>NZ_FNLO01000022.1:3293-7307 GCF_900095735.1 Chitinasiproducens palmae | reverse complement strand
TGGCGATGTCCCGGCCGGCGTGCCGGGCGAGTTCGAGGTGGTCGGCGTCTACGACTTGCCGGCGGCAAACGCCGCGCTGGCCCAGGGCGCCAAAGCCTATTGGGACGCGACCAACAAGGCGGTGACGGGCACGGCAGCCGACAACGTGCTGATCGGTGCGGTGGTCCTCGGCAAGGCCGCAGGCGTCGCCGTGGCGCGCGTGCGCCTCAACGGCACGGTCTGATCATGTTGCAGCCGGCGACCCTGTGGCGCATCGCGCGTCAGACCGGCGGGTTGGTCGAGGCCAGGTTGCATCCGGGCACGCCGGATGAGCGATCCATTCAAGTGCGTTATGTGGTGAAGGCCGACGACGAGTTCGACGGGGCAGCCGCGAACGCGCTACGACGAATGATCTACCCGATCGACGAGGGGTCAGACATCAAGACCGGCACGCGGGTGCTGATCGGGCGCGAGCTGCTTGTCTGCCGCATCCCCCAGCCGCACGGCTCGCGGGGTTTCGAGCGGCAGGTGGCGATGAACCTGGAGCGTGCCCTATGACCATTCTTCGCCAGCAGTTGCTCGGTGCGCTACGCGCGTCGCTTCAAGCCGACGCCCAACTGACTGCAAGGGTGGCGATCGGGGAATCCGTCCTTGATGCGCTCGACGAGGCGGCAGGCTCGACGCTGGTTATTCACCGGGGTGGGGAGTTGCCACGGCGCACAAACATGGGTGTGACGGACCGGTTCTGCGAAGTGCTCGCGACCGTCATTGTCAGGGCGCCGGCGCCAGACGTTGAGGCGGACCGCATCCTGGAGATTGCGCATCCGATCATCGTTGCGCTGGATTTGCCTGGCCTCATTTCGATCGAGGAAAGCGTGGACGGCGGGGCCGATCCGCCGATGTTCGGCGAATCCAATTCCAACCTTTGTCTGTGTACGACGCACTACGTCATGCACTACCGAACGAGCGGCGATTCGCTCGGGGGAAAACTAACCGATGGGTAGCGAAATGCCTGCCACAACGCAGCCTCTCGATTCGTTGACGGCGATCGTCAACGATGAATTCGCCGGCAAGGCCGGCACGTATCTATTCGACCCGCGTACCGGGAAACGTCAACCGATGATCGACGCCTTGCCGGCGCCGGTCGACATTGTCGAGCAGCAGTTGCCTGCGCTCGACGAGGACAGCCACGACTATGGGCAAGAAAACGGATAAAACCGTCATCCTGGTCAAGCGCCAGACCGCCGTCGGCACGCCAGCCGCGCCGACCGGCGGCGATGCGATGCTTGTCCGCAACGTGAGTAGCGACCCGGTGAGTGCGGAATGGGTCGAGCGCGACAACATCAAAGGGCACTTCGGCAACAACCAGCAACTGGCCGCCTCGGTGCATCAAGAGCTTGACTTCGAGGTCGAGGTCGCCGGCTCGGGCGCGGCTGGCACGGCGCCGGCGTGGGGCGCGTTGTTGACCGCTTGCGGTTTCACCGAGACCATCACGGCCGATACCGACGTCAAGTACACGCCGCACAGCGAGGACCCGGTGCGCTTGACCGTCTGGTATTTCCTCGACGGCATCCTGCACAAGATGACGGACGGCATCGCCACTGTCAGCTTCGACCTCACGGCAGGCGGCATCCCGAAGATGAAATTCCACATCGTGGGCGTCGACGGGGGCGTGATCGATCAGCTCATGCCGAGCGGGGTGAGCTTCGCGAAGTTCATGGACCCGCAGATCGTGGGCGGTGCCGCGACGCCAGCGTGGAGCTTGCACGGTACGTCCGGGGTGTTGGCGGCGCTGACCATCGACATCGCAGCGACGATCAGTTATCGCATGCTGGTCGGGGCGCAAGGGCCGCAGTTGAGTGGCCGGGCGCCGACTGGCTCGATCACCTTCGAGCTGGAGAGCGTCGCCAAAAAGGACTGGTGGGCGGATGTTCGCGGTGCGGTGCTCGCGCCCCTGTCCTTCACGCACGGAAACAAGCCGGGCGGCATCGTGCAATTCGATGCGCCCAAAGTGCAGTTGAGCGCGCTGAAGTACGCCGACGACAAGGGTAACGCCCGCATCACGGCGAATCTCAGTCTGCTGCCCAACGTCGGCAACGACGAGCTGGTGATAACGGTCAAGTAGGCCGGCGCCGGCAGTACGCAGTCAACCACTAAGCCCGCACGCGCGGGCTTTTAACATTCCAGGGAGCAACCCATGCCCGCTTACGTCATCAAAAAGAATCCGATCTACACACACCCGGTCGACGTCCCGGTCCACAGCGAGGCGACCGACGGCACCGGTACGACCCAGCGCCTGGTGGCAACGTTCCGGTACAAGTCGCGCAACGAAGTCGAGCAACTGGAAAAGAGCAAACCTCTCGACGTGCTCGACGCAGTGCTCGTCAGCGTAGCCGGCGTGGTCGACGAGAACGGCGCCGAGTTGCCCGCTAACGACGAGACGAAGGCGGCTGTGTTGCAGGACCCGCTGGCCTTTCTCGCGCTCGTTCGCGCTTTCTGGCAGAGCCTGGCCGAGGTGGCCGTAAAAAACTGAGGGCGGCGGCACGCTACGCGGCGGGTGAGCGCGCATCGTTCGCGGTGGACCGCTCGGTCGCCAAAGCGCTGGAAGCCTTCGGCGCGCACGAGGCAGCGCAGTTTGCCCGAAACCGTCCGGCAGATCCCGGCGCGCAGCTATTCGCCGACCAGGTCGAGGCGTACTGCTGCTTTCTCTCCGCAATGTCGCAATGGCGCACTGTCTCGTTCGGCATGGGCGGTTTTGCGTATCAGGGCATCGACTATCCGTCACTGGAGGCGGTATTCCGCTTGCGTCGCGTACCGCCTGAAGACGTTCCTGACCTCTTCGAGCAGATCCAGGTGATGGAAGGCGCCGCCGTCGAGTATCTCAACGACAGGCACTAGGAAAGCGATATGGCATCACAGGGGCAATACGTCCTGCGCTTCACGGCGGACACGGGGCAAGCCGAGGCGCGTCTGCGCAGCGTCGCCCAGGCGGGCGAGCAGAGCGGGCGGGCGCTTTCGGAAGGAATGGGTGGTGGCGCACGCGACGGCGCCGCCGCAATTACTATCATCGATCGCGAGGCGCAAAAGCTCGAAAAGACGGTCCGAGAGATGGCGGCGACCTGGGGCATGTCCAAGGTCGAAACGCTCGCTTACAAGGCGGAGCAGTTGGGCCTGAGCGATGCACTCGCCGCACCGCTTGAAAAGCTCCGTGCCCATGAGGCGGCTCAGCGCGGCATTGCGGAATCGACGAACATCGCCGCAGGCGCGGCGAGCGCGCTGGCTGCGAACGAGGAGCAACTTGGCCTGCGGCTGAGCGATGTCGCGATTCGAGCCGGGCAGTACCAACGCGCGATGGCCGAATCCGCCCGCGCCTCGTATGCCGCGGCTGCGACGGCAGGTCCTTCGGGGGGGCCTTCGGTCGCAGACGTGCGCGAGGTCGTCGCCCGTCAGAGTCAAGCGATGATCGATGCGGCCCGGCAAACCGCTGCGGCCACACGCGAGCAACAGGCATTCAATGAAGCGCTCCAACTCGGCGCAACGTCGTTCGGCGAGCTGGAGTCGCAGTTCGGCATGCTCGATTCAGTCATGGCGAAGGGGGCCATGTCGCAGGAGCAGTACGCCGCTTCGTTTGCGACGTTGAGTAAGGAGGAAGCGCGGCTGACGCAAAGCCTCGATTCGCTGCGCAGTCGATACGACCCGGTCGGCGCGGCGACTCGGAAGCTTGCCCAGGACGAAGCCAAACTGGCCGACGCTTTCAAGCATGGCCAACTGACGCAACAGGAGTACAACGCCGCGCTCGCCGGACTGGACGCCGACAAGGCCAGGGTAGGGCTGGCGGGTCTCGCGCAAGCGCAGCGCGAGCTGGAAAAGCAGTTCAAGGCCGGCGAAGTCACGTCGCGCCAGTACAAGCAGTCCCTCGCGGAAATCGAGCAGGCAAGAGCGCCGTTAGAAGCAGTCGCCGGCTCGGCGAAGGTGGCCGGCTCGCACATGGAGGGATTCAGCCTCAAGACGGCCGGCGCCAAGCGCGAGTTGCTG
>NZ_FNLO01000022.1:0-2323 GCF_900095735.1 Chitinasiproducens palmae | reverse complement strand
CTCGGCATATCGGCGGAGCAGCGTGCGCGAGACCTGGCGCAGATCGACGACAAGTATAAGGACCATAAGACGCCGTCGACGCACGCGAAGGCGGTCCACGACGACGCGTCGACCCGGATGCTGCAAAGCCTGCGAGAGCAAGAGGCCTCGGTTCGTGCGCAGTTGGGATTGGATGAAAAGCTGACCGGCTCGGCGAAGAAGCTGGCCGAGTTCAACCAGAAAATCGCCGATCTCAAGGGCAAGGACATCAAGACCGCCGAGGACAAGAGCCTACTGGCGGGGCAGGATGCGATCCGGTCGCAGCTCGAACGCAACGTCGCAGTCGAGAAGGAGTTGCGGCTGCAGGAGGAAAAGGGCCGGCTGGCGGAGCGCTCTGCCCAAATCCAAAGTCAGATTGAGTCGGGCCAAGCGACGCAGGCGGAGGGCTATCAGCGCACGCTGGACGCGTTCGGTATGGGCGCCGAGCAGGCGGAGCGCGTGAGGGCGATCAACCAGATCGCGAAGGAATTCGATCGCTACAAAGAACGGCTCGCCAAGGAGACTCCGAAAGACCTGCTCGGCTCTGAGCAGTATCAAGAAGAGCAGGCGGCGATAAGCCAGGCCATGGAGCGCTCGCTTTCGATGGCGAGCGATTACTACGACCAGCTCAAAGCAAAGCGTGGGGAGTGGTCCAACGGGATCTCGACGGCATTCGCCGATTACTCGGCTGACATCGCCAATCACGCGAGCATGGCGCAAGCGACCACGTCGGACATTCTGCGCTCGGGCGAGGACGCCTGGGTCGCCTACGCGACGACCGGCAAGCTCAGCATGTCGAGCCTGACCACCAGCGTCCTCGCGGACATCGCGCGGATACAGGCGCGGCTCGCTATCTCGAAGGGCGCTAGCGGGCTGATGTCGCTCCTGGGCAGCGGGACGTGGCTCGCTAACCTGTTCGGGCAGTCGTCGATTGCGCCGGGTGCCATTGCAGCGGCCAACGCAAGCGCTGACCCTATTGGGGGCTTGGCGACGATTCAGGGCTGGGACAGCGGCGGCTTTACCGGTATCGGTGGCAAGTATGAGCCGGCGGGCGTGGTTCACCGCGGCGAGTTCGTCTTCGATCAAGAGAAGACCGCACGTTATCGACCGCTGTTTGAGGCGATCCACGCCGGCCAGGGTCTGGGCGGCTGGCGAGGCTATGCGCAGGGCGGCTACGTTGGGCAGGGTGGTGCAAGTTGGGTATCGGGGGCACCTGCTATCCAATTGTCCATGCCCATCTCTGTCGTTGACGGAAGCGGCAATACGTCTCGCCTGCCAGCGACAAGCGACATGGGGCGGTTTGAGGCCACGATGCGGTCCCTCGTCACCGACCAACTAGGCCGCGAATTGCGGCCTGGTGGTGTTTTCTGGAAGGTTAGGAACGGACAAGCATGACCACCAACATTGCCCGCTTTCGCGGGCTTTTTCTTTTGGGCCGGGACTGATGCGCCATAGCAATAAGTTCCATCGGTTGAGAGAGGCGCCGTGACTATCGAGACATTCGGCTGGGACGTCGACGCGGGCCAATCCGGCGAAGTGACGTTCGGGGTCGACAAGGTGCAGTACGGCGATGGCTTCGCCCAGCGGACCGGGCAAGGCCTTAACGCCTGCGTGGCGGCTTGGCCTGTTTCGCTGACCGACTTCGCTGTCACGGTTTCGCCCATCGTCGATTTTCTCAATCGTCATAAGGGCGCGAGGGCGTTTATGTGGACGCCGCCATATGGCGACGCCGCGCTTTTCACATGCGGCAAGTATCGGGTTTCGCGGCGTGGCCCGCTGCTCACCATCGAAGCGACATTCGAGCAAACCTTCTCACCTTGATATGGGCATTCAAAACGACGTTCAGAAGCTTGAGCCGGGCGACAAAGTAACTTTGTTCGAGATCGACGCAACTGCATTCGGCGGCGATCTGCTTCGCTTTCACCCGCATGCGCAGTCCGAGCCAATCATCTGGCAAGGGCAGCCCTATAGCCCGTGGCCGGTGTCAGTTTCGGGGTTCAGTCGCAGCGGGGAGACCAAGCAAGCGACGCCGTCGCTTTCCGTTTCGAACCTCGACGGCACGATCTCGGCGATGTGCGCAGCGCTCGACGACCTGGTCGGCGCAAGGGTGCTTCGGCACTGCACACTCGCCAAGTATCTCGACGCGGCGAATTTCCCGAACGGCAACCCGACAGCAGATCCGAACGAGGAAATGCCGGTCGAGCTGTGGTTCATCGAGCAAAAGACGGCTGACACCGGCGACGAAGTCACCTTCGAGCTTTCTTCGCCGCTGGCGTTCGGGGGGCGGCAACTGCCGAACAGTGCA
>NZ_FNLO01000006.1 GCF_900095735.1 Chitinasiproducens palmae | reverse complement strand
TGGCCGACAAGCTGGGCGCGGCGCTGGGCGCCTCGCGCGCGGCGGTGGACGCGGGCTTCGTGCCGAACGACTACCAGGTGGGGCAGACGGGCAAGATCGTGGCGCCGGGGCTGTACATCGCGGTGGGCATTTCCGGGGCGATCCAGCATCTGGCGGGCATGAAGGACAGCAAGGTGATCGTGGCGATCAACAAGGATCCGGAGGCGCCGATCTTCGGCGTGGCCGACTACGGCCTGGCCGGCGACCTGTTCGCCCTCGTGCCGGAACTGGTCGCGGCGCTCTGACATCGCTGCGCGAGCGGTCGCACGCTCGCGCATTGCGCACGCGGCGCGCCGTGGACCTTGGGCGGCGCGGCCCCGCCGCATAGGTTGGGCGGCGCGCCGTCGCCGCCGTCGAGCCAAAGCCGCGACTCAGTCCGGCGACGAGACCCGCTGTGCCGCGGCGCGATATTCTTCGAGCAGTCGGTCGACAACGGTCCGAACCGACAACACTGCGTCGATATTGCCCACGCCCTGTCCGGCGCCCCAGACCTCGCTCCACGCCTTCGGCCGCGTTTCCCCCTTGCTGTAATCGACCTTCGCACCGGCTGCCGGCAACGCGTCCGGATCCAGCCCGGCGGCACGAATGCTTTCCTTCAGGTAGTTCGCCGGCACGCCCGAGAAGAACGGCGTATAGACGATATCGCGCGACGTGGCGGCCACCACCATTTGCTTGTGTGCATCGGTCGCGCCAGCTTCTTCGGTGGCGATGAAGCGAGTGCCCACATACGCCAGCTCGCAACCGAGTGCGCGCGCGGCGAAAACGGCCGCGCCGTCGGTGATCGCACCCGCGAGCACCAGCAGGCCATCGAAGAAGCGCCGCACTTCGGCGCGAAACGCGAACGGATTGAGCGTCCCGCCATGGCCACCGGCGCCCGCGCAAACCAGGATCAGACCGTCGACGCCGGCGGCCGCAGCCTTTCGCGCGTGGTGCACCGTCGTCACGTCATGGAACACCAGGCCGCCGTACTCGTGTACGCGAGCCACGACGCGATCCGGCGCATGCAAAGACGTGATCACGATCGGTACGCGGTGCGCGACGATGACCTCCAGGTCCGCGTCTAGACGGGCATTGCTCGGATGCACGATCAGGTTGACCGCGAATGGCTGCGGGCAGCCCGCCAGTCGAGTTTCGATCTCGGTCAGCCAGGCATCGAGCTGTTCCTGCGGCCGGGCGTTGAGCGCCGGGAAGCTGCCGATCACGCCGGCCTGGCACTGCGCGACCACGAGGTCGGGCTTCGACACCAGGAACATCGGTGCGGACAGGACCGGCACCGTGAGTTTCCGAAAGCGACCGTTGTCCATCACGCCGCACCCCGCTTGCGGATCAGCAGATCGCTGTGTCCGTCCTGCACGATCACGTCGTTCTGATTCAGCAGGACGAAACGGCGACCCAGCTTGCCGACGCGTTGACTGCTGCCGGCGTCCAGCGCGGTGATTTCCAGGCGCAGGCGAATCGTGTCACCCACAAACAGCGGCGCGACGAACTTCCATTCGTTCAGCGACATCATCGCGACCGCGCTGTCATGGAAGATACCGAGCTGATGCAGCATGCCGGTGGCGACCGCGATGCCGAGCGTGCCGTGCACGACCCGCTGCTGGTAGCGCGTGGCGCGCGCGAATTCGGCATCGGCATGGATCGGGTTCCAGTCTCCCGAGAGCATCGAGAAGAAGGTCAGATCCGCCTCGGTGATGGTGCGGCCACCGCTCTCGAACGATTGCCCTACCGAAAAATCCTCGAAATACAGAGATGTCGTCATGGTTCGTGTCCTGCAGGCAGTCTCGTTTGCTGTCAGTGGGTGGCGACGGCTTGTTCGGCGGCAAGCCGTTCGAGCGCCATCGCGCGCAGGCGGGTGCGCTGAATCTTCACGCCGTTGGAACTCTCCGTCACCGGGAACGCGTCGACCGTCCAGACGCGGACCGGCACCTTGAACGCCGCCATCGTCGGGCGTAGCGCTTCGGTCAGGCGGGCCGCATCGATGGCGGCGCCCGGTGCCGGAATCACGAAGGCCACGGGTCGAGGTTGGCCATCCAGTTCGACGCTGACCACCTGCGCATCCGCGACCCCTTCCAGCGCCTTGATGCGGTCCTCGATTTCGACGGGACTCACCAGGAAGCCCGCCAGCCGGATCGCGTCGCCCTTGCGCGTCTCGTACACGAAACTGCCATCCTCGCGCAGCCGGCCGATGTCGCCCGTGCGGAAAAAGCCGTCGTCGCTGAGCGCCTCGGCGCTTGCCTCCGGATCGTCGAAGTAGCCTACGAAGTTGCCCGGTGCGGCGATCTCGATCTCACCGCTCTGTCCCGGACCGAGCAATGCGCCGGTCTCGATATCCCGGATTCGCACCCGGGCCGCGGCCGCCGCCGGATAACCGCCCCCTTCGATACGCGCATCGAGCGGCGCATCGAGCCGCTGCAACGAGAACAGCGCCTGGACCTCGCTCGAGCCGTACAGCCCGGTCAAGTGCATGCCGCGACTCGCCAGGCGGCTGGCAAGATCCGATACACCAGGCTGGAAGGCCGCGAAGCCGAGCACCCGCGCCGATGGAAACGGGGCGTCGCCTGGCGCGGCTTCGGCCAGGCGCCGATACATCTCGTCGCTGCCGAAGGTGTGCGTGACCCGATGCCGTTGCATCAGGCGAGCCGCCTCGGGACCGTCGAACGTGTCGAGCAGCACGACCGGCGCAGCGCCGGCGAACGCGGCCAATGCACCGTTGAGGCCGAACACGCCGCAGAACGGCAAGGCGGCCAGCATCACCGCGTCCGGCTGATCGAAGCCATAGGCACGCGCCGCCCGACGGCTATGCCCCGCCACAGTGTGCTGCGGATGCACGACCAGCTTCGGCGCCTTGGTCGTGCCCGAAGTCGTGAAGAGAATCAGCGGCGCGTCCGGGGAAACCGGCGCGCGCGCGCCACGGTCCGTGGCGAACCGCGTCAGATCGAGCGAGACCACCGGCTTGCCGTGCACGGTGGCCGGTATCCGATCGGCGGCGCCGGAGCCCGCGGCCGCCACTTCGCTCGCGACGCCAGCATTGCGGTCTGTATTGCCGGCTGTGTTGGCCGCTGTCTTGCCGAATGCGTCGTACCCGGCGTCGATGACGGCCACGCGTTCCAGTGCGGCGAGGCTCGCCTCCGGCACGTTCTGCAGTTCCGACAGGAACTCGATCTTCCTGAAGCGCGGCTGCAAGATCAACATCCTTGCCCGCGACTTCGACAGGATGTGACCTACCTCCAGCGAGCGATAGCGCGTATTGACCGCCACCACGGTGGCGCCAAGCCGCGCGGCGCCGAACAACAGGGCCAGCCACTCGATCCGGTTGACCAGCCAGATCGCCACGCGATCCCCGGCTTGGATGCCCTGGGAAACCAACCAGCCCGACGCCTGTTCGGCAAGCTCGTCGAATTCCGCGTAGCTGACCGGTCGTTCACCGTCGATCAGTGCCGTGCGTGTCGGATGTGCATCAAGATGCGCGTCGAGGAGACCATTCAGCGTGAGCAGCGCCGTCATCAGTAGAGCTCCATCAATTTTGCATTGGTATCGAGATCGGCCGGCAACGCCTCTCGAATCAACATCCCGGACTTCATCACCACGACCCGGTCGCTGACCTTGAGTGCCTCCCGCACGTTCTGCTCGACAAGCAGGATCGCCATGCGCGTGTCCTGTTGCAGCTGGCGGATCGGTCCAAGCAGATCCTGGAAGAGCTTCGGCGCCAGCCCGATCGACGGCTCGTCCATCAACAGGCAGCGGGGACGCGACAGCAGCGCACGGCCGATCGACACCATCTGCTGCTGGCCACCGGACAGCGAGCCGCTGCGCTGCGCATAGAACTTCTTGATCGCTGGCAGCACGGTCGTCACCCAGTCCAGCCGCGCGGCATGTTCCGCGGCCGGCACCTTGGCCGACCACAGCCCCAGCTTCAGCACTTCGGCGACCGTCAGGCTGGGAAACACGCCGCGCCCCTCAGGGACCAGCGCGATGCCGGCATCGGTGGCGGCCCGCACGCTGGCTTGCGTGCGCTTGCGCCCATCCACCCATACTTCGCCCGCGCTCGGCGCCATCAGACCGAACAGCGATTTGATCAGCGTGGATTTGCCCGCGCCGTTGTGCCCGAGCAGGCACAGCACCTCGTTCTCGCGCAAGCTCACGTCGATGCCGTTGAGGACCGCGCGACCGCCGTAGCCGGCTTTCAGCGAACGCGCCTGCAGGATGGGTTCGCTCATGCGGTTTCTCCGAAATAGATCGATGCGAGGCGCGGATCGTCCAGCACCTCGCGAGGCGTGCCTTCGGCAAGCAGGCGGCCTTGATCGAGAAAAGCGACGCGGTCGGAAACGTTCGAGACGACGTCGAGGTTGTGCTCGATGATGCAGACCGTGACACCCTGCGCGACCTGCGAGCGAAGCAGCCCGACGAATCGGTCGTAGGAACGCGGGTCCAGCCCCGAGGCCGGCTCGTCGAGCAACCAGATACGCGCGTCGCTGGCGATCAGTCGCGCAATGCTGAGGAACTTGCGTTCCGCGTATGCCAGGTCGATCGCGCGCGCATCCGCCAGCGCGCTCAGGTGCGTCATCTCAAGGATCTGCGCGACGCGCTCCGCGCGGGTCCGCCGCGCCGCCCGGCCGCCGGGCTGCCAGAGCCACGCACTGTGCTCCATCGCCGTCAGCACGTTTTCCTCGACACTCATGCGGGAGAACAGCCGCAGATCCTGAAACGTGCGTCCGACGCCGCTGCGCGCGATCCGCCATGGCGATTGGCCGGCGATCGACTTTCCTTCGTACAGGACATCGCCCGACGTGGGTGTCAGGTGCCCGGTGATCAGATTGAACAGCGTGGTCTTGCCGGCGCCGTTCGGTCCGATCAGCGTCGTGACGATGCCGGCATGCAGTTCGAGTGTCACGTCGGAAACCGCCTGCAGTCCGCCGAAGCGTTTGCCCAGCTGGCGCACTGCGAGCAATGGCGCGCGGGCCGCTTGCGGCGCGGCGTCGCCGTCGGCGGCGGGTCCGGCCTGCGGGGTCGCTGCGGCGGCCGGTGCGGATGCGGGAAAGGCGGTCATTGCGCGGTCTCCGTGGTCGCGACGCGGCGCTTGCGTTGGCCGGCGATGCCGCCCGGCCGGTAGATCATCAGCAGGACCATCACCAAGCCGTAGACGATCTGCTGGATCAGTCCAACTTCGGCCTGCGGCAGGCCGGGGATGAAGCTCAAGCCGGCCGGCAACAGCATCAGCAACGCGGCGCCGACGATGGGCCCCACCAGCGAGCCGGTGCCACCGATGATCACCATCGCCATCAACAACACCGACAGGTCGAGCGTGAAGCCCTCGACGTTGATGAAGCTGAGATAGAAGGTGTACACCACGCCCGCCGTCGCGGCGAGCGCCGCCGACACGACCACCGACAGCGTCTTGATCGCCGCGACGTTCTTGCCGAGCGCCAGCGCAGCGGACTCGCTGTCGCGGATGGCCTGCAGGTTGCGCCCGGTGGACGAGCGGACCAACAGCGCGATGACCAGCGCGACCGCCACCAGAAAACCGAGCGCCAGCGCGAAGAAACCGTTCGCCGACTCGATCGGCACGCCGAAAAACTCGACCGGCGGTATGTTGGTGATCCCGCCCAGTCCCCCGGTGACGCTCCGCCACTCGGAAAATACGGTAACCGCCAACATTTGCAGCCCGAGCGAGGCCGCGACGAAATACTCGCCGCGCACCCGTAGCGCCGGCAGCGCAAGGGCGAGTGACAGTGCTGCGGCCAGGGCCATTGCGGCAAAGGTGCAGACGAAAAGCGATGGGCTGACATGCATGGCGACGAACGCGACCGTGTACGCGCCGACGCCAAAGAAGGTGGCATGCGCCAGCGAAAAGATGCCGGCGTAGCCCATCAGGAAGTTGAGCGTCATCGCAAGGATGGCGTTCACGCAGATCAGCACGGCCAGGTTCTGTAGATAGGCAAGCATGGTGGACCTCGCTCAGTGGACCCAGACACGGCCGAAAAAGCCGGAAGGACGAAACAGGATGAACAGGAACAGCACGACGAACACCACGGCCTCGCTCCACTGCGGACTGAACCAGAGGAGCGCCAGGCTCTCGGCCAGCCCGAGCAGCAGCCCGGCGCAGGCCGCGCCGCGCAGGCTGCCGACACCGCCAACGATGGTGGCGGCCAGGCTGATCAGCATGACGTGGCTGCCCACAGCCGGATTGAGACCGGCACTTGCGCCGCTCAGGATCGCGGCGGGCACGACCATCAGCGAACCCAATGCGAACGCGACTTGCGACAGGCGTTGCGGCGACATGCCGTAAGCGCGCACCAGTTCCGGGCTGTCGGCAAGCGCGCGCAACGCAATGCCGGTGCGGCTGCGTGACAGAAACAGGCTCAGGCCACCGAAAGCCAGCAGCGCGACGACGACGGACAAGCCCGCGAGCGGGGCGACGTATACCCCTTCCAACAGTTTCACGCCCTTCGACAGCGGCGTCGAAATCGCGACGAAGCCGCGTCCGAAGAAGAACGCGATCAGGTTCTGCACGATGATGCCGACCCCGAAGGCACCGGCGAACAACGTGAAGAACGAGTTCTCGTGCCGCTTGATCGGCGTGTAGACCAGGCGATCGAGCAACACGCCGAAGACGACCGTGACCAGCGCGGCGAGCAGCGCCGCGGCGTACCACGGCCAGTGCAGTCGGTCGTACAGCTCATAGAAGCCATAGCCGGCGATCATGAAGGCGGCGCCGTGTGCGAAGTGGAAGATCCGCGTCGCGCCGAAGATCAGCGAGAAGCCGCCAGCGGTGAGCGCATACAGGGCGCCGAGCGCGACGCCATTGAGCAGCAATTGGACGAACAGCATGGTGCCCCCGTCAGCGGATGGTGGAGACGACAGTGCCGCCGGCGCCGTCGATCTGGTTGACTTGAATCGGCGCGCGCACCGTACCGTTGGCGTCGAACGAAACGCTGCCGCCGACGAGATCGAAGTGTTGCAGGCGTTGCCGTGCCGCGAGCAGGTTTTGCCCGGTCACCGGTTTGCCGTCGTGTTCGAGCGAAGCCGCGAGGATCGCGAACAGGCGTACCGCGTTGTAATAGTTCGCCGCGTACGCGGTGGGCTTGCGTCCGTACCGCTGCTTGTAGTCGGCAACGAAGCGCTGTGTGAGTCGGTCCGGCGCGTCCCAGTCGAAGCGCTGCGTGGTGTAGAGGGCGCCCTTGGCCTCAGGCAGCGCGTTGATCGCCGGGATGCTGAACGCCGAATAGCTGGCAATCTGCTGCATCACGCCGTTGTCGCGCAATTGCTTGACGATCTGGGATTGCTGCGCGCCATAGGACGCGATGAAGATGAGGTCGGGGCGCGCATCGCGCACCCGCGCCACCACGCCGCCGAACTGTTGCGAACCGGCCGGGACGGCGAACGACGCGGCAAGCGTGCCGCCAGCGGGCGGCAGGTCCTGCGCCAGTTCCTGGTTGATCGACTGCCCGAGCGGATCGTCGACGTAGATCAGGACGAAGCGCTTGAGCTTGCGTTCGTTGATCAGGTACGGAATGATCGCCCGCACTTCCGCGTTCGCGAGCGGAATCACGTTCCAGAAATACGGCCCCAGCTGCGCGAGGTCCGGACCGACGCCGCCGCCGTTGACCGCCACGGTGCGACTGCGCCGGGCGATCGGCGCGACCGCCTTGGACACGCCGGTGAAGCCGGTCAGCACCAGCGGTGTCTCGTACACATTGACGAGCTTGTTCATCCCCAGCACGCCTTGCATCGGCAGCGCCTGGCTGTCCTCGTACCGCAGCACGAGCTTCTTCGACAGGATGTGATCGTCGTTGACGTGCGCGATCGACAGGTCCGCCCCGGATCCGAAAGTCTGACCGTATTCCGCGTTCGGGCCGCTCATCGGCAGCAGCGCGCCGATCGTCAGCGTGCCGTCGTCGGCATGCGCCGCGCCGGTTGCCAGCGTCAGGCCAGCCGCAACGGCGCAGGCCAGCGCGCGCCGTCTCGCCGCGCTGGATGCGGCTCGCAAGCCGGTTGGGATGTTTGCAAGCCGTGCCGCGAGGGACGCTTGCCGGATGGGTCGCATGGTGTCGTGTCTCCTGCTGATCATGTCGATCGCACGATCATCGCGTGCGATTCTTGGTGTCGTTTTTCGATCCGGTCGGCAGTGCCCCTGCTCCACTGCACGCCATGCCGCCCGTCCACAGCCCTGCCTTCACGTCGTGCTGCCTTGCTGCTGCCCTCCTTCCCTCGCCGCCTCCGCTACCCTGCCACGCGGAACGCCGACGCCAACGCCTGCGCTCATGCCTCGCGCAGATGCCGCGACGCTTCGTCTTCCACGCGCTGCCAGATTTCGACCGCCATCGGACGTTCGGCCTCCTCCATCAGGTGGCCGACCAGGCCGATGGCGCGGGCCATTACGCCGAAGCCGCGGACCATGTGCCACGGAAAACCGAATTCGCAACAGATCGCGCCGATCGCACCGGTCGCGTTGATCGGCAGGGCCTTGCCGGTGGCCCGCTCCGCTTCGCGCGCAATGCCCTGCATCAACGCGACGTAGCGGCCGGACATGCCGTTTTCCGCAGCGATCTCGAACAACCGTTGCGCGCGCGGATCGACCGGCTTGTGCAGCGGATGGCCGAGGCCGGCGATCGCCGCGCCGCGCTCGCGCAGCGCGGCGACCGTGTCATGGGCCACGCGCTCGAGGTCTACCTCGTCGGGCTGGCCTAACAGCGCTTCGTGCAACATCCTCGCGGCGCCCTCCATGCTGCCGACGAATACCGATCCGAGTCCGCACAGCCCTGCCGCGACAGCCGCCTGCAAGGACTCCGGCGCGCCGGCGTACGTCATGCGCGCGGCGATCGCGCTCGGCGTCATGCCGTGCTCCACCAGGGTGATCAACAGCGCGTTGAATACCGCTGCTTGCCGTGGCGAGGCGGTCCGGCCGGTGAGCTGCAGGAATGCGAAGTCGCCCAGATTCATCTGACCCAGGACGTCGCGCACCAGGTCCTTGCCGCGCACCGTGACGTGCGTGGGCGTGCTGTACGCGATGTCCGAGCGGACCAGCGGGCGAGGTTGACGCGCCATATCGGGCTCCTGGTGAGGGTCAGCGCAATTCGGCGCGACCGTTGTTCAGCACCATCACGTCGCGTTCCAGTGCGCGCGACCGGAACCAGACGGTGCCGCCATCACGCCACATCTCGGTACGGATCGTTTCGCCGGGATACACCGGCGCGCTGAAGCGCGTGTACAGCATTGCCAGCCGCTCCGGACGGTTGTCGCAAGCCACACGGACCACCGCGCGCCCGGCCACGCCGTAGGTCGCCAGTCCGTGCAGGATCGGGCGCTCGAAACCGGCGTTGCGCGCCGCTTCCGGATCGACGTGGATCGGATTGTCGTCGCCCGAGAGCCGGTAGATCAGTGCGCTTTCCGGTCGGGTGACGAGATCGCAGACGTCATCCGGCGCCCGCTCGGGCAACGGCGGCGGCGTCGGAATCGGCTCGTCGCTCGGCTGGCCGCTCGCGCTGTAACCGCCATCGCCGCGACAGAAGTTCAACTGCTCGACGGTCGCGAGCAACACCCCGCTTGCCTTGTCGGTGATGGTGCGCTCGATCAGGACCAGCGCGCCCTTGCCGGGCCCCTTGTCGACGATCTTCGCCACGCGCGATTGCCCGATCACGGTCGCCTCGCGCGGCAGGGGGTGATGCAGGCGCAAGGTTTGTTCGCCATGCAGCAGCTTGACCCAATCGATGCCGGTACCCGGATGCTTGGCCCAGAAACCCGGATAGCCGAGCACGTTCGCGAAAGTCGGCGACACGCGCAGGTCCTTCGCATCGCTGTCGTAGACGAAGGGCAGGTCGCGTGGATCGAGCGGGTCGGTCCCGTAGCCGAGTCCCAGGCTGTACAGCACTGCGTCGCGCGCCGTATAGCGGTGTTCGAGCGGCGGGAACGGCCAATTCTTCAGTGTTTGATAGTCGATCGTCATGCCGCGGGCCATTGGAAAAGAGGCGCTGCCTTGTCGCGGAAGCGCTGCACCGCCTCGCGATGGAACGCCGTGGAGAACGCCACGCCCTGGGTCGCCGCTTCGAGCTCGAGCATGGTGCGCAGGTCGCTGCCGAGCGACAGGTTCAACGCCCGCTTCGACAGGCCGAAGGCCGCCGACGAAGCGCCGGCGAGCGCACCCGCGACGGCGGCGGTCCGCGCCGCCAGTTGCTCGGCCGGCACCACGTCCAATACGATGCCCAGCGATTGCGCGCGCTGCGCGTCGATCTCCTGCGCCGTGAAGATCAGCTCCTTTGCCCGTGCGAGGCCGACCACCCGTGGCAACGTGTAGAACGCCGCGCAGTCCGGCACCAGGCCGACTTTCATGAACGGCATGCAGAAGCGGGCACGGTCGGTTGCAATGACGAAGTCGGCGGCCAGCGCGAGGCTGAAGCCCGCGCCGTAGGCGACGCCGTCGACTGCTGCAATCACCGGCCGGTCGAGATCGACGAGCTGCGCGATCCAGCCGTGCAGATCGTCGAGACGATTGCGCCCCGCCTCGGCGTCCTCCACGTTCATGCCGCGCACGTCGCCACCCGCGCTGAAGTCTTTGCCAGCGCCCTTCAAGACCACCGCGCGCACGCTCCGATCATGCCGAATCGCCTGCACCGCGTCGCGCAACGCGGCGCGCATCGGCAGGTTCAGCGCGTTTTTCGCTTCCGGGCGGTTCATCGTAAGCGTCACGATGCCCGCGTCGTTTTCAATCAGCAGTTCGCTCATCGCTTTCTCTCAATTCCAGTTCGGGCCGGGCGCGCAGCGTCGCCGCTGCCTGCTGGCGCGCGCGCCGCCTCGGACGTCACATCGCACGCTGCATCGCGCCGCGCGCGCACTCAGGCCCGTTCGAAGACGGCGGCGATGCCCTGCCCTCCGCCGATGCACATCGTCTCCAAGCCATAGCGGCCGTTGCGGCGCTTCAGTTCGTGCAGCAAGGTGGTCAGCATGCGCACGCCGGTCGCGCCGATCGGATGCCCGAGAGAAATGCCCGAGCCGTTGACGTTGAGCCGCTCGTCGTCGCGCCAGCCCCACCCCTTGAGGACCGCCAGAACCTGGCATGCGAAGGCCTCGTTCAGTTCCACCAGGTCGAGATCCTCGAACGAGAGGCCCAGGCGGCCCAGCAGTTTCTGTACGGCCGGCACGGGGCCGATCCCCATCGTGGCGGGATCGCAACCGCTCGCGGCCCAGCCCACGAGATAGCCCATCGGCTCGAGTCCGAGCGCTTCGAGCCGGTCCTCGGCGACGATCAGGCACGCGGCGGCGGCGTCGTTCTGCTGGCTGGCGTTGCCCGCCGTGACGGTGCCGTCCTTGCTCAAGGCGCGCAGTTTCGCCAGCGAGGCTGGCGTCGCGTCCGCACGGATGCCTTCGTCGCGGGCGAAGAGGATCGGGTCTCCCTTGCGTTGCGGCACGCTGACCGGCACGACCTCCTCCGCGAACTTGCCGGCATCCCACGCCGCCGCCGCGCGCCGATGGCTGCGAGCCGCATATTCATCCGCCTCTTGCCGCGTAATGTGATAGTCGCGGGCCAGATTCTCGGCGGTCTCGATCATGCCGGAGATGTAGCCGAAGCGCGCCTCGGGCTGCGAACGCTCCCGCCCGCGTTCGAGTCGATCGTGCAGGCGTACGGAGCCGGCACGGGCGCCCCAGCGCATGTCCGTGCTGTAGTACTCGATATTGCTCATGCTCTCGACGCCGCCTGCGACCACGACGTCGGCCGCGCCGCTTTGCACCATCATCGCGGCGGTCACCACCGCCTGCAGCCCCCCGCCGCAGCGTCGGTCGAGCTGCATGCCGGGCACGTGCACCGGCAGGCCGGCCTGCAGCGCCGCCCAGCGACCGACGCACGGCGTCTCGCTGTTGGCATAGGACTGCGCGAACACCACATCCTCGATCCGCTCGGGATCCGCACCGCTGCGCGCCAGTGTTGCCTGAATGACAGTGGCTGCCAGGACCTCGACCGGAACCGGCCGCAAGCTGCCGCCGAAGGTGCCAACCGGGGTGCGCACCGGCGCTACGATTGCTGCTCGTCTCATCTCAATCTCCGTCTCGCATCTAGTGCAGGCGCAGTGCCTGGCTGTCGGCGGCAAGGTCGTCGCGCAGCTCCGGCGCGGCAATGTCGATCATCCGCCTGACGCGCTGCCGCAGCGTCAAGCCACGCAGGTCGGCCACGCCATGTTCGGTGACGATGACGCCGGCGTCGCTGCGCGGCGTCGTGACCGGTCCGTTCAGCCGCGCCACGATGCGACTGCCGGCACGCCCGCGCGACGCGAGCGCGATGACCGCAACGCCGCCACGGGAGCGCGCCGCGCCGCGCATGAAGTCGATGCCGCCCCCTACCGCGCCGAGGTAACGGCCGGCCACGCTCTCCGCGTTGATCTGCCCGGTCAGGTCCACTTCCAGCGCGGAGTTGATCGCCACCAGACGGTCGATACGGCCCAGCACGTCAATGTCGTGCGTATAGGCCGTTGCGCGGAACTGCACCTGCGGATTGCGATGTGCGAAGCGATAGGCGCGCTCGCCGCCCATCATCACGCCGCTGACGCTCACGCCGACGTCGATCGATTTGCGCGCGTTGGTGATCACGCCGCGCTCCATCAGGTCGGCCGCCTCGTCGCCGAAGGTGCCGCTGTGCAGGCCCAGATCGCGCCGATCGCCGAGCGCGGCAAGCACGGCTTCCGGCAAGGCGCCCATGCCGAACTGAAGCGTGGCGCCGTCCTCGATCAGCCCCGCGACGTGTGCTGCGATGCGTCGGTCGGTGTCGCTCGGTGCCGCCCGAGGCAGCGTCAACGGAGCGCGCTCGGTGTGGACCAGCGCATCGAAGTCGTGCTCGCGCAGCACGACCGAGCCATGGGTCCACGGTGCGAGTGCATTCACTTCGGCAATCACGACACGCGCCGTGTCGAGATACGGCACCAGGTATTCGTGCGCGACGGACAGGCTGTAGCGGCCTGCCGCGTCGGGCGGCGCAACCTGAAGCAGCAGCACGTCGACGCGTACCGCTCGCTCGAAACAGGAGTAGTGAACCGGCAGGATCGACAAGACGCCCGCCTCGGCCAGCGCGCGGTTGCTGCCCGCGGCCGTGTACGACACGATGTCGATCGCGTCGGCATGTTCGGGACGCAGCGTGTCCGACCATTGGGCGCCGACGAATACACCGAAGCGTCCGCCCACCGCGTGGCGCTGCGCGATCAGTGCACGCGTCAGCGCGAGCGGTTCGGCGCCGCACTGCCCCCAGGCCACCACGTCGCCGGGTCGCACGAACTTTGCGACCGCGTCCGTCGCGTCCGGATCGAGCGTTCGCGCCTCGCGCATCAGACCGGATCCCAACTGAACACGTCGGCCGACACTTCCAGCGGATGGAACGAACCCTTTAGCGCCGGCATGCCATGCTCGGCAATCGACTCCGGCGTCCAACCTTCGCCGCGATGCACCGAGCGGACCGGCCGCGGCTGACTGATCAGGAAGAGCTCGTTGTTGCGCACCGCGAAGATCTGGCCGTTGACGTCGCTCGCCGCATCACTGGCCAGGTACACCGCGAGCGGCGCGATCTTGGCGGGCGTCATCTGTTTGATCTTCTCGACGCGCGCGGCCTGCTCGTCGGAGTCGACCTTGATCGAACTGATCATCCGGCTCCACGCGAACGGCGCGATGCAGTTCGAGCGCACGCCGGCCCGCGCCAGGTCCAACGCAATGGACTTCGAGAGCCCGGCGATGCCAAGCTTGGCGGCACTGTAATTGGCTTGCGCGAGGTTGCCGATCAGGCCGGAGGTCGAGGTCATGTGGACGTAGGCGCCGGAGCCCTGCGTCTTGAAATGTTCGGCGGCGGCACGCGAGACGTTGTAGCTGCCGTACAGGTGCACCTTCAACACCGCGTCCCACTCCTCGTCGCTCATCTTGTGGAAGAAGCGGTCGCGCAGGATGCCGGCATTGTTGACCACGCAGTCGATCCGTCCGAAACTGTCCAGCGCGGTCTGTACGATGCGACGCGCGCCTGTCGCATCGGCCACGCTGTCCGTGTTCGCGACCGCCTGCGCGCCCAGCGCGGCGATTTCCTCGACGACCTTCTGCGCCGGACCTGCGCTGTGGCCCTCGCCGCCGAGCGACGCGCCCACGTCGTTGACCACCACGCGCGCGCCACTGGCGGCCATCAGCAGAGCGATGTCGCGACCGATGCCGCCGCCCGCGCCGGTCACCACGACGACCTTGCCTTCCATCATCTGCTGTGTTGCCATTGCTCCCGTCTCCGATGTGCTTTGCTGTGACACAGCTTGACGCATCGCGCGCGAACGGAGAATTTGCGAATGCCGAAACCCGCGTTCGGCTGGTATTAACCCGTGATAGCGATAATGGAAGGCGTTGCCGCGCAGCGTGTAACATCCGTGCTGCGCCGTTGCGTGACGGCCCCGGAGATTTATGCACTTCGATCTAGTCGACCTACGACTCTTCACCCACATCGCGGACCAGAGCAGCCTCACCGGCGGCGCCCGTCGCTCGCACCTGTCCCTGCCGGCGGCCAGCACCCGTATCAAAAATCTGGAAGAACAGGTCGGCGTCAAGCTGTTGAGTCGCACCAGCCAGGGGGTCACGCTGACGGGGCCGGGCGAGACGCTGCTGCTGCACGCGCGCCGGGTGCTGCAACAGCTCGAACAGCTGACCGGCGACCTTCACGAATACTCGAACGGCGTGAAAGGCCATGTGCGTATCGCCGCGAACACGACGTCGACCAGTGAATTCCTGCCGGCAGTGCTGCGCACCTATCTGGTCAATTTCCCCGACGTCTACATCGATCTGCACGAACGACTGAGTGGGGACGTGGTGCGCGCCGTGCAGGAAGGCACCGTGGACATTGGACTGGCCGCCGGCAACGTGCACGCGGAAGGACTGCAGGTAATGCCGTACCGGCGCGACCGGCTGGTCTTGGCGACCGGACTCAGCCACCCGCTCGCCGAACAGAAGAAGGTCGACTTCGCCGACACACTGGCCTACGACTTCATCGGCCCGCCAGAGGCGAGCGCCATCCACGGCTTCCTGAAGCGGGCGTCGGCCGAACTACAGCGCACGATGCGGTGGCGCATCCAGGTCAGCAATTTCGAGACGGCGTGCCGGATGATCGAGGCGAACATCGGCATCGGCGTGCTGCCGGAGACCACCGCGCAACGGCATGCCAAGACGATGGCGCTGCGTATCGTGCCGCTGAAGGACGACTGGGCCGTGCGTAATCTGCAGATTCTGGTCGCCGACCTCGCGGCACTGCCGCTCTTCGCGCGCAAGCTGGTCGATCTGCTGGTGGCGGACGGCGAAGGCCGCATCGACTGAGATGCCGGGCCAAGCGCGGCGCGGGCTGCTCAGCGACCCGGCGTCGGACAGTGTGGCGGACTGTGCGGAAACAAGCGGTCGGGACGGCGGGGCCGTGGCCCGTCGGCTCGGCGTCAGGAGACCAGCGCCTCGTCGGCCAACGCGCGCAGGCGCTGCTTGAGCAGCTTGCCGCTGGCGCTAAACGGCATGCGGTCCAGCAACAGTACATGAGACGGGCGCTTGAACGCCGACAGGCGGGGTTTCAAGAATTCCTGCAATTCGGCGACATCGAGCAGGTGCCCCGGCCTGACCTCGACGAAGGCGACGATTTCCTCGTTGTTGTCCGCGGTGCGCCGACCGATCACGGCCGACTGCTTGACCGCCGGGTGGCTGTTCACCACCGATTCGACCTCGATCGGATAGACATTGAAGCCGGAGCGGATGATCAGATCATTCGAACGGCCGACCACGAACAAAGCGCCGTCCGATCCCAGTCGGCCAATGTCGCCCGTGTTCAGCCAGCCGCCCTCGCGCAGCGCCTCGGCAGTCTGCTCGGGCGAACGGTAATAGCCGTGCATCACACCCGGGCCGCGCACCCAAAGCTCGCCCGGCTCGCCGGTCGGCACGTCCCGGCCGTCGGCGCCGACTACGCGCAACTCGGCGCCCTCGACGATCTCGCCGCACGAGACGTCGTTGCGCGGGCGCTCCATGCGGGTAATGAACACCGAGCCGGCGTATTCCGTCATGCCATAGCCATGGTGCAGCGGCTGGCCGAAGGTCGCCTCGACCTCACGCTTCAACGTCGCTTCGACCGGCCCGCCGCCGGTGTAGACATAACGCAGCGCGGGCGCGCGCACCGGCTGGGGGTGATCGCGCAGATAGGCAAGGATCCTCGCAAACATGGTCGGCACACCCTGCAGAATCGTCACGGTGCCGTCCGCCAACCCGTGCAGCACGTCCTCCGGCTTGAAGCGCGCGAACAGCATCAGGCTGGCCCCGGCTTCGAAGGTCCCCAGCAGGACCGTTGCCAGCCCGAAGATATGTGAGATCGGCATCACCGCATAACTGCAGTCGCGCGGCGAGAGATCGCGGGATCGCGCCGACACGCGAGCGAAGTGCATGAGCCCGCGATGCGTCGCCATCACGCCCTTCGGCTGTCCGGTCGTGCCCGAGGTATAGATCAGCAGCGCAACCTGCCGCGCCAGCGCCTCCGGCTCGCGGGGGCTCTCCGCATCAAGCGCGGCTTCCATCAGCGGTCCCAGCCCTGGCGGCGTGATTTCCCGCGCGCGATAGTTCACACCGTGCCTGACGGCATCCGGCGAAACCGAATGCGTGAAGATCATCAGCCGCGGTCTGCAATGGGCACGGATGCTCTCGATTTCACGCTCCGACAACCGCGCGTTGACCACGGCCGGCCAGGCGCCGATCTCCGAAAGGGCAAACAGGAGCGTGATCGACGCAGTGCAATTCTCGGTGACGATCATCACGCGGTCGCCAAGACCGACGCCTCGCCCCTGCAGGAACGCGATGGCAGCTTCGATGTTGTGCCACAACTGCCCGAAGGTGACGGCTTCACCCTCTTCACGCACTGCGACGCCGTCTGGCGTCGCCGATGCCCACCGACGCGGGATATCGCTGATACGGGATGACGCCGCACTCGCGGCCGTGCCTGGCCCACCTGAAGTCATTCGCCCTGTTCCTGTCTCGTTGATGCCGCGGTCGCCGACCGCGCCTTGTGATGCGCGGCCAGCGAAGCCTCAGTGTCGGTCAAGCACAGCGTGGCGAACAATTTCTTTTCGGTGAAGTGGGGATTCCGCTCAGATGAAGATCGGGTTTCCCCGATGAGCGTGGTCGCGGCCCGAACCGCTCGCCGCGCCGGGCTGGTCCTGTCGCCGGCGGTAAACAATCGACACGAGATCGACATGATACCCGCGCCCGGCGGAAGCATCACGACGGCGCGTGCCGGCCGTCCACTGCGCGGGACTGCGTGGATGTAATTCGGGAAGGGGGCGGCGCGCCTTGCGATCGGCACGGCGGACCATGGCGGACACGGCCGGGGGGGTGCATCGAAGTTCGCGCGCGTGATAGGGGTCGAGGGGTCGCGCACGCGAGGCAGGGGAAGGACACGGATCCGTCGTCAGCGTCGACCTCGGTATCGACGCCGACGCCCACCTTGACGCCGGCATCGGCCGTTCGCGCGGGGCTCAGGCGCCGAGACGCTTGTCGCGAATGAACAGTACGATCAGTACCGCCGCGCCGAACTCGAGCACGCCGACGAAGTACAGGCCGGAGGACAGCAGGCCGGTGGTGGTCTTCAGCCAGCCGATGGCGTACGGCGCCGCGAAGCCGGCGAGATTCCCCACCGAATTGATGATAGCGATGCCGCCTGCCGCCGCCGTGCCCGACAGGAAAGCGGCCGGCAGCGACCAGAACACCGGGAAGGCGGACAGGATGCCCATCGCGCCGACGGTCAACGCGATCAGTGCGAGCGTCGGTTGCGCCAGCAGCGCGCCCGTGAGGCTGATGCCGATCGCAGCGATTACAGCGGCATACGCACAATGCATGCGGCGCTCGCCAGTTTTGTCCGAATGCGCCCCGTTGGCGATCATCGCGATGGTGCCGGCGATGAACGGAATCGCGGCGAGCATCCCGATCCACAGATTGCTCTTCACGCCCAACTCGCGAATGATCGACGGCGTCCAGAAGGCGATCGTCGCATTGCCGCTCACGATGCAGAAGTAGGTCGCGGTGCAGATCCACAGCCGGGGATTGCCGATCGCTTCACGCAGCGTGGCATGGCGGCCCGGGGTCGCATTGTCCGCGCGCAGTTCGGTTTCGATCGCTTCCCGTTCGAGCGGCGCCAGCCAGCGCGCCACGGCCGGCTTTTCCGGTAGGTAGAGCAATACCGCAATGCCAGCGAGCACCGACGGAATGCCTTCCACCAGGAACAGCCACTGCCAGTTTGCCAGGCCCTCGACGTTCGACATCACGTCCATGATCAAGCCGGCGATCGGCCCGCCAACCACACCGGCGATGGCGAACGAGGTCATGAACAGACCATTGATCTTGGCGCGACGCGCGGACGGAAACCAGTACGTCAGATACAGCACGACGCCGGGGAAGAAGCCCGCTTCGAACACGCCCAGCACGAAGCGCAGCACATAGAACTGCATCGGCGTCTTGACGAAGATCATCGCCATCGATGCCAGGCCCCACAGGATCGTGATGCGCGCGAGGGTCTTGCGGGCCCCGATTTTTTCCAGCAACAGGTTGCTCGGCAACTCGAAGAGGAAGTAGCCGATGAAGAAGATGCCCGCGCCGAAACCGTACACCGCCTCGCTGAACTGCAGGTCCTGCAACATCTGCAGCTTGGCGAAACCGACGTTGACGCGATCGATCCAGGCCAGCACAAACAGGAACACCAGGAAAGGAATGAGTCGCCAGGTCGCCTTTCGATAGGCTTCGGTCCGGACGTGCGGCGAAATCTCCGCACCGCCGGTCGGGCTGTTCAGGCCCGGATCTAGGTTCAGGTCGGCTTTCATGTTCAGTTATGCAGATTATCCGGTGAGCCGTTGTATGGAAAACGACCGACGCACACCCAGTGCATCGGTCGGTAAAACACCTTCAATGGGCGGCGTCGGCCAGCGCGCGTTCGACGCCGGCCGCAACCGAAAGCACCTTCGCATCGCTGCCGTACAGTCCGCCCACGGACAAGCCGATGCCCGCCGCGCACGGCACCGAGCACGCAGCGCCGTCGAGGAAGTTGAGCACCGTCGTGTTGCGCAGCACGAGACCGTTGATCCGGAGAAAGTCGTCCGCATCGGCGAGCTCGTCGAGGCGCGGTGCGCGGATCGCCACGCTCGGCATCAGCCACGCGTCGCTGCCACGCAGCTTTTCCGCCGCGCGCGCCTGCAGATGCGCGCGGGCATCGAGCAGTTCGAGATAGTCGGCGGCGCTGATCGCCTCGCCACGGGCAATCCGGCGCGCGACGATCGGGTCGTACTCGCCGCCTCGACTGCGCAGCAGATCGCGATGCCAGTACCAGCTTTCCGCGGCGGTGAAACCGCCCTTCGCGTTGACCTCGGGCAGTGTCCGCAACTCCGGAAAATCGAATTCGACGATGCGTGCACCGGCGGCGCTCAAGCGCGACAGCGCCGCCTCGAACGCGGCGCCAACCGCGTCGTCGATCCCGTCGCACACGTAATCGCGCGTGACGAACAGACGGAGTCCCGCGACCGGCAGCGGCGCCGTATCGAGCGTCTGGCCGGACAGCACGGCATCGAGCGTCGCACAGCACGCGACCGACGGCGCCAGGGCGCCGATCGAGTCCAGGGTCGTCGAGAGCGGAATCGCGCCACGGCTGGACACCCGATCCGCGCTGGGCTTGAAACCGACGATGCCGCAGAAGGCGGCGGGGATCCGCAGCGAACCGCCCGTGTCGGTGCCTAGCGCCGCCGACGCCATGCCCAGCGCCACGCTGAGCCCGCCGCCCGACGTCGAACCACCCGCCACGCGTGCTTCGTCGAAAGGCGAGCGCGGTGTGCCGTAGTGGGGATTGACGCCAAGTCCGGAAAACGCGAACTCGCTCATATTGGTGCGGCCGATCAGGACCGCGCCGGCGCGGCGCAGACGCGCCACCGCCTCGGCGTCGGTCGCCGCGGGCGTGTCAGGCAGGACCACGGCGCCGGCGCGCGTTACCTGGCCGGCCACATCGAACAGATCCTTTACCGAGACCGGTATGCCGGCCAGTGGCGATGGGCAATAGCCAGCGCGGCGCGCCGCATCGCTGGCGTCGGCCGCCGCAAGCGCGGCGGACGCATCGACGTGGACGAACGCCGCGCCGCCCGCCTTTCGATGCGTTTCGATGGCGCCGAGCGCCGCTTCGGTCAACGTGCGGCTGGTGGTCGTGCCGCGCGCCAACGCGTCGGCCAATTGTGCAAGTGTCGGGCGGGAAGGCATCGCGCGCTCACTCACTGACAGGCAGCGCTTCGACGCTATAGACGTGCTTCAGCGTGCGCGAGCGCACCGGATCGTGCAATTCGACCTCGAACGCGTCGCCATGGCCCAGTTCACCGATCACGGCCTGCGTGCCGCAGTACATGACGGTGCCGACGGGCAATGTCGAAGCGCCCGTGAAGCGCTCGATCAACTCGCGCGGGTCGCGAAGCGATGCGGTGCTGCCCGATTGATACAGCGCGCGGTCGCCGCCCCGAACCCGCCAGCAGCGCATTTCCAGACTGTCCCAGTGATCGGCCACTTCGTCGAAACGCCAGACGGTGTCGCTCACCGGCTTGCCGCACATCTGCTTCGAGACGGTCACGTCGTAGGCCTCGACGCGGCGGTCGGTATGGTCGGAGCCGATGCCGACCATCAGGCCCTGTTCAGTCGCCAGCAGTACGCACTCCACCTCGCCGGACGAGTCGCTGCGCGGCACGCTCAGCGTCGCGTCGGTGCTCAGCAGTGCCGGCGCCAGCGGGTAGAAACACGGCACCGTCGACGGCCGCTTCACGCCGATCGCTTCGAGTTCGCGGATGTGGTGTTCGACGCTGGCCGCGTCGCGGCCGGCCCAACCGGCGATGACCAGGGCCTTCGGCGAGAAGTTCAGGGTAGCGCCGTCGGCGACGTGGAAAGTGAGGGTAGGCATGGTGGGTTCAGATGCTGCGGATGATGTTCTTGCGGAATTCGGCGATGTGCTGCCGTATTGCTTCGCGCGCGGCCGGCACGTCGCGCCGTTCGAGCGCGTCGAGCAAGGTCAGGTGCTCGCGATAGACATTGTTCAGATGCTCCGGATCCGACAGGGACAGGAACCAGAAACGGGCCTGCTTTTCATGCAGATTGCGCAGGAGATCCGCCAGCACGCGATTGCGCGAGGCAGCGGAAACCGCCACGTGGAATTTCAGATCGAGCGCCATCAGCGCACCGATGTCGCGCCGCTCGATCATGGCGGGGCTGGCTTCGACGATATCGCGCATCGCACGCAGGTCGGCGTCGTGCGCCCGCTCGGCCGCGAGCGTCACGCACAGCACCTCATTGGTCGCACGCACCTCGATCATGTCGAGCACATCGTTCAGCGACAGCGGCGCGACCAGTACGCCTTTGCGCGGCATGATCGACACCATGCCTTCGACTTCCAGGCGATGCAATGCGTGGTGCACCGGTGTGCGCCCGAGGCCCAACATCGATGCGACCTGCGCCTCGTTGATCGGCGCGCCCGGGCGAAATTCGCAGCTGATGATGCGGCGCTTGATTTCATCGTAGGCGTGCTCGCGCAGCGCAGCGCCACTGGCGCGCGCCGCCGCAGTATTGAGAGGCGCCACCGGTGCGCGCTGAAGCATCTAACCAATCCCGAAATCGAGCTAAGGCTGTGATGCTAGTCTGATGTATCACTGACTGTCAATTGCTCAAAAATAATTGCGTGGCGGCAGAATGGACGAACGGAAGCCGAGCAACTGCGCTTGTTAGACGACGATGACGGATTTTCCACTGATGGGCCCATGAAGTGGCGCGCCGTGTCGAGTGATGGATTGCCGCCGAGGTCGCCTTCGTCGGCCTTCCTGCATCCGGACCATCCGGCGCGCGCGGCGTGGCCACTTCGCGTTATCCTTCCGAATCACGTGCCCCGAGTCGAATCCGCTTCACACATGCAGACCTCGATTGCCGGCCCTGCCGGGACCATCCAGCTGTTGGTCGACCTGCCCGAGGCGACGCCACACGGCATTGCGATGGTCAGCCACCCGCAACCACTGCTCGGCGGCAACCCGCGTCACATCGTGCCGCACAGCATTGCGCGTGGACTGCGCGCGGCAGGCTGGATCGCGGTGCGGCCCAGCTTCCGCGGCGTCGATGGGTCGGAGGGGAGCTATAGCGACGGCGTCGGCGAGGCAGACGACGCGGTCGTCGTCGCAGACCATTTGCGGCACCTCTACCCCGGTCTGCCGCTCGCGCTGGTCGGCTTTTCATTTGGGGCGCATGTCTATGCGAGGGCAGCCTGCCTGCTGGAATCACGCGCACCGGTACACGCCATCGCGCTGCTCGGCCTGCCAGTGGGACGCGTGCCGGGCGGCCGCGCATACGAGGCATTGCCGTTGCCGGACCGAACGCTCCTGCTGCACGGTCAAGACGATGCGATGGCGCCCTTGCCGCAGTTGCTGGCATGGGGAAGCGCGCGGCAGCATCCAGTGACCGTGTTTCCGGGCACCGATCATTTCTTCAAGGGCTGTCTGCCGCGCGCGACTGCGTTGATCGTCAGCCATCTAGGCCGCGACGGCCTGCCAGCCTGACCGCGCTCGCCGTAGCTCGCCGCAAGCGAGACGCTCGCACTTTTGTTCAACCGTCACGTAACGAGACAGCCATGCAAGCCGCCGATCCCCTCGCCGTTGTCCAACGCTTTTTTCGCCGGGCCGGCACTGCCCAGGACGTGAGCGAGATCGCCGAACTGGTGAGCGAAGACGTCGATTGGTTCGTCGCGGGCGATCTCGAAACGGTACCGTGGATCGGACGCAAGGCGGGTCGCGCTGGCGCGGCGCAGTTCTACGCGCAGATTCGCGAGCAGCTGATTTCCGAACGTTTCGAGATTACGACGTTCGTCGCGCAGGGCGAACGGGTGCTGGCGCTCGGCGAACTCGCGTCGCGTGTCCGGCGTACCGGCAAGCTGATCGAATCCGAATTCGCCTTTGACTTCGTCGTCAAGAATGGGCTTATCACGCGCTTCCGGCTGTTCGAGGACAGCTTCGCCGTGGCCGCCGCCTGCGCCTGAGGCCAACAGCGCGGTGCCGTCCTGGCCGCCGCAGCGACGGTGCTGGCGGTTGGCGTGGCGCGCCGCGTAGCCACGGGTGCTAGGCAGCCAGGCCACCCCGGACGTCGTCCACCGCGCGACGCCCGCTCGCGCGCCATTGCGCCCCATTGCGCCCCATTGCGCCCCATTGCGCTCCGTCAAGGCTGCCACCGCTGGCTCGTGCGCTGCCGTCCGGAGGGCGGGAACCGCGGCGCTGCCCTCTTTTCTGCCCTCCCGCTGCGCCTCGTCACGCTGCGCGTCCTTGCGCCGGCACCTCAGGCCCGATTAGTTCGACGGTCCGCGCATGACGCCGGCTCGGACATCGAACCTGCTCGCACGCGAGGCGCCGCACCGACCGCCATGATGATCGCGTTCAGCGGTCTGCAACGCGCCATCGAACCGGCATCGTCCGAAGCAAAACGAAAATGCAAGTTCGAATTTGATGGTTAGCGCCGCGCCACTCTGCTGGTCAAATAAGCCCTGCCGTCCACTTGGACATTCGCGCAGCATGCCGAACACGATTCATGGGAACGCGCGGGCCGCCAGTCACATGGGCGGCCCACTGCGTGCACCGCCTTGTCTGCAAGCCGAGTGACAAGCGGGTTTTCCCTAATCCCCCGGGGTCGCTCGCGGACGGCGAAGGCAGCCAGGACATCCGATGAGCGTCACAGAAAATGCAACCACTGGGTCAGACACATCGACACGACGACCCGAGCCGATCGACCCGTCACGCGTCGCACGGCTGCGCGGCGATCAGGAAGCGATCGATGCCGCGCATCGTCTAGCCGAACGTTTTTCCCGCGACGCTGCTGAGCGGGACCGCTCGCGTCGCCTGCCTTGGGACGAACTGGCGCTTTGGTCTGAAAGCGGCTTGGGTGCGATAACGGTACCGCGTGAACACGGCGGTGCCGACGTGTCGTTCGTGACGCTGGTCGAGACCTTCGTGATCCTGTGCGCCGCAGACGCCGCGCTGGGCCAGATCCCGCAGAATCACTATGGTGTCCTACGGGTCCTACGCGAGGCCGGTTCGGCCGCTCAGCAACGGCGCCTGTTCGGTGAAGTGCTGGCCGGGGTGCGTCTCGGTAACGCGGGGCCGGAGCGCAAGTCGCCTCAGGCCAGTACGATCCTGCACGGCACCACGCGACTGCGTCGCACGCCGTCGGGTCTGCGCCTGAGCGGACGTCGCTTCTATTCGACCGGCGCCTTGTTCGCGCACCGCATCCCGGCGCGCGCGCTCGATGACGACGGTCGCGCGGTGCAGGTGTGGGTGCCCCACGAGGCACCGGGCGTGCGCGTGATCGACGATTGGCGAGCGATCGGACAACGCATCACCGCAAGCGGTAGCGTGCATTTCGACGACGTGCCGGTCGATGCGGACGACGTCCTCCCCCTCTGGCAACTGGCCGACCGCCCCGGTCTGTATGGTCCAGCGTCCCAGCTGCTGCAGGCGGCCATCGATCAGGGCATCGCGCAGGCCGCCATCGAAGACACGCTGCGTTTCGTGCGCGAGCGTGCCCGCCCATGGATGGATTCAAACGTTGCGCGTGCGGTCGACGATCCCTACATCATCGCCGACGTGGGACGGCTGACCGTCGGCCTCCACGCGGCACACGCGGTGCTGATCGAGGCCGCCGAAGCGCTGGATCAGCTGCACCGGCTGCCGGCCGGCACGCTCGACGCCGAGCACAGCGCCCGGGCATCGGTCGCGGTCGCCGAAGCCAAGGTTCTGACCACCCGCGCCGCGCTCGACGCCAGCGAGAAGCTTTTCGAACTGGCGGGCTCGGCAGCCACGCGCGCGCCGTTCAATCTCGATCGTCACTGGCGCAACGCGCGCACGCACACGCTGCACGATCCGGTGCGTTGGAAAACGCATCTGCTCGGCAACTACCGTCTGAATCACGTGCTGCCGGCGCGTCACTCCTGGAATTGAACGATGTGCCCCGTGCGAACCATCCAGTCCGGGCCTGACGCCGTGCAGCGCCCGCCCGCGCCATCCGGCGACACAGCGCTGCGCGCCCTGGCGCCGACGCACGCCCCGCCGGCGCTTCCCGACAGTGCCGCCGCGCTTGCCAAGGCGGACGCGCTCGCCGACGCATTCGCCCGCGACGCCGCGGCGCGCGATCGCGACCGCCTGCTGCCGTGGCACGAACTCGATGCCTACGTCGCCAGCGGTCTCTGGGCAATCACGGTCCCCGCCGAGTTCGGCGGTCCGGGACTGGACAGCGGCACGCTTGCCGAGTCGGTCGCGCGCATCGCCGCCGCGGACGGCTCGCTGGGTCAGATTCCCCAGAACCACTACTACGCACTGGAAGTGCTGCGCGTCGGCGGCAGCGAAGCGCAGCAACGGTATTTCTACGAGCGGGTGCTGGCCGGCGAGCGTTTCGGCAATGCGCTGGCCGAGATCGGTCACAAGGATTTCAAGCGCCGCACGCGGCTGCTTCGCGACGGCGAGCGCTGTTACATCGAGGGCATCAAGTTCTACTGCACCGGGGCGCTCTACGCCCATTGGATCCCGACGCTGGTCGTCGACGACAGCCTCGGCGACGGAACCACGTTTCTCGCATTCGTGCCCCGTTGGGCCGACGGTGTCTCGATCATCGACGACTGGGATGGCTTCGGCCAGCGCGTGACCGGCAGCGGCTCCGTGCATTTCGAGCGGGTCGAGGTTCGCCCCGAGTGGATCGTGCCATTCCAGGCCTCGTTCGAGCGTCCGACGACGATCGGACCGTTCGCCCAGTTGCTGCACGCGGCGATCGACCTGGGCCTCGCGCGCGGTGCGTTCGCCGCGACGCTCGACTTCGTGCGCGACGAGGCCCGTCCCTGGGTCGATGCGAAGGTCGAGCGCGCCAGCGACGACCCACTCGCGATCGAACGCATCGGCGACATCGCGGTCGGGATCCGCGCCGCAGAGGCATTGCTTCGCCGCGCCGCCCGCTTCGTCGATGCAGCGCAGGCGGAACCCGATGCACGCACGGTGGCGGAAGCCTCGATCGCGGTGGCCGAGGTTCGCGCCGCGACCACGGTTGCCTCGCTCGACGCCGGTAGCCGGCTCTTCGAACTGTCGGGCACCAGCGCCACGCTCGACGATCGCCGGCTGGACCGCTTCTGGCGCAACGCCCGGACACACACACTGCACGATCCCGTGCGGTGGAAATACCATGCGATCGGCAACTACGTGCTTAACGACGTGCTGCCGCCGCGCCACGGAGCATTGTGATGCGCAAGCGCGAGATCCTGCTCAACGCGTTCAACATGAATTGCGTGAGCCACATCAATCACGGACTGTGGACGCATCCGCGCGACCGCTCCGGCGACTATCGGCACCTGAGCTACTGGACCGAGCTGGCGCGCACGCTGGAGCGTGGCCTGTTCGACGGCCTGTTCCTGGCCGACATCGTCGGGGTCTACGACGTCTATCGAAACGATGTCGACGTGACGCTGCGCGAATCCATCCAGTTGCCGGTCAACGATCCGACCCTGCTGGTGCCGGCGATGGCCGCGGTGACGCGCCATCTCGGCTTCGGCGTCACCGTCAATTTGAGCTACGAAGCGCCTTACCTGCTCGCGCGCCGCTTCTCGACGCTCGATCACCTGAGCGACGGTCGGATCGGCTGGAACATCGTCACCGGCTATCTCGACAGTGCGGCACGCGCGATGGGCGTCGACACGCAATTGCCGCATGACGAACGCTACGAGCGCGCCGATGAATACATGGCGTTGCTCTACAAGTTGTGGGAGGGCAGTTGGGACGACGACGCGGTGCGCCGGGACAAGACGGCGCGCGTCTACGCCGATCCGGCACGCGTGCATCGCGTGCGGCACACCGGGCGCTACTACCGGGCAGACGGCTACCACCTGAGCGAGCCGTCGCCGCAACGCACGCCCGTGTTGTTCCAGGCCGGCAGTTCCGGACGCGGACAGCGCTTTGCTGCCGAGCACGCGGAATGTGTGTTCATTTCCCCGCCTGACAAGGCGGCGGCGCGCAAGACCGTGCAGGCCCTGCACGAAGCGCTGCGGCGCGTTGGACGCGCGCCCGAGGACGTCAAGGTGTTCGTGGGAATCGCCGTGGTGCCGGGCGCGACGCCGGCCGAGGCGCGCGCCAAGTACGACGACTATCGTCAATATGCCAGCCGCGAGGCAGGTCTCGCCCACTTCGCCGCCAGCACCGGCGTCGACTATGCCCAGTACGATCTCGACGAACCGATCGACTACAGCGGCGGCAACGCAATCCAGTCGGCTTCGCGCACCGCCGCCGAACGCGGCTGGACGCGCCGCAGCCTGCTCGAGATGTTCGGATTCGGCGGCCGTTATCCGGCCATCGTCGGCGATCCGGCGCAAGTGGCCGACGAGTTGGAATCGTGGCTCGACGAAACGGGTATCGACGGCTTCAATTTGAGCCGCACCGTGGTGCCGGAAAGCTACGAGGATTTCGTCGACCTGGTGATCCCGGAGCTGCAGCATCGCGGCCGCTACAAAACTGCCTACGCGCCCGGCACGCTGCGCCAACGCCTGTTCGGACAGGGTGACCGTCTGCCGGAACGGCACGGCGCCGCGCGTTATCGGTCACGCATCGAGGTCGCGGCATGACGGCGCGGAACGTCGATCGCGCCGGGGCGGTCCGACTCCGCCCGATGCCCGGGGGCGACAGCCGTCCCCGCCCGCTTCGGCGGTGCCGCGTCGAGCCGCGGCTTCGAAACCGCTGCGACCGGGCCGGCTGTGCGGACCACGCAGCGTTGCGTCGCGTGGCCCGCACCGGGGCCGGGCTTCGATCGGCTGATGTCGCTCGACCGAACGACGCGCGGCGCCCTATCGCAGACCGCCCTAAAGCAGCCTACCCCGCCGCCTCCCGCTCTGCCATCGCCCGCGGTCGTTCGTGCCAGGGACCGCTGTGTATCGTCGCCTTCTCCCGCTCACTATGACCATGACTGTCTCGCGACTTCTCGCTGCCACTCTCTTCGCGTTTGCCGGCCTGACCTGCGCGGTAGCCGCGCCGCTGCGCATCGGTGTGACGCCGGGCTCGCTTGCCGATTCGGTCGAGGTGGCCGCAGGCGAGGCAAAGAAGCAGGGCCTCGATGTGAAGGTGGTCGAGTTCACCGACTGGACCACGCCGAACACGGCACTGGCCGCCGGCGATCTGGATCTCAATTACTTCCAGCATCAGGCTTTTCTGGATAACGCGATCAAGGAGCGCGGCTACAAGCTGCGCACGGCCGGCGTCGGACTGCTGCCGAACATCGGCCTGTATTCGCTGAAGGTGCAGCGCTTCGACCAGTTGCGAGACGGCGCGCGTGTCGCGGTCGCCAGCGATCCGGTCAACCAGGGTAGAGGCTTGCTGCTGCTCGCGCGCGCCGGCTTGATCACGCTCAAGTCGGGCGTCGGCGCGCGCGGCACGTTGGACGACATCGCGGCAAACCCGAAGCATCTCAAGTTCGTCGAGATCGAGGGGCCGCAACTCGTGCGAGTGCTCGACGACGTCGATCTGGCCCAGGGCTACCCCGCGCATTACGTCGCGGCCGGCAAGCCCGAGCTGGCGGGTCGCGCGTTGCTTTATTCGGGCGTCGACGACAGCTACTTCGCGATCCGCTTTGTCAGCCGCGACGACAACGCAAACGATCCGCGCATCCGTCAATTCATCACGCTGTACCAGAACTCGCCGGCGGTGCGTGCGCAGATCCATCGTTCGATGGCGGACAACGACAAGCTGTACAGCTTGCCTTGGCTGAAACGGTGAGGGACTGGTGATGACACGAAGCCTCGCGCTACAAGCCGGCAACCTGGCGGACCGGCTCCGCACCGCGCTGTCGTCACGGTTCGTGCTGCGCCCGAGCCTGCTGGCGTCGCTGCCCGGTCGTCTGGCGGCGCCGCTCCCGGCCGCCGGCGACGGCGGACAGACGGCGGACGCAGCATCCCAACGTCATCCGCAGGCGGCACCCACGCAGCAGGCCGACCCGCCCACACTGGGCCGAAGCGGCATTGCCGATGCGCCTGCAAACGGCACGTTTTACGACGGCGCATGTCACGACGGCGCATGTCACGACGGCGCATGTCACGACGACGCATTTCACGACAGCACGCATCACGCGGTGGGCGGCACGCCTGTCGCGAAGGCTCAGCCGTCGAACGGCGATGCGGCGGACGCCGGCGAGGGACGAAGGCGCGGCGCGAGCATCGCCTTCGCGCAGATCCGCAAGGACTATGCTGCACCGACCGGCAGGGTGTCCGCGCTACGCGGCATCGACCTGACCATTCCGGCCGGCCGCATCTTCGGCATCATCGGGCGCAGCGGCGCCGGCAAGTCGAGCCTGCTGCGCCTGATCAACCGCCTGGAGATGCCCAGCGCAGGCCGCATCGCGATCGACGGCCTGCCGATCGGCGCGCTCGACGAAAGCGGGCTGGTCGCGCTGCGTCGACGCATTGGCATGGTGTTCCAGCATTTCAATCTGCTCGCTTCCCATACCGTGCGTGCCAACGTTGCGCTGCCCTTGCGCGTGGCTGGCGTGCCGGCGCCGGAGATTGCGCGGCGCGTCGACGAGGCCCTTGCGCTGGTCGGGCTGCTGGACAAGCGCGACGTCTATCCGTCGCGTCTGTCGGGTGGCCAGAAACAGCGCGTCGGCATCGCGCGTGCCTTGGTCAGCCGCCCCGACGTCCTGCTTTGCGACGAGGCCACTTCGGCGCTCGATCCGGAGTCGACGCAAGCGATCCTGCAATTGCTGCGCGACATCAATCGCCGTCTGGGGCTGACGATCGTGCTGATTACGCATGAGATGACCGTCATCCGCGAAATCTGCGACGACGTACTTGTGCTGGACCGCGGCGAGATGGTCGAGACGGGCCCCGTCTGGCGGGTGTTCGGCCACCCCCGGCACGAGGCGACGCGAGCCTTGCTCCGCCCGCTCGAACATGCGCTGCCGGAGGAGTTCGCCACGCGCCTGCGGCCCACGCCGCCGAGCCCTGCCTCGCTCGAAGTTCTGGAACTGCGCTACGACGGCACGCGCGAGCCTGACCTGGCGGCCCTGCACGAGGCGCTCGGCGGCCCCGTGCAACTGCTGCAGGGCGGTGTCGACCGAATCCAAGGCCATACCCAGGGTCGCCTGCTGATTGCGGTACGCACCCCCACAGTGACGCAGAGCACGCCACCGACTGCGACGCCGCCAGGCGGGTTGGACGCCCACTCGGCCCACTCGGCCCGTTCGGCCACCGAGCGGCTGACCCACGCCGCGCTGGCCACCGAAATCAGGAGTCTCGGCTATGTCGCCGCTCGTGCTTGATCGCCTGTTGCAAGGCTGCCTGGACACGCTGCTGATGGTCAGCGCGTCGGCACTCCTCGCCGTCACCGCCGGCCTGCCGCTCGCGATCTGGCTGCTGCTGAGTGCGCCCGATGGTTTGTTCCCGGCGCCGCGCGTGAACCGCGTGCTGGCTGCCCTGATCAACGGCTTCCGTGCAACGCCCTTCATCGTGCTGTTGGTGGCCTTGCTGCCCTTCACGCGCCTGGTGACCGGCACGACGATCGGCGTATGGGCGGCGGTGGTGCCCCTTGCCGTGAGCGCCACCCCGTTCTTCGCGCGCATTGCCGAGGTCAGCCTGCGCGAAGTCGACCACGGTCTGATCGAGGCCGCGCAGGCGATGGGTTGCCGGCGCTGGCACATCGTGCGCCACGTCCTGCTGCCCGAAGCGTTGCCCGGCCTGATCGGCGGTTTCACGATCACCCTGGTGTCGATGATCGGCGCGTCGGCGATGGCCGGTGCAGTGGGCGCCGGAGGCCTCGGCGACATCGCCATCCGCTATGGCTACCAGCGCTTCGACACGCTGGTGATGTTTGTCGTGATTGCCATCCTGATTGTCCTGGTGTGCGGCGTGCAGTTCATCGGCGACCGCTGGGTGCGCGCGCTGCGCTGCCGTTGACGCCGTGCGTCGCGCGCCACTGTCTCTCAACCCGGCGCGACGCCAGCCGCGCCCCCCGTTCACGGAGTCCGCATGACACTATCGAGCCCAGCCATCCAAGGCGAACTGGCCCACACGGTCGGGGAGCTTGCCGAGCGCTTCGCCGCCACTGCGGTGGAACGCGACGCGGTCGGCGGCACGCCGAAAGCGGAGCGCGACCTGCTGCGCGAAAGCGGCCTGCTCGCCCTGTCGATCCCGCGCGAATTCGGCGGCCTGGGCGCGACGTGGACCGAAATCCTCGACAGCGTGCGCAGCTTTGCGCGGGTCGACAGCGCCATCGCGCACGTCTACGGCTTCCAGCATCTGCTGCTCGCGACGCTGCGCTTGTTCGGTCGCCCCGCGCAATGGCAACCGCTGTTCGAGCGGACCGCGCGCGAGAACTGGTTCTGGGGCAACGCGCTGAACCCGCTGGACCCGCGGGCCAGCGCCGAGGATCAGGGCGAGTATTGGCGATTCAATGGCAGCAAACGCTTCTGCTCGGGATCGGTCGACGCCGAGATGCTGGTCGTGTCCGGCCGTCAGGGCGAGCACGGCAAGCTGCTGATCGCGGCGATTCCCAGTCAGCGCGAGGGTGTGCGCATCGGTGACGACTGGGACGCAATCGGACAGCGCCAAAGCGACAGCGGCACCGTGACGTTCGACAACGTGCGCGTCGAGTGGAGCGAGTTGCTCCTCGACCCCGGACCGTTGAGCACGCCTTACGCCAGTCTGCGCCCGCTGCTGGCGCAGCTGATCTTCGTGCAGATTTTCCTCGGCATTGCCGAAGGGGCTTTCGACGAGGCGCGCGAGCTGACACTGACGGAGACGCGCCCCTGGTTCCGTTCCGGGGCCGCTCGTGCCGCCGAAGACCCCCACGTCATCGCGCGTTACGGCGAACTGTGGCTCGGGCTGGAAAGCGTGCGCGCGCTGGCCGCGCGGGCGACGCAGCGCTTCGACGAAGCCTGGTTCGTCGGCGATGCGCTCGACGAGCGCAAGCGCGGCGAGGTGGCGCTCGCGATTGCCGCGGCAAAGGTCGCGGCCACCCGCGTCGGTCTCGATGTCTGTACCGGCATCTTCGATGTCGCGGGAGCACGCGCGACGCGCGGCGCGCTGCGGCTCGATCGCTACTGGCGCAACTTGCGCACGCAGACCCTTCACGATCCGGTCGACTACAAAGTGCAGGAACTGGGCGCATGGGCGTTGCACCGCTCGGCGCCGGAACCCTCCTTCTATTCCTGAGCGGCACGCCCCCTTCCAACACGATCTCCGATGAGCCCCGACATTTTCTGGTTCTTGCCCACTTCGGGCGACACGCGCTACCTCGGCAAGTCCGATTTCGGCCGCCCGCCGACGCCGGCCTACATGCGCCAGGTCGCCGCCACCGCGGACGACCTCGGCTACGATGGCCTGCTGCTGCCGACCGGCAGCAGCTGCCTGGATGCCTGGATCACCGCGGCGACGTTGGCCGACGCGACACGCCGCATCAAACTGCTCGTCGCCTTGCGTACCTCGGTAACCGGACCCACGCTCGCGGCACGCCAGGCCGCTACCCTCGACCGCGCACTGGGCGGTCGTCTGCTGCTGAATGTCGTGCCGGGTGGCGATGCAACCGAACTGGGCGCGGACGGCGTATTCCTAGACCACGACGCACGCTACGCGGCGGCCGACGAGTTCCTCACCGTATGGCGCCGCATCGTCGCCGGCGAGACCGTGGACTTTCGCGGCGACTACGTCGACGTGCGCCAGGCGCGCAACTTTCATCCCCCGGTGCAGCGGCCGTATCCGCCGCTCTACATGGGCGGTTCGTCGCCCGCCGCGCACGGACTCGCCGGCAAGCACATCGACGCCTATCTCAGCTGGGGCGAGCCGCCCGCCGCCGTCGCCGAGAAATTCGCCGACGTGCGGCGACGCGCCGCCGAACACGGCCGTACTGTGCGTCTTGGCGTGCGTCTGCACGTGATCGTTCGCGAAACCGAGGCCGAGGCGTGGGCGGATGCGGACCGTCTGATCAGTCGCCTGACCGACGCCGACATCGCGCGCGCCCAGGCGCAATACGCGAGGATGGATTCGGTGGGCCAACAGCGCATGGCGCAACTGCACGGCGGTCGCCGCGACAAGCTGGAAATCAGCCCGAACCTGTGGGCCGGCGTCGGGCTGGTACGCGGCGGCGCGGGCACCGCGCTGGTTGGCGATCCGGAAACCGTCGCCGCGCGGCTGCGCGAGTACCAGGCGCTGGGCGCCGACACGTTCGTGCTCTCCGGCTACCCGCATCTGGAGGAATCGATCCGCTTCGCCGAGTTGGTCTTCCCGCTGCTCGGCAAGACGCCGGTCACCGAGCGCGACCTCACGGTGACCGGTGGCGCGTTCGACGCCCGCGCACAACAGCAAGGCATTGCGCCCGTCGTCGGCCCAACGGTTGCCGGCCAGACGGAGACCCGCGCATGAAGGTCATCGACATGCGTTGCCGCCCGGCCTTTCTGCATGACTTCTTCGGCGCCACGCCGGGCAGCGTTGCCAATGAAACCGCACGCTGGCTGAACCGTCGCGTGGGCACGCGCGGCGACGACGAGCACTATGCGGCAAGCCGCACGCCGGAGGGATTCGTCGCGACCGTACGGGACGCCGGCCTGCGGCGCGCCGTCGTGGTTGGACGCCACACACCGTCGCAACACCTGCCGAACGACACGATCCACAGCATCGTCTCGCCACATCGCGAACTGATCGGCATCGGCGCGGTCGACCCGGCGCTGCAGGGCGAGAGCGCGGCGCTTGCCGAAGCCGAACGCGCGGTGCGCACGCTCGGGCTGGCCGGCATCGACATCGAACCCGGTTTCGGGGCGCCGCCGCGCCTGCCCGACGACCCGGTGTATTTCCCGGTCTATGAACTCTGCGCCAGCCTGCGGGTGCCGGTATTCCTGATGACAGGCCCAACCACGCCCGATCCGCGCTTCAACGATCCGTCACCGGTGGCCAAGGTCGCACGCGCGTTTCCCCACCTGTCGATCGTCGCATACCACGGCTTCTGGCCCAACGTGCCGCAGGCGCTGGGACTGGCCTTTGCCAATCCGAACGTTTATCTGGTCCCCGACATGTATCTGTTCGTGGCCGGAAGCCGGGCGTATGTCGACGCGGCCAACGGCTTTCTCGGCGAGCAGTTGCTGTTCGGCTCGTCGTTTCCTTTCCGTCCGATCCACCAGAGCATCGACGACTTCCAGCAGTTGGGATTCCGGGACGACCGGATCGAGGCGCTGCTGCACGACAACGCGGCACGCCTGTTCGGACTGGCAACGGACGACTGAATGGTTCGTGCGGGCCGCGCACGCGCCACCCTTGCGCCACCCAAGTGCCTCACGCGCGTGGCGCCGCGCATCGCGACCCAGGCAGCAAATCAAGGCGTCCCGTAGAGACCGCGCGGGACGCTCGACACTAAACCGGCACGCCAAGCGCAGCCGGTATTCTTCGGGGAGAAGCAGATGAGCCTGTTCCAACGTAGCGCCGATTCCACCCGCCCAGCCCCGCGCGCGAAGCCCGGCGCAACCCCGCGCGACACGCGGCTGGCCGAGCGCCGCCGGGCGCGACTGCGCCTGGCCGGCGCGGCACTCGCCGCGCTCGCGGTAGCGGCCGGCATCACCTTCCTCGCCGCGGGCAGTCGCCCCGCCTCCGCGGCCGACGCGAGCAAGCGGGAATTGCGCATCGGCGCCACCGCCGGCCCCTATGCCGACCAAGTGCGCTATGGCATCAAACCGACACTCGAAAAGCAAGGCTACCGCGTAACCATTGTCGAGTTTTCCGACTACGTGCAGCCGAACCTTGCACTGGCCGAAGGCGCGCTCGACGCCAACGTCTTCCAACACGAGGTCTACCTGCGTCGCTTTGCGGAAGACCGCAAGCTGCGCCTGTCGGAACTGATCAAGGTGCCGACCGCCCCGATCGGCCTCTACAGCCGCCGCCACAAGTCGCTCGATGAGGTGCGCGATGGCGCGACCGTGTCGCTTCCGAATGACGCGACGAATCAGGCACGCGCGATCATCCTGCTGCAGCAGATCGGCTGGGTAACGCTGAAACCTGGCGTCGATCCGGTCAAGTCGTCGGAGCGCGACATCGGCACCAACCCACATCACATCAAGCTGCTGCCGCTGGAAGCGGCGCAGTTGCCGCGCTCGCTGGACGATGTGGACTATGCGCTGGTCAACGGCAATTTCGCACTCGCCGCCGGCCTGAAGCTGGACGAAGCGTTGCAGCTCGAACAGATTCCGTCGCACTACCTGAACCTTGTCGCGGTTCGCACCGACGATCTGAACAAGCCGTTCGCCAAGGACATCGTCGCCGCCTACCGCTCGCCAGCGTTTCGACAGGTGATCGACACGCGCTTCCAGGGCTTCGACCGACCGCCTTACCTGCGCAACTGAACGCAAAATGCGCGCCGCTGGAACGGCCGTCGCGATGCATCCGCACGCGACGGCCGTGTGGCCGCCGCGAGGCGGACCACGTCGAGTCGGTTTGTGAACCGATCCGTGTGCGGCGTCTCGATCCGCCGTTCTCTGCGTTGTCCGCTGCGTTGTCCGCTGCGTCGCGTGCAGTGCACTGCGCAGGATTTTCCTTCTGGCGGCTTTCATCCATCGCCGCACTCTCAAACCCTTTCTCGATTCCGTCCATGGCAAGCCAACGTCACTTCTCGTTTCGTCATCCTTTCTTTCAACACATGCCCCAGCCGCTGCGCGGGCAGCTTCAACGACGACGGCTCGCCCCGTCGCCCCGCACCGGCCTTGCGCACTTGCGTCGCGCCGCCCGGCACGCGCTGATCGCGGCGGCAACGGTTGTGGCAAGTGTCGCGACCTGCGTCGCCGCCCATGCCGAGACACGCGAAGTCGTGATCGGCTACCAGGACATGGTGGTGCCATGGCGCTACGCGCAGGCGACGCACGCGGTCGAAAAGGCAACCGGCTACAAGGTCAGCTATCGCAAGCTGGGCAGCGGCGCGGATGTCGTGCGCGCACTTGCCTCTGGCGCCATCCAGCTCGGCGAGGCCGGCTCGAGCCCGATTGCCGCCGGTCTCTCGCAGGGCGCCGACATCGCGCTGTTCTGGATTCTCGACAATATCAACGACGCCGAGGCGCTGGTCGCGCGCAACGGCAGCGGGGTCACGCGCGTGGCCGACCTGAAGGGCCATCGCATCGGCCTGCCGTTCGTCTCGACTTCGCACTTCCACGCCTTGCTCGCACTGCGCGAAGCGGGGCTCGATCCATCGACGGTGCGAATCGTCAATCTGCGACCGCCGGAAGTCGCCGCCGCATGGGACCGGGGCGATATCGACGCGACATTCATCTGGGATCCGGTGCTGGCCAAGGTCAAGCGCGACGGACGCGTGCTCGTGACGTCTGGCGAACTGGCACGCAGAACCGGCAAGGCCACCTTCGACGGCTTTGCGGTGAACCGCGCCTTCGCGCGCGACAATGGCGCGTTCCTGGCGGGGTTCGTCAAGGTGTTGGCGGCAGCGGACGCCGATTACCGCGATCATCGTGCGGATTGGACGCCGAGCTCCCCGCAAGTGCAGGCGGTGGCACGGGAATCCGGCGCCAAACCGGACGACGTGCCGGCCAGCCTGGCCCTGTACGCATTCCCGACGCCCGCGGAGCAAGCCTCGAAGGCATGGCTGGGCGGCGGCGCCCAATCGGGAGCGGCTCGCTCGCTGGCCGCCACCGCGGCCTTTCTGAAGGAACAGGGCACCATTCAATCGGTGTTGCCCGACTATGCGGTCGGCGTCGACCCGCGCTACGTCGAGCAGGCCGCGCGGTGAGCGAACTGCAAGTGCGCGGCCTGACGGTCCGCTACGCCGGTGCGTCGCGCGATGCGCTGCAGTCGGTCGATCTGACCCTTGGCGGCGGCGAATTCGTCGTCGCGCTCGGCGCGTCGGGTTGCGGCAAGACCACGCTGTTGAACTGCCTTGCGGGCTTTGTGACACCGAGCGCCGGGCAGATCCTGCTGGACGGTCAAGCCGTGCAAGGCCCGGGCGCCGAACGGGGCGTGGTGTTCCAGCGGCACGCGCTGCTGCCCTGGCTGAACGTGCGCGACAACGTGGCGCTTGGACCCCGGCTGCAAGGCATGTCGCGACGCGAGCGACTGTCCCTGGCACACGACCTCATCGCGGCGGTCGGTCTTGCCGATCACGCGCTGGCACCGGTGTATACGCTATCCGGTGGCATGCAGCAGCGCGTCGGGATCGCACGCGCGCTTGCCAGCGATCCACGCGTGCTCCTGATGGACGAACCGATGGGCGCGCTCGACGCGTTGACGCGTGAAACGATGCAGGAGCTGGTGCTCGAACTCTGGGCGCGGACGCGCAAGACCGTGTTCTTCATCACGCACGACGTCGAGGAAGCCCTGTTTCTCGCAACGCGCATCGTGTTGATGCTGCCGACGCCCGGCCGCATCGCGCAAAGCCATGCGCTGCCGTTCTCGCAACGGTTCCTGAGCACGCGCGACGCGCGCGCCGTGAAGTCCGCACCCGACTTCATCGCCTGGCGCGAGCGCTTGCTGCAGCATCTGCGCGGGGCCGATGCGCAGATCGACGCCGAGTCGAAACCGGCACACGACACTCGGCACGCATCCGCCGCAAGGTACGACAGCGCGGCCGATCGGGAGGGCGGTAGGGACGGCGCTAGCGAGTTCAATGTCGCGGCCGATCCCGCCAGCCGCGCCGCAACCAGCGTCGCAACTACGCCATTGTCAGCATGACCACGCCTTCGCCCTACCCCGAGGCCAACGACGACAGCCGCGCAAGCGACTGCCCCGCTCGGAATACCGACGTCGCACCGGGCGCGTCGGCGCCACACCCGAGCCGTGCCGAGAAGCCACCACGCCAGCGACGCCGGGCCTTGCGCGGGAGCAGCACCGAGCTCGGCCTGCCCGGTCAGGGGTCGACCGTTTTCTTGAGCATTGCCGCCACGGTCGCGCTTGCGTTGCTCTGGTGGCAGACGACGCGCGGTGGCTGGATCCCGCCGCTGTTCCTGCCGTCCCCGGCCGCGGTCTGGCGGGCATTCGTGGATGCGTGGCAGGGCCGCATCCAGGGTGGCCTGCCACTGTCCGAACACTTCGCGTGGAGCGCCGCGCGCGTGTTCGGCGCGTTCGCGGCCGCCGTGCTGCTGGGCGTGCCGGTCGGCCTGCTGATGGGCGTGAATCGGCTGGCGCGCGGCCTGCTCGATCCAGTGCTCGAGTTCTACCGTCCGTTGCCGCCCCTCGCCTACCTGCCGCTGGTAGTGATCTGGTTCGGCATCGACGAGGCCAGCAAGGTGGTCGTGATCTTCCTCGCCTGCTTCGCGCCGATCGCGATGGCCGCTCGCGCCGGCACCCGGGCGGCGAGCGTGGAACAGATCCGCGCCGTCTATTCGCTCGGTGCAACGCCCGCACAGATGATCCGGCACGTCGTGCTGCCCGCCGCCCTGCCCGAAATCCTGACTGGCCTGCGCATCGCGATCGGTTTCGGATGGACGACGCTTGTCGCAGCCGAAATGGTCGCGGCAACCGCCGGACTGGGTCAGATGGTGCTGAACGCGTCGAGCTTCCTGCGCACCGATGTCGTCGTGATGGGCATCATCCTGATCGGACTGATCGCATGGAGCTTCGACCTGCTGATGCGCTGGCTCGAACGGCGCCTGCTGCCCTGGAAGGGGCGTCATTGACGCGCACGGAAAACGCCTCGGTCGCGCCTGCCGAGGCTTGCACGCATCGCGACTTTGGATCTGACAATTTCTTGGTTAGCCGCCACCCGTCGTTGCGCTAACTTGCTGGCTGGTCCATCTCCTGGAAAACCGATGTCTGCTCGTCTCCACGCGCCCGCCTTCACTTCGTTCGTTGCCCCGGCACCCGCCATGTACGGCGCGGCGGTGCCGTCACGACGCGACGTGTCGCCGACCCTCTTCTCGGCGCCGCGCACGCGCGCGGCCGCACCGGCGACGCGACCCGGCCTGGCTCGACGGCTCCGCGCGGGCGTGCATGGCGCAGTACTGGCCACCCTCGCGCTGTTCAGCGGCGCCTCCCAGGCCGCGCCGGCCACCGAACTGCGGCTGGATTACGCCTACTATTCGCCCGAAAGTCTGGTCATCAAACGTCAGGGCTGGCTGGAGCAGGAGGTTGCGGCCGACAAGACTCAGGTCCGCTGGGTGCTGAGCCTAGGCAGCAATCGTGCGCTTGAATACCTGAACAGCGGCGCGATCGATATCGGCTCCAGCGCGGGCCTGGCGGCAGTGCTTGCGAAGGCCAACGGCAATCCGATCCGCGCCGTCTATGTATTCTCGCGGCCGGAGTGGACCGCCCTGGTGGTCCGCAAGGATGCGCCCTATCGCAGCGTCGCCGACCTGAAAGGCAAGAAGATTGCCGCCACGCAAGGCACCGACCCGTTCCTGTTCACGTTGCGCGCGCTGCATGAAGCCGGCCTGGCGCGGGACGACGTCTCGGTTGTCAATCTCCAACATCCGGACGGCCGCATTGCGCTGCGCCAGGGGCAGGTCGACGCCTGGGCCGGGCTCGACCCGCACATGGCCGCCGCCGAAGTCGACGACGGCGCACGCCTGCTGTACCGCAATGTCGCCTACAACACCTACGGCCTGCTCGACGTACGCGAGGACTTCATCCGGGACCATCCGGAAACGCTGCGCAAGGTACTTGCCGTCTACGAGAAGGCGCGGGCGTGGATCGCGTCGCACCCGGACGAGACGGCCCGCATCATCGCGGAAGAATCGAAGGTCTCCCTGCCGGTCGCGAAGCTGCAACTGAGCCGTAACGATTTCAGCCAGCCGTGGCCCGGCCGGCAGCAGGTCGATGCGCTGCAGGCCGCCGCGCCGATCCTGCTGCAGGAACGCCTTGTGAAGCCCGGCACCGATCTGAAGAAGATCATCGATGGCTTGATCGACACGCAGTTCGCGCCACGCGGCGCCCATGGTGGCTGAAATGGGCGCGCGCGTGCAGGAGCCTCGCACGGTGACGTCGCGTGAATCCGCCTGCGAGGCATGCAGCGCTGCGAAGGTTCGCACGCGGCTTCGCTGGTGGCCCCGCAACCGCATTGCACAATGGCGCCTGGCCGGCTATCTGTTCCCGTTGGGGCTGTTGCTGCTGCTCGAAGCGGCGGCGCGCTCCGGACTGGCGCCGCCCAATCTCCTGCCGGCCCCATCGGCGGTGGCCGGCAGTCTCGCCGAGCTGGGCGCCACAAGGCTGTTGCGCCATGTCGGCGCGAGCACGTCCCGCGTGCTGGGCGGCTTCGCGATCGGCGCCGTGCTCGGCATCGTGCTCGGCGGGGCCATGGCGCTCAGCCGCAAGGTCGAGGCATTGCTCGATCCGACTTTCCAGGCGTTGCGCGCCGTCCCGTCGCTGGCCTGGGTGCCGGTGCTGCTGCTGTGGCTGGGCATCGACGAAGGACCGAAGATCGCGCTGACCGCGATCGGCGCGTTCTTTCCCGTGCAATTGAGCGTGCTGGCAGGAATCCGCGGCGTCGACCGCAAGCTCGTCGAATTGGGACGGGTGCATCGTCTGTCGCCGTTGGCCCTGTTCATGCGCATCCTGCTGCCCGCGGCTTTGCCGCAGGTATTGACCGGCCTGCGCACGGGGCTCAGCCTGGCGTGGATGTTCATGGTCGCGGCCGAACTCATCGCCACCACGCGCGGCCTGGGCTACCTGCTCAGCGACGGGCGTGAAACGGGCCGCCTCGACCTGGTCTTCGGCGCCATCTTCTTGCTGGCCGTGCTGGGCAAGATCAGCGACAGCGTGATGAAGTGGCTCGAACAACGCCTGCTCGCCTGGCGCGACGAGACACCCGCGAGCGGGCGTTCGCAACGCACCTCGCCGCCCAATCGGAGGCATTCGTCATGACGGAAGCCGCGCTCCTCGACGTACGCATCGATGAAAAGCGGTACGGCGACCGGACCGTGCTGGGTCGCCTGCGTTTCACGATGCAGGCGGGCGAGATCGTCAGTCTGGTCGGGCCCAGCGGTTGCGGCAAGACCACGCTGCTCCGCATCCTTGCCGGACTCGACGCGGATTATCGCGGCAGCATCCGCCTCGAAGGCACGCGCCTGGACGGCCCGTCGTCGCGCGTAGGCGTCGTCTTTCAGGAACCTCGGCTGCTGCCGTGGCTGCGCGTCACCGACAACGTCTCATTCCCGCTGCGTACCAGCGGCGTGCGTGGTGCGACGGCCACCCGGGTCGCCTCGCTGCTCGACGAGGTTGGCCTGCCGGGCATCGGCGATGCCTTGCCGCGCACACTCTCTGGCGGCATGGCACAACGCGTGGCGATCGCGCGCGGCCTGTTCGCCAACCCGCCCTTCCTGCTGCTCGACGAACCGTTCAGTGCAGTCGATGCAATGACGCGCCTCAAACTGCAGGCGCTGCTCCTGCGGGTCGCGCGCGCGCATCGCTCGGCGGCGATCCTGGTGACTCATGACCTGGACGAAGCCCTCTACCTCTCCGACCGCATCCTGTTGATGGCAACCGCCGCGCCGGATGACCAGATTGGCAGTTCCGGCAGGGTCGCGGGCATCGAAGCGCGCACGCAAGCGTCGGCAGTGGGCGGGTGCATCGCCCAAGAGTGGCGCCTGCCGGCCCATCCGCGCGATCGTTACGACGCGTCGCTTGCGCCGATACGCGAGGCACTGCTCGCCGGTTTGGGACCTGCTTTCGTCGTTTGAAGCCGGCGGCGGCGCACCCGTCCACGTCGCGAGGCCGCGCGCCGCTGTGTACCAACGCATTAGCGCGATAGCGCAATCGACACTAAGCAATGCGGAATTGCTTGGTTGAGGACCCTCCGGCAGCGCTTTACGCTACGCCGTCGTCTGCCTTCCACGCCGCAGCAACCGGCCGGCAGGCTGGCGCATACGGGTCGGCCGGGGGCCGACATTCTCGCGCACGGTCCAACATGTCACTCACTCGCAGACGCTTTCTCACCACCGCCACGGCGGCCGCCAGCGCCGCCGCACTGCCCGCCACCCTGTTGTCGCGTCCGGCGCGCGCCGCCGCACCGTTCCGATACAAACTCTCGAACAATGTCGCCCCGGATCATCCGTTCAACCTGCGTGCCCGCGCCGCCGTCGAGCGTATCCGCGACGAAAGCCGCGGCCAGCTCGACATCCAGATCTTCCCCAACAACCAACTGGGCAGCGACGTCGATGTCCTGAGCCAGACGCGGGCAGGCGCGGTCGAGCTGCAGGCGCTGTCGGCGGTGACGCTCTCGACCCTGGTGCCGGTCTCGTCGATTACCGGCGTGGGCTTTGCGTTCAAGGACTACGACACTGTATGGGCGGCGACCGACGGCAAGCTCGGCGCCCATGTTCGGGAAGAAATCCGCAAGCGCGGCCTCTACGCGTTTTCGCGCGTCTGGGACATCGGCTACCGCCAGATCACGACCAGCGCGCGGCCGGTGCAGACGCCCGCCGACCTGAAGGGATTGAAGATCCGGGTGCCGCCGGGTGCCCTGTGGACCTCGCTGTTCCAGAGCTTTGGCGGCAGTCCGACAACGATCAATTTCAGCGAACTGTACTCGGCGCTGCAGACACGCATCGCCGATGGCGAGGAAAATCCGCTGTCGATCATCGCCACGGCGAAGCTCTTCGAGGTGCAGAAGTTCTGCTCGCTGACGAATCACATGTGGGATGGCCTCTGGCTGCTGGCCAATCCGCGTGCATGGGATCGCCTGCCCGCCGAATTGCGACAGATTGCGGAACGGGCATTCAACGACGCCGCGCTGCTTGAGCGGCAGGACGTCGCCGGGCTCAACCAGTCGCTGCGCGGCGAACTGGCCGGCAAGGGCCTGGTGTTCAACACGCCCGACCCGCAGCCGTTCCGGCAGGCGTTGCGCAGCGCCGGCTTTTACCCGAAGTGGCAGGAGAAGTTCGGCGCCGATGCGTGGGCGTTGCTCGAAGCGTACGCCGGCAAGCTCGTCTGAAGCCCGTCTGCCCCTAGCTCTCATCCTCATGACGACTCTGCTCGATCTCTACCGGACCATGGTCCGCATCCGCGCGTTCGAGGACGCCGCGGAAATCGCCAGCCAGGGCGGCGTTGCCGCCTGGGGACTGGACACGTCCGCTAAACCCGCGCTGATTCGCGGCCCCTTGCATCTGTCCACTGGACAGGAAGCCGTGCCGGCCGGCGTCTGCGCGCACCTGCGGGCGCAGGACCTGCTGACTTCCACGCATCGCGGGCATGGCCACACGCTCGCAAAAGGCGCGGATGTCGGCCGCATGATGGCCGAATTGTTTGGGCGCGCCACCGGCAGCAACAAGGGCAAGGGCGGCTCGATGCACATCGCGGACTTTTCGGTGGGCATGCTGGGCGCCAACGGCGTCGTCGCGGCGGGGCTGCCGATTGCGGTCGGTGCCGCGCACGCGCTGAAGCTCAAAGGCGACGGGCACATTTCCGTCGCCTTCTTCGGCGACGGCGCCATCAACCGCGGCCCGTTTCTCGAAGCGTTGAACTGGGCCGGCGTCTACCACCTGCCCGTCCTGTTCGTCTGCGAGGACAACCGCATCTCGGCCACCACCGCCACCGCACCAATGACCGCCGGCGAGGGCGTGGCCGCACGCGCGCAGTCGCTCGGGATCGTCGCCACGCGCGTCGATGGCAATGACGTCGAAGCCGTGCACCACGTTGCCGGCGAACTGATCGCGGCGATCAGGCAAGGCAGCGGACCACGCCTGCTGCATGCTGTGACCGACAGGCACAAGGGGCACGTCTCGGTGGATCCCGGCACCTATCGCGATCCCGCCGAGGTGGCGGCCGCACTGGAGCGGGACGCACTGAAGCAGACGCGGGCACGACTTGACGCCGCGGGCTTCGGCTCGGCAGCCGACGCCATCGAGCGCGACGCGCAAGCGGAGATCGCCGCCGCGCTTGCCAGCGCGGAAGCCGCACCGTTCCCGCCGAGCACCGACGCATACGAGGATATTGCCGATACTGGCCGAGGAGTTTGGGCATGAGCATCGCAACCGCAACCACAGCCGCAACGCCGCCGACCGCCCTGCAGGCGACGCCGCCCCGAACATTGAACTACGCGCAAGCGGCGGCGCTGGCGCTCGAAGAAGCGATGCGCGACGACCCGAGCGTCGTTGCGCTCGGCGAGGACCTTGGACGCGGCGGCGTGTTCGGACAATACCGGGACAGCGCGGGACTGCCGCTGGCCCGGCGCTTCGGCGGCGAGCGCATCATCGACACGCCGATCTCCGAAGCTGCCATCGTCGGTGCGGCGGTCGGCATGGCGCTGGCCGGATTGCGCCCGGTGGTGGAGCTTCGCGTGATCGACTTCGCATTGTGCGCAATCGACGAGTTGGTCAACCAAGCGGCGAAGAACCGCTTCATGTTCGGCGGCCAAGGGCGCGTGCCGCTGGTGGCGCGCATGCCAATCGGGCTGTGGGGCTGCTCAGCCGCTCAGCATTCGCAGTCCCTGGAGGCGTGGTTCACCCACATTCCAGGCCTCACCGTCGTCGCGCCCAGCACGCCACAGGACAACTACGCGCTGCTGCACGCGGCGCTGAACTCACGGGATCCGGTGGTGTATCTCGAACACAAGGAACTCTGGGGCCTTCGCGGCGAAGTCGCGCTTGCGGGCGCCCACACCGATGCAGCGGAGTTGGGCAAGGCGGCCGTGCGCAGGGAGGGTAGCGACCTGACCGTCGTGACCTGGTCGCGCACTGTGCACGAGGCATTGGCGGCCGCTGAAACCGCCAGCGACGCGGGCATCGACGTGGAAGTGATCGACCTGCGCACGCTATGGCCGTGGGACCGGGACGCGGTATTCGCTTCGGCACGCAAGACCGGGCGCGTACTCGTTGCGCATGAGGCAGTGCAGGTGTCCGGCTTCGGCGCGGAGATTGCCGCAAGTGTGGCCGAGCATACCGAGGCACGTGTCGCGCGGTTGGGCGCGCCTCGCATCCCAGTGGGCTACGGCGTGTTGGAAAGCGAGGCACGGGTGGAGCGCGACAGGATCGGGCAGGCCATCGCTCGACTGGCTGAACGTCCGCGCGGCGTCGACTGAGCCGCGGCCTTTGGACCGTACGCAACGCGCGGCGACCGTGCTGGCGATGCAAGCGGCGCGCCGTTCAGCGCGGCGAAGCCCCGTTCTGGATCGACTGGCGCGCGCGCGCCAGCCGGCTGACGGCTTCGCCGAACTCATCAACCCCAGGTGCCGCGAACGACAAACGGAAGGTGCTGGCATCGACGCGGTCGGCGTAGAAGGCCGTGCCGGGCACGAACAGCACACGCTCGTGTATCGCTTGCGCGAGCAACGCCGACGCATCGATACCATCCATGCGTGCCCACACGAACATGCCGCCCTCGGGGCGCTGGAACTGAACGACGGAGCCCAGTTGGGCATCGAGCGCATCACAGAGCGCCGCGCACTTGCGTTGATAGACGCCGGTGATGCGCGGCAGATGCCGTTGCAGTGCACCCTCGGCCAGATACGCGGCGCCAATCGCCTGCAGCCAGGGCGCGCTGCATAGATCAGCCGTCTGCTTCGCCACCACACACCGCCGCACGATGTCCGAGGGCGCCACCAGCCAGCCGATGCGCAGACCCGGTGCGACGATTTTCGAAAGGCTCCCCAGGTACACGAGCCGTTCGCGTGCCCCGTCCATCTGTTCCGCGAGCGACAGCAGCGAAGGCACGAATTCACCCGCGAAGCGCAAGTCCGCGTACGGTTCGTCCTCGACGATTAGAAAATCAAACCGGATTGCCAGATCGAGCAGCGCCGCGCGACGCTCGCGCGTCAGCGTGGCGCCCGTCGGATTGGCGAAGGTGGGCACCGTATAGAGCAGTTTCGGTCGCCCGGCCGCGCCGCTTTCGAGCATCGCGGTCAGCCGCGCGACGTCCAGCCCATCTTCGTCCACCGGAATCGTCACCACGCGCGCGCGCTGCATGCGCAACGCTTGCAGCGTGGCCGGATACGCCGGCTGTTCCGTGAGCACGACATCGCCGGGCTCGATCATCACGCGCAGGAGCAAGTCGAAGCCCTGCTGCGAGCCCGTCGTGACCATCGTTTCCGTCGACGTCACCGACACGCCGCGCTGCCGCATGATGCGGGCGATCTCGTCTTTGAGTTCGGGCAGACCGTCGGTGGGACCGTATTGCAGGCAGCGCGCCGGCTGCGACCAGGCGTTCGCGGCGGCATGCTGCAAGCCGTCGAGATCGAACAGATCGCTCGCCGGGTAGCCTCCGGCAACCGAGATCATGCCCGGTTCACCGAGATACTTGAACAACTCTCGAATCGGCGAGCCAGTGGGATCGCGAAACGGCTCGCTGAATTGATACATGATGGTGGCTCCGGGGCGCGCTGCTCAGTCGATCGAGAAATCGATACCCTGCGCCAGCGGCAGCGCCGACGAGTAGTTGACCGTATTGGTCGCGCGGCGCATATACGCCTTCCACGCATCGGAGCCGGATTCGCGGCCGCCACCGGTGTCCTTCTCGCCGCCGAACGCGCCGCCGATTTCCGCGCCACTCGGCCCGATATTCACGTTGGCGATGCCGCAATCGCTGCCTGCATCGGACAGGAAGCGCTCCGCCTCGCGCAGATCGGTCGTGAATACGCAGGACGAGAGGCCATGCGCGGCCGCGTTGTTCGCGTCGATCGCTTCGTCGAACGAGCGGTACTTCATCACGTACAGGATCGGCGCGAACGTCTCCGTCAGCATGACCGATGTTTGCGACGGCATCTCGACAATCGCCGGGCGCACGTAGTAGCCGTTCTCGCACCCTGCCACCGCGTGCCGCTCGCCCCCGGTGACGATGCCGCCTTCTGCCTTGGCCTGCGCGAGCGCCGCCTGCATGCGTTCGAACGACTGCGCATCGATCAGAGGCCCCATCAGCGTGCCAGCGGCGAGCGGGTCGCCGATGGCGATCTTGCCGTACAACGTCTTCAGCCGCTCGACGGTGCTGGCGTAAACGCTCTCATGGACGAACAGCCGGCGCAACGTCGTGCAACGCTGGCCGGCGGTGCCCACGGCCGAAAATACAATGCCGCGCAGCGCCAGTTCACCGTCCGCGGTGCCCGTCACGATGCCCGCGTTGTTGCCGCCCAATTCCAGGATCGAGCGGCCGAAGCGCCTGGCTACTTCGACACCGACCGTGCGGCCCATCTCCGTGCTGCCGGTGGCGCTGACGATCGAGGAACGAGGATCGGCGACCAGTTGCGCACCGACCGCTCGGCCCCCGTTGATCACGCAGGCCAGTCCCGGCGGCGCGTCGCCGAACTCCGCCATGGCGTCGGCAAGAATCCGATCGACGGCGAGCGCCGTCAGCGGCGTTTTCTCCGACGGTTTCCAGATCACCGAGTTGCCGCATACCAGCGCGAGCGCCGCGTTCCAGGACCACACCGCGGCCGGGAAATTGAATGCTGAGATCACCGTGCAAACGCCCAGCGGGTGCCAGCTTTCCGACATGCGATGGCCCGGCCGCTCCGACGCGATCGTCAGCCCGTACAGCTGTCGCGACAGCCCGACCGCGAAGTCGCATATGTCGATCATCTCCTGCACTTCCCCCATGCCCTCCTGCAGGATCTTGCCCGTTTCCAGCGTGATCATGTGCCCCAGCGCCGTCTTCTTCTCGCGCAGCTTGTTGCCGAGCAAACGCACGAGCTCGCCGCGCCGCGGCGCCGGCACGTCGCGCCAGCGTCGGTGCGCCGCGGTCGCGGCTGCCAGCGCCGCATCGACCTCGGCGGTCGAATGACTTCTGACCCGCGCGACGATGGCACCGTCGATCGGCGAACTGACGACGATGTCACCGTCGTCGGCCTGGGTCGATAAGCCCAACTCGGACAGGATGGCGGATGCTTTCATGTTCGGTTATCTCCAGTGGGACCGGCGAGCTTGTGCGAGCAGCAAGGTCCCGGTTCAAATAAATCAATCGCAGTACCTGATGCGGGGCCCGCAGCGTCGATGCGGCCACACGCGTCTGCCGGCCGCGGCGATCCGCCAAGCGGTAGGGCTGCACGACGATCGGCGCTCGGATGAAACGCGCGTGGGACGGACGCCATCCGCGCCGTCCGGCGCGGCGGCCGCAACCGCGCTCGCGCGCAGCGCGAGCCGGTCGTCGGAACGGCTCGCTGATGACGGCGCCGTCGCGACGCAGCATCGCACATCGACGCGCGGCATGATGGCAGGGCGGGTATTCAGTATTCCCGCCCGGGCCGTCAGCGCGGCAAACGACGTTGCCACCACGTCAATTCGGCGCGCCTGCCGTCATTTTGAAGATGCCTTGCGCGTTGCCGGCATCGAAACGCAAATCGGTGATCCAGCGTCGGCTCGCCGGGTCGAATTCTCGCTTGCGCGTGATGAATTCGTAGAACGACCCCGGCACCTCGCGTGCGGTCAGGTTGCCGTCCGGGTCGCGCAGCGTGCGCTGCACGATGTCGGCACGATATGCGGTCTGGAAGACGCGGCCCGAGCGCGAGCGCTCAACCTCGGGCTTCATCGGACGGCCCTTGGCCTTCTCGTCATCCGACAGTTGAAACACGTCGTCGACCCGGTCGGTCGCATGGTTGAACGCGTTGCCCTCGGTCGCGATCCACGCCATTTCGGCCGATTCAGCGAGCAGCGTCTCGTAATCGGCGACGCCCGGCGCATCGTGCTGGCGCTCGAAAGCGCCGACGATCACCGGCAACAGCGCGTGGGCAGCGTCGAGCGGCAGCCAGCCGTCGCGCTCCAGTTCGGACAGTTGCGAGACGGCGAGCGGCGTGAGCGGATCGCGCGAGGCCCCGATCACATTCGTGACTGCCTGCTGAAACGTGGTGGAAAAGCGCTCGGGGTGAAGCTCGCTGAGGAAGAACTGTGCTATTTCCTCGGGAGCATCGTCGTGCACGTAGGCCCGGCCGGTCATGCCCAGCTTGTCGAGCGGGTAGCGTCCGTTCAACCTGAAGCCCAACGGCCGCAGGATGCGCGTAAAGGCGGCCTCGCCCGGCGGCAACGCACCGCTATGCGGCCAGCGGACGGTGCGCAGCGCGCCATGATCGAAGTACACCGTCCGGCCGTTCGCGACCGCCTCGTCGGTGTAGGTACGCCCGTTTGGCGAGCGCGCCAGCAAGCCCTCGAAGAGCGCCATGTTCATCGCCTGGGCGAGCTCCGCGCGAGTGACGGTGCCAGTCTCCCAATCGCCTAGAATCGCCGGCGCGTTCAGCGTGTCGAACAGGAAATCGCTTTTCCGCGCTCCGAGCATGCGCACCAGCAGGGCTTCGATATTGGGATTTCGCATCAAGATCTCCAATGTCCGGGCGACCCGGACGCGGCGCTTCTACCGCGCAAATGACTCGTCAGCCCACTATTATTTTCGCCGGTGGCGCCGCCGGTAAAGCGAGATAAAATCGCAACTTGATGAGTGTTTGGAATCAAGATGCGCAAATTCAAGATACCGAACATGGGCGCGCTGCTCGCGTTCGAGGCCGCCGCTCGCCACGAGAGCTTCACGCACGCGGCCAAGGAACTGTTCCTGACCGAGAGCGCGATCTCGCGTCAGATCGCCACGCTCGAATCGAACCTGGGGGTGCGCTTGTTCGTTCGAGCGAAGCAACGGGTGGTGCTGACTCGCGCGGGTCGCATCTACGGCACCCAGGTAAGACGCTCGTTGGAACATCTCGATCGCGATACCCTGTCGATCATCGCGCACGGGAGCGGCGGCGGCTATCTGGAGCTGGCAGTGCTGCCGACCTTTGCGTCGCAATGGCTGATACCGCGCATCGGTCGTTTCTATGCCGAGACGCCTGACGTACGCGTCAACATGGGCGTGCGTACCGACGCGTTTTCGTTCGCCGATTCGCATTTCGAGGCAGCGATTCATTACGGCAAGCCGACATGGCCCGGTACCTCGGCCGATTACCTGTTCGGCGAGGACGTGGTCCCCGTGTGCAAAGCGTCGCTGCTGGCGCGGCCGATCGAGCGAGCACACGAACTGCTGGCGTATCCGCTGCTGCACTCGACCACGCGGCCGGACGGCTGGAGACAATGGTTCGCCAGCCTCGGCGTCGAGGATGCAAGCACCATGCACGGCGTGCGCTACGAACTGCACACGATGGCGATCAGCGCCGCTGCCGCCGGTCTTGGCGTGGCGCTGGTGCCAAAATTCTTCGTCGACGGGCAGCTTCGGCATTTCGGCCTCGTTGTGCCGTTCGAGGCCAAGTTCAGCGCGGATTCGGCCTACTACCTCGTTTACCCCACCGAACTGAGCCACGGCCGGCCATTCGAACGGTTTCGCGACTGGCTCCTGGCGGAGGCGGGCGCTTACCGGGCTGCCGAGGCGGCCGCGCAGACCGAGGTTTGATGACTAACGCGCATCACATCGTGCTTTTATCTCTCTTGGCGTCAAGCCACGACTGACCGACCATCGACGTCGACTCCGCGAGGCGCGCCCCAGGACGCGCTGAACCGGCACCTGGTCATTCCGCGCTCGCGTGCCAGTGCACGACGCGACGCTCTGCTCGCAGACGGGAACATCGATGCCACACGACACGAACCAACGCAACGCCTCGCGCCGCGACTTCCTTCGACTCGGCGTGGCCGGCGCCGCCGGCATCGCGATGCCGGCCATCTGGACGTCCGCCAAAGCCGCGACCAAACGCCTGGTGGTGCGTGATTCGGGCGGTGTCTATACCGACGTCTACACCCGCACACTCTACAAGCCTTTCCAGCAAGCGACCGGTATCGAGGTGGTCGGGGTGGCGTCGGCAGCCGAGCCGACCGCCCAGATCAAAAGTATCGTCGAGACCGGCGCCAAGACGTGGGACATGGCCGAGCTCAGCTTCCCGGCCGTCTATCTTCTGTCGCGCAACGGCAAGGCGTATCTCGAACCGATCAAGCTGGACGGCAATGGCGCCGTTGCCAAGATCGCGCCGCACTTCGTCGACCCGTATGCGGTCGGCCACAACGTCTACACCACGGTATTGACCTATCGTCGCGATGCCTTCAAGGGCACGACGCCGCCGACATCCTGGGCCGATTTGTGGGACGCCAAGAAATTTCCAGGCCGCCGCGCGCTGCGGAAATACCCGTTCGACACGATCGAGGAGGCGCTGATGGCGGCCGGCACGCCGACGAGCAGCGTCTATCCTTGCAATCTCGACAAGGCCTTCGCGAGCCTCGATCGGGTCAAGCCGAACATCGACATCTGGTGGACCACTGGCGCGCAGTGCGAACAGATGCTGAAATCCGGCGAGGTGGCGATGGCATCGAGCTGGCTGGCCCGCGTGTTACCGGCAATCGACGCCGGTGAACCACTCGCTGTGTCGTGGAACGGGCATATCTACGGACCGCAGGGCTTCGGCATCTTGAAAGGCGGCAACAACGTCGAGGCATGCCGGCAGTTCGTTGCGTTCTGCGCGGACCCCAAGCGCCAGGCCGAGGTGGCCAGTGCGCTGGCGGTGGGCCCGACCCACCCTGACGCGTTCCAGTTCATCGACGAGAAACGGGCGAGGAATCTGCCCACCTTCCCCGACAATCTGCGCCGCGGCGTCCGGATCGACCCTGGCTACTGGCCGGCACACCAGGAAGCCGCGCTCGAACGCTTCAACGAATGGGTGCTTCGCTGAGCAGCGCAACGCATTCCATGGCACCGTTCCGGCAGCCCGGCTTCCGCTCACCATGAGCCTGTTCTTTTCATCGACGCGCGGTTTCGCGAATGTTGCGGACTACCGCGAGGCGGCGCGGCGGCGATTGGCGAAAATCGCGTTCGACTATCTCGACGGGGGCGCCGAGGACGGCAACACCCTGGCGCGCAATCGCGCCGCATTCGCCAACCTCCGCTTCGCGCCCCGCACGATGCTCGACGTGTCATCGGTTTCGCCCGCCACCCGCCTGTTCGACTATCCCGCCAGCGCGCCATTCGTGGTGGGTCCAACCGGTCTGAACAGCCTTTTCTGGCCGAAAGCCGACGAGACGCTCGCGGCCGCCGCCGCTGCGCGCGGCGTGCCGTTCGCGCTATCGAGCGCCTCCACCTCGCTGTTGGAAGACGTCCGCGCGGCCGCGCCCGGCGGCGAACTGTGGATGCAGATCTACGTGCAGAAAGACCGACGCATCGCGGAAAGCATCATGCGCCGCGCGTCGGCAGCCGGCTTCAGCACACTGCTCGTGACCGTCGACACGCCGGTGCATGGCCGGCGCGACCACGACGTCCACAATGACTACCGACTGCCGCTGCGGGTCACGCCGAAACTGCTCGCCGACCTGTTGCGCCATCCGCACTGGGCATGGCAGATCGCCCGCCACGGCACACCGCAGCTCGTCAATCTGGCCCGCAGCCTGGGCGAGACGCCAAACCTGCAACGTCACGCCGCTGCGCTTGCGAGGCAGATGGATCTGTCGCTCGGATGGTCGGACATCGCCTGGCTGCGCAAACATTGGCAAGGTCCGCTCTTGATCAAGGGCGTGATGACCGTCGAGGACGCGCGCCTTGCGCACCGGCACGGCGCCGATGGCATCGTGCTCTCGAATCACGGCGGCCGCCAGCTCGAAGGCGCGCATGCACCGATCGAAGTCCTTCCCGCCGTGGCGGACGCGCTCGGCGGCGCGCTGCACCTTTACCTCGACTCCGGCGTGAGGCGCGGCGCGGATGTGGTCAAGGCAGTCGCGCTCGGTGCGCGCGGCGTGCTGCTCGGCCGGGCGCCGCTGTACGGCCTCGCGGCGCGTGGCGCACCCGGGGTCGCGCACGTTCTTTCGCTCCTGTACGAGGAAATCGTCACGACCATGACGCTGCTCGGCAGTGCCGACATCGAGACGCTGCCGGCGCGCCTTGCCGGCGACAGCCCGGGCACGTCACGATCGGCATCGCCATTGAGCGGCCGGCCGCCGCTCGCCCCGATCCCTCATGCCATACAATCATGAACCTGCTTGAATCGCTGTTGGAGGTTGTTGGTCCGAAGGGCCTCGTTGGGGCTGACGACGCCGAGCCCTTGCTGACGGACTGGCGCGGCCGCTACCATGGCGCCGCCCGGGCGATCGTTCGTCCGGCCGACACCGCGCAACTGGCCGGCGTGATGAAGCTGTGCGCGGCGCACGGCATCAGCGTCGTGCCGCAGGGCGGCAACACCGGTTTGGTCGGCGGTGCGACCCCGTCCGAGGCGGGCGATGCCATCCTTCTCAGCCTCGCGCGCATGGTCCGCGTGCGCGAAGTCGATACCCGCAACGACACCATCACCGTCGAGGCCGGCTGCACGCTGCAGCAGATCCAAACCCTGGCGGCATCGGTCGATCGCCTTTTCCCGTTATCCCTGGCCAGCGAGGGCTCGTGCCAAATTGGTGGCAACATCTCGACCAATGCCGGCGGCACCGCAGTGCTGCGCTACGGCAATATGCGCGCACTGGTGCTAGGGCTTGAAGTGGTGCTGCCGGACGGACGTATCTGGGACGGTCTGCGAGGTCTGCGCAAGGACAATACCGGCTATGACATGAAGCAACTCTTCATCGGCGCCGAAGGTACGCTCGGCGTCGTGACGGCAGCGGTATTGAAGCTGTTTCCCGCGCTGCGTTCACGCGCGACGGCCTGGGTGGCGCTGGCGTCGGCCGACGCCGCGATCGATCTGCTGGCGCGCTGTCGCGCGGCGTGCGGCGACGCGCTCACCTCGTTCGAATTGATGTCGCGCAGCCAGCTGGACATCGTGTATCAGCAGGTTGCCGACACGCGCGACCCGCTCGACGGCACCTCGCCCTGGGCGCTGCTGATCGAACTTGCCGACTCGTCACACGATGCACCGCTGCAGGCAATGCTTGAAGACGTGATCGGCGCGGCGCTCGAGGACGGCACCGCGCTCGATGCCGCCTTGCCCGCCAATGAAACGCAGGCCGCAGCGTTGTGGCACATCCGGCACATCGTCTCGGAAGCCAATGTCCGTTTCGGAACCAGCGTCACGCACGACATTTCGCTGCCGATCTCGCAAATCCCGGGCTGCTTGGCGCAGACGGAGCGCCGGCTGAGCGAAGCGGGCCTGATCGAGGGCGCGCAATGCCTGTATGTGGGGCACGTTGGCGACGGCAACATACACTCGATCGTGATCTTCCCGCACCATGTGTGGGCACGCGTCGAGGACCGCGACGCGCGGGCCGCGAAGATCGGCACGATCGTCAACGACACGGCAGTGCAGTTCGGCGGCAGCATCAGCGCCGAGCACGGCATCGGCCAGGCGCATCGCGGAGAACTCGAACACTACAAGAGCGACGTAGAGCTGGACATCATGCGCGCGGTCAAGCATGCGCTCGATCCAGACCGCCGGATGAACCCTGGCAAGCTGCTCTGAGCGCGCAGCGAAGCACATTGGAGAGAGGCATCGATGCAGATTGACCAGTCCGCGCTTGCAGGCATCTTTCCCGCGTTCCCGACGCCCTTCGACGCGCGTGGCGAGATCGACTTGAAGCGGCTCGATACCCTCGTCGACGCGCTGATTGCCGGCGACGCCGCCGGCGTCGTCCCGGTCGGCGGCACCGGCGAGTACACCGCACTCTCGCCGGCGGAACGAACGCGGGTGGTGAGCGCCACCGTCGATGCCGCACGTGGCCGCGTACCAGTCATCGCGGGCGTCGTCTCACCCGGCTATGCCGAAGCCCTTGAGACCGGCAAGCGCTTCGCCGATGCGGGCGCCGACGCGCTGCTGCTGGTCACGCCGTTCTATGTCACGCCGACCGACGCCGGCGTCCGCGCCTACTTCGAGCGCTACCGCGCCGCGCTAGATATTCCGCTGCTGCTGTACGACATCCCGGCGCGTACCCGCTATGCGACCGCGCCGGCGACCATTGCCGCGATGGCCAAGGACGACGGTTCGATCGTCGGCATGAAGGCCTGCAATACCGACCTCAACGCGTTCGCGCGGACGGTGGCGCTGGCCGGCGCGCACATGGCGATCCTGAGCGGCGACGACCAACTCTATGTGCATCATGTGCTGCTTGGCGCCACCGGCGGGATCCTGACAGCGGCCAGCCTGCTGCCGCGGGTCTGGTCGCGCATTCACACCATTGCCGCCAATGGCGACGCCGCCATCGCGCTGCGCGAGCACGCGTGGCTCGCCCCGCTGCTCGACGCGCTCTTCAGTGAAAGCAATCCCGGCCCGGCCAAGAAGGCGTTCGAGCTGCTCGGCGATGGACTCGGCCCGGTGCGGTTGCCGCTCGTCGCGCCGGCCCCGCTGACGGTCGAACGCATCCGGGCAGCCTTGCATCTACTTCCGCCCGACTGGCTGCCCGGCGCAGCGCGCTGATTGCCGGCATCACCGCACGATTCACCCCGGCCGTACCGGTGAACCCGTGCCCTGTCCAGCAATGACCGCCGCAAGCGCGGCGTAGATCCGCCCCGCGGCGACACACGTCGCCGCCTGCCACACGGCAGCCCGCCGACGACCGCGCGACCCGTCCGTTCGCAGCGGATAGCCCGCTATCCCGCTATCCCGCGAGTCGCCGGTCCCGCTCAAGCCGCTTGCCGCGCCGCGCCGTGCCGCTGCGCAACGAGGGCGGGATACTCGATCAGCAGTTCATCGAACATAGACTGCACGAGCGCCGCATCGTCGCAAGCCGCCCCGCTCACCAGCCGAGCCGCCATGCGTTCGAACATTTGATGCTTGAGGAAAAAGCGCCAATCGATGGACACGGCATCCAAACACGCACACAGCACGGCATACCGTTCTCGCGTCCACACCGCCTCGTGCGCACGACGATTCGGGCCGTAGTCGAAAAAGCCGTCATCGCGTGCCGCTGCAACGCCCCTGTTGGCATCGATCTCACTACGCAGCGCTGCGGTAGCGGCCATCTCCGGCGCGCCCTCGGAGAACACAACGCCGTACAGGTCCCGCGCCTGCTGTTCGGAGACGTAACCACGCCGCACGTCGCGCGACACCGCATCGACCGGCCGCAGTGTCGGCGCACCGTAGCCGCCGCCACCATTGCCCTCCAGCCGGATCACATCGCCTGGCTCGCAGGCAACGAGGTCGGTGTTGCCAAGGACCTGCTCTCGCGGCGTGCGGGGATTGCGCTTGAACACCGAGGTGCGCCCCGCCATGCCGCCACGGATGCCCCACGAACCGAACAGGGTACGGTCGCGATTGCGCGCGGTGATCAGCGTATTGGGCGCGAAAACCTTGAATTCCATTGCGATGGCAAGGCCGCCACGATATTGGCCGGCACCGCCGCTATCACGCACCAGCCCGTATGCCAGAATGCGGATGGGCACTTCCGCTTCATTGATCTCGACCGGCGTATTGCGCAGAAACGCCATATTGGCCCCCGACGCGTCCGAGCCGTCGCCTGCCGACGCACCGCCCGCGCCACCCATCACCGGCCCGAGCGATGCCATGATCGTGCGGCCGGATCGGTCGGTGGTCTTGACGTTGAGCAGACACACGCTTGAGGCCGGGCAAGCCGGCATCCGTTCCGGCAGCGCCTGAGCGAAAGCACCGAAGACAGCCGCCTGCACGATCACGCAGGTGAGCGTACGCATGCCGACCGCAGCCGGCGCCACCGGATTCAACACGCTGCCAACCGGCATCTCGCATGTGGCAATCCGCAGCATGCCCGCGTTGAGCAGGATGTCGGGATTGAGCGAGTACAGCACATAGTTCAGCGCCACGAGCAGCAGCGCATGGCGCGGATGACCGCCGGTCGGCACGTTCATCGACGACGTCAACTGCGGATCGCTGCCGGAAAAGTCGAAGCGCAGCAAGCCATCGTCAACGCTCAAGGTCAATGCGATCCGCATCGGCTTGCCACCGACCGCGTCCTCGTCGACATAATCGGCGAAGAAGTACCGGCCATCCGGGATCGTGCGCGCCACAGCCCGCGCCTGCGTTTCCGAATAGTCGAGCAACTGCCCGATGCCAGCCTTGAACGCCGCCACGCCGAAGCGTTCGACGATTTCGAGTACACGACGCTCACCGGTAAGCAGGCAGGCAATCTGGGCCTTCAAATCGCCGATATTCTGCTCGGGTGCGCGAACGTTCACCATCATCCACGCCAACAACGTCTCGTTCAGCACGCCGCCCTCGACCACCTTGGTCGGCGGGAATCGCATCCCTTCCTGATGAATTTCGGTGAGCGTGCGCGAGAGCGACGCCGGCACCGCGCCGCCCATGTCGGTGTTGTGAATGTGGCCCGAGACGAAGCAAACGATTTCGCCTTCATGGAACACCGGCTTCCACATCACGACGTCGGGCGTGTGCGTTGCCACGAAGCCGCTGTAGGGATCATTGGTCATGCACACATCGCCCGGCGCGTAATCGTCGATCGAGCGGATCACCGGACCATAATCGAGACCGACATACCACGTCGCTCCGAACGTGCGGGGCGACGCAAACGTCAGTCCGTCGACACTTGCGAGGGCGCAGGAAAAGTCTTCCGTCTCCTTCACAAAGGTCGAATGCGCGGTACGCACGAGCGTATAGGCCATGCTCTCGGCAGCCGCCACGCAGTAGTTCGCAAAGATCTGCAACTCGGACTTGTCAAATTCCATGATCGGTCTTCAATGTTGGGTGGCGCGGTTGGTCATCAACAGATTCCCAAACGGATCGACGCGGACCGAGAAGCCCGGCAGCACGCAGGTCGTCGCGTCGTCTTGCGAGACCACGGCGGGCCCTTCGAACTCCTGGCCGGCACGCAGGTCCGCACGTCGATAAAGCGGCGTGCGGTGAAACGCGTCGTCCATCCAGACGTCGATTTCGCGCACCGGCACCGGTGCTGCGCTACCCGGTGCCAGGCGTTCCAGTTCGGGCTTCGGCGTTGGCGCGGCGACGACCAGCCGAAGCGCCACCAGCTGGATTCCAGCTTGGTCATCGCTGTGCCCATACAACCGGCGATGTTCCCGATGAAAAGCGTCGCGAACCGAGGCGAGTTCACCGGATCGAATCGCCTGCGCACTGAGCGGCGTCTCGATTTCGAACGATTGCCCGCGATATCGCATGTCGGCGGTCAGGGTCAGCGACACGTCGTCGGCATGGCCGATCTGCTCGACCATCCAGGCCAGGGCGTCGGCTTCCAGCTGCGCGGCATCCTTCGCAAGCAGCGCAAGCGTCGCTTCATTCAACTCGTAGTAGGTGGTCTTCACGAAGTCGTTCTTGATGTCGGCGATCAGGCCGCCAAGTGCGCTCAGCACCCCGGGCGTCACCGGCACCATCACGTGCGGCATCTTCAGTGCGCGTGCCAGGTAACACGCGAGCATCGGCCCCGCGCCACCGAACGGCAGCAAAGTGAAGGTGCGCGGATCGATGCCGAAACGCGACACCAGGCGACTGGTTCCGGCGTACATGCTCGAAGTAGACACACGGATGATCGCCTCGGCAGTCTGCTCGACGTTCTTGCCCAGCCGCTCGGCGAGGCTGCCGATCGCGCGACGCGCAGCCTCGCGATCGAGCGATACCGAGCTGTAGCCGAGATCGGACTGGCCGAGTACGCCCATCACCGCAAAAGCGTCGGTGATGGTCGGCCGGTCTCCGCCGCGGCTGTAACACACCGGTCCCGGGTTCGACCCCGCGCTGTGCGGGCCGACTTTCAGGACACCGAAATCGTCTACCCATGCGATCGAGCCGCCGCCGTCGCCGATCGACGAAACCGACACCGACGGAATGTGGATCTGGAAGTCGCCAATATATTCACCGGTCGCATACTGCGGCTGCCCGTCGACGATCAGCGCGACGTCGGCCGTCGTGCCCCCGATATCCAGACTCATGCAGTTCTTGATGCCGCATTGCTCTGCGATGTAGGCGGCGCCGATCACCCCTGAAGCGGTACCCGACAGGATCATCTGCACGCAGTTGCTCTTGCCGTTCTCCGCGCTCATCACGCCGCCGTTCGATTTGGTCACCTTCAGCTCCGCCGGCACGCCCGCTTCGCCGAGTGCCGCCTGCAAGCGGGTCAGGTAATCGGCGACCTTCGGTTGCACGTAGCCGCCGATGATTGCAGTGGAGGTACGTTCGTACTCGCGGATGATCGGCCACACTTCGTGCGAGCACGATACGAACAGACCTGGGCAATGCGTCGCGATGAGTGCCTTGACGGCTGCCTCGTGCACCGGATTGCGGTAGGCGTGCAGCAGCGACACCACTACGCCCTCACATTCCGCGCGGCGAATGCCCTCGAGCGCGGCAAGCACACTGGCCTCGTCGATCGGCGTCTCCACTTGGCCGTCCGCGGTAAGGCGACCGCCCACACCGAACACGCGATCGCGAGGAATAAGCGGCTCGGGACGGCGCGACAGGAGGTGGTACATGTCCGGAATCTTCAGGCGCGCAATCTCCAGCACATCCTCGAACTTCTCGGTGGTGATGAGCGCGAGGCGCAGGCCCTTGCGCTGCACCACCGCGTTCACGCCGACAGTCGTGCCGTGGGTGAAATAGGCGACCTCGCGCGCATCGATGCCGTACCGTTCGACCAGTCCCGCCATGCCGACCAGCACTTCGCTGCCCGGGCTGTCGGGACGCGAGAAGACCTTCAAGGTGCGGATGCTGCGGGTCTCGTCGTCCAGCACGGCGAAGTCGGTGAACGAGCCACCGATGTCCACTCCGATTCTCAGACTCATGGGTGCCATTCTCCGTTGCGGTCAGCGACCGATCTGCTTGTTCCACATCTCGACCCATTGCGGCGTCTTCTTCGAGATGACGTCGAACGGCAGCCACATCGATTCGCCGTCCTGCGGCACGCGTGCCGCCACGCGGTCCGAATACTTCACATGCGCGTTCGACGCCGAGTACTGGATCAGATTGGCGAAACAGCTCTGCCCTTCGGCCGATGCGATCACGTTCATGAACTGCAGGCCGAGCGGCGAACCATTCTTCACCTTTTGAACCATGGTCGGGAAGGCCACCGCACCCGGCTTCGGATTGAGATAGCCGATGTCCGGGTTGTTCGCATCATGTTCGGCCCACGCCCGGCCGTCGAAATACATCGCGATATCGACGTCGTTCGACTTGAGTGCGACCAACGGTGAATTCGGCTCGCTATAGAAGGTCACGTTGCCGCTCTTCTGCATCCTCTTGATTTGATCCAGACCAGGCTGCACATTGTCCAGACTGCCGCCGTAGACCATCGCAAACAGGCCGATCAGGCCCTGCGCGGTTCCGACGTAGGCAATGCCCGGTAGTGCGGCATGCCACTTGCCGGCATTGGTGCCGTCGACGAACTCCTTCCAGGTCTTCGGCGGATTCGGTACCGATTTCTTGCTGTACATCAGACCGAAATCGCCGAATGCGATCGGGAAGCCATAGCCCTTGCCGTAGGCGCGCATCTGCGGTTTGATGTCTTTCAGATTCGGAATCTTGCTTTCGTCGATAGGCTCGACCAGACCACGCTGACGTGCGATCTCGCCACTGTCGACCAGACCGATCATCACGTCGATCGGAGGATGGGTGGGGTTGGCCGCGATCTGGTTGATCCATTGCATCGGGCTGCCGAGAATCACGTCGACCGACTTCCCGGTGCTCTTCTCGAACGGCTGTACGAAGCATTTTCGATACGCCTGCTCCCAGGCACCCCCGTAGGCGGTGACGGTCAGATCGGCCGCCAGCACCGCCGGCGCTGCCGCAGTCAGCGAGAGCGCGACGCAGGCGGCGCGCACAGCATACGAGACTTTCATCGAGGCTCCGTACAATGATGGATGAGATGGTAACGACTTCATTGCGTCGTCAGCGCGCGCAAGCCGTAGGTTTTCTCGACGATCAGCAGTAGCAGGATGGTGATGCCCATCTGCACCGTGCTGATCGCGGCGATCGCGGGGTCGAACTGGTTCTGCAGATACGACAGCATGACCACGGGCAATGTCGTCACGTTGGCCGTGCCGAAGAAATAGGAGACGCCAAGGTTATCGAGCGAGATCAGTATCGAGAACAGCGCACCGGCGAAAATGCCCGGCGCAATCAATGGCAATGTGACGTGCCGGAAGGTTTGCCATCGGTCGGCGCCAAGCACCGATGCCGCCTCGAGGTAGGAGGCGCGTGTGTTCTTGTAGGTGGCCAAGGTGGTACGCATGACGTACGGCACCGAGACCACGGTATGCGCGATGAGCAGCGCGGCGAACGAGACGCCGATGCCGAGGTTGGAAAGGAAGTACAGCAGAGACAGGCCGATGACCAGTGCCGGAATCGCGATCGGTGCGAGCAGGAAGGTGGTCAGCGCATTGGCGATCCGGCCGGAACTGCGGCCCACTCCGACGGCTGCCGGCACCGCGATCAGAATCGCGATGAGCGACGAACTCAGCGCCAGATACAGACTGGTCAGCAGCGAGTCGGCGAACGGGCGATATTCCCACAATCGCCGGTACCATCGCAGCGACATCGCGCCGACCGGCACTGCCAGCGACTGATCCGGTGAGAACGAGACCAGTACGACCACCACGATCGGCGCGGTCAGTGCGATGAAGAACAGTATCGTGAATAACGAGAAGGTTATCGCGCCGACGTGGGCGGCTATTCTGTCGAGCGTCCCGGCGCGCATCACGCGTCTCCCCCGCGACGACCTGTGACGCGTAGCTGCACGTAAAGGCACATCAGCACGATCAGCAGCAGCAGATTACCCATCGCGCTCGCGAAGCCCAGGTCCTGCGTCAACGAGAACTGCTGGAAGATCAGCAGCGGCAGCGTGACCACGCTGCCGTCTCCCAGCAGTAGTTGGGTCACGAAGCTCCCGCTGCTCAGCATGAAGACGAGTACGCAGCCGGTGAGAATGCCTTCGGCCGCGAGCGGGACGGTGACGCGCACGAAGGTGCGCACGGCGCCAGCACCCAGAATGCGTGCCGACTCCTCGAGCCGACGGTCGACGCCGCGCAGCACCGGGACGATCGACAGCACCATGAAGGGCACCATCACATGCACCATGCCGATATACACGCCAAGCGGTCCGCCGAGCACGCGCACCGGACGATCGATCACATGCAGCCAGCCCAGCAACTCATTGAAAGGCCCATGCCTTGCGAAGATGACGCGCCAACCGAAAGTGCGCATGATGATCGAGGTGAGCAGCGGTGCGATCAATAGAAACAGCATGGGCATCGCCATGCGGCCCGCGCGCCGCACCATGAAGTGCGCAATCGGATAGCCGAGCACCAGACACAGCAACGTCGAGACGAAGCTCACCTTGATGGTTTCGGCGATGACCGCGCGGTAGTACGGATCGAAGAACAGCTTCTGGTAATTTGCCAGGGGGCCGGCAGATGACGACGGTGCGTCCGACACGAGACTGCGCAGCGCGTTGCCGATCAGCGGGAACGCGAAGAAGACCAGCAGCAGGACGAGCGCCGGAGCACACAGCATGGCGATGCGCCATGACGCTGCGCGCGCGTGACGTCGCGCCACGAGCGCGCCGGTGGATGGGGTTGCGACGGGACTTTGCATCACCGGGCCCCCTCGCCTGCCAGCGGCGCCCGCTGCGTCGCGAACGCCTCACTGGCGTGCGGCGCGGCGGGGGGGGCGTCATCGGCTTCGAGGACGACCACGTCGTTGGGTGAGAACGAGACCGTCACCGCCTCGCCGCGCGAATGACCGACGTGTTCACTGGATGACGCCTGTTGGTACGCGTACACGCGCGGCCCGAGGCCGGGCACGTCGATCTCGTACGAGTGCTGAGCGCCCCGGAACACGTGCTGCACGATGCGGCCGCGCAATTGCACATGGCCGGGCCTGGGTGCATCGATCGCAACCTTTTCCGGGCGCAGCGCGACTTGCAATACGCCCGGCAGTTCGCCGTCGAAGTCAGACCCGATGCCAAGCGTCATTGCGGTAGGCGCGTCCGCGGTGGACAACGCGGCGACACTGACCGACCGCTCATCGCGGGCGGTGACGCGACAGTCGATGACGTTGGCCGTGCCGAGGAATTCCGCGACGAAGCGATTGCGCGGCCGGTCGTAAACCTCGCGCGGCGCGCCACTTTGCAGGATGCGACCGTGACTGATCACCACGACGCGGTCGCTCATCGTCATTGCCTCTTCCTGATCGTGGGTGACCATGACGCTGGTGATCCCCAGGTCCTGCTGCATGCGACGAATCTCGAACTGCATGCCTTCGCGAAGGTTTTTGTCGAGTGCGCCAAGCGGCTCGTCGAGCAGCAGCACCGACGGATCGTTGACGATGGCGCGGGCCAGCGCCACGCGTTGCTGCTGCCCGCCAGACAATTGTTCGATGCGGCGGTCGCAATACCCGGGCAAGCGGATCAGATCCAGCATGCGCTTGACCTGAACCGCGATATCGCCGCGCTTCACGCCCGCCATGCGCAGGCCGAAGCCGATGTTCTCACCGACCGTCAGGTGCGGAAACAGACTGTAGTTCTGGAACACCATGCCGAGTCCGCGCTTGTTCGGGGGCAGTGCCGAAACGTCGTTGCCGCCGATGCGCACGCTGCCGGCATCGGGAAACTCGAAGCCCGCAATCAGTCTTAGTGTCGTGGTCTTGCCGCAACCGGACGGCCCCAGTAGCGACACGAGTTCGCCAGGCTCGACAGCCAGCGTCAGCGCATCGAGCGCAAGCACATTGCCGTAGCGCTTGCTGACGCCATCGAGCAGCAGGCGCTTGGCATCTGCGCGCGCGCCGCCGACTGTCGAACCGGCACTGGTCTGCATAGGGTGATTCATCCGAACTCCCGAGTGACTGTCCGGCCTGCAAAAGTCAGATCGCCGGCTAGATCGACCGCATTTCCCGATCGAGCGCGTGGATCAGCCGTTCCAACTGCCGGTCGAGCCACTCGGCTTCGTGACCGGCGAAAAAGGTGTCGAGAAAGATGCCGCGCATGGATGACAACAGGAACGGCAGCAGCTCCGCGAGCGCGCGCTTCGTATCGTCCTTCAACGACTCGTTCGCGGCGATCACGCGCCGCATCTGCTCCCGGGTGCGCATGCGGTGCTCGATCAGCGCGTCGTGAAGCGTGCGATCGGGGCGCAAGCCGATGTTGATCTCCCACACTGCCCAATAGCGGTTGCTGCCGTACAGCGCCCACAGCGACGTCACGATGCCGCGAGCGGCACCGTCACCCGAACTGTCGAGGTCGTGCAGCTGACGGAACAGCATCAGCGCTTCCTCGGTCAGTTCGTCGAGCACCGCGAACAGCAAGCTTTCCTTGGTGGGAAAGTGATGGTGCAATGCGCCCGTCGTGACGCCCGCATGCTCTGCGATCGCCGATGTCGTCGCGCGGGCGAAACCAAGGTCGCTGAGGATCGCGATCGCCGCGCTGACCAGTGCCGCACGCGAGTGCGCGGTTCGATCGGCTTGCGTACGCTTCCTCACGGCAGTGCTCACGGCGTTTCCCGGGTTTCAGATCAGATACCACCTGATCGGTATGTAAAACACGGCGGTTTGCCGTCAGAACCTTCTGTTTGCCCGCTCGATGGGCTGCGTTAGACACCCAGCGACCTCTCGTTTGTCAGATTCTGTCGATGAAACCGCACGCCGGGCAGTGAGAAATAATCAAGACGTCGTGCACCGTGCACATCAACTCGGCCGGCCGCAGGGTCCAGCGTTCTCACCGCCCGCCGAAGCGAAGATGACGTGATCGAGCATGGCCGGCCCCCGCCGGCATGACATACGGCGCGGGCAGAAGCCGGCGGCGCAGACGAGCGGCAAGGCTTGGCGCCGCACATCGCAGGCTATGGAAGCGCTTTGGACCCGAAGCGGCCGACGCTGCGCGCACGGCTCGGATGGCGCCGTCGAGGCGGTCGGACGCGGTGCTGGCCTGACGGCGGCACGACCGCCTCGCGCGCAGTCCGACGATGCCGTAGCGTGCCGTGCCGTGCGGATCGGTCCAGCCGTGGTCCAGCCGTGGTCCAGCCGTTAAACGGCCCGACCTGGCACGATGTGCGCGAACACCGAAGCGTCATCGGCTTCCTGCGACGCGCTCCGCGTGTTCGCGCCCGGCGCAATGGCTGGCGCAGCAATGGGTGTCGGCGCGGCAGCAGCCAAGCCATAGATGTGCGCGAGCGCGGTGACGAGTTCGCGCTGCGGGCCGTCCGCGAGCGTATAGACCACGGACTTCGCGTGCCGCGCGGCGGTCAGCAGGCGCGCGTCGCGCAGCAAGCCGAGATGCTGGGAGAGATTCGGTTGTCGCAAGCCGAGCCGCGACTCGATCGTCGACACGGCGGTAGGTCCTTCCAGCAACAGCACGGCGATTGCCATGCGGCTCGGGTGACCGAGGATGCGAAGCGCCTGCGCCGCCTCCCCGAGCGACCCGCCGCGCCCTTCGGCCGAGACCAGCGTGTCGGGCGGCAGCCGATACGGGGCAACGCGCGGCGCACTTTGTGAGGCATTGTACTCGACCGCCTCCGTCTGCTGCGGCGGCTCTTGCCGCCGACGTGCATCGCTCATTTGCCCTCCCGATGGCGGCCGCGAGCGCCTGTCCGGGCGGCCGCGGCGTGTCCGCCGACAGCGGTGGCGTCCGCCGGCGCGATCCGCGTTGGCCGGGTCTGGTAATACCAGTCCGCGGCGCCGTCCTCGTCCTTGCGCTGGGTCGCGTCCGCGATCGTTTTCGGTGGCGCAACCACACCCGGCGCGCCCGGCTGCCAATCCGCCGGCGCGTAAAGCGCCTCCTGGTAGGTCATCGACACCGCCTGAACCAGCCGCAACGCCTCCTCCACCGATCGCCCGGTGGAAATCGGATACCAGGTAATGGCCTTGACGATACCCTCCGGATCGATCAGGAACATGCCCCGCACCGTGCTGGACGACACGGCCCGCGGCGGCAGCATGCCGTAGGCGCGGGCGATGGCCATCGACGGGTCTTCGACGACCGGGAACGGAATGTCGATATCGAAGTTCGCCTTGATGCTATGCAGCCATGCCAAGTGTGAATAGAGACCGTCGATCGACAGCGCGAGCAGTGCGCAATTCAACGCTTCGAAGCGTGGCGCGGCCTTCGCAAACGCGATCAGCTCACTGGTGCAGACCGGTGTGAAATCCGCCGGATGCGAAAAGAACAGGAGCCACCGGCCACGATAGTCGCGCGAAGCGACCGGACCCATGGTCGAACGCGCCTCGAAATCGGGCGCGGGTTCATAAAGAAATGGCGCCGCCCGCGTTACTTGTTCGTCGCTCTCACGATGATCGGAACCGGCGCCTGTGACGCCGTGCTGCAGTGTTGCCCGTGTCGGTCGCTCGCTCAAGCGCAACTCCTCGTCTGACCGGCCGGGCCCTTGTTCATGCCCATCCGCTCGATAAGTTTAGGAAATTTACTTCGTTTGATTTCGAAAGTCCGAAACCAATAATGCGGGTTTTGACGATTTCGCCGCCTCTGACCCACGTTTGCCGCGGTGGACGCGTCTACCGCACAGCGAATCTAGCAACACTTTCAATTTTTTGCAACTGAGGAGACGCGTTTCCCATGAGTCACCCGATTCTGGTCGTGCCGCCGCTGACGCCGTTCGAGGCGGACGGGACGCTGCATGTCGGCGCCATCGCGGGGCACGTCGACTACGTGCTCGAATCGTGCCGCCCCGACTTCGTGGTCGCCGCCGGCGTCGAGGCACAGGAGTACGCGTATCTGTCTTTCGAAGCACGCCAGACCTTGTTGCGCACCACGATTGAAGCGGTCGACGGTCGCGCCCCGGTCATCGCCGGCATCTCGCATCCGTCTTTTCACACCGCCATCTCGCTGGCCAATTTCGCCGCTGAACACGGCGCGAAAGTCCTGCAGGTGCTCGCGCCGCTGCGTCCCTTCGGCGGCGCGCCGACGCCCGACGAAGTGCTCGCCTACATCGAACTGATCCTGCGCGAGACGGACCTGCCGCTGATGCTGTACCTGAACGCGGGACCGGGCGCGGACTTGTCGGTCGACGCGACACTCGCGATCGCGCGGCTGCCGCGTGTGCAATACATCAAGGAGAGTTCGCGCGACCTGACGCGCGTCGGACGCCTGATCGAAGAAATCGACCACGCGGGCCACGCGCACTATTTGACCACGACCCAGATGCTGCTGCCGTCCCTGCTGCTGGGCGGCTCGGGCGCAACCATGCCGCCGCCGCTGGCAGCGCTCGGTGCGCGGGTGCTCGCGGCGTACCGGAAAGGCGACATCGCCGAGGCGGCGCGGGTGCAGCGTCAGTTCTCCCTGTTCCCGGCCAAGTGGATGCACCGCGGTCTCGCGCCGACCATGAAGGCGGCGCTGCGCTATCTCGGCCAGAACATCGGCGACCCGCACCTGCCGTTCGGCGTGCTCCGCGAAGACGAACGCGCCGCGCTCCATGCATTCCTTGACGGTACCGATCTCAAGTCCGGCGCGCCGCTGTCCGCCGCCGACACGCCGACCGCCGTCCAGTCCGCTCCCGTCAACGCTCGCAACCGCTAACACCATGCTGCAAATCCAACGTCTCTCCAACGAAGAAGCCGCGATCCTGCTCGAAGGCGCCCGCCGCAAGTCGCTCGAAATCGGCGTGCCGATGTGCACCGCCGTCACCGACGAGTCCGGCCACCTGATTCAGTTCGACCGCATGGACGGTGGCAAGGTCAGCAGCATCAGCATCGCGATCGACAAGGCGTTCACCGGCGCGGTCGCTCGCAAGGGAACACACGTGTACAACCAGTTGTGCGTGCCCGGCAAGGGAACGTTCGGCATCCACATCACCAACGGCGGGCATTTCAGCATCATCGGTGGCGGCTTGCCGGTGACAGTCGGCGGCGTGGTCGTCGGCGGCATCGGCGTCAGCTCGGGTACGTCCGACGAAGACCTCGTCGTCGCCGAGGCGGCGGTCGCGTACTTCCGGGAACGCACCGGGCTGGCCGAGTAGTCCGGCAGCCGCTGCCTCGCGTGTTGAGACGCAGCACCGTCCCCATTATTCTCGACACCGCTGGCTTGGTCCGGCGGTCCTCCCCGGCAGCAGACCGACCACCGAGCAGGACTGCCGCCGCTGCGCCCGCTTCCAGTCCAACATGAGCGCCGACACACTCGCCCCCGTTCTCTCGCCCGTCGTCTCACGCGACCACGATCACCGTCCCGCGCACATCAGTACCGCCGAATGGCAGGCACGGGTGGCGCTGGCGGCCAGCTACCGCTTGATGGCGGCGGCCGGCGTCAACGACCTGACCTACAACCATCTGTCGGCACGCGTGCCTGGCGAACCCGATCGCTATCTGATCAAGGGCGAACGGCAGCTGTTCGAGCAGGTCACTGCATCGTCGCTGCTCAAGTACGATCTGGACGGCAACAAGCTGAGCGATTCGTCAGACGGCGTGAGCCGGGGCGGACAGGTGATCCACGCCGGCGTGTTCGCCGCGCGGCCTGACATCCATGCCGTGTTCCACACGCATACGACCGCGAATCTCGCCGTGTCGATGCAAAAGATCGGGCTGCTGCCGCTCAACCAGCACGCATTGCGTGTCTACAGCCGGGTCGGCTACCACCCGTTCAGCGGTTTCGAATTCGACCTGGCGAGCCGCAAGGCATTGGCCGACAGCCTGGCGGACAAGTACTTCCTGGTGATGCGCAACCACGGCGCGCTGATCTGCGGCCGGACCATTCCGGAGGCGTACGTCGAGCATCACAACTTCGAGTTCGCCTGCCGTGCGCAGGTCGCCGCGTTGACGGCGGGCGGCATCGAGCAATTGATCGTGCCGACGGACGAGGTGATCGCGCACGCGACCGCGCAGGTCGAACGCTTTCTGAGCGTGATCGACGAGAACGGCCGCGACTGGGGCGCACTGCTGGCGCAAGCCTATGCGCTTGACGCGGATTTCGCACGATGAGTGCCGCCCTTGCCCTGCCGGCCGCGTTGCTGCGGCTGCGCGCCAGCTTGGCGCGCCGTCGCGGGCGTGCGCTGCGCACGCTGGCGTTGGCGTTGCCGCTGGCCATGTCCGGCGTCGCGCACGCGGTCGAGACGGTCAATTATGGCTATATCGCGCCGGTCGCTTATTACTGGGACGTGTTCGCCGCCAAGGCGCTGGGCTTCGATCGCGAAGCCGGCGTCGACATTCGGCCAATGCGCATCGACAGCGCCAGCCAATCCGTGCAGACATTGCTGGCCGGCGCGGTCGACATTCTGTCCACGCCCGCCGAGCTGGCAATCTCCGCCCGCGAGAAGGGCGCCGACGTGACGATGATCGGCGCGGAAACCGCGCGCCCGTCCTTCACCCTGGTAGCGCGTCCGGAGATCAAGAACTATGCCGATCTCCGCGGCAAGATCATCGGCGTCACGCAGATCAACGAGGCGGTCTCGACGATGATCGGTCTGCTGCTCGAGCGGCACGGTCTGCGCCGCGGTGACTACCAGTTGCTGGCGCTGGGCGGCGGTCCGACGCGCTACGCCGCGCTGCTGCGTGGCGCGGTCGCGGCCACCGCACTGAGCCAGCCGCAGGACTTCAAGGCCGTCGGTGCAGGCATGCATGCGCTGGGCTCGACCGCCGACGTGTTCGAGAGTCCGTACATCGTCTTCGCAACCCGCGGCGCCTGGGCGAATCAGCACCGGCCGGCAACAGTCGGCTTCCTGCGCGCCGTTGCCCGCGCGTCGCGCTGGCTGCGCGATCCGAACAACCGCGAGCGCGCGCTGAGCATCCTGCAGCAGGCAATCCAGGCAAGCCCCGAGGACGCCAGCAAGACCTACGCGCTTTACCTGGGCAAGACACCGTTGCTCGCGCCGGACCTGCGCCTGGGGACGCGGGACGTGACCCGCTATCTGACGTTGCGTGGCAGCCAGGCCGCGCCCGAGCCATTCGTCTCGCCGGCCTTCCTGGACGAGGCGCTGGCAGGCCTGCCAGCGGCGCCGTAACGCGCGGCCGCCCTTCACCGGCCCTGTTCCGACAGCGATGAAAACCGTGCCCCGACATGCAACACAGCACGCTTCACAGCATGCATCACAGCGCGTGCCACCAGCGGAGTCCGTAGCGGCGCTGGCACCCGGCCGGCCCCGCGCAGCCGACACCCACCGCGTCAGTCGCGGCGGCGCGCGCGCGCGGCCGCCGGCCTGGCGCGCTCCGATCGCCACGGCGCTGTCGGTCTTGATCGGCCTGCTTGCCTGGGAGGTCGCAGGTCGCTGGCTGGTGAGCAATCCGATTCTGTTCGCGCCGTTCTCGCGCGTGCTGGCCGCTGGCTTCAGCCAGTGGCAGCAAGGGCGTCTCGCGCACGATGTCGCCATCAGCCTGCTTGAGTTCGCGCTGGGCTTCACGCTGGCATCCGTGCTGGGCGTAGCAGGCGGTCTGGCGCTCGGCCTGAGTCGCGGCACGCGATTGATCTTCGAACCGTGGGCCAAGATCTTGTATGCCAGCCCGCTGGTCGCGCTGATGCCGTTCTTCATCCTGGTCTTCGGCATCGGCATCGCCTCGAAGGTGGCCATCGTCGCCACGGTCGCGGTGATGCCGATCCTTTTCAACACGGCGAGCGGCGTGCGTTCGGTGGACAGCGCATGGCACGACGTGGCGCACGCTTTCGAGTGCTCGCGCCTGCAGACGCTGGTGCACGTGGTGCTGCCGGCGGCACTGCCGACCATCCTGGTCGGCATGCGTCTCGCCGTCGGTCGCGGCCTCACCGGCGTGGCGGTCGGCGAGTTGTTCGCGGCGCAAGCCGGCCTCGGCTACCTGATCACGACAGCCGGGCAGAGTTTCGACACCCCCACGCTGCTGTTCGGGGTCGCGTGCTTCTCGGTGCTGGGTGTGTTGCTGATGGCGGCGCTCGACGCGCTGGAGCGCGTCGCGCGGCGCGGTCGCGAGCCCGCTGGAGAAATGCGATGAGCCGCGCCTTCGCGGCGCTCGGCAGTGCCGCTCAAACTGCCGAAATTGCCAGCGGCGACGATGACGCCGTGGCGCGCGCGGCGACGGCCGTTGGCGGCGTCAGCGTCCGTGGCCTGACGAAATACTTCGTGGCGCCGGATGGCGCGCGGCACGCGGTCATCGACCGGCTGTCGTTCGACGTGCCGCCCGGCCAGTTCGTGTGCGTGCTCGGCGCGAGCGGCAGCGGCAAGACCACGCTGCTGCGCCTGCTGGGCGGACTGGCCAGCCCGGATGCCGGACGGGTCGACTTCGCGGCGCCGAGCAGTCGCGGTTTCGTGTTCCAGCAGGACGCATTGCTGCCATGGCGCAGCGTCCTCGACAACGTGGCTTTCGGCCTCGCGATGCGCGGCGTCGCACGCGCCGAGCGCCGGCGCCGGGCCCTCGCGCTGCTCGACACGGTCGGCCTTGGCGGGCTTCACGACCAGCTTCCGAATCGCCTCTCCGGCGGCATGCGCCAGCGCGTCAACCTGGCACGTGCGCTCGCCGTCGAGCCGACTGTACTGCTGATGGACGAGCCGTTCTCCGCGCTCGACGTTCGCACGCGGTCTCGTCTCCAGGGCGAACTGCGCGACATCTGGCGCGCGCGCCGCAGCACCGTGATCTTCGTGACGCACCAGATCGACGAAGCATTGCAGCTGGGCCAGCGTGTAATGGTTCTTGGCGCGGGCGGTGCCGGCATCCTCGCGGACCTGGCGGTGCCCGCGTCGGAGGCGGCACGCGCCGCGCTCGCAACGCGGATCCACGCGCTGATCGACGGCGCCTCGCAGCCGGTAGCCGCCGCCTCGGCCGTGGACGGGCACGTCCAATCGCCGGAGCATCAACGGTGACGCAAAATCCGAAGGTGGCGGGCATGAAGGTCGCGCTGTGCGACGATCCGGTGCTGACCGGCTTGTTCGACGCACTCGCCGACGCGCTGAGCGCACGCGGCGTGATCGTGCAGCGCGGTGGCCTGCCGACTCGCGCGCGCGCCGGCTCCGCTGACGCCGGGCGCGACAGCGACGCGAGTGCCGAGGTCGGCCCCGAAACGGTCGATGTCGCCGTCGTTTCTTCGCGGGCACGGTGTCCGGCTGAATGGATGGCCCGCGCAAGCCGGCTGCGCGCGATCGTCGCGCCGACCATCGGCACCGAAACCATCGACATCGCGGCGGCCACCGCGCACGGCGTGCTCGTCGCCAATGGCGCGACCGAAGCCAATGTCGTATCGATGGCCGAGGCGACGGTAATGCTGATCCTGATGAGCCTGTACCACCCCGAACGCGCCGAAGCCGTGATGCGTGGCGAACGGCCACGCCCGGGCGGCCTGGGCGGCGGCAGTCTCCCTTCGCAGTCGCAGCCGCAGTTGCACCCACACCCGCACCCGTACTGGGCGCGCACGTTGGCGGGCCGCAGCGTCGGCCTGATCGGCTTCGGTCGCATCGGCCAGGCGGTCGCGGCACGCCTTGCACCGTTTGGCATCCGTCTGCTGGTCGCGGCGCATCGGCGGGTCCGCGCCGATCACCTGCCGACCGGCGCCGAAATCGTGCCAGTCGACAGCTTGCTGGCGGAGAGCGACGTGATCTCGCTGCACGCCCGGGCGGAAGCGGGCCAGGCGCCGTTGCTGGACGCGGCAGCGTTTGCACGCATCAAGCCTGGCGCGGTGTTGATCAACACCGCGCGCGGCACGCTCGTCGACGAGACCGCCTTGCATGCGGCGCTTCTCGAAGGGCGTCTGGCGCACGCCGCGCTCGACACATTCGTGAACGAGCCGTTGCCGGCCGACAGCCCGCTGCGTGGGCTCGACAACGTCCTGCTCACGCCGCATCTGGTTGGTCATACCCAGCAGATGTTCGCGTCGTTCCTGCCTACCGCCCTCGACAACATCCTGGCTGCGCTGGCCGGCGTGGCGCCACCGCACTGCTGCAACCCTGCGGTATTGCCCGACTGGCGCCAGCGCTTCGGCAGCGATGCCGACACCTGACAGCGTCCCGATCTCCCGTTCGACCGTCCCACCCCACCATGTCCGAACACACTCCCGACACGCCGCCGCACCGTCCCGCAGACCTCACCGCCGCCGACCGCAACGCGCCCGCCGTTCACCGGTTGTATATCGATGGGCAGTTCGTGTCGGCCAGCGACGGCGCCACCTTCGACAGTCTCAACCCGTACACCGGTGAAGTATGGGCGCGCGCCGCCGCGGCCACCGATGCCGACGTGGATGCGGCGGTGGCCGCGGCGCGGCGCGCGTTTGACGACGGTCCATGGGGCCGAAGCACGCCGCAGCAGCGCGCCGCGGTGCTGCGCAAGCTGGCGGATCTGGTGGCGCGCGAGGCCGAGCACTTCGCGCGCCTCGAAAGCACCGACAACGGCAAGCTTTATCGCGAAATGGTCGGGCAGTGGCGCTACCTGCCGGAATGGTTCCACTACTACGCCGGGCTGGCCACCTCCGCGGTTGGTGCGGTCCTGCCCAGCGACAAGCCCAATTTCGTCGCGCACACGCGGCGCGACCCGGTCGGCGTGGTGGCGGCGATCACACCCTGGAACTCGCCTGGCCTGCTGATGATCTGGAAGCTGGCGCCTGCGCTGGCCGCCGGTTGCACCTTCGTGGTCAAGCCGTCGGAACACACACCTGTCTCGACCGCCGCGTTCGCACAGTTGGCGCACGAGGCCGGACTGCCCGCCGGGGTCTTTAATGTAGTGACCGGCGACGGCCGCGTCGGCGAACGGCTGGTCGCGCACCCCGACGTCGACAAGGTCGCCTTCACCGGGTCCGACGCGGTCGGCCGCCGCATTGCACAGGCCGCGAGCGGCCACTTTGCACGCGTGTCGCTCGAACTGGGCGGCAAATCCGCGCAAGTCGTGTTCGACGACGCAGAGCCGGAGCACGCGGCAAACGGCGTCATCTCGGGCATCTTCGCGGCAACCGGGCAAACCTGCATGGCCGGCTCGCGCCTGCTGGTGCAACGCGGCATCGCCGATGCCGTGGTCGGCGCGATCGTCGCGCGAGCGCGACGCATCAAACTGGGCGATCCGTCCGACCCGGCCACCGAAATGGGCCCCGCCGCGACCCGCGCGCAATACGACAAGATTCTCGCGATGATCGCCGATGCCCGCGCCGAGGGCGCGACAGTCGCCTTCGGCGGCGGTCCAGGCGAACCCGGCGGCCTGTTCGTGGCGCCGACGGTTCTCACTGGCGTGCGCAGCGACATGCGCATCGTCCGCGACGAAGTGTTCGGCCCTGTGCTGTGCGTGCAGACCTTCGACGACGAGGCCGAGGCCGTGCGGCTTGCCAATGACACCCGCTACGGGCTCGCGGCTGGTATCTGGACCACCGACGTGCGCCGCGCGAACCGGGTCGCCCTGCGACTGCGCGCCGGCAGCATCTGGATCAACGCCTACCGGACGGTCGGACCGTTCGCGCCGTTCGGCGGTTTCGGCCACAGCGGCATCGGTCGGGAGAACGGACCGGAAGGGCTGGCCGAGTTCCAGGAGACGAAGACCATCTGGACCGAACTCGAAGGCGTTCGCCGAGATCCCTTCCTGCTGGGTTGAGCATCGATACCTTCGGCCGCCAAGGCCATTCGGCGGTTCGGCCGCGCGGCCGAGCGAATCCGTTCCGCAGTCCTCTTTTTCCGATGCGTACCGAATACGACTATGTCATCGTCGGCGCCGGCAGTGCCGGCTGTGTGCTCGCCGACCGCCTGAGTGCCGACGGTCGACACACCGTGCTGTTGCTGGAAGCCGGTCCGCCCGATCGCCTGCCACTGCTGCACGTGCCGGCCGGCTTCAACTCGGTCGCCTTCGACCCGCGCGTGATCTATGACTACAAGACCACGCCCGAGGTCACATTGAATGGCCGCGTGATCGACTACGTGCGTGGCCGCGTGCTGGGCGGCTCGGGTAGCGTCAACGCAATGGTCTATGTGCGCGGGCATGCCGCCGACTACGAAGGGTGGGCCGCCGCCGGCTGCACCGGTTGGGATTGGCGGGGCGTGCTGCCCTATTTCCGTCGCGCCGAGACGCATCCGGACGGGGCCTCAGCGCACCACGGCGGCGATGGCCCGCTGAAACTCTCCCGCACGCAGCGCCACCCGCTGTCCGACGCCTTCATCGGCGCGATGGCCGAGGCCGGCGTGCCGCGCAACGACGACTTCGACGGCGAACGGCAGGAAGGCGCGGGCTATTTCTTCCAGTCGGTGCACCGCGGCCGTCGGCAGAGTACCGCCCGAGCCTATCTCTCGCGTGCGCGGCGACGCGCCAACCTGACGATCCGCGCGAATGCCCGCGTCGCCCGCCTGACGTTCGAGGGTCTGCGCGCGAGCGGCGTGGTGCTGCACGGCACGTCGCAGACGCCGGAGGGCGCGGTCGTGCTGGCGCGCCGCGAGGTCTTGGTCTGCGCCGGCACGGTCGGCAGCGCGCTGCTTCTCGAGCGCGCCGGCATCGGCGATGCGGACCGTCTGAGAAACCTTGGCATCGAGGTCCGCATACACCGTCCGAGTGTCGGCGAACACGTGCAGGACCACTATCAGGCGCCGGTCGTGATGCGCGTTGGGCACGGCAGCACGCTCAACCGCTACCGAGGCAGGCTGGCGCTGGTCGCGCAGGTGCTGCGCTACGCGCTGCGTCGGGACGGCCTGCTGGCCTACAACGCCATGCAGGCCGGCGGCTTCCTGCGCTCGACACCCGACCTCGCGCGCCCTGACCTGCAAGTGCTGTTCGCCCCGGGCGCGCTCGACCCGGCCAGCCACCCTCGACGTTTCACGCGGGAGCCGGGCGTGACCGCGATCGTCTACCCGCTGCAGCCCCGTTCGCTCGGCAGCGTCCACTTGCGCGCACCCGACATCGCCGCGCCGCCCGAGATCGTGGGCAATTATCTGTCGGACCGCTACGATCAGGACGTGTTGATCGCCGGACTCGGCCATTTGCGCCGGATATTCGCCGCTTCCGCGCTGGCGCCGTACGCCATCGCCGAATACGCACCCGGCCCGGGCGTCGTCGAACGCGACGCGCTACTCGATTACTGTCGGCGCAAGGGCGACTCGGTGCATCATCCGGTCGGATCGTGTCGGATGGGCAGCGATGACGGCGCAGTCGTCGACCCGACCCTGCGGGTACGCGGCGTGGACGGACTACGCGTGGTCGATGCGTCGGTCATGCCGCGCATACCATCGGCGAACACGCAGGCGGCCACCATCATGATCGCGGAGAAAGGCGCGGACTTGATCCTGAACCGGACGCCGGCGGAAGCGGCCTAGCCGGCGCCGAGCCAGTGCGTCCAACAGCGCATCGACGGCTTGCGTCGACCGGCAGACGTCCGCGTGTTTCATCAACTGGCCAGGCCGCGCCAGACCTCGCGCCAGACCTGCCCCATGCATGGCACTGGCGGCACTGGTAGCACTGGTAGCAATGGCAGCGCCTCGCGTCGACCGCGCCGCGCCTATCGCGTTGCGCTCGGCAGCCGTTGCCGCACCAGTTCGGCGAAGTAGTGCGCGCCGGTGGCCAGGATGGCGTCATTGAAGTCGTAAGCGCTGTTGTGCAAGGGCACGCCACCGGGACGGTCGGCGGCCCCATTGCCGATGAAGACGAAAGCGCCGGGCATCACGTTCAGGAAGGCGCCGAAGTCCTCGGAGATCATCATCGGCCTGACATTGGCATCCACCTTATCGACGCCGACCACTGCCTGCGCCGCGCGCACCGCGGCGTCCGCACACGCCGCCGTGTTGACCGTGGGTACGAACTCATGCGTGTAGTCGACTTCGCAGCGTACGCCGTGCGCGGCAGCGATGCCGTTGCAGATCTCGCGTATGCGCCGCTCCAGCAGGGCCTGAACGGCCGGCGCGTAGCTGCGTGTGTCGCCCCGGATCTCGACATTGGACGGAATCGCATTGCGAATGCCGTCGGTATGGATTTCCGTGCACGAGAGGACCGCGGGGTCCGACGGATCGACGTTGCGCGCAACGACAGTCTGCAACGCCAGGATGATCTCGGCCGCGCTGACCAGGGGATCGGCCGCCATCTGCGGCCGCGCGGCGTGGCCGCCCCTGCCGTGCACGCGAATCACGAAGTTGTCCTCGCTCGCCATGATGCCGCCGGCGCGCGTCGCGATATGTCCGGCCGGCATGCCGGGAATATTGTGCGCGCCGTAGATTTCATCGATCGGAAACCGTTCCAGCAGACCATCTCGCAGCATTGCGGCGGCGCCGCGGCCATGCTCCTCTGCCGGCTGAAAGATGAAGCGTACGGTACCGTCGAAGTCGGGCGTTGTCGCGAGCAGGCGCGCGGCACCGAGAACCATCGCCATGTGGCCGTCGTGACCGCAGGCGTGCATGCAGCCCGCGTGTCGCGACGCATGCGGGCGCGCGGTGTCGACTTCGGTGATCGCCAGCGCATCCATGTCGGCGCGCACCCCGATGACGCCCGGCCCGCGCCCGGCGCGCAAGGTGGCAACGATGCCGGTGCCACCGATCCCGCGCTGCACGTCAAGTCCGAGCATACGCAAGGCTTCGGACACGTAGTCCGAGGTGCGATGCTCGTTGAAGCCGGTTTCGGGGAAGCGATGCAGATGGTGACGCCACCGCACCAGTTGCCCGTTGAAATCGTCGATCGGATCCATCTCGGTCAGTCTCCCGCGCGGGACGTTTGCAGAGCCGCCAACGGCGGCACCTGGCGCCATCCGCCACTGCGCACCAGCCATTGTGCTTGTCGTTGCAACACTGCGTCGGCGGGAATGCCGACCAGCTTCTGATAGACGGCCGGCGCGGTGGCGCCCTCCGAGTTGACCAGAAGCACGCGAGATTGCCCGTTCAGCCCCGCCGCCGCCCAGCCGGCGCTGTCGTCACGCAGCGCGTACAGTCCGGCGAGGCCCGCGGCCCCGGATTCGCCGGCGACGATGGGCACGTCGCCGCCTTGTCCGCCGGCCAGCGCGCACATCGCCTCGACTGCCTGCGCGTCGTCGACCGTGACGAAGCAGTCCACGCTGGTTTCGAGAAATCGCCAGGCGAGCGGCGAGGTCTCGCCGCATGCCAGGCCCGCCATGATCGAATCGACACTGCCAGTCGCCTTCGCAGCGCAGCCATGGATCGCGCTCTGCAGCAGACAGTCGGCCTGCCGAGGCTCGACGACGATGAAGCACGGCCGCCGCTCGCCATGACGCTCCCACAGGTAGCTGATCACGCCAGCCGCCAGACCGCCAACGCCGCCTTGCAGAATCACGTGCGTGTAGCGTTCGCTCGGCCGCGCCGCTTCGATTTCGGCTGCAATTACCCCATAGCCTTGCATCACGTCGCGCGGGATCGACTCGTAACCTTCGTACGAGGTGTCGGAAACGACCTGCCAGCCGTTGCTGGCCGCCAGCCGCGCGGCCTCTTCGACCGACGCATCGTAGTTGCCCGCCACGCGTACGATCTGCGCGCCTTGCGCCGCGATCGCTGACTCGCGTTCGCCGCTCACCTGCGCATGCAGCACGATCACGCAACGGCAGCCGGCCGATCGCGCGGCCGCAGCCAAGGCGCGCCCGTGATTGCCGTCGGTCGCGCTGATCACGGTGAAATCGCGCAGCGTGTCAGCGTAGCCTCCGCGCAGCACATCGGTCGGCTCCAACGCCGGGTGGCGGCGCAGCACTTCGCGCACCAGCGCGATCGGCGCGCCCAGCGCCTTGAAGCTGCCGAGGGACGAGCGTACGGACTCGTCCTTGACGTCGAGCCGGGCGATGCCCAGCGCAGCGGCAAGGGCGGTCAATGTGTGCAGCGGGGTCGCGTGCGGCGCGATGCCATCCCATCGGGCGAGCCACCGCGCGTCTTCGTCTGCCGTCGCGACGTTCAGCAGCGATTTCAATTGGTCGGGGTAGGCGGTGCGCAGCGCACGCGGATTGGCGAAGAACATCGGATGTCATCCAAGTGTGAGAGCGAAACCGGAGTGGCTGCGCGATTGCGGTTTGAACAAGCCGAACTAGCTGACCAATCTGGACAGGCTGAACAGGCTGAAAAGGCGACGGGGCGCCCGACGCGCCGGCCTGAGCGCCGTCGGCCTGGCCCAAAGACAAGCACGGGCCGCCGCCGCGAACGGCGCGCGTGTTGCGCTGCGAGGGTCCGCGAGTCGTGGGAGCCGCGACGGGCTGGCGCCTGCCTTGCCGCTCGCACCGCAGTCGCACACGTCAAAGCCGGGGCCTTGCTGGAAGCGCTCAGCAGCCGCCCAAGCGACGCCGGACCACGTCGAGCAGGACCCGAGCGCCCTCGATCAGTTGGTCGTCGTCGGTATGCTCACGAGGGTTATGACTGATCCCGTCCCGGCTGGGCACGAAGATCATCGCCGCCGGCGCGATGCGCGCGATCATCTGCGCGTCGTGACCTGCGCCCGACGTCATGCGCAGGTGCGACAGGCCGAGCCGCTGCGCCGACGCTTCGATTTCGCCGACCAGGGCTCCATCGAACCGCACCGGCTCGAAACGCGCGAGGCGTTCGGTCTCGATCACCACCCCTTCGCGCTCGGCGAGCTCCGCCAGGAAAGCCTGTAGCCGGGCTTCCGCCGCGCGCAAGCGCGGTTCGTCCGGGTCGCGCAAGTCGACCGTGAAGACCGCCTTGCGCGGAATCACGTTGATCACGTCCGGCTCGAAACGCAGCGAGCCCGTGGTGGCCAACGTCGAGGCGGGCGCGGCCGCCACCACCTGCTCGCGTAGAAAGGCAACGACCGCCGCGGCCGCATAGCCGGCATCGTGGCGCAGTCGGGTCGGTGTGGTGCCCGCATGATTGGCTGTACCGGTAATCGTGATGCGCTGCCAGGAAATCCCCTGCAGGCTTTCCACCACGCCGATCCGCAGTCCCTCCGCTTCGAGCACGGGCCCTTGTTCGATATGCAGTTCGAGATAGTCGGCCGGCACGAGCGCGCCCGGCGCCAGCTTGCCCGCATAGCCGATGCGCGCCAGCTCATCGCCCAGTCGGCTGCCATCCGTTCCGACCGCGTCGAGCGCCGTCTGCAGCGACAGTCCACCGGCATACACCAAGGAACCCATCATGTCGGGTTGATGGCGAGCGCCCTCTTCGTTCGTGAACGCGGCGACCACCAGTGCACGCGTCGGCACGACGCCCGCGTCTCGAAAAGCGCGTGCGACCGCCAGACCGGCCAGCACACCGTAGCAGCCGTCGAGGGCGCCGGCATGTCGCACTGTGTCGATGTGCGAGCCGATCATCAATCCGCCTTGACCGCTGGCGGTGGCGGCGCCAGGGAGGATGCCGAGGATGTTGCCGATGCGGTCGATCCTGACTGACAGCCCCGCTTCCCGCATCCACGCGACCAGCAGGTCGCGGCCCGCCTTGTCGGCGTCGGTCAACGCGATGCGCGTCCGCCCCCCGCCCACGGCGTCCTGACCGACCGCGCCGAGCTGGCGCAGTTGTTCTAGCAGGCGGGCGGTATCGAGATGCAGATCGGGCAGGGACACGGCGACTCCAGCGGACGGGCGGTTGGCTGAAATAATATCCGCTGCCGTGCGGTAAAATTCGCGAAATTGCCCCGCTCCGATGCAACGTTTTATCGGATCCGCCCACCCTGTCTTCCGGTCACCGCCATGCCCGCCAAGCTCGACCGCTACGACCGCTTGCTGTTGGCCGCCGTGCAGGAGGACGCGCGCGTCTCCCAGAGTAAGCTTGGGCAGCGCGTGAATCTGTCGACGGCCGCGGTCAACCGACGGCTCAAGTCACTGGCCGACGCGGGCGCCATCGAGCGATATGCAGCATGTGTGAATCCGAACGCGGTCGGATATGGATTGACCATCGTGGTCGAGGTGATGGTCGAGAGCGAACGCGCCGATCTGCTCGACGCAATGCGGCAGAGCTTCAACGCATGCGAGCAGGTGCAACAGTGCTACTACGTTGCTGGCGAATGCGACTTCGTGCTGATCTTCGTGGTGCGCGACATGGCGCAATACGTGGAACTGACGCGCCGCCTGTTCCAGGACAACAATAATGTGAAGGCGTTCAAGACCTTGGTCGCAATGGACCGCATCAAGACCGGTATGCATGTGCCGATCGACGACGAAACGTCTTGAAGGGCAGCGAACGGCGTCGTGTGCCAGTCCTGCCATTCGCCTTGGCATGGCGGATGCGGTAGCGAAGCCCGCCGCGTCGATGCTTCCAGGAAAGTGGCGAGACCACAGCGGTGCAGTCGCCCATGATGCTCGCCGTCGGAGCCAGCTTCCATAGACGATGAGCGCGTGGCGCGTCGGCACGGATGCCGATATCGCCGTGTCGCGTGAAACGACGTGAGCCGCGCGGATCCGTCGAGAACACCCCGCCCGAGCATTCGGGACGGCCACGCGAGTCGAAGCCGGGCGACCTCGGCAATCTCGCGAACGGACACGGCGTGGCGCTGGCCCGCGTGTCGGGCGCGCAGCAAGGAGCGAGGGACGCGAGAAGCGCGAGAAGCCCCGAGAAGCGCTTGACTGGCGCTGGCCAAGTCCAGCGGCTCCGACATAGACGGGGGGCCAGCGGAAACTCGCCGCAGTCGCCCACCGCAGTCGCCCGCAGTCAGTCGCCGGCAGTCTCGCGACAACGGTCCGGTGGGCACGGATTGCACCGGCCCTGCGGTGCAGGGCCCCTCGCAGCAGTGTCGGCGCGCCCTGATCAGAAGTCGAAACCGCCGCCCGCCGCGCCCGGCCCGCCCGGCGCCGAGGGCGTGGCGGAGTCCTTCGATGCCTCGTGGACGGTCGCATCGGTGGTGAGCAACAGGCCGGCGACCGACGCGGCGTTCTGCAATGCCGTGCGCGTCACCTTGGTCGGATCGAGCACGCCGGATTCGACCAGGTCGCCATACTCGCCGGTCGCCGCGTTGTAACCGAAGTTGCCGCTGCCTTCGGCAACTCTGCCGACCACGACACTGGCTTCCTCGCCGGCGTTCGCCACGATCTGACGCAGCGGCTCCTCCAATGCGCGCAACACGATCTTGATACCGGCATCCTGGTCCGGCGTAGCGCCCTTGAGATCGGCAATCGCCTGCTTCACGCGAATCAGCGCGACACCGCCGCCGGGCACAATGCCCTCCTCTACCGCCGCGCGCGTCGCGTGCAGCGCGTCGTCGACCCGGTCCTTCTTTTCCTTGACTTCGATCTCGGTCGCGCCTCCCACCTTGATGACTGCGACGCCGCCGGCGAGCTTGGCCACGCGTTCCTGAAGCTTCTCCCGATCGTAGTCGGATGACGCCTCCTCGATCTGCGCGCGAATCTGCCTGACCCGCGCTTCGATATTGGCGCTGTCGCCCGCGCCGTCGATGACGGTCGTGTTCTCCTTGCCCACCTCCACGCGCTTGGCCTGTCCCAATTCCGCCAGTGTGGCCTTTTCCAGGCTGAGACCGGTTTCTTCCGAGATCACCTGCCCGCCGGTCAGGATCGCGATGTCTTCGAGCAGGGCCTTGCGACGATCGCCAAAACCGGGGGCCTTGACGGCCACCGTTTTAAGAATGCCGCGGATGTTGTTTACCACCAGGGTGGCGAGCGCTTCGCCCTCAACGTCCTCGGCGATGATCAGCAAGGGCCGGCCGGCTTTTGCGACCTGCTCCAAGACCGGCAGCAGGTCGCGGATGTTCGAGACCTTCTTGTCGTGGAGCAGGATATACGGATCGTCTACCGCGGCCACCTGCCGTTCCTGATTGTTGATGAAGTAAGGCGACAGATAGCCGCGATCGAACTGCAGTCCCTCCACCACGTCCAGTTCGTCGGCGAGCGACTTGCCATCTTCCACCGTGATGACGCCTTCCTTGCCGACGCGGTCGATCGCTTCCGCGATGCGTTGGCCGATCGACTCCTCGCCGTTCGCGGAAATCGTCGCGACCTGCGCGATTTCCTTGCTGGTCGTGGTCGGCCTGCTGATCTGCTGCAACGCCTCGACCGCGGCGACCACCGCCTTGTCGATGCCGCGCTTCAGGTCCAACGGATTCAGGCCCGCGGCAACGTACTTGTTGCCCTCCCGCACGATGGCCTGTGCCAATACGGTTGCAGTCGTCGTACCGTCACCGGCAAGGTCGCTGGTCTTCGACGCCACTTCCTTGACCAACTGCGCACCGATGTTCTGAAGCTTGTCGGCAAGCTCCACCTCCTTCGCAACGGACACGCCGTCCTTGGTGACGGCAGGCGCGCCGAAGCTACGTTCGAGCACGACATTTCGTCCTTTCGGCCCGAGCGTGACCTTCACTGCGTTGGCGAGAATGTTCACGCCTTCGATCAGTTTCGCGCGAGCGCTATCCGAGAAAATGATTTCCTTTGCTGCCATCTGTCCAACTCCTATTTTCCAGACGCCTTATCGCGCATCCAACACTGCGACGATGTCTTCTTCGCGCAGCACGAGCAGTTCATCGCCATTGACCTTGACGGCCTGGCCCGAGTATTTGCCGAACAAGACGCGATCGCCGACCGCGACATCGGGCGCGACGCGTTTTCCTTCGCTGTCGCGACGACCCGGCCCGACAGCGACGATCTCGCCCTGATCGGGTTTCTCCGCGGCACTGTCGGGGATCACGAGACCGGACGCGGTGCGCGTCTCCTGATCGAGTCGTTTCACGATCACGCGGTCGTGCAAGGGACGCAAACTCATTGAATACTTTCTCCCGGAGGCTTGACTGGATTGGCACTCTCGACCGGAGAGCGCTGATTCAACGGCGAGTATAGGAGCCGTTCCGAGCGGGCCAAATCTGCATTTTTCGAATCGTTAGCAGACGCCTCTCGCAAATCAAATTCGCGCCAGCGCAAATGCAAGTCGGGAGGAGAGGCGGGGCACATGCCCGCGGCAGCCTCGGCATTGGCATCGGCAGCGCAGCGACCCGCCCCCCTCGTGCGCCATGCGCCCCGCGACTTCGACCCCGCGCTCATCGACGCCGCCTGCTCACGCCTCCCGCGACTGCGCGCTTGGCCGGTGACCGGATGGGGGCGAAGTAATGGTCGACGCACTGCGGAAGGACACGCCGTGCCGCTGGCGCGGGGCGCGTCCTGCGAGGTGCCTCGCGCTCAGGCGATCGCACCGCCGCCGTCGACATAGACCGTGGTGCCGGTCATGTACGGATTGGTCATGAAGGCGACCGCCTGCGTGGCCACATGCTCGGGCGTGCCGATCTGTCCGACCGGCAGCTTCTGAGCCGCGCCGTCGAACATCGCCCGGCGTCGGTCGCCGTCAAGCGTTTGGTACATCTCGGTCATGATCAGGCCTGGCGAAACGCAGTTGACCCGGACTGGCGCGAACTCCAGCGCGAGGCCGCGCGTCAACCCTTCCAGCCCCGCATTGATCGCTCCCTGGATGGCAGCGCCTGCTCGCGGTCTGATCGAGAGAAAGCCGGAAGTCAGCGTCAGCGAGCCCCTATCGGCAATCTTCGCGGCGCGCGCCAGGCGATAGGCGCCCCAGAACTTCGAGTCGAAGGACGCGTAGGCGTCCTGTAACGGCAACTCGCGCACCGCGGCAACCTTGGTGCGGGCAGCCGAGCAGAACACATGATCAAACGGCGCCTGTTCGGCAAAGAAGCGCTCCAGCGCGGTCGCATCGCCCGTGTCGAGCGTCGTCCCTTTCGCCGTGCCGCCAAGCCGGGCACGCGCAGCGTCGACATGCTCGGCCGAACGCGACGCAATCGTGACCGACGCACCCAAGGCCTGGACGGCATGGGCCACGCCAAAGCCAATGCCAGACGAACCGCCGAGCACCAGTACGGTCTTGCCTTGCAGATCCATTTCATTGCTCCTCAGTCGTATCGATGGGCGCCGATCGCCCGCGCGTCGCAGTCGCGCCGTCGTCGTAATGCATCGGCGCAGGCGAATGTTCAAAGGCGCTCGGCGAGACGACGAGACGGGGCACGGGCGGATGGCGCATTGAACGTCCAGAACAAGCAATCTCCTGGCCCGCCTGCCCTGGGTCGATCCGCGGTCAGCACGCTGCGTGGCAGCCGGCGTACGCTCCGGGAGCGCATCGATGAGCTCGACGCGGTTCGGGCATGAGCTGGCGCTCGCCCGCCCGACCACGTCGTTTGCTTGCACAGTTGTCGGTTTTTGCGGGGCGAAGCGTGCGTTGTCTCAAGGGTAGCGTCACAGGCTAGCCTATTCCTCGACGCGCCTGTCGGGTGCCGCCGCGGGCTACGCTTCTACAACCGGTAGCGGCAGCATCTACGGCGAAATCCGGTCGTTGCTTTGTCATATCCAAAAGGATCTGGCAGCAACCGGTGATCGGCTGGTCGGCGGCGCCCCGCAGTTCCGGCGACGCTCACGTGTCGCTTTCGACGTCCGTCGCAACGAAGCGCAACACATGCGCTGACGCCGGTTAGCGACGGCATGCGACGTTCGATGCGCGGTCGGCTGGGGACGGAGAGCAGCGCACGAACCGTACGCCGACACATTCGCGGCGCCGGCCCAGCACGGCGGAATCATTGGAAGATCACGCAGCCAGCTGACGACCGTGCTTGTAGCCGGTGATGATGCGCGCGCGCTCCGTCGCAACGCGCGGGTCGCCGCTTTCGACCAACTCGCCGTGATGCAGGACCACGGCGCGCGATGCCTCGTTCAAAACCAGTTCGAGATCGTGTTCGATCCACAGCACCGACAGGCCCGCCTGCGCCCGCGCCAGGCGTACCATCTCGCCGATCAACGGCCGTTCGTCGTGGCTCAGGCCGGACGCCGGCTCGTCGAGCAGCAGCAGCCGCGGTTGCCCGATCAGGGCGCGCGCCAGATCGACGCGCCGAAGTACGCCCAACGGCAGGTCGCCGACGGGCCGCGCCAGGACGTCGTCGAGACGACACTGCGCGGCAATCGTTTCGACTGCCTCCCGCGCCGCGCGCTCGCGGCGCCACTGCGACAACGGCCTGAGCAGTGCCCGTGCGGCACCCACGCCATCGCGCGCGGCCAGACCAAGCAGGATGTTGTCCCGCACCGAGAGGCCCGCTGCAAGGTGCAGTCCCTGGAACGTGCGCGCCACGCCAGCGGCCGCGACGCGGTGCGCGCCGAGGGTGTCGATGCGCTGCCCGTCGAGCAGGATCCGGCTCTCCCGCTGCGGTCGGTAGACCCCGCTCACACAGTTGAGCAAGGCCGACTTGCCGGCACCGTTCGGCCCGATCAGCGCCACGACTTCGGAACGCCCGACCTGGAGGTTGACGTCGTGCAACACCCGCAAACCGCCGAAGCGCAGCGACAAGGCCTGCAACTCGAGCAAGGGCCGCGTGGCGGCATGCTCGCCGCTCGCACCGCTTGCGCCTCCCGCGCCACCCGTTGCACCCGCCGCGCGATGCGGTGCGGAGATCGGCATCGCCAACGGCTCGATTTCAGACATGGCCCACCTCATCCGATAGCGGCGACGCGGTCGCGCCGATGCCCAGCAATATGTCGTGAATCGCATCGAGCTGGGCTGCGTCGAGCCGTCCGACGCGATGCACCAGCGCACCCCGATCGATGATCAACGCGCGCTGCGCAAGCCGCGGCAGCCACTGCGAATCGGATTCCGCCACCAGCAGTGTCAAGCCGAGCGCATCGCGCAGCGCGGCCAGGCGCTCGCAAACCTCCTCGATCACTGGCACGGCCAGTCCCAGGGTCGGCTCGTCGAGCAGCAGCACCCGCGGTGCGCGCATCAACCCCATGCCGATGCCGAGCATCTGTTGCTCGCCGCCAGACAGATTTCCTGCAAGCGTGCGACGCCGTTCCCGCAGACGCGGAAACCACCCGTACACATCGTCGCTCGTAAGCCGCGCGCCGGCCAGGCCGGCGCCACGCGCCACGCGCAGATTCTCCTCGACCGTCAGCAGGCCGAACACCTTGCCACGCTCGGGCACGAGTGCAATCGCCGGGTCCGGCGCCCTTCTGCGGCCGGCCAGGTCATGAGCTCGGCCGTCGAGCGTCACGCGTCCGCTCAGTGCCGCACCGGGCGGTACGACGCCGGCCAGCGCGGTCAGCAAGGAAGTCTTGCCGGCGCCATTGGCACCCGCGAGCGCGACGCTCTCGCCGCGCGCCAGTTGCAAGTCGACCGCGCGCACGGCGATCTGCCGACCGTATCGCACGTTCAGTTGCTCGGCGTGCAGCAGCGCCGGGGCGTCGACCGTTTCGCGTTCAATTTGCACCACGACCACCTCGCAGCGTTTGCAGGCGCGCCAGCAGCGCGGTCCGGGCACGCAGCAGCGACGCCACCAGCAACAGACCGAGCACGATGTTCTCAAGACCGGCGGCACGCGAACTGGCATCGACGCCAGCGACGCGCAGCAATGCGGAAAGCGCGACAGGCAGCAGCACGATCGCGTACGAGGCCGCGATCGCGCCGCCCAGCCGGCCGGGACCGCCGAGGGCGGCGATGGTCAGGTAGGCAACGGCGAGATGGATCGTATAGGTGCCGGCCTGCACGTTGCCGAGGTAATAGGCGCCGACCGCGCCGGCCGCGCCGATCAATGCGGACGACAGCGCAAAAACGCCAAGCCGACTGCGGGCGGCCGGAATGCCGAGCGCCACTGCCGCGCCCGGATGATCGCGCAGCAGCTGCCACGCACGCCCCGGCGCGCCGCGCACCAGATAGGCCAGCAACGCGTGGACGGCGATCAGCAGTACGACCGTCAACGCCCACCAGCGCAGCGGCGTGTCGATCGCGATGCCGGCCACCACCGGCGCGTCCAGCAGGAATCCCGCGGCCCCGGTCATCTTGATGTCGATGTCGGTCGCGACAAGTCCGATCACATGCTGCAGCGCCAGCGTGCCGACCGCGAGATACAGGCCCGACACGCGCAGTGTCAGCAGCGCGATCAAGGCCCCGACCAGTGCGCCCGCGGCGGCCCCGACGCCGATCGCCGGCACCAGCCCCCACTGCCCGTGCGTGGCCAGGATGCCCGCGCCGAATCCGCCGATGCCGAGGAACGCGGCCGTGCCCAGCGACGGCAGGCCGGCGGTGCCGGACAGCACGGTCAGGGCCATCGCGGAAAGCGCCATCAGTCCGCCACTCACGGCCAGGTGCAGCGCATAGTCGCCGAGCGTCACGGGAACCGCGACGGCGACCAGCAACGCCAGCCAGACCAAGGCCCGACGCGTGGCGCCGGCCGGCGCCTGCGCGGCCGGCAAGCCCGGACGAGAAACGAGAGGAAGCTTCATGTCAGGTTCGCACGATATGTTCGACGCGTGCGCTCAGCCCGGAGGGCCGCAAGGCCAGCATCGCGAGCAACGCAAGTACCGGGACCGCGACGCTGTAACGGGCGTCGAAGTAAAGGCTGGTCAGGTTTTCGCCAACGGCGAGCAGCAGCGCACCGACCAGTGCGCCGCCCGGGCTCGTCAGACCGCCGAGGATCGCCGCCACGATGCCGGAGAATCCGACCGCAGCGCCGTCGATCGACACGGCGGACAGTGTCGCCGACGCCGTGCCGGCGAGGCCGCTCAGCGCCGCGCTGCCCAGCCACACGGTCAGCAGGCGGCGCTGCACCGGTACGCCGCGCAGCAACGCCAGCCGACGGTCGCTGGCCAGCGCCTGCATCTCGATCCCCACGCGACTGCCGCGCAGCAGTGCCAGGCAAGCCGCCACCAGAATGCCGCCAAGCACTGCAACGGCCACCGCCAGCGTCGAAGCGGATTGGCCGCCGACGCGGAAGCTGCGATCCGGCAGCGGCAGTCGTGCGATCTCGCCCTGCCAGAGCGTGGTCATCAGGCCGAGCAAGGCAATGCTGAAGGCGATCGTCACGGCGGTGCCGACGAAAGGACTCGCGATCCGGTCGAGACGTCCAAGACAGAGATAGAGGACGAAGCCGACCGCCGCGCTCGCCAGCAGTGCAGCGAGCAGGCCCAGCGCGAAACCCTGCCACAGCGGTGTGCTGGCGGTGGGCAGGCCGCCGGCCTCGCCGGCCAGCCATGCCCAGGTATGCAGCAGCGTATAGGCCGCGATCATGCCGATCTCGCCGATGCAGAACAGCAGCACGCGGCTGCTGCGGTACACCAGCACGACCGCCAGCGCAAACAGCGCGTAGACCGCGCCGCTGGCGAGCGTGTTGCAGACAAAGGAGAGTACGTTCATCGTCGGCGAGCCCTTTCCTAGAACGGTGACATCCGGCGCGCTCAGCCGCCGATGCGGCCGGCGCTCGAAATGCGCAGCCAGTCGCCGACCGGCGCAAACGCGCGGGTGCGATTGTCGAAGCGATACAGGCGGTATGCGCTCGGCCCGTAATGATCCTGCTGGGTGAGTTGGATGCGCGTACCGGTCAGCCCGCCGGCGTCGATGTCGACGTGTTCGAGTGCCTTCTGGAAGTCGGCCGGTCCGCATTCGCCCGTGCAGCGGCCGAGCGCGTCGGCCACCACGCGCCCGAGCGTCCAGCCGCCTGCCCAGCTCGACGTGAGCTCGGGTACCTTCGCCGCCTTCAGCGCGTCGCGCAGCGCGGCCACTTGCGCGCCGCTGCCGTCGTCGCCGCTGATGAAGCGCCCATAGCTGTACACCGTCAGCTTCGATTGCGCGGGCGTGGCATCGCGCAGCGTCGCATTGTCCACGCCGGTGTCCATCGACAGGAAGATGCCGCCGTAGGCCGACGTCGCGAGTACCGGCAACAGCGCGGCCACGTGGCCCTGGCCCAGGCAGTCGGTCACCACGTCGGGGCGCTCCGCGACGATCTTGTCGACGATGGCGCGGAAGTCACGCTGCGTGATCGGCACCGTCAGGATCGTGGCTTTCTCGAAACCAAGCGCCTTGGCCTGCTGGTTGATCCGCTCGCATGACAGGATCGAGCCCGGCACCTCGAACGCGACGCACACGGTCGACTTGCCCTTTGGACTGACCTGACGCGCGAAGTGGCCGCCGATCGTACCGGCCAGGCTCAACTCCTGGCCGACGCCGAATGCCCCGGGACGCGCCGGTGGCAACACCAGCGGAATGTTCACCGGATAGCCGGCCAGCACCGGCAGATTGGCCCGCCGCGCAGCCGTGTACACACTCGCGTGCGTGTTGGTGGCGGCCAGGCCCAGCAGACCGATGACCTTTTCACGCGACAGTTCCTGCACCGCATCGAGCGAGCGCTGCGTATCGCTGCGCACGTCCCGCGACAGGATCTCGACCTGTCTGCCGTTGACGCCGCCGCGCTTGTTCAGCGCGTCGATGTAGACCCGGAATGCATCGTAGGCCGGCTTGATGGTGGTTTGCTGCGGGCCGGAACCGTCGACGAGATAACCAAGCCGGTAAGGCGCAGCAGCCTCCGCGGCCGACGCGACCGTGCTGAAGCCGCCAAGCGCGCAGGCGGCGGCAAGGGCTGAACCGACAAGCGCGGCCCGGCGCGCCACGGCAGCCAGGGGTGTGGTACGAAGACGGGAAAGCATGCGTTGCATAGTGAGTCGCGTGGAAAGTTCGTTGAAGGGGCGCGCCGCCGGCCGCGCGCCCGGTGGCAGTCACGGCAGCAGATGCCCGTCGCTGCCGATGCGGATCCAGTCACCGACCGCGGCAAACGTGCGCGTGTCGGCGTCGAATCGGTACAGCCGGTAGGCGGTCGGGCCGTAATGGTCGCCATGCGTGAAACGGACCCGTTGCGCGGTCAGACCGCCGGTATCGACATCGACGCTTTCGAGCGCGGCATTGAGTTGCGGACCGTCGCAATCGCCTGGGCAGCGCTGCAGCGCGTCTCGCAGCACCAGACCCATCACCCAGCCTGCGGCATGGCTGGCGTCCGGCGCAGCGATGCCTGCCGCAGCGGCCGCCTCGCGCAGCGCCCGGACCTGTTCGCCATCGCCGTCGTTGCCGCTGACGTAGCGACCGTAGCTGTAGACCGTGACCTTGCTGCCGCGCGGCGTGCCGTCGCGCAACACCTGCTCGCCGATCGCCGAGTCCATCGACAGGAACACACCCTGATACGGCGAGGCGGTCAGCGCCGGCAGCAACGCCATCACCTGCGCGCGGCCAAGGCAGTCGGTCACGACGTCTGGCTTGAGCGCGTTGATGCGATCGACGATCACGCGGAAATCGGCATGGCCGACCGGCACGGTGAGCGTGTCGACCTGCGTGAAACCTGCCGCGCGCGCGGAGCGTCCGACAGTGTCGCAAGCCTGCACCGAGCCGCTGGACTCGAAGGCCACGCAGACCAGTCGCTTGCCGTCGGGGCTGACGGTGCGGGCCAACCGCCCGCCAACCACGCCGGTGACGTTGAAGGCCAGGCCGACGCCGAAGGCATTCGGCCGCGCCGGCGGCAACACGAACGGCGTATTCGCCGGGAATGCCGCGATGACCGGCAGGGCGACCTTCTGCGCCGCTGCGTAGACCGCGCCGTGCGTGCTTGAAATGCCGAGCCCGGCGATGCCCGACACGCCCGAGCGCGACAGCTCCCCGACCGCATCGAGCGACCGCTGCAGATTGCTGCGTGTATCGCGCACCACGATCTCGACCGGACGGCCGTTCACGCCGCCGCTGCGGTTCAGCCGGGCGATGTACAGATTCAGCCCGTCGAGCGGCGGACGGATGGTGGCCTGCTCGGTGCCGGACGCATCGACCAGGTAACCGATGCGGTAAGGCTTGGGCTTGGTCAGGCCCGCAGACGGCGACGACGGTGCCGACGCTTGCGCGTGCGCAGGGCTCACGGTTGCCGCGGCCGTCAGCGCTATCGCCAGCTGCCACGCACGTCGCATCGCGGAAAGACGGCGCGCGCCCATCTCAGGGCTTGCCCGCGGCCAGCCACGCGGCCAGTTGGCGCACCGCGTCGTTGAGCGTCTCGTCGCTCGGATAGGCGGCCTGCGCCTCGTGATAGCGTCGGATGAAACGGACCGCCGCAGGCAGCCGGCCAGTCAACTGCTCGACCAGCGCTTCGCCGGTCGCGGCCAATTCCTGCTCGGGCACGACGCGGCTGACGATGCCGATCTCGCGCGCCTCGCGTGCGTCGACATGACGACCGGTGATCGCCAGCTCCTGCGCGACGCGGGGTGCAATGTAATAAGGCGCATAGGCCAGCACCACGAGCGGTGCCAATCCATGATCGATCTCGTCGAAACCGAACGTCGCGCTGTCGGCCGCAACGGAGATCGTGCTGTGCAACGCGATGCCGGAACCGAACCCCAGCGCGCGCCCCTGGATCAGCGCGATGCTGACGCCCTCGAAGGCCCTGAGCGCAGCATTGGCTTGAAGGATCAGCGTCAGGCTCTGTTCACGCGTGACACCCTCGACCTTTTCCTTTTGGTCGCGCCCGAGCGTGAAATCGCTGCCGTTCGCGGTGATCAGCAGGAAGCGCGCGCCATCCGTCTGCGCTTGCCGCAGACCATCGATGTACTGCTGCATCATCGCGTAAGTGATGGCGTTGGCCGTCGCCGGGCTGTCGAAAGTCAGGCGCGCGACGCCCTCGGAAAACGCGTATCGGATCATGGTTGTGAGTGCAAACCTAGGTTGGCGCGCAGCGTGCGGCCGGCATATTCGTCACGGAACAGGCCGCGTCGCTGCAGCAAGGGGACGACTTGCTCGACAAGGTCTTCAAGACCATCGGGTAGCACGTCGATCATCAGATTGAAACCGTCGACCGCGCCTTCCCGATGCCAGTGCGCGATGTGGTCGGCCACTTGCTCCGGCGTACCCACCACCTGCACGTGACCGCCGCCGTTGCGGTACAGGATCTCGCGCACCGTCAGGCCCTCGCGAACGCCCAGTTCGAGGGCGGCCTGGCGAAAACCCTCCGCGCCCTTGAAGGCCGGATTGGCGAGTACCGCATCGACCGGCAGCGGCGCGTCGAGCTGCAGCAGCTCGACCGGTACGCCGAGCCGCAACGCGAGCTTGCGTCGCTCCGCGTCACCGGCCAGCTCGTCCAGCCGCGCCTTGCGCGCGCGCGCTTCCGCCTCGGTCCCGCCCAGCACCGCGAGCAGCCCGGGCAGGACCTTGAAGCGATCGGGATCGCGACCGGCTGCCGCGACCCGCGAGCGCATGTCGCGTCGGAAGGCCTGCGCGGCGACCAGCGTGTTCTGCGCGGTAAAGACCGCGTCGGCGGTCCGCGCGGCGAGCCCGCGGCCGGCTTCGGAAGAGCCTGCCTGGAACAGGACCGGTTCACCCTGGGGCGACGGCGGCAATGTCAGTGGTCCGGCGACATCAAAGAATTCGCCATGGTGGTTCAAGCGCTTGACGCGCGTTGCCTCGGCGTAGTGGCCGCTCTCCTGGTCGCCGATCAACGCGTCGGCCTGCCAGCTGCGCCACAGCGCCTGCACCACATCGACAAATTCCTCCGCACGCCGATAGCGGTCGGCCGGCGCCGGCAACGGCGCGCTGCCGAAGTTGGCGGCCACCGCAGGCACGAAGGTGGTGACGACGTTCCACGCGGCGCGGCCGCCGCTCAGATGGTCCAGCGAAGCAAAACGACGCGCCAGCCCGAACGGTTCGCTGAAGGTGGTCGACGCGGTGGCCACCAGGCCGACGTGCTCGGTCGCCCCGGCAATCAGCGTCAGGGCCAGCAACGGATCCACCGCGCCCAGATTCGGACGCTCGTAGTTCTCCTCGTCGACCGAAAGCGTGTCGGCCAGGAAGACGGCATGCAGGCATGCCGCCTCGGCCAATTCACCGATGCGACGGAAATAGGCCGGCGTGAACGCCGTGGCCGGCGGCTCGCGTCGCAACCGCCAGGCGCCCGGGTGCATCCCCACGCCCAGCACTGCGGCGTTGAGGATCAGGTCTGGCGAAGCACGTCCGCGCAACGTACTCATGTCACCCGTTGACGCAGGCCGCGCGCTTCGAGCAACGGCAGCACCCGCTCGGTGAAGAACGCCAGCTCCGGTGCGTAATCGTAGAAGCCGAGCTGCACGCCGTTGAAGCCGGCCTCGTGCAGCTGAGCGAGTTGGTCAGCCACATCCTCCGGGCTGCCGACGATCTGCAGGTGTCCGCCGAGGATCCGATCGGCTGGCACATGCTCTTTCCAGCCTTGCGCATCACCGCCGCTGTGCCGCGCGGTGTAACCGCGGATCGACACCAGGTCGGCCTGCGCGACGATTGCGTCGCGGTAGGCGAACGCCTCCTCGCGCGTTTCGCGGCAGATGATCAGCGGGAAGATGATGACCTTGGGGTCGCGGCCAGTGCCGGCATAGGGCGCACGGATGCGCGCGACATGGGCGGGCAGCACGCCGATCGCCCGTTCGAACACGGCGCCTGCCGGGCTCGACGTGAAGACCACGTCCGAATGACGCGCCGCGTACGCATAGCCTGCCTCGGACGCGCTGGCCGAGACCATGATCGGGCGCCCGTAGCGCGGGCGCGGTGAAACATACGCCTGCTGCAGCTTGTAGAAGCGGCCGGCATGGTCGACGTTGTCGGCACCTTCCCATAGCGCTTCCAACACCGAAGCGAACTCGTCGGCCTGCTCGTAGCGCGCATCGTGCTCGATGCGTTCCATGCCGAACATGCGGGGCTCGTTGGCGTCGTAGCCGGTCACGATGTTGAGCCCGAAACGGCCGTTCGTGATGTGGTCCGCGGTTGCCGCGAAGCGCGCGAGGTGAAGCGGATGCCAGTTCCCGTACAGGATGTGCACCGTCGAGATAGTGACGATGCGGCGCGTCAGCGCGCCGATTGCTACGGTCGAGATGAACGGATCGAGAAAGTTCTCGCGGTAATGCGACTCGCCGCCGAAGCCTCCCTTGGGCAGCCATTGCTGCAAACCGAAGACGAAGTCGAAACCGGCTTCTTCCGCCTGCAGGGTCAGTTGACGGTTGTAGTCGAAAGACCAGTCCGTGCCGCGCGGATGGGTGGATTGCGAGAAGCCCCCGGTCTGGGTCGGCAGGAACAGGCCGAGCATGAGGGGTTGACGCGCCGCCTTGGACAGCGGGCTGTCGGCGTAGTCGAGAGGTCCGCGGGTCACGGCGTAGCAGGCTCCGATGAGAGAACGGGGAATCACAGCCGCACGCTGGCTGAGGCGCGCAACGCGTCGCCCTACGATCGCGACGCAGGTCGGCGGCACGCGCCAGACCGCACGACGCCGACTCGACCTCGCAGTCCCTGTGCGAGGCATCGCGCGGGGCCGCCACGATGGACGCAGATCGGAATCAGATGCGAATGAAACGGCCGATGCGGCGTGCAGCGAAATCATTATTGTTTTGTGGATTTCGCAAGTCAATAAATGAAAACTGATAACGTTATTCGCTTTCCGCGTAATCGCGGCGGTCTGTTCCGCCGGCGGCGGACGCGGCGACGTCACTTGAAACCGAGGCGGTCAGGGCGAGAGGCGCGCGCCATCGACGACGCTCGAATGCCCACGCGACGCACCCCACTGGCGGGCAGCGTCACGCGCGTGGTGCACCACGAGGGCGGCGCGGCGCAGGACTTTGCTATCCGGTGGATAACGAGCAGACATCAGCGTTGGCGGGGCCTTCGCAGTATCGTGCACCGCGTCGATCCACCGGCGGCCGGCGATGTCGCCGACCTCGCATAGCCGCGATGCGGATAAGAAAATCGGAAATAATTATTTGGCCGAGGCAAGCCACGCCGTTAGGCTGGAGCGTCGGACCCGTTGCAATGTCCGAAGCGTTCACGCAACGCAAACGGAATGACTCAACCCGCTTCCTCACTTGCGATTTTATTAAAGTGAGAAGTCTGGCCGACACGGGCGTCCCATTTCATTCACCGCACCGAGAACTTGTACAGATGAGCACTCTTCACCTGGGCGACGAAGCGCCTGACTTCGAACAGGAAACGTCGATCGGTCCGATCCGCTTTCACGAATGGGCGGGCGACTCGTGGGTCGTGCTGTTCTCGCATCCCGCCGACTTCACGCCCGTATGCACCACCGAACTGGGCCTGACGGGCAAGCTCGCGCCCGAGTTTGCCAAGCGCAACGTGAAAGCGATCGCCCTGTCGGTGGACGACGCGGCCTCGCACGTGAAGTGGCGCGACGACATCGAACAGACGCAAGGCACGCAAGTGCAGTTTCCGATCATCGCCGACGTCGATCGCAAGGTCGCAACGCTGTACGACATGATCCATCCGAATCAGTCCGGCACCGCGACCGTGCGCTCGGTGTTCATCATCGATCCGAAAAAGAAATTGCGCCTGACCCTCACCTATCCGATGAGCGTGGGCCGCAATTTCGACGAAATCCTCCGTGTGATCGACGCGCTGCAATTGAGCGACGCGCACTCGGTTGCGATCCCGGGCAACTGGCGCGACGGCGACGACGTGATCATTCCGCTGACCATCCAGGACGAAGACGAAATCCGCCAGAAGTTCCCGAAGGGATATCGCGCGGAGCGGCCGTATCTTCGCTTCACGCCGCAGCCCAACAAGTAAGCGCAGTCAACGTCGGACAGGCGCCCGCTGGCGGGCCGCCCACCCGACGCGCCGTAGACCCGACAGCAATTCCATCGGCCGTTGCCGGCCGAACGCTCATGTCTCACATCGCACTCATCTCTGGCAGTCCCACCGCCCCGTCACGAAGCGCGCACCTGCTGGACCGCGTCGAAGCATCGCTCGCACGGCAGCGTATCGAAACGCGCCGCGTCGACGTCCGCGCCCTGCCGGCATCCGCACTGCTGCTCGCCCAGCACCGCGACCCCACGATTGCGGCTGCCGTCGCCGACGTGGAAAGCGCCGACGCGATCGTGATCGCGACACCCGTCTACAAGGCTTCATTCTCCGGCTTGCTGAAGGTGTTCCTCGACCTGCTGTCGCAGGACGCCCTGCATGGCAAGATCGTCCTGCCGATCGCAACGGGCGGCAGCTTGGCTCATCTGCTGTCGCTCGACTATGCGTTGCGTCCAGTGCTCTCCGCGCTCGGCGCCCGCCATGCGACCAGCAATGTATTTGCCGTCGATGGCCAATTGCCGAAGGGCGCCGACGGCCGGTATTCGATCGATGACGTGCTGGCCGAACGGCTCGATGACGCCGTCCGCGAACTGACGCGCACACTGTCGGACCGCGCGGAACTGCTCGCGCATCGCGCCTCGGCGCAGGCACGGCAGGCGCGCGCACTGGAAACGGCCCGGCCGACACAGCGCCCGGCGAACGCCACTGCCCGCGCATCCCACGTCGGCGAGAGCGACCACTGCGGCACCGGCGCACTGTCGCACTGACAGACCGTGCCTACAGCGTCGCCGGCTGTCCGCTCGCACGTGCGATGGCGGGCGCCGGCTCCACTCGACTTTCCAGGGTCTTCCACCGAACGCCAGGGAACTTCGTAAGTCATTGTCAGGATTGAGAGTTTTTAACCAACCCTCATTCACTGACATCCAGCAAAATCCACTCCCAGCCGCTTCAGACCGGTACGTTGAGTGGTACATCGGCAATGCGGTGGTTCCCAACTCCGCATTGTTGCTGGAGGAGATGCTACCGCCTGAGGAACATGCATCCAACTTGCTTCGCAGGAGTTGGACTCATGCTGATAGACCTCAAAGCTCGACAAGCCAAGATGACTGGCAGGTCGTATGCAATCGCCGATTTCGACGGCCTCTACCTCAACATTTCAGCCACCGGCTTCAAGGCGTGGCACTTCCGCTTCTCGTGGGGCGGCAAGCGCGAACGCATTTCCTTCGGCGGCTATCCGGCCCTTTCCCTGAAAGAGGCCCGCGAACTGCGTGACGAGGCCCGGGCACCGCTGGCCAAGGGTGTCAATCCGCACTCCGACCGCAAGCGCAAGCGCCACGCGATCATGCTGGCTGGCGACCATACCTTCAAGGCTGTCTATGACAAGTGGCTGGCGCACCGCAGCCTGTCACTGGAAAATGAGGGGCGGCAAAGCACGCCGAAGCAGATCGAACGCGTCTTCAAGAAGGACGTCTTTCCCCTGCTGCGCCACATGGCCATCTACAACGTGACCCGCGCCCACTTGTTGGACATCATCGGTCGGGTGGAAGAGCGCGGCTCTTTTTCGGTGGCCGAGAAGCTGCGCACTTGGTTCACGCAGCTCTTCACGTATGCATCGGTGGTGGTGCCCGACATGGGTGACAACCCGTCCAAGGATCTGGATGTGGTGGCCATGCCACTGCCGCCGGCCGAAAACAACCCATTTCTGCGCAGGCCCGAACTGCCGACAATGTTGCAGACGCTGCGCACGTACCGTAGTCGCCCCAATACACGACTGGGATTGCGGTTGCTGATGCTGACGGGGGTGCGCACCGGCGAGCTGCGCTATGCCACGCCAGATCAGTTCGATATGGAGCGAGGTCTGTGGATCATCCCCGTGGTCAGGCTCAAGCAACGCAAGCAGCTCAAGAAGAAGAAGCGCCAGCGTTTCTCTGACATTCCACCGTACATCGTGCCGTTGTCGTTGCGGGCGCAGGAAATCGTTCGGCATCTGCTGGAGAAGTTCGAGCCGGCGCAGGTCTATCTCATCCCCGGTGATTGGAACCTCAAGAGCCGCATCAGCGAAAACACGTTCAACGGCGCACTCAAGCGCATGGGGTACGAGGACCAACTCACCGGGCATGGCATTCGCGCCACGATTTCGACCGCGTTGAATTGACCCTACCCCAGAAAATCGTCCCGCTGAAAACTAGAGAATTCGGCATTATTTGACTGGTCCGAACCGGGAAGAGATGCCATGAAGACGAGCAAGTTGACAGAGGCGCAAATCGCGTTTGCGCTGAAGCAGGCAGAGCTGGGCACGAAGGTGGATGAGGTGTGTCGCAAGCTGGGTATCAGCGAGGCGACGTTTTATAACTGGAAGAAGAAGTACGGCGGTCTCGGGCCGTCCGAGTTGCGCCGGCTGCGGCAGTTGGAGGAAGAGAACACCAAGCTCAAACGCTTGGTGGCCGACCTGAGCCTGGACAAGACGATGTTGCAGGACGTCCTAGCAAAAAAGCTCTGAAGCCTTCGCGCAAGCGGCTGCTTATCGACGAGTTGCGAGACCGATATGGCGCGAGTTTGACGAAGGCTTGCGCACTGCTTCGGATGTCAGGCTCACTGTACCGCTACAAGTCTGTGGCGCGTGACTCGTCGGCACTGTTGCTGCGGATAAAGGACATTGCAAAGACCCGGGTGCATTACGGATATCGACGGGTGCATGTTCTTTTACGGCGCGGAGGCTGGCCGGACAATCACAAGCGGGTATGTCGACTGTATCAGGAAGAAGGCTTGTCGCTTAGGCTCAAACGGCCAAAGCGCAACAAGTCGGCACAGCTACGCCAACCTAAGCATCTGGTCACGGCGATGAATCAGATATGAAGCATGGACTTCGTTGCCGATGCGTTGTTCGATGGACGCAAGCTTCGAGCATTGACCGTCGTCGATAACTTCACGCGTGAAAGCTTGGCTATCGATGTCGGTCACAGCTTGAAAGGGGACGACGTTGTTCGCGTACTGAACGACATCGTTGCATGGCGTGGCTTGCCGTGCACTATCAAAATGGACAACGGTAGCGAGCTTATTTCGAAGGTGATGGACAAATGGGCTTACGAGAATAACGTCGAACTCGACTTCAGCCGACCAGGCAAGCCGACCGATAACGCCAAGTGCGAAAGCTTCAATGGCCGGCTTCGGCAGGAGTGTTTAAACGCACATTGGTTTTTGTCGCTGGACGACGCGAAGAGCAAGATCGAAGCGTGGCGAAGGGTTTATAATGAGTGCCGTCCCCACTCTGCATTGCAGTGGGCGACACCTGCCGAATTCGCCCGCCAGGCGCGGGAAACGGCGTTGTCAGAAGTAACTGCGAAGCCGGTTTTCTCTACTTCTGAGCGGGACTAATTCCGGGGTACGGTCACTGTATCCGCCTCCCGCAAAATCCGCACAATCTGCTCGTCGCCATATCGGCTCTTCTTCATGACGCTCCCACCCTCGATGCGCCATTATCCCAGATCAATTTGGCCTTACATTACCGGGACAGGTCAACAGGGCCTCGAAAGTCACGGCGGCTGCATGGCTATCTGCTGAACCAGCCACAGCTGATCTTTGATGAGACACCGCCAAACAATCCCTATTTGACAGCGATGAACCGCACGCCTACAGATACTTGATGGGAAAGCCCGGATCGGTTCTAGCCTCTGAAAATATCCACCTTTGTCTCTAGGCACTTGCGCAGGCTCAGATCATTTGCGCCAACCTCGAACCAGCCCGCTGGCTTCTGATAGAAGTCGAGGCCACGCCCAATTTTGATCACCCATCCGTTATCCAGGCGGATTTCGCGGTCGTGAATGTTCGGATTGAGCTTTACCTCTAGTTCTACATCCAACTCCAGCAGGCTCTGCTTCAACTCATCGAGCTTTTCGGCAATGTCGGCTAGTTGGGTTCGGTCGTCATAACCCGTGATCAGGTCGATTTTCTTCACCGTTCCAGCCTTCAGCACCGTCTCGCAGAAGCGCACGAAATTCTGAATCTGGTGTTGCAGGCGAATGTACGGATCTTCGATCACGACGGACTTCGCGCCTTGCAGATAAGGGCCTAAGATCGACTCATAGCTGTGTCCAGTATCGCCATAGAGAATGGTGAAGTGCTGTTCCTTGAGTTCGACCGATGATGCTCCCCCCGCCATCAAAACCACAGCCGGGGCCGCCGATACCGGCGTCGCCACCGTTGGGGGCTCCTGCGCAGCAGAGGCCATTTCTACGACGGGGCGCACTTCGGCTGCCTCGGCAGGCCGCTCATTCACCGGATTCAAACGACGGCGCGCAGGCTCTTGCGTTGCCGGTGCATCCTTCGACTCTGGGCAGAACACCACCACCTCATCACCACCGGCCTTGAAGTAGGACAGGTTGATCCGGGCGAACTCATCATCCGGCTTGCGCTTGTTCATCTGCTCCTTGACGCGGCGGCGGCATTCCGTCGCATAGGCCACGTATTCCTCGAACTCCTCGTCCGTTGGCGGCCCGTTCGGATGCAGCACCTTCAAGAATGCGCAGACGGTTTTCTTGATGCCTTTCTCGTCGCGCCCTTCAATTGATTTCCCGAGTCGAATGCGCTTGCTCACTTCCTCATACCGATTCGTGTGCTTGAACTGGTAATGGAAAGCTTCGGCCAAGTAATCGGTGATAAATCCGTAGTTGCTGGTCAGGAACTCGCTGCTGTTCTTGGGCATCTCCCAACCTGGGATGTACGCGGCGAATCGGTCCATCACTGCCAAGTCAAGCTCTGGCGGCAAGGGCTGAAACAGGTCGTGCTCGTTCGAATTGACCACCTGCTGCACCGACACATCGATGTTGCCGACAAAGCTCAAGCTGGCATCCGCGATGACTTCGGCTCCGCGCGAGAAGCGTCCATTGGCCATGAAGTCCTTCATGATCTGGATGGTGTCCGGGTCTCGCACCTTGATCCCGCCAACTTCGTCGAACGCAACAGTGTCCCAAAAGCCAACCAGTCCCACCTTGCGACGTGCGTTGTTGTAGAACAGTGTGGCTTTGGTGGCCTGGCCACCCGAGATCAAGGTGGCGTAAGGCGAAAACTCGCTGAAGAAGTAGGACTTGCCCGTGCCGCGTGGCCCCAATTCGATGTAGTTGTAGTTGGGCTCCACCAAAGCGGCCAACCTGGCGATGAAGTGCATCTGCACGCGCTTCGAGAGCTTGCTTGGCTCCAAGCCTACTGAGCGCAATACCGCAGCGATCCACTCATCACGCGTGAAGGCTGATCGGCCTTCTGCGTAGCGTTCGAAATCGAATCGCGTCAGTTGGATCGGTCGCAAGTCCTCAATAGAAAACGCATAATCGTCTTCATCAATGTCGTTGTGCGCCAGGGTGACCTCGGCCCAAATGCCACCTTCCAGCAGACGATCGTTATCCCGATAGAACTTCTCGGCAATGGCGATGCGTTGCGAGTTGAAGTTCTCCAGCGATGCCCAGTGGCGCTTTTCCTTTTCGACATAGCGAACATGCACTTTGTCGATGAAGCGGTGCTTGCCTTTTGTGGCCACCTTGGACTGCGCGGCATTGGCCTCATCTGGCCGCACATAGTTCTCCTGCAGCGACGAGAGCACTGCTTCCATGCCGGCGTCCATCTCAGCCTGGTCATTGCTGGCGCAGTACTTGGCAAGCAGGAACTCCAGGACGAACGTCGGGACGTTGGTGCCTTTCTTGATCCGGTGCAGCAAGTCCTTGCGCAGTACCTTGCCATCGAAAGTGGCGTTCAGTTTTTGGTCGAGTTCGTCCATGGGCTTACTCCGTATAGTCCGTTTCAAGCGCCAGATTGCTGTAGGCCGCCAAAGTCGTCGGGTTCAACGCCACAACTTTGAACTTGCCCCTGAAATCCTCATCCATTCGCAATGCAATCTGTTTGCGCTGGTTCGGCATCAGGGTCACCGTTCTCGTCGCAGGGTTCACATCACCACCGGGGCGCGGCTCTCCCACGACATTACCCTTGCTGTCCTGGGACTCAAGCAAGATTTCCACGCTCATGTCCTGCGTGAACATGTCATCGGATATCAAGGCCACTTCAATCACGGGCAGCAGGGTGGTGATGCGCTTGGCGCCGTTCTTGTAGCTCAGCTCCACCAGCACCTTGCGTGGTTCCGCATTGGCACCCTGGTCAAGACGAGCAACCAGAACGGGAACGACCGCCTCCGCCAAAGACGCACCACCATGAAAATAAAAATGGCCAGCGCGGTACGGAGCCATGCTGCGTGGCAACGCTACCTGGGTGAAATCGCCGCGAATACCAACCTTGTCTGCGCTGACGACCAGGCTGTGGCTGTCCGCCGTGCCGTTGCCCAGCATCATGCGGTCATGGGCATTCAGCCATTTCCCCTGCGGTTTCACGCACACATCGCCAGCCTCTGCCTGCGCGTTCAGGAAGAAACCGTGATCGGTCACGATGACCGCCTCTTTAAAGCCCATGCCACGCAGCTTGTGCAGTGCCACGCGGATCAGCTTGAGCGTGCCGGGGATCAGCCCCAAGGTTGTCTCGGGATTGTTTTCGAGTTGACTGTCTATTTCCGTAGAGCGCAGCACCAGCAGATCGACGGTCTCGGCGATCTTCGGTTTGCCACGCACAAAGTCGCCCAGCGGCATTTCCTCGAAGCGATCACCATACCGCTTGGCCAGTACACCCATGCGCTGCGCCACGCTTCCCACAGGTTCACCGTCTAACTTGGGCACCAGCGAATCGTTCTCCAGCGCCAGGGCCAGCCCGGTGCGGGCATTGGGCAACAGGCTGGCCATGCCGACCAAGGTGATGGAGGGCAACTGCGCATACGCCACCTGTAACTCAACAGGGCCATCCTCGGTCAGCAGCTTTTCAAGCGCCACGCCCAATTCGTAGCGCAAGGCATCTACCATCAAATACGCCACCTTGCGGCCACGCTCCTTGAGGCGATCAGCCACAAGGCGATCGAAAACATCGGCGTTGGCCAGTCGACCAGCAGGCGGCCAGCCTGCCGTCTCGATGTGCTTGACGAAGAGGCCTTGCACCTTTTCCGCCAGGCGGCGATAGCGCGCACGTGCCTGGTTGATGACCTCGTGCATCAGCCCATGCTGATCGAGAAAATCGCCCGCGGCCTGCTCAAACTCACGCTGCAGACGATCTGCCTCGCGCAAACTGTTCAGATAGAAGTCGATCAACTCCGCCTGCGATCGCGCATGACCAGGCAACTGGCGTTCGAAGTCGTCGCAGGCTTCCACCAAGCTCAGGCCCGAGCGCACCAGTTCCCACTGTGCCTGGCTTTCTCCTTTACCCAGCCAGACAGAGCCCTTGTGCCTGGCCAGCACTCGGCGCGTGGCATCCGTGTCGTCCGTGACGATGCCCTTGATGGCGGCGCGCAGGAACGTCCGCTCCTCAAAGGGAAAGGTATCCCGCTCGCCCAGGTCTTCCAGAGAGCCGCACAGCTCAACGAGATTGAGTTCCTTCTCTATGGTCTCTGCCCGGTCGATGTAGGCCGCACGTGCTTTGGGGTCATTGCGCAATTGATCGCACACCCCTTCGACGATAGGCCTGGCCTCCGGCGGCGCGTGCGGCACGCCATTCAGGGCATCGGGCAAGGCCAGGGGTAAATCAAAGACGAACTCACTGAAGAGCACATAGCGCCACAACTCGTCCGCCAGGGCGGGCCAGGTCTTGCCGCGCGTCTTCACGCTCAGTCCCAGGGTCGCTCGCAGGAAGTCGCGTGCCTCCTGTACCCAACCTTCCTGGACCTTCAATGCGTCGATCTGCTTGGCGCTGGGCACCAGAAGTGCGGCCAAAATCTCGCGGCCCGATTCCACCTGCAATGTGACTCGCAACTGGGGCCAGCTTACGCCGCCGCCAATCGCGTCGATGACAGCAAAAGTCGGCCCGGAGGGCGACGTGGCAAACACCTGGCGGATCTCAGTCGCGTGGTCCGGCCTCGCACGTAAGCACAAGCTCAGGTAATCGTCACCATCATCTTGCGGGAACACCGCACCGCATTCTGCATACAGGGCAAATGGATCTGCTTGCTTCTGTTCGTCGGTTTCCGGGCGCTTGGCAGGCACATAGATCAGCACAGCCCCCAGCGGCGCCTTGGGCTGGCCCACATCGCGCAGTGCCAACAAAGCAGCTTCGCGGCTTTCGATGCTGCTCTCGGATGCATCCACCACCCGCACCTTGTCAGCCGCCAGATCTAAACACTGCTCACGGTAGCGCTTGTCGGCGTCATACACCACCAAGGCGCCAGCTTGCATCAGACGTGGCCGCAGTACGCCTTCTCGGATAAATTCTGCAATCGTCATTTGTCCTCCCGCAGGCTCAGGATGGACATCACATCCTTGAGCATCTTGTCTGTTCGCGCCGTAATGGCGACCTCGTTCCACTCATCTCGGCTGGCCAATTCGGCATTCAGATACAAGCCGTTGCGGTAACCGATGAAGTCGCCCTGGTCGTTCTTGCGATCTCGCTTTTTCAAGAATTCCATCGTGCCGAGCTTGGAGTTGTAGCCACTCAGTGTCAGATTGCCGAGCTGGTGAGCACAGCGCTCGCGAATGGCAGCCGCAGTGTCTTTCTGCTCCCCTTCGAGCATCGTCACCCAGCCCGGCCCTAAGTTTTCGGTCTTCGGCAGGATGTGTTCGACGGTAAAGATGGGGCGATCATTGGCGTCATGCGCCCACAGGTCGCGTTTGTTTTCTCGGGTTTGGTGTGTCTCTTCCAGCTTGCATAGCATGAACCGCGTGGCCTCGTAGTTCTCAAGGTACACATCGCCCTTAAGGCGCGACTCACAAACCTCCTGCGCGGCTGCCCGTGCCAGCAGCCAATCAGTGGTCTGCTGAACGAAGCCGTCCAGCGTCGTGATCTCGCCACTGCGAATCTGCGTCAACAAGTAGCCGACCAGTTCCATGAACATCGGGTCTAGTTCGCGGGTGGGCGGCATATCGGTGAGGTTGCGCCAAAAGAACCACTTGGTGAGCAAAGTGGCCAGGCGGCTCACTGCATCACCCTCGGTCCATTTCTGACTCTGCGCCACCTGGCTGGCCCACAGCAAGAATGCGTAAGCCGGCGCAGCTCCCAGGCGCTGAAGGTCTTGCAAGGCCGCTGCGGCAGCGTCGCCCCATTTCGCGCGTGCAACGATGGGATTGAGCAGCGCCGAGTAGGTTGTGCCCTTGGCCTGAAGTGCGCCGAACAGCCACACCGGACGCTTGCGCAGCAGGGTGTCGTAGATGGTGATCAGGTTCGATCGTGTGGCGCGGGTGCAGCCTTTGACCTCGACCCGCTTGAGGTACTTGAACATGTTGTACAGCTGGCGCAGGAAGCGCTCCTGCACTGCCGGGTCGGGCAACAGGTCAATCAGGTCTTTCCATTCGTCAAACGCCCGGTCGATGCCGTAGTCCGGGCGCTTGTCCAACTCGGCTAACAGGTTGTTCTTGATGATGTCGATGGCCGAGAGCGGGATGCCTCGGTTATTGATCGACTCGAACAACATGAAGGCATCGGAATGGCTGCGCACCTCGATCTTGACCAGCATGGCCGCTTTAAGCTTTTCCAGCAGGGCCAATACGCTGTCCTGGCTCAGCCCTTCAAGTCGCTCGCAGAAGTAACGGTAGGCGCGTGCAATGCGGCGGTTGCCGAAATTGCTCAAGCCCTTCGGCGCTTTCACCTGCTTGGGGAACAAATCACTCAGCACCTTCTGGAAATCGGTCTTGTTCTGCGCCTGCTCGCTAGGCTCCAGACGCCACTGGCCAGAGGCGCGGACAAAGATGCGGCTCTCCAGGTTGTCCAGCTCTACCAGCAGACGGCGATCCGGATTCGGAATGGCATTCAGCTTGTCGTAGAACGCACAGAACAACAGGCTGATGGTGGTGAACCGTTGCTGGCCGTCGATCAGCTCCAGTCGGCCACCGGCCATGCCATCTTGCTGAGTGTTCACGCAGATGATGGAGCCCAGAAAGTGCCCACTGGGCGACTCCTCCAGGTCATTGAACAGCGCGTCCCAGTTCTTGCCGCCCCACACATACTCGCGCTGGTACTTGGGAATGAAGAACGATGTTGTTCCATCGGGACTGAAATAGAAGCTGACCGGCAGCGCTTTGACGTCCTGGATCATTCATCGCCTCCGGTCTTCTTTCTGCCGCGCGTCTTCTTCGGCGCTGCTTCGGGCTCGATGTACAAATCTTCCAGGCCGTGCGCTATGGCGAGTGACTTGTCGGTTTTGCACTTCTCGCGCACGCGCTCGGGCCAGTAGTTCATGGCCAGGTGCGCCCAGTCGTAGTCGCCTTTTTCCAGCTTGGCCCAGGTGTCTTTGAGCACCTTCTGCCAAGGTTTGTGGCGGAACAACGGCCACAGCGGCGCGGCGCTGATCTGCACACCGTCGTCGTGATTGGGCTTGTAGGTGGGCGCGAGCTTGAGCAGGGTGTCACGCAGTTCGATCAGCTCTAGCTCGAAGGCTTGCAGTGTTTCGAACTGCTTTTCGTCGTCTCGTGTCCTGGCCGAACCCTTGTTGCGCAGCGCCGTGACATCGTCGCCGACTTGCTTGAGCTTGGGCTCGACGAAGTCGTTGATAGCGGTATAGAGCGTCTGGCTGCTGAGACTGGGGTAATACACCCATACCGTGTAGCTCCCCGATGAAGTAGACAATGGCCAATACAAAGGAGCGTTTCTGCGGTTTGATGTGTATCTTTTGAGATGGTCCGCAAAAAATCCGGTTGGCTTCTCGATATAAGTCTCCAGGTCCTTTATGGAAAGAGCGGTGCAAATCTTGCTTTCGACTTCATCGGCCTTGCTTCCAAATATTTCGACCAATGCCCCCCGAACTCTGGATGCAAAATTCGAAAGCTGACCGCTTTCGTGATCAATCATTCCAAAGTTTCTTTGAGATACCTCGTGCTTGCCAGCTGAACCTTTGGCAACAGCGGATGATGATTGGGCAGATAAAACCATCGCGCCAGGTGGTGTTGACGGGGTCGGCTCGAACAGCCTAGATGGCTCAATTGAGCACCCAATTCTCGCTGCGGTCGGGTTCCAGCGATAGAAGGTTACACCGACAAGGTAGCTAAATATGCGCGAGGCATTCTCTCCGAGTGAGATCAATGGGCTCCAATTTTCGGCATCGACCGGTGGCAAATCGTCAGCTGAAACTCCGATTCTTTGAGCGATAAGAGCAGAGGCGTTCTTTGCTGCGCTTGTGACTTGCTGGAAAACCCCTTCGGAAAATCCCTGAGATTCGATGTTTGAATCGTCGAAGTATGGCCGAATGAAAAGAGGATTGGTTTCGTCGGTCGATTCCCATTCTCTTATCGCGTAGACCGCGCTGGCGGCGATCTTTTCCAGTTGGTCGGCAATAGGAGCCAAGTCATCCCAAGCAATGGGTAGATCCTTTAGTGCAATTGTCTCAGTTCTACGATGACGTCCATGCGCCTCGAAAAGAGCGAGGGCTGGACTACTATTGAGCAATGCCAAGAGCGGTAGATTCATTGCTAAGAGTTCGGGAAGTACAAAGACCGAACTTCCGGAAAATATTTCTCCGGCAGGTGCTACGCGAACTCCAAATCCCAACGTTCCAACGCGGGGATATCCCAATCCAGCGCGGAACCAAAGCTCTGAACTCTGCATGACCTGTGCGTCAGAACCGTGCTTGCTGGCCCCCCATGCTCGTACAGCGGCGCCGTCATTTTCCCAGTAGATTCGAAGTCTGCTTGCAGCGAAAAAAGGCTGGAAATCGCCTCCAGATCGGTATGGCTTCCATTTGTCCATGCTCCCAGCAGGAACTTCGTACCAAAGCCTAAGAAAGCGGAAATCATCGAAGGTCGTGTTCCCTTTGGCGATCCGCGCTACATTCTCCAAACGACCGGTCCGCTTCCACAGAGCAAGTAGGTTTTTTGGTACGTGGTGGCAGTAAGGGGCTTCTGCCACCCTTATGAAGTCTTCAGCCCGATGCTTGATCCATGATGCTCCAGGGTCTCGCATTAGCTCCGCTCTATGCTCGCGGGGGTGCTTTAGTAGATCTAACGACCAAAGCTCATCGTCGTTTCTATTTTTTGATGCTGTCCATATTGACGCTTCGACAGCCGCATCATCCATTACGCCATTCCCAACCTCGACGAGAAGTCGAGGAGAACCAAGATCGATCAGGTTCTGTCTAAGATCTCTTAGCTGACGACTGTACTGCCACATACTTGGCGTAATAGCCCCAAGCATTCCGTTCGAATTGAGCAGTTGAAGAGCTCGTTCGATGAAGGCCGCATAAATATCCTTCCAGGTATCTGGGTATGCACTTGTTAAGTGCGATTTCGTTGCAGCTGCTGGCAATCCAAACGGCGGATTCATCACCACCACATCGAACACTTCACGGCATAGATCGATGAGGCGGAGTCCTTGCAAGGCATCCTGTGCAAAAAGCCGCCCCTGATAGGTCGATTTGGCTGCCTGAGCGAATTCGGTGAGCGCCTCACGCAGCCGTGCTTCTGCCTGCTGCCAGTTCTCTAACTCCTGTTGGGCAAACAGGCCGGTGCCCTTGCCCACATAAACCTGGCGAATCAAGTTCGGTAGCTCGCGCTCGACCTGGAGCAGAACACCCAGCTCCGGCAGCCCCTTGAGCATTTGCAGGGTCTTCTCGAACAGCTCGGCATCTTTGCTGTCGAGGTTGGCCGCAAACTGCTGGCGCAGTTCACGCTCTGCTGGCGGCGCAATAGCTGCGACCACATGACCCCGTCCGATCAAGGGACGGTCTTTGGCCTTCACTCCCGCGTCGTGCCAAGCGCGCTGCGCCCGCAGCCACAGCGCCAGCGAGGCAATCTGCGCAGCGCGCGGATCGATGTCCACGCCATAAATGTTGTGTTCGATGATCAGGCGCGGTACGTCGCGCAGAAATGCTGCCTCGTCCTCGTAGGTCTGGCTCAGCGGTTTGAGCGCAGCATCGGGCTGCGTGGGGACATCCAATGAACCGGGGCCGTGATGATGCTCCCAGGCCCATGCCTCACGATAAATCTCGACGAACAGATCGAAGGCATACAGACCAAAGTGCATGGAGCCGCAGGCCGGGTCCAGCAGCTTCAGTGTGCGCGGGTCACGCAGTTTTGTGGCGGCCTGGGGCTGCTCATCAGGTTTCACCAGAAGGTATTGGCAGCGCTCGCGCAGGTCCGTTCCCCCGCCTGTGGCGTTGAACCACAGGCGCCCCAGCGTGTTGTCCACCAGAAACTCGACCACGTAGCGCGGCGTGAAGAACTGGTTACGCACCGCCAATTCGCGACTGTTGCGCGGCGCCTGACTGGCATCGCGCATGGCCTTGCGCTCTTCCTTGGAGTTGAAGTACTGGTAGATCCAGCCGATGGTTTCATCCTCGCTCCACAGCGGGGCGATTTCGGCATCGTTGATCAGGTTAAGCACTTGCAGCAGCGCCGCCTCACGCGGGAACAGGCGGCCCTGCGGCGAGTAGCGCTCGAACAGGCCGGGCAGGTCTTGGGCGAGCTCATCGAACACGCTGAACAGATACACGCGGTAGGCATCGCCGGTTTCGCCCAGGCCGGTGCCGGCCAGGCGCGCATAGAGCTGAAAGCCCTTGGCCTGGAAACCATTGCCGACTGATTCGACTAGCAGGCCGCGTGCTTCGGCCATGCGCAACGCCGCCAGACGGTTGAGCACCGTGAAGGCCTGCTCGCGCACGATGCGATCCAGACCCTGGGTGGCATTCATGTCGCCGCTGGCGGTGTAGTGCGCCAGGGTATCTCGCAGGATACGCGCGGTTTCGCGCTGGGCGTCGTTGATGTGGCGCAGGCTGGCCAGGTCAGCCACGGTGCCCGCGTTCGGGTCCATGCCGTAATCGTTTTGGAGCTGGCGGGTGAATTCCTCTTCCAGCACGCGGCGCGCATCATTGACGAAGCGCTGAAGGCGGTTTCTTGTTGTTTGGTCGAAGGCCATCGATCGATTCCTATTGTTCTGTGCCTGCTTGCTGTGAAGCGGGCGCTTGCCAATCCTGGCCAAAGTGAGCGCGCAGGCTCTCGATGGCGGGCGGCAAAGCGCCCTCACAGGTCACGCCTAGGTAAGTGGCCGCCCGTGTGGTGCCCACGTACAGATATTTGTCGAACAGTGCCGGGTGCTTTGCTGCGAGCTGGTCAATGCCAACGAAGAACACCGCTTCGAACTCCAGCCCCTTGATGTGCTGGATGTCGAACACGCGCACGTTGCTTTCCTGGCCCACCGCCTGACCCTCGCGGCAGGCAATGACCTGGTTGTTGTCTTCGGACAGGGCTTCGTTCAGCGCCTCAGCCACTGGTGCCACGTCGTCCTCGGCATTCACAAAGATCGCGGTGGACGGCAGCTGGCCGACGAAACGCTCGATCTCTCGGATGCGATCTGCCAGCCAACTGACAACGATTGCTGTGTCCGTTGCGTGCTCCAGGAGCGCGGGCGCGACGCCGCCACTGTCCACATGTGCAGGCAAGCTGACGTTCTGCTCGCTGCCGCCGACGGCACGGATCATGGCGCGAGCGAGATCGTTTAGTTGCTTGCTTTGCCGGTAGGAGACGGTGATCTCCTTGATGTCGAAGTCGGCAAAGACCCACTTCATTTCGTCGGCGGAGCGCGCACCCCAGGTGGTCAGACGTTGATTGAAGTCGCCGCAGGCAAAGAACGAGCGCAGCCGTGGATGCGCCAGGGCAGCCATGCAGGCAAGCTGGATAGGTGAAAAGTCGGTCGCCTCATCCACCAAGACCTGGTTGCGGTAGTGTCCCAGGAAGGGCTGGAGTGCCGACCAAGCGGAGCTGTCGATATCGCGCTGAATATTGGGCCGGCTGATCAGGTCGCCTGCGGCGCGCAGGATGGAGAGCAGCACAATGTCCAGTTCGAGCGGATGGATATCGCGGGCTTCGAAGCCTTCGTTGTGATACCAGTTCTCGGCCTGCTGGCGTTCGCGTCGGAACGCTCGGTAGCGCTTCGGAATGCCGTCGAGATAGCGCTTGACCGGGTTCACGAAGCGGCGCGCGTTGGTCTGCACAAGCAGACTCGCACCCACTTCGACGCGGTCGGTCTCCGTCAGGCCGCGCTCTGCCAGCCACTCGATGATCTTGCCGTTGCGAGACGACTTGCTGACCGCGCGCTTTGATGCTGCAGATCGTGCTTGGGCTCGCACCGCTTGCATGTAGGCGTTGAGAGCGGCGGCACGACCGGTGCGCGGTGCTGTGGTGTCCTCTTCCTCATCGGCATCAAGCTCGTCTTGTTCGTCGGCGTCGGTGGTCTGGGCTTGCTGCAGGCCGTCGATGAAGCGCGCCAACTCATCCAGGAACGCCCGATTGCGATTCAGCTGGAGGTTGAGCGCTGCCTTGATCTTGCCATCAGAGGCTTCCTTCAGGCCGGCGACGAGCGCCTGGACCTTGGGGAGCTCGGCTGCCAGCGATCCGAAGGTGGACGCCAACGCGCCATCGCCCGCTTGCGTAAGGATGTTGTGCAGCCGCTCGCCCAAGCTCTGGACTTCTGGCACCTTGGCTTCGCGGAGCATGTTGGCCGCTTCATGCAGCTCTTGCACGTAGGCGTTGCGCTGCCATGTGTTGAAATCATCGAACCACTGAATCGGGCGATCCAGCGCCCCTGCGCTCAGGCTTGGCAGGCTGTCTTTCAGGACAAAAGTGCCACCACCCGATGCGGTTCTGAGAACGCCGAAAGCGTTTCTGGCAAGTTCGCGCCGATAGTCCTGCCAGGTTTTGATGCGCTGATCGGACGCTGGAACGTCTTCACGAGCGAAAGCCTCCTTGAGGTACTGCTTAAGCAACTCGGTGGGCGTGAACATCAGCCAACTGTTGGCGTGGACGGTGCCCTGAGCGGTAGCCACCATCTCGACCAAGCGCTGTTCACCTTCTTCCAGAAAGGCGGTATCGAGCTTCTGGCCCAGGCGACGGATCAGGGTCGTCGTTTTACCTGTGCCAGGTGGGCCAAGAATCAGCAGGCGCTTGTCGAGTGGAAGGCGGAAAATCTCATCCTGGTATTGATCCAGAACGGGCTGGTCGCGAAGCCCCATCTTGGTGATGACACTGCGACGCACGCCGTCAATGATGTTGGCCTTGACGGTTTCTTCCGCCAGCAGTTGGCCCAAAAGGTCTTCAGTGACCTCTTCTCCAACAACTTCAGTCAACAGCGCCCGCAGCGACTCGATGGTGAGTGGGCCAAAGTGTTTGGCTTCCACTACGGTGTTGCGCGAATCCCAGCCGTTAGCCAGTGCGGAGGGTCGGAGTTGGGCGCGCTCTAGAACTTCGACGATATCGCCATTCGGCAGGGTGAACTCGGCCCCCACTGACAGCGAAGCCAGACGACCGACTGGCGCGCGATAGCTGGCCAGGTTGGAAAAGCCTGTTATCGGCGTAGTGCGGCAGATGTAGTACGTGCGCTCTTCACCTTCCTCGTCCGCGACGACAACACGAGCAATCGCTGGCTCCCTTTCCAGCACGGCATAACTGTCTCGATTGGCCTGGTTGATTTGGTCAAGGCGCTGCACGGTCGCGCCGGACGTCATGGTGTTGATGCTCGCCATGACATCGGAGCCGAGGGCTCGCCCATCGTGCAGCTTGCTTTTTGCAGCAGCAGCGATGCTGCCAAGCTGGGTCAGTGCTTCCTCTGCAAGCTGTTCGATGTGTTGCCTGGACTCTTTGGACACTTCCATCGCTAGCTCCCGCCCGTTCCTGGTTGATCACTGAGCACCAAAGACACCTCGATCTCGGAGTAGAGGCCAAGCTGTACCTTGATTTCAGTGAGCTGTTGGATCAATGCGTCGATGTCTGCGGCAGAGGTCATCTTCACGGGCACAGCGATCGACTTGCTGAGTTTGGCCGGACCTTTCTCGCCAGTTTTGGCCCTCTCTTCCTCCATGCGCTGGCGCAGGCGTTCCTGGCCTTGACGCTGGATCGACCGTTTCAGATCGTCGAGAGTGCTGTTGATGTCGTAGTCGCGCGCCAGCAATTTTTTGAGTCCAGCCAGATCCTGCGGCGCTGCGAGCGTGAGCCCGTCCAGACGATTCACGGCATTGCCACGCTCCTCCTGGGTGAGTTCTTCCCACTCGGGGATACGTTGCAGGTCTTCAACGCCTTCCTTTAAACGCAGCTTTTGCTGGTCTGAGAGCGTGATGACCGCATCGCGCACGCGGCCCTTCAAATGAGTGAGCTGTGAGTTGAAGTCTGCGGTGTGTTTGTAGAAATCTTCTTTGCCCAGGCGCTCCGACAGGGTTCCCAGGTCTTCGGCAAGTTCGCGGCGCAGCTCGCCTGGCACGCCGGTGTCCGGCAAGGTTTCAATGTCGCGGCGATGGGCTTGCAAGTCGCGCAGGGTGACGTCAAGGCCGTTGTCCAGCACCCGTTTCACTTCCAGCGACCACTTGAGGTTGTCGTAAATGGCGGAGGTTTCGGCGCCCAGGCGCTGCGGAGCATCAGAGGCATCGGTGAACAGGACGTCGGCAATGTCCTGGTTCAAGGTGCGAATACGGTCACTGCCTGCCAACCCAAGGCCAACAAGCTTCTCGGCCAAGGAGCCGTAGTCGTGCTGAAAGCGTGGGAAGTGCTTCGTCGCCGCCTTGCTGATCTCTTGTTCCAGCGGGATCACCATGTCACCGATCAGTTCAGAGAGGCGCTCAGCCGCCCGGCCGAGGGTTTCGATGGATGGACGCTCGTCGCGAAGTGAAACACCGATTTGCTTGAACGAGTTGTTGGTTTTCAGGGCGTCGATCGCCTGCTGCCCAGCCGCCGTGACTTCACGCCCAGAGACTTTGAGCTTGATTTCACCGGCCATGAGCATGGCGGCCACGATGTAGCGCGTTGTATCGGGCGACCAACCAAACGGGTCGTTGCCGAAGTCGTCAAGCAGACGCTTTCCATCGACCGTACCGCGCTTGTCGATGTAGTCGCGGATGCTGATCATCGCCTTGTGATCGGTCTTGAACGAGGCGCCCCCCGCTACGGTTTGCACCAGTCCGAGCGGGTCCAGCGTGCTGCTGATGGCTGCGGGGTTGGCAACCTTCAGGAATTTCTCGGCGGTGTCTGTCCCGGCACGCACCGGCGCTTCGACATAACGGTCGAAGACTTGGTCTGCGACGTCTGCAAGCAGCTTCTTGGCTGCTTCCAGCAGGTCGGCGTTCAACGCCGATACGGCAGTGGCTTGGCCTCGAAATACGAACGAGCCAGCCTGCAGGGTTTGTTTGATCTTGCTCTGTAGTTGAGTCGCAAGCTTGGCGGCGCGATCAAGCTGGCCTGAGCAGTAGTCCTTGACCTCTTGGTCGGGCTCGTTGCGATGCAGCTCGGCGATGCGCTGGCAGCGGTAGATTTCATTGGCCAGGTCGTCGAGGTCGGCATTGGAGCGGGCCAGCAGACCAATGACATTGCGACCGGCGCGACTACGGGAGTCGTCCAGCATCCGATGCTTGGATGCCTCGTAATCACTGGCAGGCACCAGTTCTACAACAGTCTGGATGGCATTGTTGTCACCAGCTAGGCTGGTGGTGGCGCTGCCAGCCTGGACTTTCAGGCCCGTTGCGACGGCCATAGTCCCGTGAAGGCTGACTCGGGGAAGCGGGTCGAAGGACTCGCGCAGCGCATCGTTGAAAATACGCTTCACATCGACGGTACGCAGCGCAATGGCACCGCGCTCTTGTTCGATGTCACGCAACTTTTCACTGAGAAAGACCAGGCTGCCGTCTTTCTCGCCCAGCGGCACATGCACGTCGCCCAGCATTTCCTCGACGGCCTTTTTGACCGTGTCGAGTTGCGAAGGCGCGGTAACAGATGGGTGCATCAAGCTGGCGACGTTCTGCACCGACACAGGCAGATTGCCCAGGATCTGCAGCACAGCGACGGACTTGGCGATGTCTTGATGGAGTTGCGAATCCGGGAAGCGAATCTGTACTTTGCCGACCGCCTGGTGGATGGACGTGAAGGCACGGCGGATATCCTTTTCCAATTCGTCGTACAGGGTGACAGTGGTCGCCAGCCAGCCCACGGGCTGATCGGCCATTGCCTTGGAGCCACCTTCGCCCTTCAAAACGTCCTGGATCACCTTGATCGCCGAGCGCAGACCGATGCCACCGGTGGATTTGGCCAGCGCACCCAGCAGGTGCAGCAAGATGTCAAAGTGCGCCGGCAAGAATGGGTACAGATTGGTGAAGCTTTCTTTGCTGAAGTCTGCGTCGTAATACTTGGCGTCTTGCAGTTTGGTGTTGTGTCGCAGCGCTTGGCCGTGGGCATCGAACAGCTTGCCCAGTTCAGTCTCCCCCGTTGGCGATTTACCGAGCAGGCGGCGGTAGCAGATCTCCTTGATGTCACTCGATTCAAGGTCAATCTGGATCGGGAAACGATCCTTGAGTTTGTAGAGCTTGTCGGAGTTCAATGCGGCGCGCGGATCATCCTCCGTCAGCGTCTGCTGCGCGGTAGAGATGATCCATGCCTTTCCGTCGCCCAGGCGCTTGAGATTCTTCGCCAGGCCATCGAGGTTGAGAATCAGGTTGTCGCGTGAGGCGACGTACTGTCCGACTTCGTCGACGATGAAGATGATGTTCTGCTTGCCGCTCTTTTCGCGAACGATGTCGATCATCTCCTGCACGCGCTGGTCTTCGAACTGGAAGAATCCCTCGGTGCTGGACGAGAAGGACTTAGCTTCCGGGAAGAGTGCGGGATACATCTCGTGGGCAATTTTTGGGATCAGGCCGTCGATAGCCAATGGGTTGTTCTGCACGCGCGTCCAGGTTGCGCCTGGCAGCGCTTGGGCGATGCGATCGTGCAACTCGGGCGTTCGACCATCTTTCTCGACCATCCGCTCGAATGCGGCGACCTTGAGGTTGCGCGAGTAGCCAGCCCACTGCAGTACCTTGAAATAAAGAACGGTGGAGACATCCTCCATCGTGGCGCCGGCGAGCATTTCGCTGGCAAGGTCAAGCATGACCACCGCGGCCGGGAAGCGCTTCGCGACAGTGGTGAGGAGCGCTCTTGTCTGCGGCTTGTGAAGACGGTCTTGCAAATAGTTGATGAACGGCGTGCCGTCGATGGTGCGCTGATCATCGAACGCCAGGCCGAGGTACTTGGTGAACGAACTCTTGCCCGAACCATAGAAGCCCGAGACCCAAACACCCACTTCGTTTTCGCCACCGGATTCCATCGCGAGTTGCATGCGATCGAGGAGCTTGCGGAACTGCTCCTCGATGCTTTCGGTAACCACGTACTCGGAGATCTCGGCCTTGAGGCGACCTTCTTGCGAGGCACCATAGGTGATGACCTTCTCGATGGTCCGGTAAATGTCCTTGCTTGGATCGAAGAGTGAGCGAATCGTCATAGATTTGTCCCAGGATTCTTTTGTCTGTTCAGCCGCCAACGTGTACGGAGCGGTAATTTCCATCTTCCGGGTAGAAGCCGAGAAACTTCAGGCGCGTTTTGCCGGTTCGCACGCCGGGGTAAAGAAAAATCGTCGGTACGTGAAACTTGCCTTGAAGCTGGCTTTCGATAGCACCAATCCGCATGAATGGATGCAGTGCTTCCAGGTCAGTGACCAGCAAGAGAGCGTTCTGCTGTCCCTCCAGAGGCTGCAAGGCAGCCTCAAGCCGATTGAGCAAGCCGTTCTCTGTTGTCAGGATGTCTGCCAGTGCTTTGTTGGTACGCGGCCAGTCCAGTGGTGCGGACTTGTCTTCCATCACGCAAAGTGTCCAGAATGGATCTTCTTTGAGCAAAGCCCACATTTGCTCGACGATGGAGAAGGTTTGCACATCCCAGCCTTCCTGGTGAAGCTTGGCCACCCAGGCAGGCGTTTGTCGTTTCACTTCGAGAATTTGCTCTGGCGGGAAGACCAGGTAGTAGATCGGCTCGAAGCTCGCATGGCCGAGTTCCCGCCCATGCCGAATGCGCTCGCGCAATTCGTCAAAATCAGCTTTGATTGAGAACATCGCAGAGCGCCTCCATATCCGTTTTTTTCCAGCTGATGCGGATCACATCGCCAGCAGCCTGGACGATGAGCAACCCTTTCAGCGAGAGTCGTTTGATTTCCTCCAGCACGTCTTCGCGCGCCAGACCAAATAGTTTCCAGTCGTCGTGGATCAGCAGCGCGTTGTCGCTGATGCCTGAAAAATGCAGTTCGTAAGCCAAGAAGGCGGCCACAGCTGGAGAAATACGAAACGGCAGGATGCGACGGCTCGAACGCAGCCCGCGCTCAAGCATTCCGTAGTCGGCACAGCAACCCGTTAGATAGCCAGAGACCCGTCGCATGGTAGTTTCCGACCAGCGCTTGATGGTCTTTCCGTCATCGATGCCGCGCTCGACAAAAGTCCGTGCATCGTCGTTGGTGATCTCGGTGAATGCACCGGCATATCGAGCCCAGTAGACGTGGCGCACGAAGTCGCCAAGGATCGGGTTCGCCCGACTCGTAAATACGAGCATGAGTTGCGTCAGATCAGCCGTGGACAAGGTTGCAGATAGACTTTTTAAATGAGCTGCCGGTGCGCCATTTGCTACGAGATAGCGTGGCGCGAAACATTCGACGACGATGTTGCGGAGTCGGCGTGCGGTGACGGTGGGGAACCGACCTGAATCCAACGCGACCAGATGCAACTGATTGGCCGACATGCCTGGCGACCACAGGTCGAGCAACGTCTTGGTTTCGTTGACGAGACCAAGACCTGCTTGCAACTGAGTCGTGTAGGGGGTGTTGTCGGCCACGATTACCCCACCAAATACGGATAGGTTTTGGCGTTTTGGGTGAAAGCCGACAAATAGGCGGCAGCGATGGCCTTCAGCGTGTCGGTGGAATCGAGATCCTTGATGTTCCCGACCACCGTTGGACCGACGCTGGACGTGCGGCCCGTTGCCGCCAATTGCTTCAACGCATCCAGCGCCGCCTCTTTGCTCTGTAGCGCCTGGTTGGCAAGTTTTTCTCCTACGCTGCTTTGCACGGTCGCGTGTAGGTCTTGCTCGACCTCTTCGGGCAACCGGAACAGGTGGTAGCTGCCCACGCTCAAACGATCGTCGTGCAATAGTCGGGCTGCTTCCAGCACGCCGTGATACTGAGCGAGACGACTCGTCTTGGAAAAAACAGGCTCAAGGAAAAGCTTGCTTGATGCCTCATAGAATGCCGTCGGCCACCAGGTACACTGAGCACGCTCGCCAAGGAAGCCGACAAGCATCCTCATCTCTAGCAATGTCGTTAGGTAGGGTTCTTTCATCTCATTTCTCATCATTCGTTTGCTCTGCTGAGGCTGCGCCATAGAGGCAGAGTGTTTCTTGATCAGTCAAAAGCGACTCCCGCTTCAGCACCTTCCGCGGATGCATACCCCGGCGCAAGCACTGCGTTGCGCACGCCATAAATGGCGAGATGGTCTTTCAACCAGAGCCGATACTCAGGGCCGCGCAGGCTGTGGTCAGGGGAGCAGTCCACACTCCACTTGCGCAGGACGTAGCCGGCCGTGGCGGCTCGCAGCTTCATGTGCAGCACGCCGTCCTGCATGCCGTAGTCCATTTCAGTGATCTCGGGCCAAGGCTGGTCTGGATGGGGCACTAGTTCCAGCTCGACGATCCGAGTCCACTGAATGTCTTGATCGCTCATCTCATGGAGGGCCACTGACTGGTCCTTGAGGATGACGGGACCTTTGATCCGGGTGATGACGAAGTCCCGGAAATCGTGGGACTTGCGATCGAAGGCGCGAACGTGCCAGCGCAGACCGTTGTCGATCAACGCAAACGGGACGATCTCCCGCTCTGTACGACCACTTGAGATGGAGTGGTATTCGATGCTCAGCGGGCCTTCCTGGTGGATTGCCCGGGTCACATGCGCCAGGATGTCCAAGTCAGGATGAGTGAGCCGGGACGGGCTTTCGCTGGCGACCCATGCCTTGAGCCGCATTGGCTCGCCATCACCGAAGCCCTGAGTCAGCCATGAGAGCACCCGCTCTGGCGGGAAGTCGAAGACGGGCTGAAAGCTAGGCCCCAGCACGTAGGACTTGCCTTTGGCGTCGTAGTCGATGTTGCCGGGAGCCAGCTCTTTGTACAGAGCCAAGTCCCTGGATGCCGCCGCGGACTGAATGCCAAACCGCGTGACCAAGTCCTGGCGACGCATCTCCCCAATAAAACGCACGCGCAGCTCCACGAACGCGAGCCGGTCGCGCTGTGGCTGGGTGAGATCTGCAAGCTTTTCGTGGGACATCCTGGTTGGCTCGTTCGGGTTAGCGAATGCTTGTATAGATTTTTGAAGAAAGTATATGGTCTGCGTTGAAAGTCGTCTATCAATCGATTTTGTTTTGTTGATATGCTGCATTATGATGACCATTTTGATGTGAAATGAATGACCCGGCCTGGCTGAAGTCGCCGAGGGGCCCGATCAAGCATGCTCGTGGGGGGCTTGTCTCTTTGTGCTGCACTGCCTTGACGTGAGCTGCCGGTATGCCTGCCATCGAAGCGAAGCGTGCATCGCTCGGCATTTTTGAGCGGCAACCGAGACGACCAATGGCTGTTGGGGGCTCTGATGAAGGTGACCAAGCAGGATGGCGAGATGGTCATTTCATTTTCAGGACTTCGCCACACGATCCGGGAGGCATGCCCTGCATGGAGTTGCGACACCTTCGTTGCTTTACGGCACTGGCCGAAGAGCTGCATTTCACCCGAGCCGCCGAGCGGCTGCATATTGAGCAGCGCCCTCTGTCCCGAGCCATCAAGGAGCTGGAAGACGAACTGGGGGTCAGTCTTTTCGACAGGGATCGACGCGGAATTCGGCTGACTCCGGCAGGCGCTGCCTTTTTGCTGGATATCCGCAGACTCTTCACTGTTGTGGACCAGGCCAGAGAAAACGTCAGGGCCATCGCGGCCGGTCAAAAAGGCAGCCTACGCGTCGCCATATCCGATGGCGCAGCCGATCAGCGGCTGTCTGCGTTCCTCGCACATTGCCGTGAGGACGAGCCCGAGATTGAGGTGCGGCTGTCCGAAGTCCCGCTGGCTGAGCAGTTGCGTGGGCTGCGGTCTGGCGATTTCACGATAGGGTTCGCTCACACGGCCGAGGTTGGCGATGGCATATGGGCCCAACCAATCTGGCAAGACCCATTGGTGATCGCCATGCCGATCCGCCACGAGTTGCTTGCCCATAAAGAGATACCGCTTCACAAGCTCGGGGAGCACCCGTTGATACTGTGTGACCCGCAGGTGTACGAGGGCTACTGCCGCGAGCTGACACGTCCTCGGCGACCCTTGGAGCGGGAGCCAAACATTGGCGAACACGCGTCGTCTTTGGACATAATGCCTACGCTGGTAGGAGCAGGCTACGGCATTGTCTTCACGACGGCGGTGAGGATGGCAACCAGTCAGCGCACTGATGTGGTTGCCCGGCCCTTGGCGGTGGATTCGGCTGTGATCAATACCTACCTGCCGCGCGCGAGCAATGACGCCTTGTCGCCGTCCTTGGAGCGGTTCATCGCTCGCCTGCGTTCGCAAGGCGGCAGCGCAGCAGATAAGTGAGGCCAACGTTCCCGATGGGCCAGCCATGGCTTCCAGTGGCTGTAGGTAGACTGCTGTGGACACACGTCTGTTGCCAGATGGCTGGAACTGGTACAGTCACTGGCCGGTTACAGTGCACGGAACCGGAAAATCCATTTTAGTCAATGGGTTGGATGCACGGGTTTGTTCCCATCGCCGGCTTCGCTGGTGCATCCACACTTGCGTAGCGCTCCGCGGGCCACGCGCCGTGCAGCAGTGCGCGTGCGTCAGTCCCCGTGGCTCGCCAACCGGCGACCGCTGCGTCGGCATCCGTGCGCGCAACGCTGAGAAAGATCCTCTGCGTCCGGCGACGCATTCCGTCGCCGGACGCCACGGAACGCATGAGACTGCCGCCGTCGCAGCGCGTGGCGGCGCTTCCGGATGTCTTTCGAGGCACGAAGGACACCCTCCAGACCCAGCCCGGCCGGGCTGAACCGTGTCGAAGCGGAGTTGCAGGTGCGGCGTTGCAGGTGCGACTTATATGCTCGCGCACCGGGACCCTCGGCTTGCGACGGGCGTGGCGGGAGCCTGAGCGCTGCTTGCGGCAGGCATATGACGAACGCCACGCTGGATCGCACACGCGTCGTGACGCGGCTAGGGCCGGGTTCAATAAAGCACCCATGCACCGACCGGGCTCGCTGTCCCACACGCTACGACGCAGACTCCGCCGCCGCCGCGCGCGAGGTGAAGTCTCTGCAGTGATCCCGCGGCATGACCAGTTGGTCGTGCAACAGGCACAGCCGGCTCTCCCCGACCGTCGCGCCATACGCCGAGCCGAACGATGCCAGTCCCGGGATCCGGGCTTCCAACATCGCGCGGTCATCGGCCCAGCGCGCGCAATGCCGACACGCCGTGGCAGGATCGCTCATTGTCCGAGTCCTGCCCAGTACGGTGCGAAAACGTGTGCTGACAAGACATAACCGATTACCACGTTCACCGCGACGCCGGCCGTGAAAGCAACGAGCGGTTTGACGCCGGTCCCGGTCAACGTGGCAAGACGTGTGGTCAGGCCGATGCTGAGGAAGCAGAACGTGAACGCCCAGGTGCGCAGCGCGACGATCGGCGCAACGAACGCGGGCGTGACCACGCTGCGATAGTCGGCCAGCGAGTAGTGGGACGCGATCCAGGTGACGATGGCAGACGCGATGACGAAACCAATCACGAACTTGGGAAAGCGGGTCCAGATCTCGCTGGCCTGCGCCCGACCGTGGACCCGGTCGGCCGGATCGCGCTCCCAGCGGGTGGTCGCGAAAATCGCCAGTACGAACGCCCAGATGCCGATCCAGATATCGCGTCCGACCACTTTCATCAGCACGAAGGCTTGCAGCGACGCTTCCGGCGCGCCGGCGACCGCGCCGGAAGCGTGCCGCGCATAGTCGCCATAAGCCTGCGCCGCGGCAATGCCGGCGGCGTCCGCGAATTCGGACGTACCGATCCAGGCCCCGGCGATGCCGGTCGGCAGTCCCAGCAAGCGTGAAATGCCCGGCAGGACGAACACCATGACGATTGCCCAGACCACGACCAGGGTGATCGCAACCGACGCTTGTTCACGCCGCGCGCGCACCGCGCCCGCGATTGCGATGGCGGCCGACACGCCGCAGACTGCGCCGCCGACGCCGAGCACCGCCGCGAAACGCTTGTCGATGGCAAGCGCGCGTGCCACGCCGAAGATCACGAAGAAGGTCACGAGCGAGACGATCGTGGCCTGGCCGATCGCTACCGGTCCAGCCCAGAAGATCAGCGTCAGCGGCAGCGTCGCGCCGAGCAGGACGATGCCTATCTTGATATAGAACTCGACGCGCAGCGCAGGCGCGAGCCAGGCCGGCAACGTGAACAAATTCGATACGATCAGGCCGAGCGCCAGCGCGATCAGCGGCGGCTCGAGGTTATAGGTGCTGGCCTGCGTCCACGCGCCCGCGGCGAAGATCAACGCCGACACGATGAACAGAACGAGGAAGCCCGGGATGAACTGTCTGACCGGCAGGCGCAATGCCGCGATGGCGACCGAGAACACCGCGGCGAATACCACGAACAAGGCGACGTAGCTGCCGGCGTGCGCCCCGAAGTCGGCGGCGAGCTGACCGACTGAGGCCCACTTGGCGGGTGCCACCGCGAGCCATTTGATGCTGCCGCCCGACGCAAACAAGATGTAGGCGACAACGATGGCGAACAAACCGATGGCTACCGCCCACCAGTCCTCCGTGCCGATCGGCCGGCGTCCGCCGGCGGACGCCGCGATGGGTTCGGCGGGCGCGCCGCCGACGATCGAACTGTCACTCATGGGTGCCGCTCCTTCCACTTTGCGCAAAGAGAGACTTAGCAGTATGAAAGTGCCGCCGCCGTTACGGAAATGACATTTTCTACTTTCGATATAGCGTGCGGTTGGACTTGCTGCGCCATGCGCCAGGTGCTCCCCGCCTTCGCCGCGGAGTGTTGACAGACGAGGCGCCTCAATAAACGAACGCGTGTCGCGCAACACGCCGGGAATGATGGCCGCCTTTCCGCCGGGCAGCCTCGCCGCTTCCGGTTTCCGGTTTCCGGTTTCCGGTTTCCCGTTTCCCGCTTCCCGCTTCTCCGCCGCCCGCGACCCGCTACCCGCGCGCATGGCATATTACGGCTGGAGCCAGATCGACGACGGCGGCACCGCCTCGCCCGCTCCGTTTCACGCCCCTAGCGGCCGCTTGCAGGCGGCCGCTCGACAATCGCTTCCGTATCCAACCCTCGCGGCGGGTCGAGCGTCCCCCGCACGCAACGAACCGCCGCCATGCACAGTCATGCCGATTCCGGACTATCAATCCCTGATGCTACCCGTGCTCCGCACGTTGCGGATGGCGAAGAGCATCGCATGCGGGATGTCGTCGAACGCCTCGCAGTTGAGCTCGGCCTGAGCTTGGAAGAAAGAAGTGCACTGATTCCGTGCGAATAAAGGCGTATTCATCACCACATCCGGCTTTGCCCGGGAACCGAAAGAGTACGCGAGCCACATTGCGTCGAAAATCATTTTGATCGACGGCGATCAACTGTGCGATTGATGGTCGATCACAGTGTCGGGGTGTCCACGGTAACCACGTTCCACGTCAAGAAAATCGACTCCGATTATTTCGACGGCGACGTTCTGTAGCGCCGCACTGCCCACCGGGCGTCTGCCGAAACCCGTTCTTGCAAGTGGACAATCGGCTGCGATCTGCAAGGCACCGCGTGAACGCACGCACGGCCGATGCGCGGAGATGCGCTCGCCTGACGCTGCGCCCCGTATAGCCGGTACGCTTTCAATGCCTCCGAGCGCGCGTCGGATTAATGACGGAGCACCTTGGCGGTTTGGAGACGGAGCCGCGAACTGCCTGTGGTAACGTTTTACTTCCAAGACGCACGAATAATCGATGCCGATGCCCTCCTATGTCAAACCCCGATGGTTGCGCGATTTACTGCGCTTCCTGCCGCTGAAAAGCCAGTTCGTTCTATCGGGGAATGTCCGGGATTTACAAGCGTGCGAGGTGGCGCCGGGTACGGTCACCGCGCAACCGCTGATCAGGGCGCTGGCAGACGAATTGCGGCAAGCAGGTTATGCACAGTTGGTCGTGTGGGACCCGGTCGGCGGCTTTCGCGTCGCGGAAGCGCTGGGCGCACCGGCGACGTCGGGCGAAGAAACGCTGCGGCGGCTCGGGCTGATGCCGGTGGACGGTGCGGCGCCCGGCGGCCTCGATGTGTTGGCTGCGACAGTCGAACGGCTGGTGGCGCTGGATGGCGAACCGATCGGACTCGTGGTCGATTTCGCGTCGCGCCTCGCGGTACGGACGGAATCGCTGAGCGCGGCGGAGCACGCGCTGTTCACGCGCGCGCTGGTCCTGGCGCACGCGGTTGCGCCGCGCCCGGCGGGCGAGCAGCGGCGGCCGTTCTTCAATACAGTGCTGTGGGTCGTCGACAAGGAAGGCGATCTGCCGGACTGGTTGCTGATCGACAACCCGCGTCTGCGTCACATACCTGTGCCGAAGCCCGACAGTGCCGCGCGTCAAGCGCTCGCGGCTGCGCTGCTGCGCGGCGTGCCCGGCTCACAGCAAGCGTCGTCCGATGTCGCCGCGGACGCGGCGCGGGCGTTCGTCGAGGGGTGCGAGGGCTTGTTGCTGGCCGATATGAACGCGATCGCGACGTTGGCACGCGTCGAGCAGGTCCCGATCGAGAAAATGGCGGACGCAGTGCGCCGGTACAAAGTGGGCGTCACCGAGGATCCGTGGCTGCTGATCGACCGCGACAAGATCAGGAACGCCAACGCGGTGATCCGCCGGCGGGTGAAGGGACAGGCTCACGCGGTCACGCATATGCTCGATCTCATCAAGCGTGCGATGACCGGCGTGGGATCGCAGCGCAAGGGCAGCCGCCCGCGCGGCGTCGCGTTCCTGGCCGGGCCTACCGGCGTCGGCAAGACGGAGCTTGCGAAGACCATTACCAGCCTGCTGTTCGGCGAAGAGAGCGCCTACATCCGGTTCGACATGTCCGAGTTCAGCGCGGAGCATGCCGATCAGCGGCTGATCGGTGCGCCGCCGGGGTACGTCGGCTACGACGTCGGCGGTGAGCTGACCAACGCGATCCGCGAGCGTCCGTTCAGCGTCGTGCTGTTCGATGAAATCGAAAAGGCGCATCCACGCATCCTCGACAAGTTCCTGCAAATCCTCGACGACGGCGTCTTGACCTCGGGCCGCGGCGACCGCGTCTACTTCTCCGAAGCCCTGATCGTTTTCACCTCGAACCTCGGCATCTATCGGGAGGACGAGACAGGCAAGCGCGTTGCGAACGTTCTGCCTACCGATGCGTTCGCCGACATGCAGGCGAAGGTCCTGCATGAGATTCAACGGCACTTCAAGCTGGTGCTGAATCGCCCGGAAATATTGAATCGTATCGGCGAAAACATCATCGTCTTCGATTTCATCCGCGACGACGTCGGGGAGGAAATCTTCGAGCAGATGGTCAGGAGCGTGCTCGACGACATCGGCATGCAAGGCATCGCGGTTGCCCTGAGCGACGAGGCCAAGGACCAGCTACGACAGCGATGCCTCAGCGATTTGTCGAACGGCGGTCGTGGCATTCGCAATCAGCTTGAGACGCATCTGATCAATCCACTTGCGCGCGGGCTGTTCGATCAGGACGCAAAGGCCGGCGATGCGTTCTCCGTCGAGGCCACGGCCTCCGGCGAGCCGCAGTTGCGCCGCCGCTAGCCGATGGACATCCGCCTGTCACGTTTGCATTTCCCGGTGACCACCTTGGGGCCGGGGCAACGCATCGGCATTTGGTTGCAGGGTTGTAGCATCCGGTGCCCCGGCTGCATTTCGGCGGACACATGGTCCGAGCACGGACGCATGACGCGCGTGGCCGATGTGCTGGCCCAGCTCGACAGTTGGTTGCCTCACGCAAGCGGCGTCACTGTCTCCGGCGGCGAACCATTCGATCAACCGGAGGCGCTGCTTGCCCTCCTCGCTGCGTTGCGTGCGGCGCCCGGCGCCGCGCAGCGCGACGTGCTTGTCTACAGCGGTCATCCGATCGAGTCGATTGCCGCCACGCTGGCTCGCGCCGAAGGCTTGATCGACGCGCTCGTGTCGGATCCGTTCGAGATCGACACGCCGCAGTCGCTCGCGCTGCGCGGCAGCGACAACCAGCGCCTGCATCTGTTGACACCGTTGGGGCAGGCGCGGCTGGCGAGCTACGAACGTCGGCGTGCCGGCGTGGACCGTGCGCTGGACGCGATGTTCGACGACGACGGCAGTGTGTGGTTTGCGGGCATCCCCGCGCGAGGCGATTTCAATCGACTCCGCGACCTACTCAATCAACAGGGCCATCGGGTCCAGATCAGCGCCGACAAGGCGCGCAGGTGACAGACCGGACATGTCCGCAATGATGCGTTTTTGCCCCAATTGCAAGACCGAGCGGTCTGTGCAGGAATGGTACTGCGAGGGCACGGTAGACGGCGCGCCGTGCAACTGGGACCTGTCGAATGTGGCGATCCGCGAGCATGGCTGGCGGCCGCGCGAGGTGGCCACGGTCGAGACCGTGGCCGCGGCGGAACGCCGGGCCGGCGCGGAAGCGCCCGCAGGCGGCGGCGCAGCCGGTACGCAGCACGTTTCGACTCCCCGCACGCCAGCGGGCGGCGACGAGCACGCTGCCACTCGTGACGATGCGGCAGTCGCCGTCACCGCGGACGATGGTGCCGGGTTGCACTGCGTGAATGGCCATCCAATGCACGCCGGCGATCTGCTCTGCCTGGTGTGCGGCGGCGATCCGTCACCGACACCGTCAAGCGCGCAGGCGAGCGAGCCCGCCGCGCGCTCGACGGTGTCGCGGGCGGACGCCGCTGCAATCGCGAGCACCGATGCCGCCGCGGCGGGCGAAACGCAGATCGACGGCTGGCGGTTGCTGCGCCAGATCGCCAGTACCGACGGCGTGCGCGAACGTTATCTGGCCCGGCATCGCGACACCGGCAGGCAGGCAGTCCTCACGCTTTACCGCGCCGGCGCGGAGCCCGATCCGTCGGTCTACGACGTGTTGAGACGCCTGCCGCGCGAGCATGTCCCGGAGATTCTTGCAACCGGGCGCTGGGACAACCGCGCATATGAGGTCGCGGAAGAGATGAGCGGCGGGACGCTCGCCGACCTTGGCATCGCGTTGCGCGACACCGCGACGCTGCACCGCGTGGTCGACGAACTCGGGCAGGCGCTGCACGCATTCTCGGAAGTGGGACTGCGCCACCGCGATCTGCGGCCCGGCACGCTGTTGGTTCGTAGCGAACAGCCGCTCGATCTGGTCATCAGCGGTTTCGGCTCGGCGCGGTTGTCGGAGTTCGATCTCGACATCGTCTCGCCGCTCGAAACCACGCGATACATGGCGCCCGAAGCCATTGCCGGCGGCGTGGCGGCGGCTTCCGACTGGTGGAGCCTGGGGATGGTTCTGCTCGAACAGATCACCGAGGGCCGCTGCTTCGAAGGTGTGCACCCGCGCGCCTTCCTGATCCATGTCCTCGCCAACGGCGTGTCGCTGCCCGACGAACTCGATCCGTCGCTGAATCTGCTGCTGCGCGGTCTGCTTGCGCGCGATCGGCACCAGCGGTGGCAGTGGCCACAGGTGCATGCCTGGCTGGCTGGCGAACCGGTCGACGCGCCGTCAGCGGCGGCTTCCGATGCGGACAGCACGGAGGGCGCGGAGCTCAGTCTTGGCGGTCGGAGCTACCATAAGCCGACCGTCGCTGCGCTGGCCGCCGCCGAGCGCGATAATTGGGACGAAGCACGCGACCATCTGCTACGTGGCGTGCTGGCGACTTGGGCCGAACAGGCCGGAGTCGCGCCGCAGGCGCTGGCAGGCCTGCGCCAGGCGGCCCAGCTCGACGGCGTCGATGACGACGTTCGCCTGATGGTCGCCCTCAAGCTGCTCAATCCTGAAATTCCGCTGATCCTGCGCGGCGAGATCGTAACGCCGGGCTGGCTGCTGCAGCATCCAATCGACGGCTATGGACTGGTGAGCGGCCCCGTGCCGGGCTTCCTGCAGCGGCTGCAAACGGAAACCTGGCTGTCCCGGCTGCAGGCACGCGCCGACGAGGTACGGCTGCGCGCGCGCAACCACGGTATCGAACTCGACGAAGAGACGTTGCGCATTGCGCTGCTCTCGACCTCGCGCGCGCGGCTGGCGGCACAGTGGGAAGCGCGCAGGACCTTGCTGCCCGACTCCGATCATCCCGGTCTGCTGTCGCTGGCGGAGCGGCGGGTGATCAGCGAGGAAGATCTCATCATCCTGCTGAGCGCGGCAACCAGCCAATACCGCTCGGTCGACGAGATTGTGCAACAGGCGACTGCGCTGGCCGAGCACGAACAGGTGCTCGCGTTCGACGCCGACACGGCGCGACAGGCGTTGGCGCTGCCACGCGCCGAGCTGTTCCGCCTCGTCGATCAGCGCATCGCGGGTTTCGCTCGCACGGGCAGCCCGACCATCGACGGCTGGGCCGAACGCTTCCGGCTCGAGCGCCGTTTGCCGTTGCACGAGGTTGCCGTTCTGCTGTCCGTGCCCGCCGAACAATGGTTGGAGCCGCAGAAACAGCAGTACGTGACGCAGATCCTCGACTTTTTTGAAAAGAAAGTGGCAACAGCGGTCCTGCGCGGGCCGCTGGTGCGCATGACGATCGGTCGGACCACGGGCCGCATCGATCTCAACGAGTTGCACGGCGGCCGCCACACCGGCACCGCGCTGCTCGAGCACCTGCTGCAACGCAACGCCCGCTCGGTGCCGATCGATCCGGCGGTCTTCGACGCGAATGGCGTGCTCGATGGCCGCTTCAACACGCTGTATCGGCAGACCACGCTCTATAAACGCGACACCGGCATCGACGGCCTCTATCTCGGTTTCCCGTTCCTGCTCTACAAGGATCAGCGCAGCACGACCCGGACGCGCATCGCGCCCGTTTTGCTGTGGCCGGTCGAACTGCTGATGGAGCCCGGAACGCGTGGTCAGGCCGCGCTCGCGTTCGACGGCGAACGAGAGGAAGTGCGGCTGAATCCGGCGCTCGAAGGGCTGCTCGGAGCGGAGAGGCTGAAGGCCTGGCGAAGCGCCGGCGACGACGTGCTCGGCCGTTCGGCGTTGAAATTGGCCGACGTGATGGATGCGTTCGGCATGCTCGCCGCCGCCGAGGGGCGGCAGTTGGCGGCCCTGCCGCCCGCCTCGCTCGAACTGCCCGCCGGCGAAATGCGGCTGGCATGCGCGGCGGTACTGTTCCATGTGACATTCATCGGGCAGGCCGTGGGCGAGGACCTGCGGCAACTGAAGATGCTGTCGCCCGCTGGAACCGCGCTCGAAGCGATGCTCCGCTTGACATCGAACGACGCTGCGCAGGCAATCGAGAACGGCGCACCTGCCGAGCGCGACCGCTATCTCACCGTGGCGAGCGATCCGTCGCAGGAAGCCGCCGTCTTCCAGGCACGCAATGGTTCCGGTCTGGTCGTGGAAGGTCCACCCGGGACCGGCAAGAGCCAGACGATCGTCAACATGGTGGCCGACGCGATCGGCAACGGCAAGAGCCTGTTGATCGTTTGCCAGAAGCACGCTGCGCTGGAAGTGGTGCACAAGCGGCTGATCGCGGAGGGACTGGGCGAGCGCATCGTGATGGTCAACGACATCAATCGCGATCGCGAACCAACCATTCGCGCCGTGCGCGAACAATTGGAGATGCTCTTCAAGGGGCCGCCAGCCGAATACGATTGGTCTCGCCAGCGCGAACAGACGGCCGCCCGCATCGCTAGCCTCGAAGGCGAACTCGACCGGCAGCACGAAGCGCTGCACAGGGTGGACCCGGCGAGCGGCCGCAGCTACCGTGCGCTGCTTGGCGAACTGATCGCGCTGGAGGCAGGCGCGCCACCGCTTGATGCGCCAGCGCTGCGTGAACGCCTGGCGGCACTCGACATCGCTGCGCTGACCACGCTCGAGGATCAATGCGCCCCGCTGGTGCGTTACTGGTTGCCCGCCAGGTTCGAAGGGAGTGCGCTTGAGAACCTGCAAGCCTTTGCCACCGACCGCGCGACACTCGATGCGTTTCACGCCGCTTTTGCGGCCTTGCTGGAGGCGGAGCGACTGCGCGCCGACACGCTCGCCGCGCATCCCGCCACGTTCGACCTCGACGATCCGGAACCCGCGCGCGCATGGCTGAGTGCGAACGCGCAACGGCTGTTGGACCTCAGCGACGACGCGCGTGCGAGTCTGGCGCGGTGGCTGCCTCTGTTCCGACCCGCGGCCGAGAGCCGAACCGTCGGCGACGAACGATGCGCCACGCTACAGGTGCTGCACGATGCGCTGCGGCAGATCGATGCCACCGCCTATCATGCGGCACTGTCGCCCGCGATGGCGAACTTGTCGGACGGCGAATTCGAGACGCTGGCGGCCCGCATCGCATGGCTGGCGAAGCCGACGACGTGGCTGAGCGCGCTCAATCCGATGACTTATATCCGGCGCGCGCAACTCAGACGATTTGCCGAGCAAGCCGGCTCGACCGGCAGCGACCGATCCGAGCAACGATTCCATCAACTGCAGGCCGTCGCGCACCTCGAAGCGCAGTGGCGTCCGCGCCGGGCGGAATGGGCTGCCGTGCGCCGGGCGCTGCAACTGGACGCTGGCGGCACGCTCGACGGCACCGCGCTTGCCGACGCCGTCCGGCATGATTTCGAACGGCTGAAAGCGGTAGGCGGGTGGGCTCGACAGCTGTCGTTGGCGCCGCACAGCGAGGCGTTCGACGCGGCAGTACTGAGCGGTGAGCGCGGGCAGGTCGACGCTCTGCTGCACGGTTTCGAGACAGCGTTCGTGCGCCAGCACGTGCGTGAACGGAGCCTGCGCGCGCTGGCCGCGCTGCAGGACTGGCTGACGCCGGCGTTCGCCGACGCATGCCGACGCGCGGTGCAGGACAATGCCGCAGCGCATCCTGCGCTGGCACCGATAACCGCCGCGTTGCCGGCGCTTCCGGCATTCCAGCAATTCCGCCTGCGAGCGCAGCGCCTGGATGCCGAGGCGCTGCAGGTCTTCGCCATGCTGCGACGCCACGAGGCAGTGCTCGAACGCGTGCCTCCCGACGACCTCGACGCCGCGGTCCGCCGCTTGATCCGGCGCGAGGCGCGGCTCGGCTGGAAGCGGCGCTTCGAGCAGACCTTTCCCGAACTGCTGCTCGACCGCAGCGAAACGACCGCCAAGATCGCGGCGCTCGCGGCTGCCGACGAAGCCATGCGCGCTTCGAACCGTGACGCGCTTCGTCGTGGCGTTGCGCGAGACAAGTTGGGCGCGCCGCGCAGTTGGGAAGACCTCACTCGCCTGACCGGGCGACGCGCACGACGACTGCGCGAGTTCGTCGAACTCGGCACGCCGCTTGGCTTGATGGCGCTGCGTCCAGTCTGGCTGATGAATCCCGACGTGGCGAGCCGCCTGCTGCCGTTGAGATCGCAGTTGTTCGACGCGGTGGTGTACGACGAGGCATCGCAGATGCCGGTGGAGTACGCGATCCCGACACTGTTCCGGGGCCGTCGTGCGATCGTCAGCGGCGACGAGAAGCAGATGCCGCCCACCGCATTCTTTTCGAGTCAGGTGGACAGCGACGAGACCGGCCTTTTCGACGGTGAACTGCCGGACGACGAGGCCAGCGAGGAAGAACGGGCATTTTTCGAGGAGACCTGGAACCGGCGTGAAATCAAGGACTGCCCGGACCTGCTTCAGCTGGCCCGCACCGCGCTGCCGGTCTCGACGCTGCAGATCCATTACCGCTCCGCATACCGGGAGTTGATCGCCTACTCGAACGCGGCATTCTATGAAAACGCGCTGAGCATACCGGTCAGACATCCCGACGCCACCGTGCGTGCCGTCAAGCCCCTGGAAGTGATCGCCGTCGACGGGCTGTACCAGCAGCAAACCAATGCGGACGAAGCGGCGCGCGTGGTGGCCTACCTCGCCGATCTGTGGCGGTCGCCGTACGGGGAACGCCCGTCGGTCGGGGTGGTGACCTTCAATCGCAAGCAGGCGGACCTGATCGAGGAGCAACTCAAGCTCCGAGCCGAACGCGACGAGGCGTTTCGCCAGGCTTACCGCGAGGAGCGCGAGCGGGTGGAAGGTGGCGAGGACATGGCCGTCTTCGTGAAGAACGTCGAGAACGTCCAGGGCGACGAGCGGGACATCATCGTTTTCTCGACGACCTTCGGCCGCAACAGCCAGGGCGCGTTTCGCCGCTTTTTCGGCGTACTGGGACAGCAAGGCGGCGAGCGTCGCCTGAATGTCGCGGTCACGCGCGCACGCAAGAAAGTCGTGCTGGTCACGTCGATGCCGATCGGGCTGATCTCCGATATGCTGGACACGCAGCGCGGCCCCGCGATACCGCGCGACTACCTGCAGGCGTACATGGCCTATGCGCGCGCCATGTCCGACGGCGAACTGGCAGGTGGACGCGCGTTGCTCGGGCGGCTGGGTCATGCCTCGCAGCAGCGTGAACGCACGGAATTGCGCGGCGCTGCCACGGGGGACGGCTTCGCCGCCGAGGTGCTCGCCTTCCTGCGGTCGCTCGGCACCGAGCCGGTCGTGACGCACGAGGACGACGCCTTCGGACTGGATTTCGCGATAGCCGATCCGGGCACCGGCCTGTACGCCCTTGGCATCGAATGCGACGCGCCGCGTCACCGCCTGCTCACGCAGGCACGGGCACGCGAAATCTGGCGTCCAGCGGTGCTGAAACGGGCGATCGGACGGCTCCACAGGGTGTCGTCGCAAGCGTGGTATCACGAACCTGAAATCGAAAAAGCTCGCCTGCAGGCGGCCGTCTCGGCCGCTCTGGGCGCGGAGGTCGTTGCATGAGTGGGCCCAAGGTCGTGCGAATCGTCACGCGCGAGGAAGTTCTCGCCGATTGCCACAGGATGCTGCGCCGTCTCGATCGCACCATAGCGGCCTGGACGAAGGAAGGACAGGGCCTCGGACAATTGGCCGACGGCGAGATCGCGGCGACGCAAGCGCGTCGGCGCGCGCTCGCCACCTTGCTTGCAACGGACGCGACGATCCGCGCATTGCGTGATGCCCAGCGCGAACTTTCCGACGAGACGGCGTTCCTCGGCGCCGATCTGGAACGTCGCCGCACGCTCGCGGTCGATCACGCAGAACGTGTGCAGCGCCGTCGCCGGCAGGCCCGGAGCAGCGCGCAAACGCTTCTCCATACGTTCGCGTCCCGACGCCTCGAAGTGCCGGCCGCGCTTGTCGAGCGCATCGCGGCGATTGCCGAAGGACAGGCAGGCCATGACGACGCGGTGCAGACGGATGCGGTCCTGGCGCAGGGCTTCGCGCAATTGAGTCCGCCGGCGGACGCGAGCTTGTCCGCAGGTTCGTCCGAACCGAGCGCTGCGCAGCGCGAACTCGCGGCACAGCTGACCGACGGCCAGATGTCCGTGACTTTTGAAAGCTGGCAGGCGGCCCATCTTGCCTTGTCGCGCGAACCGGCGTTCGAGCGGCTGGACCGGCAGATCGCCGAGGCCGACGTGTTTCTGCCTGCCGCCGAGACCGCCGGCTTCGCGGACCGCCTGCGTGACATCGAGGCGCATCCGACCGGCGCGCATCGCAATCTCCTGCTGGACAGCCTGACATTGGACCTGTCGGACGCGGTAGCCGGCGCGCGCGCGCATCGCTCGGCCATCGACGAACTCGAAGAACTTGCCGCCGAAGTGCGGGCCAGAGCGTCCGACGACACCGGGCCCCTGCTGGCCAGGCTCGACGCGCTGGGCGGTGCCGTGACAATGGATACGATCGAGGAATTGATCGAGCATTGCCGTGCCGCGCTTGCGCGCGTGCAGCAGCGTGAAGCCGCGCAAGCGCGGCGCCAGGCTGTGCTCGAGGGCATGGCGCGACTGGGTTACGACGTGCGCGAGGGGATGAGCACCGCATGGGCCCGCGACGGACGCATCGTGGTCGGCAAGGCGTCGTTGCCCGGCTATGCGATCGAGGTTGGCGGTCAGACACAGACCAGCCGCCTGCAGGTGCGCGCGGTCGCGCTGAGCGCCGAGCGCGACCTGGCGCGCGACAAGGACGTCGAGACCCTCTGGTGCAGCGACTTTGCCCAGCTGCAGGCCGAACTCGCGCAACACGGGGACGACCTGCTGATCGAACGCGCGCTGGGCATCGGTGAGGTACCGCTCAAGGTGGCCGACGCCGCCGAGGCGGCGATCGCGACAACCTCGAAGGCTCGCACGTTGCGTTGAGAAGACGGTGTGCTGACCCGCGCAACGCGCCGCGCACGGCACAACGTTCCGCGGCCATATCCGCTCGGCCGTCGGTCGAGCGGGTCAGCGCCTCCCAAGCGCGGTATTCGTCGGCCAGCGTCGCCAGCTTTTCGTGCACCAGCGCGAATGCGTCGCTGCCCAACAGAAGGTGCGCCGGTGGCGCATCGCTGTCGATCACTGCCAGCATCGCGCGAGCGGCTTTTTTGGGATCACCGATTTGCTTACCGCTCTTTTCCTCACGTGCCTTGCGAATCGGATCGAACAGTGCGTCATAGTCGGCAATCGAGCGCGCCGTGCGGGACATTGACCGCCCGGCCCAGTCTGTGCGAAACGAACCGGGTGCAACGGCGGTGACGTGGATGCCAAACTGTCCCACCTCCTTGCCGAGCGCCTCGGAAATGCCCTCCAGCGCGAACTTGCTGCCGCAGTAGTATGCGATGCCGGGCATCGTGATGAAACCGCCCATCGAGGTGATGTTGAGCACATGTCCGCGTCGGCGCAAACGCATGTAGGGCAGCACGGCCTTGATCATCGCCACCGCGCCGAATACGTTGACGTCGAACTGTCGACGCAACTCGGACAGCGGCGCTTCTTCGACGACGCCTTCGTGTCCGTAGCCGGCGTTGTTCACCAATACATCGATCGGCCCGACGTTCGCCTCGACGTCGGCGACGACGGCGTCGATGGCCTCGACATCGGTCACGTCGAGCACCCGGCCTACGGCATGCGCGGAGTCGAGTGCCGCGAACGCTTGCGCTGCCGATTCGCTTCGCACGGTGCCGACGACGCGGTGACCCGCCGCAAGCGCCGCCACGGCCAATGCTCGTCCGAAGCCACTGCTGACGCCAGTAATGAACAAGGTTTTGAAAGATGACATGAACGGGCTCCACGCAGAGTTGAGGTGGATGTACGATAGTCAATCGAGGCAGGCATTTTCAGCTTCAATCCTCTCCTTTTATTGCCTATTTCTATGGCGAACCGAAAGCCTGCCGGGAACAGCCAGATCGCTGCCGCGCCTCGGTCGCGCGAGCAGCGGCGCTCGATCGCTTTGCTTCGCACGTTGGCGCCAGTAGAGGGATACAACCTGACACCGCTGCCAGACGTGCGCATCCTGCGCTCCGATCGTGCGTTGGCGCGCACGCCCGTGTTGTACGACCCCGGCATCGTGATTGTTTGTCAGGGACGGAAGCGCGGCTATTTCGGGGGCCAAGTGTATTTGTACGATGAGCAGCAGTATCTGGCGGTCGCCGTACCGGTGCCGTTCACGATGGAAACCGATGCCACGCCAGAGCGTCCGCTGTTGGCCCTCTATATGCACCTGGACTTTCAGCTCGCCGCCGAGCTGATGGTTCAGATCGACCAGCATCAATCATCGGCACCACAGGACGCGCCGCTAAGCATGATGTCCAGTCCGATGGACGCGGCGATGCGCAGCGTCGTGTTGCGCTTGCTGGAAGCGATCAGTCGGCCGCTGGACGCAGCGCTCCTGGGCCCGGCACTGGTGCGAGAGGTGTATTTCCGCGTGCTCACCGGCGCACAGGGCAACGCGATGCGCGCGGCTTTGACGATGCAGGGTCAGTTCGGGAAGATTGGCAAGGCGCTGCGCTGCATTCATGCGCGCTATGCGCAGCCGATCGACTTGCCGCAACTGGCTCGCGAGGCCGGTATGAGCGTGGCGACGTTCCATAGCCACTTCAAGGCCATCACGCGCACCTCTCCGATGCAGTATCTGAAATCCACGCGCTTGCATCAGGCGCGCTTGCTCATGGTGCGTCAAGGGATGACCGCCGAGACAGCCTGCCACGCCGTGGGCTACGCAAGCCCTTCGCAGTTCAGTAGAGAGTTCAAGCGACTTTTCGGGTTGACGCCCGCGGCGGAAGCCAGGCGAATGCGTGAGCGCTTTGCGATGCCACCCGCACACCCCGGATCGGCCTATGTTTCGTCGCATTGAGGTGGGTCCGGTTCGGAACGCGGGCGGTGACGCGCGAACGCCGGCCCGCGCGGCCCCCGCGCCGCCGCGGCGGCATGCGCGTCCGTGGAGGCCGGTCGGCGCGGGACGTCGCCCGGCGTGCGCGGCGCTTAAGCGACGGGGTCCGACTCGCCGACATAACGGCCGCCGTCGACGATGAATTCAGCGCCGGTGCTGAAGCGTGATTCGTCGCTCGCGAGGAAGGCAACGAGATTGCTGATGTCGTCCGGTCGCCCCGGTTCCTTGATCAACTGGTTCGGTCGTATCGGACTGTTCAGTCCGGCGGTCAGGTCGGTCACGATGCGGCCCGGGTGGATCGAATTGACGCGAATGTGATACGGCGCCAACTCGAGCGCCGACGCCTTGGTCAGGCCACGCACGGCCCACTTTGCCGCGACATAGCCCACGGTGTTGGGCAGCCCGAACATGCCCGCGATCGACGAGACGTTGATGATGCTGCCGCCGCCCGCGCGGATCAGCGAAGGACCGATGATCTTGGTACCCAGAAAGGTACCGTTCAGATTGACCCGCACGACTTCATCGAAATCCTCGAGCGAGGTGTCGAGCGTCGTGCCGAGTTTCTGGATGCCTGCGTTGTTGACGAGAATCGACACGGGCCCGAACGCTGCCTCGGCCGCCTCGCGCGCGGCTTGCCAGCTTTGTTCATCGGTTACATCGAGATGCACATAGCGCGCCGCGTCGCCCAGTTCGCGCGCAAGTGCCTGGCCCTGCTCGTCGAGCAGATCGCCGATCACCACCTTGCCGCCCTCGGCAACGAAGCGGCGGCTGTGCGACGCGCCCAGCCCCCGTGCGCCACCGGAGACGAATGCCACTTTTCCTTCGAAACGTCTGCTCATCTTCAAACCTCGGATCGATTATGTCGTTGTTGCATGCTTGGGGTGACGCTTTTGCCGGATGAAGTGCGGCCATGCCGGGCAGCGCCCACGCGGCGCAACCCGATCATCACCGGGTGCACCACAGCGAGCTTGGCGCGGCCGCCATGCCGCCAGTACACCGTCGGCGCAGCGCCGTCACGTCGTCAGTGGTCGTGCAGCGTCAGTCCGAGCCGCTCGCGCAAGGTGATTGCCGACGTCGGCTCGCGCAGCAAGCCGCGTTGCGCCAACAGCGGGATGACACGGTCGACAAAGACGTCGAGATCGCCAGGCAACGCGTGTGGCATGATCATGAAGCCGTCGGCCGCCTCGGCCTCGAACCACTCCGCCATGTGCGTTGCGATGGTCTCGGGCGCGCCGGACACCGCGACGTGGCCACGGCTGCCGGCCAGCAGGTTCAGCAGCGCACGTATCGTTTGCGGCCGCTCCCGTTCGATCAGGCCGGCAATCACGCCGAAGCGGCTTTTGATCCCCTCGAATTTCTCGATGTCGCCCAGCACTGGCGGCAGCGGTCCATCGAGCGGCATTCCGGCGAGGTCGACGCCGAAGCCGGCCAACCAGGCGAGCGACGCCTCGGGTGCGATCAGCCCATCCAGCGCCGCCTTGCGCTGCCGCGCGTCGGCATCCGATGCGCCAAGCGACGGACTGAAGCCAGGGATCACCTTGATGCGGTCCGGGTCGCGACCGTACGCCTGCGCCCGCTCCCGTAAATCGCTTCGGAAGGCCTGCGCGTCGGACAGCGTGTTCTGGGCAGTGAAGACGATCTCCGCGTAGCGCGCGGCGAAGTCGCGCCCCTGCGGCGACGAACCTGCCTGTACCAGAACGGGCCGCCCCTGGGGCGATGGCGGGATGCCAAGTGCGCCCGCTGGTCCCTGTCGCCACAATGCCAGCACGTCCTCGACGAGCGCCCCGCCACGCGCATAGCGCTCGGCGTGCGGTACCGGTTTTTCCTGCCCGAAGTTCGCACTGGCCTGCGGTTCGCCATTGGTGACGATGTTCCACGCCGCACGGCCCGCACTCGCCTGATCGAGCGTCGCAAACGTGCGCGCGATCTCTTCCGCGGAAGCGAACGTGGCGGATCCGGTCGCAATCAGCCCGATGGTGGCGGTCGCCGCCGCCACCCCTGCCATCAGCGTGATCGGGTCCAGTTCCCAACGCGGGCTGTAGCGGACCCCGGGGTAGTAGACGAAGAAGTCCGCAACGAACATCGCATCGAAGCGGCCGCGTTCGGCGGTGCGGGCAATCTCCTGGTAATAGGCGATGTCCCGCAAGCGCGTCGGCTGCGCATCGGGCAAACGCCAGGCCGCCTCGTGATGACCGGTGACCAGCGCGTTTACCAACAGGATCATCTTCCGGTCATTCGACATCGTGCGTCTCCCCGGTGAGGGGCAAGGGGATTTGCCAGCGATCGCGCAGCGTGCTTGCCGCGGTACCGAGCGCTTCCGTCGACTGGCGATTCAGCGCAGCGAGCTGCGCGGGCCAGCGTTCCGGCTGATCGGTCGGCACGAGCAGGTAGTGCAACGGTCTAGCGTCCGTCCGCGTGCCGCGCGGCCGCAACGCCTTGCAAGCAGCCCAGCCATCCGCGGCCTGTAGCGCACCCGCCGCTTCCCCGCTGCGCAGATCGGCGTCGACGCTTACGCCACCGTCACTTACGGCATCGTCACTTACGGCATCGTCACCCGCTCCGTACAGCACCGGGTGCCGTTGCGGCGGACGGGGAATGTCCAACGGACCCGCCACCGCGAAATGTTCTCCCGCGAAATCCACCCGGCGAACGCGCGCGGTGTCGACGTAAAGGCCCTCGCGCTTGTCGAAACGATGGGCGTCCGGCAACCAGCTATCCCACAACGCCCGAAGCACTTGGGCATACTCGGCGCGCTGGGCCCGATTGTCATGGACCCGCACGCGCCATCCGGCCCGGCCGCCGCTGATGTGATCGAGCGCCGCGAGGCGGCGCGCCGCCGTGTACGGCGGTGTGACGAGCGGATCGATTTCAGCGACCAGCCCGATGCGGGCAGTCGTCGATGCCAACGCCGCCAGCGCCGTGATCGGTTCCAGCGCGCCAGGCCCGGTTTCGACGAGCACCGCGGCCCAGCCACTGCGCTCAGCCGCATGCACGCTCGCCTGGAGGTCGGCAAACGATGCGCGCGCGCTTGCCGGTACCACGAAATGCAAGTGAGCCGCCTCTGACAAGGCCCGCGGATCAGTTGGCAAGGAAACCTCCATCGCACGGGATGATCGCGCCGTTGACATAGTCGGATGCCGACGACGCAAGAAACACGGCCAAGCCTTGCACGTCCGCCGCTTCGCCCCAGCGTCCCGCCGGGATGCGAGACAGGCTGCGCGCCACCGCGTCGTCGTCGCGTTGCAGTGCGTCGGTCAATGCAGTCCGCATGAAGCCTGGCGCGATCGCGTTGACCTGAACCCCGAACGGCGCCCACTCGTTGCACAGCGACCGCGTGAGTTGGGCGATGCCACCCTTGCTCACACCGTACGCCACCGCGCCATAGGAGCCGACGAAGCTGCGAATCGACGCAAGGTTGATGATCTTGCCGCGTCCTCGTTCAATCATGCCGGGCGCGATGTGCTGGCTCAGCAGGAAGGCGGCCGTCAGGTTCAGCGACAGGGTCGCCTCCCATTCGGCGCGGCCGTGGTCCACTGCTGCCGCGCGGAACTGGTGGCCGGCATTGTTGACCAGCACGTCGATTCGCCCATCGAAGCGGCGCAGTGCCCGGTCGGCGGCGCTCCGCACCGCCTCGGGCTGCGACAGGTCGGCCTGCAGGGCAAAGGCCGGCTTGTTGCCCGGCGCAGTCGCGTCGGATGGGCGGACGTCGATGATGCCGACCTCGGCACCCGCGGCGGCGAGTGCCGCGGCAATCGCCGCGCCGAGACCCTCCGCGCCGCCCGTGACGAGCGCTCGCCGGCCGCCGAGATCGAAAGCAGCGGGGCCAAACACGTTCACTGCCCCTTCGGGAGGTCGATGAAACTATCGATATCCAGCGGATTGCGGATCAGGCGGTTGTCGAGCAGGAACGTCACCGAGCGCTTCAACTCTGCGCGGACCGCCGCGTCGACCGGCGGCACCCAGACCGAACGCGTGAACGCAACCTGCGTCTGCTCGGGCGTGAGACCGAACACCGGCGCAAGCTGCTTCGCGGCGGCCTGCGGCTGCTGGCGCAGGAATGCGGCGCCACGTTCGATCGCACGCAGGTAGGCCTGCACGTATTGCGGGTGCTGTTTGAGGATCTCCGCGGACGCGATGATCGGATTGAGGTTGCTCTTCAGACCTTCGCCGGTCTTCAGTACCCGAACCTTGCCGGTCGTATCCAGGCGCACGAAGACCGGATCCCACACCAGTGCGGCATCGATATCCCCCTTGAGCAGCGCGGCGCCCATGTCTTCGAGGCCCAGGTTCACGAACTGGACATCGGTCAATTTCAGTCCGGCGCTGGCCAGGATCAACACGAGCAGTTCGTGCACGTTGCCGCCACGGAGCGTCGCAACCTTCTTGCCCTTCAGTTCGCGTACGTCGTGGACCGGCGAATCGCTGCGGACCACCAGCGCCTGCGCTTGCCCGCCCTTGTAGGACAGGCCGATCATCCGATCGTCGATACCCGAGGCATGTCCCACCAACGCGGGTGTATCGCCAAGGGCGGCAATGTCGATGTTGTGCGATGCCATCGCTTCGTTGACCGGCGGACCGCCGGCGAACTGCACCCACTTCACCGAGACGTCGGCTTGTCCCGCGCGACGCAGCTCTTCCTCGATCCAGCCGTTCTGCTTGGCGATCAGGCTGGCGGAATACGGCACGAATGGCATGAAGCCAACGCGCAGCGTGTCGGCTGCGTGGCTGACACGCGCGCCAAACAGCAGGACGAAGGCAACCAGTGCCAGAAGACTGCGAAATAACCCCTTCATCTCATTTCCCCGATTGCTACGATTGTGATTCCCCGGACGGGACGTCCTGGGCGTGACGGAAGAACTGCTCGTAGAGCGCGATGCGTTGCCGGCCGAACGCCGGGTCGGCGCGGTCGCGAGGGCGTGGCAGGCTCACCGGCACCACCGCGCGCACGCGGCCCGGGCGCGCCGACAACACGACGATGCGATCGCCGAGATACAGTGCTTCCTCGATATCGTGGGTCACGAGGACGGTCGTGATGCCCTCGCGTGCCTGGATTCCCAGGAATTCGTCCTGCAGTTGCATCCGGGTGATCGCATCCAGCGCGCCGAACGGTTCGTCGAGCAGCAAGACCCTCGGTCCATGCGCCAGGGCGCGGGCGATCGCGACGCGCTGCGCCATGCCTCCCGAAAGCTGCGCCGGCCACGCTCCGCCGAAGTCGCGCAGGCCGACCCGCGCGAGCACGTCGTTCGCCACGCGCCGTCGTTCCGCCGGCGGCTCACGGTGCATCGCCAGTTCGACGTTCTGCCGCACCGACATCCACGGCACCAGTCGGTGATCCTGGAATACGAAACCTCTGTCGAGCCCCGCGCCGACGACCGTCGTGCCACCGACTTGCACATGCCCCGTATCGGCGCGCTCCAGCCCGGCGATGATGCGCAGCAACGTGCTTTTGCCGCAGCCGCTGGCACCCAACACGCACAGGACCTCGCCGGGCGCGATGTCGAGATCGATATCGCGCAACGCGTCGACCGGCGTGCCGTCGGCGCCGACGAACGACTTCGACAGACCGCCGAGATGCACGGCGACGCTGCCTTTCGGCGCGGCATGTGCACGGGCAGCAGACACCGGCACTGCATTTGGCAAAGCGAGTTCTTGCATGGTCAGAGTCCCGAAAACTGCGTGCGCCAGCGCACCAGGCGCTTCTCGGCATGGCGCAGCAGATCGTCGGTGAGCTTGCCGAGCACACCCAGGACCAGCATGCCGGCCAACACCAGATCGGCTTGCGACATCGCTCGTCCATCCATGATCAGGAACCCGACGCCGCTCGATGCAGCGATCAGCTCCGCGGCAACGACGCACATCCACGCCATCGCCAAACCCAGCCGCAATCCGCTCAGAATCTGTGGCAGCGCGCCAGGGATCACGATCTTGCGCACGAACAACGTGCGCGGCAGCTCCAGCACGCCAGCCAGTTCCACGTAGCGACCATCGATCTGACGGATCGCATCGACAGTCGAGGTGAGGATCGGGAAGAACGCGCCGAGCACGATGATGAAGACCTTGGCACCCTCATCGATGCCGAACCAGAGGATCGACAGCGGTATCCATGCGATCGGCGGCACCGGCTTGAGTATCTGCATCAACAGGTCGACCAGCCGGTTCAGCGGACGGAACAGTCCCATCGCCACGCCAAGCGCGATTGCCAGCACTGCCGCAATCGCATATCCCTCGATCACGCGCACCGCACTGGCCTGGACGTCGCGCCACAGCTGTCCGGTCGAGGCCAGATACCAGACGGTCTGCAGTACATACCAAGGCGATGGCAGCAGGGTCGGCGAGATCAGCTTCAGCGACGAGCCGAGCTGCCAGAGCGCGACCAGCGCAACCGGCAGGACGAGCGCAGTGGCACGGTCGGTGAACCCACGCGACGAACGGCGGCCGGGACGTTTCATCGTTGATCTCCACGAGGCAACAGTTGGGCGAGCGTCGTCTGCATTGCCGAGACGAAACGACAGAGATAGCGACGCGTGTCGCGCGGATCGATGATGTCCTCCACACCGAAGGCCTGTGCGGTGGCCCACGGCGAGGCCAACTCGCGAAGCTGCGCCTCCAGTTCGGCACGCCGCGCTGCGGGATCTGCAGCGCCGGCGATTTCACGGCGGAATGCGACGTCCACGCCGCCCTCCACCGGCAGCGAGCCCCACTCCGCCGACGGCCACGCCAGCTTGAGGCCGAGCCCGTTCTTCTCGGTCGTCGCCATGCCGCCCATGCCGTAGCATTTGCGAATCACCAGCGTGATCTTCGGCACCCGGGCCCGTACGCCCGCGGCGACCGCCTCCATGCCCGCGCGCAGCGTACCGTCACGCTCGGCCTGCACGCCGACCATGAAGCCGGGCATGTCGACGAAGAAAATCAGCGGGATGTGAAAGGTCTCGCACAGCTCGACGAAGCGCTGCTGCTTGCGCGCTGCCGTGACGTCGAGCGCGCCGCCGCCGCGTTGCGGATTGTTCGCGATGATGCCCACGACATGCCCGCCTAGCCGCGCCAGTGCGCAGATCAGCGCCGCCCCATGCGTCGGCTGCGGTTCGAACATCGAGCCGTCATCGACCACCATCGCGACAAGAGCCCGCATGTCGTACGGCCGGCGCCTGTCCCGCGGCACGATATCGAGCAGCCGATCGTCGCGTCGCGCCGGCGGATCGAGCGGCGGCAGCGAGGGCGGCAGCGCGCCGGTGTGCTGAGGCATGTAGCTGAGGAAGCGCCGCACCACCTCGAATGCTTCTTCCTCGGTGTCGACCGCGCAGTCGATCGTTCCCGCAGTGTCCACCGCCACGCGGCTGCCGCCGAGGGTTTCACGATCGGGCTCGGTGCCGAGGGAGCGCGCAACCACCGCAGGCCCGGTGCAGAACACCTGGCTTTGCCGACGCACCATGACCGAGAAATGAGACAGCACCGCGCGGCCGGCCGGGCCGCCCGCGGCCGCCCCCAACACCGCACTGACCACGGGTACGCGGCCGAGCAACGCCACGGAACGTTCAAAGCCATGCACACCGGGGAACACCGTGTGCCCGCGCGACAGCGCGCCTTTCACCGATCCGCCGCTGCCGTCGATCAGGTTGACCAGCGGCAGCCGATACTCGTAAGCCAGGTCCTCGACGAAACCGCCCTGCCCGCCCTTGCGGCGATCGCCCGCCCAACTCACGCCACCGCGAATCGTGAAATCCTCGCCCCCGACGGCTACGTCCCGTCCGGCGATTCGCGCAAGTCCCATCACATAGGGCGCCGGCGCAACCGTTCGCCCATCGTCGTCAGGCGCGATGGCATGGCCAGCGAGCTTGCCCACCTCTTGAAACGACTCCGCATCGACCAGGGCCGCGATGCGCTCCCGGATCGTCAGGCGGCCCTTGGCGTGGTGGCGATGAACGGCCTCGGTACCGCCGAGCAGTTCCGCCCATGCGTGGCGCCGCGCCAGTTCCTCGACTTCATGCGACCAAACCGCACTCATGAACGTCCTCCTTCCAGCAACACGGTGCCGCTCGCGGCCAGCGCCGCGATTTCGCTTTCCGACAGCGCGAGGACCTCGCGCAGCACGCGTCGGCTGTCCTGGCCGACCGCCCCCCCGCTGTGTCGGATCGTGCCGGGCGTCGCGGAGAGGTTGGGCAGCGGCGCGGCCAGCGTGACTTCGCCAAGCTTGTCGTGGGCGACGCGCCGCAACATCGCGCGGGCCTCGAAGTGCGGATCGGCAAACACATCCGCCATCGAGAAAATGCGCGATGCGGGGACCTCGTGACGATGCAAGCGGGCCTCGACGTCGGCGAGCGGCAGCGTCGCGCACCACCGCGCGATTTCGCCGTCCAGCGCGTGCTGATGCTTGACGCGCTCTGGCGCACGACTGAAGCGCGCATCGGAGGTCAGGTCGCTACGCTCCATCGCCTCGGCAAGTCGGCGAAAGACCGCATCCGCCATCGCTGCCAGCACGATGTAGCCACCGTCAGCGCACACGTAGAGGTTGTTCGGCACGCTGCCCGGCAGGCTCGACCCGGTGCGGGCTGGGATCGTGCCGTGCGCGGCAAAGGCAGGCACGAACGGCTCCATCATGCTGAATGCGCTCTCGTAGAGCGCCGCATCGACGCATTGCCCGCGCCCGGTCGTGGCACGCGCCAGCACCGCGAGCGTCGCGCCCCAGGCGCCATACAACCCAGTCAGATAATCGGTCATCGAAACCGCGACGCGGGCCGGCGGGCGATCGGGATCACCCGTCATGTGCCGAATCCCGCTCGCTGCTTCGCTGATCACGCCATAGCCCGCACGCTCGCGATAAGGACCGGTCTGTCCGTAGCCGCTGATGCGCACCATGATCAGCCGCGGTGCCACCTTGCTCAACGACGTGTAGTCGAGTCCCCATTTCTCCAAGGTGCCGGGACGGAAGTTCTCGACCACGATGTCGCTTTGCAGTGCAAGGCGGCGCACCAGCGCTTGCCCCTCCGCGCAGCGCAGATCGACTGCCAGCAGGGATTTGTTGCGCAGCAGGCTGGCCGCGTACAGCGATACGCCGGCCTCGTGCTCGCCCATGGTGCGCAGCGGATCGCCTTCCGGCGGTTCGACCTTGATCACCTCCGCGCCGAAATCGGCGAGCAGGCGCCCGCAGAATGGGCCGGCAACGGTGGATCCCAATTCGAGCACCTTCAGGCCCTGCAATGGCAGGTTTGGTCCGCGAGGGACGTGGCGCTCGCCCGCGCCCGTGTCGTGGGTCGCTTCGTGGGCGGCTTCGTGAGTGGCGGCCCGGATGGCATCGTGCAAGTCGGCAGTCATGTCGCGCGGCACCGTCACAGGACGAAATTGCGATAGCGCACGAACCACTCGAGGCCGCTGCGCATATTGGCCTTGCGCAGCGTCTCGGCGGCTTCGGCGTCGCCACGGTACAGGGCGTCCAGCACGGCACGATGTTCGAGCAACGCCTGAGCGCCCCGCCCGGGCAGGATGATGATGCGACGAGACAACGCGTTGATCTTCTCGCCTATGCTGTCGAGCATGTCTCGCAATGTCCGGTTGTTCGCCGACTCGATGATTTTCAGACGGAAGGCCTGATACCCATCCGCGAAGGCGTCGAAGTCCCCCGTTTCGACAAAGCCCGGCATGGCATGCTCGAAGCGCTCGACGAACGGCTGCCAGACCTCGGGCGTGGTGTTCTGGGCGGCCAGGCGCGCGCACATGCCCTCAAGCGGTTCGCGCACGGCGAAAATCTCGACGATCTGTGCGAAGTCGAGCCGACTGACCACCGCCCCCTTGTTCGGGACCCGTTCGATCAGTCCGCGCAGCGCAAGCACGAGAAAGGCATCGCGAACCTGCGTGCGTGACACGCCAAACTCTTCGGCGATTTCGCCTTCGCGCAGCACGGCGCCGGGCAGCAGGATCTGCCGCGCGATCCGGCGACGCAGTTCGACCTCGATGTCGTGCGCCCGTGCGACGCGCGGCGCGGACGCCGGCGTTGCTGCGTCGTCATGCGAGGAGAGCTCGGCGGCACCGCCCCGGGACAGCAGCGTCTCACTCATAGCGCTGCACAACCGTTTTGATCGCGGTGAGCGCTTCGAGCGCGGCCAGGCCTTTCTCGCGGCCGTGGCCGCTACGCCCAAAGCCGCCGAATGGCAGTTCGACGCCGCCGCCAGCGCCGTAGCAGTTGATGAAGACCTGGCCGCTGCGCACACGCTGCGCGACACGCGTCTGACGCGAACCGTCCTGCGTCCAGACGCCGGTGACCAGCCCGTAGGGTGTCGCGTTGGCAAGCGCCACTGCATCGGCCTCGTCATCGAAGGGCAATGCGCACAGCACCGGCCCGAACACTTCTTCGCGAGCGATAGGGTGATCGCGCGGCACGTTTGACAACAGTGCGGGCGCATAGAAATAGCCTCGACTGTCCGCGTCCGCAGCGATGCTGCCGGCGGCAACCTGTTGAACACCGTCGCCGCAGGCGCGCGCCACGAAAGCACGGACGCGATCGAGTTGCGCTGCATTGATCAGTGGACCGCAGGCATGCCCGCCCGAGGGGGGGCCGACTGTGAGGTCCGAGAAACGCTCGGCGACCCGCTCAAGCCATTCGGCGTAGCGCGAGCGCGCGATCAGCAGGCGGCTGCCAGCGGAACAGGTCTGCCCGGCGTTCTGAATGATGGCATTCACGATGCTCGGCAGGGCTGTCTCGATGTCGGCATCTTCGAAAAGAATCTGCGGCGACTTTCCGCCCAGTTCGAGCACGCAAGGCGTGTGATGGCGGGCCGCCGCCTGTTGTATCAGGGTGCCGACTTGCGGCGAGCCGGTGAACGTGATGAAGTCGATATCGGCATGTGCCGCGAGTGCGCCGCCCGCCTCCTCGCCCAGACCTGTCACGACGTTCAGCACGCCGGGCGGCAGACCCGCCTCCAGCAAGAGCTGCGCGAGTCGCAGCGAGCTGAGACAAGCATCTTCAGCCGGCTTCAATACGGCTGCGTTGCCAACCGCCAATGTCGGCGCAATCGTGCGGGCGAACATGACGGCTGGATAGTTCCACGGAATGACGTGCGCGGTCACGCCCACCGGCTCGCGCCGGGCGATCGCCGTGTGTCCGGGGAGAAACGGAATCTCGGCGCCCGCGAACTTATCGGCGGCCCCGGCATAGAACTCGAAATACCGTGACACGACGTCGAATTCGGCACGCGCCTGCACAAGCGGCTTGCCGGTATCGCGTGACTCGACCGCGGCAAGCTCGTCCGCGTGTCGGGCGACAAGCACGGCCATGCGCGCCAGCAAGCGTCCGCGCTCCGCCGCCGACCATTGATGCCACGGTCCTTCGAAGGCAGTGCGCGCGGCGCGGACGGCATCGTCCACGTCGACCGCCATGCCCCGCGCCAGTTGCGCGAACGGCGCTCCCGTGCACGGGTCGGCGACGTCGAGCGACTGGCCTTCTCTTGAGGCCCGCCACGTACCGTCGATCAGCAATGTATCCATGTCCCAGGTCCGGACGGCGTGCTCGCACACTTCCCGGACGTTGCGTCGTCATGGCGTCAACTGTACGAGCGCGGCGCGCGCAGCCGAACCAATTTAAGCAGGAATGCATACACGTCTTGTTCATAAGACGAATCGAGATTGCATACAATCTCGTCGACAATTCCCGTTGGCTGTTCCGGAATGTGACGTAACGTAGCGCCGCTCGATCGCCGTCGTCTCGACCATAGAAAGTCGCATGCCGAGCGGTACAACTGCCGTCGGCGGCGATGCGCTGCAACATGAGAGCCTTGAGGGAGGCGTGCACGGCGCGCGTGTTGCCACCTCGCGCGCGTATGCGAACGGAACGGCTGAGGCAACGGCAGCGCACGCCTCGAGTTGTAGTGTCGCGCGCCGTTTCGGACGGCGCCGGCCGCCCTGGCCCCGCGCTATGGCGCCGTCGCGCTGCTCACACCGAATACCGGAAGACGGCAGACGTCACCGGGTGGGCGGTGACCACGGGCTTGCGGGCGCGTCAAACGGATCTACGCGCGTCGGTTGCTTGGCGCCGGCGAATCATCGGGAAGCGGACGCGCGTCGACGTCGCGCAGCGCAAGCGACAAACGTTCGCGGTCGCAAGCGTCCTCCCATAAAGCGACAAAGATCACCGCACAGGCGTTGCTGATCACGCTGGTAAGCGCGCGCGCCTCCGACATGAAACGATCGATGCCGACCAGCAATGCCACGCCGGCTACCGGCAGATCAGGCATCGCGGTCAGCGTCACCACCAGTGCAATCAAGCCGCTGCCTGTGACGCCGGCCGCGCCTTTTGACGTCAACAGCATCAGGCCAAGCAAGAGCACGATTTGCGACGCGCTTAGCGGCAGGTCGCACGCTTGCGAAATAAACAGGCAAGCCAACGTCAGGTAAATGGCGGTGCCTGACAAATTGAACGAGTAGCCCGCTGGCAATACCACGCCGACAACACCCTTCTCGCAGCCAAGCGCTTCCAGCTTTGCGATCAGTCTCGGCAGCGCGGGCTCGGTCGACGAAGTCGCGAGCACGATGAGCAGTTCCTCCCGGATGTAGCGCAGCAGACGCCACAGCGAGAAGCCATGGACACGCGCAAGCGTCGCCAACACGAGCAGCACGAACAGCACGCACGCGACGTATAGCGAGGCGATCAGCATCCCGAGCGAACCAATGGAACGAATGCCGAAACAACCCACCGTGAACGCCATCGCGCCGAACGCGCCCAACGGCGCGAGCCGCATGATGAGCGCTATCACGCGGAAAAACGCATCCGCGACTGCGTCGATCAGGCCAAGCAGCGGTTGCGCAGCGCGTGGCAAACCGTTCAACGCCGCACCGAAGAGGACCGACACCAATAAGACGGGCAGCACATCGCCCTTTACGAATGCCGCCGTTACGGTGTCTGGAATGATGCCCAGCAGCACTTCGGTCAGCCCGCTTGGGGGATGCTGGCCAAGCAGCGGCGCGAGGCTGCGGGTATCGAGACGGTGTAGATCGACGTGCATGCCGGCGCCGGGATGCAGCACATACGCTACGGCAAGGCCGAGCAACAGCGCAACCGCCGTCAGCCCATAGAACAACGTCAGTGCCTTCGCGATCGTGCGTCCGATCGTCGTGCCGCTGCCCAGCGATGTAATGCCCCGCACGATGGTGCAAAAAACGATCGGTGCGATGGTCATGCGAACGAGGGCGATGAAGCCATCGCTGAGCGGTTTGAGTGCTACGCCGGTCTCCGGCCACACATGACCCAGCACCATGCCGAACAGTGTCGCGAGCAGTACCTGCGCGTAGAGCGGGCGGAACGGCCGCAGCCATTTCACGATGCCGTCCCGCACGCGGCAGCAGCGCGATTGATGCACCGGCCGGTCCCGACCGTCCCCTGCCTTGCAGCGCGCCGGCATGGCGGCGCACTACCGGCCCTGCTTCGATGCATGTCCGTCAATACGGTCGGCAACGCGCACCCGCAGGTGCGTGCCAAGTCGGCTTTCATTGTCCTCGTCTCCTCGCACCGGTCAGTCGGTGCCGGTGCCGGCGTGGGCCGCCGGCTCTTGTTCCCGGGCGGCCGTCCGATGGCAACCGCTGGTGGCGTACTCGCTGGCGCGCCACTGATACGAGAGGCGCATCGATTCATATGTTTTTTGCAATTTACCTCGGACGAGACACGCGCCAGACTCGATGTCGCACAAACCGGGCGTTTGATCCGGGCAGTCCACGTCGTTCATACAATCAGGGAGACACCTCATGCCGATTCGTCCGAAAGCGCCACGACCTGGCACGCGCGGCCGTCCAACCACGCATCCCGAAACGGATAGCCGTCTTGTGGCCAACCGACGCGGCGACAACGCTCGCCCCGGACGCCGGCTCGGCAACGGTTCGACGATGCCGTTCCGGCTGGCCTGCGTGGCGGCGTCGCTGTCGCTACTGAGTCTAACTGGCTGCGGCGGATCGGCCGTGCCGACCGAGAGCGCAAACGCGGCGCCGATCGTTGCGCTGACATCCGGCAAGGTCCGGGGATCTGGCGACGATATTGTCTCATTCAAGGGCATTCCGTACGCAAAGCCGCCGACCGGCGCGCTGCGCTGGACAGCACCGATCGACCCCGAGCCTTGGACAGGCGTGCGCGATGCCAGCGCCTTCGGTCCGGAATGCATGCAAGCCGGCACTGCGGCGATGAGCGAAGACTGCCTGTTCATCAACGTTTGGGCGCCGAGATCCGGCCTCGCCTCCACCCGTAAGCTGCCTGTGCTGGTATGGGTCTACGGCGGCAGCTTCACCAGCGGCAATGGCAACGTGGATGGCAGCGTCGTCGCCAATCATGGCGCCGTGGTGGTCTCGATGAACTACCGGGTGAGCACGATGGGCTTCATGGCGCATCCGGGGCTGTCGGCCGAGTCGGCGCGCAAGGTCTCCGGCAACTACGGGATCCTCGATGTCGCGCAAGCGCTCAAGTGGGTAAGGGCCAATATCGCGCAGTTTGGCGGCGATCCGACCAACGTGACGATCTGGGGTGAATCCGCGGGCGCCAGCGTGATCACGACACTGCTTTCGTCCCCTGAGTCGGCCGGCCTGATCGATCGCGCCATTCTTGAAAGTCCAGGGTCGTGGCGACACTGGAAGTCGCTCGCCGCCGCCGAACAGGATGGCCTGGCACTGGGCGCCGACATCCAGGCATTGCGTGCATTGCCTGCCACTCAAATCCCGGTGATTCTGAACCCCGGCGGCGGCGCGCAGATACGCGCGCTTGCCGAACCGCGCGTGATCGGTCCGGTTCAAGACGGCGTAATCCTACCGCACGAAGAGCGCGTCCAATTCGAAGGCCATCGCGCCACGCAGGTGCCGCTCCTGGTGGGCAATAACACCGACGAGGGCTATCTGTTCACCAACGGGTACACCATCTCGACCGTCGATCAGTATCGAAGCTATCTGTCGGATCCGGCGATTTTTGGTTCGTTCGGCAACCAGGCCTTCTCGACCTATCCGGTAGACAATCCGGCGCAGATTGCCTCGGCTATCGCATTGAGTTTCGGCGACGATCAGTTCTGGTTCGGCGCGCGAGGTATCGCGCGTCTCTACGCCGACGCTGGCCTGCCCGTTTATCGCTATTACTTTACGCGGAAGCAGCTGGGCGGCACCGGCAGCGACGCCCATCACGGCGACGACGTCGCCTATGTCTTTGGAGACGCGAAACTGTCCGCGGCACCCTATACGGCCGACGACGTGCGCATCTCGAACGAGATGATCGATGCGTGGGTCCGCTTCGCAGCGACGGGCAATCCAAACGGCGGCGCGATCAACGACTGGCCCAAATACGAGACAACGACCGAGCCGGTCTACCAGATCGACGCGTCGCAACGGATCGTCAATGGCCCGCGCAACGCGCAGCTGGACTTTATCGCCAAATTCGATGCGTCGATCCCGGCCGACTGAGCGTGCATCGGGGGCCAGCCGGCCGCGTTGGGTGCGCCTGTGCTTTGCAGATGGGCAACCCGGCCGGCGGCATCGTGGTGCATCGAAGCAGCAGTCGACCGATCGGTGTTCGCCAAGATAGCCGCGCCACGACGCGCTCCGGGCATGGGTCTGAGGTCTGAGGTCTGAGGTCTGAGGTCTGAGGTCTGGAGGGCTGGAGGGCTGGAGGGCTGAGGTCTGAGGGGCTGCGGGGCGGCGGGCGGCGGGCGGCGGGGCTCAGGGGCTCAGGGGCTCAGGGGCTCAGGGGCGCTGGAGGCGCGCGCGGCATCGGCAAGAAGCGATTCGGCGTTGCCCGCATTGATTCCGACCACTTTCACCTGTTGCATGGGTACGGCGTGAATGAATAGACGCGCGGCGGCGATCGTGCAGACTCGATTACCGAACCGACCCATAAGCAACGCATTTGCTCCGGCCGAGCGAAATCGCCAGCGGCTAGCGCCGCATTTCGGTAGGAGTCGCCCTGCCCTACCCTGGTAGGCACCGAATGCCATCGCGGGCAGCGGGCTCGGCCGCCTGCGGCCGCGCCGGTTCAGACGCCCTTGCTTACCGAGAACCGAGACTATCCAATTGCAAGCGAGGTGCAAGCGATCGCCGCAAGGGCGTGTTCCCGCCACGTTCGGCCATGTGCTTCATCCCACCGCCGACATTCATCGGCGTCGGCATCCGTCGCTGGGACGCGTTGTCGACCGACGCATCGCGTAGAACTGGAGTATCACGACGCGAAGAATCGCGCCATTTCTTCCGCGATCCGCTCGGGCGCCTCTTCCGCAAGATAGTGTCCGCACTGGACAGCGTCGCCCGACACGTCGCCGGAGGCAGCGCTGCGCCACAACGAGAGAACGTCGAAACATCGACCCACGACGCCGTGGTCGCCCCACAAGACGCGTAATGGTGCGACGATACGTCTGCCGGCATCGCGGTCTGCGCGGTCGTGCAGCAAGTCGATGCCCGCAGAGGCCCGGTAGTCGCTGCAGATCGCCGAAGCCGTACCGGGAATCGCAATGCAGCGTTCGTACTCACACATGGCTTTGTTCGAGAAGACTGCCAACCCTGCGTGACGTCGACCCATCACATCCCGGAGATAGGCGATCGGATCCGCTTCGATCAGTCGCTCCGGCAACGGTGCAGGCTGAATCAGAAAGAACCAGTGCCAGTACGCGCGCGCAAATGCCTCGGTGGTCTGCTCATACATGTCGAGCGTCGGCGCGATGTCCAACAGTAGCATCCGCTGGACATGAGCGGGATGGTCCAACGCCAAGCGATGAGCAACGCGGGCGCCGCGATCATGGGCACCTACCGCAAAGCGATCGAAGCCGAGCCGCTTCATTACTCCCACGACATCCGCCGCCATCGCACGCTTCGTGTGAGCGCCGCTGTCAGCCCCCGGCGAAGGCCGATCCGAATCTCCGTAGCCCCGTAGATCAGGCAACACCACTGTGAACCTTTGCGCCAGCGTCGGCGCAACAAGGTGCCACATCGCATGCGTCTGAGGGTGCCCATGCAGCAAAACAAGCGGCGGCCCTTCGCCGCCGACGCGGACATGCAGCCGGACGCCATTGACCACCAATTGCCGGCTCTGAAAATTGTCGAACATCATTGCTGATAGCCCTGCCATGGGCGACTTATGAACCTATAGGCCTTCATTGAGTGCCATTACGCTTCTCCGGACGCTGGATCGGCAAACGGCATTGCGATTTGTCGCGGCAGAAGGCGTCGAAACACGACATGAACACTCAAACCACCGAATAAGTCTGATAATTTTTATAACCCACCTTTTATTGAAGTGGGGTAATTGCGATTAACTATCTATCGATGGGAGATTTATCTAACAAAAACAACCGTTTATGCGTCTTTCGCTGCTTCTCAGTGTAGACCGGAACGAAGCAATTTGGAAGCTCTATCAGTCACCTTGGCTTTTCAGGCAGGTCGCTCCTCATATTTGCCTGAGAGTGCGTGAGAAACGGCGCCGGCGCTCGCAGTACTGTGAGGCGCCCTGCACCACTATCTACTGCGCACCGGTCTTGCGCCGCAGGTGCGAAATCGCCCCATTATCTCGTCTCTTGACCGAGTTCAAGCCGACCGCGACGGATCATTCGACGAGGTCTCGCCAAGCCCGCATTCCGCCGTAAGTCATCACGCCCGAAGGCCGAACGCTAACGGGGATAGACGTGCTACGGGTAGGTGGAGACGAGCTGGCACTACCGGCGGGCGCAACGGGCCTGTCCTTGGGCCTGTCCTTGGGCCTGTCCTTGGGCCTGTCCTTGGGCGTGGACGCTTCATGCAGCTCAGCCAGTTTCGCTATGCAAAGTGCAATCGGTCTGCCCTTCGTTCTGCTGTCGATGACAAAGAGGAGGGCCACCCATGGCAATTTCGCCGCGGTCGGCATTACCGCATACGCTGACATTGGATGCGCGCGGTTACCAGTTTGGTGCTTGCCTCTCGCGGCTGTCCCTCACATGCACCACGACGCCATAACGGCTCGGATGCTGATAGAACGATCATCCGGCGGCGCGACCGGTCGACCGCGCTAACGGGCAGCTATCGATCAGTTGTGATATTTGGTGGATAGAAGAACATCGCCTTACTGACCGGACGCCACGATCGCAGCGCCAACGCATATCCTTCTCGCTGGTTTCGACACGTGAATCTAGCGACTTCGCCGTTTAATGCTTCGGTGCATGTTCCATGAGTCTGGCCGCCGAGCCATGCTGCCATGGGTTGTGAATACGGTCTTGAAACTTGACGTCGGTCCAAGACGCTCGCTACATACGAATCTATTGGATTGCCGCGGCTTTACACAACGGCCTCCACAGATGCTCACGATGGAGCCAAGCGACCGAACGCCGTGTTTTCTTAAATGGTGTCCTTGCGTTCACCCGGGTGAACAAGGCAGGCGGCGTCTCCAATGTCTTGTTCCGAATCGCGACAGACGCCCAGCGCTGCCGGCGATCGATATCGGCATTGGCACGCGCGGTTGGGCCGCATAAGAACTATTGCATCCGCAGACTAGCCTCATTGGACCTAGCGCACTGAGCGCAACGTGCTAATCGGGAGCTGGCTGAGCAGGCCCAGCTGACCAGTTGATGAGGCCGGCCTCGGCCCTTGAAATCGCTGGTCGCACGCATGAAGCACGGTCGGTCCCACGGGCGACGCGCCGCGCCGATAGCGGCGAGCTCCTAGGCTTTCTGGGCAACGACGACGGACCAGCCGAGCTGACTACCAACCGGTGCAGGCCGACGACTTATACCCGATACCTAGTCGGTAAGCGCGTTTGGGAAATAGCGGGGTCCATAAGGTCCGTGATGTCGCCGGGGCGTAGCACATATAAACGCGGCGTGTACGAGGCGCTGATTGCCCCGGCCGTACCGGCCAATTACGCTGGAACGTCGTGCGGCGGAGCAAGATGTCCGGCGCTGAGTGCCAGCGACTCAGGTATATGGGCGCGCAGTGACGCCGAACTAGGAGGACGACTGTTCACCCGGGTGAACTATTGGAGCACCGCAGTCCAGAACCGATCAACCGTCCTGGAGAGCGAACCGTTGCAATGGTGAGGCAGTTCGCCGACCTTCAGCGTGAGTGGGACCGAACAAAGCTCGGCCAGTTGACCGCCTCTTGGCCTCCTGGCCTCCTGGCCTCTTGGCCTCTTGGCCTCTTGGCCTCTTGGCCTCTTGGCCTCCTCGCCTGCTGGCCTGCTGGCCTGCTGGCCTGCTGGCTTTCTGGCTTTCTGGCTTTCTGGCTTTCTGGCTTTCTGGCTTTCTGGCTTTCTGGCTTTCTGGCTTTCTGGCTTTCTGGCTTTCTGGCTTTCTGGCTTGCTGGCCGCCGAGCGTTCCACTGAAATGCTGGCCCGTCCGTTTGCGTTTGTAGCACTGTCGCGCGCCATGCGTTGGTCGAACGGCACGTTTGGGCTTGCGACACTTTTCGGCGACTCGGTCTCCACTCGACAATCTATCTGCCGCCGCGTTCACCCGGGTGAACCAGAGCGGGAGAAGACATGGCCGATAACGATCGCGCAGGCGCGCAGTGCGACATTCGGATCGCGGCGCCGATTGCCAGAAAGCCTCGGTCGCTGGCAGAAGTCGCGGCACGAAACCGCGCCACGAGTGACGGAATCCAACCGGAAAAAGAAAAAGGAGGCTACGCCTCCTTGCTGTCTATGTAACGCGATGCCTCTAGAGGCTTTCGAGAAATGCTCGCAAGCCGTCCATCTGCTCTGGTGTCAGCCGCCGCTTCTGCAAAGTGACGGTTATCGCCCGCTCGTCCTCCTGCAAGTGACCGAAGTGAAAGTTCACCCGGGTGAACTGTTTCGTCTGCTCGTTCAACAGCGCTTGGAACACTTCCTTGGCCGGGAGGGCCTTACCTCGAACCTGCTTGGCGGCCTGCAATACCGCAGGCGCATCTGCTTCAAGTACCTGCCTGAGCTTCTCGGCCCATTTCGGTTGGATCTCGTTCGGGTTGGAGAATGCCTCCACCACTTGGCGCGGCAAGTCCGCCAACGCGCTATAACGACTGACCAGCCCCTTTGTTTTCCCCAGCACTGCAGCCAGTTCGGACCAGTTCTTGTATAGCTTCAGATCAATGGCGCGTCGATAGTGAAGGGCGAGCTCGTAAGCAGACAAGTCTTCGCGGCGGTCGTTCTCCCGACTCATCTCCTCGAACAACTCTTTGTCCGACATGTCTTCCTGGATGACAGCTGACACCCCAAGGCCCAGTTCAAGACAGGCCCGATGTCGCCGGTGCCCGAACACCACCTCGTACTCGTCCTGTCCGACCGGCCTAACCTTGATAGGCTGAACATTGATGCCCGCGGTACGAATATCTTCCTTCAACGCGTGGAACGCCGGCCCCTCGAACGAAAGGCTGATCCGATTGGCAAAACGAGAAGGGCGAATCTGTTCGGGACGCAGCGTACGAACTGGCAGTGCGCCGTCGTACAGCGCAAGCTTCTTCTTCGTCTCGTCGAGGTCTTTCTCAACCCGCTCCAACTCGCCCGTGAAATCCGTGACTGCGCTCATCGCCAGTCGGGGCGGCCGCCTACTCAATCGGGGCGCAAGTGCCGGATCGAGTGCCGCAGCGGCGAGACGTGCAGCCTCCTCTTTCTTGTTGCTCATTGCTATCCCCTTAGTCCTTAGCCCAAATGCGGCGAATCTGTGCTTCCACCTGATCAACCGCCGCATCGTAGGCGACGCGCGCGGTTTGATACGTCTTCGCACTTCCCGTGTACTTGGTGATGTCGTACACGGTGGAGAACTTCGTCCCCGAAGAACTTGAAACAACCGTTTTCGGAATTTCTCCGGTCATCAACTTATCACCGTAGGCGACTTTCACCCACTCGCGAACCACGCTCTCGTTCACGTTGCCCTGGCCCTCCGTCATGCAGAGCAGCACGTTGATGAACGCCCACGTTTTCTCGCCTCCGGTCTGTTCAGCGATGGAAGACGCCAGACCAGAAAACAGCGTCCAAAACTGGCTGGAGCTTGCGAAGTCCATGCCGCGCGGCGGAATCGGCATGATCAGTCCATCGGCTGCGAAGAAGGCGTTCAGCGACAGGTAAGACAGCGTCGGAGACGTATCAACCAGTACCACGTCATAGTCCGCACGAACATCTTCCAAGCCTCGATTGAGCACGTCGTAGAAGCGGAAACCTGGTTCCCGCTTTGATTGACGACTGGGGATGTGAAATTCGGCAGCGAATGCGACCGGGCTGCAAGCCACCACATCGAGCCCGTCCCAGTACGTCGGCTTAATCGCATAGCGCAGAGACGTCTCGTCTCCGGCGCAGAGCGGCAAAATGGTATCTGACTCGTCGACCTGGGTGTCCGGAAGATAGCCGCACAGGCTCGTCAACGACCCCTGCGGGTCCAGGTCGATGCACAGGACGCGATAGCCGCGCAACGACAGACCCTGGGCCATGCACATCGTAGTCGTGGTTTTACTGACCCCGCCCTTGCTGTTACCCGTGGTAACGACCACTGCCCGGTCCCTGCCGCTTCTAACGTGCGATCGGCCGTAGGCTCGCGCCCATTTGCGCGCTTCGGCCAGCGAGAAATCGCGCTTTGCGCGATTGACCTCCTTTCCTGCGGGCAGATCGCCCTTGCTGATCCGACGCATCAATGCACTGCGGTCAATTCGGCAGAGTGCGCAGAGCTGCGTCACCGAAAAAGTCGGCGGCGTCTTCACATAGTCGGGTGAGAAGATGCTGTTTCTTACCCGCTCTACGACATCGGCGACCCTATCTGCCTGTTCCTCGATGTCCTGAATCGTGTATCCTGCACGCAGTGGATCTAACATTTGTTTGTCCGATCAGAAAATCGTGTCTTTTGATCAAAAAGTGATCGGCCATAGAATACTCGATCACCGATGCCAGTCCAAGCCTTATGACACCTAGAAAGCCTTCCAGGTTGATTCCGACCGCGCTTTTCGGCGACGACAAGTCGGTGGACGGCGATGACGCTGCGCGCGTTGCATTACGTGAGACGCCGCTCGACATTGCCACGCGTCTGCAGAAGGCCGCCGAGGAGCGGCAGGCTGCTATGCTTGAGCCGGCACGCTCCGTGCGTCGGCTTCAGATTCCGCTCTGGTCCGACGGGCATCGTCCGGTATTGCACGACCTCGTCCGTTCCGCGCTGTTCACGTGCGGCCAACGCGATGCCCGCGAAGATTTCAAGGCCAAACCAATCTACGCGCTGGAGCATATCAAGATCACGTACACAGGCGAAGAACTTCGCCAACGTGACTATGACGTGTATCTGCAGATCCTGCATCTGTCTCGCGGCGCCACCGTCGATGATCGGCAGGAGTGGGTCGAGTTCGACGCTCGGGCGCTAGTCAAGCTGCTCGGCTGGACGCAAAACAGCCGAAGTCTCGTCGAACTGCGTGAAACGATCCGGCGTTTGACTGCCTGCGCGCTCGAAGTAACCCGCGCGCGGACCAAGCAGAGTCTCGCCGTCGTATACGGTGGTCCGTTGCTATTGAAATACGCCGGGGCTCAAGAAGGCAGTTTCGACGAAGTCACGTTCTGGAAGGTACAGATCAACACGGAAGTCGCCTCGCAACTCCGGCCTGGCGACTACACCCGTATCGATTGGCACACGCGGGCACAGCTGTCCCCGCTGGAGAAATGGCTCCACGCCTTCTATTCGACCAATCAGCAACCGTATCCGATGAAGGTCGAGACTATTCACAAGCTCTGCGGCTCGCGGATGGCCGAGATCAAGTTCTTTCGGCGTGCACTCAAGGCCGCCCTGTCACGCCTTGTCGACGTGGGCTTCCTGGGCAACTGGGAAATCGACGACACGGACAAAGTGAAGGTCACGCGTAGTCAAATGATCACCATCGCCGAAGTCGCCGGTGATTATTTGACTTAAGAAAGGGCCTCTACCCGCCGCCGAGGGCTCTGGTAGCAAGTCAAATGGTCACCTCGCCTGGACTACTCGGTGACCATTTGACTACCTTGGCGTGTTCCCGCCACGAATCGACCTGTCGAGTTGCAGAAAACCCAGTACCCAGGACGCTTTGAGCCGGTTTTGCGAGCCGGCTTGGCAACCGAAGCACTCTAAAACACTGTCAACCCAGGCAAACGGGTCTACGGCTGGTGACTATTTGACTTGTCCACACCCGCGGCAGTCAAATGGTCACCACCGAAGTCAATTGCGCACCAACTCTCGTCAAATGATCACCGGATTCCGTCAAATAGTCACCGGACTCCGTCAAATGATCACCGACGATTTTCTTAACCTGCTGGTTCTTCGGGACTTTCGGGTCTCGATCGGCGCCGCTAGAAGGTTTTTAGAAGGTCTTTAGGTTTCTCTAGAAAGGCTTTTGATATAAATCACCCCTGGTACCTCGTTCAGACCTGACGAACCGTCCCTCGAAGATTCCCGCATATGTGCACCGAAAAGCACAGCCTCAGGCGACGCGGCGCAACTCAACCGTCCAATGCGTTTTCCGCCCCCTGGCGCCTTATACCGACGGACATAGGCTATCCGCCCGTACAAACCGGACGACGCGCAGCCCAGCTCTACGGTTCTATGACGCCCTGGAGCGCTAGCCGCTTGGCCGCCATTTCCCCATGATCCGAGACCGCCCAAGCCCGTTTCTTTCACACCGTGAAGACAGACCGCGATAGAAAGCGCTAACGTACCGGTGGTCATCTGACTTGATCCAGCCATGACAGTTCGGCGCGCCACGCGCTCTGCCCCTCTTTCCGTCCGGGTATTTTTATCTTTGTCCAAGAGCGACAACACCTCACGGCCCTGCCTCGCCGGTTGCTCCACCGTCACCCCTTAATAACTGCGTGAACAATGCGCCGCCGGTGAGTATCGTTGAACCAGCTCAAGCCTCACTTTCACGCGTCACCTGCGAGCCACGTCGCATCCGGACAAAACACGACACATTGCCGCCGCCATAGCTTTCGAGTCTGTCGCGCGAGACCGCTTGACGCTGCTTGAAGCAGCTTGACGCCGCAGTGCAGCGAAGCCGTGTTGGCTACCGCGCCGCGCCACGCGATTGGCCCGGACGGAACCATTGCTATCCACGTCGGATCCTGTCAGACGCGCGAGCCACGGCTCGGTCAAAACTCCGGCGCAAACAAAGCGCACGGGCGTTCCGCACGCGCTCAGCGTGCCGACCTCCATGCGCCAGCGACCGCCTGAGCGGAGAAGAGGTGATGTTGGAAGGCGACCGGGGCGTCCTGTCGGCCTCGTGAGGCCCTCCGGCCATCCTGCCCGTGTCGCGCTCCCAGCATAGGCCATCAGCAGTTCGCTAACCCAGCGCCAGCGACATCGACCAGACCCGTGGTGAGCAAGCCTTACGGGTCCTACCGTCTGGAACGGGATTTAAAAACGTTCAACGTATCGCAGCAGCCCGGATAGCACCAACGAATGACGCGCCTTGCTTTGCCAGACGAAGATGCAGCCCCTTTGAGTCATTGGACGCCACCGCCTCGTTTCTCCTGGCGCAGAACCGCCGCCGCGCCCGGGCCTGACTCAAGCGGCGAAGGCAGACCCGCAAGCGCACGAGCGGCAGCTTCGCCTCGCTACTATCGACTGAGAACGTAGCCGGCGCCTCAAGCCGCCCTCCGGCCCCAGTACGCTCACGATACCGTGCATGAGCAGCCGCTGAAATCTCGCAGGCGAGCGGGTATGGCGGTGATCGCTGTGCATGGGCTGACCGGCTCTCCAAGCCGTGGCGGATGCCTGCGTTGGAAGCAGCCGGCCGTCCGGCTGCGAGCACCCCTTGCCGCAACAAGCCTGATGCGCGTCCGTGCGACGACCTGACCGTGGCGCTGGACGTAATCAAACGCTCCGCCTCCAGCGAAGCTCGACGCGTCCCCACGCTGCAGGGCAGGCGCCGTCCCCGGCCGGCGCCTTGCCTTCCGCTTGATCGTTGCGATGCGGCAACATGGATGGCGCGCTAACCCTGGGCTCCCGACGGAAGTCGTGACGGCTTGGAGCGGTCAATCGGAAGCAGTCTGTTTACTCATCCCGGCGGACGTCTCGCGGCGAACGCGCGGAGCGGCGCCGGACGGACGCCAATTCAGCCTGACGCAACTTGCGGCGTCGTGACACGCCGCGTCGTCGCGCACGCACCGACTCGTTCAGCGACGCAGACGCCGGGCGACGTCGTCGATCCGCGCCACATACAGGCGGACCGTCCCAACGTCTCCTGACGAAATTTCGTCGACAGTTGCATCAGACAGTGACCGCACCAGACCACCCACCGAGCCCCCGAGATTATTAATGTCCTCACGTGTTGATGCCTTGGAGTTCGACGCAAGCACGCCCCCGGGCTGACCCAAATGCCGCCGCGCTGCGAAGCCAGGGTCTGCAGGTAGATCCGTGTCAGCTGCTTGTCGCCGTTAAGGCTCGCGCTGTTGGTAAAGCCGCCAAATACCTTATCCTGCCAGTTGCGTGTGGACCACTGCTTAGAGGTGGCGTCGCCAAACCGTTTGAACTGCCACGGCGCGCCAGCCATATAGGTTCGCGTACCAAACACAATCGCGATGGCCTGCGCCAATCTTTCCAGTCCGACTCCGATACGGTTCCTTCGCCATCTATTTCGATCAGTTTCGCATTGACCCTGCACCCGGCAGCCTCGGCGATGTGCTTCCCGTGAGAGTTTGCTGAAAATCGACAATGACATCCTCGATATGTCGGATTCCAAAGTAAGGTAAGTAACAAGCCTGAATCAGCTACGGACGTAGCGTCCATGTCGGGTGAGATAGGAACCGTTAGGGCAGGACGGGCGTCTCGGCACAAGGTCGGTCGCAGATCGGCGCGTGCCCTACCATCGGGGCAGTCGACCGCCGTGAACGACTGAAAACGGGACGCAAGTGTCGTCGGCCTGTGGTCCGCCTGCAGTCGACCCGAAGCCAGTCGATCGCATAGGCAACCCGATACAACGGCACTGCTTGCCGTTCTTGGCCGCTCTGCCGCTTACCAGCTGCTTCGTTTATCCCGCCAACAGCGGAATCGCCGCGCGCTCGGCTTCAGGGCCAACCCTTTGTATAGCCTGTCCGTGACGCGCCCGGTCCCGCCACAGCCGTGCGAAGTTGGGTGTTGCAACGACCGTCCGGTGTTCCACGCAGTCGCTAGCCGACCGTTCACGGCTATCCTCGGGAACCAGGGCCACGTTCCCAGGTATCGGACGAATACACTTGCATCCCGGCGACCCGATGCACCGCCTTGCGCTCCGCCCACGGGCCGCTTCGTCCGATACGCACCCGACCGTCTTCGCTCACGCGCCGTCGCATCGGGGGGCCGACGTAACACCCTGGCACCGGCGCACAGCTACCCGACGTATCGCAACAGTCGCGTTCCTCGACGCGGCACAATTCGCGGATCTCCACCGTGCAGGCGCCGATGCATTGCGTCACCTCATAATAGGCGACGCGTTCAGTGGGGATGCCGGAGGCCTCGCAGAGCACGTCGCCGACCGCCAGCGGGTTGCGCGCCTGCATGCAGTGTTGCCGGCGCGTCTTGGACGCTTCGGCTCGCTCACGCAGACCGTTGAGCCAGTGCGCCACGAAACTGTCGGCGTGCGGGCGTGTTGGAAAGCGTAAATGGAAATCGGGTCGCTTGCGGCGGCCCGAGAAGCCCAACACCGTCTGCTCGTTCGAGTCGATCAGCGCGAGTGCCTGGAGCGAGGGATCGTCCACCAGGACCTGATAACGGGCAGGGATATGCCCGTCGCGGTGAAAGCAACGAATGGAGAAAAGTTCGTCATCCTTAATCATGGCCTGGTCCCCGTACTCAGTGTTTGGCGCGATGTGCGGGAAGCATGAGGTGTACCCGAGCGGCCGGGCCCGCGTCTCGGCAGACGCTGTCCTTCAGTCTGCTGCAATGCGTGAGCGTCCTCGGACATGACGAGCGCGAGGACCCACGGCACTTTGACTAAGGCAACCGGAACACGGCTTGAGCAGGCCGTCGGCGCTTGAGCAAGTCAAATACTCACTCGTGCTCACTGGCGCAGCGCCGCCCCGGCGTCCGCCGGGCGGTTCGTCGGCAGGCAAATCTGCTCTGAGTCGTTGACCACGAGGAACGCGTCGGACCAATGTGCGAAGCGGGGTTTCGAGAATGGGTCGAGCGGCGGCGACATGCCGGGGTGCTCGTGCTGGTCAGGTAATAAGGCAGCGAACGGGAGTGGAGGCTGGTGTCGTGCGCCGCCCGACGATGGGCGCGGTTACGATCGTCAGGCACGGGAAGTCGAGCGCCACGCAGGCGTTGGTGAGGGCCGCGTCCGCGCCATTGCTTCCAGACCACCGTTGAAAACCTTGCACTGATCGCTGTTTTTCATCGCCTGCTTACCGAAAGCTCTTGCTTTGCAGATCAGTCGGTCTCGATCGATGCCATTGTGGGCAGGCTAGCCGGTGGGAATCAGCGTTTTCGACGCGGCTCACATGTGATGGCCTTACCCCGTTGCCGAACCTCGACGTCATTGCCGGCTACACGTTGGCCAACACCCGCAACGTGTCCAGCCCAAGCACGCAGGGGCAAGCGTACGACGGTGAGACGCCGCAGCACCTTTTCAAGATCTGGTCTACCTACCGCTTCACGCAGGGTCCGTTGGAAGGATTCACGTTGGGCGGCGGCGCCTACTTCCAGAGCAGTACCTATCGCACGACCAGCTATGTCCAGGGCGGTTATACGGTCTTTTCGGCCAAGCTCGGCTACCAGTTCAACCGTTATCTGAGCGCCGACCTGTCATTCGACAATCTGTTCGACAAGCAGTATTTCGCGCGTGCGCCATACACCATCTATAGCGAGTACGGCGCCCCGCGCAGCGTGATGCTGACCCTGCGGGCGACCTATTGAGGTCGCCCCTGCGCTGCCGCTGACTTCACTGGCTGCAGCGGCGTCCCGGCGGCCTTCGTGAGGCCCGCATGAGGCCCCATGAGGCCCCATGAGCCCCATACGCGCGTATGCCGAACTGATCTCGCCGCCGACCGGCGCGGGCCGATGCCTCGGGGCGCGGCGATATGCTATGTTGCTCGCCAACATGACGCCGATCGACCAGACCACGCTCCGGCTCTTCATCGCAGTGTGCGAGGAGGGCACCATTGCCCGCGCCGCCAGCCGCGAGGCCATCACCGCGTCCGCGGTCAGCAAACGGATTGCCGACGTGGAGGCAGCGATTGGTACACCGTTGCTGGTGCGCAGCCAGCGCGGCGTGGCCCCGACGCCGGCCGGCAGCGCGCTGCTCGAAAGAGCCCGCGCCATCATGCTCAGCTACGAACGGCTCAGCGCCGAACTTGGCGAGTATGCGCAGGGCATTCGCGGCCACGTCAAGGTGCTCGCCAATGTATCCTCGTTGATCGAGTTCCTGCCGGCAGCCGTGGCGGCCTTCATGAATCTCCATCCGCAAGTCCGCGTCGATCTCGAGGAACGCGTCAGCGGCGAGGTCGCCCGAGGGGTGGAGGAGGGCGTTGCCGACCTCGGCGTGTGCCGCGACTTCGTCGGCACCGGCCGTCTGGAGACCATCCGGTATCGGGCCGATCATTTGGTGGTGGCGGTGCGGCGCGACCATCCGCTGGCGGGCCGCGGCAAGATGGCCTTCGAGGAGACACTCGGCTTCGATCACATCGGACTGTCGTCGAATGCCTCGGTGAATGCGCTGATGGACCGCATCGCAAGCGAGAGGGGCGGCGTGCTGCGCTACCGCGCCCATGTCTCGAATTTCGACGCGGCCTGCCGCATGATCGAAGCCGGCATCGGCATCGCGATCCTGCCGCTCGAAGCCCTGGCCCGCGTGCGGCATGTATACGGTCTGGAGACCGTGCTGCTCGACGCCCATTGGGCGCGGCGCCAATTCATTCTGTGCGTGCGAGAGCGCGCCGCCTTGTCGTTGCCGGCCGCGCGTCTGCTCGAGCATCTGCTCGCGACTCGGGACAGTGCTCCGGATTGACACCTACCGGTCTCTGTCAATCGCCGGAAATGTCAATCGAAGCAATCACTTGGCGCCATCTCGTGCGGCGATGGAGTCCATCTCGAAACGCGTCTGTACAGTGCTTGCCGGATTCCTACACAGTGTGAAGCATCTGGTCGTCCCGTCCCTGGAGAAAACGATGTCCGCAACCCCATCCGGCACCGCCGAGCAAGCCGTCCTGGTCACCGAGGTTGGCCTGCGCGACGGCTTGCAGAGCATTGCGCGGACCATGTCGACTGCCGCCAAGCTGCAATGGCTCGACACCGTCTACGGCGCGGGCGTGCGCTCGATGGAGGTGGCATCGTATGTACCGCCGCGGCTGCTGCCGCAAATGGCCGACGCCGACGCAGTCGTCGAGCGCGCCCTGCAACTGCCCGGCCTGACGGTGACGGTGCTGGTCCCGAACGCGAAAGGGGCGGAACGTGCGCTGGCCGCCGGTGCCCACCGCATCGTCGCGCCGCTTTCGGTCAGCGAGGCGCACAGCCAGGCCAACGTGCGCCGGAGTCGCGATGCGATGGTCGACACGCTGCGCGAGATCTGCGCGCTGCGCGATGCCAGCGGCAAGCCCGCGCGGATCATCGGCGGCCTGTCGACGGCGTTCGGCTGCACGCTGCAGGGCGAGGTGCCGATCGCCGACGTCGTCGAGTACGCGTCGCGCGCGCTCCAGGCGGGCGCGGATACGGTGGCGCTGGCCGATACGACCGGCCTTGCGACGCCTGCACTGGTCGATGCGACCTTGCAGGCGGTGCGCGCCGCAGTCGGCGAGCGATGCAATGCGGTGCATTTTCACGATACCCGCGGCATGGCATTGGCCAACACGCTGGTGGCGCTGCGCCACGGCATCCGTGAATTCGACGCGTCGCTCGGCGGCATCGGCGGTTGCCCGCACGCGCCTGGCGCGAGCGGCAACGTCGCGGCCGAGGATCTGGTCTTCATGCTGGAAAGCATGGGCCTGTCCACCGGTATCGATGTGCGCGCATTGATCGACGCACGCTCCGTCATCACCGACGCCCTGCCCGGCGAATCACTCTTTGGAAGCATCGCGCGCGCGGGCGTCCCGTCCTATTACCGCGCCGCATGCGCGGACGTGGCGAACATCAGCGGCGCCGCTGCCGCAATGGAGTCTGTCTGATGAATCGTAGTGAAGCCCAGCAAGCCGCGCCGTCCCTGCCGCTGGCCGGCATTCGCGTGGTCGAACTCACCCATATGGTGATGGGGCCGACGTGCGGGATGATTCTTGCCGACCTGGGTGCCGAAGTCATCAAGGTCGAGCCGCCCAAGGGCGACGGCACGCGCCGTCTGCTCGGCGCCGGCGCCGGATTCTTTCGTACCTTCAACCGCAACAAGAAGAGCATTGCGCTGGACCTGGAGAGCACCAGCGGGCGCGAAGCGCTCGCGCGGCTGGTCGCCACTGCCGACGTGTTCGTCGAGAACTTCAAGCCGGGCCGCATGGCCGGCATCGGCTTCGATTACGAGACGCTGCACGCGCGCCACCCCGGCCTGATCTACGTGTCCCACAAGGGCTTCCTGAGCGGACCGTACGAGAACCGTCTGGCGCTCGACGAAGTCGTGCAGATGATGGCGGGCCTGGCTTATATGACCGGGCCGGCGGGCCGGCCGCTGCGCGCCGGCAGCTCGGTGAACGACATCATGGGCGGCATGTTCGGCGCGATCGGCGTGCTCGCCGCGCTGTACGAGCGCCGTGGCACCGGCGTCGGCAAGGAAGTCCAGAGCGCGCTGTTCGAGAACTGCGTGCTGCTGTCGGCGCAGCACATGCAGCAATACGCCGTAACCGGCAAGGCGGCGGCGCCGATGCCCGAGCGCATTAGCGCCTGGGGCATCTACGACGTGTTTGCGCTGGCCGGCGGCGAGCAGATGTTCGTCGCCGCCACCGGGCAGGAGCAGTGGCGCACGCTCTGCCGTCTACTGGGGCGGGACGATCTGTTCGCCGACCCGCGGCTGACCACCAACAACGATCGCGTGCTCGCGCGTGAATGGCTGATTCCGGCGCTTGCCGAGACCCTGGCGGAACGCCGCGGCGAAGAACTGGCCGCGGCCTTCGAGGCCAACCAGATTCCGTTCGCGCCGATCACGCGCCCGGAGCAGTTGTTCGACGACCCGCACTTGCAGCAGAGTGGTGGCCTCGCCACGCTGACGCTGGAAGACGGCGCCCAGACTCCGATGCCATTGTTGCCGATCGCGTTGGGCGGCGAGCGCCTCGGCCCGCGCCGGCCCATCTCGCGAATCGGCGAGCACACGGCCGACGTGCTGGCCGAGCTCGGTTACGACGCCGAAGCCATCGCGGCACTGGACGTGATTTCCCGGGACGACGCACAGACTGCCTAGCGGCACGCCGGCCGGCGCCCGTCGGTCGGCCCCCTCGACGCGAACCGGCGACAGACCGGTCCAAGGAGACAAACATGCAGAGCCCTTCCAACCGGACACTGAGTGCGACGCTTGGCGCACCGGCCAGTTCGACGCAGCGCGTTGCGGACACGTTAAGCAATCCGAATCGTGCGAGCGACGCCTCGGCGAAGAATGACGCGCGACCGTCGCAGGCGGGCGCCGCGACCGCGGCGATGACCAGCGCCGAAGCCATCTCGGCACGTCTCGACCGTCTGCCTGCCACGAAAACCATCTGGCGCTTCGTCGGTCTGCTCAGCCTCGGCCTTTACTTCGAGCTGTACGATCTGATGTTCTCGGGCTTCATCGCGCCGGGGCTGGTACGCAGCGGCATCCTGACGTCGACCACCCACGGTCTTTTCGGGACCACCGGCATTGCGAGCTTCATCGCGGCGCTTTTCGCCGGGCTGTTCGTCGGCACTGCCGGATGCGGATTTCTGGCTGACCGTTTCGGTCGACGCGCGATCTTCACCTATTCGCTGCTGTGGTACACCGCGGCAAATATCGTGATGGCGTTCCAGACCGACGCGTTCAGCCTGAATCTCTGGCGTTTTCTCGCCGGCATCGGGATCGGCGTGGAGACCGTCACGATTTCGTCCTACATCAGCGAACTGGTGCCGAAACACCTTCGCGGGCGCGCCTCCGCCTGTTCGCAGGCAGTCGGATTCTGCGCGGTGCCGACCGTTGCGTTTCTTTCGTGGTCGCTGGTGCCGCACGACTACTTCGGTATTGCCGGCTGGCGCTGCGTCGTCCTGCTGGGCGTGGTCGGCGCGCTGTTTGTCTGGTGGATCCGGCTGCACCTCCCGGAGAGCCCGCGCTGGCTGGCGCAGCAGGGTCGCATCGCCGAAGCCGACGCTGTGTTGCAACGTATCGAGGCTGCCGTCGAACGCGAGTCGGGTCGTCCGCTGCCGACGCCCGCGGCGCCCGAACGCGTCAGTCCCCGGACCAGGCTGCGCGAGCTGTGGGTGGCACCGTACCGGCAGCGCGTATTGATGCTGATCGTGTTCCACGTGTTCCAGACCATGGGCTACTACGGCTTTGCAAACTGGATTCCAACACTGTTGGTGCGGCAGGGTGTGACGGTCACGTCGAGCCTGATGTATGCGGCGATCATCGCCATCGCGGCGCCGGTCGGACCGCTGCTCGGCATGCTGATCGCGGACCGGCTCGAACGCAAGACGGTGATCGTCGTGATGGCGGGCCTGAACGTGTTGTGTGGCCTCGCCTTCAGTCAGGCGCGCGATGCCACGCTGCTCACCACCCTGGGGGTGTGCCTGCTGCTGGCCGGCAACACCATCTCCTACACCTACCACGCTTACCAGACCGAGTTGTTTCCCACTGGTCTGCGGGTGCGTGCGGTGGGCTTCGTCTACTCGTTCAGCCGCGTCTCGGCGATGTTCTCCGCGTTCGTGATCGCCGCCATCCTGAAGCACTTCGGCGTCGACGGCGTCTTCGTGTTCATCTCCGGTGCGATGTTGATCGTGATGCTCACCGTCGGCGTGCTGGGTCCGCGCACCCGCGACGTCGCGCTGGAGGATATCTCGGCACGTTGAGTCGACGACAGCGCGGTGCCCGCGCAGCGCTTCCGGCTGCGTGTTGTTACCGCCTGGCTTGCGAACCCGATGGTCAGCGCCGACACGAGCGCCGGCACGAGCGCCGATAGGAGCGCCGATAGGAGCGCCGGCACGAGCGCCGCGACGGATCGCAGGCGCGGCGGGAAGTCGAGCGGGAAGTCGGCGGGCAGGCAAGCGTGGCGGGGCCGGGCGGGAGGGCCGGCGCGAAGGCCGACCTGATGGCCGACGCGATACCGGAAGCGGGCCGCTCGCCACGCGAGCGCGCTGGCGGAGTGGCTTGGCAGTCCGGCTTGGCGGTTGTCAGCCCGCCGGGCCGGAGCGCAAAACGGCTCAGAATGCTTCCCAGCCCAGCTCGCCGGCCGGCGCTGCCGGGCTCACCGACGCTGGCCGACGGGCCGGGCCCGCGCTGGCGGATCGTGTGGTTGCGGGCCGCACCGCAGCCGCGGCGACGCCCTCCACCTGGAACACCGAGACGGTGCGGTTCAGACCATCCGCCTGGCTTTCGAGCGATTGCGCTGCCGCCGCCGCCTCTTCGACCAGCGCTGCATTCTGTTGCGTGACCTGATCCATTTGCGCGACGGCGTGCGCAACCTGATCGATGCCGCGCGTCTGTTCCTCGGTGGCGGCGGCGATCTCGCCCATCAGGTCGCGCACCTGGCGCACCGCGAGACTGATGTCTTCCATCGTGCGGCCGGCTTGGTCGACAAGTTCGCTGCCGGTCTCCGCGCGGGCCACCGAGGCCTCGATCAGCGTCTTGATCTCCTTCGCGGCAGCCGACGAACGCTGCGCGAGCGTGCGCACCTCGCCAGCCACCACCGCGAAACCCCGCCCTTGCTCGCCCGCCCGCGCCGCTTCGACGGCCGCGTTGAGCGCCAGGATGTTGGTTTGGAACGCGATGCCTTCGATCAGCACGATGATCTCGGCGATCTCGGACGAACTGCGATTGATCTCGCCCATGGTGCCGACCACTCGGCCCACGACTTCGCTGCCGCGCCCCGCGATCTCGGCCGCGTTCGCGCTGAGTTCGCTGGCATGCCGGACGGTCTCGGCATTTTGTTTTACCGTGCCGCTGAGTTCTTCCATGCTCGATGCGGTTTGCTGCAAGGCCGACGCCTGTTCTTCCGTGCGCGACGACAGGTCGAGATTGCCCGCGGCGATCTGGCGCGTCGCGGTCGCAATGGCCTCGCTGCCGCTGCGCACCGACTGAACGGTATGCGCGAGGCGCTCCTTCATGTGCGCGATGCCGGTCAGCACCTGGCCCATTTCGTCATGCACGTGGACGTGCACGGGACGACGCAGTTCGCCCGTCGCAATTGCCTCGAAATGCGCGAGCGCTTCGGCGAGCGGCCTGCCGATCGCGCGGCGCAGCACCACGAAGGCGCCCAGCGCCGCGCACATGCCTGCCGCCAGCGCGAGGCCGGTGATCAGCCGGAACGTGCGGAACGTCGATTCGACGCGCGCGACGCCGCGCTCGGCTTGTTCCGCCTGATATTTACGCAGGGCTTCGCTGGCCGACGACATGGCGCCATAGCTGGACTGCAAGCCGATCGCGCCGGCGGTGATCGCATCATGGTCATTGGCGGCGATGACCTCGGCAAACTTGTCCAGCGCGGCCTTGTATTCGACGCGTGCACGCTGTACGGCCTGCGCGAGCTGGTCTTCGTCGGCGCCGCGCGGCAGCACCAGGAACCGTTGCCACTCCGATTCCGACGTGTCATACATCGTCTGGGCGCGCTTGATGGTGTCGGTCACCTGCGGCGTGCCGGCGATGAACGCGGCGCGGTCGAGCGCAAGGCGGGCTCGCGCCGCGAAAATTTCGGCGGTGCCAATGTGCGCGGTGCTGGGCAGCCGATTGTGCGAGGTTTCTCGGTAGGCTTCGTTCGAATGGCTCATCCCGACCAGGCCGAGTCCGCCGGTGACGAGCAGCAGGAGGGCGAGAAATGCCATGGTCAGGCCGATTCTGGCCTTGATCGATATATTTGGGATGCGCATGCTTTCGCCTTTCGGATCGTTGGTTTGACGATTCGCTGCGGCGGAGCGCGAGTTCGACAAACGCGGAGCGCGACTGCCCCGCGAATGATCTAACGGCCGTTTGAAAACTTTCTTGAATTCGATACGTGCGCTGACGGGAAATCGGCAGCACTAAGATCTGCCTAGGCAGTGGTGGCCAGCGCCAGCCAGAGCGGCAAGCAGTGCGATGGACAGCACGTTCGTGCTGTCCATCGCACCACGGCGCGCGGCCACCGCGCACGCATTGGCTGCGCGGCGCTGGATGGTCGGCGGCGCGCCGACGCGACCTCGAAGGCGCTGCCGCCAGCGGCACGCGCGGCGCCGGCGAGCCGACAGAGTCGCGGCACCGCGTCCGTCGGAGAACGGGATGCACGTCTGGAACAGTGTGTGCTCGACCTCCGCGGACATTCGACCGAAGCGGCGAGCCGCTTCACAGCAGGAGCACGTATCGATGAGAAGCCTACGAACGATTGCCGTGCGGCGCGTCCGTGCCACGGCGGCGTGGACAGCAGTGGCGATCGCCGGCGCGGCCGGCATCGCAGGATGCGCCACATCGGCCAGCGAAATCCCGACCCTGGTGCCGGTCTATCACGGCAACCGCGTGTGGAACGGTGTCACCACGACCCATGACGGTCGAACGTTCGTCAGCTATCCGCAGGCCGATGGACCGGGCGTGCAATTGGCCGAACTCGACGGTGACGGCCGCGCGGTACCGTATCCGGCCGCCAGTTGGAACACGATCGCCACGGATCGCGACCTCGCGCACCGCTTCGTGCATGTCAACGCGGCGCGGATCGGCCCGGACGACGCGCTGTGGGTGGTCGACGCCGGCGCGCCGGGCATCGGCAAGCCCGTGGTGCCTGGCGCGGCGCGCCTGTTTCAGATCGACGTGTCGACCGGGAAGATGGCACGCGTTTATGCGCTGGCCGACGCGACCCGGCCGCAGTCGTACATCGACGATGTGCGCTTCAACGGCCGTCGCGCGTATCTGACCGACGCGGGTGCACCCGGACTGCTGGTACTGGATCTCGACACTGGCGCGGTCCGGCGCGTGCTCGACGGGCATCCTTCGACGATCGATACCCGCGCGCTGCGCGCCGACGGCAAGGTGGTGCTGGACGAGAGCGGTACGCCGCTGCGTGTGCACGCCGACCAACTGGAGGTGGCGCCGGACGGCACCTGGCTGTACTACCAGCCCGCGTCGGGACCGTTGGTGCGAGTACCGACCCGGCTGCTCGACGATGCCACGGTCTCGCCGGACGCGCTGGCTGCCGCCGTGCAGCCGTGGGCCGACACGCCGACCACGGGCGGCACCGCGATCGACGCGGCCGGCAACATCTATCTGAGCGACACCGATCACCGGCGCATTCTGAAGGTGTCGCCGGCTGGCGAGACCAGCACGCTGATCGCCGATCCCCGGCTGATCTGGTCCGACGCAATGTGGATCGACGCCAGCGGCTATCTGTGGTTGCCTGCATCGCAGCAGAACCGTACCGCCGGTTTCAACCAAGGCCAGATGACGGTGTCCTATCCGGTGTGGATCTACAAGCTGAAGATCGGCGTGCAGCCGAGCCCGATCGATCACCGGTAAGCGGGCGCGTGGCCGGCACGAAACCCTACTTCACCGTCTGGATGACCTCGAATCCCTCGAATTCGGGGTGACCCAGGTAGGTCGGCCGGCTCGGGCTGCTGTTGCCAGCGTTGCGGTGCGAGGCGCGGAACGCGTCTGACTTGGTCCACGCTTCGAAAGCGGACTGATCCGCCCAGATCGTATGGCTCGAATAGAGCACGTGATCGTTCCGGCGCGGGCCGCGCAGCAGGTGGAACTCGACGAAACCCGGCACGTCCTTCAGGTGCGAGTCGCGCGTCGCCCACAGCGTTTCGAACGCGTCCTCCGAACCGGGCGCCACCTTGAAGCGGTTCATTGCGATATACATGCTTGTCTTGCCTCGCTGTCGATGTGCCTGGGAGCGGCACGCCCTGCCGATTATAGGTGGGGCGCCGGGCCACGGTGCGACACCCGGGTGGCCATTGTGGTCGCTTGCCTGTCAGCGACCGCGATCTGGCGTGGCCCGGCGCAACCAGCTTGCCAGCAGGACATGACCGTTGACCACGAAGACACCGGCGAGGACCAGCGCCGCGCCGACCAGAAAGCGGGGCTCGAGCGGCTCGTGGAGCAGCCACGCGGCGAGGCCGACGCCGAAGAACGGCGTCATGAACGACAGCACGCCGACGCGCGAAGCCAGGTAGCGACGCAGGATCCAGAACCACACCAGATAGCTGAAGAAGGAGACGACCAGACCTTGATACGCGAGGCATAGCCAGTCGATCGGCCCCGGCGCGAAATGCGTCTGGCCGGTCAGGGCGGCGAGCGGCAACAGCAACACTGTCGAGGTCAGCAACTGGTAGAAGAGGGACTGCATGGCGGGCGCCTCGCTCAACCGGGTGCAGCGCACCGCAACCGTGCTCATGCCCCACGCGGCGCCGGCCAGGATGCCGAACACATCGCCCACCAGCATGGTCGACGCATCGAGGTCCTGGGCGGCGCCTGTTGGAGGGCCGGCGTCAGGGCCCAGCAGCGTCACGGCGATGCCGACGAACGCAACGCCGATGCCGAGCCATTGCGCGGGCGCCAGGCGCTCCGCGGGCAGGCGCCAATGCAGGACCAGCGCGGCGAACAGCGGCGCCGTGTAGAGGAAGACGGCCATGTGCGCCGCCGTCGTGTAGCGCATGCCCTGCGCGATGAACAGAAATTCGAGCGCGAACGCCACGCCTGCCACGAACCCCCCGCCCCTTACCCCGGGCAGCCAACCGCGCCAGCGACCGGCAGCCGCCACCAGCCCGACCACCAGGGTGCTGACTGCCGAGCGGATCGCAACCTGCAACACCGGCGCCACGTGCGGCGCGGCCACCTTGATGGTGATCTGCTGCATGCCCCACAACAGGCAGAGGGTCAGCATGATGGCAACGGCGGACGCATCGACATTCTTTCGATTCGGTACGACAGGCATGGCAAGTCGGGCAGGGGTGACGCCGGCGCAGCGGACCGGGCGGGGTCGCTATTATGCGGTCTCGCGGGCGGACGCATATTGCTGTTAACCGCCACCGTGTCGAAAGCGCGTCCGGCACCGCTCGCCGTCGTGCTTGCGCGGGTCCGCGCAGTCCGGGAACGCGCGGCGGGCCGCGTCGCTGGCGCGCAATGGGTAGATCGGGCGCATCTCGGGCGCGACCGATACCGCGAGAACACGCCGCGTGGTCCGCCCTGAGCGCATCTGCGGCGTCGAGACGCGGGCGCGTTCGAGCCGGTCGCCGGCGACATCGGCGAGCGGAAAATGCAGTGCGAACGGAGGCGCCGTCGACGCCAACGCCGCCGCAGCGAGCCGCTCAGAACTTCACGCGAAAGGCGGCATGCGCCAACAACTGACTGCGCGTCGACGAGGCGGGGATCAGGCCGATCTGCGCCACTTTCGCATCGCCGCCCGCGCGCTGGTAGGCAAGCAGGAAATAAACGTCGGTGCGCTTGCTCAGACTGTACAGCGTGAACAGATCAACCTGCCGGTACGCCGGCTTCTGGCCGGTTGCATTGACCTTGCCACGCGTCAGTTCGAACGCTCCCGACACACTCCAGTTCGGCTGGATGCGGTAGTCGGTCTGCACCATGTAGCTGTCGAAGCGCACGTTCTGGCCGGCCAGGCCGTTGTCGAAGACGTTGTGCGTCATGCCGATCTTGCCGCTCCATTGGCCCACTGCGACGCGCGCCCCTGCGCCTCGTGTTTCCAATGTGCTGGCCTGGGCGAGATAGGTTCCGATCGTTGCGATCGAGGCGGCACCCGTGCCGTCATACCATGTCTGGTAAGGATTGCGAACCGTCGTCGCCGCGGCGGCCAGCTGCACGATCCCGATCTTGTAACCCGCGCCGATGCTCCATACGCTGTTCCGGCTGAAATCGCCGGCCTGCCCGCCGAGGCTGTACAACGCGCCGAAGCTGAAGCCGCCAAGCGTCGGACTCATGTACTTGATCGCATTCGGCGAACGTCGGTTGGCGCCCTCGTTGTCGAGATCGTAGATCGTCGCGACCACGCGGCCCAATGCCATGACCGGAAACAGGTACTCGACGTTCATGTCGTACTGGGTGCCGAACGAGACCTTGCCATACGACGGGGTATCGATCCCGACGAAGGCTTGTCGGCCAAACATGCGTCCGTTCTGCTGGAAGTTGCCGGTGCCGGTGTCAAAGCCATTTTCGAGCGTGAAGAACGTTCGATAGCCGCCGCCCAGGTCTTCGGTTCCGCGCAGACCGAAGCGCGAGCCATCGAGCAGACCGCTGCGCATCTGATAGGCGTGACCGCCGCCCTGGTTACTGGTGTACGAGATGCCTTCGTCGACAATGCCGTACAGCGTTACCTCAGCGTGCGCTGCAAGCCCGTACGTGGCCAGCGCGAGGCCGAGCGCGGCGCGGGTGGCGCGGGCGGCATGGGTGACGCCGCACCGATGCATCCGCCAGGCCCGGCGCAGGGCGTCCGCGCGTGGACGGTATGGGAACGCGAGCGATTCCACGCGGACGGCGGATACCGGAGCGTTCGATGGCAGGCGGAACGCGGCGTGCGTGGCGTCGGTACGGGCACGTGAAACGGGCAGGACGGATCGGGTCATTGCTGCAGGGGCTGTGAGTGGGTTGCGAAGCGAGGGGACGAGCGGCCGGATCGGGCGCGCGAATATCGGCCCGAGGTGGCGCTCCGTACGGTGTCGTGGCAGTCGGATCAGACGCGACGGCGCTGGCTGATGTGCCAGGGAATCAAACGACGTTCGACCAGGAGGAATCCTCGGTTGAGGACGTAGCCCGTTGCCGCGAGCAGCAGTACGCCCACATAGAGGTCGACGATTGCCATGTTCTGTTGACTGTTCAGGATGAAGTAGCCGATGCCGCTATTGCCGGCGATCATTTCGACGAAAACGGTTACGACCAGAGATACCGAGAGCGCCAGGCGCATGCCCACCAACACTGTCGGCACCGCGTGCGGCAGCGCCACCTGCACCAGCGTCTGCCACGGCGTAAGCCCGAAGCTGCGCGCGGTCTCGTCGAGGGTGCGCGGCGTGCTGCGGAACGCCGCATAGGCATTGGCGAAAACCGGGAAGAACGATGCGATGGCGACGGCACCGACCTTCAGGCCCGCGTCGATGCCGAGAAACAGCATCAGCAGCGGCACGACGGCGGCGATCGGCACCGGCCGCGTCAATTCGAGCAGCGGTTCAAGCAGGTCGTGTGCAAAGCGGCTGCGGCCGGTCGCCATCCCGATCGTGATGCCAAGCGCACAACCGATCAGATAACCTGCGAACATCCAGTGCAGCGTGTGGCCCAGTTGCAGCAGCACGGTGCCTTGCTGCAGCGCGCCGACGGTCCGGCGCACCACGTCATCCACCGGCGGCAGCACTTCGGCAAGGCCGGGGACAGTCAGCGCCGCCCGCTGCCACGCGGCGAGCAGGGCGGCGATCAGGAGCCAGCCGCTGGCGCGCCGCAATGCCGCCGCAAGGTGCCGGAAGCGCGGCGAACGCGGCGAATAGGGTGAATGCGGCGAATGCAGCGATGCGGCGGTCGAGGTGGCGCGGGCGATGGATGACGGCCGCGGCCGGCCGTCCGATGTGTCCGCCGGTGGGGCCGCGCCGCGCGTCGCATCGGACGGGCGTGCCTCGTGGCCCAGGCTGGCGTGCAGGCTGTCGTTCGAACTCATTCGGTTTCCACTACCCATTTGGTGAGACTGCGCCGGTAGTCGAGGAACGCGGCACTCTCCTTCGTGCCCAATTGCGTCCGTGGCCAGGGCAGATCGATCTCGAGATCGTGCGCGATGCCAGCGCCGTCCGGGGCGAGAACCAGCACGCGATTCGCCAGGTAGACGGCTTCGTCAATGTCGTGTGTGACCATCACGACCGTCAGCGACAGCTCGTGCCACAGTTGCAACGTGAGGTCCTGCAGGCGCGCCCGGCTCAGCGCGTCGATCGCGCTGAACGGCTCGTCCATGAACAGGAAGCGCGGCGCCGATGCCAGCGCGCGCGCGATGGCCAGCCGCTGCTGCATGCCACCGGACAATTCGTGCGGGTAACGATTCGCAACGCTGGCCAGGCCGACCTGGCTCAGGTAGTGATCCGCATCGGCGGGCGTCAAACCACTGTGCCGCAGTCGGTGCCGCAGGCCGAACGCAACATTGCGTGCGACCGTCTGCCACTGAAACAGCGATTCGCTGAAATCCTGGAACACGAAGCGCGCGAACGTTGGCGGCCGACCGCGCAGCACCTCCCCGCCCACCGTGACGCAACCCTGGCTCGGTGCATTCAGCCCCGCCATCAGGCGCAGCAACGTCGACTTGCCGCAGCCGGAGCGGCCGACGATTGCCACGAATTGCCCCGGCGCCACGGTCACGTCGGTGCTGGCCAGCGCCAGCACGTCACCGTGACGCCCCGGATACACTTTCGCGACGTCCCGCACGACGATGCCAGCGCGTGCCGGCGACGCACCCGCGTCCCGATCGCCCGGCGCCGCGCCGCGGTCGTGACGCGACGCGTGGCGGGACACGGCGGCCGACGCACCGGCGGCGGCCGCCGACAGGCCGGCGGCCAGTCGCCCGGCCGCTGCGATGGCGGCACTCGCGTGCGTTGTACCGCTCATCGCTGGCCGCTCAGCGCGGCGCTCGACGCCGTTGCTGTCCAGTAGATGTTAGGTGCGATCGCGTAAGGTTTCGCAATGCCGCGCTCCTGGACACCCAGATCGACATAGGCCTGCGTGGCCGCCGCGTCGATCGGTCCATCGAACAGTTGTCCCCATTCCGGGTTGAGCAACAGGCCGGGTATCTGCTGCGTCAGTCGCGCGTAGTCGAGCCCCGCGATGGGTCCTTGCCAGGCGGCCTTGGTACGATCGTCGGCTGCGGCGAAGCGGGCTGCGGACGAACGCAACACCCGCACGAACGCGACCACCGCGTCCCGGTGTGATTCGATGAACGCGTCAGTCGAATAGTAGTTGGCGCCTGCCGCGCCCGGTGGCGTGACCGACTTCAACGCGGCCACGGTCTTGCCGCCGGCATGCTCGAGCTGGCGCTTGGTGACGAAGTCGAACGCGAACACGGCATCCAGGCTGCCTGTCTTCATCGCCGCGAGCTGCCCGCCAATCGGAATCGTGACGAAGTTCACCGAATCGGGATCGCCGTGATGCAGACGCACCCAATGACGGACCACTGACGCGGTGTACGGCGTAGGCGTCACGCCAATCCGCTTGCCGGCGATGTCGTCGCCGTTCTTGATCGGGCTGCCCGGCGTCGCGATCACCCACGAGTCGGTGCCATTGGCGGGCGCAATCAGCTTCAGGCCGGTGAAGCCATTCTCCAGCGCGGCAACCCACGCGAAGGTGTCGCCGTAGCCGATGTCGACCATGCGGCGGGCGGTCGCCAGCAGAATGGCGGGCCCGGCCTGCAGGAACACCGGTTCGATACGCAGGCCGGCGCGCTCGAAGTCGCCGTTGCGCTGCGCCAGTTGCGCGGCTAGGGCCGAGCCCTTGAACAGACCCACGCGGATCGTGACCGGTTCGGGCGGCGCGGCGCGCACGTCGCCGGCGGCGATCGGCAGCACCTGCGAGCCGAGCAGCAGCGCGCCGACGGCCGCGCGGCCCAGTGCGCGACGGCTCAGGCGGCGCGAGGAAAAGAATGTCATGAGGAATCGTCAGTCGTGGTTCAGCCGGGCTGGTCGCCGGTCGCGATCGCGCGTGCCTGGTCGTGGCTCCATGCAGACCACGAACCGACGTACAGGGCCGCCGGGATGCCGATGCTGGCAAGCGCGAGGATTTCATGAGCAGCAGTCACGCCGCCACCGCAATAGACACCGATCGGACGCTCGGCGGAAACGCCCGCCACGCCGAAGCGCGCTCGCAACGCGCGGGCATCGAGGAACGTGCCATCCGCGCGCAGATTGCCAGCCGTTGGCAGGCTGATCGCACCAGGAATGTGTCCGGCGCGCGGTTCGTCGGCCTGTTTGGTCTCGCCGGTGTAGGCCGTGCTGCCGCGCGCGTCGATCAGCACACCCTGACGTGCGATGTCGGCCGCGGCGTCCGCGTCGATCTGCTGGAGGGCGTCGCCACGCAGCACCACGTCTCCCTGTGCCGCGGTCACGTCGCCACCGACCAGCGGCAAGCCGGCATCGCGCCAGGCACGCAGGCCGCCGTCCAGCAGGCGGACGTCCGTGAAGCCGGCCCAACGCAACAGCCACCAGGCGCGGGCAGCCGACAGGCCCTGGCGATCGTCGTAGACGACGATCGGTTGACTCAGCCAGCGCAGGCCCAACCGTCGCAAGGTGGTCTGCAGTGCGGCGAGATCGGGCAGCGGGCGGCGCCCGACGCCTGGCGAAGCTTCGCCAGCCAGATCGGTGGGCAAATCGACATAGCGCGCGCCCGGCAGATGCGCGTCCAGATAGGCGGGTCGGCCGGCGGGGCCGTCCAGCACGAAGCGGACGTCGAACAGGGTCGGCGCGTCCGCTGTGTCGAGTTCCTGCGCAAGCGCGCGTGCATCCACAAGGTGCTGCGTACGCAGCGCCAGATGATCGGCATCGGTCATCGTTGAAATTCCAGAATGGAGTCCAAGGTGCGTCGGCATTCGACGCTCGGCAATCAGGCGCTCGGCAATCAGGCGCTTTGTGCCAGCGCCGCGTCCGCGGGCGCGACGGCGGCCGCCGCGTGGGAGCGCGCCGCGGCGAAGACGTTGGCGGGTTTATCGAGGCCGAAATGGTCGCGCAGCGTGGTGCCGTCGTATTCGGTGCGGAACAGGCCACGCTGTTGCAGTTCCGGCACGACCAGCTGGAAGAACGCTTCGGCGCCGCCGGGTACATACGGCGGGAAGATCATGAAGCCGTCGGCGGCGCGCGATTCGAACCAGTGTTGGATGATGTCGGCGATGGTGGTGGGATCGCCGACGATCTCGCGGAAATACCATCGGCGGTGGAACGAGAGGAAGAGGCGGCGCAGCGTGAAGCTTCCCGGACCGGCATTTGTCCGCGCATCGGCAACGATCGACGCTGGCTTGCCGACCAGCCCCCGCAGCGCCTCGACGTCGTCTACTTCGGTGGTGTCCGGCAGCCCGCTCAGGTCGACGCCGAGCGCGTCGCCCAATGCCTGCAGGTCGCTGTCCACCAACGTCAGATCCTGAATTTCGCGATACCGGCGATGTGCCGCTTCTTGCGTACGCTCGACGTACACGATCAATCCCGGAATGATGAATTGCTTGTCCGGATCGCGCCCCTGCGCCGCGGCACGGGCCTTGAGATCGGCGTAATAGGTTTGCGCGCCTGCCAGTCCGAGCGCCGTCGAATTGGTGAATTTGATATCCGAGTACTTGCTGCCGAATTCGATCGAGCGGTCGCTGCGCCCCGCGTTCACGATTGGAATCTGTCCCTGTACCGGTCGTTCGACATTCAGCGGACCGTCGATTGAGAAAAACTCGCCGCGATAATCGATGCGATGTACTTTGTCGCTGTCGAAAAGAACGCCGCGCTCGCGGTCGGCGATTTTCGCGTCGTCTTCCCAACTGTCCCAGAGCAGTTTGACCGCTTCGGTGAACTCCGACGCCCAGTCGTAGCGTTTTTCGTTGTCCCAGTGTTCCTTGCGGCCATAATTGGCGGCGGCGGCCTCGGCTTCGCCGGTGACCACGTTCCAGCCGAGCCGGCCTTCGCTCAGGTGGTCGAGTGTTGCAGTGGCGCGCGCGACCGAATAAGGATCGGCGTAGGTCACGTTGACGGTTGCGACGATGCCGATACGGCGTGTGGCGGCGGCGACAAAGCCGGCATAGGTCAGCGCCTCTGGCCGCAGCACCTGGTTCGGCCGCTCGAACTGCCATTCGGGCAGACCGACCACCTGGTCGCCGATGAAGAAGAAGTCGAATTTCGCGGCCTCGGCCTGTTGCGCCAGCTCGCGCAGGAATCGCGCGTCCGAATTGCCGTCGGATTTTGCGCCTGGCAAACGCCAGCCGGCGGGATGGAAACCGGTTGGCCAGACAGTAAATCCGAGATGCAGTTTTCTTTCCTTACCAGACATTGCAGCCGACTCCCGAAATGTTGCGAGGAATGTCTTGAACGTGACGGTGCAACCGATTCGCAGTACGAATCGAGCATGCATTAAGGCCGGGATGGCGATCGCTTATGCTTTACCGCTAACGCGAACGAGTCCGGAAGAAAATTTATCAGACGAGACGATGACTTCAAATCCGATCTTCTTATTAATAATGCAAACGTATTCAGAATTTGAAAGTAATGTAATGCCGGGGTTTGCGGTTTTCTCGATGATGCATGCCGGTGTGCGCGCGGAGCGGGTGTCGCACCCGGCGAGCGAAGCCCAGGCCGTCACGCCTTGGCCGGCGCAGGCCGCCTTGCATCGTCGCGCAATTCTTCGACGCTCAGTCGCGAAGGCAGTTCTCGTGCGATGTGTGCAAGGCGCCGCGTCAGCCCGCTGCGAGCAGGCGTCGCGCGTTGCCATGCGCGATCAACGCTTGCTCGGCATCGTCGAGGCCCGCTGCGGCGAATGCGGCGAGCGCGCGGGCGCGTATCGGGGCCGCGTCGATTGGCCAGTCGCTGCCGAGCAGGACATGGTCGGCGCCAAGCAGCGATACCGTGGCCCGGATCAGCGCGGCATCGAAACCCATCGTGTCGATGTACACGTGGCGGCGCAAGGCCTCGGCAGTGCCGGCGCGCAGGCGCGGTGGATCGCCGAACGCCGAAGCGAGCAGCACACCGCCAATGGCGAGGGTCGTGACCACGATTTGCAAGTCCGGCAACGCGTCGAAGGTACCGCCCTCGAGCAACGCCAGCAGCGTCGCGCCATTCACGGTGCCGCGCGCGAAGCGCTGGCCGAGCCGGCCGAACGGCGCCATCCGTTCCGTCAATCCAGTGGGGTTGATCGGATGTACGAACACAGGCATGCGTAGCGCGGCGGCGGCTTCGAGGGCTGGCTGTGCCTGTGGCGCGTCGAGCAGCAGGTCACCCTGTGCGCTTTCCACGAAGATGCCGCGCAGGCCGAGGTCGCGGTGAGCACGCCTCACTTCGTCGGCGCCGCCCGTGCCGCTGAACGCGTCTACGGTGGCCAGGCCCAACAGGCGTCCGCGATGACGCTGGACAAGTTCGGCCAGGCAGTCGTTGTTGCGTTGGAGTTGCGTCGCTGCTGGCGGGCGGCCGGCGGGCGCGAACTGCTCGGCCGGGATGCTCACCACCCGCTGGTCGACGTCGGCGCCGTCGGTGCCGTGCAGCAGCGCATCCAGGTCGGTCAGGAGGCGGCGCGTTCGAGCCGCTGCCGGCGTGTCGGGCTGCGGCTGCGACGTCAACAGGTCGGGCGGGACGTGGTGACAGTGGAAGTCGACAAGTTGCAGTTGAGGATCGGACATGCTGGCGAGCGTTGGCGCGACGCTTCAAAGGACCAGTGAAGCAGCGTCGCGGTCGTGAAGGCGGCTTGGCCCGAACCGCATTGCGTGACGATAAGCAACGGGACGCTAATCTGTTCGTCTTGTTCCGGTTGGTACAGTCAGGCGCGCAGCGGTTCAACGGATGCAACGGGTTCAACGGGTCTGACGGGTTTGGCGGATTCGCCGTTGGCATGCCGTGCGCCTGGCGCGTCGTCGCACACAGGCGCGTGTCCGCCGCTCGTGAGCCGGTCCCGCACGCGCGGTATCACTTCCGCGGCGAAGCGTTCCTGCTCCGCGATCATCGGGAAGAACGACAACAGGAAGGTGTCGACGCCGATGCGATGGAAGGCGGCGATGCGGTCGGCCACCTGGTCGTAACTGCCGACGAAGCCCGGTATGGTTCCGCCGTTCGCGCCGATTAGCCGACCGTTCTCGTACTGCTTGACGTAGTGGATCGTGCTGGCCTCTGGGTCGACTTGTCCGGCCTGCATGCGGAATGCGTCGCGTTGTCCCTCCTGGACGGCGAGCCAGTGCGCGAGTTCTTGCTGGGCCAGCGCCTCGGTGTCGCGCACCAGTGCGAAGCCGGTCGTGCCGAAGCGCAAGGGTGCGCCGACGCGAGGCCGCGCGCGCAGGTCCTCGATCATCGGACGCATGTCCTCGACGGGGCGGCCGTTGATCAGCCAGCAATCCGCGTGATCGCTGGCCAACTGACGTCCGGCGCGCGATTCGCCGCCAGTGTAGATGTAAGGGCGGGCGCGGTACGCGCTGCTTGGATGAAGCTCCAGCGCATCGAGCTTGAATGAATGGCCCGCGTGCGTCAGCGCTTCCCCACCCATCAGCGCTTTGACGACCGATAACCATTCGCTGCTGTATGCGTAGCGCTCGTCGTGTTCCGGGAAACCGATGCCGGACCGTTCGAGCTCAGGCTTGTACCATGCGCTAACGACATTCAATGCGAAACGGCCCTGACTGATGTCCTCGATGCCGAGCGCCATCTTCGCCAGCACCGCCGGATGATAGAGGCGCGGCTTGATTGCCGCGATGATCTCGATCCGCGATGTCAGCGCGGCGGCGGCGGCCGCCGCCGTCCATGCCTCCAGCACGTCGGCGCCAGGGTCCTGCGGATTGATCGTATGCTGCGCAAACAGCACGGTATCGAAGCCGCTGCGCTCGGCGCTGAGCACGACATCGCGTGCCAGCGCGAAGGGCGCGCGAGCGGGGCCGTCGCGCGGGTCGCTGACCCAGTTGCCACGATGTGGCGCCCAGATCCCGAAGCGTACTGACCGAACCGGCGAGACCGCCAGTTCAGGATGCGGATGGAAGGCGGACATGGCTCGAAACGTGGAGGATGCGGGGGTAAGGCCAAGACAGAAGCCAGGGAGGAAGTCGGGCGCCGCCTGCCACAAGCGGGTGAGCGCGCCGTTCGATCGGGGTCATTTCCTGAGTGACGCGTCGAAGCTGCCATCGAATTCCTGGCGTGCGTCGATGCGAGCGGGAATCAATTTCTGTTCGGCGAAGGCATCGGCGATGCGCTGCGTGTAGGCAGCCAGCTTGCCGTCGCCCACCGGCACGAGGCGCGGTGCCATCACACGCGACGCGGCCAGCACGATCTCCGGCGGTACGCCGTAGCGTGGTGCGAGGTAAGCGGCGCGCTCCTGCAGGTGTGACTGGATCCAGGGCAAGTGGGCGTCGAGGGCGGTCACGAAGCCGCCGAGTGCGTTGCGCTTCGGACCAGCGATCGTGTTGGTGCTCGCCATGTAGTAGATCGAGCTGTTCACGATGCCGGTACCGTCGACCAGCACTCGCGCCCCGCGCGCTTCGGCAATCTGGATATTCGGCGCGGTCAGGGTCGCCGCGCCGATCTGTCCCTGGACCAGCGCGGTCACCGTATCGGCCGGGCCGAGGAAGATCGGCTGAATGTCCGCTTGCTTGAGGCCCACGCGGCCGAGCGATTGAATCACCAGCCAGTGTGTGTTGGTGCCGCGCACGAACGAGATCTTCTTGCCACGCAGATCGCCGACCTGGTGCAGCGGCGAGGCCTGGTTCACGAGAATGGCGGTGGCGGTCGGCTGTGGCGCGGTGGAAGCAATTACCTTGATTGGCTGCCCCGCGCTCTGCGCGAAGATCGGCTGCACTTCGCCCGTTTCACCGACGTCGATTGCACCGGCGCTGAGTGCTTCCAACACATCGTTGCCGGTTTCGAGAGCGACAAGCTCCAGGCGTACGCCGGGTATCGCCACCTTGGCCAACGGGAAGTCGGCGAGATACCCTTGCGTGCGCAGATAGCCGACGCGCAGCGTCACCTCGGCGCGCGCGGGCGACACGCCGATGAGTGAAGCGACCGACAGCGCAGCCAGCAGCAGGGCGGACAGGACGGCGCGGCCGGAAAGGAAACGCAGCAACAGGGGCAAACGCAAAGGCATCGAACGCATCATGACGAGGTTGGCAGTGCGGTGAGAGTTAGGTGTAGCTCTGGATGCAGCCCGGGGTGCGGCTCGGGCTGCGGCCCTGGGGTACGGCTGGCGGTTCGACTGCGGTTTCGACTGCGGTTTCGACTTGGCTGCGCGACGATATGAGCGTGCCGATGCGGCTTCGGCGCGCTGACCTGGCGACGTGCCGGCCGTGGCGACGCCTGATGGACGCGCACCACGCTTGCGCCGATCGTCAGTGCGGCCGAGCGGACGACGGCCTGGCGCGCGGCGCAGCATGCCGGGCATGGTGCAAGGTCGAATGCCGGGACGATGTGAGTTGGGGACGCGCTTCAGTCAAGCGCGAAAAGCGCTTCGCAGCCGCGTCGCGAAGGGCGCGGGCGGGGCAGCGTCGGCTTCGCGTCGGCAGGGGCGGCTTCGATCGTTGCCAGGGATGCGAAGAAGTCAGCGGTACGCTGCCGGATCGCGGCGGCGCGATGCGCGAACAACTCGGCGCGTTCGGACAGGACCAGATCGAGTTGTGCCACCGCGTGCTCCAGACGTTCGCGCAGGCTTTCGTCGGTGGCGTAGCCGTGGTCGGACTGCGCGATCAGTTGCGCCGGGGTCGCGAACACGTGCGGCGCGATGCGGCGCGCGCCCAGTGACGACAGCACCGGCAGCAGTGCGCAGTCCAGGGCCAACAAGTCGGAGAGACTGGTTCCGCTGGCCAGCACGAGCACTTCCTTGCCTACCAGGCCGCGCTGCGGCAGCACGTCGAGGAACAACTTCAACGCGCCGCTGAACGACGACTGGCTGACGGGCAAAGCGATCACGATCGCCTCCGCGGCGTCGACGCTCGCGAGCGCGGCCGCAAGCGCCGGCGCCTGGCTGTCCGCCGAGACGAGCGCGTCGGCAGGCAGCGCAGGGATATCGATGCGTTGCACCGTGCGCCGTCGGCGACGCAAGGCGGCATCGGCAAGGTCGAGGAGATGAGTGCTGCGTGCAGTCGGCGAGGGACTGCTGGAAATCAGCGTGGTGTGAGCCATCACAAACGTCGGTCGAATGCTGCGGAACAGGAGGCGTTGCGGACCAATGGTCGATCGGCGCGCTGACATCGTCCGTCGCGAGCGGTCCTCGGGCGGTATGCGCTCATGGGTTGCTCACTGCGGTCGCAAGGACGCGCTGCAATACGTCTTCCTCCGCCACCGCGAACGGCTCGCTGCCACGGGCGCGTGGACGCGGCAGATCGATGCGTCGGTCGAACGCGATCCGGCCTGCGTCGAGGACGATGACGCGGTCGGCGAGCGCCACGGCTTCTTGCACGTCATGCGTTACCAGGACTGCGGTGAAGCGTCGATCCGCCCACAGCTGTGCAATGAGCGCCTGCATTTCGATCCGTGTCAGCGCATCCAGCGCGCCCAGGGGCTCGTCGAGCAGCAGCAACGCCGGTTCGCGAACCAGTGCGCGCGCCAGCGCGACGCGCTGACGCTGGCCGCCCGACAATTGCGCGGGCCAGTCGTCCTGGCGGTCGCCCAGTCCCACCGCGCGCAGCGCCTCCCGCGCCCGCTCGCGCGACGAACGCGGCAGGCCGAGCGCGACGTTGTCCAGCACGGAGCGCCAGGGCAACAGGCGCGCATCCTGAAACATGATCCGAACCGGGCGGGCGTCGACTGTGACGCGGCCGGCCTCTGCCTGCGCCAGGCCGGCGATCAGCCGCAGCAGGGTGCTCTTGCCGCAACCGCTACGGCCAACGATGGCAACGAAACTGCCGGCTTCCACATTCAGGTCGAGCGCGCGCAGGACCGTTCGCGTCCCGAAGCGCTTCGTGACGCGTTCCAGTCGTACGCTCGCGTCGGCGGACTGTCGTCCGTGTGTCCGCGCCGGCGCGACTTGGTTGCCGGCAGGCTTGGCCGCAGGCACCGCGCTCATGACGACCTCGCGGACGCGCGCGCACGCTGCCACGGCAGCAGCGCGAATTCGAGTGCTTTCGCCAGCAGATCGGCCAGCTTGCCGAGCAGCGCATATAGCAGGATGCCGACCAACACGACGTCGGTCTGCATGAACACGCGCGCATTCATCGTCATGAAGCCGATGCCGGATTGCGCCGAGATCGTCTCGGCGACGATCAACATGACCCACATCAGGCCCAGCGCGAAACGCACTCCCACCAGAATCGACGGCAGCGCACCCGGAATCACCACATCGCGGCACAGTGGCCAGCCGCGCAGATCGTAGCTGCGCGCCATCTCGATCAGGTCGCGATCGACCGAACGAATGCCATGATATGTATTCACGTACACGGGGAAGAAAACCCCCAGCGCAACCAGGAAACGCTTGGCACTTTCATCAATGCCGAACCACAGGATGACCAGCGGAATGGTGGCCAGCGCCGGGATGTTCCGGATCATCTGCAGCGTCGAGTCGAGCAGCGCTTCCAGCCACCGCGACAGACCGGTCGCCAGGCCGAGCAAAAGGCCGAGCGTCGCGCCGACCGCAAACCCGGACAGCGCGCGGCCCGTGCTCGCGGCCACGTCGGTCATCAGACTGCCGTCGAGCCAAAGACGCCACGCCGCGCGGGCGACGCTCAGCGGTTCGGGCAGGATACGGGTCGCCAGCGCGCCGCTGCGCGAGGCCATCTCCCACGCGGCAAGCAGCAACAACGGCAGCAGCCACGGGGCAAGATGCCGACGCAAGCGATGCAGTGCCGACCGGCTCGCGGCGGGTGGGCGCGCCCACTCTGGCGCGCCGACGTCGCAGACGTCCAGATGACCGTGGGAGGCGGCCCATAGATCCAATGTCGCGGCCGGGGCGGCGCCGCCACTTGGAAGCAGGCCATCATTGTGCATCCGCCCCGCGCGGCCACCTGAAGGCGTGGCGGGCACATGTCGCGCTGGCGAATCGACGGTATGCGTTGAGGTGGGGCGGCTCATCAGGTTTCACGCGCTGCGCACGGTCAACTGCGCGGCGCGACGGCATGGCGGAACGGGTCAGTGCATGTTAGCCGCCGACCGCGTCAACGCTAACCAACGATTCCAGCGCTTGATATCGGCGATCGCGCTAAGCGGTGCGCCGGCTGCGCGGTAGTTTCGCGGCGGACGGCATGCTGTCGCCGCTTGGTCGATTCGACCTCGGCGCGTGGTTCAGCGGTGCGCGGCGGTATTCGGCGGTAGTCAGCGGTATGCAGCGGTATGCGGCGGTAGTCAGCGGTAGTCAGCGCCCGGCGCTTCGCGCGTTCTGTCCCGCCCCCGGAAAAGGCTGCGTGGGATGCGGCGCTGCCGTGTCCGGCATGCGCCGCGCCGGTTGGATCCGCAAACTGCACGACGTGCCGCTGTTGCCATGCGTCGGCTCCGGTGTCCACGGGCGGGCTCGAAATGTCTTCACGAGCGCGTCGTCGCGCTGCCGAATCGATGCCGAGGCGCTCGTCGCGCGCCTTGACCATCGCAGGGTCGACCTGTCCGTCCTTGGTGAACCCCATCATCAGCTGCGGCACGCCCAGCGGCAGCGTCTTGTCGCGGTCGGTGTGCCCGGTGTGGAACGTCTTGCCGTCCGTGTCGCGCTGGCCTGCATGCCGCGTTCCGCCCGCTCCCGGCGCCTTGTTCAATAAGCAGTGGCGCGCATGCCGGGGCGGCCGGCAGGGTCGCCCGTTGCAATAAAACGTAACCTGCGCACGCCGCGCGCGAGAGAGAATGCAATGCAACGGACGGTGTACGCCGCGCGAGCGGCTGGCAACGCGGCAGCGCGTATTCGCATAGGGCTTGAATCGTGCAGGGCTTGAATCGCGCAGGGCTTGAAGCGGCGGGAGCGCGGGAACGGCCTGCGATGGTCGGCGCGCGAGCCCCACCGCGCAAGGCTTCCGGCCGCGCCGCCCCGACCCGACATTCAAAGGAGGAGCCGATGGACGAACGCATACAGGCGGTGTTGGACACCTACCACCGTCGCATCGACGACGAGAAACTGGCCAGGCAGCGTGATCCCGGCTTGCGCGACAGCCTCAGCAACGACCAACTGCTGCGCGCGGTCGGTCCGCAGACCGGCCAACTGCTCAATGTGCTCGCCAGGAGTCTGCGCGCACCGACCATCGTCGAGATCGGCACGTCGTTCGGCTACTCCGGCATTTGGCTGGCCGAAGCGGCGCGCGCCACCGGCGGCAGGGTGGTGACGATGGAGATGTACGCACACAAGTCCCGTCACGCCGAGGAGATGGCATGTCGCGCCGGCTTGGACGGGCACATCGTATTCCAGGTGGGCGACGCGCTGGAATTGCTTGAGGCGCTGCCGGCCGGGATCGATTTCGTACTGCTCGATCTGTGGAAGGATCTGTACGAGCCGTGCCTGGAACTGTTCTATCCGAAGCTGAATCCCGGCGCGATCGTCGTGGCCGATAACATGATCCAGCCGGCACACGAGGGCATCGCGTCGTATGGCCGTGCGGTGCGTGCCAAGCCGGGCATGACGAGCGTGCAGGTGCCGGTCGGTTCGGGTCTTGAAATCAGCCGCTTCGAGCCGACACCGGCCTACGGGGCGGCCTGAGCGCGGGGCCCCTCAGCCGGGCGAAGCCGACCTCGACGCGGCTGCCATGCGCGGTATCGGGAGGCACGGCGGGCCGCATCGTGCCGGCCCCGCCGACCATTGGTCAGGCCGCGTCGGCAGACGCCGCGTCGTCTTCGATGGCCTGCGTCCCGGGCAGGCGCAGCGGCACCAGATTATCCGCATGATTGGCTTCCACCAGGCGAATCAAATGGAGCATGAACACGTCCCGCTCGTCCGGCGACAGATGTTCGATGGTTCGGTCATGGGCGCGTTGCACGGCGCTGGCCATTTTCTTGACGAGTCGTCTGCCAGCCGGCGTGAGTTTGACCAGCCGCATGCGCTTGTCGTGCGCCGCCTGGCTGCGGCTCACCAGACCCCGCGCGCTGAGGCGTGGAATCACTTCGGCAACGCTTGAACGTTCCAGTCCGACCTCGATTGCCAGACTGTTCTGGTCCATCTCGCCGTGGGTCTCCAGTGTGGTGAGAAGGCTGTACTGCACCGGCGTGATGTTGTGCGCGCTCGTTTCCTCCCCGAACAGGAAGGTGTGGATCTGATGCACGCGGCGGATCAGGAAGCCGGGGCGCATGAACAACGGCGAGCGCGCCTGCCGATCGGCAAGTTCGGCTCGGACGCGTTTGATGTCGAGATGATCAGTCACGGATGTTCGTATGAGGTCAGCCCCGCGCGCGGGGCGGCATTTCGAGATCGCGCAACGGGGCCGCGCAAGCCGTCATTCTAGGCCCAAGCGGCGCGCCGTCGCAAACCATGGGGCATACCAAGCAATCACCATAAAGAGGCATCGTGCGTGCTGGCGGTGCGAAGCGTCCGAAATGGTGCGCGTTCGTGTTGCAGGCAATCCGTGGCATGGCTCGCGGTCGGCTCGCGCGTATCCTGTAAGCTATTGATTTATAGCGTTTAAAGTATCGATCATGCGGCGCGGTCGAAACCGGCATACGATTTGCGGTACACCACACATCTCGTTATCGCCCAGTGTATCGACCATGTCTCAAGTCTTGCTCGAAGGGGGCCGCGTCATCGATCCGGCTCAGCAGATCGACGCCACGCTCGACGTTCTCGTGGAGGACGGCGTCATTGCCGCGACGGGGCCTGACCTGGCAGCAGGTGCGCCGCGCGCCGAGCGCATCGACTGCACCGGCAAGCTGGTGCTGCCCGGTTTGATCGATACGCACGGTCATGTATTCCAGTACGTCACCGGTCGTTTCGGCCTGAATCCCGACCAATGCGGCGTACAGTCGGGCGTCACGACCATCGTCGACCAGGGCGGATCGAGTTGCATCACGATTCCGGCCTTTCGGCACTTCCTCGTCGAACGCTCGGCCACGCGGGTGCTGGCCTACCTTTCCGCTTACCTGGTCGGTGGCCTCGAAGGCCATTACTACCCGGACCTGTACCGTCCCGACTGCGTGAGCGTCGATGCCACGGTGAAGTCGGCCCGCGCGAACAGCGACCTGGTCAAGGGCATCAAGGCGCATGCGGAAATTGGTGGCTTCGCACGCTGGGGCCTCGATGTCATGAAACTCGCAGCGCAAATCGGCCGCGAGGCGGAGCTGCCGCTCTACATCCACTTCGGGCAGTTATGGCCGAAGCCCGAGGCGGGCGCGTTGCCGGTGCGTCCGGACTCGATCTTCAATCAGGTTGTGGAGACGCTCAAACCGGGCGACATCCTCGCGCATCCGTTCAGCCGGCATCCGGGCGGCTTCGTCGAGGAGAACGGCCGCCTGCATCCGCTGGTCCACGAGGCGGTCGCGCGCGGCCTCAAGATCGACGTCGGACATGGCTCGCACTTCAGTTTCAAGACGGCGCGCATCGTCCTTGATGCGGGCGTCGTGCCCGACACTCTCGGTGCCGATATGCACGGCTACAACACGCACGTGCCGGCGCCTGCCGGCACGCCGGACAGCCATCCGGACGAGGAACACTCGTTTCTCGGCCGCACGCAGTTCAGTCTGGTGAGCGCCATGACCAGCATGCTCGCGCTTGGCTTGCCGCTCAACCATGTGGTTGCGATGGTGACCAGCAACGCTGCCCGGCTGGCTGGCATGGCCGATCGCATCGGCTCGCTGCAGGTGGGCCGCGCTGCGGACGTCAGCGTGCTGGACGATCAGCGCGGCCGCTGGGTGCTGGAGGACAACGAAGGGACGCAGGTGATCACCGACCGCATGCTGTCGCCGCGCTTCTGCCTGCGCGACGGCGTGCGCCACGACGCGATCTCGCCGACGCTGCCGCTGGCACGCGCCGCCTGAGCCAGCAGGGCAAAGCCATGATCAAACGCGCGCAGAGACGAGCCGATCCGAACCGGGCGCAAGGCATCGGTGCATCGCTGCCTCGCAAGGAAGACGAGCGCTTCATGCACGGACGCGGCGAGTACGTGCCGAACATCCGCATGGTCGGCATGCTCGACGTGGCCTTCGTGCGCAGCCCGATCGCGCATGGACACATCGTCGGCATTGAAAAGCCGGACGGCTTCGAAGGCGCGATCTTCACGCTGTCCGATCTGGACGGTGTCCAGCCGATCGTCGCGAATTCCGGGCTGCCGGGTTTCAAGCCGTCCCAGCAGCCGGTACTGGCCAGCGGCAAGGTGCGTCAGGTCGGGGAGCCGATCGCGATGTGCGTGGCGGCCAGCCGCGCCGCGGCGGAGGACATTGCGGCACAGGTCTTCGTCGACTTCGAGGAGTTGCCGGCCGTGGTCGACATGATCGACGCGCGCCGCGATGACGCCCCGCTGGTCCACGAGGCGTGGGGCGACAATGTCTTTCTCGAAACGCTGGTCGATGCAAAGGCCGACGTCGATCTGGAGGCAATCCGCCGGGATGCGCCGATTCGCGTGCATCGCAGGTTGCGGACCGCGCGGCAGAGCATGGCGCCGATGGAGGGACGTGGCGTCGTCGCGCATTGGGATCGACGACTTGCGCAACTGATCGTTCACACGTCGGCGCAGATGCCGCACATTACCCGTACGGGGCTGGCCGGATGTCTCGGGCTCGACGAGGGGCAGGTGCGGGTGATTGCGCCGGACGTGGGCGGCGGCTTCGGCTACAAAGGCATCCTGCTGCCAGAGGAAGTGTGCTGCGGTTGGTTGGCGATGCACCTCGAGCGACCGGTGCGCTGGATCGAGGATCGCCGCGAGCAATTGACCGCCAACGCGAACTGCCGCGAGCACGACTACGACATCACCGCCTACGCGAGTCGTGACGGCCGCCTGCTGGCGGTCGACTGCGAGGCCCACGTCGATTCGGGCGCCTATTCGTCCTATCCGTTCTCCGCCTGCCTGGAAGCCGCGCAGATCGGCAGCATTCTGCCCGGCCCGTACAAGATGGATCGCTATCGGTGCCGCACCTGGTCGGTTGCGACGAACAAGCCACCGATCCTGCCTTATCGAGGCGTGGCGCGTACCGGCGTGTGCTATGCGATCGAAACCGTGATGGACGGCGTCGCGCTGGCGGCGGGCATCGAGCCCCACGAGGTGCGGCTGCGCAACCTCGTCGAACCGCACGAGATGCCGTACGACAACATCACCAGCAAGCACTTCGACAGCGGCGATTATCCGCAGGCCGTGCGCCGCGCGATCGCCGCGATCGACCTGCCATCGGTGCGCGCCCGGCAGGCGCGCGGCGAGCCCGACGGCAGACGGATCGGGTTTGGCATGGCGATTTTTTGCGAGCAGGGCGCGCACGGCACGTCGGTCTACCACGGTTGGGGCATCCCGATGGTGCCGGGCCGCGAGCCGGCCGTGCTGCGCCTGACGCCGGACGGCATCCTCGAAGTGCGTGCGGGCGTGCATTCGCACGGCCAGAGCATGGAGACCACGCTTGCACAGATCGCGCACGAAGTGTTGGGCATCGACACCGACCGCGTGCGCATCGTGCTCGGGGACACCGGCGTTACCCCCTACTCGACCGGGACGTGGGGCTCGCGCTCGATCGTCATGGCAGGCGGCGCGGTGGGACGCGCCGCCAAGGAGTTGCAGGCACGCCTGATCAAGATCGGCGCGTGGCTGCTGCAGGACCGTGTCGACGAAGTGCGCTGGGAGGCGGGCGCGGTGGTCGGCAAGGATGCGCGACGCACGCTCGAGGAGATCGCGCGGACCTGGTATCTCGCGCCACAACTGTTGCCGCCCGATGTCGATCCACGCGGCCTCGAAGTGTCGACCGCCTACCAGGCGCAGCGCGACTCCGGCACGTTCAGCTATGCGTGCCATGCGGTGGTGGTCGCGGTCGATACCGCACTCGGGCAAACGGAGATCCTCGATTACGCGATCGTCGAGGACGGAGGCGTGCTGATCAATCCGATGGTCGTCGACGGGCAGGTCTTCGGCGGCGTCGCGCAGGGCATCGGTACCGCGCTCTACGAAGCCATGCCCTACAGCGAGGACGGCCAACCGCTGGCCTCGACGCTTGCCGACTACCTGCTGCCTGGAGCCACCGAGGTGCCGGCGATTCGCATCGAGCACATGGAGACGCCGGCACCATATACCGAATTCGGACAGAAAGGCATCGGCGAGAGCGGCGCGATCGGACCGCCGGCCGCGATCGCCAACGCGGTCAATGACGCGTTGCGCGGGCTCGGCGTGCGGATCGACCAGTTGCCGGTGACGCCGAAGGCAATCATCGCGGCGCTCGCGGCGAAGCGCCAGGCAACCGACGCGGCGACGGGGGTGCTGGCATGAAGGCGGCCCGCCACGACTACGCGAAACCTGGCGTATGCGAGCAGGCGATCGCCCTCGTTGCACCGAGCGAGGGCATGGCCAAGTTCGTCGCCGGCAGCCAGTCGCTCGGCCCGATGATGAACCTGCGACTCGCGCAGCCGGACATGCTGGTGGACCTGCGCGGCATCGCTGCGCTGCGTGCCTGCCAGGTGGACGACGCCACCGTGACGCTGGGCGCGTGCGTCACCCATGCCGAAATCGAAGACGGCAAGGTGGACACGGGCACGCGTGGGCTGATGCCCTATGTCGCGCGCGGCATCGCCTACCGCGCGGTGCGCAATCGCGGCACGCTCGGCGGCAGTTTGGCGCATGCCGATCCGGCCGCCGACTGGATCAACACGATGTGTGCGCTCGACGCGGAGTTCCTGCTCGCAGGGTCGAACGGTGAGCGAGTCGTGCCGAGCCGATCGTGGATGCTTGGCGCGTTCACGACCGCGCTCGAACCGGACGAGATCCTGACCGCGGTGCGCTTCCAGCGCCTGTCGGCCGCGGCACGATGGAGCTATTACAAATTCAACCGCAAGCCGGGCGAGTTCGCCGAGGCCATCGCGGTGTGCATCGATGACGCGCCGCGCGGCGTGTGCCGGGCGATCGTCGGCGCGATCGATGGCCCGCCGCATGTCATCGACGATGCCCGCGCGCTGCTCCACGGTACCGGCGACGCCGCGCTCGACGCCGGGCTGTTCGACACCCGGCCGTTCGACACCCGGCCGTTCGACGCTCACATCGCGGCGGCCGGCATCGAAGCCGACAGCTATGAATTCCAGGTCCATCGCGTTGCGCTGATGCGCGCGGCGGCAATCATCCGCGGCCGGGACGGGACGACATCATGAACGAAACCTTCACGAAATCCATCGACCTGGTCGTCAACCAGCGCAGGGTCGCGGACTGCGTCGAGCCGCGCACCAGCCTGGCCGATTTCCTGCGCGAGCAGCGCATGCTCTGCGGCACCAACATCGGCTGTGAACAGGGCGTCTGCGGCGCATGCACGATCGAGGTCGACGGCGCGCCGACGCGCTCCTGCATCACCTCCGCGGTGAGCTGCACAGGCAGCACCGTGCGGACCATCGAAGGTTTCGACGCGGATCCGGTGATGAACGCGCTGCGCGAAGCCTTCACCGCGGAGCATGCGCTGCAGTGCGGCTATTGCACGCCCGGCATGCTGATGACCGCGCGCGACATCGTCACGCGTCTGCCCGACGCGGACGACGCGCGGGTGCGCCTGGAATTGTCGGGCAACCTCTGCCGCTGTACCGGCTACGTCGGCATCGTGCGCGCAATCCGCCGCGTGCTCGATGCGCGTCGTGCCGAAGCGGCCATGTCCAACCCGGCGACGACGGCGGTCGCCACCGTCTGATTCAAGAACACGGACGCCAGCGCAATGGAAATCGAACAGAGCTTCACCGTACCCTATCCGCGCGACGCGGTCTGGGCACATTTTCACGATGTCCCCGAGATTGTTGCCTGCCTGCCCGGAGCCTCGCTGACGGCACCGGTCGAGAACGGCCTGCTGAAGCTGGCGATGACCGTCAAGCTCGGACCGATCATCGCGTCCTTCGCAGGCGACGGCGAGATGACCCTGGACGACGAGAATCGTCAGGGCAGCATCACCGGCACGGGCGTCGACCGCAAGAGCGCGTCGCGCGTGAAGGGCGTAGCCGCTTTCTCGCTCGCGGCGCCGTCGCCAAACGAGACCCGCGTCGACGTCAAGGTGGAATACACCATCGGCGGCAGCCTCGCCCAGTTTTCGCGTGGCGGCATCGTACGCGAGCTGGCCACGCGCATGACCGAAGCCTTCGCGGACAATCTGAAGGCACGTCTCGACGCGGCCGCGGCCGCGCCGCCAATGGCAACGCCGCCAATCGCAACGCCGCCGACGCCTGCAGCGGGCGCCGACGCGGCGACCAGCGCTGGTTCCTCGCCACCGGCGCATGGTGCGTCGTCTGTGCCGGGCGCGACGTCCAGCGATGGCCCGGCCGCTGCGTCGGCACCACAGTCGGCACCAGAGTCGGCTGCGGTTTCGGCTGCGGGATCGGCTGCAACGCCGGCTGGCGTGCCGCCCGCCGCGCCGCCAGCCTCGGCATCGCCGTCGTCCGATTCACCCGTGCCGCAGCGTACCGCGCCGCGCACGCCCGTGCCGAATGCGCCGCTCGATGTCGGCAATCTGTTCTGGAAGATGCTGTGGGCGCGGCTGCGCGGCATGTTCGGTCTTGGCGCCCGCTGAACGATGACAGCGGATGCCAACAGCCGCGCGCTGCGCCGCATTCATGCGGTGCGGCCGCAGTGGCGCGCCGTCATGCCGGCCCGCGAAGCGGTGGGACTGCCGTCGCATACGCTGCTGCACGCCGGGCCACCGTTCGTTGACGCGCGTCAGCCTTCGGCGCCGGTGCTGTCGTCGGCAGTGCTCTGCTGCCTGTACGAGGGGTGGGCGCGGGACGAGAGCGAGGCGCAGCAATTGATTGCGACTGGGCGCGTCAGGCTCGAAAGCGCCCAGTCCTATGACGTCGTGACGCCGCTCGCCGCAGTCATCTCGCCGCGCACCGCCTTGGTCGAGGTGGCGGATGGGACCTCGCCCGCGCGCTGCGCGTGGTCGCTGCTGGGCAGCGGCGCGGGCCCACAACTCCGCTTTGGCAGTCGCGACCCGCTGATCCTGCCGCGTCTGGCGTGGCGCGACGCGGTGCTTGCGCCGGCGCTCGAGACGATGCTGCAGCAAGGTGCGCTCGACCTGTCGCCGCTCGCGCGCGCCGGTCTCGACGACGGCGACGACCTGCATGCGCGAACGACCGGCGCAACGGCGGCACTGCGCGCCGTGCTGGCGTCACGGTACGGCGAATCGGAATCCGCTCCGGTCGTCGATGCGATGCTCGCCCAGACCCCTCTGTTCTTCCTGACGCTCTGGATGGCGGCGTGTGCGTTGATGCTGTCCGCCGGCGGGAACGGCGCGACGGGGGAGCGGCGCGCCGAGCAACGGTTCCCCCGCGCCGCACAGCCGCCAACACCGGCGTCGGCCGGGGCCGGCCCGGACCACGATGCCACCCTGGTGATCGCCCTCGCGGGCAACGGCAGCGAGGTTGGTATCCGCCTTGCCGGCGCACCGGCGCGCTGGGTCACCACGCCGGCATCCTGTCCAGTGGGGCCGCGTCTGCCGGGACACAAGCAAACGCCCGCGGCGCCTCTGGTCGGCGACAGCGGCGCAATCGACGCGGCCGGCTTCGGTGCGCAGGCACTCGGCGTCGCGCCCGACACGGCGCAGGCCTTCGCGTCCTTTCTGCCGTCGAACTGGCAGACCATGCAGCCGCGCGTTCATACCGATGGGCATCCGTTGTTCGGACGGCTGCCGGGCGTGCTGGATGCGACGAGGGTCGCCGAAACCGGCATCGCGCCGCTCGCCGCGATCGCAATGGTCGGGGAAGATGGGCGCGCCGGCTTGTTAGGGCGAGGCCTGTACACACCGCCGGTGGACCTCTTTCAGCGCGCCGTCGCGCAACTACGGAGCGCCTGAAACGTGAGCTCGCCACTGATCGACGATCCCGCCACGCGGGCTGCCGTCGAAGCCGCCTTCGACGAATACGAACGGGCATTGACCAGCAACGACGTGGCCGCGCTCGATGCGCTGTTCTGGGACAGCCCCTGCACTGTGCGATACGGCGCCACCGAAAACCTGTACGGCTACGAATCGATCCGCGCGTTCCGGGCAGCGCGACCCGGCAAGGGGCTGATGCGCACCGTGATCGAGCGCATGGTCACGACTTTTGGAACCGACCACGCGGTGACCAGCATCGCGTTCACGCGAGTCGGCGAGGCACGCATCGGCCGTCAGTCGCAGACGTGGGTACGGTTCAACGGGCACTGGCGCGTGGTGGCCGCGCACGTCAGTTGGATGGAGCCGACATGAACCGCGCTGGCTTGCTCGCTCCCGGCCTGCACGGCGCGTTTGTCGCCGACGGCTTTGGCCGTGCGCCCGACGCGGCGCTGGCCGCCGGCGCCCGCTTGGCCGGCAAGCGCCTAGCGGTCAAGGATGTGTTCGACATCGCCGGGCTGCGAACGGGCAGCGGCAATCCCACCTGGCGCGCGCAGCAACCGGTTGCCGGCCGTACCGCCCTGGCAGTGGCCGCCTTGCTGGCGGAAGGTGCCACCTGGGTCGGCAAGACCGTGACCGACGAACTGACGTACAGCTTGGCCGGCGTGAACGCGCACTATGGCACGCCGACCAATCCCGCCGATCCAACGCGCATTCCGGGCGGCTCGTCGTCGGGCTCGGCGGTTGCCGTCGCAGCCGGCCACGCGGACATCGGGCTCGGTACCGACTGCGGCGGTTCGGTCCGTCTGCCGGCGAGTTACTGCGGCATCTGGGGCATGCGGCCAAGCCATGGACGCATCGCGGGCGACGGGTGCCTGACCCTCGCGCACAGCTTCGACACGGTCGGCTGGTTCGCCCGCGACGCCGACACCCTGGCCGAGGTCTTTGCCGTGCTGGCCCGGGTCGATCTGTCGCCGACGCCGGCGTCGGCACTCGCGGGACGGCTGGCGGTGCCCCGTCACCTGCTTGACTGCGTAGACGCGCGTGTCGCCGCTGCTTTTGACGCCTGGTTGCCGACGTTACCGGTCGCGGTCTCGCGGCTTGCGCAGGACGTCTCGCTGGCCGAGTGGGCACAGGCGTTCCGCGTGTTGCAAGCGAGCGAGATCGCACAGCGATATGGCGCCTGGTTCCGCGCGCACCACACGGCTTTCGGTCCGGATGTCGGCACGCGTTTCGCGGCGGCGCTGGATGTCACGAGCGCGCAGGTGGCGCGGGCACAGCTGACGCGCCGTCGCGCCAGCGCCGCGATGAGCGAGGCGCTTTCCGACGGACGCTACTGGCTGATGCCGACGGTGCCGGATGCGGCGCCGAGATTGGACGAACCGCCGTCGAGCGTCGAAGGCACCCGTGCGCGCGCGCAACAGATGCTGTGCGTCGCCGGTCTGGCCGGCTTGCCGCAAGTGAGCATGCCGTGGCTCACGCTCGACGGCGCGCCGCTCGGCGTCTCGCTGATCGGTGCGCGGGGCGACGACGAAGGCGTATTGGCCGCGGCGGTCGCCTTGCATGCTGGCTACAGCGGCGTCGCGTGACACGCATTCGCTGCTGAGCGCGGGCCAGGGCGTTGCCTGGCGTCGTATCGAGATATCGCTGTCCGATCGAAACACTTCAAAGGAACGTCCATGACCAAGCACCTCACGCAAGCGCAGGTAGCGCACTTCCGGCAACACGGCTACGTCTATCCGATGCGCGGCGTCAGCGCGGAGGAAGCGCTCGGCTATCGCCGCATCATCGAGGCCTACGAGACGGCTTCGGGACGGGACGTCAACGAGACGTTGAAGATCAAGGGCCACCTTGCGCTACCCGCGATCGTCGAGCTCGCGCGCCGGCCGGCGATCCTCGATGCGGTCGAGGATCTGATCGGGCCGGACATTCTGCTTTTCGGGGCCTCGATCTTTGCGAAGAACGGGCGCGACCCGCGCTACGTGTCGTGGCATCAGGACTCGACCTATTTCGGTCTGACGCCGCACGAGGAGGTCACGGTATGGCTCGCGCTGACGCCGGCCAATGCGGTCAACGGCGTGCTGCGCGTGCTGCCTGGCTCGCACGCGGGTCCCGACTTGCGACATGTCGAGACGCATGCGAAAGACAACATGCTGGCGAAAGGGCAGACGCTGGTCGGCATCGACGAAGCACTGGCCGTCGAGATGCCGCTCTCGCCGGGCGAATTTTCAATGCATCACGAACGCACGGCGCACAGCTCGTTGCCGAATCGATCCGACGATCGACGGATCGGCTTCGCGTTTTTCTACGTGCCGGCCCACGTGCGCTCCAGTTCGGGTCGCCGACGCGCGACGCTGGTGCGTGGCACCGATCGGTTCGGGCATTGGGATGCCGATACGCTTCCTGAATATGACTGCGATCCCCGCGCGATGAGCGAGTTGGCGCAGACGTGGGGAAAGTACAAGGATGGCGAAGTCCGCCAGGCGGCGGACATGGTCGCGCGCCAAGCGGGCTAAGTGCCTGAAGCGTTGCAAGTGCCCGCAGCGCCGCGCGTGCGGCCGAAGCAAGACGCGGTGCCGCCGCCGGCATTCGGTAGCGGCGGCGCACCGGCGCGGTCGTGGCGGGCTTGGCGGCCCTGAGGGCCCTGACGGCCCTCACGCCGGCGCGCCTTAGTCCTTGCCAGACGCGTTGTCAGCGGCATCTCCGTGCGCGCGGAAGCGGGCCAGGAACTGCTGGGCGCGCGGCGTTTGCGGCGCACCGAAGAACTGCGCGGGCGGCCCGCTTTCGATCACCTGTCCGCCGTCCATGAATACCACGCGGCTCGCCACCTGCCGCGCGAACGCCATCTCGTGCGTCACGATGACCATCGTCGCACCGTCCTGGGCAAGCGCACGCATGACGTTCAAGACTTCGCCCACCAACATCGGATCGAGTGCGCTGGTCGGTTCGTCGAACAGCAGGATGTCCGGTTGCATTGCGAGCGCGCGCGCAATGCCGACGCGCTGCTTCTGGCCGCCGGAGAGCCGTGACGGGAACGCATCCATCTTGGCGGCCAGACCGACGCGTTCCAGCAGGGCCTCGGCCTCGGCGCGCACGGCGTCGCGAGGGCGCTTCAGCACATGTATCGGCGCTTCCATCACGTTCTGCAAGACCGTCAGATGCGGCCACAACGCAAAGTGCTGAAACACCATGCCGATGCGCGCACGCGAGCGCGCGAGTTCGGCATCGTTGGTCTTGTGCGCGGACCCCTCGCGGACGCCCATGCGTTGTCCCGACACATAAACGGTGCCCGCATCCGGCACTTCGAGCCAGTTCACGCAACGCAGCAGGGTCGACTTGCCGCAGCCGGACGGACCGAGCAGACATACGGTTTCGCCCTTGTGCACCGTCAGCGACACATCCCGCAGCACGCGGTTCTCGCCGAACGACTTCGAGATGCCGTTAAGTTGCAGAACCGCATCCTTCATGCCGCGCGCTGGGGCGCCCGGCTGGCCTGCGGCGCTGCCGGGCGGCCGTGCGCCGTCGGTGGCGCGCAGCGCCGTGGGCGGAACGTCGTGCGGGAAATTCATGCTCTGCGTTCCTCGGAAAGACGCGACAGGTAACCGCTGCCGGCCTCGATCACCAGACAGATGGCCCAATACAGCAAGACCGCCGTGGCGAAGGCAGCGAACGGAATGAAATAGGTTGCCTGGATGCCGTTCATCTGATGCGTCAGTTCGCCGACGGCGATCACCGTCAGGAACGCGCTGTCCTTGACGATCTGCACGAGTTGATTACCGATCATCGGCAAGGCGGTCGTGAAGACTGGCGGCATGATGATGCGGCGAAGCAAGGTAAAGCCGTGAAAGCCGTAAGCACGGCCAGCCTCGACCAACGGCGCGGGCAGGCCCATCCACGCGCCGCGCAGCAGTTCGGCCATGTATGCGGTGTTGTAGAGGACCAAGGCGATGGCGCCCGCCCACCAGTTCGACAACCTCACGCCGACGGTGGGCAGGCCGAAGTAGATCAGGTACACGAACAACAGGAACGGCGCGCAACGCATCGCATCGACGTAGAGGGTGGCCAGGCGAACGATCGCCGGACGCCGCGACATCAGCGCCGGCGCGAGCGCGATGCCAAGGGCGAGGGACGCGAACGCGGCGACCACGAGCAGCCCGATCGTGTCGAGCAGGCCGGACAGCACGTCGCCGCGTTGTTGCCAGATGATCAGAAAGTGTTCCATCAGACGCGTGCCTCCACGGGACGACGCCGTTCCAGCACGCGTTGCGTCCTGATCAGTGCGAACACGATCAGGCCGTAGAGCAGGAGGGCGAACACGAAGGGCGGAAGCGGATCATAGGTGCGTGCGCCCACCCGCAGCGCGGCGCGGGTGATCTCGACGATGCCGATCACCGCGACCGCCGGCGTCGCCTTGATCTGCAGCGTCATCTCGTTGACCAGCCCAGGCAGGCTGGCGCGCCACAGTTGCGGCATCACGATGCGGCGGAAGCGCAGGCTGCGCGGCATCGCAAAGGCGAGGGCGGCATCGTACTGCTCACGTGGGAAGTTCATCAGCGCGGCACGCCAGATCTCGCAGTTGAACGCCGCGGTGCTGATCGTCAAGGCCAGGATCGCAGCCGGCGTCGGATCCAGCGACAGACCGAACTGCGGCAGCGCGAAAAAGATGAGCAGGGTGAGCGTGACGGCCGGGCAGGACCGGATCAGGCTCACGTAGACGATCACCACGCGGTTCGCGAAAGGGATCCGGGCCCAGCGAATCAGCGCAAGGCCGAGGCCAAGCGGTACGCCGAGCACGATGCTGGCGAGCGACAGGACGACGGTCGCCAGCGCGCCTTGCGCGATGCTCCAATAGTCGAAGGCGTTCATTGCTGCGCTCGGCGTGTCAGTTGACCGACTGCGGCATGTCCTTGTAGGTCGCGCCCAGCCACTTCTGCTGCAACTGATACATCTCGCCGCTCTTGCGCAACTCCAGCAACACGCTGTCGACCATCTTCAGAACGTCGCGGTTGCCTTTCTTGACGGCCCACGCGATGTAAGTCGGCTTGCCGATCGCCTGTCCGACGGCGAAAGTGTCCGGGCGCGTCTTGACCAACGAGTTCAAACTGATCTGCGTGTTCGCTACCGCGTCCACGCGTCCCAGCGCGAGATCCTGATAAGCCTCGGGATACGACTGGTATTCGACGATCTGTTTCAGCCCCTTGCCGCCGTGCTTCGCCTTCAGCGACTCGTTGAACAGCTTGAGGTCGGCAAGCATTGCGCTACCGGTTTCCGCACCGACCACCTTGCCGACGAGCGCATCGGCAGTGTTGATTGACGAACCTTTCTTCGTGCCATAGAACGTGATTGCCTCGCAGGTCGGCGACGCAAAGTCGAAGTTCTTCTTGCGCTCATCCGTCACGAGGACCGCCGACAAGGCCATGTCGTACTTGCCCGTGCTTACGCCGGGCAGGATGCCCGACCAGGGCATCACCTGCTGACGGACTTCGACACCGATCTTCTTGCGCACCAGCGCGAGCAGCTCGTTGTCATAGCCCGTCGGCTTGCCATCCGCGACGAATTCGAACGGCGTGTAGTCGTCTTCGGTCGCGACGCTGAGATAGCCGCGCGTCTTGATTTCCTCGGCGCTGGCGGCGAGTGCGACATGGTTGACGCTGACCACCGCAGCGAGTGCGAGCACGCAGGTGCGCGCCCAGGCGGCGGCGCGGCGTGCCGGGCGCGAAGCAAGGCGAGTGTGGCGGACTGACATAGAGGGCCCCTTTTTGAGTTGGCACCGCGCGTATCGGCGACACGCGGCGGACGGCAAGCGCCGTGGTTCGCGAATCGTTTGGGTACTGACGATTCCGGCCGCTTCACGCAAGCGATATGCCATCGACGGTGCAAGCGACGACTTCTCGACGGGCGCTGCGCTTCACCCGTTGCCGCGGCGGCCAGGCCGATACGTGGTGCACCACACATGAATCAAAAGCCTTCAAATCGTGCATCGACGCACCGCTTTGCAGCATTGCCAGGCTGGCTGGATCAGCCGCCAATGTTGTCTGTCCAGGCGACTGCGGGCGGTGCGCCGGGCAATATCCGATGGCGGCGTGCAGCGCCGCGGCGCCAATACGTTGTATGCTGATGAATCGGCGCTCCACTTGCCGTCCGGCAGCCAGAACGACCACACCGCATGGATGCTTCGACCCCCTCAGTTGCCACGCAACCCAATGACGCCGCGTCGGACTTCGGACACCGCACGCTCAATGAGCGGCCCGGCTTTCTGATTCGCCGACTGCATCAGATCCACGTCGCGCTGTTCATGGAGGAATGCGCGCCGGAGGGCATCACGCCGGTTCAGTACAGCCTCTTGACCGCGCTGGCGCAGCTGGGGCCTTCCGAGCAGGTCGTACTGTCGCGGGCGGTAGGTCTGGATCGTGCTAATACCGCCGACGTGATCATCCGCCTGGCGCAGCGCAAGCTGCTGCAGAGTCGGGTGTCGCGGACCGACCGCAGGAAGAAGGTTGCCGAGTTGACGGAAATCGGGCGAGCCGTGCTTGCGCGGCTCGAGACGCGCGTGGCTCGGGCGCACGAACGCACCATCGCCGCGCTACCGGCCGAGGCGCGCGAGACTTTTCTCGACTACCTCCACCTGCTGGTGGAGCGGAACACTGAACACAGTCGCGGTCCGCTTGGCAATGCCGGCGGCCAACGAAATGCGGCGCGGATCGATTGAACAGGGTGCGGCAAGCCGACGCCATCCGTATCGGCGCGGCGCGGGCCGGCCGGTACGCACTGTCTCTTGACTGAAACGCACGCGCGAGCGCAGAGGACGATCATGGACAGCGTGGACCTCGAGGTCTTGAAACACAGCGTGCGATGGCTTGATGAGGGCCGCCGCGTGTTGTTGGTAACCGTCGTGCAGACCTGGGGCTCGTCGCCGCGTCCGGAAGGGGCAATGCTGGCGGTCCGCGACGACGGGCACGTGGTGGGTTCCGTATCTGGCGGTTGCATCGAGGACGACCTTATCGAGCGGGTGCGCGCGCGAGGCATCGAGCAGTCGGCGCCGGAAGCGGTCAAGTACGGTGTCACCGCGGAGGAGGCGCACCGTTTCGGCTTGCCATGCGGCGGCACGATCGAGTTGGTGCTCGAGCCGTTGAGTGCGCGCAGCGGCATCGCCGACTTGTACGAGGCGGTTCAGGCCGGCCGACTGGTGGTGCGCACGCTGGACATGGCCAGCGGCGCGGCGCGGCTGGGCGACGCGCACGTCACCGACGGTCTGCATTTCGATGGCAAGTCGCTCGCGACGGTGCACGGTCCGCGCTATCGCATGCTGGTCATCGGCGCCGGTCAGTTGTCCCGTTACCTGTGCGGGATGGCGGTCGGCCTGGACTACCACGTCACGGTCTGCGATCCCCGCGAGGAATATACCGACGAGTGGAACGTGCCCGGCACCACGGTCGTGCGCACGATGCCGGACGATACCGTGATGGACATGCATCTCGACGAACGTTGCGCCGTCATCGCACTCACGCACGATCCGAAACTCGACGACCTGGCGTTGATGGAAGCGCTGAAGACACCGGCCTTCTATGTCGGGGCGCTCGGTTCGCGCCGCAACAACGCCGCACGCCGCGAGCGTCTGAAGGAATTCGACCTCACCGACACCGAGATCGCCCGCCTGCACGGACCGGTCGGCATTTTCATCGGCAGCCGCACGCCGCCCGAGATTGCGGTGTCGATACTGGCGGAGGTAACCGCTGCGAAGAACGGCATTTCGTTGCCGGAACTGCTGCAGGTCGAGGGTGCGAAGGCGGCGCGGGAGTCGGAGCGCAGCGGCTCTCACGGACGCGTCGAGGCGGCGACGGTCGGATCGCCGGCAGCGGCGATGACGCCGGGCGCGGGCGGCCACGCCTGCGGGGTGTGAGGGGGAGCGCGCGGCATCACGGCGGGCCGGCGCACGCGACCGCAGCCGTGGCGGTAGAGCAAGGACGACTTCGCTCGCCACAAGACGGCATGCCGCGAGCCGCTGCGCCGGTGATTCGCGACTGAATCGGCTCGCGTTGGCGACCGCGTACGGCGGGGGCGTATAAGTCGTAGTGTTGCCTCGCACCACAAAACGTCCGTCTTAAGGCGTCCGTTGCACCAATCTCGTGGCCACCACGAAATCGACCTGATCTCCGGTGGCCAGCGTGTGATGCGGCCGCTCGTCCGCGACAGGCTGCTTGCAAACTTCCGAACCGAGGCGATCGACACCCCGGAACTGTACGCTCATGCGTTCGTAACTGGCGAATCGGACCGTCGATCTCGTCCGGCCGCATCGCTGCGAGCGCCGTTGGCATAGAACGGGGTCGCCTGCGGCTGGGCGCTGGCAGCTGGGACGTGGACAAGGCGGCGATGAAGCCGTGACGGGAGCTGTGCCGCGTCTCCGACTGCGCGGCCAGGCCATCGTGCGCGCGGGAGCAAGCCGGATCGGAGCTCAGAGCGACGGCTGTGCAGATGCAAGGCTTGATGGAACAGCAACGAAGGGTATTGCCTGCGCCTGGCGGAGTCCGACCGGGCGTCCGCGCACACTCGACCACGCTTCGCTGCATCGCCGGATGGCCGGCACACACATATAATCGAGCGAGAATATTGTATCCAGGATACTATTCGTCATCCAGCTTTTGTAGTTTCAAGGCAAGGCGGTTGGCGCGTCGCCGCGCGGACCTGCCGCGTCTCCCCGGACAAATTCGCGTCACGCTTCGCAAGGACACGCATCCGATGCAACTCACCGGTAATTTGCTGATTGGTCGACACTCGTTCCACGGGATCAACGGTTCGATCGACGCCGTCGACGCCGCGACAGGTGAGCGCATCACGCCTCCTTTCGGGGGGGCGAGTCTCGTCGATCTCGACCGTGCGTGCGCACTCGCGTGGCAGGCGTTCGATCTCTACCGCGACACCGCGCTGGCAGCGCGCGCGAATTTTCTTGAGACGATCGCGCAGAACATTCTCGACATTGGCGACGAGCTGATCGAGCGGTGCATGACCGAAAGCGGGCTGCCGCGCGCGCGGCTCGAAGGCGAACGCAGCCGTACCGTCGGCCAACTGCGTCTGTTCGCCGGTGTCGTCCGCGTCGGCGATTTCCTCGGCGCGCGCCTCGATCCGGCTCAGCCGGACCGAAAGCCGCTACCGCGCGTCGACTTGCGTCTGCGTCAGATCGGGGTAGGCCCCGTCGCGGTCTTCGGCGCGAGCAATTTTCCGCTGGCATTCTCGGTCGCCGGCGGCGACACCGCCTCGGCGCTGGCCGCCGGTTGCCCGGTGATCGTCAAGGCACATTCCGCGCATCCGGGGACGTCCGAACTCGTCGGTCGCGCGGTGCAGAAGGCGGTGAACGATTGTGCAATGCCCGAAGGCACGTTCTCCCTACTGTTCGATAGTGGTCGCGAGATCGGTCAGGCACTCGTCACTGATCGACGCATCAAAGCGGTCGGCTTCACCGGCTCCCGCAGTGGCGGCACAGCGCTGATGAACCTCGCCGCGGCCCGCGCCGAGCCAATCCCGGTGTACGCGGAAATGAGCAGCATCAATCCGGTGTTGCTGTTTCCTAATGCCCTGAAGAGCCGCGCAGCAGACCTCGGTCGCGCGTTCGTTGGTTCATTGGTGCTTGGTGCGGGACAGTTCTGTACCAATCCGGGATTGGTGATCGCTGTCGAGGGTCCCGAGCTCGACGCGTTCGTGGCGGCGGCATCGACGGCGCTCCGGCAGACGCCTGCTCAAACAATGCTCACGCCGGCCATCGGAACGGCGTACGCCAGCGCGGTGGCGAAAACTGCGGGACACCCGAAGGTGACGATGGCGGCGCGTGGGCTCGAAGCAAGGGCCGTCAATGAAGGCCAGTCCGCTCTGTTCGTCACCGACGCCGACAGCTTCCGCGATCATCCCGAATTACAGGAAGAGATCTTCGGCGCGGCGGCATTGATCGTGCGATGCCGCGGCATTGACGCGATGCGCGAACTCATCGAATCGCTTGAAGGGCAGCTGACGGCGGCGCTGCACATCGACGAAGCCGATTACGCCGACGCAAAGGCCTTGCTGCCCGCGCTCGAGCGTCGAACCGGACGCATCTTGGTGAACGGCTTCGGGACGGGCGTGGAAGTGGGACACGCGATGGTACACGGCGGTCCCTTCCCGTCGACCGCGGATGGCCGTTCCACATCGGTCGGCAGCCTGGCAATCAGTCGTTTCTTGCGACCTGTCTGCTATCAGGACGTTCCTGCTCCGCTGCTCCCCGACGCGCTGAAGAACGACAATCCGCTGGGGTTGAACCGCCGCATCGACGGTGACCTGCGCATGGCGAAGTAAGACAAGACGCGATGAAGTCGCGTGCTTGCGCCGTCCTATCGCGACATCACCGCTTCGACGACAGCCATGATCTGTTTTGACGCGGTCTTTACGTGTTCTTCCAGCAGCTTGGCGCCGAGCTTCACATCGCGAGATCTGCAAGCCTTGATCATCGCCATGTGCTCTTCATGCGACTGCTCACGAACAGGCACCTGGACCGCCTGGAAACGAAAGTAGCGGTCACTGCGATCGTGCAACACGCGCAGCATTTGGAGCGTGATTTCCTTTTGCGCCGGCAAATACAGCGTCTCATGCAGACGCCAGTTAAGCTGGCCCCAAACGCCCGAGTCGGCTTTATCCATCTCCTTGACCAGACGCTCGGCCTTGCGGATCTCCGCTTCGGTGATGCACGCTATCGCTTCCGCGAAAATCCATGGTTCGAGCCTGAGACGAATGTCGAACGTCTCCTTTACCTCGTCGACCGATAGTTCGGCGACATACGCGCCTCTATGCGGGACGCTGGTCAGGAGACCTTCCGCCGTCAAACGCGTGATCGCCTCACGAACGGGCACCCGGCTTACGCCGAGTTCGTCGGCGAGCGCCTCTTGGCGAAGCACTTCCCCGGGAGCGTACTCGCCGCTAAGGATTCGCTGCCGCACTGCTGTCGTCACCAATTCGACCGTGGTGGGTCGAACAATCTTTCGCGTCGTCTCTTCCGCGAGGACTTCGCTGGGTGCTGACGCTTCGTTGCTGCGTCGTTTGGCGGCGGCCTGGCGCATGAAAGTTCAGGACTTAGGATACATTAGCCATAGTAGCATGTTCCGTTCGCCAGGATACAGAATCCAGTCAGAGAGGTTTCGTCAGGACAGTGTTTCACGTACCCATGCGCCACCCTTCATCACCCCGACGATACGCTCGCCTTGACCCGTCAATACCCCGATGTCCTGTAACGGGTCGCCGTCGACCACTAGCAAGTCTGCACAAGCACCCGCCGCCACCACGCCCAGCTTGCCCTGCTGCCCGACAATCTCGGCGCCGATCGCCGTTGCCTGGCAAATCGTTTCAAACGCGCCGAGGATATCCGAGCGAATGCGCAGCTCGTCACTTTGAAACCGATGCATGTTGCCCAGCAGATCGGTGCCAAGCCCCATCTTGACCCCGTGCCGCTTGAGCAATTCAAGCGCCTTCAATCCCTGGATTCGAACGTTCTCGTTCTTCGCCAACGCGCTCTCCGACACCCCCGCTTCGGCGCCGACCTTGCTCATTGCGTCGTAGGTCACCAGCGTCGGGACCGCGAATGCGCCGTGTTCGGCCATCACCGCCGCAGCTTCATCGTCGATCAGATTGCCGTGTTCGATCGTCCGAACGCCGAGCCTGACCGCGCGCGCAATGGCTTTGCCGGTATAAGCGTGCGCCATCACGTACGTCTGGTGCGACGTCGCTTCCTCAACGATCGCTTTGATTTCATCGACGGAAAACTGCAGGTTGCCGATCGGGTCGGTGGGCGACGCGACGCCGCCGGAAGCCATGATCTTGATGTGGTGCGCACCGGCACGCATCTCTTCGCGAACGGCCTTTCGCACATCGTCTACACCGTCGACAATGCGCCCGATCGCGCCTAGATTGCGATGGCATCCGCAGGGGTCCGGATTCGAATCGTCGAAGCGCTCACGGAAGTCTCCGTGTCCGCCGGTCTGCGACAACGCCTTGCCCGCGACAAACAACCTCGGCCCGGCAATCACGCCTTCCTCGACTGCGCGCGAGAGGGCGTAGTCGGCGCCGCCCGCATCGCGCACGGTTGTGAAGCCGCGATTGAGCATGTCGTGCAAAATGGGCACGGCCCGCAGGACCGCGAAAGTGTTGGGTAAACGGCCGTTGTTGCCGAGGTGCGCGACAGAAGCGATAACGTGCGCGTGGCAGTCGATCATGCCGGGCATGACCGTCTTTCCGTCAAGGTCGATCACCTGCGCGCCGTCTGTCGACACCGGCTCAAGCGTGACGTCCTTGATGACATCTCCGTCGACAACAATGGCGTACCGCCCCGTGTCGCGCTCGTGGTTGACGTCTAGAACGCGCGCGTTCTTCAATATCAGCATTGGATTTTCCGAGAATGTATGGCGTGATCGAGCGCGTCGGTCGTCACTTCAGCAAGAAGCCCCTGGCCAACGGGTCCCGGTCGTCGACGAAGATGGTGTTGTGCCCCGTGACGCGCGCCCAGCCTTCGATACTTGGCACAATGCCGTCGTGCGTGCCCACTGTCGCCGTCGATTCGGGGATTCCGTTGAACATCGTCCCGATAATGCTTTCATGGACGAAGCGCTCGCCAATGCCGAGTTTTCCCTTGGCGACAAGCTGTGCCATGCGCGCGGAGGTACCGGTGCCGCAAGGGGAGCGGTCGATGGCCTTCTCACCGTAGAAAACCGCGTTGCGCGAGCTTGCGCCGTCGACCGTCGGCTCGCCGGTCCACATCACGTGGCTCAGGCCCTTGATCGCCGGCGTTTCAGGATGGACAAACGAGTATTTCTCGTTCGCTTTCCGACGAAGGATGGGACTCAGCCGTTGGATGTCCGACGGCTTCAATTGGTGCAGACCGGCGTAGGCGGATTGGGGCTCGACGATCGCGTAAAAGTTGCCACCGTAGGCCACGTCGAATCTAACTTCGCCGAGTCCGTCCACCTCGACCGATAGATCGGTGGCGTACAGAAACGACGGAACGTTGATGAGCCGGACCGAGTCGACGTGGTCGCCATCCATCTTGTAGCGCGCGATGACGAGGCCAGCGGGCGTTTCAAGGCGCAGGACGCCAGCCTCTCGAGGGCGAACCAGACCATTCTCGATGGCGGTCGTGACGGTTCCGATGGTGCCGTGCCCGCACATCGGCAGACAACCGCTGACTTCGATGAACAGAATTGCCACGTCACAGTCAGGACGCGTCGGAGGGTACAGAATGCTTCCCGACATCACTTCGTGCCCGCGCGGCTCGAACATGAGCGCCGTGCGAATCCAATCGAAGTCGCGCTCGAAGTGGGCTCGTTTCTCAAGCATGTTGGCGCCTTCGAGTGCGGGCGCGCCTCCCGCGACGACACGAACCGGATTCCCACAGGTATGCCCGTCGATGCAGAAGAATGTCGATTTCATTGCCGTACCATCAAATTGTTTTACGAGGTCGCGCGACGCGCGCGCAACGGCTGCCCGCGTCGCCGGTCGGTGTGCTCGCGGCGGTATCGGCCGCGAAGCGACTCGCGGGCAGGTTGGCCGATTACCGCGCCAACGCCTGCAGATCAGTCATCGTCTTCTCGACGATGGCGACCACTTTCTTGCGCTCTTCGCCTTCGAGCTTTAGGCGCGGCGCCTTGACGTGCTCCGGGTAGCCCGCCGTGATGTTTTCCGCCAGCTTGATGTACTGAACCAGCTTCACATGCGTGTCCAGGTGGAACAGCTCGATCAGCACGCGGTAGAGCTTGCGTGCCGCCTCAAAGTTACCCGCGACTGCCAGGTCGATGAGTTCGACCGACGCCTTGGGCACTGCGTTGGCCATGCCCGACACCCAGCACTTGGCGCCCAGGGCCACCGATTCGAGCACCAGATCGTCGACGCCGCAGACCACGTTCAGGCGACCTTCGAAGCGGCTGAGCAGATCCGTGACGCGTGTGGTGTCGTACGACTCTTCCTTGATGGCCGTGATGGTCGGCTCTTCGAGTAGCGCTGCCACCACGTCCGGGGTCAGGTCGACACCGTAGCCACGCGGGTTGTTGTACAGCAGGATCTCGAGCTTCGACGCCTTCGCGATAGTCTTGTAGAACGCGATCGTTTCACGGCTTTCCGACTTGTACGTAAGACCTGGAAAAACCATCAGGCCTCGCACGCCGAGGGCTTCGGCATCCTTCGCGAACTGAACGGCGGCCGCCGTGTTCGTTTCCGCGAGACCAGAAATGACCGGCACGCGACCGTCGACGGTTTCGACCGCCAACTTCAGGACCGTGCGCTTTTCTTCCGGCGTGAGCTGTGCGTTCTCGCCGACCATGCCCATCATGACGACGCCGCTCACGCCATTCTCGATGAGGCGATGCAAGCCCGCCTTGATTGCGTCGTGGTCGAGCGAGCCGTCGTCCTTCAGCTTCGTGGTGACCGCGGGAAAAACACCTTTCCATTCAACTGCCATGACACACCTTTAGATAGTAGTGCGGGACGCCCGCTGCAAGATAGAGGTCGCGGGGACCCCGTTAATTCCGAAAGCGACTGATCGAGTAGGGCTCGAGGTTGATTCCGGGTGTACGGCCGGCAAGCAGGTCCGCGACAAGCGCCCCTGTGGTTGCCGACTGCGTGAGACCAAGATGCCCATGGCCGAACGCATAAATGACTGACGATGCGCGGGGCGAGCGACCAATGACTGGCAGCGAATCCGGTGTCGCCGGCCGATGACCCATCCACTTCACCGCGCCGGCGTCGTTGATGCCGGGCAGGAAGCGCTTGCCGAGGGCCAGCAACGCGTCGCTGCGCTTGTAGTTCGGCGGCGCCTTCAAGCCCGCGAACTCGGCCGCGCCGCCAATGCGCACGCCAATGTCGAGCGGCGTGGCGACGAACTTGCGCTCGGCGAAAATCACTTCACGCGACAGACCGATGCCATGCTCGGGCAACGTCGTGTTGTAGCCCCGCTCGCTGTCCAACAAGACACGGTCGCCGATCGACTCGGCCAGGGCGGCGGACCAAGCCCCCGTCGCGACCACGATCCGGCGCCCCCGGATGTGCTCATCGGTGTCCGTGACTGCGGCAGGCGCAAGCGAAGCGGACATGTCGAGGCGCGTTACCGTACCTGAAACGAAGGTCGCGCCCAGCGCGCGGACGCGGTCGCGCAACTGTGTCACGAGTTGCTTCGGGTCACCGATGTGCGACCAGTCTTCCAGAAACACGCCATGCCGAAAAACCGGTGCGAGCGACGGCTCGAGCGCTTGCACCTCGGCCTGCGAAAGGGCTCGCCAGCGCACACCCAGTTCACGCTTGAACGTCCATTCCCGCTGGTCGGCGGCGAAGGCTTCGTCTGTCTCATAGACCGTCATGGCGCCGCGACGGTACAGCTGTTTCATCGCACCGATGTCTTCGAACATCGGAACAATGTCCTGGTAGACGCGGTCGTTCAGTTGCGCCAGCGCGAGCGAGATGGCTCGAAACCGCTCCTTGTTTCCACAGCGCTGAAACGCCACGAGCCACGGCAATGCCGAAGGCAGATGCTTCCAGTCGAGCGACAACGGGCCCAGCGGGTCGAACAGCCACTTCAACGCCTTCGTGTACATACCGCTCACGGCAATCGGCGTGGTCTCGGTGACCGCGATGCCACCGGCGTTCCCATGCGATGCGCGATCACCTTCGAAGTCGCGGTCCACCATCGTGACGGTCGCGCCTTCGCGCAGTGCCGACCATGCGCAGGAAAGGCCAACGATTCCGCCTCCCACGACCACTACGTCGGAAACCTTCGATGAAACTTCAGCTTGTTGAGTCATGTCGTGCCGTGAGGGTTGCCCGCGACTGGGCGGCGCTGCCGCGCCGCATGGCATCGCTTACTTCGAGCCAAGTACGGTCGCGGGCGTCCATTGCCCGTTCTCGCACTTGTAGACGGTGATGATCGCATCACGCAGGTCGCCATATCGGTCGTAAGCGAAATGCTCGCTCGTCACACCCTTCATGTCGGTTTTCGCAAGCACCGGCAGGTATGCCGCCGGATCCGACGAGTTGGCCTTCTGCATCGCTTGCATCATGGCCATCGCGCCGTCGTAGGTGTAAGGCGCATAGGTGGTGGGCTCCGAGCCAAACTTCGCCTTGTAACGCCGCGTAAAGCCGGGGCCACCGGGCATCTTGTCGAGCGGCAGGCCCGCGAGCGAGACGATGGCGCCCTCCGCCGCCGGACCCGCTATCTTGATGAACGCTTCGGTCTTCGACATCTCACCGGACGCGAACGTCGACTTGATGGCGAGGCTGCGCGCCTGCTTGAGCATCGGCGCCGACTGCGCGTCCGCGCCCGCGTAGTAGATGAGGTCAGGGTGCTTGGACTTGATGACCGTCAGAATGCCGCGAAAGTCGACGGCCTTGTCGGAGGTGAATTGGCGGTCGACGATGGTGCCGCCGGCCGCCTTCACGGCTGCTTCGAACTGCTCGGCCAAGCCCTGGCCATAGGCAGTGCGGTCATCGATGAGCGCGACGCGCTTCGCCTGAAGCGTCTCGACGACGTATCGACCCATGACGCTGCCCTGCTGCGTATCGGAAGTCATCATCCGAAAGGTTGTCTTGAAGCCTTGACGCGTGTAGGCCGGCGCGGTGGCGGTCGAGATCTGTGGAATGCCGGCACGCGAATAGACGGCCGACGCCGGGATCGTCACCCCCGAATTGAAGTGGCCCAACATGCCCTTGATGCCGTCGTCGACGAGTTTCTGGGCAACAACGGTGCCGGCTTTCGGATCGGCCTGGTCGTCGAGCGCCTCCAGTACGAATTTCGTCTCCTTGCCATCGACCTTGGGCCTCGTCGAATTGAAGTCGTCGATTGCAAGTTGCACACCGGATGCGAAGTCCGCGCCGTACTGGGCTTGCGCCCCCGTCATGGGCGCTGCGAGCCCCAGCTTGACGGATTGCACGTCGGCAGCATGCGCGCTGAATGACAGTGCCATGGCACCCGCCGCGGTAGTGAAGCATGTGATGTGACGGTTCATGCAAATCTCCTGGTGGCCGAAAGGTCCTGTCAAAGACGAATCCCGATGAGTAAATTGGATCCAATATCCAAGAGTTTGGTGTATGTTGCCGCCCGCCGTCTCTTCTGTCAATCGACACTTGCGCACGGAAACACGCGCTGCGTGCTCCGCATCGCCCCTTACACTTGCTCCATGTACGCCGGATCGGGCAGTCCGCGCAAACGCGCTGCCTCGTCCTTGAGCACGGACGCTGCAAGTTGGCCGAACACTGCCGCGAGTGCTTGGTCAGCATGGTCGTACGCGCCCGCTGCGTCTAGAAGGTTCAGGGTTCCTACCGTCACGCCGCGCGTGCGCACAGGAATGTTCAGCACGCTCTCGCATCCGATCGACCACAGCGTTTCATATTCCGAGAACACCGACTTTATGTCCTCGCGATTCGATCCGATCAGAAGCTCGCCACGCACGAGAACCTGCTCTGTCCATCGACTTTGCGTCACGCGCTTGATGCCTCCGACTGGGTTGATGTCCGGCCGGTTGCTGTAGAGCCGACAGAGGCGGCGCGAATCCGTGTCGAACGCCAGCACCGTGAAAAGCCGTTGGCCGAATACTGCCGTAAGCGACGTTTCTAGCGTCTTCCAGAACGCTTCGCTGGAATGATTCTCTCGCAGTGCTTCGGCAACGCGTTCGAGAGCCGACAGCGCCGGCGATTTGCCGTTCCGTTCCATATGCGCCTCTTACCTGACTGTTTTCAGACGATTGACGTTTCCATCGGCGCTACCGTCGCCGTACTCTTCCGCCGTGATTTCCTCCAGCGTCTTGCCACTGGTGGACACACCTAAAAAGATGACCGCGAGTGCGCCGAACAGCAGGATGGCGGTCGTTATTCCGAAGACACCGGCGAAGCCCCAGATCGGATAGACATACCCGACGAGCATCGGAGAACAGATTGCGCCGATTCGACCGAATGCCGACGCGGTACCCATCCCGGTCGCCCGCAAGTGCGTCGGAAACACCTCAGGGGTATAGGCGTATTCGCCCGCGTTCACACCATTCATCGCGAACGACATGAAGATCGACGCCATGACGACCGACGTGTCGCTGGCGGCGTTCGCCAGCCAGATGCCCGCCACACACGCAAGCGCCATGTAGGTGACGATGGTCGCCTTTCTGCCAAGCTTCTCGCAGAAGTAGGCCGACGAGTAATACCCCGGAATTTGAGCCAGGTAGATCAAGATCGAAACTGAGAAGCTCTTCGTGATGGTCATGCCACGCTGCATCAGCAGGCCAGGGATCCACACGAAGAACGCGTACGAGCAGAAGGTGACCGAGAGCCACAGGCACCAGCTCATCAGTGTCGTCTTCGCCATCGGCGGCTTCCACAGCAGCCTCAGGTTGCCGAAGAACGAACCGGAGTGGCCATGCGTGGCGGCCGCGTCGCCCTCGACCGGCGTCACCGGCGCGAGTGTGACGCCAGTGCGCTCGACCTGTTGCTCGATGTCCGCAACCACTGCTTCCGCCTCGGCGTGCCGTCCCCGAATTTCGAGCCAGCGCGGCGACTCGTGCAGCGAACGTCGCCACCACAGAAGCACGATCACCGGCAGCGATACCAGGACCAGGGCGTAGCGCCAGCCTTCCGGGCTCAAAGGAATCACGAAGTAACCGATCAGAGCCGCTGCGACGAAGCCGAACGAGAAGAAGCCGGCGAGCGCGCCGGTGAACGCACCGCGATAGCGATTGCTGACGAATTCGACGAGGAACGGCGCGATAATCGCACCCTCTGCGCCCATGCCGATGCCGGCAATTGCGCGCAGGGCCGCGAATGTGTGCCAGTCGCTCACGAACGCGTTGGCAAATGTCATCACGCAGAAGAAGGTTAGCGCCCACATCATCACGACGCGGCGACCGAAGCGGTCGCCCAACAAGCCCGCAAACAACGCACCGATCAGGAAGCCTACGTAGGTGCTGCTGCCGAGGATGCCCGTCTCGAAACTGCTCAGATGCCATTTGGTTCGGACGACGGGAAGGATGAACGCAATGATCGCCGCGTCGATGGCCTCGAACATAAAGCCCAAGCCACCCATTACAAGGAGCTTGAAGTGGAAGCGACTGAACGGCAGCCGTTCGAGACGTGCGGCAATCGGAGACATACGAAACTCCCTATCGGAGACGAGGCCGCACGGAGCGGAGATATGAAAACAATATCCTGTATCCAAAATCCTAAGTCAAGACCCGGTTCGTGCCAATGCTGCGCGGATGGCGCGCGCTTGGCTCAGGCGAAACGCATGGGTGGGGCGCGACCGCGTCGGTGTCGTTGCATGTCGCCCGTTGTCAGGAAGGGCTGGACGCGGGCAACCTGAGTTTCGAAGGCGAGTGTTTGCGGACCGAGAAGATGGGCGGCGCGTCGAGGCGGCAGTCCCATGGTAGTAGTCGTGCCACAGCCGGTAAGTGCGTGATTGCACCCTGGGCCGGCAGTCGCGGTCGATGAACGACATGGCGCCGAAATCCCGTTCCGAGGCGCCGGGCGCACGGGATGCCGGATACGCGGCTTCGCTTGATCGGTCGGGGCTGATAGCGCGGCGACGTCAGTCGAACCAAGCTTGGCACGATGTCCGCTTGTCAGGCAGGAATGAGCGCTTCGACGTCCGCGAGAAGTTGCGCCGATACGAATACACCGTTCGTCTCGCTTCGTGCCCGCGCCTCGAATCGACGCTGGGATGGCAGGCGGGCACCTTGACCGACGATTGCAGCGAATAGTTCCTCGGCGTATGCGTCACCTTCGGCGCGGCGGCCCGCCCCGAACACTTCGGGGTCGAACGCAATAAGCAACTCTCCGTGGCAGGGCGTGGCCCCAGCGCCTTCGTCGAATTTTTGCGACTCGATGGAAGTAAGGTCACCGATAAGCGAGCCTGCGAGCAATTCGACCATGGCAGCCAACGCCGATCCTTTGTGCCCGCCAAAGGTCAACATCGCGCCATGCATCGCGGCGCTCGGGTCGGTCGTTGGCGCACCGGCCTCATCCACCGCCCATCCCAGCGGGATCGATTTTCCGGCGCGTCGGTGCAGTTCGATGTCGCCACGCGCAATGGCGCTTGTTGCGAAATCGAAGACGAACGGCAGTTTCCCAGGCCGGGGCCACGCAAACGCGATTGGATTTGTACCGAATACGGGCTTCGTACCTCCTGCGGGGGCCACCCAACTATGGCTCGGCGTCATCGCGATGGCGGCCAGACCCTCTGCAGCAAGTGCCTCGACTTCCGGCCACAATGCGGAAAAGTGGAAGCAGTTGGTAATGGCCATCGCTGCAATACCCAGACGTCGGGCGTTCTCCACGAGAACTTTGCTTCCCTGCGCGAAGGCGAGTTGCGAGTATGCGAAATGCGCGTTGACGCGCACGACCGCTGGAGACAGATGAGAGATTTCAGGTCGAGCCCCCCCCGAGAGCTTACCTTTGCGCAGCGAGTTCACGCAGACTAGAAGCCGATAAATGCCATGGGAGTGGCATTCGTCACGCTGGCCCGCCGTGATGACCGTCGCGATCGCCTCCGCGTGATCGTGCGCCATGCCATTGCTTGTCAGCACGCTTACCGCAAGCTCGTGAACTGCCTCAAGGGACAAGTTGACCACGTCCACCGCAACTCCTGATTGGATACAATATTCTTCCAGCTTAGGCGGTGGCCGCGTTCGGGTCAACCGTCGAGACAGCGCCCCGACGCCTGCGCCCAGGCAACGCGCGCGCTATTGCCACTGGTGATGTATGCCTCTCTATTTCGGTGCGGGGAACCTTGCGCGCGGCGGCTGCCATGCCCTGTTCGCGTCGCCGAGCTTGCGTTAGGTTCGGCTACTGCGCGCAATGGGGTGGTCGCCTGAGCGGGCGTCGGTCGACGCGTCAGTACCTCGCGCGTCCAGCCAGGCTCGCCAGTAGTTGATGAGCACTCACAGCAACGCGCGCGACCTCTCAGGCAGCCCAGTCGCCGATGCGAACGCTGCATCGTGAGAAGCGCGGTCGCGGCGATCGGCTTACACGTTTGCACGGATACGTTATCCCGGCGCCGGCGAGTAATGTCCGGGTACAGCATTCACTTGGCGCGCTTCCGGGTGTCGGCGCGCGTCGACGGCCCACCGACAGGCGCGATGCATCTTATGTTGAGACTTCCCGATTTCTTGACTGTCGAGTCTGGCGAAGTGACCGAGCCCACGCCCTCGCTGCTCGGCGACTCGGGCTTCAACGCTTTGCGGCCCGGATCGGCTGGCGGCGATCTCGCGGCATGGGACATCGGCGACGAGATCCCGGTCGCCGGCCGGCGTGCATTGAAGGCGCGCGCCTCGCTCTCCGAAATCAGCGGACTGCTGCGTGTACGCATCGACTCGCCCGTGCTGGGCGGCAGCGACGCGTGGTGGATCCTCGCCCGGGCCGCCGAGGCGCTGGCGTCGCTGGTCGTCAGGGACGCGGGCGGCATCAGCGCCGCCCAGTTCGAGGCGGACAAGCGCTTGGCATTGGAGCAAGCACAGCGTTATCGCGCGGACAAAGCGATCGTTATGCTGCAGGCGCTCAGTTGGGACGACGTCAGGCGCGCGAGACACGCGCTCACGAGTGCGGTGTTGGCGCGGGAACTGGTCAGCTATTGCGAGAATGGGCATGTGCCAGTGTGGCTCGCGGTCGTTCCGCACACGAATGGATGAGGGGGAACAGTCCTGATCGCGCGGGAGGTACGCGGTCCTCACGTTTCGGTTATCGAAAGTGCGATTCTGATAGTATCGGGTATCCAGTTCGAAAATCGAAATATGTCGGCTCAACTCGCCAAGGTTCAGGCTCGTACGGACTACGTCGAAGAGGTCTATCGGATTCTGCTGGACGCCATTAGCGAAGGGTCGATTGCGCCGGGCACGCGCATCGTTCAGGAAGAGATCGCGGAACAGCTGTCGGTGTCCCGCTCGCCCGTGTTGCAGGCTTTCCGGCTTCTCAAGAAGGACGGCCTGGTCGAGGATGCGCCCGGACGGGGCCTACAGGTGACGCCGCTCGACATCGCGCGGGTGGGGCACTTGTATCAATTTCGCGAAGCGCTCGACGGTCTCGCGGCGCGTCTGGCCGCGAGACAGCGCGTCGCGCTAGACGAGTCGCTTATCGCCACCGGCCGGAAGGTGTCGCGTGGCAACGATATCAAGGCGATGATCGAAGCGGACATGGCCTTCCACGGCGCCATCTATGCGGCGTCCGGCAATCCGCTGATCGTCGAAACGGCGCACCTCCAGTGGATGCATCTCCGCCGCGTCATGGGCGCCGTGCATCGGGTCGCGGGCCAGCGAAGAACGATATGGGACGAACACGCGGCGATCGCGAAGGCCATCGCGAAAGGCGATGAAGACCTGGCCGCGAGCCTGAGCGTTCGGCATCTCGAAGCGGCGCGCGAGAATCTGATTCGCAACATGCGCGAGCAGGGCTGACCCCGCGTCTGCCCGGGCACCGTTGCTAACGTACTGCCGGCGCCGCGGACGCGACGGCTTGGGCCGCGAGTGCGCTTTCGAACTGACTGCCGGGCCTGTCCCACAATCCATCCGCGTCGGCTCGCCATTGCATCCCGAAAAAGCCGACAACGCTTGGGGCATAGTCAGTAGTGCGCGACCAGCAGGCTGCCCCAGCGGGTTCGCCGCTCAGCGGTAATTGCCTCTTGTCGTCGTGCATTCCCTGCCGCCAGACGCGTTGATTGCGTAATGCGCGCCACAGGCATCAGCCGCTTGAGCGAACCTGCAACGCCACGGATGTTGTCGTCATGCTGGCGTGCGCAGGACGGGTTCGCGCGGGCCGCATCGTCGCGTATCTCGCGCCATTGTTTCCCCGCATTCCCTGATTTCGCGCTGCCCCCGCGGCACGACCGCGGCTTCTCGCGCCGCGCAGCCGAGCGGTTGCGGGCGCCAGCTTGCAGTCGTTCGACGCCAAGTCGCACGTCGGAGCGTTCCACCCAGACGCGCGGCGCGCGCACCGGCGGTAGCGAAAGCGCCCAACGCCAACGCTTTCTGGCAGCTCGGCGTTAACCCATAGAGACAGCAGCGGCAGCGAAATACTAAACTCTGTATACAGAATTCAGAGCACGGTATTCTAGCGACGCGTGCAACGACAAGAACACCAGTTGGTGGCCCCCTCAATCACCGGAGTACAGGCATGAGTGTCAAATCGGACAAGATGGATGAACAGAAGCGCGCCGGCGGCGCCGGTCCGGTGGCAAAGAAGCTGACGCCGTTCGGCGGCTACTACGCCAACCGCACGCCGGATCACGACCCCGAACTCACCGAGACTGGCCCCGGCACGCCGATGGGCGAATACATGCGGCGCTTCTGGCACCCGGTGTGTATGTCGATGGAACTGACGGACACGCCCCGCTTTCTGAAAATCCTCACCGAGGAGCTGGTCGCATTTCGCGACAAGAGCGGGCGCGTCGGGGTGCTGCATGCTCACTGCGTGCATCGTGGCGCTTCGCTGGAATATGGTGCAATCCAGGAACGCGGCATCATGTGCTGCTATCACGGCATGGTGTTCGACGTCGACGGCGCCTGTCTGCACGTCCCCTTTCCGAAGGGCGAGGAAAAGGAAGCGGAGAAGTATGCATGCTCGATTCGTCAGGGCGCATACAAGGCGGTCGAGCGCAACGGGCTGGTTTTCGCGTACATGGGGCCGCCGGAAGAAGAGCCGCCTTTTCCGGAATGGGAAGGGGACTACACGGTGCTGCCTGGCGACGAGCTGGTGCCGTACAGCAATTTCCAGCATTGCAACTGGCTGCAGGTGCAGGACAACGCCGCCGATAACTATCACCCGACGGCGCTACACGCCGGCAAGAATGTGGTGGACGGTCACTATCAAGGCACGACTTTCGACGAAGTGGGCGCCGCCTCGATGGAAGTGGCGCCTGACATGAACTTCGTTCCCGTGCAGAGCGGTCGCAGCCTGGCGTGTGCCGGCGCGCGCCGTGTCAACAAGGACCGGCTTTTCGTGCGCGTCCAGCACCAGGTGCTGCCGAACCTCAGCCTGCACGCGTACACGTCCGAGGACGGCTCGAAGAAGAAGTTTTTCAGCCGCTTCCACATCATCCGCTGGACGGTTCCGGTGGACGACGAGAACAGCAAGATGATCGGCTGGCGAGTGATGGGGCCGGGTATCGACACGCGCGGCGTGGGCCACAAGGAGATGGTCGGCTACGAGACGATCGACTTCCTCGAGGGGCAGGTTGCAATGCGTCGTCCAGAACGCTTCGGCAAGTACAAGCTCGAGGACATGCCGCCGATCCCCACCAACCATCGTGAGCGAGCCATCTACAAGGAGGCTCAATACGCGCCGGGCGACTACGAGGCCATCATCAGCCAGCGACCGATCGCGGTCCACGCGCTGGAAAATCCGACCAAATTCGATGCCGGCCTGTACCAATTCCGCAAGATGCTGCGCGATGCCGTTCGTGGCAACAACGCCGCATCGTCGGCGCACGGCTTTGCCGAATGGTTCCGCGAACTTGGTGGCGCGCCGAACAGCTTTTGTTCGGGCAATGTCTTCGAAGTCGAGGAGGGTGCCACCGTCGAAGAGGAGGTGACGCGGCGGCGCAAGGTGCTCAAGTCGGTCGTCCAGATCCTGACCGAGAGCGACGGCATGAAGGGCGCTGAACGCGCGGACTTCGTGCGCGACAGGTTCGAGGCGCTCGAGCAATCGCTGAAGCGGGCCTGACGCGCGCCTGCAGAGCCGCAGCCGCTTGCACGCCAGCGTTGGCCGGGCGCGGCGGGCGGCGGTCGAACGCCAGGGAGGAAGCGTATATGGACACGGTGTTGGAAAGGATGGAAGCGGTACAGGACATCGAGGCGGGCACGCTCGATGTCCGGGTCAAGCAGATTCGCTACGAGGGCAACGGCATCAACTCCTATGAACTGACGAGTCCGAGCGGGAAGATGCTGCCGCCATTCGATGCCGGCTCGCACATCGACGTTCATTTGAAAAATGGCGTCATCAGGCAGTATTCTCTTTGCAACGCTCCCGCGGAGCGACACCGATACGTGATCGCCGTGCTGAAGGATGCGGGCGGGCGGGGCGGCTCGCGGGCAGTGCATGAGAGCCTGCATGCTGGCGACATTGTCACGATCAGCATCCCGCGCAATCACTTCGCGTTGGCTGCCGGCGCCAGAAAGGTGATTCTCATTGCGGGTGGCATCGGGGTCACACCCCTGAAGGCGATGGCGCACGAACTGGAAATGCGCCACGTTGACTTCGAAATGCACTACTGTGCCCGCAGTCCCGAAGCAGCGGCATTCGGGCCTGAACTGGAAGCGATGCGGCGTGCCGGCAAGGTGCACTATCACTTCGATGATGGCGACGATGCCAATCGCCTTGACCTGAAACGGTTGCTGCTCGAGCCCGCGCCCGACACGCATGTCTACTATTGCGGGCCAGGCGGTTTCATGGCGGCATGTGCCGACGCTGCCAGCCATTGGCCAGCCGGCACCGTTCATTTCGAGCACTTCAAGGCACCCGAGAAACCCAGGCGCGAGGCAGGCGAAACCGCCGAGCGGGCGGCCGGTTGCCAGGTGACGATTGCAAGCACGGGACAGGTCCTGCACGTCGGTCCCGACCAGAACCTCGCCGACGCACTGAACGAGGCGGGTGTCGAAGTACCCACGTCGTGTTGTGCCGGCCTGTGCGCGACTTGCAAGGTGCGCTATCGCGACGGCGAGGTCGAGCACAACGACTTCATCCTCAACGATGACGAGCGCGACGAATTTCTGACTGTGTGCGTTTCGAGACCTGCCGGCCCGACGCTGACCCTGGATCTCTAGCGATAGCCTGCAACGAGTACGGAAAAGTGCTCGCCGTACCAAAGCCGCAGCGACCGGATCGTCGCATGCGGCAGCGCTTTCGCGATACGCGCTCCTCGGAGGTGGTTCATGGCAACGAAGCTGGGCGACGGGACGGCGTCCTACGCGGGCGTGGGCGGGGCCGATGGCACGGCGCGCCAGGTGGTCGACAAGACGCGGTGCGCTGCCGGCCCATGCCAGTGCGGTCGGCGGCGGCAGCGGCGCGAGCAGCCCTCGGCAGGCCGCACCGGCAGGGACCCGACGTGTGTCGACACGACTGACGTCATGATGACGGCGAACCGGCGAGTCGCCGGAGCGCCAGGCTTCCTATCGATGGTCGGTTGCCGATTCGTCAAGCCGCTCATCTGCTAAGCACTACTTGGAATAGGCATGCCAGGCCTGACCGTACCTTTCTTACCTGCATTTTCGAGTCTTTTTACCGTTTTCTTCGCTTCCGGAGGATCAATGCACTGCCCCATTCGGCCCGACCGATGCTGACGGCGCGTCTGGTGCCGCCTCGGGAGGCGTCTTCAAGTGCGCTCGTTTCACGTGGTTCCCTATCAATCGAAGGAGTCTTTCATGTCAACAGTTGCCGAGCCGCAAGCAGAAGTCCAGGCCGCGCCCATCGTCAAAGCGGGAAAGGTGTCGATCTACGAACCGGAGCAGGACGGGCTGATTTTTCCGCGACAACCCGACTTTGCCAACTTCGCCGAGCATCGCAGATATCTGAAGGAACGCTTGGTGGCCGCCTGCCGCGCTTTCGCGCTGCAGGGCTATGACTATGGCTTTGCAGGGCATTTGACCGTACGCGATCCAGAGAACCCAGGTTTGTATTGGACGAATCCGATGGCGGTGCATTTTTCGCAGGTCAAGCTGTCGAATCTCATCTGTGCCGATCACAACGGTACGGTGGTCGAAGGCGAGTACGCGATCAACCGCGCCGGCTTCGTCCTGCACGCGGCCGTGCACCAACAGCACCCGGACATCGTCGCGATGTGTCACGCGCATACGACATATGGCACCGCCTTCGCTTCTCTGGGCCGCCCGCTCGCGCCGATCTCGCAGGATGCGGCCGCGTTCTTCGAGGACCACGTCGTCATTGGCGACGAGGCTGGCAAGGTCGCCGTCGAAGTGAAGGGCGGCAACAAGGTCGCGAACGCTTTCAAAGGTGTGAAGGCAGCGATTCATCAGAATCATGGCCTTCTCACCGCAAGCCGGCACAGCATCGATTCGGCGGCGTTCTGGTTCATCGCCCTCGAGCGCTGCTGCCAGCAGCAATTGATGATTGAAGCCACCGGTCTCACGCCGAGGGAAGTGACGCCGGAACGGGCGCGCTACAGCCGCGAGCACGTCGGCAGCGACTATATCGGCTGGCTGCATTTTCAGACCATCTGGAACGACCTGGTCGTGAGCCAGACAGACATGTTCGACTGAGACGCTCCGTTGTGCCAACCCGCGTACGTCGCTTGCCAGCGAGTCGCGGGTAAAACCGGCGAAAGAATGCCCGAAAAAGGGCACGCGCCGATACATGCAGGTCCCCAGGAGACAAAACGTGAGTTCTCACATCCCTGCCACCTATGTGGAAGGCGCGGACACGCCGGTTTTCACCAAAGCGGCGTGGCGCCTGATTCCCTTCCTGTTCGTTTGCTATCTGTTCGCGTACCTTGACCGGATCAACGTCGCATTCGCGAAACTGCAGATGCTCAGCGATCTCGGCTTCAGCGAAGCGGTGTACGGCTTCGGTGCGAGCGTGTTCTTCGTCGGGTATCTGCTCTTCGAAGTGCCGAGCAACCTGTTGCTGCTTCGGGTCGGTCCGCGCCGTTGGATTGCGAGAATCATGGTCACCTGGGGGCTGATCTCGGCCGCGATGATGTTCGTGTCGACGCCGACGATGTTCTATGTCATGCGTTTCTTCCTGGGCGTCGCGGAGGCGGGCTTTTTTCCAGCCATCGTTCTGTACCTGACGATGTGGTTTCCCGCGTCGCGACGTTCGAAGGTAACCGCGTTGTTCATGACCGGGATTCCGATGTCCGGCGTGCTCGGCGGCCCGATCTCCGGATGGATCATGACGGCGATGAATGGGTCGCATGGTTTCGCGGGCTGGCAGTGGCTGTTTCTGATGGAGGGCGTTCCGACCGCAGTGCTCGGCTTGGTGGCGTTCTTCTACCTCGATGATCGGGTCGCCGACGCGAAGTGGTTGACCGAACCGCAGAAGGCAACGATCGAAAGCGCGCTCCGGCGCGAGCAACCGGAGAATGGTCTGCACTCGACGAGGGATGGCTTGATCAACCCGAAAGTGTTGCTGGTCAGCGGCATCTATTTCTTCTACACGATGGGCTTGTACGGCGTCAGCTTCTGGCTGCCCACGCTCATCAAGTCGAGTGGGGTTGCCGACCCGCTCCACGTCGGTCTGTTGACCGCGATCCCCTATGCGGCGGGTGCCGTGGCCATGGTGCTGGTCAGCCATAGTTCGGACCGCACCGGGGAACGACGATGGCATCTGATCGTCCCCGGGCTGGTTGCGGCGGCGGGTTTGACGATGAGTGTCTGGTTCGCGAATTCGACCTTGCTGGCGATGATCGCGTTGACGATAGGCACGATGGGCGTGATGACCACCATCTCTCAATTCTGGGTGATCCCGCCCGCGTTCCTGGGTGGCGCCGCCGCTGCCGCGGGGCTGGCGTTGGCCAATTCGGTGGGCAGCATTTCTGGCGTGGTCAGCCCCGCACTCATCGGGCTCGTCAAGGAGGCAACCGGTTCGGCGGGCTCCGGCGTGCTGGCGCTCTCGGTCAGCCTGGTGGTGGGCGGTGCGCTGGTGCTCTCTGTGCCGAAAGCGCTGGTGAACAGCCGACGGCGGCCCTAGGCCCTGGCTGGCGCGGTCGAACGCCGGCTTGAGCGAACGCCGGCTTGAGCGAACGCGTCGGGCGCTGCTGCCAGGGGGCTTGGGCGGCGTGTCGCCGAACCATATCGTGTACGGCGTAGATTCGTCGACGCGGCCGTGTGCCGAGCCATGCGGCGTCTGCCCTCGCGCTGGCGCGCTGGACGCGCGGTGGCACCCGATAGTGCCGGCGCCGGCGCCGGCGCGAGAGCGATTCGAAAGCATTTGTCGGCAACGCTTCCGCCACCGGCGCGGCCGGCCGTGACGGCTGTGCGGCCTGCGTCAACTTCCCTGGTCGTTCAAGTGACAGGCGCTCCAGTGTCCGGCCTGTACTTCCTTGAGAAGCGGCTTCTCCGTCCTGCACCGGGCAAACGCGAATGGGCATCGAGGATGGAAATGGCAGCCGCTGGGCGGTGCCAACGGACTGGGCAAGTCGCCCTGCACCAGTGGGAAGGTACGGTTCTTGGTGTCGATGCGCGGCATTTCCTCCAGAAGCAGCCGCGTATACGGATGATTGGCATGAGAGAAGATCTCATGCGCCGGTGCTTCCTCGATCACCCGGCCGAGATACATGATGGCGACGTCATCCGACAGATGGCGCACGATGCCAAGATCATGGCTGATAAAAAGGTACGTCAGGTCAAGGCGCTCACGAAGTGACATGAAAAGATTGACGATCTGCGCCTGAATCGACACGTCGAGCGCCGCCACCGCTTCGTCACAAATCAGCACGTCCGGCTTGACCGCGAGCGCGCGTGCAATGCCGATGCGCTGGCGCTGGCCGCCGGAGAACTGATGCGGATAGCGATCCTTCAATGATGGATCGAGACCGGCACGTCTGAGTTGCTCATCGACATACGGTGCCACCGGGCCATCGATCAGGCCGTGCTGGCGCGGTGCCTCGCCGACGATATCGCTGACGCGCATTCGCGGGTTGAGCGCGGCGAAGGGGTTCTGGAACACCATCTGCGTGCGCAGCCGGCCGCGTCGGCGTTGCTTGGCCGACATGTGCGCGACATCCTCGCCGTGCCACATCAGTCGGCCGGACGAGACAGGCAGAATGCCCGCCGCGATGCGGCCGAGCGTCGACTTGCCGCAACCTGATTCGCCGACCAGTCCGAGCACGCGACCCTTGCGAAGCGCAAGGCTGACGCCCTGCACCGCATGCACGGCGGGCGCGGGCCGAGCCAGCCCCAGTTTCGTGACACCTTTTTCGATCAGCCCCAATCGGGGCGCGAACACCTTGCTGACGTCCTGCATTTCGACGATCGGTACCTCGGCGCGCCGCGCGCCGCAAGCGGCAGCGGCTTGCAGATCGGATCCGGCCTCGCTGGTCGTATTCATCGCAGCGCCTCGTGCGCGGCCACCGGATGGCAGCATCGGTGCGAATGCGTGCCATGGGTCCGCAACGGCTGTGCCGCGGCACATTGCGCATCCGCCGCGTCACAACGGGTCCGGAATGCGCAGCCCGTCGGTAGCGCGAGTAGGCTCGGCGTGATTCCGTCGATCTGCCTGAGCCGCTCTCCCGGGCGATTGCGGCTCGGGACCGACTCGATCAGTCCAACCGTGTAGCGGTGACGCGGTGCATTCAGCACATCCTCGGCCTTGCCATACTCGACAATCCGTCCCGCGTACATCACCGCGACGTCGTCGGCGAGGCGCGATACCACGGAAAGATCATGCGTGATCCAGATCAGCGTCATGCCAAGCTCCCGCACCAGCCGTTGCACCTGCGCAATGATCTGAGCCTGTATCGTCACGTCGAGCGCGGTCGTCGGCTCGTCGGCGATGATCAGCTCGGGACGATGCAACAACGCGATCGCGATGGCGACGCGCTGCCGCATGCCGCCGGACAATTGATGCGGGTAGGCGGAAAGCCGTTCCGCCGGGCTGGGAATGCCGACGGCGGCCAACGCAGCCGTCGAACGCTCGCGTGCTTGTGCCTTCGATACCTGGTCGTGCGCCAGGATCGCTTCGATCATCTGCGTGCCAACCTTCAGAACCGGGTTGAGCGTCATCATCGGGTCCTGGAAGATCATCGCGATGCGCTTGCCGCGCAGACGTCGCATCGACTCTCGATCGAGCGTGGTCAGATCGCGACCGCCGAACAGAATCGATCCTTCGACTACGCGGCCGGGCGGCTCGAGTTGTCCCATGATCGAAAAGCCGGTGACGGATTTGCCCGAGCCCGATTCGCCGACCAGCCCCAGCACGCGGCCACGCGTCAGCGAGAACGAGACCTCGTCGACCGCCTTCACTTCTCCCGCGCGCGTCGGAAACCAGGTCTTCAGCCCCCGCACGTCGAGTACCACGTCGCTGCGCGGAGGGGCGTGTTGATCGATGATGTCTGTCACTCCTGACCTCGCGGATTGAGCACGTCGCGCAACTGGTCGCCGATCAGATTGATCGACACGATCACCAGCAGCAGCGCGATGCCGGGGAAGAAGCTGATCCAATACTCTCCCGAAAGCATGTATTGATAGCCGTTTGCGATCAGCAGTCCCAGGCTCGGTTCGGTGACCGGCACGCCGACGCCGAGAAACGACAGCGTCGCCTCGAGCGCGATCGCACGCGCCACCTGCACGGTAGCAATCACGATCAGCGGCGGCAGGCAGTTCGGCAGCAAGTGGCGGAAAATGATCTTCGCCGACGGGATGGCCAGCGCTTCCGCGGCTTCCACATACTCCTTGTGTCGCTCGACCAGCGCCGCGCCGCGGGCAGTGCGGGCGTACGCGGCCCACTCGGCGATGACCAGCGCGATCACGACATTGACGACCCCTTTGCCGAGGAAGGCGAGAATCATCAGCGCGATCAGGATTGTCGGAAACGACAGTTGGAGATCGACCAGGCGCATGATGACCGAATCCACGCGCCTGCCGAAATACGCGGCGGTCAAACCGAGGGACGAGCCGATCAGCGCCCCGATGAACGCGGACACGAGCCCGACGCTCAGCGAGATCCGCAAACCGTAGAAGATGCCGGAGAGGATGTCACGACCTTGATCGTCCGTTCCGAGCCAGTAGGTCAGCGCGCCCGAGCTCGCCTTCGTGAGCGGTTTCATCCGTCCGTCAAGGACGTCGAGCTGAGCGAGGTCGTACGGGTTCTGTGCCGCAAGGAGCGGCGCGAAAACCGCGATCAACGCAATGGCGACGAACAACACGAGGCCGGCAACCGCGAGCTTCGAGCCGGTAAAGGCGCGATAGAAGCGACGCCATGGCGTTTCCGGCGCGCCGAGCGCACGCTGCGAGTCCGACACCGGGCTGATAGCGGGTTCCATGGGTCAGTTGCCTCGGCCTTCGAGCCGCACGCGTGGGTCCAGTGCGGTGTACAACAGATCGACGATGAGATTGATCGTGACGAAGAAGGCAACCACGATGATCAGGTAGGCGACGATCAATGGCCGGTCCAGTTGATTGATGCTGTCGATGATCAGCTTGCCCATGCCGGGCCAGCCAAAGATGCTTTCGGTCACCACCGAGAACGCGATCACGGAACCAAACTCGAGCCCGATCACCGTCACTACCGGAATCATGATGTTCTTCAGCACGTGCACGCCGATCACGCGCGTTTCCGTCAAACCTTTCGCGCGCGCGAACTTGATGAACTCCTGCGGCATCGTTTCGCGTACGCCAGCGCGAACGAGTCGGATCATCAGCGAGATCTGGAACAACGCCAGATTGACCGACGGCAGCAGCAGATGGTGCAGGCCGTCCCACGTCAGAAACGACCATTGGACGCCGAACAGCAGGCTGGTCTGGCCACGTCCGCTGGCCGGCAGCCAGCCCAGCTGAACGGAGAACACCATGATCAGCAGCAGTCCAACCCAGAACGTCGGCAGCGAAAAGCCCAGAATCGAGCCGCCCATGATCGTGCGTGCCATCGTCGATCGGGGCCTGAGGCCGGCATACAGGCCGAGTGGGATTCCGATGACGACGGCAAGCAAGGTCGCGCTTACCGCGAGTTCGAGCGTCGCCGGCATGCGTTCGAGAATGACGTGCATGGCCGGTTGTCCGAACACGAAGCTGCGCCCGAAATCGCCATGCAGCGCGGCTGCGGCAAAGGCCAGGTACTGGCGCCCGATCGGCTGGTCGAGGCCGAACTGGTGAATCAGTGCCAGCCGTTCTGCCTGCGTCGCGTCGGGCGGCACGAGAACCTGTACCGGGTCGCCGATGACGTTGACACCGACGAACACGATCGCCGACATCGCGATCACGACGAACAGCGCCTGTACGACGCGCCGGCCGATCCACGAAATCATCGGGGGGCCGTCCCGCGCAGTTCACGCAACAGCAGGGTCCAACCCTTGAGACCGAGACCGATCGATTCCATTCGAAAGAATTCGTCGGGCGCGTGCACCGGTTCGTCCGGCAGGTTGTAGCCGAACATCAGTGTGCCAATGCCTAGCATTTCCTGAAAGATTGCGGTGATCGGAACGCTCGCGCCCAGGCGCACGTGGATCGCGCGTTGTCCCATCTGCGTCAGCAGGACACGTTCGGCGGCCGCGACCATGGGGCTGTCGGCGGCCAGTGTCGAGGCGGGGGATGCACCGCCGATGTGATCGATGGTGAGCGTGACGCCGGAGGGGCAGTGGTGCTCGAGGTGCTGTCTAACGGCACCGATCACGCGATCCGGGTCTTGTCCAGCGACGACCCGTACCGACAGCTTGGCGTGCGCTTTAGCTGGAATCACGGTCTTGGAACCGCTGCCGGTGTAGCCGCCCCACATGCCGTTGACGTCGAGCGCCGGACGCAAGGTAATCCGCTCCCGGGTCGTGTAGCCGGTTTCGCCTGCAGGACTTGCCCCGACGTCCTCGAAGAAGGCGTTCTCGTCGAACGGGAAGGCCGCCGTGTCCTCCCGCTGACGACCGGTCAGCGGCAGGGCGTCGATGTCGAAATCGCGCACGGCCACGTTCCCTGCGTCGTCGTGCAGCGTCGCGACGAGGCGCGCCATCTCGTGCAGCGCATTGCGCACCGCACCGCCGTAGCGGCCCGAGTGCAGGTCTGTCGAAGCTGTACAGAGGCTGAACTCCAGCTTGGCATTGCCGCGGGCGCCGGTGTTGACCGTTGCCACGGTGCGGCTGGCCCGCCCGCCGTCCGCGGACAGTACGCCGTCGCTACGCAGCAGGTCGCGGTATTTGGCCACGATCGCACGCAGCGATGGGCTGCCGGTTTCCTCTTCGCCTTCCAGGAAGATCTTGATGTTGACCGGACAGGCGCCCTCGGTCGCCAGAAACTGCCCGACGGTCTCGATGGCGATCGTCGTCGACCCCTTGACGTCCGACGCGCCGCGCGCGAACAGGCAGCCGTCGCGCACGGTCGGTTCGAATGGCGGCGAGGTCCAGGCATCAATCGGGTCGGCCGGCTGCACATCGTAGTGGCCGTAGATCATGTAGGTCGGCTGGCCCGGTGCGTGCAACCACTCGCCGTAAACGGCTGGCTCGCCGCCGCCGTCGAGCAGTTGCACGTTCTCCAAGCCGAATGACTCGAGCCGGCTGACGAGCAGGGCCCTGGCCTGCTGCATGGCGCCCGCGCACGCCGGATCGGCGCCCACCGTCGGAATGCGCAGCAAGGCGTTCAGCCGTTCGACGATTTCCCCTTCACGCGCCAGCAGCGCATCGATCACCGCGTCGTTGCCCGGCGTCATTTGGCTGCCTCCGGCGCCACGTTGATGGGCAACGTGCGTTCGTCCATGCGGGGTGTCATGACGTAGCCGACACGGGTCGCCCAGAAGTTGCTCATCTGCAGCAACGGGATCATCGCGACGTCTCGCGAGGCCATCTCGACCGCTTCAACCAGCAGCTTTTCGCGCGTGCCGTCGTCCAGCGTCGACATTGCCTTGTCGGTCAGGCTATCCAACTGCGGATTCGAGTAGTTGCCGAAGTTGAACACGCCATGGCCCTTGCTCTTGTCCGGCGTCTCGAGCACGTTCGAAAGCAGATATCCCGCTTCGAGCGTCGGGCTGCCCCAACCCCAGAGGGCCGCCATGTAGTCGTCCCGTTCGCGCTGATAGACGTTCCATGGCCGCGCGTCGACCGTGGTCTGCACGCCGATGCGACTCCACATTTGCGCGACTGCCTGCGCGACACCGGCGTCGTTCGGGTAGCGGTCGTTGGGCGTCTGCAGCGTCAGCTTGAACCCTTGCGGAAAGCCCGCCTCGGCGAGCAGCTTCTTCGCCTCGCCGACGTCGTAGGGCGGCACCTTGACGCTGTTCGCGTAGGAGTACGCACCGGGTGGCAGCCATTGACCGGTTGCGACCGCGGTCTTCTGCATCAACCGATCGGCGATTGCGGTGCGATTGATGCTCTCGGACAGTGCAAGCCGTACACGCCGGTCGAGCATCGGATTCTTTGCGAGCGGCTTTCCGTCCGTGTCGGTCGCCCATTTTGAACCGGTCTTGGCCTTGAAGTTGAGTGCCAGGAAGATGAGCCGCATGCCGGGGATCGACGCGACGTGCACAGCCTTGTTCTTGCTGAGGTTCGGCAGATCGGCCGGCGGTACGTCGTCGATCACGTCGACGCCGCCGGCCAGCAGTGCACTCACGCGCGCCGCCGGATTCGGAATCAGCCGGAACGTGACCGTTTGCCAAGGCTGCTTCGGCCCCCACCAGGCGTCGTTGCGTTCGAGTTCGACGCGATCACCGGGCACGTATTTCACCAGTTTGTACGGCCCGGTGCCGATCGTCTTGCGGCCCGCGTTGTAGTCGTCGGTCGACGCGCCTTCGCCGGCATGACGCGAGACAATCGCCACGAACGCGAGCTGTGCCGGCAGGTTGGGCGCCGGCGCCGGCGTGACCAGTCGCAGCGTCAGATCGTCGACTCGTTCGGCTTTCGCGATATCGCGCAAGAATCCGCTGAAGCCTCCGGGGCTGTTCGGCACGTTGCGCGCCCGGTTGATCGTGAACAGCACGTCGTCGGCCGTGAACGGCTTGCCGTCCGACCATTTGACGTTGGGACGCAGTTTCATTTCCCACACGGTCGGCGTGACCGCTTTCCAGGAGAGCGCGAGCCCGGGCTCCAGGCGCCCGGACGGCGAGCGCTCGGTCAGGCGGTCGAACAGGCAATGCGCAATGACCTGGTTCGGCGTGGCATTGAAGAAGTGCGGGTCGATCGTCGTAACGGCGCCGCCGAGGCCGATATTGAGGCTTCCGGCGGGCGCCGCCTGCACGCCGCTGCTCGCCGACGCGACCAGCGCTGTCGCCACCAGAACGTTTGCGGCCGCTTTCCTGAACCTGCCTGTTTGCATCGAAATCGTCTCCTTGCGGGTTGAGGTGTTCACGCCTTCGGTTCGTGTGCGACTGCCAGTGCGACGCCGTCGCGCTGCGGGTCGGCCGCTCCCGCCAGTCTCCCGGCGAGCCGCGTGATCGCATGCGGCGCGGCGAACGCGAAGCCCATTGGCGAGCGCGTGACCGGGTAGCCATCGGATTCGAGCACATCGGTTACATAGCGAGGGATCCGATTCGATACCTCGATCACATTGCTGGTGACCGATACGCGCGGTGCCGAGACGGCTTCGACGATCGGCATGTCGAAATCGACGACGTTCACGATGCTTTGCGTTAGCGCGGGGTTGATCGCGGTGCCGCCCGGCGCGCCGATTGCGACGACCGGTGCGCCATTCCTGAACAGGATCGTCGGACACTGTGCACTGGTGCGGCTCTTGCCCGGGCTGATCGAGCCCGGCCGGCCGGGCCGTGGGTCGAAGCCGCTGATCAGGCCGTTATAAAGGAAGCCCAGGCCGTCGGTAATGACGCCGGAGTTGGTGCCGAGGGTATGCGTCAATGTGACGGCCATGCCATTGCGGTCGATCACGCAAACCTGGGTGGTGTCCTTCGGCTCGGCACCCGCATCGATTCGTGCGACATTGGCGCGCTCGCCCGCGCGAATCGCGTCGGCGTGCTTGCGCGCGTGCGCTTTGGACGCCAGCATTTCCACTGGGACGTCGACGAACTCGGGGTCGCCGATCAGCGTGTCCTTGTCGATCGTCACCCGCTTCAATGTTTCGGCCAGCGTTGTCAGATAGGCGGGCGTGTTGTGTCCCATGCCGCGCAGATCGAAGCATTCAAGGATGTTCAGGCTCTGGATCAGGGTGAGGCCGGCTGCCGGCGGCGGGAAGCCGGCAATGTCGAAGCCCCGGTAGGTGCTCCAGATCGGCGCCACTTCCCTGACCGCGTAGGTCGCCAGATCGCGACGCGACAGTAGCCCGCCGTGCTTGCGCATGTCGGCGTCGATCTGCTCCGCGATCTCGCCGCGATAGAAGGTGTCGATGCCCGCCCTTGCGATACGTTCCAGCGTGTCGGCGTAGTCGGGATTGACGATCACGTCGCCGAGGCGCTTCGAACTGCCATCTTCCCGGAAATACACCCGCCGCCCGGTGCTCGACAGCTTGAGGCGCTGCGGCGTCTGCATCATCCCGCCCTTTGCCTGTTCGATCGCACAATAGTGGTACATGTGCGGCCGCATGCGGAAACCGTTGCGCGCGTAGCCGATCGCGTCGGCGAGCACATCGGCCAGGTCGAGCGTTCCGAAGCGCCGGAGCGCATGCTCGAGACCGGCCAATGTGCCGGGCGTGCCGATCGACAGATAGCCGGCGTCGTTGAGGTTGCCTTCGACGACGAACGCGTAGCCGTCGCTGGTTTCGCTGATGCGCTTGTCGGCCCAGATGTCGGGCGTGATGGCAAGCGGCGCGCGTGCGCAGAAGTCGATGCACGTGTGTGCGCCGCCATTGGGCTCCGACACCTGCATCGTCCCGTAGCCGGCGATGCCGCTCATGAGGGGATCGACCACGCATTGCGTGAAGGCTGCCGCGACCGCCGCATCCACCGCGTTGCCCCCGCGCTGCAATACCCGCGCGCCGGCCTCGGCAGCTTCGGGCTGTGCCGCGACGATCATCGATGTTGGCACGACAGGTGGATTTCGCACGCGCTTCATATCTGTTAATGGGTAGGAATGGGCGATACTATGCGCATGCAAATAGATCGGCAACGATGTCAAAATACTTTCCGGGTTAACGTGAACCCTCCGACCAGAGCATATTGATCGCATGGAATTCCGACATATCGATGCTTTCCGAGCGCTGATGCTGACCCGCACCACGACCAAGGCCGCGAGTTTGATCGGCGGATCGCAATCGGGAATAAGCCGGCTCTTGTCGGAACTGGAGACGCTGACGAATTTGACGCTCTTCGATCGCCAGCGTGGACGCCTGGTGCCAACGCGCGAGGCCATGCTCCTGTTCGAGGAGGTGCAGCGGCGCTACGCCGGCCTCGACAACCTGCGCGAGTTCGCACTGCAGCTGGCGGCGCCGCGTGCCGCGACGGTGAAGCTCGGAACCAGCTTCAGCTACAGCCTCGGCTTCTCTGGCAGTGTCATTTCGCGCTTCCGCAAGCTGCACGAGGACAGCAAGGTGGTGCTGTCGCTGGGCGCGTCCGACCTGATTCGCGATCGTTTGCTGGCTGGCGCCGTGGATCTTGGTATCGTCGCGGCGGGGCGGGATTTGTCGTCATTCCATTGTTTATGCGACATGACGCAGCGCGCGATCTGCGCAGTGCCGTCGGGACACAGGCTGGCCCGCAACAAGTCGATTGCGCTTGCCGAACTGTTGCGCTATCCGTTCATCGCATACCAGGACGACGACATGATTCGGTGGGGCCTGACGCAGCTGATCGCGCAGCGTTCGAAGGACCTCGATATCGCCGCGGTCGTTCGCTACGGTGTGAATGTGTGCACGATGGTGTCGCGCGGCGTAGGCGTCGGCATCGTGCAGGCAGTGGCGGCGTATGACTACCTGGAGTCGTCCGCAATCGTTTTCCGCCCGTTGGAGGAGCCGATCGATTTCCATGCGTACCTGATGGCACCGTCGACTGTCGGGCTCTCTCCGCTTGCCGAGAGCCTGGCTCGGATGGTGCGGGAAAGCTTCGAAGAGGTGCAGACGCAACTCGAGAGGGCAATCCGGTCGTAAGCGATCGGCCGAATCTCCGCCGCGGTATCCGTCCCGACGCGTTGGCGGTCGGGTGCCACGGGCCACCCGCCGCGGCTTGTCTGGCGGAGCGACAGCGGATTGCAGGCTCCGCCCGGGTCACTGCAAGCGGCGTCGACACGCGCCGGGTGGTCATGTTCGCGGCTGTCGTCCGCTGTCGTCCGCTGTTGGCCGACGCGGTCGGCGGCGTGGTCGCGACGGGGGCGCGTCAGCCTAGGCGATCGGCAAGCCAAGCAATGCCGAGCCGAGCGACTTGCCATGTGCGTCCAAGGCCAGCGAGCGCGTGACGCCGCCCCCGAGCGCTTGCTGCATCACGAAGTTCAACGCGGCGATGTTCGGTAACTCGTAGCGAACCACCTCGCCCTTCACCACGTCGGCGAGGTGCGCCTTCACCCGCGCGGCGGTGACCTGCTCGCAGATTGTCAAATAGTCGGCCGGGTCATGGCAGATCACCGATACGTTGAGCGTATCGCCTTTGTCGCCGGTGCGCGTATGCGCGATCTCGCGAAGTTCCATCTCAGGCTTCTCCTGCTGCATCGTCGAGCGTGACCATTTCGAAACGCGGCTGCACGGCGCTGCGCGGCAGCAGTACCGACTGGACGGCGACGATCGCGCGCGTCTGTTTGCTGGCGCCGCCGCCGCCTGCCGGGCCGTTGGTGTAGAGCGTTTCAACCTCGTTGCCGATGCGTATCGCCTCGGCTTGCGTGGCGGTGCGTCCGGCCACCCGCAGCCGGACTTCATAGGGATGAGCGCCGCTTTCCCGCGCACGGGCCGGGCCATGCAATGCGTCCACGCCGATCAGGTCGAAACGCAGTTCGCTGGTTTCGACACCGGTCAACGCAAGCCGCTCGCGAACGATCTCGCGCGCCAGTTCCGCGCGCGCAACGGCGTTCGGGCCGGCGTAGGAAATCTGTCCTTCGCCCATGAAGCCGTCGCGGTAGGCCACCGACACCTTCAGCGTGTCGGGACGGGCGCGGCCCCGCCCGCCGGTCACACGGACGCGATCGGGCGCGAGCGTCGCGACGCGTACGTCGCTGAAGTCGGCGCTCACGTCCGGTTGCAGGTAGCGCGCTGGATCGTGAATCTCATAAAGCAGTTGTTCCTTGCAGGTCGCCTCGCTGACACGGCCGCCGGCGTGCGCCACCTTGCAGATGACGACCGTACCGTCGGCGCTGACCTCGCCGATCGGGAAACCCAGCCGTGCAAGATCCGGTATGTCCTTGACGCCCGGATCGGCGAAGTAGCCGCCGGTGATCTGGCCGGCGCATTCCAGCAGATGGCCAACCACCGTGCCTTGGCCCAGGCGATCCCAGTCGTCCATCGACCATCCGAAGCGATGGATCAGCGGCGCGAGAAACAGGGCCGGATCGGCGACCCGGCCGGTCAGCACGACATCCGCGCCAGCCGCCAACGCATCGACGATCGGCTGCGCGCCGAGGTAGGCGTTGGCTGCGACCAGCCGATCGTCGAAGGCGGCGACCGGCTGGCCGGACTCCTCGAAGCGCAGGCCGCTGGCGCGCACCTGCGCGAGCACGTCGTCTCCACTCACCGCGGCGATGCGCAGCGCGGGCAGGCCGAGTTCCCGGGCGATCTGCGCGGTGCGGCGCGCCGCGGCGCGCGGATTGGCGGCGCCCATGTTCGAGATGATGCGCACGCCGCGGCGCTGCGCGGTCGGCAAGACTGCCCGCATGCGGGCGTCGAGCAGCGGGTCGTAGCCGTGCGACGGATCGGCCTGCCGGAGTTGCTGGGCCAGCGCGATGGTGCGTTCCGCAAGGCATTCGAAAACGAGGTAGTCGAGTTCGCCATGCTCGGCCAGTTCGACAGCCGGCTCGATGCGATCGCCCGAGTAGCCGGCGCCGGCGCCGATGCGAACGGTGGAGGACGGTAGGGCGTCAGTCATGCGGATGAACTCCTGTGGCTGCGGTGGACGACAGGCTGAACGGCGATGGCGCGTGCAGCGGCGCGCGCGAGTGGCGCGGGCCGATCACAGCGGGAAGACGCCCAGGACGACCGCGGCGACTGTCATGACCAACGACGCGCCAAACAGCAGTGGGAAAGTGAAACGTTGATGGTCGGCCAGGTCGATGCCGGTCGGTCCGACCACCAGGAACGTCGCTGGAGTGAGAGGGCTCACCGGAAAGCCGGTGGTCATCTGGCCCAACAGGGCCGCCTGACCGACGTGCAGCGCAGGCACGCCGAGCTGGCCGGCCACTTCGGCAATCACCGGCAGCACGCCGAAATAGAAGGAGTCCGGGTCGAACAGCATGCTGAGCGGCATCGACAGCACGCCCAGCACGACCGGGATGTGTCCCGCCATCGACGGCGGCACGAAGCCGACGGCCGCCTGCGCCATGGCCTTGAGCATGCCGCTGCCCTGCATGATGCCGGTGAACACGCCAGCGGCCAGCAGGATGCCGGCCATCATCAGCGCGGCGCGCGCGTGCGCATCGATGCGGCGCCGCTGCATCTCCATATTCGGATAATTCACCATCAGGGCGATGCAGAGGCCTACCATGAACATCATGGCCGGCGGCACCTTCTCCCCCATCACGACCATGGTGCCCAGCACCACTACGGTGAGAATGATGTTGAACCAGAAGTTGCGCGGGCGGCGCAGCGCCTTTTCGTCATCGCTCAGGACACGCTGCGGCAACGGTGCGCCGCTGACCAGGCCAGCGGTGCCCAGACGCTTTTCCTCGCGGCGGCCCAGCAGATAGGCGACGCTGAAGACGAACACCAGTCCCACCAGCTGCACCGGAATCAGCGGGTTGAACAGCGCGGAGACCGGCAGGTGCAGCGATGCGGACGCGCGGATCATCGGACCCGTCCAGGGCAGGAAGTTGATGCCCGCGGCCAGCGACACGGCGGCCGCGAGCACGCGCCGGTCCATGCTGAGGCGGTCGTAGAGCGGCAGCATCGCGGGGATCGTGACGAGGAAGCACACCGCGCCGGAGCCGTCCAGGTGAATCAGCAGGGCCAGCAGCGTGGTGCCCATCACGATCCGGGTCGGCCGGGTGCCCACCGCGCGCAGGATGCGGTCGATGATCGGGTCGAGCGTGCCGGCATCGGTGATCGTGCCGAAATACAGGATCGCGAACACGAACATGCCGACGACCGGAGCCAGGTTGCGCAGGCCATCGATTGCGAACTTGCTCGTCTGAAGTCCGAAGCCGCCCAACAATGCGGCCACGACGGGAACGATGATGAGGGCCACCAGCGGCGACATCCGCTTCGACAGGATGGCCGCCAACAGGGCGACGATCGTGCCCAGGCCGAGCAGTGCGAGCATGCCGAGTCTCCAATCTTGTTATTTAGTACCGGCTAGCGTAAGGTGCGTCGAGCCATACAACAATTGAAATGATTTGATCGCAGCCATCACGAAATCATATGGACCTGACGCTGCGTGATCTGCGTGCCTTCGTCGCCGTGGCCGACACCGCGAGCTTCACCCGGGCCGCTGCCCAACTGCATGTGTCGCAGCCCGCGCTCAGCGTGCAGATCCGTCGGCTGGAGGAAACGGTGGGCGCGCGTCTGCTCGACCGCAACAGCCGCCGCGTTGCATTGAGCGCGCTCGGCCGTGACCTGCTGCCCGCCTTGCGCAAGTCGTTGCGGGACATGGAGCAGGTGCTGCTCGACGCGCGCGCGCTGAGCGGTGGCACGACCGGCACCGTACGGCTGGCCTGTCTGCCGACTTTCGCGGCCAGCGCGCTGCCACGCCTGATCGAACGCTTCGGTGCCGCTCATCCGGGCGTCACCTTCGAGATTCGCGACGCGATCGCGCAGGCAGTGGACGCACAGGTGGTCGACGAGGCGGTCGATATCGGCGTGACCGGCGGTGCATCCGCGCATCCCGCGCTGGAAGTGCTGCATCGCGCGGTCGACCGGCTCGTCGTGGTCTGTCCGGCTGAACATCGACTCGCCGGCAAGGCGCGGGTCACCCTCGCGGATATTGCGCGAGAGACCCTGGTGCTGACCCCGCGTGGCACGAGTGTGCGCGAGGTGGTTGATGCGGCACTTGCTCGATCGCGCCGTCAGCCGCGCGTCAGTTGCGAGCCGACCTACATGATGACTGCCGTGGCGATGGTGCGCGGCGGGCTTGGCATCACGATCCTGCCGGGCAGCGCCCGGGAGGTACGCGCGGAGCCGGAGCTGGTCGTGCGGCAGATCGACGACAGGCAGTTCGCCCGTCCGATCGCCGTCATCAAGAAACGCGGACGAACGCTGCCGCCAGTCGCGCATGCGTTCATCGACGCGCTCGCCACCGCCCTGCGCGAAACCGGCAGGCCATGAGGCAAGCCGAGCGCCATCGCTCGCGGACCGCTGTCGGCGCTTCGGCCCCTGCGGCCCGCTGCGGCCCCCCGCGCTCCCCTGCGCTCCCCTTTCACCCGCTCCCACCCACGCGAGGCGCAACGATGCAGGCCGATGATCTGGAAAGCCTCGTCACCATCACGATGCCTTACGGCAAGTACCAGGGCCGCGTGCTCGCCGATTTGCCGGGCGCTTATCTGGCGTGGTTCGCGCGCACCGGTTTTCCGCGCGGACGGCTCGGCGAGCTGCTGGCCCTGATGCACGAGCTCGACCACAACGACCTGCGGGGCCTGCTCGCGCCGCTGCGGAAGTAAGTCGCCGTGTCGAGCGGCGATGCCGTGCTCGGAGCCGAGCCGTCGGTGGCGGACCGCGGCACATGCCCGGGCGCCGGCGAACCGCATGTGCGGTAAATACGCAAAGCATGCGCCTGCATGCTTGGTTTCGCGGCTACGCCAGGAATGGCGTAGCCGGAGTCGTTGCCGCAGCTGGACGGCGCCGGGCAACGTTGGCACAGCCGGGTCGAGCCGCATGCCGACGGGGCGCGTCGCCCTCAGTCTTCCGCGACCACCGTATTGCGCAGGGTCCCGAGACCCGCGATTGCCACCTCGACCTGGTCGCCGACCTGCATGAAACGCGGCGGCTTGCGCGCGAAGCCGACGCCGGACGGTGTGCCGCTGACGATCACGTCGCCCGCGCGCAGCACAAACGCTTCGCTCAGGTAGGCAATGATCGCCGGCAGGTCGAAGATCATCTGATCGGTATTCGCGGCTTGCAGACGTTCGCCGTTGATGCGCGTTTCGATCGCCAGCCCCTTGCCCAGCAAGGGGACTTCGTCCGCGGTCACCAGCCACGGCCCGAGCGCGCCGCTCGCAGCGAAGTTCTTGCCCATGGTCCACTGCGGGCCGCGCTCGAGTTGATAGTCGCGCACCGAGCCTTCGTTGCAGATCGTATAGGCGGCAATATGGCGTGCGGCGTCGCTCGGGGCGATGCGGCGACCGCCGCTGCCGAGGACGGCCACCATCTCCCCCTCATAGTCGAAGGCATCCGACGCGCGCGGCTTCACCAGCGGGGCGTCGGCACCGACGAAGCTGTCCAGCGTGCGCAGGAAAATCACCGGATGCGCGGGCCGGGCCATCGCGCTTTCGTCTGCATGGTCGGCATAGTTGAGTCCGACGCAGAAGATGCGAGCGGTCGGCGCCACCGGCGGCAGCAGCGTGACGGTGGCGAGATCGACGGTAGCGTGCGACCGCCGCGCGGCATGCGCGATCGCTGCATGCTCCGCGGCGCCGAGGGCCAGCAGCGTCTCCGGCCGCAGCTCGAAGTCGAGATCGAGCGCGGCGGTGTCTAGCCACGCTTCACCGGCTTGCACCGCAACCTCGATGGTGCGCGTTTCCTCGGATGACGCCGACCTGCCGGTCTGGAAAAAGGCGAAGCGCATATGGATTCCTGTCGTGAATGGGCGGGCGGCGGCAGGCGCCGGGGGTGGCGTCATGATACGACCGCGCACGGGCGCTGCGTGATCCATCGACTCAGGGCCGCCTCGGCTTCGGCATGCAATGCGTCGCGAGTTGCGTCGCGCTGTGGCACCCACTAACGCTCCGCCCGCCGCGCTGAAGAGCACGTTCTGGTCGGTGGCCGTCGACGCTCGGCTGCGACTCCGATCCGCATGCCGAGAGGGTCGCTCGAGTGGTCATGCGATCGCAAAGTCCGGATCACGATCGCGTCGGCGCTCGTCGGCAACCTCGGCACCTGTCTTCGAGCTACGAGCTTGCAGGTCAGGTCGATGCGGCTTCGCGCCGCGCGGTCGGCGCCCCTTGCCAGTCCGTCTGCAATGTTAAGCAGAATTCTTCGTTTGGCATCGCGCAGCGCCCATGGTCAACTGCTCGGCTGAGGGTAAACACTGACCCTCCTTATATCGAGATTGACACATGTCGAACCCATCCGCCGCGGCCGCTCCAGCCGCGCCCGCCACCCGAGTCGGGTTGGCGGCCTTCCTCGGCACCACCATCGAGTGGTACGACTTCTACATCTACAGTACCGCGTCGGCGCTGATCTTCAGCCGGGCCTTCTTCCCGGCGTCCACCGACCCGGTCACCGCGCTGCTCGGTTCCTTCGCTGCCTATGGCGTCGGCTTTTTCGCGCGACCGTTGGGCGCGGTGCTCGCCGGGCATTTCGGCGATCGCGTCGGACGCAAGCGCGTGCTGGTGTTTTCGTTGATGCTGATGGGGGTGGCGACAGTCCTGACAGGTCTGCTGCCCACTTATGCGCAGGCGGGGCTCTGGGCAACGGGTTTGCTGGTGGTGCTCCGCCTTCTGCAAGGTGTAGCCACCGGCGCCGAGTGGGGCGGCGCGTCGCTGCTGTCGGTCGAACATGCGCGGCCCCGCTCGCGGGGCCTGCTCGGTTCCTTCACGCAGGTGGGATCGGCGGCGGGTATGTTGCTGGCCTCCGCGACCTTCCTCGGCGTGCGCAGTGCCTTGACCGAGGCGGACTTCGCCGCCTGGGGCTGGCGCCTGCCGTTCCTGTTCAGCGTGGTACTGGTTGCGGTCGGCATCTTCGTGCGCTTGCGGATCGAGGAGCCGGCGCCCTTCCAGGCCGCCAAGGCCGAGGGCAGGATCAGGCGGCTGCCCGTCGCTGACGTGTTCCGGCATCATCGCCGCGCGCTGTTCGTGACGATCGGTCTGCGCTTGGTGCAGCCCGCCATGTACGCGATCGTCACCACCTATGCGATCAGCTATCTCAACCTGAAGCGGGGCGGGGGCGCTTCCTTCGCGTTGAGCGCCGTGATCGTCGGCTCGGCGTGCGCGGTGCTGGTCACGCCGCTGTGGGCCGCCCTGTCGGATCGGATCGGCCGTCGACGGCCCGCCATCTGGGCGGTCGTCGGCATCGGGCTCTTCGTCTGGCCGTTCTTCTGGTTCCTCGAACACGGCGATCTGCGTTGGCTGCCGCTGGTGTTCGCGATCGAACTGGCGGTGTTCGACGCAGCGATCTACGCGCCCGGCGCGGCATGGTTCGCCGAGCAGTTCCCGGTCGAGGTGCGCTACAGTGGCATCTCGCTGGGCTATCAGATCGGCACGCTGCTCTCCGGCGGGCTGACACCGTTTGTCGCGACATGGCTGTTCGCGGCCGGCGACGGTGCGCCATGGCTGATCTGCGCCTACATTTCCGCGCTCGCAGTGTTGAGCCTGCTGGCCGTGTTCGCCGCCGTCGATCCCGCGCGCCAACTCGGCAGACGCACCGATCCCGTCGCGGCCAGCGATGCCGCGCTTGCCGACCCGCGTTGAGCGCAACGAACCAAGGAGGCAGGCCGATGAGCCATCCGCGTAATCACGATCAGGAAGCGCGCATCGTTGGCGCGCTCGAGCGGCAACACCCTGACCCGAAGGCGTTTCGCACGCTGTCCGCGCCGGTGTGGCGCAGCGGCGCGTTGAGCGAGAAGGACAAGCATCTGATCGCGGTCGCCATTGCACAGATCACCCGCTGCGCATTCTGCATCGAGCATCACGCCGCGCTCGCGCGCAAGACGGGCGCAACGCGCGACGAGGCGTTGGCCTTCAGCTATCTGAGCGCCGTGCTCGAAGCGTTGGGCAGTAGCGACGTGTCGATCGAGGCCGGGCAACTGGTTACGGTCGACGAGGCCGCGGTGGCTGGCAAGCCGATTGCCGATGCCCGCCTCGCTTTCGCGCGCCAAGTCTTTGGCAATGACCTGCTGGAACCCGGCCTGCGCTGGCTGGCCGCCGCGGCCATCGCCTACGCACAGTCGAACGAAGCCAACCGGCAACTGTTCCACCGGCAGGCGCTGGCCAACGGGCAACCCGAGGCGGCGCTGGACGAAGCCTACGCGCTGGTCGTGGTGCTGCGCGCCGGCGCCGTCTATGCGCACACGCTGCACGTCGTCGACGCATTCGAGGATGCGCCGGACGCCTGAGCGCTTCCGAGCAGGTTTCGGCACGGCCGCCGCGCGCTGGCAGCCTGCGCGCGCGGCGCAGGCGCTCTCGCACGGACCGCGATGCGCGGCCTGCCCAGAGGCGACGTTCAGGCGTCGCCGGGTCGCGTGCTCAGAAGTCGACCTTCAGGCTCACCGACACGCTCCGTCCCGGCGCCGTGTACGCGCGGGTGACTGCCGACGTCTCGGCAATGCCGCGCACGTCGGACCACGTCCAATACCGCCGATCGAACAGGTTGTCGATGCCGACATAGCCCACGACGTGTTGGCTGAAGCGGTAGCCGGCGTGCAGATCGACCACCATCGAGCTGGGCGGCAGGAAGCAGTCCTGGCCCGCGCAGCTTTTCGCGGTGACGTCCGATGCCCGCTTCGCCGCCTGGAACAGGACGTCGGCTTGCGCGAACCAACGCGTCGACGGTTCGTAGCGCAGGCCTAAGACTGCTGTCAACGGATTGACGGTGTCCAACGGCTGCGCCTTCCCGTCGTCGCTGCGCACCGTGCCGCGCGTGAAGGCCATCGCGGCTTTGAACGTGACGCTGCGTGGCAGCAGCCACTCGACCCGTCCCTCCAATCCGTGCAGCCGGGCGCGCGCGACGTTCACGTTCTGGAAGACCATCGGATCGCCCGGCCGCCCGCTGCCGCGCACCACGCGTTGGCTGATGAAGTCGTGATAATTCCCCGCGAACACCGCTGCCTGGTAGTGCAGCGGACCGGCGCCCGTGCCAAGGCGGCCACGCACGCCGAGTTCGACCGCGTCGCTGGTTTCCGGCTTCAGATGCGGGTTGCCGATCGTCGTGTAGCCGAACAGCGGATTGGCGAAGCTGTTGTTCACCTGATCCGGCGACGGCGCCCGGAAGCCTCGTGCGTATTGCACATACACCATCGCCGTGGGCGCCCATTCGTACTGCACGGTCAGGCGAGGCGAAACGGTGCTGGCGTGCGACGGCACGGCGTCGCCGACGAAGCGCGGATCGCCGGTTGACACATTCAGTCGGTAGACGTCGAAGCGCAGACCGGGCGTCACGGCGAGCGCGCCGTATCGCACGCTATCCTGCAGGAAGGCGCCGAACAGAACATAGTCGGTGTCCGGAAATGCCTTGTTCGGAAATGGCGGCTCGCCGACACCAGGCACAGTGCCGTCACGCAGGTTGGTGATCCTGTCCACGCTGCCGTCGGCACCGTAGACCAGCGTGTGAGCAAGCGCACCGGTAACAAAGCGGCTCTCCGCCAGCACGCTGCCGCCGAGCGTCCGCTCGTCGTAACGCCCAACGCGTGAGCGCGAAGCGGCGCGGCCCCGCGTCTCGAACGCGTATTGCCGCTGCGACGCGTCCTGCAGATACAGCTGCATGTGCGCACGCTGTAGCCAGGGCGTGTCCGGGTCGCGGCGGTCGTAGCGCACGCTGTAGCGATTGCGCTCCAGACGGTCGTTGCCGATGAGCGCGAGCGTTGTCGGCGGCCGTACCGCGGAGAGTACATCGCTGTTCAGCCGGCGCCTGACGGTTTCCGCGGTCAACGTGACCGTGTCCTGTCGCCCAGGCGTCAACACCAACTTGCCGAGAAGGGTCTCTGCATACGTGTCCTGCGGGTTGGGGGCGGTACGCGCGGTACTTGCGGAGTTGTCGTCGCCCTTGTTGCGGCGTTCGTGGCCGCGCCTGCCGTCGGCGATCACCATCGCCTGTATGCGGTCGTTGCCGCCGGCTAGAGAGACGGTTGCGCCGACGCTGCGGTCCAGCGAGTCATAGCCGGCGCCCAATGCCGCATACGACGACTTGCCATGGATCGCGAGCAATTCGGCAGGCGTGCGAGTGACGAAGTTGACTGCGCCAGTCAGTCCGTCGCTACCGTAGAGCGTCGAGGCGGGCCCGCGCAGTACTTCGATGCGCGATAGCGTGGCGATGTCGGCATAGTCGCCGCGCCCGGCCTCGAGCGGTCCGAAGGTAAAGCCGTACGGCAGTCGTACGCCGTCTTCCATCAACAGAACGCGATTGCCTTCGAGTCCACGGATATTGACGCCGGCATTGCCGTCGCGCCCGCCGCCGCCCGCGGCGGAAGCTGGCCGGTAGCTGGCATGGCGCACGCTGACCGACGGCTCGTAGCGCAACGCATTCTTGAGATCCTGCGACTGGTATTGCGCCAGGGTCTCGGCATCGATGACCGAGAGGCTTGCAGGCGTGCGGCTCTCGGGGGTCTCCATGCGGGTTGCGGTGACCGTGACCGGGTCGAGTCGCGCCGAGACCTGCGCAGCCGCGCCGGAACGCCGAGCCAGTGCCGGTTGTACCGTTGCGGTTGTGCTGTCTGGATGGGGCGTTGGCGGTGTTTCGGCGGCAGTGGAAGTGGAAAACGGCAGCGAGGTCAGTGCCGCGAGTGTTGCGAAGGAGAAGCCGTGCCTGGCGTGGAAGCGATTACTAAGCATGACGTAGCAAGTGATGCGTGAGTATCCCGACGCGATGCGAAGTCGCCCCTGGCGTCGGCGCAAGCCTGCACGTTATTGGTAATGAGAATCAGTTTCAATTTTGGGGATGGTTAAATTGTCATTCTGTAACTGCATCGCCGCTGCGCCTCATCCCCGTCCGCGCGCCGTTGGCGCCATTAGGGAGCCGGCCTGACGGCTCGACGGCTCGACTGGCCGACCGCTATGGCGGCATGCCGCGCATCAGTGGGCCGTCAAGCGGCGGGCGAGACGATCGTGCCGCCAGGTCCGACAGGAGGCGACGCGTCGCCGGCCGGACGCTGAATCACGCGAGCGTTGGCCAGCGTCCCGCGGTGTCGGACAGGCGTGGCTCGGTCACGCACCTGGACGCGGGCCGCGAGCCAGCGTCGCGGGGAAACGCTCGGGCAACGCTATCTGAACGACTCGATGGCCGAGCGCGTCAGGCGGTCCAGAAAGAGCAGCAGTTGCGCGGCACCGTCGCTCGCCTCGGTTTCGTGGCCGCCGACGATTGCGTCGAGGACCGCAGCATGCCGCGCCGCGCCCTCCTTGAACGCGCCGCTCTGTTGCACATGGACGTACCAGAAGCGACGTGACTGCGCATGGATGATTTCCATCGTGTTGGCCAGCATCGAATTGTGCGCGGCGGCAACTTCGATGTCGTGGATCGCGCGATTGACGCGGAAGTAAGCATGCACATCGCCGCTGTCGGCCGCTGCGACGATTTCCGCGGCGAGACGCTGCATTTGTGCGCGCTCGCCAGGCGTCGCGCGTGAGCACGCTGACACGACCATCAACTGTTCCAGGACCCGCCGCACCTCCAGCAACTCTAGTTGCTGACGCACGTCGACGCCGGAGACCAGCGTGCCGCGGCGCGGATGGGTTTTCACGAAACCGACATGCTGCAGGCGGGCAAGCGCCTCGCGCACCGGCGTGCGCCCGAGCGCCAGTTCGCTGGCCAGCTGGACTTCCGAGACAAGGGCGCCGGGTGGCAACTGGCGCGTGACGATCATTTCTTCCAGGCGCCGATAGGCGTACTCGGCCTTGGGTTCGGCGGCCTCGGCTTCCGGCGAGGCGGTGGGTGCGCTGTTCTTCTTGATCACTGCGGGAGCGGATTCGCTTCGGCTGTTCAGGTTAAGTCGAATAGTACACATGAAACCAGGCGCGGCCGGTGTCGCCGGGGCCGCCGCCGATCCAGGCGCCAGCGAGACGCTCGACAGGTCCGCCGCGGGGGCGCTGTCCTGCGCCCGGAGCAATGTCGAATGCGTCGCAATGTGGATCGTCGTGGGGCAGCGTGTCTCGATGCCGAAACGTGCCGCTCAGCGCCGCTTAGGCCCGCTTAGCGGGCAGGGCGGGCTTCTCGTCCAACCGCGGGTCGGCGGCAGCACGGTCCGTGCGTCACAGCGCGCTTCCGCCGTGTACCGGCTCGCGGGGCCCATGGGGTAAACACGCAGGGTCCGGTCGTTGACTGAAAAACGTATAGTCGGTAGCCTGTCGTCATCTGACATATCAGATGAACATTATGAATTTCGAAGATGTGGATCGCCGTCCGGCGCTTCGGCGGGTTTCGGACGTGCTTGTGGTCGGCGGCGGTGCGGCCGGCGTCGCGGCGGCCGCGACCGCGCGGCGTCAGGGCTTGCAGGTCACCTTGCTTGAGAAGTACGGCTTTTGTGGCGGCGGCGCGGTGGCTGGGCTGTCTGGCACGGTGTGCGGCCTGTACCTCGCCACCGAGCGTGCCGGCGCAAGGCCTGAGCAGGTCGTGTTCGGGTTCGCCGACGAATTCGTGCGGGCGCTGGACGCACGTGGCGGCATCGCGCCGCCGGTGCGCTACGGACGGACCTGGACCCGGGTACACGACCCGTTGATCTGGCGTGACACGGCGGACGATCTGCTGGCCGCGGAGGGTGTCACGGTGATCTACCACGCGCTGGCCACGCGCGTGCTGCTGGACGGCGACCGTATCGCTGGCGTATCCGCCTGGACCAAACAGGGCCGCGTCGACATCGAGGCTGCCATCACTGTCGATGCGAGCGGCGATGCCGATGTGGTCGCGATGGCGGGGTTGGGCAGCTTCGTCGGCGACGACGGGCACGTGCAGAATCCGACGATGATCTTCCGGCTGCTGGGCGTCGACGTCGCCCGTTTCCGGGCCGAATACGGCGACGACACGATCATGGGAGAGGCCGTGTCGGCGGCGCTGCGCCGTGCGCAGGCCGCGGGCAGGCCGCTGCCGCGCAGCAAGGTTTGGCTGTTTCCCACCACGCGGCCCGGCGAACTGCTCTGCAACTGCACACGCATCACCGGTGCGGACGGACGTGAACTGGATCCGCTGCGTTTCGCCGACTTCACCGAGGCCGAGATCGAGGGACGGCGCCAGGTACACGCGTATGCCGCGTTCATCCGCGACCATCTGGTCGGCTGCGAACAAGCGTTCGTCAATGACACCGGTGTCCAGGTTGGCATCCGTCAGAGCCGGCAGGTGCAAGGCACCGCGCGCCTGCTCAACGCCGACGTGGTTGCCGCCCGCAAGTTCGACGATGGCATCGCCCGCTCGCCCTGGCCGATCGAATTGCACGCCGGCGACCGGCCGAAGGTCGAGTGGATTCTCGACGACTACTACACGGTGCCGTACGGCTGCTTCGTACCGACCGCAGGCGAGGGCCTGTTGGTGGCCGGCCGCTGCCTCTCGGCGGAGCACGAGGCGGTCGCTTCGGCGCGGGTCACCGCGCAATGCTTTTCATACGGTCAGGCTATCGGTCATGCCGCGGCGCTGGCGGTACGCGACCGACGGCAGCCACGCGCGGTGGACGCCGCGGCGGTGCGCGATGCGCTGCGGCGTGACGGTGCCGCCATCAACTAGGGAGACACACTTGAAGATCGACACTATCGGCCACGTCCGCCATCTGATCAACGACCGTCCGGAGCGGCGCAATGCGCTTGGTGCGGAAACCATGCGCCAGTTGCTGGCCGCCCTCGAAGCCGCCGAGCGCGACGCCGAGGTCAAGGCCGTCGTGCTGTCGGGCGCGCCGCCGGCGTTCTGCGCCGGCAGCGACCTGAAGGAACTGGGCGCGCTGTCGATCGACGGCATGTGCGAACACGAGCTTGAAACCGCACGTATTGCACGCCGTATCGGCAGTCTGTCGAAGCCTGTGATCGCCGCCGTGGAAGGCTTCGCGCTGGGCGGCGGCTTCATCCTCGCCATCTCCTGCGATCTGGTGGTGAGCGCCGCGGACGCGCGCTGGCACTTGCCGGAGGTGGCCAACGGCTGGCTGCCGCCGTGGGGATTGCAGGCATTGTTGACGCGCGTGAGTCCCGCACAGGCGCGCCGCCTGGTGTGGGGCGATGTGCCGATCGACGGTCGGCGAGCGGAGGCTCTCGGCCTGGTCGATGTTCTGGCCGATGACGGCCGCGCGCTCGGCGAGGCTCTGGCGCTCGCGGAACGCCTTGCCGCGCTGCCGGCGCAGGCCGTCGCGTCGACCAAGCGTTTCTTCGCGCCGTTCACCAGCCTCGATGGCGAACGACTCGACGTGCTCGCGGCGCGCTATTTCGCCGACGACTGCCGCGGCAGCGCCGCGCAGACAACCCTTCGGAAATTCATGGTGAAACAATGAGCAAGATCGTTACGGCCGAACAAGCAGTCGCCTCGATACGCGATGGCCAGACCGTCGCCTCGGTCGGGGTGATCGGCTGGGTGGTGCCCGATGCCACCCTGAGCGCGCTGGGGCGACGCTTCGAGCAGACCGGCGCGCCGCGCAACCTGACCTTCTACTTCCCCTGCGGCACGGGCGACGCGGTCGGCATCAAGGGCATGGACCACGTGGCGAAGGAAGGTTTGATGAAACGGATCGTTTCGGGGTCCTACATCAATCCGGTCGATCCGCGTACCGGCGAAAGGCCAGCCTTGATGCGCTTGATCCAGGAGAATCGCATCGAGGCGTATTCCTGGCCGATCGGGGCGTCGATGCACTGGCTGCGCGAGGTGGCGCGCCGCAGTCCCGGCTACGTTACGCGCGTCGGCGTCGGCACCTATGCGGACCCCAAGCACGGCGGCGGGAAATTCACTGCGCGTTGCGAGGACGATCTGATCCAGCGGCTCCAGTTGGGTGATGAGACCTGCCTGTTCTATCCGACCTGGCCGCTCGACGTCGCGATCATCCGGGCCAGCAGCGCAGACGAGTTCGGCAACCTCTCCTTTGAGGACGAGCCCTTGGTATCGGCGGGACTCGCGCTGGCGCTGGCCGCGAAGGCGAGCCAGGGACGCGTGATTGCGCAGGTGCGGCGGATCGTGCCGCGCGGCAGTCGGCCCGCGACGAGCGTGCGCCTGCCAGGCAACTTCGTCGATGCGATCGTCGTCGATGCCGACATGATGATGACCACCGACGTGCCGTACGACCGAAACTATCTCGTGCCGCAGGCGGATCGACACGCATTCCCGGTGCTGCCGTTCGGTCCTGACAAGGTGATCGCGCGACGCGCGGCGCGCGAGGTTCGCAAGCGCGAGCTGGGCATCTTCGGCTTCGGCGCGGCGGCCGATATTCCGCTGATCATGGCCGAGCAAGGGTTGATCGATGCACAGACGGGCTCGGAGGATTACTGGTTCACGACCGAGCACGGCTCATATGGCGGCATCGTGATGAACGGCTGGCAGTTCTCGGCAAACCTGCACCCGACCGCGCTGCTCGATGGTCTGCAGCAGTTCGACGTGATCGACGGCGGCCTCTGCCGCTTCGCGGCGCTGGCTTTCGCCGAGTACGACGCGCGCGGGCACGTCAACGTCAGCAAGTTCGGCAGGGCCAATCCCGGCGCGGGCGGCTTCACCGACATCGCGGCCAACGCCGAACGATTGGTCTTCACCGGCAGCTTCACCACAGGCGGCCTGGACGTCGACTATGCCGGCGGACGCGCGACCATCCGGCGCGAGGGCAAGGTGAGCAAGTTCGTCGACACCGCGCAGAGCATCACGTACGCGGTGCAGGACGGCGTCCGGGCCGGTCAGAGCGCGCTCATCGTGACCGAGCGCGCGGTCTTCGAGGTCGGGTCCGAGGGTCTGGTATTGAGCGAAGTCGCGCCAGGCATCGACGTGCGCCGCGACGTGCTTGGTCAGATGGGCTTCGCGCCCGCCCGCATCCTCGACCCGCTGCCGCTGATGGACGCGCGTCTGTTCGAACCGCACGAGGCCAGCGCGGCAGCGGCGCTGGCCGATGGCGACCCATCCGTCGTGAGCTGAGCGCGGGTGGCGCGGCGCCGCGCTGCCGGTGCGCCGCGCCCCCGACCGGCGGTTCACGCGAGACGCGGACCGCCTTCAAAACATACAAGGTTCGTGAAGAGCCGCAGGAGACCGCCGTGAAACTTTCGCAATTCCGTTGGTTCATCGTATTCATGCTGTTCCTGGCCGGTGCGATCAGCTACCTGGACCGCGCGGCGCTCGCGATTGCGGCGCCGCTGATCACCAAGGACTTGAACCTGACGCCTGCGGAGCTAGGCATTGTGTTCAGCGCCTTTTTCGTCGGCTATTCGCTGTTCTGCTTCGTCGGTGGGTATGCAGCGGACCGCTTCGGCGCGAAGCGCGTGCTGGTGGCAAGCATGGGCCTGTGGTCGGTCTTTTGCGGCCTCACCGCGGGCGTGGTCGGCATGGTCTCGCTGCTGGTTGTGCGCGTCGTGTTCGGCGCCGGGGAAGGCCCGTACGCGACATGCACGAACAAGATGATCAGCGGCTGGTTCGAGCGAAGCAGACAGGCCACGGCGGTGGGCTATGCGAATGCCGGGCAGCAATTCGGTGGCGCGATCGCGGGGCCGATCGTCGGTTTGCTGGCGGTGGCCGTCGGATGGCGGGTCGCCTTCGTGATCATTGCCGCCCTCGGCCTGCTCTGGGTGCTGCTGTGGGCGCTGACGGTCACCGACCTCCCCGAGCAGAACCGGTGGATTCGGCCCGATGCGCGCGACGCGGCGGGCAGCGCCGCGCTGGCGCCCGGTCGTTCCGCGGCGTCGGATCGGCTGCAGGCGACCGCCGACCCGGATGCGTCGCTCGGCACCTTCCTGCGGAGCCCGGCCATTCTGGCCACTGCCTTCGCGTTCTTCGGTTATGCGTACATCCTCTATTTCTTCCTGTCCTGGTTTCCGAGCTATCTGACCATGGAGCGGCACCTCAGCATCCAGTCGATGAGCTTCGTCAACGTCATCCCCTGGGCGTGCGGCGCGGTCGGCATCGCTCTGGGTGGCCTGACGTCGGACACGATCTTCCGTGTCACCGGCAAGGCCGTGCTGTCACGCAAGATCATCATCGTCACCAGCCTGCTGATCTCGGCGGCGTGCGTGGCGTTGGCCGGGCGTGTGCAGACGCTGGAATGGGCGGTGGCGCTGATGGCGATCACGGTGTTCTTCATCAACCTGACGCTCAGCGCCTACTGGGGCATCATCCTCGACACCGTTCCCCAGTCGCGCATGGGCAGCGTTGGCGGTTTCATGCACCTGATCGCCAATACGGCGGGCATCGTGGCACCGGCCGTCACGGGCTTCCTGGTGCAAGGCACGGGCTTGTTCGCCAGCGCCTTCCTTCTCAGCGGCGGCGTGGCGCTGGCGGGGGCACTGGCCGTGCTGTATTTCGTGCGCGCGCCACGTCAGCCGGAGCCCGCGGGCCGCGCAACGGCGATGGCGGCCAGCGGGCATTGAGGCAATGCTCGAGACGCGCGGTCCCTGCGGCAGACTGGCAGACGACGTATCGACGCCGTGCAGCGATGCCAGCGTCGATGCCTGCGTCGGTACCAGCGTCGGTGCCACCGTCGATACGTCGGCCCGGGCAGCGGTGACAGGCGTCGGCCGCGAGGTCCTGTCAGTTCGGCGCCGCGCCGGCCGTGATGAAGCGCTGCGTGAACTCGTCGGCCGGCAGCGGCCGCCCGAACAAGTAGCCCTGTGCCTCCGCACACTGGTTCTCGACCAGGAAAGCGAGTTGCGCCTCGGACTCGACGCCCTCGGCGATGACTTCCAGGCCGAAGCTGCGGCCCAGGTAGACGATTGCGCGCACGACCGCGGCGTCGGCCGGGTTGCGGGCTGCCTCGCGCACGAATGAACGATCGATTTTCAGCCGCGAGACCGGATAGCGTTTGAGCAGGCTGAGCGATGCGAAGCCGGTGCCGTAGTCGTCGAATGCGAGTCCGACGCCCAGGTTGCGCAGTTCCCGAAGTAGGCGCAGCGTCGACGGATCGTCGCGGATCAGGATGTTCTCGACCAGTTCGAGTTCGAGGGCGCTTGGTGCCAGCGTGGTGTCCGCGAGCGCGCGGCGCACTACGGACAGCAGCGTGCCGGCGCGCAGTTGCGCCTCGAACAGGTTCACGCTGATGCGAAAGCCCGGCACCGAATCGCGCCACCGCACCGCCTGCTGGCAGGCGGTACGCAACGCCCATTCGCCCACCGCGGCGGCCGACGGTTTCTTGCCGAGGATTTCGATGAACGCGGCCGGTGCGAGCAGGCCGCGCTCCGGGTGACGCCAGCGCATCAGCGCTTCCGCACCGATCAAACGGCGCTCGCCGATCGAGAATTGCGGTTGATAGTGCAGTTCGAATTCGCCACGTTCGAATGCGAGCTTGAGTTGCCGCTCGAACTCCCGGCGCGCGACCGCGACCTCGCGGATCGCCGGCACGAAAAATTCATAACGGCCGCCTCCGGACGCCTTGGCCCGATAGAGCGCGAGGTCGGCCGCGCCGAGCACATCCTGCACCGATGCGCCGTGCGCGGGCGCGAACGCGATGCCGACGCTCGCGCCGATCCTGACCGTATGGCGGGCGAGCGAGATCGGGCGCGACAGTTCAGCAATCAGGCGCTTTGCGGTGAGGCGGGCCCGGCTTTCGCCACTGCCCGCGAGCTGCGCCACGAACTCGTCGCCGCCGAGACGCGCGACCGTCACCGCGCCGTCGCAGATCGCGCTGAGGCGGCTCGCGACTTCCTTGAGCACGGCGTCGCCCGCGGGATGCCCCAAGGTGTCGTTGATCTCCTTGAAACCGTCCAGGTCGACGAGCAGCACCGTGGCGGGCTCGCCGCGCACCAGCGCTTCCTCCAGGCTCATTTGCCAGGCGCCGCGATTGGGTAGGTCGGTGAGCGGGTCGAGCGACGCCAATTGAAAGAGGCGCGCTTCCTTTTCGCGCAGACCGGTCACGTCCCGCACGAAGGCGGCGATGCATTGCGCGCCGCATTCCGGCCAGGCCGACAGGAAGATCTCCGCCGGGAATTCGCTGCCGTCGGCACGCAGACCGAGAAGCTCCAGCGCCTGTTCCGACCGTACCGCCTCGGGACACTCCTGGAGATGCTGCCAGCCGGCCTCGAACGCGGCGCGCGAGGCCGGCGCGACGATGGCTTCGCCGGCACGCCCCAGCACTTCGCTGGCGCGTCGGCCGAACATGGCTTCGGCGGCCGGATTCCAAAAGACGATGCGCGCCTGGGCGTCCCAGCACACGACCGCGTCCGGCGCGTTGTCGGCCAGCGTCGCGAAACGTATCCGCTGCAGCTCGTTGACGCGGTTGACACGATGCACTTCCATCCTGTCCATCACCAGCGCCGCAAGGTCGCGCAGATTGCCGCGTTCGGCCTCGCTGAATCCGGCATGGGGCAGCGTGTCGATCAGGCAGACCGTGCCAAGGCGGGCGCCGTCGGGCGTGACCAGCGGCTGCCCGGCATAGAAGCGGATATGCGGCGGGCCCAGCACCAGCGGATTGGTACTGAAGCGCGGATCCAGAAGCGCGTCGGGCACGAACAGGACGTCGTCCGAGACCAGTGCGTGTGCGCAGAACGAGACGTCCCGGCTGGTTTCGCAGACATCGAGACCGGCGCGTGCCTTGAAGAACTGCCGCTCGGCGTCGACCAGCGACACCAGCGCGATCGGTACCGAGAAGAGATGCGTCGCCAGCCGCACCAGCCGATCGAAATCCTCGCTGGCCGCGGTGTCGAGCATGGCGTAGGCACGCAAGGCTTCCAGTCGGCGCGCTTCGTCGTCTGGCAGGGGATACGGAAGCGCAGTCGTCATGGCGGTGTCGGAAGCGGGCGCACGGGCAACGCACGCAGCCGTGCCTTCAACGCGAATCAGGCATCGACGGCGTCTCGCGAAATCGCGTGCTGGACGTGTGCGTGTACGGTTCCAGAACGCGGGGCGCGGTCGTTGCCGAGACAATGTTGCCACAGCATTTGGCGTGACGAGACGCGCAGACGCGATCGGAAGAAACGAGTCGCATGATACGCGAAGCCGCGCGCGCCGCGGCGTTTCGCGTCGAGGCGATCGGCGCGGAAGCGTTTGGCGCGAAGGCGCGCCGGGATGCGACAGGGCCCGCGCAAGCGGCGAGCCGGCCTTCGGGAGCGGCGATTCGTGACCGGCGCGTCCCCCGCCTGCATTGGTCGCCGGTATCAGTCGCCGGCATCAGTCGCCGGCATCAGTCGCCGGCATCGGTAGCCGGCATCGGTAGCCGGCATGCGGGCGCTTGCTGCAGCCAGCGGGGTGTTGATCGCCTTGGGCGGCAGGCGCGGTTGAGCGACGGCGGCGCGCGGCCACTGGTGGGGACGTGTGTCGGCTCGGCACCGCGTCGGCGTCGACCGACCACGCCAATACGGCGGGCGCTTCGACCCATGTGGGGTCGACCGATGTGGGATCGACCGATGTGGGATCGACCGATGTGGCGCCGGGACGATCGCCTCCGCGCGGCGTTTGCGCCGGCGCTCAGTCGGCGCTGATGACGTAGCTCCAGCCGATGCGCTGCCATTCCTCGGCCTCTGCGCTCAGCATGTAGGCGGCGAGCGGGTTGGCCTCGGACCAGGCGGGCGGCAACCTTACTTCGATGTGCAGGTTCTCGACATCGGCGCGAACCTGCGGCACCGGTGCCACAACCGGATGGCGCGGCCGGTTCAGCACCACGGCCAGGCGCAGCGCAAACAACATGGCCCAGTCGATCGGACGTTCGCCGTTGGCAAGCTTGCCCAGTTTGCCGGTCTGGCCGAGCAGCAGCGTCGCGAGCCGCGTCTGGTCGGTCCGGCTGAAGCCCGGCATGTCGGCATTTTCAGCGATGTAAGCGCTGTGGCGGTGATAACCGGTGCGCGAGACGAGCAAACCGATTTCATGCAATGCGCACGTCCAACCGAGCAGCGCGTGGTCCGCGGCGCCCTCGTCGAGGGCAACGCTCTGTTCGTGTACCGCGAGCGCCAGCCGACGCACGCGTTGTGCGTGCGCGACGTCGACGCCATATTTCTGCATGAACTGGCGCGTCGTCACTTCGCGCACATCGTGATGGCTGTGACGGCCGAGCAGATCGTAGAGCACGCCGAGCCGCAGACCGCCGTCGGTGACCTGCATCGTCTCGACGCCCAGCTCGTCGAACACTGCAATCATGATCGCCAGTCCGCCCGGCAGCACCGGCACGCGATCCGGCTTCAGCCCCTTGAGCGTGGTCCGGCCTGCGTGTCCGGCCTCGATCAGCAGCGCCTTCAACGCGTGCAGGCCGGCGCGGTCGATCGTTTGGGGTGAGCCGCCGCCGAGCGCATTGACGTGGATCAGTTCGGCCAGTGCGCGGGCCGTGCCCGAGGAGCCGAGCGCCTGCTCCCAGCCAAGTTCGCGAAACTGGCCGGCGACGGATGCCAGTTCCTGGCGCGCCGCGTACTCCGCTTCGTGGAACGCCCGCGCATCGACCTGGCCCTGCGCGAAGAAGCGCCGGCTGTGCGACACGCAGCCCATGTACAGGCTTTCCATCGGGCCGGGTTCGTGCCCGGTGCCGATGATTAATTCCGTCGAGCCGCCACCGATGTCGACGACCAGCCGCTGTCCCGCCACGGGGGGCGCGTCGTAGGAGGCGCCGACGTAGATCAGGCGCGCTTCCTCGCGCCCGGCAATGACTTCGATCGGGAAACCGAGCGCGTGCTCGGCTTCGGCGAGAAAGGCCGACGCGTTGCGTGCGACCCGCAAGGTGTTGGTCGCGACCGCGCGCACCTGCTCCGGCGCAAAACCGCGCAAGCGGTCGCCGAAGCGGCGCAGCGCGGCGACGCCGCGCCGGCGCGCGGCCGCGTCCAGATGCTGCTCCGGCGTCAGACCGGCGGCCAGTCGAACCGGCTCGCGCAGCGCGTCGAGCGGCACCACCTGCCGGACCTCGTCGCCGTCGGCGCGAGTCGAATAGACTCGCCCGACCAGCAGGCGAAAGCTGTTGGAGCCCATGTCGACAACGGCGAGGGGCGAGGATAGATCATTCATGGCGGCGGTTCCGGTGCCGATGCAGGGTACGCCGCGCGCGTGACAACATCGTGACGGCGCACCGTCATCATCTTGCAATGAAACGTGTGCATGCTCCGAGCGCATCGCCTCGATGCGCTACCAAGTCAGCTGTACATGCGTCCTCCCTTTGCACTTACGTTGATCAACCGCGAACTGGGCATCCTGGAATTCAATGCCCGGGTACTGGCTCATCATGCCGCGCGCGACCTGCCGCTCCTGGAACGCCTGCGCTACGTGTGTATCGTATCGGGCAACCTGGACGAATTCTTCGAGGTGCGCGTGGCCGGTCTGCGCGAGAAGCTTCGCGACAATCCCGCCGCGGTCAGCTCCGACGGCATGCTGGTGCGCGAGGTGTACCGCGCGGTGGCCGAGCGCGCTTGCGAACTCGTGCAACAGCAATACACCGCTCTCACACAGGATATCCTGCCGAAGCTCGCCGAGCGAGGCGTGGTGTTCCATGCCGCGGACGACTGGAACGCCGTCCAGCGCGAGTGGGCCGCGCGCTACTTCCATCGCGAACTCACCCCGATCCTCACGCCGATCACGCTCGACCCCGCGCATCCGTTCCCACGGGTGAGCAACAAGAGCCTGAACTTCATCGTGCAGCTTGGCGGCCGCGACGCATTCGGACGCGCCGTGCGATTGGGCATCGTGCAGGCGCCGCGCACGCTCGCCCGCGTGGTGCGCATGCCCACCGAACTGTCCGGCCACCCGTACGGGCTGGTGCTGCTTTCCGCCTTCATGGAAGCGTTCGTCTCGTCATTGTTCCCCGGCATCGAGGTGCTCGGCTGCTATCAGTTCCGCGTCACCCGCAATGCGGAGTTGTTCGTGTCGGAGGACGAGGCGACCGACTTGCGCGAGGCGTTGCAGGGCGAGCTGCCGGAACGGCATCACGGCGCGGCGGTACGGCTGGAAATCGCTCGCGGCGCGCCGCCGCCGCTGGTCGACCGCCTGCTGCGTGAATTCGACCTCGGCGCGGACGATTGCTACCGCGTCGACGGCCCGGTGAATCTCGTCCGTTTGCTGACCGTGCCGGACATGATCGACGAGCCGGACATGAAGTTCGATCCGTTCGTACCGAACATTCCTGCCGAGATGGCGGGCGAGTCGGTGTTTCGCACGCTGCGCAAGCGGGATGTGCTGCTGCATCACCCGTACGAAAGTTTCGCGCCGGTGCTGGAGTTCCTGCAGGAGGCGGGGCGCGATCCGGCCGTGCTGGCGATCAAGATGACGATCTACCGCACGGGCAGCGAATCGGCGGTCATGGAAGCGCTGATCGATGCGGCCCGGCACGGCAAGGAAGTGACCGCCGTGGTCGAGCTGTTCGCGCGCTTCGACGAGGAAACCAATATCGACTGGTCGGCGCGCCTGGCCGCGGCTGGCGTGCAGGTGGTGTACGGGGTGATGGGCCACAAGTGCCACGCCAAGATGACGCTGATCGTGCGCCGCGAGAATGACGCGCTCGGCACGCCGTATCTGCGCCGCTACGTCCACCTCGGCACCGGCAACTACCATGCGCGGACGGCGCGCCTGTACACGGACTTCGGCCTGCTCACCAGCCAGGAGGAGATCGGCGAGGACGTGCACCACCTGTTCCAGTTGCTGACGGGTGCCGGCGATCCGCCGAAGCTGCATCATCTGTGGCACGCGCCATTCACATTGCATGACAAGCTGATCGAGAAGATTCAGGCCGAGGCCGAGCAGGCGCGCCAAGGCCGTCCGGCCCGCATCATCGCGAAGATGAATGCGCTGCTCGAACCGACCGTGATCGCCGCGCTTTACGACGCTTCGTGCGCAGGCGTGCGGATCGACCTGATCGTGCGCGGTGTGTGCGCGTTGCGGCCGGGCGTGCCGGGGCTCTCGGAACACATCACCGTGCGCTCGATCATCGGCCGATTCCTCGAACATCACCGCGTTTTCTACTTCCACGCGGCCGGACAGGACCAGGTTTACCTGTCCAGCGCCGACTGGATGGACCGCAATCTGTTTCGGCGCGTCGAGATCGCCTTCCCGGTGCTGGACCGTCGCCTGCGCGATCGCGTGCTGCGCGAAGGCTTGCGTCTGCCGCTGCGGGACAATAGCAACGCGTGGCTGATGCAGAGCGATGGCCAATACGAATTGCGCCGGTCGCGCGCCAAGCAGCGGCTGTCGAGTCAGGGCGCGCTGCTCGCGCACTTCAGGCAGGGCCGGGCCGGGGCCGGCAAGGTCCCGTTGCTGCCGCTCGATCCGCGCCTGCGCAAGCGGCAGGAGTGAGGACCGGTGCACGCCGCCGCCTGTCTCGACAGGTCGCGTTGGCGTGCCGCCTTCGTCAGCGCTGCCAGCGCCGTGCCAGCGCCTGAGCCGCAGGCGGGACACGCCCCGCAGGCGTGACGCGCCCCGCAGGCGTGACGCGCCAAATCGGATCGTTGCCTCGATCGCATCGTGTGCCTGCTGGTCTCGGCGTGCTAGACTGCCGCACAGGCGTGGTACTCACGCCTGTGCGCATCCCTCTCTTTCTGACCGATTCAATGGACTCGTCGGCACCTGCCTGCTTCGCGACTTCGATCACGCATCGCGTGACGCGCAGCGCATTGCGGGCGACGGATCCGCCCCCGGTCTCATCTGTCGCACCGCCGACTGACGTCGCAGCCACCTGCGTCGCAGTCGCCTCGGTCGCACTCGCCGGCGTTCATCCGCCGCGCGCAGTCGCGCTGGGCTGATCCAGCCCTAGACCCTTCCGGCTCCCGGCTTCTCGCGCTCGGCATTCTGGTCGCGAGCGATCTTCGCCGACGCACGTCGTCAGCGAAGCGCCGGAGCCTGTGCGTTCAATCGACAGATGAGTCACCCTATGACGACCCATTCCTCCTCATGGACGGCGACCGCCGCCATGATGCTCTTCGTGCTGCTTTGGGGCAGCGCCGCCGTGTTCACCCGCTGGGCACTTGACCATGGCTCCGTGTTCGCGGTGCTGATTCTCCGCTACGGCGTGGCGCTGTTCGCGTTGTTGCTGATCGGGCTGCCGCGCCGACGATGGCTGGCCAAGCGCGGCACGCGTTCGCACGTGGCGGCGGCCGGGCTGCTGCTGATCGGCTGCTATTCCGTCTGCTATTTCCAGGCAATCGCGCACGGCGTGACGCCCGGCCTGCTCGCGACGCTGCTCGGTGTGCAGCCGCTGCTGACGCTGCTGATCACCGAGCGACGCGTGTCGCGATGGCGCCTGCTTGGCTTGCTGTTGTCGCTGACCGGTCTCGCGCTGGTGGTTTGGCAAAGCCTCGAGATGGCTCGGCTGTCCTGGCTCGGCATCGGTTTCGCGCTCGGCGCGCTGGTGAGCGCCACGCTTGGCGCGATGCTGCAGAAGCGCGTGCAGCAAGCGCCGTCCGAAGTGCTGCCGCTTCAGTATCTGGTATCGCTCGTGCTGTGCCTGTGCTTCCTGCCCATGCAGCCGTTTCGCGTGGAACTGGACGCCGGCCTGCTGATTCCCGTGCTGTATCTCGGCCTGGTCGTGTCGGTTGGCGCGCAACTGCTGCTGTATCGGTTGATTCGCGGCGGCAATCTGGTCAACGTCACCAGCCTGTTCTATCTGGTGCCCGTTGTCACGGTGATCTTGGATTACCTAGTGCTCGGCAACGTGCTGCCGGTGCTGGTGGTCGCCGGCATGCTTGCGATTCTCGCAGGGCTGGTCCTGGTCTTCAGACAGCCGGCCGGCTAGGCACGCGGCGGCGTCATCGTCGTCGGGCGCTCTTGGCCGGAACGTCGCGTTGCTTTCGCGTGCGCCGGCGCCCGACGCAGCTGCGCTTCAGGGGTCACGCCCGCACGGACAAGGCCGCGAGGTAGTCGGACGTGGCTTGACCGTGCCAGACGGTGCCGTCACACAGGACGTGCCGGTACCCGGGATCGGCGGGCAAGGAGACGCCGGCGCGTGCCGCGGCGTCTCGGTACAACGCCGCATGGGTCACGCGGGCCGCGGTGGCGGCGTCCTCGGCATCGGCTCCGCCCTGTTTCGCGCGCGTTTCGCTCGCGTCGGGCCCCTGCCGGTTCGGATGCATGCCCCAGCGGCGGAATTGCGTGATGAACCACAAGCCATCCTCCGCGCGCGGCAGGTTGACCGCGCCGTCCGCGTGAAAGCGCAGCGGCGCCGCGCCGTCGATGGCGCCATCCGGGAAGCGGTCGAGCAGCCGTGCGGCAATCAGCTCGCGCGGCGCGTCGAGCAACGTGGGTGCGGCCAACCATTGCGCGGCGCGCAGCCGGTTCGGCGCACTGTCGAGCCAACGGCATGCTTCGAGCAGCGTGCCGATCAAGGCACCGGCGATGTCGGGGTACAACGCGGCGAAATCGCGGCGGCAGGCCAGCACTTTTTCGGGATGATCGGGCCAGATCGCGCTGGTCGGCAAGATCGTCCGGCCGGCGCCGGCTGCTTCGGCCACCGCGTGCCATGGTTCGCCGGCGCAAAAGCCGTCCAGCTCACGCGCGGCAAGCGCGGCAGCCATCTGCGGCGGCGGAATCACGATCGACCGGACCTCAGCCAGCGGATCGATGCCGTGCGCAGCCAGCCAGTAGTTCAGCAGCATCGCATGGGTGCCGGTCGGAAAGGTCTGCGCGAACACCGGCTTGCGGCCGAGTCCCGCCATCGCGCCGCGCAGCTCGCCCGACGCGCGATAGGCGTCGGCTAGCCCAGGCGCGAGCGTGATCGCCTGGCCATTCCAGTTGAGGACCATCAGTACGGCCATGCCACATTGCGGGCCGCCGATGCCCAGCTCCATGCCGTACGGCAGACCGTAGGGCATGTGCGCGGCATCGAGTTCGCCCGACATCAGCTTGTCGCGAACCGCCGACCATGACGGCTGTCGGCAGAGGACGATCTCCACGCCATGGTGTGCATCGAGTTGCAACCGGTGCGCGGCGACCAGCGGGGCGGCGTCGCTGAGCGCGACGAAACCCACGCGCACGCGTTGCGCGCCGGCATGCGGCGAGGCGGACGCGCCCGTGGGCGCAGGTAATGTCGGTGCAGTCATAGGTCTCCGTGGCGCCCATTGCTGGCCGTCACCATCGCGCGGGCCACCTCTGCAATGCGTTGACCGCTGTCCATCGCGGCGCGGCGCAATGTCGTGTACGCAGCCTGTTCGGTGAGGCCCTGATCGATCAGCAGGCGTTTGGCTCGGTCGATCGCCTTGCGGTCGGCCAGCTCGGCCTCAACCGCTTCGAGCCGCCTGCGCAACTGTGCCTCGTGCGCAAAGCGGGCGACGGCCACCTCCAGAATGGGCGCGAGCCGGTGCGGCGCAAGGCTCTCGACCGAATACGCGGTGACGCCCGCGCCGACGGCTGCGCGGATGAATTGCTGATCGCTTTCGACGCCGAACATGACGACCGGACGCGGCGCATCACGGCTCATCACGGCCAGTTGCTCGAGCGTGTCGCGCGACGGCGACTCGGCATCGATGATGATCACGTCGGGACGCTGCCTCTCGACCGCGCGGGGCAGGGCGGCGGGCGAGGCCACCGCGTCGAGCATGTCGTAGCCGAGGCGCGCGAGCGCCTGACGCAATTCGCCGATTGGCTTGTCGGTGTCGGTGACCAGCAGCACGCGCAGCATGAGGACGACGTTCTAGGCGGCGCGCGCGAGCGTCGCCTCGGGCCGCGCGGACGCGTTCCGCGCTTCGGCGATCGCAGGTCCGACCAGAATGATGGCGGGGCTGCCCAGTCCCGCGGCGTGCGCTGCATCCGCCAGCCGATCGAGCCGAGCGACCACGCTTCTCTCGTTGGCGCCGCCGGCATGTTGCACCACTGCGCCGGGCGTATGCGGTCCCAGCGCGTCGCCCAGCGCTGCGCACAGGGCGTCCAGCCGGCTCATGCCCATGTAGATCGCCAAGGTGGTGCGCGTCGCAGCCAGCGCCGACCAATCCGGCTCACGGTGATCCTGCAGATGCGCGGTGACGAACGTCACTCCCTGGCAGTGCGCGCGATGGGTGAGGGAGATGCCCAGCGCATTGGCTGCCGCGAAGGCCGACGACACGCCATTGACGATCGCGGTAGCGATGCCGGCGTCGCGCAGCGCTGCGAGTTCTTCGCCGGCCCGTCCGAACATCAGCGCATCGCCGCCCTTCACGCGGACGACGTGAAGTCCGCGGCGCGCGTAGCGCACCATCAACCGTTCGATGAAGGCCTGCGGCGTGGAACGGCAGCCACCGCGCTTGCCGACGCGCAGGACGCGCGCCGATGGCGCCAGCGTCGCGATCTCGGGATTGGCGAGATCGTCGAGAAGCACGACGTCGGCGCAGGCCAGCACGCGCGCCGCGCGCAACGTCAACAGGTCGACGTCGCCGGGTCCGGCACTTAGAAGGGTGACTTTTCCGCTGCTCATGGTGAAGTGATTCCGCGTGACGCAAAGTGGCACGAAGACGGCCTGCGCATCGATTCATGAAAGACAAAACGGCGGCCGCTCGCTCTACTGCGAGTGGACGCCGTTGTCCGTTGCTGCCGATACTGCCGTTGTTCGCCGCATTGCCGCATTGCCGCTTTGCCGCTTTGCCGCTTCGCTGTTAGCCGTCGTGGCTATCGACGCCGGGCCGTGGCGGCCGTTGCCATCCGCGCGCTGCTGCCCGCGCCATTGCGGACCATGGTTGGGACAAGGCAATAAGCGGACCATCGGCCGCGACGACGCAGATCCATGAGTTCGGCGGTGCGCCCGCGAATCGTCTGCACGGCCGTAGTGCTCTTGCGCACCACGTGTGTGCAGGCACATGCCGCCGCGATCACACGATGAGCGCCAACGGTGCGTGCGTCCCCTCGCGATCCGTTGCGGAGCGGGTGCAGGGTTGGCTCGGTGAGCGGCAGCGCGAAACGCAGCCTTCGCATCGTCGGACGCTTTTCGCCCGCCGCTACGGCAACGCGCGGCATGCCGGGCCGGCGATGACATCGCCGCCGGCTGCGGCGCGTGGCGGTTCCGCGGTGCATGGCATGCCGCTTGCCTTTGGTGACCGCGCGGCATCAACGGCGACGTCGCGCGGTTTTCGCAAACGAAGCACCCCCCAGTATCCGGACAAAGGCGTCCCCGGAACGGTCATCGACCGATTCCGCGGACGCCTTTTTCATTTGAGAGACAGCTATGGCCGAAAAAGCGACAGTGACCGCACGCGACGACGCAATCGCTGGCAAGGCGACGCGTATCGACTTGTTCAGCTTGCGAACGCCTGCGATGCGGATCTTCCATCTGACGTGGCTCGCGTTCTTCGTGTGCTTCTTCGCATGGTTTGCCTGCGCGCCGTTGATGCCATTGATGAAGCGCGAGTTCGCGCTGAGCGCCGAGCAGATCGCCAACATAAATATCGCCGCAGTGGCGATCACCATCGTCGTACGACTGCTGATCGGCCCGCTGTGCGACCGTTACGGCCCGCGGCGCGTGTACTGCGCGCTGCTGGCGCTCGGTGCAGTGCCTGTGCTGGGTGCCGCGTTCGCGCACAGCTACGAGAGCTTTCTGATCTGCCGGCTGGGCATCGGCGCGGTTGGCGCCAGCTTCGTCATCACGCAGTATCACACCTCCGTTTCGTTCGCGCCGAATGTCGTCGGTACGGCGAACGCAACCACCGCGGGTTGGGGCAACGCGGGCGCTGGCGCGGCGCAGATGTTCGTGCCGTTGCTGCTGGCGGGACTGATTGCGCTCGATGTCGACGCATCGCATGCATGGCGCGCCACGCTGTTGCTGCCCGGCCTGGCAATGCTGTTGATGGCCGGCTTGTATTGGCGCTTCACGACGGATACCCCGCGCGGGAACTGGCCAGTCGGCGGCAGTCGGGGCAACGCGCGCGGTGCCGACGGGCGTGGCCCGTTGCGCCGTGGCGGCGAAGGCTGGCGCAGCTTCGTGGCGGCGTGCGCCAACTATCGCGTGTGGATGTTGTTCGTTACCTACGGCGCCTGCTTTGGCGTCGAGGTGTTCATGCACAACGTCGCGGCGCTCTACTTCGTCGAACACTACCGTCTGTCGCTGACGGCGGCCGGCATCGTCGCGGGCAGCTTCGGACTGCTCGCACTGTTCGCCCGCGCGCTTGGCGGGCTGCTGTCGGATCGTCTCGCCGCGCGCCGGGGCCTGGGCATCCGCGCGACGTTGCTGTTTGCGCTGATCGCGGGCGAAGGCCTCGGCCTGTTGGGCTTTGCCCATGCGCCGGGGGTCGCTGCGGCGGTGGTGGCGATGCTCGTTTTCGGTCTTTTCACGCACATGGCCTGCGGTGCAACCTACGCGCTCGTGCCTTTCATCGACCGCAAGGCGCTGGGCGGCGTGGCGGGCATCGTCGGCGCCGGCGGCAACGTCGGTGCGGTGGCGGCGGGCTTCCTGATGAAGGGCATCGGCGAATTGGGCCAGACCTTGAGCGTGCTCGGTCTGTTCGTGCTGGCCGCAGCCGTCTGTGCACTGGCGGTTCGGTTCAGCGCCGAACACGCGGCGCGCGAAGCGGCGTTGCGCGATGAGGTGCTGGCGCTGGGCGCCGGCCACTGACCCGGCATGCCAGGAAGCGGCACGCTGCGCGGCCCGCACGCCAGCATCGAATCACATGTACGGCGTGCCGCGATACGCGTTGCCGTCCACCGGAGCAAATCATGAAGATCGTTGTCATCGGCAATGGCATGGTAGGCCATCGCTTTCTCGAAACGCTCGCCGCTGCGGCGGACCCGGCGGACGCGCTCGACGTCACCGTGCTGTGCGAGGAGCCGCGACCGGCCTACGATCGCGTGCATCTCTCGTCGTTCTTCTCGGGCACGTCGGTGGACGAACTGTCCCTAGTAACGCCGGGCTTCTTCGAGACGGCAAACATCTCGTTGCGGCTGGCCGCCCGCGCGGCGATGATCGACCGTGCCGCCCATGCGGTCACCCTGGCCGACGGCAGCGTGGTGCCTTACAACAAGCTGGTACTGGCCACCGGGTCCTACCCGTTCGTGCCACCGGTGCCTGGCCGCGAGCGGCCCGGATGCTTCACTTATCGCACCGTCGACGATCTGCTCGCCATGCAGGCGCACGGCGCGACGGCCCGTTCGGGCGTGGTCGTCGGCGGCGGTCTGCTCGGCCTCGAATGCGCAAAGGCGCTGCGCGACATGGGGCTGGAGACGCACGTGGTCGAGTTCGCCCCCCGTCTGATGGCGGTGCAGGTCGACGCCGACGGCGCGACGCTGCTCGCCGAACAGATCGCCGCGCTGGGGGTGCAGGTTCATACCGGCAAGAACACGACGTCGATCGAGCCGGGTGCCGATGCGCTGCACCGCATGTGCTTCAGCGACGGCAGTGTGCTGGAGACCGACATGATCGTCTTCTCCGCGGGCATTCGCGCTCGTGACGAACTGGCGCGAGCCGCAGGCCTCGCGCTCGGGCCACGCGGCGGCGTGGCGATCGACGACGCTTGCACGACCAGCGATCCCGATATCCTCGCGATCGGCGAGTGCGCCGCGTGGCGGGGCCAGACGTACGGCCTGGTCGCGCCCGGTTATCAGATGGCGCGGGTCGCGGCCGCCACGTTGCGCATCGCCGCAGGCCTCGCCGCCGACGCCATGCATTTCGCCGGTGCCGACATGAGCACGAAGCTCAAGCTGATGGGCGTCGACGTGGCCAGCATAGGCGACGCGCACGCAACTACGCCCGGCAGCCGCGTGTGTCGCTACGCCGACGATCGACGCGGGGTCTACAAGAAACTGGTGCTGTCTGCGTGCGGTACGCGGCTGCTTGGCGCCGTGCTGGTCGGGGACGCGGCCGACTACGGCTCGCTGCTGCAATACGTGCTGAACGACATGCCGTTGCCGGCTGAGCCCGAGCGTCTGATCCTGCCGGCATTCGACGGCGCGCCGGCCAGTGGTGCCGGGGTCGCGTCGCTGCCCGGCGGCGCGCAGATCTGTTCGTGCAACAACGTCAGCAAGGACGCGATCTGCGCCGCGGTTCGCGACGGCGCGAGCCACATCGGCGCGGTGAAGCAGGCGTGTGGCGCCGGCACGTCCTGCGGCGGCTGCGTGCCGCTCGTCACGCAGGTGATGCAGGCCGAGATGAAGCGATGCGGCTTGGCGGTGGACGAACGGCTGTGCGAGCACTTTGCGTACTCGCGGCAGGCGTTGTATCACATCGTGCGGGCGGGCCGCATTCGCACCTTCGAGGCGTTGCTGGCCAGTCATGGGCAGGGGCACGGTTGCGACGTCTGCAAGCCAACCGTCGCCAACATCCTGGCCTCGTGCTGGAACGATTTCGTGCTCGAGCCCGAGCACGCGTCGCTGCAGGATTCGAACGATTACTTCCTCGGCAATATCCAGCGCGACGGCACGTATTCCGTCGTACCTCGCATGGCCGGCGGGGAAGTCACGCCGGATGGCTTGATCGCGGTCGGGCAGATTGCCAAGCGTTACGGCCTGTACACGAAGATCACGGGAGGCCAGCGGGTCGACCTGTTCGGCGCCCGTGTCGAGCAGTTGCCGGACATCTGGGAAGCGTTGATCGCCGCCGGCTTCGAGACCGGGCATGCGTACGGGAAGTCGCTGCGCACGGTGAAGTCGTGCGTCGGTTCGACTTGGTGCCGGTACGGCGTGGGCGACTCGGTTGGCTTGGCGGTGATGCTGGAAAACCGCTACAAGGGGCTGCGCGCGCCGCACAAGATCAAGTTCGGCGTCTCCGGATGCGCGCGCGAATGCGCGGAGGCGCAAGGCAAGGATGTCGGCATCATCGCCACCGATGCCGGGTGGAATCTGTACGTCTGCGGCAACGGCGGGATGAAGCCGCGCCATGCCGAGCTGCTGGCCGCCGATCTCGACATGCCGACGCTGGTGCGGTACATCGATCGCTTCCTGATGTTCTATGTGCGCACCGCCGATCGCCTGCAGCGCACCAGCGTGTGGCGCGACAACCTGGAAGGTGGTCTTGCCTACCTGGTCGACGTGGTGGTCAACGACAGACTCGCCATCGGCGCGGAACTGGAGGCGCAGATGCAGTCGGTGGTGGACAGCTACGAATGCGAATGGCGGCGTGCCGTCAACGATCCGCAGACGCGGCGGCGTTTCCGCCATTTCATCAACAGCGACGCCGCCGACGACACGCTCGCCTTCATGCCGGTACGCGGCCAGCACCGGCCGGCGTTGCCCGACGAGCGCGCGTCGCGTCCCGAGGGCGAGGCGGCGCACTTGGCCGACGCGGCCGACGCGGCCGACGCGGCGCTCGCGTCCGTAGACCTGTCGGCCTGATGCAAGGAGGAACGATGACACTTCACCAGCGTTCGAGCCATTCCGCTGTCTCCGACCCGTCGTCGACCGGCCCATCGACACCCGCCGTCGCCTGGACCCGGGTGTGCCGGTGCGAGGAGATCGTGCCGGACACCGGCGTGTGCGCGCGCGTCGCTGGCCAGCAGGTGGCGGTGTTTCGCCTCGCTGACGGCAGCGTCCATGCGATCGGCAACTACGACCCCAATGGCAGGGCAGCGGTGTTGTCGCGTGGCCTGACCGGCAGCCTGGGCGGACGCCTCGTCGTGGCGTCGCCGCTTTACAAGCATCACTTCGATCTGCGCACCGGCGAATGTCTGGAGATACCGGCGAACAGTGTGCCTGCCTACCCGACACGCGTCGAAGATGGTGTGGTTTGGGTGCAGACGCAAGCGGTGCCCGCCGCATTGGATCGGTGACATGACGCAAGCGCCGAACGAGGTATCGACGGTCTGCCCGTATTGCGGCGTCGGGTGCGGCATGACGCTCCATGTCGAACGCGGCGAAGTGGTGCGCGTGAGCGGCGACAAGCGGCATCCGGCCAATCGCGGGCGCCTGTGCACCAAGGGCCTGTCCGCCCATATTCCATTGCGGAACTCAGGGCGGCTCGAACAGGCGTTCATCCGGCGCGAACGGGGCGTCGATCCGCTGCCGTTGCCGATCGGGCAGGCCGTGGCCGAAACCGGGCGCCGCCTGCGTGCGCTCGTCGACTTGCACGGACCGGACGCCGTTGCCTTCTACGTGTCCGGCCAGTTGTCGTTGGAAGCACAGTACCTCGTCAACAAGCTCGCCAAGGGCTACATCCGTACCCGGCACGTGGAGGCGAACTCGCGGCTGTGCATGGCGAGCGCGAGCACGGGCTACAAGCTGTCACTGGGCGCGGACGCGCCGCCGGGTTCCTACGACGACATCGACGCCGCCGATCTGTTCCTGGTGATCGGCGCGAACATGGCGGATTGCCATCCGATTCTGTTCCTGCGGATGATGGACCGCGTGAAGGCCGGCGCACGCCTGGTCGTCGTCGATCCGCGGCGCACGGCCACCGCCGACAAGGCCGACCTCCATCTCGCGATTGCGCCGGGTACCGACCTGGCGTTGCTCAACGGCCTGCTGCACCTGTTGGTCCGCGACGGGCACATCGATCGCGACTTCATCGAGGCCCATACCGAGGGCTGGGACGCGATGCCGCCGTTCCTTGCCGACTACGCGCCCGCGCGCGTGGCCGAGATCACCGGTATCGCCGTGGACACCATCGAACAGGTCGCGCGCTGGCTCGCGGAGGCGGGCGAGTGGCTGAGCCTGTGGACGATGGGCTTGAATCAAAGCACGAACGGGACGTTTCATACCAACGCCCTGTGCAACCTGCATCTCGCCACCGGACGCATCTGCAGGCGCGGCAGCGGGCCGTTCTCGCTGACCGGACAACCCAATGCGATGGGTGGCCGCGAGATGGGCTATATGGGCCCCGGCCTGCCGGGGCAGCGCTCGTCGTCGGACGCCGACGATCGCGCCCAGGTCGAGAAACTGTGGTCGCTGGCGCCCGGCACGCTGCGCGCGGACCCGGGCGACGGCACCATCGACATGTTCGAACGCATGCGTGACGGCGAGATCAAGGCGTGCTGGATCATCTGCACCAACCCGGTGGCCAGTGTCCCCAACCGGCAGACGGTGCTCGACGCACTGCGCACGGCGGAGCTGGTCGTCGCCCAGGACGGTTTCCTCGACACGGAGACGAACCGCTACGCCGACATCCTGTTGCCGGCGGCGCTGTGGGCGGAAGGCGAGGGCGTGATGGTCAATTCCGAACGCAACATGACGCTGATGCAACGGGCCGTCGCGCCGCCGGGCGACGCGCTGCCGGACTGGCAGCTGATCGCTGCCGTGGCGCGCGAGATGGGCTATGGCGACGCGTTCGCCTATGCGAATGCCTCGGCGGTTTTCGACGAGATCGTCGGCGCGTCGAATCCCCGCACGGGTTACCTTCTGGACGGCGCAAGTCATGCGCGTCTGCGCGAGGGGCCGGTGCAGTGGCCATGCCGGCGCGACGCGTCGCGCAGTCCGATTCGCTACGTCGATGGCGCGGGGCAACTGCGGTTCCCGACGCAGAGCGGCAGGGCACGCTTCCACGCGCGCGCCTGGACGCCGCCAGCGGAGGCCTGCAACGACGAACGACCGTTGGTTCTCAACACAGGTCGACTCCAGCATCAATGGCACACGTTGACGAAAACGGGCAAGGTGCCGACGCTGAATCGCCTCGACCCCGCGCCGTTCATCGAATTGCACCCGACCGATGCGGCGGCGCGTGGCATCGTCGCGGGCGACGGCGCGACGATCACGTCGGCGCGGGGCAGCATCCGACTGACCGCGCGGCTCAGCGAGCGCGTGCAGCCTGGTCAGGCTTTCGCGCCGATGCATTGGAACGACGTCTACGGCGATGCGTTGTGCGTCAATGCGCTCACCCAGGACGCGGTCGATCCGCTGTCTAAGCAACCCGAGTTCAAGTTCTGCGCGGTGTCGATCGAACGCGCGACGCGGCCGGCCGACTTCCCCGGCGATGCAGATGCTTCTCCTGTCGGACCCGCGTCCACCGCCGCGACGCGTCACCCCGCAGCGACCTCGAGCGGGCGCCGGACGAGGCAACCAGGCCGCGCCGCGCGCACGCCTTCATCCACGCACCCTGCCACCGCCGAGAATGCGATGCTGTCGAATACAGGCGAAGCCTTGGCCGATCTGCTCGGCCTGCCACCCGTCGCGCCGCCCTTGACGGACCAGGAACGCCTCTATCTGGCCGGCTTCAGCCGTGGTCTGCAGTCGCCACACGCGCAGCCGGGCGTGCCGATGCTGCCGGCCGATGCGCCGTTGTCCGTCGCCGCGCGGCTGTGGGCGGCGGGACTGCTTGCGGGTCTGCATGCGCGCGCGCCGCTGGTGGCGTGCTCATCGCCGGCAATGCAGGACGGGCATGCTGATGCGCCCGTGGGCCTGGCGCGCCACGGCGAAGGCGCGGGCCGGCAAGCGGCGACCCGACCGAGAGTGCTGCTGCTGTGGGCGTCGCAGACCGGTAACGCCGAAGCACTGGCCGAGCGCTTCGCGATGCAACTGGTCGACAACGGCTTCGACATCCGCACGCACGCGATGTCGGAGCTGGCGCCGGCGGCCTTGCCGAAGGACCGGCACCTGCTGCTGCTGACCAGCACGTTTGGCGATGGCGACGCACCTGACGATGCGCAGTCGTTCTGGCGATCCCTGGCGGCCCCGGACATGCCTCGCCTGGACGGCGCAACCTTCGCGGTGTTGGCGCTGGGCGACCGCAACTACGACGACTTCTGCGCGTTCGGCCGGCGCCTCGACGCACGGCTGGCCGAACTTGGCGGCCGGCGCCTCGCCGAACGGGTCGACTGCGATGTCGACTACGACGCGGCGGCGGGCGTATGGCTCGACCTGGCGGTGGACTCGATCAAGGCCGCGGAAGCGGCGCGCGTCGTCACCGGCGGCATTGCACCGGGAATAGCGCTGCCCGCCACCAAGGCCCGGCCACAGCCGGCGCTGGTTGTGGGGAATACGCGGCTCAATGGTCCCGGCGCCGCGAAGGACACGCGCTGCATCGCCTTGCGCAGCAGCGGCGCGGCACTCGCTTACGAGCCAGGGGACGCGCTCGGCGTGTGGCCGAGCAACTGTCCGGCTCTCGTCGACGAACTGCTGTCGGTGCTGCGACTGCGCGGCGAGAGCACGGTACGCGGGCTCGACGATGAGGACTGCCCGCTCGCCGACTTGCTGCTGCATCGCATGGAAATCGCGCGGCCCAGCCCGGCCATGTTGCAGCTGATGGCCGAGCGCGGCGGCGACGCGACGCTGCGCGGCTTGCTGGCCAGCGAACGGCGTCAGGAGCTGCGGCAATGGTTGTGGGGTCGGCAGCTTGTCGACCTGCTGCGCGAGCTGCCGATCGCATTGACGGCAGACGAGCTGGTCGCGGCGCTCGCCCGCCTGCAGCCGCGCCTGTATTCGATCGCGTCGAGTCCGGCCACGCACGGCGAGGACATTCATCTGACCGTGTCGACGGTGCGGTACGAGGCCGCGGGGCGAAGCCGCAAGGGCGTCGCGTCGACCTTTCTGGCCGAGCGCGCGACGCGGGCGTCGATCTACGTGCAGACGTCCGCGCATTTCCGATTGCCGACCGATGGCGAGACGCCGATCGTCATGATCGGGCCGGGCACCGGCATCGCGCCATTCCGTGCTTTCCTGCACGAGCGTCGTGCCCGCGGCGCGCGCGGGCGCAACTGGCTGTTCTTTGGCGAGCAGCATGCAGCCACCGATTTCTATTACCGGGACGAACTGGAAGCGATGCGCGCCGACGGCTTTCTCGATCGTCTCGACACCGCCTTCTCGCGCGACCAGACCGACAAGGTGTACGTGCAGGACCGGATGCGCGAGCAGGGCGCGACGCTGTGGCGTTGGCTGCAGGAGGGTGCGCGCCTGTACGTGTGCGGCGACGCCAGCCGCATGGCCCGGGATGTGGACGCCGCGCTGCACGACATTGCGATGCGACACGGCGGCATGTCCGACGACGCCGCGCGCGCCTGTCTCGACGGCCTGACGCGGGACAAGCGTTATCTGCGCGACATCTACTGAGCGCCGGGTCCGCGTTTGCGTCGGCGGGGCGACGGAGCCGAGGCAGTCGGCGCAGTGTCCGCGGGTGAGCCGTCCGCGGTGGCGGCGGAGCGACTGCGGTTGCCACTGCTTGTACCCGATGTCCCGCGTGTCGCGGACAAGCCGGACCTGCCGGGCCTGACCCTGTCATCCGGCGCGGCAAGCCGCGCTCGTGCGCCGTCCACCAAGAGCGCAAGTCCGGCCTCGAAGGTTGCCTCGTGACCCTGGGCCCGGTAATGGGCGAGGCCGCTGGCCAGCAGTGGAAACGCGGCGACGGCGCGGTCGAGCGTGTCGTCTTCCGGACGCTCTGCCTCGGCCTGCTCCTCGAGCACGCATCCGACCGTATAGCGGCTGATCGCCACCAGGATGTCCAGCGCTTGCGCGGGCGTGAAGCCGGCGCCGGTCAGGCAGGCCATCTGCCGTTCCGATGGCGCAAGGTCGTCCAGATTCGCTTCGGTGCCTGCATGCACCCGCGCGCCGTCGCGCCGGCTGCACAGTGCCCGCCTAAAATTGCGCGCCACCTTGAACAGGAATGCGTCCCAAGGCTCGCCGGCGGCCGGCACCCGGTCGGCATAGGCGTCGGCCAGAATGCGGTCGTTCATCGCATCCAGCAGCGCGCGACGACTCTTGAAATGCCAGTACAAGGCTGGCTGTTTGACCGCCAGGCGCTGCGCCAGCGCGCGGGTCGACAGGGCATCCAGCCCGACGTCGTCTAGCAGCGCCAGTGCGGCGTCGACGATGCGTTCGCGATCCAGTTTCATGCAGTGCTTCCGCGCGGTTGTCAGTCGATTTTATCGGTGATAAAGTACTTATCAACGATAAATTATCGGCTCGACGCATCTGGTCCGCATGCGACTCTCACTTTCAGCGGTGCTGGCGACGGCCGCGCTCGACGCAATGGGCGTCGCGCTGACGCTGCCCATTCTGCCGGCCTTGCTGCGGCAGGTCGGGCACGACGGCGCGCCGGGTTGGCGTTATGGCGGCTTCCTGGCGCTCTATGCGCTCATGCAGTTCCTGCTCTCGCCAACGCTCGGGGCGTTGTCCGACCGCCACGGTCGTCGTCCCGTGCTGCTGCTGTCCTTGCTCGGCCAGTGCGCCTCGTATCTGCTGCTCGCGCTGGCTCCCAACTTCACGCTGCTGATGCTTGGACGCGCGCTGGCAGGCGCCACTGGGGCGACCGGCGCGGTGGCGGCAGCTTACCTGGCCGACGTCACGCCGCCGGCCGGGCGCGCTCGCCGCTTCGGGCAGCTTGGCGCGTGCGTCGGGCTCGGCTACATTGCCGGCCCCGCGCTGGGCGGTGCACTCGGCGAGCACGGCGTGCGGCTGCCGTTCCTGGCCGCCGCGGCGCTCGCGCTCGTCAATGCAGCGTGGACCGCCTCGGTGCTGCGCGAATCCCGGCAGCATCTGCGTGACGAAGCACCGACGCCGGCAATGCCTCCTGCTTCGGAAGCGACGCCGATGACCTCGGCGACTGGTCACCTTGCCGGGCCGGCAGCGTGCGCCGACGCACAGCCCGCGGCCGGTTTGGACCGCACGATGCACGTTGCCCACCACCCACTCGATCCACTCGGGCCACTGCGCTGGGGCTGGCGCACGCCAGGGCTGCCGCCGCTGCTCGGGATCTACGCGATCTTCGCATTGGTCGCCGAGATTGGCGGGACCGTCTGGGTACCGTACGGAGAAGACCGCTTCGGCTGGTCGCCTTGGTCCGTCGGCGTGTCGCTTGCCTGCTTCGGCGCGTGCCACGCGCTTGTGCAAGCCTGCCTGACCGGCCCGCTTGCCGAGCGCTGGGGCGAACGGCGAACGTTGCTGCTGGGCGCCGCCGCGGACGCCAGCGCCTACCTGCTGATCGCCATTGCGTCGCAGGGCTGGATGGCGTTCGCGCTGCTGCCGCTGTTCTGTGTCGGCGGCCTGGCGGCGCCGGCACTGCAGTCACTGCTCAGCGCCAGCGTCGACGGCGCGCATCAGGGACGCCTGCAGGGACTGCTGGCGAGCACGGCGGGCCTGGTGTCGGTCGGCGGGCCGTTGACCATCAGCGTGCTGTACTTCGCCTCGCGGCACCGCATGCCCGGCCTCGTCTGGTGCGTCGGCGCCGCCTTGTACGGGCTTGGGCTGCCGCTGGCACTGCTGGCACTGCGATCCCGTTCCGCACGCTCGACGCACCCGCCACGGGCGACGCCGCCGACCGGTCAGGCGTAGTGCTGCCGTTGCGTGCTTCAGTGCCGCACGGGCAACCAGGCGTCGTGCAGGCAAGCTACACTTCGGGCTGCATTCATGGAGGTAGAGCAATGGCTCTGGTCAAAATCGAGAAGCAGACGGCGGAGACGCTGGCTGCCGACGCCATCCGCGAGTACATTTTGAGCGGGCAGATCGCGCCGGGCTCGCGGCTCACCGAAGCGTTTCTCGCCGAGCGCTTCGGCCTGTCCAGGGCGACCGTGCGCGGAGCGTTGCAGCGGATGTCGCAGGAAGGCCTGGTCCGTCTCGAACCGTATACGGGTTGGGAGACGATCAGCATCACTTCGCACGATGCCTGGGAGCTGTACACGCTGCGCGCCAGCATGGAATCGCTCGCCGCCAGCCTGGCATGCGCGAATCTGGACGACGCCGGGCGGCGGGCGCTGCGCACCGCCTATGAAGCGCTCCTCGACGCCTGCAAGGCGCAAGACAATCGCGCAGTCTCGCGCGCGGACTTCAATCTGCACCGGACCATCATCGAACTCAGCGGGCACGAGCGGCTGGCGCAGTGGTATCGCGTGGTCGAACAGCAGATCACGCTCTACATCACGTGGAGCGATTTCATCCCGCGCAATGTCTACGAGACGGTGCCGAAGCATCATGGACCGATCGTCGATGCGATCCTCGCGGGCGATGCCGGCACGGCCGCGCGTCTGTCGTCCGAGCACAACGTCGCAGCTGGCGAGAAACTCGTGTCGCATTTGAAGCGGCTCGAAGCGTCCGAGCGCAAACCGGAAAGCGCGCCGCTGCGTACGGCGCGTGCACTTGGTGCTTGACTGACCGAATTTTGTCCGCCTACACTTCGGGTCGATGGTCGACCATCGTCCATCGACCACGGGCGCGGCGATTTCGGGATGGTACGGGCAGCGCGGCGCTCCGCAGGTGGCGGCGGCGTCCGCGCGCCCAGCCAGCGGCGCGCGCTGTGTTGCGCAGCGCGCCAACCGTGTCGCGCGGGACGATGGCGAGCGACAACCGTACACAGTCAGGCATTTCAAAGGAATCCATATGAAGATCCGTGAGGTCCGCGTCTACGTGGTGCATACCGCGCGCATCCACCCGGTGGTCATCGAGGTCGAGACCGACGAAGGGGTGGTAGGCATCGGCGAGGCCGGCATTGCGTACGGCCTCGGCCAGACCGCGGTCTCCGGCATGGTCAAGGACATTGCCGAGCGTCTGTTGATCGGCAAGGACCCGATGCGCATCGAGGCGCTCTGGTCGGAGATGTACGACCACACCTTCTGGGCCAAGGGCGGCGGCGGTCCGATCGTCTTCGGCGCGATCAGCGCGATCGAGCTGGCGCTGTGGGACATCAAGGCCAAGACGCTGAACGTCCCGGTGTTCGAGCTGCTCGGCGGCAAGATCCGCGACAGCGTGCGCCTTTACGCGAACGGCTGGGGCCAGCCGCATGAGGAAGTCAAGGCGTTCGCGGACGCCGCCGAAAAGACGGTCGCCGAAGGCTTCGATGCCCTCAAGTGCTACCCGTTTGCGTATCGCGAAAGCGACGCGCGCGCCACGTCGCGTCACCCGTCGATGCGCGCGCTGGACAAGAGCGTGCTCAAGCGCTCGCTCGAAAAGCTGCGGGCGGCACGCAAGGCCGTCGGGCCGGACGTGGAAATCATGCTCGACCTGAGCGGCGGCCTCACCTGTGACGAAACCATCCGCTTCTGTCGGCAGGTCGAGGAACTGGACATCTTCTTCGTCGAAGAGCCGTGCGACCCGTACGACGTCGGCGCGATGAAGAAGATCTCCGACCAGGTGCGCATCCCGATGGCGGCCGGCGAGCGCCTGTATACGCGCTACGGCTTCCGGCCCATCATGGAGGCGCACGCGGTCGACATCATCCAGCCGGACATCACCCTCGCCGGCGGTTTCATGGAAACGAAGAAGATCGCGGCGATGGCCGAAGCCTACGACATGCGGGTCCAACCGCACGTCTGCGGCAGCCCGCTGTCGACGGCGATCGCGCTGCATCTCGACGCATGCATCCCGAATTTCGCGATCCAGGAAATCTATCCGTACTGGCAAACGATGCCGGGCTATATCGAGATCGTTGACGATGCACCCGAGGCCCGTATCAAGAACGGCCGCCTGGATATCACGGACAAACCGGGCTGGGGCGTGAACCTGCGGCAGGAAGCGATTCGTCCGTTCCTGGTGCACACGATCGCCTGAACACGCGATACTCCGTCTTGCGCTTCAAACTGGCCGCGTCGCGATGACGCGCTTCAATTCGTAGAGAAAAAAGAAAAGCCATGAAAAACCTGAACCTTCGCAAACTGGCCGGCGCACTCGCCATCGCTGCCGCGGGACTGAACGCTTCGGGGACGAGCGTCGCGGCCGAACCCGCCCTGGGTGTCGAGACCCTGAACGTGGGCATCGCCAACAACAAGCCGTGGGCGTACAAGGACACCGACGGCCAGGTCAAGGGCGTGAACGCCGACATCCTGCGCGCCGTGTTCGAGCCGCTTGGCGTCAAGCAATTCAACTTCGTGGTCGGCGATTTCGGCTCGCTGATTCCGGGCCTGCTGTCGAAGCGCTACGACGTGGTCGACTCCGGGGTGGTGATCACGCCCGCGCGTTGCAAGCTGGTGAATTTCGGTGATCCGGAACTGACCAGCCTCGACGCGCTGCTCGTCGCCAAGGGCAACCCGAAGAATCTTCACAGCTTCGCCGATGTGATCCGCAATCCGGACGTCAAGATCGGCGGCAGCCGTGGCGGCCAGCAGACCAAGAACGCGGCGACGGCCGGTGTCACCGGCGAGAAGCTGCAGCAGTTCCAGAACACCGAGACGACGGTTTCGGCGCTGCTCGCCCATCGCGTCGACGGTGTCGTGTTCACCTCGGGCACCGCGCTCAGCCTGCAGCAACGTCCGGAACTGGCCAGCCAGATCGAACGCGCGAAGCCGTTCACCGGGCTGATCGATCCGAAGACGGGCAAGGAGACCGAATCCTATATCGGCGCCGCGTTCGGCAAGGACGGCGTGAAGCTGCGCGACGCGTACAACACGCAACTGGCCAAGCTCAAGGCGGACGGCACGATCGGCAAGATCATGCGCAAGTATGGCTTCGCCGACAACGAGAAGGCGCCGGCCGGCCTGACCAGCGCCAAGGTCTGCGCGGAATAAGCAAGCGACTGAACAGGGCACGTCGAGCCGATGCACTTCACTGACATTCTTGTTGCGATCTGGGGTGGGTTCGGCGTGACGGTAACCGTCGTCGCGCTGGCTCTGCTCTATGCGATCCCGTTTGCCTTGGTGTTCGGCACGTTGCAGCACGAACTGAAGGACTGGAGACGCGCGCCGGTTACCGCGTTCATCGAGTTCTGGCGCAGCTCGCCGATCGTCGTGCTGCTGTTCGTGTTCTATTACGCGCTGCCGATGTTCCGAATCGAACTGTCGGCATTGAGCGTCGGCAGCCTGGTGCTCGGCATGAACATGGGCGGCTATGGCACGCAGGCGGTGCGCGCGGGTCTGCAGGCGGTGGACCGCGGCCAGAAGGAGGCCGCGATTGCGCTCGGTCTCTCCCCGCTGCAGGACCTGATGCTGGTGCAGCTGCCGCAGGCACTGCGCGCCGGCATTCCGACCTACGTCAATCTCTTTATCCAGTTGGTCAAGGGCACGGCGCTGGTGTCGTTGTTGAGCCTGGCCGACATGACCTACCGGGCAAAGGAGATCGCGCAGGTCACGTTCGCGCCCGCCCCCGCATACATGGGCCTGCTGCTGTCGTATTTCGTGATCTGTTATCCGCTTACCGTGCTGGGCCGCAGCCTCGAACGTCGCCACGGCGCATCCAACGCAAAGCGCAATGTTTGATCCGACCTTTCTCGTACAGGCCTTTCCGGTCATCCTGGCGTCGCTGGGCACGACGCTGTGGGTCGCCGTGGCGGCCAGTCTGCTCGCCGCGGTGCTGGGCTTCGCGCTCGAAATCCTTCGCCGTGGCAGCGGCCGCGCCAGCGCCGCGGTGCGCTTCCTGATCGACTTCATCCGGTCGACGCCGATCCTGGTCCAGATCTATTTCTTCTACTTCGTGCTGCCGCAGTGCGGCGTGACATTGCCCGCACTGTTCATCGGCGTGTTCGCGCTCGGCCTTTACTTCTCGTCTTATCTGGCGGAAGTGTTCAAGGCCGGCATCGACGCGGTGCCGCGCGGACAGAACGAGGCGGCGGTCAGCCTTGGCCTGTCGCACGCGGACACGCTGTTTCGGGTCGTGGCGCCGCAGATGCTGCGGCATATCGCGGCGCCGATGGGCAACTACTTCGTGTCGCTGCTCAAGTCCACGCCTTATCTCGCCGTCATTGCCGTGCCGGAAATGCTCGGCGCGGCGCTGGAACTGGGCTCCGACAGCTTTCGCTACGCCGAGCCGATGGTTGCGGCGGAGATCATCTTTCTGCTGCTTTCGATCGGCATTGCACAATTGGTCCGGCTGCTCGAGCTGCGCATGATGCGCTCGGCACGGCGCTGAGGAATCGACGATGAACACCATTTCGCCCGCCGCTTCCAACCACGCGGTCGCCATCCAGGGGCTCAACAAGTGGTACGGCAGCTACCATGCGCTGCGTGACATCGACCTCAACGTCGCACAAGGCGAGACCGTCGTTGTCTGCGGACCCTCCGGCTCGGGCAAGTCGACGCTGATCCGCTGCATCAATGGGCTCGAGCACCATCACAGCGGCACGATCCTCGCGAACGGCATCCGGGTCGGACAGGATGCGCGCAGCATGCGCGAAGTCCGCAAGAACACCGGCATGGTGTTCCAGCACTTCAACCTGTTCCCGCACATGACGGTGCTGCAGAACTGCATGTTGGCGCTGGTGCGCGTGCGGCGACAGTCGCGCGCCGATGCGGAGCAGGTCGCGCGTACCTTCCTGGCCCGCGTGCGCATGGACGAGCATGCGCACAAGTACCCGAGTCAACTGTCCGGCGGCCAGCAGCAGCGCGTCGCGATCGCCCGCTCGCTGTGCATCAGGCCGAGCGTCATGCTGTTCGACGAGCCGACCTCGGCACTTGATCCCGAAATGATCAAGGAAGTGCTCGACGTGATGAAGTCGCTGTCGAACGACGGCATGACGATGATCTGCGTGACCCACGAGATGGGGTTTGCCCGCGAGGTCGCCGATCGCGTCGTTTTCATGGATGCGGGTGCGATCGTCGAGGAGAACACCCCGGCGGCATTCTTCACCGCGCCCCGGCACGAGCGCAGCCGCCAGTTCCTCGCGCAACTGCTGCATTGAGCGGTTTGTGGCGCGCGTCGCGGCGGAATCACGGCACGAGCCGGTCGCCCGGTCAGGGGCGCGGCGGGCGCCGCATCGATTCGGCTGCATGCCGACGGTGCGGCCGATGACGGGAAGGAAGTTCGGCGAGCCGTGCGAACCCGGTCGCGGCGCGCCATCGAACTCCGTGTGCCCACGGACCCGCTCGATGGCTGTTCAGACGCGTCACGCGGAAACGCGCGATGATAGTGCTTGCGCCGCGGCGCTTCCGCCACTCTCACCGGGAATCTGCAATGAGCACTGAACGTCCCCTGCATTTCGTCACCTTGCTGGGCAGCTTGCGCCACGGCTCGTACAACGCCGCGATCGCCCGCGCGCTGCCCGAACTGGCACCGGCGGGCGTGACCCTCTCGCCGCTTGGTTCAGTGGGCGATTTCCCGCTTTACGACGCCGACGTGCAGGCCGAAGGGTTCCCGGCACCGGTGCTCGCGATGGCGGATCAGATTCGCGCGGCCGACGGCGTGATCGTGGTCACGCCGGAATACAATTATTCGATCCCGGGCGGCCTCAAGAATGCCATCGACTGGCTGTCGCGGGTCTCGCCGCCGCCGTTCGCGGGCAAGCCACTGGCCATCCAGACCGCGTCGCCAGGTGCCTTGGGCGGCGCGCGCGCGCAGTATCATCTGCGCCAGACCTGCGTGTTCCTCGACGCGCTGGTGCTGAACAAGCCGGAGGTGATGGTGGGCCAGGTCGCGTCGAAGGTCGATGCCGAAACGTTGACCCTGACCGATGCCTCGACGCGTGAGTTCATCGCGGGGCAACTGAAGGTTTTTGCCGAGTTTGCCCGCCGCGCGGCACGACCGGCGGCCTGACGCGGACGGCGGACGGCGGCCGCCAATGCGACCGCTGCGCACCTAGCGACATCGCATCAGCGCGACCAGCAAGGCGCCGCCGAACAGCGACGTGACGATGCCGACCGGCAGGTCGTCGGGGGCGATCAGTGTGCGCGCCGCGACGTCTGCCCAAGTCAGCATCAGCGCGCCCGCCAGCGCGGCGCACGGCAGCGTGCGGCCGTGCTCGACGCCAACCAGGCGACGCGCGAGGTGCGGGGCGAGGAAGCTGACAAAGCCGACAAAGCCGACAAAGCCGACAAAGCCGACAAAGCCGACAAAGCCGACAAAGCCGATCGTGCCGCTGACTGCCATCATCGCGGCGGTCATCAGCGAGCACACCACGAACAGTTCGCGGCGCAAGCGCCCGACGTCGACGCCGAGCGTGCTGGCGGCAACGTCGCCGCTGCCGAGTGCGTTCAGTTCGCGACGCCCGGCAAGCAAGAGCAGGACGCCGGCCGCGCAAAAACACGCCGGCGTCAGCAAGCTTTCCCATCGTGCATTGCCCAGCCCACCCAGCATCCAGAACAGGACCGAGGGCGCGGCGCGTTGATCGCCGAGGTACAGCAGCAGGTTGGCGCACGACATCGGCACGAACGACACCGCCACGCCCGACAGCAGCAGCCGTTGCGGATCGACCCGGCCGGCTCGCATGCCGAGCAGCACGGTCATGCCGGTCGCGCCCAGTGCACCGACGAAGGCGGTGGCCGGCAGCGTCAACGGGCCGAGCGCCGCGCCGAGCGCCGCGCCGGAACTCACGCCAAACAGATGCGGCTCGGCGAGCCGATTGCGCGTGGCCGCCTGCAACGCCACGCCGACACTGGCCAATGGTGAGCCGGCGACGGCTCCGGCCGCGCGTGCAACACCGGCTGACGCGAGCCACGGCTGTACGCGTCACAGGTGCCACGCGCGCCGCTGCCGTGGCGAGCCGAGGTGGCGCCGGCAGCGTGCGCGCCTCGGCAGGCCTGATCGCACCGGAGCGGCCCAGGTGCGTGGCGCCAGCTTCTTGGGGGCCCGAACGCGCCAATTTCTACACAAACGCGCGCACGTATCACCATCCTGGTGCGTGATGCGACGTCTCGCGCATGGCGACTACTCCGCATCCCGACGGTTGCGCAAAGAAGAACGACTGCTTATCCATTGGATAAGCCAGCAAAGGATTAAGGCCACGCGCTTTTTTGCATGCTTAGTCTTTGTTCACGCGGTCGAGCAGGCGCCGCGGCCGTTGCCGGGCCGGCACGTGCGACGCCGACCCGTCTTCCTGAAGCGAGTATCGAGCGAGAGAGCGGACACCATGTCGAAGCATCGAGATGCACTTGTTTCCCGGGAACGCAGGCAGTTCCTCGCAGGCGCGACCGGCCTGGCGGTAGCCGCCAGCGCGCCGGCGATTCTGCACAGTCGGTCCGCACACGCCGCCGACAAGCGCATGACGCTGGTCAGTTGGGGCGGCGCGTATCGTCAGGCCGTCGAAGAAGCGTTGGTCAAGCCTTTTTCAAAGGCGGAAGGCGTGCAGGTGACCATTGTCGACACGCCCGATCTGGCCAAGCTCCGCGCGCAGGTCAGCACCAATAACGTTCAGTGGGACGTATTCGATGCGCCCAACGCGCTCGGCGTGGCCGGCGCCAATGCCGGTCTGTGGGAACCGCTCGACCTGTCGCTGTTCGATCGAAGCGACCTGGTGATCGACATCAAGAACAACCTGCTGCCCTGGTACGTGTTCGTCGGCGGCATCGCCTGGGACCCGAAGAAATATCCGGAGGGCAAGCATCCACGCAACTTCCGCGAATACTTCGACGCCAAGGCGTTTCCGGGCCGGCGCACGTTCCGGAACCGACCGAGCGAAACGCTGGAGGCGGCACTGCTGGCCGACGGCGTCTCGCCGAAACACCTGTACCCGCTGGATGTCGATCGCGCGTTCAAGGTGCTCGACCGGATCAAGCCGCACGTCGTGAAATGGATCGACCAGACCCCGCAGACGCTCAGCCTGTTGCAGACCGGCGAGACCGACTTCAGTTACACGTATGCGTCGCGCGTCAAGCCCGCCAAGGCCAGCGGGCAGTCGGTCGACTTCTCGTTCGACCAGACGATCAACGGGTTCGAATATCTGGCCGTCGTGAAGAATGCGCCGAACAAGGCGAACGCGATGAAATTCCTCGCGTTCGCCGCCCGTCCGGATCGGCAGGCCGCCTTCATGGAACTGCTCGGCAACACGCCCAGCAGCAAGAAGGCGCTCGGCTTGATGAGTGCCGAGAGCCGCAAGTGGATCCCGGATCTGCAGGCGCCGAACAGCGTGCTGATGGACGACGCCTGGTGGACCACGCATTTCGACGACATCACGCGTCGCTTCAAGGAGTGGGCGTTGTCCTGAGGACGCGTCCGTGACCCCAAGGTACGGAGACATACAGGTGGAAAAGAGCAAGCAAGATAGTTTCGCAGGCGAAGACCTCGACGCACTCAAGCGGCGCGCCGACATCGTCGGCAACTTCGGCTGGTCGGTGGTGTCGGGCGTGACCGCAATCGTGCTGCGGGAGAAGGGCGAGACCGCGCTGAACAACGTGTGGCGCGCGCTGATGACCGCCGAACAGTCGCATCGCTTCGTCGAGGCGCTTGAAAAGCTGGGCATCCGCAACGACCCACCCGCCGTCACGGCAGCCAAGTATCACTATTTCAGCAACACGATCGGTGGCCTGCGGCTGCAGTACATGGCCGAGTCGCCGAAGAAGGTGTGGATCCGCTATCTGCCACCGTGGGGCACGTTCCCGGGCATCTCGGCACTGGCCGTGCCTTCGTCGGTGCGGCGCACGATCCTGTCGACCTGGCACCCGCGCAACGGCGAGCTGCTCGGCTGCCCGCGACTCGGCTGGGTCGCGACCAAGTTCGTCGCGGAAGGGCATCAGTACGATGAAGGCTACTTCATGGAGTACGACCACGATCTGCGCCCGGAAGAGCGTTTCAGGGTCGAGCATGTGGCGCACACCCCGGAGTTCGATCCGGCGACGGCGCCGCAACTCGATCCGCAGGTCTGGCCCGAGGCCCGCATTGTGAAGGGCGGCGCGAACTATGCGTCGGACTACGTGACGCACGTGATCGAGGCAATCGTCGCGCAGTTCGGCATTCACGCCGCGAGTCAGATGGTTTCCTCGGCCATGAAGCTGTTGGCGGTGCAGTTCACCCCCGCACTGAAAGCGCAGACCGGCACGACGGGCAACAGCGTGGCAGCCATTGCCGAGACGTTCGCGACCATCGTCGGCGCGTTCAAGAACACCGTTCACGTCAAGGCACTCGACAACGACCGGGTCGAACTGGTGTTCGACAGCTTCAAACCGTTCCCCTTCCTCGACGCGCCCGCGATGCGCAACGCGGTATTCGATTTCTTCGAGATGAGCGTCAGGACGCTGAATGGTCATGTGCGTATCGAGCGGCGAAACCAGCCCGACGGTACGGAGCATTGGACGCTCACCGATACCCATGCCTGGCTGTGGTGATGACGACACGACATTTACATCGACCCGTTGCGAGGTGACCTTCGATGGCCCATTTCTCGGCGGATGACAACATCCCCCGCCTGCTGCGCACATGCGCGCGCGACAACCCTGCGCATGTGTTCTGCCGCTCCGGCGACGAAACGGTTACCTACGCGGCCCTGAACACGCGGGTCAACCGGCTCGCCGCAGGCTTCGATGCCGCGGGCGTGCGCGCTGGCGATCGCGTCGCGGTGATGCTCGAGCACCACATCGACCATGCGCTGACCTTCTTTGCGCTGTGCAAGGGTGGCGCGGTGCAGGTGCCGGTCAACGTCCATCTGAAGGGCGCTGCGCTGACGCACGTGCTGACGCATTCGGACCCGGCGTTCGTGGTGGCGGACCTATCGTTTCGCGCAGCGCTCGCGCCGATCCTCCAGGCGCGGCCGGCGCTGCGCGTGATCTGGCGCGGCAGCGGCGAGGAAGGCGAGCTGGCATTCGAACGCCTGGCGGACAACCCGAGCGATGCGGAGCCGGCAGTGCGGAGCGACGACAGCGACCTGCGTGCGATTCTCTACACGTCCGGTACGACGGGGCCCGCGAAGGGCGTGCAGATGAGCGACCGCATGTATCGCGCGGCCGCCCTCGGCGCGTCATGGATCGGCTCGATCACGCCGGGCAGCGTATTGCATTTCTGGGATCCGATCTACCACGTGTTCGGCAGCGAAGTGCTGGTGATGGCGCTGATGCAGCCGATCACCCTTGCATTCGTGCCGCGCTTCAGCGCGTCGCGCTTCTGGCAGGAAGTGGCCCTGTACCAGGCGACGCATCTGCATTTCGTCGGCGGGGTCTTGCAGCTCCTGCTCAAGCAGCCGCCGTCCGAGGACGACCGCGGGCACTCCATCAAGGTGGCCTGGGGTGGCGGCGCACCGGTGGAGGTCTGGAAGGCGTTCCAGGCCCGCTTCGGTGTTCCGGTGCGCGAAGGCTACGGCATGACCGAGACGTCGAGTTTCAGCCTGATCAACCTGGACGACACCGTGGGTTCGGTGGGCAAGGCGGTCGACTACTTCGACGTGGAGATTGCTGGCGACGACGGCCAGACCTTGCCGCCTGGCAGCGTCGGCGAGATACGCGTGCGGGAGCGCGAGCCGGGCACGATCACGACCGGCTATTTCCGGCAACCGGAAAAAACCGCCGAGACGCTTCGCGATGGCTGGCTCTACACCGGCGATCTTGGCCGGCAGGACGAGGCGGGCCATTTCTTCTTCCTCGGTCGCAAAAAGGATAGTCTGCGCCGACGGGGGGAGAACATTTCCGCGTGGGAGGTGGAAAACGTCGTCAACGAGCACCCGTCCGTGGAGGAAAGCGCACTGATCGGCGTCGTCAACGAGTTCGAGGACGAGGACCTGAAGCTGTTCGTCAAGCTCAAACCCGGCGGCGCGCCATTGATTCCCGCCGACTTCGTCGCATGGTGCGAGACCCGCATGGCGAAATTCCAGGTGCCGCGTTTCATCGCATTGGTCGACGAGTTCCCGAAGACGCCGACGCAGCGCATCCAGAAGCAACTGCTGTCGAAACGGACCGACGACTGTTGGGATGGCCAGAAACGTTAGCAGCACGTGACGGGCGCGGTCGCATCGGGCATCGCCGAGTCTGGCGTCGCGCGGTGCCTGCGCGGTGCCCGCGCTTCGCCCGCGCCGTGCCGGCGTCGGGCGCGCGGCATCGGTTGACCTCGCTCGCTCGCCGCCGCCGCGCTGCGGTTGCATTGCCGGTTTGATGGTCCCCGCCTGGCCCCTGGCCCCTGGCCCCTGGCCCCTGGCCCCCGGGCGTCGTGCGTTCTGGCGGTGGCATGCGCCTGTCCGCACGCTGGACGCGTCGCGAGGGATCGGATAGTATCGGCCGCTTCCGGCGCAATGCCGGGCTTCCCGCCTGACGAGATTCCCATGTAGTCCTCCGCGCCGCGCCCGCCGTTGTTCAATCCGACCGACAGGCGTTCGCGCATTTGTCACTGGTCTGCCGCTTCCGCTACCTGTCCGGGCAGCCGTTTCCGCCCACGTGCGCCCCTCGCGTCCCTCGCGCCGCTTCCGCAGCGGCGTCCGCGAGCGGCGGCAGGCCAGGCGTCACGCCAGCGGCGCATGAGCCGCGCGGCCATCGCGTTTCATGCGACGACGTTCGGCGAGCGACGCTCGTGCCGCCTCGAAGCGCAGCTGCTGCCGCCGCGCGACCTGGCGTGGCACGGCACAGCGCGGCACGACGCAACGAAGCACAACGCAACGAAGCACAACATGCGGCATGCCATCGGCGCGTGGCACGGGATGTTCCCACCTCGCGCGGCGCCGTCCGTTGCGGGCTGTCGTCATGCCGATAGGGTCGGTCGGCCGCTTCCCGTCTTCTCTTTCCCGATTCCTTGCCATGCCCACACGCACCCTCCGTGACGAATGGTTTTCCAATGTTCGCGCCGATCTCCTGGCCGGGCTCGTCGTCGCGCTCGCGCTGATTCCCGAAGCGCTCGCCTTCTCGATCATTGCCGGCGTCGATCCACGCGTTGGCCTGTATGCCGCCTTCAGCATCGCGGTGGTGGCGGCCATCGCCGGCGGCCGGCCGGGCATGATCTCGGCGGCCACCGGCGCGGTGGCGCTCGTCATCGCGTCGCTGGTCCGAACGCACGGTGTCGAGTATGTGCTGGCCGCCGGCATCCTGGCGGGCATCCTGCAGATCGCCGCGGGCTACCTGAAGCTCGGGGCGTTGATGCGCTTCGTGTCGCGATCGGTCATCACCGGCTTCGTCAATGCGCTCGCGATCCTGATTTTCCTGGCGCAGTTGCCGCAATTGCGCGGCGTGCCGCCGTTGGTCTACGGCATGGTGGCGGGCGGGCTCGCGATCATCTACCTGATGCCGCGCCTGACCCGGGCCGTACCGTCGCCGCTGCTGTGCATCGTGGTGCTGACGGCGCTTTCGATCGCGATGGGTTGGCACCTGCCGACGGTCGGCGACATGGGCGCCTTCCCCGACCGGCTGCCGACCCTTGCGCTCCCAGCCGTGCCTTACACGCTCGACACGTTGCGGATCGTGTTCCCGTATTCGGCCGCCATCGCGGCGGTGGGCCTGCTGGAATCGCTGATGACCGCGGCCATTGTCGACGACTTCACCGATACGGCGAGCAGCAAGAACCGCGAGTGCCGGGGGCAGGGCCTGGCCAACATCGTGGCGGGGTTCCTCGGAGGCATGCCGGGCTGCGCGATGATCGGACAGACCATCATCAATCTGAAATCCGGCGGCCGCGGCCGCCTGTCGACCTTCGCCGCCGGCGTCTTCCTGCTGGTGCTGGTCGTGTTCCTTGGACCTTGGGTGCGTCGCATCCCGATGGCAGCGCTGGTGGCTGTCATGATCATGGTGTCGATCAGCACCTTCAACTGGCGTTCGATTGCGAATCTGCGTACCTACCCGAGGAGTTCGTCCTGCGTGATGCTGGCGACGGTCGCGGTGGTCGTCGCAACCGGCAATCTTGCAATCGGCGTGCTGGTCGGCGTGCTGCTGAGCGCGGTCTTTTTCGCCTCGAAGGTACGACGGGTTCTGAGCGTCGATTCTGCCCTCGACGCCGCCTCGTCCGTGCGCCGCTATGCGGTGCGCGGCCAGGTCTTCTTCGCCTCGTCGGCGTCGCTGTTGGCGGAGTTCGACTTCAAGGAAGCGCTGCGCGCCGTGCAGCTCGATCTGACTCACGCCCACTTCTGGGACATCACGGCGATCGAGGCCCTTGACCGCATCGTGCACAAGTTCACGCGCAACGGCATCGACGTCGAAGTGGTGGGCTTGAACCGGGCGAGCGCGACGATGGTCGAGAAGTACGCGACGCACGACAAGCCGCATGCCGCAGCGGGTGTGCCCGGGCACTGAACGCCGCGTCCGTGCCGATCGTGCCGGGCGGGGCGAACACTGCGCGCCATCCGCTCATTCCCGGCGATCTCGCTGGTCTCGCTGGTTCAGCTGGTCGATGTACGCGCGGAACATCTGTGAAAGCGCATCCGCGTAGCGCGTCATCTCGATCGGCGCCGGCGTGCTCGAAAACTCCTTGCCCACCGTGCTGAGCGTCGTGGTCAGCACGTTTCCCGCGAGGGCGCGCGTCTCCTCGGAGGCAGCCGGCAGCATCTCGCGCATGAATTTCGCGAAAATCGCTTCGCCTGCGGCACGCGCTTCCCTGGCCTCGGGCGCATCTCGATAAAGCGGCGCCGCGTCATTCAGTGCGACGCGCATCTCGGCTTCCTCGCATTCCGACCGAATGAACGCGTGGACCAGCGCATGCAGGCGCTCAGGCGCCGGCGCGTCGTCGCTTTCCAATATCTCGCGCAGCATGTTGGCGGTCTGTTGCCACTCGTCGCTCTGCAGCCGGAACAGAATCGCAGCCTTGTTCGGGAAATATTGATACACCGAGCCGATGCTGACGCCGGCTTTTTCGGCAACGCGCGCGGTCGTGAAGCGGGCCGCGCCCTCCTTGGTCAGCACCTGTGTCGCCGCCTGCAGGATGGCGGCGACCAGTCCGGTGGAGCGGGCCTGCTTGGGCTCTTTACGCGAGGCGATCTTGGGCGGGCGGCGCGGGCTCATGGCGAGATCGGTTGGGGACGACGTGGCGTGTGGCGCGACTGCGTCAACCGCAGCCAATGGCGGCGGCGCAACGCGACCAAAACATCGCATTCTAACCGTGCGACGGCATCAGTCGGACGAGGCGTCGCAGCCGCGTCGGGCGGCCGGGCTGCGCGGCATGGCAGGAGGGGAATGCGCAACGCATGTGCATCGGCGCAAGCTGCATCGCGCCGATGCGACGGCGAAACACGTTGTCCGAGGGGGCACGGGCGCGACGGCGGCTCGTGAAGCAGAAATGCAAGCGCCCGCGCGGCATCCGGGCATCGACATCGGGGCGCGCGCCTGCACCGCCGTGTTGATCACTTCGACGCGGCGAGCCCGTCGATCGCCCGTCGCGTGGCAACCGTGTGCTCGGAACCGTGTGCTCGAAACCGTGTGCATGCGCGCCGTGCACCCGTCGGCGGGCGTCATGCGAGGGGCATGCGGAGGCGTCCCGCCCGCAGAGTTTACCGGGCGATCAGGTCTCCCGTGAACCACGGATTTCGGCTTTCCTTAGCGCACGAAATGATATGCCGGTGCGTGGTCCGCGGGCTATTGACTCGCGCGCCAGATGAACTTTAAATGGTCTTTCGTGAAATGAGATTTCTTATTTAGAAATCTTTCCGGCGTCAATTTTCGAGAACGATCGATGTCTGTTGAACTCATCGGCTACGTGCCGCACACCCGTTCCACGGAGACCACGGGCCTGTGGTGGTCGGACGACTTCGACCTGTCCTACATCGAGGAAACCGCGCAGGCACACGAGGCCGCCGGGTTCGACTGGGTGCTGGTGGGACAAAGCTCGTGGGGCCCCGATCCGATGATCATCGCGGCACACGTGCTGCGGGTGACGCAACGCCTCAAGGTATTCGTCGCGCATCGACCGGGCTTCGTGCAACCGACCGTCGCGGCACGGCAGGCTGTCACGCTGCAACGGATCGCCGGGGGCGATCGCGTCGGTCTGCACATCATCACCGGCGCGCCAGGCGGTGAGTTGCAGCGCGATGGCGATACCTTGCCGGACGACGAACGCTATCGCCGCACAGCGGAGTACATCGATGTGCTGCGTCGCACGTGGGTCGAGCAAAGCCCTTTCGATCACCACGGCGCGTACTTCGAGGTGCGCCAGGGATATAGCAGCGTGCGCCCAGCCGCGGTGCCCGCCGTTAGCTTCGCCGGCTCGTCGCAAGGCGCGCTCGACGCCGGACCTGGCCGGGCCGACCGCTACATGATCTGGGGCGAGCCGCTCGCCGAAACTGGCGCCAGCATCGACACGCTCCGCCGGCTCGCACGCGAGCGCGGCCGCGACCTCGCGATCAGCGTGTCGCTGCGCGCGATCATCGGCGAGACGGAGGCACAAGCTTGGCAGAAAGCACAGGCGCTATACGACCGCGCCGAGGCGCAACTCAAGGCGTCGCGCGCAGACACTGCGACGCACCTGCAGCAAGTGGCGGCCAAGATCGATTCGGTCGGCGCCCGCAAGCTCGATGACATTGCGAAGCTCGGCGATGTGCACGACGAGCGCCTCTGGTTGGGTTTCACCCGCCTGGTCGGCCGTGGCGGCTCGACTGCCGCGCTGGTCGGCACGCGGGAGCAGGTGGTCGAGTCCTATCTGCGCTACTACGCGCTGGGCGCGCGTGCGTTCTATCTGCGCGGATGGGACATCGCCGAGGACGCGCGCGCGTATGGGCGCGACCTGATCCCCGCGCTGCGCGCCGCGATCGCCGCGGCAGACACGGCAGACACGGCGCCGGCGAGCGGCCGCCACGCGTGAATTCACATTGCGATTCCAGTTCAAAGACAAACCATGAGCAAACGTACCGGCCTCAAGCTTGGCCTCAGTGTCACGTCCAACGGCTCGCACGCGGGCGGCTGGCGCGACCCGGGCGTGCCCGCCAACTGCTCGCTCGATTTCCCGTTCTGGCGGGACCTCGCGCGTCGCGCGGAGGCGGCGAAAATTCACTTCATCTTCTTTGCCGACGGGGCGGCCGTGCGGCAGGGCGCGGACGATCCGGACCAACTGCGGTACATCGGCAAGATCGACCAGTTTGAACCGCTCACGCTGATCGCGGCACTGTCGGCCGTGACTTCGCGCATTGGCTTCGTCGCGACCGCGTCGACCACCTACAACGAGCCCTATACGATCGCGCGCAAGTATGCGTCACTCGACCATCTCAGTGGCGGACGGGTTGGCTGGAACGTGGTGACGTCCTGGAGCGAGGCCGAGGCGAAGAATTACAACCTCGAGACCTCGTTGCAGCACGACGTGCGCTACCGGCGCGCGCAGGAATTCGTCGACGTCGTCACGGGGCTGTGGAACAGCTGGGAGGACGACGCGTTCGTACGCGATCAGGTCAGCGGTGAATATGTCGACCCGACCAAGCTGCACGTGCTGAATCACAAGGGCGAGTTCTTCTCGGTGAAGGGTCCGCTGAACATCGCCCGGCCGGTGCAGGGCTTCCCGCTCATCGCGCAGGCGGGGTCGTCGGAGCCCGGCCAACAGCTCGCCGCGCGTACCGCCGATCTCGTCTACACCGCGCAGCAGGACAAAGCCGCCGCGCAGGCCTTCTACACCGGGCTGAAGGCGCGCGTGCGCGCCGAAGGTCGCGGCGCGGATTCCGTCAAGATACTGCCGGGCATCCTGCCGATCATCGGCCGCGACGAGGCCGACGCACGCGCGCGTCACCAGGCGCTGCGCGAGCGCGTCCATCCGAAGGTGATTTATGCAATGCTGGAGCCGAAGTTCGGCGACATCTCGGGCTACCCGCTCGACGGCCCGATTCCGGATCTCCCGGAGACGAACGGCATCAAGAGCATCAAGGGCCAGCTCGACGCCGCGCGCGCGAAAGGCCTGACGATTCGCGAGCTGTATGAGGCGTCGGGTGTCGGCGGGCACCGTCAGATCGTCGGCACAGCCAGCACGATTGCCGACCTGATCGAGGAGTGGTTCCAGGACGAAGCCTGCGACGGCTTCAATCTGATGCCGCCGTATTTCGGTGACGGGCTTGATGGTCTGCTGCAGTGGCTGGTGCCCGAGTTGCAGCGCCGCGGGCTGTTTCACGACGACTACACCGGGCACACCCTGCGCGAGAATCTCGGGCTCCCGCGTCCACAGCACCCGGCCGTGCGAACCCGCTGAGGAAACGGCCCTTGCGCCGCCGTGGCAGCGGCTTGCGCTGCCACGACAGGGGCACGCGTCGCCACGACGCGCGTCCCGCCACGCGTCCCGCCACAACGCGCCTCCCGCGGAGTCGCGCGTCCCGCCCGGCCGCGCCGTTCAGGCGGCCAGCCAATCCTGCCAGCGCCGGCCTACTTCGGCGCCGTGCTTCCCCCACCACTGTGCGTCCAGGTAGAAGCTGGTCTTGCGCGTGATATCCGTGCCAGCCAGGTCACGAGCGCGCTCCGGCGTGATGCGCGCCAGCGCGGTACGCGTCACCGGTGTGCAGCCCAGCGAGTCCATCAAGGCTTTTTGCGGCTCCGGACGCAGCGCATAGGCAATCGCCTGGCGGGCTTGCGCCGCATCCGGCGCGCCTTTGAGCACGACCAACTGCTGGACGTCGGTGAGCGCCTGCTGCCACGTATAGCGCAGCGGAACGCCGGCCGCCTGGATCGCCTTGATCCGCGCGAGACTGATGATGCCGATCACCAGTTCCTGCGACGAGATCGCGCTTGCGAGCGAGTTCGTGTCGAGGAACACGGCGTGCGGCCGGATGCGATCAAGACTTGCGAACGCGCGATCGACGTCGAGCGGGTAAAGCTTGTCCAGCGGCACGCCATCGGCCAACAGTGCAATTTCGAGAGAGAACCAAGGCAGCTTCGAAAGCCCGCGCTTGCCGGGAAACTTCTTCACATCCCACACGTCCGCCCAGGAGGCCGGCTCGCCGCTGACAGCGCGCGGATTCCAGAACAGATTGAGGCTGAACTGGTACCACGGCACGCTGAAGGCGGTTGCACGCGAGCGGTCGAAGAGGTCCGCGTTGGCGATCAACTTGCTGTCGATGGGTTCGAGCAGGCCGTCGTTGATGAACTGCCCCAGCGTCGCCCCTTGTGCGTCGACCAGATCCCAGCTTGGACGACCGGACCGCACCATCGCGCGGATCTTGGCGACATCGGAGCCACCGGTTGTCAACGTGACGTCGATTCCGGTTTCCTTGGCGAATGGAGCGAACAAGCCTGCGTTCACGGCGCGCTCGTAGCTGCCGCCGAAGCCCGCATAAACGAGACGTCCTCGGTCCGCGGCGCGAGCCTGGGACCGGCCGAAGCCGAGGGGAGCGAGTGTTGAGCCGGCGAGCAGGGCGCCGTTGGTGAGAAGGAAGCGACGACGATCGAGGGCGGAAGGCTTGTCCATGCGCGTAACGAAAGTTGGAAGGAAGCGAGCCGTGCTCGCGGGAAATCAAACGGTTTGATCGACTGGAAAGACACGGACGTCGCTGGCGGCCCAGTCGATGCTCACGGTGTCGCCGATGGCGGGTGCGCAACAGCGACCGTCGCTTGCGCTCAACACGCGGAGTTGACCGAAGCCGGGTGCGTCGACGATGAGCTCGTACTGGCTGCCGAAGTAGGTCGACGCTTCGACCCTGGCGATGTGTCCGGCACCGTTCGTGTGCCACCGCAGCCGCTCCGGGCGCAGCGTGGCAATGACCGCCGCGCCGTCCGGCAGGCCGTGTTCTGCGGTGGCCAGTAGACGGCCATTGTCGAGGCGGATCGCGCCCGGGCCCGCGCTTCGCGCTGCCGGCAGGCGGTTGTTGTCGCCGAGGAATTCCGCGATGAACAGACTGGCCGGCGTGTCGTACAGCCGTTGCGGGGGATCGACCTGTGCCACGCGGCCATGCCGCATGATCGCGATACGGTCCGACATCGCCATCGCTTCGTCCTGGTCGTGCGTCACGTAGATCACCGTGATGCCCAGCCGGCGCTGCAGCGCGCGCAGCTCTCGCTGCAGATGTAGGCGCAGGCTGCGATCCAGCGCGCCCAGCGGTTCGTCCATCAGCAGCACCGGTGGATCGAACACCAGCGCGCGTGCAACAGCCACGCGTTGCTGCTGGCCGCCGGACAGTTCGGCCGGCAGTTGATCGGCCTGCGACAGTTGCACCAGCTCGAGCACACGACCGACACGGTCGGCAATCTCGTGGCGCGGCATCCCACGCATTTCGAGTGGAAAGGCCAGGTTCTCGCGCACGCTCAGGTGCGGGAACAGCGCGTACTGCTGGAACACGACGCCGAGGCCGCGCTGCGGCGGCGGCGTGGCGGTGATGTCCACCCCGTCCAGTCGCACATGGCCCGCGTCCGGCTGCAGAAAGCCGGCCAGCATCATCAGTGTCGTTGTCTTGCCACAGCCCGACGGTCCGAGCAGCGTGAAGAATTCGCCGGGCCGGATATCGAGCGACAGCGTGTCGACGCCGGCCTGTCCGCCGAAACGTTTGCGCAGGCCGACCAGTTCGAGGCGGCCGCGCGGGGCCGGAGCCAACGAAGCAGAGATGGCATTCATGGTTCGGTCCTTGGCGTCGAGGTTTCCGGTCGGACGTCGGCAGGAGGCCGCTGCCGCCCACTTGACCACCGTCCCGACAGCAGCGTCGCGGCCGCCGTCACGGCCATCGCCACGATCGCCACGACGGCAACCGTCGGGTCGCTTTCCCAGGCAAGGGCCTCGTACATGCGGCGCGGCAGCGTTTTGACATTGAGGCCGGACAGCATGATCGAGATGGCGGCTTCGTCGAACGATGTGGTGAATGCGAAGAACGCGCCGGTCAGCACACTGCGCTTCAACAATGGCAGAACGATGCGTCGGAGGATCGCGCCATTGCCGGCACCGAGGCTCGATGCGGCCCGTTCGTAGGTCGGATTGAGGGCACTGAGGTGGCCGCTGACGATCAAGAACACAAATGGCACGGCGAGCGTCGTGTGCGCGGCGACCAGCCCGATCCAGGTGTCGTCGAGGTGCAGCGGCAGGAAGGCGATGAAGAACGCGGTGGCGGCGACGATGGTGGGAAACAGCAAAGGCAGCAGAAGGAGCAAGCGCGCAATCGCACCGGTGCGGCCGCTCAGGCCGCGCGTGACGCCAAACGCAGCGAGCGAACCGAGCAACACCGCCAGCGCGGTGACTGCCAGACCGACCGTTACGCTGGTCAGCAGCGGACCTGTCCAGTCCGGCGTCGCGAACGAGGCGTACCACTGCAACGACCAGCCCGGCGGCGGGAATACGAGCGTTCGACTGGACGAGAAGGACAACGGAAGCGTCACCGCCTGCGGCAGCACGACCGCCAGGCCCATGACGGCCGCGAAGCCGCTCACGCTGCCGGGCAGCGACGACAGGCCGGCACGATCGAGCCAGGCTGCCGGACCGCTCAGCACCTTGACCAGGGTCGACGCGAACCAGCCAGGACGTGCCGCGGTTGCGTCACGTGCGAGTCCCTGCGTGCGGTCGCGGGCCGGCACCTCGACCGCCACCGCTTGACGGCCCGACAGGCCGCGTCGGAGCACGAATCCCACCGCGCAGACGAGGCTGGCCAGAATCACCGACGCAGCGGCCGCCAGACCGTAGTCCGCCTGCTGCGAGATCGCGGTCTGCACCAGCGCGCCCAGCATGCGTCCGCTGTTGCCGCCGAGCAGCGCGGGAATCACAAAGGCGCCCACACCATAGATGAAGCACAACGCGGTGCCGGTGCGAATGCCGGGCACACTTGCCGGCACGAACACGCGCACGAAGGTCACCGCGGGACCGGCGCCGAGGCTGGCGGCGGCACGCCGCAGCGTCGGGTCGATGCCTCGCATCACGCTGACCAGCGGCAGAATCATCATCGGTAGCAGGAAATGCGTCAGTCCGATCAGGACCGCGGCGGGCGTGAACAGCAGTTCGAAGCGCGCCAGGCCCACTGCGTGCAGCAGTTGATTGAACGGGCCGACGCGGCCCAGCAGTACCTGCCAGGAGAACGTCCGGACCAGGAGGCTGGTGACATAGGGGGCGACGATGCAGAACGTGAGGAAACGCGCCAGGCGCGTGCCGGCACGCATGGCCATCACGTAGGCAATCGGATAGCCGAGCAGCAGTGCGAACACGGTCGACAACGCGGCCAGCCCGAGGGTTCGACCGATCGTGCGGAGATAGCCGGCATGCTGGAGGATGCGGCGGTAGTTTTCCAGCCCGGGCTCGGGGTCGGAGACGCTACGCGTCAGCAGTGCGAGCAAGGGCACGGCGTAGACGAGCGCCATGAAGCCGAGCGCGGGCACGGCCAGCCAAGCGACCGGCGAAGCGGCGCCGCCCGCCCACGCACCGAACCGACGCCCGTGCCTGGCGGCGGAAAATGCGGAATCCAATTTCATGTTCAGAAATTTGCTGGTGGGCATCTCTTATAGCGCCGGGCGCCGAGCAAGCAAACCAACGATTTTCGCTAACGTTATCGACGGCGCCGCTAATGCGGGCGTGGTCGGTGGAAATTGATCCGAAGCCGCGGAATATCCTATTATTCAGGCCGGTCGCGGGCAGACCGCCTGCCGACCGATGGTCCGACGCAGGCTCGCGCGGGTCGTCCTCCGCCTGCCGCGCCGCGTCACCGCGGCGTGCAGTCGTGCCGATGCGCAGACGGATGCGCGCGCGGCGGATCGGTGCCGTCGCCGCGACGACCCGTCGGGAACGGCTCCAATGTTTCGTCTGGCTCCCGAGCCGGATCCATCTCGGGGAGAAAAGCCGGGTGCTTACATCGGTAAAGAAAGCAGCGACCATCATCGAAGCGTTTGTCGGTGGCCAGCGGGAGTGGACCATCCTCGAGCTCAGCCGCAAGCTCGGCATGCCGCAACCCACCGTCCATCACTTTCTGGCGTCGTTCCGCGAACTCGGCTGGATCACGCAGGACAGCGCGACCAAGCGCTATCGACTCGGCATCAAGCTGTGGGAAATCGGCTGCGCGTCGGTGAACTTCCGCGAACTCGCCGAAAGTGCGCGTCCACACTTGCGCAAGCTGGTCGAAGCGTGCGGAGAGACCGCCCACCTGGGCATGATTTCCAACGAGGACCCGACCACCGTCGTGTACGTCGACCGTGTCGACAGTTCGCAGCCGGTACGCATCGTCACCATGCTTGGCAGCCGCGCGCCGTCACATTCGTCCGCGATGGGCAAGGCGATCCTGGCGCACAACGCCGACTTCGAGGCGCGGGTGCTTGCCGGTCCGCTCGAGGCGGTCACGCCGCATACCTTGATCGAACCCAAGGCTTTCCGAAGGGATCTCCAGCAAACGCGCGCGCGGGGTTATTCGATCGGGCGCGGCGAATTTGCCGGCGACATGATCGGCATTGCTGCGCCGGTCTATGACCGGGTCGGTGCGGTTGCACTCGGCGTCGGAATTTGGGCACCCGCGGCACGTATGACACGGGAGGTTATCGAACGCGATGCGCCGAAGGTGGTCGAGGCCGCGCACGGCATTTCCCGCACCCTGGGATTCCTCGGCGCCTAAGCCGTCTTTTCGGCAACCGGCGCGCGGCCCTGCGCGCGTCGATGTCATCGTTTTCCGATGAGCGGCACACAGGCCTTCTAGCCACGGTCCCGAAATGTCGGCAATGCGGTCATACCGACAGGCGAGCGCTGCGCAGGGGTCGGCCGCGATGGCCCGCCACTTGGCTTGCAGCGCTGTCGCGCAGCGACGGGGGCACGATGCCGCCGCGCCTGCAAAGCGCTCGACGCTACCTCAAAAAACGATCTTTTCCGTGCATTCGGCGTACCGTCGCCCCGACCGGTCGGGCTCACAACTTCTGCAGCGCCTTGACGAAACGCGGGTCTTCGAGATAAGCAACGTTGAAGCGGCACCACGGCGAGCACTTATCGCCCTGCGGCGAGAACACCGCGCCGGGCGCGAGAATCACGCTCTGCTCGAACATCCTTCGCGCCAGCTCGACCGAGTCGTCCTGGCCCGGCAGACGCGCCCACAGATAAAGGCTTTGCTCGCTTGGCCGGAACAGCGTCGCGCCAAGGCGCTCCAGCGCCTTGATGCCGTTCGCGGTTGCGCGCCGCAGCTTGTCCTGCAGGTGCGTGGTATGGCGCAGGAAATGCCCTTCGCTGAGGATCACCTCCAGCGTGCGTTCGCAATATTCGGAACTGCTCACGTGGGTGAGCATCTTGACGTCCGCGAGATCGCTGGCAAGTGCCGCGTCACACGCGATGAAGCCGACGCGCAGTGCGGCCGATACAGACTTCGAGAAGCTGCCGATGTAGATCGTGCGACGCAACTGGTCGAGCGTGGCGATGCGCGGCGTCTGGCGCGGTTTCAGATCGGCGAGCGCGTCGTCTTCGACGACGATCAGATTATGCGCCTCCGCTAGCTGCAGGATGCGATGCGCCTTGGCCGCGCTGGTGTCAGTGGCGGTCGGGTTGTGGCCGACCGACTGCGTGAAGAAAAGCTTCGGTCGGTGCTGCTTGAGCAAGCCGGTGAGTACGTCGATGTCAGGACCGTCCGCCCGCCGTGGCACGCCGACCATTTTCACGCCGCTCAGTTTGATTTTTCCGAACAGCACATAGTACCCAGGGTCGTCCACCAACACCGTGTCGCCCGGCCGGGTGAAGTAGCGCAGGACCAGGTCCATCGCCTGGTTCGCGCCGTGCGTCAAGACGATCTGCTGCGGCGCCGCCTCGATCTCGTACGCCGCGAGCTTGTGTTGCAGGTGTTGTCGCAGTGGCAGATAGCCAAAACGGCTGCCGTAGCGGAACAGCGACGCGAGGCCGGTGCGTACCACGCGTTGATGGAACTGGTCGAGCCGGATCTCTTCGAGCCATCGAATCGGCGGAAATCCCTCGCCCAGATTCAGGAATTCCGGCTTGCTCTGCAACTGTTCACGCATCAACCAGACGATGTCGATCGCGCGGTCGAGCGTCGTCGTCTCCACCATGTCGGGCTTCGGTCGCCCGCCGCGCGTCACGAAGAAACCCGCGCCGCGCCGCGGCTCGATCATGCCATTCGCCGTGAGGATGTCGAAGGCGCCGATCACGGTGTTTTTCGAGTAGCCGTTGCCGTTGGCGTATTCCCTAATCGACGGCAGCTTGTCGCCCTCGCGCAGCACACCGTCTTCGATCTGTCTGCTCAAGTTGTCCGCGATCGTTGCCGCCAGGCTCTGCGCTTTGCGCGCCATCATGCCTCCGTGCCGCCAGGACGGCTTGTTCAAGCCGCGCTGTTCTGGATACAGTTGTCGAAGTGTTTCCGTCGATTGTACCTTTCATGTGCCTGCAGTCCGCTTAGTATTTTCGTTCCAACCCGCCCGTGGCAGGCACGCGTGACTACGGGCACGCCGTCGACGGCGCAATAGAACGAGAGGAGCAAACGGATGAGCATCGATTCGGCCCTGGCCAATTTTCGCGCGCTGACCCCCGCGCAGCGATCGGACCACATCGCGCGCGTCGCGGAACTGGACGACGCCGAGCGCGCGCTGTTGAGCCGGCCGGGCGCGCTGCCACTGGAGACGGCCAACGGCATGATCGAGAATGTCATCGGCACATTCGAGCTGCCGCTGGCCGTTGCCGGCTATTTCCAGGTCAATGGACGCGACGTACTGGTGCCGATGGCGGTGGAAGAACCGTCGATCGTCGCCGCCGCCTCCTTCATGGCGAAGCTCGCGCGGCAGGCGGGCGGTTTCAAGACGTCGACCAGCGGGTCGCTGATGCGGGCCCAGGTGCAGGTGCTCGGCCTGAGCGACCCGTACGGCGCACGCCACGCGATCCTGCAACACCGCGACGCGCTGGTGGACTTGGCGAATAGCCGCGACAAGGTGTTGATCGGCCTCGGTGGCGGCTGCCGCGATATCGAGGTGCACGTGTTCCCGGACACGCCGCGCGGCCCGATGGTCGTTGCGCATCTGATCGTCGATGTGCGCGACGCGATGGGTGCGAACACGGTCAACACGATGGCGGAATCGGTGGCCGGCAAGATCGAAGCGATCACCGGCGGCAAGGTCAGGCTGCGCATCCTGTCCAACCTGGCGGACCTGCGGCTGGCGCGGGCGCAGGTGCGTTATGCGCCGGACACGCTGGCGACGAAGGAATACAGCGGCGAGGAAGTGATCGCGGGCGTCGTCGATGCCTACGTCTTCGCGGCCGTTGATCCCTATCGCGCTGCCACGCACAACAAGGGCATCATGAACGGGATCGATCCGATCATCGTCGCGACCGGCAATGACTGGCGCGCGGTCGAGGCAGGTGCGCATGCCTACGCGAGCCGCAGCGGCCGCTACACGTCGTTGACGACGTGGGAGGTCGCAGGCAATGGCGATCTGGTCGGCACCATCGAGATGCCGATGCCCGTCGGCTTGGTCGGCGGCGCGACCAAGACGCATCCGTTGGCGCGGCTGGCGCTCAAGATCATGAACGTGCGTTCGGCGCAGGAGCTGGGCGAGGTGGCGGTTGCCGTCGGTCTCGCGCAGAATCTGGGCGCATTGCGGGCGCTCGCGACCGAAGGTATCCAGCGTGGCCACATGGCGCTGCACGCGCGCAACATTGCGCTCGCCGCGGGCGCGGCGGGCGCGGATGTCGACTGGGTGGTACGCAAGATGGTCGAAGCGCGCGACGTGCGGGTCGACTATGCGGTGAGCCTGCTGGCGGGTCCGCGCGATGCCTGAGCGTCACCTGCGAAGCGGTACCGAAGGCCTGCCGCCGGTGGTGCGCATCGTCGAGGTCGGGCCGCGTGACGGCCTGCAGAACGAGGCCGGCTTCGTGCCGACCGAGACCAAGGTGGCGTTGATCGAACGGCTGCGCGCAGCCGGCATTCGTCACATCGAGGCGGCGGCATTCGTCTCGCCAAAATGGGTGCCGCAGATGGCCGACGGGGCAGAGGTGCTGCGACGCGTGCGACCGGCATGGCGCGCGCAGGCCGGTGCGGCGCCGGTACGCTTCGCCGCGCTGGTGCCCAACCTGAAAGGCATGGCTGCCGCGTTGGAAGCGGGCTGTGACGAGGTGGCCGTGTTCGCCGCCGCTTCGGAGACCTTTTCCAGACGCAACATCAACTGTTCGATCGAGGAGAGTTTCGCTCGCTTCCAGCCTATCGCGCAGCTGGCCCATGCAAATGGCATCGCGTTGCGCGGCTATGTCTCCTGTGTGCTTGGCTGCCCGTTCGAGGGCCGTATCGCGCCGGAGCAGGTCGCCGTCGTCGCGCAGCGCCTCGTCGACATGGGCTGTCACGAGGTGAGCCTGGGCGACACGATCGGCGTCGGCACGCCAGCCGCAACCGAGGCACTCGTCGCGGCGTGCGCCGCGCGTGTCCCGATCGGAGCGCTGGCCGGCCATTTCCACGACACCTGGGGCATGGCGATCGCCAACATCCACGCCGCCATGCGCTGCGGCGTCGCCACCTTCGACAGTTCCGTCGCGGGTCTCGGCGGCTGTCCGTATTCGCCCGGCGCGACGGGCAATGTCGCGACCGAGGACGTAGTGTATTTGTGCGACGGTCTCGGTGTCACGACCGGTGTCGACTTCGCGCGCGCGAGCGAGGCGGGCGAGTTCATCTCGGCGGCGCTGGGCCGCCCGACGTCGTCGCGGGCGGCACGTGCCTTTGCCGCGCGCAGGCAGCGCGACGCCGAGGCGAAGTCGACGCAAAGTCGACGCAAAGCCGACGCGAAGTTCGGCTGAGCAACACATGACCGGCGAAGCGGCTGCGCTGGCCTGCGCGAGCCACGTCGCGGCCCGCCTCGCAGCAGTCGGCCGTGCGGGTCGGGCGCGATGCCGGGCGCAACTTCAGCTGCACGGAGGTGAAGCGACACATTCGCACTGGCGGTAACAGAACAATGGGCTGCGCGCGGACGCGGGCAGATCCTCGAACTTCCATACAGGGAGGAGACATGGCAGTACAAGACATCGCCGTCGCGCGCGCGACGACGGCCAAGCGGCGTTACGAGCTTGTCGAAGTGTGGGGCGACACGGTCGACATCCGTCACCTGCGCTGGGCAATCGCGCTCGGCATCGCGATCAGCTTCGGTACGTTCATCGGCGCAAGCTACGTGCTGGCTCGCTTCATCGACGATCCCGCGATGACTCGCGCGTACGCGATGCTGGTCGGACTTGGCGGCTGCCTGGTCGCGGGTGCCGTATGCGCGCGCCTGTTCCAGCCCAAGCGCATCGCCGCCGAGGCGCACGCGGACGAGCGCCGGCGCGCGGAGCTGATCCATTCGCTGGTGGTTGATGGCAGCCATGGCACGGTTGCCGACGTGCGCACCCTGCCGGAACACGTGCTGGCCGAGATGCGTCAAGTCGGGTTGTACGAGCTTTTCGCCGAACAGGAACGCCGCGCGCGCGGCGCGGCCGGCGAGACGGACGATGGCCTGCGCGCCGCCGTGCTTGCCGACCAGCCGAAGGAGGTGCTGCGATGAATCCGCTCTATCACGATATTCTGTTTGCGCTGTTGATGGGTTTGATCGGCGCCGTCGTGTTCGCTGGCATCGGGCTGATCTCGGGCACCGACGAGACCACCACGCTGGCACCGCTCACCCTGCTCGTGGTCTTGCTGGGCGTGCCGCCCGCAGGCGTCTTCACCTTCTTCCTCGCCGGTGCGATCTCGAAACACATGACGCACGCCATCCCCACCGCATTGCTCGGCATACCAGGGGATACGTCGGCGGTACCGCTGCTGCAGGACGCGGATACGCTGCGCCATCTCGGCGTGCCGCACATCGCCCTGCGCAAGATGATCTCCGGCGGCATCATCGCCGCGCTGGTTGCGGTGCCCGCAGCGGTACTGTTCGCCGTGCTGCTCGCACCATTCGGCAAGGCAATCGCCGCGGCCGCGCCATGGGTGTTCCTGCTGGCGGCGCTGATCATCGCGTATTTCTCGGGCGGTCGCTGGGCCGGTGTCGCGGCGCTGGTGCCATTCGTGTTCGTGATCATCGCGTTGCAGGCCGTCACGGCCGCGTATCACGTGAAACTGGGCGTCAGCTACTTTCTCGGCATCGCCGTGGGGCCGTTGATCGCCGACCTGTTCTCGGTGTTGTCGCCAGCCGATCGCGTCGCGATGCGTCGCGAGACGGCGCGGACGTTTTCGCTGGCACCGGACGTCAAGGGGTGGGGCGGCTATTTCCCGAACCCATTGCGCGTGCTCGACGCCAAGCAGGCGCGGCTGACCATCGGCAGCGCGACCGTTTCCAGTGCGACGTTCGTGTTCAGTCCAGTTGCGATGACCATCGTGATCGGGGAACTGATCGGCGCCCGCATTCATCACGCCTACCACCGCTTGACGACGGTTCTGGCGGCCCGCAACGGCGTGACCGAGGCCACCTACATCGCCGAGACGCTGATTCCGCTGATCGCCTTCGGCTTGCCGCTCAGCCCGGTGGCCGCCGGCCCCGCCGGGCCGCTGTTCAATGCGCCGCCCCGCTTTTTCGTCGAAGGCGGCCATATCCAGAACCTGCACACCATGATGACCTCATGGGAGTTTCTTGGCTACGGTCTGATGTCGGTGGTGCTGGCCGGCCTCATCGCCTACCCGCTGTCGATGAACTTCGCGCACCGCGCCGCGTCGTTCGTCGCGCGCCGCATCAGCCATGAAGCGATCATCGCAACCTTCATGGGCCTGGTCGTGGTCATCGGCTACTGGGAAGGAAAGTTGCTCGGTGTCCTGTGCGTGCTGACCGTGGGGCTGTTGGGCGGCGTGCTGGCGCGCAAGTTCGCAGTCAACACCGGCGTACAGTTCATGGGCTACTACACCGCCGTGCTGAGTGTGCCGGCGTTGACCAAGCTGATCGCGTGACGCCCTGCGCCGCATTCGACGCGGCGCATGACGATGCGCCGCGCTCAACTTGCGGGCGGACAGTCCGGACCTGCACTGGACACCGGCCGTGCTTGCGGCGACACGCATCGCGCGCCGGCCCCAACTTCCTGTAGACGGTCACGCCGCCGCAACGCGCGGTGTCAAGGACGCGGCCCCCCGGCTTTCTAGCCGCGGACGGCGGCGCGAGCGTGACGGTATGTGCCCGGGCGTGGCGCATGACGCGGCTGGGCAGCGCGAAGCCAAGGCGTGGCGATGCGGTAACGTGCGGCTCGACGGCAACGCCCATCTGCCGTCGGGCGCGGGCAAGCGTGTTTCCGGAGCACGGCGCCGCGCGAGGAGCGCGAAAAGCGAGAGAAGCACGTGCGCCACCGTTGCCGCGGCAGGCGCGAGCGGTGCGGCAGATATTGCCAGGCCGGTGCGCTCAGCCGCGCCGCACCGTGGCCTCGCCAACGGTGGTCGGCAGTCCCTCTGCGTTGCGTGCGCGCAGCGAATACGCGATGATCGCGCCGTCGATCGATGCGACCTCTCCCTCGATCCGCAAGGTTTCGCCGACGTAGGCCGGTCGTCGATTGCTGAAACGGAAGGCGAGCAGCGTGTCTTGCTCGCGCATCGTTTCGTACACAGCCTGCAGCAGCCAGTCGCCTTGCAGCGGTCCGTCGATCAACAGGCCCGGATGACCTTCTTCGCGCTCGGTGTACGGCAGGTCGTAATGAATGCGGTGCGGGTTCCAGATCGCGGCGTTGTAGAGGAATAGCTGAACGGTGTCGGCGCGTCGGTCGCACGCGGGCAGCGGCTGTCCAATGCGCGGTGGTTCGTCGTGGGGCAGGGTAGTGTCCATGTCGTCAGAGCGCGAAGTCAGCGAGCAATGCGGGTCAGCCGCTCCGTCACCACCGGCTCCCCGTCCGGAGTTTCGAAACGGTTTTCGAACACGAGAAAGATCAGCGGCCCCTCGCTGCCGCTCTTTTCGAAGATGTCGGCCAGGGACTGCTTGCAGACGAGCATCTCGCCGCCCATGATGCGGCGGTGCACCTGATACTCGCTGCCGCCTGCCATGATGCGCTTCAGCGGCAGGTCCGGGATCAGCGGGCTGTCCGGTTGCCGGCCGTCGGCGAGCAGTGCGTCAAGCGGCAAAACGGGCATCATCGCGCCGAACAGGAACATCAGCGGCGCTTCGTCGCCGGACAGGAAACGGGCCGCGCGCTGGCCCGTCGCCACCGCGTACTTGCGGATGTCCTGACGGCTGCACTCGAAAGTGAATGGCGGCAGCTGCGCGCCGATCTGCCGCCTGATTTCATCGGTCAAAACGCTCATGCTTGACGATCCGTGTTGGGCCTGCGGTGAGCGCGGCGCGGCCGCGCCGGGCATTCAGATCACTTTTTGCGCGGCGAGCGCGTCGTAGCGCGCCGCATCGAGGCCCAGCCATTCCCTGAACACCTGACGATTGTGCTGGCCAACGCTGGGCGCGTGTGCGTTTCGTTCCAGCGTGCCGCCGGACAGCTTGATCGGATTGCCGAATACGTCGAACCGCGCGCCCTGATAATGCACGGGCACGACCATCTCGCGGGCCTGGATATGCGGGTCGGCGACCACTTCCTCGATTGTCTTGATCGGCGAGAGCGGGAAGCGATCGCCGGTCATCGCTTCGAGTTCCGCTTTCGTGTGAGCCCCCAACCAGCGCTTGACCACTGGTTCGACGCGGCGCCGATACGTTTCGTCGTCGAAGCGTTTCGCCATCGTGTCGATCTCCGGATCGTCGGCGAGCGCCGCGTCGCCGAACACGCGGCACGCCTCGCGCCAGAACTTGTCGGTGTAGGCGCCGAAGAACACGAAACCATCCTTGCACGCAAAGCGTCCGTACGGTCGCACGAACGGATGGCCATTGCCGGTGGGTTCGGCGACCTTGCCCGTCTCGGTAAAGGTGACCAGCGCGTTCTCCGTCAGCGATAGGATCGAATCCTGCTGCGAGACGTCGACCAGTTGTCCGCGGCCGGTCCGTTCAGCCTCGCGCAGCGCGCCCAGCGTACCGATGGCGGCGTACAGGCCGGCGGCCAGGTCGCCCAGCACGGTGCCGACGCGCATCGGTTCCTCGCGCGTGCCATTGATCGACCACAGTCCGCCGGACGCCTGAGCGCTGCTGTCGAACGCAGGACGCAGCGTATTCGGTCCCGACTGGCCGAAGCCGCTGATCGCCGCGTACACGATCGCCGGGTTGGCGGCCTGCAACACTTCGTAGCCCAGCCCCAGCTTGGCCATGGTGCCGGGGCGGAAGTTCTCGACGACGATGTGCGCGTTCTCGACCATCTCGAGGAACAGCGCCTTGCCTTCCGGCTGCTTGAGATCCAGGCGCACGGCGAGCTTGTTTCGATTGTACTGGGCGAAGAAGCCGCTCGACACGGTCCCCGCGTCGTTCCGCGCCGGTGGAAATTCGCGCGTCAGATCCGGTTCGCCGGGGTTCTCGATCTTGATGACCGTGGCGCCCATGTCGGCGAGGATCATCGTGCAATAGGGACCGGCTACCACCCGAGTCAGGTCGAGCACCGTCACGCCGCGCAGCGCGCCGCTCGATCTTGCCAGCAAAGCCGTTGTTTCGGCGGTACCAATCATTTTCAATCCTCCTTTTGCGGCGGTCGACGCCGTGGCCGTCGCGATGGCCGCGGAAGCGTTCGTCGAGCGCCGGGCATCAGCCGCATCGAGCGCGATCGCTGAATGGGTCGACGGCGCGCGCCCGCCGCGTCTGACTACGCGGTCGCAGGGCATGGTTCGGCGCGTGCCTGGTGAACGTGTGGCATGGCGAGCCGGGCGCCGCAAGGCGCCGTCTGTCTCCGATTTCGTCGAGTTCTTGTGCGAAGCATGGTAGCACCGGTGTACCCATGCAGAAAGGTACAGCTTGGCCGGACAGTTTTGCGACAGCCGCGCTGTCCACGGCGCCAGTCAAGCCGCGCAGGCATGACAGGTCCGTCCCCCTGCGGCTGCGTCGCGTGCGCTGTGGCTCGAATGTGAAATAGCGTTCAAGACGCGGATCCGGCAACGCGGCAGCATCGGGCTTTCTTTGGCTAGATCGCCGCGGCGCGCGGCGTGGGAGACGGCATCTTGAATGACGCGAGCGGCGGCGGGGCGAACGCGGAAGGCGCTAGTCGCGCGCTTCTCGCATGTTTCGCGTTACTGGCCATTTCTTTTGCGATACGGTCCAGCATCGGACTCGGCATGACGCCATGGCTGCGCGACTTTGGCTGGTCCAGAGCCGAGGTTTCGGCAGTGGGCGCGCTGGCGCTGTGCGTGATGGCGTTGGCGGTGTCGGCGAGCGGCCACGCCGCCGATCGTTGGGGCGCTCGGCGGATCCTCGTCGCAGGCTGTGTGGCGCTCGGCGCGGGCCTGGCGGTCGTCGCGTCGATGCGTCATTTCTGGCAGTTCGTGCTTGGCTACGGCGTGCTCGGCGGCCTTGGCTTCGGACTCGTGTCGTTACCCGTCGCGGGGAGTCTCGTCGTGCGCCGGGTCCGGCACAGGCAGGGCATTGCCACGGGCGTCGCGACCTCCGGCACGACCGCCGGACAACTGCTGATCCTGCCGGCCATGACCCTGTTGTTCGCCGCCATCGGGTGGCGCGGCACGTTCGCGGCCTTCGCAGTCGCCTGTGTCGGCACGGCCGCCGGGGCTTACTGGCTGATCGGGCGAGAGCCTGTTTCGTCGCCGCGCGGTCTTCGTAGGCCCACAGCGGCCGGGCCGGCCGCCAGCGGATCGCTGTTGCGCAGCCGCGCTTTTCATGGCCTGTTCTGGAGTTTTGCGCTGTGCGGCTTCACCTCGACCGGCGTGGTCGAAACGCACTTGATCCCATTCGCACGCGCGTGCGGCTTTGCGCCGATGCCGAGCACCGTCGCTTATGGCGTGTTCGCCGCCTGTAATCTGCTCGGCATGCTGGGCGTCGGCTTTCTGTCCGATCGCGTCGACCGGCGCCGTCTGCTCGTTGGCATCTATGCCGTACGAAGCCTCGCGTTCGTGATTCCGCTGTTCGTCGGCAGCAACTACGCGCTGCTGGTGGCATTCAGTGCGCTGGTCGGCATGGCGTTCTATGCGAGCTTCCCCGCCACGATCGGCTTGTCGGCGGCTCACTTCGGCAAGGAGCGATTGGGCCTGGTGATGGGAGTGTTGACCGTGGGTCATGCCATCGGCGCGGCGGGCGGCGCCTACGTCAGCGGCTATCTGTTCGATCTGTTCCTGCGCTACGACAGTGCTTGGCTGCTCTCGATTGCGCTTGCCGCCTCGTCCGCGGTACTGGCCGCACTGGTCAGCGACCCGCGCTCCGCAACGCCGGCACCGCTGGCCACGGGCGCTGGCGCGCCGGCGCCACGCTAAGCGCCGTTGCTCGGACGCGCGGCGCTTGCTAACGAGGTTGGGCTGCAAGGCGGCGCCGCTTGGTGGTGGGCGACGCTAGCCAAACGTGTTTCGACAGCGCCATATTGTCGACATAATTTCGCTTTATCACGCCTTAGCTAGCCAGTATCAGGGTTTACCTGCTTAATGTGTCGACACTTATCGCTTATCATGGCGGCTCGAACAGGTCCCGAGCGGTGAATGCAGTGAATGAGCAGGGCAAGCGGATTGGAATTCTCGAAGTAGGCGGCGAACAATTTCGCTACGCCAGTCTGTCGTCATTGCACGACGACTATCCTGGCGCGGTGGCACGCCTGCCGAAATGTCTGCGGGTTCTAGCAGAGAACGTGCTGCGCAACCTCGGCAACAGCGACGTGGAAGAGGCCGATCTGGCGCGGCTGCTCGGCTGGCGCGCGCAAGGCGATGATGTGGTGCCGGTGCCGTTTCATCCGGCACGCGTGCTCATGCAGGACTACACTGGCATTCCGACGCTGGTCGATCTGGCGGCGATGCGCGACGGCGTGACGGCGTTGGGACTGGACCCGCAGCGCGTCAATCCGCGCATCCCGGTCGACCTGGTGATCGACCATTCGCTGATTGTCGACCGCTCCGGCAGTGCCGATGCGATCACGTTCAACCTCGCCCGCGAATTCGAGCGCAATGCGGAACGCTATCGCTTGGCGAAGTGGGCAAAGGCTTCGCTTGACCGCGTGCGCGTCGTTCCGCCGGGCAACGGCATCCTGCATCAGATCAACATCGAGCGAATCGCCCAGGTCGTGCATTGCGAGGCGTCCGATGGACCGGCCTGGCTGTATCCCGACACGATGGTCGGCACCGACAGTCACAGCACGATGGTCAATGGCATCGGCGTGCTCGGTTGGGGGGTCGGCGGCATCGAGGCAGAGGCGGCGATGCTGGGCTTGCCGCTGATCGTGCCGCTGCGGCGCGTGGTCGGCGTGCGCCTGACCGGCTGCCTGAGTACCGGCGTGACGGCAACGGATCTGGTGCTGAGCCTGACCGAACGGCTGCGCGCCTTCAACGTGGTCGACGCGTTCGTGGAGTTCTTCGGGCCCGCGCTTGACCGGCTCGCGGTCGCCGATCGCGTCACGATCGCGAACATGGCGCCGGAGTACGGTTCGTCCGCTGCGTTCTTTCCAATCGATCAGGCGACGCTCGACTACCTCGGCACGACCGGGCGCGACGCGCGCCAGGTCGCGCGGGTCGAGGCCTATGCAAAGGTGCAAGGGCTGTGGCGCGAGGCGGGCGACGCGGGCGCCGATGGCGAGTGCTACAGCGCGACGATCGCGTTCGACCTGGGCGAGGTCGTGCCGTCGGTCGCCGGGCCGCGACGTCCGCAGGATCGTGTCTCGCTTGCCGACGTGCCTGACAACTTTCGTCGCGCGTTCGAGCCGCGCGCGGTTTCGCGTGACGTGCTGTCGGACGGCGCGGTGGTGATTGCCGCGATCACGAGCTGCACGAACACCTCGAATCCCGCCGTGATGCTGGCCGCGGGCCTGTTGGCGCGGCGCGCGCGGCAACGCGGTCTGCGCACGCGTAGTTGGGTGAAACCGTCGCTGACGCCGGGTTCGCGCGCAGTGGGCGAGTACCTTGAACGAAGCGGGCTGCAGCAGGATCTGGATGCGATCGGCTTCCAGATTGCCGGCTACGGCTGCGCGACCTGCGGCGGCAACTCCGGCCGACTGTCGGACGACGTCGAGGCGGAGATCGCGCAGTCGGATATCGTGGCGGCCGCGGTATTGTCCGGCAACCGCAATTTCGAGGCGCGCATTCATCCGCTGGCCCGCGCCAATTATCTGCTGTCGCCGCCGCTGGTGGTGGCCTACGCACTGGCTGGCAACGTGCAGATCGATCTGGCGCACGAACCGATCGGCTTCGGCGCCGACGGCGCGCCGGTTCATCTTCGCGACATCTGGCCGAGCGACGAGGAGATCGCGACCGCGGTGAGGACGTTCGTCACACGGGACGCGTTTACCGACGCCTACCGCACGCTCTTCGACGGGAGCGCGGCATGGCGCGAACTGGACGTGCCCTCGGGCGCCAACTTCCCCTGGGATCCGGACAGTGATTACATCCGGCGCCCGCCCTATCTGGACGACTTCACCGAGACCGCGCCGCGTGTGGAAGACGTGCGCGACGCGCGTGCATTGGTCATGCTGGGGGACAGCACGACGACCGATCACATCTCGCCGGTGGGCGACATCGACGTGGCCTCGGCGGCGGGGCGTTTTCTCGCCGCCCGCGGCGTGCCGCGCAGTGCGTTCAATGCCTATGGCGCACGGCGGGCGAATCATGAAGTGATGGTTCGCGGCACCTTCGCGAACATCCGCCTGCGCAACGAACTGGTGCCGGGCGTCGAGGGCGGTTACTCGCGTTTCGTGCCGGACGGTCCAGTGGAGTCGGTCTTCGAGGTCGCGATGCGCTATCGTGCGGCGGGCACACCGCTGGTCGTGATCGCAGGCAAGGAATACGGGACGGGCTCGTCGCGCGACTGGGCGGCCAAGGGAACGCGTCTGCTCGGCGTGCGGGCAGTGATCGCCGAGAGCTTCGAACGCATCCACCGCTCCAACCTGATCATGATGGGCGTGCTGCCGCTGCAGTTCCCCGCCGGCACGACGCGTCGCTCGCTCGCGCTGGACGGCAGCGAGACCTTCGATCTGCCCGGACTTGCCGCGCGGGCCGTGCCGGGCGGCACGGTCTCGCTGACCGTGCGCCGTGCGGACGGCAGCGCAGTGGCGGTGCCGCTGCAATGCCGCCTCGACACCGCGAACGAGTGGAAGGTATGGTCTGGCGGCGGCATGATGCCCCATGTGATTCGGCAGCTCGTGTCGCAGGCGGCCGACGAGGACGGGGTGCGGTCACAACCCTCACAGCAGCCGCAGCACCCGCAGCGGTCTTCGGAGAAAACGGCATGAAGCAACGGCGGATTCCCGCGGTCTACGTCCGCGGCGGCACGAGTCGGGCCCTCGTCTTCAAGACGACTGACCTTCCGTCGGACGCCGCGGCGCGCGACGCGATCCTGCTTGCCGCGATCGGCAGTCCGGACCCGAACCGGCGTCAGCTGAACGGGCTTGGCGGCGGCGTCTCATCACTGTCGAAGATCGCGATCGTCGGCCCCTCGACGCGCCCGGATGCGGACGTGGACTACACCTTCGGACAGGTCGCGATCGACGCGCCGCTGGTTCAGTACAAGGGCAATTGCGGCAATATTTCCGCGGCGATCGGCCCTTATGCGGTGGAAGCCGGCCTGGTGGAAGTACGGGGCGAGCGGGCCCGGGTGCGGATTCACAATACCAACACCGGCAAGATCATCGTGTCCGAATTCGCGCTGCTGGACGGCGTGCCGGACGTGGACGGCGACTTCGAACTGGACGGCGTGGCCGGCAGTTGGGCACCGGTTCGTCTCTCGTTCCTGGCGCCCGGCGGCGCGGCAACGGGCAAGCTGCTGCCGACCGGCCGCGTGCGCGACACGCTCGACGTCCCCGGCCTGGGCGAGGTCGAGGTCTCGCTGGTCGATGCGAGCAACCCGGTGGTGTTCGTGCGGGCCAGTGCCTTCGGCCTCGACGGCACCGAGATGCCCGATGCGCTGGACGCCCGTCCCGATCTGCTGGCCCGCTTCGAGGACGTGCGCGTTGCCGCGGCCTTGGCGATGGGTTTGACGTCGGACCCCACAGTTGCGCGGCACGGCATTCGGAATCTGCCTCAGGTGGCGCTGGTCGCCTCGCCGATCGAGAGCCGAACGCTGGCCGGCAAGACCATCGCGGCGCGCGACGTCGACATCCTGGTAAGGATGATTTCGGCGGGTCAGCCGCACCGCGCGACGCCGCTGACCGGCGGCATGTGCGTCGCCTGCGCGATGCGCCTGCCCGGCTCGCTGGCCGCGGCGGCGATGCAGCCGCGGCGGCCGCACAACGACTCGCAGGACGACGCGCAGAACGACCCGCACGCAGGCGATGACGACCTGCTGATTGCGCATCCGTCCGGGGTTCTCCGCGTCGCGGCCCGCGTGCGCGACGACGCCGGCCGGCCGTACGTGGAGTCGACGGCGGTCTATCGCAGCGCGCGCCGGTTGATGGAGGGTAACGTGCTGGTCCCTGAAAGTCGGCTGACGCCTTCGACCGGCAGCGCAGCCGAGACTGCAGGAACGGCGGGGGCGGCCGGCGCGCGCGCCAAGGCGTCGGGACAGGCATGAAGATAGGCACGGAGCTAGGCATGAAGACCGAGCAAGCGGAGATGGACGGTCAAGGCGGGCTGGAGCTGGTCGCGGACAGCGTCCTGTCGCGCCTGCGGGAAGGCATCATGGCCGGCGATCTGGCTCCCGGCGCCAAGATCAGCGAGCCGGAGGTGGCTCGACGCCTCGGCGTGAGTCGCGCGCCGCTGCGCGAAGCCTTGCGTCGGCTCGAAGAACGTGGCCTCGTCACGCGCACGCCGCGCCTGGGCGCACGCGTCGTGGTGCTGTCGCCGGAAAAGATCCAGCAGATCTTCGTGGTTCGCGAGGCGATCGAAGGGATGGCGGCGCGTCTGGCTGCTACCCACATCACCGATGACGAAATCGTCAGGCTGCGCGCCCAGCTGGAACATCAACGCGCGCGCTCCTCGCAAATCGGCGCGGTCCAGTTCCTTACCAAGGAGCTGGACAACGACTTCCATTCGACGATCGTCGAGGCAAGCCGCAACGAATTTCTGATCCGTGCGCTGCGCGAGGACTACCGCGATCTGATCAACCTGTGCCGCGTGCATCAGCGTCATATCGAAGCGCGCGCGCATCGCGCGCTGGTCGAGCATTCGCGCATCGTCGATGCGCTCGAAGAGCGCGACCCGGATCTCGCGGAGCTCATGATGCGGCGCCACGTCGCGTCCGCGCGCAAGGGCATGCAGGCGCAGGCAATCCAGCTTGAGGTGCCCGAGGCCGCTGGCAGCCGGCGCTAGACCGACGCGCCCCGCGCGGGCGCACACAAGCATGCAACACCCTATAAGGCGATGCCGCCCGGACATCGCCATGCCGGCGCACGTCCATCGTGCCCGCTTCACGGAGACAAGCCCCATGAAGGCGAACCCGCAGGACACCCTCGATGTCTCGCATGCCGACGAGACGATAAGCGCGCCCGTCCGGCGCGCAGGCCTCTGGCCACGGCTCGTCGACGCCCGCATCGGCGTGCTGCCAGTGCCGCTGTTCCTGCTGATGGCGGCGGTACTCGCCGGACTCACCTTGACCGGCAAGCTTCCGAACGACATCGTCACCTCGATCGTGCTGCTGTCGGTCGGCGGCTTCGCGTGTGCGGAACTCGGCAAACGCATCCCGGTGCTCAACAAGATGGGCGCGCCATCGATTCTCGCCACCTTCGTTCCTTCGGCGTTAGTGTTCTACCACGTGCTGCCGGCGCCGTTCATCAAGTCGGTGACCGAGTGGACCAAGTTCAGCAACTTCCTCTACCTGTGCATCGCCGCGATCATCGTCGGCAGCATCCTGGGCATGGACCGGCGAGTGCTGATGGTGGGCTTCTTCAAGGTGATCGTGCCGCTCGCGCTTGGCTCACTGGCGGCCGCGGCGGTGGGCACGCTGGTCGGCACGGCGCTGGGCATCGGCGCCTACCGATCGTTCTTCTTCATCGTGGTTCCGATCATGGCAGGCGGCGTTGGCGAAGGCGCAATCCCGTTGTCGATCGGTTACGCGACGCTGCTCGGCCTGGAGCAGGGCACCCTGTTCGGACAGATCCTGCCATCGGTGATGCTCGGCAGCCTGAGTGCTATCCTGTTTTCGGGCATCCTCGACTCATTGGGCAAGCGCTATCCGCGCCTCAGCGGCAACGGCGCGCTGTTCAAGAGCGAGAACGACGACTTCGCCGCGCCCGCCAATGCCGCGCCGCGCAGCGTCGCGCTGCAGGATGTCTGGTCGGGACTGGCGCTGGCGGTGACGCTTTATCTGCTCGGCTATATCGTGCAGCGGCTGACGCATTTCCCCGCGCCGGTTCTGATGCTGTTGTTCGCCGTGCTGCTCAAGATCGGTCGCATCCTGCCGCCGCACCTCGAACACGGCGCCTACCGCGTGTATCGTTTCTTCGCGGTGTGCGTGAATTTTCCGCTGTTGTTTGCGGTCGGGGTCGCCCTCACGCCGTGGGAGGAACTGATGGCTGCGCTCAGTTTCGCGAACGTGCTCACCATCATGACCACGGTCGCCACGCTGATGGGCACGGGTTTCGTGGTCAGCCGCTGGCTGCGCATGAACGCCATCGAGGCCGCGATCGTGAATGCGTGCCACAGCGGGCAGGGCAGTACCGGCGACCTTGCCATCCTGAGTGCTGCGAACCGGCTGGGCTTGATGCCGTTCGCACAAGTGGCGACGCGTCTGGGCGGCGCCGCCACCGTGACTATCGCTTTGATCGTGATGAGGTGGTTTCTGTGAGTGACATTGCATCCCGTGCCGCATTGCTGGCGCCGACGGGCGTGCTGCGCGCGTCGATCAATCTGGGCAATCCATTGCTGGCCAGCCGCGGCGGCCCGGCAGGGGCCACCGGCGTATCGGTCGATCTCGCCACTGAACTCGCCGCTCGTCTCGGCACGCCGTTGTCGCTGGTAGTCGTCGAGTCGGCCCGGGAATCGGTGGAGCGCGTCGCCGGCGGCGACGCCGACATCGGCTTCTTTGCGGTCGATCCGAAGCGCGCGGAGGACATCGCGTTTACCGCGCCCTACTTGTTGATCGAAGGGGCCTACCTGGTTCCGGCGGGGTCTGCGCTGCGCAGCCTCGGCGAGGTGGACGACGAGCGCAACCGGGTCGTCACCGCGACCGGCAGTGCCTATGACCTGTTTCTCACGCGCTCGCTGCAGCACGCCCGCATCGAGCGCGTGACCGAGTCGCCGAACGTCGTCGATGCGATGGTGGCAAGCGGCGCCGAAGTCGCCGCAGGCGTGCGTCAGCAGCTGGAGCGCGACGCCGCGCGTATCGGCGGCCTGCGTCTGCTGCCGGGCCGCTTCATGGTGATCCCGCAGGCGATGGGCGTCGCGCGGGCGCGCGATCCCAAAGCCGCCGTTGGTCTTGCGCAGTTCGTCGAGGAGATGAAGGCGTCGGGCTTCGTCGCGGCGGCGCTGGCGCGACATCGGATCGACGGGGGAAGCGTGGCGCCGAGGGCGGACCGCGCACCGACCTGAGCCGAAGCCGCGCGGCCACCACCACGGCCCGGCACGAGACAGCGTCGCATGGCCGCGCGCATGGTGCGCCGCAGCCAGGCGTTGCAGTCAGCGGCTGCAGTCAGGGGCTGCAGTCAGACCCGCAGCGCGGTGGCCGCAGTCTCGCGCAGCGCGAGACTCAGCTGTTGCAGCGTGCTTGACCGCACAGCGGCATGCTGCCAGTAGAGCGGCACGTCCAACCAGCGCGCTGGATCGATCACTACGATGGTGCCGGCTGCGAGCGCCGGATCGGCGAGCGACTCCGGCGCCAGGCACCAGCCCAGGCCTCTTGCCGCGGCTTCCACGAAGCCTGTCGCACTCGGCAGGTAGTGTACGGGTGGGACAAGGCGCGCGCGGGTGATACGGCGGACAAAGCGCCACTGTAGGGCGTCCTTGCGGTTGAACACGATCATTGGCGCGTGCGCAAGCGCGGCTGCGTCGACGCCGGCGTCGAAGTAGCGCGCCGCAAACGCCGGCGACGCGATCGCGCGATAGCGCATGACACCCAATGGCTGCACGTTGCAGCCGCGCAGCGGCGTGGCCTCGGCCGTGACCGCGCCGAGCACCGAGCCATCGCGCAGCAGTTCCAGCGTGTGATCCTGATCGTCCACCCGTACGTCGAACAAATAGCCGTGTTGCGCGTGCAGGCGCGACAGGGCGGCGACCACCCAAGTGTTGAGCGAATCGTCATTGACTGCGATGGCGATCGACCGCGCACTCGACACTGCCGTGTCTTCCGGCAGGAAATCGGCCAGTGCCTCGGCTTCGAGCGCCTGCATCGGGCGCACCCGACGCAATAGCCGCTCGCCGGCCGGCGTCGGCCGACACGGTGCCTGCCTCACGACCAGAACCTGACCCAAGCGGTCCTCCAGCGCCTTGATGCGCTGCGAAACCGCTGACGGCGTGATCGAAAGGCGTCGTGCTGCTACTTCGAAGCTGGCTTCCTCAATGACCGCGGCGAATGCCGCGAGTTGCGGATGGATCAGGTCCATCGTGGGCTCCGCTTAAGTTTCTCTTAATTATATGCAGAACAAATAGCTGTGCTTCGGCTGGCTGGCACGCGAGAATGGCCGCTCGATTCCGTTCCACAGACACGCGGTAGCTTTCCATGATTTCCCTCGCAGCGGCCAGCGCCGGCTTTGCAGCCAGCGCCGGTCTGATCATCGCCATCGGTGCCCAGAACGCATTCGTGTTGCGGCAAGGACTGCAACGTTGCCACGTCGCCCTGGTGGTGGCGATTTGCGCATGCGGCGACATCGCTTTCATCCTTGCCGGTGTGGCCGGCATCGGCGCGCTCGTGCAGCGATGGCCGGCAATGCTGTTGGCCTTGCGCTTCGGCGGCGCGCTGTTTCTGGCAGCCTACGGCTTGATGGCAGCGCTCCGGGCCTGGCATGGTTCCGGCGGTCTCGCGCCGACCGAGGCGCAGCAGTCGAATCGCCGACGCGCGGCGCTGGCATGCCTGGGCTTCACCGTGCTCAACCCGCACGTCTACCTCGATACGATGGTGCTGCTTGGCAGCCTTTCCACCCAGTACGCCGGTGCCGCACGCTGGGCATTCGCCGCTGGGGCCTGCGGCGCAAGTCTGGCCTGGTTCACCGCACTCGGCTTTGGCGCGCGCCTGATGCAGCCAATATTCCGCAAGCCGGCGGCGTGGCGCATACTTGACGCGTCCGTCGCCGCGTTCATGTTTTCGCTCAGCGCTTTGCTGCTGCTCGATCCGCTTGAGACGCTGGCGCAGGCGTCGTAGCGCGCCGCGCTTCCATTCCTTGAATCCGAAACTGCTCTCATGTACGTGCCCACGATGTTCGCCGAGGATCGACCCGAGATCCTGCATCGTCTGATCCGCGACAATCCGCTCGGCGTACTCGTCACGCACGGAGCGGGCGGACTGGAAGCCAACCACCTGCCGTTCCTTCTCGACGAGCGCCATGACACCGGTCCGCTGCTGCTCGCGCACGTCGCGCGCGCGAATCCGGTCTGGCGGGAGCTGGCGGACGGTGCCGAGGTCATGGTCATTTTCCGCGGCGCGCATGGCTACATCTCGCCGAGCTGGTACCCCAGCAAGCATGAGACCCACCGTCATGTACCGACCTGGAATTACGAAGTGGTGCACGCCCACGGCCGCTTGCGCATCCGGGACGACGAAAAGTTTCTTCGGGGTGTGCTGGCGAAACTGACGCGCACGCATGAGGCAAGCGAAGCGCGGCCATGGAAGATGGGGGATGCCCCGTCGGACTTCCTGGACACGCTGATCGGGCAGATCGTGGGCATCGCGGTCGAAGTGACGCGTTTCGAAGGCAAGCGCAAGCTGAGCCAGAACCGCGACGCCCGCGATTTCTCGGGCGTGGTGGGGTCGCTGCAGGAGCGTGGCAATGACACGCTCGCCGCGACGATGGCCGCGCTCGACGAGCGGCCGCGATGACGGCGTGAGGTGACGGCGTGACACGACGGCGTGACACGACGGCGTGACATGACACTGCGCCGTGACATGACGTTCGAGTCGGGCTGACGGTCCGCCGACGCGGCCAGCGACAGCGCGCCGCTTCGGGCATGCGCGGTGTCCGCCACGCGCGGTGCCAGGCTCGTGGTTGCTGGACCTGCCGAACTGAATTGCGGCACGGACGCGCTGCACGGTCGCATTCCATCCGCCTCCGCGGCGCGCTTCCGTGGCCGTCGAATGACCCGAAAGACGGGCGCGGCGACGCGCATCCCGCCTTGCGTATCGCCGCAGGGGACGTTCGACAGTCGCGCACCGCTCGGTGCCGCTCGTCGCGCGGCGACATCCGCGCATCATATTCTGCTTCGCCGAGCCGGCCCACCCCCTGGTGCTTGCGCGGCAGGCTGACGGCGCTCACGCAGTCGACGCGAGGGACCTCGGCAACCGATTGCAACCGCGGATGGAACGCGGTGCCGGAGCGCTGGCGTAATATTCTCAAAAAAAGAATACAATTCGCCCTCTATTCATTTTTTGAGAAATAGATGGATTCCGACTCGCTGCGGATCTTTTGTACGGTTGCGACGGAGCTCAGCGTGACGCACGCGGCCACGCGGCTCGGCAGAGCGCCGTCCAATGTCACCACCCGCATTCAGCAACTCGAAGCCGATCTCGGCACCGCCTTGTTCGTGCGCTCGGGCAAGCGCCTGACGCTGTCGAATTCCGGCGTGCAGTTTCTTGACTACGCGCGTCGCATGCTGGCGCTGGAGGACGAGGCGAGGCACGTCGTAAGCGACGGACGCGAGGGTGGGACATTGCGGATCGGCAGCATGGAAAGCTCGGCTGCGAGCCGTCTGCCGTCCCTGCTGGCCGGCTATCACGCACGGCATTCGGCCACCCGTCTCGAACTCAGCACCGGCGCATCCCGCCCGCTCATCGAACAGGTACGTACCGGACGCCTCGACTGTGCATTCGTCGCGCCGCCGCCATCGCTCGGCGATCCATCCTCGATCGAGGCCTTGGGCCTGACGGCCACACCGGCCTGGCGCGAGACGCTGTTGCTGCTGTTGCCCGCGAGCGAAGCCGACGTCGGTGAACCGCGTGCGGTACGGACGCGCTCGCTTGCCGCGTTTCCCCAGGGCTGCACCTATCGCGGCCTCGCCGAAGCACTGCTGGGCATGGCCGGTTCGGGCGAATGGCGCGTGCAGGAGATGGCGTCGTACCACGCAATGATCGCGTGCGTCGCGGCGGGCAGTTGCGTCACGGTGCTGCCCGAGAGCGTGCTGAAGCTCGAGCGCGCGGCGGCCGGTCTGAAAACGCTGCCCGCGGGCCATGCCGACACGGTGTTGATGTGGCGGCAAGGGTACGACGTCCCCGCCTTCCAACGCCTGCGCAAGCAACTTGCCGAGTCCATCCAATGACATCCTCCATTCGAACGGCCGGCCTCAGGGCCGCCGCGGAAGCCGCGTTGATTCTGGCGGTAGGCATGGGCTTCGGCCGCTTCGCGTTCACCGCCGTGCTGCCTCACATGGTCGAGGAAGGCGTGATTACGCTGCAGCAAGGCAGCCTGGCTGCGTCGGCCAACTACGCCGGCTACCTTCTCGGCGCCTTCGTCGCGGTCCGAGCGCGGGCACGCCATGCGCATCGTCTTTGCCTGTGGTCGGTCGTTGCCACCGCCCTCTGCCTTGCAGTCCTGGCGCTGCCACTTCCCACCTGGGGCATCGTCGCGGTTCGCGGCATCGCCGGCGCCCTCAGTGCGATGTCGATGGTGGCCGCGTCGCTCTGGCTGCTGGAGCATCGTGGCCACTTTCGCGGCGCACCGTTGTTGTACGCCGGCGTCGGGATCGGCATCGCTCTGTCGGCCGAGACTCTCGTCTTGGCGGCGCATGCAGGTTTACACAGCTCGGGCATGTGGCTGGTGTTGGGGATCGCGAGCCTGGTCGTCGGACTTGCCGCGGCGCCGGGCCTCCTCGCCAGTGCAGACCGGCCAGCGGCAGTGCCCGACGCACCCGCGTCGACGGCCCAGGCGCAGATCGCCGCCTGGCCACTGACCGTCGTCTATGGACTTGCCGGGCTTGGTTACATCGTGACTGCGACCTACCTGCCGACGCTGGTCCATAGCGCGTTGCCTGGCCTCGATCCCGCGCACGTGTGGGCCGTGTTCGGACTCGGCGCGGTACCGTCGTGCTTCGTCTGGCACCGCGTCCACGAGCGCCTCGGCACGCGTCGCGCGATGCAGTTGAATCTGCTCGTGCAGGCGGTGGGCGTTGCGTTGCCGACGCTGTCGGGCTCCGTGGCCAGCTATGTCCTCAGCGCGCTGCTGGTCGGTGGCACCTTCACCGGTGCGGTGACGATCGCCGTACCGGCCGCGCAACGCGTCGCTCGCAGGACGGGGAAGAACCTCGTGGCGACGCTGACGCTGTTCTACGGCATCGGTCAGATCGCCGGTCCGGTACTGGTCGAGGTGCTGCGCGCGCACGGCAACGGTCTGTCCAGTTCACTGCTGGCGGCTACCGCGGTGCTGCTGGTCGCAGCGCTGCTCGCTTCCCGCATCTGAGCTTGCCGGCCCGGTGGCGATGCCACCGGGCGCCGGGCGGCAGCGCTTCAGCAGCCCAGCGTTTCAGCGGCTAGTCCCGGCGCCGGCAAGCGCCAAGTCCATCCACCGCGAAGCGCCGGACTCCGTCTGCAAGCTCGTGCGGAGATTGGGCGGACAACGGCTATAGGTGTTTAGATATGGCTTATCGTTGATCGATGATCAGCCTCGACCTTGGGGCCGTCAGTCGTTGGCGTTGTGCAACAAGGTGAAGGCGCGCGGCGCGCCGGCTACGGCCATCCACATCCGAGACATCGTGAAGCAGGTCTATGCCTTCGCCATCCTGCATGGCGAACGGCTCGCCAACCCGGCCGACGACGTGAAGGCGGCCTCGATCGCGACCTTCATTGCCAAGGACCGGGCGCTGTCGCCGGCCGAAATCCGGCTGGCCTTCCACCAACTGGAGACCATCGCGTCCTATCCGACCATCCGGCTGGCCTTGCGGCTGATCCTTCTGACGATGGTGCGCAAGAGCGAACTGGTCGAGGCGACGTGGAACGAGGTGGATTTTGAGAACGCCACCTGGACGATCCCGAAGGCGCGGATGAAGGGGTGCAAGCCGCACGTGGTCTACCTGTCGCGGCAGGCGATAGACATTTTCGTGGCCCTGCACACCTGCGCGGCAGGCTCGCGATTCGTGCTGCCGTCGCGCTATGACCCCGATCGGTGCATGTCGCATGCAACGCTCAACCGGGTGACCCAGCTCGTTGGTTCACGCGCGAAGGAAGCCGGGCTGCCGCTGGAGCCATTCACGGTGCACGACCTTCGGCGCACCGCGTCCACGCTGCTCAACGAGGTCGGCTTCAATGGGGACTAGATCGAGAAGTGTCTGGCTCACGAAGAAGGCAGCCGGACTTCGCGGTCGGTCTACAACAAGGCCGAGTACGCCGGGCCGCGGCGTCACATGCTGCAGGAGTGGGCTGATATGGTGGAGGCTTGGATCGATGGGCGTACGCATGTGCCGAAACTGGTGCCGGAGGACGTGACCGTGCCGGTTCTGAGTCCTGCGCTTTGATGCTTTTGAGCTGTGTTTTGGGGACATGAGCACCCTACGTGTCGCTATTTCGAGGAAATAAGAACATGATTCGTTGACGTGTCGCCAGCAGCGACATAAGTTGAGAACGTGTCGCTGAAATCGTATTTTTGCATCATGACTGATATGGCACTTGCCTGGCATCGAGATCAGCCTCACAACCACCTGCCAACGCTCCCCCCGGCGCAGGAACTGGAGACCCGGCGCGTGCTTAAGACCTGTATCGAGGCCCGTGCTGCGTTGGCCGAGCTCAAGCAGGCGGCCGAGTTGATTCCCAACCAGGCGATGCTGATCAATACCATTCCGTTGCTGGAGGCCAAGGACAGCTCGGAAATCGAGAACATCGTCACCACCACCGACCAACTGTTCCAGTACGCGCAGGGCCACGACAACGCCGATCCTGCCACCAAGGAGGCGCTGCGTTACCGCACCGCGCTGCACCAAGGTTTTCAGTCGCTCAAGGCGCGACCATTGTGTACTGCCACTGCCGTGGATGTCCGCCGCACCCTCAAGGGGGTGGACATGGACTTCCGCCGCACCCCAGGCACGCAACTCGCCAACGACCGCACGGGGGAGGTGGTCAACACCCCGCCCGAAGGCGAGGCCCGCTTGCGTGACATGCTGACCAACTGGGAGCGATTCCTGCACAACCAGGTCGACCTGGACCCGCTGATCCGCATGGCCGTGGGCCACTACCAGTTCGAGGCCATCCGCCCATTCACCGACGGCAACGGCTGTACCGGCCGCGTGCTCAATATCCTCTATCTCATCCAGGAAGAGCTGCTCAATCTGCCGATCCTGTATCTCAGTCGCCATGTGATTGCCCACAAGGCCGACTACTACCGCCTGCTGCTCAGTGTGACGCGAGATGGCGCCTGGGAACCCTGGCTGCTGTTCATGCTGCAGGCCGTCGCCGACACGTCCAAATGGACCACAGGGAAGATCGCGGCCATTCGCGGGCTGGCCGAACACACCACCGAGTACGTGCGCACACGCCTGCCCAAGATCTACACCCGCGAATTGGTGGATGTCATCTTTGAACAGCCCTATTGCCGCATCGGCAACCTGGTGGAGAAAGGCATTGCCCAACGCCAGGCGGCCTCGCGCTACCTGCACGACTTGGCCAGCCTGGGTGTGCTGCGCGAAATGCAGGTTGGCAAGGAAAAGCTCTTCATACACCCCAAGCTGATGCAATTGATCAGCCGCGACAACAACGACTTCCAGTCTTACGCCTGAAGCGCCGGGAATGGCTTCGGGCGTGCAGCCTCGGGTTTGCATTTTTCAAGAAAAGATCACTCTGGATGATCTTTTCACTGAAGTTTCAAACTCGTGGTCCTCGGCGGAGGTTTATAAAACTGATTTTTTGAGCACTATGGATGCTCAAAATTCACGAAAATTGAACCGCTTGCTGGCCGAACTGGGCGATACGCGCCTGGTCTCTAGCCGCTGGCTGCGCGCGCATGACCACGCCAATAGCCTGGTCGCGCGCTATGTCGGCAGCGGCTGGCTGGTGTCGCCGGCGCGCGGCGTCTACATGCGCGCGGGAGGGCGGCTGCAATGGGATGGGGTGGTCCGCAGCCTGCAGGTCGGAGAGGGCCTGCCACTGCATGTCGGCGGGCGTTTTGCACTGGCCTTGCAGGGGCACGAGCACTACTTGCGACTGGGCGATGCCGGGACGATCACGCTTTACGGGCCAGCGCCTCCGCCGGGCTGGGTCGGCCAGCTGCCCATGGAGCAGCGCTTCGAGTACCAAGGCGAGGGGCCGTTCGATCTGCCGGCCGTGTCCTTCACTGCGGAAGTCTCCGAGACGGCGCTATCCAAGGTAGGTCTGGACTTGCACTCTGCTGCATCTGGTGTCGATGCCCTGGTCTGCTCGACGCCCGAGCGGGCCATGCTGGAGTTGTGCGATGGCGTATCGGATGCGGCAGGGGTCAACGAGGCCGATGCGCTGATGCAGGCCATGACCACGCTGCGCCCGCAGCGCGTCGGCCTGCTGCTGCGCCACTGCCGCGGCATCAAGGCCAAGCAGCTGTTTCTGGCGCTGGCCGATCGCCATCGGCATGCGTGGCTGGCGCATGTGCCGTTGGATGGCGTCGATCTGGGCCGGGGCAAGCGTGCGCTGGTGCCCGGCGGGCGCCTGCATCAGACCTACCGAATCACCTTGCCGGTAGACCTCGATGAGCACTTGGCTTGATCGGTGGGATCGGCGCTACATGGACCGGGTGCGGCTGCTGGTCGAGATCCTGCCGGTGCTGGCCCAGGAGCCGCGCTTCGCGCTCAAGGGCGGCACCGCCATCAACCTGTTCGAGCATGACCTGCCGCGTCTGTCGGTAGACATCGACCTGGCCTGGCTGCCGGTGCACGACTATGCCGAGGATGCGAAGCTGATCGCCGAAGCACTCGGGCGACTGGCCGACGCGATGCGCGCCCGGCCTTTGCAATTGCAGGTCCAAGCTTCAGCGGGCGAAGGCGGGGCGGTCACCCGGCTGGTGGCCAGTCGCGGCCGCGCGCGTGTAGAGATCGAGACGACGCCGGTGATGCGCGGGACGGTCCATCCAGTGCGAACCATGGTCGTGCGGCCACGGGTGGAGGAGGCGTTCGGCTTCGCCGAGGTGCAGGTGCTGAATTTCGCCGACTGTATGCAGGAAAGTTGGCGGCGGCATTGTCGCGACAGCATCCGTGCGATCTGTTTGATGTAGGCCTGCTGCTGGAGGATGAGCGGACGGATGCTGGTCTCTGGCGTACCTTTCTCGTGTACCTGACGTGCAGCCCCAAGCCGGCGTGGGAGATGCTGGCGCCGCGCGTACCTGCGGATTTTAAGGCCACCTTCGAGGCTCACTTCAAGGGCATGACGGCTGAGCCCATTGAAGCGACGGCTTTGTTGGAGAGCCGCGAGCGCCTGTTGGCGCGTGTGGTGCAGTCGTTGGACGAGCCGTCGTGTGCCTTTCTGCAATCGGTTGAGGATGAGCAGCCGGATTTCGGTTTGATTGGCCTTGGCCATGCGGCCGATCTGCCCGGGGTACAGCGCAAGCTGCACAACTTGGCACAGCGCACGGCGGCCAAACGCGCTGCGGATCGTGGGCAGTAGGCGGACGTGCTGGCGCGTATCAAGGTGCGATGACGTGGCGGGTAATACAAAGGCGATGGGGTGATCGCGATGGTTCACGATTTCACACTGGTATATGCGCTGAATCCTGAACTGGATTCGCAGGATGAGGTCCTGCGCCGATTGGCCGGCAGCGACTGTGCCGACGCCACGGTGGGCTGGGGTCGGCCTGGGCACGTCGCGCTGGCCTTTAGCCGGGAGGCGTCGGATCGCGATGCGGCGGTCACGTTTGCCGCGGCGCAGATGGCGCAAGTGATGCCCGGGGTGAAACTCGTCCGGGTGGGCGCCGGGTAGTTGCCATGGACGCCAGATGGCGGTGTCACCGAACAGGGTGGCGCCGGCGCAGCCTCACGTCCGGGCCAGGCGATGTGTCGGCCTTTGCTGATCGTGAGGCTTGCTTGCGGCCTTCGATCCAGGCGTCGACCTCTTCCAGATCCCAGACCACGCAGCGCGGTGTCAGTCGGAAGCGCCGGGGAAACTCGCCGCGCTGCTCCATTTCGTAGATGGTGGTTTCCGCCAAGGGCACGATCTGATGCAGCTCACTTCGGCGGATCGTGCGGCGAAAGGGGAGCGGAGATCCCTTCGGGAACTGCGGAAGCTCGGCGTACCGCTCGATCCCAGGGTGGGGCAGGGAAGTAGTGTCTTGTGCAGCGGTCCTGATCGGTTCCGAGTCGGCAGCCATCGTCCAGATTCCATGTGTTCGCAATGAGCTTCATGGTGACTATCGGTAGCGATCGCGACAACTTGCAGCAGCGAGGCCGGGCGTAGGAGATATTATGCGGCACCATCACCATCGGTAGTGCCTACATGCATCAGCGCTAGATCATCAAGGAGGCGTTACGGGCCAAAGCGGCGGAGCGGATACCTGTTCTTGTTTTATAGTTGTTATAGCCGGGGGAGACAGGGAAATGCACATTCAACATGTTGAGATTGGCAATTTTCGGAAGCTGAAAGCGGTACGCATCGATTTTTCAGAAAAGAAAACGGTTTTCGTCGGTGCCAACAACAGCGGGAAGACCTCCGCAATGGTGGCGCTTAGGCGATTCCTGATCGAGCCATCCGAGCTCACCGTCAATGATTTGACGCTCTCGCACTGGACGGAGATCAATGCCTCGGCCGCAGGGTGGGAGTCGGCCGTCAGCAGTGGCGAGGTGTCCACTGCGCTTGACTGGAGCAAAGTGCTCCCGTTCCTCGATGTCTGGCTCAGCGTTGCCAGCAACGAACTGCACTATGTCCAGAAGTTGCTGCCTACCTTGGACTGGCAAGGCGGCCATCTTGGCGTTCGACTGCGCTTGGAGCCCAAGGACGCAGAAGGTCTTCAGCGAGAGTATCTGAGGGCCAGAGCGACCATTACAGAACTGCTTACGCAGCCGCTTGCCGCCGCCGTAGTTGGGGGCGCCGAGGGCGCCGCAGAGGTGGTGGTGGAGACGGGCTCAGTGCCATTGGCAGTGCCTGCCTATACGTTCTCGCTTTGGCCACAGTCCATGATGGACTTCCTGGGTCGCCGATTGCACGGCCTGTTCACGGTTCGCGCCTACCTACTGGACCCGGCAGCACTCATGTCGCCACAAGGCGGATTGGCTTTGCCCCAGGTGCTGTCCCCTAACAGCGATCCGCTCGACGGCGACCCATTCAAGGGATTGATCTGCATCGACGAAATCAACGCACAGCGGGGCTTTGGGTATACAGGCAGCACACGAACTTCCAGCGAAGATGACTCCAGGTATGACCCGCAGGAAGCACGCGGTGGCAGGAAGCTCTCTGCGCAGCTGCGGTCGTATTACACGCAGCATTTGGATCCCTACGACAAGCCTGAACCAAAGGATCTGACCGCCTTGCAGGCTCTCCATGATGCAGAGGCAGCTTTTGAAGCACGCTTGACGGAAGGCTTCGCCGCAGCATTGAAGGAACTGGAGCACATCGGCTATCCAGGCATTACCGATCCGAAACTGACGATCACCACGCGGATCAAGCCGACGGACGGCTTAAATCACGGCTCCGCCGTCCAGTACGAAGTACCAACCCACTTGGCAGAGGGGGCAAAGGGGCATCGCCTGCCAGAGGATTCGAACGGACTTGGGTACCAGAACTTGGTTTCCATGGTGTTTGCCTTGATGAGTTTCCGTGACCGATGGATGCGCGTCGGCAAGGCAGGAACTTTGGTCGCGGAGGAAGACAGCTTCGTGCCTCCACTTCATCTTGTACTCGTCGAAGAGCCGGAGGCTCACTTGCATGCACAGGTCCAGCAGGTGTTCATTAAGCAGGCGTATGCGGTGCTTCGAAAGCATCCGAAGCTTGGTAACACCACTGCCCTAAAGACCCAGTTGATTGTCAGTACACATTCCAGCCATCTTGCGCACGAGTGCGATTTTGAGTCCCTGCGATATTTTCGTCGCCTGCCCGCTCCGACCGAGGCGGGCGCAGTGCCGATCGCGTCGGTGGTCAATCTATCTGAGGTATTCGGCGGTGCTGATATTACCGAGAGGTTCGTTACGCGCTATCTCAAGGCTACTCACTGCGATCTTTTTTTCGCAGACGGCGCCGTATTAATCGAAGGGCCTGCCGAAAGGATCCTTGTACCGCATTTTGTGCGTGAACGCCCTGATTTTGAGTATCTGCGCCGGTGCTACATTACTTGGCTCGAAATCGGCGGCAGCCATGCCCATCGGCTCAAGCGCCTGCTAGAACACCTCGGGCTTTCCACCTTGATCATCACTGACATCGACGCCAAGGATGGAACGTCGGGCGCTGCGCTACCGCCGAGGAGAAACAGTGGACAAAAGGCGCGAAACGAGACATTGAAGTCTTGGGTTCCTGTGGAAGAGTCGCTTGATGCATTGCTCGACAAAGCAAGTTGTGACCTTGTCAAGGAAGATCCCAGCGGATACGCGATACGGGTGGCTTATCAGCAGCCGATAGCATTGAGCTTCAAATCGAAGCCTCCATCGGAGGCACTGGCGAATACTTTCGAGGATGCACTCCTATATGAAAACCCAGACATGTTTGCCAACTTGGCTGGTGACGGGCTCATCAAGACGTTTCGCGACGCACTTTCGGATAGCGTCGATCTCGATGCGCTCGCGACGGCCGTTCATTTAGGCTTGAAGACCGGAAACAAGGCGAAGTTCGCACTAGACCTCCTCTACAGCGACAAGATCACAGCATTGAAGGTGCCTGCCTACATTCATGACGGTCTGGCCTGGCTGACCTTGCAGTTGAAGCGCAAGGAGCAAGACGCCCTTGGTCAAACGAAGGTGCCCGCATGACAGCTGCGGACGGTGTGCCTGACAACGATCTGGATAACCCGGCTGATGCCGAGATCGCAGCATGTCTTGACTTGACTGCTCCCCGAAGCTTTTTCCTATTCGCAGGCGCAGGCTCCGGCAAGACGCGATCACTGGTCAAAGCACTTGATCACGTGCGCCAACTGTACCGCGAGACGCTTCGGTTTCAGGGGCAGCGGGTGGGTGTTATTACCTTCACCAATGCGGCATGCGATGAAATCAACCGCCGCTTGGAGTTTGATCGCACGATCGAGGTTTCGACGATCCACAGCTTTGCATGGAATCTTATAGGAGGCCTGAACCATGACATCCGGGAGTGGCTACAGACGAATCTCGCCATGGAGATTGCTGAACTCGAAATGCTTGAATCTAAGGGCCGTAAGGGAACCAAGGCGTCAGCGGAGCGCATAAGCAAGATAGCGTCCAAGGGAAAGCGTCTGGCCAATTTGAACACCGTTCGCCGCTTCGTCTACAGTCCGACGGGGGATAACAGTGGACGTGACCTGTCCCGGTAATGTAAGACCAAATTGATCTGGGATAATGGCGCATCGAGGGTGGGAGCGTCATGAAGAAGGGCCGATATAGCGACGAGC
>NZ_FNLO01000007.1 GCF_900095735.1 Chitinasiproducens palmae | reverse complement strand
CTCTTCAGTTCAATTCCTGTTACTTGTTTCATCCTTGCGGATGTGTCGCTCACTCAAAGTGCTGACAAGTCATGATGAATCACGACTTACCTATTACTTAGTGTGAGACTTGATTACTTTTGCAAAGACCGCGGCACGAATGCCACAGCCCGCTCGCCATCAAGTGCCCACACTTATCGGCTGTAAATTTTTAAAGAGCATCGCGCTAACTTGACAAACCAGCTATACTAAATCTGGCTTGCTTCGTTTGCTGCGTCGCTGCATCAGCAGCAGAGAAACGAGATTATGAAGCAATCTTCTTCGTTCGTCAACAGGTTTTTTTCGCTTACCGTTTCGTTCAACCACTCAACGAAACGCGCACTGCAAAACCCGCTCACTCACCGGAAGCTCGTCACTCACTCTCCCGTCCCTGCCGCTTGCACTCGTTGAAGTCCGTGCAGCAGAGGAACGAGATATTAGGACGAGAACCGCGTCTTGGCAAGCGTTTTCTTCGCCGGATTCATCAAGGGGTCATGTCGACCCGCCGACCGGCCTGTCCTGGGAAGGCGTTACCCTGCTTTGCGTTAAAAATTGAACGGAGCCGGCTGACGCAAGGGCTGCACGCGCACCCGCCCAGCCGCCTCCCCCGCCCGACCCGTGACCTTCAGGGGAATCAGCGTCGGATGGTAGTCGCCACACCTGTCGCGGCGTTGCCTCAATTCGTCAGGCCTCAACACGCCTCCCTGCATCCGGGTCCCGGAGCTGGTGCGACTATGCACGCCGTGTCTGCCTGGGCCTGAATGACGCGCGGCTGAGACAGGCCGCTCGCAGTCGCCTCCGCCCCACCTCCCGTGCCCTATCCGAAATCGGACTTTTCCCCGAGATCTCGGGCTTTTTTCCAAGTTAACTGTGCATTCGTACAGCTTTCTGCGAATATAGTCGTCCTGGATAGAAATACAGCAGAGCGCGCCTGTCGCGCCCGCATTGATGGCGTCGAATCGAGCACACCACGTAACCGGCTGGGCGGCCGGAGTCATTGCCGCCGCGATCGTCCACAAGGCCGGCGCGGCAGGCCCCTGGCAGATATGGACGGCCTTGAGTTTCATCGCGGCAGTGGCGGGCGGCACCGCGCCCGACTGGCTCGAAGTGGCATGGTGGTCGCGCAAGCGGCGCCTATGGATCACCCACCGCACGCTGACCCATTGGGGCCTCGGCTGGATCGGCCTGGCGGTCTATACCTATCGCCACCTCGGACAGCACCCACTCGCAGCGCTCGGGCTTGGATTCGCGTGCGGCGGCATCATGCACCTGCTCGCCGATTGGCCAAACCCCTTAGGGGTGCCTTGGCTGCTGGGCAGACATTCGCTGAATTGGTGGAACAGCGGCCGTTGCGACATTGCGGTAGTGGCATTGGCTTGGCTAGCCGCGTTCGCTGTATTCGATCATGCGTGGCTGCACGACGTGCATAACGATCGGGTGGTGCGGATGTTCCGCGCGATGCAGTCGTCAAGCTGACCCCCGCGCGGTCGCGAGCATCAGGTGCGCGGACGCCGGCGTGCCTGTTGCGCGAACAGCGCGATGCCGAGGCCGACGAGCCCGCTTGCCGCCAGCCAGGTGGTCGCGCGAGACTCATGGACCGCGCGCGTATAGGCACTGCTTTCGAGGACGAAGCCGTTCTTGCCAGATCGTTCCTGCAACGGGGCCGTGCTGGCATACAGCGAGTCGTCCTGGGTCTCCCGCGGTTTGGAGGTCAGTTGCATCCGCGCGCCAATCCGTTTCATCAACGCGTCGTATGTGCTCGGCGCCTGGCGCCCAGCAATCGAGAAGGCGCGCGATGCGCCGCCCACGTAGATATCGCGCTGCGGCCGTTCGGCGGCTTCGAGGATGGCACGGGCCACCACTTCGGGCGCATACACTGGCGCCGGCAGTTTCGGCTCGACGTCGAGATAGTTCTTTGCATGCGCGACGAACATCGTATCGATGCCGGCCGGCTTGATCAGCGTCACCGATACCGGCGCGTTCTCTGCCAACAGTTCCATTCGTAACGCGTCGGTATAGCCTTTCACCGCATGCTTCGACGCGCAGTACACGCCTTGCAGCGGCACGGCGATATCGGACAGCTCGCTGCCGAGGTTGATGATCGCGCCGCCCCGCGCCTTCAGGTGCCTTGCGGCAATGCGGGCCCCCTGCACGGTGCCCCAGAAGTTCGTGTCGAACAACCGCCGCTGATCGTCAAGGGAAACATCTTCCAGCTTGCCGTAAATCGACACGCCGGCATTGTTGATCCACGTATCAAAGCCGCCGAAACGGTCGATTGCCTGTTGGGCCGCAGTTTCCAACTGGTCGCTGTCGCCCACGTCCGCTACCGCGAACGCGGCGTTCCCACCGGCTGCATTCAGCTCGTCCGCCAGCGATTGCAGCGCAGCGCTGTCTCGCGCGATCAGGAACAGCCGTGCGCCGCGTCGGCTCGCCATGCGCGCCGTGACGAGACCAATGCCGCTGCTCGCGCCCGTGATGACGATTGTCTGTTGGTCGATAGGCTTCAGCTTCATCATCGCTCCTTGTGCTCAACTGCGTTTCGCCGGCCCGGTCGGACTGGCACCGAATGAATCGCGTGCAAGCGATTCATTCAGCAAACCGCGTTCCGGGAGAACCGGGGATCAGCCCGACACGCGCTTCGACGGACGACGGACGACGGACGACGGCCGGCGTGCCCTGCGTCATCCGGCGCCTACGTGTCCATGGCAGCCAGGGCGCCTCGCACACACTACGATAGGCAAACGGCTGGCGACTCCGACACAAACCATCCGACACAAACCATCCGACACGAACCCTCCGCGCCTCGCCGCGCTGATCCGCGTCTCTCCACGCCCAGTCGGCAGGCCCGTGCCGCCGCGACCGAAACGCATCGCAGCCGCGACAATTGCCGTCGTCCGGCCGCATGCTAGACTCGCCTCATGAAGGATTCGGGCCTTTTCAGACTGTTTCTCGTGCTGTGCCTGATAGGCAGCACGCTGCTCGCCGTAGCCGCCGCGCCAGCGGCTTTCCGCGCGAGTCGGCACGAGCATCGCGTCGATTCCGCCGCCCACGTGCGAACCCGGGTGCTTGCGGCGGCAGCGGCGACCAGGTTGACTGCAAGGTCCGATCGCATGGCGCATGCGATGCGCACGGGTGATCCCCAGCAGACCGTTGCAATCCCGCAGAGGCGGGCCTTGCCGATGGCGGCCATGGTGCGGATGGCTGCGCTCGCGTCCACCGCAAGCGCAGCCGGCGGCGATCAGCAAGACTGCTGTGCGGAGCATGATGCGGGGCCAATGCCGTCGCACAGCTCAGGCTGCGGCGCGTGCACTGCCAACGGCATACCTCAGTGCGCTTCTCAGCCCGCTTCTCAGCCCGCTTCTCAATGCGCTTCCCAGTGCGCTTCTCAGTGCATCCCTCACATTGCACTATCGGCCGCGGCCGCCCCTTTGCCACCCGTGCAGCGGCTCGTCCGACCCTCCCCGCGCCATTCGCCCGACACCCATCCAGCCGGTCCGCTGCCCGAGCGCCTCGACCGCCCTCCTCGCACGCGCTTCATCTGACATTGCCGACCCGTCGGTCGGCTGGCGGCGGCCATCGCGCTGCCCATGTCCGTTCTGGCGTCGTGCGCTGACTCAAGCCAGCGCACGACCGCCCGACTGCGGCGCCCACGGGCGCCAATGGAGCAATCATGTCGAACCCCTTTCCCAGGCGGGCGCCCTTGCGCGCCGCGCCGGATGCGTCGCGGCGCCGCTTTGTTACCGGCATCTCGGCGGTAAGCAGCGCCGTACTCCTTGGTCTTGGCAGTCGCGCTGCCCTGGCTGGCGAACGCCCGCCAGCCCTTGATCCGAGTCAGCCAGCCGCGGCATCGCCGGGCATTGTCGGACCGTCGCCTCAGGCGGATTCGCCCAGCCATCTAGAAATCGCGATGCAGCCGGTCAACTTCACCGGGCGCCCCGCCCGAGCGATCGCCGTGAACGGCAGCACTCCCGGCCCCACGCTGTACTGGAAGCAAGGCCAGACCGTTGAGATCAGCGTCTCGAACCAATTGTCCGATGCTTCATCGATCCACTGGCACGGGATCCTGCTGCCCTATCAGATGGACGGCGTGCCCGGCATCAGCTTCGGCGGCATTGGCGCAGGCACACATTTCACCTACCGTTTCCCGGTGCGGCAGGCCGGGACCTACTGGTATCACAGTCACAGCGGCATGCAGGAACAGCAGGGGCTGTATGGCGCGATCGTGATCGAGCCGGCCGACGGCGAGACGCCTGCCGTCGATCGTGACCATGTCCTGCTGCTGAGCGACTGGAGTGACGAATCACCAGCGGCCATCCTGAGACACCTGCGCCAATCGAGCGACTACTACAACGACCAGCAGCCGACCGTGAGTCAGTTCATGCGCGATGCCCGCGCCAATGGACTGCGCAACGCCCTCGGCACGCGTCGCATGTGGAACCGCATGCGCATGAGTCCGGTGGACTTCTCCGACGTGTCCGCGGCGACCTACACCTACCTGGTCAACGGCCGCACGCCCGACGACAATTGGACCGGCATTGCGCGCAAGGGCGAGCGCGTTCGGCTGCGGCTGATCAACGGTTCGGCGGAGACCTATTTCGATCTGCGCATCCCCGGACTGAAAATGACCGTCGTCGCAGCAGACGGTCAAGCGGTCCGCCCGGTTGACGTGGAGGAGATACGGCTCGCGGTTGCGGAAACGTACGACGTCATCGTCACCCTGCCCGATGCGCGTGCCTACACCGTGTTCGCGCAGTCGATGGACCGTAGCGGTTACGCCCGCGCAACGCTGGCGCCCGAGCCCGGCATGGTGGCAGCCGTGCCGGCGCTGGATCCCAAGACCTGGTTGTCGATGGCGGACATGGGGGACATGGGGATGGATCACGGCGACATGGCGCACGGCAGTGGCAGCCCGATGGCGCACGCGGGCATGCAACGCGCCAAGATGGTGGACGACGGAAGCATGGACGGCGCGGTCGCGGCCCGCGATGGCAATGGCAACGACAGCCGCAGCCACAGTCCCGGCCGCGATGGGCGCATGCCCAGCCGACCGATCGAGAGACACGTCCACCAGGCACCCGGTCACCTCGGCGCGGCAGTGCCTGGCACAGCGTCGATCATTGCCGGCGATGACCACGCCCACGGCGTCACGCATGCAGCGCACGGGACGCCGCAGCCAGTGGACGCGGCCACTGGCACAGCGATACCCGCAGAGCTGGGCACGCATCGGCACGGCGCGGCGCAAAGCGCGTCGTCGTCGTCATCGTCATCGTCGTCGTCATCGTCATCGGCGTCGGTCGACATGCGCGTTGCCCACCCGTCCCGCGCGCTCGACGACCCGGGCCCGCGCCTGCGAGGCAATGGCCGTCGCGTGCTCACCTACGCGGACTTGCACACGCTCGGCGGCCCGCTCGACGGGCGTGCACCCGACCGTGAGATCGTCCTGCGCCTGACCGGCAATATGGCGCGTTTCATCTGGGGCTTCGACGGGATCAAGTTCAGCGACGCGGCGCCGATCCGCTTCATGCCAGGCGAGCGGTTGCGGATCGTGTTGGTCAACGACACGATGATGAATCATCCGATCCATCTTCACGGCATGTTCAGCGAACTCGAAGACGAGTCGGGACAGTTTCTGGTGCGCAAGCACACGATCAACGTGCAGCCCGCCAAGCAGGTTGCGTTTTGTGTCACCGCAACGGAGCCTGGGCAATGGGCGTTTCACTGCCATCTGCTGTATCACATGGAAAGCGGCATGATGCGCAAGGTGGTGGTCGCATGAAACGCCAACCTTCGCTTCGCAACAGACAAGCCCAGCGAGACGCGCAACGTTACCGTCCGGTCGCAAACGGCTGGCTCTCACCGATCGTTGCGCTGCTCTGCATGCTCGGCGCCCCGCTGTCAGACGCCAATGCCAAGCCCGCGACGCCGGCGAACAACTCGGCCGTGCCCGCCGAGATGTCCGCGGGCGATTCGCCAAGCCGCTCGACGAGCGCTGCTCACGTCCATCGCGACAACGCGCAGTCGCGCGGTGCGCGGATCGATGAAGCCCGCGGGGACCACCAAAACCACGGACCCCATGCGATGCATCCGACCCGTATGAGCCACGCGAGCGGCGCAGAGCATCACGGCGCTGCGAGCGGCGTCGTACCCACCGCCCCCATCACAGATATAGCACAAGGGCAGTCCGACGAGGACGCGGCATCGACGGTCGGAGCCGCCGATCCGCAGCGCGCCGGCGATATGCGCGCCGCGTTGGCCGCCAATCGCATCCTGCCGGGCAACGCGCCGCCGGCGGCATTCGCGGATCCGTCGACCGGCGTCGAGTTCCCCGGCGCGGACATGCACGACATGTCGCCACGCAGCCGTTTCCTCGCCGACCGACTCGAATACGTGCAGGGACGCCGGCCCGAAGGCGCCTGGGATGTCGAGGCCTACATCGGCGGCGATCTCGACCGGCTGGTGTTGCGCAGCGAAGGGGAAGCCAACCGTGACGGCAGTGACGGTCGGATCGAGCTGCTGTATTCCCGTGCGATCTCGGCGTTCTGGAACACCGAACTCGGTGTGCGGCACGATTTCGGCAGCGGGCCGAACCGCCAGTGGCTGGCGGTCGGCGTTGCCGGCACCGCACCATACTGGATCGAAACGCAGCTCACCGCGTATGCGGGTCCGGCTGGCCGGACGGCGCTGCATGCGATGGTCGAACACGACGCGCGTCTGACACAGCGATTGATCCTCACGCCGCGCCTGGAAGCAATGGCCTACGGCCGCGCCGATCCGGCGCGCGAGCGCGGTGCGGGGCTATCGGATCTGTCCGCCGCCGTTCGTCTCCGATACGACATCGACAAACGCTTCGCGCCTTACATCGGTTTCGAAATGGTGTCGCGTTTCGGACAGACGGCACGGTGGGCGCGGCAGGCCGGCGAGCGCGCCATCGATCCCCGCCTAGTCGTGGGGGTGCGCTTCTGGTTCTGAGCCGTACGGCCAGCGTCGATACGGCAGCGACGCGGCGCCGATACCACCGAGGCGCGCACCATCCGGCTCACCGAGCGCTTCGCCAGTGATGAAAGCACATCGCCCCTCGCAGCGACGAACGCTGAGAGGGGCGATGACGACGCCAAGCACACTGAACTGAGGCAGCGCAGCCGACCCGACTCGTACGGTCAGGTCAGCCGACGCCGCGGCGGCATGCGCCGCCGGCAGTGCTCAACTGCTCGGACAATCAAGCGGCAGTGACACCTTCCAGCAGGCGAACATTGTCGCCGCCGATCTCGATCTTGCGCGGCTTGAGCGCTTCGGGCACCTCACGCACCAGCGAAATGCTGAGCAGCCCGTTTTCGAGTTGCGCCGACACCACCTTGAGATGATCGGCCAGTTGGAAGCGGTGTTCGAAGTCGCGCTCGGCGATGCCGCGATGCAGGAAGGTCGTGTTCGCGTCATCCTTCTTGCGGCGTCCGACGATCTTCAAGGTGTCGCGCTCGGTCTCGATTTCCAGTTCCGAACGATCGAAGCCGGCAACGGCCATGGTGATCCGATACTGGTTTTCTTCGACGAGTTCGATGTTGTACGGCGGATAGCTGGGCTGTGCGTCGTCGAGCAGACGAGCCAGACGGTCGAAGCCGATGGCCGAACGGTAGAGCGGGCTGAAATCAAAAGTACGCATGATCGTATCCTCGAAAAACAAGCGATAAGGTTGGCAGGCCTCCTCCGTTGAGCACCTGCTGATACCGAGATAGGCGCCAAGCCGTCCGTTTCAAGAGCGGCGATGCATATTTTTTCGAGGATCTGCACTGCGCGGCAGGCTGTCGCCGCGTGCCGGTCGGCGCGCGCTTTAGCGCGCCTTGGACCCAGCGCATTAGACCCAGCGCATTGGACGCAGCGCATTGGACGCAGCGCATTGACTGCGGAAAACCGCCGCGCGGCCGCGCCCGACGCTGGCCGGCCTACAGCATCTCCGGACGGAAATGGCTGCGCCGGCTGATGACCTTGCCCGCCACCATGAACACGCCGTCGCCGGTGTAATGCAGCGTCGCCGGGTGTGCCGGCGATACGGCGGCATGCGCCGCCACCACTTCAAGCATGAAGAAGTCGTAGCGGTCGATCAATGCGCGGTCGGCAATGCGGCACTCGAAACTGGCGACGCAATCGTCAAGCAACGGCGCTGCCACCTTGGAAGCCGCACGACGCGTCAGGCCGAAGCGTTCGAACTTGTCGACCGACGCGCCCGAACAATTGCCGATCCCGACCACCTCATCGACGATGTCGCGGGTCGGCAGGTTGATCACGCATTGACCACTGCGCGCGATCATCTCGTGACTGTGGTTGCCGCGCGCGATGACGCAGCCCAGCAGCGACGGGGAGAACTCCATCACGAGGTGCCAGCCCATCGTCATCACATTGTCCTGGCCCGCATGGCGGGAGGTGAGCAACACGATGGGACCGGGCTCCAGGTAGCGGCGGACGTTCGCGACGGGGAACGGCACCTTTTCGTAGCGCCTGCGGCTCATCGCCCGCTTTCCTCGGTGGCCCCGTCCTCCTCCTGCGAGGTCGGCGCGACGCGCTTGCGAGATGCGACCGTGCCGCCCCCCGCGCGTCTGCCGACCCATCCGGCCCGCACGTCGTTCGTCGCGTCGCCAGCTTCCGAGCCGCTGCCGCTTCCGTGCGCAGCGGACGAGCGGTCCAGCACGGGCCGTAGCGCCACGCCCGTATGGCTCGCGGGCGTGGCGACCAGATGCTCGGGCTCGCCAGCCGCGACGATGCGCCCGCCGCCGGTGCCGCCTTCCGGTCCCAGGTCGATCACCCAGTCCGCTTCGGCCACCACGTCGAGGTCGTGCTCGATCACCAGCACGCTGTGCCCGCCATCGGTCAAACGATGCAGCACCTCAATCAACCTCGCGACGTCGGCCATGTGCAGGCCGACCGTCGGCTCGTCGAGCACGTACAGGGTGTGCGGCGCCTTCTGCCCGCGCCGCGTGACGTCGTCCCGTACCTTGGACAGCTCCGTAACCAGCTTGATGCGCTGCGCCTCGCCGCCCGACAACGTCGGCGAAGGCTGACCCAAGGTCAGGTAGCCCAGGCCCACGTCCTTCATCAGTTGCAACGGATGCGCAATCGCACTCATCGACGCAAAGAACTCGACGGCCTCGTCGACCTCCATCGTCAGCACGTCGCCGATATTGCGACCGCGCCAAGTAACGGCCAGCGTTTCGGGATTGAAGCGCTGGCCATGGCACACGTCGCACGGCACCTTGACGTCGGGCAGGAAGCTCATGCCGATGGTGCGCACGCCCTGCCCCTCGCACGCGGGACAGCGCCCTTGCCCCGTGTTGAACGAGAAGCGCGACGCGGTGTATCCGCGAGCCCGCGACTCCAGCGTGTCCGCGAACAGCTTGCGTATCGTGTCCCACACGCCGATGTAGGTGGCCGGACAGGAGCGCGGCGTCTTGCCGATCGGTGTCTGGTCGACCTCCAGCACGCGGTCGATGGCGCCCCACCCGTCCATCGACGCACAACCCTTCCAGACCGGCGTGAACGAGACGGCGGTGCGCGGCGTCTCGCGCGCGAGTACGCTGTTGCGACGCGCGCGTTGATCGGCCTCGCGATCGGCGGAGTCGGCGGCCTGCGCCGCCTGCCGGGCACGACGCGCGGCTGGCGACGACAATACCGATCGTCCCACCACGTCGAGCAGATTGGTCATCAGGACGTCGCGCGCCAGCGTCGACTTGCCCGAGCCGCTGACACCGGTGATGGCGACAAGCCGCCCGAGCGGAATCCGTGCCGTCACGTGGTCGAGATTGTGCAACGTCGCATCATGCACGGTCAGCCACTGCGCCGGCACGGCAGCCTCACCGTCCGCGCCCGCCAGACGGACGGTCCGGCGGGGCTGCAGCGGATGCACCAGCGGGTGCGCCAGGAAACGGCCCGTCAACGAGTCAGCGGCGGCGGTCAGGTCCGACACGGTGCCCTGCGCGACGAGGCGGCCACCGCGCTTGCCCGCGCCGGCACCGATATCGATGATGTGATCGGCACGCCGTATCGTGTCCTCGTCGTGCTCGACGACCACCAGCGTGTTGCCCTTGTCGTTCAGCGAACGCAGCGCATCGAGCAGGATGCGATTGTCGCGCGGATGCAGACCGATGGTCGGCTCGTCCAGCACGTAGCACACGCCTTGCAGGTTGCTGCCGAGCTGCGCGGCCAGACGGATGCGCTGCGCCTCGCCGCCCGACAGGCTGGGCGCCGCACGCTCCAGTGTCAGGTAGCCGAGGCCGACCTCTTCCATGAATTCGAGGCGGCTGCGAATCTCGGCGAGCAGGTCGCGCGCGATCAACGCTTCGCGCCCATCGAGCACCACGCCGTCGACCCACGCCCGTGCCTCGTTGACCGTGAGACGGCCGACGTCTGCGATCGCCCGCTCGTCGAAGCGCACCGCCAGCGCGACCGGGTTCAGACGAGCGCCGTGACAATCCGGACACGGCGTGTCGACGAGGTCTTCAGGCTCCTGCTGCTCCGACGGCAGCGACTGCTCGCGGCCGCGATTGTCCTCGGCCAGCAAGGTGTCGTCGAAGGCGTCGCGCTGCGCGCGCGTCAGCGCGATGCCGGTCCCGACGCAGCTGCCGCACCAGCCGTGCTTGCTGTTGTACGAGAAGAGCCTCGGGTCGAGTTCCGGGTAACTGGTGCCGCATACCGGGCAGGCGCGCTGCGTCGAGAACACGGTGACGCCGCCGATGCGCGCGGTCGGCTTGCCAGCGGCCATCGCGATATCCAGACCGTCGAGCGGCGCAAGCAAATGCATCATGCCGCGGCCCGACTCGAGCGCTTCGGCTAGCTTCTGCCGCACCAGCGCCTCGTTCTCCGGTTCGATGACCAGGTCCGCTACCGGCAGCTCGATCGTGTGTTCCTTGAAGCGGTCCAGCTTGGGCCACGGATCGACGCTGCGGAATTCCCCGTCCACGCGCAGGTGCGTTGCCCCGCGCGCCTTCGCCCATTTCGCGAGGTCGGTGTAGATGCCCTTGCGGTTGACGACCAGCGGCGCGAGCATGCCCACATGCTGCCCCCGGTAGTCGCGCATCACCCGTGCGACGATCGCGTCCACGCTCTGCGAGGTCACCGGGGCGCCATCGTGTACGCAGTGCTGCACGCCCAACTTCACGTACAGCAGCCGCAGGAAGTGCCACACTTCGGTCGCCGTCGCCACCGTGCTCTTGCGTCCGCCGCGCGACAGACGCTGCTCGATCGCCACCGTCGGCGGAATGCCGAACACCGCGTCGACTTCCGGTCGGCCCGCAGGCTGGACGATCGACCGGGCGTAGGCGTTCAGCGATTCGAGATAACGCCGCTGCCCCTCGTGGAACAGGATGTCGAAGGCCAGCGTCGATTTGCCCGAGCCAGACACGCCAGTGATCACGTTGAACTTGCCGTGCGGAATCTCGACATCCACCGACTTCAGATTGTGCTCGCGCGCGTTGACGATCTGGATCGCCTCCGAGCGCGCGCGCTGGCGCGCCCGCACGACATGCTGGAGCGGCACGCCCTCCTCGGCGCCGTTTCCCGTCCGGTCTGTGGCCGGGTCGGCCACTCCATCAACGCCCCGATCGGCGGCCTCGTCCGCGGCCTGGCCGCGCGCCGTCCGGTTCGCGTCACGAGCCGCGCCTTCGCGCAGCGGCGCGGCGCGCGTGGTACCGCCCCCGGAGCCGCCTGACTCGCTGCCTACCGATTGTTCGTACTGCGCCAGCGCCATGCCGGTGTACGAACCGGCGCAGGCCGCGACCTCTTCCGGCGTGCCTTCGCAGACCAGCTGTCCACCGCCCTCGCCGCCATCTGGCCCGAGATCGATGACCCAGTCGGCCGCGCGGATCACATCCAGGTTGTGTTCGATCACGAACAGGGAATGACCGTGCTCGAGCAAGCGCCCGAACGCGCGCATCAGCTTGGCGATATCGTCGAAGTGCAAGCCTGTCGTCGGCTCGTCGAGCATGAACAGGCGCACCGGCTGCTTGCTTTCCTTGCCCTTGCCGCGTCCCCGGCCGGACTCCGCGGCCTCGGCCAGATAGCCAGCCAACTTGAGCCGTTGCGCTTCGCCACCGGACAGCGTCGGCACCGGCTGGCCCAGTTTCACATATTCGAGCCCGACGTCGACGATCGGCTGCAAACGGCGGCAGACCTCGCCGTCATCGGCAAACAGGCCAACGGCTTCGCTGACCGTGAGTTCAAGCACGTCCGCGACGTTCAGCACGCGAGTGGCACCGCCGGGATCGACGCGCGAGATATGCACTTCAAGCAGTTCGCTGCGATAACGCCGGCCATCGCAATCCGGACAGCGCAGATACACATCGCTCAGGAACTGCATCTCCACATGCTCGAAGCCCGAGCCGCCACAGGTCGGACACCGTCCGTCGCCGGAGTTGAAGCTGAACATGCCGGCACCGTAGTCGCGCTGCTGCGCGAGCGGCGCCTTGGCGAACAATTTCCGGATCTCGTCGAATGCGCCGACATAGCTTGCCGGATTGGAGCGAGCGGTCTTGCCGATCGGCGACTGATCGACAAAGACCACGTCGTCCAGCCGCTCGACGCCCTCGATCGCCGAATGCGCGCCTGGCGTGTCGCTGGCCTTGCCGAAATGGCGCGCCAGCGCGGGATACAGTACGTCTTGCAGCAAGGTGGACTTGCCCGAGCCCGAGACACCCGTCAGACACACCAGGCGCTCGAGCGGGAAAGCGACGGTGAGGTCGCGCAGATTGTGCTCGGCCGCACCCACCAGCCGCAGCCGGGGTGTGTTCGCATCGACCGCGCGACATTGCCAGTCCGCGGCGTCCGCGACGCGCCGTCGCCCGGCCAGGTAGTCGCCGGTCAACGTGTCGGCGCGGCGCAGCGCCTCGGTGTCGCCGTCGAACACGATGGTGCCGCCGCGTTCGCCCGGCCCCGGACCGATGTCGATCACCCGGTCGGCGGCCAGCATGACGGCGGGATCGTGTTCGACCACGACCAGTGTATTGCCCGCGTCGCGCAGCCGATGCATCGCGCCCACGATGCGGTCGATATCGCGCGGGTGCAGGCCGATACTCGGCTCGTCGAGCACGAACAGCGTGTTGACCAGCGACGTGCCCAGCGCGGTGGTCAAGTTGATGCGCTGCACTTCGCCGCCCGACAGGGTACGGCTTTGCCGGTCCAGCGTCAGGTAGTCCAGTCCGACGTCGCACAGATAGCCGATGCGGTTGCGCACCTCGACCAGCAGCAGGCGTAACGCGTCGTCCAGCATCGCGCTTGGCAGCGTGAGCAGTTCGAAGAAGCGTCGCAGCTTGCCGATCGGCATCAGCATCAGGTCGTGCAGCGTCAGGCCCGGCATCGACTCCAACAGCTCGCGCGACCATGTCACGCCCTCGGGCATGAAGCGCGCGGCCGGCGGCAGCACTGCGTCCGCCTGCTCCTTGCTGCCGAGCCGCCACTGCAGCGATTCGGTCTTCAGCCGCGCGCCGCCGCAAGTGCCGCAGGTGGTATAGCTGCGGTACTTCGACAGCAGCACGCGGATGTGCATCTTGTAGGCCTTCGATTCGAGATAATCGAAGAAGCGCCGCACACCGTACCATTTCTTCTGCCCGCGCGGCTTGTAGTCCGGCGCGCCGTCGATCACCCAGTCGCGTTCCGTGTCCGTCAGCTCGCTCCAGGGCACGCCGAGGCGAATCCCGTCGGCGCGCGCGTAGCGCAGCAGATCGTCGTGGTTTTCCTTCCAGGCGGGGGTCTGCATCGTCTTGACCGCCCCGTCCCGCAGCGTCTTGCGCGCGTCCGGAACGACCAGACCGAGGTCGACGCCGATCACCCGGCCGAAACCGCGGCAGGCTTCACATGCGCCATACGCCGAATTGAACGAAAACAGGGCCGGCTGCGGCGGCGCATAGCGCAGGTCGCTGTCGGGATCGTGCAAGCCGGTCGAAAAGCGCCAGATCGTCGGCGCCGCAGCAGCGGCACCCTCGGCGGCGTCGGCTTCAGGCAGGACGTAGACATCGAGCCGCCCGCTGCCGCGCTTCAGACCGGACTCGATCGCCTCCAGCGCGCGCGTCTTCTCGACGTTGCGGAGCCGGAAACGATCGGCGACGACATCGAGTACCTTGCGCTCGCCATCCGGCCCGGCCACGGTCCGCTCCGCCTGCACCCGGGTGTAGCCGCTCGCGGACAGCCATTGCTCGATCTCGGCGGGGCTGGCGGTGCCCGGCAGCTCCACCGGAAAAGTGATCGCGATGCGCGGATCAGCCGTCTCGGTGCGGGACAGCAGCGTCGCGTAGATGGTCTCGGGGGTATCCTGCCTGACCAAAGCGCCGGTCTCGCGGTCGAACAGTTGCGCGGCCCGCGCATAGAGCAGTTTCAAATGGTCGTTGAGCTCGGCCATCGTGCCGACCGTCGAGCGCGAGCTGCGCACCGGGTTGGTCTGGTCCATCGCGATCGCCGGCGGCACGCCGTCGACGCGGTCGACCTGCGGCCGGTCCATGCGGTCGAGGAACTGCCGTGCATAGGCGCTGAACGTTTCGACGTAGCGGCGCTGCCCTTCCGCATAAAGCGTGTCGAACACCAGACTGGACTTGCCTGAGCCGGACGGACCGGTGACGACCGTCAACTCACCGGTCTGCAGGTCGAGATCCAGATTTTTCAGATTGTGCTGTCGCGCGCCGCGGATGCGAATGACGCCAGATGACATTGATGAGTCCTGTGAGCAGTGCCGGCGAAGGCCGGACATGAGACGTTGCAGCGTTGGGCCTGCCAGCGCGCGGTCGCAGGCGGTGCTGCACGAAGCGCGCCAGCATGCGACGGCTGCGCATTCGCACGCCGTGACCCACGTCCGCCACAGATGAGGTCGAACGCGCGCTTTTCAAACGCCATCGGTCGTGGAAGCCGGGGCGATTCGCTTGGCCCGATCCAGCGCAAGCCGCGCGTGAAGGCCCCGATGCCGGACGCGCGCCGCATGACAGGCACGCGTGTCGCGTGGGCGCGATCGGCTGGTCGGGCTGGTCGGGCTGGTCGGGCTGGTCGGGCTGGCCGGGCTGGCCGGGCTGGCCGGGCTGGCCGGGCTGGTCGGGCTGGTCGGGCTGGCCGGGCTGGCCGGGCTGTCGGGCTGTCGGGCTGTCGGGCTGGCCGGGCTGGCCGGGCTGTCGGGCTGGCCGGTATGGCGCTTGCATCGACAAACAGTCTGGCGTCCAACGCAGTCAGCGGCGACGCTTTTCCTTCACGGAGTTCATACGAATGATCCACGAACGCCCGTTCGGCGCCACCGGTCGACGCCTGCCGGTCATCGGCCAAGGCACCTGGAATCTGGAGCGCGCCCCGCGACGCGAGGCGCTCGCCTCGCTGCGGCGAGGCATCGAGCTGGGCCTCAATCATATCGACAGCGCTGAAATGTACGGCAATGGCGCTGCCGAGGCACTGGTTGGCGAGGCGATCGCGGGACGGCGTGATGATGTCTTCTTGGTCTCGAAGGTACTGCCGTCGAACGCAAGCGCTGCGAGCGTCGTCACCGCCTGCGAGCGGTCGTTGCGGCACCTCGGCACCGACCACCTCGATTGTTATCTATTGCATTGGCGAGGCGCGGTGCCGCTGGCGGACACGTTCGAGGCCTTCGAGCGGCTACGCGAAGCAGGCAAGATCCTGTCCTATGGCGTCAGCAATTTCGACATGGCAGACCTCGAAGAGGCATTCGCCCTGGTCGGCCCCGGTCGCATCGCATGCAATCAAGTGCTCTACCACCTGCGCGAGCGCGCCATCGAACATGCGGTGCTGCCATGGTGCGCCCGCCACGATGTCGCGGTGGTCGCATACAGCCCGTTCGGACAGGACGGCTTCCCGGCGCCGCACACTGTGCAAGGACAGGCGTTACGGGACGTTGCGGACGCATGCCGCGCAACGCCCCGTCAGGTCGCACTGGCCTTTCTGACGCGCGAACCGGCCGTCTTTGCCATTCCGAAAGCCGGCTCGGTCGCCCATGTCGAGGAAAACGCCGTGACCGTCGATCTGGACGCAGCCGCGGTCGCGCGTCTTGAGGAAGCGTTTCCGCGTGGCGCCGCGCCCGACAGCCTGCCGATGCTGTAGGCGCCGCGCTGGAGCGAAGAGGTGTGTCCGATGCCAGCGCGCGAAGACCACGCGGCGCTCCCTGGCGATCCGTGGACAGTATCCCGCTGGCAGTTCACGGTGACGCTCCTCGGTGACGCTGCTCGGCAGTACGTCAAGAAAGCACCTCGGGGCAGCACTACATGGCAGCACTTCACAGCAGCACTTCACAGCAGCACTTCACAGCAGCACTTCACGGCGGCACTTCACGGCGGCACTTCACGGGAGCACTTCGGGGTGGCCCTTCGGGCGCTCGGAAGCGGCTTTGGATTTAGCGCTTCCGGGACTGACGCGGGCGGGCCACGTTGCAAGCGCTTCCCGGGCCTTTCACGCCCGACCTCCTGCCGCGCGCCGGCTTGTCGGCTGAACAGCCGGTGTTCAGTCGTCGCTTCGTTCGGCGCGCTCGGAAGACAGCGCGCTGGCATGGAAAAGCAAACGCTCCAGTAACGCGTCGAACACGCGCCGTTCGCCGGCATCCAGTGGATTCAGCAGCCGGTCGCGATGCATCGTCGCGATCGACAGCACGCGCGGGTAACACCGCTCGCCAGCGGCGCTCAACGCGACCTGTATCGCCCGCGCGTCGGCCGGGTCGCGCGCCGAGCTGAGCAGCCCTTTCTTGAGCAGGCTTTCGACCGCCCGGCTCGCCTTGCTCTTTTCCAGGTTGGCGCGGCGCCCGACATCCATGATGCGCATTGCGCCAAAATGCCCGAGCGCCGCAACGGCACGCGCCTCGCCCAGGTCGAGCCCGGTCTGCGCCCGATAATCAGCGGCGATCGCTGTGTCGAACAAGCGGTTCAACAGGTGCAGTCGGTAAGTGGTGAAGGCCGACAGGTCCGGCCGCTGCCCATCCATCCGCGTCTCCCAATCAATCGGGCATTCTAGGCCAGGCCGGACGCGCCGCCTATCGCATTTCGCCTATGTCATGGTGCACAGCCGGGACGGTCCGCGGCGCTCGGCCGCCCGCTCATCCCGACGCGCTCGACCGCACGCGCTGCCCTCAGAGCCGGACGCTCACGTCGACGTCGTCGCCTTCGCTTGACACCAGCACGCGCCCGTCGTTTTCCCGGAAGGTCAGCGAGACGGTGGCCTGGCCGAGCTGCAGGCCGCCGATGTGTAGCCGCTCGATGCCTGGCGGCAACATCGGCCGCTCGATCAAGATCCGCTGCGCGACACCGTCGAGCTTGATGCCCAGGCACGCCTCCAACAGCATGAAAGGCGCCCCGCTTGCCCACGCCTGCGGCAGACACGCCACCGGATAGGCGGTCGGGCTCTGCCCGCGGCCTCGCGCGAAACCACAGAACAATTCGGGCAGGCGCATTTCGAAACCGACCGCCGCTTCGTGCATCGCCCCCAGCAGGCGCGCCGCTTGACGCTTGTCGCCATAGCGCGCGAGACCGCGCGCGCAGAGCGCCGTGTCGTGCGGCCAGACCGAGCCGTTGTGATACGACATCGGATTGAAACGCGGTTCGCCGGCGGCCAACGTCCGGATGCCCCAGCCACTGTCGAAAGCCGGCGACGTCAGCACCGTTGCGACGGCGGCGCCGCGCGTGGCATCCGGCAGACCGAAGGCGAGCAGATGGCCGGCGTTGGATGCCCTGACCCGGCAAAGCGCGCCCTGCCCGTCCACCGCGATGCCGTAGAAGCCGGCTTCCGGCATCCAGAACATGGTCTCGATGCGCTCGCGCAGTGTCGCGGCACGCGCCGCGCAGTCGCGCGCGAAGGCGGCTGCCTCGGCGCCGTCCGCTGCGCCGGCATCGCGGGTCGCGGCGAGCCGCGCCATCGTTTCCAGCGCGACGCAGGCATAGCCCTGCACCTCGATCAACGCGATCGGGCCGTCGGGGAAGCGGCCTTCGGCATCGAACACCGAATCGCCGCTGTCCTTCCAACCCTGGTTGGCCAGCCCGCTCGCCGCCCCGCGGGCGTACGACAGAAGGCCGAAGCGGTTGCGGTCGCAAGCGCGTGCAATCCACTGCGTCGCACGCCGCAGCGCCGGCCACAACGTGTCGATCAACTCGCGGTCGCCGGTCCGGTCGAAATAGGCGCCGGCCAATACGATGAAGAGCGGCGTCGAGTCCACTCCGCCGTAATACATCCTGAACGGCACTTCGCCGGTCGCCGCCATCTCGCCCTTGCGAGTCTCATGCATGATCTTGCCGACTTCCGCATCACGGAATGCAGAGTCTTCCCTGGCCTGCGTCGAGGCCAAAAAGGACAGCACGCCGCGCGCCAACTCCGGCTGCAGCCACAGGGTCTGCAACGCCGTGATGATGCCGTCCCGGCCGAATGGCGTGGAAAACCACGGGATGCCCGCATACGGATAGGGACCGGTCGGCAGATTGGTGGTGAGCAAGGACAGATCCGCGCTGGCCCGCGCGAGCCAACCGTTGAACAACGGATTGGCGGTCCTGACCGTCGCTTGCGACCGGACGCGGCGACGCGCCAGCCGGTAGCTGGCCAGCATTGCGGCGCGCATTGCATCCCGCCCGCAGGCCGGCGGCGCGTCCGGTTCCAGATCGGGCAGCGGCGACGCGTCGGCCTCGTCCGCGGAACGCGCACACTCGTCGACGGTGACCGAAAAATAGAGCGTCTTGGTCGCGCGTGGCGCGAGCGTCACCCGATACGATGCCAGGCCCGGCCGCAACATGTCGGGCGTCGGCCCGAACGCAAAGCGGACCCGGCGCTGCACGCCGTCGAGTCCGACATAGGCGAGCCGCGCGACGCAGCCGTCGGCACGCGCGGGCAACAACCGTCCCCGCCGCGCCCGCTCGGCACCCCGCACTTCGAACATGTCCCGAAAGTCGCTGTCGAAGACCATGGCCAGTGGCAATTCCAGCGTCGTAGTGCCGTAATTGGTGATGGTGATCGATTCGTGCAGGGTCGCATCGCCCAGCACACGATTGCGCGCAATGTGAAGCACGCCCTGGTCCGGTGCCTGGTCGCCGAGCGAGGGCAGTCGGCGATTGGTCAGATGCGCCGTGAAGACCGTATTGCTCGCGTTCACCCCGCCGGACAACAGCGACAGCGGACGTCCTGCGATGGTCAGCATCAAGCGGGACACGACCCGCGTGTCGTTGACGAAGAAGCCATCGTCGCGACCGTGTATGTCGCCGAGCGCATCGTTCACGATGAACGTGTCGCCCGACTTCAGGACCGACTCGCGTACCGTCGCCGCCGACTCGGTGACCGCAAGCACGCCCTCGGCGCCGTCGGCATCACTGTCCTGCGTGGCCTGCAGCGGACCGGCGTCGATTACTGCGCTCGCCGGCGTGCCTGGCGCCGTCCGCGAGTCGCTGGTCACGCGCGCTGCCTCGGTGGCTTCTGCCTGCCCGTCGGCGTCGCGACGCTCGTCTTCGTACCCCATCTTTCCCCCTCTGGTCCAGATGCACCGGCCGTCGCGCGCAACCGACGACCGCGCCGGGCGACCGCGCTCGGCTCCTTCTACCTTACACCGATCCGCGACCGTTCAAGTACTGCCAGTCTGGCGTGTCGGTCCGCCCGGCCACACCTGGCCGTTTGGACTGGCGAGGCGAAGCCGGCGCTGCGTTACCATACGGAATCGCATGGCAATCGCATGGCAATCGCGTGGCAATAGCGTGGGAATCGCTGGGCAAGCGTATCGGAAGCCCGGCCGAATCCCTGGCAGACCGGGCAGGCGCGGCGGCCAGACGCGCTGGCGGCACGTCGGCTGGCGCCGGTCGGACGCATCGGAGCGCAGTGGCAGGGAACGAGACGTCCCGCCACTGCGCGGATGCCGCGGATGCCGCGGCCGACGCAGGACCCGGCCGTGGCGCGCTCATGCACCCTGCCGACGCGCGTTGGCGCATCGCAAGAAGACGGAAACGGTGGCACGACAGTGACGGAACAAGCACCAGAAGCAATCGAGGCGACGAACGCGCCTGCGCGACCGCAGGGCGCGGGCGCGGCGAAAGCGGCGCTCACGCCGATGATGCAGCAGTACTTCAAGATCAAGGACGCGCATCCGGACACGCTTGTGTTCTACCGGATGGGCGATTTCTACGAGCTGTTCTTCGAAGACGCGAAGAAGGCCGCGCGGCTGCTGGACGTCACGTTGACGCAACGGGGAACGCTGAACGGACAACCGATTCCGATGTGCGGGGTGCCGCACCATGCGGTCGAGCAGCACCTTGCCAAGCTCGTCAAGATCGGCGAGTCGGCCGCGATCTGCGAGCAGATCGGCGACCCGGCCACCTCGAAGGGTCCGGTCGAACGCAAGGTGGTGCGCATCGTCACGCCCGGCACGCTCACCGATGCGGCGCTGCTCGCGGAACGCCATGACGTATACCTGCTGTCGCTCGCACCCCGGCGGGGCAAACGCGGCAATCTGTTGGGCTATGGACTTGCCTGGCTCAGCCTGACCAACGGGGCGTTGCGTCTGGCTGAAATCGACACGCGCGCGCTGGCGTCGACGCTGGAACGCATCCGTCCCGCCGAAACACTGCTGCCGGACGATCCCCAACTTGACGACATCGTCGCGCATAGTGCCAACCTGGGTGCGATCGCGCGCCTGCCGGTCTGGCACTTCGAGCCGTCAAGCGGTCACGAGCGGCTGTGCCAGCAACTGAAGGTGGCGAACCTGACGGCGTTCGGCGCCGAGCAGCTGGGCGGTGCGTGCGGCGCGGCCGGCGCGTTGCTGCGCTATGCCGCGGCCACGCAGGGGCAACAGCTGCGCCATGTGCTCTCACTGCGGGTCGACGTCGACAGCGACTACATCGGTCTCGACCCGGCAACGCGTCGCAACCTGGAATTGACGGAAACGCTGCGCGGCCAGAGTGCGCCGACGCTGCTCTCCGAACTGGACAGTTGCCAGAGCGCGATGGGCAGCCGATTGCTTCGGCACTGGCTGCATCACGTGCCGCGCGATCCGTCGACCGGCCGCCATCGGCACCAGGCCATCGACACGCTGCTCGACCATGCCTGCGGTGCCACGCTGGACGCGCTGCGCGCGGGTCTGCGACGCATCGCCGACATCGAGCGCATCACTGCCCGACTCGCGCTTGGCACTGCGCGGCCGCGCGACCTGTCCTGCCTGCGCGACACGCTGGCCGCTCTCCCGGCACTGCATCCGCAACTCGACGGTGTCGCGCTCGCTTCGCCGCTGCTTGGTCAACTGCGCGACGGCCTGTCGGTACCGAACGACGCACTGACGCTGCTGCAGCGGGCGGTGGCCTCAGAACCCGCGGTGCAGCTTCGGGATGGGGGCGTGATCGCGACAGGCTTCGACGCCGAGCTCGACGAATTGCGCGATCTGTCGAGCAACTGTTCACAGTTTCTGCTCGATCTCGAAGTCCGTGAACGCGCCCGCACCGGCATCACGACGCTGCGCGTGGAATACAACCGCGTACACGGCTTCTATATCGAGGTAACGCGCGCGCAGGCCGACAAGGTTCCCGAAGATTACCGGCGTCGGCAGACGCTGAAGAACGCCGAACGCTACATCACGCCCGAACTGAAAGCCTTCGAGGACAAGGCGCTGTCGGCGCAGGAGCGCGCGCTGGCGCGCGAGCGCATGCTGTACGACACGCTGCTGCAGGCTTTGCTGCCGGCGATACCGGACTGTCAGCGAATTGCCGCCGCACTGGCCGAACTGGACGTCCTGGCGGCCCTGGCCGAGCGCGCGTCGACGCTCGGATGGACCGCACCGTCGCTGGACGACACGCCTGGAATCGACATCAAGGCGGGTCGTCACGCGGTGGTCGAACGGCAGATCGAGAACTTCGTCGCCAACGACTGCCGGCTCGACAACGGGCGCCGCATGCTGCTGGTGACCGGTCCGAACATGGGCGGCAAGTCGACGTTCATGCGCCAAACCGCGTTGATCGTGCTGCTGGCCTATCTGGGCAGCTACGTGCCGGCCGACGCCGCGCGCATCGGTCCGGTGGATCGCATCTTCACGCGGATCGGCGCGGCTGACGATCTCGCCGGCGGACGCTCGACCTTCATGGTCGAGATGACCGAGGCAGCGACCATCCTGAACGAGTCCACCGAATCCAGTCTGGTCCTGATGGACGAAATCGGGCGCGGCACTTCGACCTTCGATGGCCTTGCACTGGCGTGGGCGATCGCACGTCACTTGCTGACCCGTAACCGTTGCTTCTGCCTGTTTGCCACGCACTACTTTGAACTGACCCGCCTGCCGCAGACGTTCGAGCAGGCGGCCAACGTCCATCTCAGCGCGGTCGAGCATCAGGACGGCATCGTGTTCCTGCATACCGTCGACGAAGGACCGGCAAGCCAGAGCTACGGCCTGCAAGTCGCGCAATTGGCGGGCGTGCCCCCGGCCGTGATACGACAGGCAAGGCGTCAGTTGAGCGAACTCGAGATGCGTTCGCAAGGCGCGCCTTCGCCGCAGATGGATCTGTTCGGTCAAGACGCCAGCGCGGCGGACGACGGCGACAGCACCGACAATGCGGCGCACCACGTCTCGGAAGCGTTGCACCACGGTGACGAGACGACGCGCGGCGGCGAGCGGGCGGCCGAGCGAAACGGTACGTCCTCGGTTGTGCCTGCGGCAGTGGCGCCGGCTGGGCAAGCCGCGCTCGTATCCGCGGGCACTGCGTCTCACCCCGTCATCGAGCGACTGCGCGCCATCGACGTTGATGACCTGCGTCCGCGCGACGCGTTGGACCTGCTCTACACCCTACGTGCACTGGCCGACGGCGACGCTGGCTTGGCACCACGCAAGGACACGCGCGACGACGCGCGCCACAGCGCTCCCGAGACGGCGGCGAACTGACGCCATGACGACGCTGTGTGGTACCGCCGATGGTGACGCGGCGAAAAGCCCCGCCACCCCGTGCAATGCAGCACGCGAAGGACGTCGACCGAACATCGGTCCGGTTGGCGCCGCGGTCCACTATCCCCGTCTGACGCGGCCGCGCGGTCACGCGCCCAAGCGTCCGGCAAGCGCGGTGCTCTTTTGTCTGCTGTGGACCGTGCTCCTTGCACCATCGTCGCGGTCGCTGTATGCAGCGGAGAACAGTGCGCGCCGTACCGCCCCCGCCAATGCCGCCATTGCCGCCATTGCTACCGACGCCGGCGACGTTTCCTTGCGTGGTTTCTCATTCGGGGTGATCGGCAATCTGCCGCGCAGCGAGGCCGAGATCGGTGCCGCCGATACCGTGCTGGCATCGCTCGCGCTGGGCGACGTTGCCTTCGTTATCGACGCCGGGAATATCAAGGGTGCCGATGAAAATTGCAGCGATCGACTTTACGAGCGCCGCTACGACTGGTTGCAACGCGCGCCACTGCCGGTGATTTTCCTGCCGGGCGAAAACGACTGGGTCGCCTGCGAGTACCTGGGCACGGATGCAAGCGACCCGGTCCAGCGACTGGACGCGTTGCGTGCGCGATTCTTTCCGGACAGTCGCTCGCTCGGTGCCGTCAAGCTATCGCTCAGCCGCCAGAGCAGCTATGCAGGGTTTCATGCTTACCGCGAAAACACCCGTTGGCGCGTGGGCGGCGTGACGTTTGCCACGCTCAGCGTGGTCGGCATGAACAACCACTACGTGCGCGACGGCGGGCGCAACGGGGAATTCGAGGATCGCACGGTGGCCAACCGTGTCTGGCTGGAGCGAACCGTTGCGCTGGCGCGCCGCGACCGCTCGCGCGCGCTCATCATCGTGGTCGGAGTCAATCCCTGGTCGAGCGCCCCCGCAGGCGAATGGCAGCGGTGGTGGCGGGCCCTGACCGGCGCCAGCATCGATCCCTATCGCGAACTGCGACGCGACCTGTTGAAAGCCGTCGACGCCTTCGATGGTCCGGTTTATCTGATCCACAGAATCAGTACGGCAAGCGCCGTGCTGCCGCCGTCGAATCGCAAGACCACCGCAGCCGGCACTGCGGTGGCCGGCCTGAGCGTCGCCGGATCGCATGCCGCCGCCTCCCGCTCGCCGTCTTCAGGGCCGGCAATCGCGAGCGCGCCGGCGCCTGCTGCCGACGACGTCAACGCGAACACGGACAGCGGCCTCGCGATCGTCAGCATCACCCGCGATGGCCCCCGCGCGACCAAGGCCGGCGCGGGAACATGGCACGGGCGGTTCGGGTGGTTACGCATCAGTCTGTCCGCCGGACGCGCGCCGACGACGAGTGCGCACTGGTACGGCCTCGACGCGTCGGCGGTGGCCAGTCGCAGCGAAACGGCGGCATCGCCTTTGCCGACTGCCGCCGACCGCGGCGCATTCTTTCCCGCGGTAAACGACGTGCTTGCGCCCGATCTTCCGCCGCTGCCCCCTTCCCGTCCCGGCCCGCGCTGAGCCGCCCCGAGCAATGCCCGTGCGTTCGCCGGCTCGGCAGTTCCGACGGTGAGCCGAGGCGTTCGGGATGAACGTCATGCCGTGGCGAGCACATGTTTCGCTGTTGCCTCATCCGCCACAGGGTGCCGTCCCGGCCAGCCCGCCAGCCCCGATCCCTTACCCCATCCACCTTTCCAGGCCAGCGCCGCTATTATCCGGCCCAAGAAAAACGTGTGACAGTCGCAACGGCATGGCTCAGAAAGGCGCGGAAACGCGGATAGTGCAGCGTCCGATTTAGTAATTTGTGCCACCCAAATGCCACCTCGGTAATAAGTTCGCGTCGAACTATTTTCTCGAGTGCTCCCGTCGCATCGAGCGCCATCTGCCACGCGTTCGGTTACAGCTTTCGGGTACACCGATAACCCGATGATTAGACTAGGAAATTTCAGGATGGGCGGCGCTGCCGCCCGCTCTGACTGCGAGCGCACCGACACTCAGGCGAAAGTCCGATTCTCCGTTGTAGAATCGTAAGGTCGTTTATTACTAAACATTACCGATTATGTGCGGTAGAACGACGGACCTATAACCGCGTTATCAGGGGACTACAACTAATGACAATCAAGAGTGCGTGTCTTGCCGCCGCCGTGGCCGCTTCGCTGACGGCTTGTGCAAATGGGGATTTGAGCAGCCTGAACAGCAATGCCTTGATGGCGTCGGGCGGACAGGCCTACAAGGCAATGTCGCTCTCCGCGAGCGATGTGAAGCAGTTGTCGGATCAGGCTTGCCAGCAGGAAGACAAGACGCACACCGTCGCGGCAGCAAACAGCAAATACCAGCAGCGTCTGAACCGGATCGCCTCGCAGCTCGGCAACGACATCAATGGCCAGCCGGTCAACTACAAGGTGTACATGACCAAGGACGTCAATGCGTGGGCGATGGCCAACGGCTGCGTGCGCGTGTATAGCGGCCTGATGGACATGATGAACGACGACGAAGTACGCGGCGTGGTCGGCCACGAAATGGGGCACGTCGCACTCGGCCACACGCAGCGTGCGATGCAGGTAGCGTATGCGACGACGGCCGCGCGCGGTCTGGCGGGAGCTTCGGGCAATAGCGTAGTGGCGTCGCTCTCGAACTCCCAGCTGGGCGCTCTGGCCGAAGCACTGGTGAACGCTCAGTTCTCGCAAAGCCAGGAGACGGCGGCCGACGACTATTCGTTCGACGCCCAGAAGAAGAAGGGACAAAACCCGCGTGGCCTGGTCACGGCGTTCCAGAAGCTCGCCAAGCTCGACAACGGTCAATCGAGCATGTTCAGCTCGCACCCGTCGTCGCCGGATCGTGCCCAACATATCGAGCAGCGTATCGCGAACGGGCAGTAAGTCGCGCAGCGGGCGCGGCCGCCAGGCCCGCTCGCGGCCCTCGTTTCGGTAATCGCAGCGCACCGCGCCAACTCGGCTGGCCGGTCTCCCGTCGCATCGAGAACAGCCCGGGCGGCGCCGCGATAAACCGTCCGAACGGCATCAAAAGAAAACGCTCGCGTCCTTCGACGCGAGCGTTTTCTTTTGTATCGAGCGCGCAGTCCTCTGCGCGCCTGGTCGCCGCCCGTCGCGGCAAACCACGTTGCAGTCAACGTCGACTCCAATGCGCGCGTAGCAAGCCGCGCAGTCAGTGCAGCGTCGGCGTTTTCGGCAGACTCGCAACGTCGTCGACATCGCCCTCGTCGCCTTCGTCCTCGTCGTAGTCGACCACTTCGAGCCCGTCTATGCCATGTGCGTGCTCATGCTCGATTTCTTCCGGCGTCGCTTCGCGCACTTCAACGACTTCGAGCGCGAAGCGCAGTGCCATGCCCGCAAGCGGGTGATTGCCGTCGAGCACGACCTTGTCTTCCGCGAGATCGGTCACCGTGTAGATCAGCCCGTCTTCGGCGTCATCCCCTTCGTCCGGCGTGCCTTCGAACTGCATGCCGACTTCCAGCGGCTCCGGAAAACGGGCACGCGGCTCGACCTTCACCAACTCGGGATCGTAGTCGCCGAACGCATCCTGCGGCTCCAATTGAAGCTCCGCGCGGTAACCGGTCTCTTGCCCGTCGAGCGCTTCCTCGATCTTGGGGAACGTGCCATCATAGCCGCCGTGCAAATACACCATCGGCTCGTCGCTCTCCTCGATCATATTGCCCTGCGCATCGGTCAGCCGATACGTCAGGCCGACGACGGTGTCTTTCTCGATCTTCATTTTCTTCTCCTGAACCTGGCCTACATTATACGATGCGCGTTGCGTCATCCCCGCTCGCGGCCTCCAATCGCACGGTCGAGCGTTACGCCACGCTGGCCGTCGACGCGCCGTTGCCCTGGCTCGCCGGCCTGAGTGCCGCACAGTTCATGAAACGGTACTGGCAGCGCCGGCCGCTGCTGGTCCGCAACGCCCTGCCTGAATTCGTCGACCGCTTCGACCCGCAGACCCTGTGCCAACTCGCATGCGATGACGACGTCGAAGCCCGCCTGATCAGTCAGCGCCGCAAACGCTGGCAGGTCGAATCCGGACCTTTTGAACCCGAACGCTTCGACGCGCTACCCGCGCGTGATTGGACAGTACTCGTGCAAGGTGTGAATCTGCATGACGAGGTCGCCGACGCATTGCTTGATCGATTCCGTTTTGTACCGAGTGCCCGCCTCGATGACGTGATGATCAGCGTCGCCGCGCCCGGTGGCGGGGTCGGCCCGCACTTCGACTCCTACGACGTGTTCCTGCTCCAGACCAAGGGACGCCGCCGCTGGCGAATTGGCGCGCAACAGGACCTCACGCTGCGCGACGGCGTGCCGCTGAAGCTGTTGGCCAACTTCGTCGCAGAGGAAGAGTATGTGTTGGAGCCCGGCGACATGCTCTACCTGCCGCCGAAATATGCGCATGACGGCGTGGCGCTGGACAACTGCGTGACATGCTCGATCGGCTTTCGCGCGCCGTCCTTGCAAGAATTGCAAGTGCAGTGCCTTTTTCGCTTGGGTGACCGCCTGAGCGACGCCGAGCCAGCGTTGTATCGCGACGCGGGTGCACCGGCGACGACAAGCCCGGGCCGGGTGCCCGAGCGCATGGCAAGCCAGCTGCGCGCCGCGATGCGCAAGCTCCGATTCGACGAACCCCTGCTGGCTGAAACGCTTGGGGTGTACTTGAGCGAACCGAAGGCGACCACCTTCTTCGATTCGCCCGACCGCCCTGCGCCCCTGGCCCGCTTCGTGCTCCACGCATCGCAGGTCGGAATCCGTGCCGACCGGAAGTCAATTCTGCTGTACGACGAACGGCATTTCTTCATCAACGGGGAAGCGCTGGCGCTGGACGAGTCGACCCGACATGCCTGGCAAACGTTGGCGAACAGTCGGCAACTCGAACCGACACTTTTTGTAACACTCGCTAACCAAACGTCGATAGTGCAGCAGATATACGGATGGTATCGTGCCGGATGGATAGGCTTTGCATGAGGCGGTTTCGAAGCCGTTGTCGTGAATGGCTTTGACCGATGCGGGCAGCGTCTCCAGTCGACTGTTTAGGTAGAAATGCCTATAATCTTTGGCTCAGCGACTGCATCGGATGTTTCACGCGGGGTGTCGCCGAGCGGTTGGGCGGTACTGGAACACACGAAACGCTTTACCTCGCGCTATTGCTTACCTTTAACCATAAAAGGACTAATCATGAACAAGACTCTCCTCGTAGCGATGATGGCAGGTGCGCTGGCTCTCGGCGCATGCGGCAAGAAGGAAGACACGAACGCTCCGGGCGCTGCCAGCGACGCCGCTGCCGCTTCGGCCGCTGCAACCGACGCGAATTCGGCTGCCGCTTCGGCCAGCATGGCTGCGTCGAGCGCTGCTGACGCTGCGAGCGATGCCGCTGCTTCGGCTTCGATGGCTGCTTCGTCGGCTTCGGACGCTGCTGCTGCTGCCCCCGCTTCGGGCGCGAGCCAGTAAGGCTGACGCACTGGCTGCCCTGCGCAGCCGGTAGCGAAAAGGCGTGTCATCTCCGGATGACGCGCCTTTTGTCTTTTCGGGTCCGCCGACTGTGTCGCTGCCGCACAGCGGCGGGCATCGGAAGGTTGGGCGCGATTGCGGTGAGGTCAGCGGCCACTCATCCGAGTCGTGGCCAGCCCTGCGCAGGCGTTGGTTCGTCCCTCACTTCGCTCGCACCCGCTTGAGCGTGCGATTCGCGCCACACTGTACGGCGTTCTTGCATTTGAAAACAAGAAAGGGACGAACGGAACCAGGACAGTTCGAGCCAGCAAGAAGTCATGCCCTCGCTTGAATCGCGTACGATGTCGCCGCGTCCAAAAGCGCCGAAGCGCCAACGCCACACAGCCATACAGCGACAAAGCGATAAAGCGGCAACGGGCATTGCAGCGTGCTGCGGCTGAGCGTGCGCGACGGGGTCATTAACGACTGTCGCTCAAGCCGTCGTTCTCGGAGATTCGCGCCGTCGACCACTTGCGCTCCGATACGCCCGTCGGGCAACGCGCGGAACGCGCGCTGCGCAATGCCTCAGGCAATCGACAACCAGTCGAACCCGTCCGCCTGCGACGCCACCAGAATGTCGCCCGCATGCGCGCCGAGCGCGCCCGCCAGCGCCGCTTGCGCCAGGCCAGCCTGGTTGTTCTCGGCGCTGAGGTGGGCCGCCACGACGTGCCGCAATGCGCCGTGTGCAAGCGCCGCCAGAATCTCCGCCGCGGCGTCATTGGCGAGGTGGCCGTGACTGCCACCGATACGCGCCTTCAACATCGGCGGGTATCGGCCATTGCTCAGCATCTCACGGTCGTGATTGCACTCGAGAATCAATGCGTCGCAACGCGACAGCGTTTCGACGATATGGGGCGTGCCGATGCCAACGTCGGTCAGCACGCCGAGTCGTCGCGCGCCGTCTGAGAAGGTGAATTGCAGCGGTTCGCGCGCGTCGTGCGGCACGGTGTAGGGGTGCACGTCGAGATCGCCGATGCGCAGTGCTTCGCCGGCCTCGATGATGCGCAGATCGACCTTCGCATCGACGGCGCGCGTGGCGAGGGCCGTTCCCCAACTCATATAGACCGGTAGGCCGGTCTTGCGGGCCAGCGACAGCGCGCCGCCGATATGATCGCTGTGTTCGTGCGTGATCAGGATGCCCTGCAGTTGGTCCGGCGTCAGGGCTGCACGTTCGAGACGCCGGACCGCCTCGCGCATCGAGAAGCCACAATCGAGCAGCACGCGTGTCGTGGTACTGCCTTCGCTGCCCTCCACGACCAGCGCATTGCCGTCACTGCCACTGCCAAGACTGGAAAAACGCACGCAGCGCCGCCTCAGCTGAGCTGGTTCTTCAGCGCGGCCACGATGCGCTGTGCATCCGACGAACCGTCCGGATTGCCGCTTTCGTCGAGCACGCTGACGCGCGTGCGCCCGCTTGCGTCGGCACGCACTGCCACGCGGTACTGACGCGTCTCGTCCTGCTTGGTCGGCTTGCGGCCGAACAGCTTGCTGAACAGGCCGTTCTGGTCCACTTCCTCGTTCGGATTTGCATAGCGCACCACGAACACGCCCGTCGCGCGATCGCTGCGGTCAACCACGAAATTGCTGCGGTCGAGCGCCAGGCCAACGCGCAGCCACGCGCGATCGACCGGCTCGGTCAGCACCAGGCCGTTCGCATCGGTCGAGACGATGCGCTCGCCTGCATTCGCCTGCCGCGGATTGTCCGCGAGTTGCTTCGCACGCTCCGCGCTGACACCGAATTTTTCGGCGAGCAATTGCAGGAAGGCGTTTTCGAGCTGCGGGTTGCGCGGCCGTTCGACCCAACGCGACGATTCCTGGTAGCGCCCGGTCAATACTTCCTCCATACCGCGATGGGTGATGAAGATTTCAGTGCCGCCGTCCGGCGTGCGCTCGACACGCGTGCGGAACTTGTCGCGCGTCCCGGAGGAGTACGCCCAGTCCAGCAACTTGCCGACCGTCTTGCGGAACCAGTCGTTCGGAATGTTCGCGCGGTTCTCGGCCCAGTCGGTTTCCAGCACGCCGGTCGCCGGTGCGTCGGTGACCACGGCGAAGCCGTTGGCTTCCCAGAACGCTTTCAGATCGCCCCAGAGCTGATCGGGATCGCGTCCGTCGACCACCAGCCAACGTTGGTTGCCGTCGTACTCAAAGTGCATGCCGTATGGATCGGACGCAGTCGGCACGCCAAGCGTGGTGCCGCCGTCAGGCGTCTGCGACAGCCGGGGGTTGCTGCCAAGTCCGGCGGTGCTCGGCGGCGCGACATAGCGCTGCTTGTTCGCTTGCACGTCGCTGAGCCCGGGCGGTACGACCAGATTCGGGGCGGTCCCCGCGTCCTTGTACTTCACGCGATCGCCCTGCAGCATGTCGCTCACGCTACTGCAGCCGCAGAGCGTGGCAACCAGCGTCGCAGCGGCGAGGGTCGTCAAACGACGGTCGTTACGTTTCATGAGGGAGTTGATCAGACGGGAACGAAAGGCGGTCGACTTGACCGCGGCAAGGATGCCGCGGCGCGACGGAGAGACCAGACCGACGGCCGCGCATGCGACGCAACCGTGCGGCCAAGCGCGGACTCAGGCAATGCCGGCCTCGGCCAGCGCGGCGCCCAGGACGTCCTGCCCCGCAGCGGCCAGCGGCGTCAGCGGCAAACGGATGCCCGCGCCGATCCGGCCCATGCGGTGCAAGGCCCACTTGGCTGGAATCGGATTCGCCTCGATGAACAGCGCGCGGTGCAGCGACAGCAACTGGAAGTGCAGCCGGCGCGCTTCGGCGACGTCGCCGGCCATCGCCGCGACGCACAGCGCATGCATCTGCGCCGGTGCGACGTTGGCGGTCACGGAGATGTTGCCCTGCCCGCCGAGCAGCATCAGCGCGACGGCCGTCAGGTCGTCGCCGCTGTAGATTGCGAAGTCGGCCGGCGCGCGCTTGATGAGCTCGGCGCCGCGATCGATGTTGCCGGTCGCGTCCTTGACGCCGATGATGCCGGGCACCTGGGCCAGGCGCAGCAGCGTTTCGTTGCTCGCATCCGCGACCGTCCGGCCCGGCACGTTGTAAAGGATCACCGGCAGGTCGACGCGCTCGGCGATGGTGCGGAAGTGGCGATAGATCCCTTCCTGGCCGGGCTTGTTGTAATACGGTACAACCTGCAGCGTGGCATCCGCGCCGACCGACTTCGCGTAATCCGTCAGCTCGATCGCCTCGGCGGTCGAATTGCCGCCGGCGCCCGCGATCACCGGGATGCGGCCGGCGACGTGATCGACGGCCAGCTTGATCATTTCGCGGTGCTCCTCGACCGGCAGCGTCGGCGATTCGCCGCTCGTGCCGACGATGACGATCGCGTCGGTGCCGGATTCGACATGCCAGTCGAGCAGCGACTTCAGCGACGGCAGATCGAGCGTGCCGTCTTCATGCATCGGCGTCACGATTGCGACGATGCTGCCTTGGATACGATTTTCGCTGGTCATGGCGCGGTGTCTGGAACAGATGCGATGTCGGATTGTAACGGATGGCGGAACGGACCGGCGCATGGCGGGCCCGCGCCGTTCATCTTTGGTAATAGAAAGCAGAGAGCGCCGCGCGCCAATCGCCTGGCGAACCGGTCCGTCCAGCCCGCCGGGGCCGCCTGGCCCGTTCGGTCAGTCCGGCAAAGCCGGACCCGGCGACCTCGCTCAGCGATAGCCGATGCCCATCACCTCGCGCACTTCGCGCATGGTCTCCTGCGCCGCCTCGCGCGCCTTGTCGCAGCCGTTCGCGACGATCGCGCGCAGCAGTTGCGGATCGTCGAGGTAAGGCTGGGCGCGTTCGAGCATCGGCTGCTGCTCGGCGAGAATGCCGTCGATCACCGGCTGCTTGCATTCGATGCAACCGATGCCGGCAGTCCGGCAGCCCTGCTGCACCCATTCCTTCGTGCTGTCGTCCGAATAGACGCGGTGCAGTTGCCACACCGGGCACTTCTCCGGCTCGCCCGGGTCCGTGCGGCGCACGCGCGCCGGATCGGTCGGCATCGTGCGCACCTTCTTTTCGATCGACGTTTTGTCCTCGCGCAGGCCGATCGCATTGCCATAGGATTTGGACATCTTCTGTCCGTCCAGGCCCGGCATGCGCGACGCCTCGGTCAACAGGATCTGCGGCTCCGGCAGGATCACCCGCCGCGCGCCTTCCAAGTAACCGAACAGACGCTCTCGATCGTGCATCGACAGGCTGTGCGACTCGTGGAGCATCGCCCGCGCCTGCTCCAGCGCCTCGTCGTCCCCTTCCTGCTGGTACGCGGTGCGCAGCTTGAAATAGAGCTTGGCGCGCTTGCCACCCAGCTTCTTCGCCGCATCCTGCGCCTTTTCCTCGAAACCCGGCTCGGTCCCGTACATATTGTTGAAACGGCGCGCCAGTTCGCGCGCGATTTCAAGATGCGGTGCCTGGTCCTCGCCCACCGGCACCAGGTTGGCGCGGTACAGCAGGATGTCGGCAGTCATCAGCAGCGGATAGCCGAGGAAGCCATAGGTCGTCAGGTCGCGGCCGCGCTCGCGCAGTTTCTCGATCTGCTCCTTGTAGGTTGGCACCCGTTCAAGCCAGCCAAGCGGCGTGCTCATGCCAAGGAGCAGCGCGAGCTCGGAATGCTCGGGCACACGGCTCTGGATGAACAGGGTTGCGCTTTGCGGATCGATGCCCGCGGCCAGCCAGTCGATCAGCACGTCCCAGACGTGTTGCTCGATCACCTCCGGGGACTCGTAATGCGTGGTCAGCGCGTGCAGGTCGACCACGCTGAAATAGCACGGATACTCGTTCTGCAGCCGGACCCAGTTTTTCAAGACCCCGTGGTAATGGCCGAGGTGCAGCGTACCGGTCGGTCGCATGCCGGAGAAGATACGGTCGGGATACATGTTCAGTGGGCCAGGGCGACGAGGGAAACGAGAGGCGTGAGCAGCAGGTTCACGAAGCCGTAGAAGACATTGACCAGCGGCGAAAGCCAGTACGGCACGAACACATGCGTCATGACGAGAACCATGACGATGATGAAGCCGAACGGCTCCAGTCGCCCGAAAGTGATCGCCTGTCGCGCCGGCAGCAGGCTCGTCACGATGCGTCCGCCGTCCAGCGGCGGCAGCGGAAAGAGGTTGAAGGCGGCGATGACCAGGTTCACCAACACGCCGGCCGACGCCATTTTCACGAAGAATGCCTCCTGCACGCCGGCCGCCTGCAGGCCGAGCGCCAGAATGCCCCACAGCAGCGATTGCACCAGATTCGAGGCCGGCCCGGCTGCCGCGACCAGCATCGCGTGCCAGCGCGGATTGCGCAAGCGATCGAACATGACCGGCACCGGCTTCGCATAGCCGAACAGAAAGGCCCCGCCCGTCAACAGGTACAGCACTACCGGCATGGCGATGGTACCCAGCGGATCGATGTGCCGCGCCGGGTTCAGACTGACGCGGCCGAGCATATAGGCCGTCGAATCGCCGAAAAGCCGCGCTGCGTAGGCATGCGCGGCTTCATGCAGGGTGATTGCGAAGAGCACTGGCAGCGCATAGACCGCCAGGTTCTGGATGAGGTTATCGAACATTTGCGCGCATTGTAACAACACCCGGGCGCTCGCATAAGCCGGACGGCCGGCTCCGGCGCCGCGACCGGGCACGCGGGGCGGTGTCGGGCGTCCGTTGCGATGGCCTGGCCGAAGCAATCACAGCACCGTCGGCACCAGCGGCCCTTGCGGGTGCCGCCGCTCTCGGCGAGGCGCGAATGCGGTACAGGCGGCGTGGGCGGCCGGGGTTGGCTGCCCGAATGCCTCGGTGCGCGGGCGGCGCTCGGAGGGCGTCACGTTGCTGTCGGGCCGGCGCTGGGTTGCTGCCGGGTTGCTGCCGGGTTGCTGCCGGGTCGGCGCTGGGCCGGCGGGCGTGGCGAGACATCGCATGCCATCAAGGCCGCGCCGTGCTGGCCCAGCCTGCAAGCACCGTTGCGATTCCGGACCGAACGGCGCCGTCAGGCGCTCAGACCGAACGGTTCGAGCGCGCCCCGGCCGGCGCGCACCAGCTGTGGACTGGCGCCAGTCAGATCGATCACCGTCGACGGTTCGGCCGCACACGCCCCACCGTCGATCACCAGTTCGATCTGTTTTTCGAGCCGCTCGCGGATGGCCTCGGGGTCGTTCAGCGGCTCGTCGTCCGGTGGCAGAATCAGCGTCGACGCGATCAATGGCTGGCCCAGGGTTTCGAGCAACGCCTGGGTGAGCGGATGCGAAGGCACCCGCAGGCCAATGGTCTTGCGCGACGGATGCGACAGCCGGCGCGGCACCTCGCGCGTCGCTTCGAGCACGAACACGTAGGGCCCCGGCGTCACCGACTTGATCAGCCGGTATTGCTGGTTGTCCACCATCGCAAAGTTCGCCAATTCCGACAGGTCGCGCACTAGCAGCGACAGATGCTGTCGATCGTCGATACCGCGCAGCCGCCGCAGCCGGTCGACCGCCTGACGATCGTCCAGGTGGCAGACCAGCGCATAGCACGAGTCGGTCGGCAACGCGACCAGACCGCCGGCGGCCAGGATTTCGGATGCCTGCTTGATCAACCGAGGCTGCGGGTTGTCCGGATGAATCTTGAAGAATTGCGCCATGTTCGTCCTCGTCGTCGGCACCCGGACAGCGCGGCGCGCGCCGCAGGGCGCCAGCCGGGCTCGGGCGAGCCGTCACGCAGTGTAAGGGTCGATGCAACGGCCGAGCGGTGCTGCTTGCGGATCGTGGCCGTCACCGGCCCTCTGCTGTCGCAAGATCAGAGCCACTGCGCCCAGACCGGCGTCAGGTCGCGCGGCAACGCCGGCAACGTGCCCGGCTCGGCGCGTGTCTCGCCGGGGCCATGGAAGTCCGAACCGCGCGAGGCCAGAAAGCCATAGTGTCTGGCGACGTCAGCGTACTCGTCGTACTGGTCCGGCGTATGACTGCCGGTCACGACCTCGATCGCGGTGCCGCCAGCCTTGCGGAATTCGCCGAAGAAAACGTCGAACTCCAGCGGCGTGAAATCGTAGCGGCCGGGATGCGCGACGATGGCCGCGCCGCCGGACGCCAGGATCCAGCCGACGGCATCCGCCAGCCGCGACCAGCGATGCGGCACGCAGGCGGCGCGCCCGTCGCCCAGGTAGCGGGAAAACGCCGTCTGCAGGTCCGCCACGACGCCGCGCTCGACCATCCAACGCGCGAAATGCGTGCGCGAGATCAGATCGGGATTGCCGACATGCGCAAGCGCGCCGTCGAACGCGCCGGCGATACCCAGACTCGCGAGACGTTCGCCGATCTCCTGCGCCCGCCGGGTTCTGCCCGAGCGGGCATGCACCAGGCCTTCGTTGAGAACCGCCGAGGTCGGGTCGACATTCATGCCGACAATGTGAACCGTGCGCCCCGCCCAGGTTACCGAGATTTCGACGCCGGGCAGGTAACGCATGCCCAGTCGGCGCGCCGCGGCGGCCGCCTCGGCCTGGCCGGACAACTCATCATGGTCGGTCAACGACCACAGCGCCACGCCGTTGCGCGCGGCAAGCGCCGCCACCGCGGCCGGCGCGAGTGTTCCGTCGGACGCGGTTGAATGGCAGTGCAGATCGGCGTTGAGTGCGCTTGGCATGCTCCGATTTTAGTACAGCGCACCCGAAGCCGTCGGCTGCGGGTCGGCTGCGGGTCGGCTGCGGGTCGGCTGCGGGTCGGCTGCAGGTCGGCTAGTGGTGGCCCGTGGAGCGCTTCCCTAGCGCTGGCCGCCCCCATCCTCGGCGAGCAGGAACGCCCGGATGCTGGCGGCGACTGCTTCGGGTTGATCCAGATGGACCATGTGGCCCGCGTCCTCGATCCATTGTTGCCGGCGCTCACGCAGCGCTTCGAAGCGTTGCCTGAACGCAGGCTCGGGCACGTCTCCGGCCAACTGTCGCAGCGTGCCGCTGTCGCGCCCTTCCACCAGCAGCACCGGCGCTGTCACTGCGCCCCAGACCGCCAGCGTCTCGTCGAGCCGATAGGGCCGGCCCGCATGCGCGCGGTGCGCCGGATCGCCGCGCGGCGTGACGATGTCGCCGACGCGCACGCCGCGCTGGCGCGCCAACAGCCGCGCCCGTTCCGCACCGAGCCGCGGATTGTCGCGAAGGAGCCGGTCGGCCAGCGCGTCGAACGACGGATAGGTACGCCAGGCATGCGGCTGCGCGCGCTGGTCGAGCCACTCCGCCAGCCGGGCCGGCGCCCTCGAAGCCGGCTGGTCGCCGACGCCGAACCCTTCGAGGGCGACCACCCGGCGCACCCGCGCGGGACGCACGCCCGCGTAATGCAGTGCGACGTTGGCGCCCATGCTATGGCCGACCAGCGCGATCGGCTCGCGCGGGCTGTAGTGAGCGACGAGCTGATCCAGGTCGGCCAGGTAATCCTGGAACGCGTAGTGGCTGGCGTGGCCAGCGGCCACCGGCCAGTCGCTCAGGCCGAAGCCGCGCGCATCCGGCGCCAGGACGCGGCACTGCCCGGCCAATGCGTCGACGACGAACTGGAAGCTGGCCGACACGTCCATCCAGCCGTGCAGCAACCACACCGTCGGCGTCGCCGTGCCCGCGTCGCGCGGCTCCCAGCGCCGGACATGAACCGTCAGTTCCCGCAGGCGGACAAAGTCGCTGTGACTATCGCGCATCGTCGTCCGCTCCGCCAACCCTACCGACGAGCGCGCCGGCACTGGTGCGGTTCGGCTCGCCCGTCAGTGCCGCCAATTCGTCGTCGTCGAAACCGGCCTGCCGGCGCGCCGCCAGATTGAACGGCCCCTTCGGCCGGGGCGCCCCGTAGCGCTGCGCCAAGCTCTCATACAGCGCCAGCGGCGCCACGCCGGCGCGCGCGGCGAGATGGCGAAACCATCGATTGCCGATCGCGACGTGGCCAATCTCATCGCGCAGAATCACGTCGAGGATCGCGGCCGACTCATGGTCGCCCGCCTGGGCGAGCTTCGCGCGGATCGGCGGCGAGGCATCGAGGCCGCGCGCTTCGAGCGTGCGCGGCACGATTGCCATCCGCGCCAGCACCTCGCCCCGCGTTTTCAGCGCCATTTCCCACAGCCCGTCGTGCGCGGGAAAGTCGCCATATGCGTGTCCGAGGGCTGCCAGGCGGTCTTGGAGCAAGGTGAAGTGAAACGCTTCCTCGCCGGCCACGCCCAGCCAGTCGCGGTAGAACGCCTCGGGCAGGCCATCGAAGCGCGCCACCGCGTCCAGTGCCAGATCGATCGCATTGAATTCGATATGCGCCAAAGCGTGCAGCAAGGCGGCGCGTCCGGCCACGCTCGACATGCTGCGCCGCTCCAGCTCGCGAGGCGACACCAGCCGTGGCCGCTCGGGCCGGCCGGGCCAGTCCGACGGCGTCAGCGACTCGTCGGCACCGATTGGCAACCGCGACGTGGCGAGCGCACGCGCGGCCGCCACCTTGGCCTCGGGTTCGGACCGAGCCAGCGCCAACAGCGCCGCCCTGCGGGCGGTCGACGCGCCGGCCAGTGGCGCATCCGGCGGCAAAACATGCAAGGCGGGCGGGGAAAGATCGAAGGAATCGTTCAAGGGTTGAACGGCGGCGCCGGTGACATTCAGTAACGAAGCAGCATGGCGACACCGGCGACATTGCCGCGTCTCGCCCGCCCCGGCGGCTACAATATTGAGATTACGCCGGGCAGGCCCATATTGTAGAGCAGCCACTGCCGAGATCGTTCTGCACGCGGCAGCCGCATGCAGAACGGGGCCGCCGCATGGACGACCGCTGCATGGAGGACGTCCACGCCGCATTGGGGGACGAGCGCGCTGTCGCTCAAAGCGACGACGCTGCACGAACGACGACCGCGCTGCCGCATTGGCGACGGCGCCGCCACTGGGAGACCGAGTGACTATTTACGCCATCGGCGACATACAGCCGAGCATCGATCCGACTGCCTATGTTGCCGCCGAGGCCACGGTCATCGGCAACATCGCCCTCGCCGCGGAAGCCAGCGTCTGGCCGCAGGCGGTGCTGCGCGGCGACAACGACCTGATTTCCGTCGGCCGGCGCAGCAACGTCCAGGACGGAGCCGTCCTGCACACCGACGACGGCACGCCGTTGACCCTGGGCGAAGGCGTGACCATCGGCCATCAGGCGATGCTGCACGGCTGCACGATCGGCGACAACACGCTGATCGGCATCCAGGCGGTGGTGCTGAACCGGGCGGTGATTGGCGAGAACTCGTTGGTCGGCGCCGGCGCACTCGTCACCGAAGGCAAGCAGTTCCCGCCCGGATCGCTGATCCTCGGCACGCCGGCGCGTGTCGCCCGGGCGCTGACCGAGGCCGAAATTGCCGGACTGCGCCACAGCGCGGACGGCTACGTGGCGCGTGGCGCGCTGTTCCGCGACCAGCTTCGCGCGATCGGTTGACGCCGACGGGCAGCGCCCACCTCGCATAACGTATTTGACAGGATTGAAGTCGTGACCGATCAACTGCAGAAATTCATGTTCGACAAGGCGCCGGTCCGGGGCGAAATCGTCTCCCTGGAGGACACCTGGCGCGAAGTGCTGGCGCGTCACGATTACCCGCCGGCCATCGTACGCCTGCTGGGCGAGATGATGGCCGCCGCCGCCCTTCTGTCGGCCACGCTCAAGTTCGACGGCTCGCTGATCATTCAGATCCACGGCGACGGCCCGGTGCGAATGCTCGTCGTGCAATGCGATTCCGAGCTGAACATGCGCGCGACCGCTACGCTGGCCGACGGCGACGTCCAGATCGATGACGACGCGACCCTGACCGCGCTGGTCAACGTGGGCGGCGGCGGACGCTGCGCGATCACCCTCGATCCGCGCGACAAGCAGCGCGGTCAGCAGGCCTATCAAGGCATCGTGCCGCTCTCCGACGACGACCATCCGGAAGCGGGCGTGGCGACGGTCCTGCAGCAGTACATGCGCAGGTCGGAGCAGCTCGACACGCGCATCTGGCTCGCCGCCGACGACAAGCGCGCGGTCGGCATGATGCTGCAGAAAATGCCGGGTGACGGCGGTATCGCGCTGCCCGCCGACGAGCTGGACGCCGACACGTGGGACCGCGTCTGCCACCTGGGCGCCACGCTGTCAGCAGAGGAATTGCTCGGCACGGACAGCGACCGCGTGCTGAAGCGGTTGTTCTGGGAAGAGACGCTGCGTTACTTCGAGCCGAACCAGGCGCGCTTCAAGTGCACCTGTTCGCGGCTGAAGGTCGCGAACATGCTGCGCATGCTGGGCCGCGAGGAAGTGGACGGCATCATCGAGGAGCGCGGCGAAGTCGAGACGCATTGCGACTTCTGCAACCAACGCTATGCGTTCGACGCGGTGGACGTGGCGCAGGTCTTCGCCAGCGCCACCGAAGCCGGCAGCGTGACGCCTGCATCGGAGCAGCGCCACTAAAGGTTCACCGGACGCCGTCGCCGACGGACGTCAATGAAGCAAATGTCCCGCGGCGCTCGCCGCCCGGGACCTCTGTCGGCCGCCCGTGCGGCCGTCCCGATCGAGCAGAGGCTCATCATGATTGCGACCTTTCCGTCCCGCCACGCGCTGGCGCTGGTGTCCGCGACGCTCCTGCTGGGTGCCTGCGCGGCGCCCGGCTACTACGACCAGTATGGCGGCCCGATCCCGAACGGTGTCGTACTGAGCCGCTTGCCGCCCGGCGCGGCGGCGCCGGCGGCGGACGTGCAGCCAGTGCCCGCGCCGCAAGTCGTGAGCACGCCGCAGGCGACCGCCGAAGCGCTGCGGCAACCGCAGCGCTACGCGCCGTTCCCGCCGGAAGGCAACGCGCCCGCCTACGCACCGGGGACCGCGGCGCAGCCCGCGCAACCCTACGGCTATCCACCAGCCGCGACGCCATCCGCGCAGCCGTATTACGCGCCGCCGGGCACCGCCCCGACGCCCGGCACCGCCGTGCCGGCCCGGCCCTATTCCGGGCCGCTGACGCCTACCGAGAAGCAGCGCTACGACCAGATCGACCAGCAAGTGCTGCGCGAGCAGGATCGCGCGATGCGTGATGAGGAAATCGCGCGGACCGTGGTCGTCGCGCCAGCGCCGGTCTATCCGGTGGCTTATCCCGGCTGGTACGGCCCCGCGTGGGGCGGCCCTGTATGGGCGGCACCCGCCTGGGGACCGAGTTGGGGAGGTTGGTATGGCGGCGGCGGTTGGGGACGACGCGGCGGCTGGAGCGTCGGCTACGGCTTCGGATGGTGATCCGAAACGGAGCGGAGGGCCGAGACACGCCGGCCCTGCCGGCGTCGGCACGCCGCGCACGTCGGGCTGACGAACACGCCCGACGTGCGCGGTGAGGATCGGCGAACTTGCCGGCGTCGCGCCGCCATGTCCGTCCCTGCACCGGTCCCTACACCGGCTCCTGCGCCGGTCCCTGCGCCCGTCCACCACGCGAATGTGCACACAGGCGACGGTGTCCTGCCGGCTGCGGGGGCAGACGTCACCGAAGCGGCGGTCAGGAATCCGCGGCACGGCATCGGCGGAGAAACGACAAGGGGCGAGCGGCAAAGCGACCATAACGAATCGCAGCTCTGTGCCGCGGCAGCAGAGCGTTATCGGACGACGGGTCGAGTGCGCCGCGCTGCCACGTCTCGACGCGCTTCCGCTACTTCTCGGTTCCTCGGTTCGTCGATTTGCCGGCGTCTCGGCTTCCCAGCTTCCCGGCTTCCCGGCGTCTCGGCTTCCCAGCTTCCCGGCTTCTCGGCTTCTCGGCTTCTCGGCTTCTCGGCTTCTCGGCTTCTCGGCTTCTCGGCTTCTCGGCTTCCCGGCTTCTCGGCTTCCCGGCTTCTCGGCTCCGCACTTTGACCGCTTCACCGCTGGATGCCCCGTCGGCCTGACGCCTTCACCGCTTCACCGCTTCATTAGCGACGGCTTCGCGGCCGGATGGATTCTTCGCTCGACAGCTTGACGGGTGACGGCTTGACGGCTTGACGGCTTGACGGCTTGACGGCTTGACGGCTTGACGGCTTGACGGCTTGCAAGAATGTCACCGCTTCGACCGGGCCACTGCATGGCCGGTTGCACGGTGCTCGACCGCTGGCGCCCGTGGGCGGCTCGTCTGACTCAAAGGACACTGCCAACGCGCCCACGGATCGCTGGTGACGGTGACGGGTACAGACTCAACCGGTTCCAAGGGCGAAATGCCACCGCCCGACAACTGTCGAAGTGACAAGTTGGAAAACCTTCAGTATATAAACAGATGAGGCCGTGAGAACGATCTTCAGCGGGTCTGGCCGTCTGACGAATCGGAAGCGTTGCCATCGCGCCGCGCATCACAGAGAGTCCTCTGGAAATACCGCGTGCCTTCGCCAGCAGTCTTCGAGCACCAGTCCTTGCACACCGATCCTCAAGCGCTGAATCTCGATCACTCAGAGGCGTTCGCCCATCCACGACAGCTCGACGGGCGTCCGCGACGCGCTGCACGCAGCGACGCCCGACCGTTCAGTGCCGATGCGATTCGCGACGAGCCCGGCCACGCGCGGGCGGTTCGGGCACCACCGACAACGGCGCGCTCGAGACCGTCCCGCGTGTCGAACCGCTGACCGCGGGGCCCGGCGCGCTCGGTGCCGCTTGCGAGGGTTTCACGAACTGCACAAAGACTTCGTCGTTCTTGACCATGCCCAACTCGAAGCGCGCCCGCTCCTCGATGGCCGCGGTACCAGTCTGCAGATCCTCGACTTCGCCAGCCAGCCGATCGTTGCGTGCCTTGCTCTCGTTGTTCTTGCGCTGTTGGTCGATGAGCTGCTGCTCCAGGTCGTGCACGCTCAGCCAGCCGCCGTTCCCCCACCACAGCGGGTACTGGACGAGCGCCAGCAAGGCGATCAGGACAAGAGTGACAACGCGCATAGTGTTCGATTCGGGACGGCCGATGACAGTCGGCGCCGGGACGCATTGCGCGTCCCGGCGCCGATCTCGTCGAGGCGACGCGCCGCCTTACTTCAGATTGTAGAAAGCGGAGCGGCCCGGGTAGCTGGCGATGTCGCCGAGGTCTTCCTCGATGCGCAGCAACTGGTTGTACTTCGCGATACGGTCGCTGCGCGACAGCGAACCGGTCTTGATCTGCAGCGCGTTGAGGCCAACGGCGATGTCGGCGATCGTCGAATCCTCGGTTTCGCCCGACCGGTGCGACACGACAGCCGTGTACCCGGCGCGCTTGGCCATCTCGATGGCCGCGAAGGTTTCGGTCAGGGTGCCGATCTGGTTGATCTTGATCAGGATCGAGTTGGCGATACCCTGGTCGATGCCTTCCTTCAGGATCTTCGTGTTGGTCACGAACAAGTCGTCACCGACCAGTTGGACCTTGTTCTTCAGGCGATCGGTCAGGGTCTTCCAGCCCGCCCAATCGTTTTCCGACATGCCGTCCTCGATCGACACGATCGGGAATTTGTCGGCCAGCGTCGCCAGGTAGTCGGTGAACTCGCCAGACGTCAGTTGCAGGTTCTCGCCGCTCAGGTGGTACTTGCCATCGCGATAGAACTCGGTCGACGCACAGTCGAGCGCAATCAGCACGTCCTCGCTCGGACGGTAGCCCGCCTTCTCGATGGCCTGCAGAACCGTCGTCAGACATTCGTCGTTGCTGGCGAAGTTCGGCGCGAAACCGCCTTCGTCACCGACGGCCGTGCTCATGCCGCGGTCCGCGAGAATCTTCTTCAGTGCATGGAAGATCTCGGCGCCGCAACGCAGCGCTTCACGGAAGCTGGTCTGGCCGACCGGCACGACCATGAATTCCTGGATGTCCAGGCTGTTGTTGGCGTGCGCACCGCCATTGACGATGTTCATCATCGGCACCGGCATCTGCATCGCGCCCGAACCGCCGAAATAGCGGTACAGCGGCAGACCGGCTTCCTCGGCGGCTGCCTTCGCGACGGCCATCGACACCGCCAGCATCGCGTTCGCGCCCAGCCGGACCTTGTTGTCGGTGCCGTCGAGATCGATCAGCGTGCGGTCCAGGAACGCCTGTTCGGCGGCATCCAGGCCCATGATCGCTTCGGAGATTTCGGTGTTCACGTGCTCGACGGCGGTCAACACGCCCTTGCCGCTGTAGCGGGTCTGGTCGCCGTCACGCACTTCGATCGCCTCGCGCGAACCCGTCGACGCGCCCGAGGGCACGGCCGCCCGGCCCATCACGCCGGACTCCAGCAGCACGTCGCACTCGACGGTCGGGTTGCCGCGCGAATCCAGGATTTCGCGCCCGATGATATCTACGATTGCACTCATTCTCTTTCCTCTCAATGGCTAAACCGTTCACACCGGCATGGCGTTGGCCCTGCATCCGGCGTCATTCTTCCGCTTCGCTACGCATGGCGGCCGGTCGTCACGGGCGATGTCTCCTCCCGACCGGCGCCGTGCGCCGTGCCCGCCTCACGCCGAAAAATCGTCTTCCAGGAAAGGCGTGCGCTTGACCGTCTCGTCGAGCGTTTTCAACGTCTCGAGCAACGCGCGCATGCGACGCAGCGGCACCGCATTCGGACCGTCGGACAGGGCCTTGGCCGGATCCGGATGGGTCTCCATGAACAGGCCCGCGACGCCCACCGCAACGGCGGCGCGCGCCAGCACCGGGACGAATTCCCGCTGACCGCCCGACGCCGTACCCTGCCCGCCCGGCAACTGCACCGAATGCGTCGCGTCGAAGACCACCGGCGCCGCAGTTTCGCGCATGATGGCCAACGAGCGCATGTCGGAAACGAGGTTGTTGTACCCGAACGACGCACCGCGCTCGCAGGCGAGGAAGCGATCGTCGTCCAACCCTGCCTCGCGCGCCGCGTGACGGGCCTTGTCGATCACGTTCTTCATGTCGTGCGGCGCCAGGAACTGCCCCTTCTTGATGTTCACCGGCTTGCCGGAACGCGCGCAAGCATGGATGAAATCGGTCTGTCGGCACAGGAAGGCAGGCGTCTGCAGCACGTCGACCACGGAAGCAACCGGCTCGACCTCCGCCTCGCTGTGCACGTCGGTCAGGACCGGCACGCCCAGCTGCCGCCGAACTTCGTCCAGCGCGCGCAGGCCGCTCTCCATGCCGTGACCGCGGAACGAGGTGCCCGAGCTGCGGTTGGCCTTGTCGTACGACGACTTGTAGATGAACGGAATCTGCAGCGCGCTGCACATTTCCTTGAGCTGACCGGCGACATCGATCGCCATCTGCTGCGATTCGAGCACGCAGGTGCCGGCGATCAGGAAGAACGGCCGGTCGAGCCCGACCTCGAAGTCACACAGCTTCATGCGTCCGCCTCGGCAACCGGCACGTCGCTGCGCGCATGCTTGCGCTCGCGCGCCGCCTCGACGAACGACGAGAACAGCGGATGGCCGTCGCGCGGCGTGGACGTGAATTCCGGGTGAAACTGCACGCCGACGAACCACGGATGCATCGCGGCCGGCAGTTCCATCATCTCGGGCAGCGACTCGGTCGGCGTGCGGGCGCTGATCACCAGCCCCTTTTCCTCCAGTTGCGGCACGAAGTGGTTGTTCACTTCGTAGCGATGGCGATGCCGTTCGTTGACCGTCTCGCCATAGATGCGCGCCGCGCGCGTGTCGGGCTTGACCGGGCAGCGCTGCGAGCCCAGGCGCATCGTGCCGCCAAGGTCGGACTCGCCGGTGCGTTGCTCGACCTTGCCTTCCCGGTCATACCACTCGGTGATCAGCGCGACCACCGGCGACTCGGTCAGCGGGTCGAACTCCGTGCTGTTGGCCTTGCCCAGCCCGGCGACGTGCCGCGCGAATTCGATTACCGCCAGTTGCATGCCGAGGCAGATGCCGAGGTAAGGCACCTTCCGCTCGCGCGCATAGCGAATCGCCGCGATCTTGCCTTCGGTACCGCGCCGGCCAAAGCCGCCCGGCACCAGAATCGCGTCGAGGTGCGCGAGCACGTCCGTGCCGGCCGCTTCGATCTGCTCGGAGTCGATATATTCGATCGACACCTTGGTCGAGGTGTGGATCGACGCGTGGCGCAATGCCTCGATCAGCGATTTGTACGACTCGGTCAGGTCGACGTACTTGCCGACCATGCCGATCGTCACCTGGTCCTTCGGCGATTCCAGTGCGGTGACAAGGCCCGCCCACATCGACAGATCGGCCGCCTTGGCCTTGTCATGCAGTTGCAGTTCGTTGCAGATGATCTCGTCAAGACCCTGATCGTTCAACATCTGCGGTATCTTGTAGATGCTGTCGACGTCCCACATCGAAATCACGGCGTCCGACGGCACGTTCGAGAACATCGAGATCTTCGCGCGCTCGTCGTCGGGAATCCGACGGTCGGCACGGCACAGCAGTGCATCCGGGAAGATGCCGATCTCGCGCAGCTTCTGGACGCTATGCTGCGTCGGCTTGGTCTTCAGCTCGCCGGCCGTCGCGATGTACGGCACCAGCGTGAGATGGACGAAGCATGCCTGATTGCGACCGAGCCGCAGGCTCATCTGGCGCGCCGCTTCCAGGAATGGCAACGATTCGATGTCACCGACCGTGCCGCCGATCTCAACGATCGCGACGTCGGGCTCGCCGCAGGTCGCCATCTGGGCGCCGCGTTCGAGGAAGGCCTGAATTTCGTTGGTGATGTGCGGAATCACCTGAACCGTCTTGCCCAGGTACTCGCCGCGACGCTCCTTGCGGATCACCGACTCGTAGATCTGGCCCGTGGTGAAGTTGTTCGCCCGGCGCATCTTCGTGCTGATGAAGCGCTCGTAGTGGCCCAGGTCGAGATCGGTTTCAGCGCCATCCTCGGTAACGAAGACCTCCCCGTGCTGGAAAGGGCTCATCGTACCGGGGTCGACGTTGATGTACGGGTCCAGCTTGAGAAGGGTGACTTTGAGGCCGCGCGATTCGAGAATCGCGGCCAGTGACGCAGCGGCAATGCCCTTTCCTAGCGAGGAAACGACGCCGCCCGTGACGAAGACATATTTGGTCATCGCAGGATTGCTCGCGGGAAAGCCGGATTATACCTGAGGCGAGCCGATCGACCGAGCCGGGAATGCGCGCGAACATGCCGATTCCGGTCGCGACGGCGCCCGCCGCGTGCGGTATGGCGTGCGGTATGGCGTGCGGTATGGCGTGCGGTACGGCGTGCGGTACGGCGTGCGGTACGGCGTGCGGTACGGCGTGCGGTACGGCGGTCAGATTCGCCTGTCGCGCGGCGCGCCGCGCGACAGGCGGCCGGCGGCCGGCGGCCTCAACGGTCACGGTGACATCTCACGCTCCGCCGGCCAGTCCGGCATCCAGTAGCGGCGTTGCGCCTCCCGGAAGCGTTCGCTGCGCAACTCGCCGCCACGCGTCTCGAAGTGGATCATCCCATCCCGGTCGGTACGATGCAGGCGCGCGCCATGGCGAGCGTAGCGCGCAGTGACGGTGCGGTGCGGATGCCCGAAGCGATTGCGGTAGCCGACCTGGCACACGACCTCGCTGGCGCCAAGGGCGCGCACCCAGGGCAGCGTCGACGACGTCCGACTGCCATGATGCGGCGCGAACGCCACGTCCGCCCGCAGGCCTGGCAGTGTATCGCGTCCACTGTCCTCGAAACGGTTCGGTCCCGCCGCGGCGTCGAGATTCACCGCCGCACCGCGCACCGCCGGCGTGGGAGGACCGGCCGGCGCGCGGGCAGCAGGCACCCGGCGCGGCACGCGCCGCGACGCCCCGCGGGCATGATAGGCGAGCAGCCGCGCCTCCTGCGCGGCCTCGATGTCACCCGACAACAACGCGACGTGCCGACCATTGTCGACGCGCAGCACGCAACTCGACGCGTTCGCGCCGCCGCTGCCGCTGCCACTTTCGGGACGGGGCGGCCAGAGCACCTCGAAACGCACGCCGTCCCAGGTCCACCGCTGCCCGCGCACGCAGAAGGTGTTGGCGCCGCCGGCCGCCGCCATCGCCAGGCGCGCGGCATGGGTGCGCGGCAGGGAGCCGGACAGCACCCGGATCGGCACCGCGCGAATCACGCTCAGCGCGCCGCCCGTGTGATCGACATGGACATGACTGAGCATCAGCATGTCGAGGCGCGCAACCGCGCAAGCCCGCAGGTGCGGGACGATGACCCGTTCGCCGATGTCGGACTCGCCATGGGGTGGCCCAGTGTCAAACAGCAGCCGATGCGACGCGGTTTCGACCAGCACACCGCCGCCCTGGCCCACATCGTAGGCGGTCACACGGTATTCACCTTCCGCCACACGTCCCCAGGCGGCGGCGCCTGCCATCACGCAGATCGGCAGCCCGCAGCATGCCGCAATTGGCAAGCGCAAACGATCGGCACGACGCCACCGCATCCACGGTAATACCATCGCGGCAAACGCCAGTGCCGTGGCGACCGGGCCGGTCGGCGGCAAGGTTACCGAGGCAAGCGGCACGCTGGTCAGCGCCGCAAGGAAATAAAGCAGTCCATCGCTCAGGTGTGCCGCCGCCCGATAGCAGAAGTGATCAAACGGCGGCGGCATCAAGACACCGATCATCGCGACCGGAAGCAGAAGGAAACTCACCCATGGTATAGCGAGTGCGTTCGCGGCCGGGCTGATCAGGGAGACCTGCGAAAACCAGTCCGCGGTCAGCGGCACCAGTGCAAGCGTGACGGCCATCTGGACGCGGGTCGCCGCGCGCACCGATTGCCACCGCGCGCGCCAGCCGCCCACGTCGCGCGGCCCCATCGGTGGCCCGCCCGCGCGGCTGGCGGCATCGCTGCCCGGCGGACGAGGCGAGGTCGCCAGGAGAATGGCAGCAACCGCACAGAACGATAGCCAGAAGCCAGCGGACAGGATTGCCGACGGGTCAGCCGCCAGGACCAGAAGCAAGGCCCAACAAAGCGTCACGGTCGCCCGGGTCCGGCGGCGCAGTGTCCAGGTCACCAGCGCAACCGTGGTCATCCAGCCGGCCCGCAGCGCCGGGACCCCGAAACCCGACAGCGCCACCACGAAGCACGCGCCGATCGCGGCAATCGGCGCCGCGATCAGTTGCGCGGGCACGAACAGCGCCAAGGGCCGACCACGCCAGATCGCGCATCGCCACAGGACGCTGGCCAGCCACGCCACGCCGCCGGCGACGATGCCGACGTGCAACCCGGAGATCGCAAGCAGATGGCTGGTTCCGGTTTGCGCCAACCACGCGCGTACCGAAGACGGCAAGCCGCGCTGGTCGCCGATCGTCAATGCCGTCAGTACCGGCATGCGGCTGCGCGCGACGATTCCATCGCTCACCTGCGTGTCGCTCGAACGGCGTTCAGGCAACCGGGTCAGGCGTGACCGCGACGCGTCTGCTTCATCCGCTTCATGCCCCTCAACCGAACGGTCCGAACGGTCCAAACGGTCCGATTGAGCCGATCGAGCCGATTGAGCCGCGTCCGCGGGCTCGCCCCGGCTGCCCCGGCTGTTCCATTCGGCCCGCGTGCCGACGCGCGTCGATGCGGTGGCGCGTGGCGCCTTGACGCCGACACTCGCCTCGATATCCATCCTCAACCGCTGCCGCAGGCGGTCGATGCGGTCCCGCCAGCCGAGCGACGCGTCGGCCGGTTCGGCCAGTCGTGCCGCGCCGCGGTCGGTCTGGACATGGCCGGTGGCGTCGATGCCGCGCTGCAGTGCCCACGCCTCAAAGTCGAAGCCGTGCGCGTTCGCCGTGCCGTAGGGCCGCTGCAAGCGAACCGGCAGCCGCCACCGCTGACCCGGCCTGAGTGCCGGCAAGGCACGGCCGTCACCCGCGAAACGGCGCCACGACAGGCTCACCCGGCGCGGCCCCACAGCGCACAGGGCGGAAGCGACGCGGCCGAGACCTCTGCAATGATCGACTTCGAGCAGGAAGGACACCGCGTCGGGCCCGGTTCTCGGCAGTCCCACGATCCGGCCCGTCAGCGCGAGCGTCCTCCCTTCCAGCGCCACCGGCAACCGCGTCGATAGCCGCGCGTGGGCATCCAGGCCCGCATGCGCAACGCCCAGCGCCGACGCACACGCCAGGCCAACTGTCCGGACCACAGCGGCCGTCAGCGGAAACCGCGATCGACCGATGAAGCGATCGGCGGCGCAGCGTCCTCGACCGCGAAAGCGCGTACGCCAATGCCTGAGCGAATGTCCGAGCCTATGCCGCAGGCAATGCCGGCGCCGACGATTGAGGCGATGACTGCGCCGATGACTGCGCCAATAACTGCGCCGATGAGTGAGCCGATGACTGGGCCGATCTGCCCGCCGATGTCCTGATGCCCGCTCGCGCGAAGGCGGCGCGCGTTCCGACACGGCAACCGGCGGCAGCGACATCGAGCCTGCCGGCGCGGCAGCAAAGAGATGCAGGCAGACGAAAATGCCGAACAGCGCGATGGAGATGCCGATCGCGGCCAGCCGCAACAGCCATAAACTCGCTTCGGGCGGCAATGCGGGGCGATGCTGCAACCAGCACACGCCCAGCGCAAACGCGATCGCCCAACTCCGCATGCCCGCCCTCTCGCAATCGGTGGCCGGGCCGGCGCCCGACTTTTACCGCGCAGTATCGAGCAGCGTCGCGAGGCGAGGAAGTATGTCGATCGTATTGGCCGTCATCGCTTGCGCGAAGTCGGCGACGTCGATGCCGCGTAGTGCGGCGAGGTGCGCCCCGATGGCGGGAATCTGATCGGGCGTATTGCGCTGCTTGTAAAGCCAGGCCGGCGCAATGTCGGGGGCGTCGGTCTCGACCACCAGCGCGTCGAGCGGCAACGCGCCGGCTAGGCGACGTATCTGCCGGGCGCGCTCGAAGGTCGACGCGCCGCCAAAGCCGAGCTTGAAGTCGAGCGCGAGATAGGCGTCGGCCTGTTGGCGACTGCCATTGAACGCATGGGCGATGCCGCGGCGTACGCCGAAGCGGCGCAAGCCCGCCGCAACCTGATCCTGCGCGCGCCGGACATGGCAGATCACCGGCAGGTCGAAGTCGCGGGCCATCTTCAACTGCTCGGCGAACACGTGGCGCTGACGCGCGTCGTCGAGCGTCGTGACGAAATAGTCCAGGCCGATCTCGCCGATGCCGACGAAGCGTGGATCGTCGAGTGCCTGCGCGACGGCCGCGCGCAAGGCCAGCAGATCGGCATCGTCGGCGCCGCCGGTGAAGAGCGGATGAATGCCAAGCGCGTAGGCATTGCCCGTGGCATGCGCAAGCGCCCGCACGGTTTCGAAATTGCTGCGTGCGACGGCCGGGATCACGATGCAGGCGACGCCCGCCGCGCGCGCCGCGGCAGCCACCGACGCGCGATCCGCGTCGAACTCACCGGCGTCGAGATGGCAATGACTGTCGATCCACATGTGTCGAATCCTCCCGATGCGCGCCGCTTATCGTTCCCGACTTGCCGTTCGCGGCTTATTGCTGGCGCCTTACTTCTGACGGTTCATTGCTGACGGCTTGTCGCCGGCGGCTCCTCAGTCGCCGAGCCGTTGCCGCTCTGGAAGCATGTCGGCGCCGGGCGGCGCGGCCTGGCGCTGCCTATGGTGACCGGCCGCGACCGGTGGCTAGCGAAGGCTACCGGTGGCGCCCGGCAGCCTGAAGCAACTCGAAGCGACCTCGAAACCCCTTGCGCCGCGTGCTCGCGGCATCGATCGGCACGCCGGAGCAACCGTAAAACGGGCGGCGGCGCGGGCGCGCACCCGCCGCTGAACCCCGCCCGCATGCGCCCGGCCCGTCGACCGTTCGGCAGCGGCCGAGCCGCTGCTGCCGCGCCCGTCCTCAGGCGCCCGCGCCGCTCAACGCCGCATCGACCAGGCGACCGTCCAGCAGGCGCAAGGCACGGTCGCAGCGCGCCGCCAGTCCGGTGTCGTGCGTCACCAACACGAAACTGGTCGAGAGCGTCCGCGACAGTTCCAACATCAGGTCGAACACACCGTCCGCGGTATGAACATCCAGGTTGCCGGTCGGCTCGTCCGCCAGCACGCACGCCGGCTCGCCCACCAACGCGCGCGCGATCGCCACGCGCTGGCGTTCGCCGCCGGACAGCGCGCCGGGCCGGTGCTTCGCACGCGAGCCCAGGCCGACGCGCTCCAGCATGGCCATCGCCCGCTCGCGCGCGTCCGCCTCGGACAGCCGTCGAATGCGCAGTGGCATCGCGACATTGTCCAACGCGGTGAACTCGCCGAGCAGATGGTGGAACTGGTACACGAAGCCCAACTTCTGGTTGCGCATCACGTTGCGCTCGTGCTCGCCAAGCTGCGTGTAAGGCCGCCCCTGCAGCGACACCGTGCCAGCAGACGGCTCGTCGAGTCCGCCCAGCACGTGCAGCAAGGTACTCTTGCCGCTGCCGGACGCGCCGACAATCGCCACTTTCTCGCCGGGCATCACCCGCAGCGATGCGCCGTCGAGGACGGTCACCCGGGTGCGCCCCTGTTCGAATACCTTGCTCAGGTCATCGGCAGCCAGGACCGGAGTCATGTCATTCATAGCGCAGCGCCTCGGCAGGCTTGACGCGCGCGGCGCGCCAGCTCGGATACAGGGTAGCCAGCGCCGACAGGCCGAAGGCAATCAGGCCGATGCGGGTCACGTCGGCAACTTCCAGATCCGACGGCAACTCGCTGATGAAGTAGATGCTCGGCGGCAGGAACTGCACCTGGAACAGCCGCTCGATCATTGGCACGACGACCGGAATGTTCAGCGCGATCACGCTGCCCAGGATGACGCCAAGCGAAGTGCCGATGAAACCGACGGTGACGCCCTGCACGAAGAAGATCTTCATGATCGAGCGCGGCTGTGCCCCGAGCGTGCGCAGGATCGCGATGTCGGCCTGCTTGTCGGTCACGGTCATCACGAGCGACGACACCAGATTGAACGCGGCCACCGCGATGATCAGCGTCAGGATGATGAACATCATCCGTTTCTCGATCTGCACGGCCGAGAACCAATTCCGGTTCTGCTTGGTCCAGTCGCGGATGTAGAGGTCGCCGGACAGGCTGCGCGACAGCGCATACGCCACCTGCGGCGCGCGCTGCATGTCCGCCAGGCGAATGCGGATGCCGCTCGGCGCCTCCAGCGACAGCAAGGTCTGCGCGTCCTGGATGTTGATGACCGCGAGCGCGCTGTCGTATTCAAAGTGCCCCGACTCGAACACGCCGACCACCGTGAAGCGCTTCTGGCGCGGCAGCATGCCCGCCGGCGTCATCCGGCCCTGCGGCACCAGCAACATCACTGTGTCGCCAGCGGTGACCCCCACCGCCGAGGCCAGCGCGGCACCCAGCACGATGCCGAAGCTGCCGGGCTTCAGGTCGCTCATGTTACCGACGCGCATCTCCTTGCCGATGTCGGAAACCTGCGGTTCGAGCGTCGGGTCGACGCCGCGCAGCATCACGCCGGACATCGTGGTGCCCCGATTCAGCAGGGCCTGTGCATCGACATAAGGAGCGACGCCGCGCACCTCGGGGTTGCGGCGCGCTTCCTGCGCGGTCAAATGCCAATCCGGCATCGAACCGCTCGGCGAGAACACCTCGACGTGCGCCAGCACCGACAGCATGCGGTCACGCACTTCCTTCTGGAATCCGTTCATCACCGACAGCACGACGATCAGGGCGGCGACGCCAAGGGCGATGCCGGCCATCGAGACCATCGCGATGAACGAAATGAAGCCGTTGCCGCTGGTGCGCTTGCCGGCGCGGGTGTAGCGCCAGCCGATCTGCCATTCGTAAGGTAGTTTCAAGCGAGAGGTTCCTGCGTTGCGGCCACTGGTCGGCCCGTCAAGCTGGCGCTCGCGCCAGCCGGCGCGCATCCGCATGCGCGCCTGCTCGTGTCGTGTTGCTGTCTATTGCGGCGGCGCCCATGTGCCACCGCCGCCGTGCCCGTGTCCAGCCGCATGCCGGCCTCGTCGTGCGAACCATCGCAAGCCGTCACGCACCATCGACGACCATTCGGCGTCGGCCGCAGCGGACATTCGGTAACCGGCAAGTTTGCCATACAATGCCCGACATCATGCGCCTACCGCCGCTTCACCTGTTGCTGCCCGCGTCGCTGCCGGACGACCCGTCCCTTTGGCAGGGCCTCGACCTCCCCGCGCTTGCGCGCCTGTTCGCGCGCGCGCCGCGCATCGACGTGGTACGCGGTGAGGACTTCCAGCGCGCCACGGGGCACGAACGCTGGCTGGCCGAGCGCCATGGGCTGGACGGCGCCGAGGCGGCGCCCCTGGCGCCCTTCATGCTGCTCGGGGACGGCGGCGAGCCGGCGCTCGGCGAAGCCTGGCTCTGCGTGGAGCCGGTGCATGTCGAAGTGACGCGCGACCACCTGCGCCTGCACGGCCCGCATGCAATCGCCCTGGGCGCGCCCGAGGCGGACGCACTGCGCGAGGCCGCCGACGCCTCGTTCACCGAGCGAGGCCTGCGGCTGCTGGCGCCGACGCCGTGGCGCTGGTACGCCGCCGCGCGGACGCAAGGTGTCGGCGCGGCGGCGCCCGGCCCGTTCGCTGCCGCGTCGCCAGCGAAGGCAAGCGGCCGCAGCGTCGACCTGTGGCTGCCGCAGCCGGCCGCGCCGGCCGGCGATGCATCCGCCGCCGACGAGGCCCGCAAGACGGCGCGGCGCTGGCTGGCGCTGCAGAACGAAATCCAGATGGTCTGGCACGACCATCCGGTCAACGACCGCCGCGCCCCGCCGATCAACTCGGTCTGGCTGCACGGCTATGGCCGGTACAGCCAACCCAGCCGCCGCTACGCACGCGTGTATGCCGCAGCGCCGGCAACGCGCGGGCTGGCGCTGGCTTCCGGCGCCGACGCCGCCGATCCGCCACGCGACTATACGTCGCTGCTGGCGCAGGCAGACGCAGTGCCTGCCAGTACCGACGGCGCGCCCTGGCTGATCGAGTACGATGCGCCGCTGGCCGCGACCCTGGCCGAGGATGCGCATGGCTGGCGCGAGGCGATGAAGGCGGCGGAGCGGGAATGGTTTGCCCCGATCCTGGCGGCGCTCGCCGATGGCACACTGCCGGAAGTCACGTTGATCCTCACCGGCGACGTCGAGTCGCGAACCGTGCGGGTTGGCCGAGGCGATCTGCGACGCTTCTGGCGCCGGCGCCCATTGGCGTTGGCAGTCGGCAACGATTCGCGCGCACGCACGCTGCCCTCGTGAGCGCCCCCCGGCCGCGGGCCGCGCGATGGCGTGACAGTGCGGTCGTGGACATCGGCACCGAACACGGCGGCCTTGATACGCTTGATGCGCTCCTTGCCGCCCACGCACCCGACGCACCCATACCCATCGCGACGCCACGCCTGCTCCTACCCCCACTGCAACGCCCGCGCCGACGCCGCAGCAGCAGCGGCGTCCGGGCCCGAATCGATCACGCATGACACAACTCTTTGTTCGTCCGTTCGCCGATGACACCCTGCGCAGCCTGAGCGAGAGCGGCCTGCACCCGGTGCTTGCGCGGCTCTATGCGTCACGTGGCGTGCGGCATCCGGACGAGATCGACGTTTCACTGCCGCGGCTGCTCCACCCGTCGGGCCTGCGCGGCATCGAAGCGGCAGCCGGCGTGCTGGCCGATGCGATCGCCGCCGGCAAGCGGCTGCTGGTCGTGGCGGACTACGATTGCGACGGCGCCACGGCCTGCGCGGTGGCCGTGCGTGGCCTGCGCATGTTCGGCGCCAACGTCGACTACCTCGTCCCGAACCGCTTCGAGTACGGCTACGGCCTCACGCCCGAAATCGTCGCGCTGGCCGCCACGCGCCATCCGGACCTGCTGGTCACGGTGGACAACGGCATCGCCAGCGTCGACGGCGTAGCGGCCGCGCGGGCCGCCGGCATCGACGTCGTGGTCACCGATCACCATCTGCCTGGCGCGACGCTGCCGGCGGCCCGGGCCATCGTCAACCCGAACCAGCCGGGCTGCGACTTCGCCAGCAAGCATCTCGCCGGGGTCGGCGTGATGTTCTACGTACTGCTTGCGCTGCGGGCCTGTCTACGCGAACGGGGCGCGCTCGACCCGGCCGCGCAGCCGCGCCTGGTGGAACTGCTGGATCTGGTCGCACTCGGCACGGTGGCGGACGTCGTGCGGCTGGACGGCAACAACCGCGTGCTGGTCGCGCAGGGCTTGCAACGGATGCGGCGCGGCCGGATGCATCCTGGCGTCGCCGCCCTGTTCAACGTGGCGGGGCGCGATGCGCGCCGCGCCAGCGCGTTCGACCTCGGTTTCGCACTCGGGCCGAGGTTGAACGCGGCCGGCCGCCTGGCGGACATGTCGCTGGGCATCGAGTGCCTGCTCAGCGACGACTACGCGCGCGCGTTGGAGATCGCCAGCGAACTGGACGGCATGAACCGCGAGCGCCGTTCGATCGAAGCAGGCATGCAGGTCGAGGCCTTGGCCGGACTGGGCGAGCTCGCGCCGGGCCAGACCACCATCGCGATGTTCAACGACAGCTGGCACCAGGGCGTGATCGGCATCGTCGCGTCGCGGCTGAAGGAACGCTTCCATCGCCCGACCATCACATTTGCGCCCGGCGACGGCGATGGCGACTGGATCAAGGGTTCGGGCCGCTCGATTGCCGGCTTCCACCTGCGCGACGCACTGGACTTGGTATCGAAACGTCACCCCGATCTGCTGGCCAAGTTCGGCGGCCATGCGATGGCGGCCGGCATGACACTGCGCCGCTCTGAGTTGCCGCGCTTCGTCGACGCCTTCGAGACGGTGGGTCGGGAATGGCTCGACGAGCGCGCGTTGACGCGCGTCGTCGAGACCGACGGACCGTTGGACGACGATTGCTTCGCGGTCGGCTTCGCGACGCTGCTCGACGACGGCATCTGGGGCCAGGGCTTTCCGCCACCGGTGTTCTCGCAGCCCTTCGACGTGCATGCGCAGCGCCTGGTGAAGGATCGGCACCTGAAGTTGACGGTCGGCGTCGGGGCGCAGCGGCTCGACGCAATCTGGTTCAACCGTGTCGAGTTCCTTCCCGAACGCTGCGAAATCGCCTATCGCCTGGCACGCGACAGCTACAACGGGCGTGAACGCGTGCAGTTGATTGTCGAACATGCGCAGCCCTGCGCCGATTGAAGTGGGTCCGGGCGCGCCGTTCCGCTATAATTTCGGGTTTCGTCAAGCACACTAAGGGGACCCCCCTCATGGAAGCCGAACGCGTCAATGCGATCGCAGCCCGCCTCGCCGACCTTGCCCAGCGCACGGTCGAGCTACGGGGGTATCTTTGACTACGACGACAAGTCGAGTCGTCTGAAGGAAGTCAATCTGGCGCTGGAAAATCCGTCGGTCTGGGACGATGCGAAAGCCGCCCAGGCGCTTGGACGCGAAAAGAAATCGCTCGAAGACGTGGTGCTCACGCTCGGCGAGATCGACGACGGCCTCCGTGACACGTCCGAACTGTTCGACCTCGCGCGCGAGGAAGGCGACGAGGATACGCTGGTCGCCTGCGAGACCGATGCGGCGGCGCTGGAAGAGCGCGTCGCCAAGGTCGAGTTCCGCCGGATGTTCAGCAACCCGGTCGACCCGAACAATGCGTTCATCGACATCCAGGCCGGCGCCGGCGGCACCGAGGCTTGCGATTGGGCCGCGATGCTGTTGCGCCAGTACCTGCGCTATTGCGAACGCAAGGGCTTCAAGACCGAGGTGCTCGAAGAGACCGAGGGTGACGTCGCCGGCATCAAGAACGCATCGATCAAGGTCGAGGGCGAGTACGCGTACGGCTTCCTGCGCACCGAGACCGGCATCCACCGGCTGGTGCGCAAGTCGCCGTTCGACTCGTCGGGCGGCCGGCATACGTCGTTCTCGTCAGTGTTCGTCTACCCCGAGGTCGACGATTCGATCGAGGTCGACATCAACCCGGCCGACCTGCGGATCGACACTTACCGGGCGTCGGGCGCTGGCGGTCAGCACATCAACAAGACCGACTCGGCCGTGCGGATCACGCACATGCCATCGGGCATCGTCGTGCAGTGCCAGAACGACCGATCGCAGCACCGCAACCGCGCAGAGGCGATGGCGATGCTCAAGTCACGCCTGTTCGAAGCTGAACTGCGACGCCGGCAGGCCGAGCAGGACAAGCTGGAATCAAGCAAGACCGATGTAGGCTGGGGCCACCAGATCCGTTCCTACGTGCTCGACCAGAGCCGGATCAAGGATCTACGGACCAGCTTCGAAGCCAGCAACACCCGCGCAGTGCTCGACGGCGACCTGGACGACTTCATCGCCGCGAGCCTGAAACAAGGCGTGTGACACACCGTGGCGGCTGCATGACCGACGGCTGCGTCGGCCTGCAGCCGCCACGGCGCGCAGGCAATGCGCGACCGCAGTCGCAGCGGCAACGGCAACGGCGTCGAGGGCCGCTTCGAGCTGCCGAGCGGCCGCAAGGTCGGGCGGCATGGCCGCGCGCGTTGTTGCCGCTGTCGTAACCGCCGGCGTTGCGCTGCCTTCGCTGCTGTTCCTGTCGCTGGCTTTGCCGCTGCTTTTGCGGTCCCGGCCGCAGGGCGCGATATGCGTCCGACCGCCCCTGACCGCCCTTGACCGCCCTTAATCGCCCTTGACCGCCCCCGTTCTTTTCGACCGCTTCACTGCCCTCCGGGCTCACCTTTTCCGATCATGACCGAAGCCACGTCCGCGCAGACGGCGCCTGAAACCGACGATAACGCAATCATCGCGGAGCGCCGCGAGAAACTGCAGGCGCTGCGCAGCGCCGGCGTCGCCTATCCGAACGACTTCGAACGCACGCACCGTGTCGCGGCGCTGCGCGAGGCGCATGAGCAGAGCGACAAGGACGCGTTGGAGGCACTCGCAATGCCCGTCGCCGTCGCCGGCCGCATGATGCTCAAGCGCATCATGGGCAAGGCCAGCTTCGCGACGATCCAGGACGACGGCAGCCAGATCCAGCTGTTCGTGACGCCCGCCGATGTCGGCGCCGAAGCCTACGACGCCTTCAAGAAGTGGGATCTGGGCGACATCGTGGCGGCAACCGGCGTGCTGTTTCGCACCAACAAGGGCGAGCTGTCGGTGCGCTGCACGGGCCTGCGGCTGCTGGCAAAGTCGCTGCGCCCGCTGCCCGACAAGTTCCACGGGCTCGCCGATCAGGAAACGCGCTACCGTCAGCGCTACGTCGACCTGATCGTCAACGGCGAGTCGCGCGACACCTTCCTGGCTCGCACCCGCGCAATCGCGGCCGTGCGTCGCCACATGGCGGACGCCGGCTTCCTGGAAGTCGAGACGCCGATGCTCCATCCGATTCCTGGCGGCGCGTCCGCACGTCCGTTCGTCACGCACCATAACGCGCTCGATGCGGAGATGTACCTGCGCATCGCGCCGGAGCTGTACCTGAAGCGCCTGATCGTCGGCGGCTTCGATCGCGTGTTCGAAATCAATCGCAATTTCCGGAATGAGGGCGTGTCGCCGCGTCACAACCCGGAATTCACGATGATGGAGTTCTACGCCGCATACACCGACTATCGCTGGCTGATGGACTTCACCGAATCGCTGATCCGCAAGGTGGCCACGGACGCGCGCGGCACTGCCACGCTCAGCTACGGCGGGCGGGAACTCGACCTGTCGCAGCCGTTCGCGCGGCTGACGATCGTTGCAGCGATCCGCCGCCACGCGCCGCAGTACAGCGAGTCGCAGCTGCAGGATGCAGCGTTCCTGCGTCAGGAACTGAAGCAGACCTACCGCGTCGCTACCGATCAAGCGCCGTTGGCCGGCGCCGGCCTGGGCGCGCTGCAGCTTGCGCTGTTCGAGGAGACGGCCGAGGCGCAATTGTGGGAACCGACGTTCATCATCGACTATCCGGCCGAGGTGTCGCCACTGGCCCGCGCGTCGGACGGAGACGCGTCGATCACCGAACGCTTCGAATTGTTCATTACCGGCCGCGAGATCGCGAACGGCTTCTCGGAGCTGAACGACCCGGAAGACCAGGCGGCCCGTTTCCGCAAGCAGGTCGAACAGAAGGATGCGGGCGATGCCGAGGCGATGTACTACGACGCCGACTACATCCGCGCGCTGGAATACGGCATGCCGCCGACCGGCGGCTGTGGCATCGGCATCGATCGCCTGATCATGCTGCTGACGGACAGCCCTGCGATCCGCGACGTGCTGCTGTTCCCGCACCTGCGCCGGGAGGACTGACCCGCCCGGCCGGTCGGCGAGCATCGGGACCGGTTCGCTCGGTTCGCTCGGTTCGCTCGGTTCGCTCGGTTCGCTCGGTTCGCTCGGTTGGCTGTCACGCAGTGCACCGGGCGTGGTACGTAGTGCGCGGCATGAATCATGCTCTGTGTGCGGTAGCGATCGGAGACGGTTCGCTCCGCCGGTCGCAACAATTGCTCACATCTGGAAACGGCAGCGGGTTCTCCGATATTCCAGAATAAAGGCAAGCGTTCAGCGCGGAGAACAACAATGGCCGACACACTGCACACCCAACAACGCAACAAGCTTCACCCGCTCATCGCTACCGCCGCGGGTGCGGTTATCGTGGCAAGCGGCATCGGTATCGCGGCGATCACCGGCATCTTGCCGCATGCCGGGGGTACGGCGCAGCCGCCCGCCGCTCAGCCGCTGGCCGCGGCCCCGACGACAACCGTTCCGGCTCAAACCGCACCGGCTGCCACCGTTGCGCCTACTGTAGCGCCGACTGTCGCGCCCCGCGCGCCGGTTGTCGAACAACCCCGCCCGCATCAAGTCGCGGCGCCGCAGCGGGTTGCCGAAGCGCCGCCGCCGGCGCCTGTATGCAGCAGTTGCGGCCGTGTGACCTCGATTCGCACGGTGACGCGCCCGGCGAAGACCAGCGGTGTCGGCGCAGTGGGCGGCGCAGTCGCTGGCGGTCTGATCGGCAACCAGTTCGGACGTGGCAACGGCCGTACCGCAGCGACCCTGCTGGGTGCGCTCGGCGGTGGTCTCGCCGGCAACACGGTCGAGAAGCACGTGCGCAAGGAGACCGACTACCAGGTCACCGTCCGCATGCAGAACGGTGCGTATCGCTCGTTCACCTACAAGAACAGCCCGCCGTTCTCTCAGGGCCAACCGGTTCGCGTCGTGAACGGCAGCCTGCAGTCGGCTTGAGCTGACAACCCTTGGCCAGGCGGCGCGAAATCCGGCCGCCGCCCTGCCCGCGCAATGGGACAGGCATGGCATCGTGAAAGATGACCAATGCCGCCGGGTTTGCGACAGGCGCATCGAATGAGTCGTCGGAATTTGACGAAATTCGTCGGCATTCGTCAGCATTCGTCGGCGCGCCCGCGGCTGGAGTCGGGCGGCATTGGGCAGGCTAAGCGGGCGCACGCGGACAATAGCGACGCCCGCGCCGAACCAGTACCAGGTCATCCAGACGCAATCAGCCAGTGACGCGAGCCGATGGGCCATGCCGACTGGATCGGCGCGGTGCCGTCCGCACTGACTTTCGTTCGCCGTGAAAAGAGATTGCCGCACTGTGGCACTACCGACTACGCACTGGCCATTAAACGGTCCCCTCTCGTGCGCGGCATCGGTTGGCGCCCTCGCTGCCCGCCTCCTACCAGCGGTCGACGTCGACTACCCAGCGCCCCGGTGTCAGACGCACACCGCGTCGCCGCACGCTCGCACCCGCGCCTCTTCCTGCCATTCCTCCGAGCTTTCGCCGCCTGTCCTAGAGCCTGTATTGCAGCCCGTTTCACCAAGCGGCAAACAGGCAAGCGGTCCGCCCGCCGCCTGGCTTATCACGGTTAGCAGATTGCCAATCTGGAGCAGCTGCATCGACGCACGCTTCCCCGCCCCGACGCGCAGCTGTTGCGCACCCTGGACGGACGATGCCATCGCTTGCGGCCGCGCCGCTCGCAGCACCGCGACCAACCCCGCCGGATCGCGCTGCACCAGCGCGAACTGACACAGTGCGAACAGCCGCGCGGTATCGTCATCGGCCCCGGCATCCGCGTCGTTCGCCGCAGTCGGTCCGGTGGGCACCGTCCGACGCAGGCGCTGCAGCACGCGCAGCAATTGCTGACGCGACGCCGCTTCGCTGCGTCCGGTCAGCACGGCCAGTTCCGCATGGCTGAAACCGAAGACTTCATACAACAGCACCGTCGCTGCGTCGCCGGCTGAGACGGTCCGCACCACGTGCAGCAGCGCGTGTTCGACGCGCTCGGCTTGCGCCAGTAGCTCGACGGGATCGGAAGCCCTGACCGTCGCGATCGGCGGCACACCCGACTTGGTGAAGCGATCGAGAATGCCGTCGTAACGACGGCGGCGACGCCATGCATCGACGCACAGATTGCGCAGCACCGTAAGCAGCCACGCGTCGCGGCTTACGAGCCACGACGGCGTGGTGCTGTCCGCCAGCCTGAGCCAGGTGTCGTGGACAAAGTCCTCGGCGTCTTCGCCGTCGCTCAACCATTGCCGCGCCAGGCCTATCAAGCGCCGGCGCAGTGCTTCGTCGTCGGTCCAGGAATCTGAATGAACAGGCAATGTCACGTTCGCGCCCCGTTGTTCGTCTATCGGATGAACTTAACACAGAGGAGTGATTCCCCATGTTCAATGACGAGACGAACGCCCCGCCCCGCCCCAACGGCGGGCAGGACAGCGCATTCCTGGAAGAAAAGGCATTCCGATCGCGCATGGTGCTGGTGTTCGGCACCATCACCGACACGCTGGCCTCCGAGGTCGTGCGCAAGCTGCTGGCACTGGATGCGGAATCGGACCGGCCCATCACGATGATCGTGTCCTCCCCGGGCGGACACCTCGAATCGGGCGACGCGATCCACGACGTGGTGCGCTTCATCGCGTCGCCGGTCGATATGGTCGGCACCGGCTGGGTTGGCAGCGCCGCCACGCATCTCTATCTCGGCGCGCAGCGCGAACGTCGCTACTGCCTACCGCAGACACGCTTCCTGATTCACCAACCCAGCGGCGGCGCGGGCGGCCCCGCCAGCGACATGGCGATCCAGGCGCAAGAAATCGTCAAGGCGCGCGAGCGCATCGCGCAAGTCATAGCACGCGAAACAGGGCAAGCGCTGCAGCAAGTGCGCATGGACATCGAGCGGGACCGATGGATGTCGGCCGACGAAGCCGTCGCTTATGGCCTGGCGTCCCGCATCGTGCTGCGGCGTGACGAGTTGGCCGCGGCCTGACCGACTGGTCTGGCCGGTTCGCCGCGGCAGCCGACCGCCCCGCCCGCGCCGCCGGCCCGCGGTCAATCCTGGGCGGGCGCGCTGCCGCGGCGGCATTGCGCGTTGGCGGCATCCTCACGCGCGCCGGCGGGGCGAACCCCACCGATCGGCGCGTCCAGCGCTAGCCCGTCCGATCCGCGGCCGGGGCGAGCGACGACGGCGTGTCACTGCACGGACTGAACGACAGGGCTTTTCGAGCAGCCATCGGACTTTCGCCTGGCTCCCCGCTCGCCGGCTGGCGGCACCGTTGCGAGGCCAGCGCGGACGTCGGACGCGCGGCACATCGTATGTGGCAAGGGCGCAAAGTAACGCCATGGAAGTAACGCCATGGAAGGGACGCAGTCGTGCCGGACGATGCGCGCCAGAACGCCATCTCGCTGACAGTGCGCGACGGCGCCTCTCAACCGGGTCGGCAGCCACAACACACCGGCCGTGACCTCGCGCACTGGCAACCGCTGCTCCGCTTCCCGCCTGGAACTCGCGCGACAACCCGCAACGGCACCGTGATCGGCCTGCGATCGACGCCTGGCGGTGCCGACCCTTGCCGCGCAAGCAAGGCTCAGCGCTGGCCGGCACATGCGAACGAGTCTTGCCACCCGATCCAAGCAAGGCTTGGGCATAAAAAAAGGACGCTCGCGCGTCCTTTTTCGTTGCCAACCCTCAGCGTCTCAGTAATCGGATTCCTCGATCCATGCCGCCTGGATCGATTCGAGAATCCGTTCGTTCGAGCGCTCTGGATCGTCGTCGAAACCTTCGAGCTCACAGATCCAGCGATGCAGGTCGGTGAAGCGGACCAGTTGCGGGTCGACTTCCGGGTGGGCGTCGACCAGCGCAATCGCGATCTCGTCGGTGTCGTTCCATTTCATGGCAGTCTCCGTTTGGCGGCATCGGGGCGTCGGCACCGCACGCATGGGCGGCTTGCAGCGCAGCGGGCGCTCAGTGTTCCTTCGCGTGATTGATTGTATATCGCGGAATCTCGACCACGAGATCGGTATCCGCGGGAATCACTGCCTGGCACGAGAGCCGCGAATGCGGTTCCAGTCCCCATGCCTTGTCGAGCAGGTCTTCCTCGTCGTCCTCGGCGGCTTCGAGTGCCTCGAAGCCCTCGCGCACGACGATGTGGCAGGTGGTGCATGCACACGACTTCTCGCATGCATGCTCGATCTCGACGCCATGTTGCAGCAGTGCGTCGCATACGGTCTGTCCGGCCGGCGCATCGATGACCGCGCCTTCCGGGCACAGTTCAGGATGCGGCAGGACCACGATTTGAGCCATCTTCTTTCCTCTGCTGGTTGCGCGCTCAGATGTCGGCGACGCGTCGTCCGGTGAGCGCCCGACGGATGTTGCGGTCCATGCGTCGCGCGGCGAAAGCGTCGGTCGCCTGCATCAGCGTCTTGATTGCCGCTTCGACCGCATCGGCATCCTGCCCTGCCGCGGCGGCCCGCAGCGCGCTGCCGGCGGCGGCGATCGCATCGGCCTCGCCGTCGACAAGCAAGTCGGCATCCACGGCCAGCGCGGCGTCGGTCGCGTCCAGCACGCGCTGCGCTTCGACCTGCTGCTCGCGCAGCGCACGCTCCTGTTTGTCGGTTGCGGCGCTGGTGAAGCTGTCCGACAGCATCCGCGTGATGTCGTCGTCGGCAAGGCCGTACGATGGCTTCACGGTGATCGATGCCTCGACCCCGGAGCCGGTCTCGCGCGCCGACACGGACAGGATGCCGTCGGCGTCGACCTGATAGGTGACGCGAATGCGTGCCGCGCCGGCCGCCATCGGCGGAATGCCGCGCAGCTCGAACCGCGCCAGCGAGCGGCATTCATCCGCCAACTCGCGTTCGCCCTGCAGGACGTGGATCGCCATTGCGGTCTGCCCGTCCTTGAAGGTCGTGAACTCCTGCGCACGCGCGACCGGGATGGTGGCGTTGCGAGGCACGATCTTCTCGACCAGTCCCCCCATTGTCTCGACGCCCAGCGACAGCGGAATCACATCCAGCAGCAGCCAGTCGTCGCCAGCGTTGCCGGCGAGCATATCGGCCTGCCGGGCCGCGCCGAGCGCGACCACCTGATCCGGATCGAGGTCGCACAGCGGCTTCTGCCCGAAGAACGCTTCGACCGCGCGCCGGACGCAGGCCATGCGAGTGGCGCCGCCGACCAGCACCACGCCGTCGAGTGCGTTCGGGCGCAGCCCAGCGTCGCGCAGCGCGCGGCGTGTTGGTGTGAGGCTGCGCTCGACCAACGGCGCGGTGAGTTCGGCGAACCAGCTTTCCGAGATCACTCGCTCGAATGTTTGTCCGTTCTCGAAGGTCACGGCAAGCGTAACCGTATCCTGCGACGACAACGCCTCCTTCGCGCGGCGAGCCGCGGCCAGCAGACGCTGGCGATCACCGGCGCCGAGCGCGGCCACGGACGGCGTCTCGGCCTCCAGCGCGGCGACCAGCGCGCGGTCGAAGTCGTCGCCACCCAGCGCCGTATCGCCACCGGTCGCGAGCACTTCGAACACGCCCTCGCGCAATTTGAGAATCGACAGGTCGAAGGTGCCGCCGCCCAAATCATAGACGGCGAAGGTGCCGGCGGCACGACGGTCCAGGCCGTAGGCAATCGCCGCGGCCGTCGGCTCGTTGAGCAGACGCAGCACGTCGAGCCCGGCCAGACGCGCCGCGTCTTTCGTCGCCTGCCGCTGCGCGTCGTCGAAGTAGGCCGGCACTGTAATCACCGCGCCGACCAGTTCGTCGCCCAGTGTTGCTTCGGCTCGGGCGCGCAGCGTCGCCAGGATGTCGGCCGACACTTCGACCGGGGTCTTCACACCGGCCGCGGTTTCGATCCCGACAGTGCCTGGCACATCCTTCAATCGATATGGGCTGCGGCCCGGCGCCATGTCGGCAAAGGCGCGTCCCATCAGGCGCTTGACCGACTGGATCGTGTCAAGCGGCGCATCGGCGGCATCGCGCTTCGCGCGGCTGCCTACCAGTGGCGCCTGACCGGCGTGATAGGCCACTACGGAGGGAAGCAACAGCTCGCCATCGTCGTCAGGCAGCACGTCGGCGACGCTGTTGCGCACGGCGGCAACCAATGAATGCGTCGTGCCGAGGTCGATGCCGATTGCGAGGCGCCGCTGATGGGGCGCCGGCGCCATGCCCGGCTCGGAAATTTGCAGGAGTGCCATCGTAGAAACGGTTGGATGTTCTTGTTCTTGTCGTCAGCGGGAAAGCCGCAAGCGCTGGGTGCTCGAAGGGCCGTCTGCATGGTCGCCTTCGCAGCCCTCAGAAGAAGCTCGGCGTCTGCCGCGTCGGCGACGGAGCATCACGGCGGGGTAACTGCGTTGCCGCCATCATACGCGGCGGCTTCCCGGGCGTCATGCGGAGCATGGCGCAGCGGCATGGTCGCTGGCTCGCTAGCTCGCACGCGAAGTTCTCAGCGGCGACAGGCGCTCTGCCAGCGGTTTCGCCCGCGGTTCGGCCTGCGCCACAGCTCACATGCGCGAATCAGAGGCTCATTCGAGACGCGAAAGCTGCCGATCGACTTCGCTTTCGACACGCGCAATGAACAGCAATTCGCGTGCGGTTTCAGCCGCAGGCTGGTCGGCGCCCGAGTCGAGCCACGCGGCGAGCTTGTCGAAGCGCACGCGCCCCGCTTCGCGCAATTCGTCCAACACTGTTTCCAGCGCGGACACGTTGCGCGCCGCGCTCGCATCCTCGATCGCTTCGCGCCATTCCATCTGCTGCATCAGGAAACCCGGCGCAATCGACGTATCCTGCTCGGATCGCACATCGATGCCCCGCAGGCGAAGCATGTAGATTGCCCGTTCGAGCGGCGACTTCAAGGTGCGATAGGCATCGTTGGCCTGCGCGGCCCATTGCATCGCAACACGCTTTTCGGCATCCGCGGCGCGGGCGAAACGGTCCGGATGCACACGCTGCTGAATCGCATGGAACGCCTGCTCAAGCGCAGCGGTATCGACCTCGAAACGCTGCGGCAGATCGAACAGCGCGAAGTGATCGGCGAACTGCGATTCAGTCCGTAAAGCCGCGTTCACCCCGCCACTGCCCGTCGAATCGTTCGTCATTGCCGATCAGACCCGGAACGACTCGCCGCAACCGCACTCGTCCTTGACGTTCGGATTGTTGAACTTGAAGCCTTCGTTCAATCCTTCACGCGCGAAGTCGAGTTCGGTTCCGTCGATGTACACCAGGCTCTTCGGATCGACCACGATGCGCACACCGTGGCTCTCGAAAACCTGATCCTCGGGTTCGAGCGCGTCCACATACTCGAGCTTGTACGCGAGTCCGGAACAACCGGTCGTCCGCACGCCCAGACGCAGGCCCACGCCCTTGCCCCGGCGGGTCAGAAATTTGGCGACGTGTTGCGCCGCCTTGTCGGTCATAGTAATCGCCATGCTTCACCTGCTAACCGGCAGCGCCGCGTGCGCGACGCGCCTCGTGAACGAATCAGGCCGCGCGCGCGGCCGCCTCGTCGCCGGCCGGCGCGGCAGCGCCATGCTTTTGCTGGAAGTCCGCAACCGCTGCCTTGATCGCATCTTCGGCCAGGATCGAGCAATGAATCTTCACCGGCGGCAGCGCGAGTTCTTCCGCGATCTGCGTGTTCTTGATCGCCATCGCTTCGTCGAGCGTCTTGCCCTTCACCCACTCGGTAACCAGCGAGCTCGACGCGATCGCCGAACCGCAACCGTAGGTCTTGAACTTCGCATCCTCGATGATGCCGTCCGCGCCGACGCGAATCTGCAGCTTCATCACGTCGCCGCAAGCCGGCGCGCCAACCATGCCGGTGCCAACGCCGGCATCGTTCTTGTCGAACGAACCCACGTTGCGCGGATTTTCATAGTGGTCGAGAACTTTGTCGCTGTAAGCCATGATATTGCTCCTTCAGTTCAGTGCGCGGCCCATTGGATCGAATTGATATCGACCCCGTCCTTGTGCATTTCCCAAAGCGGCGACAGGTCGCGCAGCTTTGCAATCTTGTTCTCGAACAGGTTGATGACGTAGTCGATGTCCTGTTCGGTGGTGAACCGGCCAACCGTGAAACGGATCGAGCTGTGCGCCAGCTCGTCGTTGCGCCCAAGCGCGCGCAGTACGTACGACGGTTCCAGCGACGCAGAGGTGCAGGCCGAGCCCGACGACACGGCCACATCCTTCACCGCCATGATCAACGATTCGCCCTCGACGTAATTGAAGCTGACGTTGAGGTTGTGCGGCACGCGGCGTTCCATGTCGCCGTTGACGTAAATTTCTTCCATCGAGCGTAGGCCAGCGAGCAGCCGGTCGCGCAACGCGCGCACGCGTTCGTTTTCCGTGCCCATCTCTTCGCGAGCGAGCCGGAATGCCTCGCCCATGCCGACGATCTGGTGCGTGGCCAGCGTGCCCGAACGTAGACCCCGCTCGTGTCCGCCACCATGCATCTGCGCTTCAAGCCGCACGCGTGGCTTGCGGCGAACATACAGCGCCCCGATCCCCTTCGGACCATACGTCTTGTGCGCCGAGAACGACATCAGGTCGACCTTCAGCGTCGCGAGATCGATCACGACCTTGCCGGTCGCCTGGGCGGCATCGACGTGAAACACGATGCCCTTCGAGCGGCACAATTCACCGATCGCGGCGACGTCCTGAATCACCCCGATCTCGTTATTGACCATCATCACCGACACGAGCGTGGTGTCGGGACGAATCGCGGCCTCAAGCTTGGCCAAGTCCAGCAAGCCGTCTTCCTGCACGTCGAGGTAGGTCACCTCGTAGCCTTCGCGTTCAAGCTCGCGGCACGTGTCGAGCACCGCCTTATGTTCCGTCTTGACCGTGATCAGGTGCTTGCCCTTACCCTTATAGAAGTGGGCGGCACCCTTGATCGCGAGATTGTCCGACTCGGTTGCGCCCGACGTCCAGATGATCTCGCGCGGATCGCAGTTGACCAGCTTGGCCACTTCCTCACGTGCTTCCTCGACCGCGCGCTCCGCTTCCCAGCCGTACGCATGGCTGCGCGAGGCGGGATTGCCGAACTGCTCGCGCAAATACGGAATCATTTTGTCGACGACGCGCGGATCGATCGGCGTCGTCGCGCTGTAGTCCATGTAGATCGGCAAGTGGGGCATATCGTTATTCATTTCTCACTCCAGGACATTCAGCAACCCGCGCTCAAAGCCGCGCGAGGTTGAAAATCGAATTCGGTCCCTTGGGCCGGTTGACCGGCTTGGCCGCCGGGGCCGGCGCCGCTTCCGTGACGCTTTCGCCGCGGCGGTCGCGCACGACCGAAGGCTGCGGCTCGCGGGCCCGCTGCTGATCGACCAGATCCTTCAGCGAAACCGAGTCCAGGTACTCGACCATCTTGCGGTTCAACGTCGACCAGAGCTCGTGCGTCATGCAGTGGCCGTCAGCGGCCTTGCCGCTCTCGCAGTTGCCCTTGCCGCCGCACTGCGTCGCGTCCAGCGGCTCATCGACGGCGATGATGATGTCGGCCACCGTGACTTCTTCGGCGCGCCGCGCAAGCGTGTACCCGCCGCCCGGTCCCCGTACGCTGTCGACAATCTCGTGCCGGCGCAATTTGCCGAACAACTGCTCCAGATACGACAGCGAAATGCGCTGCCGCTGGCTGATGCCGGCCAACGTCACGGGACCGCCGTCCTGGCGCAAGGCCAGGTCAATCATTGCCGTCACGGCGAAACGGCCTTTCGTGGTGAGTCTCATGAAAGAGCCTCGCAAATAGGGTAGGAGTAATTCTCGACCATTTCCGTCAAGTATAAATGTCCTACCGAAATAGTCAAGTTAAGCTGGCGTGCTCGACGCCTGCCCGGCTGGCGATCCAAACGGAGCCGACAACGGGCGGCCGACGGTTGCGACAGCGACAGCCGATCGACGCGGCGCGGGGGACCGATGCGCTTGGCCACTACGACCGCGCAGCTCGTCCCGGCGCCACGGGCGATGCAATGCGACGCGATGCACGATGTTCGGTTCGGTTCGGTTCGGTTCGGCTCTGCTCTGCGCGGCGTCACAAGCGCGGGTGTGTGCCGAGAGTTCGTCGACTCCGGGGGCCTTCGTTCCAGCGCTTGATGAATGCGGTCCCGTTCGGTCCAGGCTCGTCCCACTCCATTCAGGCTCGGCTAGGCTCGGGCTCCGCTGCAGCGGATTCGCGTTCATCGGACGCGCATCGTGCACGCCGCAGCCGTGCCGGCGAGTCAACCATTCCCCCGACAGGTCCGGCCGTGGGCCGACACAGGCAGGAGTACGCGATGCCCTCTTCTCAAAACACCGCGCGGCGCGTGGCCGTGCTTGGCCTCGGATCGATGGGCGGCGCAATCGCCAAGGTGCTGCTTGACAGCAACGGTCCGGACAATCTGGTGGTGTGGAATCGTTCGCCCGGCCGCGCCGATGCGCTGGTCGCCACGGGCGCCACTCGCGCCGACAGCCCTGCCGACGCCGCGCAGCGGGCGGACGTGCTGATCACCATGCTGGCGAACGATGCAGCAGTGGAGGCGGTGGCTCTCGGCGAAGGCGGCCTGGTTCAGACGATGCAGCCAGGCCAGATCCACGTTTCGATGAGCACCATCAGCATTGCGCTGGCCGAACGCCTCACCGCTGCCCACCGTGATGCGGGTCACCGCTTCGTGACCGCTCCCGTGCTGGGTCGGCCGGATGTTGCCGCACAAGGCAAGCTTTTCGTCGCCGCTGCGGGCGAGCCGGCCACCGTCGCGGAGATCGAGCCGGTGCTGGCGACAATCGGACAGAAGGTGTTCAAGGTAGGCGACATGCCCGGCGAGGCGGTGCTGACCAAGCTCATCGCGAACTTCTTGATCTCGACCGTGATCGAGAGTCTCGGCGAAGCCGTCGCGCTGGGCCGTAAAGGCGGTATTGCGCCCGAACAGCTGTTGGAGGTGCTGACCGGCTCGATCTTCGGCGCACCAGTCGTGAACACGTACGGCAAGCTGATCGTCGAACAGGCATTTTCGCCCGCTGGCTTTGCGCTGCCGCTCGGGCAGAAAGACAACCGACTGGTACTGGAGGCGGCGGATGCGCTGGGCGCCGCCTTGCCGTTCGCCAACGTGCTGCGCGACCGCTTCGTCAGCGCACGCGGACGTGGCTGGGACAACCTCGACTGGTCTGCCGTGGCCCGTCTGCCGGCCCTCGACGCGGGTCTGGACGCGGGCCCGGACGCGCGCCTACAGGCGGGTATGGACAGTTCCGCAGGCGATACCGAGGCATGACCTCCGCCTTTTGACGGCCTTACAAGACCCTGCCCTGCGATGAGGCCGGCGAGGGCTCGGCGCACTCGTCGGAACATGACGTCCGGCAACGGTCGCGCGCCGCAAAGCGGACCGGCCGCTGCGCGCGACGCGAGCGTTCACAACACGTGAGCGATTCAGGTAATCAACACAGGTCATCAACGCTGCGGTTCGACATGAACGACTTGCGATGCGGGCCGACGCCCCTGCCACACGGTGGCCTTGCACACGCATGTGCAGCCACCGGGCGAGCGCGTGGCGAACAAGCGGTAGCCGGCGGGCGCGCTGGAGTGCCGTCGGCCGCTCTACAGCGATGAAAGCGTACTGGCCCGGGGCAGCGTTACCGCGTCCCCGGGCGTCATCAGAAGACTACGCGCCCGATGCGTGCCGCCTGCTCAGCGCGGCGCCGGCATTGCCGCGGCCGATGCCGGCGAAATCGCGCCCGTCGCCAGTTGACGATTGCGTTCCGTCAGGAAGTTCAGCAACCCGTCAATGCCCTGCTGGGCGATGACACTTGCAAACTGCTGGCGATACGCTTCAATCAACCATGCTCCAAGGACATTGACGTCGTAGATGCGCCAGCCGTTCGGCGTCTTCGCCAGACGGTAGTCGACTTCATACGGCCGGCCCTGGTTCGTCACTTCGGTCCGCACCACGACATCGGTCGCATCGGCCGCGGCTCGCAGCGGTTTGACGTCAACGGTTTGATCGCTGACCTTCGCCGTCGCGCCCGCATAGGTGTGAATCAGCAGCATCTCGAACTGTTTCGAGATTTCCTTCTGCTGGGCCGGCGTCGCCTGCCGCCAATAGCGGCCCAACGCAAGACGGGTGGTCCGCTGGAAGTCCGCATACGGCAGCAGTTTTTCGTCGACGAGCTGCGTGATGCGATGGATGTTGCCCGCCTTCACCTGCGGATCGGCCTTCACCGAGCGCAGAATGTCGTCCGCCATCGTGCGGATCAGCACGTCCGGCGCGCTCGCGTCGATCGTCGCCGCCGTGCCAGGGCTCGTCTGGGCTTGCGGTGCCGTCGAGAAGGCGACCAGACCCGCGAACATCAAGCTAAACAGCATGCGTCGATTCATCAGCAACTTTCTCCCGAAGTCGGCCGGCCGTCCCGCTGACGGCCGAGCCTATGACAAAGTGCGCGCCCCGTGCCGCAAGGGTCTGGGCGGCGGATCAGGCGCTCACTTTAACACCGTTGAAACCGCCTTTCGTTTCGAGTTGTAAGCAATCCTGCCGTGCATTACGGCGTGATGGCGGGCGGCGGCGGGGCGGACCGCGCGCTTCGTCGACCGCGCCAGCAGCCGCTCCACGGGCTACTGCCTGCCGGCTGCCGCTGAAGGTCCACACCCCCCCGTCCACACCTCCCCTCCACACCACCGGTCCGCACCACTCCTCCGCCCCACTCGTGGCACCTGAGGTCTACCGACGTCGCGCCGAGCCGAGGCGCGATCCCGAAGCCGGGGCGCCTCAGGCGGCTTCGTGCCGAGCCGGTGCGGAAGCGGCCACCGGACGCCGGCACAGGACGATGAAACGCGAGCCCAATGCGACCGCGGCGGCGCTCAGTCCGGCAATGAGTCCGATCCACAGTCCGGCCGCCCCCATGTGACGCGCGAACGCCAAATGCCAGCCCAGCGGCATGCCGACGATCCAATACGCCGCCACGGTGATGAACATCGGCAGACGCGTGTCCTTCAGACCGCGCAATGCGCCGTTCGACGACACCTGGATGCCATCGGACAGTTGGAACAGACCTGCCAATTGCAGTAGACCGACCGCGGCGGCCGACACCGCGACGTCGCGCGTGTACAGTCCCACGATCAGATGCGGCAGCAGCAGCATTGCACTGGCAGACACCATCTGCACGGCCAGCGCCATGCCGATGCCAGTCAGTCCCGCCCGTCGCACGCCGGCTCCGTCGCCGCGTCCCGCTGCGTTGCCTACCCTGACGGTGATCGCCATCGACAGGCCGAGCGGCACCATGAAGACAGTGGTCGCGACGCTCAGCGCGATCTGATGCGCCGCGGCGGTCGTCTCGCCCAGACCACCGACCGACAGCGAGATCGCGATGAACAGACCTGCCTCCATCAGCAGCGTCACACTCATCGGCACGCCGATCCGCAGCAGGCCGAGCAACGGCTCGGCTCGCGGACGATGGGCGCCGGCCACCGCAGGCGACGCGCGGCCGGTGTCGGCATAGGCCGGGAAGCGGAACAAGATCGTCGCGTAGATTGCGGCCTGCAGCGACAGCACCGTGACCAACGCGATCGCACTGCCCTGCGCGCCGAGCGCGGGCAAGCCGAGCCGGCCATACATCAGCACGTAGGCGATCGGCCCGAGCAAAAACATGCCGCCGATGCTCAGCACCGCCGTCGGCCGCGTCACCGACAAGCCTTCCGACAGGCCGCGGCACGCACAATAAATAGCGAAAGGGAACGCCCCCCAGCACACCGTCCGCACAAAGACGGTGGCATCGTGGGCGATCGATGGCACCACGCCCATCCATTGGATCAGGAGCGGCCCGACGAACCACAGCGTACCGGCGACCACCGTGCCAAGCCCGGCGGCAAGCCACAGTGCCTGACGATACAGGCTCCAGCTCTCGGCGCGTCGGCCGCCGCCGTGCAACTGCGCCACAGACGCGGCCAGCGCCATCAACACGCCGTTGATGGCCGTCATCCCGATGGCCCAGACGCTCGAGCCGATGGCCACGGCGGCGAGGACGTGTGCGCCCAGATGTCCGGCAAGCACCACGTCGATCAGGTTCAGGCCGACCGTCGAGAGCTGTCCCGCGATCAACGGCAGCGCAAGCAGCAGCAGGTGCCGACATTCGGCGCGAATGTGACCGCCGCCCTGCCCGCCGGTCGGCGCGGCTGGCAGCCTGGCCCCGCCATTGATCAGCGCGGATGACGTGGCATCGCGCACGGCCATTGCATCGGCAGCCATGCGCGCGCCGTCCTGTGCACGGCCTGCGTCGACGCCGGCCATCGTCGGTCCGCTGTTCATCGCGGCACCACACGCGTCGATGCCAGAGGCGCGACAGGCCGCTGCAAGCGGAGGGTCCCGTCAATCGCCAGCGACACAGAGTCGTAAGCAGAACTGACGCGGCCATGACCGGACTTCGGGCTGGTACCGCTTCCGCGGCCCATGCCACGCTTGCCGACGCAAATGCGATCGTCCCGACAACACACATACTGCATTACCGACTCACCTCATCATTCAGGACCGCGATTATACGCGCACCGCATTGGTGCACTGCTCAGTTGGGATGATTTTGGCCGCGCTCTTTGACATTGCCTCGTGTGTGAAGCCGGATGCGGCCTGTTCCGCGCAAGCCAGCGGCTTGGGACGGTCAGTTAGGGCATGAGAAAACGTCGCCGTTACGGCGTCGGCCGGGTCGCCAACAAGCCAGCTGGAGCGCCGGTACAAACCCCGCTCGGCCGCGTAGCGCGGCATCAACCCGGAGACCCATGTCGGGCACCACGGTCTTGCTAGATAGCTGGCTTGGCATAGCCGGCAACCGCGCATTTCCTCGCTGACTCGCAAGCACGCCGTGCGGCAGAATCGCAACGCTTCGGTTACCGACGCGCTGTGCGCGATCAGCGCTTGCCGTATCGCAGCCGACCATCGACGCGTCGTGGCTCGCTTGCGGCGGGACGCCGCAAAAGGAAACGGCCGCTAATGCGGCCGTTCCAGCAATCGTGGACCGGAGCCGGTCCACCGATTCGACACTTACACGGGATCGCGATCGTCCCGCAGGTTGTCCTTCAGATCTTCCTTCGCGTCGCCGTAGTTGGCTTGGGTGCGACCCGCGATCTGCTGGGCATCGCCCTTCAGTTCGGTCGACTTGTTGCCCGTGACCTTGCCGGCGACTTCGTTGATCTTGCCCTTGACTTGCTCGGCACGGCCCTTCACTTGGTCGTCGTTCATGTGTCTGCTCCATTTTGCTTTTAGGGTGATCGATCCGGCACTGCATCGCCGTCGACGATATCCCTTACGCAAGGGGCGTGCCCGCGGTCTCCATAGCGTTCCGGCGCTGCCCCGAGAGACCGCACAACGTCACTCGATATCCCCGAGACAATGCCGCGCGAGACACCGGACGGTACCGCATAATGACGGCTGTCCAAGTCTTCAGCCGTGGCATTGAGCTCGCCTCCCCCACCTCCCAGTCCAGCAGCTTCCGACCGCGCGCCGGCGGAGGCCTCAGGTCGCCCGTCGCCATCGCCTCGCGTGGCAGCCGACCATCGCCAGGTTGCAACCCTGGCGGTGCCGATCATCATCGCGAACCTGACCCAGCCGATGCTGGCTGCGGCCGACACCGCGGTGGCAGGTCACCTCGGCGCGGCTTCGATGCTCGGCGGGGTCGCGCAAGGCGGTCTTCTGTTGGGATTCATCTTCTGGAGCTTTGGCTTCCTGCGCATGGGCACCACCGGGCTGGTTGCACAGGCCGCCGGCGCTGGCGACGAGCGCGCTGTTGCCGCGCACCTGGCGCGAGGTTTGTCGCTTGCCCTCGCGCTGGGCACGCTGCTGTTGCTGGCGGCGCCATTGCTGCTGCCGAACGCATTGGCGCTGCTCGGTGGCAGCGCCGCCGTGCAGGCCGACGCGCATGCCTATTGCCTGGCACGCTTGCTGGCCGCACCCGCGGTGCTCGGCAACTATGTCGTACTTGGTCATCTGCTGGGACTGCAGCGCGTGCGAAGTGCATTGATGCTGCAAGTCGGCGTCAACATCATCAATCTGAGCGCACTGGCAATTGCCGTTGGTAAGCTCGGCGGCGGGGTCGCCAGCATCGGCATCGCCACCGCATGCGCCGATATCCTTGGCTTCGCGGCGGGGCTGCTGTGGCTGGCACACATGGCCCGACAGCGCGGCGCAATCAGGCAGTCGGCCGACGGCGCGCCAACTCCGAACCGCGCCACCACCGATCGGATGCAACGATGGCTGGCCGCGCTGTCGGATCGCGCCGCGTGGCGCCGACTGGTCGGCGTGAACCGCGACATCTTCGTTCGCACATTCTGTCTGCTGGCCGCCCTTGCCGCGTTTTCCCGCGGCAGCGCGCGACTGGGAGACACCATCCTGGCAGCGAACGCGGTACTGCAGGTGTTCGGCAACCTGACCTCGTTCGCGCTTGACGGTATCGCGCAAGCCGTCGAGGCATTGGTCGGCACCGCAGTAGGCCGGCGCGACCGCGCGGCCTTTGCGGCTGCCTTGCGGGCAAGCGCGCATTTCACCGCAGCGGGCGCAACATGCTTCGCGCTCTTCTACCTGGTCTGCGGCGACTGGCTGATCGCGAAACTCACCGCACTCCCTGAAGTCGCCATCGCCGCGCATCACGCCTTGCCATGGGCCGTGCTGCTGCCGCTGGTCGCCGCACCGGGATTCCTGCTCGACGGCGTGTACATCGGCGCCACGCGGACCGGGGCCTTGATGCGATCGATGGTGGTCGCCGCGATCGGCTTTGCCGCCACGTTGTACGCGTCTGCGTCGTGGGGCAACAACGGGCTGTGGTGCGCGCTGATCGTACTGATGCTGCTCCGAGGCGTGACGCTTGCGCTATGGCTTCCGTCGCTGCTGCGCGAGCACTTTGCGCTGCGCGCCGACGCGCCTACCTGAGTGCCGTGCCGCAATGGTAGAATCGCAGCCGCCCTGCCGGGGTGATGAAATTGGTAGACATAGCGGACTTGAAAATTTGAGTGCTCGTCCGGAAACGGGCGATGTAGAACCCCTCAAATTCGGCGAATCCCCTGACCGTCGCGGTCGAGGCAACGCCGAGCCAAGCCGTCGCGCATCGCGGCGGAAGGTGTAGAGACTAGACGGGGGGCACCTGGGGAGCGAAGGTTCCTGGTGAAGGCATAGTCCAGCGCACAAACGGCCGTGCCGGCGTCGAAAGACGCAGTGTGACGAAAATCCGCCGCCTTCGGGCTTGCCGGTTCGATCCCGGTCCCCGGCACCAACCATAACGCTTCGTTAAGACCGTTTAACACAAGTTAACTCGTCTTTTCAACGGGATAGCGCCTCCGCGCGTCCTTTATCGCTCCGTGACAATCCCCGTTTCTGCCGCATAATACGGCAGTCATTGCACCATATTCGCACCGGGGATTGCACCAAGCATGGCGACATACATCAAGCGCGCAGGAGCATGGCGTGCGCAGGTCCGCAAGCGCGGCGTTCAAGCGTCGCAGTCGTTCAAGTCCAAAGCAGAGGCGGTCGCGTGGGCGACCAAGTTCGAGGCCGAGATTCTGGCCGGCACGCGGACGCCCGGCAATGATCGCACAGTCGCCGATGCGCTAAAGGAGTATGGCAAGCGAGTGTCGCCGACAAAGCGGACGGAGCGATCGGAGCTGTTCCGCATCGCTGCCTTCATCCGTGAATTTCCCGATCTTGCCGCCCGCCCACTTTCGGAGGTCAACGCCAGCCACTTCGGCGACTGGCGCGATCGACGGCTCGAGCAGGTTGGCTCTGCCACCGTGCTGCGCGAAATCAACCTGTTCTCGCACGTCTTCACGACAGCTCGGGACGAATGGAAGTGGATCCAGCAGAGTCCGTTCGCCGGTATGCGCCGACCGGCCGAGCCCCAGCCGCGCCAGCGTAAGCTGACCGAAGACGAGATCACCGCTGTCACGCGCGCGCTCGGCTACGAGCCCGATTACCCACCCGTAACCAGTTCATCACGTGCCGCCGCGATGATGCTGTTTGCGCTGGAGACAGCCATGCGGGCTGGTGAAATCGTTGGGATGCGATGGGAGCAGGTGCACGTCGAGAAGCGTTTCGTTCATCTGCCGCGGACAAAGAACGGCAGTGCGCGCGACGTTCCGCTCTCGCCGGGCGCGCTGGCCATCCTTCGCCAGATGGAAGGCATGCGCGACGAACTGGATGGCTCGGTGTTCGGCATCACCAGTGCCAACCTGGACGTACTGTTTCGAAAGGGGCGGCTCGCAGCCGGCGTGGCGGGCTTCACATTCCACGATACCCGGCGTACCGCCCTCACCCGCATGGCGCGGATCTTCAACGTCATGGAGCTGGCGAAGATCAGCGGCCACCTTGACCTGCGCTTGCTCCAGAGCGTCTACTACGCCCCGGATGCAACTGACCTTGCCGACAAGTTCAATGCGTCTGAATGAACGATTCCGCCCAGGCGATCACATCCTTGGCGCGCCAGAGCGGCCGGCCCTGCCCCGACTTGCCGGCGGCCGGTAGCCGAATTGACCGCGGGAACCCTGGCTGCGTCACGATGCTATCGCGCGTGTAGGTTTCCTTGCGGCGCAGATACTCCGCAATGGCTGCAATGTCCCACAGGGCAACATCGATCGGCACGACACTGCGCTGCGAGCCGATCGCTACGCAGATCTGCCTCGCCAGTTGTTCGATCTCGCTCATCCCACCCTCCAAGCCTTCTTCGTCGTATCGATAATCGCCCGCGCGGCGGGCGTCAGTGCTGCGGTCATCTATTGCTAATCCTGGTCATTTTTCCGCAGTGCTCGCACTTCGTGCGGCTGCGTTCCTTCAGGCGCTTCATTTCATCCTGATACTGCTCGCGAGACTGGCGCCACCGTGTCTCGCTATTGCAAAGCTGCGAAAGCACCCACATCGGGTTCAGCCTCTCGCCGCACGTGCGGCATGTCACCTGTTCCAGACTTTCGTCCACGGTGAATCCATGAACGTGTGCACACTTGAAGGGGGCGCGGTCCAAATACGGACCATCCTCAGCGCGTGCCTTCGGCTTTACCGGTAAGGGTGTAACGGAAGCCGTCTCGCTCAGATCAACTTCTATCTTCATCGCCCCACCTCCGGCGCCGATGGCAGCGGCATCCAGTGCGTGACCGTGCGCTCCTCGCCGATTTCGTCCAGTGCGAACATCCATTTCGCGAAGTCCGATCGCGCGCCATGCCAGTAGGCCGCCCAAGCGGTCGCATAGCCGCCGTCGTCAAACATGACTGCCACGTTTTCGTGCTCCACTGGCAACCGCTCGTCCACGCTGATCCACCGCGGCACCGCATCATCCAGCACCAGCAGAGCCTGCCCAACCTCGCTGCAACCGCTGCCGCTCTCACGCACGCGCCTTGCGCGGCGGCGCGCCTTGCGCGGCGGCGCGCCTGTTTCAGGGTCATGGTCATGCCGCCTCCTTCCCGTCGCGGGCCGTAAGCCTAAGCGGCGCGTCCATAACTGCGGCCCAGGCATGGCGGATATCTGCCAAGCGCACGGGCGTCGTCGCGTTGTCAGCAACATAGGCAGTCATCACCCGCAACAGGTGGCGCGCACCTAAGCAAGTTTTCCGACCGAGAAAAACATCGTTAACTTGCGCAGATAGTGGGCGACGCCCCTTCGTGCTGGAATTCATGCCCAACATGTGCTCGCGCTGGAACGTCTCAACGCACGCGCGTCCAAGTCTGTCGACGCGCGCCAGCAGCCAGCGCCCGTCGCAACGCTCAAGCTTGATTTCGGCCTTCGGGCGCTCTCCGGTCAGGTCCAGGTCAATATGCGCAATCTCCCAGCCGGCGAGTGCCATGCACTTTTGAAGGGCAACCGAACTATTAACGACAGGAGTATTCATCGCTCTATGACGTCAGCGAGCGCGGGCCGTGGATTGGGCGATCACGCCTATCGCGTCTTCAAGCGCGGTGTTATATCCGTCTCGGTATTGCGATTCGTCACTCGGACCCAACTCGCCGGGTGGATTCGGGATGTACAACGCGCGCAACTTGGCGTCCGCATCCTCGCCGCGATTCTCTGCGCTCAGCGCCGCCGCTTGCGAGTTGTCAGGCGCTACCTCGATAGCAGGGCCGGCGAATAGCGGCGTCCAAAATCCCCGGCGCGTGTCACACATGCGGGCATCGGTATCCATGATCGGGCCTTCGAAACCGCCGTCGCTGCGATAACGAACCCACGCCACCGGCGCCCGCTTCTGCGCCGCCTCGATCTGCTGGCGAAGGCGGGCGTTTTCGGTTTCGAGCGCGGCGATGCGTGCGTCCTCATCTTTGATCGACTCAGCCTTCGCGGATGCCGTACGCAAAGCGACAATCCGCTCGGAGAAAATCGGAACGAAAAGGTCTTTTAGCGCTTGATTCAGTGCATCGGTGTTGTCGTTGCTCATGATGGTTCCACGCAGAGATAGATGACGATGAACAGCAGCCACACGGGCAGCGCCAGGCAGATGAGCAGGCCGATGATGCGGCTCATGATTGGCCACTCCCTCGAATCTGCGACGCCACCCACTGCCGCATGCGCTGCCAGCGATGCTCTGGCCTCTCGTTGTGGTAATAGCCCTCATCGTTTTCGAACATGATTTCAGCCGCGAGGGCAGGCGAGATACGAAATGCCGCCGCGACCGAATCCCTGTCCTCGGGATCGATGCTCGCGATGTCTACCCCGCGCGCGTTTCCAATGACGCCGAGAGTGCAGAAGTCACCATCGGCATCTCGCAGATCGTTCGCGATCAAGCATCTCTCGGGCATCGCATCGAGCGCGGCGAGAAGTTCGCGCAGGAAGGCTTGCCCGCGTTCGCCGCGGATTGCCGACGCGACAGCACCGCGCCAACGGATCAACGCCCAGTCGTCGCAGTCGTCGCTGTAACCGGAGCGGCTCATGATTGCTCGCCTCCTGTCTGGCTGGTCGGGCGGCCGGTCCAGCGCTCTAACGCCTGCTCGATGCTCGGATGCCGCATATATTGGCGGTCGGCATTGCGGCGGCGTGGGTGCATCGTCACAGCCAAGTGCGTGAAATTGACCGGGTCAATCTCCACGCGGATCGCCTGCTCGTGCGCGCCGAGAACCAGGGCAGTGAGTCCGTCTGTGTCGTAGGTCGAAAGTTGCGGCCGGCAAACTTTGAAGCGGACGCCAAGACCGCAATTCCAGTCGGCGTGCTTAAACGTGCTGGCGAAATCGTAGGGTCCGCACCGCATGGCCTGGCACAGCAAAACGACGGCTCGTCGCTGGAACGGCGTCAGCGTGCGCTTCAGGTGCCGCTCGACCCATTCGGCGCGGCCGTCGATCGGCTCGGGTGCGTGCCCGTCATTTTCCGCGACGATACGACCGGCATCGGTCACTCGGTAGAAGTGATTGCCGAATTCCGCGCTGCATCCTTCGAGCAGGCCGCGCCGCTCCAGCGCGACGCAGTCATCGAGGACCGGACCACGGTCCGGCGCGGCGTATAGGTTCCGGTAGCTCTCTGCTCGTTTGTTGAGGCCCAGCGCGTGTTGCAGAATCGACAGTTGGCTCGTGGTGACGGTTTCGTGGCTCATGGCTTCACCTTCTGGCCGCCGTCGCTCTCTGCAGACCTTTCTGCGCTCTCTGCAGCGCTGGCGGCGAGTGCCTGTTGCTGGTAGTTGCACACAGACTCAACGCTGTGATCTGGCCATTCGTTCCAGGCGTCGCAGTCGTCGCAGTTCTCTCCGTCGTTTTCGGGATGCCGGGCGCATGGCTCTGGCATATGTTCGAGTTGGGTCTGTGTCGTTACGTGCGTCACAATTCCCGAAACGATCTCGTCAACATCCACTCCCCATTCATCCCCGTAGTCCGCGCACGCCTCGATAGCAGCATCGTGCGCGTCGCGTCGCTCGGCGTCCGTCGAGAATTCGCGATAGCCGTCGCCCTCTCGGTCATAAACGAAGTAACGGACGGGCGCCGCCGCTGATACCAGAGTGTCATTTCGCGCCGAAATTGCACTCTGGTGCAACTGTGCGGGGGCGGCTGCTGCCTCGATGGCGCGAGCAACGGCGCGTGCAAATCGCAACCGCAGAATGCCGTCCCAGCGGCTTGGATCGCGCACGGCAAGATGCGCCACATCCGCGTACTCTATTGCGTTCCAAATTTCATCGACGCGAACAGCGGGCAGAAGCTCGGCAAGACGTTCATCCGTCAGCGCCCCTGCCGCCTGCTCGATTGGCACCGGGGCAAGGCGCGGTCCGCGCGACGCTCGATAACAGCTCTCCGCCCAACGAACCGCATCCTCAAGCAACGCCACTTGATCCGTGACGCCCGCAGGACCGCACGCGCGGATTCGTCGCTCCGCCCACTCACGAATGACGTGCAGCGGAATCGCCTCCTTCCCCTGGGCGGCGGGCGCTTCGGGCGCGGCAGACAGCAGCGCATCTTGGGCCTTGTCGCGCGCGTCAATGAAGGCGTCCCAATATTGCTGAAGCGCTACCTGGGCGAGTCCGTCCGGTGACTCGATTTCCTCTGCCTCAGCCCACAGGCGATTGGAGGCGGCCAAGAGCATGCGAAATGCGCCAATTAGTGGCTCCGGCACCGCTGCCTGCTGCGCCAGGGCGGCGCGGGCGTAATCGATGCCGGCTTTCCACGAGCACCAGTCAGGAGAGTCCGACAGGCTCTGCGCTTTCCAATCGCAAAACGCGTCAAGCTCGACTTGCGCCTTCTCGTTGATCCTCGTCATGGTCACTTGATCTCCACGCGTTGCTTGCGCTCAAGGCGCGCACCCGGCACCTCGAATCCGTCCTTGATCGCCTGGGCGATTAGCTTCTTGTCCGGCTTTGCTGGCGGCGGTGGCGGCGGAACCGGGTCGGTCATGTACTCAGCCGGTATCTGCCGCTCGTCGTCAATGACTACCGACACCGGGTTGTCCTTCACCGTGATGGCGAACAGTGGCGAGTCGATCTTCTTGATGCCGGCGTGCTGCATGTTGGCCAGCAGGTAATGCTTGATGCGGTCCGCCCGCGCTTCGATCGCCTTCGCACGATCCGTCATGCCCTTCGCTGCGTTCTTGACGGCTTCCGCCGTCGACTCAAGGTTCCGGATAAACGCCGCGACGTTCGTCGCCTTCTCGGTGATGTCGCCGCTGATCGACTCCAGCGTGTCGGCCACCGTTTGCTCGTCGAGGTCGAGTTCGGCGAGCGTGTCAGCAGCCTGCCGATACTCGCTCGCAATCACGTAGAGACTCGTTTTCATCGCTCGTCTCAAAAAGGAATGTCGTCGTCCGTCGCGTCGAAGCCGCCGCCCGCGTGCTGCGATGCGCTGCGGTTTGCAGTAGCTTTCAGCGGGCGATGCTTGAGCTGCTGGACCAGGCCAGCAAGCTTCAACGGCTGCGTGCGTCGATCGAGAATTTCGCTCGCGACCAATTCCGTATCGGCTTGGAAGAAGAAAGCCGGCACGACTCTGGTTCCGACTGTTCCGTCTTTCTTCTCGTAATCCTCGGTCTCGAACAGGATTCCGATATCGCGGTCCATCAGATCGGGAAACACATTGGCCATCACGTCTTGCATCTCTTCGGCATCTCGATCGTATTTTTTGACGATTTGTTGCCCTGGCTTGATGTTGCGCAAGCCGAGGCATGTCATCAAAGCCTGCAGGTGTTTGAAGCCGTACAACTCCTTTCCTTCCGCGTTGATCGTCCAGATCGTGAAGTACGCGCTCTGCTTGTCATGCGTCTCGAATTGGAAGTCGATGCCGCGCGTGCCCTTCTGGCTGGTCATATCCTCGGCTCGACTGAAACGGCCGAGGTACTTCCCGATTTCGGTGACGCGTCCGCCACGTTGTTCGGCTTGACGTGCTGCAGTGGTGTTGAGTGCGTACATGTGGTCTCTCAGTTGGTTACAGTCAGGTCGTAAAATTCGCAGATGCGTTGATCGACTGCTGCGAGGTCGTTGTCGATCATGTCGTGGTCGAACAGCCCCATCGGGCTCTTGACGGTGTCACGACCGTTGTTTCGCGTCGTGAAGTAGTACTGTCCATCCAGCACCGCGGTACGAAGAACGATGGTCACCATTCCCTCGATCGTGATCTTTTCATCGAGCATCTTCCCGATGGTCTTCATTTTGGTCGTGCCCGCTTGGTCTTCCTCGGTGTGGCTGAGGATGTACACGCGCACGTCATCGGGCAGCTCGCCGGCAGCGGTCAAGACGGACCAGGCGTGCTTGCCGATATCCGTGAATTTGTCGAATCCGCGCTCGTCGCTGCGCTTCATGAATTCGTTCGCGAGCAAGTATTGGAAATCGTCGATAACGATGACCTTGCGCTTTGTGCGCGTCATGACCGCGATCATCTTTGACCAGTCATCGGTCTGGAAGATGGAACCCTGTGGCGTTTCCTTGGATGCCACCTTCCAGCCGGACGCCTTAAAAGGCAGCGGCTTGCGAATGGTCTGAATCAGCAGCACGTCTGCCGGATCGATATTGCGCATGCTGGTGCTCTTGCCGGTGCCGCTCTGCCCCAGGATCAGTGTTGCGATGCTCATGGTGGTTTCCTTTGGTGTCTTGAAATTCAGTCAGTTCTTCGTCTTGCATCTGCTGTTGCCAGGGGTCCCCGTCGTTCACTACGCCCTCCCCTGGTAAGCCACAGCCGGACCGCGCGTCGACAGGTCCCACACGCCCAGGGCCAGGACCGCGAACAGCGCACCGATGAGGAACGCCGCGATGTAGCCGCCCCACCGGCGTGGCCGGCGCGGGGATGCGTCGAGGTCGGTGATGGCGCTCACAGGTAAGCCTCCTGCAGCAGGCGAGCGGCGTGCGCCTTGCGGTTACGCTCGTTCTCCGCTTCGAGGAAGCGCTTGATGCGCTGCGGTTCCAGGTCGATCACCTGCGCCGTCGGCGCGGCTTCCTGGCGGCGCATGCCTTCCGGGCTGATGCGCACGTGTACGTCTGGAGTGTCGTGGCGGATCATGTCTCGTCTCAGTTGCGCGCGCGTTCTTACTCTTTCGTGCCCTGATCGAGCGCTATTTCAGCGAGGCGCTTCATCGTGAGGGGCTCGGTGCTACCGATCGTCTGACGGGCGTGCTGGATGGACGAAACAACGTTGTCCGACACGGTGATTTCTCCGACATCGTCCGTGTCTTCTCCGGCCCAGATCAACCGCCCGCTGACCGAGATTCCCCACGTTTTCAGCAGGTCGCAAAGCCACGTCAACCACTCGATGTAGTCGTAGAACTTCTCGCCCTGATCCCACATGATGCCGTCGAGCGTTTCCGTGGGGACCCACTGCATGTAGCCGCGGACAGGCGGATTTTCGATCTTCGACGGCTCGTCGTTGAATTCGAGGATCGCGCGGGCTTCCTTGAGGATGAGCTTGCGGCTGAGGCTGAGCACGCCGCTGAACCTGGTGCTGTATCCCATAATGTTCGTTCTCCAGATGCCCGCCATCGCGGGCGGGTTGTCATGCGGCGATCGCAACGCGCGGCGCCATGAAGAGGTCGAGGCTGTTAGCGCCCTCGCGATAGCGCCCGAACTTTCCTTCCTCGCTGACAACGAGGATTTCCTTCGCGCCTCCCCAGTAGAAGATCAGCCCGACTACTCGTTGCGTCGAGTCGGCTTCCGGAACGTGGGCGACGAAGCGGACCTTCGCACCGCTGTCGGTCTCTGCCAGATCGCCCGCCATGAAGCGCGTCAGATCAAAAGGACTCCTCATTGCTGCACCTGAAAGAAGAGCGCCGAGAATGCGCAGATCGTGAACAGTGCAGCGATGAACGTCGCGCCCTGACGCGGCAGCGATGCGCCGACGAACGTCAGGATCGCGCACACGAACAGGACCGCGGCGAGTTGGATGTGATCGATCATTGCGACACCGCCCGGCCGATTTCAGCCTCGATATCGTCGGTTACGTCTTCGCGCAACAGGCGGTCGTACAGCGCGGCGAACTGAGGGCAAGCGGCGACGGCGGCGCGAAAGGCGTCAGCGTCCGACGGCTGCGCCCAGGCAAACGCCTGAAGCACGAGCGCGTCCGAAGCGAAGCGCTTGCGGAGAGAAACGCGCGAATCGATCAGGCCGGCGATCTGGCTGTCGAAGTCGACGGTGTCGCGGGCGAAGTAGTCCGGGGGCGTGGAGTCGCCGGGGCCGGGGAGGGAGAAGGAAAGCATCGCTTGCCTCGGTTCGTTTGAACATGAGGCAAGTTTAGAACACTATCCCTTAGCGAGTCAAGAACTCTAAACCCAAAAATTCGATTGATGGCCCAATCGTTAGGCAGCAGCGAACTGATGAGCTTTTGATCGCAACGTTTTCATGTTTAGGCTCGACAGCCTGCTCCCAGCTCGGCGGTCGAACTCCAGGAAAATAGCATCCTGGTCTTCAAAGTCGGCGAATACCGTATTGACCAACAGGCACACGTAATCGTGTCCTTCGCGGAAGCCCTCAGCAGGTCCATGTCGCTTAATCAATTCCTGCAATTTGAACGTGCAGAGCAGCCACTCATCGTCGGGAAAGCGAGGCCTGCATGGACCTTCGCTCTTGCGATACTCGCTTGCCAATGCCCGCTTTGCTCTTTGAGCATTAATATGCAGTTCGGCGCCCGTGCACGAGACAAAGTAGTCGAACTGCGTTACACCGGAATCCCTGCGCCCGTTGTAGACGTTCAACGTGATGGCAGCACCGGCGTTCGCGTAATTCCGCTTGAAGTATCCGAATAGGCCCATCGCGCCTCCTAGTCCGGCATCCACATGGCCGGCTTGACGATAGCCACCACGTAGTGCATTTGGTCAACATCACCTTCATCGATGGCGATTGGCGCGTGCTCGCGGTTGACGGATAAAAGGTGGACCCGCGAATCGCGTTTATACAGGAACGTCTTGACGAGCACCCGGCCGTCGTGCGCGCGCACCAGAACTTCGTCGCCAGGCATCACAGGATGATTCGGCTCAATGATGACAAATTCCCCGTCGCGGATGCGGGGCATCATTGAGTCCCCTTTGCAGCGCACGGCATAGGCGCCTTCGTCCGTCGTCGGAAAATCAATATATCCGTCGCCTTGCCCCACGGGATATTCAATCGGCACCCAGAATCCGTTGTCTCCCAACTGAGAAACTCCCAATACGGGAACCCGTCTCATACGATCGGACGGAATCGGTGCTGGCGCACCTGCATTCGATCCTGGCGCGCGCGGGTTGCCCTTGCCCATCACCAGCCAAACCGCGTTGTAACCGTAGCGGTCTTGGATCCCCACAGCATATTCGAGTTTGATCGATTTTATTTGCCCAGTCAGCCATTGGCTAACCGTTCCTTTCGTCACGCCGGCGGCTTCCGCCAGCTGCACCTGGTCGGCCTGGGTCTCGTCGAGGATGTGTTGGATGCGTTCACTGAGGTTCATGGGTTAGAAATCTAAACTTTTTCCGGTTTAGAGGGCTTTCCTTCTTTGGTTTAGGGTTCTATACTTACGGCGTGAACTCCATCGGGACGCCGCATGAACCTGACAAAGCAGCAAGCAATCGCCATTTTCGGCACGGGTGCCGAGCTCGGCCGCGCCCTAGGAATCACCAAGGGCGCCATCTCCCAATGGCCCGAGGAACTGGACCAGAAGCAGACGGCGATGGTCATCGGCGCCGCCGTCCAGTCCGGACGGGCCGTGCCGCGCGGCTTTATCCGAACCGCTCACGCCGTGCAGCAGGTGGCGGCGTGAGCGACGAACGAAAGCGGACGGTAGCGCTCAGCCCTATTCCGCCTGGCCGCGTGCTGATCTTTGATTCATCGGCGCGGTCGGGAGTGCGTTACTCAGAAACTGAGTACCGATTTCCCGAAACTGATCAAGCCCAATTTCAGGAAGACGCGAGTTCAGAAGCTCCGTTTCCTGGTCGGCTAGGAACCTTTCCAGATTCGGATGCAGGTGGCGCTTGTGCTCCACAGGAAGGCTCTGAATGAGCGCGCTGAGCGTCACGCCGAAGGCGGCTATCGCTCCCATGAATCGCGCTTCCTGCGGATCTTGGGGCATGCCGATGTTTTCGTTTCCCATGGGAATCCTCCTGGTTGATGGGTCTGACGGTGTGAGAGCCAACGATTCTATGCCGGGCCGGGATTCCCACCTTTTTCCCGGCAGTGAGCAATGACAGCCCGAGCAAAGCACCGCAACGAGGTCAAGACGCGCCTCAAGGATTCGACCTACGACGCCATGCAGATCTACAAGGAGGTCTATGGCATCGAGTCCGATTCCGCTGCACTCGCCCGCCTGGCTGACGTGATGTTGCTTGGCGTGGTCGGCATATTGCCCGGCGCCGTCACCGGCGTCAGTGCCAACTCGTCCCAGAACGTCCCACAGGTGCGCTGATGCCCAACGGCCGAAAAACCGTCGAAGTGGACCTGCCGGAGTACGAGGCGGACCAGTTGAACGCCCGCGCGCAGATGGAAAGCCTCGCGCCGGCCCGATATCTGGGCGTGCACGTCCTGCGCAGCGCCTATGGGCCCCTGCATCCCGAGGTAATCGCCTACGAACGTAGGGACGATCTGGGACAAGTTGGGACACTCAGCGACGGGGGCGACCGTGAATGAGCTGGCTCTTTTCGCAGGCGCTGGTGGAGGAATTCTCGGCGGGCACTTGCTCGGCTGGCGAACCGTGTGCGCAGTTGAACGTGATGCCTACGCCGCACAAGTTCTGGCGGCGCGACAAAACGATGGATGCCTCCGACCATTCCCGATTTGGTCTGACGTCACAAGTTTTGACGGCCGACCGTGGCGCGGAATTGTTGATGTCGTATCTGGCGGGTTTCCATGCCAGGACATCAGCAGCGCAGGCGACCGCGCAGGGATTGCCGGATCAAGGTCAGGATTATGGAAACAATTTGCAAGGGTGGTTTTCGAGGTTGAGCCCAGATCGGTCGCAGTGGAAAACTCCGCAGATCTCACTTCTAGGGGGCTCGGAGTTGTTCTTGGAGACCTGGCCGCGCTCGGGTTTGATGCTCAATGGGATGTGTTTTCAGCTGCCGACCTTGGCGCACACCATTTGCGTGAGCGCATCTGGATCTTTGCTACCCACCCTAACCGTCAATGGAAACCACAACAGGCCGTATCCGGGGAAGAAGTCCGGTCAAGGTTTGGTCACAGCAATCCGATTGTTGCCGACGTTGACAACGATCGGATTGAACGGAGGCAGCAATTCCAGGCGCGCTACCGCCAAGCGCGGCGAACCACCTACCCACATTGGCCCATTGAACCCGGTCTGGTGCGAATGGTTCATGGGGTTCCCAATGGGGTGGACCGAGTTAAAGCCCTTGGCAATGGACAAGTTCCGCGAGTGGCAGCGGCAGCATTCTCACTGCTCGCCGAGCGCCGGTGAGGTCGCAGCATGAACACCGCCCCCCTCACCCCGCCCGATTGCGACCTGCGCGACTTCGCGTTCATGCCGCTCGACGTTGTGCGCCTGCGAGACAGCGATCTGTCCATTCACGCCAACGGCGAAGAATTCCGCGCCGCGGTGCTGCTGTGGTGCGCGTCCTGGCACCAGATGCCCGCAGCGAGCCTGCCGGACGATGACGCCACGCTGTCGTCGCTCGCCGGCTATGGCCGCGTCCAGAAGGAATGGAAGAAGGTCCGCGCCGGCGCTCTTCGCGGCTGGGTCAAGTGCTCCGATGGCCGGCTTTATCACCCCGTCGTCGCCGAGAAGGCGCGCGACGCATGGACCGCGAAGTTGCGCCAGCGCTTCAAGACAGAGTGCGCACGCATCAAAAAGCACTGCCAACGACACCGGATCGAGTACGCGGAGCCGGACTTTGACCAGTGGGTGTCCGATGGTTGTCCCGTCGGATCGCCGCTTCCTGTCCCAAAGACAAACGAAGAATGTCCCAGGGACACATTCGAAATGTCCCAGGGACACATCCCACCTGTCCCTAGGGAAATCCACTCCAAGGGACAGGGAGAGGGAGAGGGACAGGGAGAATTTAAAACCATCAGTAAACCGTCATCGTCATCGGTACACCCCGCGAGGGGGAGCGACGACTGGACACCCGACACCCCTGCGGACTGGTGCCGACACTTCGCCGAGCGCCACGGCGTCGAGATCAACCCGTCGAGCGTCCACGACCGCAAGAAGGCCTGGCCGATCTTCACCGCCTGGTGCGCCGCGAAGCTATCCGCTCGCTTCGTCGACGCCGCCGTTGCTGCCGCACAGCGCGACGCCACCGAGCCTATCGCGTTCCTGCCCGGCTACGTCGATCGCGTCCTGGCGAGTCAACGCGTGGACCGCCCACAGCGCCGGACCGTGCACGACCAGCGCGCCGAGAACATCGCCGGCATGAGCGGACGCCTGAGCACCGCTGACGCCGACGACCCTTTCACCATCGAAGCCGAGGTTCGCCATGTCCGCTGACCAGCCCAAAGGCACACTGCCGCGCAAGTGGATCGACACCCTGTTCGCCCGCATGGCGGCCATGTACGGCTCGCGATTCGCGGACATGTGGCCCACGCACGGCGACGAGGCCGAGCGCGAAATGCAGCGCAACGTGACCAAGGAAGTTTGGGCGACGGAGCTGGGCAAGCTCTCAGGCCCCGAGCTGAAAGCGGGCGTTGCAGGCCTGATCCATCGCAAATTTCCGCCGACGCTGCCCGAGTTCTTCGCCATGTGCAAGGAAGCCCGCGCAGCGCAAGCGCTCGCCTCGTCGGCAACCTTGGCATTGCCGAACCTGCCGAAGGCAACGGGCGAATTCGTCGACGCGAACCTGGAGCGGATCAAGCGGGCGAGCGCGGGCGTCCGTGGCAAAGAGCCGACGGCGGAGTGGGCCTTTCGCATCCTGGCTGGCGAGCGCACCACGGCGCCGATGACGCCTCACACGACCGAGTGCTGCGAACGGGCTGTTGCCTCCTACGCCGGCCGGCTGTTCATGCGCCAGGCCGACAACGCGAAGCGCTACGCGACGATCTTCGAGAAGGCGAACGAGAAATTCGGGACGGCGGTGGCTGCATGACGATCACCGATACGTGCGCGCGTGACTCGCGGCAAGCGGATTTTCGGGATAGCGCCGATTCGTCAACCGAGTTTCGGAGGGAAAACGCGGATTCGTCAACCGTGGACGAGATAGCCGCGGTTCGAGACTCGCGAAACATCACTTCGCACGGAAGCATACGACTCGTCCTGCCCTATCCGCCGAGCGTCAACGCCTACTGGCGGCACCGCTCGATCCGTGGCGGGGGCGTCTCGGTCTACGTGTCCGCCGAGGGCAAGGCGTTCAAGGCCCAGGTCGCCGCGATCGCCCTCGCCGCGGGCTTCCGCACGCCGCTGGCGGGCCGCGTGGCCGTCGCCTACACGCTGTATCCGCGCCGGCCGCAGGACTGGCAACGCCGCGTGCGCCGGCTCGGCGATGCGTGGCACGACACGGTCAATTGCATCGACCTCGACAACGCGCAGAAAGCGCTGCTCGACGCGCTGACCGGAGTGGCGTTCGTCGATGACGCGTGGGTGCGCCGCATTGTGGCCGAGCGCGCGGAGCCTGACGGCGACGCCCGGCTGGTTGTGACGATTGCGCCGATTGGCGCGCCTGACGAAACGGTACTGACCGCATGAAACTCTCCCTCGCCAACGTCCCTGACGACCTGCTGTACACGGCCGCGTACAACGCCATCCGCGATTACCGCACGGTGCACGGCGTCAACCCGGACGTGCTCGAAATAACGCCGGACGACCTGCTGCGCATCAACGCCAGCTACCGCGACACGACGCGCCGCACCGACCCGCTGAGCGAGGTATTCGGCGTGCCGTTTCGCGTGGTGTCGGAGACGAAGCGATGAGCAAAGACGATATTGATTTCCTCATCGGATGGGTGATTGGCGTGGCCCTGTTTCTTTTCTTTTCCAGTCGTACCGAAAGCGTACCAAAAGCAATTGCCTACTCGCTGGTAGTGATAGGCGCATTTGGTCTGATCGGCATGCTGATCTTCCCACGGAGCCAGTGGTGAGATGAGTAAGTCCAAGAAACCCCGTCGCCCCTACGACCCGAACCGCTGGCTTCGTCGCGTCGAGGAAGGCCAGCAGCGCCGCCGCGGTGCATGCCTGCTGTCCAACGGTCAGGTGATCGACATCGGAATCGGTTGCCGTCTCGCGCTCGACACGATGCGCCACGGCGGTGATGAGGCGTCGTGGTACACGCTCGCCGCCGCCCTGAACATGTCGCTCATCCTCTGCGAGCGCGGAATCGGCGAGGACTATCTGCCGACGATCATCGCCGGGCAAGAAGCGCTCATGCGGATCAAGGCCAGGGCCAACACATGCGGCTCATGGGCGATGGACGGCGCCGGCCGCCAGGTAATCGAAACCGCCATCGCAGTGCACGAAGGGCACATCGAAGGGTGTACACACGGCGAGGTTCGCGGAGCGATCGGCGAAGTCGAGCGGCGCATGACTGCCGGCGACGTGTTCGAGGAGGCGGCATGACAGCAATCGCCCGCGCCATCGTCATCGCGTCCTTCGTCGCCGGGACAGTCGCCGCTGCGCACTTCCACTGCAACCTGCTGGCGTTCGTACTGTTCCTCTGCCTCATCGACATGCGCGTGGAGGGGAAATGAGCGACCCGATTGAAACCGTGGTTAACGGGGCTCGAGTCATCGGCATGGCCTTCGTGGTGATGCTTTGCACATACCTGTGGGTTCGCAAAGATCTGAGCGCCTTCGAAGCGAAGGCGTGGTGCTTCGCACTTGGGGTTGCCGGCGGCGTTTGGGGCGTAAGCCTCATTGCGCTGTGGCATCTCGTGAGCGCCGCGTCATGACCGCTCAACGCCTATCCGTCGCCGCCGGCATCCTCTGCCGAAATCCCGACTTCGCGCGGTTCTGCCGGTGGCTCGCCGGCACGGCCGGCCTCACCTTCCCCGATGCCGCGACGTGCGTGCGCGCCGTCTGCGAGGTTCGCTCGCGTGCCGAGATCGACACCAACCCGGAGGCCGCGCAGGCCTTCGTCACCCTGCGTCGTGGCTTCACCGCCTGGCGCGAAATGCAACACCACAGGAGAGCAGCATGAGGAGTGATTTGCTCAAGATCGAGGACATGACAATCATCGACGCAGTTTGCATCGTGCACACCGTGAACCGGCTTTCAATGGGGGATTCGGGTTCTGCTGAGCAGCGTGTTCTGGTGGATCAAGCCGAAAAACTCCTCGTTAAGCGCGGGCTTGATTGGTTGTCGCATCACGCAGTTCGCGAGCGAGTGAACCGAGCGAGCGTCGAATTAGCAAGAGCGCGGGAAGAACTCGAGCAATTGAGCTCGTCAAACGGAGCGTGAGCCATGTGCGCGGCACAAGACGCGGCCAAGTCGATAACCATCGACATCGATTTGGGCGATCAACAGATTCACGTCGACATCGATTCGGAACTGCTTCATCTGAGCGATGACAAGGCCGGTTTTCTGATCGGCGAATTCGCTGCCTTTCTCAACGACCATTTCGGACAGGCCCAGGCCTGATCCCATTCTTTCGAGGTATCTCCGGCATGGAGACACCTCATTACCTGGAGTAGCCACACCATGAGCGACGAAACGAAGGACCAAGCCACCGAGACTGCCGATGATGCGACTTTGGCAAGCGATCAAACTGCTGGCGCTGCTTCCGAAAGCGGCAGCGTGGATGCTGCGGCTGCTGTCTCGGATTCCGACGAGACGGTGAACAACAACCCGGTGACGGCCGACACCGTCATCCCGACCACCGACACGCCGGTCGACGCCGTCGAAAACGTGCCGGGGGAGTCTGCACAGGCTGCGGAGGCCGCGACGCAGGCCGATGCGACGGACAGCGCGGATGCCTCGGCCACGTCCACGGCGACGACCGAAGCTACTGGCGATGTTTCTGACGCGGACGGCCCCACGGAAATCACCGCGGCCGATCTCGACTCGGGAAAGGCTACCTCGTCGGTGGATGGTGGCGAGACCGGGGGGGCGGCGGCTGACAGCGCGTCGGGGGAGTCAATTTCGGGAAGTACGGAGAGCCCCTCGGTTACGTCCGCCTCCCAGGCAACGACGACATCCTCATCGTCACCCGACGTGCTTGGTACGTCGTCAAGCAGTGGTGAAGACACGGCGGATCAGACCGCGAGTGCCACGGGGGAGTCGGACGCCTTGTCGCATGCGGCGAGTACGACATCGGAACCGTCAACTCCGTCCACCGCTGCGACGGTCCTGGATGCGAGCGATTCCTCATCGTCGGCGGACGTGGCTGCGTTGTCGTCGAACTCCGAGGCGAATGACGCGCAGGGCTTCGTCCTGACGCTGACCCGCGGCGGGGCCGAGGTTGCGCGCTACACCGGCGACAGCGTACGCGAGACCGTCGAGCAGATCGCTGCCGCGTTCCCGGCCGCCCAGCATCCGCTCTCGCGCGTCTTCGTCGCAATCGAAGCGGAACTCGATCGCCCGAGCGGCATCGTGAAATCGGCCCTGCGGTCGCTGCTGGACGAGGGTCGCGAGATCATCAACCGGTAGCCGACCATGCAGATCCGCGACTATGACTGGAGTGAGATCGTCACCGACCTCCACCGACACGGGATGGAGCGGGCGGACATCTGCCGTGCGCTGAGTGGCGTCGTGAGCGATAGCACGCTGCGGGCTTACGTCCGTGGCGTGCAACTCCAACCCAGTCATTGGCGCGGCGAACTGCTGCTTGACCTGTGGTGCAGGCGAACCGGCAAGGCGCGCACCGAAGCGCCGACCCGGCCCGCCCACCTCGACAATTACTGCGAGCGTCGCGTCACGAAGATGCGGATTGACGTGAGCACCAGCGCCCTCGACGCGCTCGACGCCGTATTCCGCCCGGGCATCGCCAAGATCCTCCGAGGCACCGGCGCCGCGCCGCAAGAAAGCCATACCGATATGACCATGACACTGCCGGGGTTCGAGCGATGACCACGTCCAAGCGCTCAGCCGGGCGCCCTTCCAAATACACAGAGGCAATCGTCGACGAGATCTGCATGCGCATGGCCGATGGGGAAAGCCTGCGGCGCATCTGTCGTGACGAGGGTATGCCTGCCGCCTCCACCGTTTTGCTGTGGCGAAGCGAGCGCTCCGGTTTTGCTGAACGATACGCGCGCGCGCGAGAAGCCCAGGCTCAGTTGCTCTTCGACGAGATACTGGAGATCGCGGACAACACCTCGAACGACACCGTGCCCAAGGTCGACAAAGAGGGCAACGAGTACGGCGAAATGCCCAACGCTGAATGGATTGCGCGTTCCCGTCTGCGGGTGGATGCTCGGAAGTGGTACCTGTCCAAGGTGCTGCCGAAGGTGTACGGCGACAAGCTGGAGCTGGCCGGCGACAAAGAATCGCCGCTCACCGTCGTCGTTCAGAACCTGTCCGAGGCCACGAAGGAATGACGCGCATCGTACTGCCGGCGAACGGATGGCGGCCGCGTGATTACCAGATGCCCGCCTGGTCTGCGCTCGAGCGTGGCGTCAAGCGCCTGGCGCTGGCGTGGCACCGCCGCGCGGGCAAGGATGACCTCTGCCTGCACTGGGAAGCGCGCAGCGCCATGACGCGGGTCGGCGTCTACTGGCACATGCTGCCGCTGGCGAATCAGGCCCGCAAGGCGATCTGGGACGCGGTGAACCCGCGCACTGGGCGACGCCGGATTGACGATGCATTCCCGCCTGAGATTCGCGCCACCACGCGCGAGCAGGACATGTTCATCCGCTTCAAGAACGGGTCAACGTGGCAGGTCGTCGGGTCGGACAACTACAACGCGCTCGTCGGCTCGCCACCGGTGGGCGTCGTGTTTTCCGAGTATGCGCTGGCCGACCCCAGCGCGTGGGGCTTCCTGCGGCCGATCCTGGCGGAAAATGGCGGGTGGGCACTGTTCATCAGCACGCCGCGCGGCAACAATCACTTCGCGAAGATGGTCGACTTCGCAATGCGCGACCCGGACTGGTTCGGCCAGATCCTGGGCGTCGCCGACACAGGCGTCATCTCGTCAGAGGCGATTGAACGCGAGCGCCGCGAAATGGCTGCGGAGCGCGGCGAGCAGGAAGCCGACGCCATGATCGCGCAGGAATATGCGTGCGACTTCAACGCGGCGATTCCTGGCGCCTATTACGGCGCACTCATGACGCGAGCCGATAAGGAGGGCCGCATCGGTGTCTTCCCTCACCTGCCAAGCGAACCTGTCGGGACGGCGTGGGACTTGGGCAGCGGCGACAGCACGGTGGTCTGGATGTATCAGCAGACGAAGAACGGCCGTGTGCGGCTTATCGACGTGCTGGAAGGATCGGGCGTCGGCGTGGACTGGTACATCCAGCGGCTGCAGGCCCGGCCCTATACCTACGCCGATCACATATGGCCACACGACGGCGGGCACGGCAACATCCGGGACATCGGCGGTACCTCGCTATCCGCGACCGCCCGGAATCTCGGCCTGAAGCCGCTGCGTATCCTTGATCGTGATCCGACGATCGAGATGGGCATCAACGCCGTGCGACAGATGCTGCCGCTCTGCGAGTTCAACACCGATCCGATTCCCTTCCAGGGCGAGTCGGCAGACACCGCGCGCGCCCGCATGTCTCGCGCGCTGGACGGCCTGCGACAGTATCGTCGGCAGTGGAACGAGAAGTCGCAGCGCTTCGACGAAAAGCCGCTCCACGATTGGGCGTCGAACACCGCGGACTCGTTCCGGTATCTGGCTCGTGGCCGCAAGCCGTTCCCGGGTAGCCGCTCGTCGCCCCGCTCGAACGTCGCCGCCATGGACTAGCCGCAGAATCCTGCGCGCGCCCTGCCCGATCCTGCGCCTGTGCAACCAACAGGTGCAGCGAATGAAGTTTCTCGGGCTCTCTCCGTCGGTGCCCACGGTGCAAACCGTCGACACGACGCCGGCCGTCACCGATACCACGAAGGCTACCGACGATGCCGCGGACCGCGCAAAGCGTCGCCGCGGCGTTGCTGCGACCGTGCTCGCCGGCGACAACGCCGCGCCCACGGCCAACTCGGTCGCAACGAAAACGCTGCTGGGCTCGTGATCGATGGATAACGACGACGCCAGCAAGGTGCAATCGGTGCACAGCGACCTCAGCGCCATGAAGCTGGAGCGCAGCGTCTTCGAAGCGCAGTGGAACGAGATCGTCGACTTCATGCTGCCGCGACATGGCGGCTTCGGCCGCACGCGCGATCCGGGAAAGACGAACACGAGCCGCATGTTCGACTCCACGGCGCCACTCGCCCTGCGAAACTTCACGGCCGCCATGGCGTCGATGATCACGCCGAAGACGCAGCAATGGCACCGACTCGCCACCACGCACGAAGACCTGGCTGACAACCCGAATGTCCGGGCGTATCTCGACCAGGTGACGAACATCCTGTTCGCGGTCCGGTATCGCTGGCGCGCCGGCTTCGATCCGCAGATCGGCGCGGCATATCAGGGCCTGGGCGCATTCGGCAATGGCGTGGTCATGATCGACGAGCACGTCGGCCACGGCATTCGCTACCGGAACATCCCGCTGTCGAACTTCTGGTTTGTCGAGGATGAGGCAGGAATCGTCGACAAGGGCATCGCGAAGTGGGAACTGACCGCGCGCCAGGCTGGACAGAAATTCGGCCTCGACAAGCTGCCGGAATCGCTGAAGAACGCGTACGAGAAGAACCCGGAGATGAAAGCCGAGTTCTATCACTGCGTGCGCCCGCGCGCCGACCGTGACCCGTCGAAGCTCGACAGCCGCAACATGCAGTTCGAAAGCCTGTGGGTCTGCGACAACAAGATCGTGCAGGAGAGCGGCTTTCGCACCTTCCCCTTTGCCGTCGGCCGCTTCTACATCGATACCGATTCGCAGTACGGCGGCTCGCCAGGCGAAGACGAGTTGCCGACCGTGCGCACCGTCAACAAGATGGAGAAGACCATGCTGCGCGGCGCACAGAAGGCGGTCGATCCGCCGCTGCTGCTCGCCGAGGATGGTTCGCTCGAAGGCTTCGACCTGCGCTCGGGCCGCCTGAATTGGGGTGGTCTCGACGATCAGGGTCGCGAGATGGTCAAGCCGCTGCAGCTCGGCAACAACCTGCAGCTCGGCATCGCCTACGCGGATCAGAAGCGCGCGGGCATTAACCAAGGCTTCTACGTAACGCTGTTCCAGATCCTGGTCGAAGCCCCGACGATGACCGCGACCGAGGTGCTGCAGCGCGCCCAGGAAAAGGGAATCCTGCTCGCGCCCACCATGGGCCGCGTCCAAACCGAGATGCTGGGGCCGATGATCGAGCGCGAGCTGGCCATCTGTGCCTCGGTTCCGGGCCTGCTGCCGCCCATGCCGCCCGAGCTGATCGAAGCCGGCGGCGAAGTCACGATCGAGTATGACAGCCCGCTGAACCGCGCCATGCGCGCGAGCGAAGGCACCGCGGTGCTGCAGTGGATTCAGCAGGTCGGCGCGGTGGCGCAGTTCGATCAGCGCGCACTCAAGGTGGTCAACGGCGAGGAAGTCGCGCGGGGCCTGGCCGAAATCAGCGGCGTGCCGGTCAAGTACATGAACACCGAGGACCAGGTGGCGCAGATGGACGCCGCGGCCGCGCAGCAGGCGCAGCTTCAGCAGGTCCTCGACGCGGCGCCGGTCGCCGCTGGCGCGGCCAAGGATCTCGCCAGCGCGGCGGCCACGTCGCAGGCGGCTGGCGTATGAGCGTCTTTACTGACCGCATCCGGTTGCTGCTCGGGCGACGCAAGGCCTACGCGGGTTGCTTCCTCGACGAGCGCGGCGGGCTTACCGAATCCGGGCGCGCTGTGATGGCCGACCTGCGGCGTTTCTGCCGCGTCGAGACCAGCAGCGTGACCGTCTCCCCTGTCTCTCGCACCGTCGACACGCACGCGACGATGGTCGCTGAGGGCCGGCGCGAAGTCTACAACCGCCTGCTCAACGTGCTGCACCTGACCGAGTACGACATCCACAACCTCGTCGACCGCCCGGCCGACGGCAACGACACGGAAAACGACGATGAATAAGCGACTGTTCCTGCGCTTTCCCCTGCTCAGCCCCGAGGGCGACGCGGGTGGTGGTGGCGGCGATGCGGCAGCGGCCGCGCCGGCTGCTGACGGACAGACGAATGCCGCTGCACCTGCCGGCGACGCTGCGCAGAATCCTGCGCCCACGTTCGCCGATTCTCTCGGTGACGACGCTGACCTGAAGCAATGGGCCACGGATCGCGGCTTCAAGTCGCCGGCCGAGATGGCGAAGGCAATGCGCGAGACCGAAGGCAAGTTCGCGAAGCCTGAGACGGCCGACGCGTACGAATTGCCGGTGCCGGAGGGCCAGGACAAGGCGTTTTCGAAAGAGGCGTCGGGCTGGTTCCACGACTTGGGTGTGCCGAAGGATATGGCGCAAGCCATCGCCGGCAAGTTCAACGAGTACGCAACGGCGCAGCAGCAGCAAGCAGCGCTGGCGGAACAGCAGGAAGGCGAACGGCAACTGGGCGAACTCAAGAAGGAATGGGGCGGCCAGTACGACGCCAACGTCGAGCGCGGGCGGCAAGCGCTACAGACGTTCGGGATTCCGGCCGACGTGGTGGCCAAGCTGGAGAAGCAAGTGGGCGCGGCGCAGATCATCAAGACGTTTTCGAAGATCGGCGGCGCGCTGAGCGAAGGAACGTTGCACCCGGGCGGTGCTGGCGGTGGCGGCGGTGAAGGCCAGCCCGCCGACCCCGAACAAGCCCGCGCGCGGCGCTGGTACGGCGACTCGATGAAGAAGTAAGCCGCCTGGAAACGCAACCTACGGAGTTTGAAGAATGGCCATCATCAGCAAGAACAATCTGAGCCTGATCGACATCTCGAAGCGCTTGGACCCGGACGGCCGAACGGCCGACGTGGCCGAACTGCTGGCGAACACGCACGAGATCATCGAGGACATCCCCTGGATCGAAGGCAACCTGCCGACCGGCAATCGTTCGACGATCCGCACGGGTCTGCCGGTGCCGATCTGGCGCAAGCTGTACCAAGGTGTGCCGCCCAGCAAGAGCACGACCGCGCAGGTCGACGACACCTGCGGCATGCTCGAAGCGCGCAGCGAGCCGGACGTGGACGCGGTCCGTCTGGCGGTCGACCCGAACATGTTCCGCATGGACGAGGCGTCGACCTTCATCGAAACGATGGGTCAGACCTTCGCGAGCACCCTGTTCTACGGCGACACCTCGATCAACCCCGAGCAGTTCTACGGTCTCGTGCCGCGCTATTCGACGATCGCCGGCGGCGCCAGCGCCCAGAACATCATCGATGCGGGCGGCACGGGTTCGAACAACACGTCGATTTGGGTGGTCGGCTGGAGCCGCCGCACCGTCTATGGCATCTACCCGCGCAACTCCAAGGCGGGCCTTCAGCATCGCGACCTGGGCGAAATCGACGCGTTCGATGCGAACCAGAACCGCTACCGCGCGTATGCCGATCTCTTCAAGTGGGATTGCGGCCTGGTCGTGAAGGATTGGCGCTATGTCGTGCGCATCGCGAATGTCGACGTTGCCAACCTGACCGGCACGAACGGCAACCCGACGACGGCGGCCGCTAACCTGATCAATCTGATGATCATGGCCAAGCGTCGCATGCCGAGCCTGAACGGGGTGATGCCTCGCGTCTACGCGAACCGCACGGTGCTGCAAGCGCTCGACATCCAGGCGCTGAACAAGTCGAGCAACGCGCTGGCCATCCGTCAAGCCGCTGACCAGTTCGCGACCGAGTTCCTGGGCATCCCCCTGCGCGAAGTCGATCAGATCCTGAACACCGAAGCGCGGGTCGTCTGACCGAGCGGGCACCGATCCCATAGGAGCGAGCAATGATTCTCGACAAGACCAACGAGTTCTCGGACAGCCAAGTCGTGACCGCGACCGCTGTTTCGACCAACGTGATCGACCTCAACCCGTCGAACGCCAACCCGGTGCAGGACATTGGCGCCGGCGAACCAGTGTGGTTCGTCGCACAGGTCGACGCCTCGGCTGCAGCCGCCGGCGCCGCGACTGTCGTCATCACACTGGAGTCGGATAGCGATCCGGCGCTGGCGACGGCGCCGACGGTGCACTACACGTCGGCGGCGATCCCGGTCGCGCAACTGACGGCCGGTGCTGAGCCGATCAAGGTACGACTGCCCGCCGGCGCGTACAAGCGCTATCTCGGCGTGCGCTACACCGTGGGCACCGGCCCGCTGACTGCCGGCGCGTTCTCGACGTTCATCACCAAGGACATCCAGAACAAGCGCCAGTACAAGTCCGGCTACTCGGTGTAAGCCATGCCGAAATATCGCGCACTGGAACGCGGCCAGATTGCCGTCGAGGACGCAACGCCCGTGAAGCGCCAGGACGCAACCGGGCGCCGCGTGGTCCATCGAATCGTGGAACCCGGCGAAATCTTCGACTTCAATGGCGAGCCCGGCACCTGGATGGAGCGGGTGAAGGGCGACGAGAAAGGCCAGCGGCCCCCAAAAGCCTCTGGCGCGACCGCACCGAAGGACTCGACCTCGAGCGATTCATCCGGCGAGCAGGACGGAAGCGGCGCGCCGTAACGGAGTAACGCGCCGTGGCGTCACAGATCGAAATCGCCAACCGCGCGCTCACCAAACTTGGTGAAGCGCGTATCACCACCCTCGATGAAGACTCGAAGGCTGCGGAAACGCTGTTCTCGATGTACGACATCGTCCTTGAGTCCGAGCTGCGCGCCAACGTCTGGAACTTCGCCAAGACGCGCGCGCGGCTTCCGGCGCTCAGCATCGATCCGGTTTTCGGGTTCAGCCAGCAGTTCCAACTCCCGGCCGACTTCCTTCGCCTGATCCAGGTCGGGGAGTTCAACGCCTACCCCGCCACGCGCGACACGCGCGGGCTCTACTCCCTCGAAGGTCGCGCGTTGCTCACGGACCTGCCGGCACCGCTGGCGGTGCGTTACATCCGCCGCATGACGGACGCCACGCAATACGACTCGCTGTTCGTCGAGGTGTTGGCATGCCGGCTGGCGTGGGAGTGCGCAATGCCAATCACGCAGGTCGTGTCGAACAAGCAGACGGCGATGCAGGAATATCAGTTGGCCGTGCGCGCGGCGATCCGCGCCAACGCGATCGAGCGGCCGTCCCAGGCGATCGCCGACGATACCTGGATGGAGGCGCACGTGCGATGAGCGCGACGCCGATCCTGACGACCTTTGACGCCGGTGAGTTGTCGCCAATGATGGGCGGCCGCGTCGACTTCGAGAAGTACCCGAACGGCTGTTCGCTGCTCGAGAACTTCATCACGACGGTTCAGGGCCCTGCCGTGCGCCGCGGCGGCACGACGTTCGTGTCGGAGGTCGCCGACAGCGGGCAGCGCACGTGGCTAAAAGAGTTCGTTGTCTCCGACGGCACGAAGTACATGCTGGAGTTTGGCAACGGTATCATCCGCTTCTACACGGATCGTGGCCGGCTCGTCTCGGGCGGTACGCAGGTCGCGATCGCTTCGCCCTACACCGCCGCATACCTGACCGACTCCGACGGCGTGTTCGCCCTGCGTTTTGCGCAGAGCGCGGACACGATGTATATCTTCCACCCCTACTACCCGCCGACGAAGCTGCTGCGCACCAGCGCGACCACCTTTGTCCTGCAGCAGACCAATCTATCCGCCGGCCCGCTGCAGGATCAGAACATCGACCGAAGCAAGATCATTCAGGCCAGCGATCGGTCGGGCGCCATCACTCTGACGGCCAACTTCGACGCCTTCACCGCGGCTGATGTCGGGACGATCGTCTATCTGGAGGTGGAAGACTTCTCGGACATCCGGCCGTGGGCGGTGCACCAGTACGTATCCGTCGGCGATTACCGGCGCGTCGACAAGCGCGTCTATCGGTGCAACGCCGTCGGATCGCAGCCTACGCACGCGGTAACGGGCGACCAGACGCCGACCCATACCGAGGGCTACGCATGGGACGGCGACGGAGTGGACGCCGACAACGACGACTACGGCAGCATTGGCGTCGAGTGGCAGTACATCAACAGCGGCTACTCCTACGCAAAGATCACGGCCATCACCGACGCGCGGACGGCAAGCGCCTACGTGACGACCGGCGACAGCCAGGATGACACGATCATCATGCCGCAACAGATCGTGGATCAGGGCACGTGGAAGTGGCGCAAGGCGCTGTTCAACGGCATCGATGGCTGGCCGACGAATGGCGCTTTCTGGCGCAATCGCCTGGTGCTCGCGCGCGGGCGCTGGATCGCCATGTCGGTATCCGCCGACTATGAGAATTTCGCGACGCAAGAGGCCGACGAATCCACGGCCGATTCTGCGATCGTGCAGCAGCTCAACTCGCGCCGGCTCAATGAAGTGGTCTGGCTATCCCCGTCGGATAATCTGCTCGTCGGCATGAACGGCGACGAATGGGTGATCGGGCCGATTCAGCAAAGCGAAGCCGTCAGCGCCTCGAACATCCAGGCCGTGCGCCGCACCAGCTACGGGTCGCGCGGCATCGTGCCGATTGAGGTTGGCGGCGCCCTGCTCTTCGTACAGGCCAGCGGCAAGAAGCTGCGCGACTACAAGTACAGCTACTCGAGCGACAACTACGTCTCGACCGACACGACGAAGCTGGCTGACCACATCACCACGGGTGCCAGCGGCAACGGTAGCGGCATCCTTTCCCTCGCCTTCCAGCAGGAGCCCTTCTCGATCGTGTGGGCCGCGCGCGGCGATGGCACGCTGCTGGGCATGACCTACGATCAGGAGGAAGGCCGCTCGGACGTAATCGGCTGGCAGCGCCACCCGATGACCAATGGTGCCGTTGAGTGCGTCGCGGTCATGCCGTCGCCCGATGGCACCTATGACGACCTGTGGATGATCGTGCGCCGCGTGATCGGCGGCGCGACACGGCGCTTCGTCGAATACATGCGCCTGCCGCTCCAGACTGGTGATGCGCAGGCGAACGCCTTCTACGTCGATTGCGGTCTGAGCTATTCCGGGACTGCGGCCGCGACGATATCGGGGCTCTCCCACCTGGAAGGCCAAGAGGTGGCCGTGCTGGCCAACGGCGCCGCGACACCGAACCAAACCGTATCGGGCGGCGCGATCACGCTCGACGCGGCGGCGACTGTCGTGCATGTCGGCCTGCCCAGCACGTGCCGGCTGCGCACGATGCAGCTGAACGTGAACACGCCGACGGGCACCGGCCAGGGCAAGACGAAGCGTCTGACCAAGGTCACGACGCGGCTGCTGTCGTCGCTTGGCGGGCGCGTGGGGCCGAACTTCACGCAGATGGAAGACCTCAACTTCCGACGCCCGGCCGACCAGATGGACCAGGCGCCACCACTCTTCACGGGCGACAAGCAAAGCCTCTGGCTGGTCGGCTACCAGGACGAGGCATTCATCTGTTATGAAAATAGTCAGCCGCTTCCCGTGACGCTGCTCGCCTTTATGCCTGAATTGACGGTGGCCACATGAGGATCGAGAAGCTGCGCGCCGAGCATGTTTTGGCTGTGGAATTGCAGCAGGCGCAGGCCGTGACCGCTGGGCTGATCGATCGGCGATACGCGGAAGAACTGGCCAGCTACGAAAAGAGCGTCGGCTGGGCCGTCGTCGATGGCGACACGACGCTCGCGTGCGGCGGAATCATCGAGGCATGGCCTGGCCGGGCGCTGTCGTGGGCGCTTTTCTCCGACGAGGCGCTGCGCCGCTTCCGGCACGTACATCGGTTGGTGCTTGGCGTGCTGCGCGACGCGCCGTGGCGCCGCATCGAAATGGATGTCGATGCAGCACATACCGCCGGCATCCGCTGGGCCGAACGCCTGGGGTTCGTGGCTGAAGGCGTGCGCCGCAAGTACACAACGGACGGCCGCGATGTCGTCCTCTATGCGAGGGTGAAGTAATGGATCCGGGAACCCTGGCCATCACGTCCGCGGTTGTCGGCGGCGCCGGCTCGCTGATCAATGGCTACACGAACTCGCGCAATGCCGCGAACCAGGCGACGGCCGCGGAGTACAACGCCAATCTTGCCGATCGCAACGCGGGCATTGCCTATCAGCAGGGCGTCGCGCGGGAAGAGCAGCAGCGCCGGCAATCCGCTCAGCAGCTCGGCGCGCAGCGGGCGGCTGTCTCCGAATCGGGGTTCGATCCAAGCAGCGGGTCGGCGCTTGACGTGCAGGTGCAGAGCACCGGCAGTGCCGAACTCGACGCCTTGCAGACGCGTTATCAGGGCATCTTGCAGGCGAACAGCTACGAAGAGCAGGCGCGCCAAAGCCGCATGCAGGCGGCGCAGTACCGCTCGAACGCGAAGACCGCGCTCATCGGCGGCGTGATCGGCGCAGGCACGAGCGCGCTGATGGGGTACTCGTCCTTCGCGCGGCTCGGCGCGGCTGGCGGCGTTGGCGCAACCTCCGGGTATGCGAGTCGGTCCTTGATGTACGGATTCGGAGGCTGACATGGCAGGTGTGCGCATCCCTATCTACGACGAGCGCGTCAGTGCTGGCGGCAACATCCCTGGCGCGCCGATGCAGGCTGTTCGGCAGGAAGGGCTCGGTCAAGAGTTGCAGCAGGCGGGTCAGGCCGGGTTCGGTCTCGCTGCGGCTGTGCACATCCAGGAACAGGAGGACGGGCGCGCGTGGGCGGCCAAGACCGCCGGCGAGTTCCAGCTCAGCCAGATCGAGCGCATGCGGCAGCAGCAGGACAGCGCGGCGCCGGGCGCGGCCGACTTCACCCCGAATTTCCTCAAGGGGTACGACGAGGATGCTGCGACGGCGTTGCTGACCGCACCGACGCCGACGGCGCGAAAGTTCCTGGAAGCCTCGTTGACCAGTCAGCGCACGTCGCTCGGCGGCCAAGCTATCAACTGGCAGGCGACACAGCAGCGCGATTACAACGTCAGCCAGTACCAGGACGGATCGAACGCAGCGGCGCGCATCGTCGCAATGGACCCGAGCCAGTACGACCAGCAGCGCGCGCAGCAAACTGCCCTGCTTCAGTCTTCGGTTCTTCCGCCGGACATCAAGGCGAAGCTGGGCGAACACTCGCGCGACGTATTGGCGACTGCCGCCGGCACCGCGGCGCTGAACGCTGACCCCGCGTCCGCCTATGCTGCGCTGACATCGCCGCTCGACAAGGCGCCGCAATGGGTGCGCGACCTGCCGCCGCAGAAGCTGGTCATGCTCCAGCAGCACGCCGGCCTGCAGGTGCAGCGTCAGGCGAACGCGGCCGAGACGCAGCGCATCGCCGCGGAGAACGCGAGCACGGACGCCTACAACGCGTCGTTCGACCTGATCGACAAGGGGCTGGTGCCGTCGCCCGCCATGCAGCAGGACGCCATCGCCAAGGCCACGGCGGTCGGGCCTCAGGAGGTCGCCAGAGTGCGCGAACTGTTCGCCGCCGGCGCGGCGCGCGGCGGGTTCGCGAGCATGTCCTACGACCAGCGGCAGCAGGAGGTCGCGCGCGAGTCGGGCGTGGCCACCACGCCGGGACAGGGCGTCGACACGACCGAGGCGAAGGTGCTCGCGTCGCGGCGCGGCATCAACGATGCAATCGCAACCGAGGTCAAGACGAACCCATGGGCGGCGGCTCAGGAACGCGGCGTCACGAAGAATGCGCCGGTCGCGCAGATCAGTTCCGTCGACGATGCGCTGAGCGTGGTGCGCAGCCGCGCCGGCGCGCAGGGCGTCGTCGAGGCCTGGGCGGGCCCGTCCGGCTACCGCGTCTCGCCATTCCAGCCGCAGGAGGCCAGCCAGCTGGCCGACGTGCTTCAGGCCCTGCCACCTGATCAGCGCGGCACCGCGATTTCGCAGCTCGGCCGGGAGATCGGAGACCCGGGCCGCGCCGCGGCGCTTGCGAAGCAGTTCGGCGAGAAGAACCGACCGCTCTACCTGCAACTGATGGCCGGCTCAATCAACGCCACCACGCGCGGCGGCGAGCCGGTGGCGACGCTGATCGGGCGAGGCGTGCAGGCCCTCTCCGACAAGACGGCCGGCATGGACGACAAGGCGCAGCAAGGTGTCCGAGCACAGATCGCGCAGCAAGTCCGGGGCACGTTCGCGAGCGGCACGCAGGATCAAGACTCGATCGACGCAGCGTATTACATCTACGCCGGACTGTCCGCGCGCGACAAGACCGCGCCGGCCACGGTCAACGCTGACAACGTACGCACCGCCGTCGATGCCGCGACGGGCGGCGTCGTTGCATTCAACGGCAAGCAGACGGCCACGCCTTACGGATGGGACGAGCGCCGTTTCACCGCTGCAGTCAAGGCAGTCGACCCGACGAGCATTGCCACGGACGTATCTGACGGCAAGGTGCATATCGGTGGTTCGACTGTCACCGTTCCCGAATTCCTGGCGCGCGTGCCATCCGCGAAGCTGGTTCGCGTGACGCCCACCGGCGGCTACGTCGTCCAGGCCGGCAACGGCTACGTGACGAACAGCCAGCGCCAACCGATCGTCGTGAGGTTGAAATGAGCGGGATCAACGACCCGTACGCGGCGGACACACTGACGGCGATCGACGACGCCAATGCGCGACCCTTGCCAGTGCCGCCGACGCCCCGCCCATCCGGCATCGTCCCAACGCTGACGGCGCTCCCACGCGGCATCGGTGCCGGTCTAACCGAAATCGGGGCGTTCGGCGCGGACACCATTAAAGCCTTCGGCGACGTGGTCGGCGGCTACACATCACAGACCGATCCGTCTCTGCTACTTGATCCCGAGGCCGCGGCCAAGCGCTACGCCGCCGGCGCCGGCGCGCGGGCTGATATTCAGTCCGGTGCCGCTTTCTCGTCGGAAGTCGGCAGCGCGCTTTACGGCGTCTCGGCAGGCATGGCGCCGAACCCGCAGTCAGCGAACGCGGCCGAGCAGATCCTGTTCGGGCTGTCGAAGGGGCTGACGAAGGCGGTAGGACTGACGGTCGCCAGCGGCAACCCGTTCGTCGGCGCGACGCTGACTGGGGCGAGCGAGGGCGAGACTGAGGCTGAGAAGCTGAAGCGCGAAGGCGTTGACATCGGCACTCGGACTGCAGTGGGCGCGGTAGCGGGCGCAGGCGCCGCGCTCGGCGTTGCAGCACCAATCGCCGGCCGATCGATCGCCAGTACGGCAGCGCTTGTCGCGGCGGGCGGGCCCGGCGCTTTCGTCGCACAGAATGCGGCGATCCGCGCGATCTTGAACAACGCCGGCTACGACCAGCAGTCGACGACCTATGACCCGTTCGACCCGGTCGGGCTCGCTGTCTCCACGCTGATTCCGGCGACCTTCGGCGCGCTGCATTATCGTGCGACGCGCGGCGCGGCGCCGGCGCGGGTCGCCGATCCGGCTGCGGCACGCGACTTGGTCCAGATGGGCGGCAACGAGCGGCGCGCGCTACGTTACAACGATGCCCGCCTGGATGCCTACGCCGCACAGGTCGAGCAGGCGAACAACCTGCCGGCCGGTCTGCTGAACGCCATCAAGAACGCCGGCGAGCGCTCGAACAGCGACCAGGTCAGCAGCGCCAACGCCCGCGGTGTCATGCAGTTCATCGACGCAACGTGGCGCGCCTATGGTCGCGGCGATCCCACCGACCCGGTCAACTCGATTGACGCCGCCGGCCGGTACTTCGCCGACCTCGGCCGCCGCTACAACGGCGACTGGCGTGCTGCGATCACCGAGTACAACGGAGGGGTCGAACAGGCGCGCCGCGTCGCCGCAGGCGGCCAGCCGAGCGCGCGCGAGACGATCAACTATCTTCAACGGGTCGAGCAGCATCTCGCCGACCGAGGCGCAGACGAGGCGATGCAAGGCATGCGTCCGACCCAGGATCAGGTGGACGCCGCGCGCGTGGCGCAGAATCGCCAGATCCTGGAGGAATCCAACCTCGGCAACCCCGACGACTTCGACGCCCTGGCCGCCAATCTCGCCGCCTTTCAACGGGCGCAGGATCAGGCCGGCTCAGGGCTGCGTGTCGATGTGTCCGATCTGGTCTCGCCCACCGATGCCCGGCAAGCCGAGATACTGGATGCGTTCATCGGCCGAATGGAGACGACGCGCGCGGAACTGGTAGGCGAATCCGGCGGCTCGGCAGAGCCCGGCACCATCGTCGAGCTGCGCCGGCAACTGGCCGATCTGGAGGCGCGCCAGCCCAACCTCGACGAGATCACAGCAGCGATGCAGCCGCGTCGGACCTACGAGGTCACGCGCACTCGCGCCGCGCGGGAGCAGGCGCAGATTGCCCGAAATGCTGAAGCCGAGTTCCGTTCGCAGACCGAGGCACGGGACCAGCAGATCAACCGCCTGCGGGGATTGATCGACCAGAACGCGCGAGCGGAGGAAGCGCGCGGTTCGCTCGCTATGCTCGACCGACAACTGAAGGGCGCTCGCACGGAGCGGTCGGCCATCGATTCGCCAGGGACGCCCCGTGGAAGCATTGCGGACGCGGCCGCGCGCTACGCGTCCGGCGAGCGGGCCACGATTCCGGAACGGCCGCTGGCGGTTGGAGATTTCGGCCCGATCCATGAGAACTATCGCGGCGATGCCCAAGGCGCGATTGCGCGCTTGATGAAAGACCAGAACGGAGAAGCAACGGCCGCACTCTTCCACCCGGAGGTGGGGGATATTGACCTTGTCTGGGGAACGCCGCCGCAGGGTAAGCGACCCGGCACCGGGCTAGCGAAGATTGTGGTCAAACATCCTGAAGTGCTGGATGACCTACAAGGCCTTCTGTCGCGGCTGAAGAAGGACAAGGCCAACTCAGGATTGAACCGGGTCCGCCTGTCAGATGAGAACGGCCAGGCGGTGGTCAGCTTGGATTGGAAGGGCAAGCCGAAGAAATGGTTGCTCACCGCTTACGAAAAGGAAGGTGCCGGCAGCGGCACTTCTCTGGACACTGTCGCTGCAAAGCCCTCGGGTGACACAGCTAGCCTCGGGACCGGCGATTCAAGGATAGGGGAAGGCGCCGCCGAAAGCAAGTCGGCCGCTGACGCCCTGCTCGCCGAGCGCCCGGACATGCCCGTCGCCGCGCTGGAAGCCGATGAAGGTGGCTCGCGCACTATGTCATACGCCGAAGCCGTGGAGGCGGCCCAAGCCGAAATCGCTCGCGATCTCGAACTGGCGCCGCTCATGCGCGTTGCCGCCAACTGTTTTATCGCTAACGGGGCCGACTGATGAATCCGACATGCATTGAAGCCGTCACCCGGGCGGCCGGTCGCGAGCTGCGCCAGTCCGAGATAGACGAGATCGACAACCGGATCCGTGGCACAGCGCGGCGTCTCGCCGGCGAGGATCCGGCGGCGTGGCGCGCCCTGCCCCCGGATCAGCGCACGCTCGCCGCGGCCCAGCGCGCGGCGCAGGACCTGGCCGACGAGGCGGCGAAGCGCCTGGAACGCGTTCACCTTCAGGCGCTCAAGACGCATCAGACGGAGACGCGCATCGCCCACACGACCGCGGACGGGACGAGCCGATCGGCCGCGCTCGTCCACGATCTCGAGCAGACGCAGGGCTACATCGACGCCGTGAAGCGGGACAACCTCTCGCACCTGATGGACTTGCTCGACGCGGTCACGTCGACTGAAGGTGCCAGCGCGGGCCGCCGCGTCGCCATGATCCTGTTCGACACCGACAATCCGCGTATGTCGCGCGATCTGGTGCATGAGATCTTCGGGCAAGCGGACGGCTCCAGCGGCAACCAGACGGCGCAGCGCGGCGCGCGCGCGTGGCTCGACACCATCGAGGGGATGCGCGAGCGCTTCAACCAGAGCGGCGGCGATGTTGGCAGGCTTGAGTACGGCTACATTCCCCAGCCGCACGACCAGATTCGCATTCTCGGGCGAGGCGGTGATGCGGCTCGTGACCAGTGGGTGAGCGACACCCTGCCGCTGCTCGACCGCCGGCGCTATCTGAACGAGGACGGCGCGCCGATGAACGACCAGCAGGTAGCAGCGTTTCTAGGCGAGGCATGGCAGACGCTGTCGACGGGCGGCTTGAACCGGCTGGAACCGGGTGCCGGCGGCGTGCCGGGCCGCGGCGCGCGCGCGACGCGCGGCAGCGAGTCGCGTCAGATCCACTTCCGCGACGCTGACGCCTACCTGTCATACATGGCGCAGTACGGCAGCGGCAGCATGTACGACGCGATGGGGGCGCACATCGGCGGCATGTCGCGGAACATCGGTCTCGTCGAGCGGTACGGCCCGAACCCGAACACGCAGATGCGGTTGCAATTCGACCTGGCGGCGCGCGCCGACGGGCGCGAGGTGAACGACCTCGGCCGCTCGTTCGGCGCACGGCCGCAGTCCTATTGGGAAGTCGTCAACGGCAACGCCAGCACCGCATCGAACGCCCAGATAGCCGGCATCGCAATGACCGCACGAAACATTCAGACGTTCGGGAAGCTGCAAAGCGCCCTGCTCTCCTCGATCACCGATGTGCACACGCTATTCGTGACGACCGGCTTCAACAAGCTGCCGTACTTCGAGGCGATGCGCAATGTTGGTCGAGCCGCATTCAGCGGGGAGACCAAGGACTTCCTCACGATGCACGGCGTAATCGCCGAATCGATGGCTGGCGACATGAACCGATGGGCCAGCGATCAGATCCGGAACAACTGGTCGGGACGGTTGGCCAACTCGACGATGAAACTATCGCTTCTCACTGCCTGGACCGACAGCCTGCGTCGCGGCTTCAGCCTGACGATGATGGGCGGCCTGGCCCGCCTGTCGCGGACCGACTGGGGCTCCCTCACTCAGTACGATCGCTGGCGCATGGAACACGCCGGCATCACCGAGGACGACTGGAGCGTTGTGCGCCAGGCGCAGCTTACGCGCTTCCGGGATCAAGATTTTCTGACGCCGGAATCGATTCGGGCAAGCGGCCACGCGCGCGCCGACGAGGTGGTCACGAAGGTCTTGCACCTGATCACCGACGAATCCGAGTACGCCGTGCTGAATCCGGACCTCGCCACCCGGGTAGTCACAACCGGCGGCGGGGCGCAGCGCGGCACGATCCGCGGTGAGCTGGCCCGCGCGGTGATGCAGTTCAAGGCGTTTCCGATCTCGCTGATCTCGCGTCACTGGCGCCGCATGCTGAACACGCCGCAGGGTCTGGAAGGTGCGCCGATCTTGGCCAACCGGCTGGCCTACGGCGCGGCGTTCATGACGTCGGCCACGGCCTTGGGCGCCATCGTCGCACAGGTCCAGCAACTGCGCGACGGCAAAGACCCGATCGACATGACCCGGCCGAAGTTCTGGCTGCTGGCGGCAGCCAAGGGTGGCGGCTTGGGCTTCGCCGGCGACATGCTTCTGCAAGATCCGAACGACCAGTTCGGAAGCCCTGGCGCCAACTTCTTCAAGAGCATGGCCGGCCCGCTGCTCGGCACGGCCGTGGGCGATGTGGCTTACGACATGGGCATCGCCAATGCCTACAAGGCTGCGGAAGGGAAGAAGACCGACTTCGGGGCGAAGGCGGTGCGAACGGCGCGCTCTCACATTCCGTTCGTCAACCTCTGGTACACAAAGCAGGTCTTCGACCACGCGGTGATGCACAGCCTGCAAGAGAATCTGTCACCCGGCTACCTCGGGCGAATGGAGCAGAAAGCCGCGCAGGACTGGGGACAGCAGTTCTACTGGCGCCCCGGATCGGGTGGGCCGCAGCGCGCGCCCAACTTGGCGGCGGCCATGGGGCAGTAAGCCGGCGCAGAATCCTGCGACTGTCTGAAGCGAGCATGAGCGCATTCCTCACGAGGCGCGCTCATGACCGTCGAAAGTCCTACGTCGCAGGTCGGATACACCGGCAACGGTTCGACGCGGACCTTTGCCGTTCCGTTCTATTTTCTGCGCGACACCGACCTGTTGGTCGAGGTGGTCAAAGATGACGCCTCGACGACGCTGACCCTGAATTCCGGGTACACCGTCGCGGGCGTCGGCACGGCATCGGGCGGCAGTATCACCACGACCGCGACCTACGACTCAACCAATCTGATTATCGTCAGCCGGGCCGTGCCGCTGACACAGGAAACTGTCTACCAGCAGAATTCGGCATTCCCGGCGAAGACGCAGGAGAAAGCCCTCGACCGCTTGACGATGATGGTCCAGCAGCATCAGCGGGCCATCCAGAAATCGCTGCGCTTCCCGAATGCGGATCAATCGAACGCCTCGCCGATCCTTCCCTTTGCGAGCAAGCGCGCGAAGAAGGCGCTCGTATTCGGAAGCGATGGCAGCGCGGGCGTGTCCGCAAGTCCGTATGTCGAAGCGCCCGACCTTCTGGCGCAGGCCGCGACAGCCGCTCACGCCGATGCGGCCGCGATGGACGCGCTGGTGCTGGAGGTCGCGAATCGCGGCATCCGCATCCCGGAATCGTCCGTCGCCTACCGAACGCTCCTGCCGCTGGCCGCCTATCGCGCCGGCAAGGTCATCAAGTTCACGCCCGGCGGCGATGTCTCGACCAGCGTCGAGCCATACCGCGAACCTAGCGAACTGATCGACGCGATGGCCGCCGAGGTGGCATCGGCGACGGTGCTCGCGGGAACCGGTCAGATCGGATCGATCGCGGCGCTGCGCGCCTACAACGGCGCTTTGTCCTCGCTCTACATCGTCGACAAACTGGTCACCATCAAACCCGGCGGCCGGTCCGGTCAGTTCGTCATCGACGACACCGACGACGGCTCTATCGCCGATGACGGCGCGGAGTTCGTGCGCGACGCGCTGGGTCGGTTGTGGCGCCGACGCTTCAGCGGGCCGCGCCTGGCGCGTTGGTGGGGCGTGACGGGCGATGGTATTGCGTGCGGCGCAAATGTCCTCGCAGCACTGGCGGCATGCCTGAAGCGCGGCGGCGCGGTGGCCTTCCCCGAGGGCGAAGTGAACTGGGGTATTTCGCGCTTCGACTGGGTCTATGACGGGACAACCAAGGCCCTCGACATCGTCAGTGAAGGCGCAACGCTCTGGACGTACGACAACATCGATCCGCCTGCGCGCCCGGATGGCACGAACTGGGTATCGGAGCCCAACCTTTTCTCGTATCAGGCCGCGCCCGATCTGACCTACGGCATCGCGCCACAAGTCCGCGTGCTGCCCGGCATTCGCGTGAGCTACGCGCGCCAGCGCAACCAGGGTGGGACGGACCTCGATACGCTGGCCGTCACCCATCCGACGCCGCACTCCGTCGGCGTGCGTGCGTTTTTCTTCCGGTATGTCGATCGCCCCGTCATCGATGGCGTAGTCGCGACCGACATCTACGGCGATTTCGCGCAGATTCGCCAGTGCATCCTGCCGCAGGTCGACAACTGCTACATCTACAACGTCTCCGCCGGCAACGTCCTGGCTCGCAATGGCGCGATGGACAAGGACAGCAACGGCGGCGGGATTTTCTTCTGGGGCTGCTACGGCATTGCCAGGAAGAATTTCATCTGGAATCCGCGCGTCTATCTCGCCAGTGTTGTATCGCCGGAAAACAGCCAGCAGATGCAGGGCACGATCTGCGGGTACATCGGCGTCTGGGGCGAGTACGCGCTCAATGTCAGCAGCTCCACTGCGCCGCCGCCATTCAACACCGTCATCCAATCGACCGAGGGCGAGAACAACCGTCTGTTCGTAGACGATCAGTCGCGCGGGAATGTGTTCGAGGGGAACACCATCTTCGGTTACGTCATGCTGATCAAGACCGAGGCGAAGGCGATCGCCTCGGTCTTGAACAACGTCTGCTTGAACGGCTACCTGCCCATTTTCGTCAGCGGGACGAATGGCCTTGTTGCAGGCAACTTCGTGGATATGATGGGCGCGGGCGATGTGAAGTCGCCGCAAAACGGGTTCGAGTTCATCCGCGCGCATATCCCGGGACACACCTATACCGAAGACGGCGCGTTCAACTCCGGCGTACTCGTCTCGGGCAATCGGATCCACATTCGCGGCACCTACGCCCCATTCAGCTTCGACCGCTACAACATGCGGTATGTCGGGAACACCGTCATTTTCAGAGGCAATAACGCGCCGGCCTTCATCAACAGCCAGGGCGTGTCGAAAGCTGTTCGAGGCAGTCAGCTGGACGGAAATATCTTCCTGTACGCCGACAGCACGTTCAACGTTGCGCGGACGAACATCCCGAGTCAACTCGGCTTCCAGATGACGCGCAACGTGTTCATGTCTTTCCGCGTGAACACGATCGGCATCCAGTTCCCGAACGAAAGCACGTTGGCGAAATCGCCATTGATCGAAGGCAATCAGTTCTACGGCGACTTCTACGTCAACACGCTGGTCCCGCAGACTGTCTATCGGGCGAACAAGTGGTTCCGCTACTCATCGAATCCGGGCGGCTTCTGTCTCGGTATCGACGCCGCGGCGACGGGCTCGGTTTCTATGGACGACGAGTTCAACGTCTGCACGACGATGACTGCGGAGCCGATTGACGCGTCGTGCGAAGGGCTCATCGTCTTGCGCTCGAAGATCAACTGGACCGACTCCGGCACGGCCACGATCACCGCTTGCATGAAAAACATGCCCGCGTCGCTGCGGCTGGGCCCGACCTACGAGGGCGTGCGCATCACCGGCAACAATCAGAACCTCGCGATGTTACGCGCGGGCAGCATTCTGGCACCGCGCTTCATCGACTGCCGCAGCGATAACTCTGCCTACATGTATCTGTCTGGCGGGACGGTCTACGGGCCAATGGTCGTCGAACAGTGCTACTTCGCGGGCGGCCTGGTGAGCGGCAATTTCCCGGAACCGAACACGTCGTCACGGCTCGCCGCGGGAATCACCCCGTACTCCGGGATGCGCTTGCCGCCATACCTGCGTCCAGCCGCCGGAGGAAAGGAAGGCGAGGTCTACATCGATTCCACGTCCGGCTGGAAGACCTACGGAAGCATCACCGCGTAACAGGAACCGCACATGTTCAAGATGACCGTCATGGCCGACATCGGCATTCAGGTGCCGGACGCAGTGCATCGCATCGAGAGCGTCACGGTGAAGGCAAGCGATCGCATGACCTTCGCCGTGCGCGCGTACGCAACGGAGGAAACGACCTATGTGGTCGCGACGCCCGGCGACTTCGTGGAGATCCCGTACGACCCAGCCGGCGGCGACGTGTTCGCGCAGGCATACGCGTACGTCCTGGCACTGCCCGAGTTCTCGACGGCCGTCCCGATTTCCGACTCGGCGGAATGAGGCGCCTGCGATGTCCTGGCTCGAAGGAATGAGCGACACCATTAAGGCCATTCTTGCGACCACGCTGACGGGAGGTTTCGTCGGGGGAGTCGGCTGGATCGGTCGCCACATTCTTTCGCGCGACTCGCTCGCCAAGGCCAGCGCCGAGTGGCAGAAGCTCTACGAGCAGATGAATCAGCGCGCGGAGCGTGCCGAGAAGAAAGTGGAGGAACTTCAGGATGAGATGGAAGCGTTGCGTCTCCAACATCGCTCGGATATGGACGCGCTGCGCGAGCAACATCGTCTCGCCGTGGACGCGCTGCGGGATGAACTCCGCGGGGCGCTCAAGCGCGTGACGGCTATCGAACAGGACTCTCGATCATGAAAACGATGTCGTCGCGCGCCTTGCTGATCATGCTGCTGTTGATGGTGTCGCTCGCCGTCGTTTGCGGTGCCGCGGCGGCGTATTTCGTCTCGCAGGTATCGGAGCGGCACGAGCGCGAAGAGATCCGCGCGCAGTGCAAGGCCCAGGTGCTTGCGGTGCGCGACGAGTTCAAGTCTCGCGCGGACGAGCGCGACAGCGTGGCCGCGATTGCAACTGCGCAAAGCGAGGCGTCGCTGCAACTCCAGCGCGAGATCCTTGACCTGCTGCGCAAGCGTGCGCCAGTCACCGACCGGATTGCGCAACGAGTGCAATCGATCGACAGCAAGGCCACCAGCGCCGCGGCCGAGGCCAAGGCGGCGAAGCTGGCCGCCGCTCGTGCGGCGCGCGCCGCTGAGGCCGATGCGCCCGTTCCCGCTCACTCTGCCGCCGCCATCAACGACAGCGTGCGCGCGGTCAACCACGGAACCAAATGATGCGCCTCGTCGCCCTGTCTCTCTGCGTGGCGCTCGCCGCGTGTGGCACGCCCCGGCCCCGGTACGCGCCGCGGTTGCCCTGTCCCGACCTGCCGGAACTGTCCGCCAATCCAACGCGCGCCGAGCTTGAGGAGCATGACCTGACTGTCGTGCGCATGTACGGCAAGTGCCGAGCGGCGCGGCGCGTGAATCCACGAGTCGAGGCAAAGCCATGAAGCTGCAAGTCATCCGCGACCCCGCCTGGCGCGCGCGTATCGCGGGACGCTGGAGCGTCAAGCTCATGGCGGTCGGCGCCGCATTCACCGCGGCCTGGGCCGGTGTCACAGCAGCGGGCCTGACCGCGACATTCCCGGCCTGGTTCGCTTCGGCGGTGGCGGGAATCATCTTCGCGTGCGGCCTCGGCGCCGCCTTCCTGCATCAGCCCAACCTTCCCCCTGCACCTGGAGCGCCCGACAATGGCCCGGATCACCCCTGACGCCGCCGGCGGCAAAAACCGCGTGGCGTTCCTCGACATGATCGCGCACAGCGAGATCGGCGATGCGCTGCTCGCCAAGACCGACGACGGCTACGACGTGCTGGTCGGCAGCAAGCCTTCCCAGCCGATCCTGTTCACGAACTACGCGCAGCACCCGAACATCCTGAACCGGACGTACAAGTCCACTGCTGCCGGCCGCTATCAGATCCTCTACCGCTGGTGGACGATCTACCAGAAATCGTTGAACTTGCCCGACTTCTCGCCGTTGTCTCAGGACAAGTACGCGTTGCAGCAACTCCGGGAGCGTGGCGCGTTCCGTCTAATCGACGCCGGCGATTTCGTCCAGGCCGTGAACAAGGTGTCGGCGGTGTGGGCGAGTCTTCCGGGTGCCGGCTATGGTCAGCACGAGAATCGTCTGGCGGACCTTCAGACGGCCTATCAGCGCGCCGGCGGGATGGTGATGGTATGAGCCCCTATCTCATCGCCGGCATCGGTGCCCTGGGTATCGCGATCGGCGCAGGCGCGATGCACGTGCTCTACGACGCGCCGCGCCTGGCCGACGAGAAAGCCGCGCACGCGCGCGACGGCGAACAGTGCGCTGTCAATGCCCGCGCCGTCGCCGCGGCGGCCGAGAAGGCCGCTTCGGAAGCCATCGCCAAACAGACCGCCATGCAGCAGGCGGCGGACGCCGCCCAGGCCCAACTTGCGCAGGAGCGCAAAGACCGTGAACAAGTCGATCAGAGGTATCGCGCCGCTGTGTCTGCTGGCACTGAGCGCGTGCGCGTCGCAGTCCGGAACTGTGCAGCCAACAGTGCAGCCGGTGGCGGTGCAGTGCCCGACGATTCCAAATCCGCCGGCGGAAGCAATGACGCCACCACCACCGCAGACCTCGACCCAGCGCTTGCGAGCCGCCTTTTCGGAGTAGCGCAGACCGACGATGCGGAAATCGAGAAGTTGCGGCAGTTGCAAGCCTGGGCCTGCGTCGTCAAGCCAGACGCGCCGGCGTGCGCCACTCAGTAGGAGAAGATCATGGAAACCGTCCTCGACTCGCGGGGCTTCGAGTTTGACCCCAGTTCGTGCACGCAGGTGTTCGGCTACGATGCGAACTCGCGCATCACGTCAATCACCGCCACCAGCGGCTCGCGTACGTGGGTGCAGACGTTCACGCGCGACGCGTCTGGTAACATCACGGCTATCTCCCCGTGGGTGGCGCAATGAGCGTCTCCACCGTGATGCAAGCGCTCGCCGTGCTCGGCTTTCCGAGCCAGTACACCGGCGCGCCGAGCGGCGCGGCCAGCGGCGACCTCTCCGGCACATACCCGGCGCCATCCGTCGCCAAAATCGCCGGCCAGCCGATCTACAGCACGACGACTGGAGCGATCGAGCAGCGCAACGCGACGACGACGCAATCATATGCGGTCTACAACACCTACTCGGACGCGTCGAACTATGAGCGCCTGGTGCTGCGGCACGATGGCTCGAACGCGATCGTCGGCACGGAGAATGCCGGCACCGGGATCGTTCGCAATCTGCGATTCCGCGTAGGTGGCTCCGACAAGTGGGCAATGCTGTCCGGCGGGAATTTCTATCCGATTTCCGACGCTGGCGGAGATATTGGCCAGAACGGCAATCGTGTGCGGATGGTCTGGACTGGTGGCCTAAGCCTGCGCTCGCAGATCGTCACGGCGGCCACGACGCTGACGGCGACCAGCCCGTATCGCACGATCGTCAATAGCGCCAGCGCGGTCGCCATCACCATGCCCGCGTCCCCTTCCATCGATCAGACGCTTGTTGTCGCCAACGTCGGCGCCGGCTCCGTGACGGTCAGCTACACGGGGCGCAGCGGCGCGACGACAAAGACGCTCGCGCAGGACAGTTCGGCGACCTTCGCCTACAACTCGACCCTTGCGTACTGGACGATCGAATAATGGCTTACTCGCCCCCGACCACGTTCGTCGACGTCACGCCTACCAACGGCGGCAGCACCACCATCCCGGTCTCGGATGGTGGCACGCCGCTGACGTTGTGCCTGAAACACACGTCGGTCCTGCTGACGCATACCTTCGTCTGGCCGGCCGACGCCCCCGACGGGCAAAAGGTCGAGATTGCCTGTCCGGTTGCGATAACGACGGTTGCTCATTCGCTTGCGACCGGCGCTGCAGCCATGGGCATGATCACGAGCATGGTCGCCGGCGCTGGCGGCACTTATCGGTTCCGTGGCAGCAACAAGACCTGGTACAAAGTTTCCTGAGGAGAAGACGATGACGACCTTTACCATCCAGATTGACGACGCCGGCGAGCTGGCCGGCATTACCGCAGCGCGCGAGGCGCGTAACGCCGCGATCGACAGCGGCGATGACTTCGGCGACAAGTTCGACACCGATGCCGAGTACGTCCAGTTCGTGATGCAGCGGGCCGCCGAATCGTATGCCCGCCAGTACGGCACGGCCACCGACTGAGCAAGGCGCCATGAAGATAACCGTAGCCAGCCGCGCCGAGAGCCCGCATTGGGAGCTCGTGGCCGCACCCTACCGGCTCGCCGCCAAGTCGTCGGCGACGGAGGATCCGGACCGGCCGAGCATTGCCCAAGGATCGCGGCTCGACGTGTTCGTTCATCCCGTGACGGGCGCGTGCAATGTCGCCAGCGACGCCGCCAGTATCGACTTTCGGCAGGCGGCCGACGAGCGCCTATCGTTCGACCTGGCCAATCCGGACGCGGACACGCTCGAATTGGTCGAGGCGCTGACGGTCTGCGGTGCCTTCGTGTCCGACGACTAGACAGGAGCGGGGTTCTTGCGGCGGTGCATCAGCGCGGCCTTCTGCTCGGCCGGCGCGTCTTCCCAGAACGCACACCCGTGTTCCGGCTGTGCGCGAACCTGCGGCTGGTCGGGTGTCTGTCGGCAGACCGTATGCGTGCGACCACCGGCCGTGCCGCCGCGCCAGTGACGGCAGTCCCAGCAGCTGCCCTTCGAAGATGACATCAGGAAGGAATGGCTCATGTTCGCCTCGATACTGTACGTACGAACAGTATAGCCCTTGGTGCACTTGGCCTGTTTCTCATGCCGCACTGCTGAAAAACTGCACCATCCCCCCTGAGAGCCAGCCCACACTTGGGTTGTGGTTTCCGGTCCCCGGCACCATGACGCTCTACTTTCAACGAATATCTGGCGCGAAGCACGGCGTATTGTCGAACGATACAGCGATTGGCTCAAGTTTCGATCGCCGTGACCATCTGCGCTTGCCGCCTCGTTGCGGCAGTCATTGGCGCGGAGACGCGTCGGGGATTGCATCCGACCTTTCTCACTGTTTCGAACGCGCTGGTGGATGGCCCGAGCGGGTTCGCGGAAATGGTGCGTCACGCCAGTGCTACCGCGGCTGTTCCGTCTGCATCGCTTCTTCCGTCTCGCGGCTCAAGCAACTTTGATTCATCCGCGAATCGCCACGCGACAGCCCGTACCGAGCAGCACCAAGCCGCCCAGACGGCTCATGTCAGGCGCTTTCCATCACTTCTATCGTCAGAAAGGGCGTGTTGTCCGGCGTCAGATCACATTCGTGCATCACTTGAGCGGAAGCGCCGGCCCCTTTCTAAAACTCTGCGTTGTCGCCGTAAGAGGCAATGACGTTGGCCGACTAGTCGGCCCACCGAAATCGGTCGAACTTGCATTCAGCGAACCCGTCGCTTTATCTGAAGCTGTGTTGAGCCGGACGTTCAATCGAGTCCACGCAATAAATGCCGGCATCGAACAGCCCCTCCTTCCCAAGACACGACAGATCGTCGGCAGCGCTTTTCTCTTGGACCCGGGCTGGCTGGGCTAGCGTCATGGCAGGGGCACTCCTGTTCTTCTTGAGCTACCCAATGAACGAGCCGACGATCAGGCATGACCACGGTGGGCCGGCAGCCTGTCTTTGCTTGCTTATTCCGTCGAAGCAAAATGGACCATAACGGCGCTCCGCATCGCACGCACTCTCGCCTCTTACTGCATCGTATCGCTTGGCACGCATGGGCTCGAAGAACAGCGCCCCGCAGCGCTGTCTCTTCCCATGACGCTACCCCATCGCGCCGCCGGTGGCGATAGCGAAGTTCTCGTCCAGATACAGATCATCAAGCGGGTCTCTCAGCAAGGATTTGCCAGGCAGGAACCTAGGATGCACGGACTTTCCAGCGACGTCACGTCCGCATCTCCTCTATCAGGTAGTGGCGCTTCCATCTACAGACTCGCCTCCGGAAACCTTTAAAGTCGCACAGATTCATCCCCGCTGGTTATCACGCGCATCACGTCGCAACAGCCGTAACCTGGAGCGGGCAGACTGCGCCCAGCGTAGAGTGAAAAAGCATGCCCGTCGGGATACTGCGCGGAGTTCGGGCTACCGCAAGCAGCGCGGTCATCTTTCAACCAAGTTTGATCAGGACGCCGTCGGCCGTGACACCTGTTCCGTTGACTTGAACCGTGCCTCCCGCTTCGGTGCACTTCACTTTGAAGGCCTCGGACGTCAGCTGAAGTTGCGTCATCGCTACCGTGAGTGAAACCTGCCCATCGGCAGCCTGAATGGTGCCCGCCGTCGCTACCGGTCCTGCCGAGAGAGCAGCGGCCTTGGGCGTCAGGGTCAGCGTCGAAGACGCTTTCATCGAATTGGTGACGCTCGCGGAAACCGACGTAGGCGCGACATTGATAGCGCCGAATTCAACGTTTCGCGACGACGACATCAGTGATTGCGAACGCTCACTGAGCACATGCTGGCTTCCGGTACTCTTGCTTCCAACTTGAAGTGCAGTACCACCGTTCGTGAAGGCCAATGTCGATTTCGGGTACAAATTGGCAACTACCGGTGCACGCGACAGTGTCACGCTCTCCTCGATAATGTTCAACGCCCCGACACTGCTCGGAAAAGTACCGTCGACTTCGACGCCATTGGTATCCACCTTGACGCTGCCGACATGGTCCAGCGTTTCAGCGGCCTTGGCGATTTTTGTCGCAAGCATAGCAAGGCGAATCGCGAAAGCACCGTTGGCCACGCCAATCGACGCAGCTTGCGCCACCCCAGCAATTCGTGCGACCTTGTCCGGCTCGTACCCTGTGGCCATATCCGCCGCCGAGACAGCAGCGTTGAGGCCGGCTTGCAGTGCGATGAGCTTCTTCATCAATGCCATGGAGTCCTTGATCAGGTCCCACGCCGGCTCATCTTTGGTGCTGATCCCAGCAGCTATTTCATACGATTTGCTTGCCTGTTGCCGAGAGGTCGTATTGGAGCTGAAGCTGTCCCCGTCGGTCATGCTCAACGACGGACCATTGGTCCACTCGATAGTGTTACCTCGCACGGCTTCCAGATAGGTTCCAAGCACGACAGTACCGTTCAATAGCCCCGAGTACGCGGTCGAGCCTCCCACAGCGAAGGTGTTCGAGGTTCCGGCTGTTGCAGTAGTCTGATTGCCCTTTGTGATCGAATTACTGTCGCCAGCAGTGTAAAACGTAAAACCCTGAATTCGGTTGTCGCTCATGGTCGGTCTCCAATGGAAGCGCTGCGCGGGGCGAACTGGCTCTTAGATTAACCGGTGAAAACTAGACCTCGCTTCAGGTTCTGGGAATACCGCGTTCGCGGTAACGGACACTCATCAATTAATGCGCCAACTGGGGCGCTCGACGGCAATGCGCTTCGGCAAGAAGCAAACGCCAGTGCAGCGCGATTGCCACATCCCAGGCGTACCGTAGCAAAATGACACGCCCGCTGGCGCGCTTTCGAGCGAACAGCCGACTAACTGCAAGTTCAACGCAACGCGGAGTGAGGCGTTACGAATGGCTCGCGTTCGCGTGCGAGGACGACGCTCTATCCTTTGCACAATGAGGAGACGATCACTGCATGGCATGTGGGGCGACGTCCGCGCGTGTCCGCCTCGTGGGGCGGCAGGTTAAGCCGAGAAATCGTGTTCGTCGAACGCGTCCCACCCGTACGTTAGCCAAGCCTTACTATCAGGAATGAGCTTCCCAAATGCATACCGTCAAAATGACGGAATACGCATCTGCTCGGCCACTTCGCTTTACGCAACCGAGATACATTGACGCGTTCTCATCGAAAAGCCGAAAAGTCGCTGCAATCTCGCTGCCATCACTGCGCTGCTCCCGCCTAGAGTAAGAGGAGACTGTATCGATGCGCTCGCACAAAATCACGAGCGTCGAGCCAGGCATGCCTTCGCCCTTGCCAGTTCGCGAACTGAATGCATATCACTGCGCGCGTCGCCCCCGGCGGAGTTGCGTCTTCCAGTCAATGAGCTTCCCGCATCCAAATGACAGCTGTCAGCGAATTACGCGATACAGCTAGTACTGTCTAACTCACTCGTAAGAAGACGTCGGACGAACCGACTTCCCGGCCCACGTGAACGTTTTCCGTCTCGCGGCAATCATCGATCGGAACCACGCTGCCAGCTGTTGAATGCGGCCGCTCTCACCATCGGAATCACAATGTGCATCGGCGATGCGGGATGGCGGGCGCCCGTGTGGCGTGCTGGTTTCTGATGTCAGGGCATCATGATCGGCATCGATTATTACGGATTCATTTCAGCGGCCTACATTCCGCCTCCACTCTGAAAAAACTGGAACCGCACCGCGCGTACCATGGTGCTCCGTCAAACTGCAGATTCTGCGCAATTCTGAAAACTTCGGTACAACTCCAGTCTGGCTTTTCTTCGAAGGTGACGCCATGGAAGGAAGAAGAGGTCTTTTACGCGCGGCACTCGCCGCGGTCTTCGGCAGCGTGATCACTGCTCGAGCCGAGACTCCGCCCAAGAGGGAGCCGACGGGCGCCGTCCCGACAAGCGGGCGATTTGCGGAATTTCCAGCCGCAACGCGGATCGGACTTGACGACTTGCTGCCCGCGGCGCAGCACGGACAAGAGCGTGTGCTATCGGTAAGTCAGCTGAAATCCGTGATCAACTCCTATCAGGAAACCCTGACCGGCGCTGTCCATAGAGAACTGAACAGCAAAGCTGCAGAAATCGGCCCGTCGCCTCAAGACTTTGGCGCAACGCCTGGCGAAGCTGACTCGACCGCTTTCATCCAAGCACTGTTCGACAGCAACGCGCCGGTCGTGCGGATAGACCATCGTTACAACAGCCGGCCTGTTGTGAACCGGTTGAGCGGCCGGACGATTGTCTTTGGCGACTTCGGTGGACTGGATCTTCTCAGCGAAGCAAGCGGCATTGGACGCTATATGTTGACCATCGCCGCTGACAACTGTCAGATTTATCGGCCAAATATCACAAATGCCTTTGCCCGTACTCCCAGCAACGCTCAAAATCGAGACGGCCCATATGGAATCCAGATCCAGGGCAGTCACTGCACAGTAGCCGAAGGGGTGGTGAGCGGCTTCATCAATTCGTATGCAGTCCACTGGCGCTCTTGGAACAACGACGAGTGTCATGCCAATTCGTTCATCGGCAACAAAGCGCTCAATTGCCAAGGTGCAGGAACGAGAAACGACATTGGCAACCACTTTGGCGAGGACCGAGGCGACGGGTTTGTGTCCTGGGGTTCAGGGACAATAATGATCGGAAATCTTGCAGAGGCCGCGCCTGACCAAGACTGCCGAATTGCTTTCCACAACGAAGGGTTGACCCGGGCCACCAATATAACGATTGACTACAACGCCAAGCATTGCATTGTAGTTGGCAACTTCGCGCGGGGACCATGGCGACGTGGGATCGCGAGCGAGGCGGTGCATAACGCCGTCATTGTAGGAAATACTGTGCGCGACGCCACCTGGTGGTCTATTTGTCTTTCCAGGACTAACCACGGGGTTGTCGGCTGCAATACCCTCGTCTACTCGCGACCGGAAGGCGTGGGGAATGGCGGGGCTTGGTCGCCCGTGCGTGCGGCAGTCATGGTGTACGGCGGCGCCCACAACAACGTGTTGATCGGAAATATGATCGAAGTAACCGGCTCCATGGCATGTGCTTACCAACTACAAGCCGTGACGCCCAGTGACAGGCCTGTCGATACCCTGATAGAAGCATCCCAAGTATTCCTTTCGCCAACTGCAGACAAGGGCGCGAGCTATCGCGACGGCGTCGGCGACCAAGGGTTACGCACGACCGTACGTGCCTGTACCTTTACCGGTTTCAGCAAGCGCGGGGCGCTAATTGCTGGCGAGGGCTGGCGCTACATCGACTGTGACTTCACTCCGTTGCCGAACGCTGCGGGGCGCACCAGCGTAGAAGGCATCCTCCGTAATAACGCACGTCAGACGAGTCACGAGATCGTTGTGGAAGGCTGTCGGTTCTTCTTCGATGGTGAATCCCAGGACCACGGCTTGGTAAGCAGCAAGGATCTCCTTCGATATAAGGTGCGCAATTGCACCTTATACAAGCCTTCGTCGAAGACGACGTTGGTACAGTTGAACAATGTCGTCAGCCATGGCGGCAGCGAGTTTTCGGGCAACAGCTTCGTCGGCGGCACCAATACCGGCGAGACGTTACTGCAGATACAAGGCGGCACCTTTTACGGTCCTTTCTTTTTCGAACGCAATGTTGGCGGCCCGATATCCGTCTACCGGGAGCCCAACGTTCCTGCCGCACTCGATCCGAACGTTTTTCTTCCGCAGGGACTGCGACTCCCATATGTAAAGCCAGCAGCCGGCGGCGATGAAGGCATTATCGTAGTGAACGGCGGACTGCCATCACGCGCAACGTTTCACGCGTTCGGCTCCATATCCAACTCGGCAGTGCGCTGACGTCCCACGAGGTCGAATCGTCGCTCATCAGAATTGCCGATAAGCGATCGCATGAGGATCCGCTGCCGCCCAATGAACTGTGCGGCCAATATCAAGGCCCTCTCCGTTCAATCGATGGACATCGCGCGCGGCAACTCCGTAGGCAGGAGACCGCGCGCGCCTAAGCGACAGAGCCTAGCAAGTAGTGCAAAAGACGCCACGACGTTTATCAGCGTGCCGCCTTATTCGGTTCGATGCGGCAAGAGGGTTCAGCGGCGGGCCAGACCGCAACATCGAGGCGGCTACAACTCGCCACGCGCTGGCTTGCTTGCTTCTGACAGCCGTTCATCCACTTAAGGCGCTACCGACGTGTGCGACCGTGAAAACGCTTTCGAGCGAGATAGACATGGCAGAGTTGAGGACCGGAATCATGCGCCGCTCGCCGCGCACTGAAGGTTTTGCGTGCCGCATGCCGCATTACAGAGAAACCGCCTCGCATTCACCAAGGTGTGCGGTTAACAGGACTCTCGCGGGTGGCATTGGATCCGTTCCTGCTGTTGTGTGGCAAGTGCATGCGCGATCACGGAAACGCCCGCAGGAAGGAAACGGCTGGCGCAAACGGTTTGAGAAGGTGCGTTTCTGCGTGGATCCCATAAGCCAGCGCCAACAGAGTCATTCTGGCTCTTCAATACACTCATCGCCTACAGCGCAATGCCATTCAGCGACCTAAGGGATGTTAACGGTCGAGTCACCCGAATTACGCGAAAGCGGCCGTCTCGGAGGCCAGGACGGAAATGTTCGATGACCTGTTCCATCGCAACGGCGGATCCCGTGCCTCGAACCATCAGGAAGAACAAGGGAACGCTTTCGCAAGCGCGACGCGAACGGTTGCGATGGCGGGTTGGGCGCGGAGATTCGGGTATTTCTCAAGCAACTCAAGCACCGGTGCCTTCAGGCCACCGATCGTCGTGCCGGCCGGCAGGCAGATATGGCGGATGTCCTTGCCGTTGTTCGCTTGATACATGCCTTTGATGGCACCTGCCTGCAGCAGCGTGTCATCGTCCATCACGCCGGCGATGTACATATTCGCGGCCATTGCCAATTTCTCATCGGATGAGTTCAGCCATTCGTAAAGCTGTCGACCGGTCAACTGTTCCGCCATGGAAGCAGTCGAACACAACAAAAGGCACAGGCCGAACAGAAAACGCATTTCCTTCTCCCATAAACACCCTGCTGGCAAGGCTGTGACAATAAAGTGTGTCGCGATGATTCGCCACACAGCGGTACTGCCAGCGTGCCGACGGGAAGGGGTGCTTGGTGAGCGCCCAGGCGCACGGCAGCTGGGCACTCAGTTGTGTCGCCGGTCCGCGGCAATTGATTCAACGGAGACAAGTGGAAACTGCGGGCATTTACCACAACGGGTCCAAGCATGCGCATATATCCTCGCCCATGGTTTCCAATCGCGATGTGGTGCCGCGCCGGGTTCAACATTTGTCTGAAACAAATGCATTTACCGCCAATGCACTAACTGCTGCAATCCGTCGCCGCTTCTCAACGACATGACTTCTTCCGCTTCAAGAAACAGCCAAACAACGTCATACCGCCAGCCATACCCTTTCCCATCGGCAAGTGGCAGCGTCGATTATCCCTCAAAAATTTCAAACTGTAAGTCCGGCGCGGTCGGCGCGGACGTTGCGCACCTCGAACTTGCCGCGGCGTCAGCCCTGCTTCTTGATTGAATGCCGAGCACGCACCTTGTTTCCCAAGGTTTTTTGTATTTGATCTCAGTTCGAGCAGGACCGAGCGAAACCCGACACAGGGGAGTGTTCGGCGCGACGCGAATGGGGCGAAGCGAATGGCGCGAATCGACTGAGGCGAGTTGATTGGGGCGTGAGCGCAGTTTCTCTACCGCCGCAAACCGCATCTTGCATCGATTCCCATACCCAGTCGATTTCGAACCGGCTGTGGACCCGGCCATCAAAACCATACGGCGATACCGGGAGACGGTACGCATCCCTTCGGCGAGGGGAGCCCAATTTGGATTGAATGGGGTCACAGGCTTGACGCCACAGCCAGTTATCGTTGGAGCCGTTTCGCGGACGTCTCACGAGCCTTGAGACGGCGGCGGGGCTTTGACTGGTAGGCCGTCAGGATCCGACAGACGCGCCGTGGCTGCCCCGCTCCGCTGGCGACGGCGGCCACGATTCCTTCTTCCGGTCCGTCCAGGGCGACCGTCCGATACGGCGCTACTTCAGATTGGTTCCGGTCGGGCCATCGAGCGCCATGCGTACCTTCCGCGCCAGATCGGATATGCGATACGGCTTCTTCAGCATCTCGAACTCGATGCCGGCATCGGAGTTGACGGCGTCGTTTTCGCCCGCATACCCGGTCGTCAGCAGCACGCGAATGCCCGGAAGCCTGCGCTGCACCTCCCGCGCCAACGTGAAGCCGTTCATGCCGCCAGGCATGATCACGTCCGAGAACAATAAATCGGGCAGTACATCGGCGACCACGTCGTCGATGTGCCGCAGCGCTTGATCACCGCTATTCGCGACGGCTACCGTGTAGCCCAACCCTTCGAGCATTTCCCGCGACAGATCGGCAACTTCCGGGCGGTCGTCCACTACCAGCACCCGCTCGTTGCCGCCGCGCTCCGCGCTTTTCTTGTTCAATTCGGCCGGCAGGCGCGCGACTTCTTGCGACGCCGGGAAATACAGGCGGACCGTGGTGCCGAGGCCGACTTCGGAATAGATGGTCGTCGTCCCGCCTGATTGCTTGGTGAAGCCGTACACCATCGACAGGCCCAGGCCCGTACCCTTACCTTCCTCCTTGGTCGTGAAGAAAGGGTCCATCACTCTGTCGACGATATGAGCCGGAATACCCGATCCTGTATCCGACAGCGAGATGGACACGTAGCGGCCGGCGTGCAACCCCGCATAAGCAGAAATATCGTCGGGCGTCACCTCGACGTTGGCTGTCGAGATCGTGATCGTGCCACCATCGGGCATCGCATCGCGGGCATTGACGAGAATGTTGATCAATGCCACTTCGAGCTGAGTCGGGTCGATCTGGCAGTTGGCGAGGTTCTGCGCGAGCGACGTCTGCACCACTGCACCATTGCCCAGCGTGCTGTCGACGAGGTCGATGATCGTCTGGGCGGTCGCATTCAGATTGATCGGTCGGCCTTCAAGACGTTGCTTGCGCGAAAATGCCAACAACTGCTGCGTCAGCGTGCCCGCCTTCGAAACGGCGCTGCGAATGCTGGACACGCTTCGATTGGCCATCGTCGTATCGGCCTTGGTCACCGACAGACGATGTTCGAGCAGATCCAGGTGACCCGTCATCACCTGCAGCAGATTATTGAAGTCATGCGAGATACCGCCGGTGAGCTGGCCAAGCGCTTCCATTTTCTGAGCTTGAGACAACGCACCTTCCGCGTCGCGGCGTCGGCTCACGTCAAGTTGCGACGCAAAGAAATAGACCAGCTCCTTTTCCTTGTTGTAGACCGGCGAGATGAAAAGCGCATTCCAGAACGTCGACCCATCCTTGCGATAGTTCAGGATTTCCGTCGTGATCTCGCGGCGGTCCTCGACAGCTTCGCGGATTGCCGTAATGGTCAGCCGATCGCTTTCCGGCCCCTGCAGGAAGCGACAGTTGTGGCCGATGATTTCTTCGAGTTCGTAGCCAGTCATCGACAGAAACGCGCGATTCGCGAAAATGATCGGATTGTCATCGGTGCTCGGGTCCGTGACGATCATCGGCATGCGTGTCGTTTCGATCGCGGCGAAGAAAATATCGTCGCGATGGTCCCGCACGCCTGCTGCGCCTGAGTATTTAGAGTCGATTTCCGGCGGCGTCGAATTCCGAATCGACGCTTTTTCCGACGTGGGCATTCAGCGCTCCTAGCTGTTCGTACCTGGGATCGCTGTTCGCGGTGCCGTGGCAACAACTGCGGGGCACATTCCCTTGAACCGATTCTGACACACTTCTTAAGGTATCCTCGCGAGCGGATCGTCGGTCTAGGCATCGGCCTAGGCAAGGAAAGCGCGACTAGCAGGCGCAACCGCGCGGCACGGCGACCTGCAACGGTCGGGATAGCGCATCAGTTGGTTGTCGAAGCGCCACGCGTCATTCCGCCACGCCCTGCAATTCAGGCAGTAAGGCGGAGCGCCATCCTTGCTTACAAGCAAGGAACACCGCGCCGTGCCTTGCTGGACACATTGACGCGTCAATCCAGCCTATCAGGCCGCGTCGCCAAGCAATCACCCACGCATTGCGAAGTGAGCGCGATGGCCACGCGCATGCATTGGTCAAGCTTTTTCCGCCGCACTGCTCGCAAGCACCGGCAGCGACGCTTCGCAGACGCGGCGGCCGCAAGCCTGATCGGTTGGCAATCACCGCATTGAGCATTACCGCAACTGCGGCACGGGTGGCGTCATGCGCCGACGGACCCCGATGCGGCCGCCTACCCGCGGCGATACACATCGCTGCCCCTGATGTAAAGCACCCTTTACATATGCAGTAGTCATCGGCACAATGACGTTTTCCGCGCTTGGGGCACGGCCGACATGAACCGATATCGACGCGAAATGACCATCGCGATGGTTGCGTATGTTGTATGCCTCGCCATCTCCGTCACGCTACTGCTGTCATCGGCGGTCGATTCGCAGCTCGCACGCGTCGCCGTCGCGCTGCTGCCGATGGTGCCTGGCATAGGAGTGTGCTGGGTAGTGGTGCGACGCATGCGACGCATTGACGAGCTGCAGCGGCGCATCGAACTGGAGTCGTTGTCCATCGCGTTCGCGGGAACGGCACTGGTGACGTTCTCGTACGGTTTTCTCGAAAACGTCGGCTTCCCGCGTCTCTCCCTTTTCGTGGTGTGGCCGCTGATGGGCGCACTGTGGATCGTTGCATCGGTTCTTTGTAGCCGACGCTACCGCTAGACTAGCGGTGAAGAATTCGTTGAAATCGCTGCGGAGCGAGCGAGGCTGGTCGCAGAACGATCTGGCCCAGGCACTCGGTGTATCACGCCAGACAGTCAACGCGATCGAAAACGGGCGCTACGACCCCAGCCTGCCGCTCGCATTTGCAATTGCCCGGCTCTTCGCGCTCGGCATCGAGCAGATCTTCGACGACGAAGCGACGCAATGAGCGCGACTCACCTCGCGTCGCTCCACGGCGACACCGGTGCGTGGCGCCGATCGCCCGCCGAGTGCATGCTGCGGACGCGTCGACCACGCGGCGCTTGGTCAGAGCGACGCGTCGTTGCGCGAGAAACGTGTCGACGTGTTGTACGCCTTGCGCGGCCCGCGCACCGCGACATCGACCGTGAAGGCTTCGCGTTCGTCGATGTGCAGCGTTACGTCGTAGCGGTCGGCTGCGCAAAGATGCAGCTCGGTGGCGCGCCACGCGGCGACATCGGCTCGCCATGCCAGACGGACAAAACGTTGGCCCGTCGAGGGCCCATCCGCGAAAACGATATCGATGTACGGATCCGCCAGTTCGTAACGGTAGGCGCGATTCGCCGCCAGTTCCGCGCCGTTTGGAAGGTGTAGTACGCCGCGTTCGACGTAATCGAAAACGCCCGGAGCGCGTCTCGTGAAGGCCGCTTCGCCGACGAAGCGACCTTGCGGGCGTATCGCTCGGTCGAGCCGCCAGCCCCCTTCCAGGCAAGCGAAGACCGCCGTTGCCTGCGCGCACCACGCTGCCTGCGGCAGCGCCTTGTGGTTATCGGGAAGCGGTGCCGTCGGGTCTGTCTGGCTCATTGGTTCTATGCGTTTCTTTCGTTGGCCTGGCTGCGCGTCAAGCGCACGCGCGCTCGCGCAGATCGTTGCGGCCTCTGCGCATGATGACATTTGCCGCGTGACAGCGCTCGGCCGATGCCAGCAGTGGAAAGCGGCGCCATGCTGATGGCCACTGCGGGAGCAGGCCGTTCCGCTCCTGCTCTCGCATCCCTTACGTTCGCCTCCTGCTTGCACGCGTGCGGTTTGCTGCCCAGAAGGCATGCGGCAAGCGTCGATATGCGACAATTGGCAGCTACGCCAGCGCGGCCGCCATCGACGGTGAAAACCGCCGCTTGCCGCCGCCAGCGTCTCCTTCGCGCTCCCGATGTCCGCTGCCGCTCTACCCACCTCGCCTACCGATGCCGTGCTGGCGGCCGGCTCGTTCCAGTCGGCCGACGCAGCTTACACGGTGGCGGTTCGCACGCTGTGCGAACTGGTCGCCAAGGCGGGCGACCTCGATACGCGCTTCACGCCGTCGCCGAGCGCGCTCGAAGGAATGGCCGGGCACCAGACCGTCGGTGCGCGCCGGCATGCGAACTATCGGCGGGAAGTGACACTGCAAGGCCGATATCGGAATCTTCGCGTGCGCGGCCGTGCTGATGGCTTCGACCCGGATCTGGCCCAGATCGAGGAAATCAAGACCTACCGCGGTGATCTGGGCAGACAGCCGAACAATCACCGGCAACTGCACTGGGCGCAGGCACGCGTCTATGGCTGGCTGCTCTGTGAAACGCTCGGACTGGAAACGATACGCGTCGCGCTGGTCTATTTCGAGATTGGCAGCCAGGAGGAAACGGTCTTTGTCGAGACCTACGACGCGGCCACGCTGCGCCACACATTCGAGACCCTCTGCGAACGCTTCCTGTGCTGGGCGGGTCATGAGCAAGCGCATCGCGTCGCGCGTGATGCGGCCTTGCAGCAACTGTCCTTTCCGCACGGCACGTTTCGCGACGGCCAGCGCGCGCTGGCCGAAACCGCGTACCGCTCGGCAGTCCGTGCTCGACACGCGCTGGTGCAGGCACCAACGGGAATCGGCAAGACACTTGGCACCCTGTTCCCGATGCTGAAGGCGATGCCGGGTCAGTCGCTCGACAAGGTTTTCTTTCTCGCCGCCAAGGCGTCCGGACGGCAGGTGGCGCTCGATGCGCTGAGCACCTTGCGTGCGCGTCCGCCTGCGTCGTCGATCGAAGCGCGCCATGGCGAGCACGCGCGCAACGCCGCGGAACCGAGCCAGACAAGCGCAAGGTCGGCCGCCGCTGCCGAGCCGTTGCCGTTGCCCTTGCGCGTCCTCGAACTCGTTGCACGGGAAAAGTCGTGCGAGTTCCCGGGTCGGGCATGTCACGGCGATGCCTGCCCACTGGCGCGTGGCTTCTACGACAAGCTGCCCGCGGCACGCGCGGCCGCATTCGCGATCGACGCCTCGGATGACGGAATGCGTCCCGGCCACGCGCCAACCCTGGATCGGGCCAGCGTGCGCGACATTGCGTTGGCGCACGAGGTCTGCCCATACTATCTCAGCCAGGCGCTCGTGCCCTGGTCGGACGTGGTGGTCGGCGACTACAACTACCTGTTCGATTCGTCGGCGTCGCTGTTCGCACAGATTGTGCTCAACGAGTGGCGTGTGTGTGCATTGGTCGACGAGGCCCATAACCTGGTCGACCGCGCGCGCGGCATGTACACGGCCAGCCTCGATGAGCGCGACATCGCGCGCTTGCGCCAGGATGCGCCCACCGCAGTCAAGCCGGCGCTCGACGCGCTGCAACGCCGCTGGCGCGCGTTGCGACGCGATCGGGCCGACGACTACACACAACTCGACAAACCGCCCAGCGCGTTTGTCGACGCCTTGCAGCAGTTGACTACCGTCATTGCGGATGTGCTCGCAGAGCGCCCAACGGAATTCGGCAGCGCGCTACAACGCTTTTACTTCGACGCCCTGCATTTCACTCGGCTCGCCGAAAGCTTCGGCGAGCATTCGCTGTGCGACCTGAACTTGGCGGTCGAGGCGCGGCTTGCCAAACCGCGTGCGGTGCTGACGATCCGCAACGTCGTCCCCGCCCCATTTTTGCGGCCGCGCTTCGCCGCGCTGCGCAGCGCGACACTCTTTTCAGCGACGCTGGCCCCGAGCCATTACTTTGTCGATCTTCTTGGCCTGCCCGCCGACACCGTGACCGTGGACGTGCCGTCGCCGTTCGAGGCACAGCAACTCGATGTCCGGCTGATCGGTGACGTGTCGACGCGTTATGCACGGCGCGATGCATCGATCTCGCCGATCGCAGAATTGATCGCCAAGCAGCTCGATGCGGAGCCGGGCAACTACCTGGCGTTTTTCAGCAGTTACGCGTATCTCGACCAGGTCCGGCAGCGACTGGCGGCGACACGTCCGGATTTAACGGTCGTGTCGCAGTCGCCGGGCATGGACGAGGCCGCTCAGCGGGCTTTCCTCGCTCGCTTTGCCGCCGACGGGCGAACCATCGGATTCGCCGTTCTGGGCGGAAGCTTCGGTGAGGGAATCGACCTGCCTGGCCGCCGCCTGATCGGCGCCTTTGTCGCCACGCTGGGCTTGCCGCAGTACAACGCGGTCAACGAAGCGATGCGCGAACGAAACGAGGCAGTGTTCGGTGACGGCTACGCCTACACCTACCTCTATCCAGGTCTGCAAAAAGTGGTGCAGGCGGCTGGGCGGGTCATTCGCACGCGGGAGGACGTCGGCACCGTCTATCTGATCGACGAGCGATTCTGCGAAACGCGGGTGCGACGGCTGCTGCCAGAATGGTGGCGACCGACTGTGCGGTCCGCTCGTACTCGGTCGGAAGCCGGGCTGACGCGCGGTGTTTCGGACCCGGGCTGATCTTTCCGTCGCGCGATCCGCGGCCGCCCGCCGCACTGTCGCTTGTGAATGGCTCAAGGAGCGCGCGGCATCCAGTCAGAAATATGGTTCGGCGCTGGACGAGGCTTTCGATCGAGGGAGCAAGCGACGGCAAGCGAGGCAATGCGGCGAGGCGATGCGGCGCGACAATGCGGCGAGGCAATACGGCGAGGCATTATCCCATCCGGCCCAGCCATGAAACGGCACAGGGGCGGCCTCATTCGAGGCCGCCCCTGTCTCCAAATCACGCGGTGCGCCGCTATGCGCGGCGCCCACGCTCACTTATTGGGCGACCCCCTTCTTCGCCGCGAGGTCCTGCGCCATCTTCAGATGGCCCTCGATGGTCGGCAGCGCCTTCTGAGCAGCCTTCTTCAAGTCCGCATTGTTGCCCGTATTCGCTTCCTCGCGGAACGCGGCGACCGCCTTCTGGTGGCCCTCGATGCCAACCTGCTTGATATAGGCCTCGTCGAATGCCTTGCCCTTGAGCCCCTGCAACGCTTGAATCACGGCCGGATCGGTGTTGTCCTTCGGCACCTTGACACCCTTCGGCGCCGCCGCCTTCAACTGCACCGTCAACTTCGTATGGTCGACGATCATATGGCGGGCAAATGATTTCACGTCCTTGTCGCTCGACTGCTTGAGCGCCAGCTTCGCGGTATCGATTTCGGTCGAGCTCGACTGCGTCGCGACCTCGACGAATTTCTGGTCCACGGCCGACAGCGACGGGCTGCCCACCTGCGGATTGTCCTGCGCCATCGCGACGCCGGAAAGCATCGGCGTGAACAGCAGCGCTGCGCTCGTGCAAACGGCGCTGGCACCGGTGCGAAGCGTGTTGATCGTCGTGGGTTTCATAGAAGCATCTCCTTGTCGTCACTCGTTATGTGGCTGATCCCGCAGGCGTCCCGCTGGATCACTGACGGACCATGCCCGCAATCCGTATGCCCGCCTTCCGAAGGCATGCCGCTTGCGGAGTGTCCAATGACCACACGGGAGTTGATCGAATCGCTGAGGCCAGCCGCCGCCCCGATTCCGAAAGACGCGTCTCCCGTGACATCCCGTCCGCCTGCCCTTTCAAGCCTGGAGCCTTTCAGCAATGAACAACCGAACCGAAAGCGACCGTGACCTGGTGCCGCGTCCTGCAGCCGGGCAAGACAGCTTCGACGCAAAAAGGACCAACCCCGCTGCGCCGACCGGCGCCGGCGCTGGGCCCGGCGCGGGAAACAGTTCGTTGACGCACGACGCGAGCGTCGAATCCGACCCCAGGAACGAAGCGGCGGTCGTCACCACGGGCACGGCGGCCGGAGAGTGGACCGAGCCGACGCCGAACGAGAATGCCGAGCAAGCATCGCTGCCGGCGGGCGACAAGCAGCTGAACCCTGCGGACCGCGGCGACAAGCCGGCATGACGCGTCCGCGCCGCAGGGGGCGGCGGTTCCCTGCGGCCGGATGGAAGTCGCGCAGCAACCGCCCACGCGGCGACCGCGGGGAGATACACCCTGCGGCATAAGATCGCGCTTGGGCGCTTCGAAGATCGCGCGCTTGGGCGCGTCGGCACAGCGGTCTTCGATCTCGCCAGGGGCGAAGTTCGGCAGTGGCGCAGCGGTCATCGACTGACTCGCTGACCCGCTAGCTGAAGCGCCCGCACGGCACACGCCGCTCGTCGGGTCAAGCACGCATGAGTTCTCAGGCTCATGCGCCCTCGCAATGGCGGACTGGCGGCGGACGCACACCAGCCGACGCCTCTCTCTATAATAGGGGTTAGCCCTAACCTGGAACTCGCGAATGAACGCTCGCGCAGTCGCCGGTTCTCAGGCACCCCGATCGAAGGCACATGGCGACCGCTCAGTCGACGCCCCGATGCATCGCCAATGCCGTCCAGTGAGCCCATTGCGGGACGGATGTCGTCCCCTACACCTGCGCGGCGCTGATGGCAGCCGTCGCCTTCCATAGCCCGTATGACTGCTCCAGCCAAACGGTTCGCCGAACTCGATTTTTTCCGCGGTCTCGCGCTGCTGATCATTGTGGTCGATCACATCGGCGGCAGCATCCTGTCACGCGCGACGCTGCACGCTTTCGCGCTGTGCGACGCGGCCGAGGTCTTCGTTTTCCTCGGCGGCTTCGCCGCGGCGGTTGCCTACCAGGCGCACAGTGCCCGCGTCACGGAAGCCGGCGCGCGCAAGCGCTTCATGCGCCGCGCACTCCAGATCTATCGTGCCTTCCTGATCACGGCCGGCCTGATGCTGCTGACCAGCGCGATCTTGCGTGCCTTCAGCATCGACGCGCCGAACATGAATCGTGGCGACCTGGACGGCTTGATCGCGTCCCCGGCGCGTGTGTTGCGCGACATCCTGCTCTTGAAGCGCCAGCCCTACCTGTCGGCCGTGCTGCCGATGTACGTGTTCTTTGCCGCGGCGGTGCCGTTCGTGCTGCCGCTGGCGCACCGGCGGCCGCGCCTGTTGATCGCCGCGAGCGTCGCGACCTGGGCGGCAGCGCCCTGGCTCAACCGCTACCTGCCCAGCATCGACGGCGCGCGCTGGGACTTCAATCCGTTCGCGTGGCAGTTGCTGTTCGTGATGGGCGCGCTGGCGCGCTGCCAGCCGATCCACCAGCACGTCAGCGCATCGCAATATGGCAGGTTCGCCACCTTGCTCGCCTGGGCGGTTGCCGGCGCCATCGCGGTCTACGTGATCTTCGTCTCGCCGCACGCGTCAGGTGGCGTGCTGAAGCAAAACCTCGCGTGGATGCGCGTGATCAGCTTCACTGCCATCGCGTGGGCGGTCGGTAGCCTGATCCGGCGAGGTTGGGCGGCCCGGCTCGCGGATGCGGTGCCGGCAGTCGGTGCGATCGGACGTCAGGGCACGCTCTGCTTCGTCGGTGGCGCGGTCATTTCGCTTGCCATCGATTCGGTGCTGTTCCAGTTGACCGGGGGCCGGCTGAACGTGCCGCTGGGGCTGCTGGCGGACGCGCTGGCGATTGCCACGCTCGTCGCCGTGAGCCGTCTGCCGGCCGTGATGGCCGCGCTGACCCCGGCCTCGCCCTCGTCATCGCGATGAAGCCCGACGCGGTCCGCCGCACGTTGCAGCGCGTGTCCCGGGCGCGGCCGCGCCGCCCGCTCTCCCGCATCGCCCGCATCGCCCGCATCGCCCGCATCGCCCGCATCGCCCGCATCGCCGGCATCGCCTGGATGGGCTTGGCAACTGCCTTGGCGTGCCAGACCGCGCGCGCCGAAATCGTTGCCGCGCAAACCGGGACGGTGGTGGGCCACATCGTTCACTCGACGGCAATGGGGCGGGACTGGCGGTATCTCGTCTACTTGCCGGCGGACTACGAAGCGAACGGCGGCCCCTACCCGGTGCTGTATCTGCTACACGGCAACAACGGCGACGCGTCCGACTGGTTCAGCGCGGGACGACTGCAGGCCAGCGTCGAACGTTTGATCGCGTCAGGTGCGATTCCGCCGGTCGTGATCGTGTTGCCGCAAGGCGGAACGGACTGGTATGTCGATCGCAAGGAAGCGATCGAGACCGCTTTCTTCAACGAATTGGTGCCCGAAGTCGAGCGCCGCTTCCATGTGGGCGGTCAGCGCCGCATGCGCGCGATCGGCGGCGTTTCGATGGGCGGCTTCGGCGCGCTGCGTTACGCGATGGGCCATCCGGACATGTTCTGTTCGGCGATGTTACTGAGCCCGGCGATCTATGCCGTTGATCCGCCTACCACGTCGGCAGCCCGCTACGTGGGCGTGTTCGGCGACCCTGGCTACGATCCGGCGATATGGCGCCGTTTGAATTACCCGGCGCATTGGGAAATGTTCCTGTCCCGCGCTCGCAAGGTACCGATGTTCGTTGCTTCGGGCGATGACGATCTGACCATCCAGGCAGAAGCGTCACTGCTGTACACGCGCTTGCGCCGGGCCGACCAGCCTGCCGCCCTGCGCATCATTGGCGGCGGCCATACGTGGGATGTCTGGCGCGCCCTGCTCGACGAAGGCCTGCGTTACACGCTGGCCTGCCTGCGCCCTCCCGGCAGCGGTCCCGGCCACGCAGCAGGCGCGTCGGCGTCTGGCATGGCGTTGGCGGCCCGCCCCGCGTCCGGCGTCGCCACTCCCGCAGCGGCGTCCGCGCCGTCACCGCAGACGGTCAACCCGGCTGGTGCGGCCACCCCGTCCGCCGGCTCGTCCAGCCTGCTTCCGACACGAAGCACGGCCCACGATCCACCGGGCAGCCCGCCCGCCGCGCTGCCACCGCCGGCCTATCGCATACGCCCCTGACCGCGCGCCCAGCGCTGGCCATCTTGGCGCAGCGCCCCGCGGTTCACGCAATGCGCGCCTTGATGCGGGTCGGCCACCGACCGAGCGGCGCGCACGGCATGCCGTGACCGGGCGTGCTGCATGCGGCGACATGCAGCGACCTGACGCTACGTGCCGCCAGATGCCACTGCATGCCGTCAGGTGCCGCAACCTAGCTAAACGGCCGGCGCTCGGGTGAGTGCCGCATTCAATCCAAGCCGGGCGCCCGCTCTCGAACGGTGCATAATCGCCGCTTCCGTCCGCTGCCGCATCCTTACGATGAAACACCTGTTTACCGACCGCCCCGGCGACGAAGGCTTGCCGGGCAGTGAGCGTCGGCTCGCTGCCGCGGCCCTGATTCTCGGCACGATGATCGCGGTGCTGGACGGCTCGATCGTCAACGTTGCACTACCGGTTATTTCTCATCAGTTGGGCGTTGCGCCGGCCGACGCCGTCTGGGTGGCAAGCGCCTACCTGGTCGCGGGGGCCATGACGCTGCTCGCCTTCGCGGCGCTTGGCGAAGTCATCGGCTACGCGCGCGTCTATGTCGCCGGCCTGATCGTCTTCACGCTGACGTCCCTGGCGTGCGCCTTGTCCACCACGCTGTCGATGCTGGTAGCGATGCGTCTGCTGCAGGGCCTGGGCGGCGCCGCCGCGATGAGTCTGGGTCCAGCGCTCTATCGACACGTGTTCCCGACGCGTCTGCTGGGGTCGGCGTTGGGCATCAATGCGCTGACGGTCGCGTCCGCTACCGCGGCCGGTCCGGCCCTGGGCGGCTTTCTGCTCGAAGCACTGAGCTGGCCGTGGCTGTTTGCGATCAACGTGCCGCTGGGCACCGCTGCATGTTGGCTCGCGCACCGCTCGCTGCCCCGTATCACACCAAAGCACAGCCGGCTCGACCTGCCGAGCGTGCTGTACTCGGCCGTTGCGATGGGCGCGCTGGTGGTGGGCGTCGACAGTCTGTCGCAAAACGACGCCAGCGCACATCACGGCCCCAGCACGGTGGTTTTGCTGGTCATCGCGCTGCTCGCTGGCATCATCTTCGTGCGACGGCAGCGCCGTACCGCGACGCCGCTGTTGCCGCTCGATATCTTTTCGTCACCACGCTTCTCACTCGCTGCCCTGACCTCGCTGTGCTCGTTCACCGCGCAGGGCACGGCCTACATCGCCTTGCCGTTCCTGTTTCAGGGCGCGATGGGCTTCACCGCGCTGCAGTCGGCCGCGCTGTTCACGCCCTGGCCGCTGGCCATCGTGATTGCGGCGCCGTTGGCCGGCCGCCTCGCCGACCGTTACGATCCCGCCATGCTGTCGACCGCCGGCCTGGCGGTGCTGAGTCTGGGCCTTGGTCTGCTTGCGTTGCTGGACATTCACGCATCGGCGCTCGACATCGGATGGCGAGCTTTCGTCTGCGGCTTGGGATTCGGCTTTTTCCAGAGCCCGAACAACCGCGAACTGTTGAGCAGCGCGCCACGCACGCGGAGCGCTACCGCCTCTGGCGTGCTCGCGACCGCGCGAACCTTTGGCCAGTCGCTCGGCGCCGCACTGGTGGGAATCGTCCTGGCCTGGGCGAGCACGCACCAGGGCAACGAGGCATTGCTCGACGCACGGGCCACGCATGTTTCGATGTGGGTCGCGGCAGCCGCGAGTTTTGGTGCGATGTGGATCAGTCTGTCTCGCATTCGCCGCGCTCGCGACGTGTGACGCGCGGCCTGGCCAACACCGTCATACGGCCGCCGCGGCGCGCTCTTCGCAATGCGGCATACGCGCAGCGTCGCACCGTGGCGAACGTCGCGACGGTTGCAGCGCGGAGGCGCGACCGCTGACCGTTGCCGGATAGCGGATGGCGGATACCCGCTGCCGGTTGCGGCCGGTGATTGCTGCGCGGGCGGCCGCTCGCGACCCTGCGCCTTCGTCGCACCGCTTAACCGGTGTGCGTAACGGCTCGACCATGCACGCGTCAGCCTGCTTCACGGTCTCGACTGGACCGATGCCGCCCGACCCGACGTCGCCAACGAAAACGCCCCGCTGGGCGGGGCGTCTAGGCCGAGGCGGCAGCAGGCGACGTGGCCGGCCGTTGCGCCTACAGCATGCGCCGGCGTACTACCCGCCGCTGCCGCGTCGAGACCGCTACGAGGCCGTACGGCTGTAAGGCTATATGGCTGCGCGCTCAGTGCGCTTCGCGGTCGTCGTGCTCGAGCATGTCGGCCATGTCATCGGCGTGCTCTTCTTCCTGCGCGAGGATTTCTTCAAAAATCCGGCGCGTGGTCGGATCCTTGTCCTTCAGGTAATGAATGATCTCGCGATAGCTGTCGATCGCGATGCGCTCGGCGACCAGGTTTTCCTTGATCATGTCGTTCAACGACTTACCTTCCACGTATTGCGAGTGGCTGCGCGTCAACATCCCTTCCGGGGAAAAGTTCGGCTCACCGCCCAGTTGCACGATACGCTCAGCCAGCAAGTCGGCGTGCGCCTGTTCCTCGCCCGCATGCTCAAGGAACTCTGCTGCAACCGGCTCGGCGTGGATGCCCTTCGCCATGAAGTAATGACGCTTGTAACGCAGCGTGCAGACGATTTCGGTGGCAAGCGACTCGTTCAACAGCTTGATGACCACGTCGCGATTCGCGGAGTAGCTCTGCGTCACGGCACCTTCTTCCATGTGCTCGCGGGCGCGGGCGCGGATGCGCTCAAGATCCAGCTTGAATTCATTCTCGCTTGCCTCGGCGCCTTGCGTCGACGGAAGCTTTTGTGCAGGGACGTTCATTGATTGACCTCGTAATAGTTTTGGGCCAGCCACGACGATCATCGTGGAACTGACTCGGCGACTGCGTGACCTCCGCAGTCGCCGCGGCACTCGCTTGCCGATCAGCCGGAGCCGAGGATCGAGCGGGAATCGAGCGGGAAATCCGACTGGCGATCCGATCGAAAGACCGACATCTGGCCGAGCTGGTCGCAGGAGGCAGACCAAAGGGCGGCGCAACAATCAAGCCTGTCGTGACCCGACGTCTAGGCGCGTCGTGCACAACATTGCGCCGCCCGTGTTTATTTCATGATTTTCTTGCCAGCCATCACTCCCAGGATCAGGAAGATCACGAAGAGCACGACAAAGAGGAAGAAAAGGAATTTCGCAATGCTGGCGGCGCCTGCTGCGATGCCACCGAAGCCGAACAGACCGGCGATGATTGCGATTACCGCGAAAATAAGTGCCCACTTGAGCATGGCTGGCTCCTGTCGTCGTTTTAAGAAGTGTTGCCGGCTTTACTATTGGTTACCGCCGGTTCCGTCTACGTTTAGCAATTTCGTTGCCAGGTGATGCGATCCCGCGTCGACGCATGTGAAACGCTTCGGAGAGCTTAGACTTGCGATGTGACAGTTGACGATGGACCAGCGCCGAGCGCTCGGCGGTGGCAGCGTTACGCGCTGCAAGAGGGGCCTCGACCAGGTAGAAGGGCGAAAGCTATCCACTCGCTCGGCGCAGCTCGCCGGTGCTGGCACGACGTCATGAACGCAGATCATCGAGCAACGCTGCCGCTATTTAGCGCCTACCCTGTAAGTTTTACTTGTGGATCGGGCGAGCCTGTCGCTTGCAAACGTGGTTGCGTTAATCGAGGCAACAAAGAATCGGGCATAGCAACGCCTTTAGTGTGCCGCGCTCCTGCGATTGCTGCCAGCACGGCGCGTTTGGAGAGCCGATGAGCGCAATTGGCATGCTTATCGCTTAGCTTTCCATCAGTCAGCATTCGTTTAGAAATGCCATGACACCTATCCCAACCTCGAGAGGACTAATCATGAAAGGACTGCCGACACGACTGATCGCTCTGCTGCTCTTGGCCGGGACGGCCGCACTGGCAGGCTGTAATACGATGGCCGGCGCCGGTCAGGACATTTCGCGCGGCGGCGACAAGCTGACGAACTCGGCTGAACAGCACAAGTAATCGGTCAGCATCGCCGGCGGCACCAAGCAGGTTCGATAGTGGGGCCGGCATCCTAGTCATCCCCGGCGGGCTCTCTGCGCGGCAATGCAGGCGTGATGCCAAAAGCAAAAGCCCCAACAGGCCATCCGTTGGGGCTTTTTCGTTGTGCGCACAGCGACGCGCTCGGGAAAGCTAAGTCGATGCTTCCCCGGCTGCCATCACATGTTCAGCGCACCCAGAAAGCGCTGCCGCGTTCCAGTTCACGCATACGCGCTTCCAAATCAGAAAGGTCGCTCGCTTTCGACAAAACAGCGGTGAGACGACGTTCCTCATCGCGTTGCGCATCGCCAACGAGCCGCTTGATCGCGATCGCTGCTAGGCGAATCAGGTTCATGGTCGACTCCGGTTGTTAGTGGTTAACCCGGATTATACGCGCAAAAAAGATTTTGTCTTGTGCATTCGTGCCGTGCGAAGCAAAAAACAGGTACTCCACTCAGCAGATCCGCAATTTTCTGTACCGTAGAGGGCATCGACGTAAATAAACTGCATTTGCAATGGCGGGGCAGCAAGCGAGCGCGCAGCTTCTGCCAAAAATGCACAACTTGTCGCACACACGACGTTCGTGTACCGTGGCGGCTCAAGCGCAGGGGTCCTGCAACGATACTCGTTGCGGGTGAGAAATACCCTTTGAACCTGATCCGGATAATGCCGGCGAAGGAAGCGTGTCGGACCCAGGCCGTTTGCGGCGCTTGGTCCGCTGCATCGAGGCTCCTGCGCCCTCTTCCCACAGGAGCCGTCATGAACGCCAACCCCCTCTTTCTTTCCGACGACGCGCGCGTCGACGCCGCGGCGATTGCCCCGCTGCCGCGCTCGCGAAAGATTTATGTCGAAGGCTCGCGCCCCGACCTGCGCGTGCCGATGCGCGAGATCAGCCAATCCGATACACCGGACGGTTTTGGCGCGGAGCCGAATCCGCCGATCTTCGTCTACGACACTTCCGGCCCTTACACCGATCCCGAAGCCAGCATCGATCTGCGTGGAGGCCTGCCAGCACTGCGCGCCGGCTGGATCGCCGAGCGCGGCGACACGGAATTGCTTGACGGCCCGTCGAGCCGCTTCGGCCAGGAACGCGCCGACGATCCGAAGACGGTGAATCTGCGCCACCCTGGTCTGCACCGGCAGCCGCGGCGCGCACGCACCGGACGTAACGTGACGCAGATGCACTATGCGCGACAGGGCATCATCACGCCGGAAATGGAGTACATCGCGATCCGTGAGAACCAGTGCCGGGCCGAGTACATCGAACGGTTGCGCACGACCGGCCCTAACGGCGCACGAATGGCGGCGCTGCTCGGCCGCCAGCATGCTGGACAGCCGTTTGGCGGCGCAACGCCGCGCGAGATCACGCCCGAGTTCGTGCGCGACGAGGTTGCGCGCGGCCGCGCGATCATCCCGTCAAACATCAACCATCCGGAAAGCGAGCCGATGATCATCGGCCGCAACTTCCTGGTGAAGATCAACGCGAATATCGGCAACTCCGCCGTCACCTCGTCGATCGGCGAAGAGGTCGACAAGATGACGTGGGCCACGCGCTGGGGCGCGGACACGGTGATGGACCTGTCGACCGGCAAACACATCCACGAAACGCGCGAATGGATCATCCGCAACAGCCCGGTGCCGATCGGCACTGTCCCGCTCTATCAAGCGCTGGAGAAAGTCAACGGCAAGGCCGAGGCGCTGACCTGGGAGATCTTCCGTGACACCCTGATCGAACAGGCCGAACAAGGCGTCGACTACTTCACGATTCACGCCGGGGTACTGCTTCGCTACGTGCCGATGACTGCCAACCGCATGACCGGCATCGTGTCTCGCGGCGGCTCGATCATCGCCAAGTGGTGCCTCGCGCACCACCGGGAGAGCTTCATCTACGAGCACTTCGAGGAAATCTGCGAAATCATGAAGGCATACGACGTTGCCTTCTCGCTCGGCGATGGCCTGCGTCCGGGCTCGATCTATGACGCCAATGACGAAGCGCAGTTGGCCGAACTCAAGACCCTCGGTGAGTTGACCCAGGTTGCATGGCGGCACGACGTGCAGGTGATGATCGAAGGTCCGGGCCACGTTCCGATGCATCTGATCAAGGAGAACATGGACCTGCAACTGGAATGGTGTGACGAGGCGCCGTTCTATACGCTCGGGCCGCTGACGACGGACATCGCTCCCGGTTACGACCACATCACGTCCGGCATTGGCGCAGCGATGATCGGTTGGTATGGCACCGCCATGCTCTGCTATGTAACGCCGAAGGAGCACCTTGGCCTGCCCAACAAGGACGACGTCAAGGAAGGCATCATCACTTACAAGCTGGCAGCTCACGCCGCCGATCTGGCCAAGGGCCATCCGGGCGCGCAGATCCGCGACAACGCGCTGTCGAAGGCACGTTTCGAGTTCCGCTGGGAGGATCAATTCAACATTGGACTGGATCCCGACAAGGCGCGGTCTTTCCATGACGAAACGCTGCCGAAGGACTCGGCCAAGGTGGCTCACTTCTGTTCGATGTGCGGGCCGCACTTCTGTTCGATGAAGATCACGCAGGATGTGCGCGACTACGCGAAGGCCAACGGTCTCGATGAGCAGAGCGCATTGCAGGCGGGCATGCAGACGAAGGCCGTCGAGTTCGTCAAAACGGGCGCGCAGCTTTACCGAAAGACCTGACGGTTCGTACGCCAGCGCACGCAAGTCGGGCCAATCCCATTTCAAATCATGGACTTGGGGGTCTGGCCCGGCATTTGCTTAACTCCGGTCGACCGAGCGTCGGCGCCACTGGCGAACGACAAGCCGCCGAACCGCGCCAGGTTTTCGATTAACAGGAGAAAGCGATGAACAAATTCAAGAAGATCGGCCTCGTGCTTGCCGTTGCAGCGCTGACCACGGGTGGCCTGACGGGCTGCGAGAACATGACGCGCGGACAGCGCAATGCCGCGATCGGCGCGGGCGTCGGCGGCGTCGCCGGCGCGGCGATCGGTGGCAACGCACTGAGTACCGTGGGCGGCGCGGCTGCCGGCGGTTTGATCGGTAGCCAGGTTGGCAAGTAACCGTCCCGCGAGCGCTGCCCGACGAGCGGTACAAGATAAGCTGCAAGACTGGGACACATCGATTCGGCATCGACGCACCGTGTCATGAAGATCGACCGTCAGCCCCACGCATCGCATCGAGCCCTCCATTGGAGGGCTCGCTTCATTTTGAAGGTCATGAGACCATGCGCCGGACCGCGGTTAACCACATCGCAGCGCATCGCAGCGCATTGCAGCGCATTGCAGCGCATCGCTGCCCGACCGCTACGTTACCGCGTGCCGCCGTCCGCCATCTTCCCCGTCTTCCCATGTCGATGCCCTACTCGCTCGCGCCCGATGAATACCGCGTGACTGCTGTGCGTGCGCAAGGCGCCGGTGGTCAGAACGTAAACAAGGTATCGAGCGCGATTCACCTGCGCTTCGACATCCGCGCGTCGCATCTGCCCGAGCCGGTGAAGTTTCGTCTGCTTGCCCTCGCCGACCGACGCATCGACCGCGAAGGCATCCTGATCATCAAGGCGCAGACGCACCGCACGCAGGAGAGCAATCGGGCGGACGCCATCGAACGGGTGGAACGACTGATCGAGAGCGTTTGGTCTGCGCCCGAACCGCGCCGCCCCACGCGCCCCAGCCGTTCGGCGCGGCGACGGCGGACCGATGAAAAAGTGCAGCGCGGCGAGATCAAGCGCGGTCGCGCACGCGTCAGCGCCGACTGAGTCCGTACCGTGTGGGCCCGAAGCGGCGCGTTCGAAACGAGTCTCGGGCTACGCTCACGCCGCCGGTGCCGGCTCGCCCCCGCTATCGCCACCGTCGCCGTCGCCGTCATCGGCGGTCTTGCTGCCGGCGAGACCGTCACCGCCACGGTGGTCGGTCGGACGATAGCGCCTGATTCGATCCAGCAGCCCGGAGTCGCGTCGCGTTGGTGTCGTCACCGCCGCCTCCAGTACCGACCGTGCACCGATGAGCGCGACGCGGCGTTTTGCGCGCGTGATGCCGGTGTACACCAACTCGCGGCTGGTCCCACGCACGCCCGGCGACGGCAGCACGAGCGCGACTGCGTCGAACTCCGAGCCCTGCGATTTGTGCACCGTCATGGCAAAGGCGCTGTCCAGGGGTGGCAGAGCAGCCGGTGAGAGTGAGCGAAAGCCAGTGGCGCTGGCAGCATCCTGGAAATACACGCGCAGTACGCCCTGGCCATCGGCGAGCGTGATGCCGATATCGCCGTTGAACAAACGCAACGGGTAGTCGTTCCGCGCAATCATCACCGCGCGGCCCGCGAACCACTCGCCGCCCATCGTCGGCATGCCAAGACGTTCGGCCAGGCCGCGCACCCGGGCGCTGACCGCGGCGTTCAACGCATGCGTGCCGCGCGGACCCTCGCGCACTGCGCAGAGAACGCGGTACCGAGCCAGCGTATCGAACAGCGCGAGCAGCGCCGCTTCGCGCGCCGCCGGTGCGTTCGGATCCGCCTGCGGTTCGCCGCTGGCCCCGTTGCTTGAACCGTTGCTTGAACCGTTGCCGAACGCGTTGCTTAACCCCTGGCCGGAGATGCCGCCGGATGCGCCGGCGGTGTGCGTCGCAGCGCCGAAGCGCGCCGCGTCGTCCCCCACGGCGGCGAGCTGGTCGCGCTGCGGGCCAGCTTCGGCTGTCTCGTGCAGCCGTCGCCAGTCGTTCAGCGCGCGGAAAAACGCGGCATAGCCTTCGACCAGCGCCGCTATCGTCGGCGGGTCGAGAGGCCCGTCCCCTGCCAGCTCGATCCACAGCGCGCCCGCTTGCTGGTCATCGTCGCGCAGGTCGGCCACCGAGGCGGCCGACAAGGCGTTTCGCGCGGCATCCGCATTGCCGTCGCGTACCGCCACCGCGACGCGACCGATCGGCGAGTCCGCGCCGAAACGATAGTTTCGTTCGAGCCATACCGCAGTGTCAGGCAGCGCCGGCTGGACGACCGTCGGTGCGGAGCCACCCTGTCGCAAGCGCTCCGGCGACACGCCCAGCGCCGTACCGAAGCGCGCCCGCAACGGCGCACTCAACGTCGGTTGCGCGCACAATTCGGCGAACACCGCGCCCGCCTCGACCGCGCTCAACTGGTCTTTGTCGCCGAGCAGTATCAATCGCGCGCCCGGCGCCAGCGCATCGACCAGCCGCGCGGCCATGCTGAGATCGATCATCGATGCTTCGTCGACGACGACCACATCGTACGGCAGTGGCGCGCCGCGACGATGGCGGAAGCTGCCGTCGCCACGCGTGCCAAGCAAACGGTGAAGCGTGAATGAAACCGTCGGAAAGCGCGCGGCAAGTTCCGCCGGCATCGCCCGCGCGCGCCCGGCCAGAGCCTCCAGCATGCGCTGCGCCGCCTTGCCGGTCGGCGCGGCCAACGCGATGTTCAGCTCAGGCTCGGCGTCGAGCAGACAGGCAATGATCGCCGCTACCGTCGTTGTCTTGCCGGTGCCTGGACCGCCGCTGATGACCGCCAGCCTGGAATGCAACGCCAGGGCCGCAGCGACCTGCTGCCAATCGACGTCGCCGCTCGCATCCGTGGGTTCGCTGCGGCCGAAGCCGCGTGCCAGGCGTGCGGCCAGCGGCGTTACCGGCGGCGTTACCAGCGCATCGTCCGATGGCAGGTTTGCCGAGCCATCGGTGTCGGCGGACGCATCGGTGCTCGATGGGGCGGCGGACGGCGGTAGCCGCCGGTGTGGCGGCGCACGCAGCAGATCGAGCAAACCCAACGCCAATCGGCGCTCCGCGTCGTCGTGTCTGGCGAGATAGAGCCGACCCGCCGGATCCAGTACCAGCGGCGCATCGGAGCCCAGCATCGCGCCCGCGGCCAGGGCGCGGCGAACTACCGCCGGTGCCAGTTGCAGCCGGGCGCACAGGGCACCGAAGGGCGCGCAGACGTGACCGAGCGCGACGCTGCGACCCAGCATCGCGGTGATCTGCTCGACGACCGTGACTGCCGCATCGTCAGCGCCATTGCGACGTGCCAGACGCCCCAGGCGGCTCGCCAGCGCCCAGGCAAAAGCGATTTCCGGTGCTTCAGCGGGCATAGGGGCTGTCGGCGCCGCCGCAGCTGTCGCTGTCGCTGCCCGCGCAGAGGACGAGGCATGCACCGATGCGCGCACGGCGGCAGCAGGTTCAGAATGCGCCGACGCAGGCGCATCGTCGGTAACGAACGCCGGTTCAGAAGGCTTTGCAGAAGGCCGTGCAGATCGCGGTCCGGACGGCGGCGCCGTCTCGCGCGCGTTGATCGCTGTCTCGCTGGCTGCCACCCCGTCCCGTCGCGCGGTCGACAGTGCGTCGGGCGAATGCAGTGTGACGGCTGCCTTGTCATCGGACTGCGGCAGAGCGTCAGCCGGGCCGGGCGCGCCCGCCGCGCCATCGAAGTCGAACGCGGTCTGGCGCGCGTCGTCGCCAACCGCGCGCCGTTGCGCGCGCCGTTGCGTTCCTTCCCGCGCTCCTTCCCGCGTTTTCCGCTGTGTCATCGGGCCGCCCTCCCGATCTGCGCGTCGTGTGCCGCGGCGAAGTCAACGTCGATCGACTCGATCAAGTCGCGTGCGAAACGGTGACGCAACACCCCGGCGTCGGTTTCGCGCAGCCGCCACGACGGCGATACGCCTCGCGCGAACACGTAGGCAACGCCGCCCATGTCGCGGTCGTAGTCGTAATCCGCGACGGTCGCGCGCAGGTGGCGGTGCAGCGCCACCGTGTACAGCACGGCCTGCAGCCAGTAGCCGTGTCGTGCCATCGCATCGGTCATCGAAACCGGCAGGTACGCGTCCAGCGTGTCGCCAAGATCGTTGGATTTCCAGTCCACGATGTAGAAGCGCCCGTCCGCCTCGAACACCAGGTCGATGAATCCCTTCATGAAACCGTGCAGACGGCGCGGCGCCAGTTCCGGCAGTCCATACCCCGCTGCGACGAGGGTCGCCGCCAGGCCATCGCTACGCAGACGCGTGGCGCTCAGCGGGAAGGTAAAGGCCAGCTCGCGCAGGCAGCGGGACGCCGGCAGCCGGCACAGCGGCGTACCGGGCGCAAGCTCGACATCGGCCAGCGCCGCAACGACGTCACGCAGGCGATCGGCGAGCGATGCCGCGCCGGCCGTCCCCGACCGGCCGCGCGTCGCCTCGAAGGCGGTGGCTACCGATGGGAAAGCGGCGATGCTCGCGGCCACCGCCTGGTCCCAGCGCTCCGGCTTAGCGAAGTCGACGTGTTCGAGCAGGTGATGCAGACAGGAACCCGCGGCGGTGCCGCGCGGCAGACCCAATAAGGTATTGTCAACGGCTTCGGCCGCTTCCGACACTTTGCCCGCTTCGGCCACGTTTGGCGCGGCTGAAGCGGCAGCGGCGAGCGCGCCCGGTCGCGCAGCCGCTTCGCGCGGATCGACGCTATCGAAGCGCTCGGGCGGGCGCGTTTCGTAGGCGGCCGTACGGAGGTCGGCGAAGGCGGCGCCGCCCGGCCCATCGAGATCATCGAGAAAAACGCAACTGTCGGCGTCATTCGCGAATTCGGGCGCATCGGGGTCGAAGCCGGCGATTGCAAAACGGTCGCTCGCTGCCATACGGCCGACCGCACCAGTGCCTTCCGACACGAAGCCATCGTCATGCTCTGGCCGCGGCGAATCGGCGACGCCGGCGTCATCCGCGCCAGACGTTCCGTCATGCCGCGCGCCGGCGTCGCGCGCGCCAGCCAGCAAGCCTGTGAAACTGAGCAACTGCCATGCGGCAGCCGGACGTCGCCGTAGCGTCCGCGCCTGCAGGACCGCCCCGGGCGGCGCGGCGCGACGCAGGCGCCGCAGTCGCGGCACCGGAATCGGCGCAACCGAAACGACGTCGTCGCGCAGGCGCGCCCAATACGCGTCAATCGCTTCCGGCGCGAGCGGCGCATCGTGCCATGTCTCGAAAGTCTGGCCCTCGCCCGCCACCAACCAGTTGAGGACACTGCGGCACCCCGGCTTGCCCCCGACGGCACCACTAACCAGATAGGCGCGGTAGACCGCTCGCGTCAGCGCGACGTAGATCAGCCGCGCGTCCTCGGCGGCCGCCTCGATCAACGCTTGCTGCGCGGCGGCCTCGCTGCGTTCCGCATCGAGTTCGTAGGCCAGCACGACCCTGCCGTCGTCCCGGTAGGCGACCGGGTCGGGCAGGCGCGCGCTGCCGCGCCGCGCAGTACGACTCTCGTACAGGAAAGGACAGAACACCACCGCGTATTCAAGCCCCTTGGATTTATGCACGGTCACGATCTGGACCAGATCACGGTCCGATTCCAGGCGCAACTGCGCGTCTTCGCCGCCCCGCTCGGCCCGGCTGTCGGCCAGCCAGCGCAGCAACGGCGCAATACCGTCCGACTCCGCGGCGCGCTCGTGCAGCAGTTCGCCAAGATGATTGACGTCGGTGAGGCGGCGCTCGCCGTCGGGCAGGCCGGCCAGCCGCTGCGGCACGCGCAGTTCGCGCATCAGTTGCCGCCACATGGTCGGGAAACCGCGCTCGAGCCACAACGTGCGGTAGTGCCCGAAACGCTCGATCCAATGCATCGCGTCGTCGAGCGCGGCGCCGGCGATGCCCGCCTGTCCGCCGTCGTCGACCGCACCGGCCGTATCGCTCGCTCCGGCGGCGCTGGCCAGCGCCGCGAGCGAAGCGGCATCGAGGCCGATCCAGTCGCCGGCGAGCGCGAGATTCATCCGCCGGGCATCGGCGGGCGATTCGATCGCGCGCAGGACGCGCTCGACTTCCTCGGCATCGGCGCTCGCGAACACCGACGCCTGGGCGAGCTCCACCGCGCCGACGCCGCGCTCGGCCAGCAGGCGCTTCATCAATGCGCCTTGCCGATGCGTGCGCACCAATACCGCGACATCGGCACCGGCAAGCGGTTCATCGTCGACGTGCGCCTGTTCGAGCAAGCGCACGATTTCGTCCGCACACGCTTGTGCGGCCCAGCGCTGCGCGTCGCGAGCGCTGAGCCCCTTGTCGGCCGGGGCGGCGTCCGCGCCGCCTTCCTCCGCACCGCTTCCCTCCGCGCCGCCCCCGCCAGGCGCCGCGCCGTCGGCGGCGAGCGGCAGGCGCCAGACATGCAGCGCGGCTACCGGACCACGCTCTCCGCCCGAGAACGGCGGCCGTTCACGCTGTCCCGCTCGAACCGGCTGATAGTCGAGACCGGGCAGCAAGAAGGCGCGGGTGTTGGCGCCGAAGAAACGGTTGCACGCTGCGATCATCTCGGCGGTGGAGCGCTGGTTCACGCCTAGCGTGAAACGTGCCTCCGCCGCGTCCCGCGCCGCCAGATAGGTGTGCAGGTCCGCGGAACGAAACGCGTAGATCGCCTGCTTGGGATCGCCCACCAGAAACAACGGCAGGCGGCGCGCCTGGTCCGCGTAGATGCGCCGGAAGATGTCGAACTGCAGCGGATCGGTGTCCTGGAATTCGTCGATCAACGCGGCCGGGAAACGGCGCGCCAGGGTCGGCCCGAGCCAACGATGCGCGCAAAGCGCGCGGTGCAGTTGCGCCAGCAGGTCGTCGAACACGAGCCGGCCGGTGCGCTGCTTCAGCCGTTCCAGATCAGCCGGCGCCCGGTCGAGCCATTCGCGCAGCAGCGCCAGCCAGGTGCGGCGATGGCGGTCCTCGTCACGCTCGATGGCGGTCAGCAGGCGCTCGGCCAGTTCGAAGAACGCATGGTCGACCGGCGTGTGTCCCTTCTTCAGATTGGCGCGCAGCTTCGTCGCGGCGAGCAGGCCCATTGCCTTGCGGTCGCGGGCCGCCAGCCAGCAATCGCCGCCGCCGAGATAGGCCGACCAGCCCGCGCAGCCGGCGGTCACCGAAGCTTCCTTGTAGACGTTTGCGCGCAGCGTCGGCCGCATGGTGTCCAGCAGCGCAGCGATGCCATCGCTTTCCTGCTGCCATAGCGTCGCCGCCGCCTCGAACAGCGTTTGTCGCTCGTCGCCGCATGCGACCGCGTCGCCGGGCGCCGCATCGTCGCAGAAATCGACACGCGCCATCGGCTTTTTCAGGCGTTGACCGAGTTGCCGATCCAGGTCCAGCGGACTGGCCTGCCGGTCGACCAGCCAGGCGGCAAACCTCGGCACGCGAGCGGCTTCCGCTTGCACGCGCTCCCGCCAGAACGCGCTGGCGAGCCGGAAACGCAGCGGCGCGTCGCTCTCCGCGACCTCGAACTCGAGGGGCGCCCCGGCCGCGAACGGGGCCTCGGTCAGCGCGCGTTGGCAGAACGCATGAATCGTATGGATTGCGGATTGATCGAAGCTGCGTTGCGCGTAGCGCAAACGCGCCAGCGCCTCGCCCGGGGACAGCGCGTCGATTGCGCCCGCGAGCCCTGAGATCATCGGATCGTCGGCATCGGCGACCGACTCGCCGCGCTCCAGGGTCGCGACCAATGCGGTGATGCGCGAACGGATGCGTTCGCGCAGTTCCGCCGTCGCTGCCTTGGTGAATGTGACGACCAGGATCTGCTCCGGCGTCAACCGCGCCTCGAGCAGGAAGCGTAGATACAGCGCACAGATGTTCCACGTCTTGCCCGTCCCCGCCGACGCCTCGATCAGGGTCGTGCCTTCCAGCTTGCAGCCGAACACGTCAAGATCGCGCAACATCATGCCAGCGCCTCGCCGGAAAGAGCGCCGCCCTGTGCGTCGCTTTCGAGTCCGTCGGCCGCGCGCAAATGCGCCAACAACGGCTCGTAGAGCCAGTCGCTCAGCCATTCGAACGTGGAGGTGAGCGAGACGCCCGCGCCGCAGGCCATGCGGACCGCCGCATCGTCGCGCTCGCCCTCGGCAAGGCCACCGCCGTCGAACGCGCTCACCGCGGCGGCCGGACCACGCGTAGCATGCGCATAGGCGGACTTCGGGAAGAACGGCAACGGCCAGCTCAGCCCCAGACGGTACAGGGCCGCCAACTCGCCGAGCAGGCCGAGCGCATCATCGACCGGCGCGAAGGTGAAGCCACTGCCATTGCCGAGCCAGCGCGTTTCTCGCACGGTACGCACCGTGCGAACCGCCGGCACCGTACGGACTTGTTGCCCGTGCTGCGCTTCGTGGACTTCCTGCGCTGCGAACCCATCCCGCGGCGTGGGCGCGGTCTCGTCGCGCGCCAATCGGGCATCGGAAAGCGTGGCCGGCGCGAGGTCCGGCAGCGCGGCGTGCAGGGTATCGTCGTCGAGCGCGTTCAGCACCAGATGCTCCAGCCATACCGCCAGCAGGACGCGCGGGTGCGGCCGGCTGAAGCGCCAGGCAATGCGACCTGACCGCGTTACGCCATCCAGCGCGCCGGTCAGTGTCAAAGGCGCCAACGCGTCGGCGGGCAGCGTGCGCGACGGCCACAGCGCTGCATCGAGGCCGGCCGGCCAGCGTGGCGTGACAGAAAGGATGAAGCGCAGTTGCGCCTGGCCGTCGCGGGTGGCGGATGCGACCCGCGACGCCAGCGAGGACAAGGCGCCGAATTCGCGTTCCCGCACCACCGCGCCGGTCGCCCCCCCAGGCAGTTCGGGGCTGGCCTCGGCCAACGCACGCGCGACGCGACGCTGGCGCTCGCCGTCGCGCGTGTCGCCTGCACCGTCGCTCGCACGGTCGCCGGCGCGCCCGCCTTCGTCCAGCAGTGCGGGCAGCACGCGTTGTGCGAGGGCATCGCACGCAGCGAAGTCGGCAACGAACGGCTCGTACGGCGGCGGCATCGCCGCGGCCTCGTCGAATACCACGCCGAGGCGCTCGCGCAACAGCGTCGCCTGCGGATAGCGCCAGAAACGGCTGAACGCCTCCATCGTGACCGCGTCCTGCCGCAGCGGCGGCAACGGCGCATCGAACAACGCGCCGGCGTGACGGCGGCCGCGTTCGCTCGCCCCGTCGTCAGCGCGATCGCCGTGGTCACCGCGGTCGCCGTGGTGATCATGTCGCGGTCGCGCCGTCGCGTCGGGCTCTGCCGGCCCGAACGACAGGCCGATGACCTGTCGCAACCTGCGGCCGATCTCGGCACGGTCGACATCGTAGGTTGGCACGGGCGCGTCGGGCGCCAGATACGCTTCGGCAAAAGGCTGCAATGGATGAACCGTAATCAACCCCTCCCGCTCGCGCGCCACATCGCTCGCATCGGCCCCTTCGCCTGCAAGGGCCTGTGCGCAGTAGTCGAGCAGTTCATCGACCAGCCCGGACGGCGGCAGCACCGCATTGTCACGGATGCTCCGCCCGGTGTAGGCGACGAACAGTCGATGCCGGCTCGCCAGCAACAGGTCGAGGAACAGGTTGCGCTCGTCGTCGCGGCGCTGGCGGTCGCCACGCCGGCCAAAAGCCGCGATCAGATCGAACTCTTCGGCGCGCAGCAGCGACGGCAGCGCGCCGTCGTCCATGCCCAGCAGGCACACCACGCGATACGGCAGCAGGCGCAGGCTCGGCAGCGCGGCGAAGGTCACGCCACCGCCCGGCACACCGCCGCGCGCCGACTCGTCGAGCGTCGCCGCGAGGGCCTGCCGGACCACGTCCACGGACAGGACGGTGTGGTCGGCAGAGGTGCCTGCACCACTGCGCAACGTCTCGAAGACAAGCCCGCTCGCTTCGACCAACGCATGGAGGTCGTCGCTCGACGCCGGCTCCGAGACGAAGAAGCGCGCCAGCGCCCAGTCGAGCAGCGCCTGCCAGTCGGCCGCGGAACGGGTCGTCTTCAGGCTTGCCCGCAAGCGGCCCAGGTCGTCGCACGCCTCGCTCAGGCCGCCGAGCCATTGCTGCGCCGCGCCGCTCGCGACCGGCAGCCAGTCGGCCTGCGGTGCGCCATCGTCCGGCATCGCATACCCGAGGACCAGTCGCATCACGGCGTCGTCCAGCGAGTGGCCGGGGCCCGCGCCAGCCGGCGCATCGTCGAAAGCCGCCCGCGCGCCGGCAGCCAGCAGCGCGCGCTGGATCGCGTCGACGTCGTCGGCCTCGATGCCGTAGGCGTGCGCGAACGCGTCGACCCGCAGCCACTCGATCATCTCCGCCAGTCCTGGCGGGTTCTCGGTCATCTCCAGCCAGGACAGGAACAGCCGCGCCACGCGATTCACGCGCGACGGCGGCAGGCCCGTGATGCGATAGGGAATGCGGCGCTCGTCGGGCATCGTGCCGAACACCGCATCGACCAACGGCGCCGCCGCGGTCAGGTCCGGGAACGTGACCAACACGTCATGCGGCGCAAGGTCGGGATCCGCATCGAACCAGGCCAGCAGGCGGTCGTGCAGCACTTCCAACTGGCGCGACAGACTGTGGCAGACATGAACCTCGATGCCGGCTGCCGCCTCGGGCTCGCTGTCGGGGACGGGGACGGGCGTCAGCGACAGGATCGCGTTCTGCACGCTGGCAAGCAGCGTCGGCTCCGGATTCTCGAGGAACACTTCGGCCTGCGCGTCGACCCGCCCTTCGGTCAAGTCGAACAGCGTGGAGAGCAGCGCGCGGCTCTGCCGCCCCCATTCGGCGAGCAGCGGCTGGCCGAGTTCGAGGTGCGCGTCGGCCATGCCAAGCGCGCCGACCTGGTGACCGCCGCCGTCGTCGAAATCGATCTCGCTGTCTCTGTCTCTGTCTCTGTCGCTGTCTTCCCAGTCATGCCGGGCCTCATCGCGCTCGCTGCCCGGCTTCCGCTCTTGGTCCTCTTCGCCCTGTCCGTCCTCGCCATCGTCTTCGTCGTGTTGTTCCTCGCCCGATCCTTCGCCTGCCAGATAGTGCGCTTCGCCGCCGTGCAGACCCGCTTCCCCGCCATGCAGCGCAGCCGTGGTGGCGCCGACGTCCGGCATCACGCCCGCGGCCAGCGCCATGCGCAATGCGGTGCGGTCGCCGACGACATCGAACCAGAATTCACGGCAGGGATTGAGCGCATAGACGCCGATATCGACCACGCTCGACAGCTGATTCAGCAAGGCGACGTGCAGCGGCGCCATCGTCGGTAGCGCCAGCACCGCGACACGACGATCGGCAAGCACGGACAACGCGGCCGGGTCGAGTGCCAGGAAGCGCTCGCTGGCCGGCGCATCCGCTGCCGGCACCGCTCGCCACAGCGCCGCCTGCCAGCGCTCGTCGTCACGCTGAGCGTCGTTCGGCGTCGCCCACGGCATGCGCTCGAAAATCGACCGGCCCGAGCGCCACGCCGCCAGCCAGTCGGTGCGATAGGTTTGATAGTGGTCGAAGACCCGTGCGAGGCGACGGGCCAGGCGGAAGCGCTGGCCCGCGTCGGCGTGCGCCAGATAGCTGTTCAGGCGGCCATCGGCCGGCAGCTCGGCGCGAGGCGACGCGGCTTCGTCGCCCAGCAGCGCGTACAACTGCCAGGCAAGCGCGTCGGGCGCCAGCGGCGAACGATCCGGTACCGGCATCACGCGGCCGATCTGCTGCCACAGCCACTCGGCAAGGTAGCAGCACCGCACGTTCGCGCACACGCCATGCCGCGTCGCCCAGTCGAGTTCGACCCGCCTGGCCACTGCCGCGCTTGGCACGATGATCTCCACGGGCGCGAACGGTCCGGTCCGCGCCGCCGACTCGGTGGCCATCAGGGCTTCGAGCAAGACTTCGAAGCGGTTGGACTGGAACAGTGTCAGCATCGGCAGGATCGGAAGCGCGGCCGCGACGTCGATCGAAAACCGACATCCGGTACAGGCGAAGCAGGATAGCAAATTCGAGCATTCGGCCGCCATGCGCCGCCTGGCCGATGCCGCCCGGAAACGGTCGCTTACACATTATTGCAGCAGCGGCGCGCGTGCCGTGGCGAAATGCAGCCGATGGCGCGGCTGCGGCCGGCCGCACATCGAAATGCGCTAGACTCGATGACGGTCGCGGTCGCCTTTGCTTTCCACGAGGATGCGCCGACGGCGGCGGCGCCTCCCGCCCGACCCGAGCGCTCCCTCCCGCAACTGGCACCGATGCGTTATTCATTCGAAATAAAAAAGTTTTTCTACAGCCAGTACGTGTTCAGCGGGCTGCGCGTCTCCCTCGGCCTGGCCCTGCCGCCCATCTTCTGTCTGCTCGTGTTCCACCAGGCCGATATCGGCTTCGTGATCGCATCCGGCGCAATCAGCGCGAGCGTGGTCGACCTGCCCGGCCCGCTGAAGCACAAGCACAACGAGATGCTGGCCTGCTCGGCCCTGGGCTTTCTGTCGGCGCTGGCGAGCGGCTTCGCGACGATCAGCAATCTGACGATGTGGCTGACCGTCGTGCCGCTGACCTTCCTGCTGTCGCTGCTCGTCGTGTATCCGAACCGCGGGCCGCAGATCAGCTTCGGCGCGCTGTTCATGATGATCATCAACATCGAACAGCACTTCACGCCAGTCCAGGCGATCACCAACGCCCTGTGGCTGTTGGCCGGCAGCCTCTGGTACACCTATTTCAGCTACTTCTGGAACCGTCTGACCTCCGAGCGCACCGAACAGCAGGCGATCGCCGAAGCGATCTTCGCGACCGCCGAGTACATGCGCGCACGGGCCCGCTTCTACGACATCAAGGAAAATCTCGACGACGTCTATCGAGAGCTCGTCGCCAAGCAGATTGCCGCGGTCGAGCGGCAGGATGCGGCGCGCGACATCGTGCTGCGCAACCTGCCCCACCTTGAACGAGAAGGCAAGCCAAGCGGTGAATGGCGGCGCGTGATGCTGTTCAACCTGTTCATCAATTCGGTCGACCTGCACGACACCATCATCGGCTCGCATACCGACTACGGCATGCTGCGCCAGTCGTTCGGCGAGGCCGACATCCTGCTGTTCTTCCGCGACCTGGTGCGCAAGTCGGCCACCGAACTCGAGGCGATCGGTCTGGCGGTGCTGCAGCATCGCGCGTCGGCGCCGGTGGTCACGATGAAGGCCGAGTTGCGCGCGATCGAGTATGAGATCGACAAACTGCGCCGCAAGGACCTGCCCAATCGCGATTCGGCCGCCTACGCGACGGTGGCGGCGAGCTACCGGCGCGTCTGGTCGGTGACCCGGCTGATCGACCGGATGCATCGCAACACCCAAGGGGAACGCACCGACACGGACATGACCGTCGATCAGGCGCTGTCGCGCTTCCTGGTCAGCCGGCGCTTTTCCTTCAAGCAACTGTGGACCAACCTCACGCCGTCGTCGCCGAGCTTCCGTCACGCCCTGCGGGTCACACTGGCCGTGGCGGTCGGTCTGGCGATCGGCAAGCTGCTGCCGCTGACCAATAGCTACTGGATCGTGTTGACCACGGTCATCATCATGAAACCCGGCTTCTCGCTGACGCGGCAGCGCAACGCGCAGCGGATGGTTGGCACGGTGATCGGCTGCGCGGCCGCCCTGGCGCTGATCGCGTTCGTGAAGGACGCACCCGTGCTGCTGGCCGTGATGTTCGCGTGCATGTTCATGGCGTACTCGCTGGTGATCCTCCACTACGGCGCCGCGACGGTCTTCATCTCGGCCTATGTGCTGCTGCTCTACCACCTGCTGGCGCCGGCCGGCATGCGACTGATCGGCGAGCGCGCAATCGACACGCTGATCGGTGGCGCGCTGGCCATCGGCATCAGCTACCTGTACGCGAACTGGGAATATCGGTTGATGGGGCCGCTGGTCAAGGCGGTGATCCGCGCCACGCGTGCGTATCTGGGCGCGGTGGTGGACGTCAGCCATCGGCGCGCGCCGGGCGACGGCGCTGGTGCGCGCGCCACGCCCGCCCCGGCCGCCGAAACGAATGCGACGCCGGCGCAGGATCAGGTGTTTCAGGGCGGCACGGTCGCGCCGGCTCCCCCAGGCGCCGGGCTGGGGGCCGCGTTCACGCCCGAAGCGGCCAAGGCTGCGGTGCCGCCGACGCAATCGGCAAGCGGACAGGCCAGCAAACAGGCGGACGAACAGGCAAGTGGGCAACCGAGTGCGCCGCTTGCTGAGAAGCCGGTCGTGCCCGGCGACCAGCCGAACGGACAGGCAAGCGAACAGGCAAGCGGACAAGCAACCGCGCAAGCCGGCTCCGAGGCGGGCACGCAGGCGGCCCGGACCGCCGTAACGGACATTACGGCCGTCCGGGCCGTCGCTCCGTCCGACACGCCCGCCGCGACGGTCGATGCGCTGACCGGTGGTGCGAGCGCGCCAGCGGCGGCCGCGAGCCAGCCCTCGACGGCTGGACCCGAGACGACCGCGCCGCCCGCCGCGGCCGCACCGATCGCCGCGGTACCGTCAACCGTGCCACGCGGCGGCGAAGCAATCGGTTCGCAGGCGGCTCGCGCGCTCGACTATGACTTCCGCTATCGTCTTGCGCGAAAGGATGTGCACATTGCCTTTGCCAATCTTGGACAGGCTTTCTTGCGCATGATGCGCGAGCCACGCTCGAAACAGCGCTTCGTCGCGGAATTCAATGAACTGCTGATCCAGAGCCATGCGTTGGCGTCGCAGATCAACGCGATCGGGCCCTTGGTGCTGGCCGCCGCGCCGCTCGAACGGCGTGCGCTGGACAGCGTGCTGCAGGCGATCGGCGAGAATCTCGCCCAGGCCGAGAACGGCGCGCCGCTGCCGGCCGACTATCGCGAAACCGCGCGCGCGCTGTCGCGTTCGCTGGACGAGATGGTGGTCGACACCGAACGGGCGGCGCCCAATCTCGACGGCATCACGACGCAGGAGTCGATCGAGTCGCTCAAGGCGCTGGTACATCACTGCAAACAGATGCTCAGCGCATCGCAGATCGTCCGTCAGGACGCCAGTACGATCAGGCTCTGAGGATTGGACGCGCTTGTTCTCAACGGTTTCGCGCCGACATGCGGCGCATCGGCCGTGCAACCGATCTGCGGCGAGGACGGCGCTCCGTCCGGCGACTCGAACCGGGACCGACGCGGCATCCGAAGCGGCGCACCGAACGGCGCCCCGCATGGGCACCTGAATGGGCAACCGGAACCGGCGACCTGAAGGCGCAACCTGTCGGTCGCCCGACGAGGCGAGCCGCCCCGCCGTCGGCCCGGCGCCGTCCACCGGCGGTGCTGCTCAGCGCGTCGACGGCGCCTGCTGCTCGCTGTCGTATTCGGCCTTGCCCTTGTGTGCGTTGTACAGCAACGCGCCGAGCACGAACAGGACGGCGAGAATGATGATGACGGCAACGCCGCGGGTGGGATCGCTTTTCGGCTTCTTGCTGGACATGATGCTTCCTGTGTGACGGGCGCTCCGCCGGGACCGTTGCGACAGGCGCCATCGGGTGCCGCCATCGGGGTGCCGCCGCCGGGCACCCCGATGGCGCCCCGCAGCGCAGTCCCGCGTTGGCGCCGCTCGAAGGCACTTGCAGCCACCTGAGGCCACCTGAAGCCGTCTGAAGCCGCGTGGCGACCCGCTGTCGGGTCGCGCGCCGGGTCGAGCGCGGTTCGCCAGAGCAGGCTATTGTAACAAGATGGAAATGGACGCCTGCCACGGAGCCACGTAGGATTTCGGTTTCCCAGGCGCAGGCAGTTCATACCGCTTCCCCACGCTCACCGTCCCGAATGCAGAATCCTGATTCCGAACGCGCCGTGCCTCCCGTGCGCCGGCGACCGCGCCGTATCTGGCTGATCGTCGTCATACTGTTGGTGATCGCGCTCGTCGCCTTCCTGGTGCTGCGTGGTCGCAATCACGCTGCACCGGGCCGAGGCGGTCACGGTGGCCGCGGTGGCCATGGCGCCGCCGCGATGGCCAACGTCGCGCAGCCGGTGCGGGTCGCGAAGGCGACGCGCGCCGAGGTCCCGATCGTGAAGTACGCGCTGGGCACGGTCACGCCGCTGGCCACCGTCACGGTGCGTTCACGGATCTCCGGGGAACTGCTCTCGCTCGGCTTCAAGGAAGGCCAGCACGTCAAGCGTGGCGACTTCCTCGCGCAGATCGATCCGCGCCCGACCCAGGCGGCGTTGGCGCAGGCCGAGGGCAACCTGGTCCGCGACCAGGCCCTGCTCGAACAATCGCGGCGCGATCTCGAACGCTACAAGATACTGCTGGCGCAGGATTCGGTTGCGCGCCAGACCTATGACGACCAGGTTTCGCTGGTCAAGCAGCGCGAGGGGACGGTCAAGACCGACCGCGGCGCGGTCGAGGCGAACCGGCTCGACCTGCAATACGCGCGCATCACCTCGCCGATCGACGGCCGTGTCGGCCTGCGTCAGGTCGACGTCGGCAACTATGTGCAGACCGGCGACACGAACGGCGTGGTCGTGGTCACCCAGACCGCGCCGATCAGCGTGCTCTTCACGCTACCCGAGGACGACGTGAACCAGGTCATGGCCCGGGTGCGCGCGGGCGCGTCGCTCTCGGCCTCCGCCTACGACCGCGCGAACACGCGCGAACTTGCCCTTGGGCGGTTGATCAGCGTCGACAACCAGATCGATACCTCGACCGGCACCGTTCGTCTGCGCGCGAGCTTCGAAAATCGAGACGACGCGCTGTTCCCGAATCAGTTCGTGAACGTCCGGCTGCTGGTCGACACGCTCCGCGACGTGATTGTCGTGCCGGCCACGGCGGTCCAGAACGGCTCAATCGGCAGCTTCGTCTATGTCGTCAAGCCGGACAACACGGTCACCGTCCGCAAGGTCAAGACCGGCCTGACCGACGCCGAGCGCGTCGTCATCAGCGAAGGGCTGGCCGAAGGCGACACCGTCGTGGTCGACGGCGTCGATCGCCTGCGCGAAGGGGCCAAAATCACGGTGCCGGGGACGGCGGCCGCGCCCCCGGCCTCGTCGGCAGCCGCAGCATCGGGCGCCAGCGGCAGCGGAAACGGAAGCGGCCATGGCCGGCGGCCAGGCACGGGCGCAGCGCGTCCGGCGCCCTGAACAGGCGGCCCGGTCAGCGCCCGATGAATCCGTCACGTCTCTTCATCCTTCGCCCGGTCGGCACGGCCTTGCTGATGGCCGCGATCCTGCTGGCCGGCCTGGTCGCCCTGCGCTTCATCCCGATCTCCGCGTTGCCGGTCGTCGAGTACCCGACGATCCAGGTGCGCACGCTGTATCCCGGCGCAAGCCCGGAGGTCATGACCACCTCGGTCACCGCGCCGCTCGAACGCCAGTTCGGGCAGATGGCCGGCCTGAACCAGATGTTCTCGCAGAGCTCGGCCGGCGCATCGGTGCTGACGCTGCAATTCGACTTGGGCCTGTCGTTGGACATCGCCGAACAGGAGGTGCAGGCGGCGATCAACGCGGCGGGTAATGTCTTGCCGTCCGACCTGCCGGCGCCGCCGACCTACGCCAAGGTCAACCCGGCGGACGCGCCGATCATGACGCTCGCGCTGACGTCGCCGACGATGCCGCTGACCGAAGTGCAGAACCTGGCGGATACGCGGCTCGCGCAGAAGATTTCGCAGGTGGCGGGCGTCGGTCTGGTGACGCTGTCGGGCGGTCAGCGTCCGGCCGTCCGCGTACAGGCCAATCCGCGCGCGCTGGCCGCCTATGGACTGGCGCTGGACGACCTGCGCACGACCCTCGCGAGCCTGAACGTGAACACGCCGAAGGGCAGCTTCGACGGGCCATCGCGGGCGCTGACGATCAACGCGAACGATCAGATTTCCAGTCCCGACGAATATCTGAACTCGGTCATTGCCTATCGCAACGGCCGGCCGGTGCGCCTGTCCGACGTCGCGACCGTGGTGCAGGGGGCCGAGAACAACGAGCTGGGCGCCTGGATGAACGGCACGCCCGCGATCATCATCAACGTGCAGCGGCAACCGGGCGCGAACGCGATCGCCACCGCCCGCGATATCCAGGCTCTGCTGCCGCGCCTGCAGCAGAATCTGCCGGCGGCGCTGAAGGTGGATGTGCTGACCGATCGAACCACCACCATCAAGGCGTCGGTGCGCGACGTGCAGTACGAGCTGGCGCTGGCGATCGTGCTCGTCGTGCTGGTCATCTACGTGTTCCTGGGCAGCGCGTCGGCGACGCTGATCCCGAGCCTGTCGGTGCCGCTGTCGCTGGTGGGCACGCTGGGCGTGATGTACCTGTGCGGTTTCTCGCTGGACAACCTGTCGCTGATGGCGCTGACGATTGCGACCGGCTTCGTCGTCGACGACGCGATTGTCATGATCGAGAACATCACGCGCTATCTGGAGGAAGGCCAGACACCGTTGCAGGCGGCGCTGAACGGCGCGCGACAGATCGGCTTCACGATCATCTCGCTGACGGTCTCGCTGATCGCGGTGCTGATTCCGCTGCTGTTCATGGCCGACGTGGTAGGCCGGCTGTTCTACGAATTCGCGGTGACGCTGGCGGTCACCATCGTTATTTCCGCCGTGGTCGCGCTGACGCTGGTGCCGATGATGTGCGCCTACGTGCTCAAGCCGCCCGAGGCGCGGCCGCCGAGCCGCTTCGCGCGCGCCACGCATCGCACGCTCGACCGGGTGATCGGCGGCTATGGCCGGCTGCTCGACCGCGTGCTGCGGCGCCAGGGCCTGACGCTGATCGTTGCGGTGTTGACGCTGGTGGCCACGGTGCTGCTCTACATCGCCGTGCCGAAAGGCTTCTTCCCCGTACAGGACACCGGCGTGCTCGAAGGCGTCTCGGAAGCCGACCAGACCGTCTCGTTCCGCGCGATGTCGCAACGCCAGCAGGCGTTGGCCGACCGCATCCTGGCCGATCCGGACGTAGTCAGCCTGTCGTCATTCATTGGCGTGGACGGCAGCAATGTCGCGCTGAACGCCGGCCGTTTCCTGATCAACCTGAAGCCGCGCAGCGAACGGAGTGCCTCGGCCAGCGAGATCATCCGGCGCATCAATCGCTCGGTCAGCGACGTCTCCGGCATCGGCCTGTTCCTGCAACCGGTGCAGGACCTGACCATCGATTCGACCGCGGGCCGCACACAGTACCGCTTCATCCTGCAGAACGCCGACTGGGCGGCGTTCGACACCTGGCTGCCCCGTCTGCTCGAAAAGCTCGCGACGCAGCCGGCGCTCGCCGACGTGAGCAGCGACCTGCAGCAGAACGGACGCTCCGTCTACATCACGATCGACCGCGCGAACGCGGCTCGCTTCGGCATCACCCCGGCCACGGTCGACAACGCGCTGTACGATGCGTTCGGCCAGCGCATCGTCTCGACGATCTATACGCAGTCGAACCAGTACCGCGTGATTCTCGAAGTCGACCCGGCGCTCAAGTATTCGGCGGACGCGCTGAAGTCGATCTGGCTGCCCGGCAGCGGCAGCGCGCAAGTGCCGCTCACCGCGATCGCGTCGATCGAGGAACGACGCTCGCCCCTGGTGATCAACCATCTCGCGCAGTTTCCGGCGGCGACCGTGTCGTTCAACCTGGCCCCCGGCGCGTCGCTGGGCGAGGCCGTCGACCAGATCCGCGAAGCCAGCGAGGCCGTCGGGCTGCCCGCCTCGTTCACCAGCCGCTTCCAGGGTGCGGCGCTCGCCTTCGAGGCGTCGCTGAGCAACGAACTGTTCCTGATCCTGGCGGCCATCGTCGCGATGTACATCGTGCTGGGCGTGCTCTACGAGAGCTACATCCATCCGGTGACGATTCTCTCGACGCTGCCCTCGGCCGGTATTGGCGCGCTGCTCGCGCTGATGATCGCCGGTCACGATCTGGACATCGTCGGCATCATCGGCATCGTGCTGCTGATCGGCATCGTGAAGAAAAACGCGATCATGATGATCGACTTCGCGCTGGATGCCGAGCGCAACGACGGCCTGCCGCCGCTCGAAGCGATCCGGCAGGCCTGCCTGCTGCGCTTTCGGCCCATCCTGATGACGACTTTGGCCGCGCTGCTGGGCGCACTGCCGCTGATGCTCGGCCACGGCGAGGGTTCGGAATTGCGCCAGCCGCTGGGACTGGCGATCGTCGGCGGCCTGATCGTCAGCCAGTTGTTGACCCTGTTCACCACGCCGGTGATCTACCTCGCCTTCGACCGCCTGGAGCGGCGCGTGTCGCGCCGCGGCCGCGGTGGCCACGATCGCCGCGATGGCGAAGGCGGCCATGACGGCAATGACGGCAACGACGGCCAAGCCGGCGACCGACGCGGCGCGGGCCTTGACGATGGTGGTCCGGCCGATGGCACGCCGGCGCCCTCGCCGCGCTGAAGGTCGTCATGACGAACTGGTCGCGGATCTTCATCTACCGCCCGATCGGCACGACCCTGCTGGCGATCGGCCTGGTGGTGGCCGGCTTCTTCAGCTACTTCAAGCTGCCGGTGTCGCCGCTGCCGCAGGTGGATTTCCCGACCATCTCGGTTACGGCCACGCTGCCCGGCGCGAGCCCCGAGACGGTTGCAACCACCGTCGCCAGTCCGCTGGAGCGATATCTCGGCGCCATCGCGGACGTCAGCGAAATGACCTCGATCAGTTCGCGAGGGTCCGCGCGCATCACGCTGCAGTTCAACCTGAACCGCGATATCGACGGCGCGGCGCGCGACGTGCAAGCCGCGATCAACGCGGCACGCGTCGACCTGCCGGCCGCGCTGCGCAGCAATCCGACCTACCGCAAGGCGAATCCGGCCGCCGCGCCGATGTTGATCGTCGCGCTCACCTCGCAGACGCTGGACCGTGGACAGCTGTACGACTCCGCGGCGACAGTGATGCAGCAGTCGCTCGCGCAGGTGCAGGGGGTCGGCGATGTCAGCATCAACGGCAGCGCCCTGCCCGCGGTCCGGGCCGAACTGAACCCGAACGCCCTGTTCCATTACGGCATCGGCCTGGAGGACGTGCGCGCCGCCCTCGCCTCGGCGAATGCCGACAGCCCGAAGGGCGCGTTCGACATCGGCGCGCAGCGCTTCCAGCTGTACACGAACGACCAGGCCCGCGAGGCTCAGCAGTATCGCGATCTGGTGGTCGCCTACCGCAACAATGCGGCCGTCCGTCTGTCGGACGTCGGCGAGGTGGTCGATTCGGTCGAAGACCTGCGCAACCTCGGTCTGGTCAACGGCAGTCCGGCCGTGTTGGTGATGATCTACGGCCAGCCGGGCGCCAATGTGGTCGACACCGTCGACCGCATCAAGACCGTGCTGCCGACGCTGCGGGCGTCGCTGCCGGCCGCCGTCGACATGACGGTGCTCGGCGACCGCACGGTGAGCATCCGGGCCGCGCTGCTGGACACCGAGATCACGCTCGCCATCGCGGTGCTGCTGGTGGTTCTCGTCGTGTGGGCCTTCCTGCGCGACTGGCGCGCGACGCTGGTGCCGGCGGTGGCGGTGCCGGTGTCGATCATCGCGACCTTCGCTGGCATGTACCTGTTCGACTTCACGCTCGACACGCTGTCGTTGATGGCGTTGACGATCGCGACCGGCTTCGTGGTGGACGACGCGATCGTCGTGCTGGAGAACATCGCGCGGCATGTCGAGAATGGCCGGCCGCGCATGCAGGCCGCCTTGCTCGGCACGCGCGAAGTCGCGTTCACGGTCGTCTCGATGAGCCTGTCGCTGATCGCCGTGTTCCTGCCGATCCTGCTGATGGGCGGTGTTGTCGGGCGGTTCTTCCGCGAGTTCGCGCTGGTGCTGTCGCTGGCCATCCTGGTATCGCTGATCGTCTCGCTGACGGTCACGCCGATGATGGCGGCGCGTCTGGTTCGTCCGCCGCGCCCGCGCACCGATGCGCAGCAGCCGGCGGCAGCGACGCCCGATGCGCCGGCCCGGCCGCCGAAGGACGCCGGCAGGCCTGACGCGGGCGCGGCCGGCAAGCCCCGCGACGGCCGTTTCCGGATCGCCCGGCTGCCGCGGCTGCGGATGCGCGACGGCTATGCGCGCACGCTGCGCATCGCGCTCGACCATCCGCTGCCGGTCATACTGGTGCTGCTGGCCACCGTCGCGTTGAACGTCTATCTGTTCATCGCGATTCCGAAGGGCTTCCTCCCGCAGCAGGAGACCGGCCAGCTGATGGGCGGCATCCAGGCCGACCAGAACATCTCGTTCCAGGCGATGCAGACGAAGTTCACGCAACTGATGAAAGTCGTCCAGGACGATCCGGCCGTTGAAACCGTCACTGGCTTCACCGGCGGCCGCGGCGCGAACACCGGCTTCATGCTGGTCACGCTCAAGCCGATGGCCGATCGCAAGCTGTCGGGCGACCAGGTGGTCGCCCGGCTGCGCCCGAAGCTCTCGACGACGCCCGGCGTGCGGTTGTTCCTGCAGTCCACCGGCGACATCCGCGCGGGCGGCCGCGCCGGCAACGCGCAGTACCAGTACACGCTGCTCGGCGATTCGTCGACCGAGCTCTACACCTGGGCGCGCAAGCTCGAACAGGCGCTGCAACAGAACAAGATGCTGGTGGACGTCAGTTCCGATGTCCAGCAGGGCGGCCTCGAAGTCAACATCCAGATCAACCGCGATGCAGCCGCGCGCTATGGCATCACGCCGCAGCAGATCGACAACACGCTGTACAGCGCGTTCGGCCAGCGGCAGGTCTCGACGATCTACAACGCGCTGAACCAATATCACGTGGTGATGGAGGTCGCGCCGCCCTATTGGCAGAGCCCCGAGACACTCAAGCAGATCTTCGTCAGCACCTCGGGCCGCACCAGCGGCAGCGCAAGCAGCAACCTGACGTCGACTTCCAGCACTACCAGCAGCACTACAGCCACCACCACGGCCGGCGACACGGCCGGCACGCAGGCGGCGCAGGCGGCGGCGGCAGTCCGCAATGCCGCCACCAATGCGATCGCCTCACGCGGCAAGTCGGGCGCATCGACCGGGGCGGCGGTCTCGACCAGCCGCGAGACGATGGTGCCGCTGTCTGCGTTCGCGCAGTTCGGCACCAGCACCACGCCGCTTTCGGTCAGCCACCAGGGTCCGTTCGTCGCCACCACGCTGTCGTTCAATCTGCCGCCGGGCGTAACCCTCGACAACGCCTTCCAGGCGATCCGGCAGACGATGGACGAGATCGGCGTACCCGCGACCATCCAGGGCAGCGCCCAGGGCACCGCGCAGCTCGCGCAGCAATCTCAATCGGACATGCCGTTGTTGCTGCTGGCAGCGCTGGCCGCCGTCTACATCGTGCTGGGCATCCTCTACGAAAGCTATCTGCACCCGGTGACGATCCTGTCCACCCTGCCGTCCGCCGGCATCGGCGCGCTGCTGGCCCTGATGCTGTTCAACTCCGAGCTGACCATCATCGCGTTGATCGGCGTGATCCTGCTGATCGGCATCGTGAAGAAGAACGCCATCATGATGGTGGACGTCGCGCTCGACATCGGCCGCGAGCGCAGCGTCAACGCGCGCGAAGCGATCTTCGAGGCCTGCCTGCTGCGCTTCCGCCCAATCATGATGACCACGATGGCCGCGCTGCTCGGCGCGCTGCCGCTGGCTTTCGGAAGCGGCGAAGGCGCCGAGCTGCGTAGCCCGCTCGGCATTTCGATCGTTGGGGGTTTGGTGGTGAGCCAACTGCTCACGCTGTACACGACGCCGGTGGTGTACTTGCTGCTGGAGCGGCTGCGCGAACGGCGCGGCGGGCGTCGTCACCGGCTCGATGCCAGCGGGCGGGAGGCGTGAAAGAAGCTCGGGTCGGCCGTTAGGCCGCGTCGCCCGGCAATCTCGGACGGCTGTACGCGTCAGGAACGCGACAGGTCAATCGTTAGCTGCGTCGTTCGCTGCGGCGGGCGCCGCAGCTGGGCGCCGCGGCACATGACAGCCATGGGTGGGCCGCGATGCGCGATCGCGCCGTCGAAGCATGCGGCCGCTGCGGCGGACGCCGCTTCCGAGCGGTCACGCGCTTGCTACCGGGATCCAGTAAGGCACGGTAAGACACGCGACGCAGTGTGAAGCAGCGCAACGGACCACTGCAGGCGGCCCGAATGGTCTACGCTCACCCGGTCACACCGCCGAGCCGGTCAGGCGAGAACCGTCGCGGTCAGGCCAGAACCGTTGCCGCCGGCGAGGCCTGCTGGCGCACGACGCCTGCCATCAGCTTGTCGCCGAGGTCGCGCGCGCACGCCATGCCGGCTTCCAGCGCATGGGAAGCCGCCGCGCTGCGATCGGCGAAAATACGGTCGGCGATATCCTGGTAGAAAACCACGCGTTGCGACCCGCCTTGGGTCACCGTCACGACGTAGGCCGAACACCATTGGTTCTGAGCCTTCGCCGTATCGATCGTCATCACTGCCAGGGCCCCGACCTTGCCGATAGCCATGCGCTCGCCTCGGTTTTCTAAGTAATGGTTTGTTGCCGAACGCTACCATGACAAAATGACATAACACAATTGGTTACAACTCGCTCTTACACGGTTTGTCGCAATTTCACCAAACGCTTGAATCATCCGGAATTTCGATGCAGGACGACGTCTTCCCCCAGCAGGCCGAGCAGACCGCCGATGTGCTGATCATCGGCGCGGGACCTGTCGGGCTTTTCGCCGCCTTCCAGGCGCAGGTGCTCGGTCTCTCGTGTCGTATTCTCGACACACTTTCAGTACCGGGCGGCCAGTGCATCGAGCTGTATCCGGACAAGCCTATCTTCGATATTCCGGCCGTGCCCGTCTGCACCGGGCGGGAACTGGTCGAACGACTGGTCGAACAGATCGCACCGTTCGACGTGCCGATGCATCTGGGTGACGAAGTGGTCGCATTGCAGGACGCACGCGGCACGACCAGCGAAGACGCTAACGGTGGCGCGCTGGCAGCGGACGAAGCGGGGGCCGCGCCACGCTGGCGTGTCACCACCGCAAGCGGCGCGAGCTTCGTCGCGCCAGCCGTGCTGGTGGCAGCCGGCGGCGGCGCCTTCGTGCCGCAGCGTCTGAACGTGCCGGGCGCCGAGGCGCTGCACGGCTCGCATCTGCATTATTCGGTGCGTCGTCTGGCCGATTTTGCCGGGGCGAACGTCGTGGTGGCCGGTGGCGGCGATTCGGCCCTCGATTGGGCGTTGGCGCTGCGCGGCACCGCCGCCAACGTGACGCTGGTGCATCGCCGCGCGGCGTTCCGCGCCGCGCCGGAAACCATCCGGCGACTGGAGGCCGCCAGGGCCGCGGGCGAGATCGCGTTCGCCCTCGGTACCGTAAGCGCCTTGGACGCGCCCGACGGGCGGCTCCGCGCCGTCACGATCAGCGGGCCGGAGCAGCCGTCGCAAGTGGCTGCCGACCATGTGATTGCATTGTTCGGGCTGGTGGCACAACTGGGTGCAATCGGCGACTGGGGGTTGAAGGTCGAGGCCTCGCGTCTGGTTGTCGACTGCCACCATTACGAGACATCCCTAGCCGGCATTTTTGCGGCGGGCGATATCGCCGGCTACCCGAACAAACAAAAGCTGATCCTGTCCGGCTTCCACGAGGCGTCGCTGGCCTTGCGCCGCGCCTATCGCTATATCCATCCCGAGCGAGCCCGGACCGCCGTGCATTCGAGCAACGATCGGCGATTGTCCGAGGCGATCCTTGGTCAGGACGGCAGCGCCTGAAGCGACCGCCGGGCACCGGGCGACCGTCCCGTCGGCCGGCGTGCTCGTACCGCCATCTGGCCCGGCGAAGCGTCGCACCGCGTACAACTGCCAAAGCGATCCAGCAACCGTGTAAAAACCGGCCGCGGGTCGGCACCAGGGACGTGCGAACGGAGGTTGCAAGCAAGCTGCAACGGCCGCAGGCGAGCACGGAGCAGTCAACGATGCCCGCCAGTCGGCAACCTCGCCCAGCCAGCGCGCCGGTCTCATGCGTGGCCCGGGGCGACGTGCGTCCAGGCCCGGACACCCGGGCCTCGGCGGCTTTCGCGGCTGCAGCGGCTGCTCGGACAAAATCCGCTGCCTCGGGGAACGGGCGCATTGGCAGCCGACTGCCCGCTCGTGGCGCTGCTTGTGCCTAGTCGCGCGGCACGCGACTTGCTGCCTCAGCCCTCGCCCGCAATTACCGACGCGCACATCGAATGGCCGAGACACCTGACCGCCTGCTGCTCATCTCGCCGCACTATGACGACGGTATCTTCAGCTGCGGCGAACTGCTCGCGTCGCACGACGACTGCGTGGTAGTCACCGTGTTCACCGGGGTACCGTCCGATCCGGGTTTGTCCACCGACTGGGACCGCGCATGTGGCTTTCGCACCAGCCGGGAAGCGATGGTCGAGCGGCAGCGTGAAAACGAAGCGGCGTTAGACCGCGTGGGAGCGGTAAGCGCGAACCTTGGTTTCTTTGACAGCCAGTACGAACAGACGCCGAGCGTGGAAGCAGTCGCCGCCGCGCTGGTGCGGGCGATCGATCGCTATCGTCCGACCTGCGCAGTGACGCCGCTTGGCCTGTTCCACTCCGACCATCTTCTGTGTGCGGACGCGGCCTTGTCTGCCTTCGAGCGCGTGCCCTCAATCGGCACCGTCGCCTATGAGGACGCGCTCTACCGCCGCATGCCGACGCTCGCCCAACGCCGCCTTGCAACGTTGCTGGCGCGCGGCATCGGCGCCACCCCCGCCTTCGTCTACGAGACACCAGGCGACCGTGCGCCCGCGGCGGAAGCCGACCATCGTGCGCGCTGGCGACAGCAGAAACGCAGCGCGGTCGGTGCCTATACAAGCCAGCTGAAGGCCTTCGGCAGCGGCGGCTACGACGACGTGGACGCGCCGGAGCACTACTGGCACCTGCGCAACATCGAAGCGAACAAGGACGAAGCATGACCGAAACAGTGACGTCCCGCCGCGCACAGGGCAGCACTCTCCCCGACTCGACGACCATGCTCGACGATGGCCTGGCCTTCGGCGAACGAGGCAATGCCGGCGCCGATCAGGCGGGGACAACGTTGCAACCGGCCGTCTCGACGACGCCCGCCGCGCCCTGGCATGCGAATGCAGCGGCCGGCCCGGCGCCGCTGCGGGCTGCGCGGATTTCGGTCGTCGTATTGACCTACAACCGCCTGCACGAAGTGCAACAGACGGTCGCGCGCTTGAAAGCCCTGCATCCGGCGGTACCGCTGATCGTGGTCGACAACGGTTCGTCCGACGGCACGGCCAAGCAGTTGCAACGTCTCCATCCGGACATCACGGTCGTCGCGCTACCGGAAAACCTTGGTGCGGCAGGCCGCAATGCCGGGGTGGCACGCGTGACGACCGACTATGTGGCGTTCTGCGACGACGACACCTGGTGGGCCGCCGGTTCGCTCGAGACGGCCGCGAATCTGCTCGACGCACATCGCGAGATTGCCGTGCTGTCCAGTGCGATCGCGGTCGGCGCCAGCGAAGCCGAAGACGAGACCTGCCGCTTGATGAGCGCCAGCCCGCTCGCCGCCGAAGGCATGCCGGGGCCGCTGCTGATTGGCTACATGGCCGGCGCTTCGGTGTTCCGGGTTTGCGCGTTCCGAGAAGTCGGTGGCTACACCGATCGCTTGTTCATCGGCGGCGAGGAAGAACTGGTCGCGCTGGATCTGCTCGAAGCCGGCTGGTCGATCGTATATGCGCCGATGCTACTGGTTCACCACCATCCATCGGCTTGGCGCGACGCGCCCCGCCGCATGCGGCTGCTGGCGCGCAACGCGGTCTGGGTCGCTGCGATGCGCTTGCCGTTCGGCACCGCGCTACGCCGCCTAGCCCGCGCGCTGCGCGTGATGGCACGGGAACGCGTCCTGTGGCGGGGCCTGCGCGACTTGTTCGCCGGTTTGCCCTGGGCACTGCGTCAACGCCGCCGGGTCTCAAGGCGGGTGCAGTCGATGCTGGACCGCGTCGCGGCCAGCGAGCGCGACGGCCGCGGGGTACGGACCACCGCTCAAGGCAGGTCGGACTCCGTCACTGGCGGCCGAAGCGCGCGCGACGCCTCGACCGCCTAGCACACGGCGGCGCAGAGTTGCTTGACACCGCGGGTCCCGCCGGGCAAAAGCACGCTTGGCGCGCTCGCCGAGTACGCGCGTCACGTCAGATATAAGGCTGCAAGCGCCATCGCTGGCCATCGCCGCCGACGCGGCACGGCTCATCACGCGCATGCGTGCGCCAACGCACGGTCACGAGCGCGCGGTTCGCGTACGGCTGTCTAGCGGCACCTCGACGTTGCTTCGACACTCTCGGCGCGTGCGCGTCCGCACACTGAAGCCAACCGCGCATTGCGCGCATTCTGGTTCAGCCGAGCGCCGGTTTTCTTTCGATCCGCTAACGAAGCCACAATTTCAACGGCACTTGTCTTGAGCGCCGACGCGGTCCCGGTAGCGTTCGATTTACGCGTCACGTTACCGCCGTGTTCATTTCAGGACCAAGTGCGTGGCCGCGTGCGAAACAACAGCGGCGCCACGCAACGCTTCAAACCCTTGATAAGACAAGCGCTTCTCCGACCCGCCGCGAATGGGCGACGCTTCTGGCACGTTACCTGCTGTTCCCGCCCGCGGCTGTGTCGGCCGAGTCAGAAAGGAGAATCCGGATGCTGAGAATCGCATTGATAAGCGAGCACGCGTCGCCGCTTGCGGCGACTGGCAGCGTCGACGCCGGGGGGCAGAACATCTACGTGGCGCATGTAGCCCGTCAACTGGCCCGAGCGGGCCATCAAGTCGATGTCTTCACGCGCCGCGACAACCCTCTCCTGCCCGAAATCAGCCGCATGGGCGGCGGCGCGCGCGTGATCCACGTGCCCGCCGGTCCGCCGACCGCCGTCCCTAAGGAAAAGCTCCTGCCGTTCATCGAAACGTTCGGCGACTGGATGATCGAGTTCGCCCGGCGACAGCGTCAGCCCTACGACGTCGTGCATGCGAACTTCTTCATGTCAGGCCTGGCAGCGCTCCGCATCAAGGCAGCGCTCGGCACCCCGGTGGTCACGACCTTTCACGCGCTAGGCAAGGTGCGGCGCCTTCATCAGGGCGAGGCAGACGGCTTTCCCGATGAACGGTTCGCGATCGAGGACCGACTAGTTGCCGAGTCCGACCGCATCGTTGCGGAATGCCCGCAGGATTACGAAGACCTGATCAATTTATACGGGGCGAGCGCCGCTTCCATCGACACTGTGCCATGCGGCTTCGACAGCAGCGAATTCGCGCCGCAACCGCGTCAGCTGGCGCGCCGCCGGCTCGGCTGGCGTGACGATGAATTCGCGATCCTTCAACTTGGCCGGCTGGTGCCGCGCAAAGGGGTGGACAACGTCATTCGCTCGCTGGCCGCGCTGTCCGATGCACATCGTGAACGGGCCCGGCTGTACGTCGTCGGCGGCAATTCCGAGATACCAAACGAAATCGCCACGCCCGAAATCGCGCGCCTGCGCGGGCTCGCTGAATCACTCGGCGTCGCGTCGCGCATCACCTTCGTTGGCCGCCGTGGCCGCAACGATCTGCGCCACTTCTACAGCGCCAGCGACGTGTTCGTGACAACGCCATGGTACGAGCCGTTCGGCATCACGCCCGTCGAGGCGATGGCTTGCGGCACGGCAGTGATCGGCTCGCGTGTAGGCGGTATCCAGCACACGGTGGTCGACGGCGACACGGGTCTGCTAGTCCCGCCGAACGACCCGACGGCGCTGGCCCAGGCGTTGGGCCGTTTGATGGACAACCCGGCACTGCAGGCGTCGTTCGGCGAAGCAGGCCTCAAACGCGCCACTCGCCGCTATACGTGGGCCAATGTCGCGGCCGAACTGGCGGCCGTTTACGCACGCGCGGCGGGCCTCGAGCCGGACGAAATCGAACAATTGCAACCCCGCGAATTCGCGACGCTGCGGACCGCCTCGTCGAATGCGCGTCCACTGGCGCTTTGACGGCGATGACCATGGTGTCCCAACGCAGGCCGTCCTCGTTGGACTCAAGCCGTCGGCTGCATCGTGCCGCCGGACGCAGCGGTGTCGCGCGCCCGCGCCCGGCGGTGTTTTTCGACAAGGATGGCACGTTGGTCGTCGACGTGCCGTACAACGTCGATCCCGCCTTGATCCGACTCGCGCCCGGCGCGCCGGAAGGGTTGCCGATGCTCGCGCGTCTGCGCCTGCCGCTGGTCGTGATCAGCAACCAGTCGGGCATCGGCTCCGGGCGCTTCGGCGCCGACGCCCTGCCCGCGGTCAGCGACCGTTTGCAGGTGCTGTGCAGCGCGCTTGGCGCAAGTCTCACCGACTGCTACTACTGTCCCCATGCACCCCAAGCCGACGGCACGCCCGCATGTGGCTGTCGCAAGCCGCGACCGGGCATGTTGTGGGCAGCCGCGCGCCGTCACCGCATCGACCTTTCCGAGAGTTGGTTCGTCGGCGACATTCTCGATGACATCGAGGCTGCGCATCGGGCCGGATGCCGAGCAGTATTGATCGACAATGGCAACGAAACGGTGTGGCGTGACGGGCCGGGGCGCCAGCCCGATGCGCGCGTCGCCGACTTGCACGGCGCAGCGTGCGCGATCGTCGCCGCACTGCGGATTGCCCGACATGCTCGGCGCGAACGACGCGCCGCCGTGTCGAAAGCGCAGGCTCGTCGTGTCGAATCCAGCTCGTCACTCAATCTCCGCTCGATGCGGACGGTGCGGCCACTGCGTGTGCCGCCGACGCGCATGCAATCGTCGCGGCTCGCCGCGCCTGCCGGCCGCCCGGGCCCGAGCCTGACGCGCCACGCGGCAGCAACGTTCGAGGCGAACGGACAGGACCGGACGTTCGGGGTGGCAGCATGACTGCCGTGCGTGACACCGATCGTGCATCGACCATTGCGTCCTCGTCGGAGGGGCTCGTGCCGCTGCCCGCCCCCCGCCGCGCGCACGCACGGCCGCAAGCGCCGGTCGTCACGCAATGGGACGCATCGGTGCAGCGCATCCTTTGCTTCCGGCCCGACAACATGGGCGACGTGCTGATGACGACGCCAGCACTCCGGGCACTGAAGCGCCGTTTTCCGGAACGACGGCTTACCTTGCTGGCGTCGCGCTCCGGCGCTGCGGTGGCACGCTTCATCCCATATATCGACGAGGTCATCGAGTTCGATCCGCCGTGGGCGCGCAACGACGGCATGGCACGCGCGGAGGACACGATGGCGCTGGTGCGGCGCCTGGCCGAAGGCGACTTCGATGCGGCGGTGCTCTTCACCGTCTACAGCCAGAATCCGTTGCCGGCGGCGATGGTGTGCCACCTGGCCGGCATCCCGCGTCGGCTTGCCTACTGTCGTGAAAATCCTTACGGCCTGCTGAGCGACTGGGTGCCGGAAACCGAGCCGGACCTGACACTGCGTCACGAAGCGCAGCGTCAACTGGACCTGGTGGCCGCCATCGGGGCCACGATCTCGTCAGCGGACGGCAGCCGCGCCGGAACGGCAGTTGGCACTGGCTTCGCGCGCGGCGCCGATACAAAAACGGACCTCGCAGCGGGCGTCGACGGTGACGACGATGCAAGCCTGTTGGGCACCGCCGGGCATGCAGCGGAAGACGATGGCGACGACGCGGACCATGGCGATCCGCGCGCACTGGTATTCGCGCTCGATCCCGACAGTCGCGCTGCGCTGCATGATGCGCTGAGCCAACGCGGCGTCGCGGCGACCGAGGACTATCTCGTTTTCCATCCTGGCGCCACGGCGGCATCACGGCGCTGGTCGCCCATTCGATTCACGGAGACCATCGTCGCACTGGCCAGCGCCACCGGTCTGCGCTGCTACATTACCGGCGGCCCCGATGAGACGGCACTCTGCGGCAGCATTGCGGCAGCGGCGCGGCGCGAGCTCGACGCCCGCAACCAGGCTGCCGGCGACGCCACGGCCGACGACGGCGCCGATGCGGCGACGATCGTCGACCTGTCGGGCGCGCTGTCGCTGGGCGCACTCGCGACATTGATCGATGGCGCAACGCTACTCGTGACCAACAATAGCGGCCCGCTCCATCTCGCCTCGGCACGCGCGACGCCGGTCGTCGTGTTGTATGCGCTGACCAATCCGCAGCACGGCCCGTGGCGTACCGCGCATCGCCTGCTGTCGAACGACGTGCCTTGCCGCTGGTGCTACAAGAGCGTCTGCCCCGAGCGGCATCATCTGTGCCTTGAGGGCGTCACCACCACCGAGGTGATCGCCGCGGCGCTGGATCTGCTGCACGAGACCAGCGGCATCCGCCCAAGCGTACGATCGGCACAGTCGGCGCAGTCTGCGCTATCGGAATATTCGGCCCATCCGGTACCACTGAACTGGTCGAGCAGCGCAGCAAACGGGCACGATACCGAGTTCCATCCCGCCGACGCCTTCCCGAGCGACGCCGCGGCCGGTGATGCTGCACCCATCATGATCGACGCCGCGACCGGCGGTGACGATTTTCCCGCCCTGAGCGGAGCGCGCGCTGGCCGCATTGGCGAACTGATCGGCGACAGCGACGTGGCGGCTGTCGACGATCCGGCAGCACTCGTCTTCCCCTTGCTCGATGCGGACGACCTGCCCCCGACTGCCCGTCAGGCAACGATTCAAAGCCGCTCAGAAGCAGACGCAGAGCCGCGCGTCGCCGCAGCCATCGCGCCCCCTGCTTCCCCGCCCACTCTCACTTCGACCGACTAGCCATGTACACGCTCGGAATCAATGCGGTTTATCACGACAGCGCGGCCGTCCTGATCAAGGACGGCGTCGTCATCGCGGCCGCCGAAGATGAACGCTTCACGCATATCAAGCACGCCAAGCGCGCCCTGCCCTTCTCTACTTGGCTGCTGCCGTTCGATGCGATCGACTTCTGCCTGAAGACCGCCGGCATCGCGCTGGCCGACGTCGACCACGTCGCGTATTCGTACGATCCCGCGCTGCTGCTGAAGGAAGCGCGCGGCAACGACACGATCACCCTGCCGCTCGAACCGTCGAAGCAGGCATTCGAGTCGTCGCCCGACAATCCCAACGGCTCGCCGTGGGACCCGCTGTTCCTGAGCTTCATCGTGAACGCCCCGGCGCAACTCGTCGACGGTGCACCGCATCACCTCGAAAAGCGCTTCCGCCGACCGGCCTCCGGCGATTTCAAGTTCCAGTGGCACTACGTCGATCACCACCTGGCGCATGAGGCCAGCGCCTTCCTGGCCGCGCCCTATGAGCAGTCGGCGGTGCTGACGATGGACGGGCGCGGTGAGCGCGCCACCACCTCCTACGGCATTTTCGAGAACGGCGACTATCGCCGGATCAAGCAGATCGACCTGCCGGACTCGCTCGGCCTGCTGTACGAGGAAGTCACCGAGCATCTCGGCTTCCTGCGCTCCTCCGACGAATACAAGGTGATGGCGCTGGCGTCCTACGGCAAGCCCACCCATCTTGATCTGTTCCGCGAAGTGCTGCGCTATCGCGGCGATGGCGTTTACACGGTCGCGAAAGTCGACTGGAGCGAACTGCTCGGCCCGAAGCGTGTACGCGGCAGCGAGATCGAACAGCGCCATTACGACATCGCCCACTCGCTGCAGCGCGTGCTCGAGGAAACGGTGCTGGACATGTGCCGCTGGCTGCATGAGCAGACGGGGCAGGAGACGCTGGTGATGGCGGGCGGCGTGGCATTGAACTGTGTGCTCAACGCACGCGTGCGCGACCGCAGCCCGTTCAAGAACGTCTGGGTCCAACCTGCCGCCGGTGACGCGGGCACCGCACTGGGCGCCGCGCTGTGGACCGACTACAAGCAACGTGGCGACAATCAGCGCAAGTGGCAGATGGATCACGCCTACCTCGGCCCGGAATACAGCGACGACGAAATTGAAGCGTTTCTCAAGTGGTCGAAGCTGTCGTACCGCAAAGTCGACGATATCGTGTCGACCGCGGCCAATCTACTCGCCGCCGGCAACGTGATCGGCTGGTTCCAGGGTCGTATGGAGTTCGGACCGCGGGCGCTCGGTGCACGCTCGATTCTGGCCTCGCCGGTCGATCCCGACATGCAGGCCAAGCTCAACAACATCAAGGACCGCGAGGACTTTCGTCCGGTCGCGCCGGTGGTGATGGAGCAGCACGCCGGCGAGTGGTTCAAGGACTGCGGCGTGGCGCCGTTCATGCTGTTCGTCTACGACGTGAAAGACGAGGCCGCGCAACGCATTCCGGCCGTGCGCCACGTCGACGGCACCGCTCGCGTGCAGACCGTCAATGCCGCGCAACATCCGCGCTATTACGCGCTGCTCGATGCATTCCGGCAGCGCACTGGCGTACCGGTGCTGGTCAACACTTCGTTCAACACGCGGGGCGAGCCGATGGTATGCAGCCCGCGCGACGCGATCGAGTCGTTCTGGACCTCGCCACTGGATGCGTTGGTGATTGGCAACTTCCTGCTCGAAAAGCAGGCAGCCGCCACCGCGCGCTGAGCGACTCGCGACAGGAGCAGACATGAGATTCGGTCACGCTATGATGCCGCGCGTCGGCCTGGACGCCGGCCTGGACGCCGGCTTCGGCGCCGCCCTCGACGGCGTCGCGCGCCTGCCTGCTGGACGCAGCGCCGACACGCCGGCGCTGCGTCGCGAGGATGCCCGCCGCGAACCCGCCCTGCACCCGGACCCAGGCGCTGGCGCGCTTCCCGTCGCGCCGATGCAGGCGCCGCCCGCGGTCACCGCGGCGCTCGATGCGACCGGCGGCGCCTCGGTCCTTGCCCCGCCGGCCGCCGAGCAGCGCACGCTGATCACGGTCGTGGTGCCGACCTATCGCCGACCGCTGCTGCTTGATCGTTGCCTCGGCGCGTTGCTCGACCAGGATTGCGACCCGGACTGCTATGAGATCGTAGTATGCGACGACGGCCCGGACGACGCGACCCGTGCGACCGTCGAAGCACGCGCCGCCGAGCGGGCGCACTGTGGTCCGCGCATCCGCTACGTCCCGGTAACCGCGACGCAGGGTCCCGCCGGCGGCCGGAACGCCGGATGGCGCGCCGGCACCGGCGACATTGTCGCCTTCACCGACGATGACACCTTGCCATCACGGCAATGGCTGACCGAGGGGCGGCGTGCACTGGCGCGCGGCGCGGCGGCCGCCACCGGGCGAGTGAGCGTACCGCTCGACGATCCCAGCCGGCCCACCGACTTCGAGCGCGACACGCAGGGCCTGGAATCGGCGGAGTTCGTCACCGCAAACTGCTTCGTCACGCGGCAGATGCTCGAGCGCCTCGGCGGCTTCGACGAACGCTTCACGTCGGCATGGCGGGAGGACTCGGATCTGCAATTCCGCATCCTCGAGGCGGGTGGCGAAATCGTGCGCGCCGAGCATGCGTTGGTCCTGCATCCGGTACGGCCGGCGCGCTGGGGCGTGTCGATCTCGCAGCAGAAGAAGAGCCAATACGATGCGCTGCTCTACAAGCTGCATCGCGGGCGCTTCCGCGAATCGATTCGTCGCCATGCACCATGGGACTACTATTTCATCGTTGCCTGCGCACTGGTGGCCGCCGGCGCCGCCCTGCTGGGCGAGCTCCCGGTGGCGGCCGGGGCGGCGCTGATCTGGCTCGCGATGACCGCGCGCTTCACGCTGCGCCGCCTGCGCGGGGCCGCTCTCACACCGTCGCACATCGCGGAAATGGCCTGGACGTCCGCGCTGATCCCCCCGTTGTCCATCTATTGGCGACTGGTCGGCGCCTGGCGCTTCAAGGTCCTGTTCCTATGACGACCAAACTGCCTGCTCGCCGCATCGCGATTTTCCGCGCGCTGGTGCTGGGCGACATGCTCTGCGCGGTGCCGGCGCTGCGCGCCTTGCGCGCGGCCTATCCCGATGCACACATCACGTTGGTCGGTTTGCCATGGGCACAGGCGTTTCTCGATCGCTACCCGGGGATGATCGATGAACTGATGGTGTTCCCTGGCGCCATCGGTTTTCCCGAGCAGCCCGAAACCGATGCCGGGCTACCCGCGTTCTGGGCGGAAGCCCGGGCCCGGCGCTTCGATCTTGCCATTCAACTGCACGGTAGTGGCGGCATCGCCAACGACATCGTCGAACGGATGGGCGCAACGCATAACGCCGGCTTTGTCCAACCCGACGAGCGGCCGCGCCAAGGCGTATTCATCGCCTGGCCGGACACGTTGATCGAGTCGGCGCGCTACGACGCGCTGATGCGCGCGCTCGGCGTTCCCGTGGACGACGAACGCCTGCATTTTCCGCTATACGACGCCGACCTCGACGCGGCCGAAGCACTGGCCGCCTCGCACGGCATCGATTTCGACCGGCTGGTCTGTGTCCATCCGGGTGCCCAACTGCCCTCGCGACGCTGGCCCAGCGAGCGCTTCGCCGAGGTTGCCGATGCGCTCGCCGCGGATGGTTGGCAGATTGCCATCACGGGCTCGGCCGGCGAAGCCGAGCTTACCGGCAGCGTGCTGGGTGCGATGGCTGCGCCAGCGCGCCACGTGGCAGGCCAAACGTCGCTCGGCGCGCTGGGCGCACTGCTCTCGCGAGCGCGCCTGCTGGTCAGCAACGATACTGGCCTCTCGCATGTGGCCGCCGGCGTGCGTACGCCGTCGGTGGTGATCGCCTCAGGCAGCGATACGCGTCGCTGGGCGCCACTGGACACCACGCTCCATCAAGTGCTGGCCGACCATCCACCCTGCCGTCCCTGCGCGCATGCGATCTGCCCGATCGGCCATCCCTGCGCGCGCAATATCAGCAGCGAAGCGGTGATCGCGGCCGCGCGCGCCAAGCTCGCGTCTTTGCGGCAAGCGTCGACCGCCCGCGCTGCGCCCTCCTTTTCCAATGACAAGTCGGCGGCCGAGCGGTCGCCTTTCGGGAGTCTGAGTCATGCTGCATAAGTCGCGAGGCGCCCGCCTGAAGGTGCTGACGTGGCACGTCCACGGCAACTACCTGTACTACCTGACGCAGGCACCGCACGATTTCTACATCGTCACGAAACCCGGCAATCCGCCCGGCTATGCCGGACGCGTCGGCGCGCTGCCGTGGGGCGACAACGTCCATGAAGTGAGCTACGACGAAGTACGCAATGGCGATTTCGACGTGGTGCTCTATCAGCATCGCAGCAATTACGAGCAGGACCGGCTGGCCATCCTAAGCGAGGCGCAGCTGCAGCTGCCGCAGGTTTACATCGAGCACGATCCGCCGCAGGAACACCCGACCGACACGAAGCACTGGATGCAGGACCCGAACGGGCTGCTGGTGCACGTGACGCATTTCAATCGGCTGATGTGGGATTCGGGCGTGACGCCGACGCGGGTCATCGAGCACGGCGTGCTCGTGCCGGAAGGCGTGCAATACGACGGTCAGTTGGAACGCGGCATCACCGTGATCAATCACCTGCGCCAGCGCGGCCGGCGCCTGGGTGCTGACGTGTTCGAACACGCCCGCGCCCGCGTCCCGCTCGACCTGATCGGCATGGACGCGGAGTCCGCCGGGGGCATCGGCGAAGTGGCGAACCCGGATGTCGCGGCCTTCTGTTCACGCTACCGCTTCTTCTTCAACCCGATTCGGTACACAAGCCTCGGGCTCGCGATCGTCGAGGCGATGACCATTGGCATGCCGATCATCGGGCTGGCCACGACGGAGCTCGCGACCGTGATCGACAACGGCTACAACGGCTATGTCTCGGCTGACCCCGACGCGTTGGTCGACGTCATGCAAATGCTGCTGCAGAACCCCGACCAGGCCCGCAAGCTGGGCGACGGCGCGCGGCAGACCGCGGTGGAACGCTTCGGCATCCAGCGGTTCGCGAACGACTGGGACGACCTGCTCTGCCATGTGACGCACTGAACACAGGCCGTGCGCGTCGCGAACGCGTACGGTCTCACACATAGAGGCGCTCGGCGAGCGCACTGGAGCTTTCATGAAAGACATGCATCGCAAGCGCATCCTGGTCACCGGTGGCGCGGGTTTCCTTGGCTCGCATCTGTGTGAACGCTTGCTGGCCGACGGGCACGATGTGCTGTGCGTGGACAACTTCTACACCGGCACCAAGGACAACATCGCCGCATTGTTGCAGCACCCTCGCTTCGAGTTGATGCGCCACGACGTGACCTTCCCGCTGTACGTGGAAGTCGACGAGATTTTCAATCTCGCCTGCCCGGCCTCGCCGATCCACTATCAGCGCGACCCGGTACAGACCACCAAGACCAGCGTGCATGGCGCGATCAACATGCTTGGCCTGGCCAAGCGCGTCAAGGCCTGCATTTTTCAGGCCTCCACCAGCGAAGTGTATGGCGACCCACGCATGCATCCTCAGCAGGAGGGCTACTGGGGTCATGTGAATCCGATCGGCACCCGCAGCTGCTACGACGAGGGCAAGCGCTGCGCCGAGACGCTGTTCATGGATTATCACCGCCAGCACGGCGTCGAAATCAAGATCGCGCGGATTTTCAATACGTATGGCCCGCGCATGCACCGCGCGGACGGCCGTGTCGTCTCGAACTTCGTCATGCAGGCCCTGGCCGGCGAACCGATCACGCTGTACGGCACCGGCGCGCAGACCCGAGCCTTCTGCTTCGTCGATGACATGATCGAAGCGTTTGTGCGTCTGATGAACAGCGAGGCATCATTTACCGGGCCCGTGAACCTCGGCAATCCGCAGGAAATCAGTATTGCCCGCATTGCACAGCGCATCATCGACCTCACCGGTTCGCAATCGCAACTGGTATTCCGCCCGCTGCCCTCCGACGATCCGGTACAGCGCTGCCCCGACATCAGTGCCGCGAAGGCGGCTCTGAATTGGCAGCCGAGCACCGAACTCGACGCTGGCTTGCAACGCACCATCGACTACTTCCGCGCCCGCTATTTCTCGGGCGACGCAAGCGAGGCCGAAACCGCGCGCAACGATGTGCATAATGAGGAAGCGGCGCAGGCAGCACACGCGGAGAGCATGGTGGCAACGCCTGCCGCGGCGCGACGCGCTGCGCCCCGCGCCGTCAAGCGCAAGCGCAGCGCCGCAGCCGGCGTCGATACTGCGCAAAGCGGCTCCGCCGCACGCTGATTCGGTCGGCATCGCGCTGGCACTCGCCGGGCGCGATGCCGAATCGCATTGCGTGTCGCAGCGCGCCGTCATGACGGCGTCTCTTGTCCGCTTTCCCACATACGGGCGGTACACGGTTCGCGCGAACTTCGCGCAACAGCTGCCGACCCGCGCCAGCACAAATGGAAAGGCCCGCCTTCAGTACGAAGGCGGGCCTTTCTCGCTTCAGGTGCCAAGGCAGTCGACCGACGGGCTCCTGAGCCTGCGCGCGGCGTACATGCGATACCGCGAACAGTCCTTCGCTACGCCACAGTGCTCGCAGCGTAGTCGCTAACGAGACATGCCGCGGGCAGCCTAGCGCGACTGAACGCGACTAAACGCGACTGAACGCGACTAAACGCGACTGAACGCGACTTAACGCGACGCTTCGAACAGGAACCAAATCCGTTCTTCGGCTTGATCGATCCACTCCTCGATCAGGCTGGCCGTCGCGACATCTTCGTGGTCGTCGCAAAGGTCGTGCACTTCGCGCAGATACTTGACGAGCTCCTGATTGTCGTTGCGCAATTCGCTGAGCATGTCCGGCGCCGACACGAAGTCCGCGTCGTTATTCTTCAAACGCTGCAACTGGGCAATCTGGCCGGTCGAACGCAACGTCGTGCCACCCAGCTTGCGTGCGCGCTCGGCGATCACGTCAGTGATCTCGTAGACAGCGGTCGCCTGCTCTTCGAGCATCAGGTGGTAGTCGCGGAAATGCGGGCCGCTGACGTGCCAATGGAAATTCTTCGTCTTGATGTAGAGCGCGAACACGTCGGCAAGCAACACGGTCAGTTGCTTCGCAATTTCCTTGCGTGCCTCGTCACCCAGGTCCGTCGGCGTGACCAATTGAGCGATGCTCTTCGACTTGGCATCCGGCCGTGCATCGGCCTTTACCGGGCTACGCTTCGCTTGGACCGGCTTCGCTTCCTTAACTTCAGCCATGAACGACTCCTAGGATGGTTGAACGAATGAGACAAACAAGTACGCAACGGGCGTGCCAGCCGTCCCCAGGGCGAGGCATGCCGTTGGGCGTGTCGACACGCGTTGGCACGCGTTGGCACTGCCGGCAGATCGATGCATCGCTCGTACCGATTTTGCACCAAGCCATCCCGAATGAGAACCCGAGACTGCATCCCGGCAGCCTTGTCAGGTGCGTCAAACTGGCCCAGCCCCGCGGAAACGGGGTATCGTCTCGTTCATTCGCGAACGGCAGCCGGCTGCGGCCGACATCGACACCGACACTCCCTATCGCGCCGGATCGGCTCACCTTTGTCTCGTATTCATGATCACACGCCTGCTTGCGTGGCGCACGCGCCTCGACCACCTGCTTCACATCGATGACAGTCATCGCTTGTTGCTGTGGGCTGTCGTGATGGGCGTGGTCGGCGCGCTTGCCACCCTGCTGTTTCGCGCGGGCATTCAGGCGCTGCAGTGGCTGGTACCGGGGGTGCCGCATGGCAGTGCGGACGGCATGTCGATGGTGGCGATGGCCGAATCGTTGCCCTGGCTCTGGCGACTTGCGCTGCCGGCTCTTGGCGGCGTAATCGCGGGTTTTCTGCTGTTGCTGGCGAAACGGTTTGCGGCCGGTCGTGCTTCCGACTACATGGAAGTGGTCACGATGGGCGATGGGAGCGTGCCCGTGCGGGAAAGTCTGCTGCGGGCGCTGTCCTCGCTGTTCACCATCGCCAGCGGCGGCTCGATCGGCCGGGAAGGACCGATGGTGCAGCTCGCCGCGCTGGGTGCGTCGGAGGTCGGCCGCCGCTTCAGGGTCGCACCGGCGCGCCTGCGTCTGCTGGTGGCTTGCGGGGCGGCAGCGGGCATCACTTCCGCATACAACACGCCGATCGCCGGCGCCTTCTTCATCGCAGAAATCGTGCTGGGCAGCGTCGCGATGTCCAGCATGGCGCCGATCCTTGTCTCCTCGGTCGTCGCTAATATCGTCATGCGCGAGTTGCCGGGCTATGCGCCGCCTTACAAGATGCCGCCGTTCCCGGAAATCTTTGGCGGCGAAGTGCTGCTGTTTTCCTTGCTGGGCATCGCGCTCGGCGTGCTTGCCCCGCGCTTCATGCAATTGATCGAGTTCACTCGCGTGCGCGCCAGCCGCCTGCCGCTGTCCGCGCCGGTGCGGCTCGGCCTGGCCGGTCTCGGCGTCGGCGCGATCTCGGTCGGCATGCCACAGGTATGGGGCAACGGCTATGACGTCGTCAACGCGCTGCTCCACCAGCCATTCGCATGGCAGATCGTCCTGCTGATCCTGCTTGCGAAGCTGCTGGCGACCGCGCTCACGGTCGGCTCCGGTGCGGTGGGTGGGGTTTTCACGCCGACCCTGTTCGTCGGCGCGACATTGGGCTGGCTGTTCGGCTCGGTCCTGAACGCCATCTGGCCGGCCACCACGAGCGCACCCGCCGCCTACGCGATCGTCGGCATGGGTGCGTTTCTCGGCGCGGCGACGAGCGCCCCGCTGATGGCGATCCTGATGATCTTCGAGATGACGTTGAGTTATGCGGTGATGCTGCCGCTGGTGCTCGCCACCGTCATCGCCTTTGTCGCCGCGCGTGGCGGCGCCGACGTCGCGATGTATTCGGTGACGGTGAAACGCGTGCGCGAGGCGCGGGCGCGCGAGCAACTCCGGGCGACCCGCGTCCGTAGCTTGATCGAACCCGCCGAAACGGTGGTGCGCGACGATGCCGACTTCGAAGCGCTGACACGCCTGTTTCTGGCCTTTCCGATCAAATACGTCTATGTAGTCGACGCACGCAATCGCTACCTGGGTGCGATCGCTTTGAGCGACGTCACGGCCGCCTTGCTCGACGCGCCGCGCGACGCACCAAAACCGGGCGCGTTGGCGCTGGTGCGGCCCGCCCGACTGGCGACCTTGACGCCCGACATGTCGCTCTCGGAGGCGCTGGAACGCTTCGTTGCGCACCAGGGCGAACGGCTGCCGGCGGTCGAAACGCCGGACGACCCGGTGTTGCTGGGTGTCGTGCACAAGACCGCGGTCTTGGACGCCTATGTTCGACTGGATGCCGCGCAGGCAGGTCCTCGGCTAGGCGCCTGACACGTCGGCGCCCGCCCGGTCAGCTCGACAGCCGCACGCGGCTGCGGTGCAAATGGGCGCGCGCACGGTCCTCTGCATAGGCGAGCGCGTCATCGACGCTCAGGAAGCGTCGCGGCTCCAAATGCTCTTCGACGAGGCGTTCCACGCGCACGTCGACACCCTCGAAGATCTGCCAGCTCGCCTGGAAGCGTCGCGAGCCGCCCGGGTCGGGCGGAAACGCGTCGGGCGCGGCGACGTAAATTCCATAGCCCGCCTCGGGTCTGCACAAACGTCCCTTCATAACTTCACCTGTTCGCAAACCGCGCGTGCGCGGTGCGATGAAAAAGCAGCTTTCGTACCGGAAAAGTGCACCATTTCGGCGCGTCGGGCCGGGCGATTCCCAACGCGTCTCTGAAAACCGGCGCGCGCCGCGGGCCGTCGGCACGACACTTGCACCATTGCGCCGCACTGCGAGGCGCGACGGTCGCATCCGCCGCGCCTTCCGCTGCTCTGACTTCCGGCCTATGGACCTCGTGATCGCTCGCCCGCAAGGGCTGTACTGCCGCGCAGGCGACTTCTATATCGACCCTTGGCGTCCGGTGGCCCGAGCCGTTATCACCCATGCGCACGGCGACCACGCAAGCCGCGGGCATGGGCACTACCTGGCGAGCACGCCGAGCGAGACCGTCTTGCGCTCGCGACTCGGCGATATCGCGCTACAGACGCTGTCCTACGGCGAGTCCGTGAAAATCGGCGATGCCACGGTGTCGCTGCACCCCGCCGGCCACGTCCTTGGCTCGGCCCAGGTACGCATAGCCGCGCGCGGCCAGGTCTGGGTCGCGTCAGGGGATTACAAGCTGGCGCCCGACCCGACCTGCACGCCGTTCGAGCCGGTTCGATGCGATACCTTCATCACCGAATCGACCTTCGGCCTGCCGCTCTACCGCTGGCCGGCGGCCGAGACCGTTGCGCAGGACATCGCCGCGTGGTGGCAGGCAAACGCGAACGCGGGACGTGCGTCGGTCCTCTATTGCTATTCTTTCGGCAAGGCGCAGCGCCTGCTGGCAATGCTCGAGCGAGCGGGACCGCTGCCCGGCCCGATCTTTTGCCACGGGGCTGTCGAGGTGCTGAACGACGCCTATCGCGACAGCGGGGTCGCGCTGCCGGAAACCGCACGGGTGCCGCTCGCGGCCGCACGCGGCGCCGCAGTCGCAGCCTATCGGCAAGCATTGATCGTGGCGCCGCCGTCCGCGGCCGGCAGCACGTGGCTGCGGCGCTTCGGCGACTACAGCGACGGCTTCGCCTCGGGCTGGATGCTGGTTCGCGGCGCTCGCCGCCGTCGTGGCGTCGATCGCGGCTTCGTTCTTTCCGATCATGCGGATTGGCCAGATCTGAATCGCGCGATCGGTGCGACCGGCGCGGAACGCATCATCGTCACGCACGGACAGGTCGCCCCACTGGTGCGGTGGCTGCGCGAGCAAGGGCTGGAGGCCGACGCGTTCCGAACCGAGTACGGCGGCGAGGAAGAATACGAGGGCAAGGAAGAGGCGGGATCGGCAACATCAGCGGCAACGCCTGCAGCGGATGACGCCGCCACGGCTGGCGCGATGGAGCAGGCGACGACGGGTCGACCGGCTATCGGCGCGGCAACGTCCGACGACGACCTCGCCACGCGGCGCGTGCCAGTGGCCGCGCGGGCCGCCGACGGCTCCGGCGACGAACCGGTGCCAGGAACCGGAATCGAATCGGCAAGCGCCACGGGGAACGCCGGCGAGGCAGGCGAGGCAGCAACGCGCGACGATGGACGCCCCCGAGGCAAAACGCGACGCAGTCCGCGGGGCAACGCATGAGAGCCTTCGCCGCGTTGTACACCACGCTCGATGCGACGACGTCCACGTTGGCGAAGCAAGCGGCGCTGACCGCGTACTTCCGCGCGGCGGCGCCGGCAGATGCCGCCTGGGCCGCGTATTTCCTGGCCGGCGGCAAACCGCGCCAGATCTTGCCAACCCGGCTGATGCGGGAACTCGCGTGCCGGCTTGCTCGGCTGCCAGACTGGCTGTTCGAGGAGTCGTATCAGGCGGTGGGCGACCTGGCCGAAACCATCGCCCACATCCTGCCGCCGCCGTCTCATTTGTCGGACATGGGGCTCGCGTGCTGGATGGAGACGCGCTTGCTGCCCTTGCGTGGCGCGCCGACCGAGTTGATCGAGACACGGCTCACCGAGTTCTGGGATGAACTGGACTGGGGCGGACGCTTTCTGCTGAACAAACTCATCGGCGGCAGCTTCCGCGTTGGCGTCTCGCGCCAGTCCGTCGTGCGCGCGCTGGCCGCGTTGAGCGGTCAGGATCCGCGCCGCATCGCGCAACGCATCGTCGGCTTCACCGATACGCGCAGGGCGCCGAGCGCCGAGCGTTATCTGCGCCTCATCGCGGCCGGCGAAGACGGCCAGGACGTGGTGCACGGCGACGATATCGGCCTGCCCTACCCGTTCTTCCTCGCGCATCAATTGGAGGGGTCGCCCAGTGTTCTCGGACCACGAAGCGGCTGGCAAGCGGAATGGAAGTGGGACGGCATCCGCGCCCAACTGGTCAAGCGCGCGGGCCGGGTCTGGCTCTGGTCGCGCGGCGAAGACCTGATCACGGAGCGATTTCCTGAAATTCAGGCGATCGGCGAGGCACTGCCGGACGGCACGGTGCTCGACGGCGAGATCGTCGCGTGGGATGCCGCAACGACAGCACCGCAGCCGTTTGCAAAGCTGCAGCCGCGCATCACGCGCAAGACCCTCACCCGCAAGATCCTCGACGAAGCGCCGGCAAAACTGATTGCCTACGACCTGCTGGAAGCGGCCAGCCGGGACCTGCGCAGCGAGCCGCAGCGTGTGCGGCGGCAACAGCTCGAGCAGTTGGTCGAGATGCTCAGCCATCCGGCGCTGTTGACCTCGCCGCTGCTCGACGGCGACGACTGGCCGGCGCTTGCCGCCTTGCGCACGGAGAGCCGTGCGCGCGGTGTCGAAGGACTGATGCTCAAGGCACTCGGTGCGCACTACGGTGTCGGTCGTACCAAGGCGGTGGGCGAGTGGTGGAAATGGAAGATCGATCCGTACACCGTCGACGCCGTGCTCATTTACGCGCAGCGCGGACACGGTCGACGTGCCAGCCTCTACACCGACTACACGTTCGCGGTATGGGACCGCGCGGTGGGCGCGGCCGGCGAACGCCAACTGGTGCCGTTCGCGAAGGCGTATTCGGGCCTGACCGATGCCGAAATCCGAGACGTCGACGCGCTGATCCGCAAGACCACCATCGAGAAATTCGGCCCGGTGCGCAGCGTGATTCCCACCCTCGTATTCGAGCTTGCGTTCGAAGCGATACAGGCCAGCCCGCGGCATAAATCCGGAATCGCCGTGCGTTTCCCACGCATCCTTCGTTGGCGCGTCGACAAACCGCTCGACGAAGCTGACACGATCGATACGCTGCGTGCGCTGCTGCACGCCGCACCTTGATGAAACAGCCCGCCGCCACCGCGGCGGCCTCGGGCACCGAGGCCAAGACGGCGCGAACGCGGCCGCGTCGCGCCGCGACCGCGTCGCCCCGCACCGTGCAGCGCTTGCTGGACGCATGGTTCGCGGCGCGCGGCTGGCGTCCGTTCCCATTCCAGCGCGAGGTCTGGCAAGCGCTGGCCACCGGCGACAGTGGCCTGCTGCATGCGAGCACGGGTTCGGGCAAGACCTACGCCCTGTGGTTCGGTGCGCTCGCTGCGGCGGGCGGCATCGGGATGGTCGAGACGACGAGCGCTGCAGACGCGCAGGCCGACGGCGGGTCCAGCATCGGCTCGACGGACGAGACGCCCAAGCGCGACGCCAAGCGCGCGAGTGCCAGACGCCGCGCGAATGCCCCGCCGCTCACCGTGCTGTGGATCACACCGATGCGCGCGCTCGCCGCCGACACCGCGCAGGCACTGGCGGAACCGCTTGCCGCCCTTGGCTCGCATTGGACAGTCGGGCTGCGCACCGCCGACACCAGCGCCGCCGAACGGGCAAGGCAAACGCGCCGCGCCCCCACTGCGCTGGTGACCACGCCAGAAAGCCTGTCACTCGCGTTGTCACGCGAGCATGCCGCCGAGGAACTCGCACATGTGCGCATCGTCATCGTCGACGAGTGGCACGAACTGCTCGCGAGCAAGCGTGGCGTGCAGACGCAACTGGCGCTGGCACGGCTGACTGCCTTCAATCCTGGCTTGCAGATCTGGGGACTGTCCGCGACGCTTGGGAATCTGGACACGGCAATGGACGCCTTGCTGCGCCCGGCCACGACGCCACGTCGGCTGGTGCAGGGCATCCAACCTAAAAAGCTGGAAATCGACACGCTGATCCCCGAACGCATCGAACGCTTTCCGTGGGCCGGCCATCTAAACACGCAGCTCGTCGGCCGCCTCGCCGCCGAACTCGACCACTGTACCTCTGCATTGGTCTTCACCAACACGCGGGCGCAAGCCGAAATTTGGTACCAGTCGCTGCTCGATGCCCGGCCGGATTTCGCCGGCGTGATGGCGCTGCATCACGGCTCGCTCGACAAGTCGGTGCGCGAATGGGTCGAGGACGGACTCAAGCGCGGCACGTTGCGGGTGGTCGTGTGCACCTCGAGCCTCGATCTTGGCGTCGATTTCTCGCCCGTCGATCGCGTGTTCCAGATCGGTTCCCCCAAGGGCGTCGCACGGCTGCTGCAGCGCGCGGGACGCTCCGGGCACTCGCCCGGTCGCGCGTCGCGCGTCACGGTCGTGCCGACGCTCGCACTCGAACTGATCGAGGCCGCGGCCGCTCGCCACGCGGTGCGCGCCGGACATATCGAAGCGCGCCGCCCGCCGCGCCGACCGCTCGACGTGCTGATCCAGCATCTCGCGACATTGGCACTCGGCGGTGGCTTCGAGGAACGGGCGACACTCGCCGAAGTAAGACGCTGTTGGTCGTATCAGGATCTGAGCGAGGCCGACTTCGCGTGGGCGATCCGCTTCCTGAGCGACGGCGGTGCGGCGCTCAGCGCCTATCCCGACTACAAGCGCATCGTGCGCGATGCCGATGGGCGCTGGCGCATGCCTCGTACGGATCTGGCGCGTCGCCACCGGCTGAATATCGGTACGATCGTCTCGGATGCCACGATCGAACTGGTCTGGATGACCGGTGGACGCATTGGACGCATCGAGGAAAACTTCGGCGCGAGACTCAAGCCGGGAGACGTGTTCACGTTCGCCGGCCGCTCGCTGGAGTTCGTGCGGCTTCGCGAGATGACGGCCTACGTGCGCAAGGCAAGCAAGAAAAGCGGCTTCACGCCACGCTGGCAAGGCGCGCGCATGCCGCTGTCGACCGAACTCGCCGAGGCGACGCTCGCGCTGATCGATGCCTATGCCCGCGCGCCAGCCGATGGGGTCAATGCGCACATTGCCACCGCGGAAAACGCGGTGGCCGCGACTGCAGGGCGACGCACCAGGCCCCGAAAGACCGTCAAGGCCGCCGCGGCGACCCAGCCATCGACCGAGACGACAAGCACCGTGCAGCCCGCGGCTCACGCGCCGGGGGATGCAGCATCCGCAACGCCATCCGATCCCGAAATCTCCGCGGTGGCGCCGCTGCTGGCACTGCAACAAAGGCAATCGGTGCTGCCCGCCTTCGGGCGGCTGGTGGTCGAGCTGGTCGACAGCCGCGAGGGGCACCATCTGTTCTGCTACCCGTTCGCCGGCCGGACCGCCCATCTCGGCCTTGCCTCCTTGCTCGCCTGGCGAGCCGCCCGAGACGCGCCGAACACCTTTTCGATTGCGATCAACGATTACGGCTTTGAACTGCTCAGTGCCGTCGCGATCGACTGGCCGGCACTGATTCGCTCCGGCCTGTTCGGTATGCAGAATCTAGCGGACGACATCGTCGCGAGCCTCAACGCGTCGGAGCTTGCCAAGCGCCGCTTTCGCGAAATTGCGCGCGTTGCCGGCCTGGTCGCGCAGCGCTATCCCGGGCTCGGCAAGAGTCAGCGCCAACTGCAGGTCTCCGCTGGTCTGATCTACGACGTGTTCCGCCAGCATGACGCCGGCAACCGGCTGCTGACGCAGGCCGACGAGGAAGTCCTGTTCGACGAATTGGACATGGACAAACTGCGCGCGGCGCTCGTGACGATCAACGCCGGCGTGATCGATATCGTACATGCGCCGCGACCGACGCCGTTTGCCTTCCCACTGATGGTCGCGCGTCTGCGCGAACGGATCAGCAACGAGAAACTGTCGGACCGCGTCCAGCGCATGCTGGCCGCCCTCGAAAAGGCCGCCGATAGCACCAACGCTGCCCGGCGTTCGGCTGCGGTGCGCGAGACGGTGCGCCCGACCGAAGGCGTCGTATCGCCTTGCGACGCCGAGGACGATTCGTGATTCAATGAACGGATGCACGACCTGCCGATAACCGTTGCGGCGCAGACGCTGGTGCTCTGCGCCGAACGCGCCCTCTTCGATCCCGCCCGCGCCACCCTGTACATCGCCGACGCTCACTTCGGCAAGGCGGCGACGTTCCGAGCCCGGGGCTTGCCGGTGCCGCACGGCACGACTGGCGCGACGCTTGCGCGGCTCGATGCGCTGATCGCGCGCCATCGGCCAACGCACCTTGCCTTCCTGGGCGACCTGCTGCACGCGGTGGAGGCGCAAGCGGCAAACGCGCAGCTTCGCGTCTGGCGTGCGCGTCATCCCGACTTGGCATTGACGCTGATCGTCGGCAATCACGATCGTCATGCCGGCATGCCCGATCCGTCGCTAGGCTTCGCACTGTGCGAGGAACCGCACCGTTTCGGTCCGTTCGCGCTATGCCATCACCCGCAAGCAGTGCCGGACGCGTACGCGCTTGCCGGCCACTTGCATCCGAGTTTCGTGATTCGGGGCCGCGGCGACCGCGCAAGATTGCCGTGTTTCCGGTTCGGCGCGACCAGTGCCGTGCTGCCCGCATTCGGCGCCTTCACCGGAGGCCTTGACGGTGCCGCCGAGGACGACGCGATTTACGTCTGCGCTGACGACCGCGTGATCGCGGTGCCGCGGCACACGGCAACGTCACGGACATTGCGTCGTCTCGGCTGAGCGTCCTGCCAATTCAGGCATCGGCTCAGGCATCGGCTCAGGCATTCGCTCAGGCATCGGCCCGCAGCTCTTCCTCCCAGAATTCGTGTGGTCCGCGTTGCCCGCTGGCGCGCCGAGCCTTTTCCTCGGCCCGCAGCGCGACGCGCCGGATCTTTCCGGAGATCGTCTTCGGCAGCTCGGCAAACTCGATCCGCCGGATGCGCTGATAGGGCGCGAGTCGTTCGCGGCAATAGGCGAAGATACGCGCGGCCGTTTCCCCGTCGGGCGCATGGCCGGCTCGCAACACCACGAACGCCTTGGGTACCGACAGACGCGTCGGGTCCGGACTGGGCACCACGGCAGCCTCCGCAACGCCCGGTGCTTCGATGAGAATGCTCTCCAGTTCAAACGGGCTAATCCGGTAATCGGACGCCTTGAACACGTCATCCGCCCGGCCGATGTACACAAAGCTTCCGTCCGCGCGCCGTTCCGCCAGGTCTGACGTTAGGTAGTGGGTGCCGGCCGGCATCGGCGCATTCGCATAGCCGGCCATCAGCCCAGCCGGACGGTCTTGATAAGACAACGCCAGCTCGCCGTCGCCGGGACCGTCGACGACGCTGCCGTCGGGACCGACCAGGTCCACCGCATAGCCGGGCAGCGGCCGTCCCATCGATCCCGGTACGACGGCCTGCCCCGGCGTATTGCCGATCTGACAGGTGGTTTCGGTCTGCCCGTAGCCGTCGCGAATCGTAATGCCCCACGCACGCCGTACTTGCTCGATGATTTCCGGATTGAGCGGCTCCCCTGCACCGACGATCTCGCGAAGCGTCACCGCGTAACTCGCCAGGTCATGTTGGATCAGCATCCGCCAGACGGTCGGCGGCGCACACAGCGTTGTCACCCGCTGCTCGACCAACGTCCGCAAGGTGTCGCCGGCGTCGAAGCGCGCGGCGTTGCGAATGAACACGGTTGCCTGTGCGTTCAACGGCGCGAACACACAGCTCCATGCATGTTTGGCCCAGCCTGGCGAGCTGATGTTCCAATGGACGTCGCCGGGCTTCAGGCCGATCCAGTACATCGTCGACAGATGCCCGACCGGGTAGCTGCGATGGGTGTGCATCACCAGCTTTGGGCGTGACGTCGTACCTGACGTGAAGTACAGCAGCATCGGGGCATCGGCGTGGGTGACGGGCGGATCGTCGAACACAGCGCTTTGGTGCAGGCAATCCTCGTAGCGCAACCAACCATCCGCCGGCGCGGCGGCGCCGGGCTCGGCAGGGGCGTCCGTTACTGCGATGCGCAGCAGGCGCGACGGCGCATCGTCCGCGCGCGCTGCAAGCGCCTCGTCGACGCGCTCGCGAGCCTCGGCTAGCGTGACGACGCCACGCACGCCCGCCGCTTCGATGCGCTCCGCCAGCTCGTAGCCACTGAACTGCGTGGTGGTCGGCACCAACACGATCCCAGCTTTCATCGCGCCCAGCATCAATTCCCAAAGCGCCGGGTGGTTCGGCAACATCATCAGCAGGCGGTCACCCGGAACCAGTCCCAGTCCGCGCAGTCGGTTTGCAACCTGATTGGAAATATGCGACAGCTCCGCGTAGCTGCGCCGGATCACCCGTCCGTCCTCCTCGACAATGCGCAGCGCTTCCTGCTGGTTGCCCTGCGCGACGACGTCGAAGTAGTCGCGCGCCCAGTTGAACCGATCGAGGATCGGCCAGCGGAAACCCTCGTACGCCCGCGCATACTCTTCACGGTGCGCCAGCAGGAAGTCGCGAGCGGCCAGGAAAGCGTTTGTGGTCATGCCTGTCTCCTTCGCCGGGCCTTCGTTGGCCGGTCGTATGGTGGCGATGCGGGACGACGACTGATGAAGTACGGCTCAAAGATCGCGCGCGATCAGCATGCGTTGAATCTCACTGGTGCCCTCGTAGATCTGCGTGATGCGCGCATCGCGGTAATGGCGTTCGACCGGATAGTCCTGCAGATAGCCATAACCGCCATGGATCTGGATCGCCTGCGAAGCCACCCATTCCGCGGTCTCCGAGGCGAACAGCTTGGCTTGCGAGGCCTCCGACAGGCAGGGTTCGCCGCGCGTGCGCGCGGCGGCGGCGTGGTGCGTCAGCAGGCGTGCCGCGTTCAGGCGAGTCGCCATGTCCGCGAGCTTGGCCGCAATTGCCTGGTGCTCGATCAGCGGCTTGCCGAACTGCACGCGCTCGCGCGCATAGCGGCGTGCCGCATCAAACGCCGCCTGTCCGATGCCGAGCGCCTGCGCAGCGATCCCGATCCGCCCGCCCTCGAGATTCGACAACGCGATCCGCAGGCCCTGGCCGCGTTCGCCCAGCAGGCTCCCGGGGCCGACGCGGCATCCCTCCAACGTAATCGCGCAGGTATCCGACGCACGGATTCCCATCTTCTTCTCGACATGCATGACCTCGAATCCCGCACTGTCGGTCGGTACCAGGAACGCCGACAGGCCCCGCTTGCCCAACTCGGGATCGGTCACGGCGAACACGATCGCAAGGGCCGCGCGCTGCCCGTTCGTGACGAATTGCTTCGCGCCGTCCAGGATCCAACCGTCGCCGTCCTGCCGCGCCCGCGTGCGAAGGTTATTCGCTTCGGAGCCGGCCTGCGGTTCGGTCAGGCAGAAGCAGGCAATCTTGCGCCCGCTGGCCAGGTCGGGCAGCCAGGTCTGCCGTTGGTCCGGCGTGCCGAATTTCAGTATCGGGCCGCAGCCGACCGAATTGTGCACACTCATCAAGGTCGCGCATGAGGCACAGCCAGCCGCCACCTCCGCGACCGCAGCCGCATAGCTTTCGTAGTCGGTAAAGGTACCGCCATACTCCTCCGGCACCACCATGCCCAGCAGCCCCAGCTCGCCCATCTCGGCGACGATCTCATCCGGCAAGACCGCCTCGGCGTCCCATCGTGCGGCATTCGGGGCGAGCCGCTCCGCCGCGAACCGACGCGCTGCGTCACGTACCATCTGTTGTCCTTCGTCGAGCAGTTCGGCCATGTGTTCTCCCGGTGCCGGCATGGCCTCCGCATCGCGGGTCGCCGCCCGGCGCGCAACGCCAGCCCTTCCGGCTCAGTATAGGTTTCATACCGATCGACTCGCTATGCCACTTTGGCGCAAGCTGTGTGCAACATTCAGCCATAGGGACGCACCCTGATGCCGAAGCGCTCGACCAAGTCGGCACGGACCTTCGCCGCGACGAACACAACCGCGACAGGCGATACGCCGCCGGCGCTGCCCGGCGTCGACTGGCAGCATGAGCCGGCGCGCGACACCGTCGCGGTCTGTTTCGTAGCTGCGGCGCTGCGCGCCGCCGAGCGCCGGGGCCTCGACAAGACCCGGCTGCTCAAGCAGGCCGGCCTGCCCGAAGATTGCTGCACTGGCGCGGACGGGCGCGTGCCCGCTGGCGCCTACCGCGCGCTGTGGCGCACGACCACCGAAGCGTTGAACGACGAATTCTTCGGCCTGGACAGCCACCCACTGCGCCCCGGTTGCGTCGCCGCGATAGCGGACGGCGCGCTGCGGTTTCGGACAGTGGGCGACGCGATGAACCATGCGTGCAGGATGCTCGACTTCCTGCTCGACGACCTGTGCATCCAGCTCGTTCAGGACGACCGTCAGGCAGCGCTGGTGGTCGCGGCGCACGACAGTGCGCAACCCGATCGCTTCGCTTACGAGACGATGCTGATGCTGCTGCACGGGTTGATGTGCTGGCTGGCCGGGCAACGCATCACCTTGGAACTGGCACGCTTCGCATACCCCGCGCCGGCGCATCACCACGAGTATCAGGCGATGTTCTCGCCGTGCCTGGCGTTCGACTGCACGCGCACCGAGGTCATCTTCGATCAGGCGGCGCTTGCACTGCCTATCGTTCAGACGACCGAGACGCTTGAAGCGTTTGCCAGGGCCGCGCCGGAAAGCGTCATCCTGAAATACCGCTCGACGCGGGGCCTGGGCGCCGCATTGCGACACCGTTTGCGCGCGCTGCCCTACGACGCGTGGCCAACCTTCGCCTGCCTGGCCGATGAACTCGGCATGACATCGGCAACTTTGCGTCGGCGCCTTGCCGAGGAGGGGCAGTCCATCCGGCGGCTGAAGAACCAGTTGCGGCGAGAGCGCGCCACTGCCTTGCTGAGCCGCAGCGCCGAACCGATCACCGAGATCGCCGTGGCCACAGGCTTTGCCGAGCCAGGCGCCTTCCACCGTGCGTTCAAGCGTTGGACCGGGGAGCCACCGCGATCCTTTCGCGCGCGCACCGCAGCGTCGCCGCGCTGAACGATCGAATCGCCACCTTCAGCGCCCCGTCAGCCCGCGCGTGTTCCGCTATGATCGTCATCTTGTCATACGCTGCCGGCAACGGGCCGGTCTGGACGAACGATGGAACAGGATCCGCTGGGTCTCGAAAGCCGCAAGGCCTTGCTTTTCGCACTGACCACCGAGCGACTCAACGGTTACTACGACCGCGACGAACTGGCCAGCGATGCCCGCGCCCGCGACGTTGCGGCGGCATGGCTTTCGCGACGTGAATTGCGGGCCTCGCAGGGTCTGCTCAAGGCTCTGGCGGCGATGAGCGACACCTTCGCGCGTGAGCTGATCGCGTCGCTGTCCCGTGAGGCAGGCTTGTACGTCGCGCATGAAATGCGCGAAGCGCTGGATCCCGCCTACCAGTCCGGCGTATCGATCGACATGCTCGCCGAGTGCGAGCGACGCTTGCGCGATGCCGATCTGGCTGGCGCTTGACCTAATCTGATTGGTTTCTGGAACGCGGTCGGGCCTGGCGCCGGCGCCTCCGGCACCGCGGGAAGCACCGCGAGAAAATTTGTCAGCCTTGCCGACGCAGTGACCGGTTTGCCACGTGACGCACCGCCCAATACACACTGTATGCAACCAGCCCGCAGACCGCGCCAGCGAGTCCGCCTGCGGGACCCAGCGCCGGGTCAAACAAGCTTGGCCACACGTCGTGCGGCACCGCGGCGGCATTGCCGGCTTGCATGAAGGCCATGCCTGCCATTGCGCCGGCGCCCGTGAATGCCGTAGCGAGCGATGCGTCGATCGCGTGAATATTGGGAGTTTCGTTGAACATTTCTGGAACAGTGATGCTGAGCTTGGCGCGTCTATCAGCAAAGCGCATGCCCGCGGCCAACGTCATGCCGCATGGCGACGCTGCGGACTTTCTGGATATCGCGCCATCCCGCGATCTCGATAATCTAAGCGAGGGCGCGCGTTGAGACCCGAAACTGCTCGCTATCGCTTCCTGGCTCAGGTTGGACGGCGCCTCGCACCGATTTTTGGCCCCCTCTATCGATATCGCCATGCACGTGCGATCCATGCAGTGCGGGTCGGCATTGCGATGGCGACTTCGCTTGTCGCGACCGCGGCGCTGCCGCACGGCATCTGGTCGTCCGTCACCGTCCTCGTGGTCATCGGCGGCCTACAACATCACGGCAACATCCGGAAAAAAGCCGGCGAACGGGCCATCGGCACCCTGCTCGGCGCCGCCGTCGGACTGCTCTGCATCGCCGTGCAAGCCGCCTTCGCTCAGACCTGGCTGACCTTTCTGGTCATGTCATTCTTTGCAGCCGTCTGCGCTTACTACGCAATCGGCAAGGCAGGGTACATTGCCCTTCTCGCCGCGATTACGATGTGCATCGTCGCCGAGCAAGGCGACGCCGCACTCGACGTTGGCCTCTGGCGCACCGCCAACGTGTTGATCGGCATCGTCATCGCGCTTGCGTTCTCGTTCGCGTTACCGCTGCACGCGACCTACTCCTGGCGCTACCTGATGGCGGAGAACCTCCGTCTGTGCGCGCACCTCGCCGCACAACTGGAGCGCGGCGGCGCAGTGGACCGCGCCACCGCCCGGAAACACTTCGCTACGCTCAGCCGGCGCCTCGTGCAGCTGCGCAACCTCATGCCATCGGTCGCAAAGGAACTCGGCGTGCCGCTCCGCTGGCTCGACGACGTGCAGCGCGAACACCGCGTCCTCATCGCGGCACTGGACATCCTGCTTGAACTGTCGGTCGATTGGGATACCGGTAACTGCCCGCCGCCCGGCGCAGCGTCTCGCGCCGCCCTGTACGATCTGCGCAATCGGCTTGGCGCAATGTCGCGAGCCCTGAAACTCGGCCGCGTAACACGACTGCAGACCATCGCGAGCGCGTCGCCATCGACCGCCGATGCCGCACGGACAATCGACCCGCCTGCCGTCGACGCAGCGTCACGGCCGCCAGCCGTTCCCGCAGCAGCGCCGATCACCGACCCCAGTGACCGCGCCGGCCTGCTGGCGCAGGTCGCACAACGAACCGAACGCCTGCGCGACATGCTGCTCGCCGAAAGCGGCCGCTGGCGACGCGGCGGCAGCCTGGGACGCTGAACCGTTCGCAACCGCCAGCCTGAGCAGCGCCGCCATGGCGAAACGAAAAATGCTGCGCGACGACTGCCGTCTGCTATACTTCTGTCCCTTCGGAGAGATGGATGAGTGGTTTAAGTCGCACGCCTGGAAAGCGTGTATAGGTTCATAGCCTATCCGGGGTTCGAATCCCCGTCTCTCCGCCACTGATTTCATTGGGTTTCAGCGACTTAGTCGACCGCTTCTGTACTATAGAATCGGTTTGTACTATTCAGCGCAAGGGCGCGACCCGTTCCGGGCGCCGCCGATACACCCGTTCCGTGATCCTCCCGTCTGCATGTGCGAGCAGCGTTCTGGCGTGCTCCAGCGTCTGCGCGTCGCTCGCGCACTTCGCCCGCAGGTCATGCTCGGTGAAGCGATCGGTAACGCTGGTCTCGGTCATGACCCGCTTCATGAAGCCGGACCACATCGATTCCCATCCTCCTGCCCGGCCATTCTCGTCGCTCACATAGCATTCGCCCCGCCTGTTGCAAAACAGGAATGGTGAAATCTTCACGGGGCGTGCAGCTTTTGCACTGGCGACCGCGGCGCGCAGTTCGTCCGACCATTCGATGATCAGCCGCTTGCCTGTCGTCAAGGCAGTCTTGCGCGGCTGAACGTGGATGCCATCGTCCTTGATGTCGGACATCGTCAGGCGGAGCAGATCGCCGCGGCGCAAGCCGGTCAATAGCTTGACCCGGATGTACGCCTGTACCGCCAGGACGCTGCCGGCGCGCCGCTTCGATTCGAGCGACAGGCACTCGATGATCTCGGCATCCTCGACGTATCGCGTTCGGGGCTTCTCTCCCGCCAATCGGACCTCGCCCTTGAAAGGATGGCGATCGATGATGCCCCACTCCACCGCCTTGGTGAAGGCGTGGGACAGAATCTCGATTTCACGGCGGGCCGCGGTCTTGGCCGTGCGCTGGTCGACGTACCGGTAGACGTGTCGTGGCTTCAGATCGCGAATTGGGAACGCGGCGAACACGGCGCGCAACGGCTTCATGGCCACCCGATTATGGGCCTGCGTCGACGGCTCCTTGGTCGGCACGACTTCCAGCATGTAGCGGTCGAGCAGCGCGCCGATGGTTGGCGCGTGCGCTATCTCGCCGATTCGCTCTGCCCAGGCTTTGTACGCCTCGGGCAACGTCTTGCCAAGACGGTATTGCTTCTTCCCGTCCCACAACGACTCGAGGCCCGGGGGGACTTGGTAATAGTAGGCACCATGCACCAACCGCCACCGCGCCGGCAGCCCCCGGTTCTCGGCATTACGCGCGCGCGGCATGCAGCGCACTCCAGTCCGGCTCGACGGCGCGTCGCTTGCGGACCGGTTGAGCGATTCCCATCTGCTGGGTGACATGTTCTCGCAGCACGGCCACGCTGCCGTCCGGTCGGATCTTGTGCTCGATGCCCATCAAGGTCAACGCGCTGGCCTGCGCGTCGCGCCGCGTGCGATATGTGAGGTCTCTCACCTCGTCACGGGTCAGAAACATGGATTCGTTCACCGCAGCCTCCAGGCACGCCTTGTCGTCTCGATTACCCGCACGGCGGCGGGCGTCAGTACCGCGTTCATTCGAATAGCGTTCCCAGGTCGATCATCGTAAGTTGACGTCCAAACACCGCGCCCGTATCGATGTAATGGACGTTGCCGAGCCGCTCCGGCTTGGTCATCGGGGTATGCCCGACGATCAGTGCGAGCAGATCCGGTACGCCGTCGCAGTTCCGGCGCGCTGCGCGCTCTCGCGACCACAGCGTCGTTTCCATCAAAGCGCGGGGTGGCGTCGTGGCGTTGAGCGCGAGAAGCGCCGTGCGGAACGCCGTCCAGTTTTGCCCCGCGATGTCCGCATGCACAATGCCGATGGCGCCACGTTCCGCTTCGATTTCGATCGCAAGCGGTAACATGTCGAAGACCTCGGCCACGGCCCTCTGTTGCCACGGCGCCAGTGCGAGAAACCAGCCGCCACCGTTTCGCAGATACGTATCGCGATCGTAGCGGCCTGATGCAACGCCGATCGCCATCTGCTCGTGATTGCCGCGCACCGCGTGGAAAAAGGGCTTGGCGATCCATTCGACGGCCTCATCGCTATCCGGCCCGCGATCGACCAGGTCACCCACCGAAAACAGGCGGTCACACGATGGATCAAACGACACCTGCGCGAGCGCGCGTTCCAAGCCGCGAAAACAGCCATGGATGTCGCCGACGGCGAAGTCACGGCCAACGGTGTTTCTAACGAAGCGCTTGTAAAGGACGGTCATTTTTGTGACTCCACAGCGGTTGATGGCACTCGTCGAGAAGCTTGAGTGCCTTCAGGCGTTCAGTTGCGGCTGCGGTGACGACCGCGTGCTTCGGGCGCACCGGACCATTGCCCGCATACAAATCTGATTGCAGCACTCACCGAAGCGCCGCCCGATCGGTTAAAGCTGTTTGGCCATGGGCATGCGTTTGACACAGGCGCACGCTCAGCGCAACCAGTTCGTGCAGCGCTTGGTTGACCGCGATGCATCATGTGCTTGCACGGTACACCTGAGTGCCTGCGGCATCGTTGCGCGTTGAGAGATCCCACACCCCCAGCACGGCGACGGTCAACAACGCGCCGGTGATGATCATCGCCAAATCGCGCGCCCATCGGCGTGAATGGCGTGAATGGCGCGACGATGCATCCAGGTCAGTAATGGCGTTCAAACTCGGTCTCCTGTAACAAGCAGCGTATTCGCTCGCGGCGGTTACGTTCGTTCTCGGCCTCGAGGAATTGTTTAATGCGGCGAGACTCAACGTCGATTGCCGGCCTCGCTTGAGTATTCGTCTCTTGTCGCGCGCCTGCGACTCCGGTGGCATCGCTTGTACAAGCCATGCCGTTATTAACGAGGTCTTGCACACAGTGCGGACGCCGACCGTCGCACCCTTGAGCGTAGTGTGTCACGGGCGCGTCAGGCGTCTGCCCGTCCGACCGCCGTGCGGCGGTAATGCAATCCGAACGCAGGACGGCGGCGTCCGTTGCCTCGGTGCCCTCGGTGCCGCGTGCCGCGATCGACGAAGGCCGCTTGCAGGCCCCAATCTCACACCGTCGTTGGCCCATGCCTGACGACACTGATGCTCCGGTCCTCATCCCTGGGCACCCACGTCACTGTCGACATACCTCACTCGGTCAACACGGTGCGCATGACCAGTCGCCACCGGCGGGTCGATGAACGCCCAGCGCTGCACTGCCCTCGATGAGCTATCTCCATGCCACAAATCATGCGCATTGGCAACGCGCGAGACACCGCGGCATTCGCCATAGGAACGATCGCGGCGCTCCGCATCGACGGTCGGCGCATCGCTGTCGTCGTTCGCCTGCCTTGCACCATGGCATGCCAAATCGGAAGCAGTCCTCATTTATTGGCCTGGAGAAAAAGAAGCGATAAGGCGCACAGCGCAAATGCCATCGCCACGAATGTGGCGCCTTGTCGTGGCAGGTAGGCAGCAACAAAGGTAAGCACGGCACACGCGAACAGGCTGGCAGCGAGTTGGATGCAGGTCATCACAGCACCAGCCAATACGCAGGGCGGGTTTTGCCCGCGTCGAGCCAACTCGAAATCGCCCCAATCCAATCAGCGCTCGGTTCGATTGAAGACGCGCGCGTGGATTCGTCCGCCGTCATATACGTCTGCGACTGCTTCAGGTCGATACTCCGCGCCGCAGTCCAGACGCGGTCCCTAATGAACAGACCAACCATGCGTGGCCTCGGCGCTGCTCCCGGGTGTTCCAAAGAAATCAATGAGCACGGGCATTGACAAGTTAGCTTGGAGAAAAAGGAGTACATCGGTCAGATGCGGAAGACGATGACCAGTAATTTAGCAACAGCGAAATGCTTCGTCAAGCATCGGCGAAAGTTTCAACGCCTGATCGCCGAGCGTTGATCAGTGGTTCGCGAACAAGCCGTATCCCGCCCGGCGCACAAACGCTGGCACCACTACACGACGTGTTTATTTCCGAAAAGACCGCGGCGAGGCTGGCATGTTTGAACGCGCGTGGTAGCGACGCTTGACTTTGCGTCGCTGGAGACCGGTGCAACTGTCTGTCTTTCAATCGCGACACGCCGATGAAGGCGCTGGGTACCGTCGCAAAGCGGCGTGCGCTGAATCCCCGCCTGCGACCAAGTCCGCAGTCGAACGCCTGCGACACCCCGGTATGCGACGGTGCGCGGTTAATCAGGCACCGACTATTCCACACCGCCAATCGATGGCGATACAGATGCCACCGAAAATGATGCGGCACTCGCCGCCAATCGCCTGGACGGCAACCCGTCCAACATACGAAACTCGCGTGAGTTCTCAGTCGCCTCGCGAAACAGCTAGGCGCTGGCATCTCCGTGCCGCACAATCGTTATGCGGTTCGGTCGACAAGGCCGCTCGCGAGTCTGGTTGCATTCGCCATTCGGCAGCCGGAGCATCAACGACTCGCCGCTGCTCGGCTACTTTTGTCCACCCGACAGTGCAAAATACGGTCATGACCGGTCACACTTGAGGCGCATCCCGCCTGCAGCTCGATGTCACCCTCGCTGCCTCCGTCAGTGGCGCTAGCTCGCCGCAGCCCTGCTCCCAACGGACCGACAGATGCCAGCCTTCAAATCCGTCGGACCGACCACGAGCCCGTCACCCGTCCGCAGATCGTCAACTGCTCCACTTCCTCGGGCGACACTTCGACGGGATCGTAGTTCGTGTTGTCGCTCTTGATGCGTAGGCCGCCACGGCCAAGCGATTGCAGGCGTTTGACCATCAGACCGTCGTTCCAGACGATGACATAAACGCCGTCGCCATCGAAATTCCGGACACTCCGATCCACAAAAACGATGTCACCGTGTTCGACCGTGCCGGCCATCGAGTCGCCTTTAACCGGCAACAGGTCCAGGCTATCCGGATTGCACCGCAGCTCCATCACAAGGTAATCGCGCAGTACGTCCACGTAGCCCAACACCTCCGGAAAATCGACGGGCTGACCGGCCGTGCCCATATACGGTGTTGCATCGAAGGTCCGCAAACGGACGTAACCCGGCCGGACTGGCTCGGACTCCCGCGGGACGGACTGTGCAACGGATATTTGTGTTTCTGGCGCCGCATCCAGCCAGCCGGCAGGCAGGCCCGCACCGTCTTCGATTTTTCGCGCGGCCCGTTCCCCGAGGTTCCTGTAGCCCCCAAGGTATTGGCCTATCTGCGATGGCGACATTCCAATGCGCTTGCAAAGCGCGGCCTGACTGCCGCCAAAGCGGTCAGCGATCAAGTTCCTGAGCTGTCTCACACGCACGTTTTCCATTCGTCAAGTTTAGCGAATGCTAATTTCGCATTGGCTTGACTTTAAGATTCGCACTTGCTAAATTTCAGCGAATAGTCCTCGGCTAATCGACATGAAGCTATCGGAGTACATCTCTGCGGAACGTGGCAACGCTTCGCGCCTTGCAGCGGCACTGGGCGTCGGCCTGTCTTATGTTTCTCAGATGGCCAATGGCACCCGCACGGTTTCTCCCGCTAGGTCACTTCAAATTGAGGGATTTACCGCCGGAGCGGTCTCGCGGAAAGAATTGCGGTGCGACTGGAATGAAATTTGGCCTGACCTCCTTGACGCCCCGCCCCGTTCGGCGCGCCGCAGCGAATCACAAACGGGATGAATGGGGCACCGGTGTCCCGGGCGGGATCGGCGCTGCTCGATCGAGGATGGCGACAGCGGGGATTCGACGGGTCACGCCAACGTCCGCGCGCAGTCGAGGTCTCCGGACGCCTCCTGCGGGACCGCCGCATGCAAGCGGTTCGCGTGCCTCGGATGGCGGGCTTGGCGGGCTTGGCGGGCTTGGCGGGCTTGGCGGGTTTGGTTGGCTTGGTTGGCTTGGCGAGAGCGACCGGCCGCCGCCCGCGCAAACCGAAGGCCGTGGCGCATCTTGCGGAGGTGCGCACGGCGTGCAGACAAGTCGGCGCGTCGATTTCAGGCTGCGCAGCAAGCCAAGCCTGGCTGGCTTCCCACCGAAGCGAGTCGCGCGATGAACGGCCAGTCACGGTACCGAGAGAAGAAGCCACTTATGAAGACCGAAACCGTCGTCCTGGACGAAGCGAACACCCACGGCGGCGGACGCGCACGACGTTCTCCACCGCTCTTGCCCAGCGCTTACTCTGGCCGGGCCTTGTTCGATGGCGCATCACCAGCGGCGCCGTCCGGTGACGACACGCGTGCGCGCAAACCACCGCGCTTGCGGGTGCTTCAGTTGCCAACGATCCACGACTGACATAGACAGCGGGCCAGACCGCGGGACCGCGCACGATCGAGCGCGCGAAGCGGCGAGCAAGCCGATTGCGTCGGCTCCGGTGCCGGACTGCGCTGCGCAACAGCCACTGCGCCCTTGGCCAAGACCGCATTCGCAAACAGGTTGAGATGAACGAGATATGAGCGACAGGATCACACTCCGCCCTCTTGACCAAGGCCGCGCCGCCTTCCTTGTCCTGACTCCCGATGACCATGCCATGCGAGCGCTCGGCGCCGCCCCGGCGCAGCTCGCGGGGCAAGACATGCTGCCGCGCGCTAGAGCGGTCTGCAAGGTCAACTTCGGCATGGCGTCGCCGGCGCTTTTTGCAAAAGCGGTCGTCGCGAATCCGCGCTTGAAACGCGATGCGGTCGACGCGCGTCGCGATGCGACGCGCCTCGCGGTCCACGGTGCGTTTTGCCTGCTACGACGCATCCCATCGGCGCGCGATGTCGCGGCCGCCGCTTGGCGAACGGCGATCCCGACCCGGGCACAAACCCTGTCACGTCTGTTCGCTCTCGACCAGATCGACTTGGCACGCCGCTTCGCCATCAACATGCGCAGGCAGCCGGCCATCGAACCGGCACTCCGCGTCCTGGCGCTCGTCCGTGGCGTGATGTTTCCGGAGGTAGACCGAAGCTGCGTCGAGCACAAGCGAGATGCGGAGCGCGTCGATCCTCTGATCACACGCATTAAGCAGCCGCGTGCGCCGGGCATGCTCATGCGCTTACGGCGACGTGACACAAGCGACCGCTCCGACGCGCCAGCGGCTGCTTGCGCCAGAGCACCGTACCGCCGCGCACCCCGCTATACCCCGAGCGATGTCATCCAAAAGTGCCAACCCGGGCATCGATCACCACTTCGCCGTCACTGCGCTTCGCGGGTGTTTGCATGAACTACTACCCCCACCATATCGGTGACTACCTGGCTGCCACCGCCCACCTCACCATGGTCGAGGATGGCGCGTATCGGCGCCTGATGGATCTCTACTACACGCACGAACAAGCGCTGCCGGCCGACGTGACACGCGTTTGCCGTCTCGCTCGCGCGATGACGGCCGACGAACGCGCGGCAGTTCAAACGATACTCGAAGAATTTTTCACCCTGGAAAACAGCGGCTGGACGCACAAGCGGTGTGAGGAAGAAATCAAAAAGGCCCAGGCCGCTGCCGACCGGGCTCGGGAGAACGGACGCAAAGGTGGGCGGCCAAGAGCACAAATCGACCCGAAAATGTGTCCGAATGAAGCGGACGACGAACCCACTGCTAACCCACGGCAAACCCAGCCGGTTCTCCGTGGGTTAGCAGAACTAATCATGTCCGATTCCCGCGCCGAAGCTCCCAATCCCAAGCCCAATCCCATTACCCAAGAGCCAAGAAGAGGAAGCGCGCGCGACGTGGCGCGCTTTGAACCGCAAGCGCACCTCGAATCGTTGAACGTGGAACCTGACGTCGCTCGAGACTGGCTGAAGCTGCGCACGAGTATGAAAGCACCGCCGAGCGCAACCGCCATTCGGGGCATTCACGCAGAGGCGAGAAAGGCCGGGCTATCGCTCAATAACGCGCTGCTGACGTGCTGTCAGCGCGGCTGGAAAGGCTTTGAAGCGTCCTGGCTGGCGCGTGAAGCGCGAGCGTCGCCAAGCCGGGATCCGCGAAACCGCCAGGAAGCCTTGGAAATCCGAAATCGCGACGTCGCCCGTCGCGCAGCCGAGAGGTATGCCCATGAAACCCAGTGACATCGAGCCTTTCACCGCCTTGATGGCGGAAATACACGCTTTCTATCGCCAGGATTTCTCTGAATTCGCGGCTGGCGTGTGGATCTCCGCGATGCGGCCATTCGATTTCGCTGCGGTACGCGATGCACTCAACCGGCACTGCGTGAACCCGGACAACGGCCAGTTCATGCCGAAACCCGCCGACGTGGTGCGAATGCTCGAAGGCTCCACGCAGGACAGCGCCCTTACGGCGTGGGCGAAGATCGATCGTTCGGTTCGGCTGGTCGGCACCTATCGAAGCGTTGTATTCGACGACGCATTGATTCATCACGTCGTAGCGGAGATGGGTGGCTGGTCACAACTGGGCGTACGCACGGAAGACGAGTGGCCATTCGTGCGCAATGAGTTCGTCAACAGATACCGCGGCTATCGGATGCGTGGCGAAGTACCGGCCTATCTCGCTGTACTGGTTGGCGTCACCGATGCCGCTAACCGACGCGAGGGGCTGCCGATCGAGCCGCCCGTACTGGTCGGAGATAAGGCAGCGTGCGAACGCGTGCTGTCGAGCGGCGGTGACAAACCGGCGTGGTCCTTTCATCAGGTGGAACAGCGGCCGACAAGCACGGCGCGGTTGGCGGATCGGGAAATGGTTCGAAGACCGCGCTCGGAGCCGAACAGGTTTTGCATCGAATCTGAAGGCAAGCGCGTGGGACGAGCAACGGAACAGTAGCCCAATGCAGCGGTCCTGCCGGCGTGTTCAGCAAGCCCGTTTCGGAATGCCAGTCCCCGTCGTGGAGGGCGGATGGCGCAACGACGATGCTGCTGCGGTCGCGCGCTGGCTCAACGCAATACCAGTGGCCACGTCATCCAATCGAGCTTCCCGGGCCGGCGCGCAGCGTCGTCCAGCGTCCGCCTTAGCGTACGAACTGCGCGCACGAACTGAGGGACAGTCAAGCGCCGGACATGCATCGAGCGCACACGGCACATGCGCCGCATAAGCGCGGCATATGCGGCGCAGCGGCGAGCGCAATCATTTATCAGTAGGGGAAGTCAATGACACTCGAAGATCGTTTGGAAAACTGGGGACGCGTCGTGCGCTCCCCGCTCTTTAAGTTTGGCGTCTGCGCGAAGTGGGCGGCGTGGTACTGCGGCATTCGAGGGTTCGTACGCGATGCCGATGATGAGTTTCTTGCGTCGCAACCGCCGATCACTCGCGATGACCGTGACGGGTGGGACGTCGAGCGCGCTTGGAAGACCATGACGAATCCCGTCACGAAGGAACTGCTCAAGCAGGTGTATGTCGAGCGGCGCTCGATGGAACAGATTCGGACCATCATGTGGAAGATGCACAACGCTCGCATCCGTACGCGCGCCTTCCCTTTCGCCCTGCAAAATGCGCATCGCGACATCGAGCGAGAACTGACTCGTATGGAACGCGAACGCCTCAATCAAAAAAATAGTTGTAAACCGGCCGAAACAGTTCTATAGTGTCCACAGATGACCGAATGCCGCTGAATTGCGTGCCTCTCTCCCTGCCCGTTGGCGGGGAGAGAGTGCCCGGAAGAAACGAAAGCCCGCCAGGAAACTGCGCGGGCTTTTTGCATTTGGCGTCTCAATCACTCATTCGCACCGCCCAAGCTGTCCGATAGCACTGCCTGGTTCCAAAATCAGTCCAGACGCGACGCGGGCAATCAGCATTCACACATCGCATTGTCATCGCGGTCGGCACCGCCGCCGAAGCGCGCTTGGGCCAACCGCGTCGCGGAACCTTGTGGCCTGCCTCTCATCCACGACGAAATTATGGACAGCACAACTGTCGGCTTCCTGTTGCCGACCGACGATGCGCCGCCCCTCGCCGATGCCGATCTGGAAGACGTTCTACGGCTCATGATCGGCGCTCTGACTGATCTGCCCGCCGAACGTATACAGCCTCGCTGGCCAGCAACGGTCGCGGCCGCGCCGGAGCCGGACACCAATTGGTGTGTGTTCAGCATCGAAGCGGTCGAAACGGATGGCAACGTGCTCATTCGGCAGCGTCCCGCGATCGATGCCACGTTGCACGCCGATGTGGCAGCAACGTCGCAGCAGGACGCGCGCCCGGTCAGCGTGTCAGCAACCGACGACCAGCAGGAACTGATTCAGCATGAACTGCTTGACCTGGTCGTGACCTGCTACGGGCCTCACGCGCAACGTTACGCGACGCAGCTCCGCGACGGCATGGTCGTGCCGCAGACGAACGAAACCTTGCGGCCGTATCGCCTGGCAGTGGTCCGCAGTGGCCCGCTGCAGGGCTCGGCCGCGCTTACTGACGGCACGTGGTTACGCCGCTTCGATCTGTCGATCGACATGCGGCACGAAGTGGTGCGGACCTATGCAATTCGCAACCTGTCATCGGCGCCGGTGGCGCTCAACAAGGACTAAAACTCATGGCTAGCGGACTTTCGGTATCGAATGTCGTCAATGTGTCGGTGTCGCTCTCACCGACCGATGCAGCAACGCGCAATTTCGGCGCGTTGCTGCTGATCGGTTCGACACCGGTCATCGACGTGCAGGAACGCATCCGCGTTTACGCGGACCTCGACGACGTGGCGACCGATTTCGGCATCGCCGCGCCCGAATACGCGGCTGCTGTACGCTTCTTCTCGCAGTCACCGCAGCCTGCCCTGCTGTATATGGGCCGCTGGGCGCAGGGCGCGTCGAGCGGTCTCCTGCGAGGGGCATCGCTTCCCGCCACCCAGCAGGCGATCGGCAACTTCAATACGATCGCCAACGGTTCTTTTTCGCTGGAAGTCGACGGCGTTGCCCGAAGCGTAACGGGGCTTGACCTCACCGGCGCGACGAATCTGAATGGCGTCGCATCGGCAATCAATGCCAAGCTGACGCAGGCAACGACCAGCTGGGATGGCACCCGCTTCATCATGACCAGCAAAACCAGCGGTGCAGCATCCGCGGTTGGACGCGCCGCGTCGACGGGTAGCGGCACCGACCTGAGCGCCAAGCTCGGTCTGGCGGCTGGCACATCGGTCGGTGGCGTCGAAGCCGAGCCGCTGGTGCAGGCCGTGAATGCGTTGGCGGACCTGTCGACGGACTGGTACGGTCTTGCCCTGGCCACGCCCAATGTAAGCGACCAAGACATCTTGTCGGTGGCTGCCTACGTCGAAGCGGCCAGCCCGGCTCGCGTGTTCGGCGTCACCACGCAAAACGCGGCAGCGCTCGACGCGCAGTCGGTAAACGACGTCGCCAGCGCGCTCAAGGGCGCCGGCTACAGCCGCACGTTCGTCCAGTTCAGTTCGACCGATGCGTATGCCGCGATCTCGGCACTCGGTCGCGCTTTCACCGTCGACTTCGACGGGTCGAACACGACGATCACGCTCAAATTCAAGCGTGAGCCGGGCGTCACCGCCGAAACGCTCTCGCAAAGCCAGGCGAACGCGCTCAAGTCGAAGAACTGCAACGTCTTCATCAACTACCAGAACGGCACCGCGATCCTGCAGGAAGGCGTCATGTCGAATGGCACCTTCTTCGACGAGCGACATGGTCTCGACTGGCTGCAGAACGACGTGCAGACCGAGGTCTACAACCTCCTGCTCGATCAGCCGAAGATTCCGCAGACGGACGCGGGCGTCGGCCTGATTCAAACGGTGGTCGAATCGCGCCTGTCGCAAGCGGTGACGAATGGACTGATTGCCCCCGGTGTCTGGAATGGTCCGCCGTTGGGCGACATCGTGACCGGCCAGACGCTCAGCAAAGGCTTCTATACGTACGCGCCGCTCATCGGCACGCAGTCGGCCGCGGCTCGCGCCGCCCGCCAAGCGCCAACCATTCAGGCTGCACTCAAGCTCGCCGGCGCGATTCACTTCGCCGACGTCGTCATTTCGGTCAACCGGTAATCCACATGGCAACCTACAGCTTTATCGACGTCTCCGCCAATATCGTCGGGCCGGGCGGCGCGTTCGCGCTCGGCTACGGCGAAGCCGCCGCGAAGGAAGGCATCACCATCGCAATGGCAAATGAGAAAAACACGATGCTCATGGGTGGAGACGGCAACGGCATCCACACCCTGCGCGCCGACAAATCGGGAACCGTGACGCTGCGCTACCTGAAGACGGCGCCGATTAACACGAAGCTGATGCTGCTCTATGACGCCCAGTCGCTGTCGTCGGCGCTGTGGGGGCTGAACACGATCGTCATCAAGCAGAACGTCTCGGGCGACATCACGACGGCGGTACGCTGCGCGTTTCACAAGAAGCCGGATCTCAATTACAAGGAAGATGCGGACACCATCGAGTGGGTGTTCGACGCGATCGCAATTGACACCATCCTTGGGAGCTACACGCAATGACGACTGTCGAGATGCAGGACATCACCTTCCAGATCGGAAAGCTGCCTGCAAAGAAACAGTTTCATGTGTCGCGGCGAATCGCGCCGATCATCCCTGCGTTGCTGCCGATCTACGTCGGGCTCGCGCGGGGCGGGTCGCTGATGGCAACCCTCGAACAATCGCCGGAGATCCTCAAGCCGTTCGCGGAAGCGTTGGCCGGCATGCCCGACGACGCCGTGGACTACCTGATCGACACATGCATGTCGGTTGTGAAGCGCCAGCAGGGAAGCGGCTGGGCGAACATCTGGTCGCCCGGCGGTCCGATGTTCGACGATATCGATCTGTCACTCCTCTTACCGCTGACCGTTCGTGTCATCACTGTCAATCTCGGCCCTTTTATCAGCGGGTTGCTTACCAGCCAGTCGAGCAGCCCGGCATCTCAGGCGCAAGCTGGCTGATGCTTCCCGACGGTGAAGACTGGCTGCTTGCGCCAGTCATTGCCGGGATGTGCCGGTATGAGTCTTTATTGGACGGGTCGATCGGCCTTGAGGACATTGCGCTGATGAACGATGCCCTAGCCGTACGAGCGGACAACGAGCTGCGCGCCCGCCGGCTGATGGAAGAAAAGAATGTCTGATCAAGTCATCCTCCGCGATTTTCTCGTGTCACTGGGATTTGATGCCGAGGGCAAGCCCCTGAAGGAATTCAACGACGCGATCGACCACTCCACTCGGAGTCTTGGGAAGATGGTCACCGCGGTCGAATCGGCGGCGAAATCCATCGGTAGCACCCTCACTGCCTTTGCGTCCAAACTCGAGACCCTGTCGTTCGCCGCGAAGCGCAGCGGCGCCTCGGTGACCAGCATCAAGGCACTGGAGTTCGCTGGAGCGAATCTCGGCACGTCGGACGGCGAGCCGCTCGCCTCGCTGGAGAAGCTCGCGCGTTACCTGCGCAACGAGCCGGACGGGGAGCGCCGCGTGAAGGACCTCGGCGTCGACACGCGTGATGCCGACGGCAAGCTGCGTGACACGGTCGATATCATGACCGACGTCGGCAAGAAGCTGTCGGCGATGCCTTGGGCCACGGCAAAGTCAACGGCCCAGCCGTTCGACTTCGACGAGAACACGTTGACCGCGATGCAAAGCGGTGACTTCGGCAGTTTCATCGCGCAGTACCGGACGATGGCCAGCGATGCCGGTCTCGATCAGGCGGCCGACGACTCGCACCGCTTCATGATAGAGCTGCGTGAACTCAGTTCGACTTTCGAGATACTGGGCGCACGGATCGAGACCGATCTGCTGCGCAATGGCTTGCCGGTATTGCAGCAGTTCAGCGATTGGGTGCATGAGAACGGCGACCTGATCACGAAGCGCGTCACCGAAGTGGTCGACGCGCTTGTGCGGCTTGGCAAATCTGTTGCACCGGTGATCGGCAAGATGCTCGACCTCCTGGTGGAAGCCGACGAGCACACGGACGGCTGGTCTACGAAGTTGATCGCACTAGTGGCGATCATGCGCTTGCTGGGCGCCGGCGGCCTGGTCAACGGTGTGGTGGGATTGGCCGCTGCGTTCTTTCGCCTCGCGGCAGGAATCGGCGCGACGAGTACTGCTGGCGCGGCAGCCAGCGTAGTTGGTGGCGGCCTCAGCCTTTTTGCGAGAGGCGGGCTCGCTGGCATTCTCAGCTTCGCTGCACTGCGGGTCGCAAAGGGCCTTGGCCTCCCGGACGTTGACGAGAAAACAGGTCGAGAGGAAGCACAACGCGGCGATCTGCTTCAGGCTTCGCTGCACCTCCCCGCAGGGGAGTTCCTAGGGACGCTGCTGCACCGATTGACTGGTACCCCCGAAACCGACCCGGCGTCATCGACCGCCGCCGACGAAACGGCGTACGTTGCGCCCGCGGATCGCAAGCGCAGTGCAATGGCCTATTTCGAGCGGATGGGATGGCAGCCTGCTCAGGCGGCCGGCATCGTTGCCAATCTGTTCCAGGAATCCAAGCTGCGCGCTGACGCGGTTGGAGATAACGGCGCAGCGTACGGCGTCGCGCAGTGGCACCCGGACCGGCAGGCCGAGTTCAAGCGAGTCACTGGCAAGGATCTAACCTCGGCTTCGATCGAAGAGCAGTTGTGGTACGTGAACTATGAGCTCATGTACGGTGCGGAGCGACGCGCAGGCATGCTGCTGCGCGCAACGACCAACGCCCGGCAAGCTGGCGAAATCGTATCTCGATACTACGAACGCCCAGGCTCGAACGACGTGGAAAAGAGCCAGGAAGCACGACTGCGCGGCGACGCGGCGGCGACCATCGCGACCGACGTCACGATCAATGTCAACGGCGTGGGCGACCCGCTCAACGTCGCTCGCAACGTCGCTTTGGAACAGGAGCGCCTGACGCAAGATCTCGCGCGCAACTTGCAAGGAGCCGTCTTCTGATGGGTATCCTCGAACAGATCGGCATCAGCCAGTCCAAGAGCATCGGCGGGATCGTTTTCCAGGCGGTTCTCGAGGAGCAGCACAACGACGAAATCCAGATAACCGACCATCCGGTCGAGCGCGGCGCCGTCGTGTCGGATCATTCGTACAAGCGTCCCTGTCAGGTGACGATCAAGTGCGCCTGGTCGAACTCATCGCTGGGCGGCATATCGGCATTGATCAATTCGTTCAAGGGTGGCTCGCTGATTGGATCCGATTACGTTTCCGGGATCTACTCGCAGCTGCTCGCGCTGCAGGAATCGCGTGAGCCGTTCGAGATCACGACCAGCTCGAGACGCTACGCGAACATGCTGATGTCGAGCCTTGGGTTGACCAAGGACAAGACCTCGTCGGAGGCCATCATGGTGACGCTGACATGCCGAGAGATTCTGATCGTCGAGACGAAGGCAGCAACGCTGCCACCGAAGGCGGCGCAGGCAAACCCTGCTGCCACCGGACAGATCGAGAACGCAGGTACCAAGCAGGTCACGGCCGCGACGCCCGCGGATAGCGGCGCGGTATCCAAGGCGAACTGGTAATGCCGAACTTCTACGAAATACCGCTGACGCCGACGCAGCAACGCTTCTCCATCCGCCTGGGCGACACCGTCTATCAATTGACACTCAGTTATCTGGCGGTGAGTGGAGGCGGCTGGGTGCTGGATATTGCGGACGAAGCTGGCACGCCGATGGCGTCCGGGCTGCCGCTGGTCACGGGGAGCAACCTGCTTGAACCTTATGCGCATCTTGGCTTTTCCGGCCGCCTGTGGGTTCAGACCAAGGGTGATCCGGATGCGGCGCCGACCTACGCCAACCTCGGAACCGAAACACGGCTCTATTGGGTGACAGACGAATGAGTACCAGGCAGTACAGACGGAAGGCGTCGCTGATGATTGGAACCGACGCGGACGCGCTGGATCTGTCGCAGCTCCGGTTCACCTTCGTCGCGAGACGCGGCAATCTGCAAACGCCCAATACGCTGCGTCTGAAAGTCTACAACCCGTCGCCCACGACCGTGTCGAAGACGATGAAGGAATTCAAGCGGGTTGTGTTGAGTGCCGGTTACGAAGGTAACTTCGGCTCGATCTTCGACGGAACCGTGAAGCAGGTCAGATTCATCCGCGAGTCGCCGACTGACACTTATCTCGACATTGCGGCGGCGGATGGCGACGGCGCCTACAACTTTTCGATCATTCGCCAAACGATGGCGGCAGGCTCGACGTTCAGTGAACATGTCGGTGCAATCGGCAATGCAATGGCATCGCGCGGTATCTCGCTCGGCGTGATGACGACGCTTCCCAGCACGGTGTTTCCGCGCGGCAAGGTCATGTTCGGTCTGGCTCGGGATCAGTTGCGGGGCACCGCACGATCGGTCGGCAGCGACTGGTATATCGACAACGGCCGTCTCAACGTCGTCGCGCAGACCGCCTACCTGCCCGGCGACGTACCGGAAATCAATTATCGGACCGGCATGATCGGCATGCCGACGCAGACGATCGGCGGCATCGAGTTGACGATGCTGCTCAACCCGAGTATCAGAATCGGACAGGCGATCAAGCTGAACAATGACAGCATCCAGCGTTACGAACAGACCGCCGCCAGCGACAAGGCAGGTGCTGACGCCGAGAAAAGCCATACCGGCATCAATTCGGACGGCATGTACAAAGTGACGCAGGCGGAGCACACCGGTGATTCGCGAGGCAACGACTGGCACAGCAAGGTAATCGCCGTCGACATCGACGAAACCATGAAACCGGTGGCCGCCAAGCCGTAGGATGCGCCCGGGGCGTGGCGCATTGCGCTCGCGATGTCACGCCAACGGTGAACACGCCGCGGCGCCCCCTTCCGTTGTTGAGCCTCTCAGATATCGGCTGTCGTGCGAACCTCGATGCGTGGCAGGTTGACAAGCGCCGCTCTGCGACCGCGAAGCCCGCAATATTCACGCGGGCGCGCTCGGCAGCAGTGTGACGAATCCATGTCCTATCGCAATATGCTACGAGTAGCAAGTAATGGATCCACGAGAACGACAAGACGATTTGATCGAGGCGCTACAGGCGGCCAGCGACGGTGCTCAAGCCAGAATCTGGACAGCCTTCCCGGGTGTGGTGCAGTCCTTCGACCCAACAACCCAGACTGCGACGATACAGCCATCGGTCCGCGCCCGGTTTCGCGACGAGACTGGCGAAGTCGCAAGTGTTGACCTGCCGCTCCTGACCAACTGTCCGGTGCAGTTCCCGGCCGGCGGAAACTGCACGCTGACGTTTCCACTTGGTCCGGGTGACGAGGCGCTGATGGTGTTTTCGTCGCGTTGTATCGACGCGTGGTGGCAAGGCGGAGGCATCGAAGAACAGGTCGAGTATCGAATGCACGACCTTTCCGACGGTTTTGCCATTCCAGGTATCCGGTCGGTCCCACGCGCCCTGCCCGGTCTCAGCGCAACATGCACTCAGTTGCGCAGCGACGACGGTTCGACGTTCATCGAGTTGAATCCGTCTACGAAGGCGGTGCGCGTCGTCGCGCCGGGCGGCTTCGAGGTCGACGCTCCAACCAGCGTCTTCACAGGTGAAACCGTCGTCCAAGGTCTGCTCACCTACGCGGCCGGTCTGGCGGGTAGTGGTGGCAGTCACGCGACTGCAACCATCACCGGGATCGTCAACGTTGTGGGGCAAATTATCGCAAACGGCAAGCGCGTAGACGACAGCCACCGGCATAGCGGCGTGGAACCGGGTGATGGCACTTCCGGCGCGGTGACGTAGCGCCCACGAGGCGCGGCAAGGCGCGGTAAGGCGTGGCTAGGCATGGCAAGGCGTCACGACGAGGTTGAAACGCTTCAAACCGGGCGTCGCCCCGCCATCCGTCTCGTCGCTAGAAAGCGGACGCAGGCGGTCCTCGCTGTACACGTCCATGCCGAGAACTTCGCGCGACCGAATGCTATCCGGCGACGCTGCGAAGCACGACGCCCCCTATGTCAGCGCGGCGCACGTCGACCGCTGCCGGCCTCCATCTCGCCGTCACAAACAGTTCTTTGATGCCGGCCTCGACCGCACGTCGATGACCGACCTGCCATCGACGCATCAGGCGTCATGCAGCGCAAGGCGCCAGCTGCGGCCTCGGTCGTCGGCGGCGAGTCTGCGCGAGTCGTTACGGCCAACGAGCGCGCGATGGACTCGGCCCTCGAAAGCCGGCGTCGCGGTTTCGTCGGTCACGCGATGCGTCGATGACATCCCCTGCTACGAGTGCAATACATGCGATATCGAAAATTGGACGCAAACGGCGACTACGTGTTCGGCGGGCAACAAGCCGACTTCTACAGAGACCAGGTCGACGGCATTGCGCAGGCGGTTCGAACTCGTCTGGCGTTGCTGACCGGCGAGTGGTTTCTCGACATCACGGAGGGGACGCCGTGGCACACCGACGTCCTTGGGAAATATACCTCGGCGGTCTATGACTCGGCCATCCGCAACCGGATCTTGTCGACGGACGGCGTGAACAGCATCGAGAGCTACAGCAGTACGGTGGACCGCGACGCGCGGCGCCTGACGGTCTCCGTACAGATCGACACGATTTATGGCGCAACGACGCTGCAGGAAACCATCTGATGGCGATTATCACGACCGCACCGACAATCGACGCGACTGGCATCAGAGCGCCGTCGTACGGCGACGTACTCGACTTTTTGAAGACAGCCTACCGAGGCATTTATGGCGATGACGTCTACCTGGCGGCGGATAGCCAGGACGGTCAGTTGCTTGCGATCTTCGCGCGCGCCATCCATGACGCAAATGCCACGGCCGTGGCGGTGTACCGCTCGTTCTCTCCAGCCACGGCGACCGGCGCGGCACTGTCTGCCAACGTGCGCCTGAACGGCATCGCGCGTGCGGCAGCCAGCGCATCGAGCGTCGACCTGACCCTCGTCGGCCAAGCTGGAACGATAATTTCGTCGGGCGTGGTGGAAGACGCCGCCGGCGGCCGGTGGTCGCTGCCGGCGCTCGTCGCCATTCCAAGTTCGGGTCAAGTCGTCGTCACCGCAACGGCGCAGACGCCGGGCGCAGTCTCCGCCAGCGCAGGTTCGGTGAACAAGATCGCCACGCCGACACGCGGCTGGCAGTCGGTGACGAATGCCAGCGCAGCGGCCGAAGGCGCGCCCGTGGAGACCGACGCCGCATTGCGCGCTCGGCAAGCCATCTCCGTCGCCCTTCCGTCGCGCACCGTGCTCGAAGGCATCATCGGCGCCGTCGCGACCATCGACGGCGTCACCCGATACCGGGCCTACGAGAACGACACCGCGGAAACGGATGAGAATGGCATCCCGTCGCATTCGCTGGCGCTCGTCGTCGAGGGCGGCGATGCAGTGGCGGTCGCGTCCGCGATCGAGGCGAAGAAGTCGCTGGGTGCGGGAACAGCTGGAACGACCATCGTGACGGTCAAAGACAGCTATGGCATCGCCCACAAGATCCGCTTTTATCGGCCCACTATCGTCAATATCGCGGTCACCGTTACCCTGACGCCCCTCACCGGCTACACCGCGCTGATTGGCGAAGAAGTCAAGGCAGCGATCGCCCAGCACATCAACGCGCTCGGCATCGGTCAGAAGGTGATGCAAACGCGGCTCTTCGTGCCGGCGAATCTGAGTGGCGCCGCTGATGGCCAGACTTACGAGGTCACTGGACTGACCCTCGGGCGCACTGTCTCGACCCAATCCGGTTCGGACGTAGCAATCGCATTTAACGAAGCTGCCGCGTGCGGTGCCGACGATGTGACTCTGTTAATCGCCTCCTGACATGGCCGACGCTTCCGAATACACCAATCTTATTACGTCCGAGCATGCCGACAAGCCGCGTTTTTCTGCGGTCGTGGCCGCCTTGTGCACACCGTTGATGGACGCTCGGCAGGCGCTACTCGATGTTCGCGACGCGTTCGATCTGGAGATCGCCAAAGGTGCCCAGCTTGACGCCATAGGCGCGTGGGCAGGCATTGAACGCAGGTTGTCCACCCCGCTGCAGGGCGTCTACTTCGCGTTGGACGACCCGGTCATCGGCCTCGATCAGGGTGTGTGGATCGGACCGTACGACCCGAGCGCGGGCATTGTCTCGCTCGAGGACGACGAATACCGCATCGTTATCCGAGCGAAGATCGGCGCCAACGCGTGGGATGGCACGCTGCCGGACGCGATTCGCGTGCTGGACGTCGTCTTCAACAACGACGGGCGAGCCTATGCGAGACCGGTCGTGACGGACGCCGGCGATCCTGTCGTTGCCTCACATGGGGGCAGCAATCGACAGCTTGTGATCGGGGTGGACCACGGCACTTACGTGATGATCGAGGACCACGACGACATGAGCGTGTCGTTCGTGATGTCCGGAAACATCCCGTCTCCTGTCGTGCAAGCACTTCTCTCATCTGGACGCATCGCGCTGAAGCCCGAAGCCGTGTCGGTGAACGGCTACTACCGCACCAGCCTGCAAGGGGGCCCAGTGTTCGGCTTCGATGCGCAAAATCAATACATCGCTGGCTTCGACGTCGGCGCCTGGCCCGAAAAACTCGTAGGAGCGCCTTAAGACATGGCAACCAATCAATTCAAACCGTTCGCTGCTGGCGCTGGCGCCAATGTGACCACGCAGGCTCAATACGAAGCCCTGCCCGCACTGTCGACCGGCTTCACATCGGGCACCGCCCGTTCCGACCAGGTGAACAAGGCCCTGCGACAGGGCACGACAATCGCCGCCACCATCGGACAGTTCATGGCCACGCGCGGCATCGATGCGCTCGACAACGGCGATGTCGCCACGCTCGAGAGCAACTTCCGAAACGCGGTCGTCCAGACAGTCCTCGCCCTCGCATCGGCCAAAGCGGACACTGTCTACTACCAGGGCATTCCGACCTCCGGCGCCGTGACCGCCTTCGAACGAACCCTCACGTTCAAGGCACCGTGCAGCGGCTACGTGCTGGCGACGCAATCCACGAACTTCTCGTCGCAGCAGCCAGGCAGCATCCAGAATTACATCGAGATCAAAGGCAGCGTCAGCGGGCTGTCGTCGAGCAGCGATCAGACGCTTTTCCCGATGACGAACAGCGTCACCAAAAAGGTGAGCGCAGGTGAAACGGTCAGTATCCGCGGCGCGGTGCAAAGCAATGGCGCCCCCGGAAGCTGGCTGAACACCGGCAACAGCTTGTCATACATGTTCACACCGGGCGTTTGATCGCGCCGACTGACTCAGCAAGGCCGCCTTCGAGCGGCTTTCTTTTTGGAAAAACCATGGCAGACAACGTTCGCTTGCGCGACTTCGATCCTGCCGGCGCCCCAGTGGCGGCCGGCAAGCTATATGCGGACATGGGTGCGGGCGAGGTCGCATTGACGCTGGCGGATCTACTGCGCTACCTGGCGGCGAATGGCGGCGGAGTGCTGCTGTCGAGCGGCGCCCCGTCCGCCGCAATGGGGCTCGACGGGCAGGTCGCGTTCGATCCGAAAGCCGGAATGTTCTACGGCCCGAAAACGGCAGGTGCCTGGCCCGCCGGCATGGCGCTGAAGTTGAGCACGGATCAGATCTCGGCGATCAACGATGCCAGAGACATCGCCTCGTCGGCCGCCGACGCTGCCCGCGCTACGTATCTTCTGGTGCTCGGACAGAACGGCGCGTTCAGCAGCGTGGACGAAGGGTTGAAGAAGACGAGCGCCGGACAGTTGTTTGGAGTGCTGTCGACGACGCCAGGCGCGTCGATTGACATCTACGAAAATGTAGATGGCGCAAAGGCCAATAAGACCGCCAAGGCACTGGCAGACCAAACCGCCGTCACGACCACGCAGATCGATGGCTACCTCGAAGTTTCCATCGTCGATAGCCAGCTTTATTCCGCATTCAAGTCCGACGGCACATTCGTTATCGCCGGATATGACGACGTCCAGGCATCGCTTGCCAAAGGCGAGTCGGCGGCCGCGCTGGTCGCGCCAGCCGTTCTCGCCAGCGAACGCGGGATTCAGGTTCTCTCGTCCGACGGTTTTGAGTTGGCACGCTTCGCGCCGGACGGCACCGCCTCATTCGCGGGTGTGCAGAGCCTGCAAGCAGCTCTCGAGAGCGCAGGGCCGGCCGCGGTCATTGCCAGGGCGGTGGCGCAGCAACGCACCTTCGCAAAGACGCTCGACGCGTCGCTACCGCTGACTGCCTGCCGTAACGACGCCGTCGCCCTTGAGTGCAACGCTGACCGCGGCTACGGCTACCGTTGCCCGGTTGTAGTCAGGCTCTCGCGCACGCGTGTGCTTCTGTTTGCGGGCCGCCTCCCGAATCCGAATCCATATTACGGCTCGGATAAAGGCGGGGATTTCATCGGGGCAAAGGTCGTGATGCTTGAGGCCAATATGAACGCTGACGGCTCCTGGGCGTTCAGAACCGATGAGCGCGGCGATGAGCGTGTACTGATCGACAACAGCGGCTTTGTCTCTGCGGACGGCATGCCGGCCGGCGCGTCGAACATGTCAGCCATCTTGATACCGTCGGGCGCGCATGCCGGACGCCTGCTGCTGTTTTACGCGACAAACAAGGACGATCCGTCGAATGCAAATACGCAGACGACGTACATGATGTATTCCGACGATCAAGGCGCAAGCTGGTCTGATCCGCGGCTCCTGACCGAATTCCAGGCTTATGACCACGAGGTTGTTCCTGCGTCCGGTCCCAAAGCGATACAGACGCGGTTCGGACCGGTCGCGGGGCGGATCTTGGTGCCGCTTTACGGTCCGGTCAACGGTCAGTTTCGAGCGTTCGCTGGTTATTCGGATGACGGCGGCGACACCTGGCATGTCTCGGGCCCTTCGCAATACGTCGCAACCGAGGCAGCGATCGCCGAAGACATTGACGGCAAGCTCTATATGTCGATACGCGGGAGCAGCGCGACCCTACGCTACGTCATGGTGAGCGACGATGGCGGCCTTTCCTGGACGCTCGCGTCCGACCGACAAACGGTAGCGGACCCCGCCATTAACGGAGATCTGCTGCAGGCAGCCGCATATCTCGACGCCCCGGCCAAACTGATTCTGAGCAATCTCGACGCCATCAACCACAACCGCGCGAATCCCGTGGTGCGCGTTTCGTATGACGGGGGAGCGAGCTGGCCCTATGCGCTGCATCTCAACGATGACCCGACGGCTTACGCCGGCTACTCCTCGCTCGACATGCTCGACGAAAACACCTTCGTCCTTGCCCGCGAAAGTACCCCTGGCGGCACTTACGGCAGCACGATCGTATTGACGAAGCTGAACATTGCGGACATTAAAGGCCAAACAACATGACGATCCAAATTACGTCAAACGCTTCGTACGAAGATGGCAAGTACTCACTGACCAATATCGCCGATATCGACCCCAATTATTACAAGAAGAGAGTGCTGGCCGATGGCGGCATGATCGTCGACCAGGCCGCGCTCGACGCGGCGCTGTCGTGGTTGCATGCGCTCAAACTCAGTATCTTTGATTGCTGGGCGGTCAGTGCCGCGTGGGGTGTGAAGAAGAATGACGATGGCACGCTCGTCAAGGTCTACTCTCTCGACGGCAACGACTTTATCCCGAAAGTGACGACGGGTAATCTGCCGGTGCTAGATACCAGCGGTGATTTTCCGGTCCTGCGCCGTAGAGCGGCAGCTGCCGGCACCACCGCGAGCGGCTTGCTCGTCTCGCAAACGCTGGCCAGCCTGGTCAGCGATAACGACTTTACCTTTGCGGCGATGCAGGCGACCGAAGCAGGCGACAACTTTCCGATGGGCTGTGGTCCGGCGCTCGTAGCGGGCTCGTCAACAGTCATCACCGGTGTGCCGCTTTCGCTCGCTGTGTACAACAACGACGTCGCACACACTTATGCAGCCGCGGGAATAAACAATGCCGCGGGTACGGGCGCGGTCCAGTTGAACAATGCGAAGTACGCCGACTACATGCCTCAAGTCACGCATGTGAATTACAAGACCAGCACGATGAAGTACTGGGCCGGGACGGACGGCCCATACGCTACGTCGAATGGCGCGGCGGGCCTGTACGACTTCCGCAAGAAGCGGTTCAACATGTTCTGCCTCGCTTACAACAACGGCACGGCCGATTACGCGTTAGCCACAAAAGGCGCTTGTCGAGAACAGTGGTTGATCCGACGCTCCAGCGAATCGATCGCACTCGCTCTTCTGTCGCGCATGCGGTCTCTGTAACCGGTTCGAAGACTATGGCCAGTCAAACCCGTGACTTCCACGCATACCACCCACCGCGCCCCGGCCGGCTCGCCGCCCGACACACGTTGCTAGCTGAAATCTACATGGGTTGGCAGATGATCGCGCTTGGCTACAGCGGCCAGGTCGGCGGTAGCGATGGGTCGGGCGTCCTGCATCAGGTGCTTGAACACCTTGGCATCGACGACATCTGGGGCTATTCGTTCCTGCTTGTCGGCGTCTTCATGCTGCAATGCGCGGCGGTCGAATTTGTCTGGGGCCGCAAGTGGGACGACCAAGCGATTCGCATTGCCTCCGGCTTTCGCAAAGCGTCATCGGCGGCTGCGTTGGTGCTGTGGGGGATTGCGCTCTATTACCTGTTGACGACCTCACTTGCCGCATTCAAGTCGATGACGATGCTGGTGCCGTTGCATCTCGGTATGGCCGTGTACTTCCTGTGGGAGAACAGCCGTGTGTATTTCTACACTGGAAAATGGAATGCTCTCTCGGCCTCGCGTCTTCCTTAACCTGTCAGTGTCATGCCTCGCCCTGATGTCTGCGGCATGGGCAGCATCGGTAGTGGTGGTTCCGGTCGAAACGGCCAGCGATCGTTTTGTCAAATATGCATGGGTCGCGCTGATTGCGTCGGCCGGGTGGGCCGCTTCCTCTTTGCCTGTGCTGGCCGACTGGGGGCAGGGAAATGCCCGGCGCCGCCTCGTCATCGTCCAGGGATTCGCGCAAGCCATGTTTTTCGGCTTTTCCGCTTTCTGGGCGAGTGCAGGCGCAGACCAGAATCTGATGGCAAGTTATCTTGCAACCGCGGCGGCTGCATACGCGGGCGAACGTTATTTCACATTCGGTCGCCGCAAAGAGACGGAGCCACCCGCGCAAGGCCCGGCGTAAGGTGCGTTGTAATGTCCGATGGTCATCGATTCGGCCTTCCGCTTCCACGCGCTAGCTTCACGTAAAGGCGGTGTGATGCCGTCTGGTCGATAAGCTTGCTACGCCGGGCTGACGAATTCGTCGACCTAAACCGGTACACGCCCACGTTGCCAGAGGCGCATCACCCCGCGGTCGGTGCTGACGGAAACGCGCAGTCGCGAACCTTCGATGCAGCAGTTTTAGTTCGGCCGTCACCAGCAACGATTCGAGATAAACATCACGGGTCAATCCTGAATCCACCCGCACCTCGCGGCGAGACTGCGGCCGACTTTGTCTGTGACGCGAGCGTACCTCCGCTGGACCGTATCGGCCGCCATGGTCGCAGGTTGTAGGCCTCTCACTAACCACGCTGAAACCGCCGGTGGGCGGCTTGTCTTTTGGAGACATCATGGCAGAGAACGTTCGTTTGCGGGACTTTGACCGAGCCGGCGATTTAATCTCGGGCGGAATGCTTTACGCGGACATGGGCACAGGCGAAGTATCGCTGACGCTTGCAGATCTCCTGCGTTATTTTGCGGAACAAGGTGGCGGGCTCGTGTTGGTCAATGGCACGCCCTCTTCCGCCACGGGACTGGATGGGCAGGTTGCGATCGATCCGCAGGCTGGCCTCTTATTCGGTCCGAAAGCGGGCGGACTCTGGCCTGCTGGATTGCCGTTGAGGTTGAGTGCAGAGCAGGTTGCGTTCATTAACACCGCAGTCGAGGACGCGCGTTCATACGCAACGTCGGCGAACGAGTCGTACCTCGACACACTGCTTGCCAAGAACGTTTGGGCAGACGTTGCAACTGGCATCGCCAACACAGCAGCCGGACAGGTCTTCGGCGTAATCTCCAGTGCCAGTCTCGGCGCGATCGACCTGTATCGCAACAAGGATGGTGCCGGCGTTGCCACTGGCAAGACGTTGATCAATGCCAGCGCTGTGACGCTGACCGAAACGCGCGGCTACATTGAGATGTCGTCGGTGAACGGCATGGTCTACTCTTCGTTCGCAGAGGACGGAAGGTTCACCATTCCCGGCTATTCGAACGTACAAGCAGCGCTTGCGAAAGGCGTTGCTGCTTCCGATATCGTCTCACCACTTTCTCTTGACGAAGAGCGCGGCATCACGTTTTGGTCGGCTGACGGATTCAACCTGGGAGGCATCGCACCGACGGGGCGTGTCACGTTCGCCGGTGTTCCTGATTTGCAGGGCGCGCTGGAAGCGTCGGGCCCGGCCGCGATCAAGGCTGCGAACGTCGCTCAACAGAGACTTTTTGCGAAGACGCTGGATGCGAGTCTCATATCGGCCCGGAAAAAAGTCGATTCCGTCGCGCTGCTGTCGAGCTCGGCGCGCGGTTACGGCTATCGCTGCCCATGTCTTGTTGGCCTCTCGGCGACACGGGCACTATTACTCGCGTGCCGACTTCCTAATCCCAACCCTTTTTCCGGCGTTGCAGGGGGCGACTACATCGGTGCGGTCGTCGTGGCTGTCGACGCCGAGTTGGATGCCGATGCCGGCACCTGGACGGTCGCGAATGAACGCGTCGTCGTGGACAACACCGGGACCGTAGCACAGAGCAACGGTTATCCCGCCGGCTCAGGCAATATTTCCTGCATCAGGATCCCATCCGGCAATAACGCTGGCCGGGTTCTGCTGTTTTACAGCACAAATGCGGTCGACCCGTCCCAGCCAGGCCGTCAACAAACATATCTGATCTACTCGGATGACGACGGAAGCACGTGGTCGTCTCCGCGTCCGATGACGGAATTCGCGCGCTTTGGAGCCTACTTCGTACCGGGCTCCGGACCGAAAGCCATCCAACTTCGATATACACATAAGGGGCGCATTCTTGTACCGCTTTACTCCGTGACTCCTACCGTTTTCTTCACCGGCTACTCGGACGACAACGGTGCAACGTGGAACGTCGGCGCGTCCATCCCGGCAACCTCGAACGAAACCGCGATTGCAGAGGATATTGACGGCACGGTCTACGCTACCGTCCGCACTGCAAGCGCCACTGTCAAATCCGTTTACGCGAGCCGCGACGGAGGAATCTCATTCATGAACGTAACGAACTCGCGCTCGTCCATTCCAGATCCAGGCGTGAACGGTGACCTGTTGCAAGCCGCTTCTCATCTGAGCGCACCGGCAAAGCTAATCTTCAGCAACCTCAATTCCACCGGGGGCAAGCGCAGTAATCCGTATCTGCGGGTCTCATACGACGGTCTCGCCACCTGGGACTACAGCACTGCGCTCAATGAAAGCGCAAATGATGAGGCCGGCTACTCTTCTCTCGACATGATGGACGAAAACACAATCGCGGTCGCTCGTGAAACTGCACCGGGCGACATTCTCTACGGCGCAAGCATCACTCTGACGACCGTCAACATTCCTGCCATCAAGGGGTAATCCCATGACGATTCGAATCGTTTCCGATGCGAACTATACAGGTCCTTACGCCCTGGAGAACCTCATTGACGCAGATCCCGATTATTTCAAGAAGCGCGTTCTCGCTGACGGCGGCACGATAATCAACCAGGCCGCGCTCGATGCGGCAATTGGCTGGGTACATGCCCAAGGGCTATCGATTCTTGATACCTTTGCCGCAAGCGCGGCGTGGGGCATCAAGTTGGATACGGATGGAACTTCCATCTTGAGGGTGTACTCGCTCGACGGGAACGATTTGGTGCGGTATGGCGCTTATCTGTCTCCCCAGCTCGACAGGACCTCCTTCTCCTTCCCAATCATGCGCAATGTGGGTAACAGCGCAACGTCAGGGTGGCTAAAATCGCAGGCCAGTGCGTATCTGGCAACAGCCAACGAGTTCTGTCTCGGCGCAGCGATGTACACGGAAGCCGGCGATGACCGGGCCATCAGCTGCTGTGCAGCGATCCCAGCATCGCTATCCAGCACGATCACGACCCAGCCCGCGTATTTGATTGCCCAGAACAACGATTCGGGCTTGAGCCGACAGGTCGCGCTACTGCGTCCGACGACAACGACGAATGCGGTACAGACCGCCACCAACGACTACGTCGATTTCCGCGCAATGGTCTGTCACGGGAATATCTCGGCGGGAACCAACAAGATGTTCGTCGGGAGCCAGCCGGCGACGTACTTGACTACCGCATCCGAGCAACTGCTGGACTACACGACGCTGCCGCTCGACCTATTGTGTCTCGCCTACGGGAATCGGAATAATGGCGTCGCGTGTAAGGGCGGTGTGCGCGAGATGTGGAACATCAAGAAATCGACCGAGCAAATCTCGCAGGCGCTGGCCGCTCGCCTCGCGTCGCTGTGACGGTAGCGTGCGAAACCACTTTTCTCAATAAATCAGCACGCGCCACCGCGATGGAACGTGCCCGCCGCTCGACGCTACGGCAGGCGCGAAATCGGTACGCCTTACCGCACGCGTCCACACGACGAAGCCCAACGGACCAGGTTGACGAGTATGCGCAAGTCAGCCACCGGACCGACTGAAAGGCACGGCTAATCCGATACTGCCACGTCCTCGTGAACGACGCGGGCGGACGACCGAACTGAACGGCTCACGCCGCCGCTTGATCCTTCCGCGCTGCCGTTAGCGACCAGTTACTGCGGCGTCAAAGGCCTCTACGTTGCGCTGAATCCGTACGCTCGCCCAGCCGACGACCGGAGAGACGCGGTCGGAGCATCACTCGCTATCCACGATGTAATGCCCGACCCGACGGATACGGGCGAGCTGACCGAAATAGCCGGCTATGCAGCATTTGGACGCGTGATCGCTATATCCATTCGCTGTACACCCTGCCATCACACGGCAAACACGTTCGTCCGATCGCGAATGACAAAAGCGTCGACGCCATGGTGCTGCCTCACCTCCAGCAAACGTCATCGCCGGCCCTCTGGCACGCCGCCCCTCATCTCGCTCTGACGAGACACCGCATGCGGCCGATACAGGTCCATCGCACCCTTACCACATGACCAAGCGCGCGACGTGTTTGCTTCCCCGATTGACCATATTGACCAGCCGCCTCGCGAGCGAGCGCCGGTTCAACATCAACAAAGACCACCCGCCATGACCAGCTACGATAAAGCGACGCTGCAAGCCGAACTGAAACGTGACGAGGGAGTACGCCTCAAGCCCTACAAGGATTCCTTGGGCAAACTTTCGATCGGCGTCGGCCGGAATCTCGACGACGTCGGTCTCAGCTCAGACGAAGTCGCTTTCCTCCTGACGAACGACATTGCGCGCACGGAGACGGCGCTCGACCGTCATCTGCCATGGTGGCGAACCCTCGACGCGGTGCGCCAGCGAGTCGTCGTCAACATGGCTTTCAATATGGGCGCCGATGCGCCCGGACGCGGCTTGCTCAGCTTCGCCAACACGATCGCAGCCATTCAACGCGGCGACTATTCGGCTGCCGCCATGGGCATGCTCGACTCGAAGTGGGCCTCGCAAGTCGGCTCTCGCGCCGAGCGCCTGGCCAACTTGATGCGCACGGGGGCCTGATGGAGTGGAAGGACATTGCGCATTCTGTGGAGACGGCCGCGCCATTCCTCGGCAGCCTGCTTCGAGGCCCGGCCGCTACGGCGGTGGGCAAGCTGATCGCCGCTGTGCTCGGCGCCAACGCAACGCCAGAGGACGTATCGAACGCGCTTCTGGACGATTCTGAGATTGCAGGCAGGCTTGTCGAGTTGCAAACCAATGCTCGCGCGGAATTGCAGCGGCTCGCGGTGATGGCGGCGCAAAAATCTCTACAAACGCAATCGCCTGCGTACGCCGCCAGCTCGGGAGACCCCCCCCGCGCATCCGACGAGTCGGCGAGTCAACCGACAGACTGGGTACGCCCCGGCATCACTGCAACGCTCCTGCTCGGCGCCCTTTCGATCATCATCTATGTTTTCTCGGGTCGGGCCGATGGTCTGCTGCGTGATGCCACGGCCAGCCTCACCATCGGCACAATCATTGGCTACTGGTTCAATGAACTGAAGCAGACACTCGCATTCTGGTTCGGCATGACCCGGGACGCCGCAGTCCAGGCACAGGCCATTACCCGTTTCGCGGTGGATCCGAACACCGTAGTCGTCGCGAAAACGATTCAAACGCTTAGCCGCCCACCTAGCGCACCCGGGGAGTCATCTTCGAGCAGCGAACGCCATGACGGTTGACCGGCTCGTCACCGCGCCGCTTATTCCGGAAACCTGCCCGAGCGCTGCCGCTCGGCACCGTCTTGCTCTCAAGAACGTCAGCGTTGAGCGCCGTTGCATTCGATAAGCGCACCCCGGGGATGTTCCGCTATGAGCTAACTCACCGCTTTCTTCGAGAAAGCTCTGCATCACAGGACCTGCTAGGGCCTTACGCGGGGCGGCTGGCGCACAAATATCTGTCCGTCTCAGCGCTCGACCGTTGCATTGCATCACCAGCCTTTGGACCGCTGGATTCGGAATCTACTTTCACGACTTCGACTGCCACCTTCATTCAAATCTCACACAGTCAATCCATAGCTATCCGCCCATGAAAATCTGCGACTACGACTGGGGCAAGATTGTCAGCGATCTTCATCGACAAGGGATGCAGCGAGTCGATATTTTACGAGCGCTGCACGGTTTGATCAGCGAGAGCACATTGAGGGCCTACGCAAGTGGCGTCCACCCTCAGCCCAGTCATTGGCGTGGTGAGCTGCTGTTAAATCTGTGGTGCGACAGGACTGGCGCAAATCGAACGGATGCACCCACGCGTCCGGCTCACATTGATGGCTACTGCGAACGGCGTGTTCGCAAGTTGCATTGCGATATGAGCGCTAACTCCCTTGCCACACTCGAGGCGCTTTTCCGACCGCTGCCAGACTTGCCGATCGATGCTTTCACTGATGCGCGCAGAAAACGAATGCAACCGTGAGCCGGTCTGCAGATCTTCCCGATCGCTGTCACCCACATGTCGACGAGATCACTTGCCGAAGCATGACTCGCTCTCGCCGTACACAGCAGCAGTGGAGGCGCCATTGTCGTTGGCAACGCATTTCGAAGTGACTCTCTTATCGGACGGCGCGCTCAAGAATCATTGAACCGTAACGGCGACCTGCATGAATCGCCATCGACCGAGATGCCTTGCACTGCACTTCGACATTCGAATAATGGACTGCCAGCACGATGTTTAAGCGAAAGAGGAGCCGCGTTATTGAAAAGCGGCGAGGACCCCTGGCTACGGATGCCTTAGATGTCGTGGCCAGTACTATGCGTTTTCCGCACAATCCTGCGTCCTCCCCAAGCGAAGATAGAGGCCTCATCTACGAGGTTTGATCATGAACTCTGAAAGTCCTCTGTCGGAAGTCGCATACAGCGGTGACGGTCACACGCAAACATTCCCGATTCCCTTTTACTTCGCCAACGACGCCGATTTGCTCATTGCAACGGTTAACGCCGGCACGATAAATAATCTTGTGCTGGATGCTGATTACACCGTTTCCGGAGCGGGCACGCCGTTGGGCGGCAGTCTTACAACTGCCGCTGTCTACGATTCAAGCCACCAAATCGTAGTCAAGCTCGCGGCGCTCTCCATTGAGCCGCCACATCCTTCCGGTTCTCAACGGAGCGCAGGCGCTCAGCGGGCGCTACTCGCTCGTCTGATAACCATGGTTCAGCAGCATCAGGTGGTCCCCGAAGAAGTGATCGGCTCGCTCGACGCTAATGGCGACGCGGTAGCGAACCGACTAGACGATAGACGGGCGACCGCGAGCGGAGCGCCGATTACCCCCGAACGGATGGTCGACAGTCTCTCTCGCTCACTTTCTGACAGTGCAGGCCTGAACACGCCAGAACCGTCGCCGGCTCCTGACGTCGGCACAGCCACGGCGAGCCGTTCGTTCGACATGCAAGCCGATCAACAGCGGAGCGACGCCTTGAGTGCGACCGATACGTTTGCCGCCGCTGCTACCATTGAAGGTGTTGAGCTTGATTCGATCGCCGCCCTGCGGGCGTATGATGGAAGCGCAATGTCGGCGCACGTCGCAGACAAGGCCGCCGGTTCCCCTCCCGGTGGAAAATCCGGTAACTTCATTCGCGACGATACCGACACCGGAACGACGACCGACGACGGCGCGGAATTTGTACGCGATTCCCTCAACCGTCTGTGGCATCGTCGGTACTCGGGCCCACGTCTGGCAAGATGGTGGGGCGTCACCGGCGACGGCGTCGATTGCGGAACCGCTGTTGCAGCTGCGTTGGCCGCGGGGCACGCGCGTGGCGGCTGCATGAGTTTTCCAATCGGCGAGGTGAACTGGGGCAATTACCGTCACAATTTCGTTACCGATGCCAACACCCGGGCGCTCGATATCGACAGCGAAGGTATTACGCGCTTTACCTTTGACAACATTGACCCGCCAGCCCGTCCCGATGGAGTGAACTGAGTATCGGAAACAGCTCTTTTTTCATATCAAGCGGCGGACTTGACTAATGGTCTGGCACCGCAGATTCGCATCTCGCGCCGCGTCGAGTGGAATTACGCTCGACAGCGCAACAAAGGTGGCACAGACCTAAACTCGCTAGACATCACTCACCCCACACCGCACTCCGTAGGTGCCCGCGTCTTTTACTTCCGTTATGTTGATCGTCCCGAGATCTGTAACGTGAAGATCAGTGAAGTCTACGGCGATGGAGTAGCGTTCCGCCAATGTCTTCTGCCAAACGCGGACGGCGTCCAGATGTTGAATGTTTCAGCCGGCAACATCCTTGCGCGCGACGGTTCAATGAACAAGGATAGCAACGGTGGCGGCGTGTTTTTCTGGGGGTGCGTCGGCGGTTCATGCCGCGACCACTTTATATGGAACACAAGGCGATACCTCGCTTCCGTCGTTTCGCCGGAAAACGGGCAACAGATTCAAGGCACGCTGTGCGGCTACATCGCGGCGTGGGCCGAGTATCCGGTTAACGTGAGCGACCAAACCCCTGCCCCACCGTTCGACACTATCGTGCAGGCACACTCGAGCGACAACGATCTTCTCTTCATCGATGAGAGGAATCGCATGGTGCTGTTCGAAAACGGCGTGAGCTACGGCTATGTGATCGGTTTGAAAACGGAAGCCGGCGCCTACGGCAGTGTGCGCGGTTGCATGGTGCTCAACGCTTATCTACCTATCTTTTGCAGCGGCACTCCGGGAATTTTTGAAGGTTGTTATGTAGATATGCTCGACGCAGGCAGCGTATTAAGCCCGCAGAAGGGATTCGAGTCAATCCGCGCGCACATCGTCGGGCATCAATACGCTACCGGGAGCACCGAAGGACCTGCACTTCTCGGATTAACCGTACGCGACAACTTCATTCATGCTAAGAGCGCATATCCAGCGTTCAGTTTCGACCGGGATGCAATGAACGTAACTGGCGGCATCGTGTGGTGGCGCGGTACTGTGGGCGGGGCACTGGTGAACAGCGCGAACGTTCCTTCGCGTGGCATGCGTGCCAATCGCTTGTCTGGTGTTAGCTTCCTCTACGGAGACAGCACCTCCGTCGTAAAAGAAACTAACTTTGCGAATCAAATCGGCTTCTCGTTCGACGGCAATGCCCTCATCAGCTATGCAGGCAACGCTATAAGTATTGTCTTCCCGAATGCCGGTGCTTTCAGCCGATTCAACGCCATGCGTGGCAATGCCTTTCATGCCGCCGTTACTGTCAAGAGTACAGCTTCGGATTTCCACTCGGAGGGGAATCAGTGGCATCGCACGGTCACGAATCCTGGCGGCAGTTGTCTGATTTTCGACGCAGGCGCAACTCGCTCAAAGTCGATCAATGACGTGTTTGACATTCCCTCAACGGTTACCGCTTGGCCAATCGACGCCACGCCGGCGCATCATACTATCCGCGGAGCCCGTTTCTACCTGACCGACGGCGGCGCCCCTGGCATCACGTACTTGATCCGTAATGTGCCAGGAACCGCGCGTGTGGGCGCCGTCTACGAAGACATTCATGTGGCAGGCGACAACCATGACCTGGCGCTCGTCGGCGCGCTGAACCTGACAGCCCCGACGTTCCGCAATTGTTCAAGCGACGGTGCCGGCTGCTTACTCGTTGCCAGCGGTACCACGTTCGGGCCAATGACAGTCGAGAATGTTCTGTTCGGAGGGGGGCTTACGAACAGCAGTTTCGCTAAGCCGAATACCTCATCCCGGCTCGCTTCAGATCTCGTACCGTACCCCGGCATGCGCTTGCCTCCGTACTTGCGTCCGGCGGCAGGCGGAGCAGAAGGGGAGCTGTATGTCGATGCCGTCTCGGGTTGGAAGAAATATGGAAGCGTAGGAATCTGAAAAGGGAAACACTGCCATGGCCAGCGCTAAGCGAGGCACCTGAACTAGGACAGACTAACGCCGGTCGGGCAGCATACGTGCTAGGCCACGGCGACTCCCCGTTTCCTTGGTCGCTCGCCGACCGGCCGAGCTGAGTCGTTTCGCGTTCCCTAACTTGGCGGTGTTCAATCTCACCGAGCCATATGCCGCAAAACAGTAATGAGTGGACTGGCCGCCACTGCATGCGGATGGCGCGTCGCCCACAACAGAAGCGCTGCTTCTTCAATAATTAGTCTGTCGTTGGCGGACGTAGTGCGAGCCAACGGAGGTACTCTAACCGCCTCGATTACCGCCGGTCCCGTCGATCGTTACGAGCCACCAATGACCGGGCGACCTGCACGCTTCCGGACGGATGGCTCGCTCTGAACACTTGCATCACGAAAGCATCGGTGCAGCCAACCGAGACCTCCTGTTTTAGCAGGATCGCCTGCGAGACCGCCCACGATAACCGGTACACCACTTCGAATGCTCCAGAAGTGTAAAACCACTGTACAAGTCCCAACAAGACATCCGAAAAACCAATGAGAGTGACCGTTGCAAGCCGTCAGGAAAGCCCGTACTGGGAGCTTGCCGCAATTCCTTACCGCCTCGCGCCTTCCTTTACATCTGTAGCCGACACTGCTGCATCCCAAATGCAGCAAGGCTCGCGCATTGATGTATTCCGAAATCCCGCCACAGGGTCATGCAACGTCGCAAGCGATGCTGCTTCCATCGACTTCATCCAAAGCGACAACGAACGAGTTATATTCGACGTTCCTTCTACGTCTTCGGACATGGCGGCGCTGATTGAGGTTCTAGTTCGGTGCGGCGCGTTTGTAGGAGTCGATGCGATCACGTGATATGCAAATGAAAGTAGTTCTATATACGAGGTAATTTGGGATTGGCAGGCAGGCAAAATTTCGATACTGACCGCGATTCAGCAATTCCGATCGCCTCCTGCCGAGACTTACGGTCGATCAGTACGAAATCACCCACGATGTTTCTCGTCGAGCGACGGCTGAAGCCTCGCCATACCGAAGCGATGCAGACGATGCCATGCTACCCGCATGAACTCATGCCCCTTTTGCATGCGCCGAAGCATTCCTCAACTGCGTCCGACACGAGGACATTGTTTTCGTACGTTTTCTCCGTATGGAGTTCCGTAGGATCTCCCGATTGCGAGGCCCATTCTATGCGTATTCACAGGGCCCTGTCCTATTCTGACAACGCTGAGCACGGTACATGCCGAGCTTGGAACATGACAACGGGGGGGACTCGCTGCGTCTCAGTCAGCGAATTGTGGCATTTGCGGCCGTGAGCAGGTTGAAAGCGAAACTGCGTGTAGCGGTCTAGCCCTTCCAGACTCGCAACGCAGCAGCGCCGTTCACGCGCAGATCATTGATCAGGCGACGCCCCTAGCATTGCGACCCGTATTCCCAGTGGCTGCGGAGAGGTTACGACCGGTATAAGTCACGTCTCGCTTCCTCCATGCACGCCGTACGCAATGGTTCAGTGCGATCGTCATCTTCTTTCCTGCCGAAGGTCAATTAATTGATGACTTCCAGTCGAAGATGCGTAGCAGGGAGAATCGGGACTCTGCCGGAAACTCGGCGCTCCCTGACACTACCTGAGGAGTACACGTCGCGCTGCGCGGTAGCAGGAGGGTCCTCCTGCGGTTCGCAACACGGCGAACGACCGTTTATCGTCTGTCACTGTAGCAACGTTCGTTACCTAAATTCATTGTGCGACCGCAGACAATCTCGCACGGAAAGCGACAGCTCATCCGATGGAAAAGACGTCGCGGACGCGGGGTGGCCGCTAACGCATCCTTCGCGCCGCGCTGCGGCTTCGCACACGCTCACGCCGATTTGAACCTAGCCAGCGCGCTATTCGATTGAGTCACTTCCAAGCGAATCAAACACTTGTTTGTGCAATACGGCGTGTCCAAAAGCGCACCCGCTATCGCGTAAGCCTCTGTTTATTTGTGATTAACCGGAGAAAGGTGTTAAGGTTCATAGCCTATCCGGGGTTCGAATTGGGATGGCTGTCCTTCGACTTGAGCCAGTGTTTCCGCAGAAATGTCCGACTGCCTTGACGGCGGCGGTCGCTGTACAACCCCCACACGCAACACGGGCAGAGAAACGGCTCAAGAGCAGCACTCAGGCTGCGAATGCCGATAGCGGCAGAAATCCGACATCCGAACCCGCACGCTCTTCTTCGGCGCTATGCCAGCGACCATCGACGACTGGACGCCACCATTCTGATCCCGTCACCGACACCCCAACCGCCGATACTCCGCCTCGAGTTCGGCGCGCTTGTCCACGTCTTCGCGCGGTCGTCCGCGGTAGGTGTAGTCGAGCCGCTGGTCGCCGATGACGGGAGGACGGGCTGTGGCCTGGCTGATCGAACTGGCGAGTTCCCTGCAGCGCGTGGCGTTGCCGTCGAGTTGCATGCCCGAATTGGGGCCGGTAGTTGCGCCCGGTATTCCGGCTGCGATGGCGGCCTGTTGCGGACTCAGATAAGTGGTTCGAGGCGTGTCGGGCGCACTACTCACGCGGCCCTGCGCCGCAGCGGTGTTGGCGATCAAGGCTAGTGCGGCGAGGGCGATCAGTGGACGGAGCATGATGGGTGGCGATCGTGACGCGTCGCGCGGGCGGATTGCCCGCGATGCAATTATTGCAGTGACTGTAGTTGCTCGAACTATCGCGCAGGACCCCGCGACTCGCAAGTGCCGAGAGACGCTGCGCGCCGATTCGACACCATTGCTCGGCGTCTTATTCCCTGCCCTTCGGCGTCGGTAGCGCGGCTTGCAAGGCAGCTTTCACGACGGACGGTTCGCTCTCGAGGATCAAGAGCATGGCCACGCGCGCGAGATAGAGAGATGTGCCCTGCTCGCCGACGGCGTCGATGTTATGGCACAGCGTGGTGTACGCGTCGTCGAGTTGATCGGCATTCATGATTGGGCTCCCTCGGCCATGCATCGCACGGCATCGTCCTGGAACACGCCGGCCAGCGCCAGCGCCGGATCGACCCTGTCGAGATCTCGCCATCGCCCAAGCACGTGTCCGTCGGGGCGCAGCAGATAAGCAGTGCCGGCTTTCGCGTCGAACAGGCGATAGACACTGTGGAATCGGTCATCGCCGCAGACTGCACGCACGGTGTCCGCCCCGTCCGCCCTGTCCGCCATCTCGGAACGCGTCCCCTCGGGCAGCACGGTGACGACGGTGACAGGCTGTCCTTTCGCTTGCCGGCCGGTAATTTCCCGCGACCAGCCATGGGGTAGATGCGCTGCCGTGCCGAAATAGATCAGCGTCACTTCTTTGCCAAGCACCGTGCCGAGGAAGGTCTGCACTGGGGACGGCGCATCGTTTGCGTCGGCGGTCACGTGCGCAAGGGCTGCATCCTGGATAATCGCGCCGGGCGGCAGTCCGCCTTCGAAGCCAGCGTTGTCAGCCAGGTTCAGCGGCGACGTGGGCAAGGCGATCGCCGCGGTCTGGCGCGGGTTGATCAGTGTGCGTACGCCAGGATGCTCGCCTGCAAGTCCCAGCACCGCCGTTCGCATCAGTTCGAAGCCACGATGCGGCGGCGCCATGAACTCGGTACTCTTGGCGCCTTGCCGCATGTTCTCGACCGCGGCATAGCGTCGTTCGTCGCTGTAGCTGTCCAGCAGTGACAGTGGCGACCAGCCTTGCGCGACGAACGCGAGTTTCCAACCCAGATTGAACGCATCTTCGACGCCGCTATTCATGCCGCGCACGCCGAAAATCGGGACGAGGTGCGCAGCGTCGCCGGCGAACACGACCCGGCCGTGTAGATAGCGCTCGAGCGTGAGGCACTTCGCGTTGTAGATCGAGATCCACAACGGCCGCCATGGCGCGGTCTCGCCGATCATCGCCAAATGGCTTTGCACGCGTGGCAGCACGTTTTCGGGCTTGACGGCTTCCTCTGGATCCTCGTCGGCGCGAACCTGATAGTCGATGCGCCAGACGTTGTCCGGCTGCTTATGCATCAGGATCGTCGAGCCGGGATTCGAGGGCGGATCAAACCATGCGTAGCGCTCGGTCGGACGTTCGCTGTCCATCTCGATATCGACGATCACGTATCGTCCTTCGTACTGCGTGCCGGACAGCGACAGTCCCAGGGCATCGCGCACCCCGCTGCGGCCCCCGTCGCTCGCGACCAGCCAACTGCCCTCGGCGACATAAGCGCCGGCCGGCGTCTCGATCTGGACTGCGACATGGTCGGACAGAACGGTCAAACCGGTGACGCGCGACTGCCAGCGTATCTCGATAAGTGAGTCGAAGGCTTCGGCGCAGTCAAGCAGCGCCTGCTCGACGTAGTACTGCTGGATGTTGATCATGGGCGGCAGCCGTTCGCCCGGTTGACTCGGCATCTCGAAGTGCAGCACTTCGCGGTCGCGATAGAAGCTTCGCCCGCCGCGCCAGCTCAGTCCCTTGTCCAGCAGTGCGCTGGCGGCGCCGAGCTGCGAAAAGATTTCCAGCGAACGCCGGGACACGCAGATTGCCCTGCTCCCTTCGCAGGTGCCGTCATCCTGTTCGATAACCACGGACCGCACGCCGTAACGGGCGAGTGTCAGTGCAGTGGTCAGACCGACCGGCCCGCCACCGACGATGATGACCGGCTGTCGCCGCGCTTCCCGCCCTTCGTGCAGGAACGGTCGCACCGCAGCGTGCCGTTGGCGCACGTATGCCTGCGTGACAGGACTGGCCTTTTCCCCCGAACACGTTTCCACTGTTAATCTCATTTGAGAACAATGGCACACAATGTACGTGGCCGCGGCGTCACCGGCAAGCGTCAAACCGCTTGCCGGCGCCTGGGAGAAACCCTGATCAGATGTTTGGCGGTCGCCTGCCGGCGCTCGCCCTTGCTGCGGGCAATGTCCTGGCAACCCGTGCCCTCAGAAGCGTTCCCAGTCCGCGTCGACGGACGCGGGCGAGTTGAGATTCGCCTGGGTTGGCGTGGCGCGCCGCACCGGCGCAGTCGCCAGACGCTCCGGCATGCGGGCAGCGGTGGCGAGCAGAACGCCGGACGGCGACCACGCGGAACGATCGGTAGGTACGTCGTTAGTGCGGCTCTGCGGGCGCGCGGACCGACGCGCGTCATCGTCGTGCAACGAGAACGTGGCCACGCCCTGGCGCAATTGCTCGGCCTGATCGGCCATTGCCAGCGCCGCTGCCGATGCCTGCTCGACAAGCGCAGCATTCTGTTGAGTCACGCTGTCCATCTGTCCAACCGCCTGATTCACCTGCTCGATGCCGGCCCGCTGCTGATCGGACGCATCGGCAATACCGCCGATCAGTGCAGTCACGTCGGCCACCGAGGTGACGATCTCATTCATGCGCGCGCCCGCCGCCTGCACTTGCCCCGCGCCCGCTTTCACTTCACCAAGTGACGTGTCGATCAGCGTCTTGATTTCCCGCGCCGCTGTGGCACTGCGCTGCGCCAGCGTGCGCACTTCGCCCGCGACCACCGCGAAGCCACGTCCGTGCTCGCCTGCGCGCGCTGCCTCGACCGCGGCGTTGAGCGCGAGGATGTTCGTCTGGAACGCGATGCCGTCGATCACGTCGATGATATCGGCGACCCGCGCGGAACTTTCCGAGATGCCGGCCATGGTACCGACCACTTGCTCCACGGCGACGCCGCCGCGTGCGGCCAATTCCGAAGTGCGAGCGCTCAATTCCCTGGCGCGTTGCGCATTGTCCGCGTTCTGACGCACGGTGGCGGTCAGCTCTTCCATGCTCGACGCAGTCTCCTGCAGCGCGCCGGCCTGCGCTTCGGTGCGACGGGACAAGTCGGTATTGCCTTGGGCAATCTCGCCAGCGGCCAGCGCGATGGCTTCGCTGGACGCCTGAATGTCCGCAACAGTGCGCGCAAGCGTGGCGCGCATCGTCTCCAGCGACGTCATCAGACTGTCGCGGTCGCCCTCGCGCACAGGCACGACCGTGCCCAATCGACCCGCCGCGATGTCGGCCGCGACCCGCGCCGCGTCGACAGGTTCGCCACCCAGTTGGCGAAGCAAGGAGCGAGACACCGCGACCGCCACCCACACTCCGACCACCAGCGCCAGGCCGGTCAACGTCAGAATCGCGAAGACCGCCATCCTCGACGACTGGTGTTGCTGCTCGGCAGCGTTGAGCGACGCATTGTGTATCTCGGCGGTCAGCCGGTCCAATTCCTCGATTACCTGATTGAGCAAAGGCATGCACTGACCGGTCAGGTGCTGGATTGCCTCGGGCTGTCGCTGCGCGACCGCCAACGCAATGATGTCCTGCGCCACCGGCGCGTATTGCGTTTCGAGGTCGACCAGCCGCTTGAGCGAGGCCCGCTCGGAAGCGTCCATCGGCAGCGTAGCCAGCCGTGTCATCGCATCGTCGATCGCCTTCTTGCCCGCGGTGGCACGGGCCACTTCATCCGGTTGCGCCGCCGGGTCGCTGACCATCGCGACGTTTCGGGCCGCAATCGCGCGCAGGTCGAAGCCCGCGCGTATCCGCGTTGCTAAGTTTTCCTTTTCTTCTGCATCGCTGAAGGTCTTCTGGAAGTGATTTTCCGAAACCGTCATCTGATAGATCGACAGTGCGGCGGTGACGCCGAACAACACCAATACGACGGCGAAACCCGAGGCAAGGCGTCGGCCGACAGACAGATTGCGAAACATGTGAAACGCTCCGAGTTCAGAAAGGCGCGCGCTGCGGTTCAGTACGCGCGAACATGCTTGCCATGCGGCACCGATGCGCTGTTGCACTACGCGCGATGCACAGGGACACCAACCACGCCCAGACGGCATGTTGTTATTGTTGATTCAGCCGTCCGGAGCACGGTAGCCATTCCGGAGCGGTACAACGACGAGTAACGCTATCAGAGTTTGACGACGCCCGTCCGCGCCCTCCCATGCAAGTTTCGCGCCCCATCCATGCGCCCCGTGTACGCGACCGGTGCAGTGAAGAAGATTGCCGCGACAAGCACCACCGCGCGACCGTTTCGTCGCCACAACACTGCAATCGGCGACGTCGCTAATCGTCGCCGACCCATCGTCAACGGATTGCCGATATCTGTTGACCTCTCTCATCAACGCAACAATCTCGGAGCAGGTGGACACACGACCACACAATTTTCGCTATTGCGGCGATAGCCTTCCCGCGCTGCGCCTCAGTCGTTTCCGGACATCTTGCGCGTCACAAAATGCTGCGGCGCGATGCCGCATGTTCGACGGCACGCCAGCCTTATTGGTCGTAGAATCATCAGATGAAAGCGTTGCGCAGTGACGCATCGGCCACCGGCGCGACCGGTGCTTTTGAGATGTCCGCTGGCGTTGGCAACGAGTTCCGGGATCTGGAGCGCACCCCACTCGTCGGCCCGGACCAATGCGCTGCGGCGGCACCGCGGTAAAGTCCGCCTGCCTCCAGACCAACATGTCGTTTGCCCCACCATGAACCGACAGTCCACGATGATCGATGCAGCGGCACACGAACGCGAACGCCTCGACGCACTCCATGCGCTGCGACTGCTCGACACGCACGCCTCTGAAGAGTTCGACCGGCTCACGCGACTCACCGCCTTCTGCTTTCAAATGCCGACCGCGCTGATCTCGCTGGTCGATGCCGATCGCCAGCAGTTCATCTCCCGTTGCGGCTTCGACGTCTCGGAGACACCGCGCGCGCATTCGGTTTGCTCGCATGCGATCCAGTCGCCCGGCGTATTGATCGTCGAGGACTTGCTTGCCGACCCGAGATTCGCTACGAACCCGCTGGTGACGGCGCCGAACGGTCTGCGCTTCTATGCCGGCGCGCCGCTGATTACCGACTCGGGCCACGCGATTGGCAGCCTGTGCGTGATCGACTACGTCCCGCGCACGATGACGCGCGAACAGGCGGAGCAGTTGAGCGCGCTGGCGCGCCTTGTAATGAGCCAGATTGCGCTGCGTCAGTCGGTCGGACGACGCGATGCGCTCAGCGGGCTACCCAACCGCCAGCAGTTCATGGCCGACCTGGAAGTGCTGCCGCGCTTCTACGCAGGGGAACGCCGCACCCTCGTGTTGCTGGATGCGCTGCGTATCGACAGCGTGTACGACATGGCACGCGCGCTTGGCATGGACCCGGTGGACTCGCTCATCCGCCAGACGGGACTGCGGCTGCGACGCCTGCTCGGCGAGGATGCGCCGCTCTATCACGTCGGCGTGGCGCGCTTCGCGTTTCTCACGACGCTGCCGGACCCGCACACGCGCAGCGCCCTGCTCGAACGTATCGGGACCGAACTGGGACAACCGGTCAACGCCGCCGGCATTCCGATCCGACCAGCGGTGCACGCGGGTCTGGTCGAGGTGTCGATGGAAGTGGACGCAATGACTGACGCGCTGCGGCAGGCGATGAATGCGCTCAGCGAGGCCATCGAAGCAGACCGGCCCTGGGTGGCCTACGACGCCGACACGGATGCTGTGTTCCGCCGCAGCTACAGTCTTGCATCAGGTGTCCAGCGTGCGCTGGCCAGCGATGAGTTTCATCTCCTTTATCAGCCGCGCGTGGACCTGGAAACCGGCCGCATCGTCTCGGTGGAAGCACTTCTGCGGTGGAAGCATCCATTGCTCGGCAATGTGTCTCCGGCCGAATTCATTCCGATCATCGAGCGCACGGCCTTGATGCCGTCCGTCTCGCAATGGGTGTTTGAACAAGGCATGCGTCAACTCGCGGAGTGGCGGGACCTGTGCCCTTCGCTGCGCATGTCTTTCAACCTATCGCCACGCGACTTCGAGGGCGGCGATCTTCCCCAAGTGCTCGCGGATGCCCGTGCGCGCCACGGTCTGCGTGCGGCCGATGTGGAACTGGAAGTCACCGAGGGTGAGTGGATCATCCGCAATCCATCGGTCGTCGCCCAGTTGGCGACGTTGCGCACTGCGGGCTGCGATGTCGCGATCGACGACTTCGGCTCCGGCTACAGCAACTTCGCGTATCTGAAAGAGATCCCGGCCAACGTGATCAAGCTCGATCGGTCCCTCGTGCATGATGTGCGGGCGAACCCGCGTAGCCGCACGATCGCCGAGTCGATCGTTGAACTGGCACGAAAGCTGGGCTACCGCACGGTGGCGGAAGGCATCGAGGACACCGAGGTGCTGCGCGACCTGCGCGACTGGCAATGCGACGAGGTGCAGGGTTATTGCATCGCCCGTCCGTTGCCGCCAGAAGCGATCACGGAACTGGTGCTGCGTTTCCAGTGCTGAGCGACGTGTTGAGCGACGTGATGGTCGCCGCGCCTGCCTGCAGCGTGCCGGCTCAGGCGGGCGAGAAAAAGCGCAGCAACAAATGCGCGGCGAGCAACAACAAGACGCCGAAGAAACAGCGTCGAAACATGGCCGCGCTGATGCGCCGCCGGACCTCCTGGCCCAACCACATGCCCGCCAGCGCTGGAACGATGGCGATTGCGGAACGCAATGCATCGCCGCCGCCGAACGCGCCGGCTTCGGCCAGACCCGCGCCCAGCGCGAGCGTCGACGCGGTGAACGCGAGTCCTAGCGCACGCACCGTATCCTCGCGCGCCATGTCCAGAGACTGGAGATAGGGCACGGCGGGAATGACGAAAACGCCGCTGACACCGGTGACGAGCCCTGTGATCAGCCCCACGACGGGCGAGAGCCACCGTTCGAGATGCGCGGGTAGGCGCAGCGGACGAGAGAAAAGCCCGTACAGCGCATACAAGAGCAACGCGAATCCCAACGCACCGCTCGTCCAGCGCGTGTCACTCGCCAGCAGGTGAGCGCCGCACAGCGTGCCGACAACGATGCCACCGAGCAAGGTCCCGAAGCGGCGCAAGCGGTCCAGCAGACCAGCGCCCCATCCGCACTGCCAGAGGTTGGTGAGAAGGGACGGCAGGATCAACCACGCTGCCGCGGCTGCCGGCGAGATCAAGGTACCGAGGATGCCCATCGCCACCGTGGGCAGTCCCATGCCGGTGACGCCTTTGACGACGCCAGCAAGCAGGAACGTTGCGCAGACCAGCGGAAGAACAGGATCGTAGAGCACGGTCATGGTGTTTTGCGATGGAACGTACTGCATTCTGACGCGCTTGCCGTGCAACACAATGTGGGATTGGCGTAGTCTCGCTTCGCGCACGCCGAAGGCAAGGTCCGAGCGGCGTACGGCTGCTAAGATGCAACGCATGCGCTTCGATCTCATCGATCTAAAACTGTTCGTGGCCGTTGTCGAGGCAGGCAGCATTACGCACGGCGCAGCACGCTGCCACCTCGCTCTCGCATCAGCCAGCGCGCGCTTGCGCGCCATCGAAGACGATCTTGGCACACCGTTGTTGCTGCGCAAGCGTAACGGCGTGACCCCGACTGCCGCCGGCGAAGCCTTGCTGAACCACGCGCGCCTGATGCTGCGGCAATTGCGCGACCTGCACGGCGAGCTGGCCAGCCACGCCGGCGGCGCCAAGGGGCGCGTTCGCCTGCACGCCAACGGCGCCGCCTGCACCGAGCACCTGCCCGACGCGCTCGCGCGGTTTCTCGCGCAACGGACCGACATCGACATAGACCTGCGCGAAGCCACGAGCACGGCGGTGGTCAATGCGGTCGCGGCCGGTGAGGCTGACATCGGCGTCGTCTCCAATGCCGTTGCGACCGGTGACTTGCACTGCGTGCCATTCGCGGTCGATCGCCTGGTTGCGGTGGTCGCCGCCGACGACCCACTGGCCGGCGCATCCGGGGTGGACTTCGCGGTCCTCCTCGATCGGGATTATCTGGGGCTGCCGTTGGACAGCGCGCTTCAAATCCATCTCGATGAACATGCCTTACGCCTCGGCAGGCGTTTTCGCCATCGGATTCGGGTGCGTACTTTCGAGTCGGTGTGCCGGATGGCGTCGCTGGGCGGTGGCATCGGCATCGTGCCGGAGGCCGCCGCGCGCCGCATCGGAACGCCGCTGCCCATTGCAATCGTGCCCCTTCGCGACGCGTGGGCGAGCCGCCAGTTGAAGCTCTGCGTTGCGACGGTCGACGGCCTGGCGCCGTTCACCCGCGCGCTCTTCACCTTTCTTGCCGAGCCTGCGACTTTACCCGCAGTCGCTTCGTCCAAGCAGACAACTGCATCGGCGTCGGCCTCCCCGCCATAAAGATCGGACGGCGCCGGCCGCCCCTGCCCGAGACGGGCCCTCAGGGCCGGCACGGAATGCAAGGCCGCCAGCTAGGCGCGGTGCGCAACCCGTCTCTCGCGGGAAGCAAGCATCCACAAGCGCATAATGTCGCTCTCGCTCGACGCGGTTCAAATGGAGAGACTGCAATGGGATCGCCCGATCTATGTACGGAAGAAGAGATTCGCGAACTGGTGACGCGCTTCTACGCACGCGTGCGCGCGGACGCGGACCTGGGCCCGATTTTCGAACGTCACGTGAGCGATTGGGACGCGCACCATGCGCAACTGATCGATTTCTGGTCGTCCGTGCTACGCGGCACCGCACGGTATCGCGGCACGCCAATGCCAAAGCATGCGGCGCTCGACGAGCTGAGTCCGGCGCGCTTTCATCGCTGGCTGGCACTGTTTGCCGAGACCACCGCCGAGTTGGGCAATACCGGGTTGCGCGAACGCGCGACCGAAATGGCGCAGCGCATTGCGCAGAGCCTTTGGCATGGACATCAGATGAGCCGTGAGCGCGGCCGAATTTCCGAGCCACTGGCCGTTCGGGATCTCTGACTCGTTCGTCTCAAACTAGTCCCCCGCGCTGCCATTGCTGCCGGCAGCGCGAAACATCCAGATCGCTACACGAAGCTGAACAGGAATCGATCCCGGATGGCGCTTGGCGATCACGTGTGATCAGCAAGACGGGTAGCGGCGTGCGGCTTCGCTTGCGCTGCCGCACGCCGTTCCCCGACGTCCTATCCGAAGTGCTGCCCGGCGATTACCTGGACGGCATCGGACAGTCAGGAACGTACGTCGATTGCGCGAGGCGCTGTCTCACATCGTTATGGCTGGCGCCGGGAGACCCGGTCAAGCCGGTCAAGCCAGCGCTTGTGTGGAACCGCCGGTTTGTTCTTGCGCTTGTCTGCGAGCGTGCCCAATGCAGCGGCAGCCATGCCGATCCCCGACGCAATGATCGCACTGCGGATCGGATGGCCTGACTGCGAACGCGGCGCACCAACCCGACGTGTCAGTCCTCGGATACCGCCGTGTTGCGGTTTGCGCTTGCTTGCCTGCCGTTCGGCAAGCGCCTGCACGAGGGTGTGCGCGACCAGAACGCCCAGTTGCAATCCCGTGGCGCGACGACCAAACAAGGCGTTGATTGCGATCCGGCCCGCGCGGCCACCCAGCGACGCATTGCGCTGGGACAGCGCCGTGGCCAGCTCCGCACGCTGTTCGGCAGCATAGGTGCCTCGGGTCGTCTTCACCGCGGCTCGCGGCGCGCCGTCCTTCACCTGCGCAACTGCGGTTGCCGCAGCGGCGGTGGCAGCGTTCGCGGCGTGGCTGGTGGCCGCGCCAACGTCGGTGTCACCGGCCGCCAATGCGGCATGACGCGCCACGTCCTCAGGGTGCGCCACTTTTCCGGGCACCGAGGTCGGGTCCTTGTGATGCGCAAAGCCCATCTTGGCGGCAACGAATTCCGCGCCAACCAGCAGCACCACCGCCGAGAAGAACAGCCACATCAGCAACACCGCCAGCGAGCCCGCCGCACCGAATGCACTTGCGGTGCCGGCATGCGAGAGATACAGCGCAAACAGCTTCTTACCCGCAGAGAACAGAATCGCCGATACGATGCCGCCCAACATGGCATCGCGCCAAGCGATCGACGCGTCGGGCAACAACTTCAGCAATGCGGTGAACGCCAGCGCAAGAACAACCAGGCTGATGAGCACTTGGACGATATCGCCGACGACAACCCACGGCGTATGTGCCCACATGATTTCGCCGATGTACGAGACAACGGTATCGAGCACCAGCGACGCAATCAGCAGGAAGGCAATCCCCAGCACCAAGCCAAACGATGTCAGCCGCACGCGCACCAGCAACGCGATGCTGGACGGCCGATCCTTCTCGGGTACCGGAAAGATCACGTTGAGCGCGGTGTTCAACGTAGAGAAGGTCGCCGAGGCACCGACGATCAAGAGGACCAGGGACACGATGGCAGCAATGCCACCGCCGCCGTCCTTGTGGGCGTTCTCGACGATCGACTGAATCGCCGCCGCCGCATCATTGCCAAGGAAGCCGTTGATGCGCGAGAACAGCTGGCCGCGCGCCGCTTCCGCGCCGTAGAACCAGCCGACCACGGACAGGACCATCACGAGTGTCGGCGCGAGCGAGAACGCGGAGTAGAACGCAATCCCCGCGGCCATCGTCGTGCAATTGTCCGAGCTGAAGCGCTTCGCGGCGCTTTTCGCGACGGAAATCTCACGCTTCGCTTCGTCACCGACCGAGTGCTTATGTGTAGTAGACATCAACGGCATCCCCCGAATGCTGGAGCCCGACACAGAGCACACTTCGTTCCAGGTGACCGACTGGACGAGGACAACGCTGCGATTGCGTACGCCGCCGCTTACCCTCTCACGCCTCGCGGGGAGCACGCTGCGCCATACGTGAAGCGGCGCTCACCGCATGCGTGTGGATTCCGAAGGCAGCTGTGACTTCCGAACAATGCCGCTCAGCGGGCAGCGCTTTGCTCGCCGTAAGTCCGCAACTGGCCCGCCATCGCGTCGGCAAAGATCGCCGCGCCGATCGACACGCCATCGTTGCGGGTCTTCTCCGCTCTAGTCTGCTTCCCGCCGACGAAATAGCGCGTCAGGATCTGGTCGCAGGGTGCGCGGCAGGACATCTGACCAACCGCATCGCCCTTCTGGATTTCGGCGGTGTATACGCCACGTTTCTCTCCCAGGTAACGAACCATGACGATCCGCTGCTTGTCTGCAGCCTCGTAGCCGTACTCGCCGTCGCGCGCCAACACATAGTTGTGGGTCAGCCGCGCCTCCACTGGCGCGCCGCTGAGCGCGCGGGATGCCGCCGGATCGCTGCCCGGTCCTGCGCTTGCTGCGCTGCCGGCCACGGCGCCACTGGCCGCTTGCGACGGCGGTGACTCGGCGCCGCTGGTGCCGCGCTCGCCATCTTGCGGCGACGCCCCGACGGCAGAAGCCCCCGGAGAAGCGGACGCCGCCACCGGTGTATCCACCGACCGAGCGGCATCGGTGGCTGCCGTGGCCGGTTTTCTGTCCTCGCAGGCACAGAGGGAGAGAGCAAGCGTTGCTACCGCCAGCCATTTGAGATCGCGTACGTCAGCCATGCAAAGTCGTTCCTTCTATCGATGCCGGCGCCCGGCTTTCAAATCGCTCACACAACCTTATCATGCAAACGCGCTGCAACGACGCAACGCGGGTACGAACGATGCATGCTTAAGGACGTTACCCGTAAGGGCGTTACCCGATCGTAGGAGACAAAGATGAGTACGGATCAGCGCAAAGGCAATTACGTGCGGGACGATGGGAAGGTCCATGCCGACGGACATGGCAATACCGACCCCACGATGACAGTGCAGAAGGACAACGACGAGCCGACCACGCAGCCGGTGAACGATCACGTGGCCAGCCCGCTGGACGAACCGGCGCCGACGGGGCATAACTTCGATCAACGGAAGGAAGCGCGCACCGCAGAGAAAACCGGCAAGTAACTGCGCGCATCGGCGCGCCGCGCGCGGTACGCGCGCCGAGCCGACTCGCAAGTCCACGTCGCCCGGCTAAGCGTACCGTGCGGCGTGGCGTGCAAGCTCATCGAAATCGGACAGGAATTTATCTATGTCAGTCACGTCCAAGCGTCCCGAGCCCTCCCGGCATTTCAGCATGATCCGCGGCCTGCACCTCGCGGATCTGTTCACGCTTGGCAATGCCGGATGCGGGATGGCTTCGATCTTTCTCGCGATGGTCTTCGTCGGGAGCGGCGTTACGCGCGATTTCCTGGTGGCCACCGCGATGGCGCCGTTGGCCCTTGTCTTCGATATTTTCGATGGCAAGGTTGCACGGTGGCGTCGGCGGCATTCGGCAATGGGACGAGAACTCGATTCGCTTGCCGATATCGTCTCGTTCGGCGCGGGTCCGGCTGCAATGGCATTCGCTGCCGGCATGCGCGGCGGCTGGGACGCGGTAATACTGATTTATTTTGTATGTTGCGGCGTCAGCCGTCTGGCGCGCTTCAATATCACCGCCGAAACGCTCTCGAGTGGCAGCGACAAGGTGAAGTATTTCGAGGGTACGCCAATACCCACCAGTGTCGTGCTGTGCTTGGTATTGGCCGCATGCGCCTGGGGAGAGCGCCTGGGCGCAGCTCTGCCAGGTGGCGCGCTACAGGTGGGCCCGTGGATTTTGCACCCGTTGGTCCTGTTGTTCGCCGTCTCCGGCTCCCTGATGATCAGCAAGACGCTGCGCATCCCCAAGGTTTGAAGACGCCGCTGCTGACCCGGGTCGGCTAAATGATCGGCGAATTGATCAGCGAACAGGCCGGCGCACGGCTCACGCCCGCGCCGGCCTGCGGCTCAGACTCGGACGCCGCCTGTCGTCGAGGACGATAGGCGCAGTGCGCGAGCGCGTCTGGTCCGGCGGCTCGCGGACGCTCAATGAAGAAACGCTCCGACAACCATCAAGACGATCCCAGCCAGCGCCACATATTGCATCACGCGCAACACGCGATAGCGGCGTGGTGCCCAATGTCCATACTCACGCCATCGCGTGCCGAATTCGATATGCGAATAATGGCCGTGAACATACAACATGCGTAGGGCGGACAGCAGCGAGAGCGCGACATAGCAAGCAAGCGCCACGAAGCCGAGGAAAACCATTGCAGCCTCCGATTCGGTTGGTGGATCTGGCCCGACGATTTTGCATAGGGGGCTCCTGCAATGCAACAAGAAACGTGTAACACTTACTGACAAGCGGGTTTTCGTCGCCGAAAATAGATCGAACGATCGGTAATTCCATCCATTTTCTGCTTGCTCCCCTGCACTTCTACCAACCACGGCCTTGCTGCGGTCGCGTTGCCTCGGGGTCAGCTTCTCATCGGCTTATCATCGGCTTTCCGCCCGCTTTCCCATTGGCTTCTCGTTCATTCTTCGTCGGTTTTCCGCCAGCATTGCACGGCTGCGTGACATGACCTCTCGCGCTGACCTGGCAACGCCTTAATCGGTTAAGCTTCGCGCCACGTTCTCGGGGTTCAAGGCATGGCGCTCAAATCGATTATTTACAAGGCGGAACTGCAGATTGCGGATATGGACCGGCATTACTACGCGGACCATGCATTGACGATTGCGCGTCACCCGTCGGAGACGGACGAGCGGATGATGATCCGCCTTGCCATGTTCGCGATGTTCGCGAGCGACACGCTCACCTTGACCAAGGGACTCGACGATGTCGACGAACCCGATCTATGGGACCGCGACCTCACCGGCCGCATCGAGCGGTGGATCGACCTCGGACAGCCGGACGAGCGGCGCCTGGCGCGCGCGGCCGGACGCGCCGACCAGGTTGTGGCGATTGCGTACCGAAACGCCAAAGTGTGGTGGGCCGGCGTGCAAAACAAGGTGCAACGCCTGGGTAACCTGACGGTACTGTCGATCGACGAAGGCGTGGCACCAGAGTTGGCGCGCATGGCATCGAGGACGATGCGCCTGCAGGTGACGCGCCAGGACGATCAGATCTGGATCGGGTCGACCGAGTCGGATCCGGTCGCCGTTACCTGGCAAGTGTTGAAGGAAGGCGGGACCGGCGCGCGAATGTAATTCGCGCGCGGGACGGGTGCCAGTGAGGGGCGCCAGCCGGGGGCGCCAGCGATACAGGTTAGCCTGCGAGCAAGTCCAGCATCCGATCGATGTCTACAGGCTTCTGGAAGAAGTGATCGAAACCCGCTTCCTGGGCGAGATGGATGTCCTGCTCGCTGCCGAAGCTGGTCACTGCGATCAGCATCGTCTGACTGAACTGCTCGTCGTGGCGCAGCACGCGTGCGACCGAGTAACCATCCAGGCCGGGCATCGCGATGTCGAGCAGGACGGCATCCGGCCGACTTTGGCGAGCGAGGCGAATGCCATCGTCGCCGTTGGCAGCCATCATGACGTCATAGCCCTCAGCGTTCAGAAGTTCGTACATTGCAAACCGCACACTAACGTTGTCATCGACAACCAAGATGCGTCGGATAGGATGCGCAATGCGCCCGCCGCGTGGCTTCAGCGTCATACCAGATGCAGCGTTCCTCGGCGCCGAATGATGGCGACGCGCGGGCGTGATCTGGGTATGGAATGCACGAGGTGAGGCGCCGTGGTGGTTCGCATCCGTACGGAAGGTCAATGACCGGGCCGGCAAATTCATAATTGCTTACGCAAATGCAAAGGTTAGTGGTGCAATAGCACAAAGGGTGCCCACAACCAAACGCTTGTTTGAATTTCGCCCTCCGGTGCGTCAGGCAAAGGCGGCGGCGCTTGGCTGAACAACGGTCGCAACCATGAGCCGATTCGCGATGCAGCCGCTCGCCAGCGAACCTTTTCCTTCCGTGATGCCGACATATCCAATAGTGTCTACAGTGGCTGCCGCTACAGCGCTGAAATTTGTTGCGATATTTACAATTTGATTGAAAAGCCTGCGCCGGGGGTGACTACGCCTACCTACCCGCCCCGAACGGCAATGTGCCCTAAGCTCCGACGCGCCACTCTGGGCTTGGAGCAGGCGGCAGGCTCCGCCGGACTTGGCTCTGCCTGCTCCCAGAGACAATCATCCGCCCTCACTGGCAAAGCGTGACATCGCTTACCAGCAAGCATGCGGCACGCGCGCCGTGTCTGGCCATGCCGACGCACGTTCGGCGCTGGATGCGCTAAACCTCGATGCACCGGCGTGCTGGATGGCACGGCCAGCGAGGATGCCGGGTGCTGGATGCCGAGTGCCAGGCGTTCAGCCAGCGGGCCAGTTCCAGCGAGCGCGCTGGCGGCGCGGCCGTCCCGGGCTCAGCACGTCGTCAGGGGCCTTGCGGGGTCGGGAAGGATCACAGGCTGGCACCGCGATGCCAGTCCCGCTGCGTCATCTGCCCGAAGCGGTCGCGCGCTGCCCTCGGGCAGCATGCCCCCGCCGCCCTCGGCTCGCCGGTGCCCGGCAAGCGCCCGCACCGACAGGCCGGTGGTCGGGCAGGCAGTCACCCGCCATGCGTTCTACCCGCCCGCCTTCACGGCAACCGCATTGCGTCCGCCACGGCTGCCTGCTTGCCGGCCTGGGGATCGCATAGCGTTCCGATCACGGCAACGGCAAAGCCGGCCGACACCCCGAACACGCCCGCGCCGGAAGGATCGATACCGAACCAGCGCGGCCCGAGGAAGCCGGTCAGATGCGCGAACGGCGGATAGGTTGTCGCGATGTAATACGCGCACACGCCGAGACCGGCGGTCATCGCCGCGGTCGCTGCTCGCGGCGACGTGCGCCGCCAGAACACGCCAAGGACCAGCGCGGGGAAAAGACTCGAGGCGGCCAGCGAGAAGGCGGCGCCGACCAGGAAGAGGATATTGCCAAGATTGCGCGTGGCAAGCCAGGCAGCCAGCAGGGCTACCGCAAGCAGCAGCAGCTTCGACACGATCACGCGCCGATGGCTGGCGGTTCGGCGTCCGAGGAGGTGGAAGTACACGTCATGCGACAGCACGTTGGCAATCGTCAGCAGCAGGCCGTCCGCGGTGGATAGCGCTGCTGCAAGCGCGCCTGCCGCCACCAGGCCGGACACATAGGCCGGCAGCCCGCCAATCTCGGGCGAAGCCAGCAGAATCATGTCGGTATCGAAACGCAGTCCCGCCCAATGCACCCGTCCGTCGCCGAGAACGTCCTCGACCGCAATCATCGGCGTTTCGAGGCGCCGCCATTGCGCGGTCCAGGCCGGCAACGCATCGAGGGAACTGCCGAGCAAATGGCTGAGCAGCTCGAATTTCACCATGACGGCCAGAACCGGCACCGTCAGATAAAACAATCCCACCAGCCCCAACGTCCAAGCGACCGCGCTGCGCGCCGAACTGACCGACGTCGCGGTGGCGAAACGTGTCAGGACGTGCGGCAAGCTGGCGGTGCCGAGCGTCAGGCAGATCAGCAACGCGACAAAATTGGCTCGTCTGTTCGACTCGATCGCAGCGTTCGGCAGAGTCCTTCCAGACGCCCCCGCCGTTGCGTCCGTCTGCCGGTCCGCAACCAGTGCGCGTGGCGGGACCATGCGGGCCAGCAGCGCCGCGCGTTCGACACGCCAACGTTCGGCGGCGGTCCGTGGGTCCGGTGGAAACTCCGCCTCTTCGGCAGCCAGGCGAGCGCGCAGCGCAACGTAGCGTTCGCGCACGCTTTCATCGGGCGACTCGGCATCGGCGGCGGCCGCGTGCAAGGCCGCGATACGCGCAGCCAGGTCTCGCCGCGCTGCCTCATAGCTGCCCGGCAGCGCGGCGAGACGCGCGTCCAGCAAGTCGGCGCGCGCCTGCAAGGCGGCGCGCGCGTCCTTTTCGACGGGGGACGCGGCAAGTTGCGTCTCGAGCCGGCCGAGGCGCTCGACCAAGCTGCCATAGTTGAACTGCGGCACCGGACCGAGACCCAGCTTCTGCCCAAGCAGACTGGTCGGCAGCAGGATCGCGGACAGAAGCACCAGGCATTGCGCGACCTGCGTCCAGGTGACCGCGCGCATGCCGCCGAGAAACGAACAGACGAGGATCCCCGCCAGTCCGAAGAATATGCCGATGCCGAAATCGACACCGACGAAACGGCTCGCGATCAGGCCGACGCCCTGAATTTGCGCGATCAGATAAATGAACGAGCAGATCATCGTGGCAGCGATCGCGATCGCACGCACGCCGACGCCCGGGTAACGCGCCGCCAGGAAATCGGGAATCGTGTAGCGGCCCAGCTTGCGGATATAAGGCGCCAGTAACACGGCCACCAGACAGAACCCGCCGGTCCAACCCAACAGGTACACCAGGCCGCCACGCCCATTACCGATCAGATAGCCGGCGATCCCTACGAAGGACGCGGCCGACAGCCAATCGGCTGCCGTTGCCATGCCATTGAAGACCGCCGGGACCCGACGGCCCGCGACGTAGTACTCGTCGAGGTCGGCCGTGCGGGCGCACAGGCCGATCACCGCGTAGAGCATCAGCGTGGCCGACAGGAACAGCACGCCGATCCAATCGCCCGCCCCGATCAGACGTTCCAACTGAGCAACGCCCGCGATGAAAGCGGCCAGTCCCACCGCGAACAGCAGATAGCGGCGCGCCAAGCGTCGGGATGCGGCGCCATCGATCGACATCTGGCTTACTCCGCGCGCTCGGCCTGCCGCGGTGCCGGCGAAGCCATCGACGCGTCGGCCGGACTGGGCGGTGTTTTCGCGCGGGTCGCCGGTGCAGCAGCGCGCGCGTCCAAGGGCTCGGCCGAATCCGCCGGGACGGTCGGCCGCCCCGTGTCGGCACGCGCGTCGCGCGGCTTGTCGACGCCGATGCCGATGCCGACGCCGATGCCGATGCCGGGACGGTTCGCGCCAACGCCCTCCGCCGCGGCTGCATCAAGGTATCGCCGGTCGGCGCGATTCATCACAAACGCATACAGGGCGGTCAGGCCGATATAAATCAGGATTGCGCCCTGCGCCGGCAGATAGAAGGACAGCGACATACCGGCGACCCGCTGCTGCGAGAGCACGCGTTCGAAAAATGGTGGCAACAGGGACACCGCGGCGCTGACGCCAAGTACGACGGCAGTGATCGTGAGGTTGCGCCGCCAGTGCAGACGCGCCGCAACCGTATGGCCGGCGGCACCGGCATGAGCCGCAAGAAGGGCATGACCCGCAGGAGGGGCATGACCCGGTTCATCGGCACGCCCCTCGGGACGCGCGCCGAACGGACCGCCTGCGGCACGGGCATCGGCCGACGCGTCGGCAAGACCGGCGGCGCCCGTCGCGTCGGATGGCTCGGTGGAACGCTTCAAACGATCCGCCGGCCGACGACGCGGCAGCGCGGCGTCGCCGCTGTCTGCGGACGGCGCGGACGCCGTTGTCGGTTCAGATGGCTTCACCGAGTTGATCGAGGATCGCCGGGTTCTCCAGCGTCGACGTATCCTGCGTCACTTGCTCGCCCTTCGCCAGACCACGCAGCAAGCGGCGCATGATCTTGCCCGAGCGCGTCTTCGGCAGGTTGTCACCGAAGCGGATATCGCGCGGCTTCGCGATCGGACCGATTTCTTTCCCGACCCACGCGCGCAACTGATCGGCAATCTGCTTGGCCTCGGCGCCTTCCGGGCGTGACCGCTTCAGCACGACGAACGCGACGATCGCCTCGCCAGTGGTCTCGTCCGGCCGCCCTACCACTGCTGCTTCGGCCACCAGCTCGTGGGCGACCAGCGCCGACTCGATTTCCATCGTTCCCATGCGATGGCCCGAGACGTTCAGCACGTCGTCGATGCGGCCCATGATCGTGAAGTAACCGGTCTTGTCGTTGCGCACCGCGCCGTCGCCAGCGAGATACAGGTTGCCGCCCAGTTCCGCCGGAAAGTACCCGCTCTTATAGCGCTCCGGGTTGCCCCAGACGGTGCGCAGCATCGCGGGCCAGGGACGCTTGACCACCAGAATGCCGCCCTGGCCGTTCGGCACGTCCTGGCCGGTCTCGTCGACCACGGCGGCCATGATGCCCGGCAACGGCAGCGTGCACGAACCCGGCACCAGCGGCGTGGCGCCCGGCAACGGCGTGATCATGTGGCCGCCCGTCTCGGTTTGCCAGAAGGTGTCGACCACCGGACAGCGGCCGCCGCCGACCTGCTCGTGATACCAGATCCACGCCTCGGGGTTGATCGGCTCGCCGACCGTGCCGAGAATACGCAGCGACGACAGGTCGTAGCGGCGCGGATGGATCGCTTCGTCGGCGTCCGCCGCCTTGATCAATGAACGGATCGCGGTCGGCGCGGTGTAGAAGACCGTCACCTGGTGACGTTGGATCATCTCCCAGAAACGCCCCGCGTTCGGGTAGGTCGGCACGCCCTCGAACATCACCTGCGTGCCGCCGGCCGCGGTCGGTCCGTAGCAGATGTAGGTATGGCCGGTGATCCAGCCGATATCGGCCGTACACCAGAAGACATCGCTTTCCGGCCGCAGGTCGAAGGTCCAGCGCATCGTCAACTCGGCCCACAGCAGATAGCCTGCCGTGCTGTGCTGCACGCCCTTCGGCTTGCCGGTGGAACCGGAGGTGTAGAGGATGAACAACGGGTGTTCGGCGTCGACCCACTCCGGCTCGGCCGTGTCCGCCTGATCGGCAACCACGTCGTGCAACCAGACGTCGCGACCGGCCTGCCACGTTACGTCGCCGCCGGTGCGTTGGTAGACGATGACCTGCGCGACCGCTTCGGTGCCGCCCATGCCCAGCGCTTCGTCGACGATCGACTTCAGCGGCAGGCGCTTGCCGCCGCGCACCTGTTCGTCCGCCGTGATGACCGCGACCGCCTGTGCATCGATCAGGCGTTCGTTCAGCGACTTCGACGAGAAGCCGCCGAACACCACCGAGTGCGTGGCGCCGATGCGCGCGCACGCCTGCATCGCGACCACGCCCTCGACCGACATCGGCATATAGATGACGACGCGGTCGCCCTTGCGCACGCCGCGCGCGCGCAGCGCGTTGGCCAGGCGACAGACGCGCGCCAGCAACTCGCGGTAGCTGACGCGCTGCACCTCGCCGTCGTCGCGCTCGAAGATGATGGCCGTGCGCTCGCCGAGGCCAGCTTCGACGTGCCGGTCCAGGCAGTTGTAGGACGCATTGAGCTGACCGTCCGCGAACCACGTGTAGAACGGCGCGTTGCTCTCGTCGAGCCCGCGCGTGAACGGCTTGTGCCAGCTGAGGTGTTGCTTGGCCAGGCGGCTCCAAAAGCCTTCGTAGTCGCGCGCCGCTTCGTCGACCAGCGCGCGGTAGGCGTCCATGCCCCCGATGCTCGCGCGAGCCATTTGCTCGGCGCTCGGCTCGAACACCCGAGCCTCATTCAAGACGGATTCTATAGCGGCCATTCGCGGTCTCCTTCGTATCTTACATACTCTGCAAACTGTTTTCGCCGACGATACCCGCCGACGCTTACCCGTATCTTACGCGTGACTCTACGCGTGACGCCTTTGCACGCAACACGCTCGCAACAATCCATCGGTACGACGCGGCCGCGGCCACCAAGTCGTGCGCGCGGGCCGAATGGCTTGGCGCGTCGCACGATCACGGTGCCCCGCGGCGGCGGCGCCGTATGGACGGCGCCAGACGCTCCGCATAGAATTCGCGCTCCAGGCCGGCTCTGCGACGTCGGCGCGCCAGGTGTCCGGCCCATCACGTCCACGTCCGAATCAAGTCGGGCGTGCGACCGGCGGCTTCCCGCCTTTGCGCGTCATCGCTGCGACACCGGTCTTCTACGTTACTGCGCGGGTGCCTGCCCGCGTTTCCGGAAGGTCGCTTTGTGAATCGATACGCCATCCTGCTTGCCGCCGCAATGCTCCTGGTAGGAAGCAATGTGGGGCTTGGCAAATCGATCCTGATGGTCGCTCCGCTCTCGGTCCTGATGCTGCTGCGCTTCGCGGTCGCGGTGGCTGCGCTTTCGCCTTGCTACCGGCCGGCGCGACTCGGACGGCTGCGGCGCGCCGAATGGTGGAACCTGTTTCTGCAGGCTTTCTTCGGAACCTTCCTGTTCACGCTGCTGATGCTGGGCGGTACCGCGCGCACCAGTGCGCTGGCGGCCGGCGTCATCTGCAGCGCGATCCCGGCGGTGGTCGCGCTTCTCTCCTGGCTGTGGCTCGGTGAACGGCCGGATCGCCGGGCGCTGCTGGCGATCGGCCTGACGATCGGTGGCGTGGTGTTGATCAATCTGGCTCGACAACCGGTGGCGGACGGCAACGCGTCCGCATCCGCGCAACCGCACGCGCTGCTCGGCAACCTGATGGTGCTCGGTGCGGTCGTGTGCGAGTCGATCTATGTCGTCCTGTCGCGGCGGCTGGCACAGACCGTCGAGCCGCTGACCGTCTGTGCCGTGGCCCATCTGTTCGGTTTCGTGCTTGCCTTGCCGGTCTGCATCGCAGGCGCGCTGCGTTTCGACTGGCATGCGCTGACCCTGTCCACCTGGACGATGATCGTCTGGTATGCGTTGTCAGCCAGCGTCTTCTCGTTCTGGCTATGGATGCGCGGCATCAGCCATGTGCCCGGTGCGCGCGCTGGCGCGTTCACCGCGATGTTGCCAGTGGCGGCATCGGTGTATGGCATCGCCTTCCTCGGCGAGAAGCCGGGCATCGCCCATGGCCTGGCGTTTGTCGCGGTCCTCGCCGGCGTGCTGGTGGCGAGCCTGGCGCCCCGGCAGCGCACTGCGGGATAAAAGCTTGCATAATGCAAGCCTCGGCGCGAGGCCCCACGAGGCGGCAGCGCGTTCGGGACCGGCGTTTCACTCCTGCATTCCGTACCCATCATGCCGCATCGCCCCTCGCCTTCCCTCCGTCCCGTTCCCGCGCTGATCTTCTTCAGCCGGTGGTTGCAATTGCCGCTCTATCTCGGCCTGATCGTCGCGCAGGGCGTCTATGTGTTCCTGTTCCTGAAAGAGGTCTGGCATCTGCTGAGTCACGCCGGCGGACTCAGCGAAACGGCCGTCATGCTCGCGGTGCTGAGCCTGATCGATGTTGTCATGGTGTCCAACCTGCTGATCATGGTGATCATCGGCGGCTACGAGACGTTCGTTTCCCGCCTAGGCATCGACGGCCACCCGGACGAACCGGAGTGGCTGGATCACGTCAACGCGGGCGTCCTGAAGGTGAAGCTGTCGATGGCGCTGATCAGCATCTCGTCGATCCACCTGCTCAAGACCTTCATTGATGCCGGCCAGCGCGACGACATGTCGATCCTGTGGCAGGTGGTGATCCACATCGCGTTCCTGATCTCGGCGTTGGTGATGGCGCTGGTCGACAAGATGACGACGCACACCCACCCTGGCCACTTCCATGCCAAGGCGGACGCGCCGGGATCCCGCGCTCCTGCCGAGCACTGAAACGCGTGCGGGCGACGGCGGCGGGTACCGCACCGGGTACCGCACCGGGTATCGCACCCGTCACCGCACCGAGCACCGAGCACCGGGTACCGCCGCACCGTGCACCGGCCGCCAGCGCGCCTGCCTGCGCCGGCCGCTTCGCTTCCAGCGCGCGCGCAGCGCTGAAGCCGGCCACGTACGACCACTGCCACCACGCGAAGAAACGAAAAGAAGACAAGTGCCTGCGCAGGCCTACCTTGCCAGCGCCGACGCGCGACCGTCACGCGTCGCGCCGGCCGGCCGGCGGAAATCTGCGCTGCGTGGCGGTGCATCGCGCGAAAAGCGTTGTAGCGCATGTCGCGCCCGCCCGCGATTGGCTTATAGTTCGGTCCGTGGCGCCATCCGCAACGGTCGCCGGCCCAGCCGTGGCCGGCCACGCGCTTGCGCGGCACCCGGCTCGCCTGTCGGCGGGCGCCCAGTGAATCGTCAATCAAGCCGGCCAGAAGTGACGAGCCGGCGGCCCCACGAGAACCGCGATGCCATCGATCAAGCAGGACGACCTCATCCAGAGCGTCGCCGATGCCCTGCAGTACATCAGCTATTACCATCCGCTCGACTACATCACTGCCCTCGGCCACGCCTACGAGCGCGAAGAGAGCCCGGCGGCAAAGGACGCGATCGCGCAGATTCTGACCAACAGCCGGATGTGCGCCGAAGGACGGCGCCCGATTTGCCAGGACACCGGCATCGTCACGGTCTTCGTCAAGATCGGCATGGACGTGCGGTGGCAGGACGCCACGATGAGCATCACGGACATGATCAACGAGGGCGTGCGTCGGGGCTACACGCATCCCGACAACGTGCTGCGCGCCTCCATCGTGAGTCCGCCCGAAGGCGCGCGCAAGAACACGCGCGACAATACGCCGGCGGTGATCCATTACGAGGTCGTGCCCGGCGACAAGATCGATATCCAGGTCGCGGCGAAGGGCGGCGGCTCGGAGAACAAGACCAAGTTCGCGATGCTCAACCCGTCGGACTCGATCGTCGACTGGATCATCAAGACCGTGCCGCTGATGGGCGCCGGCTGGTGCCCGCCCGGCATGCTCGGCATCGGCATCGGCGGCACCGCCGAGAAGGCGATGGTGATGGCGAAGGAATCGTTGATGGATCCGATCGACATCCACGACGTGATCGCCCGGGGGCCGCGCGACTGGATCGAATCGTTGCGGGTCGAGCTCTACGAGAAGGTCAATGCGCTGGGCATCGGCGCGCAGGGCCTGGGCGGCCTTGCCACCGTCCTCGACGTGAAGATCCTCGCGGCGCCGACGCACGCGGCGTCCAAGCCCATTGCGGTGATTCCGAACTGCGCGGCCACCCGGCATGCGCACTTCGTGCTGGATGGCTCGGGTCCTGCCCATCTCGAACCGCCGCCCCTCGACGCCTGGCCGAAGGTTCAGTGGCAACCGAATACCGAGACCAGCAAGCGCGTCAATCTGGACACGCTGACGCCCGAGGAGGTCGCCTCCTGGCAGCCGGGCCAGACCCTGCTGCTGTCCGGCAAGATGCTCACCGGCCGGGACGCGGCCCACAAGCGGATCGCCGACATGCTCGCCAACGGCGAAAGCCTGCCGGTCGACTTCCGCAACCGCGCCATCTATTACGTCGGACCGGTCGATCCGGTACGCGACGAAGTGGTCGGCCCGGCCGGCCCGACGACCTCGACGCGGATGGACAAGTTCACCGACATGATGCTGAAGCAGACCGGCCTGATCGCGATGATCGGCAAGGCCGAGCGCGGCCCGGTGGCGATCGAAGCCATCAAGGCAAACAGGGCGGCATATCTGATGGCTGTCGGCGGCGCGGCCTACCTGGTCTCCAAGGCGATTCGGGCGGCCCGCGTGGTCGCCTTCGAAGACCTTGGCATGGAGGCAATCTACGAGTTCGATGTGCAGGATATGCCGGTGACCGTCGCGGTCGACTCGAGCGGCGTATCGGTCCACCAGACCGGCCCGAAGCTCTGGCAAGCGAAGATCGGCAAGATCCCGGTCGCGGTCGACTGATCGACTGCTCGACTGATCGACTGCTCGCCGGCACGAGCGGCATTGGCGCATCGGTCCAGCGGCCCGCCGCCCCATCGATGCCGCTGCTCGCGCCCGGCCACTGGCGGGCCCGCGCGCTACTGGACAGGCCTGCGAGCGTCGACATTCGCCCAGCCACCGGCGGCCAGCACCCCGTCATGGTCGCGGACAAAACGAGAACGCTTATGATTCGCGCTCGTCAACGAGCGCGGAATGTCGTCAAATGCTTGGCGTAAGCCAGCGCGGCGTTTATCGTGTGAACCTCTGAAGTACAGCATTTAGGAAAAGAGCCATGAAAGGCGACGTAAAGGTCATCGAATATCTGAACGCCCAGCTGAAGAACGAGCTGACCGCGATCAACCAGTATTTCCTCCACGCCCGCATGTACAAGCATTGGGGCCTGGAAAAGCTGGGCAAGCACGAGTACGACGAATCCATCGGCGAGATGAAGCATGCCGACTGGCTGATTCAGCGCGTCTTCATGCTCGATGGCCTGCCGAACCTGCAGGACCTGCACAAGCTGCTGATCGGCGAGAGCACCGAGGAGATCCTCGAGTGTGACCTGAAGCTCGAATACATCTCTCAGGCGACCTGCAAGGAAGCGATCGCCTATTGCGAGTCGGTGCGCGATTTCGTGTCCCGCGAGATCTTCGTCAAGATCCTGGACGACACCGAAGAGCACATCGACTGGCTGGAAACGCAGATCGAGCTGGTCGCCAAGCTCGGTATCCAGAACTTCCTTCAGTCGGCGGTCGGCGAAGGCGAGTAAGCATCGTCCGGACTGCGCGGCGGCAACCCTGCCACGCACCGAAGACAGCGGCCGGGCCTGCGACGCAGGCCCGGCCGTTTGCTTTGAAGATGGCCACTGGCTGGCTGGCTGGCACTGCACCGTACTGCGACAGCCCGGCATACTGGCCGGGCGCGGCGAAGCGACATCGCAACGACATCGCAACGGCAGGGCAGCGGCACGGCAGCGACCGCGCAACCACAGGGCAGCAACAGGGCAGCAACAGGGCAACCATACCGCAACAAGCGACACAGCGACGACGCGCCGGTCGCGCCCGGCCGGGCGCGGAACGGTTAAACTGGCGGTCAACGGCGCCGTGGGGCGCTCGTTCCTTTTCGCCCGGCCAGTTGAACGCGTGAGCTCCCATATCGCTCCTAGCTGCCCTCCGCTGTCGTCCGAGGCGGTCGACTTGCAACCACTGCCCGCCGACCCCACCGGTCCGGTCGGCGTTTTCGACTCGGGCGTCGGCGGCCTGTCGGTGCTGCGCGCGATCCGCGCCGCGATGCCCTGCGAATCGCTGTTGTACCTGGCGGACTCGTACTACGCCCCGTATGGCCAACGTTCCGACGCTTTCATCGCTTCCCGAAGCGCGGCGCTGGCCGACTGGCTGATTGGCAAAGGCGCGAAGGCGATCGTCGTGGCCTGCAACACAGCTACCGCACAGACCATCGAGTCGCTGCGCGGCCGCCTCGCTCTGCCCGTGATCGGCGTCGAACCCGGCGTAAAGCCGGCGATGGCGTTGAGCCAGACTGGCCGCGTGGGCGTACTTGCGACCGCCGCCACACTTCGCAGCGAGCGTTTCCAGACCCTGCTCGGACGGTTCGCGGCGGGCTGCCGCTTCGTGTGCGCGCCTGGCACCGGCCTGGTCGAAGCCATCGAAGCCGGTGTGACGGAAGGCGCCGCCATGGACGATTTGCTGGCCGCATGCCTCGCGCCGATGCGGGAGGCTGGCGTCGACACTATCGTGCTGGGCTGCACGCACTATCCGTTCATACGCGACGCCATTCAGGCGCAGGTCGGCGACGGGGTGCAATTGATCGACACCGGTGCCGCGGTGGCACAGCAGCTTGCCCGACGACTGGCGCAGACCCGCCTGGCCGCGCCATCCGGCGCCGCGGCGCCGCTCCGCCTGGTTTCGACCAGCGACGGTGCCACGCTCGGCCGAATCGCCGGTGCCTTGCTGCGCCTGGACAGCACGGTGGAGCACGTCGACATCCCGCTGACCGAGTCGACCGCTTCAGTCGACTGACCGCGCCGTAGCGCGCGGACGACACCGCTACGGGCGTGGTCGGGCCTTGCCGTGGACGGCGGTCGGCTCGACCGGCGTGGGCGCGATGCCGGTTCCGCCGTCGTCCTTCGACCCGAGCGCGTCGCCCCGCATGAATGGCAGGCTTGCCGAGCGCTCGTCGCCCGAAGTCCGATTGTGCATTGGCACGGGGCGCGGCGCACCGGCGCGGTGGCCGTCGTCGCCACGGCTTCACGTCTTGCGTGGCAGGTGCGCTTAGCCTCAGACCCCTTCGTGGCCTTGTCTACGGCCGCGCGGCCCTGCCCCGTCCGTACCGACGGTGCCGGCGCCTCGGAGCAAGCGAGGCTGCCTCGCTTTGCGCACTCGAGGTCCTCGTCGATGACGCGAATGTCGTTGCTGTGATCCAACACCGCCCTCGCCTCGTCCCGTCATATCCGTCCGCTATAAAGACCCTGACCGAGGTCTGTCGCAGGCCCGCGATCCGGCGTCGCTCCCCCGTTCCCAGAGCCACGGCAGCAAGACAGACGGGTCGCTCCGAATATGTCGGCCGCCTCCTATTGTGATTGCCCATTTCGTATGACAGGGAATTCCGCGACTACTTGCAAAGAAATATCGTATGAATGATAATAATTCGCATTAGCGCTCCAACACCGCATCATCATGATCGTTTGTGTGTGCAAGGCCGTTTCCGATCGCCGTATCCGCAGCTCAATCGCGGAAGGAAATCATTCTGTCGAAGAGCTGGAATTTGAATTAGGCGTGACCGGCTGCTGCGGAAAATGCAAGGACACTGTGCAGGCTTTGATCGTCGAAAGCCGGCGCGCAGTGATCCATGTCGCGCCGATCAGTTTCGTTGAAGCCGGCACCGTTTCCGCTCCCTGCCGCGTTGCGGCCTGAAGTTGTCCGGGCTGTCGCGCGCTTTTTTGCCGCCATGGGTGTCAGGCGGCCGCGTTCAGTTTCGGTTGCGAGCCAGTCGTTTGCGATAATCACTCTTTCGGGCGCGTGTTGACTCCGCCGCCCAGACAGGCTCTTTTCACAAGAACATGAATACTTCTGTGCAAGCCGCGTCAGGCGACGATTCGTCGCGCCGCGCTTTCTGGACGACCATGGTTGTGGTCACCGGTCTGCACGCAGCGGGGCTGGCCCTGCTGATGGTGGCCCGGCATACGCCCGAGCCAGAGCCCGTCGAACGTATCGTGTCCGTGAGCTTGATCACCGACACCCCCGCCCCGCCCGCGGCGCCGCCCGCCACCAAGCCGGAGCCGCCCAAACCGCAGCCCAAGCCGGTCGTCAAACCGCAGCCAAGGCCCAAGCCAGCACCGCGCCCGACGCCGCGTCCGGCACCTACCCCGACGCCCACGGCGACACCTGAGCCCGCCCCCGCCCCGACGCCCGCACCGAGCGAACCGGTTCAACAGGCCGCCGCCGCGCCCAGCGCGCCGGAACGCGCGCAGGTGCCGGTCGGCTCGCCCAACATCCCGCGCGACGTACGGCACCTCACGTGCGCCAGCAATCCGCCCGACTATCCGATGATGTCGCGCCGCCGCGGCGAGGAAGGCACGGCGATCATCGAAATCATCGTCAACACGGCCGGGCGCGTCGAAAGCGCTCGCGTTGCCAAGAGCAGCGGCTACGAACGCCTGGACGAGGCCGCGCGGCAGGTCGCGCTGGCCACGCCTTGCTCGCCTTACATGGAAGAAGGTCGCCCCGTGAAAGCAAAGACCGTCCGCCCCTATCGCTTCAGCCTGACTAATTGAACAAAATCGAGGATTTGCAATGCAAGACTATGGAATAGCCCACGTCTGGGGACAGGGCGACTTCGTAACACGCGCGATCGCCATCGTGCTGCTGATCATGTCGGTGCTGTCGTGGACCGTGATCATCGTCAAGGCCTGGCAAGGCGCACGTATCAAACGGCTCACGAGCCACGGCGAGAAGGCGTTCTGGCACTCGGACAACTTCGATGAAGGAATGGCCAAGCTGAACGACGGCAATCCGAACAACCCGCTGGTCATGCTCGCGCTTGCCGGCAAGGAAGCCGTCGATCATCACCAGCAGAACCAGCAGCAGCTGCACGACGCGATGAACACCAGCGACTGGGTCGCACGTTGCCTGAAAAGCACGCAGGAAGAGATCGTCACGCGCCTGCAAAGCGGCCTTGCGGTGCTCGCGTCGATCGGCAGCACCGCGCCGTTCGTCGGCCTGTTCGGTACGGTGTGGGGGATCTACCACGCCCTCGTCGCGATCGGCACCAGCGGCCAGACCTCGATCGACCGCGTGGCCGGCCCGGTCGGCGAAGCGCTGATCATGACGGCCTTCGGCCTGTTCGTCGCGATCCCGGCTGTGCTCGGTTACAACGCGCTGACCCGGATGAACAAGAGCACCGCCGCGAAGCTGAACCGCTTCGTGCACGGCCTGCACGCCTACTTCGTAACCGGCACGCGCCTGCGTTCGAGCAGCCAGCGCTCGGGCCTGCGCCTCGCGCGGGCGCGCTGAGGAATCGATCATGTCGATGAGCCCCCTCTCCTCGGACGAAGAAGATGGCGTGATGAACGAGATCAACATGACGCCGCTGGTCGACGTCATGCTGGTCCTTCTGATCATCTTCATCGTCACCCTGCCGGTACTGAACCAGGCGATCAAGGTGGACCTGCCACGCGCTAGCAGCCAGCCGATCGATCAGAAACCGACGCATATCGATGTGTCCATCGAAGCGAGCGGACAAGTCAGCTGGGACAAGACGCCCGTGGACGACGCCCAGCTCGCGCTGCGCGTGCGCTCCGCGGCCGAGGCGCAGCCGCAGCCCGAACTTCGGCTGCACGCCGACCGCAACGTGCGCTACGAGCGCGTTGCGCAGGTGATGGCCGCTGCTCAGAATGGCGGCTTGAGCAAGATTGGCTTCGTGACGGACCCCGAGGCCGCGAAGTGAGCGGCGACGTGACCGGCGACGTGAGCGGCAGATAAGCCGCTAATATGCCGCCTCCGGGCGATGCGATATTCAAAGGCCCGATCCACTCCGGATCGGGCCTTTCCATTCCTTCGGGTTGCGTGTGCGCACCGCTTGGCCCGCACCTTACGCCGCTGCCCACAGGCTCCGGGTGTCCGGCAACGCCTCAACGGCGGCGGCCGATGGCGCGGCTGTCGATGGCGCGGCTGTCGCGGCGCACGGTGTGGCTCCGGCGCGCAGGGGGCGTGCAGTTGTTGATCGGTCGCACTCGAGCCGCTTTCACCCCTACCCGCCCCAGGCTCGTCCGCGCGTCGTCAACCGCGCGCTGGTGCGCCGTGTACGGCGCGACGGCGCGGTCGGACGAGCGCGCCGCAGCGCTGGGCCGGAGACACCCGGGCACGCGCCGGCTGCGGGCGCTAGCGTCGTTCCCCTAGCTGCACCCGTGTGGCTCGCCGGTGTCGGCGCCACGGCTAGACGCGACGTTCGACTCGGACGGTCTTCGGTCCAGCCAGTCGCCTCGGACAGGCTAGCGGGCATAGCGCACATACTCAATGCAAGCCCCTCCCGACACTGCGGGCACGGATATCGCACAATACGCGTATGCGACCGTCCGGCCGCTCTGCTTCGGAACGATGCCTTGAACTACGAACACCTCGTACAGATCAATGACCCGCTCAATCCCCTGGTCGCCACGCTGACGCGCGCCGACCTGTGGCGGGGGCTGGTGCTGCGCGCCGAGCAGCCTCAGATCTTCGTTCCCGGACTGGACGATTGCCGGATCACCGCACGCGGTCCAAATTCGCTGGAGCGGGAACTTCACTACGGCCAGGCAATCGTGAAGGACCGCGTCATCTTCACGCCGGAAGAATCGGTGCGCTACGAAATCGATCCGACCAGCGAATACGTTGGCGGACACCTGACGATGACAATCGAGACGCCCGATGAAATCCAGCTGTTCGTGCGGTTTCGCTATGAAACGACGCTGGTGGAGGGCTCAGGCGGCGAAGATGAGCAAACCAGTGAAATCGTGAAATCGGCCTATCGCGAGGCGGACATCGACACGATCACGATGATTCGACAATTGATCGAATCAGGGCGGTTCGAACGACCACTCCACTGACTGACGACGACTCGCTGGCCGAAGCCTTCACGCGGCTCGCACAGGTCGACGGGTCGACGGGTCGTCGAAAAAGCGGCGTAAGCGCCAAGCAGTCCAGGCATGCGCCCGCCAGACTGCTTGATTGTCAGGCTGCTTACTGCCAGGCTGTTTTACTGCTGAGCTGCCTGATGCCCAAGCAGTGGCGTAGTCAGTCGCAGAATCACGTGTTTGCCAGCACGGCCGTGAGGCGTGCGCTGCCACCCGTGACGGACGCAAGCGCTCCGTCCCACGTTGCCGCCGCGCGCTGCAATTGGAGGAGCGGCAGCATTGCCACTCTACACGCGGCACCAACGCGCTCCACCCCGCCTCAACCCCGGTCCAACTCGCTCAACCCGTTCCGACCCGGCCGACGTCGGGTGTCAAACGCTGCTCAGCAGTGGAAGCGTTGTCGAGCCAAGGCGTAGGATGCGCCGCGCTGACAAGCAGCGTCCAAGGAGCGAAGGGCCTTGCGAAGGGCCTGCCGAAGGGCCTTGCAATCGGCACAGACCGCTGTGTACAGACGCCCCGGGGCTCGACGAACAATGCTGTTCCGCCAGCGTACTGCACAAAAAACGTTGCCAGTATATGCCAAGGTTGCCGGCAGATTCCGCGTCGGGGTGTCGGGGTGTCGGGATGTCGGGATGTCGGGGTGTCGGGGTGTCGGGGTGTCGGGGTGTCGGGGTGTCGGGGTGTCGGGGTGTCGGGGTGTCGGGGTGTCGGGGTGTCGGGGTGTCGGGGTGTCGGAGCGTCGTCGATTGTCCGGCTGTGATGCTGATCCATCGCCGGCACGTCGGACAGGATGCCTCGACGCGCGCCTCGCGGCGGACGACACTGCGGCAAACGACGCTTCAGCGTCGACGCGGTCCTACTGCCCTCCTGCCGCCACTCACGGCTGCGGCGCTCGGACGAGCCATGCGGGCATTGAAGCCCGGCTGATGCGTGGCTGGCGCTCTGCTGCT
>NZ_FNLO01000024.1 GCF_900095735.1 Chitinasiproducens palmae | reverse complement strand
GCGCAGGCTTCCAGCTTTTCTGCGCTCCAAGCGAGGGTGGGTAATCAAACGACGTGGCGCCTGGTGTCGAAAGGAGGCTCGGCCGGCGCGCAGGCAGCACCTGGAATTTATAACGCTGTCACGGGTAACAGAGATCTACCGCTTGTTCGTGGTTATGCCGTGGCTACGGTGGATGCAGCCGGCACGTTTAAATCGTTGGGCACTTTCGACACCTATTCCGGCTCGGCAGGACGCGACAGCCTGGTAACGGCGTTGAATGCGTTGGGTAACACCGTCACGGTGATGGTCGTGACAGGAGACGAGCCGACTACCAACCTGGATAGCACGTTGCGCGCAGCGTTGATCCGGTGCGGGGCGACAGATCTCATGCTGAGCCGTATGCGCTATCGCGGGGCATATCTGCTTGTCGGAGTGCCCGCCACCGGGCCAGGTATCGAGCGCATGGCTGGCGTCGTAGTCAACGACCCGGACGCCTGGGTCGATTACACGGTCGACATCATTGGCGGTCGCCCGAAGGCCGCGACCGGCAAGGACGCGGCAACGGTTGTGCAGGCCAACGTGGCCACCGAGGCCGATGCGCGAGCGGCTGCGGATTCGGCGCTTTCGTCCCGTCTGGACACCGTGTCGGCAAGCTTGTCGACGACGAGCGCTGCTGTTACGAGCGAGGCCAGTGCCCGTGCCACGGCGGACACGGCACTCGGGCAGCGCATTGATACGGTGACGACTAAAGCGGATGCGGCGGCGACGGCCGTGCAAACGGAAGCGAAAGCGCGTGCCGACGGGGATACGGCGTTGGGGTCTCGGCTCGACACGGTTGTGGCCAGCTACGGCGCCGACGCTGCGAATATGTTTCCTAACCCGGTGCCAAGCGTGGACGTTTCGGGTTGGGCGGGTGGGCCGGTGGAACGTGTTTCGTCGACGGACGCCAGCGTGCCGCCTGGTGCGCCGACCCTCTGGGTCTTCAGCGGTGTCGGAGAGATCACCGGAACCGTTCCGAAGGCGGCAGCAGCAGGCCAGATGTTCTATTTCGAATCGTTGGTCGCTTCGAACACCGACAACCAAAAGATCGGTATCGGCGCGCGATGGGGCTACTATAAAGATGGCTCGCTACTGTCGTTAGGTTTGATCTCGGCAACACCGACGAAGACCTGGACGCGGATATCAGGTTACGTCACCGCGCCGAACAATACCGGAACAGCGCAGGCGCGAGTCTCTATCACCAATGGAAGCGCGGGAGCGCCCGTTTTCTTCACGAATTTTGTATGGCGACCGGCGGAGGCGGTTTCGCCAGTGCAGGCGGCAGTGACGAGTGAGGCGACGGCTCGGGCGGCGGCCGATAGTGCGCTTGGCACGCGGATCGATACTGTGACGGCGAGTCTTACCAGCGCGTCAGCGGCAATCACGGCGGAATCGAAAGCAAGAGCCGATGCTGACTCTGCGCAGGCGACCCAGATCACCGGGTTGCAGGCGCAGGTCGACAATCAGCGGCTACTTCGCGTCTCTTCAATCGGTAGTGGTAAGAGCGCAGAGTACGGGTCCGGCTTGTTCGATGCAGTAACCGGCCGCATCATCGCCGGCGCGGCGCGCAGCTGGATGCTAGCCACGGTCGACGCGGATGGCGTCGTCAAAGCGTTTGGGGCCTATGACGTCTATGGGACGGCGTCCAAGCGTACCGACTTCGTCAACGACTTGAATGCGTTGCCGCGTGGGGTGACGACTATTGTCTGGACGGCCGACGAGCCATCGAGCGGCATGAACGACGATATCCGCACGGCACTTGTGCGGCACGGTGCGACATCGGCCGTGCTCAAATCGATCGCATATCGTTCTGCCTATGTCCTCGTTGGTTTCCCGGATGCCGGCGAAGGTGGCGGGGTCGAGAAGTATTCGACAACTGGGGTCGTCTATCCGTTTGCAGTCGTTCGAGGTAAGCCCCTCGCAAGCGGTGGCAGTGCGCCGGCCGTGGCTGCGATGGCAGCCGTCACGACCGAGACTACGGCTCGGGCAGCGGCCGATAGTGCGCTGGGCACCAGGATTGACACGGTCTCGGCGAAAACCGATGCTGCGGCCGCTGCGGTGACGAGCGAGACAACGGCTCGCACGTCGGCCGATTCAGCCCTCGGGCAACGGGTGGACGGCGTGGTCTCGCGGGTGGGCACTGCGGAGGCGGCAATCCAGTCGAACGCGAGCGCGACGTCGACGCTCTCGGGAAAACTGGCTGCGTCCTACTCGCTTAAAACGCAGATCACGGCTGACGGCAAGCGGTACGCCGCCGGCTGGGCTTTGGGTGTCGAGGTGGACGCGGGCATTTCGCAATCACAGTTTCTCGTGATGGTGGATCGCTTTGCGGTGCTGTCGCCGGACGGCAAATCGACGGCCGTACCGTTCGCGATCGAGAGCGGGCAGATGATTGTGAACCGGGCGCTCATCAAGAACCTCGATGCAACCAACATCAATGTCGCGAACCTGTCGTC
>NZ_FNLO01000021.1 GCF_900095735.1 Chitinasiproducens palmae | reverse complement strand
TCGAAGGCGACAAGGGCGAGCTGGGCGAAGTGGCGATCCTGGCGCTGGCCGAAGCGCTGGACACGTACATCCCGACGCCGGAGCGCGCGATCGACGGTACGTTCCTGATGCCGGTCGAGGACGTGTTCTCGATCTCGGGTCGCGGCACGGTGGTGACGGGCCGTATCGAGCGTGGCGTGGTCAAGGTCGGTGAGGAAATCGAAATCGTCGGTATCAAGGCGACGGTGAAGACGACTTGCACGGGCGTGGAAATGTTCCGCAAGCTGCTCGACCAGGGCCAGGCTGGCGACAACGTCGGCGTGCTGCTGCGTGGCACGAAGCGTGAAGACGTGGAGCGTGGCCAGGTGCTGGCCAAGCCGGGCACGATCAAGCCGCACACGCACTTCACCGCCGAGGTGTACGTGCTGAGCAAGGACGAAGGCGGCCGTCACACGCCGTTCTTCAACAACTATCGCCCGCAGTTCTACTTCCGTACGACGGACGTGACCGGCTCGATCGAGCTGCCGCAAGACAAGGAAATGGTCATGCCGGGCGACAACGTCGCGATCACGGTGAAGCTGATTGCGCCGATCGCGATGGAAGAAGGTCTGCGTTTCGCCATCCGTGAAGGCGGTCGTACCGTCGGCGCCGGTGTCGTCGCGAAGATCATCGAGTAAGACGCTTCGATCGGCGCTCAACGCCGATCTTTGGATGGCCTCCCGGCCATCCATGTCAGGTTAAAGGGGTATAGCTCAACTGGCAGAGCGTCGGTCTCCAAAACCGAAGGTTGGGGGTTCGATTCCCTCTGCCCCTGCCACACCTCGCGCCCACCCCTCCAGGTGGGCGCTTTCCAAAGTATTATGGCGAATCCTTCCGTCGAAAACGTACACAGTACCGGCGACAAGCTGATGCTCGCTGCTGCCGTGGTTTTGGCGCTGGCGGGTATCGCCGGTTTCTATCTGCTCGGCGCGCAAGCGCTGTGGGTACGTGTCCTCGTACTGCTGCTGGCATTGGTGATCGCCGCCGCCGTCGCGTCGCTGTCCGTCACGGGCAAGACGTTTGTCGGTTTCACGAAGGATTCGTATCGTGAAATGCGCAAGGTGGTCTGGCCAAGCCGCAAGGAAGCGGGCCAGACCACTTTGATCGTATTCGCCTTCGTGCTGGTGATGGCGGTCTATCTCTGGCTTAGCGACAAAGTCATCGAGTGGGCGGTGTTCTCGCTGATCCTTGGTTGGAGATGAGATGAGCGACGAAACGACAAATCGTGGCAGCAAGCGCTGGTACGTCATCCAGGCTTATTCCGGGATGGAAAAGAGCGTTCAGAAGGCGCTCCGCGAGCGCATCGAACGCGCCGGCATGGCGGACCGCTTCGGCGAGATCCTGGTGCCGTCCGAAGAGGTCGTTGAATTCAAGAACGGCGCGCGCAGCGTGACCGAGAAGCGTCTGTTCCCCGGCTACGTGTTCGCCGAGATGGAGATGGACGACGAGACCTGGCACTTGGTGAAGAGCACGCCGAAGGTCAGTTCCTTCGTCGGTGGCGCCGGCAACCGCCCGTCGCCGATTCCGGCGCGCGAGGTCGACAAGATCCGCTCGCAGATGCAGGAAGGCAGCGAGAAGCCGCGCCCGAAGATGCTGTTCGAGATCGGCGAGTCGGTACGTGTGAAGGACGGTCCGTTCACCGACTTCAACGGCACGGTCGACGAAGTGAATTACGAGAAGTCGCGGGTCCGCGTCTCCGTCATGATTTTTGGCCGGGCCACCCCGGTCGAGCTGGAATTCGGCCAGGTCGAGAAGCTGTAAGGCACTCGTCCGGGCACCGAGGAGCGTCGCTAGGAGCAGTCTTCCGAGGGCGCGTTATCACTCAAGGGCGTTCGCGCCCATCAGAGGTCTGTAATGGCAAAGAAAATCATCGGCTTTATCAAGCTGCAGATTCCTGCAGGCAAAGCCAACCCCTCGCCGCCGGTCGGTCCGGCGCTCGGCCAGCGCGGTCTGAACATCATGGAGTTCTGCAAGGCGTTCAACGCGCAGACCCAGGCGATGGAACCGGGTCTGCCGATCCCGGTCGTGATCACCGCCTTCGCGGACAAGAGCTTCACGTTCGTCCTGAAGACGCCGCCGGCAACGATCCTGATCAAGAAGGCCGCTGGCCTGCAAAAGGGTTCGGCCAAGCCGCATACCGACAAGGTCGGCTCGATCACGCGTCAGCAAGCTGAAGAAATCGCGAAAACCAAGCAGCCCGACCTTACTGCCGCCGATCTGGACGCGGCCGTCAAGACGATCGCTGGTAGCGCTCGTTCGATGGGTATCACCGTGGAGGGTCTGTAAATGGCTAAGGTTTCGAAGCGCGTGACCGCGCTCGCCAAGACGATCGATCGCACGAAGACGTACGCGATCACCGATGCGCTGAAGCTGGTCAAGGATAACGCGACCGCCAAGTTCGACGAGTCGATCGACGTGGCCGTCCAACTCGGCGTCGATGCGAAGAAGTCGGACCAGGTCGTGCGTGGTTCGGTGGTCCTGCCCGCCGGTACCGGCAAGTCGGTCCGCGTGGCCGTGTTCGCGCAAGGCGAGAAGGCCGAGCAGGCCCGTGCCGCCGGCGCCGACATCGTCGGCATGGAAGACCTGGCCGAGCAAGTGAAGGCCGGTAACCTGAACTTCGACGTGGTCGTTGCGTCGCCTGACACGATGCGCGTCGTCGGTACGCTCGGTCAGATCCTGGGCCCGCGCGGCCTGATGCCGAACCCGAAGGTCGGCACGGTCACGCCGGACGTCGCCACCGCGGTCAAGAACGCGAAGGCGGGTCAGGTGCAGTTCCGCGTCGACAAGGGCGGCATCATCCACGCCACGATCGGCCGTGCGTCGTTCGAAGCGACCGCGCTGCAGCAAAACCTGAGCGCGTTGCTCGACGCGCTGCAGAAGCTCAAGCCGGCGACCAGCAAGGGCATCTACGTCCGCAAGCTCGCGCTGTCGAGCACGATGGGCCCGGGTGTTCGCGTCGACCAGGCTTCGCTGGCGGCTCAGCAGTAATCGTATTTGCCTCGCCGCGGTGCGGTGGGGCGCAAGGGCTTTGGGCGGTGAGCCGGCTGGATTTGGCTCACCGGTTATCAAAGACCGTTGGTGGCGGGCGTGAAGTGATGCGTCTTCCTTAATTCAAGCCAACGCAGATGGCGACCCCGAAAGGTTTTTGTTTCATCGAATGCGGTGTCGGCCGGCAACGGCTGGCGACCGTTCGAGATGTTCCTTAAACGTCGGACGCCGTGACTGAAATGCGGCATCGCGCGTTCCGCGCGTTTGTCGGTTCTGGAGTTTTAACCGTGCCTCTCAATAGGGAAGATAAGCAGGCAGTCGTCGCTGAGGTGTCCGCGCAAATCGCGGCGGCTCAGACCGTCGTGCTGGCCGAATATCGTGGCATTGCGGTTGGCGATTTGACGAAGCTGCGCGCGCAAGCGCGGGAGCAGAAGGTTTACCTGCGCGTGTTGAAGAACACGTTGGCGCGCCGCGCCGTCGAAGGTACGCCGTTTGCCCCTCTGGCCGAGCAAATGACGGGTCCGTTGATCTACGGTATTTCCGAAGATCCGGTATCGGCAGCCAAGGTCGTGAACGACTTCGCGCGTTCGAACGACAAGCTGGTGATCCGTTCGGGTTCGTACGACGGCAAGGTGCTGGACAAGGCGGGCGTGCAAGCCCTGGCCAGCATCCCGAGCCGCGAGGAACTGCTCGCCAAGCTGCTGGGCGTCATGCAGGCGCCGGTTTCTGGTTTTGCCCGTGCGCTGGCTGCACTGGCCGAGCAGAAGCAAGGCGAAGCGGCCTGAACGCATTCCGCGATATTCAGCTCATCGAAAACGTTTTTTAAGGATTGTCTCAAATGGCAACGCAACAAGAAATCCTCGACGCCGTTGGCGCGATGTCCGTGATGGAACTGAACGACCTGGTCAAGGCGTTCGAAGAGAAGTTTGGCGTGTCGGCTGCCGCTCTGTCGGTGGCGGGCCCGGCGGGTGGCGCAGCTGCGCCGGCCGCTGAAGAGCAGACCGAATTCACGGTCACGCTGACCGAAGTCGGCGCCAACAAGGTGTCGGTGATCAAGGCGGTTCGTGAACTGACCGGCCTGGGCCTGAAGGAAGCCAAGGACCTGGTTGACGGTGCACCGAAGCCCGTGAAGGAAGCGGTGCCGAAGGCTGCCGCCGAAGAAGCCAAGAAGAAGCTGGAAGACGCGGGCGCCAAGGCCGAAATCAAGTAAGTCTGGTCGCGTATCCGAAAAAGGCTGGCGGTTCTCCGTCAGCCTTTTTTCGTTTCTGCCCAGCCGGCCGGTGGCCCGGCACGGTGGCGGCACTCGTTGCCGGGGTTAACCCGAAGTAGCGTGTATATCAAGCTCGCGACTCGCATCAGCCGTATTGAAGGACGGTCATTTCGACGGCCTCGGGCGGGCTTTGGGTGCGACACCGCGCCCGACCCCGTTCCATGCTTTTGTCAAGCGCGCTTGGCAAGATTGGGGTATCATATGCGGTTCGCCGTGGTCAAGTAGTCCTGGCGACTCCCACCGAATCGAAAGCGCCGGACGACGGCAGCGGCACCAGCAGGGCAGCAAGCACAGCACGAGAGCGCAAAGCCAAATGTGTTCGGAAGCATCGTCGGATGGGCCGTCGGCCCGCGCGGCGGTCCGGCTTCCGCGGACATTTTGCTTTGCCTTCTGAAGCGACTGCAGAAGGCTAGTTTGGTCGGGTGGCGAAGGCGGCTCCATGAGAGCGCTTCGTCACTGTCAGCCAGCGGTTGGTAGCGGCCAGCCACCAAGCTTACTCGTTCGACCGATGCACGGTCCGGACAGCGAGCCTCAGTCGGTGAACACCCGGGTCGGCACACCCCCCCGCCGAAAAGCCCGCCGTGATCTGGAGATAGTATGCAATATTCCTTCACCGAGAAAAAGCGCATTCGCAAGAGCTTTGCGAAACGCAACATCGTTCACCAAGTCCCATTCCTGCTGGCGACCCAGCTCGAGTCCTTTACCTCGTTTCTCCAAGCCGACACGCATCCGGACAAGCGCAAGCCCGAAGGTTTGCAGGCAGCTTTCCAGTCGGTGTTTCCGATCGTCTCGCACAACGGTTTCGCGCGCCTGGAGTTCGTGCGCTACATGCTGTCGCCGCCCGCATTCGACGTCAAGGAATGCCAGCAGCGCGGACTGACCTTCTGCTCGCAGTTGCGCGCGGTCGTGCAGCTGGTGATCCTCGACAAGGAATCGCCGAGCAAGCCGGTCGTGAAGGAAGTGAAGGAGCAGGAAGTCTACATGGGCGAAATGCCCCTGATGACGGCCAACGGCTCGTTCGTGATCAACGGTACCGAACGGGTCATCGTTTCGCAGCTGCACCGCTCGCCTGGCGTGTTCTTCGAGCACGACAAGGGCAAGACGCACAGCTCGGGCAAGCTGCTGTTCTCGGCGCGGATCATCCCCTATCGCGGCTCGTGGCTCGACTTCGAGTTCGATCCGAAGGACGTGCTGTACTTCCGTGTCGACCGGCGCCGCAAGATGCCGGTGACGATCCTGCTGAAGGCGATCGGCCTGACGCCGGAACAGATCCTCGCGAACTTCTTCGTGTTCGACAACTTCACGTTGATGAACGAAGGCGCGCAGATGGAGTTCGTCGCCGAACGCCTGCGCGGCGAAGTCGCGCGCTTCGACATCACCGATCGTGACGGCAAGATCATCGTCGCGAAGGACAAGCGCATCAACGCGAAGAACATTCGCGACCTCGAAGCGGCCAACACGAAGTTCATCTCGGTGCCCGAGGACTACCTGATCGGCCGCGTGCTGGCCAAGGGCGTGATCGACGGCGAAACCGGCGAAGTGATCGCCAACGCGAACGAGGAATTGACCGAGTCGCTGCTCGCCAAGCTGCGCGACGCGTCGGTCAAGGAAATCCAGACGCTCTACACGAACGATCTGGACCAGGGTCCGTACATCTCGCAGACGCTGCGCATGGACGAGACGACCGACCAGACCGCGGCGCGTATCGCGATCTACCGCATGATGCGTCCGGGCGAACCGCCGACCGAGGAAGCCGTCGAGGCGCTGTTCAACCGCCTGTTCTACAGCGAAGACGCGTATGACCTGTCGAAGGTCGGCCGTATGAAGTTCAATCGCCGCGTTGGTCGCGACGAGATCACCGGTCCGATGACGCTCACGGATGACGACATCCTGGCGACCATCAAGATCCTGGTCGAACTGCGCAACGGCAAGGGCGAAATCGACGACATCGACCACCTTGGCAACCGTCGTGTGCGTTGCGTCGGCGAACTGGCCGAAAACCAGTTCCGCGCCGGTCTGGTGCGCGTCGAGCGCGCGGTGAAGGAGCGCCTCGGCCAGGCCGAGAGCGAAAACCTGATGCCGCACGACCTGATCAACAGCAAGCCGATCTCGTCCGCGATCCGTGAGTTCTTCGGTTCGTCGCAGCTCTCGCAGTTCATGGACCAGACCAACCCGCTCTCCGAGATCACGCACAAGCGTCGTATCTCGGCACTGGGCCCGGGCGGTCTGACCCGCGAACGCGCCGGCTTCGAGGTGCGCGACGTGCACCCGACGCACTATGGCCGCGTCTGCCCGATCGAAACGCCGGAAGGTCCGAACATCGGTCTGATCAACTCGCTGGCGCTGTATGCGCACCTGAACGAGTACGGCTTCCTCGAAACGCCGTACCGCAAGGTCGAGGAAGGCAAGGTCACCGACAAGATCGAATACCTGTCGGCCATCGAGGAAGGTCGCTACCTGATCGCCCAGGCGAATGCCGAGCTGTCGGGCAACGGCACGCTGACCGACGAATTGGTCTCGGCGCGTGAGATGGGCGAAACGCTGCTCGCCACGCCCGATCGCGTCCAGTACATGGACGTGGCGCCGTCGCAGATCGTGTCGGTGGCTGCTTCGCTGATTCCGTTCCTCGAGCACGACGACGCGAACCGCGCGTTGATGGGTTCGAACATGCAGCGTCAGGCCGTGCCCTGCCTGCGTCCGGAAAAGCCGCTGGTCGGCACCGGCATCGAGCGGACCGTCGCGGTCGACTCGGGCACGACGGTGCAGGCGACGCGTGGCGGCACGGTCGACTATGTCGATGCGAGCCGTATCGTGATCCGGGTGAACGACGACGAAGCCGTTGCCGGTGAAGTCGGCGTCGACATCTACAACCTGATCAAGTACACGCGTTCGAACCAGAACACGAACATCAACCAGCGTCCGATCGTCAAGGTCGGCGACCGGGTCTCCGTGGGCGACGTGATCGCCGACGGCGCGTCGACCGACCTCGGCGAGCTCGCGCTCGGGCAGAACATGCTCGTCGCGTTCATGCCGTGGAACGGCTACAACTTCGAAGACTCGATCCTGATCTCGGAGAAGGTCGTTGCGGACGATCGCTACACCTCGATCCACATCGAGGAGTTGAACGTCGTCGCCCGCGACACGAAGCTGGGACCGGAAGAAATCACGCGCGACATCTCGAACCTGGCCGAAGCCCAGCTTGGCCGGCTCGACGAATCGGGCATCGTCTATATCGGCGCGGAAGTCGAAGCGGGCGACGTGATGGTCGGCAAGGTCACGCCGAAGGGCGAAACCCAGCTGACGCCGGAAGAAAAGCTGCTGCGCGCGATCTTCGGCGAAAAGGCGTCGGACGTGAAGGACACGTCGCTGCGCGTGCCGTCGGGCATGAGCGGCACGGTCATCGACGTGCAGGTGTTCACGCGCGAAGGCATCCAGCGCGACAAGCGCGCGCAACAGATCATCGACGATGAACTGAAGCGCTACCGCCTCGACCTGAACGACCAGCTGCGCATCGTCGAAGGCGACGCGTTCGAACGTCTGGAGCGCATGCTGATCGGCAAGACCGTCAACGGCGGTCCGAAGAAGCTGGCGAAGGGTGCCGCGCTGACCAAGGAATACCTGGCCGAACTCGATCACTACCACTGGTTCGACATCCGCCTGGCGGAAGACGAGGCAGCGGCGCAGCTCGAGGCGATCAAGGAGTCGATCGAACAGAAGCGTCACCAGTTCGACCTGAACTTCGAGGAAAAGCGCAAGAAGCTGACGCAGGGCGACGAACTGCCGCCGGGCGTGCTGAAGATGGTCAAGGTGTACCTGGCGGTCAAGCGTCGTCTGCAGCCTGGCGACAAGATGGCCGGCCGTCACGGCAACAAGGGTGTCGTGTCGAAGATCGTTCCGATCGAGGACATGCCGTACATGGCCGACGGTACGCCGTGCGACATCGCGCTGAACCCGCTCGGCGTGCCGTCGCGGATGAACGTCGGACAGATTCTCGAAGTGCACCTCGGCTGGGCCGCGAAGGGCCTTGGCCACCGCATCGACGAGATGGTCCGCGAGCAGCGCAAGGTGGCTGAACTGCGCGAATTCGTGGCACGCATCTACAACGAGAGCGGCCAGAAGGAACGCATCGACGAATTCAGCGACGAGGAAGTCTTCGAGCTCGCGCGCAATCTGCGCCAGGGCGTGCCGTTCGCGACGCCGGTGTTCGACGGCGCGACCGAGGAAGAAATCCGCCGCGCACTCGACCAGGCCTACCCGGACGAGATCGCGTCGCACCTCGGCATGAACCCGTCGAAGAACCAGGTGACGCTGTATGACGGCCGCACCGGTGAAGCATTCGAGCGCCCGGTCACGGTTGGCTACATGCACTACCTGAAGCTGCACCACTTGGTCGACGACAAGATGCACGCCCGTTCGACCGGCCCGTACTCGCTCGTCACGCAGCAGCCGCTGGGTGGTAAGGCGCAGTTCGGCGGTCAGCGCTTCGGTGAAATGGAAGTGTGGGCACTGGAAGCGTACGGCGCGTCGTATGTGCTGCAAGAAATGCTGACGGTCAAGTCGGACGACGTGGCGGGCCGGACCAAGGTGTACGAAAACCTGGTCAAGGGCGACCACGTGATCGATGCCGGCATGCCCGAGTCGTTCAACGTGCTGGTGAAGGAAATCCGGTCGCTCGGTATCGACATCGATCTGGACCGCGACTAAGGACCACGGAGAGACGCAATGAAAGCTTTGCTCGATCTATTCAAGCAAGTCCAACAAACGGAAGTATTCGACGCGATCAAGATCGGTCTCGCGTCGCCGGAGAAGATCCGCTCCTGGTCGTTCGGCGAGGTGAAGAAGCCCGAGACGATCAACTATCGGACCTTCAAGCCGGAACGCGACGGTCTGTTCTGCGCGAAGATCTTCGGGCCGATCAAGGACTACGAGTGCCTGTGCGGCAAGTACAAGCGCCTGAAGCACCGTGGCGTGATCTGCGAGAAGTGCGGCGTCGAAGTGACGCTGGCGAAGGTGCGTCGCGAACGCATGGGCCACATCGAACTGGCCTCGCCGGTCGCGCACATCTGGTTCCTGAAGTCGCTGCCGTCGCGTCTGGGCATGGTGCTCGACATGACGCTGCGCGACATCGAGCGCGTGCTGTACTTCGAAGCCTATGTGGTCATCGAACCGGGCATGACGCCGCTCAAGCGCGGCCAGATCATGACCGAGGAGGATTACTACAACAAGGTCGAGGAGTACGGTGACGAGTTCCGCGCCGAGATGGGCGCGGAGGGCGTGCGCGAGCTGCTGCGTTCGATCGACATCGACGCACAGGCCGAGACGCTGCGCGCCGAACTGAAGGCGACCGGCTCCGAAGCGAAGATCAAGAAGTTCGCGCGCCGTCTGAAGGTGCTGGAGGCCTTCCAGCGTTCGGGCATCAAGCCCGAGTGGATGGTGATGGAAGTGCTGCCGGTGCTGCCGCCGGAACTGCGTCCGCTCGTGCCGCTCGACGGCGGCCGCTTCGCGACCTCGGACCTGAATGATCTGTACCGCCGCGTGATCAACCGGAACAACCGTCTGAAGCGTCTGCTCGAGCTGAAGGCGCCGGAGATCATCGTCCGCAACGAAAAGCGCATGCTGCAGGAAGCGGTCGACTCGCTGCTCGACAACGGTCGTCGCGGCAAGGCGATGCAGGGTCCGAACAAGCGCATCCTGAAGTCGCTGACCGAAAGCATCAAGGGCAAGGGCGGCCGGTTCCGGCAGAACTTGCTGGGCAAGCGCGTCGACTACTCGGGCCGTTCGGTCATCGTGGTCGGCCCGACGCTGAAGCTGCATCAGTGCGGCCTGCCGAAGCTGATGGCGCTCGAGCTGTTCAAGCCGTTCATCTTCAACAAGCTGGAACTGATGGGCGTGGCCACGACCATCAAGGCCGCGAAGAAGGAAGTCGAAAGCCAGACGCCGGTGGTGTGGGACATCCTCGAAGAGGTGATCCGCGAGCACCCGGTGATGCTGAACCGCGCGCCGACGCTGCACCGTCTGGGCATCCAGGCCTTCGAACCGGTGCTGATCGAAGGCAAGGCGATCCAGCTGCATCCGCTCGTCTGCGCGGCGTTCAACGCCGACTTCGACGGCGACCAGATGGCCGTGCACGTGCCGCTGTCGCTCGAAGCGCAGCTCGAAGCGCGCACGCTGATGCTGGCCTCGAACAACGTCCTGTTCCCGGCCAACGGCGATCCGTCGATCGTGCCGTCGCAGGATATCGTGCTGGGTCTGTACTACGCGACGCGCGAGCGCCTCAACGGCCCGGGCGAAGGCATGACCTTCGCGGACGTCAGCGAAGTGATCCGCGCGTACGAGACGAAGCAGGTCGAGCTGGCCTCGCGCGTCAACGTGCGGATCACCGAAATGGTGGCCAACGAGGACCAGAGCGAAGGCGCGCCGCAGTTCGTGCCGAAGATCACGCTGTACCCGACCACGGTCGGCCGTGCGCTGCTGTCGGAAATCCTGCCGCCGGGCCTGCCGTTCTCGGTGCTGAACCGCCCGTTGAAGAAGAAGGAAATCTCGCGTCTGATCAACACGGCGTTCCGTCGTTGCGGTCTGCGCGAAACCGTCATCTTCGCGGACAAGCTGATGCAGTCGGGTTTCCGGCTGGCGACGCGCGCGGGTATCTCGATCTGTATCGACGACATGCTCGTGCCGACGCAGAAGGAAACCATCGTCGGCGAGTCGGCGCGCAAGGTGAAGGAATACGATCGCCAGTACATGTCGGGTCTCGTCACCGCGCAGGAACGCTACAACAACGTGGTCGACATCTGGTCGGCGACGTCGGAAGCGGTCGGCAAGGCGATGATGGAGCAGCTGTCGACCGAGCCGGTGGTCGACCGCGAAGGCAAGGAAGTCCAGCAGGAATCGTTCAACTCGATCTACATGATGGCGGACTCGGGCGCGCGCGGTTCCGCGGTGCAGATTCGCCAGCTGGCGGGGATGCGCGGCCTGATGGCCAAGCCGGACGGCTCGATCATCGAGACGCCGATCACGGCGAACTTCCGCGAAGGCCTGAACGTGCTGCAGTACTTCATCTCGACGCACGGCGCGCGTAAGGGTCTGGCCGACACGGCGTTGAAGACGGCGAACTCGGGCTACCTGACCCGTCGTCTGGTCGACGTGACGCAGGATCTGGTGGTTGTCGAGGACGATTGCGGCACCAGCAACGGCGTGGCGATGAAGGCGCTGGTCGAGGGCGGCGAAGTCGTCGAGGCGCTGCGCGACCGGATCCTCGGCCGCGTGGTGGTGAGCGACGTGATCCATCCCGAAACGCAGGAGTCGATCTACGCGGTCGGCGACCTGCTCGACGAGGATGCGGTCGAGGAAATCGAGCGCCTGGGCATCGACGAAGTCCGCGTGCGCACGCCGCTGTCGTGCGAGACGCGCTTCGGTCTGTGCGCGAAGTGCTACGGCCGCGACCTGGGCCGTGGTTCGCTGGTGAACGTCGGCGAAGCGGTCGGTGTGATCGCCGCGCAGTCGATCGGCGAGCCGGGCACGCAGCTGACGATGCGGACCTTCCACATCGGCGGCGCGGCTTCGCGCGCGGCGGTGGCTTCGAGCGTCGAGGCGAAGTCGAACGGTATCGTCCGCTTCACGGCGACGATGCGCTACGTGACGAACGGCAAGGGCGAGCAGATCGTCATCTCGCGTTCGGGCGAGGCGCTGATCACCGACGACCACGGCCGCGAGCGCGAGCGTCACAAGATTCCGTACGGCGCGACGCTGCTGCAGCTCGACGGTGCGCAGATCAAGGCGGGCACGCAACTGGCGCTGTGGGATCCGCTGACCCGTCCGATCATCACCGAGTACGCAGGTACGGTGAAGTTCGAGAACGTCGAGGAAGGTTCGACGGTCGCGAAGCAGATCGACGAAGTCACTGGTCTGTCGACCCTCGTCGTGATCGACGCGAAGCGTCGCAGCACGGCATCGAAGGGTCAGCGTCCGCAGGTGAAGCTGCTCGACGAAGCCGGCGCCGAGGTGAAGATCCCCGGTACCGACCACTCGGTGTCGATCGGCTTCCAGGTCGGCGCGCTGATCACGGTGAAGGACGGCCAGCAGGTGTCGGTCGGTGAAGTGCTGGCGCGTATCCCGACGGAATCGCAGAAGACTCGCGACATCACCGGCGGTCTGCCGCGGGTGGCGGAGCTGTTCGAAGCGCGTTCGCCGAAGGATGCCGGCATCCTCGCCGAAGTCACCGGTACGGTGTCGTTCGGCAAGGACACCAAGGGCAAGCAGCGCCTGGTGATCACGGACCTCGACGGCAATCCGCACGAGTTCCTGATCGCGAAGGAAAAGCAGGTGCTGGTGCACGACGGCCAGGTGCTCAACAAGGGCGAAATGGTCGTCGACGGTCCGGCCGATCCGCACGACATCCTGCGTCTGCAAGGTATCGAAGCGCTGTCGCGCTACATCGTCGACGAAGTGCAGGACGTGTACCGTCTGCAGGGCGTGAAGATCAACGACAAGCACATCGAGGTGATCGTTCGCCAGATGCTGCGCCGCGTGCAGATCACCGACGCCGGCGACACGCGCTTCATCCCGGGCGAACAGGTCGAGCGGTCGGACATGCTCGACGAGAACGACCGGATGGTCGCGGACGGCAAGCGCCCGTGCGCTTACGACAACGTGCTGCTCGGTATCACGAAGGCGTCGCTGTCGACCGATTCGTTCATCTCGGCGGCATCGTTCCAGGAAACGACGCGCGTGCTGACCGAGGCGGCGATCATGGGCAAGCGCGACGATCTGCGTGGCCTGAAGGAAAACGTGATCGTCGGCCGTCTGATCCCGGCCGGTACGGGCCTGGCATTCCACAAGGCCCGCAAGGCCCGCGAATCGCTGGAGCGCGAGCGTCACGACCAGATCGCCGCGGAAGAGGCGATCACCTTCGCGATCCCGGGCACCGGCGAGGAATCGCAGGACGCACCGGAATCGTCGATCGAGCCGCAGCAGTCCGCTGACTGATCGTACTGCCCGCCTCGCGGCGGGCACGCAACGATGCGAAAAACCTCCCCGCAAGGGGAGGTTTTTTCATTTCCGGGTTCCCGAACGCCATGCGGAACGGCTGTCGCGACGCCGCAGGTGTGACTTCACCGTCTGCACGATTCCCTCAGATGGCGATCGTCTAAGATCGGTTTACGGGCAGCGGCAGACAGTCGCCGTCCCGTAGCTTGTTTCGCCACACGTCTCATTTCCAGGGGAACGCAAATGGACATTGAACAGCAGGGCCACGACATCGTCGAATGCGCCGACATCGACGCAGCGCAGGGTGCCGCCAGCATCAACGCGACGGATAACACCGAGGGCATCCGCGGCGGCGCGATACTCGAGATCGGCGCCTGGATCTATAAGCTCTAAGCGGACAGGCGCCGCGTCCGGACGCGGCGCCTCGCATGAGATGGGCAACCCCGTTTTCCGGGCCCGCTTCGAGGACCAGCTGATTGTTCTCGACGTGGCCAAAGATAGCTACACGGTGCTGTCGCCCGAGCAGACGCGCGCGTTGGCGTGCAAGCCGCCGGCAGCCATCGCGACCGTCGACCGCGGCGTCGACGCCGCAGAAGGCCGATGGCCTCGTGGCGAGCGCGGGTCGACGATGTGCGATGTGCCAGGGCCGGATGATTGCGACTATGGCGGCGTGCCGTCGAATTGCTGGTCGATCTCGTCGGCCGACGTCTCGGTCGCAGCGGGCGTCCGCTTGATTGGACAAGCGCTGCTGATGCTGCACCGTGCTCATCGGATTTCCGCCACCAGGCGGCTCGCAGGTCTGCAGAAGCATATCGAGACCGATCCTTGCAGAGCCCGTCGAGGCCGGGTCACGCAATACCAGCTCGCCACAGCGCTCAACGTCGCCAGTCTGCTGTACCCGAAGCGGACAAAGTGTCTCGAATGGGCCGCTGCCGCCATCCTGCTGGGGCACCGCTTCGGTTACCGCAGCACGTTGGTCATCGGTGTGCAAAACCGGCCGTTCTACGCGCATGCCTGGGTCGAGCACGCCGGACACGTTGTGGGCGACGATCCGACGTTGCGCCGGAGATTGGCCGTCATACTCGAAATCGCCTGAGCGACGTCCTACTCTTATGTACGCGATCCTCAATCCGAGCCAAGCGGCGGCGCCTGCCATCGATACAAACCCGCTCGCCGTCTGGCGCGCCGGTCAAGCCTGTATCGCAAAGCTCTTTGCCACGACGAGCGACGCTGCGCATGGCCGCGCTGGCGGCCTGTTCTGGGCGGCCAGCGGCGTGATTCATCCGCAGGCGCAGGCGACGCGCGTCGCGCCGGCAGCGTTTGCCAAGGCGGCATCATGCGACCCCGAAGACGCCAGCCAACGTTACTGGGGTCGCTATCTGGTCATTCTGTATCACGAACCACAGCGCCGCTTCCTGGTGCTGTGCGACCCATGCGGGCAGCATCCGACATTCCACCACCTGGCGGGCGACGGCGCCTTGCACATTGGCGACCGCATCGAGGATTTCGCCGCGTTGGGCGGCGTTGCCGGCGTGCCGGACGCCGACTTTCTGCGGCATTACCTCGTCCATGGTTATGGTGCGCCAGACGCGACGGGCTGGGCCGGCATTTCGGTACTGCCGCCTGGGCAGGCGTTGACGTGGCAGCCCGGCAGCGTGCCCGAGATGCGCAGAGCATGGTCGCCGCGCCGCGTTCGCAGCGCATACGAGCCATTGCAATTCGTGGAGACGCTCGCCATGGTGCTGGGCGCGATGCTGGACGACAGCCCGGCGATCGTGCTCGAACTGTCCGGCGGGCTGGACTCGACCGCGCTCGCCGTCGCCTCGCAACGCGCCGGCCTTACCGGAAAGATGCAGGCCGTCACCTACGTCGACACGAAGCGCCTGGCGTCCGATGAAGGGGCGATGGCGCGACAGGTCGCGACGCATTGTGGGATCAAGCATGTGACACGCTCGCTGTTGCGGCATCTGCCGTTCTCGCCTGTGACGCGACCGCCGGTCGTTGCTCGGCCAGTCACCAAGCTGTGTTTCCTGGCGCACAATGAGGCGCTATCGTGTGAATGCATCGAGTCGAGCGGGGCGGACCTGCTGAACGGAAACGGTGGCGACGCGATTCATCTTTCATTTCCTCGCTTCGGTATCCTGATCGACATGCTTGCCAGGCTGCGCGCCGACCTGGCGCTGACGGTAATGTGGCGGTTGGCCGTCTTCCATCGTGTGCCGGTCTGGACCGTACTCTCGCGCGCCATGCAGGAAACCGTGGACATCGACGCAGACGCACCGGCCGACCGGGCGGCCGGTTTCCTGGTGGCGGGTCTTTCTGGCGCCGCGCCGCCCGCTCTGTACGCAGACGTGGTGCAACAGGCTGGTATGCGGTTGCAGCCAGGCAGGCGAGGCCAGATCGCCGCGCTCGGGGCGATGCTGTGCGAGGCCCTGGTCCAGCCCTATCCGGCGGCACGCCGACCGGTGATGCCGTTCCTTTCTCAGCCCGTGGTGGAGCAAGCGTTGGCAATGCGACTCGAAGCGCTGTTCTCGGCCGACTACAGCCGGTTGCTGGTCAGGCAGCAGGTGTTCCAGGCAGCGCATCTCTCGAATCTTTGGCGGCGCGACAAGGGCGACGTGATGCACGCGGCGCTGACAGGCGTGCGCGTGAATCGCGATCACGTACACGAGACCTGCCTGTGTGGCTGGGTTGCATCGCAAGGCTGGCTTGATCGGCGACGTCTGGAGCGAACCATCCGGCGTCTCGAACTGGGTTATTCCGACGGACTCGGCGACGTCGCACGCGTCTATGCAATCGAACAGTTCATCCTCGGTCTGTCCGGTTGGCGCGCTGGCGCGGTCGTCGCATCAGCGCCGGGAGACCATTGAAGCATGCGTTTTTTCATCGAATTGCTCGGCGACTGGCTGCGCGCGTATCGGCTGGCGGTTCGCCGCTATCCGGCGCTGCCGGTTCATTTCGTTGGCGCCAGCGCCTTCGTCGCGTTGGTGGCTGCATTGGCCGCAGCGGTGCCCTACCTGCTTCGCGAGGCGACTAACCTGCTGTCGACGCAAGACGCGGCGACGCGCGCCCAAGACGCCATCCTGCTGGCCGGCGCCTATGGTTTGGCATGGACCGCGGCGCAGGCATGCGAGTGGTTGAAGCACATGCTGTCCGCGGCGGTGCTCGCCCGATGCGACGCGGCCTTCCACGAGATCATCTACACGACGCTGCTGCGCGTCGATTACGCGCGTCTGGCCGAGGCCGATCCCGGGCAGCTGGTTGCAGTCGTCGCACGCAGTCGGGAGGCCTTCAGCGCCCTGACCTACGCGCTGTGCTGGGTGATCGCGCCGACGCTGTTCCAGTTGGTGCTGTCGGCCACCGTACTCTGGCAGGCGACGAGCGGCGTCTTTGCGCTGGTCTTCATCGTGTCCATGCTGGCGCTGTTCGTCGTGACCTTCTTCATCGCGAGCCGGAGCAAGAATGCGCACGAACAGATCTTTGGCGCCGCCGACCTGCTGACCAGCCATCTCGTCGAAAAGCTCGGTTTCTTGCTCGACGTGAAAGTCAACAACGCCTACGAGCGCGAGGGCAGCGCGGCGCGCGACATGCTGCGGCGCTACGTCGGGCGCGTGTCGCGCGGCAATGCTCGGCTGTCGCTGCTGCTGGCGGCGCAGGCGGCTTGCACCGGGCTGCTGCTCACCGCGTTCACGGTGGCCGCCGCGCGTGGCGTGACCACGTCTGCGCTGCGCGTCGGAGACTTCGTGATGATCGTCGGCTACGTCGTCGCGTTGACGATGCCGTTCGCGACGCTGGCCGCATCGTTGTCCGACCTGCGACGCAATCATCTGGCGTTGCGCGAGGGTTTCGGTCTGCTCGAATGGCCTTGCGAACGTCCCGTTGCCAGCGAGCGGCTGTTGCCGTCCGCCGAGTATGTCTATCGCCTCGACCGGGTGGCGGTGCGGCACGCCGGCAAGACCGTCCTGCACGACGTCGACCTCGTCGTCGCACCGGGCGACCGGATCGCGCTGAGCGGTCCGTCGGGAGCCGGCAAATCGAGCCTTGCGAACCTGCTGCTCGGTCTTGCCCGCCCCGCGGCGGGCACGGTGTGCCTCTACGGCACCGACGTGAGCACCTTGTCCGTCGGCGACATCGCGCGTCACATCGCCGTGGCGCCGCAGACACCGATGATTCTGTCGGGAAGCCTGCGAGACAATCTGACATACGGTTGCGAACGCGCGCCATCCGATGACTGCCTGCGCGAATGGGTCGATCTGCTGGAGCTGGGTGACCTTGCCGGCGCTGGCGCGGGCGATGTGTTGAACCGACCGTTGGGTGTCCAGGGGCGGGCGCTGTCGGGGGGCGAGCGCCAGCGCATCGCGCTGGGGCGCGCGATGCTCCGGCGGCCGGCCGTGGTCATTCTCGACGAGCCGACCTCGTCGCTGGACGCGGGCCGGGAAAGCCGCATCTTCGAGCGGATCATGGCATGCGTGCCCACGGTGATCGTCATCACGCACCGCCCGGCACTGCTTGCGCTGGTCGATCGCGTTTATCGGGTGGAGGCGGGCACCGTGCGTGAGGTGGACCGGGAAGCCTAGCGAGGGCAAGCGCCGGCGCATGTCCGTGGCAAGTTGCGAAGCTCGCACGCACCTCGTCGCCGCCGTGGTGCGAGAGAGGCTTTCTCGGTTGGTGGACGGTGCGAGCGTCCGAACGCGGTAACATGTCGCCTGTCTCGCCGCCCGCCGCGCTGTTCCGTCATGTCTTCCCCTTGTCTTGCGATTCTCAATCAGGTCTTCGGTTATCCCGCGTTTCGCGGGCAGCAGGCGGATATCGTCGAGCATGTGGCGGCGGGAGGCGACTGCCTGGTACTGATGCCGACCGGCGGCGGCAAGTCGCTTTGCTATCAGATTCCGGCGATCGCGCGCAAACAGGCCGGGCAAGGCACGGCCATCGTCGTATCGCCGCTGATCGCATTGATGCAGGATCAGGTCGCGGCGCTCACCGAAGCCGGCGTGCGTGCCGCTTATCTGAACTCGTCGCTAGACGCCGGGCAGGCTTCCGATGTGATCCGGGCGCTGCGCGCCGGCGACCTCGACCTGCTCTACGTCGCGCCGGAGCGCCTGACCACGCCACGCTTCCTCGAACTGCTCGAGGACATCCGCATCGGCCTGTTCGCGATCGACGAGGCGCACTGCGTGTCGGAATGGGGCCATGACTTTCGCCCGGAGTACATGCAGCTGTCGGTGCTGCACGAACGCTTCCCGTATGTGCCCCGTATCGCGCTGACCGCGACCGCCGATGCGCTGACGCGCGAGGAAATCGTGCGTCGGCTGAGGCTGGACGCGGCGCGGGTGTTCATCGACAGTTTCGATCGGCCGAACATCCGCTACCGGATCGTCGAGAAGGACAACGCCCGCGCGCAACTGCTGGATTTCGTTCGCGCCGAGCACTGTACCGCGCAGGGCAACGATGCCGGCATCGTGTATTGCCTGTCGCGCCGCAAGGTCGAAGAGACCGCCGCGTGGCTGGCGTCGCAGGGGCTGCGCGCGCTCGGCTATCACGGCGGCATGGACGCCGCGACCCGGCTCAAGCACCAGCAGCAGTTTCAGCAGGAGGAGGGCATCGTGATGGTGGCGACCATTGCATTCGGCATGGGCATCGACAAGCCAGACGTGCGCTTCGTCGCCCACCTGGACCTGCCGAAGAGCGTCGAAGGTTATTACCAGGAGACCGGCCGGGCCGGCCGTGATGGACTGCCGGCCAATGCATGGATGGCCTATGGGCTGGCCGACGTGGTGCAGCAGCGCCGGATGATCGACGAGTCGCAGGCCGACGAAGCCCACAAGCGCGTCGCAAGCGGCAAGCTCGACGCGCTGCTCGGCCTGTGCGAGACGGCGTCATGCCGACGCGTGCGTTTGCTTTCGTATTTCGGCGAGAAAAGCGAACCGTGCGGCAACTGCGACACGTGCCTGAATCCGCCGGCAACCTGGGATGGCACGCGCGAGGCGCAGATGGCGTTGTCGTGCGTCTACCGGGTTGCGCAAGCGAGCGGCATCCACTTTGGCGCCGGCCATCTGATCGACATCCTGCGCGGCAATGCCAACGAGCGTGTCAAGCAGCATGGTCACGACACGCTGACGACGTTCGGCATCGGCAAGGACCTGCCGGAACCCGAGTGGCGCGCCGTGTTCCGGCAACTGGTGGCGTTCGGGTTGCTGACAGTCGATCACAGCGGTCACGGCTCGCTGATGCTGACCGCGGAAAGCCGCGCGGTGCTGAAGGGCGAGCGACGCCTGATCATGCGGCGGCACACGACGCGGGCAAAGTCCCGCAGCAGCAGTACCGGCCCGCGCGCGGACCGCACCGCGGACATGAGTCCGCGTCAGCGTGACTGCTGGGAGCGGCTGCGCAGTTGGCGAGCGAGCACCGCGAAAGAGGATGGCGTGCCCGCCTACGTGATCTTCCACGACGCGACGCTGGCCGAAATCGCCAAGTCGATGCCCGATACCATCGAGACGTTGGCACAGGTGCCCGGCATCGGCCAACGCAAGCTCGAACGCTTCGGCGAGGAACTGCTCGACGTGATCGAGGCGGGCTGACCGCATTGACGGTCTGCGGGGCGGCGGCGCGGATCACGTCCGCCTCGCGCATTTCGCGCATGTCGCGCATGCCGCCGAGGCCATGCCTTGCCCGCCCGTTTATCGCGCAGCGATTGGCTGTTCATCACCCTTTCAGCGCCCCTTGCTGATGCGGCTCGTGCCGGCGTTCGTCGTGACGGTCGCGTCGACGCTGGCAGCGCGGCCGTCGGCATCGACGTCATCAAACGCATCGACTGCAGCGTTGGCGTACCGAGCGACGGCGTCTCGTGTACGCGAGGCGGTGATGGCGGCTGCGATGCGGTTCGCTCGTCGAGCGACGCCCAATGCGATGCGGTTCGCTCGTCGAGCGACGCCCAATGCGATGCGTGCTTGGACATCGATGTGCCGTGCCAGCGCTGTGCCGCTCGGGCGCGCGCGGTTATCGACTGCCGCCGGCCGCGCTATTTTTCACCACTTGAAACCCGATGGAACTGCTGTCCTCCCTGCTGCCGATCGTCGTTGCCCTGCTGCTCGGTGCGATCTGTGGGCGCGTGGCGCCGCCCGCGCTCAGGCGCACCTTGTCGAGGGCGCTGGCGCCGCTGATCGCCGTGCTGCTGTTCGTCGCAGGCGCCATGTTCGGCGATGTGTTTGCTTCGCCGGTCGTCGTGCCAACCCTCGGCCTGGCACTGTGTTACGCAGCCGGTGCCACGCTGACGAGCTACTTCGTGATCGCGCTGTCCGTTCGTCGATCGGCCTCGTCGCAGCCGGTGGCGGCGCGTCCCGCTGGCCGCGGCGGCTGGCACGCACTGCGCGAGTGTGCGACCGCGCTTGGCCTGGTCGCGGCGGGCGCGTTGTTGCAAGGGCTGCCGGCGACACGTGCGCTGACCGGCTATCTACCGCGCCTCGACCATCTGGTCTGGCTGCTGGTCGCTTTGGTCGGCATCGATCTGGTGCGCCTGCCGCTTGCCGGCGCGTGGCGCAGCCCCATCGTCTGGGTCACACCGCTGCTTGCCGCGGCGGCATCCTTGTTGGGTGGCGCGCTGGCGGCATGGTTGGTCGGCGAGCGTACGATCGTCGGTCTGGCGCTGGCGAGCGGCTTTGGCTGGTTCTCGATGTCGGGCGCATTGGTCGCGAGCCGTCTCGGTGAAGCCTACGGTGCGATTGCCTTGTCCACCGACCTGTTCCGCGAGCTGCTCGCGATTGTCCTGCTCTACAGCAGCGGCACGCGAAGGCCGGCGGCCTGCGTGGCGGCGGCCGGTGCCACGGCGCTGGATTCGACGCTTCCGATCATCAGACAGACCTGCGCACCGGAGATCCTGCCGCTGGCATTGTTCAGCGGCTTCGTGCTGTCGCTGCTCGCGCCGGTGTTGATGGCGGCGTTTCTCGCGTTCGCCTGAACCGAGGCGCCCGGCGCCGGCCACGCCCCAAGCGCGTCCAGCGATGCCGATGCGACCGTCTGTCGGTCGCGTCGCAGCATCCGGCACGTGGCATCGAGCGCCTGAGAGGCCCCCGCACGGCTGCGCGACAGCAAAACCGTGCCTGTGACGCTCTGTCGGCCGGCCCGGCGTGATACTTGGCGAGCTGGAAAGGGCGCTAGGCCCCGTGGCGGCGGCAAGCACGTGCATGGCCGATGGCTTGACGACCTTCTCGAAGACGTTCTATCATACGAGGTTCCGTTTTTTGTGGTCGTTCGTTGCGTCTGCGCAACGCGATCATGGTGCCGGAAACGGCGGCCGCTTGCCCGGTCGCGACTTCGTTACAAACTTTTCGCTGGAATAATCAATGCCAACCATCAATCAGCTGGTTCGCGGGACGCGGCGCTCGGAGCAAACCAAGAGCAAGAGCCCGGCCCTGCAGGACTGCCCCCAGCGGCGCGGCGTGTGCACCCGTGTGTACACCACCACGCCGAAGAAGCCGAACTCCGCGCTGCGTAAGGTCGCCAAGGTGCGCCTGACCAACGGTTTCGAAGTCATCTCGTACATCGGCGGTGAAGGCCACAACCTGCAGGAACACTCGGTTGTGCTGATCCGTGGCGGCCGGGTGAAGGACTTGCCGGGTGTGCGTTACCACATGGTCCGCGGCTCGCTCGATACGCAGGGCGTGAAGGATCGTAAGCAAGCGCGCTCGAAGTACGGCGCGAAGCGCGCGAAGAAGGCGTAATCGTCCTTCCGGTCGCATGGCTCGGAGAACGAGCCGAAACAAACAGCGGATCAGCCAGATGGCGAGGCCGCGGCGGTGCCGGCGAATGGTCGCTGCGCTGCTGAGTAAGTGTCCACCCGGCCAGTCATGGACAGGCTAGTTGGTGTGACGCGGGGGTCGCAATACCCCGAACTGAAAAGACAAAGGAATTGACATGCCACGTCGTCGTGAAGTCCCCAAGCGGGAAGTGTTGCCGGACCCGAAGTTCGGTAACGTCGAAGTCGCGAAGTTCATGAACGTGCTGATGCTCTCCGGCAAGAAGGCAGTTGCCGAGCGTATCGTCTATGGCGCGTTCGACCAGATCCAGGGCAAGGCCGGCAAGGACCCCCTGGAAACGTTCAACACCGCGCTGAACAACATCAAGCCGGTGGTCGAAGTGAAGAGCCGTCGCGTCGGTGGTGCGAACTACCAGGTGCCGGTGGAAGTGCGTCCGTCGCGTCGGATGGCGCTGGCCATGCGTTGGCTGCGTGAAGCCGCCAAGAAGCGCAGCGAGAAGTCGATGGCGCTGCGTCTCGCGGGCGAGCTGCTCGAGGCCTCGGAAGGCCGCGGCGCAGCGATGAAGAAGCGTGACGAAGTGCACCGGATGGCAGAAGCCAACAAGGCCTTCTCGCATTTCCGCTTCTAAGCCGTCAGCTTCCAAGCGTTGTTTTCCGGGCGGGAGCGCAATCATTGCGCCCTCGCCCGTTTGTGTTAGGGCTGTCCGCCGGTCAGGCGCAGTCGGCCCCAAGAGATAGAGGATTAACGTGGCTCGCAAGACTCCCATCGAGCGCTACCGCAATATCGGTATCAGCGCTCACATCGATGCAGGCAAGACGACGACGACCGAGCGGATCCTGTTCTACACCGGCGTCAACCACAAGATCGGCGAAGTGCACGATGGTGCCGCGACGATGGACTGGATGGAGCAGGAACAGGAACGCGGCATCACCATCACCTCGGCTGCCACCACGGCATTCTGGTCGGGGATGGGCAAGAACTATCCGGAACACCGGATCAACATCATCGACACGCCGGGACACGTCGACTTCACGATTGAAGTCGAGCGTTCGATGCGCGTGCTCGACGGCGCGTGCATGGTCTATTGCGCGGTCGGTGGCGTGCAGCCGCAGTCGGAAACCGTCTGGCGTCAGGCCAACAAGTACGGTGTGCCGCGTCTGGCGTTCGTCAACAAGATGGACCGTACCGGCGCCAACTTCTTCAAGGTGTACGCCCAGATGCGTCTGCGCCTGAAGGCCAACCCGGTGCCGATCCAGGTACCGATCGGTGCCGAGGAAAACTTCGAAGGCGTGATCGACCTGGTCAAGATGAAGGCGATCTACTGGGACAACGCCTCGCAGGGCACGAAGTTCGAATATCGCGACATCCCGGCCGAGCTGCAGGACCAGGCCAACGAATGGCGCGAGAAGATGGTCGAAGCGGCCGCCGAATCGTCCGAAGAGATGATGGAAAAGTATCTCGGCGGCGAAGAGCTGACCGAAGCCGAGATCATCAAGGCGCTGCGCGATCGCACCATCGCCAGCGAGATCGTGCCGATGATGTGCGGCACGGCGTTCAAGAACAAGGGCGTGCAGGCGATGCTCGACGCGGTGATCGACTATCTGCCGTCGCCGGTCGACATCCCGCCGGTCGAAGGTGAACTCGAGAACGGCGAGAAGGTTGCCCGCAAGGCCGACGATTCGGAAAAGTTCTCGGCGCTCGCGTTCAAGATCATGACCGACCCGTTCGTCGGCCAGCTCGCGTTCTTCCGTGTCTACTCGGGCGTGGTCAACGCCGGCGACACGGTCTACAACGCGGTCAAGGAAAAGAAGGAACGGCTTGGCCGGATCCTGCAGATGCACGCCAACCAGCGTGAGGAGCTGAAGGAAGTGCGCGCCGGCGACATCGCGGCGGCCGTCGGTCTGAAGGAAGTGACCACGGGGGACACCCTGTGCGATCCGAACGCGGTGATCGTGCTCGAACGCATGGAATTCCCGGAGCCGGTGATCTCGCAGGCCGTCGAGCCGAAGACCAAGGCCGACCAGGAAAAGATGGGCCTGGCGCTGAACCGTCTGGCGCAGGAAGACCCGTCGTTCCGCGTGCAGACCGACGAGGAATCGGGTCAGACGATCATCTCCGGGATGGGCGAGCTGCACCTGGAAATTCTGGTCGACCGGATGAAGCGCGAGTTCAACGTCGAGGCGACGGTGGGCAAGCCGCAGGTTGCGTATCGCGAAACGATCCGCAGCGTGTGCGACGAAGTCGAAGGCAAGTTCGTCAAGCAGTCGGGCGGTCGCGGCCAGTACGGCCACGTCGTGCTCAAGCTCGAGCCGCAGGAACCGGGCAAGGGTTATGAGTTCGTCGACGCGATCAAGGGCGGCGTGGTGCCGCGCGAATTCATCCCGGCGGTCGACAAGGGCATCCAGGAAACGCTGAAGGCGGGCGTGGTGGCGGGCTACCCGGTGGTCGACGTGAAGGCGACGCTGTTCTTCGGTTCGTACCACGACGTGGACTCGAACGAAAACGCGTTCCGCATGGCCGGCTCGATGGCGTTCAAGGAAGGCATGCGCCGCGCCAAGCCGGTGCTGCTCGAGCCGATGATGGCCGTTGAAGTCGAGACGCCGGAAGACTACGCCGGCACCGTGATGGGCGACCTGTCCTCGCGGCGCGGCATGGTGCAAGGCATGGACGACATGGTCGGCGGCGGCAAGGTGGTGAAGGCCGAAGTGCCGCTCTCGGAGATGTTCGGCTACTCGACGTCGCTGCGTTCGCAGACCCAGGGTCGCGCGACGTACACGATGGAGTTCAAGCACTACGCCGAAGCGCCGAAGAACGTCGCCGACGCG
>NZ_FNLO01000020.1 GCF_900095735.1 Chitinasiproducens palmae | reverse complement strand
CGGCAACCGGCAACCGGCAACCGGCAACCGGCAACCGGCAACCGGCAACCGGCAACCGGCAACCGGCAACCGGCAACCGGCAACCGGCAACCGGCGACCGGCGACCGGCGACCGGCGACCGGCGACCGGCGACCGGCGACCGGCGACCGGCGAACGGCGACCGTGATCCGCTACTCGGCTGCGCGATCCGCGAACTCCACTATCCAGCGCTCGTCAGCGCTGCGACCCGGCGCATCGCAGCCCTGCGCCAGTCGTTACGCAGCACCACTGCACGGTAGTGTGAAGAGCGAAGCGGGGCGCTTCCATTTCAACAATGTCGGCGCTTGAATGTTACAGCGGTCTGCCCTCGGTCCTTCGGTCCTTCGGTTGTATGCCCGTCGAGCCGACCCGCGTGACAAGCGCCGCGCCATCCCGGTTCATTTCGATTGTCGGTCCGCATCGGGCGGGCGAGACGGCGACTCAAGCGCAAGCCGTCGGCCGAGTCGAAGCCGGTGGCCAGGGGCAAGTGCGGTGCGCGCGCTTCACTACGCGGGGGCCTTCCGATTGACGCAGATGAAGGCGTCGTCGTCGCGACCCGACTGTCTGAGGTGCCTCCTTTGACGCAGCGGCTGGTGCGGCTGCGCCACTGCGGTCGTCTGCCTCCGGCCTGTCGGTCGAGCACTCGTCGACCTGGCCCGCGTCACAGGCGGCGCGTGAACCCGGCTCATGCCGACCAATGGCCGTTGGACGATGGCCGAATGGCCGATGGCTCATCAAGCGCAAGTCACCCGGCCGGGTGGAATGGGGTGGTCGGGAAACGGTCTTTGCCGCGCCGTGCTGATCTGGGCGGCCTGCCGACCGCTATCATCGCAGGCGTTGCGATTGGCGAAGGCAACTGCAAGTGAGGTGCAGGTGCAAGTGCAGGTGCAGAGCCCGCCGTCTTTACCTGCGACCGGCGCGCAAAGTGTGCTGGAAACCGCTCATGGCTCGCTACGGGCAGGCGTCCAGTCGCCGCTCTTGCCGCCGCGCTTTTCGACCACGCCGACATTGGTGATGATCATGCCGCGATCGATGGCCTTGACCATGTCATAGATGGTGAGCAAGCCGACCTGAACGGCGGTCAATGCTTCCATCTCAACGCCCGTGCGCCCGACGGTTTCGACGCGCGCTTCGCAATGCACTGCGCTGGCCGCCTCGTCCAGTTCGAAGGTGACGGCAACACGCGTCAGCGCAAGCGGGTGGCAGAGTGGGATCAGGTCGGCGGTGCGCTTCGCACCCTGAATGGCGGCAACCCGCGCAATGCCGATGACGTCGCCTTTCTTCGCTTGTCCGCTGGCGATCGTCGCGAAGGTGTCGCGCGCCATCGTGATGGTGCCGCGCGCGCGTGCGACGCGTCGGGTTTCGGCTTTTGCCCCGACGTCCACCATATGGGCGTCTCCGGCAGCGTCGAAATGCGTCAGTTCTTTCATCGTGGTTTGCGTTCGAGAAGGCTTCAGCGGTCTATCATAGCGTCGATCGATGATGGTCCAGACAATTCAAGTCGGTGCGCACGCGTCGTCGCAGCATTGCCGCGCATTGTTTTCGCCAGCCGCCACGTGGCAATGCTGCGCGGTTTGATGACGGCCGCGGGCACGGTGGCCGGTCCTCGATGTCGGGGAAGTCGTGTCGCCGCACGGGACGGAGGAGCGCGTCAGCGCTGGCAAGCCTGCCGGCAACGGCAACGGCAACACTCCGCTGGCAGGCATCGCCGTGAGTCGAACCACGAAGTAGCGGAGGCACGGGTGTTCGCGCATTGGGCCGGGACCGCGACATAGGCCGGTTTGTCGACAAGCGCTCGGCGGGAAGCCTGAGTTAGGCTGTCGGCATGATCGTTTTAGCATCTACCGTCACGTGCTTACTCGCACGGTTTGTCTTACGTGCCGCTGCACATGCAGCGTTGCATACATCGCCGCATGTGTCGCCGCCGCATGTGTCGCCGCCGCGTGTGTCGTCTCCGCAGCATCGTCGTACAGCCTTGCTAAACGGCCCGATGAACCCTCGAAGCATGCCTTCGCGAGTGCTTTCGTGAATACGTCGATGACTGCCTTGATATCTGCCGCAAACTCTAGTGCGTCGATCTGGGCGACAAATGGCCTGGTAGTCAGAGTGTCCGGCACGGCGACGCGGTTGCGTGGTGCGGAGCGGCCTTGCGATGCCGCATCGCCGCGGCGGTGGCCTGGGCAGCGCCAGCAGTGGAAGCGGGCACATTGCGTCGCCTGGCTGGCGCCCGCCGATCTGTCCGGCATGGCTGCCGTTAGACTGCATCCGTGGGCGTGGTGACTGCACTCGGCCGTGCGAGCTTCTTGCGCGGCGGCAGCGCGCGCTTTCAAGCCGCGGCGCGGCGCGGCGGCCAGGGGGGCGACCGTCGCGGGCCACGGTCCCGCGCGCAACGGCTTGGCGCGTGCTTGATGATCGCATTGCTTGGCTGCCCGCTCGGCGCGCACGTTTGGGCCCAGCCCTTGCCTGCGGATGGCCGCGAGCCGTCGTCGGCGGTGCCATCCGGTACGTTGCGCGCCGGGCGTGACCCGTCGCAAGGCGAGCCCGCCCGCGCACGGGTTTCAGGTGCTTCGGCACCTGCAGCGGCTTCGGCGGCTGCGGCCGATCCAGCCGGCAACGCACTGCCGGGCTCGCCGTCACGTCTCTCCGCACTGCGGGGCGGCGCTCCCGCTTCGCCCTGCACGAGTGGGGCGGATTGTCTGCCGCCGCGTCCAATCGATGTCTGCGCGGGTGTGGCCGGCAGCAGCGCGTCGGAAACGCTGCCGGTTGGCGACGTGTGTCGTACACCACGCTTTGCCTCCAGCAGTGAGCAGCCGATGCACGGCAATGTTCTGCCGACGCTCGGCGACGGCTCCGGCGGTGAACTGTCGCCGGCGGACGAGCGGCGCTGGGGCGAGGTACTGCTGCGGGAGGTCAGGCGCGACCCGTCCTATCTGGACGATCCCTTGCTGAACGACTACGTGACCGGGCTCGCCGGACGGTTGGGTGCCAGCGCGCGCGAGCGCATCGATCCGGCGGCGCCCCGCTTCACGGCGTTCGTGATGCGCGATCCGATGATCAATGCGTTTGCGATGCCCGGTGGTTTCATCGGCGTGAACACGGGTCTCATTGCGACGACGCAAAGCGAATCCGAGTTGGCGTCCGTGCTCGCGCACGAGATCGGGCACGTGTTGCAGCGGCACATTGCCCGCAGCATCGGCCCTGGCAAGCGCGACAGCTACACGGCGCTGGCGGGCACGTTGCTTGGCCTGCTGGCGGGCGTGGCGGCGCGCAGTGCGGACCTCGGCATGGCGGTGGTGACCGGCTCCCAGGCGTTTGCGTTGGACAATCATCTCGCGCTATCCCGCTCGGCCGAGCAGGAGGCGGATCGCGTGGGTTTTTCGGTGCTGTACGGCGCGGGCTTCGACCCGGACGCGATGATACGGTTTTTCGGGCGCATGGAGCGCGCTTCGCCCGATGTTTCGGAACTGGCGAAGTACTTCCGTACGCACCCACTGACGAGCGAGCGGATGGCGGAAATCTCGGACCGTGCGCGCGGACTGCCGTACCGCTTTGCGCACGAGGACCCGCAGTACGCGTTCATGCAGGTCCGGGCGCGGGTGCTCCAAGCTGAGGACAAGCTGGCTTACCTTCGCGTACGCGACCAGTTGGCCGGCGAATTGGCGCAGCAGACGGCGCCGGAGCCGGCGGCAAACTGGTATGGGATCGCGCTCGCGGCTCAGCGGCAAGGGGATATCGTTGGCGCGTCCGAAGCGCTGCGACAGGCGCGCGCGATGCTGGTCGCCACGACGAACCGGGATCTACGGGTCGGTCCGTCCGCGCCATCGATGACCGCGGTGCCGGTGCCGACCGGCGCGCGGGCGCCAGGCGCCGCCCGTGATGACGGCGCCGTTCCACCGCGTGCGGTGTCGTCACGGCTGCTGGCCGATTTGTCCTTGTTGCAGGCGGACATCGCGATCACGCGGCAGCAAGCGGCGGCCGCGCGGACCGCGTTGCAGGCTGCGCTCGGCGAGGCACCGTCCTCGGCGGCGGTGTCGCTGGTGGCAGCGCGCATGATGGCGCGTCTGGGCGACCACGTCGACCAGGTGGCGGTGCGACGGCTCGCCGAGTCGTTCACGCGGAGCCGTCGCGACGATCCCGACTGGTGGGCAATGCTGGCGCAGTCCTGCAATCGGCTCGGCGATGTCGTCTGCCAGCGCCGCGCGCAGGCTGAACGGTTGGCGCTGGACGGCGCCTGGGCGTCGGCTATCGAGCAACTGAAGCAGGCGCGCGATGGTGGTCAGGCCGGCCTGGACGAGCAGGCGGCGCTGTCACGCCGGCTGCGCGAGATGCGCACCGCCTACGAAGAGGAACGCGAGGACAGGAAGGGCTGGCCGCAATGACCGGGGCGGCCGGATCGCGCTCGCCCGCGACGTGCGTCGGGGGCCCCCGCCCGTCGCGAAGCGCGAATACAGGCTGGGCGGAGCCGCGATGACGACGATCGGCGGCATCGTCAAGGCGGGACAGCCGGGCGGGCGTGTCGCCCGTCCGGCACGCCGACGCCGGCTGCAAAATGCAGGCGCTGATGCCAGGGACAGTGGCTCACTACAGCGGCTGCACAAAGCGGTCATGACCGTCGAGCGGCGCCCCCCCAGTCGCCCCAGCCAACCCAGCCAACCCAGCCAACCCAGCCAACCCGATCGACGCCTCAAGCGCGGCATTGGCAGCGCCGGCGCTCGAACCGAAGACCGCACCGAAGACCGCACCGAAGACCAGGCCGATGACTCGACCGACGGTTGAACCGATGCCTGGCCCGGCGGCGGAGCCGATCAGCGTGAGGCGGGCACGTCCTCGTCGGCAGGCAGTGCGAGCGACGGGTGGCGGACGAAGCCGAAGCGTTGCTCGATCTCGGCCTCGGCCAACTGGGCGAGCGGCAACAGCGTGCCGTCGTCGGCTTGCCAGCGGGTGTCGCCATCCTGCTCGCTCATTCGTTCGGTGAACGGGCCAAGGTCGTGATCGTGCAGCAGCGCGAATTGCAGCGCGCCGTCATCGCCACGCCGGCCTTCGAAGACCACGTTGCCGTCGTCGACCAACCAGCAGCGCAGCGGCGTGAACGCTGCCCCGGTCTGGTCGCGCAGCGGCGCATGGCCCGTTTCCCCGGCTGGCACCGGCATCAGGCGCACGATCCATGGCGCGTATGCGAGCTCGACGAAGACGCGTTGCGGGCCGTTCTGGAAGAACCACCGGCCATGGGCGTCGCTGAGATAGTTGCGCCCGATGAACTCGTTCAGTTGCGCATGCCGGATCGGCTCGCCCAGGCCGCCAGCGGCTTGCACGGCCTCGTCGCGCATGCGCCACGCGCCGCGTCGGTCAAGCAATAGCCAACCGGTGCAGGCGGGCACGTTGGGCCACTTCTCCAGCGCGCGCTTGACGTTCTCATCCATGGTCTGTTTCCGTGTAATCGTCGAAGAAGGCGGCAAGGCGAGCGGCCAGCCAGCCATTGCTTGTCCGACGCATCGCCTCGCCGAGCGTTCCCGTCGCGAATCCGACGTGGCCGCCCTGCGCGGGGCGCTCGATCAGGACCGAGGGCGAGACCTCGCCCGGTCCCGGCAGGGTGCCGAGTGGGGTGAACGGATCGTTGGCGGCGTTGAGCAGCAGCGTCGGCACGGCGATGTGCTGCAGCCAGCGACGCGACGAGGCGCGACGCCAATAATCGTCGACGCCGGCGAAACCGTGCAGCGGGGCGGTGACGAGGTCGTCGAAGGCGCGCAGGTCGCGCGCGGCCCGCACCGCGTCCGCGTCGAACAGGCCGGGGAAGCGGGCGAGCTTGGCGAGACTCTTGCGCTTGAGCGTGGCGAGGAAGTGGCGCGTGTAGATCATGTTCAAGCCGCGGCCCAGTGCATCGCCGGCGCGTTCGAGATCGATCGGGGCGGAAACGGCCGCGGCCGCACGCACCCAGGCGGCGTCCTGCGCCTGTTGGCCGAGCCAGCACAGCAATGCGTTGGCGCCCAGCGAAACGCCGGCGACGAAGAGGGGAGCATGGGGCGCGCGGGCCCGCATCCGGCGCAGGATCCAGTCGATCTCCGCGGCGTCGCCCGAGTGATAGAACCGTGGCAGGCGGTTCAGCTCGCCGCTGCAACTACGAAAATGCGGCACGGCGGCTTGCCAGCCGCGCGCCGCGGCGACAGTCATCAACGCGCGCGCGTAATGGCTTTCGGCGCTGCCCTCCAGGCCATGGAACAGCACGAGCAGGGGGCGACCCGATGTGGCGGGCGCGGCGGACGTGGCGTGCCAGTCGACGTCGATGAAATCGTCGTCGGGCGTCGTCCAGCGTTCGCGCCGATATGCAACCGGTGGCGCGCCGAACACGGTCGCCGGCAAGATCGTCTGCAGGTGACCGCCGGGCAACCACCAGGGCGCGGGATAGTCGCTGGTGTGCGGCGCGGGTCCCGCGACGGCGCCGGCGGGCGCGCGCATGCGGTTCAGTGCAGGACGCCGCGGCCCTTGCGCAGCTTGTCGGTGAATTCGCCCGCCGCTTCGTCGCGCATTTCGCTCGCGTGCAGATGGGCGATGCGCCATTCGCCACGGTCCTGCACCATCACGTAGGTCGTGAACACCATCTTCTCGCCGGCGTCGCTGCGATGCGCTTCGGCCACCGCGTAGACGACCGTCGCCAGGCTGTCGTAGACGCGGATGTCGAGCGGTTCGATCGTCGACGGCTGCTCGTCGATCTGTTTCGCGAAGCCGGCGCGGATCCGTTCGAGGCCGTGCAGATGGCGGCCGTCCTCGCAAATACACGAGACGAAATCCTCGTCGACCCACAATTCCATCAATGCCTCGATGTTTCGTTCGGCCAACGCCGCGTAATAGGCGTTGAGCGTTTCGGCGGCGGCTTCGAACAGGCGGGCAAAGCGTGGCATCTTGAGATCGTTGTCGGCGCGCCGCGTGTCGCGGCTCGCGGAGCCTCGACAGGGGCGCTCGGTTGTCAGTGCGGCGCGCTCAGCAACTGGCGCAGCGTTCCGAATACCGCTTCCGGCGCCAGTTCACGCAGGCAATTCAGATGGCCGAGCGGGCACTCTCGCTGGAAGCACGGACTGCAGTCGAGATGCAGCCATTGTACCCGTGCCTGCTCGGAGAGCGGTGGCGTGTGACGCGGGTCGGTCGAGCCGAACAGCGCGATCAGCGGCCGGCGCAACGCGGCGGCGACGTGCATCAGCCCCGAATCGTTGCTGACCACCGCCGTGGCGCGGGAGATCAGCGCACAGGCCTCGCCCAACGCGGTCTGTCCGCAGAGGCTGCGCACGAACGGCGCCTGTGCGACGATCGCCTGCGCGGCGGCCTGGTCGCCGCCCGTGCCCAGCACCACCAGTTGCGCGTACGGGAACGACTGGTGCAGCAGGCGGGCCAGTGTCGCGAAGTGCTCGGGCGGCCAGCGCTTGGCCGGGCCGTATTCGGCACCGGGGCACAGCGCGATCAGCGGCAGGCGCGTGTCGAGGTTGAAGCGATGAAAGAGCCGGATCGGCTCGTTCAGATCGGCTTCCAGGCGCGGCACGGGCAGCGTCTCGGGCAACTGGGCGCCGGGCGCGTAGGCGAGGGCCGCATAGTGCCGCGTCATCGACGGACGCTCGCCGCGGGGCGGATTGGCATGCAGCACATTCAGCCAGCCGAAGCGCTGTTCGCCCCGGTAGCCGATGCGCAGCCGGATGCCGGCCAGCTTTGGAATCAGCGCGGATTTGTACGAGTTCGGCAGCACATAGGCCGCGTCGTAGTCCTGCTCGCGCAGATCCGCGGCCACTTGCCAGCGGCGGGCGATGTCGAGCCGGCCGTGCTCGAACGGCGCACGGTGGACGGTGGCGATCTCGCTCATGCGTTCGAGCACGGGCGCCACCGACGGCGGCGCGAGGGCGTCGATCGTCAGCCTCGGGTGCAGGCGTTTGAGCAGGGTGAACAGGGGCTGCGCCATCAGCGCATCGCCGATCCAGTTCGGCGCAATGATGAGCGCGCGGCGCATTCGGATAGTCGGAATCGTTGTGGGCCGGCCAGCAAGCCGGCCGCGTCGTGTCAGATCGAGTGGCCGGTGACCACTTCGCCGTCGCGCAGCTTGTAGCGCGTGCCGCAGTAGGGGCAGCGCGCTTCGCCGTGCGTGACATCGATGAAGACGCGCGGGTGGGAACTCCAGCGCGGCATTTGCGGGTTCGGGCAATGGACGGGCAGGTCCTTGGCGCTGACTTCGACCAGCGGCATTTCCTTTACGACAGTCATGGCGGTGATTCCTGGGGGCGGGGCGCCGTTCGTTGCGGCGCCCGCGGGGCGTGATTCATGCTGCGACGCACGCGCGGGCGCGTGCCGGGAGCGGCTCAGATGGCGGTCAGCCACTCCGCGTACTTGGCATTGCGGCCGTGCACGACGTCGAAGTAGGCGGTTTGCAGCTTTTCCGTCAGCGGGCCACGGGAGCCGGCGCCGATGGTGCGATTGTCCAGTTCGCGGATCGGCGTGACTTCGGCGGCGGTACCGGTGAAAAACGCTTCGTCCGCGCAATACACTTCGTCGCGTGTGATGCGCTTGGACACCACCTCGATGCCGAGGTCGCGCGCCAGCGTCATGATCGTGCTGCGCGTGATGCCGTCCAGGCAGCTCGACAGGTCCGGCGTGTACAGCGTGTCGCCCTTCACGATGAAGACGTTTTCGCCCGAACCCTCGGAGACATAGCCGTCGACGTCGAGCAGCAACGCTTCGTCGTAACCGTCGGTCAGCGCTTCCTGGTTCGCGAGGATCGAGTTGACATACCAGCCGCTGGCCTTGGCGCGCACCATCGACACGTTCACGTGGTGGCGCTGGAACGACGAGGTCTTGACGCGAATGCCGCGCTCGATGCCCTCGGCGCCGAGGTAGGCGCCCCACGGCCAGGCGGCGACCGCGACGTGGACGGTGTTGCCGGTCGGCGAGACGCCCAGCTTCTCGGAGCCGATCCAGGCGATCGGGCGCAGGTAGCAGGATTCCAGACCGTTCGTCTTCACGACCTCGAGCTGCGCCTTCTGCAGCGTCTCGGCGTCGAACGGCATCGTCATCCGGAAGATCTTGGCCGAATTGAACAGGCGCTGCGTATGTTCCTTGAGCCGGAACACCCGGGTCACGCCGTCGTCGCAACGATAGGCGCGCACGCCTTCGAATACACCCATCCCGTAATGCAGGGTGTGCGTGAGGACGTGGATCTTGGCATCGCGCCAATCGATCAACTGACCGTCCATCCACATTTTGCCGTCGCGATCGGCCATTGACATAGTGTTCTCCCGGGGGATCAAGGTCGCGTAATCCGTTATTGTAAAACAGACGCATGCGCTTGCATGCCTACTTTCGCATGTCTGCAGTGCATCTTCGACGCTGCCGCGGCGTCCGTCGGCGCGCGGCTTACACGTGCCTTACCGCGCTTCGTCCGTGACCCGGTCCGCGAGGTCGGCCGCCACCTCCGCATCCACCTCGATGCGACGGGGCTGCGCGCCGGTCTGGCTGATGCGGCGGTCGTCCGGCCCGGATGGCCGCATTCGGCATGGATTCGGCATGGGGCGGCCCGTGCGGCGGGGTCCGCCGCACGCAGCCCGCGCCTTGCAATGCGTTAGAATGGCCCGATGATCCTTCCCGACGCGCTGACTTGTCACGAGGGCGCGCGCCCATGCGCGTGCGCGGTCCGCGGGGCCGTTGCACCCGCTGGCACGCGCGGCTGCACGACGGCTGCGCGCGGCCTGACCCGCCGGCCCCTCGGGCCGCAACGGCCCGGCCGGACGCGGCGCCTGCCAGCGCGTGCTGCGCCGCGCGTCGTGTATCGCGTCCGGCGGCCCGCCGCGCATTGCACCGTCACCGATTTCGCTTCCAACGATCATCTGAGCCTTCCATGAGCCAAGTACTTCGCCTCACCGACCTGATCGCCGCCGGCAAGATCGCCGGTCGCCGCGTGTTCATCCGCGCCGACCTGAACGTGCCGCAGAACGACAAGGGGGACATCACCGAGGACACCCGCATCCGCGCCTCGGTGCCCGCCATCCAGGCTGCGCTCGACGCGGGTGCCGCGGTGATGGTGACGTCGCACCTCGGACGCCCGACCGAGGGCGAGTTCAAGCCGGAGGATTCGCTTGCGCCGATCGCGAAGCGCCTGGGTGAATTGCTCGGTCGCGATGTGCCGCTCGTTCAGAACTGGGTCGAAAACGGTGTCGAAGTCGCGCCCGGTCAGGTCGTGCTGCTTGAAAACTGTCGCGTCAACAAGGGCGAGAAGAAGGATTCCGAGACGCTGGCCAAGCGCATCGCCGGCATGATCGACGTCTACGTCAACGATGCGTTCGGCACTGCGCACCGCGCCGAGGCGACCACGCACGGCGTCGCACGCTTTGCGCCGGTGGCCTGTGCCGGCCCGCTGCTGGCGAACGAGCTCGATGCGCTCGGCCGCGCGCTCGGTGCGCCGCGTCGCCCGCTGGTCGCGATCGTGGCGGGTTCGAAAGTCTCGACCAAGCTGACGATCCTGAAATCGCTGGCCGACAAGGTGGACCAACTGATCGTCGGCGGCGGCATCGCGAATACGTTCATGCTCGCGGCCGGCTTGAAGATCGGCAAGTCGCTGGCCGAGCCGGATCTGGTCGACGAGGCCCGCACGATCATCGAACTGATGAAGCAGCGTGGCGCTTCGGTGCCGATTCCGACCGACGTGGTGGTCGCGAAGACCTTCAGCGCGGACGCCGCGGCGCAGACCAAGGCGGCGGACGCGGTCGCCGACGACGACATGATCCTCGACATCGGCCCGGATACGGCTCGCGCGCTTGCCGAGCAACTGCAGGCCGCCGGTACGATCGTCTGGAACGGCCCGGTCGGCGTGTTCGAATTCGCCGCGTTCGAGAACGGCACGAAGACGTTGTCGCAGGCGATCGCCGCCTCGGACGCATTCTCGATCGCCGGCGGCGGCGATACGCTGGCCGCGATCGCGAAGTACGGCATTGCCGACAAGATCGGCTATATCTCGACCGGCGGCGGGGCTTTCCTGGAATTCCTCGAAGGCAAGACCCTGCCTGCGGTGGCGGCGCTCGAAGCACGCGCCGGCGACGCCGCCTGATCGGCGCGCGGCGCACCGGCCGTCGCGCCGCGCGCCGTACCGTAGGTATCGCAGACCGGCCGGCGCGCCGTGCGGCCGGCCTGACAGACACGCAGCACTGACACAGCACTGGGAGATGACGATGGCAGGGGGCAGCAAGGACAATCGATCTTCGCGCAAGGAAGAGGCCGCGGCCGAGGCGCCGAGCGCGACGCCGCACTGGATCGCGCCGCTGGCGTCCAGCGGCAATGGCCCGCTGCGCGCCACCAAGATCGTTGCCACGCTCGGTCCTGCTTCCGACGATGCCGCCACCCTGGGCCGCATGGTCGCGGCAGGCGTCGACGTCGTCCGTCTCAACTTTTCGCACGGCACCGCCGACGACCACCGCAGGCGTGCCGAGCTGGCGCGGGCGGCGGCGCGCGAGGCGGGCCGCACGGTGGCCGTGATGGCCGACCTGCAGGGCCCGAAGATCCGGGTCGGCAAGTTCGAGAACGGCCGCGTGACGCTGGTCAACGGCGCGCCGTTCATCCTCGACGCGAATTGTGCGCTCGGCAACGAGGAGCGCGTCGGTCTCGACTACCGCGACCTGCCGCGCGATCTGTCGCCGGGCGATACGCTGCTGCTCAACGACGGCCTGATCGTGCTGGACGTGGTGCGCGTGGTCGACAGCGAGATCCACACCGTCGTGAAGATCGGCGGCGAGCTGTCGAACAACAAGGGCATCAACAAGCAGGGCGGCGGCCTGTCGGCACCGGCGCTGACCGCGAAGGACATGGACGACATCCGCACCGCGGTGTCGATCGGCGCGGACTACATCGCCGTGTCGTTCCCGAAAAGCGCGACGGACATGGAAATGGCGCGCCAGCTGGCGGTGGTCGCCGGCACCGCGCACGGCAACGTGAAGCCGAAGATGATCGCGAAGATCGAGCGCGCCGAGGCGATTCCGGCGCTGGCCGAAATTCTGCGCGCGTCGGACGGCATCATGGTCGCGCGCGGCGATCTGGCCGTCGAGGTTGGCAACGCCGCGGTGCCGGCGCTGCAGAAGCGCATGATCAAGATGGCGCGCGAGGCCAACCGCGTGGTGATCACGGCCACCCAGATGATGGAATCGATGATCCAGGCGCCGGTGCCGACGCGCGCCGAGGTGTCGGACGTCGCGAACGCGGTGCTGGACGGCACCGACGCGGTGATGCTGTCGGCAGAATCGGCCGCGGGCCGCTATCCTGTCGAGACGGTCGAGACGATGGCGGCGATCTGCCTGGAGGCGGAGAAGTCGCAGCACATCGAGCTCGACGCGGATTTTCTGAACCAGACGTTTTCGCGAATCGACCAGACGATCGCGATGGGTGCGCTGTTTACGGCTTACCACCTCGGCGCGAAGGCGATCGTCGCGTTGACCGAGTCCGGCGCGACCGCGCTGTGGATGAGCCGTCATTCGAGCGGCGTGCCGATTTTCGCGATGACGCCGAACCAGCAGACCGAGCGGCGCATGGCGCTGTACCGGAACGTGACGCCGATCGATGCCGAACTGCGCGACGATCGCGACCACGCGTTGCGCGATGCGCTGTCGACGCTGGTCGCGCGCGGTTTCGCGGCGCGCGGCGACCGGGTCGTGCTGACCTGCGGCGAACCGATGGGGCAACCCGGCGGCAGCAATACACTGAAGATCGTTCGAATCGAAGAATGAAGCGGCGCCGGCCCATGCCGGGCGCCCGACCCCACATCCGTTATTCGCTATCAAGGAGATTGAAATGGCTCTCGTATCGATGCGCCAGCTACTCGACCACGCGGCCGAGAACGGCTATGGCCTGCCGGCCTTCAACGTGAACAACCTGGAGCAGGTCCAGGCGATCATGGAAGCCGCCGACAAGGTCAATGCACCGGTGATCATGCAGGCCTCGGCCGGCGCACGCAAATATGCGGGCGAGGCGTTCCTGCGCCATCTGATCGAAGCGGCGGTCGAAGCCTACCCGCACATCCCGGTGGTGATGCACCAGGACCACGGCCAGTCGCCGGCGGTGTGCATGGCGGCGATCAAGAGCGGTTTCACCAGCGTGATGATGGACGGCTCGCTGGAAGCCGACGGCAAGACCGTTGCGTCGTATGAATACAACGTCGACGTGTCGCGCAAGGTGGTGGAGTTCTCGCACTCGATCGGCATCACCGTCGAGGCCGAACTGGGCGTGCTGGGCTCGCTCGAAACCATGAAGGGCGACAAGGAAGACGGCCACGGCGCCGAGGGCACGATGACCCGCGACCAGCTGTTGACCGACCCGGAACAGGCGGCCGATTTCGTCCGGCAGACGGGCTGCGATGCGTTGGCCATTGCGATCGGCACTTCGCACGGCGCGTACAAGTTCACCAAGAAGCCCACCGGCGACATCCTGGCGATCGAGCGCATCAAAGAGATTCATCGCCGCATTCCGAACACCCACCTGGTGATGCACGGTTCGTCGTCGGTGCCGCAGGAACTGCTTGCCGAGATCCGCGAATTCGGCGGCGACATGAAGGAAACTTATGGCGTGCCGGTCGAGGAAATCGTCGAGGGCATCAAGCACGGCGTGCGCAAGATCAACATCGACACCGACCTGCGGCTGGCGATCACCGGCGCGATCCGCCGCTATTTCGCGGAAAACCCGTCGAAGTTCGACCCGCGCGACTACCTGAAGCCGGCCCGTGCCGCGGCGGCCAAGGTCTGCGAAGCGCGCTATCTCGCGTTCGGCTGTGAAGGCCAGGCCAGCAAGATCAAGCCGCTGCCGCTCGACAAGATGGCCGACCGCTACAAGAAGGGCGAGCTGTCGCAAGTCGTGCAGTAAGCCGCGACGGCTGACCGAGGCGGCCGCCAGGGTCGGCCGCGGTGCCGGGCGCACGGTGCCCGCGCCCGTCCGACCCGACCGGTGTTGCGAAAGCCGCGAAAGCCGGCGCGATGGCCGGTTTCGCCGCGCGGTTGCGCAGCCCGGCTCGACGCGCATTTCCTGCCGCCTGGACCACCAGGCGGTTTTTTGTTTTAAGATTCGCCCCGACGGCCGAAGCGCCGTCCGCTTCCGCCGCACGCCGTCCGCGTTTGCACGGCCTACCGTGCCGGCGGGCGCCCCTGCCGACCACCGCTGACCGACGATCCTGCCATGTCCTCGACCCTCTACGAATCGACGCTCCATTCGCTGCCGCTGCTCGGCCGCGGCAAGGTTCGCGACAACTACGCCGTTGGCGACGACAAGCTGCTGATCGTGACCACGGACCGCCTGTCGGCGTTCGACGTGATCATGGGCGAACCGATCCCCGACAAGGGCCGCGTGCTCAACCAGATGGCGAATTTCTGGTTCGAGAAGCTCGGCCATATCGTGCCGAATCACCTGACCGGCGTGGCGCCGGAAACGGTGGTCGCGCCCGACGAGGCCGCGCAGATCGCCGGACGCGCGGTCGTCGTCAAGCGGCTCAAGCCGATCCTGATCGAGGCGGTCGTGCGCGGCTACCTGGCGGGCAGCGGCTGGAAGGACTACCAGGCGAGCGGCGCGGTATGCGGCGTGAAGCTGCCGGCTGGCCTGCGCAATGCCGAGAAGCTGCCGGAGCCGATCTTCACGCCCGCCGCCAAGGCCGAGTTCGGCGAGCACGATGAAAACATCAGCTTCGACGAAGCGGCCGAGCGTGTCGGCAAGGAAGTCGCCGAGCGGATCCGCGCGCTGAGCATCCAGTTGTACCGCGAGGCGTCGGACTACGCGGCGACGCGCGGCATCATCATTGCCGATACGAAATTCGAATTCGGCCTGGACGACGATGGCGAGCTGGTGCTGATGGACGAAGTGCTGACCGCCGATTCGTCGCGGTTCTGGCCGGCCGACGGCTATCGCGTCGGCGAAAACCCGCCGTCGTTCGACAAGCAGTTCGTGCGCGACTGGCTCGAAACGCAGACCTGGAACAAGACCGCTCCCGCGCCGCGTCTGCCCGACGACGTCGTCGCGCGCACCGCGGAAAAGTATCGCGAGGCGCTGACCCGTCTGACCGGCCGCGAGCTGGTCTGAGCGGCGGCCCGAACGGTGACCTGAACGCCGCCCCGGAGGCGTCGGCACGCGCTGCGATGCCGACGCGAGCACGAGTGCCCGTCTGGACGGGCGGCGACGATGACTGACATGAGTGCTATGGACAAACAGGAAGCGACGCCGGTGGTCGGCATCGTGATGGGATCGGATTCCGACTGGGAAGTGATGCGTCACGCGGTAACGGTGCTGGAGGACTTCTCCGTTCCGTACGAGGCGCAGGTCGTTTCCGCGCATCGGATGCCGGACGAAATGTTCGCCTACGCGGACAGCGCGAGCGACCGCGGTCTGCGTGCGATCATCGCCGGCGCGGGCGGTGCCGCCCACCTGCCCGGCATGTTGGCCGCCAAGACGATCGTGCCGGTGTTGGGCGTGCCGGTGCCGAGCAAATACCTGCGCGGCGTCGACTCGCTGCACTCGATCGTGCAGATGCCGAAGGGCGTCCCGGTCGCGACCTTCGCGATCGGCGAAGCGGGTGCCGCAAACGCGGCGCTGTTCGCCGTCGCCATGCTGGCCGGCCAGTCGCCGGACCTGACGAGCCGCTTGTCGGCCTTCCGCCAGGCACAGCGCGCGCGGGCGCGCGCCATGAGCTTGCCGCCAGCATGAGCGCGCCGATCTCTCAGGGCACCGAATTGGCGCCGATCGCGCCCGAGGCATGGCTCGGCATTCTAGGCGGCGGCCAGCTCGGCCGCATGTTCGCGTTCGCCGCGCAGTCGCTCGGCTATCGCGTGATGGTGCTGGACCCCGATCCGGCCAGTCCGGCCGGCTCGATCGCCGAGCGCCACCTGCTCGCCGCCTACGACGATGCCGATGCACTGGCGGAACTCGCGGTGTGCGCCGCGGTGACCACCGAATTCGAGAACGTGCCGGCGCAGGTTCTCGACCGCCTGGCCGAATCGACCCGTGTCAGTCCGTCCGGGAAGGCCGTCGCGATCGCGCAGGATCGCATCGCCGAGAAGCGTTTCATCGATGGCGCGGGCGTGGCCGTGGCGCCGTATCTCGCGCTCGACACGCGCGAGGCGCTCGATGCCTGCGACGACGCGCGCCTGGCCGGCGTGTTGCCGGGCATCCTGAAGACGGCGCGGCTTGGCTATGACGGCAAGGGACAGGCACGCGTGGGCACGCCGGCCGAAGTACGCGCCGCGTTTACGCGCTTCGGCGACGTGGCCTGCGTGCTGGAGAAACGGCTGGATCTGGCGTTCGAACTGTCCGTGATCGTGGTGCGCGGTCGCGACGGACGAACCGCGCATTTCGGCCCGCAGCAGAACATCCACCGCGACGGCATTCTCGCACTGACCACCGCGCCGGCGCCCGATGTCGACGCGCCGCTTGCCGAGCGCGCGCGCAGCGCCGCGGTGGCCATCGCGACCGCGCTCGATTACGTCGGCGTGCTGTGTGTCGAGTTCTTCGTGCTGGAGGACGGCGCGCTGGTCGCCAACGAGATGGCGCCGCGGCCGCACAACTCCGGGCACTACACGATCGATGCGTGCGCGACCGACCAGTTCGAACAGCAAGTGCGGGCGATGACCGGAATGCCGCTGGGCGACACGCGTCTGCTCACGCCGGCCTGCATGGTCAACCTGCTGGGTGATGTCTGGTTCGACGGCGACGCGCAGCGCACTCCCGATTGGGCCGGCGTGCTGGCCACGCCCGGCGCCCGTCTGCATCTGTACGGCAAGTCCGAGGCGCGCCGCGGCCGCAAGATGGGTCACATCAACGTCACCGCGCCAACCGTCGACGAAGCGGTCGCGACGGCCGTCGGGCTCGAGCGTCTGCTCGGCATTGCCTGAGGAAATCGCGATGGCGCGAGCGACAGAGGCGAACCCCGCCGCCCCGGCCGAGGTTTCGCTCGACCCGGCGCACGGGGGGCTGGACACGGCGATCGAGCTGCTGGCGGCGGGCGAGGTGATCGGCATTCCGACCGAGACCGTCTACGGGTTGGCTGGCGATGCGGCCAACCCGGCGTCGATCGCCCGCATCTATGCGCTCAAGGGGCGGCCGGCCAATCATCCGGTCATCGTCCACCTGCCGCCCGAGGGCGACCCGCTGGCCTGGGCCGCGACGCTGCCAGACGCGGCGCGGCGCCTGATCGACGCGTTCTGGCCCGGCCCATTGACGCTGATCCTGCCGCGCGCGGCAGGCGTCTCGGATGCGGTTACCGGCGGCCAGGATACGGTCGGGCTGCGCTGTCCGTCGCACCCCCTTGCGCAGGCGCTGTTCCGGGGCTTCTCCGCGCGCGTCGGCGGGCAGGGCGGTATTGCGGCGCCGTCAGCGAATCGCTTCGGCCGCGTCAGTCCGACGACGGCGGCTCACGTCGTCGACGAGTTCGGTGGCCGCGTCCCGGTGCTGGACGGTGGCGCGTGCGAAGTCGGCATCGAATCGACGATCGTCGACGTGTCGCGCGGCTTCGCGGCGCTGCTGCGGCCAGGCCAGATCGGCGCGGCCCAGCTCGCCGAGGCGCTCGGCGAGATGCCGCGCCTGCCCGACGGCAGCCCCGACCCGAGCGCGCCGCGTGCCTCGGGCACGCTCAGCGCGCACTATGCGCCCGACACGCCGCTGTTGCTGCTCGACGCGGACGCCATCGCGGCCGCACTGGCCGCGCGGCGGGGCGATGCGCTGCCGGTGGTCGCCGTGCTGCGCCCGGACGCGCTGCGCCGCATCGCGGCCGGGCGCGGCGTCGAAGTCGTCGCCGCGCCTGCGGACCCGGACGCGTACGCCCGCGAACTGTATGCGATGCTGCGTCGGCTCGATAGCGCGGCCTACAGCCAGATCTACATCGAGACCCTGCCGGCGACGCTCGCCTGGCAAGCGGTGAACGATCGGCTCGGCCGCGCGGCGGCGGCGTTCCGCGCCGGACACTGAAGCGACGCTCAGCGGACGTCGGCGTCCGCTTGTCGCAGCGGCGTCGGCGCCGCCACCGACCGGGCTGCCGTTCCGCCATCCCGTCGCCATCGTCGCCACCGGTTCGCGCGGCCGAATCGCATGGCCGAATCGCATGGCCGAATCGCATGGCCGAGTCGCGTGACGTCGCGCGGCATCGAGCGCTACCGCGTGGTCGCGCCTGACGATTCGGCAGCGACACACCGTGCCGCGACGGTTCAGACCCGCAACAGCGGAAGCCGGTCGAACCGGCCGCCCAGCACCGATTGCGGATCGCGTCGCCACCATTGCCACAGCACGCTGGCGTAGACCGAGCGGAAATCGACCGCCGGGATCGCATCCCCCGCGCCGTCGAGCCGGTCGAATACCAGCGGCGCGCCATGGAAGCCGCCCGCGACGCGGCCGCCGAGCAGCAACTGCGCCGACACCGCGCCATGTTCGGTACCGCCATCCGCGTTCTGGGCCGGACGCCGGCCGAATTCACCGTAGGTCATCACCAACGTCTCGTCCCAGCGTCCGGCTTTGCGCAGGCCGTCGCGCAAGACGGAGAGCCCGGTCGCCAGTTCGCCGAGCAGGCGTGCATGGATCGGCGTCTGCGCGTGATGCGTGTCGAAGCCGGGCATCGTGAGTTTGATCGCGGCCATCGGCATGTCCCGGCTGGCGAGCGCCGCCTGCAACGCCGTTGCAAATGCCTGAGTGCAGGCCGGGCGGGCTGTATCCACCGCGTCCGCGGCGATCACGTGCAGCTGGGTGTCGAGCGTCCAAAGCGGACCGGCTTCGCCGTTCACCTGCCAGGCGGTACGGGCCTGGCCGTCCTGCGTGAGCGCGCGCGCCACCCAGCCATCGTCGCGGTAGGCGTCGGCGGCCGAAGCGGTCGCGCCGATCTGCTGCGCACGGAAATGCGACAGGTTCGCCGCCGGGCAGCCGACGCCCTCGACCACGGCCAGTTCACCGGCTTGCCAGGCCGGCAGCAAGCCCGCCAGCGCTGGATGCAGGCCGCGCTGTCGGTCGAGTTGCACGACCTGGTCGCGCGGGATGGCCAGCGTCGGACGCAGCCGCCGGTAGGCCGGCTCGGCGTACGGAATCACCGTATTCCAGGCGTCGTTGCCTCCCTGGAGCTCCACCAGGATCAGCAGCCGCGAGGATGGGATGCCGGCAGCCGGCCCGGTCCCGGCGCGCCGCGCGGGCAGGTCGCGGGCGCCGACGGGCGATGCAGTGCTGGCCAGCGGCCAGGCACCGAGCGCCGCGCCTGCGGCGGCGCCGAGAAGGAAGTTGCGTCTTTTCATCACACCTGCATCTGCATCTGCTTCTGCTGCTACCTCTAACCCAGCCTCAGGCGGGCAGGCGGTAGATCCACTCCAGCAACGCGTCATGGGCGGCGCGTGCGGCTTCGGAGCGCGGATCGTTGATGAAGCTGGCCACCGCGTACGTCTGGCCATTCGCTGCGGAGACATAGCCCGCGATGGCGCGCACGTTGGACAGCGTGCCGGTCTTGATGTGTGCCTGGCCCATCACGTCGCTGTTGCCGAGTCGGTGCCGCATCGTGCCGTCGACGCCGGCGATCGGCAGGGACGCCAGAAACGGCTGCGCCACCGGGCTGCGATACGCGTGATCGAGCAGCGAGACCATCGAGGCCGCGGTGGTCGTCTCGTCCCGTGACAGTCCCGAACCGTTCTCGATGCGCAGACCGTCGTTGGCGATATGGCTGCGGCGCATCCACCGCGCGATCACGCGCGCCGAACCGTCGGGCGTCGCGGGCGGCTTGAAACCGACCGCGCCGATCGTCAGGTACAGGTTGCGCGCCATCACGTTGTTGCTGAACTTGTTGATGTCGTTGACGATTTCATCCAACGGCGGACTGCGGTGCAGCGCAATCAGACGGGCCGCCACCGGCACCGGCGCTTCGCTCACGCTGCCGCCGAAGGTGCCGCCCTGGCTCTGCCACAGCGACAGAAAGCCGCCCGCGAAGAAGCGGGTATGGTCGAGTACCGCCAGATTCACCGGCTGGCTGCCGCACGCCGTCGGCAGTGCACCGCCAAAGCGCGCAAGCAGCGTGCCGTCCGGCTCGCTGGTCAGGGACGGCGTGGCCGCCGCGGTCGTCGTGCAGCGACCCCGCGTCGCGTGGATCGTGTTGTCGATGCGCAGCTGCGCGAGCGGCGGCTGCACCGCCACGTCGACTTCCCCGTCGGGCAGCGGCGTGACGTTGAACGACAGCGCCTTGAACGAGTACAGCAACGCGTCGGGCCCGACGTTATACGGAGCACTGGCCGCATTGTCGAGCGGGGGCAGGTCGCGGGTCGAGACATCGAAGTAGTTCTTGTCGAGAACCAGGTTGCCGGCGATGCGGTTGATGCCGCTCTGTCTGATCTGCGTGATCAGCTCGCTCAGCTGTTCCGGCACCAGTTTCGGGTCGCCGGTGCCCTGAATGTACAGATTGCCCTGCAGCACGCCGTTGACGACCGGCCCGTCGACGAAGGCGGCAGTCTGCCAGCGATATTGCGGACCCAGGATCGACAAGCCGGCGTACGTCGTGTAGAGCTTCATCGTGGACGCCGGCGTTACCTCGCGGCTGGCGCCGTAGGACAGCACCTGCGCGCCGTCGGAAAGCCGTTCGACCAGCACCGTCATGCTGCTTGCCGGCACCCGCGCCGCGGCGAGCGCGCGCGTCACCGCTGGCGGCAACGGGCCGGCCACTTCGCTGGGGGCGGCGCCTCGCACCGTCGCGGCGCGCTGCGTCAAGCGGGCGGTGGCCGAACTGACGCGCGCCGCGGCCCGCGGCTTCGCCTGTGCCGTTTCGCCATGGGTGGTCAGCAGGCCACCGGCGAACAGCGCGATCGCGAGCGCCGCGACGCCTCGACGCGTCCGGTGCCAGCCAGGCCGCGCGGCGCCGGGCGCCAACATCGAAAGCGCCGGCGGGCGAGCCGGCGCTTCGTTGGGACAGGACGGATTCAGAGGGTCGGGCGGTAGCAACGGCATCGGGTGTCGGATGGATGGGGGCAAGCCTTATTGTAGACATGGCTTCGCCGCTCCTGGGAATCGCGGGATGAATGGTGACAAGCTGAAAAACTCCCGCCCGAACGGCCAGTGCCAGCGGACATCGCACATCGGGCCGCGCGCGCGCAGCGTTCCGAGGCCGTCGTAGAATGCAGCCGAAGCCGAAGCCGAATCGAGGCAACGTCGCGCGGCCGCGGGCTGGCGGCGGCCGGCGGCGGCTGGTGACCGGAAGGCGGTCGGGGGTAGGCCGGGAGTTTGCCGGAAAGCGGCCGTGCCGCAAGCTGCGATGTCGAGAAGAACGATGCGCGTACTGTTGATCGAAGACGACGAGATGATCGCCGCGGGCGTCACCAAGGCGTTGCGCGCCGATGGCTGGGCAGTGGACTGGGCGGCGGACGGTGCCAGTGGCGCCAACAACGCGGCGAACGCCATCTACGACATCGTGCTGCTTGATCTGGGCCTGCCCAGGCGCGATGGGCTCGAGGTGCTGGGCGGCATGCGGCGGGCCGGCGTGACGACGCCGGTACTGATCCTGACTGCGCGCGACGCCGTCGCGGATCGCGTCAAGGGGCTCAACGCTGGTGCCGACGACTATCTGGTGAAACCCTTCGATCTGGACGAGCTGGCCGCGCGGATGCGGGCGCTGACGCGGCGGCACGCGGGCCGTGGCGAAGCGACGCTTCGCGTGGGGCGCCTGACGATCGACACCAGCAGTCGCGCCGTGACCTGCGACGGCAGCGAGGTCGTGCTGTCGGCGCGCGAATACACCCTGCTCGAAGCGCTTGCCAGCCGTCCCGGCGCGGTGCTGTCGAAGGCTCAGCTGGAGGACAAGATCTACGGCTGGGGCGAGGAAGTCGGCAGCAACACCATCGAGGTCTACGTGCATGCGCTGCGCAAGAAGCTGGGCGCCGACGTGATCCGCACCGTGCGCGGACTGGGCTACGCGATGGCGCGCCCCGAGACGGCCACGGCGGACGACACCCAACGTGGGCGAGGGCCATCCGCATGAGTTCGATCCGGCAGCGGCTGCTGTTCTGGCTGTTCGCGATGGTGATCGCCTGCGTGGCGCTGGCCGGCGGCGTGATCTACCGGCAGGCGCGCGCCGAAGCCAATCAGCTGTTCGACTACCAATTGCGTCAGATGGCGGCCGCCCTGCCGTCGGGCGCCTTCGCGTCGATGCTCGGCGAGCACGCCGACGGCACCGACGATGTCGTGGTGCAGATCTGGTCGCGCAACGGTACGCCGCTCTACTATTCGCATCCGGGCGCGCGGCTCGCCACCACCGCGGAGCTCGGCTTCTCGACCGAGCGCACGTCGCAGGGCGACTTCCGCGTCTATACGGCCATCGTCGGCCAGAACGTCGTGCAGGTGGCGCAGGCCATGGCGGTGCGCGAGCAACTCGCGGCCCGCACCGCCTGGCGGACGCTGTGGCCGGTAATCCTGATCCTGCCCCTGCTGGGCGTATTGATCTGGCGCGTGGTCGGCCGCGAACTGGGACCGCTCGGCGCGCTGGCGCGGGCGCTCGATGCGCGCGCCCCGGGCAGCCTCGCGCCGCTGGCGCCGCGCCGCCGCGTGCAGGAGCTGGCGCCGTTGGTCGACGCGCTCAATGGGCTGCTCGAACGGCTGAACGCAGCGCTCGACAGGCAGAAGGGCTTCGTCGCGGCCGCCGCGCACGAATTGCGTACGCCGCTCGCGGCGGTGCGCATCCAGGCGCAATTGCTGGAACGGGCTAGCGATGACGACGAGCGGCGTACCGCGTTGGCCGATCTGCGGGGCGGCATCGCGCGCGCGACGCGGCTCGCCGAGCAATTGCTGTTGCTGGCGCGTACCGACCCGGCCGGTGGCGCAGTCGGGCGCGCGGAGCCGGTCGACCTCAAGGCACTGATCGAAGCGCAGGTGGCGGCGCTGGCGACGGTAGCCTTCGAGCGAGGTGTCGACCTCGGCATCGTCGAAGCGGCGCCGGCGCGCGCGCGCGGCGCGGCCGACGACTTCGAGATCCTGCTCGGCAACCTGCTCGACAACGCGATCAAATATACGCCCGCAGGCGGGCGTATCGACGTCACGCTCGCGGCTGCCCCCGCGGCTTCGGCGAGCATGGCAGCCGAGGCAGGCGCGGTGCTGAGCATCGCCGATACGGGTCCCGGCATTCAGGCCGACGAGCGCGAGCGCGTGTTCGACCGCTTCTATCGTGGTGCCGGCGCGACCGGCGCCGCCGAAGGCAGCGGCCTGGGGCTGGCCATCGTCCGGCAGATCGCGGCGCGTCACGGCATCGCGATCGAACTGTCGGACGCGCGGCCAGTGGTCGGCGGTATCGCCGCTGGTACGGGCGCAGTGACGGGCGCCGGCGAGTCCCCGGGACTGGCTGTCACCGTCCGTTTTCCGCCGCTGCGCGACGGTGCGGAGGGCGGCGCCGCTGCGATACAGGCTGGGCCAGGCGGATAGGCAGCCGGCCTCGCCGCCACGCCGGCGCACCGGCGCGTCGACACTGCCGGTTGCGCCGACCTGGACGCGTGCGCAGTCAGCGCGGTCTGCGGGCCCAGCCGCGCTCGGTCGTGCGTGCAGTGGCTCTTAATGTTGGCTTAAGTCGACGTTTGTAAGCTTCCGATCAATGCCTCGGGCCGTCCGGCCGCAGGCGGTTCTGCTCGGAGACCGAACGTGACCAAGATCCAGACCATCAAGCGCAGCGCGGTAGCCGCCGCTGTCGCCGTTTCGCTTGCCGCCGGCTATGCGCTTGGCGGGCGCCACGATGCGCCGCCGATGGTGCCGGCCGTGCAGGCCGCAATGATGCCCGCGGAGGCCGCGGCGAAGACCGGCATTCCCGATTTCTCCGGCCTCGCCGAAACCTACGGTCCAGCTGTCGTGAACATCAGCGCCAAGCACGTGGTGACCACTGCCGCGCGTCGGCAGATGCCGCGCCAGATGCCGGTCGATCCCGACGATCCGTTCTACCAGTTCTTCAAGCACTTCTACGGCGACGGCCAACCGGATGGGGGCATGCAGGCGCCGGACCGCGCAAGCATGAGCCTAGGTTCCGGTTTCATCGTCAGCCGCGACGGCTACATCCTCACCAACGCCCACGTCGTCGACGGTGCGAACGTGGTGTCGGTGAAGTTGACCGACAAGCGCGAGTACCGCGCGAAGGTGGTGGGCGTCGACAAGCAGACCGACGTCGCCGTGCTGAAGATCGAGGCGAAGGATCTGCCGACCGTGCGGATCGGCGACCCGTCGAAGAGCAAGCCCGGTCAGTGGGTGGTGGCGATCGGCTCGCCGTACGGCTTCACCGACACGGTGACCTCCGGCATCATCAGCGCCAAGGCGCGTTCGCTGCCCGACGAAACCTATGTTCCGTTCATCCAGACCGACGTGCCGGTCAATCCCGGCAACTCGGGCGGCCCGCTGTTCAATCTGGACGGCGAGGTGATCGGCATCAACTCGATGATCTACAGCCAGACCGGCGGTTTTCAGGGCCTGTCGTTCGCGGTACCGATCGACGTGGCGATGAAGGTGAAGGACGAACTCGTGCGCACCGGGCATGTCGAGCGCGGACGTATCGGCGTCGCGATCCAGGAGGTCAACCAGGCGCTTGCCAAGTCGTTCGGCATGTCGAAGCCGGAAGGTGCGCTGGTCGCGTCGGTCGAGCGCGACGGGCCGGCCGCTCGGGCGGGCCTGAAGGCGGGCGACGTGATCCTCTCGGTCAACGGGCATGCGGTGGACGAATCCGCCGCGCTGCCGGCCGAGATCGCGAACATCGCGCCCGGCCAGACCGCCAAGCTCGACGTCTGGCGCGCTGGCCGGCGTCAGTCGGTCGACGTCAAGGTCGGGTCGTTCGCCGACAAGAAGGTCGCTGAAGCGCGGCAGGACGATACGGGGCAGGGCAAGCTGGGCGTGGCGGTGCGTCAACTGACGCCGGACGAGCGGCGCATGGCCGGGACCAACGGTCTGTTGGTCGAGCAGGTGGCCGGACCGGCGGCGAATGCCGGCGTCCAGCCCGGTGACGTGATCGTCGCGGTCAACGGGGAAGCCGTCACCAGCGTGGACCAGTTGAAACGCGATGTGGCCCGCGCGGACGGCAGTCTCGCACTGCTCGTCGAGCGCAACGATACGCAAATCTTCGTGCCCGTCGACCTCGGCTGAGCGCCGTCTCGGCATGAGGTTTGCTCTCGTCCCGACGCTAGGCCGCGATGCGGCGGCCGCGCGCCGGCGTCCCGAAAGCGGCGCTGGCGCTCCGACCCACTGACAGGAGTGAACGCGATGGCAGACAATTCGACGACTGAAATGACGATGAACCGCAGTGGCGCGGCGCTCGCCCGACGTGGCATGCTCGCCGTGGCGGCCGCTGCGGCGCTGCTGAGCGCTCCGTTCGCGCATGCGGCCCCCGGCGACGCGCCGCCGCCGCCGCCCCCGAATGGCCTGCAGACGCAACAGGCCAACGGCATCGACTACATCAGCGGCGGTGTCGGCCTCGACGAATCGACGACGCTGAAGAAGGAGGCGGCGCGTTGGCCGCTGTCGCTGGAGTTCATCGGTGGCGAACGGAATTTCGTCGCCGACGTGCCGGTCAAGATCACCGACGGCAGGGGGGCGACCGTGTTCGAGGCGACGTCGCAAGGCCCGTACATGCTGGTGCGGCTGAAGCCCGGCCACTACACGGTGCATGCGAGCTACAGCGGTCGCGAGCAGACGCGCCAGGTCAATGTGGGCAAGAAGGGCGCGCGGGCGCGCTTCGACTGGCGCGTGCGCTGAGCACGGCGATGCCCCGGCGTTTGCATTCCTTACGCCGCAGTCGGCACGCTGAATCCATCACGTGACATCAGGAACGCACCGCGACGGCGCAATGCAGATGCGCTTGCAAGCCGGGCAGACGGGAATGCGAAGGCGTTCCGAGTCTTTCGAGTCTTGTCGCGGTGTCGGCTGTCGATAACCAGTCGTGAGCACGACACGGCTGCCGCAAGCCGACAGACACATACTGTCAAACAGCTTGCCGGAGGCAAAGAGACACCGGTTGCACCGCACAGCCAGCTCACGCGGTAGGGCAGGGTAAAAGCGAAAGGCCCATTCGGGATGGCTTCCGGATGGGCCCTTTGCTTTTCCACGGGTCAGTCGCTGTATGACGGGCGGCCGCGGTGAGGCGTCCGGCACCGCTCTGCAGCGCCCGGGGTCCGCGACTCTGGCGCACTGCCCATGCCGAACTGCCAGCTGCTGTGGCCGTGGCCGCCGCCATAGCCATAGCCGTAGCCATAGCCGTAGCCGTAGCCGTAGCCATAGCCGTCGCGGTGTGTCACGGCCGCGCCAGCGCTTCCTCCGTATGCGCCGCTTCCACCCGCTCGCGATGTGCGACGGGCGGGGTGAGCCGCAGCGCGCGGCTCACTTTCATCATTTCGACAAATGCGTCGATGTAGCATGCGGCGCTGCTTGCGAGATCGAGGCTCTCGGGCGAAAACAGCCAGTCGTTGACCAAGCCGCCCAACTGCGCGTGCAGCATCGCGGCGGCGTGAGCGGTGTTCAGTTCCGCCGGCAGCTGGCCGGCCTCGATGGCCCGGCGCAATTTCGCCTCGATCTGCTCGCGCGCCCGCGTCTGATGCGCCCGATGGCGCTCGAACAGCGGTCCCATCTCGTGCGTCAGCTCGCATTTGTGGAACAGCACGCTGAAGATGCGCGTCCGGCGCGGGTCCTCGGCGATGCTGCACAGGCAGTCGATCATCGCTCGCCGCATCTGTCCGAGCGGGTCGTGCGCGGTCGGCGCTTCGCCCATCAACTCGTCCATCGGCAACACGACGCGATCGAACATCGCATTGAACAGCTCGCACTTGTTCTTGAAATGCCAATAGATCGCCCCACGCGAAACGCCCGCGGCTTCTGCGATATCGGCCAGTGAGGTGCGCGATACGCCTTTGTCGTAAAAGACCCGTTCCGCGGTGTCGAGGATCAGGCCGCGCGTCTCCAGCGCATCCTCTTTTGTTCTGCGAGCCATATGGCGGTTTGGCTACCTCTGCGGCAAGTTGATCAATCGAAATGTTCCTTCTACAGGGAGAAGCAACATACATTCATGAATGTATCTATAATACACCGCCAGCCTGTCTGCCAGCTTCGGGTTTTCCTGCATACCTTCCGCCCGGTCGTTCGCCAGTGCCTCGGTCCCCCGCGTCGGGACGACTTTCCTGTGCGTGCGCGAGACATCAGGGCGCGGGCTTTTGTACACATGTAAGATGCAACGCCAGCCGATAATGCAGATCGGCCGCTGCGTTGAATACCAATCAATTCCAAGACACTGAGGTCGTTTCATGCGCGTCGATCGGGTTCCATTTCGTCTCATCTGGGCGGCCTCGGGGGCAGCACTCTTGGTGCTCTCCGCCTGCGGTCAGAAGCAACAGCAGGCAGCGCCTGCCGGACCGGTCGAAGTGGGCGTGCTGACCGTGCGCAACGAACCCGTCACGATCGTGACGGAATTGCCGGGCCGCATCTCGCCGCTGCTGATCGCCGAAGTCCGGGCGCGCGTGGACGGCATCGTGCTCAAGCGCGACTTCGTCGAAGGCAGCGAGGTCAAGGCGGGCCAACGTCTGTTCCAGATCGACCCGGCGCCGTATCAGGCGCAACTGGAAAGCGCGCGCGCCACGCTGGCCAATGCGCAGGCGAATGTCGGCGCCCAGCGAGCCCAGGCGGACCGCTACAAGACCCTGGTCGCCGCGAACGCGATCAGCAAGCAGAGCTACGACAACGCGGTTGCCTCGCTCGGCCAGGCCGAAGCGCAGGTCGCATCGGGCCGGGCAGCGGTGCGCACCGCCAGCATCAATCTCGGCTACACCAATGTGACCTCGCCCATTTCCGGCCGCATCGGCATGGCCCAGGTCACGCCGGGCGGCTACGTGCAGGCCAGCGCGGCGACGCTGCTCGCGACCGTGCAACAGATCGACCGCGTCTACGTCGACGTGACCCAGTCGAGCACCGAAGTGCTGCGTCTGCGCCGTGCGCTGCAGGCCGGCCAGTTGCAGAGCGCCGGTAACAATCGCGCCAAGGTCGAGTTGGTGCTGGAGGACGGCAGCACCTACGCGCAGAGCGGTTCGCTCGAATTCTCCGACATCACGGTCGATCAGAACACCGGCAGCGTGACGTTGCGCGCGGTCTTCCCGAACCCGAACCGTGACCTGCTGCCGGGCATGTTCGTCCGCGCGCGTCTGCAACAGGCGGTCAACGACCGGGCGATGCTGGTACCGCAGCAGGGCGTGACTCGCGACCAGAAGGGCAACCCGACCGCGCTGGTCGTCGGCCCGGACAACAAGGTCGCGCTGCGCACGCTCGAAACCTCTGGCACGCGAGGCAATGCGTGGGTGGTCACCGGCGGTCTGCAGCCGGGCGATCGGGTGATCGTGCAGGGCACGCAGAAGGCGAAGCCGGGCGCGACGGTCAAGCCGGTCGACGCGCAGATGCCGGCGTTGGCCGCCAGCTCGCCGTACGCAAGCGGCCCGGCTGCCGCGCAGGCCGGCAGCGCAGCGTCGGCGGCGAGCGCGCCGTCGGCCAGTCAACCGCAATAAGGGAGCCGCCTCCAGATGGCAAAGTATTTTATCGATCGGCCGATCTTCGCCTGGGTATTGGCGATCGTGCTGATGCTGGCGGGCGCGCTGTCGATCCTGCGCCTGCCGGTTTCCCAATACCCGACGATCGCGCCGCCGCAGGTGCAGATCAGCGTGACCTATCCGGGCGCCTCGGCGCAGACGGTGGAGGACAGCGTCACGCAGGTGATCGAACAGCAGATGAACGGCATCGATCACCTGATGTATCTGTCGTCGACGTCCGATTCGTCGGGCAATGCGACGATCACGGTGACCTTCTCGCCGGGCACGAATCCGGACATCGCGCAGGTGCAGGTGCAGAACAAGCTGCAGCTGGCGACGCCGTTGCTACCGCAGACCGTGCAGCAGCAGGGTATCCGCGTCACCAAGTCGAGCAGCAGCTTCCTGATGGTGATGGCCTTCGTGTCGGAAAACGGCTCGATGAGCAAGTACGACCTGGCCAACTACGTCGCGTCGAACATCCAGGACCCGGTCAGCCGGGTCGACGGGGTCGGCACGGTCCAGCTGTTCGGCTCGCAGTACGCGATGCGGATCTGGCTTGATCCGACCAAGCTGCGCAGCTACCAGCTGACGCCGGTCGACGTCACCAACGCGATTGCCGCGCAGAACGTGCAGGTGTCCGCCGGTCAGCTCGGCGGCGCACCGGCCGTGCCGGGGCAGGAACTAACCGCCTCGATCACCGAAAAGACCCGCCTGCAGACGCCGGAACAGTTCCGCAAGATCCTGTTGAAGGTCAACAGCGATGGCTCGCGCGTGACGATCGGCGACGTGGCGCGGGTCGAACTCGGCGGCGAAAACTACAACTTCGACACCAAGTACAACGGCCAACCGACCGCCGGCTTCGGCGTGCAGCTGGCCACCGGCGCCAACGCGCTGCAGACGGCGGACCGGGTACGCGCGCGCGTCGAGGAGCTGTCGCACTACTTCCCGGCCGGCATGGTCGTGAAATATCCGTACGACACGACGCCGTTCGTGAAGCTGTCGATCGAGGAAGTGGTCAAGACCCTGATCGAAGGCATCGTGCTGGTGTTCCTGGTGATGTACCTGTTCCTGCAGAACATCCGCGCGACGATCATCCCGACGATCGCCGTGCCCGTGGTGCTGCTGGGTACGTTCGCGATCATGGGCGCGGCCGGCTTCTCGATCAACACGCTGTCGATGTTCGGCCTGGTGCTGGCCATTGGTCTGCTGGTCGATGACGCCATCGTGGTGGTGGAGAACGTCGAGCGGGTGATGGTCGAGGAAGGGCTCGGGCCCCGCGACGCGACCCGCAAGGCGATGGGCCAGATCACCGGCGCGCTGATTGGCGTGGCGCTGGTGCTGTCCGCGGTGTTCGTGCCGATGGCCTTCCAAAGCGGCTCGGTCGGCGCAATCTACCGCCAGTTCTCTCTGACCATTGTCGCGGCGATGGTGCTGTCTGTGCTCGTCGCGTTGATCCTGACGCCGGCGCTGTGCGCGACCATTCTCAAGCCGATCCCGAAGGGGCACCACGAAGAGAAGCGCGGCTTCTTCGGCTGGTTCAACCGCACCTTCGACCGGGGCCGCGACGGCTACCAGCGTGGCGTGCGCGGCGTGATCGCGCGCTCCGGCCGCTGGCTGCTGGTCTACGGCGTGATTCTGGTCGCCGTCGGCCTGCTGTTCTGGCGCCTGCCGAGCTCGTTCCTGCCCGAGGAAGACCAGGGCACGATGTTCGTGCAGATCCAGACGCCGCCGGGCGCGACGCAGGAACGGACGCAGCGCGTCATCGACGAAGTGACCAACTATCTGCTGAAGGATGAGAAGAACACGGTCGAAGCGGTGTTCTCGATCAACGGCTTCAGCTTTGCGGGCCGGGGTCAGAACGCGGCAATCCTGTTCGTGCGGCTGCGCGACTGGAGCGAGCGCAGTGCCGCCGACCAGAAGATCGGCGCGCTGATCGGCCGCTCGTTCGGTCGCTTCTCGCAGATCAAGGACGCGACGATCTATCCGATCAATCCGCCTTCGATTCCGGAACTCGGTACCGCCAGCGGCTTCGACTTTGAGCTGCAGGATCGGTCGGGCGCGGGCCATGCGGCGCTGATGGCCGCGCGGAACCAGTTGCTCGGCATGGCGTCGCAGAATGCCGAATTGACGCGCGTGCGCCCGAATGGTCTGGATGACACGCCGGCATACCAGATCGAGATCGACGACGAGAAGGCCTCGGCACTGGGCGTGTCGCTGTCCGACATCAACAACACGCTGTCGATCGCCTGGGGCTCGTCGTACGTGAACCAGTTCATCGACCGCGGCCGGGTGAAGAAGGTGTACGTGCAGGGCGAGGCGCTCGCGCGGATGAATCCGGAAGACGTCAACCAATGGTACGTGCGCAACAACGCTGGCACGATGGTTCCGTTCTCCTCGTTCGCGACGGGGCACTGGACCTACGCGTCGCCAAAGCTGGAGCGCTACAACGGCGTCTCGGCCGTGCAGATCCAGGGTGAAGCGGCGCCGGGCCGCAGCTCGGGCGACGCGATGGCGACGATGGAGGCGCTGGCCGCCAAGCTGCCACCGGGCTTCGGTTTCGAATGGACCGGCCTGTCGCTGCAGGAACGCCAGTCCGGTGCGCAGGCGCCGGCCTTGTACGCGATCTCGATCCTGGTCGTGTTCCTGTGTCTGGCGGCGCTCTACGAGAGCTGGTCGATTCCGTTCTCGGTGATCCTGGTGGTGCCGCTGGGCATCGTGGGGGCGCTGCTGGCCACCACGCTGCGCGGCCTGTCGAACGACGTGTACTTCCAGGTGGGCCTGCTGACGACGGTCGGTCTGTCCGCGAAGAACGCGATTCTGATCGTGGAGTTCGCGAAGGACCTGCACCGCGGGGGCATGAAGATCGTCGATGCGGCGATGGAAGCCACGCGTCTGCGGCTGCGCCCGATCCTGATGACGTCGCTGGCGTTCATCCTCGGCGTGCTGCCGCTGGCGATCAGCAGCGGCGCGGGCTCCGGCAGCCAGCACGCGATCGGCACGGGCGTCATCGGCGGCATGTTGACCGCCACGTTCCTGGCGATCTACCTGGTGCCGATGTTCTACGTCGTGGTGGTGAGCCGCTTCACCAAGGGGGTGGACGGCGACGACAACAAGGCGCTCGAAGAACAACACGCGAAGCACGAACCGACGAGCCAGGAAGGACGTTGAAGATGACCATCAAACCGTTTCATCCCACCTTGCTGGCACTGGCGGCTGCCGCCGTGCTGGCGGGCTGCTCGCTTGCGCCGCGCTACGAGCGACCGGCGGCGCCGGTCGCCACGCAGTTCCCGAGCGAAGGCGCCTATGCCGACAGCGCGGGCCAGCAAGGCGCGGTGCCGGCGGCCGAGCTCGGCTGGCGGGATTTCTTCACCGATCCGCAACTGCAGGCGTTGATCGAGATTGCGCTGCGCAACAACCGCGACCTGCGGGTCTCGGTCCTGCAAGTCGCCGAGGCACGCGCGCAGTATCGCGTGCAGCGCTCGGCGCTGTTGCCGACGCTCTCGCTCGACGCGACCGGCACGCGCTCGCGCACGCCGGCCGACCTGAGCTACACGGGCCGCGCAACGATCGGCAGCCAGTACCAGATCGGTCCGTCCGCCTCCTGGGAAATCGACTTCTTCGGCCGTGTGCAGAGCTTGAATCAGGCCGCGCTCGCGCAATACCTGGCGACTGCCGAAGCCCGGCGTGCCGCCACGCTGGCGCTGATTGCGCAGGTCGCCAACCAGTACCTGACGGTTCGTTCCAACGAGGCGCTGCTGCGCGTCACCGAGGAAACGCTGAAGACCTCGCGCGAGTCGCTGCGGCTGGCCCAGGTGCAGTTCGATACCGGCACCGGTTCGGCGCTGGACCTGAGCGAAGCCGAAGGCGTGGTGCGTCAGGCCGAGGCCAACTACGCGTCGCAGACCCGTTTGCGCGAGCAGGCGCAGAACACGCTGGTCGAGCTGATCGGCCAGCCGCTGCCGGCGGATCTGCCCGAGGGCGTGCCGCTCGAACAGCAGGCGATCATCGCCGACGTGCCGGCCGGCCTGCCGTCGGACCTGTTGCTCCGACGTCCGGACATCCTGCAGGCGGAACAACTACTGCTGGCCGCCAACGCGAACATCGGCGCGGCGCGAGCGGCTTTCTTCCCGAGCATCTCGCTGACCGGCAGCTTCGGTACCGCCAGCCGCCAGCTTGGCGGGCTGTTCAAGGCGGGCTCGGCGGCGTGGACCTTCTCGCCGACGATTTCGCTACCGATCTTCAACGGCGGCCAGAACCTGGCGAATCTGGACCTGGCGCATATCGAGAAGAACATCGAGATCGCGCAGTACGAAAAGGCGATCCAGACCGCGTTCCGCGAGGTGTCCGATGGCCTTATCGCACGCACCACCTACGAACAGCAGATCGCGGCGTTGAAGAACTACGTCGATTCGCAACAGCGACGTCTGCAGTTGTCGAACCTTCGCTACACGAGCGGCGTGGACAGCTATCTGAGCGTGCTGACGGCCCAGACCGACCTGTACGGGGCGCAGCAGACGCTGATCAACGCCGAACTGTCGCGGCTGACCAATCTGGTCACGTTGTATCAGAAGCTGGGCGGCGGCTGGCTGGAGCATACCGGCGACACGCCGAAGGCGGCCGATGCGCCGCCCGACTACGCGAACGTCGACCGCAACGGTACGCCTCGGCCAGCATCGGCAGCGTCGGCGAGCGCGGCGAGCGCGCCGAGCGGCGGCTGACGGCCTGCTGGCCGCGCCCGCCCGGACGTTTTCGAACGGCATCGAAGGGCGGCCCGCCAGCAGGAGCAGGAGCAGGCGCTGCAATGCAGCGCCTTTTTTTACGTCGAAGCGGGTCGTCGCGGGTCTTCGCGCATCGCGGCGGCATGCGGATGGCGCGTCGCGGCTGCCAGCTTTCGCATTGCGGACCACGCCGCTGCTGCACCTCGGCGCCACCTGTCGCAAAATAGGGCCCGTCGAGCCGGCCGGCGTGCATCGCGCCTGGGCCGCCAGCAACTTTCCCACGGAGAACACACGACATGAAGACCCGAGCAGCGATCGCCTGGGAGGCGCAGAAGCCGCTGAGCATCGAGGAAGTGGAACTGGCGGGGCCGAAGGCCGGCGAGGTGCTGGTCGAGATCAAGGCAACCGGCATTTGCCACACCGACTACTACACGCTCTCGGGCGCCGATCCGGAAGGTGCGTTCCCGGCGATTCTGGGACACGAGGGGGCCGGCATCGTGCGTGAAGTGGGGCCGGGTGTCAGCACGCTGCGCGTCGACGACCACGTGATTCCGCTCTACACGCCGGAGTGTCGGCAGTGCAAGTTCTGTCTGTCGCGCAAGACCAACCTGTGCCAGGCGATCCGCAGCACGCAGGGGCGCGGCGTGATGCCGGACGGCACCTCGCGCTTCTCGCTCGACGGGCGCCCGATCCTGCACTACATGGGCACGTCGACGTTTTCGAATTTCATCGTGGTGCCGGAGATCGCGCTGGCGAAGATCCGCCCGGACGCGCCGTTCGACAAGGTCTGCTACATCGGCTGCGGGGTGACGACCGGGGTCGGGGCGGTGGTGTT
>NZ_FNLO01000023.1 GCF_900095735.1 Chitinasiproducens palmae | reverse complement strand
GGGCTTTCGTCTGTGGGCTTTCGTCTGTGGGCTTTCGTCTGCGGGCTTTCGTCTCCGGCCTTTCGGCTCCAACAGCTTGCGCGCCGAGCGGTGCATTCCGAGGTCGCCGTGGCAACGTTGCCCCCGTCTCCTAATGCGCCGCCGGAAATGCCACCAGCCAATCGCGGGCGCTGCGGATACGGTCTATTCGCGCCCGGCGAGGGACGGTCGAATGGGTCCGGTCGCTGCGTCGCAAGCGGCCGCGCCATCCCGCGCGGCGTCGCTGCATGTCGGCTCGCCCCCGCTCTCCTCTCTTTCGAAGGCAACGGCGCCACTGCCTTGCGCCTGCCGCACGCTCGGACCGGGGCTACGATAGCGCGTGGTGCGAGGCCGATGCACAGGATACCCTTTGCGATGTCGCGACCACGGCGCAGCGCCTGCCGCACAGCGGTTCCGGTGCCTGACGTGTCGGCAGCCCCTCGATCAAGCGTGCGGAGCACGACGGCGTTGCCTTTGCCGGCCGCCAGCGTCCACTTGCCCGGCTGCCGGACGCAGTGAGAAACGGCTGGCGGCGCATCCCGGACACGCATCGCACGCGATTGACGGGCTGCCTGGCGGCAGTGCCGCAGGCACGTCTACACCGCAATTAGCCGCACAGGCTTGGCTGGTCTGCGCGTAGCGTGCCGTGCACGTTGCCGAAGCCGGCCACGACGCGCCGGCACCCGCAACCGTTGACCCAACGCCGACGCCGCATCCCGGCGGCGCCCCTGGCGACGGCATAATCGCGGGCGGCCGTGTTCGATCCGCTGCGTCGTCGACCGGGATCCCCTCAAGCAGCATGCTCCACTGGCCACCAGCGCGCGGCGACAGCACGGGCGCGCAATGAACCGCGCGTGAGGACGCCGCTCAATTTTTCGGCGCCTGTTCCGTGCGGTCCGTCATGCGACGGCCACTACCGGATACCCGCCACGCATGTCGGGGACCGCGCTCAGGCGGCTGCCGGGAACGCGTCCTCGGCCCAATGGCCGACACAGATCTCGGCCGTAATGCCGGGGCCGAAGCCGGCGATCATCCCGGTCGCGCCCTCGCGCACCTCGCCGTCTTCGAATGCGCGCCGCAGCGCATCGAACACGACCGCGCTGGCGATGTTCCCGTAGCTCGTCAGCGTCGCGCGGCTGTAGCGGAACCGGTCGCGATCGACGTTCAGGAAAAGGGCGAGATCGTCGAGGATGCGTGGTCCACCTGCATGGATGATGTAAAAGCCCAGTTTCGACGCATCCATGCCATGCGCTTGCGCCAACGCGCGCATGCTCGGGGCGAGCGGCTCCATCGTCTTCGGCACCCGCTTGTCGAGCCGGAAATGGAAGCCGGTCTCCTTCACCTCGTAGCAGATCCAGTCTTCCGTATGCGGGATCAGATAACTTGCCGTCCGTTCCAGGCGCGGGCCCGCACCGCCCCGCGCTCTCACCACCGCAGCGGCCACCGCGTCGCCGAACAATCCGTTCGAGAGCAGGTTGCCTACCCCCTTGTCGGTCGGCTGATAGCACAGGGAACAGAACTCGCATGCCACGATCAGCACGTTTGCGTCCGGGAACGCGGTGCAGAACGTAAAGGCCTGGTTGATCGCCGCGCCCCCAGCAGCGCAGCCAAGCTGTGCGATCGGGATCTGGCGCGTATCCGAGCGAAAGCCCATTTCATTGACGAGATGCGCGGTCATCGACGGCATCAGGAAACCCGTGCACGACACGTATACGATCGCATCGATGTCCTCCGCGCCAAGCGAAGCGTTCGACAACGCCTCATGGATGACTGGCGGCACGCGCAACTTCGAATGCTCCTGGTAGAGGCGGTTCCTTTCCGTCAATCCAGGATGACTCAGTGTCTCCTCGAGCGGACGCACGAAATGTCTGGTCTGCACCCCGGTATTGCGCAGGAGGCGCAGGGCGAGTTCGAGCTGGGGATGGTCAGCGTGGATCGTGTTGCAGAGCTCCAGCGTCTGAGCGAGGGTGACGACGTGCTCAGGGACGCTCACGGCTGGCTTGCACAAGATAGGCATGGCATGTGTGAAGTTCTTGATACGGTCTGTGATGCAACGCGCGGCACGTTTCGCAACGGGTCGACCCTCGCGAGTCAACGGCTACGCGCCCGTTTTTTCGCTTCGCAATTGCACGTTCAGGTCATCGTCACCTCCTCTCAATCAGTCCGGTCGCAGTCCGCAGTGGCACGCGTTCAGCCACTTCGTGGAGACCGACTTTGCAACATTTCCGCACCGCAAAAAAGTTTCGGTAGTCTGCATGCCTAACTAAAGATCACTTCGTGTCAGGGAATACCCGCATTTCAGATAACGCGTTGCAATTTCAAGACAGCGGCCATGCGCAGTAGAGCAGGAGCGCAGCGGTCATCTGCTTGCGACGTTGCCAAGAGGCGAGCACGGACTGCCATACGCTGATTTTGTAGAGCCGCCGACTCGACGTTATTTCAGCGGCAGCAGCGCAGACAGAACCTATTGGGGATTGAGGGGTCCGCGGACGACGATGTGCGGGTGAAAGGGCGGCGCGCTGGACGGGCATTCGGCTGGCGCGGCCCTGCCACTGCCACTGCCACTGCCACTGCCACTGCCACTGCTGCTGCCACCGGACGCGGCTTGCCCCGTGCACGGCGGCGCCGTCACTGGCGTCAACCTAGCGGAACGTCACGGTATGCGACATCCTGTGATTCGTGACCTGGCGCCGCTCTCGGCGCGGTACCTCGAATCGCCATCCAGCTCGGTCGATACGCGAGGCTGACGGTGGCGATCACGGCGCTATCGCCACCGCCGGCGTCGAGCGGCACGTGGCGGCCATAGGAACGACGCGCGCACCGCAGTCGTAACGAATACCTGCCAACAAGCTCGCCGCCCAGACGCTAGCCGCCTTGTGCCGACACTGCGGCACTCGCGAACGCCTTGGTCAGAGGCCAACGCGCCTCATACCGACAGCGCGGCGGTCGCGAACGCTGCAGCCGGACGCCAGCCTGGCTTGTACCGACATCGCGGCGGTCGCGAGCGCTACAGCCGGACGCTGGCCTCCCTCGTATCGTCGTCGCCGCAGTCGCGAATGTTAGAGCCAGACACCAGCCTCCCTCGTAACGATACGGCGGACACCGCGAACGTTACAGCCAGACACTAGCCTCCCTCGCACCGATATCGCGGCAATCGCGAACGTCACAGCCAGACACCAGCCTCCCTCGTACCGATATCGCGGCAGTCACGAACGTCACAGCCGGTTACCAGCCCCCCTCGCGCCAACCTCGCCGCGCTTGCAAACACGCAGTAAGCTGAGCGTTGAGTACCGCCGTGCGGCGTAGTCGATGCGCGTGACGTGTGGTTCCTCGAAACGATTCGCCACGCTGCTGGTCGGACCGCATCATGTATTTGGTGCCGGATGCGCTGACCGGCGCATGCGTCAGTGCACGAACGTGGCGACACAGGGCGATGCGACGGGGCAGCATCCATACTTCACGACGACGAGTGCCGCAAGCCCAAACGTGTCAGGAACGGCGTCGGGAGTGACCTCATCGGGCTGCATCCACTGACAGGTCGCAGCGATAAGTGTCAGGTGCGCCTTCAAGGAAGCAGCCGTTCCAAGGCGGGCGCGGTTCATCACCTCCGCCGTCATTGCGTCGTTTGCGTAGCGATGCGCTTGTGAATCGGCGTCGGGCTCGGCTCAACTGCACAAAACAAGCAACGGACGACGCGCGTCATCGGACGCGCAGCGGCGCGGGGCAATGGCATCGGCTTGCCAACCGCCCGGACAGATCGCGCCACTTCCCAAGCGCTATCTCCAACCGATAGTGTCGTTTCGCTGCCGGCCCGATAGATCGGGCGGCGAAGGTGCCGATGCCGAAGGGGCATGGCGCTGCCTGGAATAATCTTGGTCTGGCGACCATCTGAGCGAGTGTATGCATCGAGCTCGCAGCCGCGTGACGCTCGTGCCGGCGCACTGGCCTGCGTCGACCCGCCGAGGCCTCGTTCAGATGCATTTTCCGTCGTCGGAAAGCAAAAAACCCCGCTCGATGAGCGGGGTTTTCTACGAATGGGGAGCCTGACGATTACCTACTTTCACACAGGTATCTGCACTATCATCGGCGTGGAGTTGTTTCACGGTCCTGTTCGGGATGGGAAGGGGTGGGGCCAACTCGCTATGATCATCAGGCTAAGGGGG
>NZ_FNLO01000018.1:41677-96097 GCF_900095735.1 Chitinasiproducens palmae | reverse complement strand
GCCGGTTGCCGGTTGCCGGTTGCCGGTTGCCGGTTGCCGGTTGCCGGTTGCCGGTTGCCAGCGTAACGGCCTGCCGGGCACTGTGCGTCGGCCCGGCGTCCTGCCGGCCTACCGCGGAGACGCATGCAGCCAGGATGGGGATAACAACGTCAAGCCATCATCGCGACGCAGCCTCTCTCCAACAAGTGCAAGCTGAGCAACAGGCTCATCGGGCGTCTGCCTACCGGCCAAACATGATGGCGCTGTCGAAGCCCACCGGCTCTGCGCCCGCACGGCTTCCATACGCGATCAGTCGTCGACCTCGTCGCCATCGGCATCGTCGTTGACGCTCGCAGCGGGCCGTCCGCCGTAGCGGCGTTGCAGTTCGGCCTTGAAGCCATCCAGCACGACGCCTTGGTCGTCGCACAACGCGTACATCAACCCGAGTTGCGTGGGCCAATCGTTGAGGGCAGTCGCGAACTCGCGCAGACGCGCCACTTCCTCGATCGCCGCCTGCTGACGGCCGTCAAGCGCCAACAGGATCGCGTAACGACGCAATACCGTCTCCCCCGGCAGCAAAGCGATTGCCTGACGATGCATGGCGAGCTTGCCGGTCAGATCATCCGCATTGAGCGGAAGCAGCGTTGCCAGCCCATAGTTGCCCCAGGGGCTGAAGAACGTCGACGGTGCCGCACGGTATTGCTGTTCGGGCCGCTGTCCGTAATACAACACCTCGGCACGCTGATAGTCGGCGAACACCGGATACAGCGCGCCGATGCCGACCACCGTGAGCACGCCGTAGAGCGCGGTGCTCACGCGAGCCGGCACCCGCACCATCGACTCGGTCTCCAGCAGGCCGATCAGCAGCGCGACCGGCAGCAAGAAGAACAGATACTGTTGCGGATACTCCACGCAAGCGTGCACGGCCACCACGCCCAGCAACGTAAAGCAAAACAGGCGCGCATGGCTCAAGCCAGCCGACACGGCCCGCCAGAGCCAGAAGGCAAGGCCGCCGAAGACAACCAAGGCGCCCAGGCCACCGGTCTTGGCCAGCAGGTCGACGACGATGTTGTGCGAATTGTTGGCGATCTCCACCTTGCCGAGCGACAGCACCAGCTCATGCTGCGCGGCAGGGAAATCTCCCCAGCCAACGCCCAACCAGGGACTTCCGAGGAACATCGTCCAGCCGTAGCGCCAGAGCGACAGGCGAGGCGAGATCTGCCCGGCGTCCTTGAAACGCTCGGCCGCGGACACGGCGAGCTTCCAGTCGAGCAGCACGTTGAGTTCACGCACCACCACGTTGACGATCAGATAGATCACCAGCACCCCGGCCGGCAACAACCACGGCCGCAAGCGCAAGCCACGCGGCCGGAAACGTGCGCCGATCTCACGGCTGACCGACCATGCCATCAGCCAGCCGCAAGCAACGATCACCAGCACTTGAAGCCAGGGCGTGCGCGATACCGTCAACGCCTCTCCGACCGCGAACAGGGTCGTCAGAACCAGCCACGCCCACACCGGCAGGCGCCGAGTCTGCACGAGATACAGCGCCGCGGCGAGTGCGAACGCCAGGTAGGTCGCCAGATGATTCGCCTGCGCAAGGTTCGCGAACGGTCGCCGGAAGTCAGCGACACGGTAGGCAACCACAAAAGGCGAAACCTTGACTTCGAGGTGGAACAACTGGATCAACTGGCAGAACAGCGCGAAGGCGCCGCCTGCCAGCAGCGCATACGCGCTGACCAAGACGGTGCGCTCCGCCAGACCCAAACGTCCACTCCAATACCCGACATGCATGACGAGCGTGGCGACGAGCAAGAAGCCTATGCCGAGGTAGATCAGGACCGGTTGCTGTACCGGCAGCAAGAAACGCTGCGCCACCAGCACCGCAGCAAGACCGAGGAATATGAATGCGGCACGGGGGGAAGGATTTAGCCGAGGACGGCCAAGCGCGAACCATTGCCAGCCCAGCGCCGCTGCGCCCAGAACAAACAACGAAAGCGCCGCAAATTCCGAGAAAAACGTCGGGATCGGGTAGGTGTGCGCGGTGATGCTGTACGGCACGGTCCACCACAGGGCGACGAAACCGAGGAATACCAGCGGTGGAAACTTGGAGGACATGAGAGGACTGCCTGACTGGACCCGGCGACTATACACAAAGGTTCGCACCGCGTCACATGGGTCGCACGACACCGTCATGCGCGGCGATGCAAGCGACTGCACGGGCGGCTGCATGAGCGACAGCACAAGCAACCGCACAGCGACGGCACAATCCCGATCAGGGCCGCAGCGACGGCGCTGCCGTCCTGTTCAGACAAGCGGGGCACAGGGGCGCAAACTCTGCCGATGCGTTTCTCCTTTCCTGCAACTGCTCCGGGTCCAGGCTGCCGTCCCGGCGCGCCGCTCATAACGACTGTTCGTACCCGCGTGCTGTCCGTTTTCGCTGTCCGTTTTCGCTGTCCGTTTTCGCTGTCCGTTTTCGCTGTCCGTTTTCACTCGGCCCAATCGCTGCGTCAGTCTGCGCGCAAGCCGGGCCCACAGACTTCTTAACCCGGCGCTCCTGGCCGGCGTTCCCAGCCTGCGCTCGCAGCCAGCGCTCGCAGCCAGCGCTCCTGGTCTGCGTTCTTGGTCTGCGTTCTTGGTCTGCGTTCTTGGTCTGCGTTCTTGGTCTGCGTTCGTGGTCTGCGTTCCTGGTCTGCGTTCCTGGTCTGCGTTCCTGGTCTGCGTTCCTGGTCTGCGCTTCGGCTTCCGCTGCCGGTCCGCGCTACCGGCCTGCGCTCGCAGCCAGCGCTCCTGGTCTGCGCTCCCGGCCTGTGCTGCCGGTCTGCGCTCCCAGTCTGCGCGTACGGCCTCCGCTGCCGGTCCGCGCTCCTGGCCCAAGCTCCCCGCCTGCGCTCTGAGCGGCCCCCCCTGCCGATCTCATCGATCATCTAAGACGACATCGCACCCCGCCCCCTCTCCGCGCCGAGAAATCGCGGTCGGCGGGTCGAAACGCCCGATGAATCGACAATACTGGACAGCTGCGCATTCCTGCCCGGCAGCGTCTGGGTGCGGCGCTAGCCGCGGCATTCCGCCGGCGCCAGCTTACCCGGCAACGTTGGTTGGACTCTCGGCAGCGGTGCGTCGTCGTCAAGCTGAGAGCGGTCCTTGCCCGCTGCGAAGCATTCCCACACTAGTACGCCCTCCTGGCGAACGCCCACCTGAAGGCCGCCACGGGACGCGCCATCGGCCGTCGACGGTACGAGCACGAGCACATTGGACCCGGGCGACGCGACGCGAGCCTGGTAGGCGATGGCAATCTGGCCGCTTGCCGGATCGATTTCGATCGACTCGACATTGCGGGTCGACGCGGGCGGCTCGTAGCCCGCCTCGAAAGCGGTGCCGTTCGACGCATTTTCCGTCACGGCCAGTTGCGCCATGCTCGCCAGAACCAGACCCTCGCTGACGCGGCTTCGCGCAAGGTAGTCTTGGTAAGCGGGAACGGCGAAAGCCGATATCACAGCGACGATCGCCATTACGATCATCAGCTCGACCAGCGTGAAGCCGGCCCACGCGTGGCGCCTCGTGCGCCACCCATGCGGGCCAACCGCGCGGCCATGGACTGCCTGCGCGTGATGTGTGCGCTGGTCTGGCGGTGGCGACACACACTCGGCGACAGCGCGCGAGAGCGGAGCGCGCGACGGGCCGACCCTGGACGCGTCCGCTCCGCAGGCACCGAGCACGCGACATTGCCAGCGCCCGGCAGACCCGCTACCCAGTGCCTCGCACTGAACCGCCGCCCTCGCCCAGCGCCGCCGCTGTCTACGCCGTTCGTGATGGTGGCGTGCCAGCCATCGTGTCGGCCATCCCTCCTCACCTAGCCCGACGCGCTTGACGACCCTCAGGCGGTGCACGAATGGGGGCGGCCGATGCACGCGATGTTTCGGCGCCTCGTGGATGCCAGAGGGTTCACGGAGTCCGGATTGGGCCGCGTCATCCGTGGCCTGGCCGACGGCGCGACCGGCGTCGCGCGGCGCTTGATGTGGTGCCGGAATCGCCAGACGTCGTTCGCCACGCTCCGCCGGCCGATCCGACCTGCTCGGCGCGTCGCACCGAGCGGAACAACCGGGCGACCGCGGGCCGATGCGAATGTCTTGCCGGAGAGGAACGCGCAGCTGGGTCGGCTGGCGCAGTTGTCGGCTCGCTTGCCGGCACGCCTGTTGGAACGATTGCCGGCGCGAATGGCGGCCCGATTGGCGGCGCGATTGGCGGCCCGATTGGCGGCCCGATTGGCGGCCCGATTGCCAGCGCGATAACGTGCTGGCGGCGCGGCGCGTTATCGAGCAGGTGGCTCCGGAAGGTGATGGCTGAGTGTTTGCAGTCGCCGACTCCCGGGACGAGCGACGTCCTCGATCGATGATGGAAGCCGAGGTAAAAGTGCTGGCAGCGGCAAAGTGAGCGGTAGACATCGCGGCACGACCCATGTGACAGGATGTCTACAGTGCGCCGCTCCGAGCCGCTGCGCGACTCGGCCGAACGGCCTACCCCAATCAGTGCAATTGACGAACACGACTCGTGTTCAACATGCTTGGTCAGTCAGTGTGTCGGTCGGGACGCTCGCCAGACACCGCAATGCGCTGCGCGTGCCGCCGCCGCATGAACATTGCACAGACGACGACAAAAACGGCACCTGCTACGTGTGCGGCAGTGACGCCGTAGGGCACGGTAGCGAACGCGGTGCGCTCGACCAATGGATCGGTGACGATCAGCCCGCCGCCGATCCAGCCAAGCAGTGCCGCGCCGGCAATGACGATCCATGGCATGCGATCGAGCAGACGCAGGATCAACTGGCTGCCGAAGACGATGATCGGAATGCTTAGCACCAAGCCGAACGCGACCAGTCCGATCCGATGCGCCGGATCTGCTGCCTCGGCCGCCCCCGCGATCGCGATCACATTGTCCAGACTCATCACCAGATCGGCGACGATGATGGTCTTGATCGCGGCGAGCAGCCGCGAAGCTGGCTTCACGTCGTGGTGCTTGTCGTCCGGCAACGCCAGGCGCACGCCGATCCACAGCAGCAACAAGCCACCGGCCAGCTTGACGACCGGAATATTGAGCAAGGTGACTGCGAAGGAAATCAGCACCAGCCGCAGCAGAATGGCGCCCGCAGTGCCCCATAGAACACCGCGACGCCGCTGTTCGGGCGGCAAGCCCTTGCACGCCAATGCGATCACGACGGCGTTGTCGCCACCGAGCAGGATATCGATGACGACGATTTGTAGCACCGCGCCCCAGTGCAGATCAGTCAGGAATTCCAAGTGTGCCTCGGGATGAAAAAGTATCGCTGAAGGGACTGCCGGCTCGCCTCGCTCATCTTGAAAATCCACCGTGGCAGTAAGAAGGGCCACGCGCAAGGGGATCTGCAGACGCGCCAGCTCAGCCTAGCGCCGGGCCAACGAAAACGGGGTGCCACCGGCACCCCGTATATTAGACGTTCCTTACGGACGCCCTACAGTGTTTTCGCTGCGGCATTGCGCCGTCGCGTTTCAGGCACCGATCGCAGCCTTCAGCAGGCGACCCATTTCCGACGGGTTCTTGGTCGTCTTGATGCCGCACGATTCCATCACTTCGAGCTTGCTCTCAGCCGTGCCTTCGCCGCCCGAGATGATCGCGCCCGCGTGGCCCATGCGCTTGCCTTCCGGCGCGGTGACACCCGCGATGAAGCCGACGATCGGCTTCTTCATGTTGTCCTTCGCCCACAGTGCCGCCGCTTCTTCGTCCGAACCGCCGATTTCGCCGATCATCACGACCGCATCGGTTTCCGGATCGTCGTTGAACATGCGCAGCACGTCGATGTGCTTCAGACCGTTCACCGGGTCGCCGCCGATGCCGACTGCCGACGACTGGCCAAGGCCCAGCGCGGTCAGCTGACCAACTGCTTCATACGTCAGCGTGCCCGAACGCGACACGACGCCGATGCGGCCCTTGCGGTGAATGTGGCCCGGCATGATGCCGATCTTCAGTTCGTCCGGCGTGATCACGCCAGGGCAGTTCGGTCCCAGCAGCAGCGTCTTGCGGTTCTCGCGGCGCATGCGGTCCTTCAGCGCGATCATGTCGCGGACCGGGATGCCTTCGGTGATGCAGATCGCCAGATCGAGATCGGCCTCGACGGCTTCCCAGATCGCAGCCGCGGCGCCAGCCGGCGGAACGTAGATGACCGACACGGTCGCGCCGGTCTGTTCCTTCGCTTCCTTGACGCTACCGAAGATCGGAATGCCTTCGAAGTCTTCGCCCGCACGCTTCGGATTGACGCCCGCGACATAGGCTTCGCGGCCATTGGCGTATTCGCGGCAGGTACGCGTGTGGAACTGGCCGGTCTTGCCGGTGATGCCCTGCGTGATGACCTTGGTGTCTTTATTGATCAGAATCGACATGGTTACCTCTGTCTAATAGGGTGCCCCGCTCGTCGCCACGAGGCGCCGAGCACGGGTTGCGGCATAGGGAAGGCGTCGGACTTACTTGCCGGCAGCCGCGGCGACCACGCGCTGCGCCGCTTCTTCCATGCTGTCCGCAGAGATGATCGGCAGACCCGACTCGGCCAGCATCTTCTTGCCGAGGTCCTCGTTCGTGCCCTTCATGCGCACCACCAGCGGCACCTTCAGAGACACGGCCTTCGACGCGGCGATCACGCCTTCGGCGATCACGTCGCAACGCATGATGCCGCCGAAGATGTTGACCAGAATCGCCTTCAGGTCCGGGTTCTTCAGCATGATCTTGAACGCTTCGGTGACCTTCTCGGTCGTCGCGCCACCGCCGACGTCCAGGAAGTTCGCCGGCTCGCCGCCAAACAGCTTGATGGTGTCCATCGTCGCCATTGCCAGACCGGCGCCGTTGACCAGGCAGCCGATGTTGCCGTCGAGCGAGATGTAGGCGAGATCGAACTTCGAAGCCTCGATTTCAGCCGGATCTTCTTCGGCCAGATCGCGGTATTCGACGATTTCAGGGTGACGGAACAGCGCGTTCGAGTCGAAGTTGAACTTGGCGTCGAGCGCGATGACGTTGCCGTCACCGGTCAGCACCAGCGGGTTGATTTCGGCGAGCGACGCGTCGGTATCCCAGAACGCTTGATACAGACCCTTCAGAACCGTGCGAGCCTTCTCGATCGACGCGTCCGGCACACCGATCTTGCGCGCCAGATCGTCCGCCTGGGCGTCCGACAGGCCTTGCGACGGGTCGACGGCGACCTTGTGAATCAGCTCGGGCGTCTTGGCGGCAACTTCTTCGATTTCCATGCCGCCTTCGCTCGAACCCATCACCGTCACTTTTTGCGTGACGCGGTCGACGACCAGACCGAGATAAAGTTCCTTCTTGATGTCCGCGCCTTCTTCGATCAGCAGACGGCCCACCTTCTGGCCTTCGGCGCCGGTCTGGTGCGTGATCAGCTGCATGCCGAGGATCTGGCCGGCATATTCACGCACCTGGTCGAGCGACTTGGCGACCTTCACGCCGCCGCCCTTGCCCCGGCCGCCCGCGTGGATCTGAGCCTTCACGACCCAGACCGGACCGCCCAGCTCTTCAGCCGCCTTGACGGCTTCGTCGACGCTGAATACTGCGGTGCCACGCGGCACGGCGACGCCGAATTTGCGCAGGATCTCTTTGCCCTGGTACTCGTGAATCTTCATGCGTGATTCCCTTCAGTCAGAATGATTCGTTTGGAAAAAGGCTGGCCGCGTCATTGCCGTCGCAGGTGTCCGTTCGGTATGTGCGCCAGGAAACGGAACGGCATCGAACCGTGCGATTCGGCATTCCTGGATGCGGGATACGAAAGGAGAAACGATGGCAGGCAGTCGAGACGCGGCCGCCGCCAGTTGCGGCAGCCGGAAGTACTTCGCGAACGCGGTGCGCCGGGCGCCGCGGAAAGACAAATGGACCCCGGCGACCGGAACCGACGATGCGCCGGCCGACAAGCGAAGCGCGCGCTCCTTTCGACAGACAATACCTTGCGGAAACGCGCTGCTGCGCGTAAGCGACAAAGGGAAAGCCGGCGGAGCGATCGGCATGCTAATGGGCGGACGAAACGGCCATGTCGGAAACCGTCGGATTCTAGCATAGGCAAAAGCGCCGATTTGACAATGACGTGATGCCCTGAGGGGCGTCCGACGGCCCTGGCGCAGGGTTCATTGACTATGGACCAACAATCGACCGAGGCCTGCCGAGGTGGTACTGCGCGGCTTGAGCGGCGCGGATGCACTTGGCCAGGCATGGATGCACGACGATGGCGGCACGATCGTCACCAGCGTGAGTCACAAGCCGATTACTCTGGCTAGGCAAGACAGCCCGGGCGCGTCGGTCAAGCCTGCGGCGCAGCGCTGTGACGGTTCGCGATCACCGTTGCAGTCGACTTCGCCGGACGTGGGTGGCTCGAGAAGGGCTGGGTCGGTCGGGTCGGTCGGGTCGAGTCGGCTCTGACCGCTCTGGCGATGGCCACTTGGGCCACTTGGGCCACTTGGGCGACTTGGACGACTTGGAACGCTTGAACCGCTTGGACGGCTCGGGCACAGCTTGGACGGCCCCGCCGGCTCAAAGCGCAATGGCACGGTGGTATCGACGCGGCATGAGTTTTCAGAAGCCGGCGCGGAACGGTCGGCGTATCGGCTCGCGATGGCGCGATGGCGCGATGGCGCCTCGGTCAGTACCTTCGCATGTTGCGGCTGAAGCGTTGTCGGCGCGTAGGAGGCCCTGGCCTAGTGTCGAGCGACGGGCCACCGAAAGCCGCGCCGGGCCTTGGTCAAACGGTCCGGTTCGCGACTGCGACATCCATGCGCTGCGCCGGCGCCAACGTCATTCCTCCGACAGGTAGTCGAACGCGTCGTCCGCGCCGCATATGCGCAAGACCTTTACCGAGACCCCAGACGAAAAGCCTCGGGACAACAGGAAGCGCATCTGCTTGGCCCTTGCCTGCGGCGTGTCGGGCGCACCGATGCGACCGAATTTCTTCTGCCATACGTCGAGTGCGCGTCGATATTCGGAGTCTGCCAGTTGTTCCGCGGACTGCTGGACCAGCGACTCGTCCACCTTGCTCCGCCGCAACTCGGACAGGATGCGCTGACTGCCGAAACGGCCCGCGCGACGGTTCAGCAGGCTTTCTGCGTAGCGTTCATCGGACAACCATCCCTCGCGCTGGAGCGCGTCGAGTAGCGCAGCAACCGTATCGTCGCTTTCTTCTTCTGCAAGAAACGGGGCCAGCTTAGCACCCAGCTCTGCCCGACTATGCTCGCGCCGCGACAGATAGCCGATCGCCCGGCTACGCAGGCTTTTTTGCGGTTTCGCTTTGTCGCGCGCCACGTTCATGCGAGGCGTCGCACGCGCCTTGGCGGCCACATCCAACGTCTTGGACGGCGAGGCGGCGGCAGTGGCGTCGGCACGTGAGCGGCGTGCGCCGGGATGCATGAGACCTGCGGTAACGCCCGCAGTAGCACGTGCAACAACGCGTGCAGCAAGGCCTGCTGATGCCGGTCTGTCCACGGTCCGGCGTGCCGCGGCCAGGCGGAATTCTACGGATCTGCCGGCTCCGTCTGCTTCACCGAGTTCATCGAGTTCGTCGAGCCAGTCGGATTCGGCAGCTACGCTCGGCAGCGCCTTGGCATCGCTGTCCGGCGAGCTGACGCCGCTCGCAGCGCTCGCGTCTGTGGGGTCGGGAGCGCGGACCGCAGCGGATCGAGCGGAGTCAGCTTGCGACATCGCGGCAACGTCCACCGCGCTTGCCGAAGCGCAGACATCCGGCGACGGACGTGACAGGGTTGCAGATGACTCGATGCTTTTCGACGTGTGCCCGTCGGTCAGCGGAAACGGCTCGAGCTCGAGCCAGCTGTCTTCTTCATTGACGGGTGTCGTGCGGCTGAGCGGATCCGGTGCTTGGGCAGGACGGACGAATCCAGCACCGGTATCGGCAGGAATGTCGCCCACGTCGATGTCGCCCACGTCGGCGGCCCCGTCCGACGCGCCGTGCAGTGGCAAGGAACGCTTCATTCCGATCGCCTCTCCGACTAGGGCGAGCGGTACGGCACAGCCCATTGCAGGCTGGCCGTACGCCGACCCTACTTACTTATTCACCGATCACGCCATCCGCGTCCACGCCCGGCGGCAAAGCGGCCATCAGTGACACGCCCTTGGCTTCGCGGATACGATTTTCGATTTCCCGAGAAATGTCTGGATTGCTGCGCAGGAATTCACGCGCATTGTCCTTGCCCTGGCCGACCCGCTCACCCTTGTAGCTGTACCAGGCGCCAGCTTTCTCGACAATCTTCGCCTCGACGCCGAGATCGATGATTTCGCCTTCTCGCGAAATACCTTCGCCGTAGAGAATGTCAAAGATAGTTTCCCGGAACGGCGCCGCAACCTTGTTCTTGACGACCTTGACCCGCGTCTCCGAACCGATCACCACATCGGCCTTCTTGATCGAACCGATACGACGGATGTCCAGACGGACCGACGCATAGAACTTCAGCGCATTACCGCCCGTCGTCGTCTCCGGGCTGCCGAACATCACACCGATCTTCATGCGGATCTGGTTGATGAAGATAACCAGACAGTTGGCGCGCTGAATCAACGCCGTCAGCTTGCGCAGCGCCTGCGACATCAGCCGCGCCTGGAGGCCCGGCAGCGAATCACCCATCTCGCCTTCGATTTCGGCCTTCGGCACCAGTGCCGCCACCGAATCGATGACGATCATGTCGATCGATCCCGAACGCACCAGCGCGTCGGTGATTTCCAGCGCCTGCTCGCCGGTGTCCGGCTGCGAAATCAGCAAGTCCGACACCTTCACGCCGAGCTTCGACGCATATTGCACGTCCAGCGCATGCTCGGCGTCGATGAACGCGCAGGTACCGCCCTGCTTTTGCATTTCGGCGATGACCTGCAATGTCAGCGTCGTCTTGCCCGACGATTCCGGACCGTAGATTTCGACCACGCGACCACGCGGCAGGCCGCCCACGCCCAATGCGATGTCCAGACCCAACGAGCCGGTCGACACCACCTGGATGTCTTCGGTCTTCTCGTTGTCACCCAGCCGCATCACCGAGCCCTTGCCGAACTGCTTCTCGATCTGCGCGAGCGCGGCCGCCAGGGCCTGACTCTTGTCTGCCTTCAAAGCGGCCGAACCCTTCTTGCTGTCTTCCATTGAAATGTCCTTGCTGATTCAGAGGCCCCCGACCTGCGCCGGGTCGTCCTTCAAGACCCTCGCCGAAACGCGCGGCGGGTTGTGCAGTGGCGGAAACGCAGATGATGACGAGCGATTCGCTACTGTATAAAAAAACAGTTATGGATGCAAGTGAAATCGTCGTTGCACCGTGAGATGACCAGCATACGCGAGGTGCACGACTCGTCGGACTCGGCGCATTGGCCGGTTGCTGCCTCAACCATTTAGTGGCTGACCGCACATCGTGACGCCGACGCAGGAGCCTGAAGGCGTGCCCAGCCCACCTCTGCCTACCATTGCCTGCATGCAGGCCGCCGATGCCCCGACGTGTGGCTGCTACGATACAGTTAAATGGAGGCATTCTGCGGTTTTGAAATGGCCAAACGGGGGAATTCGAAGCTAGCCTGGCCCGTGACATCCTGCATCGGACTGACCGCCTGCCTGTCGCTTGCTCGAATCTCCGGGCCGGCCCCAATTGTCCGGCGTGGCAATGGCGGCGAAAGTACCGGTGGGTAAACTCGGCCGTCAGACCGAGCATCCCCGCAACCCCGCCAACCGCGGCGCTCGGCGGCTTCTCCCGGTCCGCTCGTTCCGCTTTTCGTCACGAGTTCAAGCCATGCGTATCCTGATTGCGGAAGACGACAGCGTCCTCGCCGATGGCCTGATCCGCTCGCTGCGGCATGCAGGTTATGCGGTGGACCATGTGACCAGCGGCAGCGACGCGGACAATGCACTGTCGCTACACGACTACGATTTGTTGATTCTCGACCTCGGCCTGCCGCGGCTGAGCGGTCTCGACGTATTGCGACGGTTGCGTGCCCGGCAATCGGCCGTGCCGGTATTGATACTGACCGCGGCGGACAGCGTCGACGCACGCGTTCGGGGCCTCGACCTCGGCGCCGACGACTATATGGCCAAGCCTTTCGCCTTGTCGGAGCTGCAGGCGCGCATTCGCGCGCTGACCCGGCGCGGTGCCGGCGGCGGACCAACCGTCATCCAGCACGGCGGACTCAGCTTCGACCAGATCGGTCGGCTGGCCAGCATCGACGGACGCGTCGTGGAATTGTCAGCGCGTGAACTCGGCCTGCTGGAGGTCCTGTTGCAACGCGCGGGTCGATTGGTTTCGAAGGAGCAACTGGTCGACCATCTGTGCGAGTGGGGCGAGGAAGTCAGTACCAACGCGATCGAGGTCTACGTGCATCGACTGCGCAAGAAAATCGAGGCGAGTGGCATTCGGATCTCGACCGTTCGCGGCCTGGGGTATTGCCTTGAGAAAGCGCCGAGCCGGGGCGCCGCCGCAACCGACACGCTGCCGCAGCGGTCATCCGCGCTCGCGGCTCACTGAGGCGCGGCGGACAGCAACGGGCAAGCGGCCTTGCATACGGCGAATCCAGACCTGCGCGGCAGTCCGAAGCGCGCGCAAAGCCATGACGATGCAGTCGAGCCGAGCCGCACCCTGCACGCGCGCGGCATCGGCTCCGCGGCGCCCGTCCCGGACTTGCAAGCCGCGGGCACGCGAGCTGGGGATGCACGTGACGCGGGCTCCCATTCGCTGTTCGGCGAAATCCTCGATTGGCTCCTGGCGCCGCTGTTATTGCTATGGCCGCTGAGCATAGCGGTCACGTATCTGATTGCGAAGTCGATCGCGAACACGCCGTTCGACAATGCGCTTGAGGCACGGGCCCGCGTGTTGGCCCACGCGGTGCAACGAGCCGATAGCGATACGCCGTTGCTGCTTTCGCCGTCGACACTGGAAGCGATCCAGGGCACGGAGAACGACCGGACGCTGTATCGCATCGGCACTACCGACGGCGTCACGCTCGCCGGCGATGCGAGGCTCAGCGCGCCAACCCGAGTCGCGATCCTGACCGGGCGCGCCGACGAGACGTTCGGCGGCCTCTCCGACGCTTCGACGGCGATCGGGACAGCGATCGAGAGAGAAACGGCGACCAAATCGGCATCGGCATCGGCGTCGGCGTCCGCATCGCGTCGCACGACGGCGCGCACACCCTCGCCCATCCGGCCGGCGGTGCAACTGCAGGATGTCACGATTGCCGGCGAAGAAATGCGCACCGCGACCCTGTCCGTCGAGGATAGCCGCACGGGGGAGCGGCGCTGGATACAACTGGCGGAGCCGACACGGGCGCGCGCTTCGCTTGCAAACGACATCATCAAGGGCGTGATCCTGCCGCAGTTCCTGATCCTGCCGCTAGCAATCGTGCTCGTGTGGTTCGGCCTCTCACGCGGTCTGGCACCATTGCATGCGTTGCGCGGCAATCTGCGCGGGCGTCGTCCGGACGACCTCTCGCAACTGTCCACCGAGCAGGCGCCCCACGAGATCGCGCCATTGCTGGCCTCGTTCAACGATTTGCTCAGTCGGCTGGAAGCGAACAACGCCGCGCAAAAACGTTTCATCGCACAGGCGGCGCACCAGATGAAGACGCCACTGGCCGGTCTGCGCATGCAGGCCGAACTGGCGCTGTCTCAGTCTTCGCCCACCGAAGTTCACCATTCCCTGTCGCAGATCGCCGCCAGTTCGGAACATGCCGCCCGCCTCGTTACCCAATTGCTGTCGCTGGCTCGCGCCGAGTACCGCAGCGCGCAAGCGCCGGAGCGCCTGGACCTCGTTGCGCTGGTACGCATGGTGGTTCATGAATGGGTCCCGCCGGCACTCGCGAAATCAATGGATATCGGTTTCGAAGCAGACGAGACAGCCGTTCAGATCGAAGGCCAGGCCGTCTTGCTCGGCGAGATGACCGGCAATCTGATCGACAATGCCATTCGGTACACGCCCGCTGGCGGCCGTATCACGGTCAGCGTGCACGCGGTTGGCGGACAAGCACTGCTGCAAGTCGAAGACACCGGCCCCGGCATACCGGTCGAGTTGCGGGAGCGGGTCGTCGAAAGGTTCTATCGCATCCTCGGGCATGGCGGCGAAGGCAGCGGCCTCGGCCTCGCGATCGTCAAGGAAATTGCCGAATCTCATGGCGGACGACTCGCTATAGGCGGCGCCGCCGACGAAACGATGGCCGGCACACGCATGCAAGTGACGCTGCCCCTGTACGAGCCTCCTTCCAGCCTCATCGACGCAGCCTGACGTGGTCTGCCCACAGGACGAATGTAGGGCAGCGGCGCTCCTTCCTTGGCTCCGGGCCACAACGCCTGGCCACAACATCCCGCACGTGTTGCTGCCTTCGCTCACCCGTTTTATCTTCCGCTCCGGTTCGCATCTTTGCCCACATTGCCGAGTGCGCGCTGCCTTGACCGGTGAAGACGATTGTTGTGGACGCGATCGGCCATCGAGCTTTGCTTCGCGTCGCGACAGTACGCCCCGCGCGGCCCGCTCAGTAGCCCCGATGCCAGCCGCTTCGCAACCGTATTCGCAACGCGATTCGCAGCCCGCTCCACAGCCCGCTCCACAGTCCGCTTCACAGTCCGCTCCACAGTCCGCCTCACAGAGCCCGCCTCACCGCCCGCATCAGCAATCCGTCTCACAACACACTCTGGCAACACCGTCGGCAATCGGCGCTCTACGGTGTTCGCACGGGGCACTCGGCCGGTCGCTGCGGGGCTTGGCAACATGCGTTGAATTGGACCGGTACGGCGATGCGTTCGCACCGCTCGGCGCGCCGACACACCCGGCTGGGTCAGCAACTGCAATCGCGCGAATCGCACCAGCGAACGGCCAGATTTCAGCCGTCAGACTGTCGGAAAGGATCGCATCCGGGTTAGTCAGGACAGGGAAACACCTGAGCAAGATACGCGCGTAACGAACGCGGTGCCGACTTACACTTCAGCCCGGCGACAATCCTAATTGATTGATAATTATGAATATTTTCGGAGATTTCAGCAAGCATGACAGAACGCGTAAGCATGCATGGAGCGCTGTATCGCCTGCTTCCCCGCGTCAGGCTTCGGTAAGTTTCCGGACGAATAATGCCCTCACAGTGCTCGACGCAACAGGGCACCGGAGCGCTTGCGCCGCGACTGTCGCACGGCAACGGCACATTATTCGAACAGCTGGAGACACAACATGGCAACGGTGAGCAGCCCGACCGCACACGCGCCGATGACGAACGCGGAAAAGCGCGTCATCTTCGCGTCGTCGCTCGGCACGGTGTTCGAGTGGTACGACTTCTATCTCGCCGGCTCGCTGGCAGCCTTCATCAGCAAATCCTTCTTCTCCGGAGTGAATCCGACCGCCGGCTTCATCTTCACACTGCTGAGCTTTGCGGCCGGCTTCGCAGTGCGACCGTTCGGTGCGATCGTGTTCGGCCGGCTGGGCGACCTCGTCGGACGCAAGTACACGTTCCTGGTGACGATCCTGATCATGGGCGCGTCGACCTTCGTCGTTGGTCTGCTGCCCGGCTACGCAACGATGGGCATGGCCGCACCGGTCATCTTCATCGCAATGCGGCTGCTGCAAGGCCTGGCGCTCGGCGGCGAATACGGCGGCGCCGCCACCTACGTCGCCGAGCACGCACCGGCCCACCGCCGCGGCTTCTACACGTCGTGGATTCAGACGACGGCAACGCTCGGGCTGTTCATGTCGCTGCTGGTGATTCTCGGCGTGCGCGTTTCGATCGGCGAAGAAGCATTCGCGACCTGGGGCTGGCGCGTGCCGTTCCTGGTGTCGATCCTGCTGCTGGCCGTCTCGGTCTGGATCCGGATGCAACTCAACGAGTCGCCGGCCTTCCAGAAGATGAAGGCCGAAGGCAAGGGGTCGAAGGCGCCGATCAAGGAAGCGTTCGGCGAATGGAAGAACCTGAAGGTCGTGATCCTCGCGCTGGTCGGCCTGACCGCAGGCCAGGCAGTGGTGTGGTACACCGGCCAGTTCTATGCGTTGTTCTTCCTGACGCAGACGCTCAAGGTGGACGGCAATCTTGCCAACATCCTGATCGCGCTTGGCCTGCTGATCGGCACGCCGTTCTTCGTCATCTTCGGCGGACTGTCGGACCGCATCGGCCGCAAGCCGATCATCATGGCCGGCTGCCTGATCGCCGCGCTCACCTACTTCCCGCTGTTCAAGGCGCTCACCCACTACGCAAACCCGGCACTCGAAGCCGCCCAGCAACGCGCGCCGATCACCGTCACCGCGGACCCGTCGACCTGCTCGTTCCAGTTCAATCCGGTAGGCACCTCGAAGTTCACCTCGTCGTGCGACATCGCGAAAAGCTACCTCTCGAAGGCGGGCCTGAACTATGAGAACGTCGCTGGTGCCGCCGGCTCGCCGACCTCCATCGCCGTGGGCACCGAGTCGTTGACCGCCCCGTCAGGCACTGGCGCGACGGCGAAGGACGACGTGGCGACGTTCGAGAAGGACCTCGGCGCCCGCCTGAAATCCGTCGGCTATCCGGGCAAGGCCGATCCGGCGCAGATGAACAAGCCGATGACCGTAATCATCCTGGCGATCCTGGTGATTTACGTAGCCATGGTCTACGGTCCAATCGCCGCGATGCTTGTCGAGATGTTCCCAACCCGTATCCGCTACTCGTCGATGTCGCTTCCGTACCACATCGGCAACGGCTGGTTCGGCGGCTTCCTGCCCGCCACCGCGTTCGCAATCGTCGCGGCCAAAGGGAACATCTATTCGGGCTTGTGGTATCCGATCGTGATCGCGGTAATCACCTTCGTGATCGGGATGCTGTTCATCAAGGAAACCAAGGACGTCGACATCTACGAAAACGACTGATGCTCGACCGGGCCGAGCACCATCCGCTCCTGGAATGGTGCTCGGCCCGGAGAATCGCTCGCCCACTGAAGGAGGTGCGGCAAAGACAGTGGGCGTGCGGGGAGCGCGCCATCGGTGTCAGGGTGACATAAGAATCAAACTTCATATCGACGCAGCGCTTGACACGCCACTGACACCTCCATATACTTCCTCTTCTTGGCGAATTAGCTCAGTTGGTTAGAGCGACGGAATCATAATCCGCAGGTCCGGGGTTCGAGTCCCTGATTCGCCACCAGCATTACTAAGGGGCTACGCATACGCGTAGCCCCTTTTTCATTTCCGCGAAACCTGGCGTGTCCGCAAACGGTGGCCTGCTGCACCCTGGAGGGGATTACACCGGGCAGAAAGCGTCCGCTGGTCGACAGCTTTGCAGCCCTCTCCCTCTCTACGCCGACCATCTCCGGCATCGCGCTTCGACCGGCTGCTGTTAACGCGACCCTGCTGCCACGCCGCATGGTCAGCCACTCTGCAAACACGTCGGCGAGCAACATATCCGTCACCCAGCTGCCGCCCAGATGGATTGGTCCGTCGACTTCAACGCGTCAATTCGTATCGAGCACGCGCAGGCCTGGAACCCGCCTCATTGGCAGCGACCAGACGCATATGTCGGCACCAGTTGCGACGGCGCAAGCCGTGGTCGTGGTCGTGGGCATGGGCGCAAGCTGCAAGCGAACACGCAAGCCGACCACTTAAGCTGACTGCCACGTCGTCGAGCACGCGTTCACGCGAGTCGGCTGCATCGGATGAGCGGACTGCACGGCGTTCGCCATCGACGAACGATGCGCAGGTGTCCGCGCGATACGTCTTGCCTCAGTGCCATGCCATTGGAGCGCGAGACAAAAAGGCGCCTACGCATGTCGCAGGAATGCTATGTCGCGTAGCGCGGCACCCAGCGCCGCCTCCGCATCAGGCTCGCCGCTGCCCGAGCGCCACCCGACAATGCCGTCGGGTCGCACGAGCGATGCTCCGGCGGACGTGATGCCGAATTTGCGACGGACCTCTTCGCGGTTCACATGCACGTCCTTCCCGAGATGCACAGCGACGAGTGGCACACCTGACGATGCACTGACGCGAGCCGCGGCTTCGATCCACCTCGAACCCTCGGCGAAGAGCGTGAACTGCCTGCCTACCAAATCGAGTGTGGAGAGACTGCCGGCTGGAGTCGTCATCTCCAAATACGGTGCGCGCACGCCGGGCTGGCCGCCCCACTCGCTCGGATGTGCCGCGGGAGGCAAGTCGTCGGCAGCACCGATCACCGCCGCCGAGCGGTGCAGTTGACCGAGTTCCATGGCAATGTCGCCAAGCAGGGTTTGAGGGGCCATCGGACCCTTTAGCCATTTCGCGTAGTCGGGTCGTGCAAAGGTCTGCTGGTGGCGTAGCCACCCTATCGGACGCCGTTCCGCGTCGTAGGTCTCCAGCAGCGTTGGCAATGATGCCCCGTCGACGACCATCGCCAGCTTCCAGGCCAGGTTCCACGCGTCGTCGATGCCGGTGTTGGCGCCGAAGCCGCCTCGCGTCGGCGGCAACTGATGGGCGGCGTCGCCCGCAAGAAATACCCGGCCGTCGCTGTACTTCGCGGCGATGCGACCGGCCATCTCCCAGCGCCCCGTCGTGATGATTTCAAAGCCGAGGTCGTCGCCCAGGCACGCGCGGATGAAAGGGACCAGCTGTCGCTCGTCAAGGTCTTGTTCATCCGTGCGCATGAGCACCCAGCGCCCGTCGCCGTAACTGGTCAGGAAGGCGCGCACCCCAGCTTGCTCAATTTCGAACTGCTGGATACCGTGTTCGAGGAACCGGTCCGCTCCCGGGCAGCGGAACAGAACGCTGTCCACCGTTCGCAGGTAGCCCACCCCCTCGCGTGCGATGCCAAGGCCTTCGCGGATGCCGCTGGCTGCGCCGTCGGCGGCCACCAGGTACGCGGCGCGAATCGCGCGAACTTCACCGTTGCCGCGGTTACGGACGAGCACCGATACGCCATCCGCGTCCTGCTCGAACGATATCAGTTCCGTGCCTTGGGCCAGTTGCGAGCCCAGTTCAATGGCACGGGCGCGAAGGATGGGCTCAAGTGTGTCCTGGGGTACGGCGGCGCCGGTGTGAGGCGTGACCCGATCGTTCGGGATCGGAGCACCACTGCCTGGCGTCCATTCAGTTTCTCGAATCCAGTCGCCTGTCAGGCTCTCGACGGTCGCCCGGCGCAGGCGCGTGCCCGGAACGACTTGCGGGATTCTTTCGCCCAGACCGACGGCGGCAAAATACTCCATCGTGCGTTCAGTGAAGCCCATGGCGCGCGGATGCAAGGCGCTGCCTTCGTGCTTCTCGATGACGATGTTCGGGACACCTCGCCACGACAGGAAAAGGGAGGCAGACAAGCCAACCAGGCTGCCACCGACGACAAGAACGGGAGTGTATTGCATGTTCACCTCGACGCAAACGAAGAACGCGTTTTGAACGCGGGCGTGAACGCACGAGGTATCTGTCGACCACGGCAAGTCCCCAGGAAGGGACTCTGGCGCCAGCAGTTGCTGGGGTTCCCCATCGAACAGAAAACGACGCGCGTTCGCTTTCTGTCGTGGTCCGCGACCCTTTCGGGTTGGATTGAGGCTCGATGCCTGGCTGGCATGGAGCTGACCGGGGCTCACCGAAACCGGTCCACCATTTTCGACGTCGTCACTATAGCAAATTGATCGATAGCGGCAATCGGCATGAAGCAGACGGACGGGTCTGGAAGTCGACCGATTGCCCTCGGTCGTGAATGTTGAACAGCACCCGGTGATAGCGCATCAAATGGTCGATGCCCGCCGTCAGGTGTGTCGGCAGTCGCTGAAGCAGAGCCAGCATGCATGCGTAGCAGTCGAGCGCGTCGAGCTTGCTAGCCTGGGCGAGGTGCGCCACGACTGCCGCTCGCTAGCCGGTGCGCAAGCCACCCGCCGAGAGCCGTTTCTGGGAACGACAAGCGCATGGCCTTTTCGGAGGCAAGGCAGGCACATTGCCGGGAAAGTCCCATCCGTTCGCTGCTGCCGAGCGGCAGTCGGCGGGTACACCAAGAACGCCGAAAGCTCGGCGCCGCGCGCGACTTCGCGCTTCCTGCCAAGAACTTGTCTGGCCCTGACCCGTTCATTAAAACGCGGCTTCGCCAGTACACGTAACACCAGCGCGGTCGCCAGCAGCGACGATTCCCGCCAGAGCTGCGGTAGTCAGTCCGTCGCGCTCGGCGCCACTATCGCACAAGGGGGGCGGCGGCAGAGCCACGCTCGCCGCCGCCAACGGTGCGGTTGGCTGCGGCGCAGCTGATCGCGCCGAGCCCTACGCGGCGAGTGCCGCAATGAAGGCCAGCGAGAAGGCGCGTGTTCACTGCCTCACGATCAATTCTTCGCTCGTCGATTGCTCGCCCAGGTCGCTTGGTTGCCGCATTCGACGTGGTCACATGGCCGCCGCCAGCCAGAGCGGCCAATGGCGTCACGGCTTCGGCAGCCTCGACGTCGCATGCGTTGTCTCGCTATGCTGCCCGCTCTGACGCAACCGCACCGCTGGGCCGGCGGGAACGCGCATCGGTTCGCTTCTTACGGCGCCGCCCGGCCTGCCTTCAACTTCCCTTTCCTTTTCACTGCACCCGAACCATCGACGTCGATCGGTTTCATGAGCGCGGACCGTAGGCGCCAGGGTCTCGTCATCGCGAACGACGGCAACGATACGGCGTGCGATTCACGCCGAACGCTGCAGCCGTGCATGCAGCCGTCCATGCAGCCACCACGCAAGCAGCCAGGCAGGAACCGGTACGTTGATCAAGGCGATCACGTCGATGCCGGCGATCGGACTGTCAGGCTCCGCCATGCCGAGCAGCGTGGTGCGGAGTTCCGAATGGACCGTTGCAGCGCACACACCGATTGCAACGCTGCTCCACGCGGTCGCATGGCGGGACCAGCGTGACGCGATCAGTCCTACCAGCGCACCGCTGACGAGCGCGGGAATGAAATAGAGCAGCATGAAGCTGCCGAAGTAGAGCAACGGCACCATGCCGAGACATACGCCAACCAGCTCTCGCGCTGGCGTGCCTTCACTGACCCAAACGCCGAACATCAGCGCCGGGCATAGCACTGCCGCGATCAGCGGACCGGCAAAGGTGAACACGAACGCGCCGTATGCGGCGGCGCGCAGCTTGTGCGTCTTGGTCGATGCACGTTCGTCGGCGCCGGGGCGCAATAAGTTCATGGATGTGGTGGCCAGTCGTGCTTGCGTCGTTTATCCGTTGGCATTCGGTTGGTATTCGGTTGGCGTCCAGTACACCGTCCTTGCCGCCCTGCTGTCAGCCGCTTGCGCCGGCCGCGGCAGCCGGCCGTCGCGGCGAGTGGTCCTTGCAGGTCATGTCTGCCCGTCGTAGCTACTCGCCGTTCAGGGCGGTGAATCATGTGGCGTCTGCCGACGGCTTCTCCAAGCTGCGCCTCTCCACTGTCGTCGTCGCCAAGGCTCGTCGGGGTGATGCGAAGCGCTTCGAAGCGGCCTGTCCGATTCTCCCGATCCATCCGATCCTTCGGATTCATCCGATCGATACCGACGCTCGCATGTTTACCTTGGGTGGCCGGGTGTCCGGCGTCGCGGCGCACCGATGCGATCGGCAGGCATCGTGTGATTCGAACCGCGTCACGAACCATGCAGGCATGACGCTGCCGCAATGAGCGATCGTTCGCAGTAGCCAAGCCCGCCGTTCATCGCGCGGGCTGCCGTTCGACCCATAGGCCTTGCCAGCCTGCATATCATTGGCGAACGACGATCGCGCATCGACGTGACGGACTGCGTGGCGACGTTCCGTTCGCGCACGCGATCGCTTCTACTCCGCGCCGCCAATGCGTCATCGCAGCCGGCAGACGAGACCGTGACGAGCCTGCGCCGCGCGGAGCGCATGTCAGCCGCTCAGGTCCGTCAGCCGCTCAGGTCCTCGTCTTGCCCGGCCGCGTATGGGCCAGTGTAGCGGCCCGTTGACGCGCTCCGTGCCGGCGTTCGTCAGCATCGGCAGGCAAGGTCGATTCGCGAATCTTCAGCGTTGGCATGATCCGGGTGGAGCCGACGTCAGCGGTGCCGCTCACGATCTCGACCAGCTTCTGTACGGCGCCCTTGCCAACGGCGTCGCCATGCAGGTCCAGCGCGGTGATCGGCGGTGTATGGCTGCGCGCCAGTTCGCTATCGGACAGGGCGGCGATCATCACGTCCTGCGGAATCGACAGACCCGCGGCCGTCACGGCTGCGGCCGCCCCTACTGCGAAGCGGCTCGTGGCGCCGATGATCACATCGGGCAGCCGCCCGGCGGCGATCATCGCAGCGACGGCGTCCCGCGCGCCTTCGCTGCCCGCCACGCCCTGCACCTCGACGACGTCGGCCGTCTTGCGATGAGACTTGCACCACGTTCGATAGGTGGACTCGAAGCCGCGCTTCCAGGCGTTGTCGTCGGTGATCGCGACGAGCACCGACGACTGCATGCCTTGCTCAGCGAGATGGTCCAACACGTGTTGCATCGCGGCGGTCTCGTCTCGGCCAATCCATACGTTGCCGTCCGGATGGTCCGGATCCGGATCGACGCTGACCAGCGGCAAGCCGCGTCTGCGCAGCTCGCCGAGTAACGCATCGTTGGCGTACGGGGCGACCACGACGCAGCCATCCATCGGATAGCGGATGTCGTTGATGCGCGTCGCATCCGGCACGTGCAGCAGTCCATAACCCAGACCGAGCGCGCTGGCCGCCGCGCCGCCGGCCACGCGGATGTGGAACTCGGTGCCGTGCAGGGAGCCGCTGATTGCATCGGTCGGTCTGAAGATGATCCCCAACACGCCGGTCCGTCCGGTGCGAAGGCTGCGCGCGATCGGATTCGCGCCGTAGCCGATGCGCTGGGCCGCTTCGATCACCAGCGCTCGCGTGGCCTCGGACGCCCGGCCCTTGCCGTTCAGTATTTGAGAGACGGTCGTCTTCGACACGCCTGCCTCGGCGGCAACGTCGCTGATCGTGGCGCGGGTTGCGGTTGGGGCCTCACTGCGCGCGCGCCTACCGGGCATCAGGGAATCCCCTATGGTGAATCGGTTTATCAAGTTTGAGAAATCGATTTATCATCGTCTGACTTCAGCGGAGTGAACACTATGGCTCACGGTATTTCCAGGGCGGCCGCACCGTCGCCCGCTCGCGTCGCATTCGCGAGCCTGATCGGCACCGCAGTGGAATGGTACGACTTCTTCCTGTTCGGCATCTGCGCGGCACTGATTTTCCCGAAGGCATTCTTTCCGTCGCAGACGCCGGCAATCGCCCTGCTGGCGTCCTTCGCCACCTTCGGCGTGGCGTTCCTGGCGCGTCCGCTGGGCGCCGTGTTCTTTGGTCACCTGGGCGATACGGTCGGTCGTAAAAGCGCGCTGGTCACCACGCTGCTGCTGATGGGCCTCGCAACCTGCCTGATCGGCGTGGTGCCATCGTACGAGACCTCGGGCATATGGGGCGCCGTGATCCTTGTCGCGCTGCGCCTGTGTCAGGGTTTCGCGATTGGCGGCGAATGGGGTGGCGCCGCGCTGATGGCCATCGAGCACTCGCCGGAAGGCAAGCGCGGCTTCTATGGCGTGTTCAGCCAGATCGGCAATCCGATCGGTTTCTTCCTGTGCAATGCGGTGCTGCAGGTCGTCATCTGGCTCACCTCGGAAGACGCGTTCCTGCGCTGGGGTTGGCGCATCGGCTTCCTGATGAGCGCGGTGCTGGTGATCATCGGTCTGTACGTGCGGCTCAACATCACCGACGCCGCGATCTTCACCGAGGCGAAGGCGCGTCAAGCGCCGGCGCATCGCAAGCCGGTGCCGATCAAGACGCTGTTTCGCGACCACTGGAACGTCCTGCTGCGCACGGTCTGCCTGCAAGCCGCGTTCTCCGTCGGCTCGTATGCACTCATCTCGTTCTACGGCGCCTATACGCAGCGCACCCTCGGACTTCCGTCGAGCTGGGTGCTGATTTCCGGCATGGTCGGCGCGGTCGTCTCGATACCGTTCTATTTCTATTTCGCCAGGATGTCCGACCGCATCGGCCGGCGCGGCGTGTACCTGATGGGCATCGGCGCCTGGCTGTTGATTGCGTTCCCCTTCTACTGGCTGATCAACACGTCGAGCCTGTGGGGCGTGATCGCCGCCAGTTCGCTTGCATGGGCACTCGGCCATGCAGGCACCTACGCGGTGCAGTCGAGCTATCTCTCGGAATGTTTTCCGACCGAGATCCGGTACACGGGCATCTCGATCAGCTACCAGCTCGCATCCGTCTTGTGGAGCGCACCGTCGAGCTTCGTCGCGGTCTGGCTGTTCACGCGCACCGGTTCGATCTATGCGGTTTCCGGCTTCGTTGCCGCCGCCGCGCTGCTGGCGCTGCTGGCACTGGCAACGATGCGCGAAACCTATCGCAGCGATCTGCGCCGAAGCGGCGACGCCAGCGACCCATTGCAATAAGGAGGTGCAGTGATGCAGCAATCGATACAGACGGTCAGCAAGACATCGGTGCGCGGCCGCCGCGGCGCGGTGGCCTGTGCGAGACATGAAAGCAGCGCGGCCGCGATCGCGATGCTCGAAGCCGGTGGCAACGCGGTGGACGCCGCCATTGCAGCGGCACTGGTCGCCGGCGTGGTCGAGCCGATGGAAACGACGCTCGCCGGCTCGGGTTTCATGCTGATTCATCTTCCCGGTGAACCTGAGGCGATTGCCGTCGATTTCGGCCCGCGCGCGCCGCTGGCCGCCCGTCCCGATATGTTCACGTTGGACACGACCCGCGCCACCGACCGCGGCCTCGGCGTGTCGGTGGTGGAAAACGACGCCAACGTGCAAGGCATCCTTGCGGCAGGCGTACCCGCGACCCTTCGTGGCTTGACCGACGCACACCGCGCACACGGCCGCCTACCGCTGCGAACCGTCATGCAGCCCGCGATCGCCGCGGCCCACGACGGTTTCGAAGTCGACAGCTATTACGCACTGGAAGTACTGGCCAACCTCGACGCGCTGCGCGCCAACCCGGCCGCGGCGAGCGTGTTTCTCCGCGACGGCTTGCCGCCTCCCGCACCACACCTGGGGGCCGCGACGCTTGGCGCGCCGGTCCGGCTACGGCAGCAGGCGTTGGGAAACTCGCTGGAGCGCATCGCCGAGGAAGGCGCGGACGCGTTCTATCGCGGCGCGGTCGCGGAATCGTTGCTGGAAACCGTCGCCGAACTGGGCGGCATCCTTGCCACCGACGACCTCGCACAATGCCGCAGCACCATCGGTGCCGCGCGTACCATCCGCTTCCGCAACGTCGACGTATGGGTGCCGAACGGGCCGTGCGGCGCGATCACGCAAATCGAGATGCTGCGACTCTGGCAGGCGGTTCATCCCGACGGCGCGCCGTTGGATGACACACCGGAGCGCATTCGCACGTTCGAGCAAGTCAGTCGCCATGCGTTCGCCGACCGCTATCACTGGCTGGGCGATGCCGGCATGGTACCGGTGCCCGAGCACGCGCTGACCAGCATCGAGTATGCGCAGGCGATCGCCAGCGGGATCGCCAACTGTCAGCAAAAACAGGACTGGCGGACGCTGCCGAGCGCGCCATGGGAATACTTCGCATGGCATCCGGCCCACGACCCGTGGCGGTTCGAAGACCGCGCCGCACCCGCGCAGTGGGCGCCGACCGGCGGCACCGAACCGACCTCCGGAACGACACACGTTTCAGTCATCGACGGGGACGGATGTGCGGTCAGCATCACACATACCGCCGCCAATCACTTCGGCTCGAAGGTCGTGTGTCCGCGAACGGGCTTCCTGTTCGATGCCGCGATGGGTTGGTTCAATGCAGTGCCTGGCGCGGCCAACAGCATCGCCGGCGGCAAACGTCCGCTCGCGAACATGGCGCCGATGCTGCTGACACGGGACGGTCAAAGCCTCGCGGCGCTCGGCGCTCCGGGCGGCCGCCGCATCATCAGCGCGATCGCTCAGATCGCGATGCGGCTGGTCGAAAACGGCGACGATGCGTTCACGGCGGTGCACGCGCCTCGCTACGATGCCAGCGGGCCAACCCTGCTGCTCTCCGAGCGCCTGCGGCACGTCGCGAGCGAAATGCCCGAGTTGGCGCCGATCATTCGGTGGGTCGGCGAGCAACATGAAGGCTACGGCTATGAACTGGCGCGTCCCAATATCGTCGTGCGTGGCGGCGATGGCGCCCTCGAAGCCGCCTGCGATCCCTTCTCGAAGGGCTTCGCACTGGCTATCTGAAGCGCTGGCGAACCGGTGACGAAACCGTTGCCGCGTTCAGCTGGCCGCGATAGCCGCAACGCATTGTCGAGCAGATTGGCCTCGGCGCAAGCAAGCGGATAAGGTACCCACCCGAACATTCTGCTGCGTTCGCCAGACCGACACCGAAGGATGCCGCCGGCACGCCAGACAAGGTGACGTGCCCGCGCCAATGTGTCGGCGACGACTGCGGGCATGGTGCCGCCAGCACAATCGGCGCCTCCCGCGTTAGGATAGGAAAGGTAGGGCTCTACGGCCCGCCTACATAGCTTGATTCTATCCAGGAGGCGGCGTGTCCGAGACCGTTCCAATCCGTTTTTCGCTGCGGCAGCTCAGGTATTTCGTCGCGACGGCAGAGGCGCTCTCGTTCACCGCGGCTGCGAAAACACTGCACATCTCGCAGCCGTCGATTTCGACCGCCCTGTCCGAGCTGGAGCAGTCCTTCGGCATCCAGCTGTTCATCCGTCACCACGCGCACGGCCTGTCGATGACGCCGGCAGGACAGGACCTGCTCGCGAAGGCGCGGGAACTGCTGCGCAACGCGGAAGAATTGCAGGCCGCCGCGAGCGAGATGGACGAGGGGCTGACCGGCACGATCGCACTCGGCTGCCTGGTATCGCTGGCGCCACCGCTGATTCCCGGCCTGATCAGCGATTTCGTCGCGAAACACGCCGGGATTGCCTTCCGCACGCTCGAAGCGCACCAGGACGACCTGCTGCAAAGCCTGCGCAGCGGTCTACTCGACGTCGCCCTGACCTACGATCTCGATCTGACCGATGACATCTCGTTCGTGCCGTTGCTCGCGTTGCCGCCGTACGCGATCCTGCCAAAGTCGCACCGGCTGGCAACGGGTGCACCGATCGGCGTGAAGGACCTCGCGGGCGAACCGTTCGTCATGCTGGATCTGCCGCAGACGCGCGAATATTTTTCATCGCTGTTCGACGGCATCTGCCTGCGACCGTCGATCGCCTTCCGCTCGGCGCAGCCGGAAGTGGTGCGCGGACTCGTCGCCAACGGCATGGGCTGCAGCATCCTGAACTTTCCGTTGCAGCACACGACCACCGTCGACGGTCGCGAATTCGCGATCGCGCGTTTTCGAGACAAACTGCGCGGCATGACGCTCGGGCTGGCCTGTTCACGCAGCGTGAAACCGCGGCGTGTCGTCCGGGAATTTGCCGCTTTCTGTTCCGATGTGATCGGGCAGCACGGCAAGCAATTCGATGCGGCCGTGCCGGCGCGTCGGTTACGCGCCGGCGCGCGGCGCGCTCATGAACGCAGCCGGCGCACGGCGCACTCATAAACCCAAGCGGCGGATGACGGCACCGGTCCGGTTGAGCTCGACGCGCGTGGTGCGGCACGACGATGGTCGCGTCAGACAGGCGGACGCGCCGCCCGACGATTGGTGTCGCCATCGGAACTTGCGGTAAGGTACTTGCCCGGCGGCAAGTGGGCGGCGTCGGCCGCACACGATACCCACACAGGCAGCAAAGGCACTCATGGCTTCCTTCACCTTGCGACAACTCCGATACTTCGTGACGACTGTCGAGGCCGGCAGCGTCGCCGAGGCATCGCGCCAACTGTATATTGCGCAGCCGTCGATATCGAACGCGATCAAGAGCCTCGAGGACGGTTTCGGCGTCAAGCTGTTCATCCGCCATCACGCGCAGGGCGTCTCGTTGACACCGGCTGGCGCACGGTTCCATCGCAAGGCGCAAGAACTGCTGCGCATGGCGCACGAGTTCGAGCAGAATGCGCTGGCCGACAACGATGTCGTCACCGGACAGATCGACATCGGTTGTTTCGAGACGGTCGCGCCGCTGTATCTGCCGCAACTGATCGCCGGGTTCCGCAAATGTTATCCCGGCGTCAACATCCGGATCCGCGATGGCGACCAGCAGGAACTCGTCCAGGGCCTGACCGCCGGTACCTTCGATCTGGCGTTCCTGTACGACCACGATCTCGATGGCACGATCGCGACCGAGCCGCTGATGCCGCCGCAAAAGCCCTATGTGCTGCTGCCGGAAAACCATCGCTTCGCCGGTCAGACGCAAGTGTCGCTGCGCGACATCTGCGCCGAGCCGATGATCCTGCTGGACGTGCAGCCCAGCCGCACCTATTTCGTCAGCCTGTTCCACGAGCTCGGACTGACGCCGAACATCGTGTTCGGCTCGCCGTCGATCGAGATGGTACGAGGCATGGTCGGACAGGGCTTCGGCTTTTCGATCCTGGTCACCCGTCCGCATGCCGAATGCACCTACGACGGCAAGAAGGTGGTTGGTATCGAGATAAGCGAGTCGGTCGCGCCCTCGGGTCTGGTCAGCGCGCGGCTCGGGCGCGGCCAGTTGACCAAACCGGCGCAGTTGTTCGTCGATTTCTGCCGGGCGCGCCTGGCCGGCCTCGACCAGCCGGAAGCCGGGCCAAGCTCGATCGCAGCGGGGACGTGATGCAGGCCGGCGCCGACGGCATCACGGCGCCCGCGCGATCAGGCCGGTTATGTCCGTTATGTCCGTTATGTCCGTTATGTCCGCTACGCTGAAAGGTGATCGGCGAGCGCTGCCAACATCGCGTCGCAGCGCGTGAGCTGTTCGACCGAGACGAACTCGTCCGGCTTGTGTCCCTGGTCCATGCTGCCAGGCCCGCAGACCACCGTCGGAATGCCGCTCCGGTCGAACAGGCCGCCCTCGGTGCCGAACGCCACGGTGCCGAAGTCGTCTCGGCCGGTCAGCGCGATCAGCAGCCGCGCGGCTTCGCTGTCAGGCGCGGTGGCAAGCGCGGGATAGGCGCTCAAGGCTTGCAATCGTACATCCGTGTCGCCCTGCACCGCGCGCATGCGAGGCAACAGCTCCGTTTGCGCATAGTCCTGCAGCGCGTCGGCCACGCGCTGCGGATCGTAGCCCGGCAATGCACGGACCTCGAAATCGAACTCGCACTCGGCCGGTACGATGTTGAGCGCACGGCCGCCCTTGATCATGCCGGTCTGCACGGTCGAGAACGGTGGATCGAAACGTGCGTCGTGACGTTCCGGGCGGGCCAGTTCCTCGCCGATCTCCTCAAGCCGGCCGACGAGCCGCGCAGCGTACTGGATTGCATTGACGCCATACGGCGCATACGCGGAATGGCAGGCCGCGCCCTTCACCTGGCAGCGCATCGCCAGCTTGCCCTTGTGACCCAGCACGGGCTTCAGCTCGGTCGGCTCGCCGATCAGGCACCAGCGTGGCTTGTGCGGCCGTTTTTCCAATTCGGCCAACATCGGACGCACGCCAAGGCAACCCACTTCCTCGTCATAGGAAAAAGCGAGATGCACCGGCGTGTGCAGCGACGCCCGCACGAAACGCGGCACGGCCGCCAGGACCGACGCGATGAAGCCCTTCATGTCCGCGGTGCCGCGCCCATAGAGGCGCCCGTCCCGCTCCGTCAATTCGAACGGCGCAACGGTCCAGGCCTGTCCGTCCACCGGCACCACGTCCGTGTGACCAGACAGCACGACCCCTCCGCGGTCGGCGGGACCGATGGTGGCGAACAGGTTCGCCTTGGTGCGCTCGGCGTTGTAGAACAGCTCGCCGGTGACGCCGTAACCGGCAAGGTGTTCGCGAATGAACTCGATCAGCGCCAGGTTGGGATCGCGGCTGACCGTGGCGAAACCAATCAGCCGCGCGAGCAGAGCGCGGGTGCTCATCTCACTCATCGCCCGGTACCCCATAGCTCGGTGCGGCGGTCGGATCAAGCGCGCGGGTCAGATAATCCTGCATCTGCGGGCGGTACGCCTGCCACAAGCGTTCCAGTTCGCCAAGCGGATCGTCATCGGCCCAATCGACACGCAGGTCGACGATCGGCCAGACCAGGTCGCCGACCACCTGCAGCGCGGCCGAATGTACCGGACCGGCTTCGCCGCCAGCCGCCAGACCCGCGCGCATCGCTGCCAGCAGGCGCTCGGCAAGCAGCCCAGGGGCATTTTCGAAGGCGCGGGCCATGGTCTCGACGACCGCCGTGCCGGCCAGCATGTTGCCGGCAGCGACACACTGCTCGCCGTGCACCGCGCCGTGCGTGCCAAGCGTCTCGGTGCCGCTGAAGGACGCGCCGCGCCCCTGGCTGTCCAGCACCGTGACCTGACGATACTGACTCCACCCGTTGGCATCGAGCGCGCGGTCGAGCGCCTGTTGCGGCACGAGCTGCGCGCCGTCCAGCAGATCGAGGATCTGCGGGCCGAGCGCCGGCAAGGTGACGTTCTGCGTCGCCACGACGCCGACGCCCGCCCGCACCCACGGGCAGCGCGCGCCCACGCAGATGCTCGACGAACTGATCGCAATGCCCAGCTGTCCGGTTTCGGGACAACGTCCGATGATCGAGAATGTCATCGCCGCAGCCTCACGCCTGCGACGGCTGCCAGCCGTCCGGCACGACCGCGATCACGTCGATTTCCATCAACCACTGCGGCTGGCCCAGCGCACTGACGACCAGTCCGGTCGAGATCGGGTAGACGCCCTTGAGCCACTTGCCGACCTCCTGATACACCGGCTCGCGATAACGCGGATCGATCAGATAGGTGTTGGTCTTGACGATGTGAGACAGATCGCTGCCGGCTTCTTCGAGCAGTTGCTTGACGTTGCGCATGGCCTGCTCAGCCTGCGCGCGCGCGTCGCCGAGTCCGACGAGCTTGCCGTCGAAATCGGTGCCGACCTGGCCGCGCACATAGACGGTGTTGCCCGCCCGTACCGCCTGGCACAGGTCGTTGTCGAGCGTTTGGTTCGGGTAGGTATCCTTGGTGTTGAACATGCGGATACGTGTGTGCGTGACTTGGCTCATCGATACACCTGACTTTTCAAGAAGCCGGCTCGCCGCGGATCGAAAGTGCGCGGCGGGCAAGGCAATGGACTGGGGCGCCGGCCGTCGCGCCGGCATTCGCGCTCAGAGGACGCCGGTCTCGCTGACCGGGTGGATGCGGGAATCATCCGCCGTGGCATCGCGCCGGCTCGTGCCCGCGGCGGCGTTGCGCTCGTCCGCGCCTTGGTACGCAAGGTACTTGCGCTGCGTCACGATGTGGTCGGCAATATGTTTCGCGTCATGCCAGACACCCCAGATGAACGCGGAGCCACGGCGCGACAGCCATGGCAGACCGAGGAAGTAGACGCCCGGTTCTTTCGATACGCCGCGTTGGTGACGCGGCTTGCCGTTTGCGTCGAACGCGTCGACGTTCAGCCAGCGGTAGTCCACCTCATAGCCAGTCGCCCAGATGACGGTGCCGACGCCGGCCGCGCGCAGATCGAGCGTCTTCAGCGGATGCGTCACGCAATCCGGATCCGGCAGCACATCGCGCGCCGCCGGCTCTTCCGGCAGATCGAGTCCGTTGCGCGCGATGTAAGCGTCGGCCGCGTTCAACAGCGACAGATAATTGTCGTCGCCGCGCGCGAGATTCAGCGCAAGATCGGGTTTGAACGTCACCTGTTCGCCATCGAACGCTTCCGTGACGCCCACCAGCGTGATGCCCTGCTGCGCGAGACGCCTGAAGTCGACGGTGTGCCCGCCGCGCGCGCCACTGACGGCGATCGTCACGTGCTCGCGGCCGGGCCGCGCCACCTCGGCATCCCACTCGCCCAGCACGCCGAGCCACCAGCAGAAGTCCCGTCCGCGGTAGCTGCGCGGCGGGCGGTCGTGCGGGCCGACCGACAGATAGACTTTTTTGCCGGCGCGTTGCAGTTCCTCGGCGATCTGCACGCCGGACGATCCCGCGCCGACCACCAGCACGCCACCCTCCGGCAGTTGTTCCGGGTTGCGATAGTCGGCGGAATGCATCTGCACCAAGGTCTCCGACTTCGGTGCGATCGGCGGAATCACGGGACGCTGGAACGGGCCGGTGGCGACCACCACGCGACTCGCTTCGAAAACGCCCTGATCGGTTTCGACGGTGAAACCGGCGCGTCCCTGATGCCGCTCGACGCGGGACACCGTGACGCCGGTACGGATCGGTGCCGCAATCTGGCGGGCGTAGGCTTCGAAGTAAGCGGCGACCCGGTCTTTCGCGGCGAAAGCATCGGGATCGAGATCGTCGAACACCATGCCTGGAAAACGGTCATGCCATGCCGGCCCGTTGGCGACGAGCGAATCCCACCGCCCGGTTCGCCAGCTCTCCGCGATGCGGTTCCGTTCGAGCACCAGATGCGGCACGCCAGCATTGCTCAGGTGCTCGCTCATCGCGACACCGGCCTGCCCGGCGCCAATCACCAGCGTGTCGATTGACGTTGTTTCAGCTGTCATCGCTGTCTCCTTTTCCGAAAACGGTGGTCATGGCCGGGCCGGCGCTTTTCGTGCAAACGCCGCATGCACGACGACGAGGCTCCTGGCCTTCCCGGCTGCCGGCGAAGCGCAGACCCGCCAGGCACCGAAGCCCGCATTCTGGATAGCCCCGCGAGCGATGGAAAATATGTTTTTTGTCGTCGCTGCCCAGCAAAAAACTATCGACGGCAGGCCCGCACGAAAAATCGGCAGCGGCACACGTCATGCATGCGTGCATGCGCATGGCGCACTGGTCGCGCCGCACCGTGACGCGCAGCTCGCCCGACGTGACACTGGCTCGCGTCGCGACGCAAGTGCGCGGTGCTGCCCCCCCGTCCCCGTGCCAACCGCGAAAATGCCCCGGATTGCATAAGAAGAAGCTATGCAGAACATCGACAAACAATGTTCGCCAAAAAATTATGGCGTCGCTAGATTTCCGCCAATCCGCTGACGATCCGAACGTTTCCGGCTAAGGCCTGACGGCAGCGACGGCAGTGACGGCATGTGCGGCTTGCGATGCGCAGCGTTCGCGCGACGCGCGACGAACCCAGTCCGCCTGGTGCGCATCGAGTGTTGCTGGCGCACGGGCGCATCCGCCAAGTGAACGACGCAAGCGCGCACGTCGACTGTCACGCAGCGGCCGCGCCCTGCGAATGGCGCCTGCGAGGCAGGCGTGGCCGGCCTGGGACGCGAGGCCGGAGGCAGGTGGCGGCAAGCTGATGACGGCCGGCGGGGCCGGCTCGGCGCGGCCCGCGGCGCAGCAACGACTCAATACTGGAGATTGAAGATGGGCGAGAATCGCAATGCGGCGCCGCTGATCGAGAAGCACACGATCGGCTATGTGCCACCTGAGGAACGCCACGGCAAGGTGCGCGATCTGTTTACCCTTTGGTTCGGCGGCAACATCGCGCCGTTGCCGATCGTGACCGGCGCCCTCGGCGTCCAGCTCTACCATCTGAACCTGTTCTGGGGCATCGTCGCGATCATCGTCGGCCAGGCGATCGGCGGCATCCTGATGGCGCTGCACTCGGCGCAGGGCCCGCAGATGGGCATTCCGCAGATGATCCAGAGTCGCGCGCAGTTCGGCTCATGGGGCGCGCTGCTGGTGACGGTGATCGCCGGCATCATGTACGTCGGCTTCTTCGCCTCGAACATCGTCCTGGCCGGGAAATCGCTGCATGGCATCCAATCGTCGATCCCCGTTCCGGTCGGCATCGTGGTCGGCGCGCTGGGCTCGGGTTTGATCGGCATCATCGGCTACCGCTTCATCCACGTGCTCAACCGGATCGGCACCTGGGTGCTCGGCATCGGCATCGTCGCCGGCTTTGCCTACATCCTGACGCACGTCGAAACCGCCGACTTCCTCACGCGCGGCGGCTTCAACTTCGCCGGCTGGCTCGCGACGGTCTCATTGTCGGCGCTGTGGCAGATTGCCTTCGCTCCCTACGTGTCGGACTATTCCCGCTATCTGCCGACCGACGTCAGCGTGGCCTCGACGTTCTGGGCCACCTACCTCGGCTGCACGCTCGGCTCGACGCTCGCATTCGTGTTCGGCGCAGTGGCGGTCCTGGCGGTTCCGACCGGTGTCGACACGATGGACGCGGTCAAGCTGTCGACGGGCGCGATCGGCCCCCTGATGTTGATTCTGTTCCTGCTGAGCGTGATCAGCCACAACGCGCTCAATCTCTACGGCGCGGTGCTGTCCGTCATCACCTCGCTGCAGACCTTCGCCTATCGATGGATTCCGACGGCCAGGGCACGCGCGGTGCTGTCGATCCTGATCCTGGCGGCATGCTGCTTTGCCGCGATCGGCGCATCGAAGGATTTCATCGGACACTTCGTCGACCTGGTGCTGGCGCTGCTCGTCGTGCTCGTGCCGTGGACCGCGATCAACCTGATCGACTTCTATGCGATCCATCACGGCAAGTACGACATTGCGTCGATCTTCCGCGTCGACGGCGGCATCTACGGGCGCTTCAACCCGCAGGCGCTGATCGCTTATGCGATCGGCATCCTGGTGCAGATTCCGTTCATGAACACGCCGCTGTACGTTGGCTCGTTCTCCTCGCACCTGGATGGCGCGGACCTGTCATGGCTCGTCGGTCTGGTCGTGACCACGCCGCTGTACTACTGGCTGGCAACGCGCGACACAGCCTACCGTCGCCGGCAAAGCCAGCCGAGCTGAAGCAACGTTGCCGACGCGCCGCAACACGGCGCCCGGCGCGCTACGCGGCCAGACACAGATACTTGATCACCACGTAATCGTCGATGCCATAGCGCGACCCTTCCCGCCCAAGGCCCGATTGCTTGATGCCACCGAACGGCGCCACCTCGTTCGACAGCAGACCGGTGTTGATGCCCACCATCCCATATTCGAGCGCGTCGGCGATGCGCCAGATGCGGCCGACGTCGCGGCTGTAGAAATACGCCGCGAGCCCGAACTCGGTGGCGTTGGCGAACTGCACCACCTCGTCGTCGTTCGAGAAGCGGAACACCGGCGCCAGCGGTCCGAAGGTCTCCTCGCTGGCCAGCGCCATGTCATGCGTGGCGCCCGCGATGACGGTCGGCTCGAAGAAGCCGTGTCCGAGTGCGTGACGCGTACCGCCGACCAGGATCGTCGCGCCCTTCGCGCGCGCATCGTCGACATGGCGCTCGACCTTGCTGACCGCGGCCGCGTCGATCAGCGGCCCGACCGTGACGCCGGGCGCCGTGCCGAGCCCTACCTTCAGTTCGCGTACCGCGTCGGCAAGCTTGCGCGTGAACGCGTCGTGCACGGCCTCATGCACATAGAAACGATTCGTGCAGACGCAGGTTTGACCGCTGTTGCGGTACTTCGAGGCAATCGCGCCGGCGACCGCGGCGTCGAGGTCGGCATCCTCGAATACGATGAAGGGCGCGTTTCCGCCCAGTTCGAGCGTGACCTTCTTCACCGTCGGCGCGCTCTGCGCCATCAGCAGGCGACCGACCGCCGTCGAACCGGTGAAGGACAGCTTGCGCACGATCGGGTTGCCGGTCATCTCCGCACCGATGGCTTGCGGATCGCCGGTGACGACCGACAACACACCGGCGGGAATGCCCGCGCGTTCCGCCAGTACGGCCATAGCCAGCGCGGAGAACGGCGTGGCCTCGGCCGGCTTGACGACGATCGGGCAGCCGGCTGCCAACGCGGGACCGACCTTGCGTGTGATCATCGCCGCGGGAAAGTTCCAGGGCGTGATCGCCGCGCAAACGCCGATCGGCTCCTTGACGACGATCGGCCGCTTGTCCGCCGACGGCGAGGCGAGCGTGTCGCCACTGACCCGCTTGCCCTCTTCCGCGAACCATTCGATGAAGGACGCGGCGTAGACGATTTCTCCTTTCGCCTCCGCGAGCGGCTTGCCCTGTTCGGCGGTCAGAATGCGGGCCAGGTCGTCGGCATGCGCGATCATCAGGTCGAACCAGCGCCGCATCAGTGCCGCGCGTTCCTTCGCGGTCTTGGCACGCCAGGCCGGCCAGGCACGCTGGGCAGCCTCGATCGCGCGTCGTGTCTCGGCCGTACCCATGCGCGGCACGGTGCCGAGCAGTGCGCCGCTCGCCGGGTCATGCACCGCGAGGGTCGTATGGTCATCGGCGTCTTGCCACGCGCCATCGATGAAGCCGTGGTGACGCAGCAGCGCCGGATCGTTCAGTTCGGATTGCAGGCTCATTCGGATTTCGGGCTGAATGTCTTTCAAGTCGTCATTGCGGAGTCGATTCGACGCGGCCAGCTCACGCGTCCGATGCGGCGAAGCGCAGCTTGAAGCCGTCCGCGCCCTCGTCGACGAACGCCGCGTGGGGCGGCATGAAATGGCCCGGTAGCAGCAGTGCGCGCCGTTCGCACGTTGCCTCCAGCACGCGCTTCCGTGTCTCGGCGGATTGTTTTTGGTCGATGCATCCGAAGCAGCTCCACGCCGGATACTTGACTTGGATCGGGTGATGCAGGATGTCGCCGGTGAGCACCGCCCGCTCGCCGTCCGATTTCAGCCAGATCGCGACGTGCCCGGGCGTATGACCGGGCGCGGGTTCGAGCACCAGGCAGTCGGCGATCTCGGCATGGTCGTCGACGATCAATGCCTGCCCGGCCTCGATCACCGGCAGGACGCTGTCCTGATAGGCCAGCAGGTGCGGACCCTTGCCGTCCGCCGCCAGCCGCGCCTCCCAGTACGCATGCTCGCGTCGCGAAAAGACATAGCGGGCATTCGGGAAGGTCGGCACCCAGCGTCCGCCGACGAGCCGCGTGTTCCAGCCGACGTGATCGGCATGCAGATGCGTGCACAGCACGAAGTCGATGTCTTCGGGACGTGCGCCGGCGCCGGCAAGCCGGTCGAGAAACGGCGTGGACAGTCCGCACCAGTCGGGCCGGCCCGGCCGCTCCTTGTCGTTGCCGACACAGCCGTCGATGAGGATCTTGTGGCGCCCGGTGTCCAACAGCCAGGCATGCATGCTCAACAGCATGCGGCCGGTGGCCGGCACGTAGTGACCGGGCGCCATCCACGACAGGTTCTCGTCGACGGCCGCCGGGGTCGCCAGCGGAAAGAATTCGAGAAAGTCGAACATGTCGTCGACCATCTCCTGCACCAGCGTGGCGGTGACTTTACCGATACGAAATCGAATCATGCTGCCTGATCTCCTGTGGCTGTACCGCGTGCTCCGGATGGCGCGCCATCGCGTGCCTCGCCTGCATCGCTGGCCGGGCTCGCCGGCTCCGCGTCCAGGCGCGCCAATTCGATGCCGGCCGCCTCCCGCAACGGGATGATCGCCAATACCGAGACGACGGCCAGTACGATGATGTAGGCGACCAGCGGCCAATAGCCGCCCGCCCAGGCGATCAGCATCGCCGCGATCATCGGCGTCGGGCCGCTCCAGGTGACCGTGGCCAGCTGATAAGCCAGTGACACGCCGCTGTACCGGACACCGGAGCCATATTGCTCGGCGAACAGACTCGGCTGCGCTGCCTGCACCGAGCCTTCCCCGATCGCCATCGCGACGCTCATCGCCAGCACGACGAGCGCATAGTGGCCGCTGCCCAGCAAGAGAAAGTACGGGTAGATGAAGGCGCCCAGAAAGATCATGCCGCCCATGAACACCTTCTTGCGGCCGATCCGGTCCGACAGCGCGCCGAAAGCGGGATGCGCGACCAGCGTGCAGGCCGCGGCGATCATCAGTGCACGCAACGCGTCGGCGCGCGGCATGTGCAGATTCTGCGTCAGGTACACCAGCGAATACACGGCCACGACATAGAAGCCCGCGCACTGCACCGCTTGCGACGCCACCAGCAGAAAGGTCGAGCGCTTGTGCCGGCGCAGCAACGTCGCAATCGGCACGCTCGGCGTCCGATGCTCGGCGCGCAGGCGCGTGACGCTGGGCGATTCAGCCAGCCTGCGGCGAATCACGATGCCGACCACCACGAGGATGCCGCTGAGCAGGAACGGAATGCGCCAACCCCAGGCGGCGAACTGCTCCGCGTTCGTCAACGCGGTGGTCGCCGCCATCGCACCGGTGGACAGGATCAACGCGCCCGGAATACCCATCTGTGGCCAACTGCCGTAGAAGCCGCGCCGCTTCGCCGGTGCATGTTCGATCACCATCAGCGTCGCGCCGCCCCACTCGCCGCCGACCGCGAAGCCCTGCACGAAGCGCAGCACCGTCAACAGCACGGGCGCCGCAACGCCGACGCTCTGGTAGGTCGGCAGCAGGCCCATCAGGAAAGTCACGCCGCCCATCATCGTCAGGCTCAGGACGAGCATCGCCTTGCGGCCGATGCGGTCGCCGAAATGCCCGAAGACCGCGCCGCCAACCGGGCGTGCCACGAATCCAACCGCGAAGCTGGCCAGCGAGGCGATGGTGCCGGCCACCGGATCGAAGGTCGGGAAAAAGAGATTGTTGAAGACCAGCGCCGCCGCCGACGCGAAGATGAAGAAGTCGTACCACTCCAGGGTGGTGCCGATCGTACTGGCAAGCGCCACGCGGCGGATATCTGCAACCTCGGTCATGTCTGTCTCCTGGCACGCATCCGGCTCGCCCGGAAGCGCGGCAATCTGTTGGCGAATGTCATCGCCGGCCCGGCAAGCGCGTCACGCGTCCGTCGCGCGCGGCCGGTTCGGTTCGAGGCGTGCGAGCGTCCGCGCTCCGCTCGGTACGTCGGGCGGCATGCGCACCGGCACCGCAAGCCAACCTCACCTCCAGGCCGGTCGGCCAGCCCGGCTCGGCAGCATGGCCGGGGCCGACGGCAGGCGGCCGGTGCTGCCGGTGCTGCCGGTGCGGTCGCGCGACGCTTGGCGCATCAGGCCGTCGCGCTGCGCGACGCGGTCTCGCTGGCGTCGCCCGGCAGCGGTTCGAGGCTGCCCAGTTCACGGCCCGCGGCTTCGCGCAGCGGCACGATCGCGAGCACCGAGATCACGGCAGCAATCCCGACGTAGGCCACCAGCGGCCAGTAGCTGCCCGCCCACAACACGAACAGCGCGGCGAGGATCGGCGTCGGACCGCTCCAGATGACGGTCGCGAACTGATAGGCGACCGACACGCCGCTGTAGCGAATGGCAGCCTGGTACTGCTCGCCGAACAGGCTGGGCTGCGCCGCCTGCGTGCTGCCCTGACCGATGGTGAGTGCCAGGGTCATCGCCAACACGATCATCGGATAGCTGCCGGTATCTAGCATCGCGAAGAATGGATACATGAACAGGCCGAGAAAGATCATGCCGCCCATGAACACCTTCTTGCGCCCGATGCGATCCGACAACGCACCGAACAGCGGTTGCGCGAGAAAGGTGAAGAAGGCGCCGATCATCAGCGCGCGCAGCGCGAGCGGACGCGACACGTGCAGGTTTTGTGTCAGATAGACCAGCGAGTACACCGCGATGATGTAGAAGCTGGTGTTTTCCGCGGCCTGCGAGGCGATGACGAGCGCGGTGCGCTTCTTCTGCGTCTTGAGCACGGTGGCGATCGGCAGGCGCGCCTCGCCATGGCTGCGCTGCAGACGCTTGAAGCTCGGCGATTCCGAGACGCTGCGCCGGATCACGAAACCGACCGCCACCAGCAGCCCGCTGAGGAGAAACGGAATGCGCCAGCCCCAATCCGCGAACTGCTCGGGCGTGGTCATGGCGCCCGTCAGCGCCATCACGCCGGTGGACAGCAGAAGCGCGGCGGGAATGCCCATCTGCGGCCAGCTGCCGTAGAAGCCGCGCTTCTTCGCCGGCGCATGCTCGATCACCATCAAAGTCGCGCCACCCCATTCGCCGCCCACCGCGAAGCCCTGCAGGAACCGCAGCAGGGTCAGCAGGATCGGCGCACCGAGCCCGATCGATGCGTAAGTGGGCAGCAGACCGATCAGGAACGTGACGCCGCCCATCATCGTCAGGCTAAGGACCAGCATGGCCTTGCGTCCGATCCGATCACCGAAATGGCCGAACACAATGCCGCCGAGCGGCCGCGCGATGAAGCCGACCGCAAAGCTGGCGAGCGAGGCAATGGTGCCGGCAACCGGATCAAAGGCCGGAAAGAAAAGCTTGTTGAAGACCAGCGCGGCGGCCGATCCGAAGATGAAGAAGTCGTACCACTCGAGCGTCGTGCCGATCGCACTAGCGATCGACACGCGCCGGATATCCGAATCGCTGACCATGCTGTCTCCCTGCCGCCTGATCTTATGGTTGTCGGCATGCGCAACGCAGGCGTTCGTCGCGCGCGCCCCTTTCGTCGAAGGTGTCGTGCTCCTGTGTTCAGCCGGCCTTGCGCAGCGCTTCGCCATTCACGCCGGCAAAGGCCTGCTTGCGCCAGTCGCCTGCGTTGGGGCGCGCCAGCCCGAGGTTCTCGCGCAGCGTCGCGCCTTCGTATTCCTTGCGGAACACGCCGCGCCGCTGCAACTCGGGCACCACCTGCCGAACGAAATCCTCGTAAGCACCGGGCACATGGGTCGGCGATATCACGAAGCCGTCGCAACCGCCCTCGACGAACCACTGCTCCATCTGGTCGGCCACCGTCTTGGCGGTACCGGCGAAGACCGGGAATTCGTTGAGCCGCGCGCGATTCGAGAACTCGACGAAATCGCGTACCGACGGGTTCGGCTTGCCGGACAACATCACCACGCGGTCGCGGAACCCGGTCCATCCCGAAATCGCCTTCATCTCCTGATCGGTGAACGGTGCGTCGTAATCGCGCGTCGAAAAGTCGGTGTTCAGGACCTCGCACAACAGCGTCAGTGCATCGATTGGCCTGGCCAGCGCATCGATGTACTGCCGCTGCTGCTGCGCGATCTCCTCGGACTCGGCCACCACCGTGTAGCAGGCGGTGGCAACCTTCACCTGTTCCGGATCGCGGCCAGCCGCGACGACCGCCTGCTTCAGCTCGGCGTACTGCTTCTTGCCGGCCGCCAGATTCGGATAGACCACAAAGATCAGTTCGCCCCAGCGCGACGCGAACGCGCGGCCACGGCCGCTCTGGCCGGCCTGGATCAGTACCGGATGGCCCTGCTCGGAACGCGGCACCGTCAGCGGACCGCGCGACTTGAAATACTGGCCTTGGTGCGCTAGCCGGTGCACCTTGGCCGGATCCGCGAAGCGCCCGCTGTCCTTGTCGAGGATCAACGCGTCGTCTTCCCACGAGTCCCAATGGCCCATTACGGTCTCGAGAAATTCGTCGGCGCGATCGTAGCGCAGGTCGTGCTCCAGATGCATCTCACGCCCGAAGTTCGCCGCTTCGGAGTCGTTGAGCGACGTCACCACGTTCCACGCGATGCGGCCCTTCGCCATCAGGTCGAGCGTCGCGAAATGTCGCGCGATGTGGTACGGCTCGTAATATGTCGTCGAATACGTCGCCCCCAGCCCAAGGCGGCTGGTTGCCATTGCCATCGCCGTGACGATGGGCGTCGGATCGAGCTTGACCGCGCGCACGCCATGTTCGACGGTCTGCGCATGATCGTCGCCGTAGATGTCCGGCATCGCCAGGCGATCGTCGAAGAACGCCAGATGGAACTTGCCCTCTTCGAGGGTACGCGCGATGCGCTGGTAGTACTCCGGCGTCATGAAATCCTGTACCGCGGCGCTGTGCCGCCAGGAGCCCGGGTAGGTCGAGCAGTTCTGCGCCTGCAGGAAACCGATCAGCGTCATCTGGCGCGTGGTTGCCTTCGTCATGTCACTTGTCTCCGTCATATCGATGTCGTGGCGTTGATACTTTCGAGGCGGTCGCCGCTGTTGGAGCGGGCATGGCCTCAGGCGGCCGCTGTCGCGGGCGCGGCCGCGCCGCGCCGCGGCTCAGGGATCGCCACGTCGAGAAGCGGCGCGTGTTGCTGCGCGCCAAAGGTGTCGCGCTCGCCGACGCTGCCCTGCGCCCACGACCGTTTCAGCGTCAACTTGAACGCGCGGGCGGGATCGAAGAACATCATCGCGACGATGTCCTGCGGCGTCACGTTGTAGAGCCGGCAGATCAGCCGCTCGTCCAGGACGCCGCTCGCCTTCACGTGTTCGTAGACTTGCGGATCGTCGAAGATCACATCGAAGGTGATCTCGAACGGCCCCGAATTCTTGCTGCGCACCACCTTCGCCAGCTCGCGCAACGTCTTGTGCGGTTCAGTCGTCATGCTCCAATCTCCACGACGTCGATCGGGAAAAGCGCTACGGCCGAATCGACTTTCATCACGTGATACACGGTGAACCGGCATACCGGTCCGATCGGGTTTTCGGGCGGATTGAGCGGAATCGCGAAATTGCCCGCCGTCGCGACCTGGCCGGGATACGGCGTGTGCAGCACATCGATGCGCACGCTGCTGCAGATGGCGTTCGCGAGCGTCTGCGTCGGCGCGGTCACTTCACCCAGCAGGCCGATCTCGTGCGGCACCGCGTCGGCAAGGGGCTCGAAGCTGCCCATTACGCCGTTCTTGCCGTAGACGTGGAAGTTCAGCGTCGCCTCGCCCGAGCGGAGCTCCGGATACGTTGCGCGCGCCGCCGCCGTGACGCGAGCCAGGAAGTCGTCGATCTGTCCGACCAGGATCGGATCGCGAATGCCGCCGATGAAGATGGTGCGCATGCCGACCACGCCGGCGCCTTCGAGCTTCACCGTGTAGTCTTCCGCCGGCATGAAGCGGCTGCCGGAAACGCGCACCGCGCGCGGCGTGATCTGCTCGTAGCGCGCCTCGCGCAGATCGAGCACGCCGCCCGGCCCGGTCAGCAGGTCCGGTCGCGTTTTCTCGTAGAGCGTGTGCGCGGCGACCGACGCCGGCGTGCAACGCTCGTCCGGGCTCATCGGTTCCAGGTCGAAGCTGTCGCGCCGGATGGTCGCAAGGATCACCTTGCCCTTCGGCTCCGCGCAGTTCGCGCCGCATTCGACGATCTTGCCCATGTGCCAGAAGATGCCGGGCTCGATGCCGTGCAGCATGCAGAGGCCCGCGAACGGGGCCGGATCGTAGGCGCGGCCCGCTACGATGATGTCCAGGTCGGGATGGTCGCGCAGCGCCTTGGCAAAGGGCTCCGCGCCCATCTGCGCGACGAGGTGCGATGACGCATCGATATCCGCTTCCTGCAACGCGGGTGCCGAGCCGCACGGCGCAATGCGGCCTTGAGCGAACGCATCGCGAACCACGGACGCATCCACGTCCGAGTAGATCTTCGCCACCTTGAAGCGGTAACCGTCACGCTGCGCGATTTCCGCGATGACGTCGACCATGAAGTCGACGTGCTCGCGAATGCCCGGACCGCCGGCCGAGCTGATGTAGATCGGAATCTTGCGGGTCGCGCACGCTTCGAGCATCAGCGTCAGGTCGCGCACGTACGCCTCGCGCGTGACCAGCGTCTTCGGCAAACCGAGCAGGTAGGGACCGGGGTCGGTCGATCCGCCGTCGACGATCATCGCGTCGGGTTGCCGCTCGACGCCGCGCCAGAAATCGGCGACCGGTATCCCGTAACCGAGGATGCCGTTGGGCGTGAGAATCCTGATCTCTTCCTTCATGCTGTCTCCTTGCGAGGCTGTCCGGCATCGGCGGCCACGTCGTTTCGATCGTGTGGCGCGACAGCCGCGCGCCGATACTTTCGGTATGCCATCGATTATCGCGACGGGCCGGCGCGGACACTATTTCCTTTATGAGATAGACTCATAGCCATAGCTGATAAAACCATCGGAGACGCCGTCATGCCGCCCGACAAGCCGGACGAGGGCGCGAATCTCGCATCGCCAGTCACACTGCGTTTCGACCTCGTCGAACTTGAAACCTTTCTCGCAGTAGTGGAATTCGGCAGCTTCAGCGCAGCGGCCAAGCGCCTGCATATTTCCCAGCCTTCGGTGACGGCCCGCGTGCAACGTCTCGAATCGATGCTGAAGACGCGCCTGCTCACACGAACCACGCGGCATGTCGAACCGACGCCCGCAGGCGTGCGCTTGCGCGAACGCGCGGAACTCGCGCTGCGCGACCTGCGCAAGTTGTTGCAGGAGTTCCAGGGCGAGGCCGAAGCAGCGCGCTCGCGCGTGGTGGTGGCCGCCACGCCGATGATTGCGGCGGTCATGCTGCCGTCCCTGATCCATGGCTTCTGCCAGCGCCATCCCGACGTGCAGGTGCAGTTGCGCGACCTGCAGTACGAAGCGGTGGTGACGGCGATCGAATCGGGCGAGGCCGATCTTGCGGTGGTCGCGTTCGACAACGATTCGAGCAAACTCAGCTTCGAGGCGCTGACCGAGGAAGACATGCTGGTGGTGGTGCCGCGCAGTCATGCGCTTGCCGAGGCCGGCGCCGCGACATTGGAACAACTCGCGCAACTGCCGCTGATGTTGCTCGACCGCTATTCGATGCTGCGCGACACGCTGGCCAGCGAGTTCGACAGGCGCGGCTTGATCCTGCGCCCGATGCATCGCGCGGCCAATCTCAGCACGCTGCTCGGCATGGTCGATGCGGGCCTCGGTGCCACCTTCCTGCCCCGCTCGATGGCGCATCGCTATGCACGCGATACACGTGCCACGCTGCAGGTCGCCGACGTCGGCCTGACCCGCAGCTTCGGCATTCTGCGTTCGCGCGACACGCCGCCGAGCGCTGCGGCGCTTGGCTTCGCCAGGCATCTGCAGGCGAACTTCGGCGCGGTGGTGGCGAGCGGCGCACCAACGCGCTGAGCGCGCCTGCGCGGGCGCGCACCGACGCCGACACGGGCGATCTATTCGATTCGTCGATCAATCCGTAGCAAGATCGAAATTGTCTTTGGCGAGGCATGCTCCTAGACTCGGAACATGCCTCGGACACGGCCAGGCGCCCGTCCAGAACCAGGAGACCGTTCGATGACGTTGCAAGACAACCAGACCTTCCGCGATGCCCTCGCCACTTTCCCGAGCGGCGTCACCATCGTGTCCACGACCGACGCGGAAGGCCGTCACTGGGGGTTCACCGCCAGTTCCTTCTCGTCCGTCTCAATGAATCCGCCGCTGGTGCTGGTCTGCCTTGCCAACGCAGCGGAGTCGCATCCCGCCTTCCTGCAGGCCAGCCGCTTTGCGATCAACATCCTTTCGCAGGACCAGAAGGACGTGGCGATGCACTTCGCGCGCAAGGGCGTCGACAAGTTCGGCCCGCACGAATTCCGCTACGGCACCCCGGACGATCCGCATCCACCGATGCTTGCAGGGTCTGCCGCATCGCTGCTGTGCAGCGCGCGCGATGCCCACCCTGCGGGCGACCATACCGTGCTGATCGGCGAGGTCGAGGCGGTCGAACTGGGCAACGCGCCACCGCTCGTGTACTACAACCGCGGCTTCCGCGAACTGGTCAGTGACACCGAGGAAGCACTGTCGTGAGCGCCGCCGTGACTGCATTCAGCTTCGCCACCGTGCCCTCGCTGATCGTCGACTACGGCAGCGCGCGCCGCGTCGGCGAACTGCTGCGCGAACGGTATCGCGCGACGCGCCTGGTCCTGGTCACCGACCGCTTCCTGAACGAGAGCGGCTTGCTGCGCCCCGCGCTGCAAAGCCTGGCCAATGCAGGCTGGCAGGTCAACGTGATCGACGACGTGGTCGCCGATCCGCCCGACCACGTGGTCCTCGACGCGGCGGCGCGCGCGCGCGCGAGCGGCGCCGAGGTGGTGCTGGGCCTCGGCGGCGGTTCCTCGATGGACGTTGCCAAGCTGATCGCGGTGCTGTGCGCGTCCTCGCAATCGCTCGACGCGATGTACGGCGTTGGCAAGGTCGAAGGCCCGCGGCTGCCGCTGGTGCTGATGCCGACCACCGCCGGCACCGGTTCCGAGGTGACCGCGATCTCGATCGTCACGACCGGCGCGACGACCAAGAGTGGCGTCGTGTCGCCAGTACTGTACGCAGACCTTGCCATCCTCGACGCGGAGCTGACGCTGGGGCTGCCCGCGCAGGCCACTGCCGCGACCGGCATCGACGCAATGGTGCATGCGATCGAAGCGTACACCTCGGCGCGTCTGAAGAACCCGCTGTCCGACATGCTCTCGAAGGAAGCGTTGCGTCTGCTGTATCCGAACCTGCTGCGCGCCTGCCGCGATGGCGGCAATCGGCAGGCGCGCGAGGCGATGCTGCTCGGCGCCACCCTCGCCGGCCAGGCCTTCTCGAACGCGCCGGTGGCCGCGGTTCATGCGCTCGCCTATCCGCTCGGCGGCCACTTCCACGTGCCGCACGGCCTGTCCAATGCGTTGGTGCTGATGCACGTGTTGCGCTTCAATGCGCCGCACGCCTCGTCCCGCTACGCCGAGCTGGCCGAGACGCTGGGGTGTGAATTCGCCGCGCAGGCAGGCACCGACGAAAAGGCGTATGCGTTCATCGATGCGATGGAGGCGCTGGTCGTCGCCACCGGCATCCCGCGCACGCTGCGCGAGGTCGGCGTCGCCGCCGCCGATCTGCCGATGCTGGCGGGCGACGCGATGAAACAGCAACGCCTGCTGGTCAACAACCCTCGCGAGATGACCGAGCAGTCCGCGCTCGACATCTACCGGGCCGCACTGTGATGCGCATCGACGCGCCAGCGGACCGGCCCCGCATTGCCTTTATCCAGTCATGCTGGCATCGCGACCTGGTCGATCGCTGCCGTGACGCCTTTCTGCACCAGCTCGCCGCCGCCGGCATCGACCCCACGGCGGTCGCTTGCCACGAGGTGCCCGGCGCCTTCGAACTACCGCTGCTTGCGAAGCGAATCGCTCGATGCGGCGCACACGACGCGATCATCGCCGCCGGCCTGGTCGTCGATGGCGGCATCTATCGTCATGAATTCGTCGCGCAGGCCGTGATCAGCGGTCTGATGCAGGTACAACTCGAGACGCTCACGCCGGTCTTCTCGGCCGTCCTGACGCCGCATCAGTTCCACGGCGGCGCGGAGCACATTGGCTTCTTCTCGAACCACATGGCAGTCAAGGGCCGGGAAGTCGCCGATGCCTGCGTAGCGACGCTCGCGGCGCACGCCGCGGCATGAAAACGTGCATTGCCCCGCGCCCGCGCAACGTCGGCTCGTCCGCGCACGTTCCTTGCCGGAACCGCGTGGCCGCGCCGCACCTTGGCTTCCGGCGTGCCGCGCGGGCGGGGCTCGCCGCTCACGCCGCGCGAATGCGCGCGCCGCCCGGATAAGCCTGCTTGCGCCAGTCGCCCGCCTTCGGAATGGCCAGGCCAAGATTCTCGCGCAGCGTCGCACCCTGGTATTCCTTGCGGAACAGGCCCCGTCGCTGCAGTTCGGGCACCACCATCCGCACGAAGTCCTCGTATGCGCCAGGTACATGCGTCGGCGAGATCACGAACCCGTCGACGCCTCCCTCGACGAACCACTGCTCCATCTGATCCGCAACCGTCTTCGGGGTCCCGCAGAAAACCGGAAACTCCTGAATGCGCGCGCGTTTCGAGAAGTCGACGAAGTCCCTGACCGAAGGATTGCGCTTGCCGGACAGCGTGACCACCCGGTCACGAAACCCGGTCCAGCCGGAGATTGCCGCCATCTCGGCGTCGCTGAACGGGTCGTCGTAACCGCGCGTCGAGAAGTCGGTGTTGAGCACCTCGCAGAGCAGCGCGAGCGAATCGATCGGCTTGGCCAGCGAGTCGATGTACTCGCGTTGCTGCTGCGCGATCTCGTCGGACGTCGCGACGATGGTGTAGCACGCGGTCGAGATCTTCACGTCGTCCGGATCGCGTCCCGCATCGGCGAGCGCCTGCTTCATTTCCGCGTATTGCTTCTTGCCAACCTCGAGATTCGGATAGACGACGAAGATCAGGTCGGCCCAGCGCGACGCAAAGGTCCGGCCCCGTCCGCTCTGCCCAGCCTGGATCAGCACCGGATGCCCCTGCTGCGAGCGCGGCACGGTGAACGGTCCCCGCGACTTGAAGAAGCGGCCCTGATGATCGAGGCGGCGCACCTTGTCGGGGTCCGCGAAGCGGCCGCTGGCCTTGTCGAGGATCAGCGCGTCGTCGGCCCAACTGTCCCAATGGCCCATCACCGTCTCGACGAACTCGTCGGCACGGTCATAGCGCAGATCATGTTCGAGATGTTCGCTCTGGCCGAAGTTCGCCGCTTCGGAATCGTTGAGCGACGTCACCACGTTCCATGCGGCGCGCCCCCTGGTCATCAGGTCGAACGTCGCGAAGGTGCGCGCAATGTGGAACGGCTCGTAGTACGTGGTGGAATACGTTGCGCCGAGCCCGAGACGGGACGTCGCCATGCCCATCGCGGTCAGGATCGAGATCAGGTCCATCTTCACCGCGCGCACGCCGTGCGCCACGGTTTCGGCGTGGTCGTCGCCATAGATGTCCGGCATCGCGAGGCGGTCGTCGAAGAAGGCCAGATGGAACTTGCCCTCCTCCAGCGTACGCGCGATGCGCTGATAGTACTCGGGCGTCGTGAAATCGTGCATCGCGGCGCTGTGTCGCCACGAGCCGGGATAGGTGGAGCAGTTCTGTGCCTGCAGGAAGCCGATCAGCGTCATTTGCCTGGCGGGTTTGCTTGCCATCGTTGGTCTCCAGGTTCGCGCCGCGCGGCCGGACGGCCGGCGGTCGTGGTGGGTGTTTCGATGCGGCGCAAGCGGCTCAAACGCCGATCGACGCACCGGGAGCGTGCGCCGCCCCCGCTTGCCGATGGATCGGCGCGCGCGTCATCAACAGCGCGACCAGCGCCCCCGCCACCGCGAGCACGCCGGCGATGTAGAACGCGTTGTTGTAGCTGTGCGTGAGGGCGACCACATAGCCGGTGGCGATCGGCGCGATCATCGCGAACGAGGCGCCGCCCGTGATCAGCAAGCCGGTGCCGCGGCCGGCCTCGGCGGACGACGGCAGCAGGTCGCCGATCAACGCGATGTTCATTGCCAGCGCCGCTTGCGCGCCGGTCAGCGACAGTGTGAACACGGCCACCATCAACCACATGTCCTCGACGAACGGCGTGACGAGCACAACCGCGGTCAGCAGCATCGAGAACGCGACCATGTTCCGGCGCCCGCCGTTGCGACAGGCGTCGGCGGTGAGCAGGCGATCGCTGGCGCGGCCGATCAGCAGCGCCAGCAGCACCGACAGCGCATAGGGCAGCGCGGTGAAGTAGCCGCTGCGGACGATGTCGAGATGCCGCTCGGTCTGCAGATAGCTCGGCAGCCACGTGAGGAACAGGAACTGGGCGTAGGAGCCGAAGCCTTGCGTGATCAGCAGGCCCCACACGCTGCTCGACCGGAGCATGTCGGCGATCGACAGCGTCGGCGCCGCGTTCGTCTCGGGCAGGCCGCCGTTGCGCTCGCGCAGGATGAAGGCACGCTCGTCGTCGCCGATGAAGGCCGCTTCCTCCGGTTTCCTAAAATAGCGCAGCCAGAAGAAAAGCCAGATCGCACCCGAGCCGCCGACGATCATGAAGCCGGTGCGCCAGCCGAAAAGCTGAACCGCAAACGCGACCAGCAGTGCCCCGATCGCCGGCCCCGCATAGGAACCGCTGTTCAGCGTGGCGGCTGCCACGCCGCGTTCGCTGGCCGGCATCCATTCCCGGATGACCTTGCCGCCGGCTGGAAACGACGACGCCTCGCCGGCGCCCATTACGAGCCGGGTGCACAGGATCGACGCGTAGTTCCACGCGAAACCCGTTGCCACCGTTGCCAGCGAGAAGATCGCCATGCCGGCGGCGTTGACATAGCGCGTGCCCCAGCGGTCCAGCGCCAGGCCCCAGACGATCAGGCTCGCGAAGTAGGTCCAGATGAACGACGACAACAGGAAGCCCATCTGGATCGGGCCGATGCCGAACTCGTGCGCGATCGGTTGTGCCGCAACCGAAAGCGCGACGCGATCAATGTAGTTGATGCTGGTGAGCGAAAACAGAAACACATAGATGAATATGCGTCGATTCTTCACTTGTCTCCTCCATTGGATCCGGGCGCCGGTGGGGTGATCCCTTTTGCTCGCGCCTTGCCGGATGGCTCGTCGGGCCTGCTAGGACACTGCAACCTCCCCCGGCCCCGTCACGTCGAGTGCATAGATGCGTTGTGCGGTACCCGCCAGCATCGCGCGGCGGTCGTCGGCCGGATCGCCGGCGCAGCTGAGCTTGAATGCGTTCCAGACAGCCACGTAGCTGGCGCTGCCCTTATCCACCGGGAAATTGCTTTCGAACATGCACCGCTGCGGGCCGAACAGGTCGATACAGGTCCGCACATAGGGCAGCCAGCGCTCGGCCAGCGCGGCGCCCGTCGGCGGCGACGGTTGGTCGGCAAACCCGAGACCGGTGCGCGGCATCGCCAGACCACCGATCTTCACCACCACATTGGGTTCGGCGGCGACCCGGGCAAGCGCCGTCGACCACGCCGCGCGCACCTGTGCATGCTGCGTGCGATAGGGGCCGATGCCGAGCGGGCCGCCGCAGTGATCCAGCACGATGCGCAGCCCCGGATGACGCGCAGCCAGCGCCGCCGCGTCGTCGAGTTGCGTGTGATAGACCCACAGGTCCAGCACCAGGCCGAGTTCGGTCAGCAGTTCGCAGTAGCGATCCAGCGCGGCCGAGCGTATCGTCGCCTCGGTCGGACCATCGGCCGGCGCGCTGAACGTCGGATCAGCGTGCCACGCCGCGCGCACGCGCACGCCGCGGAGGCGTCCCTGCCCCGCCGCCGCGTGTGCCGCGAGCACCTCGCGCGCATGCGGCGCGTCGGGGTCGCCGTAGGCGACGATGCCCTTGACCAGTCCGTCATGCCCGCCACGGCATGCAGCGGCAATGCGCCCCTCCTCGACCGCGAAACGTGTCTCGCCCACCGGCTGGAAGGCGGCGGGCGCCGTCGCGTCGAAATGCGCCTTGCATTCGACGAAGACGGTTGCGAGCACGCGATGCCCGGCCGCCGCATCGGCGACGAGATCGGCGGCGCGATAGCGTGCCGATTCGACGTCCCACAGGTGGTGGTGCGGGTCGATCACTGCGAGTTCCGGCTCCAGCGCGGACTCCTCCGACAGCGCGAGCCACGCCGGGCGGACGCGCGGAAAATTGCTGCGTTCGTAATTCGGATCGAACATCGCGAAGCCTCCCTAGCGCGGCATGGGCCGGAACGCGCCGAACTGGCCGCTGAGAAACAGCAGCGGCGCACGCGGCGGCTCGTCCAGTGCCAGTGGCCCAACCGCCAACTGTTCGACGCGGCCGATCAGGATCGCGTGCGTGCCGAACGTCACCGTGTCGTGCACCCGGCAAACGATCGACGCCAACGCGCCGTCGAGGACCGGCATGCCGTGCACACCCGTGCGCCACGCACCGTTCGCGAAACGCGCGTCGCCGTCCGGCTTGCGCGCGAAGGCGCTCGCCAAGTCGGCCTGTGCCTCGGCCAGCAGGTTGACGCTGAAGCGCGCGCTGGCCGCGAAGGCAGCAAAGGCCGAAGCGCTGCGATTGACCGAGACCAGCAGCGCGGGCGGCTCCATCGTCAGCGAGGACACGGCCGTGACCGTCATGCCGTGCCGCACGCCGTCGTGCACCGTCGCAAGCAACGCGACGCCGCCCGCGAGCCGGCGCATCGCCTGTTTGAACGAAGCCTGCATCGCCAGCGCCGCATCCTCCGCCGCCGCTGGCGCATGCATCGACATCTCGACCGCATTCATCGCGCACGCTCCATGTCGATCGGTATCTCGAGGTCGAGCATCGGGGCGTGCTGCTGTGAGCCGTACACGTCGGTATCGCCGACATCGCCGGAAGACACCAGCCGCGGCAGCGTCGCCTTGAACGCGCGCGCAGCGCGATATGGCGTGAGCTGCACCTGTTCCGGACGAACCTGGTACAGCGTGGCAAAGCGCTCGCGGGTCAGCACGCCGGTCGCGGCGACGCGATCGAACAGGTCGTCGGTCTCGAAAACAATGTCGAGTGTGACCATGAACGGGCCCGCATTCTTACTGCGGCACACGCTCGCGATGTCCTTGATGGCTGGCATGGAGACCTCCGATGTCTTCGTACTGGATCGGGAAAAGCGAGAGCGCGTGCGCCGGTTCGATCAGGTGGCAAATCGAGAAGTGATAAACCTGCCCGAGGTCGAGATCGGACGGCGAAAACGGGATCGCCATATTGCCTTCCTTGCACAGGCGCCCGGGAAACTCCGCGTGCAGCAGCGTCGTGCGGGCGATCGCCAGCACGGCCTTTGCCGTGTCACGGTCGCGCGCGACGACCTCGGCGACGATGGCCGTCTCGTGCGGGTGCCGCTGCCCGCTTGGCATGGGTTCACGCTCGGCCATCACGCCGTTCTGGCCGTACACACGGAAGCCCAGCGTGTAGGTCTCGGCCGGCGCACCGAAGGCCGCCGCCTTCTCCGCGACGATCTCCCTGGCGCGCACGAGGTAGGCGTCCATGCCGGCTTGCAGCACTGGGTCGCGGGTCGCGCAAAGCGTCACGACGCGATGGCCCCGCGCCGCCACGCCTTCCAGCTTCACGGTGTACGGCGCGGGCTGCCAGCGCATGCCGGCAACGCGCACCGCGCGTTCGCTGACTGCTTCGAAGGTACAAGCGGAGGTGTCGAGCATGCCGCCCGGCTCGTGATGATGGATCGGGCTGCTGTTCTCGTGCAGCGCGAAATAGGCGACCGAGCGGGGCGTGCAGCGTTGCTCCGGATGCATCGGCTCGAGCTCGACGTGGTCGTCGCGCAGCGTCGCGAGCAGGCAGCCCTCGCGCTTCGGCAGCGCGGGTTCGGCGCCACATTCGAGCATCTTGCCCGCGTACCAGCCCAGCTCCGGCGGAAAGCCTGCTCGGATCGCCGCCGCGGCCCACGGTGCGGGATCCGTGCTGCGTCCGGACAGGATCACCTGCGCGCCCGCGTCGAGCGCGGCGATGTATGGCTCGGGCCCCATCGCGCCGACCACCCGCACGGCCTGCTCGACCATCGCCGGTGTCATCTGCGGCAGCCCGTACAGCGGTCGCACCTTGCCGGCTTCGACGTGCTCGATCAGCACATCCTTCGACAACTCCGAGTTGATCACCGCCAGCTTGAATGCAAGACTCGCCTCGCGCGCGATTTCCTTCGTGAGTTCGACCATCATCTGCAGATGTGGCGCGCCACCCGCGCCACCGCAGGTGCTGACGATCACCGGGATGCCACGCGGTACGGCAGCGGTCAGCATCAGCCTGAGATCCCGTTTGGTGGCCATGCGAGAGGTGAACGATTCGCCCGCCGCGAGATAGTACGGCCCCGGATCGGAGCTGCCGCCGTCGGCGCCGATCAGGTGCGGACGGCGTTCGAGGCCGGCCTCGAACGCTTCCTGCGCGAAACCGTAGCCCAGTATCGCGGTCGTGCTAAGCAGCCTGAGTTCTTCCATGCAATGTCGTCTCCGTGGTTCTTTCTGCTTGCGATACGTAGCCTAGTCAGGCGCGGCGGCAAGCGCACGCATACCTGTTATGCATGCCTGGAAACCATGCGCGGGGCGGCTTGCGGATGCCTATACCAAAGGTGCTCGATGAAGCGCCGGACACGAGACCAGGAGACGTCAACGTGGAGTTGAAACAGCTCAAATACTTCAAGGTGGTGGCCCGTGAGGGCAGCCTGTCGCGGGCGGCCGCGATCCTCGGCGTCAGCCAGTCGATGCTGACGCGTCACATCCAGGTTCTGGAGCAGGAACTGGGACCACCGCTGCTGTACCGGCACGGGCACGGCATGTCGCTCACCGAAGCGGGCCAGGCGTTCCTCGCGCACGCCAGCGAGATCCTCGAACGCAGCGATGCTGCGGTGAACCGCATGCAGGCGCTGCGCACGGTGCCCGGCGGAACCGTCACGATGGGCATTCCACCGATGCTCGGCGACTTCCTTCTGGTACCGCTGGTGCGACGCTTCCGCGCGGAGTTTCCGGACGTTCGTCTGCGGCTGCGCGAGGGACTGAGCGGCTACATGCTGGAGTGGTTGCTGAGCGGACAATTGGACATCGGCGTGCTGTACAACGCCGCGCCGCACAGTACGGTGAGCATCGAGCCCCTGCTCTCGGACGAGCTGCTGCTGGTCGGCCCGCCCGGCTCGGCCGCGTTTGCGGACATACCTGCGGACACGCCCGCGAGCGCGATGACGCCGATTCGTTTCGCCGAGGCCGCGCACCTGCCATGGATCCTGCCGGCACGGCCGCACGGGCTGCGCACCCTGGTCGACGATGCCGCCAACGCGCAGGCGCTCACCGTGAATCTTGCTTTCGAGATCGATGCGATGGTCGCGATTCTCGACCTGGTGCAAGCCGGCCAGGGCGTCAGCGTCGCGCCGTTCGCGGCGGTACGGCGCCGGATCGAGCGCGGCGCGCTGCGGGCCCGCCCGATCGTCGAGCCTGCCCTGCCCGGCGTGTTGTCCGTCGCGTTCTCGCCCCGGAAGGAGGCGACGCTCGCGATGAAGGCGCTGTATCGCATCGTCAGACAGGAGACCGACGCGCTGGTGCGCGACGGGGTCTGGTGCTCGATTGGATAGTCCGGCAGGCGGGCGCCTGCCAGCGGCACGGCGGGTACCGGTGGTTCTCGGCCGGGCCACGCTCGGCCGATGGGATCGGTGCGCCATGCGTCGAGCGGCGCCCTTGCCGGCGTACCCCGCCACGCCGTTGCTGTAGTGCTGTAGTGCTGTAGTGCTGTAGTGCTGTAG
>NZ_FNLO01000018.1:0-41667 GCF_900095735.1 Chitinasiproducens palmae | reverse complement strand
GTAGTGCTGTAGTGCTGTAGTGCTGTAGTGCTGTAGCGCTGTAGCGCCGTAGTGCTGTAGTGCTGTAGTGCTGTGGCTGCTGGCGGCGCCGGAGGCCTTGGCGGACGCGCCCGGCAAAGCGGCCGGTTGCCACCCGGTCTGGCGTCGTGCCGGCGCGCGGCCGCTGCCTCGATCAAGACGGCCCCGCGCCGGCGTCGAGGCTGGTCAATGCCTGGAATCGTGCGCGGATGCCGCACGCCGCGACCCCTACGCTGTTCACTAAGTTAATGACTTTTCGTGCGTTGCCGGGCCGCCGGCGGGTTGCTATCCTCGGTCGCTGTCAAGCTTTCAATAATCCAAGGAGTCAACATGATCGGACACGTCAAACGGGCATTGGTCGCGGCAGTCGCCGTCGTCGGCTTTGGCGCGCTTGCCTCGCAGGCCTCGGCCGAGACCTTGAAGATCGGCGCGTCGGCCGTACCGCACGCCGAGATTCTGAACTTCGTGAAACCGAAGCTCGCCTCCGAAGGCGTGACGCTGCAGATCGTCGAATTCTCCGACTACGTGCAGCCGAACGCGGCGCTGGCCGACAAGCAGCTCGATGCGAACTTCTTCCAGCACAAGCCGTATCTGGACTCGTTCAACAAGAATCACGGCACCAACATCGTGCCAGTGCCGAACGGCAATGTGCACATCGAGCCGTTCGGTGTCTATTCGCGCAAGGTCAAGGATCTGAAAACGCTGAAGGACGGCGCGACGGTTGCGATCCCGAACGACCCGTCGAACGGCGGCCGGGCTCTGCTGCTGCTGCAGAAGGCCGGCTTGCTCAAGCTGAAGGATCCCAGCAACCTGCTGGCGACGCCGCTGGACGTCAGTCAGAACCCGAAGCACCTGAAGTTCCGCGAACTCGAAGCCGCGCAGTTGCCGCGCGCCCTTGACGACGTGGATATTGCCCTGATCAACACGAACTATGCGCTGCAGGCGGGCCTGAATCCGACGCGCGATGCGCTGCTGATCGAGAGCAAGGACTCGCCTTACGCGAACTTCATCGCGGCGCGGCCGGATAACGCCAATTCGCCGGCGCTGCGCAAGCTGGTGAACGCGCTGCACACGCCGGAAACCCGTCAGTTCATCGTCGACAAGTACAAGGGCGCAATCGTCCCGGCCTTCTGAGCCACCGCCTGACGCGGCGTCGAGACCGCGAACGGTCCGCTCCGCTTTGCGGACCGTCGCCGAGCGCGGTGCTTGCGGACCGTTCCGACCGGCGCCGCCGCCCGCACGAAACGGCCATGCCCGACACGCGCCGTTCGTGCGCCCTCCTGCACCCGCATAATGCCGCGGAGCGGGTCCGGCACCCGCCCCGGCGAATCGCTATGATGGTGACATAGCCGTCGACGCGCTTGCCCCCTCGGCAGCCGACGCCGACCGTCCCGGCACGGCGCGCGCGACGTCTTCCGGCAGCGACGGCAATGAACTCACGCCACAACCCCGCACAACGATCCCAGTCAAAATGAAACCGTTCCGCTCCCTACTGCTGCTCGGCCTGCTGCAGGCCGCCTTCATCACGTCGGCAGTCGCCGCCGACGGACTTGCCCAGATCAAATCGGCCGGCGTCTTCAAGATCGGCACCGAAGGCACCTACGCGCCCTTCACTTACCATGACGCGTCGAACCAACTGACCGGCTTCGACGTCGAGATCGGACGCGCGATCGCCCAGCGCCTTGGCGTCAAGGCGGAGTTCGTCGAAGGCAAGTGGGATGGCCTGATTGCGGGCCTGGACGCGAACCGCTACGACGCGGTGATCAACGAGGTGGCGATCACCGACGCGCGCAAGGCGAAGTACGACTTCTCCGACCCGTACATCGTTTCGCATCCGGTGCTGATCGTCGGCTCGGACAACACGACGATCAAGTCGTTCGACGACCTGAAAGGGAAGAAGTCGGCGAACACGTTGACCAGCAACCTCGGCCGGATCGCCAGCGAACATGGCGCCCAGGTGGTGCCGGTGCAGGGATTCAATGAATCGATCGACCTGCTGCTGTCGCGACGCGTCGATGCCACCGTCAATGACAGCCTGTCGTTCCTGGACTTCAAGAAACACAAGCCGGACGCGAAGGTGAAGGTCGTCGCCACCGAGACCGCCGGCGGCGACCATTCGGCCGTGCTGCTGCGCAAGGGCAATCCCGAGCTGGTGGCGGCGGTCAACAAGGCGCTGGCCGACCTGAAGGCCGACGGCACGTATCGCAAGATCTCCGAGAAGTACTTCGGCCGCGACGTGTCGAAGTAAGCACGCGCGTCCTCGCAACCGACCCGGCCGCGCGGCGCTGGCTAGCCGGTCGGGCCGCGCTTCATCGCTGCGGCGACGCGCAGGGCGCGCCACCGCTGCCCGTACCCTGCGTGGCGCACCACCTGCCGCACCGCCCGCCGCCAGGACCGCACGGTTGTGGTTGTGCGGGTGCTCGCCGACGCCGCGCCCGTACGTTGCGTCGCCCGCCGTCGTTGCCGACTTGCCGTCCAGCCACCCGGCCCGTTGACCCGACAAGGCCGGCACGACCGACGCGACGAGGCTGGCAGGGCCGGCCCTGGCCGCCGTTCGCGCGGCCTGCCGAATCAAGCGGCCACGCCGCCGCGCGTGTCGATTCGCCGCGACACTTCACAGATCGTCAACCAGCGCATTCATCGACCAAGCGCGACTGCGCGCGACACAGTACGATGAAGCGGCGCTTGCCCCACTCATTTCAGGATGTCCTTCATGCCCGCATGGCTGACTCTGATGCGCGAGTCGTTCTGGCCCCTGCTGCAGGCCGGTCTCGCCTTCACCGTGCCGCTCGCACTGGTTTCGTTCGCGCTCGGCCTGACGCTGGCCTTCCTGGTGGCGTTGGGCCGGCTGTACGGTCCGCGCTGGCTGGTCCAGGTGCTGCGCTTCTACGTCTGGCTGATCCGCGGTTCGCCACTGCTGGTGCAGCTGTTTCTGATTTTCTATGGCTTGCCGAGCGTCGGCATCGTGCTCGATCCGCTGACCGCGGCGGTGATCGGCTTTACGCTCAACGTCGGCGCGTACAACTCCGAGGTCATCCGCGGCGTGATCGAGTCGATCCCACGGGGCCAGTGGGAAGCCGCCTATTCGATCGGCATGACGCGTTCGCAGGCCCTGCGTCGCGCGATCCTGCCGCAAGCCATGCGCGTGGCGTTGCCGCCGCTCTCGAACGCATTCATCTCGCTGGTCAAGGACACTTCGCTGGCCGCCGTGCTGACCGTGCCCGAGATCTTCCAGGCCGCGCAGCGCATCGCCGCGGTCACCTACGAACCGCTGGTCCTCTATACCGAAGCGGCGCTGATCTACCTCGTGTTCAGCTCGGTCCTGTCGTCCGCTCAGGCGCGGCTGGAAAAGCGCTTCGGCCAGCATGCCCGTTTCTCCCGATCCTACAGCTGAAGCGATGATCCGACTCGAACACATCGACAAGCGCTTCGGCGACCACCACGTGCTCAAGTCGATCGACCTGGCGCTCGCGGAGAACAGCGTAACCGCGTTGATCGGCCCCTCGGGCAGCGGCAAGAGCACCTTGCTGCGTTGCGTGAACCTGCTGGAAGTGCCGGACGCCGGCCGTCTCGTGCTGGGCAGCACGGCCCTCACGCTGGTGCCCGGCAAGGCCCCGGCGCGCGAGTCGGTGCAGGCGATCCGACGCAAGACAGGCATGGTCTTCCAGAATTTCCAGCTGTTTCCGCATCTGAGCGTGGTGGCGAACGTGATGGAGGGGCTGGTCACGGTGCAGCGCTGGGATCGGCCACGCGCGCGCAAGCGCGCACTGGAACTGCTCGACCGCGTCGGCATTGCGGACAAGGCCGATGCGTGGCCGACGACGCTCTCGGGTGGCCAGCAACAACGCGTGGCGATTGCGCGTGCACTGGCGCCGTCGCCGCAAATTCTGTTGTGCGATGAACCCACTTCGGCGCTGGATCCCGGGCTGGCCGCCGAGGTGGTCGAGGTGTTGCGTTCGTTGGCGGCAGAGGGAACGACGATGCTGATGGCCACGCACGACCTTCGGCTGGCCGCCACGATCGCGCGCGAAGTGGTGTTCCTCAGTGACGGCGAAATCGTCGAGTCGGGCACGCCTCGCGATGTTTTCACGCGCCCCCGCGAGCCACGCACGGCGTCGTTCGTGGCGACCATCACCCAGGGTTTGCCCGAAGACTGGAAACGGCCTGCCTGAGCACTAGACACTGAGCACTAGACACTGAGCACTGGACACCGCGCCGAGCACCGCGTCGACGCACGTGGCGCGTGCTGCGGCAGGCCGCTACCCCGGCGCGCGTCCGGGGATCGAAGGCGGATCGCGAAGTACCCAGCGCATAACGTGCGGCGCCGCGCTTTGCTCAGCATAGCTTGCGATATGATGGCTGCCGGCAATGCGCCCCCGCGCGGACGCGTCCGCGCGGGGCGGGGGAGAGCGGCATAGGAATGCGCTCCTCATACGGCCGACCGGCAGCCTGCCGCGCCGTCGTTGCGGCCACGTCCGTGACGCCAAGTCCGTGACGCCCAGGCCATGGCGTCCATACCGTTGACCGGGCAACCGAAAACGCGCGTCGCGCGGCGGTGACTTCCGGGCAACCGGTCAAACGGTTGCTGTCGACTTGCCGGTTCGTTACGGCGTTGTGCTGTTCGACCGGTGCTTGGCGTATGCTTCGTAGACCGTAGCGCCACCTCACGCAGGGCCGCGCCGATTCCGCCTTCGCCTGAGCATATTGGTCTGCGCGTGTTGGTCTCCACGTCTTGGTCCTGGCGTGTTCCACCATGCGCGCGCGGCCAGCACGCGTTACGGCAGGCGCCGCGGACCGCGTGCGCGAAGGCCGAATCACCGGAGTTCTCCTTGGAAAGGCATGACCATCCCTTGAGTACGCAGGCGGAGGGACGCGTGCTCGGCCAGCTCGCGCGGCCTGGCCGCTGGCTTGTGCTGCCCGCCGTGGTCGGCGCAGTGCTGGCGCTGGCGCTGGCTGTGCTCGTCACCGCATGGACCGGCCAGCGCAATCTGGCGTCCGCCGCACGCCAGGCGCTGCAGGTGCAGAACGAACGGACCGCGGAGTTGCGAGCCCTGTTCAACGCCCTGGACCAATGGACCGGCACGCCGTGCACGCCGGAGCATCTGACCGCGATGCGGACCTTGTTTCTGCGGATCGGACCGGTGCTGGACATCGCTTACCACCAGCGCGGCCACATGCGGTGCTCGACCACGCTGGGTACGTCGATCCGGTCCCTGCCGCCGATCGCCCCCGGCGAGCGACGTCTCGACGCACAGCTGGCGATTCGCGACGGGGTGCGGCCATCGTTCGCGCCCGAGGTCGTGACCTCGCAACTGTCGAACGAGCATTACTCGGTGCTGATCGAGGGCGCGAAAATCACCGATGGCGCCAGACGGGCGTTGGCCCGAAGCGTGTCCGGCGGCGCGTGGATCGGCTTGAGCTGGGCCGATGCAAGCGGGCATCCGACCGACGTCGGCACGGAGATCGATGCGGCCGGCGTCGGTGGTACCGTCACCCACTCGCCGGCGTCGCTGCGGGCATCACTATGTGCCGGTCCCGATGGGCTGTGCGCCACTGTCGTCGAGCCGCCCGCCGCGTGGCTGGGCCGCGCGGCCGCTGCGCTCGGTGCGGCGGCGCTCGCCGGCGCGCTGGCCGCCGCCCTGCTCGCCGCTGGCTGGCGCGCGCGCCGCTTCCGCGCCACCGCGCTCGACCGTCGGCTGACCGAGGCGCTGCGCGAGCGGGCGTTCACACTGCACTACCAACCGATCGCCGACTGCATCGATGGCCGCGTCGTCGGCGCCGAGGCCCTGATTCGCTGGACACCGCGCGATGGCAAGCCGGTGCCGCCCGACGTCTTCATTCCGGTGATCGAAGCGATGGGCCGCATCGGCGAAGTGTCCTGCTTCGTCGTCGAACAGGTCGGCCGCGAACTCGGCGGCTTCCTGCGCGACCGTCCCGGCTTCTCGATCAGCGTCAACGTCCATCCGGCCGACCTGGCCAGCCAGACGTTCCACGCCTGCCTGCGGACCTGCCTGGAACGGCACGGGCTGGCGCCTCGGCAGCTGTCCCTGGAACTGACCGAGCGCCAGCCGGTGACGCTGGACGCGGAGCTGGACGGCATGCAACGGCTAGCCGCGCGGGGACACCAGTTCTACCTGGACGACTTCGGCACCGGACATTCGAACATCGTCCGCCTCGACGCAATGCCGGTGCACCGCGTCAAGCTGGACCGACACTTCACCGCATCGGTCGGCGCGGCGGGCGCCCGCAACCCGATCGTCGAATCGACGCTGGAAATGATCCGCGAGACCGGCCGTGACGTCGTCGTCGAAGGTATCGAAACCAGCGATCAGGCCAGCTATTTCGCGCTGCGCGGCGTGCGGCTGATGCAGGGGTGGTGGATCGGGCGGCCCGTACCGGCGGCGCAATTCATGCCGCTGGCGGATCGGCCCACCCCGGTCGCCACGGTGCCGGACGCCGCCACCGTGACCGCGGCGACCGAGCGGAGCGGTCCGAAGCGGCGCTCGCCGGGACAGGCTGGCCGGCAGGCGGACGAGCGGCTTGGCGTCACGTCAGGCGCCCAGCTAGCCGCTCAGGCAGGGGCTCAGGCAGGGGCTCAGACAGGCCCCCAGACCGGCGCCGAGACTGGTGCGCAGGCCGACGCGCGCGCGGCCGACGGTGCCGGCTGTGCCGACAGTGCAGGCCCGGGCGGCGCGATTGCGGCCGGCGCGCACGCCGTCGTCGGCCCGCAGACCTGAGACGGCTCGCGCGAGCTGGCCGCCGCGCGTGCCGGCCGCGCCTGTGCAATGCTTGCGCGCAACGCCGCTTGCCCGCATCCTAGTCGTTTGGCCCGTCCTTCGTTTCATGCAATCCGATCCATCGCTTCAATCCGTCCCAAACACGATTGCCGTCTCGCAACAGCGCGCGACCCGCGTGATCTTCCTGGCCGCCGGCCTCTCGATGGCGACCTGGGCGCCGCTGGTGCCGTTCGCGAAAGCCCGGCTGAACATCGACGACGGCGTGCTCGGCCTGCTGCTGCTGTGCCTCGGCGGCGGCTCGATCGTCACGATGCCGCTGGCCGGCGCGCTGGCGGCACGCGTCGGCTGCCGTGCCATCATTGCCGGCGCCACCGCCCTGATCTGTGTCGCGCTGCCGGCGCTCGGCGGCGTCGCAGCCACGCCGTTGCTGGTCGCGGCGCTGCTGGTATTCGGCGCCGGCATGGGCGCGATCGACGTCGCGATGAACATCCAGGCGATCCAGGTCGAGCGCGCCAGTGGCCGCGCGATGATGTCCGGCTTCCATGGCCTGTTCAGCCTCGGGGGCATCGTCGGCGCGGGCGCGGTCAGTGCCTTGCTCGCGTTGGGTGCCTCGGCCCTGCAGGCCGCCGTCGCGATGGCCGCATGCACCGCCGCGCTGTTCCTGCTCGCGCGCCCTCACCTGCTGGCCAATGGCAGGGCGGAGGGCGGCGCACCCGCTTTCGCGCTGCCGCATGGGCCGGTGTTGCTGCTCGGCGCGCTGTGCTTCGTGGTTTTTCTCACCGAAGGCTCGGTGCTCGACTGGAGCGCGCTGTTCCTCGGCAGCGAACGCGGCGTGCCGCCAGCGCTGGCGGGTCTGGGCTATGCCGCGTTCTCCGCGACCATGACGGTCGGACGCCTGACCGGCGATCGGGTCGTGCATCGCTTCGGCGGCAGTCGCGTGGTCCTGGCCGGCGGCGTGGTGGCCGCGCTCGGCATGGCGTTGGTCGTTGCCGTGCCCGCCTGGCAGGCGGGGCTGGCGGGCTATGCGCTGGTGGGCGCGGGTTGTTCGAATATCGTCCCGGTGCTGTTCACCGCGGTCGGCCGCCAGCGCGCGATGCCGGAGAGCACCGCCGTGCCTGCGATGACCACGCTCGGCTACGCCGGCTTGCTGGTCGGGCCGGCCGGCATCGGTTTCGTCGCGCACGCGCTGGATCTGCGCGCCGCCTTCGTGTTGACGCTGGTCCTCCTGCTCGGTGTCGCCGCCTGCGCACGGCTCCTGCCGTCCGGCCGCGACTGAGTCCGCCCGTCCGCCACCCACCCGCCGCCCTCGCCGATGCGCCTCGTCCGCCACCTGTTCCGCTACCACTCGCCGCTGTTGGTCGCGGCCACCGCCGGCGCGCTGGCGAGCGCCCTGCTGCCCGACCGCATGGAGACGGTGACGCGTGCGCTGATCGGCTGGACGCTCTGCGCGTGGCTGTATCTCGGAGTCGCGTGGTTCACGATGGCGCGCGCCTCGGCCACCGACGTGCACACGCTGGCCCGGCGCGAAGACGAGAGCGCGGGCACGTTGCTGGTGGTGATCGTGGCGGCAAGCTTCGCGAGCGTTGCGGCGATCATTCACGAACTGGCCCGCGCCAAGGGCGGACTCTCGCCGGGCATGCGTGTCGAGCACGTGGCGCTGTCGGTAACCACGCTGCTTGGCGGCTGGCTGCTGCTGCCGACGCTCTTCACGCGGCACTACGCGCGACTGCATTTCGCGTCGGTCGACGCCACCGGCGAAGGCCTGCGGTTTCCGGATGAGAAGGTGAAGCCGAACTATTGGGACTTTGCCTACTTCGCGTTCACCATTGCGGTGGCCTCGCAGACCGCGGACGTCTCGATCGCTTCGCCGCGAATGCGACGAACCGTGCTGTGTCAGTCGGTGCTGTCGTTCTTCTTCAATCTGGCGGTGCTCGGCCTGTCGGTCAATATCGTTGCCGGACTGTTCGGCTGACCTCGCCCGATGCCGTCGGCCGGCGACGACGGTCGGCTCGGCCGTGCATCAGTGCACGCCACGTGCGGCATCCGTACGTATTCTGGACGTGCTCGGGACGTGCTCGGGACGTGTTCCTGACGCATTTCCGACCCGCACCGCTCGTCTTCCGGCCGCGCTCGCGCGATGATTCGGCATTGGCATCGCACACGCGGTGACGACGCGCCGCCGACGTCGTTGCATCAACGCCCTTGCACGCCGGGCCCGCGTCCCACCTTGTCGCCGCCCTGTCGCTGCCTTGTCGCCGCCCTGTCGCCGCCTTGTCGCCGCCTTGTCGCCGCCTCTCCCGTCGGCATTCAATCTCTCGCGATCATGAAACCACGCCGTGGACTGCTGCTCGAAGTGCTGGTCAATTTCGGCCTGCCATGGCTGCTCTACAAGCTGGCCGTTGGTCCGCTCGGCAGCCGTGATGCATTGCTGCTCTCGGCGTTGCCGCCGGTGCTGTGGGCGATCTGGGAATTCGCGCGCAACCGGCGGCTCGATGCGCTCAGCGCGCTCGTCGTGATCGGCATCGCGGCGTCGCTGCTGGCCCTGGCACTGGGCGGCAGCCCACGCCTGCTGCTGATGCGCGAGTCGCTCGCGTCCGGCGCGATCGGCCTCGCCTTCCTCCTGTCGCTGATGATGCCGCGCCCGCTGGTCTTCCATCTTGGGCGGGCCACCGTGGCGCGCGAGATGGACGGCGGCGCGGCCCGGTTCGAGCAGTTGTGGGATGCCCAGCCGGGTTTCAGGCGGTCGATCCGGCTGATGACGCTGGTCTGGGGAATCGGCCTGACCGGCGAGAACCTGCTGCGCGCGTGGCTGGCGTGGCACTGGCCCGTGGACCGCTATCTGGCCGTGTCGCCAGCGATCTCGTACGGCATCTACGGTGCGCTTGCGTGGTGGACGCTGTGGTATCGCCGGCGCATGAAACACAAACACACGGTGGCGACCGCGCGGCGGCCCCACTCGATACGCTGACACGCTGACACGCTGAAGCCGAGGCAAGTCGGCGGCATCATGCACCACGGCCTGCGGCCACGTGCGGCCACTGTTCGCCGCCCGCGACAATGGCTCCGCGTCATGCGGACGGTGCGTTGGCGGCCGTCGCGCAGCCCCCGCGTGATGCGCTGGCGCGGGGGACGGCGCGTCAGGCCGGCTCGACCTGCTGCGCCGGCTGCTCGGTCTCGTTGAGCAAGGCACGAATGTCCTTCTTCGTGATCTTGCCATAGGCCGACTTCGGCAATGCGTCCCAGAACACGAAGCGCTTCGGCCACTTGTAGCGCGCGAGGCGCGGCGCCAGATGATCGAGCAGGGTCTGCTCGTCCGGCTGGGCGGCGCCCTCCCGGCAGACGACGACCGCGACGCCAGCCTCGCCCCACTTCGGATCGGGCATGCCGAGCACCGCGACCTCGCGAACCGCGTCGTGCATCAGCAATGCTTCCTCGACCTCGCGCGGATAGACATTCGAGCCGCCCGAAATGTACATGTCGGACTCGCGGCCGGTGATGTAAAGGAAGCCCTCGCGATCCAGATGGCCCAGGTCGCCGGTGTGGAACCAGCCGTGCTTGAACGCCTTCTCGTTCGCTTTCTCGTTGTTGTCGTAGCCGATGAACACGGCCGGGCCGCGCACGCAGATCTCGCCGGTCTCGAACGGCGCGAGACGCTGGCCAGCCGCGTCGAGGATTGCGATGTCGATGCCCGTGCGCGCGTAGCCGCAGCTTCCAACCCGGCCGAACGACGCGTCGTCCTCGTCGTGCAGCCAGGGCGGCAGCACGGTGATGTTGCCGGTCACTTCTCCAAGTCCGTAGTACTGCACGAGCACGCGCCCGAGCTTGCGCAATGCATGCTTCTGATCGGCGCGGTACATCGGGGCCCCGGCGTAGATCACGTATTTCAGCGAGCTGTGGTCGTAGCGATCCACCGCCGCATCCTCGGTCAGCATTTTCACGATGGTCGGGACCGTGAACATGTTGTCGACGCGATGCGCTTCGACCAGCGCCCACGCTTCGTCGGCGTCGAGGCGCTCGCCGCCGGGCAGCACGCTCGCGGCGCCGCGCGCGGCATTGACGATCGCGTGGATGCCGGCGCCGTGCGACAGCGGCGCAACCACCAGCGAGCGCGACTCGTGGGTCACGCCGGGCATCAGGTCCGCCAGATGATTGTTGACCACGAAGGCCATCTGGCCATGGGTCAGCGTGCCCGCCTTCGGCAGCCCGGTGGTGCCCGACGTGTAGAAGAACCAGAGCGGATCGTCCCGGTCGACCTCGGCGGACGCGAACGGCTGCTCGCGACGGGCCGCGGCCAACGTCTCGTACGCGTGTTCGCCGTCCCGCGGCGTGCCGATCGCCAGCACGTGCTTGAGCGCCGGCGACGCTGCCCGGACCGCATCCACGTACGGTTCGAAACCCCGGTCGTAGATCATCACGCTGGCGCCGCTGGAGCTGCCCAGGTAGGCGGCCTCCGGCGGGGCGATGCGGAAATTGGTCGGCACCCACACCGCGCCGAGCTTGAACGCGACCCAGGCGCTTTCGAACAGCGGCAGGTTGTTGCGCGAGTGGACCAGGATGCGGTCGCCCTTGCCGACGCCGAGCTCGCGCAGCGCGCCCGCCACGGCGTCGACGCGCTGGTTGATCTCGGCCCAGGTATGGCTGCGCTCGCGCAGGATGAAGCCGGGCGCATCGCCGAGCCGGCGGGCGTTGTTGCTCAGCAGATCGCCGAGATTCATGACGGTGGTCAGCATCGTGTCTCCTTTTTCGTGGTCGTGGGCCGCATCGCCTGGGGCCTTACTGGCGGCGCTCGAGCACGCTCAGATAGTTGGTCACCGCGGCGCCGCCCATGTTGAACACGCCCGCCAGCCGCGCGTCCGGAACCTGCATGTCGCCCGCCTCGCCGGCCAGCTGCATCGCGGCCATCACGTGCATCGATACGCCGGTTGCGCCGATCGGATGCCCCTTCGATTTGAGACCACCCGACGGGTTGATTGGCAGGCGGCCATCCTTGCGGCTCACGCCGTCGAGGATCACCTTGGCGCCCTGACCACGCTCGGCCAGGCCCATCGCTTCGTATTCGATCAGTTCCGCGATCGTGAAGCAGTCGTGGGTCTCGACCAACGACAGATCGTCCAGCGTCAGTTTCGCGTCGGCCAGCCCGCGCTGCCACGCGATGCGCGCGCCCGCGAATTCGGTCGGGTCGCGGCGCGACAGGGGCAGAAAATCGCTGATCTGCACGGCGCTGCGGAAGGCGATCGAACGCGCCGCCTCGCGCGCCAGATCGTCCGACACGATGATCAGCGCGGCGGCGCCGTCCGAGATCAGCGAGCAATCGGTCCGCTTGAGCGGGCCCGCCACGATCGGGTTCTTTTCCGACGGCGTGCGGCAGAAGTCGTAGCCGAAATCGCGGCGCATGTGCGCATACGGATTGGCGACGCCGTTCGCATGATTCTTCGCGGCGATCGCGGCAAGCGCATCCGACTGATCGCCGTAGCGATCGAAGTAGGCCTGCGCGATGCCGCCGAAGATGCCCGCGAAGCCGCCCGGCACGCCGGCTTCCTCCTTCGCGTACGAGCACTTCTGCAGGATCTCGCCGACCGTCGCGGTCGGTTGGCTGCTCATCTTCTCCACGCCGATTACCAGCGCGCAGCGCGAGCGCCCGGCGGCGATCGCGTCGAGTGCCGAGTACACGGCCGCCGAGCCGGTTGCGCAGGCGTTCTCGCAACGCACGGTGCTGGCAAAGCGCAATTCGGGCAAGGCGTTGAACACCAACGCCGAAGGAAAGTCCTGATAGTTGAAGCCGCCGTTGAAATGTCCGACGTGGACCGAATCGACCTGCGTGGCGTCGATGCCCGCATGGGACAGCGCCTCGCTCGCGGTGCGCGCGATCATGTCCTCGACTTCCAGCGCGTCGATCTTGCCGAAGGGCAGATGGCTCCAACCGATGATTGATGCACTCATGTTCGCTCCCGGATGCGAAGCTCGCTCGCATCGTTTTATATTGTGAACCCTAGGATCACTGCATTTCTCGATTAGAAACCAATAACCGCAACGTTTCAACGTCTGCAATCCAATACCAAGGGAAAACCATTGGATCAAATTGTGGACCGTCTGAGAGATTCTCTGCCGAGCCGTGGCCAGCCACCCGCGCGCGGCCAGGCGCGCGGGTCGGCAGGGCCGCCGCGACGGCGTGCCACCGCACTGCGCCCTGGCCGCTCAAGATTTGCCCGGCGCGACCGTTGACCATGGAACAACCATGCGGCGCGGTCACGCCACCCGTGCGCGCCGTCTCCAAGGGGATCACCTATGGAAACAGGAGCCGTACCACGCGCAGTCCTGGGTGTGCACGCCAACGCGGCGCCATCGCCGCGCAACACGCGATGGCGCCGCGGACTGTCCGTGCGCCTCTCGGTAAAGACCACGTTGCGCCTGGCGTTCGCGATTCTGTTGTGCGGCGCGCTGGCGATCGGGGGTTTCGCGCTGTGGCAGATCGACCGCCTGAGCCTGTCGGCGCAGTCGATCTACGATCACGGCCACGTGGCCAGCCGTGCGGCCGAACAGGCGCGCGGCTATCTGTTGCGCGCCAGCCGCTCGCAGAAGATGTTGGTCACCGCGACGACCGCGAAGGAACGCGACGAACTGGCGGCCGACATCGAGCGCGATCTGGACGGCCTGTCAGAAGCCTTGACGACGCTGCGCCGATACTCCGGCGCGACAGGGCGGGCCGGCACCTCGGCCGGCGATGGGGACGCGCTGCAACGCGCCTTCGCGTCGGCAGTCGCGACATGGCGCGACAATCTGCGGGCGTTCGTCAAGCTGGTCAGGGAACAACCGCTCGATCCGTCGCAGATGAGCTGGCGAGTCGGCACCCAGGACGTCTCGCTGCTGGTCGAGACCGGCAAGCTGGAAAAGCGCGTCGACGAGTTGGTGACACGCAGCGGCGCCACCGCCAGAACGACGATGGAAGCCTCGATGTCGATCTTTCGCACGTCCTTCCTGCTGATCGCGGCCATCACCGCCGCGCTGATCGTCGGCGCCCTGGTGGTCAGTGAATGGGTCGTGCGGCGCCTGACCGCGCAACTGGGCGGCGAGCCGGTCCACGCGATGGAAATCGCGCGGCGGATCGCCGGCGGTGAGCTGGACCGGCCGATCGGCCTGCGGCGCGGCGACAGTTCGAGCCTGCTTCATGCGCTGAGCGAAATGCAGCGCGGTCTGTCGGTCATGGTCGGCGAAGTGGCGAGCAGCGCCGAAGCCATCGCGGCCGCCTCGGGCGAGATCTCGGCCGGCAACCTGGACCTGTCGCGGCGCACCGAGGAACAGGCGGTGTCGCTGGAACGCACGGCCAGCAGCATGGCGCAGTTGACCACCACCGTTCGGCAGAACGCGGACCACGCGCGGGAGGCGAGCCGGCTCGCCGAAAACGCCTCGGCCATTGCACAGCGGGGTGGTACCGCGGTGGCGCGGGTGGTCGCGACGATGGGCGACATCAGCCAGAGCGCACACAGCATCGCCGACATCACCGGCGTCATCGAAGGCATCGCGTTCCAGACCAACATCCTTGCCCTGAACGCGGCGGTCGAAGCGGCGCGCGCCGGCGAGGAAGGACGCGGCTTCTCGGTGGTTGCCGGCGAAGTCCGCTCGCTGGCGCAGCGCAGCGCGGCGGCCGCGAAAGAGATCAAAACCTTGATCGACGCATCGCTCGCACGCACCGACGCAGGCGGCGCGCTCGCCCAGGAAGCCGGCGATACGATGCATGAAGTCGTCGACGCGACGCGACGGGTCACCGAGATCATCGCCGCGATCTCGTCCGCCTCGGCCGAACAAAGCGCCGGCATCGAGGGAATGGGTCATGCAGTGGCGCAGATGGACGCGAGCACGCAGCAGAACGCCGCCCTGGTCGAGCAGGCCAGTGCCGCCGCGCGGTCGCTCGACGACCAGACCCAGGCGCTGAAACGTCTGTTTTCCCGCTTCCGACTGGCTCGCGCCTGAGCGGCAACGGTCGCGCGCACCGCGCCGGCGGCGCGCGCCAGACAGGAGCCCGCCACGCCTACTCTCGCAGCCCCCGCCGGGGCGAGGCCCGCGAGTGCTCCGAGTGCCGCCGCCGGGCATCGGCGCGGCGCGCAGCCGGCGTGACCGATGACCGGTTTCCTGCCGTGCGGTCGCGCGCCTCGCCGTTCCGACGGGCGCGGCAGCGCGGCCGCCATGGCCGCGCTGATCAAGCGCTGGCGCGGCCCGCGCGGCTTCCGGCAACGCCAATGTTGTATTACAGTGTGAGCCGATTCACCTACGCCACGGTCGGCGCCCGACGTACGCGATGCCTGATGGCTGATCGTTTCGCTCGGTCCCGCGCTCCACGGAACGCTCTCATGGCTTCACAGTATGGACCCCAGGACGCGGCCAGTGAAGCCGTGCCGGGCACGCAGGCGGTGGCGCGCGCGTTTCGCGTGCTACGGGCCGTTGCGCGCAGCCGCGCCGCCGGCATCAGCCTGGCGCAGGTCACCCGCGAGACCCAACTGAACAAGGCCACCGCGCATCGGCTGCTGCTGGCGCTAATCGCGGAGGGGATGATCGAACAGGACCGGCAGAGCCTGCGCTATTTCGTCGGTCCCGAATGCCAGGTCCTGGGCAGCATCGCAAACGAGCGCTTCGGTCTCGGACGCGCGACCGGCGACGCCGTCGCCCGGCTTGCACATGCATGCGGCGATTCCGCGTTCTTCTCGGTGCGCAGCGATGTCTTCGCGGTCTGCGTGAGCCGCGCCGACGGCGATTTCCCGTTGAAAACGCACGTGCTGATGCCGGGCACGCGTCATCCGCTGGGCGTGGGCGCCGGCAGTCTGGCGATGCTCGCGGCATTGGACGACGAGGACATCGAACGCTGCCTGAATGCCAATCGCGCGCTGCTCGACAGCACCTACCCAACGTTTGCTCCGGACACGCTGCGCGCGGCGGTTGCGCAGACGCGCGCGCGCGGCTACTCGGTCAACGAGGGCGGCGTCGTGGCAGGTTCGTGGGGCGTGGGCGTCGCCGTGCACTCGCCGCAAGGCGAGGTGGTCGGTGCCCTGAGCATTGCCGCGGTCGAATCCCGTCTGCCGGCCGCGCGCCAGGTCGAGCTCGGCAAGCAGTTGCAGGACGAGGCGCAGCGTCTCGAAACCCGCTTGCGCGAAGCCGCGGCCGTGCGCGCCGAGCCGACGCCGCGCAAGCGCTGACGCGTGCGCGGGCGCCGCTCCGTCGGTCCGGCAGCCCGTCGGCCGCAAACTTCCGCGGCGCGCCATGTTTGCGCCGCGCCGTTAATTCGGTAAAGTCGCGCAGCCTGCCCGTGCAACGCTGCGCATCGCTTCCCTTCCCGTCAAACGATCGCCATGTCGAGTTCCTCCGCCTCTTCCCGCACCCTCCCCGCCGAGCAACGGCGGCGGCAACTCATCACCGACCTGCAGGCCATCGTCGGCAATAGCTGGGTGTTGACCGCGGACGAGGCGACGCGCCGCTACCGTACCGGCTTCCGCTTCGGCAGCGGCAAGACCGTCGCGGTGATCCGGCCAGGCAGTCTGGTCGAACAATGGCGCGTGCTGCAGGCCTGCGTCGCCGCCAACGTCATCGTCATCATGCAGGCGGCGAACACGGGATTGACCGGCGGCTCGACGCCCGATGGCGACGACTACGACCGCGACGTCGTCATCATCAATACCTTGCGCATGAAAAAGCTGCACGTGATCGATGAAGGCCGGCAGGTGATCTGCTTCCCAGGCGCGACGCTGGATCAGCTTGAGCAAACGCTGAAGCCGCTGGGCCGCGAGCCGCACTCGGTGATCGGCTCGTCGTGCATCGGCGCCTCGGTGTTCGGCGGCGTGTGCAACAACTCGGGCGGCTCGCTGGTGCAACGGGGTCCGGCCTACACGGAAATGGCGCTGTTCGCGCAACTCGACGAACACCATCAGCTTCACCTGGTCAACCATCTTGGCGTACGCCTGAGCGGCACGCCGGAAGAAGTGCTGGATCGTCTCGAACGTCACGTCTACACCGACGACGACATCGAGCATGGCGCCGGCGCCGCGTCCGACCGCGAGTATGCGCAGCACGTGCGCGACGTCGACGCCGATACGCCGGCCCGCTTCAACGCCGATCCGCGCCGCCTGTACGAAACCTCGGGCTGCGCGGGCAAGCTGATGCTGTTCGCGGTGCGTCTCGACACCTTCCCGATGGAAAAGGGCGCGAAAGTGTTCTACATCGGCACCAACGATGCCGGCGACCTGACCGAGATCCGCCGTCACGTCCTCGCCCACTTCCAGCACGTGCCGATCGCGGGGGAATACCTGCATCGCGACGCGTTCGACATCGCGGACGTGTACGGCAAGGACACCTTCTTGCTGATCGATCGGCTCGGCACCGCGCGACTGCCCTCGATCTTCTCGGCCAAGAGCCGCGTCGACGCGTTCTGCGATCGGCTCGGCTTCCTGCCGGCGAACCTCAGCGACCGCGTGATGCAGGCGCTCAGCCGCCTGTTTCCAGACCACCTGCCGCCGCGCATCCGCGAGTTCCGGGCCCGCTATGAACATCATCTGCTGCTCAAGGTGAGCGCCGCGTCGGCCGACGAGACCCGGGCCTTTCTCGCCGAGCAGGCCGGGCGCGGCGGTGCCGCCTACTTCGAATGCAGCGACGACGAGGGGCGCAAGGCGTTCCTACTGCGCTTCGCCGCGGCGGGCGCCGCGGTGCGCTATCGCAACGTCCACGCGCGCGAGGTGGAGGACATCGTGGCGCTCGACATCGCGCTGCGCCGCAACGACCGCGACTGGCTCGAAACGCTCCCGCCCGAAATGGACCGCGACATCTCGATCAAGATGTATTACGGTCACTTCTTCTGCCATGTCTTCCACCAGGACTACATCGCGAGGAAAGGCGTCGACTGCCTGGCGCTCGAACACGCGATGTGGCGCCTGCTCGACGAGCGCGGCGCGGAATACCCGGCCGAGCACAACGTCGGCCATCTGTACGAGGCCAAGCCGGCGTTGCGCGACTTCTACCGCAAGCTGGACCCGTGCAACTGCTTCAATCCGGGCATCGGCAAGACACCGCGGTTCAGCCACTGGGTCGACCAGGCGGCGGCCGAACAGGCCGCGACCGCGGCCGAATGAACCGTACGCCGGCCGCTGCGCCGGCGCAGCCACTCGAACCGCTGGCGCGCGTGCGCGGCCGGCCCAAGCGAAGGAGGCGGCATGACCGCGATGGACGAACACGAGCGCTCGCACGGCGAACGCGCACACCAGGCGCTGCGCGAGGACGTGCGCATGCTGGGCAAGATGCTTGGCGACGTGCTGCAGGCCCAGGAAGGCATGCAGACCTTCGGCATCGTCGAGGACATTCGTCAGCTTGCCGTGCGCTTCGCGCGTGACGCGGATGGCGAGGCGCGCGCGCGGCTGGACGCCCTGCTCAACGGACTCGAAGGCGCTGCATTGCAGACCGTGGTGCGGGCCTACAGCTACTTCCTGCTGCTCAGCAACATCGCCGAGGACCAGCACCAGATCGATCTGAGCCGTCAGGCGGAGATGCGCGGCGATCCCCCCGGCGAAGGCAATCTGCAGGCGGAATGGCCGCGCCTGGCCGAGCGCGGTCTGAGCCCCACCGACGTGCGGTCCTTCTTCGAGCACGCACTGATCGCACCGGTGCTGACCGCCCACCCCACCGAGGTGAAGCGCCGGTCGATCCTGGAGTGCGAACGCAATATCGCGCACTTGCTGCGGGTGCGCGCCCGGCAGACACTGACGCCCGAGGAGGCCGAGGAAAATCGCGCCGAGCTCGCGCGCAATGTGCTCACGCTATGGCACACGCGCATGCTGCGGCCGACCAAGCTCGCGGTGACCGACGAGGTGAAAAACGGCATCAGCCACTTCCAGGACACGTTCTTCTCCGAACTGCCGCGCATGTACCGTCGCATCGAGCATTGGCTCGCCACGATCGAACAGCAAGACGGCGGCGCACCCGGCGACGCGAAGGCTGGCGCCGGCGACGGCGCGCGCCTGCCAGCCTTCATGCAGATCGGCTCGTGGATCGGCGGCGACCGCGACGGCAATCCGTTCGTCACCGCCGAAGTGCTCGACGAGACGTTTCGTCTGCAGTCCGCGGCGCTGCTGCGGCTGTACGAACGGGAGTGCTACGCGCTCAACATCGCCCTGCCGCTCTCGACGTCGCTGCGGGCCGCGACACCCGGCCTGCTGGCGTTGGCCGAGCGCTCCGGCGACACGTCTCCGCACCGTGAGGACGAACCGTACCGCCGCGCGCTGATCGGCATCGAGGCGCGGGTTCGCGCGACCGCGCTGGCCCACGCGGAACGCGTCGGCGAAACCGGCGGCCGGCCGGCCGCCGAGCGCAGCCGCGCCGCCGACGGAGCCGCGCCCTATCCGGACGCGGCGGCGCTGCGCGCTGATCTCGTCTGTGTCGCCGATTCGCTGCGCCAGCAGGGCTGCGACGACCTGGCCAACGGCCGTCTCGGCGATCTGATCCGGGCAGTCGAAGTATTCGGGCTGCATCTGGCGACAATCGACCTGCGGCAGAACGCCGAGGTGCACGAGGCCACCGTCGCCGAATTGCTGGCCCGCGCCGGGCGCGCCGACGACTACGCCGCGCTGCCCGAGGACGCGCGCGTGGCCTTGCTGACCGAGGAACTGGCCACGCCCCGTCCGCTCTGGTCGCCGTATCTCGATTACTCGGCGCAGACGCAAGGTGAGTTGCGCATCTTCTTCACCGCGCGCTGGCTGCGCGAGCGCTTCGGCGAGGCGGCGATCCGCCACGCGATCATCTCCAAGAGCACCAGCGTCTCGGACATGCTCGAACTGGCGTTGCTGCTGAAGGAGGCGGGCCTGTTGCTGCCGGCGGAGGCGGCGCACGCGACACGAACCGGCGCGGCGGCCAATGCGGGCGAAAGTAGCGAAGGTGATGGAAGTGGCGAAAGCGGCGACCTGCGCGCCGGTGGACCGAGGCTGGCGCTCGACATCGTGCCGCTCTTCGAAACAATCGACGATCTGCGCCACGCCGGCCAGGTGATGGAAGCGCTGTTCTCGCTGCCGCTCTATCGCGCGCTGCTGCGCTCCACCGGCGACCGGCAGGAAGTGATGCTCGGCTACTCCGACAGCAACAAGGACGGCGGCTTCCTGACCTCTGGATGGGAGCTGTATCAGGCGGAGAAAGACCTGATCGCGGTATGCGCCCGTCACGGCGTCGGCCTGCGCCTGTTCCACGGCCGCGGCGGTTCGGTGGGCCGCGGCGGCGGCTCCAGCTATCAGGCGATCGTCGCGCAACCGGCGCGCACCGTCGACGGACAGATCCGCATCACCGAACAGGGCGAGGTCATCGCATCGAAGTACGCGACCGCCTACATGGGCCGGCGCAATCTCGAAACGATTGTCGCCGCCACCCTGCGGGCAAGCCTCGGCGACGGTCGCGACGCGCCCGCCGACGAGCCGCGCTACTGCGAGGTGATGGCCGAACTCTCCGAGCTGGCCTACCGCGCGTATCGCGAACTGGTCTACGAAACGCCGGGCTTCGTTGCCTATTTCCGCGAGTCGACGCCGCTCGCCGAGATCGCCGACCTGAACATCGGCAGCCGGCCGGCGGCGCGCAAGCCGGGCGTGCGCATCGACGACCTGCGCGCGATACCGTGGGTGTTCTCGTGGTCGCAATGCCGGCTGATGCTGCCCGGCTGGTATGGCTTCGGCACCGCGCTCGAACGGTGGCTGACAGCCAACCCCGACGGCATGGCCACGCTGCATGCGATGAACCGGGAATGGCCGTTCCTGCAGATGCTGCTCGGCAATATGGAGATGGTGATGAGCAAGAGCGATCTGGGCATCGCGTCGCGCTACGCCGAACTGGTCGAGGACGTGGAACTGCGCGAGCGGATCTTCGGCACCATCCGCGACGAGTGGCAGCGCACGCACCGACTGTTGCTCGCCGTGCTCGAACAGGACGCGCTGCTCGCCACCAAGCCGGCGCTGCGCCGCTCGCTGCGGCAACGGCTGCCGTACATGGACCCGTTGAACCACCTGCAGGTCGAGTTGCTGCGCCGCTACCGCAGCGACGATCGCACGGCGGAAACGCAGCGGGCGATCTATCAGACGATCAACGGCCTGGCCCAGGGACTGCGCAACAGCGGTTGACCGGTCAGTCGCCGGCGGCGGCGTTGGCAAGGCGCGCGACCAGCGCGCCGAGCCGCCGCAGCGCATCGTCGATCGCGGCGGAGAAAGGCGCGGGGCAACTCAGCCGCATGCAATGCGCGTAGCGGTCGGAGTTCGAGAACATCGTGCCGGGCGCCACGCGGATGCCCTCCTCGACCAGCGCCCGCTCGAACACGCGCTGCGACGACACCCCCGTCGGGAGTTCCACCCACAGCACCAGGCCGCCTTCGGGCGTGCCCAGGCGCGTGCCCGGCGGGAAATAACGGCAGATCGCATCCGCGCAGGCCTCGCGCTGCGCGCGCAAGCGGGTGCGCAACTGCGCGAGATGGCGGTCGTAGGCGCCCGACGCGATCATTTCCGCCGCCACGATCTGCGGCCACGTCTCGTTGTGCCGGCTCTGCGCGAACTTCAACATCGCCACGCGCGCCTGCCAGCGCCCCGCCGTGATCCAGCCCAGGCGCAAACCTGGCGCCAGCACCTTGTTGAACGACGCGCAATGAATCACGCCGCCGTCCCGGTCCCACGCCTTCAGCGCCTTCAACGACGGCGTGTCGGCCAGTTCACGGTACGGCTCGTCCTCGATCAGCGGCACGCCATGGCGGGCGCACAGGGCGACCAGCGCAGCCTTGCGCGCGTCGGGCATGATGCTGCCGAGCGGATTCTGCAGATTCGGCACGACCACCACTGCCGCGATGCGCTCGTAACTCGCCAGCGCCAGTTCGAGCGCTTCGACCGACAGGCCGTGGCGCGGGCTGGTCGGGATCTCCAGCGCGCGCAGACCCAGGCTCTCAAGAATCTGCAGCAGACCGAAGAAGGCCGGTGACTCGATCGCCACTGTATCGCCGGCCTGCGCCACCGCGCGCAGGGCCAGATTGACCGCCTCGATTGCGCCATGCGTGACGATCACATCCGCCGGCGCCACGGTGAAACCAGCCGACAGCGCGCGGCGCGAAATCGCCTGGCGGAAGGCGGCGTGGCCATGATCGGCGCCGACCGCGGTCAGCAAGGCCGGCTCGCGACGCAGCGCCTTCGTTGCCAGCGACTGCAGACGCTCGCCCGGATACAGCGCCGGCGCGGCGGTCGCGCCCCCCAGGTTCATCGCATCCGGGTAACGCTGCTGCATCGCGATCACCGCCGAGATGCGTTCGTGCAGACCGACGTACTGCGCGGCCGCGGGCAATGCACTGGTCTCCGGTTCGGCGACCGCGGGCAGCGTCGCGCCGCGCTGCCGCCGCACGAAATAGCCGGACCGAGGCCGCGCTTCGAGCCAGCCGGCGTCCTCCAGTTCATGGCACACGCGCGTGGCCGTGGCGAGGCTGACGCCGTGCTGCCGCATCAATGCGCGGACCGACGGAAAGCGATCGCCGGCCTTCAGCGCGCCGGCGGTCATCACGCGACGATACTGCGCCGCCAGGCGCTGATAGAGCGGCCCATCCTGCCTGGGGCCAGAGACGGAAGCGTGACCGGCGACAGGCGCAAGATCGGAGCCGGCGTCGAGGTCGGTCTCGGAGGGGGAAGCGGACAGCGTCATGCGCACAGGATGCCCGCAGCGGCGTGCGCGCGGCAGATACAGAGGCGGCCGAAGTGGCGCGCTACAGCAAGTGAAAAGGGCGGCTGTATCGACACAGACGGTGAGCCGCTGTGACTGTCGCGGTGATCGAACCCGCCGTAGCCTGACGTCATCGTTCCACTCGCTCCGCTGCCATGTTCACGCGTCATATGCTGCCCTCCCGCCTCGTCCGAAACCTGTCCTGGCTGGCCGCGCTGTCCCGTCGCGCACTCGCCGACCTCATGCCGCCCCACTTCGCACACGGCCGCCCGGCGCGCCTGTCGGCCGTGGCGGCCACTGCGGCGAACTCGGTGCGCGCGGCGGTCGGCCCCGGCCAGTCCGACCTCGCCGAGCGCGCTCACGATGCCACAGAAGTGCTGATGCTGCCCGCCGGCGCCTGCCGATGGATACGAACGCGACGCGGCGACCGCTTGCTGGTGCGCGCCGGCGTCGTGTGCATCGCCGTGAGCAATGGCGCGGTAAGCGAGCTGGCGCACGACGCCGGGGTTCCCGCCGCGACGTGTCGCGTCGCCGCCGGCCAGGACTGGCACGCCGACGGGCCGGCCTGGCTGCGGCTGGCCAACCCAGGGCCACGCAGCGCGGATTGCCGTCTGGTCCGAGCCGCCGGGGCCGGGCTTGCGCGCCGCTGCTCACGTCGCCACGCCAGCCGACGTTGAACCGGCACGCCGCGCGCCGGCATGGCCAGACGCGGCCGGCCCGCGCCGCCGATCATCGCGCAATTCTGGCTTGCCCGCACGCGCGGGCACGGGCCGCGGCGTTAGAATTCGGGCTCGACTCCGCGACCCGTGCCGCCCCGCTCACGACGGCATGCCGCGGAGCCTGTCGGAATCCACGGATGGCGGAGAGCGTGTCGAATCGATCGTCAAAAGGCGTGCTGCTGTCGGTGATGGCATCGGTGCTGTTCAGCGTGCTGTACTACTTCGTGACGCTGCTCGGCCCGCTCGATGCAACGGAAATCTTCGGCTGGCGCATGCTGCTGACCGCTCCCTGCGTCGCCCTGTTCGTAGTCCTGAGCGGTGCCTGGCCGCAGGTCCGCGACATCGCCGAACGTGCGCGGACGCACGGCGCACTGTGGCTGGCCATGCCCGTCTGCGCGTTGCTGCTCGCCGTGCAGCTGCTGCTGTTCATGTGGGCGCCGTTGCACAACCGCGCGCTCGAAGTCTCGCTCGGCTATTTCCTGCTGCCGCTGCTGATGGTCGTGATCGGCCGGCTGCACTACGGCGAGCGATTGACGCCGCTGAAGCGCGTGGCGACGCTCTGTGCCGCGTTTGGCGTATGCCATGAACTCTATCGCGTCGGCAGCGTGTCGTGGGAAACACTGGTCGTGGCGCTCGGCTACCCGCTCTACTTCATCCTGCGCCGCCGTTTCCGGCTGGATTCGCTGGGCGGCTTCTGCTTCGACGTATGGCTGATGGTGCCAATCGCGGTCTATCTGGTACTGCACGGCCCGTCGACGCTGGCGACCTATCGCGCCCATCCGGCGCTGTTCGGTCTGGTGCCGGTGCTCGGCCTGATCAGCGCCGCGGCCCTGGTCAGCTACATGGTGTCGAGCCGGCTGCTGCCGTTCGGGCTGTTCGGCCTGCTCGGCTACGTCGAACCGGTGATGCTGCTCGGCGTCGCATTGCTGCTGGGCGGTCGCATCAGTGGCGATGCGTGGCTGACCTACGCGCCGATCTGGCTCGGCGTCGCGATGCTGGTCGCCGAAGGCGCGATGCATGTGCTGGCGAGCCGCGCAAGCCACGCGGCGCGCTGAGGCAATCCTGCCCCGTCTGCCACGCATCCGTGCCATGTGGGCGGCGGGAGGGCTGGGCGCTCAGGCCGGCCGGTTGAAACGCGGACGTTGCTCGACCGTGTCGGCCTGATAGAACGCCGGGAAGCGCTCGAACTGCCGCGCCGCGTCGGCTGGGTCGACACCTTCCTTGAGCACCGCGCTCGTGAAGCCGACACGTTCCATCTGCACCAGTTGATCGATCAGCACGTCGCCGGTCGCACGCAGGTCGCCGGTGAAACCGAGACGCCGCCGCAGCAGATAGGCCTGGCTGAACGCCCGTCCGTCGGTGAAGTCGGGAAAATGCAGGTCGATCCGTTCGATACGATCGAACGAGTCCGCCAGGCTGGCCGGATCGGCGTCGTTGGCCAGCGCGATGCTGCGGATACCGTCGGCCGGCACATGGTCGCCGGCGAGCAGGAGTTGGAAATTGACCGGATTCATGAGGCTTGGCGAGTGGCGGACGGGGTGGCAGACGAGGCTGCCGCTGTGGCTGCCGCCGTGGCGCCATTCGGGGCGGCATGGCGGGCGGCATTGGCCGCCGCCTTGAACGCGTCGAGGCCGACGCGCCGGACCGTCGCGGCGAAGCTTTCGCGCGCCTGTTCGGTGGCAACGCGCGTGTCGCGATAGGTGGCGAGCACGGCCTCGATCACGTCCGGCACCTCTTCGGCCGAGAACGACGGCCCGATCACCTTGCCGGCCTGGGCCGCGCCGTTGCGCGACGAACCGTCGGCACCGCCGAGCGTGATCTGGTACCACTCCTTGCCGTCCTTGTCGACGCCCAGAATGCCGATATGACCGCTGTGGTGGTGTCCGCAGGAATTGATGCAGCCGCTGATGTGCAGATCGATCTCGCCGATGTCGTCGAGCTCGTCCAGATCCTGATAGCGCTCGGTGATCGCCTCGGCAATCGGAATCGAACGCGCATTGGCGAGCGCGCAGAAGTCGCCGCCCGGACACGCGATCATGTCGGTCAGCAACTGGACATTGGTGCTCGCGAAGCCTGCGGCGCGCGCCGCCTGCCACAGTGTGAACAGGTCCTCCGCATGGACCCATGGCAACACCACGTTCTGTCGGTGCGTGACGCGCGCCTCGCCGGCCGAAAAGCGGTCGGCCAGCTCGGCGACGGTGTCGAGCTGATCGGCCGACGCGTCGCCCGGTGCCTGGCCCGGCCGCTTGAACGACAGCGTGACGATGCGCAGGCCCGGCAGCTTGTGCGGCGCGACGTTGCGGTCAAGCCAGCGCGCGAACGCGGGTTCGGCGGCGGCATGCGCGTCGAGCTGCGCGGCCGCCGCGTCAGGGTCATGGGGTGCGCGCTGTGCGAGCGCCGGCGGCACGAAGCAGGCAGCGACGCGGTCGAGTTCCGCCTGCGGAATGGTGTGCGGGCCGCCGTCATGTTCGACGATCTGCCGGTACTCCGCCTCCACCTCGTCGATGTAACGCTGGCCCTCGGCCTTCACGAGGATCTTGATCCGCGCCTTGTACTTGTTGTCGCGGCGCCCGAACCGGTTATAGACCCGCACCACCGCTTCGAGGTAGTTCATGATCTGGTTCCACGGCAGGAAGTCGCGCAGCCGGGTCGCGATCACCGGTGTGCGTCCCATGCCGCCGCCCACGTGCACGCTGAAACCCAGTTCGCCGGCCGCGTTGCGCACCAGATGCAGGCCGACATCGTGCCAGCCGGTGGCGGCGCGGTCCTCGCTGGCGCCGCTGATCGCGATCTTGAACTTGCGCGGCAGGAAGGCGAATTCCGGGTGGAGCGTCGACCACTGCCGCATGATCTCGGCAAACGGCCGCGGATCGGCCACTTCGTCGACGGCAATGCCGGCGCGCTCGTCGCTGGTGATGTTGCGGATGCAGTTGCCGCTGGTCTGGATGCCGTGCATGTCGACGTCGGCCAGCAGGTCCATCACATCGGCGGCCTTCGTCAGCGGGATCCAGTTGAACTGGACATTGGTGCGCGTGGTGAAGTGCGCATAGTGCGTGGGCAGATGGCGCGTGCCGAGCTTGCCCTGCGTCTCCATCGCGGTGCGGTAGACCTCCGCCTCCGGCTCATCGTAGTCGCGCGCCACCCTGGCGAGCGCACGCAACTGGCGGCTCGACAGTTCGCCGTACGGGACGGCGACGCGCAGCATCGGCGCATAGCGTTGTACGTACCAACCGTTCTGCAGCCGCAGCGGGCGGAATGCTTCCTCGGGCAGCCGGCCGCTCTGCCAGCGTTCGAGCTGGTCGCGGAACTGGGCGGCGCGGCTGCGCACGAAGGCTTTGTCGAATTCTGTGTATTGATACATCGTATCGGGAACGAGCCGAGCGCATCTACCGAGGCAACACGGCAAAGCGGTATGCGGGGGGCGCCGGCGGACGGCGCACTTGTCGGGGTCGAGTTTCAGCTATTGCATGGGAAAAGCGAAATACTTTTTAGTTGAAGACATATAACCGGCTCTGGCTTGGGCCGGCATCCCCGATGGCGCGGCGCGATTCTTGCGGCGACGGACGCTTCAGCGCTCCCTGGCCCCTTCGATGCCCGCTCCCCGCGACACCCAGACCTCCGCCCCCGCGCGGCCCGGCGCTTGCGCCACCCCGCGCCGCGTCATGTCTCGCCGCGTCATGTCTGGCCGCGCCGGCTGGCTGCGTCTGGCGGCGGCCCTGGCGATCGCACCGATCACAGGCGGCTGCGCGTGGACGCTCAATGCCACCGCGGGTCACGCGCGAACGGTGCGCGACGTGTCGTACGGCGGCGCGCCGCGCCAGCGCCTCGACGTGTATCTGCCGGCACAGACCAGCGGCGAGACCGGTCCCGGTGCAAACGCGAGCGAGCCGGCAGCCCACGCCGCGCCGGGTCGCCCGATCGTGGTTTTCCTGTACGGCGGCACCTGGCAGCACGGCGACAAGGCAAATTACCGCTTCGTCGCCACCGCGTTCGCCCGGCACGGCTATGTCGCGATGGTTCCCGATTATCGCCTCTACCCCGAAGTCCGCTATCCGACCTTTCTGCAGGACGCCGCGCAGGCCGTGCGCTTCGCGCGCGATCACGCGGCGGACTACGGCGGCGATCCGACCCGGCTGGTGCTGGTCGGCCACTCGGCCGGCGCCTATATCGCGGCGATGCTCGCGCTCGATTCGCGCTGGCTGGCCGCAGAGGGCCTGCGCCCCGAACGGGCGCTGCGGGCGGTGGTCGGCATTGCCGGACCTTACGACTTCCTGCCGCTGACCGATCCCGTGCTGCAGGAGATCTTCGCCACGCCGCAGGGACTGCCATCGACGCAGCCGATCACGCACGTCGGCGAGGCCACGCCGCCGATGCTGCTGCTGGCCGGGGCCGCCGATCATACGGTCGACCCCGGCAACACGGAACGTCTGGCGGCCCGTATTCATGAACACGGTGGCCCGGTCCAGGCGGCCGTCTATCCCGGCAACGTCAGCCACCTGTCGATCATCGGCGCGTTCGCCCCGCCGCTGCGCTTCCTGGCGCCGAGCCAGCGCGACACCTTCTCGTTCATCGACGCGCAGACCGGCTGGGCCGAGTCGGCGAGCGCAGGGAGCGCGGCGAACGTGACCGCAGCGACGCGCGCGGCCGACGCGCGTCCCTGAGAGCCGGCCGGGGCAAGCGGTTGGCCGGTCGTGCGGGCCAGGCGGTCCGATCGTTCAAGCAGACGGCTCAAGCGCTGCCGAGCCGGCCTGCCGGCAGCGGCCGGCAGCGGCCGGCATCAGGCACAGGGTCGCGAAGCGCGGCATACGCTCCGGCGTTGTGTCGCGCGGTCAAGCATGCGCTCAACCGTGGCAGTCGGGCACCGATTGGTCGAGGTAAACGTCGAAGGCGACCTGCCGCGACCACTGCCCCGCCAGGCGCGTGATGGTGCCGTCGCGTGCCCAGGCCCGCGCGGTATCGGCGAGCGCCGCCGCATCGTCGCGGCGCGCCGCTGCCTCGCCCGCCGGCAACAACCAGACGCGCTCGCTCAGGGCGGTGCTGCGCGGCAGCGACGCCGAGAACTTGCGCCATTCCGGCAGTCGCATCAGTGGCGCGTAGGACACATCGTCGATCAGCGCGAGGTCGCAACGTCCCTCGCGCACGGCCACCAATGCGTCCGAGGGAAAGCGGAAAGTCGTCACGCGAGCGTCCCAGCGCGCCGCTTCGCGTTGCGCGGGCAGCGCGGCCTGCGCGATGCACACCGTCCGGCCATGTAGATCCTGCCAGCGCCGCAGCGTCGTGTCGCTGCGCATCACCGCCTGCGGCCGGGTACGGTAGCCGGTTTCGATCGGCACCGTCCGCTCGGCGAACCAGCCGTGCCGGCTGCTGTCCGCGCCCACTGGCCGGATCGCCAGTACGACGTCGACGTCGCCGCCGGCGGGTGCGCCGGCGCTGTCCGCGCGCGTTTCGACCGGCAGTCCCAGCCGCTGGCCGAGCGCTTCGGCGAGTGCCGCGTCGAGCCCGTCCTCGGTGCGTGCCGCGGCGCCCTTCACTGCAACGGGCCGCGGCGGCAGGCCGACGATCAGGCGTCCGCGCGCATGGGCGGCGGCGAAGCCGCGCGCCGGCTCGCCAGCCCGCAGCGTGGCGTCGCCCCGCTGCTGCAGCCAGACCACCCCGAGCGCGAGCGCGGCCAGCAGCAGACCGAGCGCGACCGCCACCCATGCGAACGTCGCCTCGACGCCCAGTGAAGGCGTCGGCAGATCCGCATGGGTGCGGCGTTCGGAGCGGAGGATGGAACGCATCGGCTTCGTCAGGGAGTTACACGTACTGGTAACGCAGCAAACGGTGTTTCAGCGCTTCGAGGATCAATTGGTCGATCAGCGCGGCAAGAAGCGCGATCACCAGGATGTTGCTCATCACACCGGCCATATCGGCGATTTCGCCGGAGTACTGCAGCGTGCGACCGAGGCCCTTGCCGAAGCCGACCAGCATTTCGGCCGAGATCAGCGCACGCCACGCATTGCCGAACGCAAGCTGCGCGCCGGTGATCAGCGACGGCATGACAGCCGGCAGATAGACGCGACGCACGAGGCCGCCGGCGCTGGCGCCCATCACGCGCGCCGCTGACACATGCACCCGCTGCACCGACTCGGTGGCGTTCATCACGCTCAGCGCGGCGGGGAAGAACGCGGCCAACGCCACCACGACGATGATCGGCAAACTGCCGAAGCCGAGCGCGATCAGGAACAGCGGCACCCACGCGATCGACGGAATCGACTGCAGAACGACGATGGCGCCGCGCAATACCTCGCGGAAGAACGACTGGACGGCGGCGAGCAGCCCGAAGGCAACGCCGAAGGCAAGCGCGACGCCGTAGCCGACCGCCAGTCGGCCCAGCGTGCCGCCCAGCGCCTGATAGAACGCCGGCCGGCCGAGTTCGGTCGACAGGCGTTGCAAGACGGCGGGGATGCCCGGCATCAGAAAGGCCGGCAGCACCCAGGCCGCGCACTGCCAGAGCAACAGGATCAATGCGACGCCGAGCGCGGCCGCGAGCCGCTTGTTGGTCGGGCTCAGGCGATCCGGCCGGCTCAAAGCTTGCGGTCCTTTTGCCAGGACAGGTCGACGATCGCGGACGTGTCATAGCGGGAACCGTCACGCGTCTTCAATGCACCCTGCGACTGCAGAATGTCCGCCACTTCCTGGATCCGCTTCAGGTCCTGCGGCGTGAGCGCGGCGTTGAAGGTCTGCGTCTTGATCGCGCTGCTCACCACCGTTTCGCGCGGCACCGGGCCGTGCAGGGTCTGCAAGGTCGGTTCGGCGACGAAGTACGGCGCAATCAACTTGGCGGCCTGATCGGGATGCTGTTGCAGCAGCGTGATCGCCGAGCGCTGTGCGTCGAGCGCCTTCCAGACATCGCCCTTGCGCGTTTTCAGCGTCTCGCCCGAGGTGATGACCACCATGCACGGGAACGGCCACTTCTCGCCGACCTCGTAGATTTCCCGGACCGGCGCGACCAGCTTCGCGATGGTGGCTTGCGGCTCGAACAGGAACGCCGCGTCGGCGCGCTTGCCGACCAGCGACTGCACCGCGACCGACGGGCTGACGCCCAGCAGATTCACGTCGTCGGGCTTCAGGCCGGCCTGCTTGAACACCACGCCCTTGAGCACCACGTCGGCAGTGCTGCCTTCGGACTGCGACGCGAGCGTCTTGCCCTTCAGGTCGGCGACTTTCTTGATGCCGCTGTCCTCGCGCGCGACCAGCGCGTGGTAGCCCTGCTGAGCGCCGCCGACCACCTTCAGATCGGCGCCTTTCGACGCCCAGGTGGCAGCATTCGTGAAGCCGAGCACGCCCAGGTCGACCTGGCCGCCGACGATGGCCTTGATCATGTCGGGGCCGGACTTGAATTCGATCAGTTCCGAATCGAGTCCCGCCTTCTCGTAGAATTTGCCTTCATGGGCGACCATCGCCTGCGCGTCGTCCATCACGCGCAGATAGCCGACGCGCAGCTTGTCGGCCGCGAAGGCGGAATGGCACAGCACGGCGGCCAACAGAAGCGGCGCCGCGATCCAATGTTTCGCTTTCATGATTCGTCCTGGATGTGAGAGAAGCAGTCGGTCATGCAATGGCGTCGACCTCGACGCCAAGCAGCGCGAGAATCTGGCGTTTTTCCGTGGCGAAGTCGCCCAGATCGTGGCCTTTCCTGCGATGCGGCAGCGTGAACTCGCGCAGCACGCGGGCCGGCCGCGCGCTGAACACCAACACGCGGTCGGCAAGGAACAAGGCCTCGTCCACGTCGTGCGTGACCAACAGCACGCTGGGCTGCGCTTCGGCGACCAGCGTGCGCAACACGTCCTGCAGACTCAGCCGCGTCAATGCATCGAGCGCGCCGAACGGCTCGTCGAGCAGCAGCGTCGCGGGCCGCGCGATGAACGCGCGCGCCAGTGCCGCGCGCTGACGCATGCCGCCGGACACCTGATGCGGGTAATAGCCTTCGAAGCCGGCCAGGCCGACATGGGACAGCCAGGTGGTTGCCTGCGTCCGCGCCGCGGCCTTCGACTGCTTCTGGAATTCGAGCGCGAGCGCGACGTTGTCGCCCAACGTCAGCCACGGGAACAGCGCGTGTTCCTGGAACACCAGCGTGCGGCTCGGGTCCGGCTTCGCGACTGGCTTGCCATCGCACAGCACCTGACCCGACGACGGTCGTTCCAGTCCGGCGGCCATGTGCAGCAAGGTGGACTTGCCGCAGCCCGACGGGCCGACCAATGCAACGACCTCGCCGGTGCGAAACGTCGCGCTAAAGCGGTCGACGACTTGAAGATCGCCGTAATGCTTGTCGACATTGTCGAAAACCAGGCTCATCGTTGCTCCGGACGAAGATTGACCCGACAGTATATCGATTGAATTTAGCTATTGATCGTCTTCATCACATTGCCTCAAGATAGATAAATCATTTGCTTATGGCGTGACCCGCCTGTAGCGGAGTTGGCGATGCAAACAACTGGAATTCGACCGGCGACCTAAGGTTTTCCCTGATAGGCATGACCCCTATTAACGCGCAGTATCCCTGCAACCGATAAACCGTTCGAACGGTTTATCGGTTAATCTGAAAACGATGACGAAGACTCAGACTGCCGCCGTACTGACCAAGCTAGACATTGCACGGCCCGAAACCATGACCGAGCAGGTCGCCCAGCGCCTGCTCGACTACCTGCTATCGGGTTCGGTCGAGCCAGGCCAGCGCATCCCGTCGGTCACCCGACTCGCCGAGCAACTCGGCGTATCGCGTTCTTCGGTGCGCGAAGCCGTGAAGTTGCTGGAATCGCGCGGCGTGTTGGATGTGCGCCAGAGCAGCGGCTGCTACTTCAAGGGCAACGATCCGAACGCGCTGTTCCGCACGTTTGAGTGGGCGCTGTTGTTCGGGACCAAGGACGTGGCGCAATTCGTCGAGGCGCGGTGGCATATCGAGATGCTGCTGGTCGAACTGGCGGCGCAGCGGCGCAGCGACAGCGACGTGGCGCGCCTGCATGGCTACCTCGCCGCGATGCGCGACAGCCCGGACGGCGAAGCGTTCACGCGGGTGGATCTGGATTTCCATCTGGCCATCGCCGAAGCGGCACACAACGTCGTGCTGCGCGATGTTCTGCGTGGCATCCGTTCGCTGACGGTGGGCTGGATCGGCCATAACCTGACGCGCGCGACCACGCCCGCGCTGGCCTACGTCGACCACGTGCCGATCTTCGAAGCCATCGTCGAGGGCGACAGTCGCAAGGCACGGGCCGCGATGCGCGAACACATGATTCGCGCGACCCACCGGCTCGCCGCGACGATGGAGCCGGAGGCCGCCGATGCCGTCCGGCAACGAATCACCGCCCTCGCCGCCCTGGCGCCGGAGGGCGGCGCAACACAGCCGGCGCCGGCCTGACGCGCGGCGCGCGGGACAGGACGCCGGGCGCGCAGCGCCGGCGCGGCCTCGCGCCGGGCATGCGGCGACCGGTTCGCGCCGGGCACCGCACCGGTCTGCTGGCCGCGCACCGAGCGCTCGATCGGCGCGGCTGCACAGGATCACAAAGGAGAGGCAAGATGAGCAACACGGCGACAGACATCGATAAGCAGTACCAACCAGAGGAGTTGAAGCGGCATCGACGCAATGCGTCGCTGGCTAGCCTCATCGGTACGTCGATCGAATGGTACGAGTACTACATCTACGGCGCGGCGGCCGCGCTGGTGTTCCCGCATGTGTTCTTCCCCAACGTCAGTCCGCAACTGGGACTGGTGTATTCGTTCGCATCGTACGCGGTGGCCTTCATCGTGCGGCCGATCGGCGGCGCGATCTTCGGCCACTACGGCGACCGGATCGGACGCAAGCGAACGCTGGTCATCACGCTGCTGATCACCGGCCTGTCGACGTTCGCAATCGGCTTGCTGCCGAGCGCGGCCACCGCCGGTGAAACCGGCGCGGTGATTCTGGTGCTGCTGCGCGTGCTGCAGGGCATCGGTGTCGGCGGCGAATGGGGCGGTTCGGCGCTGCTGTCGCTGGAATGGGGCGACCAGAAGAAACGTGGTTTGTCCGGCGCATGGCCGCAGCTCGGTACGTCGGTCGGCCTGATCCTGTCGACGGCGGCGATCCTCGGCGGCAACGCGATCGCCGGTGACGCGTTCCTGGAATGGGGATGGCGCATTCCGTTCCTGCTGAGCTTCATCCTGATCATCGTCGGCCTGGTCGTGCGGCTGAAGGTCGAGGAAACGCCGTCGTTCGCGAAGCAGAAGAAGAGCGGCGCGGTGGTGCAGAACCCGGTCAAGCAGGCGATCGTGAAGTATCCGAAGGAAATCGTGCTGTCGGCCTTCCTGCGCATGTCGGAGCAGATGCCGTTCTACGTCTTCACCGCGTTCACGCTCGACTATGCAACCCGCAAGGTTGGCATGGACCGGCAGTTCGTGCTGCTGGCGACCATCGTCGCGGCGGTCATCGACATGTTCCTGCTGCCCTACTTCTCGATCCTGTCGGACAAGGTGGGACGCCGCAAGATGTACTACATCGGCTGCGCGGTGCTGGCGTTGATGGCCTACCCTTATTTCATGCTGCTCGATACCGGCAAGCCGGCCCTGGTGTTCCTCGCGATCGCGCTCTCGATGCTGCCCCACTCGCTGCAGTATGGCGCACAGGCCTCGCTGATCGCCGAGCAGTTCCCGGCCAATATCCGCTATGCGGGCTCGGGCATCGGCTACCAGCTGGCATCGGTCGTCGCCGGCGGTCCCGCGCCACTGGTCGCCACCGCCCTGCTCGCCTACTTCGCCAGCGGCTATGCGGTCGCGAGCTACCTGCTGTTCGGCGCCGTCGTCGCGGCCATCGCGCTGCGCCTGATGCCGGACCGCTCGAATGTCGAGATGTGATCGCGCCGCCCGACGCCGACACATCGTTCATCCCCACGCATCACAGGAGCACCGAATGACACGCAAGATCGAAACGCTGGCCGTGGTCGGCAGCGGCTACATGGGTGGCGGCATCGCCCAGTCGCTGGCACTGACCGGCTGCACCGTCTATCTGACCGATGCCGACGCCCAGCGCGCGCGCGACTCGCATGCGCGCCTGCTGCGCGAAGCCGAGGCGTTCGAAAGCGCCGGCCTGTTCCCGGCCGGCAGCACGGCGACGCTGAAGGAAAAGCTGATCGCGGCCGAATCGATCGAGGCGATCGGCCAGCGCGTCGATTACGTCGCCGAAGTCGTGCCCGAGAATCTCGAACTGAAGCTCGACGTACTCAAGCGCATCGAAGCCGCGGTGCGGCCGGACTGCATCATCGCGACCAACACGTCGGCGATTCCGATCAAGACGATGGCGCCGTCCCTCCAGCACCCGTCGCGTTTCCTGGGTGTGCACTGGATGAACCCGGCGCCGTTCGTCCCGGCCGTCGAAATCATTCCGGGCGCGGACACCAGCGAAGACGTCGTCGCGGCATCCGAGGCGCTGGTGCAGGCGGCCGGCAAGGTCACCGCGCGGGTGGCTGACGTGGCCGGCTTCGTGGCCAATCGCCTGCAGTTCGCGCTGTTCAAGGAAGCGGTGGCGGTCGTCGAGGAAGGTCTGGCCACGCCGGAAGACGTCGACAAGGTGGTGAGCAATTCGTTCGGCTTCCGGCTGGCGCTGTTCGGGCCGTTCGCGATCGCCGACATGGCAGGACTCGACGTGTACGCCGCCTCGTACGGTTCGCTGGAGCGGCAGTACGGTCCCCGCTTCTCGGTGCCGGCCGGCCTCAAGCAGCGCGTCGACCAGGGCGACCTCGGCCTGAAGACGGGCGGCGGTTTCCTCGGCCTGCCGCCGTCGTGCGCGCAACCGCTCGCCGCCTATCGCAACAAGGCATACCAGCGTCTGATGCAACTGCGTCAGGAACTCGGCGAGCCGCCGTTTGGCGCCAGCGAAGGCTGAGGCCCGAGCCGGACGCGCGCGGTGCGCGTCCGGCCCGCCGTCGAGCGCCCGTCAGGTTCAAACGAACACGAGACGGGCACCGACGATCGCCAGGATCAGCGCGAGCAGATAGCGCAGCAAAACCTCCGGCGCCCGCGCCGACAGACGGCTGCCTGCCACGATGCCGGGCACCGAGCCCACCAGCAGCGACGTCAGGATGTGCCAGTCCACCGAGCCCATCAGCCAGTGGCCGCTGCCGGCGATCAAGGTCAGCGGCACCGCATGCGCGATGTCCGATGCCACGATCCTGCCGGTCGGCAGCTTCGGATAGAGCATCAGCAATGCGGTCACCCCGACCGCTCCGGCGCCTACCGACGTCAACGACACCAGCGTACCCAGCACGGCGCCGACCGCGACCGTCGCCACCACGGTGCGGACGGCACCGCTGCTGCCCGGCTTGGCGTCGGCAGGCCGCTGTGTCGCGGCATTGCGTCGCGCCGCATAGGTCGCCAACTGCGGGCGAAACAGCAGCGCCAGCGAAGTCGTCAACAGTGCGACGCCCAACACCATCTCGATCAGGCCGCCGTGCGCCGCATGGCCGGCGGCGCCGCGCCGGTACAGCCACCACAGCGTCACCAGCGCCGCCGGGATGCTGCCGGCCGCAAGGCGTCCGGTGATGCGCCAATCGACCGCCCCCTTGAGCCCGTGCACGACCGTGCCCACGCCCTTCGTCACTGCCGCGTACAGCAGATCCGTGCCCACCGCGCTGGCCGGTGCCACGCCGAACAGCAGCACGAGCAAGGGCGTCATCAGCGAGCCGCCGCCGACACCGGTCATGCCGACAAGAAAGCCGACGCACAGTCCGGACAGGGAATACAGCGGGTCGATCGGCAGGGACATCGGAACAGGAGTCGAGGGACAGGAATCGAGACGCAGCAGCAGCCGACGGGCCGAAGCGCGAGGGCCGAAGCACGCGACGTGACGAAGCAACGCAGCGGGCGAGCGCGGGTGTCGAACGGCATCGCGGCCAACACGGCGTGCGGGGCATGCCGCGGCCTGCCGGTCAAGCCGGGCGCGCCGCATTGTCGCAAAAAATGCGCGCGCCGGCGCGATGCGCCATCCGCGACCCGAAGCGCGCGTGCCGGCGACCGGGTGGCATTGCGGTAAAATATCGCGCCATGCGGCACGGTGCGCGGCCGGGGCATGCTTGCGACGGCACCGTCGGCTGACCGGCGCGAGCGCAGAGCGCGCTGCGGCGCGCCGCGCTTCGCCCGCCGTCTGTCGTAACAGCGGAACGGCGGAATGGCCCGGGCCGCGCCGCCCGACCCGGCACGCGTCACGACCGATACGGGACGACGGACATCGCCGCGGTCCGCCCCGCCACTCTATGTATGCCGCGGCGCTCACGCCGCGACGCTGATATCAGGACACAGCCATGAAACGCAGGACCTTTGTCGGTTTGACGGGGGCGGCAGTCGCCGCCGTGGCCGGCCGCGGCGCGCTCGCCCAGACCGCCGCCGCCGCACCGGCCGACCCGGCGCAGACCGCGACGCTGCCGGAGGCCACGCGGCGCTGGCGCACCTTCGAGCTCCGCACCGACGTCCGGCTACCCGCCGACGCCGGCGCGTCCAAGCTGTGGCTGCCGCTGCCCAATCCGCAGGACACCGCCTATCAGCGCGAACTCGGGGTGGCGTGGGAAGGCAACGCGAGTCACGTCGAAGTGCGCCGCGATCCGGTGTACGGCGCGCCGGCCCTCTACGCGCAATGGGACGCATCGGTGAAGTCGCCGGCGCTGACGACGCGCGCGTGGGCGGCGACCCGCGACCGCTGGGTCGATCTGCGTGCTTCCGACGGCCCCTACAAGCTGGCACCGGAGGAGCGGCTGCGCTGGCTGGCTGCCACGCCGCACATCCCGACCGACGGCATCGTGCGCGACACGGCGCTGAAGGCGATCACCGAAGCGCCGCGCGACCCGGTCGCGCAGGCGCGCGCGCTGTTCGATTGGATCATTGCGAACACGTACCGCAATCCGAAGACGGTCGGCTGCGGCACCGGCGACATCCGTTTCATGCTCGAATCGGGCGACCTCGGCGGCAAGTGCGCCGACCTCAACCCGCTGTTCGTCGGCATGGCGCGCTCGATCGGCATTCCGGCACGCGACGTGTACGGGGTGCGCGTTGCCGATTCGAAGTTCTGGAAGTCGCTGGGCAAGAGCGGCGACATCACGCGCGCGCAACATTGCCGTGCCGAATTCCACGATCCCCGCTTCGGCTGGGTGCCGGTCGATCCGGCCGATGTGCGCAAGATCATCCTGGAGGAAGCACCGGGCACGCTGCTGCCGATGGACGACCCGCGCGTCGAAATGGCGCGTCGCAAGCTGTTCGGTTTCTGGGAGATGAACTGGGTCGGCTACAACAATGCGAACGACCTGACACTCAGCCCGCCGGCTGCGCGCCCGCTGAACTTCTTCATGTATCCGCGCGCGGAAACGGCGTCGGGCCCGCTCGATCCGTACGATCCGGCCGCGTTCCAGTATTCGATGAACGCGCGCGAGATCGTGGGCTGAGATGGACGCGCCCGTCGTGACGACGCGTCGTTCGGCTCGCTGGCCGCTGCTGGGCGCGGCGCTTGCCGCGTTGCTGGCCTCGACGTGTTGCCTCGGCCCGCTGCTGCTGGTGCTGCTCGGCCTGGGTGGCGCCTGGCTCGCGCACCTGAGTGCGCTCGCGCCTTACCAGCCGTTCTTCGTGGCGGCGGCGCTGCTTGCGCTGGCGGTCGCGACGCCGCGACTGTTCGGCCGCGCGGCGCGCTGCGCGCCGGACCAGTCATGCGCGTCGCCACCGGTGCGCCGTGTCGGCCGGGTCGGCTATGTGCTCGTCGTGTTGCTGCTGTTGATCGTGCTCACCACGCCGTGGACCATGCGATGGTTCTATTGATCCGGCCGCCCCGCAACACCGTCACCCGCGCGTCCGCCCCATCAGATACGTCAGCCCGCCCATGAAACGCTTTCGAACCCTGTCGTTGACCACCCTGTTCACCGCGCTGCTCGTCGCAGGCCCGGCAGCGCATGCCGCCGAGCGGGTCGTCGTGCTGACGATCCCCGGCATGATATGCGCGACCTGCCCGGTCACCATCAAGCATGCGCTGAGCCGGCTGGACGGCGTGAAGAAAACCAATATCGATCTCGAAGGGAAGGAAGCGTGGGTCACCTTCGACGACCAGAAAGCCAGCGTCGCGGCGCTGATCCGGGCCACCACCGACGCCGGCTATCCGGCCAGCGTGAAGCCCTGAGCCGGTCGTGAACGAGGGGCATGACGCACCCGTCGCCGTCATCGGGGGCGGCCCGGCAGGCTTGATGGCCGCCGAGGTGCTGTCCGATGCCGGGGTTGCGGTGGACCTCTACGATCGCATGCCGTCGGTTGGACGCAAGTTCCTGATGGCCGGCGTGGGCGGCCTCAATCTGACGCATGCCGAGCCTTACGCCGACTTAGTGGCGCGCTACGGCACGGCCCGCGAGGCATTGGCGCCGCAGCTCGACGCCTTCGGGCCGCAGGCACTGCGCGACTGGGCCGCCGCGCTCGGGGTCGCGACCTTTGTCGGAACGTCGAACCGTGTGTTTCCCACCGACATGAAGGCGGCGCCGCTGCTGCGCGCGTGGCTGCATCGTCTGCGTGCCCGCGGCGTCCGGCTGCACATGCGGCACCGCTGGCTCGGCTGGGACGCGGGCGCCGAGCTGCTGCGGTTCGAGACCCCGGCCGGCATCCTGTCGCGCCAGGCGGCCGCGGTGGTGTTGGCGCTGGGCGGCGGCAGCTGGCCCAAGCTCGGTTCGACCGGCGACTGGACCGAGGTACTCGCAGCGCGCGGCGTCGGCGTGGCGCCGCTGCTGCCATCGAATTGCGGTTTCGACGTGGCGTGGAGTCCGTTCATGCAGGCACGCTTCGCCGGTGCACCGGTCAAGCCGGTTGCGGCCAGGCTGGCCGCCGATGCCGATGCAGCGGCACACGTCGCGGCGCGCCGTGGCGAGTTCGTGGTCGCGGCGACCGGTGTCGAAGGCAGCCTGATCTACGCGCTGTCGGCGCCGATTCGCGACCGCATCCGGCAACATGGCGAGGCATGGCTCGAACTCGATCTGCTGCCGGACCTGACGCCCGCGCGCGTGGCCGCTGCGCTCGAACGTCCACGCGGTCGCCGTTCGCTATCGAGCCACCTGCAGAGCCGCCTCAACCTGACGGGCGTAAAGACAGCGCTGCTGCGCGAGTGCCTGCCCGACGCGACGTTCGACGCGCCCGACGACCTGGCCCGCGCGATCAAGGCGCTGCCGTTGCGGCTGCGGGCGGCTCGGCCGCTTGCCGAGGCGATCAGCAGCGCTGGCGGCGTGCGCTTCGACGCGATCGCTGCGCACGGTGGCCTGAGCGCGATGCCGAACGTGTTCTGCGCCGGCGAGATGCTCGACTGGGAAGCCCCTACCGGCGGTTACCTGTTGACCGCGTGCTTTGCAAGCGGGCTGCACGCCGGTCGCGCCGCCCTTGCCCGACTGCGCGCCACGTCCGCGCATCGGTCCTGATCGGCAGGCCGCCTTCAGACCTTCGCGGCGAGACGCCACAGCGACGTCATCTCATCGCGCCGCGCCGCATGCAATGGGTCGTTGCGATCGCTGGCGCGGGGATGGCGCGGACGGATCTGGCTGCGCGCCAGTACACGCAGGCCGGCCGCGTCGACCCAGGCGAGCAATTCGGCCCGCGTGCGCAGGCCCAGGTGTTCGGCAAAGTCCGACAGGATCAGCCAGCCCTCGCCCTGCGGCGCCAGATGCGCGGCCAAGCCTGCGAGAAAACCCTTCAACATCCTGCTGTCGGGGTCGTAGATCGCGCTTTCGAGCGGCGAACTCGGGCGTCCGGGCAGCCAGGGCGGATTGCAAACGATCAACGGCGCCTGGCCGTCCGGAAACAGGTCCGTTTCAACGACGTCGACCCGTTCGGTCAGGCCGAGCCGCGCGACGTTGTCGCGCGCGCAGGCCAGCGCACGCGGGGCGATCTCGGTTGCCACCACTCGCGCCACGCCGCGCTTGGCCAGCAAGGCCGCCAGCACGCCGGTGCCGGTACCGATGTCGAACGCGAGCGTGTCGGCCGGCAGCGGCGCGTTCGCCACCAGGTCGATGTACTCGCCGCGGACCGGCGAGAACACCCCATGGTGCGGGTGGATCCGCGCGCCGAGCGGCGCGATCTCGACCCCCGCCTTGCGCCACTCGTAGGCCCCGATCAGGCCCAGCAGTTCCCGCAACGAGACGATCGACGGTTCGGTCGCCGGACCATAGGTCTGCAGACAGGCCTCGGCAACGTCCGGGGCACGCCGCAGGGCGATCCGATATGCCTCGTCGAGTTCGATCAGCACCATGCCCAGCGTGCGAGCGCGTTGTGCCTGCGCCTGCCGATAGGCATTGAACGCGTCGCGCAAGGTGGCGGGCGGCGCTTTGGGCTTGCGCGGCTTCTGGTCGATCCGACGCGCCAGCGCCTGCAGCAACTGACGCGCGTTCTGGTAGTCGCCGCGCCACAGCAGGCCGACGCCCTCCGAGGCCAGGCGGAACGCATGGTCCGCCTTGACCCGGTCGTCGACGATTTCGACACGCCGCGGCGGCGCCGCTTGGGCGCGCCAGAGGCGTCGTTCGATTGCCTCGCCGTCGGTCCAGGACACGGTGCCATGCGAATCGGAGTCGCTGAAAGCGCCGGCAGGCGTGGGCGCCGATGGCATGGAAGCGGCCGAGGACGGCTGGAAATTGGGGGCTGTCGCCATGTTTCGGCTCCTGGGCTCGGGGAAAGGCATACATGCGGCACGTATGCGACAAGAGTGCGGCATGCGTGCGCGAACCGCATGGTACACGGCTGTTGCTCCTTGGCGCGAAGCCGGGTGAGCCGGGCACGTCGAGCCGGTCCCTAGCAGGTCAGAAGCGGCGCCGGGTCTCGGTGCGGCCGAAACGTACCGGGCCGAACGTGCAAAGGAAAAGGCCGGCTGAGCCGGCCTTTTCCTTTGCACGCTGCACACCTCGCTCCGCTCGCTATGGGACCGGTGCCGTAATCGGCACGGTCACCGGTACGGTCCAAGCACGACCGATTCAACGGAATTCGAGAGCGACGCGCTGCTGCCCGGCGCCGCATCACGGGCGCTGCGAAGCGGCGCCGGGCGAACCCGAGCGGCGTTCCGCGTTCTGCAGGTTGTTCGGGTAGTGCGGATCGTTGTACTCGGGCCGATAGCCGTTGGCTTCGAGCTTCTTCAACTCAGCCTTCTTTTCCTGGCGGGTCGTGTTCGACCCGCTGTTGTCCTGTGCGCCGTTCTGCGCGATCGACGGTTGCGAGGCGAGGATCGCGGCGCCGCAGATACCGGCCAGCAACATCGAGGTCGGGCGGAAGATCTTCTTCATGTCTTTCTCCGGAAAGGATGCTTTCCCCTCCAGGAGCACGACGCGTGCCCGACCGACCCGGCTTGGTGCGCTCGAATACCTGCACGCGCCGCGTCCGCCGTGGTCAGCGCTGCCGTTCAAGGGGCTGGCGCGTCAGCCAGCCGGTGCGGCCGATCGCGGCCACCGCGAGGGCGCTGATCACGGCCGCGGCGATCACGTAGAAGCTCGGCGCGAGCG
>NZ_FNLO01000029.1 GCF_900095735.1 Chitinasiproducens palmae | reverse complement strand
TGCATCCGCAGCTTCGGTGACTGGCTTAGCCCCGTTACATCTTCCGCGCAGGACGACTCGATCAGTGAGCTATTACGCTTTCTTTAAAGGGTGGCTGCTTCTAAGCCAACCTCCTGACTGTTTTAGCCTTCCCACTTCGTTTCCCACTTAGCCAATCTTGGGGACCTTAGCTGGCGGTCTGGGTTGTTTCCCTCTTGACACCGGACGTTAGCACCCGATGTCTGTCTCCCGTGATTGCACTCTTCGGTATTCGGAGTTTGCTATGGCGCGGTAAGTCGCAATGACCCCCGCAACCATGACAGTGCTCTACCCCCGAAGGTGATACACGAGGCACTACCTAAATAGTTTTCGGAGAGAACCAGCTATTTCCAGACTTGTTTAGCCTTTCACCCCTATCCACAGCTCATCCCCTAATTTTTCAACATTAGTGGGTTCGGACCTCCAGTACGTGTTACCGCACCTTCATCCTGGCCATGGATAGATCGTCTGGTTTCGGGTCTACGCCCAGCAACTGTCGCCCTATTCGGACTCGCTTTCGCTACGCCTGCCCTATACGGTTAAGCTCGCTACTGAACGTAAGTCGCTGACCCATTATACAAAAGGTACGCCGTCACCCCATAAAGAGGCTCCGACTGTTTGTATGCATGCGGTTTCAGGATCTATTTCACTCCCCTCCCGGGGTTCTTTTCGCCTTTCCCTCACGGTACTGGTTCACTATCGGTCGATCACGAGTATTTAGCCTTGGAGGATGGTCCCCCCATCTTCAGACAGGATTTCACGTGTCCCGCCCTACTTGTCGTACCCCTAGTTCCACACACTGGTTTTCGCATACGGGGCTATCACCCGCTATGGCGTCCGTTTCCAAGGACTTTTGCTAACCAACATGCTAAAAAGTACAGGCTCTTCCCATTTCGCTCGCCACTACTCTGGGAATCTCGGTTGATTTCTTTTCCTGCGGCTACTTAGATGTTTCAGTTCACCGCGTTCGCTTCGCGTAACCTATGAATTCAGTTACGGATGACCCATACGGGCCGGGTTTCCCCATTCGGACATCTTCGGATCAATGCTCGTTTGCCAGCTCCCCGAAGCTTTTCGCAGGCTACCGCGTCCTTCATCGCCTGTGATCGCCAAGGCATCCACCACATGCACTTATTCGCTTGACCCTATAACGAGTGCGTCTGCACCCGCTCTAGGTTTGAGTTCTCAGCGTTGTGCCGTATTCCAAGTGACGTTTAGATCACTCAAATACTGGTTGATACAATCACAACCCGTACGCCTTCCACGTCCATCTCAAGACGCTTCTG
>NZ_FNLO01000017.1 GCF_900095735.1 Chitinasiproducens palmae | reverse complement strand
CCGCCGAACCCGCCGAACCCGCCGAACCCGCCGAACCCGCCGAACCCGCCGAACCCGCCGAACCCGCCGAACCCGCCGAACCCGCCGAACCCGCCAAACCCGCCAAACCCGCCAAACCCGCCAAACCCGCCAAACCCGCCAAACCCGCCAAACCCGCCAAACCCGCCGCCGAGCAGGGGCACCTATGGTCAGACAAACCAAGTCGTGGCCGGGGCACGCCACTTCGTTGGTTCGTCAATCCGCTGCCTTTCGCGCTTATCCCCACAAATGGCGTATCGCCGCATCGACCCGCACTGACCCGCATTCACCGCCCGTGGCACTGGCGTCTTGCCGTTGCGCTCGTTGGACGGCGGCAACGCACAGCAATGCGTCGCGATACAGTTCGCGCGTGCGCGGATCGCAAGCGGCTGAGGGCCTGCAAAGGCCGATCAGTGGTCCAACGCTGGCCTACTCATTAGCGCGTATCGGCGCCACCATCCCGTTCGAGGACGCACATCGGATGACAACGGGCAAAGTGACACTCATAGGACAGGGTGGAGCAGACGGCACTCTGCATGGCGCTTCACGTCAGTACTGTTCATGCATACAGTATAAGCTGATGCCCCGGAGGCTTGTCAACTGCGCGTGCCACCGTGTTCCAGGCTCAAGCATCAGCGCGGTCAATCCCCTGGCGGAACGGACCTATGAATGGCGGCGAACGGTCACATCGCGCGTGTTAGGATGGATTTTTGAGGCGAGGCAGCGATGGAACCGTCCGGCCGCGTAGTCGCTTTGGAGGACGCAACCGCGCGCGCCGTGGTCTTCCGTTTCATTGAGGCGGGCCAGCGCCGGCTTGGTGTGATTTCGTGTGCGCTGCTCGTCGAACGGTTTGGCGCGGACCCCGCGGGCATCAACGCGCTCGCTGCGTTCCGCACGCACGAGTCCGCCATCGTCGCCGCGGCGCGGCGGCATGCGGCGCATCGTTCACGGGTCGTCCTGTCGCGACAACTCTTTGAAGACTGAGCCGGCGCTTGCGCCCGCTTGCCGGGGCCGCTGCTGGTTCATCGAAAGGCTTCGACGATCTACATGAGCGCAGCTACAGCAGGTAGCGCAATGATGGCTTCAGGGCAATCGCTGCCTCCCTGATCCCGCGCGCTCGGTCGCGCTTTGGCGCAAATCCGTCGCCGGTCCGCCTCCAGTCCGTCGCGCTCGGGCACCCGCGGATCCCACCAGCCGCTGCGGCGACTGCGTCTCTTGGCAAGCCACGCGTTACGGCGATCACGCAGCTGCGTCAGCGCCCGATATCGCGCAGCGGAAAGCCCGCCAGCAGCTTCTGTTCGATCTGCTCCAGCGTCACGCCGCGTGTCTCCGGTACCAGATAGAACACGACAGCGATGAACGCCGCGTTCAGAACGGCATAGCCGCCGAAGGTCGCTGCCGGTCCGAACGCATTGATGAGTGAAAGAAACGTCGCACCGGTCAACGCGTTGCTGATCCAGTTCGTGAACGTCGACACCGCGATCCCGAAATCGCGTCCACGCGCGGGCTGGATCTCCGAACACAGCACCCAGACGAGTGGACCGGCGGACATCGCGAAGCCGGCGACCAGCAGCAGCAACATGCCCACCGCCAGCACCTGTTCGAACCGCGAGGCGACGCCGAGGTGGAACAGGATGGCCAGCGCACCCATGCCGGTTGCCATGATGGCAAAGCCGGCGTACAGCACCGCCTTCCGACCGCTGCGGTCGACCAGCGCGATCGCCACGAAGGTTGCCAGCACGTTGACCAGGCCGACCATCACCGTCGCTCCGATCTGGTGTTGCGCCGAGGCGAAACCGGCCAGGTCGAGAATGCGCGGCGCGTAGTACATCACCACGTTGATTCCGGTCAATTGCTGAATGACCTGCAACAACATGCCAAGCGCCAGCGACCTACGGAAAGCGGGCTGGTGACGCAGCAGCGCCCAACCGCGTTGCTGAACATGCAGAACGCCGTCGATGTCGCGCAATTCCGCGTCCGCGTCGGCCGGGTCGCCACGCAGTCGGAGCAGGATGTGTCGCGCTTCCGTACGACGTCCTCGGCTCATCAGCCAGCGGGGACTGCTGGGCAGGGCCACGACTCCGCACAACAACACGGCCGCCGGGAAGGCGACGATGCCGAGCATCCAGCGCCAACTGCCAGAGAAGCTGAATGCGGTGTTGGACAGAAACGCCGCAAGAATACCGACAGTGATCATCAATTGGTACAACGAAATCATCGAGCCGCGCAATGCGGGCGGTGAGATTTCGGACAGGTAGAGCGGTGCCGTGAAGGACGCCACGCCGACGGCGAGGCCCAAGATCAGTCGTGCGACGATCAGCACGTGCGCGGACCACGCGGCCGCGCACAGCGCCGAGCCGATCAGAAACAGCACCGAGGCGACGAGGAGCGCGCTCTTCCGGCCATATCGGCTGGACAGTTCGCCGGCGGCCAGCGCGCCGCCCGCCGCACCCAGCATCATTGAACTGACGATCCATTCCTGCATCCGGTCGCTCACCTGGAATTCCTTCGAGAGGAACGGTAGGGCGCCGGAAATGACCCCGATGTCAAGGCCGAACAGCAGGCCGGCCAGCGCCGCCAGATAACATGGCACGAGTGCGCGGCGACGGTGCGCATGGGGTGTCGACATAGTAGTGGTACTCATCCTTACAGCGTCATCGAGATGCCCGGCAGCGGTGTCGGACACGGCACGCCGGCATGGGTTGGCAATACATGCGCGTCGCATGCTTCCCCTCCGCTGGATTTCGCGCGAAGGGCAGACCGACTATCGCGCGGTGATCGCGACAACGTCATCAGGTTTAATTCTTAGTACAGCTGGTTTATGCCCCGCGCGAAAACATTGTTGACAGTGTTGCGCCCTTCGGTGGGGGTCGGTGATAGCGCGTTGGCCTCGTTGGAGCGTTGAGCCGCAGTAGCGGCTCCGGTCTCCCCGTGGTTCGGGCGTCACATGACGGTCCGCGGCGCGAAGGTTTTCCGCGGCGAGTGACGGTCGCGTCGGCGACGCGGGCCAGCGCAGGAGCGCCAGCGCGCCGCGCTGGTAACGAAGACGGCGACGACGCGCTTCGACCCGGCTGCCCGACGGCAACGCAGGCGCCCGCCGTGTCAGTGACCGCCAGCGACGCAACGCGCGCGGCGCAGTGGCCTGAATCGGCTGAACTGCCAAGCCGTCGACGGCACGTGCGGACGGCAGCGAACCGACGCGAAGCGGCACGTCTGAGCAAGCGTCGCAGCGCCGTCGCGCCAGCCTATTCTCTGGGCTGGCCAGGTGGCTGTCATGCGGCCAGCGCCAAACTCTGCAAGAATTGACCGGTGTCAGTGTCCCGCATGCTCCGTTCATTGCCGCGCTGGCCTGCACCGCAAGCGCCTTCGCGCAGCCGCTGACCGCGGCAGCGATCAGTCGTCGACGCTAGCTCGATGCCAAACCAGATTTGGGTCGATGCCGAGCCTGCGTGGCGGCGCCAGCGATCGAGCCGGTCCTTGGCCGTGCATGCCGATCGCATGACGGCCCTGTGGACCGCCGCGGCGGCCATCGGTCGCATTGGCCACATTGGCCCCATTTGTCTGGGAAGCGGTTGCGCGCGCTGCGCACCCGCGCCCGCAACGCGGTCGGTGCCGAAGCTGCGCTTCCGCGCCGCCAAAACCTGGCGGGTGTCTAGTGGTGGGTGGCGTGTAGTTCGCGTGTCGCCGCGCCTGGCACCGGTGGTGAGCGTGGTCAACCGACGCCGCGTTTCGCGCAGGCTGGAGAAGTCGGCACGCGGATTGTCGGACACACTGATTCGAGGACGCCCGCGCGGTGCGTCTCCCGCCTGCGCGGCGATGCGCGCGAAGCGCGTCACCCGCGGGTATCGAAGTGAGAGCCTATGAGAAAGTTTGCACAGTCGCTGACTGTCCTCTGCCGGCGATGGCTGCCGGCAGTCGCCCTGGTCGGATTTGCTGCGAGCGCCGGTGCGCAGAGCGACCCGCCTGCCCGCGCCGCGACGCTCAGCCCTGCCGAAGCGGCGCACGCGCTGTCGATCCTGGAGGATCCACAGGCACGTCGCCGCGCCGTCGAGACGCTACGTTTGCTGGCGCGGGCTGGCCAAACGGCGGCGGTCGACGTACCGGTCTACGCCTCGTCGGCGGCCGCGGCGTACCCGACTGCCGGCAGTCCTGACCTCGCTGCGTCGAGCGCCGATGCAAGCCGCGTCGGCAGGCAAGCCACGGCAGACGGCTATGCGGCCGGCCAGGCCGGCACCTTGACGCAGGGGAGCGGTGCTCCGGGCGCATCCGCGCAGCCTCAGGCAGCGGCGGCGACGCCGAGCCAGGCGCAGTCCCAGCCGTCAATCCAGTCGTCGCCCCAGACAGGGGCGGGCGCGGGTGCATCGAGCGCGGCTCTCGCGGCGAACCAATCAGTCCCGCAGGCGGCCCTGCAGCCGGGCCAGCAACCGAGCCAGCAGCAGGTACCGCAGCAAATTCCGCAGCAAATTCCGCAGCAGACACTGCCGCAGGCATCCCAACAAGCCGCTCAGCAGGCCCCCCAGGCGGCCGTGCCGGTTCAGCAAGGCGGGCAGGGTACGGCCGGCTATGTGGCCGGTGCACTCGGGCTGCCGCCCGCCGTGGGTCGGCTGGTCGCACCGGCGGCGCCTGCTGCGCCCGCCACCGCCTCGTCGACGGCGGCGCCTGCTGCCGATGCGAGCGCCGCGGCGGCGGAGCCGGCGTCGAGCGCGCTGGTGACCTCCAATGGCCTGACCGCGCAGTTGATCCGACAGGCCAACCGCTGGAGCGACGATGCGGTGCGGCAGATCCGCCGCGTCGGCGAGGCGGTGGTCGACCTGCCGCGCATGATGTCGTGGTGGCGGGGTGTGTTCGACAGCCCGGCCAAGCGCCAACGCGCGCTGACCGCGCTCTGGCAGATCGGTGTGCTGATCCTCGGCGCCTTGCTCGCGGAGGCGCTGTTGTCCTGGCTCCTGCGCAAGCCGCGCCGCCTGCTGCGCGAGCGGGCCTCGGGTGCGGAAGCACGTGCGCTCGCGGTGCAGACGCGGGCGGCCGATCTGGAAGCGCAGGTTGCGGCGCACCGTGCGCCGACCGATCAGGACTCGCCCGTCGCCGCGCCGCCGTCCCGCGATCCCAGGCTTGCTGCCGCCGACGAGGTCGGTGCCGAGTCGGTCCACCGCGACGAAGCCGACGTTCCCGACGCATCGCCCGGCATGGTCGAGGCGCATCCGGCGGTGATTCGGGCCGCAGCGGAGCGTGCTGCAAGCGAGATGGCCGGCGCCACGAGCGCGGTTTCACCCGCTAGCGATGCGGACGACGCCGGCCGCAACGCGTCCGCGAAACCGACTGCCGATGCACCGCCGGCCGCTGAGGAGGATGCGCAGTTGACCGATGCGCAGGCGCGTGCGATCGAGGAAGACCGCGTTGCGCGCCAACGCCAGGCGCTGGCCAGTCACCCGGCGGCGCGCGAGGAGGCGAAGGAAGTGTCGGCCGCCACCGCCGCTGCAGCCCCTTCGGCGGTGCCCGAACGGGCCGCTGCGGCGCAGGCAGCCGCCGACAACGGGGTTGCAACCGTCGACGACGCGAACACCGCGCGCGGTCGGCGGCATGCCGTGCGGCACCGCAGCCTGCTGCGCGTGCTGCCGCTGGGCGTTGCCGCGCTGGTGCTGGAGCTGCTGCCGCTGCTGGCGTTCCTCGGCGTCGCCACGCTGGCCAGCCGATGGCTTACCGGCGGCACTGGCCCGATCGACGCAATGGCGGACGCGCTGATCAATGCCTACATCACGCTGCGGGTGGTGATCGCAGTCACGCGACTGCTGGTCTCTCCGGACGCGCCGGCATTGCGCCTGGTGCAGATTTCGAACGACGGAGCACGCTACGTCCTGCGCTGGATGATCACGCTGAGCGCGATCGCCGTGTTCGGCCGCGCGCTGGCAGAAGTTGCGCAGGTCTTCGGTGTGGCTGCCAGTGCCCGCATCGCGTGGCTGAAACTGGTTGGGTTGGTGTTCCATGCCGGACTTTTCGTCGTGGTGCTGCAGACCCGCAACGCGGTGGCGGCACGCATTCGCGGCGTCGGGCAGGGCCGGTTGACCGGCCTGCGCGACTGGCTCGCGCGGGTATGGGTGTACTTCGCCGGCTTGCTGGTGATCGCGGTCTGGCTGGTCTGGGCGCTCGGGGTCGAAGACGGTCTGCAGAAGCTGCTGCATTTCATCGGCGTCACGGCCCTGGTGGTGGTGGTCGCGCGCGTCATCGCGATCCTGGCGCTGGGTGGCCTGGCGCGCCTGTTCCAGCAGCAGGACGCGGCCTCGCAGGATGGCACGCCGACGCGAACGGCAGGCGAGCAACGGCGGGCTGATCGTTACTATCCGCTGGTGCGCGGCGTGGTCTCCGCGGTGATCACGATCGGTTCGGTGATCGCCCTGTTCGAGGCCTGGGGCGTGGGTGCGATCGGTTGGCTGACCCATGGCGTGATCGGGCGGCACCTGGCGTCGGCGGCGCTGACCATTGCGGTTGCCGCCGTCGTCGCGGTATTGGTCTGGGAGACCGTCAACATCCTGGTCGAACGGCGCCTGCAGCGGTGGCGCGACGATGGCGACCTGGTGCGCGCGGCGCGCCTGCGCACCTTGCTGCCGATGTTCCGCACCTTGCTGTTCATCGCGATCGCGATGGTGGTCGGCCTGACCGCGCTCAACGAGATCGGAGTCAACACCACGCCGCTGCTGGCGGGCGCCAGCCTGATCGGCGTCGCGCTGAGTCTGGGCTCGCAGAACCTGATCAAGGACTTCGTGACCGGCATCTTCCTGTTGATGGAAAACGCCATGCAGGTGGGCGACTGGGTCACGGTTGCGGGTGTTTCCGGCAGCGTCGAGTACCTGTCGATCCGGACGGTGCGGTTGCGCGCCGGCGACGGTTCGCTGCACACCGTCCCATTCAGCTCGGTGACGACCGTGAACAACGTCAACCGCGGCCTCGGCAATGCCGCGGTGCGGGTCAGCGTTGGCTTCGACGAAGACATCGACCGGGTCAGCGCGGAACTGCAGGCGATCGCCACCGGCATGCGCGCCGATCCGAAGTATCAGGACGCGATCCTCAACGACCTCGAGCTCTGGGGCGTGGACGCCGTCACCGGGGCGACCGTCACGCTGGCCGGACAGATACGCGCACGGGACAGCGGCCGCTGGGGCGTGCAGCGCGAATTCAACCGCCGCATGCACGAGCGCTTCCGCGCGCTGGGCATCGTGATCTACAACCCGGACCAGCGGGTCGTGTCCGGCGAGCATGTTACAGTCGCGCCGAATCAGGGCCGGACGGCACCGCCCCACTCGGCGCCCCACGTGGCGCCCGCCAACCATACGGAGACGCAATGAACATGAAAATCGCGGTGGTCGGCGCGGGGGCCATTGGCGGCTTGCTTGCGCATCGTCTGGCGCGCACCGGCGTGCAGGTCAGCCTGTACGCGCGCGGCGCGACGCGGCAGGCGATCGAGCGCGACGGTCTTCGGCTGGTACAGCCGGACGGGACCGAACTGGCGCCGCTGCGTCTCGCGGTGAGCGACGATGCGGCGCAACTCGGCACGCAGGATTACGTCGTCATCGCGGTCAAGGGGCACGCACTGCCCGGCCTGGCGGCGCGGCTGGCGCCGCTGATCGGCGCCGACACGCATGTGGTCAGCGCGATCAACGGCTTGCCGTGGTGGTTCCTGGAAGGCATCGACAGCGCGGTGGCGGGCGAGCGTATCGAGGCGGTGGACCCTGATGGCGTGGTCAGCGCCGCGCTGCCTCGCGAGCGTGCGATCGGCTGCGTGGTCCACATGGCCGCGTCGACGCTGGCGCCCGGGGTGGTACGCCACAACTCGGGCAATCGCCTGGAGCTCGGCGCCGCGCGCCCGGTATCGCAGGACGCGGCCGCGCGGCTCACCGCGCTGCTTGCCTCGGCCGGTTTCGACGCGGTGGCAGTCGCGTCGATCCACCGCGCAATCTGGGCGAAGCTCTGGGGCAACATGAACATGAACCCGCTGAGCGCGCTGTCCGGCTCGACCACCGATCGTCTGCTGGACGATCCACGCACGCAGGCGCTGGTACGGCGCATGATGGAAGAGGCCGTGGCGGTCGGGGAGCGCCTGGGCGTGCCGGTCGGCATGAGCATCGACGACCGGATCGCGGTGACGCGGCAGCTCGGCCCCATCAAGACGTCGATGCTGCAGGACGCCGAAGCCGGCCGGCCGATGGAAATCGCGCCGATTCTCGGCGTCTTTCCCGAGCTGGGCGCGCGCCTGGGTGTGCCGACGCCGTTCTGCGAGGCCGTGCTGGGCCTGCTCGCGCAACGCGACGCAAACCTGCAGCACGCTTTTCAGGGGCGCCCGGAATAGTTTGCTAGAATAGCCGGCTCTTAAGCTGGGCGCGGCTTGGGCGCCTGCGGCACCCGCACAGCAAACAACACGGCAAACAATACGGATCGAAGCAATGGCAAACGGTGTAGAGAATCTCGGCAAGCTGGAACGGCGCGTCGTCGTATCGCTGGCGAAGGATGCGGTCAGAAAGGACGTCGAGACGCGACTCCGCACGGCCGCGAAGAAGATGCGCATGCCGGGTTTCCGTCCCGGCAAGGTGCCGATGAAGCTGGTCGAGCAGCAGTACGGTCCGCAGTACGAAGCCGAGGCGATCAGCGATCAGGTCGGCCGCCGTTTCTTCGAACTGACGCGCGACGAGAACCTGCAGGTCGCCGGTCAGCCGCGTTTCGAGCCGGCCGAAGCCGCCGACGACCAGATCGCGTTCAACGCGACTTTCGAGGTGTATCCGGAAGTGAAGCTGGGCGACGTCGCGACGGCCGAGATCGAACGGACCGTGACCGACATCGGCGACGCGGAAGTTGATCGCACGCTCGACATCCTGCGCAAGCAGCGCGTGTCGTTCAACGAGAATGCCTCGACCGACGAGGCGGCTGCCGACGGCGACCGCGTGACGGTCGATTTCCTCGGCAAGATCGACGACGTGGCCTTTGAAGGCGGCACCGCGACGGATTTCGTATTCACCCTCGGCGAAGGCCGGATGCTGCCGGAATTCGAGGCGGCCACCAAGGGTCTGAAGCTGGGCGAGCAGCGCGAATTCGAGCTGGCGTTCCCCGAGGATTATCACGGCAAGGAAGTCGCCGGCAAGACCGCCAAGTTCACGGTCACGCTGAAGAAGCGCGAAACGCCGAGCTACCCTGAGATCGACACCGAATTCGCCAAGTCGCTGGGTATCGCCGACGGCGACATCGAGAAGATGCGTGCGGAAATCCGCGACAACCTGGGACGCGAGGCGAAGCGCCGCACCCAGGCCGCGCTGAAGAACCAGGTGATGGATGCGCTGCTCGGCATCGCCGAACTGGACGTGCCCAACGCGCTGATCGAGCAGGACCAGGAGCGTCTGGTCGAGCTGGCGCGTCAGGATCTCGAGCAGCGTGGCGTGCCGAACGCGAAGGACGCACCGATCCCGGCCCAGATGTTCAAGGAACAGGCCGAGCGCCGCGTCAAGCTGGGCCTGGTGCTCGCCGAGCTCGTCAAGCAGAAGGACCTGAAGGCGAAGCCGGACCAGATCCGCGCCGAAGTCGAGGAATTCGCGAAGAGCTACGAGGATCCGAAGGAAGTGATCCGCTGGTACTACTCGAACCCGCAACGTCTGTCCGAAATGGAAGCGTACGTGGTCGAGAACAATGTGGTCGAATATGTTGTCGGTCTGGCGAAGGTCAGCGACAAGCAGGTGCCGTTCGAGGAGCTCGCCGCGAGCGCGAACAACGCCTGAGCGGCAGATGTGCCGGTGGTGCGTGGGCAGGACGCGGTAGCCGGTCTGCCAGGCGGATGGGCATGCCGGGCCGGCCAGGCCTGACGAGCGGCGGCGTCCGTTCCACGCGAGTGGGACGGCCCGCCGTTCGACTTTGCGGGGCCGGCCCGGGCGGCTTGAAAAGCCGGCAGGTGCACCGCATCTTCTGTTCAGACCGTCTGCGACGCACGCGCCTGCCGGCGCGGCGCCCGGACAATCGAGTCATCTCTGAAAAGGATCGAATCCATGACGTTTCGCGCAGATTTGCTGAATCACCCCGGCGCCGACAGCGGCGCGCTCGACACGCGCGGCCTTGGACTGGTGCCGATGGTGGTCGAAACCAGCGGCCGCGGTGAGCGTGCATACGACATCTATTCACGCTTGTTGAAGGAGCGGGTGGTTTTCCTGGTCGGCGAAGTGAACGACCAGAGCGCGAACCTGGTCGTCGCCCAGCTGCTGTTCCTCGAGAGCGAGAATCCGGACAAGGACATCAGCCTGTACATCAACAGCCCCGGCGGTTCGGTGTCGGCTGGCATGGCGATCTACGACACGATGCAGTTCATCAAGCCGTCGGTCTCGACCCTCTGCATGGGCCTGGCTGCCAGCATGGGCGCCTTCCTGCTGGCGGCCGGCGAGAAAGGCAAGCGTTTCGCGCTGCCGAACTCGCGCGTGATGATCCACCAGCCGCTCGGCGGCGCGCGTGGCCAGGCGGCCGACATCGAGATTCAGGCGCGCGAGATCCTGTATCTGCGCGAACGCCTGAACCAGTTGCTGAGCCACCATACGGGTCAGCCAATCGACAAGATCGCGCGCGACACCGACCGCGACAACTTCATGTCGGCCGACGACGCGAAGACCTACGGTCTGATCGACGAGGTCGTCGCGAAGCGCGGCTGACCGCCACGGGCAGGCCGGGAGCCTGCCGGCGCCGCCGCTACCGGGCAGCGCCGGGCGCCGCGTCGGCTTGGCCGGCGCCCTTCGGACAAAGGCGTATGATGCAGTCATGCGCGCCCACCGGTTTTGAGAATTTATGGCGGACAAGAAAGGTTCGAACAGCGAAAAGCTGCTCTATTGCTCGTTCTGCGGCAAAAGCCAGCATGAGGTAAAGAAACTCATCGCGGGACCCTCGGTCTTCATCTGCGACGAGTGCATCGACCTGTGCAACGAGATCATCCGTGACGAGGCCGCCGGCGCCCCGGGCGAAGCTGCGGTGGCGAAGTCCGATCTGCCCACGCCGCAGGAAATCCGCGACATCCTCGATCAGTACGTGATCGGTCAGGAGCGCGCGAAGAAGCTGCTGGCCGTGGCCGTGCACAACCACTACAAGCGGTTGAAGTATCAGGCGCCCGGCGGCAACGAAGTCGAGTTGGCGAAGAGCAACATCCTGCTGATCGGGCCGACTGGTTCGGGCAAGACGCTGTTGGCGCAGACACTGGCGCGACTGCTCGACGTGCCGTTCGTGATCGCCGATGCAACGACGCTGACCGAAGCCGGCTACGTCGGCGAGGACGTCGAGAACATCATCCAGAAGCTCCTTCAGAACTGCAACTACGAGGTCGAGAAGGCGCAGCGCGGCATCGTCTACATCGATGAAATCGACAAGATCAGCCGAAAATCGGCGAATCCTTCGATCACCCGCGACGTGTCCGGCGAAGGCGTCCAGCAGGCCCTGCTGAAGCTGGTGGAAGGGACCATGGCGTCGGTGCCGCCGCAGGGCGGGCGCAAGCATCCGAACCAGGACTTCATCCAGGTCGACACAACGAACATCCTGTTCGTCTGCGGCGGCGCGTTCGACGGCCTCGACAAGGTCATCATCGACCGCACCGAGCGGACCGGCATCGGCTTTGGCGCAAGCGTCAAGAGCGCGCTGGAGCGTGATCCCGGCGAGGTGCTCGGCGAAGTCGAGCCGGAAGATCTGATCAAGTTCGGCCTGATTCCGGAACTGATCGGTCGTCTGCCGGTGGTGGCGACGCTGGGTTCGTTGAACGAGGAGGCGCTGGTGCGCATCCTGGTCGAACCAAAGAACGCGCTGGTCAAGCAGTACCAGCGTCTGTTCGCGATGGAACGCGTCGAGCTCGAGATTCGACCCGGCGCGTTGCAGGCGACGGCCCGCAAGGCGATCCGCCGCAAGACCGGGGCGCGCGGCTTGCGTTCGATCTTGGAACAGGCCTTGCTCGATACCATGTACGAGCTGCCGACCCTGAAGAACGTCAGCAAGGTGATCATCGACGAGAACGCGATCGACGGCGACGGCAAGGCGCTCCTGATCTACGAGGATGCGCCCAAGGTTTCGGGCTCGAATTGAATTCGGCGGCGCGACCGGCGCCGTCTGCCGCCCGTTCGCCTTGGTGGACGGGCGGCGCTTTCGCTAGGGGTCCCGCGGCTCGCGTTCGGCTTGCAATTCGAACCGATGCCCTCACTTTCGTCCTGCCCGAACTTATCTAGGGGATTTGGAAAATGTCAGGAACCCAACTTCTTCCCGCGGAACCGATCCGTCTGCCGCTGCTGCCGCTGCGCGACGTGGTCGTATTTCCGCATATGGTGATTCCGCTGTTCGTTGGGCGTCCGAAGTCGATCAAGGCGCTTGAGAGCGCAATGGAAGGCGGCAAGCACATCATGTTGGTCGCGCAGAAGGCAGCGGCCAAGGACGAACCGACCGCGAAGGATCTGCACACGGTCGGTTGCGTCGCGAACATCCTCCAGATGCTGAAGTTGCCCGACGGTACCGTGAAGGTGCTGGTCGAGGGCATTCAACGGGCCAAGGCCCTGTCCGTCGAGGAAGAAGAGACGCAGTTTACCTGCGAAGCCCTGCCGCTCGAACCGGACCGCGCGGACAGCGCGGAGACCGAGGCGCTGCGCCGGGCCATCGTGTCGCAATTCGACCAGTACGTGAAGTTGAACAAGAAGATTCCGCCGGAGATCCTGACGTCGCTGTCGGGCATTGACGAGGCGGGTCGTCTGGCCGACACGATCGCCGCGCATCTGCCGCTCAAGCTCGAGCAGAAGCAGCACGTGCTCGAGATGATGCCCGTGATCGAACGGCTCGAGCATCTGCTCGGCCAGCTCGAATCCGAGATCGATATCCTGCAGGTCGAGAAGCGCATCCGTGGCCGCGTCAAGCGCCAGATGGAGAAGAGCCAGCGCGAGTACTACCTGAACGAACAGGTCAAGGCGATCCAGAAGGAGTTGGGCGAGGGCGAAGAGGGCGCCGATCTGGAAGAGCTGGAAAAGCGCATCCAGATGGCGCGCATGCCGAAGGACGCGCGCAAGAAGGCCGACGCCGAGCTGAAGAAGCTCAAGCTGATGTCGCCGATGTCGGCCGAAGCGACGGTCGTGCGTAACTATATCGATACGCTGGTCGGCCTGCCGTGGCGCAAGAAGAGCAAGGTCGATAACGATCTGAGCAACGCCGAACGCGTGCTGGACGAGGACCACTTCGGCCTGGAAAAGGTCAAGGAACGCATCCTTGAATATCTGGCCGTGCAACAGCGCGTCGAGAAGGTCAAGGCGCCGATCCTGTGCCTGGTCGGGCCGCCCGGGGTGGGCAAGACCTCGCTGGGTCAGTCGATCGCCCGTGCGACGAACCGCAAGTTCGTGCGCATGGCACTCGGCGGCGTGCGCGACGAAGCCGAGATCCGCGGCCATCGTCGGACGTACATCGGTTCGATGCCCGGCAAGATCCTGCAGAGCCTGTCGAAGGTGGGCGTGCGCAATCCCCTGTTCCTGCTCGACGAAGTCGACAAGATGGGCATGGATTTCCGCGGCGATCCTTCCTCGGCGTTGCTGGAGGTGCTCGACCCTGAGCAGAACCACACGTTCGCGGATCACTACGTGGAGGTCGATTTCGATCTGTCCGATGTGATGTTCGTCGCGACGTCGAACTCGCTGAACATCCCGCCGCCGTTGCTGGATCGGATGGAAGTCATCCGGCTGTCCGGCTACACGGAGGATGAGAAGGTCAACATCGCGCAGCGTTATCTCCTGCCGAAGCAGAAGAAGAACAACGGCCTGCGCGATGGCGAGATCGACGTGACCGAGGCGGCGATTCGCGACATCATTCGCTACTACACGCGTGAGGCTGGTGTGCGGTCGCTGGAGCGCGAGATCTCCAAGATCTGCCGCAAGGTCGTCAAGCTGCTGTTGCTGAAGAAGGGCGAGAGCACGGTGACGGTCGACTCCGACACGCTCGACAACTACCTGGGCGTGCGCAAGTTTGATTTCGGTCTCGCGGCGAAGGAGAACCAGATCGGGCAGGTGACCGGTCTGGCGTGGACCGAAGTGGGCGGCGACCTGCTGACCATCGAGGCGGCGATGATGCCCGGCAAGGGCAACGTGATCCGCACCGGTTCGCTGGGCGACGTGATGAAGGAATCGGTCGAGGCGGCCCGTTCGGTGGTGCGCTCGCGCTCGCGTCGTCTGGGCATCAGCGACGAGATGTTCGAAAAGCGCGACCTGCACATCCACGTGCCCGAGGGTGCGACGCCGAAGGACGGACCGTCGGCTGGCATTGCGATGACCACCGCGCTGGTGTCGGTGCTGACCGGCATTCCGGTGCGCGCGGATGTGGCGATGACCGGCGAAATCACCTTGCGCGGCGAAGTGTTGCCGATCGGTGGTTTGAAGGAGAAGTTGCTGGCCGCGCATCGCGGTGGCATCAAGCTGGCGTTGATCCCGGAAGAGAACGTCAAGGATCTGAGCGAGATCCCCGACAACGTGAAGAACAGCATCGAGATCGTGCCGGTCCGCTGGATCGACAAGGTGCTGGAATTGGCGTTAGAACGCGTGCCGACCCCGTTGCCCGAGGAAGAACCGAAGGCGCCGGTTGCGGACGCTGGCGAGTCGCGCAGCAGCGGCGATTTCGTCAAGCACTGATCCGGGGCCGCGCGTAGGCGGGCCTCGCCGTCTTCCGGTCACGCCGACCGCTTAATGCGAACCGGCGGGGCGGACCCGCTGGGCTGACGGTTGTGCAGCCCGGCTGTGCAGACCGGTTGTACCGTGGGCCACGACGCCGCTTCGTTCGAGAGAACGGGGCGGCGTTTTTCATTTGGCGGCGCCGCGCAACCTGTAAGAGGGCGGCACCCGCACGCCGCACCCGAACATCGCACCCTCGCAGACATGCCTGGTCGGCGGAAAGGTGCGCGGCCAAGGCGTGCGCGCGATGCGCAACAGCGGGCCGCGTGGGCCACGGCGCGTAGGGCTGGCTGCATGGACCGGCGAGCGATTGCAGCGGGCCGGTGAGGCGGCGCTTAAGGCGCACGCAGGTCAGCAGGCGGGGCAGCAGACGAGGCGACAGATCAAGCGGCAAATCAGGTGGCCGGTGAGGTGGCGAATGCGGTGGCGGATGCGGTGGCAGATCGGGTGGCAGATCGGGCCGCAGATCGGGCCGCAGATCGGGCGGCAGATGAGGCGCGCCGCCAGGGACTCGCGGTAACCGCGTTCGCGCACGCCGCGAAGCGCCGTGGCAGCGGGCACGGTGCGGCGTTTGGCGGCAGGGCTGGTCTTTCCGCGCAAGCTACGTTAGAATCTGCGGCTGTTCCATCGTCAGATGGTCGCGAGACGGGTGCTTAGCTCAGTTGGTAGAGCGGCGCCCTTACAAGGCGTAGGTCGGGAGTTCGAGCCTCTCAGCACCCACCACCGTCTCCGCCGAGCGATACGTACAGCAATCAAGGCGAACCGCGGTTCGCCTTTTTTGTATCTGGCGTTGAATCCGGCGCCGGATTCGGCACTATGTCCGGTTTCGCAACGCAGCCATCGAGCGAATGCGGCGTGCGCCGCGCGCATGCTCGGCTGGCGTGTAATCTTCCCGTCTGTCTCAGGTTTTCTTCGATGCTCGAACTGATACGCAACCATCGTCGCCTGATGATGATCCTTCTGGCGCTCTTCATCGTGCCGGGGTTGGGCCTGGTCGGCGTCGAGGGCTTCCGCGGCTTTTTCGACGAGAGCAAAAACGTCGCGAAGGTCGGCAGCTACAAGATCTCCTACCAGGAGTTCGATCAGGCTTTCCGCTCGCAGCTGGATCAGGCGCGGCAGGCGCTGGGTGGGGCATACGACGCGAAGCAGTTCGACACGCCGCAGGCACGCGACGCGTTGCTCGATTCGATGATCGATCAGCGCGTGCTGAGCGATGCGACGATCGATCGCCACCTGACCGCATCCGACGGCGGGGTGCGACAGGCGATCGAGTCGCTGCCGGCGATTGCGGCGCTGCGCCGCCCGGACGGTTCGATCGACATCGACAAGTACCGTCAATTGCTGACCGCGAACGGGCTCACGCCTGATCAGTTCGACGCGCGCGTGCGCTTCGACCTGGCCAACCAGCAGCTACCGCAAAGCATCCAGGCGACGGCGATCGCGCCGGTGTCGCTGGCTCGCACGCTGCTGGCCGCCACCGGCACGCAATACGAGGTGCAGACGCAGGCGTTCGAACCGCGCGCCTTCGCGAACGGCATCGTTCCGACCGACAAGCAACTGAACGACTATTACGCCGCGCACCGCGAGACCTTCCGTGAACCGGAGAGCGCGACTATCCAATACGTGGTGCTGTCGCCGGCCGCATTGGGCGCTGACATTGCGCCGACCGATGCGCAGCTCAGGAAGTACTACGACGATCACATCGCCCAGTTCCGCACCGACGAGCAAGTACGGGCACGGCACATTCTGATCACGGTCGCGAAGGATGCGCCGGCCGCCGAGCAGGAAAAGGCGAAGCAGAAGGCGCAAGCCGTGCTCGACGAGCTGCATGCCCATCCGGATCGCTTTGCCGAGCTTGCGAAGCAGAACTCACAGGATCCCGGTTCGGCGGCGAAGGGCGGCGATCTCGGTTTCTTCGGCCACGGCATGATGGTCAAGGATTTCGAGGACGAGGCGTTCAAGCTGCAACCCGGTCAGACCAGCGGTCTGGTGCATTCGGACTTTGGTTACCACATCATTCAGGTGACCGAGCGCAAGCCGGCGCAGACGCGTCCGTTCGAGCAGGTCCGCGCAGAGTTGATCGATGCCACTCGCGCGGATCTCGCCAAGCGCCGCCTGACCGACGACACTGCTGCGTTCAGCAACGCTGTCTACGAGCAGTCGGCCAGCCTGCAGGGCGTCGCGGACAAGTTCAAGCTGCCGGTCAAGACGGCGACGGTCGAGCGCACGCCGTCGATGCAGCCTGGCGTCGATCCGGTTCTGCAGAATCCAAAGTTGCTCGAAGCGGTGTTCGCCGACGAGTCGCTCAAACAGAAGCACAACACTGCGGCGATCGATGTCGGCGGCGACAGCCGGGTGGCGGCGCACGTCGTCAGTTACCAGCCGGCCCGGCTGCCGTCGTTCGCGGACGTGAAGGCGACGGTCACCGAGCGCGTCATCGCCGAGGAAGCAGCCAGCCGTGCGCGCGCCGCAGGAGAGAAGCGCCTCGCCGCACTGCGTGCGGCCCCGACTGGCGCGGGTGCGACCGATGGCTTCGGCGCCCCGGTGAAGATCTCCGCGAATCAGGCGCAGGGCTTTACGCCGGATGCGATGCGCACGATCGTCGGCACCGATCCCGCCAAGTTGCCGGCCTTCGTTGGCTCGGCGCTGCCAGACGGTGGCTATGCGGTCTACCGTGTGGTGTCGGTGACCCCGGCGCCGGCGCCGACCGAACAGGCGGCCCAACAGGCGGGTCAGCAACTCCAGCAGGTGTACGCGCAAGCCGAATGGGCTGCGGTGCTTGCGACGCTGCGTGCCGACACCTCGATCAAGAAGTATTCGACGCAGAGCCGCAAGGCGGACGACGAAGAGTAAGCGGCGCCGGCGGCGCTCGCCAGGTCGCGCGTCGCTACTATTGCGGCTGCGGCTACCGTACCGCGAACGCGCCGGCACGCGTGGCCGACGCAACGCGGCAGGGAAAGCCGCCGCGTGGATGCGCGCCGCTTGGCTGCTGCTTTGGGAGCCGGGTCGCGATGCTGCCGCCAGTGCGTGCGACCGCGACCGTCTCGTCGCCGCTCCACGAGGCACGGCACGGCGCACGGCGCGTCGCGTGTTACCGTCACCGCTACTGCATGGCGAGACAAGACGCTGCAGGCGCGCTGGCCCAACGGGACGCGTCGCGGCTGCATAAAAAAAAGGGAACGACGGCGTCGTTCCCTTTTCCATGTCCGGCGCCGCGTTTCACGCGGCAGGTCGGCTGCTTACAGGCAGGCCGAGATGTCCGACGACGCTGCCGGATCGGCCGAACCGCCCACCGTGCGCAGGCCAGCCCAGCTGCCATTGCCGCTCGGTGCCGGACGCACCACGGCGGCGGAGCCGCCCGGCTGCTGACCCGGCAGCAGGACGTCGACACCGAGATCATTGGCGATGACCGTCTGGCTGACGACCGGCTGCTGCGTCTTGTCGGCCCACGACTTCGCGATGCACGAGGCCACTTCCTTCGGCGCCTTGGCGCTGCGGCCGACCGAGGTCATCTGGGCGTCTTGTGCGAATGCGCTCGTTGCACAGGCCATCGACAGGGCAATGATCGGTAGAAATTTCATGTTCTCTCCTTGTTTTTGATCGCTTACGTTCGCCGGGATCGGTCGGACCCAGTGGTCCTACCGTTTTGCCTTCAGTAATGGCCGCAGGACGGGCCACACGTTATCCAGCAACCTTGCCTGAGCGGCGACCGTCGGATGGATTTGATCCGGCTGAAACATCGTCGGGTCGTCGGCCATACCCTCAAGCAAGAACGGAACCAGCATGACTGCTTTTTCCTTGGCGAGCGCTGGATACATCGATGAAAAGTCGCGGGCGTACGTCGGGCCGTAGTTCGGCGGGATCTGCATGCCGACCAGGACCACGCGCGCGCCTGCACGCTGGCTGGCCTCTATCATCGCAGCAAGATTGTTACGACTCGTGGCGAGTGGCACGCCCCGCAACGCATCGTTACCGCCCAGTTCCAGAATCACCACCGCGGGTCGCTCGCGCGCGAGCAGCGCGGCCAGGCGAGCGCGGCCGCCGCTGGTCGTGTCGCCGCTGATGCTGGCGTTGCGAACGCTATAATCGCTGTGCTGCTCCGCAAGTCGGCGAGACAGCAGCGCCACCCAGCCCGTGCCGCGCGGCAGCCCGTATTCAGCCGAAAGGCTGTCGCCGACCACCAGCACGGTTGTTGTAGCGTTCGGCGTCGCGGTGTTCGGCGTCGCAACCTTGGCTGGCGCCGCCGTCGCGGCAGGAGCGGCCGCACTCGGTACGGCATTCGCGGCCGGCGCCAGCCAGGGCGCGGCCAACAGACCCAGCAGGACTCCGCGCCGTAACAGCCGCCCGGCGCGACTGCCTTGCGCGGACTCCCGCGACGCGGACGGGCCGCCCGAGCGCCGCAGGCGGGCGGCAGAGCCGGTTGACGACCTGTCGAGCCGGTCGGTTCCAAGCAAACGAGAGAGCATGCGAAGCGATTCCAAGGCAGTAATTGAAGTTGCGGGGCTGACGAAGCGCGCCGACTCGGGCGGCCAGTCGCTCCTCATCCTTGACGATGTGTCGCTGACGGTTGCCGCCGGCGAAACCGTTGCGATTGTCGGTGAATCGGGATCGGGCAAGTCGACACTGCTCGGCTTGCTGGCGGGTCTCGATCGCGCCAGCGCCGGCACGGTTCACGTGTTCGGGCAAGAACTGGGTGCGCTGGACGAAGAGCGGCGGGCTGCACTGCGCAATGGCAGGATCGGTTTCGTGTTCCAGTCATTCCAGCTGATGCCGCATCTGAACGCACTCGAAAACGTGATGCTGCCGCTCGAACTGGCGCCGGCGGGTCATGGCGTGGCATCGGCACGGCCGCGCGAGCGCGCTTTGCAGCTGCTCGAACGCGTGGGCCTGGCGCAGCGCGCCAACCATTACCCGCGCGTACTGTCCGGGGGCGAGCAGCAGCGCGTGGCGCTGGCGCGTGCCTTTGTCACCGGGCCACAACTGGTCTTCGCCGACGAACCGACCGGCAGCCTCGATGCCGCCAACGGGCAACTGGTCAGCGATCTGATGTTCGAGATGAATCGGCAAAGCGGCGCGACGTTCGTGCTGGTGACGCACGACCTGGTTCTTGCGCGCCGTTGCGATCGTGTCGTGACGCTGGCCGCCGGCCGGGTAGTCGCGCCCGTCACCGCGGTCTGACCCGCAGCTCCGCGAGCAGCGCCCGAGGTTCGCTCGCGGCTTCACGGCGGGCTTCACGGCGGGCTGCACAGCGAACCTCGCGGCGAAGTTCACCACGAACCTCACGGCCCGCCGCTCGGTGCGCCGCTCGGTCTGCTGCGGGGCGAGCCACGCAGCCCCGTTGCAGCGCCTTGCAGCGGTGAGGCGGGTACTCAGAGGCCGAGTACGGCGCGGGCACGCGCAATCAGCGCGCGCGTCGACGCGTCGTGCTTGTCTTCGCCCTGGCCGCGCAGGTCGGCCTCGACGGCCTTGCCGAGCACCTTGCCCAACTCGACGCCGTATTGGTCGAACGGGTTGATGCCCCAGACCGCCGCCTGCACCAACACCTTGTGCTCGTACAACGCGATCAGGGCGCCGAGCGTGATCGGCGTCAGGGCATCGACCAACAGCGTGTTGCTGGGCCGGTTGCCCGGGAACACCAGGGCGGGCGCCAGTTCCGGGCGATCGGGGCCCGCGATGCGTTTCGCCTCGTCGAGCGAGCGTCCCACCATCAGCGCTTCGCTCTGTGCGAAGCAGTTGGCGAGCAGCTTCACGTGGTGATCGACCAGCGCGCTTTCGGGACGCAGTGCCGCAATGAAATCGATCGGCACCAGCGTCGGTCCCTGGTGCAGCATCTGAAAGAACGCGTGCTGCCCGTTGGTGCCAGGCTCGCCCCACAGCACCGCGGCGGTCGGCTCGGTCACCGGACGGCCGTCGAGCCGCGCCGACTTGCCGTTGCTCTCCATCTCCAGTTGCTGCAGATACGACGGCAGATAGTGCAGCGCCTCCGAGTAGGGCGCCACCAACAAACTTTGTGCGTTGAATACGTCGCGGTACCAGATGCCGATCAATGCCAGCAGCATCGGCAGGTTGCGCGCGAACGGGGTCTCGACGAAATGACGATCCATCGCGTGGGCGCCGCTGAGCAGCGCGTCGAAGCCGTCGGGGCCGATCTGCAGCATGATCGACAGGCCGACCGCCGACCACAGCGAGTAGCGGCCGCCGACCCAGTCCCACATCTCGAAAACGTTCTCCTCGGCAATGCCGAAGCGCACCACCTCGGGCGTGTTCGCCGAGACGCCGACGAAGTGGCGGTGCAGCGCCTGTTCGGGGCAGCCGCCAGCGGTGAACCAGTCGCGCAGCGTGCGCGCATTGGTCATCGTTTCCTGCGTGGTGAAGGTCTTCGAAACGATGATGCCAAGCGTCGTCGCGGGGTTCAGGCCGGCCAGCACGCGGCTGATCTCGGTGCCATCGACGTTCGAGACGAAGTGCACCTTCAGGTCCGGGTGGCCATGTTCGGCCAGTGCATGGCAGACCATCTTCGGACCGAGGTCCGAGCCACCGATGCCGATGTTGACGACGTCGCGGATGCGCTCGCCGCTGTAGCCCTGCCATGCACCGTTGCGCACGCGTTCCGCGAACGCGCGCATCTTGTCCTTTTCCGCCGCGACCGCGGCCGCAATCTCGGCGCCGCCGTAGGCTGCGTCGCGCGGCGCGCGCAGTGCGACGTGCAGTGCCGCGCGGTCCTCCGTGACGTTGACCTTCTCACCGGCGAACATCGCATCGCGTCGCGCGGCGACGCCGGCTTCGTCGGCCAGCGCCGACAGCAATTGGAGCGTTTCGCTGTTGAGTCGATTCTTGGAGAAGTCGAGGGTGACGCCGGCGCCCTCGACGGTCATGCGCCGGGCCCGCTCCGCGTCGTTGGCGAACCATTCGCTGACGCGCGCGTCGCGGATCGTCTCGTAGTGTTCGGCGAGGGCCGTCCAGGCGGCGTATCGTTTTTCGGTCATGGTATTCGCGAAGACTAGGCGTGAAGGCGCGCCGGTCAGCAGGCACGGGCGCCGTGGGCGGCCGGGCGGTTGCCCGGATGCGCCGTTTCAGTATAACGGCGCTTGGCGCGGCGAGCCGGCGGCGTCCGCATCGGCGAGGGCGACGAGCGGACCGTCGCCCTCGCGTCCGTCACGTTCGTGCAGCGCCTGATTCATCAAGCCGCGGACTTCGGGTGCCAATTCGCCCGCGGTCAGCCCCGCGGGCCCGATGCCACGCTCGGCAAGCGTTTCCGCGGCGCGGCCGTGCCAATACACGGCCGCCGCCGCCGCGTCGCCGGGCGACAGGCGCTGCGCGAGGAACGCGCCGATCAGGCCACCGAGCACGTCGCCGGTGCCGCCCGACGCGAGCCCGGCGTTGCCGGTCGGGTTGAGCAACGCTGGCGCACCGACCCGTCCGATCAGCGTGCCGCTGCCCTTGAGCACGACGGTGCAGCGAAAGCGTTGCTGAAGCTGGCGCAGCGCGCCCGGGCGGTTCGCTTCGACCGTGCCGGTGTCGGTTCCGAGCAGGCGCGCCGCTTCGCCCGGGTGGGGCGTCAGCACGAAGCGGTCGCCGGCCGCTGCCGCGCGCGCTGCCAGCGCCCCGTCGTCCGCCAGCAGGTTCAGCGCATCGGCGTCGAGCACTGCCGGCTTGCCGGTCTCGATGGCCCGGCCGAGCACGGCGCGCGCGCTGTCGCTGCGGCCCATGCCGGCGCCGACCGACAGCGCGTCGGCACTGTCCCAATCGAATTTGTCCGCGGCGCGGATCATGATTTCGGGATGGGGCGCGTCGTAGGCCGGCGCGCCGGTGCCCAGCATCACCGCGTGCACGCGCCCGGCGCCGGCACTCAGCGCGGCACGCGCGGATAGCAATGTTGCGCCGCAGGTGCCGGTGTCGCCGCCGACGATTGCAACGGTGCCGAACGTGCCCTTGTGTGCGGCCGCGCGCCGAGCCGGCAGCGAAGGCAGGAACAGGCCGGGTGCGTTCAGGATCGCGCCCGCTGCGTCCGCGTCACCGCTGCCTTCCGCGTTGCTGCGGCTGGTCGCCCGGCTGTGCGGCAGGCCGTCCGTCAGGCCGAGTGGCGCCAGCCACACACGGCCGGTGTAGTCGCGTCCCAGGCCGGTGAACAGGCCGGGTTTGAGCGCGATCATCGCCAGCGTCGCGCTCGCGGCCACCACAGGCCCGCCGCCGACCGGCCGGCCCGTGTCGGCGTCGAGGCCGCTCGGCAGGTCGAGCGCGAGGACCGGCCGGGTGGGCGAACGCAGCGAGGACAGCGCGGCGGCGAGCGCCTCGAATGGACCACCGAGGGGCCGGCGCAGGCCGATTCCGAACAGGCCGTCGACTGCGACGGCGCAGCCGGTCGCATCGTCCGGCAGGTCGACCAGTAGCGGCACCCCGGCCTGCCGCGCACTTTCGAACGCCGCCAGCGCATCGCCACCGCCAGGCCGGACCGGCACGACGGCGCGGACCGCCACGCCACGTCGGTGCAGTTGCAACGCGCAGAGCAGCGCGTCGCCGCCGTTGTTACCGGGACCCGCGCACACCAGTACGCTGCCGCCGCGGACCTTGTCGCCCAGACTTGCCAGCACCCACTCGGCGGCCGCCTCGGCCGCCCGGCGCATCAGCGACGCGTCGGCGTCCCGGACTTCGATCCGGCGGTGCGCCGCCACGTCGAGCAGCGGCATCGGCAGGCCGCGGTAGTCGCGGAAGTGACGGGGCGTGGTGGTCATGACTTGGCAATCCTCTGACGGCAGGGCAGGACGACGAGGTGTCCCGATGCGGACGCGGCGAGCAGCAACCGTGCCGATGCCGCCATGGGCGGCTGCCAGGCGGGGGCCGTGGTCGGGCACCGCCTGGCCGGCGACTCAGGCCACCATCTCTTCTATCAGTGCCGCGGCGACCCCGAACGGCAGTGCAAAGCCAAGGCTGGCTCCGGCAAGCAGCACGCGGACCCGGGCGTCGGCCCCGGCGGGGGCGGCCGGCAGGCCATCGCTGCCCAGGCACGCGGTGGCCTGCCAGCGCGTCGCGCGGCCAAGCCGCATGGTGTTGCCGGGCGCCTCGTGAACCGCCCGGTCGATGCGGGCCTCGGGCGCCGGCGCCCGTTTGTCGAGCGCCGCGCCCCAGACGCGCACACGCCGGTCGAGCCGCGTCACCGACACGCGCTTGCCGGCATCGACGATGGCCAGCCGCGGCGCGTGCCCCTCGTCGCCGACCGGACCGGTGAGGGCCGCCTGCTGCACCGTGGCAATTTCGCGCGCTGGCGGCGCCAGCGACGAGGCGGCGAGCAGCGCGAGGCCGTCGCTGCCCCCGGCGACGATCACGCGATCCGCGCGCAGTGCTTCCTGTTCGGCTGCGCCCTGGCGTGTGCGCGCGAACGGATCGACGAAGCCGTGCGCGACCACGCCGTCGTAGGCGCCGGCGCGTGCCGGCTGCGTGACGACCTCCACGTCCCTGGCGGCGCCGCGCACCTGCACCGCTTCCCGCCCGAACAGGAAGCGCACGCCGTCCCGTTCGAGCCGGTGACGCAGCAGCTTGGCGAGCCAGGCCGGATTGCCCATGCTGGCCTGGGGAAACGATGCCGCGCCCAGCAGCCCGCGTCGCTCGGCGAGCGAGGGATCCAGCTGCAGGCATGCGTCCGCCTCCAGCCACGCCGGTGCGCAGAGCGCAGCCTGCGATGCCGCTTCGCGGGACAGCCATTCGCCGACCGCGCGCGCGCGGGCCCAGTCGTCCGGGTCGTCGAACAGATAGAGCAGGCCGGCGGCGAGGCCTTCGGCGGGCGGCGTGCGCGCGCCGGTCGACGCCGCCGGTCGCGCCAGGGTCGGCTGCGCCGCGCCCGAGGCCTCCTCCGCCAGGGCGCTGACCACGTGCTGTGCGCGAGCGGCCCAGCCGGCCAGGCGGATTGCCGCGTCGCGACGCTGCGCCTCGAGCGCTTCGCTCAACTTCGCGCGTTGCCATGGCCAGGCCGCGCGCGGCTCCGCGTGCACGACGGGACCGAACCAGGGGTCCAGCGCGGTCGGCAGGGCCAGACCGGAGAGGGCGTGCGACGCGCGCTCGGCGACCGTCGCGCACCGCTCGACGATGGTCGCCTGATGGCCGTGATGGCGAGCCCACCATGCCGCGGCAAGGCCGCCCAGTCCTGCTCCCACGATGATGAAATGCATAAAGCCGAAAATCGAATGAATGACAGACCGGGCCGGCGTAGCGGCCCGGCGGCGCCCGAAGCAGCCTACGTACGCGCCGCTACGGAGTATAATCGCGGCTCCTTTTCTCCTCCGCGTCGCGTCGACTCGCGTTCGTCCCGCCTCGCTCGAGCCACCACCGGCCGCTGTTGCCTGTCGCCGTCCGCAAAGGCGTGCGACCCGGCCGACACGTCGCCGTCAAGCGGCTCGACGTCAGGGCGCGGCGTTCCTCCAGTCGCGACGTTTTGCCAGGCCGGCCGACCAGCCGTCGCTCCTTCGAATGACCAGTCCGGATCATTTCTGCTGTTTCCCCGGGCCCCAGGCCCTGTCCGAATTCCGCCGCCAGCGCGCGCTTGCCGCGCTGCAGGCCGTGGTGCCGCAAGTGGTCGACATCAGCGCGCGCTACCTCCATTTCGTCGCCAGCGCACAGCCGCTCGACGAGGGCGAGACGAAGGTGGTCGAGGCATTGCTGCGCTATGGCGAGCCGGCCAGCGACGCGGTGGGCGGCGAGCAGGTCATCGTGGTGCCGAGACTGGGCACGATCTCCCCTTGGGCGAGCAAGGCGACCGATATCGCGCACAACTGCGGACTGACCACGATCCACCGCATCGAACGGGGCGTCGAATATTCGATCGCCCTGAAGAGCGGCCTGTTCGGCGGACGCAAGTCGCTGGAGCAGGACGCGCGCGCGGCGCTGGTGGCCGTGTTGCACGATCGCATGACCGAATCCGTGATCGGTTCGACCGACGATGCGCGCCGCCTGTTCGACGTGCTCGAAGGCGTGCCGTTGGAGCGGGTCGATGTGATCGGCGCGGGACGTGTGGCGCTGGTCGAGGCGAACCGCGCGCTCGGCCTGGCCCTGGCCGATGATGAGATCGACTATCTGGTCGAGGCCTTCGGCAAGCTGGGCCGCAATCCGAGCGACGTCGAGCTGATGATGTTCGCGCAGGCGAACAGCGAGCATTGTCGTCACAAGATCTTCAACGCCAGCTGGACCATCGACGGCGAAGCGCAGGACATGTCGCTGTTCCAGATGATCAAGAACACGCATCGTCTGAACCCGGCCGGCACCATCGTCGCGTATTCGGACAACGCGGCGGTGATGGAGGGCGCGGTGGCGGCGCGGTGGTATCCGCGCGGCGACGCACAGGTCTATGCGGCGAGCGACGCGCTCACGCATACGTTGATGAAGGTCGAGACCCACAATCACCCGACGGCGATCTCGCCGTTCGCCGGTGCGGCAACCGGCGCGGGCGGCGAGATCCGCGACGAGGGTGCGACCGGCCGCGGCGCGCGTCCGAAGGCCGGCATGACCGGCTTTTCGGTATCGAATCTGCGCCTGGCCGACGCGCTCGAGCCCTGGGAGAACGCGGGCGACGCGGTGGCGGCGCCGGGCGAGCGCGTCGACGGTGTCGACTATGGCCGGCCCGACCGCATCGCGTCGCCGCTGTCGATCATGGTGGAGGCGCCGATCGGCGGTGCCGCGTTCAACAACGAATTCGGCCGCCCGAATCTGGCCGGCTATTTCCGCGTCTACGAGCAGAACGTCGGCGGGCGGGTGCGCGGCTATCACAAGCCGGTGATGATTGCCGGCGGCATCGGCAACATCGACGACGATCACACGTTCAAGCGCGATCTGCCCGATGGCACGCTGCTGATCCAGATCGGCGGCCCGGGCATGCGCATCGGCATGGGCGGCGGCGCGGCCAGTTCGATGGCGACCGGCACCAATACCGCCGAACTCGATTTCGACTCGGTGCAGCGCGGCAATCCCGAAATCCAGCGGCGCGCGCAGGAAGTGATCAACGGCTGCTGGCAGCTCGGCGCCGACAATCCGATCCTGAGCATTCACGACGTCGGTGCCGGTGGCCTGTCGAACGCGTTTCCCGAGCTTGTCGAAGGGGCCGACCGCGGCGCGCTGTTCGCGCTCGATCGGGTACCGCTCGAGGAGAGCGGGCTGTCGCCGCGCGAGATCTGGAGCAACGAAGCGCAGGAGCGCTACGTCCTGGCGATCGCGCCGCAGAGCCTGCCGCGCTTCGAAGCCCTCTGTGCGCGCGAACGCTGCCCGGTCGCGGTCGTCGGCGTCGCCACCGACGCCCGTCTGCTGCGGCTGGCCGACGCGAACGGCGCGGGACCGGTGGCGCTGGCCGGACGGGACGGCGCCGACGCGGCGGTCGACATGCCGATGGATGTGCTGTTCGGCAAGCCGCCACGCATGAGCCGTGACGTGCAACGCGCGGCGGCGCCGACGCGCCCGGTCGACGTCACCGGACTGGCGCTCCCCGAGGTAGCCCGTGCGGTGTTGCGGCATCCGACGGTCGCCTCCAAGTCGTTTCTGATCACGATCGGCGATCGCACGGTCGGCGGCATGACCGTGCGCGATCAGTTCGTTGGGCCGTGGCAGGTGCCGGTGGCCGATTGTGCGATCACCACGCTGTCGTACCGCGGCTACGCTGGCGAGGCGATGACGATGGCGGAGCGCGCGCCGCTGGCGGTGCTCGACGCGCCGGCATCGGGCCGGATGGCGATCGCCGAGGCAATCACCAATATCGCCGCCGCGCCGATCGCTTCGCTGTCCGCGATCAAACTTTCGGCGAACTGGATGGCGGCCTGCGGCGTCGCCGGCGAGGACGCCGCGCTGTTCGATACGGTGCGTGCGGTCGGCATGGAACTGTGTCCGGCACTCGGGCTGGCCATCCCGGTCGGCAAGGATTCGCTGTCGATGCGCACCACCTGGCAGGACGAGGGCGGCGCGAAGGAAGTCAGCGCGCCGGTGACGTTGATCGTCTCCGCGTTCGCGCAGGTCAGCGACGTCCGGCGCCACCTGACGCCGCAGCTTCGTCGCAGCGACGAGGTCGGCGAGACCGTGCTGATCGCGATCGACCTGGGTCGCGGCCGTAACCGCCTGGGCGGCAGCATTCTCGCGCAGACGACCGGTCAGTTGGGCGATGCGGTGCCGGACCTGGACGACGCGCAGGATCTGAAGCGCCTGTTCGACGCGATCCAGTCGCTCAACGCGGACGGCAAGCTGCTGGCGTACCACGATCGTTCCGACGGCGGTCTGTTCGCCACCGTCTGCGAGATGGCGTTCGCCGGCCACGTCGGCGTGTCGCTGAACGTCGACATGCTGACCCTGTCGCCGGTCGGCGAATCCGACTACGGCGATGCGAAGGACTGGGCGCAACAAACCGCGGGCCTGCGCGAGGACCGGACGCTGCGCGCGCTGTTCAGCGAAGAGTTGGGTGCCGTGGTGCAGGTGCGGGCAACGGATCGGGACGCGGTGCTGGCCGTGTTCCGCGCGCACGACCTGTCGGTGTGCACGCATGTGATCGGCAAGCCGAACGACCGCGACGACATCGAGGTCTATCGCGACGCCAAGCGCATCTATGCGGAGCGCCGCAGCGAGCTGCACCGCGTCTGGTCCGAAGTCAGCTGGCGTATCGCACGCCTGCGCGACAATCCCGCCTGCGCGGACGCCGAGTACGACGTGATCGCCGATGGCGCCGATCCGGGCTTGTCGGCCACGCTCACGTTCGAGCCGGCGCAGGCGCCGTTCGTCGCGACCGGCGCCCGCCCGCGCGTGGCCGTGCTGCGCGAGCAGGGCGTGAATTCGCATCTTGAAATGGCGCACGCGTTCGACGCCGCCGGTTTCGAGGCGCGCGACGTCCACATGAGCGACCTGATCGCGGGCCGCGCGAATCTGGCCGACTTCGCCGGCGCGGTCGCGTGCGGCGGCTTTGCGTATGGCGACGTGCTCGGCGCCGGTGAAGGCTGGGCCAAGACCATCCGCTTCAACGAGGCGTTGCGCGAGATGTTCGCGCGCTTCTTCGCGCGGCCCGACATCTTCGCGCTGGGCGTCTGCAACGGCTGCCAGATGATGTCGAGCCTGTCGTCGCTGATTCCGGGTGCCGAGCACTGGCCGAACTTCACCCGCAACAAATCGGAGCAGTTCGAGGCGCGCCTGTCGATGGTCGAGATCGGCGCGACGCCGTCGATCTTTCTCGCGGGGATGGCCGGCAGCCGCTTGCCGATCGCCGTTTCGCACGGCGAGGGTTTCGCCGATTTCGCGCGCCAGGGCGACATGCAGTCGGTGGACGTCGCGATGCGCTACATCGACAACCGCGGCGTGGCGACGGAGCGCTATCCGGCCAATCCGAACGGTTCGCCCGGGGGCATCGCCGGCGTCACCACGCGCGACGGCCGCTTCACGGTGTTGATGCCGCATCCGGAGCGCGTGGCACGCTCGGTGACGATGAGCTGGCACCCGGCGGAGTGGGGCGAGGCCAGCCCGTGGATGCAGATGTTCCACAACGCGCGTCGTTCGCTCGGCTGAGGGTGGCGCGTTGCATGCGGTGCCGCTTGCGGCATCGCATGAAAAAACCCGCGACGGTCCACACCGTCGCGGGTTTTTTCATTGCAGTTGCGCGGCGTGGCGGCCGCGCGGCTTACTGAATCTTCGCCTTCTGACGCAGTTGCGCCTGGTATTGGCTGAGCGCTTCGGCAACTTCCTGCTGCTGCAGTTGCGGCTTCACGTCTTCGAACGACGGCAATTGCGCCTGACGGACATCGTCGACGCGGATGATGTGCCAGCCGAACTGGGTGTGCACCGGCGCATCGGTGGTCTGGCCCTTGCCGAGCTTGGCGGCCGCGGCGGAGAACTCCGGCACGTAGCCCTGCAACGGCGCCCAGTCGAGGTCGCCGCCGTTCTTGCCCGAGCCCGGATCCTTCGAGAATTTCTTCGCCAGTTCCTCGAACGATGCGCCACCCTTGATCTCGGCGATCAGTTGCTTGGCCTGCGCTTCGCTGTCGACCAGGATGTGATGCAGGTGGTATTCCTTCGAATCCACGCCGGCTACCAGCTGGTCGTACTTCGCCTTCAGCGCTTGATCGCTCGGCGTGTGCGTCTTCACGAAGTCCTCGAGCAGCGCGCGGATCGCGATGCTCTGCTGCGCCAGTGCGACCTGTGCGCGAACGGCGGGCCGGTTCAGCACGCCCTGGCGCGCCGCTTCCTGGTACAGCACTTCGCGGTTGATCAGTTCCTCGCGGACCTGCTGGCGCATTTCCGGCGTGGCCGGCTTGCCTTGAGCGACGGCTTGCAGCATCACATCCTGCTGCGTCACCGGAATCGGCGTGCCGTTGACGACGGCGACATTCTGTGCGGACGCGCCATGCGCGACGACGAGCGCGGTCAGGGCGAGCGCCGCGCGGGACAAGCGTTGATTCATTGTGGAGATCCTGATCGAAGATCCTGGGTTTTGCATCGAAGCCGGCGCGCGGCGGCGGGCCGCCAAGAACGGCCGCGGATCAGACCGGCTGCTGCTCGGCCGGCGTCAGCGCCGTGATGGCAAGCGCGTGTATGCCGTCGCGCATCGCATCGGCGAGCGCATCATACACCAGCCGATGACGGCCGACGCGGCTTTTGCCGGCGAACGCCTCGGCCACCACGATCACCGTGAAGTGACTGCCTTCGCCGGCGCCCGCGTGTCCGGCGTGCTTGGCGCTGTCGTCGATGATCGTCAGATCGGTGGGCGCGAGCGCGGCACGCAGGCGCGCTTCGATCAGCGTCCGCATGGCCGCGGCGCGGCCGCTTGCTTCGGTCATTGTTCTTTCAGATGTTTGCCCAGCCACACGCTCTGGGCGATGATGAACAGGAAAGTCAGCCCAGCGCCGCCGAACAGCTTGTAGTTGACCCAGACATCGGTGGACACGTGGTAGGCGATGACGATGTTCAGCACGCCCAGCACCGCGAAGAACACCGCCCAAAGGACGGTCAGTCGCGACCAGACCGGGTCCGGCAGCGTCAACTGGCTCGACAGCAGTGCGCGCAACGGCTGCTTGCCCAACAACAGGCCACCGAGCAACGCGATCGACGATGCCCAATAGAGCGCGGTCGGCTTCCACTTGATGAAGGTCGGGTCGTCGAGCAGCAGCGTCGCGCCACCGAATACCGCGACGATCGCGAAGCTGACCCACAGCATCGGGTCGACACGGCGGTGCCGCACGGCCATCCAGAGAATCTGCAGGACCGTCGCGGCGATCGACACGCCGGTCGCGACATAGATGCCGGCGATCTTGAAGGCGATGAAAAACAGGATGACCGGCAACAGGTCGAACAGAAGCTTCATGGCAGCGCGCTCAGGCGGGGTCGGACGGCGACGTGGGGTCGAATTGTAGCGCAGCCGAATTGATGCAGTAGCGCAGCCCGGTCGGATTCGGCCCATCGTTGAATACGTGACCCAGGTGCGCGTCGCATACCTTGCAGCGGACCTCGATGCGCAGCATGCCGTGCGAGCGGTCGGTCTTCTCGGCGATGACCTCGCCCTGGATCGGCTTGAAATAGCTGGGCCAGCCGCACCCGGCGTCGAACTTGGTCGTCGATTCGAACAGCGGCGTGCCGCAGCACACGCAGTGGTAGACGCCGGTTTGCCAGTGATCCCAATATTCGCCGGTGAACGGGCGCTCGGTGGCCGCCTCGCGGGTGACGCGGTATTGGATGTCGCTCAGGTCACGGCGCCAGCGCGCATCGTCGTCGATGCCGGTTTCGACCGCGCCAGCGGCGCTCTGGGTCGTGCCGGGTGCCGACGGTTCGGCGAGCGGGTTGCGGCTTTTCGGGTCGGTCATGGTCAAGGCTCCAGTCGGCGCGAGTTGATCGCGCGCGCGAAAATCGAGATTGCCGGCCCGACGGCGGGAAGGGGCCGGGGCGGCAGCGAAACGGTCATTTGGAAGCGCGGCGCGGCATCCGCTGGGTCCGCGCGGCGCACGGCGCTACGAGGAGCAGCTCACCTCCAAGCCGCTCGCCCAGTCGGGCGGCAGTCCGGCATAGGCGGCGAATTCCGGCTGCTCGTCGAAGGGACGTTCCAGAATGTGCAGCAGGCGGCGTACCTCGCCGTCGTCACCGGCCTGCGCCTGCCGGATTGCTAGTTCGGCCAGGTGGTTGCGAAGCACGTATTTGGGGTTGACGCGGTTCATCGCAAGCGCGCGCGATGCGTCGTCGCGCTTTTCCAGCGCCAGCCGCGCGCGGTATCGGTCGCACCAGCGATCGAAGCCGGCGCGGTCTGCGAACAGGTCGCGCACGGCCTGTGCGCCCGGCTCGACGGCATCCGCCGCTCCCGTCGCCCCCGCTGCATCCGCCGCACCCGCCGCTCCTGAATCGCGCCGGATGCCTGACAGCAGACGGAAGGTCAGCGTGTAGTCGGCTCGATTCGCATGCATCAACTCGAACAGATCGTCAAACAGTGCGCCGTCGGCTTCGTCGTCGACGCGTTCCGCCAGTCCAAGCTTGGCGCGCAACTGGGCTTCCATCTCGGTCGCATAGGCCGGCTTGTAACGATCGAGCGCGGCCCGCGCCGCCTCGATCGACGCCTCGCCCTGTGGCAACAGCGGCAGCAGCGCGTGTCCGAGGCGGTACAGGTTCCAGAACGCAACCTGCGGCTGGCGCTGGAACGCATAGCGGCCGGCCTGATCGGTGTGGTTGCAGATGTGGTTCGCGTCGAAGCCGTCCAGGAAGCCGAACGGGCCATAGTCGATCGTCAGGCCGAGGATCGACATATTGTCGGTGTTCATGACCCCGTGGCAGAAGCCGACCGCCTGCCAGCGCGCGATCGTCACGGCGGTGGCCTGCGCAACGGCTTCGATGAACGCCAGCACGGGATCGGCGGCATCGCGGCAATGCGGATAGAAGCGATCGATGACGTGGTCGAGCAGGCGGCGGCTTAGATCCGCGCGACCCGTCGACGAAAAATGCTCGAAGTGGCCGAAGCGCACGAAACTGGGTGCAAGACGCGTGACGACCGCGGCCGTTTCGACCGTTTCGCGGCGAACCGGCAGTGGCGAGGCGACCACCGCCAGCGATCGCGTGGTGGCGATGCCGAGATGATGCATGGCCTCTGCACAGAGGAACTCCCGAATCGACGAACGCAGGACGGCGCGGCCGTCGCCCATTCGCGAATAGGGCGTCAAGCCGGCGCCCTTGAGCTGGATCTCGTAGCGCTGGTGAGCCGCGCCGACCTCGCCCAGCAGGTGGGCGCGGCCGTCGCCGAGCTGACCCGCCCAGACGCCGAACTGATGGCCGGAATAGACAGTGGCGATCGGCGCTGGCGTCAGACTGTGGCCGGCGAGGTGAGCAATCAGCGCCGGATCGTCGAAGGACTCGGGCGACCAGCCGATTTCCGTGGCGGCGTCGCGCGAGAACGCGACCAGGCGCGGCTCCGGCAAGGCCTGCGTCGGCACTTCGGTGAAGAAGTCGCGGCCCAGGCTGGCGAAGCCGTTCGAGGGCCAGGCGGGCGCGGCGGGCCAGCCGTCGGATGACGTCGGACTGGCCACCGCGGCGGCCGGGGCATGATGTGTGGGGTTCATCCGTTCATTCTAAGCGGCGCCCGGCCGGGGCGCTCAGCGCGGCCTTGACCCTTGCCGGCGCCCGGTCTTTGCTCGCCGGCACGGCGACCGGCGAGCACATGGACGAGGGCGCGCGCATGGGCGCGTCGGGCCAGCGGACGTTGCAAGTGCCGGCACTCTGCGGCATCCTCGCGGCTTGCGGCGCAGCGCCGACGGTCCGGCACGCGGCCCGGAGCGCGCGGCGAACCGCGTGACGGCGCCGAACAGAGGAATACCATGATCAGACATATCGTGATGTGGCGGTTGCAGGAGCAGACGGGTGCGGGCGGCAAGCCGGCGAAGATCGCTGAGATCTGTGCGGCATTGCGTACCTGCGCAGGGCTGCCGGGCGTCGTCGGCTTCGAGGTGGCGACCGCCACCGATGGGCTGGCGTCGAACTTCGACATCGTGTTGGATAGCCGCTTCGCCGACGAAGCGGCGCTCGACGCGTATCAGAACCATCCGACGCACCAGGCAATCCTGCCGATGATCCGTGCGGCGGTTGCCGAGCGCGCCTGTGTCGACTACGCCTACTGATCCAACCGCCCAGCGGGCCGCCGACGCGGCCGACTTGACCGCGTTCCTCGCGACGATCCCGTTCCTGCGCACGCTCGGCGTCGAATTCGACGGCATCGACGGCATCGACGGCGTCGAGGTGCGACTTGCGGTCGCGATCGGCGATCATCTGCGCAATGGCTGGCAGATTGCGCACGGCGGCGTGGTGATGGCGCTGGCGGATGCCAGTCTTGCCGCCGCGGCGCGCATGGTCGGTGGCGGCCGTGGCCTGGTGACGATCGAGATGAAGGTCAGCTTCATGCAGCCCGGTCATGAGCGCCTGGTGGCGACGGGGCGGGTGCTGCACCGTTCGTCGACGATGGCCTTCTGCGAAGGCGAGATCCACGACGCGGACGGCCAACTGGTCGCGAAGGCCTTGGGTACGTTCAAGTATCTGCGCGCCTTGCCGGTCGGCCGGCGCGTGGCGCGCGACCGCGCACTGCATGCGGCGCCTGGCGCGGCCCCTGGCGACTGACATCTGCCGCCCTGGCCGCGCGCGGCGCCGGCTGCTGACCGGCGTTCGAGCGGTCTGGCCGGGCCAGGCGAACCAGACGGGTCAGATGGGTCAGATGGGTCAGATGGGTCAGATGGGTCAGATGGGTCAGATGGGTCAGATGGGTCAGATGGGCCAGACGTGTCAGATCGGCCAGATCGGCCAGATCGGCCAGATGGGCGAGTGTGCCGTTGCGCTGCCGGCACCCCGACCGATGCCGCCAAACGCGGTGCGGCCGGCGCTGTCAGTCCAGTGCCGCTGTCTCGTCGGTAGGTGCGTCGGTAGGTGCGTCGGTAGCAGCGGTGTCGGCCGGTGCGGCCGCATTGGCCTGCTGACGGGTCGCGCGTCGGGCAATGCGCTCGGCCAGCGCGTCGCCCGCGCCGGCGCTGCGGCGGCTGCGTCGCGCGATCTCCGGGTCCAGGCCCAAATGCGCGAGTACGTTGGCGGCCACCTGCTCGCGATCGTTGTCGATGCAGATCATGTGATAGCTGTTCTCCACGATCGTCACCGCGACCCGCTCGTCGCCAATCTCGCGCTGCAGGAACTCGGCCGACTTCACGCTGGTCAGTTCGTCCTCGCGCGCGTGTACGACCAGCGTCGGACACAGGATCTGCCGCAGCCCGCTCATCACCCAGTGCCGCAGCCGGTCGACCTGCTGCACGCAATGAAGCGGTACCCAGCGATAGTGGAAGTTCTCGCCGCGCGCGAACTTCGCTTTGACGATCGCCCGGATCATGTCGTTCTTGATGCCGAACGGCTCCTCCTCGACGACCCGCATGCGCCGCGGCACGAGCGGCAACCGGTACAGCAGGAAGCGCAGCCGCGCATACCAGGGCGTCGACCAGCCGTCGATGAAGATCGGCGGCGCCAGCGCGACCAGGCGCCCGCGCTGGTGACGTTCCTGCTTGGCGACCTCGATCGCGAGCAACGCACCCATGCACATGCCGATCAGATGGACCGACTCATACTGGCCCAGCAGGTCGCGATACTTGTCGCGGGCGGCGTCCAGCCATTGCTCGGCGCTGACGTCGAGCAGGCTGTTCGGCTCCAGGCCGTGGCCCGGCAGGGTGATGCCATGCGTGTCCAGGCCGGCGCGGCGCAGGATCTTGTGCATCGAGCCAAGATCGTATTCCGTGCCGCCCAGCCCGTGAATCAACAGCGCAGCATGACGCTGCGTCGGTTCGGAAGTCACGCTGGCTCTCGCGCGACGGCGACCTGCGGCGTCTCGCGGCGCAGCATGCCTTCGATGCGATAGACCTCGCCGTCGAAGTCGACGATCGGCGCGCCGGTTTCGACCAGGTCGCGTTCCCGCCCGTCGTCGCCTCGGAAACGCAGGCGCAGCCCGGTGTCGCTGACTTCGCCGCGCCGCCGCTTTTGGAAGGCGGCGTGCAGCGGCGCGCGGTCGTCCTCGTGCACGCGGGCGACGAAATCGGGGACGGTCGCAATCGACGCCGGCGGCACGCCGAGCACTTCGGTAATTGGCCCGCCCCAGGCGATCCGGCCGGTGGCCGGGTCGAATTCAAATGCCACCTGCTGGCTGGCGAGCAGCGCACCCTCGTAGCGCAGGCGCCAGGCGGCCGCCTCGCGCAGCGCGCGTTGCCGGCTCGTGTTGAGCGCAACGGCAACCAGGCCGAAGACGGTCGCCGCACCGAGGTAGGCCTGCAGATCGGTGAGCGAGTCGGCCAGCGTCTCGCCCGGGAACGCGAACGGTCCGTCGCCCTGGACCGTGTGCACCGAGGACAGCGCGGCAAGCATGATCAGGCCGAGCGTGGTGCCGCGCTGATCCCAGACCAGGGCAAGCAAGACCACGAAGAACAGGGGCAGATAGGTCAGCGAATACTGCACGCCGCCGAACAGCAAGGCTGCGGCGCCGGGATTGAACACGGCCACGCCCGACACCAGCAGCGCCGCGAACCAGAGCAGGCCCAGCGCGAACTGGCGCCCGTTGATGCCGCCGGAGCGCTGCACGCGGAAATTCGACCAGGCGATGACCAGTGGCGCGCCGAGCAGGCAGCCGACGCCGTCGGACATCGCCCAGGTGGTCCAGTCGGTATAGCGCAACTGCTCGCCATTGAAGCGCAACGCCAAAATCAGGATCGCGCCCCCGGCCAGGCTGCCGACGATCACCGTGCCGAGGAACCAGAACAAGGACGCTGGTTGCGTCAGGTCGCAGCGCGCGCCGCATTTCCAGCGCCAGCCCCGTGCGATGCCGAACACATAGGCCAGATCGATGACGGCAAACAGCGCGGCGGTGCCGAGCGTTCGGCCGCTGACCACGCCGGCCACCACGTGGATCGTGCCGGCGATCAGCATCCAGACCGGCCAGTTCCGGTAAGGCGCGACCATCAAGGTGCCGAGCAGGATGCCGGCAGCCGGCCAGATCAGTGCGGCCAGCCGCACCTCGTCGCGGATGTGGATCGCCGCGAACGCGAGGAGGCCATAGCCGAGCAAGAACAGGATGAGGCGGGGAAGGCTGGGGCTGCGCATGCCGATCTCGCGAAAACGCACCGCGCCTCGCCATCTCCAAGGAGCGGGGCGAGGCGCGGTGCGAAACGGTAAGTGGCGCGATTGTAGCAAGCCAGGACGGCTCGCAGCGGGGCTGTGCTCAGATTGTGCTCAGATTCCGCTCGGCTGTCGCTCTATTGTCGCTCTGATGTCGCTCTGACGTCGCTCGGTGCGGTCTCAACCCTACATCCGATCGGTCTGGCGCGCATCGGCGCAGTGAAGATGCGGGCGGTGCGCAGGCGGTCCGCGGTGGCACGCGCACGGCGGCGGGGCCTATGCACGTCCAGGTCATCGCGTCCTGTCGCGGCGGTGGCGGCGGCGCCCGCGTCCGCAGGCGGCCGGACGGCTAGCGGCTGCTTGCTGGTCGCCGAGATGCGGCCGTCGGGCTGGGCGGCGCGACGTCAGTCCAGGGACGGCAACGCGTAGGGCAACGGCAGCAACGCGACGGGCGGACCATCCGCGGCGCCAGCGGCGAGCGGCACGCCCGCATCGCGCGCGGCGATCTTCAGCTCGACGATCGCGTCGACGCCGCCCGTCGGCGCGGGCGCGCTCAAGACCACCAGGCCGGCTGGCTGCGCGCCATCTCCGGCCACGAAGATCTCGCTGCCGACGGTCATCCGCTCGGCGTGCGCCAGCGTTGCGCGGCGTTTCACCGTGCCGCGGTACTGGCTGCGCGCGACCACCTCCTGGCCCGGATAGCAACCCTTGCGGAAGCTCACGCCACCGAGCGCCTCGTAGTTGATCATTTGCGGCACGAAACGGTCGCTGGTCGCCGCGACGACGCGCGGTTCGCCGGCGCGCACTTCCAGCCATTCCCACGATTGCAGCGCGGCCGGCGCGAAGCCCTCCGCCAGTTCGGCGCCGGCGCGCGCGCCGGGAACGATCCACAGGTAGCGCGCTTGCGGGCCGGTTTCCAGTGCCACGTCGCTCAAGCGGATCACCGTCGCGTCCGGTCCGTCGGCCCGACCGAGGGTGGTGTCCGGCAAGGCGTCCACATGGCGGGCCAGCGCGGCGGCGACCGCGCCCGGCTCGCCGAACACGCCGTACACCGCGTGCGTCGCCGAGGCATCGCTGAGGCTGACCTTGCTGCGCAGCACATACATGCGCAGGCGCTTCAGCATGGTCTCGTGCAGATCCGCGGACAACAGCAGGCGCACGCCCGGCGTCTCGGCGTCGCTCAAGCGCCAGTAGACGAAGGTTGCGAGCAGACGGCCCTTCGGCGAACAGAAGCCGCCCAGCCGGGCCGCCGCCGTATCCAGATGCTCGACGTCGTTGGTCAGCAGGTTGTGCAGATAGCTCAACGCGTCGGCACCGACCACGTCGATCAGGCGCAGCGAGTCGAGCCGGGCGATGGACGCCTGGCCGGCCGCGAAGTGGGCGGGCGGGGCATTGTGAAAGATATCGTCGGTCATCGGGCCAGTCTTCGTTCGAAGCGGAAACGGAAGCGTTTATTATATTGGGTTCGTCTCCGCTCAGTCGCAGGGCATGCCGTTCTCCAAGTTCCTCAAGCGCGCCGCGCTCCTCGCCATCCTGTTGGCCGTCGCGCTGGCGGCGCTGGCCTATCGTTGGGCGCACCAGCCGGTCCGCCTTGCCGCGTCGCCAATCGACGTGGCCATCCAGCCACGCAGCGCGCTGCCAGCGGTGCTTACGCAGTTGCAGGCCGGCGGCGTCACCTTCAATCACACGCTGTTCACGGCAATGACGCGTCTGCTGCGGCTCGACACGTCGATCAAATCGGGCAACTACGAGTTCCAGACCGGCACCACGCCCTACCAGTTGTTGTTGAAGCTGGCGCGGGGCGACGTCAATCAAAGCGTGGTGACGGTGATCGAGGGCTGGACCTTCGCCCGCATGCGCGCGGAGATCGACCAGAACCCGGATCTGAAGCACGATACGCTGGGCTTGAGCGAGGCGGCGTTGCTGGCCCGCATCGGGGCCGCCGAGAGCAAGGCCGAGGGGCTGTTCTTCCCGGATACCTACCTGTTTGCGCGCGGCACGAGCGATGTGGACATCTATACGCGCGCGTATCGGGTCGGACGGCTGCGGCTCGCGGAGGCCTGGCGCGAGCGCGCCGCCGACCTGCCGTACCGGACGCCATACGAAGCGCTGATTGCCGCGTCGCTGATCGAAAAGGAGACCGGCAGGGGCGACGAGCGCGGCCGCGTGTCCGCGGTGTTCGCAAACCGCTTGCGGGTCGGCATGCCGCTGCAGACCGACCCGAGCGTCGTCTACGGCCTGACCACGCCGCTCGACAAGCGGCTGCGCCGCCGGGATCTGACCACCGACACTCCGTACAATACCTACACGCGGCCCGGCTTGCCGCCGACGCCCATCGCACTGCCGGGGATGGCGGCGCTGGAGGCCGCGGTGCATCCGGTCAAGACCGACGCCTTGTACTTCGTCGCACGCGGCGACGGCTCCAGCGAGTTCTCCAATTCGCTCGACGCGCACAATCGGGCGGTCAACCGCTACCAGAGGGGGCAGTGATGTCAGGCAAGTCGGCGACGCCGCGCACGCGCGGCAAATTCATCACGTTCGAAGGCATCGACGGCGCGGGCAAGACCACGCACATCCTCGGCTGCCGCACGCTGCTCGAAAGCCGCCTGCAGGGCAGTGGCCGCGCGGTGGTGTCGACCCGCGAACCGGGCGGCACGCCGCTGGGCGAGGCGCTGCGCGACCTGGTTCTGCACCAGTCGATGCATCTCGATACCGAGGCCTTGCTGATGTTCGCGGCCCGGCGCGAGCACATGGACCGGGTGATCGGGCCGGCGTTGGCGCGCGGCGACTGGGTGCTGTGCGACCGGTTCACCGACGCGACGTTCGCCTACCAAGGCGGCGGCAGGGGGCTGCCGCGCGAGCGGCTCGACGCGCTCGAACGTTGGGTCCAAGGCGACTTTCAGCCGGACCTGACATTGCTGTTCGACGTGCCGCCGGATACGGCGGCGACGCGGCGGCAGGCGCACCAGTCGGACCGGTTCGAGCGCGAGTCGCACGAGTTTTTCGAGCGCACGCGCGACGAATATCTACGACGGGCGGCGGCGGCATCCGACCGGATACGCGTCATCGACGCGGGACGCGGCATCGATGCGGTACGCCGGGACGTCGACGCGGCCCTGCTCGCGTTGCTGGCAGTCTGAGCGGAGCGGTCGAGATGCTGTATCCATGGCAGGAAGGCGACTGGCGACGGCTCGACAGCCTCGCGGGCCGCTGGCCGCACGCGCTGTTGCTGCACGGGCAGGCCGGTATCGGCAAGTATGCATTTGCGCGGCACCTCGCGCAGTCGTTGCTGTGCGAGGCGCAGGCGACGACACGGCCGTGCGGCCGATGCATTGCGTGCAACTGGTTCGCGCAGGGCAACCACCCCGACTACCGCGCCGTTGTGCCGGAAGCGCTGGAAGCCGCCCTGGGTACGGGCGGCCCCGACGCGCAGGGGGGGAAAGCCGAAAAGGGCGAGGGCGAGGGCGCGAAGTCGGACGGCGAGGGTGCCAAGGGCAAGGCGCCGAGCAAGGACATCCGCGTGGAACAGATCAGGGCCTTGCTCGACTTCTGCGCGCTGGGTTCGCACCGCGGCGGGGCGCGCGTCGCATTGCTGTACCCGGTCGACGCGATGAACGCCGCGGCCGCCAACGCCTTGCTCAAGACGCTGGAGGAACCGCCGGCCGATGTGGTCTTCCTGCTGGTGTGCGTGCATCCGGAACGGATCCTGCCGACCATCGCCAGCCGTTGCCGGCGCTGGCCGATGAGCCTGCCAGAGCGCACTGTCGCGGAAGCGTGGCTGGCCGAACAGGGCGTCGCGCAGCCTGCCCAGGCGCTGGCGGTCGCAGGCGGCTCGCCGTTGCTCGCGACCGCGCAGCAGCGCGAACCAGGGCAGGCGGTGCTGGTTGCGCAACTCGCGGCTGGCGCGCAATGCGATGCATTCGCCTGCGGCGAGGCGCTGGCAAAGAGCGCGCTGGCCGACGTGCACGGCTGCGTGCAGCGCTGGCTATATGATCTGCTGTCGATGCGGGAGGCCGGCGTCGTGCGCTACTTTCCCGACCATCGGGCAACCCTGGCGGCGTTGGCCGGGCAGGTCGACGGCACGGCGCTGGCTGGCCTGTTGTCACGCCTGACGCGACAGCGACGCAGTGACGCGCATCCGCTGAATGCCCGCCTGCGCGCGGAGGCCATCTGCCTCGAATATCGGGCGCTGTTCGGCGCGTGACTGACGCACGCTCGCACGCCCCCGTTCCTTGCATTACCGCATCTACGACCTGTCATGACCACAGACGAACGACTGCCGGTCCGCACTGCCGAACTGCGGCTGCGCGACGCCACCCGCGCGGATCTCGACGCGATTGTCGCGATCTATAACGAGACCATCGCGTCGCGGCAGGTAACAGCCGACCTCGAACCGGTGAGTGTTGCGAGCCGGATCGCCTGGTTCGAGGCGCACACGCCGTCGCGCCGGCCGCTGTGGGTCGTCGAAACCAGCGACGCGCGGTCCGGAGCGGAGCCGGGTGCCGCACCGCACATCGTCGGCTGGCTGAGCTTCAGCGACTTTTACGGCAGACCGGCCTATCTCGCGACGGCCGAGATCAGCATCTACCTCACGGAGCGGATGCGGGGCGCCGGGCTCGGCCGCGCGCTGCTCACACGGGCATTGCAATGCGCGCCCACGATCGGCGTGACGTCCGCGCTTGCCTTCATTTTCGGACATAATGAAGCAAGCCTGCGCCTGTTCGAAGCCTTCGGCTTCGCGACCTGGGGCCATCTGCCACGGGTCGCGTCGCTCGACGGCATCGAGCGCGATCTGGTCATTCTGGGCCGGCGGCTCGATGCGACGGCGCCCGATGCCCAGCCCTGAGTCCGAGCGGGGTTTCGACCGCGCGAGTCCGCGGCCGCGCGCTCTGCTGCTCAGGCCGTTGTTCAGGCCGTCGCTCTTGCTTTCGCTCATTTAGCGCCGCCCGGCGGTCGTCGTAGCGGCCTGGCGTGAACCACCCCATACCGGGCAACGGATGCGAACGCCGCAAGCTGTCGAACCGGGCGTGCGTCGCGCGGTGACCGATCGCCGCCCGTCCCGTGCGTCGCCGGACCGACAGTCCTTTGTCACGGGCCGCCGGAAGCGCGTCTCCTCTTAGTATTCAGGTCCTGCCGATGTACGTCGATTCGCACTGTCATATCTATTTCGAGGGATTGGTCGAGCGTTTGCCAGAACTGCTCGACAATATGCGGTCACGCGAGGTGACCCATGCGTTGTGCGCGAGCGTCGACCTGGAAACCTTCCCGCAAGTGTTGGCGGTGGCCGAAGCCGCGCCGAATGTCTACGCCTCGGTCGGCGTGCATCCGGATCACGAGCACGCGGCCGAGCCCGACGTCGAGCAGTTGGTCGCGCTGGCGGAGCATCCGAAGGTCGTCGCGATCGGCGAGACGGGGCTCGATTACTACCGGCTGGGGGAGCGGACCATCGCGGACATGGAGTGGCAGCGCGACCGGTTCCGGCGACACATTCGCGCATCGCGCGCGTGCGGCAAGCCGCTGATCATCCATACGCGGGCGGCCGCCGAAGACACCTTGCGACTGATGCGCGAAGAGCATGCGGACCAGGCCGGTGGCGTGATGCACTGCTTCACGGAAAGCTGGGAGGTCGCGGAAGCGGCGCTCGAACTCGGCTTCTATATCTCGATTTCCGGCATCGTCACCTTCAAGAGTGCGGCGGCGCTGCAGGACGTGGCACGACGCGTACCGGCGGACCGGCTGCTGATCGAGACGGACTCGCCGTACCTGGCGCCCGTGCCGTACCGCGGCAAGACCAACGAGCCGTCCTATGTCAGTCACGTCGGCGCATTCGTCGCCGCACTGCGCGGCGTGGCGCCGGCGCAGCTCGGACAGACGACGACGGACAATTTCTTCCGGCTGTTCAGCAAGGCGGCATGAAGCGTGCATTGTTGCGACACGGGTAGCGGCGGCGCGAGCAGCGTCACAGCCAGCAGCTGAATGGTTGCCCGCTACCGGCCGATGCACCGACGGCGGCACGCCGCGCGGCGCTGGCGACACCATCTTCGAAATGCTTCAACCATGGGGGTCACACGATGAATCTCGTTTCGTTCCAGATGCGCGCACGTGCATGGCGCGCGCTTGGCGCAGGTCTCGCACTGGCCGGCGCCTTGAGCGCGCCGGCCGCCCATGCCGCGCCGCTCGATACGATGATCAAGGCGATGAAGTTCAACGACGTCAAGGCAGTGCGCAAGATGCTGGCTGCTGGCGTCGATCCGAACGCCACCGACCCGCAGGGCTTTCCGCTGATCGTGCTCGGCGCGCGTGAAAAATCCGACGACGCGGTGCGCACGCTGCTGGACGACAAGCGTACCGATGTCGAGAAGACGGACAAGGCAGGCGAGAACGCGCTGATGATGGCCGCCATTGCCGGCGACGAGAAGCTGGTCAGGCTGCTGATCGAACGCGGCGCGGAAGTGAACAAGACTGGTTGGACGCCGCTGCACTACGCGGCAAGCGCCGGCAACGATGCGATCGTCGCGACGCTGCTGGAGGCGTCGGCCTTCGTCGATCCGGCCTCGCCGAACGGCACGACGCCGCTGATGATGGCAGCGCGCGGCGGCCACGTGTCGACGATGAAATTGCTGCTGGAACAGGGCGCGCAGAAGAACATGAAGAACCAGCTTGGCCTGACCGCGGCAGACTTCGCGGTGCGGTACAACGAGAAGGACGCCGCGACGCTGTTGGGCGCCTCGATCCCGGACACGCCGAATCAGCGGCCCGATCCCACCCGCTGAGCACAGCAGGCGCCTCCGGGCGCCTGCTTCGAATGGCTGCGCGCATCAGCGCACGCTTCTCCCATGCCGGCGGCACGCTGGCCTGCGGCTTGCATCTTCACGCTAAGCGTTTACCCTTGGCTGTGTAACCTTGGCGAGCGGCCCTGTCTGCGCCAGCGAGACCGGCAGGACGGTGCCTCATCGTATTGCCGACCGATGGCCGAGATGGCAGGGGTCGGCCCCAAGCTGTTGCGGGACGCCGATCAATGCGGATTGCCGCGTTGACGGGCATTGCAGAGGTCGGCAAAGCAGGCGGCTGCACTGGTTTCCGCTGCCGTCGCCGACGCCGCGACAACATAGCGTGAGCGCCGCACAGACGCCTCGGCGACGTCTCAACAACGCCGCAACAACGCCGCAACAACGCCGCAACAACGCGGATTTCGGGATGCAACGATCCCTCTAACCCCTGACTGGCGCGGCGCGCCGGTCGCCGATTGGAGACGACCGTCCAAATGAAATTCCTCGACTATGTCAACCTCGCTACCGAGGCGCCGCTCGATAATTGGCTGGGCGTCGCCGCGCTCACGCTGATCGTGTTGCTGGTCGGTCTGGGTATCCATCGCGCCGGCAGTACGCTGCTGCGCCGGCTGGTGCGCCACCGGCCCTTGCTGGGCGCCCTGGTGCAGTCGATTGACCGGCCCGCGCAGGTTGCGCTCACGGTCCTCGTTCTGCAGTTGGTATGGCAGAACGCGTCGGACGACCTGGCCGGCATCACCACGCTGCGGCGGGTTTCCGTGCTGGTGCTGGTTGGCGCGCTGACCTGGCTCGCCACGCGCGTCACCGGCGCGTTCGCGGAAGCGGTCATCCGGCTCAACCCGCTCGACATCGACGACAATCTGAGTGCCCGGGCGCTGCACACGCAGACGCGGGTATTGGCACGTTCGATTACCGCCGTGATCCTGATCATCGGCATCGGCGCAATGTTGATGACCTTGCCGAACGTCAGGCAGATCGGCACCAGCCTGCTGGCTTCCGCCGGCGTCGCAGGGCTGGTCGCCGGTATTGCCGCGCGACCCGTGCTGGGCAATCTGATCGCGGGCCTGCAGATTGCGCTGTCGCAGCCGATCCGTCTCGATGACGTGGTGGTGATCCAGGGCGAGTGGGGACGCGTCGAGGACATCGCCGGCAGCTACGTGACAGTGCGCATTTGGGACGAGCGACGCCTGATCGTGCCGCTGCAATGGCTGATCGAGAATCCGTTCCAGAACTGGACGCGCTCGAACTCACAATTGATCGGCAGCGTATTCCTGTGGCTCGATTACCGGATTCCGCTGGAACCGCTGCGGCGGGAGTTGCAACGCCTCTGCGAGCAGGCGAGCGAGTGGGACAAGCGCGTGCAGGTGCTACAGGTGACGGACAGCAATGAGCGCGCGATGCAGTTGCGCGCACTCGTGAGTTCGGTCAACTCGTCGTTGAATTGGGACCTGCGCTGCAAGGTTCGAGAAGGCCTGATCGCCTACGTATCTCGTCACTACCCCGAATATCTGCCGCGTCTGCGTACCGAGATCCCACAGCTGGAACGGGTGCCGGAAGCCAGCGCCGAATTCGCCTGAACACCGGGCGGCCCGGCCGTTGCGGCGGCTCGGGCCGGAAAGTTGCATGGTGTATCATGAATAATCTCAAAATCAGCCCCATACGGGCCGGGAGAGCCGGGATGGCCAGTCGCCGCGGCGCCTGCGCGCGCGGCATGCGTGCGCTGACGGCATGCGCATCCTGACGCCGTCCCAGCGCCTGGGGCACGGACAAACGTATCGATGAGTCGTCTAGTAGTCGTATCAAACCGGGTCGCGACGCCTACCGAGAGCAAGGGGTCGTCGGGTGGCCTGGCTGTCGGGGTATTCGGCGCGCTGAAAGACATGGGCGGGGTGTGGTTTGGCTGGAGCGGGGACACCGTCACCGAAGGCGCAAGCCACCGGCCTCCTCACATCGTTCAGGAAGGCAACGTTACGTTCGCCACCGTCGACCTCTCCCGCCGCGACTACGACCAGTACTACAAGGGCTTCTCCAACGGCACGCTGTGGCCGGTCTTTCACTACCGCAACGACCTGGCGCACTTCGACCGGCACGAGTATGCCGGCTACCGCCGCGTCAATGCGTGGCTGGCGCGCCAACTGCTGCCGCTGCTGAAGCCCGATGACGTCATCTGGGTGCACGACTATCACCTGATCCCCTTCGCAGAGGAACTGCGTCTCGCCGGCGTCAAGAACCGGATCGGCTACTTCCTGCATATTCCTTTTCCGGCGCCGCAGGTCATCCTGAACGTGCCGGTACACGAGGAACTGCTCAAGTCGCTCAGCTGCTACGACGTGGTCGGTTTCCAGACCGATGAAGACGAGCAGGCGTTTCAGGACTACATCGTTCGTCACGCACATGGCGTCGCGAAAGGCCGTGACGTACAGGCCTACGGCCGCAAGCTGCGCACCGGCGTCTATCGGATCGGCGTGTTCCCGGACGAGATCGCCGATCAGGCCGCGCGCTATGCGAAGCGCAAGGAAGTGCGCGAGCTGCGGACCAGTGTCGAGAATCGCAAGCTGGTGATGAGCGTCGACCGGCTCGACTATTCGAAGGGCATCGTCGAGCGCTTCAAGGCGTTCGAACAGTTGCTGGAAAGCTCGCCGGATTTGCAGAATCAGGTCAGTCTGGTGCAGATCGCGCCACCGACGCGCAGCGACGTCGCCACTTACCAGCAGATCAGGCGTACGCTGGAGTACGAGGCCGGGCGGATCAATGGCCGGTTTTCCGGACTCAACTACACGCCGATCCGCTATCTGAATCGCCGCTACGACCGGTGGGTGTTGATGTCGCTGTTCCGTCTCGCGCAAGTGGGTTTCGTCACGCCATTGCGAGACGGCATGAACCTGGTCGCGAAGGAATATGTCGCGGCCCAGGATCCGGACGACCCCGGCGTGCTGGTGCTGTCGCGCTTCGCGGGTGCGGCGGCGGAACTCGACGCGGCGTTGATCGTCAATCCACACGATATCGCCGGAATGGCCGAAGCGCTGATCCGGGGGCTGAAGATGCCGTTGGACGAACGTCGGGAGCGTCACCAAAGCATGCTCGCCGCGTTGCGTACCAATGATCTGGGCGTCTGGCGGGATACCTTCCTGCGGGATTTGAAAGCAAGCGCTTGAGCGTAAAAGGCCCCGACGGCCCGGCGGCTTCGGGGCGCGCAGGCCGAATGCTCCGCTGCCCGGGATTTCCGAGTTGCGCACGGCCGCCGGCACGACGCCCCCTGACGCGCCCCTGACGCGGCTTGGCGGCCGAGCGGCCCGCGCGTACATGCGGCGGCGGCCCGCAGCGCACTTTGCGATCGACCGCGAGTCGCTTTGCCGAGTTGATAGGAGGAACGCGATGAGAATCGCACAGATCGCCCCGTTGACGGAGTCGGTGCCACCCAAGCTGTATGGCGGCACCGAGCGTGTCGTCTCTTATTTGACCGAGGCACTGGTCGAGTTGGGCCACGACGTCACGCTGTTCGCCAGCGGCGATTCGATCACGGAGGCCAAGCTCGAGCCGGTTTGGCCGCGCGCGCTGCGCTTCGATGTCTCGATCCGCGACCGCATCGCGCCGCACATGCTGCTGCTGGAACGGGTGCGCCAGCGGGCCGGCGACTTTGATGTCCTGCACTTCCACCTCGACTACTACTCGTTTTCGCTGTTTGCCCGCCAGGACACCCCATTCCTGACGACCTTGCATGGCCGGCTCGACCTGCCGGAGCAACAGCCGGTCTTCGACGCATTCGACACCGCGCCGGTCATCTCGACCTCGACCGCGCAGCGCCGCATGCTGCCGCAGGCGCACTGGCTGGAGACGATCTACGACGGCATCCCGGCCAACCTCTATTCACTGGGCGACAGCCAGCCCGCCTATCTTGCGTTTCTCGGGCGCATTTCTCCCGAAAAACGACTGGATAGCGCGATTGCGATCGCGCGTCGCAGTGGCATGCCAATCCGCATTGCCGCCAAGATCGACGAGGCGGACCGCGCGTATTTCGAACAGGTGGTAAAGCCGCTGTTGCAGTTGCCTGGCGTCGATTACGTCGGCGAGATCGGCGAGAGCGAGAAGCAGACTTTCCTGGCCAACGCGCACGCGCTGCTGTGCCCGCTCGATTGGCCTGAGCCGTTCGGGCTGTCGATGATCGAGGCGATGGCCTGCGGCACGCCGGTCATTGCCTTCAATCGTGGCTCGGTGCACGAGGTGATCGACAACGGTGTCACGGGCTTCGTCGTCGAGGACGAGATCGGCGCGCTGGCGGCGCTGAACCGATTGGGCGAGCTGTCGCGTCGAACCATCCGTGAGCGGTTCGAGGCGCGCTTCACCTCGCACGCGATGGCGGAGCAGTATCTGAACGTCTACCGCAAGATGACGCGGGCGCGGCAACGGGCGCGGCTCAAATTGATCGATACGGCCGCCATCGAGGTGGTTGCGCCCGGCAAACGCTGAACGCGCGTCGTGGCGCCCATTAGCCGGCGCCCGAATTTAAAACGACCCGGCAGTGCCGCCTGCAATGCGAGGGGCCTTGCCGGGTCGGTTCGACCTGGACGTCGCGAGCAGGGACGGTCAGCGCCGCCCCCGCCGTCAGCTTACTCGCCCAGCGGCGAAACCTTCGTGCCTTCCAGCGTCAGATTTGCCATCAGGCCGGCGTTGGTCAGCACGAAAGCCTGCACCGGCGCGCGCACACTGTTCGTGTCGACGTTGCCGTTCGCGCCGATCTTCAGCACGGCGACCGACGCGTCCGCGCCCACTGCCCAGCCCTTGCTGTTGCGGAAACGGTCAAGCGCTTCCTGCGTCATGAACAGGAAGATGAGCGCCTTCGATTGTGCGCCGATCTGCAGGCCCACCGACGCGCTCAGCGTCTTGTAGTAGTTTTCCGTAGCGCCGCCGACGCGCAGCGCGCCTTCGCCGTACTGGCCGCCGACCACGAAGCCTGCCGCGACGACCGACGGGAACACCAGCACGCCGCGCGCCTTGGCAACCAGCTCACGCGAACCCGGCGCCGCCGTGTACAGGCGGGCGAGGGTCGAATCGACGCCCGAGTTGATTTCCTGACGCTTGCCGAGTTGGCCCGACTGCGACGCCGCCGGCGGCGTGGTCGTACAGGCAGCCAGCGAGATACCGGCAGCAGCCACCATTACGGAAGTCTTCATCATGAAAGCGCGTCGCAGCATTTTTCTTTTCTCCAGTCAAAAGTCGTCGTTGCCGGTCGGGTTTCGGCCTCGCCGCCCGACCTGCTGTTTCCGCGCATCCGCACCTCCTTGGGAAGCGGATAGGCGGTCGCGCGCTTCGCATCCGTGCGAAACGTCGATGCGGTAAGCAATGCACGATCCGCGCCAACTTGACGGCGGTCATGCGGGCGGGCTTACCGAAGCTGCGCGTAGACACCGCGCCCGACGCCCTCCCGAACTGTAAGTGCTGGCTGCGATTGAAAATTTCTCCCGGGCTTCGCTTGAGGCAGCGGAGCGCAGGCGAGCCCGCGGACTGCTTTGTTTGCAAAGCCGAGCCAAAGGTAAGTTGCGACGGTCGGCACTTCGGCATGCAATCGGTCAAAAATGACATGCGTGCGACAGTGTTCAGGCAGTCTCGGATTTGCGTTGCTTAGTTTCCCGCAGCCTGTTGCGCGCTAGGTATCGGATCGATCGGTTGGTGCTGCGCTGTGCCTCTGCTGTGCCTGTGTTGCGCCTACGTTTGGCTTGGGCTGCGCTCATGTCGCGTTGGCACGCGGGCTCAGTCGAAATGCGGCAGCACGCCCGATGGAGTCAAGCTGTGCGTGCCAAGCCGCGTCGATCATGTTGCTGACGCTTGTGTTGAACAGTGCACTCGGCACAGACGGCTCATCAGCTGGCTGCCGGTGGGGCGGTCGGCGCGACGGCATGCGGCCTAGGGTATCGCCGCGGACAGCGACCAGACGCGAGACTCAGTCGCTGTCCAGCCACGGCGCAGCCGCAGGACACCGAGCGATCTCAAGGGGCGGGGATTACCTTCGGCCCTCTTGCGCGACGGGCGAGGACTCGCAGATTGGCATCGATGACTGGCAGGCCGCGGAAGTATCGACGCGCAAGCAAGCGTGACTGCCACAGCCGCTTGGCGGTTGCCGGCCGTGCGCTCGGCCGCGCCAGATGTTAGCAGCAGATGTGGCCGCGAGTCGTGACCGTCAGAGGCGACTGCCAGAGGTGACCGCGACGTGACGTCAGTTCAGCGATTACCCAGCGCCGTGGTGACGTCGTCGGCGTCTTGATATTCTCGCTCGGGCAGGCCGTGCAACGCCGCGCTCAACTCGTTGCCTGCGCCAAGGCCGCGGGCCGCGTCGCGCAGGCAATCGGTGGTGGTCGGGAACTCGACGGACTGCAGCAATTCGGCAAGTACGGCCGAAAACGAATCAGGGCTACCTTGGTCGTCAGACGGAAGTCCAATCGCGGAACGCAGATTCATCGTCGCACGTCTCCTTTTCGAGGGCAAAGCGTTGGGAGCGTCGCTCAGATGGCGACGTTGCCGACCGGATGCAAGCCGGCCGAAGGCGATTCGACCACCGGCAGTTCGATGGTGTGCCAGCGCTCGATCGCGCCGTCCGCAGTCCGTTCGCTGCGTGTACGAACAATGAACGGCGTTCCGTCGCTGTCATCGGCATCGATCGCGCGCGCGTGCCGCTCGGCGGTGGCGGCAGGCGCCGGCGGGATCGGCGGTAAGGCACGATGCGCGGAAGCAGCTTGGGCGTGGGTCGGCTCGGCCGACGCAATCGTTGCGCCAATACCGGCGTGCAGCACGATGGCGCAAAAAAGGGCGAGACGTTTCATCGCTGTACTCCCGTTAACCTGACTCGGGAACGTATCAGCATTGAGCGTGCCTGCACCGCTAGCCCGCGCGACGGCGTCGACGGGCAGGGCGACTTGGAAAGGCGCGGCAGGCGGGCAGGGGCCCGCGTGGCCTTACTTCTTGCGTTGCGTGTTGACGGCGTTCTTGAGCGCGCTGCCGACGGTGAACTTCACGGACGACGATGCGGCGATCTCCAACGCAGCGCCGGTCGCGGGATTGCGGCCGGTGCGCGCGGCACGTTCGGTCGGCGCGAAAGTTCCGAAGCCGGTGATTTGCACGCTCTCGTCTCGGCTGAGCGCCTGCGTCACCACGGAGACGAAGGCGTTGACGATTTCCTGGCCACGGGATGCAGACACTTCCAGCTCGGCGGCCAATTTCTCGGCCAGTTCGCTTTTATTCATGTTCTCTTCCTGTCGACTGTCTTATCGGGCATGCGACGGCGCTCTACGGGCCGTGTCGGCAAGCATAGACGAACTTAAATCCCTGGAGCAACCACGCAGCGAGGCGTCGTATTTCGGCGACGGTCCGGCCGACGTGCAGTGGCGGGCGCTGAAAGGCGCCGAAGGGCGGCTTTGCGCGTTATCGCATATCATGGCGCCCTTGACACCGGCCAAGCCGGCCACGCCGACCACGAACCCGCCCGCGCGGTAACGCCCGGCTCGAGTCAGGCGGCGGAAACGGCGCGCTCGCAAGCAGCCTGGATCGTCGATGGCGTGCGCTGAGCGGACCGTCCTGCAGGCGCCGCGCGGGTTTCCGGGGCATGCCGGGCTGGTTTTCCGACGCTGGCCGACCCGTATCGCTCCGCCACCGGTCTGCCATGGCATGCCAGCGCACCGCGGTCGGATCGGGTTCCGTGCCGTGGCCCGCGCGCTTCGCCTGGCGCGGTGAATGGGCGGGCGGCGTGGCGCGGTCAATCTTTTTCTGGATTTCGTTGGAGCCGCCATGCAGGCGATCAAACGCTACTTCGGCTTCGATGAAGCGAAGACGGATTTCAAGACGGAGCTGCTCGCCGGCTTGACGACCTTCCTGACGATGGCCTACATCGTGTTCGTCAATCCGTCCATCCTTGCGGATGCCGGGATGCCGCGCGAGGCCGTCTTCGTCGCCACCTGCCTGGTCGCGGCCATCGCCAGCCTGGTGATGGGCCTCTACGCGAATTATCCGATTGCCTGCGCGCCCGGCATGGGCCTAAACGCCTATTTCGCATACACGGTCGTCAAGGGCATGGGTTTCAGCTGGCAGGCGGGCCTCGGCGCGGTGTTCCTGTCGGGCTGCCTGTTCCTGCTGGTCAGTCTGGTCGGCTTGCGCGAGGCCATCGTGCGGGGCATTCCGCGCTCGCTGCGCATTGCGATCACCAGCGGCATCGGACTGTTCCTGGCGCTCATCGCACTGAAGTCGGCGGGCTACGTCGTCGCGCATCCGGCAACCTTCGTTGCGCTCGGCGACCTGCGCAAGCCCGCCATCGCGCTCTCGGCAATCGGCTTTTTCGCGATCGTTGCGCTCGACTACTGGCGGGTTCGCGGTGCCATCCTGCTCGGCATCCTGCTGGTGACCGTGCTCAGTTTCATCTTCGACCAGAACGTGTTCCACGGCGTGGTCTCGACGCCGCCGTCGATCGCGCCGACCCTGTTCGCGCTCGATATCAAGGGCGCGTTGTCCACCGGCATCGTCAATGTCGTGCTGGTCTTCTTCCTGGTCGAACTGTTCGACGCGACAGGCACGCTGATGGGCGTGGCGAACCGCGCCGGCCTGCTCACGCAGGGGAAGATGGCGCGTCTCAATCGGGCGTTGCTGGCCGACAGCACGGCGATCGTCGCGGGCGCGATGCTCGGCACGTCGTCGACCACCGCCTTCGTCGAAAGTGCGTCGGGGGTCCAGGCAGGTGGACGCACGGGCATGACCGCGATTGTCGTGGCGGTGTTGTTCGTGCTCGCGCTGTTCTTCTCGCCATTGGCCGGCGCCGTGCCGGCCTATGCGACGGCGCCCGCGTTGCTCTACGTCGCCTGCCTGATGCTGCGCGATCTGGCCGATCTCGACTGGTTGGACGCGTCCGAAGCAGTGCCCGCGGCGCTGACCACGCTGACGATGCCGTTCACGTACTCGATCGCCGACGGCGTCGCGTTCGGTTTCATCGCCTACGCGGTGCTGAAGCTGCTATGCGGTAAAATGCGCGACGTTGCCAAGGTCGTATGGGTGATCGCGGCGCTGTTCGTTTTCCGTTTCGTCTACCTTGCCGCCGGCTAGGGCCGGTCTCGCCGCTTTCCATGTCCCTGCCTTCCGTTTCGACGTTGCCCCCAAGTGAACCGGTGGAACCGGCGCGAGTCACGCGCGTCGCGACGTCTCGCTTGCCGACCCTCCATGGCGAATTCCTCGCGATCGCGTTCCGGGACGAAACCAGCGACGTCGAACACCTGGCGATCGTGAAGGGCGAGGTGAGCGGGGGCGAGCCGGTGCTCACGCGCCTTCACTCCGAGTGCCTGACGGGCGATGCGCTGGGTTCGCTGCGTTGCGACTGTGGGCAGCAGCTCGGTGCGGCGCTCGATCGCGTGGCGCAGGCGGGGCTTGGCGTGGTCCTCTATCTGCGCGGCCAGGAGGGGCGGGGGATCGGCCTGGCCAACAAGATTCGCGCGTACATGCTGCAGGACGCCGGGCGTGACACGGTCGACGCGAATACGGCATTGGGACTGCCGGTCGACGCGCGCCGCTACGACGCGGCGGCGGCGATGCTGCGTGACCTCGGGGTGCAGGCGGTGCGTTTGCTCAGCAACAATCCGCGCAAGATCGACGCCCTGCAGAGCGCCGGCATCGTCGTCGCCGAGCGCCTGCCGCTGACCGTCGATGTCAACCCGGAAAACCGTCGCTACCTGCAGGCCAAGCAGCAGCGCCTGGGCCATATGCTCGAACTCGACGCATCGGGCGCCGACGCCCCTCGCTGACCGTCGTCCGTTCAGTGCCCCGGCGCGAGAAACGCCGTCACCGCCCGATCGAAGGCTTCCGGCGACTCGATGTGCGGAATGTGACCGGTATCGGGGATCTCCACAACGCGCGCATTCGGAATGGCTCGCGCGGCGTCGCGCGTCAGTTGCGGCATCTGTCCCAGCTTGCCCCGCTCGGCCGCCGATGCCTGCGCCTTGCCTGGCGCGGTGCGGTCCTTGCCGCCGACGATCAGCAAGGTCGGCGCCTTGATGCGCGGTAGCGAGGCCAACACCGGCTGCTGGTAGATCATCTGTGACGTCAGCGCGGACGCCTTCGCGAAGCGTGGATATTCCGCACTGCGCTTGAGCCGGATGTACGGTTCGGCAAGCCAATCGATAGCTTGCGACGGGCCGGCAAAATAGCCGGCGACATAGTCGCGGTAGGCCTGGGGCGTTTCCTTCAGTTGCGCGGCGTAGCGTGCCTCGATGGTTTGCGGCGGAATGTGCTGCCGGTAGTCTTCCAGACCGATCGGATCCTCAAGGACGAGCCGCTGTACGCGGTCCGGATAGGAGCTCGCCAGGTGAATGGCGAGCATGCCGCCCATTGAATGGCCGAGCACGATCACCGAACCGAGCCGTAGGTGGTCCAGCAGCGCGATCGTGTTCGCGGCGAGCAGATCGAAGCTGTACGCGAGATCGGGTTTGCTGGAGCGTCCGAAGCCGATCTGGTCGGGCACCACGACCCGGAAGCCCTGGGCGCTCAGAACGTCGATCACGCGACGCCAGTAGAAGCCGCCGAAGTTCTTGCCATGCAGCAGGACGATGGTGCGACCGTTCGGTTGTCCACGCGCTGCAATGTCCATATAGGCCGTGCGTACGTCCTGGCCGGCGTTGACCAGTGGCAACAGGGAGACCGGTGCGGGGTAGGGCAGCCCTTCGAGCCCGATGCCGAGCGGTGTCGTTGGCCCGGCCTCGGTCGCGCCGTCCGCCGTCGCGCTCGGCGTGTCAGCGTCTGAGGCATGCTGCGTTGCCGCGCCGGCCGGTTGCGTGTCGCGGCCAACGACGGACGAGGCGGAAGGTACGGACGAAGCGCCGGTGGCTGCCACGCCGCTATTGGGCGTGACGGCGGTTTGCGCCGACGCGTGGGAGGCGCAAGCGAGCGCCACGCACGCCAGCGAGATCAGCGAGATCAGCGAGATCAGCGAGCGGGGATGTCGAGTCGGATTGGACATGCGAGGATCGGTTCGAAACAGCAGTCCCCCATGTTAATGGAACTCCACATCCGAGTGTCGTCGCCCGGCGCCAGCAACGTTGCCGGGAACGCGCACCTGGCCTGGCGTAGGCGTGCCGCCCGGACCGGGTGCGGGGCGGCCTTGCATGCGCGATCGCGTCCGCGGCACCGGTGATCGCCGTTCCCGCCGCACGAGCGAAGACGATCCGGCCTGCGGCCGCATGTCACCCTGGGATGTCACGCAGGAATGTCACCCTGGGATGTCACGCAGGAATGTCACGCAGGAATGTCACCGCCGCGTGTCGCTTCTTGGGGGGCGGTATTGCAGTTCCTCGCGTCACTTCCTTTCATCGCCTGGTGCCACCGGCGGATCGCGGTGGGCACGGTCTGATACTTGGGACTGCGTAGCATGGCTGGCATACTTTCGGGGGGGCACGCCGCCGCAGCGGCGCGTCCGCCGTCATGGTTGGCGGCTGACAGCAAGGAGGTTGAGTTGGCTAGCATCATCATCGTGGACGATCATCCGTTCGTTCGGCTGGGCGTACGGGCATCGCTGAACGGCGATCCTGACCTGAATATCGTGGGCGAAGCGGACGATGGCAGCAGAGGGTGGGCATTGATACAAACCATGCATCCCGACCTGGTCATCATCGACATCGACCTGCCCGGCATCGACGGCTACGAACTGATCAAACGTGTCAGGCGGCTTGCGAGGCCGATCAAGGTCCTGGTGCTGTCGATGCACACGGGCGCGCTGCCGCTGAAACGTTCGATGAGCGCCGGCGCGCACGGCTACATCTACAAGTGTTGCGAACCGGGACAGGTCCGGCAGGGATGCCTGGCGATTCTCGCCGGTTATCGGTTTTTCCCGGACGAGGTGGGCTATCACCTGGCAAGCGAGTCCGATTGGCTGGCCGCGCTCAGCGACCGGGAGCTGGCCGTCGCGCGCCGGCTGGTCGATGGCGGGTGCAACAAGGAGGTCGCCAGGGCGCTGTTCATCAGTCACAAGACGGTCAGCGCGCACAAGCGCAATGTGTTCCGCAAGCTCGGCATCACCAACCTGGTCCAGCTTGCCGACCACCTTCGTCATGTCGATTCGTTCGGCGTCGGCACCGGGACGGCTGGCCTTGCCAGTCCGCGGGCGCGCACCGGTTTGGACGGCGACTCGTCCGGGCAGTGAACGGGACTGGTCGAGGCGGCATTGGCCGTGCTAGAATTCTCAGTGACGGGCCTCCTCGCATGGCGGCGCGGTCAACCTGGTCAGGTCGGGAACGAAGCAGCCACAGCCGTTTTCCACCAGTGCCGAGGGTTAGGCTCGTCACTTCTACCAGCCGGACGTGATCCACGTGGCTGTCTCTGTTTCCCATCCTGTCGTGTCCGGCATCTCGATTCGCGTGGTTTTGCGACGGGCGGGCAGCGTCGTGGATGCAGCGCCGACGCTGTGCGGCGATGCCAGGCCAAAGGTCGGATCCAGGGGACGCGCCGCGATGCCGCGCCGACAGTGGGCGCCGATCCGACGGTGACCGGCGAATCTCGGGAATGACCCAATGAGTTATCAGGTGTTGGCCCGGAAGTGGCGGCCGCGCGATTTTTCCTCCCTCGTCGGGCAGGACCACGTGGTGCGCGCGCTGAGTCATGCGCTTTCCGAGCAGCGACTGCACCATGCCTATCTGTTCACGGGCACGCGAGGCGTCGGCAAGACCACCCTGTCACGAATTCTTGCCAAGGCGCTGAATTGCGAGACCGGCATCACCGCGACGCCGTGCGGCGTGTGCCGCGCGTGCCGTGAAATCGATGCCGGGCGTTTCGTCGACTACGTTGAAATGGACGCCGCGTCGAATCGTGGTGTCGACGAGATGGCGGCGCTGCTGGAGCGAGCGGTCTACGCACCGGTCGATGCGCGCTTCAAGGTCTACATGATCGACGAAGTGCACATGCTGACCAATCACGCGTTCAACGCCATGCTCAAGACGCTGGAGGAGCCGCCGCCCTACGTCAAGTTCATCCTGGCGACCACCGACCCGCAGAAGATCCCGGTCACCGTCCTGTCGCGCTGCCTGCAGTTCAATTTGAAGCAGATGCCGCCGGCCGACATCGTCGGTCATCTTGAGCGGGTGCTGGGCGCCGAATCGATCGCCTACGAAACGCCGGCGCTGCGCTTGCTGGCGCGCGCGGCCGACGGCAGCATGCGGGACGCGCTGTCGCTGACCGACCAGGCGATTGCCTATGCGGCAGGAACCGTCAGCGAGGAGGCGGTGCGAGGCATGCTGGGTACCCTCGACCAGGGCTATCTGGTGCGCCTGCTCGACGCTCTCGCGGCCGGCGACGGTCCGGGTCTGCTGGCGCTCGCCGATGAAATGGCCGGCCGCAGCCTGTCGTTCTCCGTCGCGCTGCAGGATCTGGCGCAATGGCTGCACCGCATCGCCTGGGCGCAGTTCGCGCCCGCGTCGCTGCTGCCCGACGCCGTCGACGTTGCGGAAGTCGAACGCTTCGCGGCAACCTGGCCAGCCGAACAGGTGCAACTGTTCTACCAGATTGCGACGCTCGGGCGCAGCGAGTTGCCCTTGGCACCCGATGAATACGCTGGCTTCACGATGACATTGCTGCGCATGCTTGCGTTCGCGCCCGGCAGCGATGTCACGGGCGGCGCGCCGGTGCCGCCGCGCGCGCGCGCCGCGTTGCCCGGCCTCGGCCTTGGGGCGACCGATCGGGCGACTGACCGGGCGACTGACGGGGCGACTGACGGGGCGACTAATGGGAGGATTGCGGGGGCGACTGCGGCGGCGCACGCCGCCACGCCGGCCGCGTTATCGCCTACTGCGTCATCGGTCTCCTCGTCAACGCCGACTTCACCGGCGTCAGCGTCGCCGGCGGCAACAGCGGCAACAGCGGCAACAGCGGCAACAGCGGCAAAGGGTGACGCGGCACCCTCGAAGGCATTCGCCGGGGTGGCCCGCGTCCGTGCCGAAGAGGCCGCGCCACAGGCCCTGTCCGACGACGAAGCCTGGGCGGATACCGACGACATCGGCCTACCGGCGGCGTCGCTGGCCCCGCCGAGCGGGGATGGTCACGGCGCAGCGCATCGCGGCGAGGCGGAGGTGGAACGCGGGGCCGACGCAAGACAGGCGGCGCAGCCGGCCTCGACGCCGACCCCGACTTGGACCCCGACTCCGACTCCGACCCAACAACCCGGCTTGTCGTCCGACGGCGGGTCCGAACTGGATGCGAATACGGCAATCGCCACACCGACGCCGCCCGAGCGCCCGAGCCTGCTTCGGCCGGCGCCGTCGGCCAGTGCGCCGTCCGCCGACATGGCCGACACCACGGGCAGCGGAGCGACCGCGGGCGAGCGCTCGCCAGCCCGACAGATGCTCGACGCCCTGCGTGGCCTGAAGCCGTCGTCGCATGCTGCCGCACCTGCCGCACCTGCCGCACCTGCCGCACCTGCCGCGCCATCCTTGGCGTCGTCTGCTCACCCTTCAGGCGGACGCTCAGCCTCGGCCAGTGCCGTCGCACGCGCACCGCGCGAGCCGGCGCCGAACGCGGCTGTCGGGGCCGCTGCGCGCGCCGGTACGCCAGAGGCGGCGCCCGCGTCCCGCACGGTGGCGCGGGTTGCGCCGGTGGCCGCCTCGGTCTCCGACGAACTGACGGCCAATCATGCGTTCGCCGAGGCGGCGGGCGACATACCGCCGTGGGAAGACCTGCCGTTCGACGCCTTTGGGGACGACACCCCCGCTGCAAAGGCAGGGCCGCTTGCGACGCCGGCGCAGGCGCGACGGCCGTCGGCCGGCGACAACGCGATGAACGCAGTGGCGGTCGCCACCCGAGGCTCGCCAGCGGCGCCGCCAACGGCACGCATCGCGCCCGATGCCGTCATCGACGTACCGTACGATGGACCTGTCGTGTCTCTCGATCCGCTCGGGGTGGACGGGGACTGGCCCGCGTTGGCCGCTTCGCTGCCGCTGCGCGGCCTGGCGCAGCAGCTCGCGTTGCAAAGCGAACTGACGCGCTGCGACGCCGGTCGCGTCGTGCTCGCAGTGCCGGTTGCGACATTGAGCAAGGGCGGACACGTCGACAAGGTCAGCGAGGCGTTGGTCGAACGTCTTGGCCTGCCCTGCGCGGTCGAGGTCGAAGTCGGTCCCGCCCGGCATACGGCCGCCCTGGTCGAGCGCGCGCGCCGCGCCGCGCTGCAGGCTGAAGCGGAAAAGCTGATCGCCGACGATCCGTTCGTCCAAACCCTGCTGCGCGACTTCGACGGCAGTGTCGTGCCTGGCTCGGTCAAACCCATCGTTCCCTGACCGGCAACGTCACACCCGCCACCGCCGCGCGAATCCGCGGCGGCGGCCTGCGCACCCCTTACAATACTGATTTTGGAGCCAAGGCGATGATGAAAGGACAACTCGGCGGCCTGATGAAGCAGGTCCAGCAGATGCAGGACAAGATGAAGCAGGCGCAGGACGCCTTGCAGCACATCGAGGTGACGGGCGAGGCCGGTGGCGGCCTGTGTCGCATCACGATGACCTGCAAGAACGAGGTGCGCCGGGTCTTCATCGACGACAGCCTGTTCGCCGACGACAAGGAAATGCTCGAGGACTTGATCGCAGCAGCCTTGAACGACGCGGCGCGCAAGGCGGAAGCCGTCACGCAAGAGAAGATGGGCGGCGTTACCAGCGGCCTGCCGGTGCCGCCGGGCTTCAAGATGCCGTTCTGAGGAAGCGTAGCGCGGTGCGCCTCAGCTCCGGATCGGGGCAGGCCGCCGCGGTGCCGGATTCGACGCACGGTCGGCGGCGCGCATAGGTCATCCGCGTCGATGCGACGTTCGCGGCTCGAAGCTTCCGCTTCCATGGTTCCGGGTCGATGTTTCCGGTTCGGTGCTCCCGGTGCGGTGCTCACGGTTCGGTGTTCACGGTTCGGTGTTCGTGGCGCTATGTTCGTGGCTTGGTGTGGGCGGCTTGCCAGCGGGTTCGAAGCGGCCGGCCAGTCGGTTCCAGGCGGTAGCGGTGCTGGAAACGCGCGCTCCCGCGCTGGCTAGTGCAACGCGAGTCGGCCGTGCGCTTGTGGCAAGACATAGCAGAAGCACAGTGGGCGCGGTGGGCCACTGCGGGACCGTGCTCCGATCGTTCTGGCGGGCCGAGCCGGCGAGGCGGGCTGCCACATCGGCCGCGTCTTTGGGCGCGTCCTTGGCCGTGTCATCGGCCGCATCGTTGGCCGCATCGTTGGCTGCGGGATCGGACGCCGACGTGTCGCCCGCGCGCCCGTTCGATCGCGTGTCACGGTCGCCGTCGCGCCAGGTCGCCCGTCGACTCGACGGTCCTGCCGGCGGGTCTCGCTTTCCGGTCTCGCTTTCGGGTCCTGTTTTCGGGTCCTGTTTTCATTAGGGAATCTTTTGGAGCCTCGCACGATGGCGACCAAGCCGCCTTCATCCCTGAGTGCCTTGATCGAGGCGCTGCGCGCGCTGCCTGGCGTCGGTCCGAAATCCGCCCAGCGCATCGCCTACCATCTGATGCAGCATGACCGCAGCGGCGCGGTGCGCCTGGGCGAGGCACTGCTCGGCGCGAGCCAGGGCCTGCGCCACTGCGAGCGCTGCAACACCTTCACCGAAGCGACGATCTGCGAGCTGTGTTCGGACGACACGCGCGACGCCAGCGTATTGTGCGTCGTCGAGACACCCGCCGACCAGGCGATGCTCGAACAGACGTTGACCTTCCGCGGGCTGTATTTCGTGCTGATGGGACGCCTGAGTCCACTGGACGGGATCGGACCGAACGACGTCCATTTCGACCGCCTGATTCGTCGGGCGGAAGACGGCGTGGTGAAGGAGGTGGTGCTCGCGACCAACTTCACCAACGAAGGCGAGGCCACCGCGCACTATCTGGCGCAGATGCTCAAGGCGCGCGGCCTGTCGGTCAGCCGTCTCGCGCGCGGCGTGCCGATGGGCGGCGAGCTGGAGTACGTCGACGTGGGCACCATCGCGCGCGCGATGGTCGATCGACGCACGGTCTGAACGCCTGTCCGCCGACGCGACGGCGGGCGAACCTCGGTTACAATCGGCTGATGCGGATACTTCTGAGCAACGATGACGGTTATCTTGCGCCCGGACTCACAGCGCTTCGCGAAGCGCTGGAGGGACTGGGCGAGATTGCCGTGGTCGCGCCCGAACAGAACTGCAGCGGTTCGTCGAACTCGCTGACCTTGTCGCGTCCGCTCTCGGTGCGGACTGCCGCCAACGGTTTCCTGTATGTCAACGGCACGCCGACCGATTGCATCCACGTCGCCGTGACGAGCCTGCTCGACTGGCGGCCCGACCTGATCGTGTCGGGCATCAACAACGGCCCGAACATGGGTGAGGACACCCTGTATTCGGGTACCGTGGCGGCCGCCACCGAAGGTTTCCTGTTTGGCATCCCGTCGATTGCGATTTCGCTGGCCGAACACGGCTGGGCCCATCTCGATGCCGCCGCCGGCGTGGCGCGCGATATCGTGGCTCGCCACGCCGGCGCACCGCTGCCGGCACCGATGCTCCTGAATGTGAACGTGCCATCGCTGCCCGCGCCGGCCATCGGTCCGTGGCGCGTGACGCGTCTGGGCAAGCGGCACCCGTCGCAGCCGGTGATCCGCGGCGAGGACCCGCGCGGCCAGGCGATCTACTGGATCGGTGCCTGCGGCGAAGTCCGCGATGCGACGGAGGGCACGGACTTCCATGCGGTGGCAAACGGCTTCGTGTCGCTGACGCCATTGCAACTCGATCTCACGCACCAGCGCCAGCTCGGCGCGCTGGGCGAATGGGCGGCGATGTCATGACGCAACCGCGCGGCAAGCGATTCCCTCTCGCCCTGTCGGATGTGATGACCAAGGGCACGGCCCCGGGTGCGGCCGCCCGTCGCCCGCAGCCGCTGCGTTCGGCGGCACCCGCGTCGGTGGTCAGGGCGGCCGAGTCCGTCGCCCGCGCGGCTGCGGTCGGGCTGGCCAGCCGGCCGCAGCCGCTGGGCGGGGCGGGCGCCGCCAACGGGGCAGGCGCGGCCCACGAGGGCCTGATGAACCGCATGGTCGAACGTTTGCGGACGGCCGGGATCAGGGACGAGCTGGTGCTCGACGCGTTGCGCGCGGTGCCGCGTCACGGCTTCGTCGACTCCGCGCTCGGCGCCCAGGCCTACGAGGACGCCGCATTGCCGATTGGTCAGCAACAAACGATTTCCAAGCCGTCGGTGGTGGCGCGGATGCTGGCGCTGGCGTCGGGCGGCCGGCGCATCGGGCGTGCGCTCGAAATCGGCACTGGCTGCGGTTACCAGGCGGCGGTGCTGAGCCATCTCGCCGACGACGTCTATTCGGTCGAGCGCCTGAAGTGGCTGCACGAGCGTGCGAAGCGCAACCTGCGCCCGCTGCGACGCGTCAACATCCGCCTGCACTACGGCGATGGTCATCTCGGTCTGCCGATTGCGGCGCCATTCGACGCGATCGTGATCGCCGCTGCGGCGCTTGACGTGCCGACCGCGTTGATCGAGCAGTTGGCCGTCGGCGGACGACTGGTCGCGCCGGTCGGCGAACACGTGCAGCATTTGATCCTGGTCGAGAAGACGTCCGCCGCGCATTGGCGCGAGACGCTGCTCGACCCCGTCAATTTTGTTCCCATGAAATTCGGAGTGAGCTGATACCGATGAGTACGTTGACGAGAAACAGCAGGACGAAGGGTGGGCCGAGGCTGCACGGCGTGGCCTGCGTGCTTGCCGTCGCAGTCCTGACTGCGTGCGCGTCTCGAATGGATGGCGCACCTGTCGTCGATCGCTCCGGCGGCGCAGGCGGGACCGGCGACCTCGCGACACAGCAGGCGACGGGGCCGGCGCCAGCCGGCTTCTATCGCGTGAAGCCGGGCGATACGCTGTACCGCATCGCGTTGGAAAACGGACAGAACTATCGCGACATCGCGGGTTGGAACAATCTGACCAACCCGAATGCAATCGAAGTCGGCCAATTGCTGCGCGTGGCGCCCCCGGGCGCCGCCGGCGCTCCTGGTGGCGTGACGACCACGCCGCTGGCGAGCTCGGGCGTGCAGAGCGCGCCGCTCGGCGCAGCGCCGGCCTACGTGCCGCCGCCGCCCGTCGGGGCCACGGGCAGCACGCCGCCGCCGCTTGCCAGCAACCCGCCGGACGCCGGCGCCGCCGTCGCCAACAGTGCGCCGATGGGCACTGGACCGGTGACGCTGTCGTGGCCCGCGCGCGGCCCGATCCTGGCGCGCTTCGACGGTGGCAAGAACAAGGGCGTGGATATCGGCGGGACGGCGGGCGAGCCGGTGCTGGCGGCCGGGGAAGGGCGCGTGCTGTACGCGGGCAGCGGCCTGCGCGGTTATGGCAATCTGATTATCATCAAGCATAACGACACGCTCCTTACCGCCTATGCGCACAACCAGACCTTGCTGGTCAAGGAAGGCGACGCAGTGACCCGCGGGCAGAAGATTGCCGAGATGGGCAGCAGCGGAACCGATCGCGTCAAATTGCATTTCGAAGTTCGGAAGCAAACCAAGCCGGTGGACCCCCTGAGTTACCTGCCGCCGCAATAAAGGCTCGCTCACGCGGGCCGGAGACGAGCCACGGCCATGCAAAAACCGAAGCGCGCGCCGAACCTGTCCGCCCAGGCACCGACCGATTCGTCGGCGGTCGCGGCGCGTGTTGACGTGCGTCGCCGCTCGACCGGCGGCGATGGTGCCGAGCCGGCGCCCGGCGCCGCCGCTTCGCCTGACGCCGTTCGGCCGAAGGCGACGAAGGGCGGCGGGACGAACGATGGGCGCGACGCAGCGAAGGCGCGGCACGACGCAGCGAAGGCGCGGCACGACGCGCTGGCGCTCGACGGCGGCGAGACCACGAGCAGCGACGACGCGCATACGGTCGACGAGGTCGACGGCTCGGACGGCTCGGACGGCTCGGGCGGCTCGGACGGCTCGGACGGCGCGGCGTCGGCCGGCAGCGGGGAAACGGCCAAACGCGGCACCGAAGGCAACGACCCGGTCGAGTATCGGGCGCTGCTGCAGTCGGAACTGACGGCCGACACGGTTCAGCATTACCTGAACAGCATCAGCGTCAAACCGCTGCTGACTCCCGAAGAAGAGCAGCACCACGCGACGCTGGCCAAGCAGGGCAATTTCGACTCGCGCCAGGTGATGATCGAGCGCAATCTGCGCCTCGTGGTCAGCATTGCAAAAGGCTATACGAATCGGGGTCTGCCGCTGCTCGACGTGATCGCGGAAGGCAACCTCGGTCTGATGCATGCGATCGAGAAGTTCGAGCCCGAGCGCGGGTTTCGCTTCTCGACGTACGCAACCTGGTGGATCAGGCAGAGCGTCGAACGCGCGATCATGAACCAGGCGCGCACCGTACGGTTGCCGGTCCATGTGATTCGCGAGCTCAATCAGGTCTTGCGCGCCAAGCGCCACCTCGAACGAAGCAGCGTCGACCGCCGCGAGGCGAGTGTCGACGACATCGCGCATCTGACCGGCAAATCGGTGGACGACATCGCCGATATCCTGGCCCTCAACGAACACACCGCATCGCTCGATGCGCCGCTCGATATCGATCCGGGCAGCAGTCTGCTCGATATGCTTTCCGACGAGGAAAGCCTGGCGCCCGAGGCAGAGGTGCAGAACCGGGAGGTCGAATCGCTGATGCGGCTGTGGTTGTCACGCTTGTCCGACAAGCACCGCTACGTGATCGAGCGCCGTTTCGGCCTGAACAACAACGAAATCTCGACCTTGGAACAGCTTGCCGCCGAAATGGCGTTGACTCGCGAGCGGGTGCGCCAGATCCAGCAGGAAGCGCTGGTCCGGCTGAAACGGCACTTCGCGTCGAACGGCGTCGGCAAGGATTCCGTACTCTGACCCTGTGATTCCCGTTCTCGTCTTCGACATTGAAACCGTGCCGGATGTGCACGGCCTGCGCAAACTCGAACCGGCATTGTCGAATCTGTCCGACGAGGCGGTGGCCGAACAGGCGTTCGCCGAACGGCGGCAACGCACCGGCTCCGAGTTCCTGCCGCACCATCTGCAGCGCATCGTCGCGATCTCGTGTGTGTTTCGCGACAACGACGGTTTCCGCGTGCGATCGCTGGGCACGCCCGAGGACGGCGAGCCGGCGCTGATCCAGTCGTTCTTCAAGGTGATTGAACGGTATACGCCCACGCTCGTGTCCTGGAACGGGGCGGGCTTCGATCTGCCGGTCCTGCATTACCGCGCATTGATCCACGGGCTTGCGGCGCCGCGTTATTGGGACCAGGGAGAAGAAGACCGCGACTTCAAGTGGAACAACTACATCAGCCGCTATCACCAGCGTCATACCGATCTGATGGACCTGCTTGCGCTTTATCAGAGCCGTGCGAACGCGCCGCTCGATGCGCTGGCCAAGCTGTGCGGCTTTCCGGGGAAGCAGGGCATGGACGGCTCGCAGGTCTGGCCCGCGTATCGCGAGGGCAGGCTGGCCGACATTCGCGCGTACTGCGAGACGGACGTGGTCAATACCTATCTGATGTACTGCCGTTTCCAGCTGCTGCGCGGCATCTTCACCCGGGCGGCCTATCTGGAAGAAGTCGCGGTAGTCAAGGCGGCGCTGGCCGAGGCGTCGGGCGCACAATGGCCCGACTATCTGGCCGGCTTCAGTCCGGACGACGCCTGAGCGTGTCGGATGCGTGATGTGGTGGACCTGATGCCTGATGCAGTGGGCCTGATGCAGTGGGCCTCATGCGGCAGGCCCTGGTGCCTGCCGCAACGCGACGTAGCCGCTCGCGCCATGTGTCAGCACAGGCAGGGGCAACCGCGGCACGGCGCCCCTGGGCGGGGCCTGTGCATGATGAAGGGCCATCAAGGGCCATCAAGGGCCATCAAGGGCCATGAAGCGCCGCGAGCTGACGCATGGCCGGGCGCGTTTGAATCGACGGCGCGCCCGGCCTGTTTCCGACGCGGTGCCGCCGCCGCCGTGCGACCGGCGTCGCGCCGCGTGGCTGGCGTGGCACGCCGCGTAACGTGCAGACAACGTTGCACCAGACGACACGTATACAATCTCGCGTTTCCGACTTTCAGCAGGTTCCCACCGTGACACAATCAAAGCGGGCAGACGAACCGCGTGCCGCGCTCATTGCCACCATCGAATCGCTCGACATGGACGCCCGCGGCGTCGCCCGGCGCGATGCCGACGAACATGGCCACGGCGGCAAGGTGATCTTCGTCGAAGGCGCGCTGCCTGGCGAAACCGTCGAATATTCGAGTTACCGCAAAAAGCCGTCGTTCGAACAGGCGACGCTGTCGCGCTTGCTGACGCAGAGCGCGCAACGGGTCACGCCGCGTTGCCGTTTCTTCGGAGTGTGTGGTGGCTGTTCGATGCAGCATCTGGACGTGCGGGGTCAGGTCGCCGCCAAGCAGCGTGTGCTGGAAGACAACCTCTGGCACCTCGGCAAGAACCGGCCCGAGGTCATGTTCCGGCCGATCCACGGGCCGTCGTGGGGCTACCGATACCGCGCACGGCTGACCGTGCGCAATGTCGTCAAGAAGGGCGGCGTGCTGGTCGGGTTCCACGAGCGGAAGAGCAGCTACGTCGCCGACATGACCAGTTGCGAAGTGCTGCCGCCGGCCATCTCGGCGCTACTGGTGCCGTTGCGCGAACTCGTCGGTGGGCTGTCGATCCGGGACCGTATGCCGCAGGTCGAAGTCGCGGTCGGGGCGAGTGTCACGGCCCTGGTGCTGCGCGTGCTGGAGCCGATCAACGACGCCGATGCGGCATTGCTGCGCGCTTTCGCGGATCGACACGGCGTGCAGTTCTGGTTGCAGCCCAAAGGACCGGATTCGATCGAGTTGTTCTATCCGGAGCAGCCGGCGCTGGACTACACGCTGCCCGAGTTCGATATCCGCATGCCGTTCCGCCCGACCGACTTTACGCAGGTGAACCATGCGATCAATCGCGTGCTCGTCTCGCGGGCGTTGAAGCTGCTGGCGCCGACTTCGACCGACCGTGTGATCGACCTGTTCTGCGGGCTTGGCAACTTCACGCTGCCGCTCGCACGCCGGGCGGGCCAGGTGTTCGGCATCGAGGGCAGCACCGTATTGACCGAGCGCGCGCTGGACAACGCCCGTCGCAATGGGGTTGCCGACCGCACCGACTTTGCCTGCCGCAACCTGTTCGAGATGGACGTGCAGACCTGGCGCGACCTGGGACCGTTCGACAAGGCACTGATCGATCCTCCGCGTGAAGGCGCACTGGCCATCGCCAAGACACTGGCCGAGCTGGCGGCGGCCGGCGAGCACGCGTTCCTGCCGGCGCGCATCGTCTACGTCTCGTGCAATCCGGCGACCCTTGCACGTGACGCCGGCCTGCTGGTGCACGAAGCGGGATACGTATTGCGAGGCGCCGGCGTGGTCAATATGTTCCCGCACACCTCCCACGTCGAATCGATCGCGCTGTTCGAGCGGCCCTGAGGCAGCAAGCGCCGATCCCTCGGTGGACGGAAGGCGCAACGCGCCGTGCCTCGGTGGCGAGAGCCGTTTCGCGCGCGCGGTCGCCAGGGCGGTGATCGGCGCCGGGGCCGGCAGCGGCGGATGCCTCGACATGCGCCGTCGCGGCAGGTCGACGCCGTTCACACGGTCCGGACGGTCCGCGCGGACCGCCGCCGCGTCGCACGCGCCGCTTGGAACCGTCAGCCGGAGCGAACCCGTACATCGAATGCCGCGCGCTGACCCGCCGCTGCGGCTCGGCAATGAAAAAGGCCGCCAGCGTTGACTGGCGGCCTTCGTCGACACCCGGTGCTAGCGGGCGTCGCTTATGCTGGCAGGATTCAGTTGCGATTGCCGCCGAAAATGCCGAGCAGAGCAAGCAGGTTCGAGAACACGTTGTACAGGTCCAGATAGATCGCCAGCGTGGCCGAGACGTAGTTTGTCTCGCCGCCGTTGACGACGCGCTGGATGTCGACCAGCATGAACGCCGAGAAGATGACGATCGCCAGCGTCGACACGGTCAGGACCAGCGACGGCAGTTGCAGGAACATGTTTGCCACGGCCGCCAGCAGCAGCACGATCACGCCCATCAACAGCCAGCGTCCGAGGCCGCTGAAGTCGCGCTTCGAGACGGTGGCCACGGTTGCCATCGCCGCGAAGATCACGCCGGTGCCGCCGAAGGCCATCGCAATCAGCGACGCGCCGTTCTGGAAGCCGAGCACGAAGCCGACCAGGCGCGACAGCATCACGCCCATGAACAGCGTGAAGACAAGCAGGAGCGCCACGCCGACGCCGCTTTCCCGGTTGCGCTGAACCGCGAACATCAGGCCCATGCCGATCACCACGAAGGCGATCAACGTCATGCCCGGACGCAGCATCATCACGTTCGACAGACCCGTCGCGACGCCGAGCCACGCGCCGATCACGGTCGGGACCATCGATAGCGCAAGCAGCCAATAGGTGTTGCGCAACACCTTGTTGCGGACCTCGACCGCCGAGATCGCGCCATTGCGGCCAAAGTCGTAGGACCGAAAGTCGTTCATATACGCTCCAGGTTAAGTGCTTCGAACGCCGGCGCGGGTCGCGCCATCGATACGTCATCGCCATCGCGACGCCCGGCTCAGATGCAATCTTATAGCCAAGTGGCAGAGTGGCGGGCGCTCGCACCGCGCCTTACAGTTCTGTAAGGGTTACAGCGAATGATACAACCGATCATGCTATAATGCCAGATTGCACTTTTCCCAATAACTTATTCTTTTTTTGAGGTTTTCATGGCAATCGAGCGCACCTTGTCGATCATCAAGCCGGACGCAGTGGCGAAGAACGTGATCGGCCAGATCTACAGCCGCTTCGAGGGCGCTGGCCTGAAGATCGTGGCCGCCCGTCTGGCGCAGCTGTCGCAGGCCGATGCCGAGAAGTTCTACGCGGTGCATGCCGAGCGTCCGTTCTTCAAGGATCTGGTCGGCTTCATGATCTCGGGCCCGGTGATGATCCAGGTGCTCGAAGGCGAGAATGCGATTCTGAAGAACCGCGAACTGATGGGCGCGACCGATCCGAAGAAGGCCGACAAGGGCACGATCCGCGCCGACTTCGCCGACAGCATCGACGCGAACGCGGTGCACGGTTCGGATGCGGCCGAGACGGCCAAGGGCGAAATCGCCTTCTTCTTCCCGGAAATCAACGTCTATTCGCGCTGAGCTGCACAGGGCCGTTGGGGCGGGCGCAAGCCGCCACGACGGCCCTCACGGTCGTACAGCGGCCAGCGACAACGAGGCCATCATGTCAGCCGACTCCATCAACCTGCTCGATTTCGACGCCGCTGGGCTGGTCGATTATTGCGACCGCTTGGGGGAGAAGGCTTTCAGGGCCAAGCAACTGCAGCGCTGGATCCACCAGCGCGGCGCTGACGACTTCGCCGACATGACGGACCTGGCGAAGTCGCTGCGCGCCAAGCTCAGCGGCCGCGCGCGCATCGCTGCGCCCGCTGCGATCACCGATCACGTCTCCGCCGACGGCACGCGCAAGTGGCTGCTCGACGTGGGCAATGGCAATGCCGTCGAGACGGTGTTCATCCCGGAAACCGGGCGCGGCACGCTCTGCGTGTCGTCGCAGGCCGGATGCGCGGTGAACTGCCGCTTCTGTTCGACGGGCAAGCAGGGTTTCAGCCGCAACCTGACCGTTGGCGAGATCATCGGGCAGGTCTGGAAGGCGGAATTCGCGCTGCGCAACGCGCGCGGTAACGCCCAGGACCGCGTGATCACCAACGTCGTGATGATGGGGATGGGCGAACCGCTGCTCAACTTCGACAACGTGGTGCCGGCGATGCGCCTCATGCTCGACGACAACGCCTATGGACTGTCGCGTCGACGTGTGACGTTGTCGACTTCCGGCGTGGTGCCGATGATGGACCGTCTGTCGCGCGAATTGCCGGTCGCGCTCGCGGTCTCGCTGCATGCGCCGAACGACGGTCTGCGCGACAGCCTGATCCCGCTCAATCGTAAATACCCGTTGCGTGAGTTGATGGGCGCCTGCGAGCGCTATCTCGCGCACGCGCCGCGAGATTTCATCACGTTCGAATACTGCATGCTGGACGGCGTCAACGACAGCGTCTCGCATGCCCGGGAACTTGTCGCACTGGTGCGCGACGTGCCCTGCAAATTCAATCTGATACCGTTCAATCCGTTTCCCGAGTCCGGGCTGTTCCGATCCGGCAACGACGCGATCAAGCGTTTCGCGGAAGTGCTGATCGACGCCGGACTGGTGACGACCATCAGAAAGACACGCGGCGACGACATCGATGCGGCCTGCGGCCAGTTGGCCGGGACGGTGCAGGACCGCACGCGGCTTGCCGAGCGTCAGGCGCGCGTGGTTCCGATCGTGGCATCGGCGCAGGCGTAATCGGATTGGCCAGGCGCGAGGCAGGGATGAGGGTTTGGACGCCGCTTCTAGTCACCGCGGCGCTGGTCGCCTGTGCCGACGTCGGCAGCGGCCCGCAGGCGCGACGTCAGCGTCCGGTGCTCGCCAGCGAGACGGGCGTCTCGCTCGCAGGGTCGCCCGCCGAGGCGCGCGCCGCCGCGCATCGGGCGCTGGCCGCGGCCTACTTGAACGATGGTCGAGCCGATGTGGCGCTGCTCGAAGCGCGGCGCGCGCTGGCTGCGATCCCCGACGATCCCTTTGCGTTGCATCTGGCGGCGCTCGCAAGCGCCGCGTTGGGTCGTCGCGACCACGCGCTGGCCTTCTTCATGGCGCTGTTCGGGCAGGGCGGCGATGCGGCCCCCGCGGATCGGCTGGCGTTCGCCGAGACGCAAGGCATTGCTGCAGCGGCCAACCTTGCCACCTTGCTGTGCGCGAGTGCGGATGGGCGGCAGCGCCGTGAGGCGATGGACGCGCTGTCGCGGTATCTGCGCCGGCCGATGCCCGGGCATGGGCCAGCCGCCGGCGAAGCTGGCGCGGGCGCTGTCGAAGCGATCCTCCGGCGCTGTCGCGGCGGCGCGGATGCCGGTCGGCGCGATGCCCGCCAGCGCACGCGCAGACGCTGCGCCGTCGGCGCGGACCAGGGCGGTTTGGCGCGCCGCGGGCGCATGGCGAAGGGCGGAAGCGACGGAACATGCCGCCGGGCCGGCGCGCGGGGTAGAATCTCGACGCACTGTCGACCACTGCACGACCTGCGAGAAGCGAAGCAAGAAGCCATGCAAGACAAGGAATAACGATGACTGATCTATCGCAGCGCGGTATCGACGGCGCCGGATCGTCGACCAGCGCCGGAAAGCCGGTCGACGAGAATGCGCGCGTTGTCGGGGAACAGTTGGCGGCCGCGCGGATGCAGAAGGGACGTTCGGTCGACGAGATGGCGGCGCGCCTGAAAGTGCCGGTCGCGAAGCTGGCTGGCCTCGAAGCGGGCGACCTGTCCGTCCTACCCGACGTCACGTTTGCAATCGGCCTGGTTCGCAGCTATGCAAAGATTCTGCAAATCGATCCAGCCCCGCTCGTCACCGCGTTGAAGCGCTCGGGTGGTCTGTCGCCCGACTTCTCGTTGCCGGAGCCGGCCGCGAGCACCGGCCTGCGGCGTGCACATGTGCCGCTGACCTGGAGCACGCGCCGCACCGACCGGCGCTCCTGGCTGATCGGCGGTGTCGCGGTGGTGGCGGTGTTGGTTGCCTTGGTCGTCTGGCGTCTCGCCAATGAGCCGAATGGCTGGCTGGCGCGCTGGCAGGGCAGTGGCAAGGCGACCGGCACGACTGCGACGACGCAGTTGGGCGGCTCGGATACCGTTACCACGGCGCTGCCGACCAGCGGCGTGATGGGCACGGGCGGAACGGGCGCAACGGGCGCAACGGGCGCAACGGTGGGAACGGACGGCACCGGAACGGCCGGGGCCACTGACAACCCGGCGGTGGCGCCCGGCGCGACCGTGTCGCCGACCCCTGGCGCACCCACCGTGCTGCCGGCCAGTCCGGTGCGGCCGCCGGAAGCATCGGGTGCGGCGGCAACCCCGCAGCAGTCGGGTGCGGTCACCCCGGCTTCGCTGACCGCCAACGCGTCCGGCGTCAGCGGCGCGAATGTCGTCGTCGACGTGCGCCAGGACAGCTGGATCAGCGTGCGTCAGAAAGGCGGTAAGGAAGTCTTTTCCGGCACCGTGCGGCCGGGCAGCCCGCAAAACCTGCAGGCGGTTCGACCGATCCAGATCGTGGTCGGCAATGTCGCCGGCTTGAATTCGCTGACCGTCGACGGCCAGACCATCGATCTGCAGCGGTACACGAAGGGGCGCAGCCAGGTGGCGCGCGTCGACCTTCCCTGAATTTCCCAAGATTCGGGCGGGCCTCGCCGGTCCGCCTGCCACCCGATACAGCGAAGACGATGCAAGACAGTCCTGAAAACCTGGACGAGGCCGCGACCGGCCCGTTGCCGCGTCGCGCGGCAACGCCCGTCGCCGTGCGTTGGGGAGGACGCAGTGTAGTGATCGGCGGCACGGCGCCGGTGCGCGTGCAGTCGATGACCAACACGGACACGACCGACGTGATCGGAACCGCGATCCAGATCAAGGAGTTGGCGCAGGCCGGCTCCGAACTGGTGCGCTTGACGGTCAACACCCGCGAGGCGGCGGCGGCGGTGCCTGCGATTCGCGAGCAGCTCGACCGGATGAACGTCGACGTTCCACTGGTCGGCGACTTCCACTACAACGGCCACCTGTTGTTGACGGAGTACCCGGAGTGCGCGGCGACGCTGTCCAAATATCGGATCAACCCCGGCAACGTCGGCCAGGGCAGCAAGCGTGACACGCAGTTCGCGCAGATGATCGAGGCCGCTTGCCGCCATGACAAGCCGGTTCGGATCGGTGTGAACTGGGGCAGCATGGATCAGGCGCTGCTTGCGCGCATGATGGACGAGAATGCCAGTCGGCCGAAGCCGATGGGCGCGAAAGGGGTGATGTACGAGGCGCTGATCCGCTCGGCGCTCGAGTCCGCCGCGCAGGCCGAGCATCTCGGCATGCGTGCCGACCAGATCATCTTGTCGTGCAAGGTCAGCGCGGTCCAGGACTTGATCGCGGTCTACCGGGCGCTCGCCCGTCGCTGCAACTATGCGTTGCATCTCGGCCTGACCGAGGCCGGAATGGGCTCCAAGGGTATCGTCGCGTCGTCGACGGCGCTGGGCGTGCTGCTCCAGGAAGGCATCGGCGACACGATTCGCGTGTCGCTGACGCCGGAACCGGGCGCGCCGCGCACCGGCGAAGTGGTGGTCGCGCAGGAAATCCTGCAAACGATGGGCTTGCGGGCATTCACGCCGATGGTCATCGCCTGTCCCGGCTGCGGCCGGACCACGAGCACGGTATTCCAGGAGCTGGCCTCGCGCATCCAGACCTATCTGCGCGAGCAGATGCCAGTGTGGCGCAATCGTTATCCGGGCGTGGAGCAGATGGACGTCGCGGTGATGGGTTGTATCGTGAACGGCCCCGGCGAATCGAAACACGCGAACATCGGCATCAGCCTGCCTGGCTCCGGCGAAAACCCGGCCGCACCGGTCTATATCGACGGCGAGAAGGTCAAGACGCTGCGCGGCGAGCGTATTGCCGAGGAATTCCAGCAGATCGTCAACGAGTATGTCGAGCGCCGCTACGGCGCCGCCCAAGTGTCCTGATGTTGGCGCAAGCCGCGACCTGAGAACATGTCTGAAAGCAAGAAGAAAATCGAAAAACTGTCCGGTGTGAAGGGCATGAACGACCTGCTCCCGGCAGAAGCGGTTTATTGGGAGCAGTTCGAACGCGCGGTGCGGGCGATGCTGGCCGCCTACGGGTATCGGCAAGTCCGTACCCCGATCGTCGAACACACCGCGCTGTTCACACGCGGCATTGGCGAGGTCACCGACATCGTCGAAAAGGAGATGTACAGCTTCGTCGATGCGCTGAATGGCGAGCACCTGACGCTGCGTCCCGAAAACACCGCGGCGGTGGTGCGGGCGACCATCGAGCACAATCTGCTCTACGACGGCCCGAAGCGCCTCTGGTACATGGGGCCGATGTTCCGCCACGAGCGGCCGCAGCGGGGTCGGTATCGCCAGTTCCACCAGGTCGGTGTCGAGGCATTGGGCTTCGCCGGTCCCGACGTCGATGCCGAGATCATCCTGATGTGCCAGCGGCTGTGGGACGATCTTGGTCTGACGGATATCCGGCTGGAACTGAACTCGCTCGGCCAGGCCGACGAGCGCGCGCGTCATCGCGAGGCCTTGATCGCGTATCTGGAGCAGCACGCGGACGCTCTGGACGAGGACGGCAAGCGGCGGCTTTACACGAACCCGTTGCGCGTGCTCGACACGAAAAATCCGGCGTTGCAGGACATCGTCAACGCGGCGCCGCGCCTGATCGACTTCCTCGGCGATGCATCGCTTGCCCACTTCGAGGGCGTGCAGGCGCGACTGCGCGAGAACAACATTCCGTTCAGGATCAACCCGCGTCTGGTACGCGGGCTCGATTACTACAACCTCACCGTCTTCGAGTGGGTGACGGATCGGCTGGGCGCGCAGGGAACGGTGGCCGGCGGCGGCCGCTACGATCCGCTGATCGAGCAACTGGGCGGCAAGCCGGCACCGGGCTGCGGCTGGGCAATGGGTGTCGAACGCATCATCGAACTGCTGAAGGAAACGACGCCCGAGATGGAAGCGGACGGTTGCGACGTCTATGTGGTCCATCAGGGCGATGCAGCCGCGTTGAAGGCTTCGGTGATCGGCGAGCACCTGCGCAGTGCCGGCTTCGATGTGATCGTCCATGCCGGGGCGGATGGGCAGGCGGGCAGCTTCAAGTCACAGATGAAGCGCGCGGACGCGAGCGGCGCGGTGTTCGCGGTTATCATTGGCGACGACGAAATTGCCCGTGACGTGGCGTCGGTGAAACCCCTGCGCGCCGGTGCGGGCGAGGGCCAGCGCAGCGTCGCACTCGACGCGCTTGCTTCGCATCTGGCCGACGCGTTGACCGGGGACTCGTCGTCCGATGCAGCGGATGCCGACGACGGCGAATCTTCAGGCGGACACACGCTTCACTGAGACGCACGATCGGCTGCCGGCCGATCAGCGATGAGCGATGGACGGCGAGCCACGAGCGACGTCGCGCCGTGGCAGTTACAACGTGGAAGCCGCGCCGTGGCGACCGCGCCGCGACAACTGCGCTGTGGCAACGGTGCCGTGGCGGCCGCGCGGCGGCCCTTGCTGTAACGCAATCGGGTGGTCGACGCTGCGTTGCGGCGGTGGCCGGCCTGGCGTTGGGTGGCGCCCGACCCAGGCACGGTCGGCGCCGGGCTCAGGCTGATCCGAGGCCGAAGCGAGCGGGGCTTGGAGCGAGTTGGTCGCAGCCGAAACTCACCGTGCCACCGACCGCGGACCGCCAGTGGCGGCCCTGAAGAATGCGCCGCGACCGGCGGAGCGGCCAGGCAGGCAGAGCAGGAAGGGCGGGGCATTCGTTTCCGTCGCATTGATCCAGAAACAGCAGCAGAGCGTGTATGAGCTATCACGAAGAACAGGAAACGCTGGAAGAGGTAAAGGCATGGTGGGCGCGCTGGGGCAATCTCGTGACCTGGGTCGCGTTGATCGTTCTCGTCGCCCTGGCCGCCTACAACGGCTGGAATTATTGGCAGCGACGCGAGGCAGCGCGCGGCGCCCAGCTCTACGAGCAGCTCCAGGCTGCCGCGGCGGCCAACGACAAGGCAAAGGTCGCCCGCATCGCGGCCGACATGGAATCGAATTTCGCCCGTACGCCGTACGCGCCGATGGGCGGTCTGACAGCCGCCGCGGCACTGCAGCGTGCAGGCGATGCGGCCGGCGCGAAGGCGCAGCTGCAGTGGGTCGTCGACCACAGCGGCGACGCCGCCTACCGCGATGTCGCACGTCTGCGCCTGGCCGGCCTGCTTCTCGACGAGAAGGCCTATGCGCAGGGCTTGGCGCTGCTGGACAAGGCGCCGGTCGCTACCTTCGAGGGGCTGTTCGCGGACCGTCGCGGTGACCTGTTGCAGGCGAGCGGGCAGCGCGACAAGGCGCGGGACGCCTACCGGCTCGCGCTGGCCAAGCTGCCGGCAAGCGATGCTTCCCTGAAGGAGCTCGTGCAGTTCAAGATCGACGCGAACGGCGGCTGAGCGGCGCGGTTTCCGCTGACCGGCGCGGCGCGCCGGCAGCCTACCGTGCGCACCCCGATCATCCATTCATTCAACAAAGCAACGGCGTCGTGTACGCCTGGCAGGCGGAGTCCATTCGATAATGCAGCCTTCCTCGAACAACTGTCCGAGTCACCGTCAATCCGCTGCCGCGCGTCGCGGCCGCTTCGCGCGCGCGGGACGTGCGGTGTGTCTGGCGGCGATTGCGTCGGCCAGCCTGCTGGCGGCGTGCTCGTCGAAGGACGTGCGTCGTGAGCCGACGCCGCTGGTCGACTTCAAGCAGGTGCTCGACGTACGGCAGGCCTGGAACGCCAGTGTCGGCAAGGCCGGACGGTATCTGTTCCAGCCGATCGTGGTGGGCGAGGCGGTCTACGCGGCGGGCGCCAACGGCTCAGTCGGCAAGTTTGATGCGGCGAGCGGCCGCGTCATCTGGCGCGTCAAGCTCGATGCGGATCTGTCCGCCGGCGTCGGCAGCGACGGCCACCTGTCGGCAGTCGGTGCGATCAACGGCGACGTGATCGTGCTCGGCGAGGACGGCAAGCAACTCTGGCGTGGCAACGTGTCGGGCGAGATCCTGTCGGCGCCGCTGGTCGGCAATGGCCTGGTCGTGGTGCGTACGGTCGACGGCCGGATCACGGCCTTCAACGCGCAGACCGGCGAGCAGCAATGGCAGTTCCGCAATCGCGCGGTGCCGCTCAACCTGCGCACCACCCAGGGCATGATCTTCGCTGGCCAATCGGCGGTCCTGGCCGGCTTCCCCGGCGGTTCGCTGGCGGCGATCAGCGTGCAGACCGGCGATCCCTTCTGGCAGACGCCGGTTTCGTTCCCGCGCGGCGTGACCGAGGTCGAGCGCATCAACGACGTGTCGGGCGCGCCTGCCCTGGTCGGCCGCCTGACCTGCGCGGTGACGTTCCAAGGCAAGCTCGGCTGTTTTGATGTCGAGTCGGGCCGCCCGGCCTGGGAGCAGTCGTTCTCCAGCTATGCCGGCCTGGCGCTGAACGAGCAGATGGTGGTGGCGGCGGACGACTGGTCGGTGCTGAACGCCTACGAGGCATTCTCGGGCAAGCGTCGCTGGCAGAACGACCAGTTGAAGAATCGCCAGCTCGGCACGCCGGCCATCATCGGCCGCGCGGTTGCGGTCGGCGATTACAAGGGCTTCGTGCATTTCCTGTCGGGCGACGACGGTACGCTGATCGCCCGCATGAAGACCGACGGCAGCGCGATTTTCGCGCAACCGGTGGTGGCCGGGCAGACGCTGATCGTGCAAACCCGCGATGGCGACCTGTATGCGTTCCAGCCGCAGTAACGGCAGCGTGGCACGGTCGTTCGCCAGGCCGGCAGCATTGCTGTCGGCCATGACGGTGGTCATGGCGGCAGCACCGACGGCGGCACCGACGGCAAAGCTCGCGGCGTCGTCGACGCCGAGCAGCGCGGACTGACCGCGCCGCTCGGCGGCAGGCACCCTGGTCGTCCGCGACGCCGAGTGCCGAGCCGCTTACTCCTGGCGCGCCGCGGCGCGCCTTTTATTGTTTTCTGCCACCATCCAAGCCGGATCGTGGCTTACCCGAAGCAGGCTTTCCGATGAAACCCGTCATTGCTTTGGTCGGGCGTCCGAACGTCGGCAAGTCGACGTTGTTCAACCGACTGACACGCTCGCGCGACGCGCTGGTCGCCGATTTCCCGGGCTTGACTCGCGACCGACACTACGGCGAAGGCCGGGTCGGCGCGCGGCCTTATCTCGTTGTCGACACCGGCGGCTTCGAGCCGGTCGCCAAGGAGGGCATCCTCCTCGAGATGGCGCGTCAGACCAGGCAGGCTGTCGAGGAATCCGACATCGTCGTGTTCATCGTCGACGGCCGTCAGGGGCTGGCGCCGCAGGATGCGGCCATCGCGGCGTACCTCCGTAAGACCGGCCGCCCGGTGTTCCTGGTGGTCAACAAGGCGGAGGGCATGAAGTACAGCGCGGTGGCCTCCGAGTTCTACGAGCTCGGCCTGGGCGATCCGCGCGCCATTTCGGCCGCGCATGGCGACGGCGTAACCGACCTGATGAACGAGGCGTTGGAAGTTGCCTACGCAGGTCAGCCCGAAGCCGACGACGATGCGACAAATACGCGCGGCACGAAGATCGCGATCGTCGGACGCCCCAATGTGGGGAAATCCACACTCGTCAACGCGTTGGTCGGCGAGCAGCGCGTGATCGCGTTCGACATGCCGGGCACCACGCGCGATTCGATCTACGTCGAGTTCGAACGCCAGGGCCGCCCCTACACGCTGATCGACACCGCTGGCCTGCGCAAGCGCGGCAAGGTCTTCGAAGCGATCGAAAAGTTCTCGGTGGTCAAAACATTGCAGGCGATTTCCGACGCCAACGTGGTGATCCTGCTGCTCGATGCGCGGCAGGACATCAGCGAGCAGGATGCGCACATCGCCGGCTTCATCGTCGAACAGGGGCGTGCACTGGTGATCGGCGTGAACAAGTGGGATGGCCTGGACGAGCATGTCAGGGAGCGGGCAAAGACCGATCTGGCCCGCAAGCTGAAGTTCCTTGGCTTCGCGCGCTCGCACTACATTTCGGCCACTGAAGGCACTGGCATTGGCAACCTGATGCGATCGGTCGACGACGCATACGCCGCGGCCATGTCGAAGTTGCCTACGCCAAAGCTGACGCGCGCGCTGATCGAGGCGGTCGAATTCCAGCAGCCGCGCCGGCGCGGTCCGGTGCGTCCGAAACTACGCTATGCTCACCAAGGCGGGCAGAATCCGCCCATCGTGGTGGTCCACGGCAACGCGCTCGATGCCATTACGGATTCTTACAAGCGGTATCTCGAAGGGCGTTTCCGTGAAACTTTTAGGCTGGAAGGCACTCCATTACGAATAGAGTTTCGTTCCAGTCACAATCCCTACGCAGACCGCGACGACTGATCCGTTTGCGCCGCCGTCCCGGCCGATTCAGACGGTGCCGGCGTCGCGTCGTGCGGTGTGGGGAACACACCGGGACACGCTGCCGCGATCTATTCCACACTGCGGTCGCGGCGAAACAGAATGGGCTATAGTGAGGTCGACGTGTGATGCGTTTCCTTACCGCCCCCGATCAACCGGATAACAAGAGGGAGTTATTTATGAGCCAGAATAAAGGGCAATCGCTACAAGACCCGTTTTTGAACGCTCTGCGTAAAGAACACGTACCGCTTTCGATCTATCTCGTGAACGGCATCAAACTACAGGGTCAGATTGACTCGTTCGACCAGTACGTGGTGCTCCTGAAGAACACGGTGACGCAGATGGTCTACAAGCACGCGATTTCGACCATCGTTCCGAGCCGCCCGATACATCTCCCGCCCCCCCCCGAACAGACAGCTTGAACGCTGGTTCGATCCGCTCCGGCGGATTGCCCTTTATTTCACGACGCGCGGCTTTCCAGCGCGTCGTTTTCTTGTGAACCAGCCAATTTGACACGCGCAGCACTCGTCACCATCGATTTCGGCAAGACCGATTTCGCCGCCAGCCAGGAAGAGATCGCGCTGCTCGCCACCAGTGCCGGTGCCGTCCCGGTCGTCACGCTCACCGGCAAGCGCAGCCGGCCTGACCCTGCATTGTTCATCGGCAGCGGCAAGGCCGAGGAACTGAAGCAGGCGGTCATCGCCGAAGCAGTCGAGCTGGTCATCTTCAACCACACGTTGACGCCCGGCCAGCAGCGCAACCTGGAGCGCGTGCTCGAGGTTCGGGTGATCGATCGGGTCAGCCTGATCCTGGACATCTTCGCGCTGCGGGCGAAGAGTGCCGAAGGCAAGTTGCAGGTGGAACTGGCGCAGTTGCAATACCTGTCCACCCGCCTGGTGCGCGCGTGGACTCACCTTGAACGCCAGAAGGGCGGCATCGGTCTGCGCGGTCCGGGCGAAACGCAGCTCGAAACCGACCGTCGCCTGCTTGGCGAGCGGGTCAAGTATCTGCGCGAACGGCAGCGCCGGCTTGCGCGCCAGCATGGCACCCAGCGCCGCGCGCGGGAAAGAAACCGTGCGTTCTCGGTATCGCTCGTCGGCTACACCAATGCCGGCAAGTCGACGTTGTTCAATACGCTGACCAAGGCACAAGCGTACGCGGCGAACCAGTTGTTCGCCACGCTCGACACCACGTCGCGCCGGGTGTATCTGGGCGAGGCTGGCAACATCGTGATTTCGGACACGGTCGGTTTCATCCGTGACTTGCCGCACCAACTGATCGCCGCGTTCCGGGCGACGCTTGAGGAGACCGCGCAGGCGGATCTGCTGCTGCATGTGGTGGACGCGTCGAGCGCGGTGCGCGAGGCACAGGCGGTCGAGGTCGATGCAGTGCTCGACGAGGTGGGCGCCACCCGGGTACCGCAGATCATGGTCTGGAACAAGATCGATGCAGTGCCGGAATTGCAGGATCGACCGGCGGTGGAGCGGGATGAGTATGGTAAGATTTCCCGCGTTTTCATCAGTGCCCGCAGCGGCCAGGGATTGGACGCGCTGCGCGGCGCGATCGCCGAGGCCGTGGCCGGGCGGGTAGAACACCCGCGGGCTGACGCGTCCGTCATGCCGTCGTCGGATTCGACGACGGACGGGCAAGCGGAGTCCGATCAGGCATAACGCCGTCGCCGGGGCAGGCGTCTCCAAACGCTTGCCCGGACGGCGTTTTTCTCGCGTGGGTCCAAAGCGGGCCCGGTTCTTCACGCTTCCGCGTTCACACGGCTGTGTCATGGCATACAACGAGAACCTTGCAACCTTCTGGCAGCGTGCGCGTGCCGTGTTCAACCTCAACGACCCACGCTGGGGACGGGGCGAGGGCGGCGATCCGTCCCGCAACGAAGGGAAGAACGGCAATCGCAACGAAGGCGGCGGTCCGCCCGACCTCGACGAACTGTGGCGCGATTTCAATCGCCGCCTAAACCGCCTGTTTCGCCGTAACGGCCCATCGGGCGAGCCGCCGCGCGCCGGTGGCTCGGGCCGCTCGGCGCCGTCGGGCCGGATCGGCATCGCGCTGGTCGTCGCCGTGCTGCTCGCGGCCTGGCTCGGCAGCGGCGTCTACATCGTGCACGAGGGGCAGGCCGGCGTGGTGTTGCGCTTCGGTAAATACACCTACACCACGCCCGCGGGGATCCAGTGGCGTCTGCCGTATCCGTTCGAGTCGAACGAGATCGTCAACATGTCCCAGGTCCGCTCGATCGAGATCGGCCGGGGCGGCGCGGTGCGCGACACGAATCTGAAGGACTCGTCGATGCTGACCGCCGACGAGAACATCATCGATGTGCGCTTCGCGGTCCAGTACCGCATCAAGAACGCCGCGGACTTCGTGTTCAACAACGCCGACGCCGAGAGCAACGTGGCGCAGGCGGCAGAGACCGCGGTGCGCGAGATCGTCGGCAAGAGCAAGATGGACTACGTGCTCTACGAAGGACGCGAGCAGGTGGCGCAACAGCTCACGCAGTCGATCCAGCGCATCCTCGACGCGTACCGCACCGGCATCCTGGTGACCAGCGTCACGATGCAGAACGTGCAGCCGCCGGAGCAGGTGCAAGCCGCCTTCGACGACGCGGTGAAAGCCGGGCAGGACCGCGAACGCCAGAAGAACGAGGCGCAGGCCTATGCGAACGACGTCGTGCCGCGCGCGCGCGGAGCGGCGGCGCGCATCGTCGAGGAGGCCGAAGGATACAAGGCGAAGGTCGTCGCACAGGCGCAGGGGGATGCAGAACGCTTCGGCGCCATCCTCGCCGAATACAACAAATCGCCCGCGGTGACGCGGGAAAGGATGTATCTCGATACCATGCAGCAGATCTTCTCGCGAGCTTCCAAGGTGCTGGTCGACGGCCGCAGCAACAATCTCACCGTTCTGCCGATCGACAAGCTGATCGGCGCGACCGCTGCGTCGGCCGCGCCCGCGCAGGCCACGGCCGACGACGCTGGCGCCGCCGCGCCGTCGGCGCCGGCTGCCGGAGCGCCGGCCGCACGTGCCGCGGATGCATCGGCGGCGCGCAGCGGACGCGATTCGCTGCGCAGCCGTACGCGCAGCTATGACGACGTGCGCTGAGCTGGAGGCCCCATGAATCGCATCATTGCTGCCATCGTGGCGCTGGTCGTCCTGCTGCTGATCGCCTCGTCGATGCTGTTTGTCGTCGATCAGCGGCGTTTCGCGATCGTGTTCGGCCTCGGTGAGGTCAAACGCGTGATCGCCGAGCCCGGCCTGTACTTCAAGTTGCCGCCGCCGTTCGAACGCATCGTCCCGATCGACAAGCGCATCCAGACGATCGACAACGCCGAACCGGATCGCTACATCACCGCCGAAAAGAAGAACCTGCTCGTCGATCTGTTCGTGAAGTGGCGCGTGGTGGACGCGCGTCGCTATTTCATCAGCTTCCGTGGCGACAGCGCGCTGGCCGAGGATCGCCTCAAGCAGATCATCCGCTCGTCGCTCAACGAGGAATTCACCAAGCGGACGGTCAGCGAGGTGGTCTCGAACGAGCGCGAGGCCGTGATGCACACGGTGCGCAACAAGGTCGCGCGCGATGCCAGCGCGGTCGGCATTCAGATCGTCGATGTACGCCTCAAGCGGGTCGACATGCTCGCCGAGATCAGCGAGTCCGTGTACCGGCGGATGATCGCGGAGCGCAAGCAGGTCGCCAACCAGTTGCGCTCGACCGGCGCCGCAGAAGCGGAGCAGATTCGCGCGGACGCGGATCGGCAGCGCGAGGTGATCCTGGCCACGGCCTACAAGCAGGCGCAGGGCAAGATGGGCGAGGGCGATGCGCAAGCCGCGTCGATCTATGGCGACGCGCTGGGCAAGAACCCGGAGTTCTACTCGTTCTATAAGAGCCTGCAGGTCTATCGCGACGGCTTCGCGAACAAGAGCGACGTGATCGTCGCCGATCCGTCCAGCCCGCTGTTCCGCTTCATGCGCAGTGCCGACGGCGGTAGGCCGGCGGCGGCGCGCTGAGCGGGGGCATCGTGCCGTCTTTCTGGCTGACGCTCGGGCTGGCCTTCGGCTTGATGCTGATCCTGGAGGGCATCTTTCCATTCGCCGCGCCGGCGGCGTGGAAGGCGGCCTTCAGTCGCTTGGCCGAATTGTCGGTCGGCCAGATTCGCGCGGCCGGACTGGTCGCGCTGCTGGTCGGGCTGCTGATGTTCATGGCAGTGTTCTGGCTGCATTGACGTGCGACGCGGTCGGCATGGGCGGGCCGCACGCTGCTCGTTCCGGCTGCCTGCTGCCTCCTTCTTCGTTTCTGATCGTTTCTGGATTTCAAGATGTCCGTCTGGCTGCTGCCTGAAAACATCGCCGACGTATTGCCGTCGGAAGCCCGCAAGCTCGAGGAGCTGCGCCGCCGCCTGCTCGACCGGTTCCGGACCTATGGTTATGAACTCGTCATGCCGCCGATGCTCGAGTATCTGGAGTCGTTGCTGTCGAGCGCCGGTCCCGACCTCGAGCTGAACACGTTTAAGCTGGTCGACCAGCTGTCGGGTCGCTCGATGGGCATCCGCGCCGACATCACGCCGCAGGTCTCGCGCATCGACGCACACTTGCTGAACCGCCAAGGCGTGACGCGCCTGTGCTATGCGGGCAGCGTCTTGCAAACACGGCCGGTGGGCCTTCATGCGACGCGGGAGCCGTACCAGGTCGGCGCGGAAATCTTCGGGCACGCGGGACTGGAAGCCGACGCGGAAGTCCAGCAACTGGCGATCGACAGCCTGGCGCTGGCTGGTCTGACCGACGTGCGTCTCGATCTGTGCCACGCCGGCGTGCTCGAAGCGCTGCTCGACGCGTCGCCGGCAGCCCGCGCCCGGGCCTACGAACTGTTCGCCGCGCTGGGCGGCAAGGATGTGCCCCGGCTGGTCGAACTGACCGCCGACCTGCCCGCGGAAATCGCGCAGGCGCTGCGGGCGCTGCCGAAGCTGTACGGCGAGGCGGATGTGCTCGAACGCGCGCGGGCCGAATTGCCGGCGTTCCCGGCGATTCGCCGTTCGCTGGACGATCTGGCCTACCTCGCCAGGCAGGCCAGGGGCGCACAGGTGCTGATCGACCTCGCCGACCTGCGCGGCTACCGCTATCACAGCGGCGCCATGTTCTCGATCTATGCGGACGGGGTCTCGTCCGCCCTTGCGCGCGGCGGTCGCTACGATCATGTCGCGGCGAAATTCGGCCGCGAACGGCCGGCTACCGGGTTTTCGCTGGATCTGCGCGAAGTCGTGCGCATTTCGCCGATCGAAGCGTATCCGAGCGCGATATTCGCGCCGTTTGGAGACGATCCCGCGTTGCGGGAGCGCATCGCCGCATTGCGCGACGCAGGCGAGATCGTCATCCAGGCGCTGCCCGGCGATCCTCGCGCCGTCGACGAGTTCGACTGCGACCGTGAATTGGTGTCGCGCAGCGGGCAGTGGCAGGTGGTCGCACGCGCCGGCGTGCGCTGAACGGCGCCTCGGCGGCACCTCGGCGGTGCGGTAGCGCCCGCCCGGCGCGCCGTCCGCCTGTGGAAATGGCGCGACGCAATGCGCGATTTCCACCGCAAGGCGTCGTTTTCGGCGCAACTTTTCCGCCCATGTCGGTTCACGCGGCGTAACGCCGAGTAAAATACCGCTTTAACTAGGCTCACTCTGAACATGTCTGGCAACTCTTCGAAACCGGGACGCAACGTCGTCGTCGTCGGCACCCAGTGGGGCGACGAAGGCAAGGGCAAGATCGTCGACTGGCTGACTCACCATGCGAAGGGCGTGGTCCGTTTCCAGGGGGGGCACAATGCGGGCCACACGCTCATCATCGGCGGCAAGAAGACGATCCTGCGCCTGATCCCGTCGGGCATCATGCGCGAGGACGTGGCCTGCTATATCGGCAACGGCGTGGTGCTGTCGCCGGAAGCGCTGTTCAAGGAAATCGGTGAGCTGGAGGCGGCCGGCGTGCACGTGCGCGGGCGGCTGTTCGTCTCCGAGGCCTGTACGCTGATCCTGCCGTCGCACATCGCGATCGACCAGGGCCGCGAGGCGAAGCGTGGCGCGGGCAAGATCGGCACCACCGGCCGCGGCATCGGTCCGGCCTACGAGGACAAGGTTGGCCGTCGCGGCCTGCGCGTGCAGGACCTGTTCGACCGCGAGAACTTTGCCGCGCGATTGGCCGAGACGCTCGAATACCATAACTTCATCCTGACGCAGTACCTCGGTCAGCCGGCCGTCGACTTCCAGACGACGCTGGACACGATGCTCGGTTACGCTGACCAGCTGCGCCCGTTGGTCGCCGATGTATCGACGCGACTCTATGAGGTCAACCAGCGTGGCGAAAGCCTGCTGTTCGAAGGCGCGCAGGGCACGCTGCTCGACGTCGACCACGGCACCTATCCGTTCGTCACCAGCAGCAACTGCGTGGCGGGCAGCGCGGCGGCGGGCGCCGGCATCGGCCCCCACCAGCTGCACTATGTGCTCGGCATCACCAAGGCGTATTGCACGCGCGTGGGCAGCGGTCCGTTCCCGAGCGAACTGTACGACAACGACAATCCGGCACGGCAGGATCCGCTCGGCGTGACGCTTGCCAACGTCGGCAAGGAGTTCGGCTCGGTGACCGGACGGCCGCGCCGCACCGGCTGGCTGGACGCAGCGGCGCTGCGCCGGTCGATCCAGATCAATGGTGTCTCGGGGCTCTGCATTACCAAGCTCGACGTGCTCGACGGCTTCGAGGAAGTGCAGTTGTGCATCGGCTATCGCGTCAACGGCGAGGAAGTCGCGCTGTTGCCGCGTGGCGCCGCCGCCGTGGCCGAGTGCGAACCGATCTATGAACGCTTCCCCGGCTGGTCGGAAAGCACGGTCGGCATCAACGACTGGGCGGCGCTGCCCGCCAACGCGCGGGCTTACCTGGAACGCGTCGAGGCGATCGTCGGCGTGCCGATCGACATGGTGTCGACAGGTCCGGATCGGGACGAAACCATCCTGCGTCGCCATCCGTTCAAGGATTGAGCGAGATGAGCCGCAACGAATCGCTGCCGGCCAGCGACGACGCGCATCTGTGGGTGAGCTGGGAAGACTACCACCGCACGGTGGATCTTCTTGCGCTCAAGGTGCATGAGTCGGGCTGGCGCTTCGATCAGATTCTGTGCCTTGCCCGTGGCGGCCTACGCGTCGGCGACCAGCTGTCGCGCATTTTCGACTGTCCGCTGGCGATCCTGGCGACCAGTTCATATCGGGAAGCGGAAGGCACGGTGCAGGGCGATCTGGATATCGCCCAGTACATCACCGTGACGCGCGGCGCGTTGGGTGGTCGTGTGCTGCTGGTCGACGATCTGGTCGATTCGGGCGTCACGCTTGCCCGGGTGAAGGCCCACCTCGCGGATCACTATCCCGCGGTCACCGACGTTCGGTCCGCAGTGCTGTGGTACAAGGCATGTTCCGTCACCCAGCCTGACTATCATGTCGACTTCCTGCCGACCAATCCGTGGATCCATCAGCCTTTCGAGGCCTGGGATTCGGTCAGGCCGGAACGGCTGAGCGCCTGGATCAATCGCGGCGTCGGGCACGCCGAATGACCGCCGCCGGCCGGCGCCCTTCCTGAACGGGAATCGCAGCGTATGACCGACAACCATCCTTCGTACCCCGGCGCAGGCCGCCGGGCCTCATTGCCGCTCGTCGCCGCGGCGATTGGCGTGGTGTTCGGCGACATCGGCACCAGCCCGCTCTATTCGCTGAAAGAGGCATTCAGCCCCGAACACGGCGTGGCGCTCACGCACGGCTCGATCGTCGGCGTGATTTCGCTGCTGTTCTGGGCGATCGTGATCGTCGTCGCGCTGAAGTACATGCTCTTCGTGATGCGCGCCGACAACAACGGCGAAGGGGGCGTTCTCGCGTTGATGGCATTGTCGCTGCGCGGGCGCGACCGTACCGCCAAGGCGGCCCGCATCCTGACCATGCTCGGCATCTTCGGCGCGTGCATGTTCTACGGCGATGCGGTGATCACCCCGGCCATTTCGGTGCTCTCGGCGGTGGAGGGCCTGCAACTGGCGGCGCCTTCGCTAAGCCGGTTCGTGCTGCCGATCACGCTGGTGATTCTCGTCTGCCTGTTCTGGATCCAGCGCAGGGGAACGGAAATCGTCGGCCGCCTGTTCGGCCCGGTGATGATCGTCTGGTTTTTGACCCTCGCGGTGCTCGGCGCCTATCACATCGCCCGGACGCCGAGCATTCTCGCGGCGCTCAACCCGTGGCATGCCTATCTGTTCATCCACGACCACGCATTGCAGGCGTACGTGGTGCTGGGGTCCGTCGTGCTGGTCCTGACCGGTGCCGAGGCGCTGTACGCCGACATGGGCCATTTCGGCATCAAGCCGATCCGCTATGGCTGGTACACCTTCGTGATGCCGGCCCTGATCCTCAATTATTTCGGGCAAGGCGCGTTGCTGCTGCGCACGCCCGAGGCCATCGAGAACCCGTTCTTCAAGCTGGCGCCGAGCTGGGGCTTGCTGCCGCTTGTGATCCTCGCCACGCTCGCCACCGTGATCGCCTCGCAAGCGGTGATCTCCGGCGCGTTCTCGCTGACCAGCCAGGCCATCCAGCTTGGCTACGTGCCGCGCATGAAGGTGATGCACACGTCGGCCAAGGCAATCGGCCAGATCTACATCCCGCTGGTCAACTGGTTGTTGCTGGCGATCATCGTCTGCGTGGTGCTCGGCTTCAAGAGCTCGAACCAGTTGGGCGCTGCCTACGGTATCGCGGTGACCGCGACCATGCTGATCACGACACTGCTGGTCTGCGTCGTGATGGTGCGCGTGTGGAACTGGCCGAAACACTGGGTCGCGTTGCTCATCACCATCCTGCTGATCGTCGACCTGGCGTTCTTCGGCGCCAACCTGATCAAGATCGAGGATGGCGGGTGGCTGCCGCTCGGCATCGGTGCGTTGCTGTTCTTCCTGCTGATGACCTGGTACAAGGGCCGGCAGATCGTCAAGGAACGCACGGCGGCGGACGGCATCCCGCTCAAGCCGTTCATCAGCGGGCTGCTCGCGCACCCGCCATACCGCGTGTCCGGGACGGCGATCTACCTGACCGGATCGGCTTCGCAGGTGCCGGTCGGCTTGCTGCACAACCTGAAGCACAACAAGGTGCTGCACGAACGCACGATCTTGATGACCTTCAGGACGCGCGACATCCCTTATGTTGCCGACGCGGACCGGCTCGTGCTCGAGTCGTTCGGCGAGGGTGTCTACCTCGCGCGCGTGCAATACGGATTCAACGAAACACCTGATGTGCAGGAAGTCCTGAAGCTGCTTGAACAGACGCAGTCGATGCGCTTCGAACTGATGGATACCTCGTTCTTCCTGGCCCGCGAAACCGTGGTGCCGACCGAACTGCCAGGGATGTCGGTATGGCGTGAACGGATCTTTGCGTGGATGCATCAGAACGCCGCGAAGCCGACCGACTTCTTCAGCATTCCGGCCAATCGCGTCGTCGAACTGGGCACCAAGATCGAAATATGACATGCCGGCGCCGGCGCGGACGCGCCGGTCCGGCTGCGGCGCGTCCGCGGAGCGCAGGTCAGCGCAGGGTTGGGCCAAGTCACGCGAAGGCGGGAAACATGCCGAGCTTGCTTCAGCGCTCGGCCCATCGAGCACCGCGATGCGACGCCAGCAACGGCACTGGCAGTCCGCTGACGCGGTCGAGACGGCCGGGGCGTCCGATGGCGCGGCCCGTTTCAGGCGTCGCAAGACACGCCTCGCAAGACACGCGTACGCAACACGCCTCCCGCCGCGAAGTGTCACGCCTCGCAGGCCGCCGTCGCGCTTGCCAAGCTGCTTGAGGCCGATCTCACGCACCGTCCGGCGTGGCCGTCGAACGACGTTAGTACCGGGCAGCCGACGGCGCCGCATCCTCTCTGCACAGGCGCCGCTGTACTCGCGCCGGCGACGTTTCGACCCGCATGCCGCCCGTGCGGGCCGACGGTCTGCGACCTGGGGAGTCGACGCGCATCGCATCGACTGCCGACGTCCCGACGGCGTTTGAAGCCCGCCGCAAGCGTCTGAACCTATCGAGGCCGCTACTTGCCGCGCAGCTTCGCAAATGCCGCCGCCATCGCGCTCTCGCCGGTGCTTTCGCGTCCGTCGCGTCCGTCGCGCCCACTACGGCCGCGCGCGCCTTGCCCGCTGCGCTGGGCACCGGGTTGGCCGCGGTCCTGACCGTCGCGCCGGCGTTCGGCACCCGGCCCGGCGGCGCCACCAGCAGCGCCCGGTTCGTCGTCCAGTCGCATGGTCAGGCCGATGCGTTGCCGCTTCACGTCGACTTCCATCACCTTCACGCGCACGATCTGCCCGGCCTTGACCACTTCGTGCGGATCGCGCACAAAGCGCGTCGACATCGCGGAGACGTGAACCAGACCGTCCTGGTGGACGCCGATGTCCACGAAAGCGCCGAACGCCGCGACGTTGCTCACCACGCCTTCCAGCACCATGCCGGGTTCGAGATCGGCCACGGTCGTGACGGCTTCGTCGAACACTGCTGTCTTGAATTCCGGACGTGGGTCGCGCCCCGGCTTCTCCAACTCGACGAGAATGTCGCGCACGGTCGGCAAGCCGAAGCGTTCGTCGACGAATGCTTGCGGCGAGAGGCGCGTGAGCTGGGCGCGGTCGCCGAGCAACTGATCGACGGTTCGGCCTACCGCAGCCAGGATCTTCTGCACGACCGGATACGCTTCCGGGTGCACGGCCGAGCGGTCGAGCGGATCGTCGCCTTGATTGATGCGCAGGAAGCCGGCGGCCTGCTCGAAGGTCTTGTCGCCCAGACGCGGCACCTTGCGCAGCGCGGTGCGCGTGCGGAATGCGCCGTTTGCGTCGCGGTAGTCGACGATATTGCGCGCCAACGTCGTATTCAAGCCAGAGACGCGGGCGAGCAGGGCAGCCGATGCGGTGTTCACGTCGACGCCGACCGCGTTGACGCAGTCCTCCACCGTCGCGTCCAGCGCCCGCGCCAGTTCGCGTTGATTCACGTCGTGCTGATATTGCCCGACGCCGATCGCCTTCGGGTCGATCTTCACCAGTTCCGCCAGCGGGTCCTGGAGTCGGCGCGCGATCGAGACCGCCCCGCGCAACGACACATCCAGCTCGGGCAGCTCTCGAGAGGCAAATTCCGACGCCGAGTACACCGATGCGCCGGCTTCGGAGACGACGATCTTTTTCAGACCAAGTTGCGGATGCAGGCGCATCAGCTCCGCGGCCAGGCGGTCGGTCTCGCGCGATGCGGTGCCGTTGCCGATGCTGATCAGCTCGGCGCCGGTCTGCGCCGCAAGACGCGCCAGACGGGCGATCGCGCCGTCCCAGTCGCGGCGCGGCTCATGTGGGTAGATGGTGTCGGTCGCGAGCAGCTTGCCGGTGCGATCGACGGCCGCAACCTTGACGCCGGTCCGCAGCCCGGGATCGAGACCGATCACGGCCTTCGGGCCGGCCGGCGCCGCCAGCAGCAGGTCCTTCAGGTTGCGCGCGAAAACCTGTATCGCATCGCTTTCGGCGGTGTCGCGCAGGCGTTGCAACAGTTCGTTCTCGAGCGCCGGCTGCAGCTTCACGCGCCAGCACCACCGGCAGACGTCGCCGAGCCATTTATCGGCCGGTCGACCGTCTTGGACGATGCCGACGCGCTCGGCGATCGCCAGTTCCATCGGGTGGGGCGTCTGCGCGTCGAGCGCTTCGCCCAAGCCCAGCTTGGCCGCCAGGATGCCGAGATTGCGGCCCCGGAACAGGGCCAGCGCGCGATGAGACGGGATCGACGCGATGCGCTCCTCGTAGTCGTAGTAATCCCTGAATTTCTCATCCTCGTCGCGCTCGCGTCCTTCGACGACGGTGCTGCGCACCACGCCGCGCCGCCACAGGTCCTCGCGCAGCGCGGCGAGCACCTCGGCCGTCTCGGCAAAGCGCTCGGCGAGAATGTCGCGGGCGCCATCCAGGGCCGCGCGGCCATCCGCCACACCGCGCGCGGCATCGACGTACTGCAAGGCGAGCCCGGCGGGATCATTGCGCGGATCGCCCAGCAGCGCGTCCGCGAGCGGTTCGAGACCGGCCTCGCGGGCGATCTGGGCCCGGCTGCGTCGCTTCGGGCGATAGGGCAGGTAAAGGTCTTCCAGGGTCTGCTTGCTGGCGGCAGCATCGATGGCCGCAGCCAGCTCCCCGGTCAGCTTCCCTTGTTCGTCGATCGATTGGCGAACGGCGCTGCGGCGCTCTTCCAGCTCGCGCAGGTACACCAGGCGCTCGTCGAGATGGCGCAGTTGGACATCGTCGAGATTGCCGGTCACTTCCTTGCGGTACCGGGCGATGAATGGCACGGTGGCGCCGTCGTCGAGCAACTGCACGGCGGCCGCGACCTGGCGCGGTGCCACCGCCAATTCGGCAGCGATCTGGGAAACGATTTTGTTGTCGAAGGTGTCCGTCATGAAGGGCGTAGGCTGTCAAACATTGGCCGGTCGGCGTCGTGCGGCGCTGGTCCCGGCCGTACCGGAGGCGAGCAGCGAACCCGCGCGCGCCGCCGCGACAACCGGGGATTTTGCCATAGTGCGGCGCGCGTGCCGCGCTCGCCGGCATGGGTGCCAATGATAGAATCGGACGCTGCCGCCATCGACGTTTCCGCCGCCTCCGCTCGGCGGTGCGGTGCCGACGTCGAAGGTCGATGCGCTGGTGCGCACTCCCGTCCATTCGCAGTTCGAGAAGTCTCCCGTTGAAGCCCGTCGCCCCTCTCTTTCGCCGTGCCGCTGCCGCCGCATCCCCCGAGCAAGCCGACACGCCGATGCGTTGCACGCGTACGCCATCGCTAGCGTCGCTCAGACCGCTGACCGCCGCGCTGGCCGCCGCGTTGGCCGTATTCGCCGGCGCCCTGGCCGTGCCGGTGGCCGCGCTGGCGCAGACCGCTCCGCCAGCGTCCGCGTCCGCACCAGCCGTCGCGTCCGGTCCTGACGCATACGCGGCGGCGGAGGCGCACGATCGGCGTGAACAGGCGGCGCTCGACGAACGGCGCGCGGATGTGGCGCGGCGCAACGACGACATGATGCGGCGCTACCAGACGCAGCAGCACGACTGCTACGCACGCTTCCTGGTCAACCGTTGCCTGGACCAGGCGCGGGAGGCGATGCGCAGCGAGAAAGCCGCGTTGCGAGTCGAACAGCTTGCCATCGAGGACGAAAGCCGCGCGTTGCGGACCGCGGCGCGTCAGCGTCGTGAGGCGCAGCGCGAGCAACAAAGGCTGGCCGATGCACCCCGGCGCGAGGCCGAGGAGCAACGCAACCAGGCGCAGTATCAGGCGCGACAGCAGGCACAGGCTCAGCGCGCCGCCCAGCGTGCCGCCGAGGCGCCGCAGCGCGCGGCGAACGAGCGAGCGTACGAGCAGAAGCAGGCCGAGCGACGCGCCCAGGCAAGCGAAGCGGCGGCCGGCGCCTCCGCCGCGGCCGCGCGTCGCGCTGACAACGCGTCGCGCTACGAGGCCAAGCAACGCGACGCCGAGGAGAACCGGCAGCGCGTCGAGGCGCGGCGCGCGAATGCGGCCAGACGCGCCGCGTCCGCCGCCGACACGGCATCCGCACCCCCGCCGGCAGCAACCCCGACACCGGCCCCTGGCCCGGTCTCGACGCCCAGTCCGGCACCCGGCGTGAGCACGCCCAGGCCCGGCAAGTGACGCGGTCCACACCGCCTGAGCAAGCGGCAGAAGCCGAGGAGCGCGGCTTCGACGCGCGCGAAGTTGCACGCGAGGCGCGGACCGCACTGCGCAAGGCGGGGCTCGCGCTCAGTCGATCGCGCGCCGAAGAACTGGCCGAGTTGTTCGGTGAGGACGGCTCGTTGTCCACCCGCATCCCCGGCTTCCGGCCGCGGGAGTCGCAGTTGCGGATGGCCTTGGCCATCGCGGCGGCCATCGAAGCAAGCACGCCGCCCGCGCTGGGCCGGGTTCGCGCCACTAGCGGATACGGCAGCGATCCGCGCGACGAGGCCGAGGATGACCGCGATGCGGCGATGGACGGCGCCTCGGACACCGGATCCCATACCGCATCCGACACTCAACTGGACGACGGCGCGAACGGCCTCGCGGGCGAGGGCGGCGAACCCGGGGGGCGAGCGGGCGCGGAGCAAGGCCGCGGCGGAAACAGGGCTGCCGACCCGGTCGAGGGCGACGGGCCAGTTCGGTCCGGGGCTTTGGACGATGGCAATACGCTGATCGTCGAGGCAGGCACCGGGACCGGCAAGACCTTCGCGTATCTGGTGCCTGCGCTGCGGTGGGGCGGCAAGGTAATCGTTTCCACCGGCACCAAGCACCTGCAGGACCAGCTGTTCGCCCGAGACGTGCCGACCGTGCGCGACGCACTTGCGGCACCGGTCGCGGTGGCCTTGCTAAAAGGCCGCTCGAATTATCTATGTCTGCATTATTTGCAGCGCACCGCCGACGGCGCGCGCCTGCCGTCGCGTCAAGATGCGCATCACCTGAGCGAGATCGTTCGCTTCTCCAAGGTCACGCAGAGCGGGGACAAGGCCGAATTGGCCAGCGTTCCTGAGAATGCACCGATCTGGTCGATGGTGACGTCGACTCGGGATAATTGTCTCGGCCAGGAATGCGAGCACTATAAAAAGTGTTATGTCATGTTGGCGCGGCGCGAAGCGCAGCAGGCCGACGTCGTTGTCGTCAATCACCATCTGTTCTTCGCCGACATCCGGCTGCGCGACTCCGGGATGGCCGAGTTGTTGCCAAGCGCGAACACCGTGATCTTCGACGAGGCGCATCAGCTGCCGGAGACCGCGACGCTGTTTTTCGGCGAAACGATCTCCACCGGGCAACTGCTGGAGCTGGCCCGCGATACCTTGACCGAGGGGCTCGCGTTCGCCCGCGACGCCGGGGATTGGCGCGATCTGACGACTGCGCTGGAGCAACGGGTGAGGGATCTGCGGCTCGCCTTCGGTGCCGGCAATCTTCGAGCATCGCTGGAACAACTGGGAGACGCACATCCGTTCCACGAAGCGCTCGACGCGCTCGAGGACGCACTGGACGATCTGGCCGATCTGACCATGCAACAGGCGGCCCGCGCCGAGTCGCTCGACAACTGCGCCAAGCGGGCGCGCAAGCTGCAAGATGGCCTGGCCCGCTGGCGGGCTGGCGTTGCGGCTGCGGAAGTGGAGGAGGGCGCCGACGATGCCGGACGGGATCTGCTCGCGGCGGCCACGGCATCTAAGGAAGGTTGGAGCCTGCAGAACGCCGAAGATGTGGCGCGACTCGAAGCACAGCGCGCAAAGGCCCAGGCCCAGCGGGAAGCAGACCGCGCAAAGCGCGGCGACGACGCTGCGCCAGAGACCGTGCGATGGCTCGAAGTCTTCTCGCAGGCGGTGCAACTGCACCAGACACCGCTTTCCGTGGCGCCGATCTTCCGTCGGCAACGGCGAGGCCCGCCCCGCGCGTGGATCTTCACGTCGGCCACCTTGTCGGTGAAGCAGGACTTCAGCCACTACGCGGCACAGATGGGGCTGGACGCCACGCGGTCGATGACGCTGCCAAGTCCGTTCGACTACGCGCGGCAGGGCTTGCTCTACGTCCCGAAGGGATTGCCTCAGCCATCGTCACCGGACTACATGGACGCCGTATTGGCAGCTTCGCTGCCGCTCATCGAGGCATCGCGGGGTCGTGCGTTCGTTTTGTGTACGACGTTGCGCGCGGTCGAGCGTCTCAGCGAATCGCTTCGGCAAGCGTTGCTGGCCAAGGGCTTGACGTTCCCGCTGCTGAAGCAGGGCGATGCCAGTCGAACCGAATTGCTCGACCGCTTCCGGGCCCTTGGCAATGCAGTGCTCGTCGGCTCGCAGAGCTTTTGGGAAGGTGTCGACGTGCGCGGCGACGCGCTGTCGCTGGTCATTATCGACAAACTGCCGTTTGCCTCACCCGACGATCCGGTCTTGGCTGCGCGCCTCGACGCGCTGGCCAAGCGTGGGCTGAGCCCGTTCGCAGTCCATCAGTTGCCGCAGGCGGTCATCACCCTCAAGCAGGGGGCGGGGCGGCTGATCCGCTCTGAAAGCGACCGCGGTGTGTTGATGATTTGCGATCCGCGTCTGGTCGACAAGCCGTATGGGCGGCGCATCTGGCAAAGTCTGCCGCCGTTCTCGCGCAGCCGCGACGAGACCCTGGTTAAAGCCTTCCTCGAGGACGAGGCGAGCGCGCAGGGCTGAACGCGTCAGCAAGGCGTGGGGAAGCCTCCACGAACACGTTCCATCTAAAATATATACTGATTAGGTTGGACCCGAACCATTCATCGATGTCCCAGAGACTCAAACCCCACCGCCTCGTCCAACCCGAGTTGCCAGCATACATCGCCGGATAGGCCGAGATCCGCTTGGCACGCTGTACGGGATGAGTGTGTGCATGCCCAGGGCGCTGCGTCCATGTGGCAACGGTCAGCGAACGCGGCGGTCGGTTTGATCGAGCAGCCGAAAACATGCATCGCGGCGCAGTGCAATCGTTCTTGGATGACCCGGGCCACCAGAGCACAGCGCGGTTATGGACGTGCTGAGAAGATACTGCTGCCCTGTGGCGAGGACGTTTGCTTGGCGAGAGGGCGAGCGAACTTGCGGGCGGGCAAGATGCCTCCTGCTACCGCCGACGCCGCGTTTCGATCGCCACGGCCGGATCGCAGGTAACAAGCGCAACGCGAAGGGCCGTATAGGCGGGCGTCAGTCGAAACGGACGCGCCGCGCTTGCAAGTCCAGCTGGCTGAGCCGCGGCGTCCGGTTTACCAGAGACGCCACCAGGGTCGCTTTGCGCCGTCACGCGGCTTGCCCGTCACATACGGACTGTCCGGGAAGGTCGCCGCCAACACGCGCTGCGTGTCGCCGGCCAGTTGCGTCTCGCCCAGTGCCTGGTAGGCCTGCACCATCACGTGCAGCGCTTCCTCGGTGGCGGGCGCGCCCTGGTAGAGCGTCAGCGCCTGCTGGGCGCGATTGACCGCCGCCACATATGCGCCACGCTTGTAGTAATACTGCGCTGCGTGCACTTCGTGAGTCGCCAGCGCATTCACGATATAGCGCATGCGTTGCGCCGCATCGGGCGCGTAGCGGCTCTTCGGGAAATTATCGACGATCGTCTTGAACGCCTCGTACGAATCGCGCATCGATTTTGGATCGCGATCGGACAGGTCCTGTCCGCTGAAACGACCGAACAGGCCAAGATCATCGTTGAAATTGATCAGGCCCTTCAGGTAGTAGGCGTAATCGACATTCGGATGATCCGGATGCAGCTTGATGAAGCGGTCGACCGCCTGGTTCGCATTGTCCGTATCGTTGTCGCGGTAGTAACAATAGGCGACATTGAGCTGCGCCTGCTGCGCGTACGGACCGAAGGGGTCGCGCCCTTGCAGGACGTCGAAGTAGCGATAGCACTTCGACCAGTCGCCGCTCTCGTAAGCGTCACGCGCTTGCGCGTAGAGGTCGTTGGTCGACAGCGCCGCCGTCTCGTCGGTCTTTTCCGGCAGACCACCGCAGCCCGCGATCGCCGCGGCGGCGGTGACCGTGGTCACCATTTTGAAGAATTGCTGGGCTCGCATGTCGTCTGGAACGTCGGTCGTCGGGGCACGTGCAGCGGGCGATTATAGCCTAAGCGCCCGCCGCGCCGACGTAGCCCGTATGGGATAAGTGAAGCTGGCCGTTCATTATCGGCGCCGGCAACTGCGAGGTAGCGCTGTCGCGACCCTGCCAACGTGTCGCCGCGTCCCGGTCCCGGCGCCCTGCGACACGTCAACTGGGTGGGTTCCGCCGCGCGCTAGGCGCCTCGACGTACCGACGTACCGACGTACCGACGCACCGACGCACCGACGCACCGACGCACCGACGCACCGACGCACCGACGCCGGGAAGATTCGCTGCGATGCTGGCGAGATGACTCGGCGCTCGCGCCCCTCCGCCAGACTGCGTTGGGCGGGAAGATGGGGCTAGGAGCGTTGCACCGCTCCGATGCCGCGACCATCGCTTGACGGTCCGTGCTTTCGACCGCCGTCGGCGCCATATCACGCGCGCATCGACGCCACCGGTCCTGTCCGGTTTTGCTGCCCGCGCGCGTCCGCCGCAAGGTGCAACCGATGCATCGATCGCGCGCTCGGCGTGCCGGACGTATGGCCGGGTTCCGAATTGCGCTGCGTGCGTGTAGTCTGCGGTCTTGTTCCCAGCCATCGGACGGCCGGACCTGCCGGGCGCCAACTGCCTGTGCAGGTAGCCTCGGGTAGCCAGCGCCGCGCACCATCCAAACGTTGTTCGTCATGAAAAGCACTTCTCCTTCGTCGACTGCCCGCCCATCGGTGCTCGCCGACCCAGCCACGGTGTCGCCATACGCGGCATCCGGCCTGCATTCGAACGCCCCGGACCCGGCGATTGCCGGGCCTCGTGACGCGGCAGTTGCAGACAGCGAAGCCGTCACAAGCGGGGTCTTGGGTATAGCGCCGCCGGGCGGTGATCTTGACGAGGACGACGAGGCGGCTGCTACAGCAAGCGTCGAAGCGTCGCCCATCCGGGCGCAGGTGCCGAACGAATGGGCGGGTCACCGCCTGGACAAAGTGCTTGCACGTCTCTTCACCGAATATTCCCGCAGTCGACTTCAGGACTGGCTGGAGGCGGGGCGCGTAGAGATCGACGGCCGCGTCGCCGGCAAACGGGACACGCCGATTGAAGGTGCGACCATCGTGGTTCGACCGACACTCGGGGCCGATCAGCAGGCGTTCCGACCGGAGCCGGTTTCGCTGGAGGTGGTTTTCGAGAACGATGCACTGGCGGTGATCGACAAGCCAGCAGGGTTGGTCGTCCACCCCGGTGCCGGCAATTGGTCCGGCACGCTGCTCAACGGCCTGTTGCATCGCTATGGCGATGCGGCGGCTGCATTGCCGCGCGCCGGCATCGTGCACCGGCTCGACAAGGACACGTCCGGCTTGATCGTGGTCGCGCGTACCCTGCAGGCGCAGACTGATCTCGTCCGGCAGTTGCAAGCGCGTACGGTGAAACGCCAGTACCTCGCGTTGGTGTGGGGCAAGCCGCCGTCTCACGGCACCATCGATGCGCCGATTGGCCGTGACAGCCGCGATCGGCTGCGCATGGCGGTTGTCGAAGGACAGGCTGGCAAGCCGGCCCGCACGCACTTCGAGACGGTCGCCTATGGCGCCTGGCGCGGACGACCGGTCGCCGCGCTTCGCTGCGATCTCGAAACCGGCCGGACCCATCAGATCCGCGTCCATTGCCGTCATATTGGCCATCCGTTACTGGGCGACACGCTATACATGCGAGGTCTGCCAGGTGCCGGCGCGGCGTCGCCAATCGCGCGCCAGGCGCTGCACGCGTGGCGCTTGGCGTTACAGGATCCGGTCAGCGGCGAAACGGTCCACTGGACGTCGGCGCTGCCGGACGACATTGTGTCCGCCGCCGATGCGAGCGATCTCTCGCTCCCGCCGCTTGGAGACCTGCGCTGATGGGCATCGATCACGTTCCAGCCGACGTCACGCCGCTGGATGCGTCGGAATGCCTGATTCCGGACTGGCAGCCGCCGGCCCGCGTTCGGGCCGTCTTCACCACGCGCGCAGGTGGCGTCAGCACTGCGCCATTCGACGCCGGGCGAGGCACGTCGGCAGGAGCGACGCGCACGACCGGCGACGGGCTAAACCTGGCGTATCACGTCGGCGACGACCGCACGCATGTGGCGAATAACCGCGCGCGTTTCAGCGCCTATGTCGGTCACGGTCGAAACATCGCATGGCTGGAGCAGGTGCATGGATCGGAGGTCGTCCATGCAAGCGCCGACGCAGCCGTCGATTGCATGGACGCCGCGCTCGCCGCGGCTGGCGCAACGGCACGCGCCGACGCCAGCGTGACCGACGACCCGGCGGCGTGCTGTGTGGTGATGGTGGCCGATTGTCTGCCGGTATTGCTCGCCGACCGCGCCGGCAGAGCGGTGGGGGCCGCGCACGCGGGGTGGCGCGGCCTGGCCGATGGCGTGATCGAGCGCGCGGTCGACGCGCTGCGTCGGACGGCGACCGGAAGCGTTCCGGCGGCTCACGACGACGTCGTGGCATGGTTGGGCCCCGCCATCGGTCCGCAGGCATTCGAGGTGGGTGCGGAAGTGCGCGAGCAGTTCCTTGCACGCGCGCAAGCGCATGAGCAGGCCGAGACGCTCGCTGCGTTTCAGCCGGGCCAACGAGACGGCAAATACTTCTGCGATCTGTACCGGCTGGCCCGCCTCCGACTGCTGCGCAAGGGCATCGAGGACGTCTCGGGCGGCGGATTTTGCACGGTCTCGGAGCCACGCTTCTATTCCTATCGTCGAGACGGGCGCACTGGCCGCATGGCGGCCGCGATCTGGCTGGCTTGATCCGACGCAGCAGCGCTGCGATTTCTGTCGCGGACAGATGGTTGCCTACCTGTCAGTTATGAAGATTTCGGCGCCGAGTTTGGCGGGCGCCTCGTCGCCCTCGATCACGGGGGACGATGCCCGGCCCGGCTCCGTTGGCGCCGCTGTCTCGGATCATGCAGGACTGTTGCTCGAACGCTTGCGCCATACGTTTTCGCCGCACCGCGTGCTGTTCGATCCGATTGCCTGGCGTAAGAGCGTTGAGCGCGACCGCTTTCCGACGCTTGTTCAGGGATCGGTACATCACGCCTCGCGCGCCGACCAGGCAACTGGCGCCTAATCGCCATATCGCCATATCGCCTTGCGCCTTGCCGATTGCCGCGCCACCTGACCTGCATATCCTGACCCTGCAGATCCTGGGCCGAAGCACGCATTGCCTGGCGCGGCGGTGCCTGCGGCAGGACCTTCGACCATCGGCAAGCCGCTGCAAAGCAATGCTAAGGAAAACCCTAGGACGCACGCCAAGGCAGTCGTCCAGATGGCCTATGCCTCAGAAGATGCGTTGACAGGGTAGATCGCGCGGGCAAAAATGAGCCGAAGCGTGGAGCGGTAGCGTAAGCGTGGAGTAGAAGCGTTAGTGGCGGCGTGAGTGCCGGCGCACTGTTTCGGTCGGCTCGGCATGGCAGTTTTACCAGTGTGTCGTCGACGCTCGAACAGCATGCGCGTCATCGATGCATGCACGACTGACTGACGATGCGGCTCGGCGGCCTCAGGTTGTCGCAGAGTTGTATCTGTGCAGCCTTGTATCGTCGCGGCGCCGCTGCGGGTGATGCTCACGCCACGCTACGCCATCTCAAGTCACGTCCGGCCACGCGCTGCGCAAGGAATCGAGTCCACCATGTCAACCACCACTGCAGACCACGATACCCAAGCGCCAGCCGCGGCGCAGCCGGCGCACCTGCTGTCCTTTGGCGGCGATCTGGAAAATCTGATCGATCCAGAGCGGCTGGCGGCGCTGCAGGCCTCGTACGCCCGGGACTTCGCGGCGCTCAACGCGGCTCTCGCGCGTGGCGAGGTGCCGTCAGGGTTCGATGACAAGCGCTTCGTCGATACCGCCTGGCAGGCGCAGCCCGGCTCGGCCGGCATTGCCGCAATCTACCTGCTCAACAGCCGTTACCTGCATGCGTTGGCCGATGCGGTGGAGGGGGGGCGCAAGCAGCGAGAGCGCATCCGCTTCATGGTCGAGCAGTGGACCGCGGCGGCGGCACCGAGCAATTTCTTGATGACCAACCCACGCGCAATGCAGGCGCTGGTCGAGAGCGAGGGCGAGACGCTTCGCAAGGGTATCGGCCAATGGCTGAGCGATGCGGCCAACGGACAGATTCTTCAGGTCGATCCGACCCCGTTCAAGGTGGGCGAATCACTGGCGGTCACGCCGGGCGCGGTGGTGTACGAGAACCGCCTGTTTCAGTTGATCCAATATCGTCCGGTCACGCCGTCCGTCCAGGCACGCCCGCTGATCATCGTGCCGCCGTGCATCAACAAGTTCTACATTCTCGACCTGCAGCCGAAGAACTCGCTGGTCCGCGGCGCACTGGAGGCAGGGTTCCAGGTCTTCATGGTGTCCTGGCGCAACCCCGACGAATCGTTGGCCGGCCTCAGTTGGGACGACTACATCGGCGACGGCGTTCTGGCAGCAATCGATGCGACACGCGCGATCAGCGCATCCGACACCGTCAACGCGATGGGCTTCTGCGTGGGCGGCACCTTGCTCGCCACTGCCGCAGCCGTCGCCGCTGCGCGCGGCGAACAGCCGTGCGAGTCGATCACGTTGCTCACCACGATGCTCGACTTTGCCGACACCGGTGTTCTCGACGTTTTCATCGACGAGGACCATGTCTCGATGCGCGAGCGCACGATCGGTTCGCTCGCGCCCAAGCCAGGTCTGATGCGCGGTACCGAATTCGCGCGGACATTCTCGATGCTGCGTCCCAACGATCTCGTCTGGCCGTTTGTCATCGATAATTACCTGCTCGGCAAGACGCCGCCCGCATTCGATCTGTTGTACTGGAACGCGGACAGTACGAATTTACCCGGCGCGATGTTCGGCTGGTATCTGCGTCATACTTATCTGGAGAATCGCCTGAGGGAGCCGGATGCGTTGGAGGTATGTGGCGTGCCGGTGGACTTTGGCCGGATACGCTGTCCGGCGTTCATCTTTGCCTCGCGCGAGGATCATATCGTGCCGTGGCAGACCGCCTATGCGTCTCGGCAGCTGCTCGGCGGGGAGAGTACCTTCCTGCTGGGCGCCTCGGGCCACATCGCGGGCGTGATCAACCCGCCGGCTGCGAACAAGCGCCATTATTGGGCGGCGCCATCGGCGGCTGCCGACGCATCGGCCGACGCGTGGCTCGGCCAGGCAACCCGAGCCGCGGGCAGTTGGTGGCCCGCATGGCATGCGTGGCTGGGCCAACACGGCGGCGGCGAAGTGCCGGCGCGCGAGTCGCTTGGCGCAGCGGGCTATGAGCCGATCGAGCCCGCGCCCGGGCGCTACGTGGCCGAGCCGGCCTGAGCAGTACGAGGCGCACAGGTCGGCCAAACGAATTCAATGGGGGGAGTGATGAAAGAAGTTGTGATTGTTTCGGCGGCGCGGACTGCGATTGGCCGTTTCGGTGGCAGCCTGGCCAAGGTGGCGGCGCCCGAGCTGGGCGCGGCAGTGATCCGCGAGGCATTGGCGCGCGGTGGCGTGCCGGCGACGGATGTCGATGAGGTCATCTTCGGTCAGGTGCTGACGGCCGGCGCGGGTCAGAACCCGGCGCGGCAGGCGACGCTTGCCGCCGGCCTGGATGTCAGCGTGCCTGCGATGACGATCAACAAGGTCTGTGGCTCCGGGTTGAAGGCCGTGATGCTCGCCGCCCAGGCCATTGCGTTGGAGCAGGCCGACGTGATCGTGGCGGGTGGCCAGGAGAACATGAGCGCTTCGCCGCACGTGTTGATGAACTCGCGTGATGGCATCCGGATGGGCGATGGCAAGCTTGTCGACACGATGATCCACGACGGTTTGTTCGACATCTTCAACCGTTACCACATGGGCGTCACGGCCGAGAACGTCGCGAAGGAATACGGCGTGACGCGCGAGGCACAGGATCGCTTCGCAGCCGACTCGCAGAACAAGGCGGAGGCCGCGCAGAAGAGTGGGCGCTTCGACGAAGAGATCGTTCCTATCGAGATCCCGCAGAAGAAAGGCGAGGCCCTGCGCTTCTCGCATGACGAATTCGTCCGGCATGGCGTCGTGGCTGAAACGCTCGCCGCGATGAAGCCTGCATTTGCGAAGGAAGGCACGGTAACCGCGGCAAATGCATCTGGAATCAACGACGGCGCCGCCGCGGTGGTCGTGATGTCGCGTGAGCGCGCCGAATCCCTGGGGCTGACGCCGCTGGCGACGATCCGCGCGTATGCCAACGCAGGCGTCAATCCGGCGGTGATGGGCATGGGGCCGGTGCCGGCGTCGCGTCGGTGTCTGGAGCGTGCCGGCTGGCGACCGGAAGATCTCGATCTGATGGAAATCAACGAAGCGTTCGCCGCGCAAGCGATCGCCGTCCATCAGCAGATGGGCTGGGACACGTCGAAAGCCAATGTAAACGGCGGCGCGATCGCGCTCGGCCATCCGATCGGCGCGTCCGGCTGCCGCATCCTGGTCACCTTGCTTTACGAAATGAAACGCCGTGAAGCAAAGCGTGGGCTTGCTTCGCTGTGCATTGGTGGTGGCATGGGCGTCGCCATGGCATTGGAACGCTGAACCCGGCACGCTGACGCGGCGCCGAAAACGAGAAAGGGGGGAGAATGAACCAGCAACGCATCGCCTATGTGACTGGCGGAATGGGCGGCATCGGCACTGCGATCTGCCAGCACCTGCATCGCGACGGATATCGCGTCGTCGCCGGTTGCGGCCCCAACTCGCCGCGCCGCGACAGCTGGCTGGCCGATCAGCGTGCCCAGGGTTTCGACTTCGTTGCTTCCGAAGGCAACGTCGGCGATTGGGATTCGACCAAGGCTGCCTTCGACAAGGTAAAGGCGGAAGTGGGCGAGGTCGACGTGCTCGTGAACAACGCCGGTATCACCCGTGACGTGATTTTCCGGCGGATGACGCATGCCGATTGGACCGCGGTCATCGACACGAACCTGACCAGTCTATTCAACGTGACCAAGCAGGTCATCGACGGCATGGTCGACCGTGGCTACGGTCGGATCATCAACATTTCGTCGGTGAATGGGCAGAAAGGCCAGTTCGGCCAGACCAATTATTCAACTGCAAAGGCAGGGATCCATGGCTTCACGATGGCCCTGGCGCAGGAAGTCGCGACCCGCGGGGTCACCGTGAACACAGTGTCGCCGGGATACATCGGCACGGACATGGTGCGCGGCATCCGTCCGGACGTGCTGGAGAAGATCGTTGCCACGATTCCGGTCAAGCGTCTCGGGCGGCCGGAGGAAATCGCGTCCATCGTCGGCTGGTTGGCTTCGGAGGCCTCCGGCTTTTCGACGGGCGCGGACTTTTCTTTGAACGGCGGCCTGCATATGGGTTGACCGCCTTTCGTCGGTGGCCGCCGCGAAGGCCACCGGCCGCTGGCGCCCATTCCGGCGCGCCGCATCACAGGAAAACGGATGGCAGCACAAGCTTCGCAACGACTGATCAAGAAGTATCCGAACCGACGCTTGTACGATACGGCGACCAGCAGCTACATCACGCTGACCGACGTAAAGCAGTTGGTGATTGCCGCGCATCCGTTCGTCGTCGTCGACGCGAAGAGCGGCGACGACCTGACGCGCAGCATCCTGCTCCAGATCATTCTGGAAGAAGAGGCCGGCGGCATGCCAATGTTGTCCAGTGCCATGCTTGCGCAGATGATCCGGTTCTATGGTCATGCGATGCAGGGGATGATGGGTGCTTATCTCGAGAAGAACATGCAGTTCTTCGTCGAGATGCAAGAGCGCCTGGCCGGGCAGATGCCGTCCGCGGGGACCACGGATGCTTGGTCGCAGATGCTGCGTGGGCAGCCGCCCGCCATGCAGACGCTGATGACGAGCTACATGGATCAGTCGCGCCAGATGATCGAACAGATGCAGGCGCAGTCGCAGCGTCTGTTCGGCGGCTTCGCGCCCGGGTTCGGCTTCGGCTCGGCAAGTGCGCCTGCGGATGCGACCGCTTCGCCGGGCCATCAGCCGCAGGCGGATGAAGCACCCGACCCCGACGCGCCGGCCGACGACGCTGATGAGGCAGCCGAGGCGGTCGAAGCGGCCGAGGCGGATGTAGTGCCGCCCGATGCAGTCGGGGAAGGCGACGGTGGCCGAGCGCGCGGCGATGCGCCCGACCCGGTGGAACCAGCAGCGGGCACTGCGCCCGGCGACCCAAACCGTCGCGTCCAAGGCGAACAACAGAGCGAGCCGGCCAAGTCAAAAAGCGAATCGGGCGGGCGGACAGCCGGCAATGCTCGTGCCGGGCGCAACGGGAAAGGCTGACTCGCTGCCTGACTACGGTCCGGCCTTGCCGCCGGCTTCGCGGTTCAAGCGATGGCAACCGGCCGCCGCTGATATTAGCGGAGCGGATCGTGGCGCTCGATATTTCCTACGCCGAGTAGGAGCCGCTGGCGGGGCGGCGGTTGGGATCGCGGCGTCCGTGCCCGTGTCGTCCGTGCGCGCGTGGTCAGTGCGCGCGTGGTCAGTGCCCGAGTCCTCAGTGCCCGAGTCCTCAGTGCCCGAGTCCTCAGTACGCCAGACATTGGAACGCCAGTCGTTGGAGCGGGCGAGCAGTCGCGGCAGCGTGGCCGCGGCCAGCGACCGGCCGAGAAAGCGCTTCGCACCTCGCGCTTGGGAATGCCTGTCAGGAAGTGGGGCAAGTCGAGGACGCCGGGGCGCAGGACTAGGCTTCGACGCGCAGGCCCGTTGCAGCCTATGCCCCGCAAGGTACTCTCGTCTTTGAGCCAAGCTTGGCCCTGGTCACGGCCCAAGAGTGGCCACGGCCAGCCCTCTGCATGGCCCGATTTCCCGCAGGTCGTGGCATCGGGACGTCAAGCGCCACCTGCTGCGTCCTCGCGCCCAATAGCAGTGCCGCGTCTCAAATTCTTTGTCATCGGCGGTGGACCATCCGACGGACGGCAATGCTCGGTGGACCAGCCGTTGCTCGCCGCGACAGATACGCGGCGGACCTTCCTGGCGGACCTTCCTACAGGGCCGGCGAACGGCGCGCCATGCCTTGCGCGAACACTGAGCGCGATCTGGCACGCATCGATGCACCGCTGTTCAAGGGGGCGCCGTTAGCATTGCGTTTTTGCACGAGTGTTGGCAGCACGGCCGCACCTACCTCTGCGGCAGGTGCCGGCATCGCCATCGCCCGGTCCCTTGCTTGATTGCGGTCAGGGGCAACGGGGTTGGATACGGCATCCGATCGAGATGTGCCTCGAGCACCGTTCATTGCAATGCGTCGTGCACGATCACGTCGATCGGCCGCGTGCGATCACTGCGCGACCGTTGCGCCAGCGCTTCCGATCCCCGTCAGATCGCACCAGGTTCGCGGCGTCTGCGCCGTCAGTCCCAAGCTGAGGCACGGCAGCGCGGTGCACGCGTGGTCGGCAAGAGGCGAGTCCGGACGATCACCAGAGTACGTGCGCTCCTATTACGCTAAGTCACCGCGGATGCCAGCGTGTCTCACGCTGACGTCGCGCCGCGTCCTGGCGCAGGAAGGCGAGCGGCCCGGCAGGCTTACATCAGGCGAAGCGCGAGACAGGCGTCGTACGAGGCACAGGGCGCCGACAAGTACGCCGCCTCGTCGTGCACGCCTAGCCTTGACCGTTGGCTGAAACGGCAGGCCGAATCGATCGAACGGTCGGAAGCGATCGCAACCCCGGCAACCCCGGCAACCCCGGCAACCCCGGCAACCCCGGCAACCCCGGCAACCCCGGCAACCCCGGCAACCCCG
>NZ_FNLO01000016.1 GCF_900095735.1 Chitinasiproducens palmae | reverse complement strand
TCGAAGGCGACAAGGGCGAGCTGGGCGAAGTGGCGATCCTGGCGCTGGCCGAAGCGCTGGACACGTACATCCCGACGCCGGAGCGCGCGATCGACGGTACGTTCCTGATGCCGGTCGAGGACGTGTTCTCGATCTCGGGTCGCGGCACGGTGGTGACGGGCCGTATCGAGCGTGGCGTGGTCAAGGTCGGTGAGGAAATCGAAATCGTCGGTATCAAGGCGACGGTGAAGACGACTTGCACGGGCGTGGAAATGTTCCGCAAGCTGCTCGACCAGGGCCAGGCTGGCGACAACGTCGGCGTGCTGCTGCGTGGCACGAAGCGTGAAGACGTGGAGCGTGGCCAGGTGCTGGCCAAGCCGGGCACGATCAAGCCGCACACGCACTTCACCGCCGAGGTGTACGTGCTGAGCAAGGACGAAGGCGGCCGTCACACGCCGTTCTTCAACAACTATCGCCCGCAGTTCTACTTCCGTACGACGGACGTGACCGGCTCGATCGAGCTGCCGCAAGACAAGGAAATGGTCATGCCGGGCGACAACGTCGCGATCACGGTGAAGCTGATTGCGCCGATCGCGATGGAAGAAGGTCTGCGTTTCGCCATCCGTGAAGGCGGTCGTACCGTCGGTGCCGGTGTCGTCGCGAAGATCATCGCGTAAGATGCTGTCCGCGCGGGTCGTCAGACCCGCGCAAACGGAAGCGGCGTGGCGGCGTCGCAACCGTGGTTCTTTGACAAGTTTCCGCCGCGCTCTTTGAGGAAAAACCATGGCTAGCCAAAAGATCCGTATTCGCCTAAAGGCCTTCGACTACCTGCTGATCGACCGTTCGGCCAGCGAGATCGTCGAAACCGCCAAGCGGACCGGCGCGATCGTGCGTGGTCCGGTGCCGCTGCCGACCCGCATCCAGCGTTACGACATCCTGCGCTCGCCGCACGTCAACAAGACGTCGCGCGACCAGCTCGAAATCCGTACGCACCAGCGCCTGATGGACATCGTCGACCCGACCGACAAGACGGTCGACGCGCTGATGAAGCTCGACCTGCCGGCTGGCGTCGACGTCGAAATCAAGCTGCAGTAAATCCGCTGGCTGCTCCGACGAGCGGCATTGCGAACGAGCCCGGGCCCGCCCGGGCTTTTTTTCGTCCGTGACTCCTGGCTGTGTGGGAGCACAACGACCGGTCGCTGCCTTGCCTGAGGCCCGGCGCTGCGCCGATCCACGGACCGGCGCAGCGCCGGAGTACGACCGCCGGACGGCTGAGGAACTGCCGATAAGCCCTGACAGGACACGCGCAGCGTTCCGTTGCGACAGGGCACCGGGCCGTGCTGATCCGTTGCGCGCTTCGCCGGTGGCCTCGTTGCGTCTCCGGCACCAGCCACGGCGCATGGCCGCGTTCCAGCGGCCTTGCCGCAAACTCAAAACGAGACGGCGTCCCCATGCGCCGCGTTTCGCCGCTCCGCCTGGACGACCGTCGCGCCGATCAGCGCGAGCATGACCTTCGTCGCGTCGCTCGTGGCACGCTCCATCCGCTTGTGCGAATCGCGATCGGTCAATTCCAACACCAGCTGCGCGAACGAATCCGCATTGTCGAGCAGCAGCCGCGCGCGAATTTCCGCGCGCGAATTGAACACCTCGGTTGCGGCGGCCACGATGGCGGGCTCCGGCAAGGTCGCGTCAATCTCGATGCGCGCCAAGCCGAGCAGGTAACCGGCCTCGGCCATCGACATGGTGCCTTCGGACAGCCGTTGTATCGTGCCGGTCAAGGAGTCACTGCCCTTCGCGTTCGCCACGTAAAACAGGTCCTTGGTTTTCGCGGCCAGGTGAGATGCCTCGTGGAGGATCGTAACGAGGTCGTCGATATTGGTTTGTGCGCGGCGGCATAAGGCTCCGCACTGAACGCGTGCATCACGATAGGCACTGCTCGCTTCGACGTTCACGAAGATGCGTTTGAGCGGGTCCCGCATGTTCACGAAACCGTAGAATTCCTTGTCGTTGACGTCGACCAGCCAGATCCGACGGCAATCGTCGTTTATGTGTTGTTCCAACAGTTGATCCGACGCGCGCAGTCGGTCGGCGAACAGGTTGCTGATCGCACGTCGCTGCGTTGCGTTCGGACTGCCGCCGATCAGCTTGAAGAGCTGATCGAACAGGCGTCGCGAACGCACCGGATCGTGGATCGCGACGTCCAATTCCTGCACGCGGCGCGCCGATTCGAACGCGAGCGCCTTCAGTTCCCGGGCGGCGGAGGTGTAACGCCCGGCGAGGGACAGTTCGTGGGCATCCAACCCATAGGACACGACGCTCACGCCGCTCCTCTCAAGCGATGCGTCGACATGCACGACGCCCGGAAATGCGTTGGGCTCGGAAGTACGGTAGCCGTCGCGGTAGGTCAACCTGCTTCTCTGTTCGCCGAACCGCGTCGCAAGTCGCTCCTGCATCTGGAGCGCGCCGTTGAAGCGCGCGACAGCTTCCGCGTCGGCGCTGCCTGCCAGGATCAGCATCCGTTCTTCCGGTACAAGCACGAAGCGCGCGCTTTGCTCGTCGAACGCGCACAGGATCTTGCTACGCGCAGTTGGGCCAATCTGATAAAGCTCGGCGTGCAGCGGGTGACGCTCGATGCGGACCAGACCCTCGTCGAACGGCAGGTAGTGTTCGCTGTCGCCGGATTCCATCACGCCGCGACTGTCGGGCGACGACAGGTGTGCTGAATCAACGCGGTTGTCCAGCCAGTAACGCGGGATTGCGTCATGCAGGTGTCTGGAGAGATGGCGTGCCGCCGGCGGCGGCGCTTCGACGCGCCTTGCCAGAAATTCGACCGGCGCGCCGAACTGGAAGCGACCGTTCTCATCGATACGGACCGGGTAGCCGGCTTCGAGTGGCCGATCGATGTCGTACGCTTCGTAAGACACGCCGTCCCGCATCGAACGCAGCGCGACGTAACGGTGACCGATCCTCGCGAAGATGGACATGCCGCGAAGCTCGCTGAGTGGCGCCTGATAGAGCGTGTCGGATCCGTCAGGCGGCAGCAGCACGGGAGGCTCGTGTGCGACCGTAAGCCGTTCGAGGATGCGTGCATCCAGTTGCGCGCGCGTGCACGGCAGCGGACGCACCTTTAGTGCGTCGGCATCCGTCGCCAGGTCACTTGCCCGCCAGCCACCGGCATCACGAGCGTATTCGACAGGCATGGTGCGGCCGTCCAACGCCGTCGCCGTGAAGCGGCCCTCATGGACGCTCAGGTGCCAGGGCTCGCCATCGATTTCGGCGGTCGGCCCCGCGATCCCGAAACGGGTCTTGGCGGGCGGGGCGAGCTTTTCGACGATGACCTCGCCGGCGGCATTGCGCGGTGCCGCAGCGATCGCGGAACGCGCGAGGAAGGCCAGATTGGAAGTGGCATCGCTCACGATGCCGGGGCCAGGCGCGAGACCGTCCAGGTCGTCAGCGATCATCTGCAGCAGTGGCCCGACGAAATTCTGCGACAGGACGCTGGCCTGCGCTCCCGGCAGCAGCGAGACCAGTTGGCCGATCACCGAATCGATCGCCCCAAAGATCTGGCCGCACCGCGCTTGCTCGACAGGCGTCGGGCAGCGCCCCAGTCGGTAATGGAAATAGACGACTTGCGATTCGATGGCCATGACCGACAACGGGCTCTGCAAGGTTCTTCCGATCTGGCGCAGAACGCCCGCCGCCGACAGATGGGCGCGCTCCTCGATGCACGGAAAGTGCAACTTTTCGATCTCGACGTCGTCCGGCGGCGTTGGCTCGGTTGTCGTCGACGGGGCGGCGGGCAATACATGCGCATCGGGTCTCGGCGGCGCGACACGGTTGCGCTCGAATATGTCTCTGTGCCGGGCGCTCCATCGAGGTTGGGATGGCACGCTTGCGCCAGCATGCTGCCACGCTGGTGACGGAGGCGATGCAAGCAAACCAGTGAAAGCGTCTGGCGTGTCGGCGACCGTAGCCGAAAACGGAGGCCACCTCGTTGCTGCGAGCGCGCCGGCCGCGCCACCGAAAAGCAAGCCGAGGCCCAGCCATAAACCTTTTCCGCGATGGAAGCAGGGGGGCGCGGCGGGCCCGTCACGTTCGCTCGGTAACGGCAATGGCAAAGGCAAAGGCAGGTCGTATCGATCGAGCAGCGCCGCGGCGCAGCGATCACACGTGGCTGTTTCCGAAGCCGTCAGCCACCGCGCGTTCCATGCACGTTTGATCCGCGTCATCAGACTGGCTGGGGCGTCCGTTTCGGTCACGCGCCGATGCACAGTGCAGCCATTGCCGAGCTCCAACAGCGGAGCGTCGCGGCCATCGCACGGGCGATGCTGTTCTGTCGGCGGACGTCCACGGTAGTGTCGATGCGTCGCACTCGTATCGATCGGCATCACTGCGTTCTCGAAGGAAAGGGCGTTCATTCGAAACCGATACGCGTCGCAACACCGTCCGTTATCAACCAGATTGGCAGGTCCGCTCGGGCACCGCGCCGGCACGATTCGCATGCAGTCGACCGTGCGACAGCGACATCGTCGCGACCGGACAGAGGCGGCTTGGAAAGTTGCCGCCAATTTCGGCGAACGCCTCAGGGCTCAGCGCCGCATCGATGTGCCGGCGCGATGCAGTCACCGTCGATGCTGCATGCAGCCGGCGGCGTCGTAGCACGCCGCCGACCGGCGCGCGCGTGTCGTCGAGACGGTTGCGGGAACGATCGCGGGAGCAAGCGCAGGGACGGTCGCAGGAGTGGTCGCAGGAACGGCGCGGCGCGCCGGAGCGTCGCCGGACCGGGCTGATGTCCGCCAGCGACAAGTCGATTGCGCTACGGCAGCAATCCAATGCCGCGTGTGCTGCGGCAAACCGCGTGGGGCACGGTGTCGCGCTCGAGGTAGCGGCGACGTGTGCGGACACACTGGCCACCCGCGACGAGTGACTGCCCGGCGCGGCGCCGGGTGCGGGGCGGTGGGGCCTGGCAGCGCACCGCCGCGGCAGGCCTCACCGCCAGCGTCAGGCGCGCACCGTCGACGCCAGCAGGTCTTCGATGTGCACCGGCAGATCGCGCACCCGGATGCCCGTCGCATGATGCACGGCGGCGGTCACGGCGGCAGCGAACCCGGCCAGGCCGATTTCTCCGATGCCACGCGCGCCCAACTCGTTCAAAGCGTAGTCCGGGTAGTCCAGGAAGGTCACGTCGATGTCCGGCGTGTCCGCGTTCACCGCGACGATGTAATCGGCCAGATTGCTGTTGATCGGCGCACCGGTGCGGGCGTCGTAGCTGGTCTTCTCGAACATCGCCATGCCGATGCCCATCATGATCGCCCCCTCGATCTGGTTGCGGCCGGTCTTGGTGTTGATGACCTTGCCGCCGTCGATGAAGGTGACGACGCGGCGCACCCGCAGCCGCGCGATCGCCGGCTGCCAGCCGATCTCCACGAAATGCGCGCCGTAGGAGTGGATCGACACCTTGTCGGCACCGGGATCGGAACTGCTGTCGCCCGATTTGCCGCTGCCGCCGACGTGGCTGAGGCGCGCCGTCTGCAAGACCTTTTCGAACGGCAGGCCGCTGGCTGGATCACTGCCCTTGCGGTGCACGCGCCCGGCGGTGACGGTCAGGTCCTGCACCGACGCGCCGCTCAGGCTGCTGCGTTCCGCCTGGCTGGCGGCTTCCAGCAGCCGCGCGAGCGCCTGCTTGGCCGCCTGCGAGACGGCCGGGACCAGCGATGAGGTTGCCATCGAACCGCCCGACATCGGGCCGGACGGCAATTGCGAATCGCCGATATCGACCACCACGCGATCCAGCGGCACGCCGGTGTCGCGCGCGGCCATCTGCGCGAGCACGGTGTAGGTACCGGTGCCAATGTCCTGAGTTGCGCTCGACACCCGCAGCGTACCGTCCGCGTTGAACTGTACGTTCGCCTGCGCCGGAATGCGCTTGGCCATCCACGAGCACGAGGCAACCCCCCAGCCGAGCACTTCCTCGCCGTCGCGCATCGCGCCGACGCGCGGGTCGCGGCGCGCCCAGCCGAACTTGTCGGCACCGGCGCGCAGGCATTCGGCCAGGTGGCGCGAGGAGAACGGGACGCCCAGGCTTTCGTCGATCTTGGGCTCGTTGAGCAGGCGGAAGGCGACCGGGTCCATGCCCAGCGCCAACGCCATCTCGTCCATCGCCGACTCGACCGCGAACAGCCCCGGTACCGCCCCAGGGCCGCGCATCGAGGTGTCTGGCGCGATGTCGCGCCGCGCGTACGCGGAGGTCACGCGCAGGTTGGGCGTGCTGTAGAGGTAGGGTGTGGCCTCGCCGCAGTTTTCCTTGCGCTTGTCCTGCACGGGCGCATGCGTGATGTAGTCCTGCTGCAGCGAGGTCAGCCGACCCTCGCGCGTGGCGCTGAGGCGCATCCGCTGCTGCGTGTTCGGCCGGTGACCGACGGTCTCGAACATCATCTTGCGGCTCACGACCAACTTGATCGGCCGCTTCAGCTGTCTTGCCGCGGCCGCCGCCAGCACCGAGTGGGTCCACGGCCAGAGCTTGCCGCCGAAGCCGCCACCCAGGTACTCGGTGATGATGCGCACGCGTTCGTCCGGCACGCCCAGCATCTGCGCCATTGCGGAGCGATGGTTGACGATGGCCTGGGTGCATTCGTACAGCGTGAACGCGCTGCCGTCGTAGGCAGCGACGCTCGCATGCAGCTCGATCGGATTGTGCGTTTCGATCGGCGTCGTGTAGGTCGCGTCGAGGGTGACCGGTCCCGCAGCGAAGGCGGCGTCGACATCACCCCGCTTGCTGTCCTCTTCGGGCTTTTCCTGTGGCGACAGCTTCATCGACACGTTGGGACGCTCGCTGCGGTATTCGGCGTGGACGGCGGCGGCAGCGGCGCTGGCCTGCTCGAAGGTGTCCGCGACGACCAACGCGACGTACTGGCCGTAATAGCGGATCACGTCGTCTTCGAGCGGCGGCCTCGATTCGTCTATCTTGACCTTGCTGGCCTTGTTCACGCGATAGAGCGGACCGATGTTGCGCCGCGTGATGACGGCGCGAACGCCAGGCATGTGCTCCGCCGCCTGCGTGTCGAGGCGGATCAATGTGCCCTTGGCGATCGTCGCCGATACCGGTACCGCGGTCAGCATGCCAGGTAGGCGGCGGTCGGACGAATAGTGAGCGGCGCCGCTCACCTTCAGCGGCCCGTCGACGCGCGAATACGCGCCACCGATGACCGCCGAGATGTTCTTGTCTGGATTCTTCATCGTAGGTTCCTGCGGTGCGCGGTCAGGCGCTGGCTGTCTTGAGCGCGTGGATCAGGCAACGGCGTGCCAGTTCCACCTTGAAGCCGTTCTCGCTCTGCGGACGGGCGTCGCGCAGCGCGGCCTCGGCCGCGGCGGCAAAGCTGGCCTCGGTCGCGGGCTGGCCTCGCAATGCCGTTTCCGCGGCAGTGGCGTGCCATGGCTTGGTGCCGACGCCGCCGAGCGCGATGCGCGCGTCCCGTACCACGCCGTTCTCGATGGCGACAACGACGGCCGCCGAGGCGAGCGCAAACTCGTAGGAGGCGCGATCGCGCAGCTTCAAATAGGTACCGCGGCTGCCCGCTCGCGGCGGCGGCAGGACGACATGGGTAATCAGTTCGCCGGGCTGGAGCACGGTCTCGCGGTCCGGCGTCGTGCCGGGCAGCAGGAAGAAGTCGTCGATCGGTACGCGCCGCTCGCCTTGCGGGCCACTCACGACGACCGTCGCGCCGAGCGCGGTCAACGCGACGTTCATGTCCGACGGATTACTGGCGATGCAGTGCTCGCTGGTGCCCAGTATCGCCAGCGTGCGGTTGGCGCCGCCGATTGCGGGACACCCGCTGCCCGGTTGGCGCTTGTTGCATGGCATCGCCGTGTCGCGAAAATACATGCAGCGGGTGCGCTGCAGCAGGTTGCCGCCGGTGGTGGCCATGTTGCGCAACTGCGCCGAGGCGCCCGACTTCAACGCCAGCGAGAGCACCGGGTAATCGTTGCGCACGGTCGCGTCGTTGGCCAGGTCCGCATTGCGCACCAGGGCGCCGACCGAGAGCCCGCCGTCGGTTAGGCGCTCGATGCGGTTGAACGGCAGTTTGTTGATGTCGACGACCTGCGACGGCTGTTCGACGTCGAGTTTCATCAGGTCCAGCAGCGTCGTGCCGCCGGCTACGAAGCGCACCGAGGCGCCTTGCTGCGCGGTCGATGAGCGTGCGGCCGCGCCGATCGCCTGCGACGGATCGGTGGCGCGAAGGAAGTGGAAAGTGTGCATTGCCTTACCCCTTGCGGACGTGCTGTATCGCAGCGACGATGTTCTTGTAGGCACCGCATCGGCACAGATTGCCGCTCATCGCTTCCTTGACCTCGGCGTCGGACTGGCCCCACGGTTCGTTGAGCAGGCCGACCGCCGACATGATCTGGCCCGACGTGCAGTAGCCGCACTGGTAGCCGTCGTGTTCGACGAAGGCTTCCTGCATTGGATGCAGATGGTCGGGTTGGCCCAGGCCCTCGATCGTGGTGATCTCATCGCCCTCGTGCATGACCGCCAGGCTCATGCAGGCGTTGACCCGCCGCCCGTTGACGTGGACCGTACATGCGCCGCATTGGCCGTGGTCACAGCCCTTCTTGGTGCCGGTCAGCGACAGCGTCTCGCGCAGGCAGTCGAGCAACGAGGTGCGCGGGTCGATATCGACCTCGGTGTCGCGACCGTTGACCTTCATGTGAACCTTCACCGCGCCATCGGGCGCGGCGTCGTCACGCGGCGCGCCGGTGACCGCCGGCGCTTCGTGGACCGCGGGCAGCGCGGCATGGGCCGGACGGGCCACCGTGCCGGCGGCGACGCCGCTTGCGCCGACCCAGGTAAGGAAGGTGCGCCGGGTGACGGCGGTGCTGGCGGTATCAGCGGGAAGGGCGGTGATGGCGGAATCGGCGGGAACGCCGTGCCGCGGACCGCTGCCGGTCTGCTGGCAGGAATGTTTGGACATGGGGGGACCTGTGGGGAGAGCCGTCGAGCGCGGCCATGTCTCGAATCCAGCAAGATCGATGCCGCTGCTAGCCCCTTATTACCGCCACCACCGTCGCCGCCACCGTCGCCCCTACTGTGGCCAGCGCGACATGCCGCGCGAGCCCGTCCGATCGCAGACGGCGGCGCCAGACGCTGGCCGGCGAGCGGATGCCGCCCGTGGGCGCGGTGCATCGGATGTCGCCGGCGAGGCAGCGCGCCCGCCGCCGGAAGAGGGGGGGGCGGCCTGCCGCGGACACGCAGCGGGCCGCGCCGACGCGTCCACGCGCAGCCGTGAGGAACTCGTTCCGACGTGGCGCGTCTGAATGTCGGTAGCATCAAGCCCCGCCGCGCACCGGGCAGCGAAGCGTGGGGAGCGCCGCAGCGGAACGAAGGGGCGACCGGCGTCGCCCGCAGCAAGGCGCCGACGGTCGGCAAACGCCGTCGAACGGCGGCGGCTGCAGGGAAGAAGACGATTTTGCATCAAACACTTGCGCGCGCGTCGGCATTCGTTGTATAGTCGAAATCTTTTCCGTCCGCGCGACGGGAACGCCTAGCAAGTCTTGGCCGCTGGCGGCAGGGCGGGAACGCGGAACATCCCGGTCGACTGTCTCTCTTTTGCCTTTGTCGGCGGCACTGTGAAGTGAAAACGAAGTGGCCTGCGCTTTCCAAACCGGATTCGCGGGCGTTTTTTGTTGATGTTGTCTTTTAGCCCCGGCCAATCGCAGTCGGGAATGGAGAAAACAATGAGCCTTGGACTTGTCGGTCGCAAGGTTGGCATGACCCGTGTATTCACGCAGGACGGCGACTCGATCGCTGTCACCGTGGTGGACGTGTCGGACAACCGTGTAACGCAAATCAAGACCCTTGAAACCGACGGCTACACCGCCGTGCAGGTGACTTTCGGCAAGCGTCGCGCGACTCGCGTGACGAATGCGCTGAAGGGCCATCTTGCCAAGGCCGGTGTCGAAGCTGGTGAGGTGCTCAAGGAATTCCGCATCGATGCCGAGAAGGCTGCCTCGCTGAGCGCGGGCGCCACCGTCGACGTCGACCTGTTCGCGCCGGGTCAGCCCGTCGACGTGCAGGGCGTTTCGATTGGTAAGGGCTACGCCGGCACCATCAAGCGCTACAACTTCGCATCGGGCCGTGCGTCGCACGGTAACTCCCGTTCGCACAACGTGCCGGGTTCGATCGGTATGGCGCAGGATCCGGGTCGCGTGTTCCCCGGCAAGCGCATGACCGGTCACCTGGGCGACGTCACGAAGACGGTCCAGAACCTCGAAATCGTCCGCATCGACGGCGAGCGCAAGCTGCTGTTGATCAAGGGTGCCATCCCCGGCGCCAAGGGCGGCATCGTTTTCGTTACGCCGGCAGTGAAGGCGCGTCCGGCGGCGGAGGCGGCATAAGACATGGAACTTAAGTCTCTCAACGAACAAGGCCAGGCAGGCGCTGCCGTCAACGCATCGGACGTCGTGTTCGGTCGTGACTACAACGAAGCGCTGATCCATCAGATCGTCGTTGCCTACCAGGCCAATGCGCGTAGCGGCAATCGCGCGCAGAAGGACCGCGAGCAGGTCAACCACTCCACGAAGAAGCCGTGGCGCCAGAAGGGTACGGGCAACGCTCGTGCCGGTATGCGCTCGAGCCCGCTGTGGCGCGGGGGTGGTCGGATTTTCCCGAACTCGCCCGAAGAAAACTTCGCGCAGAAGGTCAACAAGAAGATGTTCCGCGCGGGTATCTGCTCGATTCTGTCGCAGCTCGCTCGCGAAGGCCGTCTGTCGGTGGTCGACCAGTTCTCGGTCGATGCGCCCAAGACCAAGCTGCTCGCAGAGAAATTCAAGGCGATGGGCCTCGACTCCGTGCTGGTGATCACCGACACGGTCGACGAGAACCTGTTCCTGGCGTCGCGCAATCTGCCGCATGTGTCGATTGTCGAGCCGCGCCACGCCGACCCGCTGTCGCTGATCCACTACAAGCAAGTGCTGGTCACGAAGGCGGCTGTCGCCAAAATCGAGGAGATGCTGTCATGACGGATGTTCGCAAAAACGACCATCGCCTGCTGCAGGTCCTGCTGGCTCCCGTTATCTCCGAGAAGGCGACGATGCTGGCCGAGAAGAACGAGCAAATCGTCTTCGAAGTCGCTCGTGACGCAACGAAGCCTGAAGTCAAGGCTGCGGTTGAACTGCTGTTCAAGGTTGAAGTGGAGTCCGTGCAGGTTCTGAACCGCAAGGGTAAGGCCAAGCGCTTCGGTCGCTTCATGGGTCGCCGCGCCAGCGAGCGCCGTGCGATCGTGAGCCTGAAGCCGGGCCAGGAAATCAACTTTGAATCGACGGAGGCCAAGTAATCATGGCGCTCGTTAAAGTCAAACCGACATCGCCCGGCCGCCGGGGGATGATCAAGGTCGTCAATGCCGACCTGTACAAGGGACGCCCGTTCGACGCGCTGACCTCGTCGCAGAGCAAGACGGCCGGCCGTAACCACAACGGCCACATCACCACCCGTCACAAGGGCGGTGGTCACAAGCAGCAATACCGTATCGTCGACTTCAAGCGCAACAAGGATGGCATCGTTGCGAAGGTCGAACGCATCGAGTACGACCCGAACCGTAGCGCGAACATCGCGCTGGTCTGCTACGCCGATGGCGAGCGCCGTTACGTGATCGCCCCGAAGGGCTTGACCGTCGGCCAGCAGCTGGTCTCCGGCTCGGAAGCGCCGATCCGCTCGGGCAACACGCTGCCGATCCGCAACATCCCGGTCGGTACGACGGTGCACTGCATCGAGATGATGCCGGGCAAGGGCGCGCAGATCGCGCGTTCGGCCGGTGCTTCGGCGATGCTGCTGGCCCGCGAAGGTCAGTATGCTCAGATGCGCCTGCGCTCCGGTGAAATCCGTCGCGTGCACATCGACTGCCGCGCCACGGTTGGCGAAGTCGGCAACGAAGAGCACAGCCTGCGCCAGATCGGCAAGGCCGGCGCGAAGCGCTGGCGCGGTATCCGTCCGACCGTTCGTGGCGTGGCCATGAACCCGGTGGATCACCCGCATGGTGGCGGTGAAGGCAAGACCGCTGCAGGCCGCGATCCGGTGAGCCCGTGGGGTACCCCGACCAAGGGTTACCGTACGCGTCGCAACAAGCGCACGAGCAATATGATCGTGCAGCGCCGCAACAAGAAGCGTTAAGGAGTAGGCAATGGCACGTTCAACTAAGAAAGGACCGTTTTGCGACGCCCATTTGCTGAAGAAGGTTGAGGCAGCTGCGTCGACTCGTGACAAGAAGCCGATCAAGACCTGGTCGCGCCGCTCGACGATCCTGCCGGATTTCATCGGCCTGACGATCGCGGTGCACAATGGCCGTCAGCACGTCCCGGTCTATATCTCGGAAAACATGGTTGGCCACAAGCTCGGCGAATTCGCGCTGACCCGGACGTTCAAGGGACACGCGGCCGACAAAAAGGCCAAGCGCTAAGGGGCTATTGAGATGGAAGTTAAAGCGATTCATCGCGGGGCCCGCATGTCGGCCCAGAAGACGCGTCTCGTCGCCGACCAGATCCGTGGCCTGCCGGTCGAGCGCGCGCTGAACGTCCTGACGTTCTCGCCGAAGGCTGCAGCCGTCGTGGTCAAGAAGGTCGTGCTGTCGGCCATCGCGAATGCCGAGCACAACAACGGCGCGGACATCGACGAGCTGAAGATCAAGTCGATCTACATCGACAAGGCCGGTTCGTTGAAGCGGTTCACGCAGCGCGCCAAGGGCCGCGGCAACCGCATCGAGAAGCAGACCTGTCACATCACTGTGACCGTCGGAGACTAAGGGGCCGATCATGGGACAGAAAATCAACCCGACCGGCTACCGGCTGGCCGTCACGCGTAACTGGGTCTCGCGCTGGTATGCGAGCAACGCCAACTTCGCGGGCATGCTCAAGGAAGACATCGACGTTCGCGATTACCTGAAGAAGCGTTTGAAGAACGCTTCGGTGGGCCGCATCGTCATCGAGCGTCCGGCGAAGAACGCCCGCATCACGATCTATAGCTCCCGTCCGGGTGTTGTGATCGGCAAGAAGGGCGAAGACATCGAGCAGCTGAAGGTCGAACTGCAACGTCGCATGGGCGTGCCCGTGCACGTGAACATCGAGGAAATCCGCAAGCCGGAAACCGATGCTCAGCTGATCGCCGATTCGATCACCCAGCAGCTCGAGCGCCGTATCGCTTTCCGTCGCGCGATGAAGCGTGCGATGCAGAACGCGATGCGTCTTGGCGCCCAGGGCATCAAGATCATGAGCTCGGGCCGTCTGAACGGCATCGAAATCGCCCGTACCGAGTGGTACCGCGAAGGCCGTGTGCCGCTGCACACGCTGCGCGCCGACATCGATTACGCGACGTCGGAAGCGCAGACCACCTACGGCCGTATCGGCGTCAAGGTGTGGGTCTACAAGGGTGACTACCTGGGTCGTCACGAAGCGCCGGCCGTCGAGGAAAGCGCCGACGAGAAGCGTGCCCGCCGCAATGCGCGTCCGGGCGGCGATCGTCGTCCGCGCCGTGACGGTGAAGGCGGTGGTCCGGGTGCACGTCGCGGTGGTCCGCGCCGAGGCGGCGACCGCCCGGCTGGCGGCGCGAAGACGGGAGAGTAAGACATGCTGCAACCGAAGCGTAGAAAGTATCGTAAAGAGCAGAAGGGCCGTAATACCGGTGTCGCCACGCGCGGCAACGCGGTCTCCTTCGGCGAATACGGCCTGAAGGCGGTCGGCCGTGGTCGTCTGACCGCGCGTCAGATCGAAGCCGCCCGTCGTGCGATGACCCGTCACATCAAGCGTGGCGGCCGCATTTGGATCCGGATCTTCCCGGACAAGCCGATTTCGCAGAAGCCGGCGGAAGTGCGGATGGGTAACGGTAAGGGCAACCCTGAGTACTACGTCGCCGAGATCCAGCCGGGCAAGATGCTCTATGAAATGGACGGCGTCTCCGAAGAACTGGCTCGCGAAGCCTTCCGTCTGGCTGCGGCGAAGCTGCCGATCCAGACGGTGGTTATCGCGCGACAGCTCGGCGCCTGATGGAGGAATGCAATGAAGGCATCTGAACTTCGCGCGCTGGACGACGCGGCCCTGAACAAGGAGCTGAGCGATCTTCTGAAGGCGCAATTCGGTCTGCGCATGCAGTTGGCGACGCAGCAACTCGCCAACACGAGCCAGATCAAGAAAACGCGCCGGGACATCGCCCGGGTACGTACCGTCATCAAACAGAAGGCTGACCAGAAATGAACGATACGGCAACTCAGTCGCTGAAGCGCACACTGGTCGGTCGGGTCGTCAGCAACAAGATGGACAAGACGGTCACGGTGCTCGTCGAGACCCGTGTCAAGCACCCGATCTACGGCAAGTACATCGCGCGCTCGAAGAAGTACCACGCCCACGACGAAAGCAACCAGTTCAACGAGGGCGACCTGGTGGAAATCCAGGAAACGCGTCCGATCTCGCGCACCAAGGCGTGGTCCGTGACGCGTCTGCTGGAAGAGGCGCGCATCGTCTAAGACGGCGCCACTGACTGGCCCGCTTCCCCAAAAGAAGAGGGCTTGCAAGGCCGCGAGTTAGATGCTAATATCGCGGTCTTTGCTTTTGCATGTGCGCCCACTGTTCTTGTGGGCGCAGTGAATTTAGGCGTTTTGGGTGCCGTGGCTCAAGCGGTGCCTGGAGCGTCAGGCGGCGACCGTCAGGTCGCAACCGTTCTAGCCCAAGCAGCCGGCAAGGCTGACGGGACCAAGACTGACCGCGCGCGTCATGGTGATGCAAGCGGATTAAGTTGGGAAAGTGAAATCATGATCCAGACCGAAACTCGGCTCGAAGTGGCCGACAACACCGGTGCGCGCGAAGTGATGTGCATCAAGGTGCTTGGTGGCTCGAAGCGTCGTTACGCCGACATCGGCGACGTCATCAAGGTCAGCGTTAAGGAAGCCACCCCGCGCGGTCGCGTGAAGAAGGGCGAAATCTACAACGCTGTGGTTGTACGCACCGCCAAGGGCGTGCGCCGCCAGGATGGCTCGCTGATCAAGTTCGACGGTAACGCCGCCGTGCTGCTCAACACCAAGCTTGAACCGATCGGCACGCGTATCTTCGGGCCGGTGACGCGTGAGCTGCGTAGCGAACGCTTCATGAAGATCGTTTCGCTTGCACCTGAAGTGCTGTAAGGAGTTGCGATGAACAAGATTCGCAAGGGCGACGACGTAGTCGTCATCGCTGGAAGGGACAAGGGCAAGCGCGGCACCGTGCTGGCAGTCGACAGCGAAAACAATAAGGTCGTCGTCGAAGGCCTGAACCTGGTCAAGAAGCACGTCAAGCCGAACCCGATGAAGGGAACCACGGGTGGCGTCGAATCGAAGGCGATGCCGCTGCACATCTCGAATGTGGCGCTGGCCGACGCCAACGGCAAGCCGTCGCGTGTCGGGATCAAGGTCGAGGACGGCAAGAAGGTCCGCTTCCTGAAGACCACCGGCGCGACGCTGGCTGCCTGACGCTCTGGAGTGACAAATGGCTCGTCTGCAAGAGTTTTATAAAGAAAAGGTCGTCCCCGAGTTGACCGAGAAGTTCGGTTACACCTCGGTGATGGAAGTGCCGCGTCTGCTCAAGATCACCCTGAACATGGGTCTGGGCCAGGCTGTGGCCGACAAGAAGGTGATCGAACACGCCGTTGGCGATCTGACCAAGATCGCCGGCCAGAAGCCGGTCGTGACGAAGGCTCGCAAGGCCATCGCCGGCTTCAAGATCCGCGAAGGCTACCCGATCGGCGCGATGGTGACGCTGCGCGGTGAGCGGATGTTCGAATTCCTCGACCGTCTGGTGACGGTTGCGCTGCCGCGCGTGCGTGACTTCCGGGGTGTCTCGGGTCGCGCGTTCGACGGCCGTGGCAACTACAACATGGGCGTGAAGGAACAGATCATCTTCCCGGAAATCGACTACGACAAGATCGACGCGCTGCGTGGGCTGGATATCAGCATCACGACCACCGCGAAGACCGATGATGAAGCGAAGGCCCTGCTTGCCAGCTTCAAATTCCCGTTCAGAAACTGAGGTTACCGTGGCTAAACAGGCACTGATCGAACGTGAGAAGAAGCGCGCACGTCTGGCAAAGAAATTCGAGCCGAAGCGCACGGCACTGAAGGCGATCATCGACGACACCAGCAAGTCCGAGGACGAGCGCTACGCCGCGCGCCTGGAGCTCCAGCAGCTTCCGCGCAACGCGAACCCGACCCGCAAGCGCAATCGTTGCGCGATCACGGGTCGTCCGCGTGGCACGTTCCGCAAATTCGGCCTGGCGCGTACCAAGGTGCGCGAGATCGCCTTCCGTGGCGAGATCCCGGGCGTGACGAAGGCCAGCTGGTAATAGGAGAACGAATATGAGTATGAGCGATCCTATCGCCGACATGCTGACCCGCGTGCGCAATGCGCAGATGGCGAAGAAGACGACCGTGCGCATGCCGTCGTCGAAGCTCAAGCTGTCGATCGCGAAGGTCCTGAAGGACGAAGGTTACATCGAGGATTTCGGTGTCGTCGCCGAGGGCGCGAAGCCGGAACTGGAAATCGCGTTGAAGTACTACGCGGGCGCCGCCGTGATCGAACGCATCGAGCGTGTCTCGAAGCCGGGTCTGCGCGTCTACAAGGGCCGCGACGACATCCCCCGCGTCATGGGTGGCCTCGGTATCGCGATCGTTTCGACCCCGCGGGGCGTGATGACCGACCGCGCCGCGCGTGCCGCTGGCGTCGGTGGCGAAGTCATCTGCTACGTCGCCTAAGGCAGGGAGAGAAACATGTCTCGAGTAGGTAAGAGTCCCGTTGCGCTGCAGGGCGCCGAAGTGACCCTGAACGACGACCAGATCGTCGTGAAGGGCCCGCTGGGCACCATCTCGCAGCGCCAGAACCGTCTGGTCACGATTGCGAACGACAACGGTACGTTGACGTTCCAGCCGGTCGACGAGAGCGTCGAAGCGAACGCGATGTCGGGCACGATGCGCGCACTGGTCGCCAACATGGTGACCGGCGTGACGAAGGGCTTCGAACGCAAGCTGACGCTGATCGGCGTCGGTTACCGTGCGCAAGTGCAGGGCGACAAGCTGAACCTGTCGCTCGGCTTCTCGCATCCGGTGGTGCACGCGTTGCCGGCTGGCGTCAAGGCTGAAGCGCCGACGCAGACGGAAATCATCATCAAGGGGATCGACAAGCAGGTCGTCGGCCAGCAGGCCGCCAAGATCCGCGGTTATCGTCCGCCGGAGCCCTACAAGGGCAAGGGCGTGCGCTATGCCGACGAGGTCGTGATCCTCAAGGAAACGAAGAAGAAGTAAGGGTGCCCATCATGGATAAGAAGCAGGCTCGCGCGCGCCGCGCACGCAGGACGCGTATCCTGATCGCCGACCGGGGCGTCCACCGCCTGGCCGTGCATCGCACGAATACGCACATCTACGCTCAAGTGTTCTCGCCGTGTGGCACCCAGGTGCTGGCCAGCGCGTCGACCGTCGAGGCCGAAGTGCGCCAGGAACTGGCCGAGAAGACCGGCCGGGGCGGCAACGCTGCAGCAGCGGCGCTGATCGGCAAGCGCATCGCCGAGAAGGCGAAGGCCGCCGGTATCGAGTCGGTAGCATTCGACCGTTCCGGTTTCCGTTATCACGGCCGCGTCAAGGCGCTCGCCGAAGCCGCCCGCGAAGCGGGGCTCAAGTTCTAAGGATTTGTCATGGCAAAGATGCAAACCAAGGTGCAGACGGAAGAACGCGATGACGGCTTGCAGGAAAAGCTGATCGCCGTCAACCGTACGACTTCCGTGACGTCCGGTGGCCGCCACATCCAGTTCTCGGCACAGACCGTGGTCGGCGACGGCAACGGCCGGATTGGCATGGGCAAGGGCAAGGCGAAGGAAGTGCCGCTGGCCGTCCAGAAGTCGCTCGAACAAGCACGCCGGAACATGTTCCAGGTGCCGCTGAAGGGCAAGACGCTGCAGCACGAAGTGCACGGCAAGCACGGCGCCTCGTCGGTGCTGCTGTTGCCGGCGAAGGACGGTACGGGCGTGATCGCCGGCGGTCCGATGCGCGCGGTGTTCGAAGTGATGGGCGTGCAGAACGTCGTCGCGAAGAGCCATGGCTCGACCAACGCGTACAACCTCGTGCGTGCGACGCTGGACGGTCTGCGCAAGCAGGCGACGCCGGCCGACATCGCTGCGAAGCGCGGCAAGTCGGTCGAAGACATTCTCGGCTAAGGAGTCAGTCATGGCTGAAAAGACCGTTACGGTCCAGCTCGTCAAGAGCTTGATCGGTACGCGCGACACGCACCGGGCGACCGTGCGCGGGCTTGGCCTGCGCCGCCTGAACTCGGTGAGTGTCCTGGAAGACACGCCCGCCGTGCGTGGCATGATCAACAAGGTCTCGTACCTTGTCCGCGTCATTGGCTAAGCGCCAGGGAACGACAATGGAACTGAACAATCTGAAACCGGCCGCCGGCGCGAAGCATGCGAAGCGTCGTGTCGGTCGTGGTATCGGCTCGGGGCTGGGCAAGACCGCCGGCCGCGGCCACAAGGGCCAGAAGTCGCGTTCGGGCGGCTTCCACAAGGTTGGCTTCGAAGGCGGCCAGATGCCGCTGCAACGTCGCCTGCCGAAGCGTGGCTTCACCTCGCTGACCAAGCGGTTCGTCGGTGAAGTCCGTCTGTCGGACATCGAGAAGCTGGGCACCGACGAAGTCGACCTGCTCGCGCTGAAGCAAGCGGGCGTGCTCGGTGAACTGGTGACCTCGGCACGCGTGATCGCCTCCGGCGAGCTGACCCGCAAGGTCGTGCTCAAGGGTCTGGTCGCGACCAAGGGCGCACGCGCCGCTATTGAAGCGGCCGGTGGTTCTGTCGGCGAGTGACGCGCGGGCCGCGGACCGGTCGATGACCGGTCCGCGCCGCGTTCACTGATTCGTCTCGGAGAAAGAGTTGGCCAACAGTCCGACTTTCGCTAAGACCGGCAAGGCGGGTCCGAAGTACGGCGACCTGCGTCGGCGGCTGGTATTCCTGCTGCTGGCGCTGATCGTCTATCGCATCGGCGCGCACATTCCGGTGCCGGGTATCGATCCCGACCAGTTGGCCAAGTTGTTCCAAAGCCAACAGGGCGGCATCCTCGGCATGTTCAACATGTTCTCCGGAGGCGCGCTGTCGCGTTTCACGGTGTTCGCGTTGGGCATCATGCCTTACATCTCGGCGTCGATCATCATGCAGTTGCTGGCGATCGTGTCGCCGCAGCTGGAGTCGCTGAAGAAGGAAGGCCAGGCAGGGCAACGCAAGATCACGCAGTACACGCGCTACTTCACGGTGGTGCTGGCGACGGTGCAGGCGTTTGGCATCGCGACCGTGCTGGAAAACCAGCCGGGTCTGGTGGTCGAACCGGGTCTGCTGTTCCGCCTCACGACGGTCATTACCCTGGTGACGGGGACGATGTTCCTGATGTGGCTTGGCGAACAGATCACCGAGCGCGGTCTGGGTAACGGTATCTCGATCATCATCTTCGGCGGTATCGCGGCAGGTTTGCCGAACGCGGTGGGTGGGCTGTTCGAGTTGGTGCGCACGGGTTCGATGAGCATCATCTCGGCGATCATCATCGTGTTCCTGGTCGCGGCGGTGACGTACTTCGTGGTGTTCGTTGAACGGGGTCAACGCAAGATCCTGATCAACTACGCGAAGCGGCAGGTCGGCAACAAGATCTACGGTGGGCAGGCGTCGCATCTTCCGCTCAAGCTGAACATGGCCGGGGTGATTCCGCCGATCTTCGCGTCGTCGATCATTCTGTTTCCGGCGACGGTGGCGAACTGGTTCAGCGCGGGGTCGGGCATGGGTTGGCTGAAGGACGTGGCGAGCACGCTGCGGCCGGGACAGCCGATCTACGTGATCCTGTATGCACTGGCGATAGTGTTCTTCTGCTTCTTCTACACGGCGCTCGTCTTCAACAGCAAGGAGACGGCGGACAACCTGAAGAAGAGCGGGGCGTTCGTGCCGGGGATCCGTCCGGGCGACCAGACGGCACGCTACATCGACCGGATCCTGACGCGACTGACGCTGGCCGGTGCGATCTATATCGTGTTCGTCTGTCTGTTGCCGGAGTTTCTGGTGCTGCGCTGGAACGTGCCCTTCTACTTCGGTGGCACGTCGCTGTTGATCATCGTGGTGGTCACGATGGACTTCATGGCGCAGGTGCAGTCGTATGTAATGTCGCAACAATATGAATCGCTGCTCAAGAAAGCCAATTTCAAGGGCGGCAACATGACGATGCGTTGAGCAACACAGGACTATGGCCAAAGACGATGTAATCCAGATGCAGGGCGAGGTGCTCGAGAACCTGCCGAATGCAACCTTCCGGGTAAAACTGGAAAACGGTCATGTCGTGCTCGGGCACATCTCGGGAAAGATGCGGATGCACTACATCCGCATCCTGCCGGGGGACAAAGTCACGGTCGAATTGACGCCCTATGACCTTTCGCGGGCGCGAATCGTGTTCAGGGCGAAGTGATTTCGAGGGAGTAAAATCATGAAAGTAATGGCGTCGGTGAAACGCATTTGTCGCAACTGCAAAGTCATCAAGCGCAACGGCGTGGTGCGGGTGATTTGCAGTTCGGATCAGCGCCACAAGCAGCGCCAGGGCTGACCTGGGCTCGACTCAAGTTTGAGGAAGAATAATGGCTCGTATCGCAGGGGTTAACATCCCCAACCACCAACACGTAGAAATCGGTCTGACTGCTATTTACGGTATCGGCCGCTCGCGTTCGAAGCTGATCCTTCAGTCGACCGGCATCCCGGCCGACAAGAAGGTGAAAGACCTGAACGACGCCGAGCAGGAAAAGCTGCGTGACGAAATCGGACGTTTCGTGGTCGAGGGCGACCTGCGCCGCGAAGTCACGATGAACATCAAGCGCCTGATGGACTTGGGCTGCTACCGTGGCGTGCGTCACCGCAAGGGCTTGCCGGTGCATGGTCAGCGCACGCGTACCAACGCTCGGACCCGCAAGGGCCCGCGCCGCGCCGCCGCTTCGCTGAAGAAGTAAGCTTGCGCATCGTCACAGGAAAAAGTAATGGCTAAGGCTTCGAACAGTGCTGCGAACCAACGCGTTCGCAAAAAGGTCAAGAAGAACGTCCCGGAAGGCGTGGCCTGCGTGCACGCGTCGTTCAACAACACGATCATCACGATCACCGATCGCCAGGGCAACGCACTGGCATGGGCGACTTCGGGCGGCCAGGGTTTCAAGGGTTCGCGCAAGTCGACTCCGTTCGCCGCTCAGGTGGCTGCCGAGTCCGCCGGTCGCGTCGCGCTGGAGTACGGCGTGAAGAACCTGGAAGTCCGCATCAAGGGCCCCGGCCCGGGCCGCGAGTCGGCGGTGCGTGCGCTCAACGCGCTCGGCATCAAGATCACCTCGATCGCCGACGTGACGCCGGTTCCGCACAACGGCTGCCGTCCGCCGAAGCGCCGTCGCATCTAAGGTGTGCATCATGACCGGCCGTCTTCGACGGTCGGCCTGAATCGCCTAAGTCCACCGTCCCCGTGCCGTGTGCCGGGGACTCGCGCGTAGACAGTACGCGCGACATCATCACGAAGGAAACGAACGTGGCACGTTATACCGGCCCCCGCGCCAAACTCTCCCGCCGTGAAGGCACCGACCTGTCGTTGCTCTCGTCGCGCCGCTCGCTGGCCGACAAGTGCAAGCTCGACACGAAGCCGGGCCAGCACGGCCGCACCTCCGGCATGCGCATGTCGGACTACGGCAACCAGCTGCGTGAAAAGCAGAAGGTCAAGCGCACGTACGGCGTGCTCGAGCGTCAGTTCCGCCGTTACTTCGCCGAAGCGGCGCGCCGCAAGGGCAACACCGGCGAAACGCTGCTGCAATTGCTCGAAAGCCGCCTGGACAACGTCGTCTACCGCATGGGCTTCGGCTCGACGCGTGCGGAAGCGCGTCAGCTGGTCAGCCATCGTGCGATCACGGTGAACGGCGTGGTGTCGAACATCCCGTCGATGCAGATCAAGTCGGGCGACGTCGTCGCGATCCGCGAAAAGGCGCAGAAGCAAGTGCGTATCGCCGAATCGCTGTCGCTGGCCGAGCAGGGCGGTCTGCCGACGTGGGTTGCGGTCGACGCGAAGAAGTTTGAGGGCACGTTCAAGCAGGCGCCGGAACGTTCGGACATCGCTGGCGACATCAACGAAAGCCTGATCGTCGAATTGTATTCGCGCTAAGGCACGCGAGCGGCCGCCCGCCTTGGTGCGGGCGGCCGCTCTTTTCGTTGTTTCGGGTGGTCACCGCTTAAGCCTTATCGGTGTAACGAGCCGAGGGTATTAGACAGGAAAAACCTATGCAAAACAGTTTGTTGAAGCCCAGCATCATCGTCGTGGAGCCGCTTGGCGACAACCACGCAAAGGTGGTGATGGAGCCGTTCGAACGCGGCTACGCACACACGCTGGGCAACGCGCTGCGTCGGGTGCTGCTCGCGTCGATGATCGGCTATGCGCCGACCGAAGTGACGGTGGCGGGCGTCGTGCACGAGTACTCGACGCTCGACGGCGTGCAGGAAGACATGGTCAACCTGCTGTTGAACCTGAAGGGCGTGGTGTTCAAGCTGCACAACCGCGACGAAGTCACGGTCACGCTGCGCAAGGAAGGCGAGGGCGTCGTCAAGGCGTCGGACATCGAACTGTCGCACGACATCGAGATCATCAATCCCGATCACGTCGTGGCTCACCTGTCCAAGGGCGGCAAGCTCGACATGCAGATCAAGGTCGAGAAGGGCCGCGGCTACGTGCCGGGCAACGTGCGTCGCTACGGCGAAGAGAATGCCAAGGTCATCGGCCGCATGGTGCTCGACGCGTCGTTCTCGCCGGTCAAGCGCGTCAGCTACTCGGTCGAGAATGCCCGGGTTGAGCAGCGCACCGACCTCGACCGTCTGGTGATGGTCATCGAGACGACCGGCGTGTTGTCGCCGGAAGAAGCGATCCGCCAGTCGGCTCGCATCTTGATGGAACAGATGAGCTTCTTCGCGGACCTGGAAGGCACCGAAGCCGTCGCCGAAGCGCCGTCGCGCGCGCCGCAGATCGATCCGATCCTGCTGCGTCCGGTCGACGACCTGGAGCTGACCGTGCGTTCGGCGAACTGCCTGAAGGCCGAGAACATCTATTACATCGGCGATCTGATCCAGCGCACCGAGAACGAGCTGCTGAAGTGCCCGAACCTCGGCAAGAAGTCGATGACCGAGATCAAGGAAGTGCTGTTCTCGCGCGGCCTCACGCTCGGCATGAAACTCGACAACTGGCCCCCTCCCGGGCTGGATAACAAGTAAAATGCCGGACCGGAACGGCGGCTCGCCGCCGTTCCGCCCGACTGACTTACCGACCGGACCGCGTCGCGCGCGACGATAGAAGAGCCGGATCAAGACTTTCAACAGGAAAACATCATGCGTCACCGTAACGGTCTGCGGAAACTGAACCGCACCAGCAGCCATCGCCTGGCGATGCTGCGCAACATGTCGAATTCCCTGATCGAGCACGAAGCGATCAAGACCACGCTGCCGAAGGCGAAGGAACTGCGCAAGGTCGTCGAGCCGCTGATCACGCTGGGCAAGACCGCCACGGTCGCCAACCGTCGTCTGGCGTTCAATCGCCTGCGCGATCGTGACTCGGTGACCAAGCTGTTCAACGAACTGGGCCCGCGTTACGCGACCCGTCCGGGCGGCTATCTGCGCATCCTGAAGATCGGCTTCCGTCACGGCGACAATGCGCCGATGGCGTTCGTCGAGCTGGTCGACCGCCCGACCGATGTTGAAGGCGAAGAAGTCAGCGACGCAGAGTAAGCGTTGCAGCGCGTCGCGGACGCGACGCGGCAGCGTTTGAAGAAGCCAGGCCATGCCTGGCTTTTTTCATTGTGTGAACAGGTACTGCGACGCCGGGCGGGCCACGCCGGCACAATGACCTCGTCCGTCGTCCGTCGTCCGTCGTCCGTCATCCGTCATCCGTCATCCGTCGTCTCGACGGCGCTGCGCGGCATGGCGCATCAGTCGATGCGCGCCCGGGCAATGCGCGATAAGACAGCAGCGGCACCGGTCGGATCGCACGCCGCGTTGCAAGTGCCGCGTTGCAAGTGCCGGTCAGGTTCGACACGGCACGGCGCCATCAGCGCGCGCGCCGGCGCGCCATTCAGTCGCTGCGTTTCGGCACGTTGCCTGGCAGCGCCTGCCAATAACGCGCGAAAAAGCCGCGCGCATCGAGTTGGTCCGCGTGCGCGGTGTCGGCCACGGCGCGGGTGCCGACGCAGCGCCATGTGTAAGGCGTGTCGTGACCGGTCGCATAGGCCGGAATCATGCCCGCATCGCGGTGATCGGCGCAGTAGGCGGCGATGTCCTTGCGCCGGGTGCGTTTGTCCGCCTTCCCGCATGGCAGGTTGGCCCCTGCATTGCAGACCATCGCGGTACCGTCCATGCAGCGCGCGAAGGTCGTACGGGTCATCACCGCGTCGGGCATCGCCAGGCCGAGCGCCTGACGCGCGGCAGGCGCCCAGGACGGCGGCAGCGGCATCAGACGATCGTCGGTACCGGCCTTCGCACACACTTGGGCGGGATCGCCAGGGTCAGCGGCGTGCGCCAGGGCATCGGAGGCAGCTGCATGGCCGAGCGACGGCAGCGCGCACAGCGAAAACACGAAGCCGCCAGTGGCCAGCCAGGCCGACCAGCGGCGACGCGGCAATGCGCGAAAAATCCTGAACTTCATGCGGCCAGTGCCGCGCATGAAGGAAGCGATGGAGCGCATACGAATCCTTGCTGAGAAGAGCTGGCGGTGCTGCGGCGGGGCGCCGCAGCGTTGACGCAATGAACTGCCGCTCTGCCAATGGCATCATAAGCCCGGCGCAGGCCTAACGGGCGATTCAACTGCGGACCGCCGATCGCCGGCACGATGCCCGCGCTATGCCGTTCGGTCAGCATGTGTTCCTCCCGCCACCTGCCTTTCTATAATCTGCTCTTCCGCAAGACGTTTTCGGTTCAATCATGGCAGCACATGAAATCTCGGTGGTTCGCGCGCGCCTCGGCGATCATCGGCGCGCGAGCGATGTGATCGACGAAGTTCTGACGTTGCGGCTCGCGGTATCCGCCAGCCGCGAGCCGACGCCGGCGCGTCTGGGGGCACCGGAACCGCCGTCCTGCGACGGAGAGATCGACATCGAATTCCGGACCAGCGCGTGCCAGTGCGACGCCCTCATGCAACTGCTGGATGCACGCTGCGGCGCCGCCGCGCTGAGCGAGTGGGCGTTGCCGTCGCCGGGTTGGCATGCGCGTTGGGTTGCCGCGGAGACACACGCATGAAGCGCGCAGGCTTGGCCGCGTCCGCGGCCGCGGCATCGGCATCATCGGGGCAATCGGGGCAATCGCATACCGACAGCCTGCATGACGCGGCACGGCTGCGCCGCTTCGCCGCGTCGGTGATGCTGTTTCTGTTGTTCGCACTGCTGGCCGGCCTGCGGGGCATCGGCGTGGCGCATGCGGACGAGGATTTCCTGCCTCCGGAACAGGCCTTCCGACTCGAGGCCCGCGCCCTGCCCGACGCGCTGCTGCTGACGTATCACATCGCGGACTCGTACTACATGTATCGCGAGCGCTTCGCGTTCGCGGCCGAAGGCGCGACGCTCGGCCAGCCGGTGTTTCCGAAGGGCGAGGTCAAATACGATCCCACCTTCGAAAAGGATGTCGAGGTCTATCACCATCAGGTCGAGATCCGACTGCCGCTGACCGCGGCAGCCGGCCATCGCGTGACGCTTCAGGCGACGTCGCAGGGCTGTTCCGACAAAGGCGTCTGTTATCCACCGATGACCCGGCGCGTCGCGCTGACGCTGCCTGAAGCCGCTGCACACGATACGCCGCCGGCCGCCAGCCTGTCGGACCGTCTGTACGATCCGGGCTATGCGCAGGGCATCCTGGCAGGACGCGGTCTGCCGGCGATCGTCGCCATCTTCTTCGTGATCGGCGTCGGCATGAGCCTTCTGCCGTGCTCGTGGCCGATGATCCCGATCGTCTCCTCGATCGTGCTCGGTGCCAATATGCGGGTGCCGTCGACAGGCGAGTCGCCGGCGTCGCGCCCCTCCCGACTGCGCGGCGTTGCGCTCTCCGTCAGTTACGTCGCCGGCATGGCGCTCGTCTACACCGCTCTGGGCGTCATGGCCGGGCTGGCCGGCAAGGGGCTCGGCGCGGCACTGCAGAATCCGTGGATGCTCGGCACGTTTGCGCTTCTGTTGACGGTCTTCGCGTTTGCTCAGATGGGCTGGTTCACGCTGCAACTGCCGCAGGCATGGCAGCACCGTGTCAACGCCCGCGCCGGCCGTCATACGGGAGGCCGGCTCGGTTCGGCATTCGCGATTGGCGCTTTGTCCGCGCTGGCCGTCGGCGCATGCATGACCGCGCCGCTGTTCGGCGTCCTGGCGTTCATCGCGCAGTCCGGCCGCGCTGCGATCGGCGGCGCCGCATTGTTCGCGATGGCGCTCGGCCTGGGACTGCCGTTGGTCGTGATCGGTGCCGGTGCGGGTGCATTGCTGCCGCGCGCGGGTGCCTGGATGAACGGCATCAAGCAGGCGTTCGGGGTGCTGCTGCTGTTCACCGCATGGTGGATCGTCAGCCCCGTGCTGCCAGGCACCGTGCGCCTGCTGCTGCTCGCGCTCCTGCTCAGCCTGTGCGGCATGCTGATGTGGCGTGCCGGCCGCGCAGGCGTACTGCGGCGTGCGGTGGCGCTCCCGTTGCTGTTGCAGGCCGCCTGTCTGACGGTCGGTGCCGCGGCAGGCAGTACCGACGCACTCGTGCCGCTCGCGGTGTTCGTGCGCGGTGGCGACGCGTCGGGCCAACCGGCCGGCGACAGTGCCGGAGATGCTGCCAGGGTGTCGCCGCGAGCACAGGCGGCGCGGCTCGAAGGCGCGATGCCTGTCGCCGATGCCACCCAGCTCGACGCAGCGCTCGCCGCCAGCGGCAAGCCGTCGATGTTGATCTTTCACGCCGACTGGTGCACCAGTTGCGTGGAGATGGAGAAACTGGTGTTCCCGAAGCCGGCGGCGCGTCAGGCGATGGCGCGCTTCTCGCTGTTCGAGGCCGACGTAACCCGCAACAGCGCTGCCGATCAGGTGTTGCTGCGTCGTTTCCGCTTGTTCGGGCCGCCGGCGATCGTGTTCTTCGACGCGGCGGGCAAGGAGATCCCCGGCACGCGCGTCGTCGGCTTCCAAGACGTCGCACGGTTCGCCGCCAGCGTCGAGACCGCGTGGCGGCGCGGCCAGACCGGCGCGCAAAGTGCAGACGGTGGAGGGAATATGGCGAGCGCAGGGAGCACTGGTCCGACGGGCGAGCGGGGCGAAGACGCCGCTGCGCTGTCGAGCGCCTTGGCAGCTTCGTCAGGCATCAGCGCGGCAGCCACCACGTCGGCAGCCACCACGTCGGCAGGCACCACGTCGGCAGACACTGCGTCCGCAGGCAAGGCTTCCGCGGCCAGCACTTCGGCGGCGACCGCGCGTCTGATGGAGGCACTACGCCGCTGACGCGGCAAATCGTCCGGTCCATTGGATGCGGGCAGCGGATCAGGCCAGGCGAGGCTGCCCGGCCGGTTCCGTCTGATTTCGGTCCGGTCGACTCTGTTCCGCTCGGAAACATGCGGCGGACCAGCGGGCGCGACGCCGCTCGCTTCCGTCGGTTGGATCGACCCCGTCAGTCCTGCTGGGCCAACAGCCGTGCTGCGTCCAGTGCGAAGTACGTCAGGATGCCGTTCGCGCCAGCACGTTTGAACGCCAGCAGTGCCTCCATTACCGCCTTGTCATGGTCCAGCCAGCCATTCTGCGCGGCCGCCTTGATCATCGCGTATTCACCGCTCACCTGATACACATAGGTCGGGAAGCGGAACTCATCCTTCACCCGGCGGACGATGTCGAGGTAGGGCATGCCGGGTTTGACCATCACCATGTCCGCGCCTTCGGCGATGTCCATTGCGACCTCGCGAAGCGCCTCGTCGGTGTTCGCCGGATCCATTTGGTAGGTCATCTTGTTGCCCTTGCCCAGATTGCTGGCTGAGCCGACCGCGTCCCGGAATGGGCCGTAGAACGCGGACGCATACTTGGCAGCGTAGGCCATGATCCGGGTATGGATATGCCCTTTCTCTTCGAGCATCCTGCGGATCGCGCCGATGCGACCGTCCATCATGTCCGACGGCGCGACGATGTCGACGCCAGCGTCTGCCTGTGCGGCGGCCTGTTCCAGCAACAGGCCGATGGTGATGTCGTTGATCACATAGCCGTCGTCGTCCAGCACGCCGTCCTGGCCATGGCTGGTGTACGGGTCCAGTGCGACGTCGGTGAGCACACCCAGTTCCGGGAAGCGAGTCTTCAGCGCACGCACGGCGCGCGGGATCAGCCCGTCGGGGTTGGTGGCTTCACGCCCGTCGGGCGTCTTGAGCGAGGGTTCGATCGCCGGGAACAGCGAGAGCACTGGAATTCGCGCCGCGACGCAGGCTTCCGCGACCCGCAGCAACTGGTCGATCGACAGCCGGTTGACGCCTGGCATCGAGGCAATGGGCTGCGTGATGTTGTCGCCTTCGACAACGAACACCGGATAGATCAGGTCGTCGGTGGTCAGCGCATGTTCGCGCATGAGCCGGCGGGAGAAGTCGTCACGACGCATGCGGCGCGGACGGTAATGCGGATAGATGGACATGGGATTCCCTGCACGAATACGGTCAAAGGCAATGTCGAGCGCGTACAGCTTGCCGACGCGCGGCGCGAGGTGCGCGGAAGCGCTGCGACGGCGGCAACCTGTCCACTGGGCAGCGTGTCGGTAGCGCTTAACTTCTCGCGCGCGCCATGGCCGAATGATACGCCGCTGTTCCGAACCGTCTCGCCGATGAGGCGGTCATCGCGTCTTCCGCGCGGCGGAAGCGTTCGTGCAGGGTAGGGCCGCGCAACGGCGATGCGGACCGCTTTGCGTTTGGCACGGCGCGGCAAGGCGTCGGCGGCGCGCTCCGCCGATGTGGCCGGCTGGAAGATGAGGGGAGCCCAGGTGACGCGGCCTACGACGGCGTCCGCCGAGCGTTGCCTGCCGGAGCGAACGCGGCATTCGCGGGAAGCCCGTGCCTACGCCGTCAGCCGCGGCCAGCCCGCCGCGCGGCACTCGTTCGACAGCGGCGGCCTGCCAGTGTCACGCCGGGGCCGCGTGTATGGCTGCCATCGGGGGCGATGGAGCGCTCAGTTGGCGTCCGGTTCGTCGACGCCGGGTGCCGGCGCATCAGGACTCGCGGCGGCCCGGGACGTCTCGCTCGCGTCCGCGTCCGAGTCGGCGTTCGAGCGCGCAGCATCGCCGCGTAGCCAGCCCTCTATCACCGCGTGCGCTTCCTCCAGGCCGACGCGCTTCAGCGCCGAGAACAGCTGGGCGCTCAGTTGGCGCGTACCGTTCGCCTCGTCATAACGCGCGATGGTGGCGCGCGCCGCGCGCAGCGCATTAACGCTTTCTTGCCGCGACAATTTGTCCGCCTTCGTCAGCAGAAGATGGATCGGGCGGCCGGTTGGTGCAAACCAGTCGATCATCTGCATGTCGAGATCGGTCAGCGGCCGCCGCGAATCGGTCAGCAGGATCAAGCCGCGCAGCGCGGCGCGCGTCTGCACATAGCTGCTCAGCAACTGGCTCCAGTGCGCCTTCGCCGCGCCGGGCACCTGCGCGTAGCCGTAGCCCGGCAGGTCGACGATGAAACCCTCGGGCGACTTCTCCGGACCGACGGTGAAGAAGTTGATATGCTGCGTCCGGCCCGGCGTCTTGCTCGCGAAAGCGAGCCGGCGCTGATTGCACAACACATTGATTGCGCTGGACTTTCCGGCGTTCGAGCGGCCCGCGAAGGCGACTTCGTGCCACGCTTCGCGCGGCAGGTCCTTCAAGTGGTTGACCGTCGTGAAGAAGCGCGACTGATGCAGCAGGAAGGACTTTGCAGCGCGTTTCTCTGCGTTGTCGTGGGCGTGCGATGACATATTTGAAAGGCCGGGTTGGGCGCCAGGGGAGGGGTCGACCGGCAACCGCGCCGAAGCGGGATTCGGCGGTGGGCGGATTCGGCGAGGGGCACGCATGCGTCATGCTGACGCGCGCTGCTTCGCCGTCGGCGCGACTGCTGCTGCACGGCTCACGCGTTCGACGCGTCGTTTGCGACGTGCCACAGGACGGCCGATGCGCCAAGCCGGGCATTGTACAATACCGCGCCAGTCGGTCCGTGCGGTCCGCAAGCGGACGGCACGGACCAACTGTGTCGCGTTGCTGGCCGAACGAGTGGCCCGAAACGACGCTGCCGGCGCGTGGCGCTGTCTGGGCAATGTCGCCAGCCTCGGTCACCGCGGCGCTGCTTCCAGGTGCAGGTCGCCTGTGTTGAATAGTGAGACAGCGGCGGCGCGTTCGCGCGGCGCTGGCTGCCACTCGTGTCCGCGGGCGCAACGGACCGCGCCCGCGCCGAGACGCGAGCGCAGTGTCGCAGGCGTGTCCCGGCCCTTGCCGATTTCAAGAAGGTTGTCCAACCTGATGAGCGTTTCCCCCGGCCCGAGCCCCAGGCATCGGCGCGTAGTAAAAGACACGGTCGAGCTGATCGGTTCGATGCGCTTCGCAATCGCGCTGCTGGTGCTGATCGCGATCGCCAGCCTGGTCGGCACCGTCGTCAACCAGCAGGAACCGTATCCGAACTACGTGAATCAGTTCGGGCCGTTCTGGGCCGACATCTTCCGCGCGCTGGGCATCTTCGATGTCTACAGCAGCAGCTGGTTCCTGCTGATCATGGCCTTCCTGGTCGTGTCGATCTCGATCTGCGTCTGGCGCAACGGTCCGAAGATGCTCGCCGATGCGCGCAACTGGAAGGACCGGGTGCGCGAGCAGAGCCTGCTGGCGTTCGGCCATCGCGACGCCTTTCCCGCTGCCCAGCCGCGCGGCGAGGCGGTCGGTGCGTTGCAGCGCCTGCTGACGCGGCGCGGCTACAAATTCGTGACGCGGGACAAGGACGCGAGCGAGACAGGCGGCGCCGGCGCGACGTTGATCGCGGCGAAGCGCGGCACCGCCAGCCGTTTTGGCTACATCAGCGCCCACCTTGCGATCGTTGTCATTTGCGTGGGCGGCTTGCTGGACAGCGGGCTCGGCATCCACCTGCAGAGCTGGATGTTCAACAAGACGCCGATCGCCGGCCAGCCGATGGTCGGCGGCGTCAGCGACGCGCACCGGCTGGCCACTTGGAACCCGAGCTTCCGCGGCTATGCCTGGGTGCCCGAAGGGCAGCAGGTGTCCACGGCGATCCTGAACCGGCCGAACGGCATGCTCGTGCAGGACCTGCCGATCACCATCCAGTTGAAGAAGTTCGTCGTCGACTACTACTCGACCGGCATGCCGAAGCTATTCGCGAGCGACATCGTCGTCGTCGATCACGCCACCGGCAAGACCACGCCGGTGCGCATCGAGGTCAACAAGCCGGCCACCTTCGACGGAATCTCGATCTATCAGTCGAGTTTCGAGGACGGCGGCACCACGCTTGCCCTGTCGCTGTATCCGATGCACGGCGCGGGCATGCAGCCGAAGCGCATCGACGGCAAGATCGGCGGCAGCTATGCGCTGGGCGACGGGCAAACGCTCGAATTCGTCGACTTCCGCGCGATCAACGTGGAGAACATGAGCAACGCGGACGGCCGCAACGACGTGCGCGGCGTGGCCAAGCGGTCGCTGGCCGAAGCGTTCGACGAGCGGCTCGGCTCCGGCGCCAAGACGTCGCGCCCGCAATCGCTGCACAACATCGGTCCGTCGCTGCGCTTCAAGTTGCGCGACGCCAGCGGTCAGGCCCGCGAGTTCAACAACTATATGGTGCCGACGACGATCGACGGCGAGTCGCTGTTCCTGGCCGGCATGCGCGCCACGCCCGACGCGCCGTTCCGCTATCTGCGGCTCCCCGCCGATGCGGACGGCAGCCTGACCGAGTGGATGCGTCTGCGCGCGGCGCTTGCCGACCCCAATCTCCGCGCGATCGCGGCAAGTCGCTTTGCCGAGCGGTCGGGCCGCGCCGGCGGCCCGGCGATGATCGAACAGCTTCGCCAGAGCGCGCTGCGCGTCCTGTCGTTGTTCGCGGGCGCCGACGCGCCGCCGGCGGCCGATGCGCAGGATCACGCATCCGGCGCATCCGGCGCACCCGGCGGCTTCACCGCGGTGGCCGGCTTCATCGAGCGTACCGTTCCGAAGGCGGAACAGGAGAAGGCGGCGGGCCTGCTGTTGCGCGTTCTGCAGGGCAGCGTGTGGGATCTGTGGCAGGCCGCGCGCGAACGCGACAGCCAACCGCCGCTGCAGCCGGACGAACATACCGGCCGCTTCATCGATACCTCGCTGAACGCGCTGTCCGACAGTTTCTTCTACGGTTCGCCGGTGTTCCTGCAGCTCGACAGCTTCAAGCAGGTGCAGGCGTCGGTGTTCCAGCTGACGCGCGCGCCGGGCAAGAAAATCGTGTATCTTGGCAGTCTCCTGCTGGTCCTTGGCGTGTTCGCGATGTTCTATATCCGCGAACGTCGCGTCTGGTTCTGGATCAAGGACCGGGATCAAGGCGCCCAGATACTGATGGCGATGTCCTGCACCCGCAAGACGCTCGACTTCGAGACCGAATTCCGCCAGCTGCGCGCCGCCGCGCGCGCCGAAGCCGGTGCGCCCCCCGCGCCCGATGCGCCCTAGCCGACCGCGACCATGCATTATTCCTCCGCCTCCGAGGCGCTGCCGACCTGGCGCCGTCTCTCGCCGTTCGATTACGTTTTCGCGCTGGCGCTGATTGCCGGCGGCGCGTTCGCGCTGCTGCGCTATCACGCGTACATGGACTACTACGAGCAAGCGGTTCTTGTCGCATCCGTGCCCACCGGCATCGCACTGGGCTGGTATTGGAAGCCGGTGCGTCCGTTGCTGTTCGGTATCGCGCTGGCGGCGCTTGCGAGCATCGGCCTGTATCACCACGACCTCGCACGCGCCGACAGCAACTTCTTCCTCAAGTACCTGCTGTCCAGCCAGTCGGCGATTCTCTGGATGAGCGCGTTGTTTGTGCTCTCGACGCTCTTCTACTGGATCGGCTTCCTGGGACGCTCGGAGACCGGCGGGCGTCTCGGCACGCGCCTGTGCTGGACCGCCGTGTGGTTCGGCTTCACCGGAATGATGGTGCGGTGGTACGAGTCGTACATGATCGGCAGCGACGTCGGCCACATTCCGATCTCGAATCTGTACGAGGTCTTCGTCCTGTTCTGCCTGATCACCTCGCTGTTCTATCTGTACTACGAGGGGCGCTACGCGACGCGCGCATTCGGCCCGTTCGTGCTGCTGGTGATCGCCGCGGCCGTCGGTTTCCTGATGTGGTATTCGGTGGCGCGCGACGCGCAGCAGATCCAGCCGCTGGTGCCGGCGCTGCAAAGCTGGTGGATGAAGATCCACGTGCCGGCGAACTTCATCGGCTATGGCTGTTTCTCGCTGTCGGCGATGGTCTCCGTAGCCTATCTGCTCAAGTCGAACGGCCGCTTCGTCGACCGCCTGCCGTCGCTCGAGACGCTGGACGACGTGATGTACAAGGCCATCACTGTCGGCTTCACCTTCTTCACGATCGCCACCATCCTCGGCGCGCTGTGGGCGGCCGAAGCCTGGGGCGGCTACTGGAGCTGGGATCCGAAGGAGACCTGGGCGCTGATCGTCTGGCTGAACTATGCCGCCTGGCTGCACATGCGACTGCTGAAGGGCTTGCGCGGCACGGTGGCCGCCTGGTGGGCGCTGATCGGGCTGCTCGTCACCACCTTCGCTTTCCTCGGCGTGAATATGTTCCTGTCCGGCCTGCATAGCTACGGACAACTGTAAGCGCCGGCGCTCGGCATCGCTCTTGCGTCAGTCGGTGGAATAAACCGGCGTTCCCGATGGTCCATGGTGTGCTGGCCGACTCGGCCGGCATCGGGTGCTGCCTGAGCCACTGACGGAGCGACGTAATGCCTAAGGACTGGGACCGCCGACTGCGCGGCGAACACATCGCCGCGAGCGAAATCACCCCGCAAGCCATCTTCGCGGACCGCCGGCGCCTGCTGCGCCTTGCCGGTGCCGCGACCGCAGCGAGCCTGCTCGGGCCGGCGGGACGCGCCAGCGCCGCGCCGGCGCCGAGCGGCGCCAAGCTCGCTGCCACGCCCAATCCGCAGTTTCGCCTCAACGAGAAGCAGACCTCGTTCGAGGACATCACCACCTACAACAACTTCTACGAATTCGGCACCGACAAGTCCGACCCGTCCCGACACGCGAACACGCTGGTCACGCGGCCCTGGCAAGTCAGCGTCGAAGGAGCCGTACAGAAGCCGGGCGTGTACGACATCGATCAACTGCTCAAGCTCGCGCCGCTGCAGGAGCGGGTCTATCGGCTCCGCTGCGTGGAAGGCTGGTCGATGGTCGTGCCGTGGATCGGCTATTCGCTGGCCGAACTGATCCGACGTGTCGGTCCGACCGGCAATGCCAAATACGTGCAGTTCGTGTCCCTGGCCGACCCGAAGCAGATGCCGGGCTTGTCGACGCCGGTGTTGGATTGGCCCTATCGCGAAGCGCTGCGGATGGACGAGGCGATGAATCCGCTCACCTTGCTGACCTTCGGGCTGTATGGACAGGTGCTCCCGAAGCAGGACGGCGCGCCCGTGCGGATCATCGTGCCCTGGAAATACGGTTTCAAGAGCGCGAAGTCGATCGTCAAGATCCGCTTCGTCGAGGCCCAGCCGGCGACCAGCTGGAACACTTACGCGCCAAGCGAATACGGCTTCTATTCGAACGTCAATCCGGACGTCGATCACCCGCGCTGGAGCCAGGCCACCGAGCGACGCATCGGCGAGGGCGGTTTCTTCGCGCCGAAGCGCAAGACGCTGCCGTTCAACGGCTATGGCGATCAGGTCGCGTCGCTGTATCGCGGCATGGACCTGCGCAAGCAGTTCTGAAGCGGCGCATGCGCTTCGGCTCAGGAGAGCGACAACGATGAAGTCCGGCATCCCCAGCAACCAGCGCAGTGCAGCGCCGGCCGGCGCGACCGTCAACGCGGCGCTGCTGCGCCGGATGGCCGTCATCAAACCGGTGGTGTTCCTGCTGTGCCTGTATCCACTGCTGCGGCTGGTCTGGTTCGGCGTCAACGGCGGTCTCGGCGCGAATCCGGTGGAGTTCGTCACCCGCTCGACCGGCCTGTGGGCGCTGGTCTTTCTCTGCATCACGCTGGCGGTCACGCCGGCGCGACGGCTGACTGGCTGGAGCGCATGGCTGCGGCTGCGCCGCATGCTCGGCCTGTTCAGCTTTTTCTACGCGGCGCTGCATTTCCTCACCTACGTCTGGCTCGACCAGTTCTTCGACGTGGCCGCGATTGCCCGTGACATCGCGCAGCGGCCGTTCATTCTGGTCGGCTTTGCCGCCTTCGTGCTGTTGGTGATCCTGGCCACGACGTCGCCGAAGGCAGCCGTGCGCCGCCTCGGACGACGCTGGCAACTGCTGCATCGTACGATCTACGCGGCGGCAGGCCTGGCGATTCTGCACTTCTGGTGGATGAAGGCCGGCAAGCACGACCTTGCGCAGCCACAGCTCTACGCGGTGATCGTCATCGTGCTGCTGCTGGCCCGTCTGCTGTGGCTGGCGATTGAACGGACCCGGCGCGAGGCGAGTCCGCGCTGATGGAATGACACTCGCGGGTGACGCGATGAGCGCGATGAGCGCGATGCCGTTTTACGGTTCGGCGTGTTCCGAAGAATGACGCAGCGCCTTGCGGCGGCGCGGTGTGCGCTGCCGAGGCAGGCGAAGGAAGACGAAGGAAAAGTGGCCGGCCGGCTGGCTCGGGCAACCGATCAGGCTGGATGGCCGAGGCGGTCCAGTGCAACACGCCTCGGCGGTTTCGGTGCCGCTCAGCCGGGCAGGATGTGCTCGCCGGCAAACAGCGACGCGACCGTTTCGCGCTGGCGCGCCACGTGGGCGTCGGCGCGGTCGACCAAGATCTCGGCGGCACGCGTGCGGGTGTTGTAGTTCGAACTCATCGCGAAGCCATAGGCGCCGGCCGAGCGGATCGCCAACACATCGCCCGGTTCGATCGCCAGCGTGCGATCGCGCCCGAGCCAGTCGCCGCTTTCGCACACCGGGCCGACCACGTCGTAGCGCGCGGGCGGCACCGTCTCGCGCGGGCGCACCGCTTCGATCGCGTGATAGGCCTCGTACATTGCGGGACGCGCCAGGTCGTTCATCGCCGCGTCGACGATCGCGAAGTTCTTCGTTTCGCCCGGCTTCAGATACTCGACGCGCGTGAGCAGCACGCCGGCGTTGCCGACCAGCGAGCGACCCGGCTCGAACAGGATTTCGCGGTGACCATGGCCGCGCTGCGCAATGTGGTCGAGCAGCGTCGTGACGAAACCACCGATGTCGGGCGGCGTCTCGTCGTTATATTGGATGCCCAGGCCACCGCCGACGTCCACGTGCGAAATCGTCGCGCCGTCCGCCTCGATGGCCTCGACGAGCGCGAGCACCTTGTCGGTCGCATCGAGATACGGCGCGATTTCGGTGATCTGCGAGCCGATATGGCAGTCGATGCCGACCACCTGCAGCGACGGCAGCGCGGCGGCGCGGCGGTAGGCATCGCGCGCGGCGTCATAGGCGACGCCGAACTTGTTCGATTTCAGACCGGTGGAGATGTACGGATGCGTGCCCGCGTCGACGTCGGGATTGACGCGCAACGAAACCGGCGCTCGCTTGCCGGCGCGCGCCGCGACTTCGGCCAGGCGTTCCAGTTCGGCGATCGACTCCACGTTGAAGCAGCGCACGCCGGCTTCAAGTGCCTCGTGCATTTCCTGTGCGGTCTTGCCGACGCCGGAAAACACCGTCCGGTCGGCCCGTCCACCTGCCGCCAGCACACGCGCCAGCTCGCCGCCGGACACGATGTCGAAGCCGGCGCCGAGACGCGCGAACAGGTTGAGGATCGCGAGGTTGCTGTTCGCCTTGATCGCGTAGTGGACCCGCGCGTGTCGACCGGCGCAGGCGTCCGCGTAGGCGCGGTAGGCGGTTTCCAGCGCGGCGCGCGAGTATACGTAGAGCGGCGTGCCGAAACGGTCGGCGAGCGAGGCGGCGTCGAGTTCCTCGACGTACAGCGCACCGTCGACACGGTGCAGCGGGGCATGCGGCATGATCAGTTGGGAATGGCAGTACGCCGTGAGGCGGCAGCGCCGCCCGTGTCGATGGAGCGATCGGTGGCGGCAGCCGCGGACGCGCCGGTGGCCCGGTCGGCGGACGTACCGGTGGCGGCGGACGACGCGGCGCTGGCGGGCAGCGGCGGCACCTTCGGCATGTAGAGGGGACCGCGCTGGCCACAGCCGACGAGACAGAAGGCGGCGGCCAAAGCCGCTACAATCGCGCTGGCCTTCGAGACGATTCGCATGGCTTGCAAGAGCGCCGTCGCCGTTGCGCTGTCAGGGCCTTGCCCAACGACATACGCTGCACGACAGGCTGTCTGGAATGGAACCGCGGAGTTTAGCATGACCGATAGCGAGTACCTGGCCCTTGCCGAGGCCGCCCTGAAGGAAATCGAGCGCGCGATCGATGCGAGCGATGCCGACATCGAATACGAGCGCAGCGGCAACGTGCTCACGCTCGAATTCGAGGATCGCAGCAAGGTGATCGTCAACCTGCAGGCCCCGATGCACGAGATCTGGATCGCCGCCCGAGCCGGCGGTTTCCACTACCGGCACGATGGCACCGTCTGGCGCGACACGCGCAGCGCAGACGAGTTCTTCGCGTCGCTGAGCCGTTATATCGAGCAGCAGGCCGGCGAGTCGATCAGTTTCGAGTGAGCGCGGGCGGGGCCAGCCGCCCCGCGCGAGCGCCGGAACGTGAATGAGCCGGTGACCACGGCGCTGGCGGCGCCGTGAGCGTGGCGGCAGCCCAGCGGCCGGGCCGCTGGCAGCGCCGCGTCATTCGCTGTCGAACATGTCCAGCACCTGCTGGCGTTCCTGCGGCGTGACTTCGATATCCTGCGCCGGCTCGCCGCCGAGGCTCACGCCGACGGCCGCGACGAAGCCGTTGCCCGGCGTCTTGTCCGCCAGATACAGTTCGCCGCCGATCGACGTGACGTTGTCCGGCACCGGCGCCTTGTACGACGGCACCCCCTTGAGCGCATCGCGCATGAAGTCGATCCAGATCGGCAGCGAGATGCCGCCGCCGGTCTCGCGGCTGCCCAGGCTGCGCGGCTGGTCGTAGCCCATCCATGCGACCGCCACCAGCGTGTGCTGATAGCCCGCGAACCAGGCGTCGAGCGAATTGTTGGTCGTGCCGGTCTTGCCGCCGAGGTCGTCGCGCCCGAGCGCGTTGCTGCGCGCGCCGGTGCCGCGCGAGGCCACCGAGTGCAGCATGTCGCCCATGATGTACGCGTTGCCCGGGTCGATCGCAAGCGGCGCATTGCGTCCGACCACCAGTGGCTGCGCCTGTGAGACGAGTGCGCCGTTGGCGTCCCGCACTTCGCTGATCAGATACGGATTGACGCGATAGCCGCCGTTCGCGAACACCGCGTAGGCACCCGCCATCTGCAGCGGCGTGACCAGGCCGGCACCAAGCGCGGTTGGCAGATATGGCGGGATCTTGTCCGCGTCGAAGCCGAAGCGCGTCGCGTATTCCTGCGCGTTCTTCGCGCCGACCTGCTGCATGATGCGGATCGTCACGAGGTTCTTCGACTTCATCAGCGCGGTGCGCATCGACATCGGACCATCGAAGCGTCCGCCGTAGTTCTTCGGCGCCCACGGCTTGCCGCCGGTCTGGTCCGCGCCGAAGAAGAGCGGTGCATCGTTGATGATCGTCGCCGGCCCAAGGCCCTTTTCGAGCGAGGCCGAGTAGATGATCGGCTTGAAGCTCGAACCCGGCTGTCGCCACGCCTGCGTGACGTGGTTGAACTTGTTCTTGTTGAAGTCGAAGCCGCCGATCAGCGCGCGGATCGCGCCGTCTTGCGGCGTCATGGCGACGAGCGCGCCCTCGACCTGCGGCAATTGCGTGATCTGCCAGCGGTCCTTGCCGTCCTGCGTCAGCCGGACGATCGCCCCGCGGCGGATCGCCCGCTTCGCGTCGGCGCGGCTGCTCAGCGCGCTGCTCACGCCGCGCAGGCCGTCCTTGCCGATCGTCACTTCGTCGCCGTTCACGCGGCTGGCGACCACTTCGGTGGGCGTCGCGCTCAGTACTACCGCGGCCACGATGTCGCCGTTGTCGGGATGCTTCAGCAGCGCCTGCTCGATGGCCTGTTCGCGCTCTTCCTTGTCGCCGGGCAACGTGATGTATGCTTCCGGCCCGCGGTATTCGTGCCGGCTCTCGTAAGCGAGAATGCCGGCGCGCACCGCGCCATAGGCACTCTCCTGGTCGCCCGACTGGATCGTCGTGGTGACTGCGAAGCCGCGCGTGTACGCTTCCTCCTTGTACTGCGCGAACATCATCTGACGCACCATCTCGGCGGCGTATTCCGCGTGCACGCTGTATTCGGCCGTCGATTGATGCACGTGAATGTTCTCGGCCAGCGCCTGCTCGTATTGCGACTGATCGATATAGCCAAGGTCGAGCATCCGTTTCAGGATGTAGCGCTGGCGGATCTTCGCGCGCTCCGGATTGGCCACCGGGTTGTAGGCCGACGGCGCCTTCGGCAGGCCGGCCAGCATCGCGGCCTGCGCCAGCGTGATGTCCTTCAATGGTTTGCCGAAGTAGACCTGGGCGGCGCTCGCGAAGCCGTAGGCCCGCTGGCCGAGGTAGATCTGGTTCATGTACAGCTCGAGAATCTGATCCTTGGTCAGCGCGTTCTCGATCTTGTACGCGAGCATCATCTCGTAGATCTTGCGGGTATACGTCTTCCGGCTCGACAGGAAGAAGTTGCGCGCCACCTGCATCGTGATCGTGCTCGCGCCCTGCGACGCACCGCCATGCATGAAGTTCGCGATGCCGGCGCGCAGCACGCCCTGGAAGTCGATGCCGCCATGCTGGTAGAAGCGGTCGTCCTCGATCGCGATCACCGCCTTCTTCATCACGTCGGGAATCTCGTCGAAACGCGCGATGCGTCGGCGTTCCTCGCCGAACTCACCGATCAGCACGTGGTCGGCCGTGTAGATGCGCAGCGGCACCTTCGGCCGATAGTCGGTCAGGGATTCCAGCGATGGCAGGTTCGGCGTCGCCATCAGGAAAGCGTATCCGAGCAGCAGCGCGCCGGCGAGGACCAAACCGCCGAACAGGCCCAGCAACCAAAGGAGAATCCTCAAGCCGAGCGAGCGTGACTTCGGCGGTGGCGGTTCCGCGTGCGTAGAAGGAGGCATGACTAGAACGAAATCGAGTTGACCGCGATTATAGCGGCCCCGTCCGGGCCGCCCGCCGAACCGTCTGGCCGACCGGCCGAATGTGCCGGCTCGCGGGCGCCGACGACAATCGTTCCATTGCCGCGATGGACGCGGCTGGAGGCGATCGATGGACCGGACAGTCACGCACGGCAACCGCTGGCGGCATCTCGCGGCTGCGCTGCAGGCGCCGCCGCCCCTTGTGCGTCGCTATGCGACAGGCGTCGAGATCGAGGCGGGCGTCGTGCGCTGCGTGACACTGGCATGCGGCCGTTCCGCGGTCGAGGTGGTCGGCGCGATCGCCGTGCCGCTGCCGGCCGGCGCGATCGACGGTCTGGACATCGTCGACCCGGATGCCGTCGTCGCCGCACTTGCCGCGGCGCTACCGGTCCGGCGCCCCGCCACGCGGGTCGGCGGCCGTTGGTTCGGCGAGGCGCCGCTGGTGCTGGGCCTTTGCCCTGCGTTGGTCGGCCGTCGCGTCTTCAGCGACGCCGCCCCGCGCCTGGCTGGCGCCGCGCATACCGGCGACTACACGGCACGGCCGGCGCGAGCGCGCTGGTCACCGGGGCCGGCCGCCGTGCGGCACGAGGTGGAGCGCGGCACCGGACTGGCCGCGGACACGCTGGCCGTGGACTGTGTGGACCAGCCCGATGGCCGACGCTGCGTCGTGTATGTCGACAAGCACCACTGGAGCGTCCGCGCGGACCTGTTCGCGGCGCTCGGGCATACGCTCACGGCGCTCGTCGATGGCGCGGCGGCGTCGATCAACGCGATGATCTGGCAGGCCAGCGAATGCGAGTGGATCGGCCTCTGGGCCGGTGCCCGCGCGTGCGCCGGCTGGCACGTCGACACGGCTACGCGCGCCGCGGCTGCCCGCCCGCTTTTTTCGATGATGGCGCGCGGCTCCAGCGAAGCGATGGCTGCGCTGCGCGGCTTGGCGGACGCGGGAATGCCGCCCGTGACGCTGGCCGGCCACCCTCAGGCGGTTGATGAAGTCGCCGTGGTGTTGGGCGAGCTGGGCGGGCTTCGACCCGGCCGGTGGCAGGTCCCGGCCGGCGCGCACGGGCCGGCGCTCGGGTGCGAGTTCGCCGTCGCCGCGGGTCTCGCGCTGGAGGGACTGCTGCGATGAGTGGCGCGCAGGAAGGTCTGCATTCATCGGACGGCAAGCCGCTGTCGCCGGCAAGCTTGCTTGCCGCAATGGTGCCTGCATTTGACCTTGCCCCTCATCGCGACGTTACGCTTCGGCACCGTCGGCGCGTGGCGCGCAATGCGCTTGCGGCGGGGCTCGCGCTCGGGCTGCTGGCGGGCCTGCTCGCCGACAGTCCGCCGGTGCGACGCCTGCGCATCGGCGACCGATCGTCGCCGTCGACCGCGCCATCCGAGCCAGCCACGCCGCACGCGCCACCATCGTTCCGAACCGGCAGCGGCGGACCGACCGATGCCGAGGCGATCGACGAGGCAGCGCGTCTCGCCGCGCAAATCGACGCCATCGAGGCACGCCGTCGCGAACAGGCACTGCAGGTGGCACGTGCGCAGCGCTTGCCTGCGCTGCTCGACGCACTCGCCGAACTTGCTGAATCGGCCCGTGCCCCCAGTCTGGTCACGCCGCGGTCGGCCGCCGCTTCACCAGGCAACGATGCACGACCGGTTTCGGCGAAGGCGCCCCGTGCCGCCCGTCATGCGCCGCACGTCCGAGTGGTCATTACGGCGCTGCGCTGGCGTGACGCCATTATCGAAATCGAGTGTGCCGCGACGACGGCTTCGCGACCGATCGACATGCGAGGGGGGCGTGCGATGCAGGTTGATGCGCAACGCGGGCCGGTCGGCTCGCACGGGGCGGGGTCCGTGGCCGGCGTTGGGCCGGCGCGCCGGTCCGGGCGACAGGCGTCGCTGGCCGCCGTGGTCGACGACTGGCTGACTGCCCTGCGGCATGCGTTGCCAGAGGCGGTCGTCACCGTTTCCGGCCTGCGTCTCTTACCGCGGCCAGCCATAGACGAGATGGTCTTCACGGTCCATGTCGGCGATGGGCAGGCGGAGGAGGCGTGGACGACGGAGGCAGGCGATGACTAGATCATGCCAACGCGGGCCGGCGCTGAGGTTGCGTGCACCGCTTTCGCTGTCACGCGTCGGCGGCGTGCTGGTTTGCGCGTCGCTCGGCCTGACGGTCGCCGTGCCGACGGGATGGCTGACCGAGCGCGTGCACCGGAGCCTGCGTGGCGAGCCGATGACCGGCTTGCGTACCGCTGTCACGCCACGTGGCAGCCAGGCAGCGCGGGCGCGCGCAGAGGCGGCACGCGCGGCGCTGCCTGCGCTGCGCGTGCGTCTGCTCGCCCTTCGGACAGGTGACGATTCGCAGGCGGACATTGCCGAGGCGGCGCTTGCGCCAGCGTGGTTCGCTTATCTGGAACTCGCCGCGCACGTTTCCGACGTATGCATCACCACGCTGGAACAGCGGGCCGATGCATCGCCGGCCGCCGATCGATCGTCCAGCGGGTCTCGCGACATCGGCGCGCTCGATCCCGGTTTCGAACTCGCCGGGACCGGGTCTTTCGCGTCGATAAGACGACTGGCGCAACTGCTCGCCGACGCGGCCCCTGGCTTGTCGATCGTCTCTCTGTCGATCGGAACCGAGGACAGTCGCCGCACGTTCGATGCGCAGCTTCGCGCCACGCACGTTGCACCGCCCCTCGCGGCATTGGATGGCGTCAACGGGGCCGACGGCAGCGTCGCGCGTGTTGTCGCTGCGGACCCTTTTGCGGGGCATGGTGCCGCGGACGCAATCGTCGGCACCGTCGAGCTGGGTGGCCGGCACGCCAACGTGGCGGCGGACGGCCGCCTCATCGATCTGGAGGACCGAACACATGATTAACCGCTCAACCGGTATTAACCGCTCAACCGGTACGGCGTGCCAGGCCAGGCCTCGCATGACGTCGCCGCCGTCTTCATTGCCATCTCTGTTGCCGCCGCGATGGCCATTGCGATCGTGGTTGCCGGTGTCGTTGAAAGTGCTGTCGCCACCACCGCCGCCACTGTCGGCGTCGGTGCGATGGCGGCAGTGGCGGCAGTGGCGGCAGTGGGTACGCACGGCGCCTGCGTTGAGTCTGTTGCTTGCATTGCCGGCCGGCGGGTGTCTGGCAAGGGCCGGCGAAGTGGACTGGGGCGCGGTGCCCGCGGCGGGCCAGCGATCGATCGCCGCGGCACCCTCGGACGCCCAGGCGACGCGGGCCTTCGATGGCGAGTTGGCGAGCCTGGCGCTCGGCGCAGCGAACAGCGCTGAAGAAGAGACTGCCGCTGCCAATCCGTCGGCCGTGGTCCCCGGTGGCCCGCCGCCGAATTTGGGCGCGCACCGCGCCGATGCAGCCAGCCTGGGTTCGCTGAGTCCGCTGGCAGGTGAGACGGCAGCGGGCAGCGCCACCGTCGCGTCTCCGTTCGTCGATCACTGCGACGAGCAGGATCCCGCGCCGCGCGAAACAACTGGCACGCCCGCGCTGGCTATCGGTGATGCGGTACTGAGCGAGGCGATCGTGGCCTCGCCCGCGGCGATGCAAGCAAGCGAAGCAACGCAGGCCGCCACCGAGCCACCCGCCGCGACGGCGACGGCGACGGCGACGGCGAGCCTGTGCAACAGCGCTGCGTTCCTGCGCGGCGCGTCCGCGCCACCCGGCGAACGCCTGTCGCTCGCATTGGACGACGCCGAGATCGGCGCGGCGCTGAAGGCGTTTGCCGGCTTCACCGGCCTCAACATGCTGATCAGCCCATCGATCAAGGGCCGCGTGTCCCTGCGTCTCGCCGACGTGCCGTGGTGTGACGCGTTCCAGGCGCTGTTGGATGCGCACGGCCTGCGGGCCACCGTGCAGGGCGGCGTGCTGTGGCTCGCGCCCGCGGCAGAAGTGGCCGCCCGTGAACGCGCGCGGCACGACGCGCTGGCGCGGGACGCGGCGGTGGAGCCATTGGCAAGCCGTATCTTCTCGCTGCGCTACCAACGCGCCGCGCTGGTTCGCGACCTGCTGGTCGGCGCCGGCGCTCAGCGGATGGTGTCGGGGCGCGGCGCCGTCACGGCCGACGAGCGCACCAACCAATTGTTCGTCACCGACGTGCCGGCGCGGCTCGCGCAGGTTGCGGCGATGCTCCTGGCGGTCGATCGCCCGGTCAAACAGGTGCTGATCGAGGCACGCATCGTCGAAGCCGAGGACGGCTTTTCACGCGATGTCGGGATGCGACTGTTCGCGGGCGCTGCTGGCGGCGCCGCCAGCAGCGGCGGCGCCGAGCCGGGCGAGAAGCAGCGTGACGGCGCCGCGCCGCGGCACCAGCAGCTGCAGCTGCCGAACGGCGTGTCGCTGCAATTGCCGGCCACCCCGAACATTGGCGCGCCGGCTGCCGCCGTTGCCCTGACGCTGCTGCGCAGCGGCGTCGGCGCGTTGTTGTCGCTCGAGCTCAGCGCGCTCGAAGCCGACGGGCGCGGCCGCGTGCTGTCGCATCCGCGGATCGTCACCGCGGATCGCGCCAAGGCGGTCATCGAGCAGGGCAGCGAGTTGCCTTACCAGACCAAGATTCGAAATGGCGTATCCGGCGTGCAGTTCCGCAAGGCGTCCCTGCGGCTGGAAGTCACCCCGCACGTGATGCCGGGCGACAAGGTGAGTCTGCAGGTCGACGTATCGAAGGACAGCATCGGCGCTGCCACCGATGCGGGCCTCGCGATCAATACCAAGCACGTCAGCACCGTGGTCGAGATCGACAGCGGCGGCACCGTCGCGATTGGCGGCATCCTCAAGCGCGACACGCGCAACGACGTCGCGCGGGTGCCGGTACTGGGGTCGCTGCCATTGGTCGGTGCGCTGTTTCGGCGTACGACCCGCAGTACGGCCAACAGCGAGCTGATCGTATTCCTGACGCCGACGGTGGTCCATGCCGATCTGGCCGACTCGACCCATTCGAGCCATGCCACCGATGCCGGCGCGGCGGGCCTGCGAGCGGCGGACGCCGGCGCGGTGGCCGGCGCAGGCTCCGGTTCGCATGAGCGCGACGGCGCGCCGCGCCGGGGCGCAGCAGACGGATGATGGCTGCCGCCAATCGGCCGGGGACCGCATGATGCATGTTCGATGGCGATGGCGATTGGGAATAGGCATGGGCATGGGCATGGCGGAAGGCGGAAGGCGGATCGTGGATCGTGGATCGTGGATCGTGGGGGCGGCGCATTGACCGGTGACGTTCGCTGGCCGGCAAGGCGTGCGCAAGCGCTGCCTGCTGGGGCCGGCTGCGACTGGCGGCGACCGGCTGCGCTTCGTCGCCGCCGCGTGCGGGCCACGGGCCGGGCGTCCGAACGGAGTCGGCGGACTTTGTACGCCCTAACCTCGTCCGTGTCGGATGTCTCCGCCCACTGGCGCATGTCGCCAACGCCAGACGTGCCAGCCCGGTCAGCCCGGTTAGCCCGCGCGGCACTGGTCGATCCTGCCGTCAGGCAGTCCCGCACTTCGGCTGGCGAGGTCTCGTCAGGTGCGGGATGGGCGGGGAAAGGGTCGGGAAAGGGTCGGGAAAGGGTCGGGACAGGGTCGGGACAGGGTCGGGACAGGGTCGGGACAGGGTCGGGACAGGGTCGGGACAGGGTCGGGACAGGGTCGGGACAGGGCGGAGAATGGGCCGGTGGCACGGGAAGGACGGGCGAGGGGCAGGCACGGTGTGGAAAGGGGGCGCAGGTACGAAAGGGGCGCGAAGCGCGGCGCATCGTAGAATGCAGCGTGCGGACAGAGTCACCGGGAAGACGGTGCGAACCAACGATGCAAAACGACGATGCCAACACGCGTGCGGCGAGCGCGGCCCGCGCCGACTCGACAAGCGGCGCGCAAGCCCGTAAGCTGCCAAGCCCCGGCCGCCGCCGCGGCCTCGACGACGCGGGCGTTCGGCCGTCCGTGCTATCCGGAGCTGACTTGCGCCAATCATCGTTCGGGCAGAACGTCTTCTTGATCGGCTTGATGGGCGCGGGCAAGACAACGGTCGGCCGCGCGCTGGCGAGAAGACTGGAACGCACGTTCTACGACTCGGATCTCGAACTGGAGACGAGGTTGGGCGTGCGCGTGCCGGTCATCTTCGAGCACGAGGGCGAGGCAGGTTTTCGCCAGCGCGAAGCGCAGATGATCGACGAACTGTCATCGCTTTCCGGCATCGTGCTCGCGACGGGCGGTGGCGCGGTGCTGCGCGACGAGAATCGCCAGCGGCTGCGCGAGCGCGGCGTGGTCGTCTACCTGCGCGCCAATCCGCATGATCTGTGGTTGCGCACCCGTCACGATCGCAACCGGCCGTTGTTGCAGACCGAGGATCCGCGCGGCAAGCTCGTTGCGCTGTTCAAGCAGCGCGATCCCATCTATCGGCAGTGCGCCGATTTCATCGTCGAGACCGGCCGGCCGTCGGTCAACAGTCTCGCCAACACCGTCCTGATGCAGCTCGAACTTGCCGGCGTCGTGGAGGCGCCCCAGGACGGCACGCAACCCACACGCTAGGCGAACAGCATGCTTTCTCTCCAGGTCGATCTCGGACAACGCAGCTACCCGATTCACATCGGCGTCGATCTGATCGATCGGGGCGACCTGATCGCCGCGCACGTCGCCGGACCGTCGGCCGTGATCGTCACCAACACGACGGTCGGGCCGCACTACGCCGGCCGGCTGGAAGCGGCGCTGCGCGCCGTCGGCAAGCAGGTGTCGACCATCGTCCTGCCCGATGGCGAACAGTTCAAGCACTGGGAAACGCTCAACCTGATCTTCGACGCCCTGCTGGCGGGACGCGCCGATCGCAAGACCACGCTGCTCGCGCTCGGGGGCGGGGTGGTCGGCGACATGACCGGCTTCGCGGCCGCGACCTACATGCGTGGCGTCCCGTTCGTGCAGGTGCCGACCACGCTGCTCGCGCAGGTCGATTCCTCGGTCGGCGGCAAGACGGGCATCAACCATCCGCTGGGCAAGAACATGATCGGCGCGTTCTACCAGCCCGAAGCCGTCTTCGCCGACGTCGGCACGCTGGCCACGCTGCCCTCGCGCGAGATTTCGGCCGGCATCGCCGAGATCATCAAGACGGCCGCCGTTGCCGACGCCGGCTTCGTCGATTGGGTCGAGGACGCGCTGCCGGATCTGCTGCGAGGCGACACGGACACGCTGGCCGAGGCGGTGCGCCGCTCGTGCGAGGTGAAGGCGCGCGTGGTGGCCGAGGACGAGCGCGAAAGCGGTCTGCGTGCGATCCTGAACCTCGGGCACACGTTCGGTCATGCGATCGAGGCGGGCCTGGGCTACGGTGAATGGCTGCACGGCGAGGCCGTCGGCTGCGGCATGGTGATGGCGGCCGACCTGTCGGCCCGGTTGGGTCTGCTGGCCGATGCCGACGGGGACCGCCTGCGTCGCCTCGTCGAGGCGGCAGGCCTGCCGAGCCGGGCGCCGAAGCTGGGCGAGGACCGCTACATCGAGCTGATGCAGGGCGACAAGAAGGCCGAGGGCGGCGACATCCGCTTCGTGTTGCTGAAGTCGCTTGGCGAGGCGGTCATCACGCGTGTTCCGGAGGACGAGTTGCGCGCCACGCTGGCCACCACCAGTTGACCCGGCGCCGCGCGCACGCCGCTGGCGCGCGGCTTGCACCGGAGAGTAACGGAGGATTCGCGCATTGAACGATCGAACCACGGCGCCATTGGCCGGCCTGCTTCCGGGCGCCACCTACGAAAGCCAGCTTGCGCCGTATGCGGCGCGTTCCGATGCCAGCCGCGGCCGGCGCCATGCCGAACCGCCGGCGCCTACCCGCACCGCGTTCCAGCGGGATCGCGACCGCATTATCCATTCGGCCGCCTTCCGGCGCCTGGAATACAAGACCCAGGTCTTCGTGAATCACGAAGGCGATCTGTTCCGCACGCGTCTCACGCACAGTCTCGAGGTGGCGCAGATCGCACGGTCGATCGCGCGTGGACTGCATGTCAACGAGGATCTGGTCGAGGCAATCTCGCTGGCGCACGATCTCGGGCACACGCCATTCGGGCATGCCGGGCAGGACGTGCTGAATGAATGCATGCGCGACCATGGTGGCTTCGAGCACAACCTGCAAAGCCTGGCGGTGGTCGACGAGCTGGAGGAGCGCTACGCGGCGTTCGATGGCCTGAACCTGAGCTACGAGACGCGCGAAGGCATTCTCAAGCACTGTTCGCGCGAGAATGCGCGCCGCCTGGGCGATGTCGCCGAGCGGTTTCTGCTCGGTCGGCAGCCGACGGTCGAGGCGCAGATCGCCAATCTTGCCGACGAGATCGCGTACAACAATCACGACATCGACGATGGCTTGCGCTCCGGCCTGCTGCGTCTCGAGCAGTTGGAAGCGGTCGATCTCTGGCGAGACCACTACACGCGAGCACGCGCGCAATATGGCGAGCTGCCGGGACGCCGGCTGATTCACGAGACGGTTCGCGCGATGATCAACACGCTGATCGCCGACCTGATCGCGGAAACGGCCACGCGCTTGCGCGAGCACGCGCCCGCATCGGTCGAGGCGGTGCGAGCGCTGCCGCCGGTCGTGGCGCACAGCGAGCCCATTGCCACCCAGGGACGTCAGTTGAAGCAGTTTCTGATGGCCAATCTGTATCGGCATTTCCGGGTGATGCGCATGACGAGCAAGGCGCGCCGCGTGGTGCGCGGCCTGTTCGACGCGTTCATCGACGATCCGCGCCTGTTGCCGCCCGAGTACCGTCTGGGCCACAGCCACATCCAGGGCGACCAGCCCAGGTTGATTGCGCACTACATCGCCGGCATGACGGATCGGTATGCGCTGAAGGAATATAGGCGACTGTTCGTCGTCGACAACGACTGATTCGCCGCCAGCGCCGCGGGCGCCGTGAGCATGAGTGGGGGCGGTGCCGTCACCATACGAAACGCGCGATAGAGGTCGGCGGCAGAGGTGAACGGGGCAGAGGCGGACGGCAGAGGCGGACGGCGGGGACGGTGGCGGACGCCAATTGCCTTGCGATACCGTCGCGATGCCGTCACCCCTCCGCCTCCAGGGCCCCCGCCAGCCCGTCCCCATCCCCGTTCTCCGTGCTTGCCGGTTTCCCGGTGAGAAACCGCCGGGCGCACTGTCTGTCCGCGTCCCCCTTTCGGTCCCAGACCGCCGAGGCCAGGCGCGCTGCACGGCCGGTGAAGAAGCCGCGAAAGTCCTCGCCTGCAAGCCTGGCCGTGGCATGCGGGGCCGCTGGCCCTGCTGCGCCCGCTGGACCGGCGCCATGATCCGAGGGCCGGCGCCGTTGCCGTAAGATGACGGCTTTCCCGCCATTCCGAGCCGACGCTCCGTTGCCATGGCCCGCCTGCCGCGTCTGTACATTCCGGGACTGCCACAGCACGTCGTCCTGCGCACACCCGACGGCAGGGCCGCCTTCATCGACGATGCCGATCGGCAGCGCTTTCTAGGCTGCCTGCGGGAGAGCGTGGCGCAGACACGCGTGGCGCTGCATGCTTATGTCCTGCTCGACGACTCGGTGCGGTGGCTGGGAACGCCGCCCGACGCGCGCGCGATGTCCGCGCTCGTGCAGGCGGTTGGGCGTCGCTATGTCAGCTACTTCAATCGTCGCCACGGGCGCGAGGGCTCGTTATGGGAGAGCCGCTACCGTGCAACCGTGCTGGAACCCGAGCGTTATCTATTGCTGTGCTCGCGTGGCATCGAGGCGGCTGCCGCCGAGCGCGGGCTTGCGGCCGAGGCTGCTGCGTATCGCTGGTCCAGCCATGCGCACCACGTCGGCCTGACGGTCGACCCGCTGGTCGTGGACCATGCGCTGTACTGGTCGCTCGGCAATACGCCGTTCGAACGGCAGCGCGCCTATCGTGACGCGGCGGAGCAGCCAGTCGACGCGGCAGCGCGGCACGAGATTGAGCAGGCGACGGAGAAAGGCTGGGCGTTGGCCAGCGAGGCGTTCCTGGCCCGCCACGGTCGCCAGGCAAGCCGCCGCGCGGCGCCGCTACCGCGCGGCCGCCGCCCCGGCGCCGCGCGCCGGGTATCGGGCGACGACGCTTAGACAGGCTCTCAGGCATGTTCGCGCGCCTGAGCACCCGGCAGGCACGCTCAAGCACGCTCAGCCGACGTCTCGCCTCGAACGGCGGCGCAGCGCGTCCGCTGCGTTCATGCGAACCCATTCGGACACCAGCGAACATCGGCGAACACGCATTGCGTCCGCCGTCGCTGGCAGGGTACCGCGACGGTTTGTTCGCCCGCCAAAACCATTCCGCAGCGTGTCGGCGGCGTCACTGCGAGACGCAACGAAGGCCGCTATGCCTTCGACCTCCAAAGCAGGCGATGATTGGCATCCGCCCGGCACTGACGCATATGGGCGCATGCAGGCGCGCGGCCGGGCGGCGCTTCCGATGGATCGCAAACCGTTTGTCGCCGCATTGATCCACGGCGCGGTCGATCGCTAGACGGGCGTATTGCCGATCATGCCGATCGTCGCGCGAAACAGCGCGGACTCCGGTTCGGCCAGTTCGCTGACCAGGTTGAAGTGATTGCAGTGCGTGTTGTCGACCAGTTGCACAGGCAGGCCCCGCGCACGCAGCCGCGCGTGGAAATCGAATGTCTGGTGGCGGAAACCGTCGGTTTCCAGTCCGCCCACGCAGAGCACGACGTCGGGGGCGGACGCCGGCAGGTGCAGCGCCGGGCTGAGCGCGGCGGCCTGCTCTACATGCAGCCGCAGCCAGTCGTTGACGCCGATGTCGCAGAGTGGCCGTATGTCGTACAGCCCGCTCAACCCGACGATGCCCTTGATGACGTCCTGCGGCAGGCGGTAGCTGGCCTGCCACGTGTCGGCCAGCAGCATCGCCGCGAGATGCGCGCCGGCGGAACTGCCGCAGACATGTATCCGCTCCGGATCGGCGCCATAGGTGCGCGCGTTGTGATACAGCCATGCCACCGCGCTGCGTATCTCGCGCACCACTTCGGCCAGCGTGGCCTCCGGCAGCAGCGTGTATTCGACCACCGCCACCGCCACCCCGGCGTGAGTGAAGGCGCGGACCATCGAACAGGCGTCTTCCTTGCGCTGCGAGCGCCAGTAGCCGCCATGCACGAAGACGAGCAGCGGCGCCGGCTGTCGCGCGGCTTGCACAGGAAACAGGTCGAGCCGTTCATCCCGCCCCATGCCGTATGGCAGGTCGAGGATGCCCGGACACGCGGCCCGGGCGCGCGCCGCCAACGCGGCATAGCTTGCCATCTCGGCGTCGAAGTCGGCGACCGAAGCGCGCGCGTTGTATTGCACCGCGCGCGCGGCGAGATCGGCGAAGGTCAGATCGAAAGGCATGGCGTGAACGCGAGGGGCGTGGCTAGATGCTGAGGTGGCTGCGCAGGCGCTCGGCCTGCGCCCGCAGTTCGGCGGACGTGCCGCGCCATGCCACGCGTCCCTTCGCCAACACGTAGTGACGATCGGCAAGCGCGAGCTGCGGCGCGAGGTGCTTGTCGATGCAGATGATAGCCAAGCCGGTCTGTTTGAGCTCGGCCAGGCAACGCCAGATTTCCTCCCGGATCAGCGGCGCCAGGCCTTCCGTCGCCTCGTCCAGGATCAACAGTCGTGGATTGGTCATCAGCGCCCGGCCGATCGCGAGCATCTGCTGTTCGCCACCCGATAGATTGGCGGCCAGGTTGCGTTCGCGCTCGCGCAGTCGCGGGAAGAAGCGGTAGACGCGTTCGAGCGTCCAGGGCGTCGTGCTGCGCTGCCGGTTGTGTGCCGTCGCCACCAGATTCTCGCGCACCGTGAGCGTCGGAAACACGTGGCGGCCCTCGGGCACCAGGCCGACACCGGCTCGCGCCACCACATGCGAGGCTCGTGCATGGACGGGTTGGCCGTCGAGAACGATGGTGCCGCGCGTCGGGCGCAGCAGTCCGGTCAGCGTCTTCACGGTCGTGGACTTGCCCATGCCGTTGCGGCCGAGCAGGGTCACGAACTGTCCTTCGTCGACGTCGAAATCGATCCCGAACAGGGCCTGGCTGGCGCCGTACGACGCTTCGACGTTCCGTACCGCAAGCAGTCGTGTCATGCGTGGGCTCCTTCGGCGTCGAGGACGGCTTCGTCCTCGCCCAGATAGGCGCTCCGCACGGCCGCGTCCGCCCGGATGGCCGCCGGCGTGCCGCATGCGATCGCCCGTCCGTACACCAGCACGGTAATGCGGTCGGCCAACGCGAACACGGCATCCATGTCGTGCTCGACCAGGACGATCGCGCAGCGTCCCTTGAGCGTGCGCAACAGCGCGGTCATCTGTGCCGATTCCGCCTGACTCATGCCGGCCATCGGTTCGTCGAGCAGAAGCAGCCGGGGCGAGCTGGCCAGTGCCATCGCCAGTTCCAGTTGGCGGTGTTCGCCGTGCGCCATCTCGGCAACGGGCACATGCGCACGTTCGCCAAGGCCGACCTGTTCGAGCAACGCCAGCGCGGGCCCGGCAATGGCGTGCGCTGCCGCCATCGGCTGCCAGCAGCCGAAGCGCTTGCCCGCCTGCGCGTTGACGGCGACCATGACGTTTTCCAGCGCTGTGAACTCGTGCAGGACCGAGGTGATCTGGTACGAGCGTGCCAGTCCGAGCCGGGCGCGCCGCCCGATCGGCAGCGCCGTGATGTCCCGTTCCTCGAACACGAGCCGGCCCTCGTCGGGACGCAATTCGCCTGAGATCTGGCCGATCAGCGTGCTCTTGCCGGCGCCGTTCGGGCCGATGATTGCGTGGATTTCGCCGGGCGCGACCGACAGGTCGAAATGGTCGGTCGCCGTCAGTCCGCCGTAGCGTTTGACCAGACCGCTGACATTGAGGATGTTCATCGGTGCGCTCCGTCGGCGGGGCGCGTCCGCGTGGCGCCGCGCGCGCGCCGTGCGTCGAGTTCCTGCAGCACGCCGATCAGCCCGCGCTTGCTGACGAGCACCACGACGACGATCAGCGGACCCATGTAGACCATCCAGTGCTCGGTGGCGGCCTTCAGGCCTTCCTCAACCAGTACCATCGCGAGTGCGCCCAGGACCGGGCCGGCAAACGTGCCGAGACCGCCGATCACGACCATCACGATCAGTTCGCCGGAAGTGGTCCAGGAAAGCGTCGACGGCGACACGAATTGCGTGAGATTTGCCAGCAGTACGCCGGCCAGCCCGCACAGGACGGCGGCCGAGACATACGCGGCCAGCGTGTAGTGCAGGGTCGCCACGCCAAGCGCGCGCATGCGGCGCGGATTCATCCGGATGCCGGCGAGCGTCATGCCGAAGCGGGCCTTCAGCATGCGACGGCCGAGCAACAGCAACAACGCGAGCATCGCGAGTGCGACGCAGTACAGCGTGACCGGGTCGGCCAGCGAAAGGCTGCCGAACCGGCTGGCGGCGGCGAGCGGCAGGCCGTCGTCGCCGCCGTAATCCTTCAGGCTCACTGCGAGGAAGTAGCCCATCTGCGCGAATGCCAGCGTGATCATGATGAAGGCGATGCCGGCGGTGCGCAGCGAGACCAGGCCGGTGACCAGCCCGACCGCCGCGCACATGCCCACCGCGACGCCGACGTGCACCCAGCCGTTGTCGATGCCGTGCTGCGCCAGGATGCCGGCCGCATATGCGCCGATGCCGAGGTAGAGCGCGTGGCCGAAGCTCACCAGGCCCGCCACGCCGAGGATCAGGTCCAGCGACAGTGCGGCGATCGCGAAGATCAGGACTCGCGCGAACAGAATCACGTAGAAGGGCTCGGCCTGTACGCGTGCATAGACCGGCACCATCGCGAGCAGCACGAACAGCAGCAGCATCGTGCCACCCTGGACGGTGATGCGCCGATGGCGCTGCGGCGCCGGCGCCGCATGCGGTGTATGCGGTGCATGCGAGGAAGATGAAGGTGTCAGCATCGGCGTCTATCCATGTTTGACGGGAAACAGCCCTTGCGGACGCAGCGCGAGCACGACGGCCATCAGGATGTAGATCAGCATCGAGGCCAGTGCGGGGCCGGCCATGTCGGCGGCGCCGCGCGTGAACAACTGGGCCAGCACGGCGGGCAGCAGGGTGCGTCCCAGCGTGTCGATCACGCCGACGAGCAGGGCGCCCAGGAAGGCGCCGCGAATCGAGCCGATGCCGCCGATCACGATGACGACCATGGTCAGGATCAGGATCGGCTCGCCCATGCCGGGCTGCACTGACAGAATCGGGCCGGCCAGCATGCCCGCGACGCCGGCCAGCACCGCGCCCAGCGCGAAAATCAGCGCATAGAGCAGCGCGATGTTCACCCCCAGCGCGCCGACCATCGTGCGATGCGTTGCGCCCGCGCGAATCAACATGCCGATGCGGGTGCGGTGCACCAGCAGATGACAGCCCAGCGCCACGGCGATGCCGGCCGCGACGATCAGCAGTCGATAGGCGGGATACGGCATGCCCAGCAGGTCGACGGTGCCGGACAGCGCGGCCGGCACTTCCATGTAGTACGGCGACGGCCCCCACCTGATGCGCATCAGTTCGTTGAAGAACAGGATCAACCCGAAGGTGGCCAGCACCTGATCCAGATGGTCACGCCGGTAGAGGCGGCGCAGCACGCAGGTCTCGAGCAGCATGCCGATCGCGACCATTGCGGGAATCAGCACAGCCAGCCCGAGCAGGAACGAGCCGGTCCGGTTGTAGACGAAGGCGCCGATAAAGGCGCCGACCATGTACAGCGAGCCGTGCGCGAGGTTGACGAAGTTCATGATGCCGAAGACCAGCGTCAGCCCGGCCGCCATCAGGAACAGCAGCACGCCGAGCTGCATGCCGTTCAGGCATTGCATGACGATGAGCGTCAGGTTCATGGCGATCGCCTCGCGTCAGTTCATCTTGCACTGCTGTGCCAGCGGGCTGCGCACCTTGGCGACGATCGCGCCCTTGCTCTCGAACGCCGCGCCATTGCTGGTCTTCACCACGTCGACGCGATAGAACGGCGCGCGTGGGAACTGGTTCGAGTCGAAGCTGAAGTCGCCGCGCACCGAAGCGAACCGCGCTGTCTTGAGCGCCTGCCGCAGGGCCTGCCGGTCGGCGGTGTTGCCCTTCACCGTGCTCAGCGCGGCGTCGAGCAGATTCGCGGCGTCGTAGGACTGCGCGGCGTAGAGCGACGGCTGCCGGTTGTAACGCTTGGCGTACGCGGCGGCGAACTGCGCGTTCTGGGCGTTTTTCAGATCCGGCGAGTAGGGCGCCGCCGTGATCGCACCCAGGGCGATCTCCTTCAACGCGGGCAGCGTCGTGCCGTCGATGGTCGAGACCGAAATCAGCGGCAGCTTGCCGAGCAGGCCGGCCTGGCGGTACTGCTTGACGAAGTTCACGCCCATGCCGCCCGGATAGAACACGTACACCGCGTCCGGTCGCGCGGCCTGCAACTGCGTGATCTCGGCCGAATAATCCGGCTGGTTGACCTGCGTGTACACCTCGTCGACGATGGTGCCGCGATAGTCGCGCTTGAAACCGGCGACCGCGTCGCGGCCCGCCTGGTAGTTCGGCGCCATCACCACCGTGCGTTTGTAGCCCAGATCGCTGACCAGTTGCCCGCCGGCCTCGTGCAGTTCGTCGTTGTTCCAGGACGTCGAGAAGAACCACGGCGAACAGCCTGCGCCGGCCAGCGGCGTGGGTCCGGCGTTCGATCCGATCAGCAGCACGCCCGCGCCCGTGATCGGCTTGTGGATCGCCATCATCACGTTGGAGAACGTCACGCCGGTGATGATCGGTACCTTGTCGCGCTCGATCAGCTTGCGCGTCGCCTGCACCGCGACGTCCGGTTTGAGCTGGTCGTCCTCGCGCAGCACCTGCACCGGCATGCCGCCGAGCTTGCCCCCTTTCTGCTCGATGGCCAGCATGAACGCGTCGTACTGGTCCTGGCCGAGCGCGCCGGCCGGTCCCGACAGCGTGCCGATGAAGCCGATCTTCAGCGGCGGCGTCTGTGCCACGGCCGGTGTCATGAGGCTCGCGCCGAGCAGCAGGCAGGCGAGCAAGCCGACGGCGCGGCCAACGGCGCGCCGGTGCGGTGCTTGTTTCGAGGGAGTGACCATCGCGAAATTCCTGCGGAGTGGAGAAGGGCCCTGCCGGTGTCGCGCGTTCACAGCGCAATGCCGAAGAAGTCGCACGCGTTGCCGGCGCAGATGCGGGCGCGTTGCGCGTCGTCGAGCCAGTCGCTGGCCGCGACCAGTGCGCCGATCTCCTGCTCGCCGAGCGGAAACGGATGATCGGAGCCGAGCATCACGCGCTCGACGCCCATCACGTCGACCAGGAGGCGCAGCGCGCGCGAATCGAACACCGCGCTGTCGACGTGGAAGCGGTCCAGGTAGTGCGATGGCGGCAACGGGCAGTCCTCGCGCACGATGTCGCGGCAGTGCCAGGCGTTTTCCGCGCGTCCGAGCAGGAACGCAAAGCTGCCGCCGCCATGTGCGAAGCACAGTTTCAACGAACGTGGGATCTGTTCGAACGCGCCCGACAGCACCAGCGACAGGATGCTCAGCTGCGTCTCGGCGGGCATCGCGACCAGCCATGGCAGCATCCACTTCTTCATGCGCCCGTCGGTCATCATGTCCCACGGATGCACCAGCACCGGAATGTCGTCGCGCGCGCAATGGCAGAGGAAGTCGATCAGTTGTGGGTCGTCCAGATCGCGCGGGCCGAGATGGTTGCCGATCTGCACGCCGACATGGCCGGCCGCTTTCGCGCGCGACGCTTCGCGGCAGGCAAGGTCGAGATCCTGCAGCGGCACCTGGGCGAGCGCCTTCAGACGCGTGGGCGCATACGCACAGTGTTCCAACGCGAGGTCGTTCATGCGGGCCGCCCACGCGGCGGCATCGGCCGCGTCGTAGCGATAGGCGAACATGATCGGTGTCGCGCAGACAATCTGCGCTGTCACGTTCTTCGCGTCGAGATCCGCGATGCGCGCGGCCGGATCCCACAGCGGCCGGTGCACCGGCCGAAAGGCGCGGTCGTCGACCATGATGTGGCCGCGTTCGCCGTCCGCGTCGATGCGCAACCAGGGCGAGTGCGCGGCGTCCAGGCGTGCGGCTTCCGCCTGCGTGACGCGCGGAAAGAAATGCGAGTGGATATCGATCTTGTTCATGGGGTCGCGGGTTGGGGCGCCGGTGTCTCGGCCTGGGCGCTGCGGCCCGGATGCAGCTTGCCGCAGGCCGGACAGCGCCGGAGCGTCTCGCTGCGATAGAAGGCGTCGAACAGCGGCGGCAAGTCGGTGACAATGTTTTTCAACTGGACCTCCGTGCGATGCACCAGATGCCCGCAGCCCTCCGCGCCTTCGCAGTACCACTCGAACGCATCGACCTCGCCCGGTGGGCGTTGACGCTCGATGACCAGGCAGGCACTGCCGGCTTCGGGGCGTTGCGGGGAATGGCGTACATGCGGCGGCAGCAGCATCACGTCGCCCTCGCGCAGGACGACGCGTTCGGCGGCGCCGTCGATCCACAATTTCAGGTGGGCGTTGCCGCGCAACTGGTAGAAGAATTCCTCGCCGGGATCGTCGTGGTAATCGGTCCGGTGGTTCGGACCGCCGACGATGGTCACGATGAAGTCCCGGTCCGACCAGAGCTGCTGGTTGCCGACCGGTGGCCGCAGCAGGTGAGCGTGCTCGTCGATCCAGCGCGAAAGGTTGAACGGCGGCAGGTAGGCTGACATGGTCGGGGCCTCGGCTGGTGGTTCAGCGGGGTTTGTAGGCAATCGCCTTGATCTCGATGGCGAGATGCGGATGCGGCAACTGATGGACGGCGACCGTCGTGCGCGCCGGTCCGTCGCTGCCGAAGAACTCGGCGTACACCGTGTTGTAGCCGCCGAAATCGTTCATGTTCACGAGATAGGCGCAGATTTCGACGACGTCCGATAGTGCCGCCTTCTCGCTGGCCAGGATGTCCTCGATGTGGCGCAGCACGGCGCGGGTCTGCGCCCGGATGTCGAGATGCATCGTGCCCATCGCGTCGGCATCGGCGCCTTCGATGGTGTTGTCCGCACGGCGCGAACTCGTGCCCGAGACGAACAGGAAATCGCCCGCGCGCTTCAGGTGCGGATAGGCACCGCGCGGTTTGGCCTTGTGGTCGATCAGGTGGCTTCGGACGGTCATGGCAGGCTCACAGCCGGATGCAGATGGTGGTGATTTCGGAATAGAAGTCGAGCGAGTGGCGCCCGCCCTCGCGGCCCAGGCCGGACAGTTTGGTGCCACCGAACGGCGTGCGAAGGTCGCGGGTGAACCACGTGTTCACCCATACCAGGCCGGTATGGAAGCGCCGCGACACGCGGTGCGCGCGCGACAGGTCGGTGGTCCAGACGCAAGCGGCCAGGCCATAGGCGCTGTCGTTCACGCGTCCGATGACTTCCTGCTCCGAGTCGAACGGCGCGATGTGGCACACCGGGCCGAAGATCTCCTCGGTCACGCAGCGCGCGTCGTCGGGCAGGCCGGTCAGGATGGTCGGTTGCACGAAGGCGCCGGCGTCCCGAATGTCATTGAAGAGCGGCGTGCCGCCGCCAGTGACCACCGTGGCGCCTTCCGCGACCGCCAGGCGGTAGTACGACAGCACCTTGTCGCGATGCTTGTGCGAAATGACCGGCCCCATGTCGACGCCTGGCGCGTCGGGGTAGTCGAGCCGCATGGTTTCCGTCCTGGCCTTGAGCGCCGCCACGAAGCGCTCGAAGATCGGGCGCTCGACATACACGCGTTCCGAACACAGGCACACCTGCCCCGCGTTGGTGAAGCTGGAGCGGCGCACGCCCTCCACCGCCGCGTCGAAATCGGCGTCGGCGAAAACCACCGCCGCGTTCTTGCCGCCCAACTCGAACGAGATCTCCTTCACGCCGTCGGCAACGGTCTTCATGATCTGGCTGCCGGTGCGTGACTCGCCGGTGAACGTGATCGCGGCGACATCGGGATGACGGGTCAGCGCCTCGCCAGCGGAGCCCGGACCGAAGCCGTGCACCAGGTTGAACACGCCGGGCGGCACGCCCGCGTCGCGCATGACTTCGGCAAGCAGCGTGGCCGAGGACGGCGACTCTTCCGACGGCTTCGCCACCACGCAGTTGCCCATCGCCAGCGCGGGCGCGACTTTCCACGTCAGGAGCAGCAGCGGCAGGTTCCACGGCGAGATGATGCCGACCACGCCGAGCGGCTTGCGGCTCACGTAGTTCAACAGCGTTGCGCCGTCCGGGCCCCGACTTTCGAAGAGTTCGCTGGGGGCGGTCTTGATCAGATCGGCGAAGGCGCGGAAGTTGGCCACGCCGCGCGCCACGTCGAGGCGCCGGGCCTGCTCGACGGGGCGGCCCGTGTCCGCCACTTCCGCGGCAACGAACGCCTCGAAGCGCGCCTCGATGCCGGCGGCAACGCGATACAGGATGGCCGCGCGATCCTCCACACTGGCTTCACCCCAGGGGCCAGCAAGCGCCCGCCGGGCGGCGGCCACCGCTCGATCGACTTCGGCGGGGCCGGCCTCGCAGACCGCGGCAATCAGCTGCCCGGTGACCGGGCTGCGATTCTCGAAGCGGGCGGCGGTCGCGACGAATTCGCCGTCGATGTAGTGCTGCAGCAGTGGAGGGTCGACATCGACGCTGACGGACGACGGCGCGCGCGTTGCAAGGGCGGTGGGCATGAAGGCTTCCTGCTCGGACTGAATGCCCCGAGTCTAAGAAGTCGTGCCCATAAAAAATAATAACGATTCAGCGCCCGGGTATTCCTAATGGTGATATCGGCGACGTTGCACCGCCGATCAGCTGGCGATTTCGCGGGCGCTGTCGCGCAGACATGCGATGAAGCGCTGACAGGCGGCGCTGACCTTGCGGTCGGCGCGAATCGAGAAACCCACGGCGCCGAAGTCGCCCGACTCGGCGACGTCGAGCACTGACAGCAGACCTGGCCCGACGAACTGTTGCGCTGCGGCGCGCGGCATCAGAGCGACGCAGGCCGTTTCCAGCAGCAGGCCGATGTTGGTCAGCATCGACAGCGATTCGATGCGGTTCTCCGGCAGCGCCAGCCCCGCATCCTGGAACAGGCGTTCGGCGCGCATGCGGGCCGGCGAGTCGCCAAGCGGCACGATCCACGGCAGATGACGAAGATCGGCGAGATGCGGTTGGGATGGCAGGTCGAAGCGGTGCCTGGCGCCAACCACGATGCACATCGACTCCTCGAACAGCACCTCGTGCTGGAGTGGAAAGGCGCTGGCGAGCGGCAGTTCCCGCTCCGGCAGGCGGCCGACCGCGATGTCGAGGTCGCCGGTGGCCAGCGCGGGAAACAGTTGCGGCGTCGACGCCTCGCGCACCGTGACGAGCACGCCGGGCGCCTGCGCTTTCAGCTTTGCGATGGTTAGCGGCAGCAAGCGCGCCGACGCGGAAATGAGCGTGCCGACGATCACGTGGCCGGCAGTGCCGCGCTGCAGGGCGTTGATCTCGTCGGTCAGGTAACGAAGCTCCGTGATCATCGACTTGGCGCGTTCGCCCAGCAGGCGGCCGAGCTCCGTCGGCACCACGCCCCGGTTGCTGCGCTCGAAAAGCGGCGCTTCGAGGAAGGCTTCGAGTTCCTGGACGGCCTTGGTGATCGCCGGCTGCGTCATGCCCATTTCGTTCGCGGCGCGCAGCAGCGAGCCGCTGTCGATCACCTTCGCGACGACGATCAGTTGCTGCAGCTTGAGCTTGCGGGACAGCGACAATTGCGAGATCGGGCTGGCCGGGCGTGCGGGGTCGGACATCATCGAGGGCATGGTCGGTCTCGGTGAATGGGAGCGCGATGGCAGGCCGCGGCGGGGCCACGCATCGCGGAGTCAATCAGCCGCAGCGCGCGCGAGGTCACCGGTGCGTTCGCATCGCATGCGGATGGCAGCCGCTGGGGAAAGTTGGCATCTGCACGAAAGCCGGCCGCGCAGTCGCGGATATTACCGTTAGGACTATCAGCACCGGGTTTTTTCATTATTTTTTCCACGCGTGCACTCCTACATTGGCGCTGCTTCGAAGTGTGCGCGGTTTGCCGGCCGGTACGGCGTTCGCCCGCAAGGCGCCGCGTCCCATCAATCGTGTTCGGCGAACCGACCAGACAGGAATGCAAACGAAAATAGGAAAAACGCTCGGGGCCTCATTCGTGACACTGAGCTGCGCGTCGCCCTGCCTTGCCCAGAGCGGCGTGACGCTTTACGGCGTGATCGACGAAGGCGTCACCTGGACCAGCAATCAGGCCGGCGGCCACGCCTACCAGATGCAAAGCGGCGTGACTCAGGGCTCCCGCTGGGGCCTGCTCGGCAAGGAAGACCTGGGCGGCGGCCTGCGCGCAATCTTCGCGCTGGAGAACGGTTTCGACCCGTCCGCGGGCGGTTTCGGCCAGAACGGCCGGCTGTTCGGCAGGCAGGCCTACGTTGGACTGAGTTCGAACGCCGGCACCCTGACGCTCGGGCGCCAATACGAATTCATGGCGGACTTCGTCGCTCCAGTGTCGGGACAGGGGCAATGGGGCACCTACTTCTCGCACGCGGGCGACGTGGACAATCTGAACGGCTCGTTCCGTGTCAACAACGCGGTCAAGTACACCAGCCCGACGCTGGGCGGCTTCAAGCTCGGCGCCCTGTATTCGTTCGGTGGTCAGGCCGGTGCGTTTTCGACGAACAGCGTGCTGAGTCTGGGCATCAACTACGGCTACGGACCGCTTTACGTTGCGGCGGCGTACACGCGCGTCAACAGTCCTTACGCGGCGGCCTATGATTCGCTGCCGAAGAACGTGCTCTACACGCGCTACCTGCCGTCGACGACCAGCGAGTCGATCTACGGGCTGGGCGCGAGTTATACATTCGGTGCCTTCAAGATGGGCCTCGATGCGAGCCAGGTGACCTTCCGTGCCGGCTTCAACGGTGCGAACGTCGACTTCCGCAATGTCGAAGGCTGGCTCAACTACGCGTTCGCGACGACGCTGAGCGGCGGGCTTGGCTATACGTGGACCGACGTCGACGTGCACGCGAGCGGCGCCAAGCCGCGCTATCAGCAGGTCAACCTGATGCTCGACTACGCGCTGTCGAAACGCACCGACGTTTACGCGATGGCGGCCTGCCTGTCGGGCAGTAGCGGCACCACGGCCCAGATCAACTACGTCACTGCCGCTTCGTCCAGCAATCGCCAGTCGTTGCTGCGGCTGGGCCTGCGTCACAAGTTCTGAACGCGCGCGGCACCCCGACGGCGGCCGCAGTGCCGCCGGGGCGGTGTCATCCGCTCGGCATCATCCGCTCGGTAACACGCGCTCGGTAGCGTGCATGCGCTATCCAGCCGGCGCTGTCGCCCTGACGGTGGTCGCCGTACCATGGCGCTCGGCTGCCGCTTGACCGACCCGGCGGGCACGCGGCGGTCGATACGCGCAAAGTGCTTCCGACCGGCGCTGCTCAGCGCTTCGCCTGCCGCCCGACCGTTGCCGGTCGGCCCCGGCTCGACTGCGGCCGATCGCGGTCGCGTTGCCCGTTGCGGGCAATCGGACAAGGAATGTAGCCCGGCCGAAGACCGCTCGTACATCGCCGCCGCCGCGGTCATGCGGCCGACCGGCAGCGCGGCGTTGCGGCTATGCCACCCGACTGCATGCCGCTTGCGTTTCGCTCCTGTCGCGGCCGGTTCACGTGCCACTTCGAAAGCGCCCCCCCCCCCCCGCGACGCGGCCATATTGCCGCGCGCGAGCGAGTCCCACTGCCGCTCACCGCCACTTACCGCCACTCACCGTCAATCATCACCACCTCCGAGGCCTGACCGGCGCATCGCAGGCACCGCGTCATTCTCCTCGGCAAGCGCTCTTCAGCAGGTGCATGACCAGTCGCGGTACCGCAAATTTCTATGGCCCCATTATCCAATGCACTTAAACGGTGCGTCGCATAAATTGGGGTCATAACGAGAGAAAATTTTGGTAAATCCTTGATCGGTCCCGTATATTCCGCCTTTGTGAGATCGGTCAGCGCTGTCCCCACGGCGCGGCGCGGCGCAGGCGAACGCCCGGCGCGCCGATCACTTGCAGCGCAAACAACACAAACGGTGTCCCCATGTCCGACGATCAGTTGCTGCCGGCCCCCGGCGTCCATATGCTGCCGAGCCCGCAGGGTTTGTATGACCCCGCCAACGAGCACGACGCATGCGGCGTCGGCTTCGTCGCGCACATCAAGGGCAAGAAAACCCACGAGATCGTCCAGCAAGGCCTGAAGATTCTCGAGAACCTCGACCATCGTGGCGCGGTGGGCGCCGATCCGTTGATGGGCGACGGGGCCGGCATCCTGGTGCAGATTCCCGACGCGTTCTATCGCGAGGAAATGGCCAGGCAGGGCGTGGCGCTGCCGCCGGCCGGCGAATACGGCGTGGGCATGATCTTCCTGCCGAAGGAGCATGCGTCGCGGCTGGCCTGCCAGCAGGAACTGGAACGGACGGTCAAGGCGGAAGGACAGGTCGTGCTGGGCTGGCGCGACGTGCCGATCGATCACGCGATGCCGATGTCGCCCGCGGTCAAGGCCAGCGAGCCGATCATCCGTCAGATCTTCATCGGCCGCGGTCCGGACGTGATCGTCACCGATGCGCTCGAGCGCAAGCTGTACGTGATCCGGAAAACCGCCAGCCACCGCATCCAGGCCCTCAAGCTCAAGCACGGCAAGGAATATTTCGTGCCGTCGATGTCGGCGCGCACCATCGTCTACAAGGGCCTGCTGCTCGCCGACCAGGTCGGCGTCTACTACCGCGACCTGCGCGACGAGCGCGTCGTGTCGGCGCTGGCGCTGGTCCACCAGCGTTTCTCGACCAACACCTTCCCGGCCTGGGAACTTGCCCACCCCTATCGGATGATCGCGCACAACGGCGAGATCAACACGGTGAAGGGCAACGTCAATTGGCTGTCGGCCCGCACCGGCGGCATCTCCAGCGCCGTGCTGGGCGAAGACCTCAAGAAGCTCTGGCCGTTGATCTACCCGGGCCAGTCGGACACCGCGTCGTTCGACAACTGTCTCGAACTGCTGGTGATGGCCGGCTATCCGCTGGTCCACGCGGTGATGATGATGATCCCGGAGGCATGGGAGCAGCATGCCGAGATGGACGACAACCGCCGCGCGTTCTACGAATATCACGCGGCGATGATGGAGCCGTGGGACGGTCCGGCCGCGATTGCGTTCACCGACGGCCGCCAGATCGGCGCGACGCTGGACCGCAACGGCCTGCGCCCGGCGCGCTACTGCATCACCGAGGACGACGTGGTGATCATGGCGTCCGAGGCCGGCGTGCTGCCGGTGCCGGAATCGAAGATCGTCAAGAAGTGGCGCCTGCAGCCGGGCAAGATGTTCCTGATCGACATGGAGCAGGGCCGCATCGTCGGCGACAAGGAACTGAAGGACACGCTTGCCAACGCCAAGCCGTACAAGAGCTGGATCGAGGCGGTGCGCATCAAGCTCGACCAGATCGCGAAGCGCCAGGACGGCGCGCTTGGCACGGCGCTCGGGGCGGCAGACAGTGTGGCGCTGCTCGATCTGCAGCAGGCCTTCGGCTATACCCAGGAGGACCTGAAATTCCTGATGGCGCCGATGGCGCGCGGCGGGGAGGAAGCGATCGGTTCGATGGGCAACGACTCGCCGCTGGCGGTGATGTCCAACAAGAACAAGACGCTGTATCACTACTTCCGCCAGCTGTTCGCGCAGGTGACCAACCCGCCGATCGACCCGATCCGCGAGAATCTGGTGATGTCGCTCGTCTCGTTCATCGGTCCGAAGCCGAACCTGCTCGACACGAACAACATCAACCCGCCGATGCGCCTGGAAGTCGCGCAGCCGGTGCTGGACTTCGACGACATCGCGACGATCCGCGACATCGACCGCTATACCGGCAACAAATTCCGCTCGTATGAGCTGGACATCTGCTATCCGGTCGAGTGGGGCAAGGAAGGCATCGAGGCACGCCTGGCGTCGCTGTGCGCCGAGGCCGTCGATGCGGTGCGTTCCGGCTACAACATCCTGATCGTCTCGGACCGCAAGATGGATCGCGATCAGGTCGCGATCCCGGCGCTGCTCGCCACCTCGGCAGTGCACAGCGAGCTGGTCCAGAAGGGCTTGCGCACCAGCACCGGCCTGGTCGTGGAGACCGGCTCGGCCCGCGAGGTGCACCATTTCGCGCTGTTGGCCGGCTACGGCGCCGAAGCGATTCACCCCTATCTCGCGATGCAGACGCTCGCGACGATGGCGCGCGACCTGCCGGGCGAGCTGTCGCCCGAGAAGGCGATCGCGAACTTCATCAAGGCGATCGGCAAGGGCCTGCTGAAGGTGATGTCCAAGATGGGCATCTCGACCTATATGTCGTACACCGGCGCGCAGATCTTCGAAGCGGTCGGTCTGTCGCGCGCGCTGATCGACCAATATTTCCGCGGCACGGCCTCGAACATTGGCGGCATCGGCATCTTCGAGGTGGCCGAGGAGGCGATTCGCCTGCACCGCGACGCATACGGCGACGATCCGCTGCTCTCGACGATGCTCGACGCGGGCGGCGAGTACGCGTTCCGCGTGCGCGGCGAAAACCACATGTGGACGCCGGATGCGATCGCGAAGCTGCAGCATTCGACGCGCAGCAACTCGTATCAGACGTACAAGGAGTACGCGAACCTGATCAACGACCAGAGCCGCCGTCACATGACGCTGCGCGGCCTGTTCGAATTCAAGGTGGATCCGGCCAGGGCGATTCCGCTCGACGAAGTCGAGCCGGCGAAGGACATCGTCAAGCGCTTCGCGACCGGCGCCATGTCGCTCGGCTCGATCAGTACCGAGGCGCATACCAACCTCGCGATCGCGATGAACCGCATCGGCGGCAAGTCGAACACCGGCGAGGGCGGTGAGGACGAGCGCCGTTATCGCAACGAACTGCGCGGCATCCCGATCAAGTCCGGGCAGACCGTCGCGGGCATCATCGGCACCGACGCGATCGTGCGCGACACGCCGTTGCGCGATGGCGATTCACTGCGTTCGCGGATCAAGCAGGTGGCCTCGGGCCGGTTCGGCGTGACCGCCGAATATCTCGCCTCGGCCGACCAGATCCAGATCAAGATGGCCCAGGGCGCGAAGCCGGGCGAAGGCGGACAGCTGCCGGGCCAGAAGGTCGACAACTACATCGGCCGGCTGCGCTATTCGGTGCCGGGCGTCGGCCTGATCTCGCCGCCGCCGCACCATGACATCTATTCGATCGAGGATCTGGCCCAGCTGATCCACGACCTGAAGAACGTCAACCCGGCCGCCGACGTGTCGGTCAAACTGGTCTCGGAAGTCGGTGTCGGCACCGTTGCAGCGGGTGTCGCGAAGGCGAAGGCGGATCACGTGGTGATCGCCGGGCACGACGGCGGCACCGGCGCGTCGCCGCTGTCGTCGATCAAGTACGCCGGCTCGCCGTGGGAACTCGGGCTGGCCGAAACCCAGCAGACGCTGGTGCTGAACCGCCTGCGCAGCCGTATTCGCGTACAGGCCGACGGGCAGATGAAGACTGGCCGCGACGTCGCGATCGCGGCGCTGCTCGGCGCCGACGAGTTCGGCTTCGCGACCGCGCCGCTGGTCGTGCAGGGCTGCATCATGATGCGCAAATGCCACCTGAACACCTGTCCGGTGGGCGTGGCTACGCAGGATCCGGCGCTGCGCGCGAAGTTCCAGGGCCAGCCGGAACACGTGATCAACTTCTTCTTCTTCATCGCCGAGGAAGTGCGGGAAATCATGGCGCAGCTGGGCTTCCGCACGTTCGAGGAAATGGTCGGCCGCGTGGACCTGCTCGATACCAAGCGCGGCATCGAGCACTGGAAGGCGCGCGGACTCGATTTCGCGAAGATCTTCCACGCCGCCGACGCCGCGTACGACGTGCCGCGCCGCCATCTCGAAGGCCAGGATCATGGCCTGGACAAGGCGCTCGACCACGTGCTGCTGGAGAAGTCGAAGGCGGCGATCGAGAGCGGCGAGCACGTCTCGTTCATCCAGCCGGTTCGCAACCGCAACCGGACCGTCGGTGCCATGCTGTCCGGCGAGATCGCCAAGCGGCACGGCCACGACGGCCTGGCCGACGACACGCTGCATATCCAGCTGAAGGGCACGGCCGGCCAGAGTTTCGGCGCCTTCCTCGCGAAGGGCGTGACGCTCGACCTGGTCGGCGACGGCAACGACTACGTCGGCAAGGGCCTGTCGGGCGGCCGCATCATCATCCGGCCGACCAACGATTTCCGCGGCAAGTCCGAGGAAAACATCATCTGCGGCAACACCGTGCTGTACGGCGCGATCGAAGGCGAGGCCTTCTTCCGCGGGGTGGCCGGCGAACGCTTCTGCGTGCGCAACTCCGGCGCCACCGCCGTGGTGGAAGGCACCGGCGACCACGGTTGCGAGTACATGACCGGCGGCACGGTGATCGTGCTCGGCGAAACCGGGCGCAACTTCGCGGCCGGCATGTCGGGCGGGCTGGCTTTCGTGTACGACCCGGATGCGGCGTTCGCGCAACGCTGCAACCTTGCGATGGTCTCGCTCGATCCGGTCCTGCCGCGCGGCGAGCAGGAGCGCACGGTCGACGAAGCGCTCTGGCACGCCGGCCAGACCGATGAAGGATTGCTCAAGGGACTGATCGAGCGTCACTTCCAGTACACCGGTTCGCTGCGGGCGAAGGCCCTGCTCGAAAACTGGGACGCGGCGCGTCGCCAGTTCGTCAAGGTGTTCCCGCACGAGTATCGGCGCGCGCTCGGCGAGCGCAGCGCGGCCCGCAAGGCCGCCGCGCAGAGCGCGTCGCAACCGGCGAAAACGCCGGCTGCGGTTGCCTGAGTCGTCCGTCCCCGTCATACAGAACAAGAGTCGAGCATCATGGGTAAGCCAACCGGTTTCATCGAATTCGAACGGCAGCACGAGCGCTACGAAGCGCCGGTCGCCCGGCTGAAGCACTACAAGGAATTCGTCTTCGCTTTGTCCGACGAGGCGGCGGGCGTGCAGGGCGCGCGCTGCATGGACTGCGGCATCCCGTTCTGCAACAACGGCTGCCCGGTGAACAACATCATTCCGGACTTCAACGACCTGGTGTACCGGCAGGATTGGCGTCAGGCCATTGAGGTCCTGCATTCGACCAACAACTTTCCAGAGTTCACCGGCCGCATCTGTCCGGCGCCGTGCGAAGCGGCCTGCACGCTCGGCATCAACGAGGACCCGGTCGGCATCAAGTCGCTCGAACACGCGATCATCGACAAGGCGTGGAGCGAGGGCTGGGTCAAGCCGCAGCCGCCCGCCCACAAGACCGGCAAGCGGGTTGCGGTGGTGGGCTCCGGCCCGGCCGGGCTGGCGACCGCCCAGCAACTGGCGCGCGCCGGCCACGACGTGACGGTCTTCGAGAAGAACGATCGGATCGGCGGGCTGCTGCGCTATGGCATTCCCGACTTCAAGCTCGAGAAGTGGCTGATCGACCGGCGCGTGCGCCAGATGGAAGCCGAAGGGGTGACCTTCCGCACCAGCGTGTTCGTGGGCCGCGAGGCGACGCCGTCGTTCGTCAACAACGCCGCGCGCGAGACGGTCACGCCGGACCAGTTGCTCGGCGAGTTCGACGCGGTCGTGATTGCCGGCGGTTCGGAAACACCGCGCGACTTGCCGGTGCCGGGCCGCGAGCTGGCCGGCGTGCACTATGCGATGGAATTCCTGCCGCAACAGAACCGGGTCGACGCCGGCGATTCGTTGGCCGACCAGATCAAGGCGACCGGCAAGCGCGTGGTCGTGATTGGCGGCGGCGATACCGGCTCGGACTGCGTGGGCACCTCGAACCGCCATGGCGCGAAGAGCGTGATGCAGTTCGAATTGCTGCCGCGCCCGCCCGAAGCGGTCGACGTGCCGCTGGTCTGGCCGTACTGGCCGACCAAGCTGCGCACTTCGTCGTCGCACGAGGAAGGCTGCGAGCGCGACTGGTCGGTTGCAACCAAGCGCTTCGAAGGCAAGAACGGCAAGCTGGAGAAGCTGGTCGCGGCGCGCATCGAGTGGAAGGACGGCAAGATGCAGGAAGTGCCGGGCTCGGAATTCGAGATCAAGGCGGACCTGGTGCTGCTGGCGATGGGCTTCGTGGCGCCGGTGGCGACGGTGCTCGATGCGTTCGGCGTCGACAAGGACCCGCGCGGCAACGTGCGCGCCAGCACCGAGGGCGACAAGTCCTACGCCACCAGCGTCGACAAGGTGTTCGCGGCCGGCGACATGCGGCGTGGCCAATCGCTCGTCGTCTGGGCGATCCGCGAGGGCCGCCAGTGCGCGCGCGCGGTCGACCAATACCTGATGGGCAGCACGGTCCTGCCGCGCTGAGCGGACCACGCCGTCCGGTGATCCGGACGGGCGGCCCCGCCGGGTCGCGCGCGCGTCCGCGCGGGCCTGTCATCGGCGCCGGCGGCGGTCCCGGCGGCTCTACCCTCAACGGCTCCCTCGCCAGCGGCGACGGGAGCCGTTTGCTTTTCGGTCATCGGCCGCGCCACGGTTTGCTGCTACGCTGTGAACGGACATTCATGCGGTCGGCCGACAGCGGGCCGCGACAGCGGGCCACGACTGCGGGGAGAAAGATTATGGCAGGCATCGGCATTGCGCTGCTGGCGCTGGCCGCCGTGCTGTGCGGCTGGCGCGGGCTTCGTGCTCCGCGCAACGTGCTGGCCGGGCTGGCCGTCGCGGCCTTGTTGCTGTGCGGAAGCGGACTGGCGCCGTGGTTGTTGCTCGACAAGCTGCAGGATGGCTATCGCGGCGTCCACCGGATTGCCTGGCGCGCCGACAACGTGATCGTCCTGCTGGGCGCCGGCAATGTCCGCTCGCCGGTCGCGGGCCAACCGTTGCCCGGCACGATGGCCTATTCACGCATGCTCGCCGCGCTCGCGCTGTATCGGCAGTGCACCGCCGGCCGTGCCGGCCCGGCGGGCGGCGCAACGTCCGCGACGACTGCGCCACCCGCTTCCGCAACGACTGCCGCGGCGGCCCCGGTCGTTGCCGCGTCCGAGACCAATGCGCTCGGCCGGGTGCCGTCCTCCCAGATTGCCGCGGCGCTCGAAGCATCGGCGGCAAGCGGCGCCGAGGCGGCGGATGCCGCGAGCGGCGCGAGAGATGCCAGAGACGCGAGAGACGCGAGCGGCGCGAAAGACGCGAAAGGTGCCGCCGCGCGCGCGGGCGCCGCGCCGACCGATGCCGCGATACCGGGCGAACTGCCGGGCGCGATGAACGCGATGCGCATGGCGGCGCGCAAGCCGGCGGCCACAGGCGCGGCGTCCGCGCCGCGGCGCTGTACGGTCATGGTCAGCGGTGGCGACCCGCAACGCCTGGGACGCAGCGAGGCCGCCGTTTACGCGGACTACCTGCTCGCCGCGGGCGTCGCGCCGGCGGATCTCAAAACGGAGCCGACCAGCCGCAATACGCGCGAGAACGCCCACCACGTCGCCGCGCTGCTGGCACGCGACACGGCTGTGCGCGAGTCGCACGACGCCAACCGGCCCGTGGCGGCGCCGCGCAACGGCGCCGATGCCGCGGTGGATGCGAACGCGCCGCAACTGGTGCTGGTCACCTCGGCCTTCCATATGCGCCGGGCGCTGCTCGACTTCGCGCATTTCGGTGTCGGTCCGATTCCGGTCGCCAGCGACCGGGTCGGGCCGCGCGCCTCGCCGCTGGCCTTCGACTGGAACCTTGCGATGACCGACGTCGCGCTCGTCGAATACCTTGGCATCGCGCGCTATTTCGTCTACGGCGCGCTCGGATGGAACCCGCCGCCAGGGCCGCCCGCGGTGGACGACGCTGGCGCGCGCTGATCGACCGAACAGCGACCGGATACCGGTCGAATACCGGTCGATTGACCATCGAGCAACCGCCGATTAGGCGTCAATCAACCGACGATCAAGCCCTGCGGCCGTCGGGGCTGTGCGCGATGACCTGCGTCGTGCCGCCGGTTTCGCCGATCTCGACCAGCGTGTCGTGGAACGCGTAGAGCGCTTCCCGATGCGCGACGCTGACGATCGCGGTCTGCGGCAGTCGTTCGAGCAGCAAGGTATACAGCCGCTGTTCGCTCACCGGATCGAGCGAGCTGGTCGCTTCGTCGAGGAACAGGTAATCGGGCCGCTTCAACAGCACGCGCGCGAACGCAATGCGTTGCTGCTCGCCCGGCGAGAGCCGGTTGGCCCAATGCTCCTCGCGATCGAGCAGTTCGCCGAGCCCATCGAGGCCGACGGCGTGCAGTGCGTCGCGGCACGCCGCGTCGTCGTGGGCGGAAGCCGGGCTCGGGTAGGCGAGCACCACGCGCAGGCTGTCGATCGGCATGTACGGCCGCTGCGGCACGAACATCAGTTGGGCATCGACCGGAATGTCGATGGCGCCCGCGCCGAACGGCCAGAGGCCGGCGAGCGCGCGCAGCAGGGTGCTCTTGCCGCTGCCGGAGGGGCCGCGGATCAGCCAGCGCGAGCCTCTCTCGATCGCGATGTCCGCAACGGCGCTGAGCGTGCGTCCGTCGGGGCGTGCCAGCACCAGGCCGCGCGTCGCGACCGCGGGCGTCGGAGCGCGATGCAGGTGGATGCCGCCGTGCTCGGTGGCCGGCGACACGCGTTCGGCGAAATGCTGTCCTTCCAGCACGCGTTCGAACTCGCGCAACCGGTTCACCGTGGCGCGCCAGCCGGCCAGCGTATCGAAATTGTTGATGAACCATGACAGCGAGTCGCTGACCGTGCCGAACGCACGACTGATCTGCATCAGCACGCCGAACGTGTAGGCGCCCGCGAAGTAGCGCGGCGCGGCGACGGCGATCGGGAAGATGATCGCGATCTGGCCATAGAAGGACGAGACGAAGGAAAGGCGACGCGTGTAGCGCATCACCATCTTCCAGTTGTCGCGGATGCGCGAGAACAGCGTGCGGGCATGGGCGCTCTCGACCGCCGTGCCGTCGTACAGCGCGATCGGTTCCGCGTTCTCGCGGACCCGGATCAGTCCGAAGCGGAAATCCGCCTCGACGCGCTGCTGCTGGTAGTTGATCGACACCAGCGGCCGGCCGAAGCGCTGGATCACCAGCGAACCGAACACCGCGTAGATGGCGGCTGCCCAGACCATGTAGCCGGGAATCACGAGCTGATGTCCGGCGACGTTGGCCAGCAAGGGGCCGCTGATCGCCCACAGGATCGTCACGAACGATGCCAGTGTGACGAGGGTCGAGATCAGGTCCAGCGTCAGGCCGAGCGTCGTGCTCGCCAGCGACTGAAGGTCGTCGCTGATCCGCTGGTCGGGGTTGTCGGCCAGCCGGTCGCGCTCGATGCGGTAGAACGCGCCGCCACCCAGCCAACGGTCGAGGTAGACGCCGGTCAGCCAGCGCCGCCACCGGAAACTCAGCATCTGACGGAAGTACAGCGCGTACACGGTCATCAGGATGAACGCGAAAGCGAGCACCGTGAAACGTGTCAGCAGCTCACCGAATGCCGCGATGTTCTTGCCTTGCAACGCGTTATAGAAATTGGCGCTCCACTCATTGATCTGGACATTGACATAGACGATGGCCAGATTGAGGGCGATGATCAATGCCAGCAGGCCGCGCGCGACCCAACGATCCTCCGACACCCAGTACGGCTTGATCAGCGACCAGGCGGATATTTTCTTTTCTTCCACGCAATCATCCTGTGTGATGTGACGGCGGGTATGCGACCCGCCAGGCGCGATGCGCGCGCCAACGAGGGACGGCGCGCGAACGGCAGATGCTTCGGACACGCGTGACCGGCAAGCGTTCGATCGGAATGGTCCGTGCCCGATACTGCGGGGCACGTCTTAAACGCGCCTTAAGGATAAGCCGGCTGACACGCGCCGCGCTGTGGCGCGTCGCGCCGAGCGTCGCGAGCGGTCTCGAACGCGGTGCTGGCTGCTTAACAGGGGCGACGATCTATGTTGTAATCCAGTCGACGAAACAGGGGTGTCTGCCGCGCACCGGTACGATCCGGCGCGCGCTTCGTGCAGGCTGAGAGAGACTCTTCGGACCCGATCCGGATCATGCCGGCGTGGGAAGTTTCGATGGCCCGTCCGGGTCGTCCTGCTCCATGCCGGCCCGCGCGCGCGTCCTTGGCCATTCTCCCCCAGTCCTGCCCCCATCCGTACAACCGGTGACGTCGGCGCCGCCCCGTGCGCGCCCGAGCGTCGAGCAAGAGATGACTTTCCGATTCGATTATGCGGTGCTGGGCGGCGGGCTCAGTGGGCGTCTGCTGGCCTGGCGGCTGGCCGGCGGCGGCGCCCGCGTCGCGCTTTACGAGGCCGGCGCGGCCGATGGCAGCGGTGCCGCCGCGTGGGTGGCCGCGGCGATGCTGGCGCCGCTGGCGGAAGCGGCGGTCGCCGAACCGCTGATCGCGGCGCTTGGCGACGCCTCGCTGGCGGCGTGGCCCGGCGTGCTCGCCGCGCTGCCGAGGCCGGTGTTCTTCCAGCGGGAGGGCACGCTGGTCGTCTGGCATGCGCGCGATCGCGCCGAGGCCACCATCTTCCGTCAGCGGCTGACCAACAATGCACCGCCGGCGCTCCTCGCCGGCGGCATCGAGCCGCTGGACGCGGCGCGGCTGGCAAGCGTCGAGCCGGCGCTGAGCGGCCGCTTCGGGCAGGGCCTGTTGCTGCCGCACGAAGGCCAGCTGGACAATCGGCAGTTGTTGGCCGCGCTTGGCGCCGGCCTGGCCGAGCGCGGCGTCGCGTGCCACTTCGGTCAGGCCGTCGCGCACGCGCCGGTCGAGGCGGCGCTGACCCTTGATTGCCGCGGGCTGGGCGCACTGGGCGCCATTGCCGGGCTGCGCGGCATCCGCGGCGAAGTGGCCCGGGTGCGCGCACCGGGCATCGGGCTGCGTCGCCCGGTGCGCATGCTGCATCCGCGTTATCCGATCTACATCGCGCCGAAGCAGGACGACGTCTACGTGATCGGCGCCACGGAGATCGAGGGCGACGACCGTTCGCCGGTCAGTGTCCGGTCCGCGCTCGAACTGTTGTCGGCGGCGTTCTCCCTGCATCCGGCCTTCGGCGAGGCGCGCATCCTGGAGCTGAACAGCCAGAGCCGGCCGACGCTGGCCGACCATCGGCCGGCCATCTTGCTCGAAGGGGGGCGCATGATCCGTCTCAACGGCCTGTATCGCCACGGCTACATGCTCGCGCCGGCAGTGACGGAGCTGGCGGCCGGGCTCGCCCAGGCAGTGCTGGCCGGGGACTGTCACAATGCCGAGACGTTCTCGGCCTGGCGCGCGCGCAGCGCATGGCCGGCGCTGCTTCACCGCGCCGAGGCTCAAGCGGCGTGAGCAGGCGAGGCGGGTGCCCGTCCGCGAGGCCCATGCCGAATCGTTCTATCGTTCCCAGTACATCGTCAGTATGGAAATCCTGATCAACCAACAGCCGGTCGAGGTGTCCGAGCCGGCCAGCGTGGCCGACGCGCTGCGCGCGTTCGACGCGAAGCCGCCATTTGCGGTCGCCTTGAACGGCCGCTTCGTCGCGCGAGCCAACCATGCCGACGCGAAACTGGCCGCGGGCGACCGGCTCGAGATCGTGCAACCTGTCGCCGGAGGCTGAGATGGCACCCGCATTTCCGGATTCGCTCCGGCTGTATGACCAGTCGTTCGACAGCCGCTTGCTGCTCGGCACGTCACGGTATCCGTCGCTGCAGTCGCTGACCGAAGCGATCGCGGCCGCCAGGCCGGCGATGGTGACCGTCGCGCTGCGCCGGCAACTGGCGGGCGAGGGTAGCCACGTCGGCCTGTTCGAGGCGCTGAAGGCGCAGCAATGCGTGCTGTTGCCGAACACCGCGGGCTGTCATGCCGTCGAGGAGGCGTACACCACCGCGCAGATGGCCCGGGAGGTGTTCGAGACCGACTGGATCAAGCTGGAGCTGATCGGCGACGACTACACGCTGCAGCCCGATCCCTTCCAGTTGGTCGAAGCGGCCGGCCGCCTGATTGCCGATGGTTTCAAGGTGCTGCCGTATTGCACCGAGGACCTGGTCGTCGCCCAGCGGCTGCTCGACGCCGGCTGCCAGGCACTGATGCCCTGGGGCGCGCCGATCGGCACCGGCAAGGGCGTGGTCAACCCCTACGGCCTGCGCGTTCTGCGCGAACGCCTGCCGGCAACGCCGTTGATCGTCGACGCGGGGCTGGGCCTGCCCTCGCACGCTTGCCAAGTGCTCGAATGGGGTTACGATGGCGTGCTGCTCAACACGGCGGTATCGCAGGCAAACGACCCGGTGAGAATGGCCGGCGCCTTTGCCGGCGCGGTCACGGCGGGTCGGGCCGGCTATCTGGCCGGGCCGATGCCGGAGCGCGACGCGGCGCATGCATCGACGGCGGTCGTCGGTACCCCTTTCTGGCACCAGGCGGAGGCCTTATGAATCGCATGAAGCTCGACGAGCGCATCGTCGGCGTGGACGATACCGGTCTGCGCGAGGCGGCGCGCGCATTGCGCGAGCAACTCGGCGTGTGGCCGGTGCCGCAGCCCGACGCGCCGCGCTGGCGCGTGTGCGCCGAACCTGCGTTGGTCGCCGGCCCGCATGACATCGCGCTCGGCGCGCTCGTGTTGAGCGAGCCGGCGGGCGCCGCGCTCGCGATCGACGAAGGCGTGACCGCGCTGACGCTGGGCGAGGCACGCTACCGGTTCGCGGGCGAGCGCCCGGCCGATTGGCTGGCGGCGTTCGTCGCCTATCTCGACTGCGACTTCGAGCCGCAGGATGCACTGTGCGCGGCGCTCAGCGGCGAGCGCGGCGCTGGCTGGCCGCTGTCGCTCGACGCACTGCCGCGGATCGACGGCCTGCCGACCTTCGCCGCGTCGTTCCCGGGCTGTCCGGAGAAGCTCGGCCTGTATCCGGTGGTGCCGAACGCCGAATGGATCGACCGCCTGGCGGCCCTTGGCGTCAAGACCTTGCAATTGCGCATCAAGGCGCCGGTCAACGCCGATGCGCTGCGCGGCGAGATCGATGCGGCCGTGGCCGCCGGTGCGCGGCATGGCGCGCACGTCTACATCAACGACCACTGGCGCGAGGCCATCGACGCCGGCGCCTACGGCGTGCACCTGGGCCAGGAAGACCTGCTCACCGCCGACCTCGGGATGATCGCCTCCGCCGGTCTGCGGCTGGGCCTGTCGACGCATGGCTTCTACGAGATGAAGGTGGCCGACCACTTCCGCCCCAGCTATCTCGCGATCGGCTCGATCTTCGCGACCCCGACCAAGGTTGTCGCGACGCCCCCGGTAGGGTTGACGCGGCTGGGACGTTACGTCGACACCGTGGCGGGACGCTACCCGACCGTGGCGATCGGCGGCATCGATCGGGTCGCGCTGCCCAGCATTCTGTTGACCGGGGTTGGCGGCGCCGCCGTGGTGCGCGCGGTGACCGCGCCAGCCGATACCGCGGCGGCCGTGGCGCAGTTGCAGGAGGCGTTCGACGCGCTCTGACGTCCGCCGAAGCGCTTGGATGTCTTCGGACCGGCGGCGCGCGGCTGCGCCATGGCGGCCGGCGCGCTGCCCGTCGCCGGTCTCGCCCGGTCGTCTGCGGATCAGTGTCTCGGGGCCAGCGGCTTCCGCCGCCGTTCGACCGCCAACGCGCGATATCGGTCGCCATCCGCGCCAAGCAGCGCGTACGGCCGACTTTAACGCGTGAAAGCAAACCCCTTTATAATCCCCGGTTGCTTACCCCTCATCACCGGGAATCGTCCTCGTAAGGGCTGCATTCATTCGGGTTCGCGCGGCGCCAGCCGCGTTCATGCGTCCCCGCCGATGCCGCTCGCGACCTCGATTCGGTCTCCAATGAACCGTGCCTAGTCCAGATACCCTGCTCGAATTACGAGACGTCGATTTCGGTTATGCCGAGCGTCTGGTGCTCTCCGGGCTCAATATGCGCTTCCGGCGCGGGCAGGTCGTCGCGGTGATGGGCGGTTCCGGCTGCGGCAAGACCACGGTGCTGCGCCTGATCGGCGGCCTGGTCAAGGCGCGCTCCGGCACGATCGATTTCGACGGCCGCGACATCGGCACGCTGGACCGCAAGGGTCTGTATGAAGTGCGGCGTCGGATGGGCATGCTGTTCCAGTTCGGCGCGCTGTTCACGGACCTGAGCGTGTTCGAGAACGTCGCCTTCCCGTTGCGCGAGCACGCCGACCTGCCGGAGCCGGTGTTGCGCGACCTGGTGCTGATGAAATTGAACGCGGTCGGGCTGCGTGGCGCCCGCGACCTGTTGCCGTCCGAGATTTCCGGCGGCATGGCGCGCCGCGTGGCGCTGGCCCGGGCAATCGCACTGGACCCGCAGGTGATGATGTACGACGAACCGTTCGCGGGCCTGGATCCGATCTCGCTGGGCATCACGGCCAACCTGATCCGCACGCTGAACGCGGCGCTCGGCGCGACCACGATCCTGGTGACGCACGACGTGCCTGAATCGTTTGCGATCGCCGACTACGTCTACTTCATCGCGAACGGCCACATCGCCGCCGAGGGCACGCCCGACGAGCTGCGCCAGACCAGCGACCCGGCGATCCGCCAGTTCATCGACGGCGCGCCGGATGGCCCGTTCCGCTTCCACTATCCTGGCGCGGCGCTGGCCGACGACTTCGGCCTCGCCGCTTCGGCCGACAGGAGACTGCCATGATCAGCGCACTCGGTCGCTGGACCGTCGATGCGCTTGGCGCGCTCGGCTACGGCGCGCGGATGTTCGTGCGCCTCGTGCTGCTGCTGGGCACGGCGGTCACCCGCCCGCGCCTGGTCATCAAGCAATTGAATTTCGTCGGCAACTATTCGTTGCTGATCATCGCCGTGTCCGGCCTGTTCGTCGGCTTCGTGCTCGGCCTGCAGGGCTATTACACGCTGGTCCGCTATGGCTCCGAGCAGGCGCTCGGCATGCTGGTCGCGCTGTCGCTGGTGCGGGAACTGGGGCCGGTGGTCACGGCTCTGCTGTTTGCCGGCCGCGCGGGCACGTCGCTGACGGCGGAGATCGGTCTGATGAAGGCCGGTGAACAGCTCTCGGCGATGGAGATGATGGCGATCGATCCGCTGCGCTATGTGCTCGCGCCGCGATTTCTGGCCGGCATCATCGCCATGCCGTTGTTGGCGGCCATCTTCAGCGCGGTCGGCGTGCTCGGCGGCTACGTCGTCGGCGTGCTGCTGATCGGCGTGGATCCAGGCGGTTTCTGGTCGCAGATGCAGGGTGGCGTGAGCGTGCTGGCGGATGTCGGCAATGGCGTGCTGAAGAGCGTGGTGTTCGGCGTGGCCGTCACCTTCATTGCGCTGTATCAGGGCTACGAAGCCAAGCCGACGCCGGAAGGGGTGTCCCGGGCGACCACGCGCACGGTGGTGTACGCGTCGCTCGGTGTGCTCGGGCTGGACTTCCTGATGACAGCACTGATGTTCGGTAATTGAACGCTGAAGCGCACGCGGGATTGCAACGCGGGCGCGCACCCATGACGCACGATCGCCACATGAAGCGCGTTCGTGGCGAAAACGATTCGCAATAGGAAGCGAAATGAAAAAGAACTCCCTCGATTTTCTGGTCGGCGTGTTTGTGCTGATCGGCTTTGCGGCGCTGCTGTTCCTGGCGCTCAAGGTTGGCAACATGAGCGGCCTCAGCTTCCAGCCGACATACGCGGTGAAGATGCGCTTCGACAACGTCGGCGGGCTGAAGGCGCGCGCGCCGGTCAAGAGCGCGGGCGTGGTGGTTGGGCGCGTCACCTCGGTCGGCTTCGACGACAACGCGTATCAGGCGCTGGTCACCGTCTCGATCGACAAGCAGTTCCAGTTCCCGAAGGACTCGTCGGCGAAGATCCAGACGTCGGGCCTGCTCGGCGAGCAGTACATCGGGCTGGAGCCGGGCGGTGACGACAAGATGCTGGCCAACGGCGACACGATCACGATGACGCAGTCGGCGCTGGTGCTGGAGAATCTGATCGGGCAGTTCCTGTATGGCAAGGCGGCGGACATGGGCGCCGCCAACAACGGCGCGTCCGCTGCGGGCGCGGGCACAGGTGCCGCGGCCACGCCGGCGGCGCCGGCCGCCAACCCCGCCCTCGCCGGTGCAGCAAGCGGTACGGCCGGCGCATCGGCGCCGACACCCTGACACGGAAAAAACAATGAACAATACTTTGCGGCTCACGATCGCCACGGCATCGCTCGCCGTTGTCGCGGGATGCACGACGGTGCGCGCGCCGAGCCCGGCCGACCCGTTCGAAGGCTTCAACCGGGGCGTGTTCGCGTTCAACGAAGGGGTCGACAAGGCGGTATTGCGCCCGGTCGCAAAGGCCTACGTGTGGGCCTTGCCGCAGCCGGTGCGGACCAGCGTCTCGAATGTCTTCTCGAATATTGGCGACGTGCCGGTCGCGGCCAACAAGTTCCTGCAGGGCGACATCGCCGCGGGCGCCGAAAGCCTAATGCGCGTGGTCATCAACACGGTGTTCGGCGTCGGCGGCCTGTTCGACGTCGCGACGCTGGCCAAGTTGCCGAAGCATCAGGCGGACTTCGGTACCACGCTGGGACACTACGGCGTGCCGCCGGGCCCCTATCTGATGCTGCCGCTGCTCGGCCCGAGCACCGTCCGCGACGCGGTGGCCCTGTACCCGGACTGGTACGCGACGCCGACCTCGTACATCGATTCCTGGCCGATCAAGGCGACGCTCACGGGCGTGCACATCGTCAGCCTGCGCGCTTCGCTGCTGGATACGACGGACCTGCTGTCCGACGCCGCGCTCGACAAGTATTCGTTCCTGCGTGACGCCTACCTGCAACGTCGCCAGTACCTGATCAAGGGACCGAACGCGGAACTGCCGAACTACGACGATCCGGAGGCCGACGGTGACGCGGCCGCCCCGGCGACCGGCACGACGCCGGCACCGGTCGGTGGCGGCGCGGGGGTGGGCGGCGCGGACGCGATCACGAACTCGCCGCCGGGCAACGCCGCTCCCGCGCGTTGAACGATGAGCGGCCGGGCGCCTGAATCGGGCGTCCGCGGCTGGTCTGGCGACCTGGCGACGGCCAAGCGTTGCCACGCTGCGCCGACGCCGGGTCGCCGCAACCATGCGTTGCGCTGCGTTGCGTTACGTTAAGGCGGCATGCAAGCCATCGGGCCGGCCTGTCCTCCGCACCATGTGCCGCATCGGCGTGGCCTTCGCGCCGACCGGTGCCGCCGGCGGGTCCCATCGTTGCGGAAGGTTGGCGATGGTGGCGGAAGGTTGCCGACCGGCAAGCCGCGGTCGCGCTGCATCGGCCGGCAAGCCGGCGCTTCATCGTAGAACGCCGGTCAATTAGAAAGGAGGAGCGGGCGCGATTCGTGCTCACCGTTCCCCATTGCCCCAGAGCAGAGGATTGTTTAAATGAAGAAGATGATGATGGCGCCATTGCTGGCGTGCATGATGGCGTTCACCAGCGTCGGTGCGTACGCGCAGGCGGTCGACAGCAGCCAGCCGGACGCGCTGATCAAGACCGTCACGACGGAAGTCATGAACGAGGCCAAGTCGGATTCCTCCGTTCAGTCCGGCGACATCGGCCGCATCACGCAGCTCGTCAACCAGAAGATCCTGCCGTACACGGATTTCGAACGCACTACGCAACTGACGATGGGCCGCTACTGGCGCCAGGCGACACCGGCGCAGCGCCAGCAGGTCACCGAACAGTTCAAGACGCTGTTGATCCGCACGTATTCGGGCGCGATCGCGCAGATCCGCAACCAGACGGTGCAGTATCTGCCGTTCCGCGGCCAGGATGGCGCGAGCGACGCGGTCGTGCGCACGCAGGTCAACAACAATGGCCAGCCGGTCGAACTCGACTATCGTCTGACGAAGACGGCGCAGGGCTGGCGCGTCTATGACATCAATGTTCTCGGTGCCTGGCTGATCCAGGCGTACCAGCAGCAGTTCGCGCAACAGATCCAGCAGAACGGCATCGATGGTCTGATCCGCTTCCTGACCACGCGCAATCAGCAGCTGGCCAACGGAAACGGTTGACCATGTATCAGGTAGGCAACACGCTGACGTTCGCGTCGGTGCGTGGGGCGCTGGCCGACGGGCTGGCGCACATTTCGAGCGGTGACGAGTCGTTTCACCTCGGTCAGCTCGCCGAGTACGACTCGGCCGCGCTGGCGGTGCTGATGAGTTGGCGCCGCGCGGCCGCCGCGCGCACGCAGCCGTTGACCTTCGTGGCCCCGCCGGCGGGCCTGCTGAGCCTCGCGCACGCCTACGGCGTAGCCGACCTGCTGTTCGCGCCGGCCGGCTGATTTCGCGAAATCGCCTATAATCGGCGGCTTCCCAATGGCGCGCGGCTGCGCGCCAGCACTGCCTGCTGCCATGTCCGCCATCGAAATCAGTCAGGTCAAAAAGCGTTACGGTACGCTGCAGGCCTTAAAGGGCATTTCGCTGACGATCGAGGAAGGCGAATTCTTCGGTCTGCTCGGCCCGAACGGCGCCGGCAAGACGACGCTGATCAGCATTCTTGCCGGACTGGCCCGCGCCGATGAAGGCCGCATCGCGGTGCGCGGCCACGACACGGTCGCCGATTTCCGCAACGCCCGCCGCATGCTCGGCGTGGTGCCGCAGGAACTGGTATTCGATCCGTTCTTCACCGTCCGCGAGACCTTGCGTATCCAGTCGGGCTATTACGGCCTCAATGCCAACGACGACTGGATCGACGAAATCCTCGAAAACCTCGGCCTTGCCGACAAGGCGAGCGCGAACACGCGCGCACTGTCCGGCGGCATGAAGCGCCGCGTGCTGATCGCGCAGGCCCTCGTGCACCGGCCGCCGGTGATCGTTCTCGACGAACCGACCGCGGGCGTGGATGTCGAGCTGCGCCAGACGCTGTGGCGCTTCATCTCCCGTCTGAACCGCGAAGGGCACACGATTGTCCTGACCACCCATTACCTGGAAGAAGCGCAGGCGCTGTGCAACCGCATCGCGATGATGCGGCGAGGCGAAGTCGTGTCGCTCGAAAAGACGGGCGACCTGCTGCGCCGCTTTGCCGGCCTGCAGTTGAACCTGTCGTTCGCAGCTGGCGACCTGCCTGCCGTCCTGCGGCCGCGCGTGATCGGAACCGGCGCGGAAACGACGGGCTCGGCGGCGGCCGCCGTCTCCGGCAGCGCGCGCTATGCGCTTCGTCTGAACAGCTATGACGATGTCGAGCCGATCCTCGCGCAATGCCGCGAGGCGGGTTGTCGACTGGAAGACATCGAAATCAAGAAGGCCGACCTGGAAGACGTATTCCTGCAATTGACCAGCGAGCCACAGATCAACGGGGCGCGCGCATGACCGGCTTCAGCACACTGCTTTACAAGGAACTGCTTCGCTTCTGGAAGGTGGCGTTCCAGACGGTCTGCGCGCCGGTGATCACCGCGCTGCTCTATCTGACGATCTTCGGCCATGCGCTCGGCTCGCAGGTCCGGGTCTACCAGAACGTCGGCTACGTCAGCTTCCTGGTGCCGGGCCTGATCATGATGAGCGTGCTGCAGAATGCGTTCGCGAACAGCTCGTCGTCGCTGATCCAGTCGAAGATCACCGGCAACCTGGTGTTCGTGCTGCTGGCCCCGCTCGCGCATTGGGAGATGTTCGGCGCGTACGTGATCGCCTCGGTGGTGCGGGGGCTGGTCGTCGGTCTCGGCGTCTTCATCGTCACGCTGTTCTTCGTGCCGATCGCGTTCGCGGCACCGCTCTACATCATTTTGTTCGCGCTGCTCGGCTCGGCGATCCTCGGCACGCTCGGCCTGATCGCCGGCATCTGGGCGGAGAAGTTCGATCAGCTCGCGGCCTTCCAGAACTTCCTGATCATGCCGCTGACGTTTCTGGCCGGCGTATTCTATTCGACGCATTCGCTGCCGCCGCTGGCGCGTACCGCGTCGCACTTCAACCCGTTCTTCTACATGATCGACGGCTTCCGCTACGGCTTCTTCGGCGTGTCGGACGTGGCGCCGACCACCAGCCTGGCGATCGTCGCGGCCTTTTTCACGATCCTCGCCGCGATCGCCGTACGGATGCTGGCGACCGGCTACAAGCTGCGACATTGACCCGCCGGCGGCGCGGTCGTCGCGCGCGGCGCCGGCCGCCGCCGCCCTCAGGCGGCTGCCTTGGCCGCGGCGCCCGCGTCACCACCGTCCGAACGCCCGAAACGTCCAAAACGTCCAAAACGTACCCAACGTCCCGCCGTACAGGAGTCAGCCATGCTGCCTACCCCAGAACAGATCAAGGAATACATCGCCGCCGGTTTGCCGTGCGATCACATCGAGCTGGAAGGCGACGGCCAGCATTTCTTCGCGACCATCGTCAGCGCGGCCTTCGAAGGCAAGCGCCCGATCGCCCGTCACCAATTGGTCTATGGGGCGCTGGGCGACCGCATGCGCGAGGAGATCCACGCGCTCAGCATGAAAACCCTGACGCCTGCCGAATGGCAGGAGGCGCAGAAGTCCGCTTGAAAGCGGGTAAGCTGCGCGTGATGGCGAACCGAACAACGCGCGTGCCGCCGGCTCCCTCGGGCCGGCCCGCGCAGGAGAAACTCTAGAGATGGACAAGCTGTGCATCGTCGGCGGGCGACGGCTCGAAGGCGAGATCGTCGTTTCCGGCGCAAAGAACGCGGCGCTGCCGATCCTGTGCGCGTCGCTGCTGTCGGCCGAGCCGCTCAGGCTGAGCAACGTTCCCGACTTGCGCGACGTCGGCACGATGCTGTGCCTGCTCGAGCAGATGGGCGTCACGGTGACGCGCGACGGCAACGTGCTGGTGCTCGACGGCAGCCGCGTCGACAACCCGGTCGCACCGTATGAGCTCGTCAAGACGATGCGCGCGTCGATCCTGGTGCTGGGTCCGCTGCTGGCCCGCTTCGGCCACGCGCGCGTGTCGCTGCCGGGCGGCTGCGCGATCGGCGCGCGGCCCGTCGATCAGCACATCAAGGGGCTGCAGGCGATGGGCGCCGAGATCAGCATCGAGCACGGCTACATCGAAGCGCGCGCGCCCCGCCTGAAGGGCGCGCTCGTCGTCACCGACATGATCACCGTGACCGGCACCGAGAACCTGCTGATGGCGGCCGCGCTGGCCGACGGCGAGACGGTGCTGGAAAACGCGGCGCGCGAACCGGAAGTCACCGACCTGGCGCAACTGCTGGTCGCGATGGGCGCGCGCATCGACGGCATCGGCACCGACCGGCTGGTCGTGCACGGCGTCGAGCGGCTGAACGGCGCCGAGCATTCGGTGATCCCGGACCGCATCGAGGCTGGCACCTTCCTGTGCGCGGTGGGCGCCGCCGGCGGCGACGTCACGCTGCGCCGTGTCTTGCCGGGGCACCTCGACGCGGTCGTCGAGAAGCTGCGCGAGGCCGGGGTGACCGTCGAAAGCGGCGAGGACTGGATGCGCGTCGCGATGTCCGGCCGCCTGAAGGCCGCCAGTCTGCGCACGTCGGAGTTTCCGGCGTTCCCGACCGACATGCAGGCGCAGTTCATGGCATTGGCGTGCGTTGCCGAAGGCGCGTCGCAGGTCGTGGAGACGATCTTCGAGAACCGCTTCATGCACGTGCAGGAGCTGAACCGTCTCGGGGCGAACATCTCGGTCGACGGCAATACCGCGCTGGTCACCGGCGTCGAGCGCCTGTCGGGTGCCACGGTGATGGCGACCGACCTGCGCGCGTCGGCGTCGCTGGTGGTGGCGGGCCTGGTGGCCGATGGCGAAACGTTCATCGACCGGATCTACCATCTCGACCGCGGCTACGACCGTATCGAGGACAAGCTGCGCGGCGTCGGTGCCAACGTGCGCCGCATCAGCGAAGCAGGGGAGGAAGCATGACGCCGACGCCCGCTGCCGGCGCACCGGCGGCAACGCGCGGTACGCCGTTGACGCTGGCCCTGTCGAAGGGCCGGATCTTCGAGGAGACGCTGCCGTTGCTGGCCGCCGCCGGCGTCACCGTGAGCGAGGACCCGGAAGCGTCCCGCAAGCTGATCCTGCCGACCAGCCAGCCCGACCTGCGCGTGATCATCGTGCGCGCCAGCGACGTGCCGACCTATGTCGAGTACGGCGCGGCCGACTTTGGCGTGGCCGGCAAGGACGTGCTGCTCGAACATGGCGGCAACGGCCTCTACCAGCCGATCGACCTGAACATCGCGCGCTGCCGGATGGCGGTGGCCGTCAAGAATGGCTTCGACTACGAGAACGCAGTCCGGCAGGGCGCCCGCTTGCGGGTCGCGACCAAGTACCTACAGACCGCGCGCGAGCACTTCGCCGCGAAGGGCGTGCACGTCGACCTGATCAAGTTGTACGGCTCGATGGAGCTGGCGCCGCTGGTCGGCCTGGCCGACGCCATCGTCGACCTGGTCAGTTCCGGCGGGACGCTGCGCGCGAACGACTTGCTGGAAGTCGAGGAGATCATGCCGATTTCGTCGCGGCTGGTGGTCAACCAGGCCGCGCTCAAATTGAAGCGCCATGCGCTGGCGCCGCTGCTCGAAGCGTTCGAGCGCGCCAGCGCGGCACGGTGAACGGAGGCGTCATGCCACTGAATATTCGCAAGCTGGATGCGTCGGCGCCCGATTTCGCCGCGTCGCTGCGCGCGGTACTCGCGTTCGAAGCCGAGGACGACCGGGCGATCGATGCGGCCGTCGCCGACATTCTGCTCGACGTGCGCAAGCGCGGCGACGCGGCAGTGCTCGACTACACGCGCCGCTTCGACCGCATCGACGCGGCCGACATGGCGGCGCTCGAGATTTCAAGCACGGAACTCGATGCGGCGCTGGAGGGGCTGGAACCGACCCGGCGCGCCGCGCTCGAAGCGGCGGCCAGCCGCGTGCGGGCTTTCCACGAGAAACAGAAGATCGAGTGCGGCAGCCACAGCTGGCAGTACGCGGAGGCGGACGGCACCGTACTCGGGCAGCGCGTGACGCCGCTGGACCGCGTCGGACTGTACGTGCCGGGCGGCAAGGCTGCCTATCCGTCGTCGGTACTGATGAACGCGATTCCGGCGCAGGTCGCGGGCGTGAGCGAGATCATTATGACGGTGCCGACCCCGGGCGGCGCGCGCAACCCGTTGGTGCTGGCGGCGGCGTCGCTGGCCGGCGTCAATCGCGTGTTCGCGATCGGCGGCGCGCAGGCCGTCGGCGCGCTCGCCTACGGCACGGCCACCGTCCCCGCCGTCGACAAGATCGTCGGACCGGGCAACGCCTACGTGGCGTGCGCGAAGCGCCGCGTCTTCGGCACGGTCGGCATCGACATGATCGCCGGTCCGTCGGAAATCCTCGTGATCTGCGACGGCACGACCGATCCGCACTGGATCGCGATGGATCTGTTCTCACAAGCCGAACACGACGAACTCGCGCAGTCGATCCTGCTGTGTCCGGATGAGGGCTTCATCGGCCGCGTCGAAGCCGCCGCCAATGCCTTGCTCGGCGACATGCCGCGCAGCGCGACGATTCGCGCCTCGCTCGAAGGGCGTGGCGCTTTCATCAAGGTCCGCGACCTGGCGGAGGCGTGCCGGATCGCCAACGACATCGCGCCCGAGCATCTCGAGATCTCGACGCAGGATCCGCAGCAGTGGGCGGCCCGCATCCGCCACGCCGGTGCGATTTTCCTCGGCCGCTTCACCAGCGAGAGCCTGGGTGACTACTGCGCGGGTCCGAACCACGTGCTGCCGACGTCGCGCACCGCGCGTTTCTCGTCGCCGCTTGGGGTCTACGATTTCACGAAGCGTTCGAGCATCATCGAGGTGAGCCGTGCGGGCGCCGAGACGCTCGGCGAGATCGCGGCCGAGCTGGCCTATGGGGAAGGTCTGCAGGCGCACGCCCGCAGCGCCGAGTTCCGCATGCCGGCGCGCAACGCCGATTTCGAGGACCAGGTCGAAGGCGACCGCAACGGCGCCAGCGCCGGAGAGCAGCGATGAACCAAGGTTTGCCGAAGGGGCGCGCGCTCGCCGCGACGATCCGCCCCGACATCCAGGCGATGTCCAGCTATCCGGTGCCCGACGCGACCGGCCTGATCAAGCTGGATGCGATGGAGAATCCCTATCCGCTGCCGCCCGAACTGGCCGACGCGCTGGGCCGGCGTCTGGCCGAGGTGGCGCTGAACCGCTATCCGTCGCCGCGTCCGGTCGCGTTGCTCGACAAGCTGCGGCGCGCGATGAAGGTGCCGGACGCCTGCGCGCTGCTGCTCGGCAACGGCTCGGACGAACTGATCTCGATCATGTCGCTGGCCACCGCGCGCCCGGGAGCCAAGGTGCTGGCGCCGGTGCCCGGTTTCGTGATGTACAAGATGGCCGCGCAGTTCGCCAACCAGACGTTTGTCGGCGTGCCGCTGCGCGCGGACCTGTCGCTCGACACCGAGGCGATGCTCGCGGCGATCGAACGCGAACGCCCGGCGTTGATCTATCTCGCCTATCCGAACAATCCGACGGGTGGCCTGTTCGACGACGCGGCGATGGAAACTCTGATCGCGGCCGCGCCCGACAGCCTGGTCGTGATCGACGAGGCCTATCAGCCGTTCGCGGAGAAGACGTGGATCGATCGCGTGCCCCGCTACGAGAACGTGGCGGTGCTGCGCACCGTGTCGAAACTCGGGCTGGCCGGCATCCGTCTCGGTTTCCTGGCCGCCGCGCCGGCCTGGATCGCCGAATTCGACAAGGTGCGGCCGCCGTACAATGTGAACGTGCTGACGCAGGCCGCCGCCGACTTTTTGCTGGACCATGTCGCGCTCTTCGACAGCCAGGCCGAGACCCTGCGCGCGGAACGTGCCCGGCTCGCCGAGGCCGTCGCCGCGCTGCCGGGTACCACCGTGTTCCCGAGCGCCGGCAATTTCCTGCTGGTGCGCGTGCCGGATGCGAAGCAGGTGTTCGACGCGCTGCTCGGTGCCGGCGTGCTGATCAAGAACGTCAGCGCGATGCACCCGCTGCTGGACAGCTGCGTACGGCTGACCGTCGGCAGCCCGGACGAGAACCAGCGGCTGGTCGCCGCGCTGCGCGACGCGCTCGCCGAATGAAGCGACGCCGGCTTTGGCCGGCGTCCCGCCCCCAACGAACAACAGAACATGCGAACCGCAGAAGTCGTCCGCAATACCAGTGAGACGCAGATCCGCGTCCGCCTCGACCTCGACGGCACTGGCCGGCAGAAGCTGGCCAGCGGCGTGCCGTTCCTCGATCACATGCTCGACCAGATCGCGCGGCACGGCCTCGTCGACCTGGACGTCGAGGCGACCGGCGACGTGGAGATCGACGATCACCACACGGTCGAGGACGTCGGCATCACACTGGGCCAGGCGGTTGCGAAGGCGCTCGGCGACAAGAAAGGCATCCGCCGGTATGGCCACGCCTATGTGCCGCTGGACGAGGCGCTGTCGCGCGTCGTGATCGACTTTTCGGGCCGGCCGCTGCTCGAATTCAATGTGCCGTTCACACGTGAGCGGGTCGGCAACTTCGACGTCGATCTGACCATCGAATTCTTCCGCGGCTTCTGCAACCATGCGGGCGTCACGCTGCACATCGACAATCTGCGCGGCGTCAACGCCCACCATCAGGTCGAGACCGTCTTCAAGGCGTTCGGCCGGGCATTGCGCATGGCGGTTGAACTCGATGCCCGTGCCGCGGGTCAGATTCCTTCGACCAAGGGCAGTCTCTGAACGCGCGGCGGCGGACCGGTCCCGACGCCGCGCGCCTTCCTGCCGCCCACCTGCATCCTTACGTTCTTCCGCCGGACAGGCTCTTTCAATGAAAAACGCGATCGCCATCGTCGATTACGGCATGGGCAACCTCCGCTCCGTTTCGCAGGCCCTGCAACACGCCGCGCCCGAGGCCTCGGTATCGATCGTGTCGTCGCCGCAGGCCATTGCGGACGCGCATCGCGTGGTGTTGCCGGGCCAGGGCGCGATGCCCGACTGCATGCGTTGCCTGCATGAATCCGGCCTTTTCGACGCGGTGATCGCCGCGTCGCGCGACAAGCCGCTGCTCGGTGTGTGCGTCGGCGAACAGATGCTGTTCGACGCCAGCGACGAAGGTGACACACCGGGGCTCGGACTGCTGCCGGGGCGCGTCGTGCGCTTCGATCTCGCCGAGCAGCGCCAGGACGACGGCTCGCGCTTCAAGGTGCCGCAGATGGGTTGGAATCGTGTGCGGCAGGCGCGTCCGCATCCGCTGTGGGATGGCATTGCCGACGACGCTTACTTCTATTTCGTCCATAGCTATTACGCGGTACCGGCCGACCCCGCGCACACGGTGGGGGAGACCGATTACGGCCGTCCCTTCACGTCGGCGGTGGCAGCCGGCAATGTGTTCGCGACGCAGTTTCACCCGGAGAAAAGCGCCGAGGCGGGCCTGCGCCTGTATCGGAACTTCGTCGACTGGCAGCCGTGAAGTGCGCGGCGACCCCGCGGCGCCGGGCAGGCCGGGGCGGTGCGCCGAAATGCGCATGGACGACAAAAGGTTTGTAATACACTAGCAACGCCGCGCCGGCGCCTGTCAGGCGCCGGACTGTCAGCCGGGCGCCACAGGCGGCCCGGCCTCTCAACCTCTCACCCCACTCAAGTAATCATGCTGCTCATCCCGGCCATCGATCTCAAGGACGGTCAGTGCGTTCGTCTCAAGCAAGGTGATATGGAGCAGGCGACCGTGTTCGCCGACGATCCCGCGGTACAGGCTCGCCATTGGGTCGAGCAGGGCGCGCGGCGCTTGCATCTGGTGGACCTGAACGGCGCGTTTGCGGGCAAGCCGCGCAACGAGGCGGCGATCCGCGCCATCGTGCAGGCGGTGGGCGAGGACATTCCGGTACAACTCGGCGGCGGCATCCGCGACATGAACACCATCGAGCGCTACCTGGACGACGGCGTGTCCTACGTGATCATCGGCACGGCGGCGGTGAAGAACCCGGGGTTCCTGAAGGAGGCGTGCAGCGCGTTCGCCGGTCACATCATCGTCGGCCTCGACGCGAAGGACGGCAAGGTCGCGACCGACGGCTGGAGCAAGCTGACCGGCCACGAGGTGGTGGACCTGGCGAAGAAGTTCGAGGATTATGGCTGCGAGTCGATCATCTACACCGACATCGGCCGCGACGGCATGTTGCAGGGCATCAACATCGAAGCGACCGTGCGGCTGGCGCGCGCGGTGCGCATCCCGGTGATCGCCTCGGGCGGTCTGGCCGGCGAAGCCGACATCGATGCGCTTTGCGAGGTCGAGCCCGAGGGCATCGAAGGCGTCATCTGCGGGCGCGCGATCTACTCCGGCGATCTCGACTTCGCCGGCGCGCAGCGGCGCGCCGACGCGTACGGCACGTCGAACGAAGAGGCCGTCTGACGGCAGCGCGCCCATGCCGGCCGGCGCCGAGCCGCGCCCGGCCGCGGCTCGGCGCCGATCGCGTCGTCGCCGCCATTCCATTGCGCCGGCCCCGGGCCGGCCTGTTTCCGAGAAGAAGATGGCTCTCGCAAAACGCATCATCCCCTGCCTGGACGTGAACGCCGGGCGGGTGGTCAAGGGCGTCAATTTCGTCGAACTGCGCGACGCCGGCGATCCGGTCGAGATCGCGCGTCGCTACGACGCCGAAGGCGCCGACGAGTTGACCTTTCTCGATATCACCGCGACCTCGGACGCGCGCGACCTGATCCTGCCGGTGATCGAATCGGTGGCATCGCAGGTGTTCATTCCGCTGACGGTCGGCGGTGGCGTGCGCAGCGTCGACGACGTGCGCCGCCTGCTCAATGCCGGTGCCGACAAGATCAGCATGAATTCGCAGGCGGTGGCGCACCCCGAACTGGTGGGCGAAGCGAGCGCCAAATACGGCGCGCAGTGCATCGTCGTCGCCATCGATGCGAAGCGGGTGCCGTCGGATGACGACACGGCCGCGCCGCGCTGGGAAGTCTTCACGCACGGCGGCCGGCGTGCGACGGGGCTGGACGTCGTCGAGTGGGCGAAGCGGATGGCCGGGCTTGGCGCCGGCGAAATCCTGCTGACCAGCATGGATCGGGACGGTACGCGGCAGGGCTTCGACCTGGCGCTGACCCGCTCGGTATCCGACGCGGTCAACGTGCCGGTCATCGCCTCGGGCGGGGTCGGCGGACTTGGCGACCTCGCCGCTGGCGTGCTCGAAGGACACGCCGACGCGGTGCTCGCGGCCAGCATCTTCCACTACGGCCAGCACACCGTCGGCGAGGCGAAGCGCTACATGGCCGAGCGCGGCATTCCGGTACGGCTCTGACCGACGGCGCGCGCGTTGCAGCGCGGCAATGGGGCGGCGGTGCGGCACGGTTGGGAAACAGGAGAAGCAGATGGAGCAGCAGACCACGGGCGGCGACTGGCTCGACCACGTGCGCTGGGACGCGAACGGACTGGTGCCGGCGATCGCCCAGGAAAAGGGCAGCAACGACATCCTGATGTTCGCCTGGATGAACCGCGAGGCGCTCGCCGAAACCGTGCGCACCGGCCAGGCCGTGTACTGGTCCCGTTCGCGCAACCGGCTCTGGCGCAAGGGCGAGGAGAGCGGGCACGTGCAGCACGTGCACGAGATCCGGCTGGACTGCGACGAGGACGTGGTGCTGCTCAAGATCGACCAGGTTGGCGGCATCGCCTGCCATACCGGCCGGCACTCCTGCTTTTTCCAGAAATTCGAGGGCGATGCGGCCAACGGTACGTGGGTTGCCGTCGAGCCGATCCTGAAAAATCCGGAACATATCTACAAATGAACGAGTCTAGTGCGTTATCGGATACGCTCGCGCGGTTGGGGGCCGTCATCGACGGCCGTCGCGGCGGCGATCCGGAGCGGTCCTATGTCGCGCGCCTGTTCCACAAGGGCGACGACGCGATCCTGAAAAAGATCGGTGAGGAAGCCACCGAGGTCGTGATGGCGGCCAAGGATTGCCGGCATGGTCTGCCGGCCAGCAAGCTGGTGGGCGAGGTCGCCGACCTCTGGTTTCACTGCCTGGTCCTGCTGTCCCACTATGAACTGTCGCCCGGCGACGTCGTGGCCGAACTCGAGCGGCGCGAAGGCCTGTCGGGCATCGAGGAAAAGGCGATGCGCAAGGTGCTGGACCGGGAGCGGTCCGGCGACTGAGCCGCGCGCTCGCCTCCCTCGCAACCGGAGAGGTGCATGAACTGGCAGGAAGGGCGGCAGGAAGGCCGCGCGCAACGGCGCAAGGCCGACGTCAGCGATGTGGTCGATGGACGGGTGATCGGCAATGTCGAGGACCGGCTGCGTGTCATCATGCATGTCATTTATGCGCTGTATGCTGCGTCCTGGCTGACGGGTGGCGTGTCCACGCTGGTCGGCGTGATCATCGCGTACGTCAAGCGTCGCGATGCGGCGGGGACTGTCTATGCCTCCCACGCGACCTGGCTGATCCGGACGTTCTGGGGCAGCCTGTGGGTTGGCCTGGTCGGCTTTGCGCTGATGATGGCGGGCGTCGGCCTGGTGGTCCTGCTGCTGCTGGGCGTCTGGATGATCTATCGGATCGTCAAGGGCTGGCTGTATCTCGTCGACCGGCGGCCGCTATATCGGCAAGCCAGCTGAGGCCGTGGCTGCGACCGTTGCCACGGCGGCTGAAGCAGATTGAAGGCGGCACGCCGGCGCCAGGGAATGTTCCCTGTGTGGCCTGCCGCACCGGACTGTTAGAATGGCGCTGACCGGCGCTTTTGAGATGCGCCGCATGCCGGCGCACACTGGAGATTCGCAATGGGTTCGTTGAGTATTTGGCACTGGCTGATCGTGCTGGTGATCGTCGCCCTGGTGTTTGGCACGAAGAAGCTGCGCAACATGGGCAGCGACCTGGGCGGCGCGGTCAAGGGCTTCAAGGAGGGCATGCGCGACTCCGAAGCGGAGGAAGCGGCGCGCAAGGAGCAGATCGCGCGCAACCAGGCGGTCGACGTCGAGGCGCGCGAGCGCACCGAGCACCGTTGAGCCTCGCGGCCGCGGCCTGCCGCGGCGCGACCTTCATCGCATGGCGCGGCCGACGTGCCGTGCCCACCTTGATTCTGCCGCATGCTTGACCTCGGCTTATCGAAGCTCGCCGTCATCGGCGTCGTGGCGCTCGTGGTCATCGGACCCGAGCGCCTGCCGCGCGTGGCGCGCACGGCTGGCGCCCTGCTGGGCCGCGCGCAGCGCTACATCAACGACGTGAAGTCGGAAGTCACGCGCGAGATGGAACTGGACGAATTTCGCTCGATGAAGAGCAAGTTCGAGCAGTCCGCGCAGGACTTCAACCAGTCCATGAACGACGGACTGCGGCGTCACGAGGACGAGCTCAACGACGCCTGGCGTGCCGGTACGCACGTCGATGGCGTCGATCCGGCGCCTGAAACCGCGATCGACCATGCGCCGCCCGGGGAGACCCTGGCCGACTTCGGCACCGTTCACCGCCACACGCCGCCAAAGCGCTCGAAGACGGCAAATTGGCGGCAGCGGCAGGGTGCGTTGCCAGGCTGGTATAAACGGGCCAACGCGAAGCGGTCGCGCGTACAGTCGGGCGCGGCACGGGTGGCGAGCATCGCGCGGCGCGGCGGCGACAACGCCGAGCGGCGCACTTCATTTTTCTGAACGGCATTGACACCCGGCCAGGGCCACGGCTGCCACGTGGCCAGACCGGAGCGGCGGGCATGATGGGACGGACGGCGTGAGCGAACAAATCGGTACCGAAGACACCTTCATTTCGCATCTCGTCGAACTGAGGAACCGGATCGTGCGCGCGGGTCTGGCCGTGATCGTGGTCTTCGTTTCGCTGGTCTACTGGGCGCCGGACATCTTCCGGCTGCTGGCGCGGCCGCTGCTGCAGAACCTGCCGGCCGGCGGCAAGATGATCGTGACGGACGTCACCGGCTCCTTCTTCGTGCCGATGAAGGTCACGCTGATGGTGGCCTTCGTGATCGCGTTGCCCATCGTGCTGTACCAGATCTGGGCGTTCGTGGCGCCCGGCCTGTACCAGCACGAGAAGCGGCTGGTGACGCCGCTGGTCTCCAGCAGCTACGTGCTGTTCCTGGCCGGCATGGCGTTCGCCTACTACGTCGTGTTCCCGACGATCTTCCGGGTCATGGCGCACTACAACGCGCCGCTCGGCGCGGAGATGTCGACCGACATCGACAACTATCTCAGTTTCACGCTGACGATGTTCCTGTGCTTCGGCATCACGTTCGAGGTGCCGATCGTCGTCGTCCTGCTGGTGCGGTTGGGCTTTCTGACCGTTGCCAAGCTCAAGGAGATCCGCCCGTACGTGATCGTCGGCGCGTTCGTGATCTCCGCGGTGGTCACACCGCCGGACGTTGTTTCGCAACTGATCCTGGCCGTGCCGCTGGTCGTGCTGTACGAAGTCGGCCTGATCGCGGCGGCGTTGCTGAACCGCCGCGCGGCGAAGGCTGAAGTCGAGGCCGAAGTCGAGGCAGAAGCAGCGGCGAAAGCAGCAGCGAACGCGGAGAGCAAGGCCACCGCGGCGTCGACCGGCAACGTCGACGACGGACCCGCTGCCAGCTGACGCTGCTCGGCAGGAGTCGGCGCAGGCGGCGCGCCTGACGCTGACAGTGGGATGCGGGTGGCGCGCTGCGTGACGCAGGGCGGATGCAACCCCGCCGCAGATCCGTCGCTAGCCCGCCGCAAACCCGTCACATCCTTGCCGCAAGCCCGCTGCCATTTCCCGCAGATGCGTCGTCACGCGGGCAGTGCGAGCGCGACCGGCGATCCGGCGGCGCATACGCCCGCGCGTCCGGACGATCGCGAACCCGCATTGGGGTTCGGAGACGTCCTCGCATTGCCTATCATCGCGCCGTCCCAGCACCACCGTATCGGTGCCGCAATGGCGACGATGGCCGGAGTGGCCGGAGTGACGGCCGATCGCGCTTCCGTATCGCAGTTGGCTGGCGGCCGATCGGGCCCCGCCTTGGCGCGGACCCGGCAAGCCGCGTGCCGGCACCGGACAACCACGGCTCCGGGTGACCGCAAGCGGCAGGTGCCTCGCGCGAAGAGACGCGTTGCTTTGCCGGGAATGACTCGCGCGGACTGCGCCGCCCGGTTTCCCGCAGTCCACCGGCCGAGTGCTTCAGCTGGCTGCGGGACCGGGCCGCATCACTCCTCGTCGTTGCGGCTGGCGCGTCGCGACGGCATCGGGCGACGTCCGATCTTGATCGTCAGGTCCACCGGCTTGTTGCGACGGATGATGTGAAGGATCGCATCGGTTCCGGGCGCGATCTTCGCAATCGTGTTCAGCAGCCGGGTCGTCTCGTCGATCTTGTCGCCATCGACTCCGACGATGATGTCGCCCGGCTTGACGCCCGCCTTGTCGGCCGGACCGCCTTGCAACACCCCCGCGACGATCGCGCCGCTGGTCTGGTCCATCTTGAACGACTCGGCAATCTCGGGCGTCAGATCCTGCGGTTCGACCCCGATCCAGCCGCGCGTCACCGTGCCGGTTGTCAGCAGGCTGTGCAGCACCGCGGTGGCGGTGGAGACCGGCGTGGCGAAACCGATGCCCAGCGAGCCACCGCTGCGCGAGTAGATGGCCGTGTTGATGCCGATCAGGTTGCCCTTCACGTCCACCAGCGCACCACCGGAATTGCCCGGATTGATCGCCGCATCCGTCTGGATGAAGTCCTCGAACGGGGTAATACCAAGATGGTTGCGGCCCAGTGCGCTGATGATGCCCATCGTGACGGTCTGCCCGACACCGAACGGATTGCCGATCGCCAGCACGACGTCGCCGACGCGCGGCGGATCCTTGCGGTCGAGCGAAATCGTCGGCAGGTCCTTCTCGTCGATTTTCAGGACGGCCAGATCGGTGTCCGGGTCGACGCCAATCAGCTTTGCGCGCTTCTTGCGACCGTCCGCCAGCGCGACTTCGATCTCGTCGGCGCCGTCGACGACGTGCTGGTTCGTTAGAATGTAGCCGTCGGAGCTGACGATCACGCCGGAGCCGAGATTGGAGACCGGCGAATCGTCCTGCCGCTGGCCCTTCTTGCCGTAGTAATAGCGATACATCGGATCGTTCGCGTTGCGCTTGCCGCGCCGCGGACGGTCCTTGCTGGAAAACACGTTCACGACGGCAGGCATGGCGCGCTGTGCCGCATCGCTGTACGAGTCGAGGCACTGCGTGCACGCAGGCGCGATCGGCAGCGCCGCGCGCCCCGGCCGGACGCGCTCGGTGCCGGCGGGCTTGCCGGTCAAATGACGCCAGTTCAGCCATTGCGGTTGCAGCGTCGCGACGATGAACAGCAGCGCCAGCGCGACCGTCACAACTTGCGCGAACAGCAGCCAAAGGCGTCTAAGCATCCGAATATCGAGACCGAATATGGACAGGAACGAACTGGAATTGTATCTGAACAATCTGCTTGAAACCGGACGGTTCAGAGACTACTGCCCGAACGGGCTGCAGGTGGAAGGACGGCGGCAGGTGGAGAGAATCGCGACGGGCGTGACCGCGTCGCAGGAATTCCTGGAAGCCGCGCTGGAATGGGGCGCCGATGCGGTGCTGGTCCACCACGGGTATTTCTGGAAGAACGAACCGGCGCCGATACGCGGCATCAAACACCGGCGGTTGCGCACGCTGCTGACCAACGACATCAACCTGTTCGCGTATCACCTGCCGCTGGACGACCATCCCGAATTCGGCAACAACGCGCAGCTTGGCAAGCAACTGGGCTTTATCGCCGACGCCCGGTTCGGCGACAACAGCCTGGGCTGGCAGACCTCCCTTGCCGTGCCGCTCAGCGTCGAGGCGCTGCGGCGGCATATCGAGAACGTGCTCGGTCGCACGCCGCTGGTGCTTGGGCCCGACGACGTCGACCTGCGCCGCATCGGCTGGTGCACCGGCGGTGCCCAGGGGTATTTCGCCGATGCCATCGAAGCCGGCGTCGATGCCTTCATCAGCGGCGAGGTGTCGGAGCAGACCACGCATCTGGCGCGCGAGACCGGCGTCGTCTATTTCGCCGCCGGCCACCATGCGACCGAGCGCTACGGGGTGCAGGCACTGGGCGATCACCTGGCCGACACATTCGAGATCGAACACAATTTCTTCGATATCGATAATCCGGTCTGACGTCGCGCGCACCGGTCCGGGCAGATCAACGCGCCGGCCATGCGCGCCGGACAATATTCTGTAAACTGCCGACGCGCCGAGGCAGCGTCTTTTTACGCGAATTTCGCCGTAGTTCCGCTTGAAAGCGGCAGCCTGCGTGCGAACTTGAACCGCTTCGAACCGGCGGGGGCTGTGTATTGCCTGCGCGAAAGGGCATAATTATGCCTGTTGCGCCAGACTGCCGAGCGTGATAGCCGGCTCGCCCGACTACCGGGTGGTCTGGATCGTCCAAGAGGAAAACGTCATGATGGTTTTGTATTCGGGCACGACGTGCCCGTTCTCCCAGCGCTGCCGCCTGGTTTTGTTCGAAAAGGGCATGGACTTCGAGGTCCATGATGTCGACCTTTACAACAAGCCGGAAGACATCGCGGTAATGAACCCGTACGGTCAGGTGCCGATTCTCGTCGAGCGCGATCTGATCCTGTACGAGTCGAACACCATCAACGAATACATCGACGAGCGCTTCCCGCACCCGCAGCTGATGCCGGCCGATCCGGTCCAGCGCGCCCGTGCCCGGCTGTTCCTGATCAATTTCGAGAAGGAACTGTTCTCGCACGTCGGCAATCTCGAAAACGAGAAGGGCAAGGGCGCCGAGAAGCTGCACGAAAAGGCGCGGCTGGCGATCCGTGACCGGCTGACCCAGCTGGCACCGATCTTCCTGAAGAACAAGTACATGCTTGGCGACGAGTTCTCGATGCTGGACGTCGCGATCGCCCCGCTGCTGTGGCGCCTCGACCATTACGGCATCGAACTGTCGAAGAACGCCGCGCCGCTGCTCAAGTACGCGGAACGCATCTTCAGCCGCCCTGCGTACATCGAGGCACTGACGCCGTCGGAAAAGGTGATGCGCCGCTGAAACGGGCGCGACTTACCCGGCCATCCCGCAAGGGATCGGCCCGCAGTCAAGGAGAAAGGGCGCACGGCGCCCTTTCGCTCGAAGCGCTCCGTGGGAGTGAGCAACCGTCCGAGGGAGGACAGCATGGCGGAGACATCGACCAAGCCTTACATGCTGCGCGCGCTGCATGAATGGTGCACCGACAACGGCTACACGCCGTATATCGCGGTGCGCGTCGACAATCGCACGCAGGTGCCCCAGCAATTCGTCTCGAATGGCGAGATCGTGCTGAACGTCAGTTACGATGCGACGGGCCAACTGCAGATCGACAACGACTGGATCCAGTTCAATGCCCGCTTCGGCGGCACGCCGTACAAACTCGAAATCCCGGTCAGCAATGTGCTCGCGATCTACGCGCGCGAAAACGGCCAGGGCATGGCCTTCCCGGTTGAAGAGGGCGAAGCCGGCAACGAGGCGGAAGCGCATCTCGACGACACCCCGATCGCCCCTCCGCCGTCTGAGCGGCCGAGCGTGCATCTGGCCGAAGTGCCGGGTACCGGCGATGGCGGCGATGGCGGCGATGGCGGCGATGGCGGCGACGGCCCGCCGAGCAGCGATGGTCCACCCGACGGCGAGCCGGCCAAACCAGGCGGCCGGCCACATCTGAAGGTAATCAAATAGGGTAGAATCCTCGACTCAGCCGGCTTAGCTCATCTGGTAGAGCAGTTGATTTGTAATCATCAGGTGGCGGGTTCGAGTCCTGCAGCCGGCACCAAACACGAGACGGGTTACGCGATATTCGCGTAACCCGTTTGCTTTTATAGGTGGCGAGCATTATCACTGCGGCATCGCGCCGAGATTTCGATGCTGCTTGCCAGCGGCGGCGCGCATGTCGCTGGTGCGAGGCCGATCACCTTCGTCGGCACCCTGCCGTGCTTGATGCCAGGCGATCCGACGCTTCCGCCGCCCCGGCGGTGCGTCCCTCGCATGAGCCTACCTTGTTCGCGACGAAGGCCCCGGTCGCCACGCTGTCCACTGCGTGACGTCATCTGTCGTCCGCTTGCTCATCGGTGCTTCCGCGGGGACAACGTGAACGGGCGGTCAGCGGCGTCTTGCAACAGCAAGATATGCTAGAGTTGAAAGAGGAGATGGCGTTCCTCCTTCAACCGCAGCCTTTACCGGCTGCTGATGACGCCTACAGACACCTGATCTCGGTCGGGGCTGTAGGCACTCGCTCCCGCATCCCCTGCCGTTGGTCAGCACGATTCACTCGAGCAGACACGACCAATGCGCGGATTTCGCCGACTCGAACAACTTGAGCTATTGCCCTACATCGGCAAGTGGCTCGTCATCGCCAGCGTTGTCGCCTTTCTGGCAGGCACCGCCTCCGCCTTCTTTTTGGTTTCCCTCGATCACGCCACAGCTTGGCGAGAAGCGCACCACTGGGTCGTTTGGCTGCTGCCGGTCGCCGGTTGCGGTGTCGGGTGCATCTATCATTTATTGGGCAAGACAGTCGATGGCGGCAACAACCTAATCATTGACGAGATTCACGACCCGAAGAAAGTCGTGCCCTTGCGCATGGCGCCGCTGGTCCTGGGTGGTACGGTCGTTTCACATTTGTTCGGGGCATCGGTCGGCCGCGAAGGGACCGCCGTGCAGATGGGCGGCGCACTGGCCGACCAGCTCACCCACGTGTTTCGCATGAAGCACGCCGATCGCGGCATCCTCTTGATGGCCGGCATCAGTGCGGGCTTCGCATCGGTGTTCGGTACGCCGCTGGCAGGGGCGGTGTTCGGCCTCGAAGTCCTCGCTATCGGGCGCATGCGTTATGACGCACTGTTCCCATGCGTCCTTGCCGGCATTCTCGCCGATCAGGTCTGTCTGGCCTGGGGCGTTCATCACACGCATTACGCAATCCGCGAAATCGTGCCGGTCCGCGTGTGGAGTGTACTTGCCGTGGTTGCCGCCGGCATTGTGTTCGGCCTCGTTGGCATGGTGTTCGCCAACGCCACTCACAAGCTCAGCGGGTTGGTCAAACGCCACATCACTTATGCGCCGCTGCGTCCCGCCGCTGGCGGCATCGTCATCGCCACGGCGGTGTGGGCGCTTGATGCTTACCGCTACATTGGCTTAGGCATTCCTGACATCGTGCGCTCCTTCGAGAAACCGATGGCACCGTGGGACTTTCTCGGCAAACTCGGATTTACGGTCGTCTCGCTTGGCACGGGCTTCAAGGGCGGGGAAGTTACGCCGTTGTTCTACATCGGCGCAACGCTGGGCAATGCGTTGGCGCCGCTGCTGCATCTGCCGTTCGCCATGCTCGCTGGCATCGGCTTCGTCGCTGTGTTCGCCGGGGCTGCCAACACGCCCGTCGCCACGACACTCATGGCGATCGAGCTGTTCGGCGCAGAAGTTGGCCCTCTTGCCGCCATCGGCTGTTTTACGGCGTATTTGTTCTCAGGGCACACCGGCATCTATCACGCCCAGCGCGTCGGCCATGGCAAACACAGCCGATATCGGCGCAGCTCTCCCGAAGCGTTACGCATTGCCGATCTGGCGCATGTCGACAAGCGAAGGAACGGGCCGGCGGACGCGTCGCCGCCCACTCCGGCGGATGAAACCGGATCGGCTGTCATGCGCAAGAAAGACCTTCGATGATCTCGCAAATGAATCCGTTGCACGTTGCCGCATTGCGGCTGTATTTTCCGGTCGCCACCAAAGCCAAGGCCACGCGCTTCTGGCATCACTTGAACGCGCCGGCACTGGCGCACCATCTCCTAACGGTGGCCAAGGCAGCCAACATCCAGCAAGCCGTGCTGCATCAGGTCAGCTCTGGCTACCTGCCTGGGGAACGGCTGTCGCATCTTCACCCGGAATTGACCGGCATGCGGCATCCGCAATGCCTGGAATTGTTGGACACCGAGCAGCGCTTGCGCGAGTTCATGCTTGAACATGCCGACGAACTGCGCAAGGTTCATGCGGTTCTGTTTCTGTGCGAGTTGCCGCTCGGTCACGATCGAGCTATGCATGCGGCTCGTGCGCGCAAGGCGAGCTGATTGTGAATGGCCGCGCATGTACCCGCTGCCCGGCCAGCCGGTGGCGGACGGCGCTGAAGCGCATTCGCGTCAACCGAGGATGCCGACATAAGCGGCGCGGCGGCCCCGGGAGACGAGAATGACACGGAAGGATCCGAGATCGAGCCGGTCCCGTCAGGCATCGAGCGTGCTCGTCGCGTGGCTGTCGTCGTGCGCTCCGTACGCCTGCAGGGAACGTTTAGGATGCCGGACGCATGCAGTCCACCGAGCTGAGCTAGCGCGCCGAGGTTCAATCGCCGACGACTGACTCCGGGTGCGTCAGCAATGCCTGAGCGGTGCGGCGCCGACCGCTCTGGCGTGCCGCACGTTCAGATCAACCTTTCCCGCGAACGCGCGATGCGTGGGCGGCGGCGCGGTGGCGGCGAAGGGGTGCGGCATGCCTCGTCAAGCTGTCGAAGCGCCTCTGCCACGCGGGCATTCAGCTTGGCATCCGGACTCGCCGTAAGCCATGGCGACAGCGCCTGGGCCGGGGCCGGCGGCTCGTCGCCGAGCGCGTGGCGCCTGCTTGCATCCATCGCTGCACCCATCGTTGCATCCATCACCGCAGCCGCGCCCGTGGCATCGACACGCTTCGCATCGCGCGACGCGCCCGTCGCGTCTGTCTCGCCACGCATGCTCGGCATCGCAGGATTGGTATTGACGGAGTGGCGCGTCACATGTCCCGCGGCCGATGCGGCCGATGCGGCCGACCGAGCCGGATCGTATGGGTGCCCGTCCGCTGACACGCCGGAGGCCGACGTGCCGACCGCGGTATCGTCAGCTCCGGCGTCAGCGTTACCGTCAGTGTTACTGTCAGTGTTAACGTCAGCGTCGCTCGCTTCGGTGCGCGAGCCGAGGCCGCGCGTGCGCACGGACGCGTCGCTCGTCAGCGTCTCGAAATCGACCTTGTTCCAGCTGAGGCCCCGGCACCGCCGCTCTTCCCGGTCGAAGGCAGTACGACGCCTGCCTATGCCGAGCGCCGTCAGCAGGCGGTCTGACAGGCGACGGATCGTCGACGTCTCGCCCTCGTCTTGCGGGGCGCAATCGACGCCAGCGCGACGCTCGCTCGCACGTGGCCGGGCGCCGGGTTTGTCAGCCACGATGACTTTGTCGCACGCACTTCCCGCAGCAGGCGCGGTCGTATAGGACGACGCACCCGAAGGTGCGGCCGACGCGGAGTCGGGCAGCGTGGAGGTCGATGTCGCGAGCGACGTGGACCCCGACGCCATCGGCGTAGTCGGCTTGATCGGGAAGTGCTCGAAGCGCAGCGAGGCCTGCAGCGCGGCGTCGCCGGCGTCCTGGGCGAGCGCGCCCATCCTGTCCAGCGTCGGGCATGAAACGGTAGCCGCTGCACGTCCGGCAAGCGGGGCGCGGAGCCACTCATCGTCGTGGGCGCGCGGTGTCGCATGCGCCGCTGCGCGAGCTTCCGAATCAGCCTTCGGACGAGCCCCCGAATGAGTTGCCGAATGAGTCGCCGAATGAGTTCGCGAAGATGCCGCCGCGCATGCTCCCGAATGAGCCGCGGCGTCAGCCGGCGCGTCGGTCATCCGCGGCGCGACATTCGGTGACGCGACGCGGACAGCCAGTTCTCGCAGCAGCGCGTGCTTGTGCGCCAACCGCCCGGCATGCTGAACGATTGCGATACCCGCCAGATAGTCGATCTGGCGCATCGCGTCGGCAGCGTCGGCGCCGTCCGACGGTCCGGACCATCCCGCCGCTTCGGAGGGCGCATTGCGCGCGGCCTGGATCGCGTTGGCCAGGTCGCGCCGGCGAACGCCACCCTTGACTTGCGCGAGGCCGTACAACCACGCCACCGATCCGACTGCAGAACTTTCCATGCCGATTGCTTCCTGTCTTGCTATTGAATGGGCGCGTCGGCGCGGCGCCATGGCGGGGTCTGCGGCCGCCGCCGCGCGTGGATGGCTGTTTATATCCGTTGGGCGTATGTCCGGCTACGGCAAAGCGGCTAGCGTCGACGAGGCAAGCGGCGGTGCGCGGTCGGCGAGGCGTGCCACGCCGGCGCCGCGCCGCCTTGCTGGCGCGACTGACAGTCGATCCGCACGTCGCGTTCGCACGCCGCGTTCGCACGTCCGCCGCATCCTCTGCGGCGCGCGGCTGCCGATCGCGCCGTTGCCGTCGTTTCCGATCGATTACGTCGTCTCACGCGCCTATAATCGCTGGCAACAAAAAAACCTAGGAAGGTCCATGGCAGTCGCATCTCTCCTGGCCGGCTTGTCGATCCTCTTGATTGGGGACAGCCATCTGGCCCAGCCGAACTACCTGATTGGCTCGCTGCACGACGCCTTGACTCGACAGGGCGCGAAAGTCCACAGCATCGGTGTCTGCGGCGTGCAGCCGGCGGACTGGACCGTCCGCGTCAACGGTGAGTGCGGCAGTGCCGAACGCGTCGGCAACCGTCCGGCAACAATGACGTCGGGTGCGCAAGCCCACACCGTGCCGGTCGCGCAACTGATCGATGCGGAGCACCCGAATCTTGTGCTGGTCGTGATGGGCGATACGATGGCTGCCTATCAGCAAGTTGATTTCCCGATGAACTGGGCGTGGCAGCAGGTTTCCACGTTGACCGGTGCGATTGGCAAGACCGGCACCCAATGCGCATGGGTAGGACCGGCCTGGGGGCAGGAGGGCGGCAAGTTCGGCAAGACCTATGCGCGTGCCGAGGTCATGAGCCAGTTTCTCGCCGCGAATGTTGCGCCATGCACCTTCATCGACTCGCTGAAGATGTCGCGCCGCGGCCAGTGGCCGACGATCGATGGCCAGCATTTCACCGCGGCTGGCTATCGGGCCTGGGGCGATGCCATCGCGCATGCGGTGGTCACGTTGCCGTCGGTCGCGCGTCGATGAACCACACCGCCGCTCGCCGTGGACCCGGGACGCCGACCCCGGCGGTCGGCGCAAGCCGCGCACCCGCGCGCCGGGTGGGGCGCCGCGTGTCGCACACCGCTGCGCTGCTGTTGTGCAGCCCGCTGGCGGCGACCGCCGCACCGCAGCTCTACGAGACAGGGCCGGCGCGCGACGTTGCGCTGGTGCGCTTCGTCAATGCGGATGCGCAGACCCTCACGGTGACCAGTGCGAACGGCGCTTCCCTCTCATTGTCGCCTGCGGCGCCGATCGGCGACTACCAGCCGGCGCGTGCCGATGCACCGATGAACGGCGCATGGCGCGATGGCACGCAGCGCAGCGCGATCGGCCTGACGCTCCGCGCCGGCGCACTGGCATCGTCGGTGGCGTGGCGCGCGGCCGACGGCGGCTTGCGCAGCACGTCGTTCGTGGAGGCCGGCGTGCCGTTCGACGGCCTGCACGCATCGTTGGCGTTCTACACGGTCGCGGGATGCGAACAGGCAGGGTTGACTGCCGTGCCGGGACAACGCGCCGTTTTCGACAAACAGGGGCCGGGCAGCGTCGCGAGACGGGCGGTGAACCCGGTGCGTCTGACCGTGCAAGCACGTTGCGACGGTCGTGCCGTCGGCGCACCGCTCGATCTCGGCCAATTGCAGGCGGGGCAGCGCTACAGCGTGTTTCTGATTCCGGGGCGAGACGGTGCGACGTTGATCGGCGGACGCGACGGGATCGCGCACTGACCGTGGTCTTTGCGTCGCTGCCCTTCCTGACGGTTTTCCTGCCGCTGGCGCTGCTGGCCTATGCGCTGACGCCGGCTCGCCAACGCAACCTGACGTTGCTGCTGTCTAGCTGGCTGTTCTACGGCTGGTGGCATCCAGCGTTTCTGCTGCTGTTCGTCATGCTTACGGTGTGCGCGTGGCTGTCGGGACTTGCGCTCGACCGGGTCTGCCGGGCCGAGCGCGAAGCGGGTAGCGCAGGCAGGTCGGGAGTGGGCTCGCGCCGACGCAGCGGCGTGCTGCTCGCGGCGCTGATCGTAGCGAACCTGGCCGTGCTCGCGTGGTTCAAGTACGCGAACATCGTGATGGAAACGGTGGCGCGGCTCGCGACGCTGCATGGCGCGGCGCCGCTTGCATGGCAGCGTATCGTGCTGCCGATCGGACTGTCATTCACGGTGCTGCAGATCATTTCGTATCTGGTCGACATCCGGCGCGGGCGATTTCGCGCCGAGCGTCGGCCGATCGCTTTCGCCACCTATCTTGCAATGTTCGGGCATCTGGTGGCCGGCCCGATCATCCGCTACGACTGGATTCGCCGTCGGTTGCGGCATCGCAGGCTGCGCTGGCGCAACCTGTGTGCGGGCTCGCGCCGCTTCATGGTCGGACTGGCGATGAAAGTGCTCGTTGCCGACACGCTCGCACCGGTGGTCGCCCAGGTTTTCGGGATGGATGCGCCGCGTTTCGCGGATGCCTGGCTTGGTTGCCTTGCCTACACGCTGCAGCTGTATTTCGACTTCGCGGGCTATAGCGCGATGGCCATCGGCATTGGCACGATGCTGGGGTTCCGATTCCCCGAGAATTTCGCGGCGCCCTATCTGGCAGCCGATCTGGCAGGTTTCTGGCGGCGCTGGCACATCTCGCTGTCGAGCTGGCTGCGCGACTATCTTTATATCCCGCTGGGTGGCAGTCGGCGCGGGCCGATACGAACCGCCGCGAACCTGCTCGCGACGATGGCGCTGGGCGGCCTGTGGCATGGCGCGGACAGCTGGAATTTTCTGTATTGGGGCGTCGCGCACGGTCTCGGACTGATCGTCGTGCACGGCTGGCGCGCCAGCGGCCTGCGCTTGCCGACACTGTGCGCCCATGCGTTGACCCTCCTGTTCGTGATGATGTGCTGGACCCTGTTCAGGTCTCCCGACCTGCACACCGCGCTGGCCTTGCTGGCTGCGCAACTGCATGTGGAGGCTGTACCGCCAAGCGTGTCGCTGCAGGATGCGCTGCGCACCCCCGTGGTGTTGGCCTACGCGGCCGGTATCGTGGGCGTGCTGCTGCCAGCGTTGCGCCGCCCCATGCGCCGCCCGGCATGTGCAAGACAGGCACGAGCCGATGGCGCGTCGTTCCGGGCGGTCGCGGCGTTGGCTGGACGCACGACCATGCGCTGCCGCACGTTGCTGACCTGCGCGGCCGCGCTGCTTTCGGTCGCGCTGGTCGCAAGCCGCGGCACGGTGCCGTTTCTCTATTTTCAGTTCTGAGCACGCATGGACCCATTGGCCCCGCACAAGCTTCGCAGGCGCGCTTGGCGTGCACTGCCTGCCGTCGTGCTCGGCGCGATGATGGCAGCCGGGCTGTTGGGCGCCGTCGGGGCGTTGCCGGCCGCGTGGCGGGCGCACGGGCGCAACCTCATCGACGACGCCGCGCGGGCGCAATTCAGTGCCGCGCTGGTGGCAACGCCGTTTGCCCAGCGACTGTCTCGCTATCAGCGGGAAGTAAGCTGGTTGTTGCTGCGCGATCTCGGTCCGGCAGTGGCGCGTGGCGACGAAAACTGGCTGTTCCTGCGCGAGGAATGGCAGTTGTTTCCGGGGCGCACCGAGCACGCGCGCCAGCGCGCGGATGCCGTGCTTGCCCTCGACCGTACGTTGCGTGCAGCCGGCATCGCACTGATCGTCGCCGTCGTGCCGGACAAGAGCCGAAGCGTGGCGGCACGACTTGGCGGCCTGCGTCGTCCGCCCGAAATCGCCACGCGGGTCGAGGACTGGACGCGCCATCTGCACGACGGCGGCGTCGATGTGCTGGATCTCACGGCCGTCTTGCAGGGCGAGCAGCGTTTCCTGCACACGGACACGCATTGGAACGAAGCAGGGAGTCGGCTGGCGGCGGACACGATTGCGGTGCGGTTGCGCGCGCGGCAGACGCTCGGCGGCCCATCCGCCGCGACCGTCGCAAGCCGGCAAGCCGCCGTGAGCGAGTGGGGCGACCTGGTGCGGCTGGCGGGCATCGAGCGCCTGCCTGGATGGTTGAAGCCCAGGCCCGACGAAGCGATGCGAACCACTTTCGAGACGCAGGCCGCGGACGACGATCTGTTCGGCGAGGCGGGGACGCCGACCCTGGTCGTGGTGGGTACGTCGTTCTCGCATCGTTCGCAATTCCTACCTTGGCTGCAACACGCTACTGGCACGCCGGTCGCCGACTTCGCGCAGGACGGCGGCGGCTTCGCCACTGCCGCGCGCGCCTACTTCGACAGCGCCGCCTTCGCCGAGCACCGGCCGCGTGCGATCGTGTGGGAGATACCGGAACGCGCGCTCGAAGCGCCGCTCGACTCGGTCGAAGCGGCATGGCTGGACATCGTCTCGCGCCGGCAGCGGGCGGCCACCGAGGCAAGCCGCGCAGCCTCGGCGAAACCGTAGCGCGACCCATCGCTGCAACGCAGTCGGTCGCGGCAGCAACAGCGGTCAACGGCCGCAATGTCACGCATTTTGTCTTGAGCGGCCGACCCTAGGGCATAATCGCGTGATGGGTGGCCGCGTCCCTCTGTTGCGCGCGGTATGCGGCCCACCTCTGCACGATGGCTCACGCAGGCGTCGCGATCTTCTTGGATGCCGTCTTGCGGCCAGACCTGCACTCCGATCTGCGCGCGCAGTTGCAGCCGCGACCGCGACGCGATTGAAGCGTGCTGGCTGGCCTGCCGCGCATGCATGATGCGACGCATGATCGGTGAAAGTGCGGGCGGGTCGCCGCGCGGGGGGCGGAAACGCCATTACAGCGTGCCGCGGTTGCCGCGGTTTCCGCATGGTTGCCGCGTTGCCATCCATTGCTTTGTCTCCAGCCTGACCGCCGCTCCGCTGCCCTCGATGTCCGTCCTGTCTTTTATCCGTCCCGCCTCTGCTGCCTCGGTTCCACCTGCTCCGTACACTGCGCAGCGTGCGTCGCGATCGGCGCTACCGATCTGGCTGTTGGCTGCCGCGATCCTGCTGTCGCTGCTGCTCTCGCCATCGCGGCTCGCGCATGCTGCGTTTGCGCGCCCGGCGTTGACCTCGCGCGCGGCCTTCGTCGTCGACATGAACAGTGGCCGGACGCTTTATGCGAAGAACGCCGATCGCGTGTATCCGCTTGCATCGCTGACGAAGCTGATGACAGGCATGGTCGCGCTCGATGCCAAGCCGACGATGTTTGCGCCGTTGAAGGTGACCAACGACGACGTCGACCGGCTCAAGTGGTCGAAGTCGCGCTTGCCGGTGGGGTCGATCCTGATGCGGCGCACGCTGCTGCACATCGCGCTGATGTCGTCGGAGAACCGCGCCGCGTCCGCGTTGAGCCGCCATTACCCGGGCAAGCGTCCAGCCTTCGTGCGCGCGATGAATCGCAAGGCGAAACGCCTGAAGATGACGCGCACGCGTTTCGTCGATCCGACCGGACTGTCGCCGCGCAATGTCTCGACCGCTCGCGACGTCGCCAAGATGGCCCGCGCCGCCTACCGCTATCGGACGATCCGGCGCTATTCGACCGACAAGCAGCAGCGCGTGCTCGGCGGCAACGGCCCGCTGCTGTATCGAAATTCCGACGCGCTGATCCATGCGCATCCGTCCTGGCGGATCGGCCTGCAAAAAACCGGCTTCACCAACGAAGCCGGCCATTGTCTCGTCCTGGCGATGCCGGTGCGCGGCCACGATTATCTGATCGTGCTGCTCGGTGCCCCCGGTCAGTACGCGCATTTCCAGGACGCGATCACGCTGCGGCGCTGGCTCGGCCGGGTTGCCTGAGCGGCGGCCCCGGCAGGCGCGGCCTCAATGCAGGTGCAGCGATCCGATCAGTTCCGAGACGCCCAGCCAGAAGATCTGCACGCCGATGCAGAAGATGATGAAGGCGAACAGCCGCATCGCGACCTGCGTGCCGACCGTGCCCAGCAGCCGGTTCAGATGGCCGGCGAAGCGCATGCAGACATAGATGCTCGCGGACAGGATGGCCAGCGCGACGACCACGCCGATCAGATGGCCCATCGACAGGCCGCTGCGTGGCAGACCCGTGCCGAGCGCGATCGCCACCGCGATTGCGCCGGGACCGACCGTCACCGGCAGCGTCAGCGGGTAGAAGGCCTTGGCGCGCAGCGATGCGGTATGCGCCGCGCTGGGCGCGGCTTCCGTCTGGTCGTCCGCCGGCGACTGCAGCAGCGTCCAGCCTGCCATCGCGATCACGACCCCGCCGGCCACGCGCAGCACCGGGATCGAAATGCCGAAGAACGACAGCACGTACGCCCCGACCGACAGCGACACCAGCAGCAGCACCAGGCTGTTGAGGGTGATTCGCCGCGCCAGCTCGGCGCGCTCGGCGGGGCTGGCGTGCGGCACGATGCTGAGCACGATGAAGGCGGCGGCCGGCGGGTTGATGATGGGAAACAGGCCGGCCACGATCAGCAGGACGGTGGTCGAGAATTCTTCCAGCATGCGTCTGGTTCCCCTGGGCGCCTGCCGCTGCGGCGTGCGCGGCATGTCGAGCCGCGTATTGTGTCGCGGCGAGGGAATTTCGGGAAGGCTTGACGACGCGGTGACGCATGGCCTCATGCCGGGACCGCGCCGACCGTGCCTCGTCAGCCCACAGCCCTGGGCAGCCCACAGCCAGCCTGGCGCCGCTTGCGCGCCGGTGGCGGAGGGGTCAGCGCCCGCTGCGCTTGTGGAGTGCGCTGGCGCGATGCACGGCGTGCTTGCCGCTCTTCGCGCTTTGCACTTCGTAGGAGGGTGCCTCCGGCGAGGCGGCGACGTGCCGGCCGCGCACGGTGGTGGCGTGCTTGATCACGCGGGTGACCTGACCATGGGTTTCGCCCTGCGGCGTTTGCCAGGCGACCGGATCGTGGGGCTTCAGACGTTGGTTCATCGCATCCTCTGGGTGGCGTGGACGGCCTGCCGGCCGGCGCGTTCGAACGACGCGGCTTTCGAGACGAGTGGCCGCAAGCGGCGTTCCCGCGCGGGCAGGGTGCCTCCCTCTTGCGCGTCATCTGCGGACAGGTCATCCTCTGTCTATCTTTCCGGAGCGGCTCATGACCGTCGCAGACGTACCGCGCAGCATTCCCGACGTGGCAGGCGCCGCGCCAACCGGCTATGAACTCGTTTCGGATGAAACGTTCGGCCGGCGCCGCCTGTTGCGCGCACGGCCCACGTCGCCCGGCGTGGCCGGTGAGCGCGCCTACCTGCATGTCGGCTCGGGCATGTCGGTCAGCGCGTCGGCGCTGCACCACGTCGAGCCCGGCGTCGAGACGATACTGGGCGGCGGCGTCCTGAAAATGCACGTGCGGCTGGCGGGCGAGAGCATGGTCGGCGTTGGACGTTGCGACCGGTCGATCGCCGCGCAGACCTGCTCGGCGCTGATTCACCCACGCGGCGAACGAAAGCTCGAACGCTTCGACGGGGCGGTCAGCGAGCAGTCGGTGACGGTAGCGTGCTCGGCGGCGTTTCTTGCCGAAGAGTATGGCCTCGACCGGACCCCGCAGCCGGCGCCGCTGGCGCGCTTCCTCGCCGGCAGCGACGATGCCCGCTGCGATCTCGACCTGCAATTGCGGCTGGACACGCGCATCGCGGCACGCGCGATTCTCGACGACTTCTTCGGCGCCCGTCCCGAGCCGATGCTGATCGAGGCGCGCGCGCTGGAACTGTTGGGCCAGTTCTTCTCGCAAGTGCGGGATTCGACCGGCACCGAGACGGTACGGCCGTACGATCGGCGCCTTGCGGCGCAGGCCCGTGAGGCCCTCGATGCCTCGCTCGAAGAGCCGCCGGCGCTGGCCGCGCTGGCACGCAGCGTCGGCACGCATCCGGCCAAGCTGATGCGCGTGTTCAAGGCGGTGCACGGGCTGACGATCAGCGAATATGTCGAGGCCGCGCGGATGGCGCGCGCCCACCGCCTGCTGGCCGACGAGAATGTCTCGGTGACCAGTGTCGCGCTGGAAGTCGGCTATCGCCATCCGGGCAATTTCGCGACGGCGTTTAAGCGCCATTTCGGCATCTTGCCGAGCGCCGTGCGGCACGGCCGCTGATTCCTGGCCGGCGCGCCGCGTCCGTTCGACGATTGTCACGCTGCCGGTGCGCATAAGCGATGGCGCGCTTGCGCAAAGGCCGGCCGGCGGCGTTGCTTGCAAAATGAGCGGTCGTTGCCTTGCCGACGGCGAGGCCGTTGCGCGCCACAGCGGAGCAGGACGCACGCGCGGCGGTCGCCGCCGGTGTCCAATCGTGTCACTCCGCCGCTCCGGTGGTCGCCGCTGCGCCATCCTTCGGCCGCTGCAGTCCCGCCAATCACCTCCTTTCCGATGCCGCTCATGACCGCCGCCCCATCCGTGCAGAACACTGTCCCGCGCCGCATGCCCCGGTTCTCGCCCACCCGCGAAGCCGCCGGCTTGGTCTTCGTGTCTGGACAGATGGCGTTCGACGACCAGTTTCAGATCATCGGCGCGGATGTCGTCGAGCAGACCCGTGTATGCCTGAAGCGCATCGAGGCCATGCTCGGCACGCAAGGCTTGTCCCTTGCCGACCTCGTGAAGACCACGGTCTGGCTGAGCCGGGTCGACGATTTCGCCGCGTTCGACGCGGCCTACGGAGAGGAACTGCGCGGGCTGACGCTGCCCAGCCGCTCGACCGTGCGCGCCGACCTGATGGTGCCCGGCGCGTTGGTTGAGATCGAGGCGGTCGCACAGCGCCCGCTGGCTGCCATTTCCAATGCCTGAGGATCCTGTCATGACCGATACGCTTGCCGCCACTGACGCCGCCATCAGCGCCGCCATCAACGCCGACACCATCCGTGAGACCGCGCAGGCCCTGCGCGGCCGCATCGTCGACACGCCGGTCGCGCCGCTGTCCGGGCGCCACGTCGAAAAACTGCTTGGACCGGATGCCGACGTGTGGATGAAGCTCGAACTGTTCCAGAAAACCGGCACGTTCAAGGCGCGCGGCGCGCTCAACGTCGCGAGGCATTTCACCGACGAGGAGCGCGCCCGTGGCGTGACCGCGGTCAGCGCCGGCAACCATGCGGTGGCCGCTGCGTTCGCGGCGCGCGAGATCGGCGCCAGCGCGAAGATCGTCGTGCAGGCCAGTGCCAATCCGCAGCGGCTCGCCGCGGCGCGCAGCTATGGCGCGGAACTCATCCTGCAACCGGACGGCCAGTCGGCATTCGCCGAGATGGAGCGTTTGATTGCCGAGGAAGGGCGAACGATGATCCATCCGTTCGAAGGCCCGCGCACCTCGCTGGGCACGGCCACGCTTGGTCTCGAATTTGTCGAGCAGGTTGCCGATCTCGATGCGGTGATCGTGGCGATCGGCGGCGGCGGGTTGGCGAGCGGGGTGGCCGCGGCGACCAAGATCTTCCGTCCGACCTGCGAGGTATTCGGGGTGGAACCGGAAGATGCCGACGTGATGCGGCGCAGTTTCGACGCCGGTGAACCGGTGCGGATGCCGCGTCCGTCGACCACCATCGCCGACAGCCTGGCGCCGCCGATGACGTTGCCGATGTCGTACGCCCTGTGCCGGCGCTACCTGGACGGGCTGGTCACGGTCTCGGACGACGAAATCCGTCGTGCGCTGGCCGTGCTGTTTCAGGATGGCAAGCTGGCCGTCGAGCCCGCCGCCGCCGCGGCGCTTGCAGCGCTGCTGGGACCGCTGCGCGAGCGGTTGGCGGGCCGCCGGGTTGGGGTGATCGTCTGCGGCGCCAACATCGATCGTGTGACGTTCGGCACGCTTCTCGAACGCGGCACCGCCCTGCTCGACTGAGGCCTGGCGCAGGAGGGGCGCACCGCTCGCGGCGGCCCCTTGGTCCCAGGCGCCACCGGCGCCGCACGAGGTACCGGCCAGAGGCCGGACGTCGTCCAGACAAGCGAACGAACCGACGGGCACTTCGCCCGTCAGTCTTCACTTGCCGCGCCGCCTCTTATCTCAGGGCTGGCGCGTCAGCCAGCCGGTGCGGCCGATCGCGGCCACCGCGAGGGCGCTGATCACGGCCGCGGCGATCACGTAGAAGCTCGGCGCGAGCGCGTTGCCGGTGGTGGCGATCAGCCAGGTGATGATGAACGGCGCGAAGCCGCCGAAGATCGTCACCGACACGTTGTACGCCAGCGACATGCCGGTGGTGCGGGTACGCGTCGGGAACAGCTCCGAGAGCAGCGCCGGCAGCGGTCCGAAGTACGCGCTCAGCACCACGCCGAGGATCACCTGCACGAACAGCAGCGTGCCCAGGCTCGGATGGTTGTGCAGCAGCGCGAACATCGGATAGACCAGCACCAGCAGTACGATGGCCGCGGGCAGCATGATGCGCGTGCGGCCGTGCGTGTCCGAGAGCCGCCCGGCGATCGGCGAGCCGATCATCTGCACCAGTCCGGTGGCGAGCGTGGCGGCGAACGCGACGCTGGCCGGCAGGCCGAGCTGGCGCACCGCATAGGACGGCATGTACAGCACCAGATAGGTTGCCACGGTCGCCAGGATCACCGCGCCCACGCCGTACACGATGCGTCGGCCGTTGTGCGAGAGCGCCTCGCGCAGCGGCGCCTCGCTGCGCTCGCTTGCCAGGAAGGCCGGTGTCTCGGTGGTGTGGCGTCGGATGTAGTACGCCACCGGGCCGATGATCAGGCCGAAGAAGAACGGCACGCGCCAGCCCCAACTGGCCATCTGCGCGGCGTCGAGGTTGCTGGTGAGCGTGACGCCGAAGAGCGCGGCGAGCAGCGTGGTCAGGCCCTGGCTGGCGACCTGGAAGCTGGAGAAGAAACCGCGGCGGTGCTGGGCGTGCTCGGCCATGAAGGCGGTGGCGCTGCCGAACTCGCCGCCG
>NZ_FNLO01000015.1 GCF_900095735.1 Chitinasiproducens palmae | reverse complement strand
ACGGAGGACGTCGCGGCGCTCGACCGCAAGGCGAGTGCGTTTATGGACCGCATCAAAGGCGGTCTGCTGGTCGCCGGTTTTGTCGTAACGCTGGTGCAAGGGGGGCTGATTGCCGGTGTGGTTTGGCTAATCAGTACGACGCAAAACGGGCAGACAACCAACCAGTTGCAGCAGCAGACGATCGACCGTCTGGACCGAGAGCAGGACGTGATACGGCGTCTCGTGACGGGCAAATAAACAAAGCGGCTTCGGCCGCTTTTCCTTTTCTGAGGGTCTATGAAAGTAACTTTGGCCGCGCCCTGGGCGGTGATGAAAAAGTGGTGGTGTGTGCACGTGGCGGGTGGGTTTGCGATCCTGCTCGCCGCAGTGCCCGCGTTGGCGCACGAATGGCCCACCCTGGCGCCCGTGCTGCTCGATCTGTTTCCGTCGGGCGGCAAGCAATGGGTTCCGATCATCGGTATCGGCCTTGTCATCGCAGCGCGATCGATCAAGCAACCGGCTTTGACGGAGCGCAACGATGGCTAACACTGTGAACCGGAAAGCCACCTTAGCGACCGCGGTTGGCGCCGCCGTTGCTGCGGCCGCAATTGCGTTCACTGCGCCGAAAGAGGGCGTTTCCCTTGTCCCATACCGTGACGCGCTCGCGCGCAATGTGCAGACAGTCTGTTTCGGTGAAACCAACGTCGAGATGCGGCGCTACACATTGCCCGAATGCACCGACATGCTGGATACCAGCCTGGCGGGCTATGCGCAGGCGGTGAAGGATGCAACGCCGGGTTTCGAGCAGCTAAGCGTCGGGCAGCAGGTCTCAGCGATCGATCTCGCCTACAACATCGGTCTCGCCAACTATCGAGCCTCGACCCTGCGCAAACTATACGTCGCGCGTGACTTTCCGGCCGCATGCGATCAATTCCTGCGTTGGCGGTTTGTGGCCGGTAAGGACTGCGCGATCGCGGCGAACCGGTGTAGCGGCATCGTCAAGCGGCGCGAGGCCGAACGCGCGGCGTGTCGCGGAGAGGGATGACGATGGGCGCCCCTTGGAAACGCTACGCAGCGGTCCTATGCCTGGGTGCCGCTCTGGGTGCCGCAGGTGCTTGGTGGCTAACGAGCACGCGCGCGCGCGCGGATCTGGCAACAGAGCGAGCCGCGCATGCGCGAGACAACACACGTAACGCAGAGGCTGCTGCGTCCGCAGCGGCGGTGGCTTCCCAGGCCGCGAGCCAGGCGGTGGCCACGCAATCGCGCCAGGCGCAGCAGCTCAGCCAACTAGACGCGCAATTGACGAAGGAGAGAGCGAATCATGAAACGGAGAATGCGCGCCTTCGCGCTGATTTGGCCGCTGGCACTCGCCGCGTGCGGCTCAGTGCAACCAGCTGCGCCGCAGCTGCCCACGCCGGTGGCGGTGCCGTGCCCGACTCTGCCGCCGCCGGCGCCGTGGGCGATGGAAGCGCCGCCAGCGCCGAGCTTGACCCAGCGACTGCGACAGCTCTGGCAGGAGTCGCCGCTGACGGCGATCGCGCCATAGCGCAACTGCGTTACCTGCAGGCCTACGTCTGCACGGTTCGTCCGCAGACCGCGGACTGTCCAGCCGGCCAGGCGGCCAACTCGACGCAATAACAAGACAGGGCGACCGCGCCGGTGTTACGAGCACCGGCAAAGCCGCCTTCCACTGACCTAGCCAGTGAAAAGCCGAGGCCCTGCCACCTCCCGGGAGGCGGGGCGAATCATACCAAAAAGCAAAAGGTACTTTTCACGAATGGCAGCCCCGATTGTTCCTTGGATGGGCGGCAAGCGTCGCCTTGCCGATCATCTTATTCCCCGCTTTCCGCGCCACAAGTGCTACGTCGAGCCGTTCGCCGGCGGTGCTGCGCTTTTTTTCCTACGTCCGCCGGCGGACGTCGAAGTGCTCAATGACGTGAACGGCGACCTGGTCAATCTCTATCGGGTCGTGCAGCATCATTTGGAGGAGTTCGTGCGCCAGTTCAAATGGGCACTTACCAGCCGGCAGGTGTTTCAGTGGCTGAAGGAAACGCGGCCCGAGACGCTGACTGACATTCAACGGGCGGCCCGATTCTACTACCTGCAGCGTAATGCCTTCGGTAGTAAGGTCGAGGCGCAGACTTTTGGCACCGCTACTACGACGCCCCCTGGCCTTAACCTGCTGCGAATCGAGGAGGAGCTGTCGGCTGCGCATCTGCGCTTGGCGAACGTGTTTATTGAGCACCTTGACTGGAGGGCCTGCATCGAGCGCTACGATCGGCCGCACACACTGTTTTTCATGGACCCGCCGTACTGGCAGACCGAAGGCTACGGGGTTCCTTTCCCGTTCGATCAGTACGAGGCGATTGCGGCGGCGATGCGGACGATGAGCGGTAAGGCGATGGTGACGCTCAACGATCATCCAGACATCCGGCGTGTGTTTCAGGACTTCCACGTCGAAACAGTGGATATCACGTACACCGTCGGAGGCGGCGAGCGCGCCGCTCAGCGTAGCGAAGTCATCATCTACAGCTGGAACGACCGGTTCGAGCCGGCGGGGCTCTTCTAAAGCTTTTCGCCCGTGACCGTCAGGCGGGCGATTTATCGTCCAGGCGCGGGAGATCAACTTCAGCGCCCGCCTGGCGCATGCGCTGGACAACTGATGCCAGTTGTTCATCTGTAAGCACAAGCCGCGCCGCGCCGAAAAAGAGCATGTGGGGCGACATTTCGCGAGGCGTTGCGCCGCCCGTGTACTTCCGCCATTGCTGCCCGCCGGCGACGCCGAACAAGTCAGCCATCTGTTCGCCGGTGAAGCCTAGTTCGTCTTTCAAGCGCTTGAGGTCTGCTTCGGTAGGCGGGACGTATCGCATATGAGAAACCCGCCTCTCGGCGGGCTTTGGATCACTGGAGAAATTTGGCTACAGCGAGCACTGCGCCTACAAAAGCCGTTGACCAGATCACTGGATACCACCGGGTTTCGCGCTGGAGGCGGGCTGCTTCGGCATTGAGTTTGACCGTCTCCGCCATCAGCTTCCCAATCTCCGCTTCGGTTTTCAACGTGTCCAAGGTCTTTTCCATCGTTCGTCCTTTCGGGTGACGGGCTGCGCTCGATGCGCTACCCTTAAGATGAATATTAGCCCCAATGGGGCTATCCGTCAAGCTGTGTCCGCGAGTGCGTTATACTGTTTATCCATACAGTATAGGTGCATCATGCAAATGCCTATTCTCGACCCGGCCGCGCTTCATCCAACGCTCTGGCGCGGCGATCAACTTGCGCGCGGTGCGACGCGGACTGTTTCGTCCGGCTATGCGGCTCTCGATGCCGAGTTGCCGGGCGGCGGTTGGCCGAACGGCGAGACGACCGACATCCACGTCCAGCAGCACGGCATCGGCGAAATGCGGCTCCTGCGTCCGGCGCTCACGGCCGTCGGTCACCGGCCGCTCATGATGCTATGCGCTCCGCATGTCCCCAACTCACTGGCGTTTGCCAACTGGGGAGTGCCGACCGAAAATCTATACTGGATCGATGCACAGACGACCGGCGATGCGCTGTGGACGGCGGAGCAGATCCTGAGGGCTGGGACGTGCGGCGCGCTGCTGTTCTGGCGGACCGAGATCCGACCCGAGCACGTGCGCCGGCTGCAACTCGCCGCGCAGGCCGGCGATACGCTGTTCTTTCTTTTCCGCTGGGGTTCGGCTCTTCATCACAATTCGCCGGCGCCGCTGAGGCTCAGCCTGTCGCCAGCGCCAGAAGGCGCCGACGTGCAGATCGTCAAGCGGCGCGGTCCCGCGCTGGATGACCCGATACGCATTCGCCTGGCGCCGGCGCCCGCGTGTGTCCGCGAGTTCGTCCCATCACAACCGCTGCCTTCATACGAGCCTCAGGAGACGCGATGAGGCGGGTTTCGAATCTCCGCGTGCTCGACACAATGCGGCGCGTCGACGTTGACCGGCCGATCTATCCGGGCGGAAGCTGGGTGATTGATATGTTGCTCGCCGACGGGTTCGCAGAATGGCTGAGCATGCCGCGTGGGAGCAGGGTTGCGCTAACAGCAGCGGGCCGAGACGTCATGGGCGAAATGGCCGGCTTGGAGCGAGACGGTTTGTTGCGGGGATGCTGGCCCGGCGATGCATTCGGGCCGCTGTAACGGTTCGTCGACGGGGTATGAATTAGGTGGGTAAAAAATTGACCAACCAGGTGCAAAAAAGAGCGTATCGGCACTGTATGCAAAGACAGTCCTCTAGGCTGGGCCTGAATTCGGGCGATCGCTGGGTCCGCATGCGATACTCGAAATCTGGTTTACGGTTCTTCCGTAACGTGGGTTCGAATCCCACCCTTTCCGCCAGGATTCGCCAGCACGCAAGTGCACTGAATGAGCCGCCCACGGGCGGCTTTTCTTTTGCCCATCTCTTTTGCCGCCCGCGCACTTGCGCGCGCCGTGGCTGGCTTCCGCCGCATCGTCGCGTGCCGAGGCACTGTTGCCGCGTCGTTGCGTGGCGCCTTCGCAGTCGCCGGTCTACGGCGACATACCACGACACCCGATCGAGCGACACATCGCTCGCGCGCGCTGTCGCGCAACGCGATGCTCACCGCGCGGTTTGCCGATCGGCACGACGGGGGACGAACGTCGATTCACCTCCCCGCCACACCGGCTCGCCATCGTGCGTCGACGCCACCCCATGGAAGTCGTGCGATGGCGCGCCGTGCGCGGCCGCAGCGCATGGACCAACGCGCCGGCATCGCACGACACGGGAATGGCCGTTGCTGCATCAGCGACGAGCCGGTGAACCGCAGGGCATTCCGAGCGCACCGCTCCGTCGGGAGAGATTCATGAGACTGCAAGGCAAGCGTGCGCTGATCACTGGCGCGGACTCGGGTATCGGCCAGGCCACCGCCGTGCGTTTCGCACAGGAGGGCGCCGATATCGCGATCGTCTTCCACACGGATGCCGAGGGGGCAGCGGAAACCCAGCGGCGCGTGGCGGCAGCCGGGCGTCGGGCCACCGTGCTGCAAGGTGACGTCGGCGACTCCGCGTCGGTTGCAGCATTCTTCGCGACGGCCGTCGCGACGCTTGGCGAGCTCGATATCCTCGTCAACAACGCCGGAGTCGGCGCGGGCGGCAGCGAGGTGGCGGACATCGACGATGCCGAGTTGGAACGGGTACTGCGCACGGACCTGATGGGACCGTTGTTCTGCGCGCGTGCGTTTGTGAGGCTGCGCCGACAGGCAGGCGGGCAAGGGCGGATCATCAACATCTCGTCCGTCGCCCAGCATCTGCCGACGCCCGAAAGCGCGCCTTATGGGATGGCGAAGGCGGGCGTCGGCTCGCTGGCGCGGAGCCTGTCGCGTGAACTCGCCGAGGACAAGATCAATGTGAACAACATCGCGCCCGGCTTGATCCAGACGCCGATGACGCAGGCGCGGCTGGACGATCCCGAAAAGCGTGAACAGTCCTTCGCCCGGATTCCGTGGCACCGCGCGGGCCAGCCGGAGGAGATCGCCGGCGTGGCCGCTTTCCTGGCGAGCGATGAAGCCGACTATGTGACGGGGCAGACGTGGACGATCGACGGCGGCCTGACGATGCAGTGGGGCGGCGCCTGACGGCCGAGGGCCGTTCGACGCCTTCGCCGACGCATCTCCAAACGCATCGCCCGGCCGACGCGGTGGTCGTGTCCGTGTCCATGGCCGTGGCGGCCGACGCAGCCGACGACGTCACGAACGGCATGGCGGCGCCGTGCGTGCAATTCCGCTTCCACGGCGAACTGAACCGTTTCATCGCACCGGCGCGGCGCGGCAGGTGGTCGAGCTATCGCAGTGTCGGAACGGCGTCGCTCAAGCACGCGATCGAAGCGCTTGGCGTGCCGCACACCGAGGTCGGCGTCGTTCATGTCGACGGCACGCCGTGCCAGTTGGACGCGCGGTTGAGCGATGGTGCCCGCCTAGACGTCCATCCCGTCGCGGCGCACGCCGGTGACGATGACAGCGCGCGCTTGCCGCGTTTCATCGCGGATGCGCATCTGGGTGCGCTTGCCGAATGGCTGAGACTGGCCGGGTTCGACACCCTGTATGACAACTTCTATCAGGACGACGCGATCGCCGAGTTGGCGATGCGCGAAAGCCGTATCGTGCTGACCCGTGATCGGGAGCTGTTGAAACGCCGCGCTATCGCGCGCGGCGCCTACGTGCATGCGCAGCGTCCGGAACTGCAGTTGCGGGAAGTGATGGCGCGTTTCGCGCTGGCGCAACGTGCGCAGCCGTTCAGGCTTTGCCTGCGTTGCAATGTGCCGCTGCGTTCGCTGTCGGTGGAGGAGGCTGGGCCACGGGTGCCGCCGCGCGTGCGGGAGCGCTGCACACGCTTCACCACCTGCCCAGCGTGCAACCGCGTTTTCTGGGAAGGATCGCACTGGCGGCGCATGCGTGCGTTGATGGACGACGTGACCGGGCGGCCGGGTGCGGTCGTGAACCGCGCCGACGAGCGCGTGGCGTGAGCCGCGCTGGCCGGCTTGACGGAATCAACGCGATCAGCACGATCAACGCGACAGACTGGCGCGACAGGCGCTTGAGTCAGGCGCTTGAGCCGGGCGCGTGAGTCAGGCGCGTGAGTCAGGCGCGTGAGTCAGGCGGCGTCGGCGTCGCGTCGCGCGAAACGCACTTCGAATTCACCCAGCGCGCCATAGGCGAGCCGGTGCGGCGTGCCGCATGCGAAATCGAGCATGCCGGCGTAGGAGCCGGTGATGATGGCCTGGCCCGCGCGCAGGTTTGCGCCGGTCAGCGCCGCGTTGTTGGCCAGCCATTCGAGCGGCGCGAGCGCGTCGCCGGACGGATGGCGGCCATCATGGCGCAGCGTCGTGCCGCTTTCGACGACCAGCGCAAAGCCGTCCAGGTCCTGCGCGAACGCGTCCTCGACCACCGGACCGAGCACCAGCCCGTCGTTGAACATGCCGTCCGCCAGCAGTTCCAACTGGCTGCATGCCGACGGATCGGCGAAGCGCGACGCAATGATTTCCAGGGCCAGGCGCACGCTGCCGATGGCCGCGCGAATTTCGTCGCGGCTATAGGGTTGCGCGCGGGCCGGCAGGTCCTCCTTCAGAATGAACGCCAGTTCCGGTTCGACACAGGCCAAGGCGCCGGCGACCGGGATCTCGGCGCCGGGCGCGGCGGTCAGGTCGACCAGACCGCTCGCGAAGATCGGTGCGGCGATCAGCTTTTCGCCGGCCGGGACCGCGCATTTCCAGCCGGCGACGGCGTCGCCGAGTGTTTCGGTAACCTGTTTCTGGATCGCGAAAGCGGCCGCGGCATCGGTCGGGCGAAGGTCGTCCGGCAGCCGGTCCAGAGGCGTGGCGCTGCGACGCGAATCGATCAGCAGGGAGGCGGCGTCTTGCATGCGACTGCTCCGGTCAAGCAATTTGAAAGAGGGCTGATAGTAACCGAAGTGCCCGATAATTTTGAAAAAGCGGCGCGGCGGGGCGCGCCGTGAAGGTGAGATGGCGCGCCAGGGAGCGATATGGACAGGAAGGAAACGAGCAGGACCCGTGCCGCGCATGCCGGACATGTCGGACATATTGCACGTATTGCACATGTAGCGCTGATGATGGCCTGTGCAATCGCGGGCGGGCTGGGCTTGGCGGACACGGCGGCCGCGTCGGACGCATCGACGGCCACCACGCCTGCACATACGACCGTGCCCGCCACACCGCCCGCCGCCGCGCTGGCCGCATCGCACGTGCCGGCAACGGACCCGCCGGCGATGTGCACGCGTCGCTTGGATCGGCCCGAGCGCGATCCGTCGCTGCGCGCGCAGACGCTGCGGACGCCAGGGGGCGCCATCGCTTACTACCGGTTCGGCAAGGGCGAGCCCATCGTGCTGGTGACCGGCTACCGCGCGACGCTGGAGGAATGGGACGCCAACTTCCTTGCCGCGCTGGCCAGGCGCCACGAAGTCATCGTCTTCGACAACCGCGGTGTCGGGCAGTCGCGCGGCGCGGGCGATGACGCGGCGGCCGACGCGGGAGCCAATTTTGGCATCGAGGACATGGCTCACGACACGGCGACCCTGATTCGTGCACTCGGGCTGACGCGTCCGACGCTGCTCGGCTGGTCGATGGGCGGCATGATCGCGCAGCAGTTGGCGGTCGACCAACCCGAGCTGATCGGGCGTCTGGTGCTGCTGAGCACGCAGGCGCCAGGACGGCAGGGCGTGCCGGTGTCACCGCCGGTGCTGGCCACGCTCGATGGCCACTCGCCCCATCCGTATGCCGACGTGATGCGTGTGCTGTTCCCGCCATCGGCACAGCCGGCCGCGCTGCGGTGCTTCGTCGATGCGATGTTCCGGCCGCTCGACTACGCGGCGGCGCCGTTCCCGCCGCGGACCGCCGCGGTGCAAGCCCGACTTCTCGAACGCTGGCGGGATGCCGAGCGGATCTACGCGCATCTGCGTCATCTGTCGTTACCCACGACGGTGATTGCCGGCAGGCAGGATGCGATTCTCTCTCCGGTCAACGCGACGGTGCTGGCGCGCGCGGTGCCGCATGCGCGCCTGGTGTGGTTCGACGACGGCGGCCATGCGTTGATGTACCAATATCCGGATGCGTTGGCGAGCGCGCTCGACGCGCCCCGTTGAGAGGCCGCGCGCGCGGACCGCTTCAACGAGCGAGCGCGTGGGCCAGCCAGACCAGCAGGGCCCAGAGCATGCGCAGCGTCTGCCAGAGGAAGCGAAGAACGTCCATCAGCGGTGCGGTTCGATCAGTGCGGCTGCCAGAATGCGCGGATCGCCGCGATCCCGTGTGCGCCGTGTGCAACCGCCGTGTCCAGCACGGCCTCGTCCATCCCGCCGAGCGCGTACACCGGCAGGCGAGTCGCGCCGCACAGTTGCGCGAAGCGTTGCCAGCCAAGCGGCACGGCGTCGGGATGCGTCGCGGTGGCCAGCACCGGCGACAGCGTGACGAAGTCGACACCAACCGCTTCGGCGCGTCGGATCTGCGCCAACGAATGCGTGGCAGCCGACCGCAGGCCCGCCGCCGCCGGCGCGTCGGCAACGGCCATGGCAAGCGCGGCGCCGTCGAGGTGCTGCCCATGGGCGCCGCACCGGGCGACGAGGTCGGCGCTCGCGTTCAACAGCAGTCGTGCGTCATATCGTTCGCAGCAGGCCAGCGCCTGCTTGGCCAACTGCGCGTAGACATCGGTCGGCAGGGACTTGGCGCGCAGCTGCACGAGCCGGATGCCGCGGTCCAGGGCGGCTTCAAGCGACGCCAGAAACGTCGTGAAACCCCGGTCGTCCGGGTGCGGCTCGGGCGAAATCAAATAACGGGACGGCAGCATGGCGGCGCGGCGGCAGCGCGGCCGCTGGGGCGGCGCCGCGCCGCGATGGCGGCGAAGGAAACCGATCGTACCGCAAGTTTCGCCGGCAGACCGTAACGGCCCATGACGGGTCGTTACGGGTCATGAGCGCACCACAAGCGCACCACAAGCGCATCACGAACGCATCACGGGCCGGGCGCGAAGACGCGCGCGCGACGGCGCGCGGCCGGTCGATGCTGGCGCGCTAGGCGGCCAGCGCCTCGATCAGGCGGGCATCGGCGTGCGCGTCGTCGCTTGCGGCAGCGTCGTCCAGCGGCGGCGTCGCGGTGCAGGCCGTGGCGGTGACGTCGAACAGGTTGTCCAGACGCGCCAGCAGTAGCCGAAGCGGCGCCAAGTCCGCCGCCTGGAGGTCGAGCAACAGGCTTGCGCCGTGGCCGGTGCCGCGCCGCATGGTCATGCGCTGCAGCACAAGGCCGGTGCGGCGCACGATGCCGAGCACGTTTTCGAGGGCCCCGATCGGATCGTCGCAGCGATCGTCGATGGCGAGGGCGATTTGCGCTTGGCAGGGAGCGGTGTCGGTATCCATGAAAAGATTCTATGCCTCGACGCGCAGAATTACGTGCTTTTCTTTTGTCTTGTGCTCGTCGGGGCGATGTGACATTGGCTTAAAATCGCTTTCTCCCAGAAGAATCTTTTGATACCCGAAATGGCCGCGAAAATCGACGAAACGGATCGCCGGATCCTGCGAGCGCTGCGGCGCGATGCACGGCTGAGTAACAGCAAGCTGGCCGAGGAAGTCAACTTGTCGGCCAGCCCGTGCTGGAATCGGGTTCGCGCGCTCGAACAGAAGGGCGTCATCGAAGGGTATTCGGCCCTGCTGAGCCAGAAGGCGTTGGGCCTGCCGGACACCGTGATCATCGAAGTGACGCTGGAGCGGCATGACGACGAAACCGTGGAGCGCTTCGGGCAGGCGCTGGCCGCGTTGCCGGAGGTGGTCGAAGCCTACCTATTGACCGGCGAATACGACTATCTGATCAAGGTCGCGGTTGCCGGCACCGAGGGCTACGAGGAATTCCTCCGTCGCAAGCTCTATACGATCCCCGGCTTGCGTCATAGTCGATCGACATTCGTGCTGCGTTGCCTGAAACGGATGGCATCTGTCGAGCCCTGATTTTTTTCCGGCTTGCGCCCCGCGTCGTTCAACCCCATTATGTTTATAAATGAACTAATGGTTCAAATTTGAACGGAGAGGCGTGGTGGGGACTGCAAATTCGAGAGGTAGCGTCGGTATCGTCGGCGGTGGCATTGGCGGTCTTGCCGCCGCGATCGCGTTGGGCCAGCAGGGTTTCGAGGTCACGGTGCTGGAACAGGCCGAGCGTTTCGGGCGCGTGGGTGCCGACATCAACCTGACCCCAAACGCGGTCAGGGCGCTCGATGGCCTCGGCGTCGGCGATTCGCTGCGTGAGAAGGGCGCGCGCCCGACCTATCGGATCAGCCGTTTGTGGGACAGCGGCGCCGAAACCTCTCGTCTCGAAATGTCCGACGCGGCCGAGCGGCAGTACGGCGCGCCGCAGTTGACGCTGCACCGCGCCGATCTGGTAGCCGCGCTGGACGGACGCCTGCCGCCGGGCGTGGTCCGCTTCGGGCAGCGGGTACGGGCGATCGACCAGGACGGCGATGCCGCGTTCGTCGAGACGCAGGACGGTCAGCGACACCGTTTCGACGTCGTGATCGGCGCGGATGGCATTCATTCGCAGGTCCGCGCCGCGATGTTCGGGCCGGACGCGCCGCGCTTCACCGGCGTCGTCGCCTACCGTGCGGTCGTGCCGGTCGAACGTGTGCAGGTGCCGAACACCGACGCGTTCACGAAATGGTGGGGACCGACACCGGAAAGCCAGATCGTCACCTTTCCGCTGAACCGTGGCCGCGACATCTTCATTTTCGCGACGACCGCCCAGGACGACTGGCGCGACGAGTCGTGGACCCTGCCCGGCGACGTGGCGGAACTGCGCGCGGTGTATGCGGCCTTCCACCCGGAAGCGCGGGCACTGCTCGATGCGTGCGACACCGTGCTGAAGACAGCGTTGTACGAGCGCGACCCGATGCCGGTGATCTCGCAGGGACGGCTGACGCTGCTTGGCGATGCCTGCCATCCGATGATGCCGTTCATGGCGCAAGGCGCCGGCATGGCCATCGAGGACGCGGTGGTGCTGGCGCGTGCGATCGGCGCAGCCGACGGTGCGACCGGGATGAGCGAGGCGCTGCAGCGTTATCAGGCCGTTCGCACGCCGCGCACCGCACGCATCCAGATCGGCTCGCGAGGCAACGCCTGGCTGCGTGAAGGCGGCAACGCGGACTGGGTGTACGGCTACGACGCCTGGCAGACGCCGCTCGATACCGCGCCCGCGGCCGCGGTCGCGTGAGCCGCATGGCCGAGATCGCCAGCCTTGCCGGCCGCGACGCGCACGACCGCCGGCCGCGCTCGGCTGCCGAAGCCGCCGACGTGCCGGGTGACGACGCCGCCGCGCAATTGATTTCACCCGTGCTACGCGGCATGCGCCTGTTGCGCTATGTCGCGAGCGGCGGTGTGACGGCCAATCTCAGCGAAGCGGCGCGCCAGACCGGCATCAATCGCGTGACGCTGGCACGGCTGCTCGACACGTTCGTGCATGACGGCACGCTCGAAGCGATCGCCGGCGGCGGGCATCGGATCGGCACCGGCCTGTTGACGCTTGCGGCCGACGCATTGGCGGCGGAGTCGCCGGCCCGACTATGCCGCCGCGCGCTGGCCGGGCTGGCGGGCGAACTCGGTCTATCGGCTTATCTGGCCGTGCTCGACGGCGCGGACGTCGTGTTCCGCTTGAATCACATGCCGGACGCTGCCCTGGTCACGCAGATCCGCATTGGCTCGCGGGTGCCGGCCTTGCGCGTCGCGCCCGGGCGGGTGCTGGTGGCTTTCCACGCCGACGCCGAACGCACCTTCGAGGCATTGACCGCCGGTTCGGACGAAGCCGAACGCGCGGCATTGCGCGCCGCGCTGGCGCGCGACCGCGAGCACGGCCATGCCTGGAGCTTCGGCGGGCTGGAGGCCGACATCGATGCCTGCGCGGTGCCGGTGCGGGATGCCGACGGACATGCGTTGGCCGCGATCAGCGTGGCGGGGCCGGCCGCCAGCCTGCGCGCACCGGCACAGCGCGCGCAGGTCGAGGCCGCGCTGGCCCAGGCCAGTCAGACGCTCTCCAGCTGGCTGGCGGCCGCGCCGCACGACCGGTTTTTCCTGTAAAGACGCTCTACCGTGTTCCGTTGGCCTGCGCGGGAGCGGAACGCCGCCAGGGCTGCATGCCGATCTCCGCATGCCGATTGGTGGATAACGCCGCCGCGCCGTCAGGGCCAGCTCCCTGACCGCGAGCGGTACGCGGGCCTGCGCGATGCCAGCCCGGCAACACGCGGCCGGTCCGCAGGTGGCCGCGCCGACGTGCGGGTGCCGCCCGTCACCAACGCCCGCAACAGCGCGGCGCGCTCACGGCTGCCGCGCGGCGCAAAGCGGCCGGCCCGCGCGCACCCCAGCGCAGCCATGCCACCACGCTGGTGCTAACTGTCAACGCCCTGCTGGCTGGCGGAACTCGGTAGCGACTTGTGTGTCAAGCATGACGCGGGTAAAAGACGCGGGTAAAAGACGCGGGTAAAACGGCGCGGGTAAAACGGCGCGGCGCCGCACCGGGTCGCGTTATTGCGTGCATCATGCGGGCTGCGCGGCGCTGTCGATGACGCGCCCGCCCGCGGGGTGAGGTTCCGTCGCGCCATCGCGCGCTCCGCAGTCTGCCAACCCGCTGCCAACCCGCTGCCAACCCGCTGCCAACCCGCAGCCAACGCGCGGGCGACCCGCGACCAACCCGCGACCAGCCCGCGCGCGACCAACCCGCGGCCATCGCGCCGCTTTCCTCACCGCTCACCTTCGAATACGAATCGCGCGGCTGCCCGTGGCGGGCGCCGCACCGGAGTCCTGCATGCCTTCCTATCCCCTGATGGTCCTGATCCTCGGCGCGCTTGCCTGCATTGCGCCGATGACCATCGACGCCTATCTACCGGCCTTCGGCGCCATCGGCCGCGCCTTCGACCTGCCGGCTCAGCAGGTGCAACTGACATTGGGCTTGTATCTGCTGGCCTATGCCGGCATGACGCTGCTGCACGGCACGCTGTCGGACTGCTTCGGGCGCAAGCGCGTGTTGCTCGTCTCGCTGGTCCTGTACGCGCTCGCGTCGGTCTGCGCCGCGCTCGCGCCAAATTTCGCGTGGCTGCTTGCCGGCCGCATCGGCCAGGGCTTGACCGCCGGCGCAGGCATGGTGGTCGGCCAGGCAATCATCAACGACTGCTACAAGGGCGCGGTCGCGCAGCGCACCATGTCCTACGTGGTCATGGTGTTCGGCATCTCGCCTGCGTTCGCGCCGATCATCGGCGGCTACGTCGCCGCACACGCCGGATGGCGGGGCGTGTTCTGGCTGCTCGTCTGCCTCGCGGTGGCCACCGCTGCGCTGTGCATCTGGCGCCTGCCGGAAACGCTCGCGCCCGGCGCTCGCCAGCGCTTCGCCGGCCGTGTGCTGCTGGCGAACTACCGCAAGATCCTGCGCGAGCGGGCTTTCGTCGAAATGGCGCTGAGCTTCGGCGCGCTGTTCGGCGGCTTCGCGTTTCTGATCGGCGCGGCGCCCGATTTCGTCACGCGGGTGCTCGGCTTGCCGGAAACGGCTTTCGGCTGGCTGTTCATTCCGTTGGTGGTCGGGCTGCTGAGCGGTTCGTTCGCCGCCGCGCGGTTGGCGAGTCGCTGGTCCAGCGCCCGCTTGATCGCTGCCGGATATGCGGTGATGGCGGCCGGCTGTGCGATCGACCTTGGCTACACGGCCAGCACCGCGGCGCCCGTGGTGCCGTGGGCAGTCGCGCCGATCGGCGTCTTTTCGTTCGGCCTGTCGCTGGCTGCGCCGAACATGACGCTGCAAGCGCTCGCCCGCGTGTCGGGTCTGTCGGGAATGGCGGCTTCGGTGCTGGGCTTCGTGCAGATGATCTTCTTTTCGGTGGTCAGCGGCTGGTTCGCGCCGCTGGTCTATGGCGATGCGTTCCGGCTGGCGGTGGCGCTGGCGGCGGGCGTTGCGATCAGCGGTCTTGGCTGGGCGTGGGCCTCGCGGGGCGGCGCCGCGCAGGCGTCCGGGCTTGGTGGGGACCGCGGCCACGGCGGCCACGGCGAGGCCGCGGCGGCGCGCCCGGTACAGCACCCTGACCCAGGCGCTCGCGTCGGCGCAGCCATTGCCGCAGGGAACGGCGCGGTGGACGGCGCAAGCGAACGCGCCTGACCCACGCCGCGCATCGGGTTCAGACGGCGCGTCGAGCGCGCCGACCGTACCGATCGGGCACGCGCCGCAATGATTTCTCGACCGCGGCGCGCAGATCGGTAAAATACGCGAAAACTGCAGCCGGTGAATGCATGTCGCTTAAGAAGACTCCCTTTTTCGAATTGCGCAGCGGAACGCTCGATCTGCTTCACTTCGTCGTGAAGACGGGCGATCTGCTGGCGCTGCGCGATGAGCTGCAGCGCCGCTTCGAAGCGACTCCCGAGTTTTTCTCGAACGAAGCCGTGGTGATCGACCTGCGGCGTTACGAAGCCAATCAGCGGGTCGACCTGCACGCGCTCGGCCAACTGCTCAGCAATTTCAAGATGCGCCCGGCGGGCGTGGTCGGCACCGATGAACAGCGCGGCTGGGTCGAGAGCGCCGGTTTCGCGTTGATCGAGTCGCGCCTGCGGCACGACGCCGAGCCCGTGGCCCCGGCCGAACCGGAACCGGAACCGGAAGCCGTCGCCGAGGCGGCGCCGGCCACACGCTCGACGCTGATCGTCGATCGGCCGTTGCGCTCCGGGCAGCGGATCTATGCCGAGGGCGACGTCGTCGTGCTGGGCCTGGTCAGCTATGGCGCCGAAGTCATCGCCGAGGGCAATATCCACATCTATGCGCCGCTGCGAGGCCGGGCGCTGGCCGGTGTGCATGGCAACCTCGACGCGCGGATCTTCTGCACCTGCCTGGAGCCGGAGCTGATCTCGATTGCAGGCATCTACCGGACCACCGAGACGCCGCTCACGCCGGACGTGCTCGGCCAGGCCGTGCAGATCCGGCTCGACGCCGAGAAGTTGCTGATCGAACCCTTGCGTCTCAACTGAGACGGCCCATCTCGTCCGGGCAGCGCGGCGGTCCGGGCTCCAACTCAACGAAATCCGCTAGGTGGCGAATCGTATGGCAAAAATCATTGTGGTGACCTCCGGCAAGGGTGGTGTCGGCAAGACGACGACGAGCGCGAGCTTCGCGTCCGGGCTGGCGCTGCGCGGCCACAAGACGGCGGTGATCGACTTCGACGTGGGTCTGCGCAACCTGGACCTGATCATGGGCTGCGAGCGGCGCGTGGTCTACGACCTGATCAACGTGATCCAGGGCGAAGCGAACCTGAACCAGGCGCTGATCAAGGACAAGAAGTGCGAGAACCTGTACATCCTGCCGGCCTCGCAGACGCGCGACAAGGACGCCCTGACCATCGAGGGCGTCGGCAAGGTCATCAATGAACTGGTGGCGTCGAACTTCGAATACATCATCTGCGACTCGCCGGCCGGCATCGAATCGGGCGCGCTGATGGCGATGTACTACGCCGACGAGGCACTGGTCGTCACCAACCCGGAAGTGTCGTCGGTGCGCGATTCGGACCGCATCCTCGGCATTCTCGCGTCGAAGACCAAGCGCGCGATCGAAGGGGGCGAGCCGATCAAGGAACACCTGCTGATCACGCGCTACAACCCGAAGCGCGTCAACGAAGGCGAAATGCTGTCGCTCGCCGACATCCAGGAAATCCTGCGTATCAAGCTGATCGGCGTGGTGCCCGAGTCCGAGGCGGTGCTGCATGCGTCGAACCAGGGCATCCCGGCCGTGCACATGGAAGGCACGGACGTGGCGCACGCCTACAGCGACATCGTTGCGCGCTTCCTCGGCGAGGACAAGCCGCTGCGTTTCATCGACTACCAGAAGCCGGGTCTGCTGCAGCGCCTGTTCGGCAACAAGTAAGGGAGACCGATATGTCGCTACTCAGACTGCTGCTCGGCGAGAAGAAGAAAAGCGCGTCGGTTGCCAAGGAAAGATTGCAACTGATCATCGCGCGCGAGCGCTCGGGCAACGAGGGCCCCGCGCCTGACTACCTGCCTGCGCTGCAGGCCGAACTCATCGCCGTCATCTCGAAGTATGCGAAGGTGAGCAGCGACGACATTAAGCTGAATCTCGAAAAGCAGGGCAATTTCGAGGTGCTCGAAGTCAAGATCGAGATACCGCAGGGCTGAGTTCGGCGTCCGAACCCGCAGGGCGGCACCGGTGGTGCCGCCCTTTGTCTTTCCAGTGCGTGCCGATCGGCACGCATCGGTGGCGCCGGACGCCGGCGGCTCAGGCGCCCGCGTCGGGTCCCCGGCCCGCTTCGGGACGCCGGCGATCCGGCTCCGCGGTGGTGTCCGCCCGCGTCGTCGGGTCCGGCTCGGCCGGGTCGTTGCCTTCCGGCATGACGGCGCCGGCCAGATCCACCGGCGTCGAAGCCGCGGTATCGGCCTGCGGCGTGGGGTCGACCGGCGCGCCGGGCGGCGGCGCCGCGAAGCGCGCGGCCAGCGCCTCGTACAGCGGGGGGGCGAACAGCCGTGACACCCGGCTGGCGATCAACGCGGTCGCCATCAACGAGATCACCATCGCGTGGCCGTTGATCATCTCCATCACGATCACGAACGCCGTGATGGGTGCCTGGGTGACTGCCGCCATATAGCCGACCATGCCCAGCGCGATCAGCATCGGCAGCGGCATGTCGCCGAACAGCGCGTGCACCACGTTGCCGATGCCCGCGCCGATCGACAGCGACGGCGCGAAGATGCCGCCCGGGACGCCGGGCAGGTAGGAACCGATCATCGACACGATCTTCATCAGCGGGTACAGCGCGCCGAGATGTTCGCGGCCTTCGAGCAGGCCGCGCGCCTCGGCGTAGCCGCTGCCGAAGGTGGTGCCGCCGGCCAGCACGCCGACCACTGCCACCACCAGGCCGCAGGCGGCGCCGAATGCCACCGGACGCGTGCGTCGGAACGTGACGACGGCGGACGGCATCCATCGATCGGTATTGAGCAGCAGCCAGCAGAACAGCCCGCCGATGATCCCCGAGATCGACGCGACCGCCAGGACCGCCACGGCCAGCAGCCGCGGCAGGCCCGTGCCGACGTCGATGGTGCCGAAATAGGTGTAGTTGCCGTTCAGCCCGAGCGCGACGATGCCCGCGAAGATGATCGCGGTGATCAGCACGCCGCTGGCGCGCTGCTCGAAGCTGCGGGTGAGTTCCTCGATCGCGAACACGATGCCGGCCAGCGGCGTGTTGAAGGCCGCCGAAAGGCCCGCCGAAGCCCCGGCCAGCGCCAGCTGGCGATCGATGACGGGACTGGAGCGCGGGTAGAAGCGGCGCAGGTTGTACATCAGCGCGGCGCCGACCTGCACGGTCGGACCCTCTCGTCCGATCGTGAAGCCGCCGATGATGGCCAGGAACGAGATCAGCACCTTGCCGACCACCACGCGCAGCGACAGCAGTGCGTGTCCCAGCCTGCCGGTGTCGGTGCCGCCGCTGTGCAGCAGCGCGATCACCTGTGGAATGCCGCTGCCTTCGGAACCGCGGAACAAGGCGCGCGTGAGCCAGACCGACAGCGCGCCGATCGCTGGGGTAAGCAGCAACGGCAGCCACCAGCGCGCCGTGCGCAGCGATTCGAACAGGCTGAAGCCGTAGTCGATGAGCCGCGCGTACAGCACGGCGACCAGGCCGACGAGGATGGCGCCAAGCCAGAATACGCCATACTCACGCCAGAGCCGCCCGGCGCGGCGCAGCGAACGGCTCGACAGGTTGCGGATGGCAGTGGGCATGGCATGTTCCGGACGCGTCAAGCCCGCGATTATAAGATGGTTGCCCGCGCCGGGCGCCGCATCCCGTCATATCCGGAAGCTTCGAGCACGCCGTTTGCGTGTCGTCCGCTCAGACCGTTGCCTGGCTCGTTGGCCGGCAGCGCCACGCCTCTGCCGCTGTTGCGGCGCTTACCCGCTTCGATCATCGTCCGCTTCGATGCCACCTTCGACTGGCGCCAGTACCAGGGCCGCACCGCTCCCGCCACCGCGTTGCCGGTCGGCTTGTGCCTCGCCGCCGGCCTGTTCAGCGGCCATGCGCTGGAGGCAACGCTCGCCGCCGGCGGCGCGATCCAGGTGGGCTTCGCGGCCTACAAGCGAGTCACGCGCTGGCGCGAGGCCGCCTTGTTGCTCACCGCGTTCGGCGTTGCCTTGTCCGCGGCGATCGGCACGGTTGCAGCGCGGCTGCCGGCGCTGTTGCTCGCGGTCGCGATCATCTGGAGCGTGGCCATTGCGTTGGTTGGCCGCCGCTATGGCGACCAGGCGCGCTGGGTGGTGCTGCAATGCGCGATCGCGCTGGTCGTCGCCAGCGGTTTTCCGAGCGACTGGCGCTTCGCGCTGCAGCGTGGCGCATTGGTTTTCGTCGGCGGCGCGGTCCAGGTCGCGGCGGTCACCTTGCTCTGGTGGTGGCGCGGCGAGCCGTTGTTCGGCGATCGGCCATCGTCCGATCCGGACGCCAGCGCGCGCGCCGCGTGGATCGAGCCGGCCCGCATGGCCTTGGTCAGTGTCGGCGCGCTGAGCCTGTCGACGGCGCTGCCGATGCACAATGCGTACTGGGTTCCGATGGTGGCGCTGCTCGTGATGCGTCCGACCGTGGCGGCCGCGCTGCAGACCAGCCTTGAACGCACCGTGGGCACGCTGCTCGGCGCCGGCCTGGCGACTGCGCTGGTTGCCCTTACGCGGCCGGGGCCGCTTGCGCTGGTCGCCGTCATTGTTGGCTTGGCGTGGTTGACCTATGCCTTGCAATCGGTCAATTTCACCGCCTTCATGGCCAGCCTGACCGCACTGATCGCGCTGGTGATTTCGCTGAACGGTTTTCCCGAGGCCGTGGTCGCCCTTCATCGGGTCACCGCCACGGTATTGGGTGCACTGATTGCATTGCTGGTCGGCGAACTCTTCGAGCTGGTGCTGACCGGCGTGACGCGTTTGCGCGGCGGCGGCACGGACGCACGCGCCGACCGAACCTGAAGCGGGGCTGCGTCACAGTCGAATCAGAGCCGAATCAAAGCCGAATCAAAGCCGAATCAGGGCTGAACTCGGGCTGAATGGGGGCGGAAGCAGGGCCTGCAGTGCGCCCGGGCGGCCCCGCAACGTCTGTCACGGAGGAGACGATGGGCATGCTGATCGAAGGCAAGTGGCGACAGGAGTCGCTGCTGGCCTCCAACGAGAACGGCCGCTTCGTGCGCGCCGCCAGTCCGGTGCGGCACTGGGTGAGCGCCGATGGCGCGCCGGGTCCGACCGGCGACGGCGGTTTCGCGGCGGAAGCCGGGCGTTACCTGCTCTATATTTCGCGTGCCTGTCCGTGGGCGCACCGTGCCACCATCATGCGCGCGCTGAAGGGACTGGATGCCATGGTCGGGCTCGCGATCGTGAACCCGGTGATGGGAGAGCAAGGTTGGACCTTTGCGCCAGGGCCAGGCGTGCTGGCCGACCCCGTCGCCGGCGCGCCGCTGCTGGCTGACGTGTACACGCGTTCGGATGCGCGCTATACCGGCCGGGTGGTGGTGCCGGTGCTGTGGGATCTGAGCCGCGACCGCATCGTGAGCAACGAATCGGCGGACATCATGCGCATGTTCAACCGGGCGTTCGATGGACTGGGTGCGCGGCCGGGCGATTACTATCCGGAGGCGCTGCGCGCCGAGATCGATGAGCTGAACGAGCGCATCTACACCACGCTCAACAACGGCGTGTATCGCGCCGGCTTCGCGTCGACGCAGGCCGCGTACGACGAAGCGGTCGGGCAACTGTTCGATACGCTCGACTGGCTCGAAGCGCGCCTTGGCGGGCAGCGCTATCTGTGCGGTGACGCGCAGACCGAGGCCGACTGGCGGCTGTTTCCGACCCTGCTGCGTTTCGATCTGGTCTATCACGGCCACTTCAAATGCAATCTGCGCCGGCTGGTCGATTATCCGAACCTGTGGTCGTATACGCGGGAGCTGTATCGCACGCCCGGCATCGCGGCGACCGTCGACATCGACCACATCAAGCGTCACTATTATTTGAGTCATCCGCAACTCGATCCGAGCGGCATCGTGCCGGCGGGACCGCTGCTCGATCTGGACGCGCCGCCGACACGCGCGCTGGCCGGGCAGCGCGCATCGCACCATTGAGAAAACGAACGGAGGAGAACGCATGGAAGCAGGCAAGGTTGCTCTGGTCACCGGAGCCTCGCGCGGCATTGGCCGGGCGGTGGCCGACGCATTGGCCGACGACGGCTATCGTGTGATCGGGACGGCGCGAAAGCAGGACGCACTCGATGCGTGGGCCGCGGAGGTTGCCGAGCGCGGCGGCGAGGCGATGGCGTTCGCCTGCGATGTCGCGCAGCCGGATCAGGTCGAGGCGCTGTTCGCGGCGATCCGCGCACGCTTCGGCCGCCTCGACGTGCTGTTCAACAACGCCGGCATCGGCGCGCCGGCGGTGCCGTTCGACGAGCTGACGGTCGAACAGTGGCGCGCGGTCGTCGATACCAATCTGACCGGCATGTTCCTGTGCGCGCGCGGTGCGTTCGGCATGATGCGGCGCCAGACGCCGGGCGGTGGGCGCATCATCAACAATGGCTCGATTTCGGCGCACGCGCCGCGACCGAACAGCGCGCCCTACACGGCCACCAAGCACGCGGTGAGCGGCCTGACCAAATCGATCTCGCTCGACGGACGCGCGTACGACATCGCCTGTTCGCAACTGGACATCGGCAACGCCGCAACCGAGATGGCCGAACGCATGGCGCGCGGCGTGCCGCAGGCGAATGGCGAGATCGCGGTTGAGCCGTTGATGGACGTGCGCCATGTGGCCGACGCGGTGCGCTACATCGCGTCGCTGCCGCTCGACGCGAATATCCAGACGATGACGGTGATGGCCACGAAGATGCCCTTCGTCGGGCGCGGCTGAAGCCGGTTCCGCGGGCGCGATCCCTGTAGTGCGGACAGCGCGGCCGTGTCGCGCCGTACACCGAATCGCCGCGCGCTTCGATTAGAATCGCGTCCCATGAACCGCCCGCGCGCTCTCGTCCCACGTCGCCCGGCGCAGCATGCGCTGCGCCGCGTGCTGTTTGCGCTGCTGGCGGTGATCGTCCTGCTGCGAGCGTTGATCCCGGCCGGCTTCATGCCGGCGGGCGGTGTCGACGGCGGTCTGGCGTTTTGCGACGGTGAAGGCCCGCTGGCGTGGGATGCCGCCGCCCGCCGGCTGTCGCCGATGCACATGGTGGGTCATGGCGGCCTGCGCATGACCGGAGCGCCGGTGCCCGCATCGGGCGCGGACCATGCATCCAGTGCGGCCGCTGCGGCGGACGAAAGTGCCGACGCGGCAGTTGCCGAATTCGGTGACGAATCGGCTGACGAAGGCGCCAATGCAGGCGCCAATGCAGGCGCCGATGCAGGCGCCGACATACTGGTGGCGGCCGCGGCCAGTGCCGGGCGTGACCTCACGCGCGGGCAACCGCACGACGCGTCCGCCGCTCAGCATCGGATGCACGAGCATGCGATGACGATCGTGCAAAACGATCAAGCCGTGCTGCGTGGCGATGGCCCGCAGGCCAGAGCAAGCCACGTTGCGCACGGCCAGCACGCCGACGGCGACGAGGGTGGCCACGGCCATCACTCGGAGGCGGGTGACGTCCATGCGCCGTGCGGCTTTGCTTCGCTGCTGCTGACCACCGCCTTGCTGATCGTCGTGCTGCTGGCGGCAGCACGATCGCGCTTTTTCCTTACCTTCCCGCAGCCCATCCCGCTCCATCTGCGCAGATGGGCCTTCCAGCCGGTCGGTTCGCGTGCGCCGCCGCGGGCGCCGTTGCCTGCAATGGGACTCGCCTGCTGAAGCATCGAGGCTTGGCGCCGCCACCGCTCGCCGTCCGCGGCTGCGGCTCGTTGTGCCGGGCGGTCGTTGCCGGCTGTCGCCGGCGCTTGCATGCACGCACACCTCGCACCCACGCTCGGCACGACCGTGTGATGGCCGCTGCCCCGCGTGAGCAGACGTGCCTAAACTTGCGTGCCTGAACTTGCGTGCCTGAGCTGGCGTGCCTGAGCTGGCGTGCATGAGCGCTGCGATGCAACGTCGTGCACCTCGGCCTCGCGCTTTGCGCGCGCTCGCATCGTTACCGGTGCGGCCGCCGCGCCGGCGTGTCCCATCCGTCGTCACCCGTGCCTTCCAGACCGCCGCGGCGCGTCGGCTCGCCATTTCGCCTGCCACCTGCTCAGGCGATTCGCTTGCCGACCTGCGCGCCGGTGGCCTGACGTCGTCCCACGGCGGAGCACGGGGCCATGCCCGATCCGGATTCGAACCGACATGTCCTCCTCTCGATGTTCCGCGCCGCGCGCCATTCATGCGCTGCGCACCCCGCTTTCCACCGCCGCCTTGCTGAGTTGGGCGCTTCGCCGTGTCTGGCCGCCGGCGGCCGCGCTCGGCCTGTGCGCGGCTTCCACGGTGGCGGCGGCCGCGCCGGCCAGTGTGCCGTCGCCGAGAGCCGATAGCGCCGCCACCGAGCCGTTGGCGGAGCCCAGCGGCGAAGCCGCAACCACCGGCGATGCGCTGCCCCTCATCGAGACGCGCGCCGCTGCCGCTCAGGATGTGCCGGTCGGCACCGGTTCCCACCTCGGACTGACCGAGCGCGAGACCCCGGCAAGTGTCGAGCGCATCACGCGCGCCACGTTGGAGACGCGCGGCGACGCGCTGGTGATCGACGCGGTCAGTCGCGCCACCGGCATCAGCGCGTTGCCGCATCCGGGCAACGGCGGTTCGGCGTTGGGCGCGCGCGGCTTCACCGACAGCGGTTCGGTGATGCAGCTCTATGACGGCGTGCGCCCGTATGGCGCGCTCGGCGTTACCTACCCGTTCGATACGTGGGCCGTCGATCACATCGACGTGCTGCGTGGCCCGGCTTCGGTGATCTATGGCGAAGGGGCGATCGGCGGCGTGGTCAATGTCGTGCCGAAGAAGCCGACGCAAACGCCGATCGAGAACGAAGTGCAGCTTGGCATCGGCACCGAGGGCACCGCGCGCGCGGCGTTCGGCAGCGGCGGCGCGGTCAACGATCGACTGTCGTATCGCTTCGATGTCAGCGGCAACCGGTCGAACAACTGGGTCGACGCGGGCGACTCGCGCAATCTGTCGATCTCCGGCGCGCTGCGCTTCCGGGTGAACCGTGATGTCGCGGTGACCTTGTCGCATGCGCAGGGCTGGCAGCATCCGATGCGCTACTTCGGTACGCCGCTGATCGCGGGCCGCTTCGATCCCTCGACGTTCTCGCGCAATTACAACGTGGGCGACGCGTTGATCAGCTATCGCGACAGCTGGACCACGCTCGGCGCCGAATGGCGGCTCGGCGATGGCGTGTCGCTGAACAGCACCGTGTATTACATGCGCAGCGACCGGCACTGGCGCAATGCCGAGTACTACACGTGGCTGCCGGGCACGTCGCTGGTCGAGCGCAGCGCCTATACCGAAATCCTTCACGAGCAGCGGCAGGTGGGCAACGTGACCACCTTGAAGGCCGACGGACGCGTGTTCGGCATGGACAACCTGTTCTCGGCGGGCGTCGAGATGAATCACACGACGTTCCAGCACACCAACAACAGCGGCGATCCAGCGAGCAGCGTCGTCGGCATCTACGGCGGCGATCCGGGCGGCTTCCTGAACCCCGACGGCACTGCGCCGGCCTACCGCACGCAAGCCAATCAGTATGCGTTCTTCGCGGAAGACCGGTTGGCCTTGAACACGCGGTGGTCCGTCGTCACCGGTTTGCGCTACGACCATGCGAATGTCGGCCGCATCGGCTTGCGCGACGACGGCACGGCGCCGCTGCGGGTGGTATTCGCGCACACCGGCTGGCGCATCGGCACCGTCTACGACGTGCTGCCGACCGTCTCGGTGTACGCGCAGGTGTCGAGCGCGGCCGACCCGCTCGGCACCATCCTGATGCTCAGCCCGAACGCCGCGCGCTACCCGCAGGCGACGGGCCGGCAGATCGAGGTGGGCGTCAAGCAGACGTTTCTCGGCGGACGTGGCGACTGGACGCTGGCCTTCTACGAGATCGTCAAGCGCAATCTGTTGAGTGCGGACCCGGCCGACCCGACGCAGGTGATGCCGGTGGGCCGGCAGTCGTCGCGTGGCGTCGAAGCCAGTGTCGGCATGGCGCTGGCCAACGATTGGCGCGTCGACGCGAATCTTGCCCTGCTGCGTGCCCGCTACGACGATTTCGTCGACAGCAGCGGCGGCGCGGCGGTGTCACGGGCGGGCAACGTGCCGACCGACGTGCCGCAGCAGCTCGCCAACGTCTGGGTGAGCTGGCGTTTCGCGCCGCAGTGGACATCGACGGCCGGGTTGCGCTACGTCGGCCGCCGCTTCGCGGACAACGCCAACACGCTGTCGATGGGATCGTACGCGACCGTCGACGCGTCGGTCGCATGGCGCTGGCGTCCTGATACTACGGTAACCGCGCGCGTCTACAACCTGTTCGACAAGCGCTACGCCCAGACCGCGTATTACAACGCCACGCAATGGCTGCTCGGCAACGACCGGCGCGTCGAGCTGGTCCTCGATCACAGGTTCTGAGCGGGCCGGGCCAGTGCCGGCATGCTGTCGTCGGGGCCGAGCCGGCGGTCGCCCGCGTAGGCGGCGCGCAGATGGTCGAGCAGCGCGCGCACGCGCGCGGGCAGATGGCGGCGATGCGGAAACACCGCGTGGATGCCGGTCGGCGGCGCCGCGTGGCGGTCGAGCACCGGCACCAGTCGGCCGGCGCGCACGTCTTCGCCCACTTCCCACCATGAGCGCCAGGCAAGCCCCTGGTGCGCGAGGCACCAGGCGTGGATCACCGCGCCGTCCGAACAGCGCATCGCGCCATCGACGCGCACCGTCAGCGGCTTGCGATCGACGGTGAAGGTCCAGCCGCGCTGGCGATGCGGGCCGTCGCCCAGCACCAGGCATCGGTGCCGATGCAGATCGTTGGGCGTGGCCGGCGTGCCGTGGCGCGCGAGGTAGGTGGGCGAAGCGACGCAGACGCGCGGCGTCTCGCCGAGCCGCACCGCGCTCAATGTCGAGTCCGGCAGGTCGCCCAGCCGTACCGCACAGTCGTAGCCTTCCTCGACCAGGTCGACGACGCGATCGCTGAGATCGAGCGACAGCGTGACCGCCGGGAAGGTTTCGAGAAAGGCCGGCATCAGCGGCGCCACGTGCTGTCGGCCGAAGCCGGCCGGCGCCGTCACCCGCAGATGGCCGCTGGCCGCCGCGATGCCGGCGCCGATGCTTTCCTCGGCCTCTTCGAGTTCGCCGAGGATGCGCTGGCAGTCTTCGAGGAACAGTTCGCCCTCGCGCGTCAACGACACGCGCCGCGTCGTCCGGATCAGCAGCTTGACGCCCAGCCGCTCCTCCAACGCGTTCAGGCGCCTGCCGACGATGGCGGGGACGACGCCTTCGGCCTGTGCCGCCGCCGACAGGCTGCCGCGCGCGGCGACGTCCACGAAGGTCTGGATCTGCTTGAGTCTGGGCATGGCGTGGCCTCGTGCGGGCGGGTGGTTCCGTCCTTTATAGGACAAAAAGTAAAAGATGAAATGATCTGGCCGATGTTTATTTACCGGAGGTGCGTCAATACAATCGGTTCCACAGGCTGTCGGAAGAGCAGGGCGAGCATGCTCCGCCGCCGGCGCGCGTTCTCATCAGCAAAGACCGACCGGAGACGAACCATGAACCAGCCCCAGCCAGCACTGCCCGACGGCATGCGCATCGAGGCACCGCTCGAAGCAGGCTTCGACAGCATCCTCACGCCAGCGGCGCTTGCCTTCGTGGCCGCCTTGCACCGCCGCTTCGAGCCGCGGCGCCAGGCACTGCTGCAGGCGCGCCGCGAACGCGCCGCGCGCTTCGATGCCGGCGAGCGTCCCGATTTCCTGCCCGACACGCAGGCCGTGCGCGACGGCGACTGGCGCATTGCGCCGTTGCCCGAAGCGCTCCGCTGCCGGCGTGTCGAGATCACCGGTCCGGTCGACCGCAAGATGGTGATCAACGCGCTGAACTCGGGCGCCGACGCCTTCATGGCCGACTTCGAGGACGCCAACGCGCCGCTGTGGCGCAACCAGATCGCGGGCCAGATCAACCTGCGCGACGCGATCCGGCGCGAGATCTCCCTTGAGCAGAACGGCAAGTCGTATCGACTCAACGACAAGATCGCCACCTTGCTGGTGCGGCCGCGCGGCTGGCATCTGGACGAAAAGCATGTGACGGTCGACGGCCAGCGCGTCTCCGGCGGCATCTTCGATTTCGCGCTGTTCTTCTTCCACAACGCGAAGGCGCAACTGGCGCGCGGCGCCGGTCCATATTTCTACCTGCCGAAGATGGAGAGCCATCTCGAGGCACGGCTGTGGAACGATATCTTCGTGCACGCGCAGGAAGCGCTCGACGTGCCGCGCGGCTCGATTCGCGCGACCGTGCTGATCGAATCGATTCTCGCCGCGTTCGAGATGGACGAGATCCTCTACGAGCTTCGCGAGCACAGCGCAGGACTGAACGCCGGACGCTGGGACTATATCTTCTCGGCGATCAAGAAGTTCCGCAAGCGCGAGGGTTTCTGTCTGGCCGAGCGCGCGCGCATCACGATGACGGTGCCGTTCATGCGCGCGTACGCGTTGCTCCTGCTGAAGACCTGCCACCGCCGCCAGGCGCCGGCAATCGGCGGCATGAGCGCGCTGATCCCGATCAAGAACGACGCGGCAGCGAACGAACGCGCGCTGGCCGGCGTGCGCAGCGACAAGGCGCGCGACGCGGGCGATGGCTACGATGGCGGCTGGGTCGCGCATCCGGGCCTGGTGCCGGTGGCGATGGAGGCCTTCGTCGCCGTGCTTGGCGACGCGCCGAACCAGATCGACAAGCAGCGCGACGACGTCTCGGTCGGCGCAAAGGACCTGCTCGATTTCCAACCCGAAACGCCGATCACCGAAGCGGGCCTGCGCGCCAACATCAACGTCAGCATCCATTATCTGGGGGCGTGGCTGGCGGGTAACGGCTGTGTGCCGATCAACAACCTGATGGAAGACGCGGCGACCGCGGAGATTTCCCGTTCGCAGGTCTGGCAATGGCTGCACTCGCCGAAGGGGCGTCTCGATGACGGGCGCCGCATCGACGTGGAGATGGTGCGGCGGATGATCGGCGAAGAACTGACGCGGGTGAAGACCGCCGTCGGCGGCGACGGTGCCACCTACGATCGGGCTGCCCAGGTCTTCGAGCGGATGTCCACTGGCGACGGCTTCGACGAGTTCCTCACGCTGCCGCTGTACGAGACGCTCTGAACCGCCGCGCCGTCGGGACAATGGCATGAACGTTGCGGCAGCACGCGTCTCGGCCGCGCGTGCTGCCGCCGTGGCGATTCATCCGCCACGTCGCCGCATGCGCGCGCCTCCCTCGCTTGCCAGGAGACGTTGATGAGTGAAACCGCCAACACGCTGACCCAGCGCTACATTCTCTATATTGCCGAGCAACGGGTGTTCGCGCGCAATGCGCGGGGCAAGCTGATCGACCTGGGCGTCGCCGAGCAGGCAGACGGCGGCGGCAAGCTCGGCTATACGCTGGACGTGGCAGCCGAAAACGGCGCGACGATTGCCGGCAGCGGTTTCGCGGCACCAGTCGAGGCGCTGCGCGATCTGGCCGGCAAACTCGATTTCACCTATCTCGATCAGCAGTTCACCAGCTTGCCGAATCGGATCGAAGACGAGCGGCCGATCGATCTGGCGAATGCGCCGCAGCACGCGTTCACGGTCGACGAATTCGGCGACGACAAGTCGGGCGGCGCTTCGGTGAGCGGCGGCGGTGCCGGCAACGGCGGCACGCCGCACATCTTCTGAGCCGCGATCGGCTGCGCCGCCGGCCACGCCGTCAGTGCGCGGCGCGCGCCGCGGCCGGACGGACCACGCAGGACGCGGTAATGGGCGCGTGCCCGTCGAACTGCAGGGTCAGCGGCACGGTGGCGCCGACGGCGAGCGGCTGCTTCGCTTCCTCGAGCATCACGTGGTAGCCACCGGGCGCGAACGACAGCTTCCCGCCAGCCGGGATATCGACGCTGTCGACCATCATCATGCGGGCAACGCCCCCTTCGCTGCTGCTGCGGTGCATCATCGCCATCCCGAAAGCGGGCGAGTCGACGCCAACCAGCTTGAGCGCCTTGCGCGCCGGATTCTGCACGTCGAAATAAGCGGAGGAAGGCAGGTTGCCCGGCATCGCGCGCACCCAGCAGGCTTGCACGGCCGGCGCGCCGGCGTCGGCGGGCGCGGCCAGCGCGGGCATGGCGCACAGTGTGGCTGAACCGGCCAACAGGCAGGCGGCGAAGACGGAAGAGATGCGGCTCATGGAAACGTCCTTGGATTTGAGGGCGCTGCTCGGTTGGTCCGCGTCAGCGGCGAACAGTGCAACGCCTGGGATGATAGCGGTCGCGCGGCGCCGCGCAGCCGCTTGCGACGATGGACCGCACGCGCGCGTTTGGGCAGGTGCGTCCGCGGCAAGACATGTGCAAGCACGCCGCTCAACGGCCGGCGCTCGCCGACAGCAGGCGGCGGCCCGCGAGCCGGTCGACGCACCACACCAGCAGCAGGCTGGCGCCCATCATAGGAAACACCAACCCGACGCACGCCAGCCCGATCACCCAGGCGCGCATCGTGGCGGCGGTCAACGGCCGTGACGGCGCGGCAAGTCGGCCGCGCGGCCGACGCTTCAGCCACATCAGCAGCCCGGTGACAGCCAGCCCCAGCAAGCCCAGCGAGATGGCCGCGCAGGCGATCTGATTGGCCAGCCCGAAATACCGGCCCATGTGCAGCGACGTGCCGTAGGCGACCGCCTTGGCGACCGCGCCGTACTGCCGGTAGCCAAGATCCTTGACGATGGCGCCGCTACGCGCGTCGATGTTCAGGATGCGTTCGCCCTGCGGATCGGGCGGGTAATAGGAGACCGTGTACACGCCGTCCGGCGTCGTCGGCAGGGCGACGTCGTAGCCGGTCACGACGCCTTCGCGCGCAGCGATCGCCACCACGCGATCGAGCGGCAAACGCTGTGCCGGCGTGGCGCTGCTGCCTGTCGGAATGGCGGCGAGACCGGCTGCCCACGGCGTCAGCTCGACCGGCAATTGATCGACCCGCGTCGGCGGCTGCGGCGCGCCATTCGCGACCTGGCCGGGCTGCGGCAACCGCTCCTGCTCGCCGTCGGCCGCGTGACTTTCGTTCCTGCCGTGCATCGCGGCCGCCGAGTGGCCACCATGGCCCTCATGACCACCCTGGCCCTCAGGCCCACCGTGCCGGCTGCCTGACATCGCCGCGGCATCGGTTCCCGACGCCGCCGCATGACCGGCATGCGCCGCGCCCGCCGGCGCGTCGCCATGCACGTGCGACGCACCGGCCGCCTCGCCCAAGCCGGCGCGTGTCACCAGTGCCTTGAACTGCTGGCCCCATGACCCCGTCCACGGCATGCCGGTGAGCACGAAAGCCAGCCCGCCGATCGCCAACCACGCGCCCAGCGCGCCGTGCAGCGATTTCCACCAATTGCGGCGGGTCGCGGCGCGCTCCGGCAGCCATGCCCGCGCCCCTGTCTGGCGCAACCTCGGCCACCACAGCGCCAGCCCTGTGCCGAGCATCACCAGCGTCCAGCAGGCCGCGAGTTCCATCACCAGTTCGCCGGGCTTGCCGAGCAGCAACGCGCGGTGCAGCAGGCGCGCCTGCCGCATCAGGCGGTGCTCGACACTCAGGGTGCCAAGTATCTGACCGCTGTACGGGTCGACATACACGCTGTCGCTTTCGCCATCCGGACGGCGAAACACGAATTCCGCGCTGCTGCGGGCATCGGTCCGTATCGTGGCGGTCGTCGCAACGGCGCCGGCAGGCATCGCGTCGCGGGCGCGGGCCAGCAGCGTCTGTCTCGCCAGCGGCGTGCCGGCAGGGTCGACACGGAGCAACGAGGGGTAAAGCAGCGGCTCGATCTGTGGCTGAAAGCAGTAGAGGGTGCCGGTCAACGCCAGCACGATCAGCAATGGCATCACGAACAGCCCGGCGTAGAAATGCCATCGCCACAGTGTGCGGTAACGGGCAGGGCTGTCGTCGGGCCGACCGACGGGCCGGACGGGGCGGGGCAGGCGCCCGCTGGAATCGGATAGAGGAGCAGTCATTGGCAGACGATGAAAACAGTGCGCGAGTCGTTGGCGGCGCCAGGCGCGCCAGCGCGGCCGAGCGGGCAAACGGAGGCAGCACGGCGCAACGTGTGAAGGTGGCATTCGCCCGCGGACGCCGACAGGCATCGCGAGGGCCTGGCATGCCGACGCAGCCGAGCCGCGCATACGCGTGCTGCGGCATGCGAAGCGTTGACGGGCGCCGGGCGGGCGTAGTGCGGCCGTGACCAGCGGCGGGCCAGGAGTCCGGCGGTGGCGTCAGCCTGCGCGACGCGCAGCGTGTCTCAGGCGCCGAGCGCGAAGAGGGACCGCTTCGAGCGGCTGGCCGAGGGCGGGGCGCGTGCGCCGCGTTGCGCCGGTCGACGGCGCAGGCGGGGCAGCAGAAAGCGAGGCAGCGATGGTCGTCCGGTCCGGGACGGCGGCGACGCGAGCAGCGCATGAAGCAGCATGGCGCCCAGCGCGACGAACAAGGATGCCCAGAACGGGCACGGGCCATCGTGCTGGGTGTGCTCGTCGCCATGCCGGTGATGATCGGCATGGCCAGCGTTGCTATCGTTCGCACCATCGCCCAGCGCGGGCATCGCGTGCGTCGCATGCATCGCGCCGGCATGTGTCGCCTGCGCTGCAGATGCCGGCGCGCCGCCCATCGGCAGCGCCCGCTCGGGTTGCACCGCGTGTGCGTGGCGGATCGCACTGTCGGGATCGTTGACGTATGCGTCGCCGTCGTGTGCCTCGTCCCCCGACGCGACGTGGCGGTGGTGCCCGTGGTGCGCGGCCGCGTGGCTCGGCGCGCCCGGTGACGGTGGCTGCGGCTGCGTGGCTCCGACCGTGACGGCAGCGTCGTCGGCGCCAGGCTGGCGTTGGCTCGGGCCCTGGTGTACGCGCCTCGGCGATGCCAGTCCGGAAGGCACTGCCCCGCTCTGTGCCGCTGCCGGCCAGCGCAGCACGCCACCGCCGTCGCACATCGCGAGCGCGAACGGATTCCCATCCGCTACATCGAGCATGTAGCCGGCCGGAATCAGGGCGCGCAGGAGCAGCAGCACGACGGCCAGCAGCAGCCAGGCATGTCGTGGATGGCGCGCCGTCGACGGGGACGAGGTCGGTCGCATGCCGCATTGTACTTAAAGCAGGCCAGTCGCCGCCGCGAGACGAGCGCGGTGCGGGCGCAGGAACGAGGCCACTGCGTTGCAGCACGGTCGGCCCGCCGGCGCGGCCGGGACGGCGCGCGCCAGGGCGCAGACAGGGCGCGGCGGCGCTGGCACAATAGGGCAGCATACCGGACGCCCTGCCGGTTCCATCATGCCGCCCGCGCGGCGAAGCGAGCAGCCGATCGCTTCACTCACGACGCATAGATGAACAAGAAGACCGCTTCCCTCGCCCTGGCTGTTTCCCTCTCCACTTCCTCGTGCGGCGCATTCGCGGGCTGCGGTGGCGGCTGGTTCGACCAGACCTGCCAGCGTATCTCGGATGTGGCGCACAACGGCGCCTGGGATCTCTATGTGACCGGCTATGGCTGGCACATCGACGGCTATGGCGACCGCCGTCACAGCCTGAACGCCAATTCCTACGGCTTCGGCGTCGGCAAGCATCTCACCGGTGCAAACGGTCACCAGGACATGCTGTTCGCCTTCGCCTTCCTGGACTCCCACAAGAACGTGCAGCCGATCGCCGGCTACGCGCGGCAGTGGTTCACCCGGCCCGTCGGCGACTTCTCGGTGGGCGGCGGCTACTTCATCGGTGTGACCGCCCGGCAGGACATCCTTCACTACGTGCCGATCCCGATCGGGCTGCCGATCGGCTCGCTGCGCTACAAGCGCGTCTCGCTGATGGCAACCTTCATCCCGCACCTGGGCAGCCTGAACGAAGGCAATCTGGCGTTCTTCTGGGGCCGCTACGAGTTCTGAGCCAGCGCGGACACCGTGGACGCCGCGGTGTCCGCGTCGGTGACCGCGAACCGGCGCGGCCGCAGCCCGGCATGGAACCACTCGCCCATGCTGACGATATCGAACACCGGCAGTGCCAGCGCCTCGGCGAGATCGGCGGAGTAGGGCGCGAAGTTCGCGCATTCGCTGACGATCGCACCGATGTCCGGATGAGCGGCGTGCAGCGCGCGCGCGCACGCCAGCAGTTCGCGGCCCTGCTCCGCCACGTCGACCCGCGCGGCATTCGAGAGGTTGTTGCGGAAGAACTGTGAATCCGCGGACAGGCCGCCCACCGGCAGGTCGGCGGGCAGGCCAAGCGCGGCGAAGTGTTCGGCACCGAGCGCGTCCGGCTTCGCGCACAGCACGCCAACCCGCTTGCCGGGCGGCAGCATCGCCGCCACCGACGGTATCTGCAGCAGGCTCGACGTGGCGACCGGCACCGCGCAGCGCGCGGCGAGCGCACGTTGATGCTTGACCAGGAAGCCGCAACTGGTCGTGATGCCGTCGACGCCGAGCCGGACCAGTGCATCCGCCGCCTCGACGAAGCGCGTCAGCACCTCGCCGCGCCCGTCGATCACGTCCGGGCCGTGGACGCCGCGAACGACGCCATACTGAACCGGGAACGGCCAGGTCGCCGCATGGCCGATGTCGCCGGGCACGCGCTGGAAGCCGGTGTCGAGCATCAGAATGCCGAGGGTCACGCCATGCACGGTGCGCTGGCGGGGCGTCAGTTCACGAAGCATTGGCATTTCTCGAAAGAGGCCGGCACCGCCATGCCCAGTTGAGCAAGTTTCTGCCGGTTGATCAGCGCGAGGTAGTCGGACGGCTGCGGCCGGTAGATGGCCAACGACGAAGGCTTGACGCCCTTGAGCAACTGCAGCGCCAGTTGCGCGGCGTGCGCCCCCTGCGATTCGTAGGAGGGCGCATACGCCACTGCGATGATGTTTCCCTTGCGGATCAGCTCGTGCTCGGCGCTCAGAATCGGCATCTTCATGCGGTCGGTGACCGAGGCCACGGCCGGCAGCGACGACTGAACCAGATTCGATCCGATCGCGTAGAAGAAGTCGGCGCCCTTCATGGTGCCGGTGCGCTGCGGCACGTCGATCGTGCTGTCGACCGAGGTGGCGAGCATCTTCAAGCCCGCCTTCGCGGCGGCGGTCTTCAGACTGTCGATCGCGGCCACGTCGTTGACCTCGCCCGCGTTGTACAGCACGCCGAACGACTTTGCCTGTGGGAAGACCTTCTTCGCGAAAGACAGCACGGCATCGTAGTCGGTCACGCTGGCCGAACCGACGATCCGATCGCTGCCGTGCTGCCAGTCCGGCACCAGACCGGCCGCCACCGGATTGGTGACCTGCGAGAACACCAGCGGAATCGAGCGGTCGCTGACATTGCGCACGGAGGCCTGCGCGACCGGCGTGGTGACGGTGAGAATCAGCGCCGGCTTCTGGGACACGATCTGAGCCAGCGTCTGCGGGATCAGGCCGGGTGTGAAGTTCGCATCGCTGTACACATAGTGCACCGTCTTGCCGTCGACGTAGCCGGCCTTCGTCATTTCATCCTTGAAACCGGCGATGGTGCGCGCCAGCGCCGGATGCGGGCCGAAGTTGGCAATGCCGATCGTCGTTTCCGCCGCAGCGCTGGCGGCGGTACAGCAGGCCAGAACGGCAGTGGCCAGCGACAGCGCGCGCAGCGCGCGTCGGGGTAAAGCGCATTTCATTGCGTCCATGTCCTTATCACGGTGGCCGGAAACATGGGCATTGTCCCCAGATCAAAAAGACGGGCCACGCGTCGTGAACCAAGCAGGTCCGAATTCCTATCAAAGAAGACGTGCGGGCCAACATCGCCGCGGCGATCGCGTGAGCCCGTGAGCGCGTGAGCGCTCTTTGCCGGCGCCGGCATCGGCGCCATCCCGGCGCGTCCTGCCGACGTGGCGGCGGATCGACGGATGGGGGGCGCATCGCGGCAAACGGCAACGGCAACGGCAACGGCAAGGCCAGCGAATTCCGATCAAACAGAACTGAAACCCGTTAGCAAAGGATTGCCGGCGGCGCCGCTTTTAGAGTGGGCACTATCGTTTCGGCGCGGCGGCCCGTACACGCGTCCGTCCTCGGGATACTGTGATGACTGTTCAAGCTTTCTCGGCCACGGCGGCCCCTGCCACCACGCACCACGCGTCGCGCTGTCGTGTCGGTATCGACATCGGCGGCACCTTCACCGATTTCGTGCTCGAGGCGGACGGCAGCCGTTTCACCCACAAGGTATTGACCACGCCACAGGCGCCCGAGCAGGGCGTGCTCGCCGGGCTCGGCGTGCTGCTGGCACGCGCTGGCATTGCACCCGGTGCGCTCGACGCGGTGCTGCACGGTACGACGCTCGCCACCAATGCGTTGCTGGAACGGCGCGGCGCACGGTCCGCGCTGCTGACGACCGAAGGCTTCCGGGACGTCATCGAAACCGGTACCGAAAGCCGCTGCGACCAGTACGACCTGATGCTCGGCAAGGGCGCGCCGCTGATCGAACGCGACTTGCGTTTCGTGGTGCCGGAGCGTGTCGATGCACGCGGACAGGTGTTGTTGCCGCTCGATGTCGACGCGGTGGCCGGCCATGCGCGGCGCATCGCGGAACTCGGCGTCGCGAGCCTCGCGATCGCGTTCATGCACAGCTACGCGAACCCGGCGCACGAACGCGCCGCCGCGGAAATCGTTGCGCGCCATGCGCCGGGCGTGGCGATCTCGCTGTCGTCGGACGTCTCGCCGGAGATCCGCGAATTCGAGCGCTTCTCCACCACCTGCGTCAACGCCTACGTGCAGCCGCTGATGCAGGCCTACGTCGAACGCCTGCACGTGGGACTCGCGGCGCTCGGCGTGCGGGCGCCGCTGCTGCTGATGCTGTCGAACGGTGGGCTGTGCGATGTCGCCACCGCGTGTCGCTACCCGGTTCGCCTGCTCGAATCGGGGCCGGCTGGCGGGGCGTTGCTGGCCGCCCGGCTGGCGCAGCGCCACGGCTTCGACGCCGTGCTGTCGCTCGACATCGGCGGCACCACGGCCAAGCTGTGCTTCATCGACCACGGCGAGCCGCAGACGGCCCGCTCGCTGGAAGTGGCACGGCACTACCGCTTCAAGCCCGGTAGTGGCATCCCCTTGCGCATCCCCGTCATCGAGTTGGCCGAGATCGGCGCCGGCGGCGGATCGATCGCGCGCGTCGACGCGCTGGGCCGCGTCACGGTCGGTCCGGACAGCGCCGGCTCCGCGCCCGGGCCCGCGTGCTATGGCCGGGGCGGCGTGGCGGCGACACTGACCGACGCGCATCTGCACGCGGGGCGACTCGACCCGCGATATTTTGCGGCCGGCACGCTCGCGCTCGACGCGGCGGCGGCGCGGCGCGTCATCGCCGAGCAGGTGGGCGAAGCGCTGGGCACCGATGCCGACGAGGCCGCGTATGCGGTCGCGGAGGTGGCCGACGAGGCCATGGCGCAGGCGGCGCGCGAGCATGCGGTCGAGACCGGCCGCAGCGTCGCGGGCCGCGTGCTGATTGCCTTCGGCGGCTCGGCCCCACTGCATGCGGCGCGCCTCGCCGACAAGCTGGGCATCGACCGCGTCCTGATTCCGGCGCAGGCCGGCGTCGGCTCGGCGCTGGGATTCCTGCATGCGCCGCTTGCCTTCGAGGCCTCGCAGAGCCTCTATCAACGGCTCGATACGCTCGATATCGACGCGGTCGCGGCAGTGCTCGAGACGCTCGCATCACGCGCCGCTGCGGTGCTTGCCGGTCTGGCGCCCGACGCGCCACGCTGCGTGTCGCGCCACGCGTTTCTGCGCTATGCGGGGCAGGGCCACGAACTGCGGGTGCCGGTGCCCGACGGCGCGCTCGGCAGCGACGCGGCCGCGCATCTGGCGGATGCCTTTGCCACCGCATACCGGGAACGATACGGGCTGACCATCGTGGGGGCGCGCGTCGAGGCACTCGGCTGGACCGTGCGGGTGACCGTCGACGAAGGCGCTCACGCGCAGGTGGCCGACAGCCGCCCGGTCGGTGCCGGGCCGGGGCATGCGGACGAGGCGTCGCGACAGGATGGCGAACCGGTGGTGCCCGAGACCGTGCGCGCGGTGCTGGATTAGGCGACCCGGGCACGCGCGGATCATCGCATCGTTGCCCGTCCGGGCCTGGCACACGGCACGCGCCTCGACGGCCCGGCCGTGCTGCTCGACGACGAGACGACGATCGTCGTGCCGCCCGCTTTCGACGCGCGGATTCTCAACGGCGGCGATCTGCTGATGAGCCGCCGCGTGCCCGCCGTGGACGATGCGGCGTCACCGGCCGCGCGCGCGGCGCGGCCCTCGCCCGGTGCCGCGCCGCTCGACGCGATCGGCCTACAGATCGTCTGGAGCCGGCTGATTGCAACCGTCGAGGAACAGGCGCGTGTGCTGATGCGCACCGCGTTCAGTCCGACGGTGCGCGAGGCCGGCGACCTGTCGGCCGGTGTGTTCGACGCACGCGGCCGGCTTGTCGCGCAGGCGGTCACCGGCACGCCCGGCCACGTCAATTCGATGGCCGAGGCGGTGCGCCATTTCCTGGTCCGCTTCCCGCTGGACACGCTCGGCGACGGCGACCACTTCATCACGAACGACCCCTGGCTCTCGTCCGGCCACCTGCACGACGTGACGGTGGTGTCGCCCGTCTTCGCGAACGGCCGGCCCATCGCCTTCTTTGCCTGCACCTGCCATCAGGTCGACATCGGCGGGCTCGGGCAGGGGCCCGACGGTCGCTCGGTCTACGAAGAGGGCCTGTTCATCCCGATCATGCGGCTGATGCGCGCCGGCAGCGTCAACCAGGATCTGCTCGACATCGTACGCGCCAATGTCCGTCAGCCCGACCAGGTGGTGGGCGACCTGATGTCCTACGTCACGGCGAATTCCGTCAGCGGCCGGCGGCTGGTCGCCACGCTGCACGAATACGGGATAGCGGATTTCCAGGCGCTGGCCGAGCTCGTCATCGAACGGTCGCGCGTCGCCACGCGCGAGGCGATCCGCGCGCTGCCCGACGGCGTGCATCGCTACGCGATGCAGATCGACGGCTACGACAGACCGGTCGACCTCTGTGCCACGCTGACGATCGACGGGGAGCGCCTGAGCGTGGATTTCGGCGGGTCCTCGCCGGCCAGTCCCCGCGGCATCAATCTCGTGTTGAACTACACCCGCGCGTATTCCGCGTTCGGACTGCGCGCCGCGATTGCGCCGCACGTGCCGAACAATGCCGGCTCACTGGCGCCTTTCGAGATCGACGCGCCACCCGGTTCCATCCTGAACGTGCAGCATCCGTGGCCGGTCAGCGCGCGGCACATCATCGGGCAATTCCTGCCGGACGTCGTGTTCGGCTGTCTTGCCGGCGTGCTGCCCGACCGTGTACCGGCCGAAGGCGCGTCCTGCGTCTGGGGCGCGCAGCTGCGCGGCGGTCCGCAAGTGAGCGCTGCGGTCGGCATGCCCGAACTGACGACCGAATCCTTCGAGACGCTGTTCTTCAACAGCGGCGGCAGCGGCGCGCGTCCGGGCGCCGACGGCCTGTCGGCCACTGCCTTTCCCAGCGGGATCAAGGCGATCTCATGCGAAGTGATCGAGGCCGGCAATCCGATCGTCATCTGGAAAAAGGAGTTGCTGCCGGCTTCCGGCGGCGCCGGCCGCTGGCGCGGCGGTGCCGGCCAACGCATCGAGATCGGCACGATCAACGGCGCGCCGTTTCAGTTCTTCGGCATGTACGACCGCGTCCAGCGCCCGGCACGCGGGCGGGCGGGCGGCGGCGATGGCGCGCCCGGCTGGGTCGGCCTGACCGATGGCACGGCGCTGGCCGCGATGGGCCTGCAGACGGTGCCGGCGCACGCGAGGCTGCGGCTCGACGTGCCTGGCGGCGGCGGTCATGGCGTGCCGCCCGACACGGCCGACCACGACCGATGACCACGGATGGTCGCGTGCAGGCGATGGCGGCGCGCCCTAGGCAAGTCAATTTCAGAAAGAGGAATTCGGTTCTAAGTATTTTGGGCACGTTGCCATAGCCGAGGCGCGTTCTTAGTCTTGCCTCCGGCGCCCCGATACCGCTTCGTGCGCCAGCCCGCCACCCAAAACTATTTCGTTGATCTGATCGAGATCCCTCATGAAAAAGGTCGCCGCCACCCTGGTTGTCGCCGCATTGTCCGCAGCCTGCAACACCGCGAACGCACAGTCCTCTCCGACGTCGAGCAGCGTCACGCTCTACGGTGTGCTGATGGGCGGCGTCATCTACACCAACAACTCGATTTCCGGAAAATCGTATTCGACCGCGAACGGGCCGAGCCGCTGGGGCATGCGCGGCGTCGAGGACCTGGGTGGCGGGCTGCGCTCGATCTTCACGCTGGAGGGCGGTTTCAATCCGAACACCGGCAGCAGTTCGCAGGGCGGACGTGAATTCGGCCGGCAGGCATTCGTCGGCGTGCAGGGCGATCATCTCGGCACGGTCACGTTCGGCCGCCAGTACGACCTGACGCAGGACTGGCTTGCGCAATATTCGACGCCGTACCGCTGGAACGGCTACACGGCGCACGTCGGCGACAACGACAACTTCAACTTCCAGTTCCGCACCAACAACACCGTCAAGTATGTGTCGCCGAGCTTCAGCGGTCTGCAATTCGGTGCGATGTACAGTTTCGGCGGCGTGGCCGGCAGCTTCGGCAACCAGGGTGCCGCGAGCTTTGGTGCAACCTACGCGAACGGCCCGCTGTCGCTGTCGGCCGCCTACATGCGCATGAATCATCCGGCCAGCGCCGCCAGCGAAGGCATCTGGACCACGACGCTGTATCCGTCGGTCAGCGCCAACTCGCCGCTCACCGCCTATGCGGTGACGCCGTCGAGCATGGAGATCTACGGCGCGGGCGGCAGCTACAAGATCGGCGAGACCACGCTCGGGCTGGTGGCCACGCACAGCCGCTACGACGACCTGGGCATCGCCGCGCTCGGACTCAGCCGGGCGCGCGCCGGCTACACCAATATCGAAGGCAACGTCAGCCACTTCTTCACGCCCGCCTACCAGGCCAACTTCGCCTATACCTACACGACGGGCAAGATCGAGCCGACCGGTTTTTCGCCGAAGTATCATCAGTTCAACCTGATCAACAACTACTTCCTGTCGAAGCGGACCGCGCTGTATCTGGTCGGCATCTTCCAGCTCGCCGCGGGTGACGCGCAGCACGCGAACATCGAGTATGCGAGCGGCGGCGGCGCATCGACCACGAAGCGGCAGGTGGCGATCACCGCCGGCATCTTCCACCGCTTCTGATCGCTGCCGCCGCGCGGCAGGCTACGGGAAATCCATGGGCGCACAACACGAGACGACGGCGGGCCGGTCCGGCAAGGGATCGGTGCACACGGCACCATCGCGCAACGGTGCGGACCTGTTCGCGCAGACACTCGTCGACTTCGGCGTGCCGGTCGTGACGATGGTGCCGGGCGAAGGCTTGTTCGACCTGCTCGACGCGCTGGCGCGTCGCGCGCCCGCCATCGAGCTGGTCAGTTTCCGGCACGAAGCCGGCAGCGCCTACGCGGCGCAGGCCATCGGGCAACTCAGCGGTCGCCCCGGCGTCTGCCTCGCCGCGCGCGCACCGGGCGCGCTCAACACCTGTCTGGCCTTGCATACCGCGCACACCGACAGCGCGCCGATGGTGCTCGTGATCGGCCAGGCGACGACCCGGCACGCGGGGCGCGAAGCTTTCCTCGGCGGCAACGATCTGATGCGGGTCTTCGGGCCAATCTCGAAATGGGTCGCCGAGATACCCGAGGCGGCGCAGATTCCCGCCTTCCTCAGCCGAGCTTGGCAACTCGCACTGAGCGGCCGCCGTGGGCCGGTCGTGCTGATCCTGCCGGAGGACGTGGCCGCGCAGCCGCTGACCTTGATCGAGGCGGCCGCGCTGCCGGCGCCGCGTGTATCGCGTGCAGCGCCGGCAGCCGCCGACCTGACCGCGTTGGCACAGCTGCTGTCGAGCGCCCGGCGACCGATGCTGGTCGTCGGCGGCACCGGCTGGGACGACGATGCATTGCTTGCGCTCCAGTCGTTCTGCGTGTCGCGCGGGCTGCCCATCGCGACGACGTATCGCCGCCGTGACCTGGTCGATCACGCACTGCCGGTGTTTTGCGGCGAGATCGGTTTGGGCATCGACCCGGCGCTCGCCGCGCAGATCGACGCCGCCGACCTGTTGCTTGTGCTGAACGCGCGACTTGGCGAACTCAACACGATCGGCGCTGGCGCGTTCGCCGGCTACACACTGCTCGATGCGCCGACACCGCGTCAACGGCTGGTTCACATTCATCCCGATGCAGCCGAGCTGAATGCGGTCTACCGCGCCGAGCTCGCCATTCAGTCCGATGCGAACGTCTTCGTCGCTGCGTGGACCGCGCACGCCGACGCGAACGCGACGGCTCCGCACGAGATCGATCGCGACTGGGTCGCGCGCGGCCGGCTCGCGCGCGATGCGTTGGTGAGCAGTGGCGGGTGCCCGGGGCCGCTCGACCTGCGGGTGGTCTATGCGCAGCTGCAAGAGGCACTCGGCGACGAGGGCCTGCTTACCTCGGGCGCGGGCGGCTACGCGCTCTGGCCGCAGCGCTATCTGCGTCACCGCCGGCCCCGAACCCAACTGGGTCCGAAAAGCGGTGCGATGGGCTATGGCCTGGCCGCTGCGATCGGGGCAGCGCTGCTCGAACGCAGCGAGTGCAACGCGCAGCCGGTCCGTCAGCCGCGCCGCATCGTCGCATTGGCGGGAGACGGCTGCTTCATGATGCACGCGGAGGAGCTGGAGACGGCCGTGCGGCTCGGCCTGTCGCTGCTGGTGTTGGTGCTCAACAATCGCAGCTATGGCGCGATCGACGTCGCGCAGCGCCGGATGCACGGTCGCACGACCGGCACCCGGCTTGGCGCGATCGACTTCGCGCAGTTCGCGCGCAGTTGCGGCGCGTTTGGTGAGACGGTCGCCACCACCGACGCGTTCGGGCCCGCGCTGGCGCGCGCCCTGGCGGTGCACGCCGTGTCGCTGATCGAATTGCGTGTTCCCGACTCGCTCGTCAAGCCGGGCGACGCACAGTCCGCCTCGCCGCCTGCTCCAGTCCCAGTTCCAGTTCCAGTTCCAGTTCCAGTTCCAGTCCCTTCCTCGGCTCCTGCCGGACCGCCCGCCGAACACTGATCGCTCCCCTGCGCTCGGCCGTGCCGCGTTCGCGGCCCTGCCAGTCTTGAAACACGTTTTTTCCTTCCGCTTTGTCGACCGGCTCCGCCATGTCTCTCGAATCTCCTTCCGTGATCGTCGTCGGCGCCGGCATTGCCGGCCTGACTGCCGCGCATCGCCTTCGTCGTGCCGGTTGGCGCGTGACCGTACTCGAGGCGCAAGGCGTCGTCGGCGGGCGCATGGGCGAGCGCCGCGATCATGATGTCGTGTTCAACAGCGGTGCGCGGCTGGTCTATCCGTTTGGCGAACCTTTCCACCGTCTGATCGACGAACTCGGCCTGCGCGGCGCACTGCATCCGCTGCGCGGACTGGGCGCGGACTGCGTCGGCCCCAACGGCGTCCATCGCATCGCCCTGATGCCCGGGCCGCGCGCGCTGGCCACGCCGGGTTTGCGAATGCCCGAGCGTTGGCGGCTGGCGGCATCGGCGCTCGAACTGATGCGCTTGCGCCGGCGCGTAGATCCCGACTGGGCCATCACCGCGCTCGAATACGACGACGTGACGCTGGCCGAGTACGTGCGCTCGCATCTCGGTCCAAATGTGCTGTCGCACATGATCGAACCGATCTTCCGCGCCACCCGCAGCTTCAATCCCGAAACCCTGTCGGCCCTGTTCTACGTGACCACCGCGCCGCATCTGCTCGGCGAGGACACCGTCTACACCTTCGACGGGGGCATGGGACGGGCGTGCCAGGCCTTGGCGGCCGGTCTGGACGACGTGCGGACCGGCGCAAGCGTGCGCCGTATCGCGCGTCGCCCTGCAGCCGAGGGTGCCAGTACCGCCGGCGCCGGGGTGCGCATCGATTTGACGGACGGCACCACGCTGCAGGCGGATCGTGCGGTGTGTGCGGTCGAGGGCGTGCTGGCGCGCGAGCTGATCGACGCGCCAGGCCAGGCCGAGCGCGGCATGCTCGGCGCCGTGCGCTACAACGCGCTGGGCGTGGTCCATTACGGCTTGAACCGGCCGCTGCCGCCCGCGCTGTGTTTCGCGATGCGCGGCATGCCGACACGCATCGCCACCTACCAACAGTTGCCGGCGGCGCCGCAGGCCGGCCGTCCGCTGCCGCAGTTGTACTGCCAGCTCACGCCAGAGGCGGCCGACGAAGCGGTGGCCCGCGGCCGCACGGGCGAGCTGGACAGCCTGATCAGGGATGAGTTGCGCGCGCGCTTGCCGGACTTCGACACGCAGGTCGGCCACGTCGTCAATCAGTGGATCCCACGCAAGCTGCCCGTCTTCTATCCGGGATACGGCCGCCGTGTCGCGCATTTCCAGGCCTGGCAGGCGCAAGCGGATGCGCCAGTCGTCTATTGCGGCGACTGGCTCTCGCAGGCCCTCCTGACCGGCGCCTGCGCGAGCGGCGAGCGCGCCGCGGGCTGGTTGATCGAGCGGCAGCTGCGGCAGCGTCAGAAATAGGCAAAACGGCGCATCTTTTAGCGAAACGGCAGGTGCACGCCCCTGCCTTTTTTTTCGCCCGGGCTTCGATGCTAAAAAAGAGGCAAGGCGCACCGCGGACCGTCACGCAGTGCCGCGACGCAGCGAACGCGGCTGCCGCCGCGCCGCGCCATCACCGGAACTTCGAGAGCGAAATGAAAGCAAAGAGCGTGCGGCGCCGGATCGGCTGCCTGGCAGCGATGCTGGTATTGGCGGGCTGCGGCCTGGCGTCATCCGTACAGGCGCAGACTGTGGTCGGGATCGCCAACCTCGGGCCGCACCCGGCGTTGACCAAGGTGATCGAAGGCTTCAAGGACGAGATGGCGCGCGAAGGCTATCGCGAGGGCAAGGCGGCGAACGACGTCGAATACGCCTACAGCGACGCCAACTTCACCCAGTCGATGATGCCGCAGATGTTCTCGTCGCTGATGTCGAAGCGCCCGAAGGCCATCCTGACGGTCTCGACCTCGGTGTCGCAGGTCGCGCGTTCCGCGGTCACCGACCACGCCGTGCCGCTGATCTTCGCGCTGGTGACGGACCCGGTCGCGGCCGGCCTGGTCAGTGGATGGCAGCACGGCAGCGACCGCTTCGCCGGCGCATCCGACCTGCAGGACTTCGACGCGGTCGTCGCATTCGGCAAGAAGCTGTTCCCCGGCGCGACGTCGTTCGGCACCCTGTACAACCCGGGCGAGGCCAACGATGTCGTGACCACCCGTGAACTCGAGGCCGCGGCGAAGCGCGGCGGCCTTGCGTTCAAGGCGATCAGCGTCGATACGGTCAACGACATCCCACAGCGCGCCCAGTTGCTGAAGGGCGTCGGTTTCGTCTACATCACCGGCTCGAACCTGGTGCAGTCGGCGATGCCCAGCGTGGCCGCTACGATGCAGCGGCTCCGGGTGCCCATCCTGAGTTCCGAAACCGAGGCGATCAAGACCGGGCTCGCCACGGCTTCCTATGCGGTGTCCCTGCAGTCGGTGGGCGCCAACTCGGCAAGGATCATGGTACGCGCGCTGCGCGGCGAGAAGACGTCGGCGTTGCCGGTCGTCAAGCCGTCGTCCTCCGACTACGTGACGTCGATCAGCAAGACCCAGTTCTCGAAACTCGGTCTGACCATCCCGTCCGCCTTCAGCGATTGCAAATGCTTCGTCAACTGAAACAACGGCATCTGAGCTCCGTCAACGCCATGCGTGAAACCTATATTCCGATGCTGTCCGTCGAAGGCGTCAGCAAGACCTTCCACGCGGGCACCGTCGACGAGCGCATCGCGTTGACCGACGTGTCGCTCAAGCTGGCGGCCGGCGACTTCGCGGTCGTGGTCGGAGGCAACGGCGCGGGCAAGTCCACCTTCCTCAACATGCTTGCCGGCGAAGTCACGCCCGACAGCGGGGTGATCGCGATCGACGGCCGTGACGTCACGCCGCTGCCGACGCACCGTCGCGCGCAGCACATCGCACGCGTGTTCCAGGATCCGTCGATCGGCACCGCCGCCGCGCTGAGTCTGGAGGAAAACCTGGCCGTCGCGCACCGGCGCGGCGCCAAACGCGGTTTCTCGCTGGGTCTGACGACGGCCTTGTCCGGCGAGTTCCGCGACCGCATTGCGTCCTTCGACCTCGGTCTCGAAAAGCGGCTGAAGGCGAAGGCGTCGCTGCTCTCGGGCGGGCAGCGCCAGGCGCTGTCGCTGCTGATGGCGGTGCTGCAGCGGCCGCAGTTGCTGCTGCTCGACGAGCATACGGCGGCGCTCGATCCCCGCACCGCCGAGATCGTGATGCGCGTCACCCATCAGGTGGTCACCGAGTCCCGGCTGACGACGCTGATGGTCACGCACAACATGCAACACGCGCTCGACTATGGCAACCGCCTCGTCATGATGCGCGACGGTCGGGTGGTCGGCGACCTGAGCGGCGACGCGAAGCGCGCGATGACGATGGAAAAGCTGATGGCCACTTTCAACGAGACGCCCGACGCGGCGATGACGGTGAACGCATGAACGTGATTTCAGGATTCATCGACCTGGTGCCGGTCGGCCTGCTCCAGGGACTGACCTATGCGTTGATCGCGATCGCGATCATGATTCCGTTCCGCATCCTCAACTTCGCCGACATGACCGGCGAGGGCGCGTTTCCGTTCGGTGCCTGCGTCTGCGCGAAACTGCTGATGCTGGGTCTGGATCCGGTCAGCGCGTTGCTGGGCGGCGCGTTCGCCGGGTTTCTGGCCGGGGTGCTGACCGGCTATATCCACGAGAAGGCGAAGATCAACACGCTGCTGTGCGGGATTCTGGTGCTGTCGATGCTGTATTCGGTCGACATCCGCGTGATGGGCCAGCCGAACGCGGCTCTGTTCAGCTACAAGAGCATCTTCTCGGCGCTGCCGGGCGACGGCAGCGGCTATCTGCCGCGCATCGCGATGCTGGGTCTGATCGACGTGGCGATCGCGGCGCTGGTGCTGTGGTTCCTGCGGACCGAACACGGCCTTGCGATGCGGGCGATCGGTTCCAGTCCGTCGATGGCGAAGGCGCAGGGCATCAACGTGAAGGTCTACACGCTGGTGGGGCTGGGTCTGGCCAATCTGTTCGCCGCGATGGGCGGCGCGATGCTCGCGCAGAACCAGGGCTTTGCCGACGTCAACATGGGCTTTGGCGTGTTGGTGAATGGCCTCGCGGCATTGCTGTTGGGCGAGGCCGTCATCGGCAACCGCACGATGACGCGGCAGGTGCTGGCGCCGGTGCTGGGTTCGCTGATCTACTTCCAGTTGATATCGCTGGTGCTGGCGTTCGGCTTCCAGCCGTCCGATCTGAAGCTGGTCACCGCGGTCTTCGTGCTCGTCACGCTGTTGTCGATGGCAACCCGGAAGAAGCGCGCGCCGGCTGCGCGACGCCAACTGGCGGTCGCAAAGCGCTGAGCGCGGACGCCGCGACGAACGCTGCGCTGCGCGACGCCCTGCGAGCCGCACCGACGTAGTGGTGCGCGGGGCGCGGTCTCCGGCCTGACTGAAACGCATTGTCGAGTTGGCGCACCGCGCCGCGCGGTCGCCCGCTCACCGTCGACAGCCGCGCTTGGATGGCATACCGCTGCGTGCAGCCGTGTGCCATCTTGCGTTGCATCGCGAGGCGGCTCGACGTGCGCCACGGGAACGCTCCACTCGACGCAAGCATGCTGGCGGCGTGTCTGCATTGGGCAGTGCCAGGCTGTAGATGCGGGATGAAAGTGTTTTGGCGTGTGCGCAGCTGGCTTTGCCGCGTGGGGCAGGGTTGGCGCGGCGAGTCAAGCGAGCGTCACCGCGAAGCCCGGCGCTCCGTCACCCGCAACGCTCGGTCAGCACGCTCAATCAGCACGCTCAGTAAGCATGCTCAGTCGGCGCGACGCTCAGCCACGCTCGCCGCCGATGCCACGCCAGCGTGCGTAGCTGGCTTCGTCGCTGCAGCCCAGTTGGTCGAGCACGCGCTGCGCCGTGTAGTCGACCAGTGCGGCGATATCGGTGGGCTTCGCATAGAACGCCGGCAGCGGCGGCATCACCACGCCGCCCATTTGCGTGACACGCGTCATGTTGTCGAGATGGGCCAGCGTCAGCGGCGTTTCCCGGGCGAGCAGGATCAACCGCCGGCGTTCCTTCAGCGTCACGTCAGCCGCGCGCGTGACCAGGTTGTCGTCCAGGCCGTGGGCGATTGCCGCGAGCGTCTTCATCGAACATGGAGCGATCACCATGCCGTCGTGCCGGAACGAACCGCTCGCGATCGATGCGCCGATTGCCTGGTGCTCGTGCAGCACGTCGGCCGCTCGTGCGAGCGCGGCGCGTCCGTTGCCGGTTTCGTCGTGCAACGTCAGCCAGCCGGCGCGCGACACGACGGCATGGGTTTCGACCTGCCGTTCGCGCAGCAGTGCCAGGATGCGCAGACCATAGATCGCGCCGGTGGCACCGGTGATCGCGACGACGATCCGCTTCATCGCAGGCCGCCGTGCTGCAGCTCCGGCACGTAGTCGGCCAGCGACAGCGTGTCCACGCCGGGAATGGTCTTGCGCTCGAATTCGCGTTCGCGTCCCCACGGCATGGTGGCATCGATCGCAAGCCGGCCCCAGTGATCCTTGTGTGCGTCGCGGTAGAAGCCGGGTACGTCGTGCAGCACCATGGTCCGGGTGTCCGCGCGTCCACGCGTCAGAAACGCCCAGATCACCTCGTCGAGGCTGTAGATGTCCACGTCCTTGTCGACCACCATCACCAGCTTGTTGTAATCGAGGTGCGAGCCGAGCGCCGCGAGCAGTGCATGCTGCGCGTGACCGTCGTACTGTTTGTCGATCTTGATGATCGTGTTCATCACCGTCGGCTGGCACGAGACATCCAGAACGCCGCGCACCTGCGCCGACACCGCCTTGAAGATGCGAGCGGCGGTGGCGGCTTCGAGCGGGCGCAGATCCTCGTCCGAGCCGCAGATCAGGCCGTGGAAGACGGCGCCCTCGCGCCAGCCGACATGAGTGATCTCGAAAACGTGGTTGTCGCCGACCTCGACGTAGTAGCCCATGAACTCCCCGAACGGTCCCTCGGGACGCCGCACGTTCGGCGCGATCCGTCCCTCGATGACGATCTCGGCGCTGGCGGGAATGTCGAGATCGATCGTGTGGGCGCGTCGCATCGCGATCGGACCGCCGCGCATGGCGGCGGCCAGCGCGATCTCGTCGCCCTCGGGCGGCAGGGAAACGCACGCCGCCATGAAGAGTTCGGGCGCCGCGCCGATCAGGATCGCCGCCTCCAGCGCTTCGCCGCGTGCTTCCGCGCGTTGCTGGTAGCGTGCGAGGTCGTGGCTGCTGCCCAGCCGGATGCGCAGTTCCGTGTCGGAGATCACCATCGAGCGGTGAAACGACAGGTTCGGCACGCCGCTGTCCGGATCGCGCGCGACGAAGATGCCGGACGTGATGTACGGTGCGCCGTCGCGTTCGTGATACGTCAGGATCGGCAGATCGGACAGCGCGCCGCTCACCCAGTCCGCCGGGGTCTCGACGCGCTCGGTGGCTTGCTCCAGCGTGGCGGCAATGCCGATCTCGCGGTCCAACCGCGCGCAGAACGTCTCGTCGACGCCGCAGCGGATGATCTCGCGCAGGCGCTGGTGATCGCTGTACACGTTGAGCAGCACCGGCATGTCGTAGCCGCGCACGTTCTCGAACAGGACGGGTTTGCGTGTCTCGCGCTGCAGGCGGCGCGCGACCGCTGCGGCTTCGTGCTGCGCCGCAACCTCGCGGGTGACGGTGATCAGTTCGCCGCGGGCGCGCAGCCGGTTCAGGTAGTGTCTCATTACAGGATTCCAGGACGCCGGTGGCGCGGTCGCACAGCGAACCGCGAGGCCCGCCGGCGTCGTCGACGAAGGGCATGCAGTGCCGTCAGATATACCGCCGCCCGCCGCCCGCCGTCCTCGCAAAGCCGCCCAGAAGATAGGGAAGCGGGTTTCTTTTTTCGGGTGGCTCCGAATAATGGCGCGGCCCGCTCGGCACCTATAATCGGGCGCAGTGCCGTGCGGGCGAACGCCGGCCCCGGGTCGCGGCACGCCGCGGCATCCAGTGCAGCCACTCCAGCCGATGAGGTGATCCGTCATGGCGCAAGCTGTTTCGACCGGCCTTTTCCGTACCGCGCTCGCCGGCCCCTTCGCCCGCATGAGCGAAGCGTTCCACCAGCTTCGCACACGGCCCGATTGCGTCAGCGCGGCGGACTTCGGGCTCTACGGCGCGGTGGTGCCGGTACCCGGCGATGCGGAGGAAGGCAGTTGGAAGATGGTCAGCATTCGCGACGACATTTTCGTCGTGGTCTCCGACTGCAACTACGCGCGCAGCCGCTGTGAAAACGTCCTGCCGGAAAGCTTCGTCGAGTTCCACTTTGCCGTGGCCGGGCCGGCCAGCGTCGACTTTTCGGACACGGGCCACATGCATGTCGGCTCGCCGGCCTTGCTCGTCTGCCAGCAGGGCAGTGATGTCCGCTACCAGGTGACGTGCGGACCGGGCCCGTGGCGGTCGGTGAGTTTCTATGTCACCCAGCGCTACATCAATCGCATGCTCCGCACCATGGGCGACGAGACGGCCGGTTTGCGGGACGAACTGGCCGAGGTCGGGGGCGACCAGATCTTTCACCGGCAGATGCCGCTGAGCGTGGATGCATTGCACGTTGTCGATCAGCTGCTGTCCAGCCGCTTTCAGGGCGCGCGCGAATTGTTCTACGTCGAGGGAAAATGCGTCGAACTACTGTGCGTCAGCATCGAGATGTGGCTTGCGCACCGGGCTGCCGACAAGCCGGGCGAGACGCTGTCTTCGCGAGACTTGCGCCTGATCGAGAAGGCGCGCGAACTGATCGTCGCCGATCTGCAGCAGACGCCGACGATTCCGGCTTTGGCGCGCGCCGTCGGGACCAATGCTTCCAAGTTGAAGCGCGGCTTCAAATTCCTGTTCGGCATGACCATCTTCGAATACGGGCAGCGCTGCAGAATGAACCACGCGCTGAAACTGCTGGTCGATGAACGCCTGCCGGTCGGGCAGGTGGCGCTGGCCGTCGGCTACCAGCACCAGACGAGCTTTACCGCATCGTTTCGGGATTATTTCGGTTTCTCGCCAAAGGATGCGCGCCGGCTTGCCAGCCCGATCGCGGGTGCGGCGGCCACCGTCGCGACGTCGCCGGCCGCGACGACGCGCACGCTGCCGTAGCCAGTGCCGTCGAGCGTATTGCAATGCGCTCTTTGATTTAGGATTTCGGCTGGATCGCACGACGTCCGCTGTTTTGCGAAAAACGGCGCTGATAGCATCGCCTCACCGATGGCCCCGCCGCGCACGACGCGCAGCCGGCCATGTGTTTGTGGAACGGACGAGGCGAACAATGACGTCGATGGCAGTACGAAACCCGCGGACCGGGGAGCAGGATTATCGTTTCGAGGCAGCCAGCGCGGAACAGGTGCGTGAAGTGGTCGGCGCGGCGCGGCGCGCGCAGCGGACATGGGCCGCTGGCGGCATCGAGCACCGCAACCGCGCCTTGCTGGCATGGGCCGATCAGTTGGAAAAGCACGGCGCGGACATCGTCGACGCGTTGAGCGTCGACACCGGACGCCAGCGCATCTCGCACGAGGAACTCGGCGCGATCGTGCATTTCCTGCATGGCTTCTGCGCGGCGGCCCCGGACGTACTGGCGACGCCTTTCCGCAAGCTGCCGGATCATCCGGATGTTGTCTTCAAGGTGACGTACGTCCCGTACGGCGTCGTCGGCGTCATCAGCCCCTGGAATTTCCCGCTGGTGCTGTCGTTCATCGACGCGATCCCAGCGCTGGTAGCCGGCGCCGCGGTGGTGATCAAGCCGAGCGAAGTCACGCCGCGTTTCGTCGAGCCGCTGCGGCGCTCGTTGGCTGCCGTGCCGGAATTGGCCGGCATCGTCAACCTCGTGCAGGGTGGCGCGGAAACCGGACAGGCCGTGGTGGCGGCGTCGGACGCGGTGGTCTTCACCGGCAGCGTGCCGACTGGACGGAAGATCGCGGTGGCGGCGGCACAGGCCTTCATTCCGGCGTTTCTCGAACTGGGCGGCAAGGACGCCGCGGTGGTGCTTGCCGGTTCGGATGTGGCGCGCGCCGCAACCAGCATTCTCCGCAGCGCGCTCTACAACTCCGGGCAGGTCTGTTACGCGATAGAACGCGTGTACGCGCATGCCTCGCTCTACGACGCGTTGGTGGCCGAACTGGTGTCGCAGGCCTCGACCCTGCGTCGCAGCGTTGCCGCGGGTGACGGTGGCCATTACGGCCCGATGATCTTCGACCGACAGGGCGCGATCATCGACGCGCAACTCGACGACGCGGTCGCCAAGGGCGCGAAGATCGTGCTGGGCGGCAACAGCGAAGTGCGTGACGGCGCGGTGTGGGTCGATCCCACCATCGTGACGGAGGTGGATCACTCGATGACGTTGATGACCGAGGAGACGTTCGGCCCGGTGGTACCGGTGATGCGCTTCACCGATGACGACGAGGCCGAACGGCTGATGAACGACAGCATCTTCGGGCTGAGCGGCGCGGTGTTCGGTCCCGACACGCACACCGCCGGTGATTTCGCGACGCGCATGGAGGCGGGCGGTGTCAGCATCAACGACACCGAGCTGCCGCGCGTGATGATGTTCGACGGCGAGAAGACCGCGTTCAAGCAGTCGGGCATGGGCGGATCGCGCTACGGAGCGACGAGCATCATGCGTTACGTGCGCAAGCGTGCGTTGCTGGCCAACGAGGGCGCCGTGCCGCCGCTCGACAAACTGTCCGAAACGGCCGAGTACGCGCCTGCCCATTGAGCCGCGTCTCGGCATGAGGCGCCGCGCCTGCACGGTGGGCCGGCATGCTTGCCTGCCGCGTCACGGCTGTTCCGCTCTCGTTCCGGCCCGTGCCATCAGGCCTGTTTCGGCTGGCCGTTCGAGGCGGTGAGGCCGCCGTCGACGGGCAGGTTCACGCCGGTCACGAAACGCGCGTCGTCGCTGGCGAGAAATGCGATGACCGAGGCGATGTCGTCGGGCTGGGCCGCGCGTCCCAGTGGGATGCGTTCCTCGAAACGCGCCATCAAGGCCTTGTCGTCCAGCATGTCCTGCGTCAGATCGGTGATCGTGAGGCTGGGGCAGACCGCATTGACGCGCACGCCGTCCCGGCCGTGATCCATCGCGAGCGAACGCGTGAAGTTGGTGACGGCACCCTTCGCTGCATTGTAGAAACTCATGCCCCAATCGCCGCCCAGGCCGGACACCGAGGACACATTGATGATGTTCCCCCGGCTCGCGATCAGGTGTCGGATCGCCGCGCGGGTGCAGTAGAACACGCCGTCCAGGTCGGACGACATCACGCTGCGCCAGTCCTCGACACTGGCTTCGTCGATGCGGCCCGTCGGCGCCACGCCAGCATTGTTGACCAGCACATCGACGTGTCCGAACCGGCTCACCGTGGCCGCGATCATCGTCTCGACCTGCGCCAGTTGCGATACGTCGGCGTCGTGCACCAATGTGCGCTCGGACGGCAGGTCTGCCGCCACCCGCTCCAGCTTGTCGCGGGTTCGTCCGACGAGCACGACTGCGGCGCCTTCCGCCGAGAACCGCCGCGCGCTGGCCTCGCCGATACCCGATCCAGCGCCGGTGACGATGATGACCTTGTTGTCAAAACGGTTCATTCGATGTGCTCCTGTGTGATGTCGGTGCGCGTCCCCGCCTGCCACGCGGGGCAATGCGCGTGTGTCGATGCAAGTCCGTCGGCGCCGCGGTCGTCGCGTTCGCCTGGCCCGCGCCAAGCACCTGCCGCAAGCGCCGTGCCGTCGCGGGAACGGCCCTTGCACGATCGGGCAGTGCAAAAAACGCGACGGCCCTGTTCGCACGTCGGATTACGCACTACGCACTACGCACTTCGCACTTCGCACTTCGCACTTCGCGATGACGCCAGGTCTTCTCGCCGAACAGGCGTTGCCAAGCCCATCTCAGACAGCGGGGAAGCACGACGATGGAACAACGATTCGACGTCGCCGTGATCGGCGGCGGCCCCGCCGGTCTGATCGGCGCGCTCGACCTTGCACGGCTTCGGCGACGTGTGATCCTGTTCGACGGCGGCCGCCCGCGCGCGGCGATGATTCCGGTGTCTCACAACTACCCCGGCGCGCTCGAGGGCATGCCCGGCACGCGATTGCTAGGCACGCTGCGCGAGCAGCTCGGGCGTTACGCGGTCGAGACAGTCCACGCCGCCGTTGAGCGGCTCGACACACGCGAGGACGGCGATGTCGAGGTGCGCTGGTCGGGCGGTGCGCTTGCGGTGCCTGCGGTCCTGCTGGCGACCGGCGCCGCGGATATCGAGCCAGAGATGCCCCATCTTGCCGAGGCGCGGCGAAGCGGGCACCTGCGGTACTGTCCGGTCTGCGATGGCTACGAGGTCATCGACCAGCGCGTTGGCGTGATCGTGGCGGACGACGCAGGTCTGGGCGAAGTGTCGTACTTGCGTCAATTCACCGCATCGCTGACCGTTTTGCTGGTACACGGGCATCGCATCAGCGAGGCGGCCCGGCGCAGCCTGCGCGAAACGGGGACGCCGTGTTTCGATACCGTGACGCAAGCCATCCGGGCCGAGGGCGCGGAGGTCATCGTGCCGCATGCGGGTGGTGAATTCCGATGCGATTCCCTGTACTGCGCGCTTGGCATGCGCGTTCACTCAGGCCTCGCCACCGCGCTCGGTGCGACGGCGGACGCCGCCGGCTACCTCGAGATCGATCCGCATCACCGCACCGGCATCCCCGGCCTGTACGCAGCGGGCGATGTCGCGCAGGGCCTGAACCAGATCACGGTAGCGTTCGGCGGCGCGGCGATTGCAGCGTCCGCGATCCATCTCGACCTCCGAGCCCGGGGCCGGTGAACGACTTGGCAGGCCTTTTGCGGATTAATGACGCGCCGCCTGCCTGGGGACAGCCCTATGCTCGCCTTCCCTGAGACGACGCCGGATCCGCCGCGATGCGACAATAGCGGTCAGCCAACCACACAGAATCGAGATTGGAGCGCGGATGCCGATCGCCCGATTGACGCATCCGAAAAGGTTTAATGGATTCTTATCCGAATTTACAAGATGTAACCCTATTGATCGTCGAAGATGACGATTCGACACGCGATGCGCTGGGCGCCGTGTTCGAAACGGCTGGCATGCAGCCTTTGTTCGCCAGCGATGCGGAGGACGGCATTCTGCTGGCCGAGTCGGCGTCCCCAGACGCCGTGATATGCGACATCGGTTTGCCGGGCATGGACGGCTATTACTTCGTCCAGCGCTTGCGCGATCACGAATTGCGCAACGGCTTGATGCCTTCGGTAGCGATTGCGTTGACCGGCGCAGTCAGCGATGTCGCGCGCTTGCGCAGCATGGCGGAGGGCTTCGACCACTTCGTCGAGAAGCCGGTGCGGCCGGAAGACCTGCTCGGCTTGCTGTCGCACGGTCTCCGCAAGCGTCGCGCCGGCTGATCCGCCGTTCGTGAGGGCGGCGGGGCGGCAGGGCGGCAGGAACCAGTCATGCCTGGTTTGACCCGCTCGACCGGGACATCTCGAACGCCGCGCGGCTACCAACCGTGCCGTGGCGCCTGGGCGGCGTCGCCCACTGCCTTGCGCTTCGGTTGAGCCGGAGCGACATGGCTGCGGCATAGCGCCCCCCTTCTTGCCCGAACGCTCTCGTCACATCCTGGGACGGGGCGCGGTGGCGACAGCGGCTGCCCACATCGGTGCCAGCGCAAGTACGACTGCCATTGCGATGAGCAGTGCCAAGATCATGGCGGCGCCCATCGTGATTCGTATCGTTCGCTCGCCCCAGACCATGGTCGCGGCCGGCGCTGCGCACCCCTTCGCGCCAGGCACGCGCCGCGTTCCGTTTCGAGACAGTGTTCGCGCCATGTCGTGCTCCCTCGCGTGCTCCTACGCGTACCACTTGACGTGCTACCGAGCCGTCCTGTTGTGCCGATCGACCAACACGCTTGCCTCCGCGCTTGCCCGACAGCTCGAAGCCGGTCCCCGTTACCACTTACCGCTTACCGCTTACCGCTTACCGCTTGCCGTTTACCGATAGCAGCGTGCTGCCGGCCGCTGCCTGCCAATTCCACTCCGCGATCGCCGATGCACGGTTTCGGCATCGTGAGCTCTGACATCGCACCGCTGCCGACCACTTGAGCCGATCCGGGCATCGCCGTTTGCTTTCCGACGCATTCCTGTCGTCGCCGCGATTCGGACGCAATGCGCGCACGGTTTCGATTAATCTCAAACCGATGCGGCCATTTAGTATCGCTTCGATTGGGATCGCGCATTCCACGCGGAACTTGATTTAAGTAAGCAATATCTGATTGGTTTATGGAGCCGTGTTACTGGATGTTACGTTGAAACCGAACTTTATGTAACGTGACCGCCGCCACACGTTGCTTTTCGAGCGCATGAATCAAACGGTCGTTTGGAGAGGCGTCTCTATGGACCGTCGACAATCGCCGGCGTGGCACTTGTAGCCGGCTCGAATATTTATTAACGTGCTGAAAAATAAGGATATTAAGTTTCAGAACAATCCTTTTTCGAAGGAGGAGCAAGGGTTTTCACTGAGAGGGAACAGGTGGGCTGGCGCGCCGACAAGCTTCTCCGAGTCTTTTTTGAAGCTTGTTTGTAATCATCCGATGATGTCCAATTCAACTCATCCGAACCGGAATGGCGCGGCAAAGACTTGGCCCGGACGGCTCCGATGTCTTGAAATGGTGGCGCTGCGGCATAACAGCAGTGCGTCTCAACATTAAGAGGTATGGCATGCAAAGCAGACTCTCCGTTAAAACCTTCCGTTCGACCGTGGGCCGATTTATCGCCGATGAAACCGGTGCGACCGCAATCGAATATGGGCTGATCGCGGGCTTCGTATCGGTGGCCATCATCGGTGCGCTCGGCACGATCTCCACCAGTCTCACGAGCATTTTCGATGGCATCAGCACGGCGTTGGGCAACGGCGCCGCAAAGGTGCCCAAGACCTGACCGAGGCACCGTCGCTCGCCAGCATGCATTGGCCGATCGCCCGCCGCGCATGAATGCCCTGGTGCTGCTGATCGTATGCGTCCCATTCGTCGCCTATGACCTGATTGCGCGGCGTGTACCGAATCGGCTGGTGCTGATCGTGGCGCTTGCGCAAGGCGTGCTGTTGTCGCTGGGGCGGGTGCCGCCTGGCTGGGGTGCGGCGCTGGCAGGATTCAGCGCGGCGGCGGCCTTGATGCTGCCGCTGTACGCGGTTCGCCTGCTCGGCGCGGGGGACGTCAAGTTCGCCGCGCTGTTGGGCCTGCTGATCGGGCCGGTGCCGCTGCTGGTGGCATGGCTGCTTGCCAACCTGGCTGCCGGTGCGCATGCACTGCTGCATTACGCCAGTGCGCGATACGGCACGGTGGGATGGCTGGGCGCCAGTCTCGGCCAACGGCAGTGGTGGCATCGGGTGCAGTCCGCCCGGCAGGGGCGGGAAGGTATTCCTTACGCGGCGTATATGGCGTTGGCCGCCTGCGTCGCGGTGCGATACCTCCCGCTCGCGAGCTGAGCGTCGTTTCGAAGGTGCAACACAGGGCTTGGCAAGGCGCGCCCATCCGCCCGGAGGATGAGCGCGGCAACGAGGCGGCAACGAGGCGGCAACGAGGCGGCAACGAGGCGGCAACGAGGCGGTCGACGCGTCGGCGACACAACCGAAGCGTGCGTCGATGTCGGACGGGGAAACACATGCTTGAAGCGAATCGGTCCATCCGGGACAAGCTGCATCGCAACGACCGTCACTTGCCGAAGCGCGGATTTGGCTGGCTGACGCCGCAGGTGGAGACACCGCAATGAACGCGGGCGTTCGTATCGTCGCCGCGCTGCTCATCTTCGTCGCGCTGGTGCTTGCGGTGCTCGCCTTTGTCGTGGGGCGGCGGCAACCGACGCCGGTGCCAGTCGCCTCGGCCAGCCCGGCTTCGCCCGTGTTCGCGGTCGTCGTGGCTGCGCGGTCGCTACCGGCCGGCGTGCCGCTGAAAGCCGAGCAACTGCGCCGTATCGACATGTCCGCCAAGCCGGAAGGCAGCTACGCGAGCATCGCCGCATTGGTGGGGCGAACGCCGCGCAGCCCGGTTGCCGCAGGCATGCCGTTGACCGACGCCGGCCTGGAGGCGGCCCTGCCGTCGCTTTTGGCGGCCGGCGAGCGCGCCATTGCGGTGCCTGTCGACGCAACGGTCGGCGTGGGGCATGCCATTGCACCGGGCGATACGGTCGACATTTTCTTCACCCTGCACGGCCGCAATGCCGTGCGTGCCGACGAGGCCGAGCGCACGCAAGCGCGCCTGCTATTGGCACGGATACGCGTGCTGAGCTACGGCAGCCGGGCACTCGGCACGGCCGGGCAGATCAACCCCAACGCGTTGCAACGCGAAACCCAAAACGACCTACGAGGCGACGTACGAAGCGACGTACGAGGCGCTGCGCGTACGGCGGTGCTCGCGGTGCCCGTCGCCGACGTCAACCGCCTGCTGCTTGCGATGCAGACCGGCAAGCTGGTGTTCGCGCTGCGCGATCCGCGCGACGACGGCGTACCGGAGCCGGCCCTCTTCGTGGCGCCGGCCGCTGCACTGCCCGTCCGTGCCGATCTTTCCGCCGCCGAGCGCGCGACGCTGGCGGCGCCGGAGAACCGGGCGTTCGCCGGCCTGGATTCCAACGGGCTGGCCGGCGCACTGGGCGCCGCGGTGCCGGTGCGGCGCAGCGCCAGACCGCGCGCGGTCGCCGCGCGCACGGGTTACGTCGAAGTCATACGCGGGACAAGCGTGTCGCGCCAGGCGGTTGTGCAATGAGACATACCTTGGGCGTCTATGCCTTGTGCCAAGTCGCGCGGCACGTCCTGTCCTGCCTGCCGCCACGCGTTGCGAAGGCGGCCTGGCTCTGGCGCGGCATCGTTCTGTGCGGGGCGACCGCTGGCGCATTGCCTGCCGTGGCCCAGGTGCCGCCCCTGCCGCCCGCACTGCTCGATCGCGGGTCCCTCGCACGCTCGCTCGCACTGTCGGTCGACGAACAGCGCATGGTGCCGGCGCCGGATCTCGAACGGGTGGCGATCGGCGATCCCGATGTGGCGGATGTGGTGCCCGTGCGCGGCGGCTTGCTGGTGATCGCAAAGAAGCCCGGGACCACGACACTGTCCGTCTGGCGCAACGGCCAGCGTGAGACGCGGCAGACCGTTCGCGTCCGCAGCGCGCTGGCCGATGCGCTGCTGCCCGCGTCCGGCCCTCGGCTCGAGGTCTACGGCGACACGGCGCTGCTGTCGGGGCAGGCCGGTTCGTCGCTCGATCACGAAGCGGCCGTTGCGGTCGCGGCACGCTCCGCGGCCCGCGTCGTCGATCGGTCAGTGGTGACGCCCTCCGGCGTCGTGCAAGTCGACGTGAAGGTGGTCGAGTTCAGCCGGCGGGTGCTCAAGGAGGCTGGCTTCAATCTGTTCACCAGCCGGGCCAACGGCTTCGGGTTCGGTGTTTTCAATCCGAACGGTGTCGCCAGCTATGCGGCAGGCACCGGTCTGTCCTTTGGCGACACGGTGGGCACCGGGATGTCCAGCGCCTTCAACCTGGTCGCCGGCCCGTTCGGCAACGGGCTGTTCGGCAACCTGAGCCTGCTCGAATCGAACGGCATGGCGCGGGTGCTCGCGGAGCCGTCGTTGGTGGCATTGTCCGGTCAGTCGGCGAGCTTCCTTGCCGGCGGCGAATTGCCGATTCCGGAAGCGGGCGGGCTGGGCACCACGACGATCACGTACAAATCGTTCGGCGTCGGATTGACGGTGACGCCTACGGTGCTGGGTCCCACGCGCATCGCGTTGAAGGTTGCGCCCGAAGCGAGCGATCTCGATTTCAATCGCGCGCTGGTGCTCAACGGCGTGGCGGTCCCGGCGATCACCACGCGGCGCGCGGATACGACGGTGGAACTTGGCGACGGCGAGAGCTTCGTGATCGGCGGCCTCGTGTCTCGCACCACCACGTCCAGCCTCGACAAGGTGCCGCTGCTGGGCGACTTGCCGATCATCGGCACGTTCTTCAAGCGGCTGAGCTATCAGCAGGACGACAAGGAACTGGTGATCGTGGTGACGCCGCACCTCGTACGCCCGATCGCGCGCGGCGTCGCGCTGGCGCTGCCGGGCCAGGCGCGCGACGCGGCGGACCAGCCGGTATGGGGCAGCTATCTCGGCGGCGCGACGGCCGACAACGAATTGCCCGGCTTCAGCCGCTGATCGCCATGAATGCGCTACCGTCCCAATCGTCCGATACCCGCCAAGCGCCAGCCACGCTGGTCTTCTTCAGCCAATCCGCCGAGCGGGCCCGGCGCCTGGCTGAATGCCTCGGCGGCATTGCCGACGTCCAGCACCAGACCGGCGACGCCGCATGCTTCGCGCGCTGCGCATCGACGCTGCGGCCGACGCTCGCATTCATCGACTTCAAGCCGGCCCCGGGCCCGCGTGGTCGCCTGCTCGACCCGATGGCGGCGACCTCGGTGGTGCGTGGCTGCGCGGACGGTGCATTGCTGGTGGGTGTCGGCAGCGCCACCGACAGCGCCACGATGCTGGCCGCAATGCGCGCGGGCGTGGTCGACTTCGTCGACCTGGACGAACCGGACGAGACCGTGCGCGCGGTCGTCAAGCGGCTCCTGAACCGGAACGACGCCGCCAAGGCGACGGTCGTGACGGTGACCAGCGCGCGCGCCGGTGTCGGCGCGTCGACGTTCGCCGCCCATTTCGCCGCGTTGGCGCGCAGCGGCGATGCGCAGCGTGCGACGGCGAAGCTCAGGCGCGTCGCGCTGCTCGACCTCGGCATGCCGGTAGGGGACGGTCTGCTCTACACGAACACGAGCGGTGGCTTCGATCTGGCGGACGCGGTGCACAGTCTGAGCCGGCTCGACGAGACGCTGGTGAAGACCGCCTTGCCCGAGTCTCCACACGGTCTCAGCGTGTTGTCCTTGCCGCAGGAGCTGGCGCGCATGCGTGCAGTTCAGCAGGCCGACGCGCTGGCGCTGGTCGAGCGCCTGCGCAGCTATTTCGACGTGCTGGTGATCGACCTGGGCGGGCTTGGCAACCCGGACCTCGGCGCGTCGCTGCTCAAGCGCGCCGACAGCGCGTTCGTGCTCGCCGAGCAAGGCGTGGCCGCCGTGGTGTCGCTCAAGACGCTGCTCGACGACTACGACGCCCGTGGCGTGCCGCGCAGTGCGCTGCAACTGGTCGTCAACCGTCACGATCCGCGTTGCGGTCTGGCGGCCGATCAGCTCGCGGCGCGTTTCTCGCTGCCGCTCGCCGGCACGCTGCCCGAGCACCGCGTCGCGCTGGCTGCGGCCGCGTCGGTCGGCAAGCTGCTCGCGCTGCGGCCGCGCGATCGGTATGTGAGATCGCTCGCTCGGCTGGTCGACACCGCGTTGCGCCGCGAGCCTGCTGCCGGGCACCACGGCGTGCAGGACGCCGCCGGCACCGGGGTGCCGCCCGCGCGGCCGCCGTTGCACTGGCTGCGCCAGTGGCGCGAGCGATTTTTCTGAGAGAGCCGATGGCCAACCAGATCGATTTTGCCGACGAGCAACCAGCCGACTTCATCCACTCGGAGCGCTTCGTCGCGATCCGTTCGCAGATGCATGCGCATCTGCTCGGCCGCATCGAGGAACTCGGCACCGAGTTCGGACGTTGGTCGCGGCGCGCGATCGAACAGTTCGTCGATCTGGAGGTCGAGGCCTGCGCCCGCTTGCGGCGCGTGCCGGTCAACGAAACCGAGCTGCGCGTGGTGGCCGCCGAGTTGACCAAGGAACTGGTCGGACTGGGCCCGCTGGAAGACCTGCTGCAGGATCCGAGCGTCGAGGACATCCTGATCAACGGACACGAGCAGGTCTTCGTTTCGCGCCACGGCCTGTTGCGCCGCGAGGCGATCCGCTTTGCCGACAACCAGCACGTGTTGCGCATCGTGCGCCGGGTGCTGGCGCCGCTCGGGCGGCGCGTCGATGAATCGAATCCGATGGTCGACGCGCGTCTGCCGGGCGGTGGGCGGCTGAACGTGGTGATCGAGCCGCTCGCGGTCGACGGGCCGATGGTGTCGATACGAAAGTTTCGCCAGCAGCCGCTGACGCCAGACGATCTGACGCGTCTTGGCACCTTCGACGAGGCGATCCGCCGACTGCTCGAAGCCGCCGTGAAAGGACACTGCAACATCCTGGTGTCCGGCGGCACCAGTTCGGGAAAGACGTCGCTGCTCAATGCGCTGGCCGCCTTCATCGATCCCGCCGAACGCGTGGTGACGGTGGAAGACACGGCCGAACTGTCGCTCAACCATCCGCACGTGGTGCGGCTCGAGGGCCGCCACGGCAGCTTCGAGGGCAGCGGCGCGGTGTCGATCCGCGACCTGCTGCGCAACAGCCTGCGGATGCGACCGGACCGGATCATCGTCGGCGAAGTGCGCGGCGCCGAGGTGCTGGAAATGTTGCAGGCGATGAACACTGGCCACGACGGTTCGATGGGCACCATTCACGCGAATTCACCGCGCGAGTGTCTGTACCGTATCGAGATGCTGGCCGGCTTCGCGGGCTTCAACGGCAGCGAAGGCAGCCTGCGCCGGCAGATCGCGAGCGCGCTCGACTTCATCCTGCAGATCGCGCGCCTGCCGAACGGCAAGCGTCGCATCGTCTCCGTCACTGAAGTGACCGGCTTCGGCGACAACATCGTGACCACGCAGGAGCTGTATCGCTACGACAGCGGCGTCGCGCCGGATGGACAGGAGAGCGAGTGGTGGACGTCGCTCGGCATAGCGCCGCACACGCCGAAGCTCGCGCGGCAGCGCGAGCAACTGCTGCCGAACGCGCCGCGCTCGCTCGCGCCGGACGATGGCGCGGGCCGCGGCGGTTGGTTCGGGAGGCGATGATGAACGCGCTGTCCCTCGCCTGCGCCGCCGCCGCCGTGATCCTGCTCGCGTCGGCGCTGGTCCTGCTCGCGCAACGCAACGCCGCCGCGCGCGCCGCGGCACGGCTCGCGTTCGTCGAGCAGCGGCTCGCGCCCGGTGCACCGCCGGCGCGGCGGGCGCCGGCGCAGCGCCTGGCGGAGGACATCGATCGCTTGCCGATGGTCGGCGGCTGGCTGCTGCGTGCGGGCATCGCGGCCGATTCGCGCCGTTTGCTGTGGAGCGTGCTCGTGGCGATGGCCGCCGTGGTGCTCGCGATGCTGTGGTTGGGTTCGCTGGCTGCCGCGGTGGTGGCCGTGCTCTGCGCGGTGGGCGGGCGTTTCTGGCTGTGGCTGCTGGCTGCGCGTCGCGAGGCGCGCACGATCCGTCAGCTGCCGACGTTTCTCGATGCCCTGGTCCGGCAGATGACGATCGGCACCAGCCTGCCGTCCGCGTTTCAACAGATCGCGCCGAATACCGATGCGCCGCTCGGCGAGATGCTCGCGCGCGCCGCTCGCCTGAGCCAGGCGGGCATCGATCTCGATGTCGCGGTCAAGCAGACCGCGCGGCACCACGGCATCGAACCGCTCTACGTGATCGGCGCGGTGCTCGGCATTGCCGTCCGTTTCGGCGGCCGCAGCGACCAGGTGTTGGATCGCATTGCCGGCCTGCTGCGCGATGCCGAGCAGGCGCGAGACGAACTCGCCGCGCTGTCCGCGGAGACCCGGCTGTCGGCGTGGATTCTGGGACTGTTGCCGCTCGGCATCGGCGGCTTTCTGGTGCTCTACAACAACAGCCTGTTCGTCTCGATGTGGGCGGACCCCACCGGCGCCCGCATGCTGGTTGGCGCGGCGGCGTTGCAAGCGGTGGGGTGCATCCTGTTGTACCGCCTCGCGAGGAGCCTATGAGCGCGCTGTCGGCCTTCTCGGAAACCACGCTTGCCTCGCTTGCCTGCCTGGCATTGGCCAGCGCCTTCCTGCTGATCGGCGCTGCGGTGCTGGCGCGCTTGCACATGCAGTCGCGCCGTCGCAGCGCGCTCGATCGCATGCTGCATGCGCGCGAAGCGGCCGCCGCCGCGTCGCCCGCGGCCGACTGGCGTCAGCGTGTCGTCGAGGTCGGTTCACGCGGCGCCGCATCCGGTCTCGGGCGCCAACTGGTCGCCGACGACGATCGCGCACTGCTCGACCGCTGCGGCTACGACGATCCGCGCGGTCGCGCCTTGTTCTTTCTGAGCCGCGCAGGGCTTGCCGTGCTCCTGCCGCTGTTGGGCGTGGTCCTGTTCGGCGGCGGTTCGATGATGCGGTGGTGGGCGATCGTCTTCTTCGGTTTCGCGCTCGGTTACATGGCGCCGAAGTTCTTCCTGCTGCGGCAGGCCAGCCTGCGCCGGCGTCGCGCCGACACCGAACTGCCTCTGCTGGTCGACCTGCTGAGGTTGCTGCAAGGCGTCGGCCTGGGCATCGATCAGTCGCTGCAGTTGATCGAGGACGAGATGCACGGCGCATTGCCGGTGCTGTCCTACGAGATCGCGCTGGCAGCGACGCAGTATCGTGGCGGCCGCGCGCGCCAACAGGCACTGCAGCGCTTCGCGACGGTGTTCCGCAACGACGATCTGGCGGCGGTAGCCTCGCTGATCGTCCAGCTCGATCGCTTCGGCGGTGGCGTGCAGGAGCAGCTGCGCCAGTTCGGCGAGCGCGTGCGCGAGCGCCAGCGTTTCGAGATGAAGGCGCGCGCCGGCAAGCTGACGGTCAAGATGACCGCCGTAATGGTGTTGACGTTGCTGCCGGCTCTGTTGGTGGTGACCGGCGGCGCGGGCTTCCTGGCGGTGATACGTGGCTTGTCGAGGCTGGGGGGATGATGGTGAGAGATTGCGTGCATGCAGGACGGTCGAGACAGGCTTCAGCCGACCCCGTCGCGTTGCGCCGGCGGCGGACGGGCCGGCTCGCGCTTGGCGTCATGCTGCTGCCGGCATGGCTCGCCATTGCCGGGCTCGCCATGGCCGGGCTCGGCGCCGTGGGTGGTTGCGCGAGCCGCGCCACGTCGGTCGAGCAAGTGGCCCGCGACGAGGCGCTGCGTCGCCAGCAGGCGGCCGAAGCGTCGCAGGCGCAAGCGGTGCCCGACGATCGCGGCCTGTATCTGTCGCTGATCAGGAAGATGCAGGACAAGCGCATGTATTACGCGTCGCTCGCGCACATCGATGCGTTTCAGAAGCGCTATGGCGCAGCCGACGACATTGCGTTGCTGCGTGCCGACGCGCTTCGCGCAACAGGGCAGGGCGACGCGGCGGTGGCCGTGTACCGCGCGCTGGAGCGCGGCGACACGGCCGCGCGTGCACTGAACGGCATCGGCCTTGTCGAGGCGTCGCGAGGGCGTTTCGATCTGGCGGTGCCTGCGCTGCGCGAGGCGGTGACGCATGCCCCGACGGATGTGTCGCTGCTCAACGATCTCGGCTATGCGCTCCTGCTGCAAGGCGATCTAGCCGGTGCCCGTGTCCCGGTGGCACAGGCGGCCGAACTGGCGCCCGGCAACCACAAGGTAATGAGCAATTTCGTGCTGTATCTACTGCTCAACGGCCAGGCGCAGGCGGCCGACGCAGTGATCGCACGCAGCAAGCTGCCGTCGGCCACGGTGCTGTCCATCCATGCGGTGGCAGCGCGCCTGAGTGCCCCGAACGCGCTCGCGGCGGCCGGTGCCGAGGGCTCCGCGCATGACTTGCCGCCGCAGTCCCCGCACAGCGCACCGCGCGACACCGAGTACCACGCGTCGCCGTTCGGCGCCGCTTCCGACGCGGCCATGCCACGGACCGACGACGCGTTCCAAGACGGTGACGCGATGCCGGCGCCCACGCTGCATTCGGCGTCCGCGGCCGCGTCCGGTCGCAACGCATTCGAGCCACGCGACGCGATGTTCGATACGCCTGGAGTCTTGCGATGAACGTGCCCCTGCTCGATGCGGATGCTGAAAGCGTGACCCCTACCGCGTTGCGCCGCGTGGCCCGCGGGTCCGCCGCCCGCGCGCCGCGTCTGCATGCGCTGTGGCTGTCACCGTTGCTGCTGCTGGCGTTCGCGACCTGTGGCTGGGCGCAAGAGGCAACCGAAACGACGGCACAGACGTCGTCGCCGGGCTCGGCCGCGCGTTTGGCACCGGCCGACGGGCCGCATGCGGTTGGCGATACAACGCGCGCGTTGCTGGCGGCGCAGGCCGACGGTACGCAGGCGGGCGCGCCGCTGCCGATGCTCGGCGAGACCGCAAGCCTGTCGTACAGGCGCTACGCCCAGAGCTTCTCGCACCCGATACCGGCGTTCTTCGAACAGGCGGTCTCGGCGGAGCATGCGAAATGAAGCCGACTCGCGCGCCACGCCTTCACAGGGCCGACGGTGTGCGTCGTGGCGAGGGCAGCGAGGGCAGCGAGCGCGGCGTTGCGGCATTGGAGTTTGCGCTGGTGTTCCCGCTGTTGTTCCTGCTGACCTATGGGCTGATGACGTTCGGTCTGATCCTGATTACCCAGCACACGCTGACGTTGGCGGCGGCCGAAGGGGCGCGAGCCGCATTGCGCTATAGCACCGACCCCGGCGCTGCCGCCTGCGCGGCGGCAAACCAGGCCACGCATTGGCTCGCCGGCGATTTGCTCGACTGTGTCGCGCAAAAGCCGGCGCCCACCGTCTGCCCTTACGACAGCACCCGGCAGTGCATGCGCGTGACCGTGATCTACCCGTATGGGACGCGGCCGCTGGTGCCGACGCTGCCGCTGATCGGCCTCGCGCTGCCGAACGAGCTCCGCGCGAGCGCCATGGTGCAACTGGAGCCCGCCCTCAGTGGCCATTGATCCAATGCGGAATGGCACGTCGGACACCCGACGGTCGGCCGGCAGGCGCCGCATGCGGCGTGGCCGGCATGCGCAAGCGCGCGGCGTGATCGTCGCGCCTGCGGCGCTGATGCTGCTGGTGGGCATCATCCTGCTCGAATCCCTGGTGGTCGGGTACCGCTTTCATCTACGGCGCGATCTTCAGAAAGTTGCCGACCTCAGCGCATTGGCGGGCGCGCAGCGGCTGCACGGCACGGATTGCAGCGACGCGTTGCAGAGCGTGGATGGCAACGCGGCGCAGAACGGCAGCTATCCATCGCTGCAGCGCGACTGCGGGCGCTGGTCGCCGACCTACGTCGAAGCATCGCACTACCATGTCGGTGTCGCGGACGGCGAACCGAACGCGGTGCACGTGACGGTCAGCAGTGCGTTGCCGTTCGCATTGCCCTGGTGGCATCTTCCGGACGTGACGGCCGAAGCCATCGCGATCCGCGATGGCGCTCCTGCCGCGGCGTTCTCGATCGGATCCACGCTCTTGCAACTGCAGGGGGGCGTGGTGCCGACCGCGTTGCGCACCGTGATCGACGTCGACCGCCTGGACGTCGCCACGCCGACGCAACTGCTGGGCGCCTCGGTGCGAACCGGCGACCTGCTGCGCGCGCTCGGCATCGACGTGCCGGCGGATGCACAGGTGGCAACGTTGGGGTCGTTGCTGCAGGCTCATGCGACGACCTTGTCACAGCTGCTGGATGCGCTGGGCAGCAGCAGCGGCGTGCCGAATCTCTCGACCGCGCTCGGCATCAACGCGGCAGCGCTCGGCCTGCCGGTGACGCTCGCCACGGTGGGAACCGTGCGCGGAGTGTTGACCATCGCAGGCGGGGACGGAAGCAGTGCGCCGGATACGCGGAGCATTCTCGACACCAGGCTGAACGCGCTCGACGTGGTGACCGCCGCGCTCGGCAACGTGGTGACGGGCCACGCGTTTACGGTGGATGCGTCGGCCGCGAGCGCCGCCGTGCAGATGCGGGTGATCGAACCGCCTTCGATCGGCATCGGCGGCGTCGGCACTACCGCCTATTCCGCGCAGGTCCGGCTCTATGCGCACCTGGACAGCAGTGCGCTACCCGCCATCTCCGGGTTGCTGAAGAGCACGCTCGTCACCAGTGCCGACCTGCCGATCGTGATCGACGTCGCCAACGGTTCGGCACGGCTCGATTCGATGTGTACCGAGCAGAACGCGGCCGGCAACGATCTGGCCACCTTCAGCGTCGCCTCACCATTGCTGCGCGTGTGCGTCGGCGATTTCGCGCCGGACACGGTTTTCAGCCAGCAGGCGTCGTGTTCGGAAGGGCTGCAAGCCAAGCAGGTACTCAACCTCTTGAATGGCACCGTGGTGCTCAAGGCGGGTTTTGCATTGACGCCGCTGCCGAACGACAGCGGACCGTACACGCTTGCGCAGGGCGAGTCGGTACTGACCGGCAGCAACGCACTGTCGGTCGGCACGACACTGGATCAGACGTTGCGCAGCTTGAGCACCGCAGTCGGCGCGCAATTGCTCGGTACGCTGCTGAACGGTCGCAACGGCAGCCAGGCAAGCACCGATACGACCGCGATCTCGACGCGCCTGCTCGCCGCCTCCTCCGACGGGCTCAAGTCCGCGGCCAGTTTCGTGAACAGTGCGCTTGCCGCGCTGCCGACGCTGACCAACGCACTCGACGCCACCGTGCAAGCGTTGCTGCCGAGCGACGCCACCACGCTGCCCGCCACGCTCGGCGCGGTGTCGGCCGCCAGCACCACCTTGGTCGGCTCGATCCAGCAGATCGTCAACGGGCTGGTCGGTGGCCTGGTCGGGGTCTGTGGGCTGAAGGCACTGGGGGGCGACGAGCAGAAATGCCTGGCTTCGAAGCTGATCGGCAGCACCGGCGGTTTTGCCAACACGCAGCTCACCGCGCTCGGCATGGTCGAGAAGCTGCTGCAACCGCCTCTCGATGCGCTGGGCGCCGCGCTGGCCACTGCATTGAAGGGATTTTTCGGCACCGGCCTGGGGCGCGACGAACTTGCGCTGCAATACCTCGGCTGTCTCGGCACGCGGGTGCGACTGGTGCACTGACGAACGGAAACCGCATATGGACTCGAGGCTCGAGCGACGCATTCCCGGCAGCAGAGGCGCGCAGCGCAAACGCGCGCTCGAAGGCGTCGACATCTTCGTGGTGGAAGGCAGCGCCGACATCTACGAGCGCATCGAGCGTTGCCTGAGCGGGCCCGAAACCACTGTGTCACGCGCCGAGACGCGGCTGCCGCCGTGCCGGCGCGGACATCATTGCATCGCCATCGTCAGCGCGACCGCGGTCGACGGCGCCAACTGGGCGCGCGATTGCGAGGCGACGCAGGGAATGGCGGTGGTGTGGATCGGTTCGATGCCGCGCGACCGGCCCGTGCGCAGCTACGCGACCGAGTACGAAACCATTCTGCCGGCGGATTTCTCGTGCGCGGAATTGCGCAAGCTGACCGAGCTGGTCGGCGAGCAACTGTTTGCCGGCGAGGCACACGAGCGCACCGGTTCGCGCTTCGTCGCCGAATCGCAGGCAATGCGCGAGCTGTTGCATGAAGTGGCGATCTTCGCCGATTGCGACGCCAGCGTGCTGATCCACGGCGAGACCGGCGTCGGCAAGGAGCGCATCGCGCATTTGCTGCATGACGGTCACCGGCGCTTTGGGCAGGGGCCGTTCGTCGCCGTGAACTGCGGTGCGATTCCGGAGGGGCGGTTCGAATCGTTGTTCTTCGGACATGTGAAGGGCGCGCTCGCGGGCGCGACCGGCACCCATCTCGGCTTCTTCGAGCAGGCCGCGGGCGGTACGCTGTTCCTCGACGAAATTGCCGATCTGCCGCCCTATCAACAGGTCAAACTGCTGCGGGTGCTGGAAGAGGGGACCGTCACGCGGCTCGGCGCGTCGGTGCCGACGCGCACGCAGTTTCGGCTGGTCGCGGCGACGAACCGCGACGTGCTCGCGATGGTCGCGGAGGACCGGTTCCGCGCCGACCTGTTCTATCGGATCGCCGTCGTCGAGCTGGCGGTGCCGAGCCTGGAGCAGCGTGGCGCGGCCGACAAGATCGCGATCTTCCGCAGCTTCGTCGAGGAAACCATCGGCGACGCGCGGCCGGGCGGCCTGGCCGACATGCCGCGCTGGCTGCTCGATGCGGTTGCCAACCTGCGCTTTGCCGGCAATGTGCGAGAGCTGCGCAACTTCTCGGAGCGCGTCGGCGTGATCGTTCGTCAGCTTGGCGACTGGGACGCGACTCGGATCCGCCGTATGTTGGCGAACGCACATTCCGAACGGGAGGCGGTTGCGGTGGCGTCACGTCAGACGCCGCGCGCGCGTTGGGACCCGGAGGAACGCTCGCGGCTGCTCGCGGTGCTCGACGACAACCAGTGGCGCCGGCAGGCGAGCGCACGCGTGCTCGGCATCAGCCGCAAGGTGTTGTGGGAGAAGATGCGCAAATACCAGCTGTTCGACGACGAGCCCGGACTGCGCGCCGGCAACACATGACGGCCGACGCAGCGCGGCTGTCGGTCGACGCGACCGACGATCCGAGGCCCATTACTCGGCAGACAGAAGCCACGCCGCGATGGACGGCCGGCGCACGGCCAGCGCACGTGGCGCGCGCGTCAACCGCCCAACTGAGCCAGGCTGCCTGGCGGCAGCAGGCCGGCGCTGACGACGGCGCGCAGCATCTGATCCGTTTCCCGAACGAGCTCCGTCTCGTTGCAGTCGACGCCGATGACCGCATGCCACAGCTTGCCGAAGCGAACCAACAGCGTGCGCATCGTCATGCCGGGCTCGGCCAGTGCCGCGCCGATCATGATACCGGTGTTCAGATTGCCGACGGTACTCGGCACCGCATTGATCAGGGTGCGGGCGCGCCAACGCACTTCCTCGCTCACCGGGCCGGGCACGCACATCTGCAAGGCGGCGTCGAAACGCTCGCTCACGCTCGCGTAGCGCCGGGAGATGTAGTCGCGCACCACCGGCGACGGATCCGACGAAAGCCGGCGCAACATCATCGAATAATGCGTTTCCTGGCCGGCGGAGGCCTGCCGGACGATCATCGGGATCACCACCGAGGCGATCACGTGCAGCGGCCGCAACTGCCCTGGGTGCAGGCCTTCGAGACAATTGAGGATGTCGAGGCGCTCGAAGCAGAGCGGATCCAGCAGCCGCGCGCTCATCGCCTGGATCAGCGCTTCCTTCGAACGGAAGTGATAGTTCACCGCGGCGAGGTTGACGCCCGCCACCTGGGTGATCTGTCTGAGGGTGACGCCTTCCTGTCCGTGCTCCGCGTATAGGGTTTCGGCCGCATCGAGCAACTTGCTCTTGGTGACGGTCGCATATCGTGTCGGCATAGTGTTGTCTTGATTCGGGCTACGACGACCGGGTTAGTGTGCATACTGACGGCGCCACTGTTTCCCGTCAAGCCGGGCAGACCACAGTTGCCTGGCTTCATCGTCCGCCATCTCGAATCAGCCGCCGGCGACGGCCGCGCCAGCCGCGCCGCGCTGCCAGCCGCCACCCAGCGCGGCCTGCAGCGCAACCGTGGCCTGCAGGGTCTGGAGGCGCAGCAGAACAGCCCGATCACGCGCTTCGTACAGCGTGCGTTGCGCGTCGAGGAGCGTGAGCAGCGTATCGCTGCCGGCGCGGTACCGCGCCTCGGCGAGCTTGTATGCGCGTTGTGCCTCGTCCAATACGCGCTGCTGGGCGAGCGCTTGCGCGCCCAGTGACTGCCGCAGGGCGAGCGCGCCTTCGGTCTCCCCGAATGCATTCACGATCGCGCCGTGGTAGTCGCTCAACAATGCCTGGCGGCGGGCGGCGGCGATGTCGCGCTCGGCCTGGCGCTGGTCCGCGTCGAAAATCGGCGCCGTCAGCGCCGCGGCAAGGCCGTAGAGCGGATTCGACAGGATCTGCCGCAAGCGGTTGCCGCCGCCGCCCACGCTGGCCGCCAGATCGATCGACGGCAACAGCGCGGCTCGCGCGGCGCGCAGGTCGGCGTCCGCGGCGGCCAGCGCCGCTTCGGCGCGCGCAAGGTCCGGCCGCCGGAGCAGCAGGGTGGCCGGCAGTCCGACATCGATGCGGGGGCAGGCGAGCGCATCGAGACGTGCGTTCGCGAGCAATGGCGGCACCTCGGCCGCATTGCCGCCGAGCAGGATCGCCAGCCGTGCTTCGGCCTGGCGCGCCGCGCCGTGCATTGCCGCTGCGTCGCGTTCGCGCTCGGCGAGCAGGGCGCGCTGCGTGGCGAGATCCAGCGACGTGACCACGCCGGCCTGCTGGCGCACGGCGACGAGGTCGAGAACACGCCGCGCAAGGTCGGCGTTCGCCCGCGCAATCGTGAGCCGTTCGCCAAGCGCGACCGTTTCGAGCCACGCGGAAGCGGTCGCCGCTGCCACCGTCAGGCGTACCGTGGCGAGGTCGTGGACGCTGGCGCGTTGGCGTGCCAGCGCGGCCGCCTGCAAGGCACGCCGCTCGCCCCACAGATCGAGCGTGTGCGTGATCTCCAGCGTGGCGAACGCCGCGTTGCCGCTGGCCTCGCGCGTGCCGGCGAGGCGGCCTTCGCGTTCGACGCCGAGCGTCGCGCTCGCGTGCGGCAGTCGTTGCGCGCCCGCGAGACGGGCAACGGCCGCCGCTTCGTCGAGTCGGGCGGCCGCCGTCGCGGTATCGCTTCCGTGCCGCAACGCAAGGTCCACCGCGCGATCCAGGCCTGGCGCGCCGTAGACTTGCCACCAGCGCTCGGCAAAGCCATCGACAGGGGCCGACGCTGCGGCTGCGGCGCGCGCCTCGGTCCGCGCACCCGCGTCAACGTCTTGCGGCGCGGCGTTGCGCCAGGCCGCCGGCACGCGCGCTGCCGCGGCGCGATCGGCTTCTTCCGAGGGCGAGGCGCAGGCCGACACGAGCAGGCATGCCACCAGCGCCAAACCGCACGCTGTCGCCGCCGCGACGCGCCGCCGGCCGAAGGGCGTGTAGCGGGGCAGGATCGTCCGTCTCATGCGCCGTGCAGTGCAACCACCGGGTCGAGTCGCGCGGCCTGCCGCGCCGGCATGTAGCCGAACACCAGGCCGGTCGCCAGCGAGCAGCCGAACGCGGCCAGTATGGCGCGCAGCGAGAACACGGCCGGCACGCCGGCCGCGAGCAGGCCCAGCCCGATCGCCAGGCCGATCAAGACACCGAGCACGCCGCCGGTAATCGAGACGAGCATCGCCTCGGTAAGGAACTGCCGCACGATGTCGCCGTGGCGCGCGCCGGTCGCGATGCGAATGCCGATCTCACGTGTGCGCTCGCGTACCGTCATCAGCATGACGTTCATCACGCCGATGCCGCCCACCACCAGCGATACAACCGCGATCAAACTCAGCATCACCGTCATTGCATCCTGGGTCTTGGCCTGCGCCGCCAGCGACGCGGCCGAGTTGAAGATCTGGAAGTCGCGCATCCGGTGGCGTTTCTCGATCAAGGCCGCGACCGCCGTTTCGGTGATCGCCACGCGCGCCACGTCGCGCACGGCGATGACCGCGTAGGTCGGCTCGCGCTGGCCGAACACCCGCACCGACGCGGTGCTGAACGGGACCAGAACGACGTTATCGTCATCCTTCTCGCCGGTCAGCGCACCCTTTGCGCTCATCACGCCGATCACGAGGAACGGGGTGCGGCCGATCAACAAGGTCCGGCCAACCGGGTCGGCGGTGTCGGGCAGCAATTCGCGCGCGACCTTGCTGCCGAGCACGGCGACCGTTGCAACCTGGCGTTCGTCCTCGGCGTCGAAGAAGCTGCCCTGCGCGAGCTGCCAGTTCTGCACCGACGGCAGCGCCGGCCCGGTGCCGCGCACATAGGTCTGCATGTCGTGGCTGCCGGCACGCACGACGCGGTTGCCGGTGATGTTGGGCAGCACGTGCGCGATGTCCGGCAATGCGGCGATCGCGTCGAGATCGGCCAGCGTCAGGCTGCGCCCGGGCATGCGGGACGACTCGCCGATCGCGGCCATGTAGAGCAGGTTCGACCCGAACGCGCCGATCTGCGTCATGACCCGGTCCTTCGCGCCCAGACCGATCGCGAACATCACGATCACCGAGGCGACGCCGATCACGATGCCAAGCAAGGTCAACGCCGTGCGGAAACGGTTGAGGCCCATCACGCGCCAGGCCGCGCGCGCGGCGGCGCGATCGAAGGGCCAGCGGCGCGGGCCGCTGCGGGCCGGTCGTGCCGGCCAGTGGAATGGCGCGGCATCGGCGTTCGCCGCTGGCGCCGACGGGTCCGCCGTGTCGCGCACGATCGTGCCGTCCCGAATCTCGATGACGCGGCGCGCGCAGGCGGCCAGCGTCGCGTCGTGTGTGATCAGGATGACGGTGTGGCCGGCATCGGCCAGGTCGGACAGCAATTGCATCACTTCGGCGCCGCTCGCGGAGTCGAGCGCGCCGGTAGGTTCGTCGGCGAGCACGACGCGCCCGCCGTTCATCAATGCGCGGGCGATCGAAACGCGCTGCTGCTGACCGCCGGACAACTGATTCGGCCGGTGGCTCACGCGTTGCGCAAGGCCCAGGCGCCCGAGCAGTTGCCGAGCGCGCGCGTGGCGCTCGGCTTCGCCGGTGCCGGCATAGATCGCCGGCATTTCGACGTTCTCGAGCGCCGAATCGGTCGGCACCAGGTGGTAGCCCTGGAAGACGAAGCCGAATGCCTCGCGTCGCAGCCACGCCAGTTCGTCGGCCGTCAGCGTGGCAACGTCCCGGCCCGCGAAACGGTAGCGGCCTTCGCTGGGCCGGTCCAGGCAGCCGAGCACATTCATCAGCGTCGACTTGCCGGAGCCGGAGGCGCCGACGATGGCGACGAACTCGCCGGCCGCGATGCGCAGCGACACGCCGCGCAGGATGTCGACCACGGGCGCGCCATCGATGCCGCCATAGCGCTTGCGCAGGTTCTCGACTTCGATCAACGGTGCGCTCATAGTCGGAAACGCCCCTTCAGGCCACCGACGCGCCGTTCGCCGGTCACCAGCCGCTCGCCCTGTCGCAGTCCGTCGAGCACCTCGACGGCGATCCGGTTGCCGACGCCAACGCGCACCGTGCGCAGCTCGACCTCGCCGTGTGCGCCCAGCACGCGCGCGGTGAACCGGTCGGGCGAGTCCGCGACGGCGGTCAACGCGCTGCGGGGCGCCACCAGCACCTTGTGCGCCGCGGCGCTGACGAAGGACACTTGCGCGGTCATCTGGGGCATCAGTGCGTGATCGGCGTTGTGCACGTCGAACAGCACCGTGTACAGCACCACCTTGTTCGCGGGCGGCGTTGCGGCAGCCGTCGTGCCCTTGTTTTCGGGCACCGGCGGCGCCGGCAGGATCTGGCGGACGGTGCCTTGCCAGCGCCGCGTGTCGTCGCCCAGCGTCGTGAAATACACCGGCATGCCGGCGCGCACGCGCCGCACGTCGGCCTCGGATACTTCGGTCCAGACGGTCATGACCGACAGGTCGGCGATGCGCAGGATATTGGGAGTCTGGTACGTCGCATTGAGGGTCTGCCCCTCGCGGGCCTCGACCGAGACCACCGTGCCGGCCATCGGCGCATAGATGCGCGTGTAACCGAGGCGTGCCTCGTCGGCTCGCATATTGGCCTGCGTCTGCGCGATCAGGGCCGCCAGATTGGCGATGCGCGCACGCGCGGCGGCGGCGCTGGCGGCCGCGCTTTCGACGTCTTCGTCGCGGGTGGCGCCAGCCGCGGCAAGCGCGCGCTGGCGCGCGTCCTGTTGCGCCGCAAGGCGGGATTGCGCGCGTTGTTCGTCCAGCTGCGCGCGCAGCGCGGCGAGACCGGCACGGCCGGCGTCGACCGTCGCCTGTTGCACGCTCGGATCGATTTCGACCAGGGCCTGGCCGCGCCGCACCTCGCTGCCGGGACGCACATACAGGCGCATGATCTGCCCGGAGACCTGCGCGCCGACGTCGACGTAGGCGGCCGGCTGCAGTGTACCGACCGCGAGCACGGTCGCCTCGATGTCGCCCCGGCCGACCGCCTGCGTCGTGTATTCGATACGCGGGCGCAGCGCCACCGCGAGCGCGCCGAGCGCAAGCAATGCGACGGCCGTCGCGCCGAGGCGCAACGCGCGGCGCCGGCCTGCGCCGTGCGCCGTTTGCCGCTGCGCCGACTGCTGCGATGCACGCGTCACCGGCCAGCCTCGAAGCTCAGCGTGGCAACGTAGCGTGCATTCGCATACCGTGGATCGTCGCCCGGTGCCGCGGCGGGCCCGGATGCCCGCGCCGCGATCTCGAGCACGTACAGGGCCGGGAACGGCGTCGGCAGCGTCACCGAGCCATCCGTGGCTGGCAGCAGCGTCCGGCGCCAGCCGGCCGAGGTGCTGACCAACACCTTGCTCGCTGGCACCACGCGGCCTTGCCAGATGAGCACGAAGCGATTGCCACCCGCTTCGGTGGGCACCAGTTCGAGCGCGTTGCGTGCTTCCGTCTCGTTGCGGCCGAAGCGTGCCAGGTAGATTACCGGCTCGCCGTCCGGCCCGAGCCGGCGGGCGCTCAGGCGCGTGTCGACGCTGGCTGCCGGCGACGCGGCGAGCGCGCCACTGGCAACCGTCAACGGTTCGCCGGCACGCGACGCCTGCACGGCTTCCAGCGCATCGGGCGTTCGCGGCGCGTCGGGCACGCCGGCATGCAGGCGCAAGGTCGTGCCGGCGGGCGCCAGCCATAGCGCGTCGGCCGCCGCGCCGGTACTGCACACAGCCAGCGCGAGGCAGCCGGCACGCAGCAGGTTGCGAAAGTTCATGTCGACAGTCTCGTGGGCGGCCGCGCGTGCGGCCGCGGCATTCAGAAGGCGATGCGCGCGTTCAGGGCCAGCGTGCGCGGCGCGCTGATCTGGATGTACGAGTCGCCGTTGTAGAACCAGAAGCGACGGTTGGCGAGATTCTGGATCTGCGCGCTGAGCGTCACTTCGCTCTGGCGCAGCCGCAGCCGGTACACCGCGCCCAGATCCATCACGAAGTACGACGGCAGGTTGATCGTGTTCGCCGTATCGAGCTTCGACGTGCCGACGAACTTGCCGCCCGCCTGCAGGCTGAGTGCATCGATCGACGGCACGTCGTAGATCACGCGCGCCGCGGCCTGCCAGTGCGGCGTGCCGGTGGTGCGCTTGCCGTCGAGGTTGCTTGTGTTCTCGATGTAGCTCGTCTGCAGGTACATCAGGCTGCCGTGTATCGTCAGCCCGGTGGCCGGCCGGTAGCGCCCGGCCATGTCGACGCCGGTATAGCGGGTCTGGCCGTTCTGCACGTAGTAGTTGTTCGCGTCCAGATACTCGGCGGTCTGTTGCAGGCGGAACAGTGCCGCACTTGCCGCCCAGCGATCCTGCTCGGCCTTGAAGCCCAGCTCGTACTGCCGGCTGCGACGCGGCCCCAGGACTTCGTTGGCGTTGGCCGCGGTCGCGCTCGCGCGGCCCCCCTGTTCGAGCGATTCGACGTAGCTCGCATACAGCGTCGTGCCGGGCGTTGGCTTGAACATCAACGCGACGGTCGGCGACAGCGGGTTGCGAATGTAGCCGTTGGTCTGGCTGCCCTGGCCGTTGTAGTCGGCCTGGTCGAAGTGCGTGTAGCGCAGTCCGCCGATCAGCGACCAGCGGCCGAGACTCACGGTGTCGCTTGCGAACAGCGAGCTTTGGCGAATCTTGTTGTACGTATATGTGGATTGATCGCCCTGATAGGGCGAAACGACGCTCAGCGTCGACGGGCGATAGATGTTGCCGGTGCCCAGCTGACCCCAGTAGCCGTCGCGGCCGCCGATCGAATCGATCTCGTACCGGTTCGCGCCGAACACCAATTGGTGGCCAAGCGCGCCCGTGCGGGCTTCGCCTTCGACCTGCATGTTCAACTGACGATTGATCGAGCCGTAGCGGCCCGCCGTTTCGCTCGCGGAGTAGTTGCCCGCCGCGTCCTCGATGGCCAGATCGCCATACACATAGTTGAAGTCCTGCCGTGCATACCGGTATGCGATGCTCGCCCTCCACTGCGGCGAGATGCGCCACGCCAGTCCCGCGGTGAACAGTGCGGTGCTCGTCTCGTAATAGCTGCCGGCCGGTGCCGCGGTGATCGACGGGTCGACCGTCGCGGGCAGCGTCAGTCCCGAGCCGAGGTAGTAGCCCCAGAACATCTGCCGGTTGGTCTTGCGCTTCGCATACAGTCCGTCGAGCGTCAGCGTCAGATCGGGCGTCAGGCGGGCGTCGAAGGCCGCCGCGACCCCGTCGCGCCGCTGCCGTCCATCGTCTGTGTAGGTGCCGCCCTGTTCGTGAATCGCGTTGAAACGGTAGCCGAACATGCGGTCGTTACCGAAGCGGCCGCCGGCGTCGACGTGTTCCGAAAAAAGCGAATCGGTCTTGTAGCCGACGTCCGCCGAAAACAGCGTGCGCTCGGTCGGCCGCTTGCTGACATAGTTGACGATGCCGCCCGGCGCGCCGAAGCCGTACATGAAGGCGGTCGAACCCTTGAGCAGTTCGACGCTGTCGAACAGCTCCAGCGGCAATTGATTGCCCCATCCGGGCAGCGCGAGACCGTCGACCTTGAATCCGAAGGAGTCCGAGATGCCCAGCCCGCGCACCATGATGGAGGCGTCACGGGCGTACTCGCTGTTGCTCGCCGTGGTCGACGCGTCGTAGCGGAAGGCCTGTTCGAGCGTCGTGACCTGACGATCCGCCAGTTCTTCCTGATCGATCACGCTGATCGAGTAGGGCGTGTCGAGCACCGCGCGCGAGCCGAGCGCGCCGGCCTGCGCCGGACGCGCCAGGCCCGTGGCGGCGACCGCGGCGCTGACATTGATCAGCGGCAGGGCGTCGCCCTGAATCGCACCGACGCTGTCGTCGGCAACGGCGTGCAACAGGTAGCTGCCGTCGGCGCCGCGTCGGGCTTCCAGTCCCGAACCGGCGAGCAGCACGGTGAAGCCTTCGTCGACGCTGTAGTCGCCCCGCAAGCCGGCGCTTTGGCGCCCCCGCGCCAGTGCCGGCGGCGTGACGAGCAGGACGTGCGCGCGTCCCGCGAACGTGTTCAGGGTCTGGTCGAGCGGACCGGGCGCAATCTCGTAATGCTGACGCGCGGCGGTCGGACGGTTCGTGCCGGTGATGGTGGCGTCCTCCGGTTCCGCGCCGAAGCCCGGCCCGGACATGCACGAGAGCCCAAGCAGGATGCTGCTGGCGAGCACCGTGCGGCGCGGCAATGGCAGCGGCAGACGCGTCGCCGGCCGGGCGGCTGGCGAGCCGTTGCGGGACGCCAGCCGGTGCGGGTCGCGTCGCCGGTCGCGTCGCTGGTCGTGGCACTGGTCGTGGCACTGGTCGCGGCGCTGTTGCGATACCGAAGGGCGGAGCATGGCAGTTTCCTCTTTCGCGGTCTTGAAATTGTTTTTGCTTCTCAAGACATCCCGGACGAAACGGAAAAAGCGTTACGGTTTTCGCAGAATAAAGTTCAGGCGGTGCGGGGCGTGACTCGCACCCAGAAGCGCGTCGTCCGTTGCACACGGATCGGCAACGCGCGCGCGAGGGAATCGAGCACGCGGTCCGTGTCGTCGAGCGGAAAGACGCCGGAGACCAAGGTGGTCGCGAGCGCGGGGTCGCAGTCGACGACGCCTCGCCGGTAGCGCGCCAGATCTGTCAGCAGGTCCGGCAACGGGCGCTCGCGTGCCACCAGCAAGCCGTCCCGCCAGGCCTGCGCGTCGCGGTCCAGCGCCTGTGTCGGCCACATGCCGGAGAGATCGAAGCGGGCTTGCGTACCGGCGTCGAGCGCGCGGCCGTGCCCGCTGCGGGGACGGACCTCGACGCGTCCGTCCAGGACCGCCACCAGTGCATCGTGCTCGCGCTGCCGTACCGAGAAGCGAGTGCCGAGCGCCTGTACCGTGCCCCGCACGGTCTCGACAAGGAACGGTCGTGCGGCCCATGCAGCGGCATGACCGGTCTCGACCATGATCGCGCCCGCGTGCAGTTGCAGGCGGCGTTCGCGGACATCGAAGCGTGCGTCGAGCGCGGTCGCCGTGTCCAGCAGCACGCGCGTCCCGTCTTCGAAGGCCAGCCAGCGCTGTTCGCCGGTCGCGGTACGGTAGGTGGCACCCATCGTGGCGCTCAGGGTGGCCAGCTCGCGACGCCTGTCGAAACCGACCACGGCGCCGGTCGCGACGGCGGCGCCGACCCACCCGAGCAGTTGCCGGCGCGTCGCCGCCCGCCGCTTGTCCGGTGCCTGCAGCACGCGGCCGCCGAGCGCGGCCGGCACCGCGGCCAGCGCATTGCCGGTGCGGGTGACGCGTTGCCATGCCGCCGTGTGGTCGGGCGCGGCATGCAGCCAGCTTTGGAAAGCCTCGCGTTCGTCCGGCGTGACCTCGCCCGAACAGAACGTCACCAGCCATTCCAGCGCTTCGTCCAGCGCGCGGGCGCTGATGCCGTCCTGCCGGGACGCGAACGGAGATGCAGCGCTCATGCGGCCGGCACCTCGTCCAGTGCGGCATGGCAGGCCTGCAGCGCCTGGAACATGTACTTGCGCACCGCGCCGAGCGAGATGCCGAGCCGGGCCGCGATCTCGCTATATTTGAGACCGTCGAACTGCGACAGACAGAATGTTTCGCGTACGCGTGGCGGCAGCGCGTCCAGCGCCCGGTCGATCGCGACCAGCGTCTGCAGCAGCATCATCTGCGTCTCGTGCGATGGTACGCATGCTTCGGGCAGCGCCTGCAGCGACTCGTAGTAGGCGTGCTCGAGCAGGCGGCGGCGATGCAGATCGACCACCAGGCCCTTTGCCACTTGCGTGAGGAAGGCGCGCGATTGCTCGGGTGTCGGTTGACGCTGGCCCGTCATGACCCGGATGAAAGTGTCATGTGCCAGATCTGCCGCGTCGCCCAGATTGCCGAGACGGCGGTTCAGCCACTGCAACAGCCAGCCATGATGGTCGCTGTACAGCGTGTGCAGGGCATCTGTACGAAAAAGAGAAGAATTCATGCGACGACGCGCGGACGGAACGCGCGGCGCCAGCGCTCACGCTTTATAAATGAGAATCGTTATCATATATCAGCCTCTGATCGCTTAGAACCGTCGGCCAACGAGCGTTGCGCGCGACCCACGAAAACGCGGTGCGCGCCGTTGACGGGATCGAGGCGGGGTCAGCCGCGTGGCTGGAAGGCAATCACGGCCATGCCGGCCAACGCGAGCGCGACGCCGAGGAAGTCGTAGCGTGTCGGTGGCACACGGTCGACAAGCCACAGCCAGAGCATTGCGAACGTGATGTAGACGCCGCCGTAGGCTGCGTAGGTACGTCCGGCGGCCGACGGTTGCAGGCTGAGCAGCCACGCGAACAGTGCCAGCGCGCCTGCCGCCGGCAGCAGCAACCAGACGCTGCCGCCTGCCCGCAGCCAGCGGTACGGCAGATAGCAGCCGACGATTTCCGCGAGGGCGGCAGCGGCGAACAGCAGCAAGGATTTCATTATCGGACCGAGGGAGGCGGGATCTCGTCGCCGCGAGCGCGGCGGCGCGGGAATGGTCGCACATCCTGCCTTGCTGCAGCGACGATGTCGGATCGTGGGGCAACAGCGGGCTTTCGCCTGGGCGGCCAGCACGCTCTCGCGGCGGCGCCGAGTCACTGCCTGGAAGCCGCGCGTCCGCAACGCAACGCAAGGCGGAGCGGGGTAGGGCAAGGGCATCGGAGCACACCGCGCGGTCGTCAACGAACGCGCAAGCGCCTCACGGGCAATGGCTTGGTCAGGCAGTCTGCGGCGCAGCGTGGCCGAGCAGTCGCCACTGGCCGGACAGCAATGCGAGATACGCGACCAGTTCCGCGCATTCCTCGGCGATCTGCGCAGGGCCGGCGGTCAGCGGCAGCGACAGATGCGCGTGGCCTTCGGTGGCGGTCGACACGATGAAACCGATGGCCGCCACTACCAGTTCGAAGAAGGGAAATCGACCGGACCGGTGCACGTTCGCGAGCAGCCGTATCCCACGTCTCACGAAGAGTTGGTAGAGCGAGAACGCAATCAGCAGCCCGACCGCCGGATGCACGACGGGCTTGTAGAACAGCGCGTGCGACGAGAAGACCGGGCCTTCGGGCGTCATGTCGAGCGGCGTCAGGAACACTGCCCCCCAACTCAATTCACGACCGAAGAAGATGAGCCACAGCGGGGCGGCAGCAAGCCAGAACGCGCGCGCTTCGCGGGTCCGCGCGCGGGCGGCGGACAGCCCCGCGACGATGGCGCCGAACAGCAGCACGATGGCCTGCGCGTTTTCGACCGGGCCATTTTCCCAAACGACCCACTGCGGCAGTCGGGTCACCAGGGGCACGGTAACAAGGGCCAGCGCCAGAATCAGCAGACGGAGGGCGTTCTGGGACAGCGAGCGATAGTGTGTTTCCACGGGGAGTCGGTCGGCCTTTGCACCGACGCGCTTGGCGGGGACCACACATTTTCGCACGTTGATGCATGATCGGCAGTACGCTAACTCACAGACGCTGCCATGGCTCATGCCAGCCGAGGCTGGTCGCATGCATGGCGCATGTCGCCGCACCCGGCGCCCTCGCTTTTGGTGGTGCCCTGTCAAGGGAGAGGAACCGGCGGGACATGCCGCGGTGAAGCACGGTCAAGCGCGGGTCAATTGCAGCCATCAAGCGCATTGTCCGTTGCTTGGCGCAACGGCTGACGCGTCATGCCGGCCCGGTCGGCTCGGCCAGTTGTTTCGGACGGCGGTTGCGAATCAGTGCGAGCGCAGGCATCACGATCAGCGCCAGCAGCACGGCCACGCAGGCGACCAGCGTGAGCGTGCGGTTCCAGAGCTTGGCGAGTGCGAGGTCGGTGGTCGCAAGGTCGGGGTGCGCCGGGTCGGCCATCACGCGCACCGTGTAGTCGCCGACGTGTACGCCGGTGAACACGTAGTTCACGCGTCTGGCCACGGCTCCCGCGGGCGTCGGCACGACCAGCGTGGCGTCGCAGATATGGAACACCAGCTTCGCGTGGCACTTGCCCTCGCTGACGTCGCCTTCATCGATCGGGCGCGCGGTCTCGCGAATCCGCCAGTCGGACAGTACGGCCGGCGCGGTATGGATGGCGGCGGCCAGCAGCATTCCGCCGAACATCAGGATGGCCAGTATCACCCAGAGCGTCTGTTTCCAGTCGCGATCGGGCGGCGGCAGCCGCAGTTCGGCGCGATGGTCATACGGTTGCGTCATGGCGGGTCTCGGGCGGCAGGGGAAAATCGGTCGGCTCGGTGGGCCGCGCATGATGCTCGGTCAGCAGTGTCCTGGCCTGGGCGGCGCGTCGATACAGACCCAGCAGTTCGGCGACCTGGCGCGGTGCCATTTTGCGCGGCACACCGATGCGCAACGTGATGATGCGCCGCTCGGTGTCGAGCTTGAGGGCGCGGCTGCGCTGCGTGCACTGCGGAAACGGCGCCTCTGGCGGCAGCAACAGGCGGATGCCGATGCCGTTGTAGCGCATGTGCATGTCGAGGTCGGCGATGTCGTGCCACGGAAGCGGACGATCGAGCGCCGGTATCACGAGCGCGTCTGGACGCAGCGTCAGGAGCACGCGTTCGCCGCGTCGCAGGCGCACGATGCCGACTGCCGCGAACACTGCGCCGGGTGCGCAGGCGAACCATGCGACGACATGCGCTTCTGGTCGCGACAGCCCCGGGAAGCCGAGAATCGCGAGCGCCAGGGATGCGAGCAGGAACACGGCGCCGACGGCGCTGCAGAAGATCGCTGGCCGGCGGCTGTTGTCGAACAGCACGCGCGCTTCCTCGCCGACCTCCGCAGCGGTGGCTTCCAGATGCGCCTGGTAGACGTGGTGATGCTCGCGCACGACGCCGACGAAATCCGCTGTCGCGTTTTCGCAGACTCGCGCCGGGTCGGCGAAGTACCGCGCCAAGGTTTGATGGGCGTCAGGTTCCGGCGGCGCGGCGGCTGCGGCAAGCAAGGTCGGCGTGAGCGACCCGCCGAAGCGGGCGAGCCGGTCGCGCGTCGTCGGGTGCGTGTCCGTCGGATGCGCCTGCTCGATGCCCAGATGTTCGCCTGGATCGTCGAGGCCGCGCGCAAGCGCTGTTTCGATCGATGCCGTGACCAGATCGGCCGGCGCCGCATGCGGAAATTCGATCGCGTGGTCCAGCGTCTCGTTCACGCGTGGCGTTACCGCGCCAGTGCGCAACAGCGCTCGCATCGCCGCATCTGGCGAGGTGGGCCGCACGCTCAGCGCGTCCGCCGCGAATTCGCGTTCCCGGCTCCAGTGGCGCACCGCGTAGTGGAACTGGTCCATCACGAACGAGCCGAGCCGCATGGCCGGGCGCAGCAAACCGAAGGCGGAACCGCTCGCCGCGCCGTCCGCCACGGCGCTCAACGAGCGGTCGACGCCCGCGTAGATGGGCAGGAAGCGCAGACTGTAGGACGTGTCGCCGCCCGCGAAGTGCGCCAGTTCGTGGCTGATGATCGTCGCGATTTCGTCCGGCCGCAGCAGGGCGAGGTAGGGCAGCGGCACATACAGCGTACGGCCGTCCAGCGCCTGCTCGGCCGGCTCCAGTATTTTGGGACCGGCACTGACCGAGAAGCCTTCGGTCAGGCCGACGACGATCGACTCCGGCGCAAGCGCGTCCAGCTTCGTCGCCAGTTCGGTCACCAGACGCCAGAGGCCGGGCGCCTCGGCCGGGCCGACCGGACGACCCAGCATCGGCAAAGGGTCCGGCTCGAAAGCCGCCAGTGCATGTCTCAGGCGAAGCAGTGTCTTGCCCGCTACCCATAGACTGGCCAGCACCGCCGCGATCGCGACCGCGATCATCTTCATTTCGGCGCTGCCCAGCCCCGGCTGTGCCAACGCCGCGGCTTCGAATGCCACGGCGGCGACGAACGCGACTGTCCCGAGCGTGATGCGCAGCGCCAGCACCGGCGGCAGCACGCGCCGCATCGCCGCAAAGCCGCGTACCAGCGTCTCACGAGAAGCGCGGCCGAAGCGGCCGAGCAGGCCGCCCGCCACCAGCACCGCTGCCGACAGCACGCCGGCGAGGCCGGCGGCCCAACTGACGACCGGCGGCAGCATGCGCCGGATGGACATCAGCGTCGACAACGTCGCGGCTTCGTCGCGTGCGGCACGCGCCTGTGTTATCGCGTACGGACCGCCATACAACTGCCCGCGACGTCGGAACTGGATGGTGAAGTCCGGCGGCGCGCCGGGCGGCATCCGGGCCTCCAACTGTGCGACGAGGCGCGCAAGCCTGAGATGCTCATTCTCGAAATCGATCCAGTCGGCTGTGGCGCGCTGTTGCTCCCAGATGCCGACGAACACGCCTGCCAATGGAAACAGCAGTGTCGCGGCGAGCAGGCTCAGGACACGGCGCGAACGCGATAGGTGACGAATGATGCCTCCCGATGACAACTGCCGGCCCGGTGGCCTGCGGTGCCGTGCTGTACGGAGAAAACATATCGGCGCGTGCCGCTGGACGAACCATGCGCGCGGCGGGCGCGCGACGAACCGGGCGATTGTCGCGATCCGCCGCCCGAGGCATGGCAACCCTCGAATGGCGTGACGTGGCCGCAATGGCGTGACGTGGCCGCCTTTAAGCGCGGGCCTGACCGGATCGCCCACGGGTCCGCAGCGCCGCTTTTTGAGAATAGCATGGGCGCGATGTGGCTCGCCGCCCGTGGCGGCAACTGCCGGCTTGACGCTTCAACCAGGGCACGCAGCCAATGTGTTCGACCGAAGCACGCGACTGAAGCACGCGACTGAAGCACGCGACTGAAGGACGTGACTGACGCATGCGATGGCCATTCGCAGCCGAGACAGCGGCAACCGGTTGCCGCAGGGGCTTTACGAGGCACGGGTGACCGTGAGCCGCATACAATCGGGCGTGCGGCCGCCTGATGACATTTCACGCGGTGAGCGCGCTTCTCGGGGCAGGCAAGCGCGAAATCGCATGCTGTCGATTGCCGGCCGATGTTGTCTTTCCGAATCGGGTCGATGCAGGCAGCGATATCCAAGAATCGATGCGTCAGTTGACCGGCTATCGCGTGGCTGGCGAGCACGGGGATCCTGATGACCATTCGTACCGATGCAGATGCTCGCCGATGAAAACATTGATGCAATCGATTTGTTTGCCTGCTTCGGCCGTCATTCTCGCCGTCAGTCTGATAGTGGGCGGCTTGCTTGCCGCGAGCCCGGGCAATGGCGGATTCTTTCCGGGCCTGGGCGCCGCGTTGGGTATGCAGGCGCTTGGCGCCGGAAACTGTCTTTCGTTTTTTCTCAATGCAGTCTGTTGGGGTTCAGGCTTTCGCCCCCGCTGGCTCCGGCTGCTGCTTCTGATCCAGGCGGTCCCCGCGCTCTTCTACGCCGGCTGGGCAGTCAGTGCGCTTTGGACAGGCGGCCTGGAACAATCGGCATATGCTCAGCGCCGCGCCATCGAGGACGCGATCGGCAAGGACGATCTCCCGGCGTTGCTGCGCGCGCGGGAGGCGTGCAGCAAGCGTTGCCAAGCCCTCTCGAACCAGCATGACGATCTGCTCGTCGCGACTTGGGCGAGTTCGCACCATGTGGCGACGTATCTGGTCGGCCGAGGCGCCCGGGTCAGCGTCGGCAATTGGTATCCTTCGCAAACGGATCTGCGCACCTGCGAGGGGTCGTATATTCCGAATCCCATGCCGCTCAGCGTCGCCGTGGCCAAACGCGACATGGACATGATGCGCCTCCTGCTGCCGGTCAGCGATGCGTACGCGAGAAGCGAGGCATTGCAGCTCGCCGCCCGGCTGGACCGGCTCGACCTCGTGACGTTTCTGTCATCGAACGGCATTCCGTTGCAGCGCGGGGGGCCGGGCCAGCGCGGCGATCATCTGCTCGTGGCGGCCGCCAGCGGTGCCGCGATGCACGTCGGGAAATGGTTGCTGACAGCGCAGCCCGTGGCAATCGAGCATGCCGAGATGCAGAAGGCTACGGAGGCGCTTTATGCGTTCATGGACAACGTCCAGGTCGCCCGGTCGCTCGACTTCGCCAGGATGCTCAAAGCCAACGGCGCGGACTTCAATGCAGCGTTTCGTGGCGAGCCAAGCTTTCTCGACGAAGCAATCCGAACAAAGCGCAAGGACATTGCGCAGGTGCTTCTGGCGGTCGGTGTCGATTCGTCTCGCTTGTCACCCGCACGCGTCGCCGCCTTGAGCGAGCTTTTGCACGAGCCGGACAAGCCCTTCTATAACGCGCGCACGGAAGGGTGCTTCGAAACGGGCGTCTGATGCCTTGTCGTTCTGTGTAACCTGTGCCGTGTATCCCGCGCCGCTTATCCCGCGCCGCTTATCCCGCGCCGCTTATCCCAATGCGTCGCCCCAGCGAAGACGAATATGAAGGGCGCCAATCACCGATCTAATGCGGCGTCGGCCGAGGCCGGCTTGCCGGCGGGAGCGCCAAACTGGCGGAAGAGGTGGGATTCGAACCCACGGATGGTCGCCCATCGCCGGTTTTCAAGACCGGTGCATTCAACCGCTCTGCCACTCTTCCTGAGACTGCCGGTATCCGCCGATGACGGCGGCGGGACGGCCGGCGACCGTGCTCCGAAGGCGCGATTGTAGCGCAATCCACTGGCTGCCCGCGAGCAGCCGGCCGCGCGGCGGCCCGAGCCGATCCCGACGATGCGCGGCCCGCGCCACCGGCGGACCGCGGCGCCGCAGGCGCGCGTGCCTGGGTGCAAACGCATGGGGGCAAGCGCCTGGCAGGCGCGGCGTGTTCGGCCACCAAGCCGCCGAGCCCGCCCGCGTCGTAAATGGCTGGCGGCAGTCGTCCGCATGCGTTTCGGCGCCGCCACACTGCGGCAGCGGTCGGCGCGTCCGCGCCAGCCGTTTTACACTACGCGCTTTCGACGGCCGGCGCGACGGTCGTCCCGCCGCCGATCGCCATGACCGCTCCCCGTCCCGCACCCGTCCGACGCTTTCACTATGCATGGGTGATGGTGATCGTCACCTTCCTGGTCCTGCTGGCGGCAGCCGGCACGCGCTCGGCGCCCGGCGTGCTGCTGGTCCCGTTCGAGAAAAGCTTCGGCTGGACGCGCGCGGACACGTCGGCGGCGATCTCGATCAACCTGGTGCTGTACGGACTGGTCGGCCCCTTTGCCGCCGCGCTGATGCAGGCCATCGGCGTGCGACGGACGGTGCTGGCTGCGCTGACGCTGCTCAGTGCCGGCTCGCTGGGCAGCCTGCTGATGCACAATGTCTGGCAGTTGACACTGTCGTGGGGCGTACTGGTCGGCACCGGTTCGGGCATGGCCGCGCTGACCCTGGGCGCCACGGTGGTCAACCGCTGGTTCCACACCCGGCGCGGTCTGGCGATGGGTTTGATGACGGCCAGTTCGGCCACCGGGCAACTGGTTTTCCTGCCCCTGCTCGCGATGCTCGCACAGCGTTACGGCTGGCAGGCGCCGGCGCTGGCGGTTGGCCTCGCGACGTTGGCGATGCTGCCGTTCGCGGCGTGGCTGCTGCGCGATTCGCCGGCACAGGTGGGACTGCGCACCTATGGCGCGACCGCATCGACGCCGGACGAGGCGCCGCGTACCGCGATGAATCCGGCGCGGCTGGCGATCACGACGCTCGTCGATGCGTCGAAGACGCGCGGATTCTGGTTGCTGTTCGCCAGCTTCTTCGTGTGCGGCGCGAGTACCAACGGTTTCATCGGCACCCACTTCATCTCGATGTGCATCGACCAGGGCTATTCGGCGGTGCAGGGCGCCGGCCTGCTGGCGGCGATGGGCGCGTTCGACCTGGTCGGCACGACGCTGTCGGGCTGGTTGTCGGATCGCTACAGCAGCCGCGTGCTGCTGTCGTGGTACTACGGGCTGCGCGGCCTGTCGCTGATCTTCCTGCCGTTTGCGTTCGGCTTCGACTTCTTCGGCCTGCCGGTGTTCGCGGTGTTCTACGGCCTGGACTGGATCGCGACCGTGCCGCCGACGGTACGCCTCAGCAACGACCTTTTCGGTCGGGAGCGCGGTGCCATCGTGTTCGGCTGGGTGGTGGCCGGGCACCAGCTCGGTGCGGCGAGCGCGGCCGTGCTCGCCGGCACGATGCGCGCGTCGCTCGGCAATTATCAACTCGTCACCATCATGATCGGGGTCGTGTGCGTGCTGACCGCCGGACTGGTGTTGCGCATCGGCAGCCAACGACCACGGCCGGCGATTGCCTAGCAGGGAACGCGGTCGCGCGGCGCCTGACGCCGCGGTGTGCCGACCTTTGATGTCGATGGATTCGATGGAACAGCAAACCTCTCAACGCGCGTTGCTCTGGATCGTGGCGGCGGGCTTTTTCATGCAGGCGCTCGACACCACGATCGTCAACACGGCGCTGCCCGCGATGGCGCACAGCCTGGGCGAGCGGCCGCTGGCGATGCAGCCGGTGGTGGTCGCGTATTCGCTCACGATGGCGATGCTGACCCCGTCGTCGGGCTGGCTGGCCGACCGTTTCGGGACGCGACGCGTGTATTTCGCGGCGATCCTCATTTTCGCGATCGGCTCGGCGTTCTGCGCCAGCGCGCCGACGCTGGGCGCGCTGGTGATCGCCCGCATCGTGCAGGGCGCCGGCGGTTCGATGCTGTTGCCGATCGGCCGGCTGGCGGTGCTGCGCTCGTTCAGCGGCGAAGCGTATCTGTCGGCGCTGGCGTTCGTGTCGATTTCGGGACAGATCGGGCCGCTGATCGGCCCGACGCTGGGCGGTTGGCTGGTGCAGGTCACCTCGTGGCACTGGATCTTCCTGATCAACCTGCCGATCGGCCTGGTCGGCCTGTTTGCGGTACGTCGCTTTCTGCCCGTCGAACGAGCAATGGAAGCACCACCGCCTTTCGATATCGCTGGCTTCGCGCTGTTGTCGGTCTGCATGGTGGCGTTTTCGCTGGCGCTCGATGCGCCCGCCGGCAGCGGACACCGGATCGGCTGGGCGCTGGGACTGCTCGCGCTGAGCTTGGTCGCGGCCTACGCCTACCTGCCTCATGCACGGCGCCGCGCGCAACCGCTGTTTCCGCTCTCGCTGTTCGAGTCGGAGAGTTTCCGGCTCGGCTTGATCGGCAACCTCGTCGCACGCGTTGGCAGCAGTGCCGTGCCGTTCCTGTTGCCGTTGCTGTTGCAGTTGCAGCTCGGCTACAGCCCGCTGCATTCCGGCCTGATGATGCTGCCGGTGGCCATCGCCGGGGCGTTGAGCAAGCGTGGCGTGATGCCGCTGGTGCGGCGCTTCGGCTATGCCGGCTTCCTGGTTGCGAACACCTTGCTGGTCGGCGCGTCGATCATCGGTTTCGCGGCGCTGGCGCCGGGTTGGCCGCTGCCGGTTGCGCTGTTGCAACTGGCGGTGTTCGGCGCGGCGAATTCACTGCAGTTCGCGGCGATGAACAGCGTGACGCTGAAAGACCTGGACCGGCGTCAGGCGAGCAGCGGCAACAGCCTGTTCTCGATGGCGCAGATGCTGGCGATGGGCTTGGGGGTCACGGTCGGCGGCGGGCTCGTGGATCTCTTCACCGGGCATGTCGGCGCGGTGGTCGCGTTCCGTCTCGCCTTCGTCAGTGTCGGCGTCATCACGCTGCTGTCGGCGGCGGTGTTTCATCGCATCGGGACCGTGACGCGGGCGCACAGCGCTGGTTGAGCCGGGCGCCGCCGTCCGGGTTGCGCCGCTTCAGTCGCGCAGGAACAGCGCCTGCAGGTCGTTCAGGAAGCGGTGTCCGAGTTCGGTCGGCGCGATGCGGGTCGGGTCGAGCTGCAGCAGGCCGCGCTGTGCTGCCTCGGCGAGACGACGCTGCACGACCGTCGACGGCAGGCCGGTGCGTTCGGTGAACCGGCTGGCGGCAACACCGTTGGTCAGCCGCAGCGCATTGAGCATGAACTCGAACGGCAGGTCCTCGGCCGCAACCTCGCGTGCTTCCTGCACCGCGTCGCCGGCAAGCGCCGCGTCCATATACCGTTGCGGTTGCTTGAAACGTGCCTGGCGCAGGACCCGTTCGGGAAACGACAGCTTGCCGTGCGCGCCGGCACCGATGCCGAGGTAGTCGCCGAATTCCCAATAATTGACGTTGTGTCGGCTGCGTCGCCCCGGCCTGGCGTACGCCGACACCTCGTAGTGCTCGAAGCCGGCCTCCGCAGTGCGCGCCTCGATCCACTCCTGCATGTCGGCCGACAGGTCGTCGTCCGGCAGCGACGGCGGATACTTGTGGAAGTAGGTGTTCGGTTCCAGCGTCAGATGGTAGAGCGACAGATGCGGCGGCGCGAACGACAGCGCCGTCTCCACGTCCGCCCGGCAATCGTCCAGGGACTGGCCGGGCAGCGCATACATCAGGTCCAGATTGAAGTTGTCGAAGGTGCGCGCGGCGATCTCGACCGCGCTGCGCGCCTGCTGGTCGTCGTGGATGCGGCCCAGCGCCGCGAGGAAGCGCGCGTCGAAACTCTGAATGCCGATCGACAGGCGGTTCACGCCACTCTTGCGGTATTCGGCAAAGCGCGCGGCCTCGAAGGTGCCCGGGTTCGCCTCCATCGTGATTTCCGCGTCGGGATCGATCGGCAGGCGTGCGCGCAGGTCGCCCAGCAGGCGGTCCATGCCGGCGGCCGACAGCAGGCTTGGCGTGCCACCGCCGATGAACACGCTGTGCACCGCGCGTCCCCAGACCAGCGGCAGCGCGCTTTCGAGATCGGCGACCAAGGCGTCGAGATAGCGCGTTTCCGGGATGCCGTCGGGGCCTGCCTCGTGCGAATTGAAGTCGCAGTACGGACACTTGCGCACGCACCACGGGAAGTGGACGTAGAGCGCCAGCGGCGGCGAGCCGGGCAGGGCGATGCGCCCCGGCACGAGGAAATTCGCGATGGCCGGCCGTGCGCCGGCCGCGCCCGTTGCACCGTTCGGGTCCGCTGCCGCCACGACGTGTGCCGCCGTGGCGGCATCGATCGCGTCCGCAGCGCGCGTCACGCGCCGCTCGCGCGGTTCGTCCGCCCTGACGATCGGGATGATGCCGGCGCGTGGCGCGGCGGGACCGGAGCCGTTCACGCTGCGTGTGCGGACAGGCGCGCGAGCAGGGAGGCTAGCGCCTGCCCACGGTGACTGATCCGGTTCTTTTCTTCCGGCGCCAGCTCGGCGGCGGTGAGACCGCTGTCGGGCAGCAGGAAGTAGGGATCGTAGCCGAAACCGTTGTCGCCGCGCGGCGCATCGAGCACCGTGCCCGGCCAGATACCCTCGGCGATCAGCGGGCACGGATCGTCGGCGCTGCGGATCAGCACCAGCACGCAGTAGTAGAAGCCGCGTCGATCGCCCGCCGCGCCGAGCGCGGCAAGCTCGGCGAGCAGCCGGGCATTGTTGGCCGCATCGCTCTTTTCGCCGCCGACCAGCGCCGCATACCGCGCCGAGTAGACGCCCGGCGCGCCGCCGAGTGCCGGCACGACCAGCCCCGAATCGTCGGCCAGCGCCGCCAGACCCGTCGCCTGAGCGGCATGCCGGGCCTTCGCGAGCGCGTTCTCGACGAAAGTGCCGAACGGCTCGTCGGCCTCGCTGACCCCCAGCGCGCCTTGCGCGACCACGTCGAAACCGGTGGGACGCAGCAGCGCGCCGAACTCGCGCAGCTTGCCGGCATTGTTCGATGCGAGGACCAGGCGTCGCGTTGCGCTCATGCCGGCACCCCCAGGGCCTGCCGCTGCGCGGCGATCAGCGCGGCCGTGCCGCGGCTTGCCAGGTCGAGCAGGCGGTCCAGTTCGGCGCGCGAGAACGCCACGCCCTCGGCGGTCCCCTGGACTTCGACGAACTGGCCGGCGCCGGTCATCACGACGTTCATGTCGGTGCCGCAACGCGAGTCTTCGCTGTAGTCGAGGTCGAGCAGCGGCACGCCGTCGACGATGCCCACCGAGACCGCCGCGACGAAGTCGGCGATCGGCAGGCGCGGCAGCAGGCCCTTGGCGACCAGCGACGACAGTGCATCGTGCACCGCCACGAAGGCGCCGGTGATGCTCGCGGTGCGCGTGCCGCCGTCGGCCTGGATCACGTCGCAATCGATATGCAGCGTGCGGGGCCCCAGCGCGTCGAGATCGACGACGGCGCGCAGCGCGCGCCCGATCAATCGCTGAATCTCTTGCGTGCGGCCACTCTGCTTGCCGCGCGCCGCTTCGCGGTCGCTGCGGGTATGCGTGGCGCGCGGCAGCATCCCGTATTCGGCCGTCATCCAGCCGCCGCCGCTCGCGCGACGGAATTCGGGCACGCGCTCGACAACGCTGGCGGTGCAAATCACCTGCGTGTCGCCGAAGGCGATCAGCACCGAGCCTTCGGCGTGCTTGGTGAAATGGCGCGTCAGGCGCACCGGGCGCAACGCATCGGCGGCGCGGCCGCTGGCGCGGGCAGGCATCGTGACGGACGAAGAGGGCATACGCGTGGCTGAGGGCAAAAGCGCAATTCTACCGCCGCCATGGCCGACACCCCGGAGCCCGCGGCGATCGGCATCGGGCGACGGCGAAAATGCGATAATCGCGGGCTACCCGCAGAATGCCGGCCGCGCAGGCGGCGACGGTCGCGGGCGACGCGCCGGCGCTTGCCGGCCGCGGCTTGGAGAGAGCCCGTCGAGGGCGTGCGGCAGGAGGCCGGCGATGATTTTCAGTATGACAGGTTATGCGACCGCGACGCGCGACGTGCGTGCGCGCGCGCGCGGCGGCAGCGTGGGCGATGGCGCGGACGAGCCCGCCGCGGCCAGCGTCTCGGTGGACCTGCGCAGCGTCAATTCACGGTTCCTGGACCTGCATTTCCGCATGCCGGAGGAATTGCGCGCCGCTGAGCCGCCCTTGCGCGAAGCGCTCAACGCGCGGCTGGGGCGCGGCAAGGTGGAGATCCGGATCAACCTGCAGAACCGCGAAACGACCACGCTCGGCGCCATCAATCCCGAGGCGCTGGACGAACTCGCGGCGCTGTCGCAGCAGGTAAGCGCGGTATTCCCCGCCGCGGGCGCGCTGCGCGTGGCCGACATCCTGCGCTGGCCCGGCGTATTGGCGCAAACGACGATCGATCCGGCCGACCTGCGCGCCGCGGTGTTGGCCGCCGGCGAGGAAGCGCTTGCCGCGCTGGTCGAGAGCCGGCAGCGGGAGGGCGCGCAACTGCGCACGATGCTGGTGGAGCGCATCGCGCAAATGGAAGCGATCATCGCCGACGTGACACCGATGGTTCCCGAACTGCTCGCCAAGCAACAGCAGAAGATCGTCGAACGCCTGCGCGAGGCGCTCGACGCCACCGGCTCGGGCGGCGCGACACTCAGCCGCGAGGAAGTCGACGACCGGATCCGGCAAGAGGTCACCGTCTATGGGATCCGGATCGACGTTGCCGAGGAACTGTCGCGCCTGTCGGCGCACCTGATCGAAACGCGGCGCGTGCTCGAAGCCGGCGGCCGGGTCGGCAAACGCCTGGATTTCCTGATGCAGGAGCTCAATCGCGAAGCGAACACGCTGGGCTCGAAGGCCGCCGCGCGCGAGCTGGCCGATGCGTCGATGGCGCTGAAGCTGCTGATCGAACAGATGCGCGAGCAGGTCCAGAATCTCGAATGAACCGGAACGGAGAAAACCACGCGATGAATGCACAGGACGCACGCGGCGCGGCGAACGAGGCAGCGCGGGAGCGCGATTTTCCCGGCAACCTGTTCGTGGTGGTCGCCCCTTCGGGAGCCGGCAAGTCGACACTGGTCAACGCATTGCTGCGCGACGACGCGGCCATCCGCTTGTCGGTCTCCTATACGAGCCGGCCGCCGCGGCCGGGCGAGTCGCATGGCCGCGAGTATCACTTCGTCGATGCGGCGGAATTCCTGCAGCGCCGCAGCGCCGGCGAATTCCTCGAAAGCGCGGAAGTGCACGGCAACTACTACGGCACATCACGGCTGTGGATCGAGGAACAGATGCGTCGCGGCGACGACGTCCTGCTCGAAATCGACTGGCAGGGCGCGCAGCAGGTGCGCCGCCAGTTCCGCAACGCGGTCGAGATCTTCATCCTGCCGCCCTCGCTGGCGGCGCTGGAAGAACGTCTGAACAAGCGCGGGCAGGACGAGCCGCACGTGATCACGCGTCGCCTGCTGGCCGCCGGCGGCGAGATCGCGCATGCGTCCGAAGCCGATTACGTGGTCATCAACGAGGTGTTCGAGCGCGCGCTGGCCGAGCTGCGCTGCGTGATCGCCGCGACGCGCCTGCGCTTCGGCTCGCAGCGGGCCCGCCATGCAGCATTGTTCGCCGAGTTGGGCGTGCACGCCGAACCGTCCGTCTGAGCTGTACCCGCTGGCATCGGCCGGGCACGCGCATGGGCGTTCGCCCGAGCCTGCGCGCCGGCTAGGTTAGAATACTGGAACACACCGAGGAACAGGCTATGGCCCGCATCACCACTGAAGATTGCCAGAAACATATTACGAATCGCTTCGAGCTGGCGCTCGCCGCGACCTACCGCGCGCGACAGCTCGCGCAGGGCCACACGCCCAAGATCGAAAGCCGCGACAAGCCGACCGTGGTCGCGCTGCGCGAGATCGCGGAAGGCCTGGTGGGTATCGAGATGTTGAAGAAGGTGCCGATCTGAGCGACATGACGCGCCGCGCCGCTCGCGCATCGTGCCTTGCCGTGGCGCCATCGCCGCGTTGCGCGAGTGCGCGCCGGCCGACGGCGATGTGCTGAGCCTGCGTCCGTCCACATAGTCACATCCAGCCAGGAGGCGTCGATGAGTACCCCGCCCGCAGTCGCCTCCAGCGAAACCAAACCTTCGAACCGCTTCATCGACGCCGTGCTGGAACAATCGTTCCGGCATCTGTTCGGGCCGACCGCGACGCCGGAACAGCCGCGCCGTCATGAAGTCGTCTCCATCGCCAACCTTTCCGCGGCCCTCGGCGAGTATCTGAGCCCGGCCGAGGTCAAGGACGTCAAGGCGGCGTTCCAGTTCAGCGACGAGGCCCACCTCGGCCAGTATCGGCAGAGCGGTGAGCCGTACATCACGCACCCGGTTGCGGTGGCGGAGCTGTGCGCAAGCTGGCGCCTCGACGCGCAGGCCATCATGGCGGCGTTGCTGCACGACGTGATGGAGGATCAGGGCGTCAGCAAGACCGAGCTTGCCGAGCGTTTCGGGCCCAAGGTGGCCGAACTGGTCGACGGCCTGTCGAAGCTGGACAAGATGGAGTTCCGCTCGCGCGCGGAAGCGCAGGCCGAGAACTTCCGCAAGATGATGCTGGCGATGGCGCGCGACGTGCGCGTGATCATCGTCAAGCTCGCCGACCGGCTGCACAATATGCGCACGCTCGGCGCGGTCTCGACCGAGAAGCGCCGGCGCGTGGCGCGCGAGACGCTCGATATCTACGCGCCGATCGCGCACCGGCTGGGGCTGAACAACATCTACCGGGAACTGCAGGATCTCAGTTTCCAGAACTTCCATCCGGTCCGTTACGCGACGCTGAACAAGGCCGTCAAGGCCGCGCGCGGCAACCGTCGCGAGGTCGTCAGCAAGATTCTAGAGTCAGTGCAACGCGCGTTCGCCGAGGTCGGCATCGCCGCGGAGATCACCGGGCGCGAGAAGACGATCTTCAGCATCTACCAAAAGATGCGGGAAAAGCAGCTGTCGTTCTCGCAGGTGCTCGACATCTACGGCTTCCGGGTGGTTGTCGACGAGACGCTGCACTGCTACACGTCGCTGGGCGTGCTGCACGGCCTTTACAAGCCGGTGCCGGGCAAGTTCAAGGACTACATCGCGATCGGCAAGGTCAACGGCTACCAGTCGCTGCACACCACGCTGGTGGGCCCGTTCGGCACGCCGATCGAGTTCCAGATCCGGACCCGCCACATGCACGAGATCGCCGAGTCCGGCGTGGCCGCGCATTGGATGTACAAGGATGGCAGCACCGATCTGAACGACGTGCAGGCGCTGGCGCATCAGTGGGTGAAGTCGCTGCTCGACATCCAGTCGGAGGCACGCGATTCGACCGAGTTTCTCGAAAACGTCAAGATCGACCTGTTCCCCGATGCGGTCTACGTGTTCACGCCGACCTCCGAGATCATGGCCTTGCCGCGCGGCGCCACCGCGCTGGATTTCGCCTATACGGTGCACAGCGATCTCGGCAATCAGTGCGTCGCGGTCAAGATCAACAACGAGCTGCTGCCGTTGCGCACCGAGCTCAAGAGCGGCGACATCGTCGAGGTGATCACCGCGCCGTATTCGAAGCCCAATCCAGCGTGGTTGAGTTTCGTCAGGACCGGCAAGGCGCGCTCCGCGATCCGTCATTACCTGAAGACGATGCGTTTCAACGAGTCGCTGCAGTTCGGCGAACGCCTCGTCGACCAGTCGCTCAAGGGCTATGGCCTGACGCTTGCCGAGGTCACGCCGGACGTGTGGGAAAAGCTGGAGCAGTGGACCGGCAACAAGACGCGTCAGGAAATCTTCGCCGACATCGGTCTCGGGCGTCGCTATGCAGCCGTGATGGCCAAGCGCATCGAGGTATTGATGAGCGGGCGTGAGGACGAAGAGGATCCGGCGCGCCCGGTCGAAGGCGGGCCGGGCGGTGCGCCGGTGGTGATCACCGGTGCGGAAGGCATGTCGGTGCAGCTTGCGCCGTGTTGCCGGCCGATTCCGGGCGACGATGTGATGGGTTACATCGGCATAGGCCTGGGCATGGTGATCCACAAGACCGACTGCCGGGTGGCGCGCCGCATCCATCGGCGCGATCCGAGCCGCTGGATCGATGTGGCCTGGGCACCGCAGCCGGGTCGGCTGTTCGATGTCGGCATCAAGGTCATAGTGCGCCGTACCAAGGGCGTTTTCGCGCGGGTGGCGGCAGACGTGACGGCTGCGGCCAACATCGTGCAGGTGGCGATGGACGAAGACGGCTCCGACAATACCACTGCGCTGCGCTTCGTGATCCAGGTGGCCGACCGCGTCCATCTCGCCAACGTGATACGGCGGGCACGCGGCAACCCGGACGTCCTGCGCATCGTGCGCGAGAAGCCGGGCGAGGCAGGGCAGGCGGCGCGCGAACGCGCGATGCGCATGGCCGGCGAAAGCAGCGATGGCGCGGAAGGCGGCGGCGCGGAATTCGGCGACTGAGCAGGCCGTCGCGCGCCAGCCGCACCGGCGCGCGACGCGTTCAATGTCCGTCGCGCGGCGGATAGTGAACGTCGACGATGTCCAGGTGATCGAGACCCGCCGGGGTTTGCAGACTGACCGTGTCGCCGATGCGCGCCTTCGTCAGCGCCCGCGCGACCGGTGATACCCAACTGATCCTGCCATTCTCGAGGTCGACCTCGTCGACGCCGACGATGGTCACCCGATGCGCCTGCCTTGCGCCGTCTTCGTAGTCGACAGTCGCCCCGAAGAACACCTGGTCGACGTTCTCCTGCAGGCTGCTGTCGACGACTTCCGCAAGGTCCAGGCGCCGCGTCAGGAAGCGGATGCGGCGATCGATCTCGCGCAGGCGCCGCTTGCCGTAGATGTAGTCGCCATTTTCGGAACGGTCGCCATTGGAAGCAGCCCACGACACCAGCTTGACCACTTGCGGACGCTCGACGTCGATCAACGTCAGCAATTCGTCCTTCAGGCGGCGGTAGCCGTCGGGCGTGATGTAATTTTTGGCGCCGGGCGGGATGGGCGGCGCGCCCGCGTCGAGATCATCGTCGTCGTCGCGATCGCTCTCCTTGACGAAAGCTTTGTTCATGGCGGAAACAGCGTGCAAAAGAGATAGCCTACCCGATCGTCGCCATAAATTTTTTTTGCGAAAAAGACTTCCCTTTTTCTGGAACTCCGCTATAATTCTTTTCTCTAGACGTGCGGGTGTAGCTCAGTTGGATAGAGTACTTGGCTACGAACCAAGGGGTCGTGGGTTCGAATCCTGCCACCCGCACCATCTATTCGGGGCTGACAAGGTTTTCCTTGTCAGCCCTTTTCTTTTGGTGCTTGCGCAGTCGTCCTTGGCTGCTTCGCGCTGGCGCTTCATTCCGCACCCGGCGTTCTTCCCCGGCAGTTTCCCCAGCGTTCCCCTCCAGCAGTCCGGCTCAGCGCTCTTCGGTCACAGTCTGGTCATAGCGTCCGTTCGCTCACTCGCTTTCTGCCTTTGCCTCGGCAGGCCATCGTTGCAGGGTGGGGCAACCGGGTAGGGCGGCGATTGCGCAACGATCCCACAGGTTCAGGCTGGTGCGCCAGTGCACCCACATCAAGCTGGGCGGCGTTGCCGCGCGGTGCCGTCTCTGCACGGCGATTGACACGCGCCAGCCAAGCCAACGAACACCGACGAATACCGGTGACGCGTCCGGTATTGGCGGACATGCATCTCTGCGTCGAACGAAGGGATTGGCCAGTACGACCTCAGTCCCTTGACCCGTACTGGCCAATGCGTGCTGATCAACGCATGCTGGCCGACGCGTGCGTGAAATCGGTCCGGTCTGCAGCCACCCGGTCCGACCGAGGCAAGGTCACGAATCTCTCGACGGAGCGCGAATCACTAGTGTCGGCTTGACGATCGATCTCATCAGGTGGCGCTGGCCGCGGTACGCGTCCACGCCTCGCTGATGACGCAAGGCATCGCCGGCAAGCTGCTTGCCGGGCGGGTTTGGCTTCCCGCTCCCTTGCTTGTCCGGCAGGACGGCCAGCGATCGTCAACAGGGGGCAGACAGATGTGCCTGGCTGCTTGGCGCTGGCTGGCTATCTGCGCGATGATCATACGGGCCGGACGGGCCGGACGTGGCGAGGCGTAAGCGCACGCGGCAGCTGTCGCCGACCGGAGCGCGACGGTGGTGGACCTCAAGCTGGCTTGCGCGGACTTGGTTGGCAGCCGCTCAAGGCTTCCCGCGCACGCGTGCCGCAGGGAACGGCAACGCTACGATGCGTCGGGCGTTGTGTGCGACGCGTTTGCTCTGCAACGCGCTTTCTTTGCCACGAATCACGCGCGCAAAAAAAACGCCTCCAAACGGAGGCGTTTCGCACGTGCCGCCGACCAAGCGGCGGCAGTGAGTCGATGCTTAGAAGCGGTGACGCACGCCGGCGGTCACGGCAACTTGGCGATCGGTCGACGACTGGCCGACACCGTAGATGCCAGCGCCGCCGAACACGTCGTCGCCGCTCAGGCGCTGATACACGCCTTGCAGGTACACGTCGGTGCGCTTCGACAGCGAGTACGCGGTCATCAGGCTGACGGTGTGGAACTTCGGCTTGTACTGGCCGCCGTCCGTGCCCGACACGCCGCTCGCACGACCGTCGGTGTAGGTGTACTGACCCGACACGTTCCAAGCCGGCGTCAGGTTGTAGCGGGCGTTGACTTCGTAGTTGTTGAAGCGCAGGTCGTTCGCCGTGAAGCCGGTGTAGGTGGCCGAACCAGCCGAGCCCACCACGCCGTCGTCGTAGCGGCTTTGCGTGAACACGAAGCCGACTTGAGCCGGGCCGAACGCGTAGTTCAGGCCAGCGCCCCAGGTGCGTTGACGCGTGCCGGTCAGCGGTGCATCACCGTAGACGGCGCCCGACGTGTTCAGGCCGGTCAGGCTGTTGTTGCGTTGCAGGTAACCCGCGGCGATGTTGAAGCCAGCGAAGTTATACGACGCACCAGCGCTCCACGAGCGGTTGTTCGCGAACTCCGAGGTATTCGAGAAGCCGTACTGGCCGCCAAAGCGGAAGCCGTTGTAGTTGGCGCTCGTGTACTTGATCGAGTTGTTGACGCGGAACGAGTTGTCCAGGTTGTCGTTGTCGAACGGGTGAGCAGCGTACGTACCGCCGTAGCCCGTACCGGTCAGCGACAGCGGGCCGAGGAAGTCGACCACGGAGTCATACTGGCGACCCAGGGTCACTTGGCCGTACTGGTTGCTCGACAGACCGACAAACGCTTGACGACCGAACATGCGGCCATTTTGGCCGTTCGTGCCGTTCATGATGTTGAAGCCATTCTCCAACACGAAGATCGCCTTCAGGCCGCCGCCCAGATCTTCCGTACCACGCAGGCCCCAACGGCTACCGTTGATGTTGCCGCTCGTGGCCGCCCAGCGGGCGCCCGATCCGGTCGCGCTGCGAACGTTGTTCGAATACGTGAAACCGGCGTCGATCAGGCCGTACAGGGTCACGCTGCTTTGTGCGTGCGCAACGCTGGCGAACAGGCCAGTGACGGCTGCGACGACGAGAGTCTTTTTCATGCTTTCTCACTCCACTAGAAGACGGATTCTTGGCCCGTCGGCGGCGCTGGACTGCTGTGCGGCGCTTCCGGTTCTTTACAAGACAGGCAGAGTGTAAAGACGGGTAACGGCGTGGCCCATTACGCGGGCCGAAACGGTTAATTGCGCGCTTCGCAATAAAACGGTTGTTTGTCGCAAACTGCTGATTTTCCTGCGTTAATTTTTGTTACACGGCTAGCGCAAGCAATTCAATCTGGCAAGCGTTGCGATTTGCCGACGCTCGTGGCGTTGTGGGCGAGCAACAAAGCGTTGCTCCGGCCATCGCCGCCCAGCGCGTGGGCGAAAAAAAACCCGCCGGTGGCGGGTTTCATTCGAGCACAGCGCGTTCAGGCGCTGAACTTCCGTCTCGGTCCGTAGCCGTCGATGCTCACCTCCGGCTCGCAGTCGTGGCACTCCGCGGTGTCGTTCCACTCTTCCATCGCGTAGCGTCGCGCGTCCATCGGACTGGCGAGCACATTCTGCCAGCGGTCACCGTGCAGATAGCGTTGTACTTCGGCCGGCGAGTCGACGTGATACATACGCGTTTCGGACAGATTCGCCCGGAATGCCTCGGCCAGGTGGCTCAGCGCCTTGTTCAATCCGTTGGCCATCACGCCCTCCTGTTTTGAATAGCTCTATCGCTTCAATTTAGGAGAGACACAGATTGTTACAATGAGCGTTAACCCGGAATCGGCCTTTTTGGGACGTTGTGCGTGGTCTGCCGAACGGCAGAATCAGCCGAGCGCCGACATGCCTCCGCGTTTGCAAACATGCTGAAGGGCGCGATCTAGTGCCGCCGCCTGCTCGCTGTCGAGCGTGACCATGCGGGTACGCCAGTTCTGCACCGTTTCGCGAAGCTGGCTGGTGCAGTCAGGCGCGCCGCTGATCGCTTCGATGCGGGCCAGTCCCGCGAGCATGGCCTGGGACACCCGGTTGATCTCATTGCGCGCACTGACGAGCGCATCTGCACCGACGGGCGCGGGCGACTGCAGGCGCCATTGCGCGAACCGCGCGTTCTGCAACAGCTTGCTCGCTTCTATTTGATCGCGGAAGAACGCCTCCGCTTGGTCGGCATCGACGCCGTACATCGGTGCCGCGCGACGCATGTCGGCGATCAGTTGCGTCTCACGCGCCGCATCGGTGGCCGGCAGTTTCTTCTGCCATTTGTACTTCGCGATCGGTTCGGCTTGCGCAAGGCGTTGCGACGCTAGCGCGACGATGTTGATCAGCGCCGTGTTGTCCACTGCATGCGCCTGCCACGGCGCGAGCGCCAGCGCGGCGGCAAGCCCGCATGAGAGGAGGGAACGGAGGGCGTTCTGGATCGGCATGGCAGAAATGGAAAAAGGCCTGGGGGTCAGCGACACCCGGGCCTTTCTATCATGTCCGCGCTTCGTACGAAAGACGAAGTCGCGCAACCTTGCGCCGCGACTGCGGCAGCGTCCAGCCTATTCCATCTTGGCGGACGCCAGCTGTTCATCGAGGAAGGCGCGCACGTGCTGCGGCAGATCCGCGTTCAAGAATTCGACAGCGACCGGCTCAGGGTCGGCGGACGAAACTTCGGACGCGGGCGGAACCTTCGTGTAGTCGATATCCATATGCACCTCCTTCAACGATCCAGACCATTATCGATACAAGGGCGACAATCGGCGAGCGGCAAGTTATCTCAAATCGTAACCGTGGTACGAAACGCACATGCCGCTGCGCGTTTAGCCCGCCATCTCGCCGGCAGCCATCGCACCGATGAAGCTTTGATTGAAGCGAAACGCGTGCCTGCGTTGGGGCTGGCGATGCGCGACAGATCGATCTCTGTACAGGAGACGCATCGTGGGCGCGCAGCAGATGGCGCTTGCCTTCCTGTCTGACCGGGACGTTAACAAGGCCGTGTGACAGACGCATTACTGCCATGCAAGCCTGTTGTTTCTGACGCGTGACTGTTATCGCTACCTAACATCCGGGGTCCGACATTCCGCCCGCCCGACAGTGTCTGCATCATCTGGCTACGGTGCGGTCGCCGTAGCCGCGTTCAAGGCGCCGCGCTCAGGGCGCCGTATCAAGGCGCCGTATCAAGGCGCCGCATCAGGGTGCCGCATCTCATCGACCGCATCGGGTCACATCAGGTCGCACCAATTGCATGTTGCGAGCGGGGCAACGAGCGGGCGCAGACGCATCGTCGCGAGGCAAGGGATGATGCCGATACCAGCGCATGGCGGAGCGCTCGCATCAGATGTTGCGAATGCCGGCACAGGCTGCAGCCGTGGCCCAACTGCCGACAGCCAACGGGGTGTGGGGATTTGCAGGCGCGACGCCATCGAGCCGCCAAGCGTTGCGGTCCGCAGAGCCGGAAACGCGGCGCATGAGGGTCGCCGTTCAACTACCGGCAAGGTTATGCGCAGTCGGTGCCGCGCATGGTGCGGCGCGGGTCGCGTGTCGAGCATGGATGATGCGCAGGCGTGGCTGTACGGGCGGCGGGCTCATGCGCGGGCCGTGTGGAGCGCGGGCCTTATGGAACGGGAGCCGTCGCGCGCCGCGATCGCTCGCAGCCGTCGGCCCGTCACACCCGGAAAAAAGAAAACCCGTGCAGCTTTCGCATACACGGGTTGATTCTGGTGCCGGAAAGAGGAATCGAACCCCCGACCTTCGCATTACGAATGCGCTGCTCTACCGTCTGAGCTATTCCGGCAAGACAATCATTATAGGATGGTCGATCCGGTTTTGCCAAGCGGTGGCCGAAGAAAATGTTCTCAACCTCGATTGGCGTTGCGTTGGTCCACTCAGCCAGCGTTCGAGTCTGCGTGATAACCGGTTACCCGTTCCACCTCGTTCTTGGAGCCGAGGAACACCGCGACGCGCTCGTGGATCTGCTGCGGCTGGATGTCCAGAATCCGTTCGGTGCCATTGGTGGCCTTGCCGCCGGCTTGCTCGACCAGGAAGGCCATCGGGTTGGCTTCATACATCAGGCGCAGCTTGCCGGGTTTCGACGGATCGCGCTTGTCGGCCGGATACATGAAGATGCCGCCACGGCACAGGATGCGATGCACGTCGGTGACCATCGCCGCAATCCAGCGCATATTGAAGTTCTTCTGGCGCGGGCCGTCCTTGCCGGCCACCAGTTCATCGATGTAGCGCGTGACCGGCGGGTACCAGTGGCGTGCGTTCGACGCGTTGATTGCATATTCCGCCGTGTCCTCCGGAATGCGCATGTCCGGCTGCGTCAGCACCCAGGAACCCATCTCGCGGTCGAGCGTGAAGCAGTTTACGCCGTTGCCCGTGGTCAGCACCAGCACCGTCTGCGGACCGTAGATGGCATAGCCGGCCGCGACCTGCTTCGAACCCGGCTGCAGGAACGATTGCGCCGTGGTGTCGGCGCCGTCGGGCGAGCGGAGGACCGAGAAGATGGTGCCGATCGACACGTTGACGTCGATGTTGGACGAGCCGTCCAGCGGATCGAACAGCAACAGGTATTCGCCTTTCGGATAGGTCGACGGGATCGGATGGATCTCTTCTAGTTCCTCCGAAGCCATCGCGGCGAGATTGCCACCCCACTCGTTGGCTTCGAGCAGGATCTCGTTCGAGATCACGTCGAGCTTCTTCTGCACCTCGCCCTGCACGTTTTCGCTGCCCGCCGAGCCCAGCACGCCACCGAGGGCGCCCTTGCTGACGTGATAGCTGATCGCCTTGCAAGCGCGTGCGACGACTTCGATCAGGAGCCGGAGGTCGGCCGGGATGGTGTTGTTCTCACGCTGCTGTTCAATCAGGTACTGCGTGAGGGTCTTGCGTCGCTGCATCGACGGGTCTCCGAGGGTTTAAATAGAAGTCTGTGCCGATTCTACCTCTTGGCCGCGTCGCCGATCGTGGCCTGGCGAGCGCTGCGCCGGGCAGTCACCGCTGAAACCGCGCTTCAGCGGCTTCCGGGGCGGTGGCAAGGCATCGATCGGCACGCTTCGGGCGTGCCGCCGACACGCTGCCTGAAGGTGGCAGCGTGCTTCTGATGGTGCGTTCGGCGCACCATCAGAAGCGCCCGCCACGCCACCAGCGGTTCAGAGCAGATCGATGCCTGGCAGCGTGGCGAGGCAGGTTTCCCGCATCACGGCGACGAAGTCCGCCACGAACGGCCTCTGCGTGAACGAAGGCAGCGTTGCCGCATACAGTTCGCCGACCAGCGGCGGATCGCCGATCGGTCGCGCGCTGACGTAGCCGCGCTCCAGATAGGGCGCCACGGCCCACAGCGGCAAGGCGGCCAGGCCGCGCCGGCTCGCCACCAATTGCAGGATGGCGATCGTCAGTTCGGCGGTGCGCCGCTTCGGCGCGACGCCGGCCGGTGTCAGCACCTGCCGGAGCACGTCAAGCATCTCGTCGGGCACCGGATAGGTGATCAGTGTCTCGTCGCGGAAATCCGCTGCGGCCAGCCGGTCGCGGACCAGCAGTGGATGGTCGTTCGCCAGCAGGCCGACGATCTGGAAGCGGAACAACGGGTGGTAGTCGACCGCTTCGTCGGGGTCGGGCACCGCGATGATCGCGAGGTCGGCGCGGTCTTCATGCAGCAGGCCGATCGAATCCGGATGGAAGCCCGACACGATATCCAGGTCGACGTCTGGCCAGCGTTGTCTGAACGCGTCCATCGACGGCATCAGCCAGTCGAAACAGGTATGGCATTCCACCGTGATGCGCAGGCTGCCGCCAGCACCGGCAGCCAACCGCGCAATGTCGCGCTCGGCTTCCTCGGCTGCCGGGATGACTGTCTCCGCCAGTTCCAGCAGGCGTTTGCCTGCCGGCGTGAAGCGCAATGGCGACGACTTGCGCACGAACAGCGCGCAGCCAAAGAACGACTCCAGGGCCTTGATCTGGTGCGACAGCGCCGACTGCGTCAGGCACAGGCCCTGGGCCGCGCGCGACAGGCTACCGGTGCTGCGCAGCATGCGCAGCGTATGCAGGTGACGAAGCTCGAGCGGAGTGCGCATCAGCCCCGGTTCAGCCCAGCGCCTTGCCGACCACTTCGCGCACGTCGCGCGACCGGGCGCCGGCCATCACCCGTTGCAGGGCCGCCTCCATGCCGTCGCGCAGCGTCGGGACATACTTGCGCCAGCGCTCCAGCACGCGTGCGAGCCGGGCCGCGACCTGCGGATTGAGCGCGTCGAGCGCCAGAACCTGTTCCGCCCAGAACGCATAGCCCGACGCGTCGGCGGCATGGAACGCGGCCGGGTTGCCGGCGCAGAAGCTGAAAATCAGCGAGCGCGCGCGGTTCGGGTTCTTCAGGTTGAAGGCGGGATGCGTGAACAGGCGACGGACCGTGTCGATGGTGCGCGCCGCGCCGTCCGGCTGCATCGCCTGCAGCGCGAACCATTTGTCGATCACCAGCGGTTCGTGCTCGAAGCGGCGGTAGAAGTCCTGCAACGCGTCCTGCGCCGCGGTGCCGCCGATGCGCGCCAGAGCGCCCAGCGCACTGAAGCGGTCGGTCATGTTGTCGGCTTCGCGATACTGCGTCTCGGCAAGCGTCGCCGCCGCGGCATCGGGCAATTCCGCGAGATAGCCCAGCGCGAGATTCCTCAGCGCGCGTCGGCCGGCATCTACCGCCGTCGGACGGTACGGTCCATCGGTGCGATGCGCTTCGTAGATGCGCTGCCAGAGCGCGGCGTGCGCTTCGGCCAGGCGTCCCCGCATTTGCGTGCGCGCCGCGTGGACCGCGCCCGGGTCGGCCTCGATCATCTGTTCGGCCAGAAACGTCTCCGAGGGCAGAGTCAGCGCCTGCTCCCTGAACGCCGGCGCGAGGGTGTCGTCGGCCAGCACCTTGCCGAACGCGTCGACCACCGTCTCGCTCAGACGCGCCTGACCACCGGCGCTCAGCGTCTGGGCCATCTCGAGCAGCGCGCGCGTGGCCAGTCGCTGGCCTGCTTCCCAGCGGTTGAACGCGTCGCTGTCATGGGCCAGCAGAAAGGCCAGCGCGGCGTCGTCGTATTCGTAGTCGACGATGACCGGCGCGGAAAAGTGACGCAGCAGTGACGGTGTCGGCGTCGCTCCGTCGATCGGCAGTCCGACAAATTCAAAGGTCTGTTCCGCCCCGGTCAGCGCAAGCACGCGGGTGGTGGCCGCGGCCGACTCCGGCTCGTCGTTGAGACGCAAGGGCAGGTCGCGGCCGGCCGCGTCCAGCAGGCCTACCGCGAACGGAATCAGCAACGGGTCGGCCGGCGTGTCGCTGCGGCGGTCCTCCGCGTAGTGCTGGCGCAGGGTCAGGCGATAACGGCCCGCCGCCGCATCGTAGGCGGTCTCCACGGCCACCCGCGGCGTGCCCGCCTGGCTGTACCAACGTTCGAACTGGGCGAGGTCGGCGCCATTGGCGTCGGCCATCGCCTGACGGAAGTCGTCGCACGTGACGGCCTGACCGTCGTGACGCTGGAAGTACAGGTCCATGCCGCGCCGGAAACCGTCACGGCCGAACAGCGTCTGGTACATCCGCACCACTTCGGCGCCTTTCTCGTACACCGTCACGGTGTAGAAGTTGTTGATCTCCGCATAGCTTTCCGGGCGCACCGGATGGGCCATCGGGCCCGCGTCCTCGGCGAACTGCGTCTGCCGCAGCATGCGCACGTCCTCGATGCGCTTGACCGCGACGGCGCTGGCCGCCTGTGCGGCGTCGCCCTCGCCGGCGGCCATGTCGGCCGAGAACTCCTGGTCGCGGAACACGGTCAGGCCTTCCTTCAGGCTGAGCTGGAACCAGTCGCGGCAAGTCACCCGATTGCCGGTCCAGTTATGGAAGTACTCGTGGCCGACGACGGCCTCGACATTCGCGAAATCGGTGTCTGTGGCGGTCTGCTGGTCGGCCAGCACATACTTCGTATTGAAGATGTTGAGGCCCTTGTTCTCCATCGCGCCCATGTTGAAGTCGCCGACCGCGACGATCATGAAGCGGTCGAGATCGAGGGGCAGACCGTAGCGCCGCTCGTCCCAGCGAATCGACGCGATCAACGAATCCATCGCATGCCGGGTCTTCGGCAGGTCTTGCGGCTCGACCCAGACCTGCAGGAGCTTCGGCGTGCCATCGGCGATCTGGATCGTTTCCTCCAGCGCGACCAGCTTGCCCGCGACCAGCGCGAACAGATAGCTCGGCTTCGCGAACGGGTCGACCCACTTCGCGTAATGGCGTCCGTCGGGGAGCGGGCCCGATTCGACCAGGTTGCCGTTCGACAGCAGCACCGGATACGCTTCCTTGTCGGCGGCGAGCGTCACCGTGTAGGTCGCCATCACGTCCGGGCGATCCAGGAAGTAGGTGATCTTGCGGAAACCCTCGGCCTCGCACTGCGTGAAGAAGTTGCCGTTCGACACGTAGAGGCCCATCAGCGAGCTGTTGGCCGCCGGATCGCAGTGCGTCGTGACGGTCAGTTCGAAGCTGGCGCGACCCGCGGCGACGCGCAGGCGGCCATCCGCATCGCTGGCCTCGGCGGCCACGCCGTCGAGCGTGACGGCTTCGAGTTGCAGTCCTTCGCCGAGCAATTCAAGCGGCGTGTCCGCCGGGACGCCGTCGCGTCGTACGATGCGCATCGTGTTGCGCACCACGGTGCGGTGCGGATCGAGGTCGAAATGCAGGTCGACCGTTTCGATCCGGTACGGCGGCGGCATGTAGTCGCGGCGGTGGATGACGGTGGGCGCGTTGTCTGACATGGCCGATAATGTTCGAGTGTCGTTGGGCGGGCGAACCGGCCGGCATCTGAAGGCCGCGTCCGCTTCGCGCAGAGAGGTCCATTGTACTGAAGCGCCGGGAGCGGCATCGGTGCGACGGTTCGTGGAACGCCGCGCGGTTTTCGCGGTCGAAGCTGACTTGCAGGCGCCGCGTTGTCCGGTAGTGTTGCGTGCAGCGTGCCCGGCCGGGTGAGGAGGCCAGGGCGCACTGTACCCAGGCCGACCCGCCGCGACCCGGCATGACGCAACAACTTGAGAAAACGTGATGAGAGTCAGAGCAGGAATCGCCGCATTGACGCTGGCCTTGCTGAGCGGCTGCGCCAGCTATGTGACGAGCGACGTCACCGCGTTCCAGAACTGGTCGGCGGGCGATGCCGACAAGCGTTTCGCGTTCGATCCGCGTCAGTCGAACGATCTGGAGACCAACACCTATCAACGCCTGGTGCAGGAAGAGCTGTCGCCGCATGGCTTCCGCCTGACCCCGCTGGCGGAGGCCGCCTATCTCGTCACGTTGTCCTACGGAACCCGGCCGACGACCGTGATGGTGCCGCAGGTCGTGTCCAGTCCGTGGGGGCCGCCGATCGGCTGGGGTCCATGGGGCGGCTGGGGTCCGCGACCCTTCGGCTGGGGGCCGTGGGGCGGCTGGGGTCCGCCGGTCATCGATACGCCTTACCCGGCGACCGATGCGTTTCTCACCGTCAAGATCAGCCAACAGAACGATGGCCGCGAGGTCTACCGCGTCACGGCGCGGCACGTCGGCGACGATGGCAGCCTGCCACGCCTGATGCCCTACCTGGTGCGCAGCGCGCTGGGCGACTTCCCGCTGCCGAACGGTACGGTTCGCGAAGTGCGCATCGACCGCCAGAAGAACGCTGGCGTCGTCAACGAGGTAGTGCCCGCCGGCACTGCGGCGGCAGGCAACGCGAACGAACGGCTGGTCAGCCCCGCGCGTTGAGCGGCGCCCGGCCTCGGCTTGCAACGGGCATCGTGTGCCCGTGGTGGCCCGTGCGGGCTGCGCGACGAGCGGGGTGCAGGCGGCACGGGCGCGATGTTGGTCCGATGCCGTTTTTATCGCGCGCTGATGATGCCCCGATGCTGCCCGGATGCAGCCTCGATGCCGCTCCGATGCCGAGTGACGATGATTGGCTGGCGACGGCCGATCGGCACAGGGCGCCGAAGGCATGCGGCGGCGGGCATGCGACTGACGATGCGATGGCCAGGCCGCACAGGCCAGGGTGCGTGGCCCAGGGTGCGTGGCCCGTGTGGCGCATTCGTAGGCGTGCGGTGGGAAGCACGGCGAACGATGGCGGTGCCGATCAGGGTAAGCCGAACGAGGCCGGCGACGGCGGCTCAGCCCGCGTTGCGCAGCGCGTCGCGCGCGCGCAGCAGTTGCGCCGCGACTGAGATGGCCATCACGGCCGGGGCGCCGTCGGCGATGCCCGCAATGCCGGCCGATTCGGCCAGCGGCGCAAGGCGACCCGGGTCGATGCCGGCGCTGGCCAGCTGCATTTCGCAGCGTCGCCGCTTCGCGGGCGTACCCAACACTGCCACGAAGGCGGCGTCGCCGCGACGCAGGATTGGATCCAGCAATGCGACGTCGAGCGGTTCGCTGTCCGTGGCAAGCAGATAGAACGCGTCGGCGGGTGCGTCGCCGATCGCCTGCATGGGCTTCGATGCCGGCTGCACATTGGGCGGCAGGTCCGGCACCGTAGGGGCAACATCGTCGACCCATACCGCCTTGAACGGCAACGGGGCGAGCAGGCCGACAAGCGCGCGTGCCACCGGGCCGGCGCCCACGATGTAGAGTGGCTGGCTGTCGTCGACGATCGTTTCGGTGAGCAGCGGCCCGGCGTCCCACAGCAGGCAATCGGCGCGGCGGCGCTCGGCATCGCTGATCAGCACCGGCGCGGTCGGGTCGCCGAAGCCGACCGTCCGCACGCTGGCGGTGCCGACCGCCGCGCGTTTGGCCAGGCGGCTGACCCAGGGCAGGTCCGCGACGCTGAGTCGTTCGAACGCCAATACCGCGGCGCTGCCCGGACTGGCGTCGTCGAGCCCGAAACGTTGCAGGAGGCGTGGGGTGTCGCCGTCGCGCAGCATCTGTCTGGCGATTTCGACGGCGCGGACTTCGAGCCCGCCGCCGCCGATGCTGCCGACGAGCCGGTCCCTGGCGACGATCATCTTGGTGCCGGCGTGCCGAGGCGCGTCGCCTTCCGCGCGGGCGACCGTCAGCAGCACGGCCGCGTCGCCGTGGGCGAGCAGCGCCTGAAGTTCACCGAGCCAGCCGATCATCGGTGCCTCAGGCGCGCATCGCACCGGCGCGGCGCCGGGCGAGCAGGTTGGACAGGACGGCCGCGGCGGCGACGACGAACGCGATCAACGACCAGGTCGGCAGCGAAAGGCCGAGCAGTGGCGGATACAGGGTCTCGCACAGGCCCGCTGTGCGAAACAGCGTCGGCAGCCACTGCGCGGGCGGCAAGCCGTCGACCAGCGGCTGCAGGGTGTCGAAGCCGCAACTGAACGACGGGTGCGATTGCACCCAGACGTGGCGCGCGGCAATGCCAATGCCGGCCAGCGCCGAGAGCAGCGTGAGGACCTTGAACGCGATGCGTACGCCGCCCGCCCGGCTGGCCGCGGTCGCGAACGCGAAGATCGCGATCAGCAGGAACGCATAGCGTTGCATGATGCACAGCGGGCAGGGATCCTCGCCTTTCGCGAGCTGCAGATACACCGCGCCGGCGACAAGCGCGACGCATACGATGCCGAGCAAGGCATAAAGATGCGCATCACGCGGTTTCGGGTCGGTCAGTCGGAAAGACGTGGAAGGCATGTCGAATCGATCGGTGATTGAGTGGCACGCAGGCGCCGGCCGATGCGGTGTGCGAAGCGAGACCGTCCGGGGCGTCGGCGCGGCGACGCGGTGCATCCCGCCGATTGTAGCCGCGTCTCGCGCCTGTCTGGGCGACTGCGCGCGAACGCCGCACGGTGGGCGGGGGCAAGCGGCACGAGCGGCACGAGCAGCACGAGCAGCACGAGCGGTGTGACGCCAGGCGCGGCAGCACGGCTGGCCGACACGCAGGCGGGGGCGAGTGGAGAACGGGCCAGCGGCAGCGGCGTGGGCCGGCTGCTCAGATCAGCGACGCGGTCGTCCGGATCGGCAGCGGCAAGCCGATCGGGCCGCATCCCGGCGGTCATGCGCACGCGACGGCCTGGGACGGCGCGCGGTATCGCGCGGTCGCACCGCATTGCAATGCGCCACTGGCGGTGCGGCGAATTTGGGCGAAAGGCGTCGCCGTGATATTTTCAGGAACCTTACGGTGGCGCCCGGCCCACCGGCAGCAACAGGAGATTGTGTGCAATGCATCACGCGGCCGGTTTCATCCAGGATCTGGCAGTCATCATGGCGCTCGCGGGCGTCGTGACGGTCCTCTTTCACCGCTTCAAACAGCCGGTCGTGCTCGGGTATATCGTCGCGGGCGTCATCATCGGCCCGCATACCCCGCCGTTCGAGTTGATCAGCAACGAGGAGACGATCTCGACGCTGGGCGAACTCGGCGTGGTGTTCCTGCTGTTCTCGCTCGGTCTGGAGTTCAGCCTCAAGAAACTGTTCCGGGTCGGCGCCACCGCGCTGGTCGCGGCCTTCGTCGAGATCGTCGTGATGCTTGGCATTGGCTACGGCATCGGCCATGCGTTCGGTTGGTCGGCGATGGATTCGCTGTTCCTCGGCGCCATGCTGGCCATCTCGTCGACGACCATCATTGTCAAGGCGCTCGACGAGCTCAAGCTGAAGCGCGAGCGCTTCGCCCAGCTGATCTTCGGTATCTTGATCGTCGAGGACATCCTGGCCATCGCGATGATCGCGCTGCTGTCCGGCATAGCCGGCAGCGGCTCGGTCGACACGGCCGCCGTTCTGATAACGCTGGCGAAGCTCGCGCTGTTCATGACGGTGTCGCTGGTGGTCGGCGTGTTGGTGGTGCCGCGTCTGCTCGATTACGTGGCGCGCTTCAACAGCCAGGAGATGCTGCTGATCGCCGTGCTCGGCCTGTGTTTCGGTTTCTGCCTGCTGGTCATCAAGCTCGACTACAGCGTCGCGCTGGGGGCCTTCCTGATCGGCGCGATCATCGCCGAATCGCGGCAACTGCATGCGATCGAGCGATTGATCGAGCCGGTTCGCGACATGTTCAGTGCGATCTTCTTCGTCACCATCGGGCTGATGCTGGATCCGACCGTCCTTGGCCGCTACGCGGTGCCGATCCTGGTGATCTCGGTCGCGGTGATCGTCGGCAAGATCGTCAGTTGCAGCGTCAGCGCCTTTGTCTCGGGGCAGGATGCGCGCACCTCGATGCGCGTCGGCATGGGGCTGGCGCAGATCGGCGAGTTCTCGTTCATCATCGCCGCGCTGGGCCTGTCGCTGAAAGTGACCAGCGACTTCCTCTACCCGATCGCCGTCGCGGTCTCCGCGCTGACGACGCTCACCACGCCCTATCTGATCCGCGGCGCCGACCCGTTCACGCGTCGGCTGGCGGCTGCGATGCCGCCCTGGCTCGCCGGGCTGTTCGGCGCCTATACGAACTGGGTGCAAAGCCTGGGCAAGGGCGGCGACGCATCGATCGTGCTGGGCATGGTGCGGCGCATCGTGCTGCAGGTGGCGATCAACCTGGCCATCGTCGCCGCGATCTTCATCGTGATTTCGTATTTCGCGGCGCCGCTGGAGCGGCTGCTCAGTCCATGGCTGGACACTGTGCGCGCACGGCAGGCAGTGCTGTGGGGCGGTGCGCTGGTGATGGCGATGCCGTTTCTCGTCGCGGTGTATCGCAAGGTGAAGTCGCTGAGCCTGCTGCTGGCCGAGGTCAGTGTCCAGCCGGCGTTCACCGGCCGCTTCACCGCGCAGATCAGACGGACCCTGGCCGAATTGATTCCGGCGGCCGCGATGTTTGGCGTGTTCGTGCTGGTGGCGGCGCTCAGCGGTGCGATCCTGCCGCCGACCGACCTGTTGATCGCGGTTTTGCTCGCCGCGGCGATCCTGCTGACCCTGGCCTGGCGATGGTTCGTCCGCCTGCACGCTCGCCTGCAGATCGCGCTGAACGAAACCCTCGACCGGGGCGACGACCGGCTCGGTCACTGAGCGCGGTCCGAGCGGGGCTTCAGCGCCGCCGAGCGCGGCCTGCTTGCTCGCCACCCGATGGCGCCCGGCATGCGAGCTGATGGCGGTCCGATCATGACCGCGGCCATCGGCCATCGGCCACGCTGCGGCTTGGATCAGCTGCAGCGGGCTTTTTTGGCTGTCGGTTTGGCTGTGGCCGTGGCTTCGCTGATAATGGGACGACCCTCATCAGTCGGCCAGGAGGCCTTTTCGTGATGGACGAGACGCATCCGGGTGCATCGCCGCAACGTGCAACGACGGACACCGCCCCAGCCGCGCCGTCCCTCACCGCGGTCGACCGCCCGTCGTCCATCACCGCCGTGCCGCCAGGTCCCGCCGTCGATCCCGCGGCTGCGGCGGCGCGCGAGGACCTCGACGATACGCTGCAGTCGATGCCGGCTGGCGACGCCGTTGTCGCTCTGGTTGCGCCAGCCGGGGGGGGCGTTACATCCGCTTCCCCCACGCCCGCCACGCCCGCCACGCCCGCCACGCCCGCAGTGTCCGCAGTGTCGATTTCCGCCGTTCCGGCCAATGCCTCTGTTCCTGCCCCCGCCGGTGTCCGCACGGTAGGCGGCAGTTCGGATGGCCTGCCAGCCGAAGCGTCGGCGCTGCCGCGGGACGCGGAGGTGGGCGCGTCTGCCGCAAGCGGGGCTGCGGCAAGCGGGGCTGCGGCAAGCGGGGCTGCGGCAAGCGGGGCTGCGGCAAGCGGCGGGGCGCCGTCCGGACCGGCGCCATATGGTGATGGCGCCGGCGACTTCGATCCGTCCGGGCCGTCGCAGCCGGCCTACCTGCATCGCAGCGATACCCCGTGGTCCATCCTCGGACGGATCTTCAAGGCACGCACGCGTGCGTTGTTCCACCGGGCAGGGCAGCGCATCACCCAGCGGACGCTGCACATCGGCGTCTCGGCGCGGATCTTCCACCCGGAGCCGGATGGCGTTGGCCTGCGCGGCAAGACGCTTCAATATCTGGAAGAGTCGATCGCGCACTGGATCATGTCGCGTGATGTGATCGTGTTCATGATCCCGACCGTGGCTCAACAGGGGATGCTGCATTACAGCAACATCCGCTTGCGCGACTATGCAAGTCATCTTGACGCACTGGTCCTGCAGGGCGGTGCCGACGTCTCGCCCCAGTCGTATTCGCTGCAGACGACGCGCCCGGAATGGCCCGGCGATCGCGTGCGCGACATGTACGAGCTGGAACTGCTGCATGCGTTCGTCGAGGCCGGCAAACCGGTGTTAGGCGTGTGCCGGGGCTGCCAGTTGATCAATGTGGCGTTCGGCGGGACGCTCTACCAGGACATCGTCAGCGATGTGCCCGAGGCGCAGCCGCACGTCGCCGACAGCTACGACCGGCATCGCCATGCAATCACTTTCCCGACCGGCTCGTCGCTCGCGGGCATGTTCGGCGGCGTGGAACGGGCGATGGTCAACTCGATTCATCACCAGGCCGTGCGCACGTTTGGCCCGGACGTGAGCGTCGAAGCGCGCTCGAGCGACGATGGCATCGTCGAGGCGATTCGGTATCGGAAGGCGCCGTTCGTGGTGGGCGTGCAATGGCATCCCGAGTTCCATCGGGCCGGCGGTGAAGAGTTGCTCGACTGCACGCCGCTCCTCGATCACTTCCTGCGCGCGGCGCGCGAGACCCGCTTCTAGCACCGGACCCAGACCGGATCAGGCAGACGCGTATCGAGTACGTGCCGAGCAGGCGGCTGCGGCTCATCGACCGGCATGCGCCCGGCCCGGCCGGCGGTGTCGGCGCCGCTTCACTGTCGGACGGCTCTCGCTGGCTTGGTGGCCAGCGCGCTTTACGAGGCTGCGCGGCAGGCTGCCAATCTGCCAGTGTTCGGCATCGGTTCAGGAGGTCGCGACGTGGCATGCGCCTCGCGCTTGGTATTGCTTGTTCGGAGCATAAGCTCCGGCAATGGCACGGGCTGGATGCCGCGCAGTCGGCGCGCAACACCTTTCAATCTACTTTCGAAGAAGAAGCGGAAAGTTCTCGTCGTCATGCCGCCAGTAAGCGACAAGCAGCCGACCCGGCGCCGCAGTACACTGGGTCGAGATGCAAGCGCCGAGCGCGGCAGATCGCGCACCGGCGCAACGACGATCGAGGAACACATGGCAACGGTGGCTTTGCAGGAATCCAGGGCGAAAACGGTCTTCCGTGTCGTCAGCGGCAACTTCCTCGAAATGTACGACTTCATGGTCTATGGCTATTACGCACATGCGATAGCCAAGACCTACTTTCCGACCGGCAGCGATTTCGCATCCCTGATGCTGTCGTTGTCGGTATTCGGCGCGGGCTTCCTGATGCGGCCGCTGGGCGCGATTTTCCTCGGCGCTTACATCGATCATCACGGACGTCGCAAGGGACTGATCCTGACGCTGCTGTTGATGGCGATCGGCACGCTGGTAGTGGCGGCCACGCCAAGCTACGGCACGATCGGTGCACTGGCGCCGGCTCTGGTGTTGCTCGGGCGTCTGTTGCAGGGCTTTTCAGCTGGGGTCGAACTGGGCGGCGTCTCGGTATACCTTGCCGAAATGTCGCCGCCAGGGAAACGCGGCTTCTATTGTTCGTGGCAGTCCGGCAGCCAGCAGGTCGCGGTCATCTTTGCGGCATTGCTGGGTGTCGTGCTGAATCTGTGGCTGCCGGTGGATGCGATGGCGGACTGGGGTTGGCGTGTGCCGTTCCTGGTCGGCTGCCTGATCGTGCCGTTCCTGTTCATCGTGCGCCGCTCGTTGAAGGAGACGGATGCCTTCCTGGCGCGTCGGACGCGTCCGACTATCCCGCAGATCTTTCGGTCGATCGGTAGTAACTGGGCCTTGGTGCTGGCTGGCATGATGCTGGTGGTGATGACCACCGTGTCGTTCTATCTGATCACCGCGTACACGCCGACCTTCGGCAGGCAGGAGCTGGCGTTGTCGAGCCTGTCGGTGCTGATCGTCACGACCTGTGTCGGCATTTCGAACCTGTTCTGGCTGCCGGTGATGGGGGCGCTGTCGGACCGCATCGGCCGTCGCCCGCTGCTGCTCGGCTTCTCGCTGCTGGCGATCGTCACGGTCTATCCCGCGGTGTCCTGGCTGGTCGCGCAGCCGTCGTTCGGCCGCTTGCTGATCGTGGAACTGTGGCTGTCGTTCATCTACGCCAGCTACAACGGCGCGATGGTGGTCGCGCTCACCGAGGTGATGCCGGTCGAGGTGAGAACAGTAGGCTTCTCGCTTGCTTATAGTTTGGCGACGGCCATCTTCGGCGGTTTCACGCCGGCCATTTCGACTTATCTGATCCACGTCACCGGCAACAAGGCGGCGCCCGGCATCTGGATGTCGCTGGCGGCCGTTTGCGGGCTGGTGGCGACCATCGTTCTGTTCCGGAGCGAAGCGGCGCGCCAGCAACACCGACATTGAGAGAGCACGCGACGGGTGCGGCAGGGCCATGAGGCCTGTCGCGGGTCAGCGTGCCGAAGGCAGGACCGATGAACCCCTATGAGCCGCTGTCGTTGCATCTGGTCGAAAGCGTTGGCTTCAAGACCTTCCTGATCTTCATGGCGCTGCGCGTCGTGTTGCTGCTGATGCTTGGCGGCCTGCCGCGGCGCGCGTTGTTCGTGTGGGGCACGTTCGCGATCGCACTGATCGCGTATTGCGCACCCCAGCTCGAGGCCTTGTTCGACGCGGCTGCGAGCGGTGCCGATCTCGCCGACGGCGTCGCGGCCCAGCTGCAAGGCAAGCTGATGGGCGGCGCGCTGGCCGCATTGGCGGGCACCATTCTTTGCCAGAACCTTGGCTTGGAGTAGCGGCGGATCGTGCCCGGCCGAGCCACCTCATTGTGCATGGCCGCTGTGCATGGCCGGCGCGCATGGCCGACATGCATCGCTACAGGTAAGGCCGCATGTATCGCCGACCTATATGGCCGGCATATGTGGCTGATGCGGGGCCGGTAGCGAGATCGCGCGACCGGGGCATTGCCCTCGCAGGCTCGCGCGTGCCTGCCGCTGTTGTACCCGTCCGAGTACGCGTCCGACTTGCCGGAAGTCCGCGGTCGGGAAATATCGGTAACCGGAACCGCCCGAGCCAGGCAGTCAGACGATCAGTCAGTGACGCACGTCGCGCATCGGGTCTTGTCAGACGCGGCAAGCGGCAAGCGGCAAGCGGCAAGCGGCAAGCGGCAAGCGGCAAGCGGCAAGCGGCAAGCGGCAAGCGGCAAGCGGCAAGCGGCAAGCGGCGCGGCCGAGTCGGCCGCAAATCGAGCCGCATCTCCGCGTCGCGCCGCGAAGCGCTGTCGCGCCGTTCTGCGGCAATGGCAATTCGAGTCGGTTGTAAGAAGGGTCCCGGCGTTAGCTGGCACCGATGTGCCGATGGTTTGGCCGGCCGACAAGCCCCGATGGGACGTACAAAAAAGAAACGGCCCCCGAAGGGGCCGCCATCCCTATTCTGTTGCCAAGTCGGGAAGACTCCGTAAGCGGTTATTAGGCCGCTTGCAAGAAACGCTCATCGTTGGCATTTCTGAGATTGTGCGCATAACGTGCGTCACCTTCCGAGTCGTCCGCGTCCGTTTCCTCACCCCGTCGAAACCAGGTCGGCCCCAGGGGATGGACACCAGGCAACGAGAAATTGACCTCGTCAGCAGCGATGTCCATCTGGTGGAGCCGGGGGGAATCGAACCCCCGTCCGGAGCGTACCCACATGGCGGTCTTGATACGACCATGGTGCAATTTTACCATAATCGCGCTGCACGCAATGCTGTGCTAGGTTAGTTCCCGGAGCAGGGCGATCAACTCGTCGGTGGTCTCCACGAGGGCGTCTGCGCCCCACGACGCTGGCGCGGTCTCGCCGCAATAGCCAAAGCCGGCGGCTATGGTCAGCATCCCTGCCGCGCGCCCCGCCTGGATGTCGCGCAGATCGTCGCCGACGTAGAGGCATTGCGCGGGCGGCAATTGCAGCAATTGCGCGGCGTGTAGCAGCGGCGCAGGGTGCGGTTTGGAAAACGGCGTGGTATCGCCGCCGACAATGCAGGCAGCCCGGGTGCCGAGCCCAAGCTGTTCAACCAGCGGCCGCGCAAGCGACTCGACCTTGTTGGTGACGATGCCCCAGCGCACGCCACGCGATTCGAGTTCGGCGAGCAGGGCATCGATGCCGGGGAACAGGATCGTCTCGACGCACAGATCGCTGGCGTAATTGGCCAGAAATTCCTCGCGCAGGGCGGGATAGTCCGGGTGCTCCGGCGTGATACCGAAACCGGCTCCGAGCAGCCCGCGCGCGCCTGCCGACGCGACCGGCCGCAAGGTCTCGTAAGGAACGAGCGGCAGACCACGGCCGACCAGCATCCGATTCACCGCCGCCGCCAGATCCGGCGCAGTGTCGGCAAGCGTGCCGTCGAGATCGAACAGCACTGCGCGGGCGGTGCCAAGCGCATCCTCGATCTCGCGCTGCGGGGATGGCGTTGCCACCGGATCCAGATCGTCTGTATCCGGGATGGCGGCCGGTGCGTTGTCGGGCGTGCCGAACGGATCAGTGTCGGTCATCGCTGGCTCCGGTCGGCGCGGGCAGCAACAACGGCGTGCCGTCAGGGGAGACGGTACTGTCGAGCGGACGCTGACAAGCGAACATATAGTTCACATCGAGGTCGTCGGCCAGCGCGAATGTCCTGCTGAGCGGCTTGTACACCAGGCCCTTGTAAGCCCGCGGCAACAGCCCGGCAGCGCGGGCATGCGCGGCCAATTCGGCCGGGCGGATGAAGCGCTCGTAGTCATGCGTGCCCTTGGGCAGCATGCGTGCAATGTATTCGGCGCCGATGACGGCAAGCAGGTATGCCTTCGGATTGCGGTTCAGGGTCGAGAAGAAGACCCAGCCGCCCGGCCGCACCAACTGCGCGGCCGCTTCGACGATCTCCGCGGGACGAGGCACATGCTCGAGCATTTCCATGCAGGTGACGACGTCGTAGGTGCCGGGTTCCCGCGCGGCAATCGTCTCCGCGGCGACCGCTTCGTACTCGACGGTCACGCCGGTTTCAAGACTGTGCAGGTCCGCGACGCCTAGCGCGTCTTCCGAGAGGTCGATGCCCTTGACGCGTGCGCCGCGCAGCGCCATCGACTCACTGAGAATGCCACCTCCGCAGCCGATATCGATCACGCGCATGCCCGGCAGGCTGGCCAGACGGTCGATCCAGTCCAGGCGCAGCGGGTTGATCTCGTGCAGTGGGCGGAATTCCGCCTGCGTATCCCACCATCGGCTGGCAAGATCGCTGAATTTCTTCACTTCCTGAGGATCGACGTTCATCTCGGGTCCGTAATGACTTGTAGGACAGGGCGCTCGCTGCAACTTCTGCCGGGCCGATCCCGGCAGCGCCCCGCCTCGGGGTGGCGGCAGTCGTGCGCGAAGCATCCATGAATGCGCTGCGTTGACGGTAAACGCAATGGTAAAGGCAAATCACGCGCCGGGCCCGCCGCCGACGGTCGCATACGTTTCAGTTGCCTGAACGGCCGACGGGAAATGCCCACACGCATGCGGCGTGGGGACAGGGCAATTGGACGCGGGGCGGCTGTCCCGCCCTGGCGGATGCGATGGCGTGCCGCTCCACTTGCCGGTCCGTTTGCACGTCCGCGTGTAGGTGCGCGTGTAGGTGCGCGTGTAGGCGCGCTTGTAGGTGCGCGTTGAGGTCCGCGTTGAGGTGCGCGTGTAGATCTGCCATTCGCAGGCGGTAAAGGTGGAACCGGTGGAACCGTTCGCAGCGATCGAAATCCGTGCTGGGCGGTCCGGGCCGGTTGGGCCGGCGACGAAGGCGCGGCCTGTCTGTGGCGTTCCCGAACTTCGCAACGCCGCATCGCCCGTCAATTGGTGCTGGCCATAAAAAAAGCCCTGCCAAGGCAGGGCTTTTCGGCAAAACGCAGATGCTTACTGTTGCGGCTGTTGCGTTTGCGTTTGTTGCGTACCGACGACTTCCACTTCCACGCGACGGTCCGGAGCCAGGCAGGCGATGAGCGCCTTGCGGTTGCGTTGCTGGCACTTGTTGCCCGTGACCGGCTGACGCTTGCCCTTGCCTTCCGTGTAGATGCGGTTGGCTTCGATGCCGCGGCTGACCAGGTAGGCCTTCACGGCTTGCGCACGGCGCAGCGACAGACGATCGTTGTAGCGGTCCGAACCGATACGGTCGGTGTGGCCCGTGGCGACGACGACTTCGAGGTTGATGTTGCGGATGCGGGCAGCCAGTTCGTCCAGAGCCGAGCGGCCAGCCGGCTTCAGCACGGCCTTGTCGAAGTCGAACAGTGCGTCGGCTTGATACGTGACCTTCTGGCTCGAGATGACCGGCGCGGCAACAGGCGGCGGGGCCGGCGGCGTCGGGGCTTGAACGACCAGCGCGCCGTCGCACTTGGCGTTGGCGGTTGCCGGGGTCCAGAAGGCATCGCGCCAGCACAGTTCATTCGTGCCGTTCATCCAGACGTATTCGCCCGTGCCGTTGACCCAGTTGTCGTTGGTCGCCTGGCGCGACGCGGGGACAGATTGCGCAAAAGCGGACGCAGTTGTAACTGCGGCGACCGCAATGAACGCAAGCTTTTTGAAGTTATTCATTGTTTCTCCTCTCGAATTGAGAATGCAGCAGTGATACTGCGTGCCTGATCACGAGTTCAAGTCTTGGACTGCTCGGAGTATATCATTACCGGCGGCTGCAACAGCCCGCTCGCACTTCGAGGGAAGCCTGACTCTGCGACGCATTCTGCCATACGGGGCGGGACCTTTCGATAAAAATCCAGTGCCCGGCAAGCCTCGTTCGTCGCTGCCTGTGGTACGTCAACAACATCCCCCTGAGGGTAAGCCAGTCCGACTCCAGTCCAGTCGCGACAAGCCGTCGCGGCCGAGTCCCCATGAGCAAAAACGGGGCCGAGCACGGCCCCCATGCTAAAATTACAAGATACGACTTCGATCCAAAGCTATTGGATAGGGGCAAGGGATAGTCGGGTTCTATGGATCAATTCGCGAAAGAAACGCTGCCCATCTCGCTCGAAGACGAGATGCGCCGGTCCTACCTTGATTACGCAATGAGCGTGATCGTCGGTCGGGCGCTGCCGGACGTACGCGACGGCCTCAAGCCGGTGCATCGTCGGGTGCTGTACTCGATGCACGAACTGAACAACGACTGGAATCGCGCATACAAGAAGTCCGCGCGTATCGTTGGCGACGTCATCGGTAAATATCACCCGCACGGCGACCAGTCCGTGTACGACACGATCGTCCGGATGGCGCAGGACTTTTCCCTGCGTTACCTGTTGATCGACGGCCAGGGCAATTTCGGTTCGGTCGACGGCGACAGCGCCGCCGCGATGCGGTACACCGAAATCCGCATGTCGAAGATCGGCCACGAACTGCTGGCCGACCTCGACCAGGAAACGGTCGACTACGTCCCGAACTACGACGGCAGCGAGAGCGAGCCGGCCGTCCTGCCGGCGCGCCTGCCGAACCTGATCGTCAATGGCTCGTCCGGTATCGCGGTCGGCATGGCGACCAACATCCCGCCGCACAATCTGAACGAGGTGACCGATGCGTGCCGGCACCTGCTCGCGCATCCCGAAGCCAGCGTCGACGACCTGATCGAGTTCATCCCGGCGCCCGATTTCCCGACGGCCGGCATCATCTACGGCATCACCGGCGTGCATGACGGCTACCGCACCGGCCGCGGCCGGGTGGTGATGCGCGCGCGGACCCACTTCGAGGAGATCGATCGCGGACAGCGCGAGGCGATCATCGTCGACGAGCTGCCGTATCAGGTCAACAAGCGCTCGCTGCTCGAGCGCATTGCCGAACTGGTGCACGAGAAGCGCATCGAGGGCATCTCCGACATCCGCGACGAGTCCGACAAGAGCGGCATGCGGGTGGTGATCGAGCTGAAGCGCGGCGAAGTGCCCGAGGTCATCCTCAACAATCTGTTCAAGCAGACGCAGTTGCAGGATACGTTTGGGATCAATATGGTCGCGCTGGTCGACGGCCAGCCGAAGCTGCTGAACCTGCGGGAAGTGCTGTCGCATTTCCTGTCGCATCGGCGCGAAGTGGTCACGCGCCGCACCATCTATCAGTTGCGCAAGGCGCGCGAGCGCGGCCATGTGCTGGAAGGCCTGGCGGTCGCGCTCGCCAACATCGACGACTTCATCCAGATCATCCGCGCGGCGCCGACGCCGCCGGTGGCCAAGCAGGAGTTGATGACCCGCGCCTGGGATGCCGCGCTGGTGCGCGACATGCTGGCGCGCGCCGAGGCCGATGCCCCGGGCGGCCGCAGCGCATACCGGCCGGACGGCCTGCTGCCGATCTATGGGATGGGCGACGACGGCCTGTATCGACTGTCCGACACGCAGGCGCAGGAAATCCTGCAGATGCGACTGCAGCGCCTGACCGGGCTCGAACAGGACAAGATCGTCGGCGAATATCGCGACATCATGGCGGAAATCGCCGACCTGCTCGACATCCTCGCGCGTCCGGAACGCATCACGGCGATCATCGACGGCGAGCTCGAGAAGCTCAAGTCGGAGTTTGGCGACGCGCGCCGTTCGTACATCGAGCACAGTGCGTTCGAACTGAACACCGAAGACCTGATCACACCGCAGGAAATGGTCGTGACCATGTCGCACGCCGGCTATATCAAGTCGCAGCCGCTGTCCGAGTATCGCGCGCAGAAGCGCGGTGGTCGCGGCAAGCAGGCGATCTCGATGAAGGAGGACGACTGGATCGAGACGCTGTTCGTGGCCAATACCCACGACTACATCCTGTGCTTCTCGAACCGCGGACGAGTGTATTGGGTCAAGGTCTACGAAGTGCCGCAGGGTTCGCGCAACGCGCGTGGCCGGCCGATCGTCAATATGTTCCCGCTGCAGGAAGGCGAGAAGATCAATGTCGTGCTGCCGGTCAAGACCTTCGCCTCGGATCGCTACGTGTTCATGGCGACTTCGTTCGGCACGGTGAAGAAGACGCCGCTCGAAGCGTTCAGCCGGCCCCTGCGCAAGGGCATCATCGCGGTCGGCCTGGACGACGGCGACTACCTGATCGGCGCCGCCATTACCGATGGCAAGCACGACGTGATGTTGTTCTCGGACGCTGGCAAGGCAGTGCGCTTCGATGAGAACGACGTGCGGCCGATGGGACGCGAGGCGCGCGGCGTGCGCGGCATGCAGCTGGACGAGGGGCAGTCGCTGATCGCGATGCTCGTCGCCGAGGACGACCAGCAATCGGTGCTTACCGCCACCGAGAACGGTTTCGGCAAGCGCACGCCGATCACCGAGTACACGCGCCACGGGCGCGGCACGAAAGGCATGATCGCGATCCAGACCAGCGAGCGCAACGGCCGCGTCGTGGCCGCGACGCTTGCCCACCCGGAACGCGAGATCATGCTGATCACGACCGCCGGCGTGCTGATCCGCACCCGCGTCTCCGAAATCCGCGAGATGGGCCGGGCGACGCAAGGTGTTACACTGATCAGTCTAGACGACGGCAGTCGCCTGTCCGGTTTGCAGCAAATTGCCGAGACGGACGCCGAAGTGGTCGACGGTATCGCCGACGACGCCGGCCTGGACGATGCCCAGGCGAGCGATGCCGACGTACCGGCCGAGGAACCGCCGGCTGCCGAGGACGAATGACGGTCGCCGACGCGGCCGATTCGAACGGATTTGATAAGATCGGGCAGTGCCTAGGGGCCGCTTGAATATTCTGACGGAGCAATGATGCAAAAACGTTTCAAACAACTGGTGTTGCTCGCTTCCCTCGTGCCGACCTTCGCCATGGCGCAGTCGCTCCAGGACCAGAACGCACCCCAGAGCGCGCCGGCGCCGGTGCAGATCGATGCCGACAAGGCTGCGGCCATCAACGATCTGCTTTCGGCCATCGATGCCAGCAAGCTCGCCGGTGCGATCGGCCAGAGCGCGCAGATGCAGGCCAAGCAGTTGGTGCCGGCCGTCCTGTCGGACGCGCTGACCGAGAACAAGTCGATGACGGACGCGCAGAAGCAGGCGGCCGTGCCGACGCTGCAGAAGAACGCGATTCCGAAGCTCGTCGATTCGGCGGGGCAGGTCTTCACGACCGCTCAGTTCCGCAACGACGCGGTCGAAGCGCAGAAGCAGGCCTATGCCCGCTACTACTCGACGCAGGAAATCAAGGACCTGACGACGTTCTACAAGAGCCCGGCCGGTCGCAAGTTCATCGAAGTGCAGGATCAGGTTGGCCGCGACGTGGTCAACGGCGTGATGCAGAAGTACATGCCGCAATCGATCCAGGCCACGCGTCAGCAGGCAGACCGTGAAGTGGCGGCTGCTGGCAAGGGCGGCTCGTCCGCACCGGCCGCGAGCGGCAAGTCGCGCAAGTAATCGCGCCAGTCTGACCCTGTGGTCCGCTGCGGTTGCGGACCGCACTGATGGCCGCTTGCCGAACAGCAAGCGGCCATTGCATTTTGCGGACGGCGGCGCATGCCGGCAAGCCGCGCAACAGCCCGGCGCAAGCGGCCAGCATCCGCGTCGGCACGATGCACGTTGGCGCTGCCAGCGTAGTCGTGATCGCTGTCGCACTTGTCTGAGTCGGTGCACGCAGTTGGTACGCGCAGTTGGTACTGTATGGCGCGGGCCGACGGCCGAGGCCGTGGCAACGCCGAGGCCGCGTGCATGTCTTGCGTGCATGTCTTGCGCGGTCATCGACGGCGCCGTCGTCCGGTTTGCCGACTGAAAGACGCGGCGCCGCTCCGGTGTGCGGTCCGACGATTCCGGTTCTGTCGGCCCAAGCCGTTTTTGTCTCTCCCGTCCCTTCCGCACGTTAACGAAGCGATCCAATCCATGCGCCCCTTCAATTTTTCCGCTGGCCCGGCCACCTTGCCGGTCGAAGTGCTCGAACAGGCAGCGAGCGAAATGCTCGACTGGCGGGGCTCGGGCATGAGCGTGATGGAGATGAGCCACCGGGGCAAGGAGTACATGGAGATCCACCAAACCGCGCTGGACGATCTGCGCGCGTTGCTGGAGATCCCTGCCAGTCACCGCATCCTGTTCACGCAGGGCGGCGCGATCGCCGAGAACGCGCTGATTCCGCTGAATCTGCTGGGCGCGCGCCAGAGCGCGGACTATGTGATCACCGGTTCGTGGTCGGAAAAATCGTTCAAGGAAGCGAAGAAGTACTGCACGCCGCATGTGGCCGTCTCGACCGCCGACGAGGGTTTCCGTCGCGTGCCGCCGGTCGAGCAGTGGCGCCTTTCGGACGATCCGGCCTATGTGCACGTCTGCACGAACGAGACGGTCAACGGCGTCGAGATGTTCGAAACGCCGAGCCTGGGCGATGTGCCGCTGGTCGCGGACGTGTCCTCCCATTTTCTGTCGCGTCCGATGGACGTCGCGAAATACGGTGTGATGTACGGCGGCGCACAGAAGAATGCCGGCATTGCAGGGCTGACGTTTGTCGTCGTACGCGAGGATTTGCTCGGCCGCACGCTCGGCATCTGCCCGAGCGCCTTCGACTGGAACCTGGTCGCGTTGAACAATTCGATGTACAACACGCCCCCCACCTATGCGATCTACATCGCGGGGCTGGTGTTCCAGTGGCTAAAGCGTCAGGGCGGGTTGCCGGCCATCGAAGCGCGCAACCGCGAAAAGGCCGGACTGCTGTACGGCGCCATCGACGCCAGCGATTTCTATGTCAACGACGTCGATCCGGCTGCCCGCTCGCTGATGAACGTGCCGTTCCGTCTGCATGACGAGACGCTGAACGAGGCGTTCCTCAAGGGCGCCAAGGAGCGTGGCCTGTTGCAGTTGAAGGGACACAAGAGTGTCGGTGGCATGCGGGCATCGATCTATAACGCGATGCCGCTCGAAGGCGTGCAAGCGGTCGCCGCCTACCTGCGCGACTTCGAACGGCAGGCGGGCTGAGGCCCGCGCCCGCCCTCGCGTCATCTCTCACGCCACCGAGCTTCGTTTCAAGATGGACAACGAGTTGGACCGGCGCCTCGCGCCGCTGCGCGCGCGCATCGACGAGATCGATGCCGCCCTGATCGACCTGCTGAACCAACGGGCGCGCGTCGCGCTCGAGGTCGGCGAGGTGAAGAAGCACTTCGATGCGCCGGTGTTCCGGCCGGAACGCGAACGGCAGGTCATCGAGCGCCTGCAACGTCTCGGACAGGGCCCGCTGGCCAACGAGCACGTCGAGGCGATCTGGCGCCAGATCATGTCGGCCAGCCGCGCGATCGAGGCGCCGCAAGCGGTGGCTTACCTCGGGCCGGAGGGCACGTTCAGCGAGCAGGCCGCGCTCGCTTATTTCGGCGACGCGACCGACCGGGTCGCGGCACCGTCGATCGACGAAGTGTTTCGCGCGGTCGAGAGCGGCGCCGTCGACTTCGCGGTCGTGCCGGTCGAAAACTCCACCGAGGGTGTGGTCTCGCGCACGCTCGACCTGTTGCTGCGCACCACCCGACCGATCACCGGCGAGGTCTCGCTGCCGATTCACCATCACCTGCTGTGCCGCGACGCGGGCGCCGAACTTGCATCGGTGGCGCGGGTATGTGCGCATCCGCAGGCGTTGGCGCAGTGTCAGCACTGGCTGAGCCAGCATCTGCCCAACGCCGAGCGAGTGCCCGTCTCGAGCAATGCGGAGGGCGCGCGTCGCGCCGCCATCGAGGCGGGCACCGCGGCGATTGCCGGTGAGCGCGCGTTGCAGCGTTATCAGCTGCACGCCGCGGCGCGGATGATCCAGGACGATCCGCACAATCGCACCCGCTTCTACGTGCTCGGCGGCACGCCGCCGTTGTCCACCGGGCGCGACCAGACCTCGCTGATCCTGTCGGTCCGGCACGAAGCCGGCGCGGTGCATCGGATGCTCGCGCCGCTGGCGCGCCACGGCGTGTCGATGAACCGCTTCGAATCGCGTCCGGCACGCAGCGGCGAGTGGGAGTACTACTTCTACGTCGATGTCGCGGGCCACGCGAACGACCAGGAAGTGGCCGCGGCGCTGGCCGATCTGCGTCGCGACGTGTTGTTCTTCAAGCTGCTGGGGTCCTATCCACGCGCGCAGTGACGAGCGTGGCCGGCGCGCTGGCGATGGTGCCGGGTCGCTCGGCCGTTGCATCTGGGGATCGGTACGAGCGCGCCCATCCATGGCTTGGACGGACGCCGCGTCGACCGCCAGCCGCGGTCGCATGCATGCCCGATGCCCGATGCCCGATGCCCGATGCCCGATGCCCGATGCCCGATGCCCGATGCCCGATGCCTTCCGGCCTCGCCGCGAACGGTTCGAGCAGGCCGTCATTCGCGCAACGACCGGCGGCCAGAGCGCGCGACGGCGGCCGTCGTTTCGGAGCCGGGCGCGCGATGCCGGGCAGGGCTGCGGCAGGATTCACCGCCGGCCTCGCAAGACTTGCCTTTCCATCTGAACGACTGAGCCAATCATCGACGTGAGCGACCTTCCGTTCCAGCGCATCGTGCTCTTCGGTACCGGCCTGATCGGCGGGTCTCTGGCGCTTGCGCTGCGCCGCGCCGTCCCCGCGCTGACCGTGACGGGCGTCGATCCCGCCGCCGGCGACGAGGCCCTGGCGCGTGGCGTGGTCGACGCGTTGATAGCCGACGGCGACGAGGAGGCGCTTGACGCGGCCCTGGCGGCCGCCGATGTCGTCGTGCTGGCGGCGCCCGTCGCGCAGAGCGCAACGCTGCTCGCACGCGCCGCCTCGACGCTCCGACCGGACGCGGTGATCACCGATGTGGGCAGCGTGAAGCACGACATCGTGGCCGCGGCGTGTGATCTGGCGGGACCAAGGTGGCGCCGCTTCGTGCCGGCGCATCCGATTGCCGGCAGCGAAGCGAACGGTCCGGCCGCCGCGCGCGCCGATCTCTTTGCTGGCAAGACCACGATTCTCTGCGCGGACGCGGCGGATGCCGACGCGGCGCAGCAAGTGGCGGCGATCTGGCGCGCAGTCGGCGCCAGGACGCTGGCGATGTCCGCCGTGCAGCACGACGCCGTCTTCTCGGCCGTCAGTCACCTGCCGCACGTGCTCGCCTTCGCCTATCTCGAACAGGTGCTGCATCGCGACGACGCGGCCGCCACCCTTGCGCTGGCCGGCAGCGGATTCCGCGACTTCACCCGCATCGCAGCGTCCGATCCGGCCGTCTGGCGAGACATCTGCCTCGCGAACCGTCAGCCATTGCTGCGCGACATCGACGGTCTGCTGGCGAGGTTGACCTCGCTGCGCAAGGCCATCGCCTCGGACGACGGCGCCGGCCTGCATCGCCGTTTCGCGGCAGCCGCCAACGCGCGGCGGCAGTGGCCGGCGCAGGCCGCCGCCGTTCCGACCGTCACATCGCACGGCGCGCCGCCGGAAGCGCTGTCCGATGCGCTGCCCGCCGCGCCGCATGAGACGTTGCCCGACACGCCGCATGAAACGTTGCCCGGCACGCCGCATGAAACGCCGCCTGAAGCCCCGTCCAACGCGCCGTCCGACACTTCCAAGCCCTAGTACATTTCACCATGGAACAGCTTCATCTCCCTGCCGCGCAGCGGGCCGCTGGCCTTGTCGCCTTGCCCGGTTCAAAGAGCATTTCCAACCGCGTGCTGTTGCTTGCGGCGCTGGCTGACGGTGTCACCGAGATCGACAATCTGCTCGAGTCGGACGACACGGCGGTCATGCTCGACGCGTTGCGCAAGCTGGGTATCGACTGGCGACGCGACGGCAACCGCCACGTGGTGACGGGCGGTGGCGGCAGCTTCGCCACCAAGCGGGCGGACCTGTTCGTCGGCAACGCCGGCACCGCCGTGCGGCCGTTGACGGCCGCGCTCGCGCTGGCCGACGGGGAATACCGGATCGACGGGGTCGCCCGCATGCACGAGCGCCCGATCGGCGATCTGGTCGACACGTTGCGACAACTGGGCGCGCGCATCGACTATCGCGGCAACGACGGCTATCCGCCGCTGACCATCGGCGCGCGCGCCGCGAATCGCCCGGCCAGCGTCTCGGTGCGAGGCGACGTGTCGAGCCAGTTCCTCACCGCGCTGCTGCTCGCGCTGCCCAATGCACTCGCCGCGGCAGGCGAAACCGGTCTTGCGATCGTCGTCGAAGGCGAGCTGATCTCGAAGCCGTATGTCGAGATCACGCTCGATCTGATGCAGCGCTTCGGCGTCGCCGTGCAACGCGACGGCTGGCAGCGCTTCGACGTGCCGGCCGTGCGCTATCGTTCGCCGGGCCGCGTGCTGGTCGAGGGCGATGCCTCGTCCGCTTCCTATTTCCTGGCGGCCGGCGCCATCGGCGGCGGACCGGTGCGCGTGAGCGGCGTCGGACGTGCCAGCGTGCAGGGCGATGTCCGCTTCGCCGACGCGCTGCTTGCGATGGGTGCGCAGTGCCGGATCGACGCGGATGCGATCGAGGTCAGCGCGCCGTCCGACGGCCGGCTGCGGGCCATCGACCTGGACTGCAACCTGATCCCGGACGCGGCGATGACGCTGGCGGTGGTGGCGCTGTTCGCGCAAGGCCGGACCTGCCTGCGCAACATCGGCAGCTGGCGGGTGAAGGAGACCGACCGCATCGCCGCCCTCGCCACCGAACTGCGCAAGTTCGGCGCGGCGGTGGAGGAGGGCGAGGATTGGCTGGCCGTGACGCCGCCCGCGGCGCTGACGCCTGGCGTGGCCGTCGACACCTACGACGACCATCGCGTCGCGATGTGCTTCTCCCTGGCATCGCTTGGCAACGTGCCGGTGACGATCAACGACCCGCGTTGCGTCGCCAAGACCTTCCCCGACTATTTCGACCACTTCGCGGAGATCGTCCGATGAACGCCCATTCCGTATCCATTCCGGTCGTCACGCTCGACGGTCCGACCGCGTCCGGCAAGGGCACCGTCGCCGCGCGCGTGGCCGCCACGCTTGGCTATCACCTGCTCGACAGCGGCGCGCTGTACCGGCTCACCGCGCTGTCCGCGACCCGTGCGGGCGTGCCCAGCGACGCGGTCGACGCGCTCGCGTCGCTTGCCGCGGGGCTGGACGTGCGCTTCGGCGACGACACCATCGAAATGGGCGGCGAGGACGTCTCCCGGGCCATCCGGGAGGAGGCGATCGGCCTCTTCGCGTCCGCGATCGCCGTGCATCAGCCGGTCCGCGACGCGCTGGTGGCGCGCCAGCATGGCTTTCGGCGCGCGCCCGGCCTGGTTGCGGATGGCCGCGACATGGGCTCCGTGATCTTCCCGGACGCCCCGGTCAAGGTGTTCCTGACCGCGAGCGTCGAGGCTCGCGCGGCGCGCCGGTATAAGCAATTGAAGGAAAAAGGGTTTTCTGCTAATATCCAAGACCTTTCCGAAGCGCTCAGAGAGCGCGACGCCCGTGACACGGCGCGCGCCGCGGCACCACTGGTCGCGCCGCAAGGCGCTCACCGGCTCGACACGTCCGAAATGATGGTCGATCAGGCGGTCGAGTCAGTGCTCGGCTGGTGCCGCGACGCGGGGCTGGTGTAGCGCCGCCGCGACACTGCGCATTCGGTTCGGTAGCGGTTCATCGGCAGCGACGCGTCGTTTGGACGGGTCGATGCCGGCGCTCCGGTACCGGCGGTTTTGGTATTCGCTCTGCAGTTGCATTGGTATTCGCTGTAGCAACACTGTTGTAACCGGGCGTCAACGCCCGTTTCGTTCAACCCCCAACCCGCGCGCTCAGCGCGAGATGAAGACGCGCCGGCCATCCGAAGGCCGGCACCGTGCGACATCCGCCACAGCCCGCATTTACCTTTTATGTCCGATCAACAAATCTCCCAGTCCACCCAGTCCGGCAATGAATCGTTCGCGGCGCTGTTCGAAGAGTCGCTGAAGCAGCAGGACATGCGCACGGGCGAAGTCATCTCGGCGGAAGTCGTCGGGATCGATCCGAAGTTCGTCATTCTGAATGCTGGACTGAAGTCGTACGCGTACATTCCTCGCGAGGAATTCCTGAACGACCAGGGTGAACTGGAAGCCAGCCCTGGCGACTTCGTTCCGGTGGCGATCGACGCGCTCGAAAACGGCTACGGCGACACCATCCTGTCGCGCGACAAGGCCAAGCGTCTCGCCTCGTGGAGCATGCTGGAAAAGGCGCTGGAGAACCGCGAGTTCGTCCAGGGCACGATCACCGGCAAGGTCAAGGGCGGCCTGACCGTCATGGTCAACGGCATCCGCGCGTTCCTGCCGGGTTCGCTGGTCGACGTGCGTCCGGTCAAGGACACGTCGGCGCTCGAAGGCAAGTCCGATCGCTTCCAGGTCATCAAGCTCGACCCGAAGCGCAACAACGTCGTGCTGTCGCGCCGTGCGGCGCTTGAAGAGTCGCAAGGCGAAGAGCGCGAAAAGCTGCTCGCCACGCTGAAGGAAGGCGATGTGGTCGACGGCGTCGTGAAGAGTCTGACCGACTACGGCGCGTTCGTCGACCTCGGCGGCATCGACGGTCTGCTGCACATCACCGACATGGCCTTCGGCCGCGTGCGTCACCCGTCCGACATGACCAATGTCGGCGACGACATCCGCGTCAAGGTGCTGCGCATCGACCGGGAACGCAACCGCGTCTCGCTGGGTATGAAGCAGCTCGGCGAAGATCCGTGGGTCGACATCGCTCGCCGCTACCCGGCCGGCACCCGCCAGTTCGGCAAGGTCACGAACCTGACCGACTACGGCGCGTTCGTCGAGATCGAAGACGGCATCGAGGGCCTGGTGCACGTCTCGGAAATGGACTGGACCAACAAGAACGTCGCGCCGAACAAGGTCGTGCACGTTGGCCAGGAAGTCGAAGTGATGGTGCTGAACATCGACGAAGACCGTCGCCGTATCAGCCTCGGCATGAAGCAGTGCGTGCCGAATCCTTGGGAAGACTTCGCGCAGAACCACGCCAAGGGCGACCGCATCAGCGGCGTGGTCAAGTCGATCACCGACTTCGGCCTGTTCATCGGCCTGCCGGGCAACATCGACGGCCTGGTCCACCTGTCCGACCTGTCGTGGAACGAGCCGGGCGAGCAAGCCGTGGTCAAGTACAAGAAGGGCGATGAAGTCGAGGCAGTCGTGCTCGGCATCGACGTGGACAAGGAACGCATCTCGCTGGGCATCAAGCAGCTTGAAGGCGATCCGTTCAACAACTTCGTGGCGCTGAACGACAAGGGTTCGGTGGTGCGTGGCACGGTCAAGACCGTCGATCCGAAGGGTGCGGTCATCGCGCTGAACGACGACGTCGAAGGCTACCTGCGCGCATCGGAAATCTCGCAGGATCGCGTCGAGGACGCCCGCAACGTGCTGAAGGAAGGCGCGGAAGTGACGGCGCTCGTGACGATGGTCGATCGCAAGGCCCGCAACATCCAGCTGTCGATCAAGGCCAAGGACAACGTCGAACAGCAGACCGCGATGCAGAAGTTCCAGGCCGAACCGTCGTCCGCTTCGAGCGGCACGACCAACCTCGGCGCCCTGCTCAAGGCCAAGCTGGACGGCCAGAGCCAGTAAGCCAGGCTGCCGGGTATGACGAAATCCGAGCTGGTCATCCAACTGGCCGAGCGCTTTCCGCAACTGGTGGTCAAGGATGCGGATTGCGCGGTCAAGACGATGCTCGATGCGATGTCCCGGGCCCTGGCCAACGGGCACCGCATCGAGATCCGAGGTTTCGGCAGTTTTTCGCTGAACCGGCGGCCGTCGCGTGTCGGACGCAATCCGAAGTCGGGCGAGAAAGTGTTGGTGCCGGAGAAATTCGTGCCGCACTTCAAGCCCGGCAAGGAACTGCGCGAGCGCGTCGACAAAAGCGCTGAATCGGCGACGGCAATCGTCAACGAGCCCGATTGACCGGCCTGGCTGGGCCGCCACGATCGATGCCTCGCGCTGCGATGCGTCGTCACGGTCCGGCCGGCCGCCAGCCGCCGTGCAACGCCCGTGGACACCCACGGGCGTTTTCATTTGTACGACCGGGCACGACTGGGCGGTGCCGCGCGAAGCCGTCGTGCTTCGTCGTCGCCACGGCCTTCCATTACAATACGGGCACGCCGGTGCTGGCGTCGCATGCGCGGCGGCCCGCGACCGGTTCCCGCCCCCATCTCGGCCATCCGCATGAAGTTCGTCGTCTGGTTGCTCAGGATCATCATCTTCATCGTGCTGCTGGTGCTGGCGCTGGCCAACACCCAGCCAGCCGAACTGCACGTGTTCGCCGACTACGTCTGGCATGCGCCGCTGATACTGATCGCCCTGGCCTTCTTCGTGGTCGGCATGGTGGCCGGTCTGCTGGCGGCCGTGCCCGCGGTGTTGCGGCTGCGCCGCGAGTCCGCCCGGCTGCGTCGCGAGTTGCGCGCACGCGATACGGTGGCTGTCGAGCCGCCGCCGATTCCCCCGATCATGTAAGTCGGCCTTCCGCCGTCTCCTCCTATGGATCTCGATTTCTGGTGGCTGCTGGCCATTCCGATCGTCTTCGGTCTCGGCTGGGTGGCCGCCCGTTTCGATCTAAAGAACCTGCTGAGCGACGCGTCGAACCTGCCGCGCTCGTACTTCCGCGGGCTCAACTTTCTGCTCAACGAACAACCCGACAAGGCGATCGACGCGTTCATCGAGGTCGTCAAGCTCGACCCCGAGACCACCGAGCTGCATTTCGCGCTTGGCAACCTGTTTCGACGCCGCGGCGAGACCGAACGGGCGATCCGCGTGCACCAGAACCTGCTCAGCCGGGCTGACCTGCCGACGGCCGAGCGCGATCACGCGCTCTACGAGCTTGGTCAGGACTTCTTGAAAGCGGGGCTTCTCGACCGCGCCGAACACGCGCTGCGTTCTCTGGGTGACGGGCTTTACAAGGCCGATGGCCTGCGCGCGCTGCTGACGATTTTCCAGACCGAACGCGACTGGAAGCAGGCGATCGAAACCGCGCGTCAGCTCGAAGCGCTCGGCGCGCCTTCGCTGCGTCGCGAAATCGCGCAGTTCCATTGCGAACTGGCGGCCGACGCAATGCAGCGCAACGATCGCTCGTCGGCCCGCGCGAACCTCAACCAGGCGCTGGAAATCAATGCGAACAACGCGCGCGCGACGATCCAGCTCGGCGACGTGGAGCTTGCGGCCGGCAATCCGGTCGGCGCGATCGCGAATTGGTCGCGCATCGAGCGCCAGAATCCGGTCTACCTGCCGCTGGTCGCGGATCGCCTGTTGCAGGCCTATGCGGCCGAGGGCCGGGCCGGCGAAGGCGTCGATCAACTGATCGCCTATCTGGACGCACACCCGTCCAACGATCTGCTCGACGTGGTGTACAAGCACGTCGCCGAACATCGCGGCGTCGACGAGGCACATGCGCTGGCGCTGGCCCAGATGCGCAAGACCCCGACGCTTGCCGGTTTGACGCGTCTGCTCGAAGGGCAGATCGCGGCCGCCGAGCCGGCGCGGCGCGGCGAACTCGAGCTGATGCAGACGCTGATCCGCCAGCGCACCAAGAACCTGCCGCGATACGTCTGCCAGAACTGCGGCTTCCGCGCCCGCCTTTTCTACTGGCAATGCCCGGGCTGCGGCGCGTGGGAAAGCTACGCGCCGCGCCGTACCGAAGTGCTGGGCAGTTCCAGCTGAATTCCTAGGTCAACCGCTCCATGAAGATCACCATCATCGGCACGGGCTACGTCGGTCTCGTCACCGGCGCCTGCCTGGCCGAAATCGGTAACGACGTGCTGTGTCTCGACGTCGATGCCCGCAAGATTGCCATTCTCGAAGCCGGCGGCGTACCGATTCACGAGCCCGGTCTCGAGGGCGTCATCGCGCGCAACCGCCACGCCGGACGAATTCGTTTCACGACCGATATCGAAGCGGCGGTCGCGCACGGCGACATCCAGTTCATCGCCGTCGGCACGCCGCCGGACGAGGACGGCTCGGCCGACCTGCAATACGTGCTCGCGGCCGCCCGCAACATCGGCCGCACGATGAGCGACTTCAAGGTGGTCGTCGACAAGTCCACCGTGCCGGTCGGCACCGCCGCGCGGGTGCGCGACGCGATCGCCGCCGAACTGCGCGCACGGGGCGCCGACGTGCCGTTCTCGGTCGTCTCGAATCCGGAATTCCTGAAGGAGGGCGCGGCGGTCGAGGACTTCATGCGGCCCGACCGCATCGTGCTCGGCTGCGACGATGACGCGAACGGGCGGCGGGCGCTGGCGCTGATGAAACAGTTGTACAGCCCGTTCAACCGCAACCACGAGCGCACGATGCTGATGGACGTCCGTTCGGCGGAGTTCACCAAGTACGCGGCGAATGCGATGCTGGCCACGCGTATCTCGTTCATGAACGAGCTGGCCAACCTCGCCGAGCGCGTCGGCGCCGATATCGAGGCCGTGCGGCGCGGCATCGGTTCCGATCCGCGCATCGGCTACAGCTTCCTGTATGCCGGTTGCGGCTACGGGGGCTCCTGCTTCCCGAAGGACGTGCAGGCGCTGGTGCGCACCGGCGACGAGCACGGACACCGGCTGCAGATCCTGCGCGCGGTCGAGGCCGTCAACGATGCGCAGAAGCAGGTTCTCGCGCAGAAAATCACCGCCCATTTCGGCGAGCGCCTCGACGACCTCAGTTTCGCCGTGTGGGGCCTGGCCTTCAAGCCGGAGACGGACGACATGCGCGAGGCGCCCAGCCGGGTGCTGGTGCGCGCGCTCCTGCAGCGCGGCGCCCGCGTGCGCGCGTTCGACCCCGTTGCGGTGGACGAGGCTCGCCGCGTGTTCGCGCTGGATCTGACTCAGGAGGAATCGGCGCGGTTGGACTTCTGCGACAGCCGCGAGGCGGCGGCCGACGGTGCCGACGCGCTGGTCGTGCTGACCGAATGGAAGGCGTTCAAGAGCCTGGACGCCGCCGACCTGAAGGAGCGGCTGCGCCGGCCGGTGATCTTCGACGGACGCAATCTCTACGACCCGGCGGTGCTGGCACGCGAAGGATTCGACTACTTCACGATAGGACGCACGCATGTCGACGCTTGACCATCCGATGCCGCCGCCGGCGGACACGGTCGCGCGCGCCGACCTCGCGCGTGCGCGGGTGCTGGTGGTGGGCGATGTGATGCTCGATCGCTACTGGTTCGGCGATGTCGAGCGCATTTCTCCGGAAGCGCCGGTGCCGGTCGCGCGTGTCGTGCGCAGTGAAGCGCGGCTGGGCGGCGCGGCCAACGTCGCGCGCAACATCGTGGCGCTCGGCGGGCGCGCCAGTCTGCTCGGCGCGGTGGGCGACGACGAGCCCGCCGCGTGTCTGCTCGCGCTCCTGAAGGAAGGGCGCGTCGACGCGCACCTGCAGCGTGACGCATCGCTCGAGACGACGGTCAAACTGCGCGTACTGGCCCGTCAGCAACAGCTGCTGCGCGTCGATTTCGAGAGCAGGCCGCAGGGTGACGTCTTGCAGGCTTGCCTGCGTGCCTACCGTGACCTGCTCGGCAGCCACGACGTGGTGCTGTTGTCGGATTATGCGAAGGGCGTGCTGACGCATGCCGAGACCTTGATCGAGCAGGCGCGCGCCGCCGGTGTGCCGGTGCTGGTCGACCCGAAGGGCGAGGACTGGGCGCGGTATCGCGGCGCGACCATGCTGACGCCGAATCGTGCCGAATTGCAGCAGGTGATCGGACGATGGCAATCCGAGGCCGAGCTGATCGAGCGCGTCGGAGCCTTGCGGGCTTCGCTGGAGCTCGATGCGATCCTGCTGACTCGTTCCGAGGAAGGCATGACGTTGTTCGACGCCGCCGGTTCGCACTCCGCGCCGGCCGAGGCGCGCGAGGTATTCGACGTCTCCGGCGCCGGCGATACCGTCATCGCGACCGTCGCCACCCTGCTGGCAGCGGGCTTGCCGCGGCTCGACTCGGTATATCATGCCAATCGCGCGGCCGGCATCGTGGTGGCCAAGCTGGGCACCGCGACAGTCGACTTCGACGAATTGTTCGGGGCCTGGACGCCGGCGCGCTGACAGGTGTTTCGGTCAACGTCCGACCGACGGCCGGTCGACGCGTTGGCCCGAGGCGTCGCGAAGCGGGCGTGCGAGCCGGACCGGCCGCCGGTGCCGTGCGCGAATCGTTTTCCGGCGCTGTCGTGACCACGGACGGCCCGCAGTGACACGGTATCGGTCGGGCGGCATCCGTAAGGCGATGTCGCCACGGCAGTCTCGATAAGGCCGTGGCCTGGCTGCGTCGTCGCTGCATTGCCGCTGCACTATCGCTGCATTGTTGCCGTGGCCGCTGGATCGTCGTTGCAATGGGAAGCCACGCCAGCGACGGGGCACGAACGGCGTGTCGCGTGGCCGCGCGGCCGCGCTGCCGTCCCAATTTTCTACTGCGTCCGCTGCGACGCCGCTCCGGCGGGCGCGCGGCGAACCCGAGACCTCTCATGACCATCATCGTTACCGGCGCCGCCGGCTTCGTCGGCAGCAACATCGTCAAGGCGCTCAATGAGCGCGGCGAGCATGACATCATCGCGGTCGACAACCTGACGCGCGCCGACAAGTTCGTCAACCTGGTCGACGGCGAGATCGCCGATTTTCTCGACAAGAGCGAGTTCGTCGAACGCTTCGCGCGAGGCGATTTCGGCCCGGTGCGCGCCGTGTTCCACGAAGGCGCATGCTCCGACACGATGGAGCACAACGGCCGCTACATGATGGAGAACAACTTCCGCTATTCGCGTTCGATGCTGGACGTTTGTCTGCGCGAGCGGATTCCGTTCCTGTATGCCTCGTCGGCGGCGGTGTATGGCGGCTCCGACCGTTTCGTCGAAAGCCGCGAGCTGGAGCGGCCATTGAACGTCTATGGCTACTCGAAGTTCCTGTTCGATCAGGTCGTTCGCCGCGCGCTGCCGCGCGCCAACAGCCAAATCGCCGGCTTTCGCTATTTCAACGTGTATGGCCCTCGCGAGCAGCACAAGGGCCGCATGGCGTCGGTCGCCTTCCACAACTTCAACCAGTTTCGCGAAGAGGGCCGGGTCAAGCTGTTCGGGGAGTACAACGGCTATGCGGCCGGCGCCCAGACTCGCGACTTCGTGTCCGTCGAGGACGTCGTCAAGGTCAATCTGTTCTTCTTCGACCATCCGGATCGGTCGGGAATCTTCAACCTGGGCACCGGCGCGGCGCAGCCGTTCAACGACATCGCCCGCACGGTCGTCAACACGCTGAACGCGATCGAGACCGGTGCGGCGCCCGCCACGCTGGAGGCACTCGTTGCCAGCGGCAAGATCGAATACATTCCTTTCCCCGACGCGTTGCGCGGCAAGTACCAGTGCTTCACGCAGGCCGATATCGGCGCCCTGCGGTCGGCAGGCTACGACGCCCCCTTCCTGACCGTCGAGCAAGGCGTCTCGCGCTATGTGAACTGGCTGACCGGCCAGGTGTAAGCGCGGCGGCTTTCTCCCTAGGATGGCAGGCAGTGCGGTCCATTCCAGGACCGCGCCACTTGGGAGATTGCCATGTTCAAACAAACCTGTGCCTTCCTGGGCGCGCTCCTCTTCGCCGCGCATGCGGTGGCGCTGGACGTCAACACCGCCGACAAGGCCGCGTTGGAAACGATGAAGGGTCTGGGCGCGGCGAAGGCGCAAGCGATCGTCAGCGAACGCGACGCGCACGGCGCGTATAAGGATGCCGCCGACCTGGCCGACCGCGTGAAGGGGCTCAGCACGCGGTCGGTCGGCAAACTCGTCGAGCAGGGGATGACGTTCGGCGGGGCACCCGCGCCGGGCAAGGGCGCGCGGGCGCCGACTGCCAAACCACCTGCCGCGCAGGGAAAACCCAGGAGTTGAGCGATGACGCGGCCCGATCGACGGCGCGCCGCAGACCCATTCGCGTCGCCTGTCGTCGTGTCGGGTCGGGTCGGGTCGGGTCGGGTCGCGGCGCGTCACGTCGCGGCGCGTCGAGCTTGCCAACTGCGACGCCGGCACGCAGCGTGGACGCATGTCACCGGCGAGCGCGGGCATGCCGCATGCGCTGCGAAGCGTGCACCGCTGCCGCCGGGCCAGGCGTGTCTCGGCGGCCCGACGCGGTCTGCGTCGCTGGCGACGATCTGCTGCCGTTTGCGACGGCTTATGGTGGCCTGCGACGGCCTGCGACGGCCTGCGACGGCTTGCGGCGGTCCGCCGGGGCCAGGTTTCGCCGCTTGCCTATGCACGACTTCACCGGCGCGGTGGGCTGGGCCGCGCGCGGTTGCGTCGCTTCCGGGCGTCCGACCGTATCCGCTGCTTCGGCTACAATCGACGCGACATTCGTTGGACGGCTCAAGATGAACTATCAGACTATCGAAGACACGATCGGCAAGACGCCGCTCGTCCGGCTGGTGCGGCTCGTGGACGAGTCGATCCGGCAGCGTAACAATGTCGTCCTCGCGAAGCTGGAAGGCAACAACCCGGCCGGTTCGGTGAAGGATCGACCGGCGCTGTCGATGATCCGCCACGCGGAAGCGCGCGGCACCATCAAGCCCGGCGATACGCTGATCGAAGCCACCAGCGGCAATACCGGCATTGCATTGGCGATGGCCGCTGCGCTGCGCGGCTATCGGATGGTGCTGATCATGCCCGAGGACCTGTCGGTCGAGCGGCGGCAGAGCATGGGTGCCTATGGCGCGGAGATCATCCTGACCCCGGTAAAGGGCGGCATGGAATGCGCACGCGACCTCGCCGAGCAGATGCAACGCGACGGCAAGGGCGTGATCCTCGATCAGTTCGCGAATCCCGACAATCCCCGTGCGCACTACGAATCGACCGGTCCCGAGCTATGGGACGACACGAACGGCGAGATTACGCACTTCGTGTCGTCGATGGGCACCACCGGCACGATCATGGGCACCTCGCAGTACCTGAAGGAACGCAATCCGGCGATCCAAATCGTCGGCGCGCAGCCCGAGGAGGGGTCGCGGATTCCAGGCATTCGTAAGTGGCCGGAAGCCTATCTGCCGAAGATCTTCGACCGCTCGCGCATCGATCGTGTCGAGTCCGTGTCGCAAGCCGTGGCCGAAGAGCGGACGCGGGAACTGGCGCGGCGCGAAGGTATCTTCGCGGGCGTGTCGTCCGGCGGGGCATGCGATGTCGCGTTGCGCATCGCGCGCGAAGTGGAAAACGCGACGATCGTCTTCATCGTTTGCGACCGCGGCGACCGCTACCTGTCGACCGGCGTCTTTCCCGCCTGAGCTCCCACCTGACTTTAAGCCCGAGTTCAGGCCCAAGTTCAGGCCCAAGTTCAGGCCCAAGTTCAGGCCCAAGTTCAGGCCCAAGTTCAGGCCCAAGTTCAGGCCCGACTTCCCGCCTGAATCTTCGCTCAAGTTTTCGCCTGACTCGTCCGCGCTGCCGTGGTTGCCGGGCGCTGGTCGGCGGCTTCGACTGCATTTCCTGTACCACCTGATTGCCGGGTACGATGCGCAGCGACAGGGTGTCTGGGCCGGCCGTGCCCGGTGCCGGAAAGATGCGCCGTCTGCGCCGCATGCGCCGTACTTGTCCCATGCGCCGTATTCGTCCCATGGGCCGCATACGTGCTGCGATGGCAAAGGGGGGGCGCTGGACCCGCCCAGGAATGTATTGGCCTGCGCTGACCCGCCATGAAGCAGGGGCGTCGCCGCGAGCTGTTGCGCGGCAAGCAGCGCTGCAAAGGATCGATCGCCGGCCGCTACGGATCAGCGGGGCGCATTAGCGGGGACGTAGCGGGGACGTAGCGGGGTGGCGCGGCGAGACCCGCTCGCCGCTCATGCGGCCCTTGCCCCGCGAGGCCGGCACACGGCTGGCACTTGCCGGGCTCATGAGGGCACACATAGCCCCACAAGGGCACGTGAGAGCACGTAAGGGCAGCCACGGACAAGCCGGCTGCGCACTCGGACGGCGGCCTGGCAGACCTTCTTCTATAAGGGGGCAATTCCACGCTGGCGACCCAACCGCGATCAGTCCTGCCCCGGGCTTGGCCCGTCCGTCGGGTGGCTGCGATCCGCTGCGGCAGTCGGTTCTTGCACTCAGCTCTCACGGTCCGCTCTCGCAGTCCGCTCTCGCAGTCCGCAATTGCAGGCAACGGTGCAGTCAGCCATGCATCGATCATCGCAGCGGCCGTTTGCCTGCTTGGACATGCCTGTCGAGCCCGAAGTGTTGGCGCCTTGCGCTGTGTTCGCTGCGCGTCGGCTGCCGCGTCGTGCTCGATTTGGACGGCGACAAGCATGCTCGGCTGCGTGATCCGCGCGTCTTCCATGCCTAGCAACAGAAGCGCATCGTAAAGGCTGGGGTGATCGGGATGCGCGGCGGCAATTGCCAATGCCGGTCAACGGTCGGCATCGTGGCAAGTAGCGTGGCAGTTCGGATGGTCCGATGGCAGGGCGCACGTCGCGCCGACTGCACGTGCCGCGGCTGTGCTTTCCGGAGCCGCGGATTGCCGAAGCCCCGAAGCCCCGCGCCCCGAGCGCCGAACAACGCTGACGGGCAGAACTGCAAAAGCGCGTCGTCAGGGGCCGGCTGCACGCGGGCGCACCGCCAGCCTCAGTTGACGATCTCGCCGGACGCCTTCATCCGCAGTCGGATGCGCTGCGCAAGTTCATGCACCGACATCGCATAGAAGAAGCTGCGGTTGTAGCGCGTAATCACGTAGAAGTTGCGCAGACCCAATGCGTACTGCGTCGGCATGCCGGGCGTCGGCAGATCGACGACCGTCAACGGCGTGCCGCGCTCGGTCTGCAGATCCAGCCCCGGCTCGTTGAGCAGCAGGCCGGCGCGCAGCAGTTGATCGAGCGACCAGCGCGGTTCCGGCGCGCCGTCGGCGGCAGCCTGCGCGATGCCCTGGCTGCCGGCGTCGCCGCGGATCTGCCAGACGACCGGCCGACCGCGTTCCCAACCGTTCTTGTTCAGGTAGTTGCCGACGCTGCCGATCGCATCGGACGCGCTGGCGCGCAGGTCGATCGACTGCGAACCGTCGAAGTCCACCGCGTACTGGATGATGCTGGTAGGCATGAACTGTGGGATGCCAATCGCGCCCGCGTAGGAGCCCAGCACACTCAACGGGTCGATATTCGACGAACGCGTCCAGACCAGGAAGTCCTCGAGGTTCTTGCGGAACATCGTCTGCCGATCGTCGCGGTTGCGCGTGTTCGGATAATCGAAGGACAGCGTGGTCAGCACATCGAGCACGCGGAAATTACCCATGAACCGGCCGTAGACGGTCTCGACGCCGATGATCGCGACGATATACTCGGGCGGCACGCCATACGTCTCGGCGGCGCGGTCGAGCGCCGCGCGGTTGCTGCGCCAGAAATTCACGCCGTTGTTGATGCGTACTGCGTCGAGGAAGCGGCTGCGGTACTTCTGCCAGTTCTTGACCGACGGCGAAGCGGCGGGCGTGATCAGCTTGACCGCCGTCGCCGAATAGCTGGCTTGGCGGAACAGCGCGCGCAACTGGTCCCGGTTGAAGTCGTAGCGCGCGACCATCATGTCGATGAACTGATTGACGGCGGCGCTGTCCGCATAACGCTGCGGCACGATCTCTTCTTCGAAAACCGTCCCGCTTTCGGTCGGTGTTTCAGGTTGTCCCTGCGCGGCCGCGCCGTTGGACAAAAGCAGCGTGGCAAGGGCGATCAGGGAAAGTGCCGCTCCCCGACGTACCCGCTGGCCTGGCGTCTGGCTCTGCGTCACTGTCATGGTCGATTGGGAAGAACATCGTTGCCCCAGTATAACCGACGCCCGTGTGTTACCTTATCGCGAAAAGACGGGCCGATCCGCCGACGGCGAGGCGACCGTTGCGCGCGGCGAGGCAGCCGGTGTGCAACGGCGCATCGGCTGCCGATCGGCCGGACGAGCCGACCACATGTCCACCGCTTTCTACACCCACGCCGACTGTCAGCGTCACGAGATGGGCGACTGGCACCCAGAGTGCCCGGCGCGCCTGCAGGCGATCGACGATCAACTCATTGCAAGCCGCATCGACATGGTGCTCGAGCGCGTCGATGCGCCGATGATCGACGAGGGCGAGCTTGCGCGCGTGCACTTGCCGGCCTATATCGATGAACTGCGCCACCGGCGGCCCGAGCATGGCTATGTCGATCTCGACAGCGACACGCGCCTGAATCCGTTCACGTGGCAGGCGGCGCTGCGTGCGGCCGGCGCAGCCGTGGCCGCCACCGACGCGGTGTTGGCCGGCGAATACGACAATGCGTTCTGCAGCGTGCGTCCGCCGGGCCATCACGCCGAGCCGGACCGCGCGATGGGCTTCTGCTTCTTCAACAATGTCGCGCTGGCGGCGCGTCATGCGCTGGACGTGCACGGCCTGAGCCGCGTGGCGATCGTCGACTTCGACGTGCACCACGGCAACGGCACGGAGATGGCGTTCGCGAACGAACCGCGCGTGCTGATGTGTGGCCTGTTCCAGCATCCTTTCTACCCGTTCTCCGGCGATCCGCCGCTCGGCGCGAACATGGCGAACACGCCGCTGCCGGCGCGCACCGACGGCGCGCAGATGCGGGACATTGCGTCGCGTACCTGGCTGCCGCGGCTCGACGCGTTCGCGCCAGAGTTGGTGCTGATCTCCGCGGGCTTCGATGCGCACATCGAGGACGACATGGGCAATCTCGCCCTGCGCGAGGCCGACTACGCATGGCTGACCGCGCGGATCATGGCGATCGCCGCCCGCCACGCGAACGGGCGCATCGTGAGCTGCCTGGAAGGCGGCTACAACCTCTCGGCGCTGGGGCGCTCGGTGGTCGCGCACCTGCGCGAACTGGCGCAGGTCTGACGCCGGCCTGACGTCGTGCGACGGCCGGGTCTGTCCGGCTTGCGTCACATAGCAAAGCGTTATAAGACGAGCAGAAACATGTCTGAGCCGGGCGAGCGCGACGGGGTAGAATCTCGCCTCGGCTCAATCGGCTGAGCGGGCCGACGCCCCTGTGCGGCGGCCCGCTCGCGTCCAACATGATAGAAATAAAGCACGTAAGCCAGCGCTTCCCGGGTCCGCGTGGACTGGTGGAGGCGCTGCGCGACATCAATCTGTCGATCGGCAGCGGGGAAATCTTCGGCATCATCGGTCGCAGCGGCGCCGGCAAGAGCACGCTGGTGCGTACGCTGAACCTGCTGACCCGTCCCAGCGAGGGCACGGTCGTCGTGGCCGGGCGCGACCTCACGCGCCTGAACGCGGCAGCGTTGCGCGAGGCACGGCGCGACATCGGCATGATCTTCCAGCACTTCAACCTGCTGTCGTCGCGCACCGTGTACGAGAACGTGGCGTTGCCGCTGGAGCTTGCCGGCAAGAGCCGCAGCGAAATCGAGGCGACGGTCGCGCCGTTGCTCGATCTGGTCGGTCTCGCGGCCCAGCGCGACCGCTACCCGGCGCAGATCAGCGGCGGTCAGAAGCAGCGGGTCGGCATCGCGCGCGCGCTGGCCAACCGGCCCAAGGTATTGCTGTCCGACGAGGCGACGTCCGCGCTCGATCCGGAAACCACCCGGTCGATCCTGGAGCTGTTGCGCCAGATCAATCGCGAGCTCGGCGTGACCATTGTGCTGATCACTCACCAGATGGAAGTGATCAAGCAGATCTGCGACCGCGTCGCCGTGCTCGAAACCGGCCGCGTGGTCGAGAGCGGCCGGGTGATCGACGTATTCCTGCGCCCTCACCACGAAGTCACCCGCGCGATGATCGGCGACGTGATCGCCAGCGAATTGCCGCCCGCCCTGAAGGCGCGCATCGCCGAGCGGCTGGTCGCCGGCCGCGACCACCTGCTGCGTCTGGCCTTCACCGGCGCCGGGGTCGGCGATCCAGTGCTGTCGGAGACGATCCGGCGGTATGCGCTCGAGATCAGCATCCTGCATGGTCAGGTCGACGAAATTCAGGGGCAAGCGTTCGGTTCGCTCGCCGTGCTGGCCAGCGGCGACGCGCGGCAGGTGGGCGAGGCGATCGATTTCCTGCGCGGCAAGGGCGTGATCGTCGAGGAGATTTCGCATGTTGAGTGAGATGCTGGACCTGTTCGTCTCGTCGTTCGGCGAGACCCTGCTGATGGTCGGCGTGTCGGGCGTGCTCGGCGCGGTCATCGGCGTGCCGCTGGGCATCGTGCTGCATCTGACCGACCGGAATGGCGTGTTGCCGAACGGCGCGGTGTATCGTTCGCTCGGCCTGGTCGTCAACGCGGTGCGCTCGGTGCCGTTCATCATCCTGCTGGTCGCGGTCATCCCGTTCACGCGGCTGGTGGTCGGATCGTCGATCGGCACCACGGCCGCGATCGTGCCGCTGACCATCGCCGCGGCCCCGTTCGTCGCCCGGCTGGTCGAGACGGCGCTGCGCGAAGTCGATCGCGGTCTGATCGAGGCCGCACAGGCGATGGGGGCCACGACCGGGCAGATCGTCTGGAAGATCCTGCTGCCCGAGGCATTGCCCGGCATCATCGCCGGTCTGACGATCACCTTCGTGAGCCTCGTCGGCTATTCGGCGATGGCGGGCGCGATCGGCGGCGGCGGTCTCGGCGACCTCGGCATCCGCTACGGCTATCAGCGCTTCCTGCCCGAAGTCATGCTGGCGGTCGTCGTCGTGCTCATCGTTTTCGTCCAGCTCGTTCAGTCGCTCGGCGACCTGATCGTGCGCAAACTCAGCCACCGCTGACCACGCTGTAGCAAACCCAAAAGGAAAAAAGATGCAACGACGTTTCGCTCTCAAGTTCGCGGCCGCCTTCGGCGCGGCGGCGCTGTTCGCCGGTGCCGCGCAGGCGGACCAGACGATCAAGGTCGGCGTCACCGGCGGTCCGCACGCGCAGGTGATGGAAGAAGTGAAGAAGGTCGCCGCCAAGGATGGCCTGAATATCAAGATCGTCGAATTCGCCGACTACGTGCAGCCGAACGCGGCACTTGCCAGCGGCGATCTGGACGCGAACAGCTACCAGCACCAGCCGTATCTGGATGCGCAGGTGCGCGATCGCGGCTACAAGCTGGTCAGCGTGGCCCAGACGGTGAATTTTCCGATGGGCATCTACTCGAAGAAGATCAAGTCGCTTGCCGAACTGAAGAACGGCGCGCGCATTGCGCTGCCGAACGATCCGACCAATGGCGGTCGCGCCTTGCTGTTGCTGCAGAAGCAGGGGCTGATCAAGCTGCGCGCCGATGCCGGCCTGAAGGCCACGCCGATCGACGTGATCGACAACCCGAAGAAGCTGAAGTTCGTCGAACTGGACGCGGCGCAGATCCCGCGCTCGCTTGACGACGTCGATGCCGCCGCGATCAACACGAATTTCGCGATGGAAGCCGGGCTGTCGCCGAAGAAGGATTCGATCGCGATCGAGCCGCCGACCGGTCCCTACAGCAACGTGATCGCCGTGCGCGCCGCCGACAAGGACAAGCCGTGGGTGGCTCAGCTGGTCAAGGCCTATCATTCGCCGGAAGTGAAGCAATTCATCACCAGCAAGTATCAGGGCGCCGTCTCGGCCTCCTGGTAAGCCGAACGCGCGTGGCGCAAGCCGCGCAGCCGCAAGCCCTGGCCCGCGCCAGGGCTTTTTTCTTGGTGCAAGCACAAAGCGATTCGCCTTTAATAGCACGATCGTGCTATAAATTCCGGGTTGCGGCGGGTGAAGAACACGCATGCTTTGTAGTGATTGCCGGGGAAGGCGCGCGTCGCACTTTATAATCGAAGGCTGACACTGTTTTCAGGACTGGAGCGTGGAATGAAAGTGCTGGTACCCGTGAAGCGCGTGGTGGACTACAACGTGAAGGTTCGCGTGAAGGCGGACGAGTCGGGCGTGGACCTGGCCAACGTGAAGATGTCGATGAACCCGTTCGACGAGATCGCCATCGAGGAGGCGGTACGCCTGCGCGAGGCCGGCGTGGCCACCGAGGTGGTGGCCGTGTCGTGTGGCGTGACGCAGTGCCAGGAGACGCTGCGCACGGCGCTGGCGATCGGCGCGGACCGCGCGCTGCTGGTCGAGACCAGCGCGGAGCTGCAGCCGCTGGCCGTGGCCAAGCTGATCAAGGCGGTGGTCGAGAAGGAAGCCCCTGAGCTGGTGATCCTCGGCAAG
>NZ_FNLO01000031.1 GCF_900095735.1 Chitinasiproducens palmae | reverse complement strand
GCCGCGCCGATGGCCGGTAACGGCTACGAGGAGCATTGCCGCATCGAGCTACGCGCGATAGCCGCCGCCTGTGACTTGACCTATGAGCAATTCACCGGCGACTACTCGCAGGTCAATTTCACCAGTGGGCGATTGGCAAAGATGGAGTTCAAGCGGATCGTTGAGCAAGAGCAGTGGTTGATCTTCATTCCACTCTTCCTTAATTGCGTCGCCGACCGGTTCGTCTCTGTGGCCTACGTTGCCGGTTTGACCAAGAAAGCCGTGTGCGCTCGTGACTGGACCGCGCCGCGTATCGAAATGACCGATCCGCTGAAAGAGGTTAAGGCGCTCATCGCCTTGATTGACGCGGGGCTGATCAGTCGACAAGAAGGCCAGCGACAGCTCGGCTACGACGTCGAGACGATGAACGACGAGATCGCCACCGATCCGCCGCCGAAGACAAGGACAGCAAACAGGCGAACGCCTGCCACCAACACCTAAGCCCGCCGCGAGCGGGCTTTTTCATTTGGAGGGTCAGCAATGCCCCAAGCGAGCAAGGCGCCGGCGCGACGGCCGGACGCAAACAGCGCGGAGATGGTCACACGGCTCATGCCGGTCTCGACTGTCGACGCAGACCAACGCAGCGCCGAATGCACCTGGACGACAGGCGCGCAGGTTCGCCGGTACGACTATGCGCGTGATCGCATGTACATCGAGGACCTGGGCGGCGGTGCCGGCGTCACGGTGCGCATGGATCGCCTCGCGTCGGGTTCCGCGCCACTGCTCAACTGCCATAGCAGTTGGGGGCTTGGCTCAGTCCTCGGTGTGGTCGACCGCGCGGATTTGGACCAGGCGAAGGGCACCGGCACCGCCACCCTACGCTTTTCGAAGCGTGAAGAGGTCGAGCCGTATTTTCAAGACGTGCGCGACAAGATTCTGCGCAATGTGTCGGTGGGCGCCCGCGTGTACCGCTACGAGATGATCGCGCCGGGTACCGAAGGCAATACTGAGTGGATCTACCGGGCGATGGATTGGGAGCCGGTGGAAATCTCTCTGGTGCCGGTCGGCGCCGATGCCGGCGCCGTCATCCGCAGCGCCGACGGTTCCCCGGCCGAACCGATTTTCTATCCCTGCGAATTCGTCGAGCGAGGCGCGGGGCCTCAACGCGAGGCAAGTGCCTCACAACGCAACCTAGGAGCTGCAATGCCCGATGCAACCAATCA
>NZ_FNLO01000014.1 GCF_900095735.1 Chitinasiproducens palmae | reverse complement strand
ACCACGAATGCCTGAAGCCGGCCGCGCAGTTCACGCCGATCGTCTATCCGAAGCCGGACAACACCCTGACCTTCGACCGGCTCTCGTCGGTGTTTCTCTCGAACACGCACCACGAGGAGAGCCAGCCGCCGCACCTGACGCTGAAGGATCCGAGCGTGCCGGTGCGCATCAACCTGAAGGAGTATGCGGGGCCGGAGTCGCGTTACTGTCCGGCCGCGGTGTACGAGTTCGTGGCCGATGCGGCGGCCGAGGGCGGCGAGCGGCTGCAGATCAACGCGCAGAACTGCGTGCACTGCAAGACCTGCGACATCAAGGATCCGACGCAGAATATCGTCTGGGTGGCGCCGGAGGGCGGCGGCGGACCGAACTATCCGAATATGTAGGGGCCCGGTAGCCGCGCTGCCGCGGCTGCGGCGACAGGCCGTCAGGCCGTCAGGCGGGGCGCTTCGTTGCTTCGTTGCTTCGTTGCTTCGTTGCTTCGTTGCTTCGTTGCTTCGTTGCTTCGTTGCTTCGTTGCTTCGTTGCTTCGTTGCCTCGGCAGCCGTGGTTCGCCCGCGTCGGACTGAGATGCCCCGTCGGTTCGGCATCGTGCCAGCCGTGACCGTGCGCCCGTCGCCACGACTGGGCGACGCCACGCGCAATCAGGCTGTAGCCAGCCCGTCCCTTCGCGCTGACGTGGGCGGCAGACGGCGGACAGCGCCCACGGTTCCGTCAGGCCTGCGACGGAATGCGCGGCGTCGCCACTTCGACGTCGCCGCATTGCGCGCGATGGCGCAGTGCATGATCGATCAGCACCAGCGCGACCATTGCTTCGGCGATCGGCGTTGCGCGGATGCCAACGCAGGGGTCGTGACGCCCGAACGTCTCCACCGTGCTCGGCTTGCCGTCCACATCGATCGAACGCCGCGGTGTGCGGATGCTCGAGGTTGGCTTGATCGCGAGCGAGGCGACGATGTCCTGTCCACTCGAAATGCCGCCCAGAACGCCGCCTGCGCGATTCGACGCGAAACCGTCAGGCGTCAGTTCATCGCCGTGCTCCGAACCGCGCTGCCGGATGCTGTCGAAACCCGCGCCGATCTCCACGCCCTTGACCGCGTTGATGCCCATCAGGGCATGCGCCAGATCGGCATCGAGCCGGTCGAAGACTGGCTCGCCCCATCCGACCGGGACGCCGCTCGCGACCACGTTAATTCGCGCGCCGATCGAATCGCCGTCACGGCGCAGCGCATCCATCGCGGCTTCCAGCTGCGGCACGAGCGCGGCGTTCGGCGCGAAGAATGGGTTGTCGGCGACGTGCGCCCAGTCGTCGAACGGAATGTCGATGTCGCCGAGCGCTGCCATGTAACCGCGCACCTCGATGCCGTGCTGCTGACGCAACCACAGCTTGGCGACCGCCCCGGCCGCGACGAGCGGCGCGGTCAGACGCGCCGACGAGCGGCCGCCGCCACGGTAATCGCGAACGCCGTACTTGTGCCAATAGGTATAGTCCGCGTGCGCCGGCCGGAACGACTGGGCGATGTTGCCGTAGTCCTTCGAGCGCTGGTCGGTGTTGCGGATTAGCAGCGCGATCGGCGTGCCGGTCGTTCGTCCTTCGAACCAGCCGGACAGGATCTCGACCTGGTCGGCTTCCTGCCGTTGCGTGACGTGCCGGGACGTCCCCGGCCGACGGCGATCGAGCTCCCGCTGGATGTCGGCGGTCTCCAACGGCAAGCCGGGCGGACAGCCATCGATCACGCAGCCGATCGCGGGACCGTGCGATTCGCCGAAGGTCGTGACAGCGAACACGGTGCCGAGTGTATTGCCGGACATGAGCGGAGCCCTACAAGGAAAACCGGCATTCTACCGCTGCAAAGCCGCGCGCCGGGCACTTGGCCGCCTCGCCCATGCGAACGATCGAGATGCGCAGCAAGCAGCCGCACCGGCGCACGGCCGGCGCGATGGCGGCGTGACGGCAGCCCGGCAGATGCCAACGGTGCTGGACGTTGGAAATGCCGGCGCGCCTGATGCGCTGTTCGCATTCGCCGTGGTGGTTGCATTCGCCGTGCTGGTTGCATTCGCGAGCGCAGTCGCCGGGCCTATCGTATTTGCCACGCCGGTCATCGCGGTAGCGATCATGCTGATCGTGCTGAGCGTGCCCAGCCTGGCGGGCGCGGCAAGGGGCTCGACCGGCAGACCGACGCAAGGTCGGGACGCGCGTCAGCGGACGGCGGCGCGCCGTCCTCGCGTCGCGACGCGCCCGCCCCAGAGCCGCAACGCCCGGCGGAAGCGCGGCACCATGCGCAGCAGCAATGCCGCCATCAGTACATTGCCCACGGCCAGCGTCAGGAACAACGCTGGCAGCGACCAGCCCACCGCGGCGAAGATGCCGCCCAGCACTGCCGACGCGATCATGAACAGCGAATTGACGATGTTGTTGGCGGCCACGATCCGCGCGCGATGTGTCAGCGGGCTGCGCGCCTGCATGAAGGTGTAGAGCGGCACGCTGTACAGCCCGCTGGCAACCGACAGCAGCAGCAGATCCACCAGCACGCGCCAATGCCGTGGCTCGCGCAGAAACGTCGCAAGGTCGACGTCCGGTGCCATGCTGGTTGCCGGCTCGGCCATGCCGGCCAGTGCGAAATCGGCCGTGAAGAGGGTCATGCCAAGCGCCCCGACGGCGACCATCGCAAGCGCCTGCCGGCCCGGCGCCAGACACGGGCAAAGGGTAGCGCCGAGGCCGACGCCGATCGAGAACAGGGCGAGCATCAGCGTCACGACCGAGGCATCGGCGTGCAGGACCTGGCTGGCGTAGGCGAAAACCGACGACAGGAAGGTGGCGCCCAGAAACCAGAGCCACGAGATGCCAAGCAGGCAGGCCAGCAGCACGTGATCACGTCCGGCGAGACGCAGGTTTGCCCACGTCTCGCGCAATGGATTCGGATCGATGCGCAGACCCGGGGCGGCGGGTGGCGTGACCGGCACGCCGGCGGCAGCCAGGCGGCCGAGCAGCGCCAGCACGACGCAGCACACCGCCAACCAGGCGCTGCCCCACGCTGCACCGACGCTGCCCGCCACGTTGCCAAGCAGGATCGCGATGAAGGTGCTGGTCTCGACCAGTGCGTTGCCGCTCAACAATTCGGCCGGCGCAAGCTGTTCGGGCAGATAGGCGTACTTGACCGGCCCAAAGAAGGTCGAATGCACCCCCATCAGCAGCACGCATAGGTACAGCACGGCTGGCAGATGCAGGAGCAGTCCGGCCGCGGCAAGCAGCATGATGCCGATCTCGGCGGACTTGATGATGCGCACCAGCCGCGCTTTCTGCATCCGGTCGGCCAGTTGTCCGGCAGTCGCCGACAGCAGCACGAACGGCAGGACGAAGCACGCCGATATCAGCAGTCCGGCCAGACGCGGGTCCAGGCCCCCGTAACGCGTCGCGTCGAATGTCACCAAGGTGGCCAAGCCAACCTTGTAGACGTTGTCGTTCATCGCGCCGGCACACTGCGTCCAGAAAAAGGGGGCAAAGCGACGCTGACGCAGCAGGCTGCGGGCCGCCGGCGACGTGTCGTGGTCGCCCTGCGGGGCGCGGCCGGCCCTGTCGGCGCTCGTGCCGCCAGGGCCGCGTCCAGCAGCGCCGCCAGTCGTGCCGCCGCTCACCCCGCCGGCCGTAGCGGCGGCCGTAGCGTCGGTTGTAATGTCGGCCGTACCGCCGCCTGCAGCGCCTGCGGCGGCCCGGTTGGTACTACCCGCGCGGCCCGCAAGCGTGCCGCCGGTGCGCCCAAGGGCGGCATCGCGCGCCGCTTCGCCGGCCGCACCAGGCTTGCGACTGCCCGTCGCCGCGTCGGCCAATCGGCGCTCACCGCCCTCACCGCACTCGCTCATCCAGCTCGCCCCCTCTCCGCCCGCTCGCGCGCGGCCGGATAGCCTGTCCAACAATGAGAACGGGCGACCGGCTTACGCCGGTCGCCCGTCGATGCTCGCCGCCGCGTCGCACGGCGGTTCCACGCGACAACGCTCAGCTGTGCGCGTGCGTGCGGCCGTCCTCGCTCTCCGGCCAGTCGCGAATATAGGCCTTCAGCATCCGGTTCTCGAAGCCGGTCGCCTCCATCACCGCTTTCGCGACGTCGTACAACGACACGACGCCCATCAGCCGCTTGTTGTCCAGAACCGGCAGGTAGCGCGCGTGCTGGCCTTCGAGCATCAACCTGCGCACCTCGTCGATGTTGGTTTCGCACGTGCAGGTTACCGGCGCCGCGTTCATGGCCGCGCGAACGGTACCGTCGCCGAGTACACCACCGTTTCGTGACAGTACCTGCATCACTTCACGGAAGGTCAACATGCCGACCACCTCGCCCGACTCCATCACCACGAGCGAACCGATGTCATGCTCGTCCATCAGCTTCGCGGCCTCGGTGAGCGGGCATTCCGGCTTGACCGTATAGAGCACGTTGCCCTTCACTTCCAGTATGTCCTTGACTCGCATGCTCGACCTCCGGTCGCGTCTCCCCTATCGGTTCATGCTAGCTGAAAGGAAGGTAAAAAGGAAGGCAACGCGGCCGTGCCGCCGCACTGCCGACACGCTGCCGATACGCTGTCGACCCGCAGCCGATGCCGTGCCGCAGTGCAACAACGCTCAGCGCAACTGCCTGCGCAGCGCGGCGTCGATGGCTTCCGTGCGCGGACTGCGCGCGCTCGGGTGCGCGGCGCGGGCGGCCAGCAGCGTGGCGAGCGTCACCTTCAGGCCGGGTGCGTCCAGCGCATCGAGCAAGGTCGCGCGATCCACGCGAGCCGTACCCAATTCGAGCTGGTAGGCCAGCTCACGCCGATCGACGACGAAGAGATCGAACAAGCAGGCCAGCTCCACTTGCTCCGGATTCACCAGCAACAGCCAGCGCTGCGGACCGCGCCCGTAGTCCAGCCGAGCGATCAGCCCGCGGCTCTCCAGCGCGTGCAGCAGGCGCACGGTGGTGTCCAGATCACGGCGCAGCATGCGTGACAGCTCGGCCGCCGCGTAGCCGACCCTGCCCTTGTCGCGGGCGACGCCCAGGCGCGCCAGCACGCCCAGCGCGTCGAGCAGATCGCTGCCCGGAAAGCGCGGCCGGAAGAAGTGGCCGGCCCGGATGTCCGGCAGCGCCGACGCGATCATTGCGCCGGCGAGCGTGATGAACCAGCTCAGGTACACCCACAGCAGGAAGATCGGAAACGCGGCAAAGGTGCCGTACACCGCGGTGTAGGTCGGGAAACTGCGGATGTAGGTGCCGAAGCCGCGCTTCGCTACCTCGAAGGCGAGCGCCGCGGCAACGCCGCCGGCCAGCGCATCGCGCCATTCGACCCGGCAGTTGGGCACCAGCAGATACAGCAGACTGTAGCCGAGCGCAGTGAGCGGCAATACGCTGAGCGAGATCAGCCATCGGCCTGCCCAGGGCCGCGCTTCGAGCGCGCCGGACACGGAGGCGATCGACTCGGTCCACACGTATGACGACACCGAGACGCTCAGGCCGAACAGCAGCGGCCCCAGCGTCAACGCCGCCCAATACACCAGCAGGCGTTGCGAGAACGGTCGTGCCTTGCGCACTCGCCAGATCACGTTGAACGCCGACTCGACGGTGGTCATCGTCAACAGCGACGTCAGCACCAGCACGATCATGCCGGCGGTCGTCAACCCCTTGGCCTTGTCCGCGAACTCGTTCAGGTATTCGAAAATCTGCTGGTTGACCGACGGCGGCATCAACCGATCGGTCAGAAACGACCGCAGCGCTTCCTGGAACGTCGAGAAGATCGGAAACGCGGTGAAGATCGCAAACGCCACCGTGATCAACGGCACGACGGACAGCACGGTCGTGAAGGTAAGGCTGCCCGCCACCTGCGCGACGCGATCCTCCGCGATCCGCTTCGTCGCGAATCGCGTCAGCCGGCGAATCGCCAGTAAGTCGATCGGAAAGTTGAGCACGTTCACGGCCTCCTGAGCTGCCTATAATACAAGGCTTGTTCGAGCAGCCGGGCAAGCTTCGCCCGCCCGAGACGATGCAGGAAATCCTGGTTTTGTATTACAGCCGCTACGGCGCCACCCGCACGCTCGCGCGCTTGATCGCGCAAGGTGTCGACAGCGTTCCCGGCGCGAGCGCGCGGGTGCGGACCGTGCCCGCCGTTTCGACAGTCTGCGAGGCGACCGCGCCGGACGTGCCGGCCGACGGCGCGCCCTACGTCGAGCCGGCCGATCTCGACGAGTGCGTCGGTCTGGCGCTAGGCTCGCCGACCCGCTTCGGCAACATGGCGGCGCCGCTGAAGTATTTCCTCGATGGCACGTCGCCACAGTGGCTGGCCGGCACCTTGAGCGGCAAACCGGCTTGCGTGTTCACGTCGAGCACCAGCCTGCATGGCGGTCAGGAGAGCACCCTCCTCTCGATGATGTTGCCGCTGTTGCATCACGGCATGTTGATCGTCGGTCTGCCGTTCACCGAGACCGCGCTGAACACGACGCAGAGCGGTGGCACGCCTTACGGCGCCAGCCATCATGCGGTCGAGCGGCGCGACGTCACGGCCGAGGAAAAGACGCTTGCGGTAGCGCTTGGGGCACGGCTGGCGCGCGCCGCGCTCGCGCTGGCCGCCAACGGCAACACGTGAGCACCGGCCCGACGCACGCCGGCGCGGCCGAGCGCTTGCCCGATGGCGCGCGCACCGGCACGAGGGCGACTATCGAGACGCCGGCGCAAGCCGAGCGCGGCGCGGCGCTCGGCGCCTTCCTCGCCGACTGCCGCGCCGCGCTGGGCGACACGCACGTGCTCACCGCGGCATCCGCGCAGGCGCCCTTTCTGACCGACTGGCGCAAACGCTACACCGGACGGGCATGCGCGGTACTGCGGCCGGCCTCGACTGCCGAAGTTGCCGCCGTCGTCGCCGCGGCCAACAAACATGACATCGCGCTCGTCACGCAAGGGGGCAATACCGGGCACGCCGGCGGTGCCACGCCGGATGCGAGCGGTGCACAGGCGGTCCTCAGCACCAACCGGTTGCGCCGCATCCGTGCGCTCGACGCGGCCAACGACACCATCACCGTCGAGGCCGGTTGCGCGCTGGCCGACGTGCAGGCGGCCGCGCGCGCGGCTGGCCGCCTGTTTCCATTGAGCCTGGCTTCGGAAGGCAGTTGCACGATTGGCGGCAACCTTGCGACGAACGCCGGCGGCACCGCGGTGCTGCGCCATGGCAATGCGCGCGCACTATGCCTCGGTCTCGAAGTGGTCACCGCCGACGCGCAGGTCTGGGACGGCCTGCGTGCGCTGCGCAAGGACAACACCGGCTACGACTTGCGTGATCTGTTCATCGGCGCCGAGGGCACGCTGGGCGTGATCACGGCGGCAGTGCTGAAGCTGCAACCGATGCCGGCGGCGTCGGTGACGGCAGTGGCGACGGTCGACACGTGCGACGACGCGTTGCGCCTGCTGGCGCTCGCCCGCGCGCGCGCCGACGCGTTGCTGACGGGCTTCGAGCTGATGTCCTGGTACTGCGTCGAACTGATCGACAGCCACTTTCCCACGCTGCGCATGCCGTTGGCCCGGCCCGGCGGTGCAACGGCGAACGGCTTTGCAGTGCTGCTCGAATTATCCGATCACGAAAGCGAGGCCCATGGCCGTGCCTTGCTTGAACGCCTGCTCGCCGACGCGTCGAACGAGGGTGTCGTGCGCGACGCCGTCGTCGCGCAGTCGCTGGCCCAGTCGCAGACATTCTGGGCAATGCGCGAACATATTCCGCTCGCGCAGGCGCGCGACGGGCTGAATGTGAAGCACGACATCGCGCTGCCGATCTCGGCGATCGGCGAGTTCATCTCGAGCACGGATCGCGCTATCGCGGCGCGCTGGCCGGGCGCACGAATGGTGACGTTCGGCCATCTGGGCGACGGCAACCTGCACTACAACGTGCAGGCGCCTGTCGGTCAGGACCCGGCCGACTTCCTGCGCGCCGCGCAGGCGCCGATGAACCGACTGGTCTACGACCAGGTTCACGCACGCGGCGGCAGCATCAGTGCCGAACATGGCATCGGACAATTGAAGGTCGACGACCTGGCACGCTACAAGTCGCCGGTCGAACTGGCGCTGATGACGGCCGTCAAGCGTGCGCTCGATCCGCACAACCGCTTCAACCCGGGCAAGGTGATCGCGGCACCGCCAGTGCCCTGAGTGCCCTGAGTGCCCGCGAACGCCGGCAGGGGCAAGCGCACCGACCGCACGCGCCTCAGTGCTCGCGTTGCAGGACGGCCAGCACTTCCTCCAATGTCAGCGGCGCACGCATGCGTTCGAGCAGATAGGCGGTCTGCGTCTCGTACTGCCCGGCGAGCACCGCGCGCACCTGGCCGGCGCGCAGGTAGATCGCGGCGAAGCGGGCATCGTCTCGTTGGCCGCTGAGGTCGCCGAGGATGTGAACCTCGTGTTGACCGTCCGCATGGCCGAGATAGTCGTAACGCTGCCCGTAGTGATAGGTCCAGAAGTACGGCACGCCTTCGTAGGTGGCGCGCGCACCCAGCATATTGCGGGCGGCCAGCCGGGCCTGCTCCTGCGCGACGCGCCAGTGCTCGACGCGCTGGCGCTGCGCGGTGCCGGGCAGTGGGAAGGCCGCGACGTCGCCCGCGGCGAACACATCGTCGGCCGAGGTGCGCATGCCGGCATCGACGGCGATTGCGTCCCCCTCCAGCGCGACGCCTTCGACGACTTCGCTCGCCGGGCGCACGCCGACACCCAGCACGACACAGTCGGCCGGCAGCCGTTCGCCTGAGTCGAGGCGTACGGCGCTCACCGCCGAGTCGCCCTCCAACGCGCGTGCCTCCGCGGCACACAGGCGGACGCCGTGGCGCGCGTGCAGCGCCGCGAACATCTTGCCCACGTCCGCGCCGAACTGCTTGACGAACGGCAGGCGGGAAGGCGCCACCACCATCACGTCGGCACCGTTGCCGCGCATGGCCGACGCGGCCTCCATGGCAATGAAGCTGTTGCCAAGCAGCACGACGCGGGTGCCCGGCGACACGGCATGACTGATCGCATCTGCGTCCTCGCGCGTGCGCAGCACATGGGCGCCACGTAAATAAGCGCCCGGCAGAGCGGGACGCACCGGCGTCGCCCCCGTGGCAATCAGTGCCCGGTCGAAGGAAAGGCTGCGCCCGTCGGCAAGACCGACCTGCTTGCGCCGTGCATCCAGGCGCAGTGCGTGCGCCGGCTCGACGTCGATGCGATGTTCGGCAAGAAATTGGGCGTCCCGCAGCGGCGGTACCTCGTCCGCCGCCATCTCGCCCGCCACCACGAATTTGCTCAGCGCCGTCCTGTCGTATGCAGGCTGTGGCTCGCCCGTGATCAGCGTGATGTCGCCGGCAAAGCCGAACTCGCGCAGGGAGGTGGCGGCACAGATGCCGGCGGCGCCGCCGCCGACGATGACGAAGCGGCGCGTGTCCGCGCCGGACTCGGCGTCGCCAGCATCGCCAGCACTGGCAGGCAGCGGCTCCGGCGACAGGTAGACATCGCCATCTCGCACGGCGACCGCGAAGCGCGGCAGCGGATCGAGCGCCGGTGGCTCGATCAACGCGCCGGTGTCCAGCCGAAAGACGCTCTTGTGCCAGGGGCAGATCACGCGCCCAGCACAGAACGCCCCTTCGTCGAGCGGCGCGCCGGCATGTGGACACTCGGCCGAATAGGCGCGGATCGTCGCGTCCGCGCCGTCTGTCGCCGCAGGCCGATCCGTCGTATCGTCCCGGATCAGCATCACCGCACGCCCGGCGACCTCGACCCTTCGAGCGCCCCCGATCGGCACGTCGACGACAGCCGCGACTTTCGTCATTGGCAACATGGCTTCTCCCGAACGACCTTCGCGCATCGCGAGGTCCGCGGCGCCTTTGGGAGAGTCGGTCTGCAAATCGGATGCCTGACGCCAGCGGACAGGCAACGCGATGTGCCGGGCGGGCCGCCAGTGACCTGGCTACCTTGTGCTGACTCCTGCGTGATCCGGCACAGGCGTTCACACCGGGCAGGTCAGCGGGATCGGCGATCACGGACGCCGCATCGACGCCGCAGTGGTGGCGCCTTTGCATCGGCCTCATGCATTGGCCTGGTCCGTCGGCCGCGCGTTCCAGGGCGCATGCTGTTCGGCTCGCCGACGGCCGCCTTGCGGTCTGGCGCAGCGCGATTCGCTCGGAAGAAAAAAGCGCCGGACGACTCCGACGATTCTGCACTGGCGGCAAATGCGCGTCGACATCGGCGCGCGGCATGAATGGCGCAACCGAGTGCATCACGCACACAGAGATGGATGGCCCCCCCACGAGGAATCGAACCTCGATTTCAGGTTTAGAAGACCCGTGTTCTATCCGTTGAACTATGGGGAGGCAATGCGCAACGATGTCGGAAATGCCGGCAGCCGTTGGCGCGGGCCTCATTCTAGCAAACACTGACCGCCGGTCGGCAGGCTTCCCGGTGGCGGTCGTCGACGGCACCGTCCGCAACCGGGGGCGGACGCCATCGGTGCGCAGCGTATGCCGTCGATGCCCGAGGGGCGGAGCCACGGCAACGGGGAGCGCGCGTCGCTGCCACGCCGCCGCGATCGTGAGCGATCGTGAGCGGTGCCGGGCGGGCCCGGCCGCCACGGCAAGTCCCCACACGGGACGCGGCGCGTGGCGACCGCGCGACACTGTGGCGGTCCAGATGCAGTTTTTTCTGTCGTGCCGGCGCGTTCGGAACGACAATCGCTGTGTTGGATCGCTTGCAGCGTTGCAGGTGATCGTCGCGCCCGACACGCGTCCACGCGTGCGAGCCGCGCGCGCCAACCGCCGAATCGTCGGACAGAAGACGAACGCGGCAACGAGGAAAAGCTACGGGGTTTGAAGCCCGCTTGCAAAGCGGGCTTTTTTTCGTCCGGCGAACGCGTCGACCGACGCGCCCTTCCGCCACCGGACGCCTTTCGCGTCCCCCGGCATTCCCCAGACGCCGCGGCTGCGCTATGGTTCAGACTTGTCGCGCGGCGTCGCGCCGCCATGCTTCTCGGGAAAGCCCATGTCGATCGCTCGCTCGCCGGATTGTCCATCGCCGCCAGGCGCCCGGTCCGGTCTTTGGTTGCGGCCGCGCGCGTTCGCGCGCGATGGCGCCCGTCAAGCCGTGGCCGCGCTGCGCGCCGCGTTGGCACTTCTTCTGCTGAACGGCATGTTGCTCGGCGCCAGCCCGGCACTGGCGCAAAGCGCCAGCCTGCAACTGATCGCCCCAGCGGCGCCCTACGTACGCCTGCGCTGGCCGGATACGACACTGACACCGCGTGTCGCCGGACGCACCGTCACGCTGACCGACGCGAGCGGCCACGCGGTGCCGTTCACGTTCGTGATCGCGCCGGAAGATGAGGGCAAGGCAACCCACCCGCTCTGGCTGGTGTTTCGTCCCGAGGGCGCGCCGCCCTTCACGCTGGCGAGCACCGACGGCGGCGGCAGTGCCTATGTGGAAAAATGGTCGGAGGTAGTCGAGGACAGCGCATTGCGTCTCGTCGACCTGCCGCTGGCGACGAGTCAACCGGGCCAGTCATGGGGACCGCTGCTGGCCACCGCGCAGAATGCGGAGGCGTCGCAGCAGGCATCGATCAGCCGTTGGAACATGGGCACCATTGCGCTGGCCATGGTGGCCGGCATCGCGCTGCTGGCGGCGATCGGACTCTTCGCCCGTTACCAGATTCGCAAGGAGGACGTCACGAAGTTGTGAGGATCCGCGCTCGTGAACACGCGCAGTCGTAGCGATGCGATGGCAACGGCTCGCGCATCGACGCGCCGCCGCTCCGGCTGTTTTCGCTATTTGCGCGCAGGGTTACCGCAACGAGCGCAAGAACCACAGGGTGCCGCCGCAAAACGAACCCATGATTGCGATCGCCATCATCATTGCCAGATCCATTGCTTGGCTCCCAGTTGGCATGGCCGCGTCGGCGGCATTCCGCCGGTGTGCGCTTGCGCACAGCCGACGCGTCGCCATTGGGCCTGATGCCCCGCCCCATCACCATCCGCGTGAACCCTAGGACCGACTGGAAACATGACGATGCCATCCACCACCTCGGCCAGCTCGGCCACTTCGCCCGCCCCCCACGACTCCACCGCAGCGTCGACAGCCGGTTCGACGCCACCTCCGCACCCCGATACGAAGCCGGCGGGCATCGATCCGGACGCACCGGCCATCCTCACGCTGCGCAACGCACACGATGTGATTCGCGTCGCTCCGGCGATCGGCGGCCGCCTGCTGGACTGGCGCAGCGACGGCCATGCGGTGCTGCGTTGGCCCACGGAGGTCGACTGGCGCATGCCCGCCAAGATCCGCGGCGGGAACCCGTTGCTGTTCCCGTTCATCGGCCGGCACTTCGTCGATGGCGAAGCAAACCGTTGGCGCGACGCCACGGGTACCGTGCGACCGATGCCGCAGCATGGCTTTGCCCGCGACCTGCCGTTCGAGGCGCGGCAGCTCGGCGGTCAGTCGGACGACGCCTCGGGGGTGGTGCTCACGCTTGATAGCCGCCGCGTGGACCAGGCCGCCGCCTACCCGTTCGACTTCGTGTTCGAGGTCGAATATGAACTGCTCGGCGCGGGACGCCTGCGCACGACGCTGACGGTCGAAAACCGTGGCGACACGCCGATGCCGTACTACGCCGGGACGCACTTCTACTTCGATTTGCCGCATGCGCTGCGTTCCGAGAGCCGCCTGGCGCTGGCCGACGCGAGCCAGCATCGACAGCAGGCCGACGGCGGTCCGGGCGCCGCGCTGAGCCACCGCACTGCGTTCGCGCTCGACGACCCGCTGCTGCAGGACACCTTTCACGTGCTGGCCAGCCCCACGCCGGACCGCGCTGGCGATCGCCTGCTCGCCTCGCTGGACACGCCCTCGCTCGGTCGCACGATCCGCATCGTGCAGCCGCCTTCGAACGCAGCGTGGTATGCGGTCACCACTTGGAGCGAAGCGCCCGACGCCGACTTCTACTGCATCGAGCCGTGGCTCGGTCTGCCCGATGCGATTCATCACGGCCAAGGCTTGCGCTGGCTTCAGCCGCACAGCAGAGAAGCCGCGATTTGCGTGATCGAAGCGCGATTCGCGCGCTAGTCGGACAAGCGCGGCACGCGATGCACAGACACCGAAGCACGCCGCGTTGCTAGAATCGTTGTCTTGTGCTCAACGCCGCCGATGCTGCCGCTTGCCTGAGAATGCCTTTGTCTGACATCCGACGCATCCGCCGCGCGTGCGCGCCCCGCCTGCATGCGCTGGTCCTCGCGAGCGTCATCGCGCTGTGTGCATGCGCCGGCGGTGCCGCGCCCGAGGGTTTCTACCGCGTCGAACGCGGCGACACCTTGAACAAGATCGCGCAGGCGAATCGTCGCAGCGTCGCCGAGCTGGTCAGGTGGAATCGCCTGGCCAATCCCGATCGCATCGAAGTGGGCGATCTCCTGCGCGTCGTGCCGCCCGACGGCAGCGCCGCGTCCAGCGCCACTGCGATCGGCACGACCGGGGCGGCTAGCTCGGCGCCGACGCGCCGGCGCGCGGCCACGCCAGCAACACCGCGGGTGCCGCGCACCACCGCCAGCGTGCCGGCCGGGCAGACGATCGACCTGCGCTGGCCGATCGCCGGCGCGGTGATCCGCGGCTTTGACGGCGGCGCCAGCAAGGGCATCGACATCGCCGGCGACGCGGGGCAGCCGGTCGCCGCCGCGGCCGACGGCGAGGTGGTCTATGCCGGCCAGTTGCGCGGCTATGGCACGCTGCTGATCATCAAGCACGACGCCAACTTCCTGACCTCCTACGCCCATCTGCAAAGCGTCGCGGTCAAGGAAAAGCAGCGCGTCTCGGCCGGCCAGACGATCGCGACCGTCGGCAGCAGCGAGGCGCCGAGCCCACAACTGCATTTCGAACTGCGCTATGGCGGCCGCCCGGTCGACCCGACGCGCTACCTTCCGTCCCGCTGACCTCACCATGAAATTCGTCAACCGCCGCCATGCCTGCCTGATCGCGCTGCTCTGCCTCGGCGCATGTGCGGACAATTCCAAACTGGTCTATCTGCCGAGCGGCGACGCCGGCTTCGCGATCAACTGCAGCGGCAGCGACGCGAGTTCGGGCTGGGGCGATTGCTACAAGCAGGCCGGCGAAGCGTGCGGCAATTACGGCTACGACGTGATCTCGAAGGACGACGACAAGGGCGCGACCGCCGGCGGCAGCGTGCTCGGCATCTTCGGCGCCAACGTGCGCAGCCGTTCGCTGGTCGTCAAATGTCGCCATTGAGACGCTGAACGGAACGCCAGGCGCCGTCCGCGATCGGCGCGGCGCCGTGCCGCCGCTCATACGCCGCTCATGCGCCGCTCGTTCGCTACTCTTTGGCCGCTCAACCGCCGCCCGGCCTGCTGGCGCCGCGCCGCGGGTTTGCGAAAGCTGCCGACGACTGGCGGCAGCGCCCAAACGGCTGGCCGACCGCTAGTGCCGCCATGCAGTCGACGATGCCGCCGCTCGTGGCACCGCCCTCCGCTCACGCCGCGGCGCGCTCGCGCGACACGGCCGCGCCTCGTCACCGAGGCGCAGGCGCCGCCAAACTTTGCCCGCCGAACTTTGCCCGCCTAATGCATCTTTTTCCACGTTCGTTTGATGCAGGCCCTTTCCCAGCCTTATTAATCTTTTACACTAAGGGCTGTATCAGCTACGGGCGACGCGCGTGCGCCAGTCAGCCGTGCGTCGGGCCGGAAAATTGCGGAGCGCTTGTCGAGGCGGCGGCTGCAAGCGGGGAGAGACTCTGACGCTGACTGTCGCGCTCGTCCGCCCGGGTTCAAAAACGAACGGGGGCAGCTTCGGCTGACACTCCGCAGGATCACGCCGCATGAAGCGCTCGACAGCAATGCCCCTCGAGTCCACCGATGAGCCGCAGCCCGATCGGCCAGCGCCGCTCGGCCGCCTGATCGAGGCGCTGCCGGAGCAGCCTGGCACGGGCTCGTTCGACGTTCCGCTTGGCACGAGTCCGGGCGACGTTGACAATCTTCCAACGCTGGTCGGCTTGATCGATCCTCAGGAACGCTACCTGTATGCGAACGATGCCTACCGCATCTGGTACGGCCTGGATGCGGCCCGGCTGCGCGGCCGGCGCGTCGCGGATACCCTGCCCCCGGACCTGTACCACGCGGTTGCGCCCCTGCTGACGCGGGCGCGATCCGGCGAACGGATCGACTCGGAACGCCAGTTGATCGTGAACGGCAAGCGCCGGCAGGCACGCGCCACCTACATTCCGCATATCGACACCGGCGGCCGCGTGCTCAGCGTGTCGATCATGGTCGTCGACATCACCGACCGCTACGAGATCGAATCGCGCCTTGCGCGCAGCGAAGCGCAGTTCCACAGCGCGTTCCAGCAGGCGCCGATCGGCATGGCGCTGGTCGGGCCGGACGGTCGGTGGGAACGGATGAACGAAGCGCTGTGCCGGATGCTGCAATGCGCGGAGGAAGCGCTGCTCGGCAAGCTGCTGGTCGATTCGCTGAGCGGCGCCGACCGCGGCGCCGCAATCGCGGAGATCGACGCCGCGCTGCACGCGCCCTCTCATTCGCGAACGACAGAACAACGCTACGTGCGGGCCGACGGCCGCCTGCTCGACGTGCGGCAGAGCATCTCGGTCGTGACCGACCCGCTCGGCGCGCCGCTGCACCTGATCGTTCAGTTCGAGGACATGACGGAGCGCAAGGCGGCTGAGGAAGCGCTGTTCCGCGAGCACGAGCTGGCACAGGTGACGTTGGAGTCGATCGCCGACGCGGTGCTGACGACGGACGCGGACGGCAACGTGCGCTATCTGAACGCCGCCGCCGAGAAGCTGCTCGGCGCGGCGCGCGCCAGTGCACGCGGCCGCTCGGTCGATGCGCTGATGCGGCTGATCGACGAGCGCAGCGGCGAGCGCATCGGTCATCCCTTGTTCGACGCGATTCGGGAGAACCGCGCGAGCAAGGCGGGCCAGGAATGGCTGCTGTTCTGCGAGGACGGCAGGCAGGCGCTGATCAAGACGTCGGTGGCGCCGATTCACGGGCGCGGCGGCGAGGTGACCGGCGGCGTGCTGGTGATCCACGACGTCAGCGAGAGCCGTGCGTTCGCGCAGAAGATGACACACTATTCCCAGCACGACCCGGTGACCGACCTGCCGAACCGCGGCCGTATCATCGCCGCACTGGAGTGCGCGCTGGCGGCCAGCCAGAGCGACGCGGACCGCTTCGCGCTGATGGTGATCGACATCGACCGCTTCCGTCAGATCAACGAATCGCTGGGGCACGAAGCCGGCGACGACATCCTGCGTCAGCTGGCCCGGCGCATCCAGCAGGAAACCGCCGAGCTGGGCATGGTCGGGCGGATCGGCGGAGACGACTTCGTCGTGCTGTTGCCGACGCTCGGCGACGAGGAAGGCGCGGTCCGCTTCGCCGAGCGGCTGCTGGCCGACAGCACGCGCAGCTGCGTGGTGGGCGAACAGGAGGTGCCGATCAGCCTGTCGATCGGACTCGCCCTGTTTCCGGCCGACGGCACCAGCGCGGACGGCTTGCTGCGCAACGCGGTGGCCGCCGCGGACCACGCGAAGCGGCAGAAAGGCAATGCCTACTGCCGCTTCTCGCAAACCCTGGCGGAACGGGCCGGCGACCGCTTCGCGCTGGAGCGGGCGCTGCGCCGCGCACTCGCGCACGAGCAGTTCCGCCTGCACTACCAGCCGAAGGTGGATCTTCGTTCCGGCCGCATCGTCGGCACCGAAGCGCTGATCCGCTGGCAGGACGAGGCCGGCACCTGGCATCCGCCTGACAGCTTCATCCCGGTCGCGGAGGAAAGCGGCCTGATCGTCGCGATCGGTGAATGGGTGCTGCGCGAAGCCTGCCGACAGCAGGTGGCGTGGCAGCAGGCCGGACTGCCGGTGGTGCCGGTCGCCGTCAACGTATCGCCGCTGCAGTTCCACCACCCGCATTTCTTCGAGACGGTACGCACCGTTCTCGAATCAAACGGCCTGGCGCCGCAAACTCTCGAGCTGGAATTGACCGAGGCCACGATCCTGGTCGACCACGCGCACGTGGCCAAGATCATGACGCAGCTGCGCGAGCTGGGCGTGGCGCTGTCGATCGACGACTTCGGCACCGGCTATTCGAACCTGAGCTATATGAAGCGTTTCCCGGTCGACGCGTTCAAGATCGACCGCAGCTTCGTTCGCGACCTGCCGGACGATGCGGATGACGCGGCAATCGCCCAGGCGATCGTGGCACTCGGACGCAGCATGGGCGTGACGGTGATCGCGGAGGGCGTCGAGACGATGGCGCAAGCGCACTTCCTGCGTGGCATCGGTTGCGAACAGGGCCAGGGCTACCAGTTCAGCCGCCCGGTCGATCCCGATCGGTACGCCGAGTTGCTCGCGCTACCGGCACTCGTGCCCTTGCTGGCGCCGAACGGACATACGACGTCCTGACAGCGCGCCGCCGATGTGCGGGCGCCACGGGTTGCGTGCGCGGTTGGCCGTCGATCTTGACCTTTGGCTATCACGATGATATAAAGGAGGATTCGTGAAACCAGCATCGCCCCGTATGAGGCGATCGGCACGAATCGGGAAGACAGACGGACAGGACCGACCGGCGTGAAACCGGTATCCGGTGTGCTGAACCGGCATGGGAAGTACCGGCAATTCCGCTGTCGTAGTCATCGCTGCAGTCTCCACCTCAACGCATTAAGGAAGGCCTGTGACCAAAGTTGTCGTAAAAGAAGGCGAGCCGATCGAAGTCTGCTTGCGCCGTTTCCGCCGTAGCATTCAAAGCGCTGGCCTCATCGCCGACCTGCGCGCGCGCCAAGCGTACGAAAAGCCGACGGCAGAACGCAAGCGTAAGAAAGCCGCTGCCCGTAGCCGTACGCGTAAGCGCCTGATGCGCGAAACGCTGCCGCCGAAGCTCTACTGAGCCCGGGAGCGCCGCGACATCGACCCGAGGTCGGTGGTTCCGCGCAAGGAAATGGCCAGCTGATGCTGGCCATTTTCATTTTGGGCGACCGTTTCTCCGGTTTCCGTCGGGCATGCCCGTCGCGCCGTGCCCAGTACCGGATCCAGCGCTCGATCTGGTCCACCGCGTCGGTTCGCGCATTGCCCGCTGCCGAGCCGGCCGAGCCGCGGCGCCGCTTCACCCGATGGGCTGTCGGCTTGGCCGGCTCACCCGGCTCACCCGGCTGACGCGGGCGCGCGACGCGATTCGAGCCGGCGCCCCGCTGTCCGCGGTAGCGCTTCGCTGCGCCACTGACCGGTATCAGTTCAGGTGGTAGCCGTGGCCAACCTCCGGAAGCGGCGGCAGGTCGGGCGCGTCGACCGTCTCCAGGACGGTTCGCTCGATGTTCGTCGCGAGTGCCGCAAGCGCGAGATCGTTCGGTTCGTTGCCGAACGGGTCTTCCAACTGACTGGCGATCGCGTCGAGCGCCATGAACGTGTAGGCGATGAAGACGCTGATCACTGGCGTCGCCCAGCCGATGCTGTCCACCAGCCCGAACGGCAAAAGCGCGCAATAGAAATACACGGTCCGGTGCAGCAGCACGTGATACGCATAGGGGATCGGCGTGCTGGAGATGCGCTCGCAGCTGCCCAGAATCTCCGAAAGACCATCGAGATGACGTTGCACGCTGACTGCGAACATGTCGCTCAAACGGCCCTCTCTGTGCCAGGCCATCAGGTCCGCATTGAGCACGCGCAGCAAGTGGGCCGGGCGGTAGTGGCGCGCCAACAGCGCGTCGCTTGCCGGCTGGCCGAGCAGGCGCCGCATTTCGTCGGCCGGATCGGTGCGGCGCAGCTGATGCTTGAGGGCGTGGGTGAAGGCGATCAGATTGGCGACAAAGCGTTGCAACGCAGGATCGCCGTAGGCGAGGCCAGGCAGCACGCTGGCCAGGCGGACCAAATCGCGCGAATGATTCAGCAATTGACCCCATTGCTTGCGGGCTTCCCAGAAGCGTTCGTAGCTTGCCGTGTTGCGGAAACTGACGAAGATCGCCAGCGCAACGCCGATCAACGAAAACGGCACCGGATTTAGATGCAAATGCAGCGCCTCGTACCGCTGCCGTCCCAAGGTGGCTGCCAGCGAGATCAGCAGGATGAAGCCGAGCGGCGGCAGGATATTGCCGACTACTGAGCCGTGCCAGACGAACAGCATGCGAAACCAGTTGAGTCTGGGACGAACGATCATCGAAGCTTGCTTCCGTAGGACAAAAGGGAATCCGCGGGGATCGGAATCAAATGGCCGATTCCGCCGCGCCTGAGGTTCGGATATGATCCGTCCATCGCGACGCGGCACCCGGCTTTCCGATCCTTTCACCAGGTCAGGCGATCGGATACCGGCGCTATGCGGTCGTGCGCGGCCGCGCGGTCCACCGGGCGAGTCGAGCGATCGAGCGGCAGCGCGGCTGCATCCCTCCCAACAGGCACCCATGTCACTCGCGTCACTGCGAATGCTGCAGCTTTCCGTCAGGCGACACCGTGCCGGCCGGCCAATCGCGCGGGCCAAGACAAGATGATAGACCCGGCCGTCATCCTCGGCATCACGTGCCTTTCTTCGCTGCTGACGCTGTGCGTGCTGGGTTCGCTCCGGCGCTCCGGCGTGGCGGGCGTGCACGCGTGGTGTCTGGCGAGTGCATCGCTGGCGATGGGCGCCGCGCTGATCACGCTGCAGGGACGCGCGCCCGCACTGGTCTCGATCATCTGTTCGAACGCGCTGGTGGCGTTGTCGGCGCTGCTCGAACTGGCCGGATGCCTGGAGTTCTGCGGACGACAGGTGCCGTTGCGCCGAATGCTCGCGACCCTGCCGATCTATCTGCTGGCCCTCGCCCATTGGACCTACGTCGATCCCAACATCGACGCACGGATCACGCTCGCCTCGCTCTACGTCGCGGTCCCGATGGCGGCGTTGGGCTACCTCGTCCTGACCAGCCATCCCAGTGGTCGCTCGCGCTACGGCACCGTCTTCACCGGTTCGATCGCGATACTGATCGTCGGCGCACTGCTGGTGCGCGCGTTCGCCTATGCCAGCGGCTTGATCCATCATGAACGACTGGTCACCGCAATGCCGGCCAACGTCGCGTTCCTGTCGATCGGCACGCTCGCGATGCCGGCCATCTCCATCGGCATGGTGATCATGGTGCACGACCGTCTGTCGTCCGTGCTGGAGCACAGCGCCGACTTCGACTTCCTGACCGATACGTTGAACCGACGCGCCTTCATGGCGCATGCGGAACGCGCGTTGGGCATGCAGCGGCGCCGCGCCGGCCTCCTGTCGATGGCCATCCTCGACATCGATTACTTCAAGCGGATCAACGATACACACGGCCATGCGGCCGGTGATCAGGCGCTTGTCCACTTCGCACGGACAGTGGGCGGCAGCCTGCCACAAGGCACGGTGTTCGGGCGCCTCGGTGGCGAGGAATTCGGGCTGATCATGCCCAACCTCGACGGGCAGGCGGCAGTCGCGGCAGTGGACCGGATGCGGCTGCGCCTGGCCGCACTGCCCTGCCTGTTCGGCGCCACGCAACTGTTGCTGAGTTTCAGCGCGGGCGTGGCGGAAGTGGGCGGCAGGGAGACGATTGGCGAAGCGATGAAGCGGGCAGATGCCGCGCTTTACCTCGCGAAGACCAGCGGCCGCAGCCGGGTGGCGACCACTTTGCCGGGCCACGCGGTCGAAGCCTAGGCGCCTGGACCGAAGTTTGCAAGGTTGCTCGGGCATGTCCCAGCAACGAGGAAATCAAGATGTCGAAACTGTCCAGGATGTTGATCGCCGCGAGCATCGCGACCCTGAGCGCCGCCGCCCTGCCGGCCTACGCGCAGACGATGCATTTCAACGAAGGCTCGGCCACCCCGAACGACGCCCCGCAGGCCAAGCCGGTGGTGCATCATCGCAAGAAGGCCAAGAAGCATCATCACCGCCGGATCCCGTCGTCTGCCGCGAACACCAACGCCGCGCAGCGTCCTTGATCCTGGATGCAACACTCGGTGCGGCGCTGCCTTAGCGCCGCACCCGCTGCCACGCCCAGCGCCACGCCCTCGCACCACTCGAATTCCGTGCAGTCCCGGCGCCCGTTTCCGGGCTGGCGCGGGCTGAATCGCGAACGCCTGCCACCGCGATACCGACTCGAAGCGCTGCCCTTGTTCAAGCCGATCGGCCAGTTCGCGCACCGCTTCGCTAGTCACTCAGTGCCGGCCATCATCTGCGTGCCGGCGGACCCCGCCGTTTGCGGTTTGCGCCCGTGCAAATCTGAATTGCAACGCCGCGACGCGATGGCGCGCCAGTCGCACCGCAAACCCATGCGCAGCCAATTCGCCGCGACACCAAACGGCGCATCGACACGCACGTGCTATGCGCGGCTTCATATGGCGCCCGATACGCCGCCTGATACGCCGCTCGCCGCCCGACACGCCGCCTGATGCGCCCTTCATGGGCCGTGTTACGCCTTACCGTCCGCGCTTATCGTGCTGCCGATCGACCGACAGCATTGCAACGCAGCGCGGCCGATGTAAGCAGGATCGCGACGCTCGCTGTCCCAATGCGGTGACTGGCTGGGGCAGGCAATCGGTTGTCATGCAGACGGCGATGAAGGTCAGATACAACACCGCCGGCACGCCGAGCATGAGGTAGGTGACGCCGATCAATATCTGCACACGTCGTGACCAGCGGGAGCGCGCGACGGCGCACAGGCCGCAGGCCAGGGCAACGCCCAGCGTGAAATGGTTCACCCAGGCGGGATCGCGCAAATGCAGCCCGTACAGCAAGGCAGGCGGCAACACGAACATGCCAGCCAGGACGAAAAGCGTACGACGATACATGCCAAGTCTCCCGCGCCTCGGTCAGTACGCCTCGGCCGGTGCGCCGACATCAGCCGGACCGAGTCGCGGTGCTGGGATGCCGCACGGCGGCCAGGACCGAGACGGCGCCTGGTCAATGCAGTGTGGTCCGTTGGGCCGCAACCGCTACACCCCCGTGTGCCAAGGATGGACGGGTCGGGCCAATGCCATTGCAGCCATCGCGAACACGTGCTTCAGGCGTCGGGCGTCCCGCGCTGTTTCCGCTGACGCACTCGGCAGCAATCCCTCAGCTTGAATTTCGCGCGCACATGCAAAAACGCCCTCGACATCTGCATGTCGAGGGCGTCCTGAATTTGGTTGCGGGGATAGGATTTGAACCTATGACCTTCGGGTTATGAGCCCGACGAGCTGCCAGACTGCTCCACCCCGCGAATTGAATTATACGGATTTCACCCGATAGCGCAAGCCTTTTCGCCACATTCGCCGCCACGCCCTCGCCGCCTGTTCATCCAGCCGGCAAGATGGAAAGATCTTCGCTGTCGTCACGACTGCCCTGGCCGCTGTCGATGCCTGATTTGCAGCGCTCAGCAATGCAGCGCTGCAACCACGCGTGGAAGGGAATTGGCTGAAGACGATCTTCGTCCTTGCCTGCCCGCCCAATCTGATGCAGAATCGCGGTCTCGGGGCGTAGCGCAGCCTGGTAGCGCATCTGATTTGGGATCAGAGGGTCGCATGTTCGAATCATGTCGCCCCGACCATGATTTGCAAGGGTTTCCGGCTTTATGGCGGAAACCCTTTTTGCATTCTGCGCCGGGGTTATACGGCATGTTGCAGCGATGCACGACGGGCAATGCCCAATTCAGGCAGCGCGTTGCGGGGCCACTCCCGGACCGAAGCGGGCGCCGCCCTGGCCGGAGCCGCCCGGGCGGCATCAGCGAAGCGCGTCCATGCGTCCCGATGCGCCGCCCCTCAGTGCGTCGTGGTCGCGTCGGCGAGCGCCGGGCGCGGCGTGGCCTGGCGCACGCGAGCGCTTGGGAACACGGCGCTGAACGTGCTGCCACGCCCTTCGGTGCTCTCGATCTGCAGCCGGGCATTATGCCGCTGCAGCACATGCTTGACGATCGCCAGCCCAAGCCCCGTGCCACCGGTGTCGCGCGAACGGCTGCTGTCTACCCGATAGAACCGTTCGGTCAGGCGCGGCACATGCTCGGCGGGAATCCCGATGCCGCTGTCGGTGACGACGAATGCCGCTTTCTGCTCGACGGTGTGCCAACCGATACGGATCAGACCGCCCTGCGGCGTATAACGGATCGCGTTGCTGATCAGGTTGCCGAATGCGCTGGACAGCTCCTGGGCATTGCCCAGCAGGGTCAGCGAAGGATCGATGTCGACCTCGATGCGATGTTTGCCGGCCGACAGCGCGAACGCGTCGTCCCGCAATGTCGCGATCAGCGCCGGCACGTCCACCGCGACATCGGCCGGCGGCTTCGATTGGCCCTCGATCTTGGCCAGCACCAGCAGGTCGTCGACGATGTGCTGCATCCGCTGCGACTGTTGCGCCATGATGTCCAGGTAGCGCTCGCGTTCGGCCGGCGCCAGTTTCAGCTCCCGCACGGTTTCCAGGAAACCGGACAATACCGTCAGCGGCGTCTTCAACTCGTGCGACACGTTCGCAACGAAGTCGCGACGCATCGCATCGGTCTTTTCGAGATCGGTGATGTCATGGCTCAGCACCAGCTTGTGGTCGTCGCCATACGGGAAAGCCTGCACCGACAATGTGCGGTGCGCCCCGGCCGCGCCGCTGCCCTTGCCCGCAAAGGTCAGCGGGGTGTCGTAGTTCTGGCTCGACAGATAGGTGAGGAAAGCTGGCGAGCGCACCAGATAGTTGATCGGCTGGCCGGCATCGCGGTTCGCATGGATGCCGAAATGCGCTTCGGCGTTTGCATTGCACCATTCGATGCGATTGTTCGCGTCGAGCATCATCACGCCGTTCGGCGAGGCCTGGATCGCGGCCAGGAAGCGCTCGTGCTGGGCAACGCTCTCGGTGACTTGCAAATGCCAGCGCTTGGCGAGCCGGTGCAGGCGGTAGAAGGCCTCGCCCCAGGCGCCGGTGGCGCTCGGCACTTCGCCGTAGCTGGGCGCGTCGAGCAGGCGCCACAGCGTCGACAGTCGCGCGGCGTTGAGCAGCGCCAGCGCGAGCAGGGCCAGTGCGATGAAGCCCAGGCCGATCGTCGCGCCGGCGATCATCGCCAGCGTGGCACCGCCAAACAGGATCACCGCAAGGATGATCAGCGAGCGGGCCCATATTGCGTTCATCGTGCGGTCAGGCCGTCGGCGTCTTTGCGAAACGATAGCCGCTGCCCCGCACCGTCTCGATCATCGCATCGCATCCGACCGGCCGCAGTGCGCCGCGCAGCCGCTTGATGTGGACGTCGACCGTACGTTCCTCGACAAACACATGGTCGCCCCAGACGCGGTCGAGCAACTGCGTGCGCGAATGGATGCGTTCCGGATGAGTCATCAGGAAATGCAGCAGTCGGAATTCGGTCGGACCGACCGCGACGCTGACCGCTTCGCCCCCTTCCTGCGCGGTGACCCGCTGATTCGCGGGGTCGAGGCGGATGCCGTTGACCGCGACGATGTCGTCGGTCAGCTGCGGCGCGCGCCGCCGCAGCACCGCCTTGATGCGCGCGACCAGTTCCTTCGGCGAGAACGGCTTCGTGACGTAATCGTCCGCGCCGATTTCCAGCGCTTCGACCTTGTCGTTCTCGTCGCCCCGCGCGGTCAGCATGATCAACGGGATGTTGCGGGTGCGCTCGGCGGTACGCAGTGCGCGTGCGAGGTCGAGCCCGGAGCGGCCCGGCAGCATCCAGTCGAGCAGGACGAGATCCGGCAATACCGCTGCGATCAGACGCTGCGCGTGTTCGGCGTCGTGCGCGACGACGGGATGGTGGCCGGCGTGCCGGAGATTCACCGCGATCAGTTCGGAAATCGAGGGTTCGTCCTCGACGACAAGAATGCTGCTCGGCATGGCAGTTTTCGGATTATCAGAACGGTATGTTAACGCGGCATGCCGCCGCCCGACAGACTGCCGTCGGGCGGTCACCGCCACGTCGGCGGCGGCGTCTCAACCCAGCGCGGCGCGTTCCAGCGACTCGCTCGGCAGGTGACGGACGTCGGTGCCCTTGACGATGTAGATGACGAACTCGGCGATGTTCTTCGCGTGGTCGCCGATGCGCTCGATCGCCTTGGCAATGAACAGATAGTCGAGCCCCACGCCGATCGTGCGCGGATTCTCCATCATATACGTCACGAGCTTGCGCACGAAAGCATCGAATTCGTCGTCGATCGCGCGGTCGTCGTGCAGAATCTGCACCGCGGCGGCGATGTCCAGTCGGGCGAACGCATCGAGCGCGTTGCGCAGGATGGAGGCTGCGAGCTGGCCCGAGTGACGAATCTCCGCGGTGTTGAGCAGGCGACCGTTGCCAGCTTCGATGATGGCCTTGATGCGGCGGCCGATCTTCATCACTTCGTCGCCCGCGCGCTCGAGGTTGGCGATCATCTTCGAAATCGCCATCAGCAGACGCAGGTCGCGCGCGGCCGGCTGACGCAGCGCGATGATGTTGCTGCATGCCTCGTCGATTTCGATCTCGTAAAGATTGACGCGGGCCTCGTTGTCGATCACGGCGGCAGCGGCGGCCAGGTCGAACTCGTTGACCGCCTGCATCGCGTGCATGATTTGCGTCTCGACCAGGCCACCCATGGCCATCACCTGCGCGCAGATCTGCGTGAGGTCGCTGTCGAACTGACTGGAAAGGTGCTTGTCCGGCATGGTGCCCTCCTCGCTCAGCCGAAACGGCCGGTGATGTAGTCCTCGGTCTCGCGCCGATTGGGTTTGATGAACATGCGCTGCGTCTCGCCGAACTCGATCACCTCGCCCAGGTACATATAGGCGGTGTAGTCGGAGCAGCGTGCCGCCTGCTGCATATTGTGCGTGACGATCACCAGCGTGTATTCCGTCTTCAGCTCGGCGATCAATTCCTCGATGCGAGCCGTCGAGATCGGATCGAGCGCCGAGCACGGTTCGTCCAGCAGCAACACTTCGGGACGCACGGCGATGCCGCGCGCAATGCACAGCCGCTGCTGCTGCCCGCCGGACAGACCATTGCCGCTTTGGCCGAGCTTGTCCTTCACCTCGTTCCACAGCGCGGCCTTGCGCAGCGCCCACTCGACGCGGTCGTCCATCTGCGAGCGCGGCAGCTTCTCGAACAGCCGCACGGCGAACGCGATGTTCTCGTAGATCGACATCGGGAACGGCGTCGGCTTCTGGAACACCATGCCGATGCGGGCGCGCAGCAACGCCACGTCCTGACGGCTTTCGAGCAGGTTTTCGCCATCGACGACAATCCGGCCTTCGGCGCGCTGTTCCGGATAAAGCGAGTACATCTGATTGAAGGTGCGCAGCAGGGTCGACTTGCCGCAGCCGGACGGACCGATGAAGGCCGTGACACGATGCTCCGGTATCGACAGCGAGATGTTCTTCAGCGCGTGGAAATCGCCGTAGTAGAAATTGAGGCCGTCGACCTTGATCTTGGCCGGGCTCGCCGGCATCGACGATGCGGCAGTGGGCTGGACAGTGGCAGCGGTAGTCGTCATGTCACTTCTTTGCGATGAACGCGCGGGCGAGGATGTTGAGCAGGAGGACGCCGACGGTAATCAGGAAGACGCCGGCCCAGGCGAGTTGCTGCCATTCGACGAAGGGACTCATCGCGAACTTGAAGATCGTCACCGGCAGGTTCGCCATCGGCTTGCTCATGTCGGCGCTGAAGAACTGGTTCGACAGCGAGGTGAACAGCAACGGCGCGGTCTCGCCGGCAATGCGCGCCACCGCCAGCAGCAGGCCGGTGGCGATGCCGGCATAGGACGCGCGCAGCGTGATCGCGAGAATCATTCGCCACTTCGGCACGCCCAAGGCAGCCGCCGCTTCGCGCATCGCGTTCGGCACCAGCATCAGCATGTTTTCGGTTGCGCGGATCACGATCGGCACTTCGATCAGTGCCAACGCCAGCGCGCCGGCAAAGCCGCTGAACGAATTCATTTGCCGCACCACGATCGCATACACGAACAGACCGATCACGATCGACGGTGCCGACAGCAGGAGATCGTTGATGAAGCGGATCGTCGCGGCCAGCCGGCCACCGTGGCCGTACTCGACCAGATAGATGCCGGCCAGGATGCCGACCGGCGCGCCGATCAGCGTTGCCAGGCCGACCATCATCAGGCTGCCGGCGATGGCGTTGGCGAGCCCGCCGCCGGCCGTGTTCGGCGGCGGCGTCATGGCCGTGAAGAGGTCCAGCGACATGCCGCCAAGGCCCAGACGCACGACGGTGAAGAGGATCCAGATCAGCCAGACGAGTCCGAACGCCATCGCCGCCATCGACAGTCCGATCGCGAACGCGTTGCGGCGCTGGCGGCGGCGCTGCATCGCGGCGCGGCCGGCAACGGCGTGCGACGCGCTACGACGCTGCATGGAGATCGCTCTTTCGCTCATTGCTTGCCTCCGCGACGCTCGACACGACCCAGCATGATCTTCGAGAAGACCAGCACGACTAGCGTGATCGCAAACAGGATCAAGCCGAGTTCCATCAGGGCCGAGGTATGCAGGCCGTCCTGCGCCTCGGCGAATTCATTCGCCAGCGCGGAGGCGATGCTGTTGCCCGGCGCGAACAGCGACGCACCGGTGAAGAGATTGGAGTTGCCGATCACGAACGTCACGGCCATCGTCTCGCCAAGCGCCCGGCCCAGGCCGAGCATTACGCCGCCGATCACGCCGTTGCGGGTGTAAGGAAGCACGACCTTCCAGATCACTTCCCAGGTGGTACAGCCGATGCCGTACGCCGATTCCTTCAACAGGACGGGGGTGACCTCGAACACATCGCGCATCACCGAGGCGATGTACGGAATGATCATGATCGCGAGGATCAGGCCGGCGCACAGCAGGCCGATGCCGATCGGCGGGCCGGCGACCAGCGCGCCAAGCACGGGGACCGGTTCGAGCAACGCCTTCAGGGGCCGCTCGAACCAGTTGGCGAAAACCGGCGCGAAAACCAGCAGGCCCCACATGCCGTAGACGATCGACGGGATCGCGGCCAGCAGTTCGATGGCGGTACCGAGCGGCCGGCGCAGCCAGACCGGGGCAAGCTCGGTGAGAAACAACGCGATGCCGAAGCTGACCGGCACCGCCACGACCAGGGCGATCAGCGAGGTGACCAGCGTGCCGTAGATCGGCACCAATGCGCCATAGACGTCGGACGGTGGGTCCCACTCGTGCTGGATCAGGAAGCTGAAGCCGAACGCCTTGATCGACGGCCAGCAGTTGATCAGCAGCGACAGCAGGATGCCGGCAAGGACCAGCAGGACGCCGATCGCGGCGGTGCGTACCACCCCCGCAAAGACGATGTCGCCGAACGGCGAAGGCGGCGTGCGGCTAGAGCGGCTGGGGGCGGTGATTTCGGCTTCTGGCATGGCGAACTGGCCTGGACTTCGTTGACCGCTCCCGCCGCCGGCTATCAGCCCGGCGGCGGGAGGCACGCTCCTATCAGTACGAGACCGACTTGCCCGAGCCGTCCTTCACGTTCTTCCAGGCGGCGCGGATTTGCTGAACCACCGAGGCCGGCAGCGACACGTAGTCGAGCTCGGTCGCGGCAGCCTGGCCGTTCTTGAACGCCCAGTCGAAGAAGCGCAGCGTCTCGGCGCCCTGTTCCGCCTTGTCCTGGCGAGCGTGCACCAGCGCGAACGTGGCGCCGACGATCGGCCAGGCGTTGCGGCCCGGTTCGTTGGTCAGGATCTGGTAGAAGCTTTTCGACCAGTCGGCGCCGGCGGCCGCCGCCTTGAACGTGTCGATGGTCGGTGCAACCGTCGCGTGCTCGGCATTGACCATCTTCGTGAAGGTCATCTTGTTCTGCTTCGCGTACGCATATTCGACGTAGCCGATCGAGCCCGGCAGGCGTTGCACGAACGCCGCGACGCCGTCGTTACCCTTGCCGCCCGTGCCGACCGGCCAGTTGACCGTCGAACCTTCGCCGACCTTCGACTTCCAGTCGTTGTTCACCTTCGCCAGGTAGTTCGTGAAGATGAACGTCGTGCCCGAACCGTCGGCACGGCGCACCGGCGCGATTTCGGTATCCGGCAGCTTGACGCCCGGGTTCAGCTTCGCGATGGCCGGATCGTTCCAGCGCTTGATCTTGCCGAGGTAGATGTCGCCCAGCGTTTCGCCCGACAGCGTCAGGCCGCCGGGCTCGATGCCCGGCAGGTTGACCACCAGCACGACGCCGCCGACTACCGTCGGGAACTGCACCAGGCCTTGCTTAGCCAGTTCGTCATCCTTCAGCGGCGCGTCCGAACCGGCGAAGTCGACGGTCTTGGCAACGATCTGCTTGATGCCGCCGGACGAACCGATACCTTGGTAGTTGACCTGACCGCCACCGGACTTGTGGTAGGCGTCGGCCCACTTGTTGTAGATCGGCGCTGCGAAGGTGCTGCCCGCGCCGGTGATGTCGGCGGCCTGCGCGGTCAGCGCAAAAGTAGCGGTCACGAGTGCAGCGGCGAGCGTCGAAAGCGGCTTCATGGATTCCCCGTTCAAATGATGTTGGACCAAACAGGGCGAAGCGTACCGGCGCTATGTGTCAGTCATATGACAATCTAGCAGCGGTAGGGATGCAGGTGCAGGCGGGTGCGGGTGCGGGTGCGGGTGCGGGTGCGGGTGCGGGTGCGGGTGCGGGTGCGGGTGCGGGTGCGGATGCGGACGGCGGATTTGCCAGCGGCGCGCGGCGCGGCTGGGGCAAGGCACGATCGTAGTGCCCAGCGCCTCGCGCAATGAGGGTCGCAAGGGTCGAGCGAGCTTGCGGCTGCCAAGCGCCACCTGCAGTGGGTTGCGCCGCCACGACCGGTTCGGCCGCCTCGGTGGACCCGTTGCAGACCGGACCTGCGAGGCCAGGGTACCCATGCCAGCGCGCGGGCTGCCGGCTTGCGGTCGCCTCGGGCAACCGATCGGCGTGCGCCGAGCCACCGGCCGGCCGCGTCCGAGACGCGATCCGGCTGCCGCCGGGCCGGCGGCACCGCCGGCCGGAGCCCTACCGCCCTCGGCGGGCTGAGCCCAGGTCAGCCCAGGTTCAGGCTAACTCAGGCGAACGCTTCCCGAACCGCGGCGGCGATCGACTCGGCGTGGCTGTCGGCGGCGTCGGCCTCGCGGGCTTCGACCATCACGCGCAGCACCGGCTCGGTGCCGGACGGGCGAATCAAGACCCGGCCCTGCTCTCCAAGCGCCTGGCGCGATGCCGCCACGGCTTCGCTGATGCCGGGATGCGCGGACCACTCGGCGCCGCGTGCGATCGCGACGTTGATCAGCTTCTGCGGATACAGCCGCACCGGCTCGAGCAGTTCGGCGAGCGACTTGCCGCTGCGTTGCAGTGCCGCCAGGACCAACAGTGCTGAAATGATGCCGTCGCCGGTCGAATGGCGATCGAGCGACAGAATGTGGCCCGAACCTTCCGCGCCGAGCTGCCAACCGTGTTCCCTGAGCTTTTCGAGCACGTAGCGATCACCGACCGACGCGCGCACCAGTTCGACACCCTTGTCGCGCAGCGCCAGTTCGACGCCCAGGTTGGTCATCAGCGTACCGACCGCGCCCGGCACCGCGCCGTCGGTCGCGATCCGGTCGAGGACCAGCACGTACAGCAGTTCGTCGCCGTCGTACAACCGTCCGTCGGCATCAACCACCTGCAGACGGTCGGCGTCGCCGTCGAGCGCGATGCCGAGGTCGGCACGGTGCTCCGCGACCGCCGCCACCAGGGCCGCCGGCGCGGTGGCGCCGACGCCATCGTTGATGTTGAAGCCGTTCGGTTTGTCGCCGATCGCAATCACTTCGGCGCCCAGTTCATGGAACACGTGCGGCGCCACCTGGTACGCGGCGCCGTGCGCGCAGTCGACGACCAGACGCATGCCGCGCAGGTCGTGGCTGGCCGGGAAGGTGCTCTTGCAGAATTCGATGTAGCGACCGGCCGCGTCGTCCAGGCGCTTGGCCTTGCCGAGTTCGCGGGGTTCGGCGCACTCAAGCGGCGCTTCGAGCGCTTCCTCGATGCGCTGCTCGACTTCGTCCGGCAGCTTGTTGCCGTCGGCCGAGAAGAACTTGATGCCGTTGTCCGGATAGGGATTGTGCGACGCGCTGATCACGACGCCGGCCGACAGGCGCAGCGCACGGGTCAGATAGGCAATCGCCGGGGTCGGCATCGGTCCGGCCAGCATCACGTCGACACCGGCGGCGGCGAAACCCGATTCCAGGGCGGCCTCAAGCATGTAGCCACTGACCCGGGTGTCCTTGCCGATCAGGACGGTCGGCCGCTTCTTCCGGCTGGTGGCCTGCGCACGGGCCAGCACCTGACCGGCCGCGAAACCCAGCTTGAGAACGAAGTCGGGCGTGATCGGAGACACGCCAACGCGACCGCGGATGCCATCCGTACCGAAATAACGACGCTGCTGCATGCTTTTCCCTTTCCTTCCGATGGCCGGCTATGCCTGCCGGCCTTGACTGAGATGAAATCGTTCGACGGCGGCCCGGCACGGAGGCAGCACAGAGACGGCACAGAGGCGGCACGTTCCCGCGCGCTGCGCCGCCACGTCGTCGTGGCGGCGCGCGCCTCGCTCACTGGTTCGGCGACTGTCCGAGATGATCGTCGACAGCCTGCCAGATCTTCAGTGCGTCGACCGTCGCGCCGACGTCGTGCACCCGCACCAGGGCCGCGCCACGTGCGGCTGCCATCACGGCCGCCGCGACGCTGGCGGGCATGCGCGCATCGAGCGGTCGCTCGCCGACGATCGCGGTCAGCATCGACTTGCGCGACAGGCCGACCAGCACCGGCAGGCCGCCCGGCGAAGTGAGCGTCAACTCGCGCAGCAACTCGAAGTTGTGCTCGACCGTCTTGCCGAAGCCGAAGCCCGGATCAACGACGATGCGTTCGCGCGCGACGCCGGAGGCTTCCAACGCCGTCACCCGGCGGCTCAGGAACGTGCGCACCTCGCTGACGACGTTCTGGTACACGGGCGCCTTCTGCATCGTCTGCGGATCGCCTTGCATGTGCATCACGCACACCGCGCAGCGACTGCCCGCGATCGCTTCGAGCGCACCGTCCTCGGTGAACGCGCGAATGTCGTTGATCATCGATGCGCCGGCGGTGAGCGCTTCACGCATCACCTCCGGCTTGTAGGTATCCACCGAGATCGGTACGCCGAGGCCGGCCAGGCGCTCGACGATCGGGATCACGCGGCCGAGTTCCTCGTCCAGCGAGACGGGCGGCGCGCCCGGCCGGGTCGACTCACCGCCGACGTCGATCAGGTCGGCGCCTTCCTTGATCATCGACTCGGCGCGCCGCAGCGCCTCGTCGTGACCGATGAAGCGGCCGCCGTCGGAGAACGAGTCGGGCGTGACATTGAGAATGCCCATCACCAGCGGACGGGTCAGGGGGAGGCGGTATGCGCCGCAGTCTAGTTCGCCGGAAGTCAAGGGCATGGGTTCGTAGGGCACAGACAAAGACGGGCCGGTGCGTTCGCACCGGCCCGTCTCACTAAAGCAGCAGCTTCACTCAGGCAGGCGCCGTCGCGTTGCCCGGTTTCACTTCGGGACCGCTCCCGTCGCCGCCCGGCGCGCCACCCGAGGGCGGCGGCAGGTTCTTCGGCGGACGCGGCTGGCCGCCCGCCATGATGTCGTTGACCTGGTTGGCGTCGATGGTCTCCCATTCGAGTAGCGCCTTCACCATCACTTCGACCTTCTCGCGGTTGTCTTCCAACAGCTTGCGCGCATGCGAGTACTGCTCGTCGAGGATGCGACGGATTTCGGCGTCGACCTTCTGCTGCGTCGCTTCCGACACCGTCTTCGACGCCATCCGGCCGAACATCGAGTCCTGTTCGGTGTCGACATAGACCATCGTGCCAAGCACGTCGGACATGCCGTAGCGCGTCACCATGTCGCGCGCCATCTTGGTCGCGCGCTCGAAGTCGTTCGACGCGCCGGTCGACATCGAATCCAGGAACACTTCCTCGGCCGCGCGCCCACCGAACAGGATCGCGATTTCCTCCAGCATCTTGTTGCGGTACAGGTTGACCCGGTCGTGTTCCGGCAGCTGCCAGGTCACGCCAAGCGCCCAACCGCGCGGCATGATCGTCACCTTGTGAACCGGATCGGCGTGCGGCAAGAGCTTGGCCACGACCGCGTGACCCGACTCGTGGTACGCGGTGTTGCGGCGTTCTTCTTCGCGCATCACGGCCGACTTGCGCTCCGGACCCATGAAGATCTTGTCCTTCGCGTCCTCGAAATCCTGCATTTCGACGATGCGCTTGCCGCGCCGCGCGGCGAACAAGGCCGCCTCGTTGACGAGGTTGGCGAGGTCGGCGCCCGAGAAGCCAGGCGAGCCGCGCGCGATCACCGCCGCGTCGACGTCGTTCGAGATCGGCACCTTGCGCAGGTGCACCTTCATGATCTGCTCGCGGCCGCGGATGTCCGGCAAGCCCACATAGACTTGACGGTCGAAACGGCCCGGACGCAGCAGCGCCTTGTCGAGCACGTCGGAGCGGTTCGTGGCCGCGATCACGATGACGCCCGAGTTGGCCTCGAAGCCATCCATCTCGACCAGCATCTGGTTCAGCGTCTGTTCGCGTTCGTCGTTGCCGCCGCCCATGCCGGCGCCGCGATGACGGCCGACCGCGTCGATTTCGTCGATGAAGACGATACAGGGGGCGTGCTTCTTGGCCTGTTCGAACATGTCGCGGACCCGCGCCGCGCCCACGCCAACGAACATTTCGACGAAGTCCGAACCCGAGATGCTGAAGAACGGCACCTTGGCTTCACCCGCGATCGCCCGTGCCAGCAGCGTCTTACCGGTTCCCGGCGGACCCACCAGCAGTACGCCTCGCGGGATGCGGCCGCCAAGCTTCTGGAATTTCTGCGGATCGCGCAGGAAATCGACCAGTTCGGACACTTCCTCTTTCGCCTCGTCGCAGCCGGCTACGTCCGTGAAGTTGATCGCGTTGTTGTTCTCGTCGAGCAGGCGGGCGCGCGATTTACCAAAGGAGAACGCGCCGCCTTTGCCACCGCCCTGCATCTGTCTCATCATGTAGACCCAGAAGACGAGAATCAGGATGGTGGGGCCGAGATAGTACAGCGCGGAGATCAATGGATTCTGCTCGTCCTCCGGCTTGCCGCTTACCTGGACGCCGTACTTCATCAGGTCGCTGATCATCCACAGGTCGCCGGGCTGGACGATCTGGTATTTGTTGCCGTCCGCCGGCGTCACGGTAAGGTTGCGGCCCTGCACCGTCACCGCCTTCACCTTGCCGTTCTTGGCGTCGTCCATGAACTGCGAATAGGACACGCCTTCCTGAACGCGGGGCTTGTCGAACTGCTTGAACACCGTGAACAGCACCAGTGCGATCACCAGCCACACTGCTGCCTTAGAGAACATATTGTTGTTCAAAGCACCACTCCTTCACTGATATCGCCCGGCCCCGCTCGACTGGACGCTTGTAAGGTCATTCTAATCCACCTTTGGACGCGCCGCCATGCGAGCGGCGGCGTCTAGGCGCTACGCTTGAGATGACGCCCGAGAATGAAGGTCTCGGACGACTTGTCACGGGAAGCCTTGGGCTTGCGGGGCGCGACCTGCTTGAATTGCGACTTGAACTTCTCGACGATCTGACTGTAGCCGCTGCCGTGAAAACACTTCACCAGTAATGCGCCCTCGGGCTTCATGTGCGCCTGTGCGAACTCCAACGCCAGATCGCACACATGCTCGATGCGGGCGGCGTCGGCTACCGACACGCCGGATAGGTTTGGGGCCATATCCGAAATTACAAGGTCGACTTTTTCGCCGCCGAGCAGTTCTTCGAGCTGGCGCAGCACTGCATCCTCGCGAAAATCGCCCTGGATGAACGTGACGTCGGCGATCGGCTCCATCGGCAGCATGTCGAGCGCCACGATCCGTCCGTCGAGTCCGGCCTTGCCCGGCGAGGACAGCTTGTTGCGCGCGTACTGGCTCCAGCTGCCGGGCGCCGCGCCCAGATCGACGATGATCTGGCCGCGTCGGATCAGGTGGTCCTGCTCGTCGATTTCCTTGAGCTTGTACGCGGCGCGCGCGCGGTAGCCCTCGCGCTGCGCGAGTTTCACGTAGGGATCGTTGATGTGGTCGTGCAACCACGCGGTATTGAAGCGGTTTTTAGCCATGAAAAGCGTGTCTACGACTGCGTGTTTCGGCGATAATACGGCCTTTCCTCCGCGGCACCGGCGCCAACCAGCCGGCCTCAGCCTGCGGAGTCATGCGCCGGCAACGCCGCGCCCAGATTCCATGCGCGCCCTGCGCGCCCCCGACTCCATGTCCGCCCCTCAACTGTCCCCGGCCCAACGCGCCGACCTGCGCGCTGAAGCGCACCTGCTCAAGCCCGTCATCATCGTCGGCGCCGACGGCCTGACCGAACCCGTCATCGCGGAGACCGACCGCGCGCTCAACTCGCATGGCCTGATCAAGATCCGCGTGTTCGGCGACGATCGCGACCACCGCCTGGACGTGTACCGCACGCTGTGCGATCGGCTCGGCGCCGCGCCGGTCCAGCACATCGGCAAGCTGCTGGTGATCTGGCGCGCCAAGCCGGCCAAGCCCGCCGCCACTGCCCCGGCGGCGGCGCCGCGTGCCGCCAAGACGCGCGGCGCGTCGACCCGCATGCCGGAACGCAGCGAGGCGGCGCCCCGTGGCGCGCGCAGCCAGCTGGCCGGCGCGACCCGTCCCGGCACGTCGAAGTCGGCACCGCGCGCGGGCGCGGGCATCGGACCGAAGACCGTGAAGGGTGGACCGCGCGTGGTACACGTGGTCAAGCCGACCAGCAATCCGATGCGCCGCCCGAAGGCGACGCCGACCGTGGTGCTGGGCAACGAACGCGTCACCGCGGGCGGCCTGGTCAAACGGGCCAAGCCGCGGACCGGCAGCGTCAAGCGTCAGCGCCAGACCGACAAGTAAGCGCGATCGGCCTGCCGACGCACCGCGTGCGCCGCGCCGGCCCGCCACCGGGGTATCACCCGATGTCCTGACTCGGCGTCCTGACTCTCAGTTCTTCCCCGGCATCCCGACTCGGCGTCTCCACCGAGCCAACCGTCCGAACCACAGGGCTGGGACTTTCGAACGTCAAACGTCACAGGTCGAACGTCGCACGAAGGGCGCGGCGCCGGTGCACGGTGCCAGCCGCGAAGCGACGACGACTGCGCTGCTGCATCGGTTTGCCGCAGCCCGCGACGCAGCGATATCCATTTGAAGAGAGGAAACATCGTGCGGGACGCCCCGCTCGGCGCCGCTGGCCACGCCAACGGCAGGCAACGGCAAGCAACGGCAAGCAACGGCAGGCGATGGCAGGTAATGACAGGACTGGCGGACCAACTTCCGGCCGGGCCACGACCGCCTGTCATCGTTCGACGGGTCGACGGCCCGACCGCCACGCGCTTGCGGCGCGTGGCTCGCTTGCCTCAGACGTAGCGAACGGCGATCACTTCGTATTCGCGGATGCCGCTCGGCGCCTGCACCGATGCGACGTCCCCTTCGCTCTTGCCGATCAACGCACGCGCCAGCGGCGAACTGACCGAAATCCGGCCGTTGTCGAGGTCCGCCTCGTCGTCGCCGACGATCTGGTAGGTCACCTTGTCGCCGCTTTCCAGTTCCTCGAGGTCCACCGTCGCCGCAAACACGACACGGCCTTCCGCGTCCACCGACGTGGGGTCGATCACCTGCGCGGCCGACAGCTTGGACTCAAGTTCCATGATGCGGCCTTCGATGAAGGCTTGCTTCTCCTTGGCCGCGTCGTATTCCGCGTTTTCAGACAAATCACCCTGGGCACGCGCCTCGGCGATCGAATTGATCACGGACGGCCGCTCGACCGACTTCAAGCGGTGCAGCTCTTCTTTCAGCAGTTCGGCACCGCGCTTTGTCAAAGGGATCGTACTCATGGACACCAACAAAAATATCGCCGTCGCCAGCGCGCCCTTCCGTGAGCGCCGCCGACCACGGACTGTGACGTTCCGGCCTTCGCGTACGTGACGCCGGTTCCGGTCCCTGTAATTTCCCGCGCGCGGCCCGCTGCAGCAACCGCGACACCGTGGCCGCCCGCCCTGCCCCGCGGCCACGCACGAGAATTCATCGACAAAAAGCGCATCGGGCCGATCGCGAAAGCGGCGCCGCCGGGAAGTGCATCCTGTTCCAGCCTAGGATGAACTTCCCGGCGGCGTCTCGTTCCGCTGCCGGCCCGACGCTTCGACGCCCCGAAACGGGGCATCGCAGAAAGCTTAGTTTAGGCGAGCATGCAGTCCTTGTAAATCGTAGACCTTGAGCTCGCGCAGATAACGCAGGCCTTCGACCGCGGCGCTGGCCCCGGACATCGTCGTGTAGTACGTCACGTGGTTGGCCTGCGCGCTCATCCGGATCGAGCGCGAATCCGCCACCGCGGTGCGCGTTTCGTCGACCGTGGTGAAGACCAGCGCGATCTCGCCGTTCTTGATCATGTCGACGATGTGCGGCCGGCCGTCCTTCACCTTGTTCACGACGCGCACCGGCACGCCGGCAGCCTGGATCGCGGCGGCCGTCCCCTTCGTTGCGACGATCGGATAGCCCAGCGCGTGCAGGCGTCGGGCGACCTCGACGGCCGCCGGCTTGTCGCCGTCGGTCACGGTCAGCAGCACCGTGCCCGACTCCGGCAGACGCGAACCGGCCGCCAACTGCGACTTGAACAGCGCCTCGCCGAACGTCTCGCCCACGCCCATCACTTCGCCGGTCGAGCGCATTTCGGGGCCGAGCACCGGATCGACGGTCGGGAACTTCGCGAACGGGAACACCGCTTCCTTGACGCTGAAATACGGCGGCACGACTTCCTTCTCGACCCCCTGCGACGCCAGCGTCTGCCCGACCATGCAGCGTGCGGCAACCTTCGCGAGCTGGATGCCGGTGGCTTTCGACACGTACGGCACGGTCCGCGAAGCACGCGGGTTCACCTCGAGCACATAGACCACGTCCTGGCCGTCGACCTGCTGGATCGCGAACTGCACGTTCATCAGGCCGACCACGTGCAGCGCACGCGCCATCGCGGCGGTCTGCCGACGCAGTTCGTCGACGGTCGCCGGCGCCAAGGAGTACGGCGGCAGCGAACAGGCGGAGTCGCCCGAGTGCACGCCAGCCTGCTCGATATGCTGCATCACGCCGCCGATGAACACCTGTTCGCCGTCGCAAATGCAGTCGACGTCGCATTCGATCGCATCGTTCAGGAAGCGATCCAGCAGCACCGGCGAATCGTTTGAAACCTTCACCGCCTCGCGCATATAGCGTTCGAGGTCGCGCGGCTCGTGGACGATCTCCATCGCGCGGCCACCGAGCACGTACGACGGGCGCACGACCAGCGGGTAGCCGATCTCTTCGGCCAGCGCCAGCGCCTCGGTCTCGGCCCGGGCAGTACGATTCGGCGGCTGGCGCAGGCTGAGTTCCTGCAGCAGCTTCTGGAAGCGCTCGCGGTCCTCGGCGGCATCGATCATGTCCGGCGAGGTGCCGACGATCGGCACGCCGTTGGCTTCCAGGTCCAGTGCCAGCTTGAGCGGCGTCTGACCGCCGTACTGGACGATCACGCCCAGCGGCTTTTCCTTGTCGACGATCTCCAGCACGTCCTCCAGCGTCAACGGCTCGAAGTACAGGCGGTCGGAGGTGTCGTAGTCGGTCGAGACGGTCTCGGGATTGCAGTTAACCATGATGGTCTCGTAGCCATCCTCGCGCATCGCCAGCGCCGCGTGCACGCAGCAATAGTCGAACTCGATGCCCTGGCCGATCCGGTTCGGACCGCCGCCCAGCACCATGATCTTCTTCGCCTGGGTCGGCTCGGCCTCGCACTCTTCCTCGTAGGTCGAGTACATATAGGCGGTGTTCGTCGCGAATTCCGCGGCGCAGGTGTCGACCCGCTTGTACACCGGCCGCACGCCGAGCGCCAGACGACGTTCCCGCACGGCTGTCGGGGTCGCGCCAACCAGGCGTGCGATGCGGCGGTCCGCAAAGCCGCTGCGCTTCAGGTAGCGCAATTCCGCTTCGCTCAGACTGTCGAGCGCACGCTCGGCCAGCGCCTTCTCCTTCAGCACGATCTGCTCGATCTGCGCGAGGAACCACGGGTCGATCGCGGTTTCCTCGTGGATCTCCTCGATCGTCATGCCCAGGCGGAACGCGTCCGCGACATACCAGATGCGGTCCGGTCCGGCTTCGCCGATTTCCTCGACGATCTCGTCGCGATCGCTCGACTTCTCGTCGAGGCCGTCGACCCCGACTTCCAGGCCGCGCAGCGCCTTCTGGAACGATTCCTGGAAGGTGCGGCCGATTGCCATCACCTCGCCCACCGACTTCATCTGCGTGGTCAGATGCGAGTCCGCTTCGCGGAATTTCTCGAACGCGAAACGCGGGATCTTCGTCACCACGTAGTCGATCGACGGTTCGAACGAAGCCGGCGTCTGGCCACCGGTGATCTCGTTGCGCAGTTCGTCGAGGGTGTAGCCGACCGCCAGCTTGGCGGCGATCTTCGCGATCGGGAAGCCGGTGGCCTTCGAGGCCAGTGCCGACGAGCGCGAGACCCGCGGGTTCATCTCGATCACGATCATCCGCCCGTCGGCCGGATTGATCGCGAACTGCACGTTGGAGCCGCCCGTGTCGACGCCGATTTCCCGCAGCACGGCCAGCGACGCATTGCGCATCAACTGGTATTCCTTGTCCGTGAGCGTCTGGGCGGGCGCCACCGTGATCGAGTCACCGGTGTGAATGCCCATCGGGTCGAGGTTTTCGATCGAGCAGACGATGATGCAGTTGTCGGCGCGGTCGCGCACGACCTCCATCTCGAATTCTTTCCAGCCGAGCAGCGACTCCTCGATGAGCAGTTCGCGGGTCGGCGACAGGTCGAGGCCGCGCTTGCAGATTTCCTCGAATTCCTCGCGGTTGTAGGCAATGCCGCCGCCCGAACCGCCAAGCGTGAAGGACGGCCGGATCACCATCGGATAGCCGCCGGAGCCGGTCTCGGCCGCGATCTGCGCCTGGACCTTGAGCGCCTCTTCCATCGAATGGGCAATCCCGGACTTGGCCGAACCCAGTCCGATCGAGGTCATCGCCTCCTTGAACTTCTGCCGGTCCTCGGCCTTGTCGATCGCCTCCGGCGAAGCGCCGATCAGCTCGACGCCATATTGCGCGAGCACGCCGTGCTGGTGCAGCGCGAGCGCGCAGTTCAGCGCCGTCTGGCCGCCCATGGTCGGCAGGATCGCGTCGGGACGCTCCTTGGCGATGATGCGCTCGACCACTTCCCAGGTGATCGGCTCGATGTAGGTGACGTCGGCCGTGTCCGGGTCGGTCATGATGGTCGCGGGATTGCTGTTGACCAGGATGACGCGAAAGCCTTCCTCGCGCAGCGCCTTGCAGGCCTGGGCGCCGGAATAGTCGAACTCGCAGGCCTGACCGATGACGATCGGACCAGCGCCGATGATCAGGATGCTCTTGATGTCGTTACGCTTCGGCATAAAGCTCTCGAAGGATGATTCGGTTTTTCGATGCACGGGCGAGCCGCGGTGCGTGACCGCGTGCCCTTTCGGTATTCGGGTGGCGGCCGCGCCGCCGGTGTGCCGCTCAGCGTCGGCCCGCGCTCACGCGGCGCGCCGTTCGGCCATCGACGCGACGAAGCGGTCGAACAGGTAGGCCACGTCGGCCGGACCAGGCGATGCCTCGGGGTGGCCCTGGAAGCAGAACGCCGGCTTGTCGGTCAGCGCGAAGCCTTGCAGCGTCTGGTCGAACAACGACACGTGGGTGACGCGCGCGTTGGCCGGCAACGTCTGCGCATCGACCGCGAAGCCGTGGTTCTGCGAGGTGATGACCACGCGCCCGTCGTCGAGATCCTTGACCGGGTGGTTCGCGCCGTGGTGGCCGGTCTTCATCTTGACCGTCTTGGCGCCGACGGCGAGCGCCATCAACTGATGGCCGAGACAGATGCCGAAGGTCGGGATGCCGCGGGCGATGGCCTCGCGCGTGGCGGTGATCGCGTAGTCGCACGGCTCGGGATCCCCCGGGCCGTTCGACAGGAAGATGCCGTCCGGCTTGTGCGCCAGCGCTTCCTCGATCGTCGACTGCGCGGGCAGCACGACAACGTCGCAGCCCCGCTCGGCCAGCATCCGCAGGATGTTGTACTTGACGCCGTAATCGAACGCGATGACCTTGTAACGGGGCGAAGCCAACTCGCCGTAGCCACGGCCCAGATGCCATTCGGTCTGGCGCCAGTCATAGGACTTCGTCGACGAAACGTCCTTCGCGAGGTCCATGCCCGACAGGCCGGCGAAGCTGCGCGCCAGTTCGACGGCCCGCTCCGGATTGTCCTCGCCGGCCAGCAGGCAGGCGTTCTGGGCGCCCTTGTCGCGCAGCAGGCGCGTCAGGCGGCGCGTGTCGATGCCGGCGATGCCGACCACGCCCTGCGACTTCAGATAGTCGTCGAGCGTGCGGGTCTGGCGGAAGTTCGAGGCCCGTACCGGCAGATCGCGGATGACCAGGCCGGCGGCGCAGATGCGCGACGCCTCGACATCCTCGTCGTTGACGCCGACGTTGCCGATGTGCGGATAGGTCAGCGTGACGATCTGGCGCGCGTAGCTGGGATCGGTGAGAATTTCTTGATAGCCGGTGAGCGCGGTGTTGAACACCACTTCACCGATCGCGTGGCCCTCGGCACCGAACGACCAGCCGCGGAAGACGGTTCCATCGGCGAGGGCGAGCAAGGCGGGAGGCAAAGACGGCAGCACGGGAAGCTCCTGAAAGGACAACCCTGTTGCCGACCCGTCCGTCACCATCGATCGCCTAGACGTGCAGCGACGACAACCGCACCGCTGCGTCCGGCGCGCCCGGCTCCGCGTCGCGGCGCGGTCGGATGGACCACGCACTGCGCCGGCGAGCCGTCTGCTTGGACTGGGACGGGGACGAACGTGAAAGAGGGGTAGGCGCTAGGGCGAGACTGATTTGGCTAAACCTGTCGATTATAGCCTGAGCGCCGTTGGAAATCCAGCTATCGGCTGCATCGACGGACGCAACCGATGACCTGCTCAGCGGCGGATCTTAACGCCCGTGCCGCCCGTCCTGCCCTTCGCCGCCACCTTGCGGACCGCCTTGCGCGATGCCGAACGGTTGCCGGTCGTGGTCTTGCGCGATGCCTGCACCGGCGCCTTGCGGCCCTTCTTGACCGGCGCCGGCGCCGAGACCCGCTTGACCGGCAGCGGCGCGGCGGCGGCGCGGCGCTCGACCGTGGCCGAGGCTCGCACGATGCCGCGGCTCGGACTGCTTACCGCAACGTTTTCGATCGGCATCGCCCGCGGTGCCGCGGCGATGGTCTGGCCGGCCGGCACATGGACCACGACCCGTGCACCGGCGGGCAGCACGCCGCCGCGCAGACGGTTCCAGCTGCGCACCTGCGACTCGCTCACGCCATAGCGCTGCGCGAAACTGTCCAGCGACTCGCGCCGCGCCACGCGTACCAGCATGCGCCGGGTGTCGGGACGGTCCGGCTCGACGGCCAGCACCGCGCGCTCGGCGATGTCGGCGCTGATGTCTTCGACGTCGTCGTCGCCCGACTTCGGCACCAGCACGGTCGAACCCGGTTTCAGGCGCATGCCGGCGGGAATCTTGTTGACCGCGACCAGGGTGTCGGCGTCGACGCCGATCTTCGCCGCCAGTGCGGCCGGACGCTCGCGGCTGTCGACCGTGTAGGTCGTCCAGCTCGACAGCGGTCCGTTGAAATGCTTGAGGTTGCGCTCGAAGCGCGCGGCGTTGTCGAACGGCAGCAGGATCTGCGGCGAGGTGGCGCCCAGGATCACCGGCTTGGTGAACGACGGATTCAACGCCTTGAAGTCGTCGAGCGACAGGTCGGCCAGCTTCGCCGCGACCTTCACGTCGATGTCACGCGACGTCGTCACCGTGACGAAGTACGGGTGGTTCGGAATCGACGGCAGGTTCAGGCCGTAGCGCCTCGGATCGACGATCAGGTTCTTGACCGCCTGCAGCTTCGGCACGTAGTTGCGCGTCTCGGCCGGCATGCGCAGGCTCAGATAGTCGGTCGGCAGGCCCTGCGCGGCATTGCGGTTGATCGCACGCTGCACATTGCCCTCGCCCCAGTTGTACGCGGCCAGCGCGAGTTGCCAGTCGCCGAACATGTCGTGCAGGCGGCTGAGATAGGCCAGCGCAGCGTCGGTCGAGGCCAGCACATCGCGGCGCTCGTCCTGGAACATGTTCTGCTTCAGGTTGTAATCGCGGCCGGTGCCCGGGATGAACTGCCACATGCCCGCCGCCTTTGCCACCGACAATGCCTGCGGGTTGTATGCACTTTCGACGAACGGCAACAACGCCAGCTCGGTCGGCATGTGGCGTTGCTCGAGCTGTTCGACGATGTGATAGAGATACAGCCGCGAGCGGCCGATCATGCGTTCGACATACTCGGGCCGCGACGCGTACCAGTCGGTTTTCGACTGCGCGAGATCGGTATCGAGGTCCGGCAACTGGAAGCCGTCGCGAACGCGGGTCCAGATGTCGCGATTGTCGACGGCAAGCGAATCGACACTCGCGTGATCGAGGTCGATCGTGCGGGATGCGCCGTTACGGCGCAGCGCATCGTGCAGTGGCGTGGTCTTGGATCGATCCTGATTGGAGGCCAGCGCATCGGTGGCGAGGCCGTCATCGGATGTTCTGGTGGCCGTACCGGCGCAGGCGGTCAGCATCAGCGCCGACAGCACACAGAAGAGCAATCGCATCAGCGTCTCTGAGGGAAGCGGGTAGAACGGGATGGAGCGATGGTAGGGAAGCGTCTCGGCTTCGTCAACCAGCGTTACAAATTCATGCGAATAATCCAGCACCTAGATAACTTTTCAAGAAAAAATCTAAGGCTGGAAAACGTCCTTCCAGGCGCGCAGCGCAGCGAAACGCGGGGCGCCCGGGGGCACCGCGCGCCCGGCCCGCGCCTCAAGCGTGGCGGCGATCTCGGGCACATCGACCCGCAGAAACGGGTTGCGCGCCCGCTCGTCGCCGAGCGTGGTGGGTACGGTCGGCTGGCCCTTTTCGCGCAGTGCGCTCGCCTCGCGATCGAACGCCTGTAACACCCGATTGCCCGGCTCGCAGGCCAGTGCGAAGCGGATATTGGCCAGCGTGTACTCGTGTGCGCAATGCACGCGGGTGGTATCGGGCAGCGCCGCGAACCCGCCCAGCGACGCATGCATCTGCTCCGGCGTCCCTTCGAAAAGCCGGCCGCAACCGCAGGCGAAGAGCGTGTCGCCGCAGAACAGGCGTGGCGCCCCGAGGCGCGCGTCGGCCGAGTAAAACGCGATGTGGCCGCGCGTGTGCCCGGGCGTATCCAGCACCTGGAAATCGAGCGCCAGACCGGGCACCGCGACGCGCTCGCCGCCTCGAACCGGGCGGTCGACCGTCGCGATCGCCTCGACCGCCGGACCGAACACCGGTGCGCCGGGCGCATCGGCCAACAGGGCAGGCACACCGGCGACATGGTCGGCGTGATGATGCGTGAGTAGAATAGCGGCCAGTTGCAGCTGACGCGCTCGCAGCATCGCCTGCACGGGCGCCGCCTGGCCCGGATCGACGACGACCGCTTGCGCGCCATCGTCCAGCACCCAGATGTAGTTATCCTGCAGGGCCGGCAAGGCGGTGCAGACGAGCGCGTCGGCCCGATGTTCGGTAGCGATAGTCGACTCCGGACTAGTCTGGTACAACGCGCCGCGCCGTCGAGCGCCGCACGCGCCGAATGCGCCGAATGCGCGGCGGCAGTGCCGGTCGCGCCGTTTCGGGCACCATGGGGTCTCGGGATGCCGTACGGCATGCCCGTTTCCAATACACCTTAGCAGAACTCCCGCTGCGTCACCGGACCGACATGGCTGACCGTTTTCCGACCGACTGGCCCGCATGGACCGAGACGCCACCCGGCGCCTACATCCTCGCATGGGAACAGGCGCAACTCGACCGGCTGGTTGGCGACATGTTCGGCTACCATGCGGTCCAGATCGGCTTGCCCCATCTCGCCGCGCTGCGCGAAAGCCGCATGAGCCACCGGACCCTGTTGCTCGACGCGGCCTTGGGCGAGGCGCCGCGGGGCGCCGACGGCGGGCCGCGCTGGCCCAGCGACGCGCAGCGCCCGCCGGGCATCGACTCGATCGTCGCCGGCGAGGTCCTGGACCTGCCGTTCGCAACGCAGAGCGTCGACCTGCTGGTGCTGCCGCACGTGCTGGAACTGAGCGACGACCCGCACGCGCTGCTGCGTGAAGCCGAACGCGTGCTGGTGCCGGAGGGGCGGCTGGTCATCGTGGGCTTCAACTCGCTGAGCCTGTGGGGCGTGCGCCAGTCGGTCGCCCGCATGGCCAGACGCTCGTTCGTACCCGCCACGCAGAACCTGATCGCCTTTACGCGAATCAAGGACTGGATCAAGCTGCTGGGCTTCGAACTGAGTCGCGGTCGCTTCGGCTGCTATCGTCCGCCGGTGGCAAGCGACAAATGGCTGAACCGCTATGCGTTCATGGAAAAGGCGGGCGATCGCTGGTGGCCGATCTTTGGCGCGACCTTCCTGATCACGGCAATCAAGCGTGAACGCGGCATGCGCCTGATCGGTCCGGCATGGAAGAAACGCAAGGCGGTGGTGCCGGCACTCGCGCCCGTGGCGCCGGCCGCCGCGCCGCGCCGCGCGAGCGAATCGGGCACGCGCGCGAGCAGACACGAAGCAATGAAACGAACAGACAGCCAGACAGCACAGCAATGACCCAGCAAAACCATGTCGAGATCTACGCCGACGGCGCGTGCAAAGGCAACCCCGGCCCCGGCGGCTGGGGAGCGGTCCTGCGCTTCGGCCAGGTCGAGAAGGAAATTTTCGGCGGCATGCCGAATACGACGAACAACCGGATGGAGCTGACGGCCGTGATCGCCGCGCTCACCCTCCTGAAACGGCCATGCGAGGTGGTGATCTACACTGACTCGCAATACGTGCAGAAAGGCATCAGCGAGTGGATCCACGGCTGGAAGAAAAAGAACTGGATGACCGCGGCGAAGGCGCCGGTGAAGAACGCCGACCTGTGGCGGGAGCTGGATGCGCTGACGCAGGCACACGACATCCAGTGGCGCTGGGTCAAGGGCCACGCCGGCCATCCCGAGAACGAACGCGCCGATGCACTCGCGAACAAGGGCGTGCTGAGCCCGGCCGGACCAGCCGCGACGCTCGCGTGAAGACGGCCTGCCGCGATCTCGCGCGCTGGCACGCCGTGCGCTCACGCCCCGCCGTCCCTGCCCGCCGCGCTTAATAAACTTCACGCAGACTTCACGCAACCTTCGCGCCGACTTGCGAGTCGCCTGCTTACGCCATTGTCCCGAACCGCCTCCTGATCATCATGCGTCAACTCGTCCTGGATACCGAAACCACCGGCCTGAACGCCCGCACCGGCGATCGTGTGATCGAAATCGGCGCGGTGGAACTGGTGAACCGGCGCCTGACCGGCAACAACCTGCACTTCTACATCAACCCCGAACGCGACAGCGATCCGGGCGCGCTCGCCGTGCACGGCCTGACCACGGAATTCCTGTCGGACAAGCCGAAGTTCGCCGAGATCGCCGCCACGCTGCGCGAATACTTGAGCGGCGCGGAACTGATCATCCATAACGCGCCGTTCGACGTTGGCTTCCTGCATGCGGAATTTGAGCGTCTGAGCATGCCGCCGCTGCACGAATACTGCGGCGCGATCACCGATACGCTCGTGGTGGCGAAGCAAATGTTCCCGGGCAAGCGCAATTCGCTCGATGCGCTGTGCGACCGGTTTGGCATTAGCAACGCGCACCGCAAGCTGCATGGCGCGTTGCTCGACGCGGAACTGCTTGCCGACGTCTACCTGGCAATGACGCGCGGACAGGAAAGCCTGGTGATCGAGAGCATCGGCGAGCCCGGCGAGGCAATCCGCACGGACGTGACCGGTCTGGCGCTGTCGTTCGCGAAGCTGAACCTACCGGTCTTGCGGGCCAGCGAGGCGGAGCAGGCGGCACATGTCGCCACGCTCGACGACATCGAGCGCGCGGCGCGCAAGACCGCCGTGTGGCGCGCGCTCCCCAGCGAGGCCGGTGTCGGCGAGGCCGGCTGACTGCCTGGTGCGCGGTGTGCCGGGCGTCGCAGTTACGCCCGCCTTTTCCTTGTGAGCGCGTGGCCGAGCGTGCACAATTGTTCCAATCTTGCCGCTCATTGTTGACATGCCGTTCAATGTCCCGATTCTGCTGACCTGGCTGCGTATCGTGCTGATACCGCTGACGGTCGGCGTCTTCTATCTGCCGTCGGGCATCCTTTCGCCAGCCGACCGGAATCTGTGCGCGGCGCTGATCTTCATTCTTGCGGCGCTCACCGATTGGTTCGATGGCTTTCTGGCGCGAAAGCTCGACCAGACGTCGGCGTTCGGCGCCTTCCTGGACCCGGTCGCGGACAAGCTGATGGTGACCGCCGCGCTGCTGGTCCTGGTGCAGCTCGGTCGGCTGAACGCGGCGATCGCGTTGATCATTGTCGGCCGAGAAATCACCATCTCCGCGCTGCGTGAATGGATGGCCAAGATCGGCGCCTCGAAGAGCGTCGCAGTGAATTCGCTCGGCAAGATCAAGACGGTCTGCCAGATGGTTGCGATCCCGATGCTCCTGCTGTGGGGTACACCGGTGATCGGCGGCGTACGCATCCTGCCGTTCATCGATACGCCGCTGTGGGGCGAGTGGCTGATCTATCTGGCCGCCCTGCTGACCATCTGGTCGATGTTCTACTACATGAAGCTGGCCTGGCCGCAGATTCGCGAGCGCAGCGCCGGCCAGTGAGGCCGGTCACGAAAAATTCTTGTTGACATAGACCGGGCTGGCATCCATAATTTCTGTCTCGCTTCTGACTGCAAACGCGGACAGAAACGAGCAAAGATCAAGCGCAGTGGCGCAGCTAGTCGGTGCCTTGATCAGCGTAGTAAAGCGGCGCAGTAAAGCGGTAGCACACCAGCAGTATCGGTGCGGGAATAGCTCAGTTGGTAGAGCGCAACCTTGCCAAGGTTGAGGTCGCGAGTTCGAGCCTCGTTTCCCGCTCCAACAATTTCGGTCGGTTTGTCGGCACCCTGTCGACAGATTGCCAAAGCGCTTAGCGCGGGAATAGCTCAGTTGGTAGAGCGCAACCTTGCCAAGGTTGAGGTCGCGAGTTCGAGCCTCGTTTCCCGCTCCAGGACAGGGAAGCCACGCTTCCCTTTTTCTTTGAAAGACCGTCGCCAATGACGGTCTTCCACCCGGCGGGGTGGCAGAGTGGTCATGCAGCGGCCTGCAAAGCCGTGGACGCCGGTTCGATTCCGACCCCCGCCTCCATCGTTCGTCTCCCCTCCTTCTTGCGCTGTCGACGATCGCTCATCGCGACCGTCGAAACGACGAATGCGCACGTCGCCATCAATACGTCCCAGAGCGCGCGGTACTGCCACATAGTCACGCGTTGCCGGCTCACCGGCTGGCATTCCCTGCCTCGCCTGCAATGCCCTGCCTCCCGATCTTTGCAGGAATGGACCGTGCATCGCGTCAGCTCAGCTTTCCGCGTCGACGCGCGAACTCGATATCCAATATCGCCTGCCGGGCATCGTGCGTCGCGCCGATCAGCATCGGCATACGATGCACCGACGCTTCAAAAGAGGCAACGATGAGCAGCCGCGCCACGACCCAACGCAGCAAGCGCAGCCGGACCGGCAAGCGCAGTCCATCGCGTGTACGGCGACGCACCGCGCGCACTCCCACAGGCGGCAAGCGTGCGGCCGGGAAGAGGACGCGCGACCGCACGCGTGGCAGTGGCGGCTCGAACCGCAAGCGTGCCACGACGCGTCGCACGCGCACGGCGCGCTCGGCTGATCAGGCCGGCCGAGCGAAAGCAGGTTCGCACCGGCGCGGCCGCTCCGTCCGTCATGCCAAGGCCGCAGGCAGCGGCACGCATCGCCGCACTGCCGCGTCGACGCCGGACCGCTGGTCACAGCGCGTCACCGAGCACAGCGATGCGATGGATCTGGAAAACGGTGTGTTCAAACAGCACGACCCGGAAAGGCTGGCGCGCTCCGTGAAGGCATCGGCCGAACGCAGCCGGCGCCGGCGTGGCACGCCGTTCCAGTCGGCAATGTCGATGCTCAACTTTTATGGCAATCGCGCTAGACGCAACCTTTCACGCGACCAGAAGGCCGTGCTGCAGAAAGCAAAGGACGCCTTGCGCGCCCTGTATGGCCGGGAACCGAAACCGCGCACATAGGCGGTCTCAAGGTTGCCGCGATGGGAGACACCTTGCATCCATTCTGATGCCGCGTTACGCGGCGTCTCGCATCCGATTGTTTTGCAGCGATGCGTGGCGCACTGTATCGGACGCGTGAGCGGCGATGTGTGGCGTGCCGCATCGCCGCTCGCGCGCAGCGATGCCGCCTTGCCGCGGTCGGATGAAGCGCGGCGCCATCTCGGGAGGGACGGGCACGACCGCAGCGCATCGCGCTCAGGCTGGCAGTGCCTCGGCTTCCTGTCGTGCCTCGGCCTGGGCGAGCGGCTCGTCGCCACGCGAATAGAAGATCCGGGTCTTGCCATGCGGCGCGGGCTCGCCGTTCTCGTCGAGACTGACGAACACGATCCGGTCGATCGTCAGGATGCTCTTGCGGGTCATCTTGTTACGTACCTCGCATCGCAAGGTAACCGACGTATGACCGAAGCGGGTCGCCGTCATGCCCAGTTCGATCACGTCGCCCTGCCGGGCGGAACTGACGAAATTGATCTCGGACATGAAGCGGGTGACCACGCGCGGATTGTCGAGTTGGCACATGGCGTAGATCGCGGCTTCCTCGTCGATCCAGGCCAACAGGCTGCCGCCGAACAGCGTGCCGTTCGCATTGAGGTCCTCGGGCTTGACCCATTTGCGGGTATGAAAATTCATCATGGTGCTCCTGCTCGCGGCGTGCCTGCGTTTGCGGCGCCGCCCTGCCGATTCGATTGGACGTTCCGCTGCGATCGCCTGGCGATTCGGAACGCGACCCTATGATTATAGGGTTTACCCTAGTATTTTCAAGGTGATCAAATAAATACGTGCGCGTCTCCTGCCGCTGCCGCCGCGACCGTCGTGCATACGATCGCCTGTCGGCATCGGTTATGATTTCGCTTTACCGTATGAAAGATGCAATGGAAACCTTGGAATGGCGTTGCAAAGCGTTTGCCGAACTCGACACGCTTGAGTTGTACCGCGTCCTCGAAGCGCGCTGCGCCGTTTTCGTAGTTGAGCAACGTTGTGTTTACGCCGACATCGACGGCCTCGACGTGGAAGCGGTGCACCTGTTTGCCATCGACAACGGTGCGCCGGACCAGCCGTTGGTCGCGTGTGCGCGGTTGTTCGCGCCCACCGAGGAAGAGCCGCTCGCGCAGATCGGCCGCGTGCTGACCGCGGCACAGTATCGCGAGCACGGCATCGGCCGCATGTTGATGCAGCGCGCGCTCGACGAAGTCGCGCGCCGCTGGCCGCACACGCCGATCCGGCTGAATGCGCAGCAGTACCTGCGGGCGTTCTACGAATCGTTCGGCTTCAAGCGCACCGGCGGCCCCTATCTCGAAGATGGCATCCCGCACATCGAGATGCGCCGGGCACCGCGCTGATCTTCGCGTTGCTGGGATGGCGCCGCAGGCCGGCGTCACTCCATCGATAGCACCCAGTCCCAGCCGTGGCACACTGCCGCGTGCCGCGGGCTCCCCGGCTCAGCGCTTGAGCAGGCGCTGTACGTCCGCCAGGATCGCTGCGTCCTTGTCGCCCTCCATCGCGACCAGGCGGGCACGGCCGGCACGATCGAACACATACACGCCGGCGCTGTGCATGACCTCGTACGCACCATCGTCGCTCGCATGCGCGGCCTCGTACGCGACGCGATAACGCTTGGCTAGCCAGCGGATCTGCGCCGGCGTGCCGCTCAGTCCGATCGCGTGCGCTGGATCGAAGGCGGCGACGTAGCGGGTCATTGCCGCCGGCGTGTCGCGCGCCGGGTCGACCGTGACGAACACGATGCGAACGTCATCGGCCGCGTCACCGAGCCGGCCGAGCACCGACACCAGCTTGCCGAGCGTGGTCGGACACACATCGGGACAGTGCGTATAGCCGAAGTACAGCAGGACCACCTTGCCGGCCACCAGACGCTGGTCTACCTCACCACCCTGCCGGCCGCTCAACGTGAAGGCCAGATCGGGAAGGTGACCGGACACGTCCGTCAGATGCCAGCCGCCGTCGCCGTCGCCGTCGCCGTCGCCGTGGCCACGCGAGCATGCGCTCAAGCTGGCGATGCCCAGCCCGAGCCCGCCTAGCGCCGCGGCGGCGAGCGCCGCACGCAGACAGGCGCGGCGCTTGGAACGAACAACGGCGGAAGGGTGAACCATGGCGACGAAAGCTAGGAGTGAAGATGAGCCGCGATGCATCCCAGTGGCAGCCCGGTGCAGCCCGGTGCGGCCGAGGTGTGGCCCGCGTGCGCCTCAAGCAGCGGGCCATGCGGGGCTGTGCAAGGCCACGCGTGACTACGGGAGGCCAAACAGGGCCACGCGCAAAACCGCGCAGCGGCCACCGATGAATCACAGACAGGCCGCACGCAGGCCCCCATTGCAGGGCCGGCTGCTACGCGGTGCTTGTGCCGTCGGCTTGCGCAGGAACGGCGAGCCGCGCCGCCGCGCGCCAGCGCGTGATGTAGCACATGAAGTAGCACATGAAGTAGCACATGCAGCAGTCCATGAGGCAGCGCGCCCTGCACTTTACCGCCTCGGCGCGATGCGCGCGCGGCTACACGGCAAAATGACGCATTCGCCGCGGTGCAAACCTCGACCCGTCAAGCCCCGAAATGCCCGGCAATGTTCGTCAACGCCGGAGAGCTTGTGTAACATCGCTATCGCACTTCGTCTTCGTCACGCTTTCCGGATTCTGCATGTCTTCAACGCCCCCGCTTCCGCCGATCGACCGCTCCGCCTTCTTCTTCGACTTCGACGGCACGCTCGTCGACCTGGCCGCGACGCCCGAAGGCGTCACGGTGTCGCCGAGCGTCGTGCCGCTGCTCACCCGGCTTCAGGCGCTGAGCGGCGGTGCGCTGGCGGTCGTGTCCGGGCGCCCGCTCGCCGCCCTCGATGCCTTCCTGCACCCGCTGGTGTTCGCGGCGGCGGGCTCGCACGGTGCCGAGCGGCGCGAACCGAATGGCGCGGTCAGCCGCATCGGCCACGGCGACGCGCGGCTCGCGGCGATGCACACGCAACTCGAGGGCACGGTGGCCGCGCACGAAGGGCTGCTGCTCGAACGCAAGGACGTGGCCCTTGCGGTGCATTACCGCTTGGCGCCAACGCTGGGCGACGTGGTGCGCGCCGCCGCCGAGGCGGCGGTGGCGCCCTATGCCGACACCTTCACGCTGCAACCGGGCAAGATGGTCGTCGAGATCAAGCCAAGCGGCGTCGACAAGGGCCGCGCGATCGACGCGTTCATGGCGCAAGCACCGTTTGCCGGACGCACCGCGGTGTTCCTGGGCGACGATCTGACCGATGAGAAGGGCTTCGCGGTCGTGAACCGGCTGGGCGGCATGTCGGTGAAGGTGGGCGAGGGCGAAACGCTGGCGCCGTACCGGCTTGCCACAGTGACCGCGTGCATCGAATGGATCGAGTCCCTGGTCGCGTCGGCCGGCTGACGAACCCGCCGGCGCGCCGCGCGCCCTTCACTCTGCTTGCGGTGCGCGTCGCGCCGCCCCCCTTCCGACCGAGGCAACCGTGGCCCGTCTGATCATCGTCTCGAACCGCGTCGCCCCGATCTCCGAAGGGGGGCCGGCCGCGGGCGGTCTGGCCGTCGGGGTCTACGACGCGCTCAAGGAGACCGGGGGCATGTGGTTCGGCTGGAGCGGCGAAATCCTTGGCGCCGGCCAGCCAATGCTGACCGTCACGCAACGCGGCCCGGTCACTTTCGCGACGATCGGTCTGACGCGCCGCGATTACGATCAGTACTACCGGGGCTTCTCGAACGCGACGCTTTGGCCGACGCTGCACTATCGCAGCGACCTGACCGAATACGATCGCAGCGATTTCGACGGATACCGCCGCGTCAACGCGTGGCTGGCGGCCCGGCTGGTGCCATTGCTCGAACCGGACGACATCGTCTGGGTGCACGACTACCACCTGATCCCGTTCGCCGAAGCGCTGCGGCTGGCCGGCGTACGCAACCGCCTCGGTTTCTTCCTGCACACGCCCTTCCCAGCCGCCCAGGTGCTGACCACGGTGCCGCCGCACGCCGAGCTGGTGCGGGCGCTGACTTGCTACGACGTGGTCGGCGTACAGACGGCGCCGGACCTGCGCGCGCTCGTCGACTACATCGTCTGCGAGGCGGGCGGCACGGTCACGCATGACGGCCGAGTCGACGCATTCGGCCGCACGCTGCAGATCGGCGCGTTTCCGATCGGCATCTATCCAGACGAGATTGCCTCGCTGGCAGCGTCGGGTAGCGAGGACGACGTGGTCCATGCGATGCGCGACACGATGGGAGCCCGCAAGCTGATCATCAGTGTCGACCGGCTCGATTACTCGAAGGGTCTGCTGGAACGGTTCCGCGCATTCGAAACCTTGCTGGAGCACTCGCCGGCGCAGCGTCAGCAGGTGACCTTCATGCAGATCGCGCCGCCGACGCGCGCCGACCTGCATGCCTACCAGGCGATGCGTTCCAAGCTGGAGTCGGAGGCTGGCCGCATCAATGGCCGCTTTGGCGAGCTGCATTGGACGCCGATTCGCTACATCCATCGCCAGTACGACCGTGCGGTGCTCGCCTCGGTGTTCCGGGCCGCCGCGGTGGGCTACGTCACGCCGCTGCGCGACGGCATGAATCTGGTGGCCAAGGAGTATGTCGCCGCGCAGGATCCGGACGACCCGGGGGTGTTGGTGCTGTCGCGGTTCGCCGGCGCGGCGCAGCAGATGCACGGCGCCTTGATCGTCAATCCGATCGACCGGGTTGGCATGGCCGAGGCATTGGACCGTGCGCTGTCGATGCCGCGCGACGAGCGTCGCTCGCGCTATCGAGACATGATGAAGATGTTGCGAGACGAGAACGTCTCCGTGTGGCGGGACGACTTCCTGCGCGCCCTGCGCGGCGAAGCCTGGCCACTGCCTGAAACGGCGCGAGCAGGGCTGACCGACTAGACCGCCGCCGCGCCATCCTGCCTGGGTGTGTGCCTCAGGCCTGCGCCGAAGCCGCCTCCCGGACCGACTCGGGCGCCAGCGCGGCGCTGGCCTGGCCGGCCTGATGCGCGAGCAGCTCGCGGTACAGGCCGGGCCGGTTGCGCAGCACGTCCGGCGGGCCGTCATCAATGACCTTGCCCTGATCCATCACGACGATGCGGTCGAAATTCTGCAGCGTCGAAAGCCGGTGCGCGATTGCGATCACGGTCCGCCCGCGCATCAGCCGGTCGAGCGCCTGCTGGATCGCGTCCTCCGATTCGCTGTCGAGCGCCGATGTCGCTTCGTCGAGCAGCAGGATCGGCGAGTTCTTCAGGATCGCGCGCGCGATCGCGATGCGCTGACGCTGACCGCCCGACAACTTGACGCCGCGGTCGCCGACCATCGTATCGAAGCCCTCGGGCATCGCCTCGATAAACTCCGTGCAACGCGCCTCGCGGGCCGCCGCGTAGACGTCCTCGGGCGAGGCATCGGGCCGGCCGTACTGGATGTTCTCGAAAACCGTCCGGTGCAGCAGCGAAATGTCCTGCGGCACCAGCGCGATCGCATTGCGCAGACTCATCTGCGTGACGCGCCCGATGTTCTGGTCGTCGATCAGCACGGCACCTTCCTGCGCATCGTAGAAACGCTGCAGCAGCGCGAACACGGTCGACTTGCCGGCGCCGGAGCGGCCGATCAAGCCGACCCGCTGGCCCGACTCGATGGTCAGCGAGAAATCCGACAGGATCGCCTGACGGCGCGGATAGGCAAACGTGACCCGATCGAACCGCACTTCGCCGCCGCGGGTTTCGAGATCCACCGCGTCGTCGGCATCCGGCATGCCATGCGGTTGCAGCAGCGTTTCCACCGCCTCGGCCAGCCGCGCGACGTGCTGCGTGATATCGACCAGTGCGACAGCCAGGTCCCGCGTGCCGTGCAGAATGGTGAAACCGAGCGAGCTGACCAGCACGATGTCGCCCGAGGTCGCCTGCCCGCGCTTCCACAACACCAGCGCCCAACCCAGCAGCGCCGCGGACAGCAGCGCGGTAACGACCGCGTGCAGCAGACGCAGCTTTTCCAGATAGAGCAGGCTCTCGGTGCGCGACGACATCTCCTCGCGCACCTTGGTGCCGAAGCGCCGCTGCTCGCGGAACGTCGCGCCGAACGCGCGCACCAGTCCCATATTGCCGATCACGTCGACCAGTTCGCCGTCGACCGACGCCGCGCGCGTCGCGAACGCGTGGTGGCGACGGGTGCCGCGCCCGGCCAGCCGGTACAGCACCAGGGACAGGATCGCCGAAACGCCGAGCAAGCCGGCCGCCATCATCGGATTGACGGCAACGATCATCACGATCGATCCCAGCACGGCGATGCAGGGCGGCAGGACATTCCACGCGAAGGTGTTCTCGGCGATATACACCGCGTTCGAAGTGGCGGTGATCCGACTCGCCAGCATGCCTGGCTGGCGCTCGGCGAAGTAGGTCGGCGAGTGGCCGCCGAGATAGCGGAACAGGTCGCGGCGCAGGTCGCCGGTCACCTGCACGAACGCGTGGGCGCCCACCCAGCCGCCCACCCGCCAGAGCAGGTTGTCGGCGGCGATCAGGCCGACCAGGATCAGAAACGCCGCGAGCAGGCCGTCGGCGTGCTCGCGCCCCTGGCTCAGCACGTCGATCAGGTTCTTGATCGCGTACTGGGACAGCAGCGCGCACGCGACGGCGGACAGGACGCTGGCAAGCACCACGGCGTGCGCGACCGGGTGACGGCGGATGTAGGACGACAGGAAAGCGAGCGGACGCGTCGCGTAGGAAGCGATGTCAGCATTCAACGCGTTTCTTTCCTTCGACGTCAGATGCTCGAAGGACTCGTTGCTGTACGCGTCGAGGTGACTGGCCATGCTTGATTTCCCGTTAGTTTTTTTGACAGCTGCGGACATTGAACGAAGATGTGGCTGCAGGTGTGGCGGACGCGGACGGGACCGGACGTCCTTTCTGGCACGATGCCATGCGGATGTGAATGCGGATGGACAGCACCGGTGCGCTGCGCGGCTGCATCGAAGCACCCATTGCAAACCGGGCACGCCGGCGGCAAATTGTGGCAACGCACGATTCAGGATACACCGCGTTCAGCGGGCGTGCGCAGGATGCCACGATTGCCCCGCATTTGCACCGTAAAACGGCATGGAAGGGGCACGCTTGAGAGGCGACTTGTATCTGCTTTGTAACAAGATAAAAACTTTGAAATCCGGGCGCGCGCTTTGCTATTGCGAGACCGATAATCCTCTCCGCCGCGAACCCGCGGCAATGCGCCCGGACCCGGGCGACCATTCACGCAGGAGCGTCACATGCGCATCGCCCAGATCGCACCGTTGCACGAAGCTGTTCCGCCGAAGCTCTATGGCGGCACCGAACGTGTCGTCTCGTATCTCACCGAGGCGCTCGTCGAGCTCGGTCACGAAGTGACGCTCTTTGCCAGCGGCGACTCGCAGACGTCCGCCGAATTGGACGCGGTATGGCCACAGGCGCTGCGCCTGGACCCAACGATCCGCGACACGGTCGCGCCGCACATGCTGCTGCTCGAACAGGTTCGCAAGCGCGCGAACGAGTTCGACGTCCTGCATTTCCACATCGACTACTACCCGTTCTCGCTATTCAGCCAGCAGCCGGTGCCGCACGTGACCACGATGCACGGTCGCCTGGACCTGCCGGAACTGCAACCGATCTTCAACACCTTCAACGGCGTGCCGACGGTATCGATCTCGGACAATCAACGCACGCCGCTGCCGCAGGCGAACTGGCTGACCACGGTACTGCATGGCCTGCCGGAAAAGCTGCTGACGCCGCGTCCGGAGATCAAGCCGTCCTACCTCGCCTTCCTGGGCCGCATCTCGCCGGAAAAGCGCGTCGACCGGGCCATCGAGATCGCCGCCAAGGCCGGCATGCCGATCAAGATCGCGGCCAAGCTCGACAATGCCGATCGCGCCTATTACGAAGAGAAGATCAAGCCGCTGCTGGGCCGCACCCACGTCGAGTTCGTCGGCGAGATCAACGAAGCGCAAAAGCCGGCCTTCCTGTCGGGCGCGCATGCCCTGCTGTTCCCGATCGACTGGCCGGAGCCGTTCGGTCTGGTGATGATCGAGGCGATGGCCTGCGGCACGCCGGTGATCGCGTACAACCGCGGTTCCGTGCCGGAAGTGATCGACAACGGCGTATCGGGCTTCATCGTCGAAGACGAACTGAGCGCGGTGGCCGCGGTCAATCGCCTGCCGACGCTGTCGCGCGCCGCCGTGCGCCAGCGCTTCGAGGAACGCTTCACGGCGCGCCGCATGGCGCAGGAATACGTGGCCGCGTACGAGGAACTGCTGCGCCGCTCGCAGCGTCCGGTACTGCGCGAGGTCAACGCCGGCTGAGGCCGCGCCGGCCGCACCGTCGGTCGGCCGGCGCAACTGATCAACGCAACTGATCGACGCGACCGCCGGCTGGCCGACAGCTGGCGGCGCCCTGAATACGCCCCGCTGCCCCCGCACGCGGGGCGTCGCTTTTTTGCGACGGCTCGCCACGTGGCGCTCGGACACGGCGCGCCGCCGCCGACTGTGCTATCTCTATAATGCGTCGTCCCTTGCGCGCGTTGGCGCCGCGCCGTCTTGCTGCGGCGTCGATGCCGCATCGGTATGGCGTCATCGGTATGGCGTCATCGGTATGGCGTCAAGGCGGCATCGGTGTGGCAATGGCACGCCATCGACCGGGCGCGGCGATGCGACGGATGAACTGCGCACGCGTCATTGGGACGTTTTCCGGAGAACAGATTGATCAGCAACAAGCGGATCGGCGACGAGGCAGTCAGCGGCAGTGGCACGGTCTTCGCGTTGCGCGGCATCGGTCTGCTGCTGCTCGTCCGTTGGCTGAACTCGATGAGCGACGGTGGCTTCGGCGCGACGCTGCAGCAGATCCCGCGCTCGCCGACGGCCATCCTTCATCTGCTCTTCATCCTCCTGCTGCTGGCGCTGCCGGGTGCGAAACCGTTGGCGGGCAAGCCGTTTCAACCGTTGCCGCGGTGGCTGCGGCAGACGCTGCGCGTCCTCTCGCTGGCCGGCATCCTGTTCGTGCTGGCGGCATTCGGCAGCTACTGGTGGGGCGCCGGCCCGCGCGCGTTGTTGTATGTGGTCCGCGACGCAAACGGCTGGCCCGCGGTGCTGCTGGTCCTGTACGCGGCCGTCGCGTGGCTCTGCCGCGCCCGACCGCTGTGGCGGACCCGCGCCATCGCCGGCCGCTTTGCGGTCGGCCGCTTTGCCGTGGCGCTCGACGCCGTCAACGCGCACGCGGTCGTGTGGGATCAGAATCGCAAGGTTGGCCAGTATCCGGTCAGCGCGCTGCGGATCCAGCAACGGCGTGGCCGCCTGTTCACCCGCTTCACGCTCAGTTGGACGTCGCTCGCGGCAGCGGGACACAACCGGCGGTGCATCATTGATACACGGATCGCATCGAGCGGGGAACGGCGGTCGGCCGACGCGCTGGATGCGGCACTGACGCGAATGCAGACGACCGGCGCCACGGCGCCCGACGCGGTGGCGGCGGAGGTGATGGCCGCGGACGAAGCAGTCACCCAGGCAGCAACCATCGATGCGGCAGCCGTGGATGCTGCGGTCATGGATGCCGCAGTCGTCGATGGTTCGGTCATGGATACCCAGCGCAGCGCTAGAGAAGGCAGCCATGCCGCCGTCGCCGATGGCGTCGTACCCGCCACCGCCTCTCCGGCGACGCAACCAGCGACGCCATCAGCGTCGCAGTCAGCGCCAACAGCCTCGCTGGCTACGGCGAGCGACGCCCCGGCGCTCGCGCAAGATCGCGTCGACGACCAGATCGAGACCGACCCGCCATCAGCGCGGTCGGAACCGGCCATCCCTGGCGATCGCCACGACCTTCCGGCCCGCGCCGGACGCCCCGCCGGCTTTATCGACCCGCGCTGACGCCTGACGGTAGCAACGCAGCGCGACCGCCGTCCATGTCAGCGACGCTGGCCTGACGTCGTCGCGCGGCCGGCGTCCGGACGGCGTTCGAACACTTCCAGCCACTCGTCGCGGTCGCCTTGCCGGGCACCGTGCCAGAAGGCGGCCCACGCGCGCGGGTCCGCCTCGGCCGCGTGCGCACGCCCCTGCGTCAGCAGCCAACGACAGTTGGTGCGGTCCGGCCGGTCGACTGGCTGATGCAGGATGTCGGCGAAGTAGTAGAGCATTGGCGCCTCCCCCTCACCGAGATCGATGCTCGCCATGCAGTCGCCATCGCGCCAGACCGGCGCGATATGCTGCGCGAGATCGCGCCACACCGGCCCATAGCTCTTCGCCCGGTCCAGCCAGGGCAACAGCAGGGTGCCGACGAGCCCCCAGATCAGCGTCAGGCCGCATAGCCAGCTGAGCAGCGCGCGCCAGCGGCCGACGCGCGGCAGCCAAGCCATTGCCACCAGCCAGCCGGCGCTCAGCGCGCAGGCGGCGACAATCGCCACGCCTTGCGCCGGCAGTACATAGTCGAGCGGCAACCACTTGCCCAGCATGGCCACCGGGCCGCCGCGCGCGCCGTCGACCGGGGCACGCATCACCCACCAGAGATACCAGACCAGCCCGGCGAGACCCGCGAACACCAGGCGCAGCGACCAGTCCACTGCCGCCCATGTGCGGCCGAGCCGGGCAGGCATCGCTTCGGCCGCCAACAGGGCCAGCGGCAACGCAAAGGGCAGCAGGTACAGCTGCCGCGCGGTGGCGGACTCGATCAGCAGTGCCAGACCGATGGCCGTCAACGACAGCGCTATCGAAAGATGCGGCGCCCGCCAGCGGCGCCGCTCGGTCACCGTGATGCGCGCCGCGCCGAGCACGGCCAGCAGGCCCAGCGGGAAGGTGCCGAGCAGCAGCGCCTTGAACACGAAGCCACGCTCGTTGTCGCTGCCGAGCTGAGGCACCGAGAAGCCCAGGAAACGGCCGACATTGTTGTCCCAGAACCAGGCCATGAACAATGCGTGCGAACGTTGTTCGAGCAGTGCCGGCCAGATCAGCAGGAACGGGGCACAGACGGCGACCGCCCAGGCGACCGCGCCGACATAACTTGCGCGACGACATTCGGGATGCCAAACGATCTGCAGCAAGGTCGCGAGCAGAAACACGGCCGGCAGAAACACGCCCTTGGCGAGATGGGCGAGACCGACACCGACGCCGAACAGCACCACGTCAGCGGTGCGCGCTCGCGCGCGCCCATCGCGCATGTCCGCCACGATGCCGTGCAGGCCGCAACATGCAAGGCTGGCACCCGCGAGCAGCGCGACGTCGGTGAACAGGTCATGGCTGTGCTTGAGCACCAGCACCGAGCCGGCCATCAGCGCGGCGACCGCGAGCGACGGCAGCGCGCGCCAGTGACAACCATATGCGCGGCTGGCGAGGCGCAGCGCCGCCGCGAAGCCGACCAGCATGAACAGCACGCTGGCCAGCCGTGCCGCGTCGTGCGCGGGCAACCAGGGGCCGAGCAGATGGACGAGCGCGACCGCGACCCACGAATAGATCGGCGGCTTCTCCATGAACGGCTGACCCGCATTGGTCGGCACCAGCCAGTCGCCGGTGCGCCGCATGTGATCGATGATGCCGAACGTATAGGTTTCGTCCTGCTTCCACGGCTCGTGGCCGATACTGCCCGGCAGCAGGTAGCAGGCCGCGAAGCAGAGGATCAGCCAGAGCGGCAAGATCGGGACGCGCGCAGGCCAGGCATCGGCTCGGCGACCGGCGCCGGCCGGCGCGTGGGTCTCAGCCGCATTCGAGGGTGTCTGCTTGCGCATGGAAAGGTCTCGCCATCCACAAAAGGCGCGAAGAATAGCATGCCGCAAGTGTGCCGCAATGGGGTTGCGGCGGCGACGTCACGTCTTCTCACAGTTGCGGGCAAGCGTCACGGCGCACGCGAGGTTGTCAGCCGCTGCCGCTCACTTTAGAATGGCGCCGTCAATGGGGAGTAGCCGCTCTTCCGCCCCGGAAGAAAGAGCACGTCAACATACTCGGCAAGCGCCGTGGTGTGCTCGGCCCGTCGGGCTGGCGAGACCAATGTCGCGTGCCCGGCGTCGCCGGACGGTCAGGCACGCGTCACTGGTTAACGCGTCCGGCCGCCCCTGTCATGATCCAAGCTCGCCGTCCACGCTTGCCGCACGCGCCCAGTCGTCGTGCGCAGACCGCTCCTTCAGCGTCTCGTTCCGCCGCCATGCCGGCCGACCACCGTTGCCGTGCGCAAGGGCGTGCCGCATGACGGCCGTCCAGCTTCTCGCCACGCTCGTCATCATCCTTGTCGCCGCCGAACTGTTCACCAATGCCCTCGAGCACCTGGGCGAACGGCTCGGCATCTCGGAAGGCGTGACCGGTTCGCTGTTCGCGGCGGTCGGCACGGCGCTGCCCGAAACGCTGGTGCCGATCCTGGCGATCACCGGCAGCACCGGCAACGGCTCGGTCAGCGACGAGATCGGTGTCGGTGCCATCCTGGGCGCGCCGCTGATGCTCTCGACGCTGTCCACCTGCCTGATGGCGGCGGTCGCGTTTGGCAAGCGAGGCGCCTCGGGCCATATCGCACCGGAACCGACCGGTCTGAAGCGCGATCTCGATTTCTTCCTGTTCGCGTTCGCGGTCGCGACCGCGGCGATGTTCATTCCGCATGCGGCCTGGAGCGCGCGCGCGGCCCTCAGCGTGGTGCTGGTAGCGACGTATGTCTGGTACATCGTGGCCACCGTGCGCGCGTCGAAAGGACTGGTGGCAGTGGGTCACGGCACCGAAGCGCCCGGCACGCTGCTGCTCACCCGGCTGCGGCTACCGGCCAACGGCATCACACTGGCGGTGCAACTGGGCGCCGCCCTGGTTCTGCTGGTGATCGGCGCGGAAGGCTTTATCGATGGTGTGCGCGACGCCTCGACACACTTCGGCATTTCGGCGCTGCTGCTGTCGTTGCTGATCGTGCCGATCGCGACCGAACTGCCCGAGAAGGTAAACAGCATCCTGTGGGTGCGACGCGGGAAGGACACCCTCGCGTTCGGCAACATCACGGGCGCGATGGTGTTCCAGGGCACGCTGCTGCCCGCGATCGGCATTCTGCTCACGCCGTGGCAGCCACGCATCGAGGTGCTTACCGGGGTGATCGCGACGTTGGCGGCAGCGCTGTGGCTGCGGCTGAACGCCAACGGCCAACGCGGCATCGCGTTGTGGGCGCTGATGGTCAACGGCGCGCTTTACGTGGGCTACCTGGCGATCATGCTGACCCGCTAGCGGGACGACAACGGTATCGCAGCCGGGGAGACATGCGCGAAGAATTGCGCGAAGACATGAACGAAGACGCTGCGCCGCCGGCAATGTGGCCAGCGCGCCGCGGCCGACACTGGCTGCTTATGTCCAGCGTCGAGCCGTCGCGATGAGGTCGCGCGTGTCGCATTTCCATCCGCCCTTCACGTTGCGGAGTGCGCCGCGTCGTGCGCCAGCGCGCAACCTGCGGATTGCGTTGTCGAGATCGGCGCCGAGATCGGTGCCGCGGGTCGGACCGGACCGTTCAGCGAACGAATTCTGCTGCAGCATGAACAGACAGGCGCGCGGAGACAGCGCGCCACCAATGCAGTGCTGTCGGCACTATCGCAACGCACGAGCGGCGGTCGAACAGAAATCCGGGAAGTGTTGAGTGCGCTGAACGCGCGGAAGACAGTCGCTGCTGATCAGCCGCCGAAGACACGTGTGCATCGAGTGCTCCACGCTTCGACACCATCGCCAACCTTCTCCGGGAGGAAGCGGCAACGAGCAAGCAAGGACAGAAAAGCAAGGACAGACGCGCGACGAAAGACAATCAATCAATAACAAGCAGAATTTGGTGGGCGGTACTGGGATCGAACCAGTGGCTTCCACCGTGTGAAGGTGGCACTCTACCGCTGAGTTAACCGCCCAAACCCTGCATTGCCTGGCAGACATCCGCAATGCTGCGGACCGCCGTCCCGCCGGCAATCAACCGCCGTCGCCGCATGGCCCAAGGTCTTTCGAGCCATCCCGCTGCGCCGTCGAGCACCGAGGAAGGCAAGAATTATTGCAGACAGACGGCACGAAGTAAAGCTTTTTCGACGCGGCTTGCTCGGCCGGCTCAATGCAACTGCTGATAGATCTGCTCCGCGAGCGTCCACGAAATGCCTTCGACGCTCGCGAGCTCCTCGACACTTGCCGCCATCACGCCGCGCAGTCCGCCAAAGCGCGCCAACAGACGTTGGCGTCGCTTCTGCCCGATACCCTCCAACTCTTCGAGCCGCGAGCGCTGCCGTGCCTTCGCGCGCTTCGCGCGCATGCCGGTTATCGCGAACCGATGTGCCTCGTCTCGAATCTGGGCGACCAACATCAGCGCCGCACTGTTCTTGCCCAGCTCGAGCGGCGCGCGGCCATCCGCAAAGATCAGGGTTTCGAGTCCGACCTTGCGCCCCTCTCCTTTCGCGACGCCGACGATCATGCCGATATCGAGACCCAGTTCGACGAATACCTGCCGCGCCACTTCGACCTGACCCTTGCCGCCGTCGACCAGCACGATATGCGGCAGGATCGCTGGCGCCTTGACGGCACGGCGCGCCGGGACAGCGGCCGCGGCATCGACTCCATCATCGCCCCCGTCGCCGGCCAGGGGACCGGCATGCGCGCCGGCCTCGGTGTCGCCGCTCGCTGCAACGGCGGCTTCGGCGGCGCCGTCCTCTGCGAGCCGTACCGCCGCCTCGCCGGCCGTCTCATCGGCCGCGTGATCGGCCGCCTGACTGGCCATCTCACCCGACGCCTCGTCGGCGGTCTCGCCCGTCGTTGCGTGCCGCTCGTAGCGGCGCGTCAAGACCTGCCGCATTGCCGCGTAATCGTCACCGGCGATCACGTCGTTGATGTTGAAACGGCGGTATTCGCTGCTCTGCATCGCATGGTGGTGATAGACCACGCACGAAGCCTGCGTGGCCTCCCCCATCGTGTGGCTGATATCGAAGCACTCGATGCGCAGCGTGTCCAGATTGCCGCCCTCCAGCGCACTAGCGTCGATGCTCAACGTATCGGCCAGCGCGCGCGTGCGGCTCTGCTGCGAGCCCGATTCGGCGAGCAGCCGCGCAAGCGACAAACGCGCATTCTGTTCGGCCATCGTCAACCATGCGCGCCGCTGGCCTTGCGGCTGGCGAATCAGCGCGATGCGGTGACCGGCCTGCTCCGCGAGCAGGTCGATCAATTCCCGGTTCGGCAGCTTCTGATTGACCACCAGCACCGGCGGCACGCTCTGGCCGGCATAGTGCTGGCCGATGAAGGCTTCGAGCACGTCGGCTTCGAGCGAACGCGTCGCCGCCTCGTCGTGAACGCTGGCATCAGCGGTCGTGCCGTCCTCACCGGCGCCCTCGGCCCCGTCATCAGCCGTGTTGACAGTCGCGTGGTCAGTCACAGCAACGCGCCCTTCGTCGCTGGCGTCCGCTTCGGCTTCCCGCTCGTCGACGGCGGCCGCAAGTTCGTCCGGGTCGGCCAGCGCGGCCAAGGTATCGTGCGTCGCTGCATCGGCCAACGCCGGATCAGTCAACGCCGGATCGGCCAATGCATGGTCAGCCAACGTCAGATCCGCCACGCTCGCGTCGGCGGCGGCCGTGCCGACAGTTTCCATGTCCGGTGCGCCGGCGACGCTGCGTTCGACATGACTCGGGAAATACGCCTTGTCGCCGAGGTGCCGGCCGCCCCGCACCATCGCGAGATTGACGCAGACGCGGCCGCCATGCGCGACGACGGCCAGGATGTCGGCATCGCTGTCGCTGCCGGTCTCCACGGACTGCTGGCGCAACACGCTGGCCAGCGCGCTCATCTGATTGCGCACCTGGGCCGCCTGCTCGAATTTCAGCTCGCCGGCGAACGCCTGCATCTTCGTTTCGAGCTCGCTCATCAATTCGCCCTGCTGTCCGCGCAGGAAGCGGGCCGCGTTGTGGACGTCGGCCGCGTAATCCTCCTGGCTGATGGCAGCGACGCATGGCGCGGTACAACGGCCGATCGGATGCAGCAGGCAGGGGCGCGTGCGGTTGTTGAACACCGAATCCTCGCAGGTGCGCAAACGGAACACGCGCTGCAGGATATGGATGCTCTCGCGCACCGCCCACGCGCTCGGGAACGGACCGAAGTACTGGCTGCCGCGGTCGATCGCGCCGCGGTAATAGACCATGCGCGGAAACCGGTGACCGGTGAGCTTCAGGTAGGGATACGACTTGTCGTCCCGAAACAGGATGTTGTAGCGCGGCGTCAGCGCCTTGATCAGATTGTTTTCGAGCAGCAGCGCCTCGGCTTCGGAACGCGTCACGGTCGTTTCGAGACGCGCGATGCGCGAGACCATCATCGCGATGCGGGGCGAGGCCTGCGTCTTCGTGAAATAGCTCGACACCCGCCGCTTGAGGTCGCGCGCCTTGCCGACGTACAGCACGTTGCCGGCCTCGTCGAAGTAGCGGTAGACACCGGGCAGGTTCGGCAACTGGCGGATCTGGCGCTTGAGCGCGGCACGGTCGGCGGGCGCCGGCCGGGCCGCTGCATCGGTGCTGGCGCCTGCTGGAGAGGGCACTGGGGATTCGGACATGCTGGGACGGACTTGCCTGCTTGCGTTCGGCTAGAATCGCCAGTTTAAAGAGATTCGACCGGCGCGGAAGCGGCTTGCGCCGACCGGCGCCCGGCGACGCCACACCTGGATGCAAGCAATGCCTCTGCCCGGTCGCCGCTGCGATCTGTTTTGCCGCGTGGTCGACAACTTCGGCGACGCGGGCGTGTGCTGGCGGCTGGCCCGCCAGCTGGCGCGCGAACACGGCTGGCAAGTGCGGCTGATCATCGACGACGCCGTGCCGCTGCGCGCGCTCGCCGGGCCAGTGGACGCACCGTCCGGCCTGGCGGTCGGCGCCGGCAGCGTGCAGGTGGTGCCGTGGCGCGACACCGTGCGCGCCGACCCGTCGGTGGAGGTGGTGATCGAAGCGTTCGCCTGCGCACTGCCGTCGGCCTACGAAGCAAGTCTTGCGGCGGCGGCGCGCGCGAAACCGGCCGTCTGGCTCAATCTCGAATACCTGAGCGCCGAGACCTGGACCACGGCGCTGCATGGCTGCGCATCGCCCCACCCGCGCCTGCCCCTGTCGAAGACGTTCTTCTTCCCGGGTTTTGACGTAGGCAGCGGCGGTTTGCTGGTCGAAGCCGACCTTGGCGCGCGTTTCGCCGCTGTCGATGCGGATCGCGCCGGCACCTGGCGCGCACTGGGCTTGGCGGGCGCCCCGCCGCAGGCGGACAGCCGGCTCGTGTCCCTCTTCGCGTACGAGAACCCGTCGTTGCCGTCGTTGCTCGATGCCTGGCGCCATGCCGGCGCGCCAACCGTCTTGCTGGTGCCTGAGTCGCGCGCCAGTGCCGGCGTCGCGGCGGCGCTGGGCCAACCGTTGGCCGCCGGCGCCGTGGCACGACGCGATGCGCTGACCGTGCATGCCTTGCCCTTTCTGAGACAGGATGACTACGACCGCCTGCTCCGTTTGGCCGACCTGAATTTCGTCCGCGGCGAGGACTCCTTCGTGCGCGCGCAACTCGCGGGCCGGCCATTCTGCTGGCAGATCTACCCACAGGACGACGGTGCGCATCTGCCCAAGCTCGACGCTTTCCTGCAGCGCTACACGGCCGGGCTCGACGAAGCGGTGGCCAGCGCAATCATCGCTTGCTTCGAGAGTTGGAATCGTCCCGAGCAGGCGGCGCGCGCCGGGCTGGCCTGGCGAAACGCGGACGCGCACTTGCCCGGCTGGCGCCGCCATGCGGCACAGTGGGCCGAGCGGCTTGGCGGACAAGCCGGGCTTGCGGCAAAACTAGTTGAATTTACAGAAGAAAGGCTATAATTGCGAGTTGGTCATCGGCCAGCCATCCGGCATTGCCGCGTTGGCAACCGTGGCGGTGTCGCCGCCCGGCGCATTTCGTTCGTGGAATGCGCGGGCGCGCGGCATCCGGCGGCACGATGCGCGCCCCAAAGGCGCGAGGCGGGCAGGCATGGCAAGCAGCCGCGGCCCGCCGGCAACCGAATCTGCGAACGCGGCCGGCGTTCGCCAAGCAACCGTTTCAAGCGGCGCGTGCGGCTCTCGGACTGCGCCGGAACAACCGTTCAGGACCCTTATGAAGACTGCTCAGGAACTTCGCGCCGGTAACGTCGTGATGGTCGGCAACGATCCGCTGGTCGTGCAGAAAGCCGATTACAACAAATCGGGCCGCAACTCGGCCGTGGTCAAGATGAAGTTGAAGAACCTTCTGACTGGCGCGGCGAGCGAGGCGGTCTACAAGGCCGACGACAAGTTCGAAGTCGTCGTGCTGGAACGCAAGGAAGTCACGTACTCGTACTTCGCCGACCCGATGTACGTATTCATGGACGCCGACTACAACCAGTACGAAGTCGAAGCCGAGAACCTGGGCGACGCGCTCAACTACCTCGAGGACGGCATGGCGTGCGAGGTGGTGTTCTATAACGAGAAGGCGATCTCGGTGGACCTGCCGACTACGGTCGTGCGCGAGATCATCTATACGGAACCGGCCGTCAAGGGCGATACGTCGTCCGGCAAGGTGATGAAGTCGGCCAAGATCTCGACCGGCATGGAACTGCCGGTGCCGCTGTTCTGCGCGATCGGCGACAAGATCGAAATCGACACCCGCACTGGCGAATATCGCAGCCGCGCGTAAAACCAACTGCCTTGAAGAACGCTCCGTTTCCGGAGCGTTTTTTTTCGCCCGGCGTTTTTCGCAGGTTATTTTTACCGCTAAGCCGGCCGACTTGCCATGCGATTGCCGGCGAACTGTGCAAGCGCCGTGCCGCGCCGCAATGGCATGCAATATGCTTTAAGCCATTCATGCCGACTGCGCCTGATTGCGGGTCCAGGTCGGCAACCCTTCCCGCTTGTCAGGACCGATCTCGATGACGCATTGCACGCAGGCGCGCGTTTTTGCCGCACCTTGGTCCACACTGGCTGTTGCCGCCCTGGCGGCAACGCTCGCCGTCACGCAGCTGGGCGGCTGCGCCTCGGCCAATGCCCGCGCCAACGCGACCGCGTTTTCACGTGATACCACGGTGACCGCGCGCGTGAAGGCCGAGCTGCTGCGCACGGCCGCGGTGTCTGGAACCGATGTGAAAGTGGACAGCCAGGGCGGCGTCGTGACCCTGTCCGGCCAGGTCGGCAGCGCGGACCAAAGCGTCGCGGCCGCCGAGGTCGCGCGCAACGTCGAGGGCGTCGACGGCGTCATCAACGCACTGCGTGTCGCCACGCCCTGACACCCGGCATGCCTGCCGCCCACTGCGAAGCCGAACATGCCTCACGCACTCATAGTCGAAGACGATCCGAACAGCCTCTCGGGACTCGCCGCGATCCTCGAAGCCGACGACTTCTCGGTTGATACCGCCGCGACGCTCGCCGAAGCCAAGCGTGCGCTGTCGCGCTTCATTCCCGACATCGTGCTGATCGATTTGAACCTGCCCGATGGCAAAGGCCTGGACCTGCTGCCGCATCTGCCGCTGCAACCGCCTAACGCCTCGGTGCCGGTCATCGTGATGACTGGCAACGCCACCGTCGAAAGCGCGATCGAGGCATTGCGCCACGGCATCTGGGACTATCTCCTCAAGCCGGTCAGCATTCCCCGCCTGCGCAGCCTGCTGGCGCGCATTCCGCGCCCGTTCGAACTCACCGAGCAGGTCCAGACGCTGAAGGCGCAGCTGCGCCAGCTCGGTCACTTCGGACCGATGGTCGGGCGCTCGCAAGCGATCAATACGCTTTACGATTCGTTGGAACAGCACGCCGGCACCGAACACGCGGTGTTGCTGGTCGGCGAAAGTGGCGCTGGCAAGCAGATCGCCGCGAAGACGCTGCATCAGATGAGCCGTCGCCGCAAGGGTGCGTTCGTCAGCTTCGACTGCCGGATCGCGGCGAGCAGCCGGCCATTCGCGACGATGCTGTTCGGCCAGGAACAAGGCGGGCCGGCCACGCCGTTCCTGAGTGCAGATGGCCGGGCGGCCGGGGCGCTGGAGCGCGCGAGCGGCGGCACCTTGTTCCTCGACGAGTTGACGCAGTTGCCGATCGAACACCAGCACGCACTGGCAGCCACGCTTCGCTCGCGCACGTTTCAGCGCCTGGGCGGCAGCGTCGATCTGCCGGCCGACTTCAGGGTCATCGCCTCGACGACCCAGGATCCGCAACGTGCGGTCGCCGAAGGCCGGTTGCGTCAGGACCTCTATCTTGCGTTCGAGGCATCGACCGTGTCCATCCCGCCGCTGCGCGAGCGCCGCGAAGACGTCGCGCAACTCGCGCACCATTTCGTCGACCTGTTCAATCAACGCGAAGGCGGCAACAAGCGGCTGGCGGCCGACGCGCTTGCGGCCCTCGAAGCGCGCAATTGGTCGGGTAACGTCAAGGAACTGCGCGATGCCATCGAGCAGGCCTATCGCGGCGCCGACGATCTGTTGACCATCTCGGCGCTCGACGGCCAGGTCAATGGGCAAGGCAGTCGCGGCGGCAGCGTGCACATCGATGTCGGCACGCCGCTGGCCGATGTGGAGGAGATGCTGATCCGCGCGACGCTGGATGCAGTCGGCGGCACCCGTCATCGCGCCGCATCGATGCTCGGCATCAGCCCCAAGACGCTGTATAACAAGCTGCAGCGGATGAAGTACTAGCGGCGCGAGCCGGACTCCGTCTGGATTCGACGGACCGCCCCGCCCGCTCGGCCATGCGCAGCGCAGGAACTCGCTTGCAGCATCAAGCGGCCGCGTCTCGCTCAAGCCACCGCGGCAAGCGCAGCGAGCGCGCGAACGGCGAGTTGGTAGTCGTCCCGGCCGCGCAGCGTCTCGAAATCCCATGCCGTACCGCTCGGCCGCAGCGCCGCAATGCGCTGTCGGCTGGCGCGATCCCAGTCTGGAAATGAAGCGGAATCGGCAGCGGCCGGCTCCGCGCCCGCCGCTGCGCCGGTGGTCGAGTGGGTCGTTGCGCCGGCACCGTCGCTCGGACCGTCGCTTGAGCCGTCGCCTAAGCCGTCGCCTAAGCCGTCGAGAACGCGGTCGGCCGCGGCGCCATCGTTGCACACCAGCACCATGTCGCAGCCTGCTCGCAGCGCCATGCGCGCGCCGGCCAATACGTCGCCCGCGACGCGCGCCCCTGCCATCGACAGATCGTCGCTGAACACCGCGCCATCGAAGCCGAGCTGTCCGCGCAGCACGTCCTTCAGCCATACCTTCGAGAAGCCGGCCGGCACACTGTCCACCGCGGGGTAGACGACGTGCGCCGCCATCACCGCGCGCAACGACGCGCCCACCGCCAGGAAATCCCGTGCATCACGCAGCAGCGTCGTCCGGTCGCGCTCGTCGCTCGCCGCGCTGGCATGGGTGTCGGCCGCCACGTGGCCGTGCCCCGGGAAGTGCTTGCCGCAATTCGCCATGCCGGCGGCCAGCAGACCGCCATTGAGCGCGCCCGCCAACAGCGCGACGCGTGTTGCATCGCCATCGAAGGCGCGATCGCCGATCACGCTGGAGCGGCCGATGTCCACGTCCAGCACCGGCGTGAAACTCAAATCGACGCCGTGCGCGCGCAGTTCCGCGGCCAGCACGAACCCCGCGGCGGCGGCGAGCCGGATGCCGCGACCGAGATCCGTCGCCGCGACGCGGCCGATCTCGCGCATCGGCGGCACGCGGGTGAACCCGTCGGTCCTGAAGCGCTGTACCCGTCCGCCCTCTTGGTCGACTGCGATGAGCAGTTCCGGCCGAACCGCGCGAATCGCGGCCGTCAACGCGAGCAACTGGGCGCGCGACACAAAGTTGCGCGCGAACAGGATCACGCCGCCGGTCGCGGGATCGCGCAGGCGCCGCCGGTCGTCGGCGTTCAACTCGGTGCCGAGCACGTCGAGCATCAATGGACCGGGCGGCAATGCGGCGGGCGTCGCATTCAAGGGTGCATTCAAGGGCGCTTTCAAGGACCCATTCGGGGCCGCATTCGGCACGGCATGCTGCGTCGGTACCGGCCGGCCTGCGGGAGAAACGGAAGGATCGATCATGTCAGGAAGCAAATGTCAGTCTCGTTCGGCCACCACGAAGGCGACCGCCATTTCGCGTTCGTCGGTAAGGCTCACGTGGAAGCGCAAACCGCGCTCGGCGACCCAGTCGGCCAGCACGCCACTAAGCACGACCTGCGGCGCACCGGAGCGCGCATTCAGCGTCTGCATCGCGCGCCAGGTCATTGGCATGCGCATGCCAAGTCCGATCGCTTTGGAAAAGGCTTCCTTGGCCGCGAAACGCGTCGCCAGATAGGTCAAGCCGCGCCGTGGCAGGCGGCGCGTGCGCGCCTCGTAGACCGCCAGCTCATCGGGGCCCAGCACGCGCTGCGCGAAGCGGCCATGGGTGCGCTCCAGCGTCGCCGCGATGCGCGCGATTTCGATCAGGTCGGTGCCGATGCCGGCGATCATTGCGGCGCGCCATGCGCCGCGCCAAAACGCGCCGCCGTCATGATCGCCTTCATTTCGCGCACCGCATTCGCCAGTCCGACGAACACCGCGTGCGCGATCAGCGCATGCCCGATGTTCAGTTCGCGGATCCCCGCCATCGCGGCGATCGGCTGGACATTGGTGTAATGCAGGCCGTGCCCGGCATTGACGTGCAAGCCCAGCGCCTCGGCGCGCGCGACGCCTTCGACGATGCGGCGCAGTTCGCGGGCGCGCTCGGCGTCGTCCACCGCGTCCGCATAGCGCCCGGTATGGATTTCGATGACCGGTGCCCCCACCGCCGCGGCGGCGTCGATCTGCGCCGGCTCAGCGTCGATGAACAGCGACACGCGGCTGCCGGCCTCGCGCAATTGCGCGCAGGCGTCCGCCACTCGGGCGCGCTGGCCGGCCACTTCCAGGCCGCCCTCGGTCGTGACCTCCTCGCGCTTCTCCGGCACCAGACACACGTCGTGCGGCCGCACCTTGCAGGCGATCGCGAGCATCTCGGGTGTCAGCGCGCATTCCAGGTTCATCCGCGTGACGATGCTCGCCCGGATCGCATCGACGTCGGCATCGCGAATATGCCGGCGGTCTTCGCGCAGATGAAGCGTGATTGCGTCGGCACCCGCTTCTTCCGCGATGCGCGCCGCCGCCACCGGGTCCGGATACGCGGTGCCACGCGCATTGCGCAGCGTCGCGACATGGTCGATGTTCACGCCGAGTTCGAGGGCCGGTCCGGCCGAGGCGAAAGGATTCATAGTTTCTGCAGGTCGATCAGGATCTGACGGGTATTGAGCGTCTGTCCGCCCAGGTACAGGTGCAGCAAGAAACGCATCAGCTGCCGGCTTTGCGCAGCGGTGCGCGGGTTGCGGTAATCGTCGCCGGCAATGTCCAGCAACGTCTGCCCGCTCACCTGCGGCCAGACCGTCGGGTCATCGTTGCGCGGCGCACGCCAGCCGCGTTCCGGTTCGAACGTGTAGACGCTGGCCGGCTCGAACGGCCGGCGGCCGCTGTCGGTGGTGTCGAAGGCCTGGCCGTAGCCGGTCTCCATCAGCAGCACCCGCTCGAACGCCCGCAGCGTATGCTGCAACGGCTCGCCGTGGGCGAGCCGCGTCAGTGTCAGCGTGTAGTGATCGAACAGACGCGTGTGCGCGTCCTCGCGGGCCAGGAAGCGCAACAGCAGTTCGTTGGCGTAGAAGCCCGAGAGCAGCGCGTCGCCGCCCAGCGGCAGCAGGCCACCGAGCCACTCGGCCTGGGTCATCGTGCGCAGCTCGCCCTTGCCGGTCCAGCCCAGCGCCAGCGGCTGAAACGTGTGCAGCACCGAGCGCAGCGCCGAATGGGGCCGCTTGGCGCCTTTCGCGAGCAGCGACAGACGGCCGTGATCGCGGGTGAAGACCTCGGCAATCAGGCTGGTCTCGCGGTATGGATAGGTGTGCAGCACAAAGCCTGGCTGCTGGGCGATACGATGATCCTGGCGCGGCGGCAGGCGCGGCAGCGCCGGCCGCGCAACCGTCTCACTCGTAGCCATAGGCCCTCAGGCCCGCTTCGTTGTCGGCCCAGCCGCTGCGTACCTTGACGAATACTTCGAGATAGATCGGCCCGTCGAACAGGTTGGCCATGTCGAGCCGGGCATCGGTGCTGATCTGCTTCAGCTTCGCGCCCTTTACGCCGATGATCATCGCCTTGTGACTGTCGCGGCTGACCAGAATCGTCGCGAAGACGCGCCGCAGCTTGCCTTCCTGTTCGAACTTCTCGATCAGCACCGTGCTGGTGTACGGGATTTCCTCGCCGGTCCAGCGGAACACCTTCTCGCGAATAATTTCGGCTGCCAGGAAGCGCTCGCTGCGGTCGGTCAGCTCGTCCTCGCCGTAGATCGGCTCACCGAACGGCAGGTACCGCTTGAGCAGCGACAACAGGCGTTGCACGTCGTCGCGACTCTTCGCGGACATCGGCACGATGTCGGCGAAATCGCGGGTCTCGGCCAATTGCTTGAGAAACGGCAGCAGCGTTTCCTTGTCCTTTACGCGGTCGCTCTTGTTCGCCACCACGACCACGTTGGCGCCCTCCGGCAGAAGGCTGGCCACCTGCTTGTCGTCGGCGCCCAGCACGCCGGCCTCGATCACCCACAGGATCAGGTCGACACCGGCGAGCGTCGACGTCACCGTGCGGTTCAAGGTACGGTTCAGCGCGTTGTTGTGCCGGGTCTGGAATCCCGGTGTGTCGATGAACACGAACTGCGCATCGTCGAGCGTCTGGATACCGGTGATCCGGTGACGCGTGGTCTGCGCCTTGCGCGAGGTGATGCTGATCTTCTGGCCGACCATCGCATTCATCAACGTCGATTTGCCGACGTTCGGGCGGCCGACGATCGCGATCGTGCCGCAGCGGAAATCAGGGGCTGGCGTCGCCATCACGGGAAGCTCGGAGTAAGGAAACAAACGGTGAAAACCGTGGAAACGGCCGGACCGCGCTCGCGCGCGAACGGCCAGTCATGTGCTGCGAGAAACGTGCCACGCGAATCAGGCTTCATCGCCGTCGCCAGAACGGTCGGCAGCGTCGCGCCGCGCCTCGGACGGCGCGCGCTCCTTGCGACGCAAGGTTGGCCGCGGCGCGCGCTGCGAGCGCGCCGGCGAGGCGGTGGCTCCGGCTGTCGGCGCGGCGGCCGATGCCGCTGTCGCGACGGTCGCGGCCGCGTCAGGCAAGCTGTCTGCGGGCGCGAGCCGCTGCAGGACCGCGGCCGCCGCCTCCTGCTCGGCCGCACGCCGGCTGGTGCCGCGACCGTTCGCCGTTACGTCGAGTGCCGGAACGCTGCAACTGACTTCGAACGCCTGATCGTGCGCGGCGCCCACCGTGGCCAGCAGCGTGTATGTCGGCAGCGCCAGCCGACGGCCCTGCAGATGCTCCTGCAGCCGCGTCTTCGCGTCCTTGCCGCGCGCGCTGGTGTCGACCCGGTCGAGCAGCGGCAAATACAGGCGTTCGAGCACCGCGCTGGCCGCGTCGAAACCACCATCGAGATAGACGGCGCCGATCACCGCTTCGAGCGCGTCGGCCAGGATCGACGGACGGTGCGCGCCGCCGCTGCGCAGTTCGCCTTCGCCGAGCAGCAGCGCGTCGGACAACGAGAGTCGCAGCGCATGCTCGTGCAGCGTTTCCTGTCGAACCAGACCGGCTCGTACCCGCGACAGCGTGCCCTCGTCCAGATCGCCGAAGCGGCGGTACAGCATCGCCGCGACCGCGCAGTTCAGCACCGAATCGCCGAGGAATTCCAGGCGTTCGTTGTGGTTGGCGCCGTGGCTACGATGCGTCAGCGCACGAGCCAGCAGGCCGGCGTCGCCGAACGTGTAGCCGAGTCGCTTTTCGAGCGCATGCGTTGCCATCGCTTGTCCGTCACCCGCGCGGGCGGCTGTCCTGTCAGTCGAAGCGGCCGATCCGCTTCATGTCGCCGAAATTCAGCCAGATGAAGAAGGCGCGGCCGACCAGATTGCGGTCGGGCACGAAGCCCCAGTAACGGCTGTCGGCGCTGTTGTCGCGATTGTCGCCCATCACGAAATAGCTGCCGGCCGGCACCTTGCAAACCACGCCACGGTCGTTGTACTGACACGCCTCCCGGTTCGGGAACTGGCTGGCGCCGAGCACGTAGGGCGGCACCGACGGGTTGTTCAGGATCAAGTGCTTGCGACCCAGCAGGTCCTCCCGATACTGCTTCGCGTAGTTCACGCGCTCGGCATCGAAATAATCGGGCAGCGCCTGTTCGGGCACCGGCTGACCGTTGATCGTCAGCCGCTTGTCCTGGTAGGAGACGGTGTCGCCCGGCAGGCCGACGACGCGCTTGATGTAGTCGACCGATTCGTCCTCCGGATAACGGAACACCACGACGTCGCCACGCTGCGGGTCGCCGAGCGGCACGACCTTGCGGTTCAGCACCGGCAGCCGCAGGCCGTAGCTAAATTTGTTGACGACGATGAAGTCGCCGACCTGCAGGGTCGGCACCATCGACGCTGACGGAATCTTGAACGGTTCGATGATGAACGAGCGCAGTACGAACACCAGCAGGATCACCGGGAAGAAGCTGGCCGAGTATTCGAGCCACCAGGGCTGCCGCAGTTGCTCGTCACGCACGCGGGCGCGGGCGCTCGCGGCTTCGTTGCCGGCCAGCGCATGCTGCGTGCCGGCGGCGCGCTGCTGGCGGTCGAACTCCGCCAACGCGGCATCCGCCCTGCGGCGGCGGCCCGGCATGAAGACGAAACGGTCGGCCAGCCATGCCACGCCGGTGACGATGGTCAGGATGAACAGGATCAAGGTGAAATTCATTGCGACTTCTCTTGGTATCTCGGTGCCAGCCGTTCAGGCCGCGTGGCCGCGTGGCGGCGGGGGCACGGCGGTGCAGCGGTGCGGCGGGAGGGGCGCCGCGGCCGCGCAGCGAACGCGGGCGCGCGGCGATGCGTGCGCTTACTTGTCCTCGACCTGCAGGATCGCCAGGAAGGCCTCTTGCGGGATCTCGACATTGCCCACCTGCTTCATCCGCCGCTTGCCTTCCTTCTGCTTCTCCAACAGCTTCTTCTTCCGGGTGATGTCGCCGCCGTAGCACTTGGCCAGCACGTTCTTGCGCATCGCCTTGATGTTCTCGCGGGCCACGATGTTGGGGCCGATCGCCGCCTGCAGCGCCACGTCGAACATCTGCCGCGGAATGATCTCGCGCATCTTCGCCGCGACCTCGCGGCCGCGGTACTGCGCCTGCGAACGGTGGACGATCACGGACAACGCGTCGACGCGATCGCCGTTGACCAGCATATCGACCTTCACCACGTCCGACGGCCGGTATTCCTTGAACTCGTACTCCATCGACGCGTAGCCGCGCGACACCGACTTGAGCCGGTCGAAGAAATTCGAGACGATTTCCGCCATCGGCATCTCGTAGGTCAGCTGCACCTGCTTGCCGTGATAGTTCATGTCGATCTGCACGCCACGCTTCTGCGTGCAGAGCGTGATCACGGCGCCGACATACTCCTGCGGGAGATAGAGATTGACCGTGACGATCGGTTCGAGGATCTGGTCGATCCGCGTCGGGTCCGGCATCTTCGACGGATTTTCCACCTGCATCACGGTGCCGTCGCGGGCCTGTACCTGGTAGATCACGGTCGGCGCCGTCGTGATCAGGTCCATGTCGAACTCGCGTTCGAGCCGCTCCTGCACGATCTCCATGTGAAGCAGGCCAAGGAAGCCGCAGCGAAAGCCGAAGCCGAGCGCCTGCGACACTTCCGGCTCGAACTGCAGCGCCGCGTCGTTCAGCTTGAGCTTGGTGAGCGATTCGCGCAGCGCGTCGTACTGGTTCGACTCGACCGGATACAGCCCGGCGAACACCTGCGGCTTGACTTCCTTGAAGCCGGGCAGCGGCTCGGCCGCGCGGCGGGTGGCCAGCGTGACCGTGTCGCCCACCTTGGCCGCGCCGAGTTCCTTGATGCCCGCGATGACGAAGCCGACCTGTCCGGCACTGAGTTCCGGCAACTGGCGCGACCGCGGCGCGAACACGCCGACCTGTTCCACCGGGAACGTCGCGCCGGTGGCCATCAGTTCGATCTTGTCCTTGGTGCGCACCGTGCCATTGACGATACGCACCAGCATCACGACGCCGACATAATTGTCGAACCACGAATCGATGATCAGCGCCTGCAGCGGTGCCTGCGGGTCGCCCTTCGGCGGCGGCACGCGCGCGATCAGCGCTTCGAGCACGTCCTCGACGCCGAGCCCGGTCTTCGCGCTGCACAGCGTCGCGTCGGTCGCCTCGATGCCGATGACTTCCTCGATCTCCTCGATCGCGCGGTCCGGATCGGCGGCGGGCAAGTCGATCTTGTTGAGGACCGGCACCACTTCGACACCGAGCTCGATCGCGGTATAGCAATTGGCAACGGTCTGCGCCTCGACGCCCTGGCTGGCATCGACGACCAGCAACGCACCCTCGCAGGCTGACAGCGAACGGCTGACCTCGTACGAGAAGTCGACGTGACCCGGCGTGTCGATCAGATTCAGCGCGTAGACCTGCCCGTCGCGCGCCTTGTAGGTCAGGGCCGCGGTCTGCGCCTTGATAGTAATGCCACGCTCGCGCTCCAGGTCCATCGAGTCGAGCACCTGGGCTTCCATCTCACGGTCCGACAGCCCGCCGCAGAGTTGGATGATGCGGTCCGCGAGCGTCGACTTGCCATGATCGATGTGCGCGATGATCGAGAAATTGCGAATATGCTGCATGCGGGCCATTAAGCGAAGAAGGCGTGTCGTCAGGAACACGCCTTCCAGAAATCGGATCGAGGGCGGACGCCGGCATCGGTACGCCGTCGGCGGCGCGGGCGTCGCAAGGTGCCGCTGACGGCACCTGGAACCCCGGCATTCTAGCCCAAATTGTCAGGCGCACGGTCGCGCGCCACGGCAGGCGCGCCGGGGCAAGCGGCGCGAACAGTGCGCCAACCGTGCGCGGCGCGCAACCGAGGCGCCACGGGGTGGCCGGCCGCGCGGCGCGGGACCGACCGCCGCCGCGGTCAGCGCGCGTCGGCCGCGCGGGCGCGCAACGGGATGAAGATGGTCACGCCGCCACGCTGGATCAACAACGGCACCAGCTTGCCAGGCGGCACGCGCGCGACGATCGACTCGAACTGCTTGGCGTTGCTCACGTCGACGTTGCCGATGCGCAGCAGCACGTCGCCGCGACGCAACCCCGCCTCGGCCGCCACTCCTTCGGCCAGCGTGATCTTCACGCCGGTTGCGCCGAGATCGAGCGCGCGGCGCTCGCTCTCGGTGAGGTCCGCCACCGCGATGCCGAGGCCATTGCCGGCACTGCGCGGCGCGGCCGTCGGGGTGGCCGCGCTGGCCGGTCCCTCCGCCTCGGTCAGCAGGACGGTTACGTCGCGCGACTGTCCCTTGCGCCAGATCGTCATCGGCACCGAGGCGCCCGGCTTCATCTCTCCGACCAGCCGCGGCAGGTCGGTGGCGCGATCGATGACGCGGCCGTTGAACTTCAGGATGATGTCGCCCGACTGCACGCCGGCCTTCGCGGCCGGACCACCGGGCACGACGCCGCTGACCAGCGCGCCCTGCGCGCGCGGCAGACCGAGCGAGCTGGCCACGTCCTTCGACACCTCGCCGATGGTCACGGCGATCTGGCTGCGCGTGACCCGCCCCGACTTGCGCAACTGATCGGCGACGCGCATCGCCTCGTCGATCGGAATCGAGAACGAAATGCCCATGAAGCCGCCGGTGCGGCTGTAGATCTGCGAGTTGATGCCGATCACCTCGCCGCGCATGTTCAGCAGCGGGCCACCCGAGTTGCCGGGATTGACCGCCACGTCAGTCTGGATGAACGGCAGATAGTCGCCCGTGTCCCGACCCTTGGCGCTGACGATGCCGGCCGTGACGGTGTTGTCGAGTCCGAACGGCGAACCGATCGCCACCACCCATTCGCCAACCCGCACGCGATCCGAATCGCCGATCGTCACGACCGGCAGCCCCTGCGCTTCGATCTTCAGCACCGCGACGTCGGTGCGCTCGTCGATGCCGACCAGCTTGGCCTTGAATTCGCGCTTGTCGGTAAGCGTGACGTAGATCGTGTCCGCGCCGTCCACGACGTGCGCGCTCGTCATCACGTAGCCTTGCTGCGAGATGATGAAGCCCGAGCCGAGGCCGGTGCCGCGCTCGCTTTCCGAAGGCGCGGGCTCGGCCGGACTGTCGCGCTGGTCGCCGCGGGGCAGCGGAATGCCGAAGAAGCGGCGGAAGAACTCCGCCATGTCGCCGTCGCGCAGCGACGGCGGCAACGACTGCTGCGCGCGCTGGATCTTCTCGGCGGTGCGGATATTGACGACTGCCGGGCCGACACGCTCGACCAGATCGGCGAAATTCGGCAGCGCGGCCGCCGGCGGCGCGGTCGGCACGGCGGCACTGGCCGGCACTGCCGCGGCCGGTGCGCTCGCGACAGGCGGCGCCGAAGCCGCGGGCGCGGGCGCGGCCAGCACGCCCGTGGCGACGGAGGACAGCGACACACAGCTCACGGCGGCTGCGACCAGACGTTGAAGCACGGATGCGGTCATGAACTGGGGCGAACCTGAACGGTGAAGGTCCCGACGGCGGGACCAAAAAGCGGGACCAAAAAGCGGGACTAAGCGCGGGGCTGAAATTGTGGTCGAGATCCGACGAAACGACAAGGGACGCGCCTGACCGGATCGGAACGGCACTACTTCGCGGCCTTGTATTCTAGCGAAGACGCGAAGCGCTGCAGCGTTTCGATGGGCGCCTCGCCGACCACGGTCACCCATTGCTCGCCATGCTGCTCGGCGATCAGATTGGTCGCGCCGCTGCGCACCTGACGCGCTTGTCGATTGCTCGTGCCGACCGGCTCGAGGAAGACGGACACTCCGGTCACGCCATCGCCGAACACCGCCTGCACCACGGACACCGGCGCCTGCCCGGGCGCCCGCGCCGCCATCGCCTGCCGCCACTCGCCCAGCTTGCGGAAGCCCGGCACGTCGCAGTTCAGGCGCCGCGCATCGCCCGCGGCAGCCGAGCCGGCTGCGTTGACCGCGGGACCAAGCGCGGCAACGGTCGGCACGTCGATCACCTGCCAGCCGTTGCGTTCGTTGTAGCGCCGCTCGAGCGCCAGACGTTCGGTCTCGCCCAAGCCGCCGATGCGCAGGCCCGTGAATGCAACCTGCTCAAGAACGACGTCCTGGCGATCGACGGTCTGCGCGCTCAGCAGCAAGCCGGTCGCGCTGTCGGCGCAGAAGCGATAGGTGAAACGCAGCGCGTCCTTCGGACGCAGTTCGGTCAGCTCGCAACTGCGCCCGGCCACACGATGCGTGCCGAGCGGCCGCACGCTGTACACGTCCAACAGGGCGTCGACGCCGGTCGGCTTGAAGAGCGACGGGAACACCGCCGCGTCCTGCTGCGCGGCGATCATCAAGGTCTTGCGTCCCGGCAGGAAAGTGAGCCGTCGTCCAAGATGGGTGAGCGTGGTCCGCGGCGTCCCGTCGAGCGCGTCGACCTGCAGGTAGCCGTCGTCACCCGGGCCGGCCGCGTGCGTGATGCGGAACGACTGCACCGTGCCTTCGCGCTGATTGACGAAGGTGCCCTCGTAATCGAGGCGGGTCGCGGCGTCGGCGATGCGTTGCAGCCAGCGCGCCTGCTGTTGCGGGCTGGCACCGTCGGCGGGCGCGCTGCTCAACAGGGCAGGTGGCGCCGACGGCGCGCCGTGCCGTGCGAGCGCCTGCGTGGACAGGCCGGCGCTCGCCACGAGGGCGGCACCGAGCAGTGCGGGCAAGGCGGCATGGGACGCGCGCAGCAGGCGCCGCGCGACGTGCAGCGCCCGTCTGCGTGCGACGAGCGTGGGGATGAAGCGCCGACTTGGGGTCATCGATATGGATCGGCCTTGAGCCGGGGCAGAACAGCGACAGTGGCCAGGACGATCGGCGTGCCGGTCCGGCCCGGCACGCGGGCGGCACAGCAACCGCAGCCGTCGCCGCAGCGCACACCGCCGTGACCGCGCCTGCTGGCGGGCGCGTTGCCGGGCAACTTCACCGGCCGGCCGCGGCGGAAACTGTCATCAGTGCGGCGCCGTCACGAAGAATCGGATCGGGCGCCAGCCGCTGATGCGCCTGGAAATAGGGATCGAGGTCGGCGTCGTCGCGCGCGGCCAGGTGCTGGACCGGCTGCGCACCGGTCGGGGTCCCGGCGAGTTGCGCGTCGCCGCCGGACACGGCCTGCAGCTGCGGCACTGCGATCCACACCATCGTCGCCGCGGCCGCGACGGCCAGCGCCGGCAGTACGCGGCGGCGCAGCGGGACGGATGTGCGAGGCGCGGACGGGGCCAGCAAAAACGGTTCGCTTTCAAGCCGGGCGCTGCACGCGCCGACGAAGGCCAGCGACTGCGCGGGCGGCGCGGCCAGGTCGTCGGAACGCAAGGTATCGCCGATCAGGTGGTACAGCGTCCACGTCTCGCGGCCCTCCGCGGAAAGCGCAGTCCCTTCGGCACTGGCCTCCCCGTCCATGAACCCCGACAGCCACGCCGCTTCGCTGCCTTCATCCTGCTTCTTGACGCTTTGCTCCATCATCCTCTCCGACCAACGATTGTGTGCGGCCGCCTTACCAGCGGCGTCCTTCGGGCGTGTCGAGCAACGGCCTGAGCTTGCTGGCGATGGCTTCCCGCGCGCGGAAGATGCGCGAACGCACCGTCCCGATCGGACAATCCATCATCTCGGCAATCTCCTCATAGCTGAGACCATCGATTTCTCGCAAGCTGATCGCGACGCGCAGTTCCTCCGGCAGGCTGGCCATCGCGCGATTCACCGTCTGCGCGATCTGCTTGCTCATCAACACCGACTCGGGCGTATTGATATCCCTTAGTTGGTCACCTTCGGCAAAAGTTTCAGCTTCTTCTGCATCGGCTTCCGTGCTGGTCGGCGCGCGGCGGTTGCGCGTGGCCAAATGGTTCTTCGCGGTATTGATCGCGATGCGGTACAGCCAGGTGTAGAACGCGGATTCGCCGCGGAACAGCGGCAGCGCGCGGTAAGCCTTGATGAAGGCCTCCTGCGACACGTCCTCGACCTCGCCGGGGTCGCGCACGAGGCGTGCGATCAGGCGCGTGATCTTGCGCTGGTACTTGGCGACCAGAAGCTCGAACGCGGCCTTGTCGCCGCGCTGTACGCGTTCGACAAGCGTCTGGTCGATGTCTTTTTCGGTCAACTGGGCAATCCGTGTCTGGCGGTCGCGACGATGGGGCTAGGAAGGGATGCATGCGCCGTGCCTGTCGCACTGAGCGCACGGCGATGCCGCCAACGCGCACTTGCGCCCGCAGCAGTACCGGCGCGCTGGTCGACGCAAACGCCATCGAAGGCAAACGCGACCGCGGCGACGTCGGCGGCCGCTGGGCGCGACGCCAGTGCTCACCGGCACAGCGTATGGGTGACGCAGATGGCAATGCACATGGCGATGCAGATGGGCGGTGCAGGCCGGCAACGTGACCCGCAACGGAGGCGCCGGCCGGGGTGCCGGACAGCAGCGGCATCGGATACGCCGCGCGCCCGCCGCTCACTGCACACGCTGCCGTCGGCGCCGTCCGATGCGACAAATGACGGAAAGCGGTCGAAGCTGGCCATCCGCAACGCATGAGACGGCATTGTATCGCCACCCGACCGACGCGAATGTTACCAATGGCCTTGCCTAGAGCCTGCCACCATCCGCCACCATCCGCCAGCACCCGCCAGCAGCCGCCAGCGACCGAGCGGCCCGCGGCGTCGCTGACGCGCCATCGGTCAGACGCGCTTGAAGACCAGCGAGCCGTTGGTTCCACCGAACCCGAACGAATTCGAGATTGCGGCATCGATCGCGACGTCCCGCGCGGTGTTCGCGCAATAGTCGAGATCGCAGGCCGGATCCTGGTCGTGCAGGTTGATGGTCGGCGGGATCTTGCCATGCTTGACGGCCAACGCGGTGTACACCGCCTCGATGCCGCCCGCGGCGCCCAGCAGGTGGCCGGTCATCGACTTGGTCGAGCTGACCACGACCTTCTGCGCCGCGCTGCCGAGCGCGCCCTTCACCGCCTCGGATTCGGCAACGTCGCCTTGCGGCGTCGAGGTGCCGTGCGCATTGATGTACTGGATCGCATCCGGCGTCAGGCCGGCGTCCTTCAGAGCGGCCTGCATGCAGCGGCGGGCGCCCTCGCCGTCCTCGGAAGGCGACGTCATGTGGTACGCATCGGCGGTGCGCCCGTAGCCGACGATCTCGCAATAGATCGTCGCGCCGCGCTGCTTCGCGTGTTCGTAGTCCTCGAGCACCAGCACGCCGGCGCCCTCGCCCAGCACGAAGCCGTCACGCCCCTTGTCCCACGGCCGGCTGGCGGTGGCGGGATCGTCGTTGCGCGTCGACAACGCGCGCGCCGCGGCGAAGCCGCCGATGCCCAGCGGCGACACCGTCGCTTCCGCGCCACCCGCGACCATCACTTCGGCCTCGCCGTGGCGGATCATCCGCGCGGCCTCACCGATCGAATGCGTGCCGCTGGTGCAGGCGGTCACGATCGCCAGATTCGGCCCCTTGATGCCGTACAGAATCGACAGGTGGCCGGCCACCATGTTGATGATCGACGCCGGCACGAAGAACGGGTTGATGCGTCGCGGACCCTTGTCGGTCAGCGTCGCATGGGTTTCCTCGATGCGCGGCAGACCGCCGATGCCCGAGCCGATGATCACGCCGACGCGCTCCGGATCGAGACCGCCGACCAGCGCGCCGTGGGCAACCGTGCCGCGCTCGTCATAGCTGCGCGCCGCGACCAGCCCGCTGTCCTCCAGCGCCTGGATCGCCGCGGCCAAGCCGTAATGGATGAACGTATCCATGCTGCGCGCGTCCTTCACCGGAAGGAAGCGGGCGATGTCGAAATCCTTGACCTCGCCGGCGAAGCGGGTCGAAAAGTCGGTCGCGTCGAATTTCGTGATATTCGCGATCCCGGTCTTGCCGGCCAGCAGGCTCTGCCAGCCCGCCTCGACGGTATTGCCGACCGGAGAAATATGACCAAGTCCCGTTACAACGACACGGCGGCTCACGATGCTTTCCTCATTTCCTTTTCCACATGACAAAAGCCACAGCGGCGGCGAAGGCCGTTGCCTTGCCGCGGCTGTGGCCGGTCAGGTCCGCCCCGTAACGGGACGCATGCCAGGACCAACACTGCGAAAGTGTCGATCTCAGGACTTGACGTTGGCGCGAGCGTAGTCGATCGCTTGCTGCACGGTCGTGATCTTCTCGGCTTCCTCGTCCGGAATCTCCATGCCGAACTCGTCTTCGAGGGCCATCACCAACTCGACGGTATCGAGCGAGTCCGCGCCCAGATCGTTGACGAACGACGCTTCGTTCTTCATTTCGGCTTCGGCGCAGCCAAGCTGTTCTGCAACGATCTTCTTGACGCGCTGTTCGATATTGTCCATTCAGCCCTCCACGGGTATTAAAGTCAGAAATGCGAGTGCGCGCATTTTAGCAGGTTTGCCACCGCAAAATAGTCGCCCGCGCACAGGGGTATACAGCCGCACGGATTGCACCGCAACGGCTGTCGAAAAGCTCCGCCGCGGCGGAATTACATATACATGCCGCCGTTGACGTGCAAGGTGGTGCCAGTGATGTAGCCGGCGTCGTCCGAGGCCAGAAAAGCCACGGCGGCGGCGATGTCGTCGACGCTGCCCAGCCTGCCCAGCGGGATCTGTGCCTTGAGCGCGGTCTGCTGCGCCTCGCCCAGCTCGCGCGTCATGTCGGTATCGATGAAACCGGGCGCCACGCAGTTCACCGTGATGCCGCGGCTGCCCACTTCCCGCGCCAGCGCGCGGCTCATGCCGGCCACGCCGGCCTTCGCCGCCGCGTAGTTGGCCTGCCCAGGGTTGCCGGACGAACCGACCACCGAGGTGATGTTCACGATACGCCCGCGCCGGGCCTTCATCATCGGCTTGATGGCGAGACGCGAGAGGCGGAACACGGACTTCAGATTGGTATCGAGCACCGCGTCCCAGTCGTCGTCCTTCATCCGCAGCGCCAACTGATCGCGGGTGATGCCGGCGTTGTTGACCAGCACGTCGAGCGCGCCGTGGGTCTTGACGATCTCGTCGACCAGCGCCTCGACGGCCGCCGCGTCGTTGACGTCCACGACACGGCCGTCGCCGTCGTGGCCCGCGTCGCGCAGCGCGCCGAGCAGCCCGTCGATGCCGGCCTGGCTGGTCGCCGTGCCGATCACCGTGGCACCGGCTGCCGCCAGGCGCAATGCGATCGCGCGTCCGATGCCGCGGGAGGCGCCGGTGACCAACACGGTACGACCCTTCATGTTTTCACTCATGTCTCTTTCCACTGTAGCCACGCTGCCGGGCGCACCCGGTCGCGTCGTCGTCCGCGCTATCGCGCGCCGAGCGTCGCCAGCGCGTCGCGCAGGCTGGCCGGATCGACGATCGCGCCGCCAGCCAGGGCCGGCTCGATGCGCTTGACCAGTCCGGCCAGCACCTTGCCGGGGCCGCACTCGATCACCGTCGTCGCGCCGCGCTCGCCGAGCGCCTGCACGCATTCGACCCAGCGCACCGGGCCGGCGGCCTGCCGCACCAGCGCGTCGCGGATCGCGGCCGGGTCGCTGGCGACCGCGACATCGATATTGTTAACCACCGGGATGACCGGCGTATTGATCTGGATCTGTGCCAGACGCTCGCGCAGGCGCTCCGATGCCGGGGCCAGCAGCGACGAATGGAACGGCGCGGACACCGGCAGCGGCAACGCGCGTTTCGCGCCGCGCGCCTTGGCGATCTCGCAGGCTTTTTCGACGGCGGCCTTCGCGCCGGCGATGACGACCTGCGCTGGCGCATTGAAATTCACGGCCTCGACGACGCCGACGCTCGACGCCTCGACGCAAACCGCCTCGACGGTGGCGTCATCCAGGCCGAGGATCGCGGCCATGCCGCCTTCGCCGACCGGCACCGCGCTCTGCATCGCCTCGGCACGGAAGCGCACCAGCGGCACCGCATCGGCGAACGCGAGCGCGCCCGCCACGACCAGCGCGGTGTACTCGCCAAGACTGTGGCCGGCGACCAGACCGGGCGTCGGACCGCCCTCGGCCTGCCAGGCGCGGTACACGGCGTAGGCCGCGGTCAGCATCACCGGTTGGGTGTTGGTGGTCAGGCCCAGCTGGTCGGCGGGACCTTCGGCGATCAGCTTGCCCAGATCCTGCCCGAGCGCATCGGATGCCTCGGCTACGGTCTCGCGCACCACCGGCATGTCGGCGAACGCGTCGAGCATGCCGACCGCTTGGGAGCCCTGACCGGGAAATACGAATGCAAATGTCATCGATTTGGCTTGATCGAAATGGCGTATCGGATCGTCGGCGCGGCGCTCAGTAGCGCAGCAACGTGGCGCCCCAGGTAAAGCCGCCGCCGACGCCCTCGAGCATCAACAGCTGGCCGCGCTGGATGCGGCCGTCGCGTACCGCCGCGTCGAGCGCCAGCGGCACGGAGGCAGCCGACGTGTTGCCGTGTTCGTGCACGGTGACGACCATCTTTTCCGGCGGCAGGCCCAGGCGCTTGCAGGTGCTCTGCATGATCCGGATATTGGCCTGGTGGGGGATCAGCCAGTCGAGCTGGCCGGCCTCGCAGCCGGCGCGCTCGAGCGCCTCGCGCGCCACCTTGTCCAGCACCGACACGGCCAGCTTGAAGACCGCCTGGCCGTCCATGTGTAGGAACGCACTGCCCTGCACCACGCCGCCATTGACGTTGCCTGGCACGCACAGCATGCCCACATGGCTGCCATCGGCGTGCAGCGCACTGGCCAGGATGCCCGGCTCGCCCGAAGCCTCCAGCACGACCGCGCCCGCGCCGTCGCCGAACAGCACGCAGGTGGTGCGGTCCTTGAAGTCGAGCAGACGCGAGAAGGTCTCCGCGCCGACCACCAGCGCGCGCTTGTGCACGCCGCTCTTGAGCAGGCCGTCGGCGGTCGCCAGCGCATAGACGAAGCCCGAACACACCGCCTGCATGTCGAAGGCGGCACACTGGTTGGTGATGCCGAGCTTGTTCTGCAGCAGGCAGGCGGTGCTGGGAAAGACGTAGTCGGGCGTCGAGGTCGCGACGATGATCAGATCGATCGACTGCGGATCGACGTCGGCCGCTTCGATGGCGCGCAGCGCTGCCTCGCGGGCCAGATCGCTGCTTGCGACATGGGCGTCCGCGAAATGGCGCGCGGCAATGCCCGTGCGCTCGACGATCCACGCGTCACTGGTCTCGACACCGTGCTCGGTACTGAGGATGTGCGCCAGTTCGCCGTTGCTGACGCGGCGCGGCGGCAGATAACTGCCCGTACCGATGATCCGGGAATGCAGGGAACGATTCGACATCATGCTCTCGCGTCAAGCGGCGCGCGCTGGGTAAGGTCGGCCTGCGGCACGTCGGCCTGGACCGGATCGAGATGGTTTTCTTCGAGCGCCTGCGCCAGCCGCTGTTGCACGCCGTTGCGCACGGCCTGGTAGCTGCGCTCGAGCGCGACGCCGAACGCATACGCATCCGCCGAACCGTGGCTCTTGATGACCAGTCCGCGCAGTCCGAGCAGCACCGCGCCGCTGTAGCGGCGGTGATCGGTGCGGCGCTTCAGCCGCTTGAGGACCGGCAGCGCGCAGATCGCGCCCACCTTGGAGAACACCGAGCGGCCGAATTCCTCGCGGATCATCCCCATCAACATCTGCGCCAGCCCTTCGGAGGCCTTCAGCACCGCGTTGCCGACGAAGCCGTCGCAGACCACGACGTCGGTGGTGCCCTTGAAGATGTCGTTGCCTTCGACGTTGCCGTGGAAGTTCAAGGTGCTGGCGCGCAGCAGTTCGCCGGCGCGCTTGATGACATCGTTGCCCTTGATGACTTCCTCGCCGATGTTGAGCAGGCCGATGGTGGGCCGCTCCTTGCCATCGACGGCCGAGACGAACGCATGCCCCATCTCGGCGAACTGCAGCAGATGCTGCGGCTCGCAATCGACGTTGGCGCCCAGGTCGAGCACCATCGTGTGGCCTTGCTGGCTGGGCATGAAGGTGGCGAGCGCGGGCCGTTCGATGCCGGCCAGCGTCTTGAGGACGTAGCGGGACACGGCCATCAAGGCGCCGGTATTGCCGGCCGACACGCAGCCCTGCGCCTCCCCGTCCTTGACGAGATTGAGCGCGACGCGCATCGACGAGTCCTTCTTGCGTCGCAGCGCGACCTCGATCGGATCGTCCATGGCGACGACCTCGCTGGCCGGCGCCACGCGCAGGCGCGCTTGCGCCTTCGCCCCGGCTCGGTCGAGCTGCGCATCGATCGCGTCCCGCAGGCCGACCAGAATCAGCTCGACATCATCATGCGAACGGACAAAATCGACAGCGGCCGGCACGGTGACGGACGGACCAAAGTCGCCGCCCATGCAATCGACTGTGAGTTTGACGGTCATCTACCAGATCGTTGGGCGCAAAAAAGCGGCAAACCGATGCCGCTGTTTTCGCACGCTGATCGCCTCATCGTCGCGATGCGGCGCAGCGAACGTCAGTCGTTCTTGGTCTTGAGGACCTTCTTGCCGCGGTAGAAACCGTTCGGGCTGACGTGGTGACGGCGATGGACCTCGCCCGACGTGCCTTCGACGGCCAGCGGCGCGGTCTCGAGGAAGTCGTGCGAACGGTGCATGCCGCGCTTCGACGGCGACTTCTTGTTTTGCTGAACTGCCATGAGAGTGCTCCTGTGAGGGTCCGGAGTGTAACATAAAACGCTTGGCCGACCGCTCGGCTTTGGCGAGCCGGTCCATGTCAGCGTCGGAAAAATGCTGCACCGGCGCGCCGCGCTGGCGGCATGCTTCGGCACGGCGAAAACCGGGGTGGCCGGGCCACGCCACCGTCAAGCGGTGGTGCGGGCAGCGGCCCTGCACTGCCCCGAAGACAAGTCAGTGCGTGTTGCGCTTGCGCTCGATCATCTCGGCCAGGCCGGCGAACGGACGGCGGCGCTCGCCTTCCTCGGCCGGCGCAGCGGCCGTATCGTCGAACACGATCGGGGCCACCGAATCGTCCGCGTTCGCCGTCGGACAGGTCTCGTGCCGCGGCACCATCGGCAGCGACAGCGCGATTTCCTCGTCGATCAGGTCGAGCAGGTCGAAAGTCGCCGAGCCGACGATCACATCCGGACCGTCGTCGTCGAGCGGAATCGCGTCGGCCTGCTCTTCGGTCTGCACCACCCGGAACGGCGTATCGATCTCGATCGGCAACTCGAACGGGCCCAGGCAGTCCTGGCATTCCAGCCAGGTCAGTCCCGAGACATGGAGATCCAGCGTCGGCCGCACCGCGCCGCCTTCGCGCTGCATGGCCGCGCGCGCGGTGAACGTAACCGGGGTGTCCTTCGCTTCGTCCGGCACGCCTGCCGGCAACATTTCAACGATGCGCGGCAGCGCCGAGAGGGGCACCGCGCCCTCGAACGACAGGCCACGGCGCGTCCATTCGAACAGATCGACGGCGCGCCAGCGCGCCAGCGCCGCGCTTTGCGCGGCCGCGTCAGGCGTGTCGCCGACGTCCGTGCCCGTCTCCGGCGGCACCGCTTTGTCTTCGGGCTTCATTCGCTTATCTCCAGCCGTCGCACGGCCTGTCTGCGGCCCGGTTCCGGGGCTGCGGTTGCTGCTGCGGCCAGCGCCGCGGATGATCGTCGCATCGCACTCCGCATTGCATGCGATAACCCGATCGGGCGCCGCCCGGGCCGCGCGAAGCAGGTACCATCGCGCAGTTGCCGCGTCACAGTGACCGCACCGCAGGGACGGCACCGCAGTAATCCAGGCGATGCGGGCCTCGTATCGGCCACCGGCGGCATCGGTGCGCCCGCCGCAGCCTACCCCGAACGCCTGCGGCGACGAGGCGGGCGACCTTGGCCGAGCCCGTGGCCGGAACGGCGCGGCACCTGCACGCAGCCGTCGAAAGCGCGAGCGCAGCCGTCGAAAGCGCGAGCGCAGCCGTAAAAAGCGCGAGCGCAGCCGTAAAAAGCGCGTGATTTTAACCCCTTACCCTTTTCCGGTCAATAACTTAAGCTCAATGATCCAAGCCGACACGCGCACCGCCGTTCCGGCCGACCCGCGCCGATTGATCCTGGCGTCGACCTCGCCCTACCGTCGCGAACTGCTGGGCCGCCTGCGCCTGCCCTTCGATGTGGTGGCGCCGCAGGTGGACGAAACGCCACTGCCCGGCGAGTCGCCGGAGGCGACCGCGCTGCGCCTCGCCGAGGCCAAGGCGCGCGCGGTGGCGGAGGACCGCAACGGCTGCGTGGTGATCGGCTCCGACCAGGTGGCGACGCTGGACGGGCAACAGATCGGCAAACCGGGCACGCACGCCGCCGCGCTGGCCCAGTTGCGGATCATGCGCGGCCGCGAGGTGGCGTTTCACACCGCGCTGTGTGTGGTCGATACGGGCACTCAGGCCGCGGAACGCGCGGACGTCATCACCCATGTGCGCTTTCGCGACCTGGCGGATGCGGAGCTCGAAGCCTATCTGCTGGCCGAGCAACCGTACGACGTGGCTGGCAGTGCGAAATCGGAGGCACTGGGCATCGCATTGCTCGAATCGATGCGCAGCGACGATCCGACCGCCCTCGTCGGCCTGCCGCTGATCGCCCTGTGCGGCATGCTGCGCGCCATTGGCTTTCCCATTCTGACGACTGACTCATGAACGGCACGCTTTATCTGATTCCGAATACGCTGGGCGACAGCGCACCCGAACACCTGCCATTCGTCCTGCCGGCCGAAGTGCGCGCGCTGGCCCTGCGACTCGACTATTTCGTCGGCGAGAACGCGAAGACGACGCGCGCCTACCTGAAGCAATTGGGCGTGACGCGGCCGCTGCAGGAAATCGAGATCAGGGAATTGAACGTCAAGACGCCTGCGGATGCGGTCGATGCCCTGCTCGGGCCCTTGCTCGACGGCCGCGACGCCGGCCTGGTGTCCGAGGCCGGCTGCCCCGCGGTGGCCGACCCGGGCGCGGCGCTGGTCAGGCGCGCACACGAGCGGGGACTGACGGTCCGTCCGTTGGTTGGGCCCAGTTCGATACTGTTGGCGCTGATGGCCTCGGGGCTGGACGGGCAACGCTTCGCGTTCAACGGCTATCTGCCCACCGACGCGGGCGAACGGCGACGGGTGCTGACCGAACTGGAGGGCCACTCGCGCCGGCACCGCCAGACGCAAGTCTTCATCGAGACGCCCTATCGGAACGCCGCGCTGTTCGAGGCCCTGCTCGCGGACTGCCAGCCCACCACCCGGCTCTCGCTGGCGATCGACCTCACTCTGGCGGGCGAGACGGTGGCCAGCGCCTCCGTTGCGGAATGGCGCAAGCGGATGAGCAGTGGGCGTATCCCGGACATGAAGAAGCGGCCGACGATCTTCATGCTGCTCGCGCAGTAACTTGCCGGCGCGCGGCTCAGCCGCAGACGAACACGCCGGTCGCGCCGCTGACCGGCGCGAGGCGACGCAACCGGACGTGCCCGGGACGTGCCCGGGCCGTAATCGGACGTGCCCGGACGCCATCCGACGGCAGCCCGTCCTTGCTAAGACACCCGCCGGAGCCCGTGCCGCAGTCAAGCCAGCTTCGGAGCGGTGTCTCCCCACCGTTGGCGAAAACCGACCCGCCCCACCCCGTCCGCTGGAACTCAGCGGAGCGCGTCGGCCGATGCGCCGTGCAGGCCCAGCCGCTCGGCCGCGTCGGCAAACGCCGTGGCAAGGCTCGCACCCAGCGTGGTGCCGATGCGACGATTGAGTCGCTCGCTGAGGCTGCCGCGCTCCTCGTATTCGACGATGTCCTTCGCCTTGAGCACATCGCGCGCGACGGATTCAACGCTGCCGTAGCCGTCGGCCAGCCCCATTGCCACGCCCTGCTCGCCGGTCCAGACCAGACCGGAGAAGGTTTCCGGCGTTTCCTTCAGGCGCGCGCCGCGTCCGGCCTTCACCGCCGCGATGAATTGCGCATGGATCTGGTCGAGCATGGTCTGCAGATGTGCCTTGGCCGCGTCGCTCTGCGGCTTGAACGGATCGAGGAAATCCTTGTTCGCGCCGGCCGTCTGCACGCGCCGCTCGACGCCCGCCCGATCCATCAAGCCGGCAAAGCCGAAGCCGTTGTAGATCACGCCGATCGAGCCGATCAAGCTGGCGGGGTCGACATAGATCCTGTCGGCCGCCGCGGCGACGTAATAACCACCGGAAGCACAGATGTCGTCGATGACGACATACAGCGGCTTCTTCGGGTACTGCTTGCGCAGATCGCGAATCCGCTTGTAGAGGATGCCAGACTGCACCGGGCTGCCGCCCGGGCTGTTGATCTCCAGCACGACGCCGACGCTGCCGCTGTCGGCGAATGCCTTGTCGAGCGCCGAGCCAATATCGCGGGCATTGGCCAGCTTTTCGTCGGCGATCTCGCCGGTCAGCTTGACCAGTGCGGTGTGCCGGCTGGAGGTTTCCGACCAGCCGGAGAAGAACACCAGATTGCCGATCACGAACAGGAAGATCAGCAGATAGACCAGCCTGAAGAAGATGCGCCAACGCCGTGCGGCGCGCTGTTCGCGGATCGCCGCCAGTGCGATGGTTTCGAGCGCGGCGCGCTCCCAACGGGCGTCGCCCTGCGGCCGGTAATCGAGATTTGACATGGATCAGTTGGAATAGAGTGGATGAATGCCGGTTCCGGCCGCGCTATGGCCAAGTTATGGTCGAGTTAGGGTCAAGCTAGGACCAAGTTACGGCCACGTGACGGCCCGATGACTGCGCCGGGCACGGCCGGACCGGCGGTACGTCTGAACGCTCAATCGATTGCCGACACCGGCTCGGCCGGCCGCCAGTAGACGCCACCGCCTTCCGGGTCCGGCCGCTCGACGACCTGCAACGGCTGAAGGCGACCGCCCCGGCACGGACCTTCGATGCACACACCATCGTCCGCCCGAAAACGCGCACCGTGCATCGCACACACGATCAGGCCGTCCGTGTCGAAGAACTGGCCCGGATTCCAGTCGAGCGGTACGCTCTGGTGCGCGCAACGGTTCAGATAACCACGGGCCACGCCGTCGACGCGCACGAAGAACGCGTCCAGCGTCTGGCCCGCGCACCGCACCGGCAGCAGCACCGCGCAGCCGCGCTCGCGCAGTTGCCCCGCGTCGCAGACGCGGCGCCAGCCGCTTGCTTCGGCTTCCGCCCCGCCGGGCGCGCCGCCGTCGAACTCAGGCATGCGCGTCGAGCCAGCCGGCCAGCGCCGCGATGCTGTCTGCCGAGAAGATCGGCGCGCATTCGTCGAGCGCACTGCGCGGATGCGCGCCGTAGGTCACCGCAATCCCCGCCATGCGGGCGTTTTCGGCCATGCGCAGGTCGTGCGTGGTGTCGCCGATCATCACCGAGCGGCCGACGTCCTGGCCCAGCTCCCGGGTCAGTTCGTGCAGCATCGCTGGGTGCGGCTTCGAGAACGTTTCGTCCGCGCAACGGGTGGCGTCGAAGAACGGCCCGATACGCGCCGTGTCCAGCGCCCGATTCAGACCGACGCGGCTTTTGCCGGTCGCCACCGCCAGGAAATAGCCCTGCTGCCGCAGCGCCTGCAGCATCTCGCGCGCCCCGGCAAACAGGGCCAACTGGGGCTCGCCGGTCAGATAGTGATAGCGATAGCGCTCGGCCAGCTTAGGATAATCGGCCGGGTCGAGGGTCGGGGTCACGGATTGCAACGCGTCGCGCAGTCCGAGACCGATCACGTAGCTGGCGGCGTCGTCGCCGGGCACCGGCAGGCGCAGGTCCCGACATGCCGCCTGGATGCTGTAGGTAATGTGCGCGGTCGAGTCGCTCAGCGTACCGTCCCAATCGAAGATGATCAGATCAAAGCGGCGTCGCGCCATGGAAGTCTCCGTGAATACTGCGTCGTATCAGTGCGTCGGGGTGGGCGCCGGGGCGGGCGTCGGGGTGCGCGCGACCTCGCGCAACTGCCCGAGAAAGCGCTCGCAAGCCAGCGGCAGCGCCGCCTCGAGGTGCATGGCTTCGCCACTGGCCGGGTGCGTGAAGCCGAGGCGGGCCGCATGCAGGAACATCCGGTTCAGGCCGGGCTGGGCGCCCTGCCGGGCCAGCGCCTTGTTCAACGCGAAGTCGCCGTACTTGTCGTCGCCGACGATCGGCCGGCCGAGGTGCGCGAGGTGAACGCGAATCTGGTGCGTCCGGCCCGTCTTCAGTTCCGCCTCCACCAGCGCGTAGCCGGCAAAGCGTTCGCGCAGGCGGAAGATCGTATGGGCACGCTGGCCGTCGTCGCGCACCGCGACGCGGCGCTCGCCTTCGGGTGTGAGGAACTTGTGCAGCGGCGCGGTGACGACCCGCTTCGGCTCGCTCCAGTCGCCCGCCACGCAGGCCAGGTAGCGCTTGTCGGTTTGCCCTTCGCGCAGTTGCGCATGCATGGCCACCAGCGCCGAGCGCTTCTTGGCCAGCAGCAGCACACCGGATGTGTCGCGGTCGAGCCGATGCACCAGTTCGAGGAAGCGCGCTTCCGGCCGTTGGTGGCGCAGTTGCTCGATGACACCGTGGCTGACCCCGCTGCCGCCGTGCACGGCCGTGCCCGCGGGCTTGTCGATCGCCAGCAGATGAGCGTCCTCGAACAGGATCGGTAGCGGCGCTCCGACCGGGACCGGCGCGTGCGCGCGTTCATCGACGCTCGGCAGGCGCAGCGGCGGCACGCGCACGCTGTCGCCGACGGCAAGCCGATAGGTGGCGTCGATCCGCCCCTTGTTGACCCGTACTTCGCCGGAGCGCAGCACCCGATAGATATGACTTTTTGGCACGCCCTTGCACAGTCGCAAGAGGAAGTTGTCGATGCGCTGGCCGGCCGCATCCTCGTCGATTTCGATGAAAGTGACGCGCGGCACGCCTTGCGGATCGGACATTTTCCCTAACTCATTCATCCTGCAATATAATTTGCCAGCACCCGTTTGGCGGCGCAGGACACTGCAGCGGCAAGGCGGTTGCCCGGTGCGGAAAAGCGTATTTTACTTGCACCCCGGATCGGCTGCTATTCCGGTGAATCAAGCAGCAGGTGGCACGCCCGACCCGATGCCTTGGCAGGGATTGCGCCCACAGGCGCATCCGGCCGACTGGCCGGGTCGAAAGGTTGCACGGATTTCTGGACGAAAAGAATTTTTGCTGGTCAGCCTTGCCGACGAGATGTCGCATCGGGGCTGACCGGTCGCGAACGCGCCGTCGCGCGCGCCCCGGCAGGGGCGCTCGCGTCCGGCCATGCCGCCGCCCCGGGCGCGCTTTCCGCGCGGTGGCGCCGGCGGCAGTCGCCTGACGGCCCGCTGCCTCGGCGTGCCCGGCCCGGCCGGCGCACGCGTGCCCGCGCAACGGCCCCGCAGGCGTGTTCGCGCTCGCCTGTGTTCTCCAGGGCAGGCGATTCTCCCGTCGAAGTCTTCAGCCCGGCGTGCTCTCAACGACAAGAAGTGCGGCGTGCATCCGCGACAGAGCGGACAGCACGACCGTTTGGAGCCGCTTTATGAAACGAATGTTGTTCAACGCGACGCAGCAGGAAGAGCTGCGCGTCGCGATCGTCGACGGCCAGAAACTGATCGACATCGATATCGAAACGGCCGGCCGCGAACAGCGCAAGGGCAATATCTACAAGGGCGTGATTACGCGGATCGAGCCGTCGCTCGAAGCCTGCTTCGTGAATTACGGCGAAGATCGGCACGGTTTCCTGCCGTTCAAGGAATGCGCCCGCCAATACTTCCGCGACGGCATCGATGTGCGCAGCGCGCGCATCCAGGATGCGCTGAAGGAAGGCCAGGAAGTCATCGTCCAGGTCGAGAAGGAAGAGCGCGGCAACAAGGGCGCCGCGCTCACCACGTTCATCTCGCTGGCCGGCCGCTACCTGGTGCTGATGCCGAACAACCCGCGTGGTGGTGGCGTGTCCCGCCGCATCGAGGGCGAGGAGCGCCAGGAACTGCGCGAGGCCATCGCGCAGCTGAAGATGCCGGAAGGCATGAGCATCATCGCGCGCACGGCCGGCATCGGACGCAGCGTCGAGGAACTGCAGTGGGATCTGAACTACCTGCTGCAGCTGTGGCATGCGATCGACGCGGCCGCCGGCGGCATGCGCGCCCCGCTGCTGATCTATCTCGAATCGAGCCTGGTGATCCGCGCGATTCGCGACTATTTCCAGCCTGATATCGGCGAGATCCTGATCGATACCGACGATATCGATGAACAGGCACGCGCGTTCATGGGCGTCGTGATGCCGGACAACCTCGCCAAGGTGAAGCGTTACCGCGACGACGTGCCGTTGTTCTCGCGCTTCCAGATCGAGCACCAGATCGAAACGGCGTATGCCCGCACCGTCTCGCTGCCGTCGGGCGGCGCGATCGTGATCGATCACACCGAAGCGCTGGTGTCGATCGACGTCAACTCGGCACGCGCGACGCGCGGCGCCGACATCGAGGAAACCGCGCTGCGCACCAATCTGGAGGCCGCCGACGAAGTCGCCCGCCAGTTGCGGCTGCGCGACCTGGGCGGCCTGATCGTGATCGACTTCATCGACATGGAGTCGTCGAAGAGTCAGCGCGAAGTCGAGCAGCGCCTGAAGGACGCGCTGCGCTATGACCGGGCCCGCGTGCAGATGGGCAAGATCTCGCGCTTCGGCCTGATGGAACTGTCGCGCCAGCGCCTGCGCCCCGCCCTTTCCGAGGGCAGCCACATCACCTGCCCGCGCTGCAATGGCACGGGCCACATCCGCGACACCGAATCGTCCGCCCTGCAGGTGCTCCGCATCATCCAGGAAGAGGCGATGAAGGAGAACACGGCGGTCATCCACTGCCAGGTTCCGGTCGAGGTCACCGCCTTCCTGCTGAACGAAAAGCGGCAGGAGATCAACAAGATCGAGATGCGCTTCAAGGTCGGCGTGGTGCTGATTCCGAACAAGCACCTCGAAACGCCGCACTACAAGCTCGAACGCCTGCGCCACGACGATCCGCGCCTGGACGATCCGCGCACCAGCTATCGGATGGCGCTGGAAGCGGCGCGCGAGCTGGAAGCCGAAAGCGGTTACAGCCGCCGTGACGAGGACCTGAAGCCGCGCCAGGAAGCGGCCGTGAAGGGCATCACGCCGACGCAGCCGGCGCCGGTCAGCCAGCCCAAGCCGGTCGCACCCGAGGCCGTGGCCCCGGCACCGGTCCAGCCCGCCCCGCAAGCGCAGCCCGAAGTGGGCTTCGTCGGCTGGCTGCGACGCGTGCTCGGCCTGGTCGCCCCGCCGCAGGCCACGCCGCAACCGGTTGCCACGCCCGCAGCGCCGGCCACGCCGGTTGCCCCCGCCACCCCCTCGCGCGCCGAGCGCGGCGACGGACGTCGCCGCAATGGCCGTGACGGTCGCGACGGTCGTGACACGCGCGACGCCGACGGCGAGCGCACCGAACGGGCCGACCGCAACGGCGGACGGCGCGACGAGACTCGCGCAAACGCACAGGCGCCGCGCGACGCCGAGCGTCCGGCACGCCGCGAGCGCGGCGAACGGCCGGAGCGCGGCGAACGCGCCGAGCGCGGCACGCGCCAGCCGGCACGCCCGGTGGAGGCGGCCGTGATCGCGGCCGGGGTCGTGGCGCCCGGCGAGGCAGTGGCCGAGGCGAACGGCAATGGCGCCGGCCGCAGCGAACGGCAGCCCCGTCAGCGGCGTGAGCGCAGGAGCCCCGATGTCGCCGCCGGAGTCACCGCCGAAACCGCCGTCGAGGCATTGACGGTGCAGGTGCCTGCCGCACCGGCGCTGGACCGCGACGCCGTCGAACCGGTGCCCGCCATCGCCACGCCGGCCATCGCCGAGACCGAGGAAAGCGCACGGGAAGGTGAGGAGCGCCGTCGGCGCCGCCGCGGTCGCCGAGGCGGCCGTCGCGATCGCGACGAGAACGGCGAAGCGGCATTCGTGCCGAACGACGCGCTCGACGACGCAGCTCAGGGTGCCGTGACGAACGATGCGAACGATGGGAACGACGCAAACGACGCTCCGGTCGCGCCGCTGCCGGTAGCGGCGCTGGATGCGACGGCGCAGGAGGATGCGCCGGTCGCCGGCACGCCCGACGTACGCGCAGCGGTGCTGGCCGCCGCCGACGCGACGACCGTCGCCCCGACCGAGCGCACGGAGCCGTCGCCCGCGCCGGTGGTGGCGACCGACAGCGACGCGCCGTCGGTCGACCTGGCTGGCGCATCGGTGCCGGCGGATCTGGAACGCGGCACAGCGGCCGATAGCCCAGCGGCGCACAGCGACGTACCGGTCGCGCCGGTCGCTGCCGAACCGGCATCGTCGCTGGCCCGTGCCGTTGGCGCGCCGGCCAGCGCCGGCGATGCAGTCGGCATTCCGTCGGCCGAGCAGGCCGTGACGCCGCCCGCCGCGACGCAGGCGACGCCGTTGGCGGAGTCGGCGGAGTCGGCGGAAGCCGCGCAACCGGCACGCGCGCCGCGCGCTGCCGACAAGCCCACCGCGGATGCGGAGCCGGTCGCGCCGCAGCAGTCGTTGGCCGATGCCATTCCGAGCGATGTGCCGGCCGGGTCCGAGGCACAATCGGCCGAACGCGCGCGCGCCACGTCCGGCGAAGCGTCGCCGACCCCGTCGAGCGCGGACGTCGCTAGCGCCGCCCCGGTCGTAGCCGTGGTTCCGGTGCCTGATGCGGTGAGCGAGGCGGCGCAAGCGCCGGCCGAGCCGGCTGCGCAACCGGTGGCGAGCACGGGTGCTGCGCCGGCTCGTGTCAGCGACACCGGGTCGCAGACGGATTCGGCAACGGCGGCGGCCGACCTGCCGGTCGAGTCGCTGAAGCCGATGCTCGATGCCGCCGGCCTGGTCTGGGTCAACACCGACCAAAGCAAGCTGGCCGCCGTGCAGGCGGAACAGGCCGCGCAAGCGCAGGCGCCCGTCGCGCCACGCCGGCGCAAGCCGCGTGTCGCCGCGCCCGCCCAGCCGATGACGCAGATCGAGACCGCGCGCCCGGCCGAGTCCGAACAAGCGTCCAAGTAAGCGTCCAAGTAAGCGGCATCGCCTGCATTGATCTGCCGAAGGTCCGCCACGCCGCCAGGCGCGGCGGACCTTCGGCGTTTGAAGCACCGGCTACGTGCTTTTCGCGGCGGCGCTAAAATGTTGTTTTGAACGGAAAAAGTCGCTGTCGTGACCTCACACAAGCGCGAGCGGGCCGTCATTCCGCTCGTCGATGCCCGTACCCTTCTCGATCTGCCGCCGGTTGCAGACGGCCTTGCATCGGGTGCGCAGGCACCGCGTGATGCACTCGGTCGCCGGCTGACCGACTTGCGGATCTCGGTCACGGACCGTTGCAACTTCCGTTGCGTGTACTGCATGCCGAAAGCGGTATTCGACAAGCACTACCGTTTCTTGCCGCACGCGGCACTGCTGACCTTCGAGGAGATCGAGCGGCTGGCGCGCATCTTCGCCGGCCTGGGCGTCGACAAGATCCGGCTGACGGGCGGTGAGCCGCTGCTGCGCAAGCACCTCGACCGCCTGGTCGAGAAGCTGGCCGCGCTGCACCGCCCGGACGGCGGCCAACTCGACCTGACGTTGACGACCAATGGCTCGCTGCTTGCCCGTCACGCGCAGCGACTGCGCGACGCGGGTCTCGGCCGGGTCACGGTCAGCCTCGATGCACTGGACAACGCGCTGTTCGCCCGCATGAACGATGTCGACTTTCCCGTCGCCGACGTACTGCGCGGCATCGAAGCGGCCCAGCAGGCCGGCCTGCCCGTCAAGGTCAACATGGTGGTCAAGCGTGGCGTCAACGACGCGGAAATTGTACCGATGGCGCGCTACTTCCACGGCTCCGGCGTGGTCCTGCGCTTCATCGAGTTCATGGACGTCGGCGAATCCAACGGCTGGCGCCTCGACGACGTGGTCAGCGCCGACGAAATCGTGTCGCGCGTCGACGCGGCGCTGCCGTTGCAGGCGGCCGAGCGGGACCGTCCGAGCGACACGGCCTCGCGCTGGCGCTACCTCGACGGTGGCGGCGAAATCGGCGTGGTGGCCAGTGTCACGCAGGCGTTTTGCGGCGACTGCAGTCGGGCGCGGCTGTCGACAGAGGGACGGTTGTTCACCTGCCTGTTCGCCGGGCAAGGCACCGACCTGCGCGCTCTGTTGCGCAGCGACGCAGCGGACGCCGATGAACGCCTGGCCGCGGCGGTCGCCCATGTCTGGGGACGCCGCACCGATCAATACTCCCAGTTGCGCAGCGAGGCGTCGCCACGTCCGGCTCACGCCCGCAAGCGCGTGGAAATGTCGTACATCGGCGGATGAGACAGGCACGACAGTCCGGACGGCCGGCTCCCGCGAAGGGCGCGATGCGTGCACGCGAACGCGCTACGCGGACCGCCCACGGACACGCCCTGCGACTTTCAGGGCGAGGGTCGCGACGATGAGCGCCGCGCTACAGCCCGGCGACGTCACCGCGCTGATCCTCGCTGGCGGCGCCGGCACCCGCATGGGTGGCTGCGACAAGGGGCTTGCGCTGCTGGACGGACGCCCGCTGATCGAGCACGTCGTGCAGCGCGTGCGCCCGCAGGCCGGCGCCCTGGTGATCAGCGCGAATCGCAACCTCGATCGCTATCGTCGCTACGCCTCGCGCGTGGTCACCGATACGGTCTTGCCTGACGCGGCACCGGGTGCCGCGCCGATCTACGACGGTCCGCTCGCCGGCATGCTGGCCGGCCTGCGCGCAATCGGCGACACGCGATGGTTGCTGTGCGCGCCGTGCGACACCCCTTTCCTGCCGCTCGATCTCGCCGCCCGCCTGCATGCCGGCCTCGGCGATGCCTCGATCGCGGTCGCGACGACGCGGGACGAGGCCGATGACGAGCGGGTGCATCCGCTGTGCGCACTCCTGCGCGGCAGCGCCCTCGCCGCGCTGGCTGACGATCTGGCGCGCTATATGGCGGACGGCGGTCGACGCGTCAGGTCGTGGCAGCAACGCCACAATGCCGTCACCGTCGCGTTCGGCGAGCGGCGGTCGTTCTACAATGCGAACGACCGCGACGCGCTCGACCGCGCGGCGCACCGGCTCGCCTCACCCGGCCCCGGGCCGGACTGAACGAGGCAGCGCGCCCGACCAAGGATGCGCGTCGCTCGGGCCGATCCGGTGGGCCTTGCCGCCGGCCACGACGCGCCCGGCCACTCCTTTTCCCTGTCGCAACGAATAGTCATGCCCGATCCGTCCCGGGCGCTGTCCGGCAATAGCGATCTATCGCCAGATGCCGCGCACCGCCTCATCGCCACCCGCCTCGCTGTCCTGTGCGATGCGCGAGGGGCGGCGTTGTCAACCGAGCGGCTGCCACTCGCGCAGGCGCTGGACCGGGTGTTGGCCGACGATGTGGTTGCGCCGATCGACGTGCCGGCCCACGACAACTCGGCGATGGACGGCTATGCGTTCGCCCATGCCGGCCTGCCCGACGGCGAACCGGTGAGCCTGCCGGTGGTCGGTCGCGCGCTTGCCGGCCGGCCGCATGACGGCGATGTCGGCCGCGGCATGGCGGTGCGCATCATGACCGGCGCGGCAATGCCGGAAGGCACCGACACGGTGGTGCCGATCGAGGCCGCCACGTGCTCGCCGGCGCGCGTGCAATTCGCGCGCGCGGCGGTGCGGCCCGGCGCGAACCGCCGGCACGCCGGCGAGGACTGGGCGCGCGGCGATATCGCCCTGCCCGCCGGCACGGTGCTGCGGCCACCGGCGCTGGGGGTACTGGCGTCGCTTGGAATCGCCAGCGTCGCGGTCAGGCGGCGGCTGCGCGTCGCGGTGTTTTCCACCGGCGACGAACTGCGCGAGCCAGGCGACGCACTGCCGGCCGGCGCGATCTACGACAGCAATCGCTTCAACCTGCTGGCCATGCTCCGGCGGCTCGGCGTCGAACCGCTCGATCTCGGCATCGTGCCGGACGATCCGGCAGCCCTGCGGCAGGTGCTCGTCGATGCCGCGCGGCTGGCCGACGCGGTCATCACGTCGGGAGGCGTGTCGGCCGGCGACGCGGACCATGTGCGCGCGGCGGTCGCGGCGTCCGGCGAAGTCGAATACTGGAAGCTGGCGCTGCGTCCTGGCCGGCCATTCGCGTTCGGCACGCTGCGCGTGCCTGCCGATGCGACCGCTCAGCCGCGCCAATCGGTGCCGTTCTTCGGATTGCCCGGCAATCCTGCCGCCGTCGTGGCGACGTTCTACCTGCTGGTGCGGGACGCGTTGCTGCGACTCGCGCAAGCCCGCGCCGAGCCGGTGCCGCGCGTGCCGGCGACGACGACGGCCGCCCTGCCGAAGCGCGCCGGGCGGGCCGAAGTGATCCGCGCGCGGGCGCAGCGAGACGGCGGCGGCTGGACCGTCGCGCCGGTCGGTTCGCCGAGTTCCGGCGCACTCAACGCGATGGTGCAAGCCAATTGCCTGGTTCTGCTGGAAGCCGAGCGCGCGGCAGTGAACGCCGGGGATACGGTCGACGTGACCTTCTTCGACGGCCTGCTTTGAGCGGCCGGATGAACGCGCGTGCGGTGCGCCGGCCCGGGAGCCGATTGCCGACACGCGGCGCGACAAACAAAAAGAGGAGAATCAAATGAGAAAACAAATCAGCTACATCGCACCGGGGCAGACGGCGAAGTCCCTGATCCTGATCTATCTGACGTTCAGCGTGCCCATCGTGCTGCTGGCCGTGGTCGTGGCCTTCTTCCGCTATGGCGAGATTCCGCTCGGCACCGTGTTCAGCGCGCTGATCTTCAATGCGCTGATCGGCTTTGTGCTGCTGTGGATCGCCTGCCATGCTTACAACTGGGTCGCGAGCCGCTTCGGCGGCATCGAGATCGTCCTCAGCGACCTTCCCGAAGAAGTCTGAAACCGCGCGACGGCCTGCCCTCAGGGGGCCGTGCCGTCGTCCGCTTCGATACCGAGATAGCCCTGTCCGAGCACGTGCGGCGCGGTTTCTTCGGGTAGTGCCTCGACATCGCTGAGTTTCCGGCTCATCGCGCGGCTGCGGCGCTCCGCCATGTCAATCGAACGCGTGACCGTCTCGAGTTGGCTACGGGTCCTGGCCAGGACCTCGCCGAACTTGGTGAACTCCGTCTTCACCGCACCGAGCACTTGCCAGACCTCGCTCGAACGTCGCTCGATCGCCAACGTCCGGAACCCCATCTGCAGGCTGTTGAGCAGCGCGCTCAAGGTCGTCGGCCCGGCGACGCTCACCCGGTATTGCCGCTGCAAAGCGTCGGTCAGGCCGGGCCGCCGCAGCACTTCCGCGTACAGCCCTTCGGTCGGCAGGAACATCAATGCGAAGTCAGTCGTGTGAGGCGGCGACAGGTATTTCTGCGCGATCGACCGAGCCTCCAATCTGACGCGCGCGTCCAGCGCGCGTGCCGCTTCCTCGGCGGCAGCCGGGTCCGCCCGGTCCTGCGCATCCAGCAGTCGCTCGTAATCCTCGCGCGGGAACTTCGCGTCGATCGGCAGCCATACCACGCGTCCCTCCTCGGGACCCGGCAAGCGGATCGCGAATTCCACCCGCTCGGCGCTCGCCGGTACCGTCGCGACGTTCTTCGCATACTGCTCCGACGTCAGCAACTGTTCGAGCAAGGCCTCGAGCTGCACCTCGCCCCACGTGCCACGCGTCTTGACGTTGCTCAATACCTTCTTGAGATCGCCGACGCCGGCGGCGAGCGTCTGCATCTCGCCGAGGCCGCGCTGCACCTGTTCCAGCCGTTCGGAGACGAGCCGGAACGACTCGCCGAGCCGCTGCTCCAGCGTTGCGTGCAGCTTTTCATCGACGACGTGTCGCATTTCGTCGAGCCGCGCCGCGTTGTTCGTCTCGATATCCCGCAGTTTGCGTTCGAGGGTGGCCCGCACCTCGGCCAGACCGGCATCGTTGCGCTCGGCCAGGAACCGCAACTGCTGCTGCAGCGTATCGCCGAAGCGCTGCAGCGCCGCGGCCTGTTCGTCACGGCTGCTCGCCGCGTCAGCGCTGAGACTGGCGCGGATGACATCGAAGCGTTCGCCATTCTGCTCGGTCAGGCGAGCCAGTTCACGTGCGAAGCCGGTCACCTGCTCGCGCTGCGTCGACGTGAGCTGGGCCAGTTGCTGGCCCAGCGCCTGTTGGAATTGGACGAACGCGCTGCCGGCCTCGACGCGGCCGAGCCGGCCACTTTCGCTGATTTCGCTGCGTAGCGCGCGCTCGCTCTCAGCCTGTGCCGCGCGCAGCCGCTCGGCAACATCGGCGGCGAGCGCGGCACGTTCGGCGTGGCCATCGCCGCTGCCGCGCAGCGCCTGCCAGAGCAATGCGCCGAGGATGGCGATTGCGATCAACGCAAGCGCGACGAGGCCCAGCAATATCGAAACGATCATCTTTCAGCGGCAACAACAGACAAACGGAAACGGCGCCGCATCGTCAACCGCGCCGCGCTTCGGGGTTGACGACGTGCGCCGGCCGGCCGGCATGCGGCCCCAGATTCAGCGCCGCGATGAGATTGTCGACGGCCAGATCGGCCATCTTGAAACGGGTCGCGGCACTGGCGCTGCCGATGTGCGGCAACAGCACGACGTTATCGAGATCGAGGAAGCCCTTGCGGAAGTCCGGCTCCCCCTCGAACACGTCCAGTCCAGCGCCGGCGATGCGACGATCGCGCAGCACCGCGAGCAGCGCCTCTTCGTCGACGACGCCGCCGCGCGCGATGTTGGTCAGGGTCGCGGTCGGCTTCATCAGCGCGAGCTCCGCGGTCCCGATCAGATGCCGGGTGGCGGGCGAATATGGTACGACCACCACCACGTGGTCGGCGCGCCGGAACAACTCGTCCTTCGCCACCCACTCGGCGGCCAGCGAGCGCTCGACCGCCTCGTCCAAGCGCGAACGATTGTGATACAGCACGTTCATGTCGAAGCCGCGTGCGCGACGCGCGATCGCCTGCCCGATGCGGCCCATGCCGATGATGCCGAGGGTACTGTGATGCACATCCTGGCCGAGCAGCAGATCTGCCTGCCACTCGCGCCAGCGGCCGGCGCGCAGATAGTGCTCGGCTTCCGTGACGCGGCGTGCGGTTGCCATCATCAACGCCCAACCGAGGTCCGCGGTCGTGTCGGTCAGCACGTCGGGCGTGTTGGTCGCGAGGATGCCGCGCGCGTTCATCGCGCCAATGTCGAGGTTGTTGTAGCCGACCGAGACGGCGGCCACCGCGCGCAGCCGGGGCGCGGCGGCGACCACCGCCGCGCTGATCACGTCGCCCGGCACCAGCAGACCGGTGGCATCGCCGACCCGTTCGATCAGTTCGGCCTCGGACAGTGCCGTGTTGCCCTCGTGAACGTCGACCTGCTCGACGAACCGCCGCAGCTTGGCCAGCGCCTCGGGCGCCACCCTGCGGGTGACCAGGACTTTGTCAGTCATCGTGTCTCTCTCGGTGGGAATGCGGTCGGTGAGAATGGGGTCTGCGTGCCGGTGTCTGCGTGCAGGCGGCGACGACAATGGCGGCCGCGCGAACGGCACGACGCGGCCGCCGCGATTTGGCCACTGCGATGCGGCCCGCTCAGTCGGCCCGCTCACTCGGCCCGCTCAGTCGGCCGGTTCAGTCGGCCGCCGGCGGCGGTATCTCGAATACCTGCCGGAGGTAAGCCAGGTAGGCGGCATCGTCGCACATGTTCTTGCCTGGCGAGTCGGACAGCTTGGCGACGGGCTGGCCGTTGCAGCGGACCATCTTGATCACGATCTGCAGCGGCACGTAACCCAGGTCGTTGGTCAAATTGGTGCCGACGCCGAATGCCAGTCGGCAGCGATCGTGGAAACGTTCGAACAGCTTGAGCACCTTTGGAATATCGAGCGAGTCGCTGAAAATCAGCGTCTTGGTCTTCGGATCGCAGCGATTGGCCTCGTAGTGCGCGATCAGGCGCTCGCCCCAGTCGAACGGGTCGCCGGAGTCGTGCCGGGCGCCGTCGAAGAGCTTGCAGAAGAACATGTCGAAATCGCGCAGGAATGCGCTCATGCCATAGACGTCCGAAAGCGCGATGCCGAGATCGCCCCGGTACTCCCGCGCCCACATCTCGAAACCGAACACCTGCGAGTCGCGCAGCCGCGGGCCAAGGGCCTGGCACGCCTGCAGATACTCGTGTGCCATCGTGCCGAGCGGGACCAGCCCGTGCTTCATCGCGTAATAGACGTTGCTGGTGCCGGCGAATTGCGACCCCAGACCATCCTTGAGCGCGAGAATCACTTCCTCGTGCCAGCGTTTCGAGAAACGCCGGCGGGTACCGTAGTCGGCGATCTTGCACTCGGCATATTCGGGACGGCCGCCGAGCATGTACATCTTGTCGGCCAGGCGCGCGCGGCCCTCGGTGTAGTCGGGCACGCGCTGCGTATTGCGGAAATACACCTCGTTGACGATCGACAGGACCGGGATCTCGAACAGGATGGTGTGCAGCCACGGACCGCGGATCTCGATGTCGATCTCGCCGTTGCCGCTCGCGGCGGGACGCACGTCGATGTACTTTTCGCGGAGCTGGTAAAGCGAGAGGAAGTCGATGAAATCGGATTTGATGAAACGCAGGCGGCGCAGATAATCCAGTTCCTCGTCGCTGAAGCGCAGTTCGCACAGGCCCGCGATCTCCGCGCGAATCTCGTCGACGTAGGGCACCAGATCGACGTCCGGCGTCCGACAACGGAAACGATATTCGACCTGTGCCGCCGGGAAGCAATGCAGCACCACCTGCATCATCGTGAATTTGTAGAGGTCGGTATCGAGCAGCGATGTGATGATCATGGCGTTGTCGAACTGCGGAGCCGGAGGCGAACGGTGCGGCGCTACGCAGCGGAGCGCGAAGCAGTGCAAGCGTCGATAGTAACCGATGGCATCGCCGGCCGGCCGCATGGCCTTGCGGCCAGGCGGAGTAACACGTGGTGTGCACGGCGCGGCGACGCAAAGCGCCGCATAAGCTAATTGCCAGGATGTCTACGCGTCGCGGGGGCCCCGTGCGGCAGCGCTGCGCTACAATAACGGTTTGCCTAATTGCCGGATGCAGGAGCTGGAATGACTCACGTTGTGACCGAGAATTGCATCAAGTGCCGCTATACGGATTGCGTCGATGTATGCCCGGTCGACTGCTTCCGCGAGGGCCCGAACTTCCTGGCGATCGATCCGGACGAATGCATCGACTGCGCAGTGTGCGTGGCCGAGTGCCCGGCCAATGCGATCTACGCGGAAGAGGACGTGCCCGGCGACCAGCAGCACTTCCTCGAATTGAACGCCGAACTGGCGCGCGACTGGCCCAGCATCACCAAAACCAAGGCGCCGTTGCCGGATGCTGACGAGTGGAAGGATGTGCCGGACAAGCTGAAGCTGTTGGAGCGCTGAGCGCGCGCGACGGTCCTGCGACAGCCGTCCGTGGTGAAAAATAAGACGGAAGTTCGCGAAAGTCCTTGACGCAAGCTGTTCCAGTTCATATAATCTCTTTCTCTGCTGTTCCCCGATAGCTCAGTTGGTAGAGCGACGGACTGTTAATCCGCAGGTCCCTGGTTCGAGCCCAGGTCGGGGAGCCAAAGAACAGCAAAAAGCCCGCACGGTGTGCGGGCTTTTTCTTTTGGTGCGCTCGTTTTGGCGCGCGCCGTGCAGTTCCGTCCGCGGTTCGCGCGGTCCCGGTGTCGGGGCACGATCAGCGCACGCATTGGTCTATCCCAGACGCCGCACTATTCGACTGCCGAGCTCGCGACAGTCAGCGTCACCAGAGCTTGAACTTTTTCAGGACGCCCAGCGTGCAGGCCGCAAGCACGACCATCATGCCGGTGACGATCCAGAACGAGTGCTGATTGTGCAGGCCGGGCAAGCCGGCCACATTCATGCCGAACACACCGGTCACGAGCGTCGCCGGCAGCAGCAGCGCCGACATGATCGAGAGCACCAGCAATTTGCGATTGATGTTCTCCGCAAGCAGCGACGCCATTTCTTCCTGCATCAGCTTGGCGCGCTCGTAGAGCGCTTCGAGCGCCCCGCCAATGCCGTTCAACGCCTGCACGGCCTGCACCAGCGCCTCGCTCGAACGCGGCTCCGCCCAGTCGAGCCGCTTGCCGATCAACTGGGCCAGCGCGGTGCGCTCCGGATCGACGTAACGTTTCAGTTCGACCAGACTTCGGCGCAACGCACCCAGCGCGCTGCGAAGTTCGTTGTGGTGGCCGTCGAGCACGGCCTCCTCGATGTCGTCGAGCTGCTCGCCCAGATCGTTCACCCGCTCGGCAAAGCCCTCGTTCAGCGCGCCGATCAACGATGCGAAGAGGTCGATGGTGTCGCTGAACGCGTCGCCGTCGAGTACTGCGTGCCGCAGGCGGTCGGTTGATTGCAATGCGCGGGCGCGAACCGTCAGCAGCCGCTTCTGGTCGACGAAGAAGCGCAGCGCACCCTTGTCCTTGTCGATGTCCGGCTCCCCGCCCAGTTCCAGATCGGCAATCACGCCATACATGAAGCCGACGCCGACATGCAGGCGCGGCCGCTTGTCGGTGCCACCGAGAAAGCTGCGCACGCCCGGCGGCAACATCTCGAGCGTGTCGATCCACGCATCGATATGCTCATCGGTACCGGCCAGATGCAGCCAGCATGGCGCATGCTGCTCGCCAGGCAATGTCGACGCGGTGGCCCAGTCGAGCGCCACGGCCTTGCCGTCGATGAATTGAAAGCCGCGGATGTAACCCTCCGGCGCGACCTGCTTGCCTGTCATCTCATTCATCGCTGTCCTTCATTACTGACCTCATTCACCGGCGTCCGTGCCCGGAACGGAGCGAGAGCGCGCGCCAGGGCAATGCTCATCATAGTGGAGGCGGCGCGGGCGTGCGCCGTCGCAAGTGGCGTCGCAAGTGGCGTCGCAAGTGGCATCGCGAGCGGCGTCGGCAACCACCGCAACCGGGCACGAATGGATGGCATGCTCAGGCGCCATGCCGTGCCCCGCTTTTGGCCTGCACTGCTGGCGGCACAGCCGTGCGTCAGACCGGAAAAATATGCCAAACCGTTGTAAATCTCGGTGGCTGCGGGGCGATCGGGTTACCGTCGATCGAACGCGACGCCGCAATGAAGCAGGCAGGACCGGGATGGCGTCCGCCCTGCCAAGCGACAGCGGCGCGGCGGGTAGGCTCAGCGGGCGGCGCGTCAGTTGACGCAATGCGGCGAGCGGCGCCGGGCACGACTTCAGGCGACTCCGTCACGACGCTCGAAAGCCGTACGCAAGCTTATGACGGTAGCGCGGGCCTGCACCTGCGCTGGACAGCGGGAGGTACGCAGGCCCCTGGCACAGGGGTTGCATTGAGACTGCAAGCGCGTTGCGGCAGTTCCCCCGAGCTGTGCACGCGTGGTCTTTCAGGTCTTCCGCCATCAAGCCCCCCGTGAGATGGCGGCATTGGCCCGCGACGGTTCCCGTCCGCGGGCTATTTTTTTGGGATTTGCGAAAGCGAGCGCGTCCGTCAGTCGTCGCACAATTGCTGCAACCGCAGGCGGCCTTGCAGCGACAGCGGACCAACCGCGTATTCACGCGCGGAGATCCGGTGGCTCATGAAGCAGCCACGCTCGACCAGAAACGCCGCGGTCGTTTCCAGATCGTTACGACCCAGTCCGAGCATCGCAGCGTCGAGCGGCTGCGGCGGCGCATCGGGCGCAAGCCGGCCGGCCAGCGACAAAATCGCGATGCAATTCGATCTGTCCATCATGGTCATGATGTCGCGTCTCCTGCGGTTGATCGTCGTTGGCGCCACGCCGGGGCCTTGCTCGCGTTGCCCGCGAATCGTCGGCGAGGTGCAGCAAGTCGCCGCGACGAGGCGGAACCTCGCCTCTTCGCAGCCACCGGCGAGCACGTCATGGCGGTGTGCCTTTATGCTAGAACTTGAACGAGCGGAATGCCACCTGTCTGGCGCCGTCAGCGCCCCCTGCATCGAACCGTCGCATGCCGCCGGACGGCTCACGTCAAATTTCGATATCCCGCATGCCACTGAATATTGAAGACTACGCAATGATCGGCGACGGCCACAGCGCCGCGCTGGTCGGAAAAGACGGTTCCATCGACTGGCTGTGCTGGCCGCGCTTCGACTCCAGCGCCTGCTTTTCGGCACTGCTTGGCACGCCGGAGAACGGGCGCTGGCTGATCGCGCCATCGCCGGAAGCCGGCGAGGCAACCGTGACGCGGCGTTACCGCCCGGACACGCTGATTCTCGAAACGCGCTTCGAAACGCCCGAAGGTGTCGTCGACCTGATCGATTTCATGCCCCGCCGCAACGGCTGGCCGGAGCTGATGCGTCTGGTCGTCTGCCGGGCAGGCGCGGTAAAGATGCGCATGGAGCTTGTCCTGCGCTTCGACTACGGGCGTTCGGTGCCGTGGGTGCGTCAACTCGACGATAAAAGCGGCGTGCGCGCGATCGCCGGCCCCGACATGGTGGTCATGCGCACCCCGGTGATGCTGTGCGGCGAGAACATGCACACGGTGTCCACCTTCAGCCTCAGCGCCGGCGAATCGGTGCCCTTCGTGCTGGCGTACGGCGCCTCGCACGAGCCGGTGCCGCCCGGCAGCGACGTCAATACCGCCCTCGCCCGCGTCGAGACGTGGTGGCGCGACTGGGCGGGCCGTTGCGAGATCGAAGGGGAGTGGGCCGGCGTGGTTCGCCGCTCGCTGATCGTGCTCAAGTCGCTGGCCTACGAGCCCACCGGCGGCATCGTCGCGGCGCCGACCACCTCGCTGCCCGAGGCACTGGGTGGCACGCGGAATTGGGACTACCGCTATTGCTGGCTGCGCGACACGACGATCAGCCTGATCGCGTTGATGCGGGCGGGCTACTACGACGAAGCCGCGGCCTGGCGCGACTGGCTGACCCGCGCCATCGCCGGTTCGCCCTCGCAGTTGCAGATCATGTACGGCATCGGCGGCGAAAGGCGCCTGCCGGAGTGGGAAGCGGACTGGTTGAAAGGCTACCAGGGGGCGCGGCCGGTGCGGATCGGCAACGGTGCGGTGTGCCAGCTACAACTCGACGTGTTCGGCGAAACGCTCAGCGCGCTGTATGTGGCCCGGGCCGGGGGCTTGCCGAACGACGAGGAAAGCTGGGCCATCGAGTGCAAGATCTGCGAGCATCTCGAAACGGTCTGGCGCCAGCCGGACGAAGGCGTCTGGGAAGTCCGGGGCGGCCGGCAGCATTTCACGTTCTCGAAGATCATGGCGTGGCTGGCGTTCGACCGGGCGATCCATTCCGCCGAGCGTTTCCGCCTGGACGGCCCTGTCGCACACTGGAAGACGCTGCGGGACGAAATCCACGCCGACGTGTGCGCCAACGCCTACGATGCCGAGCGCAACACTTTCGTCCAGGCGTACGGCTCCAAATCGCTCGACGCCAGCCTGCTGCTGATCGGCGCCATCGGCTTCCTGCCCGCGGAAGACCCACGTTATGTCGGCACCGTCGAGGCGGTGGCGAAGGAGCTGACGGTCGAGGGCCTGGTCAAGCGCTATCACACGAACGAGACCGACGACGGGCTGCCGCCCGGCGAAGGCACCTTCCTGGCCTGCAGCTTCTGGCTGGTCGACAGCTATGTGGCCCTTGGCCGGCGCGACGAGGCGGTCGCCCTGTTCGAGCGGCTGCTTTCCCTGTGCAACGACGTTGGCCTGCTGGCAGAGGAATACGACCCCGACCACAAGCGTCAGGTCGGCAATTTCCCGCAGGCCTTCTCCCACTTCGCACTGGTCCACAGCGCGATGAATCTGATGGGTTACCGCAACATCGACACGCGCGCACTTCGGCAGGACGACGCCGCTTGAGCGACAATGTTGCTTTGCAACATTTTTCTCGCCGAGGGCGCCTGACCGACCCTCGCCGCGCGCGCGCCGAGGCGTGCGCCTCTCTGGAGAGCCCTCATGCTGTATTTGCTGCACGAATACCAGCGGGCGATGCTGGCGCCGTTCTACGCCTGGGCGCACGTCGCTTCGCGGACCTTCGCCGACCCGGCCAATCCCGCCGCCTATCTGCCCGGCGCAAGCCGCACATCCGCCGCGCTGGAACTGATGTACCGCATCGGTAAGGATTACGAGAAGCCGCAGTTCGACATCCGCCAGGTCGAGGTCGATGGGCACCACGTGCCAATTGTCGAGCAGGTCGTTCTCGAAAAACCGTTCTGTCGACTGCTGCGTTTCAAGCGCTATGCCGACGATCCACAGACCGTCGAGACGCTGCGCAAGCAGCCGACGGTGCTGGTCTGCGCGCCGCTGTCGGGCCACCATGCAACGCTGCTGCGCGATACCGTCGCCACGCTGCTGCGCGGCAACAAGGTGTATATCACCGACTGGCTCGATGCGCGGATGGTGCCGTTCGCCGATGGCCGCTTCAATCTCGACGACTACGTCCACTATATCGAGGAATTCATTCGTCACATTGGCGCCGAGGAACTGCATGTCATCTCGGTATGCCAGCCGACGGTACCGGTACTGGCCGCCATTTCACTGATGGCGGCTCGTGGGGAAGCGACGCCCCTGACGATGACGATGATGGGCGGCCCGATCGATGCGCGCATGAGTCCCACGTCGGTCAACTCGCTTGCCACGCAGCGCTCGTACGAGTGGTTCGAGAACAATGTGATCTGCACCGTGCCGGCGAATTATCCGGGCTCGGGCCGCCGGGTCTATCCGGGCTTTCTGCAGCACGCCGGCTTCGTCGCGATGAACGCCGATCGCCACGTCGCATCGCACTGGGATTTCTACCTGAATCTGATGCGCGGCGACGACAGCGACGCCGAGGCGCACCGGCGCTTCTATGACGAGTACAACGCGGTACTCGACATGAGCGCCGAGTATTATTTGCAGACCATTCAGGTGGTATTTCAGGATTATGCGCTGGCCAACGGAACCTGGACCATCGATGGCGAAACCGTACGGCCGGCCGCGATCGAGCGCACCGCGCTGTTGACCATCGAAGGCGAACTGGACGACATCTCGGGCAGCGGGCAGACGCGTGCAGCACACGCGCTTTGCACCGGCATCGCCGACGACCGCAAGCGGCACTTCGACGTCGCCGGTGCTGGACACTACGGCATCTTCTCGGGCCGACGCTGGCGCAACGTGGTCTACCCGCAGGTCCAATCCTTCATCGACGCGCACCGCCCCTGAGCCACCGCGCATCGTCCCCTCGCCGGCGCACGCCATGTCGAGCGCGCCGGCGGTGTCACACTTCGCTCACCCGCGGCAACGTCTCCGCCGCCGGCTCAACTTCGATCGACGCGTTGCGCTCGCGCTTTCGGTCGTCGCCGACTCCCGCACCCTGCCCGCCCGCCGACGCCGCGCCGGTAGGGGTGCCCTCCGCCTGCAAATAGCGGCGCAACATGTCCGCGCCGCTGCGCATCAATGCTTCGTGCTCTTCGCCGCTGGCCATGTCGCGCATCAGCGATGCGTGCAGCGTGTGACGGTTCGATACCACGTAGTAGCCAAGCGACGCCGCCAGCAGGAACAGATGCAGCGGATCGATGCCGGCGCGGATCTCGCCGCGGGCGACGCCCTGTCGCAACAGATGATCGAAGCGCTCGCGCGTTGGCGCCACCAGCTTTGGCACGTCACCGCTTCGCCAATACCGCGCTTCGTGCAGATTCTCGTTGTTGATCAGGCGCACGAGCCTGGGCGTGTCGCGGAAATACAGCCACATTTTCTCTGCATGCCTAACTATCGCGTCGATCGGAGAGAGTCCGTTGACATCGATTGCCGCCATCGATTCGACGAAGTCGCGGACCGTCTCCTCCAATACCGAAACGAATAAACGCTCCTTGCATCCGTAGTAGTAATAGATCATCCGTTCGTTGGCACCCGCCAGCCTGGCGATCCTGTCGACGCGGGCGCCGAACAAACCGCCACCAACGAATTCGTCCACCGCTGCCTGCAGGATCCGTCGTCTCGTCCCCTCTGGATCGCGTCTGCTGCCAATAGCTCCCATCTCTATTACCTCTTCTAGTTTATAAGGATAGCCAATTATATTTTCCTGCTGTCCGCCGCCTCGGCAACGGACGGTTGATTATGTCACAGCCGCGATTGAAACCGGAACACTGCCCAGGGACGGTCCGCGAAATGCGGGATAATGGCGGCAGATCACCGAGAAGATGAATTGCTCCCCGACCCTGAACTGACAGCGCGGCTCGATCGCCTGCTGCCGCAGACGCAGTGCACCAAGTGCGGCTTCGCAGGGTGCGCTCCGTACGCGGCGGCGATGGCAAGCGGCGAGGCTGCACACAATCGCTGTCCACCTGGCGGCGCCGACGGCATCGCTCGCCTTGCCGCGGCGCTCGACGCACCGATCGTGCCGCTCGATCCGGCCACCGGCACAGAGCGGCCACGTCCGCTCGCCCGCATCGACGAGCGCATCTGCATCGGTTGCACGCTGTGCATGCAAGCCTGTCCGGTGGATGCAATCGTCGGCGCACCGAAGCAGATGCACACGGTGCTGGCGGACTGGTGCACCGGTTGCGATCTGTGCGTGGCACCGTGCCCGGTCGACTGCATCTCGATGGAACCGGTAAGCGGCGATGCGACCGGCTGGGATGCATGGTCACAAGCCCAGGCCGACACGGCGCGCCGGCATTTCGACGCGCGCAACGCGCGCCTCGCACGCGAACGCGCCGCGAAGGCCGAACGTGTGGCGCAGCGCGCGCAGGCCGCGTCGACGGCATCGGACGCCCTGACTCAGGAAGACGCGGCAGCGGCCAAGCGGCGGGCGATCGTGGCCGCCGCGGTGGCGCGCGCACGGGCTCGGCGTGAAGCCGAAGCACAAAGCCACAACGACAGGGAAGCACAGCCTTGAACGCGACGAAACGCCGTGCGATCTACGAGACATTGCGCGAAGGCAATCCCACGCCGACCACCGAACTCGAATACACGACGCCGTTCGAGTTGTTGATCGCAGTACTGCTCTCCGCGCAGGCAACCGATGTCTCGGTGAACAAGGCAATGCGCCGGATGTTCCCGGTCGCAAACACGCCCGCAGCGATCCTGCGTCTCGGCGAGGCCGGCGTGACCGATTACATCAAGACGATCGGCCTGTACCGCACCAAGGCCAAGAACGTCATCGCGACCTGCCAGGCGCTGCTCGAACGTCACCAGGGCGAAGTCCCGCGCGACCGCGCCGCGCTCGAGGCGCTTCCCGGCGTTGGACGCAAGACCGCCAATGTGGTCCTGAACACCGCCTTTGGCGAGCACACGATCGCCGTCGACACGCACATCTTCCGCGTAGCGAACCGCACGGGCCTGGCGCCGGGCCCGAACGTGAAGGCGGTCGAGGACGCGTTGCTGAAGGTTACGCCACCGGAGTTCATGCGCGACGCGCATCACTGGCTCCTGCTGCATGGCCGCTATGTCTGCAAGGCACGTCGTCCGGAATGCTGGCATTGCGTGATCGAACCGCTGTGCGAGTATCGGGACAAGACGCCAGCGCCGACCTGAGGCAAGGCGTAGAATTCCGGCGTCTGCAGCGACAGCCGTTCCAGCCGTCAACGCCTGCCCACCTCGGCGCACCGACGCGGCGTCCTTACGCCGGCATGCGTTCCGCCGCCCGCTCGTTTCATGTCGAAACGTCACGCGGCGCGGTCATCCAGTGTCGTGCGACGGGCCGACCGACCCGCCACATGGCACGGCCGTTGTGCAGCCGTTATGCAGCCGCTAAGCAATATGCCGCAGGCGTGCGGCGCTTTCCAATCAGCCCCGTTCAACCGCGAACCGTACATGTTCAATCCCAGCCGCGACGAAGTGCGCCAGTTTTTCCGCGACGCCTGGCGCAAGGAACAGGCAGGCCAGGTCCTGACGCCGTTGGAAGCGATGGCGATCGACTGGGTCAAGGCCCATCCCGAATATCATCCGGACCTGGAGGCACCGGCCGAACAGACACCGGACTACTCGCCGGAGCAGGGACGCTCCAACCCGTTTCTGCATCTGTCGATGCATCTGGCGGTCAGCGAGCAGCTGTCGATCGACCAGCCGCCCGGCATTCGGGCCGCGCACGCACAGCTCGCCGCCCGCCTGGGTTCCGAACACGACGCCCATCACGAAATCTTCGAGTGCCTGGGCGAGACGCTGTGGGAGGCACAGCGCACCGGTACGGTGCCCGACACCGATGCCTATCTGGATCGCATCCGGCGACGCGCCAGCCGCTGACCCGGCACCGCAGGCGGCCAACCCCGAGCGAGCGCCGCGCCGGCGCCCGGAACAGGCCCGTCACGCGCCGGCAGGGTATGGGAAATACGTCCGAATACTCACGCCGCGCCGGCGTCGGAAACGACAACGCACCGCGAACGGTGCGTTGTCAGGCAGCGCAACAGCCGATCGCCGCCGATAGCGGCCAGGCCGGTGCCTACTTCTTCGTGACCAGGTCGCTGGGCAGCGACTGAATGTAAGCGGCGATGTCGCGCAGTTCCGATTCGGACAGGCTCTGCACCTGGGCACGCATCACGGCGTTGTCGCGGCCGAACAGCGGATTCGCATTGCCGACCTGATAGGCCCGCAGCGCAAAATAGGTGTAGTCCGCATACTGCCCGGCGAGCTTCGGATATTCACCGCTCACCGGCTTGGCCAGACCCGGACCGTGGCAGGCAGCGCAGTTGCTGCGCTCGATGATCTCACGTCCGTTTGCCGCGTTCGCGGCGCTGGCCGGCGCGGTGACCACCGAACCCAGGACCGCGAGCGCGACGGCAGCCAAAAGCTTGTTCATGAATTCTCCTGTGCGCGCGCGGCTTTACTTGACGGGGTTGTCGGCACTGTTCGGGCTTTGCGCCGAATAGTAGGCGGCGATGTCCGCGATGTCCTGGTCCGAGAGCGACACGGCGATCGCGCGCATCGTCTCGAAACGCCGGTTGCCGTTCTTGTATTCGTGCAGGGCGTTGGCCAGGTAGCGGGCCGGCTGGCCGCCCAGCTTGGGCACCCGATAGACTTCGGGATAGGCGGTGCGATAGTCGGCGATGCCGTGACAGCCGATACACATGGCGACCTTGTCCCGCGCCGCCTGCGGATTACCGACCAGTTCCGCCGCGTGGGCGCCGAACGCCGACAGCGTCAGCACCGCGGCAAGCACATTTTTGTTCATCGCTTGAAATCGAGTTGGGGACCGCGCTTTGACCGCTCCGGCCCTCCCGGAGCCGGAAAAGCGTGAAGACCGCGGGGGTGCGCCTCGACAGCTCGCGAGCGATGCGCGATCCGCACTCGCCCGGAAGCAGGCCGAAAAATCGGTGCATTGTAGCGCGCACGCCCCTTGCCGTCCACTTGACGCGCCGTGCCGGTGCTCGGCAGGCGCATCACGCCCGCCCCTGCCGCGGCCGTCGGGCGGCGCTGCCCGCTGCCGTTGCAATCCTGCACGGCGCATGCCGCGGCGCCTCGTTGGGCGCCAGGCCGCCACGGCTACTGCGGCTACGGCTACGGCTACGGCGGCTACGCCTATGCCGCGACGGCGGCCGCCTGCGCCGCCGGACCCGTCTGCCGTCCAGCGACGGCAGACCCCGCAGCGCAACGGCGCATCGGCCCTGCGCGCGCGGCAAATTCGGCCAGGCGCAGCGACGCGCCAGCCGTTGAGGCGCTGCCGACACTGCCGCCAATCCAAGGCATCACCTAGGCATTACCTAAGCATCACCTAAGCATCACCTAGGCAACCCCGAGGCAACTGCAACGCAAGCCCGAAACAGCCGCGAGGCCACGCCGCCGCGCCGACGCGTCCGCCACCGTGCCCCTATACTGCGAGTTCCGGCCGCCGCTCCTGGCGGCCGCTTTCTCACAGGAGCGCTCCGTGGCCCGCTTCGAAGGTTCTTCCGAGTACGTCGCGACCGACGATCTGAAGCTCGCGGTGAATGCCGCGCTGACGCTGGCACGCCCGCTGTTGATCAAGGGCGAGCCGGGCACGGGCAAGACGATGCTGGCGGAGCAGGTGGCGGCGGCGCTCGACATGCCGCTGCTGCAGTGGCATATCAAGTCGACCACGAAGGCGCAGCAAGGCCTGTACGAATACGATGCCGTCTCCCGCCTGCGCGACTCGCAGTTCGGCGACGAGCGCGTGCACGACATCGCCAACTACATCGTCAAGGGTGTGCTCTGGCAGGCGTTCGAAAGCGATCGCCAGCACGTGCTGCTGATCGACGAGATCGACAAGGCGGACATCGAATTCCCGAACGACCTGCTGCGCGAACTCGACCGGATGGAGTTCTACGTCTACGAAACCCGCCAGCTCGTCCAGGCGCGGCATCGGCCATTGGTGATCATCACCTCGAACGACGAAAAGGAGCTGCCGGACGCCTTCCTGCGCCGCTGTTTCTTCCACTACATCACGTTCCCGGACGCGGCGACCATGCAGCGCATCGTCGCCGTGCATTTCCCGCGGCTGGACCAGGAACTGCTCAGCGCCGCGCTGGCGCGTTTCTTCGCGCTGCGGACCGTGCCGGGACTGAAGAAGAAACCGTCGACGTCCGAGTTCCTGGACTGGCTTAGGCTGCTGGTCACCGAGGGGGTGCTGGCCGACACCTTGCGCGACGAAGACGGCACCCCGCCCTATTTCGGCGCGCTGCTCAAGAACGAGCAGGACATGCAGCTGTTCGGACGCCTCGCCGCGATGAACCGGCAGCGGCGCTGAGCCGTCTGCCCAACGCGACGTTCACGTCCAGGAGAGATCGGCCATGTTGATCGATTTCATGTACCGGCTGCGCGAGGCGGGGCTCCCGGTCTCGATCAAGGAATTCCTGACGCTGCTCGATGCGTTGCGGCGGGACCTGATCGATCCGTCGATCGACGACTTCTACCGGCTGGCGCGTCTCGTCCTCGTCAAGGACGAGCGCAATTTCGACAAGTTCGACCGCGCCTTCGCCGCCTTCTTCACGCAGCGCGGTGCGCAGATGGCCGCGTTGCCGACGATTCCGCTGGAGTGGCTCGAACGAAAGCTGCGCCGCGAGTTGAGCGATGCCGAGAAGGCGAAGATCGCCAGACTCGGCGGCCTCGACGCGCTGCTCGAGCGTCTGCGCCAGTTGCAGGAAGAACAGCACGAGCGGCACGAAGGCGGCAGCAAGTGGATCGGCACCGGCGGCACGTCGCCATTCGGCAACGGCGGTTTCAATCCGGAGGGCATCCGCATTGGCGGCGAGTCGGCCGGCAACCGTACGGCGGTGAAGGTATGGGAGGAGCGTGCGTTCCGCGACTATGACGACGACGTCGAGATCGGCACGCGGAACCTGAAGGTGGCGCTGCGGCGTTTGCGGCGCTTCGCCCGCGAGGGCGCCGCCGAGGAACTCGACTTGCCGGCAACCATACACGGCACGGCGTCGAACGCGGGCTGGCTCGACCTGCGCATGGTGCCGGAACGGCGCAACCGCGTGAAGGTGCTGATGCTGCTCGACGTGGGCGGCTCGATGGACGACCACGTCGAGCGCGTCGCCGCGCTGTTCTCGGCTGCCCGCAGCGAATTCAAGCATCTCGAATTCTTCTATTTTCACAACTGCGTGTACGACAACCTGTGGCGCGACAATCACCGACGCCATGCCGAACGCCAGTCCACCTGGGACCTGCTGCGCAAGTTCCCGTCCGACTACCGTCTGATTCTGGTGGGCGATGCCACGATGGCGCCCTATGAGATCACCCAGGTGGGCGGCTCGACCGAATACAACAACGACGAGCCCGGAGCGGTCTGGCTGCAGCGGCTGACCCGCCAGTTCCCGCGCCATGTGTGGCTGAATCCGGAACCGCGCGGCTTGTGGGAATACCGGCAGTCGGTGGCGTTGATTCGGCACCTGGTCGACGACCGCATGTATCCGCTGACGCTGCACGGCTTGGGAGACGCAATCGACCGCTTGAGCCGCGACTGACCCCGGTCGGCGCGTCGCAAGTCAGCGGGTGGCGACCGGTTGGGCGGGGTCGAGTCGAACCAGGCGCAACCAGCGCGCCAGCGGATTCGGCCGTGTCGGTGCACGGTCGGAGGGAACCGGCCAGGCAATATTGCCACGGCAGCATTGGACTCCGGGCCGGCTGGCCGTATGATGGGCACCGCCACTCAGCGCGGCGTGTCGCCGCCCTACCTTCACCCTCGTCCGTTGCAATGACCGCGCCTCCGCCGCCCTCCCCCGCCTCGCCGCCAGCCACAGCCGACACGCCCGTCATCGTCTCCGCGCCGCCCCCCGGGCACCGCCACGCGCGCCGGTTCACCGACGATTTCTCGCTGTCGGCACTGGTCGCGGGCGTCATTGCCGTGCTGACCGGCTTCACCAGTTCGGCGGTGCTGATGTACCAGGCCGGCGCGGCCGCGCATCTGAGCGACCTGCAGATCGCCTCGTGGATGGCCGGACTGTCGCTGGCCATCGGCGTGATCACGATCTTCCTGTCGTTGCGCTGGCGCATGCCGATCGTGATCGCGTGGTCGACGCCCGGTGCCGCGCTCCTGATCAGCAGCCTGCCCGGCGTGCCGTATGCGGAGGCGATCGGCGCGTATCTGATCAGCGCCGCGCTGATCGTCGCGATCGGCCTGTCCGGCTGGACCGACGCGCTGATGCGCCGCATTCCGGCGGCCATCACCGCCGCGCTGCTGGCGGGGATCCTGTTTCGCATCGCGATCGCCGTGTTTCCCGTCGTTTCGCGCGAACCGGTCACGCTGTTGCTGATGCTGGCCAGCTACCTGCTCGCCAAGCGGGTGCAGCCCCGTTACGCGATCGTCGTGGCGCTCGTGGTCGGCGTGATCGCCGGCGCGGCGGCCGGCCATCTCGATTTCTCGGCGGTCCATCCGCAACTGGTCAGCCCGGTCTTCACGCTGCCGCGCTTTTCGGTGGCGGCGACGGTCAGCATCGGCCTGCCGCTGTTCATCGTTGCGATGACCTCGCAGAACATGCCGGGTCTCGCGGTGCTGCGCGCCGACCATTACAAGGTGCGCTCCTCGACGCTGCTGGGTGCAACCGGCTTTGCCTCCCTGCTGACCGCGCCGTTCGGCGCGCACGGCGTGACCGTGGCGGCCATCAGCGCCGCCATCTGCACCGGCCCGGACGCGCACGAGGATCCGCGCCGGCGTTACGTCGCCGCCGTCGTTGCGGGCGTGCTCTACCTGCTGGCGGCCCTGTTCGCGTCGACGATCGCGGCCTTGATCGCCGCGCTGCCTGGCGCCTTGGTGCTGGCCGTGGCCGCGCTGGCGCTGCTCGGCTCGATGGGCCAGGGGCTGGCCGACGCACTGCGCGCGCCGGGCGAGCGCGAGGCCGCGCTGCTGACCTTTCTGATCACCGCGTCGGGCATCACCGTGCTGTCGATCGGCTCGGCGTTCTGGGGCGTGCTGGTCGGGGTCGTGGCGCAGGCGGTGCTGGGCTGGCGCCGTCGTTGAGGACCCGGACGGTCGGTCGCGCTGCATCGGCGGCATCGGCTCGCTACAATGAACAGATCGATGCCTGACCATGCGGCAGGCGACGCTGCACTGCGGCACACCCTTTGGAGATCGTCAGATGAATGCCCTTGACCAGCTCAAGCAGTACACGACAGTCGTTGCGGACAGCGGGGACTTCAATCTGCTCGAAGCATACAAGCCCCAGGATGCGACGACCAATCCGTCGCTGATCCTGAAATCGGTGCAGAAGGACGAGTACCGCCCCCTGCTCGAAAAGACCGTCAAGGACCTCAAGGGCGCTTCGATCGGCGACGTGATCGACCAATTGCTGGTGAACTTCGGCAAGGAGATCCTGAAAATCGTGCCGGGCCGCGTCTCGACCGAAGTCGACGCGCGCCTGTCGTTCAACACGCCGGCAACCGTCGACAAGGGGCGTCACCTGATCGAGCTCTACGAGGGACAGGGCATCGACCGGGAGCGGATCCTGATCAAGATCGCGTCGACCTGGGAAGGCATCCGCGCCGCGGAAATCCTGCAGCGCGAGAACATCAACTGCAATATGACGCTGCTGTTCTCGCTGCCGCAGGCGGTCGCCTGCGCGGAAGCGAAGGCGAAGCTCATTTCGCCGTTCGTCGGACGAATCTATGACTTCTACAAGAAACGCGCGGGCGCGGATTGGGACGAGAACCGCGATGGCGGCGCAAACGACCCGGGCGTGCAGTCGGTGCGCGAGATCTACAACTACTACAAGAAGTTCGGTTATTCGACCGAGGTGATGGGCGCGAGCTTCCGCACCGTTTCGCAAATCGTCGAGTTGGCCGGCTGCGACCTGCTGACGATCAGCCCGGATCTGCTCAAGCAATTGCAGGACTCGACGCAGAAGATCGAGCGCAAGCTGGACCCACAGGGCGCCGCGTCGCTGGACATCGCGCGCGTGCCGGTCGACGAACCGACGTTCCGGCTGGCCGTCAACGACGACCCGATGGCAACCGAAAAGCTTGCGGACGGTATCCGCCAGTTCGCCACCGACGCCGGCAAGCTGGAAAAGCTGATCGGCGAGCTGCAGCAGGCCTGAACCGGCCCACGCGGCCAGTGTCGCCCCGCGCCTGCCCGGTGCCACTCAACACAGGGTGGCGGGGCGCGCACTGCGCGCGGTGGCGGGGCCGCGTCGCCCGTCGGCAGGAGGCCAGTACGCGCGATGCCGCCGCGCCGACTTACTGGCGGCCGATCAAGCGTGGACCATAGACGTTGACCAGCAGTCCACCCAGTACAAACGCCGCGCCCAGCCACTGCAGCCGTGCGAAATGCTCATGCAACAGCAGCGATGACGAGGCGATGCCGAGAATCGGCACCAGCAGCGACAACGGCGCCACCTGCGCCGCCGGGTAGCGGGTAAGCAGCCTGCCCCACAGCGAATAGCCAAGCAGCGTCGCAGCGAACGCAAGATACGCGAGCGCAAGCAGCGAGCTGACTTCGATGTTGGCAAGCGCATGGCCGATCCTGTCCGGCCCCTCGAAGACGAGCGAGGCCAGCGCGAACGGCAGCGGTGGGATCAGACTGCTCCAGACGATCAGGCCGAGCAAATCCACCCGGCCGATCTTCTTCATGCAGATGTTGCCGGCGGCCCAGCTTGCCGCGGCGGCCAGCGTCAACATGAAGCCGACCGCGTTCATGTCCTGTCCGCCGCCTTCCGCGATCAACGCCAGGCCGACGGCCGCGATCAGCAGCCCGACCACGTGCTGGGCGCGCCAGCGCTCGCCAAGCATCAGCGCGGCGAACGCGATCGTGAAGAACGCCTGCGCCTGCAGCACCACGGACGCGGCACCGGCCGGCATGCCGACCGACATCGCCCAGAACAGGAACGCGAACTGCCCGAACGCGGCCGTCAAGCCGTAGGCAAGCATCAAACGCCAGGGCACGGCGGGACGGCGCACGAAGAAGATGGCCGGTACCGCCGCCAGAATGAAGCGCAACGCGCCGAGCAGCATCGGCGGCAGGCCGTGCAGGCCCACCTTGATCACGACGAAATTCATGCCCCACACCAGCACCACCAACAAGGCGCTGCCCAGATCCTGCCGATTCATGCCTGTCTCCCCGTGACGCCGCGGTCTTCGCGTGGCGCCGTATAGTCCGCTTTCACCCGGGCGGCGCCGGGCCCGTCTCAGATCTCGAAGGTGTCGCCGTACGGGTGCACTGCCGCGAGCGCACGCAACCAGCGCTGCGCCGGCAGTCCCCAGGTCTCGCGAATGAACGCGGCGCGGGCACGCAGCAAGGCGGCGGGGAAGGCCAACGCCGGTCCGGCGAAGGCGAGCGCGATCCGGTTGCCGTCATGCACCTCGGGCAACACCACGACGCGGCCCTCGAAGGCTTGCGACAGATTGCGCAGATTGCGCGCATAGCTGTCGTGGTCGCCGAACAGGTTGACGGTCAGCATGCCCGGCTCGCGCAGCGTCTGACGGCAGGCGCGATAGAAGGCAACGCTGTCGAGTACCGGACCGCGCGCCGTCGCGTCGTAGACGTCGACCTGCAAGGCGGCGATGGTGCCGCGCCGCTCGGGCGCCGTCACGATGTCCCAGGCGTCGGCTTCGGTCACCGTCAGCCGCGCGTCGTCGGGCGGCAGCGCGAACATGCTGCGCGCCGCGACGACCACCGACGGATTCAGTTCGATCGCCTCGACCCGGCTGTCCGGAAACGCGCGATAACAGAACTTCGTCAACGCCGCCGCGCCGAGGCCGAGTTGCACGACGCGCGCATCGGCCGCGGGTGGATCCAGGAACAGCAGCCAGGCCATCATTTGCTGCGCGTATTCGAGTTCGATCCGGTCCGGCCGGCTGATGCGCATCGCACCCTGCACCCACTCGCTGCCGAAATGCAGGAAGCGCACGCCGCCCAGCTCGGAAAAGGTGACCGGCGCGAAGCGAGGTGGACGCGCGCGCATCGAGCGGTCGGCGCTCGCGAGTTCGTCGGGGAAGGCGACGGCATCGGCGGGGACGGCATCGGCGCCGCGTCGGCGCCGGAACGCGCGCTGCTCCGCGGAGGCGCGCTTGATGAGACGTGTCATTCGAGCAGTAGGCGCCACGCGCTCAATTTCTGCGGGAACGAGAGCATAGCATTCGCCGGACTCGACGACGGCAGGACCAGCGTGCGATAGCCCGCTTCCGCAAGCAGCGGCGCGGCGCGGCCGGCCGTCTTGCCGTTGAAGCAGGCCTTTTCAAGGGCCGGCGCATGCTCGCGCAAGGCCTCGAACGCGTTGGACTGCGCCTGCCGGATCGCCGAGTCGAGACTGCCCTCGCGCTCGCAGGCGGCGAACACATCCCACAATCCGATCCGGTGCGCGAGCAGGCAGGCCAGGCGGTCGTCATAGCTGCGGCCAGCCAGTCCCGGCACGTCGAGCACTGCTTCCAGCAGACGCCAGAAGTGGTTGCGCGGGTGTGCGTAGTACTGGGTCGCCGCAAGCGAGGCGACGCCGGGGAAACTGCCGAAGATCATCACGCGCGTGTCGCGATCGGCGACCGGGGGGAAGCTGCTCAGCATCGATACGGAAAAACGAGCCCGCCGTCGCGCGCGTCCGGACGCCGCCACAGCGCGGGCAAGAAACATTCGGCGATCAGCAACGGCACGCCCTTGCGCGCGAAGACCGAACGCCGCGCCAGCAAGCGCCGCGGCAGCTGGCTGGGCGCGAACGTTCGCGCCGATGCCGGCGCGTCGTCCGGCGCCGGCAATGCCGCTGCGAGTCGATACAACGGGTGGCCCGGCAGGATCACCGAGGACGCCAGCCGGGTGCGCGAGACGCCGTGATCGTGATACAGCAGGTCGGCCAGCGGCCGGCTGCCGAGCCGCCGCATCGACAGCCACACACCGTGGCTGGCGGCGAGCGGCGTGACGCTGCGCGCCACCACCAGCGCTTCGCCGTCGACCCGCAGCGCCACCGCGCGCATCCACACGGGGGCACCCGACACGGTGTGGAGCGCCGCCGCCTCGTCCGGCATCGCGCCGTCGACTCGTTCGTCGAGCACGTCAACGGTGACGCGACCCAGCCCGCGAAGGTGCCCGGTCAGCGCACCGCCGCGCCGCAGCCAACTGCGCTGCACCACGTCGCTGGTCGATGCCGGCCGAAGCCGCCAGCCGCCTACCGCGGCGCGCGCGCCATCGGCAGCGCGGATCGTCGCGACCAGCCCGCCGAGCGCACGCCGGCTCATGCGTTGGCCTGAAGCAGCAGCGCGTTGGAGCGTTTGACGAATGCCGCAGGATCGTCGAGCGAGCCGCCCTCGGCCAGCAGCGCCTGGTCGAACAGCAGGTGGCACCAGTCGTCGAAGCCAGCCTGCCCGGCCTGCAGGCGCTTGACCAGCGGGTGCTCGGGATTCAGTTCGAGAATCGGCTTGGTGTCCGGGGCCGCCTGCCCCGCGGCCTTGAGCATCCGCTGCAGATGGCCGCTCAACTCGCCTTCGTCCGCCACCAGACACGACGGCGACTCGGTCAGGCGGAATGTCAGCCGCACGTCCTTGGCCTTGTCGGCGAGGGCCACCTTCGCCGCTTCCAGCAGGGGCTGCAACGCTTCGCCGGTTTTTTCCTGCGCTTCCTTCTCGGCTTCGTCCGGCGTCAAATCGAGATCGCCGCGCGCCACGCTCGCGATCGGCTTGCCGTCGAATTCGGTCAGATACGACAGCATCCATTCGTCGACCCGATCGGACAACAGCAGGACTTCGATGCCCTTCTTGCGGAACACTTCGAGATGCGGGCTGTTGGCGGCCGCCCGATAGCTATCGGCGTTCACGTAGTAGATCTTCGTCTGCGCGTCCTTCATGCGCGAGACGTAGTCGGCCAGCGACACTGTCTGTTCGTCGGTGCCGGTGTGCGTCGACGCGAAGCGCAGCAGTTTCGCGATGCGTTCGCGGTTCGCGTGATCCTCGCCGACGCCTTCCTTCAGCGTCTGGCCGAACTCGCTCCAGAACGTCGCGAACTTCTCCGCATGGTTCTCGGCCAGATCCTCGATCATCGACAAGGCGCGCTTCGTCACGCCCTCGCGGATCGCGCGCACGTCGCGGCTCTCCTGCAGGATCTCGCGCGACACGTTCAGCGGCAGGTCGCTGGAATCGACGACGCCGCGAATGAAGCGCAGGTAGGACGGCAACAGCGCTTCGGCGTCGTCCATGATGAACACGCGGCGCACGTACAGCTTCAGGCCGCCGTGACGGCTGCGGTCCCACAGGTCGAACGGCGCGCGCGACGGCACGTACAGCAGCTGCGTGTATTCGCTGCGGCCTTCGACCCGATTGTGCGTCCAGGCCAGCGGTTCGTTCGTGTCGTGCGACAGATGCTGGTAGAAGCTCTTGTACTGCGCGTCGTCGATCTCGCTCTTCGGGCGGGTCCACAGGGCGCTGGCCTGGTTGACGGTCTCGGTCTCGTCCTTCACCACCGTCTTGCCGGCTTCCGCGTCCCACTCCTCCTTGCGCATCAGGATCGGCAACGCGATGTGGTCCGAGTATTTCTGGATGATCGACTTGAGCCGCCAGCTTGACAGCAACTCGTCCTCACCCTCGCGCAGATGCAGCGTGATGCGCGTGCCGCGTGGCGCGCGCTCGACCGTCTCGACGGCGAAGTCGCCCTCGCCGCGGCTCTGCCATCGCACCCCCTCGCTGGCCGGCAGGCCGGCACGCCGGCTTTCGACGGTGACCTCGTCGGCCACGATGAACGCCGAATAGAAACCCACGCCGAACTGACCGATCAGCGCGGCATCGCGTTGCTGATCGCCGGACAGCCGTTGGAAGAATTCCTTGGTGCCGGACTTCGCGATGGTGCCCAGATGGGAAATCGCCTCGTCCCGGCTCATGCCGATGCCGTTGTCCTCGATCGAGATGGTGCGCGCCTCGGCGTCCAGCGACACCTCGATCTGCAGATTCGGTGCCTCTTCGAGCAGCGCCGGATTGGCGATCGCCTCGAAGCGCAGTTTGTCGGCCGCGTCCGACGCGTTCGAGATCAGCTCGCGCAGGAAGATTTCCTTGTTGCTGTACAGCGAATGGATCATCAACTGCAGAAGCTGCTTCACTTCCGCCTGGAAATGCATCGTTTCTTGCGACATAGCGATTCCTGGATTCAAGTCGTCATCAGTCAAAAGGCGCGTCGGGCGCCTGCGCGCATGCCGGCACGAGCGCACGGCTGCACGCAGGCACGAGAGGCCGCGCGTTGCGCGAGACGTTGGGACGATCCGCACGATTTCAAGAGCGCAACGCGGCCACGCCGCGGCGCGCGCCGCCCGCGCGGCGCTTCAGGCGTCCATCTGGCGTGCAAGGAAATCGAACAGCAGCGGATCGTTGAGGTTCGCGACGTTGAAGCGCATCCAGCTCGATGGCGTCTGCGACGGCGAGAAAAGCGCGCCCGGCGCGAACAGGAAACCGGCTTCGTGCGCCGCGGCGGCAATCGTGGACGAGTCGCGTCGCGCGTCGGCCCACAGGAACATGCCGGCGTTCGGCTCGGCGAACAGCCGCAGCCCGACGCGTTCCAGCTTGCGCGCGGCCGGCTCGCGTGCCTGGTCGAGTTTCTGACGCAGGCGTTCGACGTGCCGGCGATAGTGGCCTTCGGTCAGGATTTGATAGACCAGCCGTTCGTTGATCTCGGGCGTGGTAAAGCCGACCAGCATCTTCTGGTCGGCGACGCGCCGCGCGAGCCCCGCCTCGCATGCCAGATAGCCGACACGCAGGTTGGCGGCCAGCGTTTTCGAGAAGCTGCTCAGGTAGATCACGCGCTTGAGCTGGTCGAGGCTCGCCAGACGGGCGATCGAGGCACCCATCGGGCACAGATCGCCGTAGATGTCGTCCTCGACGATCTTGAAATCGTAGCGTTCGGCGATCTGCAGGATGCGGAATGCCTGCGCGGCGCTCAACGACGTGCCGGTCGGGTTCTGCAGCGCAGAGTTGATGACCAGCAGCTTCGGGCGCCATTCCTTGGCCAGCGCTTCCAGCGCGTCGAGATCGGGTCCGTTGCTGGTGTAGGGAAAGCCGATCAGTCGCGCGCCCTGGGCCGCGAAGCGGCCGAACATCTGGAACCAGGCCGGATCGCCGACCATCACCGCGTCGCCCGGCGCCACGTGCAGGCGAGCCACCAGATCGAGCCCCTGCGTCACGCCGGAGAGCAGGACGATCTGCTCCGGCGATGCGGCAATCTCGATTTCGGCGAGACGCGTCTGCAGTTGCTGGCGCAACGGTGCGTAGCCCTGCGGCACCGCGTATTGCAGCAGCGCGCCGCTGCGCCGCGCGACCGAGCGCAGGCCGTTGGCCAGCATTTCGCCGTCCAGCCAGGCATTGGGCAGGTAGCCGAGCCCCGGTCCTTTTTCCGGCACGGTGGTCTGCAACATCGCGTTCAACAGCCATGTCACGTCCATGGTGGTCGGCACTGCGCGCGAGCGCTTCGGCGCCAGCACCGGCGAGCGCTGCTCGCGTACATAGAAGCCGGAACCGCGCCTGGATTCGAGATAGCCGGTTGCGACGAGCCGCTCGTAGGCCTCGACCACCGTGAAGCGCGACACGCCCTTGTCGACCGCGAGCTGGCGGATCGAGGGCATGCGCATGCCGGGCCGGAACACGCGTTCGTCGATCCGGCGTCGAGCCCATTGCGTGAGCTGCTCGACCAGCGTGAACTGGTTTGAATCGAACGGCGCGGGAATCTGGGCGAGCGAGTCAAGCGCGGTGGCAAGCGGTTGGTCTTCCATGACTGTACTGAATGGTATTTGAGAAATTGTACCGTTACTGTGCCGGTCCGTCTCGATATAGTGGAAGCCACTGATGCCTTAGCAAGTATCGCCTTTCGCTGTCTGCTGATTGCCGCACCGGAGTGTCCCATGCAAGAGATCCGTCATTTCCTACTCGATAGTCCAGCCAGCGTCGCGCTTGACGTAGCGGGCCGGGGCGAGATTCTTGTCGTGCAAGGCACCGTCTGGGCCACCATCGAGGGCGCGCCGCGCGACCACTGGCTTGCCGCCGGCGACACGCTGCCCGTGATGCAGGGACAACGCGTATGGCTGTCGGCCGAGTCGGGCGACGCCGGGCTGCAATTCCGACTGTCGGCGTGCCAGACCCGGCGCTCCTATGGTAAAAAGCCGCTCGACGTCGCGCGGCGCTGGCAGCGCGACGCTTTGCTGGCGAGATAGCTTCATTGGCGAGATAGGCGATGGCGTTGCGCGCGGGCCGGGTCAGGCTCGATCACTTGCAGTTGTATGCTCCCTCGATCGAGGCGGGGCTGGCACACCTGCGCGACACGCTCGACGTCGAGCTCGACCTGCCGCACATGCCGGTGCCGACCGGCGACGCGGACCCCGTGCACTGCCTCGGCCTGTCGTTGGGCGGAGGCAGCCGGCTCGACATCGTCACGCCGGCCGAGGCACGCAGCCGCGGACTTGACCCGGGCCATTTCGCGGCACGCCTCGCGACCGGCGCCTTCCTCGGCCACTGGACACTGCGGCTCGAACGGCCGGCCCTGCTTCCGCAACTGGCCGACGACTACCCGCGCCGGCTGGATCCGGTCGGGACCGGGCGGCTCGGCAGCGGCGAATGCCTGCTCGGCCGCCGCGCCGACGGTGCATGGCCACGCTGGCGCGGCGCCGGCGACGGCATCGTGCCGACCGTCGTGCAGCAGCGCAGCGGCACGCCGCCGGTCGCGCATGCCTGCGGGTTGACGCTGCGGGCCTTGCGTGGCGCGCATCCGGCTGTCGAAGTCATCAACGAACAGCTGCGCTGGCTGGGTGCCGACGCAGTCATCACCGTCGAGGCGACGCTGCTCGACCCCGAACTCAGCGCCGACATAGAGACACCGCATGGCTTGCGAACGCTTCGCTGAAGCCCATGCGGCCCGTGGCGCGTCGGGCGCGGCAGTGATCCTGCCTGCGCCAGAGGGACGGGCGCCACCCTTCTTTTCATACGAGACACCGATGTCCGACCTCTCCGCTCACGCTCTGACGCCCTCCTGGAACCTGTCGAACAGGGCCAAACAGATCACCAGTTCCGCGATCCGCGATCTGCTGAAGATCACCGAACGTCCCGAAATCATCTCGTTCGCCGGCGGCCTGCCGTCGCCGACCACCTTCCCGGTCGAGGCGATTCGCGCCGCCGCGGTACGCGCGCTCGCAGACGATGCGCAAGCGCTGCAATACGCGCCGACCGAAGGCTACGCGCCGCTGCGCGAGTGGATCGCGGCACGACATTCGAGCAATGGCCGACGCATCGATCCGCAGGACGTGCTGATCACGACCGGTTCGCAGCAGGCGCTCGACCTGCTCGGCAAGACGCTGATCGATCCGGGCAGCAAGGTGCTGGTGGAAACGCCGACCTATCTGGGCGCGCTGCAGTCGTTCTCGATGTTCGAGCCCGTCTACGGCTCGCTGGCCTGCGATGCGGACGGCGTGCTGCCCGACGCGCTGGACGCGGCCGCCATCAAGGGCACGCGCCTGCTCTACCTGCAACCGAACTTCCAGAATCCGACGGGTCGATCGATGCCCGCCGACCGGCGCCGCGCGCTGGCCGCGCTTGCCGACCGCCTGCCGTTCCCGATCGTCGAGGACGACCCGTATCACGACCTCTACTTCGACGGCGCGGAACAGCCCACGCTTCTGTCGATGGCCCCGGAGCGCGTGGTGTACTGCGGCTCGTTCTCGAAAATCTTCGCGCCTGGCCTGCGCGTCGGCTACGTGATCGCGCCGCGCTCGTTGAGCGCGAAACTCGCGCAGGCGAAGCAGGCGAGCGACCTGCACACGCCGAACCTGAACCAGCGCATCATTCACGAAGCGGCGCTGGACGGCCTGTTCGACCGGCATCTGCCGGCCGTGCGCGCTTTCTATGCGGGCCAACGCGACGCGATGCTGGCGGCCTTGTCGCGCGACATGCCCGAGGGCGTGACATGGAACCAGCCGGCGGGCGGCATGTTCGTCTGGCTGGCACTGCCCGCGCACATCGATACGCGCGCGCTGCTGGCCGACGCGATCGAGGAAAACGTGGCCTTCGTGCCGGGCGAGCCGTTCTTCGCCAACGATGTGCAGCGCAACTTCATGCGTCTGTCTTACGCGACCGTGACGCCGGCGCGCATCGACGAAGGCGTCGGCCGCCTGGCGGCACTGATCCGTCGCCGCATCGGCTCGGGCTCGCGCGCCGCGTGAGACAGCCAGCGGCAAGGTCCCGTATGATGCCGCGGTCGGGCCATGCGGTGCACCTCGCCGCGCCGGCCTCAACGTCACGAGGAGGACACATGTCGCAGGATCCCGCATACCAGAAGTTGCAAGCGCTCGGCATCACGTTGCCCGCGGCGGCGGCGCCGGTTGCCGCCTACGTGATGAGCGCGCAGTCGGGCAATACCGTCTACGTGTCCGGGCACATCGCCAAGCAGCCGGATGGCAAGCCGTGGGTCGGCAAGCTGGGCGAGACGATGTCGACCGAGGAAGGTCGCGAGGCCGCCCGGCGCATCGCCATCGACCTGCTCGCGACGTTGCAGCAGCACACCGGCGACCTTGGGCGGGTCAAGCGCATCGTCAAGCTGATGAGTCTGGTGAACTCGGCGCCCGATTACACCGAACAGCACCTGGTCACGAACGGCGCGTCCGAACTGATCGCCGAGGTGTTCGGCGAGCGCGGCAGGCACGCGCGTTCGGCCTTCGGCGTGGCGCAGATTCCGATGGGCGCCTGCGTCGAAATCGAACTGATCGCCGAAGTCGAATGAGCGGCGTGCGGCGCGCCACGGCGTGCCGCGGGGCCGGGTCGCGACGTGTACGGGCGGCCAGGGCCCGCTGCCTGGACCGGGGGGCCATGCCGCGGCAAGCTGCTGGCTTTTAAGCGAAAGTTCGTCGCCCGCCGCGGCGATTTCGGCTCCCTCAAGCTTTGGAATTGGTCTGCCACCGGTTACTATAGCCACGCCTGCTGGACGCGCGCGCTACCGCCCGCTGCCGTCCCCGGCGACTCGTGTGGGTGGCTATAGGTGACCATGAGATCACTGTTTGCAGGTTTGATGCGCCTGTTGCGCGTACGGCCGGGCGATGTCGGCCAGGTCGAACGCGCGCGCAGGCCGGGGTCGGCGTTGACCGTGCCCCTGCTCGGCCTGCTGTTGATCGGAATCCTCTGGGGCATCGTCATCAAGCGGCTGGACGACGAGCGCACCGCGGTGTTCGAGCAATCCATCTCAAATGCCCGCCTGCTCTCAAGCGCGTTCGCCGAGCACACGCTGCGCTCACTGCGCCAGCTCGACCAGCTGACGCGTTTCGTCAAGTACGAGTACGAAAGCGACCCCGCGCGCTTCGATCTCCAGACGATGATGCGCCGCGGCGTACTGCCGCAGCAGGATTTGCTGCAGATCGCGCTGATCGGGTCGGATGGCCGCCTGCGCGCGTCGTCGGTGCCGAACGCGGCCATCGGTACCGACCTGTCGGACCGCGAGCACTTCCATGTCCATACGATGGGCGACGAGGACCGGCTGTACGTGAGCAAGCCGGTGCTCGGCCGTGTCTCGCATCTGTGGTCGCTGCAGTTGACACGCCGGCTCAACAACCCGGACGGCGGCTTCGGCGGCGTGGTGGTCGTCTCGGTCAACCCGCGCTACTTCTCCAACGATTTCTACAACGGCGGCATCTTCGAGCACGACGACATGATCGCGGTGCTCGACGAGGACGGCGCGGTGCTGTCGCGCCGCACGTCGGCGGCCCTGGTGAGCGCGACCGCCTCCGCGGTGCAGGCATCGTATCCACCGTTCGTGACCACCAGCGGCGTCACGACCGACCCGGTCGACGACGTGCGGCGCATCTTCGCGTATCAGCGCATCCCGGGCTATCCGCTGGCCGTCGTGGTGGCGCTTTCCGAAGCGGCGGTGCTGGAAAGCTTCCAGCACACGCGGACGATCTACCGCGTGATGACCGGCATCGTCTCGCTGGCGATCATCGCCTTCGTCGGGCTCACCAGCGGTGTGATCGGACAGTTGAGCGAACGCGAGCGCGCCATGAGCCGGCTCGCGCAATACGACCCGTTGACCGGCCTCGCCAACCGCTGGCGCATCGTGATGCTGCTGCGCGAGCGGCTCGCCAGCCAGGCCAGCGTCGGGCGGCTGGCGGTGCTGCTCGTCGGTCTCGATAACTTCAAGGTCGTCAACGACACGTTGGGCCACCGCGAAGGCGACGAGGTCATCAAACTGGTCGCGCGGCGTCTGCAGCGCCGCATCGACGAGCTCGGTCTGCACGAGCGCGCAATCCTCGGCCGCATCGCCGGCGACGGTTACATCGTGATCGTCGAGGGCGACGACATCGACACGGTGGCCGCGCGTCTGGCGACCACGCTTGGCGAAACGATCCGCTCTCCCGCCTTCGAGCGCCGCGGCGTGAGCTTCGACCTGCGCGCCAGCATCGGCATTGCGCTGCACACGCGCGCCGACGACACCGAGGACGAACTGCTGCGCAAATGCGACGTCGCGATGTACGCGGTGAAGGATTCGGGCAAGGGGCGCTATGCGTTCTTCCAGCCCGATCTCGCCTTGCGCAGCGAGCGGCTGATCGAGTGGGAACAGATGCTGCGCGACGCGCTCGCCGAGGGACAGATCTATCTCGAATACCAGCCGAAGGTCGACCTTCGGCTGCGCACGCTGACTGGTCTCGAAGCGCTGCTGCGCTGGCGCCATCCGCGCCTGGGCCTGATTCCGGCCGCCCAGTTCATCCCGATCGCGGAGACGCTGGGCATGATCGTGCCGATCGGTGAATTCGCGCTGGAGCAGGCGTCGCGGCAGCTGGCCGCCTGGCACGCCGCGGGTCTCACGACGTTGAGCGTGGCGGTCAACGTGTCGCCGCTGCACTTCTGGCGCGGTGACCTGCTCGCGACGGTCGAACGTTGCCTCGCCGAGACCGGCATCCCGCCGGAATCGCTGGAAATCGAGCTGACTGAAACCGCCGCGATGACGCAGCCCGACCTGGCGGCGCAGAAGATGTTGTCGCTCAAGCGGCTCGGGCTGCGCATCGCGCTGGACGACTTCGGCACCGGGCACTCGTCGCTCGCCTACCTGCACCGCTTCCCGGTCGATACGATCAAGATCGACCGTGTCTTCGTCTCGCCGCTGCCGGACGATCTGAAGGTGCGGGCATTGGTCGCATCGATCGTCGGCCTGGCGAACGCGATGAAACTCGGCGTCGTGATCGAGGGCATCGAGACCGAAGCGCAGTTGCGCTGGCTGTCGCTGCTGCGCTGTCACCGGCAGCTCGATGCACAGGGCTTCCTGTTCTCGCCGTCGGTGTTGCCTGACGAAGTCCCCGATCTGGTCGAGCGCTGCAAGACGCGCCTGGGCAGTTGCGGATCCGCGTAGTGCCTGGCATCGATCGACCGGTGTCAGGTCAGCCGTGTCATTGCCGTCCTCGGCCGCGGCCCTGCCCCGTCTGCTGACCGCGCGATCGCTTGACGTCGATGACCGCGTGGCGGCTCATGGCCTCGATTCGACGGTGCAATCGACCAGGTCGAATGGAACGCGCTCGATGGAGCGCGCCTCACGCAGCGGCACTGCGAAGCGAGGTTGCGAAGCGGGGTTGTGAAGCGGGGTTGTGAAGCGGCGTTGTGAAGCGGCGTTGTGAAGCGGCGTTGCGAAGCGAGGCTGCGCGCGAGCGCGTATGCGACCGCCGGGCAAGCGCCATATCGGCCGGCAAGCGCAGGGACACGAATGCGCATCGCGACCCGAGACCATGCGATGCGCGCCGGGCCGCATGCCAGCGGCACCCTGCTGCCTTGCCGCGCAAGTGACGCGAGCGGCGTGCGAGCGTCAGCGCGCCAGGGTGGCGAGCGCGACCGTGACGTAGCCGAGCACCAGATTGACAACCACCAGGCGCCGAATGCGGCCCAGCGCAATCGCGCCCTCCGGCCACTTCTGCGCCTGCACTGCGCGACGTAGCTTCGGGAACGTCGCGAAGCGGATGTGGCCGTAAATCAGCATCATCACGATGCCGATCACCACCATCGCATGCACTGGCCACGGCGCCTGCGCGCCGCCGAATTTCGGGAACAGGTAGCCGCCGCTCAACAGGATCAGGATGATCGCGGTGCCGACCAGATTGAAGAAACGCGAAAACACGCCTTCCGCGACCGGCAGGCGCAGTTGCGGCGACAGATCCGCGAGTGCCGGCCGCAAGCAGAAATGGGCGAGCGTCATGCCGCCGACCCAGACGATCACGCCGACCAGGTGCAGGAATACGGCGATCGGTACTGCGTAAGCCATCGAGTCAATCCTTGAATGATGAAGCGGGCACAACCGTGCGGCCGCACGACATCATCGCATGATAGCGGACCGCGCCCGGCGGCCGTTCATGCCGGCCGCCGATCCGCGACGATGCCGCTCCGGCCTCAGCGCGGCCAGACCGGCCGCATCGATGCGATCTTCATGCGCGTCGCCACGGCCTTGCCGCGCCGCGCACGCCGCCCGATATGCTCGGCCAGCGCGGCGCCCGACAATGTCGACTCCTGCGCCTTGCCGCCGCGCCCGGTGCCGGACAGGATCAGTCCCGCCGACGTGATGGGCATGGCCGACACCAGCGTCTGGCCCGGATCGAGCGCGATCAGGCTGACGCCGCGGCCACCGCCGGGCTGCGTCTTCATTTCGGCGATATCGAAGGCCAACAGGCGCCCGTCGCTGGCCAGGCACGCGACATGGCTGGCCGTCGGCAACACCGGCACCGGCTGCAGCGGCTCGGCGCCCTTCTCCAGCGTGACGAAGGCGCGGCCGCCCCGGTTGCGGGCGACCATGTCGCCCTGCCTGACCAGGAAACCGGTCGCGCTGCTGGTCGCAAGCAACAACACCTGATCGGCCGCCGCCGCGTAGTAATGCAGCAGATGGGTCGACGACGCGAGATCGATCAGCGACGTCACCGGCACGCCGTCGCCGCGACCGCCCGGCAGACTGCTGACCGGTACCGAATAGCTCCTGCCGTTGCTGCCCAGCGCGACCAGCATGTCGGTCGTGCGGCAGGCAAACGCGCCATAAAGTGCATCGCCTGCCTTGAACGACAGGGTGGCCGGCTCGATGCCGTGCCCCTTCAACGTACGGGCCCAGCCACGCGTCGAGACCACGACGGTCACCGGTTCGTCGAGCACGCGCGCCTCGGCACTGGCGCGCTTCTCGTGCTGGATCAGCGTGCGACGATCGTCGCCGAAGCGCTTCGCGTCGGCCTCGATCTCACGGATCATCTGGCGTCGCATCGCCGACTCGCTGGCCAGCAGTTCACCCAGTTTCTCGGCCTCGGCGCGGAGTTCGCCCAGTTCCTTCTCCAGCTTGATCGCCTCGAGCCGGGCCAGTTGCCGCAGCCGGATTTCGAGAATGTCCTCCGCCTGTCGGTCAGTGAGGCCGAACGCTTCGATCAGCGCGGCCTTCGGTTCGTCCGATTCACGGATGATCGCGATGACCCGGTCGATGTTCAGGAAAACGATCAGGCGCCCTTCCAGGATGTGAATCCTGTCGTTGACCTTGTCGAGCCGATGCCGCGTGCGCCGCGTCACCGTGGTTTGGCGGAAGCCGATCCACTCCGACAGGATCTCGACCAGATTCTTCTGACGCGGACGGCCGTCGGCGCCGACCATCACGAGGTTGATCGCCGCGCTCGATTCGAGACTGGTCAGCGCGAGCAGCGTGTTGATCAACTCGGCCTGTTCGATGCGGCTCGACTTCGGCTCGAACACCAGCCGCACCGCGGCCTCGCGTCCCGACTCGTCCCGCACGGTGTCGAGCAGGCTGAGCACCGACTGCTTCAGCTGTTGCTGTTCCTGCGTCAGCGCCTTCTTGCCGAGCTTGATCTTCGGATTGGTCAGGTCCTCGATTTCCTCCAACACCTTCTGGCACGACACGCCCGGCGGCAGTTCGGTGACCACCCACTGCCACTGGCCACGCGCGAGCTCCTCGATCTTCCAGCGCGCACGCACCTTGAGACTCGCGCGGCCGCTTTCGTAGGCCGCCGCGATCTCCGCGGGTCCGGAGATCAGCTGGCCGCCCCCCGGATAATCGGGTCCGGGCATCAGCGCGAGCAGATCGGCGACGGTCGCGCGGGGATTGCGGATCAGCGCGACCGTCGCGGCCGCCACCTCGCGCAGATTGTGCGACGGGATCTCGGTGGCGAGGCCCACGGCGATGCCCGACGCGCCGTTGAGCAGCACGAACGGCAGCCGCGCGGGCAGCCTTTGCGGCTCCTCGGTCGAGCCGTCGTAATTCGCGTTGAAATCGACCGTACCCATGTCGATTTCGTCGAGCAGCAGACTGGCGATCGGCGTCAGGCGCGCCTCGGTGTAGCGCATCGCCGCGGCGCCGTCGCCGTCGCGAGAACCAAAGTTGCCCTGCCCGTCGATGAGCGGGTAGCGCATCGCGAAGTCCTGCGCGAGACGCACCAGCGCGTCGTATGCGGACTGGTCGCCGTGCGGATGGTACTTACCGAGCACGTCGCCCACCACGCGGGCCGACTTCACCGGCTTGGCGTCGGCGCGCAGGCCCATTTCGCCCATCGCGTACAGGATCCGGCGCTGCACCGGTTTCTGCCCGTCGCTGACGTCGGGCAGCGCGCGGCCCTTGACCACGCTGATCGCGTAATCGAGATAGGCGCGCTCGGCATAGCTGCCGAGACTGAGGTGTTCACCGTCGGCGCTGACGGTGTTGTCGATATCTTCTTGTGCCATGTTGCTTGCTAGCGCGCGCCGTCAGATCACGGCGCGCCATTGTCGGATTGACCGGCCGGCGCAGTGGCTGCGCGTGGCCGTCAGATGTCGGCTTCGACGAGGTTGCCCTTGTCTTCCAGCCAGCCGCGGCGCGCGGCCGCCTCGCCCTTGCCCATCAGCATCGTCATTACGCCGACCGTTTCCTCGAAGCCGAAGTCGCCAAGCGTGATCGGCATCAGGCGGCGGGTGTCCGGATTCATCGTGGTATCCCACAACTGCTCGGCACTCATCTCGCCCAGCCCTTTGAAACGGCTGATGCTCCACTGCGTGTCGCGCACGCCATCCTTGCGGAGCTTGTCGAGGGTCGCCTGCAGCTCGCCCTCGTCCAGCGCGTACAGCTTCTGCGCCGGCTTCTTGCCACGCGCGGGCGCATCGACGCGGAACAGCGGGGGCCGCGCCACATAAACGTTCTGGCGCGCGATCAATTGCGGGAAATGGCGGAAGAACAGCGTCAGCAGCAGCACCTGGATGTGCGAGCCGTCGACGTCGGCGTCGGAAAGGATGCAGATCTTGCCGTAGCGCAAACCCGACAGATCCACTTCGTCGTTCGGTCCGTGCGGATCGACGCCAATCGCCACGGCGATGTCGTGGACCTCGTTGTTGCCGAACAGGCGGTCGCGCTCCGTTTCCCAGGTGTTCAACACCTTGCCGCGCAGCGGCAGGATGGCCTGGAATTCCTTGTCGCGCCCCATCTTCGCCGAGCCGCCGGCGGAATCGCCTTCGACCAGGAACAGTTCGTTGCGCGTCGTGTCGACGGATTCGCAATCGGTCAGCTTGCCGGGCAGCACCGCCACGCCGGAGCTCTTGCGTTTCTCGATCTTCTGTCCGGCGCGGGTGCGCGCCTGCGCCTGCTTGATGACCAGCTCGGCCAGCCGCCGTCCGTAGTCGACGTGCTGGTTCAACCACAGTTCGAGCGCCGGGCGCGTGAACGAGGAAACCAGCTTGACCGCATCGCGGCTGTTCAGACGTTCCTTGATCTGCCCCTGGAACTGCGGGTCGAGCACCTTGGCCGAGAGCACGAACGACACGCGCGAGAAAACGTCGTCGGCCAGCACCTTGACGCCCTTCGGCTGCAAGCCGTGCAGTTCGATGAAACTCTTGACCGCCTGGAACAGGCCATCGCGCAGGCCGGCATCGTGCGTCCCGCCGGCGGGCGTCGGAATCAGGTTGACGTAGGACTCGCGCACCAGTGCGCCGTCCTCCGACCAGGCGACCACCCATTCGGCGCCCTCGCCGGCCGCGAAGCTTTCCTCGCCGGCGCGAGCCGGGTCGGCAAAGCGCGCGCCCTCGAAAATCGGGATCAGCGTCTCGGTATCGCCCAGGCCCTCGGTCAGATAGCCGCGCAGCCCGTCCTCGTAGCGCCACGTCTGCCGTTCGCCGGTCTTCTCGTTGACCAGCTCGACCTCGACGCCGGCCAGCAGCACCGCCTTGGAGCGCAGCATGCGCTGCAGCTCGGCCTGCGGCAGCCCGGGCGCATCGAAGTAGCTCGGGTCCGGCCACACGTCGACACGCGTGCCCGACTTCTTCTCGCCGCGCGTGGCGTCGCGCACGCTCAGCGGGCCGACCGGCGCACCGCCGGCGAAGCCCAGCTGCGCGACCTTGCCGTCTCGCCACACGGTGACGTCGAGCCGCGTCGACAGCGCATTGGTGACCGACACGCCAACGCCGTGCAGGCCGCCCGAGAACGCATACGCGCCACCGGAGGCCTTGTCGAACTTGCCGCCGGCGTGCAGCCGGGTGAAGACGATCTCGATGACGCTGACGCCTTCCTCCGGATGCAGGCCGAACGGGATGCCCCGGCCTTCGTCGTCGACGCTCACGCCGCCGTCGGCGCGCAGCGTCACGACGATGCGCCGGCCATGGCCGCCCAGCGCTTCGTCGGACGCGTTGTCGATGACTTCCTGGATGATGTGGAGCGGGTTCTCGGTGCGGGTGTACATGCCCGGTCGTTGCTTGACCGGTTCCAGTCCCTTCAGCACCTTGATGGAGGACTCGCTGTATGCGTTGCTTGCGGTGTTCTTCGGCATGGGATCCATGACTTCGGCCGGCATCGATGCGCGGGGCCGAAACTAAACGAATTGCGGCGAGGCTGCCTGCGCGGACGGTTCACGCGCCAGTGCGCCCCCCGGATCGGCACGATCCCGGCGGCCAGCGGCAGCTGCGTATTGTATATCCGACCAGTATCCGTTGGCGCACGCGGCGGTCACGCCCGTCGACAGGCGCGCTCGCCGGCATCCGGGCGCAGGCCGCGGACACGTCCACGGTGCGGGTCTGGCCTCTCATACGAAAGGACCGGTGTTCGGACAGCGCCGGCGCAACGAGGTTCAACCGCCCTTGCTGCGCGTTTCGAGATCGTCCCAGCGCTCCAGCGCCACCAGCAGCGCCTCGTCGATCTCGCCAAAGCGCGTGGTGATGCGTGCGCCTTCGGCGGGATCCTCCGCGAAGATGCGCCCGGCGGCAATCTGCTCGCCGAGCGTCTTCTGCTCGGCCTCGAGCGCCGCGATCTGCTCGGGCAAGGCTTCCAGTTCGCGCTGCTCCTTGAACGAGAGCTTCACGCGCCGTTCCGGCGCCTTGCGTGCCGGTTCGGGCTTGCCGTCCGGTTTGCCGGCCCCGGCCGCCGGCGCACTCCCGGCACTCCCGGCACTCCCGGCACTCGTCACGCGCGAGGCACCGGCTGCGCCCGCCGCCCGCGCCGCGGCGAACTCGGCCGCCCTGGCCGACTGCGCCTGCCAGTCGCTGAAGCCGCCGACGTACTCGCGCCAGTTCGCGCCGCCCTCATGCGCGATCACCGAACTGACGACGTTGTCGAGGAAGGTGCGGTCATGGCTGACCAGCAGCACGGTGCCGCCGAAGTCTTCCAGCAACTCCTCAAGCAATTCGAGCGTCGGGATGTCGAGGTCGTTGGTCGGCTCGTCGAGCACCAGCACGTTGGCCGGACGCGCGAACAGGCGCGCCAGCAACAGCCGGTTGCGCTCGCCACCCGACAGCGATTTCACCGGCGAGCGCGCGCGTTCCGGCGAGAACAGGAAGTCGCCCAGATAGCTCATCACGTGCTTGCGTGCGCCGTTGACCTCGACCCAATCCGAACCGGGACTGATCGTGTCGGCGAGGCTCTTTTCGTCGTCCAGCTGGGCGCGCATCTGGTCGAAATACGCAACCTGCAGATTGCTGCCGGTGCGCACCGTGCCGCCGTCGGGCGGCAACAGGCCGAGGATCAGCCGGATCAACGTCGTCTTGCCGGCACCGTTCGGTCCGATCAGGCCGATCTTGTCGCCGCGCATCACGGTCGCGGTCAGGCCGTCGACCAGGCGGCGCCCGCCAAACGACTTGATGACGTCGGTCAGCTCGGCCACCAGCTTGCCGGAGCGCTCGGCCTGACTCGCTTCCAGGCGAACGTTGCCCTGCACCTGGCGACGCTGCGCACGCTCCTCGCGCATCGCCTGCAGACGCTGGATGCGGCTGACGCTGCGCGTGCGGCGCGCCTCGACGCCCTTGCGGATCCACACTTCCTCCTGCGCGAGCAGCTTGTCGGCCTTTTCGTTCTCGATGCGCTCCACTTCGAGCTGCTGCGCCTTGCGCGTCTGGTAGGCCGAGAAGTTGCCCGGGTAGGACAGCAGACGGCCCCGGTCGAGTTCGACGATGCGGGTGGCGACGCGATCCAGGAACGCCCGGTCGTGCGTCACGAACAGCACGCTCACCCGCAACTGTGCGAGCAGGGTCTCGAGCCACCGAATCGTATCGAAATCGAGGTGGTTGGTGGGTTCGTCGAGCAGCAGCACATCGGGCGCGGAGACCAGCGCGCGCGCCAGCGCGACGCGCTTCTGCTGGCCGCCGGACAGGCGCGCCACGTCGCCCGCGCCGTCCAGCGCGAGCTGTTCCAGCGTCACCTCGACGCGGTTGCGCCAGTTCCAGCCGTCGCGTGCGTCCAGGCCCGACTGCAGGCGCCCGAGTTCGGCCATCAGGCCTTCGCGCTCGTCGGCCCCGGCGGCGGCGTCGCCAAGCCGTTCCGAGACGCGATCGAATTCGGCCAGCAGCCGCTGCTCGTCGACGAGGCCGCTTGCAACCGCCTCGAAGACACTGTGGCCAGGCTCGAAGCGCGGTTCCTGTTCGACATACACGGTACGCAGGCCCTGCTGCCGCGCGATCAAGCCGTCGTCCGGGGCGGTGAGCCCCGCGACGATCTTCAGCAGCGAGGACTTGCCGGCGCCGTTACGACCAATCAGGCCGACGCGCTCGCCAGCCTCGATCGAAAAATCGGCGTGGTCCAGCAGCGCGACATGGCCAAAGGCGAGCTGGGCGCCGGTGATGGAAAACAGCGACATGGTCGGAACGGTTGCGCGAAAGCCGCCATTGTAGCGGCTGGCGACCCGCGGGCCGGGCAGCGGCGGCGCGTGGCGCGCGCTACGGGCGCTACGGGCGCTATGGGCGCTATGGGCGCGGCCCTCGGCCAAGCCGAGGCCCGCCGTGCCCCGGAAGCGGGTAACATGCGCGCCGTGGTGAATTCAACGCGGCACAGGCAATGGAAACGATCGAATACAAGAGCTGGATCTGCGTGATCTGCGGCTGGGTGTACAACGAGGAAGAAGGTCTGCCCGAAGAGGGCATTGCGCCCGGCACGCGCTTCGAGGCGATTCCGGACGATTGGCGTTGCCCGCTGTGCGACGTGGGCAAGTCGGAATTCGCGGTCGTCGAATTTTGAGTTCGATCGGCCAGCCGCGCGGGCAGCGCTGTTGACGTGCCTGAAAAAGGAAACGGGCGGCAAGGCCACCCGTTTCATTCGACTTCATCCTGCTTGCCTGTAATGCCGCTTGCGCGGGACAGCGTCGTCGGGTCCTGCCCGCTCACCCGCTGCGGCCCGTACGCTTGCTGCGGCCGGCGCGCAGCAGGTCATGCGCTTGCGCGATCAGCGTGATCCCGACCAGCGCAATGCCGCCTGCCAGAAAGTCCCATGCCATTGCCCTCTCCTTGTCGTTGCCTGCTCTTGATCCGACACACCGGTTCTGCTAGGGCGCCTCGGATGAGATGACGGTATCAGCAAAGAATCGACGCGAGAAGGCCGGCGCCGGGCGGTGCTCAAAAATGCGACATCAGGGATTTCACGTGCTTGGCGGCCGGTGCGCTTCATGCCGTCGGGCGGCCTGATCCACCTGGGGTCGGCACGCATCGTTCCGGAAAGATGGCGCCGCCAACAGGAATCGAACCTGTGACCCTTTCCTTAGGAGGGAAATGCTCTATCCACTGAGCTACGGCGGCGCGGTGGCGACATCGAGCGGCGCATTGGTCGGTCGGTCGCGGGCACAGAGTATAGCAAACCTTGCCACGGCCCCGACCGATGCAGCGTCCCGAAATCCCATAGAATGATCCGCAGTAAGGCGTGCCGCGCAATCGCGCGGCGCGAGCCCGGAACGAGGAGCGAGACTTGGGCGTGCAGCGAGTGTGGAAGCGGTGGATCCGGCTTGGCGCCGCAGGCATGCGCACCCCGCGCCGCACCTCAAGCCAGCCGCTCGGCGGCATGGCCGGGCATGACAGCCAGGCGGGCCGATACCTGCAGCGCCTGTTTCTGCTCACGGCCACCTGCATGCTGGCCGCCTGCGCGAGCCAGCGGCTGCCGGCCACCGCCTATCCGCGCGCGGTCGAATTCGCGTTGCCGGCCAGCACGCCCAGCGCCCTGAACGCGACGCTGACGCCACTGAAAGCCGCCCATCCCGGCGAATCCGGCTTCAAGCTGTTGGTCAAGGGCAGCGACGCACTGGGTGCGCGCATCGCGCTGGCGCGTTCCGCGCAACGCACGCTCGACCTGCAGTACTACATCGCCGACGTGGACGAAACCGGCAAGCTGTTGCTGGAGGCCGCGCTGCGCGCCGCCGAACGAGGCGTGCGGGTGCGCATGCTGTTCGACGACATGAACTTCAAGGACCACGATTCGACGATCGCCGTGCTCGACGCGTCGCCGAACATCGAGGTTCGTATCTTCAATCCGTTCGGCACGGCCGCGCAGGGTCCGTTCGGCAAGGTGAGCAATCTGTTCACCAGCCTCGACACGCTGACGCGACGGATGCACAACAAGGCGATGATCGCCGACAACCAGGTGGCGATCGTGGGCGGCCGCAACGTGGGCGACTCGTACTTCGACGCGAGCCACGTGCTCAGCTTCCGGGATCTCGATATTGTCGCGGCCGGCGACATCGTGCCGCCGATTTCGCGCAGCTTCGATCTGTTCTGGAACAGCGCCGAGGCCTACCCGCTGCGCGCGCTGAAGCCGATCCACGTCGACCGGGAGGAGATGGCGCGGGTACGGGAGGACCTGAAGCGTCACTGGGAAGAATCGGTGGCGATCACCGGCGGCGCGCATCTCGAGGAGCCGCCGCTGGCGCGCCAGATCCGCACCGGTGAGATGCCGCTGACCTGGGCGAAGGCGCGCTTCTGGACCGATACGCCGGACAAGATCGTGGAGCCGACCGACGACTACGTGAGCCCGCCGGCGAAGCGGCTGGGCGAGCTGATGCAGCAGGCCCAGCAGGAGTTCCTGCTGATCTCCGCTTACTTCGTGCCGCACCAGCACGGCGTCGACATGATGAGCGAGATGGTGCGCCGCGGCGTCAAGGTGAGCGTGCTGACCAACTCGCTGGCCGCGACCGACGCTCCCGCCGTGCAGGCCGGCTACAATCCGTTTCGCGTGCCGCTGCTGAAGAACGGCGTGTCGCTGTACGAGTACAAGCCCAGCCCGGGTTCCAAGCCGCGCACGGCGATCGCCGGGTCGAAATCCCGAGCGAGCCTGCATGCGAAGACCTATGTGATCGACCGGCGTACCGTGGTGATCGGCTCGCTGAATTTCGATCCGCGCTCGGTCGGTCTCAACACCGAGGTCGCGCTCGAAATCGAGAGCCCGCCCATCGCCGCGCAGGTGGTCGAACTGTTCGACGAAACCGCCTCGCTCGACGAAAGCTATCATGTGGTCCTCGCCGACCAGGCCGATCGGGATGCGCTCGCCAAGACAGGCGCGCCCGATTCGCCGTTGATCTGGATCACCGAGGAAAACGGCCACATCCTCCGTTACAACTTCGACCCCGATGCCGGCTTCAAGCGCAACGCGATGAGTGCGCTGTTTACGATTCTGCCGCTCGACGACCAGCTGTAGGCCGGCTTCCGCGCGAAACCGGCCGTCGCGCCTCGCCGCGCGAACGCCAAACGTGGGTGGCCCGATGCGACGGCGCGTGCGATGCCGCCGTCGCCCTTCCATGAGCAGGAAACAGGAGAGCCTAGCGATGACATCAGTCCGACTCGAACGCGATACCTTCGGCGAGATCGCCGTACCCGCCGACCGCCTCTGGGGCGCGCAGACGCAGCGTTCGCTGGAGAATTTCAAGATCTCGTCGGAAAAGCAGTCGCCCGAACTGGTGCGCGCGCTGGCGGTGATCAAGCGCGCCGCGGCCACGGTCAACGCATCGCTCGGCGTGCTGGCGCAGGACAAGGCCGCGCTGATCGTGCAAGCCGCGGACGAAGTGATCGCCGGCAAGCACGCGGGCGAATTTCCGCTGGCCGTCTGGCAGACCGGCTCCGGCACGCAGACCAACATGAACCTCAACGAGGTGATCGCCAACCGCGCCAGCGAACTGGGCGGCGGTGCGCGCGGCGAGGAACGCTCGATCCATCCGAACGACGACGTGAACCGCGGCCAGTCGTCGAACGACGTGTTCCCGACTGCGATGCACGTGGCCGCCGCCGAGGGCATCGTCAAGCATCTGATCCCGTCGTTGCGCACGCTACGCGAGACCCTGGCGAAGAAGTCGGCGGCTTTCGCCGACATCGTCAAGATCGGCCGCACGCACCTGCAGGACGCCACGCCGCTGACGCTCGGCCAGGAATTCTCCGGGTACGTCGCGCAACTCGACCAGGGCCTGCGCCACCTCGACGCAACGCTGCCCCACCTTTATGAACTGGCGCTGGGCGGGACGGCCGTCGGCACCGGCCTGAACGCGCATCCCGAATTCGCGGCGCGCGTGGCGACCGAGATCGGCAAGCTGACCGAACTGCCGTTCGTCACCGCGCCGAACAAGTTCGAAGTGATGGCGGCCGCCGACGCGCTGGTGTTCGCGCACGGCGCGCTGAAGACAATCGCGGCCAGCCTGATGAAGATCGCCAACGACGTGCGCTGGCTGGCCAGCGGCCCGCGCTGCGGGCTCGGCGAGTTGTCGATTCCCGAAAACGAGCCGGGCAGCTCGATCATGCCGGGCAAGGTCAACCCGACGCAGTCGGAAGCAGTCACCATGCTCTGCGCCCAGGTCTTCGGCAATGACGTCGCGGTGAACATGGGCGGCGCCAGCGGCAACTTCGAACTGAACGTGTTCCGTCCGATGATCGCCCACAACGTGCTGCAGTCGATCCGTCTGCTCGCCGACGGCGCACTCAGCTTCAACGACCATTGCGCGGTAGGCATCGAACCGAATCGCGATCGCATCGACGCGCTGCTCAACGAATCGCTGATGCTGGTGACCGCGCTGAACCCGCACATCGGCTACGACAAGGCCGCGCAGATCGCGAAGAAGGCGCACAAGGAAGGCACGACGCTGAAGGCGGCGGCGATCGCCAGCGGCCACGTCACCGACGCGCAGTTCGACGAGTGGGTCCGGCCGGAGCAGATGGTGGGCCGCCGCGACTGATCGGGCCCGACCGCGCTCAGCCGAGGCAGTAGCGCAATGCCCGCAGTCTCAGGTCCTCGAGCGGATCGTCGACTGCGGGACGAATGAAGTAGTCGACGACCGTCGCACCCGGCACGCGGTAGACCTCCGCCTGCGCACGGGCCAGCGGCTCGCCGCCGACACGCACGTCGACCATCGCGCCCCGGAAACTCGCATGGCGCCGGATGTCGCCAGGCCCCAGGGCCGAAAGACGGCTCCAGCGCTCGTCGATGCAGCGCACCACGTCGTCCGCGTCGTAGCGGGTCAGGAAACGCACCACCGGTGGCGGTCGCACGCTGGCACCGGCGACCCGGCCGGCGGGCTCCGGCGCGGCCGTATCGCCCCCTGAAAGCGGATCTTCCGGTGCGGCGGCGCGCCCCGTTGCGCCGGCACAGGCCGTCAGTACCACAGCCAGCAACAGCGCGGCGGGCACGCGCAGCAGGCGCTGCCACGGCCACATCGCGGGTGGGCCCGGCCGCAGCCGCCGCGCGGCGCATGCCGCATCGCCGCGCGCGCATGCCACGCGCGGTGCGTCGTAGCGCGCGGTGCACGGCCGTCCTGCCGGAGCGGCTGGAGCGGCGGGAACGGCTGGACGTGCCGCTGCGCTCGCATCGTCCGGAACGGCATGCATCCGCGCCGGCTCAGTCGTGCACCGTGACGCCACTGTCGATCGTGCCGTACATCTCCACATGACCGCCGTTCGCACGCGGCGCGACCGGCGCGCAGCCGGCACAGGCAAGCGCACAAGCCAGCGCCATCAACAGGACTTTCATCGTCGCGGCTCCGCAGCGGTTCGGTTGCGTCAGACTGCCATCGGCGCGGTCAGCGGCGGGTGATGTTGGTACCCTTCGAGCACGAAGTCGGCGGGTTCAACCTTTTCCAGCCACTCGGGCGCGAACACGCCCGTCTCGTTGAAGTCGGGGATGCGGTCCGCGATGCGCAGCGTCGGCGCGGGCAACGGCGCGCGGTCGAGCTGGGTACGCACCATGTCGAGCTGGTTTTCGTAGAGGTGGGCGTCGCCGATGAAATACGAAAACCAGCGCGGCCGATAGCCGGTCAGCCGGCCGATCAGGTGCAGCAACGCAGCGGCTTCGCACAGATTGAACGGCGCGCCCAGGCCGATGTCGTTGCTGCGCACGTAGAGGCACAGCGACAGTTCGCGGCGCTGCGCATTCGGCAGGAATTGGTAAAGCAGATGGCATGGCGGCAGTGCCATCTGGTCGAGTTCGGCCGGGTTCCATGCATGAAACAGGATGCGCCGGTCGCCCGGGCGCGCATGGATGGTCTCGACGCACTGACGCAGTTGGTCGATCGCCTTGTACAGCACGAGCGAGTCGGCCGTCTCGGCAACCACCTGGAAACCCTTGCCGAGCGCATCGTCCAGCTGAGCGCGCGCGTCGCGCGCGACCCGCTTGTAAGCGGGCCAGGCGCGCCATTGCACACCGTAGATGTCGCCCAGGTCGTCGGGCCCGCCCCGGTAGGGATTGTCCAGCCAGGCCTGGTTCTCATTGGCGTTCTGGTCCCAGACCTTGCAACCGAGCGCGCGAAAATCCGCGGCGCTGCGCGTGCCGCGCAGGAAGCCGACCAGCTCGCCGATCGCCGACTTGAACGGTAGCTTGCGGGTGGTCACAGCCGGAAAGCCTTCGGCAAGGTCGAAGCGCATGGCCGCCCCCGGGACGCTGAGCGTGCGGATTCCCGTGCGGTTTTCCTGCCAACTGCCGGTGTCCAGCACCATCCGGACCAGATCCAAGTACGCCTGCATGCCTGCCCCTCCGTGTAATGCGCCAGTGTAGCAAAACGGCGCCCGGCCAAGCGCGAGCGGCCGCCCGCACGGCCGCATCTTGTAGAATCGGCTCGACGGTGCGGCGCTTCGCCTCGCGCCGCCGCTTCGTTCCGCGCTTCCGACTTCCAGCCGAATGACCTATCTCACAATGATCGTCGCGCGCGCCCGCAACGGCGTGATCGGACGAGACAACCAGCTTCCCTGGCACATCCCCGAGGATCTCGCGTTCTTCAAGCGCACGACGATGGGTGCGCCGATCGTGATGGGCCGCAAGACCCACGAGTCGATCGGTCGCGCGTTGCCCGGCCGGCGCAATCTCGTGGTGAGCCGCAATCCCGATTATGCGAGCGCGGGCTGCGAAGTGGTCGGCGGACTCGACGAGGCGATCCAGCGCTGCGCCGATGCCACGGAGATCTTCGTGATCGGCGGCGCGCAGCTGTTCGCCGACGCCGCCGAGCTGGCGACCCGCCTGCTGATCACGGAGGTCGATGCCGACGTCGCGGGCGACGTGTCGTTCCCGGCGCCGGACCCTGCGATTTGGCATGAAACGGCGCGCGAGTCGCATCGCTCGACGGGCGCCGAAGGCTACGCGTTCTCGTTCGTCGAGTACCGTCGTCGCCCTTAGCCGGTGGCCCTTAGCCGGTCGCCCGTAGACGGTCGGGCGGCGGACGGTCGGACCGGCAGGGGTTCCGCCGGGCCGCGCCGAGGCGCAGCCCGCGTCGCGTTCAGTCGCCCCGACCGGCGACCGTCATTTCCTCGATCAGCAGCGAGCCCACGCGCTTGTTGCCGCGCACCAGCGTATCGGCGCCCACCGCCGCGATGCGCGAGAACATCTCGGTGAGATTGCCCGCGATCGTCACTTCCTCGACCGGGTACTGGATCACGCCCTTCTCGACCCAGTAGCCGCCGGCGCCGCGCGAGTAGTCGCCGGTGACCAGGTTCACGCCCTGCCCCATCAGGTCGGTGACCAGCAAGCCGGTATCGAGCTTGCGCAACATCGCGTCCAGGTCGTCGGCCGGCTCCGTCAAGCGGCTTTCGAAGTGCAGATTGTGCGGCCCGCCCGCGTTGCCGGTGGTGGCCATGCCGAGCTTGCGCGCCGAGTAGGTCGACAGGAAATAACCTTCGACCACACCGTTCGAGACCACCTTGCGGCGCTGCGTGCGAACCCCTTCGTCGTCGAACGGCGCACTGCCGGAGCCGCCAATCTCGTGGGGATCCTCGACGATGTCGATGTGCTCCGGAAACACCTGCCGCCCGAGACTATCGAGCAGGAACGTGGTGTTCCGGTACAGCGCGCCGCCGCTGATCGCCTGCACGAACGACGCCACCAGGCCGGCCGCGAGGGGCGCCTCGAACAGCACCGGACACTTGCGCGTGGCGATCGGACGCGCGCGCAGACGCGCCAGCGCCCGCTGCGCCGCATACCTGCCGATGGCTTCCGGCGCGGTGAGCAGCGTCGCGTCGCGCTGCGACGAATGCCAGTCGTCACGCTGCATCTGGCCGTCCAGGCCGGCGATCGGCGCGCAGGTGATGTAGTGCCGCGACGACGGAAAGCCGCCGACGAAGCCGCGCGAGGTCGCGAGCACGAACTGCGAGTGTTGCGCCGCAACGCTTGCCCCGTCCGAATTCACGATGTGCGCATCGGTCTCGAAGGCGGCCCGCTCCGCGCGTTGCGCGATCTCGACGGCGGTCGTCGCATCCAGTTCCCAAGGATGGAACAGGTCCAGGTCGCGCGGCGCGGTTTCGAGCAATTCCGCCTCGGCCAGTCCCGCGCACGGATCCTCGGCGGTGAAGCGCGCGATGTTGTAGGCCGCGGCGACCGTGTCGCGCAGCGCCTGCGCGGAAAAATCGGAAGTGCTCGCGTTGCCGCGACGGTTGCCGATGAACACCGTGACGCCGACCGACTTGTCGCGGTGATGCTCGATCGTCTCGACCTCGTCGCGTCGCACCGACACCGACAGGCCATCGCCCTCGGACAGTTCCGTGGCGGCATCGCTCGCGCCGAGTGCCTTCGCGTGCGCGAGGATGTCGGCCGCAATGGTCCGCAGCTCATCCTGGGTGTGGGTAAACAAGCGCTCTCGTCGAGCCATGACGCTCCTTCTCCTTCCGATCGATGGGCCGATCATAGCAAGCCTCGACGCACGCCGCTGGCACCTGACGGCAGGGTGCCGGCACGGCGGCGCGACGGGCTACAATACGGCCCATGAGCCGCCGATCCCATTTCCCCGACGACGCCGCGCCGAGCGACGATCTTTCCGACGACGGCTACGGCCGTCCCAGCAAATCCCAGCGCAAGCGTGACATGCATGCGTTGCAGGAAATCGGCGATGCCATTGCGGCACTGCCGAAGGACGCGCTCAAGCGGGTGCCGATGCCCGAGGCGCTGTACGACGCGATTCGCGAGGCGCGCCGCATCACGGACCACGAAGGTCGGCGCCGTCAGATGCAATACGTCGGCCGGGTGATGCGCACGCTCGAACAGCAGGAGGTGGCCGCGCTGCAGGCGGCGCTTGCCGCGATCCGCGGCGACAGCCGGGCGGAGACCGCCAAGCTGCACGCGGTCGAGCGCTGGCGCGAGCGGTTGCTGGCCGACGATGCCGCGATGACCGAGTTCCTTGCCGCCCACCCGCAAGCCGACAGCCAGCAGGGTCGCACGCTGGTCCGCAACGCGCGTCGCGAAGCCGCCGCCGGCAAGCCGCCGCGCTACTTCCGCGAAATCTTCCAGTGGGTGAAGGCGGCGATCGATGCCGGCAATGCGGGCGCGACCGCCGACGACGGCGCCGACGCGTTCGACGATGACGATGACGACAATGGCGCGGCCTGGACGGGCGGCCGCGCCCCGACCGGTGCCGCCCGCGCCGCGGACGCGACGGACGAAGTTGACGAAGCGGACGAAGACGACGCGCGCGACGCGGCGGCACGCCTGCGGGCCCTGCGCGGTCAGTGACCGGGAGCCGGCATGCGCCGGCGCCGCTACTCAAGGAGCGATGATCATGACGACCTCACCCGAAGCGCCGCCCGCCGACGAGCTGGATGCCGATCGCCCGCTGCGCGTCGGCCTGGTCTCCGTGAGCGACCGCGCGAGCCGCGGCGACTATGTCGACCAGGGCATCCCGGGCCTGCGCGATTGGTTGGGCGGCGCGTTGGCGACGCGCTGGACGGCCGTCGAGAAACTGGTTGCCGACGATATCGGCGAGGTGTCCTCGGCGCTGATCGATCTCGTTGACGAGGACCGGTGCGAGCTCATCCTGACCACCGGCGGGACCGGGCCAGCGCGACGCGATGTGACGCCCGAGGCCACGCTTGCGGTGGCAAGCCGGGAAATGCCCGGTTTTGGCGAGCAGATGCGGCAGATCAGCCTGAATTTCGTGCCGACCGCCATCCTGTCGCGGCAAGTGGCGGTGCTGCGCGAACTCGATGACCATGCGGCGCTGATCATCAATCTGCCGGGACAGCCGAAGGCGATCAAGGAGACGCTTGAAGGGCTGCGCGACGGCGATGGGCGCGTGACGGTGCCGGGCATCTTTGCCGCGGTGCCGTACTGCATCGATTTGATCGGCGGCCCGTATATCGAAACGCATGAGAGCGTGGTGTCCGCCTTCCGCCCGAAGAACGCGCGCCGGCAGTAAACGGGCGCGACGTTCCGATTGGCTTGATCGCCCCGATCGGCCCCACCGCTCCCAGCGCGCGGCTCGTTCGCTACGCTTTCCGACCATTGCGGATCGGTATCGGCATCGGCATCGGTATCGGGACCGGGGACCGGGGACTGGGCGCGGCCAGGCCGTCAGCCGAGATTGATGAAGTGCTTGCGGTAGTACTTCAGTTCGGCGATCGACTCCTCGATGTCTGCCAGCGCCGTATGCTGGGCACGCTTCACGAATCCCTTCGTGATCTCGGGCCGCCAGCGCTTGGCCAGCTCCTTCAGGGTGCTGACGTCAAGGTTGCGATAGTGGAAGAAACGCTCCAGTTCGGGCATCCAACGCGCCATGAAACGGCGGTCCTGGCAGATCGAGTTGCCGCACATCGGCGATTTGCCGCGCGGCACGTAGCGGTCAAGGAACGCGATCAGCTCGGCACTGGCCGTCGCCTCGTCGGTGTTCGAGGCGCGCACGCGCTCGATCAGGCCCGAGCGGCCATGCGTGGACTGGTTCCATTCGTCCATCGCGTCGAGCGCGGCGTCGCTCTGATGAATCGCGAAAACCGGCCCGGTCACCGCGCGCTCCAGCTTGGGATCGGTGACGACCACTGCGACCTCGATGATCCGGTCGCGCTCGGGCACCAGGCCGGTCATCTCCATGTCGACCCAGATCAGGTTGTATTCACTGCGGCCCAGCGGCGCCTGCGCCTGTTCGGTCGTGCCGCTTGCTTGCTCGTCGTTCATTCGTAAACCTTGCCCTTGCGCACCGCCGTGGCTCCGCGCCCGAATGAAACGGCCGCGGCGCATCGTCAACGCGCTGCGGCCGAACGCGGGCCTGAAACCACGACACAAACTATAATTTTGGCATAGTTCCCACGGACGTCCCGATGTTTACATTCGTCTTTGCGCTGGCCCTCGCGGCGATGGTCGTCACCAAGCTGTGGCTGGCCGCTCGCCAGATCCGGCACGTGCGCGCGCACCGCGACAGCGTGCCGAGCCGCTTCGCAACCACTATCCCACTCACCTCCCATCAACGCGCCGCCGACTACACGGTGGCGCTGACCCGCCTGGCAATCGCCGAAACGCTGGTCGGCGCGCTGCTCCTGCTGGTGCTCACGCTGGGCGGTGGCATCGCCGCGCTGGACGCATTGACGCTGGGCTGGTTCGGCCGCGGCATCGGGCAGCAACTCGCGTTGATCGCCTCGGTGCTGGTCATCTCGGGCATTGTCGACCTGCCGTTCGACTACGCCCGCCATTTCGTCATCGAGGAGCGCTTCGGCTTCAACCGGATGACGCGCCGCCTGTTCTTCCTCGACGGGCTGAAGTCACTGGTGCTCGGCGCGGCGTTCGGGCTGCCGCTGATCGCGCTGGTGCTGTGGCTGATGGCGCGCGCCGGGCAGGCGTGGTGGCTCTACGCATGGCTCGCCTGGATGGTCTTCAGCCTCGCCGCTCTGGTTCTGTTCCCGACCGTGATCGCGCCGCTGTTCAATAAGTTCGAGCCGTTGGCCGACGCTTCGCTGCGCGAGCGTATCGACCGCCTGCTCGTGCGCTGCGGCTTCCGCTCGAAAGGGCTGTTCGTGATGGACGGCAGCCGACGCTCCGCGCACGGCAACGCCTACTTCACCGGTTTTGGCGCGGCCAAGCGAATCGTCTTCTTCGACACGCTGCTGGCACGGCTGAACGGCGACGAGATCGAGGCGGTGCTCGCGCACGAGCTGGGCCATTTCAAGCACCGGCATCTGATCAAGCGGCTGACCACCTTGTTCGGCCTGAGTCTGGCCCTGCTTGCGCTGCTCGGTTGGCTGTCGACAACCGCCTGGTTCTACGCGGGCCTGCATGCGGTGTCCGCGCCGGTGGCCGACGCGATGGCCGCCGGGGCCCGCGACGGGCTGTCGCCGCTGGTCGGCCACGAGGGGCTGGCGCTCCTGCTGTTCTTCCTGGCCCTGCCGGTCTTCACGTTCTTCCTCGGCCCGATCGGCGCGATGACTTCGCGCCGGCACGAGTTCGAGGCCGACGCGTTCGCGGCGTCGCAGACGAATCCGAACGATCTGGTCAGCGCCTTGGTCAAGCTGTATCAGGACAATGCCTCGACGCTGACGCCCGACCCGCTCTACACCGCCTTCTACTACTCTCATCCGCCCGCGCCGGAACGCATCGGCCGGCTGGCGGGGGCCGCATGAAGTACCGGCAGCGCGACACGCGAGAGGTCACGGCGGTTGGGGAAACTTCGGAAGGACGAGTCATTGCGGCCCACGGTCGGCACTATCTGGTCGAACCGGCCGCGGGCGGCGCGCCGATCCAGTGCTTCCCGCGCGGCAAGAAGAGCGAGGTGGCGGTTGGCGATCGTGTGCAGTACGCGGCGATCGCGGCCGACCAGGGCGCCATCCTGGCGATCCTGCCGCGCGTGACGCTGCTGTACCGGTCCGATCAATACAAATCGAAGGTCTTTGCGGCCAACGTCGACCACCTCCTGATCGTGCTGGCCACGGAACCTCACTTCAGCGAGGACCTGCTGGGACGCGCGCTGATCGCCGCCGAGGCCGCCGGCATCGCCGCGACGATCGTGCTGAACAAAACTGACGTCGCGCCGGCCCTGCCGGCTGCGCGGGCGCGCCTGGCGCCTTACGCGGCGCTGGGTTACCGCGTCGTCGAGATCAGCGCGCGGCAGGCGCCCGATGCGGCGGCCGACACCCTGTTGGGCTTGATCGGCCACGACGCCTGTCTGCTGCTCGGTCAGTCGGGGATGGGTAAGTCGACGCTGGTGAATCTGCTGGTGCCCGGCGCCGATGCGGCAACGCGCGAGATTTCGTCGGCGTTGAACTCGGGCCGGCATACAACGACCTTCACCCGGCTGTTCACCCTACCTGACAGGGAGCGTAGCGGGGAGGGCCCGAACGGCTCAAACGGCTCGAACGGCGCGTCGCTGATCGATTCGCCTGGCTTTCAGGAATTCGGCCTGCACCATCTGAGCGAAGGTCAGCTGGAACGCGCATTCCCGGAATTCCGTCCGCTGTTGGGCGGATGCCGCTACTACAATTGCCGGCACCTGCGCGAACCGGATTGCGCGATCCTGGCCGGCGTCGCGAGCGGCGCGGTGCTGCCCGCACGCCACGCGCTGTATGCGCAGTTGGTCCATGAGTCCAGCCAGATGGTGCGCTGACGGCGGCGCGTGAGCGGCGCTTGCGGCGCCGACCGGTCGGTGCCGGTGCTGCGGCCGCCGGTTGCGCCGGTTGCGCCGGTGCCGGCGGCCGGCGCGCATCGGTGCATCAGCGCGACCGCCGTCGTGCACTCAACCGAACCACAGCGCGGCGGACAGCATCAGCAGCAGGATCATCCACAGGATGACCGCCCGCCAGACCATGCCCACCGCCGACTGCAAGGTGCGTGGCGTGCATTGGCCGTCCAGTTCGACGGTGACGTCCCCCGACAACGCATCGAGGCTGTCCGGTTCCGCGATCGGCGTGGCCAGACGCACGCCGAGGCCACCGCCGCCGGCCGCGAGCAACACGCCATCGTTGCTCTGCGGCAATTGGCGGGCGGCCTGCCGCCACGCGTGCACCGCGTCCTCGAAATTGCCGACGATGGCGAAGCCCAGCGCCGTCAGGCGTGCTGGCAGCCAGTCGATCAGGTAGAAGATCCGTCCGGCGAAGCGCGGAAACGCCGCGTCGGGGTCGTCACTGACGTCGATCCACTCGCGCGACAGGTATTCGGCAATTCGGTACAACACCGCGCCGGCCGGGCCGATCGGCACGATGAACCAGAAGAACACGCCGAAGACATGACGATGCGACTGGACCACCGCATAACGCAGCGTGTGGCGCACGATTTCCTCGACCGGCATGTCGTCGGTCGTCATGCCGGTCCACTCGGCCAGGATTTCGCGCGCCTGCCCGACGTCGTCCGCATTCAGCGCAAGGTGGATGTCGGTGAAGTAGTGGCTGAACTGCCGGAAGCCAAGCGTGAAGTACAGCACCACCACGTTCCACGCGAACGCCAGCACTACATGGACTTCGAGCAGCAGCACGTAGATCAGGCCGACGGCCAGCGTCCACGGCAGTACCACGGCCAACCATGCGAGCGCGCCGTGTCGGGTCCGTCCGGCATCCAGCCGCTGGTGCGCGGCGCGTGCGTGCGACGCCAGCGTCAGCGCTATCGGATTGCGCGCGGACAGCGCACGGAACTGCTCGATGATCAGTGCCAGGAGGACGGAAAGGAAGGTCATGCTGCGTGCCGGAAAGTGCCCAGGTGCCCGGTTGGCGGCCCAATGGGAGCAGCTACGATAGCACAGGGGCGCGTTGCAACAGCGCAACAGCAGCTCGGCTGATGACGCGCTGCGGGGAGATGCAACGAGATGCGGCGAGATGCGGGAAGCGGCCGGCACGGCCTGCCAGGGCACGTGTGAGGTGATGCGGCGTCGCGCCGCGCCGACGCCTGATGAAGACGCCTGATGAAGACGGCCGATACAGACGCCAGGTGCCCGCTCCGCCGAGGCGGGGCGTCTGGTTCCGCTGCGGTCAGGCGCTCAGGAAACGATAGAGGTTGCGCAGCATGCCCGCCGTCGCGCCCCAGATGAAGTGCCGTCCGCCGCCCTCTGGCCGCGGCCAGGGCATCGAGAAGAAGCGGCGCGAACCGGCGGCGGTTTCCAGCCAGCGCACCTCGTGGTGGCGCGGGTCCATCAGGAACGACAACGGCACTTCGAAGATTTCCGCCACTTCATCGTCGGCCGCCACCACATCGAACGGCGGATGAACCAGCGCAACCACCGGCCGCACGAGGTAACCGGTGCCGGTCAGATAGTCGGGCAAGGCGCCGATCGGCTCGACGCACGCCGGATCGAGCGCGACTTCCTCCAGCGCCTCGCGCAACGCGGTGGCGACCGCATCGTGGTCTTCCGGGTCGCGACGACCGCCGGGGAAGCTGATCTGGCCGGCATGCTTGCTCAGATGCGCGGCGCGGTGCGTCAGCAGGACAGTGACGCCATCGGGTCGATCGACCAGCGGCACCAGCACGGCCGCCTGACGCGGATCGCGCGCGAGCCCCGCCATCCGGTCTTCCGCGATGATGTCCGGACGCCATGTCGGCGGCGCCGTGAAACGTTGCCGCAGCGCCGCCGGCCGAAGCGCGGCCGGCTGCACAGGCGGCAGCCCCTCACCGGTCGACTCGACCGGGACGGATTCGGGATCGAAGGGACTGCCTGCAAGCACTGACAATTTCTGCGTGGACGTCGAACGTCTATTCCATCACATTCGCGCGCTGCGCGGTGGCATCGCACCGGTGCCGGGCGACACCGTGAAAAAAACAAGGCACCGCGTGGGGTGCCTTGCACGAGCGTTACGCCTGAGCGTTGCTCTCTGCGGCTGGCGTACGGCGAACCAGCTTTTCCTTGATCCGAGCCTTCTTGCCGGACAGGTTGCGCAGGTAGTACAGCTTCGCGCGGCGCACGTCGCCACGGCGCTTGACCTGGATGCTGGCCAATTGCGGCGAGTACGTCTGGAACGTCCGCTCGACGCCTTCGCCCGACGAGATCTTGCGCACGATGAACGACGAGTTCAGGCCACGGTTACGCTTCGCGATGACCACGCCTTCGTAGGCCTGGACGCGCTTGCGGTTGCCTTCGACGACATTGACGTTCACGACCACCGTATCGCCCGGTGCGAAATCGGGGATGGTCTTGCCTTCCAGCACGCGCTGGATCTCTTCTTGTTCGAGCTGATCGATCAGATTCATCTTCTACTCCCAAACCCATCGTACCGGCGTTTGAGCACTTTCGGCCCCGGCATAGGATGGATGGAACATGGCGACCGCGAACGGCCGCCGCCTATATGCCTGGCGAATCCTTCGCCAGGCTTGTCAACCATGCCTCGTCGGCAGGGCTCAACAATCCTTCGCGCCGCGCCCGCTCCAGCAGATCGGGCCGTTTGCGCCATGTCGCCGTCAGCGACTGCCGACGGCGCCACGCGATGATTTCCGCATGGTGACCACCCAGCAACACGTCGGGCACCCGTTCGCCGTCGTACTCCTCGGGCCGGGTGTAATGCGGGCAGTCGAGCAAGCCATCGACAAAACTGTCCTCGACTGCCGACTTGTCGTCGCCAAGCACGCCCGGCAATTGCCGGATGATCGCATCGAGCAGCGCCATCGCGGGCAACTCACCGCCCGACAGGACGAAGTCGCCCAGGCTGATTTCCTCGTCGACACGCCGATCGATCAGACGCTGGTCGATCGCTTCGTAGCGTCCACACAACAGCGTCAGGCCGGGTTCACCGGCCAACGCCATCACACGACGATGCGTCAGCGGCGCGCCCTGCGGCGACAGCAACACGACGCGGGTTTTCGGTCCTTCCGCTGCCTGGGCCGCGGCGGCTGCATCCAGCGCCGCATCCAACGGGCGCGCCAACATCACCATGCCGGGACCGCCGCCATACGGCCGATCGTCGACGGTGCGATGCGCGTTCTGCGTGAAATCCCGTGGATTCCACGTCATCAGCGAATAGGCGCCCAGTTTCGCGGCGCGCGCCGTGATGCCAAAATCGGTCAACGCCCGAAACATCTCGGGAAACAAGGTCACCACGTCGAAACGCATGCCGCCCCGCGGGTCAGTAGTCGAGCTGCCAGTCGACGACGATGCGTCGGCCCGGCACGTCGACCTCGACCAGATAGGCATCGACGAACGGAATCAGGCGTTCGACCGCGTCGTCACCCGTGCCCGGCGCGACAACCCGCAACACCGAATGCGCACCGTTGTCGACCAGGTCCACGACCGTGCCCAGCACGTCCCCGGACGGGTTCGACACCGTGATACCGATCAGATCGACCCAATAGAACTCGCCATCCGGCAGGGTCGGAAAATCGCCGCGGCGGACCTTGATCCGTGCGCCGCGCAATGCCTCGGCGGCGTCCCGGTCATCGCAGCCCGCCCAGCCGGCCACGACACTGCCGCTATGCAGACGCGCTCGCACACCGGATACCACGCTCAACGCCCCGTGGCGATCGATCCACCACGTGCGGGCGTTCAACAGCGCGTCACCGCCCTGGCCGTGTGGCACGACCTTGACCTGGCCGCGCACGCCGTAAGCCTGCAGGATCACGCCGACTTCGATCAGATCGGCCGGCGGCTCACCTGCTGCATGCGGTGCGTGTACCGCATCGCCCGCGCCGGCGCTGCCCGTCTCGGCATCGACCGGGCGCGCAGACGCAGCGCCCTTCTCGCCTCTCGCGGCACGCGGCACAAACGCACCGAAGGGGCGGCTTTCACTCATGCTGATTCACCGATCGGCCTGACCGCACCGATCCGCTGGCTGGGTCCGGACGGACTCAGGCAGCCGGCGCCGCAACCGGTTCAGCGGCGGCGGTCGCGCCAGCCTGCTTCACCAGACGCTGGACGGTCGGCGACAGTTGCGCACCGACGCCAATCCAATAGTTCAGGCGGTCCTGCGCGATACGCAGCGTTTCACCCTTGCTCGCAACCGGGTTGTAAAACCCGACGCGTTCGATGAAACGGCCGTCGCGGCGGCTGCGCGAATCGGTCGCGACGATGTTGTAGAACGGACGCTTCTTCGCGCCACCGCGCGACAGACGGATAATGACCATGCTGGTTCCTTGCGAATTCGGTTCAGCTAAAACACGCCATTATAGCGGGTAAACCGTTGAGCGCGCGATTTTATCTGAAAAGCTTGTCGCGCGCGTGGTGCAGTCCATCTGCTGGCATCGCCGGGCGCACGTCAACAATATTCGGTACGGCGGCGGCGGCGGCCAGAGGGACAGCAGCGGCTGCGACAGGCGGCGCCTGTGCCGGCGCTCGCGCTGGCGGTACAATCCCGCTGCCCATCGCCATCCCGATGCCGTTCGAGCATTCGGTACCGCGCCGGTCATCGATAGTCGTCGCCCTCGCCAGACGTCAGGCCGGCCCGCCCGGCCGCCGATGCCCGCCGATGCCTGCCGCTGGCATCGCATATTGCCGTGCGGTCACATCGGCCTAGCGTGCACCGGCTGGCGATGCGGCTGCCATTCCTTCGTCCCGCTTCCATTGCCGTCGCTCATGTTGGCTCCCGCCCGCTTTCGGTCCAAGACCTTCGCCGCCCTGCTCGCCTTCCTGCTCGGTAGCGTTGGCGCACACCGCTTCTACTTGTTCGGACGGCGCGACCGCTACGCGTGGCTGCACATCGCCGCCACGCTGCTCGGCGCGGTCGGCGTGGGCCTGCTGTTCGAAACGCACCGCGCGTCGCTGACCGGCTGGGTCCTCGCGACGATCGGTGCGATATCCGTATTCGCCGCGTTTATCGCCGCACTTCGGATCGGCCTGCGCCCCGACGCGCAATGGGATCAGCGCTTCAACGCCGCGACCGGCCGCGAATCTCGCTCGGGCTGGCCAGTGGTGTTCATCGTGATCTTCTCGCTCTTCATCGGTGCCAGCCTGCTGATGGCCGCCTTGGCCATCACGTTCCAGACCTATTTCGAGTTCGATCTCGGTCAAACGAGCACGGAAGCGCCGGCGCGCTGAAGCGCCAGGCGGCTGCTGACGGACGACCGACCACCGATGTAGAACGGCTGACGGCTGACGACCGACGGCTGACGGCTGACGGCGCAGTCCGATGCGGCGCCCGCCGTGCAGTGCGGTGAGGCATGGTCAGAACAGTCGCATCTGTGCCGTCTCGCCCGCGGGCCGGACGAACAGATCGGTGCGAAGATCCGGCCGTTTCGCATTCAGTCCCAAGCGCCGCACCGCGACCGAAAAACGCTTCGCCACCAGTTCCGCATGCACCCCGGTGCCACGCAGACGCGTACCGAATTCGGCGCTGTTGTGCGCGCCATCCCGCACCTGCTCGATCAGGCTCATCACATGGCGGCTGCGCATCGGGAAATGGGCGTCGAGCCATTCGACGAACAGGTCGCGCACCTCGCGGGGCAGGCGCAACATGACGTAGCCCGCCTGCGTGGCGCCCGCCGCCGCGGCCGCTTCCAAGACCCGCTCGATATCCGCATCGGTCAAGGACGGGATGACTGGCGCGACGACGACGCCGGTCGGCACGCCCGCTTCGGACAAGCGGCGAACGGCTTCGATGCGTCGGACAGGCGTGGTGGCGCGCGGCTCCAAGTGCCGCGCGACGGTGGCATCCAATGTCGCAACGGACAGATAGACCCGCACCAGCTGCCGCTGCGCGAGACGACTCAGAATGTCCAGATCGCGCAGCACGAGTGCGGATTTGGTGGTGATCGTGACAGGGTGCCCGCAACGGTCGAGCTGTTCGAGCACCGCACGGGTCAGCCGGTGTTCCCGCTCGATCGGCTGATACGGATCGGTGTTGGCGCCGAGCGCGATGCATGCGGGTTCATAGCCTGGGCGCGCCAATTCGGCGCGCAGCGCGGCCGCCGCATTGGTCTTCGCGTAGAGACGAGTCTCGAAATCGAGACCGGGCGACAGCCCGAGATAGGCGTGACTGGGCCGGGCGTAGCAATAGATGCAGCCATGCTCGCAGCCACGGTAGGGATTGATCGAACGGTCGAAGGGAATGTCGGGCGAGGTGTTGCGCGAGATGACGGTACGCGCGGTTTCCGCGGTGACACTGGTCACGAAACGGACCACGTGCTCTTGCGCCGTGTCGGCATCGAGGCGGCCATCGTCGACCTCGCGTTGACAGGCATCGAAGCGCGAGGCGACATTGCTGACGGCGCCACGTCCCTTGCGCGCCGTTGCCGGCGCATACGAGGGGGCGCCGGCTCGGTCGGGTGGACTGAAGCCATCGAAAGCAATGCAAGCACCGGATGGATCGGACGCGTCGGATGCATCCGAGCCGCTGCGCAGCGAAGCGCGCGGCGTCGCGGCGCCGTTTTTCTGGGAGACCGTTGCCCGGCCGACGCGCCGGGATGCCGCGGCGGTAACGGCGTCGGCCGTGGACGGTGCGACGCGCCCGCTTGCTCGCGTCGCAGGTCTAGGCGCGTATGGCTCATATGGCTCGTATGGCGCGTCCGGGGAGCGGGAATTGGAAGTAGGCATGGCAGCACGCAGCGCATGAGTATTGTATAAATATACAGTATTTCCGCGCGCACGCTACCCGGTCAATCGTCCAGCTTCAGTGCCAGCGTCTCCTTGACCTCCTCCATCACCATATAGGTCCGCGACTGCACGGCACCGGGCAATTGCAGCAACACATTGCCAAGGATCTTGCGGTAATCGGCCATCTCGCCAATGCGCGCCTTGATCAGATAGTCGAAGTCGCCGGATACCAGGTGACATTCCAGTACCTCGGGCACCTTCAGCACCTCGCGTCGGAACTGTTCGAACATATTGCCGTTCTTGTGATCGAGCGTGATCTCGACAAACACCAACAGTGACGCGCCAAGCAGTGCAGGGTTCAGGCGCGCGTAATAGCCGGTGATGAAACCGTCACGTTCAAGTCGCCTGACTCGCTCGGCGCAGGGCGTGGTCGACAGCCCGACGCGCTCTGCCAGGTCTTTCAGCGACATGCGGCCGTCGGCCTGCAGCGCACCGAGGATGCGGCGATCGATCCGGTCGATGTTTTTCACTGGATTTGCCTTTCTTGTCGTTTTATTTCGCTGGATGAGGCGATTTTTTCGTGCCCAAACGCCTTATTTTAACGAATAACATAGGCATCTTTCCTGGCAATCAACATCAAACCTGCAATGGAAATCATCGTTCTCGGCGCTGGCGTCGTCGGCACCACCAGTGCCTACTATCTCGCGCGCGCTGGACACAAGGTTCGCGTCATCGACCGCCAGCCGGCACCGGCGATGGAAACGAGCTTTGCCAACGCAGGGCAGATTTCACCAGGCTATGCGTCGCCCTGGGCCGCCCCGGGGGTGCCGCTGAAGGCGCTGAAGTGGATGTTCCAGCAACACGCACCGCTGGCGATTCGCCTCGACGGCTCGCTGTTGCAACTGCGCTGGATGGCGCAGATGCTGCGGAACTGCACAGCCGACCGCTATGCGACGAACAAGGCGCGCATGGTGCGCATTGCCGAATACAGTCGCGACTGCATGCGCGCGCTGCGCGCCGACACGGCCATCCAGTACGAAGGACGCACGCGCGGCACGCTGCAGGTCTTTCGCACGCAGCAGCAACTCGACGCAGCGGCCAAGGACATCGCCGTCCTGCGGGACGCGGGCGTGCCTTTCGAGCTGCTCGACAGCACCGCCGCGCTGCATGGCGCCGAGCCCGCATTGGCCGCCGGGAAGCTCAGCGGCGGCTTGCGCTTGCCGAATGACGAGACCGGCGATTGCCAGCTCTTCACCACTCGCCTGGCCGCGATGGCCGAAGCGCTCGGCGTGACATTCGAATATGACACGCCGATCGATGCGCTCGCCACCGCGGGCCAGCGCGTGGTCGGCGTGCAATGCGGTCAGACACTTCATCGCGCCCAGGCCGTGGTGGTCGCCCTGGGCTCGTTCTCGACATCGTTCATGCGGCGCATCGTCGAGTTGCCGGTGTATCCGCTCAAGGGCTATTCGCTGACGCTGCCGATCGTTGCGCCGGACGCCGCGCCCGTGTCGACGGTGCTGGACGAGACCTACAAGATCGCGATCACGCGTTTCGACTCGCGCATCCGCGTCGGGGGCATGGCGGAGATTGCCGGCTTCGACTACCGGCTCGACCCGAAGCGCCGCGCCACGCTGGAGATGTGCGTCGGCGATCTGTTCCCCGGCGCGGGCGACGCGTCCGCCGCGAGCTTCTGGACGGGACTGCGCCCGATGACGCCGGATGGCACGCCGATCGTCGGACCGACGCCGGTCGACGGCCTGTTCCTGAACACCGGGCACGGGACGCTTGGCTGGACCATGTCCTGCGGCTCCGCGCAATTGCTCGCCGACCTCATCTCTGGACGCCGCCCGGCGATTGCGGCGGACGACTTGTCGGTGTTCCGCTATCTCGGCCAGCGCCAGGCCGCGGCGCCGGCCTACGCCTGAGCCTACGCCTGAGCCTACGCCTGAGCCGACGCCTGAGCCGACGCCGCAGGCTGACCACGGTCGGCTGCGCGGTCTCGATTGCTAGCCGATGCCGGTCGCCACGCGACCTCCTGCGTCGCAAGGGTCTTCGGCCGGCCGCCAGTCGTCACCCGTTCCGGCGGCCGGCGCGTCGAATCCGCAACCAAGCGAACACGGCGGCGCGCTGGTACGCAGGCCGCTCACGGTTCGGCCTTGCCGGCCGGGGTCAGACAAGCGCGTCGGGCACACCCCAGACTGTCTCGCTGGCGGCGGCGTCGGCCTCGTCGCAGGCCAAAATCGCGCGGCACAGTCCCTCGGCCCTCGGCAATACGCCGGACAGATAGAACCGTGCGCTGGCACGCTTGCCTTGCGCGTACGCTTCGCTCACGTCGCTCGCCGCCGGGCCCGCCGCAAGGGCCAGCAACGCCCGCCCATATTGCCAGCCGCCCAATACGTAGCCGAAGCCGAGCAGCATCGGCACCGCAACCGCATGGGCGACGATCTCGTTTGCGGCGCCCGCCTTCAGTACATGAGCCACCGCGCGGTCCAGCGACTCGACCGCGACGGTCAACCCGTCTCCGTACGCACGCGCCAATGCGTCTCCGTCGCCCAGCGCGGACGCCGTCGTGCGTATTTCAGCGAACAGCGCGCGAGCGACCGCGCCGCCGTCGCGGAGGATCTTGCGGCCGATCAGGTCGTTGGCCTGGATCGCTGTCGTCCCTTCGTAGATCGTCAGGATGCGGGCGTCGCGGTAGAACTGCGCCACGCCCGTTTCCTCGATGTAGCCGCTGCCGCCGTGCACCTGTACCGCCAGGCTGCTGACTTCGAGCGACATCTCCGTACACCAGCCTTTCACGATCGGCACCAGGAACGCATAACGCGCGCGCTGCGCGTCGCGCAGCGACGGTTCGATCTCGTGGCGAGACCGGTCCGCCGCGGCCGCGGCCTGATAGGCCACCATGCGCCCCGCCTCGGTCAGGCAGCGCATCGTGGCGAGCATGCGCCGCACATCCGGCTGGCGGATGATCGGCGCCGGACCGTCGGCCGCGCCAATCACCGCGCGGCTCTGCAAACGCTCCCGCGCATAGGCGCGGGCCTGCTGGGTGGCGTGTTCCGCGATGCCGACGCCCTGCATGCCAACCATGAAGCGGGCCGCGTTCATCATGATGAACATCGTCTCCAGCCCGCGGTTTTCCTGGCCGACCAGAAAGCCAGTTGCGCCCTCGTGCTCGCCGAACTGCAGCACCGCAGTCGGACTGCCGTGGATGCCGAGCTTGTGCTCCAGCGACAGGCAGTGCACATCGTTGCGTTGCGCCGGCTTGCCGGCCGCGTCGGGCAGCCATTTCGGCACCAGGAACAGCGACAGGCCCTTGATGCCGGCCGGCGCGTCCGCGAGCCGCGCCAGCACGAGATGGACGATGTTGTCGGCGAGATCATGGTCGCCATAGGTAATGAAGATCTTGGTGCCGACGATTCGATAGCGCCCGTCGCCGACCGGCTCGGCGCGCGTCCTCACCAATGACAGGTCGGAACCGGCCTGCGCCTCGGTGAGATTCATCGTGCCGGTCCACTCGCCGGCAACGAGCTTGGGCACGTACTCGCGCTTGAGCGCGTCGTTGCCCGCGATCAGCAACGCTTCGATCGCGCCGTCGCTCAGCAGCGGACACAAGGCGAACGCCAGGTTGGCGCCGTTGAACATCTCGGCCAGAGCCGCGGCGAGCAGCTTCGGCAGGCCCTGGCCACCGTACTCCGCCGGGTGCGTCACGCCCTGCCAACCGTTGTCCGCGTATTGCCTGAAGGCCGCCGCAAATCCGGGCGTGGCGTGCACGCCGTCGGCGTCGCGCGTCGGCGGCTGCCGATCGCCGACCGGATTCAGCGGCGCCAGCCGTTCGCTCGCAAAGCGGGCGCCTTCGGTCAGGATGGCGGCGACCGTATCGGGTCCCGCCTCCTCGCAGCCGGGCAAGGTCGCGAGCTGCGGCAGACCGGCAAGTTGGTTCATCACGAACCGCATGTCTTCCAGCGGTGCCTCGTATGCCATGTCTCCTCCAATGAAAAAGGGCGCCGCGATGGGCGCCCTTGTCTGTACCGTTGATGCCGCGATGCCGCTCTGGCGGCGGCTTGCGGCAGGTCTCAGAGCGCCGCGACCAGTTCCGGCACGAGGGCGAACAGGTCGCCGGCCAGGCCGTAGTCGGCCACGCCGAAGATCGGCGCCTCCGGGTCCTTGTTGATCGCCACGATCACCTTGCTGTCCTTCATGCCCGCCAGATGCTGGATCGCCCCGGAAATGCCCACCGCGATGTACAGCCCCGGCGCCACGATCTTGCCCGTCTGCCCCACCTGGTAGTCGTTCGGCACGAAGCCCGCGTCCACCGCCGCGCGCGAGGCGCCCAGCGCCGCG
>NZ_FNLO01000011.1 GCF_900095735.1 Chitinasiproducens palmae | reverse complement strand
CAAAACCCGCTCACTCACCGGAAGCTCGTCACTCACTCTCCCGTCCCTGCCGCTTGCACTCGTTGAAGTCCGTGCAGCAGAGGAACGAGATATTAGGACGAGAACCGCGTCTTGGCAAGTCCTTTCGACGAATTTATTTCAGGCGTGTGACGACGTCCGTTATTCCGTCCGTCATTCACCGAGCAAACGGCAGCCGCTTACGACTTTGCAACGCAGGCCGGGACCGAGCGTTCAGCGATGCTTGAACGCGGGTTTGCGCTTCTCCACGAAGGCCGCCATGCCCTCCTTCTGGTCCTCGGTGCCGAACAGCGAATGGAACAGGCGGCGCTCGAAGCGCACGCCCTCGGCCAGAGGCGTTTCATATGCGGCGTTGACGGACTCCTTGACCATCAGGACCGATGGCAGCGAGAAGTTGGCGATGGTCTCGGCGGCTTCGATGGCACGCGGCAACAATTCCGCCGCAGGCACCACCCGCGCGACCAGCCCCGAGCGCTCCGCTTCGTCGGCGTCCATCATGCGCCCCGTCAGACACAGGTCCATTGCCTTCGCCTTGCCGACCGCCCGCGTCAGGCGCTGCGTGCCGCCGGCGCCCGGCATCACGCCCAGCTTGATCTCGGGCTGGCCGAAGCGCGCGTTGTCCGCGGCAATGATCAAGTCGCACATCATCGCAAGCTCGCAACCGCCACCGAGCGCGAAACCGGCCACCGCCGCAATGACCGGCTTGCGGATCGTCGTGACGACCTCCCAGTTGCGGCCGATGTAATTGCCCAGATAGGCGTCCATATGCGAGAAGTTGGCCATCGCGCCGATGTCGGCTCCCGCGGCAAACGCCTTCTCGCTGCCCGTGATCACGATTGCACCGATCTCGCTGTCGGCGTCGAAGCCTCGCAGGGCGTCGCCCAATTCGTCGACCAATGCGTCGTTGAGCGCGTTGAGCGCCTTCGGCCGATGCAACGTGACGATCGCCACGCGCCCACGTGTTTCGGTGAGGATATTTTGATATTCCATTGCCCTTGTCTCCTGCCGCTGAAGGATCGAACGCCTAACCGCAAAACCTTACCCCAGCCACGCATTCAATGCTAGTATTAGCAGACCAACCGGTCGGTCAATTAATAACGAAAAGCCGCCCGCCCTGCTGCCCCTGGAGGACGACGCTGCCATGACGCATCCCCTTTTCGCGCAACATGCCGAGACGCTGAATCGAGCCCTTGCCGCCATCGAAGACCGCGGCTACTGGACACCTTTCAATGAATCGCCGAGTCCGCGCGTCTATGGCGAGACCGCGAACGCCGACGGCGAGTCGGCCTTCAAATCGTATCTGAATAAGCCGTTCGAACTCGACCAGCCAGGCACCGGCCAAGTCGGTCACGAGCGTTCGCCGTTCGGCTTCGACCTCGGCATCCGCTACCCGAGCGCCGATCCGGACACCCTGTTTCCCGCCGTCGCAGCCGCCCAGGAAGGCTGGCGCCGTGCCGGCCCGGAAGCCTGGGTCGGCGTCTCGCTCGAAATCCTTGCGCGACTGAACCGCGCCAGCTTCGAGATTGCCTACAGTGTGATGCATACCACTGGCCAGGCGTTCATGATGGCCTTCCAGGCGGGCGGTCCGCATGCGCAGGACCGCGGCCTCGAAGCGGTTGCCTATGCGTGGGATCAGATGCGCCGCGTGCCGGGTTCGGCCTATTGGGAAAAGCCGCAAGGCAAGCATCCGTCGCTGGCGATGGAGAAGCGTTTCACGGTCGTGCCGCGCGGCATCGGCCTAGTGCTCGGCTGCTGCACGTTCCCGACCTGGAACGGCTATCCCGGCCTGTTCGCCGATCTGGCCACCGGCAATGCCGTCGTGGTCAAGCCGCACCCGGGTGCGATCCTGCCGCTGGCCATCACCGTGCGCATCGCGCGCGAGGTGCTGCGCGAAGCAGGCTTCGATCCGAACGTGGTGACGCTGTTCGCCACCGACCCCAACGACGGTTCGATCGTGCAGTCGCTGGCGCAGCGCCCCGACGTCAAGCTGATCGACTTCACCGGCAGCACCGCGAATGGCGAATGGCTGGAAAGCCACGCGCTGCAGGCTCAGGTCTACACGGAAAAGGCCGGCGTCAACCAGATCGTCATCGATTCGGTCGACGACCTGAAGGGCGCGTCCCGCAACATCGCGTTCTCGCTCGGCCTCTATTCGGGCCAGATGTGTACCGCGCCGCAGAACATCTATGTGCCGCGCGACGGCATCGCCACGCCTGACGGGCGACTGAGTTTCGACGAGGTCGCGCAGGCAATCGCCGAGGGCGTGCGCAAACTGTGTGGCGATCCCGCGAAGGCAGTGGAACTGCTGGGCGCCATTCAGAACGATGGTGTCGCGGACCGCATCGACCGGGCGCGGGCGCTCGGCAAGGTATTGGTCGACAGCCAGTCGCTTACCCACCCGGCTTTCGAGAACGCGCGCGTGCTGACGCCGCTGCTCGTGCAACTCGACGCGCGCACCGATGCGTCGAAGTTTTCCGACGAATGGTTCGGCCCGATCGCTTTCGTGATTGCCACGGATTCGACCCAGCAGTCGCTCGATCTGGCCGGCCGGCTGGCGGCCACGCGCGGCGCCCTGACGATGTCCGTGTACAGCACCGACGAAGCCGTGCTGGCAGCGGCCGAGGAAGCGTCGCTGCGCGGTGGCGTGGCCCTGTCGATCAATCTGACCGGCGGTGTGTTCGTGAACCAGAGCGCCGCGTTCTCCGACTTCCACGGCACCGGCGCCAATCCCGCGGCCAATGCCGCGCTGGCCGATGCGGCATTCGTTGCCAACCGGTTTCGCGTCGTGCAAAGCCGGCGGCACGTGCCGCCGCGCGAGACCACGGCCGCCTGAGCTCGATCGCGCCGCGCGCCTCGGGGCGCGAAACCGCCGCCGCGGCACGCGCCGTGCCGGCGGTTTCGCGCGGTCGGGCCGGCGCAGCCCGGTCGCAACGATGACGACCGCACCGTCACGCTTTCAAAACGAAGATCCGATATGAACGAAGCTTTCATCTGCGATGCGATCCGCACGCCGTTTGGCCGCTACGGCGGCGGCCTGAAGGATGTTCGCGCCGACGACCTCGGCGCCGTGCCGATCGCCGCGCTCAAGGCGCGCAACGGCGCCGTGGACTGGCAGGCGGTGGACGACGTGCTTTATGGCTGCGCGAACCAGGCTGGCGAGGACAACCGCAACGTCGCGCGCATGTCCGCGCTGCTGGCCGGCCTGCCCGATGCCGTGCCCGGCACCACGCTGAACCGGCTGTGCGGCTCCGGCATGGATGCGATCGGCACGGCTGCACGGGCCATCAAGGCAGGCGAAGCGTCGCTGTTGATCGCCGGCGGCGTCGAAAGCATGACGCGCGCACCGTTCGTGATGGGCAAGGCCACCAGCGCGTTCGCGCGCAGCGCCGAGGTCTACGACACGACGATCGGCTGGCGTTTCGTCAATCCGCTGATGAAAAAGCAGTACGGCATCGACTCGATGCCGGAAACCGCCGAGAACGTCGCGACCGACTTCGGCATCAGCCGCGAAGACCAGGACGCATTCGCGCTGCGCAGCCAGCAAAAAGCGGCCCGCGCCATCCGTGAAGGCTGGTTCGCCCGCGAGATCGTGCCTGTCACCATCGCGCAAAGGAAAGGCGATCCGCTCGTCTTCTCGGTCGACGAGCATCCGCGCGAAACCAGCCTCGAAGCGCTGGCCAAGCTGCGCGGCGTGGTGCGCCCGGACGGCACGGTGACCGCCGGCAATGCATCGGGTGTCAATGACGGCGCCTGCGCGCTGCTGCTGGCGAGCGAGGCCGCTGCGCGCCAGCACGGCCTGACCCCGCGCGCCCGTGTGCTGGGCATGGCGACGGCCGGCGTGGCGCCGCGCATCATGGGCATCGGCCCAGCGCCTGCCACCCGGAAACTGCTCGCCCAACTGAACATGTCGCTCGATCAGTTCGACGTGATCGAACTGAACGAAGCGTTCGCGGCACAGGGTCTGGCCGTGCTGCGTCAGCTCGGCATCGCCGACGACGATGCGCGCGTCAACCCCTACGGCGGCGCGATCGCGCTCGGCCATCCGCTCGGGGCTTCCGGCGCTCGGCTGGTAACCACCGCGTTGAACCAGCTCGAAGCCGGCTCCGGCCGCTTCGCGCTGGCAACCATGTGCATCGGCGTCGGCCAGGGCATTGCGATCGCGATCGAACGCGTGTGAGCGGCCGCGTATGAGGTATCGAGCCACGGCGCGTTCGTCGACGCGCCGCGGCGTATTGCTTCGATGACGGGAAACCTGCGAGGAGACCATGACCGACAACACGATCCTTTATGGCATCGATGAAAACAAGGTCTGCACCATCACGCTGCATCGCCCCGACAAGCTGAACAGCTTCACGCGTGCCATGCATGCCGAGCTGGCCGATGCCGTCGAGCGCGCCACGCAGGACGGCGCGCGCGCGCTGCTGATCCGAGGCAGCGGCAGGGCCTTCTGCGCCGGCCAGGACCTGGCCGACCTCGACTTCACGCCGGGCCAGGCGACCGATCTGGGCGACGTGATCGAATGGGGTTTCAACCCGCTGGTACGTCGCCTGCACGCGGCGCCCTTCCCGGTGATCGCCGTCGTGCACGGCACGGCCGCGGGCGCCGGCGCGAATCTCGCCTTTGCCTGCGACATGGTGTTGGCCGGCAGGTCGGCAAGCTTCATCCAGGCTTTCGTGAAGATCGGCCTGTTGCCCGACACCGGCGGCACCTGGTTCCTGCCGCGCGCCGTCGGCCTGCAGCGCGCATTGGGACTGGCAATGACCGGCGACCGCCTGTCCGCCGCCGATGCGCATGCCTGGGGACTGGTCTGGCAGGTCTTCGAGGACGATGCACTCGATGAAGGCGTGGCGCGACTGGCCGCGCAACTCGCCAGCCAGCCGACGGGCGCCATCGTCGCGATCCGTCACGCGATGCGCGCGGCCGGCACGCAAGGGCTTGACGCACAGCTCGATCTCGAACGGGACGCGCAGCGCCGGCTGGGTAACAGCGCCGATTACGCCGAGGGCGTGAACGCATTTCTCGAAAAGCGCGCGCCACGCTTCACTGGCCGTTGATCGCCGCCAGGCGGTCCAGGCGCGGTGCCGCCGCTGTGCCGGTCAGCGCAAGCGCCTGGCCGCCGACCATGCGTCGACCAGCCGCCGGCTGCCGGACGGGCAGATTCGCAGTGCGGTGGCTCGACGGCTGCCGCGCTCCGCAATACAGGAGAGATATTTTGACGACGCCCCATACACATGGCGACCCGCAGGGCGATAAGCCGGCAGACCCGTCCGCGCAGGCGTTGGCCGAACTCACCGCGCACACGATGTTCGAGCGCGACGGCTGCACGCACGCGCTCGGTATCCAGCTCGACGAAATCGCGCCGGACTTCGCACGCATGTCGATGCGCGTGACAGCCGCCTTCCTCAACGGTCATAAAACCTGCCACGGCGGCATGATCTTCGCGCTGGCCGACTCGGCTTTCGCTTTTGCGTGCAATACCGCAAACCGCGTGACGGTCGCCGCTGGCTGCTCGATCGAATTCCTCAAACCCGCCTACGAGGGGGACGTGCTGCACGCCGAAGCACGGGGCCAGACCCGCGTTGGGCGGCACGGCATTTACGACGTGGCGGTGCGTAACGACCACGGCGAAGTCGTCGCCATGTTTCGCGGCAAATCGGCCGAGCTGAAGGGCGAAGTCGTCCCGACCGCCGAATGACGTGACGACTGTGTAACGCGACGGCGACCGGCGCCTGCCATCCAACGAAGGTTGCCCATCGCCAGCCCGCAGCAGCGCTTGGACCGCTCAAATCATACATAACCAAGGCATGACCCAGGAGATAACATGAACGCCGCCTTGCCTCTTGATCCGATCGAAACGGCGAGCCCGGAAGAACTGCGCGCGCTGCAACTTGAGCGCCTGCGCTGGAGCGTCAGGCACGCCTATGAGAATTCGCCGGTCTATCGCCGCAAGTTCGACGAAGCCGGCGTGCACCCGGACGACATCAAGACGCTGGCCGATCTGGGACGTTTTCCGTTCACCACCAAGAAGGACCTGCGCGACAATTACCCGTTCGGCATGTTCGCGGTGCCCGGCGACCAGATCTCGCGTATCCATGCGTCGTCGGGCACCACCGGCAAGCCGACGGTGGTCGGCTACACCGCGCGCGACATCAGCAACTGGGCCGATCTGGTGGCACGCTCGATCCGCGCGGCCGGCGCCCGGCGCGGCGACAAGATCCATATCAGCTACGGCTATGGCCTGTTCACCGGCGGTCTGGGCGCGCACTACGGCGCGGAGCGCGCCGGCCTGACCGTGATCCCGTTCGGTGGCGGGCAGACCGAGAAGCAGGTCCAGTTGATCCAGGACTTCAAGCCGGACATCATCATGGTGACGCCGAGCTACATGCTGTCGATCGCGGACGAATTCGAGAAACAGGGCCTCGACCCGGCTGCCTCGTCGCTGCGCATCGGCATCTTCGGCGCCGAGCCGTGGACCGACGACATGCGCGCGGCAATCGAGAAGCGCATGGGCATCACGGCGGTGGACATCTACGGCCTGTCCGAAGTGATGGGGCCGGGTGTCGCGAGCGAGTGCGCGGAAACCAAGGACGGTCCGACGATCTGGGAAGACCACTTCTACCCCGAAATCATCAACCCCGAGACCGGCGAAGTGCTGCCCGACGGCGAGTTCGGCGAGCTGGTGTTCACCTCGCTGAGCAAGGAAGCGCTGCCGATCATCCGCTATCGCACGCGCGACCTGACACGCCTGCTGCCGGGCACCGCGCGCCCGATGCGGCGCATGGAGAAGATCACCGGCCGCTCGGACGACATGATGATCGTCCGCGGCGTCAACGTCTTCCCGTCCCAGATCGAGGAGTTGCTGCTCAAGCAGCCGGCCCTCGCGCCGCACTATCAGATCCTGCTGAGCAAGGACGGTCCGCTGGACTGCCTGACCGTGCGCGTCGAACCGAACCCGACGGTGCGCGCCGATCCGGTCGCGCTGGAAGCGGCGCGCACCGCACTGGGCTACGACATCAAGGCGCTGATCGGTGTCACCGCGAAAATCGATCTGCTCGGCGTGAACGGCATCGAGCGCTCGGTCGGCAAGGCACGCCGGGTGATCGACGAACGCGCTCGCGGCTGATCCATCGCGCCGGGGCCGGCATCATGCCGGTCCCGACCCCAGTCGTCAGACCGCTCTTTTGGGCCCGGCAGCTCAGGACGCGATCCCGAATCGCCGGGCTTCATCCTGAATGTGGTTGCGCCGGACTTGCGGCGCGCGAAGCGCGGCGTTGCCGCCCCCGGCAGGCGACGCCGCGGCCAGCGCGCCGCCGCAGCCCATGCACTTATGCCCCACGCGTTTATGCCCCACGCGTTTATGCATTAGGCAGCAACACCCACATGCGGCCCGATTGTTTCATGCGGCCCGCCAGGTCGCCCGCCGTATCACCCAACCCCCAGAAGAAGTCCGCCCGTACCACGCCGCGGATCGCCGAGCCGGTATCCTGCGCAAACATCAGCCGGTTCAGCGGGGCCGACGTCAGCGGACGTGTCGTCGCCAGAAACACCGGCAGACCGAGCTGGATCGCGCTGGGGTCGACCGCGATCGAGCGTTCCGGCGTGAGCGGCACGCCGAGCGCGCCGACCGGTCCGTCGGCACCGGCATCGCCGGCACCCTCGCCGTTCGACGGCATTTCCTTGAAGAACACGAAGCGCGGATTCACGTCGAGCAGCGCGTCGACGCGCGATGGGTTCGCACGCGCCCAGGCCTTGATGCCCTGCATCGTCGCCTGCGACGGCGTCAGCTCGCCGCGGTCGATCAACCATTTGCCGATCGAACGATACGGCCGGTTGTTCGTGCCGCCGAAGCCGACCCGCATCACTTCACCGCTGTCGAGCACGATCCGACCCGACCCCTGCACCTGCAGGAAGAAGGCCTCGATCGGATCGTCGACGTAGACCAGTTCCTGGCCCCGCAGTTGGCCGGAGCGCACCAGCCGTTCGCGGTCGGGCAGCGCACCGGCGCGGCGCAGCGACGGCGGCATGCGATACAGCGGATAGAGGTACGGCGGATGGGGCGTGCGCGAACCATGCAGCAGCGGCTCGTAGTAGCCGGTCACCAGCCCATCCTGGCTGCCGTCCGCGTTGGCAAGCTGGAACGGCGTGAAATTCTCCTCGAAATAGCGCCGCACGGCCGCGGTATCGAGTTCGTCGAGTGTGCGCATCGCGTCGCAGGCGCGCCGCCAGTCGCGTCGCGACCCGAGTCGCACGCAGCTTTGCCGCAGCGCGGCCACCGCACCGATCAGCGAGTCGTCCTGCCAGCCGGCCACGTCGCTCCACGTCGCGGGTGCCAACCGCTCGGTGCGCAACACGCCTGGGCTGCCGGCGGTGGTCGGCGTCGGGCTGGGGCGATGGGACGCGCAAGACGCAAGGAAAACGGCGAGGAGAGCAACTGCCAGGAACTTCAGTGATCGCATGCGCGTGGCGTTCTTAGGGAAAATCGGGACGGACGCCCGGGAGCACGGGCAGCGGTGAATCGGCGTGCCGGACCAGGTCCGTTTCGCCGGATCCATCGCGTCAATGCAGGGTACGAGGCATCGACAGCGCGAATGGCGCGACCGGCGCCTCGAAGCGCGTGCCGTCTTCCGCGACGCAAAAGAAATCGCCGCGCATGCTGCCCACCGGTGTCGCGATGACGGCCCAGCTGGTGTATTCGAACCGTTCCCCAGGCGCGAGCAGCGGCTGGTTGCCGACCACCCCGAGCCCTTTCACTTCCTGCACGGTGTTCTCGCTGTCGGAGATGACCCAATGCCGCGCAATCAATTGGGTCGGCACGGAACCGGTGTTGCGGATGGTAATCGTGTAAGCGAACGCGAACTGCCGGCGCGCCGGGTCGGACTGCTCGGGCATGTAGCGGGGCGCTACCGTCACGCTCATCTCGTATTGGCTCATCGCGGTTTTGGAAACGGCATAGCGCTGCTCGCGCTGAAGTCGGGAACCCGCGCGGCGGATGCCGCGCGCACCAGTAAACTCAAGTGACAGATTCTCTGTCATGGCCGCGTCTGCCGCAACCGCAGGCCTCTCGCAACGCGCTCGCACGATGGTCCCACGCGACAACCCGCCAGGGCGGCGGCGCATGCGCGGGTCGGCGACTCACGTCCGGCCTGCTTTCCGCCTGCTTTCCGCCCTGCCGGCCGGCGGCCGGCTTGCGGGCCACGCCGCTCGGCAGGACGCCAGCGCGGCTAGAATGATGCTTTATTTCCTGCCCGCCCGCTCGGCGCCCCGTCATGACGCAATACCGCATCGCCCCCAGCATCCTTTCCGCCGACTTCTCCCGCCTGGGCGACGAGGTGCGGCAGGTCGTAGCGGCCGGCGCGGACTGGATTCATTTCGACGTGATGGACAACCATTACGTGCCGAACCTGACCATCGGCCCGATGGTCTGCGAGGCGCTGCGTCCCCATACCGAAGCGCCCATCGACGTTCACCTGATGGTCAAGCCGGTCGACGCGCTCGTACCCGCCTTCGCCAAGGCAGGCGCCAACATCATCAGCTTCCACCCGGAAGCCTCCGAGCACATCGACCGCACGCTGTCGCTGATTCGCGAGCACGGATGCAAGGCCGGCCTGGTCTTCAATCCGGCGACCTCGCTCAGCCACCTCGACTACGTGATGGACCGGCTCGACCTGATCCTGATCATGTCCGTCAACCCGGGGTTCGGCGGCCAGTCCTTCATCCCGGAAGCACTGGTCAAGGTGCGCGAGGCACGGCGCCGCATCGATGAATATCGCGAGCGCACCGGGCGCGAGATCCATCTGGAGGTCGACGGTGGCGTGAAGCCGGACAATATCGCCGCCATTGCCGAAGCCGGCGCGGACACCTTCGTGGCGGGCTCGGCGGTGTTCGGCAAGCCCGACTATCGCGCCGTTATCGAGCAGATGCGCGCGGCGCTCGCCGGCGTCTCGCAAACTGCTGGCCGCGAGCAGGCCTGATGGGCGCGCTCGATTCGTACACGATCCGGGCAGCCATCATCGATCTCGACGGCACGCTGTTCGATACGGCCGGCGACTTCACCGCGGCGCTGAACGGCATGCTGAGCGGCCTCGGGGCGCGTCCGATCGATCTCAGCGAGACCATCGAATACATCGGCAAGGGCACCGAGCACCTGATCGCGTCGGTGCTCGGCGCGCGCTATGACGCCGATGCGGCCAGCGCGCTGTTCGACCGGGCGTATGCCGATTACCAGACCGAATACCAGCGTATCAACGGTCATCACGCGACGCTCTATCCCGGCGCGGCCGAAGGCGTCGCGGCGCTGCGCGAGGGCGGCATCCGGCTCGCCTGCGTGACGAACAAGCCGCTGCGCTTTGCCGCCGGCCTGCTGGCGCAATTCGGTCTGGCAGGCGATTTCGACCATGTGTTCGGCGGCGACAGCTTCGCCCGCAAGAAGCCCGACCCGTTGCCGATGCGCGAGGCATGCCGCGCGCTGGGCGTGACGCCGGCCGAAACAGTCGCGCTCGGCGACTCGGAGAACGACGCACTGGCCGCGCGCGCGGCCGGCATCGCGTCGCTGATCGTCCCGTACGGCTACAATCATGGGCGTCCTGTACAGGATCTCGACTGCAATGCTATAGTCGGAACGCTGCTCGAAGCGGCAGCGCTCATCCTGAAACGGTAATCCACGATTTCCATGTTCTTCAATCGCAAGAAACGCGTTCGCGGCAGCGACCGGGGGGCTTGGCCCTGGCGGCGCTGATCGCGTCCCGGTAGCCAGCTGCTGCCCGCCGTCGAAGGCGCCGATCCGCTTGATCGCGCCCCGCAACGCCCGGCAAGCCAGCATGAGGCCGACGTTTCTTTTTGCGCGATGCACTCGCGCAGTTTCTTGCGATTCCGCCATGCGCCAAGACCCGACGGGTCTGGCCGTGAGGCGTCCGACACGCCCGCGGCGTCCACCAGAATGACGCCCAGCGGATGGAGAACACCATGACCGAACTCGAATTCAGTTCGCTGGCCAAGGCCGGCTACAACCGTATCCCGCTGATCGCCGAGGCGCTGGCCGACCTCGATACGCCGCTCTCGCTTTATCTGAAGCTCGCGCAGGTGGAACGCAACGGCGTCCATTCCTTCCTGCTCGAATCCGTCGTCGGCGGCGAACGTTTCGGGCGCTATTCGTTCATCGGCCTGCCCGCCAGCACGGTGCTGAGAGCGACCGGCGACAGCATCGAGGTGCTGCGCCACGGCGACGTCGTCGAGCGCGCGAACGGCGATCCGCTCGCCTTCATCGAATCCTTCCAGTCCCGCTTCAAGGTCGCCCCGCGCGCCGGCCTGCCACGTTTCGCTGGCGGCCTGGCTGGCTATTTCGGCTATGACGCGGTGCGCTACGTCGAACCCTCGCTGGCGCACAGCATGCCGGCGTCCGACCCGCTCGGCATGCCGGACATCCAGTTGCTGCTCGCCGACGAAGTGGCGGTGATCGACAACCTGGCCGGCAAGCTGTATCTGATCGTCTACGCGGATCCGACGCAGCCCGAGGCGTACGCGCGGGCCCGCCAGCGCCTGCGCGAACTGCGCCTGCGTCTGCGGCAGGCGGTGACACCGCCGGTCACCAGCGAATCGGTGCGCACCGAGGTATTCCGCGAGTTTCCGCAGGCCGACTACCTCAAGGCGGTGGCGCGCGCCAAGGAATACATTGCGGCGGGCGAGTTGATGCAGGTGCAGGTGGGCCAGCGCCTGGTCAAGCCATTCCGCGATTCGCCGCTATCGCTGTATCGCGCGCTGCGCTCGTTGAACCCGTCGCCGTACATGTACTACTACAACTTCGGCGACTGCCACGTGGTCGGCGCGTCGCCGGAAATCCTGGTGCGCCGCGAGCGCCGTGACGACGGCGAGACGGTGACGATCCGCCCGCTGGCCGGAACGCGCGCCCGGGGCGCCACGCCCGACGAAGACGACGCTCTCGCGCGCGACCTGCTGGCCGATCCGAAGGAAGTCGCCGAGCATGTGATGCTGATCGACCTGGCGCGCAACGACATTGGCCGCATCGCCGAGACCGGCTCGGTGCGCGTCGTCGACAAGCTTCAGATCGAGAAGTACTCGCATGTGCAGCACATCGTCAGCGCGGTCGAGGGGCGGTTGCGCGAAGGCGTCAGCAATCTCGACGTGCTGCGCGCCACCTTCCCGGCCGGGACATTGAGCGGTGCGCCGAAGGTTCGCGCGATGCAGTTGATCGACGAGCTGGAACCGGTCAAGCGCGGTCTGTACGGCGGCGCGGTCGGCTATCTGTCGTTCGCTGGCGAGATGGATCTCGCGATCGCGATCCGCACCGGCATCGTGAAGAACGGCAACCTGTACGTGCAGGCCGCTGCGGGCGTGGTTGCGGACTCGGTACCGCAAGCCGAATGGCAGGAAACCGAGAACAAGGCGCGCGCGCTGATCCGCGCGGCCGAGCATGTGCAGGAAGGCTTCGACGCCGCGGCGCTGTGAGGACAGCCGCGATGCGTGCCGAGCCGCACCTGCTCCTACCTGCCGCCGACGCCTGGGCATGGCGTCGGCCCCGCCGGCACTGACGTCGCCAGCGACGTCGTGCTGCGTCCGCCGCCCGGCTGGACGCGATCGGCGGGGCCGTCCCCAGGGCATCCGAGGCGTTGAGCACGTCGCACCACGCCATCCGCGAATGCACTGCCGACCAGGCAGGAGAGGTTTCCATGCTGTTGATGATCGACAACTACGATTCGTTTACCTACAACATCGTCCAATACTTCGGCGAACTGGGCGAAGACGTCCGCACTTTCCGCAACGACGAGATTACCCTGGCGGAGATCGCCGAGCTCGCGCCCGCGCGCATCTGCCTGTCGCCCGGTCCGAGCCATCCGGGCAATGCGGGCGTCACGCTCGACGTGCTGCGCGAATTCTCCGGCAAGCTGCCGATTCTCGGCGTCTGTCTCGGTCATCAGGCGATCGGCGAGGCATTCGGTGGCCGAGTCGTGCGTGCCCGCACGGTCATGCACGGCAAGGTCAGCGAAATCGAGACGGATCAGCGCGGCGTGTTCGCCGGTCTGCCGTCGCGTTTTTCCGTGACGCGCTATCACTCGCTGGCGATCGAACGCGCGTCGCTGCCCGACTGCCTTGAAGTCACGGCAAGCAGCGATGACGGCGAGATCATGGGTGTGCGCCACCGCAGCCTGCCGGTCGAGGGCGTGCAGTTCCATCCCGAATCGATTCTGAGCGAGCACGGCCACGCGCTGCTGCGCAACTTCCTGCAGCGTTGAACGGAGCACCACACATGGCCACGATTTCCCTGCGCGAAGCCCTCGAACGCGTGATCGATCACCGCGAGATCTTTCACGACGAAATGCTGCACCTGATGCGGCTGATCATGCGCGGCGAGATGCCGCCGGCGACCGCGGCCGCGTTGCTGCTGGGGCTGCGCGTGAAGAAGGAGACGATCGGCGAGATCGCCGCCGCCGCGACCGTGATGCGTGAATTCGCGTTGCCGGTCGAAGGCATCACCGACCCGCGTTTCGTCGATGTCGTCGGCACCGGCGGCGACGGCACCAACACGTTCAACATCTCGACCAGCGCGATCTTCGTGGTCGCGGCGGCCGGCGGCCGGGTTGCAAAGCATGGCAACCGCAGCGTGTCGAGTACGTCCGGCAGCGCCGACGTACTGGAAGCGCTCGGCGTGAACATCGATCTGACGCCGGCGCAGGTGGCGGAGTCGATCAACGAGACCGGCATCGGTTTCATGTACGCGCCGAACCACCATCCGGCGATGAAGCACATCGCAGCGGTGCGGCGGGAGCTCGGCGTACGAACCATGTTCAACATTCTGGGGCCGCTGACCAACCCGGCGTCGGCACCGAATCAATTGATGGGCGTGTTCCACGCCGATCTGGTCGGCATCCAGGTAAGGGTGATGCAGCGCCTCGGCGCGCAACACGTGTTGACGGTGCACAGCCGCGACGGCATGGACGAGCTGTCGCTGGGCGCGCCGACGATGGTCGGCGAGCTGCACAACGGCCAGATCCGCGAATATGAAGTCCATCCGGAGGACTTCGGCCTGACGATGTCGTCCAGCCGCGCGCTGCAGGTACAGAGCGCTGATCAGTCGCGCGGCATGCTGCTCGCGGCGCTGGAGAATTCGCCCGGTCCGGTGCGCGATATCGTGCTTCTCAACGCAGGCGCCGCCCTCTTCGCCGCCAACGTGGTCGACTCGATCGCGCTCGGCGTCGACCTCGCGCGCGAGACGATACGGTCGGGCGCGGCCCGGGCCAAGGTCGACGAACTGGTACGATTCACGCGCCGCTTCAGCCGCTGAGCGAACGCCGCCCGCTCTCACGATGCACGGTCGCGGCGCGTCCGCCGCAGGCCGCACCGATGCCATGGCCGCACTGGCGGCCACTTCTGGAGTTTCCACATGTCCGACATTCTCGACCGGATCGTCGCGGTCAAGCGCGAGGAAGTCGCGGCCGCCCGGGCGCACACGCCCCAGGCGACGCTCGAGCGCAACTGCGCGAGCGCCGCGGCGACGCGCGATTTCGTCGGCGCGCTGCGCGGCGCCCGGTCCGCCGATCGCGCGGCGGTGATCGCTGAAATCAAGAAGGCGAGTCCGTCCAAGGGCGTGATCCGGCCGGACTTCGATCCCCCGGCAATCGCGCGCAGCTATGAGGCGCACGGCGCGAGCTGCCTGTCCGTGCTGACCGACGTGTCGTTTTTCCAGGGCAGCCCCGACTATCTGCGTGCCGCGCGCGCGGCGACCGCCCTCCCCGTCCTGCGCAAGGACTTCATCATCGATCCGTACCAGGTGTTCGAGGCGCGCGCGATGGGGGCGGACTGCATCCTGCTGATCGCCGCGATCCTGGCGCCGACGCAGATGCGCGAGCTGGAACACATCGCCCACGACCTTGGCATGGCGGCACTCGTCGAAATCCACGGACGGGACGAACTCGACGCCGCGCTGACCCTCGACACGCCGCTGCTCGGCATCAACAACCGCAACCTTCGCACCTTCGAGGTGTCGCTCGACACCACGCTGGGACTGCTCGACACGCTGCCCGACGATCGCTTCGTCATCGCGGAATCCGGTATTCTGGCCGCACGCGATGTCGAGCGCCTGCGCGCCGCCGGGGTTCCCGGCTTCCTGGTGGGCGAGGCCTTCATGCGTGCGCCCGAACCGGGTGTCGAACTCGACGCGCTGTTCTTCCAACGTCGCCCGACGCGCGGCACACCGACCCACTGAGGCAAGCGCTTAACCGATGGCCATCGAAAAGGAAATCAAGCTGGCATTGCCAGGCGATCCCCGCGACGCCGTGGCCTTCTTCGAACGGACGTCCGGCCAGCCCGGTGTCGCGAAAACGGTGTCGAATGCCTATTTCGATACGCCGGACTGCCTGCTCGCCGCGCGCCGCATGGCGCTGCGGCTGCGGCAGATCGGCGGCGCCTGGCGCCAGACATTGAAGACCAGCGGCGACGCCCATGACGGTCTCCATGTGCGCCACGAATGGGAACTGCCGGTGCAGGGCCCGGCACTGGAGATCGAATCGCTTCTCGCCGAATGCGACGACGCCGCGGCCCGCGCCGCGCTGACCGAGGCCGCGCCGCGCCTGGAACGCTTGTTCAGCACCGACTTCGTGCGCACCGCCTGGCTGCTGGAAGCAGACGACAGTCGCTTCGAGGCAGTGGTCGACGTCGGCGAGATCCATGCAGCCCGCACCTCCGGCGGCGAAGCGCATCCGCAACGCGCACCCATCTGCGAGATCGAAGTCGAATTGCTGGAAGGCAACGACGACGCGCTACGCGCGTTCGCGGAGCGCGTCGTGGCTGCGCTGCCGGGCGCCAGTCGCGCCGACGTATCGAAGGCCGAACGCGGTTACCTGCTCGTGCGGGGCCACCGATGAGCGCGCGCGATCTGTTCCCCGAGGACACGGCTGCGTCGGCCGTCGGCGCAGGCCCGGCGAAGGCGCCACTGGCCGATGCCTTCGCCGGTCTGTCCGGCACCTGGCGCGACTGTCTTGCCGACTTCATCGGTGGGCCGCGCTATGCCGCGCTGTGTGCGTTCGTCGATGGCGAGCGCGCAGCCGGCCGCGTCGTCTATCCGGAGGATGTGTTCCGCGCGCTCGAACTGACCGAATGCGAGGCAGTCAAGGTCGTCATCCTGGGCCAGGACCCCTACCATGGCGACGATCGCGGCACGCCGCAAGCCCATGGCCTGGCGTTCTCCGTGCCGCCAGGCGTGCGCCCGCCGCCCTCGCTGCGCAACATCTTCAAGGAATTGCAGGCCGAATTCGGCATGACGCCGCCGAACTCAGGCTGTCTCGACGGCTGGGCCCGCCAGGGGGTGCTGCTGCTGAACACGGTGTTGACCGTCGAGCAGGGTCGCGCCGCCAGCCATGCGAAACACGGCTGGGAAGACTGCACCGACCGGCTGATCCGCCAGCTCGGGCAACGCGCCCAGCCGACGGTGTTCATGCTGTGGGGCGCACACGCGCAAGCCAAGCGCGCACTGCTTGCCGAGATGCCGCAACATCTCGTTCTGGAAGCGCCACACCCGTCGCCGCTCGCGGCGCACCGCGGGTTCTTCGGCTGCGGTCACTTCGCCGAAGCAAACCGCTTCCTGTCGGCAAACGGCGCGACGCCGATCGACTGGCGGATCGACGTCTGAGCGGGCCGACGGCCGTCGCCGAAACGGCGTCCGGCTTCGGTTCCCGCTTCGCCGCGATGACCGTTCAGAGCGCGGCGATCGCGGCGCGAGCGCCGTCCAGCGCGGCCTGGGCTGCCTCGGGGCCCATCGCGAAACCCTCCGCATGGATGAACGTCACGTCCGTCATCCCGAGGAAGCCGAGGAAAGTCTGCAGATACGGCGTCTGCGTATCGAGCGGCGTGCCGACATACTTGCCGCCACGCGCCACCACGATGTAAACCTTCTTGCCGACCACCAGGCCCTCTGGCTTGCCCTCGGGCGTGTACCGGAAGGTTCGGCCCGCGCGGGCGACCCAGTCGAAATAGCCTTTCAGTTGGGTCGAATCGCCGAAGTTGTACATCGGCGCCCCGATCACGACCACATCCGCCGCCTGCAATTCCTCGATCAGCGCATCGCTGCGCGCGACGATCGCGCGCTGGGCTTCGTCGCGTTGCGGTTCGGGCGTGAAGAAGGCGCCCAGCACGGTATCGCTGAGCGGCGGCAGCGCGGTCTGATGAAGATCGCGCACCACCACCTTCGCGTCGCCGAACTTGTCCTTCAGATGCGCAGTGGTTTCGTTGGCCAACAGGGTCGAGTTCGCGCCTTGTGAGCGCGCCGCGCCGTTGATTTGCAGAATCGTCGTCATGGTCCTGATCCGTTCTCTGGTCGATGTGCCGCGTTGCGCGGACAAGCGGTGAAACACACTATGCCGGCGCCAAAGCAGCGATGACCCGATTCTAGGCTCCGCAAGCCTTTGCGCGAAGCGCTTAAAATGAGATTCAGTATCTCGAATACGGGACAATCGCCGGAGCGGAGCCGATGCGCCAGGAATTGGACGACATGCTGTTGTTCGCGGAGGTGGCGCGCCTGCGCAGCGTCAGCCGCGCAGGCGAGGCGCTGGGCACGCCAAAGGCGACCGTCAGCCGTCGGCTCGCGGCGTTCGAGCAGTCGCTGGGCGTGCGCCTGTTCGACCGCTCGACGCGACGCATCGAACTGACCGAGGCCGGCCAGGCCTACTTCGAGCGTTGCCAGCCGCTGCTCGAAGAAGTCGAGGCGGTACGGGACTTCGGTGCGGAGTTGTCGGCGGAACCGCGCGGCCGTCTGCGCGTGACGGCGCCGGCGGACTTTGCGGAACATTACCTCGCCGTGCCGATCGCGCGCTACTGCGCGGATTTCCCGGACGTCACCGTGGAACTCGACCTCAGCGCGCGGCGCGTGGACCTGATCGCCGAGCGCGTGGACGTCGCGGTGCGGGCGGGCATGCTGACCGATTCGAATCTGGTCGCGCGCCGCTTTGGCGAAATCCGCCGCTCGCTCTATGCAAGCCCGGCCTATCTGGCCGAGGCCGGTCTGCCGACCAGCCCAAGCGGGTTGCATGCGCACCGCTTCGTGCTGCTGCGCGGGGCGCGCCGCCTGATGAATACCGAAACGCTGACGCAGCGTCGGCGTCAGGTGACCCTCGACCTCGAACGCCAGGCCGTGCAGGTCAACTCGGTCGTGATGCAGCGCGCGCTCGCGATCGAGGGCGCGGGAATCGCCGTATTGCCGGACGCACTGTGCGAAAGCAACGTACGCGCCGGCCAACTGCAGCGGGTGCTGGCCGACTGGAGCTTACGCACCGAGACGGTTCACCTGGTAATGCCGTCGCGACGCTTCACGCCGCGCAAGACGCGCGCGTTCGTCGATTACCTGCTCGCGCACGGCATGTAGCAACGTGGTTCAGCGCAGCCAGGCGTTGCGCAATGCACGGCCGGCGCGCGTGTCGCTGGCCAGCAGACGGAAATGCGAGACATCCGCCGGCGCCAGTGTCAGGCGGAAGCTGCGCAGGACATCGCGACGGAATGCATGGATTTCGATCTGTTGGCGCGGCGCGTAGCGCGTCAGCAGTTTTTCAAGATTGCCGCCGGTCACTCGCAGACCATCGACTGCCACCAGGGTATCGGAGGCCGACAGTCCGGCCGCCTGGGCCGGGCCGTTGTCGTACACGGCAGCCAGCACACCGTCCGGGCGTACCTTCGCGCCGAGCGAGACGCGGCTGCCTGCGACAGGCACCGCTTCCAGGCTCAGCCCGAACGGTGCGAACAAGGCCTCGAACGGCAGGTCGCGCGTCGAATCGACGGCCTGTGCGAACAGATCGCTCAGGTCGACGCCGGTCGACTCCTCGATCAGCGCCAGCACGTCGGCCGCGTCGACGCCGCGTTTCCTGCCCCGGTAGAAGTCGCGTCCGAAGCGCTGCCACAGCAGCCGCATGAAATCGTCGAGCGAGCGGCGCGACTCGCTTCGCGCGCGGATCGCGAGGTCGAATGCGAGCGCGACCAGCGATCCCTTCGTGTAGTAGCTGACAATTGCGTTGCTAGCGTTCTCGTCCTGCCGGTAATACTTGGTCCATGCATCGAACGAACTTTCGGCGACCGTTTGCTTGAGCCGACCGCTGCCGCGCTCGACATTGGCGATGGTCTTGCCGAGCAGGCCGAAATAAGCGTTTGCATCGATCAGGCCGCTGCGAACCAGCGTCAGATCGTCGTAATACGAGGTGAAGCCCTCGAACAGCCAGAGCAGCGTCGTGTAGTTCTCGCGGCTCAGATCGTAATCGACGAAGCTGTCCGGCTTGATCCGCTTGACGTTCCAGGTGTGGAAGTACTCGTGACTGCACAGTCCCAAATAGGTGCGATAGCCTTCCCCCACCTCCGCGACGCCGCGCAACGGCAGGTCGTCGCGGTTGGCAATCAGCGCGGTGGAGGCGCGATGCTCGAGACCGCCGTAGCCGTCGCCCACCGCCATCGTCATGAACACGTAGCGCGTCATCGGCGCGCGCCGCGTACGCGGCTCGAACATCGCGATCTGACGCTCACAGATGCGCTGCAGGTCGGCAGCCAAGCGCGGCAGGTCGAGGCCGGGCACCGCACCGCTGATCACGATGTCGTGCGGCACGCCATGCGCCTCGAAGGTCGTGGACTGAAACAGGCCCAGCGTGACCGGATGGTCGATCAGCTCGTCGTAGTCGTCGGCCAGATAGTCGCCGAAGCCATAGCGGCGCGTGCCGCGCGCCTCGCGCAGGCAGGTCGCCACGCGCCAGCCGGACACGCCGGCCGGGGCCTCGATCGTCACGCTGCACGGCGCCGTCTCCTGGCCCACCACCGCGAGGAACACGCTGGTGCCATTGAAGAAGCCGATGGTGTCGTCCAGATAGGCGGAACGGACCGACAGGTCCCAGGCGTACACCTCATAGCGCAGCGTCAGCGGTCCCTTGCAAGGCGCGGCCTGCCACGTGTGCTTGTCGAGCTTGGTCAGCGCCACGCGCCGACCGCTCGCGGCGCGCGCGCCGATCGTCACGATGTTGCGCGAGAACTCGCGCACCATGTAGCTGCCCGGAATCCAGACCGGCAGAAAGAAGCGCTGCCCGTCCGCCGCCGGTTCCGCGACCGTCAGCGTGACTTCAAATACGTGGGCTGCCGGACGGGACGGGCGGATCGTGTAGCGGATCGGATTCATCGTTGGCAAGGCCGGTAATCGCAAGGGGTACGGCGCGCGGCGCGTTTTCAGCGCTGGCGCGCCAGCGCTTTCTCCAGTTCCGCGGCGGGCACCGCGCCGGGGAGACGGCTGCCGTCGGCCAGCACGACGGTCGGCGTGCCGGTCACGCCATAGCTTTCGCCGAGCGCGCGATTACGCGTCAGTGCCGTGGTGTCGCACGTCGCGTTGCCCGGGTCCTTCTTGTCGAGCATCCAGTCGCGCCAAGCCTGCGTACGGTCCTTCGCGCACCAGATCGACTTGGCCTTGTCGACCGACTCGGGACCGAGCACCGGGTACAGGAAGGTGTAGATCGTCAGGTCCTTCATGTCCTTGAGCGTCTCCTCGAGCCGATGGCAGTACGGGCAGCGCGGGTCGGAGAACACATAGAGCTTGCGCCGGCCGTTGCCCTTCACCGTCTTGATCGCGTCGTTGAGCGGCAGCTTCGAGACATCGATCCGGTTGACCTGCGAGAAGCGGGTCTGCGTCAGGTTCTCGCCGCTGGCGGTGTCGATCATGTTGCCGATCAGCACGTGCTCACCCTTTGCATCGCTATAGATCAGTTGCGAACCGACATTGACCTCGTAGACGCCCGGCATCGCCGAGCGCTCGACGCCGCGGATCGTCGCCTCGGGCCCGAGGCGCTTCTGCAGCGCCGCCTTGAGGGCATCGGTGGTCGCATCGGCGCGGGCAGCAGGCGCGGCGAGAATGGCCAGCACAGATGCTATCGAGACAAGAACGCGTTTCATAAGGAACTCGGTGCAAGGAAAAGCAGGGAATGGAAAGGCGCGACGCCGGCGGGCACGGAGCAGCCGGTCCGCAAGAGAGGTCAGCCCAGCGCCTGAGCAACCAGCCACCGTTTCAGGAACGGCTGGGCCCCGACGATCGACATGCCGGCATTGCGCACCGCGCGCAGGAACGGCAGACGTTCCGAGAAAAGGCGATGCAGGCCGTCGGTGGCCAGCGTCATCGCGCCGATGTCCTCGCGTCGCGACCGCTCGTAGCGGCGCAGCAGGACTGGATCGCCGTGGTCGCGGAACGGCTCCTTGGCTGCCAGCGCATCGGCCAGCGCGGCCACGTCGCGCAAGCCGAGATTCACGCCCTGGCCCGCCAACGGATGAATCAGGTGCGCCGCATCGCCGACCAGCGCGACGCGCGGTGCGATCAGGCGGTCGACCTTTTGCAGCGCCAGCGGGAAGCCACGCGGCGGCGTCACGCAGCGCAAGGTCCCGGTGAAACCGCGCGCGACGCGCTCGATCTCGGCGCCGAGCCGCTCGCCACCGCCCTGGATCAGCTTCTCCGCGTGCTCGGTACGGGCGGACCACACCAGCGACAGGTAGTCACCGGCCATCGGCAGCAGCGCAAGGATCTCGCCGCCGTCGAGGAACCACTGACGGGCGGTTTCACGATGCGGCTCGGACGTATGGAAATTCGCCACCACGCCGGTCTGCTCGTACTCACGCCGCTTGACGGTGCCGCCGGTCTGCGCACGCACCCAGGAATGCGCGCCGTCCGCGCCGACGACCAGCTCGGCCGACAGCGTCGTACCGTCGTCCAGCGTCAGGCGAGCCGGACCGTCGGACAGATTGTCGAGCGCCACCGCCCGCTGCTCGCGCCAGAACAACTGCGGCAGGAAACCCAGGGCCATGTCGAGCGCGGCTTCGATCCGGGCCGACTCGGCGATCCAGGCAAGCTGCGCGACCGCCGACTGGAACGCCGAGAAGCGTAGTTCGCCGAATGCGTCGCCCCGCACCTGCATGTCCAGCACCGGGCCCAGCCGCTGTCCGTCGATGGCCGGCCAGACACGCAGGCGTTCGAGCAAGGCCTGTGCGCTCGGCGCGAGCGCATAGACCCGGGAGTCGAACTGTTCCGCGCCGGCGGGCGGCGGCGCGCCGCGCGGCGCCAGCAACGCGACACGCAGACCGGCTTGCGAAAGGGCGAGCGCGGTGGTCTTGCCGACGAGGCCACCGCCGACGACGACCGCGTGAAAGGAGGGAGGCGACGAAGTCATCCGGGCATTATAGCCGCGTCCTCCCCGCGCCCAGGGCGGCGCCCGGCTGCGGCGAAACGGCGCCGGGCCGGCAATGTCGGGAGGCCTTCGACCCGCATGGCGGGGCGGCCCCGAGCCCTCCCCGCCTGTCTCCTGGATCTCGCGGCCGGCTTCGATGGGCGGTGGCGTGCGCCGTGGCATGTGCCGTGGTCGACACCGCCACCTTGCCGGCTTGCATGCTTTTGCGCCGTGCGCGACGGTACTCGGCCGCGCCCGGCCTATACTTACGCGGTGCGCCGCACGCCGGGAAATCATGCGCCGGCGTCCGCTCGGATCGGAGGCGGCACCGGTGCACGCCGCAATCGGGGCCGTTGGTCGCCTGGACGCGATGCCCCGCCTGGTGGCTTGGGCGGGTCGCCCGGATCCGCCGCCTTCATCTGTCGCGGCCACCAGTCGCCTTTGCCCGTCGCCCTTGCCTGTCGCCTTCACTCATCGCCCTGATCCATCACCCTGATCCATCACCCTGATCCATCACCCTCACCCATCGCCTGCTACGCCTGATCGATCACCCGATGGCTGACCGCGCCCCCTCCCGACCCACCGACGGCCTGATGGACGGCCTGACCTTCAGCCGCCATTACACCCGCAAGGACTTCAGCGCCTTGCGGGCCTACGTCGAGCGCGTCGATCCGGCGATCATCGCGCGCACCTTCTACGATCCGGACGAGGACCCGCAGGCGGCGACCCCGGCCGCGATGGCGCGCTTTCTGCGCGAACGCCTCGACGAGCTGGTCGGACTGGCCATCGCGCACGGCGCCGCGCCGCTGGCCGCCCACCTGCGTGAATCGATCCGCCAGCATGGCTCGGCGCGGCTCAGCAGCGGCGTGTACCGGATGGTCGAGGAGGCCGCACAGCTGGCGCTGGCCGAGCCGCATGCGAGCCATGCATTGGGCATGTGGTTCCGGCCACTGGTCGCGCGGCGGCTGCGCGCCGAAGGCATCGAAACCATCGGCGCACTGGTCGCGTTCTGCAACCGACGCGGCGGCACTTGGTGGCGAAGCGTGCCGCGCATCGGCGCGGGCCGGGCGCAACGCATCGTGGCCTGGTTGCGCCGCCACGAAGCGACGATCGGTGCACGCGTCGACGCGGACGTCGACGCACCGCAGCCCGTCCATGCGATCGACCCGGTCGAACTTGCACCGGCCGCCGCCCATCCCGCCCCGGCAGCGCTGGCCCCGCTCGAACGCATCCGTTTGCCGCACGCGCTGTCGGGCGCCGCCGGCACCAACCGGTCCGCCTTGTTCTGCTACGTCGACGCCGCCGACGACCTGTCGGCCGTCCAGTTGTACCTGCATCGCCATCAGGCGGAAGCGGCCACCCTGCGCGCTTACACGCGCGAAATCGAGCGCTTCATGTTGTGGGCGGTCGTCCTGCGCGCCAAGCCGCTCAGTTCGCTGGACGTTGCCGACTGCCTCGCCTATCGAAGCTTCCTGCAGTCGCCCGACCTGCGCTTCACTGGGGAGCGCGCCACACGCCGCTCGCCACGCTGGCGGCCGTTCACGGCGCAGCCACTGTCGCCACCGTCGCAACGGCAGGCCATCACGATTCTGCACGGTTTGTTCGCGTGGCTCGTCGACGTTCGCTATCTCGCCGGCAATCCCTGGGCACTGGCCGGAAAACCGGCGCCGCCCCAGCGCGATCACGCATTGCAGGTCGAGCGCGCACTGCCGGCCGCGCTTTGGGCGCGTGTTCGCGCGGAGCTGGATCGGCGCTGCACGCGCGCCGATGCCGCGCCGTGGCGGACCGCGCGCGCCGCGCTGCTGTTGCTCGGCGATTCCGGCCTGCGCCGCGACGAAGCGGCGAAAGCGCGCCGCGACGACCTGCACCGCGCAACGCAGCAGGCCGACGGCCGAACACTGTGGGCACTGACGGTGACGGGCCGGCGCGCGCAACGACGCGTGGTGCCGGTCAGCCCCGCCACGATCGAGGCGCTGCGCGCCCATTGGCGCGACCGGAACGAGGATTTCGACATGGCACTCGGCGGCCCGCTGGTCGCCCCGCTGCGCATTCCGTCCACCCCGTCCGCCCAGGCCAAGCATCGCGACGGCGAGCGCCAGCCTTATTCGGCCGATCGCTACAACACATTGGTCACGCGCACGCTTCGCGAACTGGCGACGACCATGCGCGGCCTCGACCCGGCCAGCCGCGAACTGCTCGCCAATACCAGCGCCCACGCGCTGCGCCACACCTTCGGGGCCGGCTCCGTCGCGGCCGCCGTGCCGCTCGACGTCGTGCAGAAGGTGCTTGGCCACGTGTCGATGCAAACCACCGCCGCCTACGTACAGCGCGAGCAGGAGCGCACCTTCGACGAGGTCGCCCGCTTCTTCGCGGCGCGCGACGGCCAGGAGTAGGTGCAAGGGCGGCGCGCGCCCGACACCGCGGCGCGCGCCCGACACCGCGGCGCCCGCAGCGACGCCGCATGTCGTCCTTGCGTCCTTGCGTCCTTGCGTCCTTGCGTCCTTGCGTCCTTGCGTCCTTGCGTCCTGCCGTCCTGGTGCCCCGGCGAGCGTCGGATGGTCCGACGAAAGCGTTACAATCGCCCTTTTCCCTGCTTCCCGGTCCCGCTTCGCGTGCGATCGGGCCTTCGCGCAGCACCTTCGCGGCCCGGCCCCGCCGGCCCGTACGCTGCGCCTGCCGGACGGCGCGCTGCGCCACCGATTCTGACGATACAGCTATGAGCCTCAAATGCGGCATCGTCGGCCTGCCCAACGTCGGCAAGTCGACCCTCTTCAACGCGCTGACCAAGGCGGGCATCGCCGCGGAAAACTACCCGTTCTGCACGATCGAACCGAACGTCGGCATCGTCGAGGTGCCCGATGCCCGTCTCGACGCGCTGTCCGAGATCGTCAAGCCGGAGCGCGTCGTGCCGGCCGTGGTGGAGTTCGTCGACATCGCCGGACTGGTCGCTGGCGCGTCCAAGGGCGAGGGCCTGGGCAATCAGTTCCTCGCCAACATCCGCGAAACCGACGCCATCACGCACGTCGTGCGCTGCTTCGAGGACGAGAACGTCATCCACGTCGCCGGCAAGGTCGATCCGATCTCCGACATCGAGGTGATCAACACCGAGCTCGCACTGGCCGACCTGGGCACCATCGAGAAAGCGCACGCGCGCTACGCGAAGGCCGCCAAGTCCGGCAACGACAAGGAAGCCGCCAAGCTGCTCGCGGTGCTGGACAAGGTCCGCGCGCAACTCGACCAGGCCAAGCCGGTGCGCGGCCTCTCGCTCGACGACGAAGAACGCGCCTTGCTCAAGCCGTTCTGCCTGATCACCGCCAAGCCGGCGATGTACGTCGCCAACGTCCGTGACGACGGCTTCCAGGACAACCCCCTGCTCGACGCCGTCGTGCGCTACGCCGAAGGCGAGAACGCACCGGTCGTCGCAGTCTGCGCGGCCATCGAAGCCGAAATCGGCGACATGGAAGACGAGGACAAGCGCGTGTTCCTCGCCGACATGGGCATGGACGAGCCGGGCCTGAACCGCGTGATCCGCGCCGGCTTCAAGCTGCTCGGCCTGCAGACCTACTTCACCGCCGGCGTGAAGGAAGTGCGCGCCTGGACGATCCGCATCGGCGACACCGCACCGCAAGCGGCCGGCGTGATCCACACCGACTTCGAACGCGGCTTCATCCGCGCCCAGACCATCGCCTTCGACGACTTCATCACCTACAAGGGCGAATCGGGCGCGAAGGAAGCCGGCAAGATGCGCGCCGAAGGCAAGGAATATGTCGTGAAGGATGGCGACGTGTTGAACTTCTTGTTCAACGTCTGATCAACGTCTGACACTGCATCACCGGTCGCACGCGTGCCGCGCGGCACAAGCGGCCGCCGGTGGCAAACATCTCGGCGCGGGCGTCGTTCCGTGCCGCTCCCGGCGCTTCCGTTATATCGCCTCTACGCGGGCGCCGCGGTCGGACCGGCGGCCCGCACTCGGCGCTTCAGCGCGGCAGAGATGCATCCCCGCGTCCACGCCCCCCGCTTCAAAGGCCCATCAAAGTGCCTCGGCCAGCAACAGTTCGACTGTCGACGGTGGCATCGCGCGTTCCAGCCGCTGTCCGGGAGCAACGTCTATCGTTTCCACTCGTTCGAGGCGCCGTTGCTCGTCGATGCGGTGACGGCTCACGCGGGCGCCGCGCGGCCAGCGCAGGCCGTCGAGTGACAGGCGGTAGCCGGCGTTGTTGCGATAGGTGATGGTGCGGCGGTCCGGTACGGTCAGCACGACATCGGGCAGCACTTCGATGTCGTTGCCGTTGGGCAGCGGCCCCAGGTGGTCGGCATCGATCTCGTAATTGGCGATGAGCACCCGGGCGCGTCGCGCGTCGGGGCTGAGGCCGCCGAGCACGGCGAAGCCCTCGTCGTCGCCCCCGCTCATCGACAGCCGGTGCATGCCGTCGAAGCCGGCGAGCGCGACGAACACCTGCCCTGCGGCGGTGAGCTCGCCATCGTCATGGATCAGCGGCATGGTGCGGGCATACATTGCGGCGCGGTCGACCGGCGCGTCCTGCAACAGCATCAGCGAGACCGCGACAAAGGCGGCGTGGCGGGCCTCGGTGGTGTGCGAGCGCAGCGCGTAGTTCCATTCGTTCAGATGCAGTTCGGTCGCACCGAAGCCATGCTGATCGAGGAGCGTACGGAACTTCCTGGCGATCCGGACCAGATCGAACGGGTCGTCGAACACCGGATACCAGTGCATCGAATAGAAGTCGAGCGGCAGCCGTTCGCGGCGGACGAAGTCGAGGAAATCGCGCTCCAAGCCAAATGCGTTGCTGTTGACGACGCTCGACGGTCCACCGATGCGCAGCGTCGGGTCGACTCGCTGCAACGAGCGGGCGACTTTCGCATAGAGCTGGAAATACTGGTCGGTGTCGCCAGTCCAGAACCACGGGCGGATATCGGGTTCGTTCCAGATTTCCCAATAGCGCACGTCGTCGCGACGGCCATTCGCCCAGCCCTGGTTGTAGTGCCTGACGACGTACGCGGCGGCCTCGGCGAAACGGTCCATGTCCGCTGGCGGCCCGCCATTGCCGATCTGCGCGATCATCGAACGGTCGCTGCGTCCCAACCGGAAAAAAGGCGTTGCACCGCAATCGGCGACGCCGGCCATGACGCGATCCATCGCCTGGAAGCGATAGCTCGCCGGGTCCGTGGGATCGGCGCCGAGCTCGGGAAACATGCGGTTCGGCGCCGAGCCGTCGAGATCGCCCGTGCCGAACGCGTCGACATCGTGCGTGCGCACGAAGTCGATGCCCATTTTGCGATAGGCATCGCGCAGATCGAGGCAGCGCGGATTGAAGATAGGCTTGACCGCGGTGGTACCCGACGGGATGTGGCCGCTGGCCTGGACGCCGGGCAGCGGTGGCCCATTGACGCCCCGCAGCGAGCGGATCGGCGCGCCCGGCGCGCTGGCGTCGATGCTGACGTCGCGATAGCCGCGTGCGACACCGGTGTCCCCGCCGCATCCAGGCAGGCATGCGGGGAGCAACGGCAACGCCGCGAAGCCCGCGAGACGACGCAGCGTCCGACGTCGTGGCGCATCGATCGTATCGTCGACGAATGCTGAAAGGTCGCGGTCGCTCATCAGCGGTCTCCCTGTGAATCGGCCAGATGCGCCGCGCGATTGGCGCGTGCGGTCCATGCGGACAGACGCATGCGTATCGGTTCATCCCAGAATCGATGGAACAGCCAGGCGAGCAGCAGCAGTGCGGCGACCACCGCGGCATCGAGAACATGCAGGACGGGCCCGTCGATGCCGAGCGACCGCACGTACGCGCCATAGACGTAGACGAACGGCATGTGCGTCGCGTACAGCGGGAACGACAGCGCGCCGACGAAGCGGCAGCACGCGTTGGTCGCGGCATTCGATGGCGAGGCAATGCCGGCGAACACCATCAGCGGAAAGAGCACCGCAATGCACAACGCATCGAACAGACCGTTCAACGAGATGCCGTCGATCGACGGCAGCACCGGCGCGGCAATCACGCCGGTCAACAGCAGCGCGAGCCAGGTGAAACCGATCCGGCACGCCGGCAGCCGGCGCCACACGCGCGCGACCAACAGCCCCATCAGAAATGGCGGCAGCAGTCGGAACGGCGCGACCCAAAGGGTCTGCCAGCCGAAGCCTCCGACGAATTTTCCGGTGGTGCTCGCCATCCAGATCAATGCAAGGTTGGCCAACAACGCGCTCACTGCAAGCATTCGTGTGGTCCAACGGTGCAATAGCAACGCGTAGAGCGCGTTGCCGATGTATTCGAGCCAAAGCGACCAGAGCGGCGAGTTCAGCGAGAACAGCCAGTCCTCACGTCCGGGAAGCGCTGGCGATGGTACGAGAAGCAGGCCAAGCAAAAACGTCACGATGAGCATCGCCAGCGGCCAGCCCACCGCCGTGGGTGCCGAAGGATCGAGCAGATAACCGATCAGGCCTAGCAGGCCGGCCAACACGACCAGCGGATGCAGCCTGACCAAACGCCGCTCGAAGAACTGTACGACGCTCATCCGTGACCATCGGCCGTCGTAGGTGTAGGCAATGACGAAGCCGGACAAGAGAAAGAAGAAGTCGACGGCGAGATAGGCATGGCCGACGAACAGGCGGTTGAAATCAAAGCCGCGGCTGATGCCGGTCACGTGGAACACGACAATCAGAACCGCTGCCACGCCCCGCATTCCATTCAGTACTTCGAATTGTATTTTTTGCATAGAGATTCCGGTTATGCGGTCGCATTGGCGTCTGTGCGCGCGCACCCGTTGGAATCGCTTCGTTCCACGACAATCTGGACGGACGCCGCACCCACACGCACCCGGACAAACTTATTGAAAGCGTTTCACTCGGTCAACGTCGAAACCGGCCATTTCATCCCATTAAATTCGCCGGGAGCGCGTGCTTAAGTGCCATTTGGAAAGGAATCGATCGCCGCCGTGACAGGCGATGTCGCGCGGTTGACGCCCTTGGCGCAGCGACGCTGCCGGCTTGGCGCTCGACGGCGGCGAGGTGCGGCGGCGGGAAAACAGGATGAGGATGCGGGAGACGGGCGGAACGTGTGAATTTCGGCATTGACGACATCTGCGGCGCACCCTCGATGCACGCTGCGAGATACACGGGGCAAGATGTGCGATGTGCGATGTGCGATGTGCGCGCAAGCAACGGTGAGACAGCCGATGCAGCGCTAGATGGCGCCCAGACATGCGCTGGCGTCTTGGCGCCCCGCCCTGGCATCGCCGACCAAGATGCGACCGGCCGGCTCGGCAGCCTACGAGCGCGCCAACTTGCGGCGGGCTTGGGCTGTCAGCGCACGCGTCGGAACGCGCGGCCGTTCCACTGTGCCAATGCCACGCCGGCGATCGCGACGCCGCCGCCGGTCAGGTGGTACAGGTGCAACTGTTCGCCAAGCAGTGCGGCCGCGATCAGCGCAGTGCCGATCGGCACCAGATTGAGGAACAGACTGGTCCGGTCGGCGCCCAGGCGACGCAGGCTCTCCATCCACATATACGGCGCGAGCAGTGACGGCAGCAGCGCGGCGTACAGCACCAGCGGCACATTGCGCGCCGTCAGCGGCGACGGCTCCGTCGCCAGGAAGGTGGGCAGTTGCAGCAGCACGCCGATCAGAATCTGCACGTACAGCGAATGCCAGGGATCGATCGGCATCGCCCACTTCCGGATCAAGACGGTATAGAGCGCGTAGGCCAGCGATGCGATCATCATCAGTCCATCGCCCGTGCCGATGCCGATCTCCAGCAGGTTGCGCGGGTCGCCATGGCCCAGCAGCACGGCAAGCCCGAACAGGGACAGCAGCCCGCCGACCACTGCCGTTGCGCGCGGCAACGTGCGCGTGAGGACGACATTGACGCCGATCGTCATTGCGGGAACCAGCGAGGTGATGATGCCGAGGTTCGTCGCCGTGGTGCTGCGCGCCGCGACGTAGGCCATTCCCTGGTACAGCGCCATGCCCAGGCCGCCGAGCACGGCCAGCCGCCAGAACTGCGCGGCGATCGCGCGGCGGGCGCGCCAGACGCCTCGCGCGACGAACGGCGTCAACAGCACGGCGGCAAGCACCCAACGGTAGAACGCGATCGACGAAGGCGAGATGACCGAGACGGACATCTTCGTCACCACCATATTGACCGCCCAGATCATCGCTGCGGCCAGCGGCAGGCAGAAAGCCGTCCATGTCGTTGTACGGCGGGGGTCAGTCATCGACGGAGACCTGAAACGCAAAGTGCGGATGATACCGTGCCCTGGCGGGTCGGCTGCGCCGAAACGGCCCCGGCACGGGCGAGGATGGGCGCTAAACAGGCGCTAAACAGGCGCGAAACGGACACAAGACGGGCGCGAGACGGACGCAGTTCCAGTGAAACGCGGCAGATACGCCGGGCGCCGGTCCCGAATGTGCCGCGTCCGCTCGCCGGCTCGCGAGTCGATGCCGTAGAATCGTCGTTTGAACCTCTCCAGCGCTTTGCACGATGGCACAGTACGTTTTCACGATGAACCGGGTCGGCAAGGTCGTGCCGCCCAAGCGGCAGATCCTCAAGGACATCTCGCTGTCCTTCTTCCCGGGCGCGAAGATCGGCGTACTCGGCCTGAACGGCTCGGGCAAGTCGACCCTGCTGAAGATCATGGCGGGCATCGACCGGGACATCGAGGGTGAAGCGACGCCGATGCCGAATCTGTCGATCGGTTACCTGTCGCAGGAGCCGGCGCTGGATCCGGAGCAGACCGTGCGCCAGGCAGTCGAGTCCGGCCTGGGCGAGATCTTCCAGGCGCAAGCCAAGCTCGATGCAATCTACGCCGCGTATGCGGAGCCGGACGCCGATTTCGATGCGCTGGCAGCCGAGCAGGCGAAATACGAAGCGATCATCTCCGCCGCCGACGGCGCGAATCCCGAACAGCAGCTCGAAGTGGCGGCCGATGCGCTGCGGCTGCCGGCTTGGGACGCCAAGATCGGACACCTGTCCGGCGGCGAGAAGCGCCGCGTGGCGCTATGCCGCCTGCTGCTGTCCAAGCCCGACATGCTGCTGCTCGACGAACCGACCAACCACCTGGACGCGGAATCCGTCGATTGGCTCGAACAGTTCCTGCTGCGCTTCCCGGGCACCGTGGTGGCCGTCACCCACGACCGCTATTTTCTTGATAACGCGGCCGAGTGGATTCTGGAACTCGACCGGGGCCACGGCATCCCGTGGAAGGGCAACTACAGCAGTTGGCTCGATCAGAAAGAGAACCGGCTCAAGCAGGAAGAGTCGACCGAGTCGGCCCGTCAGCGCGCGATCAAGCAGGAACTCGAGTGGGTCCGCCAGAATCCGAAGGGACGGCAGGCGAAGTCGAAGGCCCGTCTGGCCCGCTTCGACGAACTGAACAGCCAGGAATACCAGAAGCGCAACGAGACGCAGGAGATCTACATCCCGATCGCCGAGCGTCTCGGCAACGAAGTGATCACCTTCGACAACGTCAGCAAGGCGTTCGGCGACCGGCTGCTCGTCGACAAACTCAGTTTCACGATTCCGCCGGGCGCGATCGTCGGCGTGATCGGGCCGAACGGCGCCGGCAAATCGACGCTGTTCAAGATGATCACCGGTGCGGAACAGCCGGACAGCGGCAGCGTGAGTGTCGGCTCGACGGTGCGGCTGGCGCACGTCGACCAGAGCCGCGCTTCGCTGCCCGACGACAAGACGGTGTTCGAGGCGATTGCAGACGGCGCCGACATGTTGACCGTCGGCCGTTACGAGACGCCTGCGCGAGCCTATCTCGGCCGTTTCAACTTCAAGGGTGGCGACCAGCAGAAGCAGGTCGGCCAACTGTCCGGCGGCGAACGCGGCCGCCTGCACCTGGCGAAGACGCTGTCGTCGGGCGGCAATGTGCTGCTGCTCGACGAACCGTCGAACGACCTCGACGTGGAAACGCTGCGCGCGCTGGAAGATGCGTTGCTGGAATTCGCCGGCTGCGTGCTGGTGATTTCGCACGATCGCTGGTTCCTCGACCGGATCGCCACTCATATCCTGGCGTTCGAAGGCGACTCGCAGGCGGTCTTCTTCAACGGCAACTACCAGGAATACGAGGCCGACAAACGCAAGCGTCTCGGCGAGGAAGCCGCCCGTCCCAAGCGCATCCGTTATCGTCCGATCACGCGCTAATGCCACCGGCGCGCCACCCGCGGGCGCCCACATCGCTAGGAGGCCGGTGATGGATCGAGGTACCCGCAAGTGGCTCCGCGTCGGCGCGATCGCCATTGTGCTGTTGGCGCTCGCCGCGGCGCTGGCGGCACATCTGGCCACGCGTGCGGTCGAGAAGCGCATCGTCACGCTGCTCGGCCCGCTTGGACATGCCGGGGCGATCCATGTCGGGCTCCATCAGGTGGTGCTGGAAGACGTGGTGATCGGCGCGCCCGCCGGCTGGCCAGCGCGCGAAACGCTGCGTGCCCGTCGCCTCGTGTTCGAACCGTCCTGGCGCGAATTGCTGGCTCATCGCACGGTGATTCGACGTGTCGTCGGCACCGACGTCTATCTGTCGGTGCGTCGCAACCGCAATGGTCGTCTCGAAGTGCTGCCGACGCTGCGGCGCACGGCGGCCGCAGCAGGCGCGCAGGGCGCCGACGCCACCGCCGTTGCCACGCGTGCCAACGGCGCCAGCGCAGCCAGTGCCGCCATTGATTCAGAGCGGCGCGACGCGTCGGCCGTCTCCGGCGCCAGCGGCGAGGCCGCGGCGCGGCCGCGACGGCCCACCGACATCGGGCAGATCATCGTCGAAAGTGGCCAGCTTGATTATTACGACGCGGTGGTCGCCACGCCGCCCTACCGGTTGCGCATCGACGACTTCAAGCTGCGCATCGACGACCTGCACTTTCCGCCGACGAACGCCCACACGGCATTCGACCTGCAAGGCCGTCTGCACCAGCGCGGCAGCGGCGGCACCCTTCACACCCATGGCTGGATTGCGCTGGCGAGCAGCGACGTCGATATCGAGACGCGCTTGCGTCAAGCCGACGTGACGCTGCTTGCGCCCTATCTGATGCGCCGCTCACCCGGGTTGCTCGCGGGCGGCACCGCCGATCTGACGATGCGGACCCGCGTCAGGCATCCTCGCCTGGATGCGAACGGACGCCTGGACCTGCACGATCTTCGCCTGGGCGAGCAAGGCACGCTGGCCGCCCTGCCGCGCGAGGTAGTGCTGGCGGCACTCGAAGATCACAAGGGTGTCATTTCGCTGGACTTCACCTTGAGCGGCGACTTGAAAGACCCGAAGTTCTCGCTCGACGAGGGCATCGCGACGCGTTTCGCCGCTGGCTTCGCGCGTGCGCTCGGCGTCAGTTCCGAAGGCGTCGCAAAAGGACTTGGCGAAACCGCCAAGGGACTGGGCGGCGCGTTGCTGAACCTGATCGGCCAGTGATGTGCCGTAGCGGGGCGGACGCCAGCCGCCACGCCTGACGCCCCGCTCGGTCCGCTCCTTCTCTCGCGTCGCGCGTCGCTGACACGGGCCCGGTTCCGTCGCGCCGACCGGCGCGCTCAGACCGGCTCGGTGCGTGCGATCAGCCAGTCGTGCGCGGCACCGTGCACCGCATCGCCGAGACGGCTGCGCACCGTCGCATGGTAGTCGTTCAACCAGCGCCGTTCGCCATCGTCGAGCAGCGTGAGGTCGATGCAACGCGTGTCGATCGGACACAGGGTGAGCGTCTCGAACGCGAGAAACTCGCCGAATTCGGTAGCCGGGCCCCGCACCGCGGCCACGAGATTCTCGATGCGCACGCCCCAGCCGCCCTCTCGATAAAGCCCCGGCTCGACCGAAGTGATCATGCCTTCGCGCATTGCCGTGTGCGGCTCGGCGGGCGAGTAGCACGAGATTGATTGCGGGCCTTCGTGGACGTTCAGGAAGAAACCCACGCCGTGGCCGGTGCCATGACCGTAGTTCAAGCCTTCGGCCCACAGCGGCGCGCGAGCCAGCGCATCGAGCATCGCGGCGCGCAGGCCGTCGGGAAAGACCGCGCGCGACAGCCCGATCATGCCTTTCAGGACAAGCGCGCAGTCGCGTTTCTGCGCCGCGCTGGGCGTGCCGATCGGCACCATCCGGGTGATGTCCGTCGTGCCATCACGATATTGACCGCCCGAGTCGATCAGCAGCAGGCCGTCTCCCGCAATGGACGCGTGCGCTTCCGTGGTTGCACGGTAATGCGGCATCGCGCCATTGGCGTTGAAGCCGGCGATCGTCGCGAAACTCGCGCAGACGTAACCCGGCTTTGCGGCACGGCATGCGCCGAGCCGTTCGTCCACGGTCAGTTCGGTGAGCGGCTCGCCGGCGGCCAGCGCCGCGTCGAACCACGCGAAGAACTCGCACAGCGCCGCGCCGTCGGCAACCATCGTGCGCCGCACGCGCGCCAGCTCATCGGAGGTCTTGCGAGACTTCAGGAGCGTCGACGGATTGATCGCGTCGACGATGCCCAGTCGCGGCGCGGCAAGGTTGCCGACCGCCGCCTCGATCATCGCGACGACGACGCGGCGCGCATCGAACAGCAGACGGCTGCCGTCGGGCAGCGCCGCCAGGCGGGCACGCACCTGCTCGTAGTCCGCCAGCGCAATGCCATCGTCGGCCAATGCCTGGCGCAGCGTGTCGGATACCGTGCCCGGCGCGACGAACAGCGTCCCGCGTCCCGCGTCGTCGAGCAACGCGTGCGCCAGGAACACCGGGTTGTAGTCCACGTCCTGCCCGCGCAGATCGAAGATCCAGGCGATATCGTCCAGGCTGGACAGGAAGTGCCACTGCGCCCCGGTCGCTCGCGTGCGCGCCGCCACTTCGGCAAGGCGTGCGCCGCGCACCGACGTATCGGCGGTGAGGTCGGCCGGGCCGATCGGACGGGCAGGCAGACCCGCGCGGTCCGGCCAGATCGCCGCCAGCGGGTCGATGTCGGTGCGCAGCGCCACGCCCCGCGCCGCGAGGCTGCGCTGCATCTGGTCGGCAGCCACCAGGCTGCAGGTCTCGCCATCGACGGCCAGCACGTCGCCCTCGCGCAAGCGGGTCGCCAACCAATCGACCAGATTCTCGCCGCCCGGTTCGAGCCGCATCAATGCGATGCCGCTGCCGGCCAGTTGCGCTTCGGCCTGCACCCAATACCGGCTGTCGACCCACACACCCGCTTCGTCGTGCGTGGCCGCGAACGTCCCCACCGAGCCGGTGAAACCGGACAGCCAGGCCCTGCCCTGCCAGCGCTCCGGCAAATATTCGGACAGATGGGGGTCGGCCGACGGGATGACCACCGCTGCCAACCCCTGCGCTTGCATCGTTGCGCGTAGTGCGGCGAGCCGTGCCGCCGCGGTCGTGCCGCGTACCTCTTGCATGGTCATACCCGCTCCGAAGTGGACTGCCGTGCGCGCTTGCCTTCCAGCCCCACCGCCATGCGAACGGCGAAGGCCGCCACGCCAGCCGCCAGGACCACGGTCAGCCACTCGGCAATCTGCCCATCCGAGAAGAGCCCGAGCAGGTTGCCGCCGAACTTCACCGCCAGCGCGAGCACGACGCTGGCCAACAGCGTAAGCGCAACACCCCGCGCATCGCTGCGCGCGGACACGGCGCCGCAGACGCCGACGAGTGCCGCGATGAAACAAGTGCCCAACCAGTCCATACCAAAACCTTCCTCAATCTAAGACGTTTCCTATTCGCTCTGCTGCGCAGCTGTCCTAGCATAACGACTTGTTCAGAGTCGCAAAGGTATCTCAAAAGCAGCGGAAGCGTCGTATTTCTTCCACTGCGTAGAAGACGTCAGGTCGGTCGACGAGACAGGCAAGCCGCGACACCCGCCGGCCATCGGCGGGGTCGTCACAGAAAGCACGCCAAGCCTGCGCGCTCGCCCGACGGTTCGGGCTCCCGCCCAGCGCCGACCTGTTCACCCGCCATGCGTGACGGCAACGCCGTGGTCTCACTATCGGAATTTGCTATGAGGATCGCTCTCCTAGAAGCAGATGTACATTTGAGTCAGACAGTCCGACAAATCTTCTGTAATGCAGAGCATCACTGTCATATTTTTCGTCGCAGCGACGCATTGCTGCTGAAACTGCAGCGCGACACCTTCGACCTGGTCGTGATCGCGGCGGCCAGTTCGCAGGCAGCGCTGCCCGCGCTCAGCCGGCTCAAGCGAAAGCACTCCGCGATGCCGATGATGGTCGTCTCGCATGCGCAGACGGAAAGCGCGCTGCTCACGGCGCTCGACGGCGCGGCCGACGACTACATCGCGATCGGCAGCGACCGCGTGCTGCTGGCACGTGCCCAGGCACTGACCCGTCTCGCGCAGAGCGCGGGCAACGAGACTGCGCTGTCGACCGAGTTCGACGACTATTCGTTCGAACCCGCCGGATTCCTGGTGCGCATGCCGAGCGGCACGGTCACGTTGACGCCGAAGGAATTCGCGCTCGCGCTGCTGATGTTCCGCAACATGTCACGCGAACTGTCGCGCGACTACCTGATCGAGACGGTATGGGGCCGACGCGCCGAAGTCGCCTCCAGGACGCTCGACACCCATGCCTCGCGGCTCCGCAGCAAATTGCGCCTGTCGCCGGAGCATGGCTATCTGTTGTCGGCCGTCTACAGTCAGGGGTATCGGCTCGATCGTCTGCCCGAGGATCACGCGCTCGCGATCCAGGCACCGCCCGTCGCGCTGACATTGCCGGGTTGCAGCGGACCGGCTAACAAGTTCGCGGCCACCGCGGCGGGCTAACCGCGACGGGGATCGGCGTGGCGCAGCGCGGCCCGCCGTGGCCCGGCCTCAGCCGACCGAAGCGAAAGACGGCGCTTCGGTCCGCAGGCGGCGACGCCGCTGGCAATGGTCCCCGTGCGGGACCGTGTAGGCGCACCCACGCGCTGTTGCCGATCCCACGCAGCGGTCATCGCAGTCCGCTGCATCTTCACCGTCAAGCGCTTTTATCGCCAGAAGCCTCAAACATCTGGCGGCCGCGAGAGCGCGTGTCGCTGCGGACAAGCGCGCCGAGCCTCTGAATTTGCTCGGCGTCGTGGCATTCCCGATCTGGATACGCCGCTGAATCAGCGGCGTTGGCAGCCTACGCGCTGTCGTACCGCAGTCGCCCTCGGTAAAAACAACCGTTTTGCAAAGCCGAAGCTACGCCGAGACTCGTCGACGGCTGGCGCGCCTCATGCTTCTCGGTACGCGGTGGGTGTTGGAATGCCCGGACTTACGAAGACGAAAGATGGACGTCAAAGTCGGTGGTTTCCGGGAACGGTTTCCGAGATGCTTTTCACGATTCCAGCCACACGGTGTGCCCTCCGCGACCGTCTCAAATAAAACCCGTGGCTTGTCGAACCGGAGACGTTTCAGTCACTTAGCAGCACCGCGACCGGACGTCGCAGGGCATGCCGGAGAAAATTGTTCTTTGCGCTGCATCAAAACTGGGCAACGCAAAAAGTCTATAATACATAGTTCCCCACCCGATAAACCATGCAGCTGCTCGCTCTCGGAATCAATCATCACACCGCGCCGGTCGCTTTACGCGAACGCGTGGCGTTTCCGCTCGAGAAGATCAAGCCTGCACTGGCCACGCTCCGTTCGATCTGGACTTCCGGCTCGCCCGAAGCGGCAATTCTTTCCACATGCAACCGGACGGAATTGTATTGCGCGGTGGAAGGCAAGGCGAGCCATGAGACGGCATTGGAGTGGCTGTCGGATTTCCATGGCGTGGATGTATCTCATCTGGCGCCGCACGTCTATGCGCTGCCGCAGTCCGACGCAGTCCGGCACGCGTTCCGCGTCGCCAGCGGTCTCGACTCGATGGTTCTCGGCGAGACCCAGATTCTCGGGCAGTTGAAGGATGCGGTGCGCACGGCGTCGGAAGCCGGCGCACTCGGCACTTACCTCCATCAGTTGTTCCAGCGGACCTTTGCCGTCGCGAAGGAAGTCCGGGGCCAGACCGAGATCGGCGCCCATTCCGTGTCGATGGCGGCCGCCGCGGTCCGTCTCGCTGAACGCCTGTTCGAGGATATCGCCCGGCAGAAAGTGCTGTTCATCGGCGCCGGGGAGATGATCGAGCTGTGTGCGACCCACTTCGCCGCGCGTCGTCCCGCTGAACTGGTCGTCGCCAACCGGTCCGCCGAGCGCGGTACGCGGCTGGCAGAGCGGTTCGGAGGACGGGCGATCGCGCTCTCGGAGCTGCCGAATCGGCTGCACGAGTTCGATATCGTGGTGTCGTGTACCGCAAGCACGCTGCCGATCATCGGCCTGGGCGCGGTCGAGCGCGCGCTGCGCGCGCGCCGGCGCCGCCCGGTCTTCATGGTCGACCTGGCCGTACCGCGCGACATCGAACCCGAAGTCTCGGCGCTCGAGGACATCTACCTCTACACCGTCGACGATCTGGGCGCGGTGGTGCGCGAAGGCAATGCCGCGCGCCAGGCAGCGGTCACGCAGGCCGAAGCGATCATCGAGAACCGCGTCGATCACTTCATGCAATGGCTCGATGCGCGCAATGTCGTGCCGGTGATCCGTTCGCTGCATACCCAGGCCGATGAGATTCGCCGCACGGAACTGGATCGCGCCAGCAAGATGCTGGCGCGCGGCGACGATCCGCAGGTCGTGCTCGCGGCGCTGTCGCAGGCGTTGACCAACAAGTTCATGCACGGTCCGACGCATGCGCTGAATCACGCGCGCGGCGAGACCCGCGACCAGCTGCTCAGTCTGGTACCGACCCTGCTGCGCCAACCTGAGCGTTAGCGCCGCATGACCCGCGCGGCTGCGCGGGTTCAGCCTCCTTCCGAATCCGGGCCGAACGGCGCGCCGACGGCGAGCAACCGGCCCCGCAGATGAACGCCGCGACGCGGCGCGACCGACGATCCGATCTATGAAAGCAAGCATGCAGGGCAAGCTCGATCAATTGCGCGGGCGCCTCGACACGCTCAATGGCCTGCTGGCGAGCGAGTCGGCCACGCACGACATGGATCAGTTCCGTAAGCTGACCCGCGAACATGCCGAGCTCGCGCCGCTGATCGAACGCTATGAAGCCTGGCGCAGCGCCGCGCGCGATGAGGTCGAAGCGCAGGACATGTTGGCCGACGTCGGCATGAAGGCGTTCGCCGAAGAAGAGATCGGCGCCGCGCGCGAGCGCATGGCGGCACTCGAAAAGGAGCTGCAGACGATGCTGCTGCCCAAGGACGCCGACGACGAGCGCAACATTTTTCTCGAAATCCGGGCCGGTACGGGCGGCGACGAGAGCGCGCTGTTCGCGGGCGACCTGCTGCGCATGTACCTGCGCTATGCGGAACGCCAGCGCTGGCAGGTCGAGACCATCTCGGAAAGCCCGTCGGACCTGGGCGGCTACAAGGAAGTGATCGTCCGGATCGTCGGACAGGGTGCCTATTCCCAGCTGAAGTTCGAGTCCGGTGGCCATCGGGTGCAGCGTGTGCCTGCCACCGAAACGCAGGGGCGCATCCACACGTCCGCTTGCACCGTCGCGGTGATGCCCGAGGCCGACGAGATCGGCGAGGTGGAGCTCAATCCGGCCGACCTGCGCATCGACACGTTCCGCGCATCCGGCGCTGGCGGTCAGCACATCAACAAGACCGATTCCGCCGTCCGCGTCACCCACCTGCCGACCGGCATCGTGGTCGAGTGCCAGGACGACCGCTCCCAGCACAAGAACAAGGATCGCGCGCTGAAAGTGCTGGCTGCGCGAATCAAGGACAAGCAGGCGCACGAACAGCATTCGAAGGAAGCCGCCGAACGGCGCAGCCTGATCGGTTCCGGCGACCGGTCGGAGCGCATCCGGACCTACAATTTCCCGCAGGGGCGCATGACCGACCACCGGATCAACCTGACCCTGTATCGGCTCGAAGCGCTGCTCGAAGGCGACCTCGACGAACTGATCGCCACGCTGCGCAGCGAACATCAGGCCGATCAACTGCGCGCGCTGGGCGAGGACGCGTGACTCGACCGTCCGACGCCCTCCCCGCTGGCGCGCCGGCCGACGACGCAGCCATGCGTTCGGGGTCCGACCCGGCCGCCACGGTCGCAGGGGCCGGCGCCACCGTTGCCAGCGCCGGCAGCGGCACCGCGGGGCGCGCTTGTCACGGAACGTCGGCCATCACGGCTGCCGACCTGCTCGCCCGCGCGCGACCGCGGATTGGCGCGCGCGAGGCGGCATTGCTGTTGGCGGAAGTGCTGGGCTGGCGGCGCACGGAACTGCTGACGCGCGACCACGAAGTCTTGCCGCCCGCCAGCGTCGCGGAATTCGACGCATGGGTCGCACGCCGCGCGGCCGGCGAGCCGATCGCCCATCTGCTGGGTCATCGGGAATTCTTCGGCCTGCGCCTGCGCGTCAATGCGCATGTGCTGATCCCCCGTCCGGAGACGGAACTGCTGGTCGAGGCAGCGCTCGCCTGGCTGGCGGAGCCGCAGCAATCGGCGCGGCCCGAGGCGCCTGCCGTGCTCGACCTTGGCACCGGCAGCGGCGCGATCGCGATCGCCATCGCGGCGCAGGCGCCGACGGTCCGCGTCGTTGCCACCGACCACTCGGCGGAAGCCCTGGCCGTGGCTCGCGACAACGCACAGACGCACCTGCCGGCGCGGCCAGGCGGCCCGATCGAGTTCCGCCAGGGCGACTGGTATGCGGCACTGACCCGCGAACCGTCGGCCACCGTCGCGGGCGGCGCGCCGACGCCGCAGCGATTCGACATGATCGTCAGCAATCCGCCGTACATCGCCGATGGCGATCCGCATCTAGAGCAAGGCGATCTGCGCTACGAGCCGCAGGGCGCGCTGACCGACGGCGCCGACGGCCTGCGCGCGCTCGCCGCCATCATCGCGGGCGCGTCGGACTGGCTGCGCGACGGCGGCGTCCTGTGGCTGGAGCACGGCTACGACCAGGCGGCGGCCGTGCGAGCCCTGCTGGATGCGCAGGGATTCCAGGCGGTGGCGAGCCACCGCGACCTGGCCGGCATCGAACGGATCAGCGGCGGGCGGTGGCACCGCGCGGCCGCGTCATCAAGCACATCCGGGGCGCCCCCTGTGACGCGCTAGCGTTTCAGTTATGATGGCGGCGCGTGTCTATGGACCAACAGGCTTTTGCGATGAACACTCAGGAAAGGATCAAGCAAATCGTCGACGACCATCCGGTCGTCCTCTTCATGAAGGGCACGGCGCAGTTTCCGATGTGCGGCTTCTCGGGTCGCGCGATCCAGATTCTGCAGGCGTGCGGCGTCACCAAGCCGTTCACGGTGAATGTGCTCGAAGAACCGGAAATCCGCCAGGGCATCAAGGAATTCTCGAACTGGCCGACGATCCCGCAGCTGTACGTCAACGGTGAGTTCATCGGTGGCTCGGACATCATGATGGAGATGTATCAGTCCGGCGAACTGCAAGGCGTGTTTGCCGACTGAGCACCGAACGAGCGCCGGTTGAGCGCAAACCGAGCGCTGACCGAGCAACGTCTCGGCTCGTCTGCGCTGCATGACCGCGAACGGACGTTCGCTAGCAGCACCGCAATGCAAAGGGGCCCGTCATTGACGGGCCCCTTTGCATTCATGCCCCAGCGTTCGCATGCCCGCCGGGGCGAAGACGTTTCAGTGATGCGGCACCGGCGCCAGGCCGGCGTCGTCGCTATCCTCGCCCCGCGTGTGCTCGTCGAGGTACTCGGTGTGACGGCCGGTGCCGACGCCCCAGTAATAAAAGCCGAGGGCCAATACTGCGACGACGACCATGTCCCAGCCGAACGGAAGGTAACCGCGGCCACCGAAGCTGGTGCTGCCGCTCCACGAAACCACGGCCATGGCCGGCAGGTAGCAGATCAGCCACCAGGCGCTGCGCAGGTCGGCACCCCAGTGCTGCCAGCCGCTGCGCGCGAGGTAGTAGAAGTAGATCGGCAGCGCGATCACCATCAGCAGGATGATCTGCCCGGTCAGCGGCCAGCGCGCCCAATACAGCACCAGCGACGCGCAGACGAACGCGAACGGCGCGAACAGCTTCATGCCCGGCAGCGTCAGCGGCCGGGACAGGGTCGGCGCGTGGCGGCGCAGCGCCATCACGCTGACCGGTCCGGTCAGGTACGAGATGACCGTGGCGACCGAGATCACGGCCGCCAGCGAGTCCCATCCCCGGAAGAAGAACATGAACACGAAGGCGACCCCCAGGTTCAGCCACATCGCCGGGCGCGGCACCCCATAGAGCGGATGCACGTTGCCGAAGATGCCCGGCAAGGTCTTGTTGCGCTCCATCGCGTAGATCATCCGCGAGGTGGTGGCCATGTAGGTGATGCCGGTGCCGCTCGGGCTGACGAACGCATCCAGGTAGAGCAGCAGCGCCAGCCAGTTAAGGTTCAGTGCGACGGCCAGATTGGCGAATGGCGAGCTGAATTGCAGCATATTCCAGCCGCGCGCCGCATCGGCAGGCGAGACCGCGCCGAGATAGGCGATCTGTAGCATCACATAGATGACCAACGCGAGCAGAATCGACCCAACGATTGCGATCGGCACGCTGCGTGCCGGATTGCGCGCCTCGCCGGCGAGGTTGACCGGGCTCTGGAAGCCGTTGAAGCTGAACACGATGCCGCTGGTCGCCACTGCGGTGAGTACCGCGGACCAACCGAACGGTGCAAAGTGCGCGGTGCTTTCAAGGCCGAGGTTTTCGCTGTGGAAACTCGTCGTGATGAGAGCCAGCACCGTCGCGCCGGGAATCAGGAACTTGAAAACCGTGATCAACGAATTAGCGCGGGCGAACAGCTTGACGCCCCAATAGTTGAGCAGGAAATACAGGACAACCAGCAGGGCCGACAGGACCAGTCCCATCGTCGAGAGCGAGCCGTTGACGAACAGCGCATGTGCCCACGGCCATGGCCACGAACTCATGTATTGGATCGACGCCTCGGCCTCGATCGGAATCACCGAAACGATAGCGATCCAGTTCGCCCAAGCACTGACAAAGCCGACCAGTGAGCCGTGCGAATAACGCGCATAGCGCACCATGCCGCCCGACTCCGGAAACATGGCGCCCAGTTCCGCGTACGACAGCGCGATAGCGAGAATCACGACAGCGCCCAATACCCAGGCCAGGATGGCCGCCGGCCCGGCAATGTGCGCGGCCTTCCATGCCCCGAACAGCCAGCCGGATCCAATGATCGAGCCCAGGCCGGTCAGCATCAGCGCCAGCGGGCCGATGCTTCGCTTGATACCGTTTTGCATTGAAACTCCTAAGCTTACGAACGGCAAGGTGTGCCGTCGCGCGCCGCCGCTCCGCCTGCCGGAAACAGCGAGCGCGCTAGTTTAACTGCATCAATCGGTGTCCTGTATGCGGCGCCGCCGCAATTCCCGGCACCCCAGGGCAGCGGCAAATGTCTCTTAAAAAGAAGTTGACCACTCTCAAAAATCGCCGTATAACGCTGTGAGCAGGCTTTTCAAGCGAGAGTCATTACGCTTGCGAGTCGTCCGGTAACGGTGTTTCGCTTGTCAGATTCATTTCCTTGATTGTCGTGCGTTCGGGACACTGTCCCTTTTTGTTTCTATTTTGGATATAGCAATGGCAGCGACTGGCACCGTCAAATGGTTCAACGATGCAAAGGGCTTCGGCTTCATCACCCCGGACGCGGGCGGTGACGACCTTTTCGCCCACTTCTCGGAAATCCGCGTGGACGGCTTCAAGAGCCTCCAGGAAAACCAGAAGGTGTCGTACGAAGAGAAGACCGGCCCGAAGGGCAAGCAAGCCGCGAACATCAAGCCGATCTAAGGCGCTTGATGCAGGAGTGCCGGCATCGGCCTCCTTCGCAGCAGCAAAAACCCGCGCGGATGCGCGGGTTTTTTTTCGTCCCTGCGTTTCACGCCAGCACGCGGACCGGTTTCGTCGCAGCCGCGCAGCGGCACGCCGGTCCGGTCGCCGGTCCGGTCGCCGAGAGCGGCGTAGATGGATGGCGCTCGCGTCGTCGCTGCGATGCGGCTGGATGCGGCTGGATGCGGCTGGATGCGGCTCGTCTGCCGCAGCGATGTGCGCCGGCAAGCGGCCTTCGGTCGACAGCGATGCGCGAAGGCTACCGACGGCAACCGCGCGGCGGATCGACACCGGCTTGGCCCGCCGCGACGCCGGATCCGCTTGAGGGATCGGGCCGGCGAGCGGCGATGCACCACGCGCAGCGGACGGCAATCAGTCCCGCCGTCGCGCAGCGCAAGGCTGCGCGGGGCACGCGAATGCCCGCGGCGTTCGATACCGCGATGCCGACGGCTGCGACGCCGCGCCGGCCGTCGAGCGCGTCGCCCTAGCCGAACAGACGCCGCGCATAGACGCCCAGACCGGTGGCAACGCTGCCCAGCCGGTCGCCGCTGACCCGCTCGGCACCAGGGAACGCGGCGCTCAACGCATCGCTGAGAAACGCCAGGCCGGTCGATCCCCCAGTCAGATACAGTGCGTCGATTCGCTCGCCGCCGAGCTGCGCGTCACGCACGGTCGCCTGCGCGGCTGCGACGATACGCCCGACCTCCTGCCGGCAGGCTTCGATCAATGCGGCGTCGTCCAGCGGCGCCGCGAGCCCGGATTCGACCATCGAAAGGTCGATCTGCGTCGCGCCACCGCCCGCCACGTCGATCTTCGCCTGCTCGACCCGGCCGATGATTTCATGCCCGAGGTGGTGGCTCAGGATGCGCTGCAGGCGTTCGGGATGGCGCGCATCGGTGTACAGCGTGCGCATGTCGCGCAACCCGGCGAGCCGTTTCGCGCCGTACACGGTGTTGATCAGATGCCAGGTCGCCAGATCGAAATAAAGCCGGTTCGGCACCTCCCGCCCGTCGGTGCCGATCGTGCGATAACCGAACTCGCGCATCGCACCGTCCAGCGCGGCGCGCCGGTCGAAGTCGGTTCCGGCCACGTGCACCCCGCCGTGGGCCAGCAGGTCGTCGCGTCGATCCATGCGAGCCATGCGTGCCGGGCCGACGCGGATCACCGAGAAGTCGGACGTGCCGCCCCCGATATCCGCCACCAGCACGATGCGCTCGCCGCTGACGCGGCGTTCATAGTCGAACGCCGCCGCAATCGGCTCGTACTGGAAGTGGATCTCCCGCAAGCCGGCCGCGCGCGCGGCACGTTCGAGTTCCGCCTGTGCGCGCGCATCGGCGGCGGGGTCGTCGTCGACGAAGAACGCGGGCCGGCCGAGTACCGCGCGCGTCGGCATAGCGCCGGTCTCGCTTGCCGCCCGTTCCAGCAGATGCCGGAGAAACAGCGTGATCACGTCCAGGTAGGCGATCGCCTCGCCTTCGCCCAATTCGGTCGTGCCTTCCGCCAGCGACGAGCCCAGGATGCTCTTCAGGCCGCGCATCAGGCGGCCGTCGTAGCCGGCGACATAGTCGGCCACCGCGGCGCGGCCAAAGCGCACACCGCCTTCGTCCCGGTTGAAGAAGATCGCGCTGGGCATCGTGACCTGCCCTGCCTCCAGGTCGACGAGGCGCACGCCGTCGCCGTGCGCGACAGCGACGGCCGAATTCGAGGTACCAAAATCGATGGCGCAGTCAGTCATGGCAACATTGATGGAAACGGGCGCGCTTTTTAACACGCCGGCCCGGCAATCGCAAGTCGCATCGTCCGCCGCCGAGCACCGGGACGGACGGTGCCCCTATAAGAAACGACACCATGCCGCACCGTGCGGCGAGGAGACACATGAGCGCAAGTGCCCCGAACCCGACCATCGCTGCCGGCCAGGCAATCATCGAGACCAATCTGCCAGCGCGGCTGGACCGCCTGCCCTGGAGCCGTTTCCATACGCTGTTCGCGTTCGGTCTGGGCGTCACGTGGCTGCTCGACGGGCTGGAAGTCACGCTGGCCGGCGCGGTGGCCGGCGCGCTGCAGCATGATGGCACGCTGCACTTCAGCAGCGCGGAAATCGGGCTCGCCAGCAGCGCCTATCTGATCGGGGCGGTCCTTGGCGCACTAGGCTTCGGCTGGCTGACCGACCGGCTCGGCCGCCGCAAACTGTTCTTCATCACGCTCTTTCTCTACGTCGGCGCCACCGCGCTCACCGCGGTCTCGTGGAACCTGGCCAGCTTCGCACTGTTCCGCTTCCTGACCGGGGCAGGCATCGGCGGCGAGTACACCGCCGTGAACTCCGCGGTGCAGGAATTGACGCCGGCCCGCTACCGGGGCTGGACCGACCTGACGATCAACGGCAGCTTCTGGCTCGGCGCCGGCCTCGGCGCGGCGGGCTCGGTGGTGCTGCTCGATCCGGCGACGATCGACCCCGACTGGGGCTGGCGGCTGTGCTTCCTGATCGGCGCGGCGCTCGGCCTGCTGGTGCTCCTGTTGCGCCGCCATCTGCCGGAAAGTCCGCGCTGGCTGCTGCTGCACGGCCGCGTCGACGAGGCCGAGCGCGTGGTCGCCGAAATCGAGGCCCGCGCTGCCCATGGCGCGCCGTTGCCGCCAGTGCCGCCGGGCACCCTGCGCCTGCACGCCCGCGCCCACACGCCGTTACCGCTGGTGTTCGACGCGCTGTTCCGCCGCCATCGTCAGCGCGCGCTGGTCGGCCTCGCGCTGATGATCGGCCAGGCCTTCTTCTACAACGCGATCTTCTTCACTTACGCGCTGGTCCTGACGCGCTTCTACGGCGTGGCGGCCGACCGTGTCGGCTGGTATCTGCTGCCGTTCGCCATCGGCAATTTCCTCGGCCCGGTGCTGCTCGGCCGGCTGTTCGATCAGATCGGCCGCCGTGTGATGATCGCGTCGACCTATGCGCTCTCCGGCATCCTGCTGACCGCCAGCGGCTATCTCTTTTACATCGGCGTGCTCGACGCGCGCACCCAGACGATCGCCTGGATGGTGATCTTCTTCTTCGCGTCGGCTGCCGCCAGCTCCGCCTATCTGACGGTGAGCGAGACCTTTCCGCTGGAAATGCGCGCACTGGCGATTGCCGTGTTCTACGCGCTGGGGACCGGACTCGGCGGTGTCGCCGGCCCCGCGCTGTTCGGCTGGCTGATCGACAGTGCGTCGCGCGGTTATGTGTACGCCGGCTATCTGCTCGGCTCGGCGTTGATGCTGGTGGCGGCCGCGGTGCAGGCGCGCTGGGGTGTCGCGGCGGAACGGCAAGCGCTGGAATCGGTGGCGCGGCCGCTGTCCGCCGTCGACGACTCCGCGGAGCGGCCCTGAACCGCAGCGCGCCGCGCGCTCAGCCGCGCGCGCCTCGGCCGGCGGCGGTGCGTCGCCGGCGGCTCGAGACGGGCGCCGACGCCCGCCAAGGCAACGTCATTCGCCGAAGCCCTTGCCCCACTCGCCGGCGAACGCAATCTGCGATAGCGGCAGGCGGCTGCGCGGGCCGGTTTCGCGCTCGCGCAGCGCATCGTCGAGCTTGGTCGGGTCGCCATACGGCGCGATCGCAATCAGCGCGAGCGCTTCGACATCGTCGGGAATCGCGAATTCGCTGCGCAGCTTCTGCTGGTCGTAGCCGGTCATCTGGTGGGCGACCAGGCCCAGCGCGTGGGCTTGCAACGTCAATGCGAAGGCGGCCGCACCCGCATCGTAGGCGGCGGTCCGGTTCGGCTCGCCCTTGCCGTTCAACTTGTTCGCGAACACACCCACCAGCAACGACGCCGGCTTGACCCAACCTTGGTTGAACGGCACGAGCGCACTGAACGCCCGTTCGTAACTCGCCGCATCGCTCTGCTTGTCCCACACGACGAAACGCCAGGGCTGCACGTTGTATGCAGACGGGGCCCAGCGCGCCGCTTCAAGCAACGCATGAATCTGTTCGGGCGTGACCGGCTTGTCGGCCAGCGCGCGAGCGCTCCAACGGCCGGAGAGAAGATCGTGAATCGCGGTCTCGGTGAGTGCGGGATTGTGCATGGTGTCCTGGTCTCGGCAATCAAGGGCAACAGGCACGTATCGGTCGATTCGCAGCGACGCGATCGCATGCCTGCGGAATAAGCATTCAAGAACGGCGGAGCGTCTGCCGTGCACGGCCATGCCAACGCGACGGATGCGTGCGGCAAGGACCGACGGAAGCGGCCAACGAAAGCGGCGGCGGTCCGCTGCCCGGCGCTCGCCGGTGCCTGGCGATTATAGAAGAAGCATTGCGACCCTGCCGGACGCCCGCCGACCCGTCAGCCGGTCACCCCTTCACTCCGTCAGCCGGTCAGACCAGGCGGCGCGCCTCGACAAAGGGGCACGGACAGCGGCCATGGACAGCGCCCGCCTGCCCGGCTGGCGGCAGCACGACGCTGGAGCATTCGCTCGGCATCGGACAAGGGGCGACGGACGACCACGCACGAAGCCGTGTCAACGCGATGGCCACGTTTCATGCCGTAATCATTCCCCCGACGCCACCGGCACTAGGCAGCGGCATCGCCGCCTCATCGACGCCTCATCGCCGTTGCCACGCGCCATCTCGGCACCCGCGAGTGAGTTCCCTCGGGCCGCGAGTCGGCCGCCGTCGCTTGCTTCATCACCTGGCGAGGCCGACGGCACGGCAATACTAGGCGCTACGGCCATCGGATCATGACGGTAGCAGCGACCGCGCGCATTGCTTCGCGATCCGAAGCATCTTGCGGGATCACCACGCAAAACCCCTGCAAAACAAGGGTTCCTCGCACAATACACGTTACATGCCGCAACAGGGCTGGACTTTTCGCAACAAGCTGCGTAAAATGTCCTGCTTTAGCGGGCCTTGCTGCTCGCGAAACACGACGTCTGAAGCCTTCGTGGACTGTGTATCTCGTGCCAGTGTCTGATGCGAGACATCTCATTTGAGACATCTCATCTGAGAAAACACGGGTTCAGCGATGAATTCATGACTCGGCCGAAGCGCGTGGGCTCAACGTTGCACCGCGCAGATTCGGACTCTTACGCAACGTTTGCAGACCCTTCGCGTTTCTCCATCGGAACGCATCGAGAACGCGTGGCAATCGCCGCGTCTCTCTGGCTGGTTCATCCGGCCGTAGGCTCGTCATCCCTCCATCACGGCAGAGCGGGGCGAGCGAAGACCAATTGCAAGGCAGCTTAGGTTGTCATGCCTGACGAGCGATCGTCGGCTCTCGCGCCGCTCCGGGCGAGGACTGTCGACGTTCGTCTATCCGAGAGGAGCATGAACTTGACACGAGCACTACTCACCCTGCTCGTCGGCGCGTTGCTTTTCGCGCTGGCAGCAGCAGGCCTCTATGAGCTGGTCGGCGCCGACGCGTTCGCCGATTATCAGGACGACCTCGCGTACTACGCGCAGGCACACATGCTGTTGGTGCTCAAATCGATGGGACTGGCGTTGCTGGTCGGCATTCCATCGGGGATCCTGTTGAGCCGGCCCGCGATGCGCGGCTCGGCGGAACGGTTGATGCAGGTCTTCAACCTCGGCAATACCCTGCCCTCGCTGGCGGTGCTCGCCCTGGCGATGGCTTTCCTCGGCATTGGCGAACGCCCCGCCATCCTGGCGCTGTGGCTCGCCTCGCTGCTGCCGATCGTGCGCAACACCTACGCCGGTCTGCGCGCGCTCAATCCGGCCTTGCTGGAAGCCTCGCGCGCGATGGGCATGACGCCGCGCCAAGCGCTGTTCGGCGTCGAACTGCCGAATGCACTGCCGGTCCTGATGGCCGGCGTGCGCACCGCCCTGACGATCAATGTCGGCACGGCGCCCCTCGCTTTCCTGATCGGCGCCGACAGCTTCGGCTCGCTGATCTTCCCGGGCATCTACCTGAACGATTTCGATCAGTTGCTGATCGGCGCATCCTGCACGGCGCTGCTCGCGATCGCGCTGGACGCGTTGATCGCCTGGTCGACCTCTGTCTGGCTCGCTCGGCGCGGACTGGCCCGCTGAGCCGACGGCCGGTGCTCGAAGCCGCGGGCGCTGCCTTCGTACGCGTTCCTGCCTTCCTACGCGTTCCTGCATTCCTACGCGTTCCTGCATTCAAAGGCGTTCATGACGCTCGCTGCCCGATAGTCCGGCCGCTGCACGCCTCCCCTCAATCGCAATCAAGGAGATTCAGTTGAACCAAGCAATCGCATTCCTACACCGGTCCCGCGTTCGCGCCACGCTGCGCACGGCCGCACGATACTGTGCCGGCGCCTTCGCCGCGCTGACGTTGTGCGCCACCGCGCAAGCCGAACCGCTGAAGGTCGGTGGCAAGAACTTCACCGAACAGTTGCTGTTGTCGAACATGACCGCGCAATATCTCCGCGCGAAAGGCTATGAGGTCGACCTCAAGAACGGACTCGGCACGGTCGTCATGCGGCAGGCCCTCGAAGGCAAACAGCTCGACGTGGTCTGGGATTACACCGGCACCGCCTTGATCGTCTACAACCGCATCAAGCAGAAGATGGAGCCGAAGCAGGCATACGAGAAGGTCAAGGCGCTCGACGCCCCGCGTGGCCTGACCTGGCTCGACGCTTCGCCGCTCAACAACACCTATGCGATCGCGATGAAGGCGGACCGGGCCAAGGCGGATGACGTGCATACGCTCTCGCAACTCGCTGCCAAGCTGGGCTCCGATGCAAAGGTGAAGGACTATACGCTGGCCGTCGACATGGAATTCGCCGGGCGCCCGGACGGCCTGCGCGGCATGCAGAAGACCTACGGTTTCCGTCTGTCGCGCGCCAAGGTGCGTCAGATGGACCCGGGCCTGGTCTACAACGCAGTGCGCGACGGCCAGGCCGAACTGGGCCTGGTCTACGCGTCGGATGGCCGCATCAAGGGTTTCGATCTCGTCACGCTGACCGACGACAAGGGCTTCTTCCCGGCCTATAACGCGACGCCGGTGGTGCGTGCCGAAGTGCTGGCCGCTCATCCGCAACTCGCCGCGCAACTCAATCAACTGGCGGCGAAGCTGTCCACCGAAGCGATGCGCGACATGAATGCGAAGGTCGACATCGAGCATCAACCGGTCGACAAGGTAGCGCACGCGTTCCTCAGCGCGCAAGGCCTGCTCTAAGCCCCGACGGCTAGCGTGCCCTGGCGCCGAGGCGCCGGGCGCGCCCTATCCCCTATGGAAATCCTACTTTATCTGCAAGGCAACGCCGCCCGCATCGTCCACCTGAGCCTGCAGCACGCGATGCTCGTGCTGGCCTCGGTCGGCGGTGCGACGCTGGTCGGCGTGCCGCTCGGCGTGGTCGTGGTGCGCTACAAATGGCTCACGCAGATTGCGCTGACGGTGGCGACCGTGTGCCTGACGATTCCGTCGATCGCGCTGTTCGGGCTGATGATGCCGATCCTGTCGCGCTTCGGACTGGGCATCGGCTACGCGCCCGCGATCGCCGCGGTGTTTCTCTATTCGCTACTGCCGATCCTGCGCAACACCTGCATCGCACTGCAGGCGCTCGACCCCGCCGTGCAGGAAGCCGCGCGTGGCATCGGCATGACGTCGTGGCAGCGCCTGCGACTGGTCAACCTGCCATTGGCGGTGCCGGTCATATTGTCCGGCGTGCGCACCGCCGTCGTGATGAACATCGGCGTGATGGCGATTGCGGCCGTGGTGGGCGCGGGTGGCCTCGGCGTGCTGATCCTGCGCGGCATCAGCCAGAGCGACGTCCGCCAGTTGGTGGTCGGCTCGCTGATGGTGTGCCTGCTGGCACTGATCGCCGACTGGCTGCTCGGCCGCCTGCAGCGCCTGTTGACGCCTACCGGAATTCGAACCTGATGATCCAACTCGAGAAACTCAGCAAGACCTTCACCCAGAAGAACGGGACGCAGAGCCGCGCCGTCGACTCGGTCAGCCTGACCGTGCCTGCCGGCAAGGTCTGCGTCTTTCTCGGCCCGTCCGGTTGCGGCAAGACGACCACGCTGAAGATGATCAATCGCTTGATCGCGCCGACCTCGGGCCGCGTGTTGCTCGACGGCGTCGACACGACGACGCTCGACCCGGTCGAGTTGCGCCGCCGCATCGGCTACGTGATTCAGCAGATCGGCCTGTTCCCGAACATGACGATCGAACAGAACATCACCGTGGTGCCGCGCCTGCTGGGCTGGGACAAGCAACGCTGCCATGCGCGGGCAAGCGAGCTGATGGAGATGGTCGCGCTCGATCCGAAGCGCTATTTGCACCGCTATCCGCGCGAGCTGTCGGGCGGCCAGCAGCAGCGCATCGGCGTGATCCGCGCGTTCGCCGCCGATCCGCCGGTGCTGCTGATGGACGAGCCGTTCGGCGCGGTGGACCCGATCAACCGCGAGTCGATCCAGAACGAATTCCTGCAGATGCAGCGCTCGCTCGGCAAGACCGTGCTGATGGTCAGTCACGACATTGACGAGGCGATCAAGCTGGCCGACTACATTGCCGTCTTCCAGAATGGCCGGCTGGTGCAGTTCGCGGAACCGGACGAACTGCTCGCACAGCCGGCCAACGACTTCGTCGCCGATTTCGTCGGACACGACCGAACCCTCAAGCGTTTGCTGCTGGTCAACGCGGCGGACGCCGCGGCCGCAATGCCGAGTGCCGGCGTCGACACGCCGCTTGCGACCGCGCGCACGATGATGGATGACGGCGACAGCCGGCATCTCGTCGTGACCGATGCCGACGGCCGACCGCTCGGCTATGTCGCGCGACGCGACACGGTGGTTGCCGACGCCGATGTGCAACGGTGCGGCGCTCGCCTGCGCGAGATCGCCGCGCATGCCGCCGCTACCGACAACCTCCGCGTGCTGTTGTCGCGGATGTACGAACGCAATCTCAGCTGGTTGCCGGTGCTCGACGCGGACGGCGGCTACTGCGGCGAAGTCACGCAGGAATCGATTGCCGCCTATCTCAGCTCGGGGCGCGCCCACCATGCCTTCAGCGCGGCCCCGCTCACCGCGGCCGCGCCGCTTGGCTGAGCGTTCGGCTGAGCGTTCGGCTGAATGTGCGGCTGAATGTCAGGTCGCCACCGGACGGGCCGGCGCCGAGGTCCCGCCGGTGCATGATCAACCCGCGGCCGAACCCTCTACTCGGCGAACAACTGCCCGATCAGGTCGCGCAACCAGCGATTGCCCGCGTCGCGGTGGTAACGGCGATGCCAGAACACATGTGTCTGCAAGGTCGGCAGCGCCAGTGGCACCTCGACGGTGCGCAGCCCGAACGGCGGCGCCGCGCGCTCGGCGAGCTTGCGCGGCACCGTCACGACGAGGTCGCTCTGGCTGACAATGAACGGCACCGCCACGAAGTGCGGCACCGCGAAAGTCGAGTCGCTGGTGACACCGGCCTGCCGCAGCAGCACGGCGATCTCGTCGTAGGGACTGGCCGGGTTCGCGACGATCAGATGACGCGCCGCGCGAAACGCATCGAGCGTGACCGGACCGTCGCCGAGCGGATGGCCGGCGCGAAACATCGCCAGATGGTCCTGCTCGAACAGACGCCGTTGCATGCAACTCTGCGGCATGTCGTCGAACGCGCCGATCGCCAGGTCGATGCGCCCCGCCGCCAGTTCATCGGGCAGGTCCACTGCGCCGGCACGCACGGTGGCCACCGACACCCGCGGTGCCAGCGCGCTGCACCGCTCGGCGAGCACCGGCATGAAGTACACCTCGCCGACATCGGTCATCGCGATCGTGAAGCGGCGCTCGCTGTGCGCCGGGTCGAAGCCGTCGCGCTCGTCGAACGCGTCGCGCAGCAGGCCGAGCGCCGCCGCCACCGGTTCGGCGAGCCGCTCGGCCAGCGGCGTTGGCTGCATGCCCTCCGGCGTACGTACGAACAGCGGGTCGCCGAACGAACGCCGCAGGCGGGCCAACGCATTGCTGACCGCCGGTTGCGACAGTTCCAGCTGGCGCGCCACCGCCGCGACGCGTCGCTCGCGCAGCAAGGCGTGCAGCACCAGCAGCAGATTGAGATCGAGGTCGCGTAGCGTGCGCATCGGAACATTCATGATGTGAATGTTCGATATTCTCTCATTGACGTCGCCATCGTTGCGACACCGGCGCATACTGCCGGTTCAAACAAGATATGCCGTCCGGTCGCATTGCGTCTGCCGGGCGGGACGGAGACAGGGACGCCTACCGTGGCGCACGCTTCAGGCGGCGACCACGGGTCCCAAGCGATGACGACGCGGCGCGTTCCCGATGGAACGCCTGCCCCTTGTCGCCGACACCCTCCGCTCGCCCACGCCCCGCCCCCGCGTCCGCCGGCTTCCGCCGTGAGGACCGCCATGACCGCCACGCTGCTCGACACCGCGCCCGCCGGCGCGACCACCGCCCAGACCCGCAACACCACCGGCTACCAGTCCGGCTTCGGCAACGAGTTCGCCACCGAGGCACTGCCCGGCGCGCTGCCGGTCGGCATGAACTCGCCGCAACGTGCGCCGTACGGGCTGTATGCGGAGCAACTGTCCGGCACCGCTTTTACCGCGCCGCGCGCCCACAACCGGCGCTCGTGGCTGTATCGGATCCGTCCGGCCGCGATGCATCAACCGTTCACGCTGCTCGGCGACGGCCAGAGCAACGGCCGCCTGGGTGCATTCGACGAAGTCCCGGTGCCGCCGAACCAGTTGCGCTGGGATCCGCTGCCGATGCCGCAGGCGCCGACCGATTTCGTCGACAGCCTGCTGACGATGGCCGGCAACGGCGATTGCCACGCGCAGAACGGCTGCGCGATCCATCTGTATGCGGCCAATCGCTCGATGGCGGGCCGCTTCTTCTATTCGGCCGACGGCGAATTGCTGATCGTGCCGCAACATGGCCGACTGGTACTGGCCACCGAGTTCGGCGTGCTCGAGGTCGAGCCGCAGGAAATCGCGCTGGTGCCGCGCGGTTGCCGGTTCCGCGTCGAACTGCCGGACGGCGAGGCACGCGGCTACGTCTGCGAGAACTTCGGCGCCGCGTTCCAGTTGCCGGACCTCGGCCCGATCGGTTCGAACGGTCTGGCCAACCCGCGCGACTTCCTCACGCCCCATGCGCAATATGAAGACGTCGAGGGCGACTTCGAACTGGTCGCGAAACTGGGCGGCCGCCTGTGGCGCGCCTCGATCGGCCATTCGCCGCTCGACGTGGTCGCGTGGCACGGCAACTTCGCGCCAAGCAAGTACGACCTGCGCCGGTTCAACACGATCGGTTCGATCAGCTACGACCATCCGGATCCCTCGATCTTCCTGGTGCTGCAATCGCCCAGCGACACGGCGGGGGTCGACAACATCGACTTCGTGATTTTCCCGCCGCGCTGGCTGGCCGCCGAAAACACCTTCCGTCCGCCCTGGTTCCATCGCAACATCGCGAGCGAATTCATGGGCCTGATCCACGGTGCCTACGACGCCAAGGCGGAAGGCTTCGTGCCGGGCGGCTCCAGCCTGCACAACTGCATGTCGGGCCACGGCCCGGACGCGGAGACGTTCGAGAAGGCGTCGCAGGCGGACACCTCGCGCCCGCACAAGGTCGATGCGACAATGGCCTTCATGTTCGAGACGCGCCTGATGATTCGTCCGACGCGCTTCGCGCTCGAAACTGCCCAACTGCAGAGCGATTACTTCGAATGCTGGCAGGGCATCCGCAAGCATTTCGACCCGAAGGCCACGCCTGAGCAGGGCTGAGCGCCGCCTCACCGCCACCTCGCCGGCCCGCCGCCTCTTTCGATCTCCCATACGACACGATGACGAAACTCAACGCCACGCACGACCCGAAACAACGCAGCTGGCTGGAATCGGCCAACGCGCCGGACTGCGATTTCCCGATCCAGAATCTGCCCTTCGGCGTGTTCTCGACGCCCACCGACCCGGTGCGACGCGTCGGCGTGGCCATCGGCGATCAGATTCTCGACCTGTCGGTTCTCGAAGCGAGCGGACTGCTCTCGCTCGGTCATGCACAGGTGTTCGCGCAGCCGCGTCTGAATACGTTCATGGCGCTCGGCAAGAACAGCTGGCATCAGGCACGCGCGCAACTCTTCGCGCTGCTGTCGGCCGAAACCGCCACCCTGCGCGACGACCTGGCGCTGCGCCAGCGCGTGCTGGTCGCGCAGGCCGATGCGATCCTCCATCTGCCGGTCGAGGTGCCGGGCTACACCGACTTCTACTCGTCGCGTGAGCACGCGACCAACGTCGGCTCGATGTTCCGCGACCCGAAGAACGCGCTGATGCCGAACTGGCTGGAATTGCCGGTCGGTTACAACGGCCGCGCGTCGTCGGTGGTGGTGAGCGGCACGCCGGTGCGGCGCCCCAGCGGTCAGCTCAAGGCGCCGGATCAAGCGCGTCCGACCTTTGGCGCCTGCCGCAAGCTCGACATCGAATTGGAAACCGGCTTCCTGATTGGCGAGGGCAATGCGCTCGGCGAACCGATCGCCGTCGATCGCGCCGAGGATCATATTTTTGGCATGGTCCTGCTCAACGACTGGAGCGCGCGCGACATCCAACAGTGGGAATACGTGCCGCTCGGGCCGTTCAACGCGAAAACCTTCGCGACGTCGATCTCGCCGTGGGTCGTGACGATGGAAGCGCTCGAACCGTTCCGCGTCCAGCAGCCCGCGCAGGAGCCGGAACCGCTGCCCTACCTGCGGCAGACCGGCGCCGCCGGCTTCGACATCTCGCTCGAAGTGCGCATGCAGGCGCCCGGCGCGCAACCCAGCGTCATTTCGCGCACCAGCTTCAAGCACATGTACTGGAGCATGGCGCAGCAGCTGGCCCATCACACGGTGTCCGGCTGCAACACGCGCGTCGGCGATCTGATGGGCTCGGGCACGATCAGCGGTCCGACGCCCGACAGCTGCGGCTCGCTGCTCGAAATCACCTGGAACGGCCAGAACCCGTTGTCGATCGACGGCGGCAAGCGGACCTTCATCGAGGACGGCGACACGCTCACGCTGGCCGGCTGGTGCCAGGGCGACGGCTACCGCGTCGGCTTCGGCACGGTCACCGGCACGATCGAACCGGCGCTCGACGCAACCCGGTTCGGCGCGGCCCTCTGAGCGTGGCGATGCGGCTCTACACCTACTTCCGCAGCTCGGCCGCCTATCGGGTCCGGATCGCGCTGAACCTGAAGGGCCTGGACTACGAAGCCGTGCCGGTGCATCTGGTGCGCGGCGGCGGCGAGCAGCTGCAGGACGCCTACCGCGCGTTGAACCCGGACTGTCTGCTGCCGACGCTGGTCGACGGCGACACGTTGATCACCCAGTCGCTAGCGATCATCGAGTACCTGGAAGAACGTCATCCGAGCCCGGCGCTGCTGCCGGGCGACGCCGCGCAGCGCGCGCTGATCCGCTCGCTGTCCCAGGCAATCGCAAGCGAAATCCATGCAGTCGACAATCTGCGCGTGCTGAAGTACTTGCAGACGACGTTGGGCGTGGACGACGCCGGCAAGAGTGCGTGGTACCGGCACTGGATCGAATTGGGGTTCGCTGCGTTCGAGAAGCGGCTGGCGGAGCGGGACAGCAGGTTCTGCGTCGGCGATACACCGACGTTGGCCGACTGCTGTCTGATACCGCAGGTCTTCAACGCGCGGCGCTTCAAGATCGATCTGACTCCCTACCCGCGGATCGTTGCGGTCGATGCGCAATGCGCGACGCTCGACGCGTTCCAGCGCGCCGCGCCCGGCGCCCAGCCCGACGCGGAATGACGGTCGGGCGCCGCGGCGCCCGCGCAGTGCGTTGCGGCGGCACGGCGCGCGCCGACCACGCTCCCGCCCTGCGCCGACGCGACGGCTGTCGGACCAGGCACCGCGCGCGATGGCGTGGCGCATGCCCGCTTCAAACGCGGTCCAACGCGTCGCGTACAAATTCGAGATGTGCCCGCATTGCCTGTTCGGCGCGCTCCGGCGTGCGCGCCGCGATCGCCTCGGCGATCGCGCGGTGCTGCGCGCACCAGGCCGACGTGTCGACCGCACGCAGTTGAGCACCGTTGCGCACCAGGTGCGAACCCAGCAGCAGACGCGTGGTCCCCTGCCAACGAACGAACATTGCATTGTGCGACGCGACGGCCAGTGCTTCGTGGAAAGCGGCGTCGAGGGCCGCACGCGCTTGCGCGGACAGGTCCGGCTCGCTCATGCGGGCCACCACTGCTTCAAGTGCATCCAGGTCATGCGGCTCGGCGCGCACGGCGGCCGCGCGCGCCGCCGCGCATTCGATCGCGACGCGGAATTCGAGCAGGTCGTCGCTGAAGGTCTCGCTTTCCCCATTCAGTTCCGACCAGGGCGAACGCGTGCCCGCGTGCAGACGGTCGCTGACGAACACGCCGCTGCCGGCACGCTTCACGAGCAGGCCGCGGCCACACAGTTGGCGCAGCGCCTCGCGCACTGTTGAGCGCGCGACGTCGAGCGACGCCGCCAATTGTCGCTCGGATGGTATGCGGCCGCCTGCCTGCCAACTGCCGTCGCGCAGGCGTGTCTCGAAAAAGTCGACCAGCCTTTCCACACGCCTCGAAGTTGCACGCTCCATGGCCATCCTTGATATCGGTCCGGCGGAACCGATCGCTCGGCCCCGCTGCCGGCAACTGGTCCGACCAGTTTGCGCCGTGCCGGGCACATCGAGAATCATCGCTGTCGGTGCGCGTCGCTAGCCGAGCGCCCACCTCAGTCATGAAGCGGATCATCCCATGAAAAGACGTCTCTACCAGGGCAGCGACCTGTCGCGCGTGTTGTCCATCGAAGAACTGGCCGGCTTCGCGCGCCGACGCGTGCCGCACGTCGTGTTCGAATACATCGAGGCGGGCGCGGAGGACGAGCGCACCCTCGCGGCGAACCGCGGCGCGTTCGACCGCTGGCGCTTCTGCCCGGACACGCTGGTCGATACGTCGTCGCGCAGCATCGCCACCACGCTGTTCGGCAAGCCGTCGGCGTCGCCGCTGATCGTCGCACCGACCGGCTTCAACGGCCTGGCGTGGCCGCGTGGCGATGTTGCGCTGGCGCGCGCGGCCGCGGCGGCGGGCATTCCGTTTACGCTCAGTTCGTTCTCGAATACCGCGCTGGAGGAAGTCGCCAACGAGGCCGGCGGCCGCCTCTGGCTGCAGCTCTATGTGTTGCGCGAGCGCGAACTGAGCCGGCGCCTGCTCGAACGCGCGGCCCAGGCCGGCTATGAGGCCCTGGTCGTGACTACCGACGCGAACGTGATGAGCGGGCGCGAATGGGACAAGCGCAACTTCATCGCGCCGGGCAAACCGACGCTGCGCTGCCGGCTCGACATGCTCGCCCACCCGGGCTGGCTGCGCACCCACTTGAAACACGGCATGCCGGCGCTGGAGAACGTAAAGGACTTCATTCCCCCGCATCAGCAAAGCGTTGCGCAGCGGATGGCCTTCGTGGTCGACCAGTTGCAGCCGAACCTGAGCTGGGACGACATTCGCTGGCTGCGCGGGCTGTGGCACGGCAGACTCGTCGTGAAGGGCATACTCAATGCGGGAGACGCGCGACGCGCGTTCGACTGCGGCGCGGACGGCATCGTCGTCACGAACCATGGCGGACGCCAACTGGAGTCCTGCGTGTCGTCGCTCGACGTGCTGAGCGAGATCGTCGACACGCTCGCCGGACGCCTCACCGTGCTGGTCGACGGCGGCTTCCGGCGCGGCGGCGACATCCTGAAGGCCGTCGCGCTTGGCGCCGACGGCGTGATGACGGGGCGCGCGACACTCTACGGCTTGACTGCCGCGGGCGAAGCGGGTGTCTCGCATGCGATCGGGCTGCTGCATGGCGAGATGAACCGTACGCTCGGCATGCTTGGCCGCAACAGCATCGCGGCCTTGGGTCCGGACGTGTTGCGCAAAGTGTCCTGACCCTGCGGCGCGCCCGCGCGGCAGTCGGGCCGGACTGCCGGCCGGCCCAGCTCGCCAGCGTACCCCGCGTCAGTCCACCTTGACCTTCGGCTGCACGCGACGATTGATCCAGTCCGCGAACCAGGTCAGCATGCCGCGCCGCCATCCGTGCAGTTCGAGTTGGTGCGTGCGATACAGCATCGTGTGACTCAGTTGCGCCATCCGGCCGCGCAGAAATGCGCCCTTGAACAGGCCGTACTTCGCCAGCATGCCGTAGGCATCGTAATGACCGAGCGATACGACGGAGCCGTATTCGCGGTAGTCGAACGGCGGAATCGCCTTGCCCTCCAGCCAGCCGGGCAGATGGCGCGCGAGGTGCCGCGCCTGCTGGCGGGCGACCTGCGCCGTCGGCGCCAACGGGCGCTCGTGGCCCGGCAACAGCTGGCTCGCGCAATCGCCCATCGCGAAGATATGCGGATCGCTGGTGAGCAAGGTCGGATCGACCAGCAACTGCCCGCCCCGCGTCTTGTCCAGCCCGGTCACCGCGTTCAGGAAGTCCGGCGCGCGCACGCCGGCGGCCCAGACCGTGATGGTCGCGGGCAGCCGGGCGCCGTCGGCCAGTTCGACCGAATCCGCATTGACCCGCGCCACGCGCGCGTCGGTCATGACCGTCACGCCGAGCCGGCCCAGTTGAACGGTGGCGGGTTGCGACACGTCCTCCGGGAACGCGGGCAGGATGCGCGGGCCCGATTCGATCAACGTCGTGCGCAGATGGCTGCGCATGTCGCCGCCGTCGGTCGCGTACGCATTGGCCAGCTCCAGCCCCATGCTGACCTCGGCCGCCAATTGCACCCCGGTGGCGCCGGCGCCGACGATCGCCAGGTCGACCACGCCATGCTGGCTCACCGAGCGCAGCACCTCGGCCCGCAACGCATCGTTGAACAGGCGGGCCTGGTTCAGGTCGTCGACGAAGCGGGCATGCTCGACCGCGCCGGGCGTCTGGAAGTCGTTGGCGCGGCTGCCCACCGCCAGCACCAGTACGTCGTAGTCCAGTTCGCGCGCATCGACGACCATGCGGCTCGGGCCCATCACCAGCGGCGCCAGCCGGATGCGGCGCGCCGTCGTGTCCAGTCCGCTCATCTCGCCCGGCCAGTAGTGGAAGCCGTGCTCGTGCGCGTGCTGCACGAACGACACGCGCTGCTGGTAGATACTGGCGGTACCGGCCGCGAAGGTATGCAGCATCGGCTTCCAGACGTGCTGCGCGCTCTTGTCGACGAGCGTGACCTCCGCCTGTCCGGTACGGCCGAGCGCATGTCCGAGGCGTGTGGCGAGCATCAGGCCGGCGATGCCGCCTCCGACGATGACGATCTTCTTCTTGCTGTGCATGGCGACGCCGGCGCGTGAGCAGAAATGTTACGGAAAGCGCATTGTGGCAAGGAATGCGCGATGCCCTCGCCGATGAACCGCATGTTCCACCGCGCGCGGTCGTGCCGCGAGCGGGCGCTTTCCTTACAGAACCCGCGGCGCCGGTCGGCCACAAGGATCCCGTTGCGTGGCGCGCCGGGGCCGATCGCGCCGCCGGCGCGCGCCGGATCGCACACGAACCTTACAGGCGCCCGACGCCGGAACGCGCCATCATCCGGCTCGCTGCGACAGTCGGCCGCGAGCGCAGCGGCACTGAAGCCATGCTGAAGCGGCACCGACGCGGCACCACGCGGCCCGCCCGCCCCCTGGCGGCGCCCGGCCGGCCGCCTGTCCGAGGCGCGGCAGCGGCGCGCCTCCCGGCGAAACGCGTGCCTCGCGTCGCCGCCACGGTCTGCAGGCGCCAGCTTGCGGGAGTACCATCGTCCCGATCCGCCGCACCGCCCACCAGGCTGCGGCTCAACCTCGTCTTCCGGAGGCGCGAGACAATGGGCTACCCGAACACCCAGCTGTACATCAATGGCGAATGGCAGGACGGCGAGCGCGACATCGCGGTGGTCGATCCCGCGAACGAAGCCGAAATCGGTCGCCTGGCGCTTGCCGGCCGCAGTCATCTCGAAGAAGCCGTGCAGGCGGCGGCACGCGGCTTTGCCACCTGGCGCCGCACCTCGGCGTTCGAGCGCAGCAAGGTGATGCGTCGCGCCGCCGATCTGTTGCGCGAGCGCGCCGAGACCGTTGCCGCCAACATGACGCGCGAGCAAGGCAAGCCGCTCGCCGAGGCGCGCATCGAAACACTGGGCGCGGCCGACACGATCGACTGGTTCGCCGAAGAAGCGCGCCGGACCTACGGACGAGTCGTGCCGTCGCGCAACGAGCAGGTGCGCCAGTTGGTCGTGCGCGAGCCGATCGGTCCGGTCGCCGCGTTCACGCCATGGAACTTCCCGATCAACCAGGCGGTGCGCAAGGTGTCGGCGGCGCTGGCCGCGGGTTGCTCGGTGGTACTGAAGGGACCGGAGGAAACGCCGGCGAGCTGCGCGGCATTGGTGCAGGTCTTCGCCGACGCCGGCCTGCCGGCCGGCGTGCTGAACCTGGTGTTCGGGGTGCCTGCGGACGTCTCCGGCTTCCTGATTGCGCATCCGCTGATCCGCAAGATCTCGTTCACCGGATCGACGCAGGTCGGCAAGCAACTCGCCGCGCTCGCGGGTCAGCACATGAAGCGCGTGACGATGGAACTGGGTGGTCACGCGCCAGCGATCGTGTTCGCCGACGCGGACATCGGCCTCGCCGCCAAGCTGCTGGCGGCAGCGAAGTTCCGCAATGCCGGGCAGGTCTGCGTGTCGCCGACCCGCTTCCTGGTCGAGGCACCGGCGCTGGCCGAATTCACCGAACGCTTCGCCGAGGCCGCGCGCGCGGTCAAGGTCGGCAATGGGTTGCAGGACGGCGTGAAGATGGGACCGCTGGCCAATGTGCGTCGGGTGGAAGCGATGGAGCGGCTGGTGGCGGACGCGAAGGAAGCCGGCGCGAGGGTCGTGACCGGCGGTGAACGCATCGGCGGCGGCGGCTATTTCTTCGCCCCGACGGTGCTGACCGACGTACCGCAAAGCGCCCGCGTGATGAACGAAGAACCGTTCGGCCCACTGGCGCCGATCAGCGGCTTCTCGTCGTACGACGAGGTGGTGGCCGAGGCCAATCGCCTGCCCTATGGTCTGGCCGCGTACGCATACACGACTTCGACCCGTACCGCCGCGGCGATCGGCGCCGACGTCGAGAGTGGCATGATCTCGATCAACCAGCAGGGCCTGGGCATGCCGGAGACCCCGTTCGGCGGTATCAAGGACTCCGGCTACGGCTCCGAGGGCGGCAGCGAGGCGATGGAAGGCTACTTGGTCAGCAAGTTCATCTCAGAAGGCCGCTGAACCGCGCGAGCCCGACGGATCGACTGCGGGCCCGGCAGCGGACACTTCCGTCCGGCGCCTGAGGCGCTGCAAGAATGCGCGCCTGGCGCCGGCGGCAACGCGTACTGGCGACAATGCATCGCCGACAATGCGCTGGCGGCCGTGGTCCCGGCAGCTGGCCGGCAACCCCGCTGGGCAGCGACAAAGCCGGCGCAAGGCCGGCTTTGTCGCATCAGGCTTGTCTGCGCTGCGTTGCCGCTGCCAGGGCGCCTGCTTGTCGCATATTTGCGGCCCGCTTGCCGCTCATTTGCCGCTCAGCCGTCCCTTACTTGCCGGCCGTGACCAAGTGGAAGCGCAACTGCACATCGGCCGCAACGACCGACGTGTCCGCCCAGTCGCCCTGACCGACGCCATAAGTCAGGCGGTTGATCGGCAACGTGCCGTCGAACACCTGCTGCTTGCCGTTCTGCTGGAATTTCACGGTCGTGGTCGTATCCACCGTCTTGCCGCGGATCGTCAATTTGCCCGCCACCGTGAACGTACCCGGGCCGGCCGACTTGATCGAGGTCGAGACGAAGGTCGCCTTCGGATGCGCGGCGGTGTCCAGCCAGTCCTTGCCGCGGGCGTTCGTGTTGAAGCTGGCCTCGCCGAGATCGAAACTGTTCGTATCGACATCGATGCGTGCCTGGCTCTTCTCCGGATGGGCCGGATCGAACTGCAACGTCGCGCTGAAAGTCTTGAAATGCCCGGTGACGGGCACGCCCATCTGCTTGAACACGGCATCGACGGTACTGCCCGGCGCCAATGTATCGGCGAACGACGCGACCGGTGCGGCGGCGAGCAGGGCCGCGCCCGCGACCGCACGTGCAAACGTTGTGAAGCGGAAAAGCGTCATCTGACTATTCTCTCGAAATGACCGACGTATCGGTCGGCAGTGGAAAGGGACTGACGGGCGAGCCGGCTTGCCTCCGTGCATGCATGCTCGCATGGGCGAAGGCGAACCGCGCGACGGCCATTTCAGCCGCCGTGGCGGGCGCCGTTGCGCGCTGGTGGCGAAGAGCGGCCCGGCAGCATGCGGTACAGGATCGGCATCCTGTCGATCAGCTCATGCTTCACCACCGCGAGCAGGTGTCCGACGACAACCGCCGCCAGCGTGTAATCGCACACGATGTGGACGGTCTTCAGCATCGCGGACAGCGTCGGATTCGGGGCGATCAGCGTCGGCAGCGGGAGGACGCCCAGGTAGACCACCTGCACACCCGCCGCTGAACTGTACAGATAACCGCTGATCGGCACCGCGAACATCAGCAGGTACAGCAGCCCGTGACCGGCCTCGGCCGCCAGGCGCTCCCACTTCGGCAGCGCTGCGGGAAACGGCGGCGCCGGATGCGTGGCGCGCCACAGCACGCGCAGCACGGCCAGCGCGAGCACCGTGACGCCGAGCCACTTGTGCCAGGCGAAGTAGCGCAGCTTCATCGGCGTGAAGCCCGGGATGTCCGTCATGATCCAGCCGATGGCCCAGGCAGCGATGATCAGTGCCGCGATCACCCAGTGCAGGGCGATCGCGGGGCCGCGGTAGCGTGTGTCTTGGCTGGCTCGCATGAAAAGGTCCGAGTTGGCAATGCCAGCAATATAGCGCTGGCGGCAACACGAATAAACCGTTGCGAAGCAATCGATACGATCGATTTTCTAGATGACGCGGCGGACCCTCCGTGCCGTCGTCAGAACACCATCAGGCCGACCACGAACACCACGCCCGAGAACAGCATGGCCGTCACGCAATAGCCCATGATGTCGCGCACGCCAAGTCCCGCGATCGCCAAGGCCGGCAGGGCCCAGAACGGCTGCGCCATGTTGGTCCACGCTTCGCCGTAAGCAATGGCCATCGCCGCCCGGCCCAGGTCGGTACCCAGCGTCTGGGCCGCCGGCATCACGAACGGCCCCTGCACCACCCAGTGACCACCGCCCGACGGCACGGCGAAGTTGATCAGCGCCGAGCTGAGGAAAGTCAGCAGATCGAAGGTCTGCGGCGTGGCGATATCGACGAACCACTTGGTGATGATGCCGGCCAGCCCGGAGTGATCCATCAAGGCCTGGATGCCCGCGTAGAACGGGAACTGGATCAGGATGCCGGCGGCGCCCTTGGCCGCTCCGCCCACCGCGCGCGCATAGGCCATCGGCGTCTTGTGCAACAGCATGCCGACCGCCAGGAAAACGAGATTGACGGTGTTGATATCGAGATTGAAGCCGGTGCGACTGGTCCGCACCGCCAGGTAGGCGACCGTGAACGCCGCGACCACGATGCTCAAGAGCCGGCTCTCTTCAAGGCGCTCGGCGAACGTCGCGTCCGGCCCGAGCTTGCGTTCGACCACCGGCGCCTCTTCGAGCAACCGAGGATCGATCGCAACCACTTCGCCCGGCTTCGGCATCATCAGCCGCGCCAGCACCGGCAGCAGCACGATCAAGCCGATCGTGATGAACGCGTTGTAGCCGGTGAAGATGGTGGCCGACACCGGGATCAGGCCGACGGTCGCCTCCATCGGATTGCCCTTGGTCGCCGCGACCAGCGGCACCGAGCCGGAAAAGCCACCGTGCCAGGTCAGGAAACCCATGTAGGCGCTGGCGACCAGCAGGCGGTAATCGCAGCCGGCCACACGGCGCGCCACCTCGCGCGCGAACATCGCGCCGAGCACCAGTCCGAAGCCCCAATTGATCGCGCACGCGCAGGCGGACAGGAACGCGACCAGCATGATGCCCTGGCCGGGCGTGCGCGCCAGCGATGCCAGCGCGGTCAAGCCGCGCTTGATCGGTGCCGAACTGGCCAGTGCGTGACCGGTGACCAGGATCAGTGCCATCTGCATCGCGAACGCAAGCAGATTCCAGAAACCACCGCCCCACATCAGCGCTAGGTCGGCCGGGCTGTTCGGTGTCAGGCCGAGCGCCATGCCGAACGTGATGATCGTCAGCAGGATGGCGAAGATCAATGGATCGGGCAGGAAGCGGTGAATGACCTGCGTGCAGAATCTTGCGATGCCTTGTACCACGATGGACTCCTCTCGTTGTTATATCCGGCGGTCGGTTCGACGGCCCGGGTCGCCGACGCGCGGAGGATTCTTGATCCGCGCCGCGCCGGGGATTGGCGGAGATTGTCGAGGCGAATGGCTGCCCAGTCAAACAGACCGGTGGGCGCGAAAACGACGCTTGCGCCGGCTGCCGGCGCGCGCAGGCCAACGCGGTGGGAAGAGACGCGTGGCGGCAAACACAGGCCCATGGAGGCGCGCGTGGCAACGCTCGGGCGCGACGGATCGCGCGTACCCGCAGCAGTCGGTGCCGCTTCGGCAGGCGCGCCGCGCGCGCCGCGTGGCGTGGCGCATCGGTCGGCGAGGAGGATCCGGGTTCAGGCGCGGCGCACGGACCCGGCAGCCGGCAGCCGGCATCGACATCGACATCGACTTCGACAGCCGCACTCGGCCGGAGCGGTGTCCGCGTCGGGCTCGCCTATTCGCCGTGCGCGACACCACTCGCCGCGGTACCGGCGCCCTCGCCGGGCGCGGCATGCCGCAGGTCGCGCTGCATCGGTGCAAGCCCGGGCGCATCGATCGGCTTGGCAAGCTTGCGCAGCTTCGCGACCTGCTCGGCGCTGGCCTTGCCGCCTTGATTGCCCCAACTGGTCTGGATGAACGTCACGACCTCGGCGATCTGCTGATCGTTGAGCAGGTGCGCCAGCGACGGCATCGACAGCGAGGATGGCGCGCCGAAGGTTGCCGGCTGCGAGCCGCCTGACAGGATGATGTGAATCGCCGAGGTCGGATCGTCGGTCTGCAGGACCGGGTTGCCGGCGAGCGACGGGAAGGCGCGGCCGTAGCCGAGCCCGTTCGAGCGGTGGCAGGCGGCGCAGCGGTCGACATAGATACGCGCACCCGCGTCGCGCACCTGCCCGGCATACAGTTCCTTGGCGATCGTCGCGTCGTAACGGTATGGCGTGGTCTTGCCGTCACGCGGCGGCAGCGATTTCAGATACGCCGCGATGCTGTTCAGGTCGGCGTCGCTCATGTACTGCGTGGAGTCGACGATCACATCGTTCATTGCACCGAACGACGCGGCATGCGCGGTTCGGCCGGTTTTCAGGAATTCGACGATGTCGGTTTTGCTCCAGTCGGCCAGGCCACCGCCATGCTCGTTGCGCAGCGATGGCGCGATCCAGCCGTCGATCGCGCCGCCGCCCGACAGGAAAACCGTGCCGTCGGCGTCGGTCAGCGCCTTCTCGTTGAGCGTGACGCTGCGCGGCGTATGGCAACTGCCGCAATGGCCGAGGCCCTGGACCAGGTAAGCGCCGCGCGCGACTTCCGCATCGGTGCCCGGGCGCGGCTGGAACGGCGCCGGCTTCGGCGCAAACAGCCTGGCCCAGAGCGACAGCGGCCAGCGCATCGACAGGGGCCAGGGAATGCCGTTCTTGCGGTTCGCCTGATGCACGGCTGGCACACCGTGCATGAAATAGGCATAGAGCGCCTTCATGTCCTCGTCGCTGAGGCGCGAGTATGACGGGTACGGCATGGCCGGATAGACGGTGTAACCGTCCTTTGTACGACCGTGCCGCATCAGTCGCGCGAAGTCGTCGTACTGCCATGTGCCGATACCGGTATCGCGGTCCGGCGTGATGTTGGTCGAGTAGATGGTCCCGAGCGGCGATGCGATGGCCAATCCGCCGGCGAACGGCTGACCGCCCTTGGCAGTATGGCAGGCGACACAGTCGCCGGCCCGCGCCAGATATGCACCGCGCGCTACCGCCTGGGCGTCCGCGCCGTTGGGCAGGTTGGCCGCGGCTGGCGGCGTCGATGCGGGCGGCGCCAGCGACGGCGACGCCGGCGAGCGCGCGACGGCCGGAAACGACGCGCCGCTGTCGCGAGATGTCCAGGTACGCGACGCATAGGGCGCGTCGGCAGCGCTGGCCGGGACGCGCGGCGCCGACGCGGCCACCGAGCCCGGCGGCGCGCTGCCCGGCTGCGCGGAGGCGCCGCCCGAGGCCTGCGTCGGCAGTGAATCGGTGGCTGGCATCGAAGCCGGATCGGCCCATGCGACGGATGAAGCGAACAGACAGGTTGTCGCAAGTGCCGAGCCGAGCGCGCGGAAGCAGTGAGCGAAGTTCATCGTCGGGCCCTCACGCGTCGACAAGCGGCCGCGGATCCTTCAGGTATTGCTCCCGGATCGCCTTTGCGGACCAGTAGGCCAGCGCGACGGCGAGCCCGGTGGGGTTGTAGCCGATACCGGTCGGGAAGACGCCCGACCCAACGGCAAACACATTGTGTACGTCCCAACTCTGCAGGTAGCGATTGAGCACGCTGCTGTCGCGCCCGGTGCCCATCGGCACCCCGCCGGCCCAGTGCGTCGTCTGGTAGGGCCGCAGGTCGAAATGCTCGCCGAAATTCTTCACGCTGACGTTGATCGACTTCGGATTCATCGCCTGGGCGACCTTGACCATCTGCTCGGTCACATGGCGCGACATGCGAATGTCGTTGTCCTTCCAATCGAATGTGAAACGCAGCAGCGGCTGGTCGTAGGCGTCGCGATAAGCCGGATCGAGGTCCACGTAGCAGTCGCGATACACCATGTTGGAGCCGTGGCAGTCGAACGACACGAAATTCAGATAGCTGTCACGGACCGCGCGCTTCCACGCCGCGCCCCACTTCGGCGTGTCCTTCGGCACCGGTATGCCACTGATCGGCTTGACGCCCGCCGGATTGCACCACACCGGCGAGCCGCCCACGAAGCCGAGCGGGCCGTGATCGTAGTGGTCGCCGTTGAAGTCGTCCAGCGCCACGCCCACGCCACCCGCGCCGATGAACGGGTTGGTGTTCGTGTTCGGCTCGAAGAACGCCTGGATCGTCGACATCGTCTGGTAGGCGATGTTCTTGCCGACCACGCCCCGGCCGGTAGCCGGGTCATACGGCTGGCCAATGCCCGAGAGCAGGAACAACCGCGCGTTGTTGTACGCGAAGGTGCTGGCGATCACCAGCGCGGCGGGTTGCTCGACGAGCTTGCCGTCGCGATCGACGTAGGTGACGCCGGTCGCCTTCTTTTTCGTGTCGTCGAGGTCGATGCGCAACACGTTGCAGTCGGGACGCAACTCGAAATGACCGACCTGCCGCAAGGCGGGCAGGATGTTCACATTGGGCGAGGCTTTCGAGTAGTTGTAGCAGGCATAGCCCGAGCAAAAACCGCAGAACGTGCACGGTCCCATCTGGCAGCCATATGGGTTCGTGTACGGCGCCGAGGTATTCGCCGACGGCTCGATGAACGGATGCAGTCCCTGCTGCTGCGCGGCCGCCATGAACAGGTGCGACGCATAGTGGACCTTCTGCGGCGGCAACGGGTATTGATCGGAGCGATCGGCCTCGAACGGATTGCCATCGCCGACTACCTGCCCATGCACGCGGTAGGCCTGTCCCGACGTACCGAACACTTTTTCGGCGAAGTCGAAGTGCGGCTCCAGTTCGTCGTAGCTGACGCCGAAATCCTGGATCGTCATGTCGGCCGGAATGAAATTCTTGCCGTACTTCTCCTCGTAGTTGCTGCGCAGTCGCAACTCTTCGGGCAGCACGCGCCAATGCTGACCCGACCAATGCAGACCGGCGCCGCCGACACCCTCGCCCGGCTTGAACGCGCCGATCTGCCGGTACGGCAGTGCGGTGTCGCCCACCGCATGTCGGAACGTGAACGACGAGCGGCTCATGTCCTGAAACAGCTTGAAGCGTTGCAGGTAGGTCAACTCGTCCAGCGTCTTCGGATAGGCGCCATCCGGATAGGTATCGCGGTAGCGACCGCGTTCCAGCGCCACGACGTGCAGGCCGGCTTCCGTCAATTCCTTGGCCATCACCGCGCCCGTCCAGCCGAAGCCGACGATGACGACGTCGACCGGATTCATTTTCTTGTCCGCCATTGCGCTTCCTAGCAGAGAACGTATCGAGAGGTATGTGGTGCCGAGGTCGACGTCGGCCCGTCAGCCCAGCGAAACCGGACCGAGCGGATAGTTGCGGCCGTATTGTTCGACCCAATCGAGGTAGTCGCCGCGCGCACCGGGGAAGCCGATCATCTTCCACGCAGCCATCGCCTTGTTGCCGCCATGCACCGGATCGCAGAAATAGCCTTCCCGCGTGTTCTGCAACAACTGGCCGAAGAAGGCCCCTGCGGGGACGCGGCCGATCGCGAACTTGCCCTGCTCCAACTGGTGCAGCACTTCGTCCTTCTGTGCGGCATCCAGATCGTGATACGCCTTGTTGTACTGCTTGCGCACCGCGTCGGCCAGGCCCGGCAAGGCGTTGCGGTAAAGATCGCGCGGGCTCAGCGAGAGCTGATAGCCGAACAGGTCGGACGCCGACTCGTCGAATGGGCCATGCATGTACCAGAGCGCGCCATGTCCGTAAGGCGTGTCCATCTGTCTGTCGATGAACTCCGGCACGCCTGCTTCGACCGCGCCAGGGCCGACGTCGTCCGGCGGAATCAGCCGGTCGACCAAGGCATTCAGCAACGTCCATTCGTCGCCGGTGAAGTAGCGTGGCGTGTAGGTCTTGCCAGCGTCAGCGGCCGCCGCGGCCTGCAAGCCGATCGCGCCACTGCCGGCCACCACCGCGGCCGGCGCGGCGCCCAGCGCCTGCCGCAGAAATAGCCGCCGCGACGGCGAGATGCCGATCTTCTTCATGGGGACCCTCTAGTCGTTCTTGATACACGTGCGACAGCACGGCCGGCATCGACGCCCCGTCGATCCGCGAACTGCCACCGTGCATGAATGACAACAATGCCGTACATCGTGCAGCACGAACCGTCGATGCGGGGTGTCGGCCTGGCATGCCGCACCGGTCGACGTACCGCGCAAATACGTCAATCGCGCCGTCGACCGGCAGGCCGGCAGGCAGGCACCGGCGGATTGCCGATCCGATCCGGTCGAGCGATCCGTACACCCGTAAAAATTGCTTACAACTAAAGCAACGAACGTTCCGACCTCGCGTCAATGCAGTTTTGTGCGCTGGCGCACAAAACCGTGCAAGACGGACCGCTGACCATTGTTCCCCGACAACATGACAAGGCGCGAGCGCGGATCGACAGAGTCAAGCGGCGTATCGGCACGTCGCAGCGCCCGAGCGAAGGGCCGAAGCAAGGGCCGAAGCAAGGGCCGAAGCGGTTCGACGCACTTCGAAAGAAGCGCAACAATCGAGAGATATCGGATGCACTGCACTGCAACGGATTGGCGGTCCATGACGGCTGCGTCACGCTCGACGAGGCGACGCCCACCGCATCAGGCGGTCGGCATACACGCTTTGCCCGTACGCAGGCCGTGTCGAGGTCAATGCATTTCGGGATGGAGAAATTGCATGATTACCGCATCGAAGTCGCGGTCCCCGACGAACCCCAGTCGTCTGGCGCGCGCATCGTCCCACGCCGCGGGCCAGCTGCCGACGATCGCCTCGATTTGCGGATCGCGTTCGAAACGCACTCGCCCGGCCGCCTCGTCGCCGGCTACGCGCCGCAGCGCCTCGACCATCGCCGCAGCCGTTGTCGACAGACCCGGCAGATTCAGGACTGGCCAATCCTCAAGCGCGTGCTGCGCCAACGCGCAACCGCGCAGCAGGTTGCGCGTGGCCGCGTCTGGCGACGACAGCCAGAGCGGCAGATCCGGCGCAACCGGACAGACCGCCGGCAAGCCTGCCAAAGGTTCACGGATGATGCCACTGGCAAATGAGGAAGCGGCGGCGTTCGGCCGGCCTGGCCGGATGCTGATGGTCGGCAGCCGCAGCACGCGTCCGTCGATGAAACCGCGCCGGGTGTAATCCGCAAGCAGCAGCTCGGCAATCGCCTTCTGCGTGCCGTATGACGAGCGCGGCGACACCGCGGTGTCGTCGCCAACGACCGGCGGCAGCGCGCCGCCGAACACGGCGACCGAACTCGTGAAGAGCACCGTCGGCCGATGGCCGACTGCATGGCAACGGTCGAGCAAGGCCCGCGTCGCATCCAGATTGATGCGCATGCCAAGCGGGAAATCCGCCTCCGCCTGACCGCTGACGACGGCGGCGAGATGGCACACGAGCGTCGTGTCAGCGTCGATCGCCCGTGCCAGCAGCGCGGCCTCGGACAGGTCGCCAGTCAGATGTACGATGCGTGGCTGGTCCGTGGCGGGTTGGACGGGCAGGACAGCTGGTGCGGCGACGTCGAGCAGCACGATCTGCTCGACCGGCTCGGCCGGCCTGCCATTGACGGACAAACGGCCGCAATCCAGCAAGGCGCGCGCGAGACGCGCGCCCAGGAACCCTGCCCCGCCGGTGATCAGAATCTTCATCGACGTCCCTTGCCGCTGGTACGGATGCGCCGCGGTGCGCGGCGCCGCGCGTCAGGCCGACTGGCCGCCCTGACGTCCCAAACAGCTATGCAGCCAGCCGAGACCTTCGCTGGTGCCGGCGCGCGGACGATATTCACAGCCGATCCAACCGTCGTAGCCGAGCATGTCGATCAGGTCGAACAGATAAGGATAGTTCAGCTCGCCGACATCCGGCTCATGGCGTTCCGGCACGCCCGCGATCTGGATGTGACCGACGCCGGCGATGTCGCGGCGCAGCTTGCTCGCAACATCGCCCTCGACAATCTGACAGTGATAGCAGTCGAACTGCACTTTCAGGTTCGGCGCCCCGACTTCGGCGCACACGGCCTGTCCCTCGTCCTGCCGGCTGATGAAGAAGCCTGGCATGTCACGCTGGTTGATCGGCTCGATCACCAGCATGATGCCGTGTGCCGCCGCCTGCGCGGCTGCCCAGCGCAGATTGTCGAGATACACGGCACGATGCCGCGCGCGCCGTTCGGCGTCGTCGGACTGGCCGAACATGCCCGCCATCACGTGGATCTTCCGGTTGCCGAGCACCGACGCATAGTCGAGCGCCCGCGCGATGCCGTCGCGAAATTCTGCTTCCCGGCCCGGCAGCGAGGCGAGGCCGCGCTCGCCGCCCGCCCAGTCGCCGGGCGGCGCATTGAACAGCGCCTGCGTCAGGCCGTTGTCGTCCAGGCGGCGTTTCAGTTCCTTCGCCTCGAAGTCGTAGGGGAACAGGAATTCCACCCCCTTGAAGCCGTCGCGCGCGGCAGCGGCGAAGCGATCGAGGAAGGGATGCTCGTTGTACATCATCGAGAGGTTGGCGGCGAAACGCGGCATGCTCTGTCTCCTTTATGAGTGTGTGGGCGGCGACGCCGCACCGTGCAAAGCGAATCCGGTCAAAAGTGGCGGCGCGCGCGGCACGGCTCGGAGGCAGGCGCACCGCGTGGCCTTGCAACAGTGAACGACGGCCGCCAGGCTAGCGGCGCCGGTGTCACCACCGCGCGTTGAAGGTCTCGCGCAACTCGTCCAGTTGCGTTTCGTCCAGCGGCGCGGGTTTCGGCTGGCTCGACAGCCAGAGCTTTGCCGTTTCTTCCAGCTCCTCCAACGCCCAGGCCGCGCGCGACACCGAGCTTTCCCAGACGATCGGGCCGAGCCGTTCGACGAGCACGCCGCGCACCTGCGCGGCGAGCGCCTCGACGCGCTCGGCGACCCGGTCGTCGCCCGGACGGTGGTACGGGATCAGCGGAATGTGACCGACCTTCATCACGTAGTACGGCGTGATCGGCGGCAGCACGTCGTCCGGCCGCCACACACCGGCCAGCGTCAGCGCAACCAGGTGGGTCGAATGCGTGTGCACCACGCCATTCACTTCCGGATTGCGCGCATATACGCGCCGATGCACCGACAGCGTCTTCGACGGCTTGGCGCCCGCCACCCAGTTGCCGCCGCTGTCCACCTTCGAGATGTCGGCGGGGTCCAGGCGGCCCAGGCACGCGTCGGTGGGTGTGATCAGCCAGCCGTCATCGAGACGCGCGCTGATGTTGCCCGCCGAACCGACCGTGTAGCCGCGCGCATAGAGGCTTGCGCCGACCGTGCAGATTTCCTCGCGGGCCTTGCTTTCGACGCTGCCGCTCATCGTGCCGCTCCGCCGATCTGGGCCAGCGCCTTTTCGAAGAAATCGACGCCGCCGAAGTTGCCCGATTTGAGCGCGAGCGCGACCGGCTCGTCGGCGACGGTCACCGTGGCCGGCACGCCCGGATCGATCTGCGCGCCGATCCGCAGCGCCGTCACGCCGAGCGCCTGCACCACCGCGCCGGAGGTCTCGCCGCCGGCCACCACGAAGCGGCGCACGCCCTTCGCGTGCAGCGTGCGCGCGATCTCGCCCAGCGCCTTCTCGACCAGATGACCTGCTTCGTTCGCGCCGAGCGATTGCTGCACCGCCTTGACTTCGTCGGGCGCGGCGGTCGCATAGATCAGCACCGGTTCGCCGGCCGACAATGCAAAGTCGATCGCCTGCTGCACGACCGGTTCGCCGCGCGCCAGCGCGAGCGGATCGATGCGCAGCGCCGGGTGACGTTCGCGCCAGTGCGCGACCTGTCCGTTGGTGGCCTTCGACACGCTGCCGGCCAACACCACGCCGGGGCCTTCGACGCGCGGCAACACCGCCGCCTCGCTGGCTGCGCCGAGCAGGCCGGCCTTGCGGAAGTTTTCCGGCAGGCCGAGCGCGACGCCGGAGCCGCCGGTGATCAGCACGGCGTCGGCGTTGGCTTCGCCAAGCACGCGCAGATCGGTGTCCGACAGCGCGTCCGCGATCGCGAGACGCACGCCGTCGGCGCGCAGCGCCGCGATGGCCGTGCGCACGCCGTCGGCGCCCTTCGCCACCGCGTCATAGCGCACCAGGCCGACCTTGCTCTTGCTCTGGCTTTGCAGCACGCGCACCAGGTTGGGGTCGCGCATCGGCGTGAGCGGATGGTTCTCCATGCCCGATTCGTTGAGCAGGACGTCGCCGACAAATAGATACCCGCGGCACAGGGTCCGGCCGTTTTCCGGGAAGGCAGGACAGGCGATCGCGAAATCGCTGCCGAGTTCGTCGAGCAGGGCCTCGGCTACCGGGCCGATGTTGCCGTCGGCGGTTGAATCGAACGTCGAGCAGTATTTGAAAAAGAACTGCCGGCAACCCTGCGCCTTCAGCCAGCGCAACGCCTGCAGCGACTGCTCGATTGCTTCGCCGGCCGGATTGGTGCGCGACTTCAGCGCAACGACGATCGCGTCCGCTTCGGCCGCGGCCGCGCCGGTCGGCACGCCGATCATCTGCACGGTACGCATGCCGCCGCGCACGAGCGTGTTGGCAAGGTCGGTGGCGCCGGTGGAATCGTCGGCAATCACGCCGAGCAAGGGGGTCGAGGAAGAGGTCATGTCTAACGAGCGGGAAGGATCAGGAGGCGCTGCCGGGCAAGGTCACGCCAGGAAAAATCTTGATGACGGCGGCGTCGTCCTCGCCGCCGTGCCCGGCGGTCGAGGCCATCATGAACATCTGGTGCGCGGCCGCGGAAAGCGGCAACGGGAAGCGGCTGCCGCGCGCGGTATCGAGCACCAGTCCAAGGTCCTTGACGAAGATGTCGACAGCGGACAGCGGCGTGTAGTCGCCTTTCAGGATGTGCGGCACCCGGTTCTCGAACATCCACGAATTGCCCGCGCTGTGCGTGATCACTTCGTAGAGCGCGGCCGGATCGACGCCTTCGCGCAGGCCGAGCGCCATCGCCTCGGCCGAGGCGGCAATGTGCACGCCGGCCAGCAACTGGTTGATGATCTTCACCTTGGAGCCGGCACCGTGTTCGGCACCCAGGCGGTAGACCTTGCCAGCCATCGCGGCCAGAACGTCCTCGGCCAGCGCATAGGCTGCGGCGGGTCCCGAGGTCATCATCGTCATCTCGCCCGATGCGGCGCGGGCCGCGCCACCGGAGACCGGCGCGTCGAGCAGGTGGATGCCCCGCTCCGCCAAGCGCGCGCCGAGCGAACTCGCATAGGCTGGCGCGACCGTCGCGCAGGCGATGACCAGGCTGTCCGGCGCGAGCGCCGGCACCGCGCCGCGATCGCCGAACAGCACGGCGTCGGTCTGGTCCGCGTTGACCACCAGCGTGATCACCACCTTGCACACGGCGGCCAGCGCGGCCGGATCCGGCGCGGGACGACCGCCTTCTTTCGCGAAACGCTCGAGCACGTCGGCGCGCAGGTCGCAGGCGTGCACGTCGAAACCGGCGCGCAGCAGCGACTGCGCCACGCCGTAGCCCATCGCGCCCAGGCCGATCACACCAACGGTTGCGGACATGGCTGTCTCCTGGGCGTGCGCCGGCGTGACAACGCGGCCGGCGTTCATTGGCTGACGGAAGTCGCAGCGCCCGCGCTCAACCGGCGCGCCGCATTGACCATGTGATTGCGCGCCGCGTCGTGCGCGGCCTGCGGATCGCGCGCGCGGATCGCCGCGGCAATGGCCGCATGTTCTTCCCGCACCTGACGCGCGAACTCGGCATGGCGCGACTCGTTGCTGCGCGTCACGTGCATGCCGGTCTCCAGGTACTGTCCCAGAAACGCAAGCGTGCTGAGAAAGAACGGGTTGCCGGTGGCCTCGGCGATCGTGCGATGGAATGCGATGTCCGCCTTCACCCCGTTGTGACCGCTGTCACCGTTCGCGACGTCCGCGTCGATCTGTGCCAGCGCCGCATCGATGCGGGCCATCGCCTCGTCGCTGCGCCGTTCGGCCGCCTGCGCGGCCACCTCCGATTCCAGCGCGCGCCGTACGTCGACGATATGAAGCACGGATTGCAGGTCGCTGAGCGAGGCCACGTCCAGCCGCAGCGGCTTGAGCCCGTTCGGCAAGCGCACGAACACGCCACTGCCCTGCCGTGGTTCGACGACGCCATCGTGTTTGAGGCGCGCGATGGCCTCGCGCACGACCGTCCGGCTGACGCCGAACTGCTGGGACAGCGAGGCTTCGGTTGGCAGCTTGGTGTCGCGGGCGAAAGTGCCGGCTTCGATTTGTTTGAGGAGCTGCTCGGCGACCGTGTCGCTGAGCGCCCGGGTAGGTACGCGTTCGAACATTAACTTGTCATACAAGTCGTTGTCCGCTCATCATACAACTTTGGGCGCACCACGTCCGCCGAGGGTTTACCCTCGCCTACGCGTCAGGTGGCATGACGCTCAAGCCGAAACACCGACACTGCCTGTTGCAGCGCACGCGTACGTTCGGCGAGGGCGTCGGAGGCGGCATGGGCCGCCAGCACGCGCGCGGCGTTGTCTCGGGTGATCGCGTCGATGTCGCCGACTGCCTGGTCGATGCGCGCAATGCCGACGCGTTGCGACTCGCTGGCCTGTTCGATTTCGGCCAGCAGGGCGGCGACCCGTTCGCTGGCCGCGCGCGCGTCCGCCATCGTGGTGCCGGCGGCTTCCGCGGCGCGCTCGCTGGTCTGCACGCCGGCAAGCGACCCGTCGATGCGCGCCTTCACGTCGCGCGCCGCTTCCGCGCTGCGGCGCGCCAGCTCGCGCACCTCGCCGGCAACGACGGCGAAACCCCGACCCTGCGTACCGGCCCGAGCCGCCTCGACCGCCGCGTTCAACGCCAGTAGGTTGGTCTGGAACGCAATGCCGTCGATCACCGCAACGATTTCGCCCATCCGGCGCGACTCGTTCGCCAGCCGGCGCATCGTCGCAACCACTGCCTCGGTCTGTCGTGCGCCGCTATCGCAGACGGCCGCCGCCTCCCGCGCCAGTTCGCTGGCCTGCCGTGCGTGCGCCGCGTTGTGTTCGACAGCGCCGCTCAGACGCGAGGCATTGGCAGCGGTCTCGGCGATCGACGCGGCCTGGGCGCGCGTGCGGGTGGCAAGCGCCTCGTTGTCGTCGGCAATCTGCCGCGACGCCAGCGCGATGCTGTCCGCGCCGGTGCGCACGTCGGCCACGAGGTGGACGAGCGACTCGCGCATCCGGGCGATCGCGCCGAACACGCTGGCCGAATCGGCGCGCGAGCCGGTGCTGGCGGCCAGGTCGCCGCCGGCGATACGCGCGGCCAGCTGCGCCGCCTCGCGGGGCTCGCCGCCGAGTTCCCGCCGCAGGGTACGGCCAACGTAGAACCAGACGAGCAGCGACGCGCAGAGCGTCGCGGCAAACAGCAGCGCCAGCGCGCCGAGGGTCCGGGCGCGCACCGTTGCCGCCCGCGCCGCCCGTGCTTCGGTCGCGGCGTCCTGGCTGCGACGCAGCGCGGCGATCGCCTCGCCAAGGCCGTCCAGAGCGGTATCGACGAAATGACCGTTCACCGATACGGCGCTGTCGAACATCACCGGATCGAACGACTGCTTCACCATCAGCGCAACGAACTCGTCGACCTGGCGACGTGCCTGCGTCAGGCTCTGCTGCGCCCGGCGCGCCACGGCCGGGTCGCCGTTCGCCTTGGCCAGGGCATGCGCGATGCTGTCGACGCTGGCCGCGATCAGTTGCCGCGCCGCATCGCGTTCCGGTCCACTGCTCGCGACGAACAGCGCCAGCTTGCCGTTGCGCAGACGCGCCACGTCGCCACCGGCCCGTTCCGCCGCGGCAGCCTGCTGGAGATCTTCCCGATACAGGCGCTGATTGTCCGCTTCCAGCGCGCGCATGTGCGACAGCGCCGCGAGGCCGAAGCCCAGTTGGCACAGGCAGACGAACAGCATGCCGATGCCGACCCGCACGCCCAGACGGCGGCTGCGGCCAAGCACCGCGCGCGGACGCGGCGCGGTCTTGTCGTCGGAGCGCGTACCGTTGCGGTCCGCCGGGTGCGACGCAGGCGAGCGGAGCGTGGTCGAGGCCTGCCAGGGCATGAAACGCCGCAGCAACGACTGCGGCTTGACGGGGGAGAGATGGGCAGACATCGGAGGCGGGGTGGTCGCGATGGGCGCGAGTCTGCCAACCGATTGCGACGTGGCCATGACAGGGACACCAGAGGACGAGCCGGCGCGACTGCGGCTCGGATTGATACCGCCATTACCGCCATCGCCGCACCGCCTGAGCATGACCCTCATGCCTGCGGCCGTGTGTCCGGCGCATGCCGATACCTGTCGACGCGCCCGCCGCCACCGCCCGCCACGCCAGAATCGGCCGCACGGCGGCATCGGACTCAAACGTCCGTCCTACGTCCGTCCACCGGCCCTGACGCGGCTTGTCAGCGGTGCGGGCAGTCTGCTAAAAGAATGGTCCCACCGCCTTGCTCCAGCGCATGCCCGCCTCCCCGCTCCACCTCGCCGCCGCCATCGTGTTCGCCTGCGCGCTGCTCCACACCTTCCTGGCCAAGCCGATCGGACGCCTGGCCGACCGTTGGCCGCGGCACGCGGGGCTGTTTCATTTCCTCGGCGAAGTCGAAGTCGTGTTCGGGCTGTGGGCGCTGGTGCTGGCCGTCACGATGTGCGCGCTGGCGGGCGTGAGCGCCGCGCTGTCCTATCTCGAAACGCGCCACTACACCGAACCGATGTTCGTTTTCGTGGTGATGACCATCGCGGCGAGCCGCCCGATCGGGCAAGTGACGGCCAGTGTCATCGATGGCATCGCGCGGCTGCTGCCGGGCGATCGCGCCGTCTGGACCGTCTGGCTCGGCCTGTCCGCGGTGCCGTTGCTCGGCTCCGCGATCACCGAGCCAGCCGCGATGACGCTGGCCGCCCTGATGCTGCGGGAGCGACTGTTCGTGCCGACGCTGCCGGAACGCCTGAAATACCTGGCGCTCGGCGTACTGTTCGTCAACGTGTCGATCGGCGGCACACTGACCGCCTTCGCCGCGCCGCCGATCCTGATGGTGGCCCGCGCCTGGCAGTGGGACAGTACGCTGGTCGCCGGCATGCTCGGCTGGAAGGCGGCGTTGGCGGTCGTGTGCAACGCCAGCATGGCCACCGCGCTGCTTGCGCCGCGACTGCGCGCCCGGCCAACCCCCATGCAGGCATCCGGCGGCACCGTGGCGGCCGCTCCGCCTGCCCCGGTCTCGACGACAGGCGACGCAATGCGTCGCCCCGCACCCGCGGCGGTGGTTGTCGTGCACGTGTTGTTTCTGGTGCTGGTCGTGGCCAGCGCGCATCACCCGGCGATATTCATCGGCCTGTTTCTGTTTTTCCTCGGCTATACCGAGGCGTACGCGCGCCATCAGTCGCCGCTGTTGCTTCGCGAAAGCCTTCTGGTGGCCTTCTTCTTGGCGGGCTTGGTGGTGCTCGGTGGACAGCAGCAATGGTGGTTGCAACCGCTGGTGGCGCGGCTCGACGCGGCGGCCCTGTTCTTCGGCGCGCTCGGCCTGACGGCGATCACCGACAACGCGGCGATCACCTACCTGGGTTCGCTGATCCCGAACCTGTCGGCCCACTCGCGCTACATGCTGGTGGCCGGCGCGGTGGCGGGCGGCGGTCTCACCGTGATCGCGAATGCGCCGAATCCCGCCGGCGTGGCACTGTTGCGCGGCGGCTTCCGCAACGCCTCGATCGGTTTTGGCGGACTGCTGCTCGGCGCGCTGCCGCCGACGCTCGTCGCAACCGCGGCGTTCCTGCTGCTCTGAGTGCCGTCGAACCGCTTGCCAGCGCTGCGCTGACGATCACAGCGTGGCCAGCGGCGCGACTCAGTCGCGCATGAAGCCGCCGTCGACGTCCATGATCTCGCCGGTGATGAAGGCGGCCGCGTCCGATGCCAGGAAGCACGCGGCGGCCGCGATGTCGGCCGGCGTGCCGGCGCGGCCCACCGGCATGTCCGCCAGCACGCGCGCCCGGCCCGCCGGCGGCAGGATCGACGTCATCTCAGTATCGATCAGTGCCGGGGTGATCGCGTTGACCGTCACGCCGAACGGTCCGGCCTCGCGGGCCACGCCCTTCGTCAGCGCGATCACCCCGCCTTTTGACGCCGCATAGCAACTGCCTCCCAGCAGGCCACCGCCCCGCTTGCCCGCCACCGATGAAATGTTCACGATCCGTCCATAGCCGCGCGCGACCATGCCGGGCAGCGCCGCCCGGATGCAATAGAACACGCCGTCCAGGTTGACCGCCATCACCCGGCGCCAATCGGCCGATGTGGTGTCGGTCACCTGCGTGGTGGACACCATGCCGGCGTTGTTGACCAGGATGTCGACCGCGCCGTAGCTGCGCTCCGCGCAACCGACCATCTCGGCGACATCCCGCTCGTCGGACACGTCGGCGCCCAGCGCCATCGCCTCGATACCGGCCGCGACCAGACGGTCGCGCGCCGCTTCGGCCTGGGCCGCGTTCAGGTCGGCCACCACCACGCGGGCACCATTCGCGCCCAGCCGCTCGGCGATCGCGAAGCCGATGCCACGCGCGGCGCCTGTCACCAATGCCACGCGGCCGCGCAGATCGACGCGCAAGCCCTCTCCAGCTGCAATAGTCATGTTTGTCCCGCGCCGGCGCAGCGCCGGCCGCGCCAGTCGTCAGATGTCGAGCAGGCCAGCGGCGAGATAGCCGCCGTCGACAGGCAAGGTATGGCCGGTGATGTACGACGCATCGTCGGAGGCAAGAAAGGCGACCGCTGCGGCGATCTCCTCGGGCCGACCGTAACGCCGCATCGGCACCGCGCGCAGATAGCCGTCACGCGTCTGCGTCGAATGCAACGCCGACGTCATCGGCGTCTCGATCGGACCCGGCGCGACCGCGTTGGCGGTGATGCCCTCGCCGGCCAGTTCGATCGCCATCTGCCGGGTCAGCCCCATCACGGCCGCCTTTGACGTGCCGTACGCGGTGCGCCCCGCACTGGCGCGAATGCCGCTGATCGACGCGACGTTGACGATGCGTCCCCAGCGTTGCTTGCGCATCAGCGGCACCAGCGTCTGCGCCAGCAGCAACGGGCCCGTCAGGTTCACGTCGAGCACCGCCTGCCAGTGATCGGTCGGATAGTCGGTGAACGGGTAGGTCTTGGCGATCCCCGCGTTGTTGACGAGAATGTCGCAGCGGCCCCACTCGGCGGCAATGCGCGCACACACCGCGGCGATCGAATCGGCGTCACCGGCGTCCATCGCCAGTGCCGCAACGTTGCGGCGCCGGCCGTTGAGCCGCGCCGCGCAACGCTGCGCCGCCTCCTCGTCCCGGTCCGCAATGATCACGTCGCAGTCGGTGGCAAGGCGCGCGGCGATCGCCGCGCCGATGCCCGCCGCACCGCCGGTCACCAACGCAACGCGACGCTCGGCGCTGCGGGCCGCCGTCGTCCGGCGCGGCTGCGCGGTCGCGCCACCCTCGCGGCGTGCCGTCTCGCCCGCGGCCGCGCGTCCACGCGTGCGTGCCGCCGGCCCGGCCGGTTGCTGCGCGCCGCTGGCCGCTGCCCGGCTCCGCTCCGCGGTCGGGCTGCCTTCATTCAGCGCATCCGGCGCCCGATCCCGAAATATGACTGCCATCGCTTCCTCCTTCAAAAACCTGCCGGCAGAAAGCCGGTAGACAGCCACGGCACGAACGCCACGCATAGCAGTGCGATCAGCAGCGCCAGCATGTAGCCGACCATGCGGCGCCCGACACCGTCGGGCGAGACCTTGCCGATCGCACAGGCCGCGTAGTAACCGACGCCGACCGGCGGCGCGAACAGTCCGATGCCCATTGCCAGAATCACCACCATCGAGTACTGCACGTCGTTGATGTGCAGCGCACGCGCGACCGGGAACAGCAGCGGGCCAAACAGGACGATCGCCGGAATGCCTTCCAGCACGCTGCCCAGCACGACGAAGCAGACGATCGTGACGAGCATGAAGCCGGGCACGCCGCCTGGCGTGTGCGCCATCGCCTCGACCAGGGCTGCCGAGAAACCCGAGCGCGTCAGCGCCCACGCCATCGACGTTGCCAGCCCGATGATCAGCAGGATCGCGCCGGACAGCGCCGCCGCATCGACCAGCATCCGATACAACTGCCCGAATGCGATGCGCTTGCCCAATGCACGCGCGATCAGCGCCGCCACGAGCGTGTACACCACGCCCACCGTCGACACCTCGGTGGCGGTCGCCACGCCCTCGACCACGCACGCACGGATCAGCACGGGCAACGCCAGTGCGGGCAACGCGACCAGCAGGGTACGCAGGATCACGCGGGTGCTGGCCCGCTCGACCTGCGGCAGCGGATCGCGGCGGGCGCGACGCCAGCAAACGAAGGCGATTGCAATGGTCGCCACCAACGCCGGTACTAGGCCGCCGACGAACAACGCGCTGATCGACACGCTGCACACCGCGCCGATGGTGATCAGCACCAGGCTCGGCGGAATCGTCTCGGTCATCGCGCCGGACGCGCTGAGCAGCGCGACCAGTTCCTCGGGCTTCGCGCCGCGCGCCTTCATTTCGGGAAACAGCGCCGGGGCGACCGCGGCCATGTCGGCGGCCTTCGCGCCCGAGATGCCGGAAACCAGGAACATCGCGCCGAGCAGCACGTATTGCAGACCGCCGCGGACGTGGCCGAGCAACGCTGCCATGAAATCGATCAGCGAACGCGCCAGCCCGCTCATCTCGATCAAGCCGCCGAGCAGCACGAAGATCGGCACCGCCACCAGGATCACGTGTGCCATGCCCTCGTCCATGCGGCTCACGACGATGCCGAGCGGCGCGTGCGTGATCAGCGACAGATAGGCCAGCGTGGCAACGCCGAACGCGAACGCGATCGGCACGCCCAGCACCACGCTGGCGCCGACCAGCACGACGAAGAACAGCAGCAGGTTCCAGTTTCCGATCGACAGCAGCCAGCTCTGCGCCAGCCACAGCGCGCCGGCGACCAGCGCCACCACGACGAGCGCGCTGGCACATTGCTTCCAGTTGTTGAGGACTGCCACGCGTGACAGCGCGGCAACCAGCATCAGGACCGAGCCGACCGGCAGCGCATAGGCGCGCAAGCCGTCAGGCAGATCGAGCGACGGCGTGGTAATCGCCATCTGCTCGTGGGCATGCTGTGCCGCGGGCGAGACGATCATTGCGACGAACACGCATACCAGTATCGCGGCCAGCGCCTCGGTCCACGTTTGCCAGCGCGGCGGCAGCTTCTTCACCACCGCGGTCAGGCGCATGTGCTCGCCGCGATAGAGCGCCAGCACCGCGCCCAGTATGGCCAGCCAGCTGAACAGGATCGAGACCAGTTCGTCGGACCAACCCAGCGGGTCGTCCAGCACGTAGCGGTAGATCACCGACGCAAACAGGATGACGGTTTCCGCGACCAGCAACAGGGCCGCGGCGAACTCGACGAGGTGCATCACGCCGCGCGTGAAGACCAGCGGCAGCGAGGCGGGCGCCGCCGCGCGCGCCGGGTTCAACGAGCGGACGAGAGCCATGTTTAGCCGAGCCTCCCACTGTACTTTTCGAGAATGGCCCATTCCTCGGGACCGAACTTCTTCTTCCACTCGTCATAGAACTTGCCGGCCGCAAGCTTGGCGCGGAACGGCTGCGCGTCGACGGTGTTGAACTGCATCTTCGCCGCTTCCAGACGCTGGCGCACCTCGCCCTCCAGCGAACGAACGTCGGCGCGCTGCTTGACGGCCGCCTCGTTGGCCGCGCGTCGCACGATGTCCTGCAGGTCCTTCGGCAGCCGCGCGAACGATTGCTTGTTGCCCAGCAGCCAGAAACCGTCCCACATGTGATTGGTCAGCGAGCAGAACTTCTGCACTTCGTACAGCTTCGCGGTGAAGATGATCGAGAGCGGATTCTCCTGCCCCTCGACCACGCGCGTCTGCAAGGCCGAATAGGTTTCGGAGAAGTTGATGCTGGTCGGGGAAGCGCCGAAGGCCCGGAACATCGAGGTCCACAGCGGACTCGGCGGCACGCGCAGCTTCATGCCCTGGAAATCCTCCGGCTTGACGATCGCCTTGGTGCTGGTCGTCACCTGGCGGAAGCCGCCATCCCAGATCTTCTCGAAGGCGAACAGCGGCGTCGCCTCGATCTTGTTGCGCACGTAGGCGCCCAGGTCGCCGTCGAGCGCCGGCCACACCTGGTCGTACGACTTGAACGCAAAGCCCACGCCGGTGATCTGCGCGGCCGGCACGAAGGTGCCGAGGATCAGCGGCGACAGCGTGAAGAAGTCGACCGCGCCCGAGCGAATCTGCGAGAGCGTGTCGGTATCGCTGCCCAGTTGGCTGCTCGGGAAGATCTGGACCTCGACGCGGCCCTTCGATTCCGTCTTGATCCGGTCGGCCATTTCCTTGAGCCGGATGTTGAGCGGATGCGAGGTCGGCAGGTTGTTGGCCAGTCGCAGTGTGAATTCGGCGGCACGCGCGATCAGTGGGGTAAAGCCTCCGGCCGACACGACGGCGGCGGCCGAAATCGTTTTGAGAAAATCGCGGCGCTTCGCTGTACTCATGCCTGTCTCCCGACTGTTGTGATTGTGCGTCGCTCTAGAGCAAGTTGAAGACCATTCGGGCGCCGCAAGTCCCGTTTCTCAGGGTATTCACCGTCGTGCGCGCGCATTCGCGTCGCATGCTGCCACCATCGCCCGTGCGCCGTTGACGTCGCGCAAAGCCTTGTGCCGCCTGACGATTCCGGGGCTCGGCACGATTGCGTGAACCCTTCGCGCGGCCCGACCGCGCCTGGCACTGCCGCCAGGTGCAACGGACACATTGGCCGCACAGGTGTCGACACGATGCGACAGGTGTCGCACCGGCCTGGACAGGCAGCGGACGGCTTGCGTAGCGACGGGAAACCGGCATGCGCGCCAGTTTGGGCGGGCCGCAGTCGCGGCAACAGCCGCCCTTGCCTGCGCCTCCGCACTATCCCGCATTCACCGCCGCCTATGGCGCAGTGCACAATCACGACGTTTGGCGCCATGCCGGCCGCACGCTCGCGCGTCTGCCCGAGCAACAGCGCTGTTCATCCACGGGCGTCGTACCGATCGACGCGCCGTGGCCCTGCGAACGGCTCGCCGGGATGGCTGGCCGCCTTGCGCCGCGTCATTGACCACGCGGCGATCTTCGGAGCCTGTCATGAATCCACTGATCGTAGGCTGGAGTCACCTCCCGTTCGGCAAGCTCGATGCGCTTGAACCCGAGGCGATGATCGCCAAGGTGGCGACCGAGGCACTGGCGCACGCGGGCGTCGCCGCCGACGACATCGATTCGGTTCACGTCGGCCAGTTCAATGGCGGCTTCGTCTACCAGGACTTTCCATCGACGCTCGTCTTCAATGCGTTGCCGGCGCTGCGTTTTGCCTCGACCGTACGCTGCGAGAATGCGTGCGCAACCGGGTCCGCCGCGGTTTACTCGGCACTCGACGCGATCCGCGCCGGCCGCACCCGTCTCGCACTGGTGATCGGCGTGGAGAAAATGACCGCGCTGCCGACCGCCGAGGTGGGCGCTATCCTGCAGAAATGCAGCTACGCGAAGGAAGAGGCCGGCGTGCCCGGTGGCTTCGCCGGCATTTTCGGCACCATCGCGCAGACCTACTTCGAGCGCTACGGCGACCAGTCGGACGCGCTTGCGGCGATCGCGGCGAAGAACCACGCGAACGGGGTCTCGAATCCATTCGCGCACATGCGCCGGGATTTCGGCTACGACTTTTGCAGAACGCCGTCCGAGAAGAACCCGTTCGTGGCGGGTCCGCTGAAGCGGACCGATTGCTCGCTGATTTCCGACGGCGCCGCCGCGCTGGTGCTGGCCGCGCCGGACGCGCGTCAGGCCGGCGCACCGGCTGTCGCGTTTCGCGCCTCGGTGCAGGTCAGCGACTACCTGCCGCTGTCGCGACGCGACCCGATTGCGTTCGAAGGCGCGCAACGGGCTTGGCAACGCGGCCTCGATGAAGCCGGCATGACGCTGAACGATCTGTCCTTGGTCGAGACGCACGACTGCTTCACGATCGCCGAACTGATCGAGTACGAAGCGATGGGACTGGCGCCGCGCGGCGAAGGCGCGCGCGCAATTCTCGATGGCGTGACGCGCAAGGACGGCCGGCTACCGGTCAACCCGTCGGGGGGACTGAAGGCAAAGGGACATCCAATCGGCGCGACCGGTGTCTCGATGCATGTGATGGCCGCGATGCAGTTGTCCGGCCAGGCGGGCGACATGCAGATCCCGAACGCCCGCACGGCCGGCGTCTTCAACATGGGCGGCGCCGCCGTCGCAAACTATCTCAGCATTCTGTCGGCGCAGGATTGATCGGGCAGTCGGGGCCGCGCCGTCCGTGACGGCATGCGCGCCGCGCGTCGAACCGACCGCGCGACGGCATGCGTGACCGTCGCGTGACTGTCGCATGGCAGTCGCGCGAGTGTTGCCGGTCAGACGCGAACCAGCGTCACGTCGATATTGCCACGCGTCGCGTTCGAGTACGGGCAGACGATGTGCGCCGCATCGATCAACGCCTGCGCTTCCTCCGCCGCAAGGCCCGGCAACGCGATGCGAAGTTCGACTTCGATACCGAAGCCATTCGGGATCGCGCCGATGCCAACCTGCCCAGTCACCGAGACATCGGCTGGCAGCGCACGCTTATCGCGCGCGGCAACGAACTTGAGCGCGCCCAAAAAACACGCGGAGTAGCCGGCAGCGAACAGCTGTTCGGGATTCGTCGCTGCGCCACCGGCGCCGCCAAGCTCGCGCGGGGTGCTGAGCTTGACATCCAGCACGCCATCCGACGAAACGGCGCGACCGTCGCGGCCACCGGTGGCCTTGGCTTCGGCGCGATACAGCACTTTTTCGATCTTGCTCATGGCTTTTCTCTCCAAATTGCTGGACCCCTTCGGTCCAGCGGGTTGATTTTGATACTTCATTCGCTTCCTGGACCGCGCCGTATGCCTTCCCGCTTAAGCGGGAAGGCGCCACCCGCTGCGCTGGCATCGACAGGCGGGCGGATGGCCAGCCGGTGGTCCGTCAAAGCGAAGGCAAAACGGAAACTATCTACCTATAGATAGTTTTCTCTACAAAATTTTTCGGTGCAGTGTCTCGTTCGTGGACTGCTGTCATCGGTGTGCGGCCCTTGCGCCAGCTTCGGCGGCGCCCCCATCTCCTTGTCGGCAGACTGCCATTACTGCGCTTGACGCCAAGCTCGCACGACATCATCGATGCGTGCGCTACTCCGAAACAGTCGACTGGCCAGCACGCATCCCTGGAATGCCCCGAACAGCGCGCGCGCATCGGCCTCGGCGTCGCCGCTGCCCCGCAACGTTCCGTCTCGCGCGCCTCGCTCCACCACCGCCGCCAGCCATTGCTCGTTCATTTTGAAGAAGCTCTGCACGGCTACCCGCACTGATTCGGGCAACGATTCAATATCCGACGCGAGCATGCCGCAAAGGCAGATCCGATCGCCTGCGGCGCCCCGCATCAACCCAAAGTGGTGCGCATAACGCTGCAGTTGCATATCCGCGGCCAGCGTGGTGTCGATCATCCGCAGATTTCGCGCAACCTCTGCGCTGTATTCCTCGACCGCAGCCATTACCAGGTCCTCCTTGGTGGGGAAGTGATAATGGATGCTCGAGGTCTTGACCCCGACCTCGGCCGCGATGTCGCGGTAACTGAAGCCGTGGTAGCCGCGCGTCATCAATAACGACGCCGCCTGTTCGAGGATCTGATCGCGTACTGGGTTGGCCATGACCGAATACTATCTACTTATAGATAGATAAGCAAGCGTCGTTTTGCGATTATTTTGAGAGCACGCCTGCGCTTCGTCGGCGGACCGGTCGCGCGTTCCGGCCGGCGGTTCTCGGGGTAGCGGACGCCGCGCGACAGGGGTTGCGTCGCGGAGAGCCGTGCAAGACAGCTGCGCCGCGCTGCGCACTCACCGGGGCGGGGCGCATCGCTCCCGCGGCGGTGCAACCGCCGCACGGCGCGGCACATTCCCGCTAGTGCACGGCGGCCAAGGCGCCGCGCTCGCCAAGCGCTGGCGTGGCAGCCAGCCAGTCCTCGCCGCCGCCCAACAATTCACTGCCGACATCGCGAACATGCGGAATCGCGAGTGTTTTCAGGCGGCGATAGAGCGACGCGCGGCACATGCCCAGGGTACGCGCCGCCGCCGAGATGTTCCAGCGACTAGCGGCGAGCGCGTGCAGGATCTGCCCACGTTCGTCCGTGCGCGGGCTGCCCGCTGGGGAGTGCATCGCAAATGTGCTGTCGCTGCGCGATACCGCAGCCGGTTCGCTGTGGCGCACCACGGCGCGCGCGCGCATCAACTCGACCGGCAGATCCTCAATGCCGATGCAATCCTCGCTGGCCACCGCGCAGGCGTAGCGAATCGCCGCGCGCAATTGCCTGAGATTGCCCGGCCAGGCATGCGCGAGCAGTTCGGCATGGGCGGCAGGCGTCAGCACATCGAGGCTTGCGCCCGGCCATTCGTCGTCGATCATGCGCGCAATCAACGCACCGCGGTCGCTTCGCTCGCGCAACGAAGGCAGACGCAGCACGCCGACCGCGATGCGGTAATACAGGTCTTCCCGGAAGCTGCCGTCCTCGACCTTCGTGAACAGGTCCTGATGAGTGGCGCAAATCAATTGCACATCCACCGGCGTCGGCCGTGACGCCCCGAGCGGCAGCACTTCGCCTTCGGACAGCACGCGCAGCAGACGGGTTTGCTGTGCGAATGGCATGTCGCCGATCTCGTCGAGAAAGAGCGTACCGCCATCGGCTTGCACCACCTTGCCACGCATGCCTTGCGACAGCGCGCCCGAGAATGCGCCACGGCAATAGCCGAAGAGTTCGCTTTCGATGAGATTTTCGGGAATCGACGCGCAGTTCAGCGCCACCATCGCGCCGCGCCGTCGTTCGCTGTACGCATGCAGGGCACGCGCGAGGAATTCCTTGCCGGTACCGGTCTCGCCGAGGATCAAGATAGGCAGGCCGCGATCGATGAAGCGCTTGCCGCGGGCGATCAATGCCAGCATCGCAGGGTCGCCGTCGGTCAACGCATCGAGCGGCAGATAAGGCAGTCCGTCGCTGCGCGGCGCGCGCGACGACACATCCGGGTTGAGGGCGTTTTGGGCCGTCATGCCAGTCTCCAATGTTATGGTCCAGCCGCGGTTTCCGTGGACCGCCCGGCTTGTGGCCAGACGCTCGGCAAACCCGCCGCCTTGTGTGACGAGCATAGCGATGCGCGGCGCGCGACTCCAATTCCTTGTACACGTGTCTGTGATACCTGGCAGGTATCAATCGCGCACCATAGAGACAATCCCGGCTTGTTTGACGGCTCGGCCATCTCTTTAATAGCGGTGGGCCGCCAACGCATCGCCGCGATCAGTCACTGCGCCGATCGTTCTGTCGTTCGCACAGTGGCCCGCACCCGCGTGCCGCTGCCGGCCTCGCTGTTTCCCGCCGGGCGCGGTGCCGCCGGTGCGCTCAAGGGAATGCGGCGCCACCAGCTTCGTCGCATCGAGGAGTCGAGCAATGGAACTGCGTCATCTGCATTACTTCGTCGCCGTGGCCGACACGCTGCACTTCGGTCAGGCCGCCGAGACCCTGCACATCTCGCAGCCGCCGTTGTCACGTCAGATAGCCCTGCTTGAGGAAGAACTCGGCGTCACGCTTTTCGAACGCAGCCGCCGCCACGTCCGCCTGACGGCAGCTGGCGAGCGCCTGCGCCGAGACGCGCTCGACATCCTGTCGTCGGTCGAGCGCGCGAAGCGCAACGCACTGGCCGCCGGCCTCGGCGAGAGCGGCACACTGTCGGTCGGCTTCATGTTCGCCGCGGCCTACAGCGTCGTACCGCAGCTGACCCGCGCCTACACGTCCGCCTATCCGCAGGTCGAGGTACGGCTGCGCGAATCGATTCCCACGCTGCTGGCGGACGACCTGCGCGCCGGCGATGCGGATGTCGGCATCATGTATCCGCCCGCGCAACGCGACGGTCTGGCGCTGCGCACCGTATATCGCGAACCCCTGGTCGTGGCGCTGCCTTCGTGGCACCCACTGGCCGCCACTGGTACATGCGAGATTGCCCAACTGCGCGACGAGTCGTTCATCATTTCGCCGCGCAAGGCGTCCGCCTATATCTACGATCTGATCGTCGGCCACTGTGAAGACGCCGGGTTTACCCCGCGCATCCGGCTCGAAACGAATTTCCAACAAACCATCGTCAACCTGGTCGGGCAGGGTCTGGGCATTGCGCTCGTGCATCGCTCGATCGCCAGCACCCGACCGGCGCACGTCACGTTCTGCGAGCTGGCCGACGCGCCCAACGTGGACGTCGTGCTGACCTGGAGCAACAACAATCACAATCCTTGTATCGACACCTTCGCGCAGATTGCCGAGGAAGTCTGGCGCGTGCACCTCAGCGAAGCCTGTCCGCCGGCGCCGGCGTGATCATCTCATTGCGACAACTGTCGCAGGCGGGACGCAGCTGTCGCGCCGTACCGTGGTCCAAGGCCGTCGCTACGGCATCCTGAATCAATTCCGAGCACGGGTTTTCCCGCGGTTTCTGCGCGTTTTCAGCACGTCTCCCGCCGTTTATTGGTGTCGGATCGCGGCTTTGGCACTCGCGTCCCGCTGCGCTTTCGATGGCATCGTCCTTGCACAAGGCATGCACCTTGTCATCGGAGAATGCGATGTCCCCCTCCCTATCCGAACCCGCGCTAGCGCGGCCCGACGCGTCGCGTCAGGTGCCGCGCTCGCAAGCCTTCGTCCACCCCGGTCCGCCGAGCGAGCCGCGCATCGTCGAGGTCGTCGGCAAAGTTGCTCACGACTATCGCCTGGTCCTGCCGCCCGGCGCGTCCATCGGCGCTAGCCTGCGCGCCTGGCTCGACACCAATCGCGTCGACGCGGGGTGCGGGCAAGTGATCGCCGGCGGCACCCGCTCGCTCGACTATCACGTGATCGTTCGGGCCGACGGTGGCACGAAGCCGTATGTCTACGGCCCCGCGATCCACCATGAGGGAGAAACCGCACTGATCGGCGCGATGCTGACACTGGGCCGCGATTCCAGCGGCGACGCGCTGGTGCATTGCCATGCGGGCTTCCTGGCCGCCGACGGCTCGCTGCACGGCGGACATCTCGCGCTCGACAGCGCCATCGCCGGCGCGGCCGGCATGGTCGTGGCGCTCAGCACTTTCAGCGGCGTTGCGTTGCGCGTTGCGCCGGATGCCGAGACACACTATTCGATCCTGAATCCGTTCGCCGTACAGCAGGCGGAGGGAAGCGCATGGCAACACTGAGCCCGCAATCGCCGGTCGCGGCCCCCGCCACCGACATGTCCGTCGAAAGCGGGCGTTACGGTCGCCTGCTTACCGTGCGCATCAAGCCGAACGAAGACCTCTGTACCGCGCTCGAAACCGCCTGCACCGGACATGACATCGGCCGCGCGCTGCTGCGTGGTCTGATCGGCAGTCTGGTAGGCGCGACACTGCAGCGGCCAGACGGCCAATACGAAACCGTCAGTGGCCCCGGTGTCGAAATCCTGACCGCCAGCGGAGAGGTGGTCCGCGAAGCCGACGGTCAAATGCACGCGCGCCTGCAGGGCATGGTAGGGGCGACCGATGGCTCACTTCACGCTGGGCGCTTTGCGCCGGGCGGCAACCTCGCGTTCATCACCATCGAGGCGGCGCTGCACGAATGGCTGCCTGATTGATCGCGCGTCGCGGCGTTGCGGCGTTGCCCCCTCGCTGCTAGCACAGCGGGCGGCGGTGGCAACGCAATTCGCGACAGCCTCCCAGCGCTTTGCAGCATCTGGCAAAAAAGCCCGAATCGGCTCGCGCAGACGGTAAGGGCGACCTTAAGAGTCGAGTTTTCGCGGATTGCCCGTGCTTTGCGCTATGATTTTCGGGATAAAAGACCGACGAAGACCGACCGTTGATGCCGCGACACCTTACCGTCCCTTCCATCCGGCTGGCCGTTTGCCTGTGCGCTGCCGGCCTGACCAGTGTCCTGACGGGCTGCGGCTCGCTCCTCAACGAGGGTACGGCGGCCGGCGCCGGCGTGGCCGGCACGGCAGTCGCCGCCAAGGTTACGCGTAATCCGACTGTGGCAGCCGGCATCGGCCTCGGCGTGCTTGCCGCGGCCAACGCCGGCGTGCAACGACTGGAACGCAGCTGGCATGCCGATCAGCAGGACCAGATCGCCGAAGTGGCGGGACCACTCGATGTGGGCCAGGTCGCGAAATGGGAAAGCCGGCATGCGATCCAGATTGAACCGGACGCGCAAGGTCGCGTGACAGTCAGCCGTGTGATCAGCGCGAACGCGTTGGTCTGCAAGGAAATCGTATTCTCCGTTGATGAAGTGCGCCAGCAGAAGCTGACCAGCGACTTCTACGTCGCGTCGATCTGCCAGGATGGCAAACACTGGAAGTGGGCGTCCGCCGAGCCGGCTACCGAGCGCTGGGGAGCCCTGCAATGATCGCGCTGCCGAACCGCGTGCCGGTGCGGGCCGGCGGGGCGGCGCCTCCGCGTGCGGCGGCGAAGCTTGTCGTTTGCCTGGTCGCGGTGGCCGCGCTGGCCGGTTGCAAATCGCTCAGCGGCTTCACAGGCGCAGCGGCCGGCATCGCGGCCGGTACCTTCTCGTCGAATCCAGCTGTCGGCATCGGCGTCGGCGTGACCGTCCAGGCCGCCACCGACGAACTGATCAACCGAATCTTCCGGAACATGCAGCGCGACGAACAGAATCGCATCGCCCTGCTCGCATCGGATCTGCCGATCGGCGAGAAGCGGCCATGGTCGATCCATCACCGCATCCCATTCCACGACGAGCGTGGCACGCTGCAGGTGGTGCGTGACATCAGCACGCCGCTCGCGCAGTGTCGCGAGGTCCTCTTCTCCGTGGACGACGACGCGCACAGCCAGTGGTTCCTCACCCCGCTCTGCCAGCGCAGCGACGGCGTCTGGAAATGGGCCGCTGCCGAACCCGCCACCGACCGCTGGGGCAGCCTGCAATGACGTAACGGTCCGCGCGGACCGTTATGCCGAGGCGCAGCGCCAAGGCACCGCGCGAGGCGGAACGGCGGGGGCTCGCCATCAGGGCAGATTCTCCCGCAGGACGATGTTGAACGGGATCGGCTTGACCGGATCGGCTGCACCGTCGCGCGCGTTGCGAAATACCCTGACGCAGGTACCGACGATGGCCTGCGGTGTCTGCGTGATCAACGCGTCGAGCGTGCCGTCGATCAACAACGCACGCGTGTCCGGCGTCAGACCATGCCCGATGAACAGCGGCTTGTGCTCGCGCCGCGTCTCGTTGATCGCCCGCGCGACCCCGTCGGATGCGCCACCACTGTTGTAGATGCCGGCCAGGTCGGGGTGCTGCTCGAACAAATGCCGTGTCTGCTCGTAATTGCGCTGGCTGTCGTCCTGCCCTTCGCGCATGCCGATCACCCGGATACCCGGGAACGTCGACTCCATCAAATGCAGGAAGCCGATCTCCCGCTCCTCGTGACTGCGGTAATCGAGACTGCCTGCCAGCATTGCCACCTTGCCGCTCGGACGCGGTCCCATGAAGCGGCCGAGCAGCAGGCCGGCAGTACGGCCGGCCGCTCGGTTGTCGATGCCGACGTAGGCCAGCCGGCGTGAATTCGAGACATCGGAGATGAGCGTGACCGCGGGTACGCCGCGTTCTGCGAGTGCGTCAACCGCGTCGCGCACCACCGGATGCTCGAGTGCCATGAACGCGATGCCATCCGCCCGCGCGCCGCACTGCAGCAGGCGTCGCGCCAGTTCGGCTGGATTGAAACTCTCGACGTAATGCGTGCGGCAGCGCACTTGGAACGGCGCCCACTGCTGATGCGACAGTTCGACGTAGTCGCCCAGCATGCGCAGATAGGGATTTTCGCCGGCCGGCAGAAGAAACAGCAGTTCCAGCGGCCGTCCCGCGCGCAACGTCAACGCGCGCATGTCCGGTTGCGCGCCGTGCAACATCGCATCATGGCGCGCCGGACGCTGCGCGTCGAACTCCGGCCCGAGCGCAAAGCCCAGTTCGGCGGCCGCCGCGAGCACGCGCTGCACCGTCTGCAGGCGCACGCCGTCGCGCCGGTTCACGACCCGGTCCACTGTCGCGGTGGACACGCCGGCGTGTCGGGCCACGTCGACGATACGTGGCAAGGACGGCAGCGCGTCGGCGGCGCGAACGGTTTGATTCGGCATGGCGTTGGTGCATCCAGGTCGATGGCAGGTTTGCGGGACACGGCGTGCAGCGCGCGTCGGAACATCGGCGCGCATCGCGCCAACGTTCCTGAAAACCATCAAAAACCATCAAGGCATCGTTTGACAGCGAGAGACGGCGAAGCCTACGCTTCGCCATGAAATCCGTAGCAACGCGCGGCCTGTTGGGGAAAACAACGAGTTCGCGCGGTCAATAACGATGATTGATGGACCATCAGACGGCCATCATTATAAGCATGGAGACAAGCGAATGACCAACCTGTCCCGGCGCACGCTGCTGCAAGCCGCCGCCCTCGCCCCTGCCTGCGCACTCGGCTTCCCGTCGATCGCCCGCGCCGCCCGTCCCGAATTCGTTTTCAAATACGGCAACAACCTGCCGTTGACGCATCCGCTCAACGTGCGCTCGCAGGAAGCTGCCAACCACATCCGCGAAGCGTCCGGCGGCCGGGTGGAAATCAAGATTTTCCCGAACAACCAGTTGGGCGGCGATACGGACATGCTGGCGCAGGTGCGCAGCGGTGGTATCGAGATCTTCACGCCCTCCGCGCTCGTGGTGTCGACGCTCGCCCCGGTCGCGGCGATCAACGCAGTCGGCTTCGCGTTCTCCGATTACCAGCAGGTGTGGGCGGCGATGGACGGCAAGCTCGGCGCCTTCGTGCGTGCGGCGATGCTCAAGGCCGGACTGGCCTCGTTCGAGAAAATGTGGGACAACGGCTTCCGCCAGACAACCACCAGCAACCGGCCGATCACCGACGCGCAAAGCATGAAGGGGCTGAAGATCCGCGTGCCGGTCAGCCCGCTCAGCATCGACATGTTCAAGGGACTCGGCGCCGCGCCGACCAGCCTGCAGTTCAGCGAAGTGTATTCCGCGCTGCAGACGAAGATCGTCGACGCGCAGGAGAATCCGCTGCCGATCGTCCAGGTTGCGAAGCTCTATGAAGTGCAGAAGTTCTGTTCGCTGACCAACCATATCTGGGATGGCTACTGGTTCGTGCTCAACCCGCGCGCCTGGAATCGCCTGCCGCCGGATCTGCAGAAACTGGTCTCGGGCGCATTCAACGACGCCGCGGTCAAGCAGCGTGCCGACGTGCTCAAGCTCAACGACACGGCGGTCGCGGACCTGCAGTCGAAGGGCCTGGCGGTGAACCGGCCGCAGCCGGACACGTTCCGTGCCGCGCTGCGCAGCTCCGGCTTCTACACGCAGTGGAAGCAGCGCTTCGGCAACGAAGCGTGGGGCCTGCTCGAACAATCCGTAGGCAAGCTCGCTTAAGCTATCAGTCGCCCGAGCGATCGGGCGCCGCCGCCAACATCGCTCCGCGCCGGACGATGACGGCGGCGGCGGCGTTGCGGCACGCCCGCACACGCTTTCCGTCATCCCACGCGACCGAGTGAAGCGATCATGGTGCAACCTGTCCATTCCTCCGTGCCGCCCGCCGGCGTCACCGACCCGTTTCCAAGCAGCGGCCCGCGCCGCCTGGTTCATCTGTTCAGCAACGGACTTGTCACGCTGATCGAGGGCATCGCCGCTGTCCTGCTGTTCGGTGAGATCTGCCTGCTGCTTGCCAGCGTCATCGCCCGCTACGTGCTGCATGCCCCCATCGTCTGGTCCGACGAACTGGCCGGCATGCTGTTTCTCTGGCTGTCGATGTTCGGCGCGGTCCTGGCCCTGCGGCGCGGCGAACACATGCGCATGACCGCGCTGGTCAGCCGCCTGACGCCGTCGACCAGGGTATTCGTCGACACCGTCGCGCTCACGTTTTCGATCGCGCTGCTCGCCATGATCCTGATTCCCGCCTACCACTATGCGGACGGCGAAGCGGTGATCGTTACGCCCGCGCTCGAGATCAGCAACGCCTGGCGGGCCGCCGCCCTGCCGGTCGGCATCGTGCTGATGCTGGTGGTCGGTTTCGCGCGCTTGCTGGTGTTGGGCAAGCCGACACACATCGTCGCCGCGCTCGCCATCGCCGCGGTGCTGGTCGGCGCGTTCTACCTGCTGGGTCCGACGCTGGAGCCGCTCGGCAAGGCCAATCTGCTGATTTTCTTCGTCGGCATCGTGGCCTTCTGCGTGTTCTCGGGCGTGCCGATCGCGTTCTCGTTCGCGCTCGCCACCTTCGGCTATCTTGCACTGACGACGTACACACCACTCGAAGTATTCGTCGGCCGCATGGACGAAGGCATGTCGCACCTGGTGCTGCTCGCCGTGCCGCTGTTCATCTTCCTCGGCCTGCTGATCGAGATGACGGGCATGGCGCGGGCGATGATCCAGTTTCTGGCGAGCCTGGTCGGACACCTGCACGGCGGCCTGTCCTACGTGCTGATCGGCGCGATGTATCTGGTCTCGGGCATCTCCGGCTCGAAGGTCGCCGACATGGCGGCGATCGCGCCGGTACTGTTTCCCGAAATGAAGAAACGCGGGGCGAAGGAAGGCGACCTCGTCGCATTGCTCTCGACCACCGGTGCGCAGACCGAGACGATCCCGCCGAGCATCGTGCTGATCACGATCGGCTCGGTCACCGGCGTATCGATCTCCGCGCTGTTCACTGGTGGCCTGTTGCCGGCCGTCGTGCTGGCCGCGGCGCTGTGTTTCGTCGTCTGGCTGCGCTACCGCAAGGAAGACCTGAGTCAGGCGCAACGCTTCTCGCGCCGCGAGATCGGCCGGTTGTTCGTCGTCTCGCTGCCTGCGCTGGCACTGCCGTTCGTGATCCGCGCGGCGGTGGTCGAAGGCGTCGCGACGGCCACCGAGGTCTCGACGATCGGCATTGTCTATTCGATCGTCATCGGCCTGTTGGTGTATCGCCGTTTCGATCCGCGCCGCTTCGGCGCCATGCTGGTCGAGGCGGCCACCCTGTCCGGCGCGATCGTGTTCATCATCGGCTGCGCCACCGCGATGGCCTGGGCGCTGACGCAGTCCGGCTTCTCGCAGGATCTTGCCGCGCTGATGAGCAAGGTGCCGGGCGGCGCGTGGGGCTTCCTGCTGATCTCGATCGTGGCGTTCGTGATGCTGGGCAGCGTGCTCGAAGGCATCCCCGCCATCGTGCTGTTCGGCCCCCTGCTGTTCCCGATCGCCCATCAGGCCGGCGTGCACGAAGTGCATTACGCGATGGTCGTGATCCTGTCGATGGGCATCGGCCTGTTCTCGCCGCCGTTCGGCGTCGGCTACTACTCGGCGTGCGCGATCAGCAAGGTCAGTCCCGATGCCGGCATCCGTCACATCGGCGGCTACATGGCCGCGCTGGCGCTCGGCCTGCTGATCGTTGCCGCCGTGCCCTGGCTGTCGGTCGGCTTCCTGTAAGACCCGGGCCGCGCCCGGCGGCCCGCCCCTTTCCCGCAACCCTCGACGACGCCCCGCTGCCGGGCGCGTCGCCGGTCGCCCTGCTTGTCCGTTCGGAGCTTTTTCATGAGTCGATTCTTTGGCGAGATCCGCCAGGCCGGTTACGTCGTGCGCGACATCGAGGCCGCAATGGATTACTGGAGCCGCGTGCTCGGCGTCGGTCCCTGGTTCTACAACGAACGTGTCCCCATCGAAAACTACGTGTATCGCGGCAAGTCGTACGAAGTGCACAACTCCGTCGCGCTCGCCAACTCCGGACCGCTGCAGGTCGAACTGATCCAGACGCGCAACGACGCGCCGTCGATGTATCGCGATTTCCTGCAGGCTGGCAACACGGGACTGCAACACAACGCCTACTGGACCACCAATTTCGACGCCGATCTGGCCCGGCTGACCGCGGCGGGTTTCAAGGTGGCGATGAGCGGCGAAGTCGGCAAGAACGGCCGCTTCGTTTATTTCGATACCGAGGACCATCCCGGCACCGTCGTCGAGCTTTCCGAGATCGCCGGCCCGAAAGGCAAGATGTTCGACATGATCCGCGACGCTTCGATCGGCTGGGACGGCAGCGATCCGGTGCGTCCGTTCCCGCAACTGAGCACGCTATGAACGTACGCGACAGACGGCTGCCCGCAGACAGCGACGTGCTGCTTGCGGATTATCTGATTGAAACGCCGCTCGACCCAGCCAAGGTGGCCGAAGTGATGGCCGGCGAACAGTCGAGCGGTACCTTCGTGCGCGTCGCCGGCGAGACCGACGCCCTGCGGGCACGCACCCGCGCGCGCGTCGAACACATCGAGGCACTGGGCGAAAGCGCCTCGCCGAGCCTGTCGAACGCATGGCTGACACGGCAGGGCATCGGCGGCCCGTACCGCCGCGCCCGCGTGACGCTGGCCTACCCGATCGCCAACGTTGGCGCGAACCTCGCGACGCTGGCTGCCACGGTGGCGGGCAATCTGTACGATCTTGGCGAGGTGACCGGCCTGCGTCTGCTGTCGCTGACCCTGCCCGCGCATTACCGTGCGTCGTTCGATTTGCCGCGGCATGGCGTCGACGGCACGCGCCGGCTCACCGGCGTGAGCGGACGCGCACTCGTCGGCACCATCATCAAGCCGAACGTCGGCCTCAGCGCGGAAGAGACCGGCGAGCTGGTCGCGCGTCTTTGCGAGGCTGGCGTCGACTTCATCAAGGACGATGAGATCTGCGCCGACCCACGACATGCGCCGCTCGCGCAGCGGGTGCCGGCGGTGATGGCACGCGTGCGCGAGTATCGCGAACGTACCGGCCGCGACGTGATGATCGCCTTCAACGTCACCGACGAAACCGATGCGATGCGCCGCCACGCCGACCTGGTGGAACGCGAAGGAGGCAGTTGCGTGATGGCGAGCGTGAACTGGTGCGGCTTTTCCGCGATCCAGTCGCTGCGGCGCTCGACGCCGCTCGTGCTGCACGCGCATCGCAACGGGTTCGGGATGATGTCGCGCGATCCGGCACTCGGCATCGGCTACCAGGCGTACCAGACGCTGTGGCGGCTGGCGGGCGTCGATCACATGCACGTGCATGGCCTGGAGGGCAAGTTCGCGCAAGCCGACGACGACGTGATCGAGGGTGCGCGCGACAGCCTCGCGTCGCTCGACGGGGTGAGCGACGACCGTGTGATGCCCGCATTCTCGTCCGGTCAATGGGCTGGTACCGTGCCGGCGACATTCGCTGCGGTGGCCTCGACCGATCTGCTGTTCATGTCGGGCGGCGGCATCCTCGCCCATCCGGACGGACCGGCAGCCGGGGTCGAGAGCGTGCGTCAGGCGTGGGATGCGGTCAGCCACGGCGAAACGCTCGACGAGCGCGCACGGCAGGCGCCCGCCCTGGCCCGTGCCCTGGCGTTCTTCGGCTCGAAACGATGAACGGCGCCCGGCCCCTGCACGCGTTCTACGGCGACGACTTCACCGGCGCCACCGATACGCTGGCCACGCTGGCCCAACACGGCTGGCGCACGGTGCTGTTCCTCGATGCGCCGAGTGCCGAACATCTCGCCCGGGCCGGCGAACTCGACGCGATCGGGGTCGCCGGCACGGCCAGGGCCTTGCCGCCCGACGCGATCACCCGTGAAGTCGACCGCGTCGGCCAGCGCCTGGCGGAAATCGGTGCCCGCACCTTGCACTACAAGGTCTGCTCCACCTTCGACAGTGCGCCGGCGACCGGCAGCATCGGCGCGGCAGTGGCGGCCCTGCGCCGGCATTTTCCGAATCCGGTCGTGCCGATCGTCGGCGGGCAGCCGAATCTGCGCCGGTTCTGCGTATTCGGCAACCTGTTCGCGGCGGCCGGCACGCCGCCCGGCATCCATCGGATCGATCGCCACCCGACGATGTCGCGCCACCCGGTCACGCCGATGCACGAAGCCGATCTGCGACGCCACCTGGCAGCGCAGGGTCTGGCACCGATCGCGTTGATCGACTGGCTCGCCCAGCAACAGGGCAAGCTGCAGGCGCAAGTCGAGGCGGCGCTGGCCGACGGTGCCCAGGCGGTGCTGTTCGACGTACTGGACGATACCGTGTTGCCGCACATCGGCACGCTGATCGACACATTGGCGGAACGCACGCCACTGCTGGCCGTGGGCGCGAGCAGCGTCGCGCAGGCGCTCGTCCAGGCGCGGGGCGCGCTGCCGGCAACGGCCCAGCCCGACGCACCGCCGCCCGGCGCAATCCGGCCGCGAAGCACGCTGCCCGTGTTCGCACTGGCCGGCAGCCTGTCGCCGCTCACCGAGCAGCAGATCGCTGCGGCCCGGCATTACGAGAAGATCGAATTGTCGCCAGCCGCGATGACCCGCGATCGCGCCTATCTCGAAACGAGCGCGGCGCATATCGGACGCGCACTCGACGCGGGCCGTTCCGTGCTGGCCTACACGGAACGGCCAGGCAGCGGCGGCGCGACAGTCTCCGAAAGCCTCGCACCGGCATGTGCCGACCTGCTCGCGCAGGTGCTGGAGCTGGCGCCGGTCCGGCGGGTGGTGGTGGCCGGCGGCGACACGTCGAGCTATGCGGTGAAGCGCCTGGACGTGTGGGGCTTGTCCTACGTCGCACGCGTCGGCGCAGGCGTCGCGATGTGCCGGCTGCACGCCGATCGGCCGCATCTGGACGGTCTCGAAATCGTTCTGAAAGGTGGGCAGATGGGCGAACCCGGCTTCTTCGACCAGGCCGCGGCAGCGTCTTGAGGCGGCGCGACAGCCGTCTGCCGTCGCCGGTCGCGGACCGGCACGACGTTTGCAGGGGTAGACCACATCGCCGTGCGCGCGATGCCGTCGCATGGCCCTGCGTCAAGTTCACCGGCGTCGCGACGGCTTCCGGAGGAACCATATGAGCAGGCGGAAACGCACCATTCTCTTGAGCCATGACGAGCTCGACGGCGTTCCCGATACGTCGAGCCCCTCGTTCGCCGCCGAGCATCCTTTGATGCGGGCGTTCGATGATTTCGCCAGCGCCGTCACCCGTTTTGCCGGCTCCCCGATCGCGTTCTGCGTCGCGGTCGTAGCCATCGTCGTGTGGATCGCCACCGGACCGATCTTCCATTACTCGGACGCCTGGCAGTTGGTGGTCAACACCGGCACCACAATCATCACCTTCCTGATGGTTTTCCTGATCCAGCAAAGTCAGAACAAGGACAGCGTGGCACTGCATCTGAAGCTGAATGAATTGCTGGCTTCGCACCGCAGTGCCGATAATGAGATGATCGGCATCGAAGAGTCGACTGAGGAAGAGTTGCGCCAGCTCGCCGAACGCTACCTGCGTCTGGCCGACCAGGCACGGCAACGCCGGCACGGTGCGCCGCGCGGCAGCGGCAGTGCGATCGTCCTCCCTGACGAGGTCCGTTAGCCGAGCGCACGCGCGTCCCGTCTCTCCCGTTGGATAGTGGTATGCCGGTCGCCGCTGCGCTCGGCCTTTCCGGACCCTTCGTCGCATGGCTGCCACTTCGACCGCTCAGACGACCGCGCATCTGCCCCGCACGCCTGACGGTCTGTCGGCTTTCGAACGCGGCATCGTGTTCGCGGCCGGTGCCTTCATCGTGGCGGTGCTGACCAGTTCGGTGCTCCTGAGCATGGATCTGCGCGATCGGGCGGTAGTCAGCGCGACCCAGCAATTGCGCAATCTCTCGCTGGTCCTGTCGCAGGAGACGGATCGCGCGCTCCAAGCGGTCGAGACGGTCCAGCAAGGCGTGATCGACAAGATGCGGGACAGCGGCATCACCACTGTCGAGGCCTTTCGCAAACAGATGAGCGACCGGGATGCGCACGAGTTGCTGCGCGACCGCGTCACCGGCCTGTCGTACGCCGACGCCATCATGCTCGTCACCCACGACGGCCGCGTGGTGAATTCGTCGCGAGCCTGGCCCGCCGACGATGCCGCGAGCATCGCCGAAACCAGTTACTACACCGCGCTCGCGGCCGATCCGCGGCTCGATCATTTTCTCACCGCGCCGATCGCGGACCGACGCGCCAACAGTGCGATGGTATTTCTCGCGCGCCGGTTCACCGCGCCCGACGGCAAGCTCATCGGCTTCGTGCTGGGCGCCGTGCGTCTGCAGAGCATCGAGGATTTCCTCGCGCGAGTCGATATCGGCGCCGGCGGCAGCATCGCATTGCTGTGCGACGACGGCACACTGCTCGCGCGATCCCCGCGTGCCGGCGCGCGGGTCGGCACCAAGTTCGCGTGGGCCAAAAGCGCCGCGATCCATTTCCGTCGTGAGGGACAGCCGCCAGTCGAGAAGCGCAGTGTCATCGACGGACAGGAGCGCTTGTTCTGGGGCGCCCCGCTGCCGCATTTTCCAGCGTTCATCGCAGTCAGCTATCGCATCGAGCGTGTCGACGCGGCATGGTGGCCCGAAGTCGCCGTCATCTGCGGCGGCGGGCTGCTGATGTCGATGGCGGCCGCGGTGTGCGCGTGGCTCAGTCTGCGGCAACTGCGCACCCAGCATCGTTTCGCGCGTCAGGCGAGTCACGCGGCGCGTCACGACATCCTGACCGGCTTGCCCAACCGCCTGATGTTCCACGAGGAGGCCGCCCAGGCATTGAACGCCAGTGCGGCCCAGCCCGTCGCCGTCATCCTTTTCGATCTCGATGCATTCAAGCTGATCAACGACGTCTACGGCCACTCTGCCGGTGACAGTCTGCTGCGCATCGTCGCCGAACGGTTGCAGTACGTGCTGCCCGACAAACGACTGGCGAGCCGGCTGGGTGGCGACGAATTCGCGATTCTCCATCCGGTGAGCGCCTGGCCGTCGCAAGCCGAAGCGCTGGCCGAAACCTTGCAGGCCGCAATGCAGCGCCCGATCGAACTGGGCAACGTGCCGATCTCCGTCAGCGCGAGTATCGGCATCGCCTGCGCGCCGTACGACGGCAAGGACATCGACACCGTTCTGCGCGGTGCGGACCTCGCGCTGTATGCGGCCAAGGATCAAGGCGCCGGCAATTTCCGCATCTTCGACAGGATGATGGCCGACCACGTCGCAGCGCGCCGTCAGTTGGACCTCGGCCTGCGCGCGGCGTTGCGCGAGCGACGCTTCGTGCTGTATTTCCAGCCGGTCATCAGTGGACTGGACGGCTCGACGATCGGGTTCGAAGCGCTGTTGCGCTGGTTCGATCCGGAACGCGGCATGATCTCGCCGGCCGATTTCATCCCGGTGGCCGAGGAAACGGGGCTGATCGTCGAGCTGGGCGGCTGGGTGCTCGAGCAGGCGTGTCGCGAAGCAATGGGCTGGCCGCTACCGCTGCGCGTGTCGGTCAACGTGTCGGCCCGTCAGTTCCATGCCGGCGACCTGTACGCACGCGTCGAGGACGCGTTGCGACAGTCCGGCCTGCCGCCGCAGCGCCTGGAACTCGAAATCACCGAAAGCGTGCTGCTGCAGGAAACGCCAGCACTGCGGCAGACTTTTGAAGCGTTGCAGGCGCTGGGTGTCGCCGTGGCGCTCGACGATTTCGGCATCGGCTACTCGTCGCTGGCCTACCTGAGGCGTTTCCCGGTCGACCGCGTGAAGATCGACCGCTCGTTCGTCAAGGACATGCACGCGGACAACGATGACGCGCGCATCGTCAGTTCTCTGATCGTGCTGAGCCACATTCTCGGCATGGAAGTCACTGCGGAAGGTGTCGAGACCGAGGAACAGCAACAGTTGCTGCAACGCGCCGGCTGCGATGCGCTGCAGGGCTATCTGATCAGCCGGCCGCTGGCGGCCGCGGTCGTGCCGATCTGGCTGCGCCGCCAGCCGCGCGGCGCACCGCACGCGTGACGCGTGGGCGGCGCTCAGCAGGTCGTCGGCGCGGCAATCCACAGCACCGTCAGCGATCGCACGCCCTGCGCGCCGTGGATCATCACCCCCTCGATGTCGGCCGTGGCCGAGGGACCGGTGACCAATGCCGCGTAACGCGCGGTGTGGAACTCGGCACGTTGATACACCTGTTGCAGGCCATCGAGCAACGCGGCAGGATCGAGCAGCACCACCAGATGCTGCGCGAGATAACCCAGGGCATTCACGACATACTCGGCCTCGCTGAACCATACCGAGCCGGTCTCGGCGACACCGAAGCGCGCGCGCACCACACCGATGTCGACATCGTGCAGCGAAGCCGGCGCCGTCTGCGGCGCGAGTGCGCGCGTCCCCGGCACGCCCGGTACGGCCGAGCAGACGACCCGCGCCGCGCCGAATCGTTCTTCAAGCCATCCCTGTACCGCCGCTTCGTTCGCGAGCGTCACGCACTGCCCGCCCATCGGGGCCAGCGCCGCTTCGAAGCGCTCGACCAACGGGCGGTCGGACAGCGGCTCGAACATCGGCAACCTTGGCCGCGGACGGGCCGGCGGCTGCGCGGCGCGGACCCGTGCGAGAAACGCGGCGCGCCCCGCCCTGGCTTCTTTCATTGCTTGCTCCCCCGGTTGCGCTTGTACCATTCGTGAAAAGTCTCTTCAGCGGCAGGCGGCAGCGTGCGCTGACGTCCCCAGATGTTCAGCGGGTTGTAGAGCACGAAGTTCGGCAGGCCGCGCAAGGCGCCCCGCATCGACGCCACGCTCGCGCGGTAGAGCGTCGGACTCGCGAGCAACCGCCCGGCCATCTTCACCACTTCGCGCTTCACGAACGGCACCTCGTGGCGCGCGGTAATCACCTGGCGCCACTTGTAGATCTGCTCGTGGATGTTGATGCGGACCGGACACACGTTGGTGCAGCTGCCGTTGAGCGTGGACGCGAAAGGCAGCGCGCTGTAACGCTTCAGGTCGTAGGTCGGATTGATGATGGCGCCGATCGGCCCGGAATAGGTGCCTCCATAGGACAGACCGCCGCTGCGTCGGTACACCGGGCAGGTGTTCATGCACGCACCACAACGGATGCATTTCAGCGAATACCAGAAGTCCTGCATCGCGAGCCGCTCCGCGCGCCCGTTGTCGACCAGGATGTAGTGCATTTCGGTGCCGGGCCGGGGCGCGCGAAAGTGGGACGTGTACTGGGTAATCGGCGAACCCAGTGCGCTGCGCGACAGCATGCGGACAAATACGCCAAGATCGGCAACCGACGGGATCAGCTTTTCGATGCCGATCGAAGCGATGTGCAGCGGCGGCACGTTCGCCGAAAGGTCCGCATTGCCCTCGTTCGTGCAGACCACCACACTGCCCGTCTCGGCTATCGCGAAATTACAGCCGGTCATCCCGGCGGTCTTCTCCCGTACGAAATAGGGCCGCGTATCCATGCGCTGGCTCTCGGCCAGGTAATGGATATCGTTGTTGGTCGGGTCGGTCCCGATCGTGCGCCCGAAGAGTGTGGCCACGTCGTCGCGCAGCTTGTGCACCGCCGGCACCACCATATGGCTTGGATCCTGGTTGTCGAGCTGCTGGATCCGCTCGCCCAGATCCGTCTCCATGACCGTGATGCCGCGTGGTTCGAGATAGGCGCGCATCGCGCACTCGTCGGTGAGCATCGACTTGCTCTTGACCAACGTCGTCATGCCTCGCTCGCTCAGCAGCCGATGCACGATCGCGTTGTGCTCCTCGGCATCGGCGGCCCAATGCACGACGATGCCGTTGGCCTCCGCGCGCTCGGCGAACTGTTCGAGATAATCGGCCAGATGCGACAGCGTATGTTCCTTGATCTCCGAAGCCAGCGTACGCAGCGTCTCCCATTCCGGCACCGCAGCGGTCTGCCGGTCGCGCTTGCTGCGCAGGTCCCAAAGCCGCTTGTCGTGAAACGTCAGATGATCCGTCTTGGCGATGAAGGCGCGCGCCGCCTTCGCATGATCGACCCGTGTGCTCATGCGCGGACTCCATTGAGGACCTGCGCGATATGAAGGAAGCGGGTATCGAGCTTCATGCGCTGCGCGCAACCCTGCTGGTGCATCAGGCACGACATGTCGCCCGAAACGATGTATTCCGCCCCCGCGGCCGCATGACGCGCGACCTTGTCCTGCCCCATCCGCACGGACACCGCCTCCTCGCTGACCGAGAAGGTGCCGCCGAAGCCGCAGCATTCGTCGACGCGCTCGGTCTGGGCAAAACTGATGCCTTTCACCCCTTCCAGCAGCGTCCTGGGTTTCGAGAACGACGGCCCCGCGATCTCCGAAGCCGACGCCATTTTCAGATGCCGCAGCGCGCTGCAACTGACGTGCAGACCGACCGTATGCGGAAATTCCGCCCACGGGAATGAGCGTGCGCCCAGCACATCGTGGAGGAATTCGGTCAGCTCCCATGCACGTTCGCGGATGTGCTGGACTTCCGCCGTCTGCTCGACCGCGGTGAGATGACTGCGGATGTGATGGATGCAGCTCGCCGAGGGTCCGACGATGTAGTCGTAGCCGGCAAAGTTCCGCACGAAGACCTGCTCGGCGCCGGCCGCTTCCTGCTCCGCGCCGCTGTTGGCCATCGGCTGGCCGCAACAGGTCTGCTGCATCGGGTAGTCGACATCGAGACCGAAGCGCTCGAGCAATTCGAGCGTCGCGACCGCGACCTCGGGATAGAACGCGTCGATGAAACAGGGGACGAACAAGGCGACTTTCATCTGATTATCCCGTTGGCGGGGCCGTCCAATACGCACTTGGCGTCCGAGCAAAACGCTTTACCGGCGTGGCGACGTGGGTTATTTTGGCACACTTGGTCAGCTTGGTCTGACCAGACTGACCGCAAGACTAGCCATTTCTGGACAGGGCTGTCAATCGAGACGACTCCGTCAGGCCTGCGCCGACGTGCGATCATCGAGCGCCGCGACGGTGATGCATCGTGCGATGCCGCCCCACTCGTTTCCCGACCCATGACGTTTGAACCCATTGCCGCCTTTTCACGTGTCCGACTCTCCGACGTCGTCGCCGACCAGTTGAAGACGATGATCTGCGATGGCCGCCTGCTACCGGGCGCGCGTCTGCCGGCGGAACGGGAGCTCGCCGCGCAGTTGCAGGTGTCTCGGCCGTCGTTGCGTGAAGCGCTGATTCGCCTGCAGGCCGATGGTTACGTCGCATCGACCGGTCGCGGCGGACTGCGCGTCGCGGACGTTACTGCGTCGCTGGTCTCGTCGCCACTCGCGGAATTGATCGCGACACAGCCGCGGGCAAGCGCGGACATCCTTGAACTGCGCCACGGCCTGGAGACGACGGTGACCGGCTATGCGGCGGCACGCGCCGACGCCGGCGATCTCGCACGCATCGACACTGCGTTCGCGACGCTGCAAGACTGTTTCGAACGGCGGGACAAGGTGCAGCTCGCGGCCGCCGACGCAGCCTTCCATCTGACCATCGCGGATGCGACCCACAATGTCGCACTGATACACGTGATGCACGGCCTGCATGGCTTGATCCGGGAGACCACGCTGAACTCGCACCGCATGGTCGGCTACGACGACGGCATCGAGACCGCACTCTTCACGCAGCACGGCGAAATCCACGCCGCGATCCTGTCGCGCAACGTGGACCGCGCACGCTCCGCCTCGGAAGCGCATCTGGATTATGTGAGGGAGCTGCACCGGCAACGCGGTGCGCTGACACGCAACTGAGACCAAACCGCGTTAGATTCGACCGGGTCTCTCCTGTCCAACGCCGCACCATTGCCCGGAACCGCCGATGAACACGCCATATCGTCCAGCAGGGAAGCCCTGGCCGGAACAATCGGGGCAAGCGGCCGCAGCGTCCGACAAGACGCGCGCACCAGCGAGCGAGGAAACGGAAAACGTCGACCACGACGGTCACGCCCACCGGCACGACGGCGACAGCCGCCTCGATCAAGGCCATAGTCACGGCAAAGGCGGCGGACACGGTCCCGGCGGACACGGTCCCGGCGAACACGGTCACGGCGGGCACAGCCATGCCATGCACGCGCACGGCGGATCCGACTCGCGCCGCATCGGCTGGGCCTTCCTGATCATCGCGGTGTTCATGGCGGTGGAAATCGCCGGCGGCGTCATCTCGGGCTCGCTCGCCCTGCTCGCCGATGCTGGGCACATGGTCAGCGACAGCGTCGCGCTGGGCCTCAGCTGGCTGGCGATTCGGCTCGGTCGCCGGCCAGCCAGCGCAACGCTGTCCTTCGGCTACCAGCGATTCGAGATACTGGCCGCGTTCGTCAACGGCTGCGCTCTGTTCGTGATCGCGGCGTGGATCGTCTTTGAAGCGGTGCGACGCTTCTTCGAGCCGGTAGCCGTCGTCGGCACTGCGATGCTGGCGGTAGCCGCCGTCGGCCTGCTGGCGAATATCGTCGCGTTCCTGGTGCTGAACGGCGGCAACCGGGCCAATCTCAATATGCGCAGCGCCTGGCTGCATGTGCTGGGCGACCTGCTCGGTTCGGCAGTCGCCATCGTCGCCGCGGTGATCATCCTGCTCACCGGCTGGACCGCTGCGGACCCGATTCTGTCGATCGTGGTCGCGGTGATCGTCCTGAAAAGCGCCTGGGGCATCGTGCGGGAATCGGCGCACATTCTGCTCGAAGGAACACCTACCGGCTTCGATGCAGTCGCGCTGAAGGACGATCTCGAGCGAGCGCTGCCGGAGGTGGCGGACGTGCATCACGTCCATGCATGGTCGATCAGCGGCGAACGCCGGATGGTGACGCTGCACGTGCGGCCTCGTCCCGGGCATACCGGCAGCGCCGTCCTCGCCTCGGTCCGGCACCGGCTGACCGAACGGCATGGCTTCGATCACGTCACGATCCAGGTCGAAGACGAAGCATGCGAGTCACCGACCACCGCGGCCTGCGCCGGTCCTGCAACGGCGCGTCCGGCCGACGAAGGCTAATAACGGTAGCGGGCGATAGCAGGTGACGGCGCGTGACAAGCGCTCAGGCGTCAACCCAGACCGGCTCGCAACGTACCTCGCTCTTGACGGAATTCGCGATGAAACAGGCGTGGTGCGCAGCGTCGTGCATCGCATTGTTTTCGGCCACGTCTGGCAAGCGCGCGCCCGAGAAACGCACCTCGGGATGCAACACCACCGACGCCATCCAGACGCGGCCGTCGGTGTCGCGCGACATCGTGCCTACCGCGTTGTCGACGTAGCGTTCGACGCACCAGCCGCGCTGCGCCGCGATCGACAGATACCACAGCATGTGGCAGCTCGACAGGGAAGCGACAAAAGCCTCTTCCGGATCGACAGCGGCCGCATCCGAATAAGGCAACGGCACGACGTGAGGCGAAGACGAGGCGACGATCTCGGTGCCACCATCGAAGCGCCACAGATGCCGGCGGCTATAGCGATTGCTCAGAAAATCCTGGTCGCCGCGTAGCCAGCTGACTTCCGCGCAGTGCCGGTCGGATTGCGAGTGGTGTGCCATATGATCCGTTGTGCCGTTGCATCGTTGGAGGATGGAATGGTGCGCTGCGTGCGATCGGAGCAGTCAACCGCGCGTCAACTTGGCGAAGCGGGCCAGCACACGCTCACGCTTCAGACGCGACAGCCGCTCGATCCAGAAAATGCCGTCGAGCTGGTCGATCTCGTGCTGATGACAGACGGAACGAAAGCCTTCCGCTTCTTCGGTGCGTTCCTGTCCATCGAGATCCCGATAGCGCACGCGCACCGCGGCCGCACGCGTGATGCGTTCGGCGACGCCCGGCATCGAGACACTACCTTCGTCATGCACGATGGACTGCGGCGCACGCCACACGATTTCGGGATTTACATAGACAGCTGGCCCTGCATCGTCTTGCAGATGCAGGACGACGATGCGGCTGGCAACGCCGATATGCGGGCCAGTGATGCCGACCGCGGGTGCGTCCCGCATCGTGTCGACCAGATCATCGGCCAACGCGCGCAATGCGGCGTCGAACCCGGTCACAGGCGCCGCCGGCGCCGCGAGACGCGGATCGGGATAGCGTACGATCGAACGAATCGGCATGGCTGGCAACAGATGGTGGGACGTTTATCGGCACACGGTAGCACTGTCACGGCCTACCGCGTCGGTGATTCCTGCCGCGGCGTGGTCGGACCGTCTCCGCCAACCCTACCCTGCATTTTCGTGACGTTCTCGCCCGCTGCGCCACGCCGGCGGCAGGAATCCGTGCGTCGGGAATGAAACGGATGCCGCATTACCGCGCGCAAACCGGCATCGGTGATACCGCCGCCGCGAATGACGCGTCTGCCGTGCCGCTTCACGGCCGACAGCGGTCGTGCAGTGCCAAGCGTACCTTGCGGCACCCCAGGATCACTCCACCGTCACCGACTTCGCCAGGTTCCGCGGCTTGTCGACGTCGGTGCCGCGCGCACAGGCCGTGTGATAGGCGAGCAGTTGCAGCGGCACGACGTGCAGGATCGGCGACAATGCGCCGTAATGTTCCGGCATGCGGATCACGTGCAGGCCCGGCTCGCTTTCGATATGCGTATCCGCGTCGGCGAACACGTACAACTGGCCGCCGCGCGCCCGCACTTCCTGCATGTTCGACTTCAGCTTTTCGAGCAGCGCGTCGTTCGGCGCGACCGTCACTACCGGCATCGCTTCGGTCACGAGCGCCAGCGGACCGTGCTTCAGCTCACCGGCCGGATAGGCCTCGGCGTGGATATACGAGATTTCCTTGAGCTTGAGCGCACCCTCGAGCGCGATCGGATAATGCAGCCCGCGACCGAGGAACAACGCGTTCTCCTTCCTCGCGAATTCCTCGCTCCACGCGATGATCTGCGGCTCCAGCGCGAGTGCCGCGTTGATCGCGGCGGGCAGATGACGCAGCTGATGCACGTACTGCGCTTCGGCGTCGGCGTCGACCCGGCCGCGCAGCTTGCCGAGCGTCGCTGCGAGTACAAACAGCGCGACCAATTGCGTCGTGAACGCCTTGGTCGACGCGACCCCGATCTCGGTGCCGGCGCGCGTCAGGAACGACATGCCAGCCGTGCGTACCATCGCACTGGTCGCGACGTTGCAGACCGCCAGCGTGTGCGTATGGCCGAGTGCCTGGGCATGCTTGAGCGCGGACATCGTGTCGGCTGTTTCACCCGACTGCGAGATGACCACCACCAGATCATTCGGGCGCGGCACCGACTCGCGATAGCGGTACTCACTTGCGACTTCGACTTGCGTCGGCAAACCGGCAATCGCCTCCAGCCAGTACTTGGCGCACAAGCCGGAATAGTAGCTAGTGCCACACGCGAGAATCAGCACGCCTTCGATCTTCGGGAACACGTCGCGAGCCGCATCGCCGAACAACGAAGGGTCGAACGTGTTGATGGCGGGGATCGTATCGCCGATTGCGCGCGGCTGCTCGAAGATCTCCTTCTGCATGAAATGACGGAACGGTCCCAGTTCCACCGCGCCACCGTAGGCAGCGACCTGTTTCACCGCACGTTGTACCGCTTGTCCGGCGACGTCGGTGATGTGCACGCCGTCCAGCGTCAGATCCGCGACATCGCCCTCTTCCAAGAACGCGAAGCGATCGGTACTGCCGGCCAGGGCGAGGGCGTCGGAGGCGAGGAAGTTCTCGCCTTGACCGAGACCGACGACCAGCGGCGAACCGGCGCGGGCACCGACGACGCGGTGCGGTTCATCCTTCGAGATCACTGCAATCGCGTAGGCGCCGCGCAATTCGCTCACCGCGGCGCGCACCGCGGTGCCAAGGTCGCCGTGATAGCGGCTGTGGATCAGGTGCGCGATCACCTCGGTATCGGTCTGCGATTCAAATTCGTAGCCCTCGCCACGCAGCCGTTCCCGCAGCCCTTCGTAGTTCTCGATGATGCCGTTGTGCACGACACCGATCGTGCCTCGCGAAAAGATCGGGTGTGCATTGTGCGTCACCGGCGCACCGTGCGTCGCCCAGCGCGTATGCGCGATGCCGGTTTCGCTGTGCAGGCCGTTTTGCGCAACCTGGTCAGCCAGGTCCGCCACGCGTGCCACGCTGCGCGCACGAGCCAGCGCGCCATCGACCACGGCTGCAACGCCGCAGGAGTCGTAGCCGCGATATTCGAGACGGCGCAGTCCCTCGACGAGAATCGGAAGGATATCGCGTTGCGCCACTGCGCCGACAATGCCACACATATTCGTCTATTCCTCGGAGTCGCGAACGGCCTGCCAGGCCGCCGCAGGTGTAGCGGTGTTGCTACGACTTTTTCTTCGACGGCCGCGCGTAACCGGCACGAGCGGTCTGGGTCTTGCCATTGAGCGCCAGCGCGCCCGCCTCGACATCCCGCCACACCGTCGTACCGGCGGCGATGGTGGCGCCGCGGCCGACCGAGACGGGCGCGACCAGTTGCGTGTCGGAGCCGACGAAAGCGTCGTCCTCGATGATGGTCAGGTGCTTGTTCGCGCCGTCGTAATTGCAGGTGATCGTTCCAGCGCCGATGTTCACACCGCTGCCGATCCGAGCATCGCCGATATAGCTGAGGTGGTTTGCCTTGCTGCCGTGACCGATGCTGGCCTGCTTCACCTCGACGAAGTTGCCGATGTGCACCTCGTCGGCAAGCTGTGCGCCGGGCCGCAAGCGGGCGTATGGTCCGATGACGGCCCGCGCACCGATCCTCGCTCTTTCGAGATGTGAGAATGCGTCGATACGCGTGTCGAGACCGACAACGACGTCGCGCAACACGCAGTTCGGTCCGATCGACACGCCATCCGCCAGTTCGACGCGCCCTTCGAAGACGACGTTCACGTCGATTGCCACGTCGCGGCCGCAGATCAATTCGCCGCGCACATCGACCCGCGCCGGATCGCGCAGCGACACGCCGGCCTCGAGCAAGCGATTCGCCTGACGCATTTGGTAGGCACGTTCGAGTTGCGCCAGTTGCATGCGACTGTTCACGCCAAGCGTTTCCTCGACGCCCGCCGCCGAGGCAGTGACCACCGGCACGCCGTCGGCCAGCGCACGCCCGACCACGTCGGTCAGGTAGAACTCGCCCTGTGCATTGCGGTTGTCGAGACTGGCGAGCCATGCCGCGAGCGGAACAGTCGGCATCGCCACGATGCCGGTGTTCACTTCGCGGATCGCCCGCTGTTCGGCATCGGCATCCTTCTGTTCGACGATCGCGCGCACCGCGCCGCTCGCGTCGCGCACGATGCGGCCATAGCCAGTCGGATCGTCGAGTTCAACCGTGAGGATCGCGTAGCCGTAATCGTGCGGACCGCCGGCCGCGGCCGCGCGTTCGTTAAGGTCCGCAAGCGTGGCGGCTTCGGTCAATGGCACGTCGCCGTAAAGAACCAGGGTCGGTTGCGCCGGATCAAGCAAGGGCACGGCTTGCAGCAGCGCGTGGCCAGTGCCAAGTTGCTCGCGCTGCTCGACGAAGCGGATGTCGTCAGCCGCCACCGCCGCCCTGACCTGCTCGCCGCCATGGCCGACGACCACCACGATGCGGCCCGGCGAAAGGGCGCGGGCAGTGTCGATGACGTGGGAAAGAAGCGGCTGCCCGGCGAGCGGGTGGAGGACTTTGGGGAGACTCGAGCGCATGCGCTTGCCCGAACCAGCCGCGAGGATAACGATGTTCACGTCGCGAGACTTCCTGGACCGCTGAGGCCGCTGATTCTAGCATGTGCCCTCCCGGCAGCTATGCGCCCCGGTCCACCCTAATCACGATCAGAACGGGTTGTCGACGCTGCCCTGGCTGGGCGCAGGTTCGTCCGGCAAGACGGCTGGCAACCCATGGTCCGCTTCGAGCGCGGTGACGATCGCGTCGATCGCCTGTTTCAATGCGCGTGCCGTCTTCAAGCCGGCCTTGTCGCGTGCGATTTCCAGTTCGCCGTGCAATGCGATGCGGAGCGGGTCGTTTTCGATCGTGAATGCATCGCCGTGGATCGACACCACTTCGCTGTCGTTGTCGAACGCCTTAAACGCCATTCAAGCCTCCGCTTCGTTGCGCTTTCAACGCATCCGGAATGCCGGGGAAGGCCAGGCCCGACAGCGCCTCGAATTCCCGCACGCTCTGGTACTGCGCCACCGCGCTGTCCGTATTGTCGAGCACCACCGCGAACGCCATGCGACGCGAAGGCACGTAGACCACCTTGTACAACTGCGTGGGCACCAGCACGCGCGATGCGCCGATCGTGCCGATGCGCTGGCCGACGAACAGCGGGCCGGTCACGACATAGACCTCGCCGCTCGATTTCGCCAGCTTGCGCACGCCCTGCTCGATCTTCGCCCACTGGTGCCGGTTGTTGTCGCGATCCTGCGGCACGATGTTCGCCAGTGAGAACGATTCCGCCATGCCCTGTTTCGTACTGCGGTCGCCCGCCGGGCTCATGTGCCCGCGGTCGTAGCCGCTGCGCCGGTAATCGCTGAGCCGTGACCGGTCCGCGGGCGGCAATGCCACCTCCTCGTAGAAACGATTGGTGCGCGTCAACCCGCGTCCATCGGCCAGCCCGGCACGCGTCAGGTGCTCCGCGACCCAGAGCGGGCCGTGCGTCACGCCGGAATGCAGTATCTCGAATTCACTATAGCAGAGCGCTTGCGTGCGCACCGCCAGCTTCGGATTGGTAAGCGCGGGGGCCTTGCCCGCCGGGCTGAACTGAGTGCAGTCGGCGGCATGCGCAGCCGACGCGGCGAGGACAAGCAGGACGCTGGCGAGGAACGCTTTCATACGGATGGCGGCCGGCATGGGGTGGCCATGCCGGCAGAGAAATGGGATGGAATCAAGGCCTTGCGCCGATCAGCGGCGAACAGGCATAGGCGGCCGGTGACTGGAAGCCGGAAACCGGGCATGCACGACGGCATCCCATCGACAGGCGACCGCCGGCTCAAACGGCTCAAACGGCTCAAGCGGCTCAAGCGGCTCAAGCGACTCAAGCACCTCAAGCGGCACCGGGATGGGCGCCAGCCAGTCAGTTGGGCTCGAAGCGCACCACCGCTTCGGGCGGCGCGCACGGCTCCTCGTCGAAGGCGATGTCGCCGTTCGGATCGGGACGCCCGCTGGCCCGCAGCCCGCCGAAGTCGAACAGGCCGTGGTCCATCAAATGCGACGGCACCACGCTGGCCAGGGCGTTGAACATATTGTCGACACGCCCCGGGTGATGTTTTTCCCAGTCGCGCAGCAATGCCTTCATCTCGGCACGCTTGAGATTCGGTTGGCTGCCGCACAGGTTGCACGGGATGATCGGAAACTGCCGCAGCGTCGCGTAGGCTTCGAGATCCGCCTCCTTGACGTAGGCCAGCGGCCGGATCACGACATTGCGGCCGTCGTCCGACTGCAATTTCGGCGGCATGCCCTTCAGCTTGCCGCCGTAGAACATATTGAGCAGGATCGTTTCGAGAATATCGTCGCGATGGTGGCCCAGCGCGATCTTGGTGGCGCCGAGTTCGCCAGCCACGCGGTACAGCACGCCGCGCCGCAGTCGCGAACAGAGCGAGCACGTCGTCTTGCCTTCGGGCACCAGGCGCTTGACGATGCTGTACGTGTCCTGGTTCTCGATGTGATACGGCACCCCGCGCGATTCGAGATAGGCGGGCAGGACCTCGGCCGGGAAGCCCGGCTGCTTCTGGTCGAGGTTCACCGCGACGATATCGAAATCGATCGGCGCGCGTTCGCGCAGGCGCAGCAGAATGTCGAGCAGCGCATAGCTGTCCTTGCCGCCGGACAGGCAAACCATCACCTTGTCGCCCTGCTCGATCATCTTGTAATCGCCGATCGCGCTGCCGACGAGCCGGGCGAGCCGTTTGAACAGCTTGTTGTTCTCGTAGGCGTCGCGTTCCTCGCGGCGGGTCAGCGCGGCTTGCGGCGCGCGCGGCTGCGACGGGATGGCAAAAGGCTGCGGACTGGACATCGCGAAAACTTCGTTAGGGACTGGGAGGCCGCATGGCGGCGGGCCGGACGTATACGGCAGGTCCCGTGCATCGCGCTCGGGGCGTGGCCGCTGCCGCGGCGGGCGGACCGGCGGCGGCCCGCAATGACAGTAGTTCAGAAAGCGAATCTTCTCACATTCGCGCGGGCCGGGCCGCCGCGCTCGGCGGCGCTTCGGCGCGGCGCCCGGACCGCGGGCAAGGCCGGCGCTTCACGGCTTGAGGCGAAAAACCTCGACACCGACCGACTCGCAATCCGGATAGACGTCGGGTTTCTCGGTCGAAACCCGCACCGCCCGCACTTTCGGATGCGCCAGCATCGCCGCCGCAACGTCGTCGCAAAGCGTTTCCTGCAAGTGGATATGGCCCTGGGCAACGCGCTGTGCGACGGTTTCGCGCATGAAGTCGTAGTCGACGACCTCGTCGAGGAGGTCGGCGTGTGGCGTCGACACGGCCAGGGGAATGTACAGGTCGATGTTGACCAGAACCCGTTGCTCGCCGCGCTTCTCGGCTTCGTAGACCCCGATGTTGATCGAGATCTCGTAATTGCGCAGAAAGAGGCGCCGGCAGTCGGCGAGGCTGGGAAGGCTGAGGGCGCTTGTCATACGGCTAGGGGGCGGATTCCAGGAGGCACGAATACGGGTGGCGGCTTCAGGCGCCGGTGAGAAACATGATGTCGCGCTCGGTGGGCAGCAGATGCTGGCCGCCGTCGACCAGCAGCGTGGTGCCGGTGACTGCGTCGGCACCGGCCAGGTAGAGACACGCCGCCACGATGTCCTCGGGACGCGACGAGCGTCCCAACGGCGTCATCGCGTGGGCCCGGGCGAACGATGCATCGCTCTGGTCGCCGGAGCGCAGCGTGATGCCGGGTGCGACCCCGACCACCCGGAGCACCGGCGCAAGCGCCTGGGCCAGCGTGACGGTCGCGGTCTGCAACGCCGCCTTGCTCAGCGTGTACGAGAGGTAATCGGGGTTCAGGTTGAAAAGCTTCTGGTCCAGCAGGTTGATCATCACCGCCGGCCGCGCTGCGGCCTCCGTCGCTGCCGTCCCGTCGGCCCCGCGCACCCGGTCCGCATGGGCTGCATGCAGCGCGCGCGCCAGTGCCAGCGGCGCCGCGACGTTCGCCTGCATCATACGCGTGAACGCCGCGTAACCGAAGTCGGCCGCGGTATCCGGTTCGAACAGGGAGGCGTTGTTGATCACGCAGTCTGGCCGCGCCAACGCGCGCGTGCAGGCGTCGACCAGACCTGCGGCGTACGCTTCGTCGCCCAATTCGCCTTGCAGCACGACGGCTCGTTGCCCGAGCCCGACGATCTGCTCGACCAGCGCGTCCGCCGCCGCGCGCGACGTGTGGCAGTGAACTGCAACGTGCCAGCCCTGCCCGGCGAAGCCAAGGGCAATAGCGCGCCCGAGGCGCCGCGCGGCGCCGGTAATCAGTACGGTACGGGAATGGGCGTCGAAGGCTGCACGTGCGGCCGTTGCATCGGATCGCGTCATGTCGAAAGCGGATTCAAGTCGATGGCGGGGTTCGGACCGGCGCTGCGCGGGCGGCGGCACGAGGACGCTCGATTACAATAGCGGGATGATTCCATCCACGCAGCAAGCCGGCAGTTTACCTGCACCCGACCCTGACGCGGCGGCGCGCTCGCAGCGCCTAGTCGACGCGATCGCGGCCGACTGCGCGGCCGCGGGCGGCTGGCTGTCGTTCGACCGATTCATGGAGCGGGCGCTCTACACGCCGGGCCTCGGCTATTACAGCGGCGCCAACGTCAAGTTCGGCACCAGTCCGCGCGACGGCAGCGATTTCGTGACCGCGCCGGAATTGAGCCCTTTCTTCGCGCGCACGGTCGCCCGCGTGGTCGCGCCCGCGCTCGCCGCGAGCGCGACGGACGAGATTCTCGAATTCGGCGCCGGCAGCGGCCGTCTCGCCGGCGACCTGCTCGCCGTGCTCGATCGCGATGCCCCTGGCCGCTGCCGGCGCTATACCGTCGTCGAATTGTCCGGCGAACTTCGCGAGCGCCAGCGTCAGACCATCGCGCGACTTGCGCCCGAGGCCCTCTCGCGCGTGGTCTGGCTGGATGCGCTGCCGCCCCGCTTCGACGGCGTCGTGCTCGGCAACGAAGTGTTGGACGCCATGCCCGTGCGCCTGTTCGCGCGCCGCGAAGGTGTCTGGCAAGAACGCGGCATTGCCGTCGACGCCGCGTCGGGGCGACTCGCATGGCAAGACCGCGCGGTGCCTGCCGCCGACCTGCCCGAGCAGTTGCAGCGTGTGCCGGGGCGACACGACTACCTGACCGAAACGCACGAGGCCGCCGGCGGTTTCGTGCGCACGGTGGCGACCATGCTGGGGCGCGGCGCCGCGCTGTTGTTCGATTACGGCTTTCCGGCGCGGGAGTATTACCACGCACAGCGCGACGGCGGCACGCTGATGTGCCACTACCGGCACCGCTCGCACGACGCGCCGCTTTTCCTGCCGGGCCTGCAGGACATCACCGCACACGTCGACTTCACGTTCGTCGCCGAAGCGGCAGTGGCAGCCGGCGCGTCGCTTTACGGCTATACGTCGCAGGCGCGCTTCCTGTTGGATGCCGGCATCCTCGACGCACTGGCGGCGTTGGACCCGTCCGACGCGGCGCGCTATCTGCCGGCCGCCAATGCGGTGCAGAAGCTGCTGTCGGAAGCCGAGATGGGCGAACTGTTCAAGGTGATCGCGTTCGGCAAGGGCCTGCCCGACGGTCTGCCGGTGTTCGATCGCGGCGACCGCAGCTGGATGCTCGATGCTCAACCTGACGATGCCGCGGACGACGCCTCGGACGACGGTGAGCCTGCGCCCCGCTCGCCGGGTGACGCACACGCGGTCTGACGATGTTCCGCTTTTTCCTGACCACCTTCATCGCGACGACGATTCTGTCGGCCTGCTGGCCCTGGCTGGCGCGTATCGGTGTCGGCCGCCTGCCCGGCGACCTGCGTTTCAGGATGTTTGGACGGCATTACCTGCTGCCGTTCACGTCGACTGTCATTCTGTCGCTGCTTGGCATGCTGCTGGTTCGGCTGCTCTGACGCCGGCCCGTCACGCGCCTGCCAGGTCGCTCGAAGCGGGGCCCGGGCCGGCGACAGCCGCATCGGGACACCAAGTGGCAAGCCTCACGCCGCGCGGCCGGTGGCTGCAGCGACCGCGGCGACGCGCGCCGCATGCACGGCATCCTTGATCTGTGCCGGCGCATCCCGATACTGTGCCGCGACCGCGCCCGCATCGACGCCAAGCGCCGCTTGCAGCGCCACGCGCAGTAAATCCGCCTGCTCGTAGGGACGCTTCTCGAAACCAAGCCGACCGCGCGCGTCCGCTTCGCAGGCCTGCACTACCTCCGCAAAGCGCGACGGCTTGCGGATCGCGTCGCACCGTTCGAGCAGGCGCACCAGCGCGGCCGCGCCAAGGCTGGCGCAGCGGTGGACGTTGCCGTGTTCGCGCGCGACCACGTCGGCGAGTTCCGCGCAGGCATTCGGCACCCGCAGGCGGGCACACAGCTGTTTCAGCAGCGTCGCGCTGCGGCCTTCGTGTCCGGTGTGCCGCGGCAGCGTCTCGGGCGGTGTGGTCCCCTTGCCAAGATCGTGCGTGAGTGCCGCGAAGCGTACGGCCAGCGCATAGCCGTGTTGCGCGGCGAAGTCGAGCACCATCATCGTGTGTACGCCGGTATCGACTTCGGGATGATAATCGGCGCGTTGCGGCACGCCCCACAGACGATCGACTTCCGGCAGGATGCGGGCGAGCGCACCGCAGCCGCGCAGTACCTCGAACAGCCGCGACGGCACCGCCTCCATCAGGCCGCGCGACACTTCCTGCCAGACCCGCTCGGGCACCAGCGCGTCGACTTCACCGGCCGCCACCATGTCGCGCATCAGCGCAGCGGTTTCATCCGCCAGGCCGAATTCCGGGAAGCGCGCCGCGAAGCGCGCCAGGCGCAGGATGCGCACCGGGTCCTCGACGAAGGCTTCACCGACGTGACGGAAGCGTCGTGCCGCGAGGTCCGCCTGGCCGCCGTACGGATCGATTACCGGCCCGACCAGCGCGCCGTCGGCGCCAACCTCGCGCGCCATTGCGTTGATGGTCAGATCGCGACGGATCAGATCCGCTTCGAGCGTCACGTCCGGCGCGTAATGAAACACGAAGCCGTGATAACCGGCGGCCGTCTTGCGCTCGGTTCGCGCCAGCGCATATTCCTCATGGGTCTCCGGATGCAGGAACACCGGGAAATCGCGGCCCACGGGTCGGAAGCCGCGCGCGATCATCTGTTCAGGCGTCGCGCCGACCACCACATAGTCGCGATCCTTGACTGGCAGGCCGAGCAGGCTGTCGCGGATCACGCCGCCGACTGCATAGATCCTCATGGCAGCACGTCGTATCGTGCGAGCCGATGTCCCTCGACACGTGCGTCCTCCACCCACTGTTGCAAGGCGGGCAGCGCCAATAGCCGCTGCACGTAGGCCTGCGTCGTGGCGGACAGCGTCGGACGGTAGGTCTCGAAGCGCAGCGCAACGGGCGCGTACATCGCATCGGCAATCGAGAAGTCGCCGAACAGGAACGGCCCACCGCTCGCGGCCAGGCATTCCGCGAGGAGCGCCTCGATGCGCGCAATGTCGGCGCGCACTTCCTCGGGCACGACGCGGCCGGCGAAACCGGTCGCGTGCACGTTCATCGGCATCGCCTGCCGCAACGCGGTAAAGCCTGAATGCATCTCGGCACTGACGGCGCGGGCCCACGCGCGCGCGTCCGCGTCGCGTGGCCAGAGCGGATGCTGCGGGAAGCGCTCGGCCAGGGTCTCGACGATGGCCAGCGAGTCCCAGACGCGGCTCGTCCCGTCGACCAGGCAGGGCACGCGACCCGACGGCGACACCGCGGCGATCTGCTCGGCCGTATCGTCCTGGCCAAGCCAGACCTGCCGCTCTTCAAACGGCAGACCGAAGTGACGCATCACCAGCCACGGGCGCAGCGACCACGACGAGTAGTTCTTGTTTGCAATCAGCAGTTCCATGCTCAGACCTGGTTGGCGTCGCCGCCCCGGCGGATGACGCGGCCGCGCGCGGCAAAACAGGAAGGGCCCGCCGCTGCCAGCGAAACGGGCGTCAGTCTCAATTCGTCGGCGAGCGGCGCCTGCAGCACCGCATCGCTCGACATCGAATCGAGATTGTCGCGCGTGAGGAGCGGGCCAGGCAATCGTTCGAAGAAGGTGGCCTGCGCGCGCCCGAGCCAGCGCGGCAACGCCCAGATGCGCCGCGGGTGGCCGCTCAGCTCGCCTGCGATGCGGACCAGTTCGGCCAGCGTGTAGACGTCCGGGCCGCCAAGGTCGTAGGTCTTGCCGGCCGTGCCCGGCAGATCGAGCGCTGTCGCGAACGCCTGCGTGACGTCGCCGACATGGATCGGCTGAAAACGCGCGGATGCGCACGCCAGCGGAATGACCGGAAAGCGCTGCTGCATCGCTGCGAACACCGTCAACAGGTGGTCGTCAGGGCCGAAGATCACGGACGGGCGCATGATCGTCGTCGCGATGCCGGGCGCATCGCGCACCACCGCTTCACCATCGCCACGCGAGCGGAAGTACATGCTGGGTCCGGCCGGATCGGCGCCCAGCGCACTCATGTGCAGCAGGCGCCGGATGCCGAGTTGCGTGCAGGCCTCGACCATCTTGCGCGGCAGCGCGACATGCGCCTCCGCGAAGCCCGGTCCATACGGCGTACCGTGTCCGCCATGCAGGATGCCGACCAGATTGATCACTGCATCGGCACCGCGCAGGAAGCGCGCGAGCTGCGCGGGGTCGTGCACATCGCAGGCGGCCACCGAGACCCGCAGCGTGCCGAGCCGCTGCGCGTGGCGCAGTCGCCGGGTTGCGACGCGGACGTCATGGCCGCTGGCGGCGAGCCGCGCGACCAGTTGCCGACCGACGAAGCCGGTTCCGCCAAGCACGGCGATGGTGCGATAGGTCATGCCAGGCCTCCGATGGCGCCAGCGCGACGCCGGGCGGCCAGCGCCGCCCGTGCCGACGCGTACCGCCGGCTCAGGGCGAGATCACGCCGAGCCGGCTGGTCAGGGATTGCGGCCGGCCCTCGAACAGCACGCCGTAGTAGACGGTGTTCGACAGCACGTTCTTCACGTAGTCGCGCGTTTCGGTGAACGGGATCGACTCGGCGAAGATTGCGCCTTCGACCGGCTGGGTCAGCGTGCTGCGCCACTGGCGCGACCGTCCCGGGCCCGCGTTGTAGCCGGCGGTCGCGAGCACTGGCGAACGATCGAACTGATCATAGATCATCGCGAGATAGGCGGTGCCGAGCTGAATATTGGTATCGAGCTCGTTGACCTGCGCGCGCGACAGCTTGCCCAGGCCGAGCTTGCGCGCGACCAGGTCGGCGGTGCCCGGCATCAACTGCATCAGACCCGACGCGCCAACGCCCGAACGAGCGCTCAGGATGAAGCGCGACTCCTGACGAATCAGTCCATACGCCCATTCGTCGTCGAGGTCGGTCTGCCGCGAATACCGCGCCACGGTATCGCGGAACGGCGCCAGATAGCGCAGCGTGAAATCATGCTCGCCCTTCGTGCGGTCCGCAGTATTCACCGTGCGGTCGAGCAACTGGATGCGCTCGGCGTAGCGCGCCGCGGCGATCAACTGCCGGTCGTTCATGCCGCGCAGCTGCCAGTTCCATTCGCGATTGCCTTCCAGCCGCAGATTCAGCGTGTAGAAGCGCTGCGCCAGCTGGAAGCCCGGATTGCCGGCCATGCGCTGCACGTCGGCGTCGCTGACCGTGGTGCGCGGCGGCACGGTGACCGGACGGCCCAACGCCTCGGTGGCCAACTGTCCGTAGAAGTCGAAGCGATCCGCGACGCGCGCGAAATCCTGATTGGCGGCTGCGACGTTGCCTGTCTTGGCCAGAGCGCGGCCATGCCAGTACAGCCAGGCAGGTTGTTCGCGCAGTTCGGGCGACATGCTCTCGATCGCCCAGCGCACCGTCGGCCAGTCCTGCGCCAGCAGCGCGCTGCGTACGCGCCATTCCTGCGCCGGCTGCGACAGCCGCCCGTTGACCGACAGGCGGTAGTAGTCGAGCGCCTGCGGCGAACGCTTCAACGCGGCCCGGTAACCGATCGTGCCCCACGCGGTCGCACGGTCTTCCGGCGAGAAGTTCATCTGGATCGACGCGAACTGCTGCGCGGCCTGATCCGGGTCGTTGGCGGCCATGCGCGTGACGGCGAGCAGCGCAACCTGCCGCATCGTGTCGCTGACGATCTGCCGCGCCAGCAGCAACGGCGGCCGGCTCGACGCCATCGACAACAGCGCATTGTCGGGACGCGCCGGCCCGAGCGCATCCGCGATGCGCGAGCCGAGCGACGTGTAGTTGCCTTCGTACGCGAGCCGGACCTGATCCCAGACGTCGGCCGGCCCGAACTGGCGGTAGTCGGCCAGTGCGGCGATCAGGTCGACGCAGCCGTCGCCATACCAGCGCGGATCGACCAGCAGACGGCGCGCGTCGTCGGCCACCTGCTGGCCGCTTGCGGCGCGCGCCTCGAGGGCATAGCACTTGACCTGCGTGTCGTCGTCGAGTGCGAAGCGTGGATACTCCTGCTGGAACGTGCGCCAGTCGCGGCGCGCACCCAGCACGACGAGATAGTCGTTGCGCAGACGATCGGCGATCGCGGTGCCGTCGTAGCGGGAGAGGAAGCTGCGGATCTGTTCGTCTGGGACATCGACGCGCGCCCGCCCGCTCGCGTCGAACATCTGCGGCTTGATCGTGAAGTACTCGACGTAGCTGGGCGCCGGATAGTCCACCAGCCGCGCGGCAAGCGTCTGAGCCAGCGGCGCATCGTTGCGGCGCGCCGCTTCGCGCAGGCTCACGAAGGTCTGATCGTCACTCGCGCCGACACCTTGTGCGAACGCACTGCCGCCGAGGCCGGCCACGCTGGCCAGCAACGCGCCGGCCAGCAGACATGCGCGATATACTCGACCACCGGCCCGGCTGTTTTGTCCCATATTTCCTCGATCTTGTTGTCTCTGTCGGGCCCGGCGGCCCTGCCCCATCCCTACGATCCGTCACAAGGCAGGCGGAGCGTGCGCGATCGGTGCAGCGGGCAGCTACAGCGCAAGACACAAACCGGCTCGCCGGGCGACCAGCGCCGGCGCATCGCGGATTTTCGGGATGAGAAACAGGATAGCATGGGCGTCCGCCGCGGCCAGCGCATCGCGGGTGGACCGCAGCGCGACCGCCAACGAGGCAGAAAGCGTCGGCATCGCGCCGTCGAACGCAGCTCGAACGGACGATGCTCGAATCGACCGCGTGCTTGAGGTGGACCATGAAAGTGGACCATGAAAGCGCCGCTGCCGCAGCCTCGAGCAAGGACGTGTCCGACGCCGTCGGTTCGGTCGAAACAGCGGCAGACGCCGACGCGAAACTCGACAAGCGCGCCCTTCGTACCGCACTGCTGGCGGTCCGCCAACAGGCCGGCGCGCATGACACGCATCTCGCGCACCGTCTGTACGCGCTGCTGGAGGCGCGCGCACCGCGCTGCGTGGCGTTCTACTGGCCGCTTGCCGGCGAATTCGATGCGCGCGAGACGATCGCTGCCTGGCTTGCCGCGTATTCGACCGCCAGCGCGGCTCTGCCCGTGGTCACGCGTGCCGACGCGCCGCTGGCCTTTCATCGCTGGCACCACGACAGTCCGATGACACTCGGGCGCTACCGCATCCCGGTTCCTGCCGATGCGGTGACGGTCACGCCCGATCTCTTGTTGATCCCATGTGTCGGCTTTGACGCGCGCCGCTTCCGGCTTGGTTACGGAGGCGGCTTCTACGACCGCACGCTTGCGGCGCTGAGTCCGCGTCCGCTGACCGTCGGCATTGCGTTCGACCGCACCGAGGTCGAAGCGCTGCCCGGCGAAGCGCATGACATCCCGCTCGACATCGTGCTGACGGAATCGCGCACGCTCCCGGACGATTGATGCATCGAGACGCCGTGCTCGGCACGGCGAGGCGGCCCGGCGGCGATCACGACGCTGACTGCAAGGATGACGGCTGACCATGACCGGGGCTGGTGGCGGGCGACGCGTGCGGTCGCCGCCCGGCCGCGCACGCGTCGAGCTCGGCGCCAGCGGCTTGCCAAACGGGGCGCGCCGCGCGCCGATGTCCGCCGCGGCGTCGTGCGACCAGCTACGGCACCGCGCGTGACCGCCGCACCGGCGGGCAGATCAGGCAGGGCTGACCTTGTAGCCGAAGCTTCGCAACATCGCCAGCACGCCGTGCGGCCCGCCCAGATGCAGGACGCCGACCGCAACGAAAATGGGATCGCGCGGGCTTGCGCGCTGCAGCGCGCGCACGACGAAGCGGCGGTTGCGCCGATACACGGTCTGATCTTCGATGCGGGCGGCCAGCGTCCGGTCGCGCGTCAGCTTGGCGGTTTTCGCCGCCTGCCACGCCGCGAGCGCGTCGGCGTCGCCCGCGCGCCACAGCGCGTGCAGCCGGCGCAGATCGGCGGCGTTCTCCGTCGGTTTCTGCGCCAGGTTCTGCGCCAGCATCTCGCGTTGCGACGGCAGGTCGAGCGTCGCGAATGCGTCCACCTGCTCACGCAACGTTTCCAGACCAACGACGCGCCCTTTCAGATAGGCATTCTCGATCTGCGCCTCGGCGCCGAACTCGGTCTGCAGTCCGCTGGACATCGAATCGTAGGTTTCCAGCATCAGCGCCGCGAACCAGGGCCGCATGCGCCGCACCGCTTGTTGCGCGGCGCGGTTGCCCTGCAGCCGGCTCATCACGCGTGCGTAGAGCGCGGGCGTCGCCAGGCGCGACAGGCACGCATCGGGGCAGAAGCCGGCCTTGCGCACGACAGCCTCCGAACTGATCAGGTCGTCGGGCGACAGCTCGAAGGCGACCAGCGCCGAGCGGTTGAGCGCGGCCTGGATCGCCGGCCGGAACGGATGCTCGACCGGGAAGTCGCGTGCCTCGCCCGCATGCAGGGTACCCAGCACATAGATCGTCGTCTGGCCCTTGCGTGCCACGTAGAACGGCAAGCGGGGCGCCGGCGCCATCCGTTGACCGCGCGGCAGCGCCGCCGGCGGCACGCGATAGCCGAACCACTGTGCCGACGGGAGCGTTTGCGTACGACCGCCGTTTCCCGGCTGCACCGCCACCGGTCGGCGCGGCGAGACGGCGCGGTGCGGCGGTTGCGCGTCCGCGGCCGGCACGCCACCTGTCCATCCGACCAGGGCGGCCAGCAGCAGCGCACGCGCGCGCCGGCCACCAGCGAGCATCGACGGGCCGCTCATCGGCTTCTCAATGCCGACAATGGGCACCGGAGCCGAATGGGCTGCACGAGCGAAAGCCGGGGCAGAGCGGACGGACGGAGGACGGACAACGGCTTGGTCGAGCGAGGGTTGGCGGAAACCGCCCTGCTGTCGGCCGAGAGCCCAGGCTGCGACCGCAAGGTGGCCGAGCGGGCCGGCGGCCGGACGCGGCGCAGCGGCGTTGCGGCCTGGACGTGGACCGCGCAGGCCAGATTAACAGGATCGGGCGTTGCGCGCATACAACACAACGATGCGCTTGGTGACATGTCCGCCGTTGCGTCGCCTCTGCGCCGTTCAGCCCAGCCGAACGGTTTCCTCCGCACGATGGCAGGCCACCGTGCGGCCGTCGACTTCGCGCAATGGCGGCACTTCGCTCACGCAGCGTGGCACCGCCCAGGCGCAGCGACGGTGAAACGGACAGCCGGGCGGCGGCTCCAACGGCGACGGCGGCTCGCCCGGCAATGGCGCGTGCGTCGCCTCCGCATCCCGGCGACTGCGCGACAGCGATGGCGTCGCGGCCATCAGCACCTGCGTGTAGGGATGCCGCGGCCGAGCGAACAGCGTCGCCGTGTCGCCGCTTTCGACCACGCGCCCGAGATACATCACCATCACGCGATCGGCCAGATACGAGACGACGTCGAGGTTGTGCGTGATGAACACATAACTGGTGCCGAAACGCTGCTGCAGGTCACGGAACAGGTTCAGGACCTGAGCCTGTATCGACACATCGAGTGCCGATACCGGTTCGTCGGCGACGATCAACGCGGGTTCGAGGATCATCGCGCGCGCAATGGCGACGCGCTGGCGTTGTCCTCCCGAAAACATGTGCGGATAGCGTTGCGCGTGTTCCGGACGCAAGCCGACCTGTTCGAGCATCGCGGCCACTCGTGCGCGCCGTGCGGCGCCGTCGAGCGTGGTATTGATCGCCAGCGGCTCGGCCAGTATCTGCTCGACCGTCTTGCGCGGGTTCAACGACGCGAGCGGATTCTGAAACACCATCTGCACGCGACGGCGCAGCGCGGCGCGCGCATGCCGGTCGAGCGACGCATCGAGCCGCTGCCCCTCGATGAACAACTCGCCGGCGCTCGGCGTTTCGATCAGCGTCAGTTGCCGTGCGAGCGTGGACTTGCCGCAGCCGGACTCGCCGACCACACCGAGCGTCGAGCCGGCCGCGACCGACAGCGACACATCGTTGAGCGCCTGGACCACGCCGCGCGAGAACAGCCCGCGACGCACCGGGTAGGCTTTCGACAGATGATGCGCGACCAGCACGTCCCTGCGCGGCGCACCCGCTTCGCCCGATGCGTCCGGGCCCGTGCGTGCAGCGCTCGGAATGGTGCCGCCAACGGCAGTGGTGCCACTCATCGAAAGTCCCCCGGCAGCTCGTCGGCGGCCGCGCCCGGCCGCGCAGCGACGACGGACGCCGCGTGCAGATCGTGATCATTGGCGTCCGCGACGTCGAGATTGAGCGGCTTGATGCAGCGGACCAACGCACCCTGGGCACGCTCCGCCAGCATGGTCAGCGCGCGCGAGGACGGCGCCTCGCCGTACGTCCGATCGCGCGCCTGAGCCACCGTGACGACAGCGCACGCCGCCTGCCCGACGCGGTCGTCCGGCGCACCGCGTCCAGCTGTCGGGGCCGGCGTCGATGCGGTCGCCAGTCCGGCTGGCGAGTCGCTCGGCAGCCTGCGCTGGACGGGCGGCGCGAGCAGCGCCGGTCGGGCGGCGCGGCAGGCGGCTACCGCATGTGCACAGCGCGGCTCGAACAGGCAGCCGGGCGGGCGGTCGTCGCGGCCCGGCACGACGCCCGGCAGCGCCGCGAGCCGCGCATTGCCGTGGCTGCGCGCCGGGATGGCGGCGAGCAAGGCAGCGGTATAGGGATGATGCGGTGCGTCGAACAGCGTCGGCACCGCGTTGTGCTCGACAACCTCGCCCGCATACATGACGGCGACCCGGTCGGCCGTTTCGGCGACCACCGCCAGATCGTGCGAGATCAGGATCAACGCCATGCCGCGTTCGCGCTGCAGGCGGCGCAGCAGCGCAAGAATCTGCGCCTGGATCGTCACGTCGAGCGCGGTGGTCGGCTCGTCGGCAATCAGCAGGCGCGGCTCGCACGCGATCGCCATCGCGATCATCACGCGCTGGTTCATGCCGCCGGACAACTGATGCGGAAACGCATGCTGCCGCCGCGCGGCGTCCGGTATCTCGACCTGCTCCAGCAATTCGACGACACGGCGCCGGCGCGCCGCGCCGCGCAGGCCCAGATGCGTGCCGAGCACTTCGCCGATCTGCGCGCCCACTGTGTAGCTCGGATTCAAGCTGGACTGCGCATCCTGGAACACCATCGCGATATCGCGGCCGACGATCCGCCGCCGCTCGCGAGCCGGCAGCGCGAGCAGATTCCTGCCGTCGAAGTCGATCCGCGTTGCGGTGACACGTCCCGGTGCATCGACCAGCCCCATCGTTGCCAGCATGGCGACGCTTTTCCCCGAACCGGACTCGCCGACGATGCCAAGCGTTTCGCCGGCGGCAACGTGCAGCCGCACGTCGTGGCAGGCCGGGAAACCGTCGAAGTCGACCGACAGGCCGTCGATGTCGAGCAGGGCACTCATGCATCCACCCGCTTCAGCCGCGGGTCGAGCGCATCGCGCAAGCCGTCGCCGAGGAGATTGATGGCAAGCACCGTGATCAGGATCGCCAGGCCCGGCATCGTCACGATCCACCACGCGCTTTCGATATAGTCGCGCGCCGAGGCCAGCATGGCGCCCCACTCCGCACGCGGCGGCTGCACGCCCAGGCCGAGGAAGCCGAGCGCCGCCGCATCGAGAATCGCGGTCGAAAAACCCAGCGTCGCCTGGACGATCAATGGCGCCGCGCAATTCGGCAGCACCTGCGAGAACATCAAGCGCGCCGTGCCGGCGCCGGCCACGCGCGACGCCACCACATAGTCCTTCTGCAGTTCGCCGGTCGCCGCCGCGCGCGCCAGGCGCGTATAGCCGGGCAAGCCGACGATGCCGATGGCCAGCATCGTGTTGAGCAGGCCCGGGCCGAGCACGGCAACGACGGCGACGGCCAGCAGCAAGGACGGTAGCGCAAGCAGCACATCCATCAGGCGGCTGACCGGCGCATCCAGCCAGCGGGGGAAGAACGCGGCGAGCAGGCCCAGCAGGATGCCGGGCACCATCGACAGCGCGACCGACACGAGGCCGATCAGCAGGCTCAGGCGCGCGCCATGGATCAGGCGCGAAAGGATGTCGCGTCCCGCTTCATCGGTGCCGAGCACGAAGCGCAGGCTGCCACCCGACTGCCACGCAGGCGGCACGCGCACCGCGTCGCGGAACTGCGCGACCGGGTCATGCGGTGCGAGCAGCGGCGCCGCCAACGCAGCGGCCACCAGCAGCAGCACGACAACGGCGGCGCATAGTGCGCCGCGATTGGCGCGGAATTGTCGCCAGAAGCCTTGCCACGCCAATCGGCGTGACGACGGCGTGGCACGGGCCGGCAGCGAGACGGGGCCGCTCATGTCGACCTCGGATGACGAATGCGCGGGTCGAGCACGCCATACAGCAGGTCGACCAGCAGCGTGACTACGATGACCAGCGAGGCGATCAGCAGGATGCCGCCCTGCACCACCGGGTAGTCGCGCCGGCCGATCGCGTCGATCAGCCACTTGCCGATACCCGGCCAGGAGAACAGCGTCTCGGTAAGCACCGCGCCGGCCAACAGCGTGCCGACCTGCAGGCCGATCACCGTGACCACCGGAATCAACGCGTTGCGCAACGCATGCACCACGACGACGCGGATCGGCGACAGCCCTTTCGCACGCGCGGTCCGGATGTAGTCCTCGCGCAGCACTTCGAGCATCGCGGAGCGCGTCATGCGCGCGATCACGGCAAGCGGAATCGTGCCCAGCACGACAGCGGGCAACACCAGATGCGACAGCGCCGAGCGCCATGCGCCTTCGTCGGGCGAGAAGATGGCATCGATCAGCATGAAGCCAGTGCGCGCCGGCACGTCGTACTCCAACGCAATACGGCCCGACACGGGAGTGATGCCGAGCCTGACCGAGAACACCATGATCAGGATCAGCCCCCACCAGAAGATCGGCATCGAGTAGCCGGTCAACGCCACACCCATCACGCCGTGGTCGAGCGTCTTGCCACGCCGCAGCGCCGCCGCGACGCCGGCCGGCACCCCGACCACGACCGCGAACAGCAATGCACACACGGATAGCTCGACGGTGGCCGGGAAACGCGCGAAGAACTCGCCGGCGACGCTGGTATTGGTGATCAGCGAGGCGCCCAGGTTGCCGTGCAGGACCTGGCCGACATAGTGCGCATATTGCGCGGGCAGCGGCCGATCGAGTCCGAGTTGGCGAAGCGCCGCCGCGTGCTGCGCGGGGTCGAGCGCGCGCTCGCCCATCATCAGCTCGACCGGGTCACCCGGGATCAGATGGATCAGCGCAAAGGCGAGAAGCGTCACGCCGATGAAGGTCGGCACGATCATCGCGATCCGGCGCAGCGCGAATCGAAACATCGATGTTCCTGTCGTGGGGAAGAGCCCGCCGATGTGGTCTCGGCAGTCCGAAAGGCAAGCATAACGTCCCCGGCGCGAACGCGCGCGCCGTCACTTCGGCGGCCGACGCGTTCGGCGCTGTGTTCGGCGCTGTGTTCGGCGCTGCGTTCGGCGCTGCGTTCGACACTGCGATCGATCGCGCGATCGGCGGCTCCATGCACGAGGAGGTCGGCGCAGGCGACGATGCGTTTGTGGCGCCGTGGCTCGGGCGCGCGGCATATGATCCTGCCGGCCGCCTCGCGCCGCGCCAGCCCGGCAGCCGGGGGCGTCAGGCTTCGTCAGTCGGCGGGCAAGTGGCGGGCGGGTGGCGCCGGGGCTGCGCTCAGCCAGCAATCACGCCGCGCCCAGTCCGAGCCGCCGGCACACGGCCTCGGTGGCCGCCGCGCCGTTGAGCGTGTAGAAGTGCAGGCCCGGCACACCCTCGGCGAGCAAGCGCTCGCACATTGCGCTGACCACGTCGAGACCGAACGCGCGGATCGATTCCCGGTCGTCGCCGAACGATTCCAGACGCCGGCCGATCCAGCGCGGCACTTCCGCGCCGCACATCGCGGAAAAACGGCTCAGCTGCGCGTAGTTGGTGATCGGCATGATGCCGGGCACGATCGGCGCAGCGATGCCGCGCCGGCTGGCATCGTCGCGCAGCCTGAAATATGCATCGGCGTTGAAGAAGTATTGCGTGATCGCCGAATCCGCACCGGCCTCGAACTTGCGCACGAGGTTATCGAGATCGTCGCGCGGAGAGCGCGCCTGCGGATGATATTCGGGATAGGCCGCGACCTCGATATGGAACCAGTCGCCGGTCTCGCGGCGAATGAAGCGCACCAGATCCGAGGCATAGGGGAACTCGCCGATCTCGACCATGCCGGACGGCAGATCGCCGCGCAGCGCGACGATGCGCCGGATGCCGTTTTCACGGAACTGGCCGAGGATCGCGGCAATGCTCGCGGCCGACGCACCGATGCACGAGAGATGCGGCGCCGCCTCGACGCCGGAGCGTGCGATTTCGATCACGGTGTCGAGCGTGCCCTGTTGCGTCGAACCGCCGGCGCCGAAGGTCACGGACACGAAGCGCGGCTTGAGCGGCATCAGACGCGCGCGCGTTGCACGCAGCTTCTCGATGCCGTCCGCGGATTTGGGGGGAAAGAATTCGAACGACAGTTCCATCGCTTCTCGACGCGATCAAGGAAGAATGACGACAGGCGCGGCGCGTGACCGCCCTGTCATGGCACGGCGCAGTGTGTCGCCTAGACGAACGGCGTGCCGCGGCCGCCCAGCACCAGTGCCGACAACACCCAGGAAATGATGCTGTACAGAATTGCGCCGAAGAATGCCGCCCAGAAGCCCCTCACCTCGAACCCTTTCAGCAACCAGGCCGCGAACTGGAACAACAACGCGTTGATCACGAGGATGAACAAGCCGAGCGTCAGTATCGTCACCGGCAGCGTCAGGAGCACGAGCACCGGACGCAGCAGAGTATTGATCAGGCCCAGTACGACCGCGATCAGCAGGGCGGTGCCGAAGCCGCGGATGCGGATCGACGGGATCAGGTAAGGGATGATCAACAGCGCAAGGGCATTGATCAGCCAGGTCAGAAGGATCGACATCTCGTTGCTCCGGGTGAACCGTCCGCCGCCTGGCGTGAAGTGACGCGGCCCTCTCGGCGCCGCGTCCGCCGGCGTGGTTTAGTAGCGATAGTGCGCCGGCTTGAACGGGCCGGCCTTGTCCACGCCGATGTAGCTGGCCTGCGTATCGGTCAGTTCGGTCAGTTCGGCACCGATGCGGCCGAGGTGCAGGCGCGCCACCTTTTCGTCGAGGTGCTTCGGCAGCACGTAGACCTGCCGTCCATATTGCTCGCCGCGCGTGTACAGCTCGATCTGCGCGAGCGTCTGGTTCGCGAACGAATTGGACATGACGAACGACGGGTGGCCTGTCGCGCAGCCCAGATTCACCAGACGCCCTTCCGCCAGCAGGATGATCCGCTTGCCGTCCGGGAAGATGATGTGATCGACCTGCGGCTTGATGTTTTCCCAGCGGTATTGCCGGGTCGATGCGACGTCGATCTCGGAGTCGAAGTGACCGATGTTGCAGACGATTGCCTGGTTGCGCATCGCCTTCATGTGGTCGTGCGTGATCACATGGTAGTTGCCGGTGGCTGTCACGAAGATGTCGGCCTTGTCCGCGGCATATGCCATCGTGACTACGCGATAGCCTTCCATCGCAGCCTGCAGGGCGCAGATCGGATCGACTTCGGTCACCCAGACGGTCGCGCCGAGACCGCGCAGCGACTGCGCGCAACCCTTGCCCACGTCGCCGTAGCCGGCCACCACCGCGACCTTGCCGGCAATCATCACGTCCGTCGCGCGCTTGATGCCGTCGACCAGCGATTCGCGGCAACCGTAGAGGTTGTCGAATTTCGACTTGGTCACCGAATCGTTGACGTTGAAGGCCGGGAACGGCAGGCGCCCTTCCTTTTCCATCTGGTACAGGCGATGCACGCCGGTGGTGGTTTCCTCGGTCACGCCGCGAATCTGCTGCAGGCGCGTCGAGTACCAGCTGCCGTCGCGTTCGAGCTGGGCGGCGATCGACTTGAACAGCGCGACTTCCTCTTCGTTGCTCGGCTTGGCGATCACGCTGCGGTCCTGCTCGGCCTTGGCGCCCAACACCAGCAGCATCGTGGCATCGCCGCCGTCGTCGAGGATCATGTTCGCATGCTCGTCATTGGGCCAGGCGAAGATGCGATGGCAGTAGTCCCAATATTCATCGAGCGACTCGCCCTTCACCGCGAAGACCGGCGTGCCGTTGGCCGCGATCGCCGCGGCGGCATGGTCCTGCGTCGAGAAGATGTTGCACGAAGCCCAGCGCACCTGCGCGCCCAGCGCTTCGAGCGTCTGGATCAGCACCGCGGTCTGGATCGTCATGTGCAGCGAGCCGGCGATGCGTGCACCCTTCAGCGGCGCTTGCTCGCGGTATTCGTCGCGAATCGCGATCAGACCGGGCATTTCGGTCTCGGCGATCGCGATTTCCTTGTTGCCCCATGCGGCCAGGCCGAGGTCGGCAACGATATGGTCTTGTTTCGACGTGGCGTCGAGTACGGCAGCGTTCATCACGCCTCCTTTTCAAGTCGCAGAAAATGAAAGACGTGAGCGCCGTTGGGTCGCGCCGCGCGTTGCGCGGCGGGAGAAACGCGTTCCGAGCCTGGCGGGCAAACCCGTCGCAACGCTCCTCGAAACAGACGGAGATTGTAGCAGAGCCGTTACGCTCAGTTGAGCAGCCGACTCAGCAGCGGGGCGATCAGAACCATCGTCACGCCGGCGATCATCATGGTCATGCTGGCGACGACGCCTTCCTCGTTGCCCAGCTCTCGTGCCCGCGCCGTGCCGACCCCATGCGCGCCCGCGCCGAACAACGCGCCACGCGCCAGCCGGCTGCGCAGCGGCAGGAGCAGCAGGACGAGTTCGCCCAGGATCAGGCCGATCAAGCCGGTGATGATGACCAGCACGGCGGTCAGGTCGCGCGGCGTGCCGACCTGGTCCGAAACCAGCAAAGCGAACGGCGTCGAGATCGAACGGATCGCCAATGCGCGTTGCAGGTCCGGCGAGAGATCGAGCAGGCGCGCGAGTCCGTAAGAGCCGGCCACCGCGCTGACCACGCCGGCGCTCACGCCGATCGCCAGGGCCAGCCAGTGCCGGCGGATGACGTCGCGGCGTTCGTAGATCGGCACCGCGAACGCTATCGTCGCCGGACCGAGCAGCCAGCCCAGCCAACCCGTGTCTTCCAGATACACACGGTATGGGATGCCGGTCACGAGCAGGAAAGCGCCGAGCACGGCCGGGACAATGACGAGCGGCTGCAACAGCCGCCATCCGAACTGGCGATACAGCCGCTTCGACAGAAAGTAGAGCCCCAGCGTCAGTGCCAGGCATAGCCAGGCGGCGGCCGGCTCGCTCAGCAGCCGGATGCTCATCGCCGACGGGCCGCCCGACGCTGCGCCGCCTGCCGCACGAGCTTCCGCTCCAGGCGCACGCCGAGGTCCACCGCGCAGGCAGTGACGCACATGACCAGCAACGTGCCGGCGACGACCACCGCGGCGAGCCGCAGGCCATCGTCACGCAACAGGTGGCCGTACTGGACGACGGCGACGGCCGCGGGCACAAAGAAGAGCAGCAGTTCGGCAAGCAGCCAGTCGGCCCCAGCCTTGAACCAGCGTGGCGCGACCCGGCCGGTGAACAGCAGCGTCAGCAGGATCGCAAGGCCCAGGACGCTGCCCGGAATCGGCAAGGCCAGGTGCCGCGACGCTGCATCCGCCGCCAGCCACAGTACCGCGAGCAGCCCGCACTGTGCGCCGGTCAGCGCCAGGCGCTGCAAGGCTACTCCGGCTCGTGCCGGCATCGCGGCGGGGATGGCGGTGGCCGCAGCAGTCGTGGTCGCGGCAGTGCTCGCAGCGAAGGAACCGATCAAGCGCAGAGGGTTCATGGCAGGGGTCAGGCGCACGGTGATGAATCGAGGGTTTTCCCTGATACTACGCACAGGTCGACTGGCATGCCAATGAATTAAAATAATTCAAATCATTCCATTCTGGAATAATCAATGGATCTGCGAGCGCTCCGCTATTTCATCGAGCTCGTGCACAGCCAAAGCTTCACGCTGGCCGCCGAGCGCCTGCATGTCACGCAGCCGACCGTCAGCAAGATGATCCGCGCGCTGGAAAGCGAAGTGGGCTCGCCGGTGCTGCGCCGCGAAGGGCGTGCGTTGCGCCTGACCGATACAGGCGAAGTGGTGCTGCGCCATGGGCGCCAGGTGCTCGCTGCCTACGGTGAGTTGACGCAGGCGCTGGCAGATCTCGACACCGCGGTCGGCGGAGAGTTGAAGATCGGCATTCCGCCGATGAGCGGCGTGCTGTTCACGTCGGTGATCGCGGCATTCCGGCGCAACTATCCGGCCGTCGAATTGAAGCTGTTCGAACAGGGTGCGAAGGGCATCGAGGCAGCCTTGCTGGCCGGCGAACTCGAACTCGGCGCCCTGCTGCAACCCGCCGACCGCACCATCTTCGACCTGTTGCCGGTGGCGCGTCATCCGCTCTGGCTGGTGGCCCCGGCGACCTCGCGCTGGCAGGGGCGCGAGAAGGTGGAGTTGGCCGAACTCGCTGCGGAGCCCTTCGTCCTCTATGGCGAGAGCCTGGCGCTGAACGGCATTGTTCAGAACGCATGCCGCAAAGCCGGTTTCGAGCCGGCGGTGGCGGGCCGCAGCGGACACTGGGATTTCATCGCCGCGCTGGTCGAAGCCGGCGTCGGCATTGCCCTGCTGCCCCGTCTCTACTGCGAGAAACTCGACGCGGCGCGCTTCACATTCGCGGCGATCACCCCTGAACTGCCATGGGACATTGCGCTGGCATGGCAGCGCGACCGCTATCTGTCCCGCGCGGCGCGGGCCTGGCTCGACCAGGCGCGCCACGCGTTGAGCGAGCCGGACACTGCGTCGACGATCGGTGGCGTCGGCCACGCCGCACCGGTGCGTTGAGCCGGTGCGTTGAGCCGGGGCGCACACATGTTCGATGGCAGTTGCTGCCGCCGTACGGGGCACAGCCCTGCCGCACCGCGATGGTCGGCGCGTCCAACCGGCACGACGATCAGCTCGCCGCCGGGTACCGGATACCGGGCGCAGGGCGATCCGCCGGACGTCGAACATCGGTGAGTGACGCGCGAGACATCGTTGCCCTGCCCGCCGACGCACACGACGGCCCTCAATCGCTCACGACCGCTCATGACCGCCGACCATGATGCGCGGGCGACGGACGCGAGGCACGGACGACGCGGCAATGCAAAAGCCGGCCGCCCCTTCGGGCGGCCGGCTTCGATGACGCGGAACGACACGCGCTCCGTGCGGTGCCCGCGGTCGCGGGCGTGTCGGGTCAGGCTGCGGCCTTGGTGCCGGCAGCGTCGGCCAGCGCCTGCGCGCGGTCGGTCGCTTCCCAGCTGAATTCCGGCTCTTCGCGACCGAAGTGGCCGTAGGCGGCAGTCTTCTCGTAGATCGGACGCAGCAGGTCGAGCATCTGGATGATGCCCTTCGGACGCAGATCGAAGTGCTTCAGTACCAGATCGGTGATCACCGCATCGGACACCTTGCCCGTGCCGAAGGTGTTCACCATCACCGAAGTCGGGCGCGCAACGCCGATCGCGTAGGACACCTGCACCAGGCAACGCGAGGCAAGACCGGCCGCGACGATGTTCTTCGCGACATAACGGCCGGCATAAGCAGCCGAACGGTCCACCTTCGACGGGTCCTTGCCGGAAAACGCGCCGCCGCCATGCGGCGCCGCGCCACCATAGGTGTCGACGATGATCTTGCGTCCGGTCAGGCCGCAGTCACCCTGCGGACCGCCGATCACGAAACGACCGGTCGGGTTCACCAGATACTTGATCTCGCCCTTGACGAGTTCCTTTGGCAGGACCGGCTTGATCACCTCTTCGATCACCGCCTCGCGCAGCGTTTCGAGCGACGTTTCAGGCGCGTGCTGCGTCGACAGCACGACCGTGTCGATCGAATGCGGACGACCGTCCACATAACGCACCGTGACCTGCGACTTCGCATCCGGACGCAGCCACGGCAGGCGGCCGTCGCGGCGCAGGTCGGCCTGACGTTCGACCAGACGGTGCGACAGGTGGATCGGCAGCGGCATCAGTTCGGGCGTTTCGTCGCACGCATAGCCGAACATCAGGCCCTGGTCGCCGGCGCCCTGGTCGAGATTGTCGTCATGTGCGCGGTTGACGCCCTGCGCAATGTCCGGCGACTGCTTGTCGTAAGCGACCAGCACCGCGCAGCCGCGATAGTCGATACCGAAATCGGTATTGTCGTAGCCGATGCGGCGGATCGTGTCGCGAGCGATCTGGATGTAATCGACGTTCGCGGTCGTCGTGATCTCGCCCGCGAGCACGACCAGGCCGGTGTTGCAGAGAGTTTCGGCGGCGACGCGCGAATACTTGTCCTGCTGAAGAATCGCGTCGAGGATCGCGTCGGAGATCTGATCCGCCACCTTGTCCGGATGGCCTTCGGAAACCGACTCGGATGTGAAGAGATAATCGCTAGACACTACAAGGCTCCTTGTGCGCGGCTGATACAACTTTCACGTAGCCGGCTCCGACCTTGAAGCGGCGACGCTTTAGCGGATTTTCGTCCAACCGGAGTCGGCGCTCGCCCCGCAAGTTGTCTGTTAACTCGGCGAAGCCCTATTATAGCGACTTCTTCCGTTTCCGCCGGATACCCTTGACGGCTCCGCGGACGTTTCCCGCCAGCATGCTCAAACGTTTCGGGATCGCCACGGCGATCGCACTCCTGCGCTTTCTCGCAGTCCTGCCCTATGGTGTCACGGCCCGCTTCGGCGACGCGCTCGGCGCGCTCCTGTATCGCGTGCCGAGCCGTCGGCGACGCGTGGTCGAGACCAACCTTGCGCTGTGCTTCCCGCAGTGGAGCGAGGCCGAGCGCGCCCGCGTCGCCGGCCTGCACTTCCGCCACGCGATCCGCAGCTACGTCGAGCGCAGCGTGCAATGGTTCGGTTCGGCGCGCAAGCTCGAGAAGCTGATCCAGCTCGAATCGGCGATCGACCTGCGCGATCCGGATCTGCCGCCGACCATCTTCCTCGGCTTTCATTTCGTCGGGATCGAGGCCGGTTCGATCTTCCTGAATTACAGCCTGCATCGACGTTGCGGTTCCTTGTACACGCCGATGTCGAACAAGAAGGTCGACGACATCGCCCGCGCCGCGCGCGGACGCTTCGATGCCGAAATGGTGCCGCGCGGCGACAGCGCCCGTGCGGTGCTGCGCATGCTGCGCGAGCGCAAGCCGGTGATGCTCGGCGCCGACATGGATTACGGTCCGCGCAATTCGACCTTCGTGCCCTTCTTCGGCATCGACGCCTGCACGCTGACGGCGGTTTCGCGCCTTGCGAAGGCTGGACGTGCGCAGGTCGTGCCGTTCATCGGCGAGGTGCTGCCCAACTACCGCGGGTACAAGCTGAAGGTATTCGAACCTTGGCGCGACTATCCGACCGATGACGAGATCGCCGATGCGCGCCGCATGAACGCGTTCCTCGAAACGCAGATCCCGGCCATGCCCGAGCAGTACTATTGGGTCCACAAGCGCTTCAAGACCCGCCCGCCCGGCGAGCCGTCGCTGTATTGAGACGGCCGCCGGCCGCGCCTTCCTTTCTCCTCGTCCTTCGATGCCGCTGACTATCCGTTTCACCAAGATGCAGGGCGCGGGCAACGACTTCGTCGTGCTCGACGGCACCCGCGAGCCGTTCGCGCTGAGTCCGGCACAGATCCGCCGTCTGTGCGACCGCCACTTCGGCGTCGGCGCCGATCAGTTGCTGCTGGTCGAGCGCAGCACGCGGGACGAGGCGGATTTCCGTTACCGGATCTTCAATGCGGACGGCGGCGAAGTCGAACACTGCGGGAACGGTGCGCGCTGCTTCGTGAAATTTGTCCGCGATGCCGGCCTGACCGACAAGACGACGATCGTCGTCGAGGTGATGCAAGGCCTGATTACGTTGACGATGCGCGCCGACGGCCAGGTGAGCGTCGACATGGGCGCGCCGGTCTTCGCGCCGCCGCAGGTGCCGTTCGACCAGACGGGGCTGACGCCGCGCCGCGATAACGACGACGACGTATGGCCGCTCGCGCTCGACAGCGGCACCGTGGAGGTTTCGGTGCTGTCGATGGGCAATCCGCACGCGGTGCAGATCGTCGCATCGGCCGAACAGGCTCCGGTCGCGCAGACCGGGCCCGAGATCGAACGCCACCGGCGCTTCCCGGCGCGCGTGAACGCCGGTTTTCTCGAAATCGTCGACCGGCACACCGCGCGGCTGCGCGTCTTCGAACGGGGCGCGGGCGAGACCCTCGCCTGCGGTACCGGCGCCTGCGCAGCCGCGGTCGCCGGCATTCGGCGCGGCGTGCTCGATTCGCCGGTTGCCGTCCACACGCACGGCGGCGTGTTGACCATTGCCTGGGACGGACGCGCCGATCCGCAGGCCAGCGTACTCATGACCGGGCCCGCGGTGACGGTCTTCGCAGGCGAAATCGACATTGTCTGAGCGCCGCGGCGGCCCACCGCGGCCGCCGCACCGTCAATGCCAGGCCCTTGCGTTGAAGGCGGCCGGCCGCACCGGCGGGTCGAACGTGAACGAGGCGACGAGCGCCGCGGCCGGTGTACGCCAACGGCCCGCGCGTCTGACCGGATAGGTCAACCTGAGGAACGCCAACTGGTTGCCCGAGGCGATGATCTTTTCGGTCATCTGCTGAGCGCCGATGCGGCACGACAGCGTCGCGAGCGTCTTGCTCGACGGGCCCAATCGCACGGCGGACGTGCATTGCTTGCGCAGCGGCACTGCCAGTTCCGCGGGCGTCGCGCCAACGGCGTTGCTCATGCCCCACACCTGCAGGCGCGCCGCGTCGCCGCTGCCCTCGAACGTGCGCCGGCCGCCGTCCTCGGACTCGGGTCCGGCACGCAGCAGCTTGGGCGGGTAGACGAGGTGGAAGCCGAAACGCTCGTTGTGGTAGGTTTCGCCGACATCGGCGGCGAGGCACGGTGTACCGACGAGCAGTGCGACGAGCAGCGAGGCTCGTATCGTCAGGTTCGAAAGCACGGACACAGCCTTGGGTCGAAACGCAGGCCGCCAATATACTCCGCCGTGCGTCTGGCGGGAACCGGCGTGGCAGGCACGCGTCGCTGCATGGTCCGGGCGCGCCGCCCTGCACAGCCGGTCTACAATGGCGACCGAACGCCCCGCTCAGCCGCTTGAGCCGTGGCGCGCGCTTTGGTCGCAGCCTGTACCGCGCCCCGACCGCTTTGCGCTATCGCCGTATCGCCGTCCACCGTATCGCTTTACCGCCGCCCGCCTACCCGTCCGCCTCTGCCCACCATGCCTGCCAAGCCGCCGCCGATGACCGAAAGCGACATTGCCGAATTCCTGCTGGCCAATCCCGCGTTTTTCGACGAACACGCCGACCTGTTGTCGCGTATCCGACTGAGCAGCCCGCACGGCGACCGCGCGGTGTCCCTGCCGGAGCGTCAGATGGAGAAGATGCGCGAAAAGACGCGCGTGCTCGAACACCAGCTCTCCGAACTGGTTCGCTACGGTCACGAAAACGACAAGCTGTCGCAGAAATTCGTGCGCTGGACCACGCGCCTGCTTGGCGAGCGCGACCCTGCCGGGCTGCCCGAGGCGGTGACGACGGGGCTGCGCGATGCTTTCGATGTGCCGGATGCGGTGGTCCGGTTGTGGGCGGTCGACGACGCTTTTCGCGACCTGCCCTGCGCGGCCTCGGTCAGCGACGCAGTGCGCCTGTTCGCCAGCGGCCTGAGCGTGCCCTACTGCGGCGGCGAAGGCGGCGTGGGCGGCACCGAGGGCTTCGCCGACTGGTTCGAACCGGCGCCGGCGTCGCTGGCCGTTGTCGCCTTGCGCGACCCGGTCCGGCCGGACGACGCGCCGTTCGGTTTGCTGGCGCTGGCCTCGCCCGATGCCGCACGCTTTCGCGCCGGCATGGGCACCGACCTGCTGGAGCAGATCGGCGCGGTGGCGGCCGCCGCGCTGAGCCGGCTGCGCAGCCCGGCATGAACGCGCCCGACGACGCCGCGCTTGGTCAGGCCGATCTCGCGGCGCTCGCCGCGCATCGCGATTCGGCATCGCTGCATGCCTACCTGGCGACGCTGGAGAACGAGCGGCAGTACTCGCCGCATACCTTGCGCGCCTACCATCACGCGCTGGCGGAACTCGTCCGCGTCGCCGAGTCGCGCCCGCTCGAATCGCTGACTCATGTGGACATCCGCAACGCGGTCGCCCGCGCGCATGGCGGCGGCCTCGGCGCGCGCTCGATCGCGCACCGCCTGTCGGTGTGGCGCGGCTTCTTCCGCTGGCTGGCGTTGAATTCGCCGACGCTGGCCGCCAACCCGGTCGATGGCGTGCGCGCGCCGAAACGGCGCAAGGCGCTGCCGAAGGCGCTTTCGACGGACGATGCGCGCACGTTGATGGAAGCCGGCGCCGACGACGTGTCGCCGGAAGCGCTGCGCGACCGGGCGATGCTCGAACTGTTCTATTCGTCGGGCCTGCGTCTGGCGGAATTGATCGGGCTCGACACGCATTATCGGGAGAACGGCGCCTACCGCTCGGCCGGATGGCTCGACCTCGACAGCGCGGAGGTGGTGGTAACCGGCAAGGGCGGCAAGCGCCGCGCCGTGCCGGTCGGCAGCAAGGCGTTGAGCGCATTGCGCGCGTGGCTGGCGGTGCGGGACACCATGCTGCGTGACGACCCGAATCCGCTCTTCGTGTCGACCCGCGGCGCGCGACTCGCGCCGGCGTCGGTACGTCAGCGCGTGAAACGGCTCGCACAGGCGGCTGGCATCCCCGCCAACGTGCATCCGCACGTACTGCGGCACTCGTTCGCCAGCCACGTGCTGCAATCGAGCGGCGATCTGCGCGCGGTGCAGGACATGCTCGGCCACGCCAGCATCGCCGCGACGCAGGTCTACACGTCGCTGGACTTCCAATACCTGAGCAAGATCTACGACAACGCGCACCCGCGCGCGCGCAAACGCGACGGCGAAAGCTGAGCGCATCGCCCGCGCATCGTCTGCCGCCGAGCGCGCGCCCCGGCACTTTTTGTGCTTCAATGATGCGTTTCGACCCGAGCGGTCATGCCCTGCGTCGGGGTGACTGCTCGCCGCCGGCCGCGTCTCTGGACCCGCCGGCGTTTGGGGCTTTCCACCGCGCTTCGGTGCGCGACGGGAACGATCCGGCACGGCGTCAACCAGCGAACTGCAATGAACACGATACCCGTCACCATCCTCACCGGCTTCCTGGGCAGCGGCAAGACCACGCTGCTCAAGCGCATCCTCGGCGAATCGCACGGTATGAAGATCGCCGTCATCGAGAACGAGTTCGGCGAGGAGAACATCGACAACGAGATCCTGATCCAGGATTCGAACGAACAAATCGTGCAGATGAGCAACGGCTGCATCTGCTGCACGATCCGCGGGGATCTGGTCAACGCGCTGGAGGACCTCGGCGCACGACGCAGCCGCGGCGAGTTCGACTTCGACCGGGTGGTGATCGAAACCACCGGCCTGGCGAATCCGGGACCGGTGGCGCAGACCTTCTTCATGGATGAAGGCGTGTCGTCGAAATTCCTGCTGGACGCGGTGATCACGCTCGTCGACGCAAAGCACGGCAATCACCAGCTCGACGAACATGAGGTCGTGCAGCGCCAGGTGGCCTTCGCGGACCGCCTGTTCCTGACCAAGACCGATCTGGTCGACGCCGACGAACTCGCCGCCCTGAAGGCGCGGCTGGTGCAGATGAATCCGCGCGCGCCGCAAGTGAACGTCGACTTCGGCAACGCCGACATCAAGCAGATCTTCGATCTGCGCGGCTTCAACCTGAACACCAAGCTCGAAATCGATCCGGACTTCCTGAAGGCCGACGAGCACGATCATGACCACAGTCACGATCATGACCACGAGCACGGCCATGATCACGCGCATTGCGATCACGACCACGGCCACTGCGATCACGGGCATGAGCACGGGCATCACCATCACCATGCCCATCACGACGACAAGATCAAGTCGTTCGTGTTCCGCAGCGACCGTCCGTTCGACGCGCGCAAGCTGGAGGACTTCCTCGGCGGCGTGCTGCAGATCTACGGCGAGCAGTTGCTGCGCTACAAGGGCGTGATCTATATGAAGGGCGTCGACCGCAAGGTCGTGTTTCAGGGCGTGCACCAGATGATGGGCAGCGATCTGGCATCGCGCTGGTTGCCGGCCGAGAAGAAGAACAGCAAGATGGTGTTCATCGGTGTCGATCTGCCGCGCGACCTGATCTTGGACGGCCTCGAACGCTGCCTGGTCTGAGCCCGCAACGCCCGGCCGCGCGCGCGCTGGACCCGGATTCCGTTTCAGTTACAATGGCCTCCCGCCGCAGAACGACAGACAACCGCCGCGGTCGACGGCAGATGAAATCCCGTATTCGGGAGCGGCGGGAGGGCAAGAATGGTCCGGTCGGTATGAGCGATCGGGCGGCGCGGCGCGTGTCGACGCGCCGCGGCATCAGACAATGCGACGGAGTGCGATGCGAGTCGCGCTTCGTGGGCGTTCGGTCTTACCGGCCGCTGGCCGCACCGGGCATTCCGGTCCATTCGCCAGCACGGCTTTTAATGATGGATGACTTAGCCAAATGACGACAAAACTCCTGACCGAAGCCGAAATCCTGAAGATGGGCGAGAAGGATTACATGAACGCCGACCAGCTCGCCTTCTTCAAGAATCGACTGGAACAACTGCAGGCGGAGATCGTTCGCAACGCCGGGCAGACGACCGAGAACCTGCGCGAGACGGTGATCGTTCCGGACCCGGCGGATCGCGCGACGATCGAAGAGGAACACGCGCTCGAACTGCGCACGCGCGACCGCGAGCGCAAGCTGCTGAAGAAGGTGCAGCAGTCGCTGGCGCGCATCGAGTCCGGCGAATACGGTTGGTGCGAGGAAACCGGCGAGCCGATCGGCGTGCCCCGTCTGCTCGCGCGTCCGACCGCGACGCTGTCGCTGGAAGCGCAACAGCGTCGCGAGCTGCGTCAGAAGCTGTTCGGCGACTGATCGCCGCGCCTGACCGACGTGCCGCCATCATCTGACGCGGCACGCCGGACAGCCTGCCAGGGGCGCTTCGGCGCCCCTTTGCTTTTTGGCGTGCGCCGCGGCCTCAAGCAGCGCCACCCGCTGGCGGCCGGCTTGCGGCTGGCTGGCGGCAGACTTATTCCGGCCCTGCGGGCGCGGGCCACGCGCAAGGCGCCGCCCTCGCATGCCGAACCGCGCAGCCCTACCTTCGCCTTCCCGCCTTTGCACCTGCGCGTTGCGCGCCTGTCCCGTCCAGCCCGAGCCGCCGCCCGCCGCCCGCTTGCCCGCTTGCCTGCGCAGCGCTGCCGTCGCGCTCGCCTGTCGCCTCGCGCATGCCGAGCCCGCGCACTCTTGAGTTCGCGCGGACCTGCCCCATATACGGCCGACATGCTGTCCGAAACCGTCCCGGCGCGACAGCCCAGTCGCCACCCGGGCGCGCCGCGCCTGCTAGGCGCGACGTGCACAGTGCGCCTAGCAGGCGCGCGCCGGGACTCAAACACGCAGGGAGCCACATGGAGCAATATCACGGCACGACGATCGTGTCCGTCCGGCGCGGCAAGCAGGTCACCGTCGGCGGCGACGGGCAAGTCACGCTCGGCAACATCGTCATGAAGGGCAGCGCCCGCAAGGTACGACGCATCCATCACAACAAGGTCGTGGTCGGGTTCGCCGGGGCGACGGCCGACGCGTTCGCGCTGCTCGACCGCTTCGAGGCCAAGCTCGACAAGCATTCGGGCCACCTGTCGCGGGCCGCCGTCGAACTCGCGAAGGACTGGCGCACCGACCGCATGCTGCGGCGGCTGGAGGCGATGATGATCGCCGCCGACGCCGAGTCGACCCTGGTGATCACCGGCAACGGCGACGTGCTCGAACCCGAGGAAGGCGTCTGCGCGATCGGATCCGGCGGCGCCTACGCGCAAGCGGCCGCACTGGCGCTGGTGCGTGATACCGAACTGTCCGCGCGCGCGATCGTCGAGAAGTCGCTGGCGATCGCCGGCGACATGTGCATCTACACGAACCGCAATCTGGTCATCGAGACGATCGGGGACGAGGAGAAGCAATGAGCCATATGACGCCGCCGGAAATCGTTTCGGAACTCGACAAGCACATCATTGGCCAGCCGAAGGCGAAGCGCGCGGTGGCCGTGGCGCTGCGCAATCGCTGGCGCCGCCAGCAGGTCGACGCCGGCCTGCGCAGCGAGATCACGCCGAAGAACATCCTGATGATCGGGCCGACGGGCGTCGGCAAGACCGAAATCGCCCGGCGTCTCGCGCGCCTGGCGGACGCGCCGTTCATCAAGATCGAAGCCACCAAGTTCACCGAAGTGGGTTACGTAGGCCGCGACGTCGACAGCATCATCCGCGACCTCGCCGAAATCGCGATCAAGCAGACGCGGGAATCGGAAATGCGCAAGGTGCGCACGAAAGCCGAGGACCTGGCCGAGGACCGCGTGCTCGACGTGCTGCTGCCCGGTTCGCGCCAGGATGGCCGGGGCGACGAGAATTCGACCCGGCAGACCTTCCGCAAGCGCTTGCGCGAAGGCTCGCTGGACGACAAGGAAGTGGAGCTCGACGTCGACGCGCAGTCTCCGTCGATGGACATCATGGGTCCGCCGGGAATGGAAGAAATGACCGAGCAGATCCGCGGCATGTTCGCGAATCTCGGCGCCGGCAAGAAGGTCCGGCGCAAGGTGGCGGTGAAGGAAGCACTGCGCCTGCTGACCGACGAAGAGGCCGGCAAGCTTCTCAATGAAGACGAGGTCAAGTCGCTCGCGGTGCAGAACGTCGAGCAGAACGGCATCGTGTTCCTGGACGAGATCGACAAGATCGCGGCGCGCAGCGAAGGCGGCTCGGGCGGCGAGGTATCGCGTCAGGGGGTGCAGCGCGACCTGCTGCCGTTGGTCGAGGGCACCACGGTGAACACCAAGTACGGGATGATCAAGACCGATCACATCCTGTTCATCGCCAGCGGCGCGTTCCACCTCGCCAAGCCGAGCGATCTGATTCCCGAACTGCAAGGGCGCCTGCCGATCCGCGTCGAACTCGACTCACTGTCGGTCGAGGACTTCGAGGCCATCCTGGTCAGCACCGATGCCAGCCTGACCAAGCAGTACCAAGCCCTGCTGGCAACCGAAGGCGTGCAGCTCGAATTCACGCCGGAAGGCATCCGCCGGCTCGCGCAGATCGCCTATTCGGTCAACGAGAAGACCGAGAATATCGGGGCGCGGCGCCTTTATACGGTGCTTGAAAAGCTGCTCGAGGAAGTCTCGTTCAGCGCGGGCACCCACGGTGCCGAGTCGGTGACGATCGATGGTGAATACGTCGATCGGGCGTTGGGCGACGTCGCGCAGGACGAAGATCTGTCGCGTTACGTGCTCTGACGCAACGATGGCGGCGCGCTTGCCGCGTCGCCAACCCGGCTCGCCCCCTGCCCCCTGCCCCCGCCCGCCGCCGCGACGCAGTGTCGGGGCGGCGCCCGAGCGTCACGGCGGCGCTCGGTGATACGGCGCCGCCCGGTGCGCCGCGGACGACGCATCGTCCAGCGAAGGGCCGGTCCGGCGCTGTCGCTTACTGCTTGACCGGGCGCTTCGCGAGCTTGCGCTGCAGCGTGCGCCGGTGCATGTTCAGCGCGCGCGCGGTGGCCGAAATATTGCCCTCGTGCTCGGCCAGCACGCGCTGGATGTGCTCCCATTCCAGCCGCGCCACCGACAGCGGTGTCGGCTTTTCCAGCGCCGACTCGGCAAACTCCGCGCTCGCTCCCTGCTGCAGCGCCGCCAGGATCGTCTCCACGTTCGCAGGTTTGGCCAGATAGTTGTCGGCGCCGTCCTTCACTGCCTGCACGGCGGTCGCAATGCTGCCATAACCGGTCAGCACCAGGATGCGCGCCTCGGGTTGCGCCGCGCGCAGCGGCGCGATCAGCGACAACCCGGAATCGCCGCCGAGATGCAGGTCGACCGAGATCAGATCGAAGTCATGCTCGTCGGCCAGCCGGCGGGCGTCGACCGCGTTGTGGGCCTGCATCGCGTCATAGCCGCGCCGTTTCAGCGAACGTTCCAGCACGCCGGCAAAGACCTCGTCGTCATCGACGATCAAAAATTTTTCTTCAGTCATCTTTACGCTCGTTGTCCATTCGTGCGGTGGGTGGCGGCAGGCAGCGCGACGCCACTCACCGCACATTCCTCAGGCATCCTTCACGCATCCGCCACGCTCTCCGCAAGCCGCCATCAGGCATCAGGCATCAGGCATCAGGCATCAGGCCTCGGCTCTCAAGCGCCATCCGTGCGCGGCAGGCCGCGGCCGCTGGCAGCGTCACCGCATCGCCATCCGCGACGCGCCGGGTCGCCGGTCCGTGCTGCCCTGCATGCCCTCTAGTGCCCCTGTGAGCCGCCCCGTACGTCACCGTCTGTGTCGCTGTGCCGCATGCCCGGATCGCATCCGCATGCAAAAACCGACGGTCATCCGCGCGCATCATGGGTCGCCGGCCGCACGCCACCGCGCAACGGCAGCGACAGTACCGCACACGCGCCCTGCCCGCGCCGGTCGTGCAATTCGATCGTGCCGCCCAGCCTGCCGGCGGTCACGAACGCCAGGTACAGGCCCACTCCGGCGCCACCCTGCGTGCTGCGCACCGGCGTGCGTCCCAGCTGCGCGCGCAGTTCGGCCGGCCAGCCAGGCCCGCGATCGCAGACAGTGAACCGGATTGTAGCGCCGTGCGCCGCCACGCTCAGCGAAACCGCGTGGGCGCTCGCCCGCCCGGCGTTGTCGAGCACGATCGTCAGGATCTGCCCGACCGCGGCCACGTCGTCGATCTGCACATCGGCGATGTCGCTGCCGCTGTCCGTACTCAATACCACCTGCGGCTGGCGCAGGCGCCACTGCTCGACAAAGCCCGGCAGCCACTCGCCCAGCGCGCGTCGCATCTGGCCGGTCGCCTGATTCTGCAGGCGCATCAGCGCGGCCTTGCACACGCCGATCTGCTGCTCGAGCAAGGCCAGGTCCTCGGCATAGGCGCCGAGTTGCGGGTCGTCCTCGGCCGCCTCGCGCAGCTCCTCGGTGAGCAGCGCGATCGTCGACAGCGGCGAGCCGATTTCGTGCGCCGCCGTCGCCGCCTGCGCGCCGAGCGCCACCACGCGCTCGTCGCGCATCATGCGCTGCTGCGCGTCAGCGAGCGATGCATCGCGGCGTCTGAGCGTCGCCGACATGCGGCCGACGAACCAGGTGATCAGCCCCGCGCTCAGCACGAAGTTGATCCACATGCCGATGCGGTAGTAGTCGAACAGATTGCCCGGCGTGTCGATTTCCAGCGGCACCGACACGAAGGACAACAGCACGTAGCACGAGATCGCCAGCAAGGCGAGCACGGCAGCCAGGCGCGCCGGCAACACGGCGGCGCCGATCGCCAGCGCGGGCAGGTAAAGCGAGATGAATGGATTGATCGTGCCGCCGGACAGAAACAGCAGCACGGTCAGCGCGCTGACGTCGACGACCAGCTGCCCGAACAGCTCGATATCGGTTTCGCGCCGGAAGCGGCCCAGCCGCCAGCGCGTCAGGGCATTGAACAGGATCTCGAGCGCGACCACCACGCTCATCGCCATCATCGGCAGCTGCGCGCCGAAGAACAGCTGCGTGACCCCGATGGTCGTCAGCTGGCCGGCGATCGCCAGGCAGCGCAGCCAGAACAGATGCCGCAGGTTCAGCCGGCCATTGTCGAGAAAGCTTTCCATTTGCGCAGCAGTCTAACCCGGCCGGCAGCCGACGTCGCGGCGCAACGGTGCCGCACCCGCGCCGCACGCGGGCACGCTCCGCCCGCCCGGCCCCGCGTGCGTCCTGTACAATGCCGCTCTCAAATTCCCCCGTTTTTGCCAGCCGCCATGTCCGACCTCCCAGACCTGTCGCAGCTCACCCCGGTACTCAAGGCCGAGATCCTTGCCGAGGCCCTGCCGTACATCCGCCAGTACCACGGCAAGACGGTGGTGATCAAATACGGCGGCAACGCGATGACCGAGGAACGCCTCAAGCAAGGCTTCGCGCGCGATGTGGTGCTGCTCAAGCTGGTCGGCATCAATCCGGTGATCGTTCACGGCGGCGGCCCGCAGATCGACCATGCGCTGAAGAAGATCGGCAAGCAGGGCACGTTCGTGCAGGGCATGCGCGTGACCGACGAGGAAACGATGGAAGTGGTCGAGTGGGTGCTCGGCGGCGAGGTCCAGCAGGACATCGTGATGCTGATCAACCACTTCGGGGGTCACGCCGTCGGCCTGACCGGCAAGGACGGCGGCCTGATCCACGCGCGCAAGATGATGATGCCGGACCGCGAGCGACCGGGGGAGTTCCTCGACATCGGTCAGGTCGGCGAGGTCGAGGCGATCAATCCGGCAGTGGTGCGGGCGCTGCAGGACGATGCGTTCATCCCCGTCATCTCGCCGATCGGCTTCGACGAGGCGGGACTGTCGTACAACATCAACGCCGACCTGGTCGCCGGCAAGCTGGCGGTGGTCCTCAACGCCGAGAAGCTGGTGATGATGACCAACATCCCCGGCGTGATGGACAAGGCCGGCACGCTGCTGACCGACCTCAGCGCCCGCGAGATCGACGCGCTGTTCGCGGACGGCACGATTTCGGGCGGCATGCTGCCGAAGATCTCGTCGGCGCTGGACGCCGCGAAGAGCGGCGTCAACTCGGTGCACATCGTCGATGGCCGCATCGAGCACTCGGTGCTGCTGGAAATCCTGACCGAACAGCCGTTCGGCACCATGATCCGCTCGCACTGAGTGACCGGGACGCGCCGCGTGCGGGCCGCTAGGCCGGTCAGAAGCGACCGCCCTGCACGCGCCGTCGGCGCGCTTGCCGGCGGCGTGCTGCCGACTGGGGCGCTGCCGCCCCGCGCCCGGGGCACGCGCCGGCCGGCACGACGTCGACCGCGCCGACACGCGGCCGATGCGCCGGTCTGGCTGTTCGACCTCGACAACACGCTCCATCACGCGTCGCACGCGATCTTCCCGTTCATCAACCGCGCGATGACCGCGTACATCTGCGAGCGGCTCGACGTGGCACGGCCGATCGCCGACCGTCTGCGGGTCGAGTACACGCGCCGCTACGGCGCGACGCTGCTCGGCCTGGTGCGGCGCCATGCGATCGATGGGCACGACTTCCTGCACGCGGTCCATCCGAACGAAGGGCTGGCGGCGCTGCTGCGCAGCGAATATGGCCTGCGGCGCGCACTGGCGCGCCTGCCCGGCCGCCGCATCATCCTCACCAATGGCGCCGCGCAATACGCGCGCGATGTGCTGATCGGTCTCGGCATCGCCGACCTGTTCGAGGACATCGTCGCTGTCGAGCAGATGCGCCGCGGCGCGCGCTGGTTCGCCAAGCCCGACGCCCTGCCGATGCGCGCGCTGCTGCGTCGGCTGGGCGCCAGCCCGGCCCGGACGGTGCTGGTCGAGGACACACACACCCATCTCAAGCGCTATCGTCGCCTGCACCTGCGCACCGTCTGGATGACCGGCCACCTGCCGCCGCGTACCGGCGGCGCGCCGCATCGCACGCAAGGCCGGCCCCACTACGTCGATCTGCGCATCGCGTCGCTGCATCAGTTGCGCGCCGGGCGCGGCGGCCGGCCCGAGCGGGCCTGAGCCGCATGGCCCGGCACCTCGCCTGGACAGGTGCCCGGCGTGTGCTTGGCATGCGCTCGATACCAGGTAGACATCGGGTCGGCATCACCCTGGCGAATGCACGGCGAATGCACGGCGGTGCTGAGAAGCCGGCTATACTAGCGGCTTGAAACGCGCCGATTTGTCGACACGATTGCGGGCGCGTGAGACGGACCATGCGATCAATGCGCGGCCTCCGGCTCGATATAAATGCGGCTAAAGCGGTCGTCCGAGCGCCTTGTTTCGCCCTCCGACCCTTTGGCTTTTTCCAAAGCGGCTCATGGCTTCGACACTCGGCATCGTTTCTCCCATTCAGATGCACTTCGACACCCCGCTCATGCTGCAGAGCGGCGAGGTGCTGCCCGCCTACGACCTGATGGTCGAGACCTACGGCACATTGAACGCGGCGCGCAGCAATGCCGTGCTCGTGTGTCACGCGCTGAACGCCTCGCACCATGTCGCGGGTGTCTACGCGGACGCCTCCGGCAAGGCCGGCGAGCTTGGCTGGTGGGACAATATGGTCGGTCCCGGCAAGCCGCTGGACACCGATCGTTTCTTCGTGATCGGCATCAACAACCTGGGCTCCTGCTTCGGCTCGACCGGGCCGATGAGCATCGATCCCGCCACCGGCAAGCCATTCGGCGCGCGCTTCCCGCTGCTCACCGTCGAGGATTGGGTCGACGCGCAGGCCAGGGTGGCGGACCGTTTCGGCATCGAACGCTTCGCGGCAGTGATGGGCGGCAGCCTTGGCGGCATGCAGGCCGTCGCGTGGAGCCTGCGCTATCCCGAGCGGGTCGGCGATTGCCTGGTGATCGCCTCGACGCCGCGTCTGTCCGCGCAGAACATCGCGTTCAACGAGGTGGCACGCTCGGCCATCCTGTCCGACCCCGAATTCCACGGCGGCGACTACTACGCCCACGGCGTGGTGCCGCGCCGCGGGCTGCGCGTCGCGCGCATGATCGGACACATCACCTACCTGTCCGACGACGACATGGCCAGCAAGTTCGGGCGCGCGCTGCGCCGCGCCGACGGAGCGCTCGACGCGTGGCGCTTCAGCTTCGACGTGGAGTTCGAGGTTGAATCCTATCTGCGCTATCAGGGCGACAAGTTCGCCGGCTATTTCGACGCCAACACCTATCTGCTGATCACGCGGGCGCTCGACTACTTCGACCCCGCAAAGTCGTTCGACGGCGATCTGACCGCCGCGCTCGCCACCAGCCAGGCGCGCTTCCTGGTCGCATCGTTCATGACCGACTGGCGTTTCGCGCCGGCCCGCTCCCGCGAGCTGGTCAAGGCGCTGCTCGACAACAAGCGCGACGTCACCTACGCGGAAATCGACGCGCCGCACGGCCACGACGCCTTCCTGCTCGACGACGCCCGCTATCACGCTTTGATTCGCGCGCGCTACGCGCGCATCGCGGAGGAGATTGCATGAGCGCCGTGCTTGACGCCTATGAAACGCTGGCCCAGCGCGCCGACTTCCGGGCCATCGCGCGCTGGGTCGAGGCGCGCGCGAGCGTGCTCGACCTTGGCTGCGGCGATGGCGCGTTGCTCGAGGTGCTGGTGCGCGAGCTGGACGTGCGCGGCTACGGGATCGAGATCGACGACGCCGACGTGGCCGCGTGCGAACGCCGCGGCGTGAACGTGATCCAGCAGAACCTGGAGGATGGACTGCGGCTGTTCGAGGCGCAGTCGTTCGACTTCGCGATCCTGTCGCAGACGCTGCAGACCATCCATCGCACGGCCGAGATCCTGCGCGAGACCGTCCGCGTGGCCCGCGAGGCGATCGTCTCCTTCCCGAACTTCGGCTACTGGCCGCACCGGCTCGCGGTCCTGCGCGGGCGGATGCCGGTCTCGGAGTCGCTGCCCTATCAATGGCACAACACGCCAAACGTGCGGGTGTTGACGATTCGTGACTTCGAGGCCCTCGCCTCGGAAGTCGGTTTCACCATCGTTGAACGCGTCGTTCTGAAAGATACGGCGCCGATCAGCTGGGGAGCGAACTGGCGTGGTAGTCTTGCGGTTTATCGCGTCCGCCAGGCCTGAGCGCCGCGGCGCCATCGGCTCCGACGACGGCATGCAGCGTTGATGCCCGGCAGCCCGCTGCGCGCCACCGCCCACGCCGTGCACGTTGCTTTCGCCCTTTCGCGCCTTGCGCGCGCCCACTGCTGGTCCAGCCGGGTGCGTCGCCGACAGCACGCGTGAGGGGCGCGGCGGGCACCGCTGCCTGTCGGACCGGTGCGTTGCCCCGCTTTTCCCCGCGGCCGTGCCGCGTCCGTTTCGTTTTCAGCCTCAAGTGATGCAGAACCCCTCTGGCCAGCCTCCTGTCGCGGGCTGGCGCGCCCTGGTCAACGGCCGGATGTTGATCTGCGTCTTCCTCGGCTTCATGTCGGGGTTGCCGCTGTTCACCTCGATCAGCCTGCTGCAGGCCTGGCTGCGCTCGGACGGCGTCGATCTGCGCCAGATCGGCCTGTTCGCGCTGATCCAGTTTCCCTACACCTGGAAGTTCGTCTGGGCGCCGTTGATGGACCGCTTCGTGCCATCGTTCGCCGGCTGGCGGCCCGGCCGGCGGCGCGGCTGGATGCTGCTGACCGAAGTGCTGACGATGGTGACCATCGCTGTCTTCGGCATGTTCTCGCCGACCCGGGAAATCTGGCTGGTCGCCGCCCTTTCGGCGTTGCTGGCCTTCTTCAGCGCCAGCCTCGACATCGTTGTCGATGCCTATCGGCGTGAACTGCTGAGCGATCGCGAACAGGGCCTCGGCACCGCGATCCACGTCAACGCGTACAAGGTCGCCGGCCTGGTGCCCGGCGCGCTATCGCTGGTGCTCGCCGACCACCTGCCCTGGTCGCTGGTGTTCCCGATCACCGCCGCCTTCATGTTGCCCGGCATCCTGATGACGCTGGTGATCAGCGAGCCGGACCTCGGCGTGGCGCGGCCGCGCTCGCTGCACGATGCGATCGTGCTGCCGTTTCGGGAATTCGTCGGTCGCAACGGCCTGCGCAGCGCGCTGCTCGTGCTGGCCTTCATCTTCCTTTACAAGCTCGGCGACAGCATGGCGACCGCGCTTGCGACCTCGTTCTACCTGGACCTGGGCTTCACGAAGACCGACATCGGCCTGATCGCGAAAACCAGCGGCTTCTGGGCCAGCATTGCCGGTGGCCTGATCGGCGGCGTCTGGCTGATCCGACTCGGCATCGCGCGCGGCCTGTGGATCTTCGGCGTCGTGCAACTGGTGGCGGTGCTGGGCTTTGCCTGGCTTGCGCACGCCGGCGCCAGCCAGCTCGGCCTGGCGCTGGTGATCGGCCTGGAAGCGTTTTCCGCCGGCCTCGGCACGGCCGCCTTCACCGCCTATATCGCCAGCACTACCGATCCGCGCTATACGGCGACGCAGTTCGCGCTCTTCACCAGCCTGGCGTCGGTGCCGCGCACCTTTGCCAATGCAGGTACCGGCTACATCGTCGCCCAGGTCGGCTGGTTCGACTTCTTCCTGGTCTGCGCGGCGCTCGGCCTGCCGGGTCTGTTGTTGCTGCCCAAGGTGGCGCCCTGGAGCAGCACGCAATGACCGGACGATCGACACCGTGCAAACGGGGCGCGGCGGCGTCGCTCAGGGCTGCCTCGCCGCTGCCGGCGACCACGCAGCGGCCGTGCCGGCGGCTAGGCTTATCGGATCCAGGCCGCGAAGCGGCACGCCTGCCGGACCGCCCGGCCGGCCGCCTGCCGATGCTGCATCGGCTGACCCGGCTGCGTAAGCTGCTGGCGTGCTGCGTCGCGCTGCCATTCGCTACCGCCGCACTCGCCCAGGCGACGCCGCCGAGCGCCGCCTCCGCGACCGAACAGCAGTTGCGCGACGGCGGCGGGGATGCGTTCCGCCATGCGATGCCAGCCGCCGATCTCGAACTGCAGGGCGACGCCACCTACCAGCGCCTGATCGGCAACGCGCGCGCCAGCCGCACGCTGCTGCCGGCGAACGACGCGCGCGTGCGCCGCTCGCGCGCGATCCTGCAGAAGCTGGTGCCATATGCATTGAAATGGAACGATCGGGCGCGCGACTGGCGTTGGGACATCGAGGTGGTTCGCTCGCCGATGATCGACGCCATCGCGCTGCCGGGCGGCAAGTTCGTCGTCTACTCCGGCATCATCGACAAGCTGTCGTTGCGCGACGACGAGCTGGCGCTGCTGCTTGCACACTTGAGCGCGCATGCATTGCGCGAGCATGCACGCGGCCGACTCGCGAGCGTGGCCCAGGACCGCGTCGCCGATGAGCGCATCAGCCGCTTGTTCGGACTGGTGCCGCCGGTCGGCGCGCAGGGTCTGCGCACCGATCGTCTGCTCGGCCTGCGCTATGGCACGGCCGACGAGACCGAAGCCGACGTCATCGGCGCGGACATCGCCTCGCGCGCCGGCTACGATCCGCGCGCGGCGATCAATTTCTGGCAGAAGGTTGCGCTGGCCAACCGGCGACATCCGCTGGACTTCGCGCTCGTCCATCCCTACACGTACAAACGCGAGCTGGCGCTGCGCAAGCGGCTCAACGACATGTTGCCGCTGTTCGCGAAGGCGCTCGGCTACACGGTGCAGACGCTGCCGCCGTTCCCGCTGACCACCGCGCAGCGCAAGGACCGCCTGCCGGCACGCGCGAAGGCGGCAGCCGCGGCACCGGCGACGGCCGCGTCGTCCTGAGCCGCGCGCGGGCTCGCGGGCTCGGTCGGGCAGCGCGTTGGCCACCACTCGACCGCGCACCGCGTTGACTGTTGCGGCCGTAAGGGACGGATACCCAGCGACGCAAACGGTTACAAGCGCGGGCCGGCGCACTCCCTAGAATGGAATCGCACGGTCGACCTATGGAACCGGTGCGGCCGGGACACTCGTTCCGGTCCAGAGGAGCGCAGACATGGCCAGTCGTTTCGGATCGATGCACCGCCGTCAGAACCGCCTGTACGCGGTCGGCATTCTCAGCGCGGTACTCGCCGGCGCGCTCGCTCCGGTCACGGCGTCCGCGCAAAACAATTTTCCGGGCGGCGGGCATGGCCCGGGTAATGGTAGCCCGCAGGGCGGTCAGCCCCAAGGTGCGCCACCGCAAGGCGGGCAGCCGCAGGGGGGCCGTCCACAAGGCGGACAGCCTCAAGGCGGTCACCCGCAGGGGAACCCAGGCGCCCAGAACGGCGGCGTGCATGGTCAACCGCTGCCCGGTCGAACCCCCGGTGGCGTGGGCCGGCCGGCGAACGGCGGCCCTGGCGCGGGCAACGCGCCGCAGGGAAGCAATCCAGGGCCGGGCGGTCCCGGTGGGCAAGGCGGTCAACACGGGTGGAACGGCCCGGGCAATGGCGGCAACGCGCCGCGCGGCTGGACCAATGGCCCTGGCGGCAACGGCGGCCCGGGATGGCATGCGGCGCCAGGGCGCGAAGTGTCGCCCGGTGGGCCGCCGCACGGCTACTACGGCCCTGGCGGACCGCAGTATCGCGGCCGAGGCCCGGTTGGCGGGCCGCCCCCCGGCTATGCGTTCCGCGACCGCGATCGCGTGTATCTGCGCAATTACTACGCACCGTCGTTTGGCGCCTTCGACTGGCAGCGCCGCCCGACCTTCCAGCCGGGCTGGCAAATCCCAGGCGCGTACTGGCGCTACATCGAACCGTTGCCGCCGCCGCTGATCGCGACCTTGCCGCCGCCGCCGCCGGGATACCAGATCGGCTATTACCAGGGGTGGGCCATTGTCTACGATCCGACCACCTGGGTGGTGTTGACGGTGATCGATCTGATGGGCGGCTGACCGTCGCGCCCAGCGCCGGGCCGGCCCGCTTTCGCGGCGGCCCGACCGTTTCGCTCAACGCACCGGGAAGCGATAGTCGATCGTAAGCGGCGCGTGATCGCTGAACTTGATGTCCTTGAAGACCGCCACGGTATGCGCGGTCTCGGCGATCTTCGGCGTGGCGAGATGGTAGTCGATCCGCCAGCCGACGTTCTTCGCGTAGGCCTGCCCGCGGTTGCTCCACCACGTGTACTGCTCGGGGCGCGGATCGAGCCGGCGATGCACGTCGACGTAGCCGACCTCGTCGAACAGACGGGTCAGCCAGGCGCGCTCCTCGGGAAGGAAGCCGGAATTCTTCAGGTTGCCCTTCCAGTTGCGGATATCGATCTCGCGGTGCGCGATGTTCACATCGCCGCACAGCAGGACCTCGCGCCCTTCGGCGACCAGTCCGCTCAGATGGGGCATGAACGCGTCCATGAAACGAAACTTGGCAGTCTGGCGTTCCTCGCCGCTCGAACCGGACGGCACGTAGACCGAAATCAGCGACAGCTTGCCGTAACGCAGCTCGACGTAGCGCCCCTCGTCGTCGAACTCCTGCGTGCCGAAGCCGACCACCACCTCGTCGGGCTCATGACGGGCGTACACGCCGGCGCCGCTATATCCCTTCTTCACCGCATGCTGGAAATAGCCGGTATAGCCGTGCGGCGCCAGGTGTTCGGGCGTCATGTCGCATTGCTGCGCCTTCAGTTCCTGCACGCAGACGAAGTCGGCGTCCTGGTCCTTGAACCAATCGAAGAAGCCCTTGCGGGCCGCCGACCGGATGCCGTTCAGATTGGCAGTGATGACTCGCATCTCGCTCCTCGATTCCGGCCGGTCAGGCCAGTTTCTGCTTCAACAGTTCGTTCACCTGTTGCGGGTTGGCCTTGCCGCGGGTCGCCTTCATCGCCTGACCCACCAGTGCATTGAACGCCTTCTCCTTGCCCGCGCGGTATTCGTCGACCGACTTCTGATTGGCGGCCAACACGGCATCGATGATTCCTTCCAGCTCGCCGCTGTCCGAAATCTGCTTTAGGCCGCGCGCCTCGATGATGCGGTCCGCGGCATCGGCAGCGCCGGACGGCTCGTCCCACATCGCCTGGAACACCTCCTTGGCGATCTTGTTGGAGATCGTGCCGTCCGCAACGCGGCGCAGCAGTGCAGCCAGTTGTTGCGGCGTGACAGGCGCCGCCTCGATCTCGATACCGGCCCGGTTCAGCTGCGAGGCGAGTTCGCCCATCACCCAGTTCGCGGCGGTCTTGGCCTGCGTGCCGTCCAGCGCACCCACCACCGCCTCGAAATACGCCGCATAGGCGCGCGACGCGGTCAGCGTCGCGGCGTCCTGCTTCGACAGGCCGTAGGCGTCGCCAAGGCGGCGCTGCATGGCCTGCGGCAGTTCGGGCAGCGACGCGGCCACCTCGTCGATCCACGCCTGCCCGATCGCCAGCGGCAACAGGTCCGGGTCCGGGAAATAACGATAGTCGTGCGCGTCTTCCTTGCTGCGCATCGAACGGGTCTCGTGCCGGTCGGGATCGTACAGCCGCGTTTCCTGCACCACTTCGCCGCCGTCTTCGATCAGCTCGATCTGGCGCCGCACTTCGTAGTTGATCGCCTCCTCGAGGAAGCGGAACGAATTCAGGTTCTTGATCTCCGCGCGCGTGCCGAAGGCCGTCGCGCCGACGCGTCGCACCGAGACGTTCGCGTCGCAGCGGAACGAGCCTTCCTGCATGTTGCCGTCGCACACACCCAGCCACACCACCAGGCTATGCAGCGCGCGCGCGTAGGCCACCGCCTCGGCCGCGCTGCGCATCTCGGGTTCGCTGACGATTTCCAGCAACGGCGTGCCGGCCCGGTTCAGGTCGATGCCGGTCATGCCGGCAAAGTCCTCGTGCAGCGACTTGCCCGCGTCTTCCTCGAGGTGCGCGCGGGTCAGGTTGACGGTCTTTTCGTACGCCTCGCCCGTCGCGGGCACCACCTGCACGGTGAGCGAGCCGCCCTGCACCACCGGAATCTCGTACTGGCTGATCTGATAGCCCTTCGGAAGATCCGGATAGAAGTAGTTCTTGCGCGCGAAGATGCTGCGCGGCGAGATCGTTGCGCCCAGCGCCAGCCCCAGTCGGATCGCGCGCTCGACCGCCGCGCGATTCAACACCGGCAGCGTGCCGGGCAGCGCCAGGTCGACCACGCTTGCCTGCGTGTTCGGCGCGGCACCGAATGCGGTCGGCGCCGCCGAGAAGATCTTCGAGACAGTCGAGAGCTGGGCATGCGTCTCGAGGCCGATCACGACCTCCCAGCCAGGGAATCGTTCAAGCATGGTCAGAGGTCCTTCGGCGTGCGGGTGTGCCAGTCGGTCGCGCGTTGGAACGCATGCGCGATCTGCAGCATGCGCGCTTCGTCGAAATAATTGCCGATGATCTGCAGACCGACCGGCCGATCGCCGGCACCGAAGCCGCACGGCACGCTCATGCCCGGCAGGCCGGCCAGGCTGACCGACAGCGTGTACACGTCGGCCAGGTACATCGACAGCGGGTCGTCCTGCTTCTCGCCGAGATTCCACGCCACAGTCGGCGACACCGGCCCCATCAGCACATCGCACTCGGCGAATGCCTTCTGGAAGTCGTCGGCGATGATGCGCCGGATACGTTGCGCCTGCAGGTAGTACGCGTCGTAATAGCCATGCGACAGCACATAGGCGCCGACCAGGATACGACGCTGCACCTCCGCGCCGAACCCTTCCGCGCGGCTCTTCTTGTACATGTCGAGCAGGTCGCCGTACTCGGCGGCGCGGTGGCCGAAGCGCACGCCATCGAAGCGCGACAGATTCGACGAGGCTTCAGCCGGCGCGATCACGTAATAGACGGGAATCGACAGTTCCGTCTTCGGCAGCGAAACATCGACCAGCGTGGCGCCCAGCGACCGGTACACCGACAACGCCTGCTCGACCGCGGCGCGTACGTCCGCGGACAGGCCGTCGCCGAAATATTCGCGCGGCAGACCGATGCGCAGGCCCGCCAGCGGACGGGCGGCGTCCGCGCCGGCCAGCGGCTGGTCGAGATGGCGCGCGAAATCCTCGCCGTCGCGATCGATGCTGGTCGAATCGCGGGGATCGACGCCGGCAATCGCCGACAGCACATGCGCGCAGTCCGCCGCCGAGCGCGCCATCGGCCCAGCCTGATCGAGCGACGAGGCGAAAGCGATCATGCCGTAGCGCGACACGCGGCCGTAAGTCGGCTTGATGCCGGTGATGCCGGTCAGCGCGGCCGGCTGACGGATCGAGCCGCCGGTATCGGTACCTGTCGCGGCCACGCACAGATTCGCGGCCACCGCTGCGGCGGAGCCGCCGGACGAACCGCCCGGCACCGCAGCATGGTCCCAGGGATTGCGCACCGGTCCGAAGTACGAGTTCTCGTTCGACGAGCCCATCGCGAACTCGTCCATATTGGTCTTGCCGAGGCACACCGCGCCGGCGGCAGCCAGCTTTGCCACGACGGTCGCGTCGAACGGGCTGCGATAGCCGGCCAACATCTTCGACCCCGCGGTGGACGGCCATTCGCGCGTGACGAACACGTCCTTGTGCGCGATCGGCACGCCGAGCAACGGCGCGCGCTCGCCAGCCGCCAGGCGGGCATCGGCCGCGGCTGCCTGCGCCAGCGTGCGCGCCGCGTCGACGCTGACGTACGCGTTCAGCGCGTTGGCCGCCTCGATGCGCGCCAGGTATTGCCGAGCCAGTTCAACGGCCGAGCAGCGCCGCGCGTCGAGCGCCTCGCGCAGCCCGGTCAGGCTAGTGTCGTCCATCGGAAGTCCTTCCTTCTAGAAATTCGGTACGCCGCCGAGGGCGGCGCGAGCCAGCGGTGCCTGACGTGGCGGTGCCTCGTGCAGCAGACGCTTCGGCGGGCGGCCCAGCCGGCCGCGCGAACCGGTCCGCCAACGCCGCGGACGGCGGCCACCCGCACGAAGCCGACGCGGCGCCGACGCCAGGCCGGGCGCTGCTTACTCGATGACCCGCGGCACCAGGTACAGCCCGTCCTCGGTCGCGGGCGCGCTCGCCTGATTCGCGGTGCGGTCGATTTCCGCTGCCACGGCATCCTCGCGCAACCGCAGCGCCACCGGCTCGACCACCTCGATCGGGTGCGCGAGCGGGGCGATGCCGGTGGTATCGACCGCCTGCATCTGCTCGACCAGTCCGAAGAACGCGTTGAGCTGGCCGAGCAGCGGTGCCACCGCGGCCTCGGGCAATTCCAGGCGGGCGAGATGCGCGATGCGCGCGACGTCGTTCGGGGTCAGGGACATGCTCTCGATTCAGTAAGGGCGGGCGCCAGGGGCGCAGGGGCGGCGCAGCGGCACCGCATCCGTCGCTTCGCGGCGGCCGCCGGCCGCCTTCGCGGCGTGCCGTTGCCCGCCACGCCACGATGCGCCGGGGTTGTGTGACAAGCTGCTGAAATGCTGCGGGAATCCTGCTTATAGGGCTCGGATTATAAGGTATGATTACGCACTTGACTCGCAGGGCACCCTTAGGCATCAAGGAGGGTTTCGCCCGGAATGTCCCAAGCCGCGCCGCTGCTCGCCCGACGTGACTCGCTAGACCGGGGCGCGGGGCGCGTCCCGACGGCCAACGGTAATCCCCCGCCGTCCAAATTTTTGCGCTCGAGGCACGATCGTGCCTCGGCGAGACAGGAACCTGAATGTTCGGTTTTTTTCGCAGCTATTTCTCCAACGATCTGGCGATCGACCTCGGCACCGCGAATACCCTGATCTATATGCGCGGCAAAGGCATCGTGCTTGACGAACCGTCCGTGGTGGCGATTCGTCAGGAAGGCGGCCCGAACGGCAAAAAGACGATCCAGGCCGTCGGCAAGGAAGCCAAGCAGATGCTCGGCAAGGTGCCCGGCAACATCGAGGCGATCCGGCCCATGAAGGACGGCGTGATCGCCGATTTCACGGTGACCGAGCAGATGATCAAGCAGTTCATCAAGATGGCGCACCAGTCGCGCATGTTCAGGCCGTCGCCGGCCATGATCGTGTGCGTGCCGTGCGGTTCGACCCAGGTCGAGCGCCGCGCGATCAAGGAAGCCGCCCACGGCGCGGGCGCATCGCAGGTGTACCTGATCGAAGAGCCGATGGCCGCCGCGATCGGGGCCGGCCTGCCGGTGTCCGAGGCCACCGGCTCGATGGTCGTCGACATCGGCGGCGGCACCACCGAAGTCGGCGTGATCTCGCTGGGCGGAATCGTCTACAAGGGGTCGGTGCGCGTCGGCGGTGACAAGTTCGACGAGGCCATCGTCAACTACATCCGCCGCAACTACGGCATGCTGATCGGCGAACAGACCGCCGAAGCGATCAAGAAAGAGATCGGTTCCGCCTTCCCCGGCTCCGAAGTCAAGGAGATGGAGGTCAAGGGCCGCAATCTGTCCGAGGGCATCCCGCGCAGCTTCACGATCTCGAGCAACGAGATCCTGGAAGCGCTGACCGACCCGCTGAACCAGATCGTCTCGTCGGTGAAGATCGCCCTCGAACAGACGCCGCCGGAACTCGGCGCCGACATCGCGGAACGCGGCATGATGCTGACCGGCGGCGGCGCGCTGCTGCGCGACCTCGATCGCCTGCTCGCCGAGGAAACCGGTCTACCGGTGCTGGTCGCCGAGGATCCGTTGACCTGCGTGGTGCGGGGCTCGGGCATGGCGCTCGAACGGGTCGACAAGGTCCGCAGCATCTTCTCCTACGAGTAAGCGTTGCGGCGGCGGGATGGCTGCACTCGCAGGCGGGATTGCATGAACCGGAACCTGCGTAGCCGGCCGGACCGGCGTCGATCGGCCGCTGCGGACCGCACGCGTGTCTGCGCGGTTACTGTGCGACGGGTCGCGACGCCAGGCGGCGCGGCTACCGCCTCCTTCCTTCCGCATGCCGTCCCTGCGTGTACGCACGCCGGCGACATCGGGCGTGCCGGCCGGCAGCGTGCGCCGTTCCGCTTCACGCCGACCGCCTGAACGCCGTCGATATGGACCAAAGTCCACCGCTATTCAAACAGGGACCATCGGCGCTGCTGCGCCTGATCGTGTTCGTACTGCTGGCCATCGCCCTGCTGGTCACCGACGCGCGTTTCAAGACGCTCGGCGTGGTACGCCAGACGATTGCCACCGCCCTGCAGCCGCTCCAGCGCGCCGCCCTCGTGCCGCGCGACGTCGGGCTCGGCATCGCCGGCTACTTCGCGTCCAACGTACGATTGCAACAGGAAAACAAGGCGCTGCGCGAGCGCAACGCGGTGCTGGGCTTCAACGCGTCGCGCGCCGCCGAGTTCGAGCAAGAGAACGGTCACCTGCGCGCGTTGCTTGAATTGCGGCAGCAGGCCACCGTCGGCTTGATTGCCTCGCGCGTGCTTTATGAGACGCGCGACCCGTTCGCGCGCGTGGTCGTGATCGATCGTGGCGCGCTCAACGGCGTGCAGAACGGCGCCCCGGTCGTCAACGAGGAAGGCCTGATCGGCCAGGTGACCCGGCTCTATCCGTTGCAGGCCGAAGTCTCGCTGCTGACGGACAAGGATCTGGCCGTGCCGGTGCAGAATATGCGTACGGGCGTGCGCAGCGTGGTCTACGGCATGTCGAGCGGTTCCCTGCTGGACCTGCGTTTCGTGCCGCTGTCGGTCGACATCCGGGTGGGTGACGAACTGGTCACCAGCGGCCTCGACGGGCTCTATCCGCCGGGACTGCCGGTGGCCCGCGTAGTGCGCATCGACAAGCAATCCGACACGGCCTTCGCGCGCGTGCTCGCCACGCCGGTGGCGGCCAGCGAAGGCACCCGCACGGTCCTGGTCCTGAAATACGACCCGCAACTGCTGCCCCGCCCGGATCCGGCCAGTGCGCTGGACGCCAACGGCAAGCCTGCCTCCGCCGCCTCCGCCGCTTCAGGCGCCGCCAGCGTGTCGGGCGCGGCGCGTGCCGCCGGGGCGGGTGCGTCGGCCGCGGCGCCCGCCAGCGCGGCCGCCCGGTCCGCCGGCGGAGCGGGTCAACGGACGACGGCGCGTGCCGCCTCGCCCTCCTCCGCCGCGAGGCCTGCCCGATGATGAACGAGCCGCAATACATCCTGCTCCCCGCGAGCCGCTGGTTCATCTACGTGAGCCTCGCGGTCGCCTTCGCGCTCGACCTGCTGCCCTGGGGCCGACTGCCGGGCGTGCCCGACTGGGTCGCGCTCACCCTGCTGTTCTGGAATCTTCACCAGCCGCGCAAGGTCGGCATCGGCATCGCGTTCGCGCTGGGCATCCTGATCGACGTACACGAGGCGAGCCTGTTCGGCGAGCACGCGCTCGCCTACACGCTGCTGTCCTATGGCGCCATCTCGATTCACCGCCGCGTGCTGCCGCTGCCGTTCTGGGTGCAGGCGGTCTACGTACTGCCCCTGCTGGTGGTCACCGAGATAATCCCCTTCGTGATCCGCCTGGCCACCGGCGCGCCGTTCCCCGGCTGGACTTTCCTGATGGACGGTGTGGTCGAGGCCATCGTCTGGCCGGTGGTCGCCGCACTGCTCATCGCGCCGCAGCGACGCGCGACCGATCCGGACGATACCCGTCCGATCTGACCGTCAGGGTTTCGCATGACCGAATTCCAGGATAATGAGCTGACGCTGCGCCGCTTCCGCATGCGCGTCGCGGTCGCCGTGGCCTTCGTCCTGCTCTGCTTCTGCCTGCTGGGCACGCGCTTCGCGTATCTGCAGATCTTCCGTTTCGGCAAGTACGCGCTGCAGGCAAACGAGAACCGCATTTCCGTCGCGCCGATCGTGCCGAACCGCGGCGTGATCACGGATCGCAACGGCGTCGTGCTGGCGCGCAACTATTCCGCCTATACGTTGGAAGTCACGCCGTCGCAGATCAAGCGCCCGCTCGAAGGCCTGATCGACGAACTCGCGCAGGTGATTCCGATCGATGCGCGCGACCGGCGGCGTTTCAAGAAACTGCAGGAAGAATCGAAGAACTTCGAGAGCCTGCCGATTCGCACTCGCCTGACCGACGACGAAGTGGCGCGCTTCACCGTGCAGCGCTACCGCTTCCCCGGCGTCGCGGTGCGCGCCCGCCTGTTCCGTCAATATCCGCTCGGCGCGACCGCCGCGCACGTGATCGGCTATATCGGCCGGATCTCGCAGCGCGACCAGGATCGCATCAACGAGGCCAGCGCACGCAACGAGGACGCCGAGGACTACGATCCACGCCTGGACGCGACGAACTACAAGGGCACCGACTACATCGGCAAGATCGGCGTCGAACAGAGCTACGAGACCGAACTGCACGGCCTGACCGGCTTCCAGCAGGTCGAGGTCACGGCGGGCGGCCGTCCGGTACGCACGCTGTCGCGCACGCCATCGGTGCCCGGCCGGAACCTGAAGCTGTCGATCGATATCGGCCTGCAGCAAACCGCCGAACAGGCCTTCGCCGGCAAGCGCGGCGCGCTGGTGGCGATCGAGCCGAAGACTGGCGACGTGCTCGCCTTCGTTTCGTCGCCGAGCTTCGATCCGAACCTGTTCGTCGACGGCATCGACCAGCAGAGCTGGGACGAGCTGAATAACTCGCCCGACCATCCGTTGCTGAACCGGCCGCTGCGCGGCACCTACCCGCCCGGCTCGACCTACAAGCCGTTCATGGCGCTGGGTGCGCTGACGCTGAAGAAACGCACGCCGCAGTGGTCGTTCCGTGACCCTGGGTTCTACATGCTCGGCGGCCACAAGTTCCGCAACGACGTGATCGCGGGACACGGCATCGTCGACCTGTACCGCTCGATCGTGGTCTCCAACGATACCTATTACTACATGCTCGCCCACGACATGGGCGTCGATGCGATCCACGACTTCATGAAGCCGCTCGGTTTCGGTCAGAAGACCGGGATCGACATCAACGGCGAAGGCACGGGCGTGCTGCCGTCGACCGAGTGGAAGCGGCGCGCGTACCGCCGGCCCGAGCAGCAGAAATGGTATGAGGGCGAGACCGTGAGCCTGGGCATCGGCCAGGGCTACAACTCGTTCACGATCCTGCAGCTCGCGCATGCAACGGCGACCCTGGCCAACGAAGGCGTGCTGATGAAGCCTCACCTGGTCAAGGAAATCGTCGATCCGGTCACCGGCACCTCGCGGCTGACGGTGCCGACGCCAAACGGCAGGCTGGCGGTGAAGGACAGCGACATCGACTTCGTCAAACGCGCGATGGTCGGCGTCGTGCGCGAGGGGACGGGCGCCAAGGTCTTCGCGGGCGCGCAGTATCAGGCGGCAGGCAAGACCGGCACGGCGCAGGTGTTCACGATCGGGCAGAACGAGAAGTACCGCGCGCATCTGATTTCCGAACGCATGCGCGACCACGCGCTGTTCATCGCGTTCGCGCCGGCCGACAACCCGCAGATCGCGCTGGCGCTGATCGTCGAGAACGGGGGCTGGGGCGCGGCGACCGCTGGGCCGGTCGCCCGGCGCGTGCTCGACTACTACCTTGTCGATCGACAGAAGCCCGGTGCCGAGGCGGCCGCAGTGGCACTGGCCGCCTCGGCGACGGTCGGGGCGTCGGAGCCGATGATCGGCGGCCAGCCGAACGCCGCGCAGGCGGTCCTGCCGGCCTCGATGGCTGCCGCGTCCGGCGTGGCCGGCGTCTCTGGCGCATCGGCCGCGGCCCCGCTCAGCACGTCCGGATCGACCGCGGCATCGGCGGCGTTGGCAGCCTCGGCGGCATCGGCAACGGCGGGCGCTCAGCCGGCCAGCGCGGCATCGGCGTCAGCGGCAAGCGAGGCCACGGCCTCGGTGCCGCAAGCCAGCGTCGCGCAGGCGCTGAGCCATGCGCCGCTCGCCGCGCACGCCCGCCCCGATGGACAGACGGGCGGCAAGACGCCCGCCCCCACACGCCGCCATGCCGCCGCGGCCGCTGCCGCCGAACGGCGCCGCGCCGCGCCGGCGCCAGCGGCTCGCTGAGGAAAGACTGTCATGACTTTCGATTTCGCGACATGGCTGGGCCGCATCAAGCGGCTGTTCATGGGCTATGACAAGGCCTTCGCACTGTTCGTGTTCCTGCTCGTCTGCGTCGGTCTGCTGACGCTGTACAGTGCCAGCATCGACGTGCCGAGCCGCGTCGGCGACCAGGTACGCAATGTCGTCGTCACCTTCGCGCTGATGTGGCTGATCGCCAGCCTGCCGCCGCAGACGCTGATGCGGTTCGCGGTGCCGCTATATCTGGCCGGCGTTGCCCTGCTGGTCGGGGTCGCGCTGTTTGGCTTGACGCGCAAGGGCGCGCGTCGCTGGATCAACGTCGGCGTCGTGATCCAGCCCTCGGAGATCATGAAGATCGCCACGCCGCTGATGCTGGCCTGGTACTACCAGCTGCGCGAGGGTGCGATCCGCTGGTTCGACCACATGGTGGGCCTGGTGCTGGTTGGCATCCCGGTGTTGCTGATTGCGCGTCAGCCCGACCTTGGCACTGCGTTGCTGGTCGCCGCGGCCGGACTTTTCGTCGTGTATTTCGCGGGGCTCAGCTTCCGCATCATTGCGCCGCTGTTCATCGTCGGCACGTTGGCGATCGGTGCCGTCTTGGTCAGCGAGGAGCACATCTGCCAGCCGGAAGTGAACTGGCCGTTGCTGCACGACTACCAGAAGCACCGGGTGTGCACCTTGCTCGATCCGACCACCGATCCGCTCGGCAAGGGATTCCACACCATCCAGGCTGTCATTGCGATCGGTTCGGGCGGCCCCTTCGGCAAGGGCTGGTTGAAAGGCACGCAGGCCCATCTCGAATTCATTCCCGAGAAGCACACCGACTTCATCTTCGCGGTGTTTTCCGAGGAGTTCGGCTTCGTCGGGGGGATCGTCCTGCTCGTGCTCTACTTCTTGATCATCCTGCGTGGCCTGATGATCGCCGCCGGCGGCACGACAATGTTCGGGCGTCTGCTGGCGGGTGGCGTGACGATGACCTTCTTCACCTATGCGTTCGTCAACATGGGCATGGTCAGCGGCATCCTCCCGGTGGTCGGTGTGCCGCTGCCGATGATGAGCTATGGCGGCACCGCCCTCGTCACGCTGGGCGTCGCCGCTGGCATCATCCTGTCGATTGCGCGACAGCGGCGTCTGGTCGAGACCTGACCGAGCGTCGCGCGGGCCGAACGAAGTCCGCAACGAAGGTACGCGTCTCGCCATCGTCGAAGGTAACCGACACGCGGTCCCCGGCCACGGATTCAACACGGCCCTCGCCATAGCGCCGGACGCTGACCGCATCGCCCGGCTGCCAGGCTGGCGCCTGCGTCGGTGCGTTCTTGATCGACTTCTCGGTGCGTGACACACGGTCCGCCTCGACGGTCGGCGTCGCCACGCTGGCCGACTCGGCAGGCGCGGTGTCGCTTGCAAAGCTGGCAAACTCGACCGGATGCCGGCAGTTGTCGCAATGCCCGCAGCCGCGCCCCTCCGGCCAAGTGGCACGGTGGCCGAAATAGTCGAGCAGGCGCTGCCAGCGGCACTGCGCGTTCTGGGCGTAGGCGATCACCGCCTCCAGCGACTGCCGGTCGTGTTCCGCCAGCCGGCCATACTCGTCGAGCGTGCGCGTGATGTTCTCGTGCCCATCCTCGCAGTCGAGCGGCTGATAACGGCGTTGCCGGTCGCGCCGGGCGAGCTTGGCATCGATCAACATCTTCAGCACCGTCTGCAGCTTGTTGCGCGCCGGTGCCACGCCGCCGCCCGCTTCGCTCATCGCCTCGCGCAGCGCATCGGCGCCAACCCAGCCACCCGAGCGTCCGACCCGATGCTCCGGCATCTCCGCCAGTTGGCAAAGCATGTTGTGCGTGCGGTTCGCCAGTTCGATGCTCGGATAGCGACCGGACAGGAAGAACTGCTGCAAGCGCCGGTCGTTGCGATCGAACAGCATCGTGCACTGTGCCTTGAGGCCGTCGCGACCGGCCCGGCCTGCCTCCTGATAATAGGCTTCCAGGCTGCCAGGCATCTGGTAGTGCAGGACGAAGCGGATGTCCGCCTTGTCGATGCCCATCCCGAAAGCATTGGTCGCCACCACCACGCGGCAGCGGTCGCCCATGAAATCTTCCTGCGCTTCCTCGCGCTCGGCCTTGCCCATCTTGCCGTGATAGCGCGTCACCGACGCGCCGCTCTCCCGCAATGCCTCGTACACCGCTTCCACGTCACGCACCGTCGCTGCATAGACGATGCCGCTGCCTTCGGCGCGGTTCACGTAGTCGAGCGCCTGCCGCATCTTGTCGTCCGCATTGACGACATTGATCACCGCGAACTCGAGATTGTCGCGATAGACACCGGTGTTATAGATCCGCGGCTCGACCATCTTCAACTGCGCAACGATGTCGTCCACCACGCGCGGCGTGGCCGTCGCGGTGAGGGCCAGGATCGCCGGCCGGCCCAATGCCTTCACCGCTGCGCCGATCTCAAGGAAGTCCGGCCGGAAGTCGTGGCCCCATTGCGAGACGCAGTGTGCCTCATCGACCACCACCAGACTGATCGACTGGCGCGAGATCACCTGCTGGAACTCTGGCTTCGCCAGCCGCTCGGGCGTGGTGAACACAATTTTGATGCGGCCATCCTCGATTGCCTGAATGGCCTCTTTCTCGTCAGCACGCGACAGCGTGCTGTTCAATACCGCCACCGCAACGCCTGCCGCCGCCAAACCGTCGGCCTGATCTTTCATCAGCGAAATCAGCGGCGACACCACCAGCGTCAACCCCGGCAACAACAACGCCGGCAATTGGTAGCAGAGCGACTTGCCGGCGCCCGTCGGCATCAGGGCCAGGGTATCTTCGCCGGCCAGCACGCTACGGATGATGGGCCGCTGGCCGGGCCGCAGCGACTCGAAGCCGAAGGTCTGCTTGAGCGTACGGCGCAGGCGGCGGAACGCGCTGGGCGCAACCGGCGCATCCAGGATCGCCGGGCCTCCGCTCAGCGTATCGGCGAGGTCATTTCTCATTGCCGGGCACGATCTTGACGCGATGCGAGGTGCGCGCATGGTTGTGCGGCAGCGGGTCGTGTCCATCGATCAACGTGCTGGGCTGGCCGACCGAGTTCGCCCTGTCGTCTTCCTCGACGACGCCCTCGTACACGACGGCGCTGCCATCGCGGGCCATGATCGCGGGCTGGTTGCCACCTGGCCGGCTGTCGATGCCGCCCAAGCCAGCCGGCGGCGTCGGCACCGCGTCCTCGGTGCTCGCATTGCTGACGATCACTTGGTCGACATCAGCCCGCCCGAAGCGCGCATCGCGACCCTTGCCGTCGGTGTCGACGGTGCTGTCCGACGCATTGTCGTTGAATTGATCGGTCCCGCGCGGCTGCGCGCCTTCGATCGTCTTCGACTTGCCCAGGGTATGGTCGGTCTCATTCCCGTACGGCTGGTCGGTGCTGCCCGAGGCCGTCGGCTCGCCGCCGTGGTCCTTGCCCGCCGGATCGCCGTGGCTGCCGCCCGAGGCGTTCGCCACTTCGCCGGGGCTCAGATGCGAAGTGTCGTGCTCCGGCCGCTTGACCGGGCTCTTTCGTGCCTGCTCTTCCTGTTCCTGGCGCGGCGGATTGTTCTCTAGATTGCTCATCGATAGCCTCCTGATGGACCGCAAACGGTCGCGCGCGAGCGCGCGTTGCGCGTCACGTCCGACCCTGCTCATGACGTGCGACGAGCAAAAGTCGGACCCGCGAACGATTCCGGTCAGTCTGACGCGCCCCTTCGCGGTCACTTTGCTAGAGACCGGCTCGATGGCGACCGCCGCGTTGCGTGCGTCGCCGCGCTGCGTGCGGCTGCCGCTTCAGCGCACGAAGGCTTGCTGCGCCAAGGCGCCGGCATGGCGAGGCGCCGTCGTCCAGAGACCAGCGCGGCAGCTTCGGCAACGACGCGCGTTGCCGTGCTCGGCCCTTGTGCCGGATGTCACGGCGGCACGTCGGCAGTGGCGGCATGGCTGGCTCGGCGAACGCCGGCCAGCCAAAATGAAAAAGGAGGCGCAAGGCCTCCTTTCTTTACCGATGGCATGACGCGACTCCCACCGCAGCGCTGGCGACCCACCGCGGCAGGCGACTCATGGCAGGGATCACCCGGTCGATTCGCCCGGGCCGACCTCCTCGCCGTTGTCACCGATCTTCGTGACGTTGCTGCCAGCCGGCGTCGGATCGCTGGCCGGGAAGGTCAGTTCGACGTTTTCGTCGATCTTGCCTTCCTCGTCCTGCTTGGCGCGGTCCGGATGCGGATCGATCTTGGTATTTCCCATCGCGAGTTCTCCGTCATTGAAGGGGCACACAGCATCTTGCAACGCGCGTGCCCGTCACCGTGCCCGCCAAGCAACGGCGGCTTCGCCGACGCCTCAGGCTTGCGCGTCGGCCCAGCAGTTCGGCGTCTCGTAAAGGCGGAGGCGCGTCAGCGTCAGATGACGGCCGTAGTGTCCCGCGAAGACCGGCGCGAGAATCTCGAATGCGAGGCGGGCAAGGTTTTCCACGGTCGGGATGCGATCCAACACCACCGTCTTGTGACCCGGAAGCGAGGCAAGGAAGTGAGCGACCTCGGTGTCGCCCTGATAGACCAGGAATGCGTGATCCCAGCGTTCGACGAGGTGTTCATTGGCAAGCGCCTTCACCGCCGAAAAGTCCATGACCATGCCGCGCTCCGGCGAGCCTGCCTGATCGTCGAGTTCGCCGGTCAATGTGATCTCGATCGCATAGCGATGGCCGTGAAGATTGCGGCACTGGCTGCGATGGTCCGGAATACGGTGGCCGGCATCGAACTCGAGCCGGCGGGTAATGGTCAACACTGTGCTGCGCCTCAGGGAATGTTCAGATATTTGTGCGTCTGCATCGACAGGCGCCAACGCGGATGCGCCTTGCACCATTCGATCGCCAGCCGCGTGTTCTCATCGCGGCGCGGATTGTCCATCGGTTGCACCAACAGATGGGTGAACGCGAGCGATTCGTACCAGTCCATCGGCTGACCGGCCTGCGGCATCACCACCTTCAACTCGTCGCCACGGACCACGACCAGTTCGCTGCCCGCCTTCGGGCTGACACAGATCCAGTCCACGCCAGCCGGTACCGGCAGCGTGCCGTTGGTCTCGATGGCAATCTCGAAATCGAGCGCGTGCAGCGCCTCGATCAACGGCGTATCCAACTGCAGAAGCGGCTCCCCACCCGTCAACACGACGAAGCGGTTGCCCTGGCCGGTCGGCCAGAAGCCGGCGACCCGCTCGGCCAGCGCCCGTGCGTCGCGGAACTTGCCGCCGTTGACGCCATCCGTGCCGACGAAATCGGTATCGCAGAAACGACAGACCGCGTTGGCACGATCCACCTCGCGTCCCGACCAGAGGTTGCAACCGGCAAAACGGCAAAAGACCGCGGCACGGCCTGCATTGCCGCCCTCACCCTGCAAGGTGTAGAAAATTTCCTTGACCGCGTATGTCATCGACCTTCACCTGTCCCCGCGTCCGCATCAGGGAATGCCTGCACGGTGTCGCGCGCGGCCGCGTACTCGCGGTAGCCGCGTGCACGCAGCGCACAGGCCGGGCAGGTGCCGCAACCATGTCCCCAGTCGTGCAGTTCGCCGCGCTCGCCCAGATAGCAGGTGTGCGTGCCGGTGCGAACCGCCTCCACCAACGGCAGGCCGCCCACTGCCTCGGCGAGTTGCCACGTTTGCGCCTTGTCGAGCCACATCAACGGCGTCTCAAGCACGAAGCGCGTGTTCATGCCGAGGTTCAGCGTGGCCTGCAGCGACTTGATCGTATCGTCGCGGCAATCCGGGTAACCCGAAAAATCCGTCTCGCACATGCCGCCCACGATCACACGCAGGCCGCGCCGGTACGCCAGCGCCGCCGCGGTCATCAGAAACAGCAGATTGCGGCCCGGCACGAAGGTGTTCGGCAGGCCGTCCTGCCGCGCCGCGATCTCGATATCGCGCGTCATGGCGGTCTCGCTCAGGCTACCCAATAGCGCGAAATCGAGCAGATGATCGTCGCCGAGTCGCGCTTCCCATGCCGGGTTCAGCGCCAGCAGTGTCGCGCGGAACGACTGCCTGCACGCAAGCTCGATGCGGTGCCGCTGGCCATAGTCGAAGCCCACGGTCTCGACGCGTTCATAGCGCGACAGCGCCCACGCCAGGCAGGTCGCCGAGTCCTGGCCGCCGGAAAAAAGCACCAGCGCGCCGCCACCAACAGGCGCTGAGAGAGGGGAGGAAATCATCACTACCAGTCTTGATAAACAGATCGATCGGCGAGGCAGGGTGCCGGCCGGAAAACGCAGCGGGGCGCCGGTGTAACGCGGCCGATACGACCTGGCCGTACAGGGCGCGGCCGCAGGCCGGGCAGACCGCCCGTGTGCCAGTGCAAAGCCAGTCAGTACGAAGCCGCGGGCACGCTCGTGCGGCATCAACGCAGTCGCACGCAATCGGAACGTCGGCGCGAGGCAGCCGGTCAGTCGCCGTGCAGCCCGCATTATCGCTCCACGCCGGGATTTCGGCAGCCAACGGTGCGGGAGCGGTAGCCATTGCCTGCCTCCAGCCACGGAAAACGCCCCGAACGACACAAAAGTGACGCTTTCGGGACACGATGTGGCATCGCTTGTAACACGCAGACGCGCCACCGAATGTTTCAGACCGACGCAGGTCGTCAACTCGCGCTTCAGGCAGGCTGTCCCGCACGGCGCCTGCGCGTGCCCGGGAAGCGGTTGCCCGCGTACCAGCGCACGGTCCGCGATCCGGTCCGCGATCCGGTCAGCAATCCGGCCCGCAATGCCGTCGAGGACGCCAACTGAAATCGGTATTGACCATCGCCACCGGGAAGCACGCGGCAGTGCTGCTGCGACATGCCACCGGTCTGCTCGCGGGCCGTGGCGCGATGCAGCGCCACGGCCAATCGACGGCTGCCGAGGCCGCGCTAAAGGCAGTCGTGCCGCTTCGTCCAGATGGGGTCACCGCATGCAATTGCAACCGCAACGGCAGTGTCCCGGCCAGGCAGCACCTGCTCGCCCACGCACATCGACTTCTTCCCGCCCGGCGAACCGGCCGGAGCTGCGCCGCCGGTCCGTCCGGTAAAAACGGATTTGCAAGAAAACGACTTTTCTCTCAAAATGCTAATGATTCTTATTAATATCTGTAGCGGTGATATGCCGACGTTGTGATGGCCATGCTCAATCAGGTCTCCTCGCAGGACGTCGAGACGCTCTACTTCAATCACCACGGATGGTTGTTGGGGTGGCTACGGCGCAAGCTCGACAACTCCTTCGATGCCGCGGATCTGGCACACGACACCTTCGTTCGCGTACTCAGGAAGCGGGAGCTCGAAGCGCTCCGTGAGCCACGCGCCTACCTTTGCGCGATCGCACGCGATCTTGCAGTCAGTCACTGGCGCCGGCAGGCGCTGGAACAGGCGTGGCTCGAAACGTTGGCAACACTGCCGGAGCCAATCGTGCCCTCCCTGGAGCAGCGCGCGCTGATCCTGGAGACGCTGGAACAGATTGCCCTCATCCTCGACGCGCTGCCAATGCGGGTGCGGCAGATCTTCCTGCTTTCGCAGATCGACGGCCTGACCTACCCGCAAATTGCGGCGCAACTCGGCGTGAGCATCAACGTTGTTCAGAAGGCCATGGTGCGTGCCCTGATGCAATGCTACAAGGTGCTGTACCGGGGCGGATAGGGGCGGATGAGGCCCGCATACCGATGACAGATTCAAGACATCCGCCGCGCATCGCTGCCGGCCGCGGGACTGTTTCCAGCGCCGGTCTCGCCGGCTCAGGCGAACCGATCTCCGAGGCCGTCGTCGAACAGGCCATCACCTGGTACGTGAAGCTCGCAACTGGCGTCGATACCACGCGGCAACAGGCTGCGTTCGCGCGCTGGTACGCGTCCGATCCCGAGCATGCGCGCGCCTGGCAGCGTGTCGAAGGCATGAGACAGCGCCTGCAAGGCGGTGAGCGGAACGATTCCGCAGCGCTGACGCATGTCACGCCGACCTTGCTGACCTTCTTCAGTCGCCGCAAGACGCTCAAGCGCCTCGCCTGGCCCGGCGTGATCGGCGCCGGTCTGATCATTGCCGACAACGTGGTGCCATGGCGTCGACAGCTAGCGATCGCGTCCGCCGACGTCCATGCGCCGGTCGGCGAAAGCCGTAGCGTGACGCTGCCCGATGGCACCCAGCTCAAACTCAACACCGATACCGCCATCGACCTGCGTTTCGACGCCCGCGAACGGCGCATCGTCCTGCGGCACGGCGAAATCCTGGTGGCGACGCACAAGGATGCCGCCGGCCGACCGTTCATCGTCACGACGCGCGACGGCGACTTCATGCCGGTCGGCACCCGCTTCACGGCGCGCGCGGTCGACTCGGCCACGCAGGAATGCTTCACTCGCCTGCTGGTCGTCGAGGGCGCGGTAAAAGCGCGGAGCCGCCAGTCGCGCTCGGTGGGTTCGGTGTTGGTCCGAGCGGGGCAGCAAGTCTCGGTCACGCGGCAAGCGGTCGGCGCCGTCACGCCCGCCAATGGCGAACTGCTCGCGTGGATCGACGGCATGTTCGCCGTCGAAAGGATGCGGCTTGAGGATGTGCTGGCCGAGTTGGGTCGTTACCGAAGCGGGTGGCTGCATTGCAGCCGGGAGGTCGCCGACTTACGCATCACCGGCGTTTGGCCGCTCGATCAAGCCGACGCGACGGATCGCATACTCGAATCGCTTGCCCGCCGGCTTCCCGTGCGGCTCCGTCGCTTCACACGGTATGCGGTGGCCATCACTGCGGCCTGAGCAGTGGCCCGCGCCGCGCGACCCCGGAACAATTTGTTACAAACAAGACGGCAGGTTTTTTCATCTCGCGCGGCTTATCTGGCAGAAGCCCTGCGGTATGAACTGTCGCAGTTCCTCCAGGTGCTTTCATCCGACCACAAGCATCTCGGGAATTCGCGTCATGACGGTAAAGCAGCATCACTCAGCCAATCCATCCGTTCCAGCGGCAACGGCGGCAACGGTCGCACGACGCGGGCATGAACGTGCAACGTGCCGGCATGCGCTTCGCAGGCCGATGGCCCGTACTGTTTTATGGGCAGCCGTCAGCGGGGCACTGGGCTTGCCGCCGACGCTCGCGCATGCCCAGGTGGCGTCGGCGGAAACCGAAGCCCGCCATGCGTTCGACATTGCATCCGGGTCACTCGACCAGGCACTGCGGCAGTTCGGCCAGCAGGCCGGCGCGACCGTGTCGGTCAGCGCCGACGTGACCGCCGGCCTACGCAGTCCGGCCGTGCATGGTAGCTATACCAATGCCGAGGCGCTGCGCCTGTTGCTGTCACGCTCGCGGATGCGCGCGGTGCGCGACGCGCACGGCGAATACACGTTGGAAGCAAGCCCGGCGCCGGTGGAGCGAACCGCCGCACCGGGCGGCGCACCAAGCGCGGCCCTCATCGATGATCCCGAGGTCGGCATGCTGCCCGAGGTGGTCGTGGTTGGCACTGCCGAGCAGGCATCGAAACAGGCGCCAGGGGCATCCATCATCACGCGGGACGACATCGAAAGGCGCCCGCCGGTCAACGACCTGGCCGAGATCATCCGCACGCAGCCTGGCGTCAATCTGACCGGTAACTCGACGAGCGGCCAGTGGGGCAACAATCGCCAGATCGACATCCGCGGCATGGGCCCTGAAAACACGCTGATCCTGATCGACGGCAAGCCGGTCGCGAGTCGCAACTCCGTACGCTATGGCTGGAGCGGCGAGCGCAACACACGGGGCGACACCAACTGGGTCCCGGCGCAGGAGGTCGAGCGCATCGAGATCATCCGCGGACCCGCCGCGGCGCGTTACGGCTCCGGCGCGATGGGCGGCGTGGTCAACATCGTCACCAAGCCACCAACGGATCAGTGGCACGGATCGGTGGGCATTTATGCGGACCGTCCGCAGCACTCGGTCGATGGCTCGACGCAGCGCGCGACGTTCGACTTGAGCGGACCGCTTTCCGATCGCTTCTTCTTTCGCCTGTACGGCAACGCCAACAAGACGGGCGCGGATGCGTACAACATCAACCAGGGGCACACCACGCCGCGCTCCGGGACGCAGGCGGGAACCTATCCGGCGGGCCGGGAAGGCGTTCGAAACCGCGACGTGTCCGGCCGCCTGACCTGGAAACTCACGCCCGACCAGACGATCGACTTCGACGCGAGCTATAGCCGGCAAGGCAACATCTACGCGGGCGACACGCAGAACACCAACAACTTCAGCACCTCGAACACCGGGGCGCTCGCGACGACCTCGCAGCGCGTGCTGAACTACCTCGGCGCCGAAACCAACATCATGTACCGGGAGAACTACGCCGCAACCTACAACGGCAAGTTCGACTTCGGCACCGTGAAGGCCTACCTCCAGTACGCAAAGACGCGCAACGAGCGTCTCGAAGAAGGTCTCTCCGGCGGCGTGGCCGGCCTGTTCGCGAGCGATACCTACCAAACCGCCGTGCTGCAGGACTACACGGCGCACCTCGAAACCAACCTGCCGCTGAAGACGGCAGGTGTCGAGCACGTTCTCACGCTCGGCACGGAGTGGACGCTGTCCACCTTCACGGACCCGGGCGCGGTGACGCAGTCAACGTCGACAGGCGGCAGCATCGCTGGCGTTACCCAGAGCGGGCGCAGCGACCGCATGTCTTCGCACACCAAGGCGCTGTTCGCGGAGGACAATATCGCGATTACCGACAACACGATTCTGACGCCCGGACTGCGGTTCGACGACAACAGCGCCGCGGGGCCGAACTGGAGCCCGTCCCTGAACCTGTCGCACGCGCTGTCGCGCAACTGGACAGTGAAGGCGGGCATTGCACGCGCCTACAAGACGCCGAATCTCTACCAGCTCAACCCGAACTATCTGCTCTACAGCAGCGGCAACGGATGCTGGGGCGTTTCGTCGGCATGCTACCTGATGGGCAATGCGAGCCTCAAGGCGGAATCGAGCGTGAACAAGGAGGTCGGCGTCGAATACAGTCGTGACGGCCTGCTGGCCGGTATCACGTTTTTCCGCAACGATTATCACAACAAGATCGATGCCGGCCTGGCGCCGGTGGGCAACGCCAGCGGTGGCAACGGCGCGTACATCTATCAGTGGACCAACGTGTCGCGCGCGCTGGTGCAAGGCTGGGAAGGCACCTTCCGGCTGCCCATTTCCGCCAGTCTCGATTGGTCGAACAACCTCACATACATGATCACCTCCAAAAACAAGGAGACGGGCGAGCGGCTTTCCATCATCCCGAAATACACCTTGAATTCGACGCTCGACTGGCGCGCCACCAGCCTGCTGAGCATGCAGGCGACGCTGACGTGGTACGGCAATCAGGCGCCGAAGAAATATGACTATCAAGGCAATCCGGTTGTCGGCTACGCCGGGCAACAGCGCGCGTCTTACGCATTGGTGGGCCTTAGCGGCAGCTACCAGGTGAAGAAGAATCTGCGTCTGGGCTTCGGGGTGCACAACATCTTCGACCGGCGTCTGTATCGCGAGGGCAATGCATCGGGCACCTCCAATGGCGCCAATGTCATCTCGGGCGCGGGCGCCGCTACCTACAACGAGCCGGGCCGCTCGTTCTGGGCGTCGCTCACCGCGTCGTTTTGAGCCAGACGGACGATCTTCACCAATGACACGCCATCCGCGCCACGCGACCGACCTGCCCCGCTCTGCGCAGCGGCGCAACCTTCTCACCGGCATTGGCGCCGCCGCGATGCTGGCCGCCTGCGCCGCGCCGCGTCCCACTGCACCGGGCGCGCGATTTGATCCCGGGCGACCGATGGGGCCCACTGTCTGGGACGCCGTGTCGAATCGTTATGCCGTCGACCAGTTGCCCTTCGTCTCGGCCGACGGCGCGCGACGCTATCGGGTCTGGCTGGCCACGCCACGGGGCGCGGTGCCGGCAAGCGGTCATCCGCTGATTTGCATGACCGATGGCAACGCGGTCGCCGACAGCCTGACGTCGTCGGACCTGGAGGCGGCCGCGCGCGCCGGCGACTTGCCTGTGATCGTGGCCATCGGTCCGGACAGCGATACGCGCTTCGACGTCGCGGCGCGCGCCTTCGACTACACACCGCCTGTGCGACAGGACGGTCCGACGTTCGAGGACGAGACACGTGGGCGTCTGGGCGGGGGTGCCGACCTGTTTCTCGACCTGATCGCGCGTCACATCATGCCTGCGGTCGCGTCACGCGTGCCGCTCGACGCGCGGCGCCTCACGCTATGGGGGCATTCCTACGGCGGCCTGCTCGTGCTGCACACGCTGTTCCGCCATCCAACGCTTTTCACCCGCTATGCGGCCGCCGATCCGTCGCTGTGGTGGCATCAAGGCTTCATCTTGCAAGAAGCGGAAGCGGCCCTGCCACTGCCCGCCGGGCAGGACACGACGCTGCTGCTGATGGCCGGCACTGCGCCGCAGCCGGCACACGGGCCGAACCCGACGGCAGCGGCGCGCCAAGCTCGGGCGCTGCGGGCAGCGGTCCCGCCAGGCGGTGCGCGCCGATTGGCCGAGCGTCTTGCGCAGCGAGCGCATCTCGCGGTGCTGTATCGCGAATTTCCGTCGCTCAGCCATGGGCCAATGCTGCCTGCGTCGCTTCGTCCGGCACTGGAACTGGCGGCGCGTGGCATTGCCCATCCCGATAACGATCCGGCCAAAGCCGGACGCGTCAAAGTGCTCGACTGAACGCCCGCGGGCCATTCGCGCGCTTTCTCATGCGCCCGTCGTCGGCCGACGCGAGTCAAACCCGGGCGTGTTGAGATGCCGGGCCGACCGTTTCCGACCCGCACGGCCGCTGCGTCAACGAAGGCAATTACCGGCGCACAAGGGCGTCTGCGCGCGCCTCGTCATCGGCCGTGATCACGCCGCCACGCCCGGCCGACCGGTGAACGAAACGCGAGTCCCCATGCGACGCGCTGTCCGGCGCGGGCGCAACAGCCCGTAACCGCAGGCTTGCAGCGCGCGCCACCTCGACGGAGAAATGCGAGGTTTCAAAATCCCCAATCGCTCGCAAAATTGAGTCTTCAAACGGCGTGTCGCCACTGCGGCGACACGGCCCGACTCATCGCGGTCCGCCGCGCATCCCCGATTGCGAGCATTGTCATGAACCTGTCCGCAGCAGCAAAACTCAACCACGTCAGCTTCCCCACACACGACGTGGCGCGCGAAGCGCACTTCTTCGAGCAGTACCTTGGTGCCAAACTCGAGTTCGTCGATCCTGGTTCCGATAGCGCGCTGCTGCGCCACGGCAACATGGACATCGTGTTGGAGAAGATGCCGATCGATGTCACCTGGCACAAGGACTTCCACATCGGCCTCGAACTCGAGACCAAGCAGGCAGTCGACGCGCTTCACCATGCGTTCCGGCAAGCCGGCATCGCATTGGAGTCGGAAGTGTTCAACCGGATCGGCCGGGGTTCGCGCTTCTTCGCACGTACCCCGGGCGGCATCCAGATCGAGATCAACACCCGCGAGGACCGCGAGGCGAAATGGGATCCGAGCACGAAGTGACGCCGGTTGCCAGCGCGCGCGCTGTCTTCACCGCGTGGCGCGACGGACGCGCGTGCCGTCGTTTCACGCCTCCCTTCGCATCACCGTCTCCACGAAATCGGCGAACAGGCGCGCCTTGCTCGTCGCAAGGCGTCCCGTCGGAAACACCGCCCACAGGTCGATGTCTGGAAGCGACCAAGGCTCCAGCAATCTCACCACCCGTCCATCGGCCAGCTCGGGCGCGAACATCCAATCCGACGCTATGGTCAGCCCCATGTGCGCGAGCACCGCGGCACGGATACCTTCCGCGCCGCTGAAGCGCGTCCGTCCATGCACCAGCACCGACACCTCGGTGCCATCGCGGCTGAACTGCCAGACATTGCTGAGCTGGCTGAAGACGACCGTTTGATGGCCGGCCAGTTCTGCCGGGGCGAGCGGCATCCCGGCACGCGCGAGGTATTCGGCGGTGGCCAGCACGGAGCGTCGTGACGAGGCCAGCCTGCGTGCGACAACGCTCGAATCGCTGAGGGTGCCCATCCGCAACGAAACGTCGATCCCTTCGGCAATCAGATCGATGGTCCGGTCATCCAAAACCACGTCAATGTCCAGCGCGGGGTGGGCGTCGAGCAGTCTCGACAAATGCGGAATGACATGCAGCCGCGCGAACGTCGGCGCCGCCGAGACGCGCAGCCGCCCGGACAGTCCTGCGCCCTCGCCACGGGCGGCAAGGTCGGCTTCGTCCGCCTCCTGAATGGCGACGCGCGCGCGTTCGTAGAAGCGCAGGCCGGCTTCCGTCGGCGTCAAGCCGTGCGTCGAGCGCAGCAAAAGCGTCACATTCAAGCGCTGCTCGAGTTGCGCCACGGTTTTAGAAACCGCCGGTTGTCCAACGCCCAGTAACCGCGCCGCGCCCGAAAACGAACCCGCTTCAATCACTCGCACGAACGTGGCCATCGCAAGCAAACGATCCATCTCATTCCCCAGAGGAATAGAAGCTATCGCCAAATGATATCTGCCATTCCTTCGATCACACGTCCAGAATCGTTTTCAACGGCTGACCGCCGCACGGCCCCTCCACCGAGCCATCCGCCGAGCCATCCACCGAGCCATCCACCGAGGAAGCAGCATGTTCGAGGTTTATGCCTTTGCCACGCCGAACAGCGTGAAGGTGCTCATCGCACTTGAAGAACTGGGAGCCGACTACGCGCTGCACGGCGTGAACGTGAAGAACGGCGAGCAGCAGCAAGCGCGCTTTCTCGCGCTGAATCCGAATGGGAAGGTGCCTGTCCTGCTGCACACCGATGAAACGACGGGCGAGCGCTTCGCGCTGAGCGAATCGGCTGCGATCCTCGTCTACCTCGCGCAACGCCATGGCCAGCTGTTGCCGGGCGACGAGATGAAGCGAGCTCGGGTCTACGAGAAACTGTTCTTTCATGCTTCCAGCGTGAGTCCGAGTTTCGGCAATGCAGGCTTTTTTGCACGGCTGGCGGCCCAGCCCCAGCCACTCGCGCAGCAACGCTTCTCCGACGAAGCGTCACGCGTGACCGCTCTCCTGAATCGCCTGCTCGCCGACCAGCCGTTCGTTGCCGGCGACGCCTACAGCATCGCCGATATCGCGCATTTCGGATGGTTCTGGCGACGCGCGTTTGCCGGCATTGAAATGGACGCCTATCCGTATCTCGCACGTTGGTACGAGACCGTGGCGCAGCGCCCTGCCGTGCAGCGCGCCGTTACCCGCGTCAACGCGCTCGTCGTTGCCAACTGACGCCCTACCACTGGAGCCCCTCCCCATGTCTCGCTTCGATGACTATCGCAACGCCTATCCGAATGCCCGCCTCAGCCGCTCCCCCGACGGCGTGCTCGAAATCGCGCTGCACACCGCCGGCGGCAAGCTCGTCTTCAACGGCCACACGCACGCACAGTTCGTCGACCTGTTTCATGACGTCGGCAGCGATCCGGACAACCGCGTGGTGATTCTCACCGGCACTGGCGATGCCTTCATGGACGAGATCAGCCCCGAAGGCTTCGACTTCTTCACGCCGCGCGGCTACGACAAAATCTACCGTGAGGGCAAGAAGGTCTTGATGAATCTGCTGGATATCGAAGTTCCGCTGATCGTCGCCCTCAACGGTCCGGTCTTGCTGCACTCCGAATACGCGTTGCTAGCGGACATCGTGCTGGCCACGCCCGACACGGTGTTTCAGGACAAACCGCATTTCGATTTCGGCATCGTGCCAGGCGATGGCGTGAATCTGCTCTGGCCCGAGGTGATCGGCAGCATACGAGGCCGCTATTTCATCCTGACGCGGCAGCAACTCGACGCGGATACCGCCAGGGAATGGGGCGCCGTGAACGAAGTCGTACCGCGCGACCGCCTGTTGTCACGCGCCCGCGAGCTCGCCAATCAACTCGCGCAATTACCGCCGCTGACCGGCCGCTACACCCGCATCGCCCTGACGCAGAAGCTGCGCCGCATCGTCGACGAAGGTGCGGGCTACGGCCTGGCGCTGGAAGGCATCAGCGCCGCCGACGTGGCGCGCTCGATGGCCGCGCAGACCTGAGCCCACCCACCAAGCGGCACGCGCGCCGGGCCGCCGCACTCCCGCCATCATGTCTGCCGAGGATTTACCCATGTCCCTTCAAAGCAAGCTCGACGCATTCAAAGCCGATTTCGAGGCCGGCAAGCCGCCTTACAACGTGCCGCCCGCGGTCATTGCAACCATGCGCCGTGCCACTGCCGAACTGATCGCTTCCGGCGTGGCGCAGCATGCACGCAAGGCAGGCGATCGCGCGCCGGCATTCACGCTCGATGCCCCGGACGGTACGCAAGTGTCATCCGCCGACCTCTTGCGGCGGGGACCGCTGGTCACGACGTTCTATCGTGGCGTGTGGTGCCCGTATTGCAATATGGAGTTGCAGGCACTGCAAGACGTATTACCGGACATCGAGGCAGCGGGTGCAAGCCTGGTGGCGATCTCGCCGCAATTGCCCGTCAACAGCCGCAAGTCGGTACGTCAGAACGCGCTGACCTTTCCCATCCTCTCCGATCCGCACAACGACGTAGGCGCCGCATTCGGTCTTCGCTTCGCGCTGCCCGATTACTTGATTGCGCTTTACAAGTCGCTGAGAAACGACCTGCCGGCTTTCAATGGCGATCCAAGCTGGACGTTGCCGATGCCGGCTCGCTACGTGATCGCGCCCGACGGCACGATCGTCTACGCGGAAGTGAATCCCGACTACACCCATCGTCCCGAACCGTCGGAGATGTTGCCGGCGATTCGCAAGGCCGCCGCTGGCGCGCGATGACGCATTCATGGCCGCCGCGCATGGCGGGCCGCAACGGAGCCACTCATGTCCCGTACTTTTCTCGTTACCGGCGCCAGCAAGGGCATCGGTCTCGCACTTTCGGCGCGGCTGGCCAATGCGGGTCACCACGTCGTTGGTATGGCGCGCACCGCGCCAAAGGATTTCCCAGGCACATTCTTCCAGGTCGACCTGGCCGATGACGACGCCACCCGCGCCACGCTCGACACTGTCACGGCACGCTTTGAACTAGCCGGCGTGGTGAACAATGTCGGGCTTGTCCGACCCGCGCCGCTGGCCGACGTCACGCTGCCGGCGCTGGACGAAGTCATGCGCGTGAACCTGCATCCCGCGCTCCTCACCGTGCAAGCGGCACTGCCCGTGATGACAGGCCATCGATGGGGCCGCATCGTCAACGTGTCCAGCCTGACGATCCTGGGCATGCCGCAGCGCACCGCATATGCGGCCGCCAAGTCCGCCTTGGTCAGTTTCACGCGCGGCTGGGCGCTGGAGTTGGCCGATACCGGAATCACCGTCAACGCCGTCGCACCCGGCCCGACCGAAACCGAGTTGTTCCGTGCGAACAACCCGCCCGGCAGCGATGGCGAGCGACGCTATCTTTCCGGTGTCCCGATAGCGCGGTTCGGCAGGCCCGACGAAATCGCCGCGACCATTGCGTTCCTGCTCTCCGACGAAGCCGGCTTCATGACTGGCCAGACCTTGCACGTCGACGGCGGCGCATCGCTGGGTCGCGCCGCGTTCTGAGTTTCGACGAGGCGCTGCGGCGGCGCTTGCGGCAAGTCGGACACGCGCCGCCAAACAGCAAGCCGCCCGCGCCTCGCGCGTCGGGGCACGCGTACCGTGACGCAACGCTTCGTCGCGATCGCCCGCAACGCAGGGCGAGCAGTTCCGTGGTGCACCACGGTTTTGCTGGGGGGGGTGCGCGGCCTGGATGCGCCGGAGGCGCGTTTATCTTTGGTGCACCCTGCTGCACCAACGTGGCGCCACGCACTCAAAAAGGTGCGGCGAATACGCCATCACCCAGTGATCTCGCATGGAATACGGCGAAAACTTTGGCACACCGCTTGCAAGGTTGTATCCAAGATGCCGGCTGCATTGTCTGACGGTCCGCGATTAACGCGCTGCATGCCCGATGTCGGCTCCGCCTGCCAAATACGTGCCATACCACGCATTTGATCGAGCGGCGGAACCCGGCAAACGGATGCGCCGCCGGCGCGTGACGCCAACGCTGACCACGTCCGTCTCCCTCCCCGTCACGAACCGAAGAGCCTCATGAAGAATTCCGTCTCCAGCGACTCCCCGACCGTTCTTTCCGTTCGCCGTCGCCAGTTGCTGAAGGGCGCGACTGCCGCAGCGGGCAGCCTGGCTTTGCCGGCATACGTCCGTGCGCAGAGCAGTCCGAAGATCCGCATCGGCTACTGGCCCGTTGCGTCCGGCCTGCCCTTCTATGCCGCCGTGGAAAAGGGTTACTTCAAGGAAGCCGGTCTGGACGTCGAGGCGCAGAAACATGCGTCCGCCCAGCAGGCCATGGAGGCGATGCTGTCGGGCCGCGCAGAGGGAAGTGCCAATGGTGTCGCCACCGCGGTGCTCGCGGTCGGCGAGATAGCGCAGCCGGGGTTGATGAAAATCTTCTGCTCGAACCCGACCAATGCGCGGTATGTGCTCGACGAGTTCATCGTCGCCAAGGACAGCACGCTGAAATCGGTGGCCGACCTCAAAGGCATGCGCATCGCATGCGGACCCGGCGTGCAGAATGTCACCATCGCCAAGACCATTCTGGAGCGCGCGGGCCTTGGCAGGATGTCGGTCAGGGAGCTACCGATCGCGCAGCACGTGGCCGCCATCGCTGCTGGTCAGGTCGACGCGGTGTACACGCTTGAACCCACCGGCACCGTCGGTCGCCTCAACGGCGCAACCCGCGTGCTGGAGGCGGGCGTTGTTGCCAAGTACATCCTTGGCGATCCGATGGCCCCTTGGTTCGGCGGTTCTGCCACGCTCACCAGTGAGTTCATCAAGGCGCATCCGGACGCGGCGCGCAAATTCATCGCGGCCTATCGGCGCGGCGTCGAGCTGGTCAAGAAGACGCCGGCCCAGGCACGGCCTTATCTGAAAGGCTATACCGCAATCGAAGGCGCGCTCACCGCGGAGGTGCCGATGTCCGACTATGTCTATTACGACGAGTTCAAGCCGCGCGACATTGCCTACTTCCAGCAGTACTTCGACCTGTTCACCGAGAAAGGCATCTTCGCGAAGAAGCTGTCCGTCGAAAGCATGCTCTACAAGGGGTGAACCATGCGTGCAAAAGGCAGTGACGCCGCCAGCGGCACCCCGGGCTGGAGCGCGCCCGCCTCGTCCGACGCGGGCCTGCCACGCAGGCCGTTGCTCGAGCGGGCCCTGCCATTCATCGGTCCACTGGTCCTGTTCATCGTCTGGGATCTGGCCGTGCGCATGGGATTCATCAAGGCCATCCTGCTGCCGAGCCCGGTCGACACACTGGTCGCCCTCGCAACCGGACTCGCCGGCGGCGACCTGATGATCGACTTCATGGTCACCGTGCAGCGGACATTGCAGGCCTTCTGCATCGCCAGCGTCGTCGGCGTGCCGCTCGGCGTCCTGCTGGGCAGCAACGAGAAGGCGTATCGCAGCGTGGAGTTTCTGATCGACTTCTTCCGCTCCACCCCCTCTTCGGCGCTCATCCCACTGTTCATCCTGATCTTCGGCGTGTCGGACATCAACAAGGTCGCGATCGCCGCCTTCGGCGCCTTTCTGATCGTTGTCTTCAACAGCGCTTACGGCGTGATCAATGCGCGCAAACAACGGGCGATGGCGGCGAAGGTGATGGGCGCATCCCGCTGGCGCATCTTCAAGGACGTACTGCTGTGGGAAAGCCTGCAGCCGAGTTTCGTCGGGCTCCGCTCCGCCGTATCGATGGCGCTGGTCATCGTGATCGTCGCGGAAATGTTCATCGGCTCGGAGAACGGCCTGGGACACGCGATCATCGACGCCCAGCAGGTTCTCAACGTGAAGACGATGTATGCCGCCATCCTCGCCGCGGGCGCGCTGGGATATATCCTCAATATCGTCTTCCTCGTGCTCGAGCGACGCATCGTGCACTGGAGCGGGAGATAGACAGACATGAACACTGTCCTGAACGCGGCAGCCCATGCCGACGTGCCGCCGCCTCGCTTCGTGCCTGGCCCGCCGGGAACGCACATCACGATACGCGGACTGACCAAGTACTTCGCCGGGTGGCCGCTGTACGAAAATTTCGATCTGGACATTCCGAAGGGCAAGATCGTCTCGGTGTTCGGACCCAACGGGTGTGGCAAGAGTACGCTGATCAACATGATCGCCGGGCTCGTTCCCATCGACCGCGGCGAGATCCTGTTCGACGGCAAGTCGCTGAAGGAAACCAAGATCGGCTACGTTTTCCAGAACTATCGCGAGGCTTTGTTTCCCTGGAAACGCACCATCGACAACATTGCCTACCCGTTGCTGCTGGAAGGCAGAAGCAAGGCCGAAGTGGACCGCCGCATGGACGAACTGGTCGCGTCGTTCGATGTGAAGTTCGATCTGAAGCGCTATCCGTACGAGCTGTCCGGCGGTCAGCAGCAGACCGCCTCCATCATGCGCGCCCTGGCGCCGCGCCCCGAGGTGCTGTTTCTCGATGAACCGTTCTCAGCGCTCGACTTCGAGATGACGCTGTTCATCCGCGAGAAGCTGCAGGAAGTGTTCATGCAGACCGGCACCACCATGCTGCTGGTATCGCACGATCTGGAAGAAGCGGTCTATCTGGCCGACGAGATCCTGTTGCTCACCAAGCGGCCGACCCGCGTCGCCGAAATTCTGGCTTACGACGACGCGCGTCCACGTACGGTCGAGACCCTGTCCCAAGCCAGCTTCGTCGCGGCCAAGAAGCTGAGTCTTGAAATATTCCAGCGCGAGGTACGCCGCTGAGTCAGCCGATACATGCTGCGCTCTGCCCGTCCATTCGCTGGCGGCGGAGCGCTGCGCCCGTCCGCTCTGGCGGCGTCCGAACACCCGGCCGGGACAACGGGTCGGCGGCATCGATAACGAACATTTCGCGTCAAAAACGCGACACGCATGCCGCGCCAGGGTCCGAGGACGCCGCACGCTCACCTCAACCGGGGTCGGCGGTCCGCCTGCGTTGGCATGCAATGATGCCCAGCGCGACGACCGCCAGCGCGACCGGCACGAAAGAAACCCGCAGCACCGCGTTCCAGCCATAACCCGCCAATAGCCCACCGGAGGAAAACGACCCAATCGCCATCAGTCCGAACACGATGAAGTCGTTCAACGACTGGACACGCATTTTCTCTTCCGGCCGATGACATTCCAGCACAAGCGCGGAGGCGCCGAGAAAGCCGAAGTTCCACCCCAGGCCCAGCAGAACCAGCATTCCCCAGAAGTTCGTCACGTCGACACCGGCCAGGCCGACGACAGCGGAAGCCGCGGTCAGGAAGAGCCCGGTGACTGCGACGCGGACAGCGCCGAACCGCGAAATCAGGTTGCCTGTAAAGAAGCTGGGGCCGTACATGGCGATCACGTGCCATTGCAGGCCCCAGTTCGCCGACGTCTGGGCGTGCCCGCAAAGACGCATAGCCAAGGGGGCGGCGGTCATCAGGAAATTCATCACCATGTACGAAGCAGCGCCGCAGATCACGGCGGCGACGAAGCGCGGTTGCGACGCAATCCTTGCCAACGGTCGCCCGCCAGCGGCTGCGTCGGCGCTTGGCTTCGGCGATTGGACACCAAGCAGCAGAACCGCCGACACGGCTGCGACCGCCGCCTGCACCAGAAAGGTTGCCGCGAACGCGTGAGGCGGCCACCAATCCATCGACCAGGTCACCAGTTGCGGGCCGACCACTCCCGCTGCGACGCCGCCGCCCATGACAAGCGACAACGCGCGCGCGCGACGTTCGGGCGACACGCCATCGGCGGCTGCGAAACGGAAGGACAGCACCACGGCCGCATAAGCGCCGCCCAGAAAGGTCGCAAGACAGAACAGCCAGAACGAACTGGACACGACGGCAAGCATGGCCAATACGCCGGCCGCCACACCTGCCGCGGTCCCGGTCAGGAAAGCCGCGCGTCGCCCCCGGCGCCGCGCAATCGCGCCGACCGGAAAAATGCACGCCGCCATGCCCACGACGAAGATCGAAACCGGCAACGTTGCCAGCATGCTGCTGGGTGCCAGCACATTGCCGACGATGGCGCCGGTCGCGTAGATCACCACTGAATTTGCGCCGGCGAGCGCCTGCGCGAGCGCGAGCCGCCAGATGTTGCCGCGCTGCACCGCCTCCGGGAGAAGGCCAGGCGAAGCGATGTCGAGTGAGCTGCTGTTAGTCATCGTGGGTCGTCTTGTCTGCAAGGCAAATGGGCGCATTCAGCCCCGTCACACCACCGGCCGCATGGTCAGGACCATGCGGAACTTCACGTCGCCGGACTTCATCCGCTGATACGCTTCGTGAGCCCGTGCCAGCGGCAACGTTTCAATACGGGGCCGCATACCGGTCAGGACGCTGAAGTCCAACGTTCGCTCGCCGTCGTAAGGCGAGCCGGTAATCGAGCCGAACACATGACGTTCACCGGTGACCAGATGCCCGGCGGACACCGTTAGCGGATCTCGGCCCGCGCCGAGCAGAACAAGACGCCCCTGCGGCGCCAGACCACCGAGCATCGCCGACACGGTGGCGGCATCGCCAATCGTGCTGAGAATGACTTGCGCGCCGCCCATGTGCCGGAGCCTGGCGACAGCGTCTTCCTGCGTGGTGTCCACGTAGAGATGCGCGCCCAAGGCCAGCGCGTCCTCGCTAAGGTCGCGGCCGCGGCCTAGCGCTACGACCCGGTAACCCATGTGGCGCGCGTACTGCAGCGCCATGTGGCCAAGACCGCCGATACCCAGCACCGCCACCGTGTCACCGGCCTGCGCGCCGGACTTCCTGAGCGCGTTGAAAGTGGCCACGCCAGCGCAGAGCAGCGGCGCGGCCTCGTGTGCGTCGAGTTCGTCGGGGATTGCTACCAGCGCGGTCCCGCGAGCCACCATCATTTCGGCATAGCCGCCATCGCAACTCGCACCGACGACAGGCTGATGCAGGCATAGCTGGAAGTGTCCTTGACGGCACTGCGCACACGCGTTGCAATGGCCGCCCAGGCGGCCGACACCCACGCGCTGACCAATCCTCCAGATCGACGGTACGCGCGCGCCAAGGGCTTTGATGCGGCCGACGACTTCGTGGCCTGGCACGCGCGGCTGCTTCGGATCGGCTTTTTCAATATCCGAGATGTCGGCGCCGCAAATGCCGCAGGCTTCGATGTCGATCAAGGCCTCGTCGCTACCTGGCACCGGCGTCTGACGTTCGACCAGTTGCAGTACGCCGGGCCGCGTCACCTGCATTGCGCAATACGTGGCTTTCATGATCTCCGCTCCCGTCGATCTGCGTGCTGGCGTTCCATACGCCGAAGGTAGGCCTGTACGCCGCTCCCCGCAGCGTCGATGGCGCCCGCGAGGTAGCCAGGGAACTGGCGCGACCACTCGCTCGCGATCCCCGTCAGCCGGCTTTGCCAGATGCCGGACGACGCGCTGGGCGCGGGCGCCTGCAGATGCTGCGCCGCGCCGTGCTCGTCGGCGGTGGTCGCCGTATAGGGTTCGCGCGCCCAATCCTTGATGACTTCCGCAATGGGCTTCGCCGCCTGCGGACCGAACAAGCGTGTCAACTGCGCTCTGCATAGACTGCGCAGCATTTCGTCCCCAAGATCGCGCCGCGCGTGAGCAGGAACGCCAAAGAATCCGAAAAGAGCCGCCGCACCGCCCGGTATCGACGCATCATGTAGCTCCGCCAGCGGCCCACGCGCGCTGCGGCCCTCGCCGGACAAGCCCTGCTCACGCCAGAAAGGCGCGTCGTAAGCAGCAATGTATTTGGCGTGCGACGCCATCCAGGTCGGCGTCGCACGCCACTCGTTCAGCAGTGCTTCAGGGAGCGCCGGGAAAAAATCCAGCGTTGTGCCGGCCAGACGCGGTGGCAGCGCAAGCAGGACGTGGTCAACCCGGTAGGACGTACGTTGAGCGCCTGCACCGTCCGTGACGATATCGACATGCCGCGTCGTAATGTGCAGCCGTCTCGCCGGCTGATTGATGACGAGCCGACCTGACTCGAGTCTGCGCCGTAATGCCGCCACCAACGCGCTCATGCCGCCCGCGAGACGCATCGAACGCGGGGTGGTGCCATGGCCGCACATCCGCACGGGGGGCGCCTGCGGCGACCGCTCGACGACCATGTCGCCCGCTTCATATTGTTCGAAGCGTGACATGCCCAGGTCGCTGATCAGTCGGTCAAGTTCGGCTTGATACGCGGGCCAGAACCAAGCCGGTCCCAGGTCGCCTCGTTCGGCACAATCGAGAGCCGCCCGCCGCTGTCCGCAGAGGGGGACCGACGCAATGCGCCCGCCGAGCGTTTCGCGCGCTTCGAGAAGCAGGTAGTCGTCAATGCCGGCCTGTTCGAGCAAGAAGGCGGCATACAGGCCGCTCAGGCCACCGCCGACGATCGCAACGCGTGCATCCAGCATCGTGCTAAGCCTCCAGCGCGGCGTCGACATGCGCACCGATTCTGAGATAGACGGTCACGCCGCCCTCGTCCGCCACGAGCGTCGGGTAGTGACCTGCTGGCAGACGGAGCCAACTGCCGCACGGAAAGCACTGCCCGCCCGCACGCAGCACGCCATCGATCACGAGCAGTTCGGCGCCCGCCACCGGATCGGTCAGCAGCGCGCTGCCTGCCTCCACGCGTTGCAACGCGACGCGTTCAGATTCGCTCGCAAACAGCGGGCACACCATCCGACCATCATCGCGATGCCAGTTCGACGATGCGCGCGTGTCGATGCGCACGGGTGCCTCGCGAGGCGAGCGCATCTGCTGCAGCTTGACGAAGATCACGGCGCCGTCGCCGCTGCACGGCTGATGGGACGAGCCCGGCGGATTGCGCAGATACCACCCGGCTGGATAGTCTGCTTCTTGTTCGGAGAACGTCCCGGAAAGCACGAGAATCTCTTCGCCTCCTGGATGCGCGTGCCGCGGAAATGACGATGCTGCGGCATACCGCACGATACTGGTGGCTCGCGCGTTCTCGCCACCGAGCCTGTCCAGCATCACGCGCTCGACGCCGCGCTGCGGCGACGCGACCCACCGATACTGGTCGGGCGTAACGGTCGCGCGGCTTGCAAAATCAGCATTGACGAGCATTGGGCTTCCCCGGAACCGAACGGCCCGACCGCTTCGAGATCAAACGCTGTCGGTCCTGGCTTGTCCTGTATCTTTCTTGCAGGCGCGTACCTGCGGCGGCGCTGCCGGCTTGCATGGCCCTGGCGATGGACGCTTGAAGCTTCATCAAGCAGCCACCGCAACAAGCCACATGAAGCAGCCACATCGAGCAGCCACTCAATTGCGCCCGGCCATCACGCCGCCATCGGCGTCCCAGACCGCGCCAGTTACCCAGCTCGCCTTGTCCGAAAGCAGGAAGGTGATGACTTCGGCGACGTCTGCCGGGGTTCCGATGCGGCCGATCGGATGGAAGGCGTTGAAGCCTTGCAGTGCGCCGTGCACCTCGGCCTTTGGGATGAACCCCTCGTAGATCGGCGTCTGCACCACTGCCGGCGACACCGCATTGACACGAATGTGTCTCGGCGCCAGTTCCATTGCCAGTTGCTGAGTCAGTGCATGGAGGCCTGCCTTGGCCATCGAGTAGGCGGACGATGGCGTGGCGGCGATCGCCTGCTTGGCCCACATCGAACCGATGTTGACGATGGCGCCCGGGCACGCCCGAGCAACCATGTTGGCCGCGACCCGTTGCGTGATGAAGAAGAACGCCTTGTTCAGCATCGCATACCGCTCGTAGTCCGTCTCCGAGTGATCCAGAAACGGCTTCGGAAAGAACACGCCGGCCGCATTGACGAGCAGATCGACGTCCGCGTGTTGCTCGTCGATCGTTTCGAGCATCGCCGCCAGTCCTTCGGTGTCCGTAAGGTTGGTAACGAGCGATGCCACCGTGCCGAACGCAGACAGCTCTCGTCGCGCTTCGTCCGCCTTGTCCGGCCGGCTGCCCACGAGCACCACGCTACCGCCTTGTGCCAGCACCATGCGGGCGGTCTGCAACCCTATGCCGCTTGTACCGCCTACGACCAGCAACTTTCTTCCGTCGAACTGCTTATCCATTGCAAAGCTCCTCTATCGAGATCGTGCGACGCAGCGGTGCACGCGCTGACGGCAACGCTCATGTCGTCCGGTACACGCTTCGGGTCAATCGAGAGCACCTCGCCCTCGTCCACCGCCCATGTCGCCAACAGAGAGACATTCTGCTCAGGCGTCGTCGCGACCGCAAATGAGATAAAGTTCGGTCCATTGAAAGCAAAACTTTATCGGCATGAAGTCGCCCGTTCATCTCAATGCCCTGCGGGCCTTCGAGGCCAGTGCGCGCCATCAAAGCTTTTCTGCGGCCGCGGCTGAACTCCACGTAACCCCGGCGGCCGTCGGTCAACTGGTCCGCACGCTCGAAACATGGCTCGGTACGCCGGTTTTTCATCGCGGCAACAGCGGTCCTGCCCGACTGGTCGCCACTGAGGCGGCGCAACGCGCGTTGCCGGAGATCCAGGCAGGCTTCGATCGACTCAGTCTGGGCCTGGAACGGCTCAAGGAAGGGTCGGCAACCGGCGTCCTGACGGTTGCCATCAGCCCCGCGTTTGCCGCCAAGTGGCTGCTGCCACGCATCGATAGCTTCCAGAGTGCGTGGCCCGACACCGATGTGCGGCTGGACACGAATCTCAAGCCCGTGGATTTCGTCGCCCAGGGCATCGATATCGGGGTTCGCTACGGGACCGGCAACTGGCCAGGCTTGTCGGCGGAGAAGTTGATGGACGAGGAGATCTATCCGGTGTGTTCGCCGGAGCGTCTACGCGTCAACCGGCAGCTGCGGCGGCCCGACGGCCTCGCCGCCGAGACCTTGATCCACGATCTGTCGATCGACGGTCACGCCGGTTTTCCGACCTGGGAGATATGGCTCGGCAAGGCCGGCATCGCTGGTGTGAGTGCCAGGCGCGGCATGAAGATCAACAACTCGGCGGCAGTTTTGCAAGCGGCGATCGAGGGCCACGGCGTTGCGTTGGCGCGCAGCGTGATGGCTCGCGACGACCTCGCCGCCGGCCGCCTGGTCCGGCTCTACCCTCGTATCAAATTTGCTTCGGCGCTTGCCTACTATGTGGTCTACCGTCCGGAATGCGCCAGCTCGCCGAAGCTGACCGCCTTTCGGGGCTGGCTCCTCGACGAGGCGGCTCGGCAATGAGCGTGGTCGCTTGCCGACACCGCGTCGGTTGAACCAATATCGCAAGCACCGTGTCGCACGCCGACGTTCCGCGTCGCATGCCCATTGGGCGACAGCGCCTGAACGCGTGATTCAGCTGAACAGGTCGGCGTCCGAACGTGCCACGGCATCGTAGATCGGCTGGAAATGCAGCCAGGCCATGAACGGCGTACCGAGGTGATTGCGGGAGTGCAGCGCCGCTTCCCGGCTGATCTGCTTGACCGGATGACCGGTCGCCTCGGCCTTCAGCTGGATTTCGCAGGCGCGCTCCATCGCGATGAACCACCATGCGGCTTCGTCGACGCTCTCGCGTCCCGCGGAGAACAAGCCATGATTCTGGTGGATCGCGGCCTTGTTCGAGCCAAACGCCTGCGCGACCGTACGGCCTGCATCGCGCTCGACCACCACCGCGCCGGCCTCCTCGGCGATCAGCGCATGATCTTCGTAGAAGCACGCCGCGGTCTGTGTGATCGGGTCCAGGGGACGGCCCAGCGCGGCCCAGGCCATGCCGTTCGTCGTGTGGGCATGGCATGAGGCAACGAGATGCGGGTTTGCCTCATGAATGGCGGCGTGGAGCACGAAGCCTGCGCGGTTCACGGCCCAGCTTCCTTCGAGCACCGTGCCTTCATGATCGACCAGCAAGAGATCCGAGACCCGCACGCGCCCGAAGTCCATCGCGAACGGGTTGGTCCAATACAGGTGTGGATGCTCCGGATCGCGCACCGTGACGTGGCCCGCGAAGCCGTACTCATAGCCATATCTCGCAAACACACGGCACACGGCAGCCAGACGTTCCTTGCGATGACGCCGCTCCTGGTCGACGGTCGCGAACTGCGGATACTGCGGAAAATAGAGACCTTCCTGTTTCGGCCGGTAGACGGTGGTTGCTTCGCGTATGTTCATTGCTGAGTTCCTTGTTGCGATTGCGAATCGGGTCGCTGAAACGGACGCATGTCGATCGCCGCAGGGCGTCCGATGCACGTTTCGATGGCTTCGGCGACAGCTAGGAGCCGGGCCTCGCTTCCCTTCGGAGCCGCGATCTGAAGCCCGACCGGCAATCGGCCGTCGGTGATCAGCGGCACGCTCACCGCGCACATATCGAGATAGTTGATCGGTTGCGAATTCTGGGTGAGCCCCATCGTGAGCGCCCAGTTGCGAGCCGGGTCGCGCAGGTCATCGATGCTGGGCGCGACGGCGGTGGCGGTTGGCATCACCCAGGCGTGCACCGTGTCGAAGCGCGCGGCAATCGAGTTCACGTCGAACGCCCGGCGCGCCTTTGCGTCCTCCAGGTCGGCTTCGCTCACCGCAAGTCCACGCTCGCCGCGCGCGGCGACCACCGGATCCATGCGGTCGCGATGCGTGGCAAAGCGATCGCGCCCGAGTAGCGCGATCAACTGCGCCGGCAGCACCAGCGGAAAGTAGGTATCGCGCCCTGCCGCAAGATCGGCCGCCTCGACGTCCCGCAGGGTCGCACCGGCTGCGACGAGCTTATCGAGCGCAATCGCCGTTGCCGTTTCCACCCGCGAATCGAGATTGCGAAAGAAGTAGTCACGCGGCACGCCGAGCACCGTGCCGTTCAGCGTGCGTGTGCGGGGTGCCGCCATGCAACTTCCCTCGATCGTCGCGTAGGCTAGCGACGCATCGCGGGCGCTGCGGGCAAACAGCCCGACGGTGTCGAGATGGGGCGCGAGCGGCAGAATGCCTTCGATCGACCATTGCCCGGTGCCGGTCTTCAGTCCGACCAGCCCGCATAGCGCAGCCGGTACCCGTACGCTGCCGCCAGTGTCGGTACCGAACGCCAGCGCACACAGGCCAGCGGCGAGTGCCGCAGCGGAGCCCGAACTGGAGCCCCCGGTGGTGCGCACCGTCCGCGCGTCGGCGGGGTTGCGCGGGGTGCCGCGTGGCATGCTCTGGCCGGTGATGCCCAACGCGAATTCCACGGTCCTCGTCTTGCCGAGGATCACGCAGCCGAGCGCACGCAGGCGTGCGACGAACGGCCCTTCGTTGACCGGAAGCAAATCGTCGATCGGCACGTTCGAGCCTGCCCGGATCGGCATGCCGGCCACGAAGAAGTTGTCTTTGAGCGCCACCGGCATGCCGGCAAGCGGACCTAGCGTTTCACCCGCGCGCCGGCGCGCATCGATCGACCGCGCCTGGTCCAGCGCGCCCGCGGCGTCTACGTATTCGAACGCGCCGATGCTGGCATCGAGCGCAGCGATTCTTCCCAAGTAAGCGCGGGTCACTTGCTCGGCCGTCGATTGCCCAGCGTCGAACGCCTGTGCGAGGCCGTGCAGACTGCCAGCCTCGACCAACGGGTCGGCCGCCAACGCAACGCGCGCCTCAACGTCCCAGCGCACGATCGCCCTCCACCGTTGCCCGGCGGCTCGTTGCATCGCGTGCGTCGAGCGATGCGGCCCCTTCCGCGTCCAGGTCGCGCCGGTGTGTTTCGGGACTGAGCCAGGCCGTCACCAGACTCACGCATGCCGACAGTGCCACGAACGCCCCGATCGGCCAGATCGAACCGCTCCACGCCATCAGACCGGTCGCGATCAGCGGCGCGGTGCCGTTGAACAGCGCGCCGCCAAACTGGTAGCCGATCGAGGCGCCGGAGTAACGCACGCGGGTATCGAACAACTCGGCGAAGTAGGCCGAGACTGCGCCGTACTGTCCGTAATTGCCTATCCCCAGGCCGAGGGCCATCGCCAGCCAGAAGCACCACGGATTTGCGGTCTTGATCAAGGCGATCGCGGGAAACGCGATCAACATCGCGAACGTCACATACGCCATGTAGACGCGGCGGCGCCCGAAGCGATCCGACAGCGTCGCCGCGATTGGCACCGACAGCAGGCCGACCGCGCCACCGATGACATTGCCCATCGTGCTGGTGCTGGTCGAGAAGCCGAGATGCGAGACCGCATAAGTCGCCGCGAAGAAGGAATAGGTGCTCGATCCCACCCCGTCGATGCAGCGCAGGAAAGCGACTCGGAGCACATTGCCCGGCTTGCGCAGCACTTCGACCACCGGTTGCTGCGCCGGTCCGCCCTTGCGCTTCATTGCATCGAACGCCGGGGACTCGGTGACCTTCAAGCGGATCAGCAAACCGACCGCGAGCAGTGCGAAGCTCATCAGGAATGGAACTCGCCACCCCCAGCTCATGAACGCGTCCTTCGGCAACAGTGCGAACGCGGAGAACACGCCGGTCGACAGCAGCAGGCCGGCGGGCGCGCCCATGTGCGCGGCGCTGCCGAACAGCGCTCGCTTGCCCGCCGGCGCGTGTTCGACCGCCATCAGCACTGCCCCGCCCCACTCGCCGCCGACCGCGATGCCCTGTGCCAGACGCAGCACCAGCAACGCGACGGGCGCCCAGATACCAATGGCACCGTAGGTCGGCAACGCGCCGATCAGCGCGGTCGAGATTCCCATGATGAACAGCGTGGTGATCAGGACCGACTTGCGACCGATGCGGTCGCCGATATGCCCGAACATCGCACCGCCGAACGGGCGCGCGATGTAGCCGAGTGCGAAGGTCGAAAACGAGATCAGCGTACCGATCAGCGGATCGTAGTTGGGGAAGAACAGTTTGCTGAATACGACCGCCGACGCTATCCCATAGAGGAAGAAGTCGTACCATTCGATCGCGGTCCCGATAAAGCTTGCCCACGCGACCGTGCGGGCCGCCTGTTCGCGCGCCCCGCCTCCGACCACACCGCTCGTCTCTGCCATGCCGCCACCCTTATTCATGTCATGTGGCGTCAGCGTACCCGCGAGCGGCGTTATCAAAAAAATCAGCAGATCATGTCACGGCATAAGCTCGCCTTATGCGCCCTGCTCGCCGACAGGCGAGGCACCGCCGACTTTACCCGGCAGGGTGGCGCGCAGGTGCGCGACAAAGGCATCGAGAATCAGCGAGCCCGGACGGCCACGATGTCTCAGCATCACACTGCCCGGCTCGATGGCCGGCGACAATGGGCGGCTGACCAGGCCGGGCAAAGGCAACGCCGCGAGCAACTCGGGCTCGACCAGGGCGATGCCGGCGCCGTGATACGCCAGCATGATGCCGGTGACCGACAAACCGATCTCGACCGTGATGCGCAGCTTGACGCCCGCCTCCGCGCACACGCGATCGATATACGGACGCAGCAACGTCTGCGGCAGGTAGGTGACAACCGGGTGGTTGGCGAGGTCAGTCAGCGCGATGACGCGCTGCGCGGCGAGCGGATGGTCCTCCGGTAGCACGCAGGCAATGCTTCCGGCCGCGAGCGGCTCGATATCGAGCGCGGCATTGTCGACCGGCCGATAGGCAATCCCGAGATCGACTTCCGATTGCAGCACGCGTTCGACAACCAGCGGCGAACTGAGGGCCTGCAACGCGATGCGTACGCCCGGCCGTGCCTTCACGAAGCTGGCCACCGCTTTCGCGAGCACGCCGTTGGCGATCGGCGAAGTCGCCGCGATATTCAAGACACCAGCGGAGCCGCCAGCCAGATCCTGGCTCAGGCGCTCCACCGACCCGAGGCGCTCGAAGATGGCGGCTACATCCGGCAAAAGCATGCGTGCCTCTGGCGTCGGGCTCAGACGACCATGCGCACGCACGAACAGCTTGATGTTGAGCCGGCTTTCGAGATGCTTTAGCACCGCGCTGACGGCCGGTTGGGTCACGTTGAGCAGCCGGGCTGCACCCGTGATGGAACCGGTCTGCATGATTGCATAGAAGACTTCGATATGCCGCAGATTGACCATGGTGCGATGGTGTCGGCCCGCGCAGGCGAGTGGGAGCGAGTGTCGCGGACACGCGACGCCGCGCCCGGCCATTCTAAAGGATCAGCCCCACCTGACGAGCCAGCCGACACCCGTCCGACCTCACGCCACCGCCACTGCCGCCGCGTACTGGCCGAGCGCCAGGCAGGCCGACCGACCGTGCACCACCGCCACGCAGCCTGGAACCGCCCACCGGCACGGGCTCCGGACCGCGCGCACCGGGCGAAACCAGGCACCGCCGCGTTACATCTCCACGTCGCCGTAAGGGTAGAACTTGCCCAGATCTAGATGGCGGTAATCGAGACCATCGAGCTTCACCGTTCCCAGGAACGCTTCGTCCGGCTCGGTTACCAGAATCTCCTTCGCAAAGCCGCTGTCGTCGAATCCTCGACGGAAATGCACGCGCGACTTGATCACGAAAGTCCTGTAGGCGTCTCGGTCGATGCCAAAGGCATTCAACTCGACAGGCTCCATCACCTGGGTCAGGTAGCGGCTGATGACGACCGCATTGTTGTCGCCGAAGCTTACGGTGACGAATGGAAGTCGCCCGTCGTCCTTCGGCTTGAGGTCCGGCACATATGAGATGGTGCCTCGAACGACGACCGGCGAGCCGGCAGAGGCGTCGACGCGTCCACCGACCGCCATCTCGAACGCGTCGCCGACCGCGACACGGCCGTCCTGGAGGCGGTCGAGCACCGTGTCATCGGCAATCGTCGCGAAAAGTGTTCGCGACACGCGTTGTCGAAGACTTTCGGCCAGAATCCAGGTCGCATAGCCCGATCTGTCGCTGTGGTCCGCGATCACGACCGGGAACTGTCCCGCGTCGACGGCCTGTCTGGCCCGCGATACGGCCTCGGGGATGCCGAGAATCTTGGCCGACGATAGCAGACTGTCCTTTTGCCGCCAGATGGTCGCCGACATGTCGGCGACGACCTTCTGCGCCAGCGCGGCGTTGCCGTTCGTCGTTACCTGCACGAACATGCCAGCGTCCGGCACGTCGGACCATGGGAAGCCGAAGAACACGTTCACGAAGACGTCCGGCTCCCGCGCCTCCCAAATCAACGCTCGATTGATGAGCGACATCCAGGCCGTCCCGCCGGTCCATTGCAAAACGGTCGGCGAGATCACTGGCACCTTGCGGGCCGCATGCGTGGGGGTGAAGTCGCCCCGGATCGCCCGCACCAACGTCCGCGCGGCCCGGCTGCCTTGCAGATAGGCGTCGTAGTGCGGATAGTATTTGACCGTGAAAGCGAGGTCGGCCGATTCAAGAAACGCTTCGTCCTCGTTGCCGTGCGGATCGAACGTCGCAGCGATGAAAGCGTTCTTTCCCACCACCTCCCGCACGCGTCGAGCCAACTCCGCTTCAGGGCGCGCGATGCCGGTGACCGCCGCCGCGCCATGCAGCGCGAGGAACACGCCGTCGAACGGGCCTTGCTCCTGCAATCCAGCGATCATCTTGCCCACGAACAGTTCGTACGCCTCGTTCGTGATCCATCCCGAGCCGATCCCCGTCTTCGGTTGCAGTGGGGACTCGATGCCCACGAGCTCTACGCCGCCGTACTCTCGCGCCACCTTCACGAAGCCACCCATATACGATTTCGGGTCGATTCGCAGAAGCGCTTCGCCTTGCGCGGGCGACCCCTCGTAGATGAAATCGTCGACCGTCGTCGGGTTCGACAGGAAGGTCACCGTTTCGTGAACGAAGTGCAACACCGCAATCCTGATATTGTTCATCTCGAATTCTCACGTCTTTCAACTGTCTCGGCGGCGCCCCGCGATGCGCGTGCTTCCCACGCGACATGCATGCGCGCCCGTTTCGTCACGCTTCGATGCTGCTCTGCCTCGGCCAGGTCGCTGCGACTCCGAACGCACAGACACCCGCACCCACGAGGAAAAGCATCGCGGGCACATATGAACCGCCGAAGTGCTGGATGAGCAGTCCCATTACCGCGGGAGAGATGGCCGCCGCGATCTGACCGCCGAAGTTGACGACACCCGCGGCTGTCCCAACCTGCGAGTCAGGCAGCCGCTTCAGCGGAATGGCGAAAACCGTGCCGTACACGAAGGTGTAGCTGACCATGCAGCCGGTCCAGCAGGCGAGCAGCAACCACAGATCCGACGACAGCACCATCGCCCCCATGAAGACGGCCATCATCAATGCGCCGCCGGCCAGGAACCGACGCTCCTTCCTGGCGCCGTACCGGTCCAGCAGCCAGCCGACGATGTTCAGCGAGACGAAGCTGCAGATGAACGGCAACGACGAAGCGAAACCGGCCGTCATCAGATTCACGTGCTTCGCCTTCACCAGGTAGGACGGCATCCAGGAGATGAGGCCGACCATCAGCAGGTTGCTGAAGAAAAACATGGTGGCAGTCCGTCGCATGATTGGCGTGCGAAACAGCGCGCGAACGCCTGGCCCGCGGCGGCTGTCTTTCCCAGGCCCGCGACGGGGTGCGTCCTTGATGACGAACCACAGCCCCACTGCCATCACCACGCCGACTGCACCGAGCACGTGATAGGCGAAGCGCCAGCCGTGAGAATGAACCATTGCGGCGATCCATCCCGTCCCGAAGGCACTGCCCAGAAAGGTTGCGCCGATGACGAGGCTTTTCGGCCGCGCCCGTTCACTTTTGCGATAAGCCTCCGCGATGGTCACCGAACTCGCCGGAGCAAAGCCGCCTTCGCCAACGCCGAACAGTGCTCGAATCACGATGAGCGACAGAAGCGACCATGCAGTGCCGGTGAGGGACGTGAACACGGACCATGACAGCACGCAGAACACCAACACCCTTCGCGAGCCGAAGCGGTCGGAGAGCCAGCCTGCCGCCAGGTTCATCACCGCATACGTGACATAGAACGAGCTGAGGACGAGACCCGCCTCGCGGGCATCCAGCGCGAACTCACCCGTGATCGGTACGATGGAAATGCTCATCGCCACGCGGTCTGCATTGGCAAGCACCCAGGCTGTCAGCAGCATGACGAGGAGCACGATCTTGCGCGTCCTCGAATAGTCGGTTGTCGCGGTTTCGACAGGTGTTCGATCGGCCCGCTCGTCACGCTTCGGGTCGGGAGACGCGAGTCCGTTCATGGCGGCGCCTTGTTCAGTCCTGTTCATGGTTGTCGTCCCGGTTGCGGATGGAGAACGCTTGCTCGGCAAGGCAGGTGGCGAGAACTTCCGCGGCGTCGACGACCGCGCCCCGGTGATAGTCGTCGCCATTCACCACCAGACCGAGCTCCGTGCAGCCAAGGACCACGCAGTCGGCTTCCTGCAGACAGCGTTGCACCACCTCGCGAATGTGGGCGCGCGCTTCGTCAACGTGTCCGGCCTTGATCGCGAAAATCGTGTCGTGAACGCACGCCATCTCTTCGGCAGGCCTTGCGACCACATCGACTCCTTCGAAGTGCAAAGCAGTTCTGTACAAACCGCTTTCATGCGTCGCCGACGTAGCAAGCACACATGCATTTCGCGCACCGACAGCCTTGACCGCCCGCGCCGTTTCTCGCGCGATATGCAAAAGCCGCAGGTCTGGAAACAGGCGGGCAAGGTCGTCGTGCCATAGGTGCGCCGTGTTGCACGCGACTCCGCAAATCGAGGCACCGGCCGCTTTCGCCGTGGCCAACGCCGAAACCAGTGCGGGAAGCGGCGACTCGCCTTCGCCTTTGAAAGCGGCGGTCCTGTCCGGCGTGCGGTATTGAACCAGGACGTGGGAGGGATAGTTCTGATCGCTGACAACGACGTTCATCTGCCGCATCTTGCGGCGGGAGGCGCTTAAAAAGCGCTCCGTCAAATCGATGCCCGCTTCCGGGCCCATGCCGCCGATGATGGCTACCGTTTCGGTACGGGGCTGCGCGACGCGCCGGCACCTGTCGGCCTCATCCTGCCTGTATTCCATGCGGGACCACCTTCGAGAAGTTTTTCGCATGGTAAGCAGCCGATAAACGACCCATAATGGTCATTTTTAATGGCTGCATGAGATTTTCGAATGAAAAGGTCGATCGGGCGCGCCATTCCGTCCAGCGATTCGCTGATCATCTTCGACACCTGCGTACGCCTGATGAACTTCACGCACGCAGGGAACGCCTTGGGTCTGACGCAGAGCGCGGTCAGCCGGCAGATCCTGGACCTGGAGCAGTTCCTGAACGTGGCGCTGTTCGTGCGCGCGGGTCGCAACCTGTCGTTGACCGAAGCGGGCGAACGATATTGGAAGAGCGTCACGCCGTTGCTGGATGAACTGGAAGCAGCCACGGTCGGCATCCAAATGCGTCAGACGCTTGCGAATAGCGTGAATCTGTCGGTGGCGGGAAGCTTCTGCAATCGATGGCTGATTCCGCATCTGCCGCAATTTCTGGCGCAGCACCCCGGAATACTCGTAAATGTGACGTCGCGCGTCGGACCAATCGACCTCGCCCGGTCGCAGTACGACGCCGCGATCATCAATTCCGCATCCGCGCCGCGCGGCTCGCCGACCGTCCGGCTGTTCCCGCTCCGTCTGGCTGCCTACGCCGCGCCGCGACTCGTTTGCGCTGACACGCCGTTGTCGGCGGACGCGCTCTCGCGGCTGCCATTGCTGCACCTGCGCGAGATCCCGAACGGCTGGCAAGCGTATCTGTCCGCCATGGGCTTGAACGATACCCATCCGCCCGCGGCCGGCAATTACTCGCTTCTCCTGCTGAGCTGCGAGGCGGCCCTCGCCGGGCTCGGCGCCGCGCTGCTGCCGGCGGAATTCGTGAGCGACGACGTGAAAGCGGGCCGCCTGGTCAGGCTATCGGAAGTGGAAATCTGGACGCCCTTCTTCTACTGGCTCGCCTGGCAGGAAACGTTGTCCGACTCCCCCGCCCTGCAAGCATTCAAGACATGGTTGTTGGCGTGCTGCGATCAGCGCGAGCACTGACCATGCACCGAGGGTCACCGAGGATCGGGAGCGGGCGCAATGGGAACGCTGGCGCCTCGTGTCAGGTCCGCATGCCGCGTTGCAGGTTTGGCTGTCCGGCCAGCGCGCCTCGCGTTCGCGGGCGCCACATGGACAACGACCGGCCAGCGAAAGCACAGGCCCCAGCCACATCAGAATCCGACGCGGTCAGCCGTCCCGCGACGCGGATCGAGGCGACATGCGGGACGGTGCGGGACGGTGCGGGACGGTGTGGGGCGGGACGGTGCGATTCGCACGCGACCAAGGTCCGGGTGGACGGCCTCGCAAGCGGCAAGGTGTGACGCCGACCGCCGGCAGCGGCCGCGTCACTTGCATGGTCATGTCACGCGCACTGGCGCACGCGCCTGCGCGATCGTCACCACTGATATCTCATGCCGCCCAGCACCAGCCGACCCGCGCCCCAGGTGCAGAACGTATCGGCGGTGCACGAGGCCATATAGCGGCGATTCAACAGATTGCTTGCATTGAGCGACGCGCTCCATCCATTCAGGCCGGGGAAAGACCGTCCGAGATCGTAGCGCAGCGCCAGGTCGACGAGCGTTGCCGACGACAACAGGAAGGTGTTCGTCGTGTTGCCATACGTGCCACCGAGAAAGCGCACGCCGCCACCAAACTGCAGCCCCCTGAGCGGTCCGTCGCGCAACGTGTAATCGGCCCACAGGGAAGCCTGGTTGCGTGGAATCCCGGGCGTGTTGTCGGGTCTACACCCAAACACAGACATTTGACGCGGGGGAACCGATTGGTCGGGGGGACGCCCCCTGCCAGAGCACGCGACGAGCGACGAAACCGCCCGCCGGAAATGAAAAAAGGGGTTCCGAATGCTCGGAACCCCTTTTTAAATCGTGGTGGCCTGGGACGGAATCGAACCATCGACACGCGGATTTTCAATCCGCTGCTCTACCAACTGAGCTACCGGGCCACGAGAGAAAGAGATTCTAGCGACAGGGACGCGAAATCGCAAGCGCTATTTTCAATGGCGGCATCCGCTGCGCTGCCAGCGCGCCATTCCCGCTCGGCGCGCCGCTGCCTGGGCTACTCGCCCTTGTTCTTGCTCAGATCGACGCGCAGGTGCCGCATCTTGCGATACAAGTGCGTCCGCTCCAGACCGGTGCGCTCCGCGACCCGCGTCATGCTGCCGTTCTCGCGCGCGAGGTGATACTCAAAATACGCGCGTTCGAACTCGTCGCGAGCTTCGCGCAGCGGGATATCGAAGGAGATCGCGGCCAGCCGCGCTGACGGCAGCAGCGCGGCGTCCGTCGTATTGGCCGGCTGCTGCGCGGCCGCGGCGCTCGGCGCCGGAACGGCAGTCACGGGCGCGGGACGCGCCGGCGTGGGCGCCGGCGCAGGCACCGTCGCTGGCACGGGCACGACCGGCGTCGCGCCGCGCGCAAGACCCTGCTCCACTGCCTTGAGCAGCTTCTGAAGCGAGATCGGCTTTTCGAGAAAGTTGAGCGCGCCGATCTTGGTCGCCTCGACGGCGGTGTCGATCGTCGCGTGACCGGACATCATGATCACCGGCATCGTCACCTGCCCTTGCGCCGCCCACTCCTTGAGCAATGTGACGCCATCGGTATCCGGCATCCAAATATCGAGCAGAACCAGATCGGGGGCCTGCTGCTGCCGATATTCGCGCGCCTGCTGCGCATTTTCGGCCAGCTCGACCACATGACCTTCATCGCTGAGTATCTCGGAAAGCAATTCCCGAATACCCATCTCGTCGTCTACCACCAGAATGGTTGCCATTTAACCTACCCTTGCGCTTTCTGTCGCCTGCACCAGCGGCTCCGCTTCGTCTGCCAGTTGGAGGAAAAGGATCGATACTTGAGCCCCCGCAATTGCATCGCTGTCAGGCAGCAAGCGATTACGGATGTCGATGCGTGCGCCATGCTCGTCGACGATTTTCTTGACCATCGCGAGCCCGAGTCCCGTACCCTTCGCCTTCGTCGTCACATACGGCTCGAACGCTCGCGTCAAAATCCTGGCAGGAAAGCCCGGGCCGTTGTCGGACACCGAGAGCCGGACCGCCGATCTACGGTGACCATGCGAGTCGGGATCACCATATTCTACTGTCTTCGTCTCCAGGACTACACGCGGTGACTGCCGATCGGCGACCGCATCCTGAGCATTCTGCAGCAAATTATGAATAATCTGGCGCAACTGCGTTGCGTCGCCCCGTATTACCGGCAGGTCGCCCAGGTGAACGTCGATCGCGCCTTTGCCTTCTTCGACACCGTACAGGGCCAGCACTTCGGCGATCAACTCGTTCAATTGCAGGTCGTGCAGCACCACCGGCGGGGTCCGCGCGTATTCACGGAAGTCGTCGACCATGCGTTTCATCGCGGCGACCTGGTTGACGATGGTCGTGGCCCCACGGCGCAGCACTTCCGCATCCGCGCTGTCGAGCTTCTTCTCCAATTTCATCTGTAGCCGTTCGGCGGAGAGCTGGATCGGCGTCAGCGGGTTCTTGATCTCATGCGCGAGGCGGCGTGCCACCTCGCCCCATGCAACCGAGCGTTGCGCCGAGATCAGGTCGGAGATGTCGTCGAATACGACCACATAGCCGGCCGTAGCCGCCGTCTCGGTGGCATTAAGCAATCGCGTGCCGCGTACCAGCAGTGTCAGCGCCTCCATCTCGCCCGGTACCGCAACGGCCATCTGCTGCTGCCAGTGTCCGTCGTCCTGACCTTCCTCACGCCCCGCGCCATGCGCGACGTCCCGCTCGGCGAAGGCCTTGCGCACCGACGCGGCGAACTCCTCGATCCCCGCGATTTCGTCGAGCGGCTGATTCAGACGCGCGTCGAACGGTTGCCGCAGGATGCGTTGCGCGCCGGCGTTCGCGGTCGTCAGTCGGAACTGCCAGTCACATACGAACACGCCCGCGGTGAGATTCGCCAGCACGCTTTCGAGATAGACCTTTGACTGTTCGAGCGCCGCGCGGTTGGTCTCGACCGCCTGGCGGGCTTCCGACAGCTGACGCGTCATCGCGTTGAACGCCTGGGTCAGTACCCCCAGCTCATCGTTGGTCTTGATTTCGCGCTTCGGCGTCAGGTCTCCTCGCGCTACTTCCTCGGTGCCGCGCGCCAGCAGGAACAACGGCCGCGCCAGCTGGTTGCCAAGTGCGAGGGCGATGATGATGCCGATGAAGGTGGCCAGGAACAGCGCCAGCGTCAGTGTCCCGATATACATCTTGCGCAGGCCGGTGCGGCCCAGCGCCTTTTCCTGATACTCGCGATACGCGCGCTGCACGGCCTCCGCGTTGCGGGCCAGCGAGACCGGCACGGGTTGAACCAGTTGCAGGTAGCGCTCGTCGTCAAGCAGCGCGGTGCTGGTCGACGGGATGCGAAGAATCACCCGCAAACGCAATGCGTCCCGCGGATTGGCTTCGTCCGACAGCGCGCCATCGATGGCGCTGAAACCGCCCTCCCGCGCGTCGCGCAACATCTCCGGCGAAGGCCGGTCGTTGACCAGGGAGCCGTTCAACAGCGAGGACGCTCGAGCCACCTCGGCGATGCCCCGGCTGCGGCTGTACGAAATGATCGACGCATCCTGAATGCCGTACTGATCGCGCAGACGCAGCAGGTTCAGCGTGGTGTTCTCGTCGCCTGCCTGGCCCAATTGCTCGGCCATCGAGCGCCCGCGGCTGCGCAGCTCGGTAAGCGCGTTGTCGAGCATGCCGCGCCCGAGCGTCAGGCCCGAGTCGAGCGCGGTCTCGACGTTCACATCGAACCACGTCTCGATACTGCGCGACACGAATTGCAGCGAGACCAGATAGATCAGGCCGCCCGGCAGCATGCCCACCAGCGCGAAGTAGACGGCCAGCTTGGTGAGCAGCCGTGTACCGAAGCGCCGCTGCCGCAGGCGTACGAGAATCAGGCCGGCCAACGCCGCGACGATGAACAGCAGCAGCAAGGCCATCGCCCAGTTCGCCGCGTACAGCCACGAGTAGTAACGATCGAAGAATTCGGTGTTGGCGCTGGCCAGCGCGAGCAACACGAGCAGGAGCACCGCGGTGAACGCGGTGGCTCCGATCAGCGCGCGCACCAGCAGGCTTTTCCAGCTTTGGGCGCTATTTAGCATGCTCGGGCGGCGTGAAGTTGAATTGCAGCCAATCGGACGCGAGCGACCAGTCACGATTGTTGACGGCATCGATCTGGAAGGGCTTCGGCATCAGCGCCGTGTCGAGCCGCATCCGGACCGCCGCCGTATAGGACTCTCCTGGCTTGACCATGTCGCGATCGATCACATGCCAGGCCGTGACGTGACGGATCACGCCCAGCGCCTCGGCCAGCGTCGCGCACGGCAGGCGCAAGCCGCCCACGCCGATCGAATACTGGCGGGTCAACGGCTCATAGGAAAGGCGGAAGGTGCGCGACGCACTCGACGCCTCCTGGTTGAACCAGTACCAGCGCGGCCGTGTGAGCGTGAAGTCGGTCGTGAAGTAAAGGGAGATGCCCTTGTGCAGCGCTTCGGCAAGGCCGGGGCTCAAGGAGAAATCGAACTGCGCGTCCAGGTTCCAGCCGGCGCTTCCGTCCGACTCCAGCGACACGCGTTGCACCGCAATGGTCTCCGCGATGGCTGGCACTGGGCCAAGCAGCGTTGACCACAACAGCAGCGCGGCCAGGTAGCGCAGCAGGATCCGCGGGAGTCGTTTCACAAATCAGGTCGGTGGCGAAACATTGGACACAGCGCCTGACATCGGCACCCGGCGCGAAACGGCCGCGGTGCAGCGCCTCGTACGCACGGCCTCGATAACGTCGACGCCCTTGCATGGCCTACGCAACGGGGCTTCTCTGCGCGGCAGCTTCGGCGCCAACGCATCATGCAGCGGTCTTTCGAAAACGCGCATAGAAGAAACCGTCTTGCCGAACTACCCGTCCGGCGACCACAGGGTCGGGCAAACCCTGGCCGGGCGCGCTCAATCGTACCGCATCTTTTTGCGCCTGTTCAAACCACGCCGCCTGCGCCTCGCCCTCCTGCGGGAAGATCGAGCAGGTGACGTAGAGCAGTTCCCCACCTACGGCCAACGTCGACCACAGCGCGGCAAGGATGCGACGCTGCGTCTCGACCAATGCCGCAATGTCACCCGGGCGCCGCAGCCAGCGGATATCCGGATGCCGTCGCACGATGCCGGACGCGGAGCATGGCACGTCGGCCAGGATCCGATCGAACGGCCGCCCGTCCCACCATTGCTCGGGGTGCGCGGCGTCCCCGACCCGCACCTCGGCCGCCAGCCCCAGACGGCTCAAGGTCTCGCCAATGCGCGCGGCGCGCTGCGGCTGCTGCTCCAGCGCGAGCAGCTCGATCGAGGCCAGTTCCAGCAGGTGGCCGGTCTTGCCGCCCGGTGCCGCACAGGCATCGAGCACGCGCATCCCCTCTGCCACGTCCAGCAAGCGAGCGGCCTTTTGCGCACCATAATCCTGCACGGACACGGCCCCCGACGCGAAGTCTGGCAGGCGATCCACCCCGACAGGCTGCGCCAGCACCAGTCCGTCTTCGCCGATGACTTCGGCGTCCAGACCCGCGGAACGCAAGCGGTCCAGATAGTCCGCTACCGAGGTCTGCCGCCGGTTCACACGCAGTGTCATCGGCGGCCGCTGGTTGTTGGTCTCGAGTATCGCCTGCCATTGTGCTGGCCACGCCTGCTGCAACCGCTCCTGCCACCAGAGTGGATGGTTCCAATGCGCCACGGGGTCCCGGGCCGCTTCCCCCAGCAAGCTGTCCCGTTCGCGCAGTACATTGCGAAGCACGGCGTTGACCAGCCCGCGCGCAAACGCCGTGTCGGCATTGGCGCCGGCCGCCTCGACTGCCTGGTCGACGATGGTGAACGGCGCATACGGTGGCGGCTCTTCACTCAGTAGCGAAAGAGCGCAGATCAGAAGCGCCGAGACGGCCGGGGCTGGCGGCCGTTGCACCTTGCGGTTGAGCATGAACTCGGCGCACCCCATCCGGCGCATGGCGCGAAAGGCAAGATCCTGAACCGCGCCGCGCGCCGGACCGGCCTGCGCCACGGCGCCAATGGCGTCCTGCAGCGATGCGCCCTCCCGCACCCGCTGGACGATGCGCGCCGCGGCGGCCAGTGCGAATGCCAGCGAGTCCGCTGGCAGTACGGCGTCCGCGCGGGAACGCGTCGAAGCATGCGGGCGCGCATTCGTAGTGGAACGCGCGTTCGCATTCGGGCGTGCACTCGAGCGCGCATTCGGGCGTGCATTCGGACGCGCTTCGGCCCACGAATCGGGCGACGAATGCGCGGCGGACTTCGGCGTCGAAGCGGCGTCCGCGTCGGAACGGGCGCCGGTGCGCTTGCCCGGCGCGCTTCGGGCGCCGCGCGGACCGCTGGAAGACGGGCGGCGACGGGAAGGCGAATCGGCCGGTCCTGAACTCATCCGTGATTGCTCTGGAAACGAGACGTTGAACTTGACCGCCCGGTGGGCCGATCGAAGCGGGAGAAATTGCGGCACCCTTGAGCACGCGCACGTAGCGACACATTTTTCGGCCGAACCGAACCACACGTATCAGGCCCGCCGGCGCCGGCGCCGGCGAATGGACGAAAACGGCAACTTCCTGCATCGGCACCGCACTGGCAACCGCCAGTCAGGCGGACCGGCCGGTATTCTACCGCGCCGGCTTCGCCAGACACCGCGCGCCGACACACCAGAAGGGACGAATGCGGGGGCAAGGCGTCTATGCGCGCCGTTACGCCTTTCCATCGACATTGATGCCTGCGTTGATGTCCGGGCCGCTTTCCATTCAGGCAATGGAAAAAGCCGGCTCGCGACGAATCGACGAGCCGGCTTCTATCTGCGCGGGCACTGCGGGAGCGCGGACAGCCGTCCGCCCATGCGTCGCTGCCTGGCGCGCTCCGGTCAGACGGCGGGGTAACGTCCGGTCCGCGCCATCTCCATCAGGCGGTTGATCCGTTCCTCGGTCGCCGGGTGGGTAGAGAACAGCTTCGCCACCGAGCCACCGAACAACGGATTGACGATCATCATTTGCGCGGTGGCCGGATGCGACTCCGCAGTGGCGAACGGCACGCCCGACGCATAACGATGGATCTTGTCCAGCGCCGACGCGAGCGCGGTCGGGTCGCCGGAAATCTCCGCACCGCCGCGATCCGCCTCGAATTCACGCGCGCGCGAGATTGCCATCTGTATCAACGACGCGGCAAGCGGCGCCAGCAATGCCACCGCGATCGAAGCAATCGGGTTGCTCGGACGTCCTTGTTCGTCCCGACCGCCGAAGAACATCGCGAAATTGGCCAGCGCCGAAATCGCACCGGCCATCGTGGCGGAGATGGTCGAGATCAGGATGTCGCGGTGCTTCACATGGGCAAGCTCGTGCGCCATCACGCCGCGCAGCTCGCGCTCGGAGAGCACCTGCAGGATTCCCGTCGTCGCCGCAACGGCGGCGTTTTCGGGGTTACGGCCAGTTGCGAAGGCATTCGGCGCGCTCTCCTGGATCAGGTAGACGCGCGGCATCGGCAGGCTGGCACGCGTCGCAAGCTCACGGACCATGCGGTAGAACTGTGGCGCGCTCGTCTCGTCGACCTCCTGCGCGTTGTACATCCGCAGGACCATCTTGTCGGAGAACCAGTACGAGAAGAAATTCATCGCCAACGCGATGAACAGCGCGATCATCATCCCGCGCTGACCGCCAATCATGCCGCCGACGACAACGAACAGCGCAACGATCGCCGCCATCAGCGTAGTCGTTTTCAGCCAGTTAAACATCGACGTCTCTCCTGATTAGACCCTCGGCAAGCATAGCGGACCGAACGGGCGATTGTAAGCAGAATGTTAGATTAGGCCGTTCGGGCGTTAATTCAATGGCTGCGACAAGCAACCGCATGGCGAGCATGGCGAGCGCTTGCACCGGCCGTCGCACTGACGATATGCGCCGTCAGCGGCGAGGGCGTGCGTCGAGCCGGCACGCATAGGCCATGCGGTCGACTGGTGAAGGCCTACTCGGGGCGGTTAGCCTGGACTTCCGGCAGTTCGAAGCGCTGCCCCGCCGCGAGAGGAAAGCCAGCAATGAAATCACCCACCGCCATGCGCTTGCCACCGGGACGCTGTGCCTGCGTCACACGCAGCGCGCTGCCCGCCGCGCACGCCACAATCAAGCCGCCGGCGTCCACCGACACGACCTCTCCCGGAGCGAAGCCGGTCTCGATGCGGCAAGGCGCAGCGGCCCAGATCTTGACCGGCGTCTCGCCCAAATGCGTAACGGCCCCTGGAAAGGGGTCGAAGGCACGCACGCGGCGGCCGAGCATCGTGGCGTCGAGGCGCCAATCCAGCAGTCCCTCACCCTTCTCGATCTTGCTCGCATACGTCACGCCATCCTGCGGCTGCGGGGTCGCGGCCAACACGCCATCGCGCTCAAGTTCAGCAAGTGTCGAGACGATCATCCTCGCACCGAGCAGCGCCAACGTATCGTGCAAGCTTGCCGTCGTCGCCTCACCGTCGATCGGCACCGTTTCTGTGGCGATCACGGCGCCCGTGTCCAGGCCGGCGTCCATCTGCATGATCGAGATGCCGGTCGACGGGTCGCCCGCCTCGATCGCACGGTGGATTGGCGCAGCCCCCCGCCAGCGGGGCAGCAGCGAGGCATGGATGTTAAGACAGCCGAAGCGCGGCAGATCGAGTATGTGCTGCGGCAACAGCAAGCCATATGCGGCGACGACCATGACATCGCACCGTGCGGCTTCGAGGCTTGCCAGCGCGTCCCGGGCCTCCTCGGGATATTTACCGTCCAGCCGGAGCGAACGCGGCTGGACGACGGGGATGTTGCTGTCCAGCGCCAACCGCTTGACCGGGCTGGCATTCAGCTTCATGCCACGCCCGGCTGGCCGGTCCGGTTGCGTCAACACCAGGACCGGGTCGAAGCCCGCCTGGACGATGGCTTTCAGCGCCTCGGACGCGAATTCTGGGGTACCTGCAAAGGCGACGCGCAAGCGCTGCTGCATCGGATCTACCTGTAACGGATGCCGGATCGGCGTGACGATGGAAGCGCCGGCCCACGCCGGCGTACTGCGGCGGAAGCGAAGCGCTTCAGGCGGCCAGCTTCTTCATCTTCGTCTTCACGCGACTTTGCTTGAGCGGCGACAGGTATTCGACGAAGACCTTGCCCAGCAAGTGATCCATCTCGTGTTGGATGCATACCGCGAGGAGACCTTCGGCCTCCAGCTCGAATGCTTCGCCCTTTTCGTTCAACGCCTTGACGCGCACCCGCTCGGCTCGCTCGACCCGATCGTAGATGCCGGGCACCGACAGGCACCCCTCCTCGCCCAGCACCCGCTCCTGGCTCGACGAGACGATTTCCGGATTGATGAAGACCCGCAGTTCATCGTGCGTTTCCGACACGTCGATCACGATCACCCGCTCGTGGACATCGATCTGCGTCGCTGCCAAGCCGACGCCTGGCGCGTTGTACATGGTCTCTGCCATGTCGCGCACCAGCGTCTTGATCCGGTCGTCGATCTTGGCGACCGGCTTGGCGACCGTGTGCAGCCGCTTGTCGGGATAGGTCAGGATATTGAGCAAAGCCATGATGAGACCGGATTCGTGGAGTGGCCTGGGCCGCCAACGGGTGGACGCCCTCGTAGCCCTGATCCTTTATATATAGGGGAGCCTTGGCCGATGACAAGGGCACCGTCGCTTCCGTACACGCGCAATGCCGGCATGCCCGGTAGCGCGCCCGGCGAACCTGGCGAGAAAGGCGTGCATATTAGCACCGTGCCGGCAATATCGCCCCTCGTCGGCGAGCCGCCGCCGCGCGGGACCGGGGCCTTGCCATGATGGCATCGGACAGCGACGCGGCGCTGCGCGCGTGGTTGGTTCTATCCCTCGCGCTGCCGCCGCGGCATGGAATTGCCCTGCTGCGGGCGGTGGGCGAGCCGGAGGCGGTGCTGGCGGCTGACGACGCTCTGCTCGTCGCCCTGATAGGCGATACCGCGACCGCCCGGCTACGCCGTGTGCAACGCCATCAGGCGGCCTGCCTGACCTCTGCCGTGCATTCCTGGCTGGACGCAGGAAACCGCTCGCTGCTGACGCTCGGCGACCCTGCCTATCCAACTCGCTTGCTGCATCTGTGCGATCCGCCATTGCTGCTTTTCGTAACGGGCGACTATACGTGCTTGAGCCGCCCGATGATCGCGGTGGTCGGCAGCAGGGCCGCCAGCGTGCAAGGCAGGATCGATGCGCGAGCACTCGCCGGCGCGTTGGCCGAGCGCGGCTGGACCATCGTTTCCGGCATGGCCCTAGGCATCGATGCGGCGGCGCACCGCGGCGCCATCGATGCGAGACAAGACGTGAGGCGCGGCGACGGTCGAGCAAAGGGACGGGGACAAGGCACGGAACCGAACACGGGCCGAGATGCAGGCCGGGATGCAGGCCGGGATGCAGGCCGAGAGGCGGGCCAAGATGCGGGACGCCACGGCGGACAAGACAAGCGACAAGACAAGCGACAAGACGCTGGACGAGATGCATCGCGCAGCGGGTCGACCGTGGCGGTGGTCGCGACCGGGCCAGACGTCGTCTACCCATCGGAACACCTTGGCCTGGCGTCGGAGATCGCTGAACACGGCGCGGTCGTCTCCGAATGGCCTCCCGGCACTGCCGCGCGCGCACTGAATTTCCCGCGACGCAACCGCCTGATCGCCGCGCTTGCGGAAGGCGTGGTCGTCGTCGAGGCGGCCGAGCGCTCGGGTTCGCTGATCACCGCCAGACTCGCAAACGAACTCGGACGTGAGGTTCTCGCCGTCCCGGGCTCGGTCCATGCCCCCCGCTCACAAGGTTGTCATCGTTTGATACGAGACGGCGCAGCCCTGGTTCGCGGCGCCGACGACGTCGAAGCGGAGCTTCTGCCGGAGGCGGTCCGTTGCGCCCGTCAATGGCAGGTCGGGCGGAGCGGAAGCCCCTGCGCGGCATGTGAGACGCCGATACCTTCACGACCCCCGCTTCACCCAGCCAATGTCCGATCCGACGCCGCGCGGCGGCCGCGCCGACATGCGCCGGGTACTCGCATCGCAGCCGACGTCTCGAGTGGCTCAAGTACAAACTCGGCACACGCGTCCGAGACAATGCGGCGCGGCGCCTCGCAGCTGGACGCGCGCGCGCCCGAAGTACGGGGCTGCAATGGCATCAAGAGCGATTCCCGGGCTTACCGAACCCACCGATCAGGCGTGCCGCCCCCCGTGGCCGTGGGCGCTGCCGCCTCCGTACTCGCGGCGCTCGGCCATGCGCCGACCACGCTCGACCAATTGCTTGAACGAACGCAGTTCGAACTGTCGCAAGTCAACGCGATACTGCTTGAGCTCGAACTCGCTGGCACCGTAGCGCGCGCGCCTGGCAACGTCTATGAACGCATCACGCCCCCGACGCCTCGTGCATAGCGCCTTGACCGCGACCGCTCACCGTCGTCATTGCCATCGTCCTCGCCGTCTCACACTCGATCATGCGGCGATCCGACCTCGTGGAGCGCCGGTCGCGCACCGCCGGGCGTCCATGGGATTTGCAGGCTCGTCGAACGCACCGCAGTCGCAGGCCTTTCGCACGCGTGTTCGTGCGCGCACTACGCGGCCTTTCATCCGTGACTGTCTGGCGCGCCGACGAGATTCTGTGCCCGCTGGCTTTAACGCGACGCATGGGATGGTTTTTCATCCCGCAAGACAGAAATGGCAGCAATGGGCTAAGCTGCCAGCGACCGCAGTTTGCTGCAATGCACGAAGATGCCCGCCTTCGACTACGATACGATCCGCGAAACCGCCCGACATGTCCTGTCCGACGTCGACAGGCCGCTCGTCGCTTGCCTATGCGCCGCCTGGTGCGGCTCGTGCCGCGATTACGCGGCGGTGTTCAATGCACTTGCCGAGCGTCATCCCGAATACTGTTTCGTCTGGGTGGACGTCGAGGACCACTCGGACCGCGTCGACGCCTTCGAGGTGGAGAACTTCCCGAGCATCGTCATCGAGGACAGCGTCGGCGTGCGCTTCAATGGCCCGGTCTTGCCGCATGCGGGCGTTCTGAGCCGCTTGCTGGCAGAGCGCGACGGCTTGCCGGTCATCGCCGATGCACCGAGTCTGCGGGACGCCCTCTCCGAAGCCTAGCTCGCCGATGCGGCAAGGACAAGGCGCTCGGCGGGACGGATTCCAGCCTGCGTCGATGGCGACAGGCATGAAAGCTGCGCGCCGCTGTCGACTGTGTTTCCGCCCCCTCGTGCGGCGACTTGCGTCGCAAGCACCTTATGTTATAAAGCGTTCGTCCAGGCGCCACCCCTAGCACAACCTTCATGGCCAAAGCACTGATCATTGCCGAGAAACCGTCTGTCGCGAGTGACATCGCGAAGGCGCTCGGCGGTTTTACCAAGCACGACGACTACTTCGAGTCCGACGAATATGTCGTCTCGTCAGCCGTCGGCCACCTGCTGGAAATAGCCGCGCCTGAAGAGTACGAGGTCAAGCGGGGCAAATGGAGCTTCACCCATCTGCCGGTGATTCCGCCCCACTTCGCATTGCAACCCATCGCTAAGAGCGAGTCGCGCCTGAAAGTGCTGTCGCGCCTGCTGAAGCGCAAGGACATCGATCGTCTGATCAACGCCTGCGATGCCGGACGAGAAGGCGAGTTGATCTTTCGTTACATCATCCAGCACACGAAGGCGAAGCAGCCGGTGCAGCGCCTATGGCTGCAATCGATGACGCCTCAGGCGATCCGCGACGGCTTTGCCAAGCTGCGCAGCGACGAGGACATGATGCCGCTGGCCGATGCCGCTCGCTGCCGCTCGGAAGCGGACTGGCTGGTCGGCATCAACGGCACTCGCGCGATGACGGCGTTCAATAGCAAGGGGGGCGGTTTCTTCCTGACCACTGTCGGGCGCGTCCAGACACCAACCCTATCGATCGTGGTCGAACGCGAGGAGAAGATCCGCCGCTTCGTGCCGCGCGACTACTGGGAAGTAAAAGCGGATTTCGTGTGCGCCGCGGGTTTCTACGAGGGGCGCTGGTTCGACCCGAAGTTCAAGCGCAACGAGCACGATCCTGAACAACGCGAAAGCCGGCTATGGACCGCAGCAGCTGCCGAATCGGTGGTCGCCGCCTGTCGTGGCCGGGAAGGCACGGTCACGGAGGAGTCGAAGCCGTCGACCCAGATGTCTCCCGCGTTGTTCGACCTGACGAGCCTGCAACGGGAGGCCAACGGCCGCTTTGGTTTTTCCGCGAAGAACACGCTGGGCCTCGCACAGGCGCTTTACGAGAAGCACAAGGTACTGACCTACCCGCGAACCGACTCACGCGCGCTGCCAGAGGATTACCTCGGCACCGTGCGCGACACGCTCGGCATGCTCAAGGAAAGCAACAACTACCATCGTTTCTCGAAGGAGATCCTCGACAAGAGCTGGGTCAAGCCGAACCGCCGGATTTTTGACAACAGCAAGATCAGCGACCACTTCGCGATCATCCCGACCTTGCAGGCACCGAAGAATCTGTCGGAGCCTGAGCAGAAGCTGTATGACCTGGTCGTGCGCCGTTTCCTCGCGGTGTTCTACCCTGCCGCGGAATTCCAGGTCACCACCCGGATCACCGAGGTGGCGGGCCATCATTTCAAGACCGAAGGCAAGGTGCTGGTCAACCCGGGCTGGCTGCAAATCTACGGTCGGGAAAACCAGGGCGACGATGCCAACCTTGCACCCGTCGAGAAGGGAGAAACCGTCAAGACCGACAAGATCGCAGCGCAACAGTTGGTGACGCGTCCGCCCGCGCGTTATAACGAAGCGACGCTGCTTTCAGCGATGGAAGGTGCCGGCAAGCTGGTCGGCGACGACGAGCTGCGCGAGGCAATGGCGGGTAAGGGGCTTGGTACGCCGGCCACACGCGCCGCGACGATCGAAGGCCTGCTCACGGAAAAATATCTCGTCCGTGAAGGCCGCGAGCTGATTCCCACGGCCAAGGCGTTTCAGTTGATGACGTTGCTGCGCGGACTGGGCGTTCAGGAGTTGACTCATCCTGAATTGACCGGCGAATGGGAGCATAAGCTCGCGCAGATGGAGCGTGGCGGTCTGCCACGCAACGCCTTCATGCAGCAGATTGCACAGATGACGCAGACCATCGTGCGGCGCGCCAAGGAATACGACTCGGACACGGTGCCTGGCGAATATGCGGTGCTGGGCGAGCCGTGTCCAAAATGCGGTGGGCAGGTCAAGGAAAACTACCGCCGTTTCGCCTGCGTCCAATGCGATTTCTCGATCAGCAAGATTCCCGGCGGCCGTCAGTTCGAAATCGACGAAGCCGAGACGTTGTTGCGGGACAAGCAGATCGGCCCGCTGTCAGGTTTTCGCAGCAAGATGGGCCGCCCCTTCTCGGCCATCCTGAAACTAGCCTACGACAAGGAAATCGAGAACTACAAGCTGGAGTTCGACTTCGGGCAGGATCAGGCGGACGAAGCGGGCGAGGCGCCTGATTTCTCGAACCAGACCTCGCTCGGCAACTGTCCAAAATGCCAGGCACGCGTCTTCGAGCACGGCATGAACTATGTCTGCGAAAACTACGCCGCCGTGCCGCGTACCTGCGATTTTCGCTCTGGCAAGGTCATCCTTCAGCAGGAAATCGATAGCGAACAGATTCGGAAGTTGCTCGCCGACGGACGCACCGATCTTCTGACGGGTTTCCGCTCGTCTCGCACGGGCCGTAACTTCAAGGCCTATCTGGTCAAGCAGAGCGACGGCAAGATCGGCTTCGAATTCGAAAAGCGAGACCCCGCCGCCGCGAAGAAAGCACCGGCACGCAAGACTGCCGCCGCCAGCTTTCAGGGCGACTCGGCGCAAGCCGCCTCTCGACCTGCCGCCAAGAAAGCCGCCGCGAAGAAGACCGCCGCGCGCAAGACCAGCCGGAAAACAGAGACAGCCTGATCGTCGATCCCGGACGAACACTGAAGGGCGATCGGCAAGACGGTCGCCCTTCTTGTTTTTGGCATGCGAAAGCCTTGTCCGATCGCGACGCCGAGACGTTTCAGCAGGAGGCGTATGCGCAGACCGCTATTTGCGGGCCGCAGGCGCCAGTGAACGAGGGGAACCGCGCTTCGAGAACGGCCTGCCCTCAGACCTGCGCTCAACGAGGCGCACGGGGCACAGTGTGCCTATTAAGTTGCCTTGTCTAACGTGGCCGACGACTTGCTCAGACCCGCTCGAATGTCGGGCAGTACATTCCGGCCGTTCGGCCGGAAGTACGGGCAGATGCGCAATCGACGACCTGTCGATCTTACGTGGGCTTGGCGGCAGCGCGGCTTGACATGTCAGCCGATGCGCCCCCGATCACGGCCTGGGAGACCGCCTATCGAGCCGTGGCCGCGGCCCGCGGACCATGCGAAGCCATGGCACTGCCAGCACGCCTTGTCAGGAATAGACGCGTACGGCCGATTCGACTTCGTCATCGCGCCGGGGTGGGACAAAACTCGTGATCGGGCTTGCATCGATCAGCCACTTCTCGCCCAGCATGCCGTTCGGCGTCTGCGAGAAGTGCTCCACCAAGTGATCGATGAACGTCCGCAGCTTCGCAGGCATATGGCGTCGGCTCGGGTAAATCACATTGATGTCGAAAGGCGCGAGCCTGTAGTCGGGCAGCAGGCGGACGAGTCGTCCATGCGCCAGATCGTTGCCGACCAAATAACTCGGCAGCACCGCGATGCCCATGCCTTGCAGCGTGAACTGCCGCAGCATCTCGGTGTTGTTCGTCGTGATGACGCTGCGGGTCCGTACACGGACTTCGCCGTGTGGGCCGGTGAAGATGTACTCATCACCAGTCGGACTGGGTGACAGCGTCAGGCAGTCGTGATCGGTCAGACCTTGCGGCGTCTCCACTACGCCACGCTTTTCCAGATACTCCGGCGCCGCGCAGACCACCAAGCATCCAGTCGTCAACCGCCTGCTGACCACACTGGCGCTTCGAACGGTACCGGCAATCGCGATGCCGACATCGTAGCCCTCGTCGACCAGATCAATGACGCGGTCCACCAGCGTCAGATCGGGTACGACACGCGGGTAGCGCTGCGTAAAAGATTGCAATGCCGGCGCAAGATTGTGCATGCCAAATACGACCGGGGCCGCAATGCGCAGCGTGCCGACCGGCTCCTGCGTTCGCGCACTCACCATCTGCTCGACGTCTTCGATTTCCTCGAGGATCTGCTTGGCTCGCTCCAGGAATACCTGCCCCGCCTCTGTCATCGAGAGACTGCGGGTCGTACGGTGCATCAGGCGCGTGCCCAACCGTCCTTCAAGATCAGCGACGTGACGCGTCACAACCGCATTGGACAAATCGAGATGCGTGGCAGCGCGCGCGAAGCTGCCGAGTTCGGCTACCTTCACGAACACGCGCATTGATTGCAGTTGATCCATGAGACTACTCCATCCGGCAGCTTGCTCTACTGGCAAGCCTTGTCATCCACGACCGTGCCGCAAGAATCGTGCACGCACTGCCGGATCGGGGCGGTCCGGGTGCTTTGATTGAGGCGATTGTACGCGCGGCAATCAATGCGTGCCGGCGCGCCACTTTACAGTAAGCCTTCTGCAGACAAGATCACCGCTATAGCCCGCAGTTGCAGTGAGATTGTTGGCTCTTGCAATATCGAGCACTTGCAGCCGCATTGCGCGGGATTACCTGCCTGCCGTACGCGTCAATGCGCCACATCCATCGGGCTGAAAAACAGCGGTCAGGCTTTCCTGATCGTTGGACGCCTCATCGATGAGCAATATGCAGGCGCCAAGATGTTGGTCAGGGGACTGCGGTTAGGACCTGCTAGTATTGCTGCTGCGACGTGATGCCCACTTCAATGCCCGCACCGCTTACCCAGCGGCGTCCCGACTGCCCGCGGCAAGTGTCCGGCGAAAGCGTCTTGCGCATCGATGCGCGTCCGTTCGCGCTACGGAGACAGCATGAAGATTGCCATCCTCGACGACTATCAAGATGCAGTGCGGAAGCTCGATTGCTTCGCTTTGCTCGACGGTCACGAGGTCAAGGTGTACAACCAGATCGTCCGCGGTGTTGGGCAACTGGCCGCGCGACTCGCGGAGACCGAGGCCCTGGTGCTGATCCGCGAGCGAACCAGGCTGCCCGCGACGCTTCTCGAAAAACTACCCCGCTTGAAGGTGATCTGCCAGACCGGCCGAGCCGGCTCGCATGTCGACGTCGACGCTTGCACGAGGCTTGGCATCGCGGTCCTCGACGGAACTGGCTCTCCCACCGCTCCTGCCGAGCTCACGTGGGCGCTGGTGCTCGCTGCGCAACGCCGCATTCCACAGTATGTCGCCAATCTGAAGCAAGGCGCATGGCAGCAGTCGGGACTGAAGGCAGCCGCCATGCCCCCTAATTTCGGGATCGGGCGCGTGCTGCGCGGCAGTACGCTCGGTATCTGGGGTTACGGCAAGATCGGGCGGCTGGTCGCCGGTTACGGCGCCGCGTTCGGCATGCGAGTACTGATCTGGGGCAGCGAAGCGTCGCGCCGCCAGGCGGAAGCCGACGGCTATGCCGCCGCGCCTGACAAGCAGTCTTTCTTCGCTAACAGCGACGTGGTCAGCGTGCATCTACGCTTGAACGATGCAACACGCGGCATCGTGACCCGAGAAGATCTGGGAACAATGAAACCGGATGCCTTGTTCGTGAACACGAGCCGAGCCGAACTCGTCGAAGACAACGCACTGGTTGCCGCGGTCTCGGCAGGCCAGCCGGGCATGGTCGCAGTGGACGTCTTCGAAACCGAGCCGATCCTCCAGGGTCACAGCCTGCTACGCATGGAAAACGTGATCTGTACGCCGCACATCGGTTACGTCGAACAGCAGACCTACGAGCAATATTTCGGGACCGCGTTCGCCCAGCTCAACGGTTTCATCGCCGGCGGACGCGAAGGCCTGGTCAACCCCGCCGCACTCGACGTGCGCCGATAGCACCGGAATTGGAGCAATGTGGTGGCCAACGCTTGACAAACGATTCTTCATCGGCTAATATTTCGCTCTCTTTGGGGCGTTAGCTCAGTTGGTAGAGCAGCGGACTCTTAATCCGTAGGTCGAGTGTTCGAGTCACTCACGCCCCACCAGAAGAATCAAGGATTTAGCGGTCGATAGAGTTTTCCGCAATCGACAGTCATTTCCGCAAAGCAGCCCGCTACCGTGCGGGCTTTTTTGCATTCAACCAAAGCAGGGCGTACCCATGTCGACTACGCTTGTATTGGGGTTGAGCGTCTTCAGCACGATTGCGGCTATCGCCGCAGTATTCGTTGCGGCTGCGGCGCTCTCAGATGAGCACCGGGCGCGCCTTTCGAAATGGACAAAGAGTATTGCCTCATTTCTCTTCTGTCATGCGTACGCGGTGGTTGGCTGGTGGTATACGTTTGTATTTGTGAGCGAGTCTGGCCCTGCAACACGATTGCAAATCTACCAACTCGTTGTGTGGGCGCCGCTCTCGCTTGTGTATAGCGTTTTCTGTCTTCGGCTTTGGTTGCAGCTTCTTCTACGAAGCCGTCATGACTGACTGACATCCTGCCAACCAGCAGCGCGCAAAGCTGAAATTCCGCCGAATGTCGAAACGCGGCGGGCTACGCGAGTCCATGACTGCAAATGCGTGCGCAGTGGGACTGCTACCTGACGCCTACGTGTTCAGATAGGCATAAAACCGTCACCAGGCCAGCAACCGCGTAACAGGCCCTCTTGCTCCAGCTGCACCATCTCTCGCTTGACGTCCTGGCCGGCGTCAGTCAGTGCCACGCGATGACCGCGAGGGGTAGTCAGCCAAGTGGCTAAGCCATCAGCCAGCAGCATATCGATGACCCAGCTTCCCCCTCGGTAGATAGGTCGATCGACATCGACCCGGCGCATGGTGTCGAGCACGCGAACGAACGAAACCCGTCTCATCGCGCCTCCTGTGATTCGAACGACGGAACGGGCTGCAGCGGTGCAAACTCGCGGATGCGTGCCGGCGCGGGCTGAATGCGGAGACGCACAGGATCGTCGAGCGCGGGGCCGCGGCGCTTCACAATCTGCACGTCGACCCCGTCTGGCGCCGGCGTCAAACTGAGCCGCAGCGGTGCCGGCGAATTGTGGTGAAGCGATGAGCCCCAGCGGAACAGGAAAAAGAGGGCGTTGCCGGTCTGCGCGGCGAGTTGCAACCGGCGCACGTGTTCGGGTCGGATCTCGGTCCGCCAGAACAGCAGCGCGCCGCACGTCCCAGCCCTCAGAATCTGCTCCGCCGTCCACAGCGCATCGCCGGTCGTCTGTGCGTCGATCCAGTATAGGTTTTCGGTCGGTACTCCCCAGTTGGCAAACGCCAGCGAGTTGGGAACGTGCGGGGCACAAAGCATCATCAGCGGCCGATGGCCGACGGCGGTGAGTGCCGGACGCAGCAGGCGCATCTCGCCGATCCCATGCTGCTGGACATGAATGTCGGTCGTCTCTCCGTTCGGCCAGCCGCCGCCGGGCAGCTCGGCGTCGAGAGCCGCATAGCCCGACGAGACCGTACGCATTGCGTTGCGCGCTAACTGGTCCCCTCGCCACAAGGTCGGATGAATCGCCGCCGCGTCAAAAGACAGCATTTTTACTCGCATGAATACTGTACATAAATACAGTATAATGGCGGCTAAAGATTTCGATCAAGTACGCTACTAACAATCGCCACCAGGTAAAAATTCCCGCTGTAAAGATTTTGCCCAAGCAGCCGTTTACCATCTCACAAGTTTTTTATGATAAGGAGACGGGGTGGAGCTCACGGCACTTGGGGAAATCTTCTCGTGGATCGATGAGGTGCATTGCTTGACAAACAATATGGAATGCACCGCACCAAGATTTTTTCGCCCCTACCACTTCGTGTTAGCAGCAATGGAGCTGAGACGAATCGGCGCACCTGCTGTAAGACTACCCAGGGAATTTGAGGGCTACGCGGCGCGAATGCACTTCTGGGACGCTATTGGTCTCAGAGCGCCGGTTTACGTCAACGAATATAATGCTGCCGGCCGCTTCCACCCGCTGGAACGCTTGGAAGACGAAGAACAGGTCGACCAGGTGAGCGAAGCTCTGACACACATTCTTGACAATGGTGGCGACACAAGCGCTAAGGCTGCGGTCCAAGAATTGCTGGGAAATTGTTTCGCGCACGCTGAGTCTGACATGGGACTGCATGGTTTGGCATGTGCTCAGTTCTGGGCACGCGGTCGTAAGGCTCAGATTGCGATCTGTGACAGCGGGATTGGCATTCGACGGTCTCTGCTACAGCGCGCTGAGTATCGAGAAAGCCTCGCGACGTCTAATGCATGCGAATTTGCGACAAGATATGCTGTAACAAGCAAGCCAAACCGGGGACACTCGGGCTACGGACTAAAACTTGCGCGGGACTTGATGGGAAACAATGGGGGTTGCTTATACATTGTTTCGTACGATGAGTTCTTCATGACTCGCGGCGCGGCAGTGCTCGCCGGCCAAACCCCACGGACGTTCAACGGTACGCTCATTGTTTTGGAATGGAACACTGACGTCCCACTGAGCACGCGCGAGGTGTACGAAAGTTGGCCACAAATAGAGGGAAATGATGACGACTTCGGCTTTTAGAGTAGTGGTGCAAGACAGTTTCAAGCTGTCTACCCGCCCTCATGGCGCGGCGGCTCGGTCATACCTTCTGGAAAAGCTGACCGAGCATGATGTTGTAGTGATCGACTTCGAAGGGGTCGATCCGTCACCATCTTTTGCAGATGAATGTGTTGGCATGCTGTGCAAGATCCTCGGGGTTGAAACCTTCAAGCGTCGAGTACGGCTTGTTAACCTTTCCGACACGGCGAGAACTATCGTCAGGCATGTAGTAGCGACACGAGTGCTAGCCAGTCAAGCGCCAGCCTTCAATGACGTGCGACACGCCGCTACTGCTTAGCTCGACAACGCATCGCAGAGAAGGTCAATCAGCCAATTGCAGGCCGCGATTGCGTCAGTACTGAGAAGGAAACGCTCATGATCGTTCCCGACACTTGCTCGACAACTTGAACGAAGCAGGACCGCGCCGACTCTCGTAACGCCGGCGCGGTCGCCCTTTCTTGTTATTGCGTCGAGTCGGCCGCGTGGCCGGCTGGACAGTCCGCGGTCTGCGGACGAACCGTGCAGACGTAGGCTTGCAGGTAACGCAGCTGCGCTATGGCGCGATCGCCGTCGACGACGATTCCTGCCAGAGCTGCCGCAGTCGCTGGGTCAAGCTCGGCGCTGGCGGCGCTGTCATCGCCCACGGCGCCGGCGGCGGGAGAGTCGGGCATGCCACCGCCACCGGTGTGGGCGGCTGCGGCGCAGCTGGTTGCACTGAGCCGCACGCGGCGAGTGCCAGCGGCCAAGTCAGCGCGAAGGCGCGCATTCTCCGTTTCATGATTCGCTCTCTCCTTCGTCAGTTGCGCGTCTAGTTGGCTGAGCTGCTGCGCCTGGCGCGATTGCGTGGCCACCGCCTGACTCGCGGCTTGGGTAGCCACCGCCGCTGCGGCCGCAGCAGCCTCTGCGCTACGTGTGTTGTCTCTTGCATGCGCGGCTCGCTCCGTCGCCAGATCCGCGCTCGCGCGCATGCTCGTGAGCCACCAGGCACCTGCGGCACCCAAAGCAGCACCCAGGCATAGGACCGCTGCATAGCGTTTCCAAGGGGCGCCCATCGTCATCCCTCCCCGCGACACGCTGCGCGTTCGGCCTCGCGCCGCTTTACGATGCCGCTACACCGGTTCGCCGCGATCGCGCAGTCCTTGCCGGCCACAAACCGCCAACGCAGGAATTGATCGCATGCGGCCGGAAAGTCACGCACGACATATAGCTTGCGCAACGTCGAGGCTCGGTAGTTGGCAAGACCGATGTTGTAGGCCAGATCAATCGCCGAGACTTGCTGCCCGACGCTCAGTTGCTCGAAACCCGGCGTCACATCTTTCACCGCCTGCGCATAGCCCGCCAGACTGGTGTCGAGCATGTCGGTGCATTCGGGCAACGTGTAGCGGCGCATCTCGACGTTGGTTTCGCCGAAACAGACGGTCTGCACGTTCCGCGCGAGTGTGTCGCGGTACGGCACCAATGACACGCCCTCTTTCGGCGCAGTGAACGCTATTGCCGCCACAGCGACGGCGGCGCCGACAACGCCCGCCAGCTTGGCTTTTCGGTTCACAGTGTTAGCCATCGTTGCGCTCCGTCAAGGCCGGTTGCTTAATCGATCGCGCCGCGATGACGAGGCCGATACCGACAATCGGAACCCATTGCTTGCCGCCCGACGGAAATAGATCGAGCAGCACGGGCGCCAGGGTCGGCCATTCGTGCGCCAACGCGGGCACCACGGCGAGCAGCATTGCGAACGCACCCGCCACGTGCACACACCACCACTTTTTCATCACCGCCCAGGGCGCGGCCAAAGTTACTTTCATAGACCCTCAGAAAAGGAAAAGCGGCCGAAGCCGCTTTGTTTATTTGCCTGTCACGAGACGCCGTATCACGTCCTGCTCTCGGTCCAGACGGTCGATCGTCTGCTGCTGCAACTGGTTGGTTGTCTGCCCGTTTTGCGTCGTACTGATTAGCCAAACGACACCGGCAATCAGCCCCCCTTGCACCAGCGTTACGACAAAACCGGCGACCAGCAGACCGCCTTTGATGCGGTCCATAAACGCACTCGCCTTGCGGTCGAGCGCCGCGACGTCCTCCGT
>NZ_FNLO01000025.1 GCF_900095735.1 Chitinasiproducens palmae | reverse complement strand
CGTACAAACTACTTCTCTGAATTGTTAAAGAACGACAGCCGAAACTGAACTGACAACCGTCAGTCGGGAACACTCACGCAAAGCGTTCTCGACTAGCGAATGGTGGAGGCAGACGGGATCGAACCGACGACCCCCTGCTTGCAAAGCAGGTGCTCTCCCAGCTGAGCTATGCCCCCAAGTCAAGACTCGATGGTGGGTCTGGTTGGATTCGAACCAACGACCCCCGCCTTATCAAGACGGTGCTCTAACCGACTGAGCTACAGACCCGCTAAGTCTCTGTCGTACATCTACAGCCGATAAGCGTGGACACTTGAGCTTTGAGCGACTTGCTCGAGAAAGGAGGTGATCCAGCCGCACCTTCCGATACGGCTACCTTGTTACGACTTCACCCCAGTCATGAATCCTACCGTGGTGACCGTCCTCCTTGCGGTTAGACTAGCCACTTCTGGTAAAACCCACTCCCATGGTGTGACGGGCGGTGTGTACAAGACCCGGGAACGTATTCACCGCGGCATGCTGATCCGCGATTACTAGCGATTCCAACTTCATGCACTCGAGTTGCAGAGTGCAATCCGGACTACGATCGGTTTTCTGAGATTAGCTCCCCCTCGCGGGTTGGCGACCCTCTGTACCGACCATTGTATGACGTGTGAAGCCCTACCCATAAGGGCCATGAGGACTTGACGTCATCCCCACCTTCCTCCGGTTTGTCACCGGCAGTCTCCTTAGAGTGCCCTTTCGTAGCAACTAAGGACAAGGGTTGCGCTCGTTGCGGGACTTAACCCAACATCTCACGACACGAGCTGACGACAGCCATGCAGCACCTGTGTTACGGCTCTCTTTCGAGCACTCCCGCCTCTCAGCAGGATTCCGTACATGTCAAGGGTAGGTAAGGTTTTTCGCGTTGCATCGAATTAATCCACATCATCCACCGCTTGTGCGGGTCCCCGTCAATTCCTTTGAGTTTTAATCTTGCGACCGTACTCCCCAGGCGGTCAACTTCATGCGTTAGCTACGTTACTAAGGAAATGAATCCCCAACAACTAGTTGACATCGTTTAGGGCGTGGACTACCAGGGTATCTAATCCTGTTTGCTCCCCACGCTTTCGTGCATGAGCGTCAGTATTGGCCCAGGGGGCTGCCTTCGCCATCGGTATTCCTCCACATCTCTACGCATTTCACTGCTACACGTGGAATTCTACCCCCCTCTGCCATACTCTAGCTTGCCAGTCACAAATGCAGTTCCCAGGTTGAGCCCGGGGATTTCACATCTGTCTTAACAAACCGCCTGCGCACGCTTTACGCCCAGTAATTCCGATTAACGCTCGCACCCTACGTATTACCGCGGCTGCTGGCACGTAGTTAGCCGGTGCTTATTCTTCCGGTACCGTCATCCGCCCGAGGTATTAACCCAGACGTTTTCTTTCCGGACAAAAGTGCTTTACAACCCGAAGGCCTTCTTCACACACGCGGCATTGCTGGATCAGGCTTTCGCCCATTGTCCAAAATTCCCCACTGCTGCCTCCCGTAGGAGTCTGGGCCGTGTCTCAGTCCCAGTGTGGCTGGTCGTCCTCTCAGACCAGCTACAGATCGTCGCCTTGGTAGGCCTTTACCCCACCAACTAGCTAATCTGCCATCGGCCGCCCCTATAGCGCGAGGCCCGAAGGTCCCCCGCTTTCATCCGTAGATCGTATGCGGTATTAATCCGGCTTTCGCCGGGCTATCCCCCACTACAGGACACGTTCCGATGTATTACTCACCCGTTCGCCACTCGCCGCCAGACCGAAGTCCGCGCTGCCGTTCGACTTGCATGTGTAAGGCATGCCGCCAGCGTTCAATCTGAGCCAGGATCAAACTCTTCAGTTCAATTCCTGTTACTTGTTTCATCCTTGCGGATGTGTCGCTCACTCAAAGTGCTGACAAGTCATGATGAATCACGACTTACCTATTACTTAGTGTGAGACTTGATTACTTTTGCAAAGACCGCGGCACGAATGCCACAGCCCGCTCGCCATCAAGTGCCCACACTTATCGGCTGTAAATTTTTAAAGAGCATCGCGCTAACTTGACAAACCAGCTATACT
>NZ_FNLO01000001.1:356633-818105 GCF_900095735.1 Chitinasiproducens palmae | reverse complement strand
TCGAATTTCATCGTGGTGCCGGAGATCGCGCTGGCGAAGATCCGCCCGGACGCGCCGTTCGACAAGGTCTGCTACATCGGCTGCGGGGTGACGACCGGGGTCGGGGCGGTGGTGTTCTCGGCGAAGGTGGAGGCGGGCGCGAACGTGGTGGTGTTCGGGCTGGGCGGGATCGGGCTGAACGTGATCCAGGGCGCGAAGATGGTCGGGGCGGACAAGATCATCGGCATCGACCTGAACCCGGGGCGCGAGGCGCTGGCGCGCCAGTTCGGCATGACGCACTTCATCAATCCGGGCGAGGTCGAGAATGTGGTCGACACGATCGTGCAGCTGACCGACGGTGGGGCGGACTATTCCTTCGAGTGCATCGGCAACACGAAGACGATGCGCCAGGCGCTGGAGTGCTGCCACAAGGGCTGGGGGCAGTCGTTCATCATCGGGGTGGCGGAGGCGGGCGCGGAGATCAGCACGCGGCCATTCCAGCTGGTGACCGGGCGCGAGTGGAAGGGTTCGGCGTTTGGCGGTGCGCGCGGGCGCACGGACGTGCCGAAGATCGTCGACTGGTATATGGAAGGCAAGCTCAACATCGACGACTTGATCACGCACCGGCTGGCGCTGGAGGACATCAACGAGGGCTTCGCGCTGATGAAGCGCGGCGAGTCGATCCGCTCGGTCGTGCTCTACTGAGCGTCGCCGCGCAACGGGTCAGACGCCGTCGCCGGCATCGCTGTCGACGCCGGGACGCTGCGCCGCCGTGGCGAAGCGGCGGCGGTACTCGCTCGGCGTCATGCCGAGGCGTTTCTGGAACGCGAGACGCATCGGTCCGTAAGCGCGAAAGCCGACGCTGTCGGCAATCGCCTTGAGCGGTTCGAGGCCGTCTTCCAGTGCCCTGCGGGCGGCCTCCACGCGGGCGCGCTCGACGAAATCCATCGGCGACATGCCGGTTTCGCGGCGGAACACACGCGCGAAGTTGCGCGCGCTCATTGCCGAGCGTGCCGCCATGTCGGCCACCGACAGCGACGTGGCGAGGTGGCGCAGCACCCAGTCCTGCACAGCGGCAATGCCATCGTGGCCGGTGCGCTGGCTGCTCAGGTGCATGCTGAATTGCGACTGACCGCCCGGGCGCTTCAGGTAGACGACCAGTTCGCCAGCGACTTCCAGCGCAACCTCCTTGCCGAAATCCTGTTCGACCAGGGCGAGCGCGAGATCGATGCCGGCCGTGACGCCGGCCGAGGTCCACAGCCGGCCTTGCTGAATGAAGATCCGTTCGGCATCGACAAGCACATGCGGATGTCGCGACTGAAGCAGCGGGGCGAGCGCCCAATGCGTGGTCGCGCGCTTGCCATCCAACAGGCCGGCAGCCGCCAGAAAGAACGTGCCGGTGCACAGGGCGGCGAGGCGGGGCACGCGCGCGCCCGTCTTGCCGAGCCATTCGACGACTTCCGCCGATGCGTCGAGTGCTTTCTCGATATCGCGCGCGCCGACGATGATGGCGGTGTCCGGCAGGTTGAGCGCATCGAGGCGTTTGTCGGCTTGCAGCGTCATCTGCATGTCCGATGCGACGGCGCCCGTTGCAGCGGCCGCGATCCGCACGTCGTAACGCCGAGCGACGCCACGGCGTTGCAGATGCTGGTTCGCATAATCGAACACGCTCATCGGGCCGATCGCCTCCAGCGCCTTGAAGCCCGGATAGACAATCAGGTCGACGGTGATCGATTCTGTGGCTTCGTTTTTCAGCGGAATGGGATCGGCAGTCATCGGAAAGGCGGAACGAGCGGCGAGGCCGTCGCGGCGCGCCGTCCGAATTCTCGCATGAGTCGAGCGGTGCGGACCGGTGAGCCGGCGCGCCAGGACCCGTCAGGCGTTGCGTCGGTGCCATCCACGAGGCGGGCCGGCTGTCTGTCGGCCGGCGGCCCGTACGCTTGGCGCTTTGGGACGCGTTCGGCAGCCGCTGCCTTGGGTGGACGCGCGCTACGACTGCACCGCGGGACGCCCTGTTGTTCGCAAGGCGCCGCCGCTGCGCGTGATGATGGCGTCGCTTCCAGGGATCACGGCTTCCCTTCGCGAGCGCTCGCCGCCCTCAACGTGTAGTCCGCCATCACTGACCAGTCGCGATCCGCGCCACCGGCTGCGACGGCCTTGCGCATTTGCTCATGCACGGCCTCCAGAGCGGGCAGCGGCGCCGCCAATGTTTGCGACGCTTCGCGTGCCAGCCGCAGGTCCTTGAGCCCTAGACTCGCCTTGAAGCCTGGTTGGTACTGGCCCTCGACGATCAGGCCGGAATACACCTGGTAGGAGCGGCTGCCGAACAGCGTGCCCAGGATCAGTTCGAAGAAGTCGGCGCGCGGCACGCCATTCGCGTCGGTCAGCGCGGCGGCTTCCGCCATTGCTTCGATGGCCATCGCGATCATCATGTTGCAGGCGATCTTGGCTGCATGCGCGCCGGGCGGGTGATCGCCAAGTGGCCAGGTGCGCTTCCCGATCACCTCGAACAGCGGTTGCAGTCGTTGCAGTGCGGCTGGCGCACCAGCGGCGAGGACGTTCAGCTCGCCTTTTGCCGCCACGTCCGGCCGGCCAAGGACCGGTGCGGCCACATAGTCGATGCCGGCCTGCCGGTGATGCTGGACCAATTCCTCGGAGAAGGCCACCGACACAGTGGAGGCGACGGCGTGGACCATGCCCGGTTTCGCCTGCGCGAGCACGTTGCCCTCGATCAACACCTCGCGGATTGCCGCATCGTCCGACAACAGCGTGAACACGGCATCCGCCTGGAATGCCTCGGCTGGCGTCAGCACCATGTCCACGCCAGCCACGTCGCCGCCCGAGCGGTTCCAACATCTCACCCGGTGACCGGCTGCGACCAGATTTTCCGCGATCGCGCGCGCCATCGCGCCCAGTCCTATCAATCCAACGTCCATTCGTTGCTCCGGCTCATCAAGCGTGGTTCGATCGGCCGCGCCGTACCGCAGGCGCGGGTTGAATCCAGTCCGATCGCGGCGCCAGCGCCGGCTCGGCGCTGGTTGCGACGAGCGGCCCGCACCCGCTGCCGCGCCCTGGACACTCGGCCGCGGGCCGATCGCCACAGCGGTGCGCGGGAGAAGGCTGAACACTGCTGCGGGCGAGGGTGCGTCCAATACCGGCGTAGCGGCCTGGCAAGGGCAGGCAAACCACGGGACTTATGGATTGACCGATACAAAGGTGGTTTGAAAAAGCCGCGTCGGCGGCAGTTTATTCAAGGCAATCGCTCAAAAGGCAAGCGTTAGGCCGTAGTCCTTCGATCGCAATCGACCGCCTGCATTGGCGAGGCTCGCGCATCCTCTCGACCCGCAACCATTTATGTAGCGATCGATATAAATATAACGCGGCAGCGCGATGTGATCAACGACTTATGTGCCGAGTAGCATCGATGTCGGTCGGGAGCACATCATGGCGCAAATGGGCAGGCCTCGGAGGTTCGATCGCGACGCGGCCGTCGAACAAGCATTGCATCTCTGCTAGGAGCAGGGGGACGACTCGGCGTCTTCGAGCCAACTGAAGGCCGCGATCGGTGGTGGCATCTCGGCGCCGAGCTTCTATGCGGCATTCGGCTCGAAGGAAGCGCTCTTCCAGGAATGCGTGTCGCGCTACCTCGCTACCTATGCGCACGTCACCGAGTCTTTGCGGGATACGAGTCTGCCGCCGCGCCAGGCATTGGAACAGGCGCTCAGGCGTTCGGCGCGCATGCAGTGTGAGCGTGGCCATCCGAAGGGCTGCATGGTCGGCCTGGGTGTGTCGAGCGCGTCCAATCCGGATCTCGCCACCGTGGCAGCGCCGCTGACGCGTTTGCGCGCGGGCACCCGTGCCGGTATCGACGCCTGCATCGCACGAGGCATCGCTGCAGGCCAGCTTCGAGACGACGTGGACCCGAACGCGCTGGGCTGTGTGTTCGATAGTTTCCTGATCGGCCTGTCGACGCTTGCCCGGGATGGCATCGGTCGCGGGGCGATGGAGGCCGCCATCTCGCAGGCGATGGCGGTGTGGGATTAAAACGCCGCTACGACGCAGCGGCAGGTGTCCAAGGACTGAAGCGCGCGGCGCCCGCAGGGTTGGCAGGTAAGGGCGTGCTGCGGCCGGCACGGACGGGATGGGCTAGGCAGGCTTACCTAGCGTGGACGCTTCGCGGCGCAAGCGCACGGCAACTGGAGCCGCGCCGCCGCACCAACGACCAACGCACCGCCTCACCGACGCATCGGTGCAACAGGCGGGCGTCGGATTGGCGAGTCCTTGCCAGCAAGGCGTCCGCGACACCTTGCGCGGCCCTAAGGAACTGCCCGCGCCAGCCGTAAACCGGATAGGCGGCGCCATTCTGTGCGCCGCACGACCGTTCTTCTATCCGAGACGCGAATGAACCGCTTGAGCCTGAGTCAAAAACTGTGGCTGCCGCTGCTGCTGGCGTGGGTGGGGCTGTTGGCCCTGACCATTTGGGATGCGACGCAGACGCGCCGGCTCCAGCTTGCCGAACGCGAGCAGGCGCTGGCCGATATCGTCGAGATGGCGTACACGACTGCCGCTGGTCTGGAGAAGGCGGGTGCCGCCGGCACCCTGACCCCGGAGGCCGCGAAGGCTGACGCGATTGCCCGCATCGCCGACATGCGCTTCACCGGCAACGGCTATCTCACCATCGTCGGCACGAATTCGGCGGTCGTGATGCATCCGATCAATCCGAAGCTCAATGGCAAGGACATGTCGGCCTGGCAGGACGCCAAGGGCGATTACCTGTACCGCAACATTGCCGCGCTGGGCAGCTCGCCGCAGGGCGCCGGATATCTTGAATATTGGTGGCCGCGGCCGGGCGCATCCGACCCGAGTCCGAAGATGGGCTATGTCAAGCGCTTCCAGCCGTGGGGCTGGGATTTCATCGCTGGTGCCTACAAGGACGACATCGAAGCAAGCTTCCGCGCCACCTTGCGCAATTCGATCGCGATGCTGGTGGTGCTGGGTATCCTGATCTCCAGCCTGGCCGCCATGGCGATCCGCAGCGTGCGCCGCTCGCTGGGCGGCGAGCCGGTCGAGGCAGCACGTCTGGCTCGTGAGATCGCGGCCGGAGATCTGACCGGCACGATCGACGTCAAGGCCGGTGACGACGCAAGTGTCGTTGCCGCCATCGCCTACACGCGCGATACGCTGGCCAGCACCGTCGCGCGGGTCAAGCAGGTGGCCGACGCGATCAACGTTGCCGCGGGCGAGATCGCCGCTGGCAACGCCGACCTGTCGAGCCGCACCGAGGAGCAGGCCGCCTCGCTTGAGGAGACTGCCGCCGCAATGGACCAACTGACCGCGACCGTGCGTCAGAACGCCGACAATGCCGCGCAGGCGAGCCGACTGGCCGGCGACGCGTCGTCCGAGGCGAGCAACGGCGGGCAGGTGGTCGAGCAGGTCGTCAGCGACGTGCGGGCGATTGCCGAGAGTTCCAAGCAAGTGGCCGACATCACGTCGGTGATCGACGGCATTGCTTTCCAGACCAATATCCTGGCGCTCAACGCGGCGGTCGAGGCGGCCCGCGCCGGCGAGAACGGGCGCGGCTTCGCGGTCGTGGCGGGCGAGGTGCGCAATCTTGCCCAGCGCAGTGCGGCGGCGGCAAAAGAGATACGCGTGTTGATCGATGCCTCGCTGTCGCGGATCGAGGCCGGCGCCGACCGCGCGGAGAGTGCGGGGCAGGCAATGGGCGACATCGTCCGCGCGGTGGCCCGCGTGACGACGATCGTCGACGAAATCGCGTCCGCGTCGAAGCAACAGAGCCTGGGCATCGAGGAGATCAACCGCGCCGTCTCGCAGATGGACGGCACCACCCAACGCAACGCCGCGCTGGTCGAGGAGGCCGCCGCAGCAGCCGCGCAATTGAAGGAACAGGCGGCACATCTCGGCGAGGTGACGGCGGTGTTCCGGCTGAACCGCGCTGTGCATGGCGGCCGGACGTCGGACCTGGACGCCGCGGTCGATGGTGGGCGCGGCGCGTTGGGTGGCTGGACGGGCGCGGCTGGCGACGTACGTTTCGCGTGAGCGGCTGCGCGGCTGGGGGCATGCCGCGCTGATCAGTGCTTCACCGTCCGTGCGGCGCATGTGCACGCCGGCCACGCCGCCATGAGGTGCCCTCGCTCGCGGATGCCATCCGCGCGCCAGTCGAGCGCCGGTCGAGCGCCTCGCTCGCGATTGGCGCGTTGCATGCTTGCGTTGAGATCGGTCGCCGTGGGATGTCGGGTCGGGGCGGTGATCGCCAACTAGCTGCCGACCGGACCGCGGTCGCAAGGAGAGCGCACGATGACGCAGGTGAAAACCGGGGTGCTGGAGGTCGAGGTTGCATGCGCGGGGCCGGACGACGGCACGCCGGTGTTGCTGCTCCACGGCTGGCCCGATGCGCCACGTGGCTGGAGCGCAATCGCGGCGCGGCTGCACGCCGCCGGGTACCGGACAATCGTGCCGACGTTGCGCGGCACGGGCGGCACTCGCTTCCTGTCGAGCGCGACCGTACGTGACGGCTCGGCCGTTGCGCTGACGCAGGACGCGATCGACGTGCTCGACGCGCTGGGCGTGGCGCGCGTCGACGTCGTCGGCCATGACTGGGGCGGTCGCGCCGCGTTCACGCTGGCGGCCCTCCATTCCGATCGAATCCGCCGAATCGTCTCGCTGAGCGTGGCTTTCCAGCCGTACGGGCGTTTCGTCATACCGGCCACCTTTACCCAGTCGCGTCACTATTGGTATCAGTGGTTCATGTCGCTCGACGGCGGCCCCCAGGCGATCGCGGCCGACCCGATCGGATTCGCACGTAGCCAGTGGGATGGCTGGTCGCCACCCGGCTGGTTCGACGAGGCAGAGTTCAGCGCAACAGCGGCGGCGTTCCGCAATCCGGATTGGTTGCCGATCACGTTGAACGCATATCGACGTCGTTGGCGTAACGACGAGGCGTCCGATCCGCGCTACGCAGCCGCCACCGAGCGACTGGCGCAGATCGGACAAATCGACGTTCCGACGCTCGTCGTGCAGGGGGCAAGCGATACCTGCACCGAGCCTGCCACGACCAGCGGGCAGGAAGCGTGCTTCACTGCGGGCTACACCCGCCTTGTGCTGGACGGCGTCGGACACTTTCCGGCGCGGGAAGCTCCTCAGCAGGTCGCCGACGCGGTGATCGCGTATTTCCGCGCACGCTGAGCACTCTGGATTCGCATCGCAACGGCGCGCCTCGCATAGCGGCGCACGTGCCTTGCGCGACGCGAAGCAATTCGGCAACGGCATCGACGGCACCCGTGCTGGCCCCCAGAGCAAACGGGGCAACCGCGCCGGCCAGGGTTTGCCTCGCCAAAGCGCGCCGCGTTCCGGCGAGGCAGCCATCCGGTCGGCCCCTCGCGCGCGCCCCGGCCAAGACCGACGCGGCGCGGCGCGCTGCTCGGAATACCTCTTGCTTCCAACCGCGCGTCCGGCGCAGCCGTCCACCGCCGTCCACCGCCGTCTACCGCCGTCTACCGCCGTCCACTCGCGCCCGGAGGGCGTCTCGATGATCGAATCATGACTGCCACCACTTCCGCCCGGGCTTCCGTGCGCCGTCGCCTGTTCCGAGATCTTTGGCAGGCGATCTGGGCGTTCCGCGGCCGCACGCTGGCCGCCGCCGCTTTGATGGTAGGCGCCAAGCTGGCGGGCGTATCGGTGCCGCTGCTGCTGCGTGAACTCGTCGACGAACTGGCGCATCCGGCAGCCATGGTGCTGTTTCCGGTCTTCCTGGTGCTGGCCTACGCCATTGTGCGCTTCCTGGGCGACGCGCTCGGCGAAGCCCGGGACGTGACGTTCAGCCTGGTCACGCAGCGCACGGTGGCCGCGTTCACGTCCCGGGTCGTCAGCCATCTGCACACGATGGGCGCGCGCTTCCATGCCCGACGCGAGACCGGCGCGGTCGTGCGCGACGTGCAGAAGGGCGCGGACGGAATCGGCTACCTGCTTGGTACTGCGCTGTTCACGATCGTGCCGGCGTTGATCGAGATCGGCGCGGTAGTGGCGATCATGGTCGCAGGCTATCCGTTCAATTTCATCCTGATCATCGCCGCCACTTTCGTCGCCTATGCGGTGTGCACGACGATCTTCACGCGTCGGCGCATGGTCGTTCAGCGCACGGTCAACCAGCTCGAAGCGCAGTCCGACAGCCGGCTGGTCGACAGCCTGCTGAATCAAGACACGGTCAAGTATTTCGCGACCGAGCATGTCGAGTCCGAACGCCTGAATGCGATTCTGGAGCGCTGGGTACATGCGCGGCTGGCGAATCAGCGCGCGCTCACGCAATTGCACGTCGCGCAGAGCGCGGTCATCGCGCTGGGCATCGCCGCGATGATGCTTCTCGCGGTGCAGCACGTCGCGGTCGGACGCATGAGCGTGGGCGATCTGGTGCTGGTCAACGCTTACATCATCCAGGTCTGCATGCCGCTGAATGCGCTCGGTTTCGTGTTTCGGGAGACGAACGACGCGCTGGTGAACGTCGAGCGCATGTTCGCGATACTCGACGCCGAGCGACGGCCAGGCGAGGACGTCGACGACCCCGACGCGCAGCCGCTTCGCCTGCAGGCCGGCGACATCGTGTTCGACAACGTCAGCTTCGGCTACGAGGCCAGCCGCCCGATCCTGCGCGACGTAAGTTTTCGCGCCTACGCGGGCAAGACGCTCGCCGTCGTCGGTGGCAGCGGCTCGGGCAAGTCGACGCTCGTCAAGCTGCTGTTCCGGCTGTACGCCCCGGATGCCGGCGCCATCACCATCGACGGGCAGGACCTGCGCGGCCTGACGCAGCGCAGCCTGCGCGAGGCGATCGGCATCGTGCCGCAGGATACCGTGCTGTTCAACGAGACGATCGCCTACAACATCGCCTACGGACGGCCCGATGCGACGCGCGCCGAGATTGTGCGCGCCGCCCGCGCGGCGCAACTCGACGAATTCATCGAGCGCTTGCCCGACCACTACGACACCCGCGTCGGCGAACGGGGCGTACGCCTGTCGGGCGGCGAGCGGCAGCGCATCGCGATCGCCCGTGCGATTTTGAAAGATCCCCGCATCATCGTCTTCGATGAGGCCACCTCGGCCCTCGACACGCGTTCCGAACGCGCGATCCAGAACGAGCTGACCTCGCTGGCCGAAGGGCGCACGTCGGTCGTGATTGCACATCGACTGTCGACCGTCGTGGACGCGGACTGGATCCTGGTGATGGAGTTCGGACGCGTGGTCGAGCAGGGCACGCATCAGCAGTTGATCGCGCAGGGCGGGGTCTATGCGCAGATGTGGTCCCTGCAGCGCCAGCAGGGCGAGTTGGAACACGCACAGCGCAAGCTGGGCGCCGAGCCTGTCGCGCTGGCGGCCTTCGTGGCTGGTGTCGCCGATGCACTGGCGCCTGAGATTGCGGACGCGCAGGTGCGGCTTGAGACGGTCGTCGCGACCGGGCAGTTGAGCGCCACAGCCAACCCCGAGCAATTGCAACGGGCGATCGTCCGGCTGTGCGAGGCGGAAATCGAGCGTGCGGCCCCGGGCGATACGATCGAACTGCGGATCGATCGGCGGGACAACGACGCGCTGCTCAGTGCGGTCGGCAGTCATCCCGAACCGGCGCCGATTTCCGCACAGTTGGCGCGCCGCATCGAGGCGGGCCTCGCGGCCTTCGGCGGCACGCTCGGTCTTGCGACCATCGAAGGGCGGGTTGCCTATCAAGCCGTGCTGCCGCTACGGCCCGTCATCGAAGCGCCGGCACTGCCGGCAGGCGCGCCACTGCGCGGCTGCACGCTGCTGGTGGTCGACGACCAGGAAGAGGCGCGCGACGCCCTGGAGGCGCTGCTGGACAGTTATGGCGCGCAGGTGCTGCTGGCCGGTTCGGCAACCGAAGCCTTGCAGCTGCTGACCGACCTGCCCGACGCCGACTGGCCGCATGTGGTGCTGTGCGACATCGTGCTCGGCGATTCGCCAAACGGTTATGCGTTGTTGGGACAGGTCAGGAGCCTTGAGGCGACACGTGGCGTGGCGGCAGCGGCACGCGTGCCCGCGATTGCGATGACCGGTTATTCGGACGTGCAGGACCGCGACGCTGCCCGCGAAGCCGGCTTTACCGCGTCGCTCACCAAGCCAGTGCTGGCGGAGACGCTGCTCGGCGAGATCGCCTTGGCGCGCCGCCCGCCGCGCGCGTCGAACTGAGGCCCTGCCGGCGCACCAGCGGTGCTGCCCAGGCAGGACGTCAGCGGCGCACCATCGCCGACGCACCGCTTGGCCTTCGAGGGGCGTCCTGCCGCTGCAGCCGCTGCACTCGCTGCGCCCCGTCCGGGCTTACGCTGGCGACGCTGCGGCCGAAGCCGGTCTCATGGCGAATCGATCAGTTGCTTGATCCGCACGGCCAGGCTGTCGATTGCAAATGGCTTGGACATCACGTGCATGCCGGGATCGAGGTTGCCATTGCCGACCACTGCATTTTCCGCATAACCGGTGATGAACAGCACCTTCAGGGTCGGTCGGCGTACACGCGCGGCATCCGCCATCTGTCGGCCGTTCATGCCGCCGGGTAGTCCCACGTCAGTGACGAGAAGGTCGATGTGCGCATCCGAATTCAAGATGGACAGACCGCCCGCGCCGTCGGTCGCTTCGAGTGCGTGATAGCCCAGGTCCTGCAATGTCTCCGTGATCACCATGCGGATCGCCGGCTCGTCGTCCACCACCAGCACGGTTTCTCCCTGGCCGGCCGGCGTCACCGGCGCCACGGCCGCGACCCCGTGGACGATCGCCTCGTCATAGCGGTGGCGCGGCAGATACAGGCTTACCGTGGTGCCCTGGCCCGGCTCGCTGTAGATTCGCACCTGACCGCCGGTCTGCCGCGCGAAGCCGTAGATCATCGACAGACCTAGGCCGGTGCCCATGCCGAGCGGCTTGGTGGTGAAGAACGGGTCGAAGGCCTTCGCCGCCACGTCGGCCGTCATGCCGGCGCCGGTGTCCGACACGCTCAGCGCGATATATTGGCCGGGCGCGACGTCGAACGTGCCGGCCGCCTTCGCGTCGAGCCACCGGTTGGCGGTCTCGACCGTGAGCCGACCGCCGCCCGGCATTGCGTCGCGCGCGTTGATGCACAGATTGAGCAGCGCGTTTTCAAGCTGGTTCGGATCGACCAGCGTCGGCCACAGGCCCGGATCCGCACTGACGGTGAGCTCGATCGCGGGGCCGACCGTACGGCGCACGATGTCCTCCATGCCGGCGACGAGGCGGTTCACGTCGGTCGGCTTGGGGTCGAGCGTCTGTCTCCTGGAAAAGGCGAGCAGACGATGCGTCAGCGCGGCTGCGCGGCTCGCGGCGCTCTGCGCGGTGCCGATATAGCGCGATGCCTCGTCCTGACGGCCCTGATCGAGCCGTGCCTGCAGGAGATCGAGGCTGCCGGTAATGCTGGTCAGCAGATTGTTGAAATCGTGGGCGAGTCCGCCCGTCAACTGGCCCACCGCTTCCATCTTCTGACTCTGGCGCAGTTGCGCTTCGGCCCGCTCCAGGGCGGCGATCCGTTCCTTGTCTTCGCTGATGTCGCGGCCGACCGCATTCAGTACCTCATCCGCCGCGCGCGCCGACCAGTCGATCCAGCGGTATCCGCCGCCGCGGGTCCGGTAGCGATTTTCGAAACGCGACAACGCCTCGCCGCGCTTGCAGTAGGTCATCGCGTCGCGCGTCGCCTTGATGTCGTCGGGGTGGATCAGGTCGAGGATGTTCGCTCCGATCAACTGGCTCTCGGTCCAGCCCAGCGTGTCGGCCCACGCCGGATTGACCGCGAGAATGCGTCCGTCGAGCCGGCAGCGCAGCATGATGTCGGTCGACAATTCCCAAAGCTGGTTGCGGTCGCGGGTACGCGTCTCCACTTCCTGTTGCAACGACTCGGTCAGGCGCTGCAGCGCCAGCTCGGCACGACGGCGGTTCGAGATGTCGTTGAACAGGATGGCGACGTGGCGCTTGGCCGGATCGCCGATCCGTAGTGCGTGGACGTCGTACCAGCGTCCAAGCGCCTCGGCGACATTTTCGAAGCGCGCCGGCTTGCCGGTCAGCGCAACGTCGCCATAGGTGCGGAACCAATGCTCCTCGTGTTCGGGCGCAAGCTCGCGCATCCAGTGGCCCGCTGCGTTTCGCAGGCCGGTCTGTATTTCGAACGCGGGGTTGGTTTCGAGAAACAGGTAGTCGCTGGCTTTGCCGGTTTCGTCGAACTTCATTTCGACCACGCAGAAGCCGGCGTCGATGGCCTCGAACAGGGTCTGATAGCGCGATTCGCTCGCCCTCAATTCCTGGGAGGTGTGCCGCGCCTCGGTGCGGTCGCTCAACGACTTGACGAGGCCGACCACGCGGCCGGTCTGATCGCGCAGCGGCCGCATTTCGCCGCATGCCCAGAACCGGCTGCCGTCGGCGCGCACGTGCCAGCGCTCGTCCGGTGCGCGGCCCTCGCGCAACGCTTCCGCGATCTCGTCCCGCGGGCGGCCTGCAGCCTGGTCCTCCGGCGTGAAGACGCGCGCAAGAGACTCGCCGAGCATGGCGTCCCGCGTCCAGCCGAACACTGCCCGCGCGCCTTCGCCCCACTCGACGACGATCCCGTCCAGATCGATGACGACGATTGCGTGGTCCTTGACTGCTTCGAGCAGCGCGCAGATTTCCGCGCGGCCGGGTGCCGTGCCGGCGCGCAGGCGCGCGTTCTCGGCTTCCAGCGCCGCGAGGCGGCTCCGCAATTGTGCTTCATCCATGCTCGAACAGTCCCCTCGTCGCCGTTCGCGTAGCGAATGCCCGTCGTCGGCGCCCCCGAGCGGTCCGACGTCCTTTTCGCGAAGCCGACAGGATACCGCGCCCGTGCGTCCGGCAACGCAATTAGATACCGAAGTGTATCGGGCGCGCCGCACTCCAGCTGCGCCATTTGCGCAAGCGCGCGCTCAATCAGCACTTTGCCCGGTGCTAGAATCGCTCGCATGCCGGCGCTGACGTGCGAGCGCGCGTTGCGCTAACGGCATCGTTCTCAACGCCCGGAGCCCTGATATGACCGATGCCACGGCCGCGCCCGCCGTTCGCCCCCCGCTGCCGCCGTTCACGCGCGAGACCGCGCTGCAGAAGGTGCGGGCGGCCGAGGATGCCTGGAACACACGCGACCCCCAGCGCGTCGCGCAGGCGTACACGATCGATACGCGGTGGCGGAATCGCGACGAATTCCTGCAGGGGCGCGCCGCCGTCGAAGCGTTTCTCACGCGCAAGTGGCAGCGAGAGCAGGACTACAAGCTGATCAAAGGGTTGTGGGCCTTCGACGACGCGCGGATCGCGGTCCGGTTCGCCTACGAGTGGCATGACGCGCAGGGCAACTGGTTCCGCTCATATGGCAACGAAAACTGGTTGTTCGACGCAAACGGCCTGATGGCGCAACGTCACGCCAGCATCAACGATGTGGCGATCGCCGCCAGCGAGCGCCGGCTGACCTGGGCCGAGGGCCCGCGGCCACAGGACTTCGCGGCGCTCGACGCGCTGGGTCTCTGAGAGGAGGCACTGACCGACCGGCTGGGGAAGCGACCCACGGGGCGTCGCACGACGGGTTGCGCACTGGTACGGCGCGCAGCTCGCTCCGGCGTGCTTCGATTGCACTCCATGCGCGGCTGAGGGGCCAATCCATTTCCCGCTGTCGGTGCCGCGGCGGCCGCGCTAGAATCGGAGCGCGCCGTCTGGCGCCGGTCGGGTGCGGGGCCTGACCGCCACCGTGGAGACTTGAGATCGTGACGCGCAACAACAATATCGACAAGACAAGGGCAAGCGGTCGGGGCCTGGGTTCGCGGCCGCATGGCGCGCTGCTGGCGCTGCTGGCGGCCACCGCACTGGCTGGCTGTCAGCGCGAGTGGGTCAAGCCGGGCGCGTCCCAGCAGGACTTCCGCACCGCCCACGCACGTTGCGAAGCCGATGCGTATCAACGCCTGCCGGCTGCGACAGTGCCGCAACAGATCACTCCGGCGGGTTACACCTCGGGCGGCATCGAGTGCACGCGCAACTCGGCGGGCGGCAACGACTGCAAACAGAAGCAAGTCTGGCGCGACGCGACCTATACGACGCGGGACGCCAATGCCGACGGACGTTCCGCGTTGATCCGGAACTGCATGATCCAGTCGGGATGGACCGAGAAGGGCGACTGAGCGCTGGGCCGGCTGCCCCGGCGCGCCGGCCGCCTGCCGGCAGACCGGCGAGGCGCCGAGTGGAGCGCCGGGCAAGGCGCCGGGTGACGTGGGCCGCTTCTGCCGTTTGCCACACGCGCCGTCGCCGGTCGTCCCGTTCGATTGCGAGGGGTGCGCACGCTTGACGCGGTGCGATCCCGTGCGCAAATGTTCACTGCCGCCGCGTGCGGTATCAGTGCAGCGTACGCAGCTTGCGCGCCAGGTCGGACAGTCGGTACGGCTTGTTCACCAGCACGAACTCGTCGAGTGCGCCGTGCTGCGCGGCCAGCGCCGGCAGCGGATAGCCCGAGGCAAGCAGCACGCGCATTTGCGGCCGCAACGCCCGCGCCTTGCGAGCGAGCTGAATGCCGTCCATTCCGCCCGGCATCGTCACGTCCGTGAACAGTAGATCGATGCGCGGTTCGCGTTCGAGAACCGCCAGCGCATCGCGGCCATTGCTCGCGGTCAGCACCTCGAAGCCGAGGCTGCGGAACAGTTGGGTGGCGACCTCCATCACTGTTTCCTCGTCTTCGACGATCAGCACGCGTTCCGCCGCCCCGGCTTCGGGATCGGTGGGCATGGACGGCGCGGCGGCCGCCGTGCCGGCCGGCAGGTAGATCGCCACCGTCGTGCCGGCGCCGGGTGTGCTGTCGATGTGAAGGTCGCCGCCCGACTGCGTGATGAAGCCGTAAACCTGGCTCAGGCCCAGGCCGGTGCCCTTGCCCGGTGGCTTGGTGGTGAAGAACGGTTCGAGCACGCGCTGCACCGTGCGCTCGTCCATGCCGACGCCGGTGTCGCGCACCGACACACACACGTAGTTGCCGGCGGCCAGCGTGCCGACTTCGTTGGCTTGCAGCGCGACCAGCGCCGTGCGCAAGCGCAGCGTGCCGCCATCCGGCATCGCATCGCGTGCGTTCACCACCAGGTTCAACAGCGCCGCTTCGAAACGCGCCGCATCGACCGAAACGGCCGGCAGCTCGGCGGCCAGATCGATGTCGAATGTGATCGAGGCGTTGCTGGCCCGCCGCAGCATCGATTCGAAGCCGCCGATCAGGGAATTCAGATTGTGTGCCTCGACCTGCAGCGGTTGTTTGCGCGCGAACGACAGCAGTTGCTGGGTCAGCGCCGCACCGCGGTCGACCGCGTGATGGATGCCGTCCAGCAGGCGCCGCTCGGACGGCTCGTGCAGGCGCGCCGCGAGCAGGTCGACGCTGCTGCCGACCACCGCCAGCAGGTTGTTGAAGTCATGCGCGATGCCGCCGGTAAGCTGACCGATCGCTTCCATCTTCTGCGACTGGAACAGGGCCGCGTTGGCCCGTTCGAGCGCCGCCATCGCTTCCTTGCGCTCCGTGACGTCGCGAGTGATCTTCGCGAAGCCGATCAAGGTGCCGGCCGGATCGTGGATCGCGTCGATCACGACGTGGGCCCAGAAGCGCGAACCATCCTTGCGCACGCGCCAGCCTTCCTGCTCGTAGCGTCCGACCTCCGCCGCGGTGCGCAGCGCACGGCCTGGGGCATCGTCGGCGCGATCGGTGTCGGTGTAGAAGCGCGAGAAGTGCGTGTCGATCACTTCCTCGAACGCGTAGCCCTTGATGCGCTGCGCGCCGACGTTCCAGTTCGTGATCACGCCCTGCGGCGAGAGCATGTACAACGCGTAGTCGGTCACGCCCTGCACCAGCATCCGGAATCGCTGTTCACTGTCGCGCAACGCCTGCTGCGCGGCATGCTCGGCGGTAACGTCGCGGATTACCTTGGCAAAGCCGACCTGTTGACCCGCGGCGTCGTACACCGGATCGAGCACGACGCTGGCCCAGAAGCGCGAGCCGTCGGGGCGTACCCGCCAGCCCTCGGTTCCGAAATGGCCGTGCTCGCGCGCGTGGCGCAGGTTGCGCTCGGGAACACCGGCTGCGCGGTCTTCGGCAGTATGGAACAGCGAATAGGGCTGGCCGATGATCGCTTCATCGGCCGCGCCGCTGAGCTGGCGCGCCGCCCGATTGCAGCTGGTGACCAAGCCGTCGAGGTCGACGAGATAGACCGCGGTTTTGGAGGGATCGGTCGGCGCTGCCGGCTGCGCATCGGCGGCGGCAGTGTTGCGGGGAAGTGGGCGCTCGTTGGACATCGGGTCGGCATCTGATTGGACGAAGGCCAGCGGCCGGGCGCGTACTGCCTGGGACAGGCTGAAATCGGCCGGATGCCTGGCCAACGACCGCACATCCAGCGAACGACCGCTTGCCGGCAGGAGCCGGCTCGCGACGCGCGTTCCATCATACGCGACTCGGGCACGGAAGCGTGGACCCTCGCGCCGGTCCGTGCACGGTGCCCGCATGCATCGCGGCGAGCGGGTGATGGGTAGCCGGTGGCGGGTAGCGGACGGCCGGGTGATGCGCGGGCAGGACGGTGACCACGGTGTGCCTGGAGACGCGGTTCGCGCCCGACCGCCGGCGCGAAACTGGCAGTGCCCGGCCGCCGCGATGCCTCTCTCGGCGGTCGACAACGCTGCTCGCGCTGGTGCGCCTGCCTTCGGAACCGGCGTCGGCCCGTGCGGCGCTCACCCTTGCCGACGAGACCCTGCGCTACCGGCATGTTCGCGAACGAGAGGGCTCAGCCGCTCGCCTCCGCCGTTCGTCGGTCAGCCAGCCAGCGAGCCAGCGAGCCAGCGATGCCGCGCCTGGGCTGATGGCGTGTGCGACGACTCGCCGGTGCCAGGCTGGTCACGCCGCGCCGCCGGCTTCAGCGTGTCTTCTTGAAGGGCTGGCCGGACCGCTCGCGCAGCTCGTTGAAGACGATCTTCGGCCACAATTTCTGCGCCACTTCGATCTCGGAGCCGTGCGTGGCCAGATAGGTGGGGGCGTCGGCGGCGTCCAGCGCCATCCGCGCCGCGTATGAGTCCGAGAAACGGCGCAGCTCGGCGGGGTCGTCGCACGTTACCCACCGCGACATTCGATAGCGGGCCGGCGAGATCCGCACTTCCACCTTGTATTCGGCGGCCAGCCGGTGCTTGACCACCTCGAACTGCAACTGGCCCACTGCGCCGAGCACCAGACTGCCGCCGAGCACCGGGCGAAACACCTGGATTGCGCCTTCATCCCCGAACTGTCGAAGCGCCTCGCCGAGCTGCTTGGCGCGCATCGGATCGACGACCTCGATGGTCTGGAAAATTTCGGGTGCGAAGAAAGGCAGGCCGATGAACTGAAGATCCTCACCCTCGGTCAGCGTGTCGCCTAGACTGAGCGTGCCGTGATTGGGGATGCCGATGATGTCGCCCGGATAGGCCTCGCTGATCGTCTCGCGGCGCTGCGACAGGAAGGCGACGACGTTGTTGGCCCGAAAGGTCTTGCCGGTGCGCGACACCTTCAGCGCCATGCCCCGCTCGAAGCGACCCGAGCAGACGCGGATGAACGCCACGCGGTCCCGGTGCGCAAGGTCCATGTTGGCCTGGACCTTAAAGACCACACCGGTGAATTTCGGCTCCGCCGGATCGACCGGCCGTTGTACTGTCATGCGGGCCGAGGGCGGCGGCGCGAGTTCGACCATCGTGTCGAGGATTTCCTTCACGCCGAAGTTGTTGATCGCCGAACCGAACAGCACCGGCGATTGGTCGCCGCGCAGGAACGCTTCCTTGTCAAAAGCAGGGGACGCGCCGGTGATCAGCTCGACCTCCTCGCGGGTGCGCAGCCACGCCGGACCGAAACGGCGCTCGCCGTCCGCATCGCCCAAGCCCTGCAGCGTCTCGACCGCACCGTCGAGGGTCTCCTGACCCGCGCGAAATACGCGCACCTGGTCGTGGCGGATGTCATAGACACCCTGGAATTCCTTGCCCATGCCGATCGGCCAGGTGAACGGAACGGCGGCGACGCCGAGATGCTGTTCGATCTCATCGAGCAGATCGAGCGGCTGACGCACTTCGCGGTCGAGCTTGTTGATGAAGGTGATGATCGGGGTCTTGCGGCTGCGACAGACTTCCAGCAGCTTGAGCGTTTGTGCTTCAACGCCGTTGGCGCCGTCGATCACCATGATCGCCGCGTCGACGGCGGTCAACACGCGATACGTATCCTCGGAGAAGTCTTCGTGGCCCGGGGTGTCGAGCAGATTCATCACCGCATCGCCGTACTCGAACTGCATCACCGAGCTGGCGACCGAAATGCCACGCTGCTTTTCGATGTCCATCCAGTCGGAGGTCGCGAAGCGGCTGCTCTTGCGCCCCTTGACCGTCCCGGCAATCTGAATCGCGCCCGAGAACAGCAACAGCTTCTCGGTCAGCGTGGTCTTGCCCGCGTCAGGGTGGGAAATGACCGCGAAGGTGCGGCGTCGTTTGAGTTCTGAGACTGACATGCGATGAGGGCGGAGCGGTCCAACCCGGTCAGGCCGCGACACATGCCGCAAGCATGCGCGAGGAACCGGGCAGGAGAGTAAATGGAGCGTGGCCGGATCATACACGTCATCGGCGCGACCCTGCCGCTTACTGCTGCGGCTTACCGCTGCAGTTCGCCGCTGCCGTTCACCGCTGCCGTTCACCGCTGCCGTTCACCGCTGCCGTTCACCGCCAGCGCTGCGCGCAGCTGCCCTTTAGCGCAAGCGTCGACCGTTGCGGCACAAGCGTCGACTGTCACTGCATAAACGTCGACCACTGCGTGCAACAGTCACTGCGCCGGCTGACCATGCGGCGCTTGTCACGTGGCTGTCGGCCCGACCGGTCGGGCCCGCGCGCCGCCATCGTCGCCGGCTTTGCCGGCGCGTTGCCGCGCCGTTTCGACCAAGTCTCGCTCAGCGCTGTGCGTTCGGGAAGCGTTCGGTCGACCGCGGCGGCCTGCCATACGCGCGCAACGCGTCCGGGGTGGCCATGTCGCGCGGCACGGTGAAGTCGCGGCTGGCCTCGCCACGCATCGCCTCGGCAACGCGGGGGAAGCCGCTGCGCGACACGTAGCGGCGGGCCGCATTGGCCGACACCGCGCCGCCGGCGCTGCGGCGTCGGCCGCGGCGCTGTTCGTATTCCAGTGCGGCAGCCGTGCCGAGGTCCAGCGTGGCCACCCCGGCCAGTCCTACCGCGGCCACGGCGGCGCGTTGGCGCGCCTGCGCGCTGGCGCCCGCGTCGGCACCGACGGTGGCGAGGTCCACCGCATCGCCCGCCAGGCGCGCCCAGACGAAACCGCGCGGGTTGTTGGCGCGCAGCAGGCCGATCCCGCAAGCGATCTCGCGCAGGCCATACAGGCGGACCCGGCCAGGTGACGCGGTGCTGCCGGCGAATGCCGCCACGGCGCGCGGCACCAGCAGTTCGGTGACGCCCAGCGCGATGCTGAACCAGCCGAGGCCGCGTGCGACGGTGGGCGCCGCGCTACTTGCCTTTTGCAACGTTGAAGCCATGTCGATCCTCCGATGGACGCGGATGTTAGGGCTTGAGCACGACCTTGATGCAGCCGTCCTCCTTGTCACGGAAGGTCTTGTACATCGCCGGTCCTTCCTCCAGCGAAACGGTATGGGTAATCACGAACGAGGGATCGATCTGACCCGATTCGATGCGCTTGAGCAGGTCGTCGGTCCAGCGATTGACGTGCGTCTGGCCCATCCGGAACGTGAGGCCCTTGTTCATCGCCATGCCGAACGGCACTTTGTCGATCAGGCCACCGTACACGCCTGGAATCGACAGGATGCCGGCCGGGCGACACACGTACATCATCTCGCGCAGCACGTGCGGCCGATCGCTTTCGAGCATCACCGCCTGCTTGACGCGGTCGTACATCGAGTCCAGCGAGCGCGTTGCGTGTGCTTCCATGCCGACCGCGTCGATGCACTTCTCCGGACCCTTGCCCTGGGTCAGGTCCTTCAGCCGTTCCAGCACGCTTTCTTCGTCCAAGTTGATTGGCACTGCACCGCCGGCTTCGGCCATCGCCAGGCGCTCCGGCACGTTGTCGATCGAGATCACCTGCTTGGCGCCGAGCAGCACGGCACTGCGGATCGCCATCTGGCCGACCGGCCCCGCGCCCCAGATCGCCACGGTGTCGGTCGGCTCGATGTCGCATTGCACGGCCGCCTGCCAGCCGGTCGGGAAGATGTCGCCCAGGAACAGCACCTGTTCGTCGGTCAGCCCCTCCGGGATCTTCACGTGGGTCTTGTCGGCGAACGGCACCCGCACGTACTCGGCCTGACCACCCGGGTAGCCGCCGGTCAAATGCGTGTAGCCGAACAAGCCGGCCGTCGTGTGCCCGAACATCTTGTCGGCGAGATCCTTGTTGCGGTTGCTGCGCTCGCACACGGAGAAGTTGCCGCGCTTGCACTGGTCGCAATCGCCGCAAAAGATCGTGAACGGCACGACGACGCGATCGCCTTTCTTCAGCGCCTTGTTTTCGCTGCCGACCTCGACGACCTCGCCCATGAACTCGTGCCCCATGATGTCGCCGCATTTCATGCCGGGCATGAAGCCATCGAACAGGTGCAGATCGGAGCCGCAAATCGCGCAGCTCGTGACCTTGATGATCGCGTCGCGCGGCTCCTCGATGGTCGGGTCCGGGACGTTGTCACATCGGATGTCTTTCTTGCCATGCCAGCGGAGCGCTTTCATCGGGAATCTCTCTTCTCAGTGAACGAAAAGGCCAGCATGGCTGACCGCTGGGGTTCGATCAGCAATCGTCATACCGCCTCGCGCCGCGGGTATGATCCGAGCGATCCACCACGCCGGCTGGTCCATGTGAGGCTGTCCGGTCTTTCCCTAGCTCAGGAGACGTCAGCATGTCCTTACACATCGACCGTCGTCGCTTCATCGGCGCGACGGGCGCCCTGGCCGCCGGTCTCGTGCTGCCAGGCACCGCGCGTGCAGCGGGCGCGCCGAATCCGACAAACCCGCCGAAGGCCGCAGGCGCCTGCACGACCAGCGTGACCGGCAATGCCGGCATCGACGCGCTGGCAAAGTGCTTCATCGAACGGTGGAACATGCCGGGCATGTCGCTGTCGTTCGGTCGGGGCGGGCAGATCTTCTACGAGCAGGCTTACGGATACACCGAATTCCACGGCACGATACCGGTGACGACCGACACGCGTTTCCGTATTGCAAGCGTGACCAAGCCATTCACCTCGGCGGCAATCTTTCAATTGATCGAGGCGGGCGAGCTGACGCTGGAAACGCCCGTCTTCACCGGCGAGGGCGTGCTCAACCAGTTCGCGGACGTGCCGGCGAAGACGCCGCGCAAGGTCGACGCGATTCAGATCCAGCATCTGCTGCGGCACCTCTGCGGCGGCTGGTCCAGCGACGGCAACGATCCGATGTTCCTTCGCCAGTACTGGGACCTAGATCACGACGCGCTGATCCGCAAGACGTTGGCGACGCAAGGGCTGGCCTATATGCCGGGACAGTGCTACGCCTATTCGAACTTCGGCTACTGCCTGCTCGGACGGGTAATCGAGAAGATCACTGGGCAACCGTATGACACGTACGTGCGGAACGCAGTGCTTGCGCCGATCGGGGTGGACGACATGGTGATCGCGACGTCCGGCTCGCAGCCGCCGGAGGCCGGGTACTACGACCCCGACGACTCGGCTTTCCCGTATCAGTTTCCGATCACGCGGATGGACTCGCATGGCGGCTGGATCGCCCGCGCCAGCGACCTGGTGCGCTTCGGTGCCGCGGTGTTCGCCGCAACCGACAAGATGGGTGGTCCAGCGCTGCTCAAGCCCAGCAGCATCGCGACGATCACCAGCGTCAACGCCTTGAGCACCGCTTGCAACAAGGCCTACACGCCCTACGGCTGCGGCTGGAGCATCTACACCGGCGGCCCCAACGCCTTCCACTTCGGCAGTCTGTCCGGCACGACCAGTGTGCTCGTGCATACGCACACGGGTCTGGTCTGGTCAGCATTGCTCAATTCGCGGCCGGAGGACGGCACGCAGGAGGCGATGCAGAACGAGCTGGACGCCTTGATGTGGGCGATGGCGGCCTGTCGTCCGGACTGGCAGGCTGGCGCCTGACGGAGCAATCCCGGGCGGGCGCCACCTCAGCCAGGACATGGCTGAGGTTTCGCCTGCCGGCAGTGCGGGCATGGCCCGACTGCTTTCCGATGCGTCGGCCGGCCGCCGGGTGCGCACCGGCGCTGCCGCTGGACGCTCGCGCCTCGCAGCGTCGCAGCGTCGCAGGCGCCGGGAACGTCGTTCAGCGCGTGCGCGATCGCGCAAAGCGAAGCAGGGCCAGCTGTCGGCCCGCGTCGCGCAGCAGTGACGCGGCGTCGCGGATCGCCTCGTCAAGACTCAGCGGCCCGGGCGCCGGCGAAAAGCAGCCGTCGAAGTGCTCTGACAACAGCGGCAATGCGGCGCGGTCGATGCCGCCCGACAGCAGGCTGACCGGCACGCCAGCATCGCGGGCATGTCGCGCTGCTACGAAAGGCGCCTTGCCGCGCAGCGTTTGCGCGTCGGAGCGGCCTTCGCCGGTGATCATCCAGTCCGCGTCCGCCAGCGCCGCGTCCAGACCGATCTCGCGTGCCACGACCTCCGCGCCGGGTTCGAAACGCGCGTTCAGCAGGTGCAGCGCGAACCCGAGTCCGCCCGCTGCCCCCGCACCCGCGCGCTCGCGCGTGCCCGGTGCACCGAACGCCGCTTCCGCGCAGTTGGCGAAGCCCGCGAGTGCCGCGTCGAAGGCTTCGACCTGCGCCGCGCCGACGCCTTTCTGCGGACCGAAGACCGCGCTTGCGCCATGCGGTCCGAGCAGCGGGTTGTCGACGTCGGACAGGCCGACCAGCTCGACCGACGCGAGACGGGGATCAAGTCCGCTCAGGTCCAGCCGCGCCGCCCGGGACAATGCCGCGGGTGCGGGTTCGAGCGGACGCCCGTCGGCATCGCTGAGGATCGCGCCCAGCGCGACCAGCATGCCGGCGCCGCCGTCGTTGGTACTGGAGCCGCCCAGCGCCAGATAGATCGTTTGCGCGCCCGCGTCGAGCGACGCGCGAATGGCTTCGCCAACGCCGCGCGTGCTGCGCTCGGCGACTGGCGCAGCCATGCCGACCGGGTCGGTGATACCGACGATCTGCGCCGACTCGATGACGGCGGCGCCATTGTCGAGCATTCCGAGCGCGGCGCGGCAGCGCGCGCCGCTTGCGCCCGACACGTCGAGCGCCCGTCGAACGCCGCCGGCGGCAAGCAGCGCGTCCAGCGTGCCTTCCCCGCCGTCGGCCATCGGCAGCAGCCGGACTGCGACGTGCGGGCACGCCGTGCGCACACCATCGGCAATCGCGTTGGCCACGCCTTCCGCGTCCAGCGAGCCCTTGAATGAGTCGGGGGCGACAACGACGACCGGCGAACGAGCGGGAGCAGTCATGGTGGGAACCGGGCGAATAAGTGAAAACGAAGGAACGCGCGGGCCGAATCGGCGGTGTGCACCCGCACAGGCCATTCGGTGTCCACGCTCGACCGCGGGGCCGCGCGTAACAGCCGGCGTGACGCGGTCGAGGCTGGGTGGCGCGGCTGTCGCGGGGCTATGACGGGGCTATCGCGGGGCTGCGGCGGCGGGGGCCAGCGAGCACGCGACGACATGCCGTGGATCGCCTCGGGGCGCGCCGTCCGATCCCCGCGCCCCCATTACAGGAGACGCGCCTTGACCTTGCGGCCCTTGAGCTTGCCTTCGCTCAGGCGCTTCACGGCCTCTGCCGCCTGCTCGCGCGCGATGGCGACGTAGCTGGCCATGTCGGTGATGGCGATCTTGCCGACACTGCTGGCGGGCAATCCGGCCTCGCCGGTCAGCGCGCCGAGCACATCGCCCGGCCGGATCTTCTCCTTGCGGCCGCCGAGGATCTGCAGCGTCGTCATCGGCGGGCGCAGGCGGCCGCCATCGGCCGGCGTCAACTCAGCAAGCGTGTGCCATTTCAGTGAGCGGCCGCTGGCCGCTTCGATCGCCGCGGCGCGCCCCATTTCGTCGACGCTGACCAGCGTGTAAGCGGCACCCTGCGCATCGGCGCGGCCGGTGCGGCCGATCCGGTGGACGTGAACCTCAGCCTCGGGTGTCACGTCGACATTGATCACCGCCTCCAACTGCGCAATGTCGAGCCCGCGCGCGGCCACGTCGGTGGCCACCAGCACCGACACACTGCGGTTCGCAAAGCGGATCAACACCTGGTCGCGGTCGCGCTGGTCGAGCTCGCCATGCAACGCGACCGCTTCGAAGCCCTGCGCATTGAGCACCTCGACCAGATCGCGGCAACGCTGGCGGGTATTGCAAAACGCCAGCGTGCTGGTCGGACGGAAATGATTCAGCAGCAGACCCACCGCGTGCAGCCGCTGGTCCTCGTCGACCTCATAAAAGCGTTCGGAGATCGTGCGTGCATCATGCTGCTCCGCCAGCTTCACTTCGACCGGCTGCCGCAGAAAGCGGCGGCCCAGGCGCGCAATGCCCTCGGGATAGGTCGCTGAAAATAGCAGCGTCTGACGCTCGGGCGGGCACTGGTCGGCGATCGCGACGATGTCGTCATGGAAGCCCATGTCCAACATGCGATCCGCCTCGTCCAGCACCAACGTGCGCAGGGTGGCGCAACGCAGCGCGCCGCGGCCCAGGACATCGAGAATGCGGCCCGGCGTACCGACGACCACGTGGGCGCCGTGTTCGAGGCTGGCCAGTTGCGGACGCATCGGCGTGCCGCCGCACAGCGTCAGGATCTTGACGTTGTCCTCGGCGCGGGCCAGCCGGCGCAGTTCCTGGCTGACCTGTTCGGCCAACTCGCGGGTCGGGCATAACACCAGGCCCTGCAACAGCGGACCGGCGGCATCCTGCGCCCGCACATCGATGCGCGCCAGCAGCGCGAGCCCGAACGCCGCGGTCTTGCCGCTGCCGGTCTTGGCCTGCGCGAGGATATCGCGTCCCGACAGCGCCAGCGGCAGGCTGGCGGCCTGAATCGGCGTCATCGTCGCGTAGCCGAGTCGCGCGAGGTTCTCGAGCACCGGCGCCGGCAGATCGAGCGAGGCGAAGTCGAGACTCGACGAGTGGTCCGTGGACTGCGGTGGTTGCGCGCTCATCGCGGGGTGCCCTTGCGTCGGATCGACGCCGTACCGGGCGCCGCCGCGGCTTCCCGCGCCGCGCGTCGGGCGCCGGTGACCGGCACCAATTCGTCGGTCTGTTCATAGCGAACGATACCGTCGGCGCCGTCGTGGCGAATTACCGGGTTGCGCGCGCCGCAGATCGGGCAACGGAACAGCAGACCTTGCCCTTCGTTTTCAATGTCGATGTCGGACAATTGCCATTCGGCGCGACATGGCTGGTTTCGGCAGGTGAACATGGTCGTGGGGGCTGCGTGGTCGTTGCCGCGACGGTGCGGCGCAGACGAAGTGTACGCGTGTCTGCGCGGCGCCGGCTGTGATTGTGATGCATCTATGTAGTATGCCAATCGCATGGCTGAACCGCACCAAGCATGCGGCCGCCAGCGAGCCCGCAGCCGGCCCGCGCAACACGGTTGGCGCGGCGAGCGTCGCCCACGCTTGCGCGCATTGGCGTGGACAGCGGGTGGCGGTGGCCTATGGTGGCTGCGTGGCTGCGTGGCTGCGTGACCGCGTGACCGCGGGCGCACGGCGTTCGGCGCGGCAGACATCCGGACAAGGTTGCGCGCACCTGCCTGTCCAGCCGGTCAGCCTCGCTCGGCCGACGTGCCGACCTGCCTGAACAGGAGGACAGTGGCCAGCAGTGCCAATACCGAAATCACCGTGCCGTAAACGTTCACCGCCGTCAGCAAGCCGACCTGCTGGGCCAGATAGCCAACGGCGATGGTCGGCACGGCGTGTGCCAGATAGCTTTCGATATAGAACACGCCCATCAGTGTGGCGCGTTCGTGGGGCTGCGCCAGCGGCAGCACGCTGCGCACCGCGCCAAGGAAGCTTGCGCCGAAACCGAAGCCGGCCAGGACCGATCCGACCAGCAGCAATGCGGCCTGGCCGTAGTTGGCCGCCGTCAGGATCACCGCCATCCCGGCGACCAGGGTCAGTTCGCCCGTCAGGAGGATCGTGAAGGTTTTCAGCTTGCGCGCGCCAAGCACTGCGGCGGCGCCGGTGAGGGTCAGCGCCGCGACGACAAGGCCGCCCAGCCAGGGCGTGTTGACGTGGGTCGTCGCGATGATCAGCGACGGCATCAGCGACAGATAGAACCCGCCCAACATCCAGACCGCGACATTGGCCGGCGTCACCGCAAGGAACACCTTGCGCGCCTGCATCGGCACCGCCAGGCGTGGCCGCAGGCTCGCCCATGAACCGGCGCGGTGCCGGACTGTCTCGGGCGCGCGCCATGTCAACGCAAGCAGTGCCACGAACACGCTCAGCAGCACAGCGAACACGGTGTGCAACGGGCTGGGCGCAAGCACCATCAGCGCGGTGCTGCCTAGTGCGCCGGTCGCCATGCCAAACATCGGCGCGACGCTGTTTATCAGCGCGCCGCGTTCGTGGCCGAGGTCCAGCAATGCCGCACCGACGGCGGCCGTCGCCATGCCGGTCGCGAAGCCCTGCAGGGTTCGCACGGCCAGCAGCCAGCCCGGTCCATCGGCATAGAGAAAACCGACCATGGCAGCAAGCTCGAGCGTCAGCGCAAGCGCAATCACCGGCCTGCGCCCGATGTGGTCGGACAACCGTCCGAGTAACAGGAGTGCGAGCAGCAGCGCCAGTGCATAGGCGGCGAACACCAGCGTCAGCAAGGTGGCGCTGAAGCCCCATTGCTGTTGGTAGAGGCGGTACAGCGGGGTGGGGGCGCTGGAAGCGGCAAGGAAGGCGATCAATGTCGCGGAATGAAGCACCATGGCACCGGTTCCTGCGCGCGGCCCGTGGGTCGACTGACCGCCTGGAACGGGGGACTGCGTGGACATGGCCTCTCCTTTAAAGCAAAATGTTCGCTTTAAAGATGATAGCGACGCGCTTCGACTAAAGCAAATGTTTTGCTTTAGTTGCGGTGGTCCTGAGCGTAGCCATGAGCGATAGAACTGGCCCGCGTCCTGGCGGGCGCAGTGCCCGCGTGCAGGCCGCGGTTCATCGAGCCGTCCGTGAACTGCAGCAGGAGCGTGACCGCGCCGCATTGACGGTGCCGGTGATTGCCACGCGCGCTGGCGTCACCCCATCGACGATCTACCGTCGCTGGGGCGATCTGGCCGGTCTTCTCGCCGACGTGGCCGTTGAGCGAATGCGGCCCGACCAGGTTCCGGCGGACACCGGAAGCTTTCGCGGCGACGTGCTGGCATGGCTCACGCAATACGCCGACGAAATGGCATCGGCACCCGGCCGCGCGATGCTTCGCGACGTACTGGGGACCGAAGCCTACGTCGGTGCGTGCAAGTGCGATGGCTTCTTGCGCGAGCATGTCGAGTCGCTTCGCGAGCGTGCGCGCGCGCGCGGGGAACAGCCTCCGCCGGTGAGTCTCCTGGTCGAGCGGATCGTGGCGCCGTTGCTGTACGGCATCCTGTTCACCAACGAGACGCCGACTGCGGAACTGCTGGAGGCGCTGTTCGACCAGATGATGCTCGACCACAAACACCGCTGAACGCGCGCGCAGCGGTGACAATCGACAGGGTAAAGCGACATGCGGCGATTGCCTGCAGCCGCAAGCGACCTCGTATCACGCATGCCGATACTGCCGTCTCTGTCGCTCCCTTCGCCAAGCGGCGCGCGCGCATGTCTCCGCGATCGCGAACGTATCGGCGCCGAAGCGCCTGGCGTGTCGCGATCGTCGCGCGCGTCGGGTGGCGGATGTCGGGTCGACGATCAGGCCGCGTTTCCGTCGCGCACAATCAGTTCGCCGGCCAGCACCACCGTCCGGCGCGGCGAATCGGGCGCGGCGAGGCGTTCGGCCAGCAGCGCCATGGCGTGACGGCCAATCTCGTAGACCGGCTGTGCGAGAACGGTCAGCGGCGGTTCGACAAGCGCGGTCCAGTCTTCGTTGTCGAAGCCAACCAGCAGCGGCGCGGCGCCGTCGTGGCTCTCCTGCCAGGCACGGCAGGCTCGATAGGCCCCCAGCAGCAGGCGGCCATTGCTTGCGACGACCGCGTCGGGTGGCGTGTCGGCGCGCAGCCAGGACGCGACGCGTGTCTGCGCCGCGTCCGGTCGCGGCGGCAGGAAGGCGCTGTGGCAGAGTGTGGCCCGTCGTCCCGCTGCCTGCAGCGCATCGACGACACCTGCGCGGCGCGCATCGCCGGTGGTGCTGGCGTTGCCGAAGACGCCTGCCACGCGCGAGCAGCCGCGCGCGATCAAGTGCTGCGTCAAGCGCGCCGCCTCCGCGCGGTTGTCGATCGTCACGGCATCGGCGACGTGGGGCGCTCCCGCGCGGTCGACCATGACCACCGGGAAGCGGAATGCATTCGACGCGAAGGTTTCCAGCGCCGTACGGGTCGGGGAATAGATGACGCCGGCCACGCGCTCTTCGCGCATCAGGCGTAGGTACATCGCTTCCTTGTCCGGGTCCTCGTCGGTATTGCACAGCAGGACGCGCGAACCCCGTTGGTAGGCGCAATCCTCGACCGCGCGGCTCAGTTCCGTGAAGAACGGGTTGCGAATGTCGGACACGACCAGCCCGACCGTGCTGGTATGGCCGGAGCGCAGGCGCTGCGCGGCGGCATTCGGTCGGTAGTCCAAAGCGTGCATTGCGGCCGTCACCCGTTCGCGCAGTTCGTGGCGCACTGGCCCCTTGCCCGAGAGGACGCGCGAGACGGTCGCCACCGAGACATTTGCGATGGCGGCGACGTCTTTTATCGATGCCATATCACTGTCGTGGTCCCACTCCCGCGTTCGCGCTATCGGATTCGCGTCGTCGCGGCCACGCCGGATCGCGCAGTTTCTGACGTGTGCCTGTCTGAAGTTTCGTCAACAATGTGCACTTCAACGAGAAACATGAGATGTGAGATCGTCGAATGCGCCGGGCGCGTCAGCCCAACGTTTGCACGGTAAAGCGATGGAAATGGGTTGTTCAATCGCCATCCGATCCGGCCGGTCGGCCAGTTTAAGCGATTCCCGGTTCTAGTGACAAAATCATCGTAACTGATATCGTTTTCACTCCGAACGATTGGCGGGGCGCTGCGATGGCACCGCCTGACATAACAAAGGGGACGGAAACGATGTCGATCACTCTCGACCCGGCCTGCGTGCGCCTGAACGCGACTGCAGACGACCGATACGGCGCGATCCTGATGGCCGGGCGTTTGTTGGTCGACGCGGGCTGCATCGCGCCGCACTACGTCGACAGCATGGTGGCCCGCGAGCGCGCCGCGACGACGTACCTCGGCGCCGGCGTGGCGATTCCGCATGGCTTGCCTGCCGAGCGAGGTGCGATCCATCGGACCGGCATTGCGGTCTTGCGCCTCTCGCGCGCGGTCGAATGGGCGGTGGGACGTGGCTCGGCGCGCGATGCGGTGCACTTCGGCACGGCGGTCGAAACGATGTTCGAGGCGGCCCGAAAACTCGAGCGCGACGGCCCGCCCGCCGCCGACGCGGGCAACGAGCAGGCGGAGCCGGTTCGCCTCATCGTCGCGATTGCCGCTGCGTCGGACGAACATCTCGCGGTGCTACAGCAGTTGACCCGAATGATCGGCGATCCGGAGCGAATGGCCGAGGCCATGGCCGCACCGGATGTGGCCAGCATCATCGCGACAATGAGCGGTGCGCCGGTCGGGCGCGCGCCGTCGAGCGACGAGGTGGCCGAGCCTTGCGACCTGGCGGCGCGCCGGGTCGTCATCCTCGACTACCCGAACGGTTTGCACGCGCGGCCGGCCAGCGCCTGGGCCGCCTGCGCCAAACGCTTCGCGGCGCGGATGCGGGTACGGCATGGGGCCGTTTGCGCGGATCCGCGTAGTGTCGTCGAGCTCCTGCAACTGGGCGCCAGCGCCAACGCGGAGCTGGTTATCTCGGCGCATGGAGAGGACGCCGAGGCCGCGCTCGCCGCCTTGACCGACACCATTGTCGGCCTACACGCCGAGGAGCACCGGCGGGCCGTCGCCGCGCACGGAGCGAGTGCACGCGCGGGCGGTACCACCGGCGTCGGCTGCGCCGCGTCTCACCGGGCCGGCGCGCGCGGCGCCGCGTGCTGGACGCCGCGCGATCCGGCCCGCTCGTTCAGCGGGATTGGCGTCGGTCCGGGCCTGGCGATCGGCGTCATACAGCGAGTTTGCGGTCCGGTCAGCGCGGTGGCCGACGTACCACGCGGCAGGGCGCGCGATGGCGCGGCACTGGATGCTGCCCTGGAGCAGACGCTGGCCGAACTGGAACGCCTGGCGTTGGAAACAGCGGAGCGTCTTGGTCCCTCGGAGGGCGAGATATTCACCGCACAGGCGCATTTCCTCGACGATCAGGCGTTGCTCTCCGATGCCGCTGGCGGGATTCTGGATGGGCACGGTGCGGCGTGGAGCTGGCGCGAAGCGGTACGCAGGCAGGCGAATCTGCTGAGCGCGCTTCCCGATCCGTTGCTGGCCGGCCGTGCGGCCGACCTGCAGGACGTGGGCGCGCGCGTGCTCCGCCGTCTGTGTGACGAAAGCAGCGAATGCAGCGGCGGCAGCGAGACCGGATCCGCGACGCCATTCGGTTCGATGCCCGCTGCGGCGTCTGCCACGGTGTCAGCCGAGGCGCCCGCCGCGGAAGCCGCCAACGCGTGGTTGCGTTCGGCGGGCCCGGTCGTCGTGCTTGCGCAGGAGCTGGCGCCCTCCGACGCGGTCGGCCTGGATCCGGCCACGACGGCAGGTTTCTGCACCGCGGCGGGCGGGCCGAGCTCGCACACTGCGATTCTGGCGCGCACGCTGGGGCTGCCGGCCGCCGTCGCGTGCGGTGATGCCGTGATGACACTCCCTGATGGTGCGCTCGTCGTGCTGGATGGAGATGCGGGCGTACTGTACGCGGACGTCTCCGAACGTGATCTGGAGCGGGCGCGGGCAGCACAGCGCGCGGTCCAGGACGCCACCGCCCGGCTTGCGCGCGACTGCATGCGCCCGGCGATGACCCGCGACGGTCGACGCATCGAGGTCGGCGTGAACGTGACGCGTCCCGACCAGGTCGCGCCGGCCCTGGCTGCGGGCGCGGACGGCGTGGGTCTGATGCGCACCGAATTTCTGTTCCTGGGACGCGACCGCGCGCCCAGCGAGGACGAACAGTTCGACGCGTATCGCGCGCTGGTCGAGGCGAGCGGAGGGCGGCGCTTGATCATCCGCACGCTCGACATCGGTGGCGACAAGCAGGTGCCCTATCTGGACCTTCCGCACGAGACCAACCCGTTCCTCGGCGTACGCGGACTGCGTCTGTGCCTGCGTCGTCCCGACCTGTTTCTGCCACAGTTGCGCGCGCTATATCGGGCCGCCCGCCATGGGCCGCTCTCGATCATGTTTCCGATGGTCAGCGACCTGGACGAGGCGCGCCGCGCGGTGCAATTGGCCGGGATCGTGCGAAGCGAGGTCGATGGGCCGCAGGTGCCGCTTGGCATCATGATCGAGACGCCGTCGGCGGCCGTGCTCGCCGAGGCGTTTGCCGGGATCGTGGATTTCTTTTCGATCGGCACCAACGACCTGACCCAGTACGCGCTGGCCATCGATCGCGAGCATCCGACACTGGCCGCGCAGGCGGACAGCCTCCATCCGGCCGTGTTGCGCCTGATCTCGCTCGCGGTGGACGGCGCACAGCGCGGCGGCGCTTGGGTGGGCGTGTGCGGCGGACTCGCCGGCGAGCCGCTCGGCGCAGCGATTCTCGCAGGGCTCGGGGTCGACGAAATCTCGATGAGCGTTGGCGACATCGCGGCCGTGAAGGCTCGGATTCGACAGGCGTCGCTGCCCGCGCTGCAGGCGTTGGCGCAGCGGGCGCTGCGCTGCGGCGATAACGCAGCGGTGCGCGCGCTTGCCCAGGATGCATTCGAGATGGTGCGTGACGACGAGGCTGCGCCCCCGCTGCGCGATGTGGCCGCAGCGCGTCGATGCGGCGGCGGGCGGGGCGGTTGTGCCGACGCGTCGGCAGGCGACGCCGCCGAGCGGGACCGGCACAGCAAGGAAAACGACTGCTGCCACGGTGGTCAGCACCGTAGCGGCACTGAGCGCGCGGCGTGGTGCGAGCCAGCCGAAGACAGGGGCCGTCACGACTCTGACGACCATCCCGTCGGCGACCGGACCGGGGGCGCGGCGTGCGCTGAAGGTGGCGCGCACGCTCGCCACTTGCCGGCGCGCGCGGCGCACGTCGCGACCGCGCCACCGCCCACGCGTCAGGAGGCCGGGCCGCCCGCCACGGCGTTGCGTCGATGAACGACGAACCACAGCGCAAGACGGCGGGCCGCGCGCAAGCGCCTGGCTGCCGGCAGCCGGTCGTTTGCGTGACCGCGCATCCGGCACTGGACCAGACGGTGCAGTTGGCGCGTCTGGTTGCAGGCGAGGTGCACCGGGCGTCATCGTCACGGCTCGACGCCGGCGGCAAGGGCGTGAATGTCGCGGCGTGTCTGGCCGATTACGACTGTGAAACGATCTCGACCGGACTGCTCGGCACGCTGAACGCTGCGCCTTTCGAAGCGCTGTTCGCTGCGAAAGGCATGAGCGAGTGCTTCCTTCGTGGCCCGGCGTCCTGCCGCACGAACATCAAGATCGTCGATCTGGCGCGCGGCGAGACGACCGATATCAATGTGCCCGGTACGGTGGCGGACAGCGACCGGCTGGCAGCGTTGGCGGACCGCGTCGTCGCGCTGGCCGAGCCTGGGCGCTGGATCGTGTTGGCCGGCAGCCTGCCGCCCGGCGCGCCCGAGGACTGGTACGGCAGCCTGCTGCCTCGACTGCGCGCCCGGGGCGCACTTGTCGCACTGGACACCAGTGGCGCGCCGCTTCGGTTGGCGTTGCAGGCAGACCGCCAGGCGCTGCCGACGCTGATCAAGCCCAATCGCGCGGAGCTCAGCGAGCTGCTTGGCGCGCCACTCGGCGACGAGGCCAGTCTGCGCGCAGCGGCCGAGACGCTGCTGGCGCGCGGTGTGGCCGCCGTGGTGGTGTCGCTCGGCGCCGCTGGCGCCTTCGGCCTGCGGCGCGCGCCCGCGGCCGACTGGGACTGCGAAGGCTTCGTCGCAACGCCGCTCCCGGTCGAACCGCTCAGCACGGTCGGCGCTGGCGACGCGTTCCTGGCGGGTTTGATCGCGAGCCTGATCGAGCAGCGCGAGTGGGCGGAGTGCGGCCGTCGCGCCACCGCCTTTGCCGCCGGAAAACTCGCGCGCATCGGTCCCCATCTGCCGTCTCGCGACACGCTCGATGCGTTGGCCGCGCGGGTCAGGGTGCGTGCGTTCCGATGCGCGTTGTATGGAACCGCATCGGTGGCCGGCAGCAGCGGCACAACCTGAAGACGCACGCGACGCATGTTACGCACGCCACGTCGAGATGATGCCGAGGTCCGGGTTGACCCCTGCGCGGCACGGCGGCATGGTCGTCACGAACGGACGGGCCGAGCGCCCGGGAGGAGACAATGGAGACAACACGTATCGTTATCGTGGTCGTCGCACCGCGGCGCCGCGCCTGCCTGACCCTGGCGGTGGAGTCGTTACGCCGCGCCGCCGCCGGCGCTGGACTGCACGCGTCGTTCGAGACGCGCGGCCCCGCTGGCAGCGGCGAACGGCTTGATCCTGCCGAATGCAACGGTGCGCTTGGCGCGCTGTTTGTCATTGACGGCGATGCGTCAGCCGATGCGGTGCGACTTCCCGGTATCCATCGGTTTCATCGCTGCAACCTTGATGATGTCCTGGCAGACGCGGACGCGGCCCTGGCGGCCGCGCTTGCCGCGCTGGGTCGAGCGGTGCCGAAGCGAGTCGGGGCGGACGGCGTTGCATCGAGAGAAGCGGTGGCCGCGCACGCTGGAAAAGCCGTGACATTGAGTGACCGGCATGCGGCAGCGGAGGGCACGGGCATTGTCCGCAGCGATCGCCTGTCCCACGCGCTACCGGACGGCGCCGAAAGCGATAGCGCCAGCTCGGCGCGGCAGCGCCGTGTGGTCGGCGTGACGTCCTGTCCCACCGGCATCGCGCATACGTTCATGGCGGCCGAAGCGCTGAAGCGAGCCGGCGCAGCGCTCGGGTATGCGATGCGGGTCGAAACGCGTGGCTCGGTCGGTGCGCAGGATGCGCTTACCGACGACGAGATCGCCGCGGCCGACGTCGTTATCGTGGCGGCCGACACACAAGTCGATCTGTCCCGCTTCGCAGGCAAACGTGTGTACCGCAGTGGCACCAAGGCGGCAATCCGGAATGGCAGCGCCGTGATCGAGGCCGCGTTGACCGAGGCCCATCTGTTCGACGACCCGGTCGAAGGGCGCTTGGCAGCAACCGTCGCCACTGACCACACGGCCCGCGATCGAGCCGTCGCGCGTGGACCGGACGCCGGCACTGGCAGTATTGGCGTCGGCGTCGGCGTCGGCGTTGGCGTTGGCGTCGGCGGCGCGACCGCGGCCATCGCGCGTGCGCGCCAGGCAGCCGGCATACCGCTCGCGCACCTTGTCATGCGACTGCCGGTGGTCCGAGACTTCTACCGTCACCTGATGACCGGCGTCTCGCACATGCTGCCGTTCATCGTAGCCGGCGGCCTATTGATCGCGCTCTCGTTCGCAGCCGAGGGCGTCGATACCGCGGCCGCGGCGCCGCAAGGCAGCCTGGCGTGGTCGCTGCGCGAGATTGGCGCACGCGCCGCGTTCGCGCTGATCGTCCCGGCACTGGCCGGCTTCATTGCATTTTCGATCGCCGACCGCCCGGGGCTTGCGCCGGGCATGATCGGTGGCTGGCTTGCCGCCAGCAGCGGCGCCGGCTTCCTCGGCGGCATCGTGGCCGGTTTTGTGGCCGGCTATGCCGCGCGCGCGGTGGCGCGCTGGCTCACGCTGCCGAAGCCGCTCGCCGGCCTGAAGCCCGTGCTGCTGATACCGCTGCTCGCGACCGCGATCGTCGGCTTCACGATGCTCTACCTCGTCGGCGAGCCGGTCGCGCTTGCGTTGCGCGCGCTCGAAGCCTGGCTCGGCAGCCTGCAGGCCGGCAGCGCGCTTGCGTTCGGCGCGCTGCTCGGCGGCATGATGTCGATCGACATGGGCGGCCCTGTCAACAAGACGGTGTACGCGTTCAGCAGCGGTCTGCTGGCCAGCGCGGTGTATACGCCCATGGCAGCCACAATGGCTGCCGGCATGACAGCACCGCTTGGCATCGCGCTCGCGACGCTGCTGTTCCGCAGCCGCTTCGCCGCGGACGAGCGCGAAGCTGGCAAGGCGGCAGGACTGCTTGGTCTCGCTTTCGTCAGCGAAGGCGCACTGCCTTTCGCGGCCCGCGATCCGTTGCGAACCATTCCCGCATGCGTCGTCGGCTCCGCAGTGACCGGCGCGATCTGCATGCGCATGGGCGTCCAACTGCGGGTTCCGCACGGCGGCGTGTTTGTACAATTGATCCCGCATGCTGTCACGCCACTGCTGCCCTACGCATTGGCGATCGTGACCGGTAGCGTTCTGACCGCCTTGCTACTGGTGCTGGCGCGAGGGATTGGCCCGGACGCAGCGGCCGGCGATGGAACGAGCGCCGAGGGCCGGGGCACGGCTGGCGGCGCGCTCTGCGGCGGCAGTGCTGGCACCGGAACGGCGGGACACACCGGGGCGGCAACTTCGCGTTGAGCGATGCGCGTTCGTATGCTCGCGGGAAGGTTGCAACGTGGAGGCGGCGCGTCGGCCGCGACAGAATGGCGAGCGTGCTGGGGCAGACCGTCGTGGCGAGGGCGAGCAGCTACCCATTGGCGGTCAAGCGGCAGCACGTAAGGACGGTGCTTCCCGCGCACATCGACGATATAACCCGCACGTCAACCATTCCACGCATCCGTTTCCACTGCATGGCCGGACGCGTGCCGTCGACCGCCCTGTGCGCTTCGAAAGGCAAACGCTTCAGAACCGGCTTCCGCCGTTCGATCGAGTGCCTGGCGCGTGATCGGCAATCAAGCATTCAGATCTGCATTCGCCTCGCGGATCGCGGCTGATCATTCCGAGCGGCTTCGCGTCACCCCAGATCGCCTTGAACTGTCAGCAGACCGGGAAGACGGGGCGGCGCGGTCGACGACATTGCCAAGTGAGACCCCGGTACGCAAGTCGTGCCATCGACTCCGCGCGTCGGTCGCTCGAGCGACGCTCAAGGGATGGGACGCTCAGGGGATGGGACGCTCAGGGGATGGGACGCTCAGGGGATGGGACGCTCAGGGGATGGGACGCTCAGGGGACGCCCAGCTTCTGTGCGATCGGTCTCAACCTACCGCGCAACGTCCAACTGCGCAGATCCCTTGCGCATATATACAAGATTTTGTATGATGTCGGCATGGATAGGGTTGTGAAAACCGTCGTTTTTCGAGGCGGAGCGCTGGACGATCTGCGACGTTTTCCGGAGGGGGCGCGGCGTGAGGCAGGTTACCAACTCGATAAGGTTCAAAGCGGCCACGAACCTAGCGACTGGAAACCGATGCATACGGTTGGGCAGGGCGTTCGGGAAATCAGGATCCGGGACGTCGGGGGCGCGTTTCGTATCATCTATGTCGCGAAGTTCGCTGATGCGGTGTATGTCCTCCATTGCTTTCAAAAAAAAACACAGGCGACCGGCAAGGCAGACCTCGATATGGCCGCGAACCGATACCGAGATTTGGTCAGGGAGCTGGGCTTATGAGCAACGAACGTTTTACCAGTGTATGGGATGCCATCGAGGACACGACCGCAGCCGACAACATGAAGCTGCGTTCAGCACTGATGATGGCAGTTGAACAGCGCATCAAAGAACGGGGCTGGACCCAGGCGCAAGCGGCGCGGCAACTCGGCGTCACCCAGCCTCGCATCTCAGATCTCTTGCGCGGCAAAATCGATCTATTCAGCCTCGACACGTTGGTGAACATGGTGTCGGCTGCTGGTTTGCATCTCGAATTTCGAATTGCAGCTTAATGGCCGCTCGGCGACGAGATGAGGATCGAGTCTGCCAACCGCGCGTCGCCGTACTGCGGCTGTTGTTCGTTACAAGCCGCGTTGTATCAGACGCACCCGTCTCGCCGGCGCATCGCTGTGCAAGGGCTAGCATAGGCGCGGATGATTCCATCTGCTGTGTCACACCGCTGATCACCTGCGCGGGAAACGCTCTGCATCTGCAACCAGCGGTCAGGCGTCCTGCGCGGCTTGAGACGTCTGTTGACCGGCATCGCATGACCGCTTGGTGGTGCCGTCTCACAGCACCGCCGCGAGACCGCCAACCGTCGGTAACATCACAGTTCTAGTAACGGATCGCGCCAGCGCTTGCGACAGGATGAGGACTTCCCAAGCTGGCCTTCGGCGCTGTATCCAAGTGAGTCACTCATCGCAGGACGGCTAACAACGCACGAGTTGAGCCGGACCGCTGCGATCTGCCGCTCTGGTCTGCCGCTGGAGTCCGCCGATTCCGTCGAGGAGCGGCTGATCCTTGCGTCGGCGAGGACGCTAAGCCCGAGTGCCCACGCCGGCGCAGCGTCCCCCGGCAATATTCGACTACGTTCCCCGGCCGCCGTCACGTACCGTGCGCTTCGAGCAATTCGCGGGCGCGTGCCAGCGCCTCGACGATCGTGCGTTCGGCGGCCGCGCGCGCCTCGGCATCCGGTACGCGCAGCGCGTAGGACGGATGGTAAGTCGGAACGATCCACATGCCATCTTGTTCATACGGTTGGTTCAGCACGCTGGACAGCTTCGCCTTTGCAGCGCTGAGGGACTTCAATGCCGTCGCGCCGAGCGCTACGACGACGCGTGGCCGGTGAGCCGCGATTTCCTGTTCGAGCCACACATGGCAGGCGTCGATTTCGCGTTGCGCCGGCGTCTTGTGCAGCCGCCGCTTGCCACGTGGCTCCCATTTGAAGTGCTTCACCGCGTTGGTGACGTAGACGCGCTCGCGCGGCACGTCGGCGCTGGCCATCGCGCGGTCGAGAAGTTGGCCGGCCGGGCCGACGAAAGGTTTGCCGCTCAGGTCCTCCTGATCGCCCGGTTGTTCGCCAACCAGCATCAACGTCGCGTTGGCCGGTCCGACGCCGCCGACGGCTTGCGTTGCATGCTCCCACAGCGGGCATCGCCGGCAGGTGTCGAGCGACGTTGCGGCGTCGCGCTGCGGCTGCGCGTCGTGCGCGCTGACGGCGACCTGCTTGCCGGTATTGCCGCGCAGCGTGGGCGCCTGTGCGTGACGGCGCTGTCCGGTAGTCGCCTCGGCGGCCAGCCTCGGAATCAAGTCTCCCTCGGGCAGATGCTTCCAATACCGCAGCGGCAGATGCTGGCGGGTCAGCGCGGGGTTGACGCGGGCCGGGTTGAATATGCTTCGGAAATAGGTGCGCCACAGTTGTTCGACTTCGTCCTGGGACGCAGGCCGTTTCTGCGGCGCGGAGCGATCGATGTCCAAGCCATCGCGGTCGTGGCGGGCCACCCCGTCCGGCGTCGCGATCATCCACCGGGCGCGGCCAAGCCGCTTCTCGAAATAACGCGCCAGCGGCTCGAGAATGTCGTGCTCGGGTTCGCACCAAGCGACCAACGCGGGCGCTGCGGCCGGGTCGGTTGCCCCGCTAGCGGCCACGGGCAACGCCGCTTCGGCGGCGTCGGTCGATGCCGACGCCGCAGCGTCGTCGGCGTCCGACGTTTCGCTAAAGCGGAGGAATGCGCGCCAATGATGGAATTCACGTGTGACCTGTCGGGCCATCCGCGTCAAACGCTCGCCGTCGATATCGCCTGGCAGCACGGCGGCATGGTCGCCGTGGGCATAACGCCACACGACGCGATAGAGAAAAGACCAGCGCTGCGGGTCGGACGCACGTGCGGCGGTGCGAATCCGCTTGAGCACGTCGCGGGGCACGGCAAACCCTGCGGTCGCGTCGGATGCATTCGTTTCATCGGCCGGCGCGACGCCCACGGCGTCCACCGCGTCGCCTGCCTCGACCAGGGCGGGCATACGCGACACCGCAGTGCTGCCGGTGCGGACCGTTTCGGACGCGGCGAGGCACGGTGCTGTCGTCTCTGGCAGCGGGTCGTCGAACAGGAAGCCTGCGCGCGGCTGCCTTGCGTCAGCAGCAGGCCCACTATCGGTAGTGCGCCACTCGATCTGATCGGGCGCGAGTTGCGCGATCAGAGCACGGCGCGCCGCCGTCCGCCAACTGCCGAAATCGTCATCTATCGTTACCGTTTGCATCGTCGTCTCCTTGAGCGGAACGCTTGCGACGCGACCCGCCAGCCGTCACCAGAGTGAGGCTTGCACCGGCGCGGGACGCGCTGTCGCCAACGACCGCCGCAACGCCTCGCTACCCGTCTCGGCCGTCGCCGGCCGCCAATCGTCCACGACAATGAACGGACGGGCGTTGCGCAGACCGCAGCGCAGTCTCACCAGATCGTCGTACCGCAAGCGCCGCTCCCGACGCAGCGCGACAATCCGTTCCGCATTGCGTAGCCCGATGCCCGGCACGCGCGCGATCATGCTGCGATCGGCTCGGTTCAGGTCGACTGGAAAAAACTGGCGGTGCGAGAGCGCCCAGGCGAGCTTGGGATCGACGTCGAGCGCCAGATCGGTTTTCGTGCCGAGGATTTCCGCCGCATTGAAGCCATATTGCCGGATCAGAAAATCCGCCTGATACAAGCGGTGTTCACGCTGCAGCGGTGGCGGGGCGAGTGGTACGCTGGTGGGACTGTCAGGAATCGGGCTGAACGCCGAGTAATAGACCCGCTTGAGCCGATACGACAGATACAGCGTTTCGGCGGTGCCGAGAATCGTCCGGTCATCGGTGGCGTCCGCGCCGACGATCATCTGCGTGCTCTGTCCGCCGGGGGCAAACCGCGACCCGCCATTGCGCCGCTTCGGCGACGGCGTTCGGCCCCCGGCCGGCGCAGATTCGGTGGCCGATGCGGCCGGCTGTGCGAGGAGGGCGCCGGTGCTACCCGATTCGTCGGCGACGCCTTCAAGCCGGTGCCGGATGCGCGCCATCGCCCGGCGGATGGTTCCCGCGCTTTTTTCTGGCGCCAGCCGAGCAATGGAAATCTCGGTCGGCAGTTCAATGTTCACGCTGAGCCGGTCCGCATAGCGACCCGCGAGATCGATCAGTTCCGGCGAGGCGTCCGGAATCGTCTTCAGGTGAATGTAGCCGCGAAAATGATGATCCTCGCGCAGACTGCGCGCCACCTCGACCAATTGCTCCATCGTGTAGTCGGACGATCGGATGACGCCCGAGCTAAGGAACAGTCCCTCGATGTAATTACGGCGATAAAAGTCAAGCGTCAACGCGACCACTTCGTGTGGCGCAAAGCGTGCACGCTGAACGTTGCTACTGCGCCGGTTCACGCAATACTGGCAATCGTATTGGCAGAAGTTCGTCAGCAGCAGCTTGAGAAGCGAAACGCAGCGGCCGTCGGGGGTGTAGCTGTGGCAGATTCCATGAGAGGTCGAGACGCCCATGCCATCACGTCCAACCGAATCCCGTTTCGGCGCGCCGCTGCTTGCGCACGATGCGTCGTATTTCGCCGCGTCCGCAAGAATCTCGAGTTTTTTGCCCCGTTCCATCGCCACCGCCCGTAACTGTATGGATAAACAGTAGTATAGCGATATTTTCACGGGCGAGCGCGATGCCGCGATGCCGAGATGCCGGTAAGTGCTGGGGTTAGTGTCCGCCTCCGCCCCATCCGGGTCCCGGACCCCGCCCGCCCGCATTGCGGCCGGGACCTGGCCCGCGCCATCCTGGGCCGGGACCGCCGGGACCGGGGCCGCCCGGCCGCGGCCCATTCCACCCTGGCCCTGGCCGCGGGCCGCCCCAGCCCGGCCCCGGGCCCCAGCGCGGGCCGGGCCCCCAGCCGGGTCCGAAGCGCGGTGGCGGCCCCACGTACACCGGCCCGCCATAGCCGTAATAGGGCGCCGGCGCCCACACTGCCGGCGGCGGGCCATCGGGCACCACCACGCATCCGCCCAGCATCAGGCTCGCTCCGACGGTCGCCGCGATCGCGAGCGCGCGAATCGACAACCGGTGCCCTTGCCGGGCGGCACTGGGTCTATATCTGGCTTTCGGGCAACCCGGCATCTCGGTTCTCCAGCGATATCGCGGGGATCCGCGATATTTTCAGCATGCGCGTCTTTGTCACACCGGGTGTTACCGGCAGTCTGGAATGTGACAAACGATTTCAACGGGTACGGTTGCTGCAGCACCCGAGCCCGCACCGCGGCCGCAACGTAGCAGACGCTTACAAGCATCGCGCGATCCCGAGCTGTTTTGCGGGGGATCGGACGGACACCGCATGCGACGCCGGCGCATCTCGTCTTGCGTGGCTTTGCCTGCCTAAGCGGCCTGCTCGGCTGCTGTTGGCTTCCCAACGTTGAACATTGTCAGGAGTAGCGTGCATGCGTATCGCCCAGGTTGCCCCTCTCTACGAAAGCGTTCCGCCGCGTGCCTACGGCGCGACAGAGCGCGTCGTGTCGTTCCTGACCGAAGCATTGACGCATGCGGGCCATCGAGTGACGCTGTTCGCGACCGGCGATTCCACCACCGCCGCGGAGCTGGTGCCGATCTGCCCGCGGGGCCTGTGGCGCGACGTCGACGTCTGGGACACGCTGACCCATCATGTCCGGCAGTTGGAAGCGGTCGCCGCGCGCGCCGCAGACTTCGATGTCGTCCATTTCCACGGCGACCCATTCCATTTTCCGCTGGCGCGCCGCCTGCCGTTCGCCCACCTGACGACGATGCACGGCCAGTTGCTGGCCGCGGACCACGGCCCCTTGTTCGAGGCGTTTCCCGACGCGCCGCTGGTATCGATCTCCGACAATCAACGGCGGCCGCTGCCGCACGCGAACTGGCGCGCCACGGTGCATCACGGCATGCCGCTGGACGCGCTGCAATTTCATGCCGGGCGTGGCGACTATCTACTTTTTCTTGGGCGGATGATGGGTGAGAAACGCCCGGATCGCGCGATCGAAATCGCCCGGCGCGCCGGCTTGCCGCTGAAGATGGCGGCAAAGGTTCATCCGGGAGAAGTCGAGTACTTCCGCAACGAGGTCGAGCCGATGCTGCGGGCCAATGCCGACATCGTCGAATACCTTGGCGAGGTCGGCGGCGCGCAACGCGCAGCGCTGATTGGCAACGCGCGCGCGCTGCTGTTCCCGGTCGATTGGCCAGAGCCGTTCGGCATGGTCATGATTGAAGCGATGGCGAGCGGCACGCCGGTGGTTGCCTGGCGCCGGGGCGCGGTGCCGGAAGTGCTTGACGAAGGCGAGACCGGCTTCATCGTGGAGGATGTCGATGCGGCGGTCGACGCGGTGGCGCGCGTTGCTAGTCTTGACCGGCGGCGGTGCCGCGCGGTATTCGAGCGGCGCTTTGATGCCACGCGGATGGCCGCGGACTATGTCGCGGTCTACGAGGGATTGCTTGCGCGATAGGCCGGGCCGCGACCGCTCCGCACCGTCGCTGCGGGCGGAGCGGCCGGCAATCACACGCTTCGCGTGCGGCTGCTGCCGGCCGAAGAACTCCGCCTGCGCGCGATTATTTTTTCCCGATTGACGGCGTCTGTCGCAAACGTTACAGTGCATTGAAATTCTGTAGCGAACGCTACAACACCGGAACCTACCTTCGTGCTCTTCGTAGACGCAGTCAAGGCGGCGTCGGCGCAGTTGACGCCGTCGCAAAAGCAGTTGGCGCGCCACATTCTCGACCACAGCGAGCAAATCGCGTTCGCGACGGCAAAACAGGTCGGCGACGCCGCGGGTGTCAGCGACGCCGCGGTGGTGCGCTTTGCGCGCGCCCTCGGTTATGACGGCTTCCCCGCGATGCGCATGGCGTTGCGCGACGGGCTGCTGGAGCGGGTGGGTTCGGTCGGCATGCGGTCGATCGGCCATCCGACATCCAGTGGCGAAGACCTGCGGCGCGCGGTCTTTGCCAACGACGCCGCGTTGATCGAGGCGACCGAGCAGTTGAATTCGACCGCGCTGGCCGAAACCGTCGTCGACCTGATGAGCCGCGCGCGCCGCATTTGGATCGTTGGTCATGGCACGACGTACCCGCTCGCGTTGATGCTGTCGATGCAGTTGAACCAGGCCTTCGGCAATGCCGACGTGCTCAACGTCGGCAACGGCGATCTCGCCGACCGGCTGCGCCACGTCGGGAAGGGCGACGTGCTGATCGGCATCGGCTATGCCCGCTACCTGCCTTATACGCTCGACGTGATGCGCATCGGCGGGCGCTTCGGCGCGCACGTGATCGCGATCACGGACAAGCCGTCGTCCCCGCTGGCCGAACTCGCGCAGCACACCTTCGTTGTCGGACGCAGCGGTGCGGCAATCGCCTGGTGGTCCCAGGCCGGCACGCTCGCGCTGGTGAACTGGCTCGTCGAGATTGCACTGCACAGGAACGGGCCGGCAGTGACCGAATGGCTGCGCCGCTCCGACGAAGTGTGGCGCGAGCTCGGTCATTGGAACAGTGACGGCAACTCTCCGGACGACCGCTCGTTGGTCGACCATCTGAAGGCTCAGGAATCCGCAGCGCAAGCATTCGCCTCGCAATCAACCAAGGAGCACTCCAATGAAGGATCGGAAGTCCAAGTCGGCCGGCGCAAGCGCCGTTGAACTGCCCGGCAACGTCCAGCGCCGCGCGTTTCTGAAGACGGGCGTGGGGCTGGCCGCGGCCGGCACGCTGTCGCTCTCCGCGCCGGCAGTGCTGGCCCAACGCGGCAACGGCCGGGTGGTCGTGCGCGGTCTCGGCGGGGCGTACCAGGACGCGATGACGGCGGCGATCTACAAGCCGTTCACCGCGGCGACGGGTATCGAGGTGGTGGTGCAGCCGGCGACCGCCGCGCAGATCAGGGCCATGGTGCAGGCCAAGCGCGTCAGCCTGGACGTCGTCGACCTGACGGACATCGCGCAGGTGGCGCTGGACAAGGTCGGCGCGCTCGCGCCGATCGATTATGCCGGCATGAAATATACAAACCCCGACGATATCCAGGCAGTGGTGCGCAAGCCGAACATGGTCGGCAACCTGATCTTCTCGACGGTGATGGTCTACAACACCGACGTGTTCAAGGGCGGCAACCATCCGAAGACGTGGAGCGAATTCTGGGACGCAAAGCGCTTTCCGGGCAAACGCACGCTTGCCGACCAACAATCCGGTTCTGCCGAATTGGAATTCGCACTCCTAGCCGATGGCGTGCCGATGGACAAGCTCTACCCGCTGGACGTGCCGCGCGCGTTGCGTGTGCTGGCGAAGATCAAGCCGGAAATCGTGATGTGGTGGAACACGGGCGCCGCGTCGGCCCAGTTGATGGAGCGTCGCGATGCCGTGCTCGGCGGGTTGTGGAACGGCCGCGCGCAAGACCTGATCGACAAGGGCGCGCCGCTCGCAATCGAATGGAATCAGGCGAAGCGGCAAACGCAGGCGCTGAGCATCATCAAGGATTCGCCAAACGCCGCCAACGCGCAGAAGTTCATCGACTTTGCGCTGCAGCCGAAGGTGCAGGCCGAAGTGGTGCGGCACATCGCTTACGGTCCGACCAACCGCCAGGCGCTGAAATTGTTGAAGCCGGAGGAACTCGCGAAGCTGCCGAGTTCGAAGGAGCACTTCGCCCAGTCGTTCCAGCAGGATCCGGAATGGTGGTCCGAGAATCTTTCCTCCGTCGGCCAGCAATGGCAGTCGTGGGTCTTGCAGCGTTCGTGAGTCTCGATATGTCGGTTACACGCCAGTTCTCCGGTGCGGCCCTGCGCCTGCAGGGTATTAGCAAGTTCTACGGCGACGCAGCGGCGGTCCGCGCGCTCGATTTGGATATCGCACCCGGCGAATTCGTTACGCTGCTCGGCGCGAGTGGTTCGGGGAAGACGACCACCTTGATGATGCTCGCGGGCTTCGTCGAGCCCAGCGAGGGGCGGATCCTGATCGGCGATCAGGACGTGACCACGCTGCCGCCGGCCAAGCGCGAACTGGGGGTGGTCTTCCAGAACTACTCGCTGTTCCCGCACCTGAGCGTCGCGCAGAACCTCGCGTTCCCGCTGGAGATGCGGGGCCTGGGCCGACATGTGATCAGAGAGCGCGTACAAGCCTTGCTCGAGATGGTGCAATTGCCGCAGATGGCGCAGCGCTATCCGCGCGAGATGTCGGGTGGCCAGCAACAGCGTGTCGCACTGGCGCGAGCGCTGATCTTCGAGCCGCGCGCCTTGCTGCTCGACGAACCGCTCGGCGCGCTCGACAAGAATCTCCGCGAGCACATGCAAACGGAGATCAAGAGCCTGCACGCTTCTCTTGGCACCACGATGGTGATGGTCACGCATGATCAGGAGGAGGCGCTGACCCTGTCGGACCGCGTCGCCGTCATGCACGATGGCGCGATCGCCCAGATTGGTACGCCGGCGACGCTCTACGAACGGCCGGTCAACCGCTGGGTGGCGGAATTCATCGGCCAGTCGAATTTGCTGGACGGCTCGGTCGAGTCGATCGACGATGCGCGCGCGGTGGTGCGACTCGACAGCGGTGCCCGATTGGTCGCGCCGCGTGCCGCCGGTTTGGCCGCGGGCGCGCGGGCGAGCGCGCTATTGCGTCCGGAGCGGCTGCGGCTGGAACGCAAGGGTCAGACGACGGCAATCGACGCGACGGTGCTCGACGGGACCGTCCTGGATCTCGTCTATCTCGGGCACACGGTGAAATACCGCGTGCGCCTGCCGGATGGGCAGACGTTGATCGCGCAGATTCCGAATACGGGCGAACCCGGCAGGCCGCAGTCCGGCGATCTCGTCACGCTGCGTCTCAGCGCCGATTGCGCATGGCTGATGCCGTGCGAAGGAGCGGCGTCGTGAGCACCGTCGTCGTTTCGGGCGCTAGACGTCGCCGCGAGCCGCGGCGACGGACCGCGCTCTGGCTGCTGCTGCCTTTGCTCGGCTTCCTCGCCGTTTTCTTTCTTTATCCGTTGGGCGCGATGCTGTCGCGCAGCGTGTACGCGGATGGCGCGTTCACGACGCGCTTTTTTCAGCGCGTCATCGACGATCCGGCCTATCTGCAAGTTCTCTGGACCACTTTCGAGATCGCCGCGATGGTGACGGTCGCGACGCTGGTGCTCGGTTATCCGCTGGCCTACTTCCTGTCGCGCCGCCGCCCCCGCACCGCGGCGCTGCTGATGATTCTGGTGGTCGTGCCTTACTTCACCAGCGTGCTGGTGCGCACCTATGCGTGGATGGTGTTGCTCGGCTCGCATGGCCTGATCAACGAGGGGCTGCTCGCACTCGGCGTGATCGACCGGCCGTTGACGCTGCTGTACAACCGCGTCGGCGTGCTGATCGGCATGACCTACATGCTGCTGCCGTACATGGTGCTGGCGCTCTACAGCGTGATGCGGTCGATCGATACCAGCCTGTTGCGCGCGGCTGAAAGTCTCGGTGCGAGCCGCTTGCGTGCGTTCTGGCGCGTGTTCTTCCCGCTCTCGCGCCCGGGGCTGGCGTCGGGGTCCTTGCTGGTATTCATCCTCGCACTCGGTTACTTCATCACGCCGGCACTGATGGGCAGCCAGCAGGACAGCCTGATTTCGATGGTGATCGAAGCGCAGGTCGAGACCTACTTCGACTGGAACTTCGCGTCAGCGCTTGCCGCGCTTCTGCTCGGCAGCACGCTGGTGCTCTTTGCGCTGTACGAGCGGCTGGTCGGGCTCAATCGTCTATTCGAGTCGAAACTGTGAAACAACATACGACCGGATTCCCGGTGTCCTGTGTCGCGGTGGCGGTGCTCGTGTTCCTGGCCGCGCCGATCCTGCTGGTCTTCCCGCTCGCGCTGAATACGTCGGAATACCTGTCCTTTCCGCCGAAGGGGCTGACGCTGCGCTGGGTTACCGACGTACTGAGCGACACCGCGTGGCTCGACTCGATCTGGCTCAGCGCCCGCGTGGCCGCCTTGGCCACCGTACTGACGCTGCTGCTGTCGCTGCTCGCGTCGCTGGCCCTGGTGCGCGAACGTTTCCCGTTCAAGCGCTTGGTGTACGCGGTGGTGCTGCTGCCGATGATCGTCCCGAACATCATCGCGGCGATCGCCATGTTCTTTTTCTTCGCGGACATGCCGTCGCTCGGCAGCGTCGCATCGATCGTGCTGGGCCACGCGGTGGTGTCCGCGCCGATTGCCGTGATCATCCTCTCGTCAACGCTGCAAGCCTTCGACATGCGGCTCGAGAACGCCGCGATGAGCCTCGGCGCGAGCCGGGTCACCGCTTTCCGGCGAATCACGCTGCCGATGATTGCGCCCGGACTCGCGTCCGCCTTCATCTTCGCGTTCCTGACCTCGTTCGACGAGTTGTTGATTGCGCTGTTTCTGTCGGGCACCGGTGCGCAGACCTTGCCAGTACGCATCTGGAACGCGGTGCTGTTCCAGCTCGATCCGAAGATCGCCGCGGTCAGCGCGTTGCTGGTGATCGTCTCGGCGTTGACGCTGGCACTGGCGTCCCTGTTTTCGCGCCGCGGCCCGGACGCGGCCGATCGCTGAACGCGTCCGCCGCGCCGGTGGCCCATTCCCTGGAGCTGTAGAGCAGTCATGACCGCACATAAGACATTGCCTTTCACGATCGAAGAATATCGCGCCCGCCTTGAGCAGGTGCGCAGCGCGATGCGGGAGCGCGGGCTGGATCTCGCGCTGATCGATCAGACCGACTTCCTGTTCCACCTGACCGGCTTCGGCATCTCGGAGAATATGTATCGCGCCTGCGTCGTCCCGCTGGAGGGCGAGCCGGTGTTCATGCTGCGCGCGATGGACCAACTGCCTTTCCAGGAGTCGACGTGGCTTACCGAGTACGTCGATTTTTCGGACTGGGAGGATCCGATCGAGGTGCTTGCCCGCTTGCTTGCCCGCAAGGGTTGGCACGACAAGCGGATCGGTATCGACGGCGACTCCTACTGCATGACCTTGAATCGCTATCGCCGCTTGCAGGCGGCGTTGCCCGCCGTCGACTTCGCCGATTTCTCCGGCGTGCTGGAAGTGATCCGCGCGATCAAGTCGCCGCAGGAGATCGCCTATCTGCGTCGCGCGGCGGCGATCGGCGACATTGCGATGGAGGCCGCCTTCGCGGCCGCCGGCGTCGGCAAGAGCGAGCGTGACGCTGCCGCCGCGGTGAGCTATGCGTTCATGACGAACGGCGGCGACGGCGGGCGTACCGGCCCGATCACGCAAGGCATCGGCGACGCTTTCCTGCACGGCAATCTGCATGACCGTCCGCTGCAGCAGGGCGACATCCTGCATCTGGAGTTGCTGCCGTTCTTCAATGGCTACAGCGCCCGCCTGATGCGTCCGGCGGTGATGGGAGAGGCAAGCGCTGCGCAGCGCGCGCTGGCCGAGCAGCTGCTTGCGATCCAGGACGCCCAGTTCGCCGCGATGCGCCCGGGTGTGCCGGCGCGCGAGGTCGATCGGCTCGCGCGCGAGCCGATCATGGCGGCGAAGCTTCGTCCGTCCTACCCGAACATCACTGGCTACACGCTCGGCTACTACCCCCAGTCCACGCCGCACACCAGCGATTTCACTCGTGTCTTCCTGCCGACCTCGGAATGGGTGCTGCAGGCGGGCATGGTGTTCCACATGTATGTCTCGGCGGACGGCATCGCCTTCAGCGAAACGGTGCTCGTGACCGACGACGGCATCGAGCTGTTGACCCGTAGCCCGCGCCGTCTGACGGTGGTGTGAGCCACGCAATGATACGAATTGCGATCGGTGGGCTGCAGCACGAGACCAACACGTTTTCGCCGACGCCGGCAACGTTGCGGGATTTCATGGAGGGAGGCGGCTGGCCGGGCCTGCAGGACGGCGCCGCGATGTTCGACGGTCTGCGCGGTCTGAATCTGCCGATTACCGGCGCGCTCGAGTGCTTCGAAAGCTCGCCCGAAGTCGGGCGAGCGGGTTTGCAGCCCTTGCTGTGGGCGGCTGCGACGCCGTCGGGCCGGGTGGCGGACGACGCGTTCGAGACGCTGGCCGCACGGATGGTGACGGCGCTGGCGGCGGCCGGACCACTCGACGGGCTTTATCTCGATCTGCACGGCGCGATGGCGTGTACGAGCCACGACGACGGCGAAGGGGCACTGTTGACGCGACTGCGCGCGGCATTGGGTCCGGATGTGCCGCTCGTCGCCAGCCTCGATATGCACGCGAACGTCAGCGACGCGATGATCGCGTGCTGCGACGCGCTGGTGGTCTACCGCACCTATCCGCACGTCGACATGGCGGAGACCGGGGCACGTGCCGCGCGCCTGTTGCTGGAGCGCATTGCGTCCCGTGCGGCCGGTCGGCCCTGGCACAAGGCGGTGGCCCGGGTCGACTACGTTGCGCCGCTCACCGCGCAGTGCACGCTGGGCGAACCGGCTGCCTCGGTATGCGCGGAAGCGCTGGCGTTCGAGAATGCGCCGCACGTGGCATCGGTGTCTTGGGCGTGCGCGTTTCCGCTTGCCGAGATCGACGACGCGCGGCAGTGCGTGCTCGCATATGGCGAGGACGCGACGCGCGCGAATGCCGCCGTGGACGCGCTTCGCGCCTCGCTGCTGACGCGTCGCGAGGCATTCGAACAGGTGCTGTACACGCCTGCCGAAGCCGCGTCGCAAGCCGTTGCATTGGCGAGGCATGCGACGCTGCCCGTCGTGCTCGTCGACACGAACGACAATCCGGGGGGCGGCGGATCGTCGGACACCACCGGCGTGCTGCGCGCATTGCTGACGGCACAGGCGCCCTCGGCCGTCGTGGCGATCCTGTGCGACGCAGCGGCGGCCGAGGCCGCGCATCGCGCGGGCGTCGGTGCCAGTCTGACGCTCGACCTGGGCGGGAAGGTGTCGGGCGGGCCGCCGTTGCACGGCTGCTACGAGGTGCTACGTCTGGGCGACGGGTGTTTCGTCGGGACCGGCCCGATGTGGGGCGGGACGCCGATCAACCTGGGGCCGATGGCGCTGTTGCGCATCGACGGCGTGCGCGTGATCGTTTCCTCACGGAAAATGCAGGCCGGCGATCGGTCGATCTTCGCGCACCTGGGCATCGATCCGGCCAACGAGAAGATCCTGTCGTTGAAGAGTTCGGTGCACTTTCGGGCCGATTTCGACGCGATCACCTCCACCCGGCTCATCGTCGACGCGCCGGGCCTCTGCGGCCGCTAGCACCTTGACGCCCGGCCGGCGCATCGCGCAACCGGGCAAGCGCGTCAGCGCCAGAAGCGGTCGCGCAGCCGACGCGCACTGCGTTCGTCTCGCTCGTCGCGCGCGTCGAACGACTGCGCCGCGCGCCGGCGCGGGCCGATTTGGCGGCGGAAGATCCACCAGCCCGCGGCCGCGGTCGAACTCGCGACGAGTACCACCATCAGCCAGAAACCGTGGGCATTGCTTGAAAACGGAATGCCGCCGACGTTCATGCCGAAAAACCCGGCAATGATGTTGACCGGCAACGCGAGGACGGTCACGAGCGTGAGCGTGAACAGCGTGCGCGTGTTCTGTTCCTCCAGCCGGGCGGCGACTTCTTCCTGCAGCAGGCGGATGCGCTCGACCAGGCCGGCGAGGTCGCCCAGCACCAGCGAGAATTCTTCGGTCGATTCGCGCAAATCCTGAACGTCGTCGGCGTGCAGCCAGCGCGGCGGCCGCGCCAGCAGCCGGAAGATCGAACCCGGTTCCGGCGCCAGCATGCGCTGCAACCGCACCAGAATGCGCCGCATCGCGCCGAGGTCGAAGCGGTTGACGCTTTCGCGCGCCGACACGAATCGGTCCTCGGTGAGATCGACCTCCAGGCTGGTGTGACGGACGATCCGCACCAGCAGGTCGGCCTGATCCCGCATCAGGTACACCAGCAGTTCAACGGTGGATCGAAACGTCTCGCCGCGCCGGATTGCCGCTCGCAGGCTGTCCACCGACCGCAGCGGCGTATGGCGGGCCGTGATCATCACCGGGCCGCGTGCGCAGATCCACAGCGTCGAGACGTCCGCCGGCGAAAATTCGAGATCGAACGTGACGTCGTTGACGATGGCCAGCAGCGCGCCTTCCTGTTGCTCGATACGCGTCGAATGCGATCCTTCGCGCAGCAGCTCGAAAAAGCCGTCGGGCAGTTCAAGATGGCTGCGCAGCCAGTTCTCGCTGGCCGCGTGTGCGAGGTTGAAGTGCAGCCAGACGAACTCCTCGGAGCGCGCCTGTTGATCGCCTTGACGCTCGAGCCAGTCGAGCACCGCCGGCAGGTCGAGCGGCACGCCGGCGTGATCCGGCAGGAAGCGGAAGGCGCAGAGCAGACCGACGACGTCGATCTCGGGTGGCAGTGTGGCGTAGTCGCGTTCCATTGCGCATTCTTTGTTGCACTGCTTGACAGGGTGCCACAAGCAGACGATTCGAGGGTGACGGCGCGCCGCGTGGCGTCGCCATGGCGATCGGGCGAGCGTGAGCGCTGCCGGTGGGCGGTGCCGACGTGCGCTTGCGGGACGACCGGGAGATCGCTTGCGAGCGCTGCCGGCGTGCATTTCGCGATGGTGTCGCGTGACCGTTCCCGTGCATTGCCTGCATTGCCTGCATGACTCGGCCTTGCAGGCGTGCCGATGGCAGCGGCCCGGCAGGCGAGACGAACAATACGCGATAAAGCGATCCGTTTCACCATCGGCGCGGCACGCCGCGTCGAGGTGTTGCGCCCACGCCTGCTTTCCTGCGGACCGGGCGTGCCGCCGGCGTTGTCAGTCAGCCGATGCCTCGGCGCGCTGGCCCCGGCGGCGCAACGAGACAATCAGCGGGTGCGCTTCGAGGTGCGCTTCGAGATTAGCCTTCTGACGCGTCGTCAGGGGCGCGTCGGCGATCATCCGCGGCCAGTGTTTGCTTGCCGCCAGTACGGTCTTGCGGATCACCGCGGAGGCGGGCCGTTCCAGCAGGCCCAGCCGGTTGCAGAAGGTGCGCAACATCGCGGGACTCAGGGCCGGCTTGCCGGCGGGCAGGGCGCCCCTGTCCGTGCCGACCGCGTCCTGCTCGACGGTGGTGCCGGCGCCCGCCGTCTTGGCGGATGGGCCGCGCGGTGGCAGGCGCGGTGGCAAGATGAACAGCGCGTGACCGCTGCGCCGTTGGTACGCGCTGTAGGCGACGATATCGTACGCGGGGGACAGCGACGGAGTGCGACCGTCGCGGTAGATCACGCCAATGTTCTTGAGGTGCATGTCCGGATTGCCCAGCAGCTCGTTCACCGTCATGCGGCGCAAGAGTTCGTGCACCGCGGCCTCGCCCATCGATGGGATGGCCAGCATCACGGCGGCCACTTCCAGATAGCTGCGGCTGTACTTGTCCTCTGGCTGGACACCCAGAATCTGCGCGAAGTCTTCGACGTGAAATCGCGTGCCAGGCGCTCGGTCGAAACGGGTGACCGCGAGAAACGCGGTCTGGGCGCCGGCCTGGCCAAGATCGTAACGGTGCTCGACGGCAAGCTTGGCGAGCGGTTCCAGCCGTGCCTCGCAGGCGTCGACGCCTGCGGCCCGTGCGAGTTCCAGGGACAGCGCCTCCAGCTCGGGCAGAAGTGCATAACCCACCACCGGGAGTTTCGCGATGATATGCGTATCGCGCATTCGCGTTCGCCCGACATAGCGGTCGCCGTCACGGATCACGCCGACCTTCGGTTGTACGCCGGATACCGAGACGCCGTCGTCCATCGGTTCCGCGGTCACCGTCATCTCCAGCGAATCCGCATCCTGCGTGACGAGGTGAGTCAGTTGCTCGCGGTCCAGCACGACGGGACGCGCGTACACGTTGCCGGGCAGATCGCGTCCGCATGCCGCCAGCATTTCAAAATGATCGCGCGGATCGCAGCCGCGCACGGCCGCGACATGATCGCGGAACACGCCTTCAGGCAACAGGCCTTGGAAGAAGGGCGGCAGCAGCCAGCCGTTTCGATTCGAATAACGGCCGTTGAACAGACGCGACGTGACGTTCGCCCATAGCGCGCGCTGTGCTTCGGGGCGGTCCGCCAACATCGAAAGCGAGAGCACCGGCGTCTCGTCGGCGCGCGCGTAACCGTCGTCCGCCACGAAGCGCAAGATGGGCTGGACGTCGTCGCCGTACCGGAAGAGCGTGCCCAGCCTCGCATCGCCGAGGTAGATCCCTAGCGCCTTGACGTTCACGTCTCGTCTCCGAGCTGATCGAGCGCGGCCTGCACGCGCGTACGCACTTCATTCTGCGGCTCGCTCGGCATGCCTGCCGCCGCTTCGCGTGGCACCAACGTCAGTTCGAGCCCAAGGCGATCTGCAATAGCCAGCAGCGTCGACACCTTGTAATCCTGCTCCCCACCCAGCACGTGGTTCAAGGTGCGATAGGTCACGCCGGCGTCATGCGCCAACTCAAGCTTGCCGACCACCATTCGGTTGAAGCGGCGCAGCAGGATCTCGGATATCTCTTTCAAGGTACGCATGTGATATCAAAGTACCATTTAATAGATAAATGATACTTTGATACCTTTTACAAGGCAAATTGATATGATACTAAAGTATCATTTAGGAGTGAAATGATACTTTAGTATCTCTTTCTATGCAGAAAGACGGCACGGTGGCAACCATATTCCAGGGAACAGGGTGGCAGGGTTGCCGCTAAGGTTCGGCATGCCACCCTCCGTCGTCGTTCGCGGATGGCCCTACCTCTTTACGTCAGCAAGTACGCCTTCAGGCGTCGCAAACTCGCGAACATCCGACCTGCTCGACGATCCGCGTTCCGGCGCCGGCTCGCCGACCTGCCGCTCCCTGGGAAAACTCCGACGAAACTCACAGCGCCACATTGTTTCTCGCCACGTCGGCCACGCTGAAGAAATAACGCTTCTCTATCTGCTCGTTTGAAACAAGACGTGTTGCGATGCCCCATGACGCCTCCGTGCGCAACGATCAGCGCTGATTACTGTGTTTTTATACAGTATAGTCCGACGTTTTTCGAACCGGCAAGCGCTGCTTGCGAATTTTGAGGTTTGCTTTGACCATGCGCTGACGCGGCCGCCGCCCGCACGGGAGGTGCGAGCATGGTCGCCCCGCAGTGGGTCGACGCTTCGGATCGGCCCGCACCCGCCTGCACTCGCTGTCCTTTTTACGTCAGCCGCCTCGGGAACGGGCTACACTGGCGACGCATCATCGAACCACTGGACGGAACGCGCCGGATCGCCGCGCGCAATGGATCCGCCTGTGTCCCCAGCCATCTCGTTCAAGGAAGAGCATGCGTACCAGCGCTCGTAACCAATTTCCAGGCACGGTCGTATCCGTTGCACACGGCGCCGTACTCGATGAAGTCGTGTTGCGCGTCGACGAGGGCTTCGAGATCGTCGCGTCGATCACTCAGGACAGCGCGACGCGGCTTCGTCTTGAACCGGGGCGCGCTGCGTTCGCACTGATCAAGGCCTCATCGGTCATCGTCATGGTCGATGTGGCGCCCTCGCAGGTTTCGGCGCGCAACGTCGTCGCGGGAACGCTGTCACAGGTGAAGCCAGGAGTCGTGACGTCCGAGGTTGTACTGACCACGGCCGCGGGCACCGAAGTTGTCGCGACGGTCACGCAAGCCAGTGCCGAGCGGATGGGGTTGGCCGCCGGACGCCAGGCGTGTGCGATCTTCAAGGCCTCGTCGGTGATTGTCGGCGTCGACGACTGACGGTAGCGGCAGGGCGGTGCGCGGCGCTTGCGCTGCACTTGCCCGGCCGGCCCGGCCGGCCCGGGCGCCTGGCCCTTGGCGCATCACGCGCCGATGAACGGACCGGCCGTCAGAGGCGAAGCAATTCAGACCGGTTGCCAGTCGTACTGCATCTGACGTGCCGTGGCGACCGCACACGCTTGCCCCATGATCCGCGAGACCAGATGCAGGCTCATGCCGATCCCTGCGGAGATGCCGGCCGAAGTCACGATCGTGCCGGCGTCGACGAAAGGGACGTCGCCGACGACGTTTGTATCGGGCAGGGCTGTGCGCAGGTCGGCGAGATCTTCCCAGTGGGTGGTCGCGGTGCGTCCACGCAGCAAGCCGGCCTTGCCTAGCACGAATGCGCCGGTGCACACCGAGGCTGTCAGCCGCGCGTTCGCGGCGGTGTGCCTGACCCATTCGATGGTGCGAGCCTCCGCGAGGGGTGCATCGACGACACCACCCGGTACCAGCAGGAGATCGGCCGTCGGATGCGTTTCGAATCCATAGCGAGCCACCACGTCCAAGCCGTGCCGTGCGCGGACCACGCCTGGGCTCACGGCGATCGTGTCGACCTCGAATGCTGCATGCGCCAGCGCGAAATGACGTCTCGCCACGCGTGACGCAACGGAGAACACCTCATACGGACCCGCGAAATCGAGGATTTCGACGTCTGGAAACAGCAGCAGTGCCACACGGAGCGTGCGGGTGGCGGCCAGCGCGGCAAGCGTTTCGTCGCGTGCTTCTGCGTTGTTACCGCGCAGCGCGGGGCTGACGTTGGCGCTGTCGCCGTCGGAAAAAGCGGTCATGCAACACTCCTTGCTGAGAGGGAACAATTGGATCCTGCGGCTATGCCGGTCGGCGTGCGTGCGTGCGCGTGGGTAGGTGGGTGGTGGCGCTGTGCGACGGCCGGTTCAGGCAGCACCGCGTGGCGCCGCTCGATCCTCCAGTACTACCGCCACATCCTTCATTGCCGCGCGTTGTCGTCCGGTCTCATCGAAGTTGGCCGGCGCCAACCACGCGCGATGGCGTGCGCGAACCTGCGGCCATTCCTCGTCGGTCAAGGCAAACCAGGCGGTATCACGGCTGCGGTGCTTGTAGACGACGGCCTGCCGGAACAGTCCTTCGAGGCGGAAGCCAAAACGATCCGCCGCGCGGCACGAACGCGCGTTCAGCGCATCGCACTTCCATTCGAGCCGCCGATTACCGAGTGTGTCGAACGCCTCCGCCATCAACAGGTGCACGGCTTCGGTGGCCGCCGGGCTGCGCTGCATCCGGGGCGAGAACGTTACGTGGCCGATTTCGATCGCGCCGTTGCCCTCGTCGATCCGCATGAACGCAATCGTCCCGACCGCTTCGCCGGTGGTGCGTTCCACTACCGCGAAGTGCAGTGCATCGCGGCTTGCCGCGGCGTCTTCCAGGTAGGCGAGGTAGGCCTGCCTGTCGGTGAACGGGCCGACCGACAGATAGGTCCAGTCGCGCGCGGCACGTTCGCCGACCAGCGCGTTCGCCAGCGCCGTACCGTGCCTGGCCGGATCGAGCGGTTCGAGCCGCACGCGATTGCCCTCAATCGCCTCGCGCCGCGGCGCACGCGCGCCGCGCCATTGCGGCAGCGGACGGCCCACGGGCTGGCCGCAATCGTTCCTAGGCACGGCTGTGTCAGGCGCGCCGACATCGGCGCGCAGGTCGCGCGCGGTGCCCGGCGACAGGCTGGCCAGTCGCCATTGCAGCACGTGCGCCGGCTCCTCGACGACGGTGGGCGTGGCGTCCGCAAGCGCCTGTCGAGGGGCGCCGGGTCGCACTGCAAGCGGCAGCACGCCGGCCCAGACAGGATGCCCGAGGTCGGCTTCGTCGTCTTTCGGTCCGCCTTCGCGGACCTTGCAGGCGAATTCGTCGAGCGGCAGGCGCAGGATCGTCGTTGCCGCCAGCTCGTTGCGGTCGGGCGCGCGGACCTGCGTTGCCCGTCCGGCCGCAATGTGTTCCATCAGTCCGTCGAGTGCCGCGCTTTTGCGCTCGTCGGACAGAAGTTCGAAAATGCCGTAGATGACTGCGCTGCGGTAGTTCATCGAATGGTGGAACGCGGAGCGCGCCAGCACCAGTCCATCGAGATGAGTCACCGTGACACACGCCTGCGCGCCGGCCGCCAGCGCACGCACCATCCGACTGCCATTCGAGCCATGTATCAACAGCCCGTCGCCTTCCCGCCAGCAGACGGTTGGAAGGCAATGCGTATGGCCACGTTCGTCCTGGAAGGCGACGTGGCAGACGTAGGCCGCATCCAGAATCGCGAGCAGCGTGGTGCGGTCATAGCGGCCGCGCTCAGCGGCGCGGCGCACTGTGGTACGTGGGGTTGCGGGCGGGGTCGACATGGATCGAAACGTCCAGGAAAGCGGGGATCGGGTGCTCGATCGGCGGCGAGCATGGCGCAGGGTGGGCGCGGTCCGCTGCGCGTCGGGCGTGACGCGCTAGCGGTGCGAACGGCGCCAGATTAAGCGATGCGTGGTACCGTGCAAAGACCCACAAATGTCGCTTCTGATGGAGCCACGATGGAACTGGACCTGACGCTGGCCATGCAGACCGCCGTCCCACAAGCGGCGGACTCCACGCGGCAGCGACGGCTCTACGAAACCCTGCGTGATGCGATTCTGGACGGCCGCTTGTCCGGCGGGGCGCGTCTGCCGGCTTCGCGCGCCTTGGCGGAGCAGCTTGGCTGCGCCCGCAACACCGTCCTGCGTGTCTACGAACGCCTCGCCGACGAAGGGCTGCTGCTGGCCGACCGGCAAGGCTCGCGCGTGCCCCGTTTCACGCATCTGCGAGGAGAGACGCAGGGCGCCGCGGCGGTCGCGCCGCTGGCTACCCTCGAAGCCGCGGCGCCCGCCCGCCTGGACGACGCGCCACTGTGCGATGTGCGGGCGCGAGCGGCCGCTTCGGGACTGCGCCCGGGCATTCCCGCGCTGGACGCGTTTCCCTTGCCGCAATGGCGCAAATGCGTGGCCCGCGCTTGGCGCGCAATCGACGCGGATCTGCTTGGCTATGGCGGCGACCGCGAAGCGGTCGGTCATCCGGCGCTGCGCCGGTCGATCGCCGCGTATCTGCGTGTCGTCCGGCAGGTTCAATGCGAAGCCGACCAGATCATCGTCACCGACGGCACGCAGACCGGTCTCGATTTGTGTGCCCGCGTGCTCGCGAAACCAGGCGATGGCGTCTGGATGGAAGACCCTGGCTACGATGGCGCACGCGCTGCGTTCATGGGGGCAGGCCTGCGGGTCGAGCCGATCGCGGTCGACGCGGACGGCATGGCGCCGCGACCGGCTGATTGGACCTGCCGGCCGCCTCGTCTCATTTTCGTCACGCCGTCGCATCAATACCCATTGGGCGCGGTGCTTTCGCTGCAGCGTCGGCTGGCCTTGCTCGAACGTGCACGGGCCGTCGGCGCATGGATCGTGGAGGACGATTACGACTGCGAGTTCCGCTATCGGGGCGCGACGTTGCCGTCGGTGCAAGGACTGACGCGCGATGCGCCGGTCGTCTACGCCGGGACCTTCAGCAAGACGATGTTCCCGGCGCTGCGTCTCGCATTCCTGGTGGTGCCGCGCGCAGTCCAGGCGACGATCGCGGCCGGGCTGGCGCGACAAGGACGCGAAGGTAGGATTGCGGACCAACTGGCGTTGGCCGACTTCATCGACAGCGGGCAATACGCGCGGCATCTGCGCCGCATGCGCACGCTGTACCGCGAGCGGCGCGACGCCCTGATCGCCGCCATCGAGCGGCACCTGCCCGACGTGCTCGAGCTATCCGGCGGCGCGGGCGGCATGCATTTCAGCGCCCGCTTGCGCGTCTCGGTGAGCGATGTCGCCATTTGCGATGCCGCGGCCAAAGAAGGCCTGCGCGTGAAAGCGCTCAGTGGCTACCGGCTGCGTGGCGTGAACGGTCGCGAGCACAACGGTTTCGTGCTCGGCTACGCGAATCTGCCGGCAGAAAGTGCCGATCTCATCGTCGCGCAGCTGGCACGGCTGATTGCCGCTGCGCGACCTCGGGCGGGCGGCTGAATGCGCACGCGACCGCCGGCAGTCCCGGTCCGGCGCAAAGGCCGCATCGCGATAATCAATCGCGGTACATAGTCACGATACGATAGCGGACCTGTCCGCGAATCTCGTCCGATGGATCTCAAACAAATGCGCCAGTTTCTCGCCGTTGCGGAGGAACTGAATTTTAGCCGCGCGGCGCAGCGGCTGCACATGGCGCAACCGCCCTTGACGCGTCAGATCCACGCGCTCGAAGACGAACTTGGCGTCGCGCTGTTCGTGCGCACGGCGCGCGGCGCCGAACTGACCGACGCCGGACGCGCATTGCTGGCGGAGGTGCCGAACATCCTCGCCTTGAGCCGCCGTGCTGCCGAGCAGGCGCAATTGGCGGGCATGGGCTTGATCGGTCGTCTCGACGTTGGAATCTTCAGCGCGGGGGTGCTGCAGGCAATCCCTCAACTGCTCGCCTCGTTCCATGCGGCTCGCCCGCAAATCAAGATTGGTCTGCACAATCTGTCGAAGGCACAGCAGATCGAAGCGTTGCGTCAGCGCCGGATCACCGTCGGCTTCAACCGATTGGTGCCGGAGGAAGAAGACATTGCGGTGGAGACCGTCCTGCAAGAACCCTTCCTCGTCGCGTTGAACGAGCGGCATCCGTTGTGCAGGAAAGACGTTGTCGCGCTGTCGGACCTCGATGGCGAACCGATGATCCTCTACCCGAATGCGCCGATCCACGGTCTGGCCCAGGAGGTCGCGGCTGCGTTCGCGGACGAGGGGCTGGACCTGGTCGCCGAACAGGAAGTGGAGGACGTGGTCACCTGCATCGCACTGGTGGCGAGCGGTTTTGGCGCGAGCATCACCACCGGCTCGGCAGCCAACCTGCGGCTGCCCGGCGTCGTCTATCGTCCGCTGCGGTCCCGGCGCCTCAAGCACATCGAGCTGAGCTGCCTGTACCGCAGGCACGACACCAGCCCGATTCTCCAGTCGTTTCTGGAGGTCGTACGGGCATCGCGCGCCGTGCCGCGCTGACGTACACGGTGTCGGACGCGGCATGGTTGCCGGCGCGCCGGGCGTCGGCGCTTTGCAACGCGCGCACCGGATCGTGCATTTGAACGCGCATTGCAAGGCGCACAAGGGTGCGCATCGAAGCGCGTCCGGAACCGAACCTCAAGCCGCACCTCAAACCGCCACCATGTCCCGTATGCCGGCCTCGTCCATGTCGGCGCGCGCGCCCTGGGCGACGATCCGGCCGCGGCTCATCACCCGGTAATGATCGGCCAGTTCGCGTGCGAAGTCGTAGTACTGTTCGACCAACAGAATGGTCATGCGATCTTCGTCAACCAACCGTCGCAGTGTTCGGCCAATGTCCTGGATGATCGAGGGTTGGATGCCCTCGGTCGGTTCGTCGAGAATCAACAAGCTCGGTTGCGCCATCAACGCGCGCCCGATCGCCAACTGCTGTTGCTGCCCGCCCGACAGATCGCCGCCGCGCCGCGTGCGCATGTCGCGCAGCACAGGGAACAGCGTGTAGATGCGCTCCGGAACAACGCGCGTCGCGCGCCGGCTTGCCGCGCCGACCAGCAGGTTCTCCTCGACGGTCAGGCGAGGAAAGATTTCGCGGCCTTGCGGCACGTAGGCAAGTCCCTGCGCCACGCGCGCATGCGGCGCAAGACCGGCCAAGGTCTTGCCACGCCACCGCACGACCCCGGTGCGAGTCGGCACCACGCCCATCAGACAGCGCAGCAGTGTCGTCTTGCCGACGCCATTGCGACCAAGCAGCACGGTCAGTGCGCCGTCGGGCGCGGACATCCTGACGTCTCTCAGGATGTGGCTGCCACCGTAATATTGGTTGAGGCCGTCGATTTCCAGCATGGTAGTCGCGCTCGGAGGAGTGTGGACGTCGCAATTGGCGTCCTGTTGTTCGTCGCCGCGATGCTGCGCGTTGCCACGCAACCGCAGCATCGATCGATCGTTCAGCGGCCGAGATACGACACGATGACGCGTTCGTCGCGCTTGACCGCATCCAGCGTGCCTTCGGCAAGAACCCGGCCGTCTGCCATCACGGTCACCATGCCTGTCTCGCCGGCCAAGGCGGCGACGAACGCCATGTCATGTTCGACCACCATCATCGAGCAGGTGCCCCGAAGTGCGTCGAGCAGACGTGCAAGCTCCATGGTTTCCTGGTCGGTCATGCCCGCCGCCGGCTCGTCCAGCAGCAGCAGCGCCGGCTGCTGCATCAGCAGCATGCCAATCTCGAGGCGTTGTTTCTGTCCATGCGACAGCTCGCCGGCCAGGCGATAGGCGGCGCTCTCCAGGTCGATCAGCGCGAGCGTCGCTTCGAGCTTTGCCTGCGCGGCGCGGTCCAGGCGCGCACGCAGCGAAGCCAGCCAGCGCTTGTCCGCCTTCATCGCGAGTTCAAGATTCTCCCAGACAGGGTGATTCTCGAAAACCGTCGGCTTCTGGAATTTCCGGCCGATGCCGGCGGTCGCAATGGCCGGTTCCCGCAGTCGGGTCAGGTCGATCGTCTGGCCAAGGAAGGCCGATCCGCTGTCGGGCCGGGTCTTGCCGCTTACCACGTCCATCATCGTGGTCTTGCCCGCGCCGTTCGGCCCGATCACGCAGCGCAGTTCCCCCGGTGCGATCGATAGCGTCAAACCGTCGAGCGCGCGAAAGCCGTCGAAGCTGACCGTCACGTCGTCCAGGTACAAAATCGTGCCATGCGACACGTCGATGACGCCGGGTTCCAACACGTGCCCGAGACCGGTAACAGCACCATTGGGATTGGCCTCGCTGTTCTCGACAGCGCTCGCTGTCCGCTGCTCATGTGACCTCATTGTGGACGCTCCGTGCCGCGCAGGGCAGTGCCGCGCTGCGAACGACGTCGCTGCCACGCGAGTCCGTCCGCAACGATGCCGACGATGCCGCGCGGCAGCAGCAGCGGCACCAGCACGAAGATCGCGCCAAGGAAGAACAGCCAGTACTCGGCGAAGTAGGCGGTGAACACGCTTTTGGCACCGTTGACCGCGAGCGCACCGATGATCGGGCCGATCAGCGTGCCGCGACCGCCAATGGCGACCCAGATCGCCATCTCGATCGAGTTGCCGGGCGACATCTCGCCCGGATTGATGATGCCGACCTGTGGCACGTAAAGCGCGCCCGCGATGCCGCACAGCACCGCCGAAAAGGTCCAGACGAACAGCTTGTAGGGCAGCGGGTTGTAGCCGACGAACATCAGGCGCGCCTCTCCGTCTCGGATGGCAGTGACCACCCGGCCCAGCTTCGACGTGATGATCCAGCGCGTCAGAATGAAGGCGGCGATCAGCGTGGCGAAGGTGAGCAGCAACAGGGCGGTACGGGTGCCCGCCGCCGTGACCGGCCAACCCGCGATACGCTTGAAATCGGTGAAGCCGTTATTGCCGCCGAAACCCGTTTCGTTGCGGTAGAACAGCAGCATCGCGGCGAACGTCATTGCCTGCGTAATGATCGACAGATACACGCCTTTCACACGCGAACGGAACGCGAAGAAGCCGAACAGCCACGCCACCGCGGCCGGCACCAGCACTACGAGCAGCAACGCGTAAGCGATGTGCTCGGTGCCGCGCCAGAACCATGGCAGCGCATGCCAGTCGAGGAAGACCATGAAGTCCGGCAGGTCGCTCTGGTATTTTCCTTCATGGCCGATCGCCCGCATCAGGTACATGCCCATTGCGTAGCCGCCCAGCGCGAAGAAGAGGCCATGACCCAGGCTCAGGATGCCGCAGTAGCCCCAGACGAGGTCCAGGGCAAGCGCGCCCAGCGCGTAGCACAGCAGTTTTCCGGCGAGCGTCATGCCGTACGCAGACAGGTGCAATGCATGGCCTTCAGGCACCAGCAATGCACAGAACGGCACACCGACGGCCACCGCTGCCGACAATGCGCACAGCGCAAGCCATGCCGCGCGCGGCAGCAGCGGCGCGCGCGCGGGCAAGCCGAGCGCGAAGCCGGTTCGGCGCGCGGCGTCCGCAGGCGTCAGGGTGTCGAGCGGGCCGCCCGCAGCGCCGTCTGGCAGGCGGCCACCGCGCGTGCCGCCAGTGACCAACGGATCGACGGTCTCGGACAGCGGCGGTACTTTTTCGGTCGACTTCATCATGCCTCCGCACTGCGCCCTTTGAGCGCGAACATGCCCTGAGGACGTCGCTGAATGAACAACACGACGAGCACCAGCACCACGATCTTGGCCAGCACTGCGCCCCAGAATGGTTCGATGCCCTTGCTGACCAGACCAAGTCCAAGACTGCCGACGATCGTGCCGGCCAGTTGCCCAACCCCGCCCAGAACGACCGCCATGAACGAATCGATGATGTAGTTCTGGCCAAGATCCGGGCCGACGTTGCCAATCTGGGACAGCGCGCAACCGCCGAGGCCGGCGATCCCGGCGCCGAACGCGAACGCGTAGGAATCGACCAGGCCGGTACGCACGCCGACGCACGCCGCCATGCGTCGATTCTGCGTGACCGCGCGTACGAACAGACCGAGTCGCGTGCGTGTCAGCACCAACCAGGCAATTGCCACCACCAGCGCGGAAAACGCGATGATTGCGACGCGGTTGTAGGGAAGGATCAGCCCTTGCATGATCGAACCGCCGCCGGACATCCACGACGGGTTGCGCACCTGCACGTTCTGCGCGCCGAACAGCACGCGCACGCCCTGCATCAACAACAGACTGATGCCGAACGTCGTCAGCAGCGTTTCGAGCGGTCGGCCATAGAGCTGGCGCAATACCAGCCGCTCGATCACCGCACCGATCAACGCGGTGACCAGGAAGGCGGCCGGAACGGCGGCCAGCAGGTACCAGTCGAAACCGCCCGGCCAGTAGCGCTGGAACGCATTCTGGGTGACGTAGGTGGTGTAGGCGCCGATCATCAGCAATTCGCCGTGGGCCATGTTGATGACGCCGATCAGGCCATAGGTGATGGCGAGTCCGAGCGCAGCGAGCAATAACACGCTGCCGAGCGACAGACCCGCGAAGACGGTACCGACGAATGCGGCGCGATCGCGTGCTGTATCGAGTCGGTCCAGTCCGCGTTGAGCCGCGGCGCGCACGCGCGCATCGGCTTCCAGCCAGGCACCGTTCGCCGCTTTGCCGGTCAATGGACGGAGCAGTTCGTAGCTGTCAGATTCGCCGCGTGTCGCGACCAGTTCGGTCGCGTGAAGTCGAACCGCGGGGTCGGCGTCGTGCAGCGCCGTCATGGCCCACAACGTATCGAGCTTGCGACGCAGCGCCGAATCATGCTCGCCGGCACGCGCTGCATCGACCCATGCCTTGAACGTCGGATCCGGATTCGCGAGCAGGGCGTCGATGGCGGCCGCGCGCGTCGCCCGGTCCGCCGCCCCCAACTGACGTGCCTGCGCCGCGCCTGCGACGCGTGCGCGCAATGTATTCGGTAACGCGACCGGCTGCGCGTCGTTACCGGCTTGTACCGTCCGCCCCGACAGCGGGTCCCGCATGACGTCGCCTTCGGTGATGTACAGGTGTCCGGCGTCATCGGCCAACACCCTGTCGTCGGCGAGCGCTCGGAGCAGGTCGGCGGCGCGCGGGTCGCGGCTTGCGATAAGCGTGTCGACGGCTTGCGACCTGGCGTCGAATTCGTCGCCTGCCAGTGCGGTCAAGGCCTGTACGCTCAGATTGCCCGGCACGCCGGCGAGGGTCGCGGACTGGGCCGGCGCTGCTTGCTCGGCGACAGCAGACGCACCGGCGGTCAGCGCGAATGACGACAGGACCACCCCTAACAACAGCCGTTTGCGTGCGCCGCGCCGCACCTGTGTGCTCGCACTGTCAGGTCGAGGCACACGCGCTCGACTGGCCGGATCAGCCGCGCGTCGCAGCGCGTCGAGCGCGGCAACGGCCGGCTGCGCCGCAGCCGCGCAGGACGACGGCGAGGTGCGCGATGCCTTCGCGCATCGACGCACCGCATGAAAACCGAGTGAGACCAATGACAGGACGTTCATGCGGACTCGCTCGTGCTGGATCGGATGATGGAGGACGACGTAGGATGGCGAGCCGGCTGACCGGCGAAGCACGCCGCCCGACGTGCCGGCGGGTCCGGCTCGCCATATCAGCGCGCAACCTGCCGATGGCGGGCTCGCCAGACGTCAGGCGAAGCGCCGACGCAACAAGGACGGCAACGCGCTGACCGTGTCGGGCTTGCCCTGGTTGCCCGGGATGAACGGGCTCCACGGTTGCGCGCGTACCGTGGATTTGGTACGCCAGACGACGTTGAACTGTCCGTCCGCACGGACCTCCCCGATCATCACCGGCTTGCGCAGATGGTGATTACCGTCCATTTCGAGCGTGAAGCCCGACGGCGCCGCGAACTTCTGCCCGATCATCGCCGCGCGCACCTTGTCGACGTCCGTGCTTTTTGCTTTCTCCACCGCCTGCTTCCACATGTGCATGCCGACGTACGTCGCCTCCATCGGATCGTTCGTCACCCGCTTGGCGCCGCCCGGAAGATTGTTCTTCTTCACCCAGTCCGCGAACATCGCCTTGAATTTCGAATTCTCGGCATTGCGCAGCGACATGAAGTAGTTCCACGCGGCAAGGTTGCCGACCAACGGCTTCGTGTCGATGCCTCGCAGCTCTTCCTCGCCGACGGAGAACGCCACGACCGGCACCTCGGTCGCTTTCAGGCCCTGATTGCCCAGTTCCTTGTAGAACGGCACGTTGGAGTCGCCATTGACGGTCGAGATCACGCACGTCTTGCCGCCCTGCGCGAAGGTCTTGATATTGGCGACGATGGTTTGGTAGTCGCTGTGGCCGAACGGTGTGTACACCTCCTGAATGTCGGCGTCCTGCACACCCTTGGCGTGCAGAAAGGCCCGCAGGATCTTGTTCGTGGTGCGCGGATACACGTAGTCGGTACCAAGCAGGAAGAAGCGCTTCGCGCCGCCGCCTTCCTTGCTCATCAGGTACTCCGTCGCGGGGATCGCCTGTTGGTTCGGCGCAGCGCCGGTGTAGAAGACATTGCGCGACATCTCTTCGCCTTCGTACTGCACCGGATAGAACAGCAATCCGTTCAATTCCTCGAACACCGGCAGTACGGACTTGCGCGACACCGACGTCCAGCAACCGAATACGGCGGCCACTTTGTCCTGCGTGATCAACTGACGCGCCTTCTCGGCGAACAACGGCCAGTTCGACGCCGGGTCGACGACCACCGGTTCGAGCTTGCGGCCGAGTACGCCGCCGCTAGCGTTGATTTCCGCGATTGTCATCAACGCGACGTCCTTCAAGGACGTTTCCGAGATCGCCATCGTGCCCGACAGCGAGTGCAGGACGCCGACCTTGATCGGCCCGTTCGCCCCCGCTTGTGCCAATGCCGCCGGAACGCGCGCCGCCAAACCGGCGACGCCGGCCGCGGACGCGGCCTTCAGGAAATCGCGCTTTTTCATTGCTCGTCCTTTCAGGTAATTGTTGGATTTCGTCTTGGATACAAGACGCGAGCGAAACGCAACTTCCAGGCCATCGGTAGGCAACGCGGGCGCGCCGTGCATTCGTGCAAGGAACTGCCCACTTCGCCGCACCGCGGTGTTCAGCAACGGTGCATGGCTGGCCTTAACTTGGTGCGACATGCACGTTCACGACGCGGGCGCGCGCCGCCGCATGGCACAGCATGGATCGGCACACCACGCACTACGCTTTCACCAGAGTCGCTCCGCGTCGGTGCCGCGGTCGCGCAGCGGGCTTCAAGGCGGCAGCAGTCGACCCGCGCCTGCATTGCAGCGCGGGCATCGGACCGGAGAGGAGCGGTGGGACGGGTGCGTGTGCATCCGCCGCGCCGAATCGAGGCGCGCGCAGCCTGTGCTGGCGGTCTCCACGTCACCGCCGACAGTATGCGATGCGCCTCAGCGCTCGGCGCGCACGCTGAACCGCTCGCGGGCGGCCTGCATCATATAGAGCGTGATCTGGCGAACTTCTTCCTGGCTCTGCGCGATGTGTGCCCTGATCCGGGTTTGGGCGTCCACCGCGTCGTCGGCCAGCAGCGCATCGATGATCGTCGCATGCTCGCGATAGGTCGCCTTGATGCGGGGCGGTTTGGTGAAGTCGAGCCGCCGAACGATGCGGATTCGTTCCGTGACGTCGTGGTGGATTCGCGCCATCTCGCGATTGCCCACCGCCTCGACGAGCTGGCTGTGAAAGGCTTCGTCCAGTGCCGCCACGGCAGCGGGATCGGTCAACTGCTTGCGCGTGGACACGCACCACGCGCTGCGCAAGGTCTGCAAGCGGTCTTGCAGGCCGTCAGCCACGATCCGCTCGATCGCCGCGGTTTCCATCATGACTCGGACTTCGTACAGGTCTTCGAAGAACTTGAAATCGAAGTTGCGCACTTGCCAGCCGCTGCGAAAGTGGACGTCGACATAGCCGTCGTGCTGCAGCCAGAACAGCGCCTGGCGCACCGGCGTGCGGCTCACCTTCATGCGCGCCGCAATGTCCCCTTCGCTGAACTTGTCCCCCGGCAGTAGCCGAAAGTCGAAAATGTCTGCCTTCAGTTGCGCGTAGATCTGTGCGGCCAGACTGTTCTGCGGCGTTGCGGACGGCTTGGACATCTCTTTTCCTGCGGGCGACGGAAGGGCAGCCGCGAACGGAAGTCACGGCGCGGTCGGCGAACGCCGAGCTCAGCCGGCGTCTAGGTCGCTTCGATCGACAACAGCGGCGCACCGGCATCGATCATCATACCCGGCCTGCAGTGGAACGCGCTGATCACGCCAGAGCACGGCGACAGAATCGGAAACTCCATTTTCATCGCTTCCAGAATCAGCAACGGCTCGCCAGCGTGGACCGTGGCGCCAGGTTCGACCAGCAGCTTCCAGACGTTGCCGGTGATGTCGGCCGAGACGACCAGGCCTGCGTCGCCGTCGGGCAGGCGAAGGCCGTCGCTGCCCGGCGAGTCGGCCGTGTCCTCGGCATATGCTTCGCTTGCCCAGTGCGCGATTTCCTCATCGAAGGCGGCCTTCTGTTCCTTCCGGAACACATCGAGTTCGGGACGGATGCGGTCGAGGAACGCATTGTATTCGCCGAGGTCGAACACTTCCTCCTCGATCCGCAGGCCGGTACGTCCCTCCCGAAAATCGTCGCGCAAGCGTGTCAGTTCCGCTTCGCTGACCGGGTAGAAGCGCACCTGGTCGAAGAAGCGTAGCAGCCAGGGCTTGCCTTCCACGAATACGGCATTCTTCAGGAATTTGTTCCAGATCGGCAGCGTGCGGCCAATCAACTGATAGCCGCCGGGCGAATCCATGCCGTAGATGCACATGTACACGCCGCCGATGCCGACTGTCCCCTCGGCCGTAAAGGTGCGCGCGGGATTGTACTTGGATGTCAGCAGCCGATGCCTCGGGTCGACAGGCACCGCGCATGGCGCACCCAGGTAGACGTCGCCCAGACCAAGCACCATGTAGCTGGTTTCGAAGACAATGTCCTGCACCGCGCGTGCCGATGACAGACCGTTGATGCGCCGGATGAACTCGGTGTTGCTCGGTAGCCATGGCGCGGTGTCGCGCACCGACTGCCGGTAGCGCGCGACCGCCTCCAGCGTGGCGCTGTCCTCGTAGGCCATCGGCAGATACAGGACGCGGCTGGCGACGCGCTGCGTCGAGACGCCGGTCAACGTCCTGTCTCGGTTCAGCAAGGCCTTGACCAGCGTGCGTTGATCGAGCACCCGGCTGTCGTAGCGTACCTGCAATGAACGCACCCCTGGCGACAGTTCCAGCACGCCGGCGATCGGCGCGGCACGCAGCGACTCCATCAACGCGTGCACGCGGAAGCGTAGATTGAGGTCGAGCACGTTCTCGCCGTATTCGATCAACACATATGTGTCGCCCGCCTGGCGAATCACCATTTTCGGCCGCGCTTCAGCTGCTACAGTCGCGCCGGTCGCGCCGACGGCGTCCGGCACTGCGGTCGCCAAGATCGGCGAAGCGGGCGCGCTGCCGGTTTCAAGCGACGCGTCGGCAAGCGCGTCGGGCACGGCACCGTCGAACGCGCAAAGGAACGCGTCCTGCTGCCGCTGTAGACGCAACGCCTGGTCAAAGTCGCTCGGCACGAACCGAATGGTGTCGCCCGGCTTGACCTGACCGACTTTCCACAGCTCCGCCTTTGCGATGGTCACCGGACAGACGAAGCCGCCCAGGCTCGGGCCGTCTCGCGTCAGGATGACCGGCATGTCGCCGGTGAAATTCACACTGCCGATCGCGTACTCGCAGTCGTGAATGTTCGAAGGGTGCAGCCCCGCCTCGCCGCCATCGAAGCGGGCCCATTCCGGTTTGGGTCCGTTGAGGCGAATGCCGAGACGGTTGGAGTTGTAATGCACCGCCCAGTCGGTACTGAAAAACGCGTCGATGGATGCCTGGGTAAAGAAGTCCGGCGCCCCATGGGGACCGTACAGCACGCCGATGCGCCAGTGTCGACCGTAGGTGGGCACCGCTGCCTCAGGCAGCGGAAGCGGCGCATAAGGGGCGGCCTCGGTGGCTGGTTCGATCAGTAACAGATCGCCGGCGCGCAGCGTACGTCCCGCATGCCCGCCGAATTGCCCGAGTGCGAAGGTCGAGCGACTGCCCAGGTAGTGCGGCACGTCCAGGCCGCCGCGTATCGCGATATAGCAGCGGCAGCCTGTGGTGCTCTTGCCGACGCGCAATGTCTGTCCCGCCTGCACGGTCACGGGCTGCCAGAACGGTACGGGCTTGCCATCCAGCGAGGCGTCGCTCGGCGCGCCGGCAAGCGCGATCACCGCTGCGGTGTGGAAGCGCATGACTGGGCCAAGCACCGTTGCCTCGATGCCGGCCGCGGACTCCGCGTTGCCGACGATCCGATTGGCGACCCGGAACGCCCAGTCATCCATCGGCCCGGAGGGCGGCACACCGATGTCCCAATAACCGACGCGTCCTGGATAATCCTGCACGGTCGTATAGGTGCCGGGCTCCAATACCTCGACACCGGCCGGGCGATAATCGAAGGTGTCGAGGAAGCGGGTCGACACGTCGCCGCGCATGAAGGCCTCGCTGCGGAGCACTTGGCGGAGATAGTCGAGATTGGTGGCGATGCCCGCGAGCCTCGTGTCGTCCAGCGCGCGCTGCATCGCCGCGACGGCCTGTTCGCGATCCGCGGCGTGCACGATCAGCTTGGCCAGCATCGGATCGTAGTGCGCGCTCACTTCGGTGCCTGTCTCGACCCAGGTGTCCACACGATGTCCGGCCGGGAAGACAACCTCCGTCAGGGTGCCGGGACTGGGCGCAAACTGTCGCAACGGATTCTCCGCGTACAGCCGCACTTCGATCGACGCACCGCCGGGCGCCTCGGCTGGCACCGCGTCGTCGTCGATGCCGCCCAGTGCCGGTGGCTGGCCGGCCGCGGTGAGGACCATCCATTCGACGAGGTCGATGCCGGTCACCGCTTCGGTGATCGCATGTTCAACCTGCAGTCGCGCGTTGACCTCCAGGAAATAGAACGCCTCGCGCTGCGCATCGTAGATGAATTCGACTGTTCCGGCCGAGCGGTAGGCGACGGCTCGGCCGAGGCGTTCCGCCGCCGCACAGAGCGCGGTGCGGACCTGTTCAGGGAGACGCGGCGCGGGCGTCTCCTCGACGACCTTCTGGTTGCGCCGCTGCAGCGAGCAGTCACGCTCCCCGAGTGCGCGCACGTTGCCGCGGCCGTCACCGAAGATCTGAACTTCGATGTGTCTGGCGTTGGCGACGAAGCGCTCGACGAACACGCCCCCGTTCGCGAAAAACGACGTGCCCTGGTGACGCACCGATTCGAACGCGGCATCCAGTTGCGAGACGTCGTCGCAACGCGTCAGGCCGATGCCACCGCCGCCTGCGGTGCTCTTCAGCATCACCGGATAGCCGACTGCCTCGGCCGCCGCGCGCGCGGACCGGAGATCGTCCAGCAGCTCGGAGCCGGGCGAGAGTGGCACGCCCGCTTCCCGGGCAAGCGCGCGTGCAGCATGCTTCAAGCCGAAGCGCGCCATTTGCTCCGGCGTGGGTCCAATAAAGACGAGGCCTTCCGCCTCGCATCGTTCGGCGAATGCCGCGTTTTCCGCCAGGAAGCCGTATCCCGGAATGACGGCCTGCGCGCCCTGCGCCTTGGCGGCGGCGATGATGCGCTCGGCCTGAAGGTAACTGTCCGCCGCGCTGTTGCCACTCAACGGAACCGCGACGTCGGCTGCTCTGACGTGCGCGCTGTTGCGGTCGCTGTCCGAATAAACGGCGATTGAGCGAATGTTCATACGCCGCAACGTGCGCGCGATGCGGCATGCGATCTCGCCACGATTGGCGATGAGAACGGTGTCGAACATGACGATCCTGTCAGGAAGGGAAGGAGGGTGCATCGGACGCTTCTGTGCCTTCTGCAAGGAATGCTTTCCAGCCACCGAATGCGGTGATGTCACGCGCGCCGTCCAGCGCCGCCGGCTCGCAGATGAAGCCTTTCACCGCGCTGTCATCGTCGAGCAGCAGCGTGCCGATGCCGAGCGGCGCGGGAATGCCCTGCACGAAACCGCCGAAGCGGTCCGCCGGGACGTCCCACAATTCGAGGTCGATGGCTGCGCCGTCGTGACCTCGTACCAATCCCGGTTTCGGCGGGGTGGTGCCGGGCAATGCGTAGAGGCGGTAGCAGCTCGCGGTCCGCGCCGCCTTGACGAAGCGCGCCCCTCTGCTGGTCAGCTCGTGGTTCAGTGGCATGCCCCGCAGATGGGCGCCGACAACGGCGACGCGGATCGACTCGACGGCGACGGTGGCCACCGACGGCACGGCGGCGGTGGCGGAGGCAGCGGAGGCAGCAGCGGGGATCGCTGCGGATGCAGGGGTGGCAGACGGTGCCGTGCGGCCCGCGGGCAAGCGGCGCTGCGTTGCGCCAAGCGGCAAGCCGCGCGTTGCATGCCACGCGCGGGCATAGCGTGACAGCGCGCGTTCGCGCCAACTGTCGGAGATCAGTGTCACGCCGAAAGGCAGGCCGTCGACCCGCAGCGCGGCCGGCACGGATACCGCGCTCCAGTCCAGCAGGTTGACGAAGTTCGTGTATTTGCCCAACTGACTGTTCAGTCGGATCGGCTCGCGGAGCACATCGGCGATGCGGAGGTGAGTGGGCGCAGTCGGTACCAGGAGCGCATCGACTTGTGCGAGCAGCCCCTCGGCGCGTCGTTTCAGGTCGGCAAGGCGATAGAGGCCGTCAAACGCATCGGCGGCGGAGAAGCGCTGTGCCGTGAAGATGACGTCGCGAACGACCGGGTCGATCGCGGCTTCGTTGCGCGCCGCAAATGCGCGGATCGCCGCGTAGCGCTCCGCAACCCACGGACCCTCGTACAGCAACGCCGCCACCTCGTCGAAAATGCTGAAGTCGAGCGGCACGCATGTCGCGCCACTGGCCGAGACAGCCGCCAGTACCGCGTCGAACGCGTCCGCCGACATGGCGTCGCCGAAGAATTCCGGTGTGGCCGGCACGCCGAAGCGTGGCGTCACCGGCAAGTCCTGGTCGCTGCCGTCCGGAGAAGCGCGTGACATGCCGTCTCGCGCGTCGAAGCCGATGCAACTGTCGTAGACACGCAGCGCGTCGTCGCCGTCCAGCGCGAAGATCGACACGCAGTCGAGCGTCCGGCATGCCGGTACCACGCCAACGTTGCTCAGCGCGCCCCGCGTCGGCTTGATCGCAAAAAGGTTGTTCAGTCCGGCAGGCACGCGTCCGGAGCCGGCGGTGTCGGTGCCCAGCGAGAATGGCACCTGCCCTTGCGCGACGAGCACCGCCGAGCCGGAACTGGAGCCGCCCGACACATAGCTGCGATCGAACGTATTGCATGGGATGCCAAAAGGCGTGCGCGTGCCGACCAGCCCCGTGGCGAATTGATCGAGGTTGGCCTTGCCGACCGGAATCGCGCCGGCGCGAACCAGACGTTCGACGACTGCGGCGTCTTGCTGCGGACGATAGGCGAAGGCCGGGCAGCCCGCGCTTGTATCGAAACCGGCAACGTCGATGTTGTCCTTCACCGCGAACGGCACGCCGTACAGGGGCAGGACGTCTTTCTTGTGCGGTCGGGCGGCGCACATTGCTTCCAGCGCAGCGATGCGCGCGTCGAGCCCCGCGTCGTCGATCACCGCGATCCACGCCGCGTCCGCCTCGCCGCGCGCGTCGTTCGCCAGGCGGTTCGGCTCGTTTCGCAACTGCGCACGCCATGCCCGCAGCAACTCGGCTGGCGTTGCGCCGTCACGGTAGGCAGCCAGCCATTCAGCGATCGTCCAGCCAAGCATCTCGTATCCCTTCTTGTGTACAAGTTGCAGAACGCAACACAAGACTCATGCCACTCGAACGGCTGGGAGCGGCAATGTACGGGAAAGGCTTGTCCAAGCGGCGTTCGCGGTGCGATGCGCGCAGCGCTGTCCTGAAAGCCATCAAGCCGCAGGCCGATGCCGTTGCACTGCGCTGGCGCGGCGTGCACCTGTCGTGTGCGCGACCGGGCGCGCAATCCGGGCAACGCGCCATCGCGGTGCGCGGGTCGGCAAGACGTCGTCGAGGGTGCGGCGCGTGCCGTCGCGAGCTGCGCGTGGGCGGCGGGGAGAAAGGCTGGCCCACTGGACAGGGCGCGGAGCGTCAGGTCCGACCGTGAGCGCCGGGGAGGGGTTGCAGTGGTTGCAGTGGTCGCAGCGGGCGCCGTGGCGGCGCCGAGCCGCCGCTCGGCGATGCAACGCAGGGTGCGCTGCGGTGAACGGGGCCACGCAAGTCACCGGGCGTCGGACAGCGCGGCGTTGCGGGCGTGGGATCAGCGCGCCGAGGGCGCAGTGTCGATTACGTGCCGGCCATCGCGCCCACGAGTCCATGAGCCGCAGTGAAACGCCGGCGCCGGATGATCGGCACGGACGGATCTCTGCGCTCGGCGCTGCGCGCTGCCCGAGAAGGCGCTTGTCCCCTCGCGCCCGGCAGGACGCGAGGACCGCGTGGACGCCTCAGGCGTCCGAGAACGTCTGCGCGCGGGGATGGCCCTTGGCCAGCGGCGGCGGCGTGTCCGACTCGCTGAAGTCGTCGGTCCACCGCCAGTTGCGGATCTCCGGCATATCCTCGAAGTGCTCGCGGATGTAGGCGTCGTGACGCCGCAGCTGCGCCGAGAAGAAGTCCGACGCGTCGCTGGCGCTGGAGCGCAAGCGCGGTACATGACGCAGTGCGTCGATGGCCAGATGGTATCGGCTCATGCGGTTCAGCACGACCATGTCGAACGGCGTGGTGGTGGTGCCGTAGTCCGCGAAACCGCGCACGTGGAAGCGGGCCTCGTTGGCGCGCCCGTGCACCATCGAGTGAATGATCCACGTCGAGCCGTGGTACGCGAAGATCACCGGCACGTCCTGGGTGAACAGGGCCTCGAAGGACTGGTGATCCATGCCATGAGGGCGCGCCTCGGGGCTGGCCAGCACGCCGAGATCGACGACGTTGACGACGCGCACACGGATGCCGGGCACGTGCTTCTGCAGCAGCCACGATGCAGCCACCGCTTCGGTGGTTGGCACGTCGCCCGCGCAGGCCAGCACCACGTCCGGCTCGCCGTCGCCATCGCTGCTGGCAAAGTCCCATGCCGACGCGCCGCGCGAGCAGTGCTCCAGCGCCGCCTCGAAGGTCAGCCACTGGAAATCAGGCTGTTTGCCCACCGTTACGACGTTGACGTAGTTCCGGCTGCGGAGGCAGTGGTCGAACACATTCACAAGACAGTTCGAGTCGGGCGGGTAGTACACGCGCACGACATCCGCGCGCCGCTGCAGCACATTGTCCACGAACCCCGTCGACTGATGGCTGAAACCGTTGTGATCGTTGCGCCACGCGTGGCTCGTCAGCAGCACGTTCAACGACGCGAGCGGGCGGCGCCACGCGAATTCCCTGCACTGCTGCAACCACTTCGCGTGCTGCGTCACCATCGAGTCGACGACCTGCGCAAACGCTTCGTATGTCGACCACATGCCGTGTCGGCCGGTCAGCAAATAGCCCTCGAGCCAGCCTTCGCACAGGTGCTCGCTGAGCACCTCCATCACGCGGCCGCCCGCCGAGATGTGATCGTCGATCGGCAGCGTCGGCCCAAACGCCGTGCGATCGCTCGCTTCGAATACTGCGTTGAGGCGGTTCGAATTCGTCTCGTCCGGACCGAATACGCGGAAGTTGCGTGGATTGCGCCGCATGATGTCGCGCAGGAACTCGCCGAGTTTGCGCGGTGCCTCGGCGATCACGCGGCCGGGGCCGGGCACCTCCAACGCATAGTCGCCGAACTCGGGCATTTCCAGCGCAGTCAGCAGGCGTCCGCCGTTGGCGTAGGGGATCGCGCCCATGCGGAGCTTGGCTGGCGGCGTCAGGGCTCGCAGCGGCTCGATCAGCGCGCCGTCGCGGTCGAACAGCGCTTCCGGCGCATAGCTGCGCATCCATGCTTCGAGCTGCGCAAGGTGCGCCGGGTTCTCGTTGACGCCCGCCAGCGGCACCTGGTGCGCGCGGAACGTCCCTTCGACTGGCAATCCGTCGACTTCCTTGGGCCCGGTCCACCCCTTCGGGCTGCGCAGAATGATCATTGGCCAGCGTACCGCATCGGTGCGGCCGGCATCGCCCACCGGCGCTTCGCCGCGTCGCGCCCTGTCCTGTATGTCACGGATGCCGGCGTGGCAGCGATCCAGCGCCGCCGCGAAGCGTTGATGCATGCCGGGCAGGTCGTCGCCTTCGACGATGATCGGCTCGTAGCCGCGGCCGCGGTAGAGGTCGACGAGGGCCGCGTTCTCGGTGCGGGCCTCGAGCGTCGGACCGGAAATCTTGTAGCCGTTCAGATGCAGGATGGGCAGCACCGCGCCGTCGCGACGTGGGTCGAGGAAGCGCACGCTTTTCCAGCTGCCTTCGAGCGGGCAGGTTTCCGCTTCGCCGTCGCCCACCACGCAGGCGGCGATCAGGCCGGGGTGATCGAATACCGCGCCGAAGGCATGGACCAGCGAATAGCCGAGCTCGCCGCCTTCGTGCATCGAGTTCGGCGTATGCGGGCCGCAGTGCGACGGGATGCCGCCGGGGGTCGAGAAGCTTCGGAACAGCGCGCGCATGCCATGCACGTCGGGCGTGATGTCAGGATGTACCTCGCTGTAACTGCCCTCGAGCCACGCGCAGGCGTTGAGCGTGGGGCCGCCGTGCCCAGGACCGGAGATGTACAGGATTTCGCATCGCTGTTCGCTGATCAAGCGGTTCAGGTGCACATAGATGAAGTTCTGGCCGGCCGAAGTACCCCAGTGCCCGAGCAGGCGCGGCTTGATGTGCGCGGTAAGCAACGGCTCCCGCAGCAGCGGATTGTCCTTCAGGTAGATCTGGCCGACGCACAGGTAATTGGCCGCTTGCCAGTAACGGTGCATCCGGTCGAGCAGGTCGTCGCTGAGCGGCCCCGCCGCGATGCCTTGCTGCGACGCCTGTCGGAAGGCTTGTTCGGAGGCCTCCGGCGAGACCTCCGGCGTATCGCTGGTGCTACCCAGATCCGCGCTGGACAGACGCGCATTGAATGTGTACATGCTGGCTCCGGTTTATGGGACGGAAACAGACGGCAAGCGTGCGACGTGCCGGCCGGCACGCTGGCATCCTGTTTCATGCTGCCAAGGCTTGCGAGAAAGTGCAACCGTGCGTCAGCGCGCCGGCCATCCGCTGGCCGCGCGACATCGCACTGTGCGATGCTGCGAAGGGCTGGTGCAGCGGGGCCGCCAAGGTCATGTTGGCGGCGCAGCGGCGACCGCGCTCGCGCCGCTCGTGCGTAGAATGGAGCCCGCGCCGTCGCGCCCGGCCGCGGCGGGCCCTGCTGGCCCGCGACGGGCTTGCGCCGCGCGGGTGCAACCTCGGCCTTTCGTCGTTGCGTCCTTGCGCCGTTGCGTCGTTGCGTGCTTGAGCAGCGTTTCCTCCGTATTCCCGTCCGAGGTCCTGATGGAGACACTCTTCGTAGTCAATGCCGGCAGTTCCAGTCTCAAATTCCGATTGTTCGAGCGGCGCAGCGACGGACTGCACGTGTGCCTGCGCGGCCAGTTGAGCGGTATCGGCAGTGCCGAACCGGCCTTCGAGGCGGCGGATCACGAGGGCGGCGAACTGGTTCGTCGCGCGCTGGCGCCCGCGCAAGCACATGACGCGGCCCAAGCCCAGTCGATCCTCGGCGAATGGCTGCACGACCATCTGGGCGCGCCGCCATCCGCGGTGGCGCATCGCGTCGTGCACGGCGGGCCTGACATCGGCGAAGCGCGGCTGATCGACGAGGCGCTGCTGGCGCAGCTGGAACAGCTCGTGCCGTTGGCCCCGCTGCATCAGCCTGCGGCCCTCGCCGTCATCCGCACCGTGCAGCGCATGGCGCCCGGCGTGCCGCAGATCGCCTGTTTCGACACCGCTTTTCACCGCAGCCATCCCCCGGTGGCGGACCGCTTCGCGTTGCCGCGCCGCTTCTATGCCGAGGGCGTGCGGCGTTACGGTTTCCATGGCCTATCATACGAATACATTGCGTCGCAGCTGCGCACGCATTGGCCGGCGCTCGCGGCCGGGCGCGTTGCGGCGGCCCATTTGGGCGCGGGCGCGTCGGTGTGCGGACTGGTCGATGGCCGCAGTGTCAGCAGCAGCATGGGTTTCAGCGCGCTCGACGGTATTCCGATGGCCACGCGGCCCGGTCAGCTCGACCCCGGCGTGGTGCTGTGGATGCTGGACCGGGGTATGAACGCACGCGAAATCGAAGCGCTCCTGTACAAGCAAAGCGGTCTGGCGGGATTGTCCGGCACCAGCGGCGACATGCGCGAGTTGATCGGCAACGACAGCGCCGATGCCCGGTTGGCACTCGACTACTTCGCCCTCTATACCGCGCAGGCGCTGGCAGCGCTTGGCACGGCGATGGGCGGCCTCGACGCGCTGGTCTTCACGGCCGGCATCGGCGAGCATGCCGCGCCGGTGCGCGCTTCGATCTGCGCGCACCTTGCCTGGCTGGGCGTGCGACTGGACGCTGCGCGCAACGTGGCGCACGCATCGCGCATTTCGAGCGACGACAGCGCGATCGAGGTGCGCGTGATACCGACCAATGAGGAAGAGGTGATCGCCCGCCACGCGCATGAAGTCCTCGAAGCGCGCGCCTGGACCTGACTGACGGGCGAAGCCGCACGCTTGCCGCCAGACGGTGAGAGAATGGTTCTTTGCGTGAGCGGCGCCGAGCCATGCCGGAACATACGTTGGTTGATCTGTTCGTCTACGGCACGTTGCGTGAGGGCGAATGCAACGATCTTGCGGTGGCAGCCGCCACGCACAGCCTGCCGGCACCGATTGCGCTCGGTCGCGGCGCGTTGCCCGGCACGCTCGTCGATTTCGGCGCCTGGCCGGGCATGCTGGCCGCTCAGGACGTCGGCGTGTCCAGCGCCGCGGCGGCCGGCATGGTACGCGGCGAGGTGTACCGGATCGATGTACGGCTGTTGCCGGTGGTCGATGCGATCGAGGGATATGACGCGTCCGCGCCGCAACGGCCGAGCTGCTTCGTACGGCGCGTCGCCGCCGTCGCTGTCGTGGATGGCGTTCGCCCCTGTCAGTTCTATCCTGTCGACCCTGCCTTTGCCGTCGGCAAGCCGCCGATCGCGGGTGGCGACTGGGTAGCTTACCGCCGTGCCCGTGATTCGCAAGGCATGGCGGCCCGGACGTTGCCGGACGGCGCGTCCCCTTCACAAACGCGGAGACCATGATGCAATACGTGAAGCTCGGTGCCACCGGTGTGGACGTATCGAAACTGTGCCTTGGTTGCATGACGTACGGCGAGCCGGACCGCGGCAAGCATCCGTGGACCATGACTGAGCAGGACAGCCGGCCGCTGCTGAAGCAGGCGCTCGACGCCGGCATCAATTTCTTCGACACCGCCAACAGCTATTCGGACGGTACCAGCGAGGAAATCGTCGGTCGTGCGCTGATCGACTACGCGCGACGCGACGACATCGTGCTGGCAACGAAAGTGTTTTTTCCGATGCGGCCCGGACCGAACGGCGGCGGGCTGTCGCGCAAGGCAATCATGCAGTCGATCGACGACAGTCTGCGCAGGCTCGGCACCGAGTACGTCGATCTGTACCAGATTCACCGGTGGGACTACACGACGCCCATCGAGGAAACGCTGGAGGCGCTGCACGACGTCGTCAAGGCAGGCAAGGCGCGCTACATCGGCGCTTCGTCGATGTACGCGTGGCAATTCTCGAAAGCGTTGTATCTGGCCGAGAAGCACGGTTGGACCCGTTTCGTGACCATGCAGGATCACTACAACCTGCTGCAGCGCGAGGAAGAGCGCGAGATGCATCCGCTTTGTCTCGATCAGCGTATCGGCGTGCTGCCGTGGAGTCCGCTGGCGCGTGGTCGCCTGGCGCGGGCCTGGGCCGAGGATACCGAGCGGATCGCGCGTGACGAGGTCGGTCTGGCGCTCTACACGGCGAACGAGACGGCGCAACGCGGCATCGTAGATGCGGTCGGCGCGATAGCGGAGGCGCGCGGTGTGTCGCGCGCGCAGGTCGCGCTCGCGTGGCTTCTGTCGAAGCCCGTCGTCAGCGCGCCGATCGTCGGCGCATCGCGGCCGCAGCAGCTCGAAGACGCGGTGGCGGCGCTCGATCTGGTGCTGAGCGCCGATGAGATCGCGGCACTCGAACGGCATTACGCGCCGCAGGCGCCGGCAGGCTTCAAGTAGGACCGTATCACGGAGTTTCAGGACGGAATCATGCAGTGGGTCTTTCTCGGTATCGCAATCGTCGCGGAGATCATCGCGACCTCCGCATTGAAAGCGTCGGACGGCTTCACTCGGCCCATGCCGGCCGCTCTCGTGGTGCTGGGTTATGGCTGCTCGTTCTATTTCCTCTCGTTGACGTTGCGAACGGTGCCGCTCGGCACCGCTTACGCGATGTGGTCCGGCATCGGTATTGTGCTGATCTCGATCGTCGGCTGGATCATGTTCGGACAGCGCCTCGATGCGGCCGCGATCGCAGGCATGGCGTTGATCGTGGCCGGCGTGCTGGTCATCAACCTGCTGTCGAAGACCGCAGGACATTGACGACTGCGACGTGCCTGGGCACCATGGCGCGCCCGCTGCCAGACCCTCATCGATGACATCCGTGACGAATCCGCTTCCTGAGTTGCCCGACGACGCGTCGCCACCCGACGTTTTCATGACCTTCGTACGTCGGCATCGGGCCTTGCTGGCCGCATCGCTGCCGCTGGACGATGGCGTCGCCCCAGTGCTCGTCGCGCGTCCGGTGGCCGCCAAAGCCGTTGATACGGCGGCCGCTCCGGTGGTGATGTTGATTTCGCCGCATCCGGACGACGAGTGCCTGGTCGGCGGCCTCGCCATGCGCTTGCAACGAGAATCCGGTTTCCAGGTGGTCAACGTAGCCGCGACGCTCGGCAGCAACGTGGCGCGCCAGGCAGCGCGGTGGCACGAACTGCAGCGAGCCTGCGCGACCCTCGCATTCGACCTCGTCGACGCTGCGCTGCCTGGCCGCCAGCCGCTGACCCTCGCGCGTCGTGGCGCCGATCCAGCCGGCTGGCGCACCGATGCCGCGCGGCTGGCGGAATTGTTCGCGCAATATCGCCCACAGGTGGTGATCTGTCCGCACGGTGGCGACGGCTCTGCAACGCACATCGGCACGCACGCGCTCACTATCGATGCGCTTCGGCTGCATGCGCGACCGCTGTGTCTGGCGCAGAGCGAATTCTGGGGTACGCTGCCGCTGCCCAACTGCCTGCTCGAACTGGCAGACCGGCACGTGGCGGACATGCTGCGTGCGCTGGTCTGTCATCGCAAGGAAGTCGCGCGCAACCCCTACCATCTCCGACTGCCTGCATGGCTGGCGGACAGCGTTCGCCGTGGCGGCGAGAGCGTCTTCGGTGCCGGCTCGACGCCGCCGTCATTTGCGTTCGGCGCGCTTTACCGCTTCGACTGGTGGGACGGCAGCATGCTGCAGCCGCCTGCTGCGCCGGTGGCCATTGACGTCGCACAGCCTGCCAGCCGATTGCTCGAACGCCTTGCCGTGTCAGGGTGAGCGAGCGCGACGGCAGCGCGGAGCAATCCGCGCCCGGGCTGATGTGAGCGCGCTGCCCGGAACACGGTGAGCTTACGCTATCGCCGTCGCTTGTTGCGGTCGCTTGTTGCGGTCGCTTGTTGCGGTCGCTTGTTGCGGTCGCTTGTTGCGGTCGCTTGTTGCGGTCTGTTGGGCAGGCCCGCGCCGTCGATCCCGCGATCGTCTAGGAACGGCGGCGCCTGGCTTGCCGACGTCGCTACGGATGCGCCGAGACGCTGCACGCGTGCTACCGCGCGGCATATTGGAAAAACTCATCGTTTTTCCACCGAACTTCCAATTAGACAAATCGAATCACGGTGCGTAGATTCGGCGTCGCAGTGATGCATGCGCACCGGTGCGGCTGACAGTGCGTGTCCCGGTCGTGCATCTCGCATATTCGGGCGCCTTGAACGTATCGCGACGCGCCGACATGTCGAAAAGGAGAGCAGGGTAGATGCCGCATACACAGGCTGGGCAGCCCGGAGTGACGCCGACGTTCACCGGCGCCAGCGAGGTAGGTCGCGTGGACTGCCACGCGCACATCATGACCACGCGCCATGCGCTGGTGGCCGACCGCCACTCCGAGCCCAAGCACGATATTCACGTCGAGGACTTTCTCGCGCTGCTGGCGCTGAACGGGTTATCACACGGCGTCCTGACGCAGCCGAGCTTCTACGGCACGGACAACAGCCTGCTGCTCGATGCGTTGTCGCGTTATCCAGAGCAACTGCGCGGCACTGCGATCGTCTCGCCGGATATCGCGGAAGCCGAAATGGCCGCGCTGTACGCGAGCGGCATACGCGGGGTGCGTCTGAACTGGTTTCGACGCGACACGTTACCGGATGCCGCCGGAGCGGAATATCAACGGCTGTTCACGCGCGCCAGGGACGCCGGCCTGCACGTCGAACTGTATGTCGAAGGGGAAAAGCTCGCCTGGTTGCTGCCAACGATTCGCCGCAGCGGCGCCAACGTGGTCGTCGACCATTTTGGCGCGCCAGAGCCACGGAGCGGGACGCAAGGCGCGGGCTTCCGGGCCCTGCTCGACGCGCTGGCGGGTGGCGGCACCTGGGTGAAGCTGTCGGCGCCCTATCGGTTGGGCGGCGCGCCCGCTGCCGACTATGCGCGCGCCTTGCTGGCCGCGGGCGGCGCGCAGCGCTTGGTGTGGGGCAGCGACTGGCCCTGGGTTTCGCATGAGGAAGGCCAGCGCTATGCGCAATGCCTGTCCGACCTTGAAGCGTGGGTGCCGGACATAGCCGACCGCACCACCATTCTGCGCGACACGCCGCGCGCGCTGTTCGGGTTCTGAAGTCGGCGCTCATGCGGCCCCCGAGCCCGCGCGCCGCAGTCGCTATCAAAAAAGAACGAATTCTGGAGGAGACGATGCGAGAACATATCGAGGACCCGCAGCAGCAAGCCGAACAGGCTGTCATCCGCAAGGTCGCCTGGCGCTTCCTGCCCATGCTGATCGTCGGCTATCTGCTGAACTATCTGGACCGAAGCAACATCGGTTTCGCGGCGCTGACGATGAACCGCGAGCTGGGTCTGACCGCCAGCCAGTTCGGTCTGGGCGCAGGCCTGTTCTTCGTCGCATATTGCATCTGCGAGATTCCCAGCAACGTGATGCTGTTTCGGGTGGGTGCGCGTCTTTGGCTGGCGCGCATCATGATTACCTGGGGCCTGCTTTCTGCATTGATGGCCTTTGTCGTCGGCCCGTACAGCTATTACGGGGCGCGCGTCCTGCTGGGCATGTCCGAAGCCGGTTTCTTCCCCGGCGTGACCTTCTTCCTGTCGAGCTGGTTCCCGGCGAAGTATCGCACCAGCATACTTGCGTGGTTCCTGTTGGCCATCCCGCTCTCCTCGTTGATCGGCGGTCCGCTCTCGGGTTCGCTGCTGTACCTCGATGGATGGCTTGGCATGAGCGGCTGGAAGTGGATGTTCGTCCTGGAAGGAACGCCGACGGCACTGGTTGGCATCTGGGCGCTGTACGTGCTGGCCGATAGTCCGGCCAAGGCGCGGTGGCTCACGCCCGACGAGCGGGAACTGATCCAGCGCATGCTTGCCAGCGAACAGCGCGAGAAGCCGCGCAAGGACTTCGGCGCGGCATTGCGCGATCCGCGCGTGCACCTGTTGGCCCTGATCCAGTTCGGCTTCACCGTCGGTTCGTATGGCGTCGGCATCTGGTTGCCGCAAATCCTCAAGCAATTCCTGTCGACGCCGCTGGAAATCGGCCTGGTCTCGGCGATTCCCTACGCATTTGCAAGCGTCGGCATGCTGCTCTGGGCACGCCGATCCGACCGCAGCGGTAACGCACTTGGCAACTTGGCGGCCAGCTGTGCGGTCGGTGCCATCGGTCTGGCCTGCTCGGTATTCGCGCACGGCGTGTCGGCGTCGATGGTCGGCTTGACCATCGCGCTGATCGGCGTGACCGCCGCGCGTGCGATCTTCTGGGCGATTCCCGGCCGCATCATGACCGGTATCGGCGCGGCGGCTGGCTTCGCCTACATCAACTGCATTGCCGCGCTGGGCGGTTTCGCCGGTCCCTACGTGATCGGCTGGGCGAAGGAGCGGACCGGCAGTTTCACTGCGGGATTGGTGGTGATGGCCGTAGTGCTGACCGTCACCGTCGTGCTGGTGCTGCCCTTGCATCTCGTTGGACAACGCAGTCGCCGGGCCGCTGGCTGACAGTGCGCCACGGCTTCGTTCGTGCGGCGATTGGGCGACGCGTGCCGGCCGAGGCGGGTGCGCTTGCGCTTCGGGTTGCCTGCCTGTTGTTGCCTGCCTGTTGCCTGCCTGTTGCCTTCCGGTAGCCTGGCTGTCGCCTTAGCGCCGTGCAGTGGCGCTCGGCAATATCACCCGCGTGGCGGGCGCCGGGGCGAGCGGCGAGTCGGCGATCACTGCACGCGCAATCTCGATAATGATTTCGTTGGCGCGGCCTCTGGCACCGATGTGCGACGCCGCGTAGATGGTCCACTGCGCAAGCGTCGGCACGGCATGATGCCGCTCGACCTCGCCGCTGCTCAGTTCGTCCGCCAGCAGGCAGGCGGGCACGACTGCGATGGCCACCCCCAGCTTGACCAGCCTGACCAGCGTCGCCATGTCGTTGCAGATATCCAGCGTGGGCAACGGCACGTGCGCGTGCGCAAACCATTGTGAGATCACTGCGTGGATCGGCGAGGGCGCCGGCATCGTCACGATGCGGTGATCGCGGGCCTCGCGGGGTGTCAATGGCTGTTGTGGGTCGAGCATGCCTCGCCGTGAAAACCAGGCGATATCGCACGCGGCCAGCGGCTCGACGACGAAGTGCGGTCCGGCCAGCGCATCGACGAGGAACGCAATATCCAGTTGCTGGGCATCGAGCAGGCTGCGCAGCGTACTGCTGTTGCTGATCGTCAGTTCGACCCGCAGGCGGGGATGCCGCGCTTCCAGCGTGCGGAGCAGCGCCGGCAGGCAACTGAGCGCGAAGGTGTTCGAGGCGCCGAGACGCAGCGAACCGGAGAGCGGGTCGCCACTGCTCAGACGCCGTTCCATCTCGTCGAGCACTTCGATGCTGCGCTCTGCATACTGCCGCGCGAGCAGGCCCGCTTCCGTGCAGCGCACGCCGCCCTTGCCACGCTCGAGCAAGCCGGTGCCCAACGCCGATTCCAGTTCACGAATGCGCAGCGAGATCGAAGGCTGGGTCACGCCCAGCCGTTCGGCGGCGACTCTGAACGAGCCACTTTCGACCACGGCGAGGAACGCTTCGAGCTGGGCGATCGTGTAACGCTTCATTCGACAAGTGGCCGATGCATGGAGCCCGCGATCTGTGGCGGGCCAGGGTGAGGGATTGTAACGCGCCGGCGCCGTCATTCCCGCGCCGCGCGTCTTCAACGCGGCAGCGCAAGCGCCGTCTCGTCGCTGCCATCGGCGACGCCCGGCACGCCGCGTCTGATGTCGCGGGAGAAGCTGCGCGACGGGTCGGGTGAAAGGTCGTGTGAAGGGTCGTGTGACAGGTCGTGTGACAGGTCGGGCCGTGAAGCGCGGGCGCGCTCGGTAAAGCGCCCCAAGCGACGATAGGTCGCCATGTCGTGCGTGCCGCTCAATGCACCGATGCGGGCCAGATAGTCGGGCAGATAACCGGTGGCAAGGAGCCGGTAGTCCAGCGGCAACCCAGGCACGATGCGTCGTGCCATCTGGAACACCAGTGTCGTGCAGTTGGCCGTCAACGTATTGTAGAAACGCGGTCTGTCACGCAGCCGGTTCGCTTCTTCAAGATACGCTTCGAGCAGCGATACGCGCGCCGTGGGCGTCATCTTCACGCGAAACAGCTCGCCTTCCTCTCCGCGCAGGTTCGTGCGCACCTTGACGATGTCGTCCTCGTCCGCCGCAACGATACAGCGTTCGTACTGTCGGAAGAACCCGCCCAGCTCGGAAAAGCGGTCGCCGCGTTTGCGGCGGATTTCGACCGAAAACGCCAGATGCCGGCCGTCTGCAAAGCCAAACGAAACCATTACATGTGCAATTGCCGGCCGCCCCCAGCTTGAAAGCAGAAGGTCGACGCTGCACAGCCTATCAAGGTCGTAGCGGCGGGTTTCCCAGCGTTCGATGCAGTCGTCGTCCAGGCCCGTGCCATACCAAGCGAAGTGCCGCACGTTGTGCAGCGTGACGATGCGCCCTTCGCGGACCGAGGACAGCAGCCTCGACACCTCCGGCAGCCAGTCGCGTGCGTTGGAGGGGCGCAACGTGCACCACCATGCCAGCAGCGGCGTGACGGCGAGCGCAAACAAGCCGGCACCGGCCACTCGCATTGGCGAGTCGAACAAACGCGTCGTGACGAACAGCGTTGCACTGAGCACCAGCAAGCCGATGAACACGCGGCTGACATGCCTGCCGAGCGGTGCGCGCACGTGCAGGGCCAACACTCCCCATAGCGTGAGCACCGACGCCAATGCCGCTTCAACAATCGCCATTCGATTCATTCACGACTAAGGCAGCGGTTCGGCGGCGGTTCGGCGGCACGCAGCGCACCGCCGAGCGCGGGACACGTTCTGCCTTGCCGGACGTGGTGGCAGCGATGCGGGCCGCTCAGGACGGTCAGCGGTGGTGTGCACGGTAGCCATTGCCAAGCAGGCACGGCAGGCGCGCAGCGGCCCGCACTGAGCCAACGGAACGGATGCGCCAGACCAGCGCCGCTGGTCCACGGAGGCGCGTGCGAGCGGGCGCGGTTTAGCCGCGTGCATGGCCATCGTTCAGGTGGAGCACCATCGGCTGATGGTCCGACGCGTCGCTGTTCGGGTCGACGTCACAGGCGATGAGCCGAGGCAGCATACTGAAACTCAGGAAAACGTAGTCGCAGCAGAACGATCCGTCGGGCCATTGCTCGCGGTCGAAGCAACCCACGGTCGGCGCGCGCTGTCGTCCGGCGTTCGCCTCCGACCAGGCGTCGACGAAACCGGCTTCCCCGCCAAGTGGTGCGAGCATGGTGGCGTACGGTGCTTCGCCGAGCCGGGTGTTGAAGTCGCCGCAGATTACGGTGCGTTCAACGCCCGGCGCGCCGGCGAACGCGGCTTGGGTGTCGGCGGCGGTGGGCAGCGCGCAGGCCTCGGCATGATGCGTGCGGATCGCATCGACCTGCGCCAGCCGCTGCCGCGCGGAACGATATTCGAGATGGGTCGTGACCACGCGCAGCAGGCCATCCTGCGTTTCGAGCACCGCTTCCAGCGCCAGGCGCTGCATGGTCTCGATCTCACCATCCGGCGGGCGTGGCAGGCTCAGGCGCACGACTTCCTTCACCGGCAAGCGACTGACGATGGCGACGCCAAACTGACGTCGGCGGTGTTCCGCGTCGCGTCCCGGCAGATCAAGTGCGATGCCTTCGACAACCTCGAAGCCGGGCAGCAGTGCGCGCAACTCGTCGAACTGGTCTCGCGACGGGCCACCAGGCAGGCCGCCGAGGGTTTCGGGTACGTCGAAGCCTCGGGACACCTCCTGCAGGCATAGCACATCGAAGTCGGCGAGACGCCGCGCGTGCTCGATCGTGCGCGCGAGATCGACCCGGCCGTCGGCGCCGCGACCCCACTGGATGTTCCAGTTGATCAGAATCATGCTGTACTCGTATAGTCGTCCGGCAGCCGGTGCGCGGGCGCCCGGCGCCGCGCGCCAGATGCGGCGTCGTCGATGCGCCGCGCGAAAGGTGACCGCTGGCGGTGCTTGCCGCGAGGCTGGCATGGCGGACCGCCGCTCTGTTTCACAGACTGGTTCGTTCGCAGCCCTCGTTCTTGCGGAGACGGCGTGCAGGCATCGCGACGGTCCGTGTGCCTCGCTGCATTCTACGGCCTTCGACGTCATCCTTCGCGCTGCCTCGTTCCCCCCAGGCGGCGCACTTGCCCGCCTGCCTGCCGACCCGCCAGGCGTGGCGCGCCGCCTACGGCCGACGAAGGCGCCGCGTGCCGTCCGCGCGCGGCATTGCGATTACCGAGCCGACCGCACCAGATCGATCAATGCCCGCAATGCCGGCGGCACATGCCGGTTGGCTGGATAGTAGAGACGCAGGCCATCGGTCGGGCTGCACCACGCTTCGCATACGGTGAGCAACGCGCCAGCGTCCAGGAGCCGCCGCGCATACGGCTCAGGGACGTAGGCGATGCCGAGTCCATCGGCGGCTGCCTCGACCATCAACTGGCTGTTGTCGAGCGTCAATGCACCGTTCACGTCGATTGCGCGGGTCTCGCCCTGCCGCTCGAACTCCCAGCGATATCGCTTGCCGCTCGGCAGGCGCTGCCGGATGCAGCGGTGCGACAGGAGTCCGTCCGGGGTGGCCGGGGGCGGGTGCCTGGCGAGGTAGGCCGGCGAAGCGACCGCCAGGAAGCGGACGTCGCCGCCGAGCGGGACCGCGATCATGTCCTTCGGCACGGCTTCGGCGAGACGCACGCCCGCGTCGAAGCCATCGGCCACGATATCGACGAACTGGCCCTGCGCGACCAGGTCCACTTCGACAGCCGGATAACGCGACAGGTACACCGGGATCACGGTCTGCAGCAGCATGCGAATGGCCGCCTCATTGCCATTGACGCGCAGCGTGCCGGAAGGCTGGCCGGCGGCGGCGCTGGCGTCGCCGAGGGCCGCGTCGAGATCGGCCAGCAGTGGCGCCAACCGGGCCAGCAGGCGCTGGCCTTCGGGTGTCAATGAAACGCTGCGCGTCGTGCGGTTGAGCAGCCGGAGCCCCAGGTCGGCTTCCAGGCCACGCATCGCGTGGCTCAACGACGAGCGTGACACGCCGATCAGATCGGCGGCACGGCGGAAGCTCCGCTGCGTGGCGACAGCGGCGAAGGCGTGGAGATCGTGCAGCGTGGGACGAGGCATGGCGAGACCGATTGGTGTGCACGTTTCAACACGTCATGCCGACTGGCGGGACTTCCGGCGGCGCTGGCGCAAGCCTAGGATCGTACTCTCCAAGGCCGACCGCAGGAGCGACATGAGCAAGAATTGGTTTATCACCGGCACCTCGGCCGGTTTCGGGCGCGTACTCACGGAGCGCTTGCTCGCGCGCGGCGATCGCGTTTTCGCCACGATACGTCGCGACGGAGCGCTGGACGATCTGTGCGTCCGGCACGGCGAGCGACTCGTCGTCTTGAAACTGGACATGACGGACGCGGCCGCCGTCGCGGCGACGATCGATGCGACGTTCGCCCGCGCCGGACGCATCGATGCGATCGTGAGCAATGCCGGTTACGGCTTGTTCGGTGCTGCCGAGGAAGTTTCCGACACGCAACTCGAACGACAACTGGCGACCAATCTCACCGGTGCGATACGGCTCATCAAGTCCGCGCTGCCCCACCTTCGCCGGCAGGGCGGCGGCCGCATCGTGCAGTTATCGTCAGAAGGCGGACAGATTGCGTATCCGGCATTCAGCCTGTACCACGCGAGCAAGTGGGGAATCGAAGGTTTCATCGAAGCGGTGGCGCAGGAAGTCGCGTCGTTCGGCATCGACTTCGTGCTGGTCGAACCAGGTCCGACCGGCACCCAATTCGGTATGAACCTCGATCTGGGCAGGCCGCTTCCGTGTTACGACGCCACGCCTGCCGGTGACATGTGGCGGGCATTGAAGGAGAACACGTTCGACCTGCGCGGCGACCTGCAGCGCAGCGTGGACGCGATGCTGCCGTTTCTGGACATGGCGAACCCGCCGCTGCGCCTGCCGCTCGGCAGTCTCGCGTTCGAGCACATCCGCGCGGCCCTGCGCGAGCGGCTCGTCGCGCTGGAAGCGCTGGAGGCGGTCGCGCGCGCGGCGGACAAGCTGCCATAGCAGTTGAACTGCCGCGCGCGCCGGGTCAGAAGCGCTCGCGCCGGTGTTCGTCGTCGAAATGGCTGGCCGACGGTTTCAGGAGATCGCTGCGCGTGACGATTCCGAGCAAGCGCCGGGTCCGAACGTCGTCGACGACAGCGGCGCGTTCGACACCGTGCGCGGCGAGCCGCGATGCGAGTTGCCGGCAGGTCTCGGTTGGCAGCGCGAGGTTGAGTTCGGCCGGCGCGAGCACGTCCCGAACCACCCTCTGTCGTGCGTCGTCGCCAACGCCCTGCAAGGTCTGGCGATCGATGAAGCCTAACACCGTCTCGCCGTCCACCACTGGATAGGCGCGATGCAATTGCGTTGCACCGAAATGCGTGGCCAGCGCGTCGTGCACCGCGGCGCTGCCATCGACGGTCTGCACCTGGCGGGACATGATTTCGTCGACGTGATGTCGTTCGAGCGGATCGACTCCGTATTCCCGGAACACATGGCGGCCGCGCCGCGCGATCTTCTCGGTCATGATCGAGCGCCGCATCGTGAGCGCGACGAAGCCGTGCGCCGTTAGCGTGGCGGCGAGCAGCGGCAACAGCGCCTGTGCGTCGTGCGTGACACCGAACGCGAACACGATGGCGGTCAGCGGGGCGCCCAGCGTCGCGCCGAGCGTGGCGGCCATGCAGACCAGCGGCCACAGCGTGGCATCGCCGCCGGGCAAGATGTGGGAGAGCACGACGCCGAGCCCGGCGCCGAGCATCAGCAGCGGCGCCAGCACTCCGCCCGACGTGCCCGACGCCAGTGCGACCACCCAAATCACTGCCTTCACCGCAAGCAGCGCGACCACGACTTGCAGCGCCAGGTGTTGATGCAGCAGGTCGCCAATCACGTCATAGCCGACGCCGAGTGCCCGCGGTTCGATCAGGCCGCCGATGCCTACCGCGATGCCGGCGAGCGCCGGCCACCACATCCAGTGAACCGGCAGTTTGCTGAACAGGTCTTCGGTGCGGTACAGCAGGGTCGACAAGCCTGCGGCAAGCGCGCCCGACAGCAGGCCGGCGAGCAGGCAGGAAAGCAGCCCGGTGACGTCCGGCGCGGCGGTCTGCAGCGCGAACAGCGGCTCCGTCCCGAACAGGGCCGCGCGGCCGAACCCGGCTACCGCGCAGGCGAGCGCCACTGGCAAGAAACTGCGCGGCCGCCATTCGAACAGCAGCAGTTCCACGGCCAGCAGTACAGCCGCCACCGGTGTGCCGAACACGGCAGTCATGCCCGCCGTCGCACCGGCGACCAGCATCGTCTTGCGCTCGGCCGCGGTCAGGGCCACGCGCTGCGCAAGCAGCGAGCCAAGCGCGCCGCCCGTCATGATGATGGGGCCTTCGGCCCCGAACGGCCCGCCGCTGCCGATCGCGATGCCGGATGCGAGCGGTTTCAGGACGGCGACCTTGGCGGACATGCGGCTTTTCCCGTAAAGGATTGCCTCGATCGCTTCCGGAATGCCGTGGCCGCGGATTTGGCTCGAGCCAAAGCGCGCGATCAGACCGACGATCAGACCGCCGAGTATCGGGATGAACGCCGCCCACATGCCTGGCGTGTGTTCCGCCGGTGAGCGATCGGCGAACGACCAGCTGCCGAAGTAGAACAGGTTGGTGAACAGGTGAATCAGCGCGAGGAGCACCGCCGCCGCCAGCGTGGCGAGCACGCCGATGACGACCGCCAGCGCGATCAGGACGGCTAGCCGGTCGGCGCGCGCAAAGTCGCGTTTGTGATGGGCGAGAGGCATGATTCAGAGCTCGATGGTGGGAACCGTGAACCTGCCGGCGAGAGATTTGAGTTCCGCGCGGTGCAATTGCGCGAGGCGCACGAGCACCTGTTCGCCGGCCGGTTCGAGGTGCACTTCGACCTGTCGGCGGTCACTTGCGCTCTCGCGCCGGACCACCAGGCCGAGGGTTTCGCAACGGCTGACCAAGGCGACTACGCCGTGATGCTGCGCCTGCAGCCGTTCGGCCAATTCGCCGACCGACGCCCAACTGCGGCCGGGAAAGCCCTTGATGTGCAGCAGCAGCAAGTACTGCAACGGCGTGATGCCCTCGCTTTTCGCGGCGCTTTCGGAGAAGCGCTCGAAGCGGCGGATTTGATAGCGAAATTCGGAGAGCTGCTCGAAGTCCTGTTTGGCCAGTGGTTTTTCGGTTCGCGTCATCGGCGTCGCCATCAGGAAAAAGACAATTTATATCATAAAATGATATTTAAGATCGCGTCTCGATTTGCCCGGTCGAATGGCCCGCGAGCGTTTATCCGGGTACGGGCAGCTGAGAAGACCGAAGGAGAAGGAGAGGAGGAGGGCGGTGTGCGACTGGACGCGGATGCCCGCGCGGTCCCGGGTCACCGATCGATGTTGGCAGCGGGTGGCGGGGACATCGGTTGCGCGTTGCGGGACGGAATGTCCAAAGGGGATGCGTCTCGCGATCGCGCAGTCGCGGCGCCGACTGCCGACGTTGCAGGCGCTCCGACGTCATGGCGGGCGCCCGCGGATCGGACACATGCCGCCGATCCTCGGGCAACCGGCGACTCGCCCATCCACGGCCTCAGGGAGCGCTACCGTCGCCTGCCGGCGGATTCTCGACGAGCGGCCAACGCCATGCATCGCGCGTACATCGCGCGTCTGGCGGCAGGCGCTGCTTTCGGCGATGTTTTCGGCGCTGCTCGCGGGCAGTCGTCGGCAAGGCTTGACTGCGAAGCTAGCGAGGCACGCGCAGTTGGCCGTCAGGCGCGGGCCGCACGGCCGCGATCGCTTCGCGCACCGCATCCACCGAGGGCGGCGTGCCCTCTTCGCCGACCGAGATGCCGCTGCCCAGACGGTCGATGCCGTAGAGCTCGCGCGACGTCGCGACGAAGATCATTACGGTGGGACGACCGAACGCGTTCGCCAGGTGTGTGAGTCCGGTGTCGACGCCGACCACCACAGTCGCGCTGGCAAGCAGGCGGCCCAGATCGGCAACGCTCAGGCGGGGCAGCAGCACGGCTTCCGGCACCGCGGCGGCAATCGCCGCGGCGTCACGTTGCTCCGCCGGGGCATGCCAGGGCAGCAGGGGCGTCACGCCATCCAGCACGAGGGCGCGTGCAACTTGCTGCCAATGCTTGATCGGCCATTTCTTTTCGTCACCGCTGGCGGCGTGCAGCAGCACCGCATAGGACCCGGCGACCGCGACGGGCAGCGGGCCCTCTGTCGGTGCCACGAGGCCGAAATCGGCGTCATGGCTGACGCTGTAGCCGAGCGCCTGACCGACGGTTTCGCGCACGCCCTGCCACGCGGTGTGACCGGGCTGTCTCGAAAATCGTCGCGAATAAGCGAAGGCGGCGCCGCGCTCGCCGAGGTCACGCGCGCGGTAACCGTATCGGTGCCGCGCGCGCGCCAGGAAGCTGATGATCGCGCTCTTGTAGACGCCGTGTACGTCCAGCACCGCGTCGTAACGCACGCGTCGCAGTTCGCCGATCGACGCGGCGATCGCGCGCATGTCCGACAAGCTGCGCGCCGACTTGAAGCGGCGCAACGGCGCGCTGAGCACCCGGTCGACGCCGGGGTTCCAGCGTGGAATGTCCGCGAACGCGGCATCGAGCGCCCAGTCGATGCCGATTCCTGGAAACGCGCGGCGCAAGTCGGCGACGAGAGGCTGACAGTGCACGACGTCGCCAAGCGATGTGACCTTGACGATCAGTGCACGTTTCATGGCGAATGTCCTGAAAATGGCTGCCGGTGGCAGGCCGACCGCATTTGGAACGAGCGGAAGGCCGGAATCCGCGCAGGGCGACATGATGAACGTTTCCGAACGTTTCTGCCTGAGTCGTAATGCTTGCTTACAGATTCGAAACCAGCATTCCTTGATTTCCACGTCTCGGCGGTGCGTCCGATCGAGAGCGCGCTTGCCGCTACAATGCGCACGTCCGCCGTTGCCCGGCTCCGCCAATGCAAACCTCATGCCGCTGCATATCGAAACACCACTGATCGAGTCGCGCGCCATCGGCGCCATTGCACGCCGTCGCGTGCGCCTGAAGATGGAAGCGCTACAGCCGCCGGGTTCGTTCAAGATCCGCGGCGTCGGACATGCTTGCGAACACTACGCGCGCCAAGGCAAGCGGCGTTTCGTTTCGTCGTCCGGCGGCAACGCCGGCATCGCCGCGGCTTATGCGGGCCGCCAACTGGGCCTGCCGGTCACCGTCGTAGTGCCCGAAACCACTACCGAACTTGCCAGGCAATTGATCCGCAACGAAGCTGCCGAACTGGTGGTGCATGGCGCGAGCTGGGCCGAAGCGAATGCTTTGGCCGGCTCGCTGCTCGGCGACGAGGTTGCGTTCATCCATCCCTTCGACGACCCGCTGCTGTGGACAGGGCATGCGTCGATGATCGACGAAGCCGCGCGGCAAGGCGGCAAGCCGGATGCGGTGGTGCTGTCGGTCGGGGGCGGCGGACTGATGTGCGGCGTCATCGAAGGACTGCGCCGCAATGACTGGGCGGACGTGCCGGTCATCGCCGCCGAGACCGATGGGACGGCATCGCTGGCAAGCGCGATGGCCGCCGGCAGGCGCGTGACGCTGGACGCGATCGACAGCGTGGCCACGTCGCTGGGCGCGAAGCAGATCTGCACGCGTGCGTGGCAGTGGACCGGCGCCCATCCGGTGCGAAGCGGCGTGGTCAGCGATGCCGACGCGCTCGACGCGTGCGAACGTTTCCTGGACGACCACCGCGTACTGGTCGAGCCGGCTTGCGGCGCGGCGTTGGCGCTGACCTATGGCAATGTCCCGGCGCTCTCGGCGTTCGAGGACATCCTCGTCATCGTTTGCGGCGGGGCGACGGCTTCGCTCGACCAGATCCGCGCGTGGCGCGCGGCGCTCGGCGGACGCTGAGCCGGCTGCGGCCGGCGGACCGCGTCGCCGGGTCGCTGGACGCCAGCGCCTCGGTGGCTCAGCGCGCCGCGTCCGACCCGCCGTCCGTGGGCTCGCTATGCGCCGCCGTTTCGACGGCGGTATCGGCGGCAATATCGGCGGCAGTATCGCCGGCAGTTACGGCGTGATCGGCCGCGCCGTCGCGGGGCTCGCCAGCGTCGTGATCGGTGTCTTGCGCCGTGGACGCTGCGGCAGGCTGCTGGCTTCGAACTGCGGGCGCTGCGGCGGTGCCCGTGTCGGCGTCCGCCGTGTCGACAGCGGACGTCGTGGCGTCGGCCGACTGCGATGCTGGCGCAGTATCGCCGGCGGCGGCCTCACCTGCCGTCTGGCCTTCCTCCGCAGCCTTCTCGTCGTCGCGCTTCTTGGCGCGGCGCGGCCCGCCGCGGTGCGATGCAAGACTGCGCGCGCGCGCGGCTTCGGCCGGCAACACGGTCCCGGCCGGCTCGCCGTCCAGTCCGATACGCGTCGCACCTTCGACCAGGCAGGCCCAGTAGCGGCTGCCACGGCACCAAGTCTTGATTGCTTCCTTGAGGTCTGCTTCGCTCAAGCCAAGCGACTCCGATTGCGCATACAGTTCGCGATGGACGCCGAGTTTCAGTGGCAGCTTCGGAGCGGGGCTCTTCGGGAATGCCTTCGGGAAACGCTTCTGCAGGCGTCCGATGGTCACGACGACCGGGTCGACCGGCTCGCGCGGCGCGCTGCGGGCCGGATTGGCCGCGCGCTCCTGTGCGCCGCGGCGTGGCTCTCCTCGCCCTGCCTGGCCACGCGGGCCGGCCGAGCGCGCGCCCGCTTTGGCGCCGCCGAGGCTCGCGCCGCCTGCATTGGCTGCGTGGCCGTCGCCGACGGGCGCGGCCGCGGCACGACCGCCGCTACGCGTTTCCGGCGCGTGCTCGCGGGGGCGCGCTTCGCGCGCCGGCGTGCCTTGCCCAGCCTGCCCGTCCTGCCGGCCATGCCCGCTCTTGCGCTGCTGCTGCCGACGCGGACGCGCTTCCTGCGTGTCCTGGCCGGCTGCCTTGCGCGCCTCCTGCAGCTGGCGTTTGAGTTCGGCAAGTGCCTCGAAACCGCTCATGTCGTCGAATTAGAGTTCGTTGGAAGGGCTCGATTGTATCAATCGCGCGTAGTGGGAGTCGCGCGCGCGCCAACGCAACGGCGCGCTGCCGGCCGGAAGGCCTGCGCAATGGCCGCTTTGATCATTGCGTCGACTCGTTCCGGCCACTTTCGTGCAGCAGGACGAGCAGCCGCGCGCGTTGCCGAGCGACATCCGTCTCGGGCACTGCAGGCCAGTCGAGGATGATGCCGCGTGCCAGCGTGCGGCGCACAAGGTCCGCATAGTCCGTCTTGCCCATTTGGCCGCCGCGCATCGCCTCGGCTGTCGCGTCGCGAAGATCGGCCGGCATGGACGGAAAGGCGACGACCAACGCTGCGTACTGTCGCGCATCCACTTCCGACGACTCGCGGCGCACCGCCCACGTGGAGACCAGCACCAGCGCGAGAAACGGTACGGCGGTGTAGCGAAGCACGAAACGCGGCAGCGTCATCGGCCTGGCGGAGCGAGAGCGGCGAGGGGTCACGGAACGGGGGCGGCGCGGATCGTAAAACCGTCGCCGTTCGCGGACCTGGTGCGAGAGACGACGGTTGCCCTGCGCGCCAATATGGCCGCGCGCACTGCTGCGCATTATAGAAGCTTATTTGCACCAAGCGCTGGCGGTCGTATCGCGTCTCAGCCATGGCTGTGCCGTGGCCGCCTCGCGACGGCGCCGCATCGCGTCGTGCCGCGTCGCGTCGCGCGCGTATGATGCGGCGTCGCCCGCTCGATCGCCAAGGCGCGGCCGCCGCGGACATGCCAAGATGGCAGGCAGCGCCCGGCGGTCGATTCGCGCGGGCGCTGGACCGTCTCCCATGTCGCCGTCCCTGTTCGCGAGCCATGCAGGCCTGCGCTCAGGTGGGCGCCGACCACCGTTGCCGTTGCGATTGCCCGGCGGTCAGTTCGACGCGGGGCACGCGTCGGCTGAGCCGTTATCACACCATCCGTCCGATGCTGCTTGCGCTTTCCATCTTCGTTGTTACGCTCGTTCTCGTAGTCTGGCAGCCGTTCGGTCTCGGCGTGGGGTGGAGCGCCACCTTCGGCGCGGTGCTGGCGCTGCTCACTGGCGTGATTGGCTGGTCCGACGTGCCGACGGTTTGGCATATCGTCTGGAACGCCACCGGCACCTTCATCGCGCTCATCGTGATCAGCCTGTTGTTGGAAGCGGCCGGCTCGTTCGAGTGGGCAGCGCGACACGTTGCCCGCTGGGGACGTGGACGCGGCTCGTTGCTGTTCGTCGCGATCATTCTGCTTGGCGCGGCCGTCTCGACGGTCTTCGCGAACGACGGCGCCGCCTTGATCTTGACGCCGATCGTGGTCGCGATGTTGCTGGCGTTGCGCTTCCCGCCGCAGGCAACCCTGGCCTTCGTGTTCGCGACCGGCTTCGTCGCCGACAGTGCGAGCCTGCCGCTGGTGGTGTCCAACCTCGTGAACATCGTGTCGGCCGACTTTTTCCATGTCGACGCGAAGGCCTACGCGGCCGTGATGGTGCCTGTCGATCTCGCCAGCATTGCGGCAACGCTGTTGGTCCTCTATCTGTTCTTTCGGCGCGACATTCCCGCGCGCTACGCGCTGGACGGCGTCGCCACGCCTGCGTCGGCGATTCGCGACCGCCCCACCTTCATTGCGGGATGGGTGGTCCTCGCGCTGTTGCTGGCGGGGCTGTTCGCGACCGAGGCGTTTGGCATCCCGGTCAGTGCGTTGGCATTGGTCTGCGCGGTGGCGCTGATCGTCGTCGCGGCGCGCAGCCGCGCGATCGAAACACGTCGCATCCTTGCCTCGGCGCCCTGGCACATCGTGGTCTTTTCGCTTGGCATGTATCTGGTGGTCTACGGCCTGCGCAATGCGGGCCTGACTGCGTGGCTCAGCCGGCTGCTGGACCAGTTTGCCGCGGCCGGCGTGTGGGGCGCCGCGTTCGGCACCGGCGTCACAGCGGCGCTGCTCTCGTCCGTGATGAACAACCTGCCAAGCGTGTTGGTGGGCGCGCTGGCCATCGACGGCAGCCATGCGACAGGCGCAGTGCGCACGGCGATGGTCTATGCAAACCTGATCGGCGCGGACATCGGACCGAAAATCACACCCATCGGCAGCCTCGCGACGCTGCTGTGGCTGCACGTGTTGGCAGGCAAGGGCGTCAGGATCGGCTGGCTACAGTATTGCCGCGTGGGTCTGGTGCTGGTGCCGCCCGTTCTCGTCGCCGCGCTGGCCGCGCTTGCCTGGCGCCTGGCGCCGTGAAGACAGCGCAGCGGCGCTGGCTTCGCTATCATGACGATCGCACCGGCTTTGGTGCTCGCTGCCGAATGTAATCTGCATGCGGGTGGTCTGCATGCGGTGGTCCGCGCGCGACGTGCGCTCCGCAGGCCGCGACCTCGGCACCGTGATCCGTTCGCTTGATGGGAAACTCTGATGCGTGCCTTGGCCGACGCCCTGATCGACCCCGCAGCCTACGCGGCGCACCTGCCTGCTCGCGTCGTCGCGGCACTGCCGGCCGATGCGGTCGCGTTCACCGTCACCGACGATGCGTCGGACACCGCTGCATTCAGCGCGCACTACGGCTTTGCACTCGACGATTGCGCAAATACGATCGTGATTCGCTACCGAGCGGGCGGAGTGGAGAAGTATGCAGCGGTGGTCTGCCTCGGTTCGCGCCGCCTTGACGTGAACGGCGCCCTCAAGGCGGCGTTGGGTGCGCAACGCCTGTCTTTCGCGAAACGGGAAGACGCGGTGGCGTTGAGCGGAATGGCGTTCGGAGCGATCACGCTATTCGGGCTGCCCGCCGACTGGCGTGTGCTGGTCGACGAGGCAGTCGTATCGCGCGAGCGCGTGGTGATGGGGGCAGGCGTGCGGGAAGCGAAGCTGCTGCTGCCGGCGCGCACGCTCGCAGCGCTGCCGGGCGTTCAAATCGCGGCGCTGAGCGCCGCCAGCGCGCCGGACACCTGATCTGGCGCCGCTGCCGCCGCCCGCGGGTGGCCACGCCGCAAGTGCGCGGCGTGCCGGATCGGGCGATTAGCGGCGGCGCGCGATCATGCCGTAGATCACCAGCACGACGATCGCGCCGATCACCGACGCAATCCAACCCGCTGGCTGGCCGGGACCATACCAGCCCAGTGCGCGGCCGACATAGCCGGCGATCAGCGAGCCCGCCACGCCGAGCAGGATGGTCATGATCCAGCCCATCCGGTCATCGCCAGGCTTCAATGCCCGGGCGATGAGGCCGACGACGAATCCGACGATAAGGGTGCCGATAAAAGTGAACATGGTTTCCTCCTCCTGAAAAAAACTCAAATCCCGGCCAACGCCGCGGGCTTGCGTGCGTCGTCGCCGCGTAGTGGGTCAGTGCCGCATCAGTTCCGCGTCAGTGTTCAGCCTTGCCGTGCGCCGTCCGGCTCGCTGCGTTTTGCGCTTCCCGTCTTGTGCGCGTCGCGCTGCCCGACGCCGATATAGCCAGGCAAGGCCTGCGCTTCCGGCGCGTGGGCAAGGCAGATCGCGTCGGCGAGGACCGCGGCAAATCCCGCGATGCTGGCGAAGTCGCCGCTGAGGCGAGCCCGGAAGAAGTCGGCCCACTCGAAGGTCGCGTTGTATTCGCCCGGATTCTCGAAGATGCCGGCGTCGCGCACGAACGCAGCGATGCTGTGATACGGGTCGTCGTGCAGATCGGCGATCGACTCCGGAATCGCCTCGATGTCCACGTTCCTGCCATGCTCGTCGACCGGATGAAACCAGTTGCGCTCGCGCATTGCAGCGACGAAGCCGGTATGGTCCAGGCTGCCGAAGTCTTCCGCGATCGCGATCGGCACCTGCTGAAAGCCCAGCTCGTACCACGCCCGCGCCCAGTGGTGATGGTCGATGATGTATAGCGCGTCGTCGGGCGCGCGGACCACCTTCAACGGTTTGTCGTCCATGAACGACTGTGCGTGATGCGGCGGGACAGCGCGCGTCGCCGCCATCTTGGTCCTCATGTGTTCCAGTCCCAGCGTGACTTGCGTAGGGCGCAACTGCTCGAAGGTAGCGTTAGAAGGATTGGGCACAAAGGTGTCCTCGCAAGGGTGTGCCCTGCAACAGCAAGAACGATGCCGTAGAGGTAAGGCGACTGTAATGCCGTCACCGGCGTGTCATGCGATGGCGAGTCGCGTCGCGCACTTTGCAGTCCGTGCGCGTCGCGCTTCACCGCCTGCTTCACAGCCCACTTCACAGCCCACTTCACAGCCCGCTTTTCAGCCCGCTTTTCAGCCCGCTTTTCAGCCCGCCGCGGCGCGATACGTTCCAGCAGGGCCGCAACGCGCGGCGGGCAGCCGTGCCGGAGCGCGAGCGAGCGCCGCCGTGACACCTCGCGTGCCCCGGCGCCTTGGTAGTAGCCGTACCGTCGGTCGTCGCGCGCTAGCGCAGCCGGGCGCGCAGGCGCTCGATCTGGTCGAGGAGGTCGAGCGCCAGCGCGACGCCAGGCGGTTCGATGTCGAGATCGCGGCTGAGCCGTACCGCGATACGCGCGCGGCGCAGGGAACTGCCGCCGAAGCGCCAGCCGGTCGGCACGTCGTTGTGCCGTTCGAGTGGGTCGAGCGCGCCTTCGGCGACCCACAGCGTGAGTTGCTGCTCCGATGCACCGCTTGCACGGCACAGCTCGACCAGCGTCAATTCGATGTCTTCTTCGACGATCTGGCCATGAAGGCTGGAAGTCGTTTCTCTCATCGTGTGCTACCCGTTCAGGTTGATGCGCGGGTTGAAATCGAACGCGCGCTGCATCGCTTCATAGGCCTGCCGTGCCTGATCGCTGTCGGCCGCCGGCAACGCGATCGAGAGCACGACGTAGAAATCGCCCGGCGGATTGCCAGGGATGCCCTTGCCCTTGAGCCGCAACTTGCGGCCGGACGCCGAGCCGGCGGGCACCGTGACTTCCACCGTGCCGTCCGGCAATGGCACCGGTATCCGCGCGCCGAGCGCGGCTTCCCAAGGCGCGACGGGGATCTCTATCGACACATCGCGGCCGTCGACCTGGTAGCGATTGTTCGCGGCAAACGCGATCTCCAGGAACAGGTCACCCGCGGGTCCCTGGCCGATGCCCGGACCGCCCTGTCCGGCCAGCCGGAGATGCTGGCCGGCGCGCACGCCTTTCGGAATCGTCACGTCCAGTGTGCGTTGCTGCGTCGTCTGCCGCCCGCTGGCATCGATGCCTGGCATCTGCAGGCTGAAGGTGCGCTTCGCGCCACGATAGCTGTCGGCCAGATCGATCACGATGCGCGCGTGATGATCCTGCCCGCTGGCATGAGACTGCCGATAGCTACGTCCCGCGCCGCGCTGGCCGAACAGACTCTCGAAGAAGTCGCTGAAATCCTCGCCGCCGCCGTTCCCCTGGCCCGTGAACTCGAAGCCGGCATCCCAGTTGGGCGGCGGTCTGAAGTCCTGGCCGGCCTGCCAGTTCGCGCCCATGCGATCGTAGGCGGCCCGCTTTTCGGGATCGCGCAACACCTGATAGGCCTCGTTCATCTCCTTGAAGCGGGCCTCGGCGTCGGCTTCCTTGTTCACGTCAGGATGGAACTTGCGCGCCAGCTTGCGATGCGCGCTCTTGATCTCGTCCTGGCTCGCCGTACGGGGCACTCCCAGGGTGTCGTAATAATCCTTGTATTTCATCGGCGAGACCTGTGATTCCGGCTTGGGCTGGGACTAGGGTACAGCGGACAGGGCGCGACATCGTCGAGCGAAAATCGAGGCGCCACGGCGGCGACCGCTGCCACGGCGCGTCGAGCGCTGCAACGTCCGACGGGAGCGCTGCAACGTTGCGCCGCTTGCGCTGCCGCGCGCCGTCAGGCATGCGATCGGGCCTGCCATCGCGCATGCGCTGCTGCGCCTACCGTAGTTTATCGTAGCGCGATCGGCAGCGACTGGCAGCGATTGGCAGCAATCGCCAGCAATCGATGGACCCATGGCTGGCGGCCGAATCCTTTTGTCGCGGGCACCCCGCCTGGCCCCAGGTTGTCCACAGATGATGTTGACAACATTGTCGATTACTCGTCTCGAAACGCGCTAAGCCACTGTAAGGGAATCAGTTTTTGGGGCTGCCTCGACGCTGCGCATTTGCTGCCTGCGGTGGACATCGCAGGTCCCCGGCACCCGCTGTTCGCAGTGGGAGCGCAACGGGCCGGGCGGCGTCGAGGCGAGATGGCGAGATGGCGAGATGGCGAGATGTCGGCAGACGCTGTCGTGCGACGAGCGATGCGCGACGTTGCGGTGACGTCCCGCTGCATGAATCATCGGCTGTCGAAACGGGGCAGGAGCGCCACGTGCTTGTGTGTATCATCGACAGCTTACCCTCAACGATGCAGGCACGATTGGATGGAGCAGCACAAAGAGCCCGCCGACGTCGACGGCATGTCGCAACGAACCGCCGCGTCGATCCGCGAGGTGCTGGCCGGACGACGACGCGGATGGTCTTCGTTCCTGCTTTTCGTGGGACCGGCGGTCATCGCCTCGATCGCCTACGTCGACCCCGGTAATTTCGCGACGAACATTCAGGCCGGCGCCAAGTTCGGCTACACGCTGCTTTGGGTCGTGGTCATGGCCAACGTCATCGCGATGCTGTTCCAGGCACTGTCCGCGAAGCTTGGCATCGTGACCGGACGCAATCTGGCGGAGATGTGTCGCGATCAGTTTCCGCGCCCCGTGGTGTGGGCGATGTGGGCGGTCAGCGAGGTCGCCGCGATGGCGACGGACCTGGCCGAGTTCCTCGGCGGCGCGATCGGACTATCACTGCTGTTCGGGCTGCCGCTGTTCTGGGGCATGGTAGTCACGGCCATCGTCACCTACGCGATCCTGCTGCTCGAGAAACGCGGTTTCAGGCCGATGGAACTGGCCATCGGCGCGCTGATGGCGGTGATCAGTCTGTGTTACCTGCTCGAACTGGTGATCGCACGCATCGATTGGCCGGCCGCGGCCTACCACATGGTGACGCCGCAGATGCCAGGCGTCGAGGCCTTGACGATCGCGGTCGGCATCATCGGTGCGACCGTGATGCCACACGCGGTGTACCTGCATTCGGGATTGACGCAGCACCGCGCGCCCGGCCGCGACGACGCCGACCGCCGCACGCTGCTGCGCTATTCGAATCTCGAAGTGGTCGTCGCGCTCGCCATCGCGGGGCTGATCAACATGGCGATCGTGATGACGGCGTCGGCCGCCTTCCATAGCGGTCATGCCGACGTCGCTGAGATCGAGACCGCGTATCACACACTGACGCCGCTGCTCGGGGCGGGCGCGGCGACACTGTTCCTGATCTCGTTGATCGCATCGGGGGTGTCGAGTTCGGTGGTCGGCACGATGTCGGGGCAGATGATCATGCAGGGCTTCGTGCATTTCCAGATTCCGATCTGGCTGCGCCGCCTGATCACGATGGCGCCGGCATTCGCCGTCGTCGGCCTGGGCGTGAACGCGACGCGGGCCCTGGTATTGAGCCAGGTCGTGCTCAGCTTCGCGCTGCCGATCCCGATGATCGCGCTGCTGATCTTCACGCGACGCCGCGACATCATGGGCGTGTTCGCGAATCGTCCGCTCACCAATGCGGCTGCCATGCTCGGCGCGGCAGTCGTCCTGGTCCTGAATGCCTTCCTGCTGCTACAGGCTTTCGATGTGCCACTGCCAGGACTGTCCGTCGGCTGATCGGTGACGGGGCAGTCGTTGGCCCGGGGTACTGAGTGAGTGCGCGGGACATGTGCCGCGGCCAAGCGTCCTGTGCGGAGGAGGCGCGGGGCGGGGCAGAGGCGCATCGGAGCCGATGCGCAGCAGGTGCGTTGGCGTGCGCTAGTGGCTTGCTGCCGGGCGGCGGCGTCCGGCCGACGCCGGGCCAGGCGGGGCGGTCGCCGGCCACGCCGGCACCGCCCCGACGCAAGCGGGCTTCAGTTACCGGTTAGCGCCGCGCGGGCAGGCTGGCGTGAACGACCGGCGACCGCGGCAACCAGGACCAGGCCGAGGATCAGAATCGCGCTGACCACGTACAACGCCATGTCGGTGCGGCCGGTGGCCGTTTTCAGATAACCGACCAGATAGGGCGCGGCGAAGCCGGCCAGGTTGCCGAGGGCGTTGATCATCGCGATGCCCGCCGCCGCCGCGACGCCGGTCAACAGGGCGGTCGGCAGGCTCCAGAACAACGCGGGAATCGACAGCACGCCCATGTTCGCGAGGCAAAGCGCCGCTACACCGAGCACCGGCTGGTTCTGCCACACGGCACACAGCACGAAGCCGATCGCCGCCATCAGGAACGCGACGATCAGATGCCATTTGCGCTCACCGTGCCGATCCGCGCTGTAGCCGAAGATCACCATCGAGACGATGGCGCAGACACCGGGGAGCGCGGACAGCACGCCGACGGTCAGATTGTCGGCGACGCCCATTTTCTGGATCAAGGTCGGCATCCAGAAACTGATCGCATACAGTCCCATGTTGTACGAGAAGTAGATCAGCACCAGCGTCCAGACGCGCCCGTTCGAAAACACCGCGCGAAAGTCGACGTGCGGCTTGGCCTTTTCCTCGGCTTCCAGCAGGCCGCTCAGATGGCGCCGCTCGGCATCGGTCAGCCAGTCGGCCCGTGCCACGCCTTCGCTCATCCGGAAGAAGATGTAGGCGCCGAGCAGCAGCGTCGGGACACCTTCGCAAAGGATCAGCCATTGCCAGCCACGCAGCCCGCCCAGCCCGCTCATGAAGCGGAGAATCGAGCCGGACAGCAAGCCACCGATGACGCCCGACGCAGCCAGCGCGATGTAGAACGTGCCCCATGCGCGGCCACGCCGCGCCGCCGGATACCACTGGCTCATGTAGTAGATGGCGCCAGGGATGAAGCCGGCCTCGGCGAGTCCGAGCAGGAAGCGCATCACGTAGAACTGCATCGGCGTCTTGACGAAGATCGTCAGGCAGGACAGCACGCCCCAGGTCAGCATGATCCGCGAGATCCAGCGGCGCGCGCCGACCCGATGCAGGATCACGTTGCTGGGCACCTCCAGCAGGAAGTAACCGAGAAAGAAGATGCCGGCGCCGAAACCGTACACCGCGTCGCTGAACTGCAGGTCATCGGCCATTTGCAGTTTCGCGAAACCAACGTTCACACGGTTCAGATAGCACAGAAAGAACCCGAGCATCAGTACGGGCAGAATGCGCCACGATATTTTCGAGAACAGCTTGTCTTCGTCCAGCGGTCGCATGGTCGTCTCCATCGTTTCACCTATCGTTGTTGTCCGGCGTCGGGTCAGATGGCCAGCCGGTAGAAATCTCGCGCCGTGCCGGCGAAGATGCGTCGCAGCGTCGTCTCGTCGGCGCCCGGCAGGGCAGCCAGAATGTCGGCGACAATGGCCAGGAAGGTCGTGGACAGACGGGCGACCGGCAGGTTGCTCGCGAACATGGCACGCTCCGCGCCGAACATCTCGACGGCTTCGGCGATCACGCGACGGTTGCTCACGCTGTCCCAGCGGCCCCCGTACAGTCCCAGTTCCGACACCTTCAGGTAGACGTTCGGACAGTCGGCCAGCGCGCGCATGCCTTCGCGCCAGATCGCGAGGCCTTCGGGCGAGCGGTCGAGCGGCAGGCCGAGGTGGTTCAGGACGATCGCGGTGTCCGGGAATGCGCGTGCTACCTCGGCGGCTTCAACCAGGTGCCAGTACGGCACGCGCAGATCCCACGACAGGCCGAGCGGCGCGAGCTTGCTCAGCCCTTCCAGCCATGCCGGGTCCTGCATGGTGCCGGGCTGGCCGGCGACCGATGCCGTCGGGCCATTCGAGATGATCGGCTTCGAGCGGACCCCGCGCACCAGCGGATCGGCGGCGTGCGCGGCCAGCACCGCGTCGCGGTCCGGCTGCACGAAGTAGACGTGGCCGACGATCGCGGAAGGCAAGCCGGTACGCGCGTGCAGCTCGCCGAGGAACTGGTTTTCCTGCACCTGCTCGCTGCGCGACCGCTCCGCCTCGACGTGCACGGTGCCGAGCACGTTGAACCCGGCAGTGGCCTGGCGATAGTGCGCCGGCAGGAAGTCCTGGCACATGCTGCGATAATCGCCGAGGAAGAACGTCTCGTCGTACTCGTCCGTCAACCAGGGGTAATGACCGGCGTCCAGCTTCCAGAAATGGTGATGCGCATCGATGATCGGCAGATCGAAGCCGAGAGGGTTGCCGGTCTCAGTGGAGTTGCTCATGATGAGTCGTGAGGTTTAAAAATCGGAATCCTGAAAAACGGCGGCGGAGCAACCGCGCGGACACGTGGTCACTGCGGGGCTGAATGCGGCGAAGGGCGCGGCGGCGCGGTGGCGTCGCGCACGGTCCCGCAGCGTGTCCCCGAGCGCGCCGTGTCGTGGCGCGCGCTCTGCGTCGCCGGAAGCGCGCGTCTCATTGGGGGGCGTCGGTGCGCGCGTCGTCCGCATTGGGCATCACCGGCCGGTAGATACGCAACGCGGTGTCATGAAAGAACGCGCGCTGCTGTGCCTCGGGCCGATCGGCCAGCAAGGCCTTGAAATCGTCGAGCAGCGTACCGAGGGTGACGAACAGGCCGTCGACCGGGAAGTTGCTGCCGAACATCAGTCGCTCGGCGCCAAAGCGGTCGAACAGCGCATCGAGGATCGCTGTCTGGCGATCGCGCCGCCAGGGATGGTCGGCCTCGCACAGACCTGACACCTTGACGAACACATTCGGCAACGGCGCGATGGCGTCGAGCGCGCGACGCCAGCCGTCGAGCGTTGGCGCCTCGCGGCTGCCCGGAACGCCGGCGTGGTTCACGATCAGCGTTGTCGCGGGGAAGTCGCGCGCCAGCAGGGCGGCCTCGTGCAGTTGCCACCACGGCACCTGCAGATCGAAATGAAGCCCGTGCGCGGCCAGTTGCGCATAGCCGCGTCGCCATTGCGGCGCTGACATCAAGCTTCGCTCGCCGGCCAGCGCTGCCTCGGGCGTGGCCGCGGCACCGGGCTTGTGGCGAACGCTCCGCACCAACGGCGCCGCCGCCTGGGCGGCCAGCATCGCTCCGGCGTCGTCATGGTCCAGCCAGGCCTGCGCCACCATGGCGTTGGGCAAGCCGGTCCGCGCGTGGAGCGCATGGACGAAGCGCGTTTCCTCAAGGCCGTCGGTCGGATCCCATTCCGCGTCGACATAAATGCTTGCAATGATACGGTGCGGCCCGGCATCGCGACGGTAATCGTCAGGCAGGTAATCGTGCTTGACCGCCTCGTAGTCGCCGTAGCGATGCGGCACGCGCACGCCTGGCGCGAGCCACGGGTGCTTGCCCAGCGTCAGATCCCAGAAGTGCTGGTGGGCGTCGATGATCGGGCCGTCATACCTGCCCGACGAGGATGTCGTGTGAGCCGGATCGGCGACGCCGGCGGCCGAAGCGCTGGCGGCAGGGCGGGTCGTGGCAACACGCGTCGTGGTCATTCGGCGGCTCCCGGCGCGGCACGACGCTCACGGGCGGCGCCGTAGCCGAAGTCGATGAACAGCGAACCGATCAGATACGCGGCCGCGCAGGCGGCGAAAAACAGGATGACTGCGTTGAATCCGCCGCTGGCATCGACGATCAGGCCGACCGCAATCGGGACCACGATGCCCGCGCCCGTGCCCGCGAAATTCATGATGCCGCCGACCCGCCCGACCTGTTCCTGCGGCGCCAGCATGGCAGGGATCAGCCAGTAGAGCCCGCCCCAGAGATGGAAGAAAACGCCGATCGACAGCACGGCCACGGCAATCCGCACGTCGGCAATGGCTGGCAGGCACAGCAGGCAAACCAGCGAAGCGCCGCCGGAGATCGCGAACAGCACCTTGAAGGCACGGCTCGCACCGAAGCGGCGTTGCATGCGGTCGGCGATGTAACCCGAGGACATTTCGCCGATGGCGCCCGCCAGGAAGATCAGGAACGTCGCGAAACCCATGCTGCGGATGTCCAGGCCGCGGCCCGCCGACAAGTAATTCGGTCCCCAAGTGACCAGGCCGAAGAACACCATCGCCCATCCGATACGACCGACGACCATCGCGGCCACGATGCGCGTCGGCAGCGGGACGCGGACCTCACCGGCGCGTTCGCCGGCAGCGGCCTTGCGCGCCGCGATATAGTCGCGCTCAGCCGCGTCGATGCGTGGGTGTTGCTCCGGTTTGTCGCGCAGCAGCAGATACGTCAACAGGCCGAAGGCAATCGTGAGCGCGCCGACCACGATGAAAGCGGTGCGCCATGAGCCGGTGGCGCCGATCAGCGCACTGATTGCCAGTCCGCCGAGCGCGGAGCCCAGCGGGGCGCCACTGTCGATCAAGGTCACGCCGCGCGCCCGCTCGGTCGGTGGCAGCCATGACGCGGTCAGCTTGCTCGCCGCCGGCATGTAAGGCGCTTCGAACACGCCCAGACCGATCCGGCACAACAACAACGACACGCCGTTCGAGACGAATGCACAGGCGCACTGGAAGGCGCCCCACAGCGTCGCCGCGATGCCGATCACGCGTCGCGCGCCCCAGCGGTCCGCGGCCCAGCCGCCCGGAATCTGGAACGTGCTGTAGGTCCAGAAGAAAGCACTCAACACGAGGCCTTGCAGCGTGGCGCTCATGTGGAAATCGCGCACGATGCTCGGCAACGCGACCGACAGCGACATGCGGTCGATGCAGTTGATCGTATAGAGCACGAACAGCAGCATGACCATCCGCCATCGCGTGGTACGCAGCAGGCCCAGGGTCGGCGAGCCGGCCGTGTGTGAATCAACGCGATCGGTCTGCGGCATGTCGTGTCTCCGTTTCTTGTAGTGGACTATGCTGTGCTGGATGCAGCGGCGCTGCGGCGCTTACGCGCGGTGCATGCACGCGTGCCCACACCGCCTGCGTGTCGACGCGCGCGTCACGCCGCGCCGAGCCGCCAGGCGTCGGCGAGAACCGACTCGCCGATTTCGACCGCATCGATCGGCACGACGTCGCCCTGCTTCACGTCGCGGACCAGCCGCTTGTTCGCCGCGAGATAGAACGGCGCCAGCCCATGTGCCTCGGCGGTCGGCCGAAGCAGCGGCGCGATGCCGTCGATGGTGTGGTGGTGTCCACCCATCACGAGGGTTTCCCCGGCGTGCCAGTCGCGCTCGGCGCGCGCCACCATCACCGCATGGCGGGCCTGCTCGGCGCTGCCAGAACTGCGCTTGTGCAGCACCGCCGAGAACAGGCTGATCGGCGTCTCGATGCCCATCAAGTGGAACGGCGTGTAGATGCATGCATATTTGCCGCTCTGGCTGACCAGATGTCCCTTCTCGCGCAGCAGCGTCCAGGTGGCGGCGTCGTTGCAGCGGACCACCACGAACACGCCGCCGGCGAAACTGGTTTCGTCCGGGCGTCGCAGACAGTTGAAGACATCGACGATGCCGGTGCGGGTCAGGATGCCGCCGTCCTCGACTGGAACGAAGACTTCCGCCAATTCCGCCGGACGGCAGATCGGGTAGTTCAGCGTATCGACCGCGGGCACCAGGCCGGTCGAGTTCGCGACCACGTTCATCTCGCAATAGTCGGGGGTCGCGCTCAGCGGCAGTCCGGCGAGCGCTTCCCGTCGCGCCGCCAATACGGCGCGCGCATTGCGTTGCACGGCCTCCAGCGACCACGTGTCGGCCAGGCCGGGGGCGGCCTGCTGCTGACCGGCATAGTGCACCGTCGACGTTTGCGGATCGAACAGGTAGTCATATTCGCTGGATTTGCCCGCTGCGACCACGTCGAAGCCCAGCACGCGCGCCCACGTAACGAGGTTGATCAGATTGCTCGGCTGATCGCCGTCCGGCGTCGTGTACACGACGCCGTGCTCGACAGCCAGGCGATTCAGATAGGGACCCGCGACCGAATCCGTTTCCTTGGTCGCCATCGCCACGTGGACGCCACGTTCGATCGCACGCTTCGCGATTTGCACGCTCGTCTCCGGGTGCCCAGTGGCCTCCACGACGATGTCGCAAGGCACGGCGTCGAGCAGCCGGAAATCGCTGATCAGCACCGTCGCGCCGGCAGCCGCTGCCGCGCGCACTGCGTGCTCGTCGGTACAGACCTTGACATCGTTCACCGGGTAGCCGAGTTGTTCCAAGGTGGCCAGCGTGCCGTCGATGTCCAGATCGCACAGCGCAGCCACGCGCAGACTCTTGATCTGGCGGCACTGCGCCAGCAGCGAGCGCCCGAAGCCGCCCTTCGGTCCGACCAGCGCCATGCTGATCGTTTTGCCATTCAACTCGCCAAACAGGTGTTGATAGTTCATGCCTTTCTCGTTGCGCGGGCGGGGCGCCGCGAGTGGCCGGCCCCGCACGATGTGTTGCCTATGGCGTGTCGCGCCGCGTCCTGCCAAGCCGACACTTGGAAAATGGAATACCAAAACAAGGCGGATGGCCCACTGCACCGCCCGTTCCCGTGAACCAGCCATCCAACCCTTGTTTTACAAGCGACGAGCGCCATTGGAGGGCGTCGAATGCTGCCGTCTCCGACCTGTCGCTGGGGCGAGCTGGATTGTCGTTGCAATTTTGGTATACCAAAATGTAAAAGGTCTGGCGATGCGCCGTCAAGCCGCGCCGCCCTAGGGAAAACCCTTGTTCGGGTGTGCGTGACCGCTTGAACACGAAACACGCGCTATTAACGTTATGCTTACGCCTTCCCCACCAATGCGTTGCCGCGCGAAGATGTTCGACGAAGAATCCGGCACAGCGGCCGAAGAACTGGGCCGTCGGCCCGCCGAGGGCAGCACGGACCTCACCCACGATGCCGCGCTGCTGTCTCATCAAATTGCCGCGCGCTTGCGCAACCTGATCGCCAGTGACGAGCTGAAACCCGGTCAACGGTTGCGGGAACGCGCGCTGGCCGACCGGCTCAACGTTTCTCGCACCCCGCTGCGCGAGGCGTTGAAGGAACTCGCCGGGGATGGCCTGGTAACGATGTCGCCGAAGCGTGGCGCGGTGGTGACCGAGCTCAGCGCGGCTCAGATTGGCGAGAAGCTCGACGTGCTCGGCGCGATCGAGGCGTTCGCCGGCGCGCAGGCGTGCCGGATGGCGAGCGACACTGAAATCGCGGAGATCCGCGCGCTGCACCACGAAATGCTTGCCGCGTACGAGCGGCGCGACAGGGCGAACTACTTCCGGCTCAACCAGGAAATCCATCTGCATCTGATCGCGGCTGCGCACAATGAGACGCTGCGGCAGGTGCATGAACAGATCAACCGGCAGCTCTTCCACTACCGCTACCAGAGCAGCAGCGATGTGAGCACCTGGCATACGGCGATTGCCGAGCACGAGACCATTCTGCAGTTGCTCAATGCGCGCGACGCGAGCGCGTTGGGCGCGTGCCTGCAGCGTCACGTGCACAGCACCTGGGAACAGCTCAGTGCAAGCGGCATTGGTTCATCCGCGGGGCCAGTAGCGGTCTAGGCCGCGCCGCCGGATGGGCGGGCACCGTTGTGGCGGGCGCTGTAGGTTCGCTGGAAGAGGTCCACTGGAGGTCCGCTCCAGGTCCGCTGCGGAGGCGGCTGTGACTCATCGCAACGGGTGTTGCGGAACCGCGGTGATGCCCGTGGTGAGTCGCGCGTTGAATGCGCTACCCGCGCTGGCGCCATGCGCCAGCTTGAGGGAAGCGGCGTCGTGCACGAGCGCCCGCCGTCAGCCTGGCCCGGCCATCTCGCCGTTCAGAAGGCGCATTCGGTGCGGTTCCGTCCGTTCTTCTTGGCGCGATACAGCGCCTCGTCCGCGGCCGAGATGGTCCTTTCGTAGTCCGGGTGACCGGTGTGCATCGCCAACCCGATGCTGATGGTCACCTTGATGCCTTCGCCGGACTTGCTTGAGATGGTTTCCTGCTCGACACGTTTCCGCAGGCTCTCCGCGATCGTGCGCGCCTGGCTTTCGGTCGTTTCGACCAGCACCAGCAGGAATTCTTCACCGCCATAGCGGAACGCATAGTCGCTGCCGCGCACGTTGTGCACCAGCAGTGCGGCCACTGTCTGCAGCGCGAGATCGCCCGCGTCGTGTCCGTACTGGTCGTTGATCGCCTTGAAATGGTCGATGTCGACCATCAGTACCGAAAAGGTGGTGCGCGACTGCGCGGCCAATACCACCTCGCGACGCAATACGGTGGGAATGAAACGCCGGTTCAGCAGGTGGGTCAGCGCATCTCGTCCGGTTTCGAGCTCCGCGATCTGCTCGAACAGCGCGCCGAGCAGATATTTGAGCTGGCCGACCGCATCGCGCACGAGATTGAGCAGCGCAATGCGCGCGGCCATCGGTTCGACGGACTGGGGGACTGCCGCGGCCGCCATTGCGGCATCCATGGCCTCGTCGATCTCCACGATCAGCCGGGCGACCGACTGCGCTTCGCGGCTGTCCCCGAACGCGGGCTGGCCCTTGTGATGGAACCAGAGGCCGAAGTCCGACGCGGCCATCTTTTGCAGCTCGTCCAGTTGCGCATTGATGGCAATGCGGTAGACGAAAGCGTTTTCCCAGTCCAGCAGCGCGGCGCGCTGGCGTTCCCGTTCGGTGCCGACGTTCTGCATCACCGAGAACAGGCGGTACGCTTCGTCGGTTTTCGCCGACTGCTCGCGCGAGCGCGAGTACGAGGCCGTCATGACCTCCAGAGCGATGTCCGTCGCCTGCGACACGTAGATCAGTGCGCTCGACCGGTCGTCGCTCGGCGGCATCCGGGCGATCAGCGCGTCATACAGCGCGCGTTTGAGCCGGCGTGTCGCGCGCGCCACCAGGTTGACCGGGATGCCGATCCGGGCGTGCACGTCGCCGACCATGCGCTGCAAGGCGATCAAGCCGTTCATGTCGTCGGCCGCCGCAGTCAGCACCGCGGCCAGCCAGCGCTGCAGCGAGGCATGCAGACGGTCGCGCACCTGCTCATTCGAGATGAACATCGAGGCATGCGGATCCGCCAGCATGTGCTCATAGAACAGGTCCGCCAGGCCAGGAAGCTGTTCATCGGCGGCGGCGGCCAGGACTGCTCGTGCCGCCGGGCGCGTTTGGGCGATCAGTTCGCGCCATTCGGCGGCCGCCTGGGATTCGGACAGGAACTGACTCGTTGGCATCGGTGCGGCACACGGAGCGGGCGGGGTGAGGGCGGAATGAGGGCGGCGCCATCTTACACCGCCCCGGCACGCGCGGCCGTTCAGCGTGGGCAGCCGTCGCCAACGGACAACGGCTTGCGGAAACGTGGCGCGGCCGGGCACCACCTTGGTTGGATGGTTCGCCGACGCCCGCGCGTCGCCGTCGTCCAGGCGCGACTGGCGTGCCGGCCAACGCTTGTATAAAATGAGAATCATTATCAAAACAATGATGCGGGGCGGCGATGGGGAAAACGCGGACTACCAGTGTTTCGGGTGTGCCGACTGGGAAAGCGAGACGCAACGCACCGGGTGCGAGCCGTCGATGAGCCGTGTGCCGAGTGGGCGGTCGGTGATCGCGGCGTCGGCCAGCGGCTGTCCGCCGGAGGCGATCGATCAAGCGCTGGCGTGGCTGCTGCGCATGGGGCGCAGCAACATCGACCCGGTGGAGCGCGGTGCCTTCCAAGCCTGGCGTCACGCCAAGCCTGAGAACGAACGCGCATGGATGCGCGTCATCCTGCTCTGCAGCGGCGGCCAGGCCAGCGCGCGTCGCGATGCGGCCGGGGAACGGCGTGGCGAAGCCGGGGGCGAGGCGCGCGGGCGAGCGGGTGCCGTTATCTGCGAGATGGTCGAGGCTGCGGCGAGGGGCCGGCGCGCGTTGCCGCGCTCGGCACGGACCTGCGCTGCGTTTAGCGCGGAGCGCGATGCCGCCTTGCGAGCGTGGCAGGCGCGCAAGGCGCGCGCGGCCCAGGCGGGACATGCCGTCGTCACGCTCTGCCGTCGTGTCTGGCTGTGCCTGCGGGACGAGGGGCGCATCCTGCACTAGACGCGGCGCCTCTTCGCTCTTGATGCCGATCGGCTGCGGCGTGCGATGCGTCTACCGAGAACGATGCCGGTTGCGCATGGCGGCCGGCCGTCGTCTGCATTTGCAAGCCGGTCCCGGCGACGATCGTCAACGAACGGCGGCGCGATAGGTGGTCGGCCATGCATCCATCGGTACGCCCTTGCAGACCGGCATCGCGCTGCGCGCAACCTCTACCAATGCAGTGCCGGTCCAGGCCAGATCGCTCGACGCGCCACAGTCGCCGATGCCACGCCCCTTGTCGAAGGTGCTCAGCGTCTTGCCGTCCTTGTTGAGCCAGGGATTGGTCAGGCTGTCGCCTGCGACCGGCGCGCCGTTCTTCCGACTGCCACCGGTTGTCTTCGCCGCGGTGCTGGGCAGATACATCGTGTAGCTCATGTTGTAAGCGCCGCCGATCTCGCAAACGCCATAGAGCATCGCGCCTCGCGCGTCTTGGAACGCAATCGGCTCGGTCCCTTGGGGACAGTCCTCGTTGGCCTTCGGCAATTGCTTCGCCGACGCCGGCAGTGTTTTTGGAACGGTCAACGTCAGGGCCTGGACCTGCGGCAGCGCGGGCACATCGGGTATCGTCGCGATGGCGCGCGTGCCGCGACGAAGCAGCGCGCTGGGCGTGCCGATGCGCTGTTGCCGGTCGTCGACGTAGAGCAGGGCGGCGGCGGAGCCCTTCAGCGAGACGACGGACGCGTCGGTCGGCACCTTGGCACGTAGCGCGACTGTCAGCGTCTTCGCGTCACGCAGCGCATCGATGAATCGCATTGCGTCCGCGCCGCGCAACGTCGCGATGCAGAAGTCGTCTTCGCAACGCGACCCAAAGCTGCCTTGCTGGGAAGCATCCTTGGCGGGGGCGGGCGTGGTGACGATTTGTGGGTTGCCGACCTTCTTGTCCGTGTAGTACGCAATCGTCACGGTGGGCAAGTCGTCGCGCACGCCGCTCCGCGCGATGCGCACATAAGCACCGATCTGACCGTCCTCGGACGGCATACCGATTGCGACACAACTGCGCTGGTTGTCGCATCCCACGACCCAGTCGCCGAACGTTGCCGGTTCCTGCTGCTCTTTCGCGATGGCTTGCCCGGAGGCGAGCAGGACGCCCGCAGCGAGGGTGGCGGCAAGCCGTTCCGACGTGCTCGCGCGACGACGCGGCGGTGCCTGGCGGTCGCCGCCGACGAAAGGCGAGAGGGTAAGGCGAGACATCCCTGTTTCTCCAGTGGAAGGGTGAGCCGGCCGGACAGGGCCGGAGACGGTCGGACAAGGCCGGATAGGGCCGGACAGGGCCGGACAGGGCCGGACAGCGCCGGTCGGGCACGTCAGGCTGCGTGCGGTCTGGCTGCCATGCACGCGGTGCCGGCCGAATGCAGTCGGCCTGCCGTGGAAGCGGTGCCAGCGCCGCGTGGGTCCGGCGACAAGCCATTCTGCCAGGGCTCGCGCGCCGCGGGGCCGCCAGACACATCGTTTTACGCCGAGGACTCGAACCATGACGAAAGCGCCACCCGATCACGCCACGCCGCATCAGCCCGTGCAGCCCGATGAACACACTGCCGCGGCCGTCAGCGACACGGGTACCACGCCCGTATGGCTGGCACGCCGTTTCGGCCCGAGCGATTGGGTGCCCAACCATCCGACGCTGCCGGTACTGATCTATCGTGACGCCGTTTCCCTGCGGGAGGACGCCGACGCCGTGGCGCGCCGTTTCGAGCGTTGCTTGGCAGCGAATGGCTGGCCGCCGCAGTGGCGCGACGGCATCTACGACTATCACCACTATCACTCGACCGCGCACGAAGTCCTCGGCTGCGCGGCTGGCTCCGCCCGCGTACAGGTCGGTGGTCCGGACGGGGACGTCGTCCGGTTGGCGGCCGGCATGGCCTTGCTGCTGCCGGCCGGGACGGGGCACCGACGCGTGAGCGCCAGCGCCGACTTCATGGTGGTAGGCGCCTATCCCGCTGGACAGGCGTTCGACATCTGTCGTTCCGCCGCCACGCCGGCGATGCTGGCCCGCATCGCCGCCTTGCCCTTTCCGTCGTGCGATCCGATCGACGGAGCGGGCGGACGGCTCACGCGGACATGGCACGCCCACGGCTGAGCCGCCGCATCCCTTACTGCTGCAGCTCCCGGCGCCGCTGTTCGATACGTTCCTGCGTCGTCTCGGGATGAAGGAATTGCGGTGCCACGCTCGATTTCTGCGTTGCCGTCGTCTCGCTGCTTGCGCCCAGCACCGGCACCGAGCATTCCGTATTGCGGGCCGGCTGCGTGCCGTAGGCGAAGTAGTTGCCGACGGTGACATCGACGCAGGCGATCTGGGACGGGAAGATCCCGTGCGTGTTGTCGTTCTGAACCAGGATCATGCTGGCTTTCGGCAGGTAGCCAAGCGTGCGTTGCGCGCCGGCGAGCGGGGTCTTGGGGTCATACTGACCTTGCACCATCAGCATTGCCGGGGCCTGCTGGGCGCCAGTGATCGACGGCTTCTGCACCGACGGCGTGCCCCAGCTCAGGCAGGGGTTGGCTGTCGTGCCACCGCCGTAGAGCGGCGCCTGCGTCAGCAGCGAGTTGCCAAGGTCGATCCAGTACTGCGTATCCTGCGAAACGGGCGCGTCATTGCACTTGACAACGATGTTGACGGCCGATTCCGCAGGTATCACCTCATTGGCGGCGCTGCTGGACGTAGTCGTGATCGCGCCGTTCGCCGCATACAGGTCCAGATACGCCGACGCGTCAGCCGCCTTTTGCGCGACCAGCGCGTTCGCCAAGTCGCTCGTCGCGAAACGATGGCTCGCGATGCGGTCGCGCAGCGTCGTGCCGTCCAGGCCGGGCTCGGTGGCCAGAATCTCCGTGATGCCGCGCACCGCGGCCAACACGATCACGACGTTGTCCGCCAGCGAGCGCACGCCGAGTGGCAGATAGATGTTGTTCGCCACGTACTGCTTGGCCCAGATCGGCGCGTTGGGCACGATCGCGCGTACTTCGTCGACCGTTGCACCGACGTCGAACACCGACGAAAGCGACGCCGCATACGGCGCGATGACCTGATCCAGCACGACCTGCGCGGCCACCGCCTGATCGGCGTCGACCGCCAGTGCCAGCGGTCGTTCGATGTCCACCGTGCCGTCGAGCATCATCTTGCCGACGTTCTCGGGGAACAGACGTGCGTACCAGGTACCGAGCGCGGTGCCGTACGAATAGCCGAGGTAGTCCAGCTTGCTCTCGTTCAGGACACTGCGGATGATGTCCAGGTCGCGCGCGGCCGTATCGGTATTGATGAACGGTGTCAGCGGGTTCGCCTTGCAGGCATCGGCCGCCAGCTTGACGTTGTAGATGGCGTTCGCGAGGTTTGACGCGCTGCGGTCCTCGCCGAGGAAGGCGACGAACTTCTCGCTTTCCGTGAGCGCGCAGTTCAATTGGGACGCGTTGACCGTGCCGCGCGGCGAGAAGCCGACGAGGTCGTAGCGCTGCGACATCTGGTACAGGCCGGTATAGAGCGGGTTGTCCGGGCTGACGTCGCGCAGGATCAGCGCCAGGCTGAGCCCTTCGCGGAGGCCGTCAGCGCCCGGGCCACCCGGATTGATTAGGATCGAACCCTGATGGTTGGCGGTGTCCGGCGCGCTCACGCGCATCAGCGAAAGGGTCAGTTGGCTACCTTCCGGATTGCTGTAATCAGTGGGCACTACGATTTGCGCGCATTGCAGCGCACTGCCCAACTGCGCGGCGGCTGACGTGTAATTGCCCAACTGCTCGGTCGCGCAGGTGGTCCACGACACGGCCTGCTTGCGGTAGGTGTCGAGCGGGTCCGGCGTCGGCGTCGGGTTGTCGATGGGTACGTCGTGGCCGCCGCAGCCGGTGAGCAAGAGGGCGGCGAGCGAAAAGGCTTTCCAGGTCGTTTTCATTGTGCGAGGGCGGCAGCCCGAGGACGCGCGTCCGGCGCGCGATGTTATGTTTCGATTTGTTACGGAAAAGCTGGATCGGACTGTAGCGGGGAGTCCGCCGCGCGTAAAGCGCTTTGCGAAAACCGCGTCCGACGCGCCACGGTGAACAGTTTCCAAAGCCACTCGCAGTCGTTATGCTGCGCGCTGCCTGCCCGCTTCGACCCACCGAGTTACCGATGAACAAAACCTGGTTTCCCCAATGGCGCCGCGTTTCCGCAGAGGCGGGCGTGGTCGCTCCCGACGAATGCCTGGGCGCGGGCCAGACCTTCGTGATGGGCGCGCAGCACACCGTCGCGATGTTCGGTTCGACAGTGCTGGCGCCATTGCTGATGGGTTTTGACCCGAACCTCGCGCTGCTGATGTCGGGGCTGGGCACGTTGATCTTCTTCGTGATCGTCGGCGGCCGGGTACCGAGCTATCTCGGGTCGAGTTTCGGCTTCATCGGCGTGGTGATCGCGCTGACCGGCTACGCCGGCCACGGGCCGAATCCGAACGTGGCGACCGCGCTGGGCGGCATCATCGCCTCGGGCGCCCTGTGCATCGCGGTCGGCGCCCTGGTGATGGCGGCCGGCACGCGCTGGATCGAGGCCCTGATGCCGCCCGTGGTCACCGGCGCCGTGGTCGCGGTGATCGGCTTGAATCTCGCGCCAGTGGCGATCCGCAGCGTGTCGGCAACCCAGTTCGAAAGTGTGATGGCGCTACTCACGGTGCTGTGCGTGGGCGGGGTTGCCGTGTTTGCCAGGGGAATGTGGCAGCGGCTGCTGATCCTGCTCGGCCTGCTGCTGGCGTACGCGGTTTATGTCGTACTGTGCAACGGCCTGGGGCTGGGCAAGCCGGTCGACTTCACCGCCGTCGCGGCGGCGTCCTGGCTCGGCTTGCCGCATCCGGTCGCGCCGCGCTTCAGCGCGGAAGCGCTCGGTCTGATTGCGCCGGTCGCCGTGATCCTGATCGCCGAGAACCTTGGACACGTGAAAGCGGTCGGCGCGATGGCGGGCCGCGACCTGGACCCCTACATCGGGCGCGCGTTCATCGGCGATGGGGTCGCGACCGTCGTGTCGGCATCGCTTGGCGGTACCGGTGTGACGACCTATGCCGAGAATATCGGGGTGATGGCCGTCACTCGCGTGTACTCGACGCTGGTGTTCGTCGCCGCGGCCTGCATCGCGCTCGTGCTCGGCCTGTCGCCGAAGTTCGGCGCGTTGGTCAACACCATCCCGGGGCCGGTGCTCGGCGGGACGTCGATCGTCGTTTTCGGTCTGATCGCGGTATCCGGCGCGCGCATCTGGATGCAGAACAAGGTCGATTTCTCGCAGAATCGCAACCTGATCGTGGCCGCGGTGACGCTGATCCTGGGGGCGGGCGACTTCACCTTGCGGATCGGCGGCTTCCCGCTCGGTGGCATCGGCACCGCGACGTTCGGGGCGATCCTGCTCAACGCGCTGCTTGCATTCGGCCGTCGCCCGCGCTAACCGTTGCGGCACGGCCCCGGCACGCGGGCAGGGCAATCAAACCCGGCGGCCACCGTCACGGATGCAGGGCGGACGCACCGCCGGTGCGCCGCTCGCTCGTCAACCGGGCTTCTCGCAACGGCACCGCACGGCGGCAACGGCGCGCAAGACGCAGGCAAGTTGACGCATTCGGACGCGAAGCGCGCTCGGCGCGGTATCCTATGCGGCGTTGGCGACTGCAGCAACGAGCGATGCAGTGCCTGCGGTAGCGCTTGCCGCAACACAGCAACCATCCAGATCCGCGGTCACGCGTCGTCGTGCGGTGCGCTGCGCGCGTCTGTCCAGTCCCCGCTCGACCATGCGCACGCTGCCGCGCGGCCGCCGGGACACTAGCTATAGCCGCCTGTACCGCCTGTACCGCCCGTACCGCCTGTACCGCCGGTGGCGCCGGTGGCGGCAGCGCGTCGCCAGCTTCGATTCCGTCAATTCGATTCCACGTCAATCCAGAGAGGAGCGGTTTTGTTTCGACCTCGATCTGTCCCGAGTTCTCGCGCCCTGGCGCCATGCACGCATCCGCCCGCCGACGATTGTCGCCGACACGTCGCCCCGGCCGGCCGCGCCATCGACCGTCGGCCAACGCTGCCGATGCGCGCGTCGCTTGCGCTTTCGTGCTGCGCGATCCTCGCCGCGTGCGCGGTGCCGCCGGCGGCACAGGATGCCAGCGGCCCGACCACGTCGCAGGATGCGCCGGCGTTGTCTGCCGCCGCCGCGCCCGCCGGCCCGCAGGCGCCGTCTGTTCAGGGCACCTATGCGATCGCCACCGGCAAGGGCGGCACGCGTCTGGCGGTCAGCCAGGACGGTCGACTGATTTTCGTCGCGGATCATGCCGCCAATACCGTTTCGGTGATCGACGCACGGCGCCGCCGCGCGGTCGCCACGATTCGCGGCGGCGGCGAAATGGATCGTTCGGCTGACGGCGGCGGCAGGGGGGTGTGGGACGTGGCGCCGAGCAGCAACGGGCGCCTGATCTATGTCAGTGCGATGCGCGATCGGTTGGTATCGATCGTGGACCTGAGCACGCGTCGGATGATCGGACAGATCCGCGTCGGCACCTTGCCGAGCGACATGCTGCTGAACCGTAACGATCGCAGGTTGTACGTGATCGACGCCGCCGAGAACGCGCTGCGCGTGGTCGATACCGCGCGCCGCCACGTCATCGGTTCGCCGGTGCCGCTCGGCGCATCGGTTACCGCGCCCGGCGCCGCGCCGCAGCCAGCGGCCACGCGCGTGCGTTCGGCCGGGCTGGGGTTGTCGCCGGACGGCCGGCGTCTTTATGCGACCGATCGTGCCGGCGGCGCGCTCGTCGTGATCGACCCCGACAAGCGCGCCGTGCTGGCGCGTGTGCCGGTCGGCCCGAACCCGGTCTCCATCGTGGTGGCACGGGATACCGGCGCCGTCTACGTGCTCGACGATGCCGGCGTCGTCGCGGTCGATACGAATGCCGAACCGGCGAATGTGCGGCGCGTGCTGCAATGTCCGGCCGGTGCGTTGAATGCGCTCGCGGACGGTCGCGACGGCCGTTACCTGCTGGCCGTGGCGTCGCAAAGCAACCGGGTGTTCGTGATCGATCGTCATTCGGGCCGGATCGGCGGGCAGGCGGCCACCGGCGCGCGACCGCGAGACGCACGAGCGAGCGGCGGCACGGTCTATACGGTGGACGGCGATGCCGCGAGCGTCAGCGCGATCCCCGGGCCGCCCGATGCAACGCGCGCGTGGCCCGCTGCCGACGACGCGCTCGGCTGCCGGCCGGCATGACGCCTGCCATCGAGCGGGGCTGGCCTCGACCCGAAGGCCAGCCCGCGCGACGCGCCGAGCGTTTCGTCTTTTCGGGATGTAACGCCGGTTGCATCGATCGGCGCGAGGGTGGCATGCAGGGCAGCGTGTAGCGCCAGCACGGCAGCACGGCAGCACGGCATCGCCGGCGCCGGCGCGTGCCGCCCCCCGGCCGTGGGCCCATGTCGGCAGGCGGCGCCGGGAGCGGGCAGAATAGACGGAGCGCTCGGCTCCGCCACGCCGCCGCCCGGCGTGGCCGCAAGCGCACCTGACGCGTCGCATCCGCGCCGCCGCTACCCGCCTCTGTCACGAGAACGATGTTCGCCCTGCTCAAACAAGAAAAGAATCTGCTGATCGCCCTGGTGGTGACCGTGCTCGCCTACTTCGTCGAGCACACGGTGCTGGCCGGTGGCCGCGGCCCCGCACTGATTGCCACACTGGTTTTGATCGTCACCATCGTGCTGGCCTCGCTGCGCGTTGCGCATCACGCCGAGCAGCTCGCACATCATGTGGGCGAGCCGTATGGCACGATGATCCTGACGCTTTCGGCGGTCTTCGTCGAAGTGGTGATCCTGGCGATCATGATGACCCACACCACGTCGCCGACGCTCGTGCGCGACACGATCTACTCGGCCGTGATGCTGGACATCAACGGCATCCTCGGCATCGCGGCGATCATCGGCGGCCTCAAGCACGGTGAACAGCCGTACAACGTCGATTCCGGCAACACCTATATCGTAATGATCCTGACCGCGATGGGGGTGTCGATGGTCGTGCCGGAGTTCGTGCCGATCCGGCACTGGCAGGCCTATTCGATTTTCAGCATCGTCTTGATGGCAGTGCTGTACGGCATGTTCCTGCGGCTCCAGACCGGTCAGCACAGCCACTTCTTTCGCTACAAATACGCCGAGGCCCGTCGCACGCCCGCCGCGGTTGGCCACGAACACGACGCGCCCGCCCCGGTGGGCGTGTCGGCGGGCTGCCTGGCGGCCGGCATCATCCTGATCGGCTTGCTTGCCGAAGTGATGTCCAAGACGCTCGAAATGGGCATCGAAGGCAGCGGCGTGCCACCGATCGTGGCCGCGCTGCTGGTCGCGGCCATCTCCGCCAGTCCGGAAGTGCTGACCGCCATGCGGGCCTCGCTGCGCAACCGGATGCAGCCGGTCGTCAATATCGCGCTTGGCGCATCGCTCTCGACGGTGATCCTGACCGTGCCGGTCATCGAGGCGCTTGCCCTCTTCACCGACCGTCAGATCGAGATGGCGATGACGCCCGCGCAGACGGTGATGGCGACGCTCACGCTGCTGGTGGCGGCGATCAACCTGCACGACGGCGAAACGAATGCGATCGAGGGACTGACCCACTTCGTGCTGTTCGCCGCCTTCCTGATGCTGGCGGTCCTGGGCGTGTAAGCCGCGCTGCGCCGCTACCGGAGATCGGGCGCGCTCAACGCATGCAACGCATACGACGCTGGCGCAGGCCGACCACGATCAGCGCGATGCCGCTCAGGATGGCCGCGGCGAGCACGTAGTACGCGGGGGCGAGCTTGTTGCCGGTGACCCCGATCACCCATGTCACGATGAACGGTGCAAAGCCACCGAACACCGTGACACCGAGGCTGTAAGCCAGTGACAGTCCGGTCGAGCGCACCTTGGTCGGGAAGATCTCGGACATCAGCGCCGGCATCGGACCCGAGTAGGCGGCCTTCATGATTCCCGAGAACGCCATCAGCATCATCAGCGTCGGGACGGTCGGATGCTTCTGGAGCAGGGCGAACAACGGGTAGATCAGGAGCAGCATCAACAGCGAGGCGCCCAGCATGATGCGGATGCGGCCGATGCGATCCGACCACGCGCCCATCACGGGAGTGAAGATCATCTGCAGTCCACCGTTGAGCACGACCACCGCGAAGGAGGTGGCGACGGGCAGGCCGAGCTGCTTGGCGGCGTAGGTCGGCATGTACAGCTGCAGCACGTACACCGAGACCGTGGATTGGGCAACGATGCCGATCGCCAGCAGCAGGTTCAGCCAGTGACTGGAGAACAGCGCCGGTTGCGCTGGCGCTTGCGGATGTTCCGGTTCGCCGACCTCGCGCCGTTGCGCCGCGATGAATTCCGGCGTCTCGTCGAGATGGCTGCGGATGTACCAGCCCACCGGCCCGACCAGCAGGCCGATCACGAAGGGCAGGCGCCACCCCCACTGCTGCAGCGCGTCGGCGGGCATCGAAGCGCTCAACACCGCGCCGATGCCGGAGGCCGCGATGGCCGCCATGCCCTGGCTGGCGAACTGCCAGCTGGCGTAGTAGCCGCGATTCGCCGCGCTGTGTTCGACCATGAAGGCCGTCGCGCTGCCGAATTCGCCGCCCACCGCGAAACCCTGAACCAGCCGCGCACAGAGCACGGCGATCGGCGCCACGATGCCGATCTGGGCGTACGACGGCATCGCTGCCACCACGAACGTACCCAGCACCATCAGGCCGATTGACACCGACAGGGCCGCGCGCCGGCCGCGCCGGTCGGCATAGAGTCCGAGCACCAGGGCGCCGATCGGCCGGGTCAGGAACGACAGGCTGAAGGAGCCGATGGCCAGCAGCATCGAGACGAACTCGTTGTGGGCCGGGAAGATCTGACTTGCGATGGCGGACGCGAAAAAGCCGTACACCAGGAAGTCATACCATTCCAGGGCATTGCCGATCGACGAGGAAATGATGATGCGGCGCGCGCTGGGCGACTTATTGGGCAGCGCCGGCGCGGCCGGGTACGAAGGGTTGACTGGCATGATCTGAGCGAGTGGGCGCGACAGGGAGCCGCCCGGAGCCGCCCGGCGTCGGCCGGGCGTCCAGAGCAGGAAACACGACGCGGCCGCGCACGGCAGCCGCTTGGCATCAGGCGCTCAGAAGCCGACCGCGTGGCCGTCGCGCCGGCTGTCCGACGCCGCCACGTAGCCGTGGTCGGGGTCGTCGGACAGGCGCCAGATGAACTGGCCGGAGCCGAAATCCATGTAGGGGTCTTCCACCGACTTCAGGCGGTGGCCCATGGCCTGCAGCGCGGCCACCGTGTCGGGGTTCATCGTGCCTTCGACGTCCAGCGAATAGTCGCGATTGACCTTCCACCGCGGTGCATCGCAGGCCGCTTGCGGCTGCTGCCGGTAGTCGAGCATCCGCACCAGCGTTTGCACGTGGCCTTGCGGTTGCATGTCGCCGCCCATCACGCCAAAGCTCATGACTGGCTGACCGCCGCGCATCAGGAAGCCGGGAATGATGGTGTGGAACGGCCGCTTACCGGGTGCGACGACATTGGCCGAACGCGGATCCATCGAGAAGCCGACGCCCCGGTTCTGCAGGCTGATGCCGAGGCCGGGAACGACAACACCGGAGCCGAAGCCCATGTAGTTCGACTGGATGAACGAGACCATCATGCCTTGCTCGTCGGCCGCGCTCAGGTACACCGTGCCGCCGGCGCGCGGCATGCCCGGCGATACCTGGCTGGCGCGCGCCGGATCGATCAGGCGGGCGCGCGAGTCGAGATAGGCGTCGTCGAGCATTTCCGCCGGTGTTACTTCCATCGCGCGTGGGTCGGCCACGTAACGGTAGAGATCCGCGAACGCGAGTTTCATCGCCTCGATCTGCAGGTGCTGCGAACGCGCCGAGTCCACCGGCAGCTCCGCCAGATCGAAGCGCGACAGGATGCCCAGCGCGACCAGCGCCGCGATGCCCTGGCCGCTCGGCGGGATCTCGTGCACGTCGTAGCCGCGATAGCCCTTGTGGACTGTGTCGACCCACTCCGGGCGATAGTCGCGCAGATCGTCCAGCGTCAGCGAGCCGCCTGTCTGGCGCGCATACGCCACGATGCGCTCGGCCAATTCCCCTTCGTAGAAGATGCGCGCGCCTTGCTGGCCCATCATGCGCAGCGCCTTGGCGTGGCCTGGCAGCACGCACTTCTCGCCCACGCGCGGCGCCCGGCCGTGCGGCATGAAGGTCTCGGCGAAGCCCGGCTGGCTGTGCAGATCGGGGATCGCGGCTTGCCACTTGTGCGCCACTACCGGCGCGATGGTGTGACCGCGCTCGGCGATCTCCGCGGCCGGCTCCAGCACATCGGCGAGGGGCAGCTTACCGAACTTCTCGTGCAGCGCGGCCCAGGCGGAAATGGCACCGGGCACGGTCACGGTGTCCCAGCCACGCGTCGGGCGTTTCGCGCAATCGTTGCCGTCCACCCCGTACTTGTCGGCGAAGTACGCCGGATTCCACGCGCGCGGCGCGACACCGGACGCATTCAGGCCGTGCAGCTGCTTGCCGTCCCAGAGAATGGCGAAGGCGTCACTGCCCAGCCCGTTGGACACCGGCTCGACGACGGTCAGCATGGCCGCCGCGGCGATCGCCGCATCGACCGCGCTACCGCCGGCAAGCAGCATGCGCACGCCAGCCTGCGCCGCAAGCGGGTGAGACGTCGCCACCGCATTGCGTGCAAACAGCGGAATGCGGACCGTGGGGTAGGGGTTGGACCAATCGAAAGTCATGGATATCGTCTGCGAAAGGCGGCCCCGACAACGCCTGGGGTGCCGTGTGCGGAAAAGGTAGGGCCATTATTTTGGAAAAAATTTCTTTTATAAAACCAATAATTCTTGTGTCTCAATAAGGAAATTATTTAAGATCGGTGCTCGTTTACCGCGGCCTTGCCGGAGGTCCGATGAGCTCGATTCGTGTCCTGCGCACCTTTCTCGCGATCGCGCGGCATGGCTCCTTCGCTGCGGCGGCGGAGCACGTTGCGTTGACGCAGGCCGCCGTCGGCCTGCAGATGCGTACCTTGGAACAGGACCTGAACCAAGCGCTGTTCGACCGGCGCGGCCGTACGGTGACGTTGAGCGCCAACGGCTACGCGCTGTTGCCGCGTGTCGAGGAACTGGTCGCCCGCTATGCCGCGCTGGCCTCGCAGGGCGGCTCGGACACCGATGCCGCGTTCAGCGGTACGCTGAGCATCGGCGCCGTGGTGTCGGTGATGGGCATGATGGCGCTGCGCGTCGCACGGATGAAAACTTCGCATCCGCAGCTGGCCGTGCGCCTGTTCAGCGGCAAGTCGTTCGAACTGTTCGACCGGCTCGAGCGCGGCGAGGTCGACGCGGCCGTCGTGGCGCAGCCGACGGCAAGGCTGCCCCAGCGCTTGCAGTGGATCACGCTGTACGACGAGCCGATGGTGCTGCTGGCTCACCGTGACACGGCGCCGCTCGATGCGCCCTCGCTGCTGGCGAGCCGGCCGTTCCTGCGCTTCGATCCCAGTCAACGCACCGGTGTGCTGATCGAGCAGGCGTTGCGTCGCCAGCGAGTTGTGGTGCAAAGCCTGCTCGAGCTGAATTCGCTGGAAACCATCGCCGAACTGGTTCGGCAGGATGCCGGTGTCGCCATCGTGCCACGCCTGCGCCATTCATCCTGGGGTACCGACCCGCTGCTGCGGGTGCTGCCGTTGCCTGCGGAGACCGCGCCTCGCACGGTTGGCGTGCTGACCCGGCCCGAGGCGTTGGGACCGGTGCGCGTGCTGCTCAACGGGCAATTCGATGCCGGGTCGACGTCCCGTAGCGCGGCACAGACGCGTGGCTGAAGCGCACGCGCCTGTGCCGCGCTGGCCTGCGCCCGCGAGGGCAAGCGCGGCGCGCGATGCGCGCATCCGCCGGGTGGCACGCAGGCGAGCGTCCGCCGAGGAACGGGGAGAAAGCCTGGCGACCCGGCTGCCGCGTGGTGCACGGCATGGCCCGACGGTGTAACGTGAGCTGCTGGCCGCACTGACACTTTTCTAACCGCGCGACCACCGGCCGCGCACGCTGATTGACCAGATTGGGAGACCGCATTGATTGCTAGACCGGACAGCAAGGGCGACGCGCCCGAACGCATGAGCGGATCGACTGCCGCGGGCACGCGCGCGGTGATTTACGCCGAAAACGTCGACCGTCGCCCGGCATACCGGCTCGAACGCGACCAGGTCGTGAGCGCGCTCGCCAAGGCCTGGCTGGGCGATGCCGCGCATGACGAAGCCGCGGTGGCGGACGCGAAGGGCATGGTGGAGCGCACGTTCGAGATCGTCGTTTGCGACGGCGATGCGCCCGATCTGGATGCGTTGTCACGCGCCCGCTACGTCGCTGCGCTGCGGTTCGACGTGTCGCGTCTGCGCGAGCACGCCGGCGCCGTCGAGATGGTGCACTGCCTGAACGCGGGCGTCGAGCGCTACGCGCCGTTCGACTGGCTGCCGGCCGAGGCTTGGCTGACCAATAGCAGTGGCATCCACGCACATCGTGTTGGCGAATACGTGACGATGGCGGTGCTGATGCTGCACCAGGGCATGCATCGGATGTGGGCGGCACAGCGGGATCACCGTTGGGCGCCGGTATGGACGCACCCGGTTGCCGGTCGCCGCGCCCTGATCGTCGGCACGGGCGGCTTGGGACAGGCGGCGGCCATCGCATTGTCGCGGCTTGGCTTGACGGTGGACGGCGTCAGCCGCAGCGGCCGCGCGGTCGCCGGTTTCGACACCGTCGACACCGTCGCGTCGCTCGATGCACGCCTACCCACGGCGGATTTCGTGGTCGTCGCCTGCCCGTTGACCGCGGAGACACGCGGCCTGTTCGGGCGCGAGCGCTTGGCGCGCTGCAAGGCGGGCGCAAGCCTGATCAATGTCGGCCGTGGCCCGATCGTCGACTCGGATGCGCTGATCGAGGCACTGGCCAGCGGCCATCTCAATGGCGCGATGCTGGATGTGTTCGACGCCGAACCGCTGGCGTCGGACTCGCCGCTGTGGGACTGCCCGAACGCGGTGTTGACGCCACACATTTCCTGCGACGTTCCGGATGGCTACGTCGAGTTGGGCTTGGCCGTCTTCGCCGAGAACGTCGCGCGTCGCCAGCGGGGCGAAGACCCGATCAATATCGTCGATCGGCAGCTAGGGTATTGAACCGCCGGCGCGGCCGCGCACGCGTCATCGCGTGTCGGATGGCGACCGCCCGGCACTGGCGGCCTGCGCAAGTTGCTCACGACGCGGGCCGCCCTGACGTTCGATCATCCAGCCCGGATACTCGGGCGGCAGGGCGCTGACGCGGCCGAGGCGCGCAAGCTCGTCGCCATCGAGCGCGACGTTCGTCGCGGCCAGATTGTCGTCGAGCTGGTCGAGCCGCTTGGCGCCAACGATCACGCTGGTCACCACCGGCTGATGCAGCAGCCAGGCGAGGGCGATCTGCGCGACCGAGACGCCTTTCGCGTCCGCGATTTCGCGCATTACGTCGACGCAATCGAACGCGCGGTCGCGGTCGACCGGCGGGAAGTCGAAGCTCGCGCGCCGCGTGCCGGCTTCCGCGGACTGTTCACGTCCCACCTTGCCGCTCAGCAGGCCCCCGGCCAGCGGGCTCCACACCATCAGGCCCAGTCCTTCGCTCTGCAGCATCGGCACCAGTTCCCGTTCGAGGTCGCGGCCGGCGATCGTGTAGTACGCCTGCAAGGTCTCGAAACGCGCCCAGCCCCGGCGCTCCGCGATGCCCAGCGCCTTGACGATCTGCCAGGCCGCCCAGTTCGACACCCCGATGTAGCGCACGTGGCCGTGCTTGACGAGGGTGTCGAGGGCGCCCAGCGTCTCCTCGATCGGCGTGGCGGGGTCGAAGCCGTGGATCTGGTAGAGATCGATGTGGTCCAGTTGCAGTCGCCGCAGGCTGGCCTTCACGCCGTCCAGGATGTGCACGCGCGACGCGCCTCGGGAATTGGTACCGTCGCCGGTCGGGCCGAACACCTTGGTGGCGACGACCACGTTCTCGCGAGGCACCTTCAGGTTGCGCAGCGCCTGGCCGGTGATGATCTCGCTGCGACCCTCCGCGTAGACGTCGGCCGTATCGATGAAATTGATGCCGGCATCGAGGGCGCGGCCCACCAGGCTGTCGGCCTCCGCTTGCTGAAGCTGGCCGATCTGCCCCCACATGCCGCCGCTGCCGCCGAACGTCATGGTGCCCAGGCACAGTTCCGAGACGAACAGGCCGGTGTTACCGAGTCGCTTGTTGCGCATGGTCGTACGCTCCGCTTCGCAATCGAAACGAACAGCATAGCGCATCGCTTCCGATCGCTTCCGATCGCTTCCGTGCGCCACGCGCTGATGCGGCGCGGGCCGACAGCGGCTGCGTCAGTGTGCTGCGGGCTTGGCGGCCGTCGCCACCGTACTCGATGCCACGGCCGCCGGTGCCTGTGCCCCCGGCTTCGACACAGCGTCGTTCGCTGCGCTCGTCACCGGCTTCGTCAACGGATGCGTCGCCGTGCTCGTGGCTGCGTTGGTGGCTGCGTACGTGCCCGTGTTCGCCGCCGCGCTGGCCGCGATCGCGTCGGACGCTTCCTGCGAAGTGTTGACGTCGACGCGGCCTCGATCGCGCATGAAGCCGGCCTCGGTCTGGCGATTCAGCACGACGATGCTGATGCGCCGGTTCATCGGCGCGAGCGGATCTGCCGGGTCGAGTGGCAACGCGTCGGCCAAACCCCGTACCTGGATGATCTTGCGCTCGTTCATGCCGCCGGCGATCAGTTCGCGCCGTGCCGCGTTCGCGCGCTCCGACGAGAGTTCCCAATTCGAATAGCCGGCGGCGCCGCCGCTGTACGGCGCGGCGTCAGTGTGCCCGGCGATCGACACGCGGTTGTCGACGTCGTTCAACGCCACGCCGATCTCGCGCAGGATGTCATGCGTGTACGGTTGCAGGCGGGTGCTGCCCGTGGCGAACATGGGCCGGTTCTGCGAGTCGACGATCTGGATGCGTAGCCCTTCGCTGGTGATGTCGATCTTGATCTGGTCACTGAACGGCTTGAGCTTCGGGTTGCGATCGATCAACGATTCGATCCGCGTCTTCAACGCCCGCAGGCGGCGCAGTTCCTCGCCGTCGCGCCGCTTCTTTGCCGCGGCGTCATCGGCGCTGGCCTTGCCGCGCTGGCTGGCGCTCTGGGCGGCCTTCGCATCGCCGATTTGCGCGCGCGTGATGTCCGGACCACCGCCCGGCAGCACGCTGGTCGCGCCACCCGAATAGTCGCCGCCCGCGAGCGCCACGGTAAGCGGCGTGTTGAAATAGTCGGCGATGCCTTGTCGGTCGCCTTTGGTCGTCGAGCCGAGCAGCCACATCAGCAGGAAGAAGGCCATCATCGCGGTCACGAAGTCCGCGTACGCGATCTTCCATGCGCCGCCGTGGTGGGCGGCGTGGCCGCCCTTGCGCTTGCGCCGGATGACGGTCAGCGAGACGCGTTCGTTGCCTGCCATCACCGTGCTCCGGATGCCGGCCGGCTGCTGCGAGCGAGCAGCGTGGCTGGACGCTTTGCGACGCTCATTTCGGCTGGCGGGTCGCCTTCACGGCGGCCTCGAGTTCGGCAAAGCTGGGACGATCGACCGAGAACAGCACCTTGCGGCCGAACTCGACCGCGACGCTGGGCGGGTAGCCACCCATCGCGGCCAGCAGCACGCACTTCACGCACTCGAAGGGTTTCGCCGCTTCCTTGGCCTTCGCGTTCAGCAGGCTGGCAAGCGGACCGACGAAACCGTACGCCAGCAGAATGCCGAGGAAGGTGCCGACCAGCGCGCCGGCAATCATCTTGCCGAGTACGGCGGGCGCGGCGCCGACCGAGCCCATCGTGTGGACCACGCCCATCACCGCGGCAACGATGCCGAAGGCCGGCAGTCCATCCGCCACGCCCTGAATCGCGCCAGCCGGAATCGCCATCTCCTCGTGGTGCGTCTCCAGCTCCGCTTCCATCAGCTCCTGGATCTCGTGCACGTTCAGGTTGCCGCTGGACATCATTCGTAGATAATCGAGGATGAAGTCCAGCAGATGGTGATCGGCCATGATCGCCGGATACTTGTTGAAGATCGTGCTGGACTCGGGCGTTTCGACGTCGGCTTCGAGCGCCATCATGCCGTCCTTGCGCGCCTTCTGCAGCAATTCGAACAGCAGCGACACCAACTCCAGGTAGCGCGCCTTGTCGTAGCTCTTGCCCTTGAAGCAGAGCGGCAGCGCCTTGAGCGTGGCGCGCAGGGTCTTGCCGGGATTGCTGACCACGAAAGCGCCAATCGCCGCGCCAGCGATACAGAGCAGTTCGAGCGGTTGCAACAGCGCAGCCAGATGCCCGCCCGCACCGATGAAACTGCCAACCACACAGGCCACGACGACGACCCACCCGACTACGACTAACATGGGAAACCTTGTACAGAGGGGCCTGAGACCCGGATGAAACGTGTCGGCTGGCGCGATCCGGGTCCTGCAGGACCGGAACGGCTGGCCGGAGGCTGGCGGCAGTGCGAGGAGCCGCCGCCGTTGTATCGAATAACGGCCGGTGGCAGGGAAACTTGAGTCGACTGCGGCGGCCCGTCGCAGGGTGGCGACGCGGGTTGCAACGGGTGCTTGCCGGGATCGGTGGCCACGGTCCGCTGGCCTGGCCAATGACGGCTCGATGGCCGTGCGATGACAGAGGATGAAGGAAGGCGACGGCGGGCCGACGGCGAAATGACGGCCCGCTGCGAAAGGACGGCGGACGTCACGGGCTGCTTGCGAGGCCCCGACACTCATTGGGGCGTCATTGCGGCCGGCCGGGGAGCACGCGCCCCGGCGGTGGGCCCCGGCCGGCCGCCCGACTGCGCGTCGCCTGGCGGCAGCGCGCAGTCGGGCGTCGACCTCAGGCGTCGACCTCAGGCGTCGACCTCAGGCGTCGACCTCAGGCGTCGACCTCAGGCGTCGACCTCAGGCGAGGGCCGGATAGTCGGTGTAGCCTTCCGCGCCGCTGCTGTAGAACAGGTCGGGCTTGGGGGCGTTCAGCGGCGCATCGTCCCGGAAGCGGCGCGGCAGGTCCGGATTGGCGATGAACGCCTGCCCAAACGCGGCGGCGTCGGCTTCTCCGGCATCGAGCAGGCGCTGAGCGGTCGCCTTGTCGAGTCCCTCGTTGGCCACGTAGATGCCGCCGAAGGCCTGCTTCAGGGCGGGGCCGAGGCGCGGCTGGGCCTGGCTCTCGCGGGCGCAGATGAACGCGATGCCACGCTGGCCGAGCGCCGTTGCGACATAGCCGAAGGTCTGCGCGCCATTGCTGTCGCTGATGTCGTGTGCGTCGCTGCGCGGCGCCAGGTGCATGCCGACTCGCGAGGCACCCCAGACGCCGATGCAGGCGTCCGTCACCTCCAGCATCAGACGCGCGCGATTCTCGATCGAGCCGCCGTATTCGTCGTCGCGCCGGTTGCTGCCATCCTGCAGGAACTGGTCGAGCAGATAGCCGTTGGCACCATGGATTTCCACGCCATCGAAACCGGCGGCTTGTGCATTCTCCGCGCCCTTGCGGTACGCGGCGACGATGCCAGGCAGTTCGTCCGTGCGCAGCGCACGCGGCGTCGGGTAGGGACGCTGCGGCCGCACCAGGCTGACGTGGCCCGCCGGTTGGATGGCGCTCGGCGCGACAGGCGCGTCGCCATTCAGGAAACTGGGGTCCGAGATGCGTCCGACGTGCCAAAGTTGCAGGAAGATGTGGCCGCCCGCCGCGTGAACCGCGTCGGTGATGTGCTTCCAGCCCGCTACCTGTTCGTCGGACCAGATGCCGGGCGTGTCGGCGTAGCCGACGCCTTGCGGGGTGACCGAGGTCGCTTCGCTCAGGATCAGGCCGGCGGAGGCCCGCTGAACGTAGTAATCGCGCATCAGTGCATTCGGCACGCGCGCGCCGCCGGTGGCACGCGAGCGGGTCAGCGGTGCCATGAAAACGCGATTCGGCAGGTCGAGATCGCCGACGCGAATCGGATCGAGGAGTTGCGGCATTGCGTTTTTCCTTATGACTTGCGTTACAAACGGGCCAAAGGCCCACTGGAAGTGCGTGACGCCCTGCGCCACGCGCTGGATTCTGTTGCTCAGCTGGTTGCGCAGTCGGGCTGGGCTGGCAGGTCTCGCGCCAGGCGTCCCGAGAGACTGCTGGCGAACACGCCGAGCAGCGCCAGCGCGGCCGCGGCCAACGGCGTCGCCTGCAGACCCAGGTTGGCGCTCAGCACAAGACCGCCGACCCACGCGCCGAACGCGTTGCCCAGGTTGAAGGCGCCGATGTTCAAGGTCGATATCAGGTTCGGCGCGGCGGCGCCGAAGCGCATCACGTTGACCTGCAGTGCCGGCACCGCCGCGAACGCGGCGACCGCCCACAGGAACAGGTTCGCCTCCGAAGGCCACAGCCAGGGCGCGGTCCAGTGCAATGCGAGCGAGGTGGCGCACAGCGCGATCAGCACCAGCGACAGCGCCTTCGACAGGTTCCAGTCCGCCAGGCGTCCGCCGAGCGCGTTGCCGATCGTGAGTCCCACGCCCATCGCGAACAGCGTCCACGACACGCCGCGCGGCGTCACACCGGTGACCTGCAGCAGAAGCGGTGCGATGTAGGTGAAGAGCGCGAACATTGCTGCCGAAAAGCAGACCGTCGTGCCCAGCGCCAACCAGACCCCGGTGCTGCGCAGTCCCCGCAGTTCCCGGCGCAGGTCGGCCGGGGTTTCGTCGCTGCGCACCGGCAACGCGCGCCGCAGACCGGCGAACGACAGCAGTCCAAGCGCCACCACGGCCCAGAACGGTGTCCGCCAGCCGGCGGCCTGTCCGAGCGCCGTGCCGAGCGGTACGCCCAACACGTTGGCCAGCGTGAGTCCGGTAAACATCAGGGCGACGGCGCGGGCGCGGCGGTTCGGCTCGACCAGACCCGCCGCGGTGACGGAACCGATGCCGAAGAAAGCGCCGTGACATAACGCGGTCACGACGCGGGCCAGCACCAGCAAGCCGTAGTTCGCGGCGATCGCGCAGAACAGGTTGCCGAGTACGAAGATGACCATCAGCGAGAGCAAGGCCGTGCGTCGCCGCCAGCGGGCCGTGATCATCGCCATGACCGGCGCGCCGAAGGCGACTGCCAGCGCATAGGCGCTGATCAGCCAGCCGGCCGCCGGCAGCGACACGGACAGGTCGTGCGCCACATCGGGCAGCAGGCCCATGATGACGAACTCCGTCGTGCCGATTGCGAAGGCGCTGAGTGACAGGACAAGTAGAGCTAGGGGCATGAATACGAGGTGTCTTGAGTGAAAAAGGCTGAGGCCGGCCGGTCCGATGTCGCGCAATATCGGCGTGCGCGTGGCGGCCAGGCGCGCTGCGTCGGGGCACACGGCTTCGTCACCGGCCTGCGTCGCACGCTGTCGTCACACGCTGTTGTTACAAATTCTCGCGCACCCGTTCCAGAAAGGCGGCGATGGTGGGCTCGCAGCGGCGGTAGAAAATCCATTGGCCGACCTTGCGGGACGTGATCAAGCCAGCACGTTGCAGCGTTGCGAGGTGCGCTGATACCGTCGATTGCGAGAGACCGGCCTTCTCGTCGAGCAGGCCGGCGCACACGCCGAAATCGAGCGGGTGCTCCTGCATCGCGAAATGTTGCTCGGCGTCGCGGAGCCAAGCCAGAATCTGCCGCCGGAGCGGGTTGGCCAAGGCCTTGTGAATTGCATCGACATCAAGGTCGACGGCTTCGCGGTCATTCATATCGGAACTTTACGAAACGAATATCGGGAAATCCTGAAATCAATATCGTCATCATACGATATACGGGATAACCCTGACGCGAGGTGGGTGATGGCGCTTGGCCAGGCTCGACGCAGGAGGGGTTGCGCTGCCTTACCGCAGGCGTGCTCGCGCGCTGCCGAGCGCCGTTCGTGCGCAAGGTGCGTGCCGCTGGACCGGAACATGCTTGTCTGCGCAACAATGCATGACCGCAACGGTCGGGAGTAATAGCGTGCGTCTTGATAACGAATCGGAAAGCAACCGCGTCGAGGATCGGCGCGGTGGCGGTGGCGGCTTCCCAATTGGCGGACGCTCGATCGGCATCGGTACGGTGGTGATCGCCTTCGTGGCCGCGTACTTCTTTGGAGTCGATCCGTCCGTGATCCTCAACGGGGCGAGCCAGTCGAACCCGTCGAGTGTTTCGCAGCAGCGCGCCGCGCCGCAGAACGCGCCGGCAAACGATGAAATGACCGTGTTTGTTCGACGCGTGCTCGGCAACACCGAGCGCACGTGGACGCAGATCATGCGCACGCAGTTCAATCGCGACTATCCGGCGCCCACGCTGGTACTGTTCAGCGGCGGTACGCAAACCGGCTGCGGCTACGGCCAGGCGGCGATGGGTCCGTTCTATTGCCCTGCGGATCAGAAGGTCTACATCGACCTGTCGTTTTACCAGGAGATGCGACAACGTTTCGGCGTTGCAGGCGACTTTGCGCAAGCCTACGTGATCGCCCACGAGGTTGGGCACCATGTCCAGAAAGTGCTCGGCATCTCCGATCAGGTCGACCGGCTGCGCCAGCGTCTGTCGCGCGCCGATGCCAATGCGCTGTCGGTGCGTGTCGAACTGCAGGCGGATTGCTTTGCCGGGGTCTGGGCGGCGACCGCGCAGCGCAACAATCAGCAGTTGATCGAGCCGGGCGATTTCGAGAATGGTCTGCAGGCTGCGGCGGCGATTGGCGACGATCGGTTGCAACGACAGTCGCAGGGGCGGGTGGTGCCCGAATCCTTCACGCATGGCTCCAGCGAGCAACGGCAGCGGTGGCTGCAGCGTGGTTTGAGCACGGCGGACGCGCGCCAGTGCAATACGTTCGGCGCCGAGACGCTCTGAGCGTCACGCGGCCGCGCGTCGCGGGCGATGCGCCTGTCGCGCCCCGGCGAGCGCTCGATCGCCAGCCGAATGGAAGAAAATTGGACGCTGAAATCCATGGTCGACATGACGGCGAAGGCGAACGCGACGGCGACGGCGACGGCGGGCGGTACGGCGGCGCGCCCAATTTTTCGGGTAGGTCGAGACATCCGACGCGTTGCACGGGGAACGGGGCAGGACGGCGCATGTTCAAGTCTAATCAGCGGCGACGGCCTCGGGCAGGATCGCAGTGTCCGGCGGAGCGCATCAGCGGGCAGAGTGTGCGACGAGCGCGTGCGGTGGCGCACCTGGCGTCACTCTGACTTTCGGCCGGGCGCGAATGCCCCTACACTGTGTCGCGTCGCGGTCCACAAGTCTCGCGGCGCAGTCGTGTCGGATCAGGCGAACGCATGCTCGGACGCGCGGTAGCGCCATGGCGGTCGTGCGTGTCGGTCACGCACTCAGCGTGCACTTGGGATCGTGGCAGCCGTCGACGGCGCCACGCGCGATGGCTGCCAGACAGTTTCCGCCCGGCTCGCGATGGCCGGTGCTCCGCGTTCACAACCAAAACACTGAGACATGGCAACGCAAGACAACCTACCGCAAGACGCGTCGGCGCACGACAACCACTACACGCCCGAAGAGCGCCGCTCGCGAATATTCGCGATTGTCGGCGCGTCCTCCGGCAATCTCGTCGAGTGGTTTGATTTCTACGTCTACGCCTTCACAGCGCTGTACTTCGCCAAGGCCTTCTTCCCGTCGGGAAATCCGACGACCCAGTTGCTCAATACGGCGGGGGTGTTCGCGGCCGGCTTCCTGATGCGGCCGATCGGCGGCTGGATGTTTGGCCGTATCGCCGACAAGCAGGGCCGGCGCACTGCGATGCTGATCTCCGTGATGATGATGTGTGCCGGCTCGCTGCTGATTGCGTGCCTGCCGACCTACGCGACGATCGGTACCGCTGCCCCCGTTCTGCTGCTGCTCGCGCGACTGTTTCAGGGGCTGTCGGTGGGCGGCGAGTATGGCACCAGCGCGACCTACATGAGTGAAGTCGCGATGCGGGGCGAACGCGGCTTTCTCGCGTCCTTCCAGTACGTGACGCTGATCGGTGGGCAATTGCTGGCGGTGCTGGTGATCGTCATTCTGCAGTTTGCGCTCGACGACGCGCAACTTCGCGCCTGGGGCTGGCGCATTCCGTTCGTCGTCGGTGCGATTGCCGCGGTGATCTCCCTGTTCCTGCGTCGCTCGTTGACTGAAACGGCCGACGCCACGACGCGTCAACGCAAGGAGGCCGGTTCGATCCTCGCGCTGTTCCGCGATCACAAGCGGCCATTCTTCACCGTGCTGGGCTTTACCGCCGGCGGCTCGCTGATCTTCTACACGTTCACCACCTATATGCAGAAGTATCTGGTGAACACGGCGGGCATGAATGCGAAGACAGCAAGCGGCGTGATGACGGCTTCGTTGCTGGTCTACATGCTGATGCAGCCGTTGTTCGGCGCCCTGTCGGACCGCATCGGACGGCGCGCGAACATGCTGTTGTTCGGCGCGCTCGGCGCATTGTTCACGTTCCCGATCCTGCTGGCGCTGAAGACCGTGACCAGCCCGGTCATCGCATTCATGCTGATCATTGCCGGGCAGGCCATCGTGAGTCTTTATACGTCGATCAGCGGTTTGATCAAGGCGGAGATGTTCCCGCCCGAGGTGCGCGCGCTGGGCGTTGGTCTGTCCTATGCCGTCGCCAATGCGGTGTTCGGCGGTTCCGCCGAGTACGTGGCACTTTGGTTCAAGCAAGCCGGCTCCGAGAACAGTTTCTACTGGTACGTGACTGCCTTGATGGTGCTCGCCTTCGTCGTGTGCCTGTTCATGGGCGACCTCAAGAAGAAGAGTTATCTGAACAGCGAGCGTTGAGATTGCACGCGGCTTTGCCAGCGGAGCGAGGCCGGGCGACGCCGGTCGTGCCTGCCACCGCGCACGCTGGCACACGCTGTCGGCGCGCGCGCCTTGCCGTTACCGGGCAGGCGCAACGCGCGCGCACCGGGTCGATGCGGTGACGAACCACGGTCCGCTCCAGGCTGGGACCGAGCCCGAAGGCGAGCCGATGCTGGCCGGGGCGGGTCCGCGCCACTCCGGTTGTAACCGCGCCTGTTTCGGCGCTGTGCGCGCCCGACGCGTTGCGCTAAGATGCGGCATCGGCCAGCCAGCCCGCGCTAGCCAATCCTGGGTGGCGCACGCGCTGTGATGCCATCGATGGTTTGACATGTCCCTCCACGACTATCTTCTTTTCTTGCCCGCCTGCTTCGCGCTGAATATGGTGTTCGGGCCGAACAATGCGCTGGCCATCGGCAACAGTGTGCGTAATGGCGTGACGGTTGCGGTTCTCGCCGCCAGCGGGCGGTTGCTGGCATTCGCGGCGATGATCGTGGTCGCGGGGCTGGGCCTCGGCGCGCTGTTGGCAGGTTCCGAGACGTTGTTCGCGCTGGTGAAGTGGATCGGCGCCGCATATCTGGTCTTCATCGGCATCAAGCTGTGGCGTGGCGCCCCGGCGGCGGCCGCCGCGGCGTCCGCGCAGCAGGCCGCACCGCCCGCCAGTCTCGGACGCCTTGCACGGCAGGAGGGCCTGGTCGCCATCGGCAATCCGAAGGCCATCCTGATTTTCACCGCGTTCCTGCCGCAGTTCGTGGATCCGAACCATTACGCGCTCAGCTATACCATCGTCGGCATGACCTTCCTGGTGCTGGAGGTATTTGCGATCGCGATCTATGCCGTGGTCGGGTTGCGTATCGCCAAGGCAGTGCGGGGCGGCCGTGCCTTTCTTTGGTTCAATCGCACGAGCGGCGTGTTGATGATGGTATTCGGCGCGGCGCTCGCTTTCGCGCGGCGGCCCTAGCCGGAGCTGGGGCCGACCCGGTTCGGGGTGGACTGACGGACCACGTCGTCTCGCCTCGGCATCAGCGCTGTGCAATGAAAAAGCCCACCGGCGCTTGCGTGTCGGTGGGCTTTTCGCGTCATACCCGTGCGGGCATCGGCGTCATGGCTGGCGTTGTCCGCCCTGATGCATCGGCTGCTTCTGCTGATTCTGCTGCTGTTGGCCCTGCGGCTGGCCCTTTTGTTCGTGCGGGTTCTGCGGCTGGTTGTTGTTCAACTTCGATTGGCTCATCGCTGCCTCCTTCGGTTGGACGTGTCTTACCAGCAGCAAGCCGCATTCCCGTGCCCGTGCCGACGCCGTGGCACCGAATGAAGAAGCGCCGCGCATCGCTTGTCGATGCGCGGCGCGCGGGAACAGCCGGCGCGACCTTGGCCGAGTCAGCGCGAAGTCAGCGCCATCTCAGCGCCGAGTCAGGGACGAATGAGCGCCGAGCGGGCGCAAACAGCGTGCACTCAAGCGGTCGGTTCGAGTTGCGCCATGGTCAGGTAGCCGACCGATGCGCCGAACTTGTCGCGGTAATTCGCCCGAACCAGCGGGTCGAGCGTCGGGGAAACCTTGCCGTGCAGCGCGGCTTCCCAATCGCCGGCGTGCTGGAAGTTGCTCATTACGTAGGTCCAGCCGTTGATCTCGTCGACTGCGTGCAAACCCGTCGATTCGGCGCCGGACGGCGTCGACAGCACGCGCGTCAGCGTCTTCTGGTCGACGTTGTACGCCCACAGGAAGTTGTTGACGTGCATGCCGCTGTCCTCGCCGATGAACAGGGTGCGGAGTTTCTCGGAAAACTTCAGGTTGTCCGGGTTGGCGATCTTGTCCGGATTGGCAAGGTTGCCCAGCGCGTCCGCCGCCGCCAGGTCTTCGCCGACGAGCGCTGCCGGCGGTGCCATGTCGATCGGCACCCATTCGCTGTCGATCGCAGTGCCGCTCGAATCGGTCTGGCCACCACGCAGATTCAGCGCGTAGACCGCGCCCGCCTTCGGGCCCTCGACCTTCACGTCGCCCGAGCCATCGAGCATCGAGCTTTGAATGTACGACATGGCCGAGTACGAGATCTTGTCTTTCGTGTTGACGGTCGTGCCTTCCAGCTTGGTGAAGCCCATGCTGCCGCCTTTGAGCGCGGCATAGCGGTGAGTTTCGAGAAACGCCATCGCCTGTTCCTTGCCCGGCTTGATTTTCACCCACTGCGTCTTGCCCGAGAACGGGATGCGCGTGAAAGTGGCATCGCCCGGATCGGTCGACGACCATTCGAAGATGTCGGCCGCGGTATTCGCGTTGGCCAGTGCTTCAATCTCGGCACTGGTGGCGTGGCCCAGCCGGATCCAGGTCAACGTCGCCGCGCCTGGGCCGGTGCTGGATGTCTGATGCCACTTCGCGACGTACAGCGTGCCGGCGGACAGGTCCGCTTCACGATCGGCCACGAACATGAACAGGCCGCCGTTGGTCGCGTCGTCGCCCATCAGCAGCGTGCGCTTGTCCGGCATCGCTTGCACCAGTTCGTGCGAGATACGGCCGACGCAGTAGTGCTTGACGATCGAGCCAGTGCCGTCCGCGTTCACGGTCACTTCCGGGAGATGACCGTAATGGTAGGGGTTGGCCTTGCTGGCGTCGCCGTACAGACGTTCGCTGAATGCCTGGAACTGCGTGTTGGTGGCAATCGCCGTGGCATCCGGCTCGTATTCCTCGCTCGACAGATGCGTGTTCCACGGCGACAGGCTCGCACCGCAGGTGATCCACAGGCCATTCGCCGACGACGTGTCGACGTTGTGGTACTTGACCAGCGAAAGGTGCCCGGTCGCCGGGTCCTGGTCCAACGTCAAGACGGCGATCGGCGAGGGCAACTGACCGTAGGTCGAGGTGCCGGCCTGGTCCTTCGTGGTGTACTCGAATTGCACCACCGCGAATACGGCGTTGCCTTTCACGCCAGTCACCGACGGATTGTCGAGGCTCAGCAGCGAGGTCCCGTCCGGGCAGTCGGAGAAGAATTGGCGCGACTTGCCAGAGACCGAATTGTCGATGATCGGCTTGTTGTTGATATCGTAATAGCCGCCGGCGAGGATCGTGCCGCCCTTGCCGTCCGACACCATGTCGCCGGTCATGAAGAACGGCTGGTAGCCGAGCTGTACGGTCTCGTTGCTGCCGTCGCTGTAGGCGAGGCGCAGCGATGACTTGACCGTCGTCGTCGCCATCTCCGCGGCGTTGGCGAGTGACGGCGCGGCCATGCCGACGAACGCCGCGGAAACGAACTTCGCGGTGGTCGGCGTCGTGCCGCTGCCCGGCGTCGCGCCGCTCGCCGGTGTGGCGGCACCGGTGCGGTTGACGTCGCCGCCGCCGCCGCAGGCGGAGAGTGCGAGCGCCGAACCGGTCAGCGGCAGCAACGGGCCGCCGGCCAGCAATTTGAGAATACGTCGGCGGGAAGCGAGGCTGTCTACAGTCATTTCGGATCGTCCGGTGTGTGGGTGCCGTGATCCTAGGGGACGCGTATGGCAGCTTGATGACGCGTCATATTCCATGCCATGCCGCGCATCCGCATGGCGCGACGCTTGGCCACACGCTTGCGGGAATTACGTGGGCGCGCGCGCGCGTGCCGGCGGCGCGGCGGGCGTAGCGAGTGCGGCGGGGTTGGCTACCTGCGCCGGCGTTGCGCCGGCGGTCGCCGCTTCATGCGCGGCAGGCCAGCAATCGAGGCGCGCCACGTCGATCGCCAAGGTGAGGCGCGCGCCAGCCGCGACCGTGGACGTGCCGCGGTAGGCACACTCGAGCGTGCGATCGCCCACGGCGCAGCGCAGCCACTGACCGTCGGCGGTTGGGTAAACCGATTCGACGAGCGCAGAGAGGTGGGCATGCGCTTGCGGCGCCACTTCGGTCGGGCCGTCGGATGCGGCGGGCGACGTATCGGTGCGAAGCGAGCGCGGTTCCGGCGTGGCAATCGCCACCACATGCACCGCATCGGTCGGAATGCGCAGCAGGCAATCGGCCTGCTCGGCCTGTTCGGCGGGCGCGGTGGCGCCAGGCAGCATGCGATCCGTCGGCATGCGCAGCGCGACGTGGCCGTCCGACTGATTTCCCCATGCGATGGCGCCGTCGGCGGTGCGACGGACCGGCAGCACATTGCGAACGTCGAGCAGGCGGGCGACCGACAAGGTCGCCGGCCGGCGCAGGACATCGGCTGTGCGACCCTGCTGCAGGACGCGGCCCGCATCCATCACGACAATCTCGTCTGCGAGTTCCAACGCGTCCTGCGGATCGTGACTAACCACGATCGTGGTCGCGTCGATGCGCGTTTGCAGTTCACGCAACGCGCGGCGCAGTTGGCTGCGCAGCGGCGTGTCCAAGGCCGAGCACGGTTCGTCGAGAAGAATCAATCGGCTCGGCCGCGCCAGCGCCCGTACCAATGCCGCTCGCTGTTGCTGCCCGAGCGAGAGCGCCGCCGGCCGACGCTCCAGAAGCGTGTCAAGCCCGAGCGCCTTGGCCCAGCGCGCCACCTTGCCCGCATCCGCGTCGGGTGCCAGCAGGCACTGCTCGGCAAGCGACAGATGGGGAAAGAGCGCGTAGTTCTGCGGCACGTAGGCGATGCGGCGGGCTTCCGCATTCACCTGTTCCAGTGCGACGCCGTCGATGCGGATCAGGTTGGCCGCATCCACATCGGCGGTGCGTCGGCGCCGATGTGCACGCCGCAGGGCACGCCGATCTGCTCGCTGGGGCGCCACGCCGGCCACCAGCTTCAGGCTCAGCGACTTGCCGCACCCGGACGGGCCAACGATGGCGAGGCGGCGCGCGTTGCTGGTGATCGAGACGTCGAGCGCGAAGCCCGGGTAGCGGTGGCGCAGCCGTAGTTGCAAGCTCGCCGCGCGATGGTCGGGCGCGGCCGCGCCGGCGTCGCTGTTAGGCGACGCCGGCGTGAGTTGCGCGTCCGCGTCCGTGGCGGCGCCCTTGTTCGAGGGCGGATCGGCGAGCGGCGCAGCGTCCACCTCGGCGTCGATCTCGGCGTCCATGAGTCGCTGTCGCGCTAGGCGGGCGCCCCGGCCGCTGCGCCGCAGATTGGCGCTCTGCACGCCTGCCGCCAGCGCGACGACCGCAAGCGTGGCGAGCAGGGTCGGCAACAGCACCGGCAGCATCGCGTCGAGCCCCTGACTGCCAAAGCTCACGAAGGTGAAGACCGGCAACGAGTACGGATGGTAGGCGACCATCACGGTCGCGCCGAATTCTCCGATCGCTCGGAGCCAGGCGAGCAGCAGCCCTGCGGCAATGCCGCGCGCCGCCAGCGGCAGCGCAACTTTCATGAAACGTTGCGCCGGACGCAGGCCGAGCGTCGCTGCAACTTCCTCAAGGCCGGGGTCGAGGGCGGCGAACGCGGAGCGGGCGGCGATGACCGCGAACGGCGCGGCGACGAAGACCTGCGCGAGCACTACGCCTGCGAACGCGTCGGTCAATTGCAGCCCGGCATCGCTGAACAAGGTACCCAATGGGGCGTACGGTCCGATCAGAAAGAGCAGCAACACGCCGGAAACGAGCGGCGGCAGCGCAAGCGGCGCCTGCACGATGAAAGCGAGCGTGCGGGCCAGTGCACCGGTGTGGCGCGCCAGGTAGTAGCCGAGCGGCACGCCGCCCAGTGCGATCAGAACGGTGGCGAGGGTGGCACCGCCGAACGAGACGAGCGCCGCTTGCCAGAGCGCGCGATCGCTCAGCACATGCCAGTCCGCGGAGCCGAGTGCCGGCAATGCGGCAAGCAACGGCGCAAGCAGGTAGGCCGCGAGCAGCACCGCGAGCGCACGCAGCGCCCGCGGCAGGCCAGGCCGTGTCGGCACCTTACTGCGCGCGCGGTGCGGGCAAGGCCACTTGCAAGGCTGGCGGCACCGCGCCGGCGTCGCCTGTCACCACGGGCGTCGGCAGTACATCGACGCCAGAATCACGCAGCAGCTTGCGGCCCGCATCGCTCAGCAGGAAGTTGACGAAACGCGCCGCGCCTTCGGCATTGGGTGCCCGGTTGACAACGGTGACCGTATATCGCGCCTTGATGTCGAAATCCGCCGGCAAGCGAATCGCCGGGATGTTGAGGTCGCTCGTCTCGGTCGAGTAGAAGAAGCCGGCGTCCAGCTGGCCCGACTGCAAGCGGCCGACCAGCGTTTCTTCCGGAAGGACCTGCTGCGGGTTGTCGGGGGCGCCCAGCATACGCTGCGACAAGCCCGGCGCCTGATACACGCGCTCCGCCTCTTCGAGCAACTGCATCGTATAAGCGCCCTTCGGATCGAGCTTCGGATCGGTACGGCCGATGCGGATACCCGGCGTGGTCAGCGCGCGGTCCCATCGTTCCGTCTGCAGCGTCTTCGCGAAGCGGCTGCGCGGGTTGTAGCCGATCAGCAGCGGCGATTCGGCAAAATTCGCATACCAGCCCACCCAGTCGCCGTTCGACTCGCCCATCAACGTCTTGTTCACCGCCGGGTTGGCGCTGATAAAGACGTCGGCACGACGCAGCTTGCCCTTGATCTCGTTGGCAAGCTTATTCGAGCCGCCTGCGTAGCCACGAAAGGTGGTGCCGGTCGCCTTCTCGAACGCCGGGCCGATCCGTTGTTCCATCAGATGGACAAGCGACCCCGCGTACATCACGTTGACCGTATCGGCGCGCGCGGCGATGGGCGCGCTGAAAGAGAGAGCGACGAGCAGTCCGGCGAGCCACTTTTTCTTCATTGTTTGAATTCTCCTTGCTGGTTTGGGTGACGGTGGCACGAAAGCGCTATGTATCGAAGTATATAGCGTTACCGCCGCTGCTCGGCAGGCGTGCGGCTTCTGGCCGATCAAGCGCGGGGCGAGGACAGCGCGAGCGGCGATCGCGCCTTCGCTCGCTCGCGCCTTCGCGCCGACGGTGCGTCGGCGGCGGGGCAGTGGCGCGGTGGGGACGTAATAGTGAGGACTTCGGCGGGCGCGGACTTGGCAGCGGCGTCGATGAGCCGCACTATTGCGGGACGGCGAGCAGGGCGATGGCGCGCGGGGTGGGCGGTGCGCGCGCCGCTGCGATGCAGCGCCACGTCTGCAGCAGTGGCCGCAGCAGTGAACGCAGCGTTTTCTGCACTACACCGAACCACCGAGGGAGAACGATGGCGAGCAGTCAACCAATCAGGGTCATGCTGTCCAGCCGATGCGCGGATCGGTTCTCGGAGGCCGAACCGGTCGCGTTGACGACGGTCCGACGCGAGTTGAAGCGCGACATCGAGGCTGCCGGGCTGTTTGGCGCGCAGCTGTTCCAGGTTTGGATCAACGAGGACGCCGAGGCACTGGATCACACCGCGGACAGTTGGGAGCACTGCCTGCGGCAGGTGAACGACTGCGACATCCTGATCGTGCTCTACAACGGCAATGCGGGCTGGGCCAAGACGGGCGAGGACATCGGCATCTGTCACGCGGAGTACGCTGAGGGGCTGAAATACGCGCCGGGCAAGGTGAGACTGATCGAGCTGCCGGACGCCGGCCCTGCGAGCGGGCCTGCCCAGGCGGCGCGGAACGCGCGTTTCGCAGCGTTCAAGGCGTCGGCCGCCGGGTTCCGCGGCGGCGCAGCGTTGACCCGCGCCGCATTGCGCGAGCAGGTACAGAAGGCGATCGTCGACGCGGTGTTGACGCAGACGCGACGCGGCGCCGAGGGTGCGAAAGGCGGACGCTTCGATCTCGGCGCGGCGCTGGCGTGGAGTCGGCTCGACTTCGCCGGGCGGCGTGCCGCAATGGTTGCCGAGCTGAAGGCCGTGTTGGCCGGCCGGCAACACGCGCGGCCTGCAAAGGCTGACGAAGACCGCCTGCCCGCGCTGGCGCTCGACGGCCGCACGATCGTCGTGCAACTGCATGCGGTGCCGGCCGCCTTCTCCGTCGCGCCGGCGCGCGAGCAGCTTGGCCGGCCGCATCTGCAGGACCATCGGCTGGCGACCCGGTTGGCGGGCCTTGCCGGTCCGCTGCACCTCGTCGCCTGTCACCGCGGGGTAACCGAGACGCAGGCTACCGGCCTGCTTGGCTTTCCGGATGCGACGGTCGTCGCGGCGCCGTTCGGTATCTACCTCGCCGATGACGTCCAGAAGACGCAGTTCGTGTTTCTCGCGAATTGCCGCGATCCGGTGCAGACGCGGCTGGCGGTGCAACGCTTCATCGAATGGGTGGATCAGGCAGGCGAGGGCAGCCGGCTGGCCGATCGCGCAGCCGCGCGCGCCCGGATCGTCGCGGCGATCGCACGGGAGCAAGGCATCGTGTAAGGGGCGCCTGTCCCGTGCGCGTCGCCGTCAGCTGGCTTGCGCGTTGCGCGTCATCCAGCGCACGGCATCGAAGGCCAGCCGCGTCGCCGCTTCGCCGGTCAGCAAGCCGCCGTCGCGGCAAACCTGATCGATGTGCGCTTCGTCGCCGCTTTCGATCGCTTCGGCCACGTCGAGCAGTGCGCCGAGTTTGCCGCCGCGGTGTTCGATTGCTTCACGCACCCATGGCGACAGCCGCAGTTCGCTCAGCACGTCGCCGCCGCCTTCGCCGAACATGGCTTCGGCCATCGAGAACACGCCTGTCATGAATGCTTCGTCGGCGAAGCCGTCATCCATCGGCTTCAGATGGTCAGCGGCCAGTTCCATGAAGCGCGCCCGCGTGCCGACAAGTTGTACCACCGGGTCAGCGTCGATGCTCAGCCCGACGTCGTCGTTCGCGTACAGCATCAGTTGCGCCCATCGCGCAATCTGCCGCGTGCCGACCGCGAGCGTTGCTTCGCGCAACGTCGACACGCGGCGCGTGCGGCCGTTGCTGTTCGCGTAGCGCAGCAATTGCACGATCAGCTTCGGGATGCGCTTCAGTTCACCCTCGATCTGCTTGATCTCCGGCTCGCGTCCGAGCAGGCCGAGCAGCGCGAGCAGGGCGGAGCGGTCGGAGACCAGACGCCGCGTCGACAGCACTTCCGGACGGGCGAAGTAATAGCCCTGGAATAGTTGGAAGCCGTGCTCCAGTGCCAGCCGGTAATCGTCGGCCGTCTCGACCTTTTCGGCCAGCGGCACGCGGCCGCGCCGGCGTATCAGCGCGACGATCGACTGCAGTTCGCTGCGGTCGACAATGCCGAAATCGACCTTGACGATATCCACTGCCGACAGGTCGCGCATGTTCGGCGTATCGGCCGAGCCAACATCGTCGAGGGCGATCCGGAAACCCGCCTCGCGCAGCGTTGCGCAGCGTGCGCGCAGGACGTCGTCGATCTCGACCGATTCGAGGACTTCGAGAACGAAGCGATGCGCGGGCAGGACGGTGATCAGCTCGCCGAGCAGCACTTCGCGATTGACGTTGATGTAACCCGCGTGGCCGCCCAGCACTGTCTCGATGCCGAAGTGCCCGATCATGCTTGCCACCACGTGAGAGGTGGCGCGCGTGTTGTCGTCGACGATCGCGGCGTTGATTGCGCTGGAGCGGAACAGCAGCTCGTAGGCGACGATCCAGCCGCTCGAATTCAAGATCGGCTGGCGGCCGAGATAGACGTTTTCCGCGTGAGGATCGTCGTGGCCACCCGCGCCTGCGCCGTCGGCACCGTCATCCGTCGGCCTGCTCTCCAAAGCACGGGGCGGCGCTTTACCCGGCGCAGCCAGGTGCGGAACGTTCGCAGCGTCGCCGGCGGCGGGCAGTCGCTCCGCCGCGCCGACGCGTGGCAGCGCCACGCTTCCGCCGGTAAAGGCCGCGTCGCCGGGAAGCAGCGTTCCAGCACTGCGCGCTTGCGTAACCGAAGAACTGAAGGAGAATCTCATACCGACAATGGACGGATCGGGTCCCCGCTGCCGGGTCGCGGACCGCCGCCGCGCACTCACGGTCTGCCGGCCCGGCTCGGGGCCGTTTGGTTATCTTTGCAAGGCTCCCACTGTATCAGTATTCGACGGCCGCAAGCGGCGCCAGCCATCCCGCTTTCGGCGTACCCATCTTCGTCTGCCACGGGCAGGCACGAACGGTCCGAACGCGCGTCCATTCCGGATGGTCGGGCGTGCCAGCGAGCGGACGGCCCGTGGGCATTGACTTCCCGACGCTGGCCGGCGGCCAGCAGCGTTTGCACCGCGCGCGCGCGGGCTCCCACGATGCGTCGCACGCGGCTGTTGAAGCACGGTGCGCCGTTACAGACTCTTACGCTTTTGTGTGGGGCAACGCACGTTTCCCGGCCGTCAAAGTGGTTATGATCTACGCTTGCCCTATCAAGCATTCGTGGCGTCGCGGTTTTGTGTTCGTTTTTCACGACACTGTCGGTTCGCTGGCGAACTTTCTTGTCATGCCTAGGGGTGTGGACGACCGGCCAAAATTACCCGGCATGTCCAAATATTCCCTTGTGTTACAGGCTATCCGCGCGTTTGTAGGAAAAACGCCTACATGCGCGCGCCCGTCCTCCTACGGCGGGTCGGCGGTTCCTTCCTATATCGCCCATTTCGGCCGTTCGCGAAAATGGCTCCCGTGTTGCCCGCTGTCGTCGCTCTCGCGGCACAGGCGCGGCGCGGAGCCAAGCAATGAATATCAGCCAGTCGACGCTGGACGAAGTCCGGGAACTGAATCTGTCCTACCTGCTGCTCGCCCAGCGTCTGCTGCGCGAGGACAAGGCAAGCGCGATGTTCCGGCTTGGCCTGGCAAGTGAAGTGGCCGATGTCCTGACCGCGCTGAGTCTCGCGCAGACTGTGCGCCTCGCGTCATCCAGCCAGCTTCTGTGCCGGTTCCGCTTCGACGATCACGCGTTGCTGTCGTCGCTCACCCATGCCACCCGCTCGGCCGACACTGCTGCGTCCCACGCGGCGATCTTGCTCGCCGGCCAGTCCGCAGAGCAGATCGGTTGAGGACCGCAATGGCCATCAAGAGCGTCATGTCGGAAGCGCGCGAGATTACCCTCGCGATCGAATTGATCGAACTGGGTGCCCGTCTCCAGATGCTGGAAGCCGAGGTCAACCTCAGCCGGGATCGGCTCATCCGTCTGTACAAGGAAGTCCGCGGCGTCTCGCCACCGAAGGGAATGTTGCCGTTCTCGACCGACTGGTTCATGACCTGGCAGCCGAACGTGCACGCCTCGCTGTTCTACAACATGTTCTGCTTCATGCGGGACGAAGCGGGCTGCGACGCAATCCAATCGACGATCAAGGCCTACCGCCTGTACGTCGAGCACGTGATGCTCAACGGCAGCGAAGAGCCGTTGCTCGGGCTGACGCGTGCCTGGACGCTGCTGCGATTCTTCGACAGCGGCATGCTCAGCCTCCAGCCATGTAGCCGCTGCGGTGGCAAGTTCGTGACCCATGCGCACGAGCCGTCGCGCGGCGCCGTGTGCGGGCTGTGCCAGCCGCCTTCGCGAGCCGGCAAGACGCGCGCTGCCGCGGAATCGAAACGGGTAGCGGAAGCGCGTGCCGCCGAACCCATCGAAGTCGCGCCCGAGGCATTGGCGGCGCTGGCGCAAGCCGCGCAAGGCACGCCTGGGACTGTTTGCGCCGAGGCGCCGACTGTCGTCCAGACCGGCATCGGCGCGCTGCTCGCCGCACAGACCACCGCGCGGCGGCGCCGCGAACTGCGCGGTCATCACTGACCGCCGCACGCCGCGCGCCGTCTGCCGCGGCGTGCGCACGCCCGGCGCCGCGCCGCATCCGATGCGCGCGGCGTTCCCGAAAATTCCCCTTTAGTTTCCGTCGGCCGCGCCGTTAAACGATGCAACGGGCTTTGCGTCGCCGAGCGCGCGCACGCCGACCCTTAGCAGCGAGGTTGCAAGGCGTGCTGGTCTTTCTCGGTTACGTGGTCACGGTGGTATCGGTCTTCGGCGGCTATGCGCTCGCCGGCGGCCACCTTGCGGCGTTGCTGCAGCCGGTCGAGTTCCTGATGATCGCGGGCGCCGGCTTCGGCGCGTTCCTGGTCGGCAACAACACCAAGGCGATCCGCGCAACGTTTCGCGCGCTGCCGCAGCTGCTGCGGCGCACGCGCTACACGAAGCCGGTGTACATGGACCTGATGGCGGTGCTGTTCCTGCTGTTGACGAAGGCGCGCCGCGACGGACTGATGTCGCTCGAGGACGACATCGAGGCGCCGGCGGACAGCGCGTTGTTCAAGACATATCCGCGCATCCTCGGCGACGCATTGCTGATGGACTTCCTGACGGACTATTTCAGGTTGATGGTGAGCGGCAACATGAACGCCTTCGAGCTGGAAAACCTGATGGACGAGGAAATCGAGACGCATCACCAGGAGAGCACGATGCCCGCGCACTGCCTGACCAAGGTCGGCGACGCGATGCCCGCGTTCGGCATCGTCGCCGCGGTGATGGGCGTGGTGCACACGATGGCGTCGGCGAGCCTGCCGCCGGCCCGGCTCGGCGAACTGCTCGCGCAGGCGCTGGTCGGCACCTTCCTCGGCATCCTGCTCGCATATGGCTTCATCGCGCCGCTGGCGCAGGCGATCGAACAGCGGGTCGAGGAATCGACCAAGATCCTGCAGTGCATCAAGGTCGGCATCCTCGCCAGCCTGAACGGCTATCCCCCGTCGGTTGCGGTCGAATTCAGCCGCAAGGTGCTGTTCAGCACCGAACGACCGACCTTCGCGGAACTCGAAGCGCACGTCAAGCAGGTCCGCGGCGAGGCGCGCAGGCGATGAAGCAGGACGCGCACCGCCCGATCGTCATCCGACGCGGCAACCCCCGGCGTCGCGATACGCATGGCGGCAGCTGGAAGCTGGCGTACGCCGACTTCATGACCGCGATGATGGCGTTCTTCCTGCTGATGTGGCTGCTGGGCTCGGTCAATCCGGAGGCCGGACGCGGCATCGCCGACTATTTCAAGACGCCGCTGAAGACCGCCTTGCTGGGTGGCGCGCAGACCAGCGAGGGCAGCAACGTGCTGCCTGGCGGCGGTGCCGATCCGACGCGTCGCGACGGTGACCGGCAGCGCGGCGACGCTAGCCGCCGCACGCCAGCCACGGCCGACGACGCCGCGCAACTGTTGCGCTTGAAGACCCGCATCGAAGACAGCTTCGCCGGCAAGCCGTCACTGAAGCCGTTCCTGTCGCAAATCATGCTGGACGTCACGGACGAGGGATTGCGCGTGCAGATCGTCGATTCGCAGAACCGGCCGATGTTCGCGCGCGCCAGTGCCGAGGTCGAGCCCTACATGCGCGACATCCTGCGCGAGCTCGGCGATGCGTTGAACGATGTGCCGAACCGCATCGTGGTCGCCGGCCACACCGACGCCCAGACATACGCGGGCGGCGAAAAGGGCTACAGCAACTGGGAGCTGTCGACGGACCGCGCGAACGCGTCGCGGCGCGAGCTGGTCGCGGGCGGCCTGGACGATGGCAAGGTGTTGCGCGTCGTCGGCATGGCCGCGACCAGTCGCTTCAACGACAGCGACGCGAACGACCCGCGCAACCGTCGCATCAGTGTCATCGTGCTGAACCGGCGCGTGGGCAGCGAGCTTGCCGCGCGCCGCACCGCGTCGGTCGACGATGCTCGTCTCGATACAGCAGGGCCGCCGTCGGCTACCTCCGCTCCGTCAGGAACACAACAACCATGAGCAAGCGTGTACTCGCCGTCGATGATTCCACCTCGATGCGGCTGATTCTGGAAGCCACGCTGGTCGAAGCCGGTTACGACGCGACCGTCGCGGTGGATGGACGGGATGCGCTGGCGCGCGCGGTCGCCGCATCCGCGCCGTTCGATCTGGTGCTGACCGATCACAACATGCCCGGCCTGACCGGCCTGGAACTGATCGCGGCACTACGCGAACTCGCGCCTTATGCGACCACGCCGATTCTGCTGCTGACCACCGAGGAAGGCGATGGCTTCAAGGCGCGCGCGCGGGAGGCCGGCGCAAGCGGCTGGCTGCTCAAGCCGCTCGACCCGCAACTGCTGACCGATGTGCTGGCGCAGTTGCTGGCGCCGGCGCCGGGCTGACGCACCGCGCCGCCGTCGACCCCGCATCCCATACATCCTTACGAAGCCCGCTCACCGATCGCTCTGCGACCCGAACCGGTATGACGCTCGATATCACTCAGTTTTATCAGACCTTCTTCGACGAGGCCGACGAACTGCTCGCCGACATGGAAGGGCATCTGCTCGCGCTGGACGTTAATGCGCCCGATCCCGAGCAGCTCAACGCGATCTTCCGGGCCGCGCATTCGATCAAGGGTGGCGCCGCGACGTTCGGTTTCAACGTGCTGACGGAAACCACGCACGTGCTCGAATCGGTGCTCGATCTCGCGCGCAATAACGAGCTGCAGCTGACGACCGCGATGGTCGACGTCTTTCTCGAAGCGAAGGACGTCCTCGTCGAGCAGATGCAGGCATACCGTGCATCGAGCGAGCCGGATGAAGCGCGCGGCACGCGTCTGGCCGAAAAACTGCGCGCCATCGCCAGCGGCGAGGCACCGGATGCCCCGGATGCCCCGGATGCCCCGGATGCTGCGGACGCCACGGTGGCAGCGGCGCCAGCCGCCGGCGACGACGCTGGCGCGGTCGCCGCGGACAGCGTGGCGGCAGCAACCGTCGACGAGCCGGGCGCGCCGCCGGCGCGCGTGATCGCGCAATTGCAGGAGATCGCCGGCTATGCGCCATCGGCCGACGCGGCGGCGCCGGCGAGCCGCGCCGAACCGGACGCGCAGCGTGCACCGGCTGCAAACAGTGGCAAGACCTGCCTGCGGGTGCGCTTTGTCGGGGTCGCCGAGAAGGACTGCGCATTGTTGACCGAGGAGCTGGCCAACCTCGGCACCATCGTCGCCCAGGCGACGGAGGCGGGCGTGCCGACGGTGTGGCTCGATTCCGACTGCGCGCCCGACGACATCATTGCCGTGTGCTGCTTCGTGATCGATGCCGACCAGATCGAGGTCGACACCGCAAGCGCACCCGCGAAGCCGGTTGCCGCCGTCGCGGATGCCGCGCCGGCAGCCTCGGCGAGCCCCGCTGCGCCGCCTGCGGATGCGGCTTCGGTGGCCGCGGTCAGCGCGGTGATCGCGGCAGCCGAGGAAGCGGTCAGCAGCGCGGCCGCACCGACCATCATCGCACCGCAAGTGATCCATGCTTCGCCGATCGACGCAGACCGACCGCGCGCGACGGCGGTTGCCCCGGCCGCGGGGCACGAGGCAGGCTCGATTCGCGTCGGCGTGGAGAAGGTCGATCAGTTGATCAATCTGGTCGGCGAACTGGTCATCACGCAGGCCATGCTTGCCCAGACCGCCGGGCAGTTCGATCCGGTGCAGCATACCGGCCTGTTCAACGGTCTGGCACTGCTGGAGCGCAACGCGCGCGACCTGCAGGAAGCGGTAATGTCGATCCGCATGATGCCGATGGATTATGTGTTCAGCCGTTTCCCGCGGCTGGTGCGCGACCTGGCCTCGAAGCTTGGCAAGCGCGTCGAATTGGTGACGTTCGGTCAGGCCACCGAGCTCGACAAGAGTCTGATCGAGCGCATCGTCGATCCGATGACGCACCTGGTGCGCAACAGCCTGGACCACGGTATCGAGACACCAGAGCGGCGCGCCGCGGCGGGCAAGGACCCGGTGGGGCAACTCGTGCTGTCCGCCGAGCATCAGGGCGGCAACATCGTGATCGAGGTGTCCGACGACGGTGCCGGCCTGAGCCGCGAGCGCATTCTCGCGAAGGCGCAGCGCCAGGGCATGAGCGTGCACGACGCGATGAGCGACGAGGAAGTCTGGCAATTGATTTTCCTGCCTGGTTTCTCGACTGCCGAACAGGTCACCGACGTATCCGGGCGTGGCGTCGGCATGGACGTCGTGCGGCGGAACATCCAGCAGATGGGCGGCCACGTGCAGATCCAGTCGCAGGCGGGGCTGGGCAGCACGATACGCATCATGCTGCCGCTGACGCTGGCGATTCTCGATGGCATGTCGGTGCGCGTCGGGGGCGAGACCTTCATCGTGCCGCTTTCGGCCGTGATGGAGTCGTTGCAGCCGACGGCCGCCGACATCTACACCATCGCCGGGGGCGACACCGTGTTGCGCGTACGCGGCGAATACCTGCCGATCGTCGCGATGCACGAGGTGTTCGGCGTGGCGCAGGCGCGCACCGATCCCACGCAGGCGATCGCGATCATCCTGCAGGCCGAAGGCCGCCGCTTCGCGTTGCTCGTCGACGAACTGGTCGGCCAGCACCAGGTGGTCGTGAAGAATCTCGAAACCAATTACCGCAAGGTGTTCGGCATCTCGGCCGCGACCATCCTCGGCGACGGCAGTGTCGCGCTGATCGTGGACGTGCCTGCCCTGAACCGGACACGCCAGCGGCCCCAATCTTCCAGCAAGGAGCTTGAACATGTCTGAACTGCAAACGACGCGCGGCACCTCGCTGGCGCTGGTCGAAACCGGGACCGAGGGTCCCGGCAATGAATTCCTCGCCTTCACCCTGGGCGGCGAAGAGTACGGCATCGACATTCTGAAGGTGCAGGAGATCCGCGGCTACGAGACCGTCACGCGCATCGCCAACACGCCCGCGTTCATCAAGGGCGTGATCAATCTGCGTGGCGTGATTGTGCCGATCGTCGACATGCGGATCAAGTTCTCGCTGGGCCGCGTGGAATACGACCATCAGACGGTCGTGATCATCCTGAACGTCGCCAACCGCGTGGTGGGCATGGTGGTCGACGGCGTGTCCGACGTGCTGACGCTGGCACCGAATCAGATCAAGCCCGCGCCGGAATTCGGCGCGACGCTGAGCACCGAGTACCTGACGGGCCTGGGTACGGTGGACGATCGCCTGCTGATCCTGATGGACATCGAGCGACTGATGACAAGCGACGAGATGGCGCTGGTCGAGGCGGCGGCCGCCTGACGAAAGCGCCGGTCCGACGACGCACGGGGGGCGTCGGGGCGCCTGGCGGTGGCAGGAGACGAGCGGCCGCACAGCGGCCGCGACGATAACAGTGCGTCCGCAAGAGGACGCCGCAGACTTGAGAACCGCAATGAGAGACAACCAGCCGGTCAACAACGACGAAACGGTTCTGCGCGAAGATCACTTCCTGATCTCGCGCACCGATCTCAACGGCCGCATCGTCTTTGCCAACGACGCTTTCGTGGCGGTCAGCGGCTTCACCCGGGACGAGTTGATCGGCCAGCCGCACAATCTCGTGCGGCATCCGGACATGCCGCCGCCGGTCTTCGGCGAGATGTGGCGCATGCTGAAGGCCGACCAGGTGTGGACCGGCGAAGTGAAGAATCGCCGCAAGGACGGCGGTTACTACTGGGTGCACGCGACGGTCTCGCCGACGATTGCCGATGGCCGCAAGGTCGGCTACACCTCGGTGCGCATTCCGCTTGACGCGGCGCGGCGCGCCACCGCCGAAACAAACTACCGCAAGGTGCGCGAGACCGGCATGCGCGGCTTCGCCTTCTACCGCGGCGCACTGGTCCGGCGCGGGCCGCTGGTCTGGTTGCGGCGGCGGCTGGCGATCAACACATCGCTGCGCGCCCGCCTCGCCGTTCTCGTCGGCGTGACAGGCGTGTCCCTCGCACTGATTGCCGGCGTGGCACTGAGCGCGTTGTATCTGGCGCAGGCCAGAGCCCAGTCGATGTTCGCCGCCGGCCTGGTACCGGTGGTCGAACTCAACGAATTCGCCAGTCGCATCGACCGGCAGCGCGCCGTGCTGGTCGACGTGATCGCCAATCCGTCGCTGGACGGCATCAAGCACGCGACCGCCGCGCTGCCGCAGGACCGCGAGCAAGCCAATCGCCACTGGCAGCAGGCCGTGTCGGCCGGCGTGCCGGCGGCGCTGCGCGCGCGTTTCGACGCGGTAGCGGCCGATCGCAGCCGTTACGACAAGGCGCTGCTGGCGGAAATCGACGCGGTTTCGTCGGGCAGCCTGGAAGGCGCGACGACGATCTTTTCCGAACAGGTGCAGCCCGCGTACCAGGCGCTGCGCCAACATCTCTCCGAGCTGCTCGCTGCGGAGGTCGCGCAGGCCCGCGTGCTCAACGAGAACATCGACCGCGACGTGCAGCAGGCGCAGATCGTCATCGCCGCGGTGTTTGTCGCGGTGTTGCTCGGCCTGATCTGGTACACGGGCCGCTTGAGCCGCCGCATTCTCGGCTCTGTCGAGGCGCTGTCGGCGATGTCGAAACGCGTTGCCGCCGGCGACCTCAGTGCCACCGTTAGCAGCCAGTCCAAGGACGAGATCGGCCGGCTGATGTTCGGCCTGTCCGTGATGCAAAAGACGCTGCGCGCGACAGTCGGGCAAGTGCGCGGCAATGTGGAAACGATCGTCGGCGCGTCGCGCGAGATCGCGGCGGGCAACACGGATCTGTCGTCGCGCACCGAGCAGCAAGCCGCGTCGCTGCAGGAGACGGCATCGAGCATGGACGAGCTGACCGCGACGGTGAAGCAGAACGCGGACAACGCCCGCGCGGCCAGTCAGCTGGCGGTGAACGCGTCGGGCCTGGCCAGCCGGGGCGGCGAGGTGGTCGGCGACGTGGTCGAGACGATGGGCGGCATCTCGGCGAGCTCGAAGAAAATGGCCGACATCATCGGCGTGATCGAAGGCATCGCGTTCCAGACCAACATCCTGGCGCTGAACGCGGCGGTCGAGGCAGCGCGCGCGGGCGAACAGGGCCGCGGCTTCGCGGTGGTGGCGGGCGAGGTGCGCACGCTGGCGCAGCGCTCGGCAACGGCGGCCAAGGAAATCAAGGGGCTGATCGGCGAGTCGGGACAGCGCATCGAAGCGGGGCAGGCGCTGGTCGAACGCGCGGGCCAGACGATGCAGGAGATCGTGCAGGCCGTGGCGCGGGTCACCGACATCATGGGCGAGATCTCCGCGGCGTCGGAAGAACAATCCGGCGGCATCGAGCAGGTGAACCGCGCGATCACGCAGATGGACGAAGTGACGCAGCAAAACGCGGCGCTGGTCGAAGAGGCCGCTGCCGCGGCGGCGTCGCTGCAGAGTCAGGCGCAGCAGCTGACCGAAGCCGTCTCGCAATTCCGGCTGGCCGACGGAAGCGCCCGCCATACGAGCGTCGTCGCCAGCGACGCGACGGCGCGTGCGGCCGCGCCGCGCGCCAAGGCAGGCGCGCGCCCGGCTGCCGTTCCTGGCAGCGGCACCGGCAGCGGCACCGGCAGCGCGTCGGGCGGTGCGTCGGGCGGTGTGGCCGCGCCGACGCCGGTTGCGAGTCCGGCTTTCGCACCGACACCGCGGCCCGCGATGGCCGGCGGTGATTGGGAAACCTTCTGACCAGGCGCCGGAACGGCCTGAACGAGTCATCCATGAACGCTCGCAAGGGCCTTTCCCCCGGGGCCACGTCCGTGACCAGCCGAACCGCGCCAACACGCGAAACGCCGTCCGCCATCGGCGCAGCGCGGCCGTCGCCGCAGCCGGGCAACATCGCGCACCCCGTTCCGACGCGGCAGGCGCTGTCGGAGGCGGCAGCCGGGGCGGTCCGCGATTTCCGCTTCACCGACCACGACTTCGAGCGCGTCAGGCGCCTGATCTATCGCGAAGCCGGCATCTCGCTGTCCGAGGCCAAGCGCGACATGGTCTACAGCCGCCTTGCGCGCCGCCTGCGAGCGTTGGGCCTGGACGATTTCGGTGCCTATCTCGACCGGCTGGAACGCGATGCGTCGGAGTTCGAGCCGTTCACCAACGCGCTGACCACCAACCTGACCGCCTTCTTCCGCGAGTCCCACCATTTTCCGGTGCTGGCCGACTACGCCGCCGCGCTGCGCAGGCCGCTGTCGATCTGGTGTTGCGCGGCATCGACCGGCGAGGAACCGTATTCGATCGCCATGACGTTGGTCGACAAGCTCGGCGACAGCGGCTACCAGAGCCGCATCCTGGCCAGCGACATCGACACCGCGGCCCTCGGCACGGCCAGCGCGGGCGTTTATGCGGCCGACGGGGTCAAGGCGCTGCCGACCGCGCAATTGCAGCGCCACTTCCTGCGCGGCCGCGGCGCGCATGACGGTCAGGTGCGCGTGAACGACCGGCTGCGCGGCATGATCGAGTTCGAGCAGATGAACCTCGTCGCGGAGCGCTGGCAGGCGGCCAGCCGCGTCGCGCCCTTCGACGTCATCTTCTGTCGCAATGTGATGATCTACTTCGACAAGCCGACCCAGGCCAGGATACTCGCGCGCTTCGCGCCGCTGCTGCGGGTCGGCGGCCTGATGTTCGCGGGCCACTCCGAGAACTTCTCGCAGATGACGCGCCTGTTCCGGCTGCGCGGGCATACCGTGTACGAACGGGTCGCGGACGCGAGCGCCGATCGGCGCGGCGCGACGGTGACCTGATCGTGGCCGCCACCCTGCCGATCGCCAATCACTTCTATCGCGACCACGAGCTGGGTCGCGACGGCGTCAAGCTGCTCGCCAACGAGTACTTCGTCACGCGCGAGGACATGGTGGTGCAGACCGTGCTCGGCTCCTGCGTCGCGGCCTGCATCCGCGACGCCGGTGCGGGCATCGGCGGCATGAATCATTTCCTGTTGCCCGACAGCGGCGACCCGACGCTCGCCAACTCGGACGCGATGCGCTATGGCGCATTCGCGATGGAAATGCTAATCAACGCGCTGCTCAAGGGCGGCGCGCGGCGCAACCGGTTGGAGGCCAAGGTCTTCGGCGGCGGCGCGGTGTTGCGCCGGATGCGCACGATCAACGTGGGCGAGGAGAACGCGCGCTTCGTGCGCAAGTATCTCGCCCTCGAACAGATTCCGATCGTCGCCGAGGACTTGCTCGGCGAACACCCGCGCAAGGTGGCTTATCTGCCGGCGACCGGGCAGGTACTGGTGCGCAAGCTGCCCCTCGAACAGCGCGAGACGCTGGAGGAAGTGCGTGCGCGGGAAGCGGCGATGGCCGATGCGTTGCGCACCGCGTCGCGCGAGCCCGTCGGGCGCGTCGAGATGTTCGCACGCCCGGCCGCGCGACCGCGACCCCAGGTCGAACTCTTCGCCACGCCGCGCCCGCCACGGGCGCCGACGGCATGAGCGAACCGGCAAACGAGGTCCGCGGCCGCGCGTCGTGGACCAGGCAACCCAGAATGGACTAGCAATGCAAGTCGCCTCGAAGAAAATCCGCGTGCTGTGCGTCGACGACTCGGCGTTGGTGCGCCGCTTGATGACCGAGATCATCGACGCGGAACCCGACATGACGGTGGTCGCGACGGCACCCGACCCATTGGTCGCGCGCGAGCTGATCAAGCAGCATAATCCGGACGTCCTGACGCTGGACGTCGAGATGCCGCGCATGGACGGCCTGGATTTTCTCGAAAAACTGATGCGGCTCAGACCGATGCCGGTGGTGATGGTCTCGTCGTTGACCGAGCGCGGTTCGGAAATCACGCTGCGGGCGCTGGAGCTTGGCGCCGTCGATTTCGTGTCGAAGCCGCGTGTCGGCATCCGCGATGGCATGCTCGAGTACGCGGCGACGATCGCCGACAAGGTACGCGCCGCCGCCCGCGCGCGCCTTCGCCTGCCGCCGCACGGCGTGGTGCCGCATGTCGCCGGCGCGGGCGCGGCGGCGTCCGCCGTGCCTTCCGCCGCGCGTCTTGCCCCGATGATCGGCGACCGGTTGGTTTCCACCGAAAAGCTCCTGATCGTCGGCGCATCGACCGGCGGCACCGAAGCGATCCGCGAACTGCTCGTGCCGTTGCCGCCCGATGCGCCCGGTGTCTTGATCACGCAGCACATGCCGCCCGGCTTCACGCGCTCGTTCGCGAAGCGGCTGGATTCGCTGTGCCGCATTTCGGTCAAGGAAGCGGAGCACGGCGAGCGCGTACTGCCTGGCCACGCCTACATCGCACCGGGCGATCGACATTTGCGGCTGGCGCGCAGCGGGGCCAACTACATCGCCGTGTTGGACGACGGCGAGCCGGTCAACCGGCATCGCCCGTCGGTCGACGTGCTGTTCCAGTCAGCCGCCGCCTTCGCCGGCAAGAACGCGATCGGCGTGATATTGACCGGCATGGGGCGGGACGGCGCGTCGGGCATGCTGGAGATGCGGCGCAGCGGTGCGTACACGCTGGCGCAGGACGAGGCAAGTTGCGTGGTCTACGGCATGCCGCGCGAAGCGGTGCTGGCCGGGGGCGTCGACGAAGTGGCCCCGCTTGCCGAGATGACGAACCGGGTCATGGCGAGGCTGGCGACAATGGGAGAGCGCGCGCACCGCGTTTGAGGCCGCCGCCGGCGCGCGCGCCGAAAAATTTGAGAAACTTCACTTCGGAAAGCCGCGCGGCTGCCGTTATACGTGATCAACAGGGGACCGCCGGGCTGTGCCGGCGACGTCGCCGGCGGCTTGCGGGCCGCCCACCCGGACAGGAAACGAGGAATGGATACCAATATCAAGATTCTGGTTGTCGACGACTTCCCGACGATCCGGCGCATCGTGCGCAACCTGCTCAAGGAGCTGGGCTACGGCAACGTCGACGAAGCCGAAGACGGCGCGATGGGGCTGGCCAAGCTGAAGGGCGGGGGCTATGACTTCGTGATTTCCGACTGGAACATGCCGAACATGGACGGTCTCGAAATGCTCAAGGCAGTGCGCGCGGACGCGGCCTTGAAGGACCTTCCGGTCTTGATGGTGACCGCCGAGGCCAAGAAGGAGAACATCATTGCCGCCGCGCAGGCGGGGGCCAGCGGTTATGTGGTCAAACCGTTCACCGCCGCGACCCTGGACGAGAAGATCAGCAAGATCCGCGAGAAGATGGCGAAGGTGGGAGCCTGACATGTCGACGATCGAAGTAGCAATGGCAGACGAGTGGGCGGAAGCCGGCGATCCGTCGGAGCGCATGGTCAACCGCATCGGGCAACTGATGCGCATGTTGCGCGACAGCATGCGCGAGCTGGGCCTGGACAAGCAGGTCGAGCGGGCGGCCGAGGCGATTCCCGATGCGCGGGACCGTCTGCATTACATTGCGGCGATGACCGAGCAGGCGGCCGAGCGGGCGCTCAACGCGATCGAGATCGCCAAGCCGGTGGCGGAGCAGATGCAGGACGATGCCAGCGCGCTCGACACACGCTGGCAGAACTGGTTCGACGCGCCGCAGGACGCGGGCGAGGCGCGTGCGTTGGTCAGCGAGACGCGTGACTTCATCCAGCGCGTGCCGCTCCAGTCGCAGGCCATCAACGTGCAGCTGATGGAAATCATGCTGGCGCAGGACTTCCAGGATCTGACCGGTCAGGTGATCAAGAAGATCATGGACATGGTCCACAACATCGAACAGCAGTTGCTGGCGGTGCTGCTCGAAAACATCTCGCCGGAGCGACGCGCGGAACTCGTCGCGATCGTCAGCGGGGTCGGCACGAGCGACGAGAGCAGCACCAGCCTGACCAATGGGCCGCAGGTCAAGCCCGAAGGGCGTACCGACGTGGTCACCGATCAGACGCAGGTGGACGATCTGCTCACCAGCCTCGGCTTCTGAACGAGGGTCGGTTCAGCGCACCGTGAAGCGGCATTCGACCCGCTTCACGTCGTCCACGGCACCCGGCGCTGCACCTTGCTCCCAAGGGCGGCGATATTCGGCGCGCAACGCGCCTTCGCCGGGCTGCGCCGCGCGCAGTCGCCATTGGGTGAGGCGCGCACCGCCGATGGCCGCGGCCTGGGCGGGCGCGACTTCGACAGGCTCGCCGTCGGGTTCGAGCAAAGGTTTCGGATCGACCAATACCCACCGATAGCCGGTGCCTGCATTGCCGGGGAGCGCCAACACGATCACCTGCCCGACGCTCAGGTCCAGCGGTGCGCAACTGCCGTCCGGCTCCGGTGTCACGGTCGCCGGTGGCGGCGTCGCGGCAATAGCCGCTCCTGGCGCGGGGCTGGGTTGCGGTGCGAAGTTTTCCTGTGTCGGTGTGGCCGGCTGCGCCCACGCGAACGCAGGAAGCAGGCCCGCGAGGCAGCCGGCCACGATGCCGCGGGCAAGCTGGCTGCGGCTCGGGCCAGGGCGCCTTTCGACTCGCGAACGCGTCTTTCGGCTGGACAGGCGGGATGGCATGGCGCGACTCCTTCATCGATGGAAGCACAGCGGTGACGACGCTGCGAGGCCGAGTGGGCTGATGACCGGATGGGCGGATGGGCGGGCATTGGCCCAGGTAACGCAAGATCCATGCGGAGCTACGGCTGCACGCATCGGGTATTGTCCCTCCCTGGCGCGGTACGGCGGTCTGGCCCGAACGGCTTGGCTGTGCCGGTCCCGGAGGCGGTGGGCGGCGGGCGGAAGGCGGTGCGCGGCAGCAGCCGGAGGCCGAAGCAGGCCGCCAGACGTGGCGCCATCCTTGAACACGCTCGCACACGCCCGCGCACTCTTAAACAAGCCGACAGAAGCGCGAACAATCAGGACGGGCATCGGCGGCGCGCAGGTTTGAGACGGCGCGGTGTCATCCGATCTCCGCTCCAGAGCGGACTGTCGCCGAGCTGGCGAGGCCGCGGCAAGCGGTGCCGACGCCGGCGCCGGCCAATGGCGCCGTGGCCTGGTCGCTCGCTCATCGCACAGGGGTGCCGCGACGGCCCACTGCGCGTCCGCCCGGCCGGGCGCACACGCACGAGCGCCATCGCACGAATTGCCGGGAAATCCGCCGTTTGCTCGTTCGATCGCGCCTTGACGCTTGCGGCAATAATCCGTTCCGCTGCCCGTGGCTTCCTGCCCGTGGCGGATGGAGCGTAGCAAGTGGCTGAGGACAGCGATCTCGAGAAGACCGAATCCGCCTCTCCCCGGCGCCTGGAACAGGCGCGCGAGGATGGGCAGATCGCGCGTTCGCGCGAACTGGCGACGTTTGCCTTGCTGGCGGTCGGCTTCGGCGGCGCCTACGCGACTGGCGGAGCGTTGTTCGGCGGCTTCAGCACGCTTCTGCGCAATGCGCTGAGCTTCGACCGTGGCGCCGGCTTCGACACCAGCCAGATGCTCGACCGCGCCGGCCAGTCCGGCATGTCGGCGCTGCTCTCGGTAGGCCCGCTGTTGCTGGCGATGACGCTGGCCGCGTTGCTCGCGCCGCTCGCCCTGGGCGGCTGGCTGTTCAGCACCAAGGCGCTCGCGCCCAAGTTCAGCCGGCTCGACCCGATTGCCGGTCTCGGGCGCATGTTTTCGGTGCAAAGCCTGGCGCAACTCGTGTTGGCGCTGGCCAAGTGCCTGGTCGTGGGCCTGGTCGCCTACCGCGTCGCGCTGAGCCACCGCGAGGAGATTCTCGCCCTGATGCGTGAGCCGGTGGCCATCGCACTGCCGCACGCGGCGCGTGTCATCGGGGTGTGCTGCGCGGCGACGGTCGCCGCGATGCTGCTGATCGTCCTTGCCGACATTCCGTACCAGCTGTGGCAGCACGCGAAAAAGCTGCGCATGACCAAGGAGGAGGTCAAGCGCGAATTCAAGGAAAGCGAGGGTGACCCGCACGTGAAGGGTCGCATTCGCGAACAGCAGCGCCAGTTCGCGCGCCGCCGGATGATGCAGGCCGTGCCGGCCGCGGATGTGATCTTGACCAATCCGACCCATTACGCGGTGGCCTTGCGCTACGCCGAGGACGCGATGCGTGCGCCGCGGGTGGTGGCGAAGGGACGTGATCGTGTCGCACTGCGCATTCGCGCGCTGGCCGAAGCGCATGGCGTGCCGATTCTCGAAGCGCCGCCGCTGGCGCGCGCGATCTACAAGCACACGCGCCTGGACCGCGAGATTCCAGCCGGTCTGTACGGCGCGGTCGCCGAAGTGCTAGCCTGGGTTTACCAACTGCGCCGCTGGCGCACCGAGGGTGGCGAGCGGCCGAGCGTCCCGGATGCGCTATCGGTGCCCGACGCGCTGGCCGTGCCGGCCGACGACGACGCGCTCGACCTCGATCCGTTCGAGCCGCATCCGCTCGACGCGTCAGGTGCCGCGGCGCCCGCCGCGAGCGACGCCGCCGGCGCGAACGCGGATGGCGGCATGGTCGGCGTCGGTAATCACAACAACGTCGACCGCAGCGACAGCAGCAACAGCAGCGAAGTCGCCAGCAGCGAAGGCGATAGCAGCGACCGCGATAGCAGCGACCGCGACGTGCGCGTCAGCGTGCGCGGCAACGACGGAGGTCCGCGATGAGCGCCCGTCCGAGCGGCCTGGTGCGCCTGCAGGGCGCGCTCACCGGCGGCGACTTCCGCGCGCTGGCCGGCCCGATCCTGATCGTGCTGATCCTCGGCATGATGATCCTGCCGTTGCCGACGTTCGCGCTCGACCTGCTGTTCACCTTCAACATCGCACTGTCGGTGATGGTGCTGCTGGTGAGCCTCTACACGCAGAAGCCGCTCGACTTCTCCGCGTTCCCGACCGTCCTGCTGTTCTCGACGCTGCTACGGCTGTCGCTGAACGTGGCCTCGACGCGGGTCGTGCTGATGAACGGGCACAGCGGCGGAGACGCGGCAGGCAAGGTGATCGAGGCGTTCGGCCATTTCCTGGTCGGCGGCAACTATGCGGTCGGCATCGTCGTCTTCGTGATCCTGGTCACGATCAACTTCATGGTGATCACCAAGGGCGCGGGGCGTATCGCCGAGGTGTCGGCGCGCTTCACGCTCGACGCGATGCCGGGCAAGCAGATGGCGATCGATGCCGACCTGAACGCCGGCCTGATCGACGAGAGCACGGCGAAGAAGCGTCGCACCGCGGTCACACAGGAAGCCGAATTCTACGGTTCGATGGACGGCGCATCGAAATTCGTGCGTGGCGACGCGGTCGCCGGCGTGATGATCATGGTCATCAACGTGATCGGCGGCCTGATCATCGGCATGGTTCAGCACGACATGGACTTCGGCCGCGCGGCGACCACCTACACGCTGCTCGCGATCGGCGACGGTCTGGTCGCACAGATTCCGGCGCTGGTGATCTCGACCGCGGCCGGCGTAATCGTTTCCCGGGTGGCAACCGACGAAGACGTCGGCACGCAAATGATCGGGCAACTGTTCACCAACCCGCGCGTGCTGTTCATCACCGGCGGCATCGTGGCGGGCATGGGCCTGATCCCGGGCATGCCGCATTTCGCGTTTCTGCTGCTCGGCGGCGGACTCATCTGGCTGGGCCGCAAGCTGGCCGCGCGTGCCGCCGCCAGCGCCGCGGCGGCGGCTGCCGGCGCGGCCACGCCGGAGGCAATCACCGCGCCGACCGAAGCGCCCGATGCCAGTTGGGACGACGTGCAGATGGTCGATCCGCTCGGCCTGGAAATTGGTTACCGCCTGATTCCGCTGGTCGACGCGGCGCAGGACGGCGAACTGCTCAAGCGCATCAAGGGCATTCGCAAGAAGTTCGCGCAGGAAGTCGGCTTCCTGGCGCCGGTGGTACACATCCGCGACAACCTCGACCTGCGCCCGAACAACTACCGCATCGCGCTCAATGGCGTCGAGATCGGTTCCGGCGAGGCGTTCCCAGGCCAATGGCTGGCGATCAACCCGGGTCAGGTCAGCGGACCGCTGCCGGGCACACCGACCCGCGACCCGGCCTTTGGGCTGCCGGCCGTCTGGATCGAGACCGCGATGCGCGAACAGGCGCAGTTGCTGGGCTATACGGTGGTCGATGCCGGCACGGTGGTGGCGACGCATCTGAATCACCTGATTACCAGTCACGCGGCCGAGCTGTTGGGCCGCCAGGAAGTCCAGCAGCTGCTCGACCGCATCGGCCGCGACGCGCCGAAGCTGATCGAGGACCTGGTACCGAAGACCATCGCGCTCGCGACGCTGCAGAAGGTGCTGCAGAGTTTGCTCGAAGAGGGCGTGCCGATTCGCGACATGCGCACCATCCTCGACACGCTGGCCGAGCATGCACCGCGCGTCGGCGATCCGCATGAACTGACGGCGCTCACGCGTCTCGCCCTGGGCCGTGCGATCACGCAGCAACTGTTCCCGGGCAGCGGCGAGATGAACGTGATCGGCCTCGACCCGTCGCTGGAACGCCTGCTCGGCCAGGCGCTGGGTGGCAGCGGGCTGGAACCCGGCCTGGCCGCGACGCTGCTCGACCAGGCGCGTCAGGCCGTCGACATGCAACAGAACCAGGGGCTGCCGGCCGTGCTGCTGGTGCAGCACGCGCTGCGGCCGATGTTGTCCCGTTTCCTGCGGCGTAGCCTGCCGCAATTGAAGGTGTTGAGCTACGCCGAAGTGCCCGATACACGCGTGGTCCGCGTGACGACCACGATTGGAGGTCAGGTTTGAACATCAGAAAATTCTTCGCGCCCTCGTCTCGGGAAGCGCTGCGTCTGGTGCGCGAAGCACTGGGCGCCGATGCGGTGGTGCTGTCGAATCGCACGGTCGATGGTGGCGTGGAACTCGTGGCGCTGGCCGAGGACGACCTCGGTACGCTGGTCGAGCCGCAGGCAGCGGGCGCCGACACGCGGTCTGCCGAGCCGGAAGTGCGGGCATTCGATGCTGCCGTCGCGCAGGAAGTCGCGACAGCGTCGCACGCGCCGGAGGCGTTGGTGCCCGCGGTCGCCGCCGCGCCGCAGCCGGCGGTCATATCGTCGAGCGCTTTCGCCGGCGCCGCCACCTTCGAGGCTGCCGATGTCGACGAGGGCGACGAGGGCGACGAGCTGGGCGAGGCCGACGACGAAGCCGACATGGGCGCGGTCTACACGCCGTCCAGCCGCGCGGTCGCGGCGTCCTTGCGTCCGTCGCCCGCTGCGGCGCCGCCGTCGCCCCAGTCGCCCCAGTCGCCCCAGTCGCCCCAGTCGCCCCAGTCGCCCCAGTCGCCTCAGTCGCCGCCATCGTCGCAGTCGTCACCGGCTGCGGCACCGCTGGCACGCGCGGAGATCGCGCAACCGTTGGCGCCGCAGCGCGCTCAGATGACGACCATGCCGCCGGAGCGCCTCTCGTCGGCCGCATTCGCGCGCGCGCCGCGCAGTTCGCGCCAGGACTTCTGGGAGCGCATCGACACGCAGCGACGCGAGGAAGCATTGCGCGCCGCCACGCCGCCGACGGTGCTGGGTCTGTCGCGTCCGGAACGGGCGGGCGATGCGGTGGATCCGGCTCGCGTGCTGGGGCTCGCCCGCCCCGAGCGACGCGACGGCAGCGAGCCATCCCGTCGACCGGCCTCGCTGGCCGCTGCGGCCTTGCCGCCGCTCACGCCGGCCCAGGCTCGCGCACTCGGCCTGGGCGCGCCTGGCGAGCCCGTGCGCACGCAGGCGGACACGCGAGCCAGCGGCGCCACTGGCACGCCGGCGGTGGTCGAGCCCGCAATCGAATCGGCACCGGCGGCGACCGTCGCGCACGCACAAGCCGCGACGTGTTCGCCCGTGAACCCGGCCGACGTCCAAGACGTCGTCACCGAGGCACCGGCCAGCGAACCGGTGCGGCCGCAGGCCGGCGACACGGCGCTGCAGGCCCGCGCGCAGGCAAACGACCAAGCCGACCATCGCGCAGGCGCCTCGGCCGCAAGCGCAAGCGCGGGCAATGCGAACGACGCGCCGGTCGGCGGCGAAATCGCGATCGACGCCGCCCCGCCCGTTGATGACGTGTCCGTCGATGAGGTTTCGGCGCGGGCGCCGGCCGTGGAGTCGGCTGCCGCGGTGATCGGCGCCGCAGCCGTGTCCGCTCCCGAGGACGCGAGCCCGGCGGGCGCGGACAGCTCGCTCACGCCCCGCAGTACTTTCGCCCACGCGTCGTACGCGGTGTCCGCGCAGACCTTCGCGGCAGGCGTGACGTCGTTGCGCTTCGCTCACGCGCCGTCGCTGCCGACGTTTGCATTGCGCGGCGCCAGCGTGGCCGCAACGCCGTCAGGCCTGGCGTCCGCGCCGGTTGTTGCGCCGGTTGTTGCGCCGGTGGTTGGGCCGGTTGATGGGCCGGTTGATGGACCGGTTGATGGAGCGGTGATTGAGCCGCTCGTGGCACCGGCCGATGTGGCGGCTGTTGCGCTGGCGGATGCGCAGGCCGCGAGCGCGGTCGCTGCGACTGGCGAAACGGCGAGCGCAATTTCGAGCGGAATTACTAGCCGAATTTCGAGCGATAGCGCGACCAGTACGGTAGCCGGCACCGTGGCGCACCAGACACCAGCCGAAGCGGTCGCAGCTGCCAAACAAGGCGAGGGCGAGATGCCGACCGGCACGATCGCAGCGCTTGTGGACGCCAACGCCAACGCCGACGCCGACGCCGACGCCGACGCCGACGCCGACGCGCGGTCGCGATCCGGGTCGGCGGGCGGTTCCCCGTTCGATCTGTTCGCCGCTGGGCAGCAGCGCGCGACGCAGCAGGCGTCTGGCATCCTGGTCGACAGCGTCCTGGCTGAAATGCGTTCGCTGTGCGGCAGTCTGGGCGAACGGCTTGCGTCGATCTCGGCCGCGCCGCGTCTCGACCCAGTGCGCGCGGCACTGACGCGACGCCTGCTGGGCGCTGGTTTCTCGTCGCAATTGACCGGCTTGCTGCTTGAGCGCATGCCCGCGTTGCCGGACGAAGCCCAGGCGCTGAGCTGGGTCAAGGCGACGTTCGAACGCAATCTTCCGGTCCTCGACAATGAGGATGCGCTGCTGAGCCGTGGCGGCGTGTTCGCGCTGATGGGCCCGACCGGCGTCGGCAAGACGACGACGACGGCGAAGCTGGCGGCCCGCGCCGTGATGCGGCATGGCGCCGACCGCGTCGCGTTGCTGACGACCGACTCGTACCGGATCGGCGCGCATGAGCAACTGCGCATCTACGGTCGCATTCTCGGCGTCGCGGTGCATGCGGTGAAGGATGCGGCCGATCTCGCGCTGGCGCTCTCCGAGTTGCGCAACAAGCACATGGTGCTGATCGACACGATCGGCATGAGCCAGCGCGATCGTGCCGTGCCGGAGCAGGTGTCGATGCTGTGCGGCACGCAGTTGCCGGTCCAGCGCCTGCTGCTGCTCAATGCGACCAGCCACGGCGACACGCTCAACGAGGTGGTGGGCGCCTATGGCAGCCGCGAAGGTGGCGTGGCAAGCGCCAGCGGCCTGGCTGGATGCATCATCACCAAGCTGGACGAGGCGAATGGTATTGGCGCGGCGCTCGACACCGTGATGCGACACCGGCTCCCCGTGCACTATCTGTCCAACGGACAGAAGGTGCCGGAGGATCTGCAACTGGCGACACGCGCGGCACTGATCGAGCAGGCGTTCGACACGCCGCGTCACGGTGCCCTGTTCCAACCCGATTTCGATGAACTGTCGGCGCTGCTTGCGCCGCGGGCCGAGGCGGCTGCCGCGCAGGCGCGCGTCGAGGTGAACCTTGGATAAGATGGTGCTCGACCAGGCCGACGGCCTGCGGCGGCTGCTGGCCGGCCAGTCCCTGCGAGTCATCGCGCTGCTGGCGCCGGAGGCCGCTGCGCAAAGCGCCGGTGTGGCAGTCAATCTCGCGGCTGCGCTCGCCTACCAGGGCAAGCGGGTGGTGGTTGTCGACGAGTCTGCCGATGCGGCATCGCCCGGCACGCTTGCCGATGTCGTCGAAGGGCGTCTCTCGCTCGACGTGGCGGCGCGGCAAGCGGGCGACAACGTCGCCGTGCTCGCCGCCGGCGTCGTCCGCGGTTTGCATGTGCAGACGATCCACGACTGTCTGCGCGATCAGGCTGACGTGGTGTTGATCGGCGCGGCACTCGGTGCAGATGGTCTGTCGGCATTGGCAGCGCAGGCGCATGACATGGTGATCGTGATGCGGGCGCACGCCGCGGCCATCACGCCGGCATACGCGACGATCAAGCGCCTGCACCTGGTCCACGCGCTCAAACAATTCCGGGTCTTGTTCGAAGGGGTCGAGTCGAGCGCCGACGCACGGGCGATTTTCCAGAACCTGGCCGGCGTGGCCAGCCGCTATCTTGGCATCTCGTTGCTGCCGGCGGGGGTGGTCGGGGCCGATGGCGAGGCGCTCGCACGCGCCCAGGCGTTGGGCCGAAGCGTCGTCGACGCGTTTCCGGCGGCGCGCGCATCGGCCGCTTTCCGGCGCATCGCGGGCGAGATGCTGCACTGGCCGTGGCGGCCGATCGCCGCGCGCCCGGTCCCCGTCGGCGCCTCGGCGGCGTCTGCGTCGGCTTGTGCGTCGCTAGCGCGTCGGGAACTGGCGTCCGCGACGTCGGGCGCTTGATCGGGAGCCGACGATGTATACCGCTTCAGGCAAACGCGACCCGTCCGACGCCGTCAAGCGCTTCGCACCGCTGGTCCGCCGACTGGCGTTGCAACTCGCGGCCAAGTTGCCGTCGAGCGTCGATCTCGACGACCTGATCCAGGCGGGCATGATCGGCCTGCTCGATGCGACGCAGCGCTACCAGGGCGACCAGGGCGCGCAGTTCGAGACGTACGCGACGCAGCGCGTGCGCGGCGCCATGCTGGACCAGCTGCGCGAGAACGACTGGCTGCCGCGCAGCATGCGCAGCAATGCGCGGCGCGTCGAGCGCGCAATCCAGGCGCTGGAACAGCAACTGGGACAAGCGCCCAGCGAAAGCGCGGTTGCGGAATCGCTGGAAATGCCGTTGGACGAATACCAGTCGTTGCTCGGCGACCTGCACGGCTCGCAACTGGTCTATTACGAGGATTTCGACCAGCGCGGCGGCGATGAACCGTTCCTCGACCGGCACTGTGTCGATCCGAACGACCCGTTGGCGACATTGCTCGACGGCGCATTCCGGCAGGCCTTGATCGACGCGATCGAACGCCTGCCCGATCGCGAGAAGCTGCTGCTCAGCCTGTATTACGAACAGGGCCTGAACCTGCGCGAGATCGGGGCCGTCATCGAAGTGAGCGAGTCGCGCGTCTGTCAGTTGCACAGCCAGGCAATGGCGCGCCTGCGCGCCCGCCTGCGCGACTTTGCGGCGGCTGACGTGAGCTGACGCCGCCACGTCACCCGCGCCCGGCGACCCGCATGCGGAAGTGCGCGGCAGTGCGCGCGCGTTCGCGGCAGTAAGCGGCCGTATTCGTTACCGCAGGGCACGGCACGGCACGGCACGATACGGTAAGACAGGGCACGACAGGGCACGACAGGGCAGTGCCGAACATCCGGGACGAGGCTTGCGCGCGCTGCGGGGAGAGCGGGCCTAGGGAAGACACCTAGCACCGGCAGCGCGCACGGCACGTTCCGACGCAGATGGCGGCCAGCGACCAGCGGCCCGCATTGACCCGTCGGCATCGCGTTGGGCGATGCATCCCCGCCCACGGCCCAGTCTGGACGGGGCCGCGACGCAAGCGGCGGCGGGTAGGCGTGAGGGCCGCACACCCGCCGCACACCCGCCGCACACCAGCGACTTGCAAGTCACCTGCAAGGCTTCCGAATCTCGTCGCAGATCGCGCGTCGGATGCCGCGGGCGGTCAAAAAGTCCATTCGCATGCGCGACCCGCGGGCTAGGGTCTAAAATGCCGGATTCGACCAAGAATATCCCCACCCGGAGCCATCGCATGCCCCAGTATCGTTCCCGCACTTCGACCGCTGGCCGCAACATGGCCGGTGCGCGCGCCCTGTGGCGTGCCACAGGCATGACGGATGCGGACTTCCAGAAGCCGATCATCGCGATCGCCAACAGCTTCACGCAGTTCGTGCCGGGGCACGTCCATCTGAAGGACCTAGGGCAGCTGGTCGCGCGCGAGATCGAGGCGGCGGGCGGCGTGGCGAAGGAATTCAACACGATCGCGGTCGACGACGGCATTGCAATGGGCCACGGTGGCATGCTGTATTCGTTGCCGTCGCGGGATCTGATCGCCGACAGCGTCGAGTACATGGTGAATGCCCACACCGCCGACGCGCTGGTGTGTATCTCGAATTGCGACAAGATCACGCCGGGCATGCTGATGGCCGCGCTGCGCCTGAACATCCCGGTGATCTTCGTGTCGGGCGGGCCGATGGAAGCAGGCAAGGCGAAGATCGAGGGCAAGGTGATTTCGCTCGATCTGGTCGACGCGATGGTGAAGGCGGCCGACAAGAACTGCTCCGACGAAGAGGTCACCGTCATCGAGCGCTCCGCGTGCCCGACCTGCGGCTCGTGCTCCGGCATGTTCACGGCCAATTCGATGAACTGTCTGACCGAGGCGCTCGGCCTGTCGTTGCCCGGCAATGGCACGGTGGTCGCGACGCACGCGGACCGGGAGCGTCTGTTCCGCGAGGCCGGCCGCCGCATCGTCGGCCTCGCCAAGCAATATTACGAACAGGACGATGCGCGGGTCCTGCCGCGCAATATCGCGACGTTCCAGGCGTTCGAGAACGCGGTCGCGCTTGATGTGGCGATGGGCGGCTCGACGAACACCGTGCTGCACCTGCTCGCCGCCGCGCGCGAAGCCGAAGTGCCGTTCACGATGGCCGACATCGATCGCATGTCCCGGCGCGTCCCGTGTCTGAGCAAGATCGCCCCGGCGGTACCCGACGTGCACATCGAAGACGTGCACCGGGCCGGCGGCATCATGGCCATCCTCGGCGAACTGTCCCGCGGTGGACTGCTGCACACGGATGTTTTCACCGTGCACAGCGAGACGCTGGGCGACGCACTCTCGAAGTGGGACGTGAAGGCCAGCGCCGACGACGCGGTCCATGCGTTCTACAAGGCGGCGCCGGGCGGCGTGCCGACGCAGGTCGCGTTCTCGCAGGACAGCCGTTGGAAGGCGCTGGACCTCGACCGTGAAAAGGGCGTGATCCGTTCGACGGAGCACGCGTTCACGAAGGACGGCGGTCTCGCAGTGCTGTATGGCAACATCGCCGAGAAGGGGTGCATCGTCAAGACCGCCGGTGTCGACGAGTCGATCTGGAAGTTCACCGGCAAGGCGCGCGTCTACGAGAGCCAGGAAGCCGCCGTCGACGGCATTCTGGCCGAGGAAGTGCAAGCCGGGGACGTCGTGGTGATTCGCTACGAGGGTCCGAAGGGCGGGCCGGGCATGCAGGAAATGCTCTACCCGACGTCCTACCTGAAGAGCCGGGGCCTCGGCAAGCAATGCGCGTTGCTCACCGACGGTCGCTTCTCCGGCGGCACGTCCGGCCTGTCGATCGGCCACGTTTCGCCGGAAGCCGCGATGGGCGGCGCAATCGCCCTGGTCGAGAACGGCGATGCGATCGAGATCGACATCCCGAACCGTACGATCAACCTGGCAGTGCCGGCGCAGGTGCTGGCCGAACGCCGCGCTGCGATGGAAGCGAAGGGCGAGCGTGCATGGCAGCCGGCGCATCGCGAGCGCCATGTGTCGGCCGCGTTGCAGGCCTATGCGGCGCTGACGACGTCCGCCGACACCGGTGCGGTGCGTGACCTGTCGCAATTGAAGCGTTGAGCGCGTCGCAGCAGCTGCGATGAAGAAGGCGTTGGACCTGGGTCCGGCGCCTTTTTGTTTGGTGCGCGTCTGGCTCGCGCTTGGCCGCGGTCCGCGGTTCTACTTCCGACGTCCGACGTCCGACGTCCGACGTCCGACTGACGGCTAACGACTGACGGCTCACGGCTCACGGCTCACGGCTCACGGCTCACGGCTCACGGCCTCGTTTCACCATGTGTCGGCGCAGTCGCGTGCTGGTGCAGCAATCCCAACACCGGCGCGGTCGCAGCGCTTGCTCGGCGATGAGTCGGAGCGGCCGATACTCACGGCACGTCCACGTCCACGCCGCGTGGAATTCCAGGCTCGGTCTTAGTGTCCTGCTTTGCCTGCATGCGTGGTCCTGGCGCAGGGCGCGACGCTCGAATTAGGTACCGTGACGGCGCGCAGCTGCCGCGCGCATCTATTCGAGCATCGGCGCGATACGCAAGCCGTCGCAGTCGCGGCACGGCACGCATGCGGGCGGACCAGGCGTTCGTTGCGCCGTCGGCGCCAAGACAGCCTCGGCGTGGCCACGCGCCGTTGTTGAGCCCCTCACTGGTTTGCATCCGTTTACATCGGAACGGCCGGTACTGAACAGAGCGAAAGGCCGAAAGGTAGGATGCTCCGGACTACCTGGACCGATATCGAATATCCGCAACCGATGGACCCTTTACGTCGCAGCCTATCTCCGAATCCGCACGTCCGCTCGCTCGACCAGGGGCCGAGCAACCGTGCCGAGTATCTCGAAAGCTGGGCTCGCTGGCGACGCGATGCGCCGGCGGACGAAGTCGAGGCGAGGGCGATCGCCTTCGAGCGAGTGCGCGAGTTTCCCAATAACAACCGCCTCGAAGCCGAGAATGAGCTGGACCTGCGTTGTCTGGGGCTGACCACGCTGCCCGATCGATTTCCGGATACCCTCGGTTGTCTTCGTGTGAACCACAACCGTCTGTCACGGTTGCCGGACGAGCTGCCTGAGTCGCTTCACAAGCTCTACGCGGGGAGCAACAGACTGACGTGCTTGCCCGTCAGATTGCCGTTCGAACTTACCGTCCTGTCGGTACCTTACAACTTACTCGACTCGTTGCCCAACCCATTGCCCGGCAACTTGCGTGAGCTGTGTCTAGATGGCAACCGGCTGCGAGCGTTACCGCCGTTGCCGGACTCGCTTATCGATTTGACGGCCTCCTCCAACGTCCTGTCGGTGTTTCCGACGCCTCTACCGGCCGGCATTGACGTCCTGGTTCTGGACAGTAACCTCATTACCGCGCTGCCTGACGTTGCTCCCGACCACTCCGTGACATTATCGGTTTGTAACAACCTGATTACCGAGGTACCGGAATCGTTCGTGTGCTACTCAAGACGCGAGACGGTGTACCTTGACGACAATCCGCTCGCCGAGCGCGCCATGCGCCTGCTCTTCGACCCTGACAATGTTTCGAGCGATTCGGACAGTGACGACCTGGACAGCGACGACTCGACCGTGTCCGAGACCGGCCCCCGCACTCCGACGCCGCCACGCTTGGAATGTGCGGTCGAGGCTTTGCTGGGCGAAGCGATGTCGCAGCCGACGCAGCAGCATTGGCAAGCGATCTCGAGTGAAGACAACGCCTCCGCCTTTGCGCGGTTCCTGCAGCGTCTGGGCGGCACCATCAGCGCGCAATCCGACCCTGCGTTCCGGCAGGGTCTCCAACCGTGGCTGCGGCAGCTGGCGGACGCGCCGGCGCTTCGGCAGCAGACATTCTTGATTGCACAGGACGCCACTCAGACATGCGAAGACAGGGTGACGTTGAAATTCAACGAGATGCAGGTCGCGGCCCTGGTCTACGAGGTCGAGCATAGCCGCGATCAGCATCGCATTGATTCGGTGATCAGCGCCGGGCTGGAGATCTTTCGTCTGGAAGCGTTGGAAAAGATCGCGCGCGAGCACGCGAGCCGTATCGGCGCACGCGATGAACTGGAAGTCTATCTCGCTTTCCAGACAGGGCTGCGAAGTCATTTACCGCTCCATACCGTCGCGCCAAGAATGGCGTTCCAAAACGCGTCGGGGGTCAGCCCGGATGACTTGAGGCAGGCGCTGGCGCGGGTACGCGAGGGCGAGGCCGCCGGATTCGCCGATTGGTTCTTTCGCTGGCCGCCATGGCGAAATGCGCTTCGCCACATTGCGCCGGGCTCTCATGAACGGATCGCGCGCCATTTCGAGGCAACTCACGAGAGTGAGTGCGTGCGTCGCACGCAGACTCGTCTCAGCGAATTGAAGTTGGATGGCGACCCGGATGCCGAGGTGGCGGTGGGCAGGCAGGTGATGGACGAGCTCGAGTGCGCGATGGGTCGCGCATTGACCGAAGCCTTCATCATCGAGCAGTTTCAACGGTCGCTCCGAGCCGCCGAACCGGGCATGCCCAGGCCCATCAGTACCCGCGGTGGCACGAGCGCTGACCCAAGCGGCGGCGTTATCGACGTCGTTGCCGGCACGAGCGGGCATGCCGGCGCGGCGGCAAGCGCAAGGGCGGGTGCAACGGCAAGTGCGACTGGGGGTGCGAGCGCGACTGCAAGTGCGCCCGCGAGTCTGCCGGCTGTCTGCCTGAGATGGATCGAGAACCTGCTTGGCTTTGCCGTACGCGTGCCGGCCATCGCGAGCCTAGCCGCCTGCGCGCGTGACGCGCAAGGCAATCACATTGGCAGTCAAATCGCGAAGCTGGTGGCGCAGGGCGGCCCGTCTCCGCTGGCGGAAGCTTACCTTTCGTTGCTCCGCGCACTGCTCGCCAGGCAGCATCTGGCGGCTGACGCCGCAATCGAGCTTGTGCTGCCGAGCCGAAGCGATGACCCGGTCGAGTCGTTGGCACATGCTGTTGTCGGTTCGGCATGGGACTCGGCCGCCACCCGAACCTTGTGCGCGTTATTGGCGGATGTTGCGTCAGTGGCGCCCATGCAACGGCCGGAACTGCTCAGGCGCATGTCGTTGCAGCAGGCCGGCTACGACTTCCCGAATCTCCACCTGGAACAGCGCGCCGATTTCTACAAGCGGGCCAAACGCGCCGATGCGATGGACGGCAACGCCGAGGCGATTGCGTTGCTGCGGCAGGCATCGCTGATTCCGGCCGATCGCGAGCTTTATCGGCGCGGCAGGATGGACGACCTTGCCGCTGCGACGCCGGTCGAGGACTATGCTGCGTTGTTGCGCCGGGTCAAGGCGCAGATCGGCCCCGCCGTGTCGGCAATGACCGCGTCGCGTGCGGTCGAACGCGCTCAATTGGCAGACGCGAGTCGCGCAGCGCAACAGTGGCTGCAGCAGCAAGACGACACGCAACGCGAAGCGAGTCGGGCGCGCGCGGAAACCGCAGCCCGCGCGAACGCAGCTCTGCTGGCCAGCCGTCTCGCGGATCATGTCTTGAGCGAAAGTCGGCGCAGGGCCGCCGCCGGTGCGGGCAGCAATCCGCAAAACAGGCGAGGTGCGTTCGGCCCGCACTCATCAAGCACTGCCGAGCCGTCGTCGGCTGGGTCCGCGCTCGCGCAAACGGGCTCGCTGAATCGAGCGGCGATGGATGCCGCCCTTGCTTGGCGATCGCCAACCGCTGGACGTGTGTCCAACCCGACCGAGCGCGAGTCTGGGCAAATGCTGATTCACGAGGCCGACGAGCACATCAGGCGACGTCTTGACGAACTGCGCGGTCACGACGCCGACGAGAGCATCAGGCAACGTCTGCTCAGGCTCCGAACGCCGGATTCGGCGGAAACGACGCGCGCGCGCAGTCGCGCCGGGCGAGACGAACTGGCGCCGCCGTTGCCGCGCGACTGATCGGTGGACAGCGCTGCGCGATGGTGCGCGCCATATGCCGCATCGCGCATTCATCGACGATTGAACTGTCTGCGTTTGGCGATAGCGATACCGTCACGCCCAATCCATTCGATGAGGCAATGCACTGGCTCCGAAAGAGCCTGGGTGAGAGCGGTCACGCTACGCAGCAAGAGCGGCCGAGTATGCGATGTTCAAGCGATTCCAGCTGCGTGTCCCGCGTCCGACTGCCTTCGGACAGAGACTCAAGTGCCCGTTGGATGAAGTCAAGGCTGGCAGGAGCGATGGAAAACGGTGTATGGTCGGAGTCAACGCCTATTTGCATGGCGAGCCGCGGTAACGAAATGCCGAACAAAACAGTTTCGCCGCGGTATGTGAAGCAACTTGACCCGGTGGCATGCGGGCTGGCTTGCGTTGCAAGTCTAGCCGGTGTGCGTTATGAGTCTGTCCGCCGGCGGGCGTTCGACATATTCGATTGGTCAAGATGCGCCCGCACCAAATCTCGTCATTTGCGGACGCTGTTGCGAACGTTCGGCATTGAGACGCTGCAGGGGCGAGCGGTGCGAAAATGGGCTTCGGTACCGGACCGTGCCATCGTCGCAATCAACCCGATAGGCGACAGATGGCATTGGGTCGTGCACCACCGGACAGATGGCTGCGCGATGGTGATGGATCCGAACGCTAAGCGTCCGGGCCGAACCGATTTCGGTCGTATGAGGCTGCGATCCTATGTGGCGATCGTTTGACCGCATGGGAAGGACGATCGCACTACCCAATTGGCTCGCGATCAGCAGCGCCTGCATCGGCCGTCAGTAGGATGCGGACGGCATTCGCAAATTCAGGCCGTGCCCTTGCTAGGCTCGAACCGGGCATGAGAAAGTCGGAACTTGCGAGCGGGAAGACATCGCCGAATCCGGCGGATGGGTCCGACGATTGTCTGTGTCATATTCGTGATCCAGCGTTGGCGGGGTACAGATTGGGAAACCATCGCTCGGCCACGTCGACCGGGAAAGCCAGACGCAACGGCGCGCGGTGCGTCACAGTGGTCAGCATCCCGCGTTCGACCAAGCCAGCCGTGACATTGCGGGCACCACGGTCCGTGTAGCCGGTTAGCAATGGAATCTGTGAGCGCTCGACCTCGCCACGCATTACGGCTTCGCGCAGTACCGCGAAGCTGCCACGGTGCAGCCGCTTCGCCCGCACCTCCTCTTCGATATGAAGTTCGATGCGGGTCAGCAGCGTCGCCGGTTCCAGCAGCCCGCTCATGAAACGGATCTGGTCAACCGAGCGATCGAGAAAAAATTTGCTGAATTCGATCAGTCCGCGCTGAGTTAGGTTGCCGCGCCCGTCGAGGTCGCCTTGGCGCGGTCTATCGGCATTCGCGAGCAACGCCTTATAGCGAGCCTCGTCGCGCGCCAGGTCCCGTGCCACTGGCCAGAGACTGGTTCCGACCTCAAGCCGTTTGAATAGGGCATGGGACATCAGCCGAGCGACCCGGCCATTGCCGTCTAGGAATGGGTGAATCCAAAGGAGGCGATGATGGACTGCGCCGACAGTCTGAAGCTGCCGAAGTTTGGTAAGCGGCGGCGAGCCATAGGCCGCATCAAAACGCGACATGGAGCGAGGCAGGTCTTCGTGCGGTGGCGGAATGTGCTGGCCAACCTGCACGTCCCGCTTGCGCCATTCGCCAGGAACGATCTCGAGCTGCTTCCCAGTCTTTTCGTCTGTGACGAACAGCATTTCCGGCGGTAGCTGCGAGCAGAACGCCTTGTGCAGCCACGACGCATAGGTCGCGGACGCTGGCCAAGCATCGGGATCGCGTCCAGTGTCGATCAAACGCTGAACGTGAATATGGGCGACCGCTTTCTTTTGCAGGTCACGCTTCCGAGGTTCGGTCGAAAAATCGTTGGCAAGCGCCCGGTCAATGTCGCGTGGATGAGTATCATGACCTTCGATCAGATTGGAGTAATAGCAGTTCATCGAACGAACCAAATCACCAATCGAATCTCGCAGGATGGGGTGGAGCCGGCCCGCCAGTTGATGCGCTTCCGCCACAAGCGGCAAGAGGTCATCGTCAAGGAGCCGCGATGTTTCTTCGGGGACCATCGGTGCCATGCTCGTCGTATGCACGGCGACGGCGTACCGGATGGATTGCCGGATAAAAACTAAATGTTTTTCATACAATTCATGGCCATACGACGTGAATCCATAGAATGGGAACCGGCTTTTGTGCCGGTTTGAAAGTGCACTTTTATACTGCCGCTGCCAAGGTTCTTTCAGGCCATCCGAACCTTTCGGGCGTCGGTCGCCAGCTCAGGACGCTGGCAACCGGCGACGCCAGCTGATCAGTTGCACGTTGTTGTAGCTCGCTGGCAGCGCCTTGAAGAATCTTTACACAGCACAGCGCGCCGATTCCGCGGACCCCCGATGCCATCGACGCACCCCGAGCTCGCTGCGCGTCAGTATCAGCCTGCGCTCATTCCGGCCAACCATGGGCGCGCGTCCAATCTGACTGAGCGCGACGCCGGGCAACTCCTATTCACGAGGTGGACGAGCACGGCACATGACGTGTCGACGGACTGGGTGGCCGCGACACCGGCAAGCGCGTCAGCCACGATCTGTCGCCGATTCGTCCCGATCTGCTTCGTTGGCGACTGCATGCGTCGCGCCTGTTTCGCCGCGCGCGGACGCCCGCCACACCCGCCATATCAGCACGGCGCAGTCGTCTGTCAGCCGGCATCGCCGTACTGCCGGATCACCGACGAGAAATCGAGACTGCCATCGCCGTGGCGGCTGCTCCGCCGGTAGGTCTGTTCGGCAAGTGCGCCCAGGGGCAGGGCGAGCCGCGCGGCGCGAGCGGCGTCCACCGCCAGGCCGAGATCCTTGAGCATCAGGTCGACGCCGAAGCCGCCGCGATATGCGCGCGATGCCGGTGCATTGGCGACGATGCCGGGCACCGGGTTGCACACCTCGGCGCTCCAGCAGCGGCCGGTGGAGGTGTTGATGATGCCGGCCAGCACCTGTGCGTCGATGCCAAGCGCCTCGCCCAGGCTCATTGCCTCGGCGACGCCGATCATCGAGATGCCGAGCAGCAGGTTGTTGCACAGCTTTGCGACCTGTCCGGTGCCGGTGTCGCCGCAGCGCACCACGTTGCGTCCCATCTGAGCGAGCACCGGCGCGATCCGCTCGAGCAAGGCCGGATCGGCGCCCACCATGAAGGTCAGGGTGCCGGCCTGGGCGCCGACGGTGCCGCCGGAGACCGGTGCGTCGACAAACGGATTGCCCTGACGGGCGGCGGCATCGGCCAAGGCGGCCACCGTCGCGGGGTCGATCGTGCTGGAGTCGATCAGCGGTATCCCGGCCGGGACGCTCGCCAGCACGCCGTGCTCGCCCTGGTAGACCGCGCGCACGTGCGCTGCCGCCGGCAGCATCGTCATCACCAGTTCGGCATCGCTCGCCGCGTCGGCCGGATTGGCGGCGCGCGTCGCGCCTTGCGCGCATGCGGCGTCGATGGCCGCCTCGCTGAGGTCGCAGACCCGCAGGGCATGGCCGGCAGCCAGCAGATTGGCCGCCATCGGCGCGCCCATGTTGCCCAGCCCGATGAAAGCGATTTGCATGAGATGACTCCATTGCACCCGGGTGGGCCGGGCGGGAAGGGTGGCAGGAGTGGCAGGAGTGGGGCGCTCAACCGAGCGAGATCGTGGTGTTGATCGGGTGCCGTGCGGCGTCTCCAGCGCGAATGGAGGTTTCGCTCGCTTGGTTAGCGCTGGCGGCGCAGGCGTCGTCCGGCTCGTCGAACCAGCGCGAGGTGACCGTCTTGGTCTGCGTGTAGAACTGCACCGCCTGCTTGCCGTAGGGGCCGAGGTCGCCGAGCTTGGACCCGCGCGATCCGGTGAAGCTGAAGAACGGCACCGGAACCGGGATCGGAATGTTGATGCCGACCTGCCCGACGTCGATTTCGTGCTGGAAGCGGCGCGCCGTTGCGCCACTGCGGGTGAAGATGCCGACGCCGTTGCCCATCGGATTCCGATTGATCAGCGCGATCGCGTCGTCCAGCGTATCGACGCTCATCACGACAGCGACCGGGCCAAAGATTTCGGTACGGTAGACGCTCATCTCGCAATCGACGTCGCTCAGCACGGTCGGTCCGATGAAATTGCCGTGCTCGAAGCCGGGCACCGCGATGCCGCGACCGTCCAGACACAATGTTGCGCCGGCCGCCACGCCTTCGGCGATCAACCCTTCGATGCGTTCGCGCGCGGCGACCGAAATCACCGGGCCGAGGTCGCTGCCGGGCGCGTCTCCGGGGCCGATCTTGAGGCCGCGGGCGCGCGCCACGAAATCGTCGAGCCATGCGTTGGCGGCGCCGACGAAGACCACGACCGACGTCGCCATGCAACGCTGCCCGGCTGCCCCGAATGCCGCGCCGACCAGGGCGTTGAGTGCGGCTTCACGGTTCGCGTCGGGCATCACCACGGCGTGATTCTTGGCGCCCATCATCGCCTGCACCCGTTTGCCGTGCTGGCTGGCGAGCGCGTGCACATGCCGGCCAACCGCCGTCGAGCCCACGAACGATACCGCGCGTATGCGCGGGTCGGTGCAGAGCGTGTCGACCGCTTCGCGGCCGCCGTGCACGACATTCAGTACGCCGGGCGGGACTCCGGCCTCCACCGCCAGCTCGACCAGTGCCATCGTCGACAGCGGATCCTGCTCGGACGGCTTGAGGACGAAGGTGTTGCCGCAGGCGATGGCCATCGGAAACATCCACAGCGGGATCATCGCGGGAAAATTGAACGGCGTGATGCCCGCGCAAACGCCGAGCGGCTGCAACAGGGTGTAGGTGTCGACACCCGCCGCGACGTCCTCGACGAATTCGCCCATCTGCAATGTGCCGATCGAGCAGGCATGTTCGACCACCTCCAGACCGCGGACGATATCGTCCTCGGCATCGGCCAGCGTCTTGCCTTGCTCGGCGCTCAACAACGCGGCGATCGGTTTCAGTTGCGCCCGGATCAGTGCCTGCATGCGAAGCATGATCCGCATGCGGGTGGCAATCGGTGTGTTTCGCCAGGCAGGAAACGCGCGGGCTGCGGCGCCGATCGCGGCATCGAGCTCGTCGCCGGTCGCGAACGGTACCCGACCGACCACCGCTTGCGTGGCGGGATTGACGATGTCGCGCCAGCGATCGCTGCGCGACTCGATGAATTGACCGTCGATCAGCAGGCGGGCGGTACGCGACGCGGCCGGCGCGTCGCGCGGGTCGGATCGAGTGCTTGCGTCAGGGGCGTCGAGTGGCATGGCAATCTCCGGTGGAAGGCGCAAAGGGATCGGAATAGCGAAGGGGGCGCGGTAGTGGGCGTGGCTGTGCGTGGCGGCAAGCCGACGCCGGTACGCGACGGGTGGCGCGCGGCGCCGAAGCGGCAACGGAACTGGCAATGAGGGAGAACGTCGATGCAGGCGACCGCAGGAAGGGGCTGTGGCGTCGCGGTGGCGGCGCGGCAGTCGACGCACCGCGCATGCGGCGTCGTCGCGGCGCACGGGAGACCGCTGCGCGTCGCGGTGATGGTCGCACCCATGGCCCCGTCAGTGGCCCCCTCAGTGACCCCGCCAGTGACCCCGCCAGTGACCTCGCCAGTGGCGACCGCGATGAGCACGGTAACAGGCAAGGGGCAGGGCAGCCCGGGCTCCGTACCGCTGGCGGAAGGCAATCGGGATCGTGTGCGAACGCCACTCGTGTCTCCTGGCGCGCAGCACGTCGGCATCGTGCCGGGCTGCGTCGAAACGGCCGCACGCTAGGCGTTTTCGCGCGTAGGCGGGCTTCTTACGGCTGAGTATAGTCAGGCGGACAGGCCCCAACCACCGGCAAATTCACCGGTTCGATATGCAAAAACACACGGAGGCTGCGACCCCGCGCTCGACCGAGGCCGTGCCCGAGCGGCTGGACTGGGACGATCTGCGCTACTTTCTTGAAGTGGCGCGGGTGGGGCGGGCCACTGCGGCGGCACGGCGGCTTGGCGTTGACTACACGACGGTCGCGCGCCGGATCCGCGCGCTGGAAGCCGCGCTCGGCACCTTGCTGTTCGACAAGTCGCGCGCCGACGGCTTCGTACTGACCGGCGAGGGCCAGCGCCTGATGGCCTATGCCGACGCGATCGAGAGCACGGTCGGCTCGGCTTACGAACGGCTGGCCAACAGCGGGCAGGCGCTCTCCGGCCAATTGCGGGTGGCCGCCACCGAGGGATTCGGCGCCTCGTTCCTGGCGCCGCGGCTGGCGCGATTCCAGGCCAACCATCCATTGATCAACGTCGAGCTGATCGCGGTCCCGCATTTCGTCAGCCTGTCGAAGCGCGAGGCCGATCTGGCGGTCACCATCGAGCGGCCCGCGCGGGGTCCCTATATCTGCACCAAGTTGACCGACTACCGGCTCAAGCTATACGCGACCCCGGCATATCTGCAGCGCCATGCGCCGATCCGCGGCGTTGCCGATCTCGCAGGGCACCGCTTCGTCAGTTACGTCGAAGGCCTCGCCTTCAGCCAGGAGCTGCTGTATCTCGAACACGCGGTGCCGGGTGCGCAGGTGGTCTGGCGCAGCACCAGCGTCATCGCACAGCATCAGGCAGTGCGCAGCGGCGAGGCGATGGGCATCCTGCCATGTTTCCTGGCGCGCGATGATCCAGCGCTGCAGGTCGTGCTCCCCGACGCACTGTCAGTCACGCGAACGTTCTGGCTGTACTGCGTGGAAGAGCAGCGGCGCTTGCGCCGGATGAGCGAGTTGTGGGGGTTCCTGCGTGCGGAGGCGGATGCCGCCCGCGCCTTGTTGCTCGATGAGCCGACGACGGGCTGAGCCGCGCGATGGCGCCTGGCTTGCGGGGCGGTCCGGCGGGCAGACAGTGTCGCAGTTGAGCGCGGGAGCGCGGCGCAGCCGTGTGACGAGAGGCCGGTGAGAGGCCGGTGAGAGGCCGGTGAGCGGGGTGGCGAGCGGCCGGTGACGGGTGCCAGTCGAGATCACGGATGCATGCGACCGGCAACCGGCAACCTCCGACCCGGCTACGTCTGACAGTATCGAAAAGTCAGCACGGCGCGGCGCGAGAGCGCGTCAGCGCGGCACCAGACGCCCGTTCGCGCCATACACCGGCGACGGCGTATCGCCGTCGCGGCCGGCGAGCAGTGCGTCCAGGGCGGCACGGTTGTAATGCAGACGCGTCGTCACGAGGCGGCCATTGCCGTCGTTCTCGGCACGCGCACGCGCGGCCAGCGCGCTGACTTCTGACCATTGCGCGGCCAACCCAGGGTCGGCGTCGAGGGCACGTTTGAACGCGGCGGGCAACCCGTCCGCCGCCACGCCCAGGCGCGCGGGCAACGCTGCATCGAGTGCGCGCAAGGTCTCGGCGGCCGACTGCTTGCGGCGCAACGCGTCCGGCAGCGCCGCCATCGCGTCGCCACCGCGCGCCAGCGCCTGTTGCTCGTCGATCAGCGACGCGAGGATCGCTTCCAGCGCTTCGCGCTCGGCGCTCAGCCATGCGCCAAGCGCGGCGCCTGCCGGCGCGACGGTGGATTGCGGGGCGTCGCTCATCGGATCGTCGTCGGTCTTGCGTTGCGACCCGACGTCAGGCGCGGCTGCTGTTGCCCAGCAGGTCGCGTACCGTATCGATCAGACCGTCGGCGATCTTCGCCGGGTTCACCGACAACGTGCCGTCGGCAATCGCGGCCCGGATCTGCGCGACCCGTTCCGTATCGATGTCGCGGCTCGAATCGACGGCGGAAGCACGCAACGACGCGGAGGTCGTCGAGAGCTGCACCGCATCGCCGCCGGCGGTGGTGGGCGCGGAGACCGTGCCGGCCGTGGTGGCCGCACTCGCTGCGCTGCCGCTGGCGACGTTCGACGCCTGACCGGTCTTGACGTCAGCGACGGAGGACCGGTTGCTCAGCGGGGCTTTCGACAGGGTTTTGCTAACGTCCATGCTCACAGGATGTCTCGGTGTTTTCCAGGCTTAACGGCAGGCGCCGGTGAAACTTTAGCGCATTGCGTGCCAGCGCCGCCAACGCGGTCGGTCGGTAGCCGCCGGCGCGGCCTCCCACGTCGGACCCACGGCCGGCCCACGCCTATTATCGGCTCACGTCGACGGAGCCGTCTTCCCGCGCCCGACCGCTCACGACCGTGCCGGATTCGGTGCGGACCCGGACCGGCTGGCCGGCCGACGCATTGCCAAGCGCGCTGCCCTCGGCGGTGATGGCGAAGCCGGGGCCCTCGGCAACCAGCCGGACCGGCTGACCCGCGCGCACCGCCAGTGCCGCGCGCACCAGGTCGCCCCGCACCGGCAGGCCGGCATTGATCCGGTTCGACGCCACGCCGCCGATTGCCTGTGCGGGGTCGGTGAGGACCGACACCGGCAACAGTGTCAGGTCGCCGTCACGCGGTGTCAGGTCCGCCGCACTGAGCGTTTCGCCAGGCTCGATGTTACGTGCCGCGACGTAATAGGTACCCGTGACGGACACGCGCGCCTGCAGGTAGACGGTCCACGGTCGCGGCCCCAGACAGCGCACGCCGATTGTCGCGCGTCCCCACAGACGGCCGCCGGGCGGCAGGAACGGTTCGAGCGACGCGCAGGCCGCGAGGCCGCGCGGCGCCGGCGCGGTGATCGCGACCTCGACGCGGCCCGGCAATCCGGCCGCCTGCTCGCGGGCAAAGGCTTCGGCTGTCGCGCGGATCGCTTCCGGATCCTGTCGCTCGGCGCCCGCTTGCGCCGCACACACTCCTGGCGCCAGCGCCAGCCATGCCATGACGCAGGCAGCCGCCATGCGTGCGCGCCGGACCGGCGCCGTATGGCCCGTGTCGTCGTGCCTGCCTGCCTCTGCCATGCCTTGCCGCTCCATCGTCAATCCATGCCGAGCCTGCATTCTAGGCCGCGAGCGGCCCATGGATCACCTGAAGTGGCCCTGCATCTCCCCTCTAATCGCCGCATTGCGCCCGAGGCCGGGCCGCTACCATCTGCTGGCATCGGAAATAGACCGTCTAGCGTCTCGCCAGCCCGCGGGCCGGCGGCGCGCACCTGGGAGCACGAGCATTGGACAAGCTGGACGCCGAGCTGCGTTTCGGACGCGAAGCCTTGAACCTGCGCGCGTATCGGCAGGAACTGCTGTCATCGAACATCGCGAACGTCGACACGCCCGGCTACAAGTCGCGCGATGTCGATTTCGCCGCGTCGCTTGGCCGGGCGCTGGGCGGCGCGCAGGACGAGGGCGCCGGCGTGGCGGGTGGCAGCGCCGGCAGGCTGCCGCTGGCCGCGTCGCAGAACGGTGCCGTGCAGCCGGCGGTGCTCGCGATGAGCGCGACCAGCGGCGCGCATCTGGCCGGCCTGGCGACCGCGGCGAGCGCACGCTACGGCACGCCGCAATACCGCACGCCGGCGCAGTCGAGCCTCGACGGTAACACGGTCGAGCTGGATGCCGAACGCGTGAACTTCGCGGACAACGCACTGCATTACCAGACCGGCATGACGGTGGTGAGCCAGCAGATCAAGACCATGCTCGCCGCGCTGGGCAACGGCTGATGCGAGCGGCCCGGACCGTACTTACTCGGACCGCACTCACTCGGACAGTACGCAATTTCGCGCGCGGCCCGGCCGTGCGCTGCAACGGAGTGTCGCGATGACCTCGATGATGAACATCTTTGCGGTGGCCGGTTCGGCGATGTCCGCGGAGTCGCAGCGCCTGAACGTGACGGCCAGCAACCTGGCCAATGCGAACAGCGTGGCCGGTCCGGACGGGCAGGCCTATCGCGCGAAGCAGGTCACCTTCGCGGTGAAGCCGCTCGCCGGCGCGGTACGCGGCGCGGGCGTGGCGGCCGCCGCCAACCAGATCGGCGGCGTTTCGGTGACGGGCGTGGTCGAGGACAGTTCGCCGATGAAGACCGTCTACGATCCGTCGAACGCCGCCGCCGACGAGCGTGGCTACGTGACGATGCCGAACGTCAATCCGGTCAACGAGATGGTCAACATGATCTCGGCGGCACGTTCCTATCAAGCGAACGTCGAGACGCTCAACACCGCGAAGACGCTGATGCTGAAGACGCTGACCATCGGACAGTAAGCCCGGCTGTCGGGCAAACGGACAATCGAGACACTACAAGACAGAAGACATGACGACGATCTCAGGCAGTGGCAGCGCGCTGACGAGCACCCTGCTCGACACGGTGAACGGTACCGGTTCGACCAGCAGCACCAGCAGCACCAGCAGCACCAGCAGTTCCACGTCGGCGACCAGCACGTCGTCGACCGACCTGCAGGCGACGTTCCTGAAGCTGCTCGTCGCCGAGATGAAGAATCAGGACCCGACCAACCCGATGGACAGCTCGCAGATGACCTCGCAGCTGGCCCAGATCAATACCGTGTCGGGGATCGGCGCGCTGAACACGACGCTGAGTTCGCTCGCGACGCAGATCAACGCGGGGCAGCAGGTCTCGGCAAGCACGCTGATCGGCAAGAACGTGTTGGCGACCGGCAGCGATCTGACCGTCGCGTCCGGTACCGCGACCGCCGCCGGTGTGAAGCTGGATTCGGCGGCCTCGGCGGTCACGGTCTCGATCGTCGACGCGTCCGGCAAGACCGTGCGCACGTTGAACCTGGGCGCGACCGCGGCCGGGGTCACGCCGGTCAGCTGGGACGGCAAGGACGACACCGGCAGCACGGTGTCGGACGGCAGCTATACGCTCAAGGCAAGCGCGGTCAACGGCACCACCAGCGTGACGGCGACGCCGCTCGCGCAGGCGCAGGTGGCCAGCGTCATCCAGCAGTCCAGCGGCACGCCGGGCCTCGTGCTCAGCACCGGTTCGACGGTGAGCCTGAGCGCCGTCGCGCAGATTCTCTGAGCGCGGTCTCGCCGCGCCCCAACAGTCAACACAGGAGCCCGTCATGGGTTATTCGCAAGGTTTGAGCGGCTTGTCCGCCGCGTCGAGCGATCTCGACGTGATCGGCAACAACATCTCCAACGCCAACACGGTCGGCTACAAGCAGAGCGGCACGCAGTTCGCGGCGGTCTACGCGAATGCGTTGGCGACCGCCTCCGGCAATGGCGCGGGCATCGGCACCAGCGTCGCGAAGGTTGCCCAGTCCTTTACGCAGGGCACCATCGCGACCACCGGCTCGACGTTGGACCTTGCGATCAACGGCAACGGCTTCTTCACCTTGTCGAACAACGGCACTACGGTCTATTCGCGCAACGGCGAATTCTCGTTGAACAGTGCCGGCCAGATCGTCAATGCGCAGGGCATGCAGCTGACTGGCTACAACGCGGACGCGAACGGCAACATCAGCACGGCCGCGCCGGCGCCGCTGTCGATTCCGAGCGGCGCCATGCAGGCCGCGGTCAGTACCTCGCTCGCCGCGCAGGTGAACCTGCCGTCGGACGCGACCGCCGTCGTCACCACCGGCACCGGCGCGGTCACCTTCGACCCGAGCAACACGGCAAGCTACACCAACTCGACCTCGACAACGGTCTACGATTCGCTGGGCAGCGCGCACACGCTCGGCCTCTATTTCGTGAAGACCAACAACACTGCCGGCGACACGGTGTGGCAGACCTACACCACGATCGACGGCACGGCCAGCGGCACCGAGCCGGCCGCGACGCTGAGTTTCGACACCAGCGGCAAGGTCACCGGCACGACCACCGGCACGGTGACGTTCTCGCCCACCGACGGCGCGGCCGCCAACCAGTCGATCGCGCTGGACTTCTCGCAGGTCACGCAATACGGCACGGCGTTCGCGACCACGTCGCTCACCACCGACGGCTACAGCGCCGGCCAGCTGTCGTCGTTCGCGATCGACAAGACCGGCACGCTGACGGGCACTTACTCGAACGGCAAGACCGCGACGCTGGGGCAGATCGCCCTCAGCAACTTCGCCAACCCGGAAGGCCTGGTCAATCTGGGCAACAACGTGTTCGCGCAGAGCGCGACGTCCGGCATCCCGGTGGCCGGCACCGCCGGGACCGGCTCGCTGGGCTCGCTGCAATCGGGCGCGACCGAGTCGTCGAACGTCGACCTCACGTCGTCGCTGGTCGATCTGATCACCGCGCAGCGCTTCTACCAGGCCAATGCACAGACGATCAAGACGCAGCAGGCGGTCGACCAGACCCTGATGAACCTGTAACCGCGAGCGCGCGATGGACCGATTGATCTACGTCGCGGCAAGCGGCGCCTCGCAGGCGCTGGACCAGCAGGCGACGATCGCCAACAACCTGGCGAACACCTCGACCGCCGGTTTCCGTGCGCAGCTTGCCGCGTACCGGGCCGTGCCGGTCGAGCGTGAGGCCGGCAACGATCTGACCACGCGGACCTATGCGCTGACCACCGTGCCGACCAGCGATTTCACGCCCGGCCCGGTGCAACCGACCGGCAACGCGCTCGACGTCGCGATCCAGGGCAGCGGCTGGATCGCGGTGCAGGCGGCCGACGGCAGCGAGGCCTATACGCGCGCCGGCAACCTGCACCTCGATGCGAACGGACAACTGGTGACCGGCGGCGGGTTGCCGGTGATCGGCAACGGCGGGCCGATCGCGGTACCGCCCGCGACGCAGATCGACATCGCGAACGACGGCACGATCTCGACGCGCGGCGCCGGCGACACGCCGACGGCCGTTGCGGTGGTCGACAAGATCAAGCTGGTCAATCCGCCCGCGGCCTCGCTCACGCGCGGCGACGACGGCCTGTTTCGCGCCGGCGAGGAAGCAGTCGAGGTCGATCCGACGGTGCGCGTCACCTCCGGCGCGGTCGAGGGCAGCAATGTCAACCCGGTCACCGCGATGGTCGCGATGATCGACAACGCGCGGGCGTTCCAGATGCACATGAAGGTGCTCGACATGGCCGCGACCAACGAGCAGACCGCCAATCAGTTGCTGAACTTCAGCGGCTGACCGCGCCGGTCCCGGCCGCGTCCGGGCCGGCGGCGATCGATCGATGCGTCGCCGCTCAGCGGGTCGGGCGACGAAACCAACGCTGCCGCGCTTGCGCGGCAAAAACCAACGCCAACGCCAACGCCAACGCATGAACCGCTCTCTGTATATCGCCGCGACCGGCATGAATGCCCAGCAGTCCAATATGGACACAATCTCGAACAACCTGGCCAACGTCAGCACGACGGGCTTCAAGGGGTCGCGAGCGGTCTTCAACGATCTGCTGTACCAGACGGTTCGCCAGCCGGGTGCCGCGTCGAGCGAGGACACCACGTTGCCGTCGGGTCTGCAGATGGGTACCGGCGTGCAGCAAGTGGCGAGCGAGCGCCTGTACACCCAGGGCAACCTCAGCCAGACCGGCAACTCGAAGGACCTGGCTATCTCCGGCCAGGGCTTCTTCCAGGTCCAGATGCCTGACGGCACCACGGCCTACACGCGCGATGGCGGCTTCCAGACCAACCAGAACGGCCAGTTGGTGACGTCGGCCGGCTATCAGGTGCTGCCGGCGATCACCATCCCGGCGACGGCCACGTCGTTCACCGTGTCGAACGACGGCGTCGTTTCGGTGACGCAGCAGGGCTCGGCCGCGACGCAGCAGGTCGGCAACATCACGCTGGCCACGTTCATCAATCCGGCCGGCCTGCAGGCGCTCGGTCAGAACCTGTTCGCGGAGAGCGCCTCGTCGGGTGCGCCGAACGTGACGGTGCCGGGCAGCAATGGCGCGGGCACGCTGAGCCAGGGCTATACCGAGGCGTCGAACGTGAACGTTGTCGAAGAGTTGGTCAACATGATCCAGACGCAGCGGGCGTACGAGATCAACAGCAAGGCGGTGCAGACTTCCGACCAGATGCTGCAGACCCTCAGCCAGTTGAACGTCTGAGCGCGGCCTGTCGATCATGTTTCGCATTCTCGTTTCCGCCGCCGCGCTGGCGTTTCGCGGCACCCGCGCAGTGCGCAGCGCCGGGCTGCTGGTGGCCACCGGCGCGCTGTTGCTCGGCGCCTGCGCGCAGTTGCCGCGCGAGCCGCTGACCGCGCAGCCGATGACCGCCGCGCCCGCCCCGCGCACCTTGCCGGCGGCGACAGCCGGGTCGATCTACAACCCGAGCTACGGCGATCGGCCGCTGTTCGAAGACCCGCGGCCGCGCCAGATCGGCGACGTGTTGACGATCGTCATCAACGAGAACGTCAACGCGACCAAGTCGTCGGCGACCAACACCAGCCGGGCGGGCAACGCGAGCTTCACGCCGACGACCACGCCGGGCCTGCTGCGCGGCCTGTTCGGCAGCGCGGGCACCTCGATGTCCGGCGACAACGTGCTGAAGGCATCGGGTGGCGCGAATGCCCAGAACACCTTCACCGGCACGCTGACGGTGACGGTGACGCAGGTGCTCGCCAACGGCAATCTGGCGGTGTCGGGCGAAAAGCAGATGCTGATCAACCAGGGCCGCGAGTTCATCCGTTTCTCGGGCGTGGTCAATCCGACCACCATCACCGGCGCGAACACGGTCTACTCGACGCAGGTTGCCGATGCGCGCATCGAATACAGCGCGAAAGGCTACATCGACGAGGCGCAGACGATGGGTTGGCTGCAACGCTTCTTCCTGAACATTTCGCCGTTCTAGCAGGCTTGTCATGTCTTCGTCGTCTCGCATCGTTTTCCCGCTCCGCTCGCACGCGTCGCATTCGTCGCATTCGTCGCCGGCGTCGACACTGCGCGCGCACGCGCTTGGGCTGCGCGGCGTGCTGGCCCGCGCGGGCCTCGCGTTGGCGTTGGCGCTGGCCTGCCAGCCGGCCAATGCCGAGCGCGTGCGCGACCTGGCCAGCGTGCAAGGCGTGCGCGACAACCCGCTGATCGGCTATGGCCTGGTCGTGGGCCTCGACGGCACCGGCGACCAGACGATGCAGACGCCGTTCACGACGCAGAGCCTGTCGAACATGCTCTCGCAACTCGGCATCACCCTGCCAGCCGGCACCAATATGCAGCTGAAGAACGTCGCGGCGGTGATGGTCACCGCGACGCTGCCGTCGTTCGTGCGTCCGGGCCAGGCGATCGACGTCACGGTTTCGTCGATGGGCAGTGCGAAGAGCCTGCGCGGCGGCACGCTCCTGATGACGCCGTTGAAGGGCGCCGATGGCCAGGTTTATGCGATTTCCCAGGGCAATCTGCTGGTTGGCGGCGCCGGCGCGTCGGCCAATGGCAGCCGCGTGCAGGTGAACCAGCTCGCGGTGGGCCGTATCGCTGGGGGCGCGATCGTCGAACGTGCGGTGCCGACCACGCTGGCGCAGGACGGCATGATGCGCCTGGAAATGAACGACACCAATTTCGACACGGTGACACGGGTGGTCGCCGCGCTGAACGAGCGCTTCGGCGGCGGCACCGCGCTTGCGCTGGACGGGCGCACGGTCGGTCTGCGCACGCCGGTGGATCCCGGACAGCAGGTGGCCTTCCTGGCCGCCGTGCAGGAACTGGACGTGACGCCCGGCGAAAGTCCCGCGCGCGTGGTCCTGAACGCACGCACCGGCTCGATCGTGATGAACCGAATGGTGAGCCTGCAGAGCTGCGCGGTCGCGCACGGCAATCTGTCCGTCGTCGTCAACACCACGCCGTCGGTCAGCCAGCCGGGCGCGCTGTCGGGCGGCCGGACCGTGGTGACCCGCCAGTCGCAGATCCAGGTCACCCAGGACGCCGGCGCGCTGCGCATGGTCGGCCCGGGCGCCTCGCTGGCCGAGGTGGTGAAGGCGCTCAACGCGCTCGGCGCAACGCCGGCCGATCTGATCTCGATCCTGCAGGCGATGAAGGCGGCGGGTGCGCTGAAGGCCGAGCTGGACATCATCTGAGAACGCTATGAACGACGGCAACACGACGGTCAGCAGTACGAGCGGCGACATCTCGCGCCGCTTCGCGCTCGACACGCAAGGCCTCGACGCGCTTCGGCGCGCCGCGCGCAGCGATCCGCAACAGGCGGCCCGTGCCGCCGCCAAGCAGTTCGACGCCGCCTTCCTGCAGATGATGCTCAAGAGCATGCGAGACGCGACGCCGTCGGACGGACTGCTCGACAGCCAGGGCGGCTCGATGGTGACGTCGATGCTCGACCAGCAGCTGGCGCAGCAGCTCTCGTCGAAGGGCGTGGGGCTGGCGGACATGATGGTGCAGCAACTCGCGCGCGCTCAGGGCGGCGCGGGTGCGTCGGCGGGCACGGCGGCGGGCGGCGCCACCGGGGCGCAGGCTTACGCGACCCAGGGCGGCTCGCTCGGCGGCGCGCGTGCATTCAGCGCCGACGGTAGCGAGACCAGCACGCCGTTGCTCAAGGGGCGCAGCAGTTCCGCCGCCGCCAACGACTTCATCGAGCGGCTCGCGCCGGCGGCGCAGGCCGCCAGCGAGTCGACCGGCATCCCGGCGCACTACATTCTCTCGCAGGTCGCGCTGGAGTCCGGCTGGGGCAAGCGCGAGATCCGCACCCGCGACGGCAGCCGCAGCCACAACGTGCTGGGCGTCAAGGCCGGCGGCGATTGGAGCGGTCCGACGGTCGACGTCACGACCACCGAATACGTGAACGGCCGGCCGCATCGCACGGTGGCGAAGTTCCGGGCCTACGGCTCGTACCACGAGGCGCTGCAGGACTATGCAAACGTGTTGAAGAACAACAGCCGGTATCAGCCGGTGCTGCGCGCGGCCAGCAACCCTGCCGCGTTCGCGCATGGCCTGCAAAAGGCGGGCTATGCCACCGACCCGCACTACGGCAAGAAGCTGCTGGCGATCATCAAGCAGATGGTCTGATCACGCCGGGGCCCGCGCCCACCGCGTGCGGGGCGCCCGTCGGGCAACCGGGCGGCACCACGGCATTGGTGCTGCGCGGGCTCAAGTCTGACGTTGCGCTGCCGTTAAACAGCCAGGCGGGCGCCTGCTTCGCGCAGGACGGCGAAGCGGTGGTCCGGACGCCGCCCGGCCTGCCGACTGTGTCGGTGGTGATTCTGTTGGGGTTGGTTGTGTTGGTTGTGTTGGCTGGTTGTGTTGGCGGTACCGGCTGCACGGGCCGCCGGCAGGGTCTCGGTCGCTGGCCGCGGCGCGCTGCCGCGCTTCGCTGCCACCGCGCCGCCACCGCGCCGGGGAGCAGCGCCACGCAACGCTGCTGAGCGGCACCTTTCTAACGACGCGAACGACGCGGGCCCGGCAGGGCCGCGGCGGGCGCGACAGGATGGCACGATGTCCAGTTCACTTTTCGGTATTGGCCTGTCCGGTATCAACGCGGCGCAGTATGGGCTGACCACCACCGGGCAGAACATCAGCAACGCGTCGACCGACGGCTACACCCGTGAGTCGGTCTCGCTGAAGCAGTCCAGCGCTCAATACACGGGCGCGGGCTACCTGGGCACCGGCGTCTCGGTCGAGACGGTCACGCGCGCGTACAGCCAGACGCTGACCACGCAGTTGAACAATGCGCAGTCCACCGGCAGTGCGCTGGACGCCTATCAGACGCTGTCGTCGTCGCTCGATTCGCTGCTCGGCGATCCGTCCGCCGGCATTGGCGCGCAGATGGACAACTTTCTGACCGCGGCCTCGACGGTGGCCAGCAACCCGTCGAGCGCGGCGGCGCGCGAAAGCCTGCTGGGCCAGGCCAATACGCTGGCCAGCCTGATCACGTCCACCGCCACGCAGTTGCAGTCGCTGCGCGACAGCGTCAATTCGCAACTCGACAGCGCGGTGTCGGGCATCAACGCGGCGGCGGCGAGCATTGCCTCACTCAATACGCAGATCCAGGCCGCGTCGGCTACCGGACAGACGCCGAACAGCCTGCTCGACGAACGCGATCGGCAGGTGGCGGCGCTGAGCAAGCTGGTCAATGTCAGCGTGGTCACGCAGTCCGACGGTTCGTACGGCGTTTATGTCGGTTCGGGCCAGACGCTGGTGATGGGCAGCCGTTCCTACGCGCTTGCCGCTGTGCCGTCGACCAGCGAAGCGGGCGAACAGACCGTCGCCTACGTGTCCGGGACCGGCGACGCCACCCAGTATCTCGACGAGTCGACGCTCAGCGGCGGCACGCTCGGCGGCTTGCTGAGCTTCCGCCGCGAGATGCTCGATCCGGTCAGCGACCGGGTCGGCGTGGTGGCCGCCGCCTTCGCCGGCGCAGTGAACGGGCAGAACGAGGCAGGCCTGACGCTCGGCGGCAGCCAGGGTGGCGCGCTGTTCACGGTCGGCCAACCGTCGGTGACGGCGGCCCCCGGCAATGCCGGCAATGCCGCGCTCGGCGCCTCGATCGGCGACGCGACCGCGCTGACCGGCGACAACTACACGCTGTCCTACGACGGAAAAAGCTATACGCTGACGAACCAGACGACCGGCGCGACGTCGTCGCCCGATCTGTCCACCGGCAGCGTGACCGTCGACGGCGTGTCCTACACGCTCAGCGGCACGATGCAGGCCGGAGACCGTTTCAGCATCGCGCCAACACGCAACGCGGCCGCTGGCTTCGCGGTGGCGACGAGCGACACGTCGGCGATTGCCGCGGCGTCGCCGGTCACGACCGCGGCGGCCTCGACCAACGCGGGGACCGGCACCATCAGCGCGAGTGCCGACGCCAGCTACTTCGGCTCGCCGCTTGCCTCGGCCGTGACGCTGAGCTACAGCGGTACCGACGGCACGTTGTCCGGCTTTCCGTCAGCCGTCACGGTCAGCACCGGGAGCAGCACGACCACTTATCCCGCCGGCAGCGCCGTGCCGTACACGGCGGGCGCGAGCTACGCGTTCGGCGGCGTGACGCTGACCCTGGCGGGTACGCCGAAGACGGGCGACAGCTTCACCGTCGCGGCCAATACGGCGCTATCCGGTGACGGCAGCAATGCAACGGCGATCGGCAAACTGGCCGATGCGAAGGTGATCGGCGGCAGCACCCTGAGCGACGCCTATGCCAACCTCGTCACCCAGGTCGGGACGCTTGCGGCGCGGGTCGAATCCAGCAACACGACGCAGACCACGCTGATCACCTCGTTGTCGACGCAGCAGCAGTCGGTGTCGGGCGTGAACCTGGACGAGGAGGCGGCCAACCTGCTGCAGTACCAGCAGATGTACCAGGCCAGCAGCAAGATCATCCAGACCGCCACGACCCTGTTCGACACGATACTCGGCCTCAGCAACTGAAGCGGCACCGGCCTGACGGAGCAATACGATGCGCATCGCCACCAGCACGATCTATTCGACCAACCTCGCCACGATGGCCAAGCAGGAATCGACGCTCGTCGATCTGCAGAACAAGATCGGCAGCGGCAAGCGGGTATTGACCGCGAGCGACGACCCCGAAGGCGCGGCCGAGATTGCGCGCCTGACCAGCGCGCAGACGCAGTTGGCGCAGTATTCGACCAATCTGTCGACCGCGGCGACGACACTGGGCCAGGAAGACAGCACCTTCAGCAGTCTCACGACGCTGGTTCAGCAGGCGCAAACCCTGGTCGTGTCGGCCGGCAATCCGTCGCTCGACGACTCGACGCGCGCCACGCTCGCCACGCAGATCGATTCCGTGCGCGACCAGATCCTGGCGCTCGCGAACAGTACCGATGCCACCGGCGGCTATCTGTTCGGCGGCACCGACACGGGTTCCACGCCGTTCGCCAGCAATGCGGATGGCAGCGCGACCTACCAGGGCAGCGGCAGCAGCCGCAGCGTGCAGGTGAGCAGCGGCCGCGCGATCACGGTCGGCGAGGTCGGCAGCGCGGTGTTTCAAGGCGTGCAGCCGAGCGCGGCGGCGGTGGCGAGCGCGGGCACCACGAATACGGGTTCGGTGACCTACGGCGCCGTGTCGGTCACCGACGCATCGGACGCCGCCGCCGGTCATGCGTTCACGCTGAGCTTCGCGAAGGACGGCGACGCCACTACCTACACCGTCCACGACGAGACGACCGGACAGGACGTGGCGCCGGTCGGACGCAGCTACACCAGCGGCAGCGCGGTCACCTTCGGGGGCTTGAGCGTGACCCTGTCCGGCACGCCGGAGGCGGGGGACACGGTCTCCGTCGGACCCGCGGCGCAGGCGGGCGCAGACATCTTCTCGACGCTGACCGCTGCCGCCACGGCCTTGCGCGACGGCACGCGCGGCAGTGCCGGCAACGCCGCGTTCACCAACACGATGACGACCGTCGGCGTAAAGCTCTCCAACGCGCTTGACAATGTGCTCACCGTGCAGGCAGCCGTTGGCGCGCGCGAGCAGGAAGTGACCGCGTTGCAGTCGCAGAACGCGGCCAGCACGCTGCAGGTGGCCACCCGTTTGTCGGACGTGAGCAGCAGCGATATCGCCACCGCCTATGGGCAATTGGTACAGACCCAGACCACGCTGGAAGCGGCCCAGAAGACCTTCATCCAGGTTCAGAGCCTGTCGCTGTTCGATCTGATCAAGTGATTCGCTGGCGGGGCGGCATCCCGAGCGGGACCCCGAGCGGGACCCCGAGCGGCACCCCCAGGCGGCACCCCCAGGCGGCACCCCGGCCGGCGCCGCGGCGCGTCAGCGCTGCTGATAGCAGCTGTCGCCGCCCGGCAGCGTCTGGTTGGTCAGACGGTAGCCGCTGGTCGTGGTCGAACCAGGGATGCCGAGCACCACGACGCCGTTCTTGCGGCGCGCGATCTCGGTGATCAGCAGCGGCTTGAGGGCCGCCTCCTGCTGCGCGCGCTCGGCGCCCACGATGCGACGGATGTGTGACAGGCTCTCGTGGTACCAACCGGTGAACGGACGGTAGGCAGGGCCGGCATAGTGGCTGTCGATGATCAGGAACGGGTCGTAGGCCCGTACCTGCGCGGGCGTCTGCTTGCCGTAGTAGCTCATGAAGTCCGCGGCCAGCCGCGAGCCGGCCTGGCCGGCCGTCTCGATCTGGTACTTGGCGCCGTCCGGACCGTTGGCGAATTCGCTCAGGCGCTTGCCAGTCCAGGTCACCACGTGGTTCAACGAGTACTTGCTGGCGTCGCTCTTTTCCGGCGCGACCGACAGGATGTAGAGCAGATCGCCGGTTTGTAGGTAACGCAGCTTGGCCGCCGGGTTGGCAAGCGCCTCGTCAGTGGTCGCGGATCCGGCGAACACGTTCTTCGCGTCGATGTCGATCAGCACGCCGGGTTGCGAAGCCTCGCAGGCCTGCGTGCCGATCGCGCCGCTCAACTGGTTGCCGGTCAGGCCGCTGACGTTGTAGATCCACGCCGTGAAGTTCGAACAATCGACGCCCTGCCATTGGATCTGGCTATCGTCCGGCTTGGTGGTCACGCTCGGCGCGAGTTGCGAGCCGTCGATCAGGCGGGTGGCCGCGCAGGTCATGCCGGAGCTGTCGCCGCCGGAGGTGTGGTTGCCCAGCAGCGCGACCCTGTAGTACGTCGAGTCGGCCGGCGGCAGCCAGCCAGGCACGTGATGATGGCAGTAGTTGATCCCCTGATCCACCCAGTAGGTCTCGTTCGCGACCACCCAGGCCCGTTGGAAGTCCAACGGTGTCGCGGCGCATGCCGCCGGCGTGGCGATCGACGCGTAGTTCGCCGCCGGCGGCCCATAGATGCCGAAGACGGTCTTGTCGTTCGAGCCGGGGAAGCCTTTCCAGTTGGCAACCGTCACGCCGCGTCCGATTGCCGCCTGCATCTCGTTGGCACGATTGCTCATGATCGACGTGCCGTTCGCATCCAGCAGGCCGAGCGGATCGACGCAAGCCGCCGCATCGGCCGCCTGCGGCGTCTGGACCTGGCCGCGCACCGTGTCGGTCGTCGCGTAGTTGGCCGATTTGATCGGCCCCAGATTGTTGGCCGACACCGCGAACTGCGCCGCTGCGAGCGGCATCATGCACGAGGCCGGCAACGGGGCGTCGAGCGTGCCGCTGGCGTTCGGATTGCCGGCCCCCGCGTTGCACGCCGCCAACGAACTGCCCTGGCCGGCTTCCGCAACGATTGCGGAGACGCTGTCGGTGACCAGCGGATCGAACAAGGACCGGAACTCGGACTCGGCGCCGAGCGCAAAGGCCATCAACTGCGCCGTGCTCGGCGCGGCGCCGTCCGCGGCGGCCGTCGCGCTTGCACCGTAGTCCGGCACTGTCGACTGCGGATCGGCGCCGCCGATGAAGCCGCCGATCAGCGCGCTGGCACTCGCCACGTTGGCCGTGTTCAGGCCCCCGGCGGCGAGGGCGCTCTGCACGACCGCGCTGGAGTAGGGGGAGACCACCAGCGTGCCGCTCGGCGCGGCGGTCAGCACCGCGCGCACGGTCTGAGCGGCCAGCGAGTTGCTGCTTCCTGTCGCCAAGTCGGTATACGTGCCACCCGTGGCGGCAACGACCACCGGCCACTGCGCCGGCATCGCCAGCGTGAACGCGCCAGTCGCGTCGGTGGTGGTGCTCGCCAACGCGCCGGCGCCGATGCTGCCGTCGGCGTTGACCGGCAGCACGGAGACCGTCGCGCCGTTGACGGCGCCCAGTTGTACGGTCCCGCTCAGGGTGGCCGGCGTGGGGGGCGGCGTCGGTGTCTGACTGGTCTGATTCGTGCTGCCGCCGCAAGCAGCGAGTGCCGCGGCAACGGCAAGCGCACCGGCGCGCAGCGGAAAGCGGATCATGGTTCTCATCTGGCCTGCTGCTATCAAGGAGGATGCCTGATTGTTCGCCATCGCACAGAACTGCGCACCTCGGCAATACCCGCGTTGCCTGACCTGTTGCTGTTGCTGTTGCTGTTGCTGTTGCTGTTGCTGTTGCGATTGCGATTGCGGTGGCGATTGCGGTGGCGGGGGCGGTGGCGGTGGCGGTGGCGGTGGCGGTGGCGATTGCAGTGGCGCTAGGGCGACCATCGGCGCGCCGTTTGCGACTCGGGGCGAGGGGTGTGCGCATCGCTTCGTGCGAGCGGCGCCGGTGCCGTCCGGCTAGCATCGGCGTCCTGCCTTGCGCCATGCCCGCCATGCTTGGTTCGATCATCTTGCCGCCTAATGCACTGAACGCACTGAACGCACTGAATGCACTCAATGCGCTGGGCGCTGCCGCGCCGCCGGTCGCGCCGGTCGCGCCGAGCGCATTGAGCCTGCTGGCCGACACGGGTCTGCGCGCGCGGATCGGCGAAGTCGCAAGGGCCGGCCCGCAACTGCCGTGGCCGCCGAGCGAGGCGGGGCCATCGGGCTGGCCGAGACGCCACGGCGCGCGTCCGGCAGCGCCGGCGCAGGCGCTCGCCTACCGGCGCCAGCGCCCGTCCGCCGCCGTTGCCGGACTGCCCGCGGCCGCATCGGCGACGGTCGCAGCGGTGCTGGCCGAGGAAGGGCTCGAACTCGTCGCCGCTGATCGGTCGGTCCTGCAACACGCATATCCCCGCCAGCACGCGTTCTTCCGCCACGCCAAGGCCAATGCGTTGCGGTTGGCGAAGGCGGCGCGGCGTGCATTGCACGCTCTGCCGCCACCGACCGCTGGGGCAGCGTGCGCGCCGCCCGAATGTCTGGCGGCCTTCGGCTTCATGGACAGCCCGGCGCTGCGCGCCCGGCTGCGGACCGGTCTTCGGCGCATGGTGCGCTGCCTCGAACTGGACGAGCCGCCGTTGCGCGTGGCGGTCGCGCGCATGACTGCGGCAGGCCTCGCGCGTGAACGCCTGTTCGGCCACGCGTATGCAATGCTTCGCCACAGCGCGGACGGGCTGCAGTTGGTGCTCACACCCCGCTTTTTCGGCGAATGCCCAATCGCAGCGGCGGCCATCTTGCTCACCGAACTCAGTCATGCCTTCCTTGGCGCGCAGGACTATTTCTCGTTGCCGCGCGAGCCGCGATGCGCGGGACCGGGAACGTCCGGGCACAGCGTCGCTACGCCACTCGCCGCGCAACTCGACGACGTGGAATTCGGGCAGCGCGCGTTGGCCGAGCATCTGCGGGCGGATTGTTTCTCGCGCGATCCGATCGCGCGGGAACTGTTGTACGGCAGTTACCAGTATCAGCCGGGTCAGGCGTACGAACCCGAGACGCTCGACCTGCCGCGCCTGGTGGCGCGGTTCCGGCGCGAACCGGCCGTGCGCGGCGAGCTCAATGCGCGCAATGCCGATTCGCTCGGACATCTGATCGTCTCGCTGGCCAACCTGCGCTTCAAGTCGCGGGGCGCTGTTCCGCTGCTCGACGCCTCCGCGGCGTTGACGCGCGGCGGCAGGCGGAGCACAAGCCGGTGGCAGCGTCGCTTCGTGCGCGCGGTCGCATCGACCGCTCGCTACGATGGGACGCATCGCAACCTGATCAACGTGGGAGGCTTTCGATGAACAATTCGCTGACGCCGTGCTCAGCCGGGGCCGGTGCTCCCTGCACCGTTTTTTTGCCACCGATACACGTTGCCCCGCACGCGCTGACGATCCTGGCTGACCTCGCCAGCGTCCGTGCCGCCAACGTGCCGTCCGCCATACCGTATGGCACTTTTGACCGCATTTCGGACAGCGCGCCGTACCCTGCGTCGGACGGATCGCCGGCCCGCGCAAATGCGGCGAAGCGTCCGGGCGAACGTCCGAAGAAGGCTCGCCGAAACGCACCCCGGACACGCGCAACCGGTGGCGCGAGTGACGCACGAGAAAGCGCGACGACGCGTCCAAGCGCATTCGTGCAGAACATGTTTCAAGCCGTCTCGAGCGCTGCGCGAAACCTGCTCAACGCCGGCCTCAAGCCGAATGAGGAGGACGTCGGGCGTCACGCGAAAGCCGATGCCAATGCCGACAAACGTACGACGCGCGAGGTCGGCGCCGACGGTGACGGAGCGGGCATCAGCGCGGTGCAGGGCACGCGCGTGCGGCGCGCGACGCAACAGGCGGCGTGTCGTGAGCCGACGGCCGCCGTCAGCGCAATCCTGGCGGCCGAAGATCTGCAACTCGATGCGGCTGATCTGTCATGCCTGCGGGATCGCGAGCCGACGCGTTACGAGGCGTTCGAGCGCGCGAAGGCCGACACCACGAAGATGGTGAAAGCGGCGTTGCACGTGCTATCGGAAATGGAAGAGGCGGCCGACAAGGGTAGGGTCTGCGCGGGACGCCGTTGCCTTGCCACGTTTGGCTTTGCCGACACGCCCCGGCTACGCAGTCAACTGCGTACCGGTCTGCACGAACTGGCGCGCTGCCTGGAGATCGACAATCCGAGCCTGCGTGTCGCGACTGCCTGGACCGTACCGCATCGTTCGGACAGTGCCGAGCGGGCGCGGGGCGTCTCCAATGATGCGGACGCACTGGCGCGGCAGTCGGAGGACGGCGTTCAATTGGTGGTGACCGAGCGGTTCTTCGACCTGTGCCCGGTCGAAGCGGCGACCAGCCTGCTGCGCGAGTTCAGCAAGGTGTTCCTGGGCGGCGCGGATTATTTCAGTGTGGCCAGCGGCCGCGAATGCCTGCTGCCACGCGGCGAGCACCGCGCCGAAAAGTCACCGGGGGCGCAACTCAATGACGTCGAGCAGCGCCTGCGGACGGTCAGCCACCATTTCGCGGCCAGCGACCTGTCCGCGGACGCAAATGCGCGGGAAGTTCTGTATGCCGCGCTGCAATACGAACCGGGCGGCGAGTACGCGCCGGAGCGGCTGGACGTGCAGGGCGTGGCCGAGCGGTTTCGCGCTGACGCGAGCGCACGCGCCGACATGAACCAGGCGAATGCCGATTCCCTGGCCCACCTGGTCGCGTCGCTCGCCAATCTGCATTTCAGGGAGCGCGGTGCGGCGCCGCTCTATGGCAGTGCGCGTCGGAATGACGGCCGGGCCTGAGCTCGAGCTTCAGCGCGCCATCGCGCCGAGAACGCGCTCGGCCATGCCAAAGCCATTGTCGAACAGTCCGGCGACGAACGGGCCGGCGCTCGGCAGCATCAGGTCGAGCATCAACAGACCGACCAGCAGCGTGATCGCGAAGCCAACCTGGAAGACGCCGACCTGAGGCGCGGCGCGGTTGAGAATGCCAAGCGCGAGGTTGGCAATCAGCAGCGCGGCGACCACCGGCAGTGCCAGCATCAGGCCGGCCCAGAACACGCTGGCGCCCCAGTCCGCCAGCAAGCGCCACGCGCCGGCGTTGAACATCGGCGCGGCGGCGGGATCGAGCGGCAGGGTGCGGAAGCTGTCGGCGAGCGTGCCGAGCAGGCGCAGATGACCGTCGAGCGACAGAAAGATCAGCAACGCAAACATTTCCAGCAAGCGCGCCAGCGCGGTCGACGCGCTGTCGGCGCCGGGCGAGATCAACTGAGCGAACGACAGACCCATCTGCATGCCGGCATAGTCGCCGGCCGCGGTGACCGTGGCGGTCACGACGCGCATCGCGAAGCCGATCGCGGCGCCGATCATCAACTGCTGCACCAGCAGCCAGAGGCCCGCACCGCTGCCCACCGCGATCGCGGGCGGCGGCGGCAGGGTCGGCGCAATCAGCATGGCGGCACCCGCGGCAAGCGCGATCTTGACGCGCGTCGGCAGCGACCGATGACTCAGCACCGGTGCGGTGCTGATCAGCGCCAGGAAGCGCACGAACGGCCAGACGAACGCGCCCAGCCACGCGTCGAGCTGTGCCGACGTGACGGTCAGCACTAGCCGACCATCCCGGGGATCGACGTGAAGACCTGGCGCATGTAATCGACCATCGTGTTGATCATCCAGGGTCCGGCAATGACACCGGTGGCGAGCACCGCGAGCAGTTTCGGGATGAAGGAGAGCGTCGCTTCGTTGATCTGGGTCGCGGCCTGGAACAGACTTACCACCAGGCCGACGGCCAGTGCGACGAGCAGCAGCGGCGCTGCGAGCAGCAAGGCGATCTGCATCGCCTGGTGCGTCAGCGACATTACGGTTTCGGGTGTCATCTCGGGACTGGGACTGGGGCTGGGATCGCGATCGGGTTTGCGGCGGCGGGGCGCTTCATCCGCCGAAGCTTTGCGCGAGGGAGCCGACCAGCAACTGCCAGCCGTCGACGAGCACGAACAGCATCAGCTTGAACGGCAGCGAGATGGTGGCGGGCGAGACCATCATCATGCCCATCGACATCAGCACGCTCGCGACGACCAGATCGATGATGAGAAAGGGCACGAAGATCGTGAAGCCGATCTGGAAGCCGGTCTTCAGTTCGCTGGTCGCGAACGCCGGCACCAGCAGGCGCAGCGGCACATCCTCCGGGCCCGCCATCGGCGCGGCATGCGCGATGCGCGCGAACATCGCGAGATCGGACTGGCGGGTCTGCCGCAGCATGAACTGCTTGAACGGCGCCACGCCCAGTTCGGCCGCGCGTTCGACGCCGATGGTGCCTTGCGAGAACGGCACGTAGGCGTCGCGGTAGGCACGGTCGAACACTGGCGACATCACGAAGAACGTCAGGAACATCGCGAGCCCCACCAACACCTGGTTCGGCGGCGTCGCCGCCGTGCCGATGGCCTGCCTGAGCAGCGACATCACGATGATGATCCGTGTGAAGCTGGTCATCATCAGCAGCAACGCCGGCAGGAACGACAGCATGGTCAGCACCAGCAGCGTCTGCACCGAAAGGCTGTAGCTGGTGCCGCCGTTGGGTCCAGGGCTGCTGGTGAAGGCCGGGATGCCAGCGCTCTGCGCATGGGCGCTGCCGGCAGCGAGCACAACGGCGGCCAGCGCGAGCAGGGCAGCGCTCACGACCGGCGCGCGACGCCTGGCTGCGGATGACGCGACGGGTGCGGCGGGCGTGGTCGACGGGGCGGCCAAGCCGGCCGGGGACGAGGCGCGCGGCGCGCGGTCAGTGCTCAATGGAAGGCTCTGGATCATGATCGATTCGGCCGGCGCCGCGCTGCGGTCCGGCGGTCTTGCTTGCATTTCGAGACGGCGTGTCGCGTGCGCCGGTCAGGCGTCGTCGCGTCGTCGTTGCAGGCGGTCGCGGACTTGCGCGCGCAGGGCTTCGCCAAAGCTGGGCGGCCGGTCGGCGGCCGCAGCCGCCGTGGCGGCACCGGCAGCATCGTTAGAGGGGCTGCCGCGCAGGCTTGCGTCGCCGCTCGTGGCTGTCATCCCTGCGTCCGCGCCGGAAGTAACCGAGGCGCGCGGCACGTCGCTGGCGGCGCGCGCGGCGGCGGGCAGCGTGTGCAGCGTGGTGATGCCGCCGGGCGTCACGCCGAGCACCAGCCAGGTGTCGGCAATTTCGACGACCGCGACGCGCTCGCGATTGCCCAGTGAAACGCCGCCCACGACGCGGGCGAGCCGCCCGGACGACACGCCCCGAGCATTCAGCCGGCGCGCCAGCCAGCCGCATGCGAGCACAGCGAGCAACACCGCGGCCAGCCCAAGCAGCGTGCGCAGCACGCTGCCGACACCAAAGCCGGGAACCGTCGCGCCGGGCACGGCGGCCGGGGCCGGCGACGAGGCGGGGGAGACCGCCGCGCCGAACGCGGCCGGCGCCGCCGGCCCAGCGGCGCTCGGAGTTGGCGTCGCCGGCAGGGAAGCCGCACGGGGCATTTCCGGGGTGCTGACCGGCGATACGACGGCCGAGGCGTTGCCGGCCGTTGGCGGCGTGCCCGGCAGTGTGCCTGTGCCGACTGCCGCGTTGGCGGCGTTGTTCGGCGCGATCGTCGTGTTGGTCGTGTTGGGCGCGTTGGTCGTGCCGGGCGTATTGACCGTAGCGGACGAGCCACCGGTCGCCGTCGTCGGGTCGGACGGCAGCGCCGCCTGGCTGCCCGCGCCGCCCGTCGACACGACCGGCACGCTGGCGAGCCGTGTATCGGGGCGAGCCGACCAGTCGCCGGCGGTCGGCACCGCGAGTGCGGCGGCCGATACGCCCGCCAGCACCGTGGCCGCCAGGCGTCCGGTCCACGAACCGCCCGAGGCGGCACGGTGAGCAGGCCTGCCGGCGCGGGCGACGCGGCGACACGGTCTCATCGGTTCAACTTGCGGATGCGCTCGGACGGCGTGATGACGTCGGTCAGCCGGATGCCGAACTTGTCGTTGACCACGACGACTTCGCCCTGCGCGATCAGACAGCCGTTCACCAGCACGTCCATCGGCTCGCCAGCCAGTCCATCCAGCTCGACGACCGAGCCCTGCGCAAGCTGCAACAGGTTCTTGATCGCGATCTTCGTGCGGCCCAGTTCGACGGTGAGTTGCACCGGGATGTCGAGAATCATCTCGATATCATGATGCGTGTCCGCGTTCGGCCCGCCGGTCAGCGGCTGGAACACGCCGCCCGCCGCCGGATCGAGAGCGGTGCCGTTTTGTTCGGCCAGCGCGCTGGCCCAGTCGTCCAGGCTGGTTTGCTCAGTCATAACCGTTTTCCTTTGAATCGGTCGAGCCGATCATGCGCGATACGCGCAACGCGTATTGCCCGTTGAAGATGCCATAGGTGCAGTCCATGACCGGAACCCCGTCCACCTTCGCGGTGACGGTCTCGGGCATGTCGATCGGGATCACGTCGCCGGCGCGCATGCCGACGATGTCGCGGAAGGTGGTGCGGATCTGCGCAAGATCGACCTGCAGTTCCACCTCGGCGGCCTGCACCTGTTGCGACAGCAAGCGTACCCAGCGCTTGTCGACCTCGAGCGCCTCGCCTTGCAGCGGGCTCGAGAGCAGATCGCGTACCGGCTCGATCATCGAGTACGGCGTGCAGATGTGCAGGTTGCCGCCCTGCGCGCCGAACTCGATCGCAAAGCTCGTCGAGACCACCACTTCGTTCGGCGTTGCGACATTGGCGAACTGCGTGTGCAGTTCCGCGCGCACATACTGGAACTCGACGGGGAAAACCGGCTTCCAGGAGGCGCCATAGTTTTCGAGCACGAGGTTGACCAGTTTGCGGATGATGCGTTGCTCGGTCGGCGTGAAGTCGCGCCCCTCGACCCGCATGTGGAAACGCCCGTCGCCGCCGAACAGCGTGTCGACGACCAGGAAGATCAGTTGCGGATCGAAAATGAACAGCGCCGTGCCGCGCAGCGGCTTGATGTGGATCAGATTCAGATTGGTCGGGACGGGCAGGTTGCGGATGAACTCGCTGTACTTCTGCACCTTCACCGGGCCGACGGAAATCTCGGCGCTGCGCCGCATGAAATTGAAGATGCCGGCCCGCAGCAGGCGGGCGAAACGCTCGTTGATGATTTCGAGCGTCGGCATCCGGCCACGGACGATGCGTTCCTGGGTGGCCAGATCGTACGGACGAACGCCGCCGGCCAGAGGCGTCTCCGGCGCTGCATCGGCCTCGCCGGTTACGCCCTTGAGCAGGGCATCGACTTCCTCCTGCGAGAGAAACTCTTCTTGCGACATGAGCGGTCTGGCGGCACGGCCGCGCCGGTGGGCGGGCTGGAACGACGGGAAGGAAACGCAAATCGAACAGGGCGGCCGCGGCACAATGGCCACCGGCCCTGTCCAGGGGCGCCGTGCGTGCAAACGGCACGACGCGCTCCGAGATTGTCATCATCGCCGACCCGGTCCCGCTTCGATCGCGGGAACAGAGCCGGCATTGACAGGCAGTTTGCTGCTTTGGCGGCTTACTGGATCACGAAATCGGTCAGCAGGACGCTGTCGACGCGGGCCGGTTCGCCACCCTTCGCGAACGGCTGCTCGGCGGCGCGCTTGATCTCCGCGGCCAGCGTGCGCTTGCCGTCCATCGTGCCCAGGTCGCTGGCGTGCTTGGACGAAAGCAGCAGCAGGATGCGGCTGCGCAATTCGGGCAGGTATTCCGCCAACTGGGCCTGCGTCTTCGCGTCGGCCACTTTCAGCGTGAGGCCGATGTGCGCGTAGCGGGAATCGTCGCCGTCGCTGCCGGCCAGATTGACCGTGAACGGTTCGAGCGCGTAGAAGACCGGCGGCTCCTGTTTGACGGGCTTGGCCACGCCTGCCTTGGGCATCAGGAAGAAGTAAACGCCCGCGCCGGCGCCGGCGATCAGGACGAGCGCGGCGACGGCGATCAGGATGAACAGCTTGGCGCGAGACTTCGGCGGCGCGGCGTTGGGAACGGCGGTGGTGCTCATGGAAAACGGTCGGACGTGGCGGGTGGAGTTGGACGGGCGCGGCGGCGGCACGGCGACAGGTGATGCCGGGGGCGGCGCACGAACCCCATGTCACGCATGATGCCCCGTCGCCGCGCGCGACGATCGCCCGAACAGGGCGGGCATCCCTGCCCAGCTTGGCGTTTTGCCTGTCCGGCGGACGACGTTGCACGGCAACGCGGCGATGCCGGTCACCGCCAGACGGACGACGGCGCGAGAGACAGGGCGAGAGACAGGGCGAGAGACAGCACGAGAGACAGCACGAGAGACAGCACGAGAGACAGCACGAGAGACAGCACGAGAGGCGGCGCGAGCGGCGGCGCTGGCTGCCGGCTCGCGCGGAAGCAGCCGGATCAGATGAACGTGTCGATGGCCGGCGCGTCGCCGCTTGACGCGCTTGTCAGGACCGACCGCGCGGCACTGTCGAGTTGCTGGCTTGCCGATGTGTGCGATGGGGCGATCGCCGTCAAGCCCGGACGCCGCTGCAACGTGCCGCGGCCGCGCGTATCGGCTTGCGCGCCGCTGCCCGCGCTGTTACCCGCGCTGTTGTCCATACCGTTACCCGAAGCGCTGTCGAAAACGCTGCCGTCCGACCCGTAGGACGCGGCGAGCGTCGGCGCATCGGCGATCTGCGTCTGGCCCAGCGTCATGCCGCTGGCGTCCAGTCGCTCGCGCAGTTGCGGCAGCGCGGCGGCCACCGCCTCGCGGACCGCGGCATGCGGCGACAGAATCTGCGCGCTGACCTGGCGATCCACCACCTGCAGGACGATCTGCAGCGGACCCAGTTCGGGTGGATTGAGCGAAAGCCTGATGTCGGTCGCGGCGCCGCGCGCGTGCACCGCAACCCGCGAGGAGAAGTCAGCGCCCCAGCGCGCGTCGCCGAGCGGGGTCGCGACGCCGCCGGTGGCATCGTCGAGATCGGCGATGCGGGCGAGCGAATCGGTGAGGCGCGACGGCGCGCTGGCGGTAGCAGTGTCGCGGACGGCACTGCCGGGCGTGGACGCTGACGTGTCGCGCGCGGATATGGCTGCATGAGCGGCTGCATGAGCGGCTGACGAGCCGGTACTCGACGCCGCTGCAACTGATGTCCCCCCGGCAACGATGGCGTCCTTCGATGAGTCGGCGTCGCCGGCCGCGTCGCTCGCGCCGGACGCCGCCAGGGCGGCGGCGCGCGGCGCACTGCCGACGTTGCGGGCGGAATCCCGCGCGCCGTCCGGGTCGACGCCAGCCGTCCTGTCGTCGCTGGCCGACTGTGCGTCGCCGGCCGGCGTGCGTGGCGCGATCGTGGCGTTGCCGCCGGCCGCCACGTCGACCGGCGGGATCGGCGTTGGCGTGACCGTGGCAGTCGTGGTTGCCTGCGCGTCGGATCGATCGCCGGAAGCTTGCAAGCCACGCGTCTTGCGTGCCGCCGAGGCTTCCGGATCGGCATCGTCGTCGCCGCTGACGCGACCGCCTTGTGCGGACGCCGCCGGGCTGGCCGCGTTGCGCTGTTCGGCGGCGCGCTGGCCAGCGCGGTCGATCAGTTCGAGCGCTTGCCGGTGCCATTGCGCGGTGCGTTCGTTCTGCGCCGCGCGCGCATCGCGTAGCTGCCCCGCCCGTTCGGCCGCGCCGTGCGATGCACGTGTGTCGCGCACGGCGTCGAGCTTCGCGTCCTGCGTGTCCTGGCGCGCCTGCGCCTCGCGCAGGGCGTCTCCAAAGCCTTGCGACGGGGTGCCCTCGCCGCTGCCGCGCAGCGCGCGTTTCGCGTTGGCAGCAGCAGTCGCGCTGGCCGCATCGGCTGCCTCGTCGCGCGTCTGCGCGGCCGCGCGCCGCTCGGCCGTCGCATTGGCGTGGATCGACGCCGTGGCTGCGCTGCGCGTGACCAAGAGATCGTTGTTGTTCATCGTGTCATTCCGCCGCTTGTCGGTCACGCGCGCGGCGCGCCGCGAACTCGTCGGTCTGCCGTTGCTCGACGCGCGCTTGCCGCGCTGCCGCGGCCCGGCTCGCGCGTTCGGCGAGCGCCTGGTAAGAGTTCAATTTCAGTTGCTTGGCCTGCAGGGTGCGCATCGCCGTCTCGACCAGCCGCTCCTGCGCCGCAACATCGCCCCGGTGCCGGATCTGGACATCGTCGAGATTGGCCAGGAACTGATGATAGTTGCGCAGCGACGCCATCGTCATGCCCTGGCTTGCTTCGGCGCGCATGCGGCCGGCGTACTCTGCGCGGTAGCTGTTCAGGCCGTCGCCTTGCTGGCGCATCGCGTCTAGGCGGCTTTGCTGCGCGCCGAGCGCGCTTGCGGCGGCGTCCACCTCGCGCTGGGCGAGATCGATCAGCATCGGGAACGGCAGACCGTGCGCCATCGCAGCGGACCTCAGGCGGTTTCGCCCAGCAAGGCGGTGAGTTGCGCGACGGCTTCGCCGTGGCCGCAGCGCTCGCGATGGCGCTGTTGCAGATAGGCCTCCATCTGCGGATACAGCGCGATGGCCCGGTCGAGCAGGGGATCGCGTCCACTCTGATAGGCACCGACGTTGATCAGGTCGCGATTGCGCTGATAGCGCGACAGCATCTGCTTGAACAAGCGGACCTTGTCGAACGCGCGGTCGTCAAGCAGCGCCGACATCACGCGGCTGATCGAGGCCTCGATGTCGATGGCCGGATAGTGGCCCGCTTCGGCCAGCGTGCGCGACAGGACGATGTGCCCGTCAAGAATGGCGCGCGCCGAATCGGCGATCGGGTCCTGCTGATCGTCGCCTTCGGTCAGCACCGTGTAGAAGGCGGTGATCCCGCCGCCGCCAGCGGGCCCGTTGCCGGCTCGTTCGACCAGTGCCGGCAGCTTGGCGAAGACCGAGGGCGGATAACCCTTGGTGGCCGGCGCCTCGCCGATCGCCAACGCAATCTCACGTTGCGCCATCGCGTAGCGCGTCAGCGAATCCATGATAAGCAGCACCTGCTTGCCCTGGTCGCGGAAATATTCGGCCAGCGAGGTGGCATACGCGGCGCCCTGCATGCGCAGCAGCGGCGATACATCGGCGGGCGCGGCCACCACGACGGCGCGTGCGCGCCCCTCGGCGCCGAGGATCTCCTCGATGAACTCCTTCACTTCCCGGCCCCGCTCGCCGATCAGCCCGACCACCACCACTTCGGCTGCGGTGAAGCGGGCCATCATGCCGAGCAGCATCGACTTGCCGACGCCGGAGCCCGCGAACAGGCCCATGCGCTGCCCGCGCCCGACGGTCAGCAACGCGTTGATCGCACGCACGCCGACGTCGAGCACCTGGTGAATCGGCTCCCGTTCGAGCGGGTTGAGCACCGGCGCACCGAGCGGTGCGCTGGCCTGGGCATCGATCGGTCCCTTGCCGTCCAGCGGCTGGCCGGCGGCGTCGACCACGCGTCCGAGCATGCCGAAGCCGACTGGCAGACGCTTCGCTTCGACCGGGCCACAGAGGCCGGCATCGGCCGGCACGACGCGCGCACCGGGCGCCAGCCCGGACAGGTCGCTGGTGGGCATCAGGAACAGCCGCTCGCCGTTGAAGCCGACCACCTCCGCTTCCGCGTGGCTGGCGGCAACGCGCGGACCGCCCGGCACCGGCCGGGCCAACGTATTGGGCAGTTCGATCAGGCAGGTTGCGCCGAGCGGCAGCGTCAGCCCGGTCGCTTCGAGCACCAGGCCGGCGGCGCGCACGATGCGCCCGCTGCGCGCGTAGGGCAGCACGCGTGCGCTCTGTTCACCCAGGGCGCCGATGCAGGTCCGCCACCGGGCGGCGTGCGCGGCGGCCGCCGCGTTCAGCGGCACCGGCGGCTGCGCCGGCGCGGCATCCAAAGCGGCCGCGCCGTGCTGCGACGGCTGCCGCAGCGGCTCGGCGTAGGCGTCGCCGTCGGCGGCGCCAGCGGCCGAGTCGTCGACCGCGCCCCACCGCAGGCCCGCCGACGCGAGAATTGCCGGATCGATCGGGTCCGCGCCGTTCTCGACCGCGACGGCGCGCATGGCGGGTGCGGCCGGTGCGGCCGGTACGGCCGGTCGCGCCGGCGTCACCACGGACGGTCCTTGCCGAGGGCGGTCACCACGCGGGTCCAGCGCGTCGCCAGTGTCGCATCGATCTCGCCGCTGCCCGCCTTGGCACGGCAGTCGCCGCGCGCGATCGTGATATCGCTGCGCACCGACCAACCGGCTGCGGCGAGATCGCCGGCCAGATAAGCGTCGACCACCGGCAGGTCCGCCGGGTTGACCAACAGGACCGGTGCGCCGAGCAGCGGCGGCTCGCTGTCGAGCAGTTCGCGCGCCGCGCCGAGGACCACGGTCGGGTCGGTCTGCAGCGCTTGCCGGACCACGCTATGGGCGATGTCCATCGCGGCGGCGCCGAGCGCCTCGGCCACTTCCTGGCTCAGCGCGTCGGCTGCCGCGGTGAACGCGTCGGCCAGCTCGGCGAGGCGCGCCGCGTTTTCGCGAGCCAGCGCGTGGCCGGCCGCCAAGCCCTCGGCGTGACCGGCGGCGTAGCCTTCGGCCAGGCCGGCCTGCCGCCCGGCGGCAAAGCCCTGCGCCTCGGCCGCGGCGCGCGCCACGGCGAGCGGATCGATCTCGGGCGCGGGCGGCGGGGGCGGCGGCGGATCGAACGACGCCATTTCCCAGCGCTGAAACGCACTGAGCTTTTCCTTCGGGATGATGGACTCAGACATAGGAGTCTTCCGCCTTGCCGCCGATCACGATCGTGCCGGCGTCGGCCAGGCGGCGCACCGTCTGGAGGATCTGCTTCTGCTGCGTCTCGACTTCCGACACGCGCACCGGGCCGCGCGTCTCCAGGTCCTCGCGGAACAGGTCGGCCGCACGCTGCGACATGTTGCGCAGGAACTTGTCGCGCAACTCTGGCGGCGCGCCCTTGAGCGCGACGATCAGCGATTCCGACTCCACTTCCTTGAGCAGCGTCTGGATGCCGCGGTCGTCCACCTCGAGCAGGTTCTCGAACAGGAACATCTCGTCGACGATCTTCTGCGCCAAGTCGCCGTCATAGCGCTTGACGTTCTCGATCACCGATTCCTCGTTGGCGCCGCCCATGAAGTTCAGGATTTCCGCAGCGGTGCGCGCGCCACCCAGCGGCGTGCGCCTGATGTTATCGCTGCCCGACAGCAGCTTGGTCAGCACGTCGTTGAGCTCGCGCAGCGCCGCGGGCTGGATGCCGTCGAGCGTCGCGATGCGCAGCACGACGTCGTTGCGCAAACGTTCGACGAAGCACTCCAGCACCTCGGAAGCCTGATCGCGATCCAGGTGGACGAGGATCGTCGCGATGATCTGCGGATGCTCGTTGCGGATCAGCTCGGCAACGGCGGACGACTCCATCCACTTCAGGCCTTCGATGCCGCTGGTGTCGCCGCCTTCGAGGATGCGTTCGATCAGGCCGGCCGCCTTGTCGTTGCCAAGCGCCTTGGTCAACACCGCACGGATGTAGGTGCCGGAATCGAGATTCAGCGCGGTGTGCTGCTTGGCTTCGTCGACGAAGTCCGCCAGCACCGAATCGATCTGGTCGCGCGACACGGTCTTGAGCTGGGCCATCGCGGCGCCCAGGCGCTGCACCTCGCGCGGGGCCAGGTATTTGAAGACCTCGGCCGCCTCGTCCTCGCCGAGCGACATCAGCAGGATGGCACTGCGTTGGAGTCCTTCAGCGTTCATCGCTTATCCAGCTCTTGACGACGGTGGCGACCACCTTGGGATCCTGCTGCGCGATCTGCTTCGCGAACTGCAGGTTGCGGTCGTGCCCGGCCAGCGCGGGCGTCTCGTCCGCGTCGGTGGCCACGCCGACCGGCGTGGCGACGAGCGGTTCCGCATTGGCCAGCGCGGGCGCCGCGACCGGCGCCTCCAACGCGGGCACCGGCGGCTTCAGCAGCTTCTTCAGCGACGGACGCAGCACACCGAAGAACAGGTACAGGCCGAGCAGGCCAATCAGTGCGTATTTCCCGGCGTCCTTCGCGAGCGCGATGTTCTCCGGCTGGCGCCACGCCGGCAGCGCGTCGCCGACCGGCGCGTCGTTGCCCGAGAACGCGCTGTTCACGACGTTGACCGTGTCGCCGCGCTTCGGATCGAAGCCCATCGCTTCCTTGACCAAGGCCTCGGTCTGCGCCAGTTGTTCCGGCGTGAGCGCGGTTGCGACGGTCTTGCCGGCGGCGTTCACCGATTGACGGTAGTTGACGACGACCGCCGCCGACAGCCGCTTGACGCCGCCCATCGGCTGCTCGATGTGGCGGACCGTGCGATCGACTTCGTAGTTGGTGGTGGCATCGCGCCGCGTGCTCGACGGCCCGTTGGCGGTCTGCGCTTCGCTCGCCGCCGTCGCGGCGCCCGGACCCTGCGCGGCGCCGCGCGGCCCCGCGTTGGTGACCGGCGCGCTTGGCGCGGCCTGCGGTTCGTTCGACAGGGCGCCGGGCACGCCGCCGGGCGGCGCCATGCCGATGTCGCGCGTCTCGCTGGTTTGCTGACTGCGCACGGCGGCTTGCGGTTGCGGATTCGGCTGGAACAGTTCCGCGGTCTGCTCGCTTTGCGAGAAGTCGACGTCGGCGCTGACCTGCGCATGGGCATTGCCCGGTCCGAACAACGGCGAGAGGATCGCCTCGATGCGTTGCTTGGTGTTCTGCTCGATCTGCTGCACGTATTTGAGCTGGCCCGCGTCGAGGCCGCTGCCGGCCTGCTGGGCGGTGAGCAGGTCGCCGTTCTGATCCACCACGGTGACGTTCTTGGCGGACATGCCCGGTACCGCCGACGCGACCATGTGCACCACGGCGCTGACTTGCGCGTCGCCGAGGGCGCGGCCGGCGAACAGGTTGAGCACGATCGACGCCGACGGCTTCTGCTGTTCGCGCACGAACACGGTCGGCTTCGGAATCGCCAGGTGTACGCGCGCGGACTGCACCGACGCGATCGATTCGATGGTGCGGGCCAGTTCGCCTTCCAGCGCGCGCTGGTAATTGACCTGCTCCGCGAACTGGCTGATGCCGAATTTCTGCGCGTCGAGCAATTCGAAACCGACCGAGCCGCCCTTCGGCAGGCCTTGCGAGGCCAGGCGCAGACGCGCCTCGTGGACCGATTCGGCCGGCACCAGGATGGCGCCGCCGTTGCCCGAGAACTGGTACGGCACGTTCATCTGCTGCAGTTGCGCGATGATCGCGCCGCCGTCGCGATCCGACAGGTTGCTGTACAGCACCTTGTAATCGGGTGCGCGGCCCCACAGGATCAGGACCACGATGGCGGCCAGCGCCGCCGCGGCCGCAACGATCAGCGGCAGACGACGGTTGGCGCGCAGGCGGGCGATGATCGGCGCGCGCGCGTCGATCTCGCGCGGCGCCGGCGCGCTCGTGGCCGGCGGCAGGGTGCTCATCTGGAACGTCTCATCGGCTGACTCCGGCGGGCGGCGGTCCCGCGCGGCGGGTAGGATTCTGGGGTGGCCGGCGGCACGCGCCATGGCGACTGTCGGGGCCGATTATCCACGCGCGGGGCGCGGCTCGATCGGCCGATAAGCGGCTGCTTATCGTGCCAAATGCGACGATCGACTCGCCACGGCGCCGCGTACAGTGCAAACTCGTCCAATCCGGCGGACCGCGTCGCAGCGCGCCCCGCCCCGAACCGCGCGATGGAATCCTCGATCAATCCGATGGGCAGTGCGTTGTCGCAATTGCGTGCGCTGGCGAGCGAAGCGGCAGGCGTGCCGGCGACTGGGCGCGCGGGCAAGGCCGCGGGCGTCGGCAAGACCGATGGCGCGGGCCTCGACGAGGCGGGCGGCGTCGGCGGTACGGACTTCGCGAGCGTGCTGAAACAATCGTTGGACAAGGTCAACGCGTCGCAACAGAGCGCGCTCGGACAGGCGCGCGCATTCGAGATGGGCAGCAGCGACGTCAGTCTCAGCGACGTGATGATCGACATGCAGAAGGCCAATATCAATTTCCAGACCGCGGTGCAGGTGCGCAACAAGCTGGTCAGCGCCTACTCCGAGATCATGCAGATGCAAGTCTGAGCACGGCCGGCTTAGGGCATCGTGGCCTCCGGCGCCTCGTGGCCGGCTTCCAACTGGTACAGCCAGGCCAGCAGCTCCGCCACCGCCTGATAGAGGGCTGGCGGTATTTCCCGATCCAGGCCGACGTTCATTAACAGCGAGACCAATTCGGGCGATTCGTGCACGTGCAGTCCGGCCGCCTTGGCGCGCGCGACGATCTGCTCGGCCACCAGACCGTAGCCCTTGGCGACGACGGTCGGCGCGCTTTCGCCGGTGCGGTCGTAGCCGAGCGCGACCGCGGTGCGGCGGGCGCCGCTCACGTGCCGCCCCGTACGGCGAATTCGCGCACGCTCAAGGTCTTCAGTTCGATGCCGGCCGCCTGGATGCGACGGCGCAGGGCTTCGCTCGCGTGCAGCAGCGTGGCCGCGCTGTGCGGCGATGCCTTCAGCTTCGCGCTGAGCCGCGCATCCTGCAGTTGCAGCTCGACATCGACCGCGCCCAGCGCCGGCAGGTCCAGGCGCAACTGCATCCGCCAGTTGCCGCCATCCGCGTCCTGACCGGCGCCGCCATCGCCGCCATCGCTATTGCGCCGCTCCGATTGCTCGATTTCCCAGGCCATCGATGTGCCGGGCCACGCTTCGCCGTGCCAGCGGAGCAGGGGTGTCTGCAGTAGCTCCAACTGTTGTCTGACGAGGCGCTGCAGCGCTTCGGGCACATTGGCAATCGCGGCGTCACCGCTTCCTTTCGCTGTGCCACCGGTTGGGTCCGCGCTTCCGTCCAGGTCCAGGCCGGTGAAGGCGGACAAGGCCGACAGCGTGTCGGCCAAGGGCGCGCGCAGCGTAGCCAGCAAGGACGGCGGCGTGTCGGCCTGCGCCCCGCCGGGCGTCGACGCCTGTGCCTGGAAGCGGGCCTGCGGCTCGCCGTCGAGCAACGTTCGGTCGCGCTGGCCGGTTGCCCACTGGGCCAGATGCGATTCGTAGAACAGGCCGCTGCTTTCCAGCGTGGTCACCAGCGCCCGCGCCAGCAGCGCGGTGAATTGCGTGCCGGCGACGACCTGCGCGTGCGGGTCGTCGGGCAGCGCGGCGCGCGCCGCCGACGGCGAGACCGGGCAGAGCGGGCGGTCGGCGTCGATCACGGGGGCTTCGCCCGGCAGGCGCAGCAGGGCGTCGAGCGTGCGGGCATCGGCGCTCAACACGGCACGGCTCGCGGCCGTCGCCTGCGCGTCATAGGCCGCCGCGCCCGCACCGCGCGCGGTCCGACCGTCGCCCTGCGATGGCGTGCCCTGCGTCAGCGCGGTATTGAGCTGCTGATGCAACTGTTTTTGCAACTGCTGGCCACCGCCCACGCCAGCGTCGGTGTTGAGCGCGGCCCGGCCGCCGGTGACGCCGCCGAGCGCATCGGTGCGAACGGGTGCCACCGGCGTGACGATGCGGTCGATGCCATTCATCGTGTTCCTCGTGTCGGCGGACGGCCGCGCGACGGCGCGGCCGCCGGTCGGATGCCGTCGCTCAGTCGCGGCGCGCGCCGTACGCCGATTGCATCGCGCGGCCTTGCCGGCCGGTGGCGAGCAAGGCGGACAGGCGCGCCAGTTCCGGGTGGAGCAGGTCGCGAATCTTCGCGTCGTCGTCGAGGATGCGACGGATCACGTCGTGCTTGCGCGCGCGTTCCTGCGCGTTCAACGGCGCCGAGCGGTCGCTGCCGTCGTCGACCGCGTCGAGGCGCAGCGCGTCGACCAGACCGGAGTAGCGCGACTGGACGCTGGCCAGCCAGTCCCACTGCGCGCTGTCGGCCGCTTGACGCATTTCCTGCATCATGTCGGCCAGCGCTTCGTAGCGGACCATCATGTGTTGGAAGTCGCTCATGCCGTATACCCCACCGGGCGATGGCCGGCGGTCGCTTGGGCAACCGGCGCCTGGGGCGGCACGGCGGTGCGCCAGGCGTTTTCCAGCACCGCCAGCATCTGATCGACGTTGGCGAGGCGCGTCTCGTCATTGCCGAGGTTGGCTTCGGTCAGCTGCTGCAGCATCGAATCGTAGTGGCCGACCAGACGCGCGGCGAGGTCGCCGCCGTTGTCCGTGTCCAGGCCTTCCTTCAGGCCCCCGCCGATGATGCGGACTGCCTTCGCGATGGCCACGCCTTTCTCGGCGAGGCGTCCGGCGCGCAGGTGCAGGCGCGCTTGTGCGATCGCCGTGCGGCTGGCTTCGAACATCATGATGGTCAGCCGCTGGGGGCTGGCACCAACCACGCCCGTGTCGGTGCCGATGCGGGCGTAGGCGTTGGCGCCGAAGGAGGAGGGGGCGTACATGGTTTGCTCCGTCGAAACGATGGGGTCGAGTGTGGCGTCGCCGCGAGGTGGCGCCGATCAGCTGCTCGTCGTGCTGTTGAACTGCGCATCGAGCAGGCTCGACGCGGTCTTCATCTTGGTCAATAGTGCGTTCAGCGCGGTGAACTGCGCTTCGTACTTGGCCTGCACCTGGTCCAGGTGAGCCTGAAACTTGGTCATCTGCGTGGTGATCGCGGTTACCTTGTCGTCCAGCGTGCCGGTGGCCGTCGCGATGGCGCCGCTCGTGCTCGTCACGTCGGCGACGTACGAGTAGAACTGCGCGGCGAAGCCGACCGAGTAGGACACCGTGCCGCGCTCGCCGGTCGTGTCGCCGCTGACTTCGACGGCGAGGCCCGCCACCGCGGTGCCGGTCTGGCCGGTCAGCGTCTGCCCGGAGCCGGTGGCCTGGAAGCCGCCGATGGTGCCCGCGACGTCGACGCCATCCGTGGCGCTGAGGCTGCTCGTGCCGAACAATGCCGAGGCCGACAGACCCGTCACCGTCAACTTGGAAGCCGAACCGTACGCGGTGGAACCGATCGTCAGCGTCCCGTCGCTGTTCGCCGACACGTTGACGGCACTCCCCGCCGTCTTGAACGTGCTGTCGTCGTTGATCGCCGTCTGCACTGCCTTCGCCAGTTCATCGGCGCTGGTGTAGGTCGCTTGCGGGATCGAGATATTGACGGTCGCGCCGTTGAGCGCGACCGTCAGCGAGATCTTGCTCGACGAGGCCGACGTCAGGTTGGCCGCGGCGGTGCCGCTTGCGCTGGCCTGCGTGGCGGCGCGCGTGATGTCGATCTTGTACGTGCCGGCCTGCGTGCTGGAGCCGGCGGCCAAATACGAAACGCGCGCATCGGTCGTCGTGCCGGCCGTGCCGAACAACGCCGCGAAGTCCGACAGATTGCTGGACAGCTTGCTTTTCAGCGTGGTGGCGTCGAGCGACAGGCTGCCGTCGCTGCCGTAGCTGATGCCGACGTCGGCCAGGGTCTTGAGCGTGCCGCCGCCGTCGATCGAGCTGGTCGCGATGCGCTGCAGCAGGCTCTTGATGTTGTTGACCGTCGAATCGCCCAGCAGCGCGCCGTTCTTCGACGAATCGTTGGCGTCGTAGTTGGTCAGCGTGTTGATCGACGTCAGCAGCGTGTTGTACGCATCGACGAAGGTCGCGATGTTGGTTGCGATCGTGTCGGTGTCGTTACTGACGGTGAGCGTGGTCGAGCCGGTCTGCGCGAGGCTCAACGTGAAGCCCGGCAGCGAACCGGACACCGTATTCGTCGCGCTGCTCAGCGATAGGCCGTTCACGGTCAGCTTCGCGTCCTGGGCGGCCACCGTCTGCGTCATGCCCTGCGAGCCGGTGCTGGCCGGGTCGTAGGCGAGCATGCCGGCGACCGTGCTGTCGCCGCTCGCGCTGATCTTCAGCCCGCTCGCCGCGCCGGTGGTGTTCGACGTGATCACCAGTCGGTAGGGCGTGTCGCTGCCATCGTTGACGATCGAGGCGGTGACCCCGAGGCTCGCCCCGTTGATCGCGTCGCGGATACCGGCGAGCGTGTTGTTGGTGCTGTCGATCGTCAGCGTCTTGGTGGTACCGGCCGACGTGAAGCTGCTGCTGGAGGTCGCGTTGCCGTCCGCGTCGGTGCCCGTCGTCGTGCTGACCGTGCCGAAATCGAACGTCAGTGTCGTGCTGGTGTTGCCGCCGATCGCGGTGGACAGGCTGCTCTGGCCGCTGGCGACCAGCGTCTGTGCCTGCGCGAGTTGCGACACCGCCACCGTATAGCTGCCGGCCGACGCACCGGTGTAGACCGACGCTGTCGCGACACTGGTGTTGCTGGAGCTCGCCGCGAGCGACTTGAAGTTGGCCGACAGCGTGAGGTTGCTGATCGCGGTCTGGAAGGTGGTCAGCGCGGAACTGAGCGTGCCGTAGGCCGAGATCTCGGTGTTGACGCTGTCCTTGTTGGCCTGATACGTCGTCAGCGGAATGCTCGCGACCTGCATCAGCCCGGTGAGCAGCGACGACAGCGAGAGCGTGGTGCCGATGCCGAGCGAGGAGATCACCGACGCCGCGCTCGAACTCTTGGTGGTGCTGGCGCTGCTGGTCGTGCCGGACGAAGTCGACGTGCTGGACGAGGCGGTGGAGGCCGTCGTGGCGGTGCTCGACGTCGACGTGATCGTGGTGGCCATCGGTTCGCATCCGGAGACCGATGCCCGAGACCGAGGGTCCGGGCGCCGGCGAGTCAAACGTGCCGCCGTTGCGCGCCGGCGCCCCTGCAGGGCGGCCGCACGCGCGCGGCGGATGAAACCCGAGCCGTTGGACGTCGCGCGCGGCGCCTGGCGCCGCCGGTGGTCCGGCCCTGTCCCCGTCCTGGCTGTCGCCGCTGCGGCGCCACGCTCCAGACCGGGACGACCCGCCGAGGCGGATCATCGATTCGTGCCGCGTCGACCGAAGCCGACGCGGGTGTTGCGGTGACCGGCGCGGGGCGGGCGAACCCGCCGCGTGTCGAGTCGGCGGGGCGAACCCGCCGAGCGAAGCGCTTACTGCAGGAGCTTCATGATCTGCGCCGGCTGCTGGTTGGCCTTCGAGACCATCGCGATGCCGGCCTGTTGCAGCACGTCGGCCGTCGACAGCGTCGAGGCAACCGACGAGTAGTCCGCGTCGGTGATCGTCGACTGCGCCGAGGTCACGTTCTGGACCGTCGCGTTCAGGTTCGAGATCGTCGAGTCGAAGCGGTTCTGAATCGCGCCGACGCTGCCTTGCAGGTCGCTGATGGTCGACAGCGCCGCGTCGATCGACTGGATCGCCGAGGTGGCGCCCGACGCGGTCGAGATGTCGAGGTCGGCGAGCGTGCTCGACTTCAGGCCGATCGTGTTGTTGCCGGCGACGGCCGGCTTGGCTGCGGTGGCCGCAACCGCGTCGGCGCCGTTGGTCGTCGAAGAGTCCGCCACGCCCAGCGAGGTCGATGCGCCCGCGACCGAGAAGTTGCCCGCCGCGCCGGCGGTGCCGGCTGCAATGGTCAGCGTGCCGCCAGTGTTCGTGACGCTGAACGCGCCCGCGCCGAAGCCGGTGGTCGCGTCGTTCAGCATCGTCTGGACGGCCGTCGCCAGCGCGTCGGCATCGGCGTACGCGGCTGCGGTGTCGAGCGAGAACGTCTTCGTGCCAGCCGCCGTCGTGACCGAGAACGAGTTCGCGGCGCCAGGCGCGGTGTAGTCCAGCGCGGCGGCGCTGGTGCCGGCGACCGATGCGGCGACCGCGGCGCTGCCGGCGGTCGCTGCGGTAGCGGCGGTCGAGCCGTTGATGCTCGCGGCTCCCGTACCGCCGATGGTGATCGCGCTCGAGGCCGACAGGCTCAGCGTGCCTTGCAGGGCCGTGCCGATCTTCGCGGCGTTGGTGCCCGTCGACGTCAGGATGCTGTCCGCGGCAGCCGTGCCGGTCACGTTCGAGTTCGACTGCGTGACGGTGATGTTGCGGCCGTCGGCGGCGCTCAGGACCAGCGAACCCGTGTCGCTCAGCGCGGCGGAGACGCCGGTATCGCCCGACACCGAGTTGATCTGCGCGACGAGGTCGCCGGCGCTGAGGCTGGTCTGGTCGGCGCTGAACGTGTAGCCGTCGTCGCCGAAGACCTTCACGCCGTTGATCGTCATGTTGACGGTATCGCCGGTCGTGCCGGTGATCGCGCCCGACGCCGAGCCGTTCAGTGCGAACGTCTGCTGGTTGCTGGCCGTGGCGGTCAGGCCCGACACGTTCGCGTCGTTGATGGCAACTGCGGCGGCGTAGGCGCTGTTCGCGTCCTGGCCGACCGATGCGCCGGTGACGGCGGAGCCGACCGAATACACCGTGCCGTCACCGACCTGGATCGACAGCGTCTTGCCAGCCAGGCCAGTGCCGGTCACGTTGGTCGTGGCCGCTGCCGTTTGGCCGATCTGGTTCGTCTTGACGCCCTGGCTCAGGTTGACCGTCGACGTTTGGCCGGCGTTCGCGCCGGTCTGGAAGCTGGCGGTGCCGAAGCTGCCGTCGAGCAGGGTCTGGCCGTTGTACTGGGTCTGCGTAGCGATCGTGTTGACCTGCGCGAGCAGCTGCTGCGCCTGCTGGTTCAGCGACGCACGGTCCGAGGCCGAATACGTCGAGTTGGCCGACTGCACGGCGAGCGTACGGACCGACTGCAGGTTGGCCGTGATCTGCGACAGCGCCGAGTCAGCGGTCTGGGCCAAGGCGATGCCGTCGTTGGCGTTGGCGATCGCCTGGGTGCCACCGTTGATTTGCGCCTGCATCCGGCCCGAGATGGCCAGGCCGGCGGAGTTGTCCGCCGCGCTGCTGACCTTCTTGCCCGACGAGAGCTGGGAGATCGCCGAAGTGTACGTCGCCTGCGACTTGTTCAGGTTGCTTTGCGCGATCAGCGAAGCGGTATTGGTGCTGATGATCTGGGCCATGAGGCGCTCCTTTATCCATTGGGTGGTGCATGCCGGCAGTTCGCCGCAACGGTTGTCGCGTTCCGGTCGAGTTGCCGTACGCCGCCGTTGTATGGGTTATCGGACGCAATCGGCAAAGCTTTAGACCCGCTTCGCAAATTCGTTGCGACGCCGTCCGGCCGTCCGCCCCTGGAGGGCGCGCCGCCTTGGCTGTCACGCGAATGACCGCCATCTTAGGCGCGGGCGCGCGGCGGCCATCCCTGAAACAACGGGTAAAGAGCAGGCCAATTCGGCGCCGAGGCGCGGTCGCGGGCGCCCGGCGCAGTTTCGCTGTTCGCAGGCGTTCGCGACGGAGCCGGCCATCGCCGCCGGGTGGGGCGGGGGCGGGGCGGCCGCGCGTCGAGGTGATCGCTCGCCCGTGCGGCGTGACGCGTGCCGATGCTAGGATGCGACCTCGCCGGCAGCGCGCTCGCCTCGCGCGGTTGGCAAGGTCGGCGGAATCAGCAGAGGCGGCAGAGGCGGCAGAGGCGACGTGGCGCGGCGCGGTGCGCGACTGCCGTCGCCATGCCAACGGCGGCGTCAGGCTGCGCGCCTTACCTGCTCGACGCTGCGACCGACCATGCGGCCAGAGCGTGGCGGCATGCGCGACTGAATGCGCGACTGAACGCGTGATCCAATACCGGAGCCGATCCTTGAAGAAACGAAGCCCAGCGGGCGCGCGACGCATGAGCGACGCGGCCGCCTTCCTGCGGGTAACAGCCTGGACCTGGCTGGGCATCTGGGTGGCGGGGTCGGCGGGTCTGGTCCTCACCGCGGCGCGGCTCGGCTACGACGCGCCGGTGGTCCCGACCTCATGGGCCGCCATTGTGTCCATGCGCCACGTCGTATGGCTGCTTGCCGGCCTCGGGGGGTTTCTTGTGCTGCGCCTGGCGGCTGCGGTGCTGGGCGCGATCAGCGGCAACTGACTGCGGCATTTCGACATGTCGCTCCGCGTCGGCGGTGCCGACGCTGTGCCCGACCCGGCCGACTGTCACTGAGACCGACCGGTTGCGCGTCCTAGCGCGCCGCGCGCGCGCGCCGTGGCCGCTACGGCCGCTACGGCCGTTATGGCCGTCACGGCACTTCAGGCCTGCGCCGGGCCCAGGTCGACGAGACGGTTGTGCATCACGTAATACGTCAGCTCAGCGTTGTTGGCGAGGTTGAGCTTCTCCAGCAGGCGCGTGCGATAGACGCTGACGGTCTTGACCGACAGCGACAGCATGTTCGCGACATCGGTGAGACGCTTGCCGGAGCCCAGCATGCACAGGGTCTGGTATTCACGATGCGACAGGCGCTCGTGAGCCATCTGTCCCGAGTTGGTGGCGACATAGCTGACCAACGCGTCGGCCAGCGATTGACTGACGTATTTGCGCCCACTCAACACCTGCCGCACCGCGGCAAGCATCTCGCCGGTACTGGCGGCCTTGCTCAGATAGCCAGCGGCGCCGGACTTCAGCGCCCGCACCCCGTACTGTTCTTCGTGGTACATCGAGAAGATCAATACGGGCAACTGTGGCCAATGCCGCTTGATGCGTTGCAGCACGTCGATGCCGCTGATGTCCGGCAGCGAAATATCCAGCATGACCATGTCGCACCGGGTCTGCTCCAGCATCGCGAGCGCCTCCGCGCCGCTCGCCGCCTCCACCGCCTGATCGATGGCCTTGCGGTCACTCAGGAGCTGAGCGACGCCCTGGCGGATGATGGCATGGTCGTCGACGAGGAGGAGCGTGGTCATAGAGGGCGGTCGAGGGGCTGCAATGATCGGGGCGGTCGGCGTGCAGGGTGGCACTGAAGCACCGTGGCAACGGTTTTGCTGTCCGGAATCGAGAAATCCGCGCAGCGGCTCGGGATCGGGCTACGCTGACCGACGGTGGCGGTATTGGTCTCGATGTCAGTGGGTGCGGCTCGGCACCGGACTTGGAAGCGGAGCCGGCGCATGCAGCGGCGCGTTCAATGTGATCTCGGTGCCGTGCGGTCCGCTCGCTATCGAAAGGGAACCGCCGAGCGCCTTCGCGCGGTGCCGCATTGCCGCGCAGTCGCCGGCACGCGGCGCGAAACCGCAGCCGTCGTCGCACACCCGCACGCTCAACTGTTCGCGCTGCGCCGACACTTCGATCGTCAGTTCACCCGCGCGGCCGTGTCGCGCGGCATTGCTGCAGGCTTCTTGAACGAGACGGAGCACGTCGAGCGCCATGTGACGGTCGAGCCGCGCATCGAGGCAGCCGCTGAGACGAAGGTCGATGGCGATTCCGGTGCGCTGGCCGAACTCGCCGGTCCAACGCCGCATTGCGGCACTGATCGACGCGTCGAGCTGCGTGGTCCGCAAGCCGTCCACCGCGCGACGCATCGCCGAGCATGCATCGTCGAGCGTACGTTCCGCCGTGTGCAACGCTTCGCTGCAGGCGCGCGGTGCGTCGGCCGGCAGAAAGGTCTCGATGCGAGCCAGGGCGAAGCGCAGTGCCGTGAGCTGCGCGCCGAGGTCGTCGTGTAATTCCGCAGCCAGCGCGGCGCGCACGGCTTCGCGAGTGGTTCGTTCGACAGTCAGCACGTCGACGGCCGAAGGCACCGCGTTGCCTGCCAGCGCCGCGGCAGCGTCGGACGGCGGGGCGGCCGTAACGTCAAGCGAAAGCCCGTTGCCGATCGTCGCACGCATGCCGCCGCCGACTTCGATAGAGTCCAGAATGACTTGCCGCACGTGTTCTTTCCCGAGAGTTGGTACTGTCGTTGAAACGCGCCCGCCCGGCCTGCCATTGCGGGTTTAAACCGTAATGCCGTGTAGGAAAAAGACCTATCGCTGGGTAGGTCCGAAACCGACAGGGCGCGATATTATCTTAAAAATGTGTTTGCAGCATGACGCCGATCAAGCGTGTGCTTTTGCGCCAACAGGCGGTTGCAACGATGGCGGCAGCGAGAGCGGGCGGCGTGCTCGATAGAATGGCGTCATTCCGCTTTCAACAGTGCTTTCCCGGCCGCCATGCACCGTCTTTTCCACCTGTCAGCGTCATCCGCCAGCCCGCACCGAAGGGGCTCGGTAGCCAGTCGAGGGCCCGGCTCGCCGATCCCGCTGTCCGAGCAGCCGCTTGACGTCGGCAGCGCATCGTTCGATCCGGCTGTCACACGTGCCCGCGCAATCACGCGTGCCCGCGCAACGCGATGAAGGACGAACCGCATGATGATGCGGCGTCTGCGGAGCGCAGAACATTGCCTGCGTCACCCGTGACGGAGGCCATGCCGGCCGCAACGGACGCACAGCGCGGCGCAAGCGTTCTTCGTTGCGGCGTGGCGGCCGGCCAGACCGACCAGACCGACCAGACCGACCAGACCGACCAGACCGGCCAGAGCGGCCAGAGCGACCAGACCGACGCCGCCGATCGTGGCGCGGTGGTGACGACCCTGGTCGCGCTTGCCAAGGTCCACCTCGACGAGGACGCGGCCGACAAGGCGTGCGTGCTGCTCGATGCGGCGCTCTTGCTGCGGGCGGGCGATCGCGTCGCGGCACGCTTGCGGGCTCGCGCGCTGCGTTTTCTGGGACGAAACGAAGAGGCTGCCCAAGGCCTGGAACTTCTGTCGCAGCCTGCCTCGGTGAGCGCCGTGCCCGGCCTGCCGGAACCGTCGGCTCGCAGTCTCTCGATGGCATCGTCGGGCACGGCGGTGGACGTGCCATCGCGGTTCGCACCCGACGACTGGGCGACCTGCATTGAACTGGCTCATGCGCTGGCCGTGCCACGCACCGGTGAGCCGCGCCGCGCGCGCGTCCTGCTGGATCAGGTGCCGTTGGCGGCGCGCGACTTCGACTGGCTGCTTGCGCACGCCGCCGCCGAATCGGCGCTGCGGCGCCCGGTGGCCGCGCTGGAGGGGTTTCGGGACGCATTGAAGCTTGCCGGGACGCCGGTGGCGGCGCTCGAAGCGACGCTCGGTGCCGCCCAGGCACTGCTCGACATCGATCGGCCCTTGCGGGCGATCCAGGCTCTGGACGAGGGCGGGGCGCGGGCGCTTGCCGTGCGGCGCGCCGCGGGGACAGACGGCGAAGTGACGGCATCGGAGGTCGGTGCAGGCAGCGACGCGCGTTCGCCGGCGGCCGATCCACATGACGAGGGCATCGCGTTGTGGATGCGTTTCGGCCAACGCGGGGCGCAGGCGCTCACGCTTTATGGCATGGCATTGGCACGCCTGGGCGAGGCGGGACACGCGGTGTTCGTCCTGGAGCAGGCAACCCGCGCAGCGCCGAATTACGCCGACGCGTACCGGCAGTTGGCCGGCGCGCTGCTGCTGCTCGGCGAAAGCGATGCGGCGCTCGCATGCCTCGCCTCGGCGCGACGGATTCGACCCGACTGGCCAGAGGCCTGGCTGGACGAAGCAGGTGTCCGGCTGCGGCGGGGCGAGCTCGAAGCCGGTTTCGCGGCTTACGAGCGGCGCGAGTCGGCACGCGAAGCGGCGCGCCGCTCGGAACAGTACTGGCACGGCCAGTTCGATCTGCGCGGCAAGTCCTGCCTGGTCCTGGCCGAACAGGGTTTCGGTGACACGCTGCACTTTATAAGATATATACCGATATTGCGGGCACATACCGATCGCGTCATCGTCGAGGTCCAACGCGCCCTTTGGCCGGTCGTGGCGCCGATGGCTGCGCAGTGGGATGTCACCGTCATTGCGCGAGGCGAACCTCTGCCTGATGCCGACGCATTCACCTTGTTGATGACCTTGCCGCACGCATTGCGCACGCGACTCGACAGCATTCCCGATAGGGTGCCGTATCTCTTTGCGCCGGCGCGCGAGCGTTTTCGTGCCGCATGCGCGCCGCCGCTGGCCGGCAATCGATGCGGTGAGCGGTCCGAGGCGGCGAATGTGCCGTCAAAGCCTGGGTCGGCCTGGCTGGCCGACCCAGCGGCGACGGCCAGCCCGGTGCCGACAAACCCGCCCGCCGACGGTGGGCACGCCGATCCCGCTGCTACCGCAATTCCCACGGGGCACGAAGCAGCCGAGCCGGACACAGAGACGAAGAGGGGGCTGTCCGGCGTGCCGGCAAGGACCGTTGCCGACCGACGCCGCTTGCAGGTCGGCATTGTGGTCTCCGGTAATCCGGAATACGGCAACGACGCGATGCGCTCGATGCCGCTGCAGGCCTTGCTGGCGCTGGCGACGCTGCCCGACGTCGACTATCACTGGGTCCAACCCGAGCCAAGACAAGCCGATGCCGCCGTCGCCGCAGCGTCCTGGCCATCGCTGCGCCAGCCCGAGGCGCTGATCGACTTCAGCGACACCGCGCGGCTGTTATCGAGGCTCGATCTGATCATCACGGTGGACACCGCGGTCGCTCATCTCGCCGGCGCGATGGCACGGCCCGTCTGGATCATGCTGCCCGCGCTGGCGGACTGGCGCTGGCTGACCGATCGTGCCGACTCGCCGTGGTATCCCACCGCGCGGCTGTTCAGGCAGCCCAAGGCGGGTGACTGGGCGTCGGTCGCAGCGGCTGTGCATGACGCGCTGACGGAGTTCTCGGCCGCAACGCTCGGGCTGCCGCCGCATCGCTCGTGAGCGTCGGAAGGTGACGCTCATCGACGGCAGGTTGCGCCCGTCGGAGCGATTTGCGAGGGCTTCGGTCCCTTGCTTGCGCATTTGGCGTGGCGGACTGCATCGATGCAGGGCGGCGTCTGCCGCAGTAGGTGACCATGCCGACGCTCGATCTTCTGGGCGCGCGTGACGTTTCTTGTCCCTCAACCCGCGAAAAGCGGACGCACTGCGTCGCCGTTGGTTGGTCCGCAACGGCGCGCGCGGCCGCGCGCGCAGCGCTGCGGCGGCGCCTTGCTCGACTCGATGCCGACGCCCCCGGACCAGCGGCCGCCACGTCGGCACAAATGCGTCGACTGCGCGCCGCAGCAAGTCGGACGTCTGGGCAGAAACGGTCATTGGAACGCGCTCCGGCGCGAGCTGGCGGCGACCAACTCACTGACGCGCGATACATGACTAAGCTGTCGTTCAAAGCGCGTCACAATTCACGCGGTGTCACGCGGTTTGAGGCCGCGCCAGCGGCTGCGGCTGCGGGACGGTGCGGACCAGCAAGGCGCCACCGTGCGTCGCCGCAGCCGGGCCCAGTCGATCGCGCTTGACCGTTGGTTGAGGGGGGGCGGTGCTCAATCACCACGCGAATGGACGGTCGCGCGCAGTGCGTGCCGCGGCGCTCCACGGTCCGAATGTTTGGGCGTCATGGCGGCAGGCTGCGAACCATGCGTCTTGCCGGGTGCAGTTGACCGGGCAAATTGATCGTCTGGCGGCGTCTGACCGCCGGGGCAGTGCGACACCTCGCCAAGCCGCGCTGCACCCGGCAGCGCGCTGGCGTTTGCGCCGGCAAGAAGGCGGTAATCGGAACGCGGATGTGCCTCTTTACCCGATAGATCAAACCGCGCATGCCGTGGGCGTTGCGCGCACAAGCGACCCATGCGCGACGGCCGCGCCAAGAGCGAGATGCCTGCGTGACGCGCTGCGTGCAGTCGGCGCGGCCGCGATCGACTGCGAGACGTTTACCGAAAACAACGGCGCGAATCTGCGCGTCGCCGGCACCTATGCGCATGTCTGCGCCGGCGGTCATCTGGTTTTGCAGCCCGGCGGCGTCGACCTCCGCATCATCCCCGGTACCGTCGACACCGTCGACTTCCACGACCCGGGCGCTGGGCTACGGCAGCGAGCGGTCCTGCTCAGCGGGGGCAGGGCGGTCCACCGGGCGACATTTCGATTGGCGGACGGCAGCGACACGCTGAGCGATTGGCGCGGTCGACATGCGCTGTCATCGCGCCGCATTGCTTTGCCGAGCTACCGCGCCGATGACAGCATCGAAGCATTGTGGCGAGCGCTCACCGATATCCACCATTTCGAACCCATGCTGCGCAGCCGCGGCATCGAGCGGTTGGCGGCTTACCGGACCGTACCCGAAGACCTTGCCTGCTGCATTCCGACAGATGCTGTGCGTGCGCTGCTGTACGCGCTCGACCGAATGCAGATGACGTTCATGGCGTTTGTCGGCAACGCAGCGGTCGTCCAGATCTTCACCGGGCGCATCGTGAAGCTGGTCGAACTGCCGCGGTGTGGACAGCTGATTCTGCATGGTCGGACGCAGAACGGATCGGCGGCGGTACTCCGCCTGTCCGAACGGGCGGTGGCGGAAGTCTGGCTGGTGCGACATTTCTCGCGCGACGGTCCGATAGAGAGCCTTGAGGTATTCGATGGCGCGGGCAAGCTGCTGGTGCAGTTCTTTGACGCCAGGACAGAGGGGCGCCCGCAAAGCGCGGTTTGGCAGCGCCTGCTTGGCGAACTGAAGGGCGCGGCTGCAGGGTGGCGTACCGGCGCCTGACCGCGCGGCGGTCGAGATAAGAGGAGGGCGTCGGCCTGTTATCGCATGACTGGCCGGACTTATCGCATGCTATTATGCTTAATATATATACTGAATATAAAAAAGATAATATATACAAAAGCATAGCGATGATGTTTAGTATCCGGAATTCAATTGGCTTGGATCTTCCTCATCGGGCGGACTGGCTCGGCAACGCGAGTGGCGTCTGCTCATCCAGATCGTTATAAGCGGGGTGTAAGGCGCTGTTCCACGAGGACAACCGTCAAAGGGGGCGTGCGTCAGCGACACGAAGACCGACCCACCGAGCCCGCATGCCACAAAGTCCCGGCAATTTTGCATCCCCGAAAGGCACCGAACCTCAAGAAAAGTATTAGGTCCGTTAAACAAGGCGATGTTGTGCAAGGACAAAACGGAAATATTGAAACACTGGTTCGATGATATGTCATAACGGTTCTCAAGAACCAGATGCAAGACATTGATAAAAAGAGATCTTTATAACGCCCGGGAAATTCGGGGCCGTGGGAACACAGATTCGAAACACCTGAAGTATCGCCACCAAGGTGTTGATAAACGGTAAGTAGTTGGCCGATCGACGCGGCTTGCGTGTCGACCTCTCTCTAGCATGCCCGTTGCGGCGCATGTGGCGTCAAGTCGCCTTCCAAAAACCAGTCGAGCATCGTGCCGGATCCGGAACGCCTTTCTTGCCACATGCTAGTCAGGCATCCGAAGGTACATGGCAATGGTACGGAAGCAGCGCGCAGGTGAATGTCTATGGGCCGACAAGGCCGCGCACCGATGCCGGCCGTGTGCCGGGCCGTTCTTCTAGCCAATCGAGCGTGCCAGTGCCGCTCCGCGCGACCGCCACGCGGTAATTTCCCGGTCGATTTCAGTTGGCGAGCCCGCACTCGTGGTCACGCCTGCGTTGGCCGCGCCGGTCGGAAGGGCAACGACCGCGCGGTGCGAGCATCGTCGCGGGCGAACGATGGAAACCGTACCGTCCGCATTCACTTTTCGGCCCGCATAGGTGCCAAGCGCACAACGCACGTTCACCTCTGGCGGCCGCTGGCGCCGTCCGGTCTTCCACCCACGCTGGGATGATGGCCACTTGCGAGCTGCCGAAAGATCGGCGGCGCAAAGAAAATATGAAAATTATTTTCTTACGATCTGGTAATTTTCGCTTCCAAGCGGTATTTTTCGCTGGTTACCGTCGCGCGGAGGCACCATGCCTGAAATTAAGTTTCAACCTGGACCCCTTGATCTTGAAACGAAGGGTATTGGCGCGGCGCCGGCCGGCATGGCCATCGATGCGGTAGGACAATTGGGTTGGTCGGTCCTTGCGGAAGATGTCAGCCTGCCCGTCGCCGTGCTTCGCGACGCCCGCATCGAACACAATCTCCAGTGGATGCAGACCTTCATCGAGCGGTATGGGGTTTCGCTTGCACCGCACGGCAAAACGACGATGAGCCCGGCACTGTTCCGGCGCCAGATCGAGCACGGCGCCTGGGGCATCACGTTGGCGACGGCGCCGCAGGTCAATGCCGCTTACCGACACGGCGTGCGTCGCGTGCTGATGGCCAATCAGCTGGTTGGACGCGGCAACATGGCCATCATCGCCGACCTCCAGCGTGACGACACGTTCAGCTTCTGCTGCTGCGTCGACTCCGCCGACAATGTCGATGCATTGGGACGCTTCTTCGCGGAGCGCGGTCAGCGTCTGCGCGTCCTGCTGGAATACGGCGTCGCGGGTGGCCGGACCGGCGTGCGAGACGAGGCGCAGGAGCTCGCCGTACGTGAGGAAATCGCTCGCTGGCCGCAGTCGCTGTCCCTGGTCGGCGTCGAGGTGTACGAGGGCGTGCTGAAGGAAGAGGCGGCCATCCGCACCTTTCTTCGCAAGGTGGTGGCCAGAACGACGACGATTGCCGCGGCGGGCGAGTTCGCCGAGCCGAGGGTCTTGCTTTCGGGCGCCGGCTCTGCATGGTTCGACGTCGTCGCCGAGGAGTTCGCCGGGCAGGACGTCGGCATGCCGCTGGATGTCGTGCTGCGCCCCGGCTGCTACTTGACGCACGACGTCGGCATCTACCGCGAGGCGGAAACGCGCATCCAGGCGGAGAATCCGGTCGCGCGCGAGATCGGGCGGTCGCTGCTACCGGCGCTGCAGGTCTGGGCCAACGTTCAATCGCTGCCCGAGCCGGGCCGCGCAATCATCGCGCTCGGCAAGCGCGACGCGGCGTTCGACGCGGGCCTGCCGATCCCTTCGCTGCATTACCGGCCGGGCGATGCCGCGCCGGTCGCCGCGCCGGAAACCTGGGCGGTCACCGCGATGATGGATCAGCATGCATTCATGTCGATCCCACACGATGCACCGCTGCGGGTCGGCGACATGATTGCGTTCGATATCTCCCATCCCTGCCTGACCTTCGACAAATGGCGGCAACTGCTGACCGTCGACGAAGCGTATCGGGTGACGGGCGCGGTCGCGACGTTCTTCTGAGGCGGCGGCGTCAATGGACCTCGTTTACCGCCTGCGCACGCGACGCGAGCAGCTGAGCCGGACCGAGTGCAAGATCGCCGACGCGGTGCTGGACGACGTTGCATTCGCGGCGTCGGCCAGCATCGATCAGCTGGCCGAGAAGGCGGGCGTCAGCCGCTCGGCCTTGACGCGGTTTGCGCAGTCGCTCGGCTGCGGCGACATACGCGGCCTGCGCATGCAACTCGCGCAGGCCAGCGCGGTCGGCCAGCGCTTCCTCGACACCGCGCCGGCCGTGCCCGAGACCTCGGCGTTCTTCGGCCAGATCGTCGGCGACATCGGCGCGACGCTCGAACGTCATTTGCGGCATTTCGACGAGGCGCGGTTTTCGACGGCCGCGGCACGACTGGCGACTGCGCGGATGACCTATGCGTTCGGCATGGGCGGCTGCTCGACGATCTTCTCGTCGGAACTGCAACATCGCCTGGTGCGGCTCGGACGGCCGGTGGCCGCGTATCACGATCCGGTGCTGATGCGCATCGCGGCCGCCACGCTCGGGCCGGACGACGCGCTCGTCCTGCTCTCGACCACCGGCGTGACGCCGGAGATGATCGAGGTCGCCCGCCTGGCGCGCGGCTATGACGCCCGGCTCGTCGTGGTCGCGCCGCCGGCTTCGCCGCTGGCCGCGCTTGGCGATGTGGTTCTACCGATCCTGCTCGACGAGACCGATTTCATCTACAAGCCGACTGCCGCGCGTTATGGCATGTTGTTGGCTATCGACCTGCTGGCCACCGAGGTCGCATTGCAGACCGCCGAGGGTAGCCGCGAATCGCTGCGACGCGTGAAGCTGGCGCTCGACGATTACCGTGGCGAGCAGCATGCGCGTTTGCCCCTCGGCGACTGACCCATACTCACCATGCATTACGACACGCTCATTCGCAACGCGCTCCTGCTCGACGGCAGCGGGGCGCCCGGCGCCATTGGCGACCTCGGCATCATCGGCGAGCGCATCGCCTTCATCGGCCGCGCTGGCGCCGACGATACGGCGGCCGATGTCATCGACGCCACCGGACTGGCCCTGGCGCCGGGCTTCATCGACGCGCACACGCACGACGACACGATCGTGATTCGCGATCCCGCGATGCTGCCCAAGCTGTCGCAGGGCGTGACGACGGTGATCGTCGGCAACTGCGGCATCAGCGCGGCACCGGTGACCTTGCGCGGCGAGCCACCGGATCCGATGAACCTGCTCGGCCCCGCCGCCGCGTTCTGCTTTCCGTCGTTCGCGGACTACCGCGCGGCCGTCGACGCCGCCGTGCCCGCGCTCAATGTCGCGGCGCTGGTCGGCCACACCGCGTTGCGCAACAACGTGATGCCGGCGCTGGACCGCACCGCGACCGACGCGGAGATCGCCGCGATGCGCACGCAGTTGCGCGAAAGCCTGGACGCCGGCGCGCTCGGCCTGAGCACCGGTCTTGCCTATGCGAATGCCCATCAGGCGACGACCGACGAAGTGGTGGCGCTGGCTGGCGAGCTCGACCGGGTCGGCGGACTGTACGCGACGCACCTGCGCAGCGAATTCGAACCAGTGCTCGAAGCAATAGAGGAGGCCTGCGAGATCGGCCAGCGCGCCAGCGCGCCTGTAATCGTCTCGCATCTGAAATGCGCGGGTGCCGGTAACTGGGGGCGCAGCCCGCAACTGCTTGGCGCTTTGGAACAGGCGGGGCGGTATCAAGCCGTCGGCTGCGACTGCTACCCGTACGCAGCCAGTTCGTCGACGCTGGATATGAAACAGGTCACCAGCGACTTCCCGATCACCATCACCTGGTCCACGCCGCATCCCGAAATGGGCGGGCGCCAGCTGGCGGACGTCGCGGCTGAATGGCAGGTGTCGTTGCACGAGGCGGCGCAACGGCTGCAGCCCGCGGGCGCCGTCTATTACGGGATGTCAGAGGACGACGTTCGCCGCATCCTGTCCCATCCGTTGACGATGGTCGGTTCGGACGGGCTGCCGGACGATCCGCTGCCGCATCCGCGGCTGTGGGGCGCGTTCGCGCGTGTGCTGGGTCACTACAGCCGCGATGTCGGCTTGTTTCCGCTGCACGAGGCGGTCCACAAGATGACCGGGCTGCCGGCGCGCCGCTTCGGCCTGGCCGGCCGCGGCGTGCTGGCGGCAGGCAATTGGGCGGACCTCGTGATGTTCCATCCGGAGCACATCGCGGATCGCGCCCGTTTCGACGACCCGGTGCAGCCGGCCGCCGGTATTCACGGCGTCTGGGTCAACGGCGTGCCCGCCTACCGCGACGGCGTGCCGCTGGCCCGCAATGGCCGCTTCCTCGCCCGCGAGCACGATTTGCGCGACGGTTTCGCGGCGGCATCGCCGCCGCGGCCGACGCAATCGCAAAGCAACTGAATCAGATCTGCAACAGGAGTGACACGATGAGCATCAAACGTTATGGCGTCGCCGGCGGGTCCGGCACCGGCGGGCAACATCTGCCGTTTGCGCGGGCGACCGAAGCGGACGGCTGGCTGTATGTATCCGGACAGACGCCGATGGTCGACGGCGAGGTGATCGAAGGCGGCATCGTTGCGCAGAGCCACCAGGCGATCCGCAATGTCCTGGCAATCCTCGAGGAAGCCGGCTACGGTCCCGAGCACGTGATGCGCTGCGGCGTATGGCTCGACGACCCGCGCGACTTCATGTCGTTCAACAAGGTCTTCAAGGAATATTTCGGCGCCAATCCGCCCGCGCGCGCCTGCGTGGTGTCGAGCATGGTCATCGACTGCAAGGTCGAAGTGGACTGCGTCGCCTACAAGAAACCGGCCGCCTGAGCCGGCCGCGGGGCGCCACGGCCCTGCCGATTTCAATTCGACTCTCGTCACGAGGAGACATCATGCCCGCTGTGCACGGCAGCCTGCTCTTGCTGTATGCATTGATCGCGGTGATCGCGTTGGTGGTGCTGATCGCCCGCTTCAAGCTCAATCCCTTCATCACCTTGATGGTGGTGTCCATCCTGCTGGCGATCGCCGTCGGCATGCCGATTCCGACCATCGTCAAGTCGTTCGAGACCGGCGTCGGGGGGGCGCTCGGGCACATCGCGATCGTCGTGGGGCTGGGCACCATGCTCGGCAAGATGATGGCCGAATCGGGCGGCGCCGAGCGTATCGCGCGCACGCTGATCGGCTTCTTCGGCCCAAAGAACGTGCACTGGGCGATGATGTGCGTCGCCTTCCTGGTCGGCTTGCCGGTGTTCTTCGAGGTGGGCTTCGTGCTGCTGATCCCGATCGCCTTCAACGTGGCGCGGCGCACCGGCACCTCGATGATCCGCGTCGGCATCCCGATGGTGGCCGGCTTGTCGGTCGTGCATGGCCTGGTGCCGCCGCACCCGGCCGCACTGCTGGCGGTCACCGCCTACAATGCGGACATCGGCCGCACCGTGCTTTTCGCACTGATCGTGGGCATCCCGACCGCGGTCATCGCCGGTCCGCTGTTCGCGCGGCTGATCGAGAAATACGTCGTGCTGAGCGGCGAGAACCCGATCGCCGACCAGTTCGTCGAGCAGGAGGCAGCCAATGCGGGGCGTGCGTTGCCGGGCTTCGGCATCACGCTGCTGACCGTGCTGTTACCGGTGGTGCTGATGTTGCTCGGCAGCTGGGCGGACGTGATCGCGGCGCCGAAGACTCCACTCAATGATCTGCTGCGCCTGATCGGGCATCCGGACATGGCGCTGTTGCTCGCGGTGCTGCTGAGCTTCTATACCTTCGGCAAGGCGCGCGGCTTCAGTCGCGACAGCATTCTGAAGTTCACCAACGAGTGTCTGGCCCCGACCGCCGGCATTACCCTGGTGGTCGGCGCGGGCGCCGGCTTCGGACGCATCCTGATGGACAGTGGCGTGTCGACCGCCATCGTCGACGTTGCCACCGGCGCGCACGTGCCGCTGCTGTTGCTGGCATGGCTGGTGGCGGCGCTGATCCGCGTGGCGACCGGCTCCGCAACGGTGGCGATGACCACTGCCGCCGGCATCATCGCGCCGATCGCCGCCGCGGCGACGGGCACGCGCCCCGAGTTGCTGGTGCTGGCTACCGGCGCTGGCTCGGTCGTGCTTTCGCACGTCAACGACGGCGGCTTCTGGCTGATCAAGGAGTACTTCAACATGAGTGTGCCGCAGACATTCAAGACATGGACCGTCTGCGAAACGATCATCTCCGTGACCGCGCTGCTGCTGACGATGGGGCTTGCGACGGTCGTCTGACGGCGGCCGCCGCGCCAGCCTCGGCCAGCGTTCACGACCGGTGAACGCTGGCCGCGCGAATCGCTGATGGCAATCGCCACGGCTTGCGCTCATAGTGTTTGCAAAGTCAAGGCGGGCCGTTCCTGGCCCGCGTTCGCAAGGAACACAATAATGAGCGCCGAAGTCTCCCAACCGCTGGAAAGCGATTCCCTCCGCAGCGCCGCGCCCGGCGCACAGACGGCTGGCGCCAAGGACGCGCGTCCGCACATCGCGCTCTGCATCGGCGACCCCGCCGGCGTTGGCCCCGAGATTATCGTCAGCCTGCTGGCCGACGCAGCGCTGGGCGAGCGGGCCCGCGTGACGCTGATCGGCAACGGCCCGGCCTTGGAGGCGGCTGCCGCGTCGCGCAAGCTACCGGTGCCGGTGTCGAACGACTGGCTCACGGTGATCGACTGGCGTGGCTATGACCGCCATTTCACGCCGGCCACCGTCGGCGCCGACAACGGCGCGTTCATCCTCGAATCGCTCCAGCTCGGCACGCGTCTGGTCACCGAGGGCGATGCGGACGCGCTGTGCTTCGGCCCGCTGAACAAGGGCGCGATGCGCAAGGGCGGCATGCAGGAAGAGGACGAGATGCGCTGGTTCGCGCGGATCCTCAACTATGGCGGCACCTGCGGCGAGTTCAACGTGCTCGACAAGCTGTGGACGGCGCGCGTCACGTCGCATGTGCCGCTGGCGTCGGTGTCGTCGTTGCTGACCGCCGAGAAGGTCGCCGGCGCGATTCAGATGCTGCACGGCGCACTGGTGGCATCGGGCAACCAAGCCCCGCGCATCGGCGTCTGCGGACTGAATCCGCACAACGGCGACAACGGCAACTACGGCAGCGAGGAAGGCGACATCATTGCCCCGGGTATCGAACTGGCGGCGGAGCGTGGCGTCACGGCGGAAGGTCCGTTCCCGGCGGACACGATCTTCCTGCGCGCGCGCGCCGGCCAGCTCGACGGCATCGTCACGATGTATCACGACCAGGGCCAGATCGCGACCAAGCTGCTCGGTTTCGACATTGGCGTGACGGTGCAGGGTGGCCTGCCGATCCCCGTCACGACGCCGGCCCACGGCACTGCCTACGACATCGTCGGCAAGGGCATCGCCCAGACCACCGCGATGGTCAACGCGTTCGACCTCGCCTGCCGGATGGGCCTCGGCAGTCGCGCGCAGCGCGGCAGGTAAGGGCAGCAGATGAGCGCAGTCCCGACCTGGTTCGGTCGGCCCGCCGCGCGAATCGCCGCAAGCCGCGCAGGTCGCAGGTAGCAGGTAGCAGGTAGCAGGTAGCAGGTCGTTCGGGCGCGGCGTACAGGCAGCGTCCGTCCCGCCTCGGCTTGTATCGCCGCGGTGCTGCGACTCGCGGAGCGCATGTCCGCCGGCGGGCAGACCGCCTTGCGCGACCCGCCGCGGCGTCAGGTTCGGTCCGCTGGGTAACCGTTGGACAACCGCTGAGCAACTCAGCGAGACCCGACCGTAGCCCGTTCCGCGGTGATACGAAGCCGCCGATGCGCACGGCGCAGACGATCGGCGGCAAGCGTTCCGTTCATGCCGCCATCGGCGCGCACCGGGCATAACGGCGGGACGGCACGGCGGCTATCTTAGAATGGCGGTCTCAGCCAGCGGCACGCGCCGCGCCGACTCCGAGCCGCCATGCCGCCGCACCCCTCCGATCCGAAGCCAGACCCCGCCAACGCTCCGGCCTCGGCGCCTGCGCCGGCCCGCAGCGAGCCGTCCGCTGGCGGCAAGCAGTCGCCCGCCCTCCGCGCCGGCGTGCGTTTCGACCTGACGACGATGCGCCTGTTCGCGGCGACTGCGGAGCTGGGCAACATCACGCACGCCTCCGGCCGCTTGCACCTGGTGCCCGCCGCCGCTTCGCGGCGCATCCGGGAGCTGGAGGAGCAGCTTGGTCTACCGCTTTTCGTCCGGTTGCCGCACGGCATGGCGCTGACCGATGCGGGCCGCGCCATGCTCGCCCATGCGCGCAGCCTGCTGCATGCGGTCGAGCGCATGCAGGACGACGCGGCCGCCTTCCTGCACGGCGAACGCGGCATCGTCCGCGTTGCGGCCTGCACGTCCGCGGTGCTGCAGTTCCTGCCAAGCGATATCGCGGCATGCGCCGCCTTGCACCCGGATATCCGCATCGATCTGCAGGAGATGAACAGCGAGCGGGTAATTCAGGCGGTCCGGCGCGGCGTCGCCGACCTTGGCGTCTACGAGCCGTCGGTCGGCAGCGTGCGCCTGCCGACGCATGCATACCGGGCGGACCGGCTGTGCGCGGTGGCCCTGCGCAGCCATCCGCTGGCGGCCCGCGCAGCCGCCGGCGTGACGATCGAGATGCTGCTCGACCACGATCTGATTGGCTTGACGGAGGGCGCTTCGGTGTCGATCACGCTGGCGCGACTCGCCGAGGCCGCTGGCAGGGCGCTTCGCATGCGCATCCGCGTCGGCAGCTTCGACAGCATGGCCGCCATGATCGCCGGCGGCTTCGGCATCGGTCTGATGCCGGAGGCGGTCGCTCGTCAGATTGCCGCCGCCGAGCAGTTCGTCCATCTGCCCATCGACGGCGAATGGGCGGCGCGTCGCTTCGTGCTGTGTCACCAACCGCGCGACTCGCTGGCGCTCGCCGCCGAGCCTGTCATCGCCTCCCTGATCGGCGCACCCCTCGCGCCGGGCTGATACTGCGTTCACCAAGCGTCAACGCTGCCGGCGCAAATCGCTGATGGCATCGCGGTAGCGGCTCGCGGCATAGTGCGGCACGGAGGCGGGCACGCTCGCCATTCAAATCAAAAACCACCGGCCGGGAGGCGTGGCACCCCGCTTGCCGTGCGTATCCCCGCGGCCGGTTCGCGTGGTCGTGGGCACGAGCCCGCCCACGCGGCGCGGCATGCTTGCGGCCGTGCACGACAAGACAGGAGACGTCCCTTGGGCAACCAGCAATCGCACGTCAGCCGGAATATGCTCGCCATATTCTGCGCGATGTCGTTCATCCTCTATCTCGACCGCGTGAATCTCGCGGCTGCGGCGGGCCCCATCAAGGCCGAGCTCGGCCTGAGCAACACCACGCTTGGCCTGGCGTTTTCGGCCTTCGGCTACACCTACGCGATCTTCCAGTTGGTCGGAGGCTGGGTCGCCGACCGTTTCGGCGCGCGGCGCACGCTGCTGGTTTGCGGCAGCCTGTGGGTCGTCGCAACCATCGCCACCGGCATGATCGGCGGCTTGGTGTCATTGTGTCTGGCGCGGCTGCTGCTCGGCGTGGGCGAGGGCGCGGCGCTGCCCGCGCAGGCACGCGCCATCACCAACTGGGTCGCGAAGCCGCAGCGGGGCATGGTGCAGGGCCTGACGCACTCGTTCTCGCGTCTTGGCAATGCCGTTGCGCCGCCGCTCGTGGCGGTGCTCATCGCATTGCACTCGTGGCGCGCGGCGTTCTTCGTGGTCGGCGCGATGACCGCGGTCTGGCTGGTGATCTGGTTCCTGTATTACCGCGACGACCCGCGTCAGCACCCCGGCGTCAGTCAGGCGGAACTTGCCCGCCTGCCGATTGCCGAGACGCTTGCCGCCAACGATGCCGAGCCGCGTGCCCGCTGGGGCGCAATCCTGCGCCGCATGCGGCCGACGATCGGCGTCTACTTCTGCATGGTCTGGTCGAACACGCTGTTCTTCAGCTGGATGCCGATCTTCTTCATGCAGTCGCAGCACTTGAACATCAAGGACTCGGCGCTCTATTCGTCGGGCGTGTTCCTGGCCGGTGTCGTCGGAGACCTGCTCGGCGGCGTAATCAGCGACCAATTGTTGAAGCGCACCGGACGCCTGGCCTTCGCACGCCAAAGCGTCATCGTGGTCAGCATGCTGGGTGGCCTGGCCTGCTTCATCCCAGTCCTGATCAGCCATGACGTGGTGGTCATCGCGTCCTGCCTGAGCGGCGCGTTCTTCTTCCTCGAACTGACGATCGGACCGATCTGGGCGGTGCCGATGGACATCGCACCACGTGAAGCCGGCACGGCCAGCGGCATGCTGAACTTCGGCGCCGCGATGGCGACGATCATTTCGCCGATCGTCTTCGGTGCGGTGATCGATTACACGGGCAGCTGGACGCTGCCGTTCGCCGGTGCGATCGGCTTCCTGGTCCTGGGTGCGATCCTGGCGCTGTTCATTCGTCCGGACCGCAAGGTGGTCCGCGACCTGCCGCCGGTCGCGACGGTGCGCCCCTGACGGAAGGCGTCGGCGCCGCTCCATTGCGGACCTAGCCGACCCACGAAAACAAACGGCCCCGTATGGGGCCGTTTGTCTTCCTGCGCGTGCTGTCGAAGCGGCAAGAAGCGAAGAATCCTGCCTCCGCCGCATCGATCTACTGTTCGGCATGGGGACAGCCGGCGGCACAGGCGCCGCCGACGCGTGCCATCAGCTGGCCCGCGCCTCGTCGAAGCGGCGCGTCACCTCCGGCCAATTCACGACGTTGTAGAACGCGGCGATATATTCCGGTCGGCGGTTCTGATAGCGCAAATAGTACGCGTGCTCCCAGACGTCGAGGCCGAGGATCGGCTTGGTGCCGGTCATCAGCGGGCTGTCCTGGTTGGCGGTGCTCTCGACTGCCAGCTTGCCGTCCTTGCCGACCGTGAGCCAGGCCCAGCCGCTGCCGAAGCGACTGAGGGCCGCCTTCGTGAAGGCCTCCTTGAACGCATCGAAGCCGCCCAGATCGCGCTCGATGGCCTCGCCCAAGGCGTCGCGGGGCGCACCGCCGCCATTCGGCGTCATCACGGTCCAGAACAGCGAGTGGTTGGCGTGGCCACCGCCGTTGTTGCGCACCGCACCGCGGATCTTTTCCGGCAAGCTATCGATCTGCGCAATCAACTGCTCGACCGGCTGCTCGGGCACGCCGCTGCCTTCCAGCGCCGCATTCAGATTGTTGATGTAGGTTTGGTGGTGTTTCGTGTAGTGGATTTCCATCGTCTGCGCATCGATGTTCGGCTCGAGCGCGTCGTAGGCATACGGCAACTTGGGAAGCGTGTAGGGCACGTGTGTTCTCCTTTTTGACGAAACGGAAACCTTTACATTAAACGGTTCTCATTTCCCTGATGATGACGGGGGTTCTTGCGGATTGTCCTCGGCCTGTGCCGGACGGTTTGACGGCTGCGCCGGTTGTCCCGAAGTCGCGGTTCTGTGAGGATCTACGGCGCGCTTGAAAGAGGGGCCGCATGTCGAGAGGTCTGCTGACATGCGCATCTTTCGGGTATCGAAGCCAGCTTCCGTCCGAACCTCCACGTCTCGTTCCAATCCGACTGACCAGCCGTCTTGCAGCAAGAAGCGCGCCCCGGCCGGTGGCAGCCCCGCGCCTCAATGGGTCAACCATCCCAACGCTTCGTGACAACGGTTTCGCAAACCGCACCTCGCCTGCCTGAAGGTAACCTCGCGTGCGCCGGACTCGCAACCACCGACAACGCTGTGCCATTCGCGCATTGGGGGAGTGAGAAGCGCTAGCGGGCATTGCGCCGTTGGCCGATCAACCAGCCGAGATCAACTGGATTTCGCCAGGTTGCAACTGCCATTGAAAAGATCTCGACGTGCCGACAACGGCCTCGCCAAGCCTCGCTTGCGCACGCACGCTGGTTAATTCGGCCAGTGAAATCTTCCTTAGAATGACCGAGAGTCCCAGCGAAGATGCCCGTGGATAGTCGTAGTTCGGAGATACACCCGGCTTCGTGTCGGTGACGTGGAAGCGAAAATGCTGCCACGGCGACGCCGATCCATCTGGCGATCGTACGTCGAAGTCGATATACACGTCGTCTCGCAAGAAACGTCCATGGTCCTTGCCATCGTAAGCTTTGAAATCGAGATTCCGCAGATAAGCGACCAGGTTCCTCTGCGACCATTCGCTGGTGGCGGTACTGTCGATGCCAACGCTCGCAATCATGCGATAACGGTTTGCTTGGGGATATCCGGCCATCACCTTGATCGGTTCAGTATCGGCACTCGAGACATCGAGGCCGGTGCCGCGAGCGCGGACGCGTGCGACGATGCGTTGCTCCAGCCAGCACCGCTGGAGCGGAATTTCAATTGACGTGGTCTGAGACGAGCGCGAAGCGTCCTCGTGAATTTCAACGGATTTGCAGGCCGTGGGATCGACGGTCTCGACCGAGACGTGGTAACGCAGTGCGCCACGAGCACGGACGCGTAGCTTGAGCGAGTCGCTTTCCCAGACTGGTCGCCAAGGCGCACCTAGTGCCGCGACATGGTGCTGGCCCTCGCTGCCGTACAGGCTCTCGAGGTGAAGCCTGACTTGGGTGCCGGTGCCCGCGTCTGCCAGCGCGACCGCGGCGACATGCTCGTCATTCGTGAGCTCGTCAGGCGACAACCAGGCGTCCCGCTCTTCCGTCCATTGCGCGCCGGTGCCGATGAAGGCCCCGGCGCGCAATACGCCAGCCGTGGCCCCGATCATGCGTGCAACCTTGTTGTTCCAGACGGCATCGCGCTTTCCTTCCCGCCAAGCGAGGACCATTCCTTTGCTATGCCGCATCGCCAACTCGGTCGGGTCGGCGTGCTCGCTGCCTTTCGCCTCGTCGAGACGCATCTTCGTCTGCAGCCGCACGCCCGGCGGCAGCTTGATCGCGCTTTCGCTCAGCAAGCCTGCCTTGACGAGTCGGGCGAGGGGAACCTCAAGCGCCTCCGCAGCGCCGACCTTCAATGACGCGCCTTCGATGCGTCCATATCGCGATAGCGCGGTCGCCACGTCTTGCATTGACTTTGCCAGGATCCGCTGCTCTTGCGCCTGCCGCGCATTGGCGATCCACGTTTGACTGATAAGCGCAAGCAGGGCAAGCAGCCCAGCCCACAGCACCGAGTCAAGCATGGACAGACCACGCGAGCGGTTGCCGGCTCGGTGACCTCGCGGACGTCTAATGCCGCAGAAATTTTGCATTGCTAAAGTGTCTTTTCGAAGGTTTGCTGCTTGAAGTCGTTGTAGCCCTCTTCATCGGCTGTCCAGCGACGGGAGAAAACCGGATAGTTCTCGGATTTCCCCGATGCGTGGATGATCACCATGCCGCCGTTCAAATGTACGCTGTCGTGGGTATGACACTTCTTGATGAAGGTGTGCATCCAGGCCGATGAGGAGCCGGGGCCGACGACCTGCCCGACCCGTGCCAACGAACGGATTTTCAGGACTGGCCAGGTGTAGCTGTTATTGGGTTCGCTCGGACCAGCCAGCCATGAGCCTTGAAAAAGCGACTTTGGCGTGGAGTAGGAAGTCAACTGGAAGTCGAACGGTTCGAGAAATATCAGCGTCTCCGGCCTTGCCAGTGCGGCGTTTCGGGGCACCAGAACGACTTCCTCCGCGAGCAGCTGGGAGTTGTAGATAGCAGACGCGGCCCCCGCCCCGGCATTGTTGTAGTTGCATCCCTCATCGCTGCGGCTTTGCGGCTTTTGCGACGAGAAGGAATGGTAGCGGGCCTTGATTCGATCAATTGGCGGCTTCGGATAGCGTCCGACGGAAAAACGTTTGCTCATGCCGTCTACCAGTGCCGCGCCGTTGTCGACCTGGGGGCGGATCACAAAGTACAGCGTCCGGCCGAACCATTCCGTCCTTGGCGCAATGCGGATGGTTCTTTCCGTCACATCCCTTCGGCTCCACTCGGGAGAGGGCTTGTCCGCGTCGTAAAGCATGATGGTCGCGCTTTCGGCGCCGACCAGCCGCCAGTTCAATTCAAGATCGTCACTGGTGTAGAGCGGCGTCCACTGTTGCGGATTGAGGCCACTGGTTTCGGCCGCATTGCGGACGGTGTATTCGACCGACGTAACGGCTGGCACCAAGGTCGTGGCGCGTCCGGCGTGTGCGACAAGCACGGCGAGTTGACCGTTTCCAACCTGCGGCCAGATGCCCCGCTCGGCCAGCCACGACTGCGACAGTCCCGACAGCGCCCCTCCGGATCGGGCCCGGTGCCCGCCTGCCGTGCCAATCAACTTGACGACGCGACCTGCCTGAACATCGGTGCCGGTGAAGTCATCGGTAGTGACCAGGCCGACGAAGGTGTCCGTACCCGTGACCGGATTGCGGTCGTGGCGAACCCATGCGCTGATCTTCGTGCGGGTATGCTCCGCGTCCGGAACGCGATGGGGTAGGTAGGTCGCGCTCAGCAGCGCCGTCACGTCTCGCTCTGCGCCGATGGGGATCGCACTCAGTTCAGCAGGTCGGCCAGCGCCCAGCAGTTGATCGAGCGCTTGTGCGTACTGCTGTAACGTAGTGGCCAGACTTCGCGCGCGCAGCGCCTCGGCGTCGTCGCGTAGCAGGTATGCCAGACCTGAGAGCGCCAGGCTGATGCAAATCAGCGCAAGGATCGTTTCGAGCGCGGAAATGCCACGCTGGAGAGCGGCACGACGAACGTGCGGCGCCGCTTGCCGCTCCAACGTGGGCGACGTCCGACCGCGCTCAATCGAGATAGATTTCACTTGCATCGTTGAAACTGTGCTCGGTGGGCGGTCCGTTCGCGGCGAATGGCTGTCGCAAGTAGCCGTCCTTGATCGCAACCACTTCGTAGGGCTTTACGCCGCCGTTGATGCCAGCGCGCAGGTCCACGACGAATGCATCTTCATGACGGCAGTTGTAAACAAGCTTGCGCATCCGTTGTTGCTGTTCAAGATCGGAGACGTTCGCCTTGTCCCACCTGTCGCTAGGAGCGTGCAGTTTCAAGACGATCGATCCGGATTGAGGGGTGCCATGCGATTCGGCTATGCTCCCGAGACCGCGGTCCCGGCGCACGTCGAATCGAAATTGCAGCTCGAACGGGCGCAGGTACCTCGCTTCGCGTGGCACGTTGTACCGATTCGGCGCGGCGATTTCGATCTGCTCAAGCCCAACGTACATATTGGTCTCCGGAAACCGGGTTTCTAGATAGAGCAGGCAGATGGCGTCCCGGCCGTTCAGACGCTCTCTGTCCGACGCGGTCCAGACCTTGTATTTCAGCGAAATCTTGCTCACTGGCGCACCGTCGTAATCGCTGACGCGGATCGGTCCGGTCGTCGCCGGCCGCAGCGTCTCGACGTCGTCGCTGAACGGCGTGACGCGCGCCACGATCGATTTGCCGAGCATGTCCGGCACCGGAGTGAGCACGTAGGCCGTCTTTCCTTCGAGCACCTCGTTGACATACACCCGAGGTTCCTCGTCCAACGCGATGACCTCGAGCCGCACCCGTGGCACGTTCTTCGCCTGCCACGTGATGCGCATGGTGTCGGTGGAATACAGCGGTTGCCACACGCCCGCATCGCGACCCTGGGCTCTCGCGGCACTTTGCGGTTCGTAGTGCAGATCGGAGACGGCGGGGGAACTGATTACGCGCGCCCGTTCGGGAAGCGTAAATACCATTGCGACCGGCCGGCTCGCCTGCGGTACCCTGTTCCAATCGGCGGAGACGGTGCGCCAATTGCCCGCGATCCCGGTCACTTCACCGCGATCGTTCACGGCGCCCCCGCCAAACTCGACACGGCTTGCGATCGACCCGAGCGTCTTCTCCGGGAACGGCGCCCCGTCCACTACTGCGACGAGTCCTTCCGCTTGCCTCAGGGTGCACTTCGGATCAACGCATCGGGCACGCACCAAGGTTCGAATCGAGCGTCCGTCAGCCCGCTTGCTTTGCCAATGGCGGGCTACGTAGTTGCCATCGCGTAACGCTGCACTGATGTCGATCACGCCTTTGTCGCCGTCGGCCAGGAGCTTCTCCGCGTGATCTTCGAGGTAGCTGCGGGTCGCGCGAGCGTAGAGCGTGATCCACTCCGCCACATTGCGTTCGTCCAAGGCCCGCGTCATTGCAGCGCGTGTCTGAAACCAGCCCATTAGCAGGGTGGATATCAATAGCAGGGCGAAAGCCACTTCTGTCATTGAGATACCGCGCTGAAGCCGCGAGCGGGCTGCAACGCGCGTGGCGCGGGTTGTGAGGCTCAATCCCATAGTGTAAGAATGACTGGATCGTCCAGGGACAGGCCGAGTTGCGCAATAGCGGTCCTGAATTCGTTGCGCACCTCGCCGGTCTGCATCGTCACTTCGCCGTTCAAGTCGGTCACCTTGCCGATTAGACTGGCATCCCCAAACAGCGTGGTCAGTCGTTCACGTACGTTGACAGAGCCGGTTTCAGTGGCCGCTGCTTTGAGCAGAGCCGTCGCCACACCGCTCTTATTGCACAACGAGACGATGCGCCGGGCGAAGCCGCCCTGCCTGAGTGCCTGCGGCAAGAACGCGCTGGAGTCCATGCGCCAGGTCGCGTCGAGATCGCACTGGATGGGCCGCGCGTCGGTCAGGTAGCGCAGCGCGGCCGTGTGCTGACCGCCCATGCTCTCCGCGAGGGCAGCACTGCGCCGTAACTCGACGTTGCGGCTCAGATCGCCTTGAATCATGCTGACCGATTGAAGCGCGAACACCAGCGCCATCAGCAAAAACAGGATCGGCATCGGCAATGGCTCCGTTACCGCTGTGCGGTGGTGGCAGCCGAGCGTCTGCTTGCGATGCGCCGGTGAATGCGCCGCACGCGCTGACGGTACGACTCTGCGAAACGTGGCGTACGCGAGTGATAAAAACCGACGCCTTGCCATACATCGCCGTGAGCGCTTTCAATCGCGCGCGCAAGAATCCAGCCGCCGACCGCCACGTTGTAGCAGGAATCGTCGCGCAGGCGTGTGTATGCGCGGCTTGCATCGCCACCCGCATGCGCCCGCGCGACGTGCTGCAGCCAGGCCGAGGTGTTGATCTGCATGACACCCAGATCCTCGCTGCCGTTGCGGTTGCGGGATGCTGCACCGATGTCGCCGCGTTCGGCGATGATCACGGCCGCCAGCACGTCGGGCGGCAAACCGTTGACATGGGCCGCCTGCAGCACGCAGGCGACGAAGGTATTGGCGATCAGAGCAGGCATAGCGCAAAGGACAGCGACAGGGCAGGGCCGAACGGCATCCAGACGCGACCGGATCGGCGCGCCGGCAATGCGTAGACGAGGAAGCCGAGCGCGGCGAGAATCAGGAACATGGGCAGATGGGTCCAGCCCAGCCACGCACCGGCCGCACTGACGAGCGCGACGTCTCCCCCCGCGAACGCGTCGATCCGTTTCAGGCGGCTGGTGAGCGCCATTGCCGCCCACGTCGCACCGAATCCCAGTGCGCCGCCCACGGCGCGGCTCCAGATGTCCGGCTCGAAGGGCGACGCCAGCAACCCGGTCCAGAACAGCGGCAGGGTCACCACCGCCGGCAGCCACTGTTCGCACGCGTCGATCCAGGCGAGAAACAGCAGCACCAGCCACAATGCTGCGGCCCACACGGCATGCTGCTGCGTGCCGAAATGCAGCACACTGGCGCAGGCGAGCAAACCACCGGCCACTTCCATGGTCGGGTAGCGCAGCCGCACCCGCATGCCGCAATGGCCGCAGCGGCCCTTGGCGAAGAAGTAGCCAAGCACCGGGAGCAGCCGCAGCCATCCGACGCGGTGACCGCAGCCGTCGCAGCGCGACGCGGGCCGCACGATGCTCAAGCCCGGCATCGGATCGTCCCGCCAGCCGAGTTGATGCGGCAGGCGGTCGACGACCACGCCGGCGAAGCTCATTGCGATTGCGCCGAACCAGAACGCGGTCGCATAGCGCAGCCATGCGAGGCCGGGTGCCGAGGCAAAGGTGAGGGCGATGTCGTCGAGCATCGCTTCACCGTGCGACGGGTAGCATGCCGCGCGCGATCTTCATCCGCTGCGCCTCGATGTCCGTACTGAGATGCTCCAGCTTGCCGCTGCGAATCTTGGCGCGCAGGCCATGGTCGTCGCCAAGGCAGAGCATCTGAGCATGCAACGCGCGCTTGCCGGGCTCCGATTCGAGCGGGCGCAATTCCTGGTGGAGCACCGCCAGCAAGCCGTCGGCCAGGATCGAGCGGGCGAGGTCGGTGGAACCAGTCGCCGCGGCTGCGATCTGCTGCAGCGCCAGGATCGCGCCCGGGATGGAGTTGCCGTGGATCGTCGCGACGACGAGGTGGCCGTTCACCGCGGCGCGAATCGCCTCGTTCGCCACGCTGGGCGCGCGTACCTCGCCGACGAACACGAAGCGCGGGTTGTAGCGCATCGCGGCGATCATCGCGGCCTCGTAGCCGCCAGCCTGCTTGGCGTCGATCTGATACCAGAGCCCCTGCCGCCGCTCGCCGTAGCTGCCCTGCACGGGGATCTCGGGCGGATCCTCGATCGCGATGATGATGTCGCCAAGTCGGGTTGCGTAGTCGTCGAGCAGCGAGTAGATCGTGGTGGTCTTCCCGGAACCTGTCGCGCCGGCCATCAGGATCATGCCGTGCCGGTCGCCAAGCGCGCGCAGCATGTCGACCATTGCCGGTTTCATGCCAAGCGCTTCAAGCTTCGGCACGGGATAGCGTGCGCGGCGCAGGAAGAAACCGTGCCCATCGATGGTCTGCACGCGTGCCACCCGGTAAGGCACGCCATCGTGCATCACGAAGAATTCGCGTTTGTCGGCCTCGGCGTCCAGCCGTTCCCGAATGCGTTGCACGTCGTCTTCATAGCCGCTTGGCAACGGCACGACCGGTCCGGGATGACCGTGCACGTGACGCAGGAACGCATCGCCATTGCCCCAGATCATCAGATCCGCGAACTGCAGGTCGCACAGGCGCTGCTCGGAACATGACGGGCCGGCCATGCCGTTTGGATGGGAGGGGAGTCGAGTCATCGCACTGCTCAAGAAGATTTCACGTCGCGGCGGCGGAAACCTGTTGCTGAAGTTCGAACATCGAGGAGATGATCCAGCCGAACACGCCGGCCATGAGGATGATCGCGCCGGTGCGCATTGCTGCCGTCTGCGACTGGATCGCCCTGACGGACTCGCTGAGCCATTGCCGGGAAAGCTTCTCCAGCATCTCCTCGAAGCCGTCGAGCGCCGCGTACGCGCGGATGTCCATCACCATGTCGCGGCTCGGAAAGTCGTAGCCCGCCCGGTACATCGCGTCGCCGACATCGTTTGCACCGTTGAGCAGCGCGCGTCGGATCGCGGCCACGCGCTGCGCGTACCACGGGTTGGCGTTCTGGTACATGAGCTTGAGCGCCGTCGGGGCGGGCACGCCGGCGTGCAGCAAGGCACTGAGCGACGCCATGAACCCGCAACCCGCGGCGGTCCGGTACACGGACCAAGGCGGAAATCGTTCGAGATGCCGACGCAGCGGTCCGGTCCAGCGCGGCAGCGACGCGAGCGCGAAGCACAGCAGCGCGATCACGGCGGCGAGCGTCGGCCACAGGCCGCCGTTGACGAAACGTGCGAGGCCGGCGAGCGTCGCCGCGTTGCCTTCCCAACGATCGACCGGCAGGATTTGCGCGAACACCGGCACCACCTGCGTGCCGAAGATCCACATGAAGAACACGGTGCATGAGAGCAGCACCAGCGGATACAACAGGCCGCCCAGCGCGCTGCGAATCTGTTTGGAGGCGGTATTGAGAAACAGCACGTCTTCGAGCGCCTTGTCGAGACGCCCCGACATTTCTCCGGCCTGCACCAGCGAGCGCTCCATGGTCGGCGCCCAGCCCTGCAGCGACTGACTGAGTGTCTGACCGTTGCGCAAGGCGCTGCGCCAACTGTCGACCGCAACGGCACTCGACGTCTTCGGCTTCCGCCCCTCGAACGACACATGCAGATACAGCTCGTCCAGCGCGTGCGTGAGCGGAACCCCGTTCGCGACGAAGCGCGCGAGCTTCTCGTAAAGCCGCATGCGCTGCGCGGTCGTGAACTGAATTCTGACAAAACGCCGCTCGAGGCCGGACACCTGCGAGCGTTTCGTGGCCGCGCCGTCCGGACCGGTTACGGCAGCTCGACGCGGTGACAAGCGAAACCATTTCCTCAGATCAATCATAGGTCGTCCCGAATAGCGATCAAGCCCAGTTGCGCAAAGTCGCGTTGTCGTTCCGCGACCGGTGCCGAGATCGGCCCTAGGCGGCTCAACAGGTCCGCAGGATCGACATGGCCGTTCACCAGTTGCACCCAGCCGTGCTCGGCAATCGACACGCCACCGAGGGCGTCGCGCCAATAGCTTTCGGCTTCGTTGCGCTGCCCGCGCACGGCTAGATCGAGGAAGGTCTGGTCTGGACAGATCACTTCCGCCACCACGCGACGGCCCGCATAACCGCCACGACACGCGTCACAGCCCGCGGGCGAGTGCACACGGATCTGCTCATGGAGTCCGCCGGCGAGCACCGGCAGGTGCTCGTGGAGGGCGTCGCCGAGTTGCGCCCGTGCTTGTGCGCCAGACAGACGGATGATTGGCACGCTACAGTGCGGGCACACCAGGCGAACCAGACGCTGCGCAATCAGCCCTGTCAACAGCCTGGGGTCGGTCAGCTTGAAGGTATCCACGCTTTGGTCGCGCAGGCGGTCGATGATCGCCATCGCACTATTCGCATGGAGCGACGTCCAGACCTGGTGACCCGTCATCGCGGCGGTGAACACGAGCGCGATGATCGAGGCGTCGCGCGCCTCGCCTGGCATGATGACGTCCGGGTCCGAACGCAGCGCCGCGACGATCGCCTTGCGATAGGCCGCGGCCCGTTGTTCCTCCGATTCGACGTTGGTCACCGGCAACTGAGCGGCGCCGGCGATCTCGTATTCGGGCGGGTCCTCGATGCTCAGCATGTTGATCCGCTTGTGCCGCTCGCGGTACAGCTGTTCGAGGATCACCTTCAACGTGGTCGATTTACCGGAACCAGTCGGTCCCGACACGAAGTTGGCGCCTTCCGGCAACTGGCGCAGATGGGCAAGCTGTTCGACGTGCACTGGCAGGAAGCCCAGTTGCTGGAGCGTCACCCGGTGCCCCCACTGCTTCTCCGCGTACAGCAGGCGCGCCACCAGATGTCGTCCGCCGCCCGCCAGCGGATTGAATTGCAAGCGGATGGATTGCACGTTCGGCGGCAGCGGGATGCGCGAGGTCGCCGAGATCCGCGCGGCTTGATAATCGTATACGCGGTATGTCGCGTCGGCGTCGTCCGACCCGTTGAAAAGGGTTGCGAGTAATGCGTGGGCATGACGCGCCTCGATCTGCCGCACCCGCATCATCTGGCCGTCCGACCGGAAGAACAGTTCGGCCTCGTGGCTATGGATTTTGATATGGATGTCGCTGGCGTGCGCGCTGGCCGCCTCCTTGATCAACTGGGCCACCGCGGCTTCCATCGGTTCGACATCCCTGCGCGCGTGACCCACTCCGCTAGACGTGCCGCGCTCGGCATTCTCGTAAAGCAGACGTACGACCGCGAGGTCCACCAGGTAGACGGTGTGCACGCGCACGCCGCGCCGCGCCGCAGTCTCCCGCAGGGCCAACACGTTGGCGTCGCGCTGCGCCATGCGGTCGACCACCATCACCCCGTCTTCGTATAACGCGCAGGCACGTCTTTGCGCGGGCGAGGCTTCAAGCAGACCGCCGCGCGCGCTGATCATCCGTTGTGAGCGCTCGAACAGCTCCCGCACATGTGCATCCGTCGCGTCGATCGACGCCATTCCACCGCGACCGTTTTCGGACGTATGCCGGCGCATGATTGTTCAGGACTCCGTGCCCGTCGTCGACGGCGCCTGGGCGGTGCCGAAGGGCAGCACATAGCGCCGCCCCTTTCGTTGCAGTACGACGCCGTTCGCGCTGATTTGGGCGACGCGCCAACCGTTGCCGACGAGATCGCCGGTGACGATCTGGAGCGTGCCTTGACCCCGCAACCAGATCTGTGCGCGGGCCGCATCGCCGCGGGCGCCCACCCAGTTCGTCAGGGCGCCCTGCAGGCTGTCGGCATCGTCGGCGTCGATACTGGCCGCGCCCGAATTGAGTTTGGCCAGACCAGCTTCCAGTTTCTGGTTTTCGAGTCGCAGGCGCAGCACCTCGTTCGTGCGCCGCAGACGCTGCATTTCTTCCAGGTCCGCGCGGTAACGCACCAGGTCCGGCATGGCGAGCGGCGGAGCTTGCGTGGCTGACGAGGGGGCAGGGGTGGCCGCCGGCGTATTCATCGTGGTGTCCGCGTCGACCTGCCCAGCCGATGCTGCGGTCAATGCGGCTGCGCTGCCGGCATGCAGGGCGAAGCCGCATACGACGAAGAGAACAGCGCGGTTCAGCCGCCGGCCTGACACCGACGCGTAGACCGACGCGCTAAGCCGCACCAACGGCGGCGACAGTAGGGCGGGAAAGGGGCACTCGAGCTCGTATCGCATCATGGGAGCGCTGGGTCGGTTGGGGAGACGGGACGGGGATAGAGGGCTGCCGTGACACGCCAAGAGTCGGTCAGCACGTCGTATGTGATTTCCCGAAGCACCGCGTTTCGGATTGGCTCAAACACCGAGGCGAATGGCAGCATGTCGCCCTGCACGTTGAACGACACATGGAGGACGTCGCTTGGCTCATGCTCGAGCCGGCCATCCAGTTCGACCCCGGCTTCCTCGAACTGAGCCTGCAGGTACCGCAAGGCCTCGCGCAACGGCGGCTCATCGGACAACTGCTCCAGTACTGGCGCTGGCGGCAGCGGACGGCTCACGGTCAGCGCGCTGTGCGTGCCCGTCACGTTCAGGTCCCCCGGGATCGAGCGCAGCGCATAGTCTGCCCAGCCACGCGTCCCTGTCGTGCGCACTAGGCCGAAACGCACCGACTTGCCGTCGCAGCGGCCGGCCTCGCCGAGTTTCCAGCCCGGTATGCTGAGCAGGCCGAAACCGTCGCGGCGCAGTGCACGTTCGCACGCCAGCAAGGCCGGTAGCAGCCGCGGCGCACCGGCCCAGGGCCGGCTGGCCTTGGGTGAGTGCAAGACCGGCTTACCGGGCACCTGCGCCTTTTCCTGTGACTTTAGGAGATACAGCACGCCACCTGCAGCCAAGACGGTCAGCAACGACACGGCACCGAGGCGGAGCACGCGATTGCGAGCGCCGCGCGGCGTCTGCAAGAGCACCTTCTTGGCCCGCAGATAGCTGGCGAGCGGCGCGTCTGTGGTGCTCGGGTTCGACCAGTGGGACGGACAAATCCGTTCGGTCCATTCGTCCGTCAAATGATCGAGGAAAGCCGTTGCCGCGTCGGATTCGTGCGCAAAGGCCTTGTCGCACACGATCGTGTTGTCGTCACGAATGGCGATCACCACCCAGGCGCCGCCGGTGGTTCGCCAGGCGGCCAGCAGCGAGTTCAAACAGCCGGCCGCTATGCTAGGGGCGAGTGCGGCAAGACCGTGTCGATGCCCAAGCAGCAGCTCGCCCAGGCCGTACTGCGTGACCCCTCCCGGATCTCGCGCCGGATAAAGGCAGAGGACACCCGCCTGCAATCGCGACGCGCTCTCGCGGGCCTCGGCGGCCAGCGCTTGCGGTGTGCACGCCGTATGCCAGATCAAGCTGACTGCGTACTGTCGCCCACTCTCCGTGACGACGCCGACCAGTTTGTTTTCTTCAGCGGCTCGATCGAGCCCGGGCGCGAGGTTCAACGCACTCATGCCTCAGCCGCCGGCTCGCGCGAAGCGTGCTTCGCGACGGTGTACTTTCGGCGTGATGCAGATGACGATCAGTTGTCGCTTGCGGGACGCGCTACTGCCGCCGCCAAACGCCTTGAACGACGTGCTGCCCTTGCCGTCCTCCTGCATCGTTTCGTTCACGTGTTGAAACCCGGCCATGACCAGCGTTGAGCCGTTATGCAGCAGGCTCTCCTGCACGAATGAGCGTTGATCCACGTTTGGCAGCGACAACTCCGGCTCCTTGTCTCCCAACCGGATCCGGTCAAAGCCGCCGTCCTTGCCAACCAGGGCGGAGATGTTGACGCCGTATTGCAACAACACCTCGCCTGAATCAAGCACCTTAGGTAGCACGTTCAACGCGAAACCGGTTGTCACGGTGGAGGTCGTGACCTCCCGCTGCGTAGTGATCTGGTTCATCACCGTGCCGATCTTCGAGACGTAGCCGCGTGCGTTCGAGACCTGCAGTGGCACTGGCTGGCCCGACATCGTCGTGACCGAGGCGTTGGTCACGACACTGACGCGACCCGTCTGGTCCAGCAGCTTCAGCAGGCCGCTGATGTTGCCGTTCCGGCCGTCGAGCACGCCCGCTGAGATCGTGTCGCCGGAGAGCGCGTTGCCAGGGTCGTTCACCCCCGCCAGGAATCTGCCGCTGGCGAACAGCCCATGCAGCGAGAAGCGCCGTTCGGACGCGTCGTCGAGCGTCACGCTATACACCGCGACATTTACCGTCACCTGCCGTTCAAGCTGCCGATTCACGCTCTCAACGTACTTGGAGACATCGTCCATCAGGCGTGGCGCGGCGGTCACGGTCAAAGCTGAGAGCCCGCGCGACAAGGTGTAGGCGCCTTGGCCGCCCAGGATGGTCTTGACGGTGGCATCGATGTCTTTCCACAGATCAAACGCCACCTGTACCGACGCGCTCTGTTGCACACCGGACTTCGAACCGCTGTTGCTGTTGCTGCCGTTGCCGCCGCCGCTGTTGTCACCGACTTCGGACGTCAAACCGATGTTCAGATCCGCCTGTGCCGTCACCAGCGATGGCAGGGCGGCAATCGGGAACGTCCGCGTAATCGAGCGGGCCAGGTGGAGCGTGCCATTCTCATATCGCCAGCCGACGTTGAAGTAACTTTCGATCAGCCGCAGGAACTGCGAAAGCGGTCCCTGGAAGCGCACGTCCATGCGCTGCCGATCGGAGAGCGGCGCCGGCGCCGCGAACGCGGAGGGCGTGCGACCGCTCGTCACCGCGCGTGGTGCCACATTGGACAGCGCTTCTCCGATCCGCGCGGCGTCGTACTGGTCGTTGCCGCGGGCCGTGGTCGCGGCGCCGTCTCGCGAAGTGCCAGCGGACTCGTCGATGGCAACCGGGATGCCGGTCACCCGGGTGAGCAGTGAAGCGATGCCGGGCAGATCCAACGGCGCGGCTGCCGCGAGCGTTACCCCGCTGCGGCGTTCCAACGTATCGGGCAGACGCCGATAGGCGGGAACGCGCGACGCCTGCAAAGCGACGTACGATCGCGGCTCGATCGCAAATGGTGCGGCGGAGGCGACGGGCGCGGGCTCCGCTGCCTCGTCGAACGATGCGTTCGTCGTGTCGAGCGCATCGTTCTGGCTCGATCGGACCTCATCGCGCAAGGTGCTGCACGCGCCCAGCGCTGCAAGGATGGCGGCAGTCGCAACAACTCTTGGCTTCATTGGCGGTAAAGTGGTTGAAGAGATTGGTCGCGTCGAATCGTCAGTCTTCCCAAGTATCGCGAACGACAACTACACGGTTTCCGGCATACAGACGTAGGTAGACTTGCCCACCTGCAGTACGCACCGAGTCCAGCAGTGACTTCAACGCGCTTTCGAAAGGCCCCGTGAAGCGGGCGCCGGCGCGCAAGCGGAAGTCGTAGTCGCTGTTCCACACGACGCTCCATCCGGCACGCTCCGCCCAGGCAATCAAGGTTTCTCGCAACTCGCTGCCGCTGTCGGCTACCCAGACCGTAGAGAGCGGATCCGATCTTGCCGCAGCAGACGTCGCATCTGCGGGGGCGGTGACATCGCTGCCGCCCAGGGCGTCGGCAGGGGCACTGGCCACCCTGGGGATCGAGGCGTCGGCTTCGCCTGAACCGAGTGCCGTGGCTACCTGCGCAAGCGGATCCCGAAGCGTTTTGTCTTCGGACACCGGGGCCGGGCGCACACGCACCGGCTCGGGCGCAGGGGGCGATGCCGCGAGCGCGGCATGCGCTACCGGCCATGCGGCGAGCACGGCGGCCGTAAGCGCTACCATGCGCGCGCGATGCGAGAGACCACCGGATTGATTCATCTTTCCCAAGGCCAAAAAAAGGTTTCCATGACTGAAGCGCCGATTGGGCGAACCGAGGGCCGCGGGTCGAACGATCCAAGCGGCACGAACGCAGGATTGCCGTCATGAGCCAGTTGGTTGCCTGGCGGGCGAGGCTATCTCCAGAACGCGGCGCCGAGCGGCGGCCACGCGTCGGCCTGCGACAGTCGATTCGCAGGGCCGCGCCCGTCGTATCGGCTCAATACAGCTCCCAGACCATCGGTACTGCGGCGCCGCCGTCCGTGCTGCATGCCTCGTCGTATGCATCTCCGGATACATCCTGTCCGTTGATCTTGAAACTGACCAGGTTGGTGCCGAAATCGTTGTGGGCGAGCATCAGACAGAGTGCTGGTTTGACGTTGTCTACCTGCACCGTGTATTTGGTGCCGGTGCCCTTAACGGTGAAGGTGCCACCGTGCGGCGAGAGCAATTTCTTGTTCTTGGAATCGACCAGATGCGCGGGCAACATGCCGGACGAAGCCAGCGTGGCATCGGTCAAGCCGTCGTAAGTGCCTTTGCTTGCGTAGAGTGAATCGACGGTCGAGACGATCGTCTGCAACGCACCGTTGGTCGCCACGTTCTTGCTACGCTGCGACGCCATCTGGTAGTACGCGACCGCGCCGCCAATCACCACGGCGGCAAGCGCAAGCACCATCGACGCCTCGATCAGGGACAGGCCGCGTTCGGCACGGCGACGCGTCTGCGCCGCGCGTGGGTGTGAAAGAGAAAAGTGTTGCATCTTGTTCATTCTGCGTAGTTGACGAAAGCCTTTGCGCGATCTCCGCAAGGCGGTTTTCGAGCGCGCTCATGCGAAAATTCTTATTTATCGTTAGGGCAACGGCATCATGCGCCAGTGCAGCGCCGCGATATATGATTGCAACTTGATTGAAGTTGTCGGAGTCGATCGAACTGATTAGCGCAACAAAGGATCGGCGCCGCACGGCTCGCGTGGTCCCCGGTGTGAGCGGCCATGGCGCTGGTCTGACGTGGTGGCGCCGCGTGGCAGGCATGTCGGCATGCCGCCGTGAGCGTAGGTGCTGTCGCGCTGTGAAGGTGCCGGCCGTGTGTTGCCGGTAATGTGTGTTGCAGGTAACGTGTGTTGCCGGTAATGTGTGTTGCCGGTAATACGAGGCGCGACCGGGCTCAATACCGAGAGACGGCGTAACCGGCGTTCGATTCGCTGTCCGGATGCGGCCACGTCGGATGCGGCCACCTCTCGATCGTGCCGTAATCGTTTAGCGCCGGAACTGGGCCCGGCATCGCGGAAAGGAGCGGGCCGCGCCGTTGGCCTGCCTTCGTCTGCGCCGGAACGGGTCGACCCAAGGCGGCAGCACGCGTCATGGCAGCGGTAGACGGTGGGCGCGAAACCGAACTGAAGGCGTTCGTCGCTGCGGTGCGCGCGCCGAACAGGCGGGCCGCAAGCGCCGGGGCCACGCGCAGGGATCAGCCGCCGCGGGACGCTGGCACGACGTCATGGTCTGAGGTCGTTGCGGCCCGAACGGCGGTGAGTGACGAGATAAGGAAGAGCGAAGCGACGGCTGTTTCAGCGACAGCCTTGACCGGCGCCAAGCGCGACGAGCTCGCGGATCAGATCGGCATTGACGTAGTGGGGTCCGTCGAACAACCAGACCGACCTGCCGGCATAGCTGCGCAACTGTTCGGCCAACTCCGCCGCGGTTGCGCTGCGCACACCGCCCCCGAAACGTGGCCGGAATGCTTCGGCGATGATCCGCACGCGTGCCTTGCCGCGTGTCGCGATCAAGGCATCGGCATACTGCAGCGCGACGTCCGGCGAGCGCGTGTAGAGGCCGACACCATCCTGGAAATAGACCCCGATGTCCGCTGGCAGCCACTTGTTGACCCAGGCGGCGAGCGCCTGCGGTCCGATGTTACTGTTGTCGTAGACACTGATCCACAACGGTCTCGGCAGACCCGCCAGGATGCGGCCGAACGCGGCGACGTCGGTCCAGGTCGGATCGGCCTCGACTGGGAAGTAGTAGCCGCCGATGCGCAGCGCGGGCGTCGGACGCGGCAGGCTCAGCGACAACGCCGCCAACGCGCCCGCCTGCGCCCGAGCCTGCGGCTCGTTGAAACGGCCGGCCAGCCCTAGCACGGTCTCGTGGGCCCACGGCTCGCGGGCGATGCGCTCCCAGTCCGGCATAGCGCCAAGGGTGGACAGCTTGGTACCGTCGATTAACGCAATGTTGTCCACCACGGTCCACTGCACGAGCAGACGCTTGATGCCCAGCTTTTGCCAGTCCCCGACTGGCTTCAGGTGGTCGGCGTCGGGTTGCCAGACAACGCCTTCGGCGCACAACGGCGCGCCGGCGGCCAGCGCACTGCTGATCCCGACAGATGCGCCGACAGATGCGGCAACAACTGCACCAACAAATGCGCCGAACAGCGCGCGGAAAGGTGTGCCGGAAAGGGCGCTGAGGATTGACCGAGCACGCGCCGCGTGTCGCCACCGGGCCGGCCGAGAGAAATTCATTGGATGACTGACTGCACGCGCCGACGCGCGCGCTGCTTGCGGAGAGCCGGGCTGAAAACGGGGCTGAAACCTGATGACCATGCGCGTCTTGTTGAAGCTGACTTCGGTGCGCGCGGCGGGCGGTAAGCAAGCGGGGGGCGTGCCCCGCTTGCCTGTCGATGCCCGATACGGCGGCCGTCGCGTCGCTTGATGTTTTACGGGTCTACAGCATAACCGCCGGCCATCCAGGCGTCACCTGTCGCAAAGAAACCGGGCTCGAAATGAAGGGCATGCCGGGTGGCGGCAAAGAACCGGCGCAGCCTGCGTGCCGGCGCACCACGGCGGCGCAATCCGCAAACAGGCGCATGGCCAATGCGCGGCGCATTGACCGAACCGTGGCCTGTGCCTTTGCGCCTCGTCGGCTCCCCGGCTCCCCGGCGCCCAACGCGTGCGCCCGTGTCTCTCGTCGGCCGGCCACGCAGCGGATGCCGTGACCCGCGTCTGGCTCGGCGGGCGAGCCGCCAGGCAACAGCGCTCGCGGTTCGACGGTGCAACGCAAAGCAGTGCAAGGCAATACAGAGCGGCGAGCGCCGTGCGTGCCGTTGCCTGCCTTACTGCACGGTCAGTAGGAGAGGGTGGCTCTCACGAACACACCGTTGTTGCGGTCGTCGCCATTGACCTTGATGCGGTACTGGACGGCCAGCTCGAACACCGAGCGCGGCGCGGTCCACGCGTCCTGCCGGAATGAGTAGCGCACCGCCACGCCCGGACCCGTGCCGACCGAGAGGCGTCGTGCATTGGCGGAGTCGTAATCGGCGGCCATCACCCAATGCGGCATCACCACTAGCGTCGGCCAGGCGCTGCTGACACGCATGCTGCGGCCGAGCCGAGCCTCGACGTCGGCATAATTGCGCGACTGCTGGAGGTAACGCCCCGCCTCGGCATAGAGCTGGCCGGTCCACCACTGGTCGCGGTCCACGCGCAGGTCCGTGCCGAAGCCGGTCGAGTAAGCCGCGCGTACCAGCCAGTCGCCGCGCACGCCGCTGCCCAGCGGCACGATGCGTTCGAGCGCGAAGACGGCGTCGAACGGCAGCGGACGAATGCGGATACCGGCACTGGCTTGCAGCGAACGCGACAGAGACTGACTGTCGCGACGCGCGTACAACGTGTCGTACAGGCGCCCGTAGACCTCCAGCCGTGATCCGTAACGGAGCGACGGCCGGTAGTAGATCTCGGCGCCAGCCTGCAGCGCGTCGCCGCCGTCGGTGGTGGGCAAGCCGATGCCGCCGACCGCGGCCGAGCCGCCATAGGTCAGCGACGCGATGGCACCCCACCGACGCGTCAAGGTGTCGACCGCGCGCCGCACTTCGAAGGTTTCCTGCGGGCCCAGCTGTGGCAGGCGACCATCGTTGCGCGCGTCGATCGCCGAGCGGAACGCGCTGACCGCTGCCTCTGGCCGGCCCGCCGCCTGCGCCGCATAGCCGCTGTCCAACAAGGCGCTGTCCGGCAGCTTGCCGTCGGCACGTGCACGGGTGAACGCCGCGTCGGCGGTCTTTGCATCGCCGGCCTGCGCGGCCACGTAGCCGAGCGCCAGCGGCGACATCCGATCGAGCTCGCCGTTCCGCCGTGCGGTGTCGTAGGCGGCGCGCGCCTCGCGCCGCCGGCCACTCGTCGCCAGCAATGAGATTCGCTCCGCGGTATCGAGCCCCTCGGGTTGCGCAAGCGCGCGATCGGCGTCGGCGCGGGCGCCCTTGGGGTCGCCGTTGGCCTGGCGCAGCCGGGCGCGGGCCGCAAGCAGACGAGCGACGTCACCGTCCCGCGCGATGGCGGCGTCTGCAGCGGCGAGCGCCGCATCGTCGTGGCCCGCAGCGTGTTCCGCATCGATCAACAACAACGCATGCCCGATATTGTCCGGGGAGGCGGCGAGCGCGCGCCGCGCGGCGTCGGCCGCGAGTTCCGGATGGCCGGCGCGCAACGCCGCGTAGCCTTCGCTAGCCGCCTGGAAGCCCGGATCGCGGGGCCAGTCCCCGGCCCGCGTGTAACAGAACAGGCCGTCGTTGCGGTTGCGGCAGGCAAGCCGTGGGGCGGGCGGCACGGGCGCGCGGGCGAAGGCTGCCAACGCGTCGAGGCGCTGACCTGCCGCCGTGAGCAGGCGCGTGCGCCGGGCTGCGTCGTCCTGCGCAGGCGTGGTTCTGCTGGTCCTGACGCTGGCGCTGCCGCGAAGACCGCCGGGGCCATTGCGCGACGGCAGCACGCCAGCGCTTTCGGCCGTGTTGTCGTCATCGTCGTCGCCCGTGGCCTCGGTGAGGTCTGGCGTTGCCGACTGCCTCGCCGCGACTTCCGCGTTCGCGCCGCTGCCATTGCTCGCGTCACTGCTCGCGTCACTGGTCGCGTCACTGGTCGCGTCACTGGTCGCGTCACTGCTCGCGTCACTGCTCGCGTTGTTCGTGGCGTTGTTCTTGGCATAGTTGCTCGCGTCGCCGCCGTTCGCCGTTGTGCCGGTCGCCGTTTCCCTGTCGGTCGCCCTGGCGTTCGTCACGTCAGGCGCAGCGGCCGCCGCACCATGGTCTGACGCCGCTTGCACCCCCGCGCCGTTGGAGACGCCGCCTGCGGCCGCCGCGTCCGCCGTACCGACCTCGCGCAGGCCTGCCTGCAGCGTCATCAGCGCCTTGCGTGCGCGTGCCCGGTCGCCGACGGCAAGGTACAGGTCCGCTGCCAGCAGGCGCCGCTGTGCCGCGCGGGTGGCGGCGCTGAACGGCGCCTCGGGCGTTACGGCGAGGCGGGCCGACGTGTCGCCCACCTCCACGCGGGTGGCGCTGTCCGCCAGTTCGTCGGCGTGTGCAGCGATGCGCGCGCGCTGCGCCGTGGCACCGTCATCGCCGGATGGGCTGAGGCCGCGGCTGGCATCGAACGCATCCCAGGCGAGTGCGTCCGCGTCGTGCGGATCGCGCGCCAACCAGTCCGCGACACGCGTGCGGGCGTCGACAATGGCGCCAGGACGCGCGCTGCGCAGACCGGCATCGACCAGCAACAGGGCCCAGGCGTGCTGCTCGTCGGCATCCCCACAGTCCTCGCCAGCGTCGAGCGCGAACGCTGCGCCCGCGTGCGCTCTGACCAGATCGTCGCGCGTCAAGGCCCGCCAGCTCAGTTGCGCTGCCTGCCGGGCCAGTGCACAGGTGGCACGCGGCCGGCTGACGGCCTGATTCTCCATCACGTCGAGGGCAGCTTCGCTGGCGTTCAGGAAGCGCCGGTCCTGGCTCGCGTAGTAGGCCGAGGCGAGCAGCAGGCGGTAATCCACGTTGTCGGGCGACCGCGCAATGGCGCGCTCGGCAGCCGCCGCCGCGGCTGGGTAGTCGCCACGGTCATAGGCGGCGTAGCCAAGCCGCGCGTCGTCGTAGCCCGCAGGCGCCGGTTCGCCTGCGCCTGCTGAGCCGCCACCGCTGGGCGGCGGCGCGAGAATCGCGGCGCGCTGGCTGCGCAGGCGGGTAACGTCCGGCCGCAGCCTGATCGCCTGGTCGATCTTGCGCAGCGCCTCGTCGCGCCGTCCGGCGCGCAGCGCGGCTTGAGCCTCGGTGGCCAATCGGTAGGCGGGTCCGCTGAGCGGCAGTTCAATCGTATAGCTAACGTCGCGTGCGGCCGCGGCGGTCGCGCCATGCGCCGCCGCCGGCAGCAGCGTAGCTGCGACGGCGAGTGTCAAAAGCGTTTGTTTCATGCGCCAACTTGTCCTTCGCGCCGATGGCGCTGTTCGAGCAGAGCACGTTCGACCGACTGCGGCTCAAGCACGCCGGTCCGCACCAGGTGATCGCCGATGCGCCCATCGCGCTCCGGCCGATACCCCTCCAGTGCCTTCTCGAAAGTCCGTCTGGCCAGCAGCCCCATCTCGATCAGCAGGTCGCCCAACAGCGGCACCGCATTCTCGACCGTGCCGCTGGGGTCGCCACGCAGCACGCGCAGGCCCGCGGCAATCTCGCTTTCGCGCGCCACGCCTTGCTGCCATACGATGCCGGCGGGAAGCGTGGCCAGGGCCTCGGGCGGCAGCGGCGCCGCCACGGCCAGCCAGTGGTCGCCCGTCTCGTTGCTGCCGATATCGATCGCGCGCCAGCGCACCTGGAAATCTACCGGGACGGTGGTTCGTTCCCGCTCCCGGCGCAGCCGCGCCATGTCGACGTGCACGCGCGGCAACTCGCTTTGATAGGAGATCGCTTCCGCAAGGGTTTCTTCGTCGATCGCGCCATCGGCGATCAGCGCGCGCCCCAGCGGCAGGTCGCGCCGCGACTGTCGATTCAGGCCGCGCTCCAGCTGCTCGTTGCTGATCGCGCGCCAGGACAGAAGCAACTCGCCCAGGCGCAGGCGACGGCGTTCGCCGATCAACTGGTCGGCGGATGGGAAGTCGTGCATCGTCTTGTCCCACACAAGACGGCGTCCGGTCACCAGGTGCGTCAGGAACATCCGCCAGGCGCGCGCGACGGCGAGGAAGTTGATGAAGTTGCCGATCGCCATGCGCGGCACCGACAGCAGCGCATGCTCCCAGCCGTAGAGCCGCTTCACGAAGATGATGCGTTGCGACACGCGCTGGAAGAGGGCGATCAGATTGGCGTAGAACACCCAGCGCATCACCCCGTCCGGGGCGAACAGCGGTGGGAAGCGGACCGGCAGCCAGCCAAAGACGTTCGCGAAGTAGAACAGCGCGAACTGCAGTACCAGCACGTAGGCGAGCACGCCGACGAATGCGGTGACGACGCCCTTGCGGTCGCGGAACAGCAGATAGCGGGCTGCCAGCGAGCCGCTCCAGCCGAGTTGCTGCCAGCTTTGCAGGCCGATGCCCAGCGTCCAGCGCGCCTTCTGGCGGTAGGCGGTGCGCACCGTGTCTGGGAAGAACTCCCGCACGCAAAGCGGCATTTCGATCTCGAAATCCTTGGCCGGACCCAGGCCGAACCACGTTTTGCGCCGAGTCTGGTAGCGGACCGGAAAACGCGCGAAGATCGAACGCATGCCCAGCTTAGACAGGCGCGCGCCGACGTCGTAATCCTCGGTAAGGCTGTCGGTATTGAAAGGCTGTTGGTTGGTGGCATCCGCCAACGCATGCATCGCGCGATGCGAGAAGCAGGTGCCGACTCCCGCGGACGGAACCGACCCGGTCAGGCTCTCGCGGACCACCAGATCCTTGGCGTGCCATTCCGCGAACTCGTCCATATAGGTGCCGGCCACGAATTCGTACCAGCTCCGTTCGAGCGACGCCACCGGCAACTGGACCATGTCCTTGCGCGGCAGCAGGTAATTGAAGAAACGCAATTCGAGCGCGTGCAGCACGTCCTCGCTGTCGTGCAACACGACGCCAGCATACGGCGTGCCGTTTTCGCGCTCCTTCAGGAAGATCGCCTGGATCACCCAATTCAGACAATCGGCCTTGCAGGTCGGCCCCTCGTGGGGCACCTCGACGCGATGCAGGTGCTTGTAGCGCCGACGCATGCGTTCGACTTCGGCGATGGTCTGCGCGTCGTTCGGATAGGTGCCGACGAAGATCGCGTAGTTCTCATAGTCGAGGGTTTCGACCATGTTCTCGACCATGGCCGCGATCACGTCGTACTCGTGCCACGCCGGGATCATGATCGCGATCGGCTGCTCGTCGCGCTCCATCAACTGCGCGACCGTCAGACTGGGATAGCGACGCTTGACCGTCAGCGAACGCCAGACCTCGCGTACCCAGAAGTAGACGTCGATAAAGACGTCGTCGATGCTGGAGATGAGGATGACCAGCGCGAAGAAGCCCGCCGACCACTGCAGCAGCGTGTAGTAGTCGGCGATCCAGAACGGACCGTATAGCGTCCACAATGTCGGCAGGCTCAACTCATTCCCCCTGACGCGGCTTGCGGCGACGCACCACCAGTGCGGCCAACAGCCCGATCAAAATCAACACGGCCGCGAGGATGCCCAAACTCCACAGCACCGGATGCGCACGGAACGCACCGCGGAAACCGGTGCCGGCAAGCGGACGGGACGGCGCGAGCGTGTCGACACTCGCCAGCACATCGCGTGGGCCGACCAGTGCGACGGTGGCGAGCGGCAGGGTTGCCGGCAGTGCTTCATCCGACTTGTAGGACGTCAGGGTCCGCCAGGCGACCCCGGCCTGGCCCGCCGCGCGCGTGACCGCCGCGACCGCGATGCCGCCCAGACCGCGGGCGTCGAACAGCGTGTCGCCGTCGCGCGTCACCGTTACCCGTCCATCGTCGTTCAGTTGCGCGTCGGCCTTCGGCTCGTCGAGCTTCACATCGACCGAGACGAAGGCGCCGGCTGGTTTCACCACCGTATCGTTCGGCACAAGGTGCAAGGCGGCACGCGTCGGCGTCACGCCGGCGGCCAGCGACAACGACACGGCGCGCGGCAGCGTCTGCGCCGCGTGTGCACGGTCGGCGTCACGTACGTACACGTCCGCGCCGCTGGCCAGCCGCACCGCAACGCCCGGGAAAGTGTCGAGCGGCGCGACGCTGCCAAGTACCAGATGGCTGCTAGGCAGGATCGCGACCGGATAGGCCACCGCTTCGCCGCAATGTTCGCCCGGAATCTGGCGCTGGAAGCGCACTCGCAGGAAGTTGCGGCTCGCCAGCGCGTAGGCCGGAATCGACACGGTCAACTGCTGGCGTTTGCCCGGCTCGTCGAGCATGATCGCGCCGAGCAGGTAGTCGTTCCAGAACACGGAAGCGACCGCGCCCTGGCCGTCGCTGCCAGGCGCGGCAGCAATGTCGAGCACCGCTTCGACCGGTGCCCGATCGCCAATCGGCAGCCGAGCAAGGTCGAAACTGCCGGTCCATTCACCATTGCGGGCAACGTCCACTGTACCGGCACCGGCGTCGGGCGTTTCAAAGGGCAGGATGTCGCGCGTCGGTTTGGTAGCGGCGGTTGCAGGCGAGGCGGCCTGCAGACGCTCGGCAAGCAGAGTGCGGCGCCACGGCGCATCGAACAGTGCGGCGATGCGGCTCGGGCGATCCGCGAACGCGATGGCCGGCTGGCCGGCCCAGCGCGTGAGCGCGGCGTCGGCGGTCACCGGGCCGCGTTGTGCGGCGCCTGGCCAAGCGCGCGCCAGCCATGCGTCGAACGCGGGCAACGCGTCCGGCGCGGCGCCCTGAACCTGCGCGCGCAGCGCCGCAAAGGCTTGCGAAAGCTGATTGCGCAGCGCCTCGTCCGCGAGCAACACGTCGGCGTGCCATGTGGTCTTGCCGGCGACGGCGAGCAGGGCGCCGACCTCGGCGGGGCTGGCAAGGCGGTGACGGCCACCGCCCGCCAGCGACGCGAACGCGGGCAGCCCGCGCAGGTCGGCAGGTACGGCGTCGGCGCCGATCTCGACGGTCTCGCCGGGCGCCGGCAGTGCCACATATTTTGGATGGAAACCACTGCGTTGCAGCAGCATGCCGGTACGCCACGCACTCTCGTAGGCGTTCGCGGTCAGCGTGCCGCCTGCCACCAGCAGCGTCGGCTCAGTCGGCAGTGCGCTCCAGGCGGTGGCGAGGTCGGTGATGCGCGCGCCGTCGTAGCGATAACGGAACACGCTGTCGGGATAGACGCGGAGCAGGTTGGCAATCGACGTTTCGTCGTCGCAGCGCTTTTCGCTGACGATCGAGCTCCAACGCAGTCCGAGGCGTAGATAGCCGCTGTCGCGCGGCGTCCCGTCGACCGTCAGGTCGGCGCTGGCGTCGCCCTGCTCGCCGGAGAATCCGCGCGCAAGCGTCGGATCGCCGTCAAGCGACAACACCATCGATGTGCGGCCGCCGTCGCCGCGCATATAGCCTGCATTCACGTGCAAGGCTGCGTTGCTCAGGGGCACGCCAGCGGGTACCGGCAGATACAGCTCACGCCCGGAATCGACACGCGACAGCACCATCGGGCGGCGCACGCCCAGAGCGGACAGCGGCACCTCGCGGGCGACGGTGGTGTCTGCGTCAAGCCGCTGGAAGCCTGCCGCGGCATTGCTCTGCGCCAAGGCTGGCGCGGTGCAGGCAGCGAGGAAGAGGAGGGAGGCGTTGGCAACGCGATGCAGCGTGGCGCGCTGGACCGACGGCGCCGAACGGCGCGCGCCACGCGCACCGTCCGGGAAAACGGAATTGAAATGCATGTGTCGGGAAGAGTACGGTGGAGATCGGAATGATGGATTCAGGAAACCTTGCTCGCTGCCGCCCCGACACTGGCGACAAGCGAGCGCGTGCCGCCTGACGGAAAGGATGGCCCGTGCGTCGGGTTAGACAACGGCACCGGCGTCGGTGCGGACTTCGGCATCGTGATCGGGGCACGCCGGCGCGCGTTGCGGTGCACGGCGGCCGCCCGGGCATGAGACGGTGCGCGGAAGGGTTCGCATTCGCGGCCTGCCAGCAGCGCGGCAATTCGCTCGCTGGCGCGACCGTCGCCGTACGGATTCTGCGCGGCGATATCGCGCCGCATGGCCTGATGACGCGCGGCCGGTTCTGACAGGAGTCGCGCCACCGCCTGCACGATATCGCCCGCGTCGGTGCCGACGAGCCGAGCGGCGCCGGAGGCCACGGCTTCTGGACGCTCGGTGACGTCGCGCATCACCAGCACCGGTACGCCGAGCGCCGGCGCTTCCTCCTGAACACCGCCCGAGTCCGTCAGGATCACCGATGCGCGGCGCATCAGATAGACGAAGTCGGGGTAATCCAGCGGCGACAGCAAATGTACGCGCGGCAGCCCTTGCAGACGTTCGAGCACCGGGCCGCGCACATTCGGGTTCAAGTGCACTGGATAGACCAGTTGAATGTCGTCGCGTTGCGCCAGTTCAGCCAGCGCATCGCAGATCGCGTCGAACCCGCCGCCGAAATTCTCGCGCCGATGTCCGGTGACCAGCACCATCCGTCGGCTCGGGTCTAGAAAGTCGTAGCGAGCGGCCAGGATTGCGGACAACACCGTATCCGAATCCAGTTTGCGCGCCATCCACTGCAGCGCGTCCACGACGGTATTGCCAGTGAGAAGGATACGGCCAGCCGCGCCTGCCGATTGCAGGTTGTCGACGGCAGCCGGTGTCGGCGCGAACATCGAAGACGCGACCAGATCGACGAAACAACGGTTCATCTCTTCGGGAAACGGACGGCTGAGGTCGCCCGTGCGCAAACCGGCTTCTACGTGCGCGACCGGAATGCCGCGATGAAAGGCCGCCAATGCGGCTGCAAATGCCGTGCTGGTGTCGCCGTGGACCATCACGGTATCCGGCTTGATCGTTTCCAGGAGGGGATCCAACGAACCAAGAATGCGGCCTACCAGGGGATTCAAGCCGGGCGCGCCATCCATTGCCGACAGGTTGTAGTCGCCCGTGAGCTCGAAGGTAGCCAATGCCTGCGACAGCATTGTGGTGTGTTGACCGCTCAGGCAAACGACCGACTCGAGCCCGGGTTCCGCACGCAACGCACGGACGACGGGTGCCATCTTGATGGCTTCCGGACGGGTGCCGAACACTGACAGGATTTTCATCAACACGTCTCCACTGCGCTGTTATTCCGGCGACCGCCGGCGCAAGCGCGTTAGGCCCGATTCAAGGGCGAAACTTAAGGTTAGGAATGCAGATCGGATCGAGATGCGGCGTGCACCGGGCTGTCTCGTTCGCGCAGCCAATCAGACGTTGAGGTGCGCTTTCATGATCCACGCGTGGCATACACCGCGGTGATATAACCGAGGCCGGCGGAGCGGTGCCCCCGCTTGCGCGTGCACCGGCTTCCTCACACCATGTCTGGCATCGAAGAAGGGCGCAACGGCAAGCGCGCATGACGGAACACCATGGGTCACCGCACGGCGGGCTGCTGGCCTCGTCGACAAGCCGGGTATGCGGCTGTCGACAGAAATCGATTTAGCGAAAGCGAGGAACGGCTTCAATCTATTTAGGCTTCGCGCGAAGCGTCGGTCGCTCTCACCATCGGAGCGCAAGGCACGACCCCCTCGGGCGCGTACGTGAGGGCGTCACATGTTCGTCAAAAAACGTTTCCGGATCACCGGTGCGGGTTTACTAGCAGGACGCATGCCATTCATGTTCATTTGCTTCTGTGGAAGCCAGAATCTCCCGTAGTTGCGGGCGTCGTAACCTTGCATCGCAGAATTCACCTGACGGTCGATTGGCGATGGTCGACCTTCCGTTTTTTACGAAAGGGCCGATGCCGTGGCAACTTCGGCAGGCGTTGCGGTTGTAAAAGATCCGATTTTTAGGGTGATCGCGGATGCGGATACGCGCGCCTCAGTCGGTTTCAGAACTGTAAGGTTCAGAAAATGAAGCATAAATCGGGGGTGACGAAAAGCTAGCTCGTGATTTCCGGTCGGATAAACAACTCAGTCAGCGCTTGATGAGACTCGGAACCTGGAGTTCGACAGCTTTAGCCTCAGCGAATACTGGCCCGGCTAGGTCGATCTATGGCCGGACAGGAGGCGTCTCCAGATCTGGTTCCGGTAACGGGCGCGCAGCGATGTGATGTCTACGTTGCCAAGATTTCGACGAAACCGATAATTGTGATTATGACAAATAAAATTAGATCAAGCGCTGGATCTGAATCGGCCTGGCGCATAGGTGATACGCGCTAACTCAAGCGCCAGGCCCGAAATTGCTAGCGAGAGGCCGATTACAGAAATGGATTGATCACAGTCAGCTTGTCGAGAATGACCTGACCGTGGTGCATGTCTTCGCTGTAGAGCAACTCGCACCCTGCGAGCAATGCGAAAGCAAGGATGCAGGAATCGTAAAATCTGAATCCGTAGTACGCAGCGATTCGACGCGCTTCCTTGTGCACGTCGAGGGTCAAAGGTACAACGTCGCATAGCACTTCGACGTCTTCCAAAATGCGCTCGATTTCAGCCCACGATAGGCGCATCTTCCGGCTCATTACGAGCGTGACTTCGTTCATGACCTGGGTACTGATAACCGGCCTGAAATTTCCGCCAGTCATCAATCTTTCCGCCCGCTCGGCCTTTGCGACGTCGCCAGAAAACAGATAAATGATGACATTGCTGTCGACGGCGAACCGCATCGGGGTCGTCGGCGTCATCCGGCGTTGTCCCGGTCATCGAGTGATTCACGATCGAACTTGAAGTCCGCGGGTAAGCGTCCGCGGAATTTGCGCAAGCGCTCGATCCGCTCGGCAACGGTGGGTATTTTGCTAACCGAAAACGCGCCGCATCGGTCAGCGTAAATCTCGATGTCGTCGCCCTCCTTCAATTCAAGCGCTTCGACCACGCTCGCGGGGAGTCGGACGGCAAGACTGTTGCCCCATTTTGCAACCTGCATGTCGGCCTCCTTGGATACACATATGGGGAATTGTATATCCAAGCATGCGGCCTCTCAACTGAGATTCGTCCCGTGGCGCCGTTACGGGGCTTGGCCATGAGGAGGCTCTCTGCACCCGGCGGTCGGACGGCGACGCCGCCAAGTACGAAAACGTGATCTGACGCCGGCTGCAAACCTACAAACGTTGCGCCACCTACGGCCCAATATCCCATCGGTTGCAGCGCCAGCCCGCCAGGCTTCCGCCATTCAATACGTGTGGAACCCTCGCCCGCTCTTTCTTCCCAGATACCCGGCATCCACCATTTCCTTGAGCAACGGTGCGGGCCGGTATTTTGAGTCGTTGAAGTCGCGGTACAGCACGTCCATGATCGCGAGCACGGTGTCCAATCCGATCAGGTCGGCCAGCGCGAGCGGACCGATCGGATGGTTTGCGCCGAGCTTCATGCCGGCATCGATTTCCTCGGCACTTGCGAGGCGCTCCTGCAGCACGAAGACGGCTTCGTTGATCATCGGGACCAGGATGCGATTGACCGCGAAGCCCGGTGAATTCCTGATGTCGATCGCCGTCTTGCCGATGCGCCTGGCCAGCGCCACCGTCACCTCGAATGTCGCGTCGCTGGTCTGGATGCCACGGATCACTTCGACCAGTTCCATCACTGGCACCGGGTTGAAGAAGTGCATGCCAATGAAGCGCGCCGGATTGGCCAGCGTCGCAGCGAGCTTGGTGATCGAGACCGACGACGTATTGGTCGCGATGATCGCATCCGGCCGGAGAACGGTGTCGAGCTGCTTCAGGATCTCCTGCTTGATCCGCACGCTTTCTGTCGCGCCCTCGATCACGAAGTCGCACGCGGCAAGGCCTTCCGGCGCGACGCAGCGCGCAATGCGGCTCACCGCGGCCGACGCATGCGCCGCGGACAGCTTTTCCTTCGACACCAAACGGTCCAGGCTGGCCGCGATGCGGTCGAAACCGCGCTGGACCGCTTCGTCGTTGATGTCGTTGAGCACGACATTCAGGCCGGCTACCGCGCAAACTTGAGCAATGCCGCTGCCCATCTGGCCCGCGCCGACGATTCCGATTGTTTGCATTTCCATTGGCTGTCACATGTTCGGGTAGTTAGGCCCGCCACCGCCTTCCGGCGTCACCCACACGATGTTCTGTGTCGGGTCCTTGATGTCGCAGGTCTTGCAGTGTACGCAGTTCTGCGCGTTGATGACCAGTCGGTCGCCGCTCTCGCCGTCCCTGACGAACTCGTAGACGGCAGCCGGGCAGAAGCGCGCCTCGGGGCCAGCGTAGGTCCGCAGGTTCACGTCGACCGGCACGCTGGCGTCCTTGAGCGTCAGATGCGCTGGCTGGTTCTCTTCATGATTCGTATTCGAGATAAATACGGACGAGAGCCGATCGAAGGTCAGCTTGCCATCGGGCTTCGGATACTCGATCGGCTTGCACAGCGAGGCGGGCCGCAGCATTTCGTGATCGCGGTGCTGGTGATGCAGTGTCCACGGCACCTTGCCGCCCAGCAGCTTCTGCTCGATACCAACCATCAGCGTGCCGACATACAAGCCCTTGCTCATCCACTGCTTGAAGTTGCGCGCGCGATGCAGCTCGTCATGCAGCCATGAGCGCTTGAAAGCCTCTGGATAAGCGCTGAGCGCGTCGCCCTCGCGGCCTGCCTGTATTGCGCCGAATGCAGCTTCCGCCGCCAGCATGCCGGTCTTGATCGCCGCGTGGCTGCCCTTGATGCGCGAGGCATTCAAAAAACCGGCATCGTCGCCCACCAGCGCGCCACCCGGGAAGACAAACTTTGGCAGGGACATCAGACCGCCCGCCGTGATCGCGCGTGCGCCGTACGAGACGCGCTTGCCACCTTCCAGGAATTTGCGGATTTCCGGATGCGTTTTGTAGCGCTGGAATTCCTCGAACGGCGAGAGGTACGGGTTCTGGTAGCCGAGCCCGACCACGAAGCCGATCGCCACCTGGTTCGCGTTCATGTGATACAGGAACGAGCCGCCGTAGGTGCTGGTGTCCAGCGGCCAGCCGGCGGTGTGGATCACCAGGCCGGGCTGGTGCTGCGCAGAATCGATTTGCCACAGTTCCTTGATGCCGATGCCGTACGTCTGTGGATCGGCCTCGCTGTCGAGCCTGAACCGTTCATTCAATTGCCGGCCGAGATGCCCGCGCGCGCCTTCGCAGAAAAGGGTGTACTTCGCGTGCAGTTCCATGCCGAGCTGGAAGTTGCCGGTAGGCTCGCCGTCCTTGCCAACACCGACGTTGCCCGTCGCCACGCCCTTCACCGAACCATTGTCGTGGTACAGAACCTCGGCGGCCGGGAAACCGGGAAAGATTTCAACACCAAGCGCCTCGGCTTGCTGGCCGAGCCAGCGCGTGACGTTGGCGAGGCTGACCACATAGTTGCCGTGATTCTTGAAATTGTCGGGCAGCGCCCAGTTCGGGGTCCGCACGGCGCCCCGCTCCGTCAGAAACAGGAATCGGTCTTCGCTGACCTCGACGTTCAGCGGTGCGCCCTGCTCCTTCCAGTCGGGAATCAGCTCGCTGATGGCGCGCGGGTCCATCACCGCGCCCGACAGAATGTGGGCGCCGATTTCCGAGCCCTTTTCCAGTACGCAAACGCCGATCTCGACGCCCTTCTCGGCAGCCAACTGCTTGAGCCGGATGGCGGCCGACAGTCCGGCCGGGCCACCGCCGACGATCACGACGTCGTATTCCATCGTTTCGCGCGGGCCGTACTGCGCGATGAGTTGCATGGTGTCGCTGGCACGCGTCATACGATTCTTTTCTGGTGCAGATCGGCGATGTCCGCCTGCGTCATCTCAAGCCAGCCGCTCAGCACCTCAGCCGTGTGCTCGCCGAGCGTCGGCGGCGGACGCCGGTATTGCACCGGCGACTCGGACATCCGTATCGGGTTCGCGACGAGTGGCACCTGTTCCGCCAGCGCATGAGGCATCTCGATGCGCATCTCCCGAGCCTGCACGTGAGGATCGGCGAATACCTTGTCGAGGCTGTTGATCGGCCCGCACGGCACGCCTGCGGCTTCCATCACTGCAATCCACTCGCCAGTGGGACGGCCGACGGTAACGCCGCGAATCAGCTCGATCAAGTCGTCCCGGTGCTTGACGCGCTGGGGATTGGTCGCGAAGCGCGCGTCGGCGGCCCAATCAGGCCTGCCCAGCGACTTGCACAGCTTGCCGAACTGCCCGTCATTGCCCACCGCAATGATCATGTAGCCATCGGCCGTCGGGAAGTCCTGGTAGGGCACGATGCTCGGGTGCGCGTTGCCCATGCGTCGCGGAACCATGCCACCGACCAGAAAGTTCGCGGCCTGGTTCGCGAGGCATGCGATCTGCACGTCGAGCAGCGCCAGATCGATGTGCTGGCCCTCGCCCGAACGCTCGCGGCGCGCCAGCGCCGCCAGGACCGCGACCGTCGCGTAGAGCCCTGTCATTACATCCGTCAGCGCCACGCCCACCTTCATCGGCCCCTCGCCTTCGCTGCCGTCGGCACGACCGGTCAGGCTCATCAGGCCGCCCATGCCCTGGATCAGGAAGTCATACCCCGCTCGCGCCGCGTACGGCCCGGTCTGGCCGAAGCCAGTGATCGAGCAATAGATGAGTCGCGGATTCGCTGCCTTGAGGCTCGCGTAATCGAGACCGTACTGCGCCAGCCCGCCGACCTTGAAATTCTCGAGCACGACGTCCGCCTTGCTGGCGAGTTGCCTGACGATCTGCTGGCCTTCCGGGTCGCTGAGATCGATGGTGATCGAGCGCTTGTTGCGATTGGCGCTCAGATAGTAGGCGGACTCGCTGGTGGCCTGCCCTTCCGCGTCGCTGAGCCAGGGCGGGCCCCATGCACGCGTGTCGTCGCCGGCGCCGGGACGCTCCACCTTGACCACGTCCGCGCCGAGATCGGCGAGCAACTGGCCGGCCCACGGGCCGGCCAGCACCCGGGAAAGATCGAGCACGCGCAGCCCGCTCAACGCGCCCGGTTGCAAGGTGTCGTTGATGGACGGCATATCAGAACGCGGCGATGCCGGTGATCGCGCGTCCGAGAATCAACGCGTGGATGTCGTGCGTGCCTTCGTACGTGTTGACGACTTCGAGATTGACCAGGTGCCGCGCCACGCCGAATTCGTCGCTGATGCCGTTGCCGCCCAGCATGTCGCGCGCGACGCGGGCGATATCGAGCGCCTTGCCGCACGAATTGCGCTTCATGATCGACGTGATCTCGACCGCCGCCGTACCCTCGTCCTTCATGCGGCCCAAACGCAGGCAGCCTTGCAAACCGAGCGTGATTTCCGTCTGCATATCGGCGAGCTTCTTCTGGACCAACTGGTTTGCCGCCAGCGGCTTGCCGAACTGCCTGCGATCCAGCACATATTGGCGCGCCCGATGCCAGCAATCCTCGGCCGCACCCAGTGCGCCCCAGGCGATGCCGTAGCGGGCGCTGTTCAGGCAGGTGAACGGTCCCTTCAGACCGCGCACGTCGGGGAACGCGTTCTCTTCAGGACAGAACACTTCGTCCATCACGATCTCGCCAGTGATCGACGCGCGCAGGCCGACCTTGCCGTGGATCGCGGGCGCCGACAATCCCTTCCAACCCTTCTCCAGCACGAAGCCTCGGATCTTGCCCTCGTCGTCCTTGGCCCAGACGACGAACACGTCGGCGATCGGGCTGTTGGTGATCCACATCTTGCTGCCTGAGAGTTGATAGCCGCCGGGCACCTTCTTCGCCCGCGTCATCATGTTGCCGGGGTCGGAACCATGATTCGGCTCGGTCAGGCCGAAGCAACCGATCCACTCGCCGGCCGCGAGCTTCGGCAGGTACTTCTGCTTCGTCGCCTCGTTGCCGAACGTTTCGATCGGCACCATCACGAGCGACGATTGCACGCTCATCATCGAGCGATATCCGGAATCGACACGCTCCACCTCGCGCGCCACCAGCCCGTAGCAAACGTAGTTCAGCCCTGCGCCACCGTAGGCCTCGGAAATCGTCGCGCCCAGCAGGCCCAGCTCGCCCATCTCACGGAAGATCTTCGGGTCGGTGCTTTCGTTGCGAAAAGCATCCAGCACGCGCGGCGCCAGTCGTTCCTGGCAATACGTATGCGCGGAATCGCGGACCATGCGCTCGTCTTCCGTCAACTGCTGATCGAGAAGGAGCGGATCGTCCCATTGGAACGCTGCCGACTTGTGTTGATTGCTCATTTCTAACTCGCAGGAGAATGGGTCGCGTTGCTAATCTATCGATGTCGATATGCTGGGGCAAACGATTTGTTCGCACTAACCTGTGCCAAAATTGCACAAGTCAGTTACTTCCCGCCACAGCCTACGCCGCCATGCGCCGCAAAATCCCGTCCACCACCGCCCTTTCCGCATTCGAAGCCGCGGCTCGCCACCAAAGCTTCACCAAGGCCGCGGACGAACTGGCCGTCACGCAGGGCGCGGTCTGCCGACAGATCGCCGCGCTGGAGGAGTTTCTTGGTTTGAAACTGTTTCGCCGCGACCGGCGCGGCGTGGCGCTGACCGACGCGGGACAGGCGTACAGCCGCAAGGTCGCGCTGCGCCTCGACGACGTCGAGCAGGACACGCTCGACGTCATGGCCAAGGGTGGCCACGGCGGCACGCTCGAACTCGCCGTCGTGCCGACCTTCGCGACCAAGTGGCTGTTGCCGCGATTGCCGGACTTCATTGCCGCGCACCCGGAAATCACCGTCAATCTGACCGCCAGCACACGCCCGTTCCTGTTCGACGACACGCAGTTCGATGCGGCGATCCACGCGGGCGTCGCGATCTGGCCAGGCACGGAGGGGCGCTTCCTGATGAGCGAAACGCTGCTCGCCGTGTGCAGCCCGGCCCTCATCGCGCCACGGTCGACTCTGGCAGCCACCGACTGGCAGCGCTATCCGCTGCTGCAGCAGAGCACGCGCCCCTACGCATGGCGCGACTGGTTCGCGTCACGCGGGCTGCAAGTGGCCGGTGACATGTCGGGCCCCAAGCTCGAGCTTTTTTCGATGCTGGCCGAGGCGGCCGTGTATGGCGTCGGCATTGCATTGATTCCACGCCTGCTGATCGAGGATGAGCTACGACGCGGTGCCCTTGTGCCCGCGGATCAATACGAACAGTTGAGCGATCGCTCCTACCATTTTCTCTACCCCGAGCGAAAGTCCGAGAACACCGCACTGACGGTGTTTCGGGATTGGCTGGAGCAGCAGGCAGGTCAATACGGGACGGCCTCGCGTTCGGCGTAAGCCATGCGCTGCCGCCCGCTTCGTCGAGGGCCAGCCGCGATCAGACCGCGTTGGCAAGCTCGGGCACGGCCGCGAACAAATCGCCGACCAGACCGTAGTCGGCCACGCCGAAGATCGGCGCTTCCCCGTCCTTGTTGATCGCGACGATCACTTTCGAATCCTTCATGCCTGCCAGGTGCTGGATTGCTCCTGAGATGCCCACCGCGATGTAAAGCTGCGGCGCCACGATCTTGCCGGTCTGACCAACCTGGTAGTCGTTCGGCGCGAAGCCCGCATCCACAGCCGCGCGCGAGGCACCCAACGCAGCGTTGAGCTTGTCCGCAAGCGGTTCCAGCACCCGCGTGTACTGCTCGCCGCTACCGAGACCGCGGCCGCCCGACACGATGATCTTCGCGCTGGTCAGTTCCGGGCGGTCGAGTTTCGTGACCTCGCGGCTGATGAACTGAGAGCGCCCGCTGTCTGCCGCCGCTTCGAGCGCTTCGATCACAGCGCCGCCGCCAACCGCCGCGACGGGCTCGAATGCCGTCGTACGAACCGTGATGACCTTGATCGCATCGGCGGACTGCACGGTCGCGATCGCATTGCCCGCGTAGATCGGGCGTTCGAAAGTATCCGACGTGAGCACGGCCGTGATGTCACTGATCTGCGCAACGTCAAGCTTCGCGGCGATGCGCGGCGCGACGTTCCTGCCTGCCGGCGTTGCCGGTGCCAGAATGTGTGAATAGTCTCTTGCAATCGCCAGCACGGTCGCCTCGACATTCTCGGCCAGCCCGTGTTCGAGCTGCGGTGCATCGGCCAGCCACACCTTCGCAACGCCAGCGATGGTGGCGGCGGACTCGGCAACGCCTTGCGCATTGCGACCGGCCACCAGCACGTGTACCTCGCCGCCCAACCGCTGTGCCGCCGCTACGGCGTTGAGCGTCACCGCCTTGAGCGACTGATTGTCGTGTTCCGCAATAACGAGATTGGTCATTCCGCTCTGTCTCCCTTACAGCGCATTCGCTTCTTTGCGAAGCTTGTCAACCAGCGTTGCGACATCCGGCACGCGGACCCCAGCGGCGCGGCGCGGCGGCTCAACGACTCGCAGCGTCTTGACGCGCGGCGCCACGTCCACCCCAAGTGCTTCAGGTGTAATGGTCTGCAACGGCTTCTTCTTCGCCTTCATGATGTTCGGCAGCGTCACATAGCGCGGCTCGTTCAGACGCAGATCGGTCGTCACCACTGCCGGCAAGGACAGCGATAGCGTTTCCGTGCCGCCATCGACCTCTCTTGAAACGGCAATCCTGCCGTCGGCGAAGGTCACCTTCGATGCGAATGTCGCTTGCGGCAGGCTTGCCAACGCGGCCAGCATCTGGCCAGTCTGGTTCGAGTCGTCATCGATGGCCTGCTTGCCAAGGATGATCAACGACGGTTGCTCGGTGTCAACGAGCGCCTTGAGCACCTTCGCCACGGCCAGCGGTTGCAGCTCCGCGTCCGAGGCAACGTGGATCGCGCGATCCGCACCGATCGCCAGTGCGGCGCGCAGCGTTTCCTGTACGGGCGTGATGCCGCAGGAGACCGCCACCACTTCAGTCGCCACGCCCGCGTCCTTCAGCCGCACGGCCTCTTCCACGGCGATTTCGTCGAACGGATTCATCGACATCTTGGTATTTCCGATGTCGACACCGGACCCGTCGTACTTCACGCCCACTTTCACGTTCGGATCGACGACCCGTTTTACTGCAACAAGAACTTTCATCTCGGAAGTCGATTTATTTGATGAAGGCCGTATCTCGCGCCAACCGACTGGCGAGCAGCCGGTCCGTTGCTTCCTAGAAGCGGTGACGAATCGCCAGCCGAACCAGCACCTGCTTGTTCGTCGACGAATCGCCGAGATTGCTGATATTTGCCACCGCACGCTGTCCCAGCGAATTCTTCCCTGAGGCGATCTGGTAGCCGATCGCACCATAGATGTCGGTTCGCTTGGAAAGCAGATAATCGGTGGCCCAGGAGAACTGGTTGTAGTGCTGGTTGCCTACATCGCCATCGCCCGCTTTCCCAACAGCCGCGCCCTTCAGGTAGTCGTACGCCAGACCTGTCGAAAGGAACGGGCTGATCCTGTACGAGATCGCAACATCGAAATTGTGGAATTTCGCGGCGCTGTTGCTGAAACTTCCACCGAGATTGCCGTACTCGGTGTTCGAATAAGAGCCAGCAACCGTCCACTTGTCGGTAATCACATAGCTGGCCGCGACCATCGCCACCTGGTATGACTGAGCGACCTGGTAACCGGAGTTCAGCGAACCGCTCAGGTTCGATGCGCCGCTCTGGTTGTCCGTAAACAGGCCCCTGCCTGCCGTGGCCGTGGGGTTCTTGAAGAACTGATACGCTGCCGCTACCTTGAATCCACCGGTCGTGTAACCGGCGCCCAGCGAATAGCCACTTTGCGAGGTGAAGTCGCCCGCCACACCACCGAAGCTGTATAGGCCGCCGAACGTGAAGCCGCGAAACGACGGGCTCATGTAGCGGACGGTGTTGTTCCACCGAATCGAGTTCGCCGCGTTGTCGAGATCCCCTGGATGCACGGAAGTCGGCCCCCCCATCAGCGCATACCCGGAAATGAATTCCGGGAAATAGAACACCATGTCGTACTGACGACCCATGGTCACGCTGCCGTATTGGGCGCTCTTGATCCCGACGAACGCCTGGCGACCGAACATCGTTCCCCCCTGCGCCGACTGTCCGCTGGGCATGTTGATGCCCGATTCAACGGTGAAGATCGCCTGGACCCCGCCACCCAGATCTTCCGCGCCCGTGATGCCCCAACGACTGCCGTACGGGCCCGACACCGAATCCATCGAAAATTTCTTGCCGGCGCCCGCATTGTTTTGAAAATGCAGGCCTTCGTCCAGGATGCCGTACAACGTCACCGAAGACTGGGCATTGGCGAACAGGGGCACCACGCCCAAAACGGTCAAGACGAACTTCTTCATCGCGAGTCTCCACTCCTATTTTTTATTGAATTCGTACTACTACAGGTCGTGCGTGCTCAATCACCGCATCGAAAGATGCGCGTGTCGGGCTCAAGCTGATCGACTTCGGTGGCGTCTTACGCGGTCGGCGACGGTATCGCCGCAGCCGCAAGCGGTGGACGCCGACCGAGGATCAGGCGCGGAATTAAAAGCAAATCGCGACCGACCGCAACGCAGCTCGAAATTAGGCCGCGCCGTCGTATTTCTGGCCCGTCGCCATCAATTCTGGCGTGCCGATCAACTCGTTGAGGGCATCGAAATCGAGCATGCGATCGCGCCAAGGCAAGGTGCACCGTTGCCGGTGCAGACTGCCGTAATAGTCGCGCAGCATGAATGCGGCGGCGCGCGCCGTGCCGCCTGGGAAAATCACGATTCGGAAACCGATCGAACTCAGCTCGTCCGCGCTTTTTACAGGTGTCTTGCCGCCCTCGACCATGTTCGCCAACAACGGAATCCGCTGGGCGAAGCGGTCGCATGCCTGCTTCATCTGCTCTGGAGTACGTAGCGCTTCGATGAAAAGAGCATCCACTCCGCATTCGAGATAGGCTTCGGCCCGTTCCAGCGCCTGCTCAAACCCCTCGACCGCCAATGCATCGGTGCGGGCGAGTATCAGGGTCTGCTCGGACTGGCGGGCATCGAGCGCGGCGCGCAGCTTGCCGCACATCTCGGCTGCGGGAATCACGCCCTTGCCGTTCAAATGACCGCAGCGTTTCGGGAAGGTCTGATCCTCGAGCTGGATCATGGCTGCGCCGGCCCGCTCGAACGCGCGCACCGTGCGCTGTGTATTGAGTGCATTCCCGAAGCCGGTATCGCCATCCACGATGACCGGCGTGGCGACCCGCTCGGTGATCCGCGCCAGCGTGTCCGCCACTTCCGTCGCGGTCGTGAGACCGACGTCCGAGCGGCCCAACCGAGTGTAGGCGATCGACGCGCCCGACAGATACAGCGCGCCGAAGCCCGCCTGCTCCGCAATCAGCGCAGTGAACGCATCGTAAACGCCCGGGGCGAGCACTGCCGTCTCGCCGGAGAGTTGATCCTTCAAGCTGTTGTTCGTCATGATGGTCATTTCTGGATGTGTGCCGCGGCCGTCGCGCCGGCGACCCAGCCACCGCCGACGGCGCTGAGCAGACCGTTGCCCGACAGATAGCCCCATACGTCATTGCCCGATACGCCGCGCGCGGCACCGCCCGCGGCCAGCAGATTCGGGAACGGCGAGCCGTCCTCGCGGAGCACATGACATTCGGCGTCGATGTCGAGCCCGCCCTGCGTATGGAACAGCGCACCGGTGACCTTCACCGCGTAGTACGGCGCTTGCAGCGAACGCTTGAAGGTTCGCCCGAATGCATCCGTGCGGCCGGCCGCGATGCCATCGAGCGTGCGCTGCAGCGTCTCCACCGAGCAGCCAATCAGGGCTGCCAGCGCGGGCACATCCCCGGCTGTCCGAAGCGCACCCGCCTTCTCTGCCTCGACGTAGTCGGGGAACGTGCGTGCAAGCGTCAGAACCGGTTCGTCGAACACATTCCAGGCGAGTGAGCCGGGCTGCGCAAGGACGCCCGTCGCGGCCTCGGAATAGCCGTTGTTCTCGTTCTGGAAGCGCTCGCCGCGTGCGTTGATCTGCACGCCGCCCTCCATCATCACGGCCCACGTCATCAGCGCACCCTGCGGTGTAATCCACGAGCCGTGCCCCTGGTAGCCGCCGAGGTCGGCCGTGCGCGCGTTGAGCGCGCGTCCCCAGGCGATCGCCGAGCCGTCGTTGCCGGTATGACCCGCGAAAGTGGCATCGCGCATGGCGGGGAGAAGCGCGTGCACCATTGCGGCATTGCCGCCGAAGCCGTTGCACGCGAGAATCAGCACGTCGCATGCGACATACGCGATCGTGCCATCCGGTGACGCATAGCCGACGCCCAGCACGCGATCGTCCTCGTCGAGCCAGAGCTCGCGCACGACCGACTCCACCAGCACGTCCGCGCCGGCGGCCGTGGCGGTACGTTCCAGAGACGCCATCAGCGCCGCGCCCGTGCGCTCGGGCGTCGTATGCATACGCCGCGCACGGTGACCCGGATACAGAAAGCCATCCAGGATTTCCAGCTTGATACCGAGACGTTCGAACGTATCGATCGCGCCCGTCACGCCGCGCGTGTAAGCCTGGACCAGGTGCGGCGCCGCCTGCCCGTGAGTTTTCTCGGTGACGTCTTCCGCGAACCGCGTCTGAGAATCGTCGATGCCCAGTTCGCGTTGCAGCCGAGTCTCCGCAGCGGGAATGAAGCCCGACGACAGTGCGGTCGAGCCGCTCGGTATCGAGTCGCGCTCCAGCAAGAGACAATCGATACCGGCGTCGCGCAGCCGAATGGCGGCGGTCAGGCCGCAGGCGCCGGCGCCGACGATGACGGCAGGGATGGCGGGCGTGTCGTCCGGCATCTCGGCAGCGCGCACGATACGGGCTGGATGTTCAGCGAAGTTGTACGTCATCTCACAGTTCCTTGGGCGCTTGACCGAACCGGGCTCGCAGTTGATTGAGCAAACCGCCGGCAGCCACCATGTCGAGCAGAAATGCCGGAATCGGCTCGCAGTCGAGGGTCTTGCCGTTCCCAAGGCGGACGACCGGGCGCGTGTCCTCGACACTCAGGCCCACCGTCTCGCCGTCGCGCAGCTGCGCGGTATCCGGGCAGGTGATCAGAAGCAATCCGAGGTTGAAGGCGTTGCGAAAATACAGTCCGTTGAATGAAGGCGCGATGACCGCCCTGACACCCAACCGCACGAGCGCGCCGGCCGCCTGTTCACGGGACGAACCGATGCCGAAATTCGGGCCGGCGGCGATCACGTCACCGGGCCGGACTTCCGCAGCGAATTCCGGCCGGACCGCTTCGAGGCAATGCGGCGCAATGCCCTCGAGACCCAGCTTCATGTAGGCACCGGGGGCCAACTGGTCGGTATCGATGTCCGCTCCTACCGCCCAGACGCGCGCATCTTGAACGTTGATGGTGTTCACGCCAACACCTCGCGCGGATCGGCGATGCGGCCTTGCAGCGCCGATGCGGCGACCGTGTAGGGAGAGGCCAGATAGACCTGCGCGCTGGCCGATCCCATGCGCCCCTTGAAATTGCGCGCGGTGGTGGCGATCACATTGGCATGGTCGGGAATGCTGCCGCCGTAACCGGAGCACGCGCCACACGCGGTGGGCAGCACTTCGGCGCCGGCCTGGCGCAGCACTTCCATCACACCCTCTGCTTCGGCCTGCCGTTGATCCTGAACACTGGCCGGCGCGACCATCAGCCGGACGCCGGCCGCGGCACGCCGTCCAGCCAGTATCTTCGCTGCGGCGCGCAGATCGTCGAGCTTCGCGCCAGTGCAGGCGCCGATGTAAGCGGCCTGCACGGCGACGTTGTCATACGCGTGGACCGGACGCGTGTTGGCCGGGCTATGCGGTGCGGCCACCTGAGGCGCCAGGTCAGCGGCATTGAAACGATGCGTGGTTGCCTCGGCGTCCTCGTCGCTTTGCCACGGGGCGGTGTCGACGTCGTCGACGCCGACACCTTGCAGCCATGCCCGCGTGGTCTCATCCGCAGCGATCAGTCCCACCTGAGAGCCCATCTCGGCGCTCATATTCGATAACGTCATGCGCTCCTGCATCGATAGCGCCCGCACCGCCTCACCGCAGAACTCGATCGCTTGATATTTACCGCCGTTCATGCCGAAGCGAGCAATCATGTGCAGCGCCATATCCTTGGCCGTCACGCCATCTGGCAAGCGCCCGTCCCACTGCATGCGAATGGTCTCGGGCACGCGCACCCATATTTCCCCGGTCACGACCACGCCGAGCATTTCGGTACTGCCCACGCCGAACATATAGGCACCGAATGCGCCACCTGTCGGCGAATGCGAATCTCCCCCGACACAAAACATCGAGGGCCGGATGTGTCCCTTCTGCGGCAGGACGACGTGGCAGATGCCTTCGCTGTCGTAGACGTTGGGCAATTGCTGCTCGGCCGCCCAGTCCCGCGCAATGCGTACGATGCGGCGCGAATCCTCGTCCTGTGCCGGCACGTAGTGATCGAGGACCAGCACGATCCGCGACTTGTCCCACACCTGCGCTCCCAATTCTTCGAGCATCGGTTTCAGGCGACGCGGGCCCGAGGAATCGTGGAACATCGCCAGGTCGACCTTGCACTTCACGATTTCGCCGGGTACGACATGCGAACGACCGCTGGCCCGGGCAATCAGCTTCTGGGCCAAGTTGGCTGGAGGAGTCATATAAATCGAATGCTCAAGCTGTTATCGGTGGTGCTTCTCGCAGGCACCTTGGTTGCGTCTCGGCATGCGTCGATGCGGCACGTTGGCTGCCCAACCTCAGCCACGTGACGCAAGGCGGCACGACTTGGAATGAGCGCTGCAACGGCTTCAGGGCGTGATTTCGCCCTCGGCGACGCGTGCGTCGATCTCGCCGAACTGCGTCAGTTCCATTTGATATTCGTAGCGGTCCGGACGGTATAGGCCATGGAGCAGTTGCACCGGTCGATCGTTGTTGTCGTAGACCAGCCGTCGGACCGATAGCAACGCGGCGCCGATCGCAACGTCCAGTTCCGCGGCAACGGTTGCGTCGGCCTGACTGGCCGAAATGGTCTGACGGGCTCGCCCCCATTCGACGCCTGATTCCTCAAGCAACTGCAGGACCGGCTTGCGCGCCACGTCGGCGCGCGTGAAATCCGCGGCGCGCTCTACGGGCAGATGGGTGGTGATCAGCGATACCGGGCCCGCGTTGGTACTACGCGTGCGCACGATCTTTCGCACGTCCGCCCCTTCCGCGACCTGCAATGCTTGCGCGAGGGTCGGTGAAGCGCGGATGATGCTCCATTCGAGCACCTTGATCGAGGTTCGACGGCTCGCCTGCACGATGTTGTTCAGCAACCCGCCGAGCCTCAAATTGACGTTGTCGCCTTGCGCGGCCGCTTCCTGCTGCTCGCCGCGCGGCGCCGGCCAGGTGCCACGCCCAGCCTCGCGGACAATCAGTCCCTCGTTGACCAGTTCCTCCAGCGCACGGCGCACAGTGACGCGACCGACGCCAAACTGTTGCGCCAGTTCCTTTTCGGGCGGCACGCCATCGTCGTACTGACCCTCGTCCAGTTTCTGTCGCAGGACGAGGTAGATCTGATGGTATTTCGGGAGCGGCAACGAGTCCATTGTCGGCCTTGCCGCCGTGACCGTCGAGGCGCGTGCCTGCGGAGTGCGCTTCACTTGGAGTTCCAATTGATCGTCGTGCACGCAACCATCGCACGAAGTGATGAACGTTGGTAAATGGTTTATTGTTCTGACGATAGGACAGCTTTGCTAGACTGTCAAGCGCGGACTACGCGCATCGCCTTTCAACCGGAGGAGACACATGCATTATCTCGATACGCTCGGCGCCTTCGCTGCCGACCTGCACTACGCAGCCCTTCCGCAACCTGTTCGCCAGCAATTGGCCTGGGTTCTCGTTGACACGTTGGGCGCGATTGTCGGCGGCTCCGGCGAGCCCGAACTGCGTGCCATGGCACAAGGCGTTTGCCACGGCGAAGGTGCGACATTCATCGGGCTCGGCATGGCAGGTAGTCCGATGGAAGCCGCATTGATCAACGGCACTGCTGGCACGTTCCTGGAGATGGACGAAGGCAACCGGTTCTCGCGCGGTCACCCCGCGATTCATGTTCTTCCAGCGGTGCTTGCGCTGAGCGAAGCGCAGGGCGCCGACGCGCACCGCTTTCTTTCCGGCCTGGCAGTTGGCTATGAGATCGGCTCACGGTTCGGTGCATCGGCACAGTTGCGAGACGCGATGCACGTGCATGGCACGTGGGGCACGTTGGGCGCAGCCGCTGGAAGCGCTCATCTGTTCGGCGCCGACGCCAACCGTATCCGCGAGAGCGTGAATGTCGCATCGTCGATGAGTATCGCAACGTCCAAGAAGACGATGCTGCAAGGCGGTCTGGTTCGCAACGTGTATGCGGGACTTTCCAATAGCAACGGCCTGTTGGCCGCGCAACTGGTTTTGTGCGGTTTCCAGGGCGAAGCAGACGGTCCGGCGTCACTGTTCGGTGAGATCGTCTCGGAGCGTTTCGATCAGGCCACGCTGCTGCGTGGCTTGGGCGACGAATGGCACGTGATGCAGAACTATTTCAAGCTGCATTCGTGCTGCCGCTACAACCACGGTACCTTGGATGCACTCGACGTTCTGGCGGCACGCGGCACCCTGCCAGCCGCGGCCGAGATTTCGTCGGTCGCGGTAACGACCTACAGCTACGCGGCCGAGCTTACCGATCCTTCACCGCGCAACACGTTGGGCGCCAAGTTCTCTGTCCCATTTGCCGTGGCTACGCGCATCGTCAACGGCAGCAGCGGTCTATCCAGTTTCACGGGTGAGGCGATCCGCAATCCCGAAGTGCTCGCGCTGGCTGCCAAGGTGTCGGTCACCGAAGATCCTTCGATGACTGCGCGCCTGCCGCAAGAGCGCCCTGCACGCGTGCGCGTCGTCGACAGCAAAGGCCAGGTCCACGAGGCCGAAGTCGGCGTCAATCGCGGCGACGACGCCTCGCCTTACACGACGCAAGAATTGTCGAGCAAGTTTCTCGATCTGTGCGAGCGCGTGTGGCCGCGTTCGCATGCCGACGCGGTGCTCGACAGCACACTGGCCCTTGGCGATGCGAAGGCGGGTGACGCCGCGAGCTTCCAGAACTGGCTGCAGATGCTGCGCCGTCCAGCCGATCGCTAGCCGATCGCAGGGCGAGCCATCTTGCGACGGCAACCCGCATCGACGTTGCAAATGCCATGGAACATTGACTCCGGCAAAGCGCGGATAAATGTTCTATTGACAGGATAATAATGCACTCGCATCATCACCCCGAGGTATTTCTCGTGCGCTCGGTCCGCCTGACTGGCAGCCATGCTGCGTGATCCGCGACGCCGCCCAACGCTCCCACCACGCCCCCAACACCAAAGACAAGCACATGGAGACTTCCGACAAAACCGCCCGGCAACTGTTCGAGGCGTTCAAGGCGAATCCCACGCGCAAACGCTTCGGCTTCGGCCGGACACCCGCGCTGATCAACGTCGATCCACAAAAGGCCTATACGAGCGTTGGCGAATTCGCGACGGCGTATGAGACCGACCCCAAGCAGATGGAATACACGAACCAGCTTGCCGACGCGTTTCGCGCGAAGGGCTTCCCGGTCGTGTGGACTTACGTCGCCTACATGGACTCGGGCGAGGATTGCGGCATCTGGGGCACGCGCAGTAACACGCCGGACTCGCTGCAGAAAATCAAGGTGGGCTCGGCCCGTTCGCAGTTCGATCCGCGCCTTGTGATCGACCATAAACGCGACATCATCGTCAACAAGCGGATGGCGTCGGCATTCTTCGAAACCAATCTGTCTTCGATCTTCACGTTTCACGGCGTCGATACCGTGGTTGTCACCGGTGGGTCGACGTCGGGCTGCGTGCGCGCCACGGTGGTCGACAGCCTGCAGCGCAGCTTCCGCACGATCGTCGCCGAAGAATGCGTAGCCGACAAACACGAGAGCCCGCACTTCGCGAATCTCTACGATATGGCGGTGAAGTATGCCGACGTGCTGTCCGTGCGCGAGATTCTGGATTCGATCGCCAAGATGCCGGCCAAGGAAGCACGATGAAGCGCGATCCGGATTTCTACGATTACCTGCCCTACGATGCGCGGCCGCGGATCGAGTGGCCGAACGGCGCACGCGTGGCCTTCTGGGTTGCGCCGAACGTCGAGTTCTACGAGCTGAATCCGCCGCGCAATCCGTCGCGCGCTGCATGGTCGCGCCCCGCGCCGGACGTGCAGAACTACTCGTATCGCGACTATGGCAACCGCGTCGGCTTCTGGCGCATGCTCGATGTCATGAAACGCTGTGGCATGCGCGGCTCGGTGTCGCTGAACGTCGCCATGTGCGAGCACCATCCGGAAGTCATCGCGGCCTGCGCTGAAAACGGCTGGGAATTCTATTCTCACGGCACGTACAACACGCGCTATTTGATGGGCATGGATGAGGCGCAGGAACGCGCCGTGATCCAGGATTCCATCGACACGATCAAGAAGCACACCGGCCAGCGCCTCGACGGCTGGTTGGCGCCGGCGCTGACGTACACCGATCGCACGATGGACCTGGTGGCCGAAATGGGCCTGACCTATGTGTGCGACCTGTTCCATGACGATCAACCGGGCCCGGTCAAGACAGCGAAGGGAAAGCTTGCCTCGATCCCTTACTCGCTCGAAATGAACGACACGATCGTCTACAACGTGAATCAGGTTTCGCCTCGTCGTTACGGCGACATCATCAAACGCCAATTCGACCGACTGTATCGCGAAGGCGAGCGCTCGGGCACGGTGATGTGTATTCCGCTGCATCCCTATCTTATCGGCCAGCCGTATCGACTCGCGGCCTTCGAGGAAGCTTTGCAGTACATCACTAGCCACGACAAGGTCTGGCTGGCGACCGGCCGCGAGATCGCCGAGCACTTCAACACCCACTACTACGACGCGTTCGCGAAGGCAGCGCATGCTGTCGGAGAAGCACCATGAGCCTCGACGAAGCCTATCTGGACTATCCGCTGCGCCGCTATGGGATGGATCACGAGCGCTATGCGTGGTCGATGTTGCCGCAGCGTCAGGGCGTGCGTTGGGGCAACGGCAATCGCGTCGCGCTGTGGATCGTCCCGGCCCTCGAATGGTTCCCGCTGAACATGCAAGGCAAGCCGTTCAAGCCCATGGGCGCGATGCAAACGGCCTACCCGGATTTTCGGCACTATACGCTGCGCGACTACGGCAACCGTGTCGGCATCTTCCGCATCATGGCGGCCCTCGAAAGGCACGGACTCAAGGCGACGGCCGCGATGAACGCCGCTGTCGCCGCGCGGTATCCCGCCTTGGTGAAGGCGTGCGTCGATCGCGGCTGGGAAATCATCGCGAACGGCCTCGATATGGATCACCTGCACCACGGTGGCTTGGGCGAGGATGAAGAACGCGACCTCATCGCACGCTCTCTCGCCATCCTACGCGCAGCGTCCGGTCAGGCGGTGCGCGGCTGGCTGAGTCCGGCCAAGTCGGAATCGTGGCATACGCCCGATCTGCTCAAGGAAGCCGGCGTCGATTATCTCTGCGACTGGGTCAATGATGATCTGCCCTACGCGATGAACACGCGCGCGGGCCAGATCCACGCGATGCCACACCCGATCGACATCGATGACGCGACGATCCTGGTTCAAAACCACCACACCGAAGACGATTTCCGCGACCAACTGATCGACCAATTCGATCTCGTTTACAAGGAATCGAGCACGGAAGCGGGTCGTGTGATGGCGATCTCCCTGCATCCGTGGGTGATCGGGCAGCCGTATCGCATTCGCGCCCTCGAAGAAGCCCTGGCTCATATCACGCGACACCGTGGTGTGTGGTCGGCGACAGGCAGCGAAATCCTCGATGCCTGGAAGGCCGGCCAGCCCGCCTGATGAAGAACGCCGGTGTAGAACAGCACCGGCGTTTCTAGCTACCGTTTCCACATATTTCCATGACTGAATCGCAGAACGAAGTGCGCCGTGTCCTGGTGGTCGTGCCATTCGCGATGAGCAGCGCGAATCTGGCGCTGCGCGAGTCGCAACTGCAAGGCCTTCAATTCGGCGACGACATCCGCTTCGAATACCGAGCGGTCAAATCGGGACCTGCGAATTACGCAAGCCATCATGACTTCGCGCTGGCCGACGTGGCCAACTTCGAAGCAGGATGCCGTGCGCAGGACGAAGGCTACGACGCGGTGTGCATCGACACGATGAGCGATTCGGGCGTCCACGCACTGCGCTCGGTTCTCGACATCCCGGTTTTCGGCCCGGGCAGGGCTTCGATGCTCACCGCGCTGATGCTGGGCGACAAGTTCTCGATTTTGACCATGGCGAGCCATTGGAAGCCCTTGTACAAGAAGGCGCTGGATGAACTCGGCATGCATCACAAGTGCGCTTCGGTACGCGCGATCGAAGCGCCGACCAACAATCAAAGCCTGCTGTCAGGCAAGGAAGACGAAGTTTATCCGCGCCTGCTCGATGCGGCGATGAGGGCGGTTGAAGAAGACGGGGCGGAGTGTCTGATTCTCGGATCGACGACCATGCACCAGTCGCACGCGTGGCTACAACCACGTCTTCCGGTGCCGATCATCAATCCCGGGCCGCTGTCCTACAAAATCGCCGCCTCGATGCTCGACTTGAAACTGAAACACAGCGCGGTAGGCTACCCACGCCCGCAGAATCCGCGTTTGGAGATGCTGAGCGCAATGCTCGACGCGGGTGCAACACAACTGGCCACAGGCAAGACTTAGGCGCTCGAGCCGCCGGCAGCATAGTCGATCACGGCTGAGCACGCCATGCCCCAGGACGGCGCGCTTGCGTCCCCTGGTTCGAACGCGCAACAAAAGAGCCGCGTGCGACGGGCTGTTGGAACCCCGATCGCAGCAAGCATGACCTGACGGACGCAGAGACGGAGACAGACGATCACTTCCGTATCGGCCACTCACCCGCCGCGCGCGCGGCCCGGGCGGCCCGGTTCGATCGTTCGCTGCGCCGTGTCGTACAGGTCCATCAAATAACAATTTCGAAGGTGCTTCCATGAGCTACGTTGAAGATTCGCCATCCACGCAGGGTGTGAAGCCTGTGAAGTGGATGGCGCTGCAGATCGCGGTCGTTGTGCTCTGTACCGTCATGAATGGTCTCGATGGCATGGATCTGCTCATCGTGTCCTACATTGCGCCCGCCATGGCGGCTGACTGGCATATCAGTCTGGCTCAGCTCGGCGTGGTGTTCTCGGCGGGCATGACCGGCATGGTGCTAGGCTGCATCGTGGTTGCGCCGTTTGCGGACTCGTGGGGACGGCGCCCGATCATTCTGCTGGCGCTGGTGCTCATGACGCTGGGTTCATTGGGGTCGGGACTCACTCACAATTTGCACATGTTCTCGGCGATGCGTGTCTTGACCGGACTGGGTCTGGGAACGCTGCTGGCCTCGGTCGGTGCGCTGGTCAGCGAATACGCGCCGCCGGGCCGCCGCAGTCTCGCGGTCGGCATTTTCCAGGCGGGCTATCCGGTGGGCGCAGTGCTGACCGGGGTCGCGGCGATTTTTGCAATACCGGCGTTCGGATGGCAGGCAACGATGCTCGGCGCCGCGATCATCACGTTTGCACTGTTGCCGGTCGTATGGCTCGCACTGCCCGAATCGGTGGCCTTTCTCGAATCGCGTCAACCGAGAAATGCGCTGCAACGCTCGAATGCGCTGCGCGCGCGTCTGGGCATGCCGCAGATCAGCGCCCTGCCCGCACGCGCGCAAAAAGGCAATTTGCCGAAGCCGCGGGATTTGTTCAGCGCTGAACTCTACAAAGGAACGCTCGCCCTGTGGATGGCGACCTTCCTGAGCTACGGCGTGCTGTACTTCCTGATGAGTTGGGTGCCGAAGATTTCGGTGATGGCCGGGCTGAGCCAATCCAATGCCATCTGGGCTGGCAGTCTGACGAACCTCGGCGGGGTCTTCGGCGACGTGATCATTGGCTACCTGGCAATCCGCCGCGACATTGGCAAGCTGATCGCGCTGTTCTTCGTCGTCTGCGCCGGCATGATGATGCTGTTCGTGCAGCAACTGCCGCTCGCTGCCACGCTCCTAACTGCGTTCGGCATGGGCTTTACGCTGATGGGCGGCTTCAGCGGCTTCTACTCGCTCGCGGCCCTGATCTACCCGGCACGTCTGCGTAGCTCCGGCATTGGCTGGGCCGGCGGTTTCGGTCGCTTCGGCGCCATCATCGGACCGATGATCGGCGGCGCGCTGCTCTCCGCGAACACCCCACTGTCGTCGACGTTTGGCTATTTTGCGGTTCCACTCGTCATTTCCGGCGGTTTCGCGATACTGGCGACATTCTACGGGCCCAAGGCGGTTGACTGATCACCGCTGCGCGGTCGTGGCAAATGACGGAGAGCAGGCGGTGTTTGCGCCTCACCTGAGGCGGGCACCCGTGCTGCCACAGCGCAGTCGCCCAAAAAAAGGCACGGCGCCTTGCGGGCCGCGCTTTTGAGATCCATGTTCCGGGCTTGACTTACGCGGTTCGGGCCTTGCGTGGCATGCGGCGCAGCCGACCTCCCGCGCCGACGCTGCGACCAGGATTTCCTCTGGACATGGCTTCGGCCAGAGCTGCCACCGGCAGTCCCATCGCCAGACGGGCCGGTGTCGCCGGCCATGCCATCCGTGCGAGGCACGTTCGAGGCAAAGCCCGCGCTGGCGATTTTGGGATTCCAGCGAATCGCCGTCGGTGCAGGCCGCGATGGACGCAAGCGCGCACTCGCACACGACGGTGCCTTGCCAAGACCGTTCAGATTGTCACGACGACCCGGCCGCTCATCTGCCCACTGCCGAACTTCGCAGCGGTGTCGATCACCTCGCCCAGCGAGATGCTGCGCGTGATCTGCGCCAGCTTGTTACGATCGAGCTCGGTCGCCAACCTCGCCCATGCCTGCTGCCGGCGGTCGATTGGGCACATGACCGAATCGATACCCACCAGGGTCACGCCTCTCAAGATAAACGGCGCCACCGTGGTCGTGAGATCCATGCCCTGCGCCAGGCCGCAGGCCGCCACAGCGCCGCCATAACGCGTCTGCGCGCAGGCATTCGCCAGCGTGTGCGAGCCGACCGTGTCGATGACACCCGCCCAACGCTCCTTCTGCAGCGGTTTGCCGGCAACCGACAAGGTATCCCGCGCAATCAGCGAGCTGGCGCCCAGCGTTTCGAGGAACCCGCCTTCCTGCGGCTTTCCGGTCGATGCCGCCACCGTGTAGCCGAGCGTGCTCAGTAACGCGATGGCAAAGGTGCCGACACCGCCCGTCGCGCCGGTGACGAGCACTTCTCCGTCCGCAGGCCGGACGCCGTGCGCCTGCAACGCCATGCAGCACAGCATCGCGGTGTAGCCGGCCGTGCCGATCGACATGCATTCGGCCGCGGACAGCGTGGCCGGCACGCGTTGCAGCTGCACACCTGGCAAGCGGGCCTTCTCCGCCAGACAGCCCCAATGCGTCTCGCCCAACCCCCAGCCATTGATGAAAACGGGGTCGCCTGGCTGCCAGTTCGGATCGGCGGACTCGATCACTTCACCAGCACCATCGATGCCGGCGACCATCGGCCACTTGCGCACCACCGGTCCACGATTGGCGATGGCCAGTCCGTCCTTGTAGTTGAGCGTCGAATGCGTGACGCGCAGCAGCACGTCGCCCGCGGCGACCGGATTGTCGTCGAGCGCCGAATCGTCCAGCGTGGCAAGCTCGGCGTGGAATCCGGTAGCCTCGTCCTTTTCCAGATAAATGGCTTTGAATGACATCGGGGTTTCTCCGCAAAACGGTGTGCCGCCTCAGGCGACGTTGGTGAACACGGGCCTGCGTTTCTCGAAGAAGGCTTTGACGCCCTCCACCGCGTCCGACGCTTTTTCCAGTGCACGCGCGGTCACCTGCTCGTACTGCTCCGCCTGCGAGACCCCTGCGGTCTCCGCGAGCAGCACGCCCCGCTTGACCGCACTGACGACTGCCGGCGCATTCGCCGCGATCAGCTCGGCGAGCCCCAGCGCGGCGTCCAAGGCCCCGCCAGCGGGCACCAGGCGACTGACGAAACCGGTGCGGAACGCGTCGAGCGCGGTCAACGGCGCGCCGGTCATCATCATCTCGATCGCTGCGGCGCGGCCCATCAGCAGCGGCAGCCTGCCGAGCTGTCCGCCCTCGGGCAGCATGCCCAGCCGCGCGCCAGGCGACCCGAACGTCGCATTCTCGCTCGCGACGCGCAGGTCGCACGACATGGCCAACATCAGCGCAGCAGCGTAACAGTGCCCATTGACCGCGGCGATGACCGGCTTCTTCATCGTCAGCGGCTTCAGCACCGGGCCCTCATCGGCGCCACCCTCGGCTTCGGCCCCAGTGGCCAGATGATTCAGATCGTGACCACTCGAGAAAGCCAGATCGCCGGCGCCGGTAACGACCACCGCGCGGATTGCCGGATCCGCGTCGGCGCGCTCGAATTCGGCCAGCAGGTCTGCCGACATCGCCCCCTCGAACGCGTTGCGCTTCGGTTCGTTGCTGATGGTCAGGATGCGGATCGCATTGTGCGTCGCTACGCGAATTTCGGCCATGGCCACTCCGTTGTTGCTCTGTTGTCAGTTAAGCAGCGGTTGTCACCGCTCGCCCGCGCGGCAAGATTGCGCCGCAGAAATCCGAAGCACGAGCGCGTCAGCGCCAGCAGTCCTCTTTCAGGTCGTACGCGCCGACTCTCAGGTCGGGCTTTTCGGTCCGCAGCACTTTCTTCTGGACGCGTTGCGAATCGGTCAGCGGCAGGGAATCGCGATATTCCACGTAGCGCGGCAGCTTGAACGCTGCCAGCCGCGGTTTGCAGTAGGCGGCGATATGCTGCGGCGTGACGGTGTGTGCGTCGTACCCGGGTGCCAGCTGGATATACGCCTTCACCTCCTCGTCGTGGTACGGATCGGGCACGGCGATCACCGCGGCGTCCTGCACCTCGGGCATGCTGCGCAGCACGCTCTCGACCTCGCGCGCCGAAATGTTCTCGCCGTTTCGCCGCACCATGTCCTTCAGCCGCCCGATGATGAACAGATAACCCGCCGCGTCGCGGCGCGCGATGTCCCCGGTCCGGAACCAGCCATCGAGGAATGCGTCGCGGGTCGCCTCGGCTTGCTTGTAGTAACCCTGGAACAGCGCGCGCCCGCGCACCATCAATTCGCCTGGCTCGCCGGCCGCAACCGGCTGGCCGGTTTCGTCGGCCACCTTCAGTTCGCGAAAGGGCGCCGCAATGCCGCAACTACCCGAGCCGCTCATCTGCTCCAGCGCCGTCGCCGGCATGTACGCCGCGCCGCCGATCTCCGTCATCCCGTAATACTCCTGGCCGCGGACGTCGAAGCGCCGTTCGAAATCGCGATGGTGCGCCGGGGAGAAGGCAAAAATAGTTGCGATCTTCAAAGCGTTGCGCGCATCGCCAGGCGACGCCGGCTGCTTGTAAACCATGTCGAACAGCGCACAGTAGTCGCATGCATGGGCCGACACGTCAGGCATGAAGCGCTTGGCGCCCGCCTTGCGGGGCAGGAAGGCGCAACCACCGCTGACCATTGCGTTCAGGAAGATGCGCTGTCCGACCATGTAGAACAGGCTCGATCCGACGTAGAAGCGCTTGAGCGGCGTGCCAAAGAACGCCGTCGAGGTATGCGCGAGGACCAACCAGTAATCGTGCGTGAGCATGCACGCCTTGGAGAAGCCCGTGGTACCGGACGTGTACTGCAGGTTGAGCAGACTGTCCCGGTTGCGCGGGACCTCCGATGCAGGCTCGTCACCGGCCAGCGCCATGACCTCTGCCCACGTCCGTGCGTCCTCCGGCGCATGCCCGTTGACGACCACGACCCGCTGCCAGGACACGCGCATCGCCGCGAGTTCGGCCAGCCGCGGCACGAACTCGGCGTCCACGACCAGGAAGGTCGCATCGGACGTTTCAAGCACGTAGTCGATCTCGCGCGCCGTATAGGTAGCGTTGACGGGCACGATGACCGCCTGCTGTCGCGCGAGCGCCAGCCAGGTGAGGACGAATTCCTCGCAGTTCCACGTCATCACCGCAACGTGGCTGCCCGGCTTCACGCCGAGTTTTTCCAGCGCGCAGGCGGTGCGGTCGACGCTTCGCAGCACTTCGCGCCACGTCTGCTTCGCACTGCTGGTGTCGCTGTCGATGAAATGCCAGGCAGGCGCATCGCCGTGCCGCATCGCGGTGTCGCGCAACTGATCGTACAGCGAGTCGGGCAACGGCGCCGCTTCCAGACGGCGCCGCAACGATTCGGGATCTTCGGTATCGAAATCGGAGAACATGGCAGACAGGTGGCAGTGGTTGGATCAACTGGTGCGGGCGGCGCGGCCGGATCGGTGCAACACCCATTCGGACAGAAGCACTGCCAGGACCGTCGCAAAAATCAGCAGGCTGGCCACCGCCGCGACCACGGGCGTCAGATCGTCCCGCACGTTGGCCCATATCCGCATCGGCAGCGTTTCGTTACGTCCCATGATGAACAGCGCGACGACCAGCTCGTCGAAGGACACAAAGAAAGCGAAGATCGCCGAGGTCGTGATCGAAGCCCGCAGGGACGGCAGCGTCACGTACCAGAACGCCTGCAACGGGTTGGCGCCCATCACGCGTGCAGCGAGCGCCAGGGTCTCGCCACGCTGGCGCAGCGCGCTCGCGACGTTGACCACCACGAACGGCAGCGCGAGGATGGCGTGCGCCATGACGATGCCTACCATCGAGCCGTACAGATGGAAACGGTTGTAGATCAGCATGATGCCCAGCGCGACGATGATCACCGGCACCACCTGCGGACTCAGGAAGGCGCCGGCGATCAGGCGGTCGAGTCGCGTCGAGCGGCGCAGCGCGAGCGCCGTCATCGTGCCGAGCACGGTGGCCAGCAAGGCCGACCAGAAGCCGATCGAGACACTGCGCACGGTTGCCGCAATCCATGCCGGACTGTCGAAATAGCTGCCGAACCATTTCAACGTGAAGCCGGTCGGCGGGAACTTGAGATAGCTCGTTTCGCTGACCGACATCGGCACGACCAGGCAGACGGGCAGCACCAGGAAGGCGAGCACCGCGCCAACATAAGCCGGCAACAGCCAGCCGCGCCGCGTTTCGTGATGCACCGGGTTCATCGCGTGCCTCCTTCGCTGCTCAGCGAGGTGAACCGTCTCATCACCACGCCGGTGACGGCCACGACGGCCAGTCCCACGACCAGCAACGTCATGCCAAGCGCCGAGCCGAGGCCCCAGTCGAGGGTCTCGCTGATCTGCTGCGCGATGACGTTGGCGATCATCGCATCCTTCGGGCCGCCCACCAGCGCGGGCGTGATGAAGAAGCCCAGCGACAGAACGAACGTCAGCACGCCTGCCGAGACCGCACCGCTGGCGCTCAGGGGCAGGAATACGCGCAGGAACGCGCGCCCCGGTGTTGCCCCCAGAATGCGCGCGGCACTCAGCAAGGCGCGATTGATCGATGACATGGACGAGAACATGGTCAGGATCGCGATCGGCAACAGCACCTGGATCATCGCCGCATATACCGCCCCACGCGTGTAGAGCAGGTGCAGCGGTGTGTCGGACAGGCCCCACGCCTTCACGAGACTGTTGATCAGCCCTTCGCGCCCAAGCAGCACGATCCAGCTGTAGGTCCGAATCAGGACACTGACCCATAGCGGAATCGTGATGAACAGCAGCAGCAGCCGCTGCTGACGTGGCGTGCGTGTGGTCAGGAAATACGCCACCGGATAACCGAACGCGACGCACGCCACCCCGACGGTCAGAGAAAGCCGCAGGGTGCTGCCGAGAATGGTCCGGAACGGTCCATCGGCGACGACCTGCTGCACATTCGACAGACCCCAGCCTGCTTCGCCGCGTACGCTCCAGATGGCCACCTCGCCGACCGGCACCACGAAGACCAGAAGAAACAGCAGTGCGGCCGGCAGTAGCGGCCAATACCGCCACCGCAGCGCGCGCGCGAAGGCGCCGGGCGCGGCCGCGGGCGCGGCCGGCGCTATTCTTTCGGCACGCACGCTCACGTCGGGCATCGTCATTTCAGCCGCCATGCCTGCCAGCGCGCGAACAGCGCTTTCTGGTTGTCGGCCCAGAAGTTGGCATCGAAGGTGAATTGCAGCGGTGCATTCGCCGGTGCGGTCGGCAGCGACTTCGCCTCGTCGCTGTTCAGCGACTTGTACATGTCCGCGTTGAACCCCGAATAAGGCATGCCGCGCGCGATCTGCGCCAGGCGTTGCGGATCGTTCCAGCAGAACTTCATGAACTGCATCGCTGCTTTCGCGTTCTGCGCGCCTTTCTGGATCGAGTAGTAGCTGACGGTCTGCGAGCCACCGTCCCACACGATGGACACGGGTACCTTGTCCTTCTGCAACTGACTGATTCGGCCGTTGAATGCGGTAACGTAGAAGGCATCCCCGCTGGCCAGCAATTGCACCGGCTGCTGCCCGGTCGTCCACCACACGGTGATGGCAGGCTTGATCGCGTCAAGCTTGCGGAACGCACGGTCGATACCGCCCGGCGCCTTCAGCACCTCGTATACCTTGCTGACCGGCACGCCATCCGCGATCAACGCGAACTCGAGATTCTCCATCGGCGAGTCGCGCAACGAACGCGGCCCCGGGAAATTCTTGGTGTCCCAGAAGTCGCGCCAGCCGCTGAACCGCTTGCCTTGCGGCACCTTGTCGGTGCGATAGCCGATCGCCGTCGTGTATGCCACCGCCCCGATCGCATACGGCTGACGGGCGATCGCGGCGAGTTTATGGTCCGGATCGACGACCTGCCAGTCGATCGGCACGAGCCAGTTGTTGCGCTGCGCCACCGGCAGCGACGGCCCTTCGGTTGGTGAAATGTCCCAGAGGACATTGCCGGTGGTCTGCTGCACACGAATCTGCGCCAGCGAGTCGCCGGTGGAAGCCTGCGTGACTGTGATTCCGGTCTCCTTCGCGAACGGATCGGTGCAGACCGTCTTCAGCAGGCTCGCCCACGCACCGCCGTAATTCGCCAGAACCAGCGATTCGGCATGTGCCGGGGCCGCGAGCAGCAGCAGCGCCGCCGACGCGGCACAGGTCAGCTTTGAACAGTAGGATGTCATCGACGGCTCCGGATAAGCGTGGGGAGTGGGTCAGAGGTCCGGGACAAGCGCGGCATCGTCCGGGGAGAAAACCAGTGACACGGCGTCGCCGCGGCGCAGTTGTGCCGCGCTCGGGCTGCGTGGCTCGCGGAAGTGAATCGCCGCGCCGCTGCTGTGGCGCGCGCTGAAGTCGATCACGTCGCCAAGAAAAATCGTCTCGTCAAGCGTCACGTCGATGCGGATGTCCTGAGTGCTGCCGGCACGACGCGAGAAATGCTCGGGGCGCACGCTGACGCAGTACGGCACGCCGACGGCGGCGTTTCCCGCAGCCGGCCAGGCAATGCCCAGCGCCGGTATCGAGATGCGGCCGGCGGCGTCGATGTCCGCGGCGAACAGATTGGTCTGACCAATGAATTGCGCGACGAAACGGCTGCCCGGCTTGTCATACATGTCGCGTGGGCTGCCGACCTGCGCGATCCGTCCGTCGCGCAGCACGACGATCCGGTCGGACATCGCGAGCGCCTCGCGCTGATCGTGCGTGACATAGACCACCGTGCAACCGAGTTGATGCTGGATCGATTTGATTTCGAACTGCAGTGCCTCGCGCAGTTTCAAATCGAGCGCGCCAAGCGGCTCGTCCATCAGCAGCACGGACGGCTCGAAAACGATCGCACGCGCAATGGCGACGCGTTGCTGCTGTCCACCGGACAATTCGCGCGGCATCCGCGCGGCGTAGGCATCGAGGCGCACGGCCTGCAACGCCCGCTTCACGCGCTCATCGACTTCCTTGCGACCGACCCCACGCATCTTCAGCGGAAACGCGACATTCGCCGCGACGCTCATGTGCGGGAACAGCGAGTAATTCTGGAATACCATGCCGAGGTTGCGGCGCTCCGGCGGTAGCCCGACCACCGACTGCCCGCCAATGGCAATGTCGCCGGAGGAGATCGGCATGAAACCAGCCAGCGCGTTGAGCGCAGTGGTCTTGCCCGAGCCGCTGCTGCCGAGGATGGTGATGAACTCGCCAGCGTCGACCGACAGGGAAAAGTCGTGCAAAGCCGTGACCGCACCGTAGTGCTTGTTGACACGGCTGAACTCGATGGTGGACCCGTTCTTCATTTCCCTACCCTCGTGTCGAACGTCTCGGAACACCCGGGACGCGGCGCTTGCAGGCCTGGCGGACGCGCCATGGTGTAAAATGACCAAAAGTTCATTTTTGAACAAAGTGTCATTTGTAAACGGTAAGTAGAAAAAAATCGCGCGTCAAGGCCTGGTGCCACGACGCGATGAGGACAGGTATGCCCACCGAACAAGCCACGCCGGAAAGGGTGCCGTCGCCGCTCGACGAGTTGGTCATCGATCAGAACGAGCGTTTCGACGAGTTGCTGGACGCCCGCAGCCGCGACCGCACGCTTCCGAAACGCGAACGCACGCGCTGCGCGGTATTGGCGTGCGTGGCGCGGCAGTTGTTGGCGGAACCCGGGCGGCGCCCGATGATCGAATCGATCCTGAACGACACCGGTCTTTCACGCGGCACGTTCTACAATTATTTCGACGACATCGATCAGGCTGTCGAAGCCCTGCTGATGGCCTTCTTCAGGGCGTTGTGGTCGCGCCCGGGACCGCGCCGGAAGAAGCCAGCCGCAGCGAGATCGGAGGACGCGGTCTACGCGACGAATCTTTGGTATTGCCGCGCATACGAAGCGAACGCAGGGTTGTTCGCGGCCTTCTCGCACGTCTCGGCGTACACGCCGTCGTTGGTACGGATGCGTGAAGAGATGAACGCGGTGTGGGTCGACCGCGTGATCGACGCCGTTGCGCGCGACGATGCGATCGAGTTCGGCGCGGCGCTGCGTCGCGAATTCAAGGGGGCGCTGCGCCTGCTGATCGCGATGTCGATCGAGGCGCTGCGCGAGCGCCACGTCCACCGCGACGACCTGCTGTTGAAGTCCTTCCGCGACGCCGAAGAATTGGCCGCCGGCCTGAGCAATATCTGGAAGGAAGTGATCGCGGGCTTTGTGGCCCGCGCCCGACGTCGCTGATGCCGCTGATGCCGCTGATGCCGCTGATGCCGCTGATGCCGCTGATGCCGCTACGCCGTTGCCGACGCCGCGCACGCCGCATCGGAACGCGATGATGGTCGCGATACGCCACGCCAGGCGGCGACGATGATGTACGTCAGTGACGCTGCTTGGCGCCGCGGCAGCGATCGGCGCACGGTTCGGCACGGTCGACCGGAACAAGCGCACGGCACGGGCGCCGGAACCAAGGGCCCGGTATGTGCCCCCGGTATGTGCCCCCGGAAAGGGCGCGCAGAATACCGGCGCGGACCACCGAACGGCTCGATGCGAGCATGGACGTGATGACCGAAGCCGACCGTTCGGCGGGCGTGCTGGCGGTCGTTTTCCAGCGAAATTCGCAGTCGGCCGGCCTTGGCGCAGACTCGCGGAACCGCTGGGATTCGAGGGAAGCCATCGCCGTGCCGTTCGCTTCGCCGCCCCTCTGCGGCGTGCGGCGGGCGAGCTACGTCTCGCGCCCGCACCTGCCGACCTAGAGACTCAGGAAACGCGCAACGGCCCGCACTGACATCGACATTGCGCTCAGCATGTGGGCGACGCGTCGAACATCCTCTGCGATGGCGTCGCGTCGCTCCGCCCCGAAGAAGGTATCCGGTCCGGTGAGCACAATCGCGCCAATCGCCCGCCCGGACGGTGCGACCAGCGGCGCACCGATCGCGCAGATGCCCATCACGTTCTCGTTGAAGTTGGTCGCCAATCCAGACGCCTCGACCTCCGCCAGTGCATCGTCGAGCGCGGCGCGCGTCGTGATCGTGTGTCGGGTGCGAGCCGGATACGGCGCATCGCCCAACAACCGTTGGCGATCGGCCTCCGGCAGGTCGGCCAGCAGAATCTTCCCCGACACGGACGCGTGGGCCGGTGCACTGATGCGCGTGTCGAAATACGGCGCGACGCTGTAGGCCCCCGGCGCGAAGTCGACCACCATGCGTTTTTCGCCGAGAAAGGCCACCAGCAGTACCGATGGCCCATGCCGTGCCTGCAGCTCGCGAAGCATTTCCGCGGCATCGCGCCTGAGCACTTGCAACGGGTGATCGAGGCCTAGTGGGAACAGCGCCCGCGGTGCAAGACAGTATCGGCCCTGCGCGTTCTTGTAGACCTGCTCGCACTGCGACAGCGTGTGCAGCAGGCGATGCGTGGTGCTGGCCGCGATGCCGCTTGCTTCCGCGATCTCCGAAAGGCTCAACGGACGGCTCGCGTCGCTCATCACCGCAAGAAGCTGCAGGCCCCGCGTCAGCGCGCCAGTCTCCGCGCCTCGACTCACGACTGCCGCACTGTCCCGCGTCTCCTCGCCGAGCGCGTGGCCGCTCGTTTCTTTGTTCGTCATCACATCCATAGGTTTTCGAGACAGCGCGAATTCAAAGTTGCAAACCTCACGACCGTCCCGCCGCAGCTGCAATGGTACAGCGCCACCTGTTCGGGCCGGCCCGGCAGCCTGCATATCGTTATCTGAATTCCTTGGTTGGTTCCGTAATTATCGTTGATATGCTTAAAAAAACGGAATTTATTTTCCACTCTATCGCCATCCTGGAACTGATACCCGCTCCATGACCTCGCGCCGGACCTTCCTTGTTTCCGCTGCCTCGCTCGCCGGTGCCGGCTTGCTGCCCGGCGTCACCGCCCCGGCCTTTGGCGCGGACCGATCGGTGTTGTATGCGAACACCTTGCCCGAACCGGCAGGACTCGTCACCGGCGCGACGCCGGCCAATCCGACCAACGTGATCTCGGGGAACCTGTTCGACGGCCTCGTTACCTACGACAAGAACTTCAAGCCGGTTCCGCAACTGGCCGAGTCCTGGCAGGAGAGCGACGGCGGCAAGACGATCACGTTCCGCTTGCGGAGGGACGTGAAGTGGCACGACGGCACGCCGTTCACCTCGGCCGACGTGCGGTACTCTGTCCTGGAGGTGCTGAAGAAGGTTCATCCGATCGCGCGACCGACGCTCGCTCAAGTCGCCGACGTCGAAACGCCGGACCCGCACACGGCAATCTTCCGGCTGTCGAGCCCGTCGCGGGTGATCTGGGCCTATCTCGATACCTCGGGCACCTTCATCTTCCCGAAGCATCTTTACGAAGGCACCGACCCGCTGACAAATCCATACAACGTGAAGCCGGTCGGCAACGGTCCCTTCGTCTTCAAGGAATGGGTGCGCGGCAGCCACGTGACGCTGGTGCGCAACCCCGCGTACTGGGACCACGGCAAGCCCCATGTCGACGAGCTGGTCTTCAGGATCATTCCGGATGCGGGCGCGCGCAGCGCGGCGCTGGAGACTGGCGCGCTCCACTACGCGCCACTCACGCCCGTGTCCCTGGTCGAAGCAAAGCGGCTCGCGCAGAACCCTCAGATCGTGCTCGAGACACGCGGCTGGGAAGCCAACGCGCCGATGTTCTTCCTGGACTTCAATCTTCGCAAGCCCGTGTTCCAGGACATCCGCGTGCGTCAGGCCGTGGCACACGCGATTAACCGCGAAGTGCTCGCGCGAGCGGTGTTCCAGGGTTTCGCCACGGCAGCGACCGGTCCCGTCCCCAGCTACCAGAAACAGTTCTACACGGCTGCGACGCAACAGTACCCGTTCGATCCCGCGAAGGCCGAAGCCCTTCTCGACGCAGCGGGCTTTCCCCGCCAGCGCGACGGCGTGAGACTGCGCTTCAATCACCTGAATCACACCTATGGCGACGAATACAAGCGCGCCGGCGAGCTGTTCCAGCAGCAGCTGAAACGCGTCGGCATCGAGTTGACATTGGTCAATTACGACCTGCCGACCTATCTGCGCAAGGTTTACAGCGAACACGACTTCGACACCATGAATGTGTTCTACGCAGCGTTCGCCGATCCGCAGATCGGGGTGCATCGCCGCTTCTGGTCGAAGGCGATCATCAAGGGCGCACCGTGGAGTAACGGCAGCGGCTATACGTCCGCGGAGATGGACTCGATCATCGAAGCCACTCATGCCGAGGTCGACGTCGCCAAGCGCCAGGCCTTGATTCACCGGATGCAGGCGCTCGCGCAAAAGGACCTGCCGTCGATCAGCCTGCTCGAACTGAAGTTCTTCCGGCTGTATTCGAAGCGTCTCGAAGGCGTCAATGTCACGCCGATCGGCGTGTACGCGTCGCTCGGTGATGTGTCGGTGCGGTCGCGCTGACACCGCCGAGCGCCGTGCCGCTGCCCTGCTGTCCTGCTGTCCCGCCGACCTCGCCCTGAACGCAAGGAGCCGCCATGCCGTTTGCCTATGTGCTGCGCCGCCTGTTGCAGGTGGTGCCGGTGGTGCTCGCCATCGCCGTCCTCAACTTCTTCCTGCTGCGCCTCGCGCCTGGCGACATGGCGGACGTGATGGCAGGCGAAGCAGGCGCCGCCACCCCCGAATATCTGGCCCAGCTGCGCGCGCAGTTCGGCATCGACCAGCCCCTCGGTACGCAGTTCGCCAGCTACATCGGCAAGCTGCTGCGCCTGGACCTGGGTTGGTCGTTCCGCAATGGGCAGTCCGTCATCAGTCTCATCCTCGAACGCCTGCCCGCCACCGCGCTGCTGATGATTCTGTCGCTCGCGCTGGCGACGGCAATCGGATGCGCGCTTGGCACGCTGGCTGGCGCCACGCGCTGGCGCTGGCTCGACATGACGATCTCGACGGTCGCGACGGTCGGTTTCGCGACGCCGTTGTTCTGGCTGGGTCTGATGCTGATCGTATTGTTCTCGGTACGGCTCGGCTGGTTACCGTCGAGCGGCATGGTCACGCTTGGCGTCACACAGACCGGATGGACCCGCGTGATCGACGTCGCGCGTCACCTGGTTCTTCCCGCGGCTTGCCTCACCGTCTATTACATCGCGATCTATGCGCGCCTGATGCGCACGTCGGTCAGCGAAGTGAGCCGGCTCGATTTCGTGCGCACCGCGCGCGCAAAGGGGTTGACCTCCGGGGCCACGCTGCGCGGCCACATCGTGCCGAATGCGCTGCTGCCAATCGTGACGATGACGGCCCTCCAGTTCGGCGCATTGTTCAGCGGCTCGGTTGCAATCGAAACGGTATTCGGCTGGCCGGGGCTCGGGCAACTGGCGCTGAGCGCCGTGACCTCACGCGATCTGAATCTGCTGTTGGGCATCCTCTTCGTCAGCTCGCTGTTCGTGCTGTTGGTGAACCTGCTTACCGACCTCGTCTATGCGTGGTTCGACCCGCGAGTTGAATTGAAATGACCCGATCCGTCGAGACTGCCACGCGAGCAGCGCCCGAGCGAGCGAGCGTCGCCGCATTGGATGCGGACCGCTCGCCGAGGTTACTGCCGCAATCGCCGCCAGCGCAACGGGCCGGTGCCCGGCCGACGCGTGCGTCCGCCGGACGCCGCCTGCGGGACGCGCTGCGCTACCCACTGTCGTCCGCCAGCTTCGTCACCGGCTTCGTCCTGTTGCTTCTGATCGCGCTGGCAGCGCTGTTTGCAGGCCGATTGGCCGGGCCGGATCCGCTCGACATGGTCGCCGCGCCGTTCCTGTGGCCCGGTCAAGACGCGGCCAATCCGCTGGGCACCGACATGATGGGTCGCGACATGCTGGCCGGCATCATCTATGGCGCGCGTGTTTCGTTGCAGATCGGTCTGCTTGCGGGGGTGCTCGCCTCGGTGGTTGGCTTGCTCGTCGGCGCGGCATCGGGCTATTTCGGCGGCTGGGTCGACGACGTGTTGATGCGCGTCACCGAGGTTTTCCAGACCATGCCAGCCTTGCTGTTCACCATCGTGCTGGTCGTCGTGCTGCAACCGACCATCGCGAGCATCGTGCTGGGCTTGTCGCTGACGAGCTGGCCACAAGTGGCCCGCCTGGTACGCGCCGACACCTTGCGCTTGCGGCACAGCGAATTCGTGCAGGCCGCCGTGGGCCTGGGCATGGGCGACTTCGCCATCCTGCGCACGCATGTTCTGCCCAATGTACTGCCTGCCGCCGTCGCAATGATCTCGCTGCTGGCAGGCAACGCGATCTTGACCGAAGCGGTGTTGGCCTTCCTCGGTCTGGGGGATCCGAACGTCGTCAGCTGGGGCAGCATGATCGGCTCCGGTCGCGAAGCGCTGCGCACTGCCTGGTACATGACCGCGCTGCCCGGCGCCGCCGTATTCGTCACGGTGATCGCGTTGAACTTGCTCGGCAACGGACTGAACGACCTCGTCAACCCGCGCAACCGGAGACGTCGATGAACCATGCAAGCCATCCCGCGACCGTACTGCTCGACGTCCAGTCGCTGCAGGTCCGTTTCGGTGCGACCGCCGCGCCCGCGGTGGACGGTCTGTCGTTTGCCGTCGGCCGTGGCGAGACCGTGGCGCTGGTCGGCGAGTCGGGGTGCGGCAAGTCAACCGCGGCGCTGGCCCTGATGGGCCTGCTGCCGCGTTACGAGGCCAGCGTGTCGGCCGATGCGCTGACACTCGACGGCGAAGACCTGCGCCGCGCATCGGAACGGCGCCTGTGCCAATTGCGTGGCGGGGAGATTGCGATGATCTTCCAGGATCCGCTCTCTGCGCTCAATCCAGTGCGCACCGTAGGCCGACAAATTACCGAGGCGCTGGGTCTTCATCGCGGCCTGCGCGGGCGTGCGGCACGCGCCGAAGCGGTCGGGCTACTGCGCCAGGTGCAGATCCCGGAGCCCGAGCGGCGTCTCGACGAATATCCGCACAGGCTCTCGGGCGGCATGCGTCAGCGTGTGCTGATTGCGATGGCACTCGCCGGCCGACCGCGCCTGCTGGTTGCCGACGAACCGACCACGGCGCTCGACGTCACGATCCAGGCGCAGATCCTGGCACTGCTGAAGGATCTGCAACGCACTACCGAGATGGCGATCCTGCTGATCACGCACGACCTTGGCGTGGTCGCCGGCATGGCCGACCGCGTGGTCGTGATGTACGCCGGCGGCGCGGTGGAATCTCGTGCCACTGCCGATCTGCTCCACGCCCCGGCGCACCCATACACCGCGAAACTGCTCCAGGCGCGTCCTCGGGGCCAATCGAGGGCGCGTCTGGCCGAAATACCCGGCGCCGTGCCCGCGCCCGGCGCGGTGCCGACCGGTTGCCGCTACGCGCCGCGTTGCGAGTTCGCGCACGATGCCTGCCGCCAGGCGTTGCCGGCCGCCGAGCCAGTCGGCGACGGCTTCGTGCGCTGCCTGGAGTGGCGCGCCGTGTCGCGCGAGCGCACCGATTCGGAGGCACATCGACATGTTGCTTGAAGTGGAAGACCTGCTGGTGCGTTACCGTACCTCGCGCGGCACCCTGTCCGCGGTCGACGGCGTGTCGATCGCGCTGGCACGCGGCGAAACGGTCGGCCTGGTGGGTGAATCGGGCTGCGGCAAGAGTTCCCTCGGCAAGGCCATCACCCGCCTGGTACCGGCGGAAAGCGGCGCGATCCGGCTGGACGGCACGGACCTTGCCCCCCTCAGCCGGCGTGCGATGAAGCGCCACAGGCCGCGTCTCCAAATGATGTTCCAGGATTCGTTGTCGGCATTCGACCCTCGGCGCAGCATCGGTCAATCGTTGCGACAGCCACTCGACGTGCACCGCGTCGGCGACCGGCTAAGCCGGCAACACAAGATCGACATGCGTCTCGAGCGAGTCGGCCTCCCCGCGTCGGTGCAGAGCCGCTTGCCGCATGAATTCTCCGGTGGTCAACGGCAGCGCCTGAATCTGGCGCGCGCCCTGATGCTCGATCCGGACGTCGTGGTTTGCGACGAGCCGGTCGCCGCGCTCGACGTATCGCTGCAGGCGCAGGTGCTCAACCTGATGCGCGAGCTGCAACAGGAACTCGGCATCGCCTACCTGTTCATCAGCCACGACCTGGCGGTGGTGGGCTACATGGCGGACCGGATCGCGGTGATGTATCTGGGCGTGATCGTCGAAACGCTGCCGCGTACACGCCTGTGGGATGCCAGCCTGCATCCGTATACGCAGATCCTGATCGCCTCCGTCCCCGATGTCGAGCGCCCGGCCGCGCTGAGCGCGCCGCCCACTGGCGAGCTGCCCAGCCCGTTCTCGCCGCCATCCGGGTGCCGCTTCAGAACGCGCTGCCCGTATGCGTTCGCCGCGTGCGACAGCGCCCCCCCGCTACGGGAGGTCGAGCCGGCGCACTGGGTCGCATGCCATCTTCATGCGCCGCTCGCCTCCCCACGCGCGCTGCCCTCTACCACTGGAGCAAGACCTTGAGCCTTTCGACACCGATCGATGAGGACGTGCCTGTCGCAACCGGCGCAGCGACGCACGAGGCGACCGCCGCGTCGCGACGTCATCCCGACCGTATCCCGAGCGATGGCGGCGCACTGCTGCGCGCCGGACGGGAGATCGCCAGTCAGATCGGCGCGGACGCAGCGGCAGCCGATCGCGACCGCGTGCTGCCGCATGCTGCCTTCGATATGATCCGTCGCGAAGGACTGGGCGCGGCACGCATCGATGCCGCGCGCGGTGGCCCCGGCGCGAGCGTGGAAGATCTGACGCGATTGTCGATCGTCCTTGCGGAAGCCGACTCCAATGTCGCCCAGGCTTTGCTGCCGCATTGGGTGTCGCTTGAGCGCCTGCTGCTGATGAGCAGCCCAGCGCAACGGCGCAAGGTTGAAAACGATGTGCTGGCTGGCGTGCTGTACGGCAACGGCACCACCGAACGCGGCACGCTGCGGCCGCTGGACGTCGAGACGCGCTTGCAACGTACTGGCGACGGCTATCGACTGCGCGGCCGCAAGTTCTACAGCACCGGCTCGTTGATGGCCGACCAGACGGTGATTCTCGCGCGCGACGACGCCGACGAACTCGTTTACGTACTCCTGCCCATCCAGCGCGCGGGCGTGCAGTTGCTCGACGACTGGCACGGCATGGGTCAACGCCTGACCGCCAGCGGCACGACCGTCCTCGATGACGTCCAGGTGTACCCCGACGACATCGTCGGCCTCAAGACGTGGTTCGACAACCGCCATTACACGGGCGCGTTCTCGCAGTTGATCCATTGCAGCATCGAGGTCGGCATCGCACGCGCCGCGCTGGCCGATGGTATCGCATGGGCCCACGACGGCGCGCGACCGGTCAAGGAAAGCGGCGTCGATTCGGTACTGAAGGACCCGTACGTCGTTCAACTCGTCGGCGACCTTGCGACCGACGTCTACGCCGCCGAAACAGCGACGCTGGCCGCGGCGCGCGATGTGGACGCAGCAGCGCGCCTGCAACGCGACGGCGGCGCCCACCCAGCCGCGCTCGAAGCCCGCTTGATTGCCGCCTCGATTGCGGTGTCGCATGCAAAGATCATCAGCACCAAGGCTGCGTTGCGCGTCGCGACCCATTTCTACGAGGTGGGCGGCGCCTCCGGTGCATTGGCCAAACACGCTTTCGATCGGCATTGGCGCAACGCGCGCACGCACACCTTGCACGATCCGGTCGCATACAAATACAAGGCGGTCGGCGACTTTCATCTGAACGGCATCGCGCCGCCCGTCGGCTTCGTCTACTGAACGCGATGACCACCACGCAACTGTTACCGGAGGCGCCCACGCAGGCCTTGCCCCCGCCTCCGCCCGCTCCCGCGACCTTCGCCGACAGCCCGCTCGCCCGTGTGCTGCGTCAACCGTTCCTGCTCGGCTTGTTCCTGCCGATCCAGGATGGCGGTTGGTCGATCTCGACGCTGCCGCGCTCGACGGACTGGCACTTTGACTACAACCTGGCGCTGACGCGCGAAGCGGAGGCCCTCGGTTTCGACCTCGTGTTCGGTCTTGCGCAGTGGCTTGGCAAGAATGGCCATGGCGGCGCAATGAAATACCGGGAACAGTCGCTCGACTCGTTCATCGCGACCGCGGCGCTGGCCAGCGCGACCGAGCGGATCTTGCTGATCTCGACGCTGCACGTGCTCTACGGACCGTGGCATCCATTGCACCTTGCGAAATTCGGCGCAACGCTCGATCACATCTCCGGCGGCCGCTGGGGCATCAACATGGTGACCGGCCACATCCGCTCCGAGGCGGAGATGTTCGGCATGCAGACACCGGAACACGACCTGCGTTACGAGATGGCCGACGAGTTCGTCAGCGTAGCCAAGTCCCTCTGGCGCAGCGATGACAACCTGACCTTCGACGGCCGCTTCTGGCACCTGAAGGAGGCTTTCGTATCGCCCCGCCCACGCTTCGGCCGCCCGATTCTGGTCAACGCCACCAGTTCGCAAGCAGGCATGCATTACGCGGCACGGCACTCGGATATCGTCTTCATCACCAGCCCGGGCGGCGCCGAGATCGAGGCGGCCCTGGCGACGCTGCCGGCCCACATCGCACAACTCCGCGCGGTTGCAGCTAGCGAAGGTCGGCAGATCCGCACGCTGATCAACCCCACCGTGGTTTGCCGGCCGACCACCAGCGAGGCCTGGGCCTACCACGACGCGATCGTCGCGCATGCGGATCAGGCCGCGGTCGACGGCTTCATCGGCACATTCGCGCGCAGCGACGCAAAAGCATGGCGCAACCACCAGCGCGAACAGCGCATCGTCGGCGGCAACCTGCACCTGGTCGGCAGCCCCGAGGAGATCGTCGACTACCTGCTGCGCCTGAAGGCCGCCGGCGTCGACGGCGTGCAACTGACTTTCTACGACTTCCGCGAGGACCTGCGTGCCTTCGGGGAAACGGTCCTGCCCTTGATGAAACAAGCCGGCCTGCGTCTCTGACGCGCCGTTCCCAAACAACACAGACAAGGAAAACGATGAGTTTCAATCGACGCGAGTTCTTCAAACTGCTGGCTGCTGGTGCCGGTGCGACCGTGATGCCTGGCGTGTCGCTGGCTGCCGGCAAGGGCGACTCGTCCGTGCTGTATGCGAACGTCGTGCCGGAGCCGGCGGGATGGGTCGCGGGCCTGAACATCTCAAACCCGGCGGTGATCGTCTCGGCCAACCTGTTCGACGGCCTGATCACCTTCGACAACGACTACAAGCCCGTGCCGCAACTCGCGTCGTCGTGGGAAGAGTCGGCTGACCACAAGACCATCACCTTCCATCTGCGCGACGGCGTGACGTGGCACGACGGGAAGCCGTTCACGTCGGCCGACGTGGCCTATTCGCTGCTCGAAGTCACGAAGAAATTGCATCCGCGCGGCAATGCCACGTTCGGTTCGCTGGACGCCGTGTTGACGCCCGATGCGCATACCGCCGTGCTGAAATTCTCGCAACCCGCGCCGGCGGTATGGGCCGCGCTGGGCGGCTTCGAGACGCAGATCCTGCCGAAGCACATCTATCAGGGCAGCGCGCCACTCACGCACCCGATCAACAGCCGTCCGGTCGGCAACGGCCCGTTCATTTTCAAGGAATGGGTACGCGGTTCTCACGTCACACTCGAACGCAACCCGAATTATTGGGACAAGAACAACCAGCCGCATCTGCAGACCATCATCTTCCGGATCATTCCGGACGCCGGCGCACGGCTGGCCGCGCTCGAATCCGGTGAGTTGCTGTATGCGCCAACCGACGCCGTGCCGCTGCCCGACCTGGTGCGTCTGCGCAAGGACCCGCGCTTCGTGGTGACCAGCCAGCCGTACGCCGGGCTGGCACCGATCGGCTTTTTCGACTTCAACCTGCGTCGGAAGACATTTCAGGACGTGCGCGTCCGTCGTGCGTTCGCACATGCGATCAACCGGGACCTGTTGGTGAAGACGGTCTGGTATGGGCTGGCGAAGGCCGCGACCGGGCCGATTGCCAGTCACCAGAAGCAGTTCTATACGCCGAACACGCCGCAGTACGAGTACAACCCCGCGAAGGCGGAACAATTGCTCGACGCCGCCGGTTACAAGCGTGGCGCCGACGGCGTGCGGCTGCGCATCAACAATTTGCCGCTGCCGTTCGGTAATCAATACGTGCTGACCGCCGAATTCATCCGTGCGCAACTGAAACGCATCGGGGTCGAGCTGACGTTGATTCCGAACGACCTGCCGACCTATAACCGTCGCGCCTATCTGGATTACGACTTCGACACGACCACCAGTTGGTATTCGGCGTTCTCCGACCCGCAGCTGGGCGTGATCCGTCGCTACTGGACGGAGGCCATCAAGCCCGGCACGGTCTCGAGCAACTCCACCGGCTACTCCACGCCGGAGATGGACAATGTGATCAAGGGCATTCGTTTCGAGGCCGACGCAGCGAAGCGCAAGACCTTCATCGAGCAGTTGCAGGTCATCGCGCAGCGCGACGTACCGTCGGTCAACCTGCTCGAAATTCAGCTGTATTCGATCTATTCCAGCCGGCTTGCGGGCGTCTCGAAGAGCCCGTTCGGCGCCTACGATTCGCTGGCCGGCGTCACCATCAAGTCATGAGACCGCCGCCATCCCGAAAATTGCCTCTGCTGCGTTGACGCCGGACGCCCTCGTCGCAGCACGTGCCGATGGCAACGAGGTCGCGCTGCTCGACGTGCGCGAGAACGGCGCACACGTGCGACGTCATCTGCTGTTCGCGGCTTTCGCGCCGCTGAGGCAGAAATCGTCGATCGCCCTCACCTCGACGGACGGGTGCTCGCGAATCGCATCGCCGCGGGGTTGACCCGGCAAGGCGTCACAGGCCTCGCAGCCGTGCTGGGCGGCAATCGTGCCTGGTACGCGACCGGCCTGCCAGGGCGACCGGCACGGACGGCCTGTCGAGCGGCGACGATGATGTCTGGTACGGACCGTACGTCTACAGCAGCGTCGCGGAGCGCGACCGTCGCTTCGACGACTGTCTCGATCGGGAACTGCGCCTGATCGAGCAACTGGCGCGGGACGGCGGTTTTCGAGCCGATATCTCGGCCTCGCGTAGCGCAAGCCAGGCAGCTTGACTCTGCTGAAGAAAGCTTGGACGTGGTAAGTCCAAGCAAGCGTAGGGCGGCTCACGCCGAACGTCTCGACATCGACATCGAAGTCGACATCGACATCGGTGTCGGAATTAAGTGACGGCTCGGCAAGCCAATGCCGGGCGGTGCAGCGCAAGGTCGTGCGCAACGGTCGCTCCGGCCAGTCTCACCCCGAGCACGCATGCGGCGGTCCGCTTGCGCGGACCGCCGTCCGGTATCACGCCACGCCGATCTTGCCGCTCATCCCCTTCAACGCGAACGTCGCGAAGAAGGTCAGGATCGCGCAGCCGACCATGAAGTATGCAGGAGCGCTCAGGTCGCCGGTGCGTTCGATCAGCCAGGTGCCGATCAGCGGCGCAGTCCCGCTGAAGATCGTGAAACTCAGATTGAACGAGATCGCGACGCCGCTGAAGCGCACGCGCGTCGGGAACATGTCGGCGATGATGCAGGCGAACGTCCCGTTGATCAGCGCCGCGCCCAGACCGCCGAGCAGCATCAGCACGATCAGGTCGAAATGGTGGGCGACGGCCGCATTGTAGAAGGGAATGCTCAGCACGATCAGCAGGAATGCGCCCGCACGCATCAAATGGCGGCGTGGCACGGCGTCGCTGATACGCCCGACGATCAGAATGCCGATCGACGCGGTGGCGAGCGCGATGTTCTGCGCCAGCGCGACAGTGCGCGGCTCGTAGTGCAGCACCTTGTCGAGGTAAGCAGGCATGTGCGCGAACAGCAGGCCGTTGTACGCGGCGGTGGCTGCCGTCGTCACAATGCCGAGCAAAACGGCGCGCCAGTGCTCGCGCATCAGTTCCGCGAACGGGTGCTTCGATGCCATGCCCTTCATGTGCGCGAATTCGGGTGTCTCCTCCAGCTTGCGACGCAACCAGAAGCCGAGCAGACCGATGACGCCGCCAAAGATGAAGGCGATGCGCCAGCCATACAGTGGCACGGCATCGGCCGGCAGCACGGCGTGCACCGCGAGGTTCACCGCGGCGGCGAGCAGCACACCGAAATTGACGCAGAAGAACACGATGCCGCAAACGAAGCCCGCGCGCCGCGGTACCGTCTCGACCACGTAGGTGATCGAGCCCGGTAGTTCGCCGCCGAGACAGAAACCCTGGATCAGGCGCAGCCCGATCATCGTGAATGTCGCGGCCAGACCCCAGCTCGCATACGTCGGCACCAGTCCCATCCCGATCGTCGACAGCGAGACGACGATCACCGACACGATGAAGACCTTGCGTCGACCATAGCGGTCACCGAACCAACTGAGCACCGCGCCGCCGATCGGGCGCGACAGGTAGCCAATCGCAAAGACCGCGAACGACATGACCAGCGCCACCATCGGGTCCAGCATCGAGAAGAATGCCCGCCCGATGAATTGCGCGAAGACCCCGTAGACAACGAAGTCGTAGAATTCCAGCGCACCGCCGAGACTGGCCAATATGATCAGGCGCCACTGACTGGCGCTCAGGCGCTCGTTGCTCGTGCCGAGCGCGCGCGATTCGAGGGTGGGCATCCGTTTCTCCTTTCGCTTGTCGTTGATTATCTTGATGCTCGGGACCCAGGACCCCGCATCAACTGGCCGCCGGGCCGCGCGCGAGCCGACCGCTCGCCTTGCACGCACCAGCCACCCTCTCCAGCCTGCTTTCCGGCCTGCTCACCGGCCGTACCCCGCCCGCACGCCGTTGGCGGCAGCGCTCAGTCCGGGGCAACCTGTACGATCTGGGACACATCCGCCTCCGCCAACCCATGCTCGACTGCACGCGCGAGCCACCGACGCACCAGCGAAGCAAGCGGCAGCGCAATGCCGTGCTCTGCAGCGAAGGCCTCGATCGCATCGAAATCCTTCAGCATCGTGCGGATCGACCCGGTTGCTTGCGCGGGCGGTGCGAGCATGCGCGGCTGGACGCTCTGCAACAGAACCGAGTCGGCCCAGCCGCCTTGCAGCGCCGCCGGCAGGCGTGCCGCATCGATGCCGGTGCCGCGCGCCAGGCGCGTTGCCTCGGCCAGTGCCGCGATGGTCGTCATCACGATGACCTGGTTCGCGAGCTTGCTTGCCTGCCCTGCGCCGGACTCGCCCATTCGCGTGATCCGCGCCGCATAGGCGGCGAGCAAAGGCCGGGCAGCGTCCAGTCGCGCTTCATCGCCCCCTGCCATTACCGCCAAGGTACCTGCTGCGGCGCCAGCAGTGCCACCCGAAACGGGCGCGTCGAGCCAGCGTCCGCCTGTCTGCGCATGCCATCGATCGGCGAGGCTGCGCGTCAGCGTGGGCGCGAGCGTCGAATGGTCGATCAGCAGCGCGCCAGGCCGGGCGGCCGACGCCAAACCGTCGTCACCAAACACCACCGCTGCCACCGACGGGGCATCGGCAAGACACAGCAACATGACATCGCAGTGCTGCGCCAAGCGGGCCGGCGACTCGTCCACCGCGCATAGCGACGGCGAAGCGTGCCGCAACTCACGTGCTTTGTCCAGCGTCCGGTTCCAGACATGCAGCGCTTGGCCGGACGACAGGATCCTGCGTGCCATCGGCAGCCCCATCTTGCCGAGCCCGCAGAAGCCGACGGCGGGTCGGATCGAGCTGGGCTGGGCTGGCACATCAAGTGGCGTCGCGGTCATGGCTTCCAGTCCGGAGTACTGGCGTCGTACGGCCAGTCCAGATTGCCCGAATGCGTCACCGCGCCGAGATGCGCGGGACGCACCAGCGCCGCGTACTTCTCCAACACACCGGCGAGACGCTTCGGCTCGCGCGGCGTGAAAGCCGCGCGCCGCCGCGTCAGTTCCCCGTCGGACACGTCGACCTGCAACAGTCCCGCATGCGCATCGATGCGAATCGGATCGCCTTCGCGCAGCAGCGCGATCGGTCCACCGGCCGCGGCCTCCGGCCCGACGTAGCCGATGCACATGCCACGCGTCGCGCCCGAGAAGCGGCCATCCGTCAGCAAGGCAACCTTCTCGCCCATGCCCTGCCCGTAGATCGCCGCGGTGACGCTGAGCATCTCGCGCATGCCGGGACCGCCTTTCGGACCCTCGTTGCGGATCACCAGCACATCGCCTTCGCGATACGTACCGGCGGCGACCACTGCCATGCAGTCCTCTTCGCATTCGAAGATTCGCGCGCGTCCCGAAAACGTCAACGACTTGAGACCGGCGATCTTCAGGCAGGCGCCATCCGGCGCGAGATTGCCACGCAGGATCACGAGGCCGCCATCTGCGGAAAGCGGCGCATCGCACGGCCGCACGACTTCGCCGTCGGGTCCCGGCCATTCGCGCAGCGCCGACTCGAGCGTCGAGCCGTCGAGCGTCAGCACGTCGCCATGCAGGTAGCCGGCGCTCAGCAAGGCATTCAAGACGGCCGGGACGCCACCAGCGTGGTGCAGGTCCTGCGCGAGATAGCGGCCGCCCGGTTGCAGGTCGCCGATCAGCGGGATGCGCGCGAACACGCGCTCGACGTCGTCCAGCGTAAAGCGAATACCCGCCTCGTGCGCGATCGCCGGGATATGAAGCGCGGCATTGGTCGAGCCTCCGGTCGCCGCCACCGCGGCGCACGCGTTTTCGAGACTTTTCAGCGTCACCAGGTCGCGCGGCAATGGTCCGCCGGCGCGCAGCGCGTGCATCACGGTCTCGCCCGCGCGCCGCGCGATCGCGATGCGTTCGCTGTAGACAGCCGGCACCATCGCCGAACCGAGCGGCGCAAGACCCAGCGCTTCCGCAACCATCGCCATGGTGTTCGCCGTGAATTGCCCCGGGCATGAACCGACGGTGGGCGTACAACGTTTCTCGATCGCGTCGAGCTCGGCGCGCGACAGGTCGCCGCGCTGCGCGCCGCCGACCGCCTCGATGGCAGTGAGAATCGTTGCCTGACGCTGCAGCCCGTGACCCTGCCCGCCCGGCAGTGCGCCGGGCGCCGTCCCCGGCAGCATCGCGCCGCCGAACAGGAAGGCACCGGGCACATTGACCCGTACCATGCCCATCAGCACGCCGGGCAGTGTCTTGTCGCAGCCCGCGACGCCAACCAACGCATCGTAGGCGTGGGCGCGCACGAACAACTCGACGCTGTCCGCGACGACTTCACGCGATACGAGACTCATGCGCATGCCGGCATGGTTCATCGAGGTCCCGTCCGACACCGAGATTGCCGATCCGCGAATCGGCACGCCACCGCCAGCCGCGACGCCGAGCCGGACATTGTCGGAGACCTGATTCAGCGACATCGAGCACGGCGTGTTCTCGCCGAAGGTGTCCACGATGGCGACGAACGGCTTTTGCATGGCCGCGTCGTCGAGGCCCGTGGCACGCAGGAAGGCGCGGTGCGGCGCACGTGTGACGCCGTCGGTCACCATGCGCGAGCGGTGTTTGTGGAGATCTGTCATCGGTTTTCTTGATTGTAGGGATGCCGAGCGGCGGGCTTCCCGGACGGTCGCACCCGCGGCGACGCGCGTCAGGACGCTGCGACCAGCAGTCCGTTATCGGCAGCGATCACCTGGCCGGTGATGGCCGGTGCCTGGGTCGCCAGGAACCATGCAAGTTCTGCGATCTCGGCCGGTTGCGCGACGCGCTTGAGGGGCGCGTTCGTCGTCATCCGATCGATCACGCCCGCATAGGCGTCGGCCTCCAGTGCGCGCAGCAGCAGGCCGTCGTCGACCATGCCCGGCGCGATCGCGTTGACGCGAACGTGCGGCGCCAGCGAGCGCGCCAGCGATAGCGTGATCGTGTTCACCGCACCTTTCGACGCGGCATAGGCGATCGACGAGCCCGTGCCGTTCAGACCCGCAAGCGAGGAAATGTTGACGACGCTGGTGCTTATGCTGCCGTCACCGTCACCGCCGCCGCGGCCGGTCTCGCGCAACAAGGGCGCGGCCGCGCGCGTCATCTGGAACAGGCCGATCGTGTTGACGCGGTAGATGCGTTCGAACTCGGCGGCATCGATCGCGTCCAGGTCATGATGCGGGATCACGCGCGTCGTGCCGGCGCAGTTGACGAGCGCGTCGGCCCGATGCCAGCGCGCGGTGATCGCGGCGACGGCCTGCCGGCAGGCTTCATCGTCGCCGACGTCGACGTCGAAGACGAGCGCATCGGCGCCGTGTGCACGGCAGTCGGCTTCGACGCTCAGCGCCGCGCCACGCGTGCTGTCGTTGAAGTTACCGATGGCGACCGACCAGCCGCCGCGCGCAAAACGCAGCGCTGTTGCCGCGCCGATGCCGGTCGCCGCACCGGTGACGATGCAAACGGGTTTGCTCGAATTGCTCATGCCCTGCCTCCGCGCCCAGTGCTGCGAAAGTGCCCGGACAAGCGCGCGCAGGCTGCGGCGCGCGTTGGAAAGCTGGCTTGCATGTTGTCTCCTTGGGTGGCGCCGCGAACCCGCCCTGCAGGGCGGGCGCGTCCCTGCAGGGCGCGCAGGTGCCGATTTCGTTATGCTCCGTTCCGCTCTTCGACGGACGGCAAACAATTTGCGCTAGATTAGCCGGCCCGCATGCCATCTCGCAAATCACTCTTTGCGCCGGTAACATTACCGGACGGTTATGCCGATCTAGGGGAAACACTGATGCAGAGCAGCGAACCCGTCGAACGTTTCTTCCGCAAGGGCCTGAAACTGCCTCACTTGCGCGTGTTGGTCGCGCTTGCCGACATGGGGCAGGTGACGAAGGTGGCGCATGCGTTTCATGTCACCCAACCCGCGATCTCGAAACAGATCGCCGAAATCGAGACGGCACTGGGCCTGGCGGTGGTGAGCCGTACCGGCAACGCCGTCGCGTTGACCGGCATCGGCCAGGTCATCGTGGCTTGCGGCCGCGAGATCCTGCGTCATCTGGAAATCGCCCGGCGGGACGTCAGTGCATTGGCCGCCGGCACCGGCGGCCACGTGCGCTTCGGCGCCGTCGTGACCACCACCGAACCGCTCACTGCCAACGCCGTGCAATTGTTTCTGCGGCGTGCCCCCGCTGCTTCCCTGTCCTTTGTCGAGGGCACGCTGGACCGTCTGCTGCGGATGCTCGACGAAGGCGAACTCGACATTGCGATCGGACGCAATCGCGTTGCCGCCATGCCCGCCGCGCTCCGCCAGGAGACCTTGCACAGCGAGCCTTTCGTGTTCGTGGCCGGCGCGCAGCACGCGCTCGGCCCGCTCGATGGGCCGGTGCAGTGGGACGACCTGCGACAATGCCGCTGGATCACGCCGTTGCATGGCTCGCCGGCGTACGCGACATTGCTTGAAACGTTGACCGCTCACGATGTCTCGCCGGCCGGCGGCGGAGTGGAATCGAGCTCGCTCGCACTGAACGTGTCGCTGCTCGCCAGCGGCGATTTCGTGTCCATTCTGCCGCTCGGCACGGCGCGCCAACATGCGATGCGCGGCCAGATGCGCATCCTGCCGCTGGCGCCGCTGCAACCCCTCGAGGAAGTGGTCGCGTACTGGCGCGCCGACGCCAGCCACGCTGCCGGCGAATTGTTTCTCGCCTGTCTGCGCGAGGCCGGCAACGATCTCAACGTCGAATAGGCCTGGCAGGCCGGCGCGTCGGGTGCCGCCCGTGCGGACCCGCCGATTGCCGCGGCTGCACCGCGCCGCGCCTATCCATCCGATTCACCCATCGGATTCAAACGCCATCGCGGCCGCGACGGCCCGCAGACAGTCCTGAAACACGGCCAACGCCGTCGGCGCGGCGACGTCATCGCGCCACACCATGCCGACGGGACCCAGCAGCGTGCCGAGTTCGAGCGGCGCGATCCAGAAAGCCGCGTCCACCACCAGCCTAGTCGCCAACGAACGCGGCATGATTGCCAGGCGCTGACTGTCCCGAATCAGCGAGACGTGATCGTTGTCGCATTCGATCACGTCCGACGGTGGTGGCAGACCGTGTCGCGCGAGAACGGAGAGCAGTCGGCGATGCATCGGCGCGCTCACGGTCGGCAGTATCCATGCGGCGCCCGCCAGATCCGCCCATGCCAGCGCGGGGAACCGCGCGAGCGGATGCTCGCGCGCCGCGACGATCACGGACGGGTCATCGAACAATGCTTCGAAGGACAGCGTTGCGTCGTCGAGCGTGTCCTTGGCGATCCGGCCGACCACCAGGTCGAGACGTCCCGACTGCAGGGCTGGAAGCAAGCGGTCCAGCGTGCCCTCGTGAAGCGCCACCGTGGTGGTCGGCGCGCGGGACTTGAACTGTACCGTGGCGCGGGGCAGCAGCACGGGCGAGGCAACCGAAAGCATGCCCACTTCCAGCCGCCCGCCCAAGCCGTTCGCCAGCGCTGAAAGCGTATCGCTGGCGCGTTGCGCCTGCGCGAGCATGTCACGCGCGTGACGGACGAGATGAGCGCCGGCTCCGGTGGGCCGGATTCTCCGACCGTCCTTCTCGAATAGCGCCACGCCGAGCCCGCGTTCCAGGTCCGCGATCATGCGCGACACAGCCGGCTGCGTGACGTGCAGAAGCTTCGCGACCCGCTCGACCGTCGGCAGGTCCGCCAACGCCACCAGCAAATGCAGATGACGCACTTTCAGTTGCCGGAAGAAGAACTGGTCGATCTGCGTCATAGATCGATAATGCTTTCGTTATGGATTGCGCATCATATCTCATTAGACGCTGGCGATTTGTCTGCGCAGAATCGTCGATGAGCCAGGCGCCCGGGCGGCGCACGCCGCCCCGCTTGCTCATCGCTCCCCCAAAAAATCGCGACATTCGGATCGCGGCATCCCGCGCAACGGAGACACTGCAATGTCCATCCCCGCCCCGCATCGGCGCGCCATTGTCGCCGCGACGATAGGCAACGCGTTCGAATGGTACGACTTCATCGTCTTCGGCTTCCTGTCAGTCATCATTGCGCGCCAATTCTTTCCGACGACCGACCCGACGACTTCGGCATTGCTGACCACGGCCAGCTTCGGCAGCGCGTTTCTGATGCGGCCGATCGGCGGCATCCTGATCGGCCTCTACGCGGACCGCGTCGGTCGCAAGGCGGCGCTGTCACTGGTCATCCTGTTGATGACGATCGCATCGGCAATCATGGCGTTCACGCCAAGCTACCGCAGCATCGGCATCGCTGCGCCGGTGCTGATCGTCCTGGCGAGATTGCTGCAGGGGCTGTCGGCCGGCGGCGAGTTCGGCAGCGCCACGTCGATGCTGATCGAGCACGCACCGTCCGCCCGGCGCGGTTTCTACGGCAGTTGGCAGAACTTCGGTCAGTTCTGCGCCGCCGTGGTTGCCGCCGCGATGGGAGCGCTGGTGACGCGCTCACTGTCCCCTGAAGCGCTCGATGCATGGGGATGGCGCATTCCGTTCGTGTTCGGCCTGCTGATCGGCCCGGTCGGGCTGTACATTCGCACGCGGGTGCCAGAGGTGCCGGCGGCAGTGGCCAAACCGGCGATCGCGGCGGCCGGCGGCACCGGCACGGCATCGGTATTGCGCGATGTGTTCTCGCGCTACCGCGGCGCGCTGCTCATTGCGTTCGGACTGACGGTGTTCAGTTCGGTCGCACAGTACGTGTTGAACGTGTACTTGCCGATCTACGCGGTGCAGCAGTTGAAGCTGCGCATCGATGCGCCGTTCATCGTGCTGATGTTCACCGGCACCGCGCGCATGGCATTGATTCCGTTGTTCGGCTTGCTGTCGGACCGGGTTGGGCGCAAGCCGGTGATGGGGGCCGCGATGACCGGCTATGTGCTCACGCTCTATCCACTTTTTTCCTGGCTGATTGCGGAACCCAGCCTGCTGCGTCTGCTGGCTGTCGAAACCGTCTTTGCGGTGTTGATGGCGGCCGCGTTCGGGCCGGCATCGACTGCGTTGGCCGAGCTGTTTCCAAGCCGTACCCGGGCGACCGGGCTGTCAATCTCGTACAACCTCGCAAATACGTTGTTCGGCGGCGTGTCGCCGTTCCTGGTCGCCTGGTTGGTCGCCATCACCGGCAACAAGATGATGCCCTCGCACTTCGTGACGGTGGCCGCGCTGGTCGGACTGCTCGCGCTCTGGGCAATGCGAGAGAGCGCGCCTGCCGTGGGCGGACGCGATGCCGACGACGTGCCCGAAGCGCCGGCGCCGCCGCACCGCACGCCCTCTTCCTGACGCATCGCGCCCGCGGCGCCTCGCCACCTTTCCGTCTGACGCCCATCCACGCCAATGACCCGAAACGTACTCTTCATCATGTGCGACCAGCTCCGCGCCGACCATCTGGCGTGTTACGGTCATCCGTATCTGCGCACGCCCAACATCGACCTGCTCGCGTCACGTGGCAATCGGTTCTCGAACGCGTTCGTGCAGTCCGGCGTGTGCGGTCCGTCGCGCATGTCGTTCTATACCGGGCGCTACGTGTCGAGCCACGGCGCAAGCTGGAACTGCGTGCCGCTGTCGATCGGCGAGATGACGCTCGGCGCGCATTTGGCGGAGAGCGGCAGGCGCCTCGCGCTATGCGGCAAAAGCCATTTCACCGCCGATCAGGCAGCCATGAAGCGGCTGGCCATCGATGGCGACAGTGAGCTTGGCGTGCTGCTTCGCGAAGGCCACTTCACGCTGGTCGACCGCTACGATGGCCATCGCGCCGAACCGGTCGGCAGCTATGCGCAGTACCTGCGCGGCCGCGGTTACGACAGTGAGGATCCATGGAGCGATTTCGTGATCTCGGCCGAGGACGAGAACGGTCAGGTAGTGAACGGGTGGCACATGCGGCATGCCCGCCTGCCGGCCCGCGTCGCGGAGGCGGACTCGGAGACCGCCTATACGACGCGTCAGGCGATCGACTTCATCGAACGGCATCGCGACGCGCCATGGGTGCTGCATCTGTCTTACGTGAAGCCACACTGGCCGTACATCGCGCCGGCGCCGTACCATGATCGCTATTCGCCGGAACAGTGCCTGCCGGTCGTCAGGCGGCCAGATGAGCGCGACGGAGCCCATCCTGTCACGGCCGCGTACCGGCAGCACGAAGAGAGCCGCAACTTCGCCCGCGACGAGGTCATCCGAACCGTTCGCCCGGCCTATCAGGGACTGATCGAACAGATCGACGATCATCTGGGAGAATTGTGGGAGGCATTGGATCGCGTCGACGGCTGGCGCGATACGTTGATCGTCTTCACCTCCGATCACGGCGACTTCCTGGGCGACCACTGGCTGGGCGAAAAGGAGCTGTTCTACGATACCGTGCAGCGTGTACCGTTCATCGTGTACGACCCGTCGCCCGAAGCGGACGCGACGCGCGGACAGGTCCGGGACGAGTTGGTCGAAGCCATCGACACCGTGCCGACGATACTCGACGCGCTCGAGTTGCCGCCCGTGCGAGAGCGCATCGAGGGACGCTCGCTCCTGACCCTGACGCGGCAGCGTGGCGTTCACGAGCCGTGGCGCGATGCGGTTTTCTCTGAACTGGACTACGCGTTTCGCGAGGCCCGGCTGCTGCTTGGCCGTGCGCCGGATGCCTGCAGAGGCTGGATGGTCCGCACGTCGCAATGGAAGTACCTGCACTGGCAGGGTTTTGCGCCGCAACTCTACGACCTCGCCAACGACCCGCAGGAGTTTCACGACCTGGCGGGGGAAGCGTCGATGGCTGGAGTGATCGACGATATGCGCGCTCGCCTGCTGCAGTGGTTTTGCGAGCGACATACGCGCACCACGATTTCCGACGCGGCGGTGGCCGCGGACACGCACCGCGACCGCCAGGCCGGCGTCTACTATGGACTCTGGTGAGCCGGCCCCGTGGCGCGCCGGGCTTGCCGCGCACGCCTGCCGCAGGGCGACGCGCGTGCCATGGCGACCTAGCGTTTGATGAAGGTGAGCGTGGCGACGTAGCGGGCGCTCTGATACGCCTTGCCGTCCCAGCTTCCCGCGCGCGCCTTGTCGGCGTGCGAGACCTCGGCAACGTACTGACCTGGCCAGGGCGTTTCGATGCTGACGCGCCCGTCTGCATCGCTGTAAAACGACTTCTCCCATTTGGGCGGACCAAACACGGTCACCTTCGTCTTCGGCAGCGGTTTGCCATCGAACATCAGTGTGAAGGTGTTCGCATTCGGTTCGGTCGGCACCAATTCCAGCGTCAATCGGGCGGTGGTATCGGTGCGACCGGCACGGGCCTGATAGAGATAGGCGGTACCGTCCTTACCCACGAAGCCGCTGCTCAGACGGGCGTCCGCTTGCGCCGCGACCGGCGCGAGAAAGCCGTCGTCGACACGTTTCGCCGGCGTCAGCGTACCCTTCCCGTCGACTGAGTGTGCAGTGGTGAGCAAGCCGAGATGGCCGCTTGCCGACTCGCGCAAGTCCTCCTGCCACTCGCCGAAATACGCCTTCGCCTGCCCGTCGCTCGAAGGCTCCAGCCATACGTAGTGAGCATTCGCTGCACTTGCGACGCACAAGGCAGAGACAAATAGAAGCTGCTTGAACACGGTATCCCCTTCGCCGGACCGGGCCGTCCGGCCCAACCTTTCTTGATGAAAGGTTGCAAGCCTAGCTGGATTTGCCCCTGTGGGCAATCATTCCCCGCGTGAAGCGGTTGCGACAGGGCTCGCATACGATGCAGGGAAGGTTGCGCTCCAGTCGATCGCCGCGCTGATCAGGGCGTCGAAGCGGCTGCGCGGCAACCTACCGTCGGGTCCCGCGCCGGCTGGAAGGAAGGTCACCGACAAGGGCGCCGCCTTGCCGCTCAGGACCGTGAGGCCACGCAGTTGATCCAGACTCTGCGCCACGTAACGAACGCGCACAGAGATGCGATCGCGTGCGTTCTCCGCGGTGTCTCGCCAGCGCTCGAAGACGAGCATACCGCCTGGCACCGGGTCGTTTTCGGGATAGCCGGACAGTTGCCAGTCGAACCCAAGCAGGCTGCGCAATTGTGCGATGTTGCCGTCGTGACCGACGAATATCAGAAGACGCGCATCGGCAGGTGGCGAACCGACGGCACGGTCGTCGTCAATCGCCGCAAGAACCTGGCTCATCAGCTGCGAGCCGCCGCGCTGCGCGAGATAAGGCACGGTGTCGAGCACCGCATACTTTGCCGCGCGCAGTGCCATCCACTGCTTGACGTCGGCTGCCTTCGTGACCGCGCCAAACGCCACCTCGCCAAGCGGCCACCCGTCCGCATACTGCATCCGGATGGTCTCGCCCATCACCGCACCGACGCGCAGCGGCCCGGCTACATCGGCCTTGTGGGCGCTGGTGCGGACTTCCCACGGCAAGCCCGACAGGCCGCAGGGCGAGTTCTCGCAAGCCGCTGGCTTGCCGACAAGCGCCTCCATTGCACGAACGTCGCCCGCACCGCTCTGCCGGGCTGTGTCGAGACCGCCGCCCATCGCGGCTAACACGGCGGCGCGGGCTCGCGCGGGATCCAGTCTGACCCGGCGAGACTCCAGCGGATGAAACAATCCGTCGTCTGCCACGCTGGACGCATGCCCGAAGGCCGTCGCGCAATTCGGCAGCAATGCATCGAGAAACGCGCGGGCCGTGTCCCTGGTCCGCGGCAGCGGGCTGGCCCACGCGAACACCATACCGGCCGCAGGGCAGGCCGCCCCGTTCAACAGACCTGCGTGCAGCAGCCAGTCGCGCTGCCAGGCGCCGAGGCGCGCGATCGCTTCACCGCCATGTCGCGTCAACATGCCCGGCGCTGCCTCGAAGGCAGGCCATCGTTTCCGCGACACCGCCTGAATGCGCGTCGCGCCTGTGCCGGCACGTATGCCGTGCCGCATCACCAGAACAACTTTGTCGAGTGCCCACCGCTGCGGCGTTGCCGCTGCCGAAGCATTGCCGGCGGACAGACCGAGCGCGAGCATTGCAAGGCACCAGACGCCTCTTTGCCACAGTGTTCTCGAAGCCGGATGTCGGAGAGCGTTCCAAGCACCGACAGCCGTGCCTGCCCGTCGCCGGGCGGTTGACGGCAAATCCCGCTTGCCAATCTGCGGCCAGGCCGCTTCGTCGATGCGCATAGGACCGAGGTGTAGCCGGACCGGCAACGTCCGCTGCGACGCGCAGCACGGCGCCAGCCATGTACAGGCGCCCCCAGGCCGCGCAAACGAGTGTCGTACGCCTGAGTTGGCCGAGCCGCGCTCGCAGCGAGCCGGACAGTTTAAGCGGAAACGTGATCGGCGCACGCAATCCGAGCGCGCGCTGTGGGCACAATACGGGGGCAATACGCGCGTGTGATTTGCCGCAATAGGGGCGCAATAGGGGCGCAACAAAGGCGTGATCAAGGCCGTGATCAAGGGCGTGATCAAGGCCGTGATCAAGAGCGTAATCAAGGACGTGATAGAGCCGGCCGACGCTGCTCGCGCGTCCGCGGGGCACGGAAGCGCCCGCGGGCATCGGCTTCAGGCGTGCGCCGGCGCTGCCATCTCGATATAGCGCGCGCCCAGCCCGTGAAGCTGGGCGACGGCATCGGCGTCCGCAACCCCGTCGAACACCAGCCGCAGGCCAAAGCGAGCGGCGTAGTCGAGCGCTGGTCTCACCAGCGCACCGCGAATGGCCGAGCTCGCATCAAGCACGACATAGTCGGGCGCGTCCGGGGATTGCAGGGTGAGCAGACGGCCGGCGTCGGCCACGTTCGCCGCAACCTGAAAACCGTGCGCGCGATAACTGCCGGTCACGTACGCCAGCAGTGTCGGATGAGCAGCGGCGGCCGGCGGAATTTCGATCACGATCCGCGCCGGGTCAATATCGAGACTGCGCAGCACCCCCGCGAAATGCTTGCCATGATCGTAACGCACGCTTTTGAGCAGCCGTTCGTGCACCGGCAGCAGCAGACGCGTCGCCACGTCGGCGACGCCACGGTTCTCGAAGTTCAGCGTGTGCACGATGCGCAGGATGCGATCCGCGTCGATCAACTGCTGGGTGTCTTCGATACGATCGAGCGGATCGACCGATACCGCGTCGCGCGACGATTGGGCCTCCGGCCGCGCGTGCGCGTGCAAGGCCACCGACACCGGCGAAGCGAGATCGTCGATGCGCAAGACCGGGGCAAAGCGGCTGCCCTGACGCGCACCGGCGATTTCGGCATACGCTTCCCCCCGACTGTCGAAACCGATCGCTTCGGAAAGCTGCGGATGAGCGCCGAGCCGGCTGGCACCGGCCAAACGCGGCGACGCGTCCCCGTCTGGCGTCGCAATGGTGGACATGAGGCGTTTTCCTCGAACAATTGCCGTCCCGCAGGCTGCAGCAATCCTGCGCCCAGCCGGCAGCGTTCGGACAGCGCTTGCGGCACGTGGCGCGATGCTGTCCGAGACTGGCTTGAAACCGGCTTGCGGGGTGGCTTGCGAGACTAAACGCTCACCTTAGAGTGTGCGCGCAGCGCTGACAACGAAGAATTCGGCCGAAGCTTATAACCGGGGAGCACGGTCGACGCGACGCTCAGGGTCGCATGGGCAGGTCGGGGCCAGACGTGAAGGTCTCGTATGCGTATTGCTGATGGAAGTAGCCGCATTCCGCACACGTATCCACGGTGCGCGGGGCGGCGCTGTCGCCCACTGCGTGCCGCGCCGCGTTGACAGGATCGCTACGGTCCAGCCTCAAATCATCTGCCGCGACGGCGGCGGCTGTGGAGGATCTCAGAAAGCGCAGCATCGTCGTGCTCCGGTGAGAGGCGGCGGAGCCGGAAAAACCCGGCAGTGCCCATCGCGTGACCGCGTAGCCGCGCGACGCTCTTCGAATGTAGACAATGGTGCGCCGAAGCACAAGGTGCCCGAGGGGACTGTCGATTGACAAGCCGTGCGCTTCAGGCAAGCATGACAGCACCTGCCACTGACACGCGCCGATGAGACGCATCCCGAATTTCGTGCTGTTGCGCGCGTTCGAAGCAGCCGCCAGGCTGCAGAGTTTCACGCTGGCTGCCGACGAGCTTCACCTTACGCCCTCGGCAATCAGCCATCAGATCAAGGAACTGGAGATCTACTTCGGCCGCGCGCTGTTCCACCGACGCAACCGACGGGTGGAAACGACCTCGGAAGGCGTGCGCCTGCAGGCGAGTCTGGCGCGCGTGTTCGATGTCATCGAAGCCGCCTGCGCGGAAGTCGCGCTATCGCCGAACGCCGAAGTGCTCGCGGTGCATGCCGCCCCCACGTTCGCGGTCAAATGGCTCGGCCCTCGCCTCGCCGGCTTCATGCACGCCCACCCGGACGTCACGATCCGCCTCACCTCGGACGCGGAGCCGGCTGATCTGACGCAAGCAAGGGAGATCGACATCGCCATCTCGTATGGTTTCGCGCGCGAGCGTGCCGGCATTGTCACCCGCGCACTTGGCGCCGAGCGCATCGTGCCGCTCTGCTCTCCCTCGCTGCTGAGACCTGGCGTTGCGGTCGAAAGCCTGATCTGCAAGCTGACCCTGATCGACTCGCAGCTCAGCCGAGTGACCTGGCAGGATTGGTTCGCATCGAACGGGCTCACGCTGCCGGCGCGCGCTCGGCCATCGTTCGATCGCGCAGCGTTGTCGGTGTCGGCAGCGGTGGATGGCATGGGCGTCGCGCTCGAAACAGAGCGCTTCGCGGAGCGCGAACTGCTGCGTGGCGACCTGATCGAACTGGGGGCGGACGTTTTCGTGCCGTTGCGCCGTGAGACTCATTTTCTGTCGTACCGCGCGAATGCGGGCGACAAGATTCGGACGTTCCGCGACTGGCTGTTGCGCGAAGCGGGCATTGATGAAGACGACAACAAAAACGAACGCGAAACCGGCAGCGAAATCGGCAGCGAAATCGGCAGCGAAATCGGCAGCGAAAGCGACGACGAGGACCAGCACCGTCATTACGACGTGGGCAAGACTGCCGCACCGCGGCGCTGAGCGGCTGCCACCGGCCGGCCAGCGAGACAGCCGCGCCGGCGTACCACATTCGTGAAGCCGCGCGCGGGCGACAGCGCAGCGCATCCACGGCGCTCCGATCCGGTGCCCGGCTAGCGCAACGGTGCGCGCGGTCAGGCAGGCAGCACGGACTCGTCCGCGCGCGTCGTCGCCCCTTCGTGCTCGTCTCGACCGTCCTGATCGAAGGACAGCGCCGGCGACGACGCCGCGTCGGTCAGCACACCGTTTGCACGTATGGCCATTTCCGTCGCCGCGTCGATCAGCATCGCCGCGAGCCGTCGACACGCCGGCGAGCGCGCAGTTTCGAACGAAGATCCGCGCAAGGACAGGCCGAGGGTTGGCAGCGGCGGCAAGCCGGCTTCGTCGGCGTCGAGCACGCGCAGCGACGCAGGCAGCCCGATCCGCGTTCGAACGGTGAGCGCAAGCCCGGCGGCAGCCGCCGCCCACAGCGCGGCCACGCTCGCGCTGCCCAAGACCTGACGCCAGGGCCGCCCGGCCCCGTCGAGGGCCGAAATCGCGATCGTGCGCAATGGGCAAGGTGCATCCATCAGCGCCACCGGCAGCGGCGCCGCGTCGGACACCGGAATGCGCATCGCATTGCCAATCCAGTGCAGTGGCACGTCGGCCAGGCGGCGCTCACCGGCGGCCGCTTCTCCCACGCTCCACAGCAAGGCCAGATCGAGGCGACCGTCGTCGACCTGCGCTTGCAGATCGCTGCTACGGGCGATGTTGACGCGCAATGCCACGCCCGGGTGCGCTCTCCCGAAGCGGGCCAGCACGGCCGGCAGCGCGTGTTCGCCGAAGTCGGCCTGCAGTCCGATCCTGACCTCGCCGGCGAGTCCGTCGCCGCGCAACGCCATGCTGACTTCATCGTTCAGTTCGAGCATGCGACGCGCATAGTCGAGCAGGCGCTCGCCCGCGTCGGTCAACGCGAGGCCGCGGCCGGCCTTGATGAATAGCGTCTGGTCGACCTGCGTCTCGAGCTTGCGCAACTGCGCGCTGAGCGCCGAGGTCGAACGGCCGAGCCGGTCGGCGGCGCGAGCGAAGCTGCCCAATTCAACGCCGGCCACGAAACTGCGCAGCGCATCGAGGTCAAGATTGGTCTTGCGCATCATCGTCCCGGTTTATGGAATGGTATGCCCTGAATTATCTGATATTCAAAGCAATACCGCTGGTGGAAAATTCCTGCCAAGGTTGCACTCCTCTCACGGCTTCCCTCGAGGAATTCGCGCATGTCATCACCCTGTGTCAGCACCCGGCTGCCGTCACGCCGGTGGCTTATTTTGGCTGTCGGCGTGGCAGCCAACACCGCGTTTTCCGCCACGTTCAACGGTCTCCCAACAGCCGCCATTGCGCTGCGCGCGCAGTTTGGACTCGATGCTGTCCAGCTCGGTTGGCTGCTCGGCGCCATGGGCCTGGGCATCGCCGTCAGCGAGTTGCCGTGGGGGGCGCTCACGGATCGGTGGGGCGACCGCCCGGTGCTGATCACCGGCCTCGGCGGCACGGCACTGATGCTTGGCGTGTTGGCGTGGGCCAGTGCCGCTGTTCCGGGCGGCAGCGGTGCCCGCGTGGCGCTCGGGGCCGGCCTTTTCGTGTTGGGTGTTTTCGGTGGCAGTGTGAACGGCGCGAGCGGCCGCGCGATCCTGCAGAACTTTCCACCGCATGAGCGTGGCATGGCAATGAGCGTTCGGCAGACGGCAATCCCGTTGGGCGGTGCGCTGGGCGCGCTGCTGCTGCCGGTACTTTGCAATCGTTATGGGATGGCGGCGGGCTTTACGATGCTGGCCGCGCTCACGGCCGGCAGCCTGGCCGCGGTCGTGATCTGGCTGAAGGAGGCGGCACCGGTAAGCGGTTCGAGTCCCGCCGACGAACGCCATCGTGTCGGCCGCAAGACATTGCTGGCATCAGCCGATGGACCACGTGCAGCGTTGCGCGACCGCGAGATCTGGCGGCTGGCGCTGGGTACGGGCCTGCTGTGTGCGCCGCAATTCGCGGTGCTCGCGTTCGGCGTGCTGTTTCTGCATGATCACGCCGGTCTGAGTGCCGCGCACGCAGCGCTGGTGATCGTCGCACTGCAGGTCGCATCGATGGTTGCCCGCATCCTGTGCGGACGGCGTAGCGACCGTCGCGGCGACCGACGCGCCTTTTTGCGCAGGGCCTGCCTGTTGAACGCAGCGGTGTTCGCGGTGCTCGGCCTGTCGGCGTTCGATCCGGTTGCGCGCGTGATGCACGGCGTCCCCGGTGGCGGCGCCGCGTTCTGTGTGCTGATGCTGTTCCTGAGCGGCGTATGCATTTCCGCCTGGCACGGCGTGGCGTACGCGGAGGTGGGCGGCGTCGCGGGCGTCAACCGGGCGGGCACGGCCCTCGGCATCACGAACACCGCTGTGTTCCTTGCGAACTTCGCCGCGCCGGTGGCATGCGCACAATTTCTCACTCACCTCGGCTGGCCCGCGGTCTGGCTCGCGGCGGCCGTGTGCGCGCTGTCGGTGCGCCCCCTGTTCGGCGGCCGCGAACAGCACGAGCGGCTTGCGCAAGGCGGCGACCGCTGAACTGCGGGCCCGCAACAGTGCGTGCCCCCCGCCGCCGCGCCACCGTGCCGCTTCCTCGAGCGTCAGCGGCACGGTGGCTGACTTCGCCTCGCGGCGGCTGCCGCGCTCAGCTCGCCTGCGCGGACAGTGTCGACATGTCGATGACGAAGCGGTACTTCACGTCGCTGTGCGTCATGCGTTGATACGCGGTGTCGATCTGTTCGATAGCGATCTTCTCGATGTCCGACGTGATGCCGTGCTGTCCGCAGAAATCCAGCATCTCCTGCGTTTCGGCAATGCCGCCGATCAACGACCCCGCCAGCGCACGCCGCTTGAAGATCAGGTTGGCGACAGTCGGCGACGGGTGCGGATGTTCGGGCACGCCGACCAGTGTCATGGTGCCGTCACGCTTGAGCAACGCCAGGAACGCATCGAGGTTGTGCGATGCGGCGACCGTGTTGAGGATGAAATCGAACGAATTGGCGTGAGCGGCCATCTGCTCGGCATCCTTCGACACCACGACCTCTTTCGCGCCGAGGCGCTTCGCGTCTTCCGTCTTGCCAGGCGAGGTGGTGAACAACACGACATGGGCTCCCATCGCCGCGGCGAGCTTCACACCCATGTGACCGAGGCCGCCGAGACCGACGATGCCGACCTTCTGTCCCGGCCCGACCTTCCAGTGCCGCAGTGGCGAATAGGTGGTGATACCCGCGCACAGCAGCGGCGCGGCCGCCGCGGGGTCGAGGTTGTCCGGAATCGTCAGCGTGTAGGCCTCGTCTACGACGATCGACGACGAATAACCACCGTATGTGACGCCGCCGAGGTGCTTGTCCGAGGCGTTGTAAGTGCCGATGAAACCCTCCGGCGCTTCACAGTATTGCTCCAGCCCTTCCTGACACGAGGGGCAGGTGCGACACGAATCGACCATGCAGCCGACACCGGCCAGCTGTCCGACTTTGAACTTGCTCACCTGCCCGCCCACCGCAGTGACACGGCCGATGATTTCGTGCCCGGGCACGACCGGGTAGACAGTGCCTTCCCATTCGCTGCGCGCGGTGTGCAGGTCGGAATGGCACACGCCGCAAAACAGGATTTCGATCTGGACGTCGTAGGGCCCGGGTTCGCGCCGCTCGAACGTGATCGGTGCGAAGGGCTTGTCAGCCGCGTAAGCCGCGAAACCGTAGGCTTGACTCATGTTGGTTTTGCTCCGGGGTTCTGGATGAACAATGACGTTCGTCATCGGAAAGGATCAGGCGATCGCATTGCGCGACACAGGCCGCCTCGGGCGGGCGCTGCCGGGGGTGGCACAGCCGTGAGTCCAGCAGGCATGGTAAACCCGTGGCGACAATTATGTTTGCCACCGTCGCACCACTCGGCGACTGTCGGGCAGTAACGTCGAGATACCGCGCTCGCTCGACACACGGAATGCCCGCGCACCCGCAACGCGCGTTCCATCAATCGACGCGTTGCCGAACGCGGACCACGCCAATGAGGGCAGTATTCGAGACAGGTGTCGCCGCGCGAGATTCGGGCGCTCGGCCGACAGTCGCCTGCCACACCCGGCCAACCATGGCCTGACGCTGGACTACCGACGGACTACCGACGACATGACGAACGGCTAACGATCCGCTAACGATCCAGTTTGCAAGGGAGCTGGCGCAGTCCGCGTCGCTTGGCGGCCATCGGCGGCCATCGGCGGCCACGCGCCAGCCCGCCGGGCGCTGCCGCCCACAACATGCGGCGGCAGACCGCGGCATCGGTCCTGCCGTCGCGCTTCTACGGTCCGCCTGCGACGAAACATGCGGGCATCGCCATACGGCATTCACCCGCCAGCGCCACCTGCGCTGGCAAGGCGAGGTGCACCGCCGACCGCCTGTTGAGTCAGCGACTCCGCATCCATCGGATAGCCCGCTGCCCGCCATGCGTCGGCGCCGCCGCGAAGCACATGAACGGTCGCAAAACCGGCGGCGCGCAGGCGCTGCGCAACCTGCGCCGCGGACACTTCGTTCGGACAGGCACAGTAGACGACGATTGCACGCTCGCGCGGCACGTGCTTCAGCGTCGCAGGGTCCGCACCACGCTCGTAGACCTGCGCGCCCCGGATCATTTCGCCATCGAAACCGCGCGTGTGTGCGGTGCGCACGTCCAGCACGAGCGGCGTCAGCTCCGCCTCCATCATTTCGTAAAGCGTGTCGACATCGATCCGCACGGCGTCGATTTCGCGAAGCAGCATGCGGCGACGCCAAAAACGATAAGCGATGTAGAGCGCAACCAGAACGACGGCTACCAGCGCCGCGTCCCGACCCGTTTCGGCAATGAACGACAGCACGCCGTCGAGTTGACGTGCAAACAGTGCACCGACGGCCACGCCGACCGCCGCCCACAAGGCGGCGCCGATCACCGCGTAGGTGGCGAAGGCACGCAACGGCACCCGCATGGCGCCGGCCAACGGCACAGCCACCATCGACAGGCCCGGAATGAACTTCGCCACCGCGAGGACCCGTACGCCCCACTGGATGAAGAAGCGCTCGGTCTGCCGCACGCACGTGTCGCGCGAGAGCGACATCCGGCAAAGCGTTTTGAGCGTCGTCAGGCCATAGCGCCCGCCCAACAGATACCAGACGCCGTCGCCGATCATGCTGGCGAACAGCGAGGCGAAAAACACGGCGAGCAGAGACCACTGCGGCGTTGCCGTTGCCGTCGCGATTCCCGCGGCAACCACGATAACCGTCGGCAGCGCCGGGATGGGCAAGCCGAGCGTCGTCGCGAGCACGCTGGCGAACACCAGTAGAACGCCATACTGACTGCTGAGCTGCGTGAGCATGTCGTGCCTCCGTTGCGGCGAAGACGATGTCGCCTCGCGTCGTTTGCCATCGTTGATGTTTGCCTGACGACCGTTGCACGCGGTCGCGCGCTGCACCTGCTTCACGCGGTCGCTCGCGTACGGCACGGCGGTCAGAGAGTCATGCACGCAGTGGCCTACCATGTCGAGGCGGATCGGCAGAAATCAAGATGCCGGAGAAGCGGCTCAATGGCTGTCCGAGGTAGCCACGATGCGACGACAGCGTCCCCATTGCCTTCCCTCTGCCACCCTATTGCCGCTTTGTCGCCACTCCCATTGCCACTCTATCGCCACTCCGGACCGTCAGGCTGGCAGCCCGGACGGGCCCGACGCTGCCTCCCGATAGCTACCTTCGCGCGGCCTGTGCCAGTCGAGTGATCGGCGTTGCCGGATTCGCATGCATTGTCCGACGCCGCGACGGCCACGTCCATAGCAGGGCAAACACGCACCTCGCCGCGCGTCGCGCGCACCATCGCACGCTCGCGCCGGTCGATGATCTCGGCAAGCGTTCTTGGAACGTGTGCTCGTTGGCCTGTAGGATCGATACGCTTCCGCGATCTATCCGACGTCGTTACGCGCGCTGCCCCGGCTGCTTCGTCGCCTACACGTCGCCTATACGTCGCCTACACGTCGTCTATACGTCGCCTGGGCGTCGCGTCGACTGTGAGACCACCTGGACGCAGCGAACTGCGATCGTCAGAGCCAAGTGGCTGGCGCAACGACACTGAGACACCACGTGATGCAGCCCTCTCGATCCGCGCCACGTCCGGGCCGTGCGTTCGGACGGAACTTGAAGAACCACCATCCGATGCGCCCAATGGGCCGCCTACTTGGTCGCTTTTCGTTTATCAGCGCGTCGCACCACACTGCCGCGCAGGCCCGCCGTCGGCACACCGGCATTCGCGTGCCGGGCATAGCGGCTTGGTTTAGTTCAGTTTGGCAAAGGCGTCCGCATTTAAAAGCTGTCGAATAGCGGCACTGCTGTTCTGCCGGCTAAACGGTGGGAAATTTCGTGAGGCTTGTCGTCGCATATTGTATTTGAAACCATGCAGTATATATCCCACTACTCCCGCCCTCCGTCGCGTCGCCGCAGTCGGAACGTGCCTCCTGCGCACAGTACTGACGCAGCAGTGATAAAACCACACGGGCGACGCAGAGACATCGTGCCGGCGGCAGGCGGCCGGCGGTGCGGAACGCGCGCACTTCGCCGGCGTCGATTCGCCTCGGTCAGATCAAGAGCGGCCAGTGTGAAGGCACTAGCGACACGGACTGCATGAAGCGCAGGAAGCGTCGCGCCGATCGCAGCGTCTGTCAGCGCTCGGCCCCTCTCCGCTCGGCAGCGCCCGTATGCTGGGGTCAACTCGCCGCAGGCGGATCCCGACATGGCGCCTAGCCTACCAACAGCGTTGCCAACTTTCGCCTTTGCGACTCGCGCCGCTTGTCGCGCGAAACAACCCGCCTGCCGCCCGGCGGTACGACCGGCGAACCCTTTGGCGGACCCTTTGACGGACCAATCGTCGGCCCATTCGGCAAGAGTCGCGGTAGATGTGCAAGACCGCGGCCCGATCGCCCAAGCGCGCGGCGGCGCTACTACGGCGCTACTACGGCGGTACTACGGCGGTACTACGCGGTGCTACGGCGGTACTACGCGGTGCTACGGCGGTACTACGCGGTGCTACGGCGGTGGTGCGATGGTGCGGCGGATGGCGCACGATGTCACGCGCCTCGTCAGTCGCGCGGTGGCGCGCCGCTGGCGCCGTCGATCATTCCGCGCGCGGCGGGTGCGCCTCCCCACCTGCGGGTTCGGACACCGGTTGATCGCCTGGTTGCTACACTGCGGGCTGCGTCCAAGGCGGTAACCTGTCATGCAGTGGCTTTCTTTCTTCGTTCCGTGGGAACCGTCGGCCCCGTTGGTGCTGGTGATCGCGCTCGCCGGCTGGCTGTTCGCGCGCGGCGCCAGGCGCCATTGCATTAAAGCGGGCCGCCATGTCGCCTTCTGGAGCGGCCTGCTGCTGTTCTATGTGTTGCTCCACACGCACCTCGATTACTACGCGGAGCATCAATTTTTCATGCATCGGCTGCAGCACCTTGGCTTGCACCATCTCGCGCCGCTGCTGTTGATGGCGGCCTTTCCCGCCGAAGTGTTGCGCGGCGGATTGCCGCTGCGGTGGCGCCGGATGACGCGTACCGTCGGCCGGCATCCGTTGTGGAAGCGCACAACGGCGGTGACGATGAATCCGTTCCTCGTCACGATTCTTTTCATCGTCGCGGTGCTGTTCTGGTTGGTGCCATCCGTGCAGTTCGTCTCGATGCTCGACTGGCGCATCTACCATGCGATGAATTGGAGCGTTGCCGTCACGGGCTTGATGTACTGGGCGCTAATTCTCGATCATCGGCCCTCGCCGCCTGCGCGGATGCGGCCCGGCGGACGGGTCATGTCACCCATCGTGACGATGGTGCCGCAGATTCTCGCCGGCGCTGTGATTACCTTCACAGAGCGCGACCTGTATCCGATCTTCGACCTCTGCGGCCGGGCGTTTTTCCTGACACCGCTGTTCGATCAGAGTCTTGGCGGATTGATCATGTGGGTGCCTGCCGCGGGCTTCGAGGCACTAGGAACCTTGATCGCGCTGCGTCATTTGATGCGGCTGTCGCAGACGCCGCGAGCTCGCCAACGCGTGTCACGTTTTCGGCCGGCCGGCCCGGTCGCGCGCTGATCTGCCGCCACTCGCAGCAGTCGATCGCGTTGCTTAGCGAGCATGATTCCTGCTTCAGCCATGCATGACTTATGGATACACCATCATGCAAATCTCGAAGCTGTTCGACGCCCATCAACACGAACCTGTCGTCCTGAGCCAGCGCCGCGCCGGCATCCGGCGCAACGTGGCCGCTTTCGCATTGGCCGCGGTTTGTACTAGCGCGTGGGCCGTGACGCCGGTGACGAACCAGCCGGGTCCACACGCGACCGGCGAGGAGTTCACGACCAACGCCCCGCCGAATGCTACCGGCATGGGCCAGACCAGCAGCACGACCGATCCGGACGCAAGTCGCACATTGTCGACTGCGGCGCAACGCGGGTCTGAAGTACCGACCGCGAGTACCGTATCGAACGGCAACAGCACATCGACCACTGCCATTCACGAGGGATCGGAGAAGCCCGCGAAGCAGGCGTCCGGGCGCGGTGGGAAGAAGCGTAGCAAGCACGCCGGCAAAACGTCGGATGGTGCCGGCGGCTTCCAGAATGGTCTCTACGGGACGGGCGCTGGCGGCTCCGACTGATACAGGCCACTTTTCTACGTAGAAACACGCGCTCAAGACGCCGCAACGCTCGACCGGTGCGGCGCGGCCCTTACCGGAGCGCGCGCTGGCCTGATACGGCGCCGCCGCCCTCGCTTTGGGTTCGTCTAAGCGCTGTTGCCATCTATGCCCTTCCTACACCGTCTCACGCATTCGTGCCAGAGGCGAGGCGTGCCAGCGGCAGCATTGGCCCGGCATTAACGGAAGGTGCACAGCACGGTCGCGCGCAATGTGCATTCGGTGCGAGGCGACCACACGTCGAATCAACCCTGTGCCGATGCCGACCGCGCAAGCGAGCGGTTGCGTCAGCGGCAGCGGCAGCGGCCGGTTCGCCGCAGACTCAAGCAGTTTCTTTGGTTCGCAAGCTATCTGCCCTTCCCTGGCAAATAAGCCGTCGCCTGACGCGCTCGCGGCAAGCGGCTCCTCCCGCAACCGGCCCGTGGAATGCTCGCGGAGAAGTCTCTCTCTTTGGAAGCCGCGGGAACGCCCCGGCTTGGCAGTCGATAAACAGGGATGGACCTACGGTCTGACCTCTGTTTTCTTTCCTCGGCGCCCTCTTACTTGGACGTCCGACCCAACCTTGCGGTGAGCGCCCCAGCCGCGCAACGCACTGGTGGGCGCAGCGCAACGGGGCCGGTGACGGACTGTCTGTTGTGCTCGCCGCGCCGCATCGACGGCCGTGAGGCGTCAGCTAGGACCCTCTGGCGTGACAGTTGGCGGTGAGCAGTTGGCCGTGAGCAGTTGGCGATGCGAAGTCGGCCGTGAGCAGTTGGCCGTGAGCAGTTGGCCGTGAGCAGTTGGCCGTGGGCAGTTGGCCGTGGGCAGCTGGCCGTGGGCAGTTGGCCGCGAGCAGTTGGCGGTGCAAAGTCGACGGTGAGAAGTCGGCCGGGGCAAGTCAGCCATGACGATTGAATCATAACTGTCCAGCCACGCGCGTTGGCAAGGCTCCTTACAGCATCGCTTGGCGGACTGCCCGGCCTTTTCTCGCCCGGGCGTCGCGTCGCCTGCTCGCTCCATGGAACCGGACGAGGTGTAACGGCCGCGATGCTACGCCGCCAGCATGGTGTTGCTCGCGCCTCGATTTTCGTTCTGGCCCCCGCAGCGCTGTCGCGCTGGGTCGACAGCGCAAGCCACGGGAGGCGGCGGCATGAGGCGGCGGCATGAGGGGGCAGGGCCAGCAGCGGCTCTTCTTATCTAACGCGGTGGCATCCCGCTGATTCCACGAGACAGGCGTTCCCCGCAGCGTCGCGCCGGATCGCCGCGCACGTCAAACTTGATTCAGCTTTCCGTTGCTGCTCCGTACCTGTTTTGCGAACGAGAAACGATACCGCCCGCTTGACTAAAAGAATCTCAAGATATATCTTTAGACACATCTAACGATATGGAGTTTGTATGAGACACCATTGGTTCCAACACGAACACATGCGTCAAAGGATGCTGCATCGCATGGGCGGCCGAGGCGACATCGGTGGCCGAGGGCGCTTCGCAACCGATGAAGAACCGTTGGTCCGCGGCCGACGCTTTTCTTCCGACGATCTTCAGCTTCTGCTGCTTGCGGAGCTGGGCCTGCAGCCCAGCCACGGATACGAACTGATCAAGGCCATCGATGCACGCGCGCGCGGTTGTTATCGCCCGAGTCCTGGCGTGCTGTACCCAGCACTGGCGTTTCTCGAAGACACCGGCCTGGTGGAGGCGCGGGTCGATCAAAACAGAAAGTCCTATTCCCTGACCGACGCGGGCCGCAAGCATTTGGCGGCTGAAGCGGAGAGCATTGCCCTGCTTCACGCCCGCCTGGCGCATCTGGCGCGCAGGATGGAGCGCATGCAGCGCGCACTGTCGGCTGCGGAGGGCAACGGCGACGACGCACCACCCTCCGACGGCTGGCTGGACGAGTATGTTGACGCGCGCCGCGCCCTCAAGCGCGCGCTGCTGTTGCGAGACGGTGCCGGACACGAGGAACAGCGACGCATCGCGGCACTCCTGCGCGAGACGGTCAAGCGGATCGAAGCGTCCGATCCGCGCACCAATCCGCGCACCAACCCGCCCTCCGACGAGTGACGCGCAGCGACCGGGCCGTCACGGCAGTATGCGTCGACGCCGCCGGCCGCCGCGTCTCGAATTCCACCCTATGCCGTGGCGCTTCGCCACCCAGGAGCCACCTTTCATGACCATCGACATCGACAACGCCGTGAGTCGCGTGCGGCACGATCTGAAATTCCGGCGCATCGAAGTGCAGACGGTACGCCATGTATCCCCTCACCTGCTCTCGGTTACCTTCACTGGCGACGATCTGAAGGACTTCGTGTCCTCATCGTTCGACGATCACATCAAGCTTTTCCTGCCGCCACCCGGCGAACCACTGGTGCTTCCAAGCATGGGAGAGCGCGGACCGGTCTTCCCGGACGGCGCGCCGCGCCCGGTGGCGCGCGATTACACGCCGCGTCGTTACGACAACGCGGCAGGCACGCTTGACATCGAGTTCGTGCTGCACGGCGACGGCCCCGCCTCGACATGGGCGGCGCAGGCGGCTCCAGGCCAGACACTCGGCATTGGCGGACCGCGCGGATCGTTCGTGGTATCGGATGAGTTGAACTGGTACCTGCTGATCGGCGACGCGACCGCGCTGCCCGCCATCGGCCGTCGCATCGAATCGCTGCCAGCCAGTGCGCGCGCCTTCGTCGTTGCCGCGGTAGCCGACGTGGCCGACCGACTCGACTTCAGGAGCGCGGCCGATGTACAGACCACATGGGTCACCACCGAAGCAGACGGCAGTGCGCCGGCACTGGTCGATGCGGTAGCGGCACTTGATCTCCCCGACGGCATCGGACACGCTTGGGCCGGTGGCGAAAGCACGACGATGCGTGCTGTCCGACAGCACCTGCTCGAAGTCCGGCGTATGGACAAGCGGCTGGTCCGAGCGTCGAGCTATTGGAAACGGGGCGCCAGCGGCGTGCATGAATCGCTCGACGATTGAGACGGATGGGTCAGCGACCGGCTGTTACGCGCCGGGCCCGGCGGCTGCGGACCGGGGACTACCGGCTGCGATCGGAGGGCTGAGGGCTGAGGGCTGAGGGAGGGCACGATGGAAGACACTCACGAACGGATCAAATACGAATCAAATTCCCAGCCCGTCTTCGATCGCCTATCATCGGGTGACCAACTACCCTACCGTGCTCCGCGAGTGTCTCGATGTCATTTCATATCGTGTTTGTAGCCGTCGGCCTCTTTGCCCTGACGTTCCTGAGTCCGGGTCCGAACCTGTTGGTCGTCGTGCAGACCAGCCTGGCACACGGACGAACCGGTGGCATGATGGCAGGTCTTGGCGTGGCGGCCGGGGACGCGATCTATGCGGGACTCGGACTACTCGGCATGGCGACGCTGATCGCGGACGGCGGCGTTCTTTTTTCACTGGTGAAGATCGGCGGCGGGGCCTATCTATTCTGGTACGGCATGCGCGCGTTGCTCGCCAGACGCGCAGCGCCGCAGGACATCGCTTCGCATGCGGACACGTTCCCGGCGTCAGCATCTCGTGGCGCCCTGTTTCGTCGCGGCCTGTTGACCGATCTGGCGAATCCGCAGACGGTCCTGTTCTTTGCGAGCATCTTTTCGGTCACGCTGAAGCCGGACACCGACTGGCGGGTGCGACTCGCAACCTGGGCCGGCATCGTGCTGACGTCTGCGATCTGGCGCGTCGTGGTGAGCAGCGCTTTTTCCCGCCCGGCATTGCGGCGCGGCTACGCGCGCGCCGGACAGACCCTGGAGCGCGTGGTCGGCGTGGCACTGGCCGGTTTCGGCCTGCGCCTGATCCACCAAGGCATCCACCGCCAGTGATGATGCGCGGGCGGCGCGCCCTGGCCAGCCTCACGGCGGCCGCCCGAGTCAAAGCTGTGTGCACGAGGTTCGCTTGCACAACGCGGATTCGACCTCATATACGCGGTATCAATTTTCGTATGTGACTCGTCCGGTCGCTCTGCATGGTGCGTGATAGACGCTTGCCGACTGAGAGGTCGTGTTAGCGTCGGCTGCCTGCGCTTGGTGTCACGCGGCTGGTCAACGTTGCAGCAACGGCGCATTGCCGACGCACTATCCACGCATTACCGACCCCTTGTTCGGCGTGCCATAGGCCGGCAGCCGGCGCCCCGTGGACGCGACGTGGTCGATTTCAGGGCGGCCCTCGAAGCATGCTGGCAACCCACGCGAAGTATGTCCGGATCGGCCGTGTCAGAGACGCACACCACGGTGCCGACGCGCTGCCGCCGGCCTTTTGATTTTGAATTTGAGCCGCGCGGTGTCTCGAACACTGCGCGGTTCGACCGCCTTGCCATCGAATGTCTTCTTCCCGCCTGACTTCCCGCCTGACGCCGCGCTCTACCTCCCGTGCTCAGGTTTTCCGCGACGTCTTGACGTTCGTCTTCGGCCACTGGACCCGCCAGCCCGCGCGCTTCGGCGTGGTGGGCGCGCTCGCGCTGCTCGCCGCGCTGACCGAGGTTCTCATCCCGATTTTCGCCGGGCGGCTTGTCGATGCGGTCGCGACCGGTGTGCCCGCCGACCACGCCGTCTGGCATGAAGCGCTGCATGCGCTCGGCCTGCTGCTGGCCCTCGGCCTGCTGGGCACGGTGTTCCGCCAGGCGATGTACCGGAACATCATCACCTTCACGTTACGCATCATGACCGGCATCGCGGCGGACGCGTTCCACCGTCTGCAACGCTTCTCCAGCGACTGGCACGCCAACAGCTTTGCGGGGTCGACGGTACGCATGGTCACGCGCGGCATGTGGGCGGTCGACTTGCTGGACGATACGATGCTGCTGTCGCTGCTGCCATCGGTCGTCATGCTCAGTGGCGCGACCATCGTGCTCGGCGTGCGGTGGCCTTTGATGGGTGCCGTACTGGGTATCTGCGCGCTGATTTTCATCGCCGTGACCGTCGTGCTCTCGCTGGCCTATGTAGCCCCTGCGGCGCGGCTGGGCAATGCATGGGACACGCGCCTGGGTGGCGCACTCGCCGATGCGGTGACATGCAACGCAGTGGTGAAGGCCTTCGGCGCGGAGTCGCGCGAGGAGGCAAGGCTTGGCCGCATCATCGACAAATGGCGGCGCCGGACGCGTCTGTCGTGGTCCCGCGCGACGCTGAACGGCGGCGTGCAGGGCGCGATGCTGCTGGTGCTGCAGGCGGCGATGCTGGGCGTCTGCCTGTTGTTATGGGCGCGCCACCAGGCGAGTGCTGGCGATATCACCTTTGCCTTGACGATGTACTTCATGCTGCGTGGCTATCTGCGGGACGTCGGCATGCACGTGCGCAACCTGCAGCGTTCAGTCAACGACATGGAAGAACTCGTCGCACTTTCGCGTCGTCCGCTCGGCGTCGAAGACGTGCCCGGCGCGCCGGCGCTGACCGTGCTACGTGGCGAGATCCGCTTCGAGCACGTCGATTTCCGCTACAGCGGTGCGCCCTCGTCGCAGCCGCCGCTATTCAAGGATTTCTCCCTGCGCATCGCGCCGGGAGAGCGCATCGGGCTGGTTGGTCATTCCGGTTCCGGCAAGACGACGTTCATCAAGTTGATTCAGCGGCTGCACGATTTGAGCGGCGGCCGCATCACCATCGACGGCCAGGACATCGCGCACGTGCAGCAGGCATCGCTAAGACGGCAGATCGCGATCGTGCAGCAGGAGCCCATCTTGTTCCACCGCACGCTTGGCGAGAACATCGCGTATGGCCGTCCGGGTGCCAGCCAGGCACAGATCGAGCACGCGGCCCGCCTGGCGAGCGCGCACGAGTTCATCGCCGCGCTGCCGCACGGCTACGACACGTTGGTGGGAGAGCGCGGCGTCAAGTTATCCGGCGGCGAGCGCCAGCGCATCGCGATCGCGCGCGCATTCCTGGCCGACGCACCGATCCTCGTGCTCGACGAGGCAACGTCCAGCCTCGACAGCGAAAGCGAAGTGCTGATCCAACAGGCCATGGAGCGGCTGATGGTCGGACGCACGACGATTGTGGTTGCGCACCGTCTGTCTACGGTGCGACGGCTCGATCGGCTGCTGGTCATGTCGCGCGGGCGTGTGGTCGAAGAAGGCAGTCATGATGCGCTGGTCCGGCGAACCGATGGACTGTACCGTCGACTGTTCGAACGGCAAGCCCTCGATCTCGCCGAGGAAGTCGGGCCCGCCACGCAAGCGAAACCAGCCGCGTCGCAGGTATTGCCGAACGTTGTCGGCGAGTCGACGCCCGCGTCTGGGCCGGGTTAGACTGCCACTCTTGTTCAAGCGACGGAGGACGCAATGGGCGCATTGGCTCGTGCCATCGAAACGTACATCGCCGCGAAGGACGGCAACCGCCCACATCGCATCGGCGATGCGTTCGAGCCCGACGCCACGTTGCGCATGACTGTGCGGACCGAAGCCGTGGCTTTTCCGGCCGTCACGCACGGTGCGTCCGAGATTGCCCGCATCCTGAGCAGCGACTTCGGTCGCCGCTACGAGAATGTGTACACGTTTTGCATCGGCACGCCGCCGGCATCCGAGGTCCAGGCGCTTACGTGCGACTGGCTTGTCTGCATGTCCGAGAAAGATGGCGGCGCGTTGCGCGTCGGCTGGGGAACGTATCAGTGGACGCTGTCACAGGCAGGCCGCATCGCCGACCTTCACATCGTCATCGAAGCGATGACGGTCCTGCCGGCTCGGCGCGCCGCCGAAGTGTTCCGGTGGGCCGGTGCGCTACCCTACCCGTGGTGTGCGGCACAGGCCTTGCCGCCAGCACGACGGACGGACGCCGCGCCGTCCTGGCTGGGGTCTGAACCGGAGGCGGAAGCGATGATGCAGACGCTTGCCGCGCGCCATACGGCCTGACGCCTGCTGACGGGCGCTTGGCCGTTGGCCTGGGCCAGCCGGCTCGCGCGAAGCCGATCGCACTGCACGCCTTGCCGTACGACACGAAACGGGATCAGGGCAGACGGCGTCTGGAGCCCGTCCTCGGCGTGTCGGACGGGCGTGTCAGACGGGCGTGTCAGACGGGCGTGTCAGACGGGCGCGGCTTCGTCGGCGCGCAGCGTCAGGACGCGCACGCCGTCATGCGTCACCGCTGCCGTGTGTTCGAACTGTGCCGACAGCTGACCATCGCAGGTAACGACGGTCCAGCCATCATCCTCCGTGCGTACTGCATCCCGACCCTGGTTGATCATCGGCTCGATGGTAAAGACCATCCCTTCACGCAGGGCCAAACCGGTGTGCCGCTGCCCCCAGTGCAGCACTTCCGGGGCCTCGTGCATTTCGCGGCCGATGCCATGGCCGCAGTACTCCCTGACGACCGAATAGCCGTTGCGGCGCGCATGCCGCTCGATCGCATAGCCCACGTCGCCCAGCCGCGCCCCCGGCCGCACCGCACGGATGCCGTTCCACATTGCTTCATAGGTCACCTGGACCAGCCGCCTGGCGGCCGCGCTCACCTCGCCGACCAGATAGGTCTTGCTCGAGTCCGCGATGAAGCCGTTCTTTTCGAGCGTGATGTCGAAATTCACGATGTCGCCGCTGCACAGCACGTCGGCATCGGAAGGCACGCCATGGCAGACCACGTTGTTGCGCGATGCGTTGAGCGCATACGCATAGCCATACTGCCCCTTGCTTGCCGGCCGTGCGCCCAGCGTCTCGACGATGAAGCGATCGGCCCTGTCGTTGATCTGCATCGTCGACATGCCAAGCAACGCCAACCCGTCCAGATGACCGAACACCGCCGCGAGCAGCCGTCCGGCCTCTGCCAGCAACGCAATTTCTTCCGGGCGTTTGGTCATGCCGACGCCGCTTTGATGGCCTGCGCCACGACGCCAGCCGCTCGCAGCTCATGCGCGACGATCTCGTTGAAGCTTTGCGACGGATTCATCTCGCAAAGCATGCCGATCTTGATCCAGAACGCGGCCTGCGCGTTGATTGAACGGCAGCTCACTACGCTGGCCTTGCGCAACTGATCGTGCAGCTCGTCGTCGATGTTTACGATGCCCATGCCTGTCTGGATCTGCGTCTATATGAAACGTATATGGACCATACATGATTCTCGGCAGGGCGTACGGTCCTCGGCCACTCATCGATCCGGCCGCGCCGGGCGGAAGTGCCGGTCATCGCCCATGATCGGGCGAAGCGAGCCGGTCCGTGCGGCGCTCGCAGCCAAGCAGAGCAGGCTCGTTGCGCGTACCGCGGAACAGGAAGCCTGGCGCTGTTGGCGACCTGGCCGGTAATGCGCGGGTCCCCGAGACCCGACGACGCGCTGCAACCAGCGGACCGTGCGCTGGGTCCACCCGGAAACACAGCGCCGATTCAAAGCACGGTCGGGTTCGCAACGTCGCCATAGACTTCTGCAGGGTCGAAGGTCTTGTGCTCCTCGGTAAAGACCAGATCGTGTCCGGCGCTACGTTCGTTGCCCGTCCGCACGCGTCTGTAAAAGCACGAGCGGTAACCAACATGGCAACTTGCCCCAGATCCCGCAACGCGGACGCGGAGCCATACCGCGTCCTGGTCGTCGTCGATGCGCATTTCAACCACGCTCTGCGTCAGCCCGCTCGTCGCCCCTTTGCGCCAAAGCACCTGTCGGGCACGGCTCCAGTAGTGCGCGTCTCCGGTCTCGATCGTGCGCTCCAGCGCCTCGCGGTTCATATATCCGACCATCAAGACGTCGCCGCTTGTCACGTCGGTGGTCACGCAAGCAATCAGGCCATCGCTGTCGAATCTGGGCGCCAACTGCACCCCCTCCTCCACCTGCGCGACGGACACCCGTCCATGCAGTTTGAGTCGCCCGTCTTCCGCACCGCTATGCGATGTCTCGCTATATTGGTCCATTCACTTGCCTCTGCTTGTCGTTCATCTTGCGTTGACGGATCTCAGCGCCATTGGGTCGCATTTGGGTCGCATTTGGGTCGCATTTGGGTCGCATTTGGGTCGCATTTGGGTCGCATTTGGGTCGCCTTTGGGTCGCCTTTGGCGCAGCCAAGGAAACCATCGTCCGATGCGAAACTGCCTCCCCCGGCACTGCTTGATTGCGGGTGGCAAATTCGGAGGTCTTTCACTGTGCAAAGGCCACGCGATCGTCGGTTACGCTTCGAGGAAGCACACTTCCTGTCCAGTTGGCTCGCCAACCAATAACTCGTCACGGACCGCGCAACGGCCCCGCACGATAGTGTGGATCGGCCAGCCGGTGACCTGTCGGCCGTCATAGGGCGTCCAACCGCTCACGCTTGCGATCCATTCGTTGCGAATCTTGCGTCGCGCTTTGAGATCGACGACACTCAGGTCCGCGTCATAGCCCAGCGCGATCCGTCCCTTGCCCTCCAGGCCGAACACACGCGCCGGTCCGGCGCTGGTCAGATCGACCAGCCGCAAGAGGTTGAGCCGACCGGCGTTGACGTGATCGAGCATCAGCGGCAGCAGCGTCTGCACGCCGGTCATACCGCTCGGCGACGCCGGATACCGCCTGGCTTTTTCGTGCAAAGTATGGGGCGCGTGGTCGCTTCCGATCACATCCACCATACCGTCACGGATCGCCTGCCAGAGCGCGTCCTGGTGAAATCGCTCGCGAACCGGCGGATTCATCTGCGCCAGCGTGCCCAGCCGCTCGTAACAATCGGGCGCGTGCATGCTGAGATGATGGGGCGTGACCTCGACCGTGACTCTTCGCCGATGCTCACGCAGGAAGGCCATCTCGTCAGCGGTGGACACGTGCAGAATATGTAACCGCCGTCCGGTTGCCGCGGCGAGACGGACGACCCGCTGCGTTGCCAACAGCGCGCTTCCCACGTCGCGCCAAACGTGATGGTCACGTACGTCGCCGCTTGCTTCGACGATCGCCCTGCGTGCCCGCAAGCGCGCCTCGTCCTCGGCATGCACGGCAACACGCCGCGATCCGCAGCCAAGGATGCTGCGCAGTACCGCGTCGTCGTCCGCCAGCAGATCGCCGAACGAGCTGCCCATGAAAACCTTGACGCCAGCGCAAGCTGGCAGCCGCTCAAGCGACGCCAATTGCGCCGCGTTCGCCGCGGAGCCCCCGATGTAGAACGCAAAGTCACACCAAGCGCGTCCACTGGCCGCAGCGCGCTTTGCGTCGAGATCGACGGCATGCAGCGTCAACGGATCCGTGTTGGGCATCTCGAACACGGTCGTCACGCCGCCGAGTACCGCGCCACGCGTGCCGGCTTCGAGGTTTTCCTTGTGCAGCAAACCCGGTTCGCGAAAATGCACCTGGCTGTCGATGATGCCCGGCAGCACATGCAGACCGGTGGCGTCGAGCATCGTGTCGGCGCTCCAATCCCATTTCAGCTGGCCCAAGGCCACGATGCGGCCATCCGTGCTGGCCACATCGATCCGTTCCGCGCCATTCGGCGTCAGCACCGTCCCGCCATACACGATCAGATCGGCATGCCGGCTCGACGCCGGCGGAAACGATTGAATGGCGCCGTTCATACGGCGCCCGCCGGTTCGCGCCACGCAAGCCACTGTGGCGGCGTCGCCAGCCGCGCCAGCGGACCTGTCATGCACCGCTGAGGCCAACATGGCACGTGCAGATCCTGCGATCTACGTCTGGCACGTGATTTTGACTTCGGAGCCTTGACGGCGACGACGGCTCGCTGACGCGACATCGGTGCTGGACGCGAAGCGGCACGCTGCGCCGCTCCGATCTCGATGAAGCGTTCGAACGACGCCAACAAGCGGTACGGGGCGGCCAACCGCCCAACCGGCGCGCCGGCCGAAAGGCGAGCGCGACGTGTCAGGCCCATCACCGCCGCAGCACCGGCGACCAATGCCGCTGGCGCAAACGCGGGTTGCCGCCGATCAGGCAAGGCGACGCTGTAGCGATGCACTGGCTGATCCCTGCTGATGTCAGTCGCCGTCTTGATATTTCGTGCCACTTCGACCTCGGCAAGGTTCAGAACTCGTTCTGGATGCGCTTGTAGCCGTGTACCAATTCATTGTTGGTACGCGCCACGTCCTCCGAGAATTCGCTGGCATCGACCGAAACCTGCGAAAGCGTGGCCAAGTCGGTCTCCGGCCCGATCCGTTCGGTCGATCGCACGTAGAAACCCCGCGGCAGATGAACGCCGTCGACCACCGCGTTGTAACGAACAACGCAGCCGTCGTCGATCCTGCAGTTGAACAGGACGCTGTTGAAACCGACGAAGACGCCGTTACCCACGCTGCAGGGGCCATGGACGATCGCTCGGTGGGCGATCGACGTGCGCTGCCCGATCTTCACGCCAGCGCCGGACTTCGAGTGGATCACGACACCATCCTGAATATTCGAGTGTGCGCCGATGACGATGGGCTCGATCTCCCCTTCCTGGTTCATCTCGTCGGCACGAATCACAGCGTAGGGGCCGACGAACACGTTCTCCTCGACCACCACGAGACCGCAGAGGATCGCGGTCGGATCGACAAAGGCACTTGGATGGATACGCGGCAGGTCGCCGCGTGGATTCTTCCGGATCATCTAGGGCGCTCCATCGAAGCTCGCGACTCCCGGTCGCGGTCGCTAGGTTCAAAAAGGCTGACGTTCCGCCAGGCCGCGACGATCGCGGGCGAAAACTGGATCTCGCCAATGTCGATGCGGCCCATGCGAGGGTTTTCGGCGTCCTCGCGGAAGCAGTGCGCATAGCCCGTTTCAGTTTCGTGGACGATGACGGAATGCAGTCGCACGTCGGCCTCGCCATTGCTCAACGGCGTCGTCGACAGTGCAGCGTCCACCAGGCGGAAGATCACGCGAGAGAACTGTTCCGCGCTAGGCGAGACGGGCAGCAGAACCCATCTCTCCGAATGGCGACGCACCGCAGTCAGATAAGACTCGTCATCGCCAGACCAGAGAGCAAGCGCATGGTCGAACGAATCGATCAGCTCCCGCACCTCCCCTTGCAACAGGCCGAAATCGTAGATCATCTGCCCGTGATCGAATGCATGTGCTTCGAGGAACAGCTCGACCCTGTAGGAATGACCATGGATCGAATGTGAACACCGCCGCGTACTGCACCCGCGAACGACATGCGCGTTCTCGAATCGGAACAACTTCCGGATCAACATCGTTGCTTCAACTCCTGCTCATGGCGAGCACCAAATCCGTTCCGCTGTGGCCAAGCCACGCACCGCGTGCATCATGTGCAAGGACAGGCGAGCCACCGCCGTGGGCGCCGTACGCGGTAACCGGCTCCCTCGCGAATGTCGGACACCTGCCGGGCGACGGCAGCGCTGTCCGGACCACACATCGACGCATGCGCGATTCCTGCTGGCAGCGAATGCCACGAACGCGATGAATTCTGCGCAGGCCACTCTCATCAGTTCTCCTGTTGAAACGGTCGGAGAACCGGGCCGTCCAGCTTATCTTGTATCGCAAAACCGGCGCGAGCGAGTTCGAGACGCAGCGCATCTGCCCTCGCAAAGTCTCGTTCGCGTCGTGCCCGACTACGCTCGTTCAACAGCTGTGCAGCCAGATCGGCGTCCCCACTCTGCGGAAGCGAATGAGCGCAGAGACTCTGCAGCGCCACATGGGCCGGCTGCCGAAGTAGGCCGAGCAGGGCTGCCGACTTCAGCAGACGTGCTTTCGCGACGGATTGCGCAGCGACTGTTTCCGCGTCGTCCAGAACTGTGAGGAGCGCGCGCAGCCGCGCGAGGGCCAACGGTACGTTCATGTCGTTTCGAAGCGCAGCGAGCACGGTTGGATCGGGCAGTGCGCTGCCCGATGCGGTGACGTCATGCACTCTCGCCAGACTTTCGTAATAGCGCCGCAACATGCGCCGGGCCCCCGACAGACGCTGCGCATTCCAGTCGAACGGATACCTGTAGTGAGTTGCAAGCAGTGCCAGCTGAATCGCCTCGCCGGGCGCCTGCCGAAGGAGATCGCGTACCAGCAGCACGTTACCCATGGACTTCGACATCTTCTGCCCGTTCACGGTCACGAAACTGTTGTGCACCCAAGTCTGGCAGTAGCGTTGCCCGTAAGCGCACGTGCCCTGCGCAATCTCGTTCTCGTGGTGCGGGAAGATCAGGTCCTGGCCGCCGCCATGGATGTCTATCGTGTGTCCGAGATGCTGGCTAATCATCGCGGAACATTCCACGTGCCAGCCCGGGCGTCCTCGTCCCCACGGGCTGTCCCAGCCCGGCGCAGCGGACAACGAGGGCTTCCATAGTACGAAGTCCAGCGGATCGCTTTTGTACGGTGCGACTTCGATACGCGCGCCAGCCAGCATGTCCTCGGCGCGCCTCCTGGAAAGGCGCCCATATTCGGCGTATGACCGAACGTGGAACAGGACATGACCCGCTGAAACATACGCATGGCCACGCGCGATCAGAGTCTGCACCAAGTCGATGATCGCCGGGATGTGGGCGGTGACGCGCGGCTCCAGGTCCGGAGCCGCAACACCGAGTGCACGCATGTCGCCGTGGTAGGCGTCGATGTAACGATCTGCGATCGCAGCAATCGACACACCCTGCGCCGCAGCCGCGGCATTTATTTTGTCATCGATGTCGGTGAAGTTCCGCGCATAGACCAGCTCGGCATAGTCGTGGCGCAGCAGGCGAGCCAGCACGTCGAAAACCACGGCCGGTCGAGCATTGCCGAGGTGGGCATAGTCGTACACCGTCGGGCCGCAGACATACATCGTGACTCGGTCCGGCACCAGCGTACGCAACGCCTCCTTTTTGCCGGTAAGCGTGTTGTGCAGGCGGATGACCGGTTTCATGCCGTCGCCTCCGCATTAGCGCAACGAACCGGAAACAAGGACGGCGCGAAGCGCTCGATTGGCAGCACGTCAGGCGGAATCGTGATGGGGACACGACGGTCGGCCGCTTGCATGGCCCAGGACCTGTGGCGCACTCTGCCGGCGCGCGCCAGATGCGACGCATCGCGAGCGTCGACGTTGGCGCGGGCACTCGACGCGCCAGCGCCGGAGCCCATCGGCCGCTCGCTGTATCGAGGTTCGGTCGCGCTGTCCGTACCGACTCGATTAGCAAAGCTACGTGTCACGACACAAGAGAGACATCCTGCTGGAATCGAACGCCACATCTCAGTATGACCCATCAAATTGCGCCGACCGCGGTGCGGCAGTCCAAGCTACCGCATCGTGCGGGTGCAGGCTTTCAAGATGCCGTACATGGACATGCGTGCCAATATAGTCGTCGAGACGCGTCTGGATACGGCGGGCGGCATCCTCGACGAACATCAAATTCTGGCCATTGAGCGCTGCAAACGCCTGCTCGTCGGCACGCTTGACCGCCGTCTGCAACGGGGTTTCCAGCGCGTGCTCGACGGAGTCGATCAATCCCATTATCTCGAACGAGTCCGCGCCGCAGTCGACGTCCACTGCCACTTGGGCTTCGCTGCGCTGGCTGTGCGGCGTCGCCAGCGTCGCATGGTCGCGGAGCCATGCCGAGACAGTCGCCGCATCCAGCGATTGCTGACTCGCGAACTCGTCAATGAAGCATTGTGCGACGAGATGACGGGAAAGGGCCGCCGAGCACGGGCATGTCGACGAATAGCCGACTACTACCTGCAGGCGGCAGTGTCGCGCGCCATCGATGAGTGCCGTTTCGACGCGAACCGGATAACGCTTCCAGCCCGCCAATCCCTCCGTCACCAGCGCGCGACGACGCACCAGCAAATCGAAGCCAAGCCGCAGGCGGGCACGCCCGCTGCCGCAGTCGCGGTGACTGTCGAGCATCGCTTGCGGCAGCGCCGCGACCGCCGACGGCGACAGCGGTACACTCGCATCCAGTTCGTCGAGCAGGCGATAGAGTCGGGACATGTGGATGCCCTTGGCATGCGGCGCCGGCAGATCCACATGCATGTCGACGCGGGCGTCGACTTCGCGTCGATAGTTGCGCTCCGCCACGGTGACCGGCAAATCGATGCCTTGCATGCCGACCCATGCCAGCGGACCCGGGCGCGCCGCCTCATCGGTCAGCGATACGTCGGGAAGTATTGTATTCATGCTTCCGTTCCTGGCGCCGTCGCGCCCGGGCCGAGGCAGATGCAGACGCATGTGCAGACGCAGATGCAGATGCAGATGCAGATGCGGCCGACGATCATTACGACCAATCCGGAAAAGGCGTCTCCCACGTCGTCCACGTGTTCGGCCCCTTGGCCATTTCTTCGTCGGTCAGCAGACATGCGTCTAGCCGCGCGCGAAGCGATGGCTCGTCCATGTCCATGCCGATCAGCACCAGCTCCTGGCGGGCATCGCCGACGCTGTCGTCCCATTTGCTGCGTATCGCAGCGACGCTCTCCGCATCTTGCGGCCAGCGCTCTGGCGGCACCGCGGCCCACCAGTAGCCGGCCGGTCCATGCCTGGCGACAGCACCGGCCTGCGACCACGAGCCGGCGAGGGTCGGATGACTGGCGAGCCAAAAGAAGCCTTTCGAGCGAACCACGCCCGGCCATTCGCTCTCGACGAACTCGAAGAAGCGTTGTGGATGAAACGGTCGACGCGCGCGGTAGACGAAGCTGCGAATCCCGTACTCTTCCGTTTCCGGCGTGTGGGTGCCACGCAATTCCTGCAGCCAGCCAGGCGCTGTGGACGCCTCGGCAAAGTCGAACAGCTTGGTATCGAGCACCCGATCGAGCGGTACCTTGCCGAACTCGGCGACCTCGATGCGCGCACGTGGGTTCAACCCGCGCAGGATGGCGTGCAGCCGTTCACGGTCTTCTTCACCAATCAGGTCGGTCTTGTTGAGCACGATCACGTCGCAAAACTCGATCTGCTCGATAAGGAGATCGACCACGGTGCGCCGGTCCTCCTCTCCCAACGATTCGCCTCGGGTCTGCAGACTGTCCCGCGAACTGTAGTCGCGCAGGAAGTTGTAGCCATCGACGACCGTCACCATGGTGTCGAGCCGTGCCACGTCGCCGAGGCTTCGCCCATCCTCTCCCTCGAAGGTGAACGTTTCGGCAACCGGCAACGGTTCGGAGATACCGGTGGATTCGATGACCAGTTGGTCGAAACGGCCGTCCCGCGCGAGCCGGTCGACTTCGACAAGCAGGTCTTCGCGCAGCGTGCAGCAGATGCACCCGTTGCTCATCTCGACCAGCTTTTCGTCCGTTCGCGACAGTTCCGCGCCGCCGTCCCGGACAAGGGCCGCGTCGATGTTGACCTCGCTCATGTCATTGACGATGACCGCGACTCTCCGCCCCTCTCGGTTGTTGAGGATGTGGTTCAGCAGGGTCGTCTTCCCGGCGCCCAGGAAACCGGATAGGACCGTAACGGGAAGCTTCTGCGCCTCCGCCACGTTGCTTGCTTCAGTGCTCATCTTGATTCTCTTTCCGGGAAGAATGGCGAAACTTGCCGCCCTCGTTTGCTGCGCTGCCCGAATCACCGCAGCCGGCGCAGCGGCCAAGCAGTTCGATGGCGGCGCCGCGTAGCGAAAATGCGTTGCCTTTCACCCATCGATCGAGGCAACCGCTGAGGTCACTGTCAGCGAGCTCGCTTACGCTGCCGCATTCATCACAAATCGCGAACGCCCGCAGGTCGTGCCGACAGGTTGCGGTGCAAGCGCAGCACACGTAGGCATTCAACGTCGACAGGCGGTGCACCAATCCGCACGACTGCAAGCGATCGAGCGCTCGATACACCTGAGTCGGCGCACTGAACCCGTGCGAGCGCAGCCGGTCGAGCAACGCATAAGCGCCGAGCGGGCCACGCGCCTCTTTCAATGTCGCCAGTACCGCTTGCTGGTTGCTCGTCAGTCGCATGCACGCCTTGTCCGATCGCTGATCAGTGCGTAAACGATATGTTATAACGTTACCGATGGCAAGCGTGAGATCGCGTTGCCGCGCCGATTACACCGGAGTCCGTTCTCGGAGACGTCGACAATGATCCCCTCGACCTACGCGCAATGGCGCCACTGCATCACTGTCGAATGTGGCATTCCGCTAACCCACGCCTTCATCGATCAACGGCTTGGCATCTGGCGGAACGCCGACTGCGACGAAACGATGCGCTTCCGTCGCCTGTACGGCGACCTGCATTGGAAAAAAGTCCTGATGTGGCTGGAACACGCCAAGCGGGAGCTGAACGTTCCGTCTCGTTAGTTCCGTCTCGCTAGTCACGTTCTCGCTAGTCACGTCTCAGTCGACGCTGGCAACGCGCCGCGCCATCGAAGCGCGGTTCGGCCGGAGCTTGCGCAACCGTGTTGCCAGACGCGCCGTGAGGTCAAACCAGATTTACTTCTTGGTCGGCCGCGCAGCGGTTGGCAAGACAAACGGCGAATCGTGCGGCGCGAGCAGAATTCGCAGTTGCGCGTTCTCGTGCGCAATGCGGCTGAAGCGATCGGCGCCGCTCTCGCTGCTCACTGCATGCGGCAGCGCATCAGCCACCTGCTGCGCATGGCCAATCCGCTCGGCCGAAACAGGTGCGCGCGGCGGGCTTTCCGAACCGCGCGCCACGACGCATTCTCGCTTTCTCGAAACACTACGCTTGCACAAGATGACGTGCTCCTCGGGACGTGCCCAAGCGACGTCGCCTCTGAATTGGCGCCTCCGACGAATGCGTCTGGAGGCGTGCCGGGCCGGCCGCAGGACGGGCATGACCGCGCAGCCGCGGCCCATGTCAGGCGGCCGTGCCGCGACCGGCGGGCGCGCTCGCAATACCACCCTTCGAGCGGCGACCGCGTGCCTCGCTGCTGTTGCTCCGGTTGGACTCATTCCGCCTGCCGACGCTTCAGCGTTGCGAAGCCAATTGCGCCGCGGCCGCGTCCAACTGCCGGGCAGCTACGGCCAGGGCCTGCGTGCGCTTGCTCTGTCGTGCGTCTTCGGCACTCAGCTCTCGCCGCGCCTGCTCGATGGTCCGCTGCACGGCGGCGGGCGCGGGGCCGCCGACGCCGTTGCGTCGCGCCACGTTGCTGGTCGGGTCCAGTGCATCGCGAATCGCGGCATCGGACACGTTCAGTGGATGACCGAGTTGCGCCTGTGCCGCCTGCTGCACCATCTTCGCGTCGATCCTGTTCGCCGGCATCCCGGCGTCAATCGCCGCATTCACGACCCGCGCGACAATCTCATGCGCCTCACGAAAATCAATGCCGCTCTCCCTCACGATGGCATCGGCCAGGTCGGTCATCGTGGAAAAGTTCTCGGCCGCGTAACGCAGCATCTGCTGCTTGTTCGGATGCAGCGTCTGCACCACCCCGGTCATCGCATGCGTCGCTGCGAGCAGCGCATCGATCGAACGCGGTTCCAACGGCACGCGCGCCACACTGTGCTGATATTCGATGGCGTTCAAAGAGGTCAGGATCGAAGTCAGCGCGCCGACACTGTTGGCAGCAATCTGCCGCGATCGCTCGATCGAATCCGGGTTCTTCTTCTGCGGCATGATGCTGCTGATGCCGGCATAGGCGGAATCGAGCTCGGCGGAACGATATTCGTCGGTGGTCCAGAGCTGTATCTCGGAACCCAGGCGTCCCAAGCCACTCAGGTAGATCGCATTGTCCGAAGCAAACTCGGCAATGTGATCCCAGCCCGCGGTTCCCTCGATCGTGTTGACCACCAGACCGTCGAAGCCAAGCAAGCCGGCGGTTCGCTCGCGGTTCAACGGCCACCCGGTGCCGGCCGACGCGGCTGCGCCAAGCGGGCTCTGATTGACTCGCTGGTAAAGCTGTTCGTAGCGATCGATGCTTTTGCCGAGGCTCTCGGAGACGGCCATCAGGTAGTGCCCCAGCGTGATCGGCTGCGCCTCCTTGCGATGCGTGTACACCACCATCACGGTGTCGACGTTGTCCGCGGCCTTCTGCACCACCGCCTTGCGCAGGGCGATCAACGCCTCGATGGTTCGGTTCAGTTGGTCGCGGTAGTACATGCGATTCACCGTGTTGGCGAGATCGTTACGGCTGCGGCCGGTATGCATCCGTCCCGCGACGGGACCGATTTCCTTGATCAACGCGGCCTCATAGGGCAGATAGGTGCGCAGGCCAGGATCGCGTGCAGCGCGAGCGTCGACGGCATCGAGCCCGCGCAGGATCGTCGCTGCGTCCGCCCGCGTGACGATGCCTTGCTCTGCCAGCATCACCACATGCGCGCGATGCACCCTTACCTCGTAGCGAAACGTCGCATCCGCGAGCGTGGGCGCGGCCGCGTCGAAGTCGTAGAGTTCCTGGAAGCCCGGCGCCTTCGGGACCGATGTGCGACCGATGCGGGTGGCGTCGGCTCGCGGCGATTCTTCGGCTTGCGCGGAGGCCGCGAGACCGATCATCGAAAGCGCGACAATGTTGGCGATACGACGCAGTGCATTCATGCATGACCTCATAGAAAGTACCGAGAACCTTGGGCCCGAACGGATCGACCGAGCTGTAGAGCGATCGAGGCCACCACAGCTGTTCAGGAGCGCCATGCGCGCACGCAGGCGAGGCAGGCGTCGGCCGTTCGCCCAGTCCGCATGCAGCGATGGCATGTTGGACCGTTGACAAAAGTGCTCCGCTGCCAGACGCTGAATGCGTTCGCGGCACGAGCCGATTTCCTTGTCCGGTGCGGCCGCTTCTGTTGGCGTGATACGTATTTATCGCGGCATGCGGCCGGCGCCGGCGTCTCGCGGTGTCGGCGCCGGCAACGGCTGTCTCCTTTGCCAGACATTCTTCCGGCTCTCGACATTTTCCGGAAGCGACACTTTCTCTATCAAAGGTTGAATTGCGCTCAACTCATGAAGACCATTGCGACGCGTACTCCCCCGCTCACGGCGCTGCGCGCGTTCGAGGCCGTCGCCCGCCTCGGAAACCTGAGCCAGGCCGCGGCGGAACTGCATGTCACCAAGAGCGCCGTCAGTCACCAATTGCGCGCCCTCGAAGCGGACCTCGGCGCGACGCTCCTCAAAAGAGGCGGCAAGCTGCGTCGCGCGGAGCCGACCGAGATCGGCTGGGGCTTGCTGGCTTCCGTTCGGCACTCGCTGTCGCTGCTGGAGGCCGCGTGTCGGAGTACCCGGGCCGCCGCCCAAGGTGAGGAGCGCCGTCGTATCAGGATCTCGGCGAATGCGTCGTTCGCCTCGCTGTGGCTGGTTCCACGACTCGGGGGATTCATGTCGCAACGGCCTGATGTCGACGTCGAAGTGCGACTTCATACCAACCAGGCGCCGTCCTGGAAAGCGGGAGACATCGATGTCGCGTTCCTGCACGTCCGTGACCAGGGACCCCATCGCATGCACGCTGATGACGTACCGCTGATGCGGGAGACCATCGTGCCCGTGTGCAGCCCAGGGCTGATCGCGCCGGCGTACCGCACTGACCCGGAGGTGTTCCGACGGCATCGGCTGATCATCGAGAAGCATGTCGCGAGCCCGGAGACCTCCTGGCGCACGTGGCAGGCGCGATTGCAGTTGGCCGAGGCAACGTGGTGCGAACCCCTGGTGCTGCACGGAATGAGCGCGGTCGTGTCCGCCGCGGTCGCTGGCTTGGGCATCGCGCTTGGACGGCTACCGCTGATCGACGCGGAGCTGGCCGATCAACGCCTGGTGAAGTTGATGCCCGACGCCGAGATGGAAGGATCGTGGCGCTATGTGATACGCCCGCGCCCCGAGCAGACGATAGACGAGGCCACTGCCGAGTTCATCGACTTCTGCGTCGCGCAGTGCGTCGACGACACGACACTGAAAACGACTGTGCGCACCATCGCACGAACCTGACGGCACGGCTGTCGACCGACACGGTGAGGCAAGCGCACATGCCGCAGCACCGTCATGCGCGTTTGCGTTACATTCTCTGCGTGGCTCGCGTGGCAGGCGCGTCGAACGTATTTCGTGAGGTTCACAGCAGAGACGGCCGACGCGTGCGCCGCTTGCATCGTACAGACGTTCGGCACGCCGAGCGGGGCGAATGCGGGCGCACGCCCCAAGCCGGACGCAGTCCGGCCGCATCGCCGATCATCGGCCATAACGTTGTCTGCGACGTGGGCGCGGCGCACTGCGTTGCCGAGCGCCAGCCCAGGGCAGTCGCGGCGCGGCTGGCAGGGATCGCACGCATCGGCACCATGGCCGGCCTGGACGATGCGAACGCGCGACGCCCCGCGCCCGTCCGCGATACACGATGTCGATCGCTCACGCCCTCAGCGACTTACCGCGCAGCGGACGATCGCGACGCGCGGGGCCGGCCGCCGCGCGTTCAAACGGCTAGCGGTTCTCCGCGCGCTTCGGCGGCGCATCGGCCTTCGCGGCCTTGCGCACCTTGGCGACCTGCTCGGCGCTGACCGCGGGGGCGTGGTTGCCCCAACTGGAACGCACGAACGTGAGCACGTCCGCAACGTCGCGGTCGCTGAGCCGATCGGCAAAAGCCGGCATCGCATAATGCGTCGGCGCAGCGTCGGTCCACGGCATCTCACCGCCGCGCAGCACGATGCGGATCAGCGAGGTCGGGTCGTCGGTATTGACGACGCTCGACAGTGCCAGCCGTGGGAACGTGTACGCGTAACCGCTGCCGCTCGTCCGGTGGCACGCCGCGCAGTTGTCGATGAACGTCATCGCGCCGTTGCCGCGGTCCGTGCCCGCGCGCAGCGCCTTCGCGGCCGTGTCGTCGGCGCGCAGCGGCTGCGCGGCCGGATCGACCGGCGAGAGCGTTTTCAGGTACGCCGCGATCGCACCAAGATCTGCCTCGGTCATGTACTGCGTGCTGTCCTGCACCACCTCGGCCATGCCGCCGAATGCCGCGGAGTGCGCGTTGCGCCCGCCCTTCAGGAACGCGACGATGTCCTCATCGCTCCAGCTGCCCAGCCCGTCCTTCGGATCGCCCCGAAGATTCTTCGCCAGGTAGCCGTCGATCAGCCCGCCGGACAGGAACAGCCGACCATCATCGCCCAGCGCCTTTTCCTGCAAGCCGACACCGCGCGGCGTATGGCAAGCGCCGCAATGGCCGAGACCTTCGACAAGATAGCGCCCGCGCGCCACCCGGTCGGACGGTGCCGACGGGTCGTCGCTTGCGACGTCGGGCGCGAACGCCATCCGCCAGAAGCGCAACGGCCAGCGCATCGACAACGGCCACGGAATGTCCGTGCCCTTGTTGGCCTGCGCCACGGGCGGGACTGCCTGCATGAAGTAAGCGTACAGCGCCTTGATGTCGGCAGGCTTCACCTTCGCATAGGACACGTAGGGCATCGCCGGATACAAGGTCGAGCCGTCCTTCGCGATACCGTGCCGCAGGGCCCTGTCGAAATCTTCCAGCGAGTAATTGCCGATGCCGGTCGCCTTGTCGGGCGTGATGTTCGTCGAGTAGATGGTACCGAGTGGCGACGCGATGCCAAGCCCGCCCGCAAACGGTTTGCCGCCCTTCGCAGTGTGGCAGGCAACGCAGTCGCCGGCGGCCGCCAGATAGCGCCCGCGCGCGAGCACGGGATCCTCGGTCGCATTTGATGCAGCCGCCGACGCGGCGCCGGGAGCCGCCCGCAACGTCCCGTCCGCAGCCGCCGGCGGGACGGCCTCGGAGGATGGACGGGGCGTCGCGTCGCGGCCCTGGCCGTGCTCGTTCGACGGGCCCAGCGACGAGGCCGGCTCGGGCGCGCGCGGCGCCGACGATCCGATCGGTGCCTGCGCGTGGGCAAGCAGGGTCCAGCCCGCACCGGCGAGCACGGCGGACGACATGGCGCCAAGCGCCCAATTTCTGATCTTCATGCCGGTCTCCTCAAGCCTGCACCAGCGGAGCCGGGTCTTTGAGATACTGTTCGCGAATTGCCTTGGCCGCGTGGAACGCGAGCGCAGCCACGATACCGGTCGGGTTGTAGCCCATGTTCTGCGGGAAAGCGGACGCGCCGGTCACGAACACGTTCGGCACGTCCCAGCTCTGCAGATACTTGTTGACCACGCTGTTGACCGGCGAGCTGCCCATCACGGCGCCGCCGGTGGTGTGCGTCGACTGGTAGACGCGTGTGTCGTAGTGCTGTCCCTTCTTGCGAATCGAACGGAAGTATTTCTCCGGATTCATCGCCTTCGCCACCTCCTCCATCCGCGTCCCGATATGGTCGAGCATCGCGTATTCGTTGTCGTGCCAGTCGAACGTCATGCGCAGCAGCGGCAGACCGTGCGCGTCGCGATAGGTCGGGTCGAGGTCGAGGTATGCGTCGCGATAGGGCATCACGGAGCCGGATATGCCGATCGCCATGTAGCGCTGATAGGCATCCGACACCCCCGCCTTCCATTGACTGCCCCAACTCGGCGTGCCGGGCACGGCTTGCGCCTGCTTGATCGGGCGTCCGCCTGTGCGGACGTGGCGAATGCTCGCGCCACCGACGAAACCCAGCGGACCGTGGTCGAACTGGTCGCCGTTCAGGTCGTCCATGCCGACGCCGCCGGCACCGGAACCGATGAATGGATTGAGCTGCGTACCCTTCGGCAGCAGCACGTTGATGCCGCCATTCATCTGGTACGCGTAATTGCGGCCGACCACGCCCTCCCCGGTCTGCGGGTCGTACGGCTTGCCGATGCCGGAGAGCAGCAGAAGGCGTACGTTGTGCATCTGGAAAGCGGACAGGATGACCATGTCGGCCGGCTGCTCGACTTCGCGGCCCTGCGCATCGATGTACACCACCCCTGTCGCACGCTTCTTCTCGGCGTCGAGCAGCACGCGGGTGACATAGGCATTGGTGCGCAGTTGGAAGTTCGGCTTCTTCAGCAGCACCGGCAGGATGGTCGTCTGCGGCGACGCCTTCGAATACATGTAGCAGCCGAAGTTTTCGCAGTAGCCGCAGAAGTTGCACGGCCCGAGCCGCACGCCATATGGGTTCGTGTACGGTTCCGAGCAATTCGCCGCGGGTGCCGGATACGGATGGAAGCCGACGTCGCGCGCCGCTTTCTCGAACAGCGAGGCACCCAGCGAGTTGGCAAGCGGCGGCGTCGGAAACTCGCTGCTGCGCCGACCTTCCAGCGGATTGCCACCGGCCTGGATCGTGCCGTTTAGATTGCCGGCCTTGCCCGACGTGCCGAACACCTTCTCGGCAAAGTCGAAGAACGGCTCCATCTCCTCATAGGTCACGCCGAAGTCCTGCACCTGCATGCCCTCGGGAATGAACTTCTTCCCGTACCGCTCTTCATAGCGGGTACGCAACTGCAGTTCTTCCGGCAACATCCGATAGTGCATGCCGTTCCAGTGGAAGCCCGCACCGCCGACCCCGTTGCCGAGCAGGAACGAACCGTTCTGACGGTAGGGCACGGCCACGTCGCCCAGACCGTGCCGGATCGTCACTGTTTCGGCCGACAGGTCCTGGAACAGATCGCCGCGAACCGCATACCGGAGTTCGTCCGCGACGCGTGGATAATTCGCCTCGGTCGGCGTGTCACGCATCGGTCCGCGTTCGAGCGCCAATACCTCGACGCCCGCGCTGGTCAGTTCCTGCCCGAGAATTGCGCCCGTCCAGCCCATGCCGACGATGACGCACTCCACCTTCTTGTTTTTGATCGCCACGACTCAACCCCGGCTGCCGTCGATCGACACCGGGCCGTACGGATACTTCGCGCCCGGCTGTTCGATCCAATCCATGAAATCCGCTCGCGCGCCCGTGAAGCCGACCATCTTCCAGCCGACCATGTCGCGATTGCCGCCGTAGATCGGGTCCGACAGGAACCCTTCCTTCGCGTTGTTCAACAGGTAAGAGAAAAAAGTTTTCGCCGGCACCGGCTCGAGGGTGATCTTGCCGTGTTCGAGATCGCCGAGCACCTTGACCTGCGTATCCGCATCGAGATCGGCAAACGACTTGCCACCGAATTGCCGCACACAGAAGTCGTTGCAGGCCTTGATGCCGTGACGATACATGTCACGCGGCGCGAGACTCATCTGATAGCCCATCTCCGGCGCTTGATCGGGATGGAAGGGTCCCTGCATGTACCAAAGTTTGCCGTGCCCGTACGGCGTGTCCATTTGCCGGTCGATGAACTCCGGCACCCCTGCCTGGAGCGCACCCGGTCCGAGCGCGTCTGCGGGAATCAGTTTGTCGACTGCCGCATTGATGAAGCGCCACTCGTCGGCAGTGAAATAGGACGGATGGTAGTCAGCCCTGGCCGCCGGCGCGGCGTGGTCCGCCGCGTGGCTGGTGCAGGCGGCGGCACCGAGTGTCGCGCCGGACGCCACCGTCGCGGCCGGCACGATGGCAAACACCTGTCGCAAAAATCGACGGCGCGGCTCCTTCGTCTCAGACATCAGGTTTTCTTCTTCGATTGGGGGACGGAAGATACGCGATACCTTTCGTATTCCTAACACCGACCCGATATGCCCGGGCCTGCATCGAGGCACGTCTGGACGTGCCTTCGGCATCGCATTATGAGGGCAACACAATGAAGAAAACCTGGCTTTTTGTCCAGCAATTTTAACTTTTCCGTCTCGCAAGAAAAGCTTTGAGCCGCCGACCTGCACCGATCCGGGCCGCGCTGCCCGGACATCCGACGAGCGCAACCGGAGGGCTGCGACGCAACTGTCGGACGTCCGCGAGACGTAGCCGGGGTCCCGTCTCTGCGTTGCGGAAGCCGCGTCGTTGGTCGTTCGTCGACGTAACGACCTGAGCGGGCGCAGGAAAGAACGGCAGCCCGCGATGCCGATCGCGACGACACACTCGGCGCAGCGCTCAGGTAGGTCGGCTGCGCGCTGGCGAGCTTTCAACGCTCGACGGTGCGGCGCAGGAATGCCGTCATGCGGGATGCGATCTCGCTGCCGTGCGTTTCGATCGCGAAATGGCCGCTGTCCAGGAAGTGCACTTCGGCCCGCGGGTTGTCTTGCTTGAACGCGTCCGCTCCGGCCGGCAGAAAGAACGGATCGTTCTTGCCCCACACAGCCAGCGTAGGCGGCCGATGCGTACGAAAATATGCATGGAGCTCGGCGTATTGTCGGATGTTGCTGCCATAGTCGAGCAACAGATCCATCTGCGCGTCGACGCCGATGCGTTCGATCGCGGCGTGCGCCAGCTGATAGGTCTCGGGCGCGATCAACGAGACATCGCGAACGCCTTCGGTGTACTGCCACTTGATCATCTCATAGGTGTTGAAGCGACGTAATGCTTCGCGATTGTCGGCGCTGGGATCAGCCCAAGCCTTGCGCATGTCGTCCCAGCCGTTGCTCAAGCCGGCCTCGTAGGCATTGCCGTTCTGCGTGACGATGGCGGTGACGCGCTCGGGATGGGCCACGGCCAATCGCCAGCCAACCGGTGCGCCGTAATCGAACACGTAAAGCGCGTAACGTTCAAGCTGCTTGGCTAACGTGAACGCATCGATGACGGCTGCCAGCCGTTCGAAGCGGTAGTCGAATGCAACCCCGGCTTGCACCGTCGTTTGTCCGAAGCCGGGCAGGTCCGGCGCGATCACGTGGTAGTCGCGCGCCAGTGCCGGAATCAGGTTCCGGAACATATACGACGAGGCGGCGAAGCCGTGCAACAGCAGCACGACCGGCGCACCCGGCACACCCGCCTCGCGGTAGAACAGATCGACGCCGTCGATCGGCATCGTTCGGTGGCGAACCTGCGTCGTTCCGACTTTCGTCTCCGCTGCATCGTCGCGCGCAACAACGTTGCGTGCCGGCACACTGTCGATTGGGCTCATGGCGCTCTCCTCATGTTGGAACAGATGTCTATATAACCGGTATAATTTGATATTTCAGGTTACTTGACGGCACTATCCGCCATTCGAGATAACCTGTCAAAACGTATTTACCGAGTTACTTTCGATGACCCAAGCACGGCAGACGACGACGGACGGTCGGCACGCCCCGATGCTCGGCGATCACTTGGCAATGGACCTGCTCAACACCGAAGCACGGGTGGAGGGCACCGCCGTCGATTACTGGCAGCACGAGGACGAAGTGCTCGCTTGGCTGGCGCGGTACGGCATCGCGCCTGTTGCCAGGCTCGACAAGACCGAGCGGGCCGATCTTCTGAGCAAGGCCAAGACGCTGCGAGCGGCCGCCCGCAGATTGGTCGGACAAAGCAAGGACGGCAAGGTCGGCGACGCCAGCGCGTTGCATGCATTGAACGCGTACCTGCAGGCATATGTGACCGCGCCGCGCTTGCAACGCGACAAGCAGGGCAAGCTCAGCCTGGCTCGTACCGCTTGCAGCGGTACGGTGGCCGCGCTGTTGGGGCCGGTCGCGGAGGCCGTGTCGGACCTGCTGATCGAGGGCGACTTCACGCTGGTCAAGCAGTGCGAGCACCCGGACTGTGTCCTGTGGTTCTACGATCGGACCAAGGCACACAAACGGCGCTGGTGCAGCATGGCCACCTGCGGCAATCGCTTCAAGGCAGCGCAGTTCCGGCAACGGAACCAAGGCGCCGTGAGGGAATAGGCTGCGGCTCCGCATCACGCCGATCATCGCGATATTCGAAGCGCATGAGGGAGACCGCCCGGCGTTGTCATCGTGGGATGGTTGCTAACGGACGGCGTAGCCCTGCCCGATGGCCACCAATGGAGGCTTTCGCGACCTTTCGAGGTGCCGATGCCGACCCATGTTGCCCCACCCGGCGCGACCACACCGCGCCAGCTGCGCTCGCCTGCCGTGGCGTACGCCGGTGGGGTGCCCCAAGCACCGGATGAACCAAGGCCTGCCATTACTGAGACGTGCCGGTTACATGGCCCTGCCGTGTGGAAATCCGCCCCCGAGGGCCTGTGGGCAAGGATCAAGGCAGTGTTCAACGCGCCCGTGGCCGGCACCTGGGCGCCGCCGCCGTGCGCGGCGTGTCGTGCCGCCTTCGAAGCCGAGTGCGATGGCATCAGCGCACTCCTGGGAGCGCCAGCGCCGCACCCCGTTCCAGGAGGGCCGGCGCCCCACCCTGTCGCCTTTAGGTTCAGCTGGAAGTGGGCCGTGTCGCTAGCCGGCCTGGCGCTCGGGGGTGCTGCGGCACGCCTTGCTTCCGAAGCATGGCATGCATCGCCGGCACAGCCAACCACGCTGCGCGAGAGCGGCGCGTCACGCCCCTTGCCACTACCTTTGGCAGATGTATGGCGTCAGCCGCCGCCCGGCGCAGCGGCTCCGGCTCCGGCTCCGCACGGGGCGGCAGCGCGCCGCGAGGCGTATGAACGAGCCCGCGTGGCGCCACCGCGTGCCGCCGCGCGTCTGTTGCCAGCGGCGCCCACAACGCCGCCGACCGCCACCTCGACGCCCCCCCCCTCCACGGCCTCCGACGACGTCGTCGCCATCAAGCTCGACTGGTCGTGCGTCGAAAAGCGCGCGCATCTCTCGTTCGCCGACGTGCTGCGTCAAATCGGGCGCACACTGCAGAATCCGTTTTCGGCACTGGCCGAGGAAGCGCAAGTCGTCTATTTCTATGAGAACCTGGGACGATGTCCGACGCCCGAGGAAGCCGGGCGGCTGGCCGGTATCTTCGGCGCGGTCGACAAGATAGTCTCGATGATCGTTGGCTTGCTGCCTCACTCGCAGCCCTTCGTGCTGTCGCAGGCATGTCTCGCGCCCCTCCTGCAACTGATTGCCGACGACCTCGACGGATTGGCGCCGGATACCGAGCAAACCGCCGACGCCGTCGAGAATGCAATTTTTCTCGCCCGCTCGATGGTGGCCGCCGCACCGCGTGACCGCGCGGGCAAGGTGATCAGCGAGCGCCTCGCTCCGCCGGCCAAGACCCGCTTCGATCGGGCCGGTCCACACACGGAAATCGATGGCGAAAGCTGGCGACTCGCGTATCGCGACGGGACCTTCATCGCTTCCCGGGACGGCCGCACGGTCGAGGTCGAATACCACGAATCGGCGCGGGGCTGGCGTTTCCGCAAGCAGGAAGCCGCCGCGTTGCAGATGCGCGGCGCACGCCCCGCCGCGGCGGGTAGGCGCCTCGCACGCGTCGCACGGCGGTTTGGCGTCACGCCGTCCGCTTACCAGCCAGTCGCCCATGCCGGCGAAGGCACGCTGTACGCCGTGACGTTGCAGGGTTCGACGCAGACAGCGTTGTGTGCGCAGCTCGGGCAGCGCTTCGTGCCCGTTCGCCTGGACCGCGCAGGTGTGATGCTCGAGGCGTACGACAGACGCCGGCCGCGCAAGGCAGGCTATCCGCTCAGTGTCGGCAGCGATGGCGGCTGGCGCGTGGGACGCCGCGTCCGCCTGTCGGCGAAGCTGGATGAAGAGACATCCTCGCCGCGTTCGCATCTGTCCGACCGGCTGCGTGAGGCACTTCCCCGCCAGTGGACCGTTCGCACCGATACTGCGTTCATGCATCCCACCGACAGCCGCGGCATGCTGCAAACCGAACAAGGGCGCCGTTACCTTAGGGTCGAGGGCGGCGTGGTACCGATCGAGCGTCATCGGCTCATTCCAAATCTCCATCAGATCGGACCGGCCGAGAGCGATAAGGTGCTGTGCGTCTACGACCGTGAGCAACGCCGGTTTCTACTGGTGCCGGAGGAGCGCGGCTTCGCCTCGACGGCGATCGAGCAAGGCGAGGCAGGCGAGGCAGGCGAAGCAGGCGACCGAAGCGACGAACTGACCGAATTGCTGCTTGGCCAACGTCGCATGGCGGCACGCTTTCGCGACCAGCGGAGCAAAGCCACTTACCGCGAGGGCTACCGTACCGCCCGCCGGGACGAATACCCGCGCATCGCGATGGTCGACGCAAAAATAGAGGACGCGTCGAAACGCATCGTCTGCTACGGCCTGGGTAACGACGAACTGGCCGTCGCTGGCAAGTATGCACCGGCCGCGGCGGAACTGAAGCAAGCAGTCATCGACGCGTCGCGACGCATGCAGACCCTCGCGGCTGCGTTGCGCCAAGCCGAAGCAGCGCAGCGCCCGCTCGCCCGGTTGTTCGAACTGATTGGCGGGCAAGTCGACGAGGCCACGCAAAAATACATTCGACGGCAATTCAGGCGCAGGGTCGTGGCCACCGCCCGCTTGATGAGCGATCACGTCGCCGACGATTGTGCACGGATCTGGTTGGCCGATCTGCACGACGGCGAGACCTATGGCCTCACGCTGAAGGATGACCCGCTGCACCGCATTATCGTCAACGTCAAGGCGAGCGGCGCGTATCGGAGCGGCAAGACGGGCTGCGGGCTCGGCTGCGGGCAGCGCGTCAGCGACGACGTCGCGACGATCATTCACGAGGCATCGCATTTGGGCGCGGGTACTGACGACATCTTCTACATGGACACACCGCAAGGCGCCCGGCCGCTGACCAAGGAAATCGAGCGTATGTCAGCCGGCCGGCTGACACGCCGGGAGACTCGGCAACTGTTGAATCTCGCGATGGCGAGTCGCCGGCAAGCCCGCCCGCCTACCGGGAACGAGCAGGCGGCCGACCTCTTCAACACGCGTCCCGAGCTACGCGCGCAGCTTTTGATGTCCAACGCAGACTCATTCGCGCAGATGGTGCTGGAGCTGAGCGACGGGCTAGTCAGCCGGCCGGTGCGTAGCACCGAAACGTCCCTGCCCCTGATGAAGTCACTCCTGAGCGGTTTTGCCGCCCAGGCGCTGTGGCACACCCAGCAAGGGAAGCGCGCTTGACCGCACCGTTGCCACGCGCCTCAGCGCCGCGGTGATCAACGTCGCAATGACGCTCGACGCATACAGCGTCGATGGCAAATGACGCACCGAGCTTCGGCGCTCAATGACGTCTGTCCCGACTGCGAAAAACGGGCATCGGAACCGGAGCCCCGCTTGTCCTGGCAACCGTGACCGATAGCAGATAGCGCCGGCGCGTCGGTGATTTACAAGAATACAGGTCACCTTCGTCGGGAGTCCGCATGCCCACCGATCTGCCATGTCAACGAGCCAGCGATGCTCAAAGCAAGACGCCTTTGCGTGGTGTCGAAACTCGGCCGATGCAGCGGCCGCCCGCACCGCGGTCGAGCCAGCGCGGTCTGTCCACCTGCGTCGAACGCGTCGGTAACGCACCGGCCTTCGAAGCGCGGTCGGTAAGACTGGCGTCGTTACCGTTCCACCCACACCCGCCGACCCCGCCGACCGCGTCCACTGCCCCCGCCCCCTCCCGGTCACTGACCGGCAAGCGCGCCCTGCTGCTCGGCGGCGCAGTGCTCGGCGGCGTGGCCGGCGCGTTGGCGATGAGCCATTGGCGTGCGTCGTCGATCGGCCTCGTCCATAGCAACGCTCCGGGGTTCCCGGACCTCCCGCCGACGCCGCCCCTCGCCGCGTGGCATGTGACGCAGCAGGCATCGCTTCCCGAGCCGCACGCTGAACAGTGGCAAGCAGGGCAAGCGGCGCGGCCTGCCGCCGCGGCACGCATTGGGCGTGACGCGGAAGGCGCCGAAGAAGGCACCGCAGTGCGAAGCACGGGGCGAACCGCACACGGCAGTACAGAGGGAAGCACAGGGGAACGCATCGCGCGCGCTCACCGGCAGACCGAAGCGCGCACCAAGCAGCGCGCCGGCCGCGCGGTCGCGGCCTCGAATGCCGAAGTGGCCGCGGCGACGCACAGTGCGACAGGGCATCCGCCGGTCACGATGGTGCTGCGCGATGTCGGCGGCGCTGCCGACTACCCGTTATCCGCAATGGACGGCGCAGCGCAGCTCCGCTTTTTCTCCGCATTGATCGGGCGCGACGCGACACCCGATGAAAGCAAGCGAATGAGCACGATCCTGCGGGCTGTCGACGTGGTGATTGCCGAACTCGTCGCGCTGCTGCCAGCTCCGCCCAGGACCGTGCTGCTCGATCGACTGGGCGCGCCGCTGCTCAGACTCATCGTCGACAATCCCGACGCGCTGGACCCGCGGGCTGCTGAGGACGGAAACATCGCAAACCTCGACAAGAGCCTGGCCTGCCTCACCCGCGCGATCATCGCGACGAACCTGCGCGACAGACAGGGGGACCTCATCGTCGCCTCACTCAAGCTCCCTCCGCACACGCGGCTCAGCGCGCGCGGACCGGTAGCCGAAATAGGGGGGCAGCCGTGGACGCTCAGCCTCGACGATGGAACATTCCAGGCGACGCGGGACGGTCGAACGACGCACGTCAGATACTCGGCCGAAACGGAGCAATGGCGCCCGGTGCCGTCGGCCCGGGCGCGTCCGCCAAGGCCGGTCAAAGTGCTGCTGCCGACCCGCACGCAGCTGGATGCGAGAATCGCGATGCGTCTGCGGGTGGTGGCGCGTAAACAGGACGTTGTTGCGACCGAAGGTACAGGCCGCCTGTACAACGTAACGCTGCCCGCAGTTGGCGGGCCGATCATGTGCGCGCGCGTGGACGGCTTGCTTCTGCCCGTCCGTGCCGTGCCCGACAGCCAGCACTACGAAGCATACGATCTGAACCGGCCAATGAAGGCGGGCTATCCGCTCCGCTTCGCCAGCGCAGAGGAATGGGAATTTGGCATGCCGAGCGCCACGCCGTCCGACGGCCACCAGCCAAAGCCGCCTCGTCACGTCTCCAGTCGACTTGAGCAGTTGATTCCTGACGCGTGGCTCATCACCGGCAACGACACGGCGCACCTGTCCTCGCCGGATTCGCGCGGTGTCATGATGTCGAGCCAGAGACGGCGCTATCTGCAGCTTGGTAAAGGCATCGCGCCAATCGAAGCGGTCGTCAGCCACCCACGCTTGTATCGAATCGGCCCACTCGGGAGCGATCGGATCCTCTGCACCTACGACCGCGACCAACAGCGCTTCCGACTCGTGCCGGAGGAAGCGAGCGCGGCGGCACATACGCACGGTGACGCTGGCATCGATCGCTTCGCAGTGACGCTCGCGCTGCAACAGGAGCGGATCGCGACTTGCTTTGCCCGGCAGAGCGTTGCCACCAGCCATCGCAGCGGCTTTCGCACGCAGGAGCGTGACGTCTTCCCGCAAATCGTCACGATCGACACGGCATTGCAGGACGATGTCGAAACCATTTTCTGCTATGGTCTGGACCAACACGAACTGGCGATCTCGGGAAGCTACTACCCGGCCGCGCGACGCGTCAGAGACGCGATGCTGGACACGGCGCGCCGCGTTCAGGCGTTGAGCGCGGCGCTGCACGACCCGCTCGCTGCCCCGGCCCTCTGGAACCGTTTCTTCGCACTGATCGGTCGCCACAACGAGGGCGGTTCGCGCTATCCGACCAGACGCCGCTTCACGCAGCGCCTGGCAGCCAGCGCGCGATGGCTCGCGCGCCACGTGCTGGAAGACTGCAGGCGCGTCTGGCTGGTCAGCTTGGTCGACGGCGATCTGCACGGTCTGACCTATCGGCACGATCCCCTCGAACGCATCCTGATCGACGTTGCCGAGCACTGCGCCCACGACGACGGAACGCTTGAGTGCGGGCTGCGGGTGTCGGCCGACGTGCCGTTGGCCGACGATCGCGCGCTGCTGCAACGTAAAGCATCGCACCTGCGCGATGACGCGGACGACGTCTTCCACATGCACGCGTTCGAGCTGAAGGGATCGGTGCCCGACACGCTTGCGCGACTTACCTGGAATCGTTTCGATCTCGCCGAAATTCGACGCCTGCTCAGGCTGACGGGGATCAGCAGGAAGCACGACCGCTTCCAAGCATCGAACCTCGCAGCGGCGTTCGACATCCTTGACGAACGCCCGCTGATCCGTACCCGCCTGCTGCTCGACAACCCCAGTACGTTCGCCAGCATCGTGCTGACCCTGAGCGAGTCCGCCGTTGATTCTCAGTCCGACGAAGCGGTGCCGTCCGCCGCGATCGAGCACGTGTTGCTGAGCGCCGCTGTCGCCCATGCGCAGTGGCAAGAAGCGTCGTAACAAGCGTCGTAACAAGCGTCGTGAAAGATGTCTCGCAAGGTGTTTTGTGAAACATTTCGACAGGCGTGCGAGGAGGCGTCGCACCGCACCTGCCGAACCGGTTTCTGAACGGATGGGAATCTGGAGCCGCCGGATGGACCGCTGAAACCGTCCCGGCAGCGCTGCCGGGACTCACCGCTTGCGGCAGCGCCTCCGCTACCGCAGCCCCGGCATTACAGCAGCGCCTGTGTCACCGCGGCGTAGGTCCGGTACACCGCCGTGATGGGCGGCGATGGCCCTCTCACCATCGTCACCGACCGGTCAACGGCAGTCAGGCCGCAGCCCGCCAGCCATGGCGCCAGGCCGCTCTCCGCTGGCACGTCGATGCGCACAAAGCCGCCGTCAGCGCGTGCGAGCCAATATCCGATCAGCGCGCGGGCGTCTACCGTATCGCGCGCGATCACGGGCCCGATCACGCTGCCCAAGCCGAACGCACGGATCGCAGCGTAACCCTGGACCGCTCCGGCGCGCGCGATGACAACCGCATGACCGGCGTCCAACACGGCATCGACGACCGCCTGCCGATCCATCCCACATGCAGCCGTTGCAAGCGCGGCCAGGGTCACGCGGTCGGACGGCGTTGCAACGCGCAGCAAAGCACCGTCCTCGATGCCCGGCTGCGTAGCCCGGATGCGATCGGACTGGCATTGCACGATCGCGCCGCAGGCGCGAAAGCCGACGGACTGATAAAGCGGCTGGCCAGCCGGCGTCGCGTTCAGAAACACGGTTCGCCCCGCCAGTGCATCCAGCGCCGCGCCGAGCAGTCTGGCGCCAAGGCCTTGGCCACGCTCGGCCGCGCTGACGATCACCAGGCCAATCGACGCACCGGCGTCGCCATGCTGCCAATACAGCGTGGTGCCGACCACCCGACCCGCCCGCTCCGCGACCCAGCCATGCCCCAGCCGCGCCGCGAACGCCCAGTCGTCCCGCCGGTGCGGCCAGCCCACCGCCCGGGACAAACACTGAGCAGCATCGAGATCGCCATCGTTGAATTGGCGCAACCGCAGCACACCACGCGTCATCGCTTCCTCCTCATTCGATCGCCCTCGATCCCGTGGCTTTCCCTAGCCGCCACACAGTACGCTTGCACATCTCGTCGCCGCACGCTACCGTGCCGGACACGCTTCCGATCGCCGGCGCGTTGCCAGGAGTCTCAGTCGATGTCCGTACCGTTTTTCTTCGAAGGCAAGTTCGACCCGCACCGCGAGGCCCGCGTCGATGAACTGCCCGCCGCCGCGTTGCTCGTCCGCCCAGCCGACGACGCGACCGCCGGCAACGGTTGGGTCTCCTCACTGGCACAGCCGGCCAGCCGCGTCGCCAGCGCGACGGCCGGGCATACGTCCAACCGTGTCCGCGCCGCGCTCGTCGCGTCGATGCACCGTCTGCGACGACCGCACCACCGATTGACACAGGCCGCTCGGGTGAGCCTGGCCGCGCTGGCTTGCTCCATCGCGTTGATGGTGCCGGCCGGCGCGGCGGTCGCCGCTCCCTCAGCCGATGCGCCACAGCTCGCTGCCCAAGCAAGCGCCGCGCCGGCCACGGCACAGGCAGACGCCGGCCTGCCAGACAACGTCGTACCGGTCACGGTACGCAAGCCGCGCCACGGCTACAATCGGGCCCTCGTATCCGTCACTGTCTGCGTGCCGGGCACCGACCAGTGCGAAACGATACACGATGTGCTGATCGATACGGGCTCTGTCGGCTTGCGGCTGCAACGGGACGCGATGCGTCATCCCGAACGCTTCGCCGCGATGCCCGGGCCGGACGGCAAGCCAATGGCGGAATGCCTGCGCTTTCTATCGTCGAACGCGTGGGGACCGGTCGCCCGCGCCGACGTCACGCTTGGCGGTATGACGGCGCGCGCCATTCCAGTCCAGATCGTCGATGAGGTCGGCCGCGTCGACGCCAGCCATCCACGGCCGCAAGGCTGCCAATCACAGGGGCATCCCACGTCGAACGGTACGCTCGGCATTGCCGCCACGCGGCGCACCGACTGCGGCGAACCTTGCTCGCTGCCGGTGTCCGCGGCACGGTACTTCACCTGCGACGCAGGCGAAGCGTGCGCGCCGGTGGTCGGTGCGCTGCCCGCCTCGTTCCGCGTCGCGCATCCGGTGGCCGCGTTGCCGCGCGACAACAACGGCGTCGTGCTGGCGCTGGACCTGCCGCCAGCCAACGGCATCGACGCCGTATCGGGCTCGCTGACGCTCGGCATCGATACCCGGGCCAACAACAGCCTGGACGCGCGTGCCCGCGTGCGGCTCGACAACGCCGGACGCTTCATGACGCGCTTCGCCGGTGTCGACTATCCGAAGAGCTATTTCGATACCGGGACGCAGGACCTGTACTTCAGCCAGGCAGCCGCGCCGATCGAGACATGCGGGCGGCAATGGTGCGCGTCCAGCGAGGCGTCGCCAAGCGCGACGCTGGTCGGCAATGACGGGGCGAGCGTCGATGTGACGGTTCGCGTCGGCGACACTGCCGCGCTCGAGCGCAGTGGCAAGGGCGCCTTGCGCAACGTGGCACGCGTCAGCGCTGCGACTTCGCAGGCATTCGTCTGGGGCCTGCCGTTCTTCTTCGGCAAACGCGTCTTCGTCGGCTTTGCCGACGCGCCGGGGCGGAGCGACCGGCGGCCCTTCTACGCCTTCTGATTGATGCAGCGCGTGGCACCGCGACGGCGGTCGTCACGGTGGGCAAGCCGGGGGGGCTGCGCGCGCAACGAGGCTGCGGGAGCGAAGCGATGCACTATATCGAATGCGGCGACGCACGGGTCGCTTATCGCGTTGATGGCCAGGGACCTGGGCTGCTGCTGATTTCGGGAACCGGCGGCGACGGCGACAGCAACTGGGGCCATCTGCTCGACGCGTTGACGCCGGCCTGGACAGTTTTGCGACCGGATTACGCCGGCGCCGGCGCGACCCGCGACAGTGGCGCGCCGCTCACGCTGGCCGGGCTCGCGTCGCAGGTCGCCGCGGCAGTAGACGCGTGCCGCATCTCGCGATGCGTGGTTGTCGGCTACTCGCTGGGCGCCGCGATCGCGACGGTGCTCGCGGACCGCAGGCCCGACCTGGTGCGCGGCCTGCTGCTGGTGGGCGGCTTCGCCCGCGGCGACGCGCGCCAAACGATGATGCTCGCGCTGTGGGAGAAACTGATCGCAACGGATCGGGACGCGATGGCTTCTCTCGTCATGATCAACGGCTTCAGTCCGGCTTTTCTGGCACGCATGTCGTCGGCGGAGCAGCGCGCGATGCAGCGTCAGATCGTCGAGTTCAACGATTGGGAAGGCATGCTGCGGCAGATCGAGTTGGGCGCCCGCGTCGACGTGCGCGACGCTGCAAGCCGGTTGCGCGTGCCGACCCGCGTGGTCGGTTGTCGTCAGGACCAGGTCGTGCCGGCCGCGCAAGCGATGGCGCTCGCGGCGCTCATCCGCGACGCCCGCTACGCCGAGATCGACACCGGGCATCTGACCATGTTCGAAGACCCCGCCGCGCTGCTGGCTCAGTTGCAGGCCTTCGCCGCCGCCCTGCCCGACGACCCGGCGCGCTAGGGCCGACGCGGGAACGAACGCGAGTCGGCCCGGCAGCGCAGTCGGCGCTCACATGGCGACGCCGCTTGCCGTCCTCTCGTCGAGCGGGCGAACGGTTCGTCCTGCTTTGGCTCGGCGCGATCGCTGCGCGATGCCATCGCGACGCCGATGCCGACGCCGATGCCGACGCCGACGCCGACGCCGACGCCGACGCCGATGCCGATGCCGATGCCGATTCGATTCGATTCGAAGCCGAGGTGAAGCTGAAGCCGAGCCGGAGCGGCCCGGCCGCCTGGCTCACGAAACGGTGCGCGTTCCGCCGCTCGTGATTCGACCCGGCGCATGCTGGAAGGCGTCCCGTCCGCCGCAAACTGAGCAGCCCCGCCGGCGCCCACGGCCCGCGGCCGACCGCTCGCCCGCGATCAGCGGCGCGCTTCCGGGCCCGAGCCGTCGAGCGAGCGCATGTCTCGTAACTGGGGAAACAGTCGCATCCATAGCAGACTGACGAGTATCGTGCCGACGCCGCCCATCGCGGTCGCCGCAACGGTGCCGAACAGCCCGGCAGTGACACCCGATTCGAATTCGCCCAGCTGATTCGAGGTGCCGACGAACAATGTGTTGACGGCACTGACCCGCCCCAACATTTCGTCCGGGGTCAACAACTGGACGAGCGTGATGCGGACCACCACGCTGATCGAATCGGCCGCGCCCAGCACCACCAGGGCCGCGACCGTCAGCGGCAGGCTGCGCGAGAACGCGAACACGACTGTCGCCAGTCCGAACAGGATCAATGCGCCGAACAGGATTCTCCCGATCGGGCCGCTGAGGGGACGGCGGCCCAGCCACACTGACATGGCCAGCGCGCCGACCGCGGGCGCGGAGCGCATCACGCCGAGCCCCCACGGTCCGACGGCCAGGATGTCGCGCGCGAAGATCGGCATCAGTGCGGTGGCGCCGCCCAGCAGCACCGCGAACAGATCGAGCGACAGCGTGCCAAGCACGACCGGCTGACTGCGGATGAAGCTGACGCCCGAGAACACCGATGCCAGGGTGACAGGCGTACGACTGACAACGCGCCGCGCCAGCGTCAAACGTCCGATCAACACCGCGCCGATCGCGAACAGCACGGCGGCCAATGCAAACGCAAAGGTGGGCGCGATCGCATAACACACGCCGCCGAGCGCCGGTCCGAGAATCTGCGCGGTCTGGTTGGCGGACGTGGACCACGCGGTCGCGCGTTGCAGGCCCTCGCGCGGCGTCAACGCCGGGACCAACGTGGCGCTGGTCGGCGCCTCGAACGCGCGCGCCGCGCCGTTGACGATGATCAATGCATACACTGCGGGCACCGCGAAGCTGGCACTCAGCGCACCGGCCAGCGACACCGCGACGACCGCGGCAAGGCCGAACGCGGCGAGCGACTCGATGCCCATGCAGACGGCGACGATGCGCCGTCTGTCGAAGCGATCGGCGACATGACCGACCACCAGCGTCAGGCAGACCATCGGCAGAAACTGCGCAAGCCCGACGAGACCGAGCGCGTAAGCGCTGCCGGTAAGGTGATAGATCTGCCAGCCGACCGCGACCGACAGCATCTGAAACGAAAGCGACGAGGCAGCCCGCCCGAGAAGGTAGCGCGCGAAGCGTCGCGCATCGTGCGCGGGCGGCGCGGGAGAAGGAGATGAGGAGGAAGACGGAGCTGGGGCGGAAGGCTGCGGTGCGTCGGGCATTGGCGGCAGAAGACGAGGACCGGAATGTAGACAGCCGAACGAAAGGCGCTAGCGGCATGAATGCGATCGCCTGCGTGGCAGTCATCCCGCTCGCGTGCGCGCTGCGTCCGGCAAAGCTTGCAAGGATAGCGGCAACCGCGAAATGTTGCGCACGGTCAAGTGCGCGCCGGGCCGACCGTGTGCGCTGGTTGAGCGCCCGCCGCGCGACGGCGATCGGCGCTTCGGTCCGGCTGCCCGCTTTGGCCGGTTTGGCCGGCAGCGCGGCGGCGCCGAGCGATCAGCCCGGCAACGGCGTGTCGAAGCGGCCGGCGCGATAGTCGGCAAGCGCTTCCTCGATCTCTTCGCGCGTGTTCATCACGAACGGGCCATAGGAGACTACCGGTTCGCCGAGCGGTTGCGCAGTGCCAAGCAGCACGCGCGCGCGCTCGGCCGCCCGCAGGCGTAGCCGTGGCGCACCAAAGTGGAACTCGATCATGTCCGCCGGACCCGCGCGGCTGCCGTCAGCCTCGATCACGCCGTCGATTACATGGCACAGCACCGTGTAATCAGGCGGCAGCGTAACGTCCAGTGTCGCGCCGGCATCGAAACGGACCAAGCCAAGACGCACGTCGGTCGACGACGAGAACGGTCCGGTCTGCCCGAACCAATCGCCCGACACTGCCTCGATTGCCACGCCCTGCGCCGGGCGCACGGTCGGGATCGCGTCTCCCTGCAGGCCGACGTAACGCGGTGCGACACGTTTCAACCGTGCAGGCAGATTGACCCAGAGTTGCAGGATCTCGAGGTCGCCGCCTTGCTCGATGAAGGCGGCGGGAGACAGTTCCGCATGGACGAGGCCCGCCCCCGCCGTCATCCATTGCACGCCGCCCTGCCCGATCACGCTTTCGTGTCCCGCGCTGTCGCGGTGGGCCAGCATGCCGCTGAGGATGAAGGTCACCGTCTCGAAACCGCGGTGCGGGTGCGGTCCGAACGGCAGTCCCTCATTGGCCGGCGGATAGTGCTGCGGACCGTGGTGATTGAGGAAGAGGAAGGGATCCAACTGACGCAGGCCCGGGCCGGGCAAGGCCCGGCGCGTCCGCAGCGAACCGATGTCGTCGCGCTGCGCCCGGTGCACAGCCTTGACGCTACGATAGGTCATGAGGCGCTCTCCAACCACACGCCGGCTTGGCGCGCCAGCGTCGAAGCGCTCATTTTAGCGGCGGGGTAACGAGCGCGCTGCGCGGCGGTCCGGCCATTTCGCCCGAGCGCGCCGCAATGGCCGGCGACAGGCGTCACCGCGCGGCTTCGACATGCCGGCCGACGACTTGGGGCACCGCATCCGGGCAGAAGGCGCCGGCCGCTGATTCGAGCCAACAACGCGGGCCGATCGCCCTAGAGAATCACTCGCGCGAAGCAGCCGAGCGAATCGCTCGATCCGACGAGTCGAGCCAAGCAGTCGAGCCAACGCCTCGGGTCGACGACGCGAGCCGAAAGTCCGTGCCAACGCTCAATCGGACAGCGCTTCGACCCACGCGCTGATCTTGCGCGCAGCCGCGTAATGCACCATGTGACCGGCGTGCGGCACCACGCGCAGTTCGCTATGCGGGATCTGCTTATGGAGCTTGTGCGAGTGCCGTTCCGCGCTGACGACATGGTCGCCGTCGCCGGTCACGATCGTGACCGGCTGCGTGATGCGCTTGTAGCTGCGCGCCAGCGAAGCGGCGCCTGGGATCATCAGGCTGCCGTCGCCTGTCATTCCGCCGACCGTCACCGGCCGCGTCATCATCGCGCGCGGCACGAACGCCTCGAACTTGGGCGCGACCGCTCTCGGCGCGAACATGCGCTTCGCCGCCAGCGGCAGCGTCAGCCGCCCGGTCACCGGCAGCAACGTATGACGGAGCAAGCCCCCCAGCAGCGGCGTCTTGGCCAATGCACTTGTCAATGCATCGACGCGCGGCGTCGGAAAGTAATAGCCCGACAGGAGGACCAGCGCGCGAACCGTCTCAGGATAGGACAGCGCCATTGCCGCGGCGATCGTCGCGCCATACGAGTGGCCAACGACGACGGCTCGCTCGACGCCCAGTTCCGCCAGCGCCTGGTGCAGCAGGTCGGCCTGAGCGGCCGGCGTCCAGACCCGGCCCGCCGGACGATCGCTATAGCCAAAACCGGGCCGATCGAAGGCGATGACGCGGTGGCGCTGCGCCAGCAGCGTAAACAATCCGCTGGCTTCGAAGTCGCTGGCCTGTACCGAGTTGCCGTGTATCAGGACCACCGGTGGTCCGTCGCCAGCTTCGAGGTAATGCAGGCGACCGCCGGCGACGTCGACGAAGCGCCCGGCCGGCGGGTGGCGCCGTTCGGCGCGCCGTGTCTGCCAACGCGTCCAGACGGCGGAGCCGAGCAGCACGCCGCCGACCACTGCACCTACGCCAAGGGCAACGCGCAAGCCACAGTCTGTCTCAGGATTCGCCTGCTGATCGGTCATCGTATTCTCCTTTCCTTGCTTTCTCGATGTGACATTGCTGCTCGCGATGCCCGGTTCACGGCCGGCGCCGGACTGATCGGTCAGTGCCGGCACCGCGCTTCGCTTGACTGCGCCTGAGCGCAATGACGCGGCCGACGTGCGCACCTCACGGAAGCGGCCCAGCGCTGAACGCGAGCAAAAACATGTGAAGCATGCAAAGTTTGTTCCAAGTCCCGGTCAGCGACCGTCTTCGCGCAACACCTTCATCTCCTGACGCAGATTGCGTTGCCAATCGGTCTCGCCGCAGCCGCTCGGCGTGTCTGGACCCAGCAGGGTGACGTAGCCCTTGCCATGCATGCATGACTCATAGGCCCGTACCTGCGCGCAGCGATTCGCGGCCGCGCTGCGTGCCGCCTGCTTGCAGTCGTCGACCGCCTGGTCCATGCCGCGAAAGTCGAGCTGTGAAGCCGTATCGGCGCGACTGCCCGCCTGCGGGTCGCCGATAGCCACTTCCAGCGGCGTCGCCGTCTGGCATCCCGCCAGCCCGGCGCTCCCCGCGACGATTACGGTCGCACCAGCGATCTTCTGCATACCGAGGAGCGCGCGGCGCCGGGTTCGGCGCACCGCCGTCGCGACGGACGAATCCTCATGCTCGGTTGGTCGTACGGGAGGGGTGTCGATCATCTTGCCTCCAGGAGCAGCTTTGTCGAAGCGGATAGACAGGCCAGTGCACGCAGCCGGTGCCGCTATTGTGAGGGAATGCGCGTGCGGCTGGAAGCGCCTAAGGGCTTACCCGGATAGCCAGTGACACCCTAAACGTCGAAAACTCTGGAATCGGTTCCAGTGCTGGCGGATAATGCCGCGCAGGTCGGCGCCGCGCAGGCGCGCCGGCGCTGGCCTGTCCTCCCCATTCAAGACATGACTCACCCTCCGTCCAGCTCCTCACCGCCGCCGACGGCCAGTGCCACCGCCGGCACGGACGCGGCAAAGCGCTTCCGCTCCTTCACCGCCCGTGAAGGTCGGGCGGCCGGCATCGTGGTGGCCAGCGCCTACGGCGCCGATCGCGTGCGCGAACGCGGCCAGTTGGCGGCGGCGCAGTGGGCGATGGCAGCCGGCGCCGACGGCTTCGAAGTCCGCGCCGAATTGTTGCCGCCCGAGTGGCGCGACCGGGACGCCACTGCATTTGCCGGCGCGCTCGCCGCTATGCCTGGCAGCGTCGGCTTCGCGCTGGTCTATTCGACGCCCGCCGAGTTCTTCGGCGAAGACGGCTTGCCGTCCGTCGCAACCGTCGGCCGCGCCCTGCGCGAGGCGCAGGCGTTCGGCGCGATCGCGCTCAAACTGCAACTGGGACCGTTCGATGCACCTGGCCGCCAGCAACCGGCGGACAGCGATGCGCGCGCGGTGGCCGCCGCAAGCGGCCGACGCGCGTCGGCGACCTGGGCGGCGCACTGGTCAAGCGCGATGGACGCGGTCGCGGATGTGTTGCGGCGGGCGCCGGTGCGCGTCTTTGTCGAGAACGGGCAGTCAGCGGTCGGCGGCAGCCGCGCCGATTTCGAGGCACTGTTCGCTAGCCTGCGCGCCAACGAAGCGTGGCGCGGGGCGTTCGGCATGACGCTCGACATCGGCAACTGGTACTGGGCCGGCGACGACACCGCGTCTGCCTGCGCCTCGCTGGCACGCCATGTCGAGTATGTGCATTGCAAAGGCGTGCAGATCCGGGACGACCGTTATCACGCCGTCGCACCCGACGAGGGCATTGGGCCGTGGCGAGACTGGGTCGCGGCACTGCCGCCCGCACTCCCGCGCGGCCTCGAATTTCCGATCGTCGGCGCCGACCCGGTCGCCGCCACCCGCGATGCGTTGCGCGCCGTGTTGCGCGACTGAACGATGCGCGCCCTGCCGTCCGTGCCTCGGTCCGCGCAAGTCAGCGCGTCGGCCATCGCGCTTCACAGATTTCGCTCCACCTCTCCATCATGAAGATACTGACCTACGGCGAGGCGATGATCATGTTCGTCGCCGAAGCAGCCGGACCATTGGAAAATGCCGACCGCTTCATCAAGCGCATTGCCGGCGCCGATCTGAATGTCGCGATCGGACTCTCGCGCCTCGGCCATGACGTGACCTATCTGAGCCGGGTTGGCGATGACTCGTTCGGCCGGACGATCAACGCGGCGATCGCGGCGGAAGGGATCGACACCAGTCGGATCGTCAGCGACCCACGCTATCCCACCGGCTTCCAGTTGAAGTCCCGCGCCGAGCGCGGCGAAGACCCGGCCGTGGAATATTTCCGGCGCGGCTCGGCGGCCAGCCATCTGAGTCGGGACGATTTCGATCCTTCGCTCGCCGACACGAACGCACATCTTCACCTCACCGGTGTGGCGCCCGCGATTTCCGCCAGCTCGTGCGAGCTCGCGCTGGCCCTGGCCGATGCGTTCCGACAGCGTGGCCGCACGATTTCCTTCGATCCCAACCTGCGGCCGACTTTGTGGCCGTCTCGGGAGATCATGGTGGACACACTGAACCGACTCGCCAGCTACGCCGACTGGGTGCTGCCGGGAATCGGCGAAGGCGAGATCCTCACGGGTTGCGACACTCCCGAAGGGGTCGCCGAGTTCTATCTGTCGCGCGGCGCCCGCGGCGTGTTCGTCAAGCTGGGAGCCGCGGGCGCCTACTGGGCCGACGCCAAGGGCGCGGCCGGGCGAGTAGCCGCGACGCCGGTGCGCGAAGTGGTCGACACTGTCGGCGCCGGCGACGGCTTTGCGGTCGGCGTCATCAGTGCATTGCTGGCCGGCGCCGATGCGACCGCGGCCAGCCGGCGCGGCGCGCTGATCGGGGCGCTGGCGGTGCAGGTGATCGGCGACAGCGAAGGATTGCCCACCGCGGATGCGCTCGCGGCGCTGGAGGACAGCGGCGCGGCGCCGTCGGCAAGCACCAGCCGCGCCTCCGCGGCATAAGCAGCAAGGACAAGGAGACAATCATGCAATCGCACGCGCTTCCGATACGCCGCTGGTGGTACATCATGCCGGTGGTCTTCATCACCTACAGCCTCGCCTACCTCGATCGTGCGAACTACGGCTTCGCGGCGGCGGCTGGCATCAATCGCGACCTCGGCATCACCCACGGCATGTCGTCGCTCCTTGGCGCGCTGTTTTTTCTGGGCTATTTCTTTTTCCAGATCCCCGGCGCGATCTACGCGGAGAAGCGCAGCGTCAAGAAGCTTGTCTTTGCAAGCCTGATTGCATGGGGGCTGCTGGCGGCGGCCACCGGCTTCGTGAGCAATCTCGAAGGTCTGATCGCCGTCCGTTTCCTGCTCGGCGTGGTGGAGGCCGCGGTGATGCCGGCCATGTTGATTTTCATCAGCAACTGGTTCACGCGCGGCGAGCGCTCCCGCGCGAACACGTTCCTGATCCTTGGCAACCCGGTCACGATCCTCTGGATGTCGGTGCTGTCCGGCTACCTCGTCGACAGCTTCGGCTGGCGGCACATGTTCATCGCCGAAGGCATTCCGGCGGTGCTCTGGGCAGTCTGCTGGTGGTTCATCGTGCAGGACCGTCCGGCGCAGTCGCGCTGGCTGCAACCAGCCGAACGCGAAGTGCTGGAAGCCACGCTGCGCGAGGAACAGCGCCAGATCGCACCGGTCCGCAACTACGGCGAGGCATTTCGCAGCCCAGCCGTGATCAAGCTGTGCGCACAGTATTTCTGCTGGAGCATCGGCGTATATGGCTTCGTGCTATGGCTGCCTTCGATCCTGAAGAATGCTTCCGCGTTCGGCATGGTCGAGACCGGCTGGCTGTCGGCGCTGCCCTACCTTGCCGCGACCATCGCGATGCTGCTCGCGTCCTGGGCCTCCGATCGCACCCGCAACCGCACGCTGTTCGTATGGCCGCTGCTGCTGGTCGGCGCATTCGCGTTCGTTGGCTCCTACCTGCTTGGCGCCCATCACTTCTGGTTGTCGTACACGCTGCTCGTCATTGCGGGCGCGAGCATGTATGCGCCGTATGGTCCGTTCTTCGCCATCGTGCCGGAACTGCTGCCGAAAAGCGTGGCCGGCGGCGCGATGGCCCTGATCAACAGCATGGGCGCGCTCGGCTCCTTCGTCGGCTCGTATGTCGTCGGCTACCTGAACGGCAGCACCGGCAGCCCGGCCGCGTCGTACGTCTTCATGGCGGTCGCGCTGTTCGCGTCGGTGGTGCTGACCATCATGGTGAAGGTGCCCAGGCAGGCCGCGCGCGACGTATCGGTCACTGGCGCGCGTTGAGCCGTCCGGGTGCCGTTGCAAGCATCATCCCGTCTAGCCACCGTGCGCCGCGCATCCGTGCGGCGCGCCTCATCGCCTTCCCTGATCCGTCATGAAACCTCGCATCCTTATCTACCGCGCGCAACCGGACGCCGTCGAGGCCAGGCTGGCCGAGCATTTCTCGATCGAGCGCATCGATGGCCTGCGTGCCAATCCCGACGCACTGGCTGACGCGCTGGCCCAGGTGGACGGTGCGCTGGGTTCGAGCGTGGCCATCGGCGCGGCCGAACTGTCGCGCGCGACGCGGCTGCGCGCCATCGCCACGGTCTCGGTCGGCATCGACAAGTTCGACCTGGCCGCTCTCGACGCGCGCCACGTCGTACTGTCCCATACCCCTGATGTCCTGACCGAAACCACCGCCGACACCGTCTTCGCGCTGGTCCTCGCCACCGCGCGACGCGTGGTCGAGTTGGCCGACTACGTTCGTGCCGGTCGTTGGCAGAAAAGTATCGGCGCGGAACTCTACGGTGTCGATGTGCACCACAAGACCATCGGCATTATCGGACTGGGTCGCATTGGCCAGGCCGTCGCGCGCCGCGCCGCGCTGGGTTTCGGCATGAAGGTGCTGTACCACGGCCGCCACCGCGACGAGACGGCCGAACGCACCTATGGCGCGCGCTTGTGTTCGCTCGACACGCTGCTGGGGGAAGCGGACTTCGTCTGCCTGCAGGTGCCGCTGACCGACGCGACGCGCGGCATGATCGGCAGCCGCGAACTGTCGTTGATGAAGCCGGACGCGATCCTGATCAACGCGTCGCGCGGCGCCGTCATCGATGAAGCCGCCCTGATCGCGGCGCTGACCGAAGGACGCGTCCGCGCCGCGGGGCTGGACGTGTTCGAGCACGAGCCGGTCTCGGCCGACTCGGCGCTGCTGCGACTGCCGAACGTCGTGCCGCTGCCGCACATCGGGTCCGCAACCGAAGAAACGCGCGTGGCGATGGCGATGCAGGCGGCCGACAATCTGATTGCCGCCCTGATCCGCAACGAACTGCCGAACACCGTCAACCCGGCGGCATGGGCCAAGCGTTGAGCGCCCGGGCAGCCAGCGCTCGGGCACCGACCATCGCCGACGTGGCTGCGTCGGCCGGCGTCGGCAAGACCAGTGTGTCGCGCTTCCTCAACGGCGAAACCGACATCCTGTCCGCGGCGATCCGCGAACGCATCGGCGCCGCCATCGCCGAGCTGGGTTACCGGCCGAGCCAGATGGCGCGGGGCTTGCGCGCTGGTCGAACCCGCCTGGTCGGAATGCTCGTCGCCGATCTCGACAATCCCTATTCCGTCGAAGTGATGGGGGGCGTCGAAGCAGCGTGCGGCCGTGCCGGCCTGATGCCGGTGCTCTGCAACGCCGCCAATGCGAGCGAACTCGAGCGCCGCTATCTCGATCTGCTCCAGACATACCGGGTCGACGGCGTGATCGTCAACCCGGTCGGCATGAGCGGCACGGCGTTGCGCCGCGTCGTTTCCGCCGGCACGCCGACCGTGCTGGTCGACCGCCGCCAGAGCGGCCTGAATTGCGACATCGTCGGTCTCGACAATGCGCGGGCTGCCTCGCTGCTGGCCGATCACCTGCTGTCTTCCGGGTTCTCGCGCTACTACTACGTGACCGGTCCGCATACGCGCATCAGCTCGCGGCGCGAACGCGAGGCCGCGCTGCGTCAACGCGTGACCGAAGCGGGGCTGCCATTCGAGACAATCGTCGTGACCCGCGCCGATACGCCCGCGGCGATCGACGCACGGCTTATGCCGGCGTTCGAGGCCAGCGCCCGCGCGCGCGTCGCCATCGTGAGCGGGAATGGCCAGACGATGCTGCTGGTTGCGCTGGCGTTGCAGCGCGCACGCGCCAACCCGCCCGCGGGTCCGGGCGGCGCCGCCGGCGCGCTGCATCCGGGGCTGGCCAGTTTTGACGAACCCGGCTGGCTGCCACTGGCCGTGGATGGCATCACGACCCTGCGCCAGCCCACCGCGGACATCGGCGCGGCCGCCGTCGCGTGCCTCGACGAGCGCATCGGCGGCTATGCGGGCGCGCCGCGGGAACTGCTGTTCGACGCGGTGCTGACCGTGCGCGCGTCCACCGCCGCGGCCGGAGCGCACGCCGCGCCGGCTGCACGACCCTCAAGGATCTCAGCACGCGGCGCTTGACTTCGAGTCCGCTCTAAGTCGCACCATCACGCACAAGATGACAGGACAGCACACGTGAAGATCGGCGAACTTGCACGGCGTACCGGCTTGAGTGCGCATACGCTCCGCTATTACGAACGCATCGGGCTGCTGCCCGCCACGCCTCGCGACGGCGGCGGCCAACGGGACTACAATCCGTCCGTCCTGACGTGGCTCGCCTTTCTGGGTCGCCTGAAACAGACCGGCATGCCAATCCGCGAGATGTTGCGCTATGCGCAGCTGCGCGCGGCCGGGCCTGCCACGTCGGGGCAGCGTCAAGCGTTGCTGACTGTGCATCGGGACGAGGTACGGCAAAGGATCGCGTTACTGCAGGCGGCGCTTGCCGTCCTCGACGACAAGATAGCCGGCTATGCCGGCGCCGCAGGAAGCATCGAACGTGACACACACACAGCAAAGCAAGCCCACCCCGCCCGAAAGCCGCCTCGAACGCGGCCGGCGGATGTTGAACGAGGTTGACGGCGAAGCCGGCGCGCGGGTCGTCGAAGCACTCGCCGACATCGCGCCAGACTTCGCAACCTATCTGCTGGAGTTTCCGTTCGGCGACATCTACGCGCGTCCGGGCCTCGATCTGCGGGCGCGCGAAATTGCGACGATCGCGGCATTGAGCGCGCTCGGCAATGCCGCCCCGCAGTTGCGCGTTCACATTCGTGCCGGTCTCAACGTAGGCATCAGCCGAGAGGAAATCATCGAAACCATCATGCAGATGGCCGTCTACGCCGGTTTCCCCGCCGCGCTCAACGCACTCGCAGTGGCACGCGACGCGTTTGCCGACGATGCACCCTGACGGCGGCGGCGGCTTCATGCTCCCGACCACGCTTCCGACCAGGCGCCCGGCCACGTTCGATGCGGTGCGCGCGCGGCGCCCGATCGGCCGCGCGCAGGCGCTGACGGTGGGCAGGTCAACGAAGGCCGCCCAGCATGGCTGAGCGCACTTTCACGCAAGGTCTGCGCGCCGCGCTCGCGCCCTTCTGGCCGGCAGCGATGCGCGTCGATGCGCGTGAACGCTGGCGCAGCGCCATCGGCGGCGCGATCGGCATCCTGCTCGCCGGCCTGCTCAGCCGTTGGGGCGGCGGCGGCGCCGGCGCCTGGCTGGTCGCGCCGATGGGCGCAAGCGCGGTCCTGGTCTTCGCGGTGCCGGCGAGCCCGCTGGCGCAACCGTGGTCGGTGATCGGCGGCAACTCGCTGTCGGCACTGGTCGGGGCGGTCTGCGCGATGGCGATACCCGACCCGGCGCTGGCCGGCGCGGCCGCGGTCGGCATCGCCATCGGGGTGATGTTCCAGATGCGCTGCCTGCACCCGCCGGGCGGCGCCGCCGCGCTGCTGTGCGCGCTGGGCGCGGTCGGCGTCAAGTTTGTACTGTTTCCGGTGCTCGTGAACTGCCTGCTGCTGACCGCGACGGGCATCGCGTACAACCGCCTGCTGGGGCGCCGCTATCCGCACGTGCCGCATGCGCCGCCCGCGGCGCCGGCGCGCTCGAGCCGCTTCAGCGCGACCGATCTCGATGCAGCGCTCGCGCACTACAATCAAGTGCTCGATGTCAGCCGCGACGACCTCGAAGCGCTGCTGCAATATGCCGAGGCGGCAGCGTATCAGCGTCGCTTCGGCGACCTGCGCTGCGCCGATGTCATGTCGCGCGACCCGCTCGCCGTGCAATTCGGCACGCCGCTCGACGAAGCATGGTCGTTGATGCTCGCTCGCCGCATCAAGGCGCTGCCGGTGATCGACCGCAGCCGCCGCATTGTCGGCATCATCACACGCGCCGACTTTCTCCGCGAGGCCGACCTGGGCCAGCGTGACGGCATCGGTATGCGGCTGCGGCACCTGCTGCGACCGAGCGGTCGCGTGCACGGCGACAAGCCGGAGGTGGTCGGCCAGATCATGACGCGCGAAGTGCGCGTCGCGAGCGTGGACCGGCGCGTCAGCGAGCTGGTGCCGGTCTTCTCGGACGACGGTCACCACCACATTCCGGTCATCGACGGCGAGCAACGCCTGGTTGGCGTGATCACCCAGTCGGATTTCGTGCGCGCGCTCTACCGCGCGGCGGACCCGCGCGACTGACTATCGGCGATACCGCGGCGCGGCCAGAGGAGGCGCCCTGTCGGCTCCGTCGCAGCGTCGCGCCCGCGTATAATCGGGCGCAACCGTTACCAGCCCACGACGACGCCATGAGCTACCAGACAGACAATATCTTCGCGAGGATTCTGCGCGGCGAACTGCCCTGCGTGAAGGTCTACGAGGACGCACACACGATCGCGTTCATGGACATCATGCCGCAAGCGGAAGGCCATCTGCTGGTGATCCCGCGCGAAGGCGCCGCGTCGCTGCTGGACCTGTCGGCCGAGGCCGCGCGCGAGACGATCGTCGTCGTGCAGAAGCTGGCGCGCGCGGCCAAGCAGGCGTTCGACGCGCCAGGCATCCAGGTCGTGCAGATGAACGGCAGCGCCGCCGGGCAGACCGTGTTCCACTGCCATTTCCACGTGATTCCGCGTCAGGAAGATGCGCCGCTGCGGGCGCACGCGACGGAGCCGGTGCCGACCGAACGCCTGGAAGCGCTGGCGCAGAAGGTTCGCGCAGCACTTGCGCAGACCTGAGGCGGGCCGGGTCGCGCCGGGTCGGGAATTCACTGCCCGGATTCGCAAGTGGCCGCAGGGCTGGCTCGGCGCTACCGGCTACCTGCGTGCCGCCGCGTGCAACCGCGCCGCGGCATCCGCACGGCAATGCGGGCGCGTCGCGCGGCAAGTCATGGCGCGGACACCCTTATGCGGGTATCGCCGTAGCCCACCGTCTGCCCGGCGACGATCTTGCGCGTCTTGCGCAACTCGACTTCGCCGTCGACCGTGACTTCACCCTGGGCCACCGCGACCTTGCCCGCGCCGCCGCTCGCCACCAGGCCGGTGACTTTCAGCAGATCGTTCAGCGGGATGAAGTCGCCCCGCAGCATGAATTCAATGCGATTCATCTTTTCTCCTCCACCATTGGGCCGCTTGCGCAGCCCTTGTGCCAACGCACAGCGCGGCCAGCCGCTGCGCTGAACTGCCCGACGCCACGCCACAGGCTTGCGATCATGACCCTCGACGATGAACTGGCCGCGCTGGCCGAGCAGGAAGCCCGGCTCTGTACCCCACCACTCGATGGCGATGCGCTCTGGCGACTTGGCAGCCGGGTCGTGGCGCTCGCGACCCGGCCGGTGACGGTCGAGATCGTGGTCGGCGAGCAGTTGCGCTTCCATTATGCGATGCCGGGCACCACGTCGAGCCACGCGCTGTGGGTGCAACGCAAGGCACGCCTTGCGCGGCACTTCGACCGCGCCTCGTTGTCGGTCGGCCTGCAGTTGCAGCGCGAGGGCAAGTCGCTGAGCGAACGTTTCGGCCTGGATCCGGCTGCCTTCGCGCCCTACGGTGGCGCCGTGCCACTGCGCATCGCCGGCCTCGGTTGCGTCGGCAGCCTGGCAGTGTCGGGCTTGCCGCAGCGCGACGACCATGCGCTGGCCGCCGCCGCCCTGGCCGAATGCCAGGGACTGCACTGAACGCCGTCAGAACACGACCCGATTCTTGCCGCTGCGCTTGGCGCGATACAAGGCGCTGTCGGCCAGCTCGATCAACGGGCAGCGCAACGCGTCGTCCTCCGGCGTCTGCACCGCCACCCCGATGCTGACGGTGAGGATCGACGCGACCTCGGACGCGGCATGCGCAAGGCCGAGTGCCTCTACCGACGTGCGGGTCTTCTCGGCGATCAGGCGCGCACCGAGTTGCGTCGCACCGGGCAGAATCACCGCGAATTCCTCGCCGCCATAGCGCGCCGGCAGATCCGGCGCGCGCTGGCACACCGCGCGCAGCACGCCGGCCACCTGCTTCAGCGCCTCGTCGCCGGCCACGTGACCGTACGTGTCGTTGTAGGACTTGAACGCGTCGACGTCGATCATCAACAGGCCGACCGCGTGACGCTCACGCACCGCGCGCCGCCACTCGACCCCCAGATACTCGTCGAAGTAGCGCCGGTTCGACAGCCCTGTCAAACCGTCCAGGTGAGTCAGCCGCTGCAGTTCAAGATTCATCTCCAGCAGCTTTTGCTGGCTTTCGCGCAGCGCGCGATACGCTTCGTCGCGCTCCAATTGGTTCCGATACGCGCGCGAGTGGTGGCAAACACGCGCGATCAGCTCGATTGCATCGGGCAGCTTGACGAGGTAGTCGTTGGCGCCGGCGGAAAACGCCGCACTCTTGACCGCCGGCTCTTCCTTGGTCGAGAGCACGATGATCGGGATGTCACGAGTGCTCCGGTCCGCGCGATACTGCCTCACCAGGTCGAGGCCGTCGACCCCAGGCATGACGAGGTCCTGCAGGATCACCGTGGCCTTCAGCTGGCGCGCGGCGGCCAGCGCCTGATGCGGATCGGAGACGTAATGGAAGTCGATGGCCGGCTCGCTCGCCAACGCGCGCCGCACGGCCTCCGCGACGAAAGGCTGGTCATCGACCAGCAACACCATTGCGCGGGCTTCAACGTTGGCGTCGCGCAGCGTTGCACGGGCGCCGTGCGGGCTGTCGGCGCGGCTGAGAGGGTCGATCATGACATTGCAATCCGAAGGAGCGGCCCGGCATCACGCCGAAGCTCGTCCTGCGTCGGCCCGCGCGGAACATATTGGCGGGCAGGGAAACGGTGGAGGCAAACCAATTCAGGCGCCATGTTATCGCATTCACCCAGGAAGCGCGGGAAATCCGGCAACAGTGGCGGTCTATCGCCGACCCGCCGCGTACAGCGCGCGCGCCGCCGCGCGCGCGATCCAGTCCAACGGCAGGATTTCGCTGGCGGCATCGAGCTCGGCGGCCGCTTTCGGCATGCCGTAGACCGCCGACGTCTCCTTGTCCTGCGCGATCGTGAAGAAGCCCTTGCGGCGCATCGCGCGCAGGCCCAGTGCGCCGTCGCGGCCCATGCCCGTCAGCAGCACACCAACCGCTTCGCCTTGCCAATGTCGCACGACGCTGTCGAAAAAGACATCGACCGATGGACGATACAAGGCCGCGCGCGGTTCCGGCGTGTACCGCAGCCGGCATCCGGCGTCCAGTTCGAGATGGTCGTTGGTGGCGGCAAGCAAGATTGAGCCAGCGACCGGGGCCTCGCCCGCCTCGGCCACGCGGACCGGCAACGTCGTCTGGGAATCCAGCCACGACGCCATGCCCTCGGCAAAACTGGCATCGACGTGCTGGACGATCACCACCGCCGGCGGTTCGGCACCGCCGGCGACCGTCCTGAGCATCTCTGGCAGGCCGCCGAGAATGCGGGCCAGCGCGCCCGGGCCGCCAGCCGATGCGCCGATCGCCAGTAGCGCCGCCGGCAGCGCACGTGCCTGCGCGCCCGCTACGGGCAGCGCCGCCGGCACCTCGGCGTCACGATGCATCTGCGCGATACGCGCAATCTTTTCCAGCAGTGGCGCGGACGCACGCCCGGCATCGGCGCCGGCGAGCGAAGGCGTGTCGACCGCGTCGAGCGCACCGTAGGCCATCGCGTCGTACACCCTCGGTACGTTCGCGCCGATATCGACCGTCACGATCAGAATCGGGCACGGCGTGGCGGCCATGATGCGGCGCGTCGCTTCCACGCCATCGACGCGGGGCATGATCAGATCCATCAGGATCAGATCTGGTCGATCGAGCGCGCATTGCGCGATGGCGCGCTCGCCGTCCGACGCAACCCAGGCGATCTCGTGACCACCGCGCGCCGTCACTGTCTGAGACAGCGCGGCCACTGCCAGTGGCAAGTCGTTGACGATCGCAATCCTCATTCGAACGCCTCCCCGATCAGGTCGTTCACCGCGTCGAGCAGCCCTGCGTCGTGGAAGCTGCCCTTCGCCAGATAGTAATCTGCCCCGGCCTCCAGACCGCGCTGCCGGTCCTCCTCACGATCCTTGTACGACACGATCATCACCGGCAAGCGGGCCAGCTCCGGCTCGCGCCGCAGCGTCCGGACCAGTTCGATGCCGTCCATCCGTGGCATGTCGACGTCCGTAATGACCAGGTCGAACGCCGTGCCATGCAGCGCATTGAGCGCATCGACGCCGTCGACGGCGACCATCACCGCGTAGCCACGGGAGACCAGCAAGGTGCGTTCCAATTCGCGCACCGTCAGCGAATCGTCGACGACCAGCACACGCTTGGCGCGTGCCACGTCACCTGCCTCCGCAGGTTTGGCGATTTCCTCGAAGCGTCGGGAGGCCGAGAACTTCGCCAGTGAATTCAGCAGGTCGTCGACATCGACGATCAGGACCGGACTGCCGTCGTCGAGCAAGCCGATGGCCGCGACGTCCTCGACCTTGCCGAGGCGCGGATCGAGCGCGTGGACGACGACGGGCCGCTCGCCGACAAAGCCGTCGACCGCCAGCCCATAGGGCGCGTCATCGCCGACGATCAGAATCTGCATCGCGTCGTCGCTGCCGCGGCCGGGCCGCCCGCTCGCCGTCGGCGCGCCGCCCACCCCGCCCAAGACCTGCCGTGCGCTAACCAGCGCAACGCTGCGCCCATCGCGCTCGAAGTGCTCGCGGCCCTCGACTCGCTGCACGCCATCGCGCGGCAGTCGCAACGCGGCCTCCACGCGCGCCAGCGGGAACGCGAACGGGGTCTCGTCGACCTCGGCGATCAGACAGCGCATCACCGAACGCGTCAACGGCAAGACCAGCACGAAGCGCGTGCCCGCGCCACGCGTCTGCACGATACGCAGGATGCCGTGCACTTCGCGAACCATTGCCTGGACCGCGTCCAGGCCGACGCCGCGGCCCGACACGTCGGTGACCGCGTCGCGCAGCGAAAAGCCCGGTAGGAACAGGAATTCGAGCAGCTCCGGCTCGGACAGGCGCGCGGCAACCGAGCGGTCGGCGAGCCCGCGCGCGATCACCCGGCGACGCACTGCCTCCACATCGACACCGCGACCGTCGTCGCTCACCGTAATCTCCAGCGCGCCGGCCCGATGCGCCGCGCTCAACACGATGTGGCCGGCCGCCGGCTTGCCCGCGGCGGCGCGCTCCTCCGGCGGCTCGATGCCGTGGTCCAGCGCGTTGCGTAGCAGGTGACCGAGGGGCGCGTCGAGCATCGACAGGATGTCCCGGTCGACTGGCGTGGCCGTGCCCTCGATGTCGAAGGTCACCGGCTTGCCCAAGGTGCGCGACAGGTCCCGCATCGCACGTGGGTAGGCCGGCGTGAGGTCGCCAAACGGCCGCATCCGCATCGCCAGGGTCTGCTCGTACAAGCGTTCGGCCTGCGCGAACTGGCTGCGCTCGAATGCATCGAAGGCCGCTTGAAAACGAGAAACGGCGGCGGCGTTTTCGTCGATCTGGTCCTGCAACGTCGCAAGGACACCTGCTACCGTCGTCGACAGTGACCCGATCTCGGCGCCATGCGCGCTCGCCGCCGCATCCGAGCTGGCCCGCCCTGGCGGCCCGGCCGCCAATGCGGGTTCGGTATTGAGCGCCTGCCGCAGCGTGGTCAGCGAACGGCGCAAGTCGTGCTGGCGACGATGCAGGGCGGCGAGTTCGAGGCCCAGCGGTGCAAGCCGACGCGTTTCCACCAGCGTCTGCCCGGACAGCGCAAGCAGCCGATCCAGGCGGGCGGCACCGACCCGCAACGTGCGTTCGCCGCTCTTGTCGGCGCTCGCGCCCGGTTCCTTGCCATGCGTCCGGGTGGCGCCCGCCGCGCTGTCTTTCCCGTCGCCGTTCCCCGATCCGGTCGCGCCCGGTCCGTGATTCGCAGCGGCGACGGCGCCGTCAGCGTCCGGCACGGTCGCCGGTTCGGCGTGCGCGTCGATGGGCGCATCGACGTCGACATCCGCAGCCGCCGCGCTTGCCCGGTAGGGCCCCGCAAGCGCTTCGTGTGCTTCGTGCGCTACCGCCCCACCGTCCGGCTCGTCGCGCGCCGGTCTGTCGCCGTCCGATGCCCTCCCGAGCGCTGGGTCGTCCGCTCCGCCTGCGATGCCACCGCCGGCGTCCGGCACGTGATGCGGCGCGCCGGCGCCGCCAGGCGGCAGCGCCGCCGGTGAAGCGAGTGCCGCGATCAACGCCTCGATGCGCTCGGCCGCTGGCGCACGGCCGGGTATGCCGAGCGCGCGCAACTCGTCCACGCAGGCGAACAAGGTGTCGAGATCGCCGGCAACGAGACGGCGGTCGCCGTGCTGGGCAGCGACGAAAGCGTCTTCCATCGCGTGCGCCAGGGCAACGCCGGCATCGACGCCGACGATGCGGGCGGCGCCCTTCAGCGAATGCGCCGCCCGCATGCACGCTTCGAGCGTCACGGCGTCGTCGGGGGCGCGCTCCAGCACCAGCAAACCGTCACTGAGCACCTGCGCCTGTTGTTCGGCTTCCTGCGCGAACAACTCCAGCAGCGACATATTCGAGAAATCCATGCCACCGCCCGTCATCGCAGCCCCCTGGCGATGCCCTCGTTCAGGCGCTCGGCGTCGAGCAGCCCGACCGGACGATCGCGCCACACCGCGGTGGCGAATGCGTAGTGTTGCAGTGCCCGATCCAGCGTTGCGGGCAGACGGTGCAAGGCGCGCACCGTGATCACATCGGCCACTTCATCCACCGCGAGCAGGGTACGGTGCCCGTCGTGCTCGAACACGACGCTCAAGCCGCCCTGCCGCGGACGTTCGGCGATTTCCAACAGGCGCGCCAGGCGCAGCGCCACGGTCGGCGCGCCCGCGACATTGGCAATACCCGGGCGCAAGCCGCCGCGGCGCTTGGCGATCGGCACGATCGGCGGCTCCGGCACCACCTGCGCGATGGCCCGCGCGGACAGGCCCAGCCATTCGTCGCCCACCCGAAACACCAGGAAACGCCCGATGACCGCTGCATCGCCGTCCGCTGCGTCATTCAATGCACCCGTTGATGCACCCGTCGATGCACCCTTTGATGCACCCGTCGATGCACCCGTCGATGCGACATCCGATGCGCCGGCCAGCGCGCCGTCCGCGCCGCTTTCCATGCCCGGTGCACGCGGCACGGTGTCGTCCAGGCCCGGCGCCGCCATATCCACAGGCACGCGGTCCAATAATCGAATCGCCGCGCTGGCGTATACCTCGCAGTTGCGACAGTGAATTGCCTCGGCCAGCCGTTCGCAACTGGCGTCGCCGTAGACGCCGATCCGGTTCCAGCAATCGTCGACCGCCTCGAAGCGCGCTGGCACCGCGTGCATCGCTGGCGTCCCCGCCGTGGCGGGGCGCTCCGCATTCGCCTGCGGGGCACCGCCGCCGCTCGGGCCGCCCTGACCGCCATCGGTGCTGTCGTCGGTAACGTCGACGGTCATTGCTCAACCCCGCTCGCCTGCCCGCCCCCACCCGCCTGCGCTTCGGCGCGTCGGGCCCGACCCAATAAACGCCGCGCGCCGTCGCGGTCGCCGCGCGCCTCCAGACGCGCGCTCAACATCAGGAGGGTGTCGCGATGATTGGCGTCGAGATACAGCGCCTTGCGGTAGCAGTCCAGCGCATCGTCCGCGCGGCCGCGCGCGTCGGCCAGCGCGCCTTTCAGGTAGAACGCATCGGCCGATGGTCCATACGTCGCCAGCGCCTCGCCGAGCGCGGCATCGGCCGCGTCGAGCCGCCCCGCATCCGAGAGCGTCGTCGCGTGGCGTACGGCCGCCGCAACGGCGGTGGCGCCGGGCGACAGCGACGCGGTCGGCCCGCTCGCCGGCCCTGGCTTCGGCATCGCGACTGCCGAGACTGCCGAGACTGCCGATTCAGCGCGCCGGTTTTGCGCAGCCGTCTGCGCGCCGCCGGCACGGGGCGGCGCAAGCGACGCTGCGGTGCCCGCGGGCGGCCGCGGCGCTGGCGCGGCGGCAGGGCGCCCGAGGGCGCCCTGCGCCGCTCCGCCAGGCGCGGCCAGCGCGGCACTTCGGCGCGCGCTGGACAGTGTCGCGGTTTGCCCGCCGCCGAGTCTGGCGCCGGCGTTCGGCACACCGTCGCGACGAACGCCGCCGAAAGGCGTCCGGCGCGGCAGCGCACCGGCCGCGCTTGACCGGAAGAAGCCGAAAGCGCCATGTTCGGCAAGGCTGCGCAGCCCGGCGGCCAACGCCAGACTGCCTTCGGCCGGCCCGACGAACAGCAGGCCATCGTCGGCCAGCCGCTGCGTAAGCGTGTTCAACACGCCGAGCTGGACCTCGCGCGGGAAATAGATCAACACGTTTCGACAGAAGATCGCGTCGAAGCGTTGGCCCGCGCCGAATTCGCGCGCGACCAGATTGCCCACGCCGAAGCGCACCGACGCACGCACCCGGTCGTCGATACGCCAGCCGCCGTCCTGCGGCGTGAAATGGCGGGCGCGGAAGGCCAGGTCGTGCGATCGGAACGCGTTGTTTCCGTAAATTCCCCGACGCGCCATCGCAAGTGCGGCCGCGCTGATGTCGCGCGCATCGATCTCGAATTGCTCGGGAGCGAGTCCGGCATCGAGCAGCGCGATGGCGATCGAGTAGGCTTCCTCGCCCGTCGAACAGGGCGCACACAGGATGTGCAGCGGTCCGTCGCCCGGCCGCCGGATGCGTTGCGGCAAACGTGCCAGCAGCGCGGTAAAGGCACCGGGATGCCGGAAAAACCAGGTCTCGGGAACGACCACCGCCTCGATCAGCGCCTGCAGCTCCGCGGCGTCCGCCGCCAGGACGCGTGCGTATTCGCCGGTCTCGCAGATGTCGCGCGTTTGCATCCGCGCCTGCAACGCGTGACGGACCGCGCTCGGGCCCAACAACGCGGGCTCGAGTCCGGTGGCGCGCTGCAGAATCGTCGCGATGCGGGTGTCGACGGTCGCCGCCATCATCACGCCTCCCGTGCCCGGCCGGGTGCCGCCAACCGATCGACGGCGCCGTCAGCGCTTCCAACGGCGCTTCCAACGGCGCTTCCCATGCCGCTTCCAGCAAGCTCCCGCGCCCCCCCGTCGTCCGGATAGAGACGGCCGCATACCTCCGCGCCCAGCAGCGCGTCCACCTCGACCCACTGCACCAGGCCGTGCTTGCGGCTGGCGAAGACCGGCCCGAGAAACGGTGTCTCGGGGGTGTCGATACCGCTGGGCAACAGCGCATCCTCGCCGACACGCAAGGTCTCGGTCGCCTGCTCGGCGATCAGGCCGAGCGGCACCGCCGGTGCCCAGGGGCGGTCGGCCCGCACGTAGTCGACCAGCAACAGACGCGTGCTGACGCGCGGTGTCGCTGGCTGGCCCGTCATCCGCGCAACCAGATCGATGACCGGCACCGATCCATGCCGCTTGTCGCTCGGGTCGCGCCAGAGCCCCGCCAGCCAGTGCGGCGCGGCGGGGATCTGCTTGAGGGCTTGCAGGGGCAACACGCGTCGGATCCGCCGCACGTCGAGCCCGTACCAGTCCCGCGCGATGCGGAAAGTCAGAAACAGCATCGTCATGACGCGCCGCTCAAACGTGCCGTGGTCGCAGCGTGGGCCATCGCGCCGGCGTCATGCCTTGACCTTGAAGCGCGTGACGCCGGTGCGCAGCTGGTTCGCCACCAAGGTCAGATCGTCGATCGCCTGGTTGGACTGGCGCAGGGACTCGACGGTCTGCTGCGCCGCTTCGGTCAGTTGCGACAGCGCCTGCGTGATCTGCTCCGCACCGCCCGCCTGATTCTGCACGCCGTCGTTGACGACGGCGAAGCGCGGCGCCAGTGTCTGCACCTGCTGGATGACCTGCGACAGTTGCTGGCCGACCTGCTGCACTTCCTGAATGCCGCGGCGCACCTCTTCGGAGAACTTGTCCATGCCCATCACGCCCGCCGAAACGGCCGACTGCATCTCCCTCACCATCTGCTCGATGTCGTAGGTCGCAACCGCCGTGCGGTCGGCCAGACGCCGGATCTCGGTCGCGACGACGCCGAAGCCGCGGCCGTACTCGCCGGCCTTCTCGGCCTCGATCGCGGCATTCAGCGACAGCAGGTTGGTCTGGTCCGCCACCTTCGAGATCGTCGACACCACCTGATTGATGTTGCCGGCCTTTTCGTTGAGGATGGCCAGCTTGGCGCTGATCGAGCCGGCCGCGCCCATCACCTGCTGCATCGTCTCGCTCATGCGCGACAGTCCGTCCTGACCGGTGCCGGCGAGCGCGACGGCGGTATCGACCACCTCGGTCACCTCGCTCATGGTTTGTACCAGGTCGCGTGACGTGCCGTAGATCTGCTGTGAAGTCGCGCCGATTTCGGCGGTGGTTGCCGCGGTCTCCGCGGCGGTGGCCTGCTGCTCCTTCGAGGTCGCGGCGATTTCGGCGACCGACGTCGTGACCTGCATCGACGATTTCTGCGCCTGCCCGACCAGCGCCGTGAGTTCGTCGCTCATGCGATTGAAGCCGGCTTCGAGCAACGCGAATTCGTCGCGACGGTCGCTTTCGATGCGTCCGGTCAGGTCGCCGGTACGCATGGTGTCGATCACCCCGGTGATCGTGCGCAGCGGCGAAGTCACCGCGTTGAGGAGGAAATAGCCGCAGGTCACCGCCACGCCGAGTGCTATGACCAAGGCCACGGCCATTGCGGCCTCGGCGTCGGAGACCGAATTGCGGATCTGCGCGGCGGAATCGTCGGCAGAACGCTTCTGCGTATCGGCGATGCCGCTGATCAGTTGCCGTCCCGCGTCGAAGACCTGCGTCAGCTGGCCGCTGAACAAGACGCCCGCCTCGACCGGGCGTCCATCCGGCAGTTCGAGGAAGCGGTTGATCACCGCGCGATATTTCTCGCGTGCGTCGCGGAACTGCTTGAAAGCCTGCCGGTCCTCCGCCGAACTGAGCAGGCTTTCGTAGCGCGACATCAACTCGTCGGTACGCACCCGGGAGTCGACAATGCGCAGGCGGTCGGCCTTGGCCTTGTCCGCGGTCTCGTCCGAATAGGCGATCCGGCTCGCGGCGAGGTAGCTCTCGGCCCAGGCGGCGCGGATCGCGAAGATCAGGTACATCTGCTGGACCGACTCGCGCTGCACGCTGCGCGCCTCGTCGTCGATCTTGAGCAGGCGGGTGTAGGCCAGCCCAGCCATCACGATCATCAACGCGAACACCAGACCGAAGCTGGCGATGATCCGACTACGGATTGACAGGTGCCTAATCATCCTTTCCCTGGCGGCGATGCCGCATTGCGCTAACAGGCCGGGCTGGTGCCCATGTTGTTGTGAGCTGTCGTTGTGAGCTGTCGTGCCGACGTTGTGCTGGCTGACGGTGCCGCTGTGGTCTGACAGCCGTTCCGGCCGCCACGCCAGGCGCGGCGCGTCGCATCCCGCCCACCGCGGCGCGCGCGGCCGCAAACCGCAGCCAGCGCGCCGGTCCGCCTACCCCTGTTGCGAGCGCTGGCGCACCGACATCGGGAGTGTACGTGCTTTTCCGGGGCGCAAGACCCCTTCCGTGCGCGTCAGCCCCGGCTGGCGCTGGCGCGCAACAGGCCGGTCACCGAGCCGCGCCGCTTGAGCGACCCAAGGACAATGTTCGAGGTGATGTTCATCACGCCTGGCGTACGATAGAGGCGATTGACGATGAAGTCCGAGTAGTGCGCGAGGTCACGCGTGTGCACCACCAACAGATAGCTGCACGAGCCGGTGATGATCAGCGCGTCGAGCACCTCCGGCCACGCTGCCACTGCCTCGACGAAGGTTTCGTGCCAATGTTCGACGTCGTGGCGCATCGTGACCTGCACGACGGCCTCGACTTCCAGCCCGACCTTCTTGAGGTCGATGTCGCAGTGATAGCCGGCGATGACGCCCGCCTCTTCGAGCAGCTTGACGCGACGCAGGCAGGCCGACGGAGACAGCGCCACGCGGGCAGCCAGATCCTGATTGCTGATGCGGCCGTTGCTCTCCAGGCAATGCAGAATCCGCATGTCGATCGCATCCAGCGTCACGGCAATCTCCTGTCTTATTAAGTCGGTTTGCGGCGATTCTATGCGAAAGTGCGGCGCAGGCGCCGTATTTTTCGCAAGCACATTCGAATTTTTACTCACTATTATTGTCGCTTCGAAGCACCTGCGGAAACGGCCCGGCGACGACCGGGCCTTCGCCACGCACGCCCCACGTCCCCCATGAACGAAGACACGCCTCCGACCTGCCCCTTCAACAGTCCCCGTCCGGCGAGCGAAGGGTGGCACGACGCCAAACTCGACTTCAGCAAGTCGATGAGCTATGGCGACTACCTGCAGTTGGACACGCTGCTCGCCGCGCAGAAGCCACTGTCGGGCGAGCACGACGAAATGCTGTTCATCATCCAGCACCACACGAGCGAGCTTTGGATGAAACTCGCGCTGCACGAGTTGCGTGCCGCGCTGCTGTGCGTGCGCAATGACGAGCTCGACCCCGCGTTCAAGATGCTGTCGCGAGTCAAGCGGATCTTCGAGCAGATCGTCACCGGCTGGAACGTGCTGGCTACCTTGACGCCGTCGGACTACACGCTGATGCGCGGCTCGCTCGGCTCCTCGTCGGGCTTCCAGTCGCATCAATACCGCGAGATCGAGTTCCGGCTGGGCAACAAGAACGAGCAGATGCTCAAGCCGCATGCGCACCGACCGGAACTGCACGACGCGCTCGCCACCGTGCTGGCCGAGCCGTCGCTGTACGACGAGGCGGTTCGCCTGCTTGCGCGACGCGGCTTCGAGATCGACGCGGCGCGTCTGGAGCGCGACTGGACCGGTCCGACGGTGTACGACGCAACGGTCGAGGCCGCCTGGCTCGCCGTCTACCGCGAACCGCGCCGGTACTGGGACCTGTATCAGCTCGCCGAGGACTTGGTCGACATCGAGGACCGCTTCCGCCAATGGCGCTTCCGGCACGTCACCACCGTCGAACGCATCATCGGTTTCAAGACAGGCACCGGCGGCACCAGCGGCGCCACGTATCTTCGCAAGATGCTCGATGTCGTCCTGTTCCCCGAGCTTTGGCAACTTCGCACCCAGCTTTGACGCTACACTCGCGGTTCCGAGCGCAAAGCGATCGCCCCGCGCCCGAGCCGTTCATTACCGATCCACTCACCGATTGACAGTCACCATGTTCGAACGCGTTGATGCCTACCCCGGCGACCCGATCCTTGGCCTGATGGAGGCCTATTCGAAAGATCCCCGCCCGACGAAGGCGGCGCTGTCGATCGGCCTGTATTACGACGAGAACGGCGACGTGCCGCTGCTGGCCAGTGTCAAGGAAGCCGAACGGATCGCGCAGGCACAGGCTCTGCCGCGTCTCTACCTGCCGATGGAGGGCTCGCCCGCCTATCGCAAGGGCGTGCAGCAACTGGTATTTGGCGCCGACCACAAGGCGCTCGCCGAAGGACGCGTCGCGACCATCCAGTCGATCGGCGGCTCCGGTGCACTGAAGGTCGGCGCTGACTTCCTGAAGCGCTACTTCCCAGACAGTCAGGTGTGGGTCAGCGATCCGACCTGGGACAACCACACGGCGCTGTTCCAGGGCGCGGGTTTCACCGTCAATACCTACCCGTACTACGATGCCGCGAGCAACGGCCTGCGTTTCGACGCGATGCTCGACACGCTGTCGGGCCTGCCTGCGCAGAGCATCGTCCTGCTGCATCCGTGTTGCCATAACCCGACCGGCATCGACCTGAATCGCGAGCAGTGGTCGCGGGTGATCGAGGTGGTCAAGGCGCGCGAACTGCTGCCGTTCATGGACATGGCCTACCAGGGCTTCGGCGATGGCCTGGCGGAGGACGCCTGGCCGATCCGCGCGATGGCCGATGCCGGCGTGGTGTTTCTCGCGGCGAACTCGTTCTCGAAGAACCTGTCGCTCTACGGCGAACGCGTCGGCGGTCTCAGCGTCGTCTGCGAGGACGCCGAAAGTGCGGGCCGGGTGCTCGGGCAATTGAAATCGTCGGTCCGCCGCAATTACTCGAGTCCGGTCCTGCATGGCAGCGAGGTCGTGGCCGCCGTGCTGGGCGACGCCCGGCTGTTCGCGATGTGGGAGAAGGAGGTTGCCGCGATGCGCGAGCGCATCAAGGCGATGCGCGAACGTCTGCACGCGGTGCTGTCGCAAAAGGTGCCGGATGGCGACTTCTCGTACATCCTCACGCAGCGCGGCATGTTCAGCTACACCGGCTTGAGCGCCGAGCAGGTCGACACGCTGCGCGAAGCATACGGCGTCTATCTGGTCCGCTCGGGGCGTATCTGCGTGGCCGGCCTGAACGAAGGCAATATCGAGTACGTTGCGAACTGTTTTGCCGAAGTCCTGAAAAAGTGACCGACGCGCGGCGCTGGCGATCCTGCAGGCGCCGCCCCCGCCTGCATCCACCCTACCTGGATCACCCTCCCTGGGGTCGCCCTACCTGGGTTCGCCTACCTACGTAGCGCGGCAGGGGTCCACCACCGCCAGGTTCATCCGGCTTGCCGCTGCGCAATGTAACGGCGAAGTCGCCGGCTGAGTCTTTGCTCCGCAGTCGAGCGCGCGGAAGCAGAACCGCTCGCAGCGCCGTTAAACACTTCTATTGTGTCATCGCCTCGCTCGCCGCCTGCGCGTCTGTCCTGATGGATTCGCGCCAACGGGCAGCACACGCCGAGGGCAGACCGCTTTCCGAGGTCGCCCCAGCTCGCCCATGCCGCCCATGCCGCCCATGCCGCCCTCTCCGGGCGCGGTCCGGAGTTGCCTGAACGAGTCGCCAGGGGAGCAACGCGATGTGGCCGCAAGCTCTCGCCACGCTTGCTTGCTCACCGCGCCGACCAGGCGCCGGCAGTTGCAGTGCAGCTCGCTCATTGTTCGCCATCCATCCGCTTTACTTGCCCGCGCGACCTTGTTCGCGGCACAGCCGGTCCATTTCCCGCATTGCCAGATCTCCCAGCGAACGTTCCGGCTGTCGGTGCGCCATGCCACACTGCGTAGGCATGGGGTTTGCATGTATGGGCGCTGTCTTCCGCCGACCCATGGGGGTTGGTCGCAAAGGAAGTTACAGGTTCTTAACACCTGTAAATGCCGGAAGTGCATAAGCTGTACTCACCGCGAAACAAAACGGTTCACTAAAAACGAGGAGGAACTATGACCCGCTTCCAATCGATGCTGCTTGCTTCCGCCCTGACCATCGGCGCGACCGGCGCCGCGTTTGCGCAAACCACGCCGACGACCGATGCACCCGCCACGCCGCCGGAGCAGCGCGTGACGGCGCAGACCACCGATCCGCTGGTTCAGCACCGCAACGACAACTCGGCGGCCAACGCTGAATACAAGCAGAATCGCAAGGCTGCGAAGTCCGACTACAAGCAGCGGGTCAAGGCCGCCAAGGCGGACCGCAAGCAATTGAAGAAGGATTCGGCTGCTGAAGAGCGCGCCGCCGTGAAGGCTCAAGCCCAAGGCGGCACGAACGGCGGCAATATCGCCACCAACGCGCCGGGCGGCGCGGACAGTGGCCCGGCTCAGCTGCAACAGGTGCCGACCACCACGCAGAAGCAATAAGATTGCGCGCCGCAAGGCGCGACTGATCGCTTCACGAAGGTCGACGGGACGGACGCCACGGCGTCCGTCTTGTCATTTGGGCGTCGCGCGGAGCGCACGCTTCGCGTAAGGCATGACCGGCTGGTCGAGTCGAGCAGCAAGCCGGTGCGGAGTCCCGCCAGCGGCGCACGGCCCGCACCACGTCCCGCTTCGGCGACGGTGCGGTGCTCGTCTAGCGCGCGCGACCCAGCGCGCCGTACACCGTATAGCGGTACAACAGCGCCGCGGCGCCGAGCATCGCACACGCGAAAGTCGTCATCGCCGCGCGCATGCCGAACGCGTCCGCACCGACGCCGATGGCCAGCACCGGAATCGCGTTGCCGACATAACCAAGCAAATAGAACAAGGACACCATCGCGCCGCGCTTGTCGGGCGGCGCGGCGCGATTGACCAGCCCCGCTGCGCCGACGAATGCCGCGCCGTAACTCGCGCCGGCCACGACCAGGGCGCCGGCATACAGCAACGGCCACACGGCCCATGTCGCCAAGACCGCCGCCGCCAATGCGACGCCGAGCAGGATGGCGCCGCGCAGCGCCAGACGGTCGGGGGCCCGGCCGCGCAGGGTCAACTGCGCAAGTCCGGCGGCAAGTTGGAAGCCAGTGACGGTGAGACCGGCAGCGGAACGGCTTGCAATCCCGGCGTAGTCGCTGGCGATCAACGGGCCCAGCGCTTGGATCACCGAGGCAATCGCCCACGAAAACATCAGGGTGGCGGATGCGGTAATGAAATCGGGATGGCGGATACTTTCGCCCAGCCTGCGGCTGCGCTGCGTCGTCGAATGCGCGACGGGGACACGCGCCGGCCAATGCACGGCATACAGACCTGCCGCGGTTCCCAACGCGATCAACGCGACAACCAGATACGGGGTCAGAAGCGGCCACAGATCGAAGCGCAACGCGATGCCGGCCAGAATCGGGCCGAGCGCGCCGCCGCAGGTCAGCGACAGCGTCGCCAGCGCCGCGGCACGCCCGTGCGCCTCGCGTGGCAGCAATTCAAAGAGCGCCGCGTTGCAACTGCCGGTCAACACACCGGCGCCAAGACCCGCCAATGCCCGCCCCGCGAAAAGCCACACAGGGGCGTCGCCGAAGGCAAGCGCGAGCGCGCCGCCCGCCACCATCGCCAGTCCGGGCACAATGAACCAGCGACGGTCGCGAAGCCGATCGGCAAGCGGTGCGCAGCCCAGCAGCGTGACGAGCACCGCGATGCCGTAGGCGGTGAACGCGCCCGTGAGCGCGACGGAACTCATCTGCCAGCGTTGCTGGTAGAGCGGATAGAGCGCGGACGGGGCGCTGCTCAGCAGCATCGCGCTGGCCAATGCACACACCACCAGCCACAGCGCCGCGCCGCATGTCGCCCCGACACCCCTGGTGGCCTCCGCGGCGGCATGCGGGCGCGTGTCGGGGCGCTCGGGTGCCGCCGCGCTCACGCCGGCGCGCAACGGGCCAGCCACGCCCGGCACGTTTGTGCCGGTGGCACCGTCCCTATGCCCGCTGGCGTCATGCGGGTAACCGTCCGCGGCATCGAGCGCAGGCGTGACAGGCGCTGCCCGCGACGCCTCAGGGACGGACGCTGGGTCGCTGAACGCAGCGGGCGACGAAGGTCGAGAGACAGGCACGATGGTCAACGACGAAATCTGAAAAACGGGACGGCGGACGGGCAACGCGGTACGGAATGGAACGCGGGCACAGCGCGCGACGTCGCCCTGACTCGCGCAGCCGGCCAACCGTTGGCCCGGGTCGAGGGTACGGCGAAACGGTCGAGGCAACCTGCTGCCACGCCATTCCGGGTCGGCCCGGTCCCGACGAATCCACTACAATACAGGGTTTTCCGCAGTCATTGCTGCCGACGCGCTTGGGCCCTCAAGGCAGACCGGCTTGCCGAGGTTCTGCCCGGCGCCGCCCGCGCCACTCTTTCCCCGCCGTTCCCGCCTCTTGCCATGCAGCCCACAGTTCATACGTCCCCCGCCGGGGCTCGCATCGCATACATCGAGAAGGGCCATGGGCCCACCGTCGTCCTGGTGCACGGCTCGCTCTGCGACTACCGTTTCTGGCAGCCGCAATTCCAGGTCTTCGCCGCCGAGCATCGCGTTATCGCGGTCAGCCTGCCGCACTACCATCCGGTTGCCGAACAAGCAGTGCCATTCGATTGGCACACTCACACCGAAGCGCTGCGTTCTTTGATTGATGCGCGTAGCGACGAGCCGGTACATTTGCTTGGCCATTCGCGGGGCGGCACCCTGGTCGCGCATCTCGCGGTCGCCGCGCCACATCGAATCGCAAGCCTCACGCTCGCCGAACCGGGCGGCGCCCGCGGTCCGCTGGGCGGCGCCGAGACCCCGCAAGCGGGCTTGACGCCATCGCCAGCGTATTCGCACACTCAGCCACCCACTCAGCCACCCGCTCGCGCAGCCGACTACGCGCCGGAAATCGCGTCAGAAGTCGTCCCGGTTGCGGCGGACTGGCTGGTGCCGGTGCTCGCGCTGCTCGAAGAAGGCCACACCGATGCAGCGTTGGCGCGCTTCGTGGATACGGTTTCGCGCCCCGGAACGTGGCGGCAAACGCCGCCGATGGTGCAGGCGATGATGCGCGACAACGCGTCGACCATTCCCCTGCAAGCGCGCGAAGCAATGCCCGGCGTGAGCAAGGACGCAGCAGAAGCGCTCGACGTCCCGGTGCTGCTGGTAGCCGGCGAACGCAGCCCTGTCCGCTTCCACGCGGTCATCGCGGCGCTGGCCGCGCAGTTGCCGCGCAGCCAGCGGCAAACGATCGCCGGCGCATCGCACGGGATGAATCTCGCGCACCCACGCGCCTTCAACGAAGCGGTCCTGCGGTTCGTGTCCGCGCACCGCTGAGGCCGGTATTGCGGGCGGCGCGCAGCGGCCCGAAGCAACTCGACACGACGCAACGCAACGCGCCACAAGGCGACGAAGCAGCATCACAAACGAAAGGCGCCGCGACCAGGGTCGCGGCGCCTTTTGGACCCGAGCAGGCGCGTGTGCGCCTGCTCGGTCGATCAATCGGCTTTCAGCCTCTGTTGTCGATCCACCACGCGCCGTACTGTTCGCCGTGCGTGACAGCGCTGGTCATATCCGCAAAGTATTCGATCGCGTGGAACGCGTAACGACGAGACGGATCGTCGTTGGCCGCGAGTTCGACGTTCGAATGATAGGTGCCATCGCCAAGCGGATGGGCAAAGGCGTGGATTTCATAGCCACGATACTGGTTTTGCATGTTCTGCATTTCACTCCGGTGTTGCGACGGCCCGGCCACTTCATTACGCGGCTGGGCCGATACTGTTGTCTGTTTTTCTAATGACTTGCCTGGCACGACGTGCAGCGACACGAACCTCTGTCCAGAGGGTGTCAGCCGAATACGTGGGCCCGCCGTGTTTGGTAGCTGCAGGACGCGGGCCGCTTCACGGCAACGTCTGCGTAGGAAGATAGGCGGCCGCTTCGAACCGCCAGATTGAACCGAGATTGTGACGAATCTACGATTTTCAAGGTGGCCGCGTCATTGCGGTCGGCACCTTAAGCGAGAATCATACCCGTTTTAGCAGAAGCGTGCCGGCGCCGCTGCAATCTGGCTGCCGCGTGACGGTCGATCGGATGTCGCTTGGCGCGGCATCGGACGCGGCATCGGGCGCGCCTCCGCCACGCGCCAGTGACGCGCGTGGCGAGCGGACCGAGGCCTACAGGCCCGCCATGCAAAGGTACTTGATCGACAGGTAATCCTCGATCCCGTATTTGGAGCCTTCGCGTCCCAGACCGGACTGCTTGACGCCGCCGAACGGTGCGACTTCGTTCGAGATCAGACCGGTGTTGATGCCGACCATGCCCGACTCCAGGGCATCGGCGACCCGCCACACACGGCCGATATCGCGGCTGTAGAAGTAACTGGCCAGGCCGAACTCGGTATCGTTCGCCAGCGCGATCGCCTCCTCCTCGGAATCGAACGGGAACACCGCGGCGACGGGGCCAAACGTTTCCTCGCGTGCGATCAACATCGACTTGTCGAGATCGGCCAGCACCGTTGGTTTGAAAAAATTACCGCCACGCTCGTCCGGCTCGCCGCCGAGCACCAGGCGAGCGCCCTTGGCCTGCGCATCCGCAATGTGCTCGCTCACCTTTTGCACCGCCGCCCGGTTGATCAGTGGGCCAATCGCGACGTCCGCTTCCGTACCCGCGCCGACCTTCAATTTTGCGGTCGCCGCGGCGAGCTTCTCGACGAAAGCGTCATGCACCTCGCGCGCGACGTAGATGCGATTGGTACACACGCACGTCTGCCCTGCATTGCGATATTTCGAGGCAATCGCGCCCGCCACCGCAGCATCGAGATCGGCATCGTCGAAAACCACGAACGGTGCGTTGCCGCCCAGTTCGAGCGACAGTTTCTTGATCGTGTCGGCACTCTGCCGCATCAGCAGGCGGCCGACCGCCGTCGAGCCGGTGAAGGTCACCTTCTTCACCGACGGATTGCTCGTCATCTCACCGCCGATTGCCGCCGGCTCGCCGGTCACGACGTTGAAGACGCCTGCCGGGATGCCGGCGCGCAGCGCCAACTCCGCCAGCGCCAGCGCCGTGAACGGCGTCGCCTCGGCCGGCTTCAAAACCACCGTGCAACCCGCCGCCAGCGCCGGGCCGACCTTGCGCGTGATCATCGCCGCGGGAAAGTTCCAGGGCGTGATCGCTGCAACCACGCCGACCGGCTCGCGCGTCACGATCAGCCGGCGATCGTTGGCCGTGGTTGGAATCACGTCGCCGTAAATGCGACGCGCCTCTTCGGCAAACCATTCAATGAACGACGCCGCATAAACGATCTCTCCCCGTGCTTCGGCAAGCGGCTTGCCCTGCTCCGCTGTCATCAACCTGGCGAGATCGTCGGCATGCTCATTGATCAGCGCGAACCACCGTTTGAGCAGGTCCGCGCGTGCCTTGGCGGTCTGTCGCCGCCAGGGACCGAACGCACGCTGCGCCGCATCGATTGCTCGTCGGGTTTCGGCCGCCGCCATTTTCGGCACGCGGCCCACGATGGCGCCGTCCGCGGGATTGTCGACGGACAGCACGGCGCCATCGTCGGCAGTGCACCACTCGCCGTCGATCAAGGCATTCTGGCGGAACAGCAGCGAATCGTTCAGGCTCAGCACAGCTCATCTCCTCAAGCGAGGCCGCGCGCCGGCCCCTGTCAAACACGCGGCGCAGGCCCCGTGCCAGCCCGCGCGAACCGAGAACGCGTCGGCGTTCAGTACACGCCGCCGCTCGGCGCGGCGGCCACCCGCACGTCGCGGAACTGCGCCAACACGTTCTCGGCGCCACGCGCCAGGATGGTGGTGTCCACGCCGACCGCCGTGAACAGGGTGCCGAGCTCGATGTAGCGCTTCGACGAGGCCACGTCAGCACTGAGGATGCCGGCGCCCTTGCCCGCCGCGTTGATCGCGGCGATGGCCGTGCCGATCGCGGCCTGCACGTCGGCCCGCCCTGGATTGCCAAGCGCGCCGAAGTCGGCCGCCAGGTCCGACGGCCCGATGAACACGCCGTCGACCCCCTCGACCGACAGGATTTCGTCGAGGTTGTCCAAGGCCTTGCGCGTCTCGACCTGGACCAGCACGCAGATCTGCTCGTTCGCGCGCTGCAGGTAGTCGGGCACGCGGTTCCAGCGCGATGCACGGGCCAGTGCGGCGCCGACGCCGCGCGAGCCCTGCGGCGGATAGCGCGTCGCCGCGACCGCGCGCCGTGCCTGTTCGGCGTCGTCGATCATCGGGATCAGCAGCGTCTGCGCGCCGACGTCGAGCACTTGCTTGATCATCACCGCGTCGTTCCACGCGACGCGCACGACCGGATGCGTCGGATAAGGCGCAACCGCCTGCAACTGCGCAAGGATGGTCTGCAGCGTATTCGGTGCGTGCTCGCCGTCCACCAGCAGCCAGTCGTAGCCGGCGCCGGCCACCATCTCCGCCGCGTAGGGGCTGGCGAGGCCAAGCCACAGCCCGATCATCGAGCGGCGCGCGGCCAGTGCCGCCTTGAACGGATTGTGCAGGATATCGCTCATCGTTTATCCGAAGTAGCAGGCAATCGTACCCAGCGGACCGTAATCGACATTGAAGGTGTCACCGACACGCGCCGCGCACGGCCGCGTGAACGAGCCGCCCAGGATGACCTGGCCGGCCTCCAGTTCGACCCCGAACGGATGCAGCTTGTTCGCGAGCCAGGCCACGCCATTGGCCGGATGATTCAACACGCCGGCGGCGACGCCCGTCTCCTCGATCACGCCATTGCGCGACATGATTGCCGACACCCAGCGCAGATCGATATCGCGCGCCTTGACCGGTCTGCCGCCCATCACCACGCCGGCGTTCGCGGCGTTGTCCGCTATCGTATCGAAAACCTTGCGCGGCCGTTTGGTCTCGGGGTCGATCGACTGGCTGCGCGCATCGATGATCTCCAACGCGGGCGTGACGTAGCGGCATGCGTCGAACACATCGAAGATCGTACAGTTCGGCCCGCGCAACGGCTTGTCGAGGATGAACGCAAGTTCGACTTCGACGCGGGGCAAGATGAACCGCCCGGTCGGAATCGTGGTTCCATCGTCGAAGAACATGTCGTCGAGCAGCGTTCCATAGTCGGGCTCGTCGATCTGCGAGCTGGACTGCATGGCTTTCGAGGTCAGGCCGATCTTGTGCCCCCGGACCTGCCGGCCCTCGGCCAGTTTGATTTCCAACCAGCGCCGCTGAATCGCATAGGCGTCGTCGATCGTGATGTCGGGATGGTCGAGCGAAATCTGGCGAATCTGCTGACGCGTCTTTTCCGCTTCGTTGAGTCGGTTGGCGAGCGTCTCGACGATGTCCTTCGCGAGCATGGCAATTCCCTTGCGTCAGGCGCGCTTGTAGCGCGCGTGGATGTTGTTGTGCTTGTAGGTGCCGCCTTCGTCGAACTCGGCGAATTCCATCGAGAGCGCCAGATAGCGCTTCGCGAACAACTCGGCGAAGTGGTCCTTGATGACCTCGAACACCGCGTCACAGGCGGCGCGCTTGGCCTCGGGCGGGCGCCCCGCGCCGATCTTCATCGTGACGTGCACGAATGCATCGTCCTCGCTGCCGTCGGCGACGCAGTAGTCGTGCAGCGCAAGCGCCCGCGAGCGTATGCCGCCGGTCGGAAACAGACCGTTCTGCGCGATCAGCGTCTCGTTGATACGTTTCAGCAGCACCGGCATGCGGGCTTCGCTGGCGATGTTGTCGGTGTATTCGACGACGATATGAGGCATGGCGGACCTGGGCGAAAGAAGCTGGGTCAGTTCAGCGGGAAGATCGCGTTGATCTGTCCCGTTCCGGAGCTGGTGAAGTAGTCGGTGACGACTTCTACGGGTTTGTCGTAGCTGTCCCAGCCGAGCAGCCCGAGCAGCATCGCGGTGTCGTGCATGCCGCCTTCGCCGTAGCAATGCTCGTTGTATTCGGGCAGCATCTTGCAGAACGTCGCGAAATCCCCCGCCTTCCACAGTTCCACGACGCGGTGGTCGACCTGCTTGAAGAATTCGCGGCTGATCTGATGCATCGCTTCTTCGGGACTGTTGTTGTCATTGAAACGATGCGACAGCGAACCGCTGGCGAGAAAGGCCACATTGGCGTCGCTCGCTTCGATCGCTTCCTTCAGCGCCACGCCGAAGCGACGGCTCTCGTCGAGCGAATGCCAGGCGCACCAGCCTGCGATGGACACCACCTGGAAGTGCTGGTCGCCGTTCATGTAACGCATCGGCACCAGCGTGCCGTACTCGAGTTCCAGGCTGTCGATCTCGTGGGCGCGCGTGCCGACGCCATGGCGGGTCGCGGTTTCGGCGATCAGCCGGCCGAGCGCCGGATTACCGGGATAGGCGTACCGCATGTCCTTGATGAAATGCGGCAACTCGTTGCTCGTGTAGATGCCTTCGAAGCGACTGTTGCAGTTGACGTGATAGCCGGCGTTGACGAGCCAATGCACGTCCGACACGACGATGGTGTCGACGCCGAGCGCGCGGCAGCGCTCGCCGATGATCTTGTGCCCCTGGATGGCCGCTTCGCGACATCCCTGATGCTTGCCCGGCAGTTCGGACAGATACAGCGACGGCACGTGCGTCACCTTGGCCGCCAACGACAGTTTGCCCATCACGCCTCCTTGTTTGCTATTGCGGCGCGTCGCATGCGGCGACCGGCGCCAGCCTGCGCTGCCGCGGCGCCCCGGGCGCCGCCAGCGCGCTTCACACGCCCCACTTCGGAATGTGGTGGCTGCCCATCGAGATGCAGACGTTCTTCACCTCGGCGAACACCTCCAGGCTGTACTCGCCACCTTCGCGGCCGATGCCGGAGTCCTTGGTGCCACCGAACGGCTGGCGCAGATCGCGCACGTTCTGGCTGTTCACGAACAGCATCCCGGCTTCGATGCCGCGCGCGATGCGATGCACCTTGCCGACGTCCTGCGTCCACAGATAGGACGAGAGACCGTACTTGACGTCATTGGCGAGCGCCAGGCCGTCTTCCTCGCCCTTGAACGGCAGCAGGCAGACCACGGGGCCGAAGATCTCTTCCTGCGCGATGCGCATGCGATTGTCGACGTCAGCGAAGACGGTCGGCCGCACGAAATTGCCCTTGCTCAGATGCGCCGGCAGGCCCTCGGGCTTGTCCGCGCCGCCGGCCACCAGCCGCGCGCCTTCCTGCTCGCCAAGCTTGATATAGCCGGTGACCTTCTCCCAATGCTGCTGGGTGATCATCGCGCCGACCTGGGTTTTCTCGTCGGTCGGGTCGCCTACCCTGAGCCGCTTCGCGCGTTCCGCGAACTTCTCTACAAAACTGTCGTACACCGTCTCCTGAATGAAGATGCGGGAGCCAGCGGTGCAGCGCTCGCCGTTCAGCGAGAAGATGGTGAACAGGGACGCGTCGAGCGCGCGGTCCAGATCGGCGTCGTCGAAGATCAGCACCGGCGACTTGCCACCGAGTTCCATCGACAGCTTCTTCAGACCAGCGCGTTCGACGATCCGCTTGCCGGTGGCCGTGCCGCCGGTGAACGAGACGACCCGCACGTCGGGGTGACGTACCAGGGCGTCGCCGGCCGTCGCACCGTAGCCCTGCACGACGTTCAGCACGCCGGCCGGGATGCCCGCCTCCATCGCCAGCCGACCCAGCTGGTCGGCCGTGAGCGGCGACAACTCCGACATCTTCAACACGGCGGTGTTGCCGAGCGCGAGGCACGGCGCGACCTTCCACGTCGCCGTCATGAACGGCACGTTCCACGGCGAAATCAGCGCACACACCCCGACCGGTTGGAACAAGGTGTAGTTCAGCATCTGGTCGTCGACCGGGTAGGTCCGACCGTTGACCTGCTGGCAGACTTCGGCGAAGAAGTCGAAATTGTGCGACGCGCGCGGAATCAGCTGCTTGGATGTCTGAGTGATCGGCAGACCGGTATCCTGCGTTTCGAGCCGGGCCAGCTCGGGCACATTGTCCGCAATGAGTTGCGACAGGCGTCGCATCAGGCGCGCGCGCTCCTTGGCCGGCGTGTTCGCCCATTTCGGGAAGGCGGCCTTGGCGGCGGCCACCGCCGCGTTGATCTCCGCCTCGCCGCCCGACGCCACCGCCGCGATCTCCTCGCCGGTTGCCGGGTTGTAGGTGACGAAGGTTTCGCGGCTTTCGACCTGCTTGCCGTCGATCCAGTGCTTGATGACGCTCATCGGATTGCTCTCCTGTCGTGCAAGCCGCCTCAGGCGGCGCTGTGACGTGAACCGTAGTATTCGGATTGCGCGGCGATGGTATTGACCAGCCGCCCCAGGCCTTCGATCTCCGTAACGATCTCGTCGCCCGGACGCGTATCGGCCAGTCCCTCCGGCGTGCCGGTCAGGATCAGATCGCCCGGCGCAAGCGTCATGAAGCTGCTCAGATACTCGATCAGCCAGGGCACGCTGAAGATCATGTCGCGCGTCGAGCCCTCCTGCGTCAGCCGCCCGTTCACATGGGTACGCAAGGCAAGATTCATCGGGTCCGCAATGTCTTCCCGATCGACCAGCCAGGGACCGAGCGGTGTGCAGCCGTCGCGGTTCTTCACGCGCAAGTTCGGCCGATAGTAGTTTTCGAGATAGTCGCGAATCGCATAATCGTTCGCGATCGTATAGCCGCGCACGTAGTCGTATGCGTTCTCGGCCTTGACGTTGCGCGCCTTGCGTCCGATCACGACCGCCAGTTCGCACTCGTAGTGCATGTAGTCGACGTTGTCGGGACGGACCGTGCGGGCCCGGTGGCCGATCAGCGCATTGGGCCCCTTCAGGAACACCAGCGGTTCCTCGGGCGCCTTGAACGCAAGCTCCTTTGCGTGGTCGGCGTAGTTCAGCCCGAGCGCGAAAATGGTGCCGGGCACCACCGGCGGCAGGAAGGTGACGGCCTGCTCGGCAACCAGGCGGCCGTCGCCCAGCCGCAGTGCATCGGTGTCCGTCGGATGCGCGACGTGGATGGCGCCGTCGTAGGCGACGCGTGCTGTCTTCATCGTGTTTGCTCCGCGGCGGCAGCCACCAGCCGCCCATTGACCGAACCCACGCTGGCGATATCGATGGTGAATGCCTGTCCGGCGTGCGCTTGCGGCGCGCCGTGCGGCACGCCGACCAACAGAATGTCGCCAGGCATCAGCGTCATGAAGTCGGTGACATCGGCGATCAGGGCCGCAACCGGGCGCACCAGGCTCGACGTGTTCGCGCGCTGACGCACCTCGCCGTCGATGCTGACCGTGATTGCCAGCGAGTCGGGGTTCGCCACCTCGGTCGCCACGCGCATCGCGCCGATCGGACAGAAGCCGTCGCGGCACTTCTGCCGGACTGCCGGCCGATAGACGCTCTGGTGCGGCACGCTGATGTCGGCCACCGCGACGTAGCCCGCGACGTGCGCCAGCGCGTCGCGAGGCGCGACACGTGTCGCTTGGCGACCAATCACCACGCCGAGCGCGGCGCCGATTTCCAGCGCCGGGACGTCGGCCGGCACGGCGACGGACGCGCCGTCTGGCGCGAAGGTGTTGCGCGTCTTGATATACAGAATCGGCGCGACCGGCGCCTGCTTGTAAGGCGGCTGCTCGACGGCATCGCCGAGCGCGGCCAGCGCCTCGCGATAGTTGAGCAGCGCACCGTACACGGTGCCGACTGCAATCGGCACGCCGGACGTGCCAGTGAGTTGGAATGACATCGCTTCCGCTCGGACGATTGTGCGTCATGCGCTGCCGCCCCGGCCAGCGCACCCCTGGAAAAGGCAGCGCAGGGCCGCCGCCTCTGAATAATTAACATGGTAACGATGAGCGCGCAACACCGGCTACTGCGGGAAACCCTAGCCCACATCCTGCTCGGCAGCCCGAGCCTGCGAGGCGGCACAAGGCAACGCGAATCGCGCATCGGTGCCATCCGCGCCTGTTTGCGTTGCGGCCCCCCAGCGACGCCTCAACCGGCGATGCGGTTGCCTCTGCCCGGCCAGAAGCCGAGGCTGCGCAGGCGCGGCGCCGCCAAGCGCAGCGCCGACGCCTGCCGCCGCCTACGGGCGCCGGTCATCAAGCGCAGCTCAGGCCGTCGAACCACAGCAGCCTCATCGAGTGGCGAGAAACCGAGCATCGTCGTCCACCATGGTCCGACGATGGCCCACGCGTCAGGAAGTCGGTGCGCGCTTCAGCCGATGGAACAGGCGGTTGAAGTACACCAGGCTGTCAGCGGACTCGCGCTCATCCACGCGCACGTCGTCAAGCTCGACGAACAGGATCGAATGCGTGCCCACCTCTTCCACGCGCGTGATCCTGCCCTGCAGATTGACCAGGGCGGCCTTCAGCACCGGCACCGAACCGTGGCCCTCGTCCCAGTCGGCCCAGCCGAATCGGTCCGCCATGGACAGGCTGGTGACGCCGGCGAAGTGCTGTGCAAGCGCTTCGTGCTCGCCGCCCAACACGTTCACGCACAGGCGCTTGTTCGCCTTGAACGTCTCGTTCGTGGCACTGTTCCGGTTCACGCAGGCGATGATGGTCGGCGGCGTGTCGGTCACCGAGCAGACCGCGGTCGCGGTGATGCCGCAGCGGCCGGCGGGCCCATCGGTCGTCAGGATGTTGACCGCGGCCGACAGGTGCGCCATCGCATGGCGAAAGCGCTTCTGTTCCTCGCCGATCTCGTTCATGTCTTGCCTCCAGCCGACGATCTACTGACGAATGCGATCGAGGGCGTTGATATCTTCAGGGCCGTGCAGATGGTCAACGAGCCAGCCGTTCTCGTCGTAGTCGGCCATGCAACGGTCGACCATCGCGGTCATCTTTGCCAGCGTACCCGTACCTTGCGCATGGCGCAGGCACTGCATGCGAATCTCGTCCTGGCTGCCGGCGTAGTTGATCTCGTACAGCTCATGGCGGCCACCGAACTCGCTGCCGATGGCATCCCACAGCAGCTTCAGGATCTTCACCCGCTCGGTATGACTCATGCCGCCCGAACCGCGGACGTACTGTTCTAGATAGCGATTGAGCATCGGGTTCTTCAGATCGCGTACGCCCGATGGCAGATAGATCAGGCCACTGGCAACCACCTGCTCGATGATCTTCTTGATTTCGGGATACGCCTGCGGCGCGAGCACGCGGTAGGCCTGCAACGCCGAGGAATTCGGCGTGATGGCACCATTTTCCCAGTTTTCGGGATTGCCGACCATCGCGTCGGTCAGCGCCCAGAAGGTATTGCGCCAGGCGATCACCTCGCCCACCGACGCCTGCACGCCGCGGAAGTCCATCGTCCCGCAACAGGTCAGTGCCTTGACGAGCAGACCGCAGATGAAATCGAGCTTGACGGCCAGCCGGGTGCAGCCCTGCATCGGGAACAGGCGTCCGAAGCCGCCCTTCTGGAACCACATCTTGCAACGCGCGAAGTCGCGGTAGATCAGCACGTTCTCCCATGGGATGAACGCGTTGTCGAGAATCAGGATCGCGTCGTTCTCGTCGAAGCGGCTGGACAGCGGATAGTCGAACGGCGCGCCGCCCAGGCCGGCCGCCAGTTCATACGACGGCCGGCAAATCAGCTTCATGCCCGGCGTGTTCATCGAGGCGATGAACATCAGCGCGAAATCGGTGTTGTCGCCCAGCACCTGTGCCGAGCCTTGGCCGACAAAGTTGTAGTGGGTCAGCGCGGAGTTCGTCGCCACCACCTTCGCGCCGCTGACATAGATCCCCGCGTCGGTCTCGCGATCGACGGAGATGTAGACGTCGCGAACCTGGTCGACCGGCTTGTCGCGGTCGATCGGCGGGTTGACGATTGCGTGGTTCAGGTACAGGCCGGCTTCCTGAATGCGTTTGTACCAGGTGCGGGCGTTGTCGGCGAAATCGCCGTAGAAATCGGGCACCACGCCAAGGGCGCTGCCGAACGCCGCCTTGTAGTCGGGCGTGCGCCCCATCCAGCCGTAGCTGAGTCCGGACCAGCCGGCGATTGCATCGCGCTGCTGCCGCAGATCGTCGGCCGACTTTGCGAATCGGAAGAACTTGTGCGTGTAGCCGCCGTTACCCGTGTCGGTTGCCCAACACAGATCGTCCTTCGACGCCGGATCGTGCAGCGCGTCATACAGCTTGGCGATCGACGCAGCCGCGTTCCGAAACGCCGGATGCGTCGTGACATCCTTCACGCGGTCGCCGTAGATGTAAACCTCGCGGTCGTCGCGCAGGCTGGCAAGGAACTCCTCGCCGGTGAACGGGCGGGTGCGGTCGGCGCGGATATCTTCGGGGCGCGGGCTGGCTTGTGTGGTGGTCATCGCTGTCTCCATTGTTCGTTGCGCTACCTGGCGCTACCTGGCATGAACGCCGGCGCGGCATGCATGACCGCATCTTGCGCGCTGCCGGCCACGCTCGCCAAGACACGATGCGCGGAAAAAATGGTACTTTCCGTGGATTAGGCGATGCCAAGCCCATGCCATGCCGACCGACTCACCCGCGCTGATCCCGAACATCAATCTCGGCCGAGACTTCGATCGACGGTACGAGGGGGCTGACATCCACTACGAGGCGCTCGCGCGTCTGGCCGATTTCTTCGGCCGCAACATGGGCGCGCACCGGCATGACCGCGTGTTCCAGGTGCACTTCCTCGAGACCGGCGAGGTGCGCCTCCAGTTGGAGGACCAGTTCTACCAGGCGAGCGCACCGCTGTTTTTCGTGACGCCGCCGTCGATTCCACACGCGTTCGTGTTTTCGGACGACGCGCAAGGGCATGTGCTGACCGTGCACCAGGCCATCGTGTGGGCGCTCGCGAGCGAAGGCTTCGCAGGCGAACCGGGCCGCGCGCTGACCGAAGCGCGTTGCGTCGCGCTGCCGCCGTCATGCGTGGCCTCCGAACGGCCGGCGTCCGAACTTGCCAGGGCCGCGAGCGGCTTCGACGCAGTGCCGCGAGGCAGCGTCACGCGCACGCTGATCGATCTGTTCCACATGCTGCGCGACGAGGCGTCCGCACAGCGACCGGAACGGGGGCAAAGTCTGCATGCGCTCACGCGGCTCATCTTCATCTGGCTGCACCGTGCGTCGGACGCACCGTTACCCAAGCGTGCCCAGAGTGGACGTGACCTGACCGTGTTTCGCGCCTTCAACGAACTGGTGGAGCACCACTATGCAGAGCATTGGCCGTTGGCGCGCTACGCCGAAGCGCTCAACGTCACGGAGTCGCGCCTGAACGATATCTGCAGGCGCCTGGCGGACGTGCCATCGAAGCGTGTGCCGACGGATCGGCTGATGCAGGAAGCGAAACGTTTGCTGCGCTTCACCCGAGCGTCGGTGTCGGAGATCGCCTGGCAACTGGGGTATCGCGACGACGCGTATTTTTGCCGGGTGTTCCGGCGCGAGATCGGGGCGGCGCCGGCCGCGTGGCGCAGACGCCTGGCACCGAACAACGATGGTGACGATCGCCCACCAACGCTGGACCAGCGCCCAATGCAGGAATGACAGGCGGTCAGGATGAACAGCGCAACGGGCGCTCGCCCGCTCCCAGGCCTCAGGACCGTACTGGTACTTTCGAAGGGTTTAGAGAAAAGACGCCAGGAGCGCATTCCAGCACAAAATTTAACAGGTTAAAATCTTTTCACAAGCTAGGGTTTTCGCCAGTCGGCAACGGGTCGCTTCCGTCGAGACAATCCGAGAGGCGTCGTTGCACGCTCGCTCTCGCAAGCCGACGCCGGGCGGCAGCGCACCCTGGACGAACCGCCGCCCACCAAGGCCCAATGCCGCCCTATCGCCTCGATGACTCCTGCGTTCAAACACCGTAACCTGCCGCATCTGCTCCTGCTTGCGCGCGAACAGTTCATGGCGTTCTTCCGTCCGATCCTGCGCGAGCATGGCGTCACGGAACAACAATGGCGCGTAATGCGGGTGCTGGCCGGCTCGGGTCCGCTGGAGCCCAATCAGCTTGCGCTGGCCTGCACGATTCTCAGTCCCAGCCTGACGCGGATGCTTGTTGCGATGGAAAGCGCGGCGCTGATCACGCGAACCCGCTCCGAAGTCGACCACCGCCGCCAGATCATTGCGCTGACCGACAAGAGCCGCGCGATGATCGCCCGGATGGAACCGATCATCGAGCAACAGTACAAGGACCTCGAGGCGCGCCTGGGCGAAACCTTGATCGGCGAGCTGTATGGCGCGCTCGATGCGGCAATGGGACGGCTTGCCGACGGCAGCGCTCCAGCCGGCGACGATGGGCTTGGACTGGACGGCGACAGCGATGCCACCGCCGCGATCGCGCTCGACGGCTTCGACACTCGCAAGCTAGGCGCGACCAACTGAACTGCCGGGCGGAACGCAGGTCCCCAACCGCCGCACGCCAGACCGCGATTGCGCGGCGCACCGATTTCAACCTGCCAGTCGCGGGTGCGCAACACCTCGCCACGGTGCCTGCCTTGCTGCCCATCGCCGCGATGCGCGTTGCCGGCGGGACTGCCTGTCGCCGCCGCGTGCGCTCGGCCCGGCACCGTTCGGGATTCGGCTGAACCCATTGCTGGACCGCTCCTTGCACCGGTCGCCATCGGCGGGGTTTTCCGCCGGACGCGACATGACGCACCGGAGAAACAGACATGGAAGCAGCGCTCCTCATCGACGCACGACAGACGCTGGCGGAGGGCATCGTCTGGTCGCCCGCAGAACGTGCGCTGTGGTGGACCGACATCACCGGCGCGCGGCTCTGGCACTGGCGCGCGGCCGACGGGCAGCTGCGCAGCTGGGCGATGCCGGAGCGGCTTGCTTCCTTCGCGCTGTGCGACGACGCGCGCTGGCTCCTGCTGGCCCTCGCTTCCCGGCTGGCATTCTTCGACCCCCAGCGCGGCGATCTTCATCCGATATGCAGCGTGCGCGGCGAACCCGGCACCCGCCTGAACGATGGCCGATGCGACCGGTTCGGCAACTTCGTGTTCGGCAGCCAGGACGAAGCGGAGCGGCCTGCACGCCGCGGGCGTTACTACCGCCTCAACCGCGATCTCACGCTGATCGAACTGGACCTGCCCCGCGTGGATATTTCGAACAGCGTCGCGTTCAGCCCTGACGGCGCACGCATGTATTTCACCGACACCCCCTCGCACGTCATCCAGTGCGCCGACTATCGGGCGTCCGGCGAGATCGCGAACCGCCGCGTGTTCGCGCGCCTCGGCCCGGGCGAAGGGCAACCGGACGGCGCCATCGTCGATGCCGACGGCGGTCTGTGGAGTGCGCACTGGGGTGCCGGCCAGGCCGTCCGCTACAACCCGGACGGACGCATCAGTGCCCGCGTGCACATCGGGGCACCGCATGTCACCTGCATGGCCTTCGGCGGTCCGCGCCTCGACACGTTGTACGTCACGACGTCGCGCGAGGCACTGGCACCGGGTGAGACACGCTATCCGCATGCCGGCGGCATCTTCGCGGCGGTGCCCGGTTACCGCGGACTGCCGCCCGCGCGCTTCGGCGGACGACCGCATCGCAAGTGACGCAATGCGGTGCGGGCTGACCATGCGTCGCGGACGGCCGGCGCACGGCGGCGAGATGCCGGGACGGCGCTCGTCTCGTTCGCGGTTGCGCCGGCGCCGTGGTCAGCCACGGCGCGCGATCAACGCCGAGATCTCTTCGCTGGCGCTTTGCAGCGGCGTCAGGAAGGCCTTCACCATCTGCTTGGCCGATTTGCGCTGCGCGTTACCGCTGATATTGATCGCGGCGATGATGCGACCCTGCCGATTGCGAATTGGCGCGGATAGGGAAATGAGGCCGCGCTCCAGCTCCTGATCGACCACTGCCCAGCCTTGCGCGCGCACGCGCGCGATTTCTTCGCGCAGCGCGGCCGGCTCCACCAGCGTACGCGGCGTGCGCGCCTCAAGCGGTGCCTGCGCGATGACACGATCGAGGGCGGCATCGTCAAGGCCGGAAAGCAGCACGCGGCCCATCGACGTCCACAGCGCAGGGAGCCGACTGCCGATCGACAGGTTCACCGTGATGATCTTGTGCGTCGGCACGCGCAACACATAGACGATTTCATCGCCGTCCAGCACTGCCGCAGATGAGCTCTCATGCACCGTGGCGACCAGCGACTCGATCACCGGTTCCGCGACATTCCAGAACGGCATCGACGTCAGATATGCAAAGCCGAGATCCAGGATACGCGGCGTCAACCGGAACAGCCGGCCCTCGGTTTCGACGTAGCCCAGCGCCACCAGCGTCAGCAGAATGCGCCGCGCGCCCGCGCGCGTGAGGCCCGTTGCCTGTGCGACGTCGGTAAGAGTCTGCGCCGGCCGTTCGGCATTGAACGCGCGAATCACGGCCAGACCGCGCGCGAATGACTGCACGTAGGCGTCTCCAGGACGTTCGGTGACGTCGGCGCTTTCGGCGGCGCTTTCGGCGGCGCTCACGGCAGTTTGGGCGGCAGGTCGGGGCGTCGGATCGGTCACGGCACGCGAGATCTGTCTGGTGTAGGGGGAACGCGAAGCATAGCGGAAGCGTGCGCGCCACGCCATGCATGCGCTGCGCTCGATCCATGCCGGTACTGGCGACGTGCGCGTCCTGCGGTCACCGGTTCGCATCCGCCGCCGCAGCGGCCCGCGCGGCGCGGCGCAATTACCCGCCTGACCAGTCGGTCGGCCTTGACAGCGCCCTCCCGCGCTCCTAATATCGCCGCAAAGCGTTCGCTATACGAAACTACGTTCGATATGCGAACATTTCGAACCCTTATCTCGGTCGCTGGCCCCTGCCGCGGCCCGAGCTGCCAGCAGCTTGCCGCCGCGCACGCGGAGCCACGGCTCGCCGTCAAAGGAAGACCATGATCGACAAAATCTGCCCGGACATCGCCGACGCGGTTGCGCCGCTTCGCGACGGCGCAACCGTGATGATCGGCGGCTTCGGACTGGCAGGCATGCCGGCCGAACTGATCGATGCGCTGATTGCCCACGGCGCGCGCGACCTGACCATCGTCAACAACAATGCCGGCAACGGCGAGACGGGGCTGGCGGCACTGCTGAAGGCGCGGCGGGTTCGGAAGATCATTTGCTCGTTCCCGCGTCAGACGGATTCCTACGTGTTCGACGCGCTGTACCGCGCCGGCGACATCGAACTGGAACTGGTGCCGCAGGGCAACCTCGCCGAGCGGATTCGCGCCGCGGGCGCCGGCATCGGCGGCTTCTTCACGCCGACCGGCTATGGCACCGCGCTTGCCGAAGGCAAGGAAACGCGCGAGATCGACGGCCGCCAATATGTTTTCGAGACGCCGCTGCAGGCCGACTTCGCGCTGATCAAGGCGCATCGCGCGGACCGCTGGGGCAATCTCGTGTATCGAAAGACGGCCCGCAACTTCGGCCCGATCATGGCGACGGCGGCAACCACCACCATCGTGCAGGTGAAGGAAGTGGTGCCGCTGGGCGAACTCGATCCCGAAGCGATCGTAACGCCGGGCATCTTCGTCGACCGCGTGGTCGCGGTCGGCTGACCGCCCAGGAGAACATCATGAAGAAACTCAGCCGTGACGAAATGGCCGCCCGCGTGGCCGCCGACATCCCGGAAGGCGCGTACGTCAACCTGGGCATCGGCGTGCCGACGCTGGTGGCGAACCACCTGCGCGCCGATCGCGAAATCTTCCTGCATTCCGAGAACGGCGTGCTGGGCATGGGCCCGGCGCCCGCGCCGGGCGAGGAAGACGACGACCTGATCAACGCAGGCAAGCAGCACGTGACGCTCAAGCCGGGCGGCGCGTTCTTCCACCATGCGGACTCGTTCGGCATGATGCGTGGCGGCCATCTCGACTTCTGCGTGCTCGGCGCGTTCCAGGTGTCGGTCGATGGCGACCTGGCGAATTGGCACACCGGCGCACCGGACGCGATCCCCGCCGTGGGCGGCGCGATGGACCTGGCAATCGGCGCCAAGCAGGTTTATGTGATGACCGAGCACCTGACCAAGAGCGGCCAGAGCAAGATCGTCGCGGCCTGTACCTATCCGGTCACCGGCGTGCGCTGCGTCGATCGCATCTATACCGACCTCGCGATGATCGACGTGACCGACACCGGCCTGGCCGTGCGCGAGATTTTCTCGGATCTCGACTTCGACGCGTTGCTGAAACTGACCGGCGTACCGATGCGCTACGAGCCGCTGAGCGCCTGAGACGGTGCCGCGGTGGCGCGGCCGATCCGGCTGGCGCCGACTGACACGCGCAGCACTGCGCAAGGAGACACTGATGAGCGAAGCTTTCATCTGCGATGCGATCCGCACGCCTTTTGGCCGTTACGGCGGCGCGCTATCCAACGTGCGGGCCGACGATCTCGGCGCGGTACCGATCCGCGCGCTGACCGAGCGCAACGCAAAGGTGGATTGGGCGGCGCTCGATGACGTGATCTACGGCTGCGCCAACCAGGCGGGCGAGGACAATCGCAATGTCGCGCGTATGTCATCGCTACTCGCCGGCCTGCCCGAGGCGGTCCCGGGCGCGACCGTGAACCGTCTGTGCGGCTCGGGGCTCGACGCGATCGGCATCGCCGCGCGGGCGATTCGCAGCGGCGAGGCCGGCCTGTTGATCGCTGGCGGCGTCGAAAGCATGAGTCGTGCGCCGTTCGTGATGGGCAAGGCCGCAACGCCGTTTGCCCGCGACGCGCAGCTGCAGGACACGACGATCGGCTGGCGCTTCATCAACAAGCTGATGCGCGAGCGCTACGGCGTGGACTCGATGCCTGAGACCGCCGAGAACGTCGCGACCGACTACAAGGTCAGCCGCGCAGACCAGGACGCATTCGCGTTGCGCAGCCAGCAGAAGGCGGCGCGCGCGCAGGCCGACGGCTCGCTTGCGCAGGAAATCGTGCCGGTCTGGGTGCCGCAGCGCAAGGGCGAGCCGGTCGCCGTGTCGCGCGATGAGCATCCCCGCGAAACCAGCCTCGAAGCGCTGGCGCGGTTGAAGGGCGTCGTGCGTCCGGACGGAACCGTCACCGCGGGCAACGCGTCGGGCGTCAACGACGGTGCCGCGGCCCTGCTGCTGGCCGACGAAGCCGGCGCACGCCGTCACGGCCTGGCGCCGCGCGCTCGCGTGCTCGGCATGGCCACCGCGGGCGTCGCGCCGCGCGTGATGGGCATCGGCCCGGCGCCCGCCACGCAGCGTCTGCTGGCACGTCTGGGCATGTCGATCGACCAGTTCGACGTGATCGAACTCAATGAAGCGTTCGCAAGCCAGGGACTTGCCGTCCTCCGTCTGCTTGGCGTCGCGGACGACGACCCGCGGGTAAATCCAAATGGCGGCGCGATTGCGCTCGGGCATCCGCTCGGCGCCAGCGGCGCCCGGCTGGCGACGGCCGCCCTGCTGCAACTGGAGCGCACCGGTGGTCGCTACGCGCTGTGCACGATGTGCATCGGTGTTGGCCAGGGCATCGCGCTGGCGATCGAACGCGTCTGAGTTGTCGGGCGGAGGACGCGCGCGGCATCAGCACCGCGGTAGCCCGGCCTGCGCTGCGTGGCCTGGCCGTGCGGGCGCAGGCTGGCCAGCGGCGGCGGGCCGGCTCGCGGACGCATGCCGCCGCCCCGCTTTACTGCCGGTGGCGCGTCGGCTGAAGCGAATGCGGTAGCAGCGAACGCGGCAGCACTGCTGAACCCGATGCGGCAGCCATCCGCAATACACAGAGGACTGCGGAACGAAACGGGTCGCGGGACAGATCGCGATGCAGATGGCAATACATGCAGCGACGCGGAATGGAAGGAGCGCAAACCGCTCCCAGCATCAAGCAAAGGAAGTGAAGTCATGAGCAACGACATGCCTGCCGGCCGGTCTCCGCGCTGGCGGCAGCGCCCCGCCGGTTCGACCTGGGGCGATTTCGGCCCGGACGATCAGCTGGGCCGCTTGAATCTGATCACCCGGCAGAAAGTGCGGGAAGGGCTGGCCGAAGCACGGGAAGGCCTCCCCTTCTCGCTGAGCCTGCCGCTCGACTACCCCGGCGGCAACGCGCTCAACCCGAATCGCCACCCGCCGGTGCTGCGCCCGACGCGCCGACGCGGGCTGGTGAACTTCAACTGCCTGCTCGGCGAACTCGAACCCGGACGCCCGGACGTGCTTTCGGACGATCTCGCCATCCTCCACCTGCAATATTCGACGCAGTGGGATGGACTGTCACATGCCGGCTCGATGTTCGACGCCGACGGCGACGGCATCCCTGAACCGGTCTACTACAACGGCTTCCGCGCCGGCGTCGAGCTGATCGGCCCGAGCGATCGCGCGGATGCGGGCATCGACGCGGACTCGCGGCAGGTCGACGGGCGCTGGCCCAGCACCTCCGCCGCGCACGCGCTGGGCGTGGGGCCGATGGCAGAGCACGCGGTACAGGGACGCGCCGCGATGGTCGACCTGCATGCCCATTACGGCGACGCGCGCACGCTGGTCGGCTACGACGCACTGCAACGCGTGCTCGACGCGGACCGCGTCGAGATCGAACGCGGCGACATCGTCTGCCTGCATACAGGCTTCGCCGAAGCGGTGCTTGGCATGAACCGCCAGCCGGATCCGGCACGCCTGAACGCGCTCGGCGCCGTGCTCGACGGGCGCGACGAGAAGTTGCTGCAGTGGATCACCGACACCGAACTGGCCGCGATCGCGGCCGACAACTACGCGGTCGAAGCGCATCCGGCCGCAGGCGGCGACGCCTGCTGCGCCGCCTTGCCGCTGCACGAGCACTGCCTGTTCAAGCTTGGTGTCCATCTCGGCGAACTGTGGCGCCTGTCGCCGCTGGCGGCCTGGCTACGCGCCCACGACCGCTACCGCTTCCTGCTGACCGCACCGCCGTTGAACCTGCCCGGCGCCGTCGCCTCGCCGCTCACGCCGGTGGCAACCGTCTGAACCCTGAACGCACCCATTCGAGGCGGCACGGACGGTGCCGCCTCGGACAAACAGAGCAACCTGCATGGAAAGAGTACTGATAACCGGCGGCGCCTCGGGCATCGGCGCGGCCACCGCCGCGCGCTGCCGCGCCGACGGTTACGACACCGTGATCATCGACCGCGTCGGCGACGGCATCCGGGCCGACCTGTCGGATCCGACGGAAACCGCCGAGGCGCTGCAAGCGGCCCTGGCCGGCGGGCCGATCACCCGGCTGGTCAACAATGTCGGCATCGTCTGCCCGGCCAATGCCGAAGCGCAGACGCTCGACGAACTGTCGCTGGCATGGTCGCTGAACCTGCGCACCGCGCTGCAGTGCATGCAGGCCTTGCTGCCGGGCATGCGCGCCGCCCGTTTCGGGCGCATCGTCAATATGTCGTCGCGCGCCGCCCTCGGCAAGGAACTGCGTACCGCCTATGCGGCGACCAAGGCCGGTCTGCTCGGCATGACGCGCGTCTGGGCACTCGAACTGGGCGCGGACGGCATCACCGCGAATGCCATCGGTCCGGGACCGATTCGCACCGAACTGTTCGACCGCGCCAACCCACCGGGCGCGCCCCGCACGCAGGCGATCATCGACGCCGTGCCGGTCAAGCGCGTCGGCACGCCCGACGATGTTGCGCACGCGGTTTCCTATTTCCTCGATGCGCGCAGCGGCTTCGTCACCGGCCAGACCCTCTACGTCTGCGGCGGCATGACGGTCGGCGTCGCGGGAGTCTGACGGTGTCGAGCGCGCTCTCTTCGCAGCACGGCAAGATTGCCATCGTCGGCGGCGGCAGCATCGGCGTCGCGTTCGCCGTGGTGTTCGCGCGCGCCGGTCACGCGGTCGGCCTGTTCGATCCCGACGCCGAGCGACGCGCGGCGGTGCCCGGGGAATTCGCTCAGCGCGTGCGCGGTCTGGCGGCGTTCGGTTTGCTCGACGAGCCGGCCGACGTGTTGTTGCGCCGCCTTTCGATCGACGACACGCTGAGCGACGCGGTGGCCGGCGCGATGCTGGTGCAGGAATGCGCGCCGGAGCGCCTCGACCTGAAGGCATCGCTGTTTGCCGAGCTGGACCGGCTCGCAGCATCGGACGCCGTGCTGGCCAGCGCCAGCTCGGCGCTGCCCGCCTCGGCCTTCGCCGCCGCCCTGCCAGGCGCGCACCGCTGCCTGATCGCGCACCCGGGCAATCCGCCGTATCTGATCCCGGTGATCGAGCTGGTGCCGGCGTCGTTCACCGACGCCGCGACCGTCGCGCGCGCCGACGCGATTTATCGCGGCGCCGGTCTGTCGCCGGTGCACGTGCGGCGCGAGATTGAAGGTTTCGTGTTCAACCGCCTGCAGGGCGCGCTGCTGCGCGAAGCCTACTGCCTCGTGCGCGACGGCGTCGCCTCGGTCGACGACATCGACACCGTGGTACGCGACGGCCTCGGCCTGCGTTGGTCGGTGATCGGCCCCTTCGAGACCGTCGATCTCAATACCCGCGGCGGCATTGCGTCTCATGCGGAGAAACTGGGACCCGCGTATGCACGGATGGGCGCCGAGCGTGGGCAGCACGATCCGTGGACCCCGGAGCTGGTCGCCGAGGTCAATGCGCAACGCCGTCAGGCCGTGCCGCTCGATCAATGGCAGGCGCGCGTCGACTGGCGGGATCGCGAGCTGATGGCGCTGGTGCGTGAAAGGCGCCGACGCCAACCCGACGACGCATGAACCATCGGCCGGACACCTGTCCGGCGCGGCGCGGCCCCGTGGGGTCGCGCCAACACCAAGCCAGCCGACCCCACCGGGTCGGCGTCACTGCCGTGCGAGGCGACAGCACGATCGCCGCGCGGCATATCGAGATCTGAGAGGAGCAACATACGATGTCCAAGATCACCGGCTTCTTCACGGAGCTGATGCGGCGTTACCTGCCAGACCCGTTCGTCTTCGCGATTGCGCTGACACTGCTGACCATGCTGCTGGCAATGTTCGTCGAGGGCCAGGGCTTCCTCGCGGTGACCAGTGCCTGGGGCAAGGGCTTCTGGAATCTGCTGTCGTTCACCACGCAGATGGCGGTGATCCTGGCGATGGGCTATGTGCTCGCGACCGCGCCGCTGACGGACCGTCTGCTCGATCGCATCGTCAATGCGGTGCACCAGCCGCGTACGGCAATCGTGGTGGCGACGCTGGTCGGCGCGATCGGCAGCTATCTCAATTGGGGCTTCGGGCTGGTGGTCGGCGGTATCGTCGCGCGCAAGCTGGCCTTGCGCGTGCGCGGCGTGCATTACCCGCTGATCATCGCTGCCGCCTATAGCGGCTTCACCTTCTACGGACTGGGCCTGTCGGCCAGCATCCCGGTGCTAGTGTCGACCAAGGGTCACCCGATGGAAGCGCAGATGGGTGTCATCCCGCTGCGGGAAACGATCTTCTCCGTGCCGATGCTGATCACGACGCTCGTCGTACTCGTCACGTTGCCGCTGCTCAACGCATGGCTGCATCCGAAGCGCGGCGACACCGTGATCGAGATCGATCCGGCACTCGGCGAGAAGGGGCCGGTCAATACCGGCCTGCAGGCGGTGCTGGCCGAGAACACGCTCGCCAACCGGCTCAACAACAGCCGCGTGCTCAGCCTGATCATCGGCGCGGTGGGCGTGGTCTATGTCGTCGGTCACTTCATCGCGGGTGGCGGTCTCGACCTCAACCTGATCAACTTCATCATCCTGTTCCTCGGCATCATTCTGCTTGGCACGCCGCAGAACTACGTCGACAAGCTCAACGAAGGCATCAAGACGATCGCCGGCATCATCCTGCAGTACCCGTTCTATGCTGGCATCATGGCGGTGATGGCCGCCTCCGGGCTGGTCGGCACGATCTCGCATTGGTTCGTCGACGTCGCCTCGGCACAAACGCTGCCGTTCTGGGGCCTGGTGAGTTCCTGGCTGATCAACTTCTTCGCGCCATCGGCGGGCGGGCACTGGGTCATTCAAGGACCGTTCATGATCGATGCGGCCAAGGCGCTGCACGGTTCGGTTGCGCAGACGGCCATGGCGGTAATGCTCGGCAATGCCTGGAACGACCTGGTGCAGCCGTTCTGGATCCTGCCGGCCCTGGCGCTGTCGCGCCTGAAGCTGAAGGACGTGATGGGCTACACGGTCATCATGATGTTCTGGGTCGGGATCGTGTACGTAGCCGCGGTCCTGCTCTGGGGCTATCTGGGCTGAATCCGGCCGCCGCGCAGCGGCAGCCACTCCTGGTCAAGACGCTTTCGCACGCGGCCGCGTCCGGCCATTCGATCCACCATGCGAGGAGAACGCGATGCTGTATCTGGTTCACATGATCGTCCGGATTCCGGACACCGTCGCCGCCGAGCGCGCCGATGCGCTGAAAGCGGACGAAAAAGCGATGGCGCAGCGGCTGCAGCGCGAGGGCAAGTGGCGTCACCTGTGGCGTGTGGCCGGCGAGTATGCCAACTACAGCGTGTTCGACGTTGCCGGCAACGACGAACTGCATCAGTTGCTCAGCGCCCTGCCGCTGTTTCCGTTCATGCAGATCAGTGTGACGCCGTTGGCACAGCATCCGTCCGCCATCGCACCCAACTGAGCAACACGGGACCGACCGCCCCGACCCGCGCGTGCAGCCCCCGTGGAGGAGCCGCAACAGCAGCGGTTGCGCCGCGCGGCGCCCGGGAGCGGTGGTTCCCCTTCGCCGTCCGCCGATGGCGCGACGGCCCGGAGCAGATCCATGCCCTACCTGATCCAAACCTTCGACAAGCCCGACCACCTGCCGGTACGCCTGGGCGCGCGCCCCGCGCATCTGCGCTTCCTGGAGGACAACAAGGCCTTGCTGTTGGCGTGCGGCGCGAAGCTGGCGGACGACAGCGAGGACGCGGACGGTGGCGTCTACCTGCTCGCGGTCGAGACGCGCGCCGAAGCGGAGGCTTTCATCGCCGCCGATCCGTTCACGCAAGCCGATCTGTTCGACCGCGTCGAGATTCGCCGCTGGCGCAAGGCCTATCTCGACGGCAAGTCCTTCCTTTGACCGCAGCGGGCCGCGCCGGCGCCCGACACGCGCCGACGCGCGCCGACACCCCCGCACACGTCGACACTGCGCCGACGGCCGCCGCACTCGTGCATCCCAATTCCGACCCGACAAGGAGACAAGAACATGCCCTACGCTGACCTGCCCGATGTCCGTCTGCATTACGAACTGGAGGGCGACGTGCAGCGCCCGGTGTTGATGCTGTCGAACTCCCTCGGCACTTCGCTCGACATGTGGGCACCGCAACGCGACGCGTGGCTGCGCGACTTCCGCCTGCTGCGCTACGATACCCGAGGGCACGGCCAGTCATCGGTGCCGCCCGGTCCCTATCGTTTCGCAACACTGGCGGCCGACGCGATCGGGCTGCTCGACCATCTCGGTTTGCAAAAGGTCCATTTCTGCGGCCTGTCGATGGGTGGCATCACGGGCCAGCAGCTCGCTCTGGATTACCCGGATCGGATCGAACGGCTGGTGCTGTCCAACACCGCGGCGTACATCGGCCCGCCCGAGAACTGGGAAAACCGTGCAAGCGCGGTCGAGCGGGATGGCATCGGCTCAATCGCCGACGCGGTGATTTCGCGCTGGCTGACGCCCCCGTTCGCGGCCGCCAACCCCGAGCGCGCCGCCGCCTTGAAGGCCATCCTGCTGCGTTCGCCCGACGCCGGCTACGCCGCAAATTGCCGGGCACTGGCGGCGAGCGACCTGCGCGAACGCATCGCTTCGATCACCCAGCCGACTCTCGTGATCGCAGGCAGCGGCGACGTGCCGACACCGCCGTCGGACGCCGCTTTCCTGGCGAGCCACATCCAGAACGCCCGCCTGGTCGAATTCGATGCCGCCCACCTGTCGAACTGGGAGCAACCGCAAGCGTTCGCCGAGGCGGTCAGCGATTTCCTGCTGAACTGAGCGGCGCGGCACCGTCGTCCGCGCTGCGGCGGCTTCGGCAACGCGCCGGCTCATCGAGCGCCGTCGTGGCCGATGACGGTGGTTCTGCCAGCGCCGTCGGCACGCCGGTGGTACACGCGGCTTACCGCTCCAGAAGGTGGAAGACGACGCAACCGGCCAGCACGCCCCGGAATGCCGAACCCACGCCGAGAAAGCTTGCTTGGCTCAGCACGGTGACGAACACGACCAGCGCGCTGAGCGACAACCGGGGCGCAAACGCGGCAAAAGACGCGGCAAAAGACGCGGCGAAAGACGCGGCAAACGACGCGCCAAAACAGGTACTCTCCAGTGCGCGCAGCATCGCCAGCCCCGCAAGCAGGGTCACGAATGCTGCGGGCAGCACCCCCAGCGGGTTCGCGTAGGCGGTCGAAATAAGGCCGATCGCGACGAACGTTGCGCCGACGCTCAATGCGCCAACGTATTGCCGCCCACGCGCGCCGGCCGATACCAGGATTGCATTCGACGGACCGGCAAGCACCGCGAGGCAGGCGCCGAAAGGTGCCGTCAGCACGGTGAGCAGGCCGCTGATCGCCGTCACGCGGCGCAGGGACGCGCGATGACGGGCGGCCCGCAATACCGCTATACCCTGCGCGTTCTGCACGAAAACCATCGTGACCAGCATCGGCACCGCCACTTCGGCCAACGCCCCGATGTCGAAGGTCGGCCACAGCAGCATCGGTGTCGCGAATCAATGGTTCGCCGCATCCGCGCCTACGCAGAAACCGCTCAGCAGCAGGACCGCGGCACACGCGACCAACGCACCGGCAATCGGTGGCAACGGCGTGGTCCGATGGCGCTCGGGCCAACTGAGGCCAACGAAGACGGCCAGCATCGCCGCGCCGAGCCAGGGCGCGGTGACGCTGGCATGCACGACAGCCACCACGTAGCGCAGAAACAGCGCAGCGATCATTGCCATCGCGACCGGCATCGGTACCCAGCGGTCCGGCACCGTGACGATGCCCGTCACGCCAAGCGCCACCAGTGCAGCACCGCATACAAGACAGGTGCCGACAGCGGCGCCCAGGCCGTAATGCAGCACCACGGGCGGCATCAGCAAGGCCCCCGCAATCGTCGAAAGAAACAGCAAGGGCTGGCGCGTCATGTAACTCACCACGACGCTGGCCAGTCCACTGATCAGCAGCGCCGCGAACATCAAGGACGACGTCTGCTGCTTCGACAGGCCTGCTTGCCGCGCCGCCGTCATCAGGATGCCGATCGGCCCCGTCGCGGAAAACGTGACGCAGACGAACGCCAGCGCCAGATACAAGCTGCCGCTCGTTCGCGCTCGGCCATCGGGACTCGCGCTAGCGGTCAACCTGATACTGCTTGGCTATGTGCATCACAGATGCGCCGACGCAGCGATGGAACACGCGGCGGTGAAATGGCTCGGATCGTCCAAACGCGCCTTGGCGGCCGGCACCCGCATCGCGTCGGCGAGGTCGACGCCGTTCTTCGCGGCCGTGACTTCCGCGAGGATCGACACGGCAATCTCCGCCGGCGTCTTGCTGCCAATGTAGATGCCGGCGGGGCCACGAAGCCGCGCGATCTGCCACTCGGTCAGATCGAATTCGCGCAGCCGTTCGCGCCGCATTGCGTTGTTGCGCCGTGACCCGAGTGCGCCCACGTAGAAGGCCGGCGTGCGAAGGGCTTCCATCAGTGCGAGATCGTCCAGCTTGGGATCGTGCGTCAACGCGACGACGGCACACCGTGCGTCCAGGCGCATCTGCAGCACCAGGTCGTCAGGCATCTCCCGCGACAGCCGGCTGCCCGCGACCTGCCAATCGTCCGCATAATCGTCACGCGGATCGCAAACGGTAATCTGGTAGTCGAGGCCGCGCGCGATCTCGCAGAAATAACGGGAGAGTTGACCGGCGCCGATCACCAGCATTCGGTAGCGAGGTCCATGAATCGTGGTCAGCACATTGCCGACGAGCGTGACGGCCTCGGCCGCCGACGCGCGCCGCAACGACGAGGCGCCGGTGCGCAGGTCGAGCGTCCTTGCGATCAGTTCGCCGCGCGCCACCGCTTCGAAGAGCGCCGCAATCTTGCTTTCCGACGAGACAGGCTCAAGCACCAGCCGGATGGTGCCACCGCAAGGCAGGCCAAAACGCCGCGCCTCGTCGGCCGTGACGCCATACTCGACGATTTCGGGACGGACCGGTCGCGATTCCGAGCGCTTGAAGCGCGCGATCAGGTCGTCCTCGATGCAACCGCCTGAAACCGACCCGACGACCCGTCCGTCGCCCCGGATGCACAGCATGGCGCCCTCCGGACGCGGCGACGAACCCCACGTCTTGACGACCGTGGCCAGCACCACCGGCGACTCATCTCTCGCCCAGGCCGCGCAGTGCGCAAGCACGTCGAAGTCCTCGCTGTTCATCGCAGGGGCCGGGCAGGTGGCGCTGGCATCCCCGGACCCTTGCGCCCGTCGATCCCTGCCTGGATCGCCGTTGATCGGCATGCGGCGCAATCAGTGCTGCAACTCGGCGTCGTCATGATTCGGTGCCTTCCAGACCAAGCCGATCAGCACGCCGAGCACGCAGAGCGCACCGATATACCAGGCGGGTGCCATCGTGATGCCTTGCTTGCCGACGAGGAACGACGCTATCGCGGGTGCGGTACCGCCGAACAACGCGTAGGCGATGTTGTAGGACAGCGCGAAACCGGTGAAGCGCACCTCCGCCGGGAAGCTTTTCACGATGATGTACGGGCCCAGGGTGATGGTGCCGATCACGAAGCCGCCGATGATGTAGAGCGGCCAGACCGCGCCACTGTTGTTGCGCAGTGCAACGAACAACGCCGTGGTGACCACCAGCATGCCGACGCTGCCAATTGCATAGGCGCGACCGCCACCGATCTTGTCGGCCAACCAGCCAGCGGTGGTGCTGCCGACGATCAAGCCGAAGATCGACCAGGAGTTGTTGGTGAAGACCTCCTTGGCGCCCAGATGGAACTGCGTCTGGAAGAAGGTCGGGCTGTACAGAAAGTACAGGACGAAGATGCCGGAGAATACCCAGGTCGAGAGCAGGCCGAAAATCAGCGCCTTGCGGTGCTGTGTGAGCACCACCGACAGTGGCAGACGCGCATCGGCTTCACGCTTGGCGCGCAGCGCCTCGAACACCGGCGTTTCCTGTAGATAGCGGCGCAGATACACGGAAATCAGGCCGAATACGCCGCCAGCGATGAAGGGGATGCGCCAGCCCCATGTCTTCAGCGCCTCCGCGTCCAGGTTACCGATCAGGAACTTCGCACTCAGCGCGCCGAGCAGGATGCCCGTGCACAAACCTGACATTAGCAGGCCACAGGCCAGCCCAATACGGTCGCGTCGCACGTGCTCCGCACAGAAGATCCACGCGCCCGGTACTTCGCCACCGACCGACAGGCCCTGCAGGACGCGGCACAGCAGAAAGAGAAGCGGCGCCGCCAAGCCGACCAGTCCATAGCCGGGCAGCATGCCGATGACGAGCGTCGGCGCCGCCATCAGAAACAGGCTCAGTGCAAACATCTTCTTGCGCCCGATGCGGTCGCCGAAGTGAGCGAAGAAGATCCCGCCGATCGGCCGCACCAGATAGCCCGCCGCGAAGATGCAGAACACTTCCAACTGCGCCAGCCATTCAGGGGTGTCTGGCGGAAAGAACACCGTGGCCAGCAATTTGGTGAAGAAGACCGCGACGATGAAGTCGTAATACTCGAGCGCGCCGCCGAGCGACGCGAGCATCAAGGTCTTGATGTCGTTTCCCGACATCGAGCGACCGTCGACGGCCGACCGCGTGCGTACCGAGGTTGAACTCATGTGTTTGCTCCATCTACTGTGCAAGGGTGTTTCATTGAGGGGACGCGCATTTAATCAGTGTACTGATTATAAAAATGGAATTGTCGGAGCGAAAACATCATCTGCACTATTTCGGTGAACTTAGCGTATGACTCAGTGCAGAAAACGGCGCCGTGTTTCAAAGCGGCCCGATCATGCACTAGAACCGGGATGCGTCTTCGTCAGTACGCTGACGTTATAATTTGTATCTTGAAAAAAAACCGCGCGCAAGGCGGGGCGCGTGCAAAACAGCCAAGCGGTTAGCCAGGGTTTTCCCGCGAGCTACGGTAATGCCCATGCCGCAATGTGGCAATCGCCTGGCATCAACGCTACACTTGCGCCTGAATCAGACTTTTTGCGAGCTTTTGACACCGGAAATGAGCAGAATTGACGACGACAATGGGATAAGCGAGACGGGCGCGGTCGAAACCGGCCATCTCTGGCAGCGACCCGGTTTCCTTATTCGGCGTCTCAATCAGATACACGTCGCGCTCTTTTTCGAAAGCTGCAAGGACTTTGCGATAACGCCGGTTCAGTACGGATTGTTGACCACACTGAGCGAACGTCCCAATCTCGACCAGACCTCCTTGTGTGCCGAAGTGGGGGTGGATCGAACGACGATGGCCGACGTGCTGCGGCGGCTGGAAGAGCGCGGCCTGGTCAAACGCGAGCCGAGTCCGACCGACGGCCGCTTGAAGATCGCCAATATCACTGCGCGTGGCCGGAAAATCATGAAGGAGATGTATGCCAGCATGCGTGAATCCCAAGTGAGGTTCCTGTCCCCGCTGAGCGCGCAGGACCAGACCGTGTTCGTCCGTTTGATGATGCAGCTGGTCGAGGGCAACAACCAGTTCGGGCGTACGTCGTTGAAGCATTTCGATTGATCGCCGGCCACGGCGACCGGCGCCCTGTTAGAAGCGATGCAGAATGCCGATGCGGGTTAACAGCTGCCGGTCGTTTCCTGACGCCTTCGGCACAGCCATGATCCACGCCTTCGGATCGTCGTCACCCGAAACCTTCTGGTAGACCACTTCGAGATAGGCGACCGTCGACTTGGATAATGCATACCGTGCCCCCGCGGACAGTTGGTGCGCCTGGTCTTCGGCGAGCGTGGCGTTGCCCTTCATCAACTGATAGGCGCCGCCGAACGAGAAAGCCGGCGTCAATTGGTAGCGGGCGCCGACTTGCAGGACGTTGATCGCCGCGCCGTTGGCTGTGTTCCGCGTGTTCGTATATAGAAAATCGATGGCCAGCCGCTCTAACTTGTAGTCGACGCCGGCACCGAAGTTGCGGATCCCGGCATAGCCCCGATCGAGCGCCGCATAGCGTTGGTAGGTGTAGGCGGCTCCGACGGCAAGCGGCCCCGCCGCGTAATTCAGGCCGACGCTGTTGCCGTCGCCACGGGCGAGCGAACCCGGCACACCGCCAAAGCTGTATAGCGCACCGCCCGAAAAGCCCGCGACCGTCGGCGTAACGTACTTCACCGAATTTGAGATCGCCGTACCGGACATCCGGTCGAAGTTCGCGCTACCCGAGACGTTGCCTGGGATCCCGAGGCCGGCGAACGGGCCCTGCCTGAAACCATACAGACCGGCGATCGAGATCGAGTTGTCGAAACGTAGCAACGAATCGATCATGAAGTCGTACTGCTCGCCAAAAGTGAGTTTTCCATAACGGTCGCTTTGCAGTCCCACATAGGCGTTGCGTCCAAAAATGCCGCCGCCATTGGTCGGGAAGGTAGTGCCGGTACCGAGGTTGAATTGATCGATCAGCTCGAACACCGCTCGGTTGCCGCCGCCCAATTCCTCGACGCCACGCATGCCGAACAGATTCGGCATCGCGATGCCGTTGTCCATCGCATAGCTGTGTCCACCCACTTGATTGTTCACGTAGGTCACGCCCGCGTCGACGGCGCCCCAAAGCGTCACGCCGGACGCAGCGCGGGCCGGCAGGCTGCAGACGACGCCGATGCAACAGAGCGCGAGCCACGCCAGCCGCGGGCTTGCGGCCGCGCGTTCGATCCGCCCCCCCGCGCAAGCCACCCGCCGCGGTACAGGTCGATTATTGCGTGATATCACGCCGGTACGTCTCCGGAACGAAAAGCGCGCCGACGACGAACGAGATCGCGGCGATCACGATCGGATACCAGAGGCCGAAGTAGACATTCCCCGCTGCCACGGACATCGCCGAGACCACGAACGGCAGCATGCCGCCGAACCAGCCCGATCCGAGATGGAACGGCAGCGACAACGAGGTGTAGCGGATCCGCGCTGGGAAAAGCTCGACCATGAACGCTGCCATCGGCCCGTACACCATTGCGAGATACAGCAGCAGCAGCCACATCAGGAGAACAACCATCGGTCCATTCACCGTCGCAGGGTCGGCGTGCTTGGACCAGCCGTTCGCCACCAGCGCCCGCTCCAACGCGGCTTGATCCGCGCCTTCGACTTCAACCCGGCCGATCGTGGTGTGTGCGGCTCGTCCTCGCAGCTGGGGCGCCTGTTCATACGACACGCCCGCGGCACTGAGAAAGGTGCGGATGCGGTCGCAATCGCTGCTCGGCGCGGCAAACAGCGAGAAGTTGCAGCCGCTTGCGTGCACCGTCACCGGCGCATTCCGCTGGAACGCCTCCAGCTTCGGGTTCGCGTAATGCGTCAACACACGGAAAATCGGCTGCGTGGTGACGGCCAACAGCAGGCATGCCAGCATCATGATCCATTTGCGGCCGATCCGATCGGACAACCAGCCGAACAACAGATAGAACGGAAATACCCCGACCAGCGCAATGGCAAGAAAGAGATTGACGGTGTTCGGGGCCACCTTCAACGTGTTCTGCAGGAAATACATCGAATAGAAGTGCCCGGTTCCAAACACGACGCCCACGCCCGAGGCGGTGCTGAAGAGCATGATCAGCACATACTTGAGATTGCCCCAGGTGCCGAAGCTTTCGCCGATCGGCGAGGCAGAGAGCTTTCCCGCGTGCTTCATGCGCTGAAAGGTCGGCGATTCCGACAACTTGGTCCGCAGATACACCGAGACCGCCAACAGCACGATCGAGACGAGAAACGGCACGCGCCAGCCACCGGCGCGAAAATTCGATTCGTCCATCAATCCCCGCGTCACGCCGACCACGACGATCGATGTCAGCAGCCCAAGCGTCGCGGTGGTCTGCAAGGAACTGGTGTAGAAGCCGCGCTTGGTCGGCGGCGAGTGCTCGGCAAGATAGGTGGCTGCGCCGCCGGTCTCTCCGCCGAGCGCGAAGCCCTGCAACAAGCGCAGCGCGACAAGCAGGATCGGCGCCGCCATGCCGATCCGTTCGTAGGACGGCAGCAGACCGACACCGACGGTCGACACCCCCATCAGCACGATGGTCGCCATGAACGTGTACTTGCGTCCGATCCTGTCGCCAAGCCGGCCGAAGAACAGCGCGCCCAGCGGGCGCACCAGAAAGCCTGCGCCAAACGTTGCGAGACTGGCGAGAAACGCGGTGGTGTCGTTGCCGCTTGGAAAGAACAACGATCCGAACACGCCCGCCAGTGCTGCATAGACATAGAAGTCGTACCACTCGAGCAAGGCACCAAACGACGATGCGAAGATCAGGAGGAACTGCCGCTTCGTCACGCCCGCTTCGGTATTTTCCGATGTTGTAGTAGCCATGTTTGGATCAGTGGATACCGCACAAGTACGGCCTCGATTCGGAGCCTGTTTGGTCCTGGACGAGACGGCTGATGATTCGAAAGACCTGTGGCAGAGACAGTGATCGCTGCCGTACCCGATCAGCGTTGCGACTCGCCGATCGGCACGCTTTGGCAACGTGACGACGGACCGGATCGCCGCATCGTGTGCGCCCATGACGTTGAACCGGGTCCCGATTCCGCAAATCGGGCACGACGACGAATGCGGGGGACGCCGTCCGAGCACCTACCCCCGTTTCCGCCCCGTTGATACACTTTGCATGCCTAATCTAACGGCTAAGATCTTCACGACCGATCGAGAAGCTGGCGCCATTGGCGCTGACAGCGCCGCCGCGTTCGCGAAGGCAGCCCAGATCACAGCGCGCCTAGCAAGCCGAGCGCGTCGTCGCGCGACATCACCACCGCGTACTTCTGCGCCATGTCGAATAGGTTCGCGTCGTGAGGAGCGAGCGCCCTGTCGCCCACGCAGTCGGACAGCACGAACGGCCGGAAACCGTACTGCATGGCATCGACGACCGACGCGCGCACGCAGCCGCTTGTCACCGCGCCGGCCACGACCAGCGTCTGGACGCCGCGTTGCGCGAGCCAGGCGAAAAGCGATGTGCCGAAGAATGCCGACGGCACGGTCTTGCGCACCACGAGTTCGCCCGCCTGCGGCGCCAGCTCGTCGACGATCGCGCTGCCGTCGTCATGCTCCTTCAATGTCAGCATGCCCGGCACCTTCTCCGTGAAGATGTTGTGATCCGACGCGTCGTCGGCAAAGACGATGCGCGTATGGGCCACCGGCCAGCCGCGCTCGCGGGCATGCGCGAGCAGCGGCACCGTGTTGCGGATCGCGTCGCGGATATTGCCGCCGCCGAAGCGGCCCGGGTCGGCGAAGCTGTTGACGAAGTCGACGATGAGCAGCGCTACCGGTGCCTTCGGCTGCAGCGTCTGGCCAAAACTCTGCCGCTGGTAGGTTTCGAGATCGTTTGACATGGTGACCGTGTGTTATCTATCTAGCACGACGCCATTCCGAACGACGGGCTCGTCGTCGAGAAATACGTCGCAGTGGCGCAGCGGCACGTCGATGTGACAGGTTGTCGTCCGGTTGCCGCCCGCTTCGTTGTTCGGGCCGAGCGAGAACAGGAAGTTGCCCTCGAAGGCACGCGCATCCATGCCGAGCGTCGCCTCCCGGTCATAAAGCCCGAGGGCACACCACTGTGCACGCGGCTGCAGGCCCCAACCGATATGCGATATCGCGTACGCTTCCTTGTCGTTGAAGGTGGCCATGTACTCCGACAGCAGTTCGGCGTCGATGCCGCCCGCGATCTTCGTGGCATAACCGCCTTCGATGGTCAGCTCGATCGGCTCCTGCACATAGCGCTTCTGCGGCAGCAGGATGTCGCCGCGGTCGATGACAATGCGCCCGCGCGCTTTCCCGTCGTCGGGGAAAGTCAATGCGAAGCCGCTCGGCCAATGGTCCCAGCGGCCGGGTTCGTCGACGAAGCCGTACTCGGCGATAGGCGCGAACTCCCCTAGCGGGCAATGGAAATCGGTGCCCGCGACGGATCGGATGCGCATGGTCCTGGCGCCGGCGATGCGGGCTTTTGCGGCGAGCACCCGCTCGCGATCCTGCAACGTCGGCACGAGACGGGTCAGCACCTCCGGCGGCTCGACCACCAGCAGGATCTTGGTGCCGGTCTTCAAGATGTCGAGCTGCTCCGGCGAGAACAGCAATGTCATCAGGTCGAGGACGAGATCGCTTTCCTTCAGTGCAGCGACCGCCGCGCGATTGCCGGTGAGCGGCGTCGTACCGAGGTAGGCCAACGCATCACGGCTCAACGCCTTCTCGCCGTTCACCGGCGGCAGATCGAGCCGGTTCACAACCGCGCCCATCGTCTGCGTGGCGATCAGCGCGGTGGCCAGCGTCTGCGGATGCGTCCCCGAGCTGGTGAGGATGGTCACCGTCTGGCCGGCTTCGAGACGGGACAGCCTGAGCACTTCCTTCCAGGCTTCGACCATCTGGTAATCACTGACTGGCATGATGGTTCTCCGTAATCGTGTCAGCGCGCAACGGGCGCGGAAGACGTGGCCAGCGGAACGGGGGCGCCGAGGAAATCGCCGAGCGCGGCATAGAAGCCAGCTTCGTTGTCCCAGGGGATCATGTGACCCGCGTCCGGCACGCGGGCATGGCGCACAGCTGGCAACAGTGTCTCGATTTCGGCCACGTCGGCATCCATCACGACATCGCCCCGGCTTGCGGTAACGAGCAGCACTGGCAGTTGCACGCGCGACAGATCGACATGAATGTCGTCCGTGTGGAAGCCGTCGAAGCTCTCGCGTACCGCCCGCTCGTCGCAGGTGTGCAGCCATTCCGCGCGCAGTTTCAGCTGTTCGTCGGTCCAGCTTGGACAGAATGCGCGCATCGCCTCGGCATCCATACCGTCGCGGGCCAGCGCCATCGAATCGACGTACCAGGGCAGCTTCGACGGGTACGGCCGTCGGCCCGGACCGGAGACCGGCGGATCGACCATCACGAGGCGTGCCATGGCGCCCGCATGACGGCTCGCCGCGCGAACCGCGATTCGCCCGCCCATCGAGTGGCCTACCACGCTGTAACGCTCGAGCCCGAGTGCCTCGGCGAAGGCGCTCAGATCCGCCGCCTGCACATCGAGGCTGTAGTCGAGCGTGTCCGAGGCCGACGAGAGACCCCGACCACGCACATCGAGGACATAGGTGTCGAACGTCTCGCCGAAGTGCTCGGCGACAAAACCCCATGTCACGGCCGGACTCGTGATGCCGGGCACGATGATGACGGGATCGTGTCCCGCTTGCGAGGCGGCGTCGCCGCGATATCGCAGATAGTGCTGGCGGATGCCATTTGCACCGACGTTGCCGCCATACAGGAGATTGGAGGATGGACTCATGCCGTTCTTCGACTCCGCCGAACTCAATATGCGCCGGAAAGCAAGGCGCCCGCACCGGGCACGTATGCCTCGAGGTCGAGCTGTTTCAGCATCGCGTACGTGGTGGCGATGGCCGCGGTAATGACTGGCTTGCCGGTCATCGCTTCCACCTTGGCAACGGCCGGCAGCGAGGGCATTTGCACGCAGGCGGACAGCACGATGGCGTCCGCGTCCTGATACGGCAAGGTCTTGACGATGTCGGGCAGTCGTGCGGGATCGTGCCGGCCGACATCGAGGTTGTCCGGGATCTCCAGCGCCCGGTAATCGATGACTTCGTAGCCTTCGTTGCGGATGTAGTCGACAACCAGCTCGGTCAGCGGCTTCATGTACGGCGCAACGACCACGATGCGCTTCGCGCCGATGACCTTCAGCGCATCGACCAGTGCGCCCGCGCTCGTGATCACCGGCGCCGCGCCACCATTTTCGACGGTGCGCTCGCGCAGGCGCTCTTGCGAGACGCGATGGTAGCCGTGCCCCATCGCCATGATCGCGACCAGGCACGCATACCCGAGCACGTCGACGCGGGCGTCGCTCAGCTCCACCGCACACCGGTCCGACTCCGCGTCCATTGCGGCCAGTTCCTCCTTGACAACCTTCTTCATCCGCATGCGGCTGGAGTGAAACGTGAAGCGCTCCGGCCGCACGGTCTGCCGCGCCAGCAGCATCGCCGGAATCTCGGTTTCCATCGTGGTGTTGGAACTCGGCACGATCTGCCCGATGCGAAAACTCTTGCTCATTCCCTGCTCCGATTTGATGTGTTGGATGCCGCTCGCTCGACAAGGCTCACAGGCGGAAGAGACGCTCGGCGTTGCCGTGGCAGACCAGCGCGCGAACCTCGTCGTCGAGCGGTGCGTCCGCGATGAAATCGGCTGCGAGCGCGGTCGATTCATAGGGGTAATCGACCGAGAACATCACTGCTTCAGGGCCCATCTCACCGATCGCGCCGAGCAGGGCGGGTGCCGAACAGACGCCCGAAGTCGTGATCACGATGTTCGAACCGATGTAGGCGGACGGCGCCTTCGCCAGTTGCACGCCATGCGAGTACACCGCGAAGCGGCTGTCGAAACGCCAGCGCAGGAAAGGCAGTCCCTCGCCCATGTGACCGAGAATCAGCTTGACGCCCGGGAACCGGTCGAACACGCCGCCGAACAGCAGCCGCAGCGCGTGACTTCCGGTCTCCACGCCCCACCCCCACGTGGCACCGGTAAGCTCCGGATGGCCGTCGAGCACCCGGGGCGAGACGAACGCATCGGTCGGGTGCAGATAGAGGGGCACGTCCAGCCCTTGCAGCGTCGCCCAGAATGCGTCGTACGCCGGATCGTCGTAGTACGTGCCGAGCGTATGGCCGTTCACGAGCGCGCCCTTGAAACCGAGTTCCTGCACCGCCCGCGTCAGTTCGCGCGAGGCGCCGGCCGCCGTGTGCATCGGCAGCGTCGCGAAACCGCCGAAGCGGCTCGGACGACGTTCGATCTGCCGCGCCAGGAAGTCGTTGCACTCCGCGGCGCGTCGAATCGCCACCTCGGGATCGGTCTCGCCCTGCACACTCGGGCCGGTCTGCGAGAGGATGGTGAAATCGATGCCGGCCCGATCCATCTCTTCGATCCGTTGTTCGTCGAAATCCGCCAGACGAGATGCGAGATCGCGCAGGACGTCGGGCGCAATGTGCTGCGTGAAGCCTTTCGAATAACTCTGGAAGCCCGGCGCTGTGAAGTGTTCCTCCAGCGCGATCTTGCGAATTCGCTTGTTGCTACTCATCGAGACATCTCCAAATCAGTGTACTGACGAATGGGTCGTATCAACGCGCCGTGCGTGGCGCGCCGGGGTAGAACGGTGACCGTGCACTGGTTACCATTAGCCGGTGACAGTGAGCGGGTGACAGTGAGCCGGCGACAGTGGGCCGGCGACAGTCAGCCGGCGACAGTCAGCCGGCGACAGTCAGCCGGCGACAGTCAGCCGGCGACGCGCATCCGAAGACCGCCGACTCACAAGCACCGACCGGCGATCAGCAAGCCGCAACCACCAACCGGCGGCCGGCGGCGGCTGCCGGACGCCGGCTTGTCGCTACCCGGCCCTGCCGAACAGCCGCCGTATGCGCCCCCAGACCACGCTCCAGACCAGGCTGCCCATATTGAATTTGGTGGTGGCGCCGAGCGCCGCCGGCGCCGTGTCGCCGCCAAGCTGCGCAGTGATGCGGGCACCGAAATCGGCGATCATGCGACGCACGAAATCCTTGACCAGTCCCGAGCGCGAGAACTGTGCGAGCGGGCCCTGCAGCATGTATTCGAGCGTGACCGCGACCCGCGTACTGCCCGCGCCGTCGCTGCTCAGGACATAGGTCACATCGCCGTTGGCTCGCGAGCGGCTGATGTTGTCCTGCCCCGCGCCTCGCACCACCGCGCGATGCGCGGCGTCGTCGCGTTCTAGACGCGCGCCGCCCGCGAAGTTAGCCGACATCGGCCCGAACTTGATCGCAATCCGACCCTTGACCGTCTCGCCGCCATGCTCGACCAGTTCGGCGCCGGGCAGGCACTGCACCACGCGCGGCAGGTCCCCCATGAATGCCCAGACCTGATCCAACGCGAACGGGACCACGAAGCTATCGTCTATCGCGGTCCAGCCCTTGCGCGAGGTCGACTGCGCCTCGGCCGAGCTGGTGCCGGCCGGCGCGGCCGCGGCATCGGGCGCTGCGCCGCTGCCCGACGCCGGCGCGGCGGCCGCCGCGAACGTCTGGAACGCCGCGGGCGGCGCAGTGCTTTCGACTTTAGCGGCCACGCGTGCCGACGCTTCCGGCGCCGCGATCGGACGCTCCTTCAGGTCCTGCAACACCGCCTTGATCGCCTTCACGATGCCCATATAGCCGGTACAGCGGCACAGATTGCCGGAAAGCTCCAGCCGAATCCGGGCCTCGTCGGCAGCCGGGAAACGTTGCACGATGTCCCGCGCGGCGATCAGCATGCCGGGCGTGCAGTAGCCGCACTGCAGGCCATGATGGACGGAGAACGACTGGCGAAGGCGCTGCATCAGCTCATCGTCGTCGAAGCCCTCGATCGTACGGACGTGCTGCTTCTCGCATGCAACCGCGAACGTGATGCAGGAGCGCACCGGTTCGCCGTCGATCAATACCGTGCAGGCGCCGCACACGCCGTGCTCGCATCCGAGGTGCGTGCCGGTGAGATGTTGCGTGTCGCGGAGGAAGTCACCGAGGTGCACGCGCGGCTGCACGTCGGCGCGTACCGAACGATCGTTGACGGTTAGTTCAATCACTGACATGGGGACTCTGACTCTTTATGCTTGTGGTCAAGCGCCGCCGAACGCTTGCGCCAGACAGCGCTCCAGCGCGGCGGTGTGCATCTGTCGATCGATCCGGTCCGCGGCCGGCATCGCTGCGGCCACCGCGGCCTGCAGCGCGTCCTTGCTGGCCACCGCCGTGCCGCGCTGTGCGATCGAGCGCGCCAGTGCGTCCAGCGCGGCCGGTGGCCCATCGAGCGCGCCGAGCACGACGCGCGCGAGACCGGTACGCGCGTCGAACGCCGCCGCAGCGCTGGCATGCGCGAATTCGCCAGTCTTGCGGCAGAGCTTGTGATAGCCCCAGCGCAGCGTATCGCCGAGCCTGGGCAGCAGGACCGCCGCGATGATCTCGCCCTCGTCGAGCACGGTCGTGAAGGCCCCCAGCATGAACTCGCCGACGCGCACTACCCGCGTACCCCCGCGCTTTGCAAGCTCCAGCCGGGCGTCCAGCGCAGCCAGCGCCAGCGGCCAGTCCGCTGCCGGATCGGCATGTGCGAGGCTGCCGCCAATCGTGCCGCGATTGCGAATGGCCCGGTACGCGATCCCGCCCGCGACTTCACGCAGGAACGCGTGCTGCAGCAACGCATGCCTGCCGTCCTCGATCTCCGCGTGCGTGACCGCGGCGCCCACTCGAATGCCGTCCTTCGTTTCGGTCACGGACCGCAGCTCGGGAAGCCTGGACACGTCGACGACGCGCGCAGGTCGCGCCAGTCTGAGATTGAGCATCGGACCCATCGACTGGCTGCCGGCAATCGGCTTGCCGTCGAGCAGCGCCTCAAGCGCTTCAGGAAGCGAATCGCTCCTGACGTATTCGAACGCGGCGGCTTTCATTGCACGACCTCCGCTTCGGCGGCGACCGGCTGGTCCGCCGCCTGCCGCGCGGCCTCGATGGCGGCAAGCAGCCGACGCGGCGTCAGCGGCGTTTCCGAGACGACCGCATGCAGCGGCCGCAATGCATCGTTGACCGCGTTGAACAGCGCGGCCGGTGGCGCGATCGCGCCGCCCTCGCCGACGCCCTTGGCGCCGAATTCCGTGTGAGGCGACGGCGTTTCCATGTGGATGATCTTCAGCGGCACCAATTCCGTCGGCCCGGGCAGCATGTAGTCCGCCAGGGTCGAGGTCAGCGGCTGGGCATTGTCGTCGTACAACGTTTCTTCATAGAAGGCCGTACCGATGCCTTGCGCGGTGCCTCCGATCGTCTGCCCCTCCACGACCATTGGATTGATCATGCGGCCGCAGTCTTCGACGATCACATAGTCGAGGATCTCGACATGCCCTGTCTCCGTGTCCACGGCGACGGCCGCGGCATGCGTCGCGTAGCTGAAGGCCCCGGTGTCCACCTTTGGCTTGAAGCCCTGGGTGGCTTCCAGTCCGGCCAGGTTGACGCCGGCAGGCAGGCGCTCCGGGCGCAGATACCATGCCGCGGCAATCTCGCCGAGCGACACCGTGCCGGCTGCGCCGACCACCTCGCCCGCCTCGAAACGCACGGCGCTTGCGTCCTCGCCGAGCAAATGGGCGCCAATCTGCACGATGCGCGGAATCAGCTCACGGCAGGTCGCCGCCACCGCGCCGCCGGCCATCACGATGCTGCGCGATGCATAGGTGCCGGTCGAATATGGCGTGAGCGCTGTATCGCCGTGGATCAGCTTGATCTTCCCGAGCGGCACGCCCAGCACTTCGTTGGCGATCTGTGCCAGCGTGGTCTCCATGCCCTGACCGTGCGAATGGATGCCCGCGCGCAGCTCCAGGCCACCGTCTGCGGTGATGCGCACCGTTGCCAGGTCGTAGCCAGGCACAACGGGCAGCCCCCACGAGGCGAAAACCGCCGTGCCGTGCGCCGATTGCTCGGTGAACGTCGCGAAGCCGATGCCGACGAGACGGCCATCCTTTTCCCCCGCCTTCTGCCGTTCGCGCCAGCGCGGCACATCGAGCGCGGCGACCGCGCGCCGCAGGCTTTCCTGAAAATCGCCGCTGTCGTAATGTTTCTTCACGACGTTGGTGTAAGGCATGTCGGTGCCGCGGACCAGATTGTCATGACGCACCTGCCACGCTTCGCGCCCGACCGCGCGGGCGATCGCGTCCATCGTCAATTCGATCGCGAAGCAGACGCCAGTGCGCGCAACGCCGCGATACGGCAGAAAGCCCGGCTTGTTGGTTGCGGCGCATTGCGTCCTGCATCGGTAGCCACGAAAGTCGTAAGGTCCTGGCAAGTTGCCCAGCGCTTGGCCGGTTTCCAGACCGATGGTGAACGGCCATGCCGAATAGGCGCCGCCGTCGATCAACAGCGTCGCGTCGAGTGCGAGCAGGCGCCCGCTGCGATCGGCGTAGGCCGTCAGCTCGTAGTGGTGCTGGCGCGTGTTCGCCCCGGCGATCAAATGTTCGCGGCGGTCCTCGATGAAGCGGAACGGTCGCTTGTAGGTGAGCGCCAGCCATGCGATACACAGCTCCTCTTGCTGCAACACGCACTTGTAGCCGAACGCACCGCCGACGTCGGGCGAGATCACGCGGACCTGCGCGTGATCGATGCCGAGACACTGCGCGAGGACCGTGCGGATCATGTGCGGCACCTGCGTCGACGTAATCACGACGAGTTGCGACTGCGTATGATCCCAATAGGCGAGGACCGCCTTGCCTTCCATCGGCACCATGCACTGCCGTGCCAGGTCGACCTTCTGCTTGACCACCACCGGCGCGTTCTCCGACAGCTTGTCGAAGTCGACGTCCGCGGTCAGATCAAGAAACAGATTGTCTGACCAGTGATCGTGGACGCGTACGTCGGTCCGTTCACGCGCAGTGAACGCATTCGCGAAGGCCGGTAGCTCGTCGAGCTCAAGTTCCACTTCCTCGGCCAGATCCTCGGCGTCCGCGCGGGTCGGCGCGAAGCACATCGCGACCGGCTCGCCCACGAAACGCACCTTTTCGTGCGCCAGCGGCGGATGCGCTGACGGTTTGTACGATGGCAGGCTCGAGTCCGCCACGATGTCCGTCGCACCGTGCATGTCCGCACGCACGATGACCTGCGCGGCCTTCCCTTGCGGCTTGCCGATCCGCACGATCCGCGCATGGGCGACCGGGCTGCGCAGGAAAGCGACCTCCTGCAGATCGGGAAAGGTGTAGTCGGCAACGAAGCGCCCGCGTCCATGCAGGTGGCGCTCGTCCTCGCGGCGCCGCACACGTGCGCCCACGCCGCCGCTTTCCACGGGCTTCTCATCGGTTTCAGTCATGCTCATGGCGTTCTCTCGTGCAGTGCGCTGAATGGCGGTGATGGCGGTGATGGCGGTAATGGCGGTAATGGCGGTAATGGCGGTAATGGCGGTAATGGCGGCGCGTTACACCGGATACGCCAGATCGTTCGCGATCACGGCCGTGTCGTACACAGCCTGCCGCTCCTTCAGCAGCAAAACATTACCATTGCGCGCGAAGCGGTCAAAAAGACGACCAGCCTGATGCAGTGTGGTCGCACCTTCGACCAGCGTCTGCAGCAGCATGTAGTTGCTCTGCGCGACGATCTCCTCGTCGTTCGCATCGAGGATGCGTACGTTCGAGACGAAATGCAGCATCTGGCGGGGTGCGAACATCTGCGTGCGCGCGATCGCCACCGCGCGATCGCGCAACATGCCCCTGCCTTCCGCGTAGACGAGGCCTACCGGCAGACCGTTCACCGCGTTCTCGACTTCGGTCACGCGGTACAGGCACGTGTCGGTGAAGAACTCCGGCCACCGTTCGATGTCGCCGCTATCCAGCGCGGCGCAATATTCGGCGTGGAAGTCCTCGACAGCGGCGCGCGCGACCAGTGCCTGCGCGTGTTCGATCGGCTTCTTGTCAAATCCTGGCAACATCTAGAACCCCATCACTTCGCGGTAGTGTTTGTACATCGCTCGAATCGCGGCTTCCGAGATCAGGTTGTCCGCGGTGCCAATCTTGTCGCCGTCGAGGCGCACGATGCTTCGGTCGCTCACCGAGCGGCGCACGCCTTCCTGTACGAACTTCATCGCCTCGTTGTCCTCCAGGCCGAGGAAACCGGACGGTCCCATCAGATTGCCCTGACGCAACCGGTGCCGCACCATGTCTTCGGTATCGTCTTCGTAGCCGAACATGGTCCACAGCATGATCATGCTGTTCGGACCGTTCGGCACGATATGCCGGACACCGAGCGTGTTCATCTCGCGTTGCACGATCAGGTTCGGCCAGATCGTCTGCATCGTGACCGACCATTCAGAGTCGAATTCCTTCACGAACTCCAGGAAGCGCTCATCGCTCAGCGTCATGCCGTCGTGGAACGAGCGCATCTCCTTCTTCTTGTCCTCGTCGACCGTCGCGTACAGCGAATCGCTCTTGGCGGATGCCATCGTGCCGTGGATGCCGTACTTGCTGTCCGCCACCATTGCCGAGCGGTTGCCCGCCACCAGCAATCCGAACACCACCAGGAACGAGTGCAGCAACGTTGCGTGGTACGGGTCCTTCAGATTCTCGTGATACATCTTCCAGTTGCACGGCAGCTCGTTCTTGTAGAAGCCGAGGATGCGCAACTTCTTGCCCGGAAACACGACGTCGAAATCCTTCAGGATTTCGGGCGTCAGATATGACGCGAGCGACTCCATGTCCTGTGCGAACGACGCGAACACCACACCGTTGCGGCAGGCGACGGCCAGCTTGCGCAGGCCGTGGTTCTCGTTGCGGAAGTCCTTCGGCATGCCGCCGAGCTTGTTGACGCCGCGCTTGAATGGAATGCCCTGCAGATTCCCTTTCAGGTCGTACGACCACTGGTGGTAAGGGCACACGAATTCCTTGTTGTTGCCCCGACTGTTGCGGCAGAACTCCGCACCGCGATGCGCGCAGCGGTTCTCGAACACGTGAATCGTGCCGTCGTCGGCGCGCGCGACGACGACGGGCGTCGGCCCGACATACGAGCGCTTGTAATCGCCTGGATTCGGCACTTCGGCCTCGAGCGCGACGAAATTCCAGGTGCGGCCGTGGAAGATGCGCTCGACCTCGCGCGCATACACCGCGTCGCTTGTGTAGACCCAGTCCGGAATAGCTTGCAGTCCTTCGTCCGGCCAGACGAACGAATCGATCGGGCCGTTCTTCACGGGCGATGTCACGCCGCCGATGATGGTGTCACTTGAATACACGAAAGTCTCCGGGTTACTTATCGCGCCAGCTTGTCGAGCTGCCGCAGCTTGATCGCGGTGTCGGCCAGCGCATCGGCGTCGACCGGTATGGCTTGCTCGATCAATCGCCGCAGCGCGCGCAGTTCGCCGCCCTGGTTGATCGCCAGCGCGTACTTGATGACATTGCCGCGCAAACCGATGCGCATCGCCTTTCGATCGCTGCCGTCTCGCGCCACCCACCGGTCGATGTCGTCGGTGAGCATGCCGAGCATCTGCAGGTTCCAGTCGTACTGGTCGGTCCAGAACCAAGGCGTGAGCTGGTAGGCGCAGGGTGCGCCCAGCATGTTCCGGGCAGCCGTGATCGCTTGCTGCTGCGCGTTCTGCCACGATTCGAGACGCGTATGGATCGCGTCGTCGCCGAGTGGAAAGCGCGCGCAGTCGCCGGCCGCGTAGACTTCCAGTGCCGATGTCCGGCAGAAGCGATCGACGACGATGCCGTCGTCGACGTCGATCCCCGACACGCGAGCGATCTCGTCGTTGGGCACCTGGCCAACCGCAACGACGCAAAAGTCGAATGCCGTTGCGTCGCCCGCGCGTGTCAGCAACACGTCCGCGTCGCGTTCGTTCACCTCGACCACGCCGGCATCGAACACGATGCGAACGCCGTGTTGCTCGTGCTTGGCGCGCAACTGGTCGGCGATCGGCACGGGAAGCGCGCGCGCAAGCAGACGCGCGCCACGCTCGAACACCGTTACCGCCAGACCGCGGGCACGGGCGCTGGCCGCGAATTCAAGGCCCAGAAAACCCCCGCCGATCACCGCGACCGATCTCGCGCGAGCCATCAGGCCACGAATCCGCATCGCGTCGTCCAGCGTTCGCAACGACACGACCCGCGCGCCACAACGTGCGCCGTCCGCCGAACGCGCCCGTCCGCCGGTTGCAATCAGACACTTGTCGTAATGCAGCGTGGCGCCGCTGCCAAGTTGCGCGGTGCGCGTCTGTATATCCAGGCGTGTGACGCTGTCTTCCAGATGTTCGACGGCCGCGTCGTCGTAGAACTGTTCCGGGTGCAGCCATCCCTTGAAGCAGTCGCTGTCGTCGGCAGCGAGCAGCGCCTCCTTCGACAGCGGCGGGCGCTCGTAGGGGCGCCACGCTTCGTCGCCGACCATCACAATGCGTCCGTTGAAGCCGTTGTCACGCAGCGCGTGTGCGGCCTGACCACCCGCCTGCCCCGCGCCGACGATGAGAATGGTGTCTTCCATGCGCACCCCCTCGCTCACAGCTCGACCATGATGTCGTCACCCTCGACCTGCACGCGGTACACGAGCACCGGCTGGGTCGCTGGCGCACACAGCGCGGCCCCGGTCCTGATGTCGAACTTCGCCTGGTGAAGCGGACATTCGATGCAACCGTCTTCCATGTACCCGTCGCTCAACAGCGCGTACTGATGCGTGCAGACGTTATGCGTCGCATGGACCTCACCCTCGAGGAGATACAACGCAATTTGTTCGTCGCCCAGCGTGACGGCCAGCGGCTCGTCTTCGACAAGATCGGAGAGCTTTGCTGCGAACGTAAGGGACATTTCTTTTTGCCTTGAAAACTAATCAGTGTGCTGATGAGTTGATGCTATGCGTGTCTTTGATCTACGTCAACTTTTTCAAAATTCAGGTTTACCCGGCCGCGTCGGCCGCGCTCGCTTCATGCTCGGGCAGCCGCACGCTATGCGCGCGTGCGGTTCCTCTTAACCGGACTGGAATCTTTTTGGAACGACGTCGCGCGTCATTCGGCACAGAGCGAACGCGGCTTACATGCTGGCAGCGTGACGACGCCTTCGCCACCGTTGTCACGGGCTCGCGGATGATTCGGGCGCGGGCAGCACCGGCTGCACATGCGTACCCAGCGCAGCCTGTCGAGGCAGGCGTTCGCGGCAAGCAAGTGCAACGAGCAGAAACGGGAAGTCCCGAAAAACGCGTCGTCCGTAGCAAGCATGCCGACACTGTCGCGCGTGTTGCGGAAGGCTCTCGCCTTCGGCGGGCTTCTTTGGTCGCGGGGGTGTGCGCATTCGACCTCGAAGCACGCGAGGATCGTTTGACTCCGCAGGTGCGGTAAGCGATGTGACCACGCCGATGTGGCCACGTAGCCCGCGGCTCGACCTGCGCATGGCGCCGTCGCCGCTTCACGGTGCAATGCACCGTCGATCATTTGCCGAATGTTGGCTGGACGCCGTACGGTAGGGCGATGCGCGCTCGCATCTAATGGATTGCGAGGCGCTTGCGGTGGTCCGGTCGACAACACAGGCATGCGTGCGCTAGCCTTCTCCGCGCGCGTTCCGCAGCCGGATCGGTGAGCCTATACGCCGATGCGTTTTCGCGGAGCATGCACCTCCTATGACGCCCAGCTCGGTGCGGCGGAGCAAACTGCCCTGGCACGAGCGCGCCGTGCAGCGACAGCGATGCACCGATAGCCGTCGCTGCCATGGCCCCCTCGCGTTCCGCATCCGACCGGCAACTCCCGGCCGCTGTTCATCTCCGCCATCAATGTCGTCGATCAATGTCGGACATTCATGTCGGCCGCTTGTGTCGGCCGCTTGTGTCGGCCGCTTGTGTCGGCCATTTGTGTCGGCCATTTGTGTCGGCCGCTTGTGTCGGCCATTTGTGTCGGCCATTTGTGTCGGCCATTTGTGTCGGCCACTTGTGTTGGCCACTTGGGTCGCGCGTCTATGCCGGCCATCGGAGCAGGGCCTGCCAACGCACGCTGCGCGGGCGCGCCACTGCGCGAAGGTCGACACGCGAACCGCCGTTCCGTCGCGTCGTTGGATAGATACGTCGGCTGGTCGGGCGCGACGCGCGGGGCTGCGGGCCGCAACTTGCCAGCCGCGACGGCTTAGCGCATCCCGCCATGGATGTGCAGATTGCGTCCGGCCAGATTGCCGATCGACGCGGCCAGTACGGCCAAAACGATGCAGAGCAGCAGCGGAACCGTCCAACCGTGCAACGCGTCATGCAAGCCGCCCATCGCCATCGGCCCCACGGCCGCCAGCAGATAGCCGATGCACTGCGACATGCCGGACAGCGCGGCCGCTTGATGTGCGTTGCGAGTACGCAGACCGATGAACGACAGGCCCAGGATGATGCCCGCCCCGGTGCCGACGCCGAAGAGCACGCACCAGACGAACGCAACCTGCGGCGCGAGCCAGAGGCCGCACAACGCGGCCGCGGACAGCAGCGATACGCTGGTGGCCGCCATGCGTTGATCGCGCAGACGGCGCAGGATCGGTCCCAGCAACAAACCGGGCACCGCGGTCGCCAACTGCAGCACGCCGTGCAGCGAACCGGCCTCCGACGGCGACAGGCCGGCGTCGATCAGCATCGTCGGCAGCCAGCCGATCGCAACGTAGTAGATCGTCGAATTCAGGCCGAGGAATAGAGTCACCTGCCACGCCAGCGGCGAATGCCAGACCTTGCCGCCATGCGGCGGGGGCGCGGCGGTCGTTGCCGGCCGCGTGCGGACGCCGAGCTGCGTCGCCCACACCGCAAGCGCCACCACCGGTAGCAAAACGAACGCGCCGAGCGCCGGACGCCACCCCCAGGCGTGCGTGAGCGGGCTGACCAGCGTCGATCCAACCGCCGCCGCCACGCCCATCGCCAACGCGTAGGCGCCGGTCAGTGTCGCGACCTGGTGCGGGAAATCCCGCTTCACCAGGCTCGGCAGCAGGACATTGCCGACGGCGATACCGGTACCGATGATTGCCGTGCCGAGGTACAGGCTCCACGACGCGCCGAAGGAACGCAATACGATGCCGAGGGCTACCGCGCCCAGCGCGCCGAACAGCGCTCGCTCAAGCCCGTATTCCCGGGCGAACAGCGCACTGAACGGCGACACCAAAGCGAACGCAAGAAGCGGCAGGGTCGTCAGCGCGCCGGCCGCCACCGTGCCGAGCTCGAAATCGGCGCGAATCGGGCCGAGCACCGGCGGCAGTCCCGTGATGGGCGCGCGCAGATTGGCGGCGATCAGCAGGATGCCAGCGATCAGAACCGCTCGGCTGGCCGAGCGCCGGTATGTCAATGTTGTCACTTCAAGCTCCGTACTTGGTACATACCCGAACTGTACGCGGCACCCGGCTGGCTATAATAGAGCGGTAATGACATTTAATCGCTAAAATATGACAGGATCGTGCGTCGGTCAGCTCGCTCGCTTCGACCCGGACGTGGACCACCGCCCCGCGGTCGGTCTCCGAATCGAATTCGAACAGAACGATGCCGAGCAACCCGTCCACTGCCACCGGAAAGGCCAGCTTGTGCTGGCGCTACGAGGCGCGGTCACGTGTGAAGTGCCCAAGGCGATGTGGATGGTGCCGCCGCACCATGCGGTATGGATCCCAGGCGGAATGCCGCACAGCAACCATGCGACCGACAACGCGCGCGTCTGTTTCCTGTTCGTCGAGCCAGAGGCGGCGGAATTACCGACGCAATGCTGCACGCTTGCAATCAGCCCGCTGGTGCGGGAACTGATTCTCTATCTCGCGGACCAGGGGCCCTCTTATGCGCCTTCCGGGCCGATCTCGCGTCTCGTCACCGTGCTGCTGGAGCAACTGGTCACCGCACCGGTCGAACAGTTGCACCTGCCGACCTCCGGCCATCCGAACATCCGCCGCATCGCGGACGCGCTGGCCGCCGACCCGGCTGACCGGACGACTCTCGCGGAGTGGGCCGAGCGTTCGGCGATGAGCGGCCGATCCCTGGCACGTCTGGTGGAGCGCGAAACGGGGCTGACGTTCGGCCGCTGGCGTCAACAGTTGCACCTGATCGTCGCGCTTCGCCAGCTCGCCGCCGGTGCGACTGTCCAGCAGGTTGCCGGTCATCTCGGCTATGACTCTGTCACCGCATTCATCACGATGTTCAAAAAGGCGCTGGGCCAGCCACCCGCACAGTATTTCGCATCGCTGCGCTAGCCGCGTGCGGTGCGACGCCTGGCGCACGGGAGCGAATCGAGTGGCCAAGCGCGTTGCAGGTCAGCCGCCCGGACCCAGGCGCCTGCCGGCACAGGTGCCGTCCACCACACGTGCCGTCTGCCGCAGCGGCCGTCGATCACGGGTGCCGTTCGCCCCGGTTGCCGCCGAGCCCGGGCGCGCCGCGCGCCAGCAAGCCGCAGCCGCTGCCGCACGACGGACCGACGACGCGTGGCGTTCATGTTCGCAACGACTGTCCTTCGAAGCCGTCGCCCGGCCTCGGCGCCGGCGCTGCCATCGCCCTTCCACGGCCGTGGTCAAACCCGCTTGTGCAAGTCCGGCGGCGCTGGCGGTCAGACCGCGCGCACCAGTAGCTTGAAGAACAACGCGACTGCGGCCACCGCCAATACGCCGGCGCACCACAGTCCGACGAACCACAGCGCGCGACGCCCGAACGTCCTGCCCGCCGGTGGCGCATCGCCGCCGTCACGGTGCGCGCTTGCTGCGGGCAATGGCGCGTTCGTTACGTGTCCGGTGGCCCGCGCCCCACGCCTGCCCGCTTCATGTCGATCGATCTGCATGGTCATCGCGCTCGCTCCGACAATTGCGTTCAGTGATAGCCCGCGTCACCGGGACGGACCTTGCCGCGGAACACCCAGTACGCGTACGCCGTATAGGCCAGAATGACCGGCAGCACGATGGCCACCCCGACCAGCGCGAAGGCCTGGCTTTCACGCGGGGCGGCGGCCTGCCATATCGTCAGCGACGGCGGCACGAGGTTCGGCCAAAGACTGATCAACAAGCCCGAGTAGCCCAGAAAAACGAGCAGCAGCGACATCGCGAACGGCAACAGCGGATGCTCGCGTTTGACGCCGATGCGCGTGCCGAACCAGGCCAGCACGGCCACCACCGGCACCGGCAGAAACCAGAAGAGATTCGGCGTGCTGAACCAGCGTTGCGCGATTTGCGGCGAATGCAGCGGCGTCCACGCCGAGACGATTGCAACCGCACCCAGCAGGACCACGATCAGCGGCGACATCAGTTTGAACAGGCGCCGCTGCATGTCGCCCTCGGTCTTGTAGATCAGCCAACCGCAACCCAGCACCGTGTAAGTCAGCACCACGCCGAGTCCGACGAACAGATTGAAGGCGGTCAACCAATCGAAGGGACCACCGGCATACTCGCGGTTGACGATCGGAAAGCCCGAGATCCACGCGCCCAGCACGACGCCCTGGAAGAACGCCGCGCCCGCCGAACCGCCGCAGAACGCCAGGTCCCAGGCATGGCGAGAACGACGCGCGCGCCCGCGCAGTTCAAACGCTGCGCCTCGGAAGATCAGGCACGCCAGCATCAATACCAACGGCAGGTAGAGGGCCGACAGCGCCGCCGCGTACACGACGGGAAACGCCGCGAACAAGCCCGCCCCGCCGAGTACCAGCCAGGTCTCGTTGCCATCCCAGACCGGCGCGATCGTGTTGACCATCACGTTGCGTTCGTGGTCGTCGTCGAACAGGGTAAACAGGATGCCGATGCCCAGGTCGAAGCCGTCGAGCACGATGTAGAGCAGTACGCCGAGCGCGATCACGCCAGCCCAGATGAGACTCAAGTCGAGCATGATGTCAGCCTCGCGCGGCGCGGCGGTTGTCGAGAGAAGGGGTCCGCGTCTGGTCGCCGACGCCGCCGCCCTCGGGCGGATGCGTGCCCGGGCCGGCCAACAGCACCCGCACCAGGAAATAGACCCCGCTGCCAAACACGGCGAAATACACGGCGACGAACAGCGCAAGCGACACGCTGACCTGCTGCGCGCTCAGCGGCGAGACCGCGTCAGCGGTGCGCATGACGCCATACACGACCCACGGCTGGCGGCCGGCCTCGGTGGTCACCCAACCGGCAAGCAGCGAGACAAAGCCGGCCGGCCCCATGGCGACCATCAGGCGATGGAACCAGCGTGCGTCGAACAGCCGACCGCGCCGGCGCAGCACGAACCCTGCGATGCCTGCCGCGATCATCAGCAGGCCCAGGCCCACCATGATGCGGAAGCTCCAGAACACGATCGTCGAATTCGGACGGTCCTCGCGGGGAAAGCTTTTCAGGCCCTTGATCTCGCCGTCCCAGGTATGCGTCAGGATCAGGCTGCCGAGATGCGGCACCTTCAGCGCATAGTGCGTGGTCTCGGCTTCCATGTCGGGCCAACCGAACAAATTGAGCGATGTCCCGCCTCGCTCGGTCTCCCACAGCCCTTCGATGGCCGCGATCTTCGCCGGCTGATGCTCCCGGGTGTTGAGACCGTGCGCATCGCCGACCAAGGCCTGCACGGGCGCCAGCACCAGCAGCAGACCCAGACCCATCGTGAACATCTTGCGCACCGCAGGGTCGCGCCGCCCCTTGAGCAAATGCCACGCGCCCGTTGCGGCAACCACCAGCGAGCCGCAGATGAACGCCGCGATGGCCATGTGCGCCAGCCGGTACGGAAAGGACGGGTTGAAGATCACCTTGAACCAGTCCACCGGGACCACGCGATGGTCGACGATCTCATAGCCCTGCGGCGTCTGCATCCAGCTGTTCGACGCGAGGATCCAGAAGGTGGAAATCAATGTGCCAACGGCCACCATCAGTGTGGCGACGAAGTGCGCGCGCTCGCCCACTTTCTGCCGTCCGAACAGCATGATGCCGAGGAAGCCTGCTTCGAGAAAAAATGCGGTGAGCACTTCATAGGTCAGCAGCGGGCCGGTCACCGGCCCCGCGAAATTCGAGAAGCCCGACCAGTTCGTGCCGAACTGATAGCTCATCACGACCCCGGAGACCACGCCCATGCCGAACGCGATCGCGAATATCTTGACCCAGAAGTCGAACAGTTGCAGGTAGGTTGCATTGCGCGTTTTCAGCCACAAGCCTTCGAGCACCGCGAGAAAGCTGGCCAGCCCGATGGTCAACGCCGGAAATACGATATGAAAGGTGACGGAGAACGCAAACTGGACTCGTGCAAGGTCCAGGGCGCTCATCGAAGTTGACATGGCATCGACTCTCGAACGGCCGTCCGATTTCGGACCGCCGTCATTGGAACGTGGGAAGACGGCGCCATTCTATTGCCGAGGCCGCGATTCCCTCTGCGGCCCGGCGTCGCAAAGCGTTCGCCCGCGCGCGTCCGCGAGCTCGCCGAACGCCGCTGGCGTCTGCCGACACGTCATTGAAATATATATGAAAATTCACGATATGCAGCGGTTCCGGCAGACCTGTCTGAAGCACTGCGACAACTCCGCACACCCGGCCACCGATCGTACCGACGGCCGGCGACGGCCATTTCCGTCTCGTCGCAGCCCTGTCGTATCCCCCTGCAAAATGTACGACGCGACGCTGTCAGGATCAGCGAAGCCGGTTAACATTGGCGTTTGATTGACGCTTGATCGACGCTTGATTGACGTTTGCCCGGCTGCGGCCGGTCCGCTTCCCCGCCCTTCTGGACTCTGCGCATGAACATTCTCGTCACCGGCGCCACCGCCGGCTTCGGCGAAGCCATCGCCAAGTATCTTCTGCAGGCTGGTCACACGGTGATTGCCACCGGCCGTCGCGCCGATCGGCTCGACGCGCTCGCCACGCAGCACAAGGGCTTGCACACGCATGTTCTCGACGTCAGCGATCGCGCTTCGGTGGCTGCCACCTTCGACTGGGCCGAGCAGACCGTCGGGCCGATCGACGTGCTGGTCAACAATGCCGGCCTGGCGCTTGGCCTGGAACCGGGCGACCGCGCCGATCTCGACGATTGGGAAACGATGATCGATACGAACGTCAAGGGGCTGGTCTACTGCACGCGGCGCGCCCTGCCCGGCATGGTCGAGCGCAATCACGGCTGGGTCATCAACCTGGGCTCCACCGCGGGCACCTATCCCTATCCGGGCGGCAACGTGTACGGTGCCACCAAGGCCTTCGTACACCAGTTCAGCGTGGGACTGCGGTCCGACCTGGCCGGCAAGAACGTGCACGTCGCGTCGATCGAACCGGGACTGGGCGGCGGAACCGAGTTCTCCAACACGCGCTTCAAGGGCGACGACGCGAAGGCGGCCAAGGTATACGAGGGCACGCAGCCGCTGCAGGCGGAAGACATCGCCGCCACTGTCGGCTGGCTGCTCTCGCTGCCCGAGCACGTCAATGTCAACGCGATCGAACTGATGCCGACCTGCCAGGCGCCGGGACCGCTCGTCGTCGTGCGCAACGGCTGAATCGGCGCAACACCGGGACGCTGCTGGCCAGTCGGCCAGTGGCAGCGACAAAGGCCGGGCGAGGCTCTAGAATACGCGCTCGGATAATCAAGAGGACGGGGCAATGCGAACCCAAGGAGCAAGCGGAGGCATGGTGCTGCTGGTCGAGGTGAATGCCGATACGGCATCGGCCCACCGCACCCTGCGTCTCGAGGCGACGCCAGATGGCAAAAGCGTGCTGCTGATCGACCGCGACGAGCGCAAGCCCGGCATTCATCGCGAAGTGCGCTACGAGATCACGCCCGCGGAGCTGATCGCGACGATCCGCGCGCATGGCGCGGAACTTCCAGGCGAGGGACACCAGACGGCGGGCTGAGCGGTGCCCGATGGAGACATCGCTCGCCTGGCCGCGTGGGTCCGGCGAGCGGCGCACCGCCCGACGCTGACGCGCCTGATGCTCGGACGGCCCAGGCAGTCATCGCGGATAATGGCCTGATCCCCGGCCTGATCGCCGTCCTGATCCCGCCAGCGTGCGCGACCAATCGGCGCCGCGTTGGCTCCCGTCATCGTCCAGCCGCGCACCGCCACATGCTGACGCATACCGCCATGTCGAGCGAGCTCGTCGGCGTTGCTGAGTCGGTCCCGCTCGCACGCGCGGCTGACGGTACCTCCCGGGGACTGCACCACTTGCTGTCTGGCCGCGCTGCGCTGCCGCCTGGAGCGGTGAGCAGGACGAATCCCGGCGTGGCATCGGCGGCCTGGGCGGCAAGCCGCCGAGTCGGCGGGCCGCGATGTTGCAGCCAGCGCGAACGGCCGGTGCGCTTGCCGCTGACGAGCTGATTTCCCCGGCCGCACGTGCGTCGCCGCCAGTTGGGCAGGTCGGCGTCAGCGCGCTCCGGCAATAGGCACTGGATGCCGATCGCACCGATCGCTTGCCACGGCCAGAGCAGCGGTCCACGCGGCGCCAGCACCGCCGAACGCCCACCTTCAACCGCCTTGCGTGCCGTGCTTGATGCTTGTACCGTGCGTCACGGTCCGGCGTTGCCCTGCGCCATGGTTTGCTGCGACGGCGATTCCGTTGGCCCGCGAGAAACGCCCTAGCTGCCCCGGAATGAGCGGCCGCGCCGCGTTCGGTGGCCCAGACAGCCGCGCGGAGGCAAGCACCGTCGCGCATGTTCCATCGATGGGCCAGCGATGCCACGTCGCAGCAAGACCGCTTCTTCGCAGCCCTCGACGACACCTGCGACCGTGCACATGCCGTTCGCGCAGCGGCCGCACGGCGCGGCAGGGTAATGCGAAGCCCGCTCGACGGTCCGGTGGGGCACCGCGACGAGCGAAGTTTCGCGCCCTTGCCGCGCCACCAACGAAGCGACAACACTGCCGAAAGCCGCGCGGCGCGGCGCGGTAAGACCCTGCCGCCGACTCGTCCGTCACAAAACGTTTATCCTGCCCGCATTGCCCCCCACTTTGCGACGTCGCACGGCGCCGCCTTGCGCATGACCTCCTTTTCCGTTCTCGACCTATCGCCCGTCGCCGAAGGTGCAACACCGGCGGATGCGTTCCATAACTCGCTCGACCTGGCCCGTCACGCGGAAGCGTTGGGCTATCAGCGCTATTGGCTCGCCGAACATCACAATATGGTCGGCATTGCGAGCGCGGCCACTGCGGTGGTGATTGGCTACGTTGCCGGCGGCACTTCGACGATCCGGGTCGGCGCCGGCGGCGTGATGCTGCCGAATCATGCACCGCTACAGGTTGCCGAACAATTCGGCACGCTGGCCTCGCTGTATCCAGGCCGCATCGATCTGGGCCTGGGCCGCGCGCCCGGTACCGACCAGGCCACCGCGCATGCACTGCGGCGCTACTTCGACAGCGCCGACAGCTTCCCGCGCGACGTCGCCGAGCTGCTGTTCTATTTCGAGCCGGCTGAGCCCGGCCAACGGGTGCGTGCGGTGCCGGGTGCCGGTCTCGACGTGCCGGTGTGGCTGCTCGGATCCAGCTTGTTCAGCGCGCAGCTCGCCGCCGAAATGGGCCTGCCGTTCGCGTTCGCGTCACACTTCGCGCCAACCCAGATGAGCGACGCAATACACCTGTACCGCACGCGCTTCAAGCCGTCCGCGCGACTGGCCGCACCGTATGTCATGCTGGGTCTGAACATCATCGCGGCGGACGACGACCAGCAGGCCAGACGCCTGTTCACCACCTTGCAGCAGCATTTCGTCCGCCTGCGGCGCGGCACGCCGGGTCAGGTGCCGGCACCAATCGACGATATCGAAACCTTCTGGTCCGCTGCCGAAAAGGTGAATACGGAGCGCGCGCTATCGTGCTCGGTGGTCGGCGGTCCCGACACGATCGCGGCCGGGCTGCGCGACTTCATCGCGCGCCACCAGCCTGACGAGTTGATGATCGCCGGACAGATCTTCGACCACGACGCGCGTAAGCATTCGTTCACGCTCGCCGCCGAGGCACTGCGCAGCCTGAACGTCAGGGCGCAGGAGTAAGCAGGCTTGCGTAACGCAGCAAGTCGACGTTGCCGCCGCTGATGATGACGCCGATACGCTTGCGGGCAAGCGTGTCGGCGCGCGCGCGCACCGCCGCGAACGACAGCGCGCCAGTCGGTTCGACGACGATCTTCATCCGCTCCGCGTAGAAGCGCATCGTATCGACCAGCGCGTCGTCGCTGACGGTGAAGATGTCGTCGACATCGCGCTGGATGATCGGGAAGGTGATCTGGCCAAGGTGCTGGGTCTGCGCACCGTCGGCGATCGTCTTCGGGGTGTCGATATGGACGATGTGGCCGGCGCGCAGCGACTGCTGCGCATCGTTGCCGGCCTCCGGTTCGACGCCGTACACCTTGCAGCTCGGGGACATTGCACGCGCCGCGAGCGCCGAGCCGGACAGCAGACCGCCACCGCCGAGACATACGAACAGCGCGTCCAGTTCGCCGACCTCCTCGAAGAGTTCGTGAGCTGCGGTGCCTTGTCCTGCAATCACGTCAGGATGATCGTAGGGCGGTATCAAAGTCATGCCGTGGCGTTCGGCCAGATCTCGGCCGATCTGCTCGCGGTCCTCGGTGTAGCGGTCGTAGTGCACGACGTTGCCGCCGTAGCCGCGCGTGGCTGCCACCTTCGCGGCTGGCGCGTCGAGCGGCATGACGATGGTCGCCGGCATGCCGAGCAGTCGTGCGGCAAGCGACACTGCCTGGGCATGATTGCCGGACGAAAACGCCACGACCCCCGCCTTGCGCTGCGTGGCATCCAGCCGGGACAAGGCATTCATCGCGCCGCGAAACTTGAAGGCGCCCATGCGCTGCAGGTTCTCCGCCTTGAAGAATATCGATGCGCCCGTCTGTGCATCAGCCGTCGACGACGTCAGCACGGGTGTGCGATGCGCATGGCCGGCGATGCGCTGAGTGGCGGCGACGACGTCTTCGAATCGAGGCAAGGCTGGCATGAGCAGTTCGAGTGAGCGGAGAGCGGGGACGGGAGGCGGCGCGGACGTCGACCGGCGCCGCTGACATTCTGCGTCGATTCGGCCGAGTCGTCCATTGCTCGCTGAGCCGCCCGACAAAGCGCCGGTCAGCCATCGCAGCGAGGACTTCGGAAGCTGCGCTGGGATCTGCTGCCTATATCGCGAACGCGCACCCGGCCAGGCGCGCCGCAGCCGTGTCAGGACAGTATCGACACGCGGATACGAATCGAGACGCCTGCGACGACGCGGCCACCACTACGTGGCGGCCATCCGCCGACACCGACCCACGCCGGCCGGTGGCTGTCTATGCCGAGTTCGAGCGGAACGCTGAACGAGGGACGGCAATGGCGTGCAAAGGCGTGGTCGAGCAATCGCGCTCGTCACACATGGTCGGTCGAAGCGGGCAGAAGGCCCGGCTGCTTCACGCAGGCGTTGGGACGGCCAGCAGGGTCCGACCCTGCCCGACCTCGGCCGCGCCGGTGCGCCCGGACGGTGAACGGAAGACGGCACTGAGCCGATGCGTCGCACGCGGCTTTGGCAGAGTCAAGCAACGTGGCGCGACGCTCGTCGCCGCAACAATTCTGGAAAGCCGACTGCGGCCAGGACGGTCGGCGGCGCGTCGAGACGCCCGCGCACCTACGCGCACCTTCGCGCACCGTCCCGAGCCGTCCGGCACCGCCCGCATCGGCTGCGGGCGGCACACGCCGGCCGGGGACGAAACTCAGGCTTCGCTGCCGCCCTTGGCGTCCGCGTCGTTCTGCAGGGCCGGCAAGCCGGCGCCGGTGGACGCCGAGAGCAGACCGGTCTTCGAGTAGACAATCAGCTTCTCGCGCGTGTCGGCAATGTCTAGGTTGCGCATCGTCAACTGGCCGATCCGGTCCTGCGGCGAGAACACCGACTCGCCCTTCTCCATCGTCAGCCGCTCGGGCTTGTAGGTGAGGTTGGGCGAATCCGTGTTGAGCAGCGAATAGTCGTTGCCGCGCCGCAGTTCGATGGTCACTTCGCCGGTGACCGCACGCGCCACCCAGCGCTGCGCGGTCTCGCGCAGCATGATTGCCTGCGGATCGAACCAGCGGCCCTGATACAGCAGACGGCCCAGGCGACGGCCACTCTCGCGATACTGCTCGATCGTGTCCTCGTTGTGGATGCCGGTGACGAGGCGCTCGTAGGCGATGAACAGCAGCGCCAGCCCCGGCGCCTCGTAGATGCCGCGGCTCTTCGCCTCGATGATGCGGTTCTCGATCTGATCGCTCATGCCCAGACCATGCCTCCCGCCGATGCGGTTGGCCTCCATCAGCAACGCCACGCTGTCCGGGAACGTCTGGCCGTTCAGCGCGACCGGCCGGCCTTCCTCAAAGCGGACCGTGACTTCTTCCGCCTTGACCGCGACATCGTCCCGCCAGAACGCGACGCCCATGATCGGTTCGACGATCTTCATGCCGCTGCTCAGATGCTCGAGGTCCTTCGCCTCGTGCGTCGCGCCCAGCATGTTGGAATCGGTCGAATAGGCCTTCTCGGCCGACATCTTGTACTGGAAGCCCGACTGGCGCATGAACTCCGACATCTCGGCGCGGCCGCCGAGTTCGTCGATGAACGCCTGATCCAGCCACGGCTTGTAGATCTTCAGTTCCGGGTTGACCAGCAGGCCATAGCGGTAGAACCGCTCGATGTCGTTGCCCTTGAAGGTGCTGCCGTCGCCCCAGATGTTGACGTCGTCTTCCTTCATCGCGGCGACCAGCATCGTACCGGTCACGGCACGCCCCAGCGGCGTCGTGTTGAAGTACGTGATGCCCGCCGTCGAAATGTGGAACGCGCCGGCCTGGAGCGCGGCGATGCCTTCCTCGACCAATTGCGCACGGCAGTCGATCAGACGCGCGTTCTCGGCACCGTACTCCTTCGCGCGGCGCGGAATCGCGTCATAGTCCGGCTCGTCCGGCTGGCCGAGATTGGCGGTGTAGGCGAAAGGAATCGCGCCTTTCTTGCGCATCCAATGCAGCGCCGCGCTGGTGTCGAGGCCGCCGGAGAACGCGATGCCGACCTTTTGGCCGGTGGGGATCGCCTGGAGAATGTTTGCCATTGTCAGAAGGAAGAGTTGGGAACGTATGCCGACGCAGCGGCGCAGTCCCGGCCAGCGGCAGCGACGCCAGAAAGAATCTGCCGTGTCAAACCCTCAATTGTCGGTGGGCATCGGGCATTGGTCAAGTTGAGCATGCCGGATGGCATGCTCGCAACGGCGGCATCGCGAGCCGCCTGGCTCCGCCCCCGTCGGCCAGCCATCCCGATGTCGGCCCGGCGTGCCGAGTGTGTCGCAGCCACGCGGTGCCGGTTTGCGCAGTGGCACGCGGGACGGCACGCCTGCACCGCGTGCGCCGCTCTCCGCACTTCGGAAGACCGCTCTGACCGCTCCATCCACACGGCTCGCCTTTGCTGCCCGCCACCTTCCCGAACTACCGTCGACGCTGCCGCGACGGCCGTACTCTGCGGCTCTGTGCCATGCCTTTGCCTCG
>NZ_FNLO01000001.1:132836-356334 GCF_900095735.1 Chitinasiproducens palmae | reverse complement strand
GTCCCGTGCCTTTGTCCCGTGCCTTTGTCCCGTGCCTTTGTCCCGCGCCTCTGTCCCGCCGCTCTGCCTCCCCGCGCTGCCCCGTGGCTCCACCTCCTCGCTGCCATGCGCCGGTGGACAATTTCAACGGCGGCGGTCGTAGGAAATTCCGCAGCGGTCCCGCGCTCACCCGATTCAGCCAGCGTTGCGCCGCCCCCCTTCTTCACTCACCGTCGTCAGTCGCCGTCCTCAGTCACCGTGCCCGCTCGCCGCTCGGCCCGACGCGGGCGTGGCGACCAGCGCGGCGCCGCGGCGGCGCCGCGCCAGCCAGCGGCAGCGCGCACCGGCGCAGCGGGCGAACCACCGCACCCGCTAGTCGTTCTTCGACGGCGCGGGCTCCATCACAGGCTGCGTCAACGGCACGCCCTTCGCGCCCGCGTAGAACACCAACAGCTCAAGCGGCTCGCTGCCGCTGACGCCGCGATGCACGCCATCGACCATTTCCGGCAGCGCCGCGCCCGGACCCAGGGTCAGCGTCGCTCCATCGGCGCGGCGCTCGACGGTCAGGACGCCCTTCACGACATACGCCACGTTTGGCACCGGATGCGCATGCCACGGCAATGCGGTATGCGGAGGAATCCGGTATCGCAGCAGCGACAGTTGCGGCTGTCCGGCCGGATAGCGACGGTAGCGGCGCCTGTCCCAGGATTCGGTGGTCTGCAACAAGGTCTCGACCACCACCTGCGACGCGCCGACCGGTGCCTCGGCCGGTGCCTCGGCCGGTGCCTCGGTCGGAGTCTCGGCGGCAGCGACAGGCGTGATGCCGCCCAGGCAAGCCAGCGGCACACAGCTCAGCCACAGCAGGCCGGCGGCGCCAGCCCGCGCGACCGTCATGGATGGTTCGTCGTAGCGTTTTCTGCAAATCATCGGCGTACCCGCTTGAAAGTTCGGATGCCTACCTTATTGGACAGCATCGCGGCCGTCAGCAAATCCGGGCGCCGCTTGACCTTCTGGCACGAAGCGACGCGCACACCTCAGGCAGTGCGCAGCGGCACGCTGGTCCGACGGCGGCTGATTCGTTGCTGAGTGGTTGCTGATTGGTTGCTGATCCATTGCCGATCGATCAATGACGCGCGTTGATCCAGCGCCGAGGCGCGAGGCTCCCGAGCGGATCACCTCCATGCAATGCACACCGGGACTCGTTGCGACCGCGGTCGTCGTCGGCCGCCGCGACCGTGTGCGCCGCTGCGGCTACACACCCATGCGCTCACACGCCCAGATGCGGCGAGGCCCACATGTCGATAGGCCGATACGCCGATACGCCGATACGCCGATACGCCGATAGGCTCATGCGCTGAGACGCCGATGAGCCGCAAGGCAACCTGTCAGGGAATGGCTTTGATCGACGGCGCGCCGGCCAACAGGCCGCTTCCACTCGTTGCGCGCCGCCGCGACGCATCGAGCCACCGCGATCCGGGCCAGTTCGATGTCGTGGCGCCCAGTTCCGCGCCTTTCGTAAGCGGCCACGCGTGCCCACGCGGAGCGCCCGTTTCGGTCATGCCGGCGCGACCCGGACCAGGCCGCCCGGTAAGGGGGTGTTTCCACACCGGCAATCACGGCGATTTAGTCCTGTGCCTATTCACGCCCCGGAGTACAGCGACGCAATATGAATTTGGGCGAGTCATTCGACCGGCTGTTTTCGTGGCGACGCTCGCTTGCTTTCCAGTCCGCTACAGTCCGCTCCGCGGCGCGCCGTAGTCAGCATCTCAAACCTCAGCAGTCCGCAGGATTACGATGAATACAACAGCCTCGAACCCGTCGCGCGCGACCGTCGACGACGCGACGCAGCAACTCACGCATCTACTCGGCGACTTCCTGTTCAAAAGCGACGTGCCCGTGCTGACCCATTCGAAGACGGGCAACACGTGCTTTCTGACGACCAAGGAGTTCGAGTTGCTGCGCGCGCTCCTGACCGGTCCAAAGCGAAAACATGACATCATCGATCGCATCTGGACGCGACGCGGCGTCGTCGTGAGCGACGACAGCTACTACCAATTGGTCCGCCAACTGCGCAAGCGGCTCGAATGCGCGGGCTTCCAGCGGGAGGTGATCCGTACCATCCCCGGTTTCGGCCTGACCATCGGCGTACCGATCTATGCGCTCGACTCGACCGGGGCGCCCCCGGCTGCAGCGATCGACGGCGTCCGCGGTCCGGTCGCGCCAGGCGACGATCCGCCGACTGCCGAGCATGCGGCCTCCGGCGGCGCCAGAGCCGCCGTGCCTGCTCGCGCCGAAGCCCGGGTCGATGCACGGCCCGACGTCCGCTGACGACAACGCTGAACCCACGCAGGCCTGAGCACCCGCAAGCCAGTCGCGGCGTCGCTTGCATACGCTGACAGGTCTGGGCTCGGCCCAAACCTCGTTGGACCCGCCTCGCTCCCGGCACGGCCGGGCAGCACGCTATTCGCCCAGGCGCTGCACGGCGGCGACCAGCTCGTCGATTCGCGTCGCGAGCCGTGCCGCGGCGTCGGGCGCGAGCTTGCCCGCACGAAGATCCCGCTCCAGACGGCTCGCGAGCGTCGCGATGTCGTTCAGCGACAGCGTCAGGGCCGCGCCCTTCAGACGATGCACGTAATGCGCCATCAGCTCGGTATTGCGATCCCTGAAGGCGGCCAGTAGCGCCAACGCGTCCTGCCTGAGCACGGCCGCCACGTCGAGCACGACGTCCGCACTCGTTTCCGGCGTCAACGGCGCCACCGCAACTTCACACCACAATTCCAGCAATGCGGCAAGCTGGTGCAGGCGCACCGGCTTCTTCACGAAGCCGTCGATGCCCGCATCGAAGCAAACGCCCTGCTGGGCATGCGTCACGCCCGCGGACAATGCGATGATCGGCAGCCGCGGCGCGCCGGTTTCGGCCTCGAAACGACGTCTGGCCTTCGCCACCGCATCGCCCGCCATGTCCGGAAGGTTGTAGTCCAGCAGCACAAGGTCGAGCGCTTCCCGCTCCAACAGCGCGATGCCGGACGCGCCGTCCGGCGCCAGCAACACGCGGCAGCCCAGCGATCGCAACTGGCGGTCCAGCACATAGCGATTGACCTCCTGGTCCTCGACCACCAGCACGCGCGCTTCCTGGCGCGCGCTGCGCAGGTCGGGGCGCTCGGATAGCGGTTCGTGTGCCGCCGGCGCCGCATCGGCCAGCACCAGCGTGACCGGCAGGCGCACGTCGAAGCATGCGCCCGGTCCGTCGTGCTCGCTCAGCGTGATCGTGCCCCCCATCAGCGCCGCCAATTCCCTGCAGATCGCCAAGCCGAGTCCGGCGCCGCCCGCGGCCGCGTTCGAGCCCCGCACGAAAGGCTCGAAAATCCGTGCGCGTTCCTTCTCCGGGATGCCGATGCCGCTGTCGGTGACGCGGATCCACAATTCGCCGCGCGACGCGCGCTGCCGGCCGACAGTCAGCGTCACGCGCAGCGCGATACGTCCGTGCGACGTGAACTTGACCGCGTTGAACAGCAGGTTGCGCATGATCTGGCCGACGCGGCGCTGGTCGAGATACGGCACGACGTCGTCGGGTGCATCCACCGTTTCAACGAATGCCAGGCCTTTCGCCTGCGCCTTGAACTCGATCAGAACGGCAACTTCGCGAACGAACTCGCGCAGCGGCGTTGGCACCGGCGCAAGATCGGCCCGCCCCGCATCCAGCCGGGAAATGTCCAGCGCGTCGTCCAGCAGGCCCTGTAGCGCCTGCGCGGCCGAAATCGCGATCTGGGCGAGCCGCGCCTGTTCCGGATCGAGGCGCGCGTCGTCCAGCAGTTCGATGGAGGCGAGAATGCCATTCAGCGGCGAACGGATCTCATGGCTCATCACCGCGAGGAACATGGCCTTCTGCCGCTCGCTTTCCATCGCGGCGCGACGGTCGCGCCGCGCCCGCACGAAAAAGAAGATCAATACCGAGACGCAGAAGGCCAGCGTTGCGGCTTCCTCCGCATAGTAGGCCGCGAGCACGGACAGCGATGGCGCACCGTAGTCCTCCCGAGCCAGCACTTCGCGCGTGATCACGTCCGCCTCGCCGGCGCTGACGCCGCGCAACGCCTTGCGCACGATCGACTGCAGGATCGGCAGGTCGCGGCGCACGCCGATCGAGAGGTCGGAGGTCATCCCTGACAGCGCGCCGGACACCTTGAGGAAGCGGCCATAGCGCCGCCGCAGCAGCGGGCTGACCGCGATGTCGCTGTCGATTGCGGCATCCGCGCGCCCCGAGATCACCGCCTCCAGCGCATCTTCGGTATCGTCGGCGTCGACGATCTCGATCGACGGGTAACGCTTCGCAACCGCTGTCGCCTGCGCACCGTCGCGCTTCATCGCAACGCGCTTGCCGGCCAGATCGGCTGCTTCGACCATCATCGGCGCGTTGCCCTGCGTGACGATCACGGTCGAACTGACGAAGTAGGTGCCGACGAACGTGAGTTGCGATGCTACTTCCGCGCGCAACATGTGCTGATACTCGGCCGGCAGCATGTCGATCTCGTCGCGCCGCAACAGGTCTGCCGAGTGCCGCCATGCGCCGGGCGGCGCAAACGTGAAGCGCAAGCCTGTCTCGCGGGAGATCAGCCGCAGGTACTCGACGGCAAGCCCATGGTAGTAGCCGTTCTTCTCGTAGACGACCGGCTTGCACACCGGGTCCGCCGCGACGCGCACAACCGGATGGGCGGCGATCCATGCGCGTTCCTCAGGCGTGAACGACACGGCGTCGGCCGGGTATCCCGGCGCGGCCCAGGCGACGGAGAGCAAGCCCAGGAGCAGCCACGAAGACAGGCGGGCGGCCGGCGCGAACCACGACTTCATTGCGCCCTCGCGCAACGTCGGGGTGGCCGGGCAAGAAGCGGCCGGCCGGCGCCGCCGTCAACCGTCGCAGCTTGGCCACGCTGCGCGCCGCGCCGCCATGCTGCCACGGCAGATGCTCGCGCCGGTCTCGATGACCGGCGCACCTGCTGGCAGCGACGGCCGGCGGGCCAGCCAGGCGGATTCGATCGCCCCGCCCGTGTGCACTGCCAGAGCACCTGCAAGTGCTTCGACTGCTTCAATTTCCGTCCTGCTCCAACACCCCGTCGAGCCTGCCCAGGCCCCACACCTTGAAAAACTCGCGGTCGGAGCGGATGCCGAGTTTGCGGTAGGCAGACGCCTTTTGCGCACTGATGGTCTTTGGGCTGCGCCGGAATTTGGCCCCGATTTCCGACACCGTGAGGCCCTCGAAGAAGCAGCGCAATACTTCGACCTCGCGCGGCGTCAGACACTCCTGCAGCAACCGACGTTGCTCGACTGCCTCGCCCTCTCCGCGCCGCAGCACGGGACACGGGCCATTGACCCATGCGCACGTGTCGTCCGAGGCAGTGCAGGCGAGCGCCCCCGCTTGCGGCGCTTGCCGACCCGCGGCGTCGCCGTCGCCGGGCGCGCCCTCGACGCCGCTGGCCGGGGCCGGCACGCGGGTCGTGTCCGGCGCATTCCGCTTGCGGAGCATCACCGAGCGGACGCGTCGCACCAGTTCGGCCGGCGCCAGTTCCTTGCCAAGGAAGGCGTGCGCGCCGGCCCGCTCGGCCAGCATCGCGATCGAGCGATCGTTCAGCGCGGACAGCACGATCAGCTTGGTGGTCGGAAACCGGCTGCGCAGCGCCCGAATCAGCGTCACGCCATCGATCTCGTTCGGCCCGAGCGCGTAGTCTATCAGCAGGACATCCGCTGGGGTCGTACGCAGTCCTTCCAGCAGGCTGCGACTGTCGCCGTAACTGCCGACGACCTCGAAGCGCCCGTCCTCCTCGAAGCGCTTCGCCAGCCCGTAGCGGACGATTGCATGATCGTCCAGGAGTGCGATGCGGAAATGCTCAATGCCCGACGATAGGAATGCTTGACTCAAGTCGTTCTCTGCCTGTTGTCCACCTTGACGGAAAGTAGCAGGCGCTGCCGCGCGAACTCGTGCCCATGGTCGATCCCGTTGCACGACGCGACTCAGCGAGGCGCACGTCTGCGGTCCGTCACGCCGTCTCGTACAACTGACCACGTACCCTCGGCCGGACGACGCGGGCGAAATCGGACACGGTCATTGTAAGTCAGTATGCCCGACATCCCTTCTGGATTCGTCACAGTTGGCACTCAGGCACCGTGCATGCGGCACTTGGCGCGCGCTATTGACGCAGGCGCCGTCGCATCTCCGATCTGATCGCAGTCGAACACGCGCCACCTTTCCATCGAGAGGCGTTCGCCCGCACACCGCCTGCGCCCGGCGGTCGATATAACGTTTTGCAACATATTCTTCGGACACCTGCCGTCGTTCTTCGTCGATCCTGCAGGTCCTCGGCGCGACTTGGACGAAGTCCGACGCCGCGTCAGCGCGCCCGGGCGACCCGCCTGCACGGCCCGTGTGCATGACCCGTGTGCATGACCCGTGTGCACGACCCGTACGCATGATCCGTGTGGATGCCCCGTCTGCATGGCCCGTCTCCATGGCCCGTCTGCATGGCCCGTCTGCAAGATTAGTCGCCACGGAGGAGGCACTGACGCGTGCGGCCTTCGGGTTAGTCGTCGGGGCAGGCACCGCGCACGCGCCGCCACCGGCGGCATCGCGCTTCACCGCCACTTGTTGCAGCCTTGCGCGGCATCGGGCCGCCACGCGCTCGCGACCGCACGGCCAAGCCGCGCCCCCGTCGACCTGTGGTGCAGCCGTCGGAGGCCGGCGCCTCGCGCGAAGGCGTGCGGCCAAGCGATGTCGCCACGGCTACCGTGCGCCGTGGCATGCGCCTGCGGCGCTGCGCGCCGCCTCGCTGGCCGACCACTACGGCACCGCGGCCAGGCGGGCATGCAGAGGCCGGGGCGTTCATCCTGGCACGCCGCCGTGGCGCGACCCGGCCTTTTAAGAAAACGCCGAACCCTCGCATCCAGCCATGGGCCGCGTCATACAAGAAAGGAGACCAAGTGATGAATCCGAGCAGAAGGCAGGACTGTTCCGGCACACGTCCATCCCTGATCTGGGCCATGCCGCTGCCACGCAGACTGCGCTCTCGCGAGATCGGCATGCTTGCGCTGTCGACCCTGGGGGGCGCGCTGGAATTGTACGACTTCGTCGTCTTCGTGTTTCTCGCCAACGTGCTCAGCGAACACTTCTTTCCAGCCACGACGCCGATCTGGCTGCGTCACGCACAGACGCTCGGCATCTTTGCAGCCGGCTATCTGGCGCGGCCGGTCGGCGGCCTGATCGTCGCGCATTTCGGCGATCTGCTCGGGCGCAAGCGCATGTTCATGTTGAGCGTGTCGCTGATGGCCGGTCCCACGCTGGTGATCGGACTGCTGCCCACCTACGCCACGATCGGCGTGACCGCCCCGGTTCTGTTGCTGACCATGCGCCTGCTGCAAGGGGCCGCCGTCGGCGGCGAAGTGCCGGGAGCGTGGGTGTTCGTTGCCGAGCATCTGCCCGAGGACCGCATCGGCCTGGCATGCGGCGTCTTGATGAGCGGCCTGATGAGCGGTTTCCTGCTCAGCTCGGCGATCGTCACCGGGCTCGGTGCCTACCTGGGCGAGTCCGCGATGCTGGCTTACGGTTGGCGCATACCGTTCGTGATTGGCGGCGTGTTCGGCCTGGTGCTGGCCTACCTGCGCCGCTGGCTGCGTGAAACGCCGGTCTTCTGTCGGCTGCGCGACGAACGCGCGCTGTCCAGCGAAGCACCGCTGCGCACGCTGATGCGCGCGCAGCGCGCGACCGTGCTGCGCTGCATGGTACTGACCTGGTCGATCAGCGCCTGCGTGCTGGTCATCGTGCTGATGACGCCGACCTTCCTGACCGGTCGTTTCGGCGTGGACGCAGAGGACGCCCTTTGCATCAGCACCACGATGCTGGTCGCACTGGTCGTCGGCAGCGTCATCTTTGGGGGGCTGATCGATCGCTACGGCGCGCGCCGCACCGTCAGCCTTGGACTCGGGGCAGTCGCCCTATCCTATGCAACGTTGATGGAGACCGCGGCGCAAGGCGCAGACAAGGCAACGCTGCTGGCGCTCAGCGCCTGCGTCGGCCTGCTGGTCGGGGTGGCCGGCGCGATTCCATCGATCCTGGTTGCCGCCTTTCCGGCCGAGGTGCGCTTCACCGGCCTATCGTTCTGCTACAACGTCGCCTACGCGATCTCGGGTGCGGCGACGCCCTTGCTGATCGCCTGCGCGACGCCGTTCACGCCGCATGCGCCGATGCTGTACGTGTTGTTGGTTTGCGCCACCGTGATCGTCGTGCAGTGCTGCTCGAACGTCAGCGGCGGCGCGGAGCGCTGAGGCAGTGAGGGCGTGCTGCCGAGCGGCTGCTCAGACCGTCTCTGGCAGGATCACGCGCGAGCGGATGAAACCCGACTCGCCAGTGAGTCGCGCCAGCAGCGCCTCGGACGGCCGGCGGTCGAGGTCGGTCACCACATAGCCGAGTTCGCCGCGCGTCTGCAGATGCTGCGCACAGATGTTCGCGCCGTCTTCGGCCAGCGCGGTGTTCAGCCGTGCCAGCGCGCCGGGCGCGTTGCCATGCACGTTGAGCAGGCGCGCGGCACCGGTGATCGCGCCGGGGCTGATCTCCGGAAAGTTCACCGCGCCCGTGGTCGCGCCCGTCTTCAGAAAATTCAACAGTTTGGCTGCGACCTCGATGCCGATGTTCTGCTGCGCTTCCTGCGTGCTGCCGCCGATATGCGGCGTCAGAATGACATTCTTCGCGCCCCGCAGCGGGCTCTCGAACGGCTGGCTGTTGCTGCCGGGCTCGACCGGGAACACGTCGATCGCCGCGCCGCCGATCTGCCCGGCGTCGAGCGCCGCCTTCAGCGCATCGATGTCGACGACCTTGCCGCGCGACGCGTTGATCAGCATCGCGCCACGCTTGCAGTATGCCAACACTTCCGCCGTGATCATCCCGGTGGTGGCCGGCGTCGCAGGCACGTGCAGGGTGATCACGTCTGCCTCCCCGACCGCGTCGCGCAGGCTCGTCGCACCGCGCGCCACGCCCAGCGGCAACTTCGGCTGCACGTCGTAGTACACGACCCGCATGCCCAGCGCTTCCGCGAGCACACCGACCTGGGAACCGATGTTGCCGTAGCCGATGACCGCGATGGTCTTGCCCCGCGCTTCATACGCACCCGCCGCACCCTTCGCCCAGACACCGGCATGCGCCAGCGCGGTCTTCTCCGGGATCCGCCGCAACAGAAGCACCGCCTCGGCGATGACCAGTTCGGCCACCGAGCGGGTGTTGGAGAACGGCGCGTTGAACACCGGGATGCCGGCGCGGGCTCCGGCGTCCAGATCGACTTGCGAGGTGCCGATGCAGAAGCAGCCAAGGGCGAGCAGCGACTTTTGATGACTGAAGGCTTCCGCATCGACGTGCGTCGCGGAGCGGATACCCAGCAGCTGCGTGCGCGCGATCGCCTCGGCGAGCGCATCGCCTTCGAGCGCGGAAGGCTGGCGTTCCACGTCCAGACCGGCCTGGTTGAGCAGATCGTAAGCCGTCTGATGAATGCCTTCTAGGAGCAGTACGGGGGTCATTGCAGGCGCTAGGGTACGAATGATCGGAAAGATCAACTATGCCACGACGCCGGCGGCCGCGCTGGCCACAGGCCAATAGCCCGACCGCGAACAGGGCGTAGGAACACGCACGCGAGGTCATCTTGGGGGCGAGCAGTGGCCTGGACTGCCGGGCCTCGGCATGGACGCGGCTCGGGGCAGCCGCACGGGGCAGCGGCTCGGGCCGAGCCCGTCGACGCCGCTGCCGCAGCGCCTGCACGGCGCACCGGTGCGCCAGGCCCGCTTCGACCAACGACGAACCACGGCGGGCGGCTGGGGCGCTCCGGACAGCACGGCGATGCGACGGCCCGCTCAGTCGCGCGCGTCCACCACGCCGCCGTCGATCGTGCGCTGCAGGCGAACGACCGTGCGCGAGCTGGTCAGGCCCATCAGACGGCTGACGTTCTGATGATCGTCGCCAGCCAGCAGACGCCGCCTGCCCCATGTGTTGCGCAGCACGCGCGGGCTCATGTCCGGCGCGCTGAAGCCAACGTCGAGCAATGCCTGACGAACGATCCGGCACAGCGCTGCGGCCGACACGTCAGGGCCGCGGTCGCCCGGGAACAGCAATGCGTTGGGCGGATCGTCGCGCAGCCGGCGCGCGCGCCAGTCGGTCAGCAACGGGATGGCGAAGGCTTCCAGCGCGACGGTGCGCGCCGGCCTCGGCCCGTGCTCGCCAACGTGCAGGTAGGGCGGCCGCCCGTCGGTGCGCAGGTCTTCGGTGCGGGCGGTTCGGAACTCGATGGCTGTCACACCGGTCGCGAGCAACATCGCGACGATGGCCTTGTCGCGACGTGCCGCCGCATCGTCGCCGGGATCGGCTTGCGCCCATTGCTGCAGCCGCAGGTCCGCGTCGGGCGGCATGTACAGCGGCACCGGCTCGGTGGTCGGCCAGTGCGCGTCGGCCAGCAGCTCGGCCACCGGATGTTCACGGCGAACCTGGTCGGCAATCAGTTGCCGGCTCAGGCGGTCGAGCAATTTCAGGTAACGAAGCCGCGTCGTGGTGCCCGGCAGGAATCGCTGCTCCGACTCCGCAAAGAACGCTTCGACATGCGTGGCGTCGAAGCTGGCAAGGTTGACGCCGCGCCCGATCAGGAAGCGCAGGAAGCGCCGAAACATCGCGCGGTGCTGAACGATCGAGCGCGCGGAGAAAAGGCGGCGGTCGGCGCCGACGGCTTCACGCTCCTGCCAATCGGCGTAGGCGTTCTCCGGATCATGCAACCAGCGTGAGGAAGCGGCATTCATGCGGCGCGTCAGGGGTCGAGCGAAATGGGACGAAAAGAGACGGATGGGACGAAAAGAGACGGATGGGACGAAAAGAGACGAAATGGAACGAAACGGAAACAGAAGGAGCGAACAGCGGCGATGTCGAACGCGCCGGCGGGACCTGAAGCAGCGCAAGCGGCGCGGCTCGCTCGATCCATCCGATTCTACGCGAGTCTGCGCCACTTGGAGGCGCCGGCACGCCCCGCGGGCGGGCACCGATGCTACCATCCCGCAGCGCACCGTCGCGCAGCCTTCGCCGATCGCCGCTTCCCTCGTCCGCTGTCGGTCCAACCGCGCTCGAACCCATCGTCATGTCGCATCCATCGCAATCCGCCGGCGGCAGCCGCGTCATCCGCGTCCTGCTCCGCCTGTTCCCGCTGTGGGCGCTGGCCGTCGCGGCGCTCGCCTGTGTCACGCCCACCGCCTTCACCTGGCCTTCGGCGCACCTGGCCGGCCTGCTCGGCTTGGTCATGTTCGGCATGGGGCTCACCTTGACGCCAGCCGACTTCGCGCGTGTGCTGGCCAGGCCGGCTCCGATACTGGCCGGCGTCGCACTGCACTATCTCGTAATGCCGGCAGCCGCATGGCTGGTGGCGCATCTGCTGCACATGCCCGCCGAACTGACGGCGGGCATGGTGCTGGTCGGCAGTGTCGCCAGCGGCACCGCTTCGAATGTGATCATCTTCCTGGCACGCGGCGACGTGGCGCTGTCCGTCACGATCAGCGCGCTGTCGACGCTCGTTGGCGTGGTGGCCACCCCGCTGTTGACGCGCCTCTACGTCGACGCGTCGATCGCCGTCGATGTTGCAGGCATGCTCATCAGCCTGGTACAGATCGTCCTCGCGCCGGTGATCGGTGGCGTGGTCGTGCACACGCTGCTTGGCGAACGTTTGAACCGGGTGGTCGACGTGCTGCCGCTGGTCTCCGTGCTCGCCATCCTACTGTTGATCGGCGCCGTGGTCGCGGGCAGTCGCGACAGCCTGTTGGCCGCCGGTCCGCTCGCCTTGGTCGGCGTCATCATGCACAACAGCCTGGGCCTGGCCGGCGGCTATTGGTCCGCGCGGCTGCTGCGCTTCGACGAGGCAACCTGCCGCACGATTGCGATCGAAGTCGGCATGCAGAATTCCGGGCTCGCCGCGGCGCTCGGCAAGCTGTACTTCGGACCGCTTGCCGCGCTACCCGGCGCGATTTTCTCCGTGTGGCACAACCTGAGCGGGTCGCTGCTGGCGTCGCGCTGGGCCGCGCGCCCGCCGCGTAATAACGCGCTTGCCGCGCGGCGCTGAATCCCGGCTGGCGAACGGCTAATGGTTGATGGCAAGTGGCTGATGGTAAGTGGTTGATGCGTAGTGGTTGATGCGTAGTGGTTGATGCGTAGCGGTTGATGCGTAGCGGTTGATGCGTAGCGGTTGATGCGTAGCGGTTGATGGCTAGCGGTCGGAGGTGGGCGGGCACGGGCCCGCGTCGCGGAGTGCCGATGGCGCCCGACTTCCGTGGCGCGTGTCAACGGGCCAGCTGCGTCTTCATCATCTCGGTCAGGCTGGCCAGCGCGTTACTCAGCACGCGCACCAGATTATCGAAGTTGCCGACGGCCCGCGAAAACCCTTCGGCTGCACGTTGCGCATTCATCTGCAACAGATCCCGATAATTCGTGAAGCCGGTGTACCACGCCTGGTATTCAACCATCGACTTCGTGCCGCCGGCAGGCAGCGACTTGCGTATCTTCTCGACCAGATCAGTGCTGATGCGAATCCCGTCGTTGTCCACTTTCGCCAGGTCGCCGAGCTCCGCCTGCCAGGTCGCCTTTTCCGCGCCGGTCAGCTTGAGCGGCACGAAAAAGTCGCCCGCAGGCGACGCAATGTCCTTGAAGAGGTCGTCCAGTCCTGGCGGAAACGTGACGGTCGATTTGTCGTCGCCCTCCTTAAATGTCAGCTTTCTGCGCACCTCGTCCATCGCGGAAGTCAATCGCGCGAGCAGGAGCATCACCTTGCGCGCGACCTCACCATAGGGACCGACCGCTTTCTGCTGAGCGTCGGCGATCACCTGCGACAGGTCGTTGGCCGGCTCCCACGGCGTCGGCTCGTCGCTCTGGCCCAGCGTGCGCGGATCGATGTTCGCGGCCGCCACCCGGCTCGCATCGATCGCGGCGCTCAGCGCGCTCGCGCGATGCCGCACGGATACCTCGTGCCGGACAATCGAACCCGTGCCCCCCGCCAGCGGCGCGTCCGTGAACAGATCGAGCGAGCGACGCAGTGCTGCATTCGCCAACGTCAGGGCGCTGTCGCTCGCGCGGTTGCTCTCACCTTCGCGCTCGGCCGAGACCGCGGGCAGCGCCACGCCAAGCTGGGCCGCCAAGCGCGTCAGCGCCTGCATCGCGGCATCGGCATGGGCTTGCATCGGCGTACCGACGTCCGCAAGCAAAGGCGCCGGGCTGTCGCCATTGCCGACGCTGCCGACGAGCGGCGCGACGATGTCGGGTACTACAGCAGTGGACGTGGCTGCCAGCAACGCTTCGTTTGCGGCCACGCCACCGGTCGGACGTTCGACGCCCGGCTGCACTGTGTATCGATATGACATTGAGTTGCCTCCAATGCAACGCGCCGGCACTGCGGCGCTGGGTCTCCAAGATGGCGAGCTGGTCCGGGTTGCTTCCCGGCGGCATGTGGACGGACATGCGAACGGCACGCATGCGGTCATGCGAACCGCACGCGTGCGCCATGGGCGTTGCCAGCGCCGCGCAGCGCAGCGCCCGTCAAGCGTCGCGACAGCCGACCGCATTTCGGCCCCCCAGGACGAGGCGCCATGAGAAGCCCGCAGTCGTGCCGCGCTAGGTGAATCGTGCGCCGCGGTGGTCAGACCCGCATGTTCGCGGCGAGAGCGGCATTCGTCTGCAGGCGAGCCGACAGGTACTGCATCATCGTATCCAGCCAGCGTTGGATGTCGCCCAGGTTGCGCGACATCGTGTCGTTCTCGACATTGGTGAGGTTCATCGCGACAGTCCCTTCGCTTTGCGCAACGACTTTCTCCCCTTCGAGCGTCGCCGCGCCCGTCCTGCCGCCGTTTTGCGCGGTGCCTGAGATGGCCTCGCCGGTCGCTTTCCACATGTCTGCCCTGCCCAACTGCTTCTGCAGTATCGGGTCCGCCCGACCGAGATCCGACGGACGCTTGTAAGCGCCGCTGCGGATCGAACCGCTGCGCCATACGCCGCCGATCAGCGCCAGTCCGCCTGCCAGGCCGCCGCCAAGCTGCGCGTAGCCCGCGCTGGCCGCCTTGCTGGCCTGGACGTCCGCCGCGTGGCGCTGCGCCGCAAGACCATGCGCAACGTACTCGTGATTGACACGGCGCGCCTGCGCGGCGAGGCTAGCCATCAGGATGGCAAGCTCTGCCATCGCACGGTCGCCGAGCACGCCATGAAAACAGCGGCCGCCATCGGCGCTGCCCGCGCCTTGCTGCGCTCGCGACGCTGCCGGCTCGCGCAGTCGCGGCCGTGCCGATGCCGTCGCGCGCGCCGCCACGGCATCGTCATCGGGTGCAAGCGCGGCACGCGCCGCGCCTGCCGTTGCGCTCCCCGTGTGCACGGCGACGTCCCGCTGCCGCGCCCCGCCGGACGCGGCTTGCGTCGGCGCCGCATCGGCGTCGCTGCCGGGCGCACGACCTGCGCCAGCCATCTCACTCATCAGCCAGACAGCGCGGCGCGCCGCTGCGTCGACTGCACTGTGGTTTACATTGCTCAACATCCTCGGCTCCTGTTCACACCCTCAAACGCGCGCAAAGTTTCGCGCAATGGCCTGCTTGGCCGCCGTGTCGTTCGCCAGCATGTCACTGAGCAGGCGGGCCAGACTGTCGGCCAGCGCGGCACGCCGCCCGACATCGTTGGCGGTCTGCCGGATGAATGCGCCGTGTTCGACAAGTTCATAGCGCGACCGGATCATCGCGCTCTCGCTCTCCCCGACACGCGCCTCCACGCACCCGGTACCGATGCTCATTGCGCCGGACGTCGCTGCGCCTAGCGTCTCCGCGCGAATCTGCCAGCGTGCAACACTGCGTTGGAACGTGGCCACCTCATTCACCGTGGCCGGCAGCAGACGCGTCTGCGCCCGCGCGAACGCGTCCGCGACCGGGCGCATGCAGGTCCGCAATTGCGCCAGCACCGGGCGTAGGCCGGCTTTGCCGACCGCTGCCTGCAGTCCGCGCAGCAACGGCCGCCCGAGCCGCATCAGCGTTTGCGAGACGAGCTTGCTGCCGGCGCCACGCATCACGCCGTAGGCAATGGCCGCAACGGTCGCAATCGCCGCCAGGCAAGCGGTCAGTTGCCCGATCGCCTGGGCCGCGGCCGTGCTCATGCCATGCTTCTCGCATTCGAGCGCAATGGCCTTTGCCGCTTGCTGGACCCACTTGCCGATCTGCCGCATCACGGGCGCGAACGCCTCGGCAAGGAACGACTTGCCCGTCACGGCCTCGTGGATCGTGTCGGCCGCCGTCAGCGCAAGACCGGCGGTGGCGACCACCAGCGACGCGCCACCCGTGAACAACGCGCCGATGAAGCCGAAGATCGCCATGCCGATGCCGACGATCTTCGACACCGTTCCCATCGTGCGCTCCGCAACGCGCGCCTTTTCGAGTTCCCGCGCATAGTCCTCGGCCTGCCGACGCGCGCGCAACACGCGCGACTCCTGCACCGCCTTGATGGTCCGTTCGTGAGCCTGCTCATCCCCCACCGCGGCGTCACGCAGCAGCGTGCTCAACTGCGCCATCAGCAACACCAAATCGGCGGCGTGCGACTCGCTCGCGTCGAGCAGAAAGCGGTCGGGCGCCACCATGGCAGCCGCCGCTTGCGCAATACTTTCCCGGTAGCCCAGCACCGCGCGATTGACCGCGGCCACCGCGTCCAGCAAGGCCCGATGCAGCGAGGCTTGCTCACCGCTGCGCGCGGCTACGGCACCCGCGCCCGCCTCCCGGATGGCGGCGAGCGAGCGCATGGCCGCATCGCGCACCGCATCGACGCAGGCCTCGGCTTCACGCGCCCGTGCGCCGATGGCAGCGGTCAGCGCATGATGCGCGTCGAGGCGTTGCAGGCATACCGCGCCGTCGGCCTCCTCGCCGCGAGCCAGCGCGTGTAACACACTGGCCGGAGCGAGGCGATCGGACGCGCCGCACGCTCGCGCGCCTCCCGTGCGTGGCGCCCGCAACTGGGGCATCGCCAGTGCAGCGCCGGCAACGGCGCGCGGCGCGCTTGCCGCCCCTTCACATGGCGGGCACTCGCCTTCGGACAGCGCTGCGCCGCGCAACGCAGCCACGACCTTCGCCCGCGTCGAGCGCGCCTCCTCGTCCGCAACGATCGTTCCGCCCTCACCCGAGGCGGCCAGCAGCGCACTCATCGCGCCCGGCAATGCGTCGCCCACCGAGCCCCATGGCGCGAAGCGCCACGCGGCAGCGCCTGCCGCCGAGCCAGCCATTCCTGCACTTGTCGTCATCGTGTCTCTCCCCTTTCCGTTCAGGCGGATCGCGCCACCACGCGCGCCGCCCCCATCGCTGCCTTGGCCAAGCCCCACGTATCGCTGTTGGATGCGCGCGCGCCGCTGCCACGCGCGTTTGCCGCGAGGGGCAGCGCGGTCGCGGGCAACGTGGCGGCGACCGTTTCCCCGCACGCGCCGCCGGCGGCGCTTACGTCATGCGCAGGGCTGTCGGCGCGCGCGGCGCCGCCGGGCGCCCAGCCGGGCGGCGCGGCGGTGTCCGGCATCTGGCTAGCGTGGTCGCGCGGCGTGGTAAGCAAGGCGCCTTCAGCGCCCGTCGCAGCGGGGTCGGACGACGCAGGCGAAGACGGCTCAGCGCCGGCAGCAACTGCCGGCAGATGAGCGAGGTAGTGCCGCGCCAAGGTCACGACGTCGTGGTGAGTGCTGGCGGCCACCACTGACTCGAAACACCGGCGAGCACGACCGACGCGTCCCATCGACAGGTAACACTGGCCGGCATGCAGCATCGCCCGATAGTCGTCGCGCGACTGCGCGAACGCGATGCCGTAGAACTCCACCGCCTTTGCATACTCCTGACGCGCTTGATAGACCGCTGCGAGCCCGAACGGGTAATCCGGATTGGCGAAGTCATACATCAGCAGGAAACGGAAGAAGGTCTCGGCTTCGCTCAGCTTCCGTTCCTGGTAGAAGCGGTAAGCGAACGCATAGAGCTCCTCCATCGTCTCGTCGGACAGGCCGCTCATCGCCCGCCGCGCCGCGTCGCCGCCTAGCGAAGCGATCAGCGCGGCACGCGCCTCGTGTTCCGTTTCGCCGGGTGGCGGCTTGGCGTCTGAAGGTTGGTTCATCTCGGCTCCTGAGACAGCCGCCGACGCACGCGCGCAACATACGGCGGGTGGCGGGCATGAGGGACACTCGCTGACAGCGCGAGGGCGACCGTTTCATGCTATCGAGCGCGGTCTCGAAAAGCTGTCACGTTCCGCCCGACACCAGCCTTCTCGTGGCGAGTGGCGTTCATCAACTTGCGGCGAGCGCGGGGCGAGTGCGCGGCGCATATCGATTACCGGCATGCGCTCGCCGCGCCACCTCAGGCGGACGTGCCGCGCTGCGCGGCGCCGTCGCGCACGCCGGCCGCTGGATCGCCGTCGTACGGCGCCGAACGAACGTCGTCAGCTCCGCTCGCTCCGGAGCCGGGATCGTTGGCCGCGAGCTCGACCTCGCGAAGCCAGATCAACACGCGCAATACCGCTTCGAGTTGGTCTGGGTGCACCAGCGAGTAACGCGTCGCCGTGCGATAGACGCGTCGAGCGAGCGGCGGGTCACGCACCACTGGCACGCCGACCGACTCGGCGTAGGCGATGACCGCCAACGCACGCGCATTGCGCTCCCGTACCGACACCATCGGCCAGAACAGCAGTGTTTCATCCACGTACAGGCCGACCGCGAAGTGCGTCGGATTGGCGAGCACCACGTCGGACTCGCGCACACTGGCCTTGGTCTCGTCGTCCAGCAACTCCGCGCGCAGATCGCGCCGACGGTATTTGACGTGTGGATCGCCTTCGTCGCGCTTGATCTCCTGTTTGACCTCGTGCTTGTCCATGCGCATCTGACGATGGAACAGCAGGTGATCGATCGCGGCGTCCAGTACGAGCAGCGGTAGCATCGCTGCAAGCAACAGCAACACCAGATCCTGCGTCAATCCTGCCCAGGAGGAGAGATCGAGCGCCGACGACGGCAGCGCGAACAGGCGTCGGCCGGCAAGGCGTACAAAGGCGGTGGTGGCACAGCCGAACGACAGCATCACGATGACCGCCTTCAGCGCATCCTTCAGCGTGCGGACTCGGAACAGGCGCTTGAAGCCCCGGGCCGGATGCAGCGCGGCAAGGTCGGGACGCATGGCCTCGACCGCCAGTCGCAAGCGCGTCTGTGCAAGCGTCGCGACCGCCCCCACGACGAAGCAGATCAGCAGCAACGGCGCGCTACAACGCAGCCACAACGACATGGCGTCTTCCAGCGCCGGGCGCAGTCCGGCGGCCGACCCGGGCGCCGCAAGCGCCGCGGTGCCGAACGCGAGCGCGAGCGCCGCGCGCACCCCGTCGCGCAGGACACCGATACCGACCGCCGGGAGCGCCAATGCCGCCGCACCGAGCACGCACGTGGTAACGAAGTCGCGACTGACGAACATCTGCCCCTTGCGGGCAGCACGCGCCAACTTCTGCGGCGTCGCCTTCTCGGTCTTCTCAGCCATCGCCGCTCCCGGCAGGCGGTTGCGCGGCAACACACGAGGTCCGCATGTTCATTGCGCTGACATGAGCGCCGTGCCGGTGCGCAACCATAGCGTCCACAGCCCAGGGCCCACGGTATCGCCGAGATACAGCAGCAGCACAGCAAAGGCCAGCAGGCTCTTGATCGAGAGCGACAGCGAAAACGCGTTCACCTGCGCGCAATACCGGCTGTAGATGCCGAGAATCGCGTCGCCAAGCAACATCACGAGCATGGCCGGCGCAGCAAGACGCATGCCCTCGGCGAGTAGCGTGCTCAACAAGCCAAGCACCGTACCGACCGAACCGAGGCCGCCGATCGGCCAGGCATCGTAGCTGCGCTGCAGCGCGCGTACCACCGTGTGCAAACCATCACCAGCGAAGAAAATCGCCGAAAACAACATGCCGAGAAACGACGCGAGCGTCGACGATTCGTGCCCGCTGGCCGGGTCGATCGACTCCGCCAAGGTCGCCCCGCGCTGATTGTCCAGCAATTCGCCGACCGCCTGCGCCACCCAGAACGGCAGGCAGAGCGGCAGTGACAGCAGCAAGCCAATGGCAGCCTCCCGTCCCAGTGAAAAAGCGAGAGTCGGCAGGTCCGGGAGTGCCGTATCGCCGCTTACCCCAAGACCGACAGCGGTCCAGACGACCAGCGTGGCCCGCACGGTCACGCCAGGCAGAATACGCTCGCCCAGGCACGGAAGCAGCATGAACACGGGTAAGGTGCGGGCGCCGGCGTAGCTGAATGCGACCGCCTGCGCGAAGAACATGTCGATCAGCGTCAGCATCGGCAAGCGTCGCGCGCGGGAGCTTTACCGACGCTCGGCATCAGCGCAGCGCCAGCGCGAACATCTCGTTCGCGAAGGCGAGCATGCGCGCCGACAGCCAGTCGGCGGAAAAGAGCAATACGCCGATCACGGCGATCACTTTCAAACCGAACGGGAGCGACGCTTCCTGCAGTTGCGTAATGGTCTGGACGATGCCGACCAGCAGACCGACCAGCGTCGCCACGCCGACCGGCAGCGCGGCGAGCAGCAACGCGATCAGCAACGCCTTGTTGCTGCCGTAGATGAGTTCTTCCATTGCACCGCGCCCCGCTCAAGCCGGCGGCAGCGCCAGATAGGGTTCGATCAGCCCCCGGCCCAGCAGCGACCAACCGTCGACCGCGACAAACAGGGCCAACTTGATCGGTATCGCAATCGCGATCGGACTCATCATCATCATGCCGAGCGCAAGAAGCACACTCGATACCACCATGTCGACGACGACGAAAGGCAGGTAGATCAGAAATCCGATGCGGAACGCGTCCTTGATTTCCGACAAGGCGTAGGCGGGCAGCAGCGCAAACAGCGACGGCTCGCCCGCGTGCGACGCGGACCCATACGCGTCGGCGCGCGCCTCGCTGCCGCGCGCGTCGCCATTGCCGCTTTCTTCGCCACTTTCTTCGCGATTTTCCTCGCGATCTCCCTCGCCGTCGCCACCGACCTCTCCATCCCGCGGCGCCCCCCCTGACCATCGGCCGTCGCGCATCTCGATGCGCAAGCGCGCCCGTTGCGCACGCTCGAAAAACGCGATCATGTCTGGACTGGCCTGCCGCTTCAGAAACGCGCGGTAGGCGCCGAGTCCGTCGGTGAAGAAGTCGTCGACCGCGGCGGCATCGCGCGGATCGATCGTGTGCGTCTGCAAGTAGCGGTAGGTTTGCTGCCCGATCGGCATCATCACAAAAAGCGAGAGCGCCAGCGCCACGCTGTGCAACACCATATTGCTCGGAGCCTGCTGCACGCCGAGGGCATTGCGCACAATCACCAGCACGATGGAAATCTTCAGGAAACACGTGCCCGACGCGATGATGATCGGCAGCAGCGTGGCGAGCGACACCGCAACGATCAACGACAACGGAGAATCAACCGTCATCCGCCAGCACCCGACGATACATGCAACGCGTCGATCTCCACGGCCAAGCCATCTTCCAACCGCACCAAGCGACCGTGGGCCACCCGAGTGCCGTCAATGCGGATGTCGACGCGGGACAGGCAGCCTTGCCGAAGCGGCAAGGTGGCTCCCGTCTCCAGCTGCGCCAGCTCGCCGAACGACAATGTCAGTTCATCGAGCACGAACGTCGCCTGGACGGGCACGTCCTGAATTGCAGGAGTCGATGCGGTGAGCGCGGTTGGAACGATGGCCGGCGCCGCGGCCGCGGTGTGCGACGCCGTACTGCGAGGCGGCGGCCGGTCTGCGCCGGGAGGGAGATCGCTTGGCCACCCGTCGTCGCCATGCGCTGCACGGTCGGGCGAGCCACCCCACATCGAGCCGTCGCCACTGTGGCAATCGTCACGCGCCATCGCTTCCGCAGGGCTTTCGTCGGCAAGGGGCCTCGGCGCCTCTTCCCATTGACCGTGCGGCATTGCCGGCAGCGCTTCGTCATCCCATGATTCGGTCAGTGCGATATTGCGTTCCATCACTTTCACTCTAAAAAGGCCGTGCGCAGCCGGGCCCGGGCCGCACTCAAGCCGCGCATCGACGCGCTCGATCACAAGCAGGTCGCCGATCGACATGCGTGTCAGCAACCTGGGGCGAACCGCACTGCGTCCAAGCACCACGCGCACCGGAACGCGGTGCCCCGCGATCCAACCCGGCACGCGCGTGTCGAGCCGCGCCGTAGGCGCGCGGGGAAAGGTCTCGAAGAACACCTCGTGCGGCTCGCTCGGGCCGCTGCGGTGTGCGACGGCAAGCTGCCACGCCGCGCCGTCGGCAACCGCTTCAACGCACAGCGGCGTCACCGATCGCCAGCCGCCCGCAGGTGCGGGCAAGAGGGCCGCCGTGACAGGTTTCGACACCGTCAGCGCAACCAGCACGTCCGAGTCGATGGCAGCCCAGTCGAGCGCGGGCAGGCCCGGAAAGTGGTGTGCCAACCAGAGCGGCAACGCGACGCGAGCGCGATGCGCGTCGTGGTCGGTGCGCGCGTCGACGACGACATGCGGGCCATCTGGCAACCGCGCGGGCCTGGCCTGCAGCCCCAGTCGGCGCAACGCCGCACAGTCGCGACGGACCGCAACGAGACGTGATTCAAGACAGGGGATATGAATCATCGGTGCGGGCACGGGCTCATCAGGCGGAGGTGCCTGTTCATCGGGCAGCGCCGCGCATCGCTGGGCGTGGTCGGTCGGCGTGCGGTCCATTCAATCGGCCCGCCGACTGACTGTTGCGCGCGGCACGGATCTGCCGACACGCGGGCGGAAACGACCGCCACGGCCGTCGTCCGTGACAGTCTCTTCCGCAGCCTCGGCGCTCGATCCTGACTGCTGTCCCCCGGCGCCACCGTCCCCGTCGAGCGCATCGCCGAGCGAGGCCAGCCGCGTGCCGGCCAGTTGACGCGTATTGCCTGCCAAGCCGCTCGCCGGTTCGAGCCGATAAGTGTCGGGCAACGCACTGGCATGGGCCTGCAGCGCGGCCGTCACGTGCGCGTCGCTGCCGGCAATCGACAGCACGAACCTCGCACCGCCTGCGGCCGGCGCTGCGCGCCGGACATGCAGCGCGACCGTTGGATGCGCTGGCCAGGACGCGAAGCGATACGCAATCACACCTGGCCCACCGCCTTGACATGCATGCTCGACCGTGCGCCGCATCGTGGTGGACAGCGCGCGGCGCGTGGGCCCGTTCCCGGCCAAACGGTTAGCGACACCCTTTTGAGTGGGAGGCGCTCCGCGATTGTCATTGAACGTAACCATGCCGGCCCAGCGATCTGCTTGATGCAGGTCGCGCGCGTTGCTGTCGTCTAAGCAAGACCGAGCATGGTCGCTACCACGCGTGTGATGCGTCGACGCTGCCCGTGCATCGCTCGGTACCACGGCAATCGCCGAACACGCGTCACCGCATGCAACACTCGCGTTGCATGACACGCCGCCGGCACGCTCGACGTCGGCGCGCCCGCGTGCGCGGTCGTCTTCGAGGGCGTCGGATGCGCTGGCCCGCGATGTTTGCACTCCGGCGCGCGGCGCGTGCATCGAACCGACCTCGCCCGCAGCTGCGATTGCTGCGGCCTGCCGTTGCGTCGTCACATCTCGCCCTGCTGCCGGCTCGCCGGCAAGCGACAGCCGCGCTGCCGACCGGCGCATGGCATGCGCCGACACGAGACCGCGACGCGCTCCGCTCCGCTCGCGAGCGCTCGCCTTTGTCGACGACAACCCGAATCCGCCTGGCGCGTCTTCGCTGCGCATCCGCGCGCTGCCATTCACCCGGGCCGGCATGCCACGGTGCGCCGATTCGTGCGCCGACCCACGCGACGATGCGCCCGACCAGTCCTGCGTCGCTCGCGGCGCGCGGCCAGCAGAGACGCCCAAGCCGCCGGCGGCAGGGACTTGCGCATCGTCGCGCTCAGCATCCCCGCTCGCTTGCGCGTCGCCGCGTCGGCAGTCTTCGGCGTCACCGACCGGATCGCGCGCCGCGGCCCGCCCTACGCAATACGACAGCCAGGCACGGTAATCCGGCGTTGCCGCCGCCGTCTCCGCTGCGCGCGCGCGGGCCTCCTCGGCGATACGCATCAATGCAGAGCGGCGCACCGCCAATGGCCGACCAGTCGCCGGGCCCGTATCCGCCTCGTCGAGGCGCCCGTCGCGCATCGGCGCACTCACGCTATCGGCGTTGATCATCTGCCTGCCTCTCCATCGATCGGTTCTCGGTCCGCCGCGCCCCGCGCTGGCGCGCAGCACTGGCACGCCGCAACGTTTCTCCGTGCTTCGCTTCGCTGCGGCGCAGCGCCTGCGTGGCGCGCGCGATCGACTCCATGTGGGCCGCAATCGCATCTCTTATCTGTTCGCGCTCAATCTGCAGCGCGACTCGCTCGGCCAGCCGCGCCGTTTCCTCCGCGCGCAGCGCGAACAGGTCGCGGCGGCGCATGGCCCCGCAAAGATGGGTCGCGTCGATCTTCGCGTCCAGCGCTGCCAACATTTCGTCGAGCGCGCGCAACGCGTCCTCCAAGGCCCGCCCTTCGAGCACCTTGGCGGACAACGCGCGGCGCGCGGCGCGCAGGCGCTCATCGCGTAATTTCAGCAATTGCTCAATCCTGGCCAACGAGTGCCCCCATTCTTGCCACCGTTTGCGCCATCGCACTGCTCTCTGCCAGCCCCTGCCGCAGGAACGTATCGAGCTCACCACGCGCGGCGAGCATCGCGTCGACTTCCGCGTTCTGCCCTTCGCGGTATTCGCCAAGTTCGATGTACAAGCGCCACTCCTTGTACAGGGCCAGCATCGCGCGCATACGGCTCGCCGCCTGTACGTGCGCCGGCGAGGCAACCGCATTGAACACGCGGCTGACGCTACGCAGCACGTCGATCGCCGGAAAGTGGCCCTTGCCGGCCAGTTCGCGGCTCAGGAGCACGTGGCCGTCGAGCAGCGAGCGGATCTCGTCACCGACGGGGTCGCTCTCGTCTTCCGATTCGATGAGCACCGTGTAGAACGCCGTGACACTGCCACGGCGGGTCGCGCCCGGTCTTTCGAGCAGCCGCGGCAGCCGTTCGAAGACGCTGGCCGGATAGCCGGCGCGTGCCACCGGTTCGCCTGCCGACAATGCCACGTCGCGCAGCGCGCGTACATGACGCGTGATCGAATCGACGAACAGCAGCACATCGGCGCCGCTGTCGCGCAACCATTCGGCGATTGCGGTCGCCACGGCCGCCGCGTTTGCGCGCAAAGCCGATGGCTGATCCGAAGTCGCATGGACGAGCACGGTCCGCCCGCCGCGCGGGCTCGCCCGCAGCGCCGCGATGCATTCGCTCAGCTCGCGGCCGCGCTCGCCAACCAGTGCGACGACAGACACATCGGCTTGGCCGTGGCGCAGCAGCATTTGCATCAGCATCGACTTGCCCGCACCCGCCGCGCCGAAGATGCCGATCCGCTGTCCGACGCCGCATGTCAGCACGCCGTCGATCACCCTTATACCGGTATGGAACGGCACATCGACCGGCAAGCGCGCCTCTGGCCCAGGGGGCTCGCATTCGAGCGGCCAGGTCGCCGCGGCGGACGCAAAGCCGGGCAGACTTTCGTCGACCGGCGACAGACGACCCACGACACGGCCTTCGCCATCGATCACCGCGCCCAGCAGGTGGCTGCCCACCGTGACGTGCGCGGTGCGTCCGGTCGGCATCACCAGCGCGGCCCGCGTCAGACCATCTACCGCGCCGAGCAGGCTCAACGTCGCGCCTTCGGCGCTCAAGGCCTGCACCCGCGCCCGCGCCAGCGCTCGCGCGTCTCCGAGCGCGGCGCGTACCATGCACGACTCGCCGACCGCCACGCCGTCCAACGGCGCTTCGATGGTGGTGCCGCGGATACGCGACGGATGCGCGCCATAGTCGCCCAGCCCCGCCAGCCCGCTCCGCTGCGTGGCGGTGCCGAACACCCGTCGTCCACTCATTTCGCCAGAATGTCGACGACCGCGCACAGGTCAGCGTAGAAGTTCTCCAGCGCTTCGGCGAACGCCTCCTCGTTTTGCAGCGCGGTCGCCGTCAATGCCGCATGCAATATCAAGCGCCCCTCGAGTATCGACAGCACTGGCCGGCGTTCAACGAACAGCGCGCTGTTCAACGGCAGCAGATAGGCGAACAGGTCGGCCGACACCGCGAGCACGGCCTCTTCGCCGATGTCGCGCATTTCGCTCCACAACAGACAATATTGATCCCGCGTCTCGATCAGGATGTCCGGCACCGCATTCAACGAAATGCAGATCGGCGAGTGGGCGTCCAGGTCGTCGCCGATCGCATGATCGCAGCCCATGAACCGCAAGGCGGCCTTTACCAGCTCAGGTAAGTCAATGTTCAATCGCTTCTCCTTTTGTTGCACTGCGTCGATCGTTCATACGGTACAAACCACGTTGACTTGACCGGCGTCGCCGATCTCGCCGAGCGAGAGCACGTCCAGGGCTTCCAGGCGCGGCTCGATCAATGCGCGCGCAAAGCGGCGGATGTCGACTGACGTGATCAGCACGACCTCGGCCGCTTGAAACCCGCTCTGCTCGACGGCGGTCTCCACGGCGTCGAGTAGTTGCGCGGCTTCGTTCGGATCGAGATTCAGGAAAGTGCCGCCCGCCGTTTGCCGGATGCCCTTACGCACGATGTCCTCCGTTTCTCCGGAAAAGACGATGGCGTTCAGCATCCCGTCGGACGTGTAGCGGTGCGCGATGTAGCGGGCCAGCGCGCCGCGCACGTGCTCGACCAAGGTAAGCACGTCCTTCTCGCGCGCGCCCCATTGCGCCAGGGTTTCGAGGACCAGCTTGTGGTGTTTGATCGGCACCTGCTCCCGCATCAGCCGCTGGAGTACTTCGGCGATCCGTTGCACCGGCATGTGCCGCATGGTTTCCTTGACGAGATCGGGATACTGTCGTTCCGTGCGATCGAGCAGCGCCTTGGTTTCCTGGATACCGAACAACTCGCCGATGTGTCGCGCCACGACGCCGCACAGGTCTCGATAAAGCACCTCGTCCGCGCGCCGCAGCGATACGCCTAGCTCGCGCAGACGTTCGCCCTGCGCGTCGTTGACCCAGATCGACGCACCGCCCGACGGCTCATCGACGATCCGCAGCGGAATGTCCAGGCCGCGTACCATGTCGACCGCGCCCAACACCCGTCGACAGCCGAATGCAACCGCGGACCAGCCGGCCGGTACCTCGTGGATTGCAAGCTCGGCCCGATCGGCCTCGATGTGCGGGGATGGTTGACACGCGAACGGTGGCAGCGACACGCCAAGCTCGTCCGTCAGACGGGCGTGCCAGCGTTCCACCCTTGCCGGCCAGTCCTCCGCGGCGAAGACGCTTGCCGGGAGCCGCACCACAACCGGCGCCGGACCAGGCTGATCCGCCGGATCGAGAGCGCGGCGCGGCGCGGCGCCGGCGTGCGCTCCCGACGCCTGGTCCGGGCGGTTTGGGTCGCCGCGCGGCGTGCGTCGGCGATGCCACAGCCACAGCAGTGGCAGCGCGATGGTCCAGAACACCGGCAACGGAAAACCGGGCACCAGGCCCATCCCGAGCGCCACGCCCGCCGTCGCCAGCAGCCCGGGCCGACTGGCGAACACCTCTTCGACGATGCTGCGCCCGAGGGTCACGCCTTTGTCGCTGACCCGCGTCACCACGAAACCGGCCGCCATCGCAATCAGCAGCGCCGGAATCTGTGCGACCAGGCCGTCACCGATCGACAACAGGGTGTAACGATGCAGTGCATCCGCCATTCGCATGCCCTGCTGCCCGACACCGACACCGACGCCGCCCGCGAGATTCACCACGATGACGATCATGCTGGCAATGGCGTCGCCCTTGACGAACTTCATCGCGCCGTCGAATGAGCCGTAGAGCTGGCTTTCGCGTTCCAGCGAGGCGCGCCGTCGCACCGCCGTCTCCATGTCGATCGTGCCTGCGCGAAGATCCGCGTCGATGCTCATCTGCTTGCCCGGCATCGCGTCCAGCGAGAAACGCGCCCCCACCTCGGCGACCCGTTCCGCGCCCTTGGTGATCACGATGAACTGCACCACCGTGACAATCATGAAGATGACGAATCCGACCAGTACGTTTTCGCCGATCACGAAGCGCCCGAAGGTCTCGATGATGTGGCCGCCCCGTCCTTCCAGCAGGATCAGTCGACTGGTGCTGACCGACAGGGACAGGCGAAACAGCGTGGTTACCAGCAGGACCGCGGGGAACGCGGAAAAACCGAGGATCTCCACGATGTAGAAGGCGCTCATGAAGATCAGCACCGCCGTCACGATATTGAGACCGACCAGCAGATCCAGTACGTGCGCCGGCAACGGCACAACCAGCATGGTGACGATGGCCAGCATCATTGCCAGCACCGCCAGTTCCGGGTTACGACCGAATGCGCCGAGCCACTGGCGCGCCGTGCCGGACGCGACCGCGCGTCCGGCAGCGGCGGGACCCAGGCGGGGTCGAGACGGGTTCAGCATGCACGGCACTCCGCACGGCTTTCGCAGCGGTGCAGTTCATCCAACCGGGCGCGCACCGCATCGATCAACATCTGACGACCTTCAGGCGTTTCGTACGCATCGTGTGGCATGCGCTCGAAGCCGCATGCGAGCCGCTGCGTCAACGCCGCCTGCGTGCGCGCCGACGCGTCCGGCAAACGCCTGCCCAACAAGATGCCAACGTGGTCGGCCACCACTGCTGGCGAGCCGATGCCGCGCGTCGCGACGCCGAGCAGGTCCGCGTCGCTCAAACGGTCGAGGCCGGGTAGAACGCGAGCGCCGCGGCTCACGAACGAGACAAAGCCGGTCACTGCTTCACTCAACAACCGCAGCCGACGCAAACGCCGCAACAGCGGCGAAAACGCCTCGACATGCCCGCACGCCGGGTCCTGTGCGTGCTGGTCCGCGTTGAACGCAGCCATCAGGAAGTCGATGATCCAGGTCAGATGGCGGAGCGGGTGGCGCGCTGCAAGATCGCCGAGCAGCGAAAGCGGACTCGCCTCGGATAGCAGGAAGTCGCGGTACATGGCTCGCAGCGTGTGCCCGTCGAGTGCGGGCGCTGGTGCCCGCGCCGCCATGCGCCGCGCCACGCCCGACACATTGACGCCAGCGTACAACCGCGTGCGAGCGGCCGCCTCCGAACACGCCGCGACCAATGACGCGATCGCGGAATCGACCAATTGCGCCGCTCCCGACGAAGCGTCGAAGTACGCAGCCCGTGTCACGCCAATGCCTTCGCCGCCATCGCCATCGCCATCGCCATCGACAGCGACACCGTCATCGTCGCCGTCGCCGTCGCGGACATCGACACGACTGAAATCGGACATGTGATCGGGCTGCAGCGGTGCCGCGTCGGCCTGCCCGTCGTCGTGTTCCGGTCGGGATGCGTCATCGGCACAGCAATGGGCATGCAGCGCCTGCAACGCGAGCAGTGCGTCGCTTTCGTCGGCGAACAGCCGGCGCGCGCGGCGCACCAGCGTAACCGGTGTCATCGGGCCAGCGTGCAGCGCTTTTGCCAGCGCCTCGAACTTGACCTCGACCTCGCTGTCGAGGATTTGCTCGAGTTCCGGCAGGCCGGCGCGCCGCGCGCCGGCCGTCAGTCGTCGGGGCTTGAGCAGCGCGGCCGCCAATCTCGCTCGTGCCTCGATGCCTTCGCTCGCGGCGTTGGCCTCAAGCAACGCCGCATCGTCCATCGCCTCCGCAGGCGGGCCGTCTCCCACATCCGCTTCGGGGCGCCACTCGACGGTCGGCCGCGCGTCGCGATGGCGCGCGCCGGGCGCCGCCGGCGGCGGCACGACGGGCGCGGTCCCGATAACGCCAAGCGTGGTGGTCACATGAACTCCTTGAGCAAGTGCACCGTGTCGCGCAGACGCGCGTTGCGTTCCACGGCGCCTGTCTCGAAAGGCTGCCCGTCGGACCAGCTTGCGCCGGCGTCGAGCACGCGGGGCTCGATCAGGAACAGACGCGCGACCTCGTGACGTTGCTTCGAGACGCTGCGGAACAGCCGCCCTAGCCACGGGATCGACGACAGCCCGGGAATCGACGAAGCACGGTCGTCCGTCAGCGACAGCGTGCTGCCACCGATCAACAGGCTTTTCCCACGCGGTACCCGCGCCACCGTACTCAACCGGGTCCGATACACCACCGGCAGGCTCATGTCGGAACCGACTGCCAGGCTGTTCGGCGTCGCGCTGCCATCCTCGACCCCGACAGCCATCTCGATCTCGTCGGCCTCTGTCGACAAACGGGACTGGACGTTGATCATCGTGCCGAAGGTGATGCTGTCCAGGCTGACCGCGCGCTCGCCCTGCAGCCGGGTATAGAACGTCTCGCTGCGGTCGAACATGGCCGGCTGATTCTCCTGCGTCAGCAGGATGGGCCGCGACACCACCGTGGCATCGTCGGTCTGCATCAACGCGTGAACCCGTGCAAGAAAGCTCGTGCCATCCAGCGTGCTGGCCAGCAGGCCGTCATCGTTGAAGCGGACTTGTGCGCCCCCCAGGCGCGCCGCGCCGGACCAGTCCACGCCCAGCCGATCGAACGATGACTTCTTGACGTCGATGATCCAAAGCGACAATTGCAGCTGTCGCTTCTGCACATCGAGACGGCGCACCAGGGACTCGATTTCCGGCAGGCGCTCCGCCGGACCGAACAGCACGATGCTGTTGGTTTCCGGGTGCGCGACGACTCGCACGCCCTGCGCGTCAGTCGACACCGTGAAACCCGTTGCCCCGCCCTCGCGTCCGAGATCGGCGCCGGCCGGCGCGTTCGCACGGGCGTCCGGAGCCGCCGACACCGGCTCGGCCATGGGCATCGGCGGCACCGATGCCTGCCGCAGCAACTGCGTCGCGCCACGCTCGCCCCGCCACTCCTGCGCGCCAGCCCGCGCGTCGTTGCCGGCCCGAGCCGCGGCGTCGGCGCCGGGCGGGACAGCGCCTGCCGCGGCATGCCACGTCGGCAGCGGCGCGCCGTCGCGCAACAGCGGCCGTGCCGCGGTCGCATTGGCCTCTCCAAGAAGGCGCTGCAACATGGTCACCATTCCTGGCACCTTTACCGACGTGCCGCGCATGTCGATGTCGCGATCCACGACGAACGCATGCTGCAGCGGCACCACACGCACGGCCCAGCCGCCGCCGGTCGGGGTACGCGCCGCGTCGAGATAACGCGATGCCGCCTCCACCAACTCGACATAGATCGGCACGCCCGATACATAGAAGACGCGGGCCGCGTCGTCGCCGCGCAGCCCAAAGCGACGGTCAAGCAGACCGCTGCCCGCCAGGAACCTTCTCACGTCGCCGAGTGTCACTTGCCGGGTGCGGATCACGGCATTGCGCGTCTCGTTCGCGTCATACACATAACGTGCGCTGCCGTCGTCATAGGTGAGCAGCGCCAGGCGATCGGCAAGCTGGCGCAGCAGCGCATCGGGCTTCGACAGATCGAAGGTGCCGCTGATCCGGCGGCGCTGTACCGCCGCGCTCGCGACAATCGGCTTGCGCAGCGCGCCGCTCACCGCGTTGAGCAGTTCCTTCATTGAAACGTCGCGTGCCACGAAGCCGGTCGCATCCGGCGCGGGCGCCTCCTCGCCTGCGTCGACGGAAGCGCGCTCCGGGGCGAGCGGTGCCGCCACCCCTTCGGCCCGCGCCTGCATCGCTGGCTGCGCGACGAGGCAGGCAACCAGCACCCGGACAACCGTTGCCCTGGAACGCCGCCGGGCAACGCGCGTGTCCGCAACCCCGCGCCTCTCAATCGATCTGTCGCCCGCCCTGCGTGGTGCCACTGCAGCCACCGGCTCACGCATGGCCGAGTTGCCGGGCGCTGGCAAGTCTGAGTTGCGTAGGCGAGCCGCCGAAGAATTCTCGGATTTCGCGGGACAGATGCGATGGCGTGGCGTAGCCGCCTCGCATCGCGATATGCGTCATCGTCCCTCGGCCATTGACAATCTCGAATAGCGCGTTGACCGCGCGCCAACGCCGCAGTTCCGTCTTCAGGCTGCGTCCGAGCATCGTGCGACACAGCCGCCGGAAGTGCGTCTCGGAAAGTCCGTAGCGTTCGCCCAGCATGCGGGTCGAAGCCGCGCCAATGCCCTGCTGCAGCAGGAAACCCATCAGCTTGTAGGCCTCCTCGCGACGAAAAAAGTCGAACAGCGCGGACTGACGTATATCGCGCTCGAGTTGTCCTCGGATCAGCCAGCGCTCGAACTGTCGGAAGTTCGTTGCGTCGGCCGCGCATACCACGAATGCCGGACGACCGACTGCGGTCCAGCGCGTCGGCGGCGGCATGTCGCGCGGCAGCGCACGGTCGGCGCCACCCACACCGGCGCCGTCCGGTTGAGCGCTCGCGTCGTGCGTGGTCGGGAAACCGCCGAGCGGCGGCCGCTGCGTCGGCACTGGCGCATGCTCGGCGCTGGCGCCGTCCAGGCAGGCGAGCAGCGCACATGCTTTGCGCAGCGGCAGACGGCGCAGACGCCACATCTGGTCGTCGCAGCGCAACTTCAACGGCTTCGCGCAGCCCAACACCACGCCGCTCGCCTCGTTGCATACCGCAACGTCGGTCGTCTCGCCGCTTTGGCGCCAGAGGGAAAGCGTCGCGCTTTCGGCAGCCGGCTTGACCAGCCACAGCGAGGCGCCCTCCAGTTCAACAGTGGCGGCGCGGCGCACCACGCGCCAGTCAGGACGGTCATAGGGGCGGCTTGGCTGGGCGCTCTGGCTCATTGTCATCGAATAGTGAGACCACGTGGAGGGAGACAGTGCCACCGCTCTCGACTCCGACATCGGTGTTACCCGGGACGTCAAGTTGCGGCAGCAATGATGGGTTATGAGCTGGCTTCATCTCCCACGTAAACTCTCTCGCACTACTTATCAATTGGTCAAGGACGACAACGTGTCGCTTCATCGATCTTAAAAATGTTTCAATTGCGCGTTCGATAGTCGGTCGCAATTGGAGACGCCAAATCACCTGCGGATCACGCACGATTCATTCACTTGCCGACGTCAGTCCATACAATGCCTCGCTATATCGCTTGCGCGCCGATACGGCGGCTTAGGTTGCGTTTGCGGCTTGACGCGTACGGCGGTCGAAGTCGCCAGCTGAAGACAACAGTCGCGCGGGCAAGTCAGCATCGGCCTTGCCATGGCGCGATCCCAAGCAACTGCAGACGCTCCGCATGCGCCGCTCGCCGGCCCGCCTCCTAGTAGCCGAACCGCTCACCCGTCATGATCGACCGCAACATTGAACTGCTCTTTGCGTTGCGCATCCTGTCTGGAACGATGGCAGGGACCGAGGTGCCGCTGGAGCGCGACCGCTATCTCATCGTCGCTGGGCCGGGACGACCGGGGGCACCGCCCGGGCCCGCGCGTGCAGCTGGCGATGCGGGCGAGGCGCCGACTTCGGTCGTGGCGCCGGCCAGCATGAACGGACGAGAAGCGGTGGCGGCCGATCTGCTGGACCGGGCGCTGACCGAGGCCAATGGTCGAACCGTCTGGCTGGCGGCGCAAACCGACGTCGCGTTGCGAATCGATCTGTCTGACACTGCCCTGAGCGGTCGGTTTTCGGTAACCGACATCGGCCACGACACGACCGCCTGTTTCGAACTGCAACGCCGCGTCAGCTATGCCGGACTCAGCTTCGCGTTGAAACCGATCGACGCGGCTTGGGAGGAAGCGGTCCTTCTGCCCCCCGATGCATCACCGGATGCACCAGCGGATGCATCGCCGGACGCGTTGCGCGACGCGTCGGCGGCTTTGGCGTCGGGGCTCTCATCGGCTTGCGCATCGAACGCATCGCTCCCCGACGGGCAGGCTGGTGACGTCGCAGCGGGGGCAGGCGCCGACGCCAGCGCCCGACATGCCGAGGCACCCCAACCACCCCGCCGGGCGGGCAGGCTGCCGCTGCGGCGACGGCTGTTGTCGGCCGTCGCGATGCTGTGCGTCGTCGGCTCGATCGCGGCGGCGGCAGCGCGGGCCCTGCCGGGCGCCCTTGCCGAGCGGCAAACCGAGCGCGAATCGCAAACCCGCATGGTGGCGCCGCCCGAGCGCGCGCGCGGCGGGGCGCTGCTTACGGCAGCGATGCCGCAGCGGCTGGCCGGCGTCGAGGCCCGACGATCGGTCCACCAGGCCGCGATGCAAGCCGGTCTGAAGCCGGTTGCCATCCGCTTGGCGTCCGGCGCAGGTCGAGTCGTCCTTCTCGACGATGGCACGCCGTCGCCCGTGCGCGCGCGCTTGGCAGCGCGTTTCAAAGCCGCGCTCGCCGGTCTTGCGCCCGCCGTTCCGATTCCAGAACTCGAATATGTGCCGGCCAACGCCGCCATTGCCGCGGCGCGGGCGCTGTTCGTTCAGGCAGGCATCCCGATGCGGGAACAGCGGCACGGCAACGGCATCCGCCTCTCGCCGGCCGCACGTCTGGACGATGCCACCCGTCAAAGCATGCGCGCGCCGTTACAGCATTTTCGCGCCCAGTGGGGCGACACACTGGTGCGGATCGACTTCGAGCCGTTGCGTGACCCACGCGACGGTAAATCGCATCTCGACGGCCGCGCGGGCTACGTACTGCTCGCCCCCGGCCATTGGTACTTCCCCGACGTTCTGAAAGGATAGCAGTCATGCCCGAAGAGACCGTGCTCCCCACCATCACGCTGACCGGCATCGAGGTAATCGACAGGTCGCAGGCCTTCGAAGTGGGTGCCACCCAGCTGAAAGCGAAACTCGAGGCGGCGCAGGCTGCGATCGAAGGCGACGCCAGTTCTGCGTTCAAGCTGGCCCAGTATCAGTCCGCCTTGTCCGCGTACACGCTCTTTCGAAATGCACAGAGCGCGACGGTCAAGGCGCATCGCGACATTGCCGCGACGACTCTGTCGAACCTGCGCTGAGCACCATGTCGATTCTTCATCTGATGGCGGGTCAGGCGATGCCGCGCTGGTCCACGCCGATCGCGCCCGTCGCCTCTGGCGGCACAGCGTCTCCGCTCGCACCGCTCCGGCTCGACGGTCTTGCGGACCGGGAGGCAGGGATCGCCGTCGCCCACCTGCGCCCGGTCGGTGACATGCCGAACGCGGTCGACGTCGGACTCGGCGCGGCGCTACGCGCGACCTATGCGCGGCTGGCGGGCCGCGAAGCGTCGTATCACGCGCAGATCACCGCCTTCGCCGACGGCAGCGCCGGTCAGGATGCCGCCGCACTGCTGCGCCTGCAGGCAACCCTGGGCGACGCAAGCAACGAGTTCGCATTGGCGAGCACATTGGCGCGCAAATTCGTCGGTGCAATCGAGACGCTGGCTCGTGCTCAGTGAAACCGATGCATGGCAGTCCGGCAGCGATCGCCTTCGCTCCGCGCTTTGCGCTCTGCCTCGCCCGCGCTCCAACCGCCGCAGCCGCCGCCGCAGCAGCAGCGGCTTCACGTTACTCGCGGTACTGCTGCTGTCAGGTTGCGACCACGACACGCGCCTGCTCGACGCGCTGGATCAACAGCGCGCGAACACGGTGGTGGCGGTGCTGCTGCGTAACGGCGTTGAAGCGCGCAAGACGCCGGTTGACAAGGCAGGCTACGCGGTGGATGTCGCGCCAGCGGACTTCGCGCTCGCAGTGGATCTGTTACGGCGCTACGAATTGCCCGGTCGGACGCCCGTCGAGGTCAGCCAGGCCTTTCCCGGGGACGCGCTGATCACGTCGCCCGCGGCGGAACGTACACGCGTCCTTTCCTACATCGAACAGCGGCTCGAACAGACGCTTGCCACGTTGGCCGGCGTGGTGAGCGTGCGGGTCCATCTGAGCTATCCGATGCCGGGCACCCTGGAGACAAGGAAAACCCAAGCGATGCGTGCCTCGGTGCTGCTGCACTATCGGGAGGACGAACGTGGCGAGGGCGACGAGACCTGGCTGATCGCCACCGTGAAACGGTTCGTCGGGAACAGCGTGGCCGACCTCGACACGGCGAACATATCTGTCGTTCTCGACGCCAGCAACCCACCGGCGCCGCCATCCAGACCGCGAACGCGTGCGCCGGCCGAACCCGGCTTTTCGATGCCGCTGCGCATCGGTGCGGCGTCTTTTCTGGCGGCGGTGGCGGTGACATTCTGGTTGGCGCTTCGCGGTCGGCACGGCACTCCGACGATGCGTCCGGGCGAGACGAGCGCGGCCGCCCACGTCGCGCCGGGCCGGCCAGTACCGGCGTCGCTGATGGCGCGTGTCGCAGCGATCGTTCATGCCGCGGTTTTGCGCTTCGGGCACCGCTTCGGGGTCCGCTTCCGAGACCGCAATGGCGACGCATTCAGCACGGGCGCGCCGCCGCATGACGCATCGCGCGTGGCTCCCTCGTCCGCGACGCATTCGACCGCCACCGCGCTGCCTGGGGACGGCGATGCCCGATGAGCACTGCTCGGCCGCGACCCCGCTCGGAGCACTGGACCGTGACACGGCTGCCGCCCTGTTGACTGTGCTGTACGCCCCGTCCAGCTACCTGCATCCGGCGCGCCGACGTGGTTTGCCGGCCATCGCGGGGCTGCCGCCGGCGCTCGCGCACGCTTACCTTCGCCGCATCTACCGGCTGCAGGGTCGCATGGCATCGGATACCCGACTCGACGCGCTGTGCGAACGCTGCATCCGGGAGTGGCGGAACTTGCCACGGGTCGCGGCGCTGATCGGCGCGAGACTGATGCATGGCACCCTCCTGACCGGCTCACTGCATCGCACATTGGACGCTCGGCTGTTGGCGTTCCTGCGCCTACCCTTGCCAACCGTTTCAGCCGCGCTCAGTGCGGCCGCACGTCGCGGTTTCACTGCCGAGTCTGCTTGGCTGACGGGAACCGTCTCGCCGGAGCAGGCGCACGACAGCCTCGCATCCGTGGGACTGACGAGCATCGCGCCGCTATTCGCCACCTGGCCCGCCGCGTTGCGCGAACGTCTACCCTTGCTGTTCAGCTCCACGGTCGCAACGCGCGGCGGCCTGCCCGGTGCAGGCGACGACGATCTGGCAAGCCAGGCACGCCCGCTCGCGACAACGATGCCTCGCCCGACAATCAGCGCGACCGTTTGCTCAGCCGATGCGCTGACCGAGCCAGCGTACAACGACGCCTCGCCGTCGGTGCCTGGCGTCTCCGAGACCACCATTCGCAACTGGCTTGCCTTCGCCTTCATCCATGCACGACTTCCCTGATTTGCCCGGCCTGTCGCGATACCGGACCCGCGCCGGCGGCGACGCATCCCGTCCCGCCACGCGCGTCGACGGCGTGCTGCTTCCGTGCGCTACCAAACGCGCGGCGACGCGCGCCGATGCCCTGCTACGGGACGCCCATCGCCATGCACGACACATCGTCAAACAAGCTCAGCGCGAAGCAGACGCGATCTGCCGTCTGTCATTCGCATCGGGCTACGCGGACGGCTATGCCGGCGCGGTCCGCACATGCATCGATTCGTTCGATCACATGGCGGATTTGATGCTCGCCGAAATGCGCGAACAACTCGACGACGCTCGCCACGCGCTCGCCGCTCGCCTGGATAGCGAGAGCGTCTGCCGCCAGTTGTTGGAGGAACTGTCCGACGACTTTCGCCAGCGTGGCGATGCGGTGGCGGGCACCGTCCTGAAAGTGCGTTTGCCGGACAGCGCCGCTGCCCTTGCACCGGCCCTGCGCGCGGGACTCGGCGGTGCGCGCCCGCCGGCCGGCAGTGTCGTCGTCGAGACCGGCGGTGCGTGCTTCGCGCTTGAATGGGCGGGCCGCGCATTCGTGTTCGAAGCGGCGGATGCGGCCATGCGCCTGCTACCGGCACGCGCCCTGCCGAAGCAATTGGGTGTCGACACGCATATGCTGCGTCGCCGGGCGATCGCCGCCCTGGCGGAGGGGCTGGAACACGAGCTCAAAAATGCACCGGCACGCACGCCTGCCGCGGCCAGTGCGCCGCGTTCGGAAGCACCTGCAGGCTCACCCTTCGACCAGCCTCACGTCGCGTCCGACGGCATCATCGCGCGCCGCGCCGCCGGTACGCGGACCGATACCGCCCTGATCGCTGAGCAAGCACGTTACGAATCGAAAGGAGAGACAGAATGAGGATCGTTGGCCTCCCGCCAATGCACGCGCCGGCGAGCGCCCCAGCGACGCCGACCTGGGCCGACGCGAGCCCCGTCAACGCAGGCAGCGAGCACGTCGTGGAGCGCCCCGCACTCAGCGAGGAAGAACGTCGCGCCTGGATCCTCGCGCAATTTCGGGAGGAGATGATGCGGCGAATCTTCTTCCCCGACCCGGATGCCCCCGACGCGCTGCCTCGCCTTCGCCCGGACGGCGGCGACTGAAGGCGCACCGTCAGCCCCTTTGGACTGGAACTTGCTGGCTCTGCGGTATCTGAACGAGGACGGTCGACCGCACATGCGCTTGTGCGACGGTCCCTCACATCGTGGAAGGCACAGACATGGCACAGACAGTTGGCGATTTCCTGGTCGAGCGTTTGCATCAATGGGGCGTGCGGCGCATCTTTGGCTATCCCGGCGACGGCATCAACGGCGTGTTTGGCGCGTTGAGCCGCGCGGGCGGCAAGATCGAATTCGTGCAAGCGAGACACGAGGAGATGGCTGCCTTCATGGCTGCGGCCCATGCGAAATTCACTGGCGAACTGGGTGTCTGCATCGCGACCTCCGGCCCCGGCGCATCCCACCTGCTGACAGGCCTCTACGATGCGCGCATGGATCACATGCCGGTGCTCGCGATCGCGGGACAGCAGGCGCGCACCGCCCTGGGCGGACATTACCAGCAGGAACTCGACCTCAAATCGATGTTCAAGGATGTGGCGGGCGCCTTCTGCGAGCAGGCGACGGTCCCTGCGCAAATGCGTCACCTGGTCGACCGCGCTGTACGGGTCGCGTTGGGCGAGCGAAAGGTTACCGCGCTGATCCTGCCGAACGACCTGCAGGACATGCCTTACGAGGACCCGCCGGCAAAGCACGGCACCGTTCACTCCGGCATCGGCTACAACGCCCCGCGCGTGGTGCCGCAGGATAACGACTTGCAGCGTGCGGCCGAGGTGTTGAATGCCGGCAAGAAGGTCGCCATTCTGGTGGGCGCGGGCGCGCTGCGCGCCACCGATGCGGTGATCGCGATCGCCGACAAATTGCAAGCCGGCGCAGCGAAGGCGTTGCTCGGCAAGGCTGTGCTGCCGGATGCGCTGCCATGGGTCACCGGTTCGATCGGCCTGCTTGGCACCGAGCCGAGCGACAAGATGATGCGCGAGTGCGATACCTTGCTGATGATCGGCTCCGGCTTCCCTTATTCGGAATTCCTGCCGAAGGAAGGCAAGGCGCGAGGCGTGCAGATCGATCTGAAGCCGGACATGCTGAGCCTGCGTTACCCGATGGAGGTCAACCTTGTCGGCGACGCCGGCGAAACCCTGGCCGCGCTGCTGCCCTTGCTCGACACGAAGACCGACACCGGATGGCGCGAGAAGATCGAAGGATGGACGCGCGATTGGTGGACGACGTTGGAGAAGCGCGCGCTGACGGACGCCAAGCCGATCAATCCGCAGCGCGTCACGTGGGAGCTGTCGCCCCGCCTGCCCGACCGCGTGATCCTGAGCAGCGACTCCGGTTCCTGTGCGAACTGGTATGCGCGCGATCTGAAGATGCGGCGGGGCATGATGGCGTCGCTGTCCGGCGGACTGGCGTCGATGGGTGCCGCCGTGCCATACGCGATCGCGGCCAAGTTCGCGCATCCCGACCGTCCGGTGATCGCGCTGGTCGGCGACGGCGCAATGCAGATGAACAATATGGCGGAGCTGATCACCGTCGCGAAGTACTGGCAACAGTGGGCCGACCCGCGCTGGATTTGTGCCGTGTTCAATAACGAGGACTTGAACCAGGTGACCTGGGAGCAGCGGGTCATGGAAGGCGATCCGAAGTTTGTCGCGTCGCAACAGATTCCGAATGTTCCGTATCACCGCTTCGCCGAATCGATCGGCCTGACCGGCATCTATGTCGATTCGGCTGAGGGCGTGGCCGATGCTTGGGAACGCGCGCTGCAGTCGGACCGCCCGGTCCTGCTCGAATTCAAGACGGATCCCGACGTGCCGCCCTTGCCGCCCCACGTCACGCTGGCGCAGGCCAAGGCATTCGCGACCACGTTGCTCAAGGGCGATCCAAACGAAGGCAACGTGATCGTCAATACCGCAAAGCAGGTGCTGAACTCGGTGCTGCCGGGCAAACATGGCAAGGCCGACGACGACGCCTGAGCCACGTCGGACCTTCTCCCGGCCAACCCAGCCGGGCAGTAGTCGGACATGTAACGGGCGTGCGTCAGCACGCGTTCTCGCGCGGCGATGCACGCCGCCACACGTCGTAGCGGCTCGCCGCGTGCGCGCACGCGGCGGCTCGGTACGCGCCGCGGGCCTGCCACGCGTGGCCGCCCTCACCACTTCGCATTCCGGTCGCCAGGCGCGCCCGATGCTTGATCACTCGCGCTTCGTCGGCGGTGCGAAGGGACTCGTCAGCGCCGCCCCACCATTGACGAATTCCGCATCGATCTGCTGATAGAACGCATGTGGCGTGTCGGCCACCTCCCACACCGCGAGAATCACGTGGTACCCATCGCGCTTCGGCAGCTTGCAGGTGTGGACGGTCGGCGACGTGGGCATCAGCTCGGGATGGTCCCAATAGGGCTGCTGGCTGTTCTGATACTGGCAGAACGGCTTGGCCTCGAATTGCGCCCGTGTCAGCGGTGCGTTCGGATTCCAGTCTTGACGGGTGATGAAATAGTTCCAGCGGCGCGTTTTGTGAAGTGCGCTATATTCCCACACAAAGCGCTGGTGCTCGCCCGCATGCATCACCGTCTTGCGCCAGCGCTGTGCGCTTTGCTCGTCCAACACCTTCTCCGCGCCATTTACACTCGTGCTGGCGATTTCGCCGTCACGCGGCGGCGTGCCGTTGGGCGCGTCAGTGCTCGCCACAGGATCGCTCAGCCCGCCGTCCCGCGCGGGAAAGAACTTGCCACTTTCCATCGCGTTCGTTTTCCACGCAGGGATCGGACAGTCGCGGTTCTCGCCTTGGCTGCAGAGTACGACCCGCGACGGGGGCTCGACAACGCGGCCATGGGCTTGCACTTGCGACGCGCCGCACAACGCGACGATGAGCCACAGCTGCGAGAGACGATGCTTACCATTCATGCGATTTTCCCCTTTTCGTTACCGAATCGATGCCGCCGGTCGCGCTGCGTGATATTGGCAATGCGGGCAATGCTCGACGGGCATCGTGTGCGCCCGCACTTCAAGCACCGCCACCCTCGATGGCAGCCGATATGAGGGTAATCCTCGACAGACTTGGACAAGCTCGCATAAATTTGAGAAAACGTGCGGAATTGCGACGTGCGCCATGGCCATCGAGACAATCCAAGCGCGTTCGGCAGGCGTCGCGCCGCACTCGCCGATATCCGTCTGTAGTCCGAACCGATTGTGGTTGACGCTCACGCGTCTGGCCACATCACTGTCGCAGTCAAGCCGCTCAGGCGCGGATGTCCCCGACTCGACGAGTCAGCGACTCGACCGAGCGACGAGGCGGCCAGGCGGCAATACAAGGGGCGACGCTGAAACGCATGGGTGTTGGGATCAGTGAGGGCCTGCATGTTGTCCCTCCATGCCTGTACCCGCCCTTACACGCATGCCTTCGCATGCCGTCCGATGTGCCATCCCGTTCCCCGCCATGACTGGCAATACCTGGGCGGTCGTACGAGGTTACGTCGGATGCCCTGTTATGCGCGCCGGGAGTTGGCAGCGACGCCGGCGCACGCCTGACGTGGGTCGCCCGTAGGCGCTTGCACGCGGGCGAGGCGCTTGCACCCGTGCAAAGCGCGCGCGCCAAGCAGGCTTGCACACATCAGACGTGGGCGGCGCGTGGGCTAGGATCAGGAGTGCGAGCTGGCTGCTGCAACAGCCGTGAGGAAGCCGTCCGGGGCCGGCCCTCAGCGTAGATAGCCGTTGACGTCGAACCAGTCGAGCGCATCTTGCAGACCCTCGACGTAGGGCCGCGCGCGATAGCCGAGCTCCAACTTGGCCCGGCTCGAATCGAAGAACATCCGATAGCGCGACATGCGGAGCGCGTCGCGCGTCAGCAGCGGCTCCTTGCCGGTGAACCGCGCGCCGAATTCAGCCAGCGCCGCCAGTGGATACAGCGGCGCGCGCGGCAAGCGCACGGTCGGCGCGCGCCGACCGGTACGCGCCGCGATCTCGGCCAACAGCGTTCCGAGCATCACATCCTCGCCGCCCAGGATGTAGCGGCGCCCCAGCTGGCCGCGAGTGAGCGCCAGCAGATGCCCTTCCGCTACGTCGTCGACGTGTACGAAGTTCAGCCCGGTGTCGACGAACGCCGGCATCCTGCCGCGCGCCGCCTCGACGATGATGCGTCCGGTCGGCGTCGGACGGACATCCCGTGGCCCGATCGGTGTCGATGGATTGACGATCACTGCCGGCAGGCCGCGCTCGGCGACCATCGTCTCGACCAGTCGCTCTGCCACGACCTTGCTGCGTTTATACGCGCCTATCGTCTGCTCGGCCGTGGCTGGGCGGCTTTCGTCGACTGGCACCACGGTGTCGCCAACGCGCAGCGTTGCGACGCTGCTGGTGTAGACGACCCGCTCCACGCCAGCGCGGAGCGCCGCCTCCATGATGTTGCCGGTGCCCTCGCGGTTCGCACGGACGATCTCTTCAGGGTCCGCGGCCCACAGCCGGTAGTCGGCCGCCACATGGAAAACAAAACGCACGCCACGCAATGCGGCGTCCAACGAGGCCGGATCGCGCAAATCGCCCAGGGCGACGTCGAAGTCCTGGCCTGCGATATTGGTCGAAGCACTGGTGGGACGCACCAGCACACGGGTACGGTAGCCGGCCCGGCGCACCGCGCGCGCCACCGCCGCGCCGACAAAGCCGGAGGCCCCGGTCACCAGCACCCGGTCGGCATCGACTGCCGCCGCGCTGCCGCGCGTCATAGCTGCTGTCATGCGTAATATCGTTTCAAGATGACCACGTGAGCGCGCTGCCCGTCCCGGTCAGGGGCTGCCGCAGGCCGAGGCCACGGCGGCCGCGGAAGATGCACGGGCGCACGGGCGCACGGGGCACAGGTGCCTGTCGCGAGCGCCGGCGGCCACCCGCGATCATGCCACCTGTTCGTCCGCGGTCTTCGGTGCCGCCTTCGGCGCCGCCTTGGGCTTGGCCGGTGTCTTGCGCTTGATTTCGTCGAGCTTGATTTCGACGTGTCGCGAAAACACGTATTCGGCGGGGCGCTGTCCATCGAGCACCACGTCCGGCGCCATCTCGCCATCGGTCTTGACGCCACGCAGCGCCACGCCCAACGCCTTCAGCGGATGACGCAGGGTATCCTTCACCGCGGTGGCCTCGTAGCCGCTATGCACCATGCAGTCCGCGCATTTCTCGTAATTGCCGGTGCCGTATTTGTCCCAGTCGGTGGACGCCATCAGCTCCGAATATGTCTTCGCGTAACCTTCGCCAACCAGGTAGCACGGGCGCTGCCAGCCGAACACGGTCCGCGTCGGGTTGCCCCATGGCGTGCAGTGATACGTCTGGTTGCCGGCCAGGAAATCGAGAAACAGCCCGGACTGGCTGAATGCCCAATTGCGCCCACCGCGACCGCGCCGGAAGATGTCCCGGAACAGCGTCTTGGTTTTCTCGCGATTCAAGAAGTGCTGCTGATCGGGGGCACGCTCGTACGCATACCCCGGCGAAACGGTGATGCCGTCGACACCGATCCGCTTCACTTCGTCGAAAAAGCTTGCGACGCGCTCCGGGTCCGTATCGTTGAACAGCGTGCAATTGATATTGACGCGGAAACCCTTGCGCTTGGCGAGGCGAATCGCCTCCACCGCCCGGTCGTAGACGCCTTCCTGGCAGACCGACTTGTCGTGCGCCTCGCGGTCGCCGTCCAGGTGCACCGACCAGACGAAGAACGGGTTGGGCTCGTAGTCGTCGATCTTCTTTTCCATCAGCAGTGCATTCGTGCACAGGTACACGAACTTCTTGCGCGCGATGATGCCTCGCACGATCGACGGCAGTTCCTTGTGCAGCAAGGGTTCGCCGCCGGCGATCGAGACCACCGGCGCGCCGCACTCGTCCACGGCTTCGAGACACTCGGCCTCGGACAGGCGCTGATTCAGAATGGGATCCGGATAGTCGATCTTGCCGCAACCCGAGCAGGCCAGGTTGCACCGGAACAACGGCTCCAGCATCAGCACGAGCGGGTAGCGGCGCGTGCGCAGCAGGTGGTGTTTGACGACGTACGAACCGACATACATCGCCTGCAAAAGCGGAATGGCCAAGGGGTTACCTCGCGGGCTGCATTGGCAAACGGGCATTTTAGCGCCGATGCGCAAAGGAGGTCGGCCGTCCCCGCAACGCCGATCGCATCGGCACGGCCCCGGCGGTCGGCAAGCGGGCGCTTCCTCCGGTTTCCCCGGCTTCCCGGCAGCCATCGGCCACGGCATGGACTATCGGGCGGAGCGCCGACGCGCGGGCGTCGCCTATATGTCCGGCGCCAGACCGGGCCGGCGCCCGCTTGTCATACGGTGCATGTTCGCCCGCCAACCCGCCACGCGGGGACGCAGCAGATTGTCGGCTCAGAGGAGGCACTGAGTCCGCGCTTCCAAAGCGCCGATGCTGCAGCAAGACCTTGCTGTTTCAAGGGCCTTTGTCCGGGCGGTAGCGGTTCCTCGTACGAGGGCGCGATCCGGGCCGCTCGGTAGGTCGCTCTATAGGTCGCTCGGTAAGCCACTCGGTAGCCGGTATGGAATCCGAGCGCTGCGACTGCTGTCACCAGCGTGCTGACATTATCCGGCTGACGGATATGACATCGGTAGCTTCCGCGCATATGCGACGGGCGGTTGCCACGCCCCACATTCGGCCGCGAGCGCTCCGGTGCAAAAACACAACATGCCAGTAATTGATACGTTATTTTATAACATTGGCGTTATACAAAGTTATAACATAACGAACACGTTCAACCTGCTGCTGCCCGCTTCCGTGACACGCCCTCCTCTCGATTCCGACTCTCGTGCCCGCCGCATTCGACCTGCCGGCGCCCGCCCCTTGCTTCGACTGACGCCCATCGCGCTGCTGGCGCTCTCCGCATTCGCGCTCGCGGCCGAGCCCGCCGACCCGGCCACCGCGCCTCAAACTGCAACAGCGGCAGCGGATATGCCGCAGCCAGCAGGAACTGAAGCAACGCGCGTGGACGATGCGCAGGCGCCGGTCCTTACTACCGCCAACCCGCTCGGCAGCCGCGAAATCGCATCGCCGTCCACGATTCTGTATGGCAACGCGCTGGCCCTGGCCGAACAGGATTCGCTCGGCGCCACGCTAAACGGACTGCCCGGTGTGTCGACCACGACCTATGGCCCGTTTGTCGGGCGTCCGATCATTCGTGGCATGGACGGCGACCGCATCCGCATCCTGCAAAACGGCGTCGCGTCGCTTGACGCGTCGTCGCTGTCGTTCGATCACGCGGTGCCGATCGACCCGTTCTCGGCGGAGCGTATCGAAATCGTGCGCGGGCCGGCGGCGCTGCTGTATGGGGGCAACGCGGTGGGCGGCGTCGTCAACACCATCGACAACCGCATCCCGCGCGAATCGCTGGACGGCGTCAGCGGACAGGTCGACAGCCGCTACGACACCGCCAACCGTTCTCGCAGTGGTGCGGCGATGGTCGAGGGCGGCAGCAACGGTTTCAACTTCCACGTGGATGCGTGGGCGCGCAAGACCGGCGAGGTGAAGATCCCCGGTTACGCACACTCGGCAGTGCAGCGTGCGCGCGACGACGCCGACGCCGCCCAGCCGTACGGCACGCTGCCCAACAGCGATGGCCAGGACAGCGGCGGTTCGGTTGGTGCTTCCTACACCTGGGCCAGCGGTTATGCAGGACTCGCCTGGTCCGGCTATCAGGCGGATTACGGCTCGGTCGCCGAGCCGTCAGTGCGCCTGCGCATGCGTCAGGACCGCCTGACCGGCGCGGCTGAGGTTCGCGACCTGGATGGACCGTTCAAGCAGGCGAAGTTCGATTTCTCGTACACCGATTACCAGCACAAGGAAATCGACGACGGCGAGACCGGCACGATCTTCAAGAACCGGGGCTTCGACTCGCGGCTGACGCTGACGCACCGCGACATCGGACCGGTGAAGGGCGCGGTCGGCGTCCAGTTCTCTCAGAACACGTTCTCGGCACTCGGGGATGAGGCGCTGGTGCCCCGTACGCAGACAACCACGGCCGCCTTGTTCGGACTGGAAGAGTGGCAGGCGCTGCCACGGCTGAAGGTATCGCTCGGCGCCCGCTACGAGCGCGTGCGCCTGCAACCCGATGCGGCCGGCAACGAGCGCTTCGCCGGCGCCGCGTCGCGCGAGTTCAACGCCGGCAGTGCCGCATTGGGCTCGATCTTCCAGTTGGCACCGAATTGGTCGGTGGCGGGCAATCTGTCCTATACGGAGCGCGCGCCCACGCTCTATGAGCTCTACGCCAACGGACCACATGAGGCGACCGGCCAGTTCCTGATCGGCAATGCCGACGCCGCGAAGGAAAAGGCAATCTCCGCTGACCTGTCATTGCGTTTCGAGAACGGCCCGAACAAGGCAAGCTTTGGCGGCTTCTACAGCCGCTTCCACAACTATCTGGCGGAATACGCGACGGGTCGGCTGGTTGACGACAATGGCACGGTGTCGCCCGACGGCGAACTCGCGGAGGCAGTCTACCGCGGGGTGCCGGCGACCTTTTACGGCCTGGAAACCGACAGCACGCTGCGTGTGTTCGAGCGCGGCGGACACCACGTCGACGTCGGCCTGCGTGGCGACTACACTCACGCCCGCAACAGCGACACCGGCGAGCCGATTCCGCGCATCGCGCCGCTGCGCGCCACGCTCAGCCTGGATTACGGCTACGGTGCATGGTTCGCCCGGGGCGTGATGGTTCATGCGTGGGCGCAACATCGGCATCCGGACGACGACACGCCGACCTCGGGCTACACGACGCTCTCGCTCACCGCGGGCTACCGCTTCAAGATCGGCCGGAGCAATGGCCTGCTCTACGTCCGTGGCGACAATCTGACCAATCAGACCGTGCGCTACGCCAGCTCCGTGTTGCGAGACATCGCGCCGCAACCGGGCCGTGGCGTGACGGTCGGATTGCGCACGACCTTCTGAACGTCGGGGCGACTATCCGCGCGACCATCGGCACAACCATCGGCGTAAGCCCCGGCCGAAAGGCGCGGCGCCAAGGGTCGACGCGACATCAGCGCGTCGGCGCTTCGCCGTTTGCTGCGGCGCGAGCCTGACACGCCGCGCAGACACCCTTGATTTCGGCGGCGTCGCCGGCGATTGCATAGCCGACACGCGCGATGCTCTCGGCAAGCGCGCGCTCGATCGCGTCATCGTGAAACTCGGCGATTTTCCCGCAATGCTGGCAAACGACCAGCAGGCCGTGTCTGCAATGCGTGACGTCGTGGCAGGCCGCAAACGCGTTGATCGACTCGATCTTGTGCACCAGTCCCATCTCGAGCAGGAAGTCCAGCGCGCGATAGACGGTAGGCGGAGCCGAACCGGCGTGAACCTTTCGCATCTCGTCGAGCAGCGTATACGCCTTCGTCGCGCGATTCGACGCCAACAGAAGGCCGAAGACCTTGCGCCGGATCGGCGTCAGTCGCTCACCGCGCTCGCTGCAATAGGCATCGGCGAGTTCAAGCGCCGCCTCCACCGCGGCCGGGCTCAGCGGACTGGCGTCGTCATGGTGATGGGCGTGCGCATGCTCGCCGCCAGCCGTACCGGCGACGGACGGCTCGACAGCCGGCTTGGAGTGAGAGGGAGTTGCGTTGGGCATGGCCCGATTGTACCCGGGACTTGCTTGTGCCGTGCTTGGCAGCGTGGCAGGCAGCCAGCAGGCAAGCCACGCTGGCCGTTTGGGCGCAGCGTGGCATCGTTCCGAGCCGGAACGGGCGCCCGCATTACCGCTGCGCGGTCTGACCGAAGGCCTGGCCGAGACGCTGTCCCGCGTACTGTTGCGCGTCCTGCGCCTTCTGCACAACCGCGGCGGTACCGAAGAACTCGTGCGTCACGCCCGTGTAGACCTTGCGCTCGACCGGCACGCCGGCGGACTGCAACGCATTCGCGAGCTGTGCACCGTCGTCGCGCAGCGGATCGATCGTGGCGTTGATGATCGTAACGGGCGGCAGCCCGGCCAGTTGCGCATGCACCAGGTCAAGCCGCGGATCCTGCTTGTCGGCTGGCGTGCGGATCAAATTCGCGACGAACCATTCGATCATCGGGCGGTTCAAGGGCTTGGCCGTGGCGTTTTCGATGTACGACGGCGTGTTCAGGCTGCCGGTCTGAGCGACCGGATAGACGGACACCACCGCCAGCGGCTTCGTCACGTTCGCGTCGCGCGCGGCGATTGCAGTGGCGACGGCAAGATTGCCGCCGGCGCTCTCGCCAGCCAGCGCGATGCGCTTCGGGTCGCCGCCAAGTACGTTGGCGTGCGCGACTACCCACTTGTACGAGGCGAAAGCGTCATCCCAAGCAGCGGGGAACTTTGCCTCCGGCGCGCGTCGGTAATCCACCGACACGACAATGGCGTTCGCCTGCTTGGCCAAGCCGCGCGCACCCGCGTCGTATACGTTGCGGTCGGCGATCACCCAGCCGCCGCCGTGAAAGTACACGACGATCGGGAATGGCCCCTTGCCCGCCGGCGTGAAGACACGCGCGGCCAAGCCACCCGCGGCGCCCTGCACGGTAATGTCGCGGCTCGTCACGCCCGGCACCAGCGCTGTCGGAGACGTGTCGCGCCCTTGCTGACGAAGCACCGAATTCACCGCATCGGCAATGGTCGGCTGCTGGCGCGCCTCGGCCGGCGTCAATTTTTCGATGGCTTTCGGATCCAGTGCCTGGAACGCATTCAAGACGGTCAGCATGTCCTGGTCGGCGCGGACTTGCGCGCTCGCTTTCGCGACAGCGTTCGCGACCGGTGACGGCTTGTCCGGCGGCGTGTTACATGCGGACAGCAGGAAAGCCGCCGATGCCGCCAAGACGGCACCCGCTGCGCCGACACGCACCGGCAGGCGGGCCGAGCGGCTGTCCCGCGCGGCTTCAAGGATAGGCGCAGCCTGATGGTCAGTGCAGCGTTCAGCGGATTTGGTTCGCATCTTGAGTCCTTATCGTTGTCTGGATTGCCAGCCTGAGTCGCGCTTGCGCGCGGCGGCCGCACTTCGGTAGGCAAGCGCCATGCCCACCGATGCGCCGCACGCGACTGCATGCCTGCGGCGGCGGCATGCTTGGTTTGGATTGCGTATGACCTGCCGGCCCGGCGGCGCACACGTTTGAAGATGTCAATAGTAGACTGGGTCATGGTAGTCAAACGCCGCCTTCGCCAACTCGACCCGCCGACGTCCCCCGCACCCCAGACCGCGCGCTGCGGTCTGTGCGGTCGGCCACTTCCCGCCGATGCGACCGTCGACCAGCATCATCTCGTGCCCCGCTCGCAGGGCGGCCGCGCCACGGTGCCGATTCATCGCATTTGCCATCAGAAGATTCATTCCGTCCTGACCGAAAGGGAACTCGCATCGGCCTACGCAACGTTCGAGGCGTTGCGCGCGGTGCCGAAGATTGCCCGCTTCGTGCAGTGGGTCGCGGGAAAACCAGCCAGTTTCTATGACCGCAGCAAGCGTCGTCGCCGTTGAAGCGTGCCGGAACGGTCCTTGCGTTCGTCTGCATTTCCGAACGTTATCGAGACGCCTCGCGCAACCCGTGCTTCGAACGGAAGCGGTTCACGTTGCGAACATCTCGAAAGGCGTCGCCACGCGCGGCTATCACAGTAAGGGACAGGACATGCAGACGGATTGGAACTCGGCGGAAGACACCGCCACGCGTCGTTCGGGCGGTACGGACACATCGCGAGCCACTGCGCGGCACGGCGATGCCCAGCCGGCACCCGGCGGCGCGCGCCGGAATTTCCTACGCGCCGCTGGCGCGGGCTTGGCGGCATCGATTGCGTCCGGCAGCGCGCTGGCGGCAGGAACGGCCGAGACCGAACGCAACCGCGTGGGCTTCACACCGATCGACGACCCGAAAACCGAGGCACCCAAATCGATGCCGGATCCGAATGCCGCGCCGGACGATCGCATCGGCTATGCGGTCGTCGGGCTCGGGCGACTGGCCGTCGGTGAGATTCTGCCCGCGCTGGCCGAGTGCAAATTCTCGAAAATCGCCGCCCTGGTCAGCGGCGACCGCGACAAGGCATTGAAGCTGGCGCGCCAGTACGGGGTCAAGACCGAGTCGGTCTACGATTACGCGAGCTACGACCGCTTGGCGAGCAATCCCGACGTGAAGGTGATCTACATCGTGTTGCCGAACAGCATGCACGCAGATTTCACCGTGCGTGGCGCGCGCGCCGGCAAGCACATTCTCTGCGAAAAGCCGATGGCGACCAGCGTTGCGGACTGCGAACGGATGATTGCGGCATGCCGTTCGGCCAACGTCAAGTTGATGATCGCGTATCGAAGCCAGTACGAGCCGATGGATCGGGCCATCGCGAAGATGGTACGCGACGGCGCACTCGGGCCGCTGCGCGAGTTCGTCGCTGGTAATTCGCAGAACACCGTCGACCCGCAGCACTGGCGGCACAAGAAGGCGCTGGCCGGTGGCGGCGCGCTGCCTGATATCGGCCTGTATTGCCTGAACGCAGCACGCTTCATGTCCGGCGCGGAACCCGAGGAAGTCTTCGCCACCACCAGCCGCGTGCCCAACGACCCACGCTACGCGGAAGTGGAAGCCGGCGTCCATTTCATTCTGCGCTTCCCGGGCGGATTCACCGCAACCTGTGTCAGCAACTACGCCAGCCACGACTCCCGCTTCCTCCGGCTGCAAGGCCCGAACGGCTGGGTGGAATTGAATCCCGCCTTTGCCTACAACGGACTCAAGCTACGGCACTCGCGCTTGCAGGACAAGCACAACACCGTCACGGATATCGAATTTCCGCCGGCCAATCAGTTCGCGCTGGAAATCGATCACATGTCGCTATGCGTAATGCAGGACCGCACACCGCATACGCCCGGCGAGGAGGGACTACAGGACCAGCGCATCATGGAAGCCATCTACCGGTCCGCCGAAACGGGCCGTGCGGTGCGCCTGTCACCGCCGCCGGGACCGACGCGCGGGCCGGAGCCGGACGAGCAGACGTTCTGACCCGTCCTGCCCGACTGGTGGTCCGACTCGCCGGAAACGGCGTGCGCGTGGGATGCGGGTCGCCGCGCACCGGCCCGTGCAACCTGACCGATATCGGTCAGCTCGCTTCTGACTCGGCGGTTAGTTTGGATGGTCGCCGCGCATGGCCCGCGCCGATCGTGGCGACTGGGCGGCGTGGCTGGGCGACCGCCATACTCCGGCGGCGCCGGCCGCTGATGGTTCATGCGCGAGGCAGCGGCGAACATCGCCAATGCTGCTCGACGTTTACCGACGCGGCGAGATCGCGCGAACGGCGCAGCGCGAACCGCAAACGGACGCTGGCGCCGAATCGGTGCAGATCGCGCCGAAACACGCCGAATCGCACTGAGTCGCGCTGGGTCGCGCTGAGTCGCGCTGGGTCGGGTCGTCCGCGGGGCGAGATGTCCGATCGCCGGCGAGCGGCTGTAGCGGCTGTAGCGGCAAACATACACCGGCGAGCGTTTCGACCGAAACAGGATTGCTTCTCATTTACAATCCAATCGTCTCTGTTCATCTCCGAGTCAGATAGCCATCGTGCCGCCCTCCTTACGTGCCGATGAAGAGCACATCCTCTACGTCGACAACCACGCGTGGCTGCACGCCTGGCTGCGGCGCAAGCTCGGCTGCGCGTTTGAGGCGGCCGATCTAGCTCATGACACTTACGTCAGACTGCTGGCGTCTCGGCGATTGCCGGCGCCGCAGGATTCGCGTGCGTATCTGATGCAGATTGCGAAGGGCCTGGTGGTCGACCTCCGCCGGCACCGCCGCATCGAGGCGGCGTATCGCGAATCTCTGATGCTGCTGCCGGAAGCTCATTGGCCCTCGGCCGAGGCACGCGCGGCATTGTTGGAAACGTTGGTCGAGATCGACGCGATGCTCGACGCGATGCCGCCAAAAGTCCGCCAGACTTTCGTCCTGTCCCGTTTCGACGGCCTGACCTACACCCAAATCGCGGACCGGCTCCGCGTATCGGTGCCCAGCGTGCGGAAATACATGTTGAAAGCCGCGCAAGCTTGCTTGACTATCATGGCTGCATGAGCACGCGTGCCCCGCAGGCGCGGCGCGGCGCCGCTTGTGCAAGCCCTAATGACGGGCCGCTCGACCAGGCGCTGCAGTGGTTGGTCTTGCTGTGGTCGGGCGAAGCCGACGCGAGCCAGCAGGCGGCGTTCGCGCGGTGGCACGGCGCCAGCGCCGCCAACCAGGCTGCCTGGCGACATGTACAACAGATCAACGACCGGCTAGGTTCAGTGCCGCCGGAACTTGCCAACACCACCTTCCGGCAGGTGGCGCGACGCCAACCACGTCGCGGCGCGCTGCGTGCAATCGCCCTGTTGGCAGGCACCGGCGCTCTGGCCTGGGGCGGTCGCGAGCTTCTACCCTGGCCGGTGTGGGCCGCCGACTACCGCACCGGCGTTGGCGCTCGGCGCGCGCTGGTCCTGGCGGACGGCAGCCGCCTCACCCTCAATACCGATACCGCGGTCGACGTCCGCTTCGACGTCCGCACGCGCCGCATCATGCTATGGCGCGGCGAAATCCTGATCGTCACGGGCCACGGCGCCGCCGCCGGAGGCCGGCCCTTGCGAGTCGAAACCGCACAGGGCTCCATCCTCGCGCTCGGCACCCGTTTCAGCGTGCGGCAAGAAGATCGGCGTTCCCGCGTAGCGGTATTCGAAGGTGCGGTGTCGGTCGAGCCACGACGTGGCGGCGCGCCGCTGCGGCTCTCCGCCGGCGAGCAGACGACGTTCTCGGCGGGCGGGGCCGCGCTGCCGTCGAGCGCTGAAGCCAACGCACTGGGCTGGACGCGGGGCGAACTGATCGTCGAGCAAATGCGTCTCGACGCGTTTCTGCGCGAACTCGACCGTTATCGCCCTGGCGTCCTGCGCTGCGATCCCGCAGTCGCAGCACTGCGCGTCTCCGGCGTATTTCCAATCGGTGAACCCGAGCGCGTGCTTGCCGCCCTGGAACGCGCACTGCCGGTACGCGCCCATTACGCAACCCGTTACTGGGTGATGGTTCGCGCGCGTTGAAGGGCGCCGAGTAAGGGGCGCCCCGAAAAAAACTTGCAGATGCGGTATCACTTTTCCGATCAGGCGCGGGATAGGAGAGCAGCACTTCTCCAAACTGATCAGAAAAGGATCTTGGATGTCCACTCGCCTCGCCCATTCCTCCCTGGCGCGCCAACTGCTCGCCGCGCCGCTGCTGGCTTTCAGCCTGTCAGCATCGCTCGCCGCCGCGCAAGGCACCCCGACCCAGCGCTATGACATCGCCGCCGGCACGCTCGATCAGGTTTTGAATCGCTACGCCAGCCAGGCGGGCGTGCTGCTGATGATCGACAGCGCACTAACGGCGGGACGCAGCAGCGCTGGGCTGCACGGTCGTTACGCGTTGGATGCTGGCTTCGCCGCCATCCTGGCCGACAGTGGCCTAGCCGCGCTGCGCGATCAGACCGGCGGCTACCGGCTGGCTCGGGTGGCCGCGAGCGCCGCGCCGGCGACGGTTAACGAAGGCGAACTCAGCCCTGTGTTGGTAACCGGCGTTGCCGAGACAGCGCGCGGCCCGGTGCGCGGCTACGTCGCGTCGCGCAGCGCCGGCGCTACCAAGACCGACACGCCGCTCCTCGAAACACCGCAATCGGTCTCGGTGGTCACACGCGACCAGATGGACGACCAGGCAGTGCAGAGCGTTCGCGAGGCACTGCGCTACACCGCCGGCGTCATGTCGGAATACCGCGGCGGCGGCGGCAGCCGCTATGACACGGTCACGTATCGCGGTTTCGGCGGCGGCGCGAACTACGACTACTCGTATCTCGACGGCACTCGGCTGCTCGGTGGCAATTACGCCGTACCACAAATCGACCCTTACAACCTTGAACGCGTTGAAGTCGTCAAGGGCCCGGCCTCCGTGCTGTATGGCCAGATCAACCCGGGTGGCATGGTCAATCTGACCAGCAAGCGGCCGACCAGCGATGCGCAACACGAAATCGTCGTGGCAGCCGGCAACCATGGACGCTGGCAAGGCGCCTTCGATCTCGGCGGCCCAGTCGATCAAAACGGCACGGTGCTGTACCGATTGACGGGGGTGGCGCGCGACAGCGACACGCAAACCGACTTCGCGCGAGAACAGCGCGTGTCGATCTCGCCGTCGCTCACGTTCCGTCCGGATCGCGACACCTCGCTGACGCTGCTTGCAAACTATCAACACGACCCGCGCGCCGGTTACTTCGGCTTCCTCCCGGCGGTGGGCACGGTTTTGCCCAGCACTTTCGGCCGCATAGCCACTAATTTTTTCGACGGCGATCCAAATTTCGACCGCTTCGATCGGACCCAGTATCAATTTGGCTATGCGTTCGAGCATCGCTTCGACGACGTCTGGACGGTCCGCCAGAATTTTCGCTACATGCACATGGACACCGACTACGAGTCGGTCTATACCAGCGGCCTGGCGGCCGACGGCCACACGCTGACGCGTCGCGCGATTCGCGCCGTCGAACACAGCGACGCGCTGACTCTCGACAACCAGGCACAGGCGAAATTCGATACGGGGCCGGTTCGGCACACAGTGCTGTTCGGCGTCGATCTGCAGCGTTACACGGAGAGCATGGCGCTCGGCACCGGCGCGGCACCAACGCTCGATATCCTCCACCCGATTTACTATCAGAACATCGTCACACCCGCGCTTAGCCAGTCGAGCAACCAGATCAATAACCAGATCGGCGTCTATGCCCAGGACGAGATACGGCTCGGGCGCTGGGCGCTGCAACTGGGCGCACGCAACGACTGGGCGACCGCTCAGACTCAGGACCGGGTGGCAAGCACCACGGCAAAGCAGGCCGATCACGCTTTCACCTGGCGCGCCGGGCTGCTGTACCTGTTCGACAATGGTGTCGCGCCATACGTGAGCTACGCGACTTCGTTCCTGCCGACCAGCGGCACCGATGCAGGCGGCCGCGCATTCGTCCCCACCAAAGGAGAGCAATACGAGGCCGGCGTGAAATACCAGCCGCGCAACTTCAACGGCTTTTTCACCGCGTCGATCTTCCAGCTCAAGCAGCGCAACGTGCTGACCACCGACCCTCAGAACCCGCTGTTCAGCATCCAGACCGGCGAGGTGCGGGTGCGCGGCGTGGAATTGGAGGCACACGCTGAACCCCTGCGCAATTTGAGAATGGTGGCGTCGTACACCTATCTGAACGACGTGGTCACGGCTTCGAACGACGGTACGGTCGGCAAGCGGCCCGCGATGATTCCGACGCACATGGCCACGCTGTGGCTGGACTACACGCTGCCGAGCCAGACGCTGCCAGGTCTGGGCGCCGGCGCGGGGGTGCGCTACGTCGGCCCGAGCTACGGCGCGGCGACCGATAGCTTTCGCGTACCCGGCGTCACGTTGTTCGACGCCGCCGTGCACTACAACCTCGGCCAACACTGGCGGCTCGCGGTGAACGTCGACAACCTGTTCGACCGCACCTTCGTGTCCTCCTGCGCAACCGCGACGAAGTGCTTCTATGGGGCGCGCCGCACCGTGCTGGGCAGCGCGCGCTATCAATGGTGAAGCCGGCGGCGAAGCGGCCGCCCGCCAAGTCGCGCACACGCCGTATCTGGCAATCGGTACACACCTGGAGCAGCCTCGCCTGCGCGGTCCTGCTGTTGCTGTTGTGTTTGACCGGCTTGCCGCTGATTTTCCACGACGAAATCGACGCATGGCTGGACACCACCACTTCCCGAGCACCGGAAGCGACGCCGGCGGTGATCGACGGCGCCGACGGCATCGCAACAGCCAACCTCGATCGGCTCGTCGATGCCGTGGCACGGCAGTACCACGACGAACGCGTTCAATACGTGATCTGGAGCGATGACGACGATGCAAAACTCAAGGTGAATCTCGCCCCGCCAGCCGGTGTCGCGCGAGGTAACCGGCTCGTGACGATCGACATGCACGCCGGGCGCATCCTGGGCAGTGCGTGGAGCGAGAAGGATTGGCGCCAAGGCAGCCTCATGACGGTCGTACTCACACTGCATACCGACATGTTGTTGGGCCTGACGGGTAGCGTGATCTACTGCGCGATCGGGGCGCTTTTTCTGCTGTCTCTACTGTCGGGCGCCGTGCTGTACGGACGGTTCATGACAAAGCTGGCGTTCGGCACGGTGCGCGCCGCGCGCGGCGCCCGAATCCATTGGCTCGACCTGCACAACCTGCTCGGCATCGTGACGCTGGCATGGGCCGTCCTGATGGCGGCTACCGGGATGCTGAACACGCTCGACGCACCGCTGTTCGGTCACTGGCAGAAAACGGAACTCGCTATGCTGTTGTCCGCCTACCGCGACGCCCCGCCCGTCGTGCGCCCTGCCTCGCTGAGCGGCGCCATTGAGGCGGCCAGGCGCGCGACGCCCGACCGCACACCCTCGTTCGTCGCATTCCCCGGCAGCTTCTTCAGCAGCCGTCACCACTATACGGTGTACATGCACGGCACGACACCGCTGACGTCACGACTGCTGGTACCCGTGCTGGTCGACGCCCGCAACCTGACGGTGAGCAAGGTGGCGCGCTTACCGTGGTATCTGATCGCGCTCGAAGCATCCCGGCCGCTGCACTTCGGCGACTATGCGGGTTGGCCGATGAAAGTGCTGTGGGCGTTGCTGGACTGCGTGACCATCGTCGTATTGGCGAGTGGCTTGTATCTTTGGCTGGCGAAGCGAAGGCCGGCCGCGTCCGAGGCCACGGCGGGTAGATCCCTGTCCCGGCCGACTGCGGACATACGCCGCCCGCCGGAGGAGCGTCAATGAAGCCGCGCCAACGCGCCGCCGGGGCTTGGCGCATGCCCGTGGTGTTTGCTGGCTTGATCCTGGGCAGCCTGTGCGTCGCCCTGGCCGGCGGCGCGATTGGCCGCTACCTCGCATGGACCGGGCTCGCGTGTCCGCTGCTGGCGCTGGCGTGGTACGTGCCGCGTGCATGGCGTCGGCCCGCACGTCGTACCGGACCGATAAACGGGACTGGCAATGAGCCGAACTGATCCGCGTCGTCACCCATTCAGCGCGCCGCTTGAAGCTTGCGACAAGGGCAACTCGTGGGCAACTCGTGGGCAACTCGTGCGGTCCCGAATAAACCGAACTGGGAGAAAGCGACGCCACTCGTCGGTGCGCGCCGAATCAGCGTCAACTGGACAGACGGCCGACGGCATTGACCGCGCCCATGTGCTCGGCGGCCGCTTGTGCCGTCACGCCGTTGGCATCCCGCGCGTCGCGATTTGCGCCGCGCGCGAGCAGCAAGTCGACGATTTCGCCGCGATCGAACATGGCGGCAATCATCAGCGCGGTTCGGCCATCCGGCGACGCGCCGTCGACGTCCGCGCCGGAGTCCAACAGCAGGCGCACCATCTCGACGTCGCCCTTGAAGGCAGCGCCCGCCAGCGGCGTCTGGCCACGTGCATTGCTCAGGTTGGGATCGGCACCACTTTCGAGCAGCACGCGCGTGCTGTCCAGATGGCCGTGATAGCTCGCCAGCATCAGCAGGCTGTCACCGCTCTCGTTGCGCAGGTTGGGCGGCAGGTTGCCTGCCAGCAGGCCTTGCAGTGCGGCGGCATCGCCGCGGCGCGCGCAATCGAACACCTGCGAGGCGAAAGCCAGCGTCTCCGCGTCGAGCGACGACGGATCGTCTGAGGTGGAATGGGAAGGTTGATCGGACATGAAACGGCTCCCTCGGGGCGGGTCGGTCGGCGCAAGTGGGTGCAAACTGGTGCAGACCGGTCTGGAGCGGCCGCTGGGCGGCTGCCGCGCAGTTTCGATTGTAACGACGCATCGTCTCGCGCGGGGAACGTCAACGCGCGACGCCCGTCGCGCCACTGCGCGGCGGTCGCCGCCCAGGATGCCGAAGCGGCAGTGCTCAGTGCAGTGCGCCGCCCGTCTCGACCAGATCGGGGCCGGGTCGCAGTGCCTCTGCGATGGCGACGCGCAAGCCGGTCGCAATGATCTCGACCGAGACGCTTGCCACCCCTGGCCGCGCCGCGGTCTGCGACGGCAGGTAAGGCACATGGATGAAGCCGGCGCGAGGCGCGTCGTCCCGGCCGGCCAATGCATGCATCAACGCATAAAAGATGTGGTTGCAGACGAAGGTGCCGGCGGTTTGCGAGACCGCCGCCGGCACCCCCGCGGCGCGCATTGCGTGAACCACGCGCTTGATCGGCAACGTCGAGAAGTAGGCGGCCGGTCCGTCTGCCACGATCGGTCGATCGACGGGCTGAGCCCCGGCGTTGTCGGGAATGCGCGCGTCGTCGACATTGATCGCGACCCGCTCGACCGACAGTTCGGTGCGCCCGCCCGCGACGCCCGCCGCCACGACGAGACAAGGCCGCAGTGTATCGAGCGCGGCGCCCAGTTCTTCGCGCGATTTGTCGAACACGCACGACAACTGACGCGCGACGATACGCGCGCCGCCGACCATCTGCCCGTCGAGCAGGCGCGCTGCCTCCCACGACGCGTTGACGGGCTCTTTCTCGAACGGCTCGAAGCCAGCCAGCAAGACAATTTGCTCAGTCATCGAAGCCTCCTTGGCATCGATTGATGCAGGCGCCGTTTGATGGGCGCCCGGGACGGAATGCAACGACACGCTGCGCGCCGCCACCGGCGATTTCGCGCGCCCGACGTCGTCGAAACCACACCGGCGCGCCGGGCGGCAACGCCGGCCGGCCTTCGGTGAGGGCGGGCCGGCATGAATTCGCACGAGTCGACCGGTGCCAGCGGCGCCGGCACCGGTCACACTCAGGCAGCGCGGCCCGCCCTCAGGCGAAGCCGAATACGCTCAGGATCACGATATTCGCAATCAGCACCGCGATCGCCGTCGGGATCTGCGCCTTGATCACGCCGTGCTTGTCCTTCAGCTCCAGCAGCGCGGCTGGCACGAGGTTGAAGTTTGCCGCCATTGGCGTCATCAGGGTCCCGCAGTAGCCGGAGAACATGCCGATCGCCACCATCAGTGCCGGATTGACGTGAAACACGCTGTACAGGATCGGCACGCCGACGCCGCCGGTCATGACCGGGAAGGCCGCGAAGCCGTTGCCCATCACGATCGTGAACAATGCCATGCCGACGCAGTAGACGATCACGGCGGTGACGCGCATGTCCATCGGGATATAGGTCGTCGTCAGGTGGGCGACCGCCTTGCCCACGCCCGCATCGGCGAACACCAGACCGAGCATGCCGAGCATCTGCGGCAGCACCGCGGCCCACGACAGCGCATCGACCAGACGCCGCGTCTCGCGCATCGATTGGCCGACGGTATCGCGCGTCATCAGGCAGGTGACGATCAGCGCCACGATACAACCCACGCCGAATGCCACCAGCGTTACGTTCTTCGGATCGAGCAGCGGCTTGCCGGCGATGACCAGATAGCCGGCGCTGAGGGTCAGCACGACCGTCACGACCGGAATCGTCAGCGCGGGCACGAACAGTTTGTTGCCGAGACGGCGGGCGCTGGCGTCGCGGACCGCCTGCGACACGCTGCGCTCCCGCCCCGCCGTCACGCCCTTGAAGCCGGCGATCAGCGCCATCACGATCACGGCGCCGCCGACGATCGCCGGCGGCAGCACGTCGCCGATCAGGAAGATCAGCGCATAGATCAGCCAGAAGCCACCCGCCGCGAAACGACGCGGATGCGTGCGGTCACTCAGGATCATGCCCGAGACGACCAGCAGAATGATGCCGACGAGCCAGTACAGATAATTGATCGACAGAATCACTTGCCGTCTCCGTTGGGAAGGTCGTTGATGCGTGCGCCGGCGCCGAACTCGCGATCGAGTCGCCGGTCGAGGCGCCACATGCGGAAGCCATGGATCAGGAACGCGCAGATGGCGGTGGGGATGCCCCAGACCGCGACGTGAAGCGGCGCGACGTCGATGCCGGCTTCGTGCAGGAAGGTCACCATCAGCACGATTGCGCCGAATGCGACGAAGATGTCCTCGCCGAAGAACAGACCGACGTTGTCCGTTGCGGCGGCGAAGGCGCGCAGGCGCTCGCGCAGTGCCTCTGGAACATCGCCGTAACGCGTCTTGGCCGCACCTTCGGCCATCGGCGCGAGCAGCGGACGGACCATCTGCGGATGCCCGCCCAGTCCGGTCAGTCCCACCGCGGCGGTCAGTTCGCGCGCGAACAGGTAGACGATGAACAGGCGGCCGACGGTGGCCGAGCGGATGCCGGCAATCCAGGCCTGCGCGCGCTCACGCAGGCCGTGGCGTTCCAGCAACCCGATCACGGCCAATGGCAGCAGGATGATCAACGGCAGGTTGCGGGTCTTCACGAAGCCCGTGCCGATCACGGCGAGGACTTCCACTGCGGTGTGGGGGGCAGCCAGTCCCGTCGCCACCGCGGCGATCGCGACCACCAGCATCGGATTGAAACGCAGCAGAAAGCCTGCGATCAATACCGCGACGCCAATCATGGGCCAAAGGTTCACTGTCATGGACAACACGCTCCGCTGAGGAAGGATGACGACGAGAGACTGCTTCTGGGACATCGGCACCGTCGACGCCTCGGCGTCGACGATGTGATTCGGTCACTTCACGGCGTCGCCACTGCGACGGATTCGGGCGCGCGCACCGCGATCCCGGCGGCGTCGAACGCGGCCCGCAAACGGCGCGCGAAGGCGACCGCGTGCGCGCCGTCGCCATGCAGGCAGATCGTGCCTACCTGCAGCGGCACCCACGCGCCGTCGATCGACTGCACACCGCGTCGCTCTATCATCGCGAGCGTTCGGCGCAACACTTCTTCTTCGCTGTCGAGCAACGCACCGGGCTGGTTGCGCGGCACCAGCGTACCGTCCGCGCAGTAACCGCGGTCGGCGAACACTTCGTCGACGGAACGCATGCCGGCGCGCTGCGCGGCGGCGATTAGCTCGCCACCGGCCAGACCGAAGATGGCCAGCGACGCATCCACGCCGCGCACGGCATCGACGATCGCCTCGGCCAGGCGCCGGTCGCGCGCGGCCTGGTTGTACAGCGCGCCGTGCGGCTTGACGTGGGCGAGCCGCCCGCCGGCGGCGGTCGCGACGCCGGCCAGTGCGCCGACCTGATACGCGACGAGACTGAAGGCGTCGGCGGGCGCGATCTCCACGGTGCTGCGGCCGAAGTTCGCGCGATCGTCGAAGCTCGGATGCGCGCCGATCGCGACGTGGTTGTCGATCGCCAGCTCAACCGCGCGACGCATCAACTGATGCGAACCGGCGTGGAAACCACAGGCGATGTTGGCCGAACTGACCAGCGGCAGCAGCGCCGCATCGTCGCCGATGCCTTCGGCGAGATCTGCATTGAGGTCGATGCTCATCATGAACGGAACTCCGTGAAGCCAGCGTGGCAAGCGGCCCGAGGCCGATGAAGGCGTAAAGACAATGACGGCGATGAAGACGATGAAGGCGATAACGCGCTAAAACCGCGGAAAACAGGTCAATCCGAACCGCAGGCAGCGCTGGACCGCCCGGCGTCGCTCCCCGTCGTTTGCTGCATGTCCTGCCACTGCACGGCGCTATCGCATCGCTTCCCCGAGCGCGTCGGCCACCTGACGCAGATAGTCGCCGACCGCCTGCAACGCGTGGCGCGCCTCGGCGGCGTCGACCTCGACGAAGCGCAGCGTGGTATTCAGGCGTGCCTGCGAGAGACGCCACAGATCCGCGCCGATGACCGCGCCGGCGCGCGGATAGCCGCCCGTCGTCTGCGCGTCCCGCATCAGGATGATCGGCTGTCCGTCCGGTGGCACCTGAATTGTTCCCGGCAACACCGCATGAGACAGCAGGTCGTCGTCTCGCTCGCGCTGCAGCCCACGGCCCTGCAAGCGATAGCCCATGCGGTTGCTGTTCGGCGTGATCTGCCAGCGTTGCTGCCAGAAGTCGTCGCGCGTCGCGCACGAGAACTGTTCGAATTCGGCACCCGGCAGCACGCGCACCGTCAGCACGTCGTCGCGCGCTGCCCCGCCGCGCGGCGCCAGCGAACGGCACAGCGCCGGCGACTTCACCCCGATCGGCGGCCGTTCGAGACCGACGCCGGCCTGGTCGCCCGGCGCGCCGAGCGGCAACGCATCGCCGTCATTGAGCGCGCGCCCGTGGAAGCCGCCGAAACCCGCGGCGAAGTCGACGCTGCGCGAGCCGAGCTTGACGGGCACATCGATGCCCCCGGCGACCGACAGATAGGCGCGCATGCCGGCGCGTGGCGCCCGCAACACGAGCGCCTGTCCCGGCTGCGCGGTGTAGGCCCACCACGCGTGCACCGGTTCGCCGTCGAGCCGCGCGTCCCAGTCCGCGCCGGTCAGTGCGAAGCGCACCGCGCGGTCGAAGCGCAGCGCCACCGGACCCAGCGTGAGTTCGAGCCCCGCGGCATCGGGCGCATTGCCCACTAGCAGATTGCCCACCGCGAGCGCGAGCGGATCGAGCGCCCCGCTGCGTCCGACGCCCAGATGGCGCATGCCCTGGCGCCCGCCGTCCTGTATCGAACTGAGCCGGCCTGCGGCCACGACGGTCAACATGGCTGGTCTCCGACGGCTTCGAACCGGACGCGGTCGCCCGGTTTGAGAAAGGTGGGCGCGTCCGCATCCGGGTCGAACAACGCGACGTCGGTTCGTCCGAGCAGTTGCCACCCGCCTGGCGACTGCGCCGGATAGATGCCGGTCTGGGCGCCGCCGATCGCCACCGTGCCGGCCGGCACGCGCAGACGGGGATTGGCGCGCCGCGCCATGTGCAGTCGGGCGTCGAGCCCACCGAGGTAGGCGAAACCCGGCTGGAAGCCGACGAAGAACACCGTGTACTCGACCGATGCGTGGAGCGCGATCGTATCCGTCACCGACAGGCCTGCGTGGCGGGCGACGTCGTCGAGATCCGGGCCCGCGTCGCCGCCGTAATGCACCGGCACGCGCCGTAGTTCTCCCTGCACCGCGTCCGCGGAGGCCGATTGCCGCCAGGCGTCCCGCATGCGCGCTTCGACGATGTCCGCCTCGATGGCCAGCGGATCAAATACAACCGTGACGTTGTTCATGCCCGGCACCACATCCACGACGTTGTCCCAGCCACGCGCCGAACGCGCCAGCGCCAGCATGCGCGTCTGGCACGCATACGTTGCCGGCGGGGGCGCCGAGCAAACGAAAGCGGCCTCGCCGAGCGGATAAAACACAGGTTCAGTCATCGACAATCGTGTCCACCAGTGAGCGCGCACAGCACGACGGCGCGCGCTTTCGCGGCGCCGAGCGAGCCAGCGGCTGCCGCAAGTCTCGTTGCGTACGCGTAAGCGAGGTCCGAGACGCCGGCCGGGCCGCGCCAAGCCGCGCCGGATGCTGCTCACGGGCCGCGTCCCGGCACGACGTCTCGGAAAAACCGGCGAATCATACCTTATCAATAAAATGCCAATAAATTATCGCTAACACTGAGACTGTCGCGTCTCGTCTTCGCAACCTGCAGCCGCTGCCTTGCGACCCGCGGCGCAGTCGCCGACGCCCGCGGGCGGGCTTATACTGCTGCGCTGTGCTCTACCCTGCCTTGCGCTACCTGTTTCCCGCCATGAAGCCGACCGCGTTGCCCAACAAGCTGGTCTCGTCGAACCACCTCGTCTCCGAACGAGGCCCGGAAACCTCGGAATTCGAGTTCGCGCTGATCATGGTCGGCAACGCGTTCAATCGCTGGATGGTGCGTTGCATGGCGGCAGCCGGCGCGCCGGACATGACGGCGGTCGAAGTCTCTTTGTTGCATCACATCAATCATCGCGACCGCCCGAAGAAGCTTGCCGACGTGTGTTTCGTGCTGAATATCGAGGACACCCACATTGCCAGCTATGCGCTCAAGAAGCTGGTCGCGCGCGGCTTCGTGCGGCACGCGAAGAACGGCAAGGAAGCGTTCTTCTCGGCCACCGACGCGGGCCGCAAGCTGTGCGCGCGCTATCGCGAGGTACGGGAGCAGTGTCTGATCGACTCCCTGGGCGAGACTGGTCTGCGCAACGACGAGTTCGGCAACGCCGCCGCGCTGATGCGCGCCGCGTCAGGCATGTACGACAGCGCGGCCCGGACCGCCACCTCGCTGTGAACCGCCACCTCGCTGCGAACCGCCACCTCGCTGTGAACCGCCACGTCGCCGAGCACCGTACCTCGTCATGCGAGTGCGCATACGGCGTGCCGGGCCGGCGGGCTGCCGCATGAGTCGCATGAGTCGGGTCATCGCGCCGCTCGCGCTGGCGATGTTCGCACTCGGACTGGACGCCTTCGTGGTCGCCGGCCTGCTACCCGCGATCGCGACGCAGTTTGGTGTCGACACCGCGCAGGCAGGTCAGGCAGTCAGCGCTTTCACCCTCTGCTACGCTCTGTCCGCACCGATTTTCGCGACGCTGCTCGCCGGTCGTTCGGTGCGCCGTGTGCTGCTGGCCGCACTTGGCCTGTTCACGCTCGCCAATGCATCGAGCGCGCTTGCGCCGGATTTCGGCATATTGCTTTTGACACGCGCGCTGGCAGGCATCGGCGCCGGCGTCTTTGCGCCACTGGCGCTGGCTGGTGCGGCAGCACTGGTCCCGCCGGCGCGGCGCGGACGCGCGCTGGGCCTGACGATGGGCGGGATGAGCTGCGGCACCGTACTCGGCGTCCCGCTAGGCCTGTGGCTCGCGCACCGCGCAGGCTGGCAAAGCACGTTGTGGCTGGTCGCGGCCTGCGGCGCGATTGGATTCGCAGGCATTGCGTTGCGCCTGCCAGACGTGCCGGCCGCGCCGCCGCCCTCGTTGCGGCAACGCCTGGCCATGCTGCTCGACCGCCGCGTGGCCGTCACGGTCGCGGTCACCTTCCTGATCGGGGTCGGCAGCCTGGGCCTCTATACGTACGTTGCGCCGATCCTGGCCACGGGCGGAGGCGTCACGGACCCGACGCCTTATTTCTGGGCATGGGGCGTCGGTGGCGTGGCGGCGAGTGTTTCGATCGGGACACTGATCGACCGGACCGGCCGGCCACGCGCGCTGATGGCGGTGGTGCTCGCCACGATGAGCGTCGCGCTCGCGCTGTTGCCGTCGACCGCCGGTATATCGATCGCCTCCATCGCGGTGTTCGCCGTGTGGGGCGCGATGGGTTGGTCCACCGCTGCTCCGCAACAACACATCCTGCTCGGCCTGCAGCCCCGGCACGGCGGTGCGGCCGTTGCGCTGAACAGCTCGTGCAGCTATCTCGGCAGCGCGGCGGGCGCGGTTGCGGGCGGCGCCCTGCTGGCCGGGGGCATGCCGGCAACTCGACTGCCGTTCGTCGGTGCCGCCGTTATCGCGCTCGCCCTGCTCCTCCAGTGGCGCAGCCTGCGCGCCGGCGCCTGATCCGCGCCTGATCCGCGACTGTGCGGCGGCTGTGCGGCGGCTGGACCCCGCGCTTTCGCGCGGATTTGGAGACTGGCTTCGCGACCCGACGCACCGTCAGTGCTACCGTCCGCCGCAGCGGCTGATCCGGCAGCCGGCCGCTGCTCTATGGGTTCCAAAATAAGCGGCACGATCTTGCAGAAAAACTGACCGATGTCGCGCGAAAGCGACCCATGACAGTTTTTGGCATAAGAAAATGAAAACTTAGACGTTCGCAACGCGCTCGATCATGCCTAGACTGAGCGTTAATGTGATGGCGAACGCGCACCGCGCGCTTGCCGGCAATTGCGAGAATTGGAAAGAGGCTGGCTCAATGGTACCGCTGTCCACAGTTCAAACTGCGCTGCTCGTCACCGTGCCCGGACTGCGCGGAAGCGGCGAAGGTCATTGGCAGACCTGGCTCGAAGGACAGTTCGAGCGAAGCACCCGCGTTCAACAACGCGACTGGGCGCATCCCGAGCTTGACGAGTGGGCGCAACAGATCGTGCGCACGGTCGCTGCTGCCGAAGAGCCTGTGGTCCTGGTGGCGCACAGCTTCGGTTGCCTCGCGACTGCACGGGCGCTGGCCGACCTCGCGCTGCCAGCCGTTCGCGGCGTGCTCTTCGTCGCGCCCGCCCGTCCGGAGCGGTTCGCCGTGCAGGTCGAACAGCTGGCTGGCAGGCTCACCTGCCCGTCGATCGTCGTCGGCAGCGAGAATGATCCGTGGATGCCGCTCAACGATGCTCGGGCACTGGCGCAGCGTTGGGGCAGTTCCTTTCTCAATTACGGCCTGTCCGGCCATATCAACACCGAGGCGGGTTTCGGTCCGTGGGAAATGGGCCGGCAGATGATTCTGAGTTTGATGCACTGCGCGCGTCCTGCGCGCAGCGAGGCGCCGGCGCACGCACTCGCCGCCTGAGCCGCTACCGACGGCCTGCCGCTGACGGCGCCGCGGGCCCGCGGCGGTCATCTCGTCATCACGTTGCGTGGCGAACGGGCGCGCCTGCGCACCCGCCCGGTCCAGGCTCGATCGTCATCGCGCCCCATCGCACCCCCTTGGTACCCGTAGCACTCGCTACGCGTCGTTCCCGCCCCTGCCGGGGTCGCGCCCGCGCTGCACCAGCGTTGTGCCAGCGCATGGTTGCCTGCTGCTTGCGACGCGCCCGACGCGCCGTTCAGTCGGCCGGCTCTGTCGGCTGTCCAGGTCGGCCCCGCTCGGCACTACCCAGCCGCTGGCGGAGGCGCCGGCATGTCGTATGGGGTCGCGGCACCATTCCGACCCGGTCGCCTGCGCCATCGTGCCTGCATGAACGAAATTCAACTTGATCTGAAAATCGCTCGTTTGAATTTCATGTTGAAAGGCGACAGACTCGGGCTTTCATCCAGTTGATGGAAGCCCAATGGCACAGACTCACATTCTCGGCTTTCCGCGCATCGGCGCACAACGCGAACTGAAGTTCGCACTGGAAGCGTTCTGGCGCGGTGAAGCGGGGCCGACGCAGCTCACCGAGGTGGGCGCCCGCTTGCGCGAGCGCCACTGGGCACGCCAACGAGAGGCCGGCCTGGATCGCGTCACGGTCGGCGACTTCGCATACTACGACCAGATGCTCAACACCGCTGCGCTGCTCGGCGCGCTGCCGTCGCGCTTTGGTTTCGATGCGAAGACGCTGACCCTTCCTCAATCGTTCGAACTGGCGCGCGGCAACGCCGCCCAGCCGGCGATGGAGATGACCAAATGGTTCGATACCAACTATCACTTCCTGGTGCCGGAGCTATCGGCGCAAACCCGCTTCGACGGGGGCGTCGACTGGCTGTTCGATGAAGTCACGCAGGCGCGCCAGCTTGGCCATCGCATCAAGCCGGTGCTGATCGGACCAATCACCTTCCTGTACCTCGCCAAATCGCATGCCGCCGATTTCGAGCGGCTGTCTTTGCTGGACGCCGCACTCGACGCGTACCGCCGGATTCTCGCGCGCCTTGCCGAGCACGGCGCGGATTGGGTACAGGTCGACGAGCCAGCCCTGTGCCTCGACCTGCCCGCGGCGTGGCGCGCGGCCGCCGAGCATGCCTACGCGACGCTTGGCGGTCAGAACGTACGCCTCTTGCTGGCCACGTATTTCGAGCGCGCCGATGAGCATGCTGCTTGGCTAGCGAAATTGCCGGTGGCTGGCGTGCACGTCGACCTGGTGCGGGCCCCGCAGCAACTGGCGGCATGGCTGGACGCGCTGCCGGCCGATCGCGTGCTGTCCGCTGGCATCGTCGACGGCCGCAACATCTGGCGCACCGACCTGCGACGCGCGCTCGACACGCTGGCGCCGGTCGCCGCACAGCTCGGCGAGCGCCTCTGGGTCGCCCCGTCGTGCTCGTTGCTGCATGTGCCGGTCAGCCTTGAAGCGGAGCGCAGGCTCGATCCACAGATCAAGGCATGGCTGGCGTTCGCGGTCGAAAAGCTCGACGAAACGGTGGCGCTCGCGCGCGGCCTGTCGGCGGGCCCGGCGGCAATTGCCGATGCGTTGACGGCGTCGGACACCGTGCAGCGAACGCGCCGCAGCTCCGAACGAGTCGTCAATCCGTTGGTGCAGCACCGGCTTGCCGAGGTCGATGCCGACATGGCGCAGCGCGCCAGCCCGTTTGCGCAACGCATCGCCGCCCAACGGGCCGCACTCGATCTGCCCCTGCTGCCGACCACCACCATCGGTTCGTTTCCGCAAACCCCGGCAATCCGCCAAACGCGCGCCGCCTACAGGCGCGGCGAACTGGACGCTCTCGGCTATCTCGAAAGCATCCGCGCCGAGATCGCGCATGCGGTGCGCCGACAGGAAGCGCTCGGGCTCGATGTCCTGGTGCATGGCGAAGCCGAACGCAACGACATGGTCGAATACTTCGGCGAGCAACTGTGGGGTTATGCGTTCACCGAGAACGGCTGGGTGCAGAGCTATGGTTCCCGTTGCGTGAAGCCGCCGATCATCTATGGCGATGTCTACCGTCCCGAAGCGATGACGGTGGCAACCACCTGCTACGCGCAAGCGCTGACCGACCGCCCGATGAAGGGCATGCTGACCGGCCCCGTCACGATGTTGCAATGGTCCTTCGTCCGGGACGACCAGCCGCGCGCGACCACCGCGCTGCAACTGGCGCTGGCCATCCGCGACGAAGTCAGCGACCTGGAGCGCGCCGGTATTCGCGTGATTCAGATCGATGAACCAGCGTTCCGCGAGGGGTTGCCGTTGCGACGCGCAGACTGGGAGACTTATCTTGAATGGGCCGTGCGCACATTCCGGATCGCGTCGACCTCGGTTCGCGACGAGACGCAGATCCACACCCACATGTGCTACTCGGAATTCAACGACATCCTGCCGGCAATCGCTGCGATGGATGCGGATGTCATCACCATCGAGACTTCCAGGTCGGCGATGGAGCTGCTCGACGGTTTCGGTGCCTTCGATTACCCGAACGAAATCGGACCGGGCGTCTACGACATTCACTCGCCCCGCGTGCCAGCCGCGGACGCGATGCGCCAGTTGCTCGACCGCGCGTGCACGGTGATTCCGCCGGAGCGCCTGTGGGTCAATCCGGATTGCGGACTGAAGACGCGCGGCTGGCCGGAAACCGAGGCCGCGCTTGCCAACATGGTGGCGGCGGCGCGCGCGCTGCGCGAGCGGTTGGCGCGCGAGGGCACGGCTGCGTTGACGAGCCGCTGAGCAACACCCGCGCCGGACCGCAGACGCGGCAGCGGTCCGGCGCGAAACAGGCTCCAGGCAGGCGTCAGGCAGCCGGACGGCGCATCCTGAAACGAGCGGCTTCGCTGATCGTGAAATAGTCGGCGGGTCCACCGCCACGCAGGATCGGGTCGGCCGCGGCTGTCTGGTAGATGCCGCCGGGCAGCAGATCCTGCGCGATATGCACACCCACCACTTCGCCCAGCACCAGCCATGTATCAACCTGTTCGCCGGATGCGGTCTGCAGACGGACGATCTGAGTCAGGCGACATTCGAATGAAACCGGCGCTTCCGCAACACGTGGCACGGAAATCATGCGCGACGCCACGGGCGTCAGCCCGGCCAGCTCGAACTCATCGACCTCCGGCGGGACCGCAGCGCAACTGGCGTTCATCCGCTCGGCCAGCGGGCGCGTGGCGAGATTCCAGCCGAACTCGCCGGTGGCCTCGATATTGTTCAGGCTGTCCTTGCGACCGACGCTCGAAAAACCAATGATCGGCGGCACATAGTTGAAGCCATTGAAGAAGCTGTACGGCGCCAGATTCAACCGCCCCCGGGCGTCGTGAGAGGAGATCCAGCCGATCGGCCGGGGACCGACGATCGCATTGAACGGATCGTGCGGCAAGCCGTGCCCACGGCTCGGTTCGTAGAAATGGAAGTCGTTGTCGCTCATTGCAGCGGGATTGGCGGGTGACGAAGCCGACGCACTGTCGGTTTCTATTCCTACCAGTGTATCGGTCGCGCGCCATCCGCGCTGCGTCTGTCCGAGGCGCGGCGCGTGCCGTGGACGTCCTTGTGCCGGGCGCGCGGCAGCGCGCTCGACTCGCCCCGCCCTGCCCGAGGTCTACCGTTCGACGTACGCCAGTGCATCCGCGATGGGACGCGGCGAGATCGTGATCAGGCCATCGAACGGCGTCTGCAGTTCAAAGATCAGGAAGAGCGACGCGCCGATCGTCACCGCGGCGCCGAAGACGGTCGCGAACACGAGTGCGTTGCGCGTCGCACTCAAGCTGAAAACCACGAACATCATCACCAGCCACAGTACAAGGACCGCGAAGAACGGCGCGTCCGCGACACCGTTGGTATTCTCGATCATCTGCCAGCGCAGATCGGTCAGCGAGCGCATCAAGTCGAGCGAGTCGGTCTGCAACCTGAGCGCAGTGGCATCCGGCGAAGGCCATGCGCGCACGTCGCGTTCGATCTTGTCGAACAGCGCGCCCTCGGCGATGCCACCGAAACCGCTGCGCGGATTCTCGCGTGGCGTCGGCGGCCGATGGTGCGCGCTGTCGATGGACAGCTGCAGGTAATCCCGCAACATGCCGTGAGCCGGCTGCGCAACCGGCCCACGTTGCCTGAAAAGGCGGTCGAGTTCGATGAGCCGCGACGCGAACAGCTGTACCGAATGCCCGGTCGTTTCGAATTCGCTTTTCTTCGCGGTGATCAACAGGCCGAGCACGATCGCGGTGAACGTGACGAGCATCGTGAAGATCGCGTTGAGCACCTGCGCGGTATCGCGGTCGCGATGGTGCACCGGCAGGCGCAAGCGCAGGTGCATGCCGATCCAGGTGGCACCCACCATCAAGAGGGTCAGACCAACCGAGATCAGCAAATGACGATAGTCCCCAAAACTCATCGTGCTCCTTTCAGCCACTCGGGCTGTCGCGCGTGAACCGGCGGCCGCGGCGCCGGAAGGTCGAACGCCCCTCCCGCGCCGCGGGCCCCGGCCGCACCGCCGGTGCCGGGGCGCCAGCGGACGGGTTCCATCATACGGGGCGCGCAGGACCGACGCGGCGCGGTGCGATCGGCGCTTACCCTAATGGCGAAGCGCGAACGCAGCGCATATCGTTCACCCGTTAATAAATCTATTGTCGGCAGCCGGATCTGGCCCCGACCCCACTTCGCTTGCCGCCAGGAGGCGTCATGTCCACCGTTCTCGAAAGCCCCTCCCTGCAACGCCAGTGTAGCGACGCCGAATGGCAGGCACGGCTGCGTCTGGCCGCCACCTACCGCGTGTTCCACATGCTCGGCTGGACCGAGCTGATCTTCAACCACATCACGCTGCGGGTGCCCGGGCCCGACAAACACTTCCTGATCAACCCGTTCGGGCTGACTTATGACGAAGTGACGGCTTCCAACCTGGTAAAGATCGACCTCGCCGGCAACATCCTCAGCGAAAGCGCCTACCCGATCAATCCCGCCGGCTTGATCGTGCACAGCACCATCCATGAAAGCGTCGACGACGCCCACTGCGTGATGCACACCCACACGACGGCCGGATTGGCCGTGGCGTGCATGGCAGACGGACTCGAGTACAGTAATTTCTATGCGGCGCAGTTGCACGACATGGTCGCGTACCACACCTTCGAAGGGATCACCGTCCACGACGCCGAAAAGCCGCGCATGCTGGCTTCGCTCGGCGACAAGCGCCTGTTGATCCTCCGCAATCATGGCCTGCTGTCGCATGGCGCATCGGTCGGACACGCTTTTGCCCTGCTCTGGACGCTTAATCGGGCCTGCGAAATCCAGTTGGCGTGCCACTCGATGCGCGGTCAGACGCTGCCGATCGCATCGAACATCGTCGCTCAGTCGACCCGCGATTCGCTGCAGTTCGACCCGCGCTTCGGTGCCGGCGACGCGATCCTCGACGCGTTGATCCGCCAGGTCGACAAGATCGACGACAGCTATCGTCAATGATGCGGAAAAGTCGGCCCTGCTCGCGCGCCACGCGGCGGGTCGGCCGAGCGGTGCACGTCGGGCAGCGGCACGCGTCGCCGACCTGGTCGGCTCACGCCGTGGCCGCAGCGGCGGCCCGTCCGCCCCCCGTCGTCATATCGACAGCCACGACCGTGCGGCAGTCGGGCAGCGCCGCCTGCCACGCAGCGCCATTTCCATCCGGTCCCCGCTCGCACACGCTTCAAAAGCGCATGCTGACCGACATGCCGAAATTCTGCTCGACGTCCTCCCGCTGCTTTCGGAACGGCTTCGCCGCATAGAGCGAAACGGGCAAGCCGGCGACCGAGAAGGTGACTGCGACGCCGGCCGACGCGCGCACGACCGCGCGCGTGTCCGCTGCCGCGTCGGGCCGCAGGTCGCCGCCCCATAGCGAGCCGACATCGGTGAATACACTGATCGACACCGCACTGCCAAGCAGCGTGCCGACTTTCTTGATGACGTCCAGACTGGCGGTTGCGTAGCGATCGCCGCCCGCGAAGTAGTTGCCGTCGCGCGGCCCCACATGGCGCGGCTCGAAGCCGCGCAGGCTGACACCGCCAATGAAGAAGCGATCCGCGACGCTCGGCGAGCCGCCGCCGACCGCGTGCATATAGCCGACGCGCACGATGTTGAGCAGGCTGAGCGAATCCGGCACCAGCGCGACCTTGGTGCGGAGGCGGCCTTCGGACTGGAAGACCCCGTCCCGGCCGGAAGCAAGGTTGTAGAGATGGTTGTCGAGGTCGGCGCTCATCGTCAACCGCGTCGTGTCGACGAATTTGTCCAGCGCATACGACGCGCGCAGGTACACGCCCGACCGCGTTCCTTCGTCGTGCCGGAACGATAGGGGTGCATCGCCGGCGAGATGGTCCACCGTCTGCACACGGTAGCCCAGGCCCGTGGTCAGCACGCCCTTGGCGCCGATATGGAACTGCACATAGGGCTCGATGCCGTAGGTCCTGGCGCAGAAACCCTGGTCGTCATACGCGTCGCGGCGATAGTTGAAATCCACGCCGGCATCGACGCGCTCGCCGAACGCGTTGGGCTTGAAGAGGCCGGCCTGGCCGCGCTGCGTCTCGCGCGCGTAGCGGAACGTCGCGAATGTGAAGACGCCTGGGATCAGATTGTTCTTGCCTACATAGGCGGAGCCGATCAGACCGCTCTCGCTGTCCACCGCCGCGCCAAGTTCGAGGCGTTCCGGCCCGGGCGACGGCGGCGCGGCATGACGTGGTTCGGTGGCGGACGCATCGGCCGCCGGCGCGGGTGAAGCGTCGCTGGCCCGTGCCGTCGTGATCGAGGAGATCAGCGAACAGCACAGACCGGCGGCAAGGGTGAAACGGCGCACGGACGTCATAGGCGAGGCCCGCGCGCGACAGGCTTAGATCGGTGTGACATTGACGTGGATCTGGTCCTCGATCAGCACTGTGGTACTGCCCAGCGTATAAGACTCGTAGGCATGGTTGTTGATCAACACCTGCCCGTGGAACACGCCGCCGGCCAAATTCACGGTATCGTTCTGCGACCCCTCGATCGTGAGTTGCGGAGCGCCACCCGTGGCCTTGTTCGCGCCCGCGGCATCCAGCGTCAACGTGTGCGCGCCGTTGTCACTGCCCAGCTGGATCGTCTCGATGTTCTGCACCGGCGTCGACTTGCCGACGATCGAGGCCACCGCATCCTCGATCAGCAGCGTATCGTCGCCATCACCGCCATCGATCACGATGTCGTTCGCGTCATACACCAGCACGTCGTTGCCGCCGTCGCCGTACAGCGAGTCGGCGCCGACGCCACCGCGCAGCAGATCGTTGCCGTCATTGCCGTGCAGGACGTCGTTGCCGCCGAAGCCATAGATGTGTTCGTCGGCGGACGAGCCGGTGATCGTCTCGCTGTTCGTCGTGCCCAGCATGATTGACGAGTTGATCGTTGTACCGAGACCGAGGTTCGCCAGCGTCGTCGAACTCGTGGTGGCGCTCAGCCCGCCCGCATCGGTCGCAGTGAGCGAATAGGTTGGCGCCACCCCGATGTTCAGCGCGGTATCGAGATAGACCGAGCCAAGCAGCTCCAGCACCGCTTGGTTGTCGATCGTACCGCCGGTGAGCGAGGTGATGGTGAGCGTCGACGACTCTGGCGCGCCGGTCAGCACATTGTAGTTGCCGTGATCCACGCTGTACTGCAGGCCCAGCTCAGTCGCCAGCGCATTGGACGCCGCGAGGTCGAACGCACCGATATTGATCGGCACGCTGTATTCGATCGAGACACTCTGCAGATTGTTGCCTGTGTCGTAGGCGACGAATGTTTGATTGCCGATGTCGGCCAACTCCAGCGCGTCGACGCCCAACAGGCCGCCCAGCAGCCCGTTGTTCAACGCGACGACCGGCGACTGGTTCGAGGTATCGATCGTGACAACCTGTGAGGCGGTGTTCGTGTCGACGTTGCCGCTCTGGTCGACGACCTGCACGGTGACCGTGTGCGCGCCGCCGGACAACGCACCCGGCCCGAAGAACCAGGTCGTGCCGCTGGCGTCGCTCGGGTCGATGGTGGCGTCGGTCCATGCGCCGCCGTCGATGCTCACCTGCACCCGTTCGCCGGTCGCGAGCGGCGCATCGACATGACCGATGATCGTCGGGGAAACGTCCGTGGTCCGCCAGTCGCCGACCGTGCCGGTATCGTCGGAGATCGCGGTAATGGTCGGTGTGACCACCGGTGCCACCGTATCGACGATATTGATCGTCAGCGTGGCGCTGTCGGCCACGATGCCGTCGGACAGCGTGTAGGTGAACACGTCCGAATGGTTGAACGCGGCCGGGTCGCCCGAACCGGTATAGGTGTACGACCCGTCGGCGTTGATGTGCAGCGATCCGTAGAGCCCCTGGATCGTCGCGCCGTTCACCGCGTCGACGCCGACGGTCGTGCTGTCCCACGTCACCTGGGTAACGGAGGCGTTGCCGTTGACGCCCAAGTTGTCGGCGCCCGCTGGATCGGTGATCACATTGCCGGTCAGATCGCCGTTTTCGAACGCATAGCCGGTGTACTGGGTCGTGATCGACGTTTGCTGCAGCAGCGACAGCGTGTTACTGAGCAGGGTACTGGCGAGCGTGCTGATCACGCTGTTGAGCAGGTCCCCGGAGTCGAGACCGAGCGGCGCCAGCGCGGTGGTGACTGCGTTGTTGCTCAGCACGTCGCCGAGGATGCCGACCAGCGCGGAAACCGGCGTTTCCTGCCCGGTGGCATTGACTGCGTCCAGCGCAGTCTGCAGCAACGGTTCGACGATCGTCGAGCCGAGGTTGCCCAGCGGGATGCCGAGCACGCTGCCGTCAAGCGCGTTCGCGACCGTATCGAGAATCAGCGTTTCGTTGTCCGGGCCGAGCAGAACACCGCTGTTGCCGAGTTCGGTCAGCGAGACGCCGCCATCGTCGTTCGAATCGAGCAGGTCGGTCAGCGTGCTCTGATCGGCGTTGTGCACCACGACGTGGTAGGTGCCTGCCGGCAGTCCACCGACGTCCGCCGTCAGCGTGTTGTCGCCAACGACGCCGAGCACGCCGACGTTGCCGACGCCGCCGAGCAATTGGCCGCTCGACGTGGCGGAATATACGACATTGCCGTTCGCGTCGACCACGTCGATCTGATACGCGTCGGCCACCGCCACCAGGGACGTCTGCGTCACCTCGATGTGGAGGATGCCGGCGCTGTTCGGCGCAATCGTGAATGCCTGGCTGCCGTCGGTCCCGTCGTCCGCTTCCGCGACACCCAGCACCAACACGTCGTTGCTCGTGACCGGCGCCTGTTCGACCGCGACCACGCCGCCGCCATCCAATGTCGCAGTGTCGGGCACCGCGTCGAGCGTATCGCTGCTCGTGACCGTCAGGTCGTAGCCGACGCTACCGGTACTGGTGTTGCCGGCCGCATCGGTGGCCGTCGCGGTGATGGTATGCGGTCCCTCCGCGAACGGCGCGGTGGGCGTGAACGTCCAGCCACCGTTGCCGTCGGCCGCGGCCGTGCCGATCGGCACGCCGTTGTCGTAGAGGTTGATGACCGCGTTCGCTTCGGCCGTGCCAGAGAAGGTGGGCGTCGTGTCGTCAGTCGTCCCGCCGGACGCGACCGGTCCAGTCACGGTGCCGACGTCGTCGTTCGCCGACGTGATCGCCGGCGCGAACGGGGCCTCGGTGTCGACTGTCACATCGTACGCCGCACTCGATGCGCCAGTGTTGCCGGCCGCGTCGGTGCTCGTCACGGTGAACGAATGCGCGCCGTCGTCGAGCGGTGCGGTCGGCGTGAAGTTCCAGTCGCCGGAATCGTTCGCCGTCGCTGTTCCGATCACCGCGCCATTGTCGTAGATCGTCACGGTCGAGTTGCTCTCGGCCGTGCCGTTCAGTGTCGGCGTATTGTCGTCGGTCGACGTGCCTGCGGTGACCACTCCGGTGACGACACCGACGTTGTCGGTCACCGAGACGAGCGTCGGGGCGGCCGGCGCAGCCGTATCGACATCAATCACGTAAGCGGCGCTCTCCACCCCCGTGTTGCCGGCGGCATCCGTCGTCGTCGCGGTGAAGCTGTGCGGACCGTCGTCCAGCGCCGCGGTCGGCGTGAAGCTCCAGGCACCCGTGCCGCTTGCCGTGGCGGTACCGATCGCCGCGCCGTTGTCGTATATCGTGACGGTCGCGTTCGACTCGGCCGTGCCGGTCAGCAGCGGCTGCGCGTCATCGGTCGTACCGCCCGATGCCACCACGCCGGTAATCGCGCCGACATCGTCCGTCGCCGACGTGATGGTCGGCGCCACTGGCGCGGCCGTGTCCACTGTCACACCGTAGGGATCGCTTTCGGCGCCGGTATTGCCCGCAGCGTCCGTGGTGGTGGCCGTGAAGTTGTGCGGACCATCATCGAGCGGCGCGACCGGCGTGAAACTCCACGCGCCCGTGCCGCTGGCCGTGGCGGTGCCGATTGCCGCGCCGTTGTCATATATCGTCACCGTCGCGTTCGCTTCGGCCGTACCGGTCAGCAGCGGCAGGTTGTCGTCGGTCGTGCCGCCGGGCGCAACCACGCCCGTGGTCACGCCGACGTCGTCGGTCACCGACGTGATGGTCGGCGCCACCGGCGCTGCCGTGTCGACCGTTAGATCGTAGGCGGCGCTCGCCAGGCCGGTATTGCCGGCGGCATCGGTCGTCGTCGCGGTGAAGCTGTGCGGACCATCGTCGAGCGGCGCGACCGGCGTGAAGCTCCACGCGCCGGTGCCGCTGGCGACGGCAGTGCCGATCGCCGCGCCGTTGTCATAGACGGTCACCGTCGCGTTCGCTTCGGCCGTACCGGTCAACAGCGGCAGATTGTCGTCGGTCGTGCCTCCGGAGGCGACCACGCCCGTGGTCGTGCCGACGTCGTCGGTCGCCGAGGTGATGGTCGGCGCCACCGGCGCTGCCGTGTCGACCGTTAGATCGTAGGCGGCGCTCGCCACGCCGGTATTGCCGGCGGCATCGGTCGTCGTCGCGGTGAAGCTGTGCGGACCATCTTCCAGGGGCGCGATCGGCGTGAAACTCCACGCACCGGTGCTACTGGCAACGGCAGTGCCGATCGCCGCGCCGTTGTCGTACACGGTCACCGTCGCGTTCGCCTCCGCCGTGCCCGTCAACAGCGGCTGGGTGTCGTCCGTGGTGCCACCCGACGCAACCACGCCCGTGGTGGCGCCAACGTCGTCGGTCGCCGAGGTGATGGTCGGCGCCACCGGCGCCGCCGTATCGACCGTCAGATCGTACGGCGCGCTCTGCGCGCCCGTGTTGCCGGCCGCGTCCGTTGTCGTGGCGGTGAAACTGTGCGGACCGTCGTCGAGCGGCGTCGTCGGCGTGAAACTCCACGCGCCAGTGCCGCTGGCAATGGCGGTGCCGATCGCCGCACCGTTGTCGTACACCGTGACCGTTGCGTTCGCTTCGGCGGTGCCGCTCAGCAGCGGTTGCGTGTCGTCGGTGGTGCCACCGGACGCGACCACGCCGGTGCTTGCGCCGACGTCGTCCGTAGCCGAGGCGATGGTCGGCGCGACCGGCGCCACCGTATCGACGACGATGTCGTACGGGGCGCTCTGTTCCCCGGTATTGCCGGCCGCGTCGGTCGTCGTCGCGGTAAAGCTGTGCGGACCGTCGTCAAGCGGTGCCGTCGGCGTGAAGCTCCACGCACCCGTGCCGCTGGCGACGGCGGTACCGATCGCCGCGCCGTTGTCGTACACGGTCACCGTCGAATTCGCTTCGGCGGTGCCGGTCAACAGCGGCAGGTCGTCGTCGGTCGTGGCGCCCGCCGCGATCACGCCGGTGGTGGCACCGACGTCATCCGTCACCGCGCCGATCGACGGCGCAACCGGCGCCGCCGTGTCGACGGTCAGATCGTAGGCGGCGCTTGCCACCCCGGTATTGCCGGCGGCATCGGTGGTGGTCGCGGTGAAGCTGTGCGGACCATCGTCGAGCGGTGTCGTCGGCGTGAAGCTCCAGGCACCCGTGCCACTGGCAACGGCGGTGCCGATCGCCGCGCCGTTGTCGTACACGGTCACCGTCGCATTCGCTTCGGCGGTGCCGCTCAGCAGCGGCTGCGTATCGTCGGTCGTCCCGCCGGACGCGATCACGCCGGTGCTCGCGCCCACGTCGTCGGTCGCCGACGTGATGGTCGGCGCGACCGGCACTGCCGTATCGACGGTCAGATCGTAGGGCGCGCTCTGCGCGCCGGTGTTGCCGGCCGCATCCGTCGCTGTCGCGGTCAGGCTGTGCGGGCCATCGTCGAGCGGCGTCGTCGGCGTGAAGCTCCAGGCACCCGTGCCACTGGCAACGACAGTGCCGATCGCCGCGCCGTTGTCGTATACGGTCACCGTCGCATTCGCTTCGGCGGTGCCGCTCAGCAGCGGCTGCGCGTCGTCCGTCGTGCCGCCCGACGGGACATTGCCGGTGACGGCGCCGACATCGTCGCTCGCGCCGTCAATCGACGGCGCGAGCGGCGCGGCGGTGTCGACGGTCAACGCATACGGTGCGCTAGCCGGGCCGGTATTGCCGGCCACATCGGTGGACGTCGCGGTGAAGCTATGGGGACCGTCGTCCAGCGGTGTCGTTGGCGTGAAGCTCCACGCGCCGGTGCCGCTTACGATCGCCGTGCCAATCTGCGCACCGTTGTCGTAGACCGTGACCGTGGCGTTGGCCTCTGCCGTGCCCGTCAGCAGCGGCTGGTCGTCGTCGGTCGTGCCGCCGGAAGGGATCGCGCCGGTCGTGGCGCCGACATCGTCGGTGGCGGACGCGATCACCGGCGCTTGCGGCGCCGCGGTATCGATGGTCAGCTCGTAGCCGGCGCTCGGCGGACTGGTATTGCCGGCTGCGTCGGTGGCCGTCACCGTGATCTCGTGCACGCCGTCGCCCAACGGCGTCGTGGGCGTATACGTCCACTCCCCGGCTTCGTTGCTGGGCGCGGTGCCGATCGGCGTGCCGTTGTCGTAGATCGTGACCGTCGCGTTCGGTTCGCTATTGCCGGTCAACGTCGGCGTGGTGTCGTCGGTCGTATCCCCGGACGCGAGCGGGCCCGTCACGGTACCGGCGTCGTCGGTCGCCGAACCGACGCCTGGCGCCGCGGGTGCGACCGCATCGACCGTCACGTCGTACGCCGCGCTCTGCGGACCGACGTTACCTGCCACGTCGGTCGCCGTCGTGGTGAACGCGTGATGCCCGTTGTCGAGCGGGGCATCGGGAGTGAAGCCCCAGACGCCGCTGCCGTCGGCCCGTGCGGTGCCGATGGCCGCGCCGTCGTCATAGACCGTGATCACCGCATTGGCCTCGGCGGTGCCGGTCAGCAAGGGCTGGGCGTCATCGGTCGTGCCGCCCGCCGGGACCGTGCCCGTGATCGGCCCGACATCGTCCGACACGGCGCCGATCGTCGGCGCGTCCGGCGCCGTCGCGTCGACATTGACGGTGTACGCCGGACTCGCTGCGCCGGTGTTGCCGGCGGCATCGGTCGCCGTCGAAGTGAACGCGTGCGTGCCGTTCTCCAACGGTGCGGTAGGCGTGAAGCTCCAGGCACCGGTGCCGTCGGCCGTCGTCGTGCCGATCTCGTCGCCGTTGTCGTAGACGGTCACCGTCGCGTTCGCTTCGGCGGTGCCGTTCAAGGTCGGCGTGTTGTCGTCGGTGGTACCGCCCGACGCGACCGGCCCGGTCGTCGCCCCCACGTCGTCCGTCGCGGAACCGATGGTCGGCGCCGCGGGCGCTGTTGCGTCGATGTTGACGGTATAAGCGGCGCTTTGCGGCCCGGTGTTGCCGGCGGCGTCGCTCGCCGTGGACGTGAACGCATGCGCGCCGTCGGCCAGCGGCGCGGTAGGCGTGAAGGTCCACGCGCCGGTGCCGTCGGCGACCGCGGTGCCGATTGCCGTGTCGTTGTCGTAAACGGTGACCGTTGCGTTCGCCTCGGCCGTGCCGGTCAGGCTCGGCGTATTGTCATCGGTCGTCCCGCCGGAGGCGATCGGACCCGTCACCGTGCCGGCGTCGTCCGTCGCCGAACCGATCGCCGGCGCGGCCGGCGGTGTCGCGTCGACGTTGATGGTGTAGGCCGGACTCGGCGCGCTTGTGTTGCCTGCCGCATCGGTCGCGGTGCTGGTCAGTGCGTGGGCGCCGTCGGCCAGCGGCGTGGCGGGCGTGAAGCTCCAGGCCCCGGTGCCGTCGGCGGTCGTCGTGCCGATCTCGTTGCCGTTGTCGTAGACGGTGATCGTCGCATTCGGCTCGCCGCTGCCGTTCAGGGTCGGCGTGTTGTCGTCGGTCGTGCCGCCCGCGGCGATCGGGCCGGTCACCGCGCCGGCGTCGTCCGTCGCCGAGCCGATCGCCGGCGTCGCTGGTGCGGTTGCGTCGATGTTGACCGTGTATGCCGGGCTCGCCTCGCCGGTGTTACCCGCAGCGTCGGTCACGGTGGTGGTAAAGGCGTGCGCGCCGTCGGCCAGCGGTGCAGTCGGCGTGAACGTCCACGCTCCCGTGCCGTCGGCGACGACCGTGCCGAGCGCCACGCCATTGTCGTAGACCGTCACTGTCGCGTTGGCTTCGGCGGTGCCGTTCAGGGTCGGCGTGTTGTCATCGGTCGTGCCACCCGCGGCGATCGGCCCGGTCGTCGCGCCGACGTCGTCGGTCGCCGAAGCGATCGCCGGCGCGGCGGGCGCGGTGGCGTCGACATTGATCGTATAGGCCGGACTCGCAGGTCCCGCGTTGCCCGCCGCGTCGGTTGCCGTCGCGGTCAGCGCGTGGGCACCGTCGGCAAGCGGCGTGGTGGGCGTGAAGCTCCAGGCACCGGTGCCGTCGGCCGTGGTCGTGCCGATCTCGTCGCCGTTGTCGTAGACGGTCACCGTCGCGTTCGGCTCTGCACTGCCGTTCAGGGTAGGCGTGTTGTCGTCGGTCGTCCCGCCTGCAGCGATCGGACCGGTGACCCGACCCGCATCGTCCGTCGCCGAGCCGATCGCCGGGGCGGCCGGCGCCGTCGCATCGATATTGATGTCGTACGCCGGGCTTGCCGGGCCGGTATTGCCGGCGGCATCGGTTGCCGTGGTCGTCAGCGCGTGCGAACCGTCGTCCAGCGGCGTGGCCGGCGTGAAGCTCCAGGCGCCGGTACCGTCGGCGGTCGCGGTGCCGATCGCGTTGCCGTTGTCATAGACGGTGATCGTCGAATTGGGTTCGGCCGTGCCGTTCAGCGTCGGCGTGTTGTCATCGGTGGTGCCGCCGGCGGCGATCGGGCCGGTCACGTCGCCCGCGTCGTCCGTTGCCGAGCCGATCACCGGCGCAGCCGGCGCGGTCGCATCGACGTTGATGTCGTACGGCGCGCTCTGCGCGCCGGTATTGCCGGCGGCGTCCGTTGCCGTGGTCGTCAGCGCATGCGCGCCATCGGCGAGCGGCGTGGTCGGCGTGAACGCCCATGCACCCGTGCCGTCGGCCACGGCCGTGCCGATCGCCGCGCCGTTGTCGTACACGGTGATCGTCGCGTTCGGCTCCGACGTACCATTCAGCGTCGGCGTGTTGTCGTCGGTCGTCCCGCCCGAGGCGATCGGACCGGTCGTCGCACCCACGTCGTCCGTCGCCGAACCGATTACCGGCGCGGCCGGCGCCGTCGCGTCGACGTTGATGTCGTAGGCAACGCTCGCCGGACCGGTGTTGCCTGCCGCATCCGTCGCCGTCGACGTGAACGCATGTGCCCCGTTTTCCAACGGCGCAGTCGGCGTGAAGCTCCAGACGCCCGTGCCATTCGCCGTCGTCGTGCCCAGGGCCACGCCATTGTCATATACGGTGACGAGCGCGTTGGCTTCGGCCGTGCCGTTCAGCGTCGGCGTGTTGTCGTCGGTCGTCCCGCCCGAGGCGATCGGACCGGTCGTCGCACCCACGTCGTCCGTCGCCGAGCCGATCACCGGCGCGGCTGGCGTCGCGGTGTCGACGGTCACGTCATAGGCGGCGCTTGCCGGGCCGGTATTGCCGGCAGCATCCGTGGCGGTGGTGGTAAACGCATGCGCGCCATCGGCGAGCGGCGTGGCCGGTGTGAAGTTCCAGGCGCCGGTGGCATCGGCGCTCGCGGTGCCGATCTCCGTACCGTTATCGTAGACGTGGACCGTCGCGTTGGCTTCGGCCGTTCCGGTCAGCGTCGGCGTCGCATCATCGGTGCTGCCGCCCGCTGGCACGGTGCCGGTCACCGCACCGACGTCGTCGTCGGCCGCGGCAATGACGGGTGCCGCCGGCGCGGTCGTGTCCGGTGTGCTGGCATCGACCGTGGTCGTGCCAGGCGCGCCCGTGTTGCCGGCGGCATCGGTCGCCGTCGCGCTGATCGTCGTACCGTCGGGCACCGCGCCATTCAACGGCACGGACCAGTTGCCATCGGGATCGGCGGTGGTGGTGTAGTCGGGACGACCGTCGCCGTTCACATCGACACCGACGGTCGCGCCCGGTTCCGCGGTCCCCGACAGGACCGAACCGTCCGCACCGTTGGTGGGGTTGACGGTCGGCGCCGCGGGCGCGGTCGTGTCGACACTCAGGTCATACGCGGCGCTGCCAGCGCTGACATTGCCAGCGGCGTCGGTCGCGGTGCTCGTGAAGCTGTGTGCGCCTTCGGCCAACGGCGTCGCCGGCGTGAAGGTCCAGGCGCCGCCGCCGTTCGCAACGACGGTGCCGATCTGCGTGCCGTTGTCGTAGATCGCGACGGTCGCGTTGGCTTCCGCGGTGCCCGTCAGCGTCGGCGTCGTGTCATCGGTGCTGCCGCCCGTCGGCACCACGCCCGTGTTCGCGCCGACATCGTCGGTCGCCGACGTGATCGCCGGCGCGACCGGGGCCGCGGTGTCGATCGTGATCTGATAACCGCCACTCGCCGGACTGGTGTTGCCCGCCGCGTCCGTCGCCGTGGTGGTCAGGTCATGGGCGCCGTCGCCCAGCGGCGTGGTCGGCGTGTAGCTCCAGTTGCCGCTGCCATCCGTCACGGTCGTGCCGATCGTATTGCCGTTGTCGTAGACGGTGACGGTCGTGTCGGGTTCGGCGGTGCCCGTCAACGTCGGTGTCGTGTCGTCGGTCGTGCCGCCGGACGCGATCGGGCCCGTCACCGGCCCCGCGTCGTCGGTTGCCGAACCGATCGCCGGGGCGCTCGGCGCCGCGGTGTCGATCGTCACGTCATAGGCCGCGCTTGCGGGGCCGACATTGCCGGCGGCATCGGTCGCGGTGCTCGTGAAACTGTGCTGGCCGTCGGCCAGCGCCGCAGGCGGCGTGAAGGTCCATGCCCCGCTGCCGTTGGCGACCGCGGTGCCGATCGCCGCGCCGTTGTCGTAGACGGTGACGGTCGAGTCGGCTTCGGCCGTGCCGGAGAGCGTCGGCGTATTGTCGTCCGTGCTGCCGCCAGACGGCACGTTGCCGATCACCGCGCCGGCATCGTCCGCTGCCGCCGAAATGACCGGCGCCGCCGGCGGCGTGGTGTCCGGCGCGCTCGCGTCGACCGTGACCGTGCCGGGCGCGCCGGTGTTGCCCGCGGCGTCGGTGGCCGTCGCACTGATCGCCGTGCCGTCGGGCACCGCGCCATCAAGCGGCACCGACCAGTTGCCGTCTCCGTCGGCTGTCGTCGTGTAGTCGGGCGAACCGTCGCCGTTGACGTCGATGGCGACCGTCGCACCCGGCTCCGCGGTGCCGGACAGCACCGCGCCGTCGGCGCCGTTGGTTGGATTGATCGAGGGCGCGTCGGGTGCCGTCGTGTCGACCGTCAGCTCGTATGCCGCGCTCGCCGGGCTGGTGTTGCCGGCGGCGTCGGTGGCGGTGGTCGTGATCGCATGCGCGCCCTCGGCGAGAGGCGAGGTCGGCGTGAAAGTCCATGCCCCGCTCGCGTCGGCGTTCGCCGTGCCGATCTGCGTCCCGTTGTCGTAGATGGCGACGGTCGAGTTGGCCTCGGCCGTGCCGCTCAGCGTCGGTGTCGTGTCGTCGGTGCTGCCGCCGGACGGCACCGTGCCGGTGATCGAGCCGACATCGTCCGCGGCAGCGGCGATGACCGGCGTGGCGGGCGGCGTCGTGTCGACTGCCCCCGCATCCACGGTCCCGGTGCCGGGCGCGCTCATATTGCCGGCCGTATCCATTGCGATCGCAGTGATGGTGCTGCCGTCGGACACCGCCGAGCGCAGCGCCACGGACCAGATGCCGTTTTCGTCGGCGGCCACCATGTAGTCGGCCTGACCGTCGCCGTCCACGTCGATCGCCACCATCGCGCCCGCCTCGGCGGTGCCCGTCAGTACTGAACCTGCCGCGCCATCGGTCGGATCGACCGTCGGCGTGGCCGGCGGCGTCGCGTCGACGGTCAAGTCGTAGGCGGCACTCGCGGTGCTGACATTGCCTGCCGCGTCGGTCGCGGTGGTGGTGAAGCTGTGTGCGCCGTCGACCAGCGGGGTGGCGGGCGTGAAGGCCCATGCGCCCGCGCTGTCCGCCTGCGCGGTGCCGATCATCACCCCGTTGTCATAGACCGTGACCGTCGCGTTCGCTTCGGTGGTGCCGGTCAAGGTCGGCAACGCATCGTTCGTGATGCTGCCCGAGGCGAGCGACCCGGTCATCTGATCGACGTCGTCGATCGCATCGTTGATCACCGGCGCGGCGGGCGGCGTCGTATCGCCGCCAGTCCCGGCGCCGACAGTGACCGTGCCGGGCGCACTCGTGTTGCCGGCCGGGTCGGTCGCCGTGGCGGTGACCGTCGACCCGGCCGGCAGTTCGGAACCGATCGTCACCGACCAGTTTCCGCCGCCGTCCGTGGTCGTCGTGTAATCCGGCTTGCCGTCACCGTTCGTGTCGACCGCGACGGTCGAGCCCGGTTCGGCAGTGCCCGACACCACCGATCCGGGCGCCCCGTCGGTGGGATTGACGGTGGGCGCGCTCGGCGCGGTGGTGTCGACCGTCACCTCGTAGATCGGCGTCAACGCACTGACATTACCCGCGGCGTCGGTGGCCGTCACCGAGAAATTGTGCGCGCCGTCCGCCAGCGCCGTGCCAGGGGTGAAACTCCAGTTGCCGAACGCGTCGGCGGTCGCGCTGCCGATCGCGACGCCGTTGTCGTACACCGTGACCCTGGAGTTCGCCTCGGCGGTGCCGCTGAGAGTGGGCGTGTTGTCGTCGGTCACACCGCCAGAGGCGATCGTGCCGGTCGTCGCGCCGACATCGTCGGTCACCGCATGGATCACCGGCTCATCGGGCGCAGTGAGGTCGGGCGCCGTCAGCGAGGTGGTCGGCGAGGTGCCGCCCGGCGTCGTCTGCGTGACGTCGACCTGCTGCCCGTTGTTCTGCGGCTCGGTCAGCGGCACCGTGAAGTTGCCCTGCCCGTCGGCCGTGCCGGTCCCGATCGTCTTGCCGGACCCGTCGGTGACGACGATCGTTGCATTCGGCGCGCCATGGCCGGTCACCGCGGTGCCGTCGGCGTTGAACTGCGCGCTCGGCGCGTCGGGCGTTGCTGCGCTGGAGCCGCCGTGCCCGTGCGGGCCGCTGCCGCCGCCGCTCGCCGCCGCAATGCCAATGCCCGCGCCGAGTACCGCCAGGCCGCCGAGCAACAGCGGGCTCAGGCCTGCGCCGCCATCCGCCACCCACGCGAACGCAACCGGACCGCTGGATGTGTCGCCCGCCGCAAAGCACGCCGCGGGATCGAGCTCCGCCTTGTAGACCTGCTCCGCACCGCTCGCGTCGTTCTGATCGTCGAGCACCAGCTTCGGCATCTCGTCCGTCGGGCAGTCGAAGTAACTGACCAGACGCACGACCGTGCCGTCGGTGTACTTGATGATCAGATCATGCCCCTGGCGCTGCATCGACTCGATGTCGCCCTGCTGGGCGAAGAGCCGGACCTCCGTGCCTGCCTGGACCTGAATGGTGGCGTCTTGCGTGGCCTGCGAAACGGTGTGCGTCTCAACTGCTCCCGACTGCGCTTTTACGTCAATCCGCTTGTCCATTTTGGCTCCTGGCCGTGGGTCATGGGTGGCCGGCCGACGCGATCCGCCGCGGCCGTTCCTGTATCGCGAAGACTATTGATCGGTAAACCTTGCACAGCCGCGCCGGGTCTCAGCGCAGCCGGGCCTTCATCAGCGGACGTGTGAGGTAACTCAATATCGACCGGCGTCCGGTTTCGATATCCACCTCGGCAACCATGCCGGCCCGGATCGGCAACTCCACACCGTTGCGCTTCAGATGCGAGCGGTCGGTCGTGACCATCACCCGGTAATATTCTTGCGGACCATGCGGCGTGTCTTCCTTCACGGTGTCTTCCGAGATCTGCGTGACCTTGCCGCGCAAGTCGCCGTATACGGAGTAGTCGTAGGCAGAGATCTTGACGCTGGCCGGCATGTCGGGCGCGATGAAGGCCACGTCCTTCGGCTCGACCAGCGTTTCCACCACCAGTTGATCGTGAATCGGCGTGATCTCCATGATCGTTTCGCCGGGCTGCACGACGCCGCCGACCGAGTTGATCTTCACGTTGTTGACCAGTCCGGCCACGTGTGCGGTGACAAGCGTGCGATTGAGCTGGTCCTTTTTCTGCAGCATGCTTTGCTGCAGTTCGGCGAGCTTCGCCTTCTTGTCGACCATCGTGCTGTACGCTTCCTGCACGTATTGATTGCGCAGATCGCCGATGCGCCCATGCAGTTGGGCAGACTGCTGCTGCAACTGGAGAAGTTGCGAACGCGGCGCCGACTGCTTCTCCACCAACGGACGGATCATTGCGATCTGCTGTTGCAGGATGCGGTCTTCTTCCTGCAACGCGCCGATCGACTTGTTCAGGCGTGCCCGACGGGCATTGAACAGCCTGACCTCGGACTGGCGCGCCTTGTCGTTGCCGTGATCGCTGAAGGTCAGCTCGCTTTTCTCGCTCACCTCGGCTTCGAGACGACCGACTTCGGCGGACAGCGTGTCGATTTGCGACTGCGTTTCGTTGTAGGCGGACTGGAAACGCGTGCTGTCGATCCGCGCGAGTGGTTGGCCCTGGTGGACCACGCCACCCTCGCGCACGAGCAATTCGGTGAGGATTCCGCCTTCCAGGCTCTGCACCGACTGCAGGCGCGACGATGGCGTGACCCGCCCCTTGCCGCGCGTTGTTTCGTTGACTTGCGCCCATGCCGACCACGCGATCAGCAGCACCAGCACGGCGGTGATGAGCCACACCGTACGGCTTGCCCGCACCCGGTGCAGGCGGCCGCCGTCGGACACGTCGAGAAGCACCGGATGGCTGCTCATGATGCATTTTCCGAGACGACTTTCACCTCGGGCGCCGCGGGCGCCCGCTTTGCACGCTGCGCGCTGGCCAGCTCCACGAGCTTGCCCATCTCGCCGTCGTGGACCACCTTGCCGTCGTGCAGCACCACCGCACGCTGCGTCAGCGCGAGCAGTTCGCGTTTGTGCGTGGCGATGATCGCGGTCCGTCCGTGCAGCCAGGTCTTCAGGAAACTGACGACCTTCGCCTCGTTCGCCTGATCGAATGCCGAGGTCGGTTCGTCCAGGATCACGATGCGCGGGTCCTGCAGGATGACGCGAGCGAGGCCTATCGCCTGCTTCTGCCCGCCGGAAATGTTGCCGATCGACAGGATGTCCTGGTCGAGTCCCCGCACATGCTTGCGCACGAATGTGCCAAGCCCCACCGCATCGAGCGCATCGTAGAGCTGCGCGTCGGTCCATAGCGCATGGCCGAGCGTCAGGTTCTCGCGCAGCGTGCCCTGGAACAGCGCCACCGACTGCGGCAGATAAGCGATCTGCCGGCGCCGGTCGATCGGATCGATTTGCGCGATGGCCAGGTCATCGAGCAGCACGTTGCCTTGTTGCGGATCGGTCAGCCCCGCCAGCAAGCGCATCAGCGTCGACTTTCCGGCGCCGTTGCCGCCCAGCAGCGCAACGCGCTCGCCCGCCTTGATCGACAGGCGGCCGATCTGGAGGGCCGGCGCGCTTTCCGCATCGTGCGCGTACTGGACGTTCTCCAGCCGGTAGGCGCCGCGCAGATGTTCGGCCCGCACGAAGTGGCGCTCGACGGGCCGCTCGATCGGCAGCGCGACGATGCGGTCGAGGCCCTCCATCGCCGCCTTCACGAACTGCCAGCGCGCCAGCAGACCGGCGACCTGGCTCATCGGCATCAGCACCCGACTGGACAGCAGCGTGCAGGCCACCATGCTGCCGGTTGTCAGGTCACCCGCGGTAATCAGGTAGACCCCGACGATGACGACCGCGGTGTAACACAGCTGCTGGGTGCTCGTGCCGAGCAATTGCAGCATGCCGGTGACATCGCGCGTCTTCGTGCCGGAAGTGGCCATGATCGCGGTGAGGCTGGCATGCGCGCGCTGCAGCCGCTCTTCGGAACGCGTCGCCTTGACGTTCTCCAGGTTGTCGACCGCCTCGAGCAGCAGCCCGTTGAGCGCGGCGCTTTCCTTCGCGTTCTGGCGCGACAGATCAGCCAGTCGGCCCTGCATCAACATGCCCGGCAAGACGATCAGCACGACGGCCGCCAGCACGACGAGCACTGCCCAGCCGCCGATGACACCGATCAACGCAAGCAGCACGACCATGAACGGCAAGTCGCACAGCGTGGCCAGCGTGCCCGACGTGAAGAAATCGCGCACGCTGGCGAAGTCGCGCACCTGGTTCGCGAACACGCCGATCGACGTCGGACGGTGCGCGAAGCGCATGTGCACGACACGCTCGAACAGTTGGGCGGACAACCGCAGGTCGAGCGCCCGCCCCGCGTGGTCGATCAGGCGTGCGCGCATATAGCGCAACACCCACTCCAGCAGGATCGCGATGCCGACACCGCTGGCCAGCACCCACAGCGTGTCGAACGCCGCATTCGGCACCACCCGGTCGTAGACCTGCATCGAGAACAGCGCGGTGCCGACCGCGAGAAGATTGGCCATCAGCGACGCGAGCAGCACGTCGCGATAGATGCGCCATTGCTCCCTGACCGGCCCGAGAATCCAGTGGCGTGGCTTGCCGTCGAAGCTCGCGTCGAGGTGCGGCGAGACGACTTCCACGTGCTTGGCGATCAGGTAGTGGCCCGCATAGCCGTCCTCGAGCGCGTCGCGCGGCAGCGCGCTACGCCCCGCTCCCGACTCCGGATGCGACACCTCGGCCGCGTCCGACATCAGCTTCTCGAGCACCAGGCAACTGCCGTCGCGCATCAACAACAGCACGGGCAACGCGTGGTGCGAGATTTTCGAGAGCGGCAAGCCGACCACGCCGCACGTCATGTTCACCCGGCGCAACGCGCGCTCCACCTCGACGAACGGCAGCACCCCCGGCGCGCTCAACAGCCCGTCGCCAAGCCGCTCGGCCGATGTCGCCACGCCATGCGCCGCGCAGAGTCGGACCAGCCCGGGCAGCAGCCCGCGCTCATACACGGACATATCGATCGTGCTCAACGCATGACCTCCCGGCCTTTGAAGGGCAACATGCTGTAATGGCCCGGATCGTCGAAGGGTGCTGTCGGCTGCTGCGCCTGCAACTGCCCCGCCGTTGGCGAGTCGGGGAGGAACGTTGGAAGGTCCGGCAGGGGCACGTTGGTTTTTTCCTGCAACAGCGTGCCCTGCAGGCCCAGCGTCTGTGCCGCCTTGTATTCGGTGCGGCGCAGTTGATCGGCGGCCGCGATCCAGTTCAGCTGCGTGCTGTACAGCTCCTGGATGCTGGTGAACAGGTCGGTCATGCTGCGCAGGCCGGCGGTGAACTGCTCTTCGTACGTCGACACCACACGACGCGCCTGATCGACCTGCTGTTTGAGCAGGGCCTCGCTTGCGGCCAGCGTCCTGAGTTGGCGCGCATAGCTCTGCGTCTGGTTCTTCAAATCGCGGGCGACGCCTTCGAGGCGCTTCTGACTGCCTTCGTACTTTTGTTCCGCGGCCTGTGCCTGGCGACCGAACAGGTCGGACACGCCAAGGTCGACGCCCAGCACGAGTCCGACCGACCCGCTCGTCGGCCCGCCCCCGGAAAAGCCCGGGTGACCCGCGGCTTCAGCCCGGAGGGTCGGCTTCGTCGACGCCTTCGCGACATCGATGCCGGTGCGCGCCGACTCGACCGCTGCCGACGCTTTCAGATAGTCCGGCGCATCCTTGATCGAGGCATCGATGGCCGCGGTGGAGTCGACGCGCGGCGCGTAGTCGAGGTTCGGCACGGCTTGCGTTGCGACGTCCGGCTCGCCAACGAGCAAGTTGAGTTGAGACAGCGCCACTTCGCGGTCCGACTCGAAGGTCTGCAGTCGCTCCTCAGCCCGGGAGCGCTCCAATTCGGCGCGCGACGTTTCGGACAAATCGCCCAGTCCGCCCTGCGCGCGGTCCTTGGTCATTTCGCCGAGCTTGATCGCGTTCGTTCGGTATTCGTCGGTGGCCGCAAGCCGGGCCTTGGCAGATTCCGCATCGAGATACAGTCCGGAAATGTTGAAGATCACCGCTTCGATCTGCTTTTTCAGGTCGGAGACGATCTGCACGCGGTCGTAACTCGCACCTTCGATCTGAGACGAGACCTTGCCCCAGTCGAACAGCATCTGCGACACCACCACTTCCGAGCCGATGTTCTGCTGCAGGGCCAAGGTCTCGTCATGGCCCAATGCAGTGGCGCGGCCCACGTTGACGGAAATACGCGGACGCTCGCCGTCCTTGATGATCTCGATATTTGTCTCTTGCTGAGCCACATCCTGACGCAAGGCCGCAATCATCGGATCGCGCAATGCCGCCAGCCGCACTGCGTCCTCCAGGGGCATCGCCCGGGACAGGCACGGTATTACGGCCAGGCTGAAAGCGAACGCAAGATGCGCCGTACGACTCATGTGAACCTTTAGAGATTCTTCGGATAAACGCGGCAGCAAGGATATGCCGCTCCTACTCACGGCCACTCGCCATTGTTATTCAGGCAGCCGCATGTAGCAGTCTCAGTAAAAACTCCTGGCGTGCCCACCCGTCGGCCGCCGCTACGCTCTCTCCAGGGCCCCTGAGCGGCGCCTCGCAATTAGGTTCCTTGTTGCCCGAGGCATTTTCCCCGTTACCCGATGGAGCCGCTTTTCAGTGCCAGACCCATTTCCCGGTGAAGCCATTGTAGTCGAGTTTTTTGCGCACAATCAATTGGCTTTATACATGCCTAAATACTTTTCATTCGGGCGTTTGAATTGATGCATCGCCTTTAAGGAAAACTATTTCTTTATTGATCTAAGTCAGTTGGTCGCGATAAGGAAAGCCATAGTTGCGCTGCATATTCTGTTGTTGTATATCACGCGCGAGCCATGCATCCCCCACCGATCTCCCCGCTTCCAGTTCTATTGCCGACCGCTCCAGACAGGTCTCCGGCGCCGGCCATCGGCATCCGGACTTGATCCAATAGTTCTGACCAATCAAGACGTTGCGTTGCGGATGCCGGTCATGTGATGGTGCTCGACATCAGCCAGCGGCAGCCTCGCCGAATGCAAAGCGCGCCAGTGCTGGCCTGTGCGTATTCATCGAGAGAGATAGCTACCGCGTCTTCGATTAACGGGAACATGCAAATCGACATAAATCAGGTACAAGCTACGCTCGCAGGCGAAGCCTAGCCTATTATCGATAATTATTACTCCCCTGTTCGCGTTAGAGAACGGCAGTTTGCGGCAATCATCGATTACAACGCGAAAGGCCGGCCTGCCAAGCGGGCAGAGCTGCGATTAGTGCCGCGCATGCACGCGCGACCCAGTGCGCTGCTGCAAGACTAGTCGTGGCGTACCGACCGCATACACTTCGCAGGGGGGTAACTGGACGAATTACCGGCGCCATAACCTTTGAAGAGACCACCGCATCGAATGAAACTTCACGGGGCGCGCCGGGCTCCTGGACAAGGCTCGAAGGACACCGATTATTAGCGGACACAGGGCGTACCCGAGTGTTCGCGATTTGATCTTGGAAGAACAACCAGAAGATCAAGATAGCTGTCCTAACGGTCAATGCCACCGCTTATCTATTGCTCATTTCTTTTGTGAAACGTATTGGCACGGCTCGCCATCGGAGGACTATGTGCGGAGTTGGCTCAAGGACAGAACGCTTGCCATGCCATCGTCCCGAATACGAGTGAGTGCTTGCGGCAATGCAGAACGCGCCATCCGCAAGGAATGCATTACCGTGGCTGAGAGCAAGCCGCGATGCCTGCCATCGCACGCCACCTTGCACGGACCTGCTCGCCGTTAGCATGCCAAGGCAGCTTTCTCGTTGATGTTCTATCGGAGCGCTAACGATGCGGTATGCGGCAGTGCAAAGTTGTACGTGATACCAGGCGATGAACGGAAGACGCAGGCTCAGTGGGTCAACGGACACAAATCATCGGATGATTCGCACTGTGAGTTCCGTGCCGACAGAGCGACGGGCAATGCCATTGACTCGGGCGCAACGCCGATCGACGACAGGCTTCGCACGCGGAACCTCGCCCGGGCTTCCGCCGCGAGGCGTGGGCCTAGCCGATCAGTGCTGCGACTTTCGCGCGAAGCGCGAGAGCGTTGGGCACCGCTTCGCCACTGGCAGTGTTATCGAAGATGCACCACACTGCCTCGGCGGCATTGCCTGCCTGCACGAGTCGATTCGCCAGTGCGTCGAGGAAAGATGCTTCGTACGCTGAATAGTAGATTCTGGGCGAACCATGCAGTCGCATGTACAGCGGCCCCCCGTCAGCACTCGGCGGCATCGCGCCGCGGACTGGCGCCGGGTCTGCGTGCACGAAGGCGACCCCGAAACCGGTCATGGTTTCTTCCGCCTGTTCCGAAAACCAAGTCGCGTGTCTGGGCTCGCAGACCACCCGCACCGCCGTCAGGCCTCTCAACAACGCGAAGAACCGCTGAACAGCGGTCCGTTCAAATTCCAGACTCGGTGGTAATTGCAACAGCAGGCAACCAAGCTTCTGATCCAGCGCCGAGACCTCGCGCACGAAACGATCGAGCGGAACCTCGGCATTTCGCAGCGCAAGCTCGTGCGAGATGGTTTTCGGCATCTTTACCGAAAAGCGAAACGCGTCCGGCACAGTGGCGGCCCATCGCGCGTACGTCTTGGGCTGATGCGAACGATAAAACGACGTGTTGATCTCCACCGACGTGAAGACCTGTGCGTAGCGCGCAAGGTGGCTCCCGTCCGCCGGAAAGCGTGCCGCTTGGGCTGTTGGCAGAGCCCATCCAGCGCAGCCGATGCGAATCACGGGCGCGGGGCCATGCGTGTCGAGGGATGTGTTGCGGTGTATGTTGCGGTATGTCTGGGGACTCATGCATGACAGCGTAGCGGATCGCGGCGTTGCGCGCTGCGCCCATGACGAGCTAGCCAAGCAGTCGCAATGTCCACGGCACTCGTCCGCCATGCCTGGGGCGCCCTTTCGTCACGCCGCCATCAAGCATCGGTCTCGCGTCCATCGCGCAGACAGAGAACGCAGACAGCAGCGCGGCCAGGCGTCGGGCGATTTTCGACGAAAAACGGCAACCAGCCGGCGCCGCTGCCCGTCCTAGCGGCCGCGCGCCTCGCCCTCAGGCGTGCCGAACCAGCGGGACAATGCGTCGGCGATCGGATCCAGCGCCACCGCGTCATCGCTGGCAAACGCCACAATACCGTCGGGACGCACCAGTAGGACACGTAACGCCGGACACCGCGCCGACTTGGCAGCTGCATACAGAACGCGCCCCGTCCATCGCCGGGCAAGCGCTTCGAGCCGCCGGTCCGGTCCAAAATCCAGGAGCACGCCTTTGCCTTCATTGAGTCGTTCGTCAACGGCACCGCTGGGGGCGAGACCGACATCGGGCATGGTCTTGCCGATCAGCGGATGCAAGCCGTCCGTCTCATAGCGAAGCGAGATGCCCGACACCCGCTCGGCGAAGTAGGTAGCGCCATCGCGCGTCTCCATCAGGTCCTGGAGGACCCCGCGCAACGCGTGCGCGCCCGCGTCGGGCCGCATGAGTGCAACCTGGGCGCGCGACCACGCCAACACGCGCGCCGCGACCGGATAACGCTCGGCTTCATAGCTGTCGACGAGGCCTGCCGCTGCGTCGCCGCGGACGGCGGCGGCCAATTTCCACCCCAGGTTCAACGCGTCGCCCAAACCAAGATTCAGTCCCTGACCGCCCAGTGGCGAGTGCACGTGCGCGGCGTCACCGGCCAACAGCACACGGCCCTTTCGATAGACCGCTGCCTGGCACGCGCGGTCCGTCCAGGTCGTTGCGCGCTGGAGCCTTGTCAACCTCACGTCCGCGCCGGAAATGCGTCGCAGGACCGCTTCGACATGTTCCCGCGCGATCGGCGCCTTGCGATGCGACGCCCCGCCGTCGAACTCGACCATCGCAATGGTGGACGGCGGCGTGAAGGTGTACATACCGGCCGATGTCAGATGTCGACCGGCAGCAAGCACGTTGCCGTCGGCAAGGTCGATTTCCACCGAGTACCCGGTGAACTCCGGGGCGGTGCCCTCGAAGCGGAAGCCACCTATCTTGCGGACCGCGCTGCGCCCACCATCGCAGCCCACCAGCCACGCAGCACGGAAGCGCTCGGGACCGGCGCATACACCGACCTCGTGGTTCGACGCCAGATAACCGTCGACCGTCGCACCGCGCCGGATCTCGACGCCGAGCGCTTCGGCCCTACCTGCCAGGACGGCCTCCAGCACTTCCAGCGTGACCGCCATGGTCCGGTCCGGCAGACCGGGCAACGGTGCCGGCCAATGCGATTCGTCGACTCGGTCCCTGAAGAACTGGATGCCGGCAAAATGGCCCGCCGGCCGACGCGACTGATGCTGCCAGTGCGCTGCCTGCGTAACGTCGCTTGACACATTGCTGGCGCGCTGCGCGGCGACCAGCGCTTCGAGCAGGCCACGGCGGTACAACGCTTCGAGACTAGCCGTCGACAGCCCTCTCAGGCCGAACGGCAAGCGCTTCAGCGGCGCGTCGGCCGTTTTCGCCTGCTCCAGCACGAGTACGGACACGCGCTGCAACGCAAGTTCGCAAGCGAGGAAAAGCCCGACCGGGCCCGCGCCAGCGATGATGACATCATGGGAAAGAAAGGAATTTTCGTGCATGAACGGCTCCAGTGTCGATGTTCGACCGGAGCGTTCCCCGAAGCGAGGTCCACACGGACGAACACCGGGACGCGTTCGCGTCCGACGTTCGTCGTGGGGATCTCGTGCACGAGGCCAAAGACCAGAGCTTTCGTTACCGAAAGGACTTGGGCTGACCACACCAAGTCTGCCTTTTCCGACAGCGGTTTATAGCATTCCGCCATCGCGCGCGCAAGCACCGCACCGAGTGCGAACGCACCTGGCCACGCATCGCCGCAGGCTCGCGGCGCGTCATGTCGGCGGGCCCTGTGCGCGATGGCGGGCGCGCGACGCCCTGTCGCCACGCTGTCCTCATCGGCTTCCTGACGGCGACGGCCGCCGTCATGCAGTGCCCGTCAGGAGTACCGTGCTGCAAGCCGATGCCGACGCCGATGCCGATGCCGATGCGCGCAAGTCGGCCGTGCGCGTCGACCGTGCAGGATCAACGCGTCGCCGTCCTCGACGAACGCGCGATGCTCACCGTTCGCCGTCTGCCGCGATGCCGGCGGCCGTCGAAGTGCCAGGACGTCACGGCACATCGGACGAGGCCCAGCAACGACACGTCGCGCTGCAATGCATCGTATCGAACCGCATTGCACAGAATTTTGATATGTTATAACATATTTAAAAGCGTTACTAGACTTCGCTGATTGGCCCGACATCGGGGAATCCAGTTGGCACGCTCGCCCGACCAGTGCCGCACCCTTCGTGCAATTGCCACGTCCTCACCGCGCGACAACGCTTCAAGCGGGCGCCGGCCGCGTGAAACACCCAGCCCAGTGCCGCCGCAGCGCGTGACCGCCCTCCCACAGAACGATAGCCCCGATGCGCAGTGCACCCACGATCAAGCCGGGACGCCTTCCCGTCACCGTACTGTCCGGCTTTCTTGGCGCGGGCAAGACCACGCTGTTGAACCATATCTTGAACAACCGCGACAACCGGCGCGTTGCGGTGATCGTCAACGACATGTCCGAGGTCAACATCGACGCGACACTCGTACGCGACGGTGGCGCGGCGTTGTCACGCACCGACGAAAAGCTGATCGAAATGAGCAACGGGTGCATCTGCTGCACCTTGCGCGAAGATCTATTGGTCGAAGTCGAACGACTCTGTCGGGATGGACGTTTCGACCAGCTTGTGATCGAGTCGACAGGTATCTCGGAACCGCTGCCGGTCGCCGAAACCTTCACGTTCGAAGGTGAAGACGGCCGCAGTCTCAACGAGGTCGCGCGCCTCGACACGATGGTGACCGTCGTCGACGCATTCAACTTCCTGCGCGACTATGGTTCGGTCGACAGCATCGCCGAACGCGGCCAATCGCTTGGTCAAGACGACACGCGGACCGTCGTCGACCTGCTCATCGAACAGATCGAATTCTGCGACGTGATCGTGCTCAACAAGATCGACCTCGTGGACGCGCGCGAGCGCAAGCGGTTGATGGCTATCCTGCACGGTCTGAATCCGCGAGCGCGTATCGAAATCGCCGAATTCGGACGCGTCCCGCTTCAGTCGGTGCTCGACACAGGATCGTTCGACTTCGAGGAAGCGTCGAAGGCCCCTGGCTGGCTGAAGGAACTGCGCGGCCAGCACATGCCGGAAACAGAAGCGTATGGCATCCGCAGCTTCGTATACCGCGCACGCCGTCCATTCCACCCCCAACGCTTCTTCGATCTCGTCGAAAGCGAGTGGCCGGGCGTCATCCGTTCGAAAGGGTTGTTTTGGCTGGCATCCAATCCCACGCTGGCCGGCTCGTGGTCGCAGGCCGGTGCGGTTGCCCGCCATGCTGCTGCCGGCCTTTGGTGGGCCGCAGTGCCACGCGACGACTGGCCCAGCGACCCGGAAATACGCGAGTCGATCGAAGCGGATTGGGATCACGCGGTCGGCGATGCGCGTCAGGAGCTGGTGCTGATCGGAATCGGAATGGACGAAGACGCGCTGCGCGCGCGCCTCGACTGCTGTCTGCTGAGCGACGACGAAATGCAAGACGGTCCGACTGTGTGGACGACGTGGCCGAATCCGTTCCACGAGTGGGCCTGAGCGGCGAACGACGGCTCGTCGGCAGCTCGCGCTCGCTGCCATCAACTGCTGACGCCCGAAGACCGACGCCGCACCGAATCGGGCAGCCGAACGCATGCGGTCGCCAGGCGTTCAGGCCGATGTCACCATCGCGTTGAGCGTACGATGCCAGTCGCCGTCGCCCGTGCCTGCGACAGCATAGTGCGACGAGCCGTGCGTCGCTCGGGAGGACACGGCGCACCCGAACAGCATTCGAACACGTGATCGCGACCGTGCGGTCCCGCCAAGTCAGCCCGTTCACCGCCTCGTCACCCGCTTCACCGACTTCACGCAGTTCAAGAAAGGCCGTCGGCGGCAGGGCGCGCAGCGTGGTCAGCGGCATGGGCGCCATGGCGCGCGACGCGTCGATCGCTCCATTATGCGGATCGCTGAGCGGCGTGCCGAACGTCGGAAGACGATCGGCGGTCGGCGGTCGGCGCTGAACATCGGTCGCGATCGGCAACCCGGCAATCGCGGTTTCCTGATCCGCTGCCGCATCACCGCACGGCTCCGCAAGGCCGAGCACGTGCAGCGGCGCTGCGCTGCTGCTTAGCCATTCGACAATGGTCACCAGCCACCGTGCTCGCCGCCGCTGGCTGCGTGCCGCCTGCTCAGCCATGTACCACAACGAGCAGTGCCTTGGCGGCAGCCTTGCCGGGATTCCGGATGACATGGGGTTCATCGGCGACGTAACGGGCCGTTTCCGTCACGCGCAGTCGCTTGCTGTTACTGCCGGTCTCCACTTCGAGACTGCCCTGCAGCACGGTCAGATGCTCGCGCGTGCCCGGCTCGTGCGCGTTCGACGTCAGGGCACCACCCGGTTCGATCGTCAGTTCGTACCATTCGAACTTTCCGGCCAGATCGATCGGCCCCCAGACCCGCAGCTGATATTTGCCGTCTGGCCCGCTCAGCGTCGGCATCTCGCTGGGTGATGACACCGAGATCGCCTCAGGCGCCTTCGGATTCGCGAACAGGTAGTCCAGCCCGACACCCAGCGCATTGGTCAGCCGCCAGGCCACCGCGATGGTCGGGTTTGCCCTGTCGCGCTCGATTTCGGACAGCATCGATTTCGACACGCCAGCGGCACGCGAAAGCTCGTCCAGCGTCATACGGCGCGCACCACGCAAGCGCGCGATCTGCTCACCCACGCGGGGGGGCGCGGTCACTGCGGCGTTCGCAACCGCGTCGATCCCGGCGCGCTCGGTGGCGATGTCCTTCGGCTGCGTCTTGCGGCGCGATGCTGCGCTTGCCATCTGGCTTCCTATCCCTTAGAGTTCGTTCGACATACCGAACGCGAGTTCGATATATTAATACTTTCAGCGTCGGTTCGGAAGTGCCGCCGCCGCTCGCCCGTTGCCACCGGATCCGTGTCATGACCGATCGATATCTCAAACATCTACGCGCCACGCTCGACACCATACGCGCCGACGGCTTCCACAAGTCGGAACGCATCATTGCGACGCCCCAAGCGGCGGAAATACGGCTGGCGGATGGAACGCCGTTGCTCAATCTGTGCGCGAACAATTATCTCGGCCTGGCCGATGATCCGAGATTGATCGAAGCCAGCAAGCAGGGCCTCGATCGCGACGGCTTTGGCATGGCATCGGTACGCTTCATCTGCGGCACGCAAACGGTTCACAAGGACCTCGAAAACGCATTGGCGGCATTTCTGCAAACCGAGGATTGCATCCTGTATTCCAGCTGTTTCGACGCGAATGGCGGTTTGTTCGAGACGCTGCTCGACGACCACGATGCAATCATCAGCGACGAACTGAACCACGCCAGCATCATCGACGGCGTGCGCCTGTCGAAGGCGAAACGCTACCGCTATCGCAACAACGATCTGGCCGATCTGGAAACCCGCCTGCAGGAAGCGGATGCGGCCGGCGCGCGCTTCAAGCTGATTGCGACCGACGGCGTTTTCTCGATGGACGGCATCATCGCGGATCTGCGCGGCATCTGCGACCTCGCCGACCGCTACGATGCGCTGGTCATGGTCGACGACTCGCACGCGGTCGGATTCGTCGGCGAGCATGGGCGAGGCACGCCGGAGCACTGTGGCGTGCTATCGCGCGTCGATATCATCACAGGCACGCTCGGCAAGGCGCTGGGCGGCGCGTCCGGCGGCTACGTCGCCGCTTGCAAGGAAGTCGTGGCATTGCTGCGCCAACGGTCCCGGCCCTACCTGTTTTCGAACACGCTTGCGCCGAGCATCGCGGCCGCCACGCTCAAGGTGTTGGAATTGCTCGCCAGCCCGGAGGGTGCGCGTCTGCGTACGCAGGTGCGCGCCAACGGCGCGCGTTTTCGCCGCGCGATGGGCGATCTCGGCTTCGACCTGGTGCCGGGCGACCATCCGATCATTCCGGTCATGCTGAGCGATGCGCAGCGCGCCACTCGCATGGCGGACGCATTGCTCGACGAAGGCGTCTACGTGATCGGCTTTTCGTACCCGGTCGTTCCGAAGGGGCGCGCCCGCATTCGCACGCAAATGAGCGCGGCACACACGTTCGCGCAGATCGATTCGACCGTCGAGGCGTTCGCACGAGTCGGCCGGTCCCTGGGCGTCATCTGAGCGGAGATCACCATGAAGGCGCTCGTCAAGCAGGAACGTGGTCCGGGGCTGGTGCTGGCGGATGTCGCGACTCCGGAGATCGGCCACAACGATGTGATGATACGCATCACGCGCACGGCCATCTGCGGCACCGACATCCACATCTGGAAATGGGATGATTGGGCGCAACGCACGATCCCCGTGCCGATGCATGTCGGTCACGAATATGTGGGCGAGATCGTCGGCCTGGGCCAGGAAGTTCGCGGCTTCCAGATCGGCGACCGGGTGTCGGGCGAAGGGCACATCACTTGCGGCTTCTGCCGCAACTGTCGGGCGGGCCGTCGCCATCTGTGCCGCAACACCATCGGCGTCGGCGTCAACCGCGAGGGCGCGTTCGCGGAATACCTGGTGATTCCCGCGTTCAATGCGTTCAAGATTCCACCGGATATCTCCGACGATCTCGCCGCGATCTTCGATCCGTTCGGCAACGCGACCCACACCGCCCTGTCGTTCAATCTTGTCGGCGAGGACGTGTTGATCACTGGCGCGGGGCCGATCGGCATCATGGCGGCGGCGATTGCGAAACACGTGGGCGCGCGGAACGTCGTCATCACCGACGTCAACGATTACCGACTCGACCTGGCAAGCAAGATGGGCGCGACGCGTACCGTCAACGTGGCGCGCGAAGCGCTGTCCGAGGTCATGACCGACTTGCACATGACCGAAGGGTTCGACGTCGGGCTGGAAATGTCGGGCGTGCCCAGCGCGTTCACCGGCATGCTGGCGGCGATGAATCACGGCGGCAAGATCGCGCTGCTCGGCATTCCGCCGTCGCAAACGGCGATCGATTGGACCCAGGTGATTTTCAAGGGCCTCGAAATCAAGGGCATCTATGGCCGGGAGATGTTCGAAACCTGGTACAAGATGGTGTCGATGCTGCAGAGCGGCCTGGACCTGTCGCCGATGCTGACGCATCGCTTCCCGATAAGCGAGTATCGCCAGGCCTTCGAGACGATGCTGTCCGGCGAGAGCGGCAAGATCATTCTGGATTGGACCGTCTGACGGTCATCCAGCAAGCCCGCAGTTGGCCCGGCGGCCGGTTGCTCAAGCTTGCCTGGAAATCTTCTGGCGGTAGGCCCAACGCGAGCCCAATGCAAGCCCAACGGAGGCCCGGCCCAGGCGTGACCCGGGCGCAACCCGGGCGCGATGGCAGCGTCGTGCGCCCCTTTGGCCGCCACCGCACGGCCGTCATGCCTCGGGCTGCCAGTCCGCGGCCGCCGCGACCAGACACTTCATGAAGGCGTCGGACGCGTCGGTCGCCGGCGTGTCGGCGTTGTAGACGATCGACATCCGCAGTGACGGCAGTGGCTCTTCGATCGCCAACGCGACGATGTCGGCGTCGCTTGGCAAGCTCGTCAGCGAGAGGGCTGGCAGCACGCTGACGAAGTCCGCGTGTCGCACCAGAGCCGTGGCAATCGTCAGCGATGAGCACTCGACCACCGTCGCGGGCGGCTGCATGGAAGTCGGCCAAAAGCTTGGCGTCGGGAACACGCCGCGCCACTGCGGATGTTGCGGCACCACCCACCGGCAGGCCATCAGTTCGGGCAACGACCTCGCGCTACGCATCGGATGGTCGCGCCGCACCACGATGCGCTGTTCGATATCGAACAGCTTGATGGTCTGGATGTGATCCGGGAACTCGCCGGGCCCCAACTGCAACACCGCGAGGTCGAGGCTGCCATCGAACAGTCGATCCAGCGCGGTCTTCAGCGAAGACTCGATCATGGCGACACGCGCGCGCGGCAGGCGCACCAGAAACCGTTCCAGCGCGGCTGGGATTAGCGTCAACGCGGCGGAGGCACTGACCGCTGCCATGACGCTGCCTCCGTCCCCTTCGCGGCGCGCGGCCATCGCGTCGGCGGTGCGGCGCATTTCGGTGTCGACGCGCTGCGCGTGGCGCAGCAGCGCATGGCCGTGTTCCGTCAGGACCACGCCGTTGATCGTGCGTTGCACGAGGGGCAGTCCAAGCTCCCGCTCCAGCAGCCGGACGGTCTTCGTCACGGCTGGCTGGGTCAGCCCGAGCGCGCGCGCGGCGCCGCGAATGCTGCCGTGCTCGGCCATCGCCAGAAAGAACTGCAGGTGCTGATGTTTCATCGCTTTTCGGTCGGACGTCGCCCTGGACGGGTGACAACTTTTCGTCTCGAGAACACGCGGTTCGTTGTCTTCCCGTGGAAATTTGACGTTAGCACACTCCGCAAATCGAACACAAAGACCGACGCGACCGGTCCGTCCGGAGATCGCTCGTGAGCCAGATGCGTGCTGCAACGTTGGACATCGGGGACACTCACCCGCCACGGACGGCGCGGCTCGTCGTGGCGACCAGCGTCGGCAGTGCGCTGGAGTTCTTCGACTACACCGCGTACAGCTTTTTCGCCATCGTCATCGGCAAGCTGTTCTTCCCGTCCCTGTCGCCCTATATGCAATTGCTGTTGTCGGTCGTCACATATGGCATGGGTTATGTGATTCGGCCGCTCGGCGGCCTGATCTTCGGGTCGATGGCGGACAGGCGCGGCCGCAAATCCGCCATGATGGCTACCGTGTTGCTGATGGCGCTCGGCTGCGCCGTGATCGGATTGGCGCCGACCTACGCGACGGCGGGAAGCATGGCGCCGCTGTTCATCATCGTCGGACGCGTTCTGCAGGGGATTTCCGCCGGCGGCGAAGTCGGCGCCGGCACCACCATCCTGGCGGAAGCGGCCGCGCCGGCCCGTCGGGGTCTGTTCGGCAGCCTGACCTTCGCGAGCCAGGGACTGGGCGTGACGTTGGGCGCCCTGCTGGCGGTGTTGATCAACCGCACCCTCTCCCCCGAACAGATCGCGCAATGGGGCTGGCGCGTGCCTTTCCTGCTCGGCGTGCTGATTGCGTTTGTCGCACTCTTCCTGCGTTCGTCAGCGCGCGAACTGGACATCGGCGCGGCGCCAGCGCCGCCTGCCCAGGCGGTGCGCCGACCTGCGGACCATCGCATCCTGTCGGCGTTGCGGGACCATATCGGCAAGCTGTGCTTCGGCACGCTGCTCGTGATCGGCAGCACTGTCTGCGCGAACATCGTCACCTTCTACATGCCGACCTACGCAATCAGTGTGCTGCACATGGCGCCAGCGAATGCGTTGACCGCGGCAATGACCTCAGGCGCGGTCGTGTTCGTCGGCTCGATCTTGGCCGGTTGGCTGTCCGACCGCCATGGCAGGAAGACGGTCATTCTGTACTCGCGCCTGGCGCTGGTCATCGTGCTGTATCCGGCGTTCCGCTGGCTGGGCGAGGCGCCGACCCCGAGCAATCTGATCCTGGCTGTCGCCTTCCTGAGCGCGTTGTCGGCACTCACCACGGCGCCGAGCATCACGATGATTCCGGAGATGTTTCCCGCGCGGATCCGGGCGAGTGGCGTGTCGATCGTGTACAGCGTCGGCGTCTCGGTTTTTGGCGGCTTCGCACAGGCAAGTGCGGTCTGGCTGATCCACGTGACGGGCAGCAACCTGGCGCCCGCGTATTACACGATCGCCTGCATCCTGGTGTCGACCGTCGCCCTGTTGTTCGTGAAGGACCAGACCGGTCGTCCCATCTGACACGTCTCCAACGCACACGCAGACCATGAACGTCCCCAACCTGTTCGACATCGTGATCGCCGGCGGCACCGTTATCGACGGCATGCGCACGCCGCGTTATGACGCCGACGTCGGGGTGATCGGCGATCGCATCGCGGCCATCGGCAACCTGACCACCGCACCACGGCGTCTGACGCTGGACGCCCGCGACCGGATCGTCGCGCCCGGCTTCATCGACGTCCACACGCACGACGACCAGGCGGTGCTGCACGAGCCGGAGATGCCGGCGAAAGTGTCCCAAGGAGTGACAACCGTGGTCACCGGCAATTGTGGAGTCAGCGCGGCCCCCTTGCCCGCACGCGCCGAACTGCCGATGCCGCTCAGCTTGCTTGCCGAAGCGGGTCTACGCTTCGGCACCTTCGCCGACTACATGGCACGCCTGCGTGCGTCGCCTTCTTCGGTCAACGTCGTGCCTCTCGTCGGACACTCGAGCCTGCGCGCTTGCGCAATGGCGCGCCTGGACCGCGCCGCCGAGCCGGAGGAAATCGACCGGATGCGGCAGATGCTCGACGAAGCACTCGAACAAGGAGCGTTCGGCTTGTCCACGGGGCTGGCCTACCCGACCGCGAGCGCGGCGCCGACGGCCGAAGTCATTGCAGTGGGACGCGCGTTGCGGGAGCACGGCGCGCTCTACGTCTCGCACATGCGCAACGAGTCCGATCGGGTCGAGGAGGCGTTGGAGGAGACCTTCGAGATAGGCAGGGCGTTGGGCGTGACGGTCCTGATCTCCCACCACAAGATCGGCAATCCGCGCAACTTCGGTGGCTCGGCGCGGACGCTGCCGATGATCGCGGCAGCGATGAAGAGGCAGGGCATATGTCTCGACTGTTATCCCTACGATGCCGGCTCCACGATGATCAGTACGGATCCGGATATGCTGGATGGACGCGTCCTGATCGTGACGAGCGAGCCATACCCGGAGCATGCCGGTCGCGATCTGGACGACATCGCGCTGCAATGGCGGGTCGGCAAGCAGGAGGCGGCACGGCGGCTGCAGCCGGGCTCGGCGATTTATTTCCTGCTATCGGAAGACGACGTGCGGAACATCATGCGGTTTCCGGACACGATGATCGGCTCGGACGGGCTGCCGGGCACCGATAAGCCGCATCCACGCCTTTGGGGTACGTTCCCACGCGTGCTGGGGCACTACTGCCGCGACCTGGGCCTGTTTCCGCTCGAGACTGCCGTCCACAAGATGACCGGCCTGACCGCCACGAACCTTGGCCTGACGAACCGCGGTGCCGTCATCGAGGGCTACGCGGCGGACCTGGTCGTGTTCGATCATGTAACGGTGGGCGACCTGGCGGATTATCGCGCGCCCAAGCGAGCGAGCGCCGGCATCGACCACGTCCTGACCAACGGCAGCGTGACGTGGACCGGCGGCAGCCACACCGGACGTCGCCCCGGCTGCATACTGCGTCGCCGGGAGAAGGCCGTCGCAGCCCGCCCCGCCTAGCCGCCCACGCGGCCGTTCAATAGCGCCAGGTCAGCGTGACGCTGCCGTTCAACGGCGCGGCGTACAGCGCCCGGTCATATTCCAGTGTCGCGAAATGCTTGTTGTTGAAGGCGTTGTTCAGATTGCCGGTGATGCTGAAGTGCCGATCGACATCGTAGCGCATCATGAAGTCGACGCTCGCATAGGCATTCTGCCGCGCCGTCCCTTCGCCCGCCAGTTCGAAACGCGTTGCGCTCTGCCAGCGCACGCTGCTGCCGACCGTCAGCTTCCGCTCCAAGGCCGGGACACGGTACGTCGTCGACAGGTGCGCCGCCTTGCGTGGAATGAAGGTTCGCGCTGACAGCCCGTCGTCGCCGACGATACGCAGAAGCGTCGCGCCCGCGCTCACGTTCCAGTCCGGGGTCAGCCGTCCCGACACCTCCGCCTCGATGCCTTTCGAGGTCGCATTGCCTGCCGTGTAGTACTCCTGCTGGGTCGCGAGATTCAAACCAGCGTCGGTCGCGATGTTGGTCTGCCGGATCCGATAGACCGCCAGCGACGCGTTCAAGCGGTTGTCCAGAAATGCGCCTTTGATGCCCGCTTCGAGACTCTGACCACGCGCCGGTCCCAACAACGATGAATTGATGTCGAGCTGGTACTGCGGATTGAAGATTTTCGTGAAACTCGTGTACGCGGTGACCTGCGGCGTCAGGTCGACAGTCAGGCCGACGTATGGCGCGGACCCTGACGACTGCTGCGCGTAGCTGGTGCCGCTGGCATCCCCGCTGCTGCCGGCCTGCGTGTAGTTGATGCCGAGCAGCAGCTTAACGCGATCGCTCAGGTTCCATCGCGACGACGCGTACAGCGAGCGGCGTACGTCGAGATAATGGGTGTAGAGGATATCGCCGTTGAAGACAGGCTTCGGAAACGTGCCCGCCAGCAACTGTGCGTAGCTTACGTCGGAATAGTCGGTATCTCCCTCGCGCGACGGATTGCTCAGTTCCGAGCGGGAAAAGTTCGCGCCGACGACCAGGTCGTGGCTGCGCCCGAACAGATCGAACTTACCGGACACATTGGTATCCAGGACGAGTTGCCGATTCGACTCCTTCCACCACGAGGTATATGAACTGAAGCCGCTCGTACCGTCCGCGTTCAAGCTGCCGAGCGGATAGAAGATGTTCGCGGTACTCGTTATATCGTTGTAGACGGCGGACGTCTTCCACTTCCAGCCAGCGCCGAGCTGTTGGGAGAGTTCGGCGAAAGCGCGCTGCTCCTCCGTATTGAAATAGGCCCAGCTCGGCGCCAGACTGGTTCCCACGCCGTAGGACATCTGTCTGCCGTCGGCGTCGAGCAACGGCAGTCCGCCCCACTGCGCGCCGGGCGACCGATTGCGCTGATAACTGTAGCCCAGGGTCACCAGCGTGTCGGGCGTGACGCTCGCCTCGATCACACCGTACAAGACATCCTTGCTGGGCTTGTAGCGATCGATGTACGAATGCCCGTCCTGATGAACCGCGACCAGACGACCCGCGACCGTACCCGCCGCATTGAGCGGCCCCGAGATGTCCGCCTCGACGCGCTTGGTATTCCATGACCCGTAGGACACGTTGCCGGACGCTTGGAATTGATAGGTCGGACGTTTGCGGATCAGGTTGACGGTGGCCGACGGGTTGCCGGTCTGCGCGTTCAAGCCATCGGCGCCGCGGAGCACCTCGACGCGGTCGTACAGCGCCATCTCGATGTCGCCATATTGCGACTGGTAGATCAACGGCAGGCCGACACCGTCGAACTGGAAGTTCGTGATCTGGAAGCCACGCGAGTTGAAGTCGGTCCGATCCGTCTCGTATTGATCGACCGTCACGCCCGTCACGTGCTGCAGCGCGTCGTTCACGCCGTTCAGGTGGAAGTCATCCATCTCGGCACGTGACAGCACCGACACGGACTGCGGTGTTTCCTTCGGCGACAGCGCGATCTTGCTGCCGGCGGTGGTCGAGTCGATCGTGTAGGAGCGGGTCTTTTCGGTCGGCAGCTGCATGCGTTCGTTGCTGGCCGCCACAGTGACCACGGGCAGCATGTCGTCGGTCCGTTCCGCCGCCGGGGCTGGAGCCGCCGGCTTCACCGTCAGCGTGTCTGCCTGTAGCTCGGGAACCAGGTCGCTGCCGGCGAGGAGTTTGGCCAATGCCTGCGCCGTCGTCATGTGTCCTTCGACCGCGGGCGCCGCCTTGCCGGCTACCAGAGACGGCTTGACGAGCAGTTGCACACCGGCCTGCCGGGCGAGCTCGGTCAATGCGCTGCCAAGCGGTTGCGCGGCGATGGAAAATGTCTTCACCGGTCCCGCGGCAAGTGCGGGCGCCACCTCGGCGCGCGCGCTGGGCGCCGCAAGTGTTGCGACGGCGGAAACAACGGCGACCGTAAGGATGGCTAGCGGAAGGCGGGGCAACAACATCAACGACATCTCCAACAGGTAGCGAAATGAGAACCACTACTGAGGAAGACGCATCGCCGATCCGAATCCTGACATGCCGTCTTGAAAAAATCTGATCGGCAGCCTGAAGACAGCGCGAAGACAGCGCGAAGACAGCGCGAAGGCAGCGGGGAGACAGCGGGGAGACAGCGGGGAGGGGCGCGGCAACGCGAGCGCACGCGGCCGCGCGGGCCGGTCGGAGACCGCATGCAAGGCAGGACTTATCCGGCCCTGACGATCTCCACCGTCTCGCCGCGCTGTCGCAGGCGAACCGGAAGCACGCGGGGCAACGCCTGCACGAAACGACCCACTTGCGCGATCTCGAAACTACCGGTCAACCGCATGGCACGCACAGCGGGATCGTGCACGGCGACGTTGACCGCTCCGTAGCGCGCGAATTCCTGCAACGCGCTGACCAGCGTCGTGTCATCGAAGTTGAGGCGCCCCGCGCGCCACGTCGCGACACGGGCCGGCGGCATGGATGTGGCGGCGAGCAAGCGCCCATTCGCATCGGTCGCCACCGTCTGGCCCGCGAAGAGTTCGACAGTGGCTCGCGGTGCGCCCTCCGGCTGCCCGGCGCCGACGCGCACGTGGCCCTCCTCCACTGCAACGCGGACATTGCCGCCGTCGAGTCCGGTCTCCGTGCAACGAACGGCAAAGCGCGTCCCGAGCACGGTCACCGTCACCGCTCTCGCCAGTACGTCGAACGGACGCTGCCGGTCCGCGGCTACGGTGAACATGGCCTGTCCCCTCAGCAGCCGCACTTCGCGCCGGTGCCGAAACAAGCGCACCTCGAGCCGGGTTCCGGTATCAAGCTGCAACACGCTGCCATCCGCCAGCGTGACCGAACGAAACTGGCCGCGGCCAGTTTCATAGTCCTGCGCGAACACGAGACTTTGCTGCCAATGACGCCATCCAATCACGCCGGCACCGACCAGCGCCACCGCGCTACCGGCCATTGCGACGCGCGGCAAGAGCGCGCGTCGTGCGAGCGATACGGCCTCATGCCGGAAGTGGTCGCCGGCGTCGGTGCCGGTCGAAGCGAACCTCCCGCGCAGCCGCTCGATCTCATGCCGTGGCACGCGATCGAGCGCTTGCCAGGCCTCGCAGATGCGATCGTAAGCTGAGCGATGCACTGCGCTGTGCTCGAGCCAGCGCTGAAACGCCGCTTCGTCCGCGGCATTCACGCTGCCCTGACGGCTGACCAGCCAGGTTGCCGCCTGCGCGTCGATCGCGGCTGCGGCATCGGCCCGCGCCCCGTGCGCCGACGGCGGCGCGTCCTTGTGAGTTCGTTCGCCATCCGGCGGCAGTTCGTCACCCGGGGTCGATCTCGGCATCGTCATAGTGTCAGCGCGTATAAGGATGAAGACGCGCGACGACGCGAAAACCTGACATCGGTGGACGCTGATTCATTGCTTTCAATTGGCGATAGGCGCGTCGGTGCTCGTGGCACCGTCGAACGCAGCAAGCTGCTGCCGACAGGCAAGCATGCCGCGGATCACATGCTTCTCGACCATGTTACGCGAGATGCCCATCCGCGCCGCGATCTCCGCGTGAGTCAACTCGTCGAACTTGAACAAGACAAACGCCTCGCGGCAGCGCGGTGGCAGCGATTCGATTGCCGCGATCAACGCCTTGGTGCGTTGCAACGACGCGCAGATCTGCTCGGGCTGGCCGGCCTGGTCGGCAACCGGCTCGTCGACGCATTCGGCATTGTCGAAATGACTTGCGCGTACCGTCGCGCGACGGTGGGCATCGACGACCAGGTTGCGCGCCGTACGATACAACAAGGCGCGCAGATCGCTGATGGGCGTTCCCGCGTCCTGCAGGGAAAGAACGCGGACGTAGCTCTCCTGGGCAATGTCCGAGGCGGCGTCGCGGTCTCCCACCAGTCGGGAAAGGAACCGCAACAATTCTCGGTAGTAGCGTTCGACCACGGACGTGACGGGTTTTCGGGACCCGCCTTCCGCGCGCGTGCAAGCGCGCCTATCGAAATTTGGGATAAACGATAATGATTATCATTGACTTTGCGTCGCGGGTCAACTTTCTGCGCGTGCCCTCTTTGTCGGTAGCGTTGGTACGCCCGATGATCGCGCCTCGCCCGTCCGCGCATGGGCCTGGCTTCGACACGTCATCGCGTGCTGCAAGCTGCCTCGCGTGCCGCGCTGACGCTGATGACGCTGATGACACCGGCACGTCCAACACGGCCGCCGAACCGTGCGGTCGGCATGGGCGGTTTGCGTCGCATTGAAGGCGGCGCAGCGACGGCGGCGCAGCACCCCCCAGTGCAGCTACAACGGGTGGAAAGGCGTGCGCGCCCTGTCGTCGAGCCGAGCGTTCAGACGGTTCAACAACGCGATCAGCTGCATCTGGTCGCTTGCGTCGAGGGCCGACATCAACTGCTGATAGCCCGCGTCGAGGCATGGATCGACCCGGTCGAGCAGCGCTTCGCCGGCCTCGGTCAACGCAACCGCGACGCCCCGACGACCGTCGGCAGGACAACGCGTCAGCAATGCGCGCGCTTCCAGCGCGCGTACGAGATGGGAGGTCGTGACCTTGTCCAGGCCGATGGCACGAGACAGCGTCGCCTGGTCGACGCCGGGCCGGGCACTGAGGACCGTCAGTACCGAGAGCTGGCCCGGCGTGATGCCGACACCGCCACAAGCCCCTTCGAAGATGGCGACCGAAATCTGATGCGCACGGCGCAGCAGGAAACCGGGCCGCGCGTACAACAGCGCCAGGCGCGCCTTCGGCGTCTTGCGACCGCCGCCTTTGCTCCGGCGCGCCCCGGTCGGGGCTCCCGTGTCGAGGAACGGGTTGGCGACACGCACGTCAACACCGGTATCGACAGCATTGGACAGGCGTGCGGAATACAGGACGCGGCATCCCGCGTGTTCGGCGGCGGCGACAAGCAAGGCGTCGTTATACGCGAGCGAGGTGCGTTTAGCCACCACGCAGGCGGCAGCCACCGTCGCCTCCGACACCTGATGCAGCGATGTGTGCACTCCGATCGACTGAACGAATTCGTCGATGTCCGGCCAGCTCATGCGCAGGACGCCTTGCAGCGCCTGTATCGTGTCTGCGATCACCTGCGGCGTCACCGTCACCCCTTCCCGAACAATCTGTTCGGCGAGGTCGGCCTTCCGGCTGTCGGCATCGATCAGATGCAGCAACACGCTGCTGTCGACGAAAGTCTTAGCCATGAGCGTCGCCGTCGACGCGCGCGAAAAATCCCGCCGGGAGGCGGCCTCGGAAGCGACGCAGGCGTTCGAGGCTGCCCTGGTGTGTCGCGCGATGAACTTGGAAACCGTGCGTTGCGCACTGGCTGACTTCCAGCTCGTCTCCATCCCGCAAGTCCAGCGCGTCAACGACCGACGCGGGCAGGCTCAGCAGCAGGGAATCGGCGAGGCGCACGACGCGCGCGCGCTCGACGGCAGGAGACGTTGGCATGATGGCAAACATTTCGGGATGGGAACGAGCGCCAACATTAACGCATTCAGGCGTGACATGCGCATTTTTCAGCGGCGCGCCGCGTGCCCGCTGAGCTCGTGCCCCGCCTGCGCACTCAGGCGAAGACAAAAGACGACACTCAGCATCGCGACGCAACCGATCGCCGCGAATGCATGCGAGAAGTCCGCCGCGACAGGCTGAGCGCGCATGCCCAGTTGGGCGGACACGCCGACAATAACGGTACCGATCGAAATGCCCAGCATGACGGCCAGCTGTTGTGCCGCCGTGTTGAGCGTCGTCGCGGGCGAAACCTTGCTGGCGGGTAGATCCGCGTAGGCGATGGCGGCCAGCGCATTGAACTGGACCGATCGCGAGAAGCCGCCGGCCGACACGATCACGGCGATGAGGGTGAAGCCCCACTCGGCACGGAACGCCGCGCAAGCCATCAGCGCAGCGGAGCACAGCACGCCGTTCACGATCAGCACGCTTCGGAAGCCGAAACGGCGCAACAGTCCCGTGGTTTGCGTCTTCGTGACGAAGGCGATGGCGCCGCTCGCGAGCAGCACCGCACCGCTCTTCACGGCGGAATAACCCAGACCGATCTGCAGCATGAGCGGCAACAGAAAGGGCAGCGCGCCATAACCCACCCGAACCAGACTGCCCGCCCAGAACGAAGTCTTGAACGTCTGGAAGCGGAGCAGACCGAAGTCCAGCAAAGGGCGTCGGCTGCGGCGCGCCGCGGCGATGTAGCACGCTGTCGACAACGCGAAGGTGACGCCAAGGCCGAAATAGGCCGCGCCCGGGATTGCCTGATGACGCACAATTTCCAGCATGGCGACGAGGGAGGCCAGCGCTACGCCAAGGCTCAGCCACTCCCACAGGTGGAACGGCGAGTCGTCCTCCTCGACGATTTGCGGCACGACACGGCCGGCGAGGACGAAGCCGACGAGTCCGATCGGAATATTTATCCAGAAAATCCAGCGCCAGGACGCAAATGTCGAGATCAAGCCGCCCAACGGCGGGCCAAACAGGGGGCCGAGCATCGCAGGGGTGATCATCCATGCCAGTGCCAGCACCAGCTGCGCGCGCGGCGCAGTCCGCACGATCGCGATCCGTCCGACCGGCACCATGAGCGCGCCGCTGAAGCCCTGCACTGCCCGCGCCGCAATCAGCGCCGGCAGAGTCGGCGCAAAGCCACACATGGCGGAACTGAGTGCGAACACCAGCATGGCGCCGCGGAATGTGGCGCGCGTGCCCCATCGCCCGGCGAGCAGGCCGCTGAGGGGAATGAATATGACGCTGCAGAGCAGGTAGACCGTCATGCTGAGATCGAGGCTGAGGGCGCCGACACCGAGCGCCTGCGCGATCTCCGGCACGGCCGGCGCAATGATCGTCGAGTCCAGCTGCTCCATGAAATAGGCGCTGCCGACGAGGAGCGACAGCGGACGGAAATTCGTGTTGGCGTCAGACATGCGGTTCGAATGGTTTCGTACGCTAACTATCTATGAAGTACGTCGCGCTGTTTCGACTTGCGTCGGAGCGAACGTGCGTCGGGGCGGACGCTACGCGATTCTGCCCTCCCAGCGCCCGGAGACAAATGCGTTTTCTCGCATTGCTTCGGCTTAATCGAGATAAGCGCCTACGCTGCTTTCGCCTAAGATGTGCTGCACGAGCGCTTGCATGCAGTCGCAACATGGTTAGTGTACTTACCTGTTTCGCTTAAACGACTGCGCCGGCGTCAAAGCAGTCGTTGAAACAATTGGCCGACTCTTTTTCCATTCATGACTCAGATCAGTTTCTCCGCCGCGGCTGCACTGCCCAACCTCCCGGAAGACACCATTGCACTGGATCTGCGCGCGCCCGATGCGTATTGGCACGCACACCTTCGGGGCGCCCGACATGTCGACGCCACGCTGTTTGCATTGCCAAAGACGGATGCGGCGTCGGTGCAACAATTCGAGGCGCGGCTGCGCTGGCTGCTGTCAACGCTGGGTGTCGCTCGTGACGCGTCGGTACTGGTCTATGGCGACACCCTCGACGGAACGGTCGCGCGAGCCGCCTGGGCCCTCTCCTTTGCCGGTCTCGACCGGGTAACGGTGCTCAACGGCGCATTCGCCAAGGTGGATCCCGCGCGGCTGACCGACGAAGCTCCCGCGGTGACTGCAATCGCGGCACGCTTCGAATTCCGTCACGAGCAGCTGGCGACATCGGCCCGGATCGCGGCCGACATCGGTCACGGCGGCGCGCATCTCGTCGATGCGCGCGACGCCGATGCCTATCACGGCACGCTGCCCCACCCCGTCCGAAGTGGCCATATCCCGGGAGCCCGGCACTGGGACAGCCGTCGCGAAGTGAGCGGCGAGGGCGGCATCGAAGATGCCGAAACGCTCATCGAACGGTTCGCAGCGCTGCCGATCGCACGCGACGAGCCGGTGATCGTTTACTGCGGCAGCGGCCCGCGCGCCTCGCGTACCTGGCTGGCCTTGCAACGCGCCGGCTTCACACGGGCGAGCGTGTACCAGGGTTCGTGGAGCGAATGGAGCGGATTGAAGGACTTGCCGGTGGAAGTCTCGGCGACCTGAGTCACGCCCGCCCCCGCCGTATTCTTTGGAGAGACATTGTGGCAACCCTCGTCGACGACGATTTCGAATTACTGCAACAACGCCTGCTGCCGGAGAGCAGCTACCGGGATCGGGGCGAGGCCCGGCTCGGCATTTCGCTCGAGCCGTATTCACCTGTCGTCGGCGCAACCGTGCGTGGCTTCCGCATCAATGGCACGACGACGGTGACAGGCGAAACGCGTGAGTTTCTCAACGAGAGCCTGAACCGCTACGGCTTCCTCGCGTTCGAGCCGGGCACCGTGTCGGCGAACGACTTCAAGTATCTGGTTCAGTTGTTCGGCCGCTCTGAATACACCGGCACGCCGTACACGCCCGTTGCGGAAGAAAGTTCGAACGTCAACACGATCGACTCGAAGATCAAGAAGACGCGCATGAACTTCATCTGGCACATCGACCAGGCGTTTCGTGCGGAGCCGCCGCGCTTCACGATGTTGTTCGCGAAGACAGTACCGCCTTACGGCGGCGACACGGTGTTCAGCAACGCCCAAGCCGCCTACGATCTGCTCGACCCGCTGTTCGCGCAGTATCTCGAAACGCTGTATGTCGTCCAGGACGTCGAGACGATGGGGTTCCTCACGCTTGCCTATCGAGACGCGGACGAACTGGCGAGGCAGAAGGCACGTTACCCCTGGATCAAGACGCCGTTGATCCGCGTCCACCCGGACACCGGCAAGAAACAGATCTACGTCAACGAACTGTACACGCAGCGGATCCTTGGCGTGTCGCGGGTCGCCAGCCAGAACATCCTCGGCATCCTGTTCGATCTCATCAAGTCGCCGGAAGTTCTGACGCGCTTCCGGTGGGAAGAAGGCTCGGCGCTCATCTGGGACAACCGGGTGGTACAGCACCGAGGCGTTGGCGACTACGGCTCCGGGCACCGGGTCCTGCTTCGCGCGGTGGTCGAATAGGCCCGTTCGCAAGCCATAGTTCCTTCCAATCGAATCGGAGTCACGATGAATCGCCGTGAAGCACTCAAGGGGCTTGCCGCGCTTGGCCTGGTTGGCGCGGCCGGCCAAACGCCGGCGGCCGGCGCAGCCAGTTCGGCGGAGCGGCCGATCCGCATTACGCTGCCGTCGACCGGCAGCGCCGGCTCGGCCTGGCGCCCGCTGATCCAACAGAACGGTTTCGATAAGGGACTGAATCTGCAATGGGTCACCGCCGACCCCGGCAGCATGCAAGTGCAGTTGACTGCCGGTTCCCTCGATGTCGGGGTGTTCGGGGCGGTGGGGCTGGCCACGCTCGCCAACAAAGGCAGCGACATCGTGCTGTTCGGGCCTGCACTGAACAATCACGGCCGCTGGCTGGTGAGGGCCGACAGTCCCTACCAGAAGCCTCTCGACCTGCGCGGCAAGACGATTGCATCGACCGCGGAGACGAGCGAGACATGGCAACAGGCACTGATCGCCGCGCATCTGGACGGTCTGGACCTGCGCAAGGACTTCAAGGTGATCCACGGTTCGCCAACGGCGAACCTCGCGCTCTTCCAGCGTGGCGACGTCGAGGCGATCGTCACGCTGGAGCCGACCGCGAGTCGTCTGGTCGCGCAGGGCGCGCGAGAGATCGCGCGCGTCGCGGACATCTGGAAGCACGCGACCGGCGAACAGACGTCGCCATTCCTGGTCGGTCTCGCCGCCAGCCAACGATGGCTCGACGCGAACCGCGCGACCGCGCAGCGCATCGCTGCGATGTTGGTGACGGTGAACGGCTATGTGCACCAGCACCCGCAGACCCTTGCGCAGATCGCGCCGCAGATCGGCTTCAAGCCGAGCGAGCGGGCCGCCGCAGCGCTTTTGCCGCAGCGGCTGGCGGATGCATACGCGACGACCTGGGACAGCAAGACGTTCGCCACCATCGACCGCCAGATCGACACGGCCGTTTCGCTCGGCATGTTGCCGAAGCGACCGGGTAGGAAGATCTATACGCAACTGTCATGAGCGATGCTGTCAAATCGTCGTTGATCCGGCCCACCGCGCTGCGGCGGCGCACGCCCAGCCTGCGGCTGGTGACCGCGCGCTTGCTGCCGGCCGTGCTCTACTTCCTGGTGCTGCTGGTGCTGTGGGAGGCCATGGCGCGTCGCCTCGATTCGCCGCTGGTCCCCGACGTGCGCGCGATCTACGCGCAGCTTGTCGAGATTACCGAGAACGGTACTGCGTTCGTACAGATCTGGCTGACCTTCGGACGCATGGCGTTGGGCTTCCTGCTCGCGCTGACCGTGGCGTTGCCGGTCGGTATCGCCACGGCACGCTCGCGCATGCTGTCCCGTTTCGTCGAGCCGGGTGTCACGCTCGGCCTGACCGTGCCAGGATTGGTGTGGGCCCTGCTGTGCGTGATCTGGTTCGGTACCAGCCTCTGGTCGCCGGTCATTTCGGTCGCGCTCGGCGTGCTGCCCTCTCTCGTGATCTCCGTCAAGGAGGGCATCCAGTCCCTGAGCGGCGAACTGGTCGAGATGGCGCACGTGTTCCGCCTGAAGAAGACCACGGTGCTGCGCAAGATCTGGCTGCCGGTGCTGTACGCGTTCATCGTGCCGGGCACGCGCGTCGGCTTCTCAATCGCCTGGAAGGTCATCGTGCTGGTCGAGATCTTCGGCATGTCGGACGGCGTCGGCTATCAGCTCAACGCACAATTCAGCACGCAGAACGTGGAAGGCGTCATCGCGTGGACCGTCGCCTTCTGGGCGACGATGCTGGTGGTCGAACACCTGATCTTCGCGCCCATCGAGCGCCATGCCAATCGTTGGAAGAAGAGAGCATCACATGAGCAGTAGTATCGCGATCGAACGGGTCCGCAAGACATTCGCGCGCTCCTCGCACGGCAACGGCGTGACCGTCTTCGACGGCATCGACATGCAGATTCCCGCCGGCGAGCTGGTGGCGCTGGTGGGACCGTCCGGCTGCGGCAAGTCCACCCTGCTCAACATGATCGCCGGTCTGGAAGCGCCATCGGCCGGCACGATCCGCTTCGGCGCGAGCGACACCCACGTCGCCCCGGAACTGAGCGTGGTGTTTCCGCAGCCGCGTCTGATCGATTGGCTGCGGGTCGAGGAAAACATCGCGATCGCCTTCGATCGCGCGCTGGAGCCGGGTCAACGCGCAACAGCCAAGGCCGAGCGCGAGGCGACCACCACCGAATTGCTGGCCAAGGTAGGGCTCACGAGCCATCGGCGCGCCTACCCGCAGTTCCTGTCCGGCGGGCAGAAGCAGCGCGTCGCGATCGCACGCGCATTCGCCGTGCACCCCGACGTGCTGCTGCTCGACGAGCCGTTCAGCGCACTCGACGAATTGACCGCCCGCAAACTGCGCGAACTGTTGCAGGACATGTGGGTCGCCGAACGCGAGCATCGTCCCACCGGCGTCTTGGTCACCCACAACATGCTCGAAGCGGCGTTCCTCTGCGACCGCATCTATGTGATCGGCCGCCAGTCCGGGCAGATCCGCGCGTCGATCGACGTCGACGTGCCGCGTCCGCGCGACCCCGACGACCCCGCGCTGTTCCAGGTGCATCGCCGCATCATGCAGGCGCTCGAATAGCCGGCCGCGGCTTTCGTTGGCAGCGGGTGGGGCCGCCCTTTACCGCCCTTTACCACCCTCTGCCACCCTCTGCCGCGCTCCGCCGCCCGCTACCGCTTCAAGCACTGCTTTCCCACGCCGCGCCCGCTCGCAATCGGGCGCAATCGGGCGCAATCGGCCGCGTCCAGTAAGCCGGCATCGCTCTCGCCCTCCCGACCACAATGAAAAACAATCGCACCCATCGACACGTCGCATATGCTGTCGTCGCGCTGTCATGCCTGCCCGCAATGCAGGCACGCGCGCAAAGCAGCGTGACCCTGTACGGCATCATCGAGGATGGCCTGGTCTACACGAACAATCAGAAAGGCGGCGCCGCGTTGCAGGCGACCACCGGCGCCACCAACACCAGCCGCTTCGGCCTGCGCGGCACCGAAGACCTGGGTGGCGGCTATCGGACCGTCTTCACGTTGGAAAGCGGTTTCGATGCATCGACAGGCAAGCTGGGACAGGGCGGCTTGATGTTCGGACGAACGGCGAGCGTCGGCCTGGCGTCGCCCTACGGTACCGTCACGGCGGGCCGTCAATACGAGCCGCTCAGTCAATACGTCGGCACCTTGAGCAGCGCGTTGCAATGGGCCGGCTGGACCGGTGCGCACCCCGGCGACGTCGACAACATGCAGTCGACGATCCGCTTCAATCATTCGGTCCAATACGCGAGCCCCGCCCGGAACGGTTTTTCGTTCAAGGCGATGTTCGCGCCGGGCGGCGCGGCGGGCTCGTTTGCGCGCGAGCGCGCCCTGAGCGTGGGCGCGGGATGGCAAAGCCGGCTCGGAGGCGTGAGCGCCGGCTATCTGAACATGCGGGATCCGTCCGTGTCGGCATATGGTGGCACGCTGCTGCCGGGCGAGGCCGGCTACACCAGCCCGGTGACCAGCCCAATCTATAGTGGCTATGCATCCGCGCGGACACTGCAGATCATCGCGGTCGGCGCGAATGCGCGGTTCTCGCAGGTACGGGTCAACGCGATTTATACCAACACGCGTTACCAGGACGTGTTGACGACTGCCAGCACGCCGTTCCGTGGCGGAACCGCACAGTTCAACACCGGCGAACTGAACGGCAGCTATCAGTTGACCGCCAACCTGTTGACCGGCGTCGCCTTCATCTATACCAAGGCCGAGGACGCAAGGTACATGCAGTGGAACCTCGGTGCGGACTATGCGCTTTCGAAACGCACCGATATTGGTCTGGTCGGTGTCTGGCAACGCGCGACCGGCACCGATTCCACCGGCAAGGCTGCGGTCGCGCACATCGCAAGTTTGACCGCGTCGAGCAACAGCAACCAGGTCGCGGTCAGGCTCAACCTGCGGCATCGCTTCTGAGAAAGAGGTCGCAGGCGGACGGCGGCACGGCGAGTTGCGCTCGGCGGCGGACCGAGAGCGCCATGCAAGGCCTGAGGTCAGGTCGCGCGGCGCCCCGCTGGCCGCACGGCAAGCGGCGGCGCAGCACGTTGGCGGCAGTCGGTCGATCAGATGCCCGGGGCTGCCGGCATCGCCATGGCCGGTCCGGCGACCGCCGCCTGTGTGGTCGTCCCGAACAGAGAACGGCGCGTCGCGCCCGGCGCGGGCTTACTTCCCGTCACGCACCCATGCTGGTGCGCGCTTCTCGAAGAACGCAGCAAAGCCTTCACGCGCCTCGTCGGTCGCGCGCAGGCGCGAGATCGTCTGAGCGGTCAGTTCACGGGCTTCGTCGCCAAGCGGCAACGCGTCGAGCGCGGCGAACAGGCGCTTGATCTCGGTCTGGGCATTCGGCCCATTTACCAGCAGTTCATCGATCAGACGGAGCACCGCGTCGTCGAGCAACTCAGCGGGCACCACCCGGTGCACCAGGCCCATCACCAGCGCCTCGTCGGCACTGATGCGGCTCGCGGTCAGCGCCAGCCGCGTGGCCTGGCGCGCTCCGATCGCGCGGACCAGGTACGGACCGATCACCGATGGGATGATGCCGAAACGGGCCTCGCTGACCGCGATCTTCGCGTCGGTACTGGCGACCACGATGTCGCACGCCGCCGCCAAGCCAACGCCACCGCCGAACGCCGCGCCCTGGACGCGGGCGATAGTGGGTTTCGGGCAATCGCAAATGGTCGCCATCATCGCGGCGAACTCGCGCGCGTCCGTGAGGTTTTCCGCCGGGCCGTTCTTGCTGGCGCGCTGCATCCAGTTCAGATCGGCGCCCGCGCAGAAGGCTTTGCCCGCCGCTGCCAGTACAATGACGCGCACGGCCGGATCGGCACCGAGCGTCTCGAAACGTTCGCGCAGTTCAGCGATCATTTCCTCGTCGAAGGCGTTGAAAACTTTCTCACGCGACAGAGTGAGCGTTGCGACGCCGCGCGCGTCGATGGCGGTCTGGGTGGCGGACAAGTTCAGTCTCCTTTATTCGGTGTGGATGCGGCGCCCGGTCCCCGGCGGGGCTGGTGGCCGCCCTGCTCCGGCATTCTAAAGTATCGTCGCACGACGGTGACGCCTCGCGCCGCTTTCGCCTCGGCCTCTATCGCCTCATCCGCAGGGAATCTCGTATGACCGAAACTTCCAGCCAGTCCGCGCAACAGCCGTTGCGTCAAGGGCTGCTGATGCTCATGGCTGTCGCAACCGGGCTGACCGTCGCCTCGAACTACTACGCCCAGCCATTGCTGGCCGTGATCGGACGGCAAATCGGTCTGTCCACCACCGATGCAGGCTTCATTGTCACCACCGCACAAGTCAGCTACGCGATCGGCCTGCTGTTCCTGGTGCCATTGGGCGACCGGCTCGAACGGCGCAATCTGATCTCAGGCATGACCGCCCTGTCGGCAATGGGACTGGCCATTTCCGCACTGGCCACCAGCCCGGCTCAACTGCTGCTCGGCACCGCCATCTCCGGCGTGTTTTCCGTCGTCGCGCAATTGCTGGTGCCGCTTGCCGCCACCCTGGCGTCGCCGAAGCAGCGCGGTCGCGCGGTCGGCGTGGTGATGAGCGGCCTGCTGCTCGGCGTCCTGCTCGCACGCACCTTCGCGGGCGCCCTGGCGGCGCTCGGCAGCTGGCGCATCGTCTATTGGGCCGCCTTCGTCGCGGTCGGCGCAATGGCGATCGCGCTGTGGCGCGTGCTGCCGCCGGGCCGTCCCGCGGAGCGTCTCGGCTACGGCGCCCTGCTCGGTTCGATCTGGACGCTGTTTCGCGAAGAGCCCGCGTTTCGGCTGCGCTCCGCGCTGGGCGGCCTGTCGTTCTGTACATTCGCCATGCTGTGGACGGCGTTGACCTTCCTGCTGTCCGCGCCGCCATTCGATTATTCGCCCGCGACCATCGGCCTGTTCGGCCTGATCGGCGCGGCAGGCGCGCTCGCGGCCAACCAGGCAGGCCGGCTGGCGGATCGCGGCCACGGCGCCCTCGCCACCACCTGGGCGCTCGTGCTGCTGGTCGCGTCGTGGCTCGTGCTGTGCGCCGGGCACCTGTCGCTGTGGCTGCTGGTGATCGGCATCGTCGTGATGGATCTTGCCATCCAGGCGCTGCAGGTCAGCAATCAAAGCGTCATTTACAAGCTGCGGCCGGAGGCGCGCGGCCGCCTGACGGCAGGCTACATGACCGCCTATTTCATTGGCGGCTCGATCGGTTCGGCCATCGCGGCCGCCGCCTATCCGCGGATCGGCTGGACCGGCGTATGCGCGCTCGCCACCGGCGTCTCGCTGGTCGCGCTGCTGGTCTGGGCCCTGCTGCGCGAGAAACGGGCTCGGACGGTACGCAACTGAGCCGACCTCGGCTCGTTCGGCTCGTTCGGCTCGTTCGGCAGGAGCGCACGGCGGAGGCAGGCCAACCGCGCGAGCGTTGCCGCCCATGCCGGGGCCGGACCCGCGTGCGGATGATCAGCCGTCGCCGCGACGGCCGAGCCACCAGTGGCCCACCTCCGGCGACCGCCAGCGCCACGTGCGTCGCAACTCATTGTGGCGGCTGGTCCAACCACCCATGCATGTACAGCGCGACGAAGTCGCGCAGGTCCTGCAGGCGCTTCGCCAGCGCTGCCGGAAGCGGCAGGGCATCGTCCCACTCGTGCGCCACCCAGGCGCCAGGTTCGGCAGGTTCGGCTGCCACCACCGCCTGATGCTCGACCGACGCGAATGCCGAATGCGAGGTGGACGATGGGCGCGCCGCCGCGGATGGTGCTTCGACATTCGCGCGAACCAGGCGCGGACCCGACGGTCCCGACGGTCCGGACGGTGCATCGTGCGTTGCTGCCGATGCCGTCATGGCGGGACGCAACGGCATCGGCATCACGGGTAGTCGATGAAACGCGCCCTGGGCACCGCCAGGCCGGGCTTGCGCCAGCCGCTGACGCGCCTGCTGCAGCGCCGCCCGCGCCCGTCCGAACGCATCAGGCGTGGCCTGCCACGCCTGAGCGATCGGCTCCACCTCGTGACGCAAAAGCCCGTCGCGCACCGCGCCACCGTGCGAACCTGCATCGCCGCTCGGGCTCGATACACGGTCACCGATGCGAGGCAGGCCGGCGGCCGTGCGCCGGTGAGCGGCGAGCATGTCGCGCGGGAGATCGCTGCCTGCGGTGGCGCGAAGCGCTGCGCTCAGCCGCTGCGCGTCGGCCGCAACGGAATCGGCTCGCGGCGGCGTCAGGTCGCTCGGTGGCAGCGACGCCAATGCCAGGCGGAGCGCGGCTTCCTCCTTCTGCACAAACGACCGCGCGAGCTGTGCGTCGAAGATGCGCAGGTAATCGCTGGGCGACGCCGCGGTCCGCTCGGCCATGCCACCGGTTTCTACAGCCGGGAGCCGTGGTGGAAACGGAGACCCGATCATGGCGCCACCGCCAAGCGTGTTGCCGAACGGCGGGAAGCGGGCATGCGGTGAAGTGTCGGCATTCGCCATGCGAGCCACGGCTGCCCGGTCGGCGCCCATGCCCGCCGGCGCACGCGCTGGTGCCTGGGGCTTGCCTGCCCAGGCGACGCGCCTGTGCATGACTGACGCTTCATGCCGTTCATGGACCTGATGCGCCTCACGTGCTTCCCGCTCGCCCGCCGCCTGCGCTGCCTCCGCGACGGCCGCCGCGCTGACCAGTTCCAGCATCTGCAGGCGCACGGCTGGCTCGCAACGCTCGATTGCGGCTGTCACCATCGACGCCGCGCCCGGCGCATCCAGCGTCGGCATCGCCCAGTCGAGCGCGGCAGTGGGAGACAGCGCACCACGATGCAGCAAGGTGGCGACGAGCTCGAGATAGGGGGCGACCAACTCGCCGACGTGGTTCCCGATAACCGGATCGAGCACGCTTTGCGCCAGTCGATTGCCGGCGTGATAGCCGTGCATATCGCGCTCGGCCAGACGCTCTGCCGCCCAGCGGGGCTCGCAAGCCGCCAGCAGGCAAAGCTCGCGCAACTCGATCAGAGCGCCGGCCGGCGTCTGGAAGCGCTCCTCAAGGGTGACGCGGGAGCGTTGCATGCGACAGCCATCGGAGCGGCGCAAGTACTCGCAGCGCTGCGCGTCGGACATCGCGCACGCGCGCAACACGAGCGTCGGGCGTCCGCCCGCCTCGACGTTGCCGCTCACATCGCAAACGAGAAAGCGTGTGCCTGGCGGGAAGATGACTTCGCCGCCTCGTTCGGGCATGACCGCGCCGGTTTCCACCCCTGCGTCGCCGTCGACGCGCCGAATCACGCAATTCACGATGACATGATCCGTCTGCGCCGGCATGCAGCCTGGTGGTTCCGCGCCATCCGGCTGATTGAAGGCGCCGGCCGCCGTCATCTCGGCGCTCGTGGTCGCCGTCATGAAGCGACCGGTGACCACTTCCGGTTCCGTGCCCGTTTCCTTCGCCGCGGCCCATCGCGCCATCAGCGCGGCCAGCGTCGCGCGGCTGATGGTCTTGACCGCAAACATCAAGTTCTCCCGCGGCATGGCCTCGGTACGCACCAGCGACAGGCGCTTGAGCGCGCGTTCGAGGTTGCGTTCGAATCCGACCACGGCATCGCGCTCAGCCACCGTCATCGGAGACGGCCGGGCCCATTCGTTGACGCCGGCGGGATGCATGCAGGCGAAGCGTCGCAGTGTCAGCCAAGTGGCAAAGCTCAGCAGGGCACGCGCCGGGCTGGCATTGTAGGCGGCGACTTCCACGAACAGGACCGGTTCCTCGACCGCGCCGTCCAGGTCGCCGAACATCGCGCGCGACAGCTGTACCGCCTCTTCCATCGACACCGCTTGCCCGACGCGTTCCAGCTCCGGACTACCTTCCGCGGCGCCGATACACAACGGCGCCAACGCAGCGGCGGGAACCGCGGGAAGGTCGGCAATCGTCAGTGGCAAGGCGTGCGCGCCGTGCGCCGCGGCGCGTTGCACGGCAGTCGGCACGCGCTCCGCATCAAACGATCGCTGCGCGGACCCGGTCGGAAACGTCGATTCCATTGCACTCTCCTTGCTCTCGGCTGTTGCAGACATCCCCGGACGACCGCTGCTGCGCTGCGTCGCTCGATGTCGCGCTGCATCGCCAGTATCCGCGTGACCATCGTGCCGCGCCTGCATGGACAAACCATGCACGCTCACGCTGCCGGGCGCGCCAGGCTGGCGACAAGCGGACGATGCCGGCGACCGCCACGGGCAGCAGCGCGGGCGCGATCACCGACGGAAGCGTGCCAAAAGGCTAAGAAAGTCCATGGAAGGCCGCAAAAGGCCACAGAAGGCCACTTGGAAGCGCCTACATTGATGCTGCGCGCCGATCGCCTCCTGCTTCGGCATCCAACCGGTCAGGCCGCCGCGCGCCGTGTTCCGCCACACCCAGGGTCCGCCATGCCGAACCGCCGTCTGTCACAACTGACCGACGCCCGCCGCGCGATCGGTCTTCACGTGCAACGCGGACCGACGCTACATCGTCGCGATAAGCCGCCGCCCCATCGCGGCGTCCAGTGCGCGTGGCCAGGCGCCGCCTTGATCGCCGTGTTGCTGCTCGCGGCAAACCTGCGCCCCGCTCACGCTGGCGATTTCCCTTGCGGTCAGCGGACCCGGCGAGGGGCGCCGTCCAACCACGACGGATCGGCTCAGACAGCCGTGACGCCGCCCCACGTGCGGCGATGTTCATCTGCATTGCCGAGCCCGTGCTCGCCCACCAGCCATGCCGGAGCGTCGCCGGCCGCCTGGCTCGGCTTGGACGTCAGATGCCCGTCCCGGTCGCGGGCCGGCCTTCGAAACAGTCGCGCCCGCAGCCACGCCGACGTGCGGGCCGGGCGGTCCGCCCGGTCCGCCCGGTCCGTAGTGGCGCAAGACCAACTCGCTCTGCTTGCCGGGACGGCGGCGTCGCATCCTGCCCGCGCGGCGCGCGCGACCGGTGCCGGGACCGCCACCCTGGATCGCGCGCGGCGTGTGAGCGCGACCACCACGCCACCGCGTGGCTCCGCTGCGAAGCCTGACGACGTTCCGGCGCCATTGATCGACCTGCCGAACGCGGCAGACGCCGGAGGCGATATCACGCTGTCGCTGCCGGCGCTGGACCAGCAACTTCGCCACGTCCGCGCCTTCCTGGCGCGGCAGCGCGATCGTGCGACGCTGGATACCACCGGGCTGGACGAAGCGCGCAGCGTCGTCGCGGATATGCTGTCTTTCCTCGACGCGGCAGCCGGCAAACGCTCCGATCGGCAATTGCGCCGGGTGGCGCGGCGCCTTCTGCTGGGGAGCGGGTTATTCGGCGCAAGGCATCGTGAGCGTCTGGACCGCCACTACGCAGAAGGACTGGTGCGCCGGTTCGCACGCGAAGTGGTGCTGGAAAGCCGTAGTGCGCCAGAAGCGCTCGCCGTGGCGTGTGCGCGGACCGTCGCGCACGCGCCATCCGAAGGACCGGATCCGGCCGGCGACGCGCCCGCGCCGTTGCGCGCCGATACATTGCTACGCTGCCTTCGGCAAGCGGCCATGCCGTCGGCGCGCACGCCCTCCACGCAGCCGCTTATGCAGCCGCTTATGCAGCCGCTTATGCAGCCCTTTACGCGGCTCTTTACACAGCCCGACGCCGCGTTCACGACCGAACGGGATGCGCCCGCGCTCGATCCCGTCGACACGTCCCGCGGTGCTGCATCGCCACCGCTCGCCAACTGGCCGCCTTCGTCCGGGGAACGCGACGCAGCATTGGCGCTGGCGACCCGGATCATCGCCTGGACGTCGCCTGCGCTGCTGCATGCCGACAAGTCTGCCGCAGCGGCGGCACAAGACGTCTACAGCGTGGACTGGGCATATCATCACTGCGGCGCGCTGCTGGCGGCGGCTGCCGGGCAGATGCCGGATTCGCTCACCGTGTCCGATTTGACTGCGATGGGGCAAGCGCTGATGCTGGTTGACAGTGACGCGACCACATCAGCCATCGATGCCTGCTTCGCGCTTCCCGCGCGGCTCGCCCATGCGCGCGACCATCCCGACGTGTCGCTGGACGCGCTGGCCACGTCGGAACGGACGCAGGTTGCCAACGAAGCCTTTCGCGAACGGCTGGCGGAAGCCGCAGAACGCGCATGGCAGGCAACCCCGGAAGCGCGCTTCGAAGCGGCAAGGGCGGCCTATCGCACGCGCACCGAGATGGCCAGTGCGGTGATCGTCGATGAGTGCGCCGAGCCGGCGGGCACGCGACGCCACCGCGAACTGGTCGAGCGGTACAAGAACCTCGGCGCGCGCTTCCGCTGCCGCGAGCGCTCGCCAACGCTGCCGGATATCACACAACGCTTCAGGCAGCAGGTGGAAGATCTCGGACAACGCTTTGCGGAGATGGAGCGCACACTCTGGCAGGCGAGCCTGCAGAGCCTGCCGGAGGCGACCCAGCGCTTCCTCGATGCCACCGCGGTTGACGTGTTGACTCTTCGGCTGCACGAGCCGCGCGCAGTGCGCTTCCCGGGCAGCGGTTCGCTGCCGCGTCCGGCGCCGCGCGCACTCCGCCACGACGTCGTCGTGCTCGGCTCGCCCCCATCGACCGACGGGGCGTGCTGCTATGTTCTCGACCGCGGCGCCGACCCCTTCCACTGGCGCGAGCTACCGTTCGATGCGCCGGCGCTGGCCCGCTATTTCGAGCGCCCGCCGATCCGGATCGGCGACGGCTACACGGTGACGCGCAGGAGTGTCGGCGTAAGCAAGCGGGCCGACGAGCCACTCGCCGCCCTCGGCGCGCGCTTGGCCGACCGCCGCCGCGCCGAATTGCAAACAGGCCTCGATGCGCTCGGTATGGAGAAGACGGGATGGGAGGAAATGCTCGACTTCCTGCCTTCGTTGATACCGCTGAAGACGTGTCTGCTCGGACCGACCGAAACCACCGGCCAGCGCATCGTTGCATGCTTTGCCGACGCCTTCGCAGTGCTCCCTGCCATCAAGCCGGCCGCGCGCGCCGTCGGCGCGTTCGGCCGAGGCGTGTCGAGCGCGGCGCGGCGTCGACTCGGCGTGGCGGCGCTGAGCCGACGCGCGGCACTGGCTCACGACCTGGTGTGGGCGACCGCGCAGTCTGCCATGCGTGAAACGGCGCGCCATCCGGTCATTGCACCGACGCGCCAAGCCATGCACGCATTCGGCACGGTCCTGCGCACAATCGATGCCGATGCGGCACGCGGTTACCTGCTCGAAACGGACGCGCTGTCGGCCTTCGCGGCGCGGCTCGACGTACTCGAAGTCCTACTGTCGCAACCGCTGTCCGGCGCGTTGACGAGCCTGTTACGGGACGAACGCTGGGCAGTGCCGTCGTCGACAACGGGCGGGGCAGCCAGCCACGCGCGCGCGTTAGCCATCGAGACGACGCCTCACGAAACACGCTACGTCGCGCTGGATCCGACCGGTCGCGCCGGTTTCGGACCACGCTGGATTTGCATGCCCGGCACGCGATGTGTCACGGAAGAGACCGCAGAGAAATTTCGTCTCGTGCACACGCTGTGCGGCGGGCGTGTCAAGCGCGCGCCGCCACACGATGCCAGCCCACCGCTCGACGCGGCGGAGCGGTGCGCGCTCGCCGCACGACTCGAAGCCATGCGTTTCACCGCCGGTGGCTCGCAACTACCGCCACTCACTGGCATCTTCGCCGATGAGATCCGCGCCGAGCCGGCCACCGCGGCCGCGCCGCTCACGCTGTTCCGGCAGAGCGCAACCACGCTCTTTGCGCCGTCCCGCTTCACGACCCTGCGCAACGTGCTGGATGCGCCCTCGTCGTTCGAGCATGCCGCGCATCCGGTATTGCTGGCTCGCTTGCGCGAGGTCGCCTTGCTGGACCGCCTCGGCACGGGCCAGCGTCGCGCCCTGTTGCTTGAGGCCGCGCGCTACCGTCACGACATTCCCGGCGCTCGGCTACGCTTGCGACCCTCGGTAAGCCTGCTCCGTCGAGTCGAAACCCCGGCATTGGCGATATGGCAGTCGTTCGAGGACAGCATCGCACCGTCGATGCTGCGGCTCCCGCCCAGACAGCGGGTCTTTGCCAGCTTGCCGATCGACTCGCCGCCGTTGCTGCCGGCTTGGGTGGTCGACCAGCACAACCGCGTCGTGCTGGTCGGCCGCGAGCGGCTGTTCGCGTTCGACACCGTATTGGGCAGCGCGCCTTCGCATGCGCTGGTGCGACGCTTGGAGATCGTTCATCCCGACGGCGCCACGACGCTGCCGGTAGCCCTATTGGATCAAGGCTGCAGTGCCGCGCCGACCAGCGCACCGCCGCCGCGCGCGCCGATCTTGCCCGGCGCGTTCATCGACTCGCCGGCCGCCGTGCTTCGCGTGCGCACCAGCATCCCGCACGCCCTGCCGGCGGCGCCGTCGGGACCCTTGCCCCGCGTCCTCGACACCATCGCTGCCTCGCCCCGCCACCTGCAACTTGCGCTCGCTGACCACGTTCCCGGGCGCGACGGCAAGGGCGTCAGCATCGTCGAGTTGTTCGACGTGCGACGCGCCGGCGCCACGGCCATCGAGCCGGCAGTCCGGCTCGAACGCCCGGAGAAGATCTACCGTGCGTTGCCGTCGGACGAAGGCGCGCTGGCGCTTCTGCCAATGGAGTCGAACGGCTTCATCGACTTCTGGACGCCCACCGCGCAGTGGCGTCTGGCGGTGGCGACGGTGCGCGAGCCGTTGGGCTGGCTACAGGACGAATGCTTCTACTACCGTGCCGACGAGCACGGCGGCCTGCCTGTGATCGTGCTTTACGAAACCGTCGAACGTCGCTCGGTGCAGCTTCCGTTCGACGCCGCCCACCTACGCGTGCGCAACGGCGTGACGCACTTGCCGAAGCTACGCGCGGTCGCCTTCAGCCCGCTCAGGGCGTTGGCGGCCGTGCTGTACTACGACAATCTGATCCTGCTTTTCGACGTGGCACATGCCACGGCGGGCGCGGGCGGCTGGATCGCGCCCGTGCTCCGCACGATCCGGCTGGAGGGCATGCGCGGCGTGACGGAGTTCGGCACGTCGCTGCGCTTCGGCGACGGTTTCGACGAACTGTATCTCGTCTCGTTCGAAACGGACTCGCCGGACGGCCCGCTCGCGAAACAGATCCGCGTCGCAATCTAGCCGCCGTTGGAAGCCGCGTTGCACCTGGACCGCGCGGCGCCCCACGCGAAGCGTGGCCTCGGCTGCAGCGCGTCAGAGCACGCCGCGGCGGTCCGCTGCATCGTGCGCCAGCGCCACTTCCAGAACCCCCGGGACGGCGCTCGCAACGGGCGAGGCGGCGGCAGTCATCGAGGCCGCTCGGCGATGGTCGATCAGAGACACCGCCGCCGCCGCGATCACCGCTGGCACCGCCATCGCGAGGAAGTTCTGGTGCAAGGGAAGCGACATCGCGACCAGTACGCCGATCACGATCGGCGCGAGGATCGCACCGCTGCGACCGACGCCGGATGCCCAGCCAATGCCCGTCCCGCGCATTTCCGCCGGATAGAACTGACCGGCATACGCATAGGTGACGATCTGGGTGCCGATGGTCGACGCCCCGGCGAGCGCCACGAAGAAGAAAAGCAGCGGCGTCGGCATCTTGAAACCGAGCAGGCTGATCGACACGGCGGCAAGCAGATACATGCCGATCAGCACGCGTCGAATCTGGAAGCGGTCGGCGAGCCACCCGCCGCCGATGGCGCCCGCCATCGCACCGATGTTGAGTGCGAGAACGAAATTGAGTGCGGAGCCGAGCGTGAAGCCGGCACCAGCCATCAGCTTTGCCAGCCACGAGCTGAGCGCGTACACCATGAACAGGCACATGAAGAAGGCGACCCACAGCATCACCGTGCTGCGGCCGCGGCCGTCATCGAACAGCCGGCGAATCGGTGCACCGGCAGCGGTCGTCGTGTTCGACGACGCGAACACCATGTCACCGGAAACGCGATACGACGGCTCGAGCGATCGGACGACACCGCGCAGCGTGTCGAGCCGGCCCTGTCGCAGCAGGAAGGCCTTCGACTCGGGCAGGCCGCGCAGCATCAGCGGCACGAACAGCACGGGTAGCCCCGCCGCAAGAAAGACGGACTGCCAACCATATTGTTCGATCAGCGCCTTGCCGAGCAGTGCAGCCACCACACCGCCGACCGAATAGCCACTGAACATCAGCGTGACCAGCGTGCTGCGCAACCGCTTGGGCGCGTATTCGGTCATCTGCGCGACCACGATCGGCATCACGCCGCCAATGCCGAGCCCGGCGAGGAAGCGTGTCGCCGCAAAGGTGACAGGATCGGGGCTCAACCCGGCCGCTGCGGTAAAGATGCTGAACAGCGCCACACACAGCGCGATCGTGCGTGGACGTCCGAGACGATCGGCCGCCATGCCCATCACGATCGCGCCGAACATCATGCCGAACAACGCCGAACTGACCATGACCCCGGCGGCCGTCGCATCCACGCCCATCGACTTCATGATCGATGGCAATGCAATACCCGCTACCGCGAGGTCGTAGCCGTCGAAGACAATGATCAGCGCGCACCAGAACAGGATGCGCGCATGGAAGCGGTTGAAGCGGGCGTCATCGCCCACCGTGAGTACATCGACCTGACGCATGACGTTGTCTCCATCGTCGATAGGCTCCCGTCGAAGCGCGGGAGTCGAAAAAAGCGAGCGTGGTCCGCGTCGGGCGGCCGACCGTGCGCGCGGCCCATCGGGCCGACCAGCGACACGACACTGGCGCGCGTTGTCGGTCGACCCCGCGGTGACTCGGATTTGCCGCGACGCGCATGTCCGTGGGCACGCACACGTCCGCGCCGCGGACACGTGTCGCGACCAACGTCCGCTTTGTCAGCGTTGTCTTTCAAGTGCCTGACTGCAATATAGTGCGAAATTAGTGAGAAGCGCCGTTAATTTCAAGCGTTATTTTGCATGCTTAGGGTATCTCGCTATCCGTGCTTCCGAGCGGCAGGCCGTGCGCTCGGAGCGCTCGGCAAGGTGGCCCATGACGCCTTCCGCAGTGCGATGCCAACCGCTCACACGCCGCATATGGCGAATCGTCTGCCTGACACGACCGGAGCTCAGCGCAATGCCGCGACCCGGCCGCCGGTGCAGCCCAGCCTTGCGTGGCCAGCCAGCCAGCGCCCCGTCCTTGGCGCAATCGAAAGCGTTCGCGATCAGGCAACCGGAGCAGCGGTCATCTGGCGTCCCGACGTAGCGAACAGCGACGAGCCAGGAGCGACGAGCGTCGCAAGGCGCGGACGGCCAGGCCGGGTCGAAACCGGCGCGCGACTGGCGAACGGAGACGGGCGACACCAAGCCCGGAACGTTGCTCGCCAAACGGATGACGCGAGATCCGGCCGCAACGCGGTGACTGCTGAAAGGTCGTCACATATTTTCATAGTGGTCCGAATTTTGTCATCGCCAAGATACGGGTTCCAGCATGTAAAGGAGACCGTTTGCGATGTCACTGTTCAGAAGAAAGACCGTTGAGTGCATGCTCGACGGCGCGGGGGGTGTCAGGCTGAGGAAGACGCTTGGGGTGGTGGATCTGACTTTCCTGGGCATTGGCGCAATCATCGGCACGGGGATCTTCGTGCTGACCGGCACCGGTGCGACGCAGGCCGGGCCGGCGCTGACCATTGCCTTCGTGGTGGCGGCGATCGCTTGCTGCCTCGCCGGTCTGGCGTATGCCGAATTCGCATCGTCGATTCCGGTGGCCGGTTCGGTGTACACCTATTCGTATGCGACGCTGGGCGAGCTGCCGGCATGGATCATCGGCTGGGATCTGATGCTCGAATATGGACTTGCGGCATCGGCGGTTTCGGTCGGCTGGTCAGGCTATCTGCAATCGCTGCTGGCCGGTTTCGACATTGCACTGCCGATTGCACTAACCGCGGCGCCGGGCGCGGTGCCGGGCCAGACCACCTGCTTCAATCTGCTCGCGTTCCTGGTGATGATGTTCATCACCACGCTGCTGTCGATCGGGGTGCAGGAGTCCAGCCGTGTCAACAATTTGATGGTCGCCATCAAGGTCGGCGTCGTGCTGCTGGTCGTCGGCGTCGGCGCATTCCATGTCACCCCTCGCAACTGGCAACCTTTCATGCCGCACGGCTGGTCCGGCGTGTTCGGGGCGGCGGCGATCATGTTTTTCGCCTTCATCGGCTTCGACGCGGTGTCGGGCGCGGCCGAGGAAGTGAAACATCCGAAGCGCGACATTCCAGTGGGCATCGCGGCGTCGCTGCTGATCTGCGCAACGCTGTACGTGGCAGTCGCCGGCGTCGTGACTGGCATCGTGCCGTACACTGAATTCGCCAATACCTCGCATCCGGTGTCGTACGCGCTGCAAGCGGCCAGACAGAACTGGGTGGCGGGGTTCATCGATCTGGGCGCGGTGCTCGGGATGGTGACTGTCATCCTGGTGATGAGCTACGGCCAGACCCGCGTCATCTATGCCATGTCGCGCGACGGCCTGCTGCCCGCCCGCCTGTCCAGACTCCATCCCCGCTTCGCGACGCCGTTTCTCGCCACCTGGTCGGTTGGACTGGTCTTCGGCCTGATCGGTGCACTGGTGCCGCTCAACGTACTGGCCGAAGTGATCAACATGGGCACCCTCGCGGCGTTCTCGATGGTCTCCATCGCCGTGCTGGTCCTGCGCCGCACACATCCGGCACTGCCGCGCGCCTTCCGCTGCCCGGGCGTGCCGCTCGTGCCGATTCTGGCGGTGGCAGCATGCGGCTTCCTGATGCTCAACCTGAAGCCGGTAACGTGGCTCGCCTTCCTCACCTGGCTGACGATCGGGCTTGGCGTGTATTTCGGTTACGCACGCAGCCGGTCGAAGCTGGCCGGCCAGCGCTGACCGCGGCGCCGCCACGGCGCCCTATCCGGCTGGACCGTCACCGCGGTGCCGCCGCGTGCTCAGGAGTCGAGCGTCGCACGGGTGAACGCCTCGACATTGTCGATCAATGCGTCGAGGCCAGCGCGGGCGGCGTCGCGCGCGCCATCGGCGATCGCAGCAGCAATGGTTGCATGCAGGCGCGCCGTCTCGGCCAGGTTGGCAAATCGCTTGTAATGCGCAAACCAGAACCGACGCGACAGCCCCTGCATCAATTTCATCGTTGCGCTCGCATATTCGTTGCCGGCACTGTCGAGCAGCAGACGATTGAAGCGACGGTCCAACGCGAGGAAGGCTTCGCCGTCGTTCGCCTGCCCAGCCGCGAGCATGGCGTCGGCCAGCGCGGCGAATGCCGTCCGCTGTGTCGGATCCGCGTGCCTGGCCGCCGCGCCGACCAGCAGTCGCTCGACTTCCCGGCGCACTTCGAGCAGACGCAGCTGCTTGCGCACGTCGATTTCCGAAACCATGATGCCCAGCTTCGGCATGATGACCACCAGCCCCTCGCGTGCGAGCTGCTGCAGGGCTTCCCGGACAGGCGTGCGGCCCAGCCCGAGAAGCTTGGACAGCCCGTTTTCCGAGACGATCTGGGCGGGCTTCAGGCTCAGGGTCGCGATCCGTTCCTCGATCTGCGCGTACGCCTGATCGGCAAGGCTCTGCTCGTCCAGGTCGGCATGGGCGGGGGCAGGAAGAGGAACGGGTCCATTCATCATTCAGTCTCAGGTGAGCGGCGCGCGCCACGCTCCCCGAGCACGGCACCGCGAGAAAGCGGTTGCACCAGTTGTCGATACATGGCGAGCCAGCCCTTTTCCGTCGTCGGCGGCAGCGGCGGCAGCGCGGCGATGCGGTCCTTCAGCACCTGCGCCGACAGCTCGAGGTCGATCGTGAAGCGGTTCAGGTCGATCACCACGGTGTCGCCATCCTGCACGGCGGCCAGCGGACCACCCTCGGCCGCCTCGGGCATTACCTGGCCGATGGTGATGCCGCTGTTGAGGCCGGACAGCTCGCCATCGGTGACCACCGCCACTGCGTCGCCCAGCCCCGCGCCCACCAGCGCGGCCATGAAACTGGCCGCGAACACGGTGCCCGGGCCGCCCTTCGGTCCCAGCATGCGCAGTACCACCACCGACCCGCGGGCAATTCTACTCTGCTCGATGGCGGCGATCGCATCGTTCTCGTCTTCGAACACTGCCGCGGGGCCGACGAAGCGTCGAACGTGTGCCGGCACCGCGGAGAGCTTGACCACCGCCCCGTCCGGCGCCAGATTGCCGCGCACGATGATCAGCCCGGGCTCGGCGCGGAACGGCTCGGCCAGCGGCGCGATCACCGCCTCGTCCGGCGCGGGCTGCCGGGCCAGATTCTCGGCGAGCGTATCGCCCGTGACTGTCAACACCGAGGTGTCGAGCACCGGCGCGAGTTGCTTCATCGCGCCTGCGCACCCACCTGCGGCGGCAAAGTCTTCGATGCGGTCCGGGCCGTTCGGCCGGACCCGGGTGATCTGTCCGACGTGTTGCGCCGCTTCTTCGAACGCGGCGATCACGTCGATGTCGCACTCCGCCTCGATCGCCGCCGCCAGCAGATGCCGCATCACGTTGACCGACGCACCAATGGCGACGGCGGTGCGCACGGCATTGCGGAACGCCGCCGCGGTCATGATCTGGCGCGGTCGGATGTCGCGTTCGACCAGCCCGACGATGGCCGCGCCGGCACGCGCCGCATAGGCCATCAGTTCGTCGCTGCCAGCGCGAATCGGCGCGTTGCCGGTCAGCGCCATGCCCAGCGCCTCCGCCATGCAGTGCATGGAGTTGGCCGTGGCCAGTCCCGCGCAGACGCCGGGGCCCTTGATCGCGTGGCACGTCATGTCCGTCAAGGTGGCCAATGTGATCTTCTTGGCCTTGTACGCGCCAACCGATTTATAGACTTCCTCGATGTCCACGTGGGCGCCGCCGCACTCGCTGCCGAGCTGGAAACCGCAGGTCACGACGATGCTGGGCACGTCGAGGCGGCCGGCGGCCATCAGTTGTGCCGGCGTGGTCTTGTCGCACGACGCCAGCAGCACCATGCCGTCGAGTTCAGCGCCTTCGACCTGCACTTCGATGTCGTTGACCAGCAGGTCGCGCGTTGGCATCAGATACCGGCCCTGCTTGCCCGCGCTGGTGACGAAGTCAGACGGGGCGACCGTGCGGATTTCGAACGGCACGGCACCGGCCGCGCGAATCGCGTCCTGGACCACGACGGAGACCGCGTCCAGATGCTGGTAGCAGACCGACAGCTTGCTCGACGAGTTGACCACCGCGATCTTCGGCTTGTGAAAGTCGCTCTCTGACAATCCCATGGCGAGCCACTGCGCGCGGCGTACCGCCCAGCGCGTGGTTCCGGGGGTGAATTCGCTGCGGAGCTTGGTCTTGTTCATCATCTAGGTCCTAGTGGAGTTGCGCGCCGTCGCGGTTCAACAGCGCGCGTATGTCTTCGCCGGGTATGTCGCGAACGCGCGCTGCGCCACGGACGGCCAGCGCCGCCGCGTGACCGACCGCGTGGCCGTATGAAAAACATTGGGCCGTGACCCGGGCCGAAGCGACGGCTTCATGCTCCGCGGAAAGGCAACGTCCGGCGACGAGCAAACCGTCCCCCGTTGCCGGGACAAAGCAGCCAAGCGGCACTTCGTAGAAGTCATCCAGCAGCCATTCGACCCGCGGCCGGCTGCCGCTGTGCAGTTCGATCGGCCAGGGCGAGCGGGCGATACCATCTCGAAACTTGCTCGCGGCGAGGATGTCCGCATTGCGCAGCGTGCTGGTGCCGACCACCTGGCGGGTTTGCCGGACGCCCACCTGCACGCCGCTGTCGTTGACCCAGCTCTGCTCGCAGCCGATCAGCGTGTCTCGAAAGAAACGCGCGTATTCGCGCATCTGCGTCCGGCCTTCGAACTCCGCCTCGGTGAAGTCGCGGTAGTAGACCGGATTCAGCTCCCGCCCATCGGCGCCCGTGACGCGCGTGCAGTTGCACAGCAGCTCGCCGGGCCGCGTCGTCGGAAACAGCCAGATCTTCGCGCGCGGCAGCCGGTAGCCCGCCTCGCCCGCCGCCACGATGGCGGCCGATACCTCGGCGGGCATGATCGTGTCGTCGCCGTAGTGCGCCAGGAAGCGCGGCACGTCGACACCGCCGAGCCGGAAGATCATGGTCGGGTTCTGCACCCGGCCGTGGTCGCCCATCGTCGTGTCGCGTCCCGCCATCGCGACCAGGTTCGCGTCACCGCTGGCGTCGACGGTCACCGGCGCGAACACGCGCACCTTGCCCTGCGTGGTGACAAGTTGCGCGCCGCGCACCATGTCGCCGTCGGCCAGCACCTCGGCGACCGTGGCGTGGTAGATCACCTGCACCCCGGCTTCGCGCAACAGCGCGTCGGCGACCTCGCGCCAGATCAGCGGGTCGTGCACGAGCGTCCAGGTCTTGCCGTAACGCAGTGGTGCACTCAGCCCGCCGCGCCGCTGCATCGACGCGATGAATTCGTCGACAAAGCCGTGCACCAGCTGAACCGGGCCGCTGTCGCGATCGGACGCGGCATACAGCCCGCAAACGGTGCCGGACAGGCCAGCCACGGCGCCGCCGCCACAGAATCCATAGCGTTCTGCAAGCACCACCCGGCAGCCTTGGCGCGCTGCCGTCACCGCCGCGGCGAGTCCGGCGGCGCCGCCGCCAGCCACCAGCACGTCCGCTTCGATGGTCGTGCCCGGGCGCCGATCAAGCGCGTCTCCGTGTTTGTTTGCCACGCCGGCCTCCTTGGAAATTGTTGTTGACACTCTATCGATACGGTTCGTATTCTGTCAACATCTTACTGACATACTAGCAAGATACTTCTAGATAACAAGGACATGGAGGAGACCTGGCATGGAGCCGAGACGCATCCCCTACCGCTGGCTGATCGCGATCGTGTTGTTCGTCGCATACAGCATTCAGTATCTCGACCGGGTCAAGAGCAGCGTGCTTACCCCGTCGATCGCGCATGACATCGGACTCACCACGACGGACGTGGGTACCGGGGCGTTTCTGATGCTGCTGTTCTATGGGCCGTCGCAATATGTGTCGGGCTTACTCACCGACCGTTTCGGCGCGAAGCGAATGCTGATCTTTTCGGTGATCGCCTGGTCGGTGATGACCATGTACATGGGCTTGCTCCAGACGCGCGAGGAATACCTGTGGCGGATGGCGCTGTTCGGCGTGCTGGTGGGTACCGAATACGTGCCGTCGGCGCGGATCCTGATGCGTTGGTTCAACCGCGAGGGCCGCGCCCGCGCGCAGACGGTCCTGGCTTGGGCGTGGATCCTGACGCCCGCATGGGCCAGCGTGCTGGCAACTCAGTTCGCCGCGCATGCCGACAGCTGGCGCATCGTGTTCTATGTCACCGGGGCGATGGGCGTCCTGCCGTTGCTGCTGATTTTGTTTGCGGTGTATGACCGCCCCGAGCAGTATCCGCGCGCGACCGATGACGATCTTGAATATGCATACCGCGACGAAATCGAAGCCGGCGTGCTGCGCAAGGGCGATTATGCGAATGTGCGCCAGGCCATCGCGCCGAGCGGTTCCGTGCCGTTGCTCGGCTTGCTGCGCAATCCGACCTACGTCGCCGTCGTGTTCGTGGATATCGTCATGCAGATCACGCTGTACGGCGCGCTGACATGGATACCGCTTTATCTCTCGGACGTATTCGGTTTCAAGCTGCAAACGATGGGATGGTGGAGCAGCCTGTACTTCGTCGCTGGCGCGCTCGGCAGCTTCCTGTCTTCCTACCTGTCCGACAAGGTGTTCCGCGGCAATCGCAAGATCATGATCGTGATCTGTTTCGTCGGCCTGGCGCCGTTCGTCGTGCTGCTTGGCAGTCTGCAACACGCGGACCCGCTGCTGCTTGCCGTGGCGCTGTGCGGGATGGGCTTCTTCGGCAATATGGCATGGGGCCCTTTCCTGGCGCTGCCGGCGGAAATCTTCTCGCCAGAGGTCTACGGCAAGGCGATGGGCTTCGTGAATGGTGCCGGCTACTTCGTCGCCGCCTTCTCGGCGAAGATCTTTGCGGCGCTGGTGGTCGTCGACGCGACCGGAAGAAAGGACTACACGTACGGCTGGTACTTCATCGCGGCCTGCGTGGTTGCCGGCATCGTCGCATCCGCCTGCATCCGTTCATCCAAACCGCAGAACGCTGCGGCGTTGGCGGCACCGGCGCGGCACTGAGCGTTGCCGGTGCCGCCGCGCGGCGCACGCCGTCCCGCTCGCAGAGACGCCGCGCGCCATGCGGCACGAATCACTTCTGCTGACCGTTCTGGGCCGCCTGTTGCTGGGCCTTCTCTTTTTCCTTCTTCTTCGCCATATGGTGACCAACCGCGCAGCCGCCGGCCGCACCGATCACGCCGTGCTTGCCGGCCACGTGCCCGGCCACACCGCCAACCGCCGCGCCGGTCAGACACCCTGCCTGCGCCGGCAAACTCAGCGCAGCGGCCGAGATGGCGAGGGCCGTGAAAGCCGAAATTCGCTTGCTGATTCGATTCATTACAGATTCCTCTAGCGTTGATGTAAGTGGGATGAGGGAAAATTTGGCCGCGTGGCGTTTACCGCATCGGCTCAGGCCACGATGCGGATCGGCACCGACTTCGCCGCCGGCACCTTGCTTTCCTTCGCGTGGTGCCAGAGCGGTATCAACGGATTGAGTTCCGGGTAGTAGCCGAACGCACAACCGGCAGGGATGTCGAACGGCTCGACGCGCAGTTTGTCCACCTGGCGCTCGAAACCGTCATGCGCATCGGTGCGGGCGCTGACGATCTGCCCTGCCGCAAGACCCAGGCGGTCGATGTCGGCCTGATTCATCATCAGCACGCGGCGCGTGCCGAAGACGCCCCGAAAGCGATCGTCGAGCGAATACACGGTGGTGTTGAACTGGCTGTCGCCCCGCGTGGTCATCAAGCGCAACACATCCGGGCCGCTGGACTTCATGTCCGGGTCCGCATCGAAGCCATCCGGCGTGATGAAGTTGGCACGTTTGTTTTCGGTTTTCCAGACACGTTCGCGAGCGCCGAGCGGTCTTGCAAAGCCGCCAGGTGTCCACATGCGAGCGTTGAAGTCGTGAAAGATATCGGGGAAGGTTTCCGCGATCGCGTCGCGTATCAGGGCATAGTCGCCGACCCACGCATCCCAGTCGACCGACGGATTGGGCGGCAGCGTCGCCTTCGCGATACCGGCCACGATCGCAGGCTCCGACAACAGGTGTCGGCTGGCAGGGTCAGCCATTCCCTTCGATCCGTGCATGCAGCCGGTGCTGTCCTCCATCGTGACCGCTTGCGGCCCACTCGCCTGCTTGTCGATCTCGATGCGGCCGAGACACGGCAACAGATAGGACTTGCGTCCGTGGATAATGGCGCTGCGATTCAGCTTCGTGAGCACCTGGACAGTCAGGCGCATCTTCTTCCAGGCCGGCTCGATCCGGTGATGGTCGGGCACCGCGCGTACGAAATTCCCGCCCAACATCACGAACGCCCTCACCTTGCCATCCAGGATGCCTTCGCACGCTTCCACCGTATTCAAGCCTTTGTCGCGTGGCGCGGTGAAGCGGAATTGGGACTCCAGCTTGTCGAGCGGCGCCAGTTCCGGTTTCTCGGTAATGCCGACGGTCCGCTGCCCTTGCACGTTCGAATGGCCGCGGATCGCACAGATGCCGGCACCGGGCTTGCCGATGTTGCCGCACAGCAGCAGCAGGTTGGTCAACATCTGGACATTGCGCACGCCTTCGCGATGCTGCGTCAGTCCCATGCCATACAGGATCATCGCGGCCTTTGCGTTGGCATACGTGCGCGCCGCGGCCTCCAGTTCGCCGCGGCTCACGCCGGACTCGCGTTCGATCTCGTCCCAGTTGCTGGCACGCGCGGCCTCGGCGAAGGCCTGGAAGCCGCTGGTGTGCTGCTCGATGAAAGCGGTATCGACGAGCCGACGCCCGCCAGTCCTGGCGGCTCCGTCGTCGGTTTCGATGATCCACTTGGCCATCCCCATCACGGCTGCCGTGTCGCCACCCAGCCTCAGCTGCACGTACTGAGTGCTGATCTGCGTCTGCTTTGGGGTGAGCATTTCCAGCGGCGACTGCGGATTGGCGAAACGTTCAAGGCCGCGTTCCCGCAGCGGATTGAACGTAATGATCGGCACCCCACGCTTGCGGGCTTCCTGCAACGGATGGAGCATGCGCGGCGCGTTGGTGCCGGTATTGTGGCCGAAGAAGAGCATGCAGTCGCTCTTCTCGAAATCGTCGAGCCTGACCGTGCCGACGCCGACGCCGATGGTCTTCGGCAACGCCACCGAAGTCGACTCGTGGCACATGTTCGAGCTGTCCGGCAGGTTGTTGTTGCCATACATCCGCGCCATCAACTGGTACATATAGGAAGTTTCGAGCGACGCGCGGCCCGACGCATAGAACACTGCGGACTTGGGGTCCAGGCTGCGCAGTTCCGCGCCGATATCGTCGAACGCCTGTTGCCATTCCACCGGTACGTACTTGTCAGTGGCCGCGTCGTAACGCATCGGCGCGGTCAGCCGCCCGATCGATTCCAGTTCGTGATCGGTCCAGCTTTCGAGGTCGGTGACCGTGTGCTTGTCGAAGAAGCCGGGCTCGACGCGACGGCTGGTGATCTCCCATGCCGTTGCCTTTGCGCCGTTTTCACAGAACTCGAACAGGTGCGGATCGGCCGGTTTGGCCCACGAACAACTGACGCATGCGAAACCGTCCGGCTTGTTCTGCTTGCGGAGAATGCGAGCGCCGTCGATCAGCACGTGTTCCTTCGCCAGGATGGACGCTACCGCTGCCGCGGAACCCCAGCCACCGGCGGGCTGTGTGTATTCCTCGAATTTGGCGTCTTCCACTGAATCTTTCTGCATGTCCCCTCCCGATATGCGGCGCGGCCGAGCCTGTTCAGACAGGGCAATCCGATGGAGGGAAGCAAGCAAAAAGCGGGCGCGGACCGTGGGTTCGCTCACGCCGCGTGCGCTGATTCGAGAAACAGCTTTCGGGATGCTTACTGTTTGCGCAGCGTTGCCCGCAGCCGCGTCACTGCGCGGGTCGTCGGCGGCACTGCACGATTGCCCCAACTGTTCCGGACAAAGCCAACCACCTGGGCGATCTGCTCGTCGTTCAAGTGTTGGCCGAAAGCCGGCATCGCGACGCGCGGCATGCCATTCACCTCGGGGCTGTGTCCGCCTTCGAGCACCAGGCGCACGAGCGAAGTGGCATCGTCGGCCAAGACAAGAGAACTGCCCGCCAGCGCCGGGTAACCGTCTTGTCCGCGTCCATCGATCCGATGGCACCGCGCACAGAAATTCGCGTAAAGGCCTGCGCCCGGCAGTTCGACCGAGCCGCTCTGCAGCCAGGCGGCGCTGCGCTGTGCCTCGGACGAAGCCGACGCGTAGCGCGCGGTGGACCCGCCACGCGGCGCCAGCGACTTGAGGTAATGCGCGATCGCCTGGACGTCGCGTTGTTCCAGATATTGCAGGCTCTCGGTGACGACCGGGCCCATGGCGCCGAAGGCGATCGCACCGTTGCCGTGACCCGTCGCCAGGAAGCGGGTCAACTCAGTCTCGCTCCAGCGCCCCAGACCGTCCGCCGCACGGCCGGTCAGGTTCGGCGCGAACCAGTGGTCGTTCACCGCGCCCGTGAGGTAGCGACGCGACGACTCGTCATAGCCCCGCTCTTCGTAAGCGGGCCCGCGTGGCGTGTGACATGCCCCGCAGTGACCGGCGCCTTGAACCAGATAGGCGCCACGATTCCACAATGCATCTCGCGACCGGTCGGGGACGAAGCGCTGGTGCTCGACGAAAATGCCGTCCCATAGCGCAAGCGCCCAACGCTGATTGAACGGGAACGGCAGGCGGGTCGCCGGAACGACGTGCTGCACAGGCACGACGCCTTTCATGAAGTACGCGTAGAGCGCATCGATATCGCCATCGCTCATGCGTGCGAAGGACGCATAGGGCATCGCCGGGTAGAGGCGCTTGCCGCCCCGCGCGATGCCGCGACGCAAAGCGGCCTCGAAGTCGTCGCGCGTGTAGCGGCCGATGCCCGTCTCGGCGTCGGGCGTGATATTGCTCGCATAGATCTTCCCGAACGGCGAATTGAGCGGCGCGCCACCTACGAACGGTACGTTCGCGTCGGATTTGTGGCATGCGGCGCAGTCGGCGGCCAACGCGAGATAGCGACCGCGCGCGACCTGCGCGTCACGCTGGACGGCCAGCGTTTCAAGTGCCGCCGACGCGGGCACCCGCGCTGGCTGCGCTGCGGCCTGCACGACTGCGGGGGCGGCGCTCGCCGAGGTGACGGCACTGGCCGCCGCGCCTGCCACGGGCGGCGTGGTCGGCCGTCGCACGGGCGTCGCGGCCGGTGCCGCGTCAGGCGCGGCCTGCGACCCCGTAGCGAGCCCGCTGCCGCTCAGCGCGCCGATGCCGAGCAGCGCACTCGCCAATATCCTGCGCGCCGCGGCGACGCCTCGCATGCGCGCCGGCATCATTGGGTGGTTCCACATTCGTTCATGACCATCATCACCGCGGCGGTGAACACGATCGCGATGCCGAAGACGACGCCCATCAGGAAACCAACATGCATCAGAAAGCGGATCGGGCCCGGTTCGTCCTCGGCCGCCTCGCGACGCATCTTGCCCCATGCACGCCACGCATACCATGCACCGGCGCCGCCGAGCACGACGCAGAACACGTTCAACAGCAACAGCTGAGCGGTCAGCCCCGACCATTTCGGATCGACGAGTGGCGTGCGGTGCGGATAACACGCGTACGCTGCGAGGGTCTGGCTCGACAGCACTTGCAAGACCCAAACGGCTGGCACGCCGAACAGACCCGTGCCAACGTGCAGCGCGGTCGGCAGTGCGTTGCCGCGTTTCTCCGGCCCGGGCGTGGTGTTTTCGGATTCGTGCGGCGTGTTCATCGGATCAGATAGGGGCTGAGATAAAGGGTCGCGAAGATCAACAGCCACACGACGTCAACGAAGTGCCAGTACGCACCACCGATGGTCAACGCCGCATGGCGGCGCTCGTCGAAATAACCGAGCAGGACCCAGACCAGCATCACGGCCAGCGCCAGCAGGCCGACCGCAACGTGGGCCAGATGGAAACCCGTGATGGTGAAATACAGCGAGCCGTACAGATGCGTCGCGGGACCATAGGGATGGTCGTGCCATTCGTGCAACTGGATCGCGATGAACACCCCACCCATCGCGATCGCGACCGCCAGGGCCGCAGCGCTCGCGATCCTGTGACGACGCGCGGCCAGCTTTTCGGCCGCCCATACCACCACGCTGCTGCCCAGCAGCAAGCCGGTGCCGAGCAGCCCCGGCGCCAGCTTCGGCAGTCCGTCCGGTGGCCATTGCGCGGCGTTGTCGAGGGCCAGATAGAGATAAGAGAAAATCAGATAACCGAACAGCGCTGCCTCGGTCGCGATCAATGTCCAGACGCCCCACCAGCCGCCGGCGCGCTGTCCGGCGCTGCCGACCGGCAACGCGCCGACATCGCTGGGATCGAAGTCAGCCATGCGGCACCTCCGGCGCAGGGCGGACCGCATCGGGCGCCGCGCAGGTCTGACCCAGCGCGCGCTCCGGCCACAGCCACGCGATCAGCGCGATCGCACCGCCAAGCCCGGCCAGCGCCGCCATCCACCATGCGTGCAGCAAAAGGCCGATGCCGAGCAGCAGGCCCGCCAGTGCGAGGAAGAGCGGTGCATAGGAGTCGCCCGGCATCTTGAGGATCGCTTCGGGCCGGGCATACAGCAGCGTGGTGGCGAAGGCCTCGCGCCCTTGGTCGAGCACGAACCCGCGCTGCAGCGACGATCGCTCATGCGCTTCCTTGGCGGCGCCGCGTTCGCGCCCTTCTTCGTTGGGAGCGGCATTGTCGGCACGTCGCGCATCGTGTTCGCCGACTGGCGCGTCGCGTGTGAGGGTGGCATCGGCGGCGGCCGCTTCACGCGCGTCAGCACTGCCGTCCGGGCTGGCATCGGCCTGCGATGCCGTTCGCAGCTGGGCGACGCGATCCGCCGCCGGCACGCGGGCGGAAGTCGGCGCCTCTTCGTCCAGCCCGCGCCGCTTCGCGTCTTCGAGACGGTCCTCCCACAACGGGTACATGCTGGCGACGATCGGCACCACCGCGAAGTTGTAGGGCGGCGGCGGCGACGGCGTCGACCATTCGAGGGTGGGCGCATCCCACGGATTGTCGCCGGCAACGGCGCCGTGCCGACGGCTCCACAGCACATTCACGACAAACAGCAGCACGCCAATCGCGAAGACGAACGAGCCGATCGAGGTGAGCAGGTTGGCGGTGTTCCAACCCATCCCGTCACTGTACGTGTAGATGCGACGCGGCATGCCGAGCAGTCCGGACACATGCATAGGGAAGAAGCCCAGATTGAAGCCCACGAACACGATCCAGAACGTCCATCGCCCGAGGCGCTCGCTCATCATGCGCCCGGTGAATTTCGGGAACCAGTAGATAAGGCCGCCGAACACGGGGAACACGTTGATGCCCAGCAGCACGTAGTGCAGGTGAGCAACGACGAAATACGTTTCGTTGAGCTGCCAGTCGAGCGGCACCACGGCGGTCATCACGCCCGACACGCCGCCGACCACGAACAGGAAGATGAACGCGGCAAAGTAGAGGAACGGCGTGCGAAATACCGGCCGCCCGGTCCAGATGGTGGCTAGCCATGCAAACACCGCAACGGCGCTCGGTACGGTGATCACGACGCTCGCGGCGCCGAAGAACGACAAGGCCAGTGTTGCGATGCCGGTTGCGAACATGTGATGGATCCACACCTCGAAACCCATCAGCATGGTTGCCATCGTCGAGATCGCGACCGGCGCATAGCCGACCAGCGGACGCCGGCAGAAGGTGGGCAGCGCGTCGGAGACGATGCCCATCGCTGGCAACACGATCGCGTACACCCACGGATGACCGAACATCCAGAACAAGTGCTGCCACAGCAACGGGCGGCCGCCGTTCACCGCGTCGAAGAAGTGCGTGCCGAACTGGCGGTCCAGCCACAGCATGAAAAACGCGAGGCTGACCGCCGGTACGGCGACCAGGTTCGCGAGCGAGGTGGCCAGCGTGCCCCAGACCAGCACCGGCAGCCGGTTCACTGACATACCTGGCGCGCGCATGCGGAACAGCGTAACGACGAAGTTCGCGGCCCCGATCGTGGTCGAGGCGCCGAGGAACACCATGCCGAGCGCGTAGACGTCGATGTTCGGCCCGGGGTTGAAGGCGCGGTTCGCAAGCGGCACATAATTGAACCAGCCGGCATTGGCCGCCTCGCCCAACGGGAAACTCGCATACATCAACAAGCCGGCGAACAGGAAGGTCCAGTACGACAGCGCGTTCAGGCGCGGGAACGCCATGTCGCGCGAGCCGAGCACCAGCGGCCACAGGTAATTCGAGAAGCCGGACAGGATCGGCAGTGCATAGAGGAAGATCATCGTCACGCCGTGCATCGTGAACAGCTGGTTGTACTGTTCCGGCGTCAGCAGCGTCTGGTCCGGCCGCGCCAGTTGCACGCGCATGATCAGCGCCTCGATCCCGCCAACCATCAGAAACAGGAACGCGGTGACGAGGTAGCGCAGGCCGATGGTCTTGTGATCGACGGTCGACAGCCAGCCACGCCAGCCCGGCGCCGTCTCCCAGGTGTCGCGCAAGCGCTGCTCGGCGGCTGAGCCCCGCGCGACGACGCCCAACCGCGGCACCCGACGATGCGGCGTGTCACCCTGCGCATCGGGCACCGCGCCCTGCGAGTGGCTGCCGGACTCTGGAGAAGCCATCTGAATTCCTATTTCAGCGTTGCGAGATAAGACATCAGTGCCGAGAGCTCGGGCTCCGGCAAATCGAAGTCCGGCATGCGCGCGCCGGGTTTGATGGACTGCGTGTGCCGCAGCCAGTCGCGAAGATGCGCCGCGTCGTTGGGCAGCGTGGCCGCGGCCAACATGCGGCGGCTGCCGAGGTGCGTCAGGTCCGGCGCATGTTGGCCGGTCGTGCCGCTCCCGCGCACCGCGTGACAACCCGCGCATAGTTGCCCGAACAGCGCCTGTCCACGCAGCGCCAGCCGATCGCGAACCGGTGCGGCGGTGGACGCCTGGGCCGCACGCCATCGCTGGAACGCCGCCGGAGACTCCGCGATCACTTCGAACGCCATGTGCGCGTGCTGCGCACCGCAGAACTGCGTGCACTGGCCTCTGAAGACGCCCGGTCGATCAGCCTGCAACCACTGGCGATTCGTTTGTCCGGGAATGGCTTGCGTCTTGCCGGCCAGCGCCGGCACCCAGAACGCATGGATCACGTCGGCACTGTCGAGGTCGATGCGCACTGGCACACCGACCGGAATGTGCAATTCGTTAGCCGTGACGAACGCCGGTGCGTCCGGCGACGCCGGATAGTCGATTCGCCACCACCAGTCGTACGCGGTCACGCGCACCGCCAGCTCCGTTGGGACGGCAGGCCGCGACACGGCGCGCAGTGCCACGAGCATCGCCACCACGATGCCGAGCAGGGCGATCACTGACAGTGCGGTGCCGAAATAGATCCACTTCACGCCGCGGCCGCTGCGTTCGAGTTGACCGAACTCGCGAGCTGGTCGCCGCCGGGCGAGCGCGCCGACCAGCAGCAGCGCCACGATCAGGCACACCAACACGCACACGGCGCCAACGCCCCAGACCAGCCACAGTGCCGGCCGAGCCGCCGGCCCGGCTGCGTCGACGACATAGCTCAGCGGCGCCGCGGCCGCTACCGCTGGCGACGCTGCCAGCCATGACAGCGCGGCGAGCATGGTCCCTATCGCGCGGCCGATTGCGAACGCACACAAGGGCCGGGGAGCGGAGCGAAGAAATGGCACTGTGCGCAATATGTGAAGGAAGAAGTCGGTAGCTGCTACAGCAGTAATAGCAAAATTCCTGGACGCTCGCTCAGGCGTCGCGGTCACGGCATCGAGACGCCCCGAATCTGCGGCTCACGCTGGCGCCGTACCTTACAAAACTTGCCACGGCGCTTGCGCCATGAGGACCAGTCGACAGGGCGACCCGACACGATTGAGCGGGAACACGCGTTGCATCCTCGTTTGTGTAGCACGTCGATTCCGACGCTCGGCGTCGGCCCGCAACCAGAGCAAGGAGAGCAATCATGCAGACCACGAACGATCCGCTGAACCGCACGACCGGCGAAGGTGCGACGATCATTGGCAAGGGCAGCGCAACCGCCGACGGTCCGGGACCCTGGGTGATGGCGGCGGATTCCCTACAGGGCAATACCGTAATCAGCGCGGACGGCGACGACGTCGGCAGCATCAAGGACATCATGCTTGATGTCGGCAGCGGACGGATTGCGTACGCAGTGCTGTCGAGTGGCGGCTTCCTCGGCATCGGCGACAAGCTGCTGGCGATTCCATGGCAGGCGCTGACGCTCGACACGGACCGCAAATGCTTCCACGTGAATGTAAGCAGCGAAGCCGTGCGCGCCGCGCCGGGCTTCGACAAGGACAACTGGCCGACAATGGCGGACACGCAGTGGGCCACTGAAGTGCACGACTATTACAAGACCGATCCCTACTGGGACCGCCGAGTCAGCGACACCGATATCGATCCGCTCCGCACCGAGCCGCTGCCGCGCGATTCGATAACGGCGGATCCGCTGTCGCCGACCAACCGCAACGTGCCGGGCGCGTTCTGACGCGCCAGCCTGCGCCGGCGGCGCGTGTGGGCCGCGTACCGACCCACACTGTCGGACGCGCATGGCCGGCAGGCCGGGCGTCCCCGGGCCACGACGCAGCCTCGGCGTGGCCTGTTGCGGCGGGAGAGCACCAACACATCGCGATGTGCTGGTGCTCGGTTGCTCACCGCCGTGCGTCATGCCGCGACGCGTTACCGTCTGCCACCGTCGCGGTGCCGTCGCCTCCCGCCTGCTTGCGTTGGAAGCGGAGGCCCGCATGCGTGGCCACCTGCTCGACGCACGCCGCTGTCACTGCGCTCGTGCCGTGCCGGTAAGCGCCCGGCGCACGCGCCGGGTCCGGTCGGCGGCTGCGTCGCTGCGGTCAACTTGACCGCATCAGAGCGGGGGCGCCGCTCACGCATCACGCTCACTCATGACACTCCCTCAGCACGCTCACTCGGCACACTTACCCATCAAGATCGTAAGCGTTGCGCCGCAACCGCTCGACAAGCGGCGCGAGCGCCGCACGATCCACATAGCTGGCCTGCGAACCGTAGACAGTGACGGCGTGCCGTGATGCCGCCGTAGCCAGGATTACGGCTTCGTCGGCGTCGAGGCGCTCGTGGAGCGCCACCGCGAGCACGCCTGCAAACGCGTCGTCGGCGCCGGTGCGGTCGACCTCGGTCACGGATGCCGCCGGAACACACAGGGTGCGCACCCGTCCGTTCGCGCCATCGTCGAACTGCGCGATGCAGCCGCCGTCGGCGCGCTTGATGCAGGCAAGCCGCACCCCACGCGCGCGCAGTGCCCGGGCCGCAGCGCTCATGCTTCGCATGTCGCGGCCGCGGAAACCGGTCAGCGTGGCCAAGGCTTCTTCGTTCACGGCAATCGCGTCGGCACCGCGCAGCGCATAGTCGAGGACCGGCCCGGACAGTCTTTGCGTCGGCGAGGCATCGAGCACCAGGCGATGCCCGTTGTCGCGTCGGCGGCGATACACGTCCAGCACGGCCGAGACCGCGCGCGGTGCGATCTCGAAATCGAGCACGAGAACCGCGGCGCCGGCCTGCATCGCCTCGTCCAGATTCCCGCGCAACACCGCCAGCGAAGTCTCGTCCCACGTGTCGTTTGCGTTCAGCGCAAGGGCGGCGTGCTTCGAACCGTCGGTTGCGACCTCGATCATCGACACTGCAGTCGCGACGCCGGTTGCGCGTCCAACGCCGGCGAGGTCGACGCCGATTGCCGCAAGCGGCGACAACGCCTGCCCTGCCAGATCGTCATCGCCGACTCTGCCGAACAGACGCGACACGTGACCATATCGGCGCCCGATGTAAGCGGTATTCGCAGCCTTGCCGCCGGACGAGCGGATGAAGTCACGCGCCAGCAGCGTATCGGCGCCACCCGGCGTTGCGTCCACCCGCATCTGGAAGTCCGCGTTGATGCTGCCGATCGAGAGAATCATCCCCTGCCTCCGCTTCCGTACGTGCGACGCCTTTTACCAGCGTATTGCAAGCGACGGTCCCGCTCGACAACCGGACTTACCCGAGCCCTGTTTCAATCGTCCGACCGCATTGCGCCACGGTGCGCACCTCGTCCGCGCGGCACCGGCCGTGCCAGCGCAGCGCCCATCTGCGTCGTGCGCCGCACGTAAGGCCGTCGCCTCGTTGTCCGCTACAGTTCGTTGCGCGCGGCCAGGACCCGGATCCGGTCGGCGGTGCGGCACGCCAGCGCCTGGATCGTGAGCGAGGGGTTGACGCCCCCCACCGTTGGGAACACCGATCCGTCGCAGATCCAGAGATTCGGGATGTCCCAGCTGCGGCAATCGGCGTTCACCACGCTTTCGCGCGGATCGCTGCCCATGCGCGCGGTCCCGTTCAAGTGGCACGTGTTGTCCGTCTCGCACCAGATATCGCTGCCGCCGGCGGCAGCGAGTCCATCGCTCATGAAGCGCAGCGCGTGGGCCACCATGCGCCGGTCGTTGTCGCACATCGACCACGTCACGCGCGCGACCGGCAGGCCATAGGCATCGCGCTCGTCCGCGAGGGTCACGCGGTTGTCGGCCTGCGGCATCGTCTCGCCAACCATCTTGAGGCCGGCTTGATGGTTGTAGTCGGTCATCGCATCGACAAGTGCCCGGCCCCACAGCTTGCGGTTGCCGGTCTGCGTTTCCGCCCAGGCACCCGGCAACGGACCCTGGCTCATGAAGCTGTAGCCGCCGAAGAAATCCTTGCCGCGATCCTCGTAATTCCAGTGTTCGCACAAGGCCAGCGACGGCGGCCCCTTGTACCAGCGAATCTCGTCGCGCATGCTGCCCCATGCGGCGTGATTGGTCTGCACCATCAGGTAGCGGCCGACCAGCCCGTTGCTGTTGGCCAATCCGTCGGGATGACGGGCGCTCGCCGAATTCAACAGCAGGCGCGGCGTTTCGATTGCGTAGCCCGCAACCACCACGTTGCGCGCACGCTGGAAACGCCACTTGCCGCCGCGATGATAGTGCAGGCCGGTGGCACGCCCGTCGCTGCCTGTCTCGATACGTCCGACCATCGCCAAGTCGCGTACTTCGGCGCCCGCGGCCAGCGCACGCGGGATCCAGGTGACCAGCGCACTCTGCTTGGCATTCGTCGCGCAGCCGGTCACGCAGAAGCCGCGATAGACGCAGGGTGGCGCGTCCTCGCGCGGCGCGGACACTGTTGCCAACGGCGTCGGTGCCCAGGCCACGCCCATTGCCTCCGCCGCCCGTGCCAGCACGAGTCCCGCGGCGTTCACTTCGTGCGCGCGGTATGGATAGCGCGGACGCTTCGGTCCCCACGGATAGCGCACCGGGCCGGCAATCTTCAAGGCCTGTTCGACCTGCTTGTAGTACGACCACATCTCGCGCCAGTCGATCGGCCAGTCCGCGCCGTAACCGAGCAGCGACCGCGCCTTGAACCACTCGGGGCGGAAGCGCAGCGACACCATCGCAAAATGCACGGTGCTGCCGCCCACCGCCCTGCCGCTGTTATTGCTGCCGAGCTTCAGCGGATCGTCGCCATCGCAGATGCGTTCGTCGTTCCAGAACAGCTTCTGCTGATGCGACTCGTCCGACGCAAATTCCTCGGTCGGCCGCCACCACGCACCGGCGTCGAAGGCGACCACGCGGAAGCCCGCTTCGGCCAGCTTGCAGGCCAGCGTGCCGCCACCCGCCCCGGTACCGACGATCGCGAAATCGACCGTCTCGTCGTCCGGGTATTCACGCATCGGCACCCAGCCGCCAGCGCGGAACACGTCAGGTGCGCGGCCGTCGACGCCGCGCGGTTTTTCCAGAGCGTCGAGAAACGGATTATCGGACACGTCGATTCTTCTCCTCGATGCGCCGTGCATCGGCGCTGTCGGACGCGTCGCTTGCTTCGGCGGCTTCCCATGCGTCGCGCTTGTTGAAGTTCATCCGCACGTAGCCGCGCGGGCTGGCCGGACCGCCGAAACCGATCTCGTTCCATGCGACCGGATCGGCGTAATACGCGCTGGTGATGTCGTGCACCAAGCGCTCGGAGAAGAACAGCGCCGACGGCATGCCTTTCCACGCCGGGCCGTCCAGCGCGCCGTCCTGCGCAGCCTGTAACAACGCATCCTGCGCCGCGCCGCCCAGCGCCGCAAAACCGCTGTCATGGCGTTCGCGGGCAGCGACGTCGAGCGCGTCCAAGCCGAGCCGATAGGCGTCGAGCGGCGCGGGCAGGCGCGCGTCGCGATAGCCGTCGCTACCGCGCTCGAACAGTCGCCCTTCGACCAGGTCCGGCAGCGGCACCGGCGGACGGTCGGTCGGCTGGGGGACGATGCGGGCGCATGCGGCGCACAGCACCTGCCACTGCTCCTGCGTCAACAGGCGTGGGCCACGCACCGGCGCGCGGCGCGCGTCGATGGCGTGACGCGTCGCGTCGTTCCACGACGGACCGTCTCGCTTGCTCATCACGTCATAGCCGGGGTAACGGCGGATCCGTTCGCTCATGTCGCCGCTCCATCGCGGCGCGCGCCGCGCCATCGCGAAAAAGGCGCGAAGGCACGCGCCGCCGCGCGATCGGTCAGCGCCTGCCGTCCGTGCGCGTCGCCCCGGGTGCTGCGTTCGCGCAGCAACTCGTGCGCGGCAAGTCCCGCCATCGCCAGACCGGTGAAACTCGGCGGCGCGGGCAGCGGCGGCCCGGCCAGCAGGTTCTGCCGCCAATTCGACCAGCCACCCATGCTGCGGGCAATGCCGTTGGCGTGGAACGCGCTGCCGGCGAAACCGAGCAACGCCGTGAAGCGGAGCGTCACGCGCGACCACCAGCGCAAGCGCGGCGTCCGATCGTCCAGAACAGCGGCGGCGGCCAACATGAGCGCGGCAAGCGGCGGCGCGGCCACCGGGAGATACATTGCCGGATGCTGGAACGCACCCCTGAAATGCAGCAGTGCCGCCTCCGCGGCAGTCCCCAGCAGGCCGCCTGCCGCGAGCGCCGCCACCGCGTCGGCGGCGCTGACGCCCAACACGTGCGGCGCTGGCTGCGGCGCCGCATCACGCACCCGTTCGGCCAGCACGCCGAGCATGCCGGACAACACCAGCGCGGACGGCGCGCCGATCGGCGCCGCGTAGAACAGGTTCTCCCAGCTGTAGCCGCCGGGGCGCTTGCCGACGTTGTACAGGTGAAAGCCGGTTCCCGCCAGGCCGGTCACGGCGGCAAGCAGATACGCCGGGTCGCGCAGCCAATGCGCTTCGCGGCGGCGGTCGGCCACGCCATGGCCGCTCGCCAGCAGCGACAGCGCCGCGGCAACCAGCGGCGCGTACATCGCCGGTCGTTCGAAATCGCCGCGCAGGTGTTCCATCCCGCTGTCGGCGAGCACCGCTGTGGCCAGCACACCGGCGCTGCGGTTGAGCTTGCGTGCCGCGTCGACCAGCGCCGTGTCACCGCGCGGCAGACCGCGGCGATACCGCGCGTCCTGCCAGAGTATGGCAACGCCTCCCATGGCGGCAGCCGCGCCCGTCGCGATCCACATCAAACTTCTGTTGCTTGTCATCGCCTGCGGCTCTCCTTTTCGATATTCGACGCTAGGCCACGCGACAGGCCAGCCCGGCGCGCAATGTCAGGCCGTTGCCCGCGCGGCTCAGATCCGGCCGGATGACACCGGCCGCCGGCACCGGTACGCCGTCGAACAGCATCGCCTCCACGCGTACATGGTCATGGAACCATTCGATGTGGCGCAGTCTAGGCGCCGCGCACGCGACGTGCAGGTGCAAGGCGGGGGCGCAGTGCGCCGAGAAATCGGTGTGGGCCGCGTCGGCCTGCGCCGCCGCCGCGAGGAAACCGGTGAACCCGCCACAGCGAGTCGCATCGGCTTGCAGCACGTCGACCGCCTCGGTCCTCAGCAGCGTGCGGAACGCTTCCGGCGTGGCTGCATACTCGCCGGCCGCCACGTCCACCGCTAGGCCGCGCGCGCCGATGCCATCGCGCACCCGACGTAGTCCGGACGCGTCATCGGACGAGACCGGCTCCTCGAACCAGCGCACGTCATGCCGCGCCACTGTTTCGATGAACGCCAGTGCCGTGCGCGGTGTCAGCGCGCCGTTGGCATCGACGAACAGTGCAGCGTCGCCGATCGCGCGGCGCGCAATTGCAACTCGCGCGGGATCGCGTCCGATCTCGGCGCCGATTTTCATCTTGACGGCGTGGCAGCCGTCTCGCTCGACCCAGTCCGCGAGCTGCTTTGCCAATTGCCCATCGTCGTAACTGGTGAAACCGCCACTGCCATAGATCGGCACCGCATCGCGCACGGCACCGAACAACACACAAAGCGGTACGTCGAGCAGGCGCGCCTTCAGATCCCACAGCGCACAGTCGACGGCGGAGAGCGCGTCCATGGCCAGACCGTTCCCACCCAGATTGCGTACCGCGTGAAGCAGGGCTCGGTGAGCGCGTTGAGGAGCAAGGGGATCCTGCGCGCGTATCGCGTCGGCCAGCGTGTCGTTGAGCAGACCCACCACGCACGAATCGGTATACGAGTAACCGACACCGGTGTGGCCGCCCGCGTCCAGTTCGACAGCGACCAGCGTGGTGGCGCGCCACGTCAGCGTGCCATCCGCTTCCGGCGCATCGCAAGGGATGCGGTAGGCGGATACGCGCAGTGCGTCGATTGGGACGGTATTCGGCATTGGAGGCGCACTCGTGTAAACGATCGAGAAGGACACTGCAGGGGCAACCGCTGGCCGGCAAAGCGGCGGCCGACGAGACGACTTCCAATATGCGGCCGCCCTGGCAATACAACCGCAGTGCAAGACGACCGAGTGCAATGCAACGGCGCTGCAAGCACGCTTGCCGCACCGTCGCGCGCTCAGTCCCTTCGGCTTTGCAAGAGTCGAGCCCGTAAGGCGGTCGAAGGCACCGACAAGATACGGCTGGCGACAACTTGCCACCGAGGAGCAACCAAGGCATGTGCTCGCGACGGCCGACCCGGCAGCGATCTGGCGGCGGGAACGGTACGTGCAGCAAGTGCCTGATTGCGGCCCTGGCCGCATGGTTCTCAAAACGAGGAGGAGACGATGTCCGAAGCACTCGATCTGCGCGGTCTGGCGCGCTTCATGACCGACAATTCGCTACGGCTGGTCACTGTCGAGTCATGCACCGCCGGTCTGATGGCGGCACTCATCGGCGATTTGTCCGGCAGTGGGCAATGGTTCGAGGGCGCACTCGTCACCTACTCTCCCGACGTCAAGCGTGACGTCGCAGGCGTCTCGCACCTGACCATCGAACGCTATGGCCTGACCAGTGAGGAAGTCGCCCGCGAGATGGCCGAAGGCGCGCTTTCACGCACCGATGCGCAAATCGCCGTCGCCAACACTGGCCTGGCGGAAGCCCCGCCCGACGGCGAGGGTCCGCCGGCCGGCACGCAATGTTTTGCCTGGGCCATTCGCGACAGCGCCAGCGGACTGCCGCGCGTCTTCAGCGAGACCACCCGCTTCGATGGCGAACGCAACGAGATCCGCCACGCCGCCGCCCGCTACGGTCTTGCGCGTATCGAGCAGTACCATCGCCGCGCACGCAGCGAGGCAGCCAGCGCGACCAGCACGACCAGCACGACCAGCGCAAGCCGCGAAACCGCGGCCGCCGATGCCAAGCAACGGGCGCAACAATCGCGCATCATCGCCGAGCTGGGTGTCAGCCGGGAGTTCGATGCAGCAGAGGAAGTGGCACACCGAATCGACTTCCTCCGCGACTACCTGCTCAAGGCAAACCAGCACGCGTATGTGCTTGGCATCAGCGGCGGCGTCGATTCCACGACGGCCGGGCGGCTGGCGCAGCTTGCCTGCGAGCGCGCCCGGCAACAGGGTCACGCCGCGCGCTTCTACGCGGTCCGGCTGCCGTACGGCGCCCAGGCGGACGAAGCCGATGCGCAGCGCGCGCTGGCATTCATTCGCGCCGACGAGATCTTGACGGTCAACGTGAAGCCCGCATCGGACGCGATGCTGGCGTCGCTGCGCGAGGCCAAGGTGGCGTTCAAGGACGACGCGCACGCGGATTTCGTGCTCGGCAACATCTAGGCGCGCGAGCGGATGATTGCGCAGTATGCGATTGCCGGTGCAGTCGGCGGTCTGGTGATCGGCACCGATCACGCCGCAGAGGCGTTGATGGGCTTCTTCACCAAGTTCGGCGACGGCGCGGCGGACATCACGCCGCTCGCCGGCCTGAACAAACGTAGGGTGCGAGCGCTGGCCGAAGCGTTGGGCGCCTCCGAAGCGCTGTCGCTGAAGGTGCCGACCGCGGATCTGGAAACGCTGACACCGCAGCGGCCCGACGAGGATGCCTATGGCGTGACCTACGCGCAGATCGACGACTTCCTCGAAGGCAAGTCGACCCCCGACACGATCTACCGGACCATCATGCGCTTCTACGAAGGCACGCATCACAAGCGCGCGCTGCCCGTCGCTCCGTGACCAGACGCGGCGGCGTGGCCGATCTGTCCGGTCGCCTGGGGCGGGCGGCGCGCTAGGCGGCGCCGGTCCGCCGCCAGGCGAAGCCGCGCGCCATCTCGCCGCCGACGGCGTGCAGGCTGACCGGCAGGCGCAACGTCACTTCGGTGCCGGCCGAGGAACTGTCGATCGACAGCGCGGCCTGTAGACGGGCCGCGCGCAACCGCATTCCGCTCAGGCCCCGCGACCCGGTCGAACGAGGCGCGCCGTCGAAGCCTCGCCCGTCATCGACGACCTGCACGTACACCGCGTCGCCGTCGGCGCGTGCGCTGAGCCGGATGTGCGTCGGGGCGGCGTGCTGCAACGCATTGTTGATGGCTTCCTGCACAATGCGCAACACTGCCAGGGCGGAGTCGGGCGTCAGGTAGTCCAGTTCGGGCAGGGGCGGACGGACATCCCACTCCAGCGTGATGCCGAGCGCGCGCAAGCGTGGCGCGAGACGGAAACGCAGATTGCCGAGCAGCGGCAGCAGGTCCTGCTCGGTCAGGTCCAGCGAGTCGATGATCAGACGCAGGTCCTGCAGCGACTCCTCGATCGTGCGCGCCAATTCGGCACGGTTGACGTCTTCCCGGCGCGCCAGATGCAAGGCGGTGATCAGGTGCGAGCCCATGCCGTCATGCATGTCCTGCAGGATGCGGTTGCGTTCCGCCTGAATGGCCGCGCGCTGCTCCGAGGCCGCCTTGTCGCGGTCGAGGATGAACCGCTCGGCGAAGAAGAACAGCAGCACCACGCAAAACGGCGCGGCGCCGACGATGCTCCACCGGAAAGCGTCCCACGGCAGCAGTTCCATCAGGATCAGGTTCGATTGCGCGATGGTCACCAACCACAACGCGGCCGTCAGCCCCAGCAATGCGAGCTTGGTCGAACGCCGCTGCCACGCATGACGCAACAGCAGCGCGACCACGACCGCTCGCACCGCAACGTGCAGCCACGTGATCAGCCAGAGCCGGTCGCTGGCCTCGCCGGCGATGGTCAGCGCCAGCGCCGCGAGCAGCGTCAACGCGGAGCTGATGTGGATCACCCAGAGCAGGCCGCGGATGCGCACGCCGCTCATCCGGTAACCGAACACGCACAGCATCCAGTACATCGACGTAGTGATGCCGACGCGGACCGTCTGCTCCTCGCCGCGCATGATCGGCAATTCAAGGAACGTGTACGACGTGGTCGAGATGACTGCCACCATCAGCAGCAGGTGCACCACCGTCAGACGTCGCTGCAACCAGATATGCGCAGCCAGGAAGCAGAGGGCCGCGCCGAGCACCACCAACATCGCGTACGGGATGACCACCTGCATCGCATAACGCCAGCGCCAGCTGCTGCGGACCGCATGCTCGGGAGCCAGGCGTATCGCCGACAGGCCACTGCGCACTTTCTCGCTGCCCTGCAACCGTATTTCCAGAACGTTGCGGCCACTGCGAAACAGCCCCGTCGGCAGGATCAAATGCACCGGTTCATCGGCCATGCGTGCGCCCAGGCTGCCGTCCGGACCATCGAAGCGCACGCCGGGGTTGAGCAGCGAACCGTTCAACCAGAATTCGGCGGCCAAGGCAACGTGCGGCACGAAGAGCACCATCGGCTGTTCCGGTGGCGCATGCAGATCGAACGGGATGCGGTACCAGGCGAAGCCCGCCAGTCGGGGATGGCTACGCCGCCAGTTATCGGGCAGGCGCACTGCCGTCCAGCCTTCGCGTGGCGGCATGGCGCCCGCGGCTGGCGCGAACAGCGCATGCTTGAACGACAGGTCGGGCGCCGTTTCGCCGCCCGCCGCCGACGCCGCGAGCGCCACGGACGTCGACAGCCACCCAAGCACGATGAGCAGGCAGCCCGCCAACCATGCCGCGGCGCGGCCTGCCCGTCGCCGGGCAACGCGCGCGCCGGGCACCGCGTTCAAAGGATCAGCCCCTTGCGACGCGCGGTATTGACTGCCTCGACGCGGTTGTGCACCGCGAGCTTGCTGTAGATATTTTTGATGTGCGTGGTGACCGTGTGATACGAGATGGCCAGCAATTCGGCGGTCTCGGCCACCGTATAGCCTTGCGAGATGCGCGTCAGGATGTCGATCTCCCGCGCGGTAAGCGCGTCCACGTCCGGCGCGGACGCCGCTGTCGCCTGGCTGGCGCGCGCGGCCGGCGCCAGGCGCTTGAGCAGATGGCGCGCGACCTGCGGCGAGAGCGGCGAGCCACCCTCATGGACCGCGGCGATCGACCGGACCAATTCGTCGGCCGTCGTGTCCTTGAGCAGATAGCCACGCGCACCGGCCTGGATCGCCCGGATCACGTGCGCTTCGTCGCCGAACACGGTGCTGACCAGCACCAGGGTGCCAGGCGCGCGCTCACGCAGCATCGCGATCAACTCGGCGCCGTCGCCATCCGGCAGGCCCAGATCGACGATGGCCACGTCGGGCGCTGCCGCCATCAGGGCGGCGCGGGCGTCGGCCAGCGTCGCGGCGCTGCCAAGCAGGGTGAACCCTGCACTGTCGCGCACCATCGCTTCGAATGCCGCACGCATGCGGTCGTCGTCCTCGACTACGAAGACACGAATCGTCGGGCGCGAACTCATCGCATCCGCGCCACGCGGCGCCTGGCTTGAAGCATGTTGTTCTCCTGAGCGCGGCTTGGTCCGCGCCACTGTCGTGCGCCCATCGGCGGCCGGCCAAGGGCACCGCCGCCGTGCCACCCATTATTGGCGAGCCAATCCTTGCGCCACGGCATACTGTAGACGCGGGCGGACTGCCAGGCATCCCGCGAAACGGGGAGCGCAGATGCCCGCGATTATACGGGGACGCACGCGGCGCCAGCCGCCGCATCGCGGCGGCGCGGCATCGGAGGGCACAGCGGTTGCTTGCAATAGGCGGAGCAAGCGACCGGCAGGTCGCATCCCAGCAACCCAAGAAGCGCCCGCGCCCCGCGTCGGCGCGCCGATCAGAACGGAGGCCATTCAGATGCAACTCTATTATTCGCCCGGTGCCTGCAGTCTCGCGGATCACATTGCGCTGCACGAAGCAGATATCAAATTCGACCGGATCAAGGTCGACCTGAAGGCAAAGCGGACGGAAAACGGCGAAAATTTCCTCGACATCAACCCGAAGGGCTATGTGCCGGCGCTGCGGCTCGACGATGGGCAACTACTGACGGAGAACATCGCGGTCCTGTCCTGGGTGGCGCGCCAGGCTCCGGCGCTGGCGCCGCAGGGCGATCTCGCGCCGTTCCGCCTGATCGAGATGCTGGCCTTCATCTCGACGGAACTGCACAAGCAATTCGCCCCCATCTTCAAGGGCGCGGGCGAGGCGGAACAGCAGGCGGCGCGCGACAAGATCGGCCAGCGGCTCAGCTACCTCGACAAACAGTTGAACGGCGACTACCTGTTCGGCGCGAACGCAACCGTTGCCGACAGCTATCTGTTCGTGATGCTGATGTGGGCGCAGAAAGCCGGCATCGAAATCCCGTCGAAGCTCAAGACCTACTTCGAACGCGTCAAGGCACGGCCGGCCGTCGCCAAGTCGCTTGAACACGAGGGACTGAACGGCTGATCCGAGCGGCGGACCGGAGCAAGCGGTCCGGCTGATTCGAGAAATCGGTGGCGGGCGGGCCGGCATGACGCCGGCCCGCGCCCCCGCAAGGCGACCGGGTGCCACCTATGATGTCAGGTGCCCGCCAGCACGGAGGTCGGTCGCGAAACAGGCGTGCTGCGCGTGTCCGCCAATCTCTTCACGGCAGCAACGCATGCCGCAACTGATGTTCGCGACGACGCTTGATGCGTTCACGCCGCGCCACGTCCCACTGGTAGAAGCCCTCCCCGCTGCGCACACCGGTCTGCCCAGCCGCGACCTTCTGCTCCAGCACCGCCAGCACGTGCTCGTCCTTCGCGAGTTCCGGCATCAGATGCCGCGAGATGTCGAGGAAGGTGTCCAGCCCGCCCATGTCCGCGGCTTCCAGCGGGCCTACCATGCCGTATCGTCGGCCAAGCGAGGCTTTCATCACCGTGTCGATGGTGGCCGCGTCGGCCACGCCCTCCTGTAGCAGGTGCAGCGCTTCGCGCAGAATCGCGAACTGAATGCGATTGCCGACGAAGCCCGGCACCGCGCGTTTCAGGATGACCGATTCCAGCGCATTGTCGACGAGCAGTGCGTGCAAGCGTTGCAGCAACGCCGGATCGGTCGCCGTGCCCGGCACCAGCTCGACCAGCGGAATGAAGTGCGGCGGGTTCCAGAAATGCGCGATCAACAGGCGTTGCGGACGGCGCATGCCTTCGGCAAGCTGGTCGGGCGGGAAGCCGCTGGTATTGCTGGCGATGATCGCATCGTCGCCGAGCACCCGTTCCAGGTCCGCATAGAGGCGATGCTTCAACGCCAATCGCTCCGGCGCGGCTTCGATGACCAGGTCGCTGCCCGCCAGCGCCTCGAGGTCCGTGACGCCGCGCAGCCGCGCCACCGTGGTGTCGGCTTGCGCCCCGTCGAAGCGCCCGCTGTCGGCGAGTTCCGCAAGGATCGAGCGCGCCACCCCAGGTACCTCGGCGATCCGCTTCGGATCCACGTCGAACAGTCGAACGGGCAGTCCGAAGCGTGCAAAGTGGGTGGCGATGCCGACGCCCATCAAACCGGCGCCGACGACTGAGATAGTCTGGGAAGAAGTCATGGATGCGTGCAGTCAGCTTCGACAAGCTTCGCACTTTACTGCGCCGCGTGCGAATGCGAAAGCAGCGGCTCGGTCTCGCCGCCGCCCAGCCGCGCGGGTCGGCCGCCAACCCGCCCATCGATGCGCGGACCCGAGCCCGCTACAGGGTCCGCGGACCTAGGCCAGCCGCGCCGCGATCGCGGCGCCGACCTCGGCGGTGCTGCTCGTGCCGCCGAGATCGCGCGTACGTGGGCCCGTACCTGGCCCTTCACGCAGCGTCGCTTCGATGGCGGCGATGATCTCGTCATGCGCGGCCTGCTCGGGACCCGTGCCGCGGCCAAGGAATTCGAGCATCATCGCCGCCGACCAGATCATCGCGATCGGATTCGCAATGCCCTTGCCGGCGATGTCCGGGGCCGAGCCGTGGACCGGCTCGAACAGCGACGGAAACCGGCGCTCTGGGTCGAGATTCGCGGACGGCGCGAGACCGATCGTACCGGTACAGGCGGGGCCCAGGTCCGACAGGATATCGCCGAACAGATTGGTCGCCACCACCACGTCGAAGCGGTCCGGACTGAGCACGAACCGCGCGCTCAGAATGTCGATGTGTTGTTTGTCCCAGGTCACGTCCGGATACTCGCTGCCGATTTCGGCAGCGAGCTTGTCCCACCACGGCATGCTGATCGCAATGCCGTTGCTTTTCGTCGCGACTGTCAGCGTGCGACGCGCGCGTCGCTGCGCGAGATCGAACGCAAAGCGAAGCACGCGTTCGCTGCCGCGCCGGGTGAACACCGACTCCTGCAACACGAACTCGCGGTCCGTTCCCTCGAACATCACGCCGCCGATCGACGAGTATTCGCCTTCGGTGTTCTCGCGGACGATCCAGAAGTCGATATCGCCGGCCTGTCGATTCGCAAGCGGTGACGGCACGCCCTCGAACAATCGTGCCGGCCGCAGATTCACATACTGGTCGAATTCGCGTCGAAACTTCAGCAGCGAGCCCCACAGCGAAATGTGATCCGGCACGCTGTCGGGCCAACCGACCGCGCCGAACAGGATCGCGTCGGTCTGCAGCAACTGGTCCTTCCAGTCGTCGGGCATCATCTTGCCGTGCCGCGCATAGTAGTCGCAGCTTGCCCATTCGATCTCGCGATACGCCAGCTCGATGCCATGGCGCCGCGCAACGGTGTCAAGCACGCGCAACGCTTCAGGCATCACCTCCTTGCCAATGCCGTCGCCTGGAATGACCGCTATCGTATGCCGCTGGCTCATGCTGCGTCGTCTCCTTGTTGTGCTGTCGTGCTGTTGTGCTGTCGTGCTGTTGTGCTGTTGTGCTGTCGTGCTGTTGTGCTGTCGTGCTGTTGTGCTGTCATGCGCATGTGCCACGACACGCGCGAGCGTGACGGGCATCACAGCGAAACCCCGATTGTAGGCGGGCGCCGGCGTGTCGTGAAATGGGCGCGAACTTCGCCGGGCAAGGTGACCACAGTGGCGAGAGCCGGCGGCGCGATGCCGATGCCAATGCCGATGCCAATGCCGATGCCGATGCCGCAGCGCGCGTGGCGGGCCGGTGTCGACCGCTGTGGCAAGGATGGCGTGCAACGGCGGCGAGACCGGCATCTGCGCGCGCGGATGCCGGTCCACCAAGCAGTCCACCAAGCAGTCCACCAAGCAGTCCACCAAGCAGTCCACCGACCAGTCCACCAACGTCAGTCCGTCAACAGCTCCCGCACGCGAACCGCCAGCGCGTCCATCGCGAACGGCTTGGTCAGAATCGACATCCCTGGCGCGAGACTGCCGTTGCCGATCACCGCCGCATCGGCAAAGCCGGTGATGAACAGCACCTTGAGCCTCGGATGCAGGCGCCTGGCCGCATCGGCGAGTTGCCTGCCATTCATGCCGCCGGGCAGCCCGACGTCCGTGACCAGCGCATCGAGCCGCTCCAACTGCTCGATGCGCCGCAGCGCCGTCGCACCATCCTCGGCTTCCAGCACGTGATACCCGAAGCCAGCGAGCACTTCGCTTGCCACCATGCGAATGACCGCTTCATCGTCGACTACCATGATCGCCTCGCCCGGTTGCACCTCCGGGGCCACCGGCTCGGGCATGTCGTCTTCGTCGGTCTGCGGCGCTTCCGACATGCATGGCAGATGGATCGAAACCGTGGTGCCGACGTCGACGGTCGAATGAATCCGGACCTGCCCGCCCGACTGCTTGGCGAAACCGTAGATCATCGACAACCCGAGCCCTGTGCCCTGCCCCAGCGGCTTGGTTGTGAAGAAGGGGTCGAACGCGCGCTTGGCTACGTCGGGCGGCATGCCGGTGCCGTTGTCGGTAACTGCAAGCCGCACGTATTCGCCGGGCGCGACTTCCTGCTCGCGCGCCAGTACCTCGTTGACCACCACGTTGCTGCTCTCGATCGTCAACTTGCCGCCGCCCGGCATCGCGTCGCGGGCATTGATCGCCAGGTTCAGCAGCGCGTTCTCCAGCTGATTCGGATCGCACAGGATCAGTTCGGGACCAGCGGCGAGCACGGTCGAAACGGAGATGGACGGGCCGACCGTGCGGCGGATCAGGTCCTCCATGCCCGCAATCAATTCATTGGCGTTGATCGCCTTCGGCGCGAGCGTCTGCCGGCGAGAAAACGCCAGCAGGCGGTGGGTAAGTGCCGCGGCGCGATGGGCCGAGGTCAGCGCGGCCGTCGCGAACCGGTCGAGATCGTTGATGCGCCCCTGCTTGAGCCGCGCCTGCACCACTTCCAGACTCCCCGTGATGCCTGCCAGCAGGTTGTTGAAGTCGTGCGCGATGCCGCCCGTCAACTGCCCGACCGCCTCCATCTTCTGGCTCTGCCGCAGGCGCTCCTCGGCGGCCTGCCGCTCGCGCTGTTCGAGCTCGAGCGCCCGCGTGCGCTCCTGCACGCGGGCCTCGAGCTCGCTGGCTGCCTGGCGCAGCGCTTCCTGCAGTTCGTGTTGCTGCTGCGTGTCCTCGACCGTGCCGTACCAGCGTACGACGCGCCCGGCGTCGTCACGGCGCGGATAAGCTTGCACACGCGCCCACCGATAGCCGCCGTCGGCCTGGCGCAACCGCACGGTCACGTCGTACGCCTCGCCGCGCGCGACCGCGTCCCGCCACGCGTGTGCCATCGCGTGCCGGTCTTCGGGGTGCGCAACGTTCTGCCAACCGTCGCCGAGCGTAGCCGCCTCGTCGACGCCGGTCATCACCACCCACCGCGCGTCGACGGAATCGACGGCGCCGCCGGGGTCCGCGGTCCAGGGAATTTGCGGATTGTGTTCGGTCGACGCCCGATAGTGGTCCTCGCGCTCGCGCAGGACCGCCTCCTTCGCACGCATTTCGTCGAGGCTGCGTAGCCGGTTGACCGCTGCCGCCAGCAGGTTCGCGTAGCTGCGCAGGAACTGCACGTCGTCATCGCTGAAGTTGCGCGGTACGCGGCTGTCGACCTCGAGCAAGCCGTACGGCGGCGAGCCGGTCGGTCCGATGATGATCACGCTCACCAGTGCGCGCACGTTGGTCGCATGCAGGAGTTCGGCGTGCGCGAAGCGCTCGTCACTGCGCGCAATGTCGGGTGACGAAACCGGCTTGCCCGTGCGAATCGCCTGTCCTTCGGCAGTACTGGCCTCGGCGCGCAACAGGCTGTTTCCCGCCATCTCGGCAGGCAGGTTGACGCCTGCGCGCACCAGCATTGTCACGCCGTCCGGCTGCAGTTCGAGCACCTTCGCGAAGTCTGCCCGGATGCCGTCAAGCGCCAATTCGCAGGCGCGGTGCAAAATCGTGTCCAGCCGATCCGCGCGTAGCGCATACTCTCCGAATTCGGCGAGTATCGCCCGCTGTCTGAGCAGGATCGACTCGCGATCCAGAAGTGAGTGCATGCTGTTTTTTCCTTGGCGGTACGCATTGCCGCCCGAGCCGCCGGACACTCGTGGCTCGCAAGCTTCGTACCTTCGCGGTCCAACGCGCACTCGTTTTGCCCATCGCACTGTCTGTCCGGCAGCACTGAAATGTCGGCCACGCCGCCGGGCAGGCGCGCCGCCGAAGATCCGCCTGGGCGCCGTCCTGCGGCCGCGCAAGCCCCCTATTGAACTGATCATTGTCTGCCGTGCCTGCCTCCGCGCCCCAACTGACCATCCTGCCAATCGCACGTGTTGTGGAGGCGCCGGAGGCGCTTACGCTGTTGCAGGCGGCGCTCGCCGCAGGCGTCGTGCTACCCAGCTCGTGCCGTAACGGGACGTGCCGGGCCTGCCTCTGTCGGCTCGTCAACGGCGACGTGCGCTATCGCATCGAATGGCCCGGCGTGACGGCGGAGGAGCGGCGCGAGGGCTGGCTGCTGCCCTGCGTCGCGGTCGCCGTAGCCGACGTGACCATCGAACAGCCGGAAGCCATCGACGCCTGCGATCTGCCGGTTCGGCTGGCCCGGCCGCGCTTCTGAGCGCCATTCCATTGCAGGCGGCGATACGCGAGGCGGTGCCCGATGGCACCGCATGCAGCCGTCGCGCCTCGACGGTTCGCCCTGTCGGGAATCCGCATTGCTTTACGGAACGGAGTCGCCAAGCGGCGGCGCGATCGTGTGCAGCGGAGGTGAACAGTGGATCAGGACGACATCTCGCCGTCGCGCCGCCGTCTAGTGACGGGCGCGACCATCGGACTCGCCGCGGGGCTGGCTGCTCCCGCGCTCGCGCAGCGCAGTGCGGGCGCGGCAGGGCCCGCCAACGCCACCACGGGGGCCACTGAACGCGGCGTCGGCACCGCCGGCGGCAGCGCGGCCGCGGCCAATGCGACCAGCGGCGTGCAGCCGATGCGCGATGTGCGAGACCTCTATCCAAAACCGCCGTTTCCTCACCAGTCCCAGCCTTGGCCCGGATTGGCAGGCCGCATGACGCCGCGACCCGACCACGGCGAGGACAGCTATCGCGGCAGCGGACGTTTGGCGGGGCGCAAGGCGCTGATCAGCGGCGGCGATTCCGGTATCGGACGCGCGGCAGCGATCGCCTATGCGCGCGAGGGTGCCGACGTGGCGATCGGCTATCTGCCCGCCGAAGAAGCGGACGCGCGCGAGGTGCTTGAACTGATTCGGGCGGCGGGCCGCAAGGCCGTCGCGCTGCCCGGAGATATTCGCGATCGGGCTTTCTGCAAACAGATCGTCGCGCAAGCCGCTCGCGAGTTGAACGGCCTCGACATCCTGGTCAACAACGCGGCGCGCCAGCGCACGCACGACTCGATCCTCGAAATCAGCGACGAGGATTTCGACTGGACCATCCGCACCAATCTCTACGCGATGTTCTGGATCACGCGCGAAGCCGTGCCATTGATGCCGCCCGGCGCGACCATCATCAATACCGCGTCGGTGAACGCGTACAACCCGTCGGCCAATCTGCTCGATTATTCGGCCACCAAGGGCGCGATCGTCGCCTTCACCAAAAGCCTGGCGAAGCAGATGGTCGCGCGCGGCATCCGTGTCAACGCAGTGGCGCCGGGTCCGTTCTGGACGCCGCTGCAGGTCAGCGGCGGGCAGACCCAGGAAAAGCTTGAACAGTTCGGCGGCGACACGCCGCTCGGCCGGCCTGGACAGCTGGCCGAACTGGCGCCTTATTACGTGATGCTCGCGTCGACCGAATCGAGCTATGTCACCGGTCAGGTGCTGGGTGCGACCGGCGGCGGCGGTCAGCCCTGACCGTCGCGCGATGCCGGGCGAAGTGGCACCGTTCCGCTCGACTCGGAGCTGCCACTTCGTCGGCGGGCGCTCAGTGCAGGCGGTCGCGCGCCGCCACTGCGTCGCGGCTGTCCGGTGTCGGACGGCCCGACCAGTAACCGGCCAGCAGCGAACCCGAGAGGTTGTGCCAGACAGAGAACAGCGCGCCCGGCAGGGCGGCGAGCGGCGTGAAATACAGCTTGCCGAGTGTCGCCGCCAAACCGGAGTTCTGCATGCCGACCTCCAATGCCAGCGTGCGGCACACCGCTTCATCGAAGCCCAGCAGCCGGCCGCCCCAGTAGCCGCCGAGCAGGCCAATGCCATTGTGCAGCACCACCGCAACCATCACCATCGGGCCGACCGAGGCAATGCTTGCCTGCGTACCGGCAACCACCGCGCCGATGATCGCGAGAATCGCGAGCACGGAGATCACCGGCAGCACGGGCTCGATGCGTCGCACGAACGCATGCAGGAAGTGATTGATGACCAGACCGAGCACCACCGGGATCGCGACCACTTCGACGATGCTCTTCAGCAGCCCACCCACGTCGACCGCGATGTCGGCCGACACGTACAGGCGCGTCAGAAGCGGGGTGGCGATCACGCCGACGAAGGTCGACATCGCGCTGATGGTGACCGACAGGGCCACGTCGCCGCGCGACAGGTAGACCATCACCGTCGAGGCGGTGCCGCTGGCCACGCTGCCGACCAGGATCATGCCGGTGGTCAGGTCGGGCGGCATGTGCAAGGCTTTCGCGATCGCCCAGGCCGCAAGCGGCATGATCAGGTAATGCAGGCCCAGCCCAGCCAGCACCGGCCCGGGTCGCACGATGACCCGACGGAAATCCTCGAAGCGCAGCGTGACGCCCATCGAGAACATGATCACCGCGAGCAGCGTGGTGACGGAGGGGCCGATCGGCCGGAACACCGAAGGCGCGAAGTAGGCGGCAATTGCCACGAGCAGCGCCCATAGCGGGAACAAGCGGGTGATAAACGACATGCGGGCGTCTCCTTTGTATGGTCGGGCTCGGCGAGCCGGCCATGCAAGGCGAGTCGGCCCGAAGCGGCGCCGATTCTACTCCCCGACGCCACGGTGTGGCGCAAAACGGCAGCGAAATTCGAGACAGCCCGGCGCGCAGCGTGGCGTGCGCGCCATGGCGGCCGACGAGCCGGCCGCGCAGGAATGCGCGCCTTTCGCCCGGTACCGACCGCCAAGCGGTCAAGCCAGCGCGCCAACCGCGCTTCATTGCGGTATGCTTTCAACGCATAAGCCACGGACTGCGCCGCCCGGATGATCTCGATCTATCAGCTCAAACCGAAGTTCCAGTCCCTGCTCCGCCCGCTCGTGCGCAAGCTGCATGCACGCGGCGTCACGGCGAATCAGGTCACGCTCGCCGCGTGCGCGGTGTCGCTGGTTTGCGGCGCGATCGTCGCGATCGCGGCGACCGATGTGCACCCGGCGGTGTTCTGGCTGATCCCGACCTGGATGTTCGTGCGCATGGCCTTGAACGCCGTCGACGGCATGCTTGCCCGAGAGTTCGGCCAGGCCTCGGCGCTCGGCGCCTATTTCAACGAGCTCTGCGACGTGATCGCGGACAGCGCGCTGTTCCTGCCGTTCGCGTTGCTGCCCGGCGTCTGGCCGGCTGTCGTCGTGCTGGTCACCCTGCTCGCGGTGTTTACCGAGTATGCGGGTGTGATGGCGCCGCTGATCGGCGGGACGCGTCGCTACGATGGCCCGATGGGAAAGAGCGACCGCGCGTTCGTGTTCGGCCTGCTGGCTGCCGGTGTGGCGCTCGGCTGGCTGTCGTTCGTCTGGCTCAACACCGCGTTCGTGCTGCTGAGTCTGTTGCTGGCCTGGACGATCTGGAACCGGGTGCAACGCGGCGTGGCCGCGCGCGAGGCGTCGGAGGGGGCGCAATGAGCCAGCACGACGCCAGCCTTGCCGGCCCACTGGAAGCCGCTCCCGCCAACGCCAATGCAAGACAGGATGGCTCGCCCGTGGCCCCGCGCGATGCGGTCGGCACAGCGCCCGATGGCGCAACCGACGAAGCATGCTATGAGGCGGTGCCGGACGGTGTGACGCCCGCGTTGCCCGAGCGGCGCCCCAGCGCGCAGCATCGCTTCGCCAGTCACGACGGCGTCGAACTGGTATACCGGCATTGGCCGGCGGCGCATGTCGCACCGGCAGCGCGCCGCGGCATCGTGTTGTTTCATCGCGGTCACGAGCACGCCGGCCGCATTGCGCATCTGGTCGACGAGCTGGCGCTGCCCGACGTCGACTTCTTCGCATGGGACGCGCGTGGCCATGGCGAATCGCCGGGCGAGCGCGGCGACAGTCCGGGTTTTGCGCACAGCGTTCGCGACATCCAGTCGTTCGTCTCGCATATCGGCGAACGCCACGGCATCCGCTGCGAGGCGCTGGCCGTCGTCGCGCAAAGCGTTGGCGCGGTGCTCGCCGCCACCTGGGTGCACGACTACGCGCCGCCGATCCGCGCATTGGTGCTCGCCTCGCCTGCGTTCGACATCAAGCTGTATGTGCCGCTGGCAAAACCGGGCTTGCGCCTGCTGCACGCGCTGCGCGGCAACTTCTTCATCAACAGCTATGTGAAGCCTCGGCTGCTGACGCACGACGCGGCGCGCGTCGCCAGCTATCAGACGGATCCGTTGATCGCGCGCGCCATTTCGGTCCGCATGCTGCTGGGCCTGTACGATGCCGCGCGCCGCGTCGTCGCCGACGCGCAAGCGATCCATGCCCCGACCCAGCTGTTGATCTCCGGTTCGGATTTCGTCGTGCATCGCAAGCCGCAGGACCGCTTCTTCGACCGGCTCGGCACCACCCGCAAGGAACGGCACGTCCTGCCCGGCTTTTTTCACGACACGCTGGGCGAACGCGATCGCGCGCCGGCCGTCGCCGCGGTGCGGCGCTTCGTGCTGACCTGCTTCGACACGCCGGCGACAGGCCCCGACCTACGCGACGCCGACCGAATCGGCCCGATGCGCGCGGAGGCCGATGCGCTGGCCACGCCGCTGCGGCGCGGCTCGCCAGCCGATCTGTACTGGCGCACCACGCGTGCGTCGCTGCGCCTGGCGGCCACCGTGTCGGCCGGGGTGCGTCTCGGCATCGAAACCGGCTTCGACTCCGGCAGCACGCTCGACTACGTCTACAGGAACGAACCGGGCGGGCGTGGTGGACTGGGCGGCTTGATCGACAAGCAGTACCTGAATTCGATCGGCTGGCGCGGCATCCGCCAGCGCAAGGTGCATCTCGAAGCCATGCTCGCGCAAGCCTGCAACGCATTGCGCGCACATGGCATGCCGGTGCACATCATGGACATTGCCGCGGGTCATGGACGTTACGTGCTGGACGCGGTACAACGGCTGACCGCGCCACCTGATTCCGTGCTGCTGCGCGACTACAGCGAGATCAATGTGCGAGAAGGACGCGCGCTGATCGCCGCGCGACAGCTTGGGGCCATCGCGCGCTTCGAGGCGGGCAATGCCTTCGACCGCCAGGACCTCGCCGCACGATCGCCTCGCCCGACCGTGGCGGTGGTGTCGGGGCTGTACGAGCTGTTCTCCGACAATCGCCTGGTGAGCACTTCCTTGGCCGGTCTCGCCGAAGCGGTGCCAGCCGATGGCTATCTCGTTTATACCGGACAGCCCTGGCACCCGCAGCTGGCGTTCATCGCACGCGCGCTGACCAGCCATCGCGGCGGCCAGGCTTGGGTCATGCGCCGACGCACGCAGGCCGAGCTCGATCAGCTGGTGGCGGCGGCCGGCTTCGAAAAGATCGATATGCGGATCGATCAGTGGGGCATCTTCACCGTCTCGGTCGCGCGCCGTCGATGAGCGTGGCGGCCATGCAGCGCGCCGGAGCCTTCGCGTGACGTCCGCTGGCGATCCATCGCAAGGCGCCGCGCCGCTGCCGGAGGGTGCGGCGACGCTGCCTTCGATCGTTGACCAGAAGGGCGTGAACGACGCGCCCGCTGGCGGCGCCGGCGATCGCGAGCATGGGCTGTTTGGCCGTGCGTTGCTCTGGCTGGTCTTTCTCGGACCGTTCTTCTTCGCGAGCTACGGCTTCGCAACGTGGTACTCGAGTCGCTTGCCTTCGGTGCACAGCATCGTATATAGCTGGGAGTCCGCCATCCCGCTATGGCCGTGGACCATCGTGCCGTACTGGTCGATCGACCTGCTCTACGGGCTGTCGTTGCTGCTGTGCGCCAGCCGTCGCGAACTCGATGCCCACGCCAGGCGCCTGTTGACCGCACAGGTGATCTGTGTCGCCGGCTTTCTGCTGTTCCCGCTGCGCTACGCCCATGCACGCCCCGCATCGGACGGCTTGTTTGGCTGGCTTTTCGATGTGCTCGGCGGTTTCGACAAGCCGTTCAACCAGGCGCCATCGCTGCACATCGCGTTGCTGGTGATCCTGTGGGTCCGATATGCGGCCCATCTTCCCCCAGATCCGCCGCCGAATCCGCCAGCCCACCCGCCGGCCGGCAACGGCCGCTGGCGCCATGCCCATCGGCCGGCGCGCTGGCTGCTGCACGGCTGGTTCGCGTTGATTGGACTGTCGGTGCTCACCACCTGGCAGCACCATTTCATCGACCTGCCGACCGGCGCACTGGTCGGCTGGCTCGCGGTATGGCTCTGGCCCGACGGCGGCGGCACGCCGCTGCACGGCATGCGTGGCCTGCCGGACGCGCGGCGCCGACAGCTCGGCGTGCGCTATCTGAGTGGCGCAGTGGCGTGCGCGGCGCCCGCTGCGTGGGGCGGAGCGTGGCTGTGGCTGCTGTGGCCGGCGAGCAGCCTCGCGCTGGTGGCTGCGGCGTACCTGGCCATCGGACCGGCGGCGTTTCAGAAGGATCGCAGGGGGCGCCTGAGTCTCGCCGTGCGATGGCTGGCACCGTTCTACGTGATGGCCGCATGGTTCAACTCGCGGGCCTGGACCGGGCGCCACCCTCGCCCCGACGCAATTACCGACGACGTCTGGCTGGGGCGCATACCGTCCGGGCGCGACCTGGCGCGTGACGGTTTTGCCGGCATCGTAGACTTGTGCGCGGAGCTGCCGATTGCCCCGGGCACGCGGCTGTATCGCAATCTGCCGGTGCTGGACCTGACCGCCCCGGCGCCGGACACCTGCCTGGCGGCGGCGCGCACCATCGAGACGATGCGCGCGCACGGACCTGTGCTGGTGTGCTGCGCGCTCGGTTACTCACGCAGCGCGACCGCCGTCGCCGCGTGGCTGCTGTTGAGCGGCCGGGCCGCCAATGTCGACGATGCGTGCGGGCAACTGGCGGCGCGGCGTGCAGGCATCGTTCTGGGCGCCGCGCAGCGAGCAAGCCTTGCGATGCTGGCGCCGACGATGCGCGACGGCGCGCGATCGGCGGCAACGCTCGCCGACGCGTGTGTGCTGGAGCCGGTTGCGTTGGAGACGCTGCGCCGATGAGCGAGACATCTGTTCCATCGCAGGCGCCGGCGGACTCGGGTTCGGCGCAGACGCCGCCATCGCTGCAAGCGGCCGGCGCCGCAGCGCCTGCCACTGGCATCGCCCCTGCTGCGGTCGCGGCACTGCTCCGCCGCGGACGCGACCTCGATCGGCTCGCGGGATGCCTCGCGGTCGCCGGCTTGTTTGGCATGGCGGCAAGCTGGAGCGCCGCGGCCTCGCAGCCTCGCCTGCTGTGGGTGCTATGCGTCGTGTCTATCGTGTCAGTCCTGCCGCAGAAATACTGGGCGATACGTGTCGCGCTCGATGCCGACCTGTTCCGTCTCGGCGATGCAGCGGCCATCGATACGACGCTCGGCGCCCTTCGGCTGATGCCGGCGAACAAGGCGGGTCGATCATGGGATGCACGTGCGCGCGGCGCGCTGCGTCTGCTGCGCCGACAGGCTGCCTGCGTCGGCGTGCAGCTGCTGGTTCTGGCGTGCGCTTTTGCGACCTTGCGGTGGCCCGCGTGATGAGCACGTCGCGTTGCAGCCGTGCTGGCTTTCCGCACTGTGCTGGCGCTTGTGCTCGCGCCTGTGCTGGCGCTAGTGCCGGCGCTTCTTCGGGCGCGTACCGAATGTCACGACCGGTGTCGGTTCCCCTTTCCCTCGTTTCGAGAAACGCCTGATGCTCGCACGTCTGATCGCCGCCACGGTGCTCACCCTTGCCCGTCTGCTCACGGGAGCCCGCAGCCTCTGGCTCGGCTGCGCTCCCCTGCCCGTCCAGCGGATCTACTATGCGAACCACAGCAGCCACGGCGACTTCGTGTTGCTGTGGGCGGCATTGCCGCCGGCCATCCGCCGCCGCACCCGTCCAGTGGCGGGCGCCGACTATTGGCTGAAGACACCGCTGCGGCGCTATCTGATCGAGCGCGTGTTCAATGGCGTCCTGGTCGACCGCAGGCGGCCGGCGCCGGGCGAGCAGTCCGTCGCGCTCGACACCATGCTGGAGGCGCTCGATGCGGGCGACTCGCTGATCCTGTTTCCGGAAGGCACCCGCAATCTGGACGAGAGCGGCCTGCTGCCGTTCAAGGCTGGCCTGTATCACCTGGCCCGCGCGCGGCCGCATGTCGAAGTGGTGCCTGTCTGGATCGGCAACCTGAATCGCGTGATGCCGAAGGGCCGGCCGATTCCGTTGCCGCTGCTCTGCACCTTGAGCTTCGGTGCCCCGCTGACCGCGACAGCCGACGGCCACGACGATCCGCATCACGACGTGGCGGGACCGCCAAGCGCCGTCGATCCGGGGCAGGACGATTCCCGCCCGCGTGGCGTCGATGAGAGCGACGGCAAACGACGCTTCCTGGCCGAGGCCAGCGCTGCGCTGCTCGCCCTCGCGCCGCAGGAGGTGCGCTGATGGACCGCTCGACCTGTCTCGTATTCGGCGGCCTGGCCATCGTGCTGGCGCTCGCCTCCCTGATCGCCGCCGTATTGAAACGTCGCGCGCGAGGGCCGCAGCCTGTCATCGACAATCTCGTCTCGCGCATCAATGCCTGGTGGGTGATGATCGGCGTGCTCGCCATCGCGTTCGCACTGGGGCGCGTCGCGACGGTTCTGCTGTTCTATCTCATCTCGTTCTATGCGCTGCGCGAGTTCCTGACCATCGCGCCGACGCGACGCGGCGATTATCCGGCACTGGTCGCGGCGTTCTACGTGGTGTTGCCGCTGCAGTATGTGCTGGTGGGCATCGGCTGGTATGGCATGTTCGCAATCCTGATCCCGGTCTACGTCTTTCTATTGCTGCCGATCCTGGCATCGCTGGGCGGCGACACCACGCGGTTCCTCGAACGGGCGTCAACCGTGCAGTGGGGCTTGATGATCGCGGTGTTCTGCATCTCGCACGTGCCGGCGCTGCTCACGCTCGACGTACATGGCTTCGACGGCAGCCGCGTGTTGCTGATCGTGTATCTGGTGCTGGTGGTGCAGGCCTCCGACGTGCTGCAGTACGTCTGCGGCAAACTGTTCGGCAAGCGCAAGATCGCGCCGCGACTGTCGCCGTCAAAGACGGTGGAAGGGTTCGTCGGTGGCGTCGCGCTGGCCACCCTGCTCGGCGCGTCGCTCTATCGCATCACGCCGTTCACGTTCTGGCAGGCGGCACTGGTCTCGCTGATGTTGACCTTGCTTGGCTTCTTCGGGGGCATCGTGATGTCCGCCATCAAACGCGACCGCGGCGTGAAGGACTGGGGTCAGATGATCGAAGGGCACGGTGGCATGCTCGACCGGCTCGATTCCATCTGTTTCGCTGCGCCGATCTTCTTCCACGTGCTGCGCTATTGGTGGGTCTGACGCAAGCCGCGCGCGCAGTTGCGCCAGAGACGCCGATCATGGCGTGCGGACTGCGCGGACCGCGCGTCGGACTGGCCTGAGGCCGTCGCGCGGCAGCACGGGCCGCGCTTGCCGCAACGCATAGCGGGCGGCGCAACGCCGCGCGGGCGCCGGGGCGCCCGTTGTTTCGCCGGAGCCTGATTCGACGGTCGAGTCTAGCAAGGCATAGGAAAGCGGCAGCGAACCGGTCCGCGCGGGAGCGGCGCGTCGGTCCGACCGACCAACGGGGCCGCGGCTTGGCGCCGCCCTGCACCCGACCGCCTCGCGCGTCGGCGCGCTTCATGAGCCGCTACAGCAGCGCTACACCAGGGCTACAGCAGCGCTATGCCAGCGCTTTACCACCGCTTTACGACCACGACAGCACCAGTTCACCAACCGCTGCCACCGCCGCCGCCACCGCCACCACCGGACGAACCGCCGCCAGACGAACCGCTGGACGACGACGAGCTGTCACTGCCGGACCAGCTGCCGCTGCTGCCGGGCGAGCTCGACGACGAGGGTGTCGACACCTCGGCCGGTGCCAGGTCGCGGCTCAGACTGCGCAAGCTCACACCGGACAGTCCATGCGCCGATGACATGTCATGATCGCCGTAGCGCGACTGCATCAGTGTCACTGCCTCGCCGGCGGCGGGATCGGTGAACAGATCCGCGAACGCAGCATTCCACGCCTTGCCGACGTCGAGCGCGATAGCATAGGGCAGGAAGCGCTCGTACAACGCCAGCTTTTCGTCGACCGTCTTGAGCATCGCAATGCGCGGGGTCTCGGCGACGGTGAGGAACTGCCTGAGACCGTCGATCTCGTCGCGCACGACGAAGCCTGCCGGCGTGTAGCTCTGCAGAAAACGGAAACTGCGCATGACAACCGGAAGCATCAGCAGCGGCAATAACGCCGCGACGCCCTGCAGCCAGTCGCCGGTCGTCAGCATGAACGCCAACATCATCAGCCCACCCGACAACGGAATCAGCGAGAAGACCGTCCAAAACACGCGCGCGATCGAGACACGGCGATCGAAGATGCTGAAAACAAAGCTCGCCAACACCATCACCGCGATCGCTGCGAACGGCATCGCCATCCAGATGCCGCTTGCGCCGCTGTCGCGGTGCAGCAGCCAAGCCGTCAGCACGAACCACGCGAACCAAGCCAGGGCGCCGAGACGCGCCGGACGGCGTGCGGGCCGCAGCAAGTGGCCGTGCTCCGCCTGCAACAGGTCGGGCAACGACGACATCGCACGCCCGAGGTTGCTACGTCCCGCGCGTTCGCGGTCGATCGAGGTCTGTTTTCCAAAGAGCGTCGTACGCAAGCTGTCCAGCACCGTATCCGGTGCGGCGCGCCGCGGCTCGAGCTTCTCGAAGAACACGGACTTGTCCGCGTCGTCGCCCTCGCCGTCATCGTCCGCGGCAGCGTCGCCCGACGGCGAGGCCGCCGCGCGGCGGGCGCGCTCGGCGCGGTCCTGCTCGGCGGCCATCGCCATCGCGGTCTGCATCGACGAGTCGTCGGCGAGCGCGCCCTTTCTCTTGCGCGCCGGCTTGGCACGGACCTTCCTGACCATCTTCATGCGGCCGGTCGCGATCAGGTCGAGCATCGCGCTGACGAAGGTCTGCTCGTCATAGCGCTGCGTGCGGATGTAGCGGGTGCCGGCCGCGCTGACGCCAGCCGGCGCCTCGAAGCGCGGCACCACCGTGCCGCGCCTCTTCCGGCGACGGCTGAACCACAGCGCGAAGTAGTAGACCGCGAAGAGAACGAACGCAACAGCGCAAACCACCAGCGCGAGGTTATCCCACACGAAGCCGCGCAGCACCTGCGCACGGGTCGGCGGCGCGATCAGCCCCTTCCGCCAGGACGCGGCCACCGTCAGTCCTTCGCCGGCGGCGAGCGGTGCGGTCGTGACGAAGGTCACCGTGCCGGGCGATTTTTCCCGCACCGTTGCCGCCTCGCCGCGCGCGCCGGCCGGCCCAGTGTAGAACGCGGTGTGCAGGATCGGCACGGCGGCCGGTAGCGTGATCCGCGCGGCCGCCTGTTCGATCGGCAAGGTCCAGCCGTTGCCGGTCACGTTCCAGTACAACTCGTCGAAGTCCGGAAAGAAGCCGAGCTGCCGTGTCGTGCGGTAGCGGATCACGAACTTGTGCACGCCGTAGTCGAGCATCCTGTCAGGCTGGCCGATCCGCACGCGCACGCCGTTCTTCAGGCGAATCAAGGCGAACTGCTCCGGCTCGCCATCTCGCGACACGTCGAGCACGTCGAAACCGACCACCACCCGCGTGCCGTCCGGCCGATGGTAGATCGTCGGGAAGTCGCGCTGCAGCCCGCGCTTGATCTCGCGCAGTGCGGCGAACACGTCGATCGACTCGGTGACGACCATGCTGCCGTCCCGTTCGACCTTGACGTCGCTGAGGAACGCTAGAATGCGCTCGCTTTGATCGAAGCGCTGGCGGAGCGAAGCCCGTCCGCTCGGTTGCAAGGCCCGCCGCAACGCACTGTCGACTTGGCCACCGTCGACAGGTCCCGCGATGTCGACGTTGTCCGTCGCGTCAGCCGCGGTGGCGACGTTCGCGCCGGTCGCGGTATCGACCGGCAATGCCTCATCGCTCATCGCGGCGGCCGCCATGTCCTCGGCGGCGTAACGCTGGGCCTCGGCCAGCGCGTTGAGCGCCGCCCCGCTATCGGCAGAGGCTTCGACCGGGGCGGCCACCGCGTTGCCGACCGGTGCGGACACGCCTACGGCGGCAAGCAGCACCAGCCTCAGCGCGATGGCGACAGTGCCGGTGGCGAACAGGAACCGGCGCCGGGTGGCATGAACGAACTGCGCGCGACGCGCGCCTACGGTGCGCATCGGCTCAGAACGCGACGCGCGGAACCGCGCGTTCGCTCGCGTCTTCGATCTCGAAATAGGGCTGCGTCTCGAAATGACCGGCGCGCGCCACGATCATCGACGGGAAGGACTCGACCAGATTGTTCATGTCCCGCGCGGTGCCGTTGTAGTAACGGCGCGCAAGCTGCAGCGCATCCTCGATCTCCGCGAGCTGGTCTTGCAGTGCGATGAAGTTCTGATCGGCTTTCAGCGCTGGATACGCTTCCGCCACTGCGAACAGGCGTCCGAGCGCGCTCGACAGCCCTTGCGCGGCCTGCGCCTGCTCGGCGACGCCGGTGGCCTGCATGCTCTTCGCGCGCTGCGCGGTCACGTCGTCGAACACACCGCGCTCGTGCGCCGCGTAGCCCTGCACGCTGCGCACGAGATTCGGAATCAGATCGGCGCGGCGCTTGAGCTGCACATCAATGCCGCTCCAGCCCTCGCGCGCCATGTTGCGGCGGCTCACGAGCCGGTTGTAGGTGGCCACCGCGTAGACGATCACTACGACGAGGACCGCGAGAACAATCCAGACGCCAGACACCATCTGTCTTCCTCCGTGCACGTTCATGATGGGCGGCCGTCTGTCGCGGCCGTGTCCCATGTTGCCATACACGAAGGCCTTCCGTCCCCGCGCGGCGGTCTTACTCCAATTCGCCGCCGCGCGTCTCGGGCAGGAAGAAGAACACGATCAGCGCCGCGAGCGCGAAGAATCCGGCGGTGGCGGCCAGCGCGCTGCCGACGTGGTTGCCGCTGGACAGGAAACCGACCATGGCTGGCGCCAGTGCGCTGGTCGCGCGACCCGTGTTGTAGATGAAGCCTTGCGCGGTGGCCCGCACATTGGTCGGGAACAATTCCGCGAAGGTCGGCGCGAAGCCGCTATAGAAGCCGGTGCCGAAGAACGCGACCACCGGGCCGAACGTCAGCAGCAGCCACGGCGACTGAATCGCCACGTAGAGCGGCACCGCAACGGCCGAACATGCGAAAAACAGGATGAACGCAAGCCGGCGACCGATGCGGTCGGCGATGTAGCCGAAGCAGATGAAGCCGAGCGCGGCACCGACCTGCATCACGACGATCCAGGTGGTGGAGCGCATCAGATCGAAACCGGGGCCGCCTTCGCTGACCGGCGTGGCCAGATAGGCTGGGATCCAGGTGAACAGGCCCCAGTAGCCGCACATCGCCGCCGCGGTGAAGGCCAGACCGACCAACGTACTGCGTAAGTGCGTGCCGAACAGGGCCGCCGCGGTTTCGCGCAGGGTGAGGCGCTGTTTCTGGCGCAGCCAGATCTCGGACTCGTGCGTATGGCGCCGCACCCAGAACGCGAACAGCGCTGGCAGCAGGCCCACCGCGAACACCCAGCGCCAACCGAGGTGCGGCAGAACGGCAGCCGCGACGAGCGCGGCCAGCGCGTAGCCCGCCGCGAAAGCACTCTGCACCCACGCCATCACCTTGCCGCGATGCTCGGCGGGCCACGTTTCCGTGATCAACGCCGCGCCGGCGGACCACTCGCCCCCGATGCCGAGCCCCAGAATGAATCGAAACACCAGCAACTGAGCGACGCTGTCGGCAAAGCCGCAGAGCGCGGTGCCGACCGAGTAACACAGGATGCTCAGCACCATCGAGCGCGTGCGACCGATGCGATCGGCCAGATAGCCGAAGATCAGTCCGCCCACCGCCGTGGCGAGCAATGTCAACGAGGCAATCGCGCCGGCCACACCCTTGTCGAAATGCAGGTCGGCGCTGATGAATCGAATGACCATCGCAAACAGCATCAAATCCATGATGTCGAGCATCCACCCGATGTAGGCGGAGCTGAACGAACGCCACTGATCCGACGTGGCACCGACATACCACTTGCCGCTTGACTGCGTCGCCTTCAACGACGCCGGTTTGCTGCTCATGCCCGTCTCCTATCGAGTGGCTGCGCGCCGACCGCTGCGATGGCAGTCAGACGTATTTATGAACAATACGAACATTAACGAAAACAGATGTTATAGCGCCTTACGAAAATATTCCGTCGTGGTTAACCATAAATAGATATACACGTATCGTTAAACGATACTCTTGCCATGGCGTCGTTTGGCGCATCACCCACGGAGCACAAAATGGCAGCGTATTCATTGCGCCTCTACGAGGACACCCTGGCCCCCAACCACGCGCCAATCTATCTTCCCGCGGCGGCCCGCGCGTGCTACGTCGTACATGGCAGCGCCACCTTCGAATACGACGAGGGCGCTCAGCATCAGCGGGCTGGCGGTGCCTGGCTTGGCGACGCGCCGCTGGCGCTGCTGGCCGGCGAGGAAGGTGCAACGCTGTGGCGCTGGGAACTGGACGCGACCGATGCGCCGCCCGGCGAACTGCGCTCGGCGCCGGGTGCCACCAGCACCTGCAAGCTGGCGGAGACGATCGACCTGGATCCGCGCCAGCAATGGCTCATGCGCTGCGATTCGGTGTACTTCCCGCCGGGCGGGATTGCGCACACGCATGTGCATCAGGGACCCGGCATCCGCTGCACGCTGGAAGGCGAGATTGCGATCGAAACACTCGGTCAGCGGCACGTGCACGGACCCGGGGATGCCTGGCTGGAACTCGGGCATGCGCCAGTGCTGGCACCCACGACGGAGGCGCGCGACACCACGTTCATCCGCTGTTTCGTGCTGCCGCGCGCCTGCCGGGGCCGCAGTTCGATCCGCTACGTGCATGCGGAAGACGGCGGCAAGCAGAAGCCGCAGCGGTATCATGTGTTCGGGGAACGCTTCATCTCGCTCGCCTGAGTCCTTCGCTCTTTCGCGTTACCTGGCGACGCGCCTGTCGACGGGCGCGTCGGCTCTCTCGGGCGGACTACCGGATTTGTATGAACAGACTCTTGGACCGCGCCGGGATGCGGAACGACGCGGAGGCGTCCGCCGACTCCGCCGCCTCGTCCACCTCGCTGATGTCGCTGCGCATTCTCGAAGTGCTGGCCGAGCGCGGCGAGGAATGCGGCATCACCAGCCTGGCGGAGGCCATCGGCGTACCCAAGGCACGCGTGCATCGCCATCTCGGCGCCCTGCGGCAGCGCGGCTACGTGACACAGAACCCAAGCACCAGCCGTTACCGCATCGGCTGGCGGCTGTTCCTGCTGGGCCAGCGTCTCGTCAAGCAATTCGACGTGGTCGGCCTTGCCCGGCCGGTGATGGAAGAACTGCGCGACGAAGTCGGCCAGACGATCGTCATCACGACCTTCACCGACAAGGAAGTCGTCGTGCTCGACCTCGTTCGGGGCCGCAGCCCGCTGGAAATCCTGCTCCATCCGGGCACCCAGTTCCAGTTCCATTCGGTTGCGCAGGGCAAGGTCGCACTCGCGTTCGGCGCGCCGGAGCGTCTCGACGCACTGCTGGAGCAAGCGCTGGTCGCCTGCACGCCACACACCATCGTCGATCCGGAGCGCCTGCGCTACGAGATCCAATTGGTCCGGCAACGCGGCTGGGCCGAAGCGCCGGAGGAAGTTTTTCTGGGCGTGAATGCGCTGGCAGCGCCGCTGTTCCAGGAGGATGGCTCGCTGTTCGGCGCCGTGGCGGTGGTCGGCTCGATTCATTACCTGCCCGCGCGCGCCGATCCGGCCACGGTCGAAGCGGTCAAGAACGCCGCGTCGCGTATCTCGCAGATGCTTGGCGCACACCGCTGAAGGCAAGCGGCGCGATATCACTCGCGCGCCCCCGGCGGGAGGCGCTGCCAGGCGGGAAACACGTTTCGCGGCGCGGCATGGCCGCCGACCGGCACGACGCCGCGATGCCTTCATGCCTCCATGCCTCCATGCCTCAGCGCGCCGCTTCGGACGCAGGCACGCGCGAGACCGACCGTGCCTGTTCGCGACACCGTGCACGCATCGCTTGCACGGCGGCCTTCGCGCTGTCCCTTGCGGCTTCGCTTGCCGCGTTGCGCGCTGCACCGCCTCGCGCAAGCAGGGCTGGCGAGCGCAACGGGCGGCGGCGCGTATGCGGGTGCGATGCCGCGCGCGCCATCCGGCCGCGCAAGCGCGCCAGCGCGGCGCAGATCTCAGGCCGTCGCGCCTTGCCGCGCCGCCAGATCGAGCGCAACGTCGACGATCATGTCTTCCTGGCCGCCGACCATCTTGCGTTTGCCGAGCTCGACCAGGATGTCGACCGTCTTCAGACCATACTTCTGCGCGGCGACCTCGGCATGCCGCAAAAAGCTGGAATACACGCCGGCATAGCCCAGCGCGAGTGTTTCCCGGTCCACGCGAACCGGACGGTCCTGCAGCGGTCGCACGAGATCATCGGCCGCGTCCATCAGACCGTACAGATCGCAGCCGTGATGCCAGCCCTGCCGCTCCGCTGCCGCAATGAAGACTTCCAGCGGCGCGTTGCCGGCGCCGGCGCCCATGCCGGCCAGACTGGCGTCGATGCGGTCGCATCCCTCTTCCACCGCGATCAGGGAATTCGCAACCCCGAGGCTGAGGTTGTGGTGCGCATGCATGCCGGTCTGCGTCTCGGGTTTCAACACATCCTTGAATGCGCGAAAGCGGTCACGGATGTCGTTCATGCCCAAAGCACCGCCGGAGTCCACCACGTAGACACAGGTCGCGCCATAGTCCTCCATCAACCTGGCCTGTTCCGCCAGCTTCTGCGGCGTGGTCATATGGCTCATCATCAGGAAGCCGACCGGGTCCATGCCCAGTTCGCGCGCGTACGCCAGGTGCTGGCGCGAGACGTCGGCCTCGGTGCAGTGCGTCGCCACGCGGACCACGCGCGCGCCCGCGTCGTAGGCGTTGCGCAGGTCGTGCATGGTGCCGATGCCCGGAATCAGCAGCGTCGCAATCTTCGCGCGGCTGACGCTGTCGGCTGCCGCCGCGATCCACTCGACGTCGGTGTGCGCACCGAAGCCATAGTTGAAGCTCGAGCCTTCCACGCCGTCGCCGTGCGCGACCTCGATGCTGTCCACACCCGCGGCGTCCAGCGCAGCGGCGATCGCCTTCACGTTCGCCACGCTGTATTGATGCCGGATCGCATGACTGCCGTCGCGCAGCGTCACGTCCGAGATATAGAGTTTCTTGTCCGCGTTCATTGCACCGTCTCCGATTTGCCGCGCGCCACGCCCGCTTCCATGCGCCGACGCGCCATCATTTCGGCGCAGGCCAGCGCGGCCGAAGTCATGATGTCCAGGTTGCCCGCGTACGCGGGCAGGTAGTGCGCCGCACCTTCGACTTCGAGATAGACCGACGTCTTCAGCCCATGGGTGGCACCGACGCCCGGCACGTTGAGGGGACGATCGGCGGGAATGTCGTCGAACTGCACCTTCTGCTTGAGGCGGTAACCCGGCACGTAGCGCTGCACGCGCGCGACCATCGCCTCGATGCTGCGCTCGATTGCCTCGCGTGCCGCGGGTGCCGACAGCACGAACACAGTGTCGCGCATGATCAGCGGCGGCTCCGCCGGATTCAGGATGATGATCGCCTTGCCGCGCTTCGCGCCGCCCAGCTTCTCGATGGCGCTGCGCGTCGTCTCGGTGAACTCATCGATGTTGGCGCGGGTGCCCGGGCCAGCCGACTTGCTGGCGATCGACGCGACGATCTCCGCGTAATGAACCGGCGCCACCTGCGAGACAGCCGCGACGATCGGAATCGTCGCCTGGCCGCCGCAAGTCACCATGTTCATGTTGTTCGCATTCTCCTTTTCGAGATTGATCGCCGGGATCACGTACGGTCCGATCGCGGCCGGCGTCAGGTCGATCACCTGCACGCCGTGCGACTGCAACACCTCGTTGTGACGCTTGTGCGCGCCGGCCGAGGTTGCGTCGAATGCGATGTCGATGTCCTTGAAGACATCGAGCGCCACCAGCCCTTCGATGCCGTCGGCAGTCGTTGCCACGCCAAGACGCGCCGCGCGGGCGAGACCGTCCGAGTTTGGATCGATGCCCACCATCGCGCCCATCTCAAGGTGCTGGGCGTTGCGCATCACCTTGATCATCAGGTCGGTGCCGATGTTGCCCGAACCGATGATCGCGACTTTTACCTTCTCTTTCATGATCGGATTCCAATGAGACGGTGACGGATCGCGCGACGCCTCATGCTTCGCGCGCGCGACCGGTCGCCGTCATTTGCTTCGTTGCGGCGCCGACAGGTCGACCGTGCGGTGTCGGTACCGCCTGCGCCCGGCCCGTGTTCAGCCCGTGTTCAGCCCGTGTTCAGCCCGGGTTCAGCCCGGGTTCAGCCCGGGTTCAAACCTTCACGTGGAAACCGGCGCTGCCGAGTTGCTCCATGTCCACCGACACGTACTGTCCCGGCCGGATCCATTCGGCCGGCGTGGCACCGCCAGCCATCACGATCCAGCCCGGCTGCAACGGTTCGCCGGCCGCCGCCGAGAGTCGCGCCGCGGCCACCAGCGAGCGCAGCGGGTGGCCAAGCAGCGCCGCGGTCGAACCCACCTGCACCACGCGGCCATCGAGGCTCAACGTCAGCCCTAGGTTGCCGAAGTCGAGTTTCGGATCGCGCCAGGCGCCGAGCACGAAGCCGGATGACGAAGCGTTGTCGGCGATCACCTCGGGCAGGGTGAACTTGAAGTCGCGATAGCGCGAATCGATGATCTCGAGCGCCGGCGCAACGGCTTCCACCGCTGCCAGCGCTTCGGGTCCGGTCACGTCGCCCGCCAGCTCGCGCTTCAGCACGAAAGCGATTTCCGGCTCGACGCGCGGATGGACGTAGCGCGAGAACAGACTGCTGCCACCCTCCTCGATCTGCATGTCGCTGGTCAACCGCCCCCAGATGACGTCGGAGAGGCCCATCTGCAGCATCTTCGCGCGGCTGGTGAAGCCCATCTTCACGCCCACGCGGCGTTCGCCGCGGGCGAGCCGCCGCGCGATCGACGCGGACTGGATGGCATAGGCATCGTCGAGCGACAGACGGTTGTCCGTGTCGAACTGAGCGACTTCGCGCGCCTCGCGCGCTGCGTCGTCGAGCAGCGCGGCATACCGCGTGACCTGGTCGGATACTGCCATTGGCGAACTCATCAACGCGCCTCGCTCGTCTCGTTTTCAAACACGGCTCGTACCGAGCCGAGGCCATTGATGCGGGTCTCGAATACGTCGCCGGGTACGACCGGCACCATCGGCCCGAGCGCGCCCGACAGGACGAGATCGCCCTCCCTCAGCGGCGTACCGAGGCGTGCCATCGTGCGCGCCAGCCACACCACCGCGTTGAGCGGATGACCGAGGCAGGCGGCACCGGCGCCGACCGAGACCGGCTCGCCACGCCGCTCCAGCACCATGCCGCACAGGCGCGGATCGAATGCGTCCAGGCGCCGGGGCGTTGCGCCGAGCACGAACGCCGACGACGAAGCGTTGTCGGCAACGGTGTCGGCGATGCGGATGTTCCAGTTCTCGATGCGGCTGCCGACGATTTCCAATGCCGGCAACGCATAGTCGATCGCGCGCAGCACGTCGAGCTGGCCCGGGGTCGACATGGTCAGGTCGCGTCCGATCACGAAGGCGATCTCGGCCTCGATCTTGGGTTGGGCCAGAATCGCCGCCGGGATCGGCTCGCCATCGCCGTAGCCCATGTCGTCGAACAACACGCCGAAATCGGGCTGATCGACGCCAAGCTGCTTTTGCACCGCCAGCGACGTGAGGCCGATCTTCACGCCGATGCGGCGCGCGCCCGCCGCCAGGCGCCGCTCGGTGTTGTGCCGCTGGATGGCATAGGCATCGTCGACGCTGATGCCGGGAAACGTTTCACGCAATGGCGCGATAAAGCGGCCGCTGCGCGCCGCGGCGTCCAGTGCGTCCGCCGCCGTGACGATCGTATCGGTGGCTAGCTGATTCATTGCGCTGCCTGCCGCGCGGCGTCGATCTCATCCTTGGTACGCCCGCCGACGGCCCAATGGATCGCCGGCGTGGTGGTGACATAGACGCGGATGCTGTCCAGCGGGGCGCCGAGCGTCTCGTGAACCGTGTTGGCGACAGCCTTCACACACGTCTTGACCAGTGCGTCGTCGCGGCCCTCGACGAGGGAAATGTGCACGATGGGCATAGTGTCTCCGTTCAAGTGCGTGGCCGAGCCCGAACAGGCCCGTCTGCCGTCATATTGCGCAGCGAAGGAGATACCGTCCAATACTGATTTCTGTAGAACCGATACCGTTTCGGTATTACCCGATCACGCGCTGCGGTGTCGGGCGATAGCGCGGCGTGGGGTCGACGTGGCGTTCCACGCCACTGGCCGGGCAGGGACCAGCGCGTGCCCGACGCGCCGGGGCCTTCGTCGGAAGGCCAAATCGTGCGCCGCTGCGCAAGCGCGCCGCTCGGCAAGCCCGTGCGTGCGCACTGCCGGTGCGCGCAGTGCCGCGGTTGGTCGGACGAGCGATTGAATTTACGACAGACAGGGGCAGCCAGAACCAAGGCTCGCCGCTAGCCGGTGATTCGCGATCCGAGTCGGCAGTAGCGCGCCGCAGCATGCGACGCGTCTGACGATGGAATGCGGACGCAGGGCCGTACCGCGACGCTTGCCATGGCGCCGCGCCGACATCGCGTGCGACGAACGCTGACGACCGGTTGCGATGGCAGCGGCGCTGCGTGCGACGGCCGGCAGCGGCTGCACCGGCGGGCCAGCTTGTCCGCTTCGGCTCACACGCAGCGGGACGTGCAATGCCGGCCAGCGGGCCGGCCCGTTCAGCCGGCGCTGGTCGGCGTCTTGCGTGCGCGACTGCGTGGGGCTCGGCGCGGCTTGGCAGGACTCGCCGCGTCTTGCGCCGATTCCTGCCTAATGGCTGGCACAACCGCTGGCACAACCGCCGGCGCGATCGCTGGCGCACCGGCTGGCGCATCGCTGCCGGATGGTGCCGCGGCGGCGGAAGCGTCGGCCGCCGACTGATCGTCGTTGGAGCCGGCCGGCGCCGCGTCGCGGGCTGGACGACGACGCGCCGCTTTGCGAGCCGGCTTGCGCGCGCCCGCCACCGCATCGGCCCACTCCGACGGCGCTATCGCAAGCGGCGCCGGGGCTGCCGCGTCGCCGGCCGCGCGTTGTTCGTCGGGACGCGCGCTGCCGCTGCTTGCGGCCGTCTGGGTGGCATCGCCATCGTCGGCATCGCTGGCCGCCGCGGTGGTCGACGTGTCCACGATCGGTTCAGCGAGCAACGGCGCGCCACCGAACAGATCGTCGTCGGCCGTCGTCTTGTTCTTGTGTCCGCGCGCGCGCTTGGCCCGCGCGCCGCGTGGTTCCCGCCCCGCATCGTCGGACGACGCACCCGACGGCGCACCCGACAGCGCGCTCGCCGTTTGGCCGAGCGGCGCATTCGCGGCGCCTTCGACCGCCGGCAGATCCGAAGCGACGGCGAGCGCTGCAGCGGCATCGCCATGCTCGGAGCGCATCGTCTCGGGCGTTGCGGCCTCCGGGCCGTCGACAGCGTCAGGCGTGACCACGGCCGCGTCGCCCGCGGCAAGCGGCGTCGATTCGGACGGCGGACGCTCATCGCCGCGCCCGCGCCCGCCGTTGCGGTCGCCCTGGTTGGCAGGCCGGTTGTCGGCGCGCTCCCCGCTGCGGTTGCGACGACGGCCGCGCTCCTCCTGCCCCTTTTGCGCGCCGGCTGCATCGGTGCCTGCAACCGCAACCGCATCGCCGCGCGGCGCCTCGGTGGCGTTGCGATACACATACGCGCCGGACTTCTCGTCGCGGCCCACTTCCAGCAGGCCGCGCGCCTGCGCCTCGTCAAGCAGGTTGCCGAAGGCCCGGAAGCCGTAGTACGACTCGTTGAAGTCCGGCTTGCGCCGCTTGATTGCGCTCTTCAGCACCGAAGCCCAGAGCTTGCCGCTTTCGCCCCGCTCGGAGACCAGCGCCTCGTAGGTCTCGACCGCGATGGCAAGCGCCTTGGCCTTGCGCGCCTCGGCTTCCTGCTTCGGTTGCCGTTCGTCCTCGGCCGCGCGTTTCGCGGCATTGGCCTTGGCAACGGCCCGCTGCTGCTCGCGGACGAGGTCGTCGTAGAAGATGAATTCGTCGCAATTCGCGACCAGCAGATCGGACGTGGAGTTCTTGACGCCGACGCCGATCACCTTCTTCGCGTTCTCGCGCAGTTTCGAGACGAGGGGCGAGAAGTCGGAATCTCCGCTGATGATCACGAAGGTGTCGACGTGCAGCTTCGTGTAGCACAGGTCGAGCGCGTCGACGACCAGGCGGATGTCGGCGGAGTTCTTGCCGCTCTGGCGGACATGCGGGATTTCGATCAGTTCGAAGCTGGCTTCGTGCATGGCTGCCTTGAAGCCCTTGTAGCGCTCCCAGTCGCAGTACGCCTTCTTGACGACGATGCTGCCCTTCAGGAGCAGCCGTTCGAGCACCGGCTTGATATCGAAACGTTCGTAGTTCGCGTCGCGCACGCCGAGCGCGACGTTCTCGAAATCGCAGAACAGCGCCATGCTGACGCTTTCTTGGGGCAAGGCCATGACATCTCCATCGTTGCGGCGCGACCCTAGGCGGGCCGCACAGCACGCATCATAGCCTGTCGCGCGGCGGCCGCCGAAGCGCGCTTCGCATCGGCCGCGCCGCCGCGCTGGCTGGTCAGCGGAAAAGCTTGACCGCCTGCACCAGCGTATTGATCACCCCCCAAGCCAGCGGGATCGACACGCCCGCCCAGAACACGGCGAGCGCGACGGGCGAGGTGGGACGCGAGGACGGGACCGCGGTGCCGTTGAGTGCGGTGTCGTCGAGTGTACGTTGCGTAGCCATGATTCGATTCTCCTTCGGTCTCGCCGCACGTCATGCGGCGCAAATTCCGTCTCGAAAGACATTGCCTTGGGCCGACGCCGCGTGGAGCGTGGTTGCGCCATCTCCAGAGGCCGGCCCGCGGCACTGCACTGCGCTCAGTGCACCGTGCGCTCGTCCGAGGACGTCATGTGGTGCTTCGCGTCGACGGGGCGAACCAGCAGGTTGCAGATGAAGCCGACCACCAGCAGCGCGGCCATCAGGTGCAGCGTCATCGCGTACGCGTCGGCACCAGCCACCCCTTGCCCGACCTGGTAGGCGCGGATGTAATTGACGAGCACCGGCCCGGCGATCCCCGCCGCGGCCCAGGCAGTGAGCAGCCGGCCGTGGATTCCGCCGACGAAGGCGGTGCCGAAGATGTCGGCGAGATAGGCCGGCACCGTCGCGAAGCCGCCGCCATACATCGACAGGATGATGCAATACGCCAGCACGAACAGGACGACGTTGCCCGCCGACGCAAACTGGGGCACCAACCAGTACAGCACCGCACCCAGCGCAAAGAACACGAAATAGGTGTTCTTGCGGCCCAGCCAGTCCGATGCCGAAGCCCAGACAAAGCGCCCGCCCATGTTGAAAAGCGACAGCAGGCCGACGAAGCCGGCCGCCGCTGCCGCGTCGATGGTGCCGCGGAAGCTCTCCTGCACCATTACGGAGGCCTGGCCCAGGATCCCGATGCCGGCCGTCACGTTGCAGAACAGCACCAGCCAGATCAGGTAGAACTGTGGCGTCTTCAGTGCTGAATCGATGTGAACGTTCTGGCGCGTGATCAGCTTGTTCTCGGTTGCGGCGGGCACGAAGCCGGCCGGACGCCAGCCGGTGGGCGGTACGCGGATCGCCAACGCGCCGATGGTCATCGCGATGAAGTAGACGATGCCGAGCACGACGAAGGTCTGCGCCACGCCGACGCTGCTGTCGCTGCGGAAGTGCGCCATCAACGCCACCGACAGCGGCGCGGCGATCATCGCGCCGCCGCCGAAACCCATGATCGCCATGCCGGTGGCCATGCCGCGCCGGTCCGGAAACCAGCGTATCAACGTCGAGACCGGCGAAACGTAGCCGAGCCCGAGGCCGATGCCGCCCAGCACGCCGTAGCCGAGGTAGAGGAGCCAGATCTGATGCCAGGCGACGCCCAGCGCGGAGACCAGGAAACCGCCGCCGAAGCAGCACGCGGCAGTGAACATCGTGCGTCGGGGGCCGACGCGTTCGAGCCACTTGCCGGCGAAGGCCGCCGACAGGCCAAGGCAGACGATGGCGATGGAGAAGATCCAGCCGAGCGTGGTCAGCGCCCAGTCGCCGGGGGCCGGCGCGGTGATACCGATGACGCGCGACAGCGGCGCATTGAATACCGAAAACGCGTAGGCCTGGCCGATGCACAAATGCACGGCCAGTGCCGCCGGCGGCACCATCCAGCGCGAGAACCCTGGTGCCGCTACGGTCGCCTCCTTATCGAAGAACGACGCCTTCCCTCCAGTGACGATGGTGCCCATCTGCGCCTCCCTGTGTACGCATGGCCTGCCATTTGCGCCGGCTGTCTCTGCCGGCATTCTTTTCAACCGTCATGATTCGTGGAGTCGCCCGGCCGCAAACGCTACCGCTCAGGACGCGGGCGTGAGCATGGCACGGTCGCGCTCGAGCGCCGTGCGGACGATCGGGGAGAGCTGCTCGGCGGCATCGGTATCGAGCGTCTCGAGCAGCGCGCGTCGCATGCGGGGCGCCCAGAATTTGCGGATGTGGTCGCTGATCGCGTCGAGCGAGGCGGCGCGGTCCGGCTGCGACTCGAAGAAGCCGCCGATCTGATTCGCCATCGTCACGAGGTTGTCGACGTTCATCCATGGTCTCCATGCCGGCCGCGCGGGCCGGTCTGCTTATGTTTTTCGTGCTTGCAACCGTGCGCGGCCGCTCAGCCCACCACCGGTGAGTCGGCGGGTGCGTCCGCCAACGCGTCGGCACGCCCGTCCGCGCCGCGCAACAGGCCGATCTGCTCCTCGTGGAACGCAGCGTAGCGGGCCTGCCACTCGGAGCGCTGTTCGACGGCCTGGACCTGGACCGCGGTCACCTTGTACTCCGGACAATTCGTGGCCCAGTCCGAGCTGTCCGTCGTGATCACGTTCGCGCCCGACTCCGGGAAGTGGAACGTGGTGTACACGACGCCGGGCTGCATGCGCTGGCTGACTCGTGCGCGCAGCACGGTATGCCCGGCGCGCGACTCGATGCCGACCCAGTCGCCCTCGCGGATGCCGCGTTCCGTCGCGTCGTCCGGATGGATTTCCAGGCGATCCTCGTCATGCCATACGACGTTGTCGGTCCGGCGCGTCTGCGCACCGACATTGTATTGCGACAGGATGCGCCCGGTGGTCAGCAACAGCGGGTAGCGACGATTGACGCGCTCCGGCGAGGCATGGAACGGCGTCACCACGAAGCGGCCCTGGCCGCGTACGAAGCGTTCGACGTGCATGATCGGCGTACCGTCCGGCGCCTCCGCATTGCACGGCCATTGCAGGCTGCCGGCTTCCTCGAGCCGGCGATACGAGACGCCCTTGAAGGTCGGCGTCAGTCGCGCGATCTCGTCCATGATCTGCGCCGGGTGCGCATAGTGCATTGGATAACCGAGCGCGCGCGCGAGCATCTGCGTCACCTCCCAGTCGGCATGGCCGGCGAGCGGCGGCATCACCTGACGCACGCGCGAGATGCGCCGCTCCGCATTGGTGAAGGTCCCGTCCTTCTCCAGGAACGACGAGCCGGGCAGGAACACGTGCGCGTACTTGGCGGTCTCGTTCAGGAAGATGTCCTGTACGACGATGCACTCCATCGCGGACAGCGCGGCGGCCACGTGCTGTGTGTTCGGATCGGACTGCACGATGTCCTCGCCCTGGCAATAAAGGCCGAGGAAGCTGCCGTGCAGCGCGGCATCGAACATGTTCGGAATGCGCAGACCCGGCTCGTCCTGCAATGCAACGCCCCATTCCGCCTCGAAGACGCCGCGCACGGTCGCGTCGCCGACGTGGCGATAGCCGGGCAGCTCGTGCGGGAACGAGCCCATGTCGCACGACCCCTGCACATTGTTCTGCCCGCGCAGCGGATTCACGCCCACGCCCTCGCGGCCGACATTGCCGGTGGCCATCGCGAGATTCGCAATCGCCATCACCGACGTCGAGCCCTGCGCATGCTCGGTGACGCCCAAGCCGTAGTAGATCGCCGCATTGCCGCCGGTGGCGTACAGGCGCGCCGCCTCCCGTACCTGCTCTGCCGGCACGCCGGTCTGCGCCTCGGTCGCCTCCGGCGACTGCGCCGGATCGGCAACGAACTCGCGCCAATGCCCGAACGCCTGCGGGTCGCAGCGCTCGGCGATGAAGGCCTCGTCGCACAGCCCCTCGGTGACGATCACGTGCGCCAGCGCATTGAGCATCGCCACGTTGGTGCCGGGCCGCAGTTGCAGGTGATGCGAGGCGACCACGTGCGGGCCGTCGACCAGGTCGATGCGGCGCGGATCGATCACGATCAGGCGGGCGCCTTCGCGAACCCGCCGCTTGAGCCGCGAACCGAACACGGGGTGGCCGTCGGTGGGATTGGCGCCGATCACCAGGATGACATCGCTGCTGCCGACGGATGCGAAGGTCTGCGTGCCGGCCGACTCGCCCAGCGTCTGCTTCAGGCCATAGCCGGTGGGCGAGTGGCAGACGCGCGCGCAGGTATCGACATTGTTGTTGCCGAACGCCGCACGAATCAGTTTCTGGACGAGGTAGGTTTCCTCGTTGGTGCAGCGCGACGACGTGATGCCGCCGATCGCGTCGCGGCCATGTCGCGCCTGGATGTCGCGCAGCCGGCTGGCGGCATAGCCGATCGCCTCTTCCCAGCTGACTTCGCGCCACGGGTCGGTGATGCGTTCGCGGATCATCGGCTTGGTGATCCGGTCCTTGTGCGTCGCGTAGCCCCATGCGAAGCGGCCCTTCACGCACGCGTGTCCCTCGTTCGCCGCGCCGTTCTTGTACGGTGTCATGCGCACCACTTCGGCGCCCTTCATCTCGGCCTTGAACGCACAGCCGACGCCGCAGTAGGCGCAGGTCGTGACGATCTCGCGGTCCGGCGTGCCGAGCCGCGTGACGCTCTTTTCCTGCAGCGTCGCGGTCGGACAGGCGGCCACGCACGCACCGCAAGACACGCACTCCGACTCGACGAACGGCAAGCCTTCGCTGGCGGCGACGCGCGAAGCGAAGCCGCGCGACGCGATCGTCAAAGCGAATGTGCCTTGCGTTTCCTCGCAGGCGCGCACGCACCGATTGCAGACGATGCACTTGGACGGGTCGTAGTCGAAATACGGATTCGAGCAATCCTTCTGCAGGTCGAGATGATTCTCGCCCGCATAGCCATAGCGGACTTCGCGCAGGCCGACCGCGCCCGCCATGTCCTGCAGTTCGCAGTCGCCGTTGGCCGCGCAGGTCAGGCAATCGAGCGGGTGATCGGAAATGTAGAGTTCCATCACGTTGCGACGCAGCCCCTGCAGCCGCGCGTTCTGCGTGGTGACCTTCATGCCGGCTTCGACCGGCGTCGTGCAGGACGCGGGATAGCCGCGCCGTCCGGCGATCTCGACCAGACAAAGCCGGCACGACCCGAATGGTTCGAGCGAATCGGTGGCGCACAGCTTCGGCACCGAGATGCCGGCCTCGACGGCCGCCCGCATCACCGAATTGCCCGCCTGCGTGGTGACCTCGACACCGTCGATTTCAAGCGTCACCAGCGCGCCAGCGCGTGCCGGCGTACCGTAATCACGGTCGTCCTGCAGTCCGTTGTCGCCCGCGTCGAACGCGGTGCTCGACCCGCCGCACTGGCAATTGCCGCCACACCGGCCAACGGCCTGCTTCGTTTGCTGTGTCATCGTGTCACCTGCAATCTCGTCGCCACCGGGCCGCGGTCGCCGCCGCCCGCGGGCGCTCAGGAGGCCAGCGCGGCTTGCGCCGGCACGCCGAAGTCCTCGGGAAAATGGTCCAGCGCCGACAGCACCGGAAAAGGTGTCATGCCGCCCATCGCGCACAGCGACCCCGCCACCATCGTGTCGCACAACTCGCGCAGCAGGCCGACGTCGCGCGGCTGCGCGCCGCCCACGCGGATACGATCGATCACCTCTACGCCTCGGGTCGAGCCGATCCGGCACGGCGTGCACTTGCCGCACGACTCCTGCGCGCAGAACGCCATCGCGTAGCGCGCCAGCTCGGCCAGATTGACCGTGTCGTCGTGGACCACGATGCCACCGTGCCCAACGACGGCACCCACCGCGGCGAAGGCCTCGTAGTCGAGCGGCGTATCCCATTGCGACTCGGGCAGATACGCGCCCAGCGGACCGCCGACCTGGATCGCGCGCATTGGCCGACCGCTGGCGGTGCCGCCGCCGAAGTCCTCGACCAACTGGCGCAAGGTCTGCCCGAAGGCGATCTCCACCAGGCCGCCGTAGCGCACATTGCCCGCCAGTTGCACCGGCAAGGTGCCGCGCGAGCGGCCCACGCCGAAGTCGCGATAGAACGCCGCGCCGCGCGCGAAGATGATCGGCACCGTGGCGAGCGTCACCACATTGTTGATCACCGTCGGCTTGCCATAGAGGCCGGCGAGCGCGGGCAGCGGCGGCTTCGCCCGCACCACGCCGCGCTTGCCCTCCAGCGATTCGAGAAGCGCCGTCTCCTCGCCGCAGACATAGGCGCCCGCGCCGACCGCGACGTGCAGATCGAACGCGCGGCCCGAGCCCAGCACGTCGGCGCCGAGCCAGCCCGCGCCGCGCGCGACTTCGATCGCCTCGCGCAGTGTCGCGATCGCGTCCGGATATTCGCTGCGCACGTACAGGAAGCCCTGCGTGGCGCCGGTCACCACGCCGGCGATGGTCATGCCCTCGATCAGTCCGAACGGATCGGATTCCATCGACAGGCGGTCCGAGAAGGTACCCGAATCGCCCTCGTCGGCATTGCACACGATGTACTTCTGCGCGGCGTGCGCCTCCAGCACGGTGCGCCACTTGATGCCGGCCGGGAAGGCCGCGCCGCCCCGGCCCCGCAGACCCGACTCGGTGAGCAACGCGCACGCGTCGCCGGGCGCCATCGACAGTGCCGCGCGCAGGCCCTGCAAACCTTCGTGCGCAACGTAGTCGTCGAGCGAAACGGGATCGGTGACGCCGATCCGCGCGAACGTCAGCCGCTGCTGGCGGGCCAGATAGGGCAGCGCATCGACCGGCCCCACGCGACTTGGATGGGCAGCGCCGCAGAGGAAGTCGGCGTCGAACAGTTCGTCGACCCTGTCCGCCTCGACGCAGGCGTAGCCAATGCGTCCTTCCGGCGTCTCGACTTCCACCAGCGGTTCCAACCACATCATGCCGCGCGAGCCATTGCGCACCAGTTGCACGTCAACGCCGCGATCGGCCGCGCAGGCCAGCAGCGCCGCCGCGGTCTCGTCGGCGCCGACGGCAAGCGCCGCCGAGTCCCTGGGCACGAAAATGCGTACGCTCATGCCTGCTCCCCTTCGGATGTCGTCCGCAGACCGTCCCGCTCGCCCGCCTGGACAGCACGTGCCGCCGCGAGCAGCCGGTCGAAGCGCGCCGTATCCAGGCGCGCGCGCACCTTGCCGTCGATGGTCGCGGCTGGCGACTGCCCGCACTGGCCAAGGCAGTAGACGGACTCGAGCGCGACGTCGCCGTGCTCGGCACCCTCGCCGACTGCCTCGCCGACAGCCTCGTGCAGGTGCGCATCGATCTTGCAGCCGGTGACGGCCTCCGCATGCGCGACCAACGCTTCTCCGCCCATGCTGCGGCACGATTCGGCCCGGCACAGTGCAATCGTCAGTCGCGCGGGCGGCTGGCAACGGAAGTGATGGTAGTAGGTCAGCACGCCATAGACTTCGGCGCGCGACAGATGCATCGCACGCGCGATCGACGCCAAGGTAGCGTCTGGCACATAGCCGAAGTCGTCCTGAACGGCGTGCAACACGGCCAGCAGCGAACGACCTGGCCGCACATGTCCCGCGACGACGGCGTCATAGGCGGGGGTGGGGTCCCGGCGCATTCCGTCTCCTTCGGCCAAATATGCTGAGCAAGAGCATATAATGGCCGACATCTTCTTGAGTGATTGTCAGCCCGATCCGCGACAAGCAGTATGCGGATCATTATGGGTCGAAAGGTATGCGAGTCGCAGGCTTTTCGCAATAGGTTATTTTCAGCATAAAGATGAGCCAAGTTACCGCGCTTGCGACGCTCCATCTGAACGACGCAGCCGGCGAGCCTCTCGTGCTTGACGAAATCGGACGCCTGCTGCTGGCGGTCAAGACGGCCGGCACGCTCGCCGCCGGCGCGCAGGCCTGCAACCTGTCTTACCGCTACGCCTGGGGCCGGCTGCGCGATGCCGAGCGGCGGCTGGGCGCGCCCCTGCTCAGCGGCACGCGTGGCCGAGGCTCGCGCTTGTCGCCGCTCGGCGAATGCCTGATCTGGGCGACGCAACTCGCCGAGGAGCGCCTCTCGGCCAGCCTGGATGCCCTGTCTGGCGAGGTCGGCGCAGCATTGCAGCGCGCCGTCGGCGAGACGCTGGGCCATCGGGCGCGTGCCGAGCTGGCCGACGGCCTGCGCCTGCGCGCGTCGCATGGCTATGCGGTGGCTGCGTTGGTCGCGGCGCTGCAGGAGCGCGGCACCGATGTCGATCTCAAATACCGCGAGAATGCCGAGGCGTTGTCTGCGTTGGCGGCGGGCGAATGCGACCTTGCTGGCTTCTACGTGCCGATCGGCGCGTTCCGCGCGGCGGTCGCCGAGCCCTACCGTGGTTGGCTGGCGCAGGACAGGCACTGTCTGATACGGCTGACGCGTCGCAAGCAGGGCTTGTATTTGCCTCACGGCAACCCGCTCGGCATCGTCGGCTTGCGCGACCTCGCCCGCGACGACGTGCGCGTCGTCAATCGTCAGCCCGGATCGGGCACCCGCGTGCTGCTCGATCTGTTGCTGGCCGAGGCGGGCGTCGATCCCGCGCATATCAACAGTTCGGCATCCACCGAGCTGACTCACTCGGCGCTCGCCGCCTTCGTCGCCAGCGGCATGGCCGACGCCGGCTTCGGTGTGCAGCCGGCGGCGACACAGTTCGGCCTCGACTTCGTGCCGGTCGCCGAGGAGGACTATTTCTTCGCATGCGAGCGGGACGCCCTCGACAACCCGCCGTTGGCCGCGGTGCTCGCCGTGCTGCGCGACGCCGCCTTTCAGGCAGGCGTCAGCCGCCTGGCCGGCTACGAGCCAGTGGGTTGCGGCGAGATCGTCGACGTCGACAGCGGGCTCGACGGACGACCATAGCCTTGGCACGGCCTTGAGCCGCGGCGAAGTGGCGGCGAAGTGGCGGCTAAGCGGCCGGAGGCCAGCGTACGGGCGGCGCGGCGACGACGGGCGGGCCGCGCGGCGCGGCGTGCGGGCGGCGCGACGGCCGTCGGGCATTTCACCCCGCACCGTGTGTCAGCAGCGCGGGCAGCGAGGACAGTGCGAACAGCAGCAAGCCGATGCACGCGCCGACCAACGTACCGTTGATTCGAATGTATTGCAGGTCGCGTCCGATGTTGAGTTCCACCTGGCGCGCGATCTCCATGCTGTCCCAACCGCGCACCGTGTCGCTGATGTGCCGCGTCAGGAAGGCCGCGAATTCCGGGGCGATGTGTTGTACCGCCCGTTCGAGCTGCTCGGTCAGCGAGGCCCGCAGCGCCGGGTCGTTGCGCAATGCATCGCCCAGCCAGCTGCTGGCAGCCACTGCCCGCGCGCGCAGCGCCGATTCGGGGCGCGCCAGATCATCCGCGAGCCACGTCCGCAGCCGGCGCCACACGTCGCCGACGTAGGCGTTGAGGGTGGCATCGTCGATCAGATACTGCTTGATGCGCTCGGCCTGCGCGGCCGCGGACGGGTCGGTACGCAGACGTTTGATCAGCCGCACCACCACCACGTCGAAGCGCCGTCGCAATGCATGCGTATCGTCTTCCGCCACTTGCGCGAGCACGCCGTTCACCGCATTGGCGATCAGCGCCGCGCCGTGCTCGCCCAGCCACTCGGTGGGCAGCACCTTCTCCTTCAGCGGGTGTTCGCGCCGCAACCACTGCACGATCATCGACGCAATGAACGCGCGCGCATCGGGCCGGCCGAGCACCCGCGCGAACTGGCGCAGCATCTGGTCGAGCAACGCCTGATGGCGTCCGTCGCGGGTCAGTCCGCGCAAGATCGACGCGGTGGACCCGGCGAGATCCACCTGCCGGATCGCGGCGTGCACTGCGTCGCGTATCAAGGCCTGAATACGGGCATCGTCCACCGCGTCCAGCAAGCCACCGAACACCCGCAGCGCCGCGTCCGCCAGCCGCTGGGCATTGGCTGGCAGGCTCAACCAGTCGGCCAGTCGATCGGCGGGCTGATGACGACGGATCAACGCGACGAGGGCCGCCGGATCGAGAAACTTTTCATCGACAAAGCGCGCCAGATTGTCGGCGATGCGGTCCTTGTTGCGCGGCACGATGGCGGTGTGCCGGCCCAGCAGCGGCAAGGGAATGCGGCGAAACAGCGCCGACACCGCGAACCAGTCGGCCAGACCGCCGACCAACGCCGCTTCCGCCAGCGCGCGCAATGCGTCGGTCGCGAAGCTGCGCGGCGCCAGCGAGGCGATGACGAACACCGCCGCAGCGACGAGAAGGCACGCCAGCGCCTGACGTTTGGCGCGCCGCAGCGAGGCGGCCCTGGCCTCGGCCGTACCCTGCGCGGTGTGCGCGGACGGGTCGGCCGACGCACGTGCCCGGGCCGCGTCGGCACCGGCCGTGCCGGTGGCAGCCGCTGCGCTGTCGTCCATCGCCCCGCGTTGTTCCGCGGAAGAATCAGTGTCTGCTTGCATCGTCGATCCGGCATCGCACGCGGAGGGTGCGTACCGAACCATTGTGGCGGAAAGCGGCAGCGCTTTCAGGCAGCGCTTTCAGGCAGCGCTTTCAGGCAACGCGCCGCTGGCAACGACAAGGCGATCGCCCCCCGTCTCGCCGCCGTCCATTTTGCGTCGCGCCGGCGCGCGGCTCGACCGATCCCTGCACGATGGCAGCCACGCGATGCGCGCGGCATGTGCCGCTTGCCTGCCTTTATTTCCGACGTCGGCGCCGGCCCGAAGCGCGCTAAGATGCGCGCTGACACTGCACACGCACGATGGAACTGACCCAGCTCAGAAGCTTCCTACAAGTCGCCGAATCCGGCAGCCTGAGCCGCGCAGCCGCGGCGCTCGGTGTCAGCCAGCCCTACCTGAGCCGCCAGATCGGCTTGCTCGAAGGCGAATTGCGCACGCATTTGTTCTATCGTCACGGCCGCGGTGTTGCGCTCACCGATGCGGGGCAACGTTTTCACGGCACCGCGACATCGGTGCTCCGCGAACTCGATCAAACGGTGCGGGCCTTCGGCGAGGCGGACGATGCACTGAGCGGGCGTGTCAGTGTCGGCCTGCCGCCGTCGGTCGGCAGGTCGCTGACGGTGGACCTGGTGCGGGAGTTCGCGGCGGCACTGCCGCGCGCCAGCATCGCGATCGTCGAAGGTTTGTCGACCGGGCTACAGGATGCGCTCGTCACCGAGCGTCTCGACATTGCGTTCCTGTATGACCGGCCGCTGACTGCGCTGGTCACGAGTGAGCCAGTCGCCATCGAGCCGCTGTGCGTGGTGCGACGGCGCAATGCGGACTGCAGGGATGCGCCGGTCTCGCTCGCCGAGCTGAGTACGTTGCCGCTGATACTGCCCAGCGCGCCGCATCCGATCCGGACGATGCTCGAGTTGGCCGCGACGCGCGAAGGGCGTGCGTTGCGGGTGGCCTACGAAGTCGACGGCGTCGAGGCGATCCTGCAACTGGCCGCCGCTGGTCTGGCCGCGACTGTCGCGAATGCCGCGACGGTTCGCAACGGACCTTATGCCGGGCAACTGCGCGCCGATCCCCTCGGGCCGCCGGCCATCACCAGCACCTTGTCTCTCGCCATGGCCGCACGCCGGCCGCCGACCGCGCTGGTCGAGCGCACCGCAACGCTTTGTCGCGCGCTGGCGGCGCGCTTGATCGCCGCTTGATCGCCGCTTGATCCCCGCTTGATCGCCGCTTGATCGCCGCTTGATCGCCGCATCAGCGCCGCATCGGCACTGCATCAGCGCGAGCCCTGCGCTGACTTGCGGCGGTGCGCGCGACCGGCCCGATGCGACGCGTGTTCAGCGCCCGTCGCCTACTTGAGTCCGGCGAAGCGATTCGTATAGAGCGCGTCCAGGGCGCTGGCCTGACGGACAATGCCCTCCTGCACGTAGAAGCGCTGTACGGCCGCGAGCCTTTCCGGCGCCGTCCAACCACGGACCTTCTGATCGCCGTATACATATTTGATGTACAGGCGGAAGGTTTCTTCGGCCTGCGCCTCCTTGCCGGCAAACGACGGCACCGCCTTGGCATAGACGAGCGCGGCGGCGCGCGGGTCGTCGATGATGTCTTGCTGCGCGCGCAGCGTGGCCCGTACGACCTTCGCAACGATCTCGGGATGGTTCGCGATTGCGTCGTCCGAAGCGATGATCGCCTGCGCCATGCTGTAGAAGTCGCCCTTCAAGGGCAGGAAGTCGCTCGCAACGCCCTGCTTCTCGGCCATCACGATCCATTCCGGCACCGCCGCCATCGCCGGCGCCTGGCCGGCCGCATATTGCTGCCAGACGCCCGATGGGCCGCCGGCCTCGATGCGCACGTCGTCCTTGCCAAGACCCGCGGTGCGCAGGAGACCCAGCAACGCGTAATAGGTCGTGTCGCCATAGGCCATCACCGAAATGGCCTTGCCACGCAGGTCGGCCACCGACTTGATGCCCGCATCGCGACGCACCACCAAATGCGTCAGCGAACCGCTGCCCAGCAGCGCCACGGTCCTGACCGGCACGCCGTTGGCGCGGACGATCACCGCGGTATCGCCGATCGCACTGCCCAGCAGCGCGTTGCCGGAGCCGAGCTGCTTGGCGACGTCGACGCCGCCGCGCGCGGTGACGAACCGCATGCGCAGCCCCTCCTGCGCGTAATAGCCCTTCTCGTTCGCGATCATCCAGGGGGCGTAGGCCGGCGTGGTCGGCGGCGCGGCAAGCAGATAGGTCACTTCCTGCGGTGCGGCGTGCGCCACTGCCGAGAGTGTCGAGAGCGTCGAGACTGCGCACCACAATGCGGCCCGCGCGGCACGCCCAAGGTTTCTTACGATCATCGCTTGTCCTGGTGGGGTAAAGGAACGGTCATGGGTCGAGCGGCAGGAACCGCGCAGCCACGCGAGCGTGCGCCGCGCCGAATGGTGGCTGAACGGCCGCCGGATCGCGTTCGAAAGGCGGTTGCAACGCGTCAGCCCGCGACTGGCGCGGCTGTTCCCTCGACCTGAACGCGATAGCCGGAGCGGACATTGGGCCAGTAGTCCCAGATTGCCTTGTGATGCGAACACCGGTTGTCCCAGAAAGCGATCGAATGCGGCTGCCAGCGAAAACGGCAGGTCCATTCGGGGCGTGCGCAATGATCGATCAGGAAACGCAGCACGCGTTCGCTTTCCAGCGCCGGCAGCTCATTGATGTGGCTGGTGAAATCGACGTTCACGAAGATCAGCTTGCGACCGCTTTCCGGATGCCGAACGATCACCGGATGCGACGACACCGGCGTCCCGGCACCGAACACGCGCGTGCCGTCGTGCGTGGCGCTCAGTCCGGCAAGGTACGACTTCATGCGATCGGACAATGCATCATAGGCGGCGTACATGCTTGCGAACATCGTGTCGCCGCCGCCGTCGGGCGGCACGGTATGGTTGTACAGCATGCTGCCCAACGGCGGCACGGCGGCGCAGGACTGATCGCTGTGGAAGTTCTCGCCGGACACCCGCTTCGAGGTGGCGTCGTAGTGGAATTTGCGGACCAGCGGATTGTCGGTGGTCTTGCTGATCGTATTCACACCGACATGCCGGCCCAGCGGCCCGAAATACGACGCAACGCGGATCTGGTCGTCGAAGCCGATCTTCTGATCGCGGAAGAACAGCACCTGGAAGCGCAGGAACGCCTCCTTCAGTTCGCGGATTTCAACTTCGGTGAGCGGCCGGGTCAGGTCGATGTTGCCAATCTCCGCGCCGATGTGCGGCGAAGCCGGGGTGGCCGTGATCGCAGTGAAGTGCATGACGTTCCTCGAGATGGCCGACCGCCTGCCATGTCGCGGTCGCACCGATGGGATGACACGCATTCTGGGCGGCCGCGCCGCCACGCTGCAAGCGCGTCCCGGGACATAACAGTTATGTCCGCACGGTTATGGCTCGATTAGTTTTCCGGCTTTTCCTCGCCCTACGCTTGCGCTGCCTCGCCATCAGGGCAGGCACCGTTCGTCCAACGCCACCCGGGGAGAGCCATGAGATACGCCGCATGTCCGCTGCTGACGCTGTCGCTGCTTTGCGTCAACGCCGCCCACGCCCAAAGCAGCGCCGGCACCGTCACGCTATACGGCAGCATCGATGCAGGCGTCGGCTACAGCAACAACGTCGCCGGTCATGCCACCTGGCGCGCGCATCAGGGCGACACGCAGCCCGACCGATGGGGCCTGCGCGGCGTGGAGGCGCTCGGCGCGGGCAACTCGGCGATCTTCCAACTGGAAAACGGTTTCTCGACCCTCACCGGCGCGGGCACCAAGAGCGGCAGCATGTTCAACCGCCAGGCGTGGGTCGGCTTGTCGTCGCACAAACTCGGCACCGTGACGCTCGGCCATCAAACGCCGTTCAGCTATCAATGGCTCGGCAGCTTCAGTTCGGCTTATGTAGGCTACAGCTATATGCGATTCCATCCGGCGAATATCGATGCCTTGTCGAACACCTCGCTGATCCAGACGGACAATTCGATTCGCTACGTCTCGCCGGCGTTCGCGGGCTTCAGCCTCGGCGCATTGCTGGCGCTCGGCAACACCAGCAATTACGCGAGTGGCCGGAAGTACGGCATCGCGTTGAACTATGCGAGCGGGCCATTCAAGGCCGCCGCCACGTTCGCGGACGAGCACGACCGGACGTTCTCGCTGGGCGCTGCGTCGCTCGGACTGGCATCGTTCCAGGGCGTGACGTTGGCAAACACCGATTATGTCGCCGAGCGGGTTCGCAACGTCGGCGCGGGAGCATCGTACAAAGCCGGAAAGTTCCTGTTCCACGGCACCTACACGCGCGTGACGCTGTCGCGCGCCGGCTACCGCGACATTTTCCAGACCTACGATGCGGGCGTGAACTACCAGGTCAGCGTCGCCAACCTGCTTACGCTTGGCGCGTTCACGTCGACGCTGTCCGGTCGCCGATGGACGCAGATCGGCATTGGCGACGTCTATTTCCTCTCGAAACGCACCCAGGTGTATGCCGACATTGCCGGCCAGCAAGCGGGCGGCGGTGCCCTCGCATCGATCGCCGGACTGGCGCCCGCATCGACGAATCGACAAGTGGCGGTGCGCATCGGCATGCACCATGCGTTCTGACCCCCCTGCGACGGGAACGGTCAACGTTCGCCGGTGTAGCGATTGACCGACGAGGCCGCACTGTTTTGCAGATCCGTGGAACTGCGGCCGATCTGCGTGTCGCTGACCGCCGTCGCCGCTTGCCCGATGACCGGCGTCGCGGCGCTCGACAGCGGTTCGCCGATCCGGGCGACGCGCTCCTGGGTTGGCGCGCTGGTGTCGCCGATATGCTGTTGCACGCGCTCGCGCACGCCGTTGAGCGACCAGTCGCGCGCGAACGCCGTCCCGGTGGCGGTGGCCAGGGTCAGCGCCACCGCGAGCACCGCCAACCGGCGACCGTGCGGCGATGGCGAAACGACAGGAGGCACGGGGTGCGAGTGCTGCAACCGCGCGCGGTATCGGCAATTTGACGGCATGGCAGTGCGGCCACCGGTCGGCAGCCATCGGCAAAGCGCCATTCTACGCAGCGCCCGCCTCGCGTGCACGGCACACACGCCGCGTGCGGCACGCCCGCCACGCCGCGCCAACTCAGCGGGCGATCACTGGTCGATCACTGGTCGACGATGAAGCCGTCGAAATGCGGGCGCATCGAGATCGGTTTCGACAGCGGCGGCCGGATCCGCTGGGCATCCGGCAGCAGTGCCATGCCCAGGCCGGGACCGCTCGGAATGTCCACGAAGCCGTTCTTCGGCAGCGGCACGCTATCGACGATGTCGCTGCCAAGATGGGTGCCGGTCGATTCGAAGATGCCAGCCTCGAAGCCGGTCGAATATTCCTGTATCGCAAAGTTCGGGATTGCCGCGGCCACTTGGAGGCAGGCGGCCAGCCCGATCGGCGAGAGCGGATTGTGCGGCACGATCTGAACATGATGCGCCTCTGCCATCGCCGCGACTTTCTTCGCCCCGGTAATGCCGCCGCACACCGCAACGTCGACGCGCGCATACTCGACTGCATTGCGCGCCAGCAGCGCCTGGAACTCGTAGATCGTGCAGAAGCGTTCGCCGGTGGCGATCGGCACCCGGATCTTTTCCGCGACGCGTGCCATCGCGTCCGGGCCCTCCGGACGGATCGGATCCTCGACGAACATCGGCGTGGTCGCCTCGATACCATTCGTGAACGTGATCGCTTCGGGAACCGTCAAACGGCGATGCAGTTCGACCAGCAGGTCGACCTTTTCACCGACGACCTCGCGCATCCGGTGCACATTGTCGATCGCGTCGCGCATCTTCTTGATGTGCGTCTTGAAATAGACCTGGTCGTTGCCTTCATCGAGGAAGGGATTGATGTGGCCGAACGCCGTGAAGCCGGCTTCCATCTTGCGCTGGCATTCCTCCAGCACCTTCTCGATCGTGCTTTCGTAGATATGGCCGTAGATGCGCGCCTTGTTGCGCGCCGGGCCACCGAGCAATTCATAGATCGGGACGCCCAGCGCCCTGCCCTTGATATCCCACAGCGCAATGTCGATCGCCGAGATCGCCGCATTGATGGCCAGCCCCTGGAAATAGCTGAACCGATGCATCACGTTCCAGTGGTGCTCGATGTCGAACGCACGCTTGCCGACCAGATACTCGGCGAACCGCTTGATGGCCGTGCCGGCCGCTTCAATGTGACCCCAGATGCCTGCTTCGCCGTAGCCGACGATGCCGGCGTCGGTCTCGATACGGACGAACATGAACTGGCCGACGTGCAGCGGTTCAACCTTGACGATCTTCATATGACGACTCCTTGAAACGGTAAAGTGATGCTGATGCGATTGCCGCGACGGTCAGCCCGCGCGGTGCGTCTCGTGCCACGGCTCGCTGCCGGGCGCGCTGTCCAACGTGCCGGCATCGTCGAGCGAGCGGCCGCGTGTCTCCGGTCCCAACACGACGGAGATCGCGGTGATGACACCGAGCGCGACCACGTACCAGGCGACCAGGTGCGGCGAGCCGCCCCCGGCGGCAAGCAGGGCGACGGCGATCATCGGCGCGATGCCACCGGAGATCGGCGAGGTCACCTCGCGGGCGAGCGAAAAGCCGGTGTAGCGCACGCGCGAGGGGAACATCTCGGCAAGCCAGGGACTCTGCGCGGACGTCATCATCGTTTTCGCCACCGACGAGACCAGGAACAGGCCGGCATAGATCCATGCCGTGTGGCCGGCGCCGAGCATCGCGAAGAACGGAAACACGGCCGCGCCTGAAATCAGCGCGCCGCCGATGTAGACAGGTTTGCGGCCGATCTTGTCGGAGACCCAGCCGAAGAACGGCACCGTGATGAACTGCATGGCGGTGCTGAACATCAGCGCGGATACGATCACATCGCGCGACATGTGCAATTGCTGAGTCACGTAGACGATCACGAAGGATTCGTAGATATACGCGAGCGAGTTGTCGCCGAGGCGCGCTCCCCATGCGCACAGCATCGGACGCAGCGAGGTGCGGAACACTTCGCGTACGGGCGCCTTGACCTGCGCATTGCGCTTGCGGATTTCCTCGAACACCGGCGTTTCCTTCAGTTTGCTGCGCAGCACGAGGCCAAGGATCACGACCACCGCCGACAACAGGAAAGGAATGCGCCAGCCCCAGTCCTCGAACGCAGCCTTCGACAGGTTCGACGAGAGGTGGAAGGTGGCGAGGGACAGCAGCAGGCCAAGCGCGACGCCGGTATAGGGCAGCGCACCATACAGCCCGCGCCGCTTGGGCGGCGCGTACTCGACCACCATCAACACCGCGCCCGCGTATTCGGCGCCCGAGCCCAGGCCCTGCAAGGCGCGCAATACGCACAGCAGGATCGGCGCCCAGACGCCGATGTGCGCGTAAGTCGGCAGCAAGCCCATCAGCGTCGTCGCGCCACCCATCAGCAGCAGCGTGACGATCAGCACTGCCTTGCGGCCGATGCGGTCGCCGAGGCGTCCGAACAACACGCTGCCCGCCGGCCGCACGATGAAGCCGATCGCGAAGCTGGCATAGGCGAGCAGCGTCCCCGTCAAATGGTCGTACGAAGGGAAGAACAGTTTGTTGAACAGGGTCGCCGCGGCGGTGGCGTACAGGTAGTAGTCGTACCACTCGACCGCGGTGCCCACGATCGCGCTCAGGATCGCGCTGCGTACGGCTCGCTGGACTTCCGGTGTGTCACGGGTAGCGCTTTGCAAGTCTCACCTCTTGTTGTTGCGCGCGCCGGCAGTGCCGGCGGCGCGGTCTCCTCGGTTGTGAGCGAAGCGCTGCCGCGATCCGCCGGTGATGGTCGTGCCGACGCGCCGCGCGCTCGGCGCACGGACGTCTTGAATCGAGAAACTGGAAACGTTTCCCGGAAACGTTTCCAAACATAGATGGAGTAGACTGGCGAGTCAAGCGACAAGGGGTAAACGATGAGCAAGGACGGCGCCCGGACCCGAACCGGCATCAAGGCAGTGGCCGCGCTGGCAGGCGTGGGCATTGCCTCCGTCTCGCGCGTCCTGTCGGGTCAGCCCGGTTCGAGCCCGCAGCTCACGCAGCGCGTCCTCGAGGCCGCGCGGCAGCTCGGCTACACGCCGAATGCGCTGGCGCAGGGACTGAGGCGCAAGACCACGCGATCGATTGGCTTCGTCGGATCGGACATCACCAACCCGCTGATCGCCTCCATCGTCAGCGGCGCGGAGGCCGTGCTGAGCCAGGCCGGGTTCTCGATCCTGCTCACGAACTCCGCGGGCGTGGCGAGCGTCGACGCCGAGCGTATCGAGACGCTGCTGCAGCGACAGGTCGACGGCTTGATCGTGTTGCCGGCGCTGGAGGACGACCCGGCAACGCTGGCCGTGATGCGCAATGTCGGGGTACCGCTGGTGCTGATCGACCGGACCCTGCCCGAAGCCGTGCCGGCGCACTACGTGCTGTCCGATCATTATCGTGGCGTCGGCGATGCGTGCCGCTACCTGCTCGCGGCCGGTCATCGCCGCATTGCACTCGTCGTGGGGCGCGACGTGCGCCCCACCCGGGAGCGCGTCCGCGCCGTCGAGGACGCGTATGCCGCGGCCGGCCTGCCGGACGGCCTGCGGGTGCATCACGGTACGCTGACGCTCGCGCACGGCGAAGCGGCCGTCGAGGAAATGTTGTCGGCGAGCCAGCCGCCGACGGCCGTCATCCTCGGCGGCAATCAGTTGCTTGAAGGAGCGCTGCGCGTGGTGCACAGAAGGGGGCTGACGCTCGGCGTCGACCTGTCACTGGTCTGTTGCGACGACGTCCCGCTCAGTCGCTTCCATCAACCGCCCATCGCGACCGTGATGCGCGATTCGACCCAGCTCGGCCGCCGTGCCGCCGAAGTCCTGCTCGCTCAGATCGCCTCGCCAGGCGAGTCCGAGCCGGTGCATCTCGAAACTTGGTTCGAGCCACGCGGCAGTGCCGGCGCGGCGCCGACATCCGCGCCAGGGCCAGTGAAGGGGCTGCGCAGCCGGCAAGCGCGCAGTGATGCGGTCAAGGCGACACCGGCCAGCGCAGCCCGCCAGCGCAAGCGCCAGTCGGGGACTTGAGGGGACGGCGGCGGCAGTCGGGTGGATTCGCGGTGATGGCGCCAGCCTTGCCGAGATCGCCCGTCGCACGGTCCGACGCACAGCCCGTCGCATCCTTCACGCGTCGGCTGGCGTTGCCGTCGCCGCCCCATGTGTACTGGCCGGAACGCGCGCAACGCCTGTGCGGTGACCACGTGCCAGCGCTCGCGCTGCGCGACGTGTCCGACCGTCACACCGTCAGATGGCGTAGAGATCCACGTACTCGTGTACCGGCATCGCGGCAAGGCGCTCGGCGTCGAGCGAGACGGCTGCGATCCGATGCTGCTGCTTGGTGGCGAAGCGGCGCGCCAGATTGGTACGGAATTTCTCGATGAGCAGCGGGATGCCGTCCTCGCGGCGCCGACGATGCCCGATCGGATACTCGACCACCACCTCGTCCAGGCGCGTACCGTCGTTGAATTCGATCGTCAGCGCGTTGGCGATCGAACGCTTGTCCGGGTCGTGATAGTCGCGCGTGAATTGCGGATCCTCGACGCAGACGATGCGGTCGCGCAGCGCGTCGATGCGCGGGTCCGCGGCGATGTCGTCCTCATAGTCGGCGGCCGTCAGGCGGCCGTACAGCAGCGGCACCGCGACCATGTACTGGATGCAGTGATCGCGATCGGCCGGATTGTCGAGCGGGCCCTTCTTGTCGATGATGCGAATCGCCGCCTCATGGGTACGGATCGTCACCTGCTTGATCTCGTCGGGCACGCGGTCCAGCGCGCGCAGCCGCTCGTGGATCGTCATCGCTGCCTCCACCGCAGTTTGCGAATGGAATTCGGCGGGGAACGAGATCTTGAACAGCACGTTCTCCATCACGTACGAGCCGTACGGCCGCTGGAAGCGGAACGGCTGGCCCTTGAACGACACGTCGTAGAAACCCCACACCGGCGCGCTCAGCACCGATGGGTAGCCCATCTCGCCCGTGCGCGCGATCAACGCGAGACGCACGCCGCGGCTGGTCGCGTCGCCGGCTGCCCATGACTTGCGGCTGCCAGTGTTGGGCGCGTGCCGGTAGGTACGCAAAGACTGACCGTCCACGAATGCAAGCGACACGGCGTTGATCAATTCCTCGCGGTCGAGACCGAGCATCTTGCCAACCACCGCGGTCGTGGCAACCTTGACCAGCAGCACGTGGTCGAGGCCGACACGGTTGAACGAGTTCTCCAGCGCGAGACACCCCTGGATCTCGTGCGCCTTCACCATCGCCACCAGCACATCGCGCATCGTCAACGGGGCACGGCCCGCGGCCACGGCCTGACGTGACAGCCAATCGGCGACCGCGAGGATGCCGCCCAGGTTGTCCGACGGATGTCCCCATTCCGCCGCCAGCCAGGTGTCGTTGAAGTCCAGCCAGCGGATCATGGCGCCGATGTTGAACGCCGCCTGCACCGGGTCGAGCTGGTACGACGTGCCGGGCACCTTCGCACCGTTCGGCACGACAGTGCCCGGCACGATCGGCCCCATCAGCTTCGTGCAGGCCGGGTAGGTCAACGCTTCGAGGCCGCAACCGAGCGTGTCGATCAGACAGTGACGCGCGGTGGTCAACGCGAGGTCGCTGTCGATCTCGTAATCGAGCACGTACTCGACGATGTCGACCAGTACCTGGTCGGGGGCGGGACGCACGGTGGAAATCGCTTGGCTCATCTTTGCTTTCGCTGGGTGGTATTCGAAATCGGAGGATTGCGCTGCTTCAGGGCGCTGCTTCAGGTGCGCTGTTCAGCCGCGCTGCGCGAGCGGCACGAACGTCTGGTTTTCCGGCCCAGTGTAGTTCGCGCTGGGCCGGATGATCTTGTTGTCGATGCGCTGCTCGATGACGTGGGCCGCCCAGCCAGTGGTACGCGCGATCACGAACAACGGAGTGAACATCGCGGTAGGAACGCCCATCTTCTGATAGCTGACCGCCGAGTACCAATCCAGATTCGGAAACATTTTCTTGGCGTCCCACATCACCTTTTCCAGACGCTCGGCGATCGAGAACAGCGCCGGATCGCGCGCCTCGTCCGACAGCGAGCGTGCCACTTCGCGGATCACCTGGTTGCGCGGGTCGGAGATCGTGTACACCGGGTGACCGAAGCCGATGATCACCTCCTTGTTGTCCACGCGGCGCCGGATGTCCGTCTCGGCTTCGTCCGCATTCGCATAGCGGCTCTGGATCTCGTAAGCGACTTCGTTCGCGCCGCCGTGCTTCGGTCCGCGCAGTGCGCCGATCGCGCCGGCGATGGACGAATACAGATCGGCCCCGGTGCCCGCAATGACGCGCGCGGTGAACGTCGACGCGTTGAACTCGTGCTCGGCATAGAGAATCAACGAGGTGTGCATCGCCTGCACCCACGACTCGGACGGCGGACGCCCATGGAGCAGATGCAGGAAGTGGGCGCCCACGGACTCGTCGTCGGTCTCGACGTCGATGCGCCGTCCGTTGTGTGACCAGTGATACCAATAGAGCAGCATCGATCCCAACGACGCAATCAGGCGATCGGCGATGTCGCGCGCGCCGGCGGCGTTGTGATCATCCTTCTCCGGCAGCATCGTGCCGAGCAGCGACACGCCGCTGCGCATCACGTCCATTGGATGCGCGCTGGCCGGAATCTGTTCCAGGGCGACGCGCAAGGCGCCAGGCAGACCGCGCAGCCCTCGCAGTTTGACGTAATACGCATCCAGTTCCGCGCGATTCGGCAGCCGACCGTGCACAAGCAGAAATGCAACTTCCTCGAAGGCGGCATGTCCGGCGACGTCGAGTATGTCGTAGCCGCGGTAATGCAGATCGTTGCCGCTGCGCCCCACCGTACAGAGCGCAGTGTTGCCCGCCGGCACACCCGACAACGCCACGGACTTCTTCGGCTTGAAACCGCCTGTACCTTGAGTGCTGCCCGGCTTGCCGTCCCGATCACCGCCCTGGTCGCCGGCCTGCTTGCTGTCGTCGCTCATAACCGCCCCTAAAAGAGATATTCGAATGTGTGCTGCATCGGCGCCCTAAACCAGGACCGCCGGCACCGCGGCACAAGAATGTCGATGCGCGTTGAGCCCGGCTGGTTGCAGCGCGTGGCGTCGCCCGACCGCCTGCTCGAAGCGGTGGTCCATCCCGCCGCTTCGCGCAAGCGTTATGCCAATCGGAGCGCCCCGCGATAGTGCTTCTGAATCATCGGTTTGCCTATCGGCGAAAACACGGCGCACGACATTGGTTTCAAGATTGAAACACGCAACATCAAAGGTGAGACGTGCGCGCTGGCGCTGCCTCGCGCTGCTGCGTGGACGGACGGTCGCAGGTGAGGCCCCGCACCGGCCGCTGAGGTGGGTTGAGAACGGTGCGCGAATGCCGAGCGACGTGGAGGAGATGCCCGTCGCCGTTTCGAGTCGGAGCGTGCCACGCCGTCGTCGGCGGGCCTGACACTCCCATCAGCTGTCGCGCGACTGGGCGGCGTTAACCCCCGCGCAACATACGCAGGATAGCGACTACAGCGCGACAAGCGCGAGGCCGCACGTTGTTTGGCAACGCGTCGGCAATGCGCTCGCTCACTCGGCCGGCAGCGGCTCGCCCTCACGATGTGCGGCAATGAAGCGTCGCGGCAGCCCCGGCGAACGCTTCTTGATGCGACGCCAAAAGGAGGCGGTGGCGGTGGCGGGCGCGTGCGTGGGCACGGCCGCCTCGATCGTTGCCTTAGCGCGGCGTGTGACCATCGCGGCGCGCCGCACGTGGCGACGCGGAGTGACGGCTCGCACAAGCACAACCAACACGGGGGCGGAAAGCAACAGTCGGCTCCGCGCCATCAAGCCACTCTCCGTCGAGGTCAGGCAACCTGCACGAGCCCGCGCCAGCCGTGCCCTGCAAGGACTACCAGCGCGTATCAGCGCAGCGACGCACGCCGACTCACGCCTCGCCACTTCCGGCACCGCTAGAGCCCATCGGCAGCGCGTGCCGGGTCGGCAATGATCGATGCTGCTGGGCTGTCGCGTCGGCCTGCGGCCCGAGCGCAAGGTCGGCAACCCCGCGCCGGCATGCCGCGCGGCAACCGGTCCTTTGCAAACACTGCAATGTTCACGCGGCGGCGCCAGACGAAAAAAAACCGCCGCAAGAGCGGCGGTTTTCGTAGCGGGCAGCGACGGAAACGGCGATCCATCTCGCCGGATACCGCCCGTGCGCGTATTACAGTGCTGCGTCCTTCAGCTTCTTCAGCGCACGAACCTTCACGCGCGTCGAGGCCGGCTTGGCCGGGAACCAGCGCTCTTCGCCGGTGAACGGGTCCTTGCCGAAGCGCTTCTTCTTTGCGGGCACTGCCTGCACGTCGACCTTCAGCAGGCCGGGCAGCGCGAACTGGCCCAGGCCCTTCTTGTGCAGCGACGCAACCATCGTTTGCTCGAGCGTGGCGAGCACAGCCTTCACGGCCTTCGGCTCGACGCCGGATTGCTCGGCGATGTGCACCGCGAGGGACGATTTGGTGAACGATTCCTTGATCGGCTTGAGTGCCGCTGCAGCCGGCTTCGCCGCCCGAGCGCTCTTCGCGGCCGGCTTCGCCGCTGCCTGCGTCTGTTTCTTCGCTGCCGGTGCCTTCGCAGCCGCTTTTTTGGTCGTGGCCATGGATCGTTAATCAGTGGGATGGAAAAGTGACGGACTACATCGCTTGCGCGTAACGGATCCGCGTCACAATCGGAGCCGTCAACCTACGTTGGCGCCTATCTTACCGTATGTCCATTCGCGGCGACTACGGGAAAAGACGTGAAAAACCGGGATATTTGACGTTTCGCGTGCCTGTGCGAACGCATTCGCGAGTAGTTCACGCTTCGTGGTCCTGTCGTTGGCCATCGCCAGTGCGCGGCGCGCGATCGCGGCGTGCCCATCGAAACGATACCGACGGCGCTCGCGTCGCTGCGCGCCGACTCAACGCATCGGGTTCGCAAGACGTCCCTCTTCGCTCTCGCTTGCGTCGCCCTCGCCCTGGTTTCTCGCACCGCCATCACTGCTCTGTCCCCCTGCCTGCGCGTCGACGTCATCGTTGTTGTCGGCTACGGCGTCGTCCCCAGCGTCTTCGTCTCGACCTTCCTGACGGTCCTGCCGTTCGGCATGGCGAGCGGCGAACCAGAAGGCGACATAGCCGAGCGCGGCTGCAATCACCGACGCAATCAACACGCCCAGCTTGGCTTCATTGGCTGCTTCGCCACCGCGGAACGCAAGTTCCGCGACGAACAGCGAGAGGGTGAAGCCGATGCCGGACGACACACCGATGGCCACCAGCATTCGCCACGTCATCCGATCCGGCAAGGCCGCGAGCCGCGTCTTGATGCCAAGCCACGCGAACGCCAGCATGCCGAGCGGCTTGCCAAGCACAAGCGCGACCACGATGCCGACGCCCACCGCGTTGGTAGTGAACTTGTGGATCACCTCCCCCGTCATCTCGACGCCGGCATTTGAGATCGCGAACAGCGGCAGCACGACCCAACTGATCCAGGGGTTGATCGCCTGCGTGATGCGCATCGCCGGTTCATAGGTTGCCTCGGCCGTTTCCGAAAGGCGGCCGAGATGCAGCTCGCGCCGGTCGGCGGCAGTATTCCTGAGCCGCTCGTCGTCGGTGTTCTCGGCGTGTTCGTGCGCGCGTTTGAAGCTGTCTACCTGATCCTGCACGACTTCGGCAAAGCGCTGTTCCGGCATACGCGGCTGCACGGGAACCAGTGCGCCCAGCGCCACGCCAGCGATGGTCGGATGCACGCCGGCCTGCTGGATCAGGAGACAAATCGCGAGACCGAGCAACACGTACGGCATGCTCGGCACGATTTCGAGACGAATCAGGCCGACGATCACCAGATAGAGCACGGCAGCGATGCCCAACAGCATCCAGTTCACGTGCGAGGTGTAAACCGTCGCGATCACGATCAAGCCGCCGATGTCATCGACCGCCGCGAAGGCCAGCAACAGTACGCGAACGCTGCGAGGCAGGCGGGTCCCGAAAATACCCACGAGGGCCAGCGCGAACGCGGTGTCGGTGGTCACCGTCGCACCCCAACCGTGCCGGAACTCGCCACCGTGATTGAGCGCCAGATAGATCAACGCCGGCGCTAACATGCCGCCCAACGCGCACAGCACCGGCAGGGCGGCCGTCTTGCGCTCGGACAGCAGGCCCTTGACCACCTCCCGCTTCACTTCGATGCCGACGCCGAAGAAGAAGATGGGCAGCAGCGCATCCTGCGTCCATTCGGAAAGCGCCTTTTTCAACTCCGCATGTCCGAAGCGGACACCCAGTTCGAGTTCCCAAACGTGATGATAGCTGTGCCCGAACGGCGAATTCACCCACAACAACGCGAGCACGGTCGCAATCAGCAACGGACCGCCCGACACTTCCGAGACCGCGAAGAAGGGGGCCAGCTTGCTTGAAATGTGGCGCGTAAACGTCGAGTGACGCGCCCGCACCGCCGCCTGACCGCGTTTCCTCGGGGGAAGGGACATTGTTGCTCCAGTGTTTTAACGGTGCCGCAGCAAGCGGCATGCCACTGCGCGCCAAGCTGCGGCGGCCCTATGCGCGCGCGCGCGGCAGCCAGCGGTGTCCTCGACGGACTTGAGGCGCTTGACGGACTCGACCGACTTGCCTACCAGCGGCGCGGACCGTCCGAGTTCGCGCGTGCCGCATCGCTACCGGCAAGAGCCGCGCAAGCCGGCTAATATCGAGGCTTGCGCACGCCGCTCGCCAGCGTACGCAGCATGCTGCCGTAGCGCGCGCGTGGTCCGAATCCTTGAGAGCATGATGAACGAAGCCCCAGCTAGCGAGCGCCAAGCCTGGCCGCTCGATGAAATCGTCGCCGCCCTGCGTCACTCCCGCGAAGTCACGCATCACATTCGACATCGCGGCGCCGTGCGCGAACTGCCGTCGCGGCGGGTCATCGCGGAGGTGGTCGAAGGACTGACCGCCGCCCTGTTTCCGACTCACCACGGGCGCGAAGATCTCAACGACGCGAACATCGATTACTACGTCGGCAACACGCTCGCGCGCGTGCTGCCGTTGCTGACCGAACAGGTGCGCCGTTCGCTGCTTTGCACACTGGACGGCACCGACGAAGCCGATCCGCACTACCACGAGCGCGCCCGCGCGATAGCCGCTGAGTTCGCGGCGCAGCTCGTGCCGATCCGTGCGCTGCTGGTCAGCGACCTGCGGGCCGCGTATCAGGGCGACCCTGCGGCGAACAGCATCTCCGAAGTTCTGCTGGTCTATCCGGGCGTGACTGCCGTCGCTTATCACCGTATCGCGCACCGGCTCTACAAGCTGGGGGCAACGCTTGTGGCGCGGTTGATCTCGGAAATCGCGCACTCGACGACCGGTATCGAGATCCACCCGGGCGCGCACATCGGCGAGAGCTTCTTCATCGACCACGGCACCGGCGTCGTGATCGGCGAGACGGCGATCATCGGCAACCGGGTGCGCCTGTATCAGGCCGTCACCCTCGGTGCGAAGCGCTTCCCGGTCGACGAGACCGGTGCCTTGGTGAAAGGCAATGCGCGCCACCCAATCGTCGAGGACGATGTCGTGATCTACGCGGGGGCGACCATCCTTGGACGCATCACGCTCGGCGCTGGCTCGACCATCGGCGGCAACGTGTGGCTCACGCACAGCGTGCCCCCGAACAGCAGCATCACGCAGGCGCAGATGCGCAGCGACTGCGAATAGCGTCGGCGCGCTCCGGCTCGGCCCGCGCGCGGGCCAGCGAAGGCCGCGGCGCGATGAGCCGAGGCTTCATCAGCGAGCGCCGCGCGTGCGGCGCACTGCGGCCACTCCAAACGCGCGTTCGGCGACACCACAGGGCACCGCACCGGCACAAGTCTTACCGCACATGACAAATACCTTGCGGGCATGCAGGTAAACCTTAATAATTCTCATTTTTGAACTGGCGCCCATTCGGCGCGCGTCGTCGATGGTCATCACAGTCCGCTACCGCCTGAACGTGCTGGCGCGGGTTCTCGCCGCCGTGGTCGGCGGTTATGCGCTGGCCAACCTGGCCGGCGCCTGCATCGCCCTTCTGCTGCCGAGCAGCCGCGCGGAAGCCGCGCTGACCGGGCTGATGTCCACCTTTGCGATCTACACCCTCGCCGTCATCTGGGTCTTCGCCGCCAGGAACCTGTGGCGCGCCCTTGGAGGCCTGGCCTTGGCGCTCACGGTAGCCGGCGCCCTTTTCCTCGGACTGCGCTAGGAGCAAGCGGTGCAACACGGTTTTCGTCAATCGATGGCCTGGCTGCATGGCTGGGCCGGGCTTGTCGTCGGCTGGGTGCTGTTCACGATTTTCGTGATGGGTACAGCCACCTACTATCGCGACGACATCTCGCGCTGGATGCAGCCCGAGCCGATCGGACAGGCGACTGCGGAGCAGACGCTGGAGCGCGCACTGACGCGCCTGACGCAGACGTCGCCGCATGCGTCGCGCTGGTTCATCGACATGCCTGATCGCGAAGACGCGCGCGTGCGGATCGGCTCCCAGGAACGCAAGGGCCGCTTCAAGAGCGAGCGGCTCGACCCCGCCACCGGCGAGCCGGTGCAGGCGCGCGACACATTGGGCGGCGATTTCTTCTACGCGTTCCACTTCCAGCTCTACTATTTCTCGCCGCTGATCGGCCGGTGGATCATTGGCGTGTGCGCGATGATCATGTTCATCGCGATGATCAGCGGCGTCATCACGCACCGGCGGATCTTCACCGACTTCTTCACGTTCCGGCCGCGCAAGGACCAACGCTCCTGGCTCGACTTCCACAATGCGAGCGCAGTGCTGGCGCTGCCGTTCCATTTGATGATCACGTACACCGGCCTGGTGACGCTGATGACGCTCTACATGCCAATGCCTTACCAGGCGGCGTATCGCGGCGACCGGCAGGCGTTCAATCGCGAGGTGTTCGACTTCGCGCCGGTCGACAAACCGAGCGGCAAGCCGGCGACGCTGGCCCCGATCGGGCCGATGATGACCCAGGCCGAACGGATCTGGGGCAACGGCACCGTCAGCCGGATCTTCGTCGAGAATCCGGGCGACGCGTCGGCGCTGGTGAAGATGACGCGCGACCGTCAGAGCCGTATTTCTCGGGAGAGCCAGACCATCACCTTCGACGGCGCAACCGGGCAGGTGCGCCGCATCGCACCGGTTCCCGGGCCGGCCACCGCCACGTACGGCACGATGTACGGTCTTCACATGGCCCTGTTCGCCAGTGGTCCACTGCGCGTACTGTTCTTTTTCAGCGGCCTGGGCGGCGCGGCGATGGTCGCGACCGGCCTCCTTCTGTGGGCGCGCAAGCATCGTCAGAAGGACGAGAAGCATGCGAAGAAGGCCGGCACGCACGGCGTGCGGTTCGGCACGCGTCTTGTCGAGTCGCTCAACGTCGCCGCCGTGGTGGGTCTGCCGCTGTCGATGGTGGCCTACCTATGGGCGAATCGGCTGTTGCCGGTGACGCTCGCCGGACGCAGTGAATGGGAAGTGCGCGCGTTCTTCGCATGCTGGGCGCTCAGCGCACTGCATCCATGGCTCCGGCCGGCTCGGCGCGCTTGGCTCGAACAACTCGCGGTGTGCGCGCTGGCCTTCGCGCTGCTGCCGGTCGTCGACCTTGCCACGCTGGGCTATTGGCCGCGTCCTGGCTTCGATGCGGTAGTAGCGTCCCTCGCGCTGTTGCCGGCGGCCGCGATCTGGCATCTGCTGCGGCGCAAGGCTTCCCCCGCGCGCAAGCACGGACCAGCGACCCCGCGCCGCGCGCCCGACGCCACGCTGGAACGGCGTCCCGACGGTTCGGCCGGCGCAACCGCGATGCGTCGCAACGACCGGGAGCGGGTATGACGACGCTCGCCTGGGCGCTGGCCATATGGCTCTCGCTCGCCGGCTTCGCGACGCTGAGCGCCGCAATGTACCGCCACCAGCAGACGATCCTGCGACGCGAGGTCGGCAGAGGCGCGACGCTGTCGCTGCGCCTGGGCGGCGCGCTGCTGCTGGCGGCGGCGGCCGCGCCGTGCGTAGCGCTGCTGGGCGGCCCGGTCGGCACGGTGGGCTGGTGCGGCGCGCTGACCGCCGGCGCAGCGGCGGTCGCCGCGATGCACACCTATGCGCCGCGCGCGGCCCGCTGGTCGGCGGCCACCGGACCGGTCGCCTTGCTCGCCGCCCTGCTCGCGGTCTACATCGCGTAGCCGACCGCCGATAGCCGGTCGCTGCCCCTGCCGGACCTTGCCGACGCCGAGGCCCGGCGTCCCTTCGGCCTGGAGCGCTCCTTGCTCGATTCGTCGAGCAACGACACGCCTCTCGTGTGTCCCAAGGAGCCGCCATGTCCCTCGTCGATACCATCAAATCAGTCCTCGGCGCCGATCCGCTCGAACGCGCCGACGCGGACGTGCATGAAGTGCTCGATGTTCTCGCCCGGCTCGGGCCGACACCGATCGAAACACTCGACGCGGCCAGCGCCCGCCGTCAACCCTCGATTGTCGACGCCGCACGCGAAGTCGCCGGCGCTCGGCGGCGCGAGCCCGCCTTCGCAGATATCGAGACAAAGGACGTGACGTACGCCGGCGCCGCCGGCAACGTGCCCGCGCGGCTCTACCTGCCAGCCACCAGCGACACGTCGCGCCGGCCAGCTATCCTGTATTTCCACGGCGGCGGATGGGTGATCGCCGACGTGGATACCTACGATGCCAGTGCGCGCGCCTTGGCAGGCCTGACCGGGGCACTCGTCGTGTCCGCCCACTACCGACAGGCACCGGAGCATCCGTTCCCGGCCGCGCACGATGACGCGCTGGCCGCCTACCGCTGGCTGATCGACGAAGCGGCGGTCTTGAACGTGGACAGCGCGCGCGTGGTCGTTGCAGGCGAGAGCGCGGGCGGCAACCTGGCGGCGAACGTCGCGCTGGAAGCGCCAGGACGCGGGCTGCCGGCGCCCGTCTGCCAGCTGTTGATCTATCCGGTGGCGGGCACCAGCGTGAGCACGCTCTCCTACGAGGAGAACCGCAGCGCGAAACCCTTGAACAAGGCGATGATGTCGTGGTTCATGGAAAAGGCGCTGGCGCGGCCGGAGGACAAGGACAGTCCGCGTTTGAATCTGTACGACCGGGATCTGCACGGTGCGCCGCCCACGATCCTGATCACCGCCGGCATCGACCCCTTACGCGGCGACGGCGAGAAGCTCGCCGACGCGCTGCGCGCGGCCGGCACCTTCGTCGACTATCGCAACTATGCGGGTTCGACGCACGAGTTCTTCGGGCTCGACAACGCGATCGTCTCGGCGCGCGAAGCCCAGGCGTTCGCGGCCAACGCGTTGCAGCGCTATATCGGCAAGCCGCCGGAGGCATCCGTCGGGACGACAACCGATAGTGAATCGATGACCGACGCGACGGCTGTGACCAACTCCAGCCAGACGCCGCAGACGACTGCGGACACGCCGGCAGGCAACCGCTCGACATTGGACGCCGACACCGGCACCCCAGGCGACACGCCGTTGGTGTGACGACCATCGCCGGGCGTCGCCACCGACGCTCCACGCCGCTCGCATCGCGCGCCCGCCGACGCTCAAGCTCCGGCTGATTGCGGCGCCCGCGCCGGCGACGTCAGCCGACGCGGACAAGCCTCAGTCTCAGTCTCCGTCTCGCCGTCCCGCGGCCCTGCGGTCCCGCCATCGAGCCCAGCCGCGGCGCTGGGGGACCGTTGACCGACTCAGGCGCAGGCCCGTCGTCGACGCGTTTCACGGTAGCAACGACGGCGCACACACTGAAGGCGCGCTGCCCTCAAGCGTTAGCGGGCGAACGTCAGCCGGCAAACGTTTCAGGATCGGGCCCGTCGCGCTGTCCGCGATCCAGTCCATCGATCTCGCGCATTTCGGCATCGTCCAGTGCGAAGTCGAACACTGCGACGTTCTCGCGGATCCGCGCCGGCGTCACCGACTTCGGAATTGCGACCAATCCGTGCTGCATGTGCCAGCGCAGGATGATCTGCGCCGCCGTCTTGCCGTGCCGCGTCGCAATCCGGGTGAGAACAGGGTCTTCGAAGGCCTTGCCGCGCGTCAGCGGGCTCCAGCATTCGGTGATGATGCCGTGCGCTCGATGGAAAGCGCGCAACGCCGGTTGCTGCATCAACGGATTCAACTCAATCTGGTTCACCGCCGGCACCACACCTGTCTCGTCGATCAGACGTTGCAATTGCGTTTCCGTGAAGTTCGACACACCGATCGAACGCGCCTTCCCTGCATCGCGAAGCGCGATCAGCGCCCGCCAGGTTTCGACGAAGCGGTCCTTCGACGGCACCGGCCAATGGATCAGATACAGGTCGACGTAATCGAGACCGAGCCGATGCAAACTTTCGTCGCATGCGGCCAATGTCTCGTCGTGCCCCTGCCGATCGTTCCAGACCTTCGTGGTGACGAACAGCGTGTCGCGGGGGACGTTCGCTGCCGCAATGCCGCGACCGACGCCCTCTTCGTTGCCATAGATCGCGGCGGTATCGATCGACCGATAGCCTGCGTCCAGCGCAACGGCGATCGCATCGCCGACCTCCTCATTGCTGGCGCGCCAGACGCCCAGGCCGAGCTGGGGAAAAGCGCGGTCGTCGTTCAGCCGCAATGTTGGAATGCCTGTCATGAAATCTCCTTCCAGATTAGCGGGCCGCCTACGCGGCCGTTCAGCAACCATCCGCAAGAAGCGTGCATCGCCATCACGCCGGATTGGAATGCCGCCCCCCGCATTGTGGAGGAGCCTCGTGCCGCCCGCGCATCATCGTGCACAGATCGAAACGGTTCTCGACGCCGCTCGCGTTGCTCCAGAAGGACTGACGCCCGGCATCGTCGGCGAACTCGCACTCGACGAGCGGCAATGACCGACGCCGCTCGTTCATTTCAGCGCCTGCCGAAGATTGCGCGGCACGCGACGACGCGACGACGCGACGGCGACCGGTTGCGACGCCGGTCACGAAACGGCTTGCGAGTCGCTGGTGACTGGCCGATGACTCACTCACGACTCGCTCAACCACGCCAGCGACGCAGCAGCAGTGCATTTGCGACCACGCTGACGCTGCTGAATGCCATCGCCGCACCGGCGACCACCGGGTCAAGCAAGCCGAACGCCGCCAACGGCACGCCGACCACGTTGTAAAAGAATGCCCAGAACAGGTTCTGGCGAATCTTGCGGTACGTCAGACGCGAGATCTCGATGGCGCCGGCCACCAAGGTCGGTTCACCGCGCATCAGCGTGACGTCCGCCGCCTCCATCGCGATGTCCGTGCCGGTGGCCATCGCGATGCCGACGTCGGCCGCGGCCAACGCCGGTGCGTCGTTGATGCCGTCGCCGACCATTGCGACCACGCGGCGCCGGCCAGCCGCACTTGGCTGCTGCAAACGGCGCACCGTGGCGGCCTTGTCGGCAGGCAGCACTTCCGCCTCGACCGCGTCGATCCCTAACGTAGTCGCAACCTGTTGCACGGCCGCGCGCTGGTCGCCGGAAACCAGGACGGTCTGCACGCCGATACGCCGCAACGCCGCGATCGCGTCGGCCGCACTCGGCTTCACGGGGTCGCCGAAGGCCAGCAGGGCGAGTACGGTCCGCGTGCCCTCGTCGACGAGCCACGACACGCTCCGGCCAGTGTGGCCCGCCGCCGTGGCGCTGTCAGCCTGGGCCGGTGCCGGCGTGATGCCCGCTTCGTGCAGCCACCGCGTGCTGCCGATGACCAGCCGTCGACCCTCCACCAGGCCGCTCACGCCACGCCCCGCCAACGCCCGAACGTCGCTCGCGGCTGGCACGGCAATCCCCGCCGAATCGGCCGCTGCGATGACGGCACGCGCAAGCGGATGGTCGCTGCCGCGCTGCACCGCAGCGGCCAGCCGCAAAGCCTCGCGCGCTTGCGGCGCATCCAAGTCGACTTGCTCGGCTTGCTCCGGCCGCTCACTCCGGCGGCGCCGCGCCAATCCGGCCGCCGCGTCGGGTGTCTCGAATGCCACCAGGGTCGGGCGCCCTTGCGTCAGCGTGCCGGTCTTGTCCAGCGCGACGACCTCGATCCGGTGCGCCAGTTCAAGCGCAGACGCATTCTTGATCAGAATGCCGCGTCGCGCAGCCGCGCCGGTCCCAGCCATCAGCGCAGTTGGCGTCGCAAGACCCAACGCACACGGGCAAGCGATCACCAGCACCGCGACCGCGTTGAGCAATGCCTGTTCGACCCCTGCCCCGGCCGCGAACCAGCCGCCCGCGGTCACTGCGGCGATCGTGACGATGATGGGAACGAACACGGCGCTGACCCGGTCGACCAGCCGCTGGATCGGCGCCTTCTCTGCTTGCGCCGATTCGACCATGCGCACGATCCGCGACAGCATGGTGTCGCCGCCGATTGCGCGGGCGTCGATGACGAGTTGTCCGTCGCTTGCAATTGCGCCTGTCACAACCGTTCCGCCGGTCTCGCGCCACTGCGGCAGGCTCTCTCCGGTGATCAGCGATTCGTCGAGATGGCTGGCGCCTTCCGCGATCACACCATCGACCGGCACGCGCTCGCCGGGCCGTATCACCAGACGGTCGCCGACCCGCACAGCCGCCAGCGGCACCGTCTCCTCGCCCGCGTCTGTGCGGCGGCGCACCGTGTCCGGACGCAGTGCGTTGAGCGCCTCGATCGCCTCGGTAGTCTTACGTTTGGCACCTGATTCCAGCCATTTCCCGAGCCGAACCAGCGTGATCACAGCGGCGGACGCTTCGAAATAAAGATGGGAGTGGGCGTGCGGGTCGCGCCAAAACTCGAACACACTCATGCCGTACGCAGCACTGGTACCGAGCGCGACGAGCAATTCCATATTGCCCGCGCGATTGCGCAGGGCTGCCCAACCTTGCCGATAGAAGCGCGCGCCGAAGACGAACTGTACGACGGTGGCGAGCGCCATTTGCACGATCGGGGGCAGCATCCAGTCCGCGCCAGCGACCATTGCCACCATGGGCAACAACAGCGGCAGTGTCAGGACAGCACTTGCCGCCATCGCCCAGCCCTCTCGCTGACGCACACGACGCCGCCGCGCCTGTAGCGATGTTTGGTCGGTGGCGCGAGCGTCGGCCGACACGCGCGGCGTCGCGCGGTAGCCGGCCCGGGCCACCGCGGCAATCAACGCGCTCTCCTCCACTGTCTCGAGGACTTCGACATCGGCCGACTCCGTGGCCAGATTGACCGCGGCCTGATTCACGCCAGGCACTGCGCGCAGGGCCTTCTCGACGCGTCCAACGCACGACGCGCATGACATGCCTTCGATATCAAGATGCGCGTGACGCGTCGCGACAGCGTAGCCCGCCTTGCGCACGGCTTCGAGCAACGGCTGCAATGGCGCGCCCGCCTCCGTCTGCACGTGTGCACGCCCGGTGGCAAGGTTGACATCCACCTGATGCACACCCGCTGTGCGGGCAAGGGCTTTCTCCACGCGACCAACGCAAGACGCGCAACTCATGCCCTCGATGGGCAGGTCGAGCGCGCGGCCTGTCGGCGTGGCAGGCGCGCCGCGCGTAACCGAAGCAGTGGCATTCATCCTTGTCTTTTCTCCTGGCGGCGTGTCGCCAGCGCCGCTTCCGCCGCAACAGCGCCCGCGCTGCTTGAACGCGCCGTTGCCGACGACCTGCCAGCGCTTCAGTCGACGCGGCTTGCGGTGTAGCCGGCTTCGGCGATCGCCGCGGTCAGCGCGTCGGGAAGTGCAGTGCTGTTCACCGCCACGCGCTTGCTGGACAGATCCACATCGACTTGCGCAGCCGGATCGGCCTGCTTGATCGCCTCCGTGATGCGGGCGACGCAGTGACCACAGCTCATGTCCGGAATATCGAATTGCATGATTGGCTCCAGTTGATGGCGGAAGCGCACGAACGCACCTTGTCCGCCGAACGATCATCAGCTTAAACCTTCCCACGCTGGGAAGGTCAAGCGAGTCCCGAGGGCCCGCGGCGTGCCGGGGGCGGATGCCGCGGTCGCAGGCCAACCTGCCTGCGAAGGCCGCCGAGCGGAGAGTCAAGTCAGCCACCGCGCGCGCTAGCCGCCGTAAGCGCCTCGCCAGCGTCGCAAGGTGCGGAAAGCTGCGGAAAAGCGCGAAGTTGCGGGGCTAGGCGCGCAACGGTGGCAACGGTACAAAAGGCGCGTCGTGCGCAAGGTGCGCCGTATCCTGCTCTGCGTCTCGGCGCTATCGTCGCGATCGCGATGGTTCGGCCCCTAGCCGTGCCTCGGCGACGCAATCGCGCTGAGGATGGGACAGTCCGGACGCGCGTCGCCGTGGCAACTCGCAACCAGGCGTTCGAGCGTCTGCTTGATCGCAGTCAGTTCGCTGATCCGCATGTCGAGCTCCGCCAGATGCTCACTCGCCAAGCGCTTCACCTCGCGGCTCGGCCGCGACTTGTCACGCCACAATTCGAGCAGCGCGCCCAATTGTTTGACACTGAAGCCGAGACGGCGCGCTCGTCCGATGAAGCGCAATTCCTCGACGTTTGCCTCCGTGTAGCGTCGGTAGTTGCCCTCGCTGCGGGAGGCGGGTGGAATCAAGCCGACCGCTTCGTAGTGCCGAATCATCTTCACGGAAACGCCCGACGCCTGCGCGGCCTCGCCGATATTCATTTAGCTTCTCCCAGCGGGTTCCCGCACCGCGTCGCGACGTGGCTGGCGTCGCAGGCATCGGCGCAGACGCCTCTCGCGCCGCGACGGCCGGTAGATGTCCTGCCTTGAGCGCGCGGCCACGCTGCACGCATGTCGGCTCTGCAGCGGCGCGCTCGAGCAGGCGCTTTGCGCGCTCGACCGCGCGGCCTGGCCTGAAAAGTCGAAGTCAGTCGATGAATCAAGGATAAGGCGATGCCAGAAAGGCCGGCAGCGCTTCGGCCTCCACCGACCACGCCTGTAGGGCAGGATGCGCGACCGGGTCGACGATGCCCGGCAGCTTCTCGGCGGTGAAGCGCCAAGCCACCGCCGCAGTCAGCGACGCCTGATCGGTTCGTTCGCTGTCGATGAGCGGTGGTCTTGCGACGAGGGCGACTTCCAACGCCCGATAGGCGGCAGCCAGTTGTGCGTGCACTCTATCAAGCCATGGTTGATGCTGTTTTTCCGACGGCCGCAGATTGTGTTCGTACACGATCTGGACCGTCTTCTCGCACGCCGCCAGCGCCAGTCCGATGCGCTGCAGGGCAGCGAAGCGCTCGACGGGCTCCGCCGCGAGGAGACGCCGACCCGGTGACACAATGGATTCGAGATAATCGAGGATCAGCGTCGAATCCATCAGCGTGGCGCCATCGTCCAGCACCAGCGTTGGCGCCTTCACGACGGGATTGACCGCGTGAAACTGGTCAAAGGCACTGAATACGGAAACCGAATGCTGTTCAAACGCGATGTCCAGCATCCGCAACGAGATCGCGACGCGTCTCACGTAGGGCGAGTCGAGCATGCCGTACAGTTTCATCACTGCGGTTCTCCAGTGGATTTTCCAAGCAACAGGTCACGCCGACGTTTCGGTAGTGCTGCGCGTTACGTCAGTGATAGCCGCCTCGCCGCGCGGCGGCGGGGATGCGTGTAAGCGTAGATGCGTGTAAGCGTAGATGCCCGTAAGCGTAAAGCGGTCTTAGCGGCATCCTTGCGCGCGTTGCCGCCACACCGGTCCAAGAGCGGACGGAAGGTCCCCCGCCAGGGGCATTGCGCCGGCGCGTTCGGCGGGCGGCCATCGATCACCATCGATCACCATCGATCACCATCGGTCGCAATCGATCGCAATCGGTGGCGCTTATTCTAAACGGATGACGGCACAGAATTGGCAATTGCGCATTAGGATGACGATTGATCAACCATCACTCGTTTCCTCCCCATGCGCGTATCGACCAACACGATTGAACGGCAAACCGGCCCGGAGCCGTCGGCGACGGTCATCTGGCTTCATGGCCTCGGCGCGGACGGCAACGACTTCGTGCCGCTTGTCGACGAGCTGCAGTTGCCGCCGGGCGCGGCGTTGCGCTTCGTGTTCCCGCAGGCGCCGTCTATTCCCGTCACTGGCAACAACGGCTACGTGATGCCAGCGTGGTACGACATCTACACCTTCTCCGCGATCGGTCGACGTGTCGATGAGACCGGCATCATCAACTCCCGCGAAACGGTTCGCCAACTGATCGCAGCCGAGATCGCCCGTGGCGTCGCAGCCGAGCGCATCGTCGTCGGCGGCTTCTCGCAGGGAGCCGCGATGGCCTACGTCAGCGGACTGACGCACCCGGATCGTCTCGCCGGCATCGTGGCCCTGTCCGGCTATATTCCCGCACCGCAGCTCGTCGCGAACGAGGGCTCGCCCGCGAATGCTGATGTACCGTTGTTCATCGGCCATGGCGGCGCGGACAACGTCGTGCCGCTCGCGCTCGGAGAACAGGCCAGGAGCCTGATGGACAATGGTCAGCGCGACGTTGCCTGGCGCGTCTATCCGATCGCACACACGGTCAGCCCGGAAGAGATCGCCGATCTACGCAAGTGGTTCATGGCAGTGCTGTTCGATCGCTAGCGTCGACGACGCGACCGGCCGGACGCGCAATGCTATTTGACGCGGCGTCGCGACGGCAGAGCGCCCTTTGCGTAGACCGGCCGCGACCGGAGCCTAGGTGGGTGTCTGGGCATCTGGGCATCTGGGCATCTGGGCATCTGGGCATCTGGGCATCTGGGCATCTGGGCATCTGGGCATCTCGGCATCTCGGCATCTCGGCATCTCGGCATCTCGGCATCTCGGCATCTCGGCATCTCGGCATC
>NZ_FNLO01000001.1:0-132611 GCF_900095735.1 Chitinasiproducens palmae | reverse complement strand
CGGGCGTTCGACCGTCTTGGCGTTGGCGCGTTGGCGCGTTGGCGCGTTGGCGCGTTGGGAAGTTGGGAAGTTGGGAAGTTGGGAAGTTGGGAAGTTGGGAAGTTGGGAAGTTGGGGAGTTGGGGAGTTGGGGAGTTGGGGAGTTGGGGAGTTGGGGAGTTGGGGAGTTGGGGAGTTGGGGAGTTGGGGAGTTGGGGAGTTGGGACGTTAGGGCGACAAAGCGTCTTAGGGCTTCATGAACTCCCCCTGGCACGGAGTGGGGTCTGGCCCCCCTTCAACGCGTGCACCTGCTGGATACTGTCTGGTGGTAAGACGCACACGTGTTCCGCCTGCGGCCGGGCGACGCGGCCACCGCACGAAACGGCAGGCGCAACTCGGTTCCTCAGCGGTGCTTCCAACTGCATCGGGGGCGATCGAGGCGATCAATAACCCCGTCGTGCGGCGGCGCGCCGGTCGCAACAAGGTAGGCAGTAGGTGAACTGACGCTGGAAGGCCAGCGGCGGTCCTGCCAGCCTGTATTCGCGCCGGCTTAACCACACGTCACCGGCAGAGCCGGCTTTCTCTTGCAGAACGCGGTGGGCATGCGAACGCCGGTGGCCCCCCGATCAATCGAAGCCGCGCGTCGTCTATGCAACGGTCACACGTCAAGGATGCCCGCCCCTCAAGGTCGAGCGGACGCGTGGCCGTTGGCCAAAATGTCTAACGCCGTTGCAATGCGCGTCGTCTTCGCGGCCATCGATCGGGCGCAAGTTTTCTGCGCACGCTTAGCAAATGCGACACCTTCGCGAGAAACCTCGCAAGCTCTGTGACTCTTGCTGCCGCCATCCGTCCAGGCCTTGGTCATGCAAAGGGTGCTCGGCGACGCATCGGGGCCAGTACCCAGGGAGTCGTCTTTCGAGACGGTCTCACTTCTGACTCAAATCACTTAGCTGACGACGGCTAGTTTTGCTTCAGAAAGCGCTCGCCGGCTGACGTTACCGCTTGCAATTTTGCGCAGGGTGATGGCGGGACAAACTCGCGCGCTTAAACGAGTGGCGTCTTGCCCTTTTTGCGATCACGGACACGGCTCCGTGCCGAATCAAGCACTTGCACAGTTACCGCCGAGTATTCAACAGAGTTATCTACAGGTTTTGTGGATAAGTGCGTGAAAACGAGACTGCATGAATAGGCGACGGTGGCGGATGTGACGGGCTGCCTCCCCGCTAGCGTCGAGTTGGCCGACGATAGGACCCATTTGCTGCTTTGCGCTACGAACGCCGGTTAAAGTCTTGAGCCGAGGCGCCTCGCGATCATCACAGGCGGTTGGCGACGCTTTAACGAACTGACGCCGATAGCGAACTTGCAAGGTATGAGCGGAGAGTGCCAGGGGCTGACGAAGTCTGAGCTGGCGTTAGCGCGCAGAGGTCGGTAACAGTGCGATTGGACCGTCGCCTGGAGCGCCAAGCCCGCGCGTAGCGGCCATCATCGTGCGTATGCCTTCAAGTCGGTTCTTTTGCGGGTCGTCGTAGTGCCGAGTCGGCTGAAGGCGCAGTTCGCGCCTGCACCAGCCGTGTACCACGCTCAAACACGAAGTGTGATGTGTTATCGTCTTAGTTATTTTTTGAAGAAATTGACTGATTTCCGCCGGCCTACGTTTTGAATGTCCTGCAAGTGCATGATTCCAAATATGTTTTTTCTATCGTATGGCGGCCTAGTGGAGGGCTGAAATCTTGACGACGGGGCCGCGCAGGCTGGGGAACAGGGCTGGAACAGAGGCAGTCGGCTCGCTAACGAGAGCGCACTTTGCCTTCTATCGCGGCTTCGTCGAGGGGTTGCCGCTGGAGCGGCTGTCTACGCGCTTCTTTCCCGCGCTCGAAGAACTGCGCCCGCGCGTACTTCGGCGGTGGATCGCCGATGAAGTGGCGGCCTACTTCCGACGTCGCGGCGAAGAGGCGAAAGCAGCACTCTTCTCGGCCCGAGACACGCAGCGCAATAGAGATGTAGCCGAAGAATCACTAGCCGCGTTCGCGGCACGCGTTGATCCCGAAGGTTTCTACGCAGAAAGTGAGCTGCTTGCGCTCTTCACTGCCGAGCACGGCGGGCAGCATGCGCGGGGTAATCGTCGACGCGCAGCAGTTCTGGAAGCGCTCGAAGAGGCCGAACGGGGTTGTATCGAAGTCGGACTGTGCGACAGCGCGGATGACGTCGAGCTCCACCTACCGCCTCATGCCGCGCGGCGGCTACGGCGTGCCGGCTGTGGCTCGATCGGGTCACTGCGCTGCTTGATCGAGGAAAAAGGCAGCCGCTGGTATGTGCATGTCGCTGGCTTGGGTGCCCGCACGGCGCAGCGCGTCGATGCCTGGTTGGGGGCGCGCCCGCGTGACGATAACGATGCACCCGCGTCTCGGGGCACTCCGACACTCCGATGGGCGCTCATCACCTCGCCCGACGAACTGAACTTCGAGTCGCTCCAGGCGCCGTGCGTCGTTCCGGCCGGGCAACAGGATGCCTTGCGCGCCACTCGTGCATTCCGCGCCGCGGTCAGCGCCCTCTCGCAGGCGCCGCTCAGTCCCAACAGCGCTCGGCGCTATCGTAAGGAAGCCGAGCGGCTCGCGCTGTGGGCATGGCTTGAGATGCGCCGCCCGCTCAGTGCATTGGATCAGTCTTCCCTGATCGAATACGAGGCTTTCCTGCGCAACCCGGGCGTCGACTGGATACGGCGAAAAACCGCACTGCGCGGCACCAGCGGTTGGCGGCCCTTGGACGGACCGATGTCTCCGGCCTCCGCCTCCCATGCGAGAAGGACAGCGGCGGCCGTGCTGAAACTGTTGAGTGCAAACACCCAGCAATCCGACCCAGCGCAATTGGTAGGCGACGACGCCGATAGTTCGGCTGCCGATGGCATGCCAGCAGTCGCGCAGTGGGATTTTGGTGCTGGGTCTGCTGGGTCTGCTGGGTCTGCTGGGTCTGCTGGGTCTGCTGGGTCTGCTGGGTCTGCTGGGTCTGCTGGGTCTGCTGGGTCTGCTGGGTCTGCTGGTGCTGCTGGTGCTGCTGGTGCTGCTGGTGCTGCTGGTGCTGCTGGTGCTGCTGGTGCTGCTGGTGCTGCTGGGACCGACAAGACTCGACAGCTTCCGGCCGAGACGCGCTTAACGGTGAGAAGAAGTTCGAGTCACAGCGCGCAGCAAATAGTCGAGAAAAACCACGACGCGGAGCTTCGCCAATTGCGCAATGCCCAGCTGGCCACAACCAACCGTGACACTGACGCGGCAAGGCGACCCGGTCTGACGCGTGAGACCAAGCTTCTGCCTCAGCGTGACAGGCGTTCGAACGACTTTGATGATCGCCTGCCGACAGTGGAACGAGCAGAAGAATACGGCCACAATGCGGATCGATTGGACGTGAGATCGAGCTTCACGTCCGGCGGAGTTGCTTTCGGCAAGCGAGCCAACTTCGAAGTGAGCGTCATTCCGAACGTCAGTGCGCACCGTTTCGCGCTAAAGAGCGGGACGGAACTGACACCTGGTTGCGCTACGCACGAACAAGCACGCTACGTTTCGCAAGTTGCTCCTGACGGCATCATGGTGCCCTCCTCTGGTAGCTGGGCGGGTGACCTGCTAGAGGCAGCAGTCTCACGCGTCAAGACGCGGGCACGCGAACCGCTGGGTAGAAGTAGGATGCTTCTGCTAGTGGCGATTGCCTACACGCTGGGCCTCAGCCTTGAGCAAGCTACGAAACTTTCGGTAGGACAGTGCCTCCATGCGATTCGTGAACGGACGCGCGTAGCAAACGCAAACGGTTCCTTGCAATCTTTGGAAGTGCACTTCCTGGCCGAATCACTGGCGGAACATTTAATCGCGCGCGGAATCCCGCCCGTCTTGTGTGTCGACGATTTAGCCCAGGTGGAGCTAGCAGCCGTTCCCGCGCTAGGCGCAATCGGCTTGAGCAGAAAGAGTGCGACCGGCGTTGGCACAACTCCTCATACGCTTCGCCAAGCGTTCCGCCGTCTTGTGACGGTGGCGGACCCGCCGCGCGACGCCGTCATTGCCGAGAGCCCTCGAAGCGGAGACAATTCGGTTGAACGATTTCGTCAGGAGATTACCTACAAGGCGCTTGTGCTAGCCGGGAAGCACCTCAGAGGTTCCGCGACATAATGGCCGCGCGATATTGGGCGACCACCCTATGACTCGGGCGGTCCAACGCCGCGCTGCGCGGGGTTCCAATGCCCCGAAATCGCCCGCCCAGTCGTCTTTCTACGTAGAAAGCCGCTGCGTGTCCAGGTGCCACTTGCGCGCATCGTTAGCGTCGCTTGTGGGACAGGCGGCCCTCTGACCGCTGGTCGCTCTAGCCCCCGGATCAGGCAATGCAACGCCTACCAATCATTTTCTTCGTATGGCAGATCGTCGCCACGGCCAAGCGAATGTCGAGTGATGATTCGGTTGCTTCGGATTCCCGGCGCCGATGCCGCAGGGTACGGTATCTGTCTAAGGCAGCTGAGTTATCCGAACAAGGTCAAACGCACGCGAGCAATCGAAGCACGCCGCTTATCGCGAATCGCGGCGAATGTGGCGGCGACACACATCGGCCTAGCCATGTTTGCCGGGTTCTCACGAAGCAAAAGACTGTCGGCATCTTGCGGCCCGAGGAGAGGGCTGCGTTCGTGCAACACGAGCCCGCCCGTTCTCGGAGCACGCTGACGCGCTCTTTCTACGTAGAAAGAGCGCGCTGAGGTCGGCCGCGACTCATCTCGACGTACGACGGCGGCATAAACGGCGGCCCAACGTTACATGGATCGAGAATGTACGCGAGCAATAAGCCCGCGAGGAAGCCTAAGTGCGCTAAGCCAATCGCAAAACGATCCTTCGAAATTGGAATTCGGTCCACCCCCTTCGTTACCGTCGGACTTGCAAGCTGGCAGGCTGACGTCTTCCAAACCGGAACTATTCAAAATCGTCATGGTTGGATGTCGGACATTCAAATTAGGCAGTGACCCGTACATTGCGGATGTCCACGGGCGTATTGCGAGGCGACTGCTTGCCCGAAGCGCCGGAAGCGTGATGCGGAACGCCTTGCCGGCCGTAAGTGCGGCGGATCGCACAGTTGGAATTGAATCAGCTGCTCATGCGGCGTTAGCGGAGGCGCTTTCTACGTAGAAAGTGGACTGCATACGCGTTGTGCGCGACGGAGTCGCGTCTCGGCTGGACCGGCGCTCGGCGTCTACGCTGGCTGTATGTTCGCAGGTTAGGCAGTTGCTGACGTCGCGGGAAGGCCATTCCGAAAGTCCAGCTCGAGGCCTGACGTCGGCGTTCTGCTGGCCGCGAGGGTCAGCCGAGAAGAACGGTTTTGATCGGCCCGATCCTGGAATCTGCATTCGCTCATGAGCGCATCCCATGTTGCTGCCGCCCCTTACACACCGTAGCAAGCGCGAACGCAGCAAGGCGAGACTCCTTTCGGGGAGCTTGCCTACGAGAAAATCAGAGGCATTGAATCGAGATCGACATTGCACTACGTCGAACTGCCACGCGCTGCTTTATGCCGCGTCGCTGCATTCCGTTGCCGCAAGGCAAAACCGTTGAGACTATCCGCTTATCAATGCGGATAGTCTGTCGAGAAGCAGATGCTGCGGCGCCCGCGCTGGCTGGCATTTTCGTTCAGTCGAGGCCCTCGGACGGCGCGTTTTGCGAACCGGTACGGTTGACCGGCCTGAGTAACACAGTGTTGATGACATGTGCCGCAAAGCGGCAGCGTCATCGCCTCGTGGGAGTTTCTACGTAGAAACCGGTGCTAACGCCGACTGCTATGGCATTACCTCGCCGCCTAGCCCGCTCCTCACGAGCAGCGGATGCAGAGCGCAGACGACAGCTTGCCGCTTGGGTGTAGTTACGTTCCGCGAGAATTCGGATATAGGTCCGTATCTGTCCGAACTCGAGAGAGCCTTTGTCGCGGCGGTTGCTGCCGCATTCGTCGCCGCGGTTATCGCTAGCTTTGCCACTACGATGCTCCGCCGCAGCAGCTCCGGCTGGTGCACTTTGGGGCATCACGACCAAAAGCCATTCCCGAATAAACGACCCCTACCTGTTCCTTCCCGAGCCTCTTCGGCCTGTGTTTTTCGCGACGCTGGTGAATATGCCACCCGAAGGCAACCTTTCTACGTAGAAACCTCTTGAAGACGCCCCTGTTACTCGCTATACCGCTGACGCTGGCGCTCGGTGCCTGCGTGTACCGTCTTCAATCCGCCACCCTTTTGGAAAGTTTCAGAGCGTGCCAAGCTGCGGCGCGACACTAGAATACGACCATTTGGAAGCTTTCCAAAAGAAGGAACGGTTGCTATAGTGCGCCCAACGCGACTTTCTACGTAGAAAGCCGGTTTCCAGCGAGAGGATCACTTGAGCGCGAAAATCATCACGGTGTTCAACCAGAAGGGTGGCGCCGGCAAGACCATGGTGAGTTGCAATCTTGCCGAGACCTTGGCGCGTCGCGGTTCGAGGACATTGTTGGTCGATCTGGATCCACAGGGCACGGCCAGCATATGGGCGGGCATGTCAGCGGATGACCGCCCGTTGCACGTCACGGCGGTCAACCTAAGCCATATGGCAGGTACCGCGCATCGCGAGATTCGGAAATTCATTGACGATTACAGCTTTATCGTCATCGACTGTCCACCGGCCATACAGTCGGCCGCGCCTTCCGTCGCGCTGTTGATCGCTGATCTTGCGTTGATTCCCGTGGGTGGATCTGGCGGCAACCTCTGGGCGATCGAGGAGGCAAAGAAGCTCGCCGCGAACGCGCAGATCAGTAACGAAACACTGCAAGTCCGCACTCTCGCAAATATGTACCAGAACATCACGATCGTACGCCAGGTGTTCCAGCACCTGGCAAGCGACGCGTCCGTACCGATGTTGACGAGCCGACTTGGGCTGCGCGCGGCATTCAAGGAGGCCGAGACCACCGGACAATCAGTCCACACGATCAGCGGCGCGCGCGACGCAGTGCGCGAGGTGAATTCGCTCGCCGACGAAGTGAGCAAGATCCTGCAGCGAGGAACGAAGCATGGCGACTAAAAAAAACTTCTCCGACTCGCTCAGCAGAGGTTTGCGCCGCGAAAATGATTTACGCACGCGCGTTGACGACCGCTTCGAAAAAGCCGATCACGTGCTGTCCGATCGACCCAATGGGCTGCTTGAACCATCGTCACAGCGGCCCGTCTCCGGCCACTTGCCGCCGGCGGTGGAAGCACTGATTTCCGGCGCCTCGGTGAAGAAGCGTTTCGTCCGCTTGCCGTTACAGGCACTTGTCTCGAATCCACTCAATTCGCGCAGCTTTTATTCCCCCGAAGCGATCAGCGCTCGCGCCGCTTCGATTCAAAAGGAAGGGCAGTTGGTGCCGGTCCTGGTGACGCCGAATCCGGAGCGTGCGGGTGAGTACTTCCTGATCGATGGGCATTATCGCCGGCAAGCGATGCAAGCCTTGGGACGCACCGATATCGAGTGTTGCGTGCTTGAGCAGTTGGCGCCCATCGATTTCTATCGGCTCTCCAAGGCGCTCAATCACGAGCGTGAAAGCGAATCGGTCCTGGACGTGGCGCTCGGTCTGAAGCGTTTGCGTGAACAGGGAATCGCCAGGACCGATGAAGATCTCGTATCGATTGCGGGTGAGAACGCAAGCAAGATCAGCAAGCTGCTGGCCTTGTTGGACCTGCCATCCTCGGTGCAGGAATTGATGCATGAGCATCCTCAGACCTTCGGTATCAACATCGCCTACGAGCTTGCGTTGTACCTGAAGGCCAGCGATACGGCGGCCACCGATGCCCTGGCGAAACGAATCGTCGCCGAGTCGCTCACGTTCCGAAAAGTCGAAGCCCTACGCAAAGCGCTCGAACAGGGAATCAAATCGAAAAAGCAACTCTCCCGTCAATACCGACTACGTGATGAGGGCGGGCAAGACCTCGGGACTCTCAAGGAATGGGATTCGGGACGCGTGGTGCTCGACATCCGTTTCGACGACACATCCAAGCGCGAGGCACTTGTGGACGAACTCAGGCGTCGTCTCGGCGCGGATGCGCATGCTCGCTTGGACACTTGAAGCGAGGAGAAACGACACGAGCGCGGTTCGGCCGCCTTGGCTATCCGCGCTTTGCATTTCGCGTCCAAGGACGGATTCGTGACCGCTTGAGCGCGGCACGCTGTCGCCCGTCGCGTCAGCACACCGCGAAGTGCCCGCCGTGCCCGCCATGCAAGCCGCTGCATCGAACTTCAGCGTTCGCTCGACATGCCGACAGTCTGGATGAGCGGGCTCGGCGTTCGGGTGGAGGACGCTGAAGCAGGGCGCAGGGATGCGGCATCGGTTCGACATCGCCCAAAAGCAGCGCAATGTTTCGCTGCCAGTTTCCGATTTTGCCGAAAGCGCGAGACAGGCACCGGCCTGTCGAACAACCGAACGACTCGGCGAACACACTGGCGCGCATAGCTTGGGTTGCCGGGCGACCCCGTGGCTTCTCGTACGACGCAACCGGGCGCCCGACGCTTCACGCTGAGTCGCTCGCCCGGACGCAACGCAGGGAGGGGCCCGTTTCAGTCAGCCTGGCCCCCCGTTTCGCGCGGCGGCGTCGCATCACTCGGCGATGTCGTCTGCCGCCGCTCCATTGGCCATGCCAGTCAGCAGAAATTGCAGCAGGTCACGGTCACTCGGCTCGCCCCATGTGCGCTCGGCGACCCAACCAAGGAAACTACGTTCGGCCATGGCCGACGGCTTCCTCGAAAGCGACATGCGCAGTTGCTTCACACTGACCTGGGCGTTGTACTCCTCGACCAGCGCGCTCTGATCTTCGACCGCCAGCTCCTTCAGATAGTCCTTCGCGAGCGGAACCTGGCTTGCGAGGTAACGGTTTTTAAGATCTTCCGGAGACAGGCCGTTCGTCGCGCTGGGCGAGTCTTTCGAGGGCAGGGGACTACCCGCACCAGACAAGTTGCTCTTCCAGCCCTCACTTAGCGTACGGCGGAAATAGGCCGCTACATTATCGATGGCGGGCGCGTTCTTCTTGCCGAGACGCTCGTTGGTGTACTCGATTGCCTGGCGTATCCGTTCGTCGCCATATTCCGCAATCAGCTTGCGCGCCTCAGACGGTAATACGCCCAACCGCGTGACCGCGCGCAGCATTTCGGCGTCCACCTCGTCGCCCGACTTCGCGCTGGGTTTTCGCGTGATGGTGAACTGGACCTCGGCCACCGATCGACCGTGTTTGTATTCGATCAGCTCGACGGTATGGTCGGTAACCTCGTTCACTTCGCGCATCGCTGGAATCAGAATGCGACTCTTGAAAATCTTGTATTCGCGGTACGAGCTCTTCGCCGAGTCCTGTCCGAGAAACAGCTCACGGAACGTCTTGATCGGGATTCGACCGGTGCGGCCGACACCCTCGTAGCGTACGACGTTCTCCCATAACGTTAGGGAATGCCCGCGCTTGAACTGTCGCGTGATCCGCATATCGATCATCGCGTACATGACCGGGTTGAGCAACAGCTCGCGGATTTGATCGGAGAAGTTATAACGAAGCCGCGACCCGTCGATTTCGGCGCCAGACAGTAGACCAGAGGCCTTCCAAACGCTACGGCTGTCATGCATCAGGTGATCCCAGTTGACCACCGTGCCGACCAGCGAATTGATCGTTGCCTTGACGTAGTTGCGATTGTTGCTGTTCAGGCCGACGTCCTCGATCAAGTCCCTCACCGAGTATTCGAACGTCAGGCGCTGATCGTCGCCGTGCTGCGCAATTGCGTTCTTGATGAGCGCATTGAACATCTTGGCCTGCTGCAGCGTAATCGCCCCTGACTTCGGGGCGATATGCACTGCCTGGACAGCCTTTTTGAATGGCTCCGGGGGTTCGGGCGTCTGAAACAACGCAATCTGCGCTTCCTTGACTGTCCGCGGCGCGTTAGCCATCGATAACCTTTTTCTTCGTGTGTGGTGCCTTGCTGGTTGTTCGTTGAGCGGCGCGCCGCCATAGCGGAGCAAGGACCGGCTGGAACGTCGCAATCGTACCACAGGCATTAACCCAGTCCGCGCGGACCGAGGCAACGGCGGCTAGCGATCCTGGCGAACCGCGGCGTAGGCCGAACGCACGGCCTGGTATGACCATCGGCATGCACCTACCTGCAAAAATCGACCATACGCGTGTACCTGTCCACGGTTGGAACGACCATAGCGGTGAACCTACGAAGAAGAGGACCGACCCCGGGCTGCCCGCTTGCAATGGCGCTTTGTGCGCCGCGAGCAACATGTACCGTTTGATGATGCAATGGCCAGGACCGCCATCACGCTGGTCGCCGTTCCGAAGCCAATAGGTGCATGCGTATGGTTGAACCAGCGGTTTTCACGTTTCGAGCAGGCTCATCCCGGGCAGCCATGCAGATTTTCTCCCATGGACGTTCACCTTCATGGAATCAGCGGCCTCATGCGCAGGCGCTGCGCCGTCGTTGCAAACCATAAAGGTTCACCTATGACAGCCGACCATACCCATTCACCTTTCAACTCAATCATCCCGCGGAGTCCCTTCTTACCTGGCATTCGCCCAAGCGGGACCGAGCGGGCACGGGTCGAAAGTGCGGAACCATAGGCGTGCACCAATGAAAAGTCCGACCATAAACGTTCACCAGTAGAGGTAGCTGAAACTGCGTTCTCGAAAGACGGCTGTGTTCCAAGCACGATGTACCATTGCTGTGCACCTTTGTAGCAGGTCGTGCCTGAACTTCTAAGACTGTTGCTTAGCGTACTTCAGGAAGTACTTGATTCTGTGTAACAATCATTGGGCCTCATGCTCTCGCGATGTTCAAGTGATTTCTCAGCATCTAAGTCCAGAGGCACGCGGGGTTGTGTTTACTAGTTAACACTTCTCTTGTTTAGTTAACCTTTAGGCGGCTGAAACCCGCGCCAGCCAAGGCGCTCAGCGCATTGAGGTACACGTGTCTGGGACGAAGGGTTACACCCTATGGGCCGAAAGGTATGTGGATATGGTTATTTGGTTCATCCCTATGGTCGCCACAGGTATGTGGATATGGTTCAAAGGTGAAACCGCATGGTAGGACGCAGCGCGCCGGACTCATCGATCCCCCAACAGGTGTCCTTGGATGGTACGCAGTCTCCGCTTGCATTCGCCAAAATAGGCTTGATCTCCGACACACATGGTCTGTTACGTTCCGAGGCGCTAAGCGAGCTGCAAGGCTGCGACGCCATCCTGCATGCGGGTGATATTGGCAATATCGAAGTGTTGAACGCACTAGGCACACTTGCGCCGGTCACGGCGATCCGCGGCAATAACGATCTCGCCTGGGCGGTGGATCTCCCCGATACCATAGACGTTAGCCTCTACGGGCTGCGCTTTTGGCTGATCCACGATATCAACGACGACGCGTTCGGACCGCCGCCAGCGGACTGTGAGGTCATTGTTTGCGGCCATTCCCACCGTCCCAACATCCAGACAGCCGACGGCAGGTTGGTGGTGAACCCCGGTAGTGCAGGGCCGCGGCGGTTCAATCTTCCGATTACCGTAGCAATCATGCATGTGATGGCGACTGGACCGCACACCGAGATCCGTGTTCTTTCCGTAACGTCGGCATCGGCGCGGAAACGGTGAAAGCGGTTCCACATCGGTGCGCGACGGCCGCGGTTCCGGATGATATCGATCTCCTGAAAGGTGAAAGCCGTTGGTACGTCCTCGTCGCAGCGGCCCGGTAGATCACGAAAAAGGTGAATGGCTATGGTCCACGGGCGGTGCGCCGACTGGCCATTGACGGACTAGCGTGTATAGTCGGGCAGCGCTTCGCCACGTACCGAACCGACCCACAATTAAACGATGACAGCCCGCCCCTTGCGAACGGTTGGCCCAGCCGATACGGCAGTCTCGGTCAAACCCGAGCTGCGTCTCGATGCCTTTCTGCCATATCGCCTGTCGCTTGCCTCAAATGTGGTCAGTAACCTGATCCACGAGACGTATGAAAGTCTGTTCGCGTTGCGGATTCCCGAGTGGCGCGTTACTGCGATTCTCGGCGAGGTGGAAGGCCTGACACAGATGGAGATTGGCCAGCGTACTAAAATGGACAAGGTGACCGTTAGCCGTGCCGCGAAGGCGCTGCAGGAGCGCAAGCTGGTTGCGCGTTCGGTCAACGAGGCAGACGGCCGCTCCAGCAGGCTCGCGCTGACCACTGAGGGTCGAGCCCTATACGAGGCCGTTGCGCCCGCTGCGCTGGCCATAGAAGGGCAACTGCTGGCTGATTTCAGTGCCAGAGAGGTCGAGGAGCTTAAACGAACGCTCCTGCGATTGGAGGAAGCGGCCCACAAGCTCAGCAAGCGGCGCTGAAGGCTCGGCATTACGACGGCGGTGGCAGCCGTGGTTGCAGCGCTTTGGCGGCGCCGTGCAACAGCCGGCTGCCATGGCGTCGTTGGCCGCTCTAGAGCGGCTTCGGAGTCAGGCTTGGGGTCAATGTGAGGCCGCTCCGCGATCGCCCACAGGTCGAAGCGCGACCACATCGCCAGTGCGTGTCCGCCATGAGAAGGCCCCACGGCGGCATGAATACCCCCGTTGCTGGTGGCGCCGCCCAGCCAGGCGTCTCTCCGCTCCGCATTTCCGAGCGCTGACACGCCTGGCTGGCGCATACGCTCTCCGAATCCAGCCGCGGTGGCGGTCCCAGCCCAACGATGCAACGGTTCGATCCAGCAGGCACCCGGCCCGACTCGACCAGAGCAGCCGGCTTGGCGACGGACCACCTTCCTGCGGTCGTAGGCCCAAGACGAGCGCCACGGTCAGCGCGGCGCGAGATCATGCAACGGTCCCGGGCGGTGGAGGCGCACCTGTCGCCGCGAGTCGTCCGCCGTACCATACAAGTTCACCTGAACGAGGTCGGACTGTCGTTGACCTTCGATCGATCGCCTTCCCGCTGTCGGCGAGCGAATCGCCGTTGGCGCCGGATCGCGGAGCCGCTCATCCTTGCACCGGGTCAGCGCCAGCATCGTTTCACAGCGTAGGGGCCACGGCCACCACCGTCCCACGACCGAGCAGCGCTGTAACCGCTTGGCGCCCGGTCCTGCCCTGATGGCGCATCGCCCGTGCCACACGCTGCTGACGCCAGCGCATCTTTCGCCCGCGCGCCGTCGGCAGCGCGCCAGTCCCGCTCGCTACGCCCCGCTTCGATTGCGTGGCAAGCCGAACGCGACTGTCGAGCGGTTCTCTGCGATCCGCCGCGGTCGCCGACAAAGCACGCCATCGCGCCGGCACGGCAAAGCTTCCGACCGGCGCCCGAAGTTGCGCGGATGAGCCCTCCGCCCGCGTGGGCGCCGGGCCGCTCGACATTGCATCAAGATTGGCAAACGTCGTCCGAGCGCCGATTTGGCGCCCATGCCGGCGTGCTCGAGCACGCCTGTCGCATCTACCGGTCCTGAATGGCAATCGTGAACATCTCGAAACTGGTTTCACTTGAAACCTGTTTCTCGATTGTCTATAGTTTTGCGGTAAGCCTTTTTAGAAAGATTGGAGGAGATATGGGTTCCCACGATCAAGACAATCCGCTCGGCCTGGACGGTTTCGAATTCGTCGAATTCACCAGCCCGGACGCCGGAACGATGAATGCGCTGATCGAGCGCCTCGGCTTCACCGCGTTCTCGAAGCATCCCAGCAAGGCGATCGTTCGCTACAAGCAGGGCGACATTAACCTGCTGGTGAACTCGGAGAACAGCGGTCAGGCGAGCGCCTTCCGCGCGGCGCATGGCCCGTCAGCGAACGGCATGGCTTTCCGGGTGGCTGATGCGAAAGCGGCATTCGACGCAGCGCTCGCCCGCGGCGCTCGTGCGGCCAAAGCCGACGAAGGAGCGCTTGGTGCCGATTCATATGTGCTGGAAGGCATCGGCGGCAGCTTGCTGTACCTGGTCGACCGTCACGGCGAATCGGGTTCGCTGTATGCGGACTGGACGCCGATTCCTGGCGCGGAGAAAGCCGAAGCGCGCAACAGCGTAGGGCTCAAGACGCTCGACCATCTGACACACAATGTGCGGCGTGGCGAGATGCGCACCTGGTCGACGTTCTACAGCCAGGTGTTCGGTTTTTCCGAACAGAAGTATTTCGACATCAAGGGGCAGGCCACGGGGCTGTTCAGCCAGGCGATGATCGCACCCGACAAGGCGATCCGCATCCCGCTGAACGAAAGCCAGGACGAAAACTCGCAAATCGAGGAGTTCATCCGCCAGTACAACGGCGAGGGCATTCAGCATCTTGCGCTGACGACCGACAACATCTACGAGACGGTCGAGAAGTTGCGCGAGCGGGGCGTGGCCCTGCAGGACACCATCGAGACGTACTACGACCTGGTCGAGAAACGCGTCCCGAATCATGGCGAGGACCTGGCCCGGATGAAGCGCAATCGCATTCTGATCGACGGCAGCACCGACGAGGGGCTATTGCTGCAGATCTTCACGGAGAACCTGTTCGGACCGATCTTCTTCGAGATCATCCAGCGCAAGGGCAATGAAGGCTTTGGCAACGGTAACTTCCAGGCGCTGTTCGAGTCGATCGAACTCGATCAGATCCGGCGTGGCGTGATCAAGGTCGAGTCCGCATGAGTGATGTCGGCACCACGGCCGGCACCGCGGCCGGTGGCAACGGCGCGGCGCCGGCGCGCGAACGGCTGAGCGGCACGCCGCCGAATGTGCGGCTGCTGCCGCTCGCCGCGTTGGTCGATGGTGCCGCGCGCAACCTTGTCCTGCAAATCGGCGAGGGCTTTTTCCACGGCTTCGTCGTGCGGCGCGGCGGCAGCGTGTACGGCTACGTCGACCGGTGCCCGCATGCGGGTCTGCCACTTGCGCAGGCGCTAGACCACTATATGACCGACGACGGCCGTCTGATCATGTGCTCCTGGCACGGCGCGCTGTTCGAGGTCGAGGATGGCAAGTGTGTGGCTGGGCCGTGCAGCGGTGCGCGGCTGACACCGTGGCCGTTGCGCGTCGACGAAGGCGTCGTGTTCACCGCCTGAACGCGCGCCCGAGGGCGCGTGGCGGCGCAACGCGCGGCCACCCTCGCGCGGACTTATGCGTCGAGCGGACCCACGTCCGGTTTACCGTTGCCGTCCGTGCTGGGATCCGTGATGTGCATGTCGGTTGCGATCACGTCCTCGAGCGGCGCGGGACGGTGGATCGCGTAGCCCTGCGCGTACGTGATGCCGATCGCCCGCACTTCTTCCAGCGTCGTCTCGCTCTCGACCGATTCCGCCACCGTCCGTGCGCCCAGTTCAGTGGCGATGCGATGAATCGAGTTGACGATATTCCGGTCGACCGTGTTACGCGACATATTGACCACAAAGCCGCCGTCGATCTTCACGACATCGACCGGGAAGCTCCGCAGATAGCTGAACGAGCTGAGGCCGATCCCGAAATCATCCAGCGCCACCTCGCTGCCCTGTGCGCGCAACCGCCCGATCACGTGCGCGGCCGACTCCGCATTGCGCACGAGAGCCGTCTCCGTTATCTCGAAAGTAATCGTCTTAGGCGCCAACGGTGACGCGGCGAACAGCGATTCGATGAAATCGAGCAGGTGCGGGTCGTTCAGAGAATTGGCCGACAGGTTGACGTGCACGTTGAGGTGCGGCACCCGGGCGAGCGCTTCGCCATAATCGATCATCAGGCGACGCAGCACCCAGCGATCGATGCTCGCCATCAGATCGTAGCGCTCGGCTGCCGGAATGAAGAGGCCGGGTGAAATCGTATTGCCATTGCTGTCCCGCATCCGGGTCAGGATCTCGTACCGCTGTTCCTCCGACGGCCGGGTAGTCGCGATCCGTTGCGCGAACAGCGCAAAGCGGTCCTCGTCGATGGCTTGCCGGATGCCGGCCGCGACGAGGATCTTGCGATGGTAGTCCATCGCCTCGCTCTGCTCGTCTCGGTAGACATTGACGCGGTTGCGTCCCGAGTTCTTCGCCGCGTAGCAAGCCACGTCGGCCTGCGTGAGCAGCGTGCTGCGATTGGTGGCGTCGTCGACGATGTCGGTCAGGCCGATGCTGACACCAACGGAGTAGCGGTGCCCGCCCCAGTCGAAGCGCATGGCTTCGGTGGCATGGACGACCTGTTCGAGCACGCGCCGCGCGTCATCCAGCGCGCAATTGTGCAACAGCACGCCGAATTCGTCCCCGCCAAGCCTGCCGACCATGTCAGTGGCGCGCAACTGCGAGCGCAACAGTTCCGCCACGGCCTTCAGCAGTGCATCGCCCGCGGCGTGACCCGCGCTGTCGTTGATGATCTTGAACCGGTCAAGATCCAGGAAAGCCAGCGCGTGGGTGGTTGCAGTGCCGCGCACTTCGGCGATCGCGGCGTCCAGCGCGGCCTCGAACGCGGTCCGGTTCGGCAGGCCGGTCAGGCTGTCGTGCGAGGCGTTGTACATCAGCCGCTGCTGCAGGTCGCGCGATTCCGTCACGTCGCGCAGCACCACGACGCTGCCGAGGCTTTCGCCGCCCGGTGTCCGCACTGGCGCCGCGCTGGCCTCCACGAAACGGAGCGTGCCGGCGGGATCTCGAATCACGCCGCCGCTGCGATGTTGCTCGGTGCCATTCGGGCCGAGGCATGCTGCCGCGATGTCCGGTCGCGGCGCGAGCGTCGCCTCGTCGAGCAACGCGATCGCCGTACCCGCGGGCTGTCCGGCCAGGGTCGCGACGTGACGCCCCAGGATGACCTCGGCGACCGGATTCGCGAAGACGATCTGGCCGCGCGCGTCGGTGACGATCACGCCGTCCGTGATCGCCACCAGCGTGATGCGCAGCCGCTCCTTCTCCTCATACAGTGCCTTTTCGGCCACCTTGCGCGCGGTGATGTCCTGCACGTGACCGATGAAGTAGAGCGGGCGTCCATTGCCGTCGCGGACCAACGACACGCTTCGCAGCGTCCAGAGCGTGGCGCCGCTCTTCGTGTGCAGCAACCATTCCGTCGCGTAGGAAGTGATCTCGCCGTTCAGCATGCGGTTGATCCAGATCTCGTCTGCCTGGCGCGTGTCATCGTGCGTCAGGTTGGCCAGATCCGACTGGAGCAACTCGCTCGGGCTGTAGCCGAGCATCTCGCAAAGTGCCGGGTTCACATGAGTCGCGCGCCCGTGCAGCTCCATCAGGGCCGTGCCGATCGGCGAACCGTCGAGCGCGCCGCTGAACAGCGCGGCGTTGCGCTGTGCCTCGTCACTCGCTGCCTGCTGACGACGGAACGCGCGCCGCAGAACGAGCGCCATCGCAAACATGGCGAGGTTCACGCCCGCGAAGATCAGGATGATCGAGCGGGCGCGTTTCCGCCATGGCGCATAGACCTCGTCGACCGAGCGACCGACGGAAAGCAGCATGTCGCTGCCGGGCAAGGTCGTATAGGCGTAGATGCGTTCGACCTTGTCGAGCTGCGAGATGGTGGTGAAGTGACCCGAGGGTGCGCGGCGCGCGTTGACCATCAGCGCGCTGGGGCTGAGGTCGGCTCCCAGCTCCTCGACCTTGAAGGGCCGCCGGAACATCAGGTGGCCGTCCGCGCGAACGAGTGCCAACGTCCCCGCCTTGCCGAGGTCGATCTGGGCGAACAGCTGGTCGAAGTAATCGAGCTTCAGCGAGCCAAACACGATGCCGTCGAACTTGCCATCGGCAGTAAGAATCGCCCGACTCAGGCAGATGTACCACAGCGAATTGAGATTGCTGACAGTCGGCAGGCTGATGAACAGGCCGCGGTGCGGGTCAGCCTTCTGTGCGGTGAAAAAAGGGCGGTTGACGATGTTGCCCTGGCGCGGAAAAAGCGCAAACGAATCCAGCACGATGTTGCCGTCGGCATCGGTGACGATCACTGCGCCCAGCTTTTTCGCGACGGCGGCCCGCTGGAACAGCAGCGAATGACTAAGTCCCAGGCCGAGCGAAAAAAGCTTGTCGTGGTGCAGGTTGTCGCGAACGGCTTCCAGCGCCAGATCGATCACTTCGACATTGCGCGCGATGTCGCGGGCGACCGCATTGGCGACGTTGGCGATCTCCGTCTGCGCCTGCAAGCGCGCATCCTCATGCTCTTGCCACAGAACGAAACCGCCAACCGCGTCGAAAGCGAGCGCAAGCGCGGCGATGCCTGCGCTCAGCCAGAAGGTCTGGCGGCGGGGCCGTGGGCGCGAATCGGCTCGACGTTCACGCATCAAGGACGTCCGGTGCGCGGCGCGAGTGCTGCCCATTGCACGACATGCCGTTGCTGGCGCGGATGGCCATTCGAACCGTAGCAGTGGAGGTCATATCGATTCGGTGTTCGGCACGCGTGCGCCGGCGGGGTGTCCCCCCCCGGCGAGCTGGTGTGACAAGTCAAGCATGCCATAACGGCGCGCTGATCGCGCAAAGCCGTGCCGCCGTGCATCAACCACGCCACATAAACGCGGGTTTCCCCGTGTATCGGAGCGCAGGAAACGGGCCAAGTATCGCAATTTGCGACGAACCGCCGTCCTTGGGGCGTGGCGAGTCGGATGACGCCGGAATGGCTGCGACGGCGTTGGGGCGGCATGACAAGGCGAGGCCAGCGGCGAACAGTGAGCGCGGCGCCGCCCGGCGGCGCATCCATCGGCGCCGCTCGATCCGGCGGGACGTGCAGCGGTGCCCCGCGGCAGGCCCGCAGAGCGGGCAGCGATTGACCGCTGGGCAGGACGATGCGTTGTCCAGAGCGGAGAAAGCGTAGTGCGTCAGCGGAACGGCAGTTCGCCTTGTTCGGGGGCCGGCACTGCGACGGCGCCAGCCGGTTCCAGCGCGCTGACGCGTACACCCAGCAGGCGCAAGCGACGCACCAACGGAACGCGCTTCAAGCACTCGGTCGCTGCGCGTCGAATCGCTGTTGCGTCGGCAACCGGTTCCGGCAGGGTCAGATCGCGCGTCACGGTGCGGAAGTCGTCGTAGCGCAGCTTGATGCCGACCGTGCGGCCCACATAGCCCTTGCGGGCAAGGTCCTCGGCGACACGCACGCACAGTCCGGTGAATGCCGCCGACAGGGTCGGGCGATCGTGGCGCGGGTGCAGATCGCGTTCGAAGGTGGTCTCGCGGCTCATCGACTTGGGTTCGGACTCGACGACCACTGGCCGTAGGTCGCGCCCGTGCGCGACGTCCCCCAGCCAGCTCGCATAGCTGCGGCCAAAGGCCGTTTGCAGCACGGCCGGGTCGGCGGCAGCGAGGTCGCCTACCGTGGTAATGCCCAATGTCGCGAGCTTTTCGTTGGCCTTCGGACCAATGCCGTTCACCTTCCGCGCAGGCAGCGGCCAGATGCGGGTCGGCACATCGTCCATCGTCAACAGGGTAAGGCCGTCCGGTTTGTCGAGCTCGGAACCGATCTTGGCCAGCAGCTTGTTCGGCGCGATGCAGATCGAGCAGGTCAGGCCGGTCGCTTCGCGCACGGCGTTCTTGATGCGCCTACCCAGCGGTGCCGACGCTTCCGGAAGCTGGCTCAGGTCGATGTAGATTTCGTCGATGCCACGATCTTCAATTTGATCCGTGAAGGCGGCGACCGCTTGCTTGAACAATCTCGAATAACGGCGGTACGAATCGAAGTCGGTCGGCAGCAACACTGCATCGGGGGCCAATCGCGCCGCCTTCATCATGCCCATCGCCGAGAACACGCCAAGTGCCCGTGCCTCGTAGGTGGAGGTCGTGACCACCCCGCGTCCGACGTAGTTCCGAAGCTGTTTGAAGTGACGTTGGCCCTGCTCGTCCACCTCGGGCGTCGCGCTCCGCCCGCCGCCGATGACGACCGGGCGTCCGCGCAATTCGGGATAGCGCAGCAGTTCGACCGACGCGTAGAACGCGTCCATGTCGAGGTGGGCGATGCGACGTGCGTCCGCGCTCATGGGATGGAAGGGAGACGATTCGCACCAGTCGCGGGGGCCGCGCGCACGCACGGGCGGCGGCGGCGTGCCGGAAGCGGCATCGGGATCGGCCGGACTGTGCTGTCTCGATTTTTGGGCCGTCCGACCAGGCGCATTATAGGGTATCGCGGCGCAGCGACACGGCGGGTCAGTGGCGGGGCGGGTGACTCGGCAGGGCGCTCGCGGCGCATTCCGCGGCAGCGATGCATGCGAACCGGACAGCGCTGTGTCGTTCAGTCGAACGCCCGTTCGAGTGCGCGGCGCCGGAACAGGCGATAATCGCGCCTGACCCGATTCGAGGTCGCCGGGCGCGCCGCGTCCGCCGTCTTCACGATACATGCGTCACGGAGCGAAGCATGCAGGAAATCATCGAAGGCTTCTTGAAATTCAGACAGACCGCCTACCCGGAGCGATCGGAGCTGTTCAAGGAGCTGTCCAATCATCAGAAGCCCAAGGCTTTGTTCGTCACCTGCTCCGACAGCCGGGTGGTCCCGGAGCTGCTGACCCAGCGCGAACCGGGCGAACTCTTCGTGATCCGCAACGCCGGCAACATCGTGCCGTCATACGGACCGGAACCGGGCGGGGTATCCGCAACCGTCGAATACGCGGTGTCGGTCCTTGGGGTGTCGGACATCGTAATTTGCGGGCATTCGGACTGCGGGGCGATGACCGCCATCTCCTCCTGCATGTGTCTGAACCATCTGCCGGCGGTGGCAAGCTGGTTGCGACATGCGGACGCGGCGCGCGCGATCAATTTCTCGCGCGAATACGGTTCCGGAGAGGCGCGTCTGAGCGCGTTGGTGCGTGACAACGTCGTTGCACAACTGGCCAACATCCGCACGCATCCGTCCGTTGCGCTGGCGTTGGCGCAGGGGCGCATGGACCTGCATGGCTGGGTGTACGACATCGAGAGCGGCTCGATTGACGCGATGGACGGCGAATCGGGCGGCTTTCTCCCGCTCGATCGTCATCCAAAGGTTTGCGCGGTGCGCTCGAAGCACTTGTCGTCGGCCGAAGGCGCCGCCCAGCCGGGGTCGAGCGGCGCTGCCTGACTAGCGGCGTAAGCGCTGCCTGGCTGCTGGCTGCTGGCTGCTGGCTGACGCGGCCGCGTCCTGGCATCTCCCCGCGGTACGTCAGGCTAACGCGTGCTATGCATGGCCGGGATGTTTCGGCGGCGCGCCGGCCGTGCGCGACGGCCAGGCCATCGTCACCACCGCAAGCAACAGCGCGGCAGTCACCATGCCGACGACGCCGGGCCATCCGGCAATGCGGTAGAAGGTGCCGCCAAGCGATCCGAGGACACTGGAACCGAGGTAGTAGCTGAGCAGATACAGCGATGCCGCCTGGGCTTTGGGTCCGCGCGCGACCCGTCCGACGGTTGCGCTCGCCACCGAATGTGCGCCGAAAAAGCCGACGGTCATCACCGCAATGCCGAGTATGATCAGCGCGAGCGGCGCGCTCAAGGTGAGCAACACACCGGCTGCCATGACGCTCGCGCCTGCGAGCAGCACGGGCCGGCGCCCGAAGCGGTCAGCCAGCCGTCCGAATGCCGTCGACGCACCGCTGCCCAACAGATAGACGACGAAAATAGCACCGATCGCCGTCTGGCTGAGGGAATAGGGCGGCGCGCCCAGGCGGAACGACGCATAGTTGTAGATCGACACGAAGCTGCCCATAACCAGGAAGGCGAGTGCGAGCAAACGCAACAGAGCGGTATTACGTGCTTCCGCCACCAGCGTCTTGAACAGGCTGCCCGCATTTCCCTGACGTTTATTGAAATGTGTCGAGGGCGGTAGCAGTTTGACGAACACGAGGCCGGCGATCAGCGCGGCTGACGCGGCCACGCCCAGCGCCACCCGCCAGCCGAAGAAATCGGCGGCCAGGCCGGTCAGGACGCGTCCCGACATGCCACCGATCGCAGTCCCGCCGACGTACAGCCCCATCGCAAAACCGAGGCTCTGCGCATGCACTTCCTCGGCGAGGTACGCCATCGCGACGGCTGGCGCGCCGCCCAGTACCACACCTTCGAGCAGGCGCAGTCCGATCAGCGCGGGCCAACTCGGCGACAAGGCGACTGCGAAGGTACACAGCACACCGAGCATCAGCGCCGCACTCATCAACACCTTGCGGTCCACGCGATCGGCGTGCATGCCAATGCCGATGATCGAGAAAGCGAGCGCAGCGGTGGTGACCGATACTGACAGACTGCTCTGCGCTGGCGTCACTTGCCAGTATTCCGACAGCAAAGGCAACAGGGGCTGCACGCAGTACAGCATCGAGAAGATGCCGAAGCCGGCGCAGAAAAGCGCAATGCTGGCGCGTCGATAACGCGCGCTGCCCCGCGTCATGTAGGGCGGGTCGGACGGAAGGGAGCCGGGCGGCGTGGAATCAGGAGTAGAGTCGGTGGGCATCGTGCGGAGCGCGGGCACGGTCGGGCGGTCGGCAAGCGACCGCTGATTCGGCGTGCCCGAATATTGGGTTGGCATCGCGGCGCTGCACTCCAAAGCGTCGGCCGGCGACAGCGTCGGCACCTGCGCGGCCTTGCTTCGTGGCGCGCGACGCGCGGGGGTGCTGCGCAGCAACATATCACATCACTAAAGCCGACTGGCGGCGACGCGAGCGACCGCCGCGCGTGCGTCCGGCAATTGCGGCGCGCGTCCGAGCGTGGCGGAGCGCGTCACCGAGTGCGGCGAACCGAGGTTGGCCGTGCCTGTGCCGCGTGCGATCCAAGCGGCGGCTGCGGTTTCCAGACGAGTCCGAACTGGCACGAGCGCTGCCGGGCAGCTATGGGTCGAGCACGTTCTCGGACTCCGACGCAGATCGGCTGCTCACGCGAGGCGCTCCGAAGCGACGACACCGCAGCGTCGCGGGCAAGCGATTTGCTTGGTTTCCGCGCGTCGTCGCAAGGAACAGGATGGTCATGGTTGTAGCAAATGCATGGGTAGTCTTTGGCAGGCGCGGTGAAATGGACACTGCGAAGATCGGTGCGGAGAAGGCGGTCGGGTCGGGCACGCTCGACATCGAAAGCGAGAGCCCGCGGACGGTTCCAGCGGAGCCGCACGGCGTGGGAATGCCAGTGATGCGGTCGTCGACACATCAGGCGGGAATGCCCGGATCTGGCACGCGCTGCCGATTGGCCGTCCGACGGATGCGACGTCTGTCCGTTTCGCTTGCCGCCGTCGGCATGATGAATATCGCGGCGCCGGGCTGCGCCCGCGCGAATGTGGCCGATCTACTCGCACACAGCTCGGAACTGCAGGGCGCGTTCGCACAGGAAGTCGACCGACGCCTCGACGTGCCCGCGACGGCCCAGCGCAGCTATGCGGAACGGCTGCAAAGAGCGTTGGCCGCGGCCAAGGTGCCCGACCTTGCCAACCAGTATGTCGTGGCGGTCGACCGCAATCCAAACGTGCAGGCGCTGTTCCTGTTCTGGCGTGGCAACGCGCATCAGCACTGGCAAATGGTGGGTGCGTCTCCGGTTTCCACCGGCATGCCGGGCAAATTCGAGCACTTCATCACGCCCCTCGGGGTCTTCCTGCACACGCCCGAGAACATGGACTACCGGGCCGAAGGCACGAAAAACGAGAATGGCATCCGCGGTTATGGCGCCAAAGGCATGCGCGTCTATGATTTCGGCTGGCAGCAGGCGCGTCGTGGCTGGGGAAAGCCGGCTAGCAGCGCAATGCGTTTCCAGATGCACGCGACGGATCCGGACCGGCTTGAGTTTTTGCTCGGCGAGCGCCATTCGAAGGGCTGCGTGCGGATCCCGGCCACGTTGAACGCATTCCTTGACCGACACGGCGTCCTGGATGCCGAATACGAGAAACGGCAAAAGGAAACGCAGTCGGTCGCCGTGCTTCACGGCGACCGCAAGCCGGTCAAGGATGCGGGACGTTATCTCGTGGTCCTGGACTCCGGCGCGGAACAGCGACCCAGCTGGTCGCCCGACCCTAAGCGTCACGGCGATAAGTACAAGGACGCCGTGGCCAACGACACCGCAGATTAATGACGAGACGGGGCGATCCGGCCTCCGACCGGCGCGCGAGCGTGAGGAATCGCTGCGGCGCGCTGGCCAGTAAGACACCGCGGCGACCGCCATGTCGATGGTTGCCAAGTGTTTGCCCTGCCACGGCTTTGCCGCGAACCAGCGCGCTTCTTGCCGCTTCTGCGTCGATCCGATGCTCGTCGAAGCAGTCATAAGGCACGCGGCGCCGGCGCCGCGGCGGCATTGGCGTGTTGATCCAGGTCAAGTGCGCCGACAGGCGTGCGGCTTGCCACGCGCCGTCGGCAAGACACGCGTGGCATACTTTGCCGATGCATCGCGGTGGCAGCACCGCGCGCACCCCATTTCAAAAATACGGAGACACGCATGACTCAGCCTGCCGACGAAACGCGCACGACATTGGGCGCGCCCGCATATGTCCGCCATGCAGCCCTCATCGAGTGGGTCGGACGCATCGTCGCGCTTGCGAAACCGGACCGCGTCGTGTGGTGCGACGGCTCCCAGGAAGAATACGATCGCCTGTGCGCTGAAATGGTGGCTGCCGGCACCCTGCGTCCGTTGAACGCGGCGAAGCGTCCGGGCTCCTTCCTGGCGTGCTCCGACCCGTCGGATGTGGCGCGCGTCGAAGACCGTACTTTCATTTGCTCGGCTCGGCGCGAGGATGCGGGTCCCACCAACAACTGGGCCGATCCGAAGGAGATGCGTGGCACCCTGGACGGTTTGTTCGACGGTGCGATGCGTGGCCGAACACTATACGTAGTGCCGTTTTCGATGGGTCCGCTCGGTTCGCCGATCGCGCAGATCGGCGTCGAGCTCTCGGACAGCCCGTATGTCGTGGTCAACATGCGCATCATGACCCGCATGGGGCGCGCGGTCTACGAGGTGCTCGGCGAGTCCGGCGAGTTCGTGCCCTGCGTGCACACGGTTGGCGCACCGTTGGTCGATGGCGCGGCCGATGTCGCCTGGCCCTGCAACCCCGTCAAGTACATCGTCCACTATCCCGAAACGCGCGAGATCTGGAGTTACGGTTCGGGCTATGGCGGCAACGCGCTGCTTGGCAAGAAGTGCCTGGCGCTACGCATTGCGTCGAAGATGGGACGCGACGAAGGCTGGCTCGCAGAGCACATGCTGATCCTCGGCGTCACGTCGCCCGAGGGCCGCAAGCACCACATCGCTGCGGCCTTCCCGTCGGCCTGCGGCAAGACCAATTTCGCGATGTTGATCCCACCGGCGGCGTTGCCCGGCTGGCAGATCACGACGATCGGCGATGACATTGCGTGGATCAAGCCTGATGCCAACGGTCGGCTGCGCGCGATCAATCCCGAGGCTGGCTACTTCGGGGTTGCCCCCGGAACGGGCGAGCGGACCAATCCCAACGCGATGGCGACGCTCGCGCGCAACGTGATCTTCACCAACGTCGCGCTGACCGACGATGGGGACGTCTGGTGGGAAGGGATGACGGACGAGGCCCCTGCGCACCTGATCGACTGGCAAGGCCAGGACTGGACGCCCGAGATCGGACGCAGCACGGGCCGCAAGGCGGCGCACCCGAACGCGCGTTTTACCGCGCCGGCTTCGCAGTGCCCGTCGATCGATCCCGAATGGGAGAATCCGGCCGGCGTCGAAATCGACGCCTTCATCTTCGGCGGCCGTCGTTCGACCACCGTGCCGCTGGTCAGCGAAGCGCGCAACTGGACCGAGGGCGTCTACATGGCCGCGACGATGGGTTCAGAGACCACGGCGGCTGCGGTGGGACAGCAGGGTGTGGTTCGGCGCGACCCGTTTGCGATGCTGCCGTTCTGCGGCTACAACATGAGCGAGTACTTCGCGCACTGGTTGACGCTCGGCAAGCGCCTCGGCGACAGCGGCGCGCGGCTGCCGCGCATCTTCTGCGTGAACTGGTTCCGCAAGGGCGCGGACGGAAAGTTCGTCTGGCCGGGCTTCGGCGAGAACATGCGGGTCCTGCAGTGGATCGTGGGCCGCATCGAGGGCCGCGCGCAGGGCCATGACCACCTGTTCGGCGTGTCGCCCGCCTACGAGGACCTGGAGTGGGAAGGCTTGTCCTTTGACCGCGATGCGTTCGACAGCGTCATGTCGATCGACGCGCAGGCGTGGCATGACGAACTCGCGTTGCATGACGAGTTGTTCCAGAAACTCGAAGCCGGCCTGCCGGCCGCGTTGCGCGAAACCCAGGCCGAGATTCATACGCGGCTGAGCGCGCTGTCAGCCTGAGCCAGCGCAAATCGTCGGGCGCAGAGCCTGGCGGTGCGCTGACGCTGTGCACCATTCGGCGCCTGAGGGCGCCGAATTCGCTGGTGCCTCCCGCGCCGCGGCTGGAGCGAGCGGGCAGTCGGCGGACACCGCGGCTCACGCGTTCAGTGGTCGGTGCGGCCATGCGGGTCGTGACACGGGAGAGCGCGGTCGGCCAGCCCGCGACGCGCGTCCGCTCCAATGTGATGCCAAGCCGTCGACCTGCGCCAAGCGTCGTCCCGGTGCCGCCAACAGCGCGCCATGCGGTTTGACGCGATGCGAGGTCCGCGACGCGTACAGTCTCCGCTGCGACATTGGACCGCAGCGTCACGCCGTTACCGACAGCTAGCCGGAGTCGTCCCAATCGCGCGCGATGCCGAAATCGGGTCGGCCTTGCAACGATCGTAGTACTGTCACAACCACGCCTCCACCGTTGCAGCATCGACCTGTGTGGACCGTGAGTCGATCGTGAGTCGATCGCGAGGCAATCGCGAGTCGCGACCTGTCTCGACCCGCACCACGGTGACCGGCGTGACGAACGCGCGGACCATCCTGGCGAGAAGCCCGTCGCCGCACTTGCCGCCTTTCTGGCCCGGCGCTACATTACGCCCTTCTGTCGACGACCGTTCCCCATTGAAAGAACTGCTGCCCCTGTTGAGCTATTGCGCGCTGATGTCTAGCACGCCCGGCCCGAACAATCTGATGGTCGCGACCGCCGGTGCCAACTTCGGCTACCGCGCCGCACTGCCGCAAATCTCGGGCTGCATTCTGGGCATCGCATTGCAGACGATGCTCGCTTGTCTGGGTCTCGGTCTTGTCTTCCTGTCCTATCCGGCGTTGCAGTGGTGGTTGCGGATCGCCGGCGCGGCGTATCTCGTATTTCTCGCCTGGAAGCTGACGCGCACTCGTGCGGCGGGTCTGCCTGCGCCGCGACCGGTTTCGCTCTGGCAGGCCGCCCTGTTCCAGGGCGTCAATCCGAAGAGTTGGATACGCGCGCTGACGATCGCCTCCGCGTTTCAGCCGCTCGGTTACGCACCGCTGCATTGGGCGCTCGCCGCGTCGGTCGTCGGCGCGATCGTCGGTTTCCCATGTCTGTCGTTGTGGACGCTCTTCGGTGTCGCCATTCGCAACGCGCTGAACAGTCCACGACGGCAGCGCATCTTCAATGGTGTCATGGCGCTCGCGCTGGTCGCGCTCGCATTCTCTTTTTTCCGCTGATACGCGCCGAGCGACGTGCCTTGCAATGCGATCCCGTGCACGCGGGAGACGGTAATGGTTGTCTGGCTCGATGACTTGAGCCCACACTCCGCACGACCGCGTTGATTGGCTGTTGTCGAGCCCGCTTGCGAGTGACGGGCGCAACAGTTAGGCGGAGGCACGTACGGCGTGAATCGTCTTTAGCCTTCAGCGGACGCAAGTCACCGGTAGCGGATGGACGAAGCATCGCGAAATGGCCGGCGTTCGCAGGGCCTTACTCCTCGACGCTGCGCAGCAGGCGGTCGGCACCGTGCATCGCATCCGACTGCGCGCGCCGCCGGCATGGGCGCGCGATTCCCGTCCCTTACTGTCGCTGCGCAAGAATGCCTGTGCGACACCGCGTTGTAGACGGCCGTGCTCGGCGACGCAAGTTTCTCCCGCGCCGTCCGAATTTTTTGACGCGGAATCGCGCTAAGCAAATCAGTAAAGATGCGATGGGCCGACAGCCGCGCCTGCTTCGTCCGCAGGAACAGGAGCACCACCGAATCAAGGTGGGCGAAAGGAACGTCGCTCGGATGCCGCGCCGGCAGCTACTGGAAGCGGCACGTGGATCGGCTGGGCAGATGGGGCGCCACCGTCCCTGATTGCCTGGCGTCGGTGGAAGGCTTCGGCGCGAACGCCGGGTCGACCGGGAGGCCGCGTCGGGGCGCCCGGGCGCTGCGATTCACCACGCAGGCGTGCGCGACGCCGCGAGATCCAGGTGAGCTGCGCGGGGCATGCACGGCGAGCGGGCGCGCGAAGCGGCTTGCCGGCTTCACGCAGCGCATCGATTCGGAGACGGAATGCGAACACGGCCCGCATGGGCGGGCCGTGTTCATCTCGCGCGAACCAGACAACGCCCCGAGGGGCGCGCCGGCAGTCGCGTCAATAGCGCGATGCGACTCGCGTCAGGCGTTGTTGCCCGACTCGGTCGACGACGTCGAAGGCGTTGCCGGTGCGGCGGTCTTCGAAGCACGCTTGGTCGGCGTCTTGCGAGCCGTCTTGCGAGCGGTCGGCGCCTTGGCCGGTGCCGAGGTCTTGCGCGCCGTCGTGGTCTTGCTGCTTGCCTTCTTGGCGGCACCGCGGGTCGACGTGGTCTTCGCCGATGCGCCCTTCGCTGCAGCCCGGCCCGTCGAACGACCCGACGTCGTCTTGCGAGCAGTCGTGCCCGCAGTCTTGCCGGCGGCGCTCTTGCGCGCAGTAGTCTTCTTCGCCGCAGCGCCGCGCGTGGTCGTGCTCTTCGCACTGGCCTTGCTTGCCGCCTTCGCTTCCTTGACCGCAGCCTTCACGGCCTTCTCGTATTGCGATACTTTCTGCAGCGCGTCCTTGCGAGCTTGTTCGGCTTTCGCCAGTGCCTTCTTCGCTGCTTCGCCCAGGCGATTCGCCGCCGCTTCCAGCTTCTCTACCGATGTTGCCTTGCTTGCCGTTGCCATCTTTATTCTCCTTAGTGGTTAAACCGCGAAGTGTTGCCGCGTTCTGGTGACGTGTCAATCCAGGATGGCGTCCAAACGTTACTTCGCACACCGTTGATGCCGGTCCGTGTGACTTTAACGACATCGTCGGTACGTTGCGCGCGGTCACACGCTTTGATTATGACCGCAAACGCGCATGCAGTGGTTATCGCAATCAGGTGTTTCTTCCAAGCCTCGCAACTATTTACGCGAGTCACAGCGATTCCGATCCAAGTCGTCACTTCCATCGCAGATCGTATTAGTCGCGAAGTGACGATGCCGCGCCTCGTCGGCGACTGCGCGACGTCCGTGGTGCGCCAACCGGCGCACCGCGTTGCGAGGCGCCGCCGCAGCATCGAAATTTACTTCGGCACGCACACCATCTCGCATCCACCGGTTCCGGCGACGTCACGACTTGGTCGTTGGCGCTCGCGGTCTGTTCATTCTGACAGCGAGCTGCAACCGATAATCGCGGCACCGGAAACGGTGCATCGCACGAAACGATAGGGAAGCGTAGCAATCTCCACACCATCGCGTGTTGCCCGTCTTTCGAAAAGGCACGCTGCAGGCGCTCGGCGCGGTCCGACCCGATGACCTGCTTTGCGACTCGCTCGGACAAGCCGGCCTTCGTCCGCGAGGAGGCGTCACGCCGCATGCCGCTCGACGCGATGGCAGCCGCAGCGTTCGGGCTGCTTCGGCGTTTCGATCAGCAAGCGATTTCGACGATGCCGCGCGATGGGTTTTCCGTCGGCGGCGACACTGCAGCGATCGATTCTCGGCGGCGAGTCGTCGATCCGAGCTATCGGCCTTCATGGCGGACGACGTGCGCGTCGCCTGATCCATTCGGCACTGCCGCCGTTAAGCCGCACAACGATGCGCCGCGCGAGAAGCAGTTTTCGCCAGCGCTGCGTGACGAGACCGAATTAGCAGGGAAGTCCCCCAGGGTCTCCTTCAGGCAACCTTCAGGTGACAGCGTCGCTTTCGTCGTCCGACATGAGACAGCGACTTCGTCCCTGCGTCGCGTCGCGCACGCTGGCCTCGAACCTCGCACGCTCATCGAGTGGCAGATCGACCGTCAACCGTACGTCCATTCCGTACTCGGATGCATCGAGAACGTAAGCGGACTGTTCGATCAGGCGCCGGGCACGGGCTTCGTCCGGATAGTCCAGGACGAGCTGTACGCGTGTTCGGCGGATGCGTTCGACCCGCGTGGCATGGCGCAGCGCGGTTGCGATCGCATCCGTGTAAGCGCGCACGAGGCCTCCGGCACCCAGCTTGATGCCGCCGTAGTACCGCACAACCGCCGCCAACGTGCCATCGAGATCATGATGACGGAGCACTTCCAGAATCGGCCGGCCCGCGGTGCCGGACGGTTCCCCATCGTCCGACATGCCCGACTGGCCAGCCGCGAGCAGTGCCCAACAAACATGCGTTGCGCCCGGATGCGCCGCCCGCAACGCATCGATTTGCGCCATCGCCGCGACGCGATCGGCAACCGGCATCGCGTGGGCGATGAACCGGCTCTTGCGGATCTCGAGTTCGGCGCTAACCGGCGCGCCTAGCGTGTAGGTCGTCAAGGCAGTGGACGGCAAGAGAGAAAGATGGACAACGTCGACCTCGCCACGCGGCGGCGTCGCGCAGCCCGATCGTTGCAAGACTGCTCGCGGCACGCGAGCCGTTCGCTCGATGAGCAGCGCGTAGCTTAACGCAGGCGGCCGGCGACGCGCTCGACTGGGGGCCGCGCAAGGCAACGCCCAGTCGCTTGCTACAAGGTGCCGAGCGTCTTGATCTGCTGGTAACGGCTTTCCATTTCGCGCCGCAGTTCACGCCGCAACTCCGCTTTCCGGAAGCGCTCGCGCTCGATGTCGTCGGCAGGTTGCAGCGGTGGCACCTCGACGGATTGCCCGTTGTCGTCGACCGCCACCATCGTGAAATAGCAGCTGTTCGTGTGGCGCACTAACTTGTCGCGGATGTTCTCCGTGACGACCTTGATGCCGATCTCCATCGAACTGCGCCCGGTGTAATTGACGGACGCCAGGAAGGTGACGAGTTCGCCGACATGGATCGGCTGACGAAAGACGACCTGGTCGACCGACAAGGTCACGACGTAGCGGCCTGCATAGCGGCTGGCGCACGCGTACGCGACGCCATCGAGCAGTTTCAGGATCGTGCCGCCGTGCACGTTACCCGAGAAATTCGCCATGTCGGGTGTCATCAGCACCGTCATCGACAATCGGTGGCTGTCTTCGTTCATTGTGGGTTCCCCGGTGAGGTGGCTGTCGGCCGTGCGGGCGGCCGAGCATTCTGATCGTGGCTGAATACTAGAATGTTTCTGAAAGTCGTGCCGGACGGTAGCGAAGCGGCATGCGACCGCGCTGGCGTGGCGCGAATGCGCGGTAAGGCAGACGGCTTGGGCGCAGTGGCGAATCACGCTGACGGCGACGCGTCCCCGGCGGATACGAGGGTCGCTGCGCGATGCAAAACGTGCGTCACACCTGCGCTCAGATCGAGCGTCATTGCGTCGACCGCGCCAATGTCGAACCAGCGCGCCTCCATTGCGTCGTCGCCCGCGACGGGCACGCCGGACCGAAAATGGCACCTCACGGCGACGAGCACAAAGTGTTGTTGCGAAATACCGTCGACATCATCGAGTGCGTCGAGTGCGGTAATCACGTCGCTCGCGACGGCGTCGACGCCCGTCTCTTCGCGTAACTCGCGCTCGGCGGCGGCTTCGATCGTCTCGCCAAATTCGATCTTGCCACCCGGGAAGCCCCACTTCCCAGCGTCGGGCGCATTGATGCGTCGGACCAGGAGAACCTTGTTTCGATATAGAACGACCGCGATGACGGCTGCGACGGGTCCAACGTGGGACACTGTTTCGATGGTCATGAAGAAGGAACCGGCTCGTGCGCGTTGGGATGTGTAGCGTAGCAAATTCGCGTTGCCGATTTAGCGCGCGGCGATCGTGGATGATGCATGCCGGGTTCTTGATCGAATGAAACATGGCCGCGGCGATCTTGTCGCGGGAGCGTGGCACGGCGACCCTTGAAGAACAGGGACCGGCAGCGCGCGACCTCGGCGTCCGGACGCTCGCATTGCTCGCATGGCGCGGTGAATTGTAGGTCGGCTACCGCATTAGCAGGCCGCGCGTCGCGTAGCTTGCGGCATTTTCAGAGTGCGCTTACGACGCTGGTCGCGATGCATCAATTAAAATGCGGCTCTGTTCACTCACCGGGACATCGCGTGGTTCTAAATGTCATAACGGCGATCGACAGGCGAGTAACGCCGTTGGTCGAGGTGAGCCGCGATCAAATGTTCGCTGCCCGCGTTCGCGTCGTGTGGAATGACGCGTCAGGAACGCGCTACTTCGAGCGTGTACTTGGACATTTCCCAACGGCCGTCGAGGCCGAAAGGGCGGCCGCCGCAAAGGCAGCGTATCTGGCGACTGCGCCATTGCACGGTTTGGTTCCATCGCATCCACTGCCGGGCGCCGTGGCTTACCCGCCCACAGGGGAGCTGCCTACAGGGTGAGCGCATCGCGCGGTGGCAACGCCGACGCGGCGCGTTTCACTTTTGCTGCGAAACGGGATCGAGGTCCCAGATCATCGCGATACCGCGCGCGACCTCGACGGTCAGGATCGAAAACCGTTTGCCGGTCGGGCCGGCGGCGCGCCGTGCCAGTTCGTTGATCCGTGCGGTCTCGATATCATCACCCGCGCGCGAGGACGAATACCAATATGCGCTGTCCGGCAGGATGCAGGTATCGGCGTCGCCGCAGTTGAGGTGGCGGCTGAAGCCGGCCGCTTCCATTCCCGACTGCAGCTTTCGATCAGCTGTCGGGTTCGCATCGTGGAGCTGGACGATCGTCAAGAAAAAGGCCATGCAGCGTAGCTCCGGGCGGAAGAGTTCGATCGTAGCGTCCAGCGCTTACCGGTTTCTTACTGTCACGCATAGAAGTATTCTGAAGACCGCGCAACGGAGGGCATTGCCGTGACGTCGCAAGCGGCGCGCCATCGAAGCTGACGCAACGCGCGTCGGGTCGTCGGCAGGCGTGGCTTGACCCGCATCGCAATATGCGTCTTCACGCACGCCGGGCACCGGCTGCGGGCAGCGCTGACTGCCGACCAGCCGACGGCTTCGCTGACGCATGGCCGGGCGTGCGCGCTATGGCACGTCGGCCGGTGGGCGATGGCTGTTCGGCAGGCGACGCAACGCAGCGAGTGCGCAGCTCGCTGCCCGGATCCGCGCACGCGCGCGCGCCGGGGCGCGCCAGGCGATTTAGGCGACCATGCTCAAGCGGCGCGATTCGGCCTATGCCAGCGGCCGGCGCACTCCCGCGCCTGCGCCGAACGGTGCGGCGAGCAGGGCGTCGATCGCTAGAGGGTCAATTCGTAGCGAAAGGCCGCAACGATGATGCCGCCGAGTGGCGCCTTTACCATGCCGCTGCGTCGCCACCCGCGCGACTCGTAGAAGCCGATCGCGGCGGCGTTTTGGGACAGCACCAGCAGATGCATGCTGTCAGCGTCGCTCGCCCGCGCCCAATTCTCCACCGCATCGATCAGCGCTGAACCTAGACCCCGCCCTTTCGCGGCGGGCAGCACGTGCAGTTGGTCCAGGAGCACGCTGCCGTCGGCGTCGGCATTCATCGCACATGCCAGTCCGAGTGGCTCCCCGTCGATCTCGGCGATCAGCGCCAAGCCGTCGCCGTTCACCAGCGCTGGCAGTTTGTACGCCCAGTCTTGCAAGCGCTCCGCTTCCAGGTTGCCGTCCAGGTAGGCGTCGGGAAGGATCCCGCGGTAGGCGGAACGCCAACTGGCGGTGTGCATGCGTGTGACCGTCGCGACGTCGGCCGCCGATGCGCACCGCAGCGTAAGCGGCGAGACGGTGGATGGGGTTGACGGAGAACCTGGCTCGGGCATCATCAGCGGCTTGTATCGTTGGAGGACATGGGACGCGGTTCTCGCTCGTGCGCTTGCGCATGGGCGGCTCGATTGCCATTCCGTCGCTGTTGCGATTGCGCTCTCCGTCGCCACCGCTGCCTCCACTGCCATCGCGATCGACGGCCAAGCCGTGCGCTCGCGCTGGAGCGACGCGTGGCCTGGACCGCGACTTGCAAATGGCCGGACAGTTTCCAGACTTTATCAAAATTGCACCGCCGAGCGCTCGCCAGTCTTTTGCGGGTCGCGCTCAAGGAGAAAGAATGCGCAGCCTCGACTTCAGCTCCTGGCAGGCCCTGATGTCCACCCTGCTGGGTCTCGCCGTCATCACGTTGATTGGCGTGGGCGTGCGGCTGCTTCTGATGCAGACCGTACAGCAGCGTCGCGAGCGCGAGAACCGGCAGATCAACGAACGACTGCGGACCTTGATTGCCGCCTATCGCGCGCTCGGAGGCTCATTCACGGGAAATCTGGCCGTCGATCCGATGCATCTGCGCGATCTGCAGCGCGCTTCGATGGCGACGCCGCCGGCAGGGGACGTGGACGCGGTGTTGGAAGCCGCCGCGGTCGCATCGGACGCTCGCACTGCGGGCAGTGGCTCCGAACGGCCCCGACGGATTCGGGACGCAGTCGAAGCCGCGCTGGCCGACATCATCCTGTTGGGCACCGAAGAGCAGGTACGACTCGCGGCGCGCGCGGCGACGGAAATGGCGCAAGGGCGGCCGATCCAGACTGCGGAGCTGGTGGTGTCCTTGCGAAACTTCATCCGCGACGTGCTGGACCTGGAGCCGGTGCCGAACAGCCTGGAGATTCCGCTGCAAGGGCCGACCCGGCCATCCGGTTCGCGCGGCAAGGACGGGGCGCGCGAAGCGACGCGGGAGGGCGGCAAGGGTCAGGGTGGCGGCGGGGCGGGGGGCGGCATGGGTGGCATGGGTGGCGGCATGGGCGGAGGCAGCGACGGCTCGCTTGCCGGTCACGACGCCGAGGCACACCACCCGTGAACGGCATCGCGCGCGGCAGGCGGCCGAACCGTTCGCGGCGGAGTCGATGCGCCCGGCGCGGACGGCCCGGTACGGGCACGATGGATGGGCAGGGCGTCGGGCGAGTTCGCCCTGCGGCGCGGTGTGCGGACCGGACTGGCTGGGCCGCGGCTTCAGCGCATGGCCGCGAGCGCGGCGTTCCATTGAAGGCGGTGTTCCAGCGCATCGAGCATGCCGGTCTTGCGCGCCAGAACGGCGGAGTTCTGCGCTTCAAGCACCTGACGGATATGGAGCAGATGCCGTCGCGCCGCCCAGACTTGCGGCGGCCCCATGCCCTGGCCGCGGTAAGGCGCAACGGCCTGGATCGCCCTGCGCAGGGCGCAAGTGCGGACGCGTTGCACGGCGTCGACGTGCGCCCGGAAAGCGATGACGTGGCGGAGTGGTGTGATCGGTGGCATGACGGCAGGATTTGAATGCTGCTCCGCGTCGCTGATGGCGGGCGACGGTTCCGCAGCATAGCGCGCGCCGCCGGCCGCGCACGTCACGGACCGGCCGTACCGTCGTCCATTGCGCTGCCCTCCGCCGTTGCACGCACGCCGGCGGCCTGCGCGGTCAGTTCGTCGCCCCAGCCGCCACCCAACGCCTTATAGAGCGAAACGGCGGCCTGCAGGCGCGCCTGCCGAAGCTGTACCGCTTCATCGCGCGCGCTGAACAATGTTCGCTGCGCGTCGAGCAGCGTGGTCATCGTCTCGGCGCCAGCGCGGTATCGAGACGTGGCGATGGCCAGTGCGCGCTGCGCCTGTGCCGTTTCCACATCCTGCGCCGAGGCCTGCGCGGCGAGCCCGCGGACCGCGTTCAACGCGGTTTCGACATCGGCCAGCGCAGCCACCACTGCGGCGCGATAGCTGATCAACGCCGCGTCCTGCCTGGCCAATTGCAGGTCGCGGTCGGCCGCGCGGCGACCGCCGTCGAACAGCGGCGCGCTGAGCGTCGCGGTGAGACTCGACAGCGGACTTTCGATGATCGTGCGCAACGGCAGGCCAAAATGCAGCGCGCCGAGCAGATCGAACGAGGGCAGCATCCGCGCCCGTGCCGCGACCACGTCCGCGTCTGCCGCGCTCAGTTCGGCTTCGGCGCGCGCGATATCGGGACGCCGTGCGAGCAGCGCCGACGGCATGCCTGCGTCGACCGACGGGATGGTCAGCGACGCAAGCGGCGCTGGCCGCAGTATCAGATCGCCGATGTGTCGACCCAGCAGCAGTGCAAGCGCGTTGTCGCTGGCGACGGTCTGTTCCTGCAGCGCGCGTTCGGTACGGGTCAACTGGGCAAGAAGCGTTCGCTGTTGCACGACGTCGAGTTCACTGGCTTCGCCCGCCTGCTGCCGGGCCTCGACAAGCCGCAATGTCTGCGCCACGGCGTCGCGCGATGCACGGGCAAGTTGTTGTCTGTCGCGCAAGCCGGCGCTTTGCAGCCATAGCTGTGCCGCGCCCGCGGTGACTGTCAATGCGACCGTGTCTCGCGCAAAGGTGCTTGCACGCGTCAGCGCTTCGGCGCTGTCGCGTGCCGCGGCGAGTCCGCCCCAGAAGTCGACCTCGTAGTGCGCGGTCAGGTCGAGGCTGGTGCCCCACGGGTGACTGTCATTCCAGGATGCACCGCTGCCCTGGCGGTAGCCGGTGGCATCGAGCGACGCATCCGGAAGCGTCGCGGCCCGGCTCATTCGCGCGACGGCCTGCGCTTGCCTGACGCGGGCCGCGGCGACCGCGACTTCGTTGCTTTCGCGCCCGGCCGCTTCGACAACACGGTTCAGGTCGGCGTTGCCGAAGACGCGCCACCAGTGGCGGGTCACCTGCGCTGCGCCGTCATGCGATGCAGTGTCCGCGTTCTGCCAGGTGGGCGGCACGCTGACGCCGCGGGCGGTGGGCGCGGCGTCAAGCGTGCAGGCGGCACACAGCAACCCACACAGCGCGGCCGCGCCGGCAGCGCCCGGCCAGCGCACCGACGCGCGACGCGCCAGCAGGCGAAAGAACGCACTGAACCCGCCGCAAGGGTCGCAGCGCGCAGGGCGGCGTTTTCGAGTCGTCGTCGTCATGGCCCGGCCAGTGCGGCGATCGGGTCGAGACGCGCCGCCTGACGCGCCGGCATGTAGCCGAAGACGAGGCCGGTCGCCAATGCGCAGGTGAAGGCGGCAAGGATCGCTCGCACCGAGAAGATCAGGTTCACGTCGAGGAGCAGCAGCGCGCCGCCGGTGAGCAGCCCGGCCGCGATGCCGGCCAGACCGCCGGCAGCCGACAGCAGGATCGCTTCGGTCAGGAACTGTCGCAGCACGTCGCGCTGCCGCGCGCCACAAGCCATCCGTATGCCGATCTCCCGTGTGCGCTCCTTGACCGTGACGAGCATGATGTTCATGACGCCGATGCCGCCGACGACCAGCGAGATTGCGGCGATCAGCCCGAGCGTCATGGTCAGCGTGCGCTGCGCGGCGCCTTCCGCTTCGACGGCTGCCGCCTGGTTGTAAACGCGGAAATCGCGGCGATGATGAACGCGCTCGAGGACGGCGCCGATTTCGGCGACCGTCTCGTCGGCACGTTCGACGCTGCGGATCAGGACTGAAATCCACGACAGGTCTGCCTTGCCGAACAGCCGTCGGCTGCCGGTGCGGGCCGGCACCATGATCACGTCGTCGTCGTTTGCCTGGCCCGAGGTCGCGCCCTTGCTGGCGAGTATGCCGATTACCTGAAACGGCACGTCGTCGATCAGCACGTACTGGCCGAGCGGGTCGACACGCCCGAACAGTTTCGCGGCAATGTGTGTGCCGAGAACCGCCACGGTTGCCAGCCGGTCGTCGTCGGCGGCGGAGAAAAAGGCGCCCTGCATCACGGGCCAGCTCAGCACCGCCGGCGCGTCGGCGGTGACGGCCCAGATGGCGGTGTCCGTGTCGACGTGGCCGACGCGCAGCGTCGCATGGCCCGCATAGAACGGCATGGCGATTGCGACGTTGGGGACAGTGGCCACTGCCGCCACGTCGGCTTCCGACAGCGTGCCGCCAGGACTGCCCCGGTCCTCCGCGCCCGGCAGCACGTAGAGACGCTTGGCGCCGAAGGTCGAGATCTGCGCCATGACTTCGGCGCGTGTTCCGTTGCCCACCGCGAGCATGACAATGACCGAGGCCACGCCGATGATGATGCCGAGCAACGTCAAGACCGTGCGAAAGCGGTTCGCGAGCAGCACGCGGCCCGCCATGTGCAGCGCCTCGCGCAGCTCGGTCAGCGGTGAGATGCGCCGCGCCACGCCGCGCGCCAGTTCGGCGGCGAAATCGTCGTCGGCGGGATCGGGTTTGGCCTGCGCGTCCAGCGTGTCCGATCCGCTGGCGTCGTCGTGAACGGAGGGTAGGGTCGGCGCGTCGGCGCGGGCCGAATCCGAGATGACGACGCCATCGCTGATCTCGATCACCCGCGCTGCCTGGCTGGCGATCTGCCGATCGTGGGTGATCAGTATCACCGTATGTCCCGCCGCGGACAGCTCGCGCAGCAAGGCCATCACTTCGCTGCCGCTACGGCTGTCGAGCGCGCCGGTCGGTTCGTCGGCCAGAATGATGCGGCCGCCATTCATCAGCGCCCGCGCGATCGACACGCGCTGCTGCTGCCCCCCCGACAACTGCTGCGGCCGATGGCCGAGGCGGTCCTCAAGGCCCAGTCGCGCCAGCAGCGCGCGTGCTCGTTCATGACGGGCCGCTTCCGGATAGCCTGCGTAGACGGCGGGCACCTCGACGTTGTGCAACACGTCGAGCGTCGCGATCAGGTGATATTGCTGGAACACGAAGCCGAAGGCCTCGCGGCGCAGCCAGGCCAGCGCATCGGCATCGAGTGTGCCGATCTCATGCCCCGCGAATCGGTAGCAACCTTCGCTCGGCCGATCGAGGCAGCCGAGGATGTTCATCAGCGTCGACTTGCCCGAACCCGAGGCGCCGACGATCGCGACGAACTCGCCGCGCGCGATCCGCAATGACACGCCGCGCAGCACTTCGACGGCGGGCGTCTCGCCACCGCCGTAGCGCCGGCGCACCGCTTGCAGTTCGAGCAGCGGCGGGCCGCCGACGGGGTTGCCGAGCCGTCCCGGTGCGGCGTTCGCGCCGCCGAGTGGCCTTACCATTGGAAACGTCCGGCGGCGGCGCGGACGTGCTTGATCGATGTGATCAATGCATCGCCCGGGCGCAGACCCGACAGCACCTCGCCGCTGACGCGGTCGTGCACGCCGATCTTCACCTGCCGCGTTACGACGTTTCCGTCGCTCAAGACTCGCGCGCGGTATTCGCTGCGTCCCGCGTCGCCGAGCTGCAGCGCCGCCATTGGCGCGAGCGTGACCGCCCTCGCCGCCGCGGTGACGAAGAACACCTGCGCGGTCATCTCGGGCATCAGCGCGCCATCCTTGTTGTCGACATCGACCAGCACCGTGTAGCGTACAACCTTGCCCGCGCCCTGCGCCGCGGGGGCCGCCGTGCTGCGTTCGTCCTGGTCGGTCGGCCGCGGCGGCGCGGGCAGGATCTGCCGCAGGCGTCCGCTCCAGCGGCGCGGACCGGCATCGGTCTGGCCGCCGAGCGTCGTGAAATACACCCGCATGTCCGGCGTGATCCGGCCGATGTCCGCCTCGGACACTTGGGTCCATACCGTCATGCGCGACAGATCCGCGATCCGCAGCAGTCTGGGCGTCTGGTAGGTGGCATTGAGCGTCTGGCCTTCCCGGGCGTCGAGCGAAACGACCGTGCCCGACATCGGCGCGTAGATGCGCGTGTAGCCGAGCTGCGCCTCGTCCCCGGCCAGGCCCGACATCGCACCGTCGATCTGCGCGCGCAGCTTGGCGACGCGCGCCTCGGCCACCCGCAGGGTTGCCTGCGCACTTTGCAGATCGTCGAGCCGCGTCGCGCCATCGGCCAGCATCTGGCGCTGCCGCGCGATCCGTTGGCCGGCGAGTTCGCGTTCCGCGCGCTGTTCGGCCAGTTCCGCGCGCAGGGCGGCGAGCGACGCGCGCGCAACGTCGACGCGTGCCTGCTGGACGGCGGGATCGATCTCGGCGAGCAATGCGCCTTTCCGGACGGCATCGCCCGGCTGTACCGCGATGCGGCGGATCGCGCCCGACGCCTGCGCCCCGACGTCCACGTAGTTGCGCGGCTGGAGCGTGCCGAGCGCGGTGACGCTGACTTCGATGTCGCCCGTGCGGATCGTGGTCGTTTCTATCGACTCGCGGCTGCGGATGAACAGGAGCCAGAGCAGCGCGCCGAGTGCGGCGGCAACCAGCGGCAGGAAGATCAGTGGTCGGCGCAAACGGGTCGGCATCGGCTCACGGTTCGAGGCCGCGCGCGTCGGCCGGTGCAAGCGGCGCAGGGTCGTGCCATACGGCGGATCGAGGGCTGGCCGTGGCGCCGGCAAAGAGCGTCGAGTATATAACGATTCTCATTACGCATCGATGACGGTTTTCCTTAACCCCTGCGATGCACGTAGCAATCGATTGACAGGCAGTCAGCCAGTTCGGTAAATTGCGACGGCAAACAGTAATGATTCTCATTTTTGAGAGGATTGCCGTCGCGCCGGCAATGTTTTCAGGTACGGCGGCGTGCCGACATGCGGCTGGGCTGGTTCGCGACGGCGACCGTGGGCCGGCGCTGCGGGTGGTAGCGGCGCAGTACTGGAGTAGGGCGCGTTGTCGGCCCCGCACCACCTACGCAGCGGGCGCGCCGCATTGCCGTCTGGCCGGCGCGCGCGCGACGACACGACACCGACGACTGCGCTTGCACGGCGCCCTGACCGGGGCGCCGGCCGGCGCCGCGTCACTGGAGAAGATCATGAGTTGGGACGACGATAGTGCCGAGTTCGAAGTGGTGGTCAACCACGAAGAACAATATTCGATCTGGCCGAGCTACAAGGCGATCCCGGGCGGATGGCGAGCGGTCGGCATGAAGGGACCGAAGCAGGCGTGTCTCGATTACATCGAGACCCATTGGACCGACATGCGGCCACTCAGCCTGAGGCAGGCAATGGACGGCGCGCCGCGGCCGGCGGACGCCCAGTCGTGACATCGCCGCAGTCGCCGCGGCAGTTGCCATGTGCTTCGCGGCAGTCGGTCGACGGGCCCATACGTCTGCTCTGCCTGCCGTATGCCGGCGGCAGTGCCGCGCTGTTTCGCGACTGGCCGCAGATGATGCCGGACTGGGTGGAAGTCGTGCCGGTGCATCTGCGCGGACGTGGCGTGCGGCATGCGCAAGCCGCTTCGCATACGTGGTCAGCGCTACTCGACGACCTGCTGGAACAGGTCATGCCCGCGCTGCGCGCCCGCGGCGAGGGCCGCTACGCGATCTTCGGCCACAGCATGGGCGCGCTCGTCGGGCTTGAACTGGCGCACGCGCTGCGCGCCCGATTGGGCGCCGGGCCGGCCTGGTTCGGCGCGTCGGGCAGCCTCGCCCCGGCGCTTCGCACGCGCGAGACGCATTGGCTCGATTGTAATGAAGCCACCTTTCTCGCCGAAGTCAGGCGACTCGGCGGCATGCCCGACAGTTTGCTGGATAACCAGGAATTCATGGAGTTGGTGTCGCCGATGCTGCGCGCCGACTTCCATCTGTGCGGCACCTACGACCCGCCATCGCGCCTGCCGCTCGACTGCCCGTTGCTGGCCGTCAATGGTGTCGACGACGCGCGCTGCATGGTGCCGGACAACGAGCCCGCCTGGGCGCGCGAGACGACCGGCTCATTCGCCGCGGCGCACTTGCCGGGCGGACATTTCTTCATCAACACGCATCGCCCGGCACTGATCGGGCAGGTGCTCACGCATCTCGGCAAAGCACTGTCGGCTCCGGCCGCCGTGACCCGAGCGTGCGCCTGATTCCAGGAGACCGACATGGTGGCTGCCTCGTCCCCGCTGTTCGATTTCGCACCCTTCGTCGAGCGGCGCGACGAACTGCTCCCGCTGATCCGCGACTTCGCCTCCCACACGGCGTTCCGCAGTGCGGTGGTGGAGGAGCTGGAGCTGGACGAAGACTTCTACCGGCGCCCGCTGCGCCCGGAAGACCTGGACTTCCTGCAGTTCCGCAAGCCGGTTCGGGCGGAGACGGTGAGTCGTCTGCCGATGCTCGCATCGCAGCGCTTGCTGATGTGCATCAACGAGGTTGGCGTCGCCCGCATGCCGCGCGCCGGTTCGCCGGCCGAGCTGGCGGCCGCGTTCGAGGCGTCCGACGCATTCTATGGAGAGCGCAATCAGGTCATGGGCGCGCGGATTCGTCCGTTCCTGGAGAACTACGCGTTCACCTTCCTCGGCGAGCAGGGCGACAATTTCAGCGACGCGACGCGGCAGGTCGAGGGGTTGCGCGCACTGTTCGAAGAAGAGCGCCGCTTCTGGTGCGACATGTTCGCGCTGCTGCAACGCAACGACTACCTGATGGAAGGCCTTCGTTTCGCGTTGATTCAGCGGTGGAGCCTGGCGCCGTCGCGCCGCGTGGCGGTCGCGCGGGCCGAGGCCGCGGGTTACTTCGATGCGCTCGCGCCCGAGCTGCGTCCTTCGGTGAGCGATCGGCTGCAGGACGGGCTGCTGTCGCGCGTTGCCGCGGCGCTCGACCTCGGTCGCCGTCAGCACTCCTATTGGCAGTTCTATCTGCCGACGAGCCTAGCCAAGGCGAATCTGCTTTACGCGCTCGGCACCCGGCCCGACCGGGCGTTTGCGCTGATCGGCGCGGCGTTCGCGGCGGAAGCGGAGATGCTGGCCTTCATCACGGCATTGGGCGAGGCGTGTCCGCATCTGGTGACCGGCTTCGCAGGCGGCGCCGGCGCCATGCTCGGCCAGTCGGTTTCGGCCGGCGATCCGTTCGCGTCGTTGCTGGCGCGCTTCAGTGATGCGCTCGCGGCGCTCGACGCGCAATATGGCGCGCTGCCGCTCGTACGTCTTGGCCAGGGCCTGGGTGCGGCGACGCTGCTTGCCGCTCGCGCCCGCTGGGACATGGGCGAACAGCTCCGTTGGCTGTCGGCGATCGAGCGTTATTGCGCGTTCGCCAAGCAGGTCGAAGGCCGCATCGACGCGGAGTGTCCCGATATCGATCGCGAAACATTCGTCGAGCCGCGCGAGATGTGTTCGACCACCCATGTGCACAACGACCACCGCTTGGTGGTGATCGAGTCTGGTGACATGATTTTCTGGGGCAATGTCGGCATGCAGCTGAAGATGAAGCAGGGCGACAGCGTTCTGATCCCGGACGGTCGTTTGCACGGCTCGACGGTGGTGTCGGCGGAATGCACCTACCACCAGCCCATCATTCCGGACGACTGGATCGCGGAGTTGACCGGCGCGGCCGGTGGCGGCGATACAGCTCGCGTCGCGACGGCCGTGCCACAGGTGCCGTCGGTGCCTTTAGTTCCATAAGTGACATAAGCGACATAAGTGCCATAAGCGCCATAAGCGCCATGAGGCGCCATGAGGGTCGCCGCGGTTCGTGCGGCGGGCGGGGCTGACTCAAGGTTCACGGCCCACTGTTTAGTGCCGAAGGTCCAGTGTCCCCGCGGCAACGCCCAGTGCCGTCATGTCCGACGCATCCGGCATGTTGCGCCGGACGTGACGGCGCGGGCGGCATCGTAGTTGTAGTTCAGAAACGTTCATCGATCACGTGTTGCCGCGTCGGCGCGTTCGGCGCGCCGGCCGTGCGGTCGCACCCGCGAGCCGGCAAGGTCCGGCATACCGTCCCGAAGGGAGATGTTCATGCAGCCTGACTCCTCCGACGTCCTCGCCAAGCCGCGCCAGACAGGTGCGAGCGATTGGCGAAGCCGCGTGATCCGCGCCGATCAAGTGGGGGACGTGGCGCTGCCGCCGTGGCTGGCCGACTCCTACGCGACGCTGCGCGGTCATGTGATGCACCCGGAATATCCGTGCTTCTTCGGGACGATCGCGGAGCGGCGCGGCGAGATGTTCTATGCCTTCGTCGAAGGCGCCGACGATCGAACCTTGCCGGAGACCATGCGCACGTTCACGCGGTTGGCCGCGCAGCCGGAATTCCGGCGCCACAACATTGCCGTGTTCTACACGCCCGATCCGACGCCGCGCACGCACGAGGCCTACCACGACCTGTTCTGGCAGACGCTGCAGGACTTGCATGAGCGCGATCCCGATCCGGCTGCCGACGAGCAGCCGCCACCATCGGACGAGGATTGGGAGTTCTCCTACGGCGGCATCCAGATGTTCGTCGTGTGCGCGTGCCCGTCGTTCGACCGCCGGCGCAGCCGCAGCCTGGGGCCAGGCATGGTGCTGCTGTTCCAGCCGCGCGCGGTGTTCGTCGACACGATCACCAACAAGGTGATCGGCCGCCAGGCACGCGAGCAGGTGCGCGAGCGTCTGCGCAAATGGGACGCCGTCGCGCCGCACCCGGACCTTGGCTTCTACGGCGACCCGGGCAATCTCGAATGGAAGCAATACTTCCTATCGGACGGCAACGAGCCGGCCGCCGAGCGCTGTCCGTTTCTCAAGCGCTTGCGCCGCCGCATCGATGATGCCGAACCGGCTGGTGAGCGGGACGGCGAACGAGGCGGCGAACGAGGCGGCGAACGAGGCGGCGGACGAGGCGGCGAACGAGGCGGCGAACGAGGCGGCGCGGCGCGGCGCGACGGCGGATGAGTACGCTGCATTGCACTGCTCCGGCTGCCCTAGCCGGGCACGGCGGCCCGCACCGATAGGGCCGCCGACGCGCGCACGTGGCACCCAGCGCGAACGCGCAAGCAACGGCGCCGCGAGGCGCATTCCAGGAATCGCGGCGAAGGTCCGCACAGCACGTCAGGCAATCCGATGTCCAACACTCCGAAGCACATGGTGGCGCGCCTGCGGGCACTGGCGAACGAGCGCCCGGATACGATCGGCCTGACCTGCGTCGATGCGGAGGGCGAACGCAGCTACAGCTATGCAACGCTCGATCGACAGGCGCGGCGGCTCGCCGCGCGTCTGGGCGCCGGACGTTACAAAGGCGAGCGGGCCATTCTGCTGATGGACAGCGGTGCGGGCTACTTCGCATCGTTCTTCGCCTGCCTCTACGCCGGGGTGCTTGCCACTCCCGCCTTCGCGCCGAGCCGCAGCCGCGACGCCTACGCTGAACGTCTGCGAGTGATGCTCGCCGATGCGGCGCCGCGCTGGGTGCTGGTCAGCACGGTTCAGGCGCCGCTCGCGCGCACGCTGCTGGACGAGTATCAGTCGCCCGCGGAACTGCTCGTGATCGACGCGCAGGACGACAGCGACATGCCGCAAGCCGACGCCGCGGACGATGGCACGCCGATCGACATCGCGCCGCACGACCTGGCCTTCCTGCAATACACGTCCGGCTCGACGTCGGACCCGAAGGGCGTGATGGTCACGCACGCGAACCTGATCGCCAACGAGATCGCGATCAAGGAGCGTCTGGGCGTCGGCGAGACCGACGTGTTCGTCAGCTGGTTGCCGCTGCCGCACGACATGGGCATGATCGGCACGCTGCTGCAGCCCGTGTTTTCCGGCATTCCGCTGGTGTTGATGTCGCCCGATTTCTTTCTCGCGCAACCGGTGCGCTGGCTGCAGGCGATCGCGAAGCATCGCGGCACCATCTCCGGCGGGCCGGACTTCGCCTATCGGCTGTTGACGGAGCGCGTGCGCGACGCGCAGATGGACGGCATCGACCTGTCCTGCTGGCGGGTTGCCTTCTCCGGATCCGAACCCGTGCGACACGACACGATGCGCGATTTCGCGGCGCGTTTCGCGGCCTTCGGCTTCGACGCCCGGGCGCTCTATCCTTGCTACGGCCTTGCGGAAGCGACGCTGCTGGTCACCGGCGTGCAACGCGGCGCAGGGTTGAGCAGCGTCACCGCGCCGATCGGCGCACGCGCGCACGCGGTCGAGGGCGCCGATAAGCAATGGGTGGCGTGCGGCGTGCTGCCGACCGGACATCGGCTGCGCTTGCTCGATCCGGTCAGCGGCGCCGCGGCCGACGGCACGGATGGCGAAATTCAGGTCAGCGGGCCGAGCGTGGCGGCCGGCTATTGGCGCAAGCCGAAGGCGACCGCGGCGACATTCATCGAGGATGGCACCGGACGCTGGCTGCGCACCGGCGATCTCGGTCGCTTGATCGACGGCCAACTATACGTGACCGGCCGCTTGAAGGACATGATCGTCGTGCGCGGCCACAATCTCTATCCGCAGGACGTGGAGCAGGCGATCGAGGCGGAGCTGGACATCGTGCGCGCGGGACGCGTCGCCGCGTTCGCGGTCTCGGGAGCGAATGGGGAAGGCATCGGGCTTGCTGCCGAAGTGTCGCGCCGAACCCAGAAATTGCTCACGCCGGCCCAGATCGTCGAGGAACTGGACGCAGTGGTCGCGCCGCTGTTCGGCGAACCGCTTGCCGTGGTGGTCCTGCTCAATCCGGGCGGCCTGCCGAAAACGTCCAGCGGCAAGCTGCAGCGCGCCGCGGCCGCGCGCGGCTGGCGCGAACGCTCGCTCGACGCCTATGCGATCAGCACGAACGGCGTGGTCGAGCTTGTCGATACGACGCCCGCAGCGGCGGCGTCCGGGACAGGCGGCGAGGCAGCGACTGATCCCGCAAACGCGCTTGCGGGCACGTCTGTCGGCAGCGCCGATGCCGCCCGAGGTGACACCGTCGCGCGCCTGCAGGCAGTCTGGTCCGAAGTGTTGTCGCGCCCGGTGGACGCCGACGCGCATTTCTTCCGACTCGGCGGCAATTCGATACGCGCCGTGCAGCTCGCGTCGCGCATCCAGACCGAATGGTCGGTGCCATATACGGTCGTAGACGTCTTCGCGCAACCTCGGCTGGCGGCGACCGCCGCGCTGCTCGACGGGCGTGCCGCAGCGTGCGCGTCGGCTGCGGCGGCCCACGGTGGGGCCGCAGGCGCTGCGGCAAGCGCCGCCTCAGGCACCGCCCCAGGCACGCCGACGCGGGTCGACGAGGCAACCGCGATTTCGCGCGCTACGCGGCCGTTGGTACGGATGCCCGACTGTGACGCGCGCGCGCCGCTCACGCACGCGCAGCGTCGTCTGTGGTTCGCGTGGAATCTCGATTCGCAGGACACCGCATACCACGTCGGCGGCATGCTGTCGTTCCATGGCCCGCTGGACGAGGCCGCCGTCAACGCCGCGCTCGATGCCGCCGTCCAGCGGCACGCGGCCTTGCGCACGACGTTCGAGGCGGACGCGAACGGCGAGCCGGCGCAGTGTATCGCCGCAGTGGCCGCGATGCCGCCGTTCGTCGCCACGCGCGTGGATCTTCGCGACACGGCGAGCGCCGATGCCTTCGAGCAGGCTGTGCGCGAACGGGCGCAGGCATGTCTCGATGCGCCGTTCGACCTGCGGCGCGGTCCGCTGCTGCGCGCGGTGCTGCTGGTCGGTCCGGCGCAGGAAAGCCGGCTGGTGCTTGCCCTGCATCATATCGTTTGCGATGCCTGGTCGATGCAGCGCTTCGTCGAGACCCTCGCGGGCGATTATCGGCAGGCGTGTGGCGGCGTGACGCCGCGCGTGGTTGCACGCAACGATGCACTGCGTTACTCGGATTACGCAGCGTGGGAAAGCGGGCGCGAGGACGCGCCGGGACTTGAGCGGGCCGTGGCATCGTGGGCGGCGCGCCTGGGCGGCGAGCCGTCCGCGCAGATCATGCCGGATCGCCCGCGGGCGGCGGGCGCCGGGCGCTTGCAGGCGCAGCACGCGTTCGCCCTGCCAGAGGACGTACAAGCCCGGCTGCGTGACGCCGCGCTCGCGCATGATGTGACGCCGGCCATGCTGGTGATGAGCGCACTCGCGCTCGTCCTGCGGCGCCATACTGCCAGCGACGAAGTGCGCATCGGCTTGCCGCTGGCCAATCGCGGCGTGCCTGGCAGCGAAGCCATCATGGGCTTCTTCGTCAATACCGTCGTGGTGCAGCTTGAGGTGGCGCCGCGCGCATCGCTCTCGTCATTGCTGCAGCACGTGCGGTCTGCCGCGCTCGACGCGCAGCGCAATCAGGATCTGCCGTTCGACGCGCTGCTCGATGCGGTGGCGCCGGATCGGGGGCTGGGCCACAGCCCGCTGTTCCAGGTGTTGTACAACCACGTCGAGCAGGACGTACGCTGGCATGCTGACTGGCCAGGCGTGCGCGTCCGGCACGAAACGCTCGATGCGCGTCATGCGCAGTTCGACCTGACCCTCGACGTTCAGTCCTTCGACGACGGCGCGCTCGTCACGCGTTTCCGCTATGCGGCGGATCTATTCGACGCGGCGACGGTCGCGCGGCTCGCCGACCACCTGGGCGCGGCGGTTGCCGCGCTGGTGGACGCACCCGCGCAAGCGGTCAGGACGGTGTCGCTGCTCGGCGACGCCGAGCAAGCGGCGCTGCTGGCGTGGAGCGCGCGCCGCCACGTCGCGCCGGGTCCGGTCCTCCATGAGCGGATCGCCGCGCAGGCCGCGCGCAGAGGCGATGCCATCGCCGTCACCTGCGGCGACGCCTCGCTCAGTTACGCGGCGCTCAACGCGCGCGCCAATCGGCTCGCGCACGCATTGATCGCACGCGGTGTCGGTGCCGAAGTCCGGGTCGGACTCGCGCTCGATCGTTCCCTCGACATGGTGGTCGCGATCCTGGCGATCTTGAAGGCGGGCGGCGCTTACGTGCCGCTCGATCCGCACTATCCGAGCGACCGTCTCGCATTCCTGATGACGGACAGCAGGATTGCGCTGCTGCTCACCCATTCGGACGTCCGCGAGGCGTTGCCGGTGCCTGCCGGCGTCGCCACGGTGCTGCTCGATGCCGACGCCGACGCCGACGCCGATGCCGACGCTGCTGCCGACGTCAGCTGGCCGGCCGGTATCGACGGCGCCGCGCACGCGGTCCTCGCCGACCCGCACGTCACGGTACGTCCCGATAACCTGGCGTACATCATCTACACCTCGGGCTCGACCGGCCAGCCCAAGGGCGCGCTGATCAGCCATGCCAACGTCGGTCGTCTGCTCGACGCGACGCGGCCGAGTTTCCAGTTCGACGCACGCGACGTCTGGACAATGTTCCATTCCTACGCGTTCGACTTCTCGGTGTGGGAGATTTTCGGTGCGTTGTGCCATGGCGCACGGCTGGTCGTCGTGCCGGGCGCAATCAGCCGCGCGCCCGACGATTTCCTCGCGCTGTTGCGTCGTGAGCGCGTGACCGTTTTGAACCAGACGCCGTCGGCCTTCGGCCAATTGCTGCAAGTGCCGGCGCTGGCCGAGCCCGGGATGGACGCGCTCGCGCTGCGGTTGGTGATTTTCGGCGGCGAGGCGCTCGACCCGCAGACGCTGCGCGTCTGGTTCGAGCGATTCGGCGAGGCCCGCACCCGGCTCGTCAATATGTATGGCATCACCGAGACCACCGTGCACGTGACCGAGCGCGAGATCGGTGCTGGCGATCTGCACGGGGCGCGCAGTCCGGTCGGCCGCGCCATCGGCGATCTCGGCCTGTTCGTCCTCGATGCGCACGGCATGTTGGCGCCGATCGGCGTACCGGGCGAGTTGCACGTCGCCGGAGCCGGGCTGGCGCGCGGGTATTGGCAGCGCGCCGGCCTGAGCGCGCAACGCTTCGTGCCGGACCCGTTCACGGCCGACGGCGGCCGGCTGTATCGCAGCGGCGACCTTGCCCGCTGGCGCGCCGATGGCGAGCTGGACTATCTCGGTCGGATCGACCATCAGGTGAAGATCCGCGGCTATCGGATCGAACTCGGCGAAATCGAAGCGTGCCTGCTCGCGCAACCGGGCATCCACGCCGCAGTCGCCAGCACGATCGACGGGCCTGGCGGGGCGCGCCTGGTGGCGCACGTAGGGGGCCAAGCGGAGCCGGCCGTGCTGCGCGCCGCGCTCGCCGCGGTGCTTCCCGCCTACATGGTGCCGCAGGCGATTGTCGTGCTGCCCGCGATGCCGCTCACGGCAAACGGCAAGGTCGACCGCCGTGCATTGCCGGCGCCGTCGTTCGGCGCGGAACAGGCCACGCCGCCGCGCGCCGGGCGCGAGGCGGCGCTGGCCGACGTCTGGCGTGCGGTGCTGGGCGTCGCACGGGTCAATCGCGACGACAACTTCTTCGCGCTTGGCGGCGATTCGCTGATGACATTGAAGGTCGTCGCGCAAGCGGCGCTGCGCGGGATTGCGCTGGCGCCGCGCCAGCTTTTCGAACATCAAACGCTGGCCGAACTGGCGCAAGCGGCAGAGGCGGCGCCGCTACCGCCTTTGGTATCGCGTGCCGCCACGCCGGCCCGGTCGGTTGGCGGCGCGCTCGACGCGGCCGAGACCCGTGCCGCGGATCAGACCCCCGGCGCGCGAAGTGGCGCGTTGCCGCTGTCGAACGCGCAGCAACGGCTGTGGTTCATCTGGAATCTGCAGCCAGACAGCTCTGCCTATCATATCGCCGGTGGCTTGCGGCTGCGCGGCGCGCTGTCCGCGGCATCCGTCCAGGCCGCTTTCGAGCGCATCGTCGCCCGTCACGAGTCGCTGCGTACCACCTTTGCACCGGGCCAGACCGACGATGCCGCGGCAGTGCAGGTGGTGCACGACGGCCGTCCCTTCGCGTTCAGCCGCCACGATCTGAGCGGGGCCTCGGACACGCACGCCGACGCGTTCCAGGCCTTCGCCGACGCGTTCGCACGCCAACCCTTCGATCTGCTGCGTGGCCCGTTGTTGCGGGTGGCGCTGGTGCGCGTTGCGCCGGACGTGCACACCTTGTTGATCTCGATGCATCACATCGTCTCCGACGGCTGGTCCGTGGACCGCCTGTTGGAGGAGTTCGTGCTGCACTATCGCGCGCATTCAGAGGGACAGGTGGCGGCATTGCCGCCGCTGTCGGTGCAATATGCGGACTACGCGCTGTGGCAACAGCGTCTGCTCGCCGACGGCTGGTACGCGTCGCAGCTCGACTGGTGGCGGTCGGCACTCGGTGCGCGGCATCCGGTGCTGGCGCTGCCGAGCGACAGGCCGCGCGGTGGCGCGATCGAATATCGCGCGGCACGCCATGCCTTTTCAGTCGATGCCGCGCTGACCGGTCGGTTGCGGGACTATGCCCGCGGCCGCGGCACCACGCTGTTCGTCACCTTGTTGACCGCCTATCTGGCCACGCTGCATCGACATACCGGCCAGCGGGAGTTGCGCGTCGGTGTCCCGAGCGTCAATCGTGGGCGGCCAGAACTGGCGCCGATGATCGGCTGTTTCATCGACATGCAGGTGATGCGGGCGCGGGCCCGCGCGGCCGACACGCTGGCGCAGCTGTTCGATGCCGTGCGCATCCATGCGGCCGGCGCACAAGCGCATCAGGACCTGCCGTTCGATGTGCTGGTCGATGCGGTGCAGCCGGCGCGCAGCCTCGCGCACACGCCGCTCTTCCAGGTGGTGCTGAATCATCGGCAACCGGATTCGCAGGTCTTCGATCCGCTGCCGGGTCTGGCCGTCAGTCCGCTGCACCTGAGCGGACGGAGCGCGCAGTTCGAGCTGACGCTCGACACCGAGGAGAACGGTGCCGGTGGCGTCGACGCCGTCATGACCTATGCCGACGAACTGTTCGACGCAAGCCGGGTGGCGGCGTGGGGGCGCGACTGGTGCGCGTTGCTCGAAGCGCTGGTCGACGACGATGCACAGCGTCTGGGCGAAGTGCCGCTGCGCGACGCCGACGGTGCGTTGCTGGCAGTGCCGACGCCTGCCGCTGACGATGCGCCGTCGACGGACGGCGACGGGAGCGCCGTTGCCGAAGCACAGGACGCGGCAGCGTCGGACCAGTCGCCGGCGGGTTTCGTGCCGCCCGCGACCGACGCCGAGCGCGCAGTGGCGCGGGCCTGGTCGAGCGTGCTGCGGGTCGCCCGAATTGGACGGCAAGACAATTTCTTCGAGATCGGTGGCGACTCGATTCTGAGCGTGCAGATTGTCAACGCACTGGCGCGCGACGGCTGGAAGATCAGCGCGCGGCAGGTCTTCGAGGCGCAGACCGTCGCTTCGCTGGCCGCGCTGGCGACACCGATTGCCACTCGCCAGCCGGCGTCCCCGGGCGACATGCCGGTTCGGACGGTGGCCGAAGGCGGCGCGCCGCTTGCGGTAGACATAACCGGCGATGCCGACTTGGCAGCGCGCTATCCCGCCACGCCGCTGCAGAACGGCCTGCTGTTCCACAGCCTGTTGCAGGCGGGCGGCGGCGTCTACGTCAACCAGAAGCGTCTCACGCTGCGCGGCGATCTCGATATCGATCGGCTCCGCGACGCATGGCAGGCTGCGGTGGATCGCCACCCGATCCTCCGCACTTGCTTCAGCTGGGCCGACGGCGGCGACGCGATGCAGGTGGTGCAGCGACAGGTGCGCCTGCCATTCGTCAGTCATGACTGGTCAGACGGGGCGCAGGCGGTCTATGACGCGCGTCTGCATGCGTGGCTGGACGCCGATCTGGCGCGAGGCTTTGACCTGTCGGCCCCGCCATTGCTGCGCATCGCGTTGTTCCAGCGCCCCGACGGCCTCGCCGATCTCGTCTGGACGGATCATCACGTTTTGCTCGACGGCTGGAGCGCGGCGCGGCTGCTCGCCGAAGTCTTCGCTCATTACCGAAGCGGCGAGGCGCCGACCGAGGCGACAGCGCCGTATGGCGATTACGTGCGTTGGCTCGCCGCCCAGCCCGACCACCGCCAATGGTGGCAGGCGCGGGCGCGTGAGCTGGACGAGCCGGCCACGCTGTTGGCGAGCTTGCCGGGTGCGCCGTCTGGCGGAGCGTCGCGTGCCGCGGCCGCCCTGCGGCAGCAGGACGACGTGCTGGAACCCGCGCTGCATGCGGCGCTGCAGGACGCGGCGCGCCGCCATCGGGTGACGCTCAATACGCTCGTGCAGGCGGCCTGGGCGTTGCTGACCAGCCGCTACGGACATCGCACGCAGGTGGCCTTCGGCGTCACGCTGTCGGGTCGCGAGAACGACCTGCCGGGCATCGACGCGATGCTCGGCCTGTTCATCAATAGCCTGCCGCTGTGGCTGGACGTGCCGGGCGCGGTACCGGTGGGCGACTGGCTGCGGGACGTGCAGCGGCGCGGCACCGAACTGCGCGCGGTCGAGACCACGCCGTTGCGACAGGTCCAGCAGTGGACCGGGCGGCATGTCGATGCGCTGTTCGACACGCTGCTCGTGTTCGAGAACTATCCGATCGAGCAGAGCCTGCGCAGTGACGAGCAGACACTGACACTGGCCGCTTTCGAGACAGCCGAGCAGACGCACTATCCGCTGGTCCTGGCCGTGCTGCCCGGCGCGTCGCTGACGCTGCGCTGGAAAGTCCGCACCGCTGGCATCGACACCGCGCTGCTGCACCAGCTGCAGCGCGATTTGCGCGCACTGCTCGCGCAGTTGGCGGACGCCACTTCCCGGCACGTGGGCGAGATTGCGTTACCGCGTTCGGTGACACCGGCACCGGCGCGCGCGCACGGCTTCATGCCGGTGATGACGCGCATCGCGGCGCAGGCGGCCGCGACGCCGGCGCGAGCCGCACTGCATTGCGAAGGGCAACGCTGGTCTTATGGCGAACTCGAGGCCGCCACCGCGCGGATCGCGGCCGCGCTGCGGGCACGCGGCGTTGCGCCGGATGAGCGCGTCGGTTTGTGCGTCGCGCGTTCGCCCTGGCTGTGTGCGGCCTTGCTCGGTGTACTGCGTGCCGGCGGCGCCTTCGTGCCGCTGGACCCGGCCTATCCGGCCGACCGTCTTGCATTCATGATGGCCGATGCCGGCGTGCGCCGCGTGCTGGCGGACGCTGCGACTGCCGCGGAACTGGCCGATCTGTTGCGCGGCAGCGAGGTGTTGATCGTCGACGCCCTGCCGGACGACGTGTCGGCGACGTGCGCCACGAACGCGGCAGACGACGTCGCGGATGCGACGTCGGCCTCGGTGCGCCCCGAGCAATTGGCCTACGTGATCTACACCTCGGGCTCGACGGGGCGACCAAAGGGCGTCGCGATCAGCCACTTCGCGTTCAGCCAGCACATCGACGATTTCCTCGTCACCTACCGCCTTGGCGAGCAAGACAAGCAACTGCAATCGTCGACGATCAACTTCGATGTCGCGCTGCACGAGATGCTGCCGGCCCTCTGCGTGGGTGGGCAGGTCGAAATGCGCGGCCCGCAACCGTGGGATCTGGCCACCACCAGCCGGCAATTGGGGCAGGAGCGCGTGACCTTCGCGCGGATCCCCACCGCGTACTGGCAGCAGTGGTTGCGGCAGCCGCCGGCACGCGAGGCGCTGCCGGTGCTGCGACAGATCACGGTCGGCGGCGAAGGCTTGCCCGGCGACGCGCTGCGGCAGTGGCGGCAGGGTCCGCTGGCTTCGATCGCGCTCGACAACCTCTACGGGCCGACGGAGACCACCGTCGCGTGCATGTATCGACGAACCCGGCAGGCCGATGTCGACCATGCCATTGTCTCGATCGGGCAACCGTATCCGTCGCGCGACGTCCACGTGCTCGATGCACACGGCAATGAAGCGCCGGTCGACGCACTCGGCGAACTCTGCATCGGCGGACACACGCTCGCCCGCGGGTATCTTGGCCGTGCCGCGCTTACCGCCGAGAAGTTCGTGCCCGACCCGTTTCGAGGCGCCGGCGCGCGCCTGTACCGGACGGGCGACCTGTGCCGGCGTCGCGCCGACGGGCGTATCGATTTCCTCGGCCGGCTCGACGCGCAGGTGAAGCTGCGTGGCCTGCGCATCGAACTTGGCGAGATCGAGGCGGTGCTGCGGCAGGTGCCGGGCGTGCGCGAAGCGGCGGGGGCGCTGGTCGAACCCGGCGAACACGCCCGTCTGGTGGGATACGTGGCAGGCGACGTCGCGCATTCCGTGCTGCGCCGCGAGCTGGAAGGCAAGTTGCCGGCGCACATGGTGCCGAGCGCCTTCGTCACGCTCGACGCGCTGCCGGTGATGCCGAACGGCAAGACCGACCGGACCGCGTTGCCGGTGCCGGCGGCCGGACGGACGAGCGAGGCGGTGGCGCCCGCGAATGCGGTTCAGGCAGCGTTGCTGGCGGTCTGGCGCGACGTGCTTGGGCGCGACGACATTGGCGTCACGGACAACTTCTTCGAGGTCGGCGGCGACTCGATCCTGAGCCTTCGCATCATCGCGGGCGCGGCGCAGGCCGGCTGGCGCATCACGCCGCGACAGGTGTTCGATGCGCCCGACGTCGAGCGTCTTGCGCGTCTTGCCGAGCCGCTCGATGCCGGGCGCGCGATTGTAGGTGTGCGCGAAACGCACGCGCCGTTGCCGCTCACGCCGATTCAGGCGACCTTCTTCGCGCGTCAGCCGCACGGCGAGGCACACTGGAACCAGGCCGTATTGCTGCATCTTCCTGGGGATGTGGACCGCGCCGCGTTGCGACGCGCGCTCGATGCCGTGGTCGCGCGGCATGACGCGTTGCGTCTGCGCTTCGCGCGCGACGCGTCGGGCTGGCAACAGCGGGTTGCGCCAAGCGAGCCACATGCTTTGCTCGAAACGATCGATCTGCGGGCGGCCGGCGACTGGCGCGCGGCGCTTGCCGAAAGCGGCACGCGCCTGCACCGTTCGCTGGACATCGTGAACGGTCCGATTCTGCGCGCTGCGTTGCTCGACGTGCCGGACGGTGCGCGGCTGCTGATCACTGTGCACCACCTGGCGGTCGATGGCGTGTCCTGGCGCATCATGCTGGACGAGCTGGCGCGGGCCTGGCAGGCGGGCAGCGCCGCGCGCTTCACCGAGGCCACCCCATGGAGCGCCTGGGTGCGGGCGCAACACGATTATGCGGCGACGCCTGCGGTGACCGGCGAACTCGGCTGGTGGCAGGCGGCGCTGGCCGGTGCGTCTTCCCTGCGCGCCGGCACGTCCCGCGGGCCGGCAATGCGCACGCGCGCCTGGACGCTCGACGCGGCGGCGACGCAGGCCCTCGTCGAACAACTTCGCGGTGCGCTCGGCATGCGTGTCGACGAAGGTGTGTTGGGCGCGCTCGCCCGCGCGTTGGGCGCACAGGCTGGACGCGACGACGTGCTGGTCGCGCTTGAAGGGCATGGCCGTGAAACCGACGGCATCGCGCTGGACTTGAGTTCAACGGTCGGCTGGTTCACGACGCGCTTTCCAGTCAGGCTGCCGGCGGACGGGACGTCCAACGCGGGCGTGATCGATGGCCAGCTCGCGGTCAAGGACCGCCTGCGGGCCGTGCCGCACAAGGGCTTCCATTGGGGGCTGCTGGCCTGGCATCCGGATCCGGCGATCCGCGACGCGGCGGCGGCACTGCCGGTCCCGCAGGTCGGCTTCAATTACCTGGGCAACCTCGACCAGGCGTTGGGCGCCGACGGCCCGTTCGTCCTCAGCAACGAGGACGGCGGCGAGATGGCCGTCGACGCGCCACCGCCGTTTCCGTTGGACCTCAACGCGCGCATCCAGGATGGCTGTCTGTCGATTCGCTGGGACTTCGATCCCGACGTGTTCGACGAGGCGTTCGTCGATGCGTGCATCGTGGCGTTCGAGCAGGAACTGGATGGCCTGCGGGCCGCCACCAGGGCGACAGCGCGGCGTTACTCGCGCAGCGATTTCGCGCGCGTACGGCTGTCCGACGCGCAATGGACGCAGCTCGCACCGGATGCCGGTGCGATCGAAGACCTCTACCCGGCAACCGCGATCCAGCAGGGTCTGCTTTTCCACGATCTGTCGCAGCCGGGCGCGGGCATGTACGTGACCCAGAAGCGGGTCACGCTGGACGGCATGGTCGATCTCGACGCCTTGCGCCGCGCGTGGCAGGAGAGCGTGGCGCGGCACCCAGCGCTGCGCACCCGCTTTGTATGGCAGCACGGCGGTGCCATCCTGCAGGCGGTGCAGCGCAGCGTGACGCTGCCGTTCACCGTGCACACGCTGGCCGCCGCGGACACCGCAAGGCGCGCGACGGTGGCGGCCCACGATGCGTGGCTGGCGCAATGGCTGGCCACCGACCTGCGGGCCGGTTTCGACCTCGAACGCGCGCCACTGCTGCGCGTCAATGTGTTCCCACGCCCTGACGGCCTGACCGACATGGTCTGGACCGCTCATCATGCGGTGACCGACGGCTGGAGCAGCGCGCTGCTGTTGCGTGAAGTTGCGATGCGGTACCGGGCCGCGCGCAGCGGGCAGCCGCTCGTGTTGCCGGCAGCGGTCCCGTACGGCCGCTACGTCGAGTGGCTCGAACGCCAACCCACGTCGCGCGACTGGTGGCGGCGCGAGGCAGGTGACGTGGCGGCGCGCGGACAGTTGCTGGCGTACGCGTCGACCGGTGCCGCGCCACGGGCCGACGCCGCTGCATTGCGGTTCGCCGATAGGCCCGGCGCGTCGTTCGCCGAGGCGCTGGTGCAGGCCGCACAGCGTTATCGCGTGACGGTGAACACGCTGGTGCAGGGTGCGTGGGCGCTTTTGCTCGCGCAGCAGAGTCATCAGCGTGCCGTGAGTTTCGGCGTGACCGTGTCGGGTCGCCCGGCCGCATTGCCGGGCGTCCAGGACATGGTGGGACTCTGCATCAATTCGCTGCCGGTGTTCGCCGACGTCCCGACAGACGCCGTGCTGGACGACTGGCTGCAGACCCTGCAGGCACGCAATGTCGCGCTGCGCGAGCACGAGCACACGCCGTTGGCCAGCCTGCAGCAGTGGCTGGGAGGCGGCACGCTGTTCGACAGCCTGATCGTATTTGAGAATTATCCGGTCGACGCCACACTGCGCGAAGGCGACGACGCGCTGCGGGTCGCGGAGGTGCAAGGATTCGAGCGCACGCACTATCCGGTCACCCTGAGCGTGACCCTGCAGCCGTCGCTCGCGCTCGGCTGGCGTTTCGATGGGGCGCGTTGCACGCCCGCGCACGCAGCGCGTGTGCGCGCGCATTACATGACGCTGCTGCGCGCCATTGTCGAAGCCGGTGAAACGGCCAGGCAAGGGGGTGATGCCGGCCAGGTGCCGCGGCTGGACGCGCTCCTGACGGTGGGCGCCGCGCAGCGCGCCGAGGTGCTCGCGCTCGGCGCGCCGCCGCTCGGCGCCGAGCCGCCGGCCGCTGGCTTCGAGGACGTACCGCATCGTATCGCGATGCAGGCACGCCGCACGCCCGACGCGATGGCACTGGTGCACGACGACGTCGCGCTCAGCTATGCCGAGTTGGATGCGCGCGCCGACGCGCTTGCGATACGTCTGCGGGCATTGGGCGTTGGCGCCGAAGCGTGCGTCGGCGTGGCCTTGCCGCGCGGCGTCGGATTGGTGATCGGCTTGCTCGCGGTGATGCGTGCGGGCGGTGCCTATGTGCCGCTGGACCTCGACTATCCGGCGGCGCGACTGGCGCACATGATCGCCGACAGCGGCATCCGGCTGGTGCTCGCGCCCACCGATGCGCCGCTGCCGGCGCAAGGCTACGCGCGTGTCGATCCCGACCGGCCGGCCGAAGATGACCCGAGCGGCTTGACGGACACCGGTGATGGCCCGGCGGACAGGGTTTCAGCGCATGCCGCGATGACTGCGGAACGTCGCACGTTCCGTATCGACCCCGACAACCTTGCTTATGTGATCCACACGTCCGGCTCGACCGGCGTGCCGAAGGGCGTCGCGATCACGCATGCGGCGCTGGCTCGACACGTCGATGCGACGATCGCCTACGCCCGGCTGGCTGCGTCTGACCGGGTGCTGCAATTCTCGACGGCCAACTTCGACGGTTTCGTCGAGCAACTGTTCCCGAGCCTGTGCGCGGGCGCAGCGGTCGTCCTGCGCGGCCCCGAATTGTGGTCGAGCGATGAGTTCGTGGCGCGTGTGCGCCGCCATGGCCTGACCGTGGCGCACCTTCCGACCGCCTATTGGCATGCGCTGACGCAGGATCTCGCCGACGCCGCGGCGTCTCTGGCACCGCTGCGCGAATTCCACGCGGGCGGCGAGGCGATGTCGATGCAGGGGTTGCGTCGCACGCGCGGCAGCGCGGCGCTCGCGCCGGTCACATTGGTGAACACCTATGGTCCGACCGAAGCGACGATCACCGCGACCGTGTTCGACGCTGCGGAGCTCGACGACGCAGCGCTGGCCGATGGCGGCGCCTTCGTGCCGATCGGCCGGGCGCTGCCGGGCCGGCGACTGTACGTACTCGCGGCGGACCTGTCGTTGCTGCCGCGCGGAGCGGTGGGCGAACTCGCGATTGGCGGCGACCTGCTGGCCCGGGGTTATCTGGGTCGACCGGGGTTGAGCGCGACACGCTTCGTGCCGGACCCGTTCCGTGCCGACGGTTCGCGCATGTACCTGACGGGCGATCTGGTGCGTTGGCGCGAGGACGGGGCACTCGACTATCTCGGGCGCGCCGACCAGCAGATCAAGCTGCGTGGCTATCGCATCGAGCCGGGCGAGATCGAGGCGGTACTGACCGCCCAACCGGGCGTGCGACGCGCGGTGGCGGTGCTGCGCGGCGCCGCGCCGCGCAACCGCCTGCTGGCCTATGTCGAGGCGGGCGACGGCGCGCGGCCGGAGCCGTCGCGGCTGGCCGCCGCACTGGCCGCGGCCCTGCCGGACTACATGGTGCCCGAAGTGGTGACGGTGCTCGACGCGCTGCCGCTCACGCCGGGCGGCAAGCTCGACCGCGACGCGCTACCCGAACCCCTGGCGGCCGAAACGGTGTACGACGCGCCGCACGCCGGTGTCGAGACCCTGCTCGCCTCGATTTGGCGGGCGGTTCTCGCCGTGCCGCAGATCGGTCGAGACGACAACTTCTTCGCGCTCGGCGGCGATTCGATCCTGGCGCTGCAGGTCGTCGCGCGCGCCCGCCAGAGCGGCCTGCGGATCGGCCCGCAACATGTGTTCGCCGCGCCGACGGTCGCCTTGCTGGCCGCCGCCTGCGCAGCGGCGCCGCAGCCAGGCACAGGCGACGGCGTCGCCGTGGTCACCGACGATGCGCCGGGTCCGGTGCCGCTGCTGCCGGTTCAGCACGCTTTCTTTGCACTGCGCGCACCGAATCCGCATCGCTGGCAACAGGCCGTCCTGCTGCAGCCTGCGACGCGGCTCGCGCCCGAGCCCTTGCGTCTGGCGCTGCAGGCGCTGCTCGCCCGGCATGCCGCGCTGCGGATGCGCTTCGAAGGCCCGGACAGCGACGCCGACGCATGGCGTCAGCGCTACGCGCCGCTCGACGAGGCGGTGCCCGCCGCGGCGCGCGAGGTCGCGGCGGCTGCCGAAGCCCCGGCCATGGAGTCGCTTGCGCAGGACGTGCTGTGGCAGCGCACGCTGAGCAGCGGCGACGCGGCGTTGGTGGCGGCCGATGTGACACGCGCCTGCGACGCGGTGCATGCCAGCCTCGATCTCGTCAACGGTCCGGTATTCCGCGCACTGCTGCTGGACTTGCCGGATGGCACGCAACGGCTGCTGCTGAGCGCGCATCATCTGGTGGTCGATGGCGTGTCCTGGCGCGTGCTGCTGGGCGACCTGCGCGTCGCCTACGATGCCTGGCAGGCCGGCCGCGCGCCGTCGCTGCCTTCGGTTGGCACCAGCTATCGCGAGTGGGGCCGGCGGCTTGTCGAACACGCCGGCAGTCAGGCGCTCAGGGCCGAGATGGCCTACTGGCGCGAGGTCCGGGCCACGGGCCGTGTCGTCGCCGATCATCCGGACCGTCCGGCGCGGGCCGGCGACCTGCAGCGGCTGTCGCAACGGTGGCAGGCCGAGCCGACCCGCCAGTTGCTGAAGGATGCCGGCGCGGCGTATCGCACCCGTATCGAAGAACTGCTGCTGGCCGCGCTCGGTCGCGCGCTGCATGCCTGGACCGCGGTCCCGGATTTTCTTGTCACGCTCGAAGGCCACGGCCGCGAAGCATGGCAGGACGATGTCGATCTGAGCCGAGCGGTCGGCTGGCATACCACGCTCTATCCGTTCGTACTGCGCGCGGACGGCGACGCCGGCGCGGCGCTCCTGCGTGTGAAGGATGCGCTGCGCAGTGTCCCTCGGCGCGGCCTCGGCCACGGTCTGTTGCGCTGGCTTGGCGACGACGCGGACCGGGCGGTGCTCGCCGCGCAGCCGGCACCCGCGCTTCTCTTCAATTACCTCGGCCAGTTCGACGCGGCCGCGGCCGACGGCTGGCGCCAGGCGCCGGAGGAGGCGGGGCGCGCGATCGATGCCGAGACACCGCTCGCGCATGAACTGACCGTCGATGCGAAGGTGGTCGACGGCTGCCTCAGCGTTGCGTTCGGGTTCAGCGCGCGGCGCCTTGCGGCCGCGCGTGTCGAGATGCTGGCCGCGCACTTCGCCCGCGAAGTGGATGCGTTGCTCGAGCACTGTCTCGACCCGTCCCATGCCGGTGTGTCGCCGCACGACTTCCCGCTGGCGCAACTCGATCGCGACGCACTTGCGAACCTCGCGCTGCCGTGGCGCAACGTCGAAGACCTGTACCCGGTTGCGCCGCTGCAGGCGGGCCTGCTGTTCCATGCGCTGGTCGACGGTCAGGCCGCCGCGTATCTCAATCAGATGCGCGTCGACATCGAAGGCCTCGATGTGGCCCGCTTCGAGCATGCCTGGCAAACCGTCAGTGCACGCCACGCGGTGCTGCGCACCGGCTTCGTCAGCGCCGGCGGCGCGCCGCTGCAGTGGGTCGCCCGCGACGCGCGCGTGCCGTTGCGCTGCGTGGCGTACAACGCGTCTGGCATCGATGCCTTGCCTGACACCGACGCTGGCGGCGACGTCGCGGCGCGCTGCCAGCAATGGCTCGCGGAACTGGCGCGCGAGGAACTGGCAGCCGGCGTCGATCTGGCGGCGCCGCCATTGCAACGGTTGCTGTTGGCTCGCATCGGACCGGACCGGCATCATCTGGTCTGGACCTGCCACCACCTGTTGCTCGACGGATGGAGCGCGGCCCGTTTCCTTGGCGAGGTCATGCGCGCGTATCGTGGCGAGGCGGTTTCGGCACCGGCCGGACGCTTCCGCGACTTCATCGCCTGGCTGGGCGAGCAGGACGCGACATTGGCCGTCGCGCATTGGCGCGAGGCATTGGCGGCGCTGGACGCACCGACCCGTCTGGCTGGCCGTCAGATCGCGCCCGTGCGCTCACGCGATGCATTTGCCGAGCATCGCGTGGAGATCGATGACGAAACCGTGGCAAAGCTCGCCGCGTTCGCCGCGCGCAGCGAGATTACCGTCAACGCGGTCGCGCAAGGCGCATGGGCGCTGCTGTTGCATCAGGCGACCCGCCAGCGGACGGTCGCCTTCGGCACGACCGTGGCGGGACGTCCGCCCGCACTGCCGGGCAGCGACGCCATGCTCGGTCTGTTCATCAACACGGTGCCTGTCGTCAGCCAGCAACCGCACCGCGAACCGACCGGTGACTGGCTGCGCGCGATGCAGAATCGCCGCGCCGCTGCAATCGATCACGAACACCTGCCATTGCACGAGATCCAGCGTGCGGGCGCGCATGGCGGCGGGGCCCTGTTCGACACGCTGTTCGTTTTCGAGAATTTCCCGCTCGACCAGGCAATGCGGCAGGCGCCCGACGACGACTGGCGCATCGGTGCCGCGCAAAGCGACGAGCAGACGCACTACCCGATGACCGTCACGGTCGTGCCCGGCGCGCGCTGGCGCGTGCGCTTCGCCTACCAGACCGCTGCCTTCGACAAGGCCGCGGCCGACGCGATCGCCGTGCGTTTCGTGCATATTCTCCGGTCCTTGCCGGACGCGGCGACACCGGCCGACGCGGTGCGACCGTCCGCGGCGGCGGTGGCCGCGCTGCTGGCGCGCGCCGGCACCGCCGCGCCTGACGCGTTCCGTGAGTCGGTTGCAGCACGTGGCTGTCTGCACGAACGTATCGCCGCCCACGCGCGACGCTCACCGGATGCGATCGCCCTGCGCGATGGCGCAGTGGCGCTCAGCTACGGCGAACTCGACGCGCGGGCGAATCGTCTCGCCCATGCGCTGCGCGCCCGCGGTGTCGGCGACGAAGGCCGCGTCGGCATTGCGATGCGTCGCGGCATCGACATGATCGTGGCGATGCTGGCCACGCTGAAGGCCGGCGGTGCCTACGTGCCGATCGACCCTGCCTATCCCGAGGCGCGCCTGCGCTTCCTGTTCGCGGACAGTGGCCTGCGCTGCGTCCTGACGCAGTCGGCCGATGCGCCGGGCCTGCCGCTGCCCGCCGGCCTGGACGCCGTGCACGTCGACGCGCCGCTCGGCGACTGGCCGAGCGACGCGCCGAAGGTTGCGGTACACCCGGATCAGCTTGCCTACGTGATCTACACGTCGGGCTCGACCGGCCGGCCGAAAGGCGCGCTGCTCAGTCACCGCAACGTGATGCGCTTGCTGGACGTGACCGACGCCGACTGCGCGTTCGGGGCGAGCGACGTGTGGACGCTGTTCCACTCGTTCTCGTTCGACTTCTCGGTCTGGGAAATCTTCGGCGCGCTTTGCCACGGCGGGACACTGGTGATCGTGCCGCAAGCGCTGACGCGCTCGCCGGCCGAATTCGCCGGGCTGCTGCGCGACGCCGGCGTGACGGTGTTGAACCAGACGCCGTCGGCGTTCCGGCAACTGCTGCCGGCGTTGTTGGACACGCCGCTGCCCGCGCTGCGCTGGGTCATCTTCGGCGGAGAGGCGCTCGATGTCGGCGCGCTGGCGCCGTGGTTCGCGCGTCATCCGGACGGCGCGCGGCTGGCCAATATGTATGGCATCACCGAAACCACCGTACACGTGACGTGGCGCGTGTTGACGGCCGCCGATACGGCCCGCGCCGGCGACAGCCCGCTGGGCCGGCCGCTGGCCGACCTGGGCCTGGTCCTGCTCGATCAATGGGGCGAGCCGGTGCCGCCCGGCGTGCCCGGCGAGCTGCACGTCAGCGGCGCCGGACTGGCGCGCGGCTATCTCGGCAGGCCGGGGCTGAGCGCCGAGCGCTTCGTGCCGAATCCCTTCGGCGCGGACGGCGAGCGGTTGTACCGCACCGGTGATCTGGCCTGCTGGCGCGGCGACGGAGAACTGCTGTATCTCGGCCGTATCGATCACCAGGTCAAGATTCGCGGCTACCGCATCGAACTGGGCGAGATCGAAGCCGCGCTGCGCGCCTTGCCAGGCGTGACCGAAGCGGCGGTGCTTGCCGTGAATGGCGAAGCCGGCGCGCGCCTGATTGCCTACGCCTCGCTCGGGCGCAACCCGCAAGGCGTCGATGGTGCCGAACTGCGCGCCGCGCTCGCGCGGCGCCTGCCCGAACACATGGTGCCCGCCACCGTGACGACACTGGCTGCGCTGCCGTTGACGCAGAACGGCAAGCTGGACCGGTCCGCGCTGCCAGCGCCGGATGCCACGCTCCGCGCCGGCACGGCGCCGCTTGGAGCGACCGAGGTCGCGTTGGCGGCAATCTGGCGCGACGTGCTGGGCGTTGCCCAGGTCTATCGGGAGGATCACTTCTTCGATCTGGGCGGCGATTCCATCCTCGTCCTCAAGATGGCCGCGCGCGCGTCGCAGGCGGGCCATGCATTGACGGCACGGCAGTGCTTCGATGCCGGTTCGCTGGCGGATCTGGCGCGCATGGCGGCGCCGGCCACGGCGGCGTGCTCGGCGACCGCAACACCGCCGCAGGATGGACCGGTCCCGGTACCGGGAAGCGGACCGCAAAGGGGCGACGCGGGCCATCGTGACACGGCGGCAGTGGCGCAAGGGCATGCCAATGCGTGCGCCGACGACGCGCCGGGCGCCATGCCACCGGACGAGACCGCGACCGGGAGCGCAGTCGACGGCGCGCTCGCTGGAGCGAGCGCTGGATTGCCTATTCCGACCGTCTCGCGCGACGCGTCCTTGCCGCTCTCGCACGCGCAGCAACGGCTGTGGTTCCTGTGGCAGTTGCAGCCCGACAGCGACGCGTATCACGTGGGCGGTGCGCTGCGGTTGCGTGGCGCATTCGACGCCGCGCGGTGCGAAGCGGCGTTCGCGGCATTGGTCGAACGGCACGAAGCGCTGCGCACGACCTTCGTCGCGGACGAGGATGGCCAGGCCTGGCAGCGCGTGCATGAAGTTTTGCCTTGCGCGTTCACGAAGTGCACGTTCGACGAGGCAGCGGCGCGCGCGTGGGCGCGGCAGTGGCTCGCGACGCCTTACGATCTGGCAAACGGACCGTTGCTGCGGGTCGCGGTCGTCGGGTTGGGCAACGACGACCACCTGTTGGTGGTCGGCATGCACCACATCGTCTCCGACGGCTGGTCGATCGATGTGCTGCTCGACGAATTCGTGACGGTGTATCGTGCCCTGGAACGGGGCGACGCGGCCGCGCTGCCAGCGCTGCCGTTGCAATACGCGGATTACGCGGCATGGCAGCGCGCCTGGCTCGCGGGCGGCATGCGCGAGACGCAACTCGGCTACTGGCGGGCGACGCTCGGCGCCGAGCATCCGGTGCTGGACCTGCCGACGGATCGGCCGCGGCGCTCGCTCGACACCTACCGCGCGGAGCGGCTGCCCTTCGCGTTGCCCGACGGGCTGGCAAGCGGCGTGCGCGAACTGGCCCGCCAGCACCGCACGACGCCTTACGTGGTCTTGCTCGCGGCATTCCAGGCACTGCTGCACCGTCATAGCGGACAGACGGATATCCGCGTCGGCGTGCCGCTTGCCAATCGCGAACGGCTGGAACTGAGCGGCGTGATTGGCCTGTTCGTCAATACTCAGGTAATGCGAAGCGTGTGCGCCGATGGCATGCGCGTGGATGCCCTGCTTGGCCAAGTCGAGCAGCGCGCGGCCGAAGCGCGGCTGCATCAGGAGCTGCCATTCGACGTGCTGGTCGACGCATTGCAACCTGAGCGCAGCCTGTCGCACACACCGCTGTTCCAGGTCATGTTCAATCACGAACGAAACGACCACCGCGTACTTGCGCAGTGGCCCGGCATGGCCGTCGAAAACGTCGCGCTGGGCCTGGGCGCGGCGCAGTTCGAACTGTCGTTGAACACGAGCGAGGACGCCGCCGGTGCGATGCGTGGCAGCCTCGACTATGCGCCAGCCTTGTTCGATGCGGCGCGCATGGCCGGGCTGCTGAGCGACTATCTCGGTTTGCTGGCAGCCTTCGTGGCACGGCCTGATGCGACGCTTGCCGAGGCCGCGCGTGGCGCGCTGACGGACAGCGGCGCGCGCGCCGCCGTGCTTGGCTGGGGCCGCAGCGATGCGGGTCTGCGCGCCGCGTTGCCGGTGCATCAGACGATCGCCCGTCAGGCGGCGCGCACTCCGGCTGCGACGGCGGTGGTGCTGGATGGCGAACGCTTGACATACGCGGAGCTGGACGCGCGCGCCAACCATCTCGCGCACCGCCTGCTTGCCGCCGGCGCAGGACCGGAGCGCCGCGTCGGGCTTTGCCTGACCCGGTCGCTCGATCTCGTCGTGGCGGTGCTCGGGGTCTTCAAGTCGGGCGCTGCCTACGTGCCGCTCGATCCCGACTACCCGCCGGCACGGCTGGCCGACATGGTCGAGGACAGCGGCCTGGCCGTGATCGTCGCACACGCGGCGGTCCGCCCGCGTTTGCCGGGGAGCGCGCAGGACAGCACGCAGGACAGCACGCAGGACAGCGCGCCTCGCGTGTTGACGCTCGACGCGCCGTCGGCGGATCGCGGTGACGGCGCGGAGCACGCAAGCGACCCAGGTGTCACCGTCTGGCCGCAGCAACTGGCGTATGTGATCCACACGTCGGGCTCGACCGGGCGCCCGAAGGGCGTCGCGCTGTCGCACGACGTCCTGGCGCGCCACGTCGAAGCATCGATACGCTTCGCGGGTCTGCGTGCGGCGGACCGTGTGCTGCAGTTCTCGACCATCAATTTCGACCCGTTCGTCGAACAATTGCTGCCGTCGCTGTGTATCGGCGGCACGGTCGTGATGCGCGGCGCCTCGGTCTGGAGCGCGCCGGAATTCCGCTCGCAGGTGAACACGCATGGCATCACCGTCGCCGACCTGCCGACCGCGTACTGGCAGATGATCGTTCGCGAACTCGGGGATGGCGCGCCGCTGCCGAGCCTGCGTGAAGTGCACGCGATGGGCGAGGCGATGCCGCTCGACGCGTTGCGGCGCTGGCGCGCCAGTCCGGCGTTCCGCGGCGTCAGGTTGCTGAACACCTATGGACCGACCGAGGCGGCGGTCACCGCGACGCTGTTCGACGGCGGCGCAGCGGATCTCGACAGTCTGCCAGCGTTGGTGCCGATCGGTGTGCCGCTGGCGCAGCGCGACCTGTACGTGGTGGACGGCAACTTCGAATTGCTGCCGGTGGGCGCGGTGGGCGAATTGCTGATCGGTGGCGAACTGCTGGCCCGTGGCTATCTCGGCCGGCCCGGGCAGACCGCCGAGCGCTTCGTGCCGGATTGCTTCGGCGATGGCGGCGGGCGCCTGTACCGCACCGGCGACCGCGTGCGGTGGCGCGCCGACGGCCAGCTCGAATACCTCGGTCGGACCGATCATCAGGTGAAGATCCGCGGTTTCCGGATCGAACCCGGTGAAATCGAGGCAGTCCTGTTGCGCCAGGCTGGGGTGGCGCAGGCGGTGGTGCTTGCCGCTGGTGCCCCTGCCGGCGCCCCTGCCGGCGCGCGCCTGCTCGCCTATGTGAGCCCGAGCGTCGGCACGACGGCGAGCCTCGACGGTTCGCGACTGCGCAAGGCGCTCGCCGCAACGCTGCCCGACCATATGGTGCCAGCGGCCGTGGTCGTGCTGGACGCGCTGCCGACCCTGCCGAACGGCAAGCTCGATCGGCGGGCCTTGCCGGAACCCGCGATCGCGGCGGCCGCCTACGAAGCACCGCTCACGGAACTCGAACGGCGGCTGGCGGCAATCTGGGAAGCGGTATTGTCGGAGGGGCGAGCCGTCGATTCGACGAGCAAGATGGCGGCGTCTCGCGACGTGCCGGCGCCGGTGGCCGCGATCGGTCGGCACGACAACTTCTTCGCGCTTGGCGGCGATTCGATACAGGTGCTGCGGGTGGTCGCGCAGGCGGCGCGGGACGGTTTGACCGTGACGCCCCGGCAGATGTTCGAGGCCCAGACGGTAGCCGCGCTGGCGGCATGGCTCGGCGAAAACGGCGCGGACGAGGCGACAGGCGAGGGCACAGGCGAGGGCACAGACAGCGGCGCAGACAACGGCCGCGATGCGGCGCATGGGTCTGCTGCCATGCCGCTGTTGCCGGCGGCGGCGCGCGCGCGAGCTGCCTCACTGCCGCTGACGTTGCCGCTGACGTTGCCATCCTCGCACGCACAGCAGCGCATGTGGGTGCTGTGGCATCTTGATCCAGACGGCAGCGCGTATCACATCACCGATTCGGTGCGTCTGTCGGGCCGGCTCGACGTGTCGGCCGTGCGCGACAGTCTCGCCGCAATCCAGGCGCGGCACGAGAGCCTGCGCACGCAGTTCGTCGGCGGCGCCGACGGTCAGGTGCTGCAAGTCGTGTGCGACGACGCGCGCTTGCCGCTCGAGTGCGCGACGGCCGCGCCGTCGGAAGCGCGCCAGTGGGCTGAAGCCTTCGTGAACCGCCCGTTTGATCTGACGCGCGGGCCGCTCTGGCGTGTCGCCCTGCTCGCGATCGGTGCGGAGGATCATCTGCTCGTGTTGAGCATGCATCACATCGTGTCGGACGGTTGGTCGATCGACATCCTGCTCGACGAGTTCGCCGCTGCTTATCGGGCACGGCTCGAGGGCCGCGCGCCGGTCTGGTCGCCGCTGCCTGTGCAGTACGCGGACTACGCCGCATGGCAGCGGCAGAACCTGGACGAGCGTGAGATGGCGCGGCAGCTCGCCTATTGGCGCGACGTGCTGGGCGGTGATACGCCGCCGTTGGCGCTGCCGACCGACCGGCCGCGCCAGCCGCTCGCCCGCTACCACGCGGCACGTCTGTCGTTCGCGTTGCCGGACGAGCTGGCTCGCACGGTAGCGGAACTGGCCAGGACGCGACGAACGACGCCGTTCGTGATTCTGCTCGCCGCCTTCAACGCGCTGCTGTATCGCTACACCGGTCAGGCCGAGATACGTGTCGGCGTGCCGCTCGCGAACCGCGAGCGGCACGAGGTGGCACGGGTGATCGGGCTGTTCGTCAACACGCAGGTATTGTCTGCGACGGTGGCTGCCCGCACCGCGCTCGACGCGTTGCTGCAGCAGACGCAGTCCCGCGTGTTGGGCGCACAGGCGCACCGCGACCTGCCATTCGACGTGCTGGTCGAGGCCTTGCGGCCTGAGCGACGTCTGTCGCACTCGCCGCTGTTCCAGGTCATGTTCAATTTCGAGCGGGAGACGCAGCAGGCGATGCGCACCTTGCCGGGCCTGCGAGTGGTCGGTGCGACGGATGATGCCGAGGCGGGACGCGCGGGTGATGCGCCGGCGCGCGCCGCGCAATTCGAGTTGACGCTGAACCTGGCGCAACAGGCGGGCGGCGCTTTCGCCGGCAGCTTCCAGTTTGCGCGCGAACTGTTCGACGCGACCACGATCGAGCGCATGAAGGGCGACTATCTGGCCCTGCTGCGCGCGTTCGCGGAGGCCCCCGGGCGTGCGCTTGGCGACGTGGAACTCGGTTCGCCGGTGCAACGACATCGGGAGGCGCAATGGCGCCGCGGCGCGGCGCTGGCCGACGCCTTGCCGTTGGTTCACCGCACGATTGCCGCTTTTGCGACGTCGCAACCCGATGCGACCGCGCTCGTGCTCGACGATGCGGTACTCAGCTACGCGCAACTGGAGCGGCGCGTCACGCACCTTGCCGCGCATTTGCGGGCGAGCGGCGTCGGCGCCGAGGCGCGCGTCGGCGTCGCAATGCGCCGGTCGCTCGACCTCGTGGTGGCATTGCTCGCCATACTGCGGGCCGGGGCGGCATACGTGCCGCTTGATCCGGATTACCCGGCCGAGCGGCTGGCATACATGATCGCCGACAGCGGCGTGGGCGTGCTGCTTACGCAGTCGGACGTGGGCTCGCTGCCATTGCCGGCGGACGGCCTCGTGGTCTGCGTCGATCAGTTGGATCTGGACCGGGCGCCAGCGGCCGTGACCGCCGCGGGCGACGTCGCGGGGCGCGACGTGCGGCCGTCGCAACTGGCGTATGTGATCTACACGTCTGGGTCGACTGGCCGCCCGAAGGGGGTAGCGATTGCGCACCATGCGTTGTCAGGCCACGTGGCCGCGACCATCGACTATGCTGGCTTGCGCGCCAGCGACCGGGTGCTGCTGTTCGCGACAGTGAATTTCGACGCGTTCGTCGAGCAGCTGTTCCCGAGCCTGTGCGTCGGGGCCACCGTCGTGCTGCGCGGCCCCGCGTTGTGGAGCAGCGACGAATTCGTCGACCGCGTCGGCCGGCACGGTCTGACCGTTGCCCACCTGCCGACCGCGTACTGGCAGGCGCTGATGCAGGATCTCGTTGGCCGCGAGCTGTCGCTCGCGCCATTGCGCGAGATGCACGTCGGCGGCGAGGCGATGTCGGCGGAAACGATGCGGCTGGTCTGTCGCGATAGTACGCTGCGCGCGGTAAAGCTGATCAATACGTACGGTCCGACCGAGGCCACGGTGACGGCGACGATCTACGCGGCCGGCAGCGAGGCACTGGCCGCGGCCGACAGCTTCCCCGGTGTGGTGCCGATCGGTCGGCCGCTGGCGGGCCGCACGGTGCGGGTGGTGGCGCCGGACCTGTCCGACGTGCCGCAGGGCGCGGTCGGCGAATTGCTGATCGGTGGCGAGCTGCTGGCACGCGCCTATTTGAATCAACCGGCACTGACCGCCGAGCGGTTCGTGCCGGATCCCAACGGTGCGCCCGGCGCGCGGCTGTATCGCACTGGCGATCTGGTGCGCTGGCGCAACGACGGGCAACTCGACTATCTGGGGCGGCTCGATGCGCAGGTCAAGATTCGCGGCATGCGTGTCGAACTGGGCGAAGTCGAAGCGGCGCTGCAGGCGCTGCCCGGCGTGCGCGAGGCAGCGGCGCTGGTCGACGCGGACGAAGCTCCCGCGCGTCTGCTCGCCTGGGTCAGCACGCGTGGCGAGGCCGGTGGCAGGGTGCTCGACGGCGCGACGCTGCGCACCGCGCTGAGGCGTCTGCTGCCAGACTACATGGTGCCTGCGCGGGTCGCGGTCGTGGCGGCAATGCCGACCACGCCGGCGGGCAAGATCGATCGGCGTGCGCTGCGCTCGCTTATGTCGGCGCCGGCCGCACCGGAGCGCGGGCTGCGCGGCGGCGCGCCGTCGGGCGACGAAGAGATCGCGCTGGCGGCGATCTGGCGATCGCTGCTGCGCGTGGCCGAGATCGGCCGGGACGACGACTTCTTCGCGCTTGGCGGACATTCGCTGAGTGCGCTGCAGCTTGTGTCACGGATCCGGGCGCAGCGGCAGCGTGCGCTCGCGCTACGCGACGTCTTCGCCGCGCCGACCCTCGCCGGCTTGGCGGCGGTGGTGCGCGACGCCCCGGCGGTGTCCGGCGAGCCTGACCCGGCGCAGCTGGTGCGGGTGCCACGTCAGGCGCGCATGGCGCTTTCGCCGGCACAATACCGTATCTGGCTGACGGAAAAGCTGGCCGCGCCCGACGATGCCGCTTACACGCTGGCCACCGCGATGCGGCTCGACGGCCCGTTCGACGTTGCCGCGGCACGGCGGGCGCTGCACGATCTGGCGGCGCGGCACGAGGTATTGCGCACGCGCTATCCGGACGACGACGGCGTGCCGTACGCGCACGTGGACGATGGTCTCGCGCTGCCGCTGGCGATCGAGGATCTCAGCGGGCTCGCGCCAACGGCGCGCGCCGCGGCGCTGGCGAGCGCCCTCGAGGCGCACGGTGCGCAGCGTCTGCCGCTGGCCACCGGTCCGCTCGCGCGTGCCCGCCTGCTGCGCCTGGGCGAGGACGAGCACGTGCTGCTGTTCGCGGTGCATCACATGATCGCGGATGGATGGTCGATGAGCGTGCTGGTGCGGGACTTCGGCGCTGCTTACGCCCATCGTCGCTCGCACCGCGACGTGGTGACAGGGCAGGCCGGAGCGGCGGAGGCGGCCCGGCAAGGTGACGGAGCAGCGTCGCCGGCGTTGCAGTACGTCGACTACGCCAGCGCGCAGCGTGCGGCGCTCGACGGGCAGGAAGGGGAGGCGCTGCGACGCTATTGGCGTCAACAACTCGACGGCGTGTCGCCTGCGCTGGCACTGCCGACCGATCTGCCGCGGCCGCAACGGGTGTCGTCGGCCGGCGACGGCGTGCGCTTTGCATTGCCCAAGCCGCTCGGGGATGCCGTGCGCACGTTCGCGCGGGGCCGGGGCACCACGCCGGCCGCGGTGCTGCTGGCGGCTTACCAGGCGTTCCTGATTCGTCTGGCCGGCACGCGGGATGTAGTCGTCGGCGTCGACGCGGCGGGTCGGGGCCAAGCCGTGCTGGAAGACATGGTCGGCTTCTTCGTCAACGTGCTGCCGGTGCGCGCGCGCGTGGCTACTCCTGGGCAATCGTTCGCGTCGTTCAGCCGCGCGACGCACGAAGCGCTGCTGGGCGCGATCGCCCATGAGGCGCTGCCGTTCGACCGGATCGTGGCAGCGGCGCAGGTGCCGCGGCTGCCCGGCCGTGCACCGCTGGTGCAGACCCTTTTCGTGATGCAAAACACGCCGCAGTCGGCCTGGAACATCGAGGGCCTGACCGTCCGTCCTGTCGAGCGGCCGACCACCTCTTCGAAGTTCGAGATGGCGCTCTTCATGCAGGAAGCGGGCGATGGCTTCTCTGGCGAGTGGGTGTATGCGACCGATCTGTTCACGCACGCCGGCATTGCGCGCCGCTTAGCGGATTGGCTCGCGCTTTTGGAGACTTTTGTGATGAATCCTGAAACGCCGATTACCCGCAGCGGTCCGGACGGTGACGCCGAGGCCGGCCAGGGCGACGCATCGCGGCGCAGCAAACTCGATTCGCTGCGGGCGGCGCCGTCGCGTACGGCTCGGCAGGGCGGCACGCGCGCGGACATCGACGATGAGCGTGCGAGTGATGGCAAGGTCGACGCCGCGCAAGCGCATCGCGCGCCGGTCGAGCCGGCGGCACCTGCCGCGCCCGGCGCTGCACGCGCGGCGAAGCTGCGTAGCCTGGCCACGCTGGCGACGGGACGGCGGCAACCCGGCGCGACGGTGCTCGCCGCGGCCGGCGCGGATGCACAGGTGCGGATCACGCCAATGCAGCAGGATGGCGCGTTCCCCGCGCGGGTCGTGCCGTTGCAACCGGATCTCGATCCGTTCGTCTGGGCGGCCCGCCATCGCGACGCCGTCGAGCAATGGCTGGGGCGGCACGGTGCGCTGCTGCTACGCGGTTTCGCGCTCGACGGCGCGCAGGATTTCGAGCGCTTCGTCGGCGCACTGGTCCCGGAACTCTACGGTGAGTACGGCGACCTGCCGAAGCTGCCCGACGGGGAACGGACCTACCGGTCGACGCCGTATCCCGAGAAGGAGATGATCCTGTTCCACAACGAGAGCTCGCATCTCGAACAGTGGCCGCGCAAGCAGTGGTTCTACTGCGATCTGCCGGCGCGCGCGGGCGGCGCGACGCCGTTGGTCGACGGCCGCGAGATGTTGCGTCGTCTGCCGGCCGAGATCGTCGAGCGCTTCAGCCGGCTGGGCCTGCGCTACGTGCGCAACTTCACGGCCGGGCTCGACGTGCCGTGGCGCGAGTTCTTCCGGACCGACGACCGCGCCGAGGTCGAGGCGCGCGCGCGGGCCAGCGGCACCGCGCTGCGCTGGTTCGGCGACGACTTGCAGACGATCTCGCACGGCCCCGGCGTGCTGCGGCACCCGGCCACCGGCGAGACCGCCTTCTTCAATCAGGTGCAGCTGCACCATCCCTATTTTCTGGCGGCCGACGTGCGACGCGATCTGCTCGCCATGGTCGGCGCCGATCGCCTGCCGCGCAATGTGTTCTATGGCGACGGCTCGGTCATCGACGACGAGACGATGGCGTTGGTCGGACAGGCATACGAGGCCTGCGCCTTCCGTTTCGATTGGCAACGGGGTGACGTGGTGATGCTGGACAACTTGCTGGTGGCGCACGCGCGCGATCCCTACCAGGCGCCGCGTCGGATCGTCGTAGCGATGGCACAGATGATGTCGCGCGACAGCGCATCGCCGGCGGTTCGCCCGGCGCCCGTGCGGACGCCGCCGGAGGAGGAGGACCGTGAACATGCATGAGCACGATCAGAACGCCGATGTCGGTTTCGGCCTGACACCGGAAGCGCGCGCGCGACGCACGGCCTACGGTGTCGAACGATGCGTCGTGGTGCAGCTCGCGCCGGATGCCGGTTGCGATGAGGCGACGTTGCGTCGTGTCTGGCACACGTTGCCGGCGCGTCATGCCCTGCTGACGATGGCGACGGGCGAAGTCGCGGGCTTTCGCGGCGAGCGCCTTCTGCCCGCCGCGCCGCCCCGTCCGCTGCCATGGTTGCGTGTCGACGTGGCGGGCGGCGAACTAGCCTTGGACAGTACCGTCGCCTCGTTGCGCGCGGCGGGCCTGCCCACGCAGGCCGCGCAGGACGGCGCACACGTCGCCGCGTTGTGGCTGACGGCCAGCGAGGTGCCGGCAACGCGCCTGTTGATCATCGCGCGCGCCTGGCTGTTCGACGAAGCGAGCGTGCTGCAACTCGCCACGGAACTCGTCGGCCAGGCCGGTACGTTCCGCGGCGTTGCGGCAAGCGACGGCGCGCCGTTGCCGGACGACGATATGCCGCTGGCGTACGAAGATTTCGCTGCCTGGCGCGACAGCCTGGTTGCCGAGGATGCGGCCGGCGCTGGGGCTGCCTACTGGCATGCCCGCCTCGCCGCCGCCGGCGACGAGGCCGTGCGCTTGCCGCTGCGCATGGCCGGGCCGCGCGCCGACGTGGCGCGGGCCGCCGCCGGCGCAGCCGCCCAAAGCCAGGCATCCCAGGCAACCGACGCAACCCAGGCAACCGAGGCAACCGAGGCCACCGTCGCACGCGCGACGCCGGCTGAACAGGCTTACGCGTTGGCGACGCTTGCGCGCGAGCAAGGCCTGCCGCTTGCCACGCTGCTGCAGACATTGTGGTGGCTGCTGCTGGCGCGCCTGGGTGGCGTGGCGGTGTTGAGCGGCGTCGAGCATCACGACTGCCGTGACGATTACCCGCCATTGGCCGCTACGCTTGGTGTTTTCGAGCGCGTGCTGCCGGTTCGTTTCGAGGTCGACGCAACGCAGTCCGCGCTTGCGATGGCGCGTCGGCTGGAAAGCCAGCTCGCGACGGACCGTGAATGGCAGGAGGCGGTGCCGGCGACGCCGGCGGCGTTCCATGCGGCGGCATTCCGGGTGGTGCGCTGGCGGAATCCGTCGGGCGCCGTGCGCTTGATCGATATCGATCAACCGCTGGGCGACACGGAGTTGCGGCTCGAACCGATCGTGGACGGAGAAGACGGCCTGCGCGGCCTGGTCCTGCGCTATGACCCGCGTCGCTACGACGCCGACGCAATGAGGACGCTGCTCGATCAATACCTGACGGTGCTTGCCGCAGTCGTCGATGTGCCGACACGCGCCTGGCAGGACGTCTCGCCGGAACCCGTCCAGATCGTCACGCGCCGCCTGGCATGGCAGGGGCCGGCGCGCGTCGCGAGCGACGCAACGGTTGTCGCGGCGCTGCTGCGGCACGCGCGCACGCAGCCCGACGCGCCCGCGCTGGCGGACGGGCGCGGCGTTCTGTCGTACGCCCAGCTGGCGACACGCGTGACGTCCGGGGCGGCCCAGCTGCACGCACGGGGCGTGGTCGCCGGCGACCGCGTGGCGCTGCGCAGCCCGCGCTCGGTCGAGGCCGTGGTCGCGATGCTGGCGATCCTGCATGCCGGTGCCGCCTATGTACCCGTCGACCCGGCGTGGCCCGGACCGCGTACCGAGGCGCTTCTGAGACAGGTCGCGCCGCGCCTGGCGCTTGGCGACGAGCCCGTCACGGCGTCGGCGGCCGCATTGCGTTCCCCGTCCGATGCCGCTGCGCCAGTCGATGCCGCGCTGCGCTGGTGCGATCTCGATGCCCTGGCCGCGGCGCCGCTGCCCGCCGCAGGCGTGTCGGTTCAGGCAACGCCGGATGCGAATCCCGACAGCATCGCGTACGTGATCTTCACGTCCGGCTCGACCGGTCAACCGAAGGGCGTGCCGATCGGGCACCGTCAATTACTCAATTACGCGGCCGGCGTTGCCGACGAGTTGGGGTTGGCCCCGTCCGAGCGCGTGGCGCTGACATCTAGCCTGGCGGCGGATCTCGGCAACACCGCCCTGTTCGGTGCATTTGTCGCCGGCAGTTGTCTCGTCGTCGCCGACGACAGCGACATGGCCGACGCACATTCATTCGCGCGCTTCCTGGAACGCGAGCGCATCGATGCCGTGAAGCTCACCCCTTCGCATCTCGATGCACTGTTGCCGGAGTCGGGCGGTGTGCTGCCCGGTCGGGTGGTGCTGGGCGGCGAGGCGGCGCTGCCGGCCCTGTTGAGGCGCCTGCGGCGCACGCGTGCCGACGTCCAGGTGTTCAATCACTACGGGCCCACCGAGACGACCGTCGGCGTGCTGATGCATCGGTGCGGCGGCACGGACGACGCAGCGGGCATCGGCTCGGGGCTGCCGCTGACGCGCCTGCTACCGAACTGTCGTGCCTACGTCTGCCAGACAGGCCACGACGGCGCCCTGTCGCTCGCGCCGACTGGCGCCGTCGGCATTCTCTATCTCGGTGGTGCGCAATTGATGGACGGCTATCTCGGACGCGACCCCGACGAGGGTTTCGTCGCCGATCCGTGGCAAGTGGGCGAGCGGCTTTATCGAACCGGCGATCTGGCGTGCTACCTGCCCGGCGATGGCGTGTCGTGGCTGGGTCGCGCGGACCGACAGGTCAAGATCCGGGGCTATCGCATCGAGCCTGCCGAAGTCGAAGCCGCCGGTCGGGACGTGCCAGGCGTCGCCCAGTTCGTCGTGCGCGCCTGGCAAGGCGGCGGACAGACACGGCTCGCCGGCTACGTCGTCGCGGCCGCGCCGACCACCGCTCCGACCACCGCAACGGCGCCGGTCAGCGACGCTTCCGCACAGTCGGCGGCGGGCGACGACTTGCTCGCGCGAGTGCACGCTGCGCTGACGCGCGCGCTGCCTCCGGCCTGGGTGCCCGATACGCTGCAAGCGCTGACGCATCTGCCGCGCCTAGGCAACGGCAAGATCGATCGCAACGCGCTGCCCGAGCCGGCGCAAAGCGAAGCGGGCGGGCGACCGGCGCACGGGCCACTCGAACAGTGGCTCGCCAGGACACTGGCGACACTGCTCTCCCGATCGGACGTCGACGTGGAGCGCGGGCTGTTTGAACTTGGCGGCGATTCGCTGACGGTGATCCGCTACGTCGCGCGCATCACGGAGGGCTTGCGTGTCGAGATCCTGCCGGGGCTGGTGTTCGCGAACCCGAGCGTCGCCGCGCTGGCGCGCGCGATCGATGCTCAGGACGGATCGGGCGCCGCGGCGCGGCGAGCGCAGGCCCGTCTGGCCTTCGACGCGATGTCGCCCGAGCAACAAGCTGCATGGCGCGATCGGGCCCGTCAGGCCGCCTCGTCGGCGTCGGGCAGTGCGCTGGCGAACGCTGACGCCACGCAACCGTCGTGAACACGCGACACAAAGTTTGATTGATGACACAAATGATAACCGTTATCATTTGCGCGACCGTGGGCTGAGCATACGGCCTTCGGACATCGCCGCGCCAGCAATGGCGCGTCACGAAAAATTCTCGGGGGAGGAGCGGATGGAGAGTCAGGAAACGGGGCGGGCAGCGCAGTTGCCACGGCCGAGCAGAATCGCGATTGCCGTGGCGGCGCTCGCACTGGGCCTGTCGCATGCCCATGCGCAGCAGGCGCCGCAGGCGGCCAGCGATGCGAGGCCAGCGACGGCCGCCAACGACGACACCGGTGCGGCACTGCCGATGATCAGTGTGGAGGGCGAGCGCGACGCGCTCGCTCAAAGCCTCAATCCGCCGACCACCGTCGGCTCCAAGCTGCCGCTGACCGCGCGCGAAATACCGCAGTCGGTGAGCGTGATCTCGCAGGAGCAGATCAAGGAACAGCACTTCGACACGCTGAAGGACGCAATGCAGTACGCACCCGGCGTGACGACGCTGCAGAGCGACTCCGACCGCGTCCAGTACTATGCGCGGGGCTTTCCGATCGAGTCCTACCTGATCGACGGTACGCCGACCTACGTGAACAGCAGTATCTCGGTGACCGCCGCGACGTTCTCGCCCAGCCTGGCGATGTACGACCGGGTCGAGGTGCTGACCGGGCCGTCCGGCCTGATGAACGGCTTCGGCGCGCCGGGCGGCGCCGTCAACCTGGTGCGCAAGCATGCACTCGACGCGTTCTCGGCGAGCGCCGAACTGACCGGCGGCACGCGGGGCAACGCAGGCGCGACGCTCGACGTGGGCGGCCCGTTGAACAAGGCAGGCACGCTGCGCGGCCGCGCGGTCGCATCGTACTACGGCGCCGACGGCGTGCAGGATTCGACCAACACCCGCAACAAGGTGCTGTATGGCACGATCGACGCGGACCTGACGTCGAGCACGCTGCTGCGGCTGGGGGCGAGCTACACCGAGTACACGTCCAACGAGCCGTGGATCTGGGGTATCTACAGCGATGGCACTTACGGCAACCTGCCGCGCAGCCATTACTACGGGGTGGGCTGGAACCGCGACACGTTCCGCACCACTGACGTGTTCGCCGAATTGCACCAGAAACTGGGCAACGGCTGGACCGCGAAGGCGGTGCTCGACTACACGTACGACCGCTCCACGACGCTGCAGGGCAGCGCCTTCAATCCGATCGACGCCTCGACCTATATCGGCGACTACAGCTCGACCAACAACGTCGCGTCCGAGAGCAAGACCAGTATCGACGTGTCGGCGAGCGGCCCGTTCACGCTGCTTGGCCGCACGCACAAGGCGACGATCGGCGCGAACTACGCGAGCATGGTCGAGCACCAGTCGCAGTACTACGCCGACGCGAGCGATCCGTTCAACGTCGTCGGCGTTGACGTGCGCAACATCATTTATCCGGAGCCGGCCTGGCCGTATTCGCCGGACACCACCAGCCGCAACTCGACCTATGCAAAGCAGTACGGCATCTACGGGCAGGCCCGGCTGTCGCTGACCGATCCGCTCACGCTCGTGCTGGGCGGCCGGCTGGGGTGGTACCGCTCGCGCTTCTCGCCTGATCCGGTGTACAACATCTGGTCGATGACCGGCAACTCGCTCGGCACGTCCGGCAAGTTCACCGGCTACGCCGGCTTGATCTACGACCTGAACAAGAACTGGTCGGTGTACGGCAGCTACACGAGCATTTTCCAGCCGCAGGACAACCTGATGACGACGAGCGGCCAGCTGATCCGGCCGATCACCGGCGATCAGTACGAAGCCGGCATCAAGGGCGAGTTCATGGGTGGGCGCTACAACACCGCGCTGGCCGTGTACCAGATCAACCAGCGCAACCGCGCGATGCTCGATCCGGACGATCCGACCTTCTCGCATTACATTGCGGTAGGCCGCGCCCGCACGCGTGGCTTCGAGCTGTCGGGCAGCGGCGAACTCGTGCCGGGGTGGCGGGTGTACGGCAGCTACACGTACAACAACAGCCAACTGGCCGATGCGAACAGCTACGACACGATCTCGTCGCCGTTCTCGTCGATCTCGCCGCATCAGTTGTTCAAGCTGTGGACGACCTATCGCCTGCCTGAGCCGCTGCACGGCTTGACGCTCGGCGCCGGTGTCACGGCGGTCAGCAGCACCGAGGCCAGCCGCAACGGCGTGACCGCCTACCAGGGTTCGTACGCCGTGTTCGATGCCTCGGTCAGCTATGCGTTCAACAAGAAGACCTCGTTGAGTCTCAATGCGCGGAACCTGTTCGACCGTGATTATTTCGCGGCCGCCTACGCACGCGGCCAACCGCGCACCGTGCTGCTGACGCTGCGCGCTGCCTACTGAGCGCGTACCGCGTTCGCCGCCGCCCCGTACGGCCCTGTACCGCTTTGTTCCGTGTCGTGACACGCAGTGGCGGCGGGGCGGTGCCCCGAGACACGACTACATGAAAGATCTCGACCGCGACCTCCTCGACCTTTTGATGCTCGATGCCTGCGATCAGGCGGACACGATCGACACTCGCAGCGAGGCCGGCGGCGACACTGCCGACGTCGCCGCGAGCGTCGCGTCGGAGGGGGCGGCGGCAGGAGCGGGCGGCGCGGACGAGACAGGCGTCATTACCAGAGCGCCGCTGTCGTTCGCGCAGCGGCGGCTCTGGTTTCTGCAACGGTACGCGCCGGAGGAAGACGCGTACCACATTTCCCGCGTGTTCCGCCTGCATGGCGCGGTGGCCGCGGACGATATCGAACGCGCGATCCGGGCGCTGATCGCGCGTCATGCGGTGTTGCGCACCCGTTTCGACGAGGTCGACGGCGAGCCGTCGCAGACGGTGCTCAGCGGGGCACCGTTCAACCTGGCGCGGCTCGACTGGCGCGCGCCCGGTGTGCCATCGCCGATGCCGATCGCTGCGACGGGAGACCTGGCAGGCGCGACGCCCGAGCCACGGACGGACCAGTCACGGACGGACCCGCCACAAGCGTCGCTCGACGCGCAGATTGCGGTGTTCGCCCAGCGCATGGCCCGGCAGCCGTTCGCTGCGGACGCGGTGCCACTGCTGCGCGCAAGTTGGATCGACCTGCCGGGCGACGAGCATGTGCTGGTCGTCACGATGCACCATCTGATTTCGGACGCGGCGTCGAATCTCATCTGGACCGGCGAATTCGGCGCGATCTGGGCCAATCTCCGCAGCGGCGCGGCGCCGCTCGCCGGCCTGCCACCGCTGGCCATGCAGTACGCGGACTACGCGCAACGGCAGCAGGCCGGCTGGCAGGCCGGCCGTTGGCAAGCCGAAGTCGACGGTTGGCGCGACTACCTTGCCGCCCCGTTCGGCCCGCTGCAACTGCCAGCGCCGCGCGCCCGGGAAGCCGGGCCGCAGCGCGGCGTCAGACATCGCACGGTGCCGGCGCAACTGCGCGCCGCACTCGACGCGTTTTGCGCGACGCAACGCACGACGCCGTTCCCTGCCTTGCTGGCGGTGTGGCAATTGACGCTGCAGCGTTACCACGGCGACGGCGATTTCCTGGTCGGCGTGCCGCTCGACGGGCGGCATCTGCCCGGCACGGCCGAACTGATCGGTTGTTTCGTCAACACCCAGGTCTATCGGGCCGTGTTGCGGCCGGCCGAGCCTTTCGCGCAACGCGTCGCAACCCTGGATCGCGAACGACGTGCCGCGCTCGACAGACCAAACGTGCCGTGCGAAATGGCGCTCACGGGCGCCGAGCGTCACGGCGGCGACGTCGCGATGTTCCAGACGCTGTTCAATTTTGGCCGCGCCGACGCCGAGGCGCGGCTGCGCGTCGGCGACCTGCGCGTCGAGACGGTAACGCTGGCAAACGAGACGCCACAGTTCGATCTCGTCCTCGTGGTGGAGTGGGATGAGGTGCCGCGCCTGTCGCTCGAATACGATCGGGCGCGCGTGGACGGTGTGTTGGCGGAGTCGCTGCTGGCGGATTTCGAAGCATGGCTGCAAGCGGTGCTGGAGGCGCCAGCCACACCGCTGGGGGCGCTGCCGCCGCCCACTCCGCATCGGACGACGCGCGCTGCCGCCGGCAACCCGGTTGTATCGATTGCCGAGGCCGGTGCGCCAGTCGACGCGTCGCTTGAAACACAGGCCGACATACCGGTTCATCTCCGTTTCGACGCTTGCGCGCAACGCTGTCCGGACGCAATCGCGTTGGTCCACGGCGACAGTTGCGTCGACTACGACACGCTGCGGCGCCGTGCCGATCGTCTCGCGCAGCGGCTAGTCGCGTCCGGCGTCGGACCGGAAACGACGGTCGGCGTGGCGTTGGAACGCTCGGTCGAGATGGTCGTCGCCTTGCTGGCGGTGCTGAAGGCGGGTGGCGCGTACGTGCCGCTGGATCCGGCGTATCCGGCCGAGCGTCTTGCCTACATCGTCGCCGACAGCGGCGTTCGCCTGATCCTGACGCGTCCCGACATCGCGGCCGCGCTCACGGTGCCGGCCGACGTGGTCTGTCTCGATCCGACCGACAGCGACAGCGCCAGCGACAGCAACAGCAACAGCGACAGCAACGGATTGGCCGGCGCCGACGCGCGGCAGGCGGCGCCGCCGTGCGCAGTGGCGCCGACGCACCCGGCCTACGTGATCTACACGTCCGGCTCGACCGGTCGTCCGAAGGGCGTCGCGGTGCCGCATCGCGCGCTGGCGAATTTCCTGGCGAGTATGGGCGCGCGGCCGGGCTTGCGGGCGGACGACTGCTGGGTTGCGGTGACGTCGCTGTCGTTCGACATTGCGGCGCTCGAACTGTTTCTGCCGTTGGTGACCGGCGCGCGTCTGGTGCTGTCAGATCGCGACACGGCGCGGGACGGCGCTGCGCTTGCGGCACTGCTGCGCACGTCGAGCGCCACCGTGATGCAGGCGACGCCGACGACGTGGCGCATGTTGCTCGACAGCGAAGCGGCGTTTCCGACGCTGACAGCGCTGTGCGGCGGAGAAGCGCTACCGCCCGACCTGGCTCGCGCGCTGCGCGCGCGCGGCCTGACCGTGTGGAATATGTATGGACCGACCGAGACGACGATCTGGTCGCTGCTTGGCCTGGTCGGCGAAGGCGCGCCGATGCTCGGCACGCCCGTGCGGGCCACCGAGGCGCTGGTGCTCGATGCCAGCCTGCGCGAGACGCCGGACGGCGTGCCCGGTGAACTCTATCTCGGCGGCCTCGGCCTGGCGCGCGGCTATTGGCGGCGCCCCGATCTGACCGCGACCCGCTTCGTGCCGCATCCGTCCGGGCGCGACGGCGCACGGCTCTATCGCACCGGCGATCTGGTGCGCCGTCACGCGGATGGTGCCCTCGAATACCTGGGCCGCATCGACCAGCAAGTGAAGATCCGTGGGCACCGGATCGAACTCGGCGAGATCGAGGCGGCGCTGCTCGAGTGCGCGGGCGTGCGCGAGGCGGCCGTCAGCGCGAGCGAGGGGCCGGCAGGTCTGCGTCTGCTTGGTTACGTGAGTGCCCGCGCGGGCCGGGCGCTCGATCCGGACGGCCTGCGCGCGGCGCTCGCACAGCGCCTGCCGGATTTCATGGTGCCGGCGCGCATTGCGGTGCTACCGGCGCTGCCGCTCACGCCGAACGGCAAGATCGATCGCAAGGCCTTGCCCGCGATCGCCGATGCCGGCACCGCCCATGCACCGCCGGTCGGTGCGACCGAAACCGCACTCGCCGAAGTGTGGCGCTCGGTGTTGCAGCTTGCCGCGGTGGGCCGCGACGACAACTTCTTCGCGCTGGGCGGCGACTCGATCCTGACGCTGCGCGCCGTTGCGCGTGCTGCGAAGGCGGGCCTGGCAACCACGCCACGACAATGGTTCGACACGCCGGTGCTGCGCGAGCTGGCGCGCGCCGTCGAGGTGCAAGCGACGGCCGGTGCGGCCGGCAGCGTGTCGATCCCGCTGCTGCCGCGCAGCGGTTCGCCCGCCCGGCTGCCTGCGTCGCCAGCGCAGCGTCGGCAATGGTTCCTGTGGTCGTTGCAGCCTGACAGCGCGGCATATCACATCACCGGCGCCGTGCGCCTGGTGGGCGCGGCCAACCCCGCGGCGCTGCGCAGCGCTTTCGACCGCATGGTGGCGCGGCACGAAGTCCTGCGCACTACTTTCGAGATGGATGCGGACGGTGCCTTGAGCCAGTGCATCCACGCCGCGCTGTCGATCGACTGGCGCGAGCTGCGCGGCGGCGAAGCGGACGCCTCCGCCGTCGTACAGGACTGGCTCGACGCACCGTTCGATCTGCGCGCCGGCCCGTTGCTGCGGGTCGGGGTGCTGCATCTGAGCGATGCGGCCACGCCCGCCTGCATTCTGGCGGTCGCGTTGCACCACATCGTCGCAGACGGCTGGTCACTCGACGTGCTGATGCAGGGCTTCGCCGCCGGCTATCGCGCCGCACTTGTCGGCGAGGCCGACACATTGGCGCCGCTGCCGGTGCAGTACGCCGACGCGGCGGCCTGGCAGCAGCGCCAGCTGGACGAGGGCGAGCATGCCCGCCAGTTGGCATGGTGGCGCGACACGCTTGGCGACGCTGGGCCGCTGTTGCTGCTGCCGACCGACCGGCCGCGTCTGCCGCTGGCGTCGTACACCGAGCGCTCGCACGGCTTCGTCGTGTCGCCCGACTGCGCCGCCGCGCTGCGTGCGTTGGCGGCGCCACGCGGCGCAACGCCGTTCATGGTGCTGCTGGCCGTCTTCCAGCTCTGGTTGTCGCGCTACAGCGGCCTCGACGACATCCGCATCGGCGTCCCGGTGGCGGGCCGCGAGAATCCGCAGACGGCCGGCTTGATCGGCTTGTTCATGAATACGCGGGTACTGCGCGCCCGCGTCGATCCGCGCATGACCTTCGCCGACCTACTCGAACAGGCACGTCGCGTCACGCTCGATGCCGCCGCGCATCAGTCGCTGCCTTTCGAGGCGTTGGTCGATGCGCTCGCGCCAGCGCGCAGCTTGACGCACGCGCCGCTGTTCCAGGTCCTGTTCAACCACCAGCGTGACGATGCGAGCCCGCTGCGCACGCTGCCCGGTCTGACCGCCGAGCGCTTTCTGCCACGCGAGCGGGCCGCACAATTCGAACTGACGCTCACGGTGCACGAAAGTGCGGCGGGCGGGATCCGCGGCAGTTTCGATTACGCCCAGGAGTTGTTCGACGCTGCGACGGTGGCGCGGATGGTCGCCGACTTCGAGACGCTGCTGGCGGCGGTGGCCGCTGCGCCGTTGACGCGCGTCGGCGACGTGCCGATGCCAGCCGAGGCCGCGCGCATGGCATTGCTCGCGCACGGCAGTCAGCCGCTGCCCGCCGAAGACGATGCGCTGGTACCGCGCGCGTTGTCGGCCATTGCCGCGGCGCTGCCGACGCAGCCTGCCGTGGTGCTCGACGACGTGATGCTTGACTACGCGACGCTCGACCTACTGGCCGAGCAACTCGCCGCCGAGTTGCTCGCAGCCGGCGTCGGCCCTGACGTTCGCGTCGGTGTCGCGCTGCCGCGCTCGCTCGAGATGGTGGTGGCGATTCTTGCTGTGTTGAAGGCAGGCGGCGCGTACCTGCCGCTCGATCCGGACTATCCGGCCGAGCGGCGCGCGTACATGCTGGCTGACAGCGGCGCGCCGCTCGCATTGGTCGAGCCAACCGTCGCGCGGTCGACACCGCCGGCCGGTGTCCGCTACATCGCGGTGCCGCCGTTCGATCCGGCCGTCGCCGCAGCGGCAGCACGCATGGTGCGCCCGGGCACGGATCGCGCCGGCGGCGCGCTGCACGACGCCGCGAGTCGGGCGCCGGAGCGGGCCAGCGACGACGCGCGTTGCGCACACGCAAGCGACGACACGCTGGCACGACGCGGTAGCGCGTCGCTGCGCGCCGATCATCTGGCGTACGTGATCTACACCTCGGGTTCGACCGGCCGGCCGAAAGGCGTCGGTATCACGCACGGTGCGTTCGCCGCGCATGCACGCGTGTGGGCGTCGCTGACCAGGCTTGCGCCGTCCGATCGCGTGCTGCAGTTCTCGACGATGAACTTCGACGGCTTCGTCGAACAGCTGTTCCCGGCGCTGTGCGTCGGCGCCACCGTGGTGCTGCGCGGCGCCGATCTGTGGAGTCCGCAGGAATTCCAGGAGCGGGTGCGGCGACATGCGGTGACCGTGGTCGACCTGCCGACCGCCTATTGGCACGTCCTCGTGCAGGCACTGGCCGATGCGGACCATCAAACGGGCCATCAAACGGACCATCGGGCAGACTACCGAGCGGACGGTCGAGCCGACGAAAGCGGCGACGTGCGGCCGCTCGCCGGCGTGCGGCAGCTACACGTGGGCGGCGAGGCGATGGCGCCGGCAGGACTGCGCCGCTGGCGCGAGACGCGCGGCCTCGACGACATTCGTCTGCTGAACACCTATGGTCCGACCGAGGCCACCGTCACCGCGTCGGCATGGCTGGCACCCGCCGGCGACCCCGTCGCCACGCATAGCGCGGCGCGCAGACCGGTCGCCGCGAACACTGGCGCCGGTGTGGGTCTCGTGGACCTCGCCGACGCTGCCGAAGTTGCCGAAGTTGCCGAGGTTGCCGAAGTTGCCGAAGTTGCCGAAGTTGCCGAAGTTGCCGAAGTTGCAATAGGCAATGCGCTCGGGGGCCGCCGTCTGTACGTGGTCTCGCCAGACCTGACGCTGGCACCGCAAGGTGCGGTCGGCGAGTTGCTGATCGGCGGACCGCTGCTGGCGCGCGGTTATCTCGGCCGCCCCGCGTTGACGGCGGAGCGCTTCGTGCCCGATCCATTCGGCCCACCGGGCGCACGGGCATACCGCACGGGCGACCGGGTCCGCTGGCAGGCGGATGGCACGCTCGCCTATGTTGGCCGTGCCGACTTCCAGCTCAAGATTCGCGGTTTCCGCGTCGAGCCGGGCGAGGTCGAGACTGCGTTGCTCGGACAGGCCGAGATCGGCGAGGCCGTCGTGACGGCAGTGGACGGGCCGGCGGGCAGCCGATTGGTCGCGTATGTGACGGCACGCCGAGTCGGCAGCGATCGGTCAAACGATGGACAAGGCGATCCGGATGTCGATCGGAACGGCAGCGCGCCGCCGTCGATGCTCGCATCGGCGCCGACAATCGATACTGCGGCGCTGCGCAAAGCCCTCGCCGGCGGCTTGCCCGCCCACCTGGTGCCCGCGGCCATCGTCGTGCTCGATCGCCTGCCATTGACGCCGGGCGGCAAGCTGGATCGTCAGGCGCTGCCGGGGCCCGTGTTCGAGCAGGCCGAGCACGTGCCGCCCTCGAACGAACGCGAGACACGGCTTGCCGCGCTCTGGTGCGACATACTCGGCGTGGCCGAGGTCGGACGCGACGATGATTTCTTCGCGCTGGGCGGCGACTCGATCGCCGTGCTGCGTCTGGTGGCGCTTGCCGCCTCGCACGGCGTGGCGTTGCAGGCGCGGGACGTATTCGCGCATCCGACCCTCGCCAGCCTCGCCGAAGCGACGCAGACGGCGTTGCCGGCCGAAGCGATCGTGCGCACTGCGTTGCCACGCAGTGCGTTGCCGCTGTCGCATGCCCAACAGCGGCTCTGGTTCCTCTGGCATTTCGACCCGGCTGGCGGTGCCTACCATGTTGCGGGTGGCCTGCGGCTGCGGGGATGCCTCGATCGCGATGCGGTGCGGCATGCGTTCGACGCGATCGTCGCGCGCCACGAGGTCTTGCGCACGCGCTTCGTCGAGACGCCGGCCGGCGAGGATGCCGGCGCAGGTCCGGCGCGGCAGGCGGTGCACGCCGAAGCGCGCTACGACTGGACAGAGCGGACGGTTGCCGCCGCCGACGCCCCCGCGCTGGCCGAACGCTTCGCCGATGCGCCGTTCGACCTCGTCGCCGGCCCAGTGTTGCGGGTCGGACTCTGGCGTCTGTCCGACGCGGCCTACCCGGCCCACCCGGCCTACCCGGCCCACCCGGCCCACCCGGCCCACCCGGTGGCGCCGGCGTCGGCCGCGCGAGGTGGACGTGCCAGGGGCGGCGCGCGCGCGGAGGGTGACGAGTCGGCGAACGACACGCATGTACTGCTCGTGGCGATGCACCACATCGTTGCCGACGGCTGGTCGGTCGGCCTCCTGTTGGAGGAGTTCGTCGCGGAGTACCGCGCGAGACGCGAAGGACGCGTCGCGTCGCTGCCAGCCCTGTCGATCCAGTACGGCGACTATGCGGCGTGGCAACGGGCGAGCTTCGACACCGCGCAACGCGAGCAACTGCTGCGCTGGTGGCGCACCGCGCTTGGCGATGCGCAACCGCTGCTCGCATTGCCAACCGACCGTCCGCGTGGCGCGAGCCTCGCCTACCATGCTGCCCGGCAACGTTTTGCGTTGAGCTCGGCGCAGGCCACGGCCGTGCGCAATCTCGCCCGCCGTCAACGCGTCACGCCATATGTGGTGCTGCTCGCCGCCTTCCAGGCGCTGTTGCATCGCTGGTGCGGCCAGGACGATATTCGCGTCGGCGTGCCGGTTGCCGGACGCGATAATCCGGGCACGGCCCGGCTGATCGGCGTGTTCGTGAACACGCTGGTGATGCGGGCCCGCTTCGCGCCGCGCCAGTCGGTGGCGGCGTGCCTTGCCCAGGTCGGCGCGTACGCGCAGGGCGCGCTTGCGCACCAGGCCCTGCCGTTCGACGTGCTGGTCGAAGATCTGCAGCCGGTGCGCAGCGTCAGCCATACGCCGCTGTTCCAGGTCCTGTTCAACCACCAGCGCGAGGATTACCGGGTGCTGCAGACCCTGCCGGGTCTCGCCACCAGCCATTTCGATACGGGCGGCGACGGGGTTCAGTTCGAGCTGACGCTCAATGTCAGCGAGACCTCGGCGGGCGCGATCGAAGGCAGCTTCAGCTACGCGCGCGAGCTGTTCGACGCGACGACGATCGCCGCGCTGGCCCGGCAGTACTCGACGATGATCGCCGCGTTCACCGCTGCGCCGATGCAGGCAGTCGACGACATCGCGCTACTGGACGCCGCGACCGACGCTCAGCTGCGCCGCTGGGGCGAGGGCGGCCCGGCGGCGGACGACGCGCTCGTCGACACCGCGTTCGATCGCGGCGAAGCGTGGACGGGAGCGGTGCATCGGCGCATCGAGACACAGGCCGCTCGCACGCCCGATGCGGAAGCGGTGCGTTGTGATGGGCGTGTGCTCACCTACACGGCATTGAATCGGCGCGCCAATGCGTTGGCGCAGGCACTGATCGCCGGTGGCGTGACGGCCGAAACGCCCGTCGCGGTGGCGATCGAACGTTCGCCCGACATGCTGGTTGCATTGCTCGCGGTGCTCAAGGCCGGCGGCGCCTACGTGCCGCTCGATCCGGCCTATCCGGCGGCACGACTCGCTCACATGCTCGCGCACAGCGGCGCGCCGTGGTTGCTCACGACCGCGCATAGCCGTGCCAGCTTGCCCGTCACGAACGGCGTGCATTGCATCGAAGTCGACAGTTTCGATGACGCGGCGTGGCCGCACGACGCGCCGGCTGCCGCGCCGCGCGCCGGACAACTCGCTTATGTGATCTACACCTCGGGCTCCACCGGGCAGCCAAAGGGGGTGATGATTCCGCACGGCGCGTTGGCCAACTTTCTCGGCAGTCTGGCGGCACGTCCCGGCCTTGCGTCGCGCGACCGCTGGTTGGCCGTCACGTCGCTGTCCTTCGACATCGCGGCGCTGGAGCTGTTCCTGCCGCTCGTGGTCGGCGCCACGGTGGTGCTGGCCGGACGCGAGACCGCGCGCGATGGCTTCGCACTCGCGCGTCTGGCGCACGACGAACGCGCGACGGTCCTGCAGGCAACGCCGACGACGTGGCGCATGCTGCTCGCCGCCGGCGAAGCGCTGCCGCCGCTGCGGGCGCTCTGCGGCGGCGAGGCGCTGCCGAGCGATCTTGCCGACGCCTTGCGCGCAGCCGGTCTCGAATTGTGGAATCTGTACGGTCCGACCGAAACCACCATCTGGTCGCTGCTCGACCGAGTCGCGGGCGAGCCTGTGCTGGGTCGCCCGATCGCGGCAACCGAAGCGCGCGTGCTCGACGGCAATTTGCTGCCGGTCGCGCCCGGCGTTGCCGGCGAGCTTTATCTCGGGGGCGCGGGCCTGGCGCGGGGCTACCTCAACGCGCCGGCGCTCAGCGCGGCGCGCTTCGTTCCGGACCCGTTCTCCGCGCACGGCGCACGGCTCTACCGCACCGGCGATCTGGTGCGCTGGCATCATGACGGCAGCCTGCATTACCTCGGACGTGTCGACCAGCAGGTGAAGGTACGCGGGCATCGCATCGAACTCGGCGAGATCGAGGCCTGCCTGCTGGCGCAGCCGGCGATCGGCGCGGCCGCGGTCGTCGCGCGCGACGGCGGCGCGCTGCTGGTCGGCTACGTGAGTGCGGCGCCGGGGCAGCAAGTGGACGCGGCGGCCGCGCGCGCAGTGCTGGCCGAACACCTGCCGGACTACATGGTGCCGGGCGCCGTGGTGGTGCTCGCGGCGTTGCCGCTGACACCGAACGGAAAGATCGATCGCAACGCGTTGCCGGCGCCGGATTCGCTGCGGCGCGATTTCGAGGCACCCGCGTCGCGGGAGGAGCGCCTGCTCGCTGCGCTGTGGCGCGAGCTTCTTGAGGTGAACGACGTCGGCCGGCGGGACAACTTCTTCGCGCTCGGCGGTCATTCGCTGCAGGCCATGCGCCTCGTCACCGAACTCGCGCGGCGTCACGGGCGCGTGCTGTCGCTACGCGATTGCTTCGCCGCGCCGGATCTTGCCGCGCTCGCCACGCACCTGCGCGACGCCGATGACTCCGCTGCGCGCGCCAGCGACGCCGTCGCGCCGTTGGCACCCCTTGCCCCGCTGCCGCTGCGGCCGGCGCGCAGCCGGGCGCCGCTCACCGCCGCGCAGACCCGACTCTGGTTCCTCTGGCGACTCGATCCGGACAGCGCGATCTATCGGCTGACACTGGCTTTCCGGCTCGACTCCGACCCGGACGCAACGCCGCTGGAGCCGGCAGCCGTGGCGCTTGCGGTTGCCGACGTGGTGACGCGGCACGAGGCATTGCGCTGCCGCTTCGTGCAGGATGGCGAGACACCGTGGCAGGTCTATGACGACGTGGCGCCGCACGGCTGGGCCTATGAAGACCTGAGCGCGTCGTCCGACGTGGACGCTGCCGTCGCTGCAAGGCTCGCGGCGCTGGCCGCGCAACCGATCGATCTGGTAAGCGGACCGGTATTTCGCGTCACGCTGCTGCGCACTGGCGCACGCCGCCATGTCTTGCACGCCAGCACCCATCACATCGTGGCGGACGAGTGGTCGTTGCAGGTCTTGATGCGCGATTTCGCCGCTGCCTACGCGGTCCGTGTACAACAGGTCGCAGCAGGCGGCGACGCGTTGCGCGAGGCGCGGCGGCGCACCGAACGGCACGCGGCTCGCGGCACGGACGCGATCGCGTCGGCGACGCAGACGACGCAGACGACGCAGACGACGCAGACGACGCAGACGACGCAGACGACGCAGACGACCGCAGCGCTTGCCGTCGGCGAGCGCGCAGCGGGTTTCGGCGACTTCGCCTTCTGGCAGCGGCAGTGGCTGCCGCCGCAGCGTCAGGCCGCGCAGCTCGCGTATTGGCGTGCGCGGCTCGGCGACGCACATCCGGTGCTGGACTTGCCGGTGGCGCGCAAGCGCGTCGGGCTGCGAGGCGATGCGGGCGGGAGAGTCAGTGTCGAACTGAGCGCCGCGACGAGCGCCGGGCTGCGCCAGTTGTCACGCCAGGCTGGCGTCACGCCGTTCATGACACTGCTTGCGGCCTGGCAGTTGTTGTTGTCGCGTTATTGCGCGCAGAAGGACGTGCGTGTCGGCATCCCGGTGGCCGGGCGCGTGCATCCGCAGACCGAAGACATGGTGGGCTTCTTCGTCAACACGCTGGTGCTGCGCGCCGAACTCTCGGGGCTCGCCAGCTTCGGCGACCTGCTCGCGCAGACGCGCGAACGCATGATCGAGGCGCAGGCCAACCAGGATCTGCCATTCGCGGATCTCGTCGAGGCCTTGCAGCCGCGTCGCAGCCTGGGCGAGACACCGCTGTTCCAGGTGATGTTCAACTACGGCACGCGGCCCGCCGCGCCGACACGGCTGCCGGGTATGCGCTTCGCGCTGCTCGGCGCCGGCGCGCCGACCGCGCGTTTCGATCTGGTCCTCAATGCGTTCGAGGACGACGCGTTCGGTCTGTCGCTGAGCTATGCGTGCGATATCTTCGAGCGCGACGCGGTCGCTCGCATGCTCGACGCGTACGTCACCTTGCTGGGCCGCCTGGGCAGGGTCGAAGCCGGCCGCGGTGGGCTGCCGGCGCTGTCGACGCTGGCCTTGATCGCGCCGCCGCCCGGCTACCCGGCGAGTGCCGCTGGCCGCGCCCGCCATGGCTTCGAGCCGCCGGCGGCGCGCATCGCGGCGGTGGCGCGCGCGCGGCCGCGCGCGCCAGCGGTGCATTGCGAAGGCGAGCGACTGAGCCACGGCGAACTCGAACGTTGGACGCAGGCGGTGGCCAGCGCGTTGCGACGCGACGGGCTGCGTCCGGGGGAGACCGTCGGGCTGTGCCTGGCGCGTTCGGTGGCGCTGCCGGCCGCGCTGCTGGGCGTGTGGCGTGCCGGTGGCGCGTTCGTGCCGCTCGATCCCGATTACCCGCCCGAGCGGCTGGCGTTGATGATCGAAGACGCGGGCGTCACCCGCATCATCAGCGACGCTGGCACGCGCGCGCGACTGGAAGACCTGTTCGACGCATGCAGCGTGATCGATGTCCACGTGGCGCGCGCCGCGGCGGGGGGCAACGCGTCCGCTGTTGATCTTCCGCTTGGGGCAGACGGCACCGACCGCCTTGACACGCCGTTGGCCGAACAACTCGCGTACGTCATCTACACCTCGGGTTCCACCGGCCGGCCAAAGGGGGTCGCGATCGACCATCGGAGCCTGGCGTTGCATCTCGACGACTTCATCGCGAACTATCGCATCACCGAGGCGGACCGGCAGTTGCAGTCGTCGACGATCAACTTCGACGTGGCACTGCACGAGATGCTGCCGGCGCTGATGCAGGGCGGCAGCATCGAGATGCGCGGTGCGCGGCCCTGGGACCTGGCGACGACCAGCCGGCAGCTTGCGGCGGAGCGCGTCACGTTTGCGCGCATTCCCACCGCGTACTGGCAGCAATGGTTGCGCGAGCCGCCGCCTGCCGGCGCCCTCGCCACGCTCAGGCAGATCACCGTTGGCGGCGAAGGGTTGCCGGGCGACGCGCTGCGGCAGTGGCGGGCCGGACCGCTGTCGCACATCCAGCTCGATAACCTCTACGGGCCGACCGAAACCACCGTAGCCTGCATGGCGCATCGCACGGGCGACGCGGACTGCGAACAGGCCATTGTGTCGATCGGCCGCGCCTATGCGTCGCGCACTGTGTACGTCTGTGATGACGATGGCAACGCGCTGCCGCCCGGCGCGTTGGGCGAGCTGTGCATCGGCGGCGAAACGCTGGCGCGCGGCTATCTCGGCCGCCCGGCGCTGACCGCCGAGAAGTTCGTGCCGGATCCGCACCGCGGCGACGGCGCCCGCATGTACCGCTCGGGCGATCTGTGCCGCCAACGGGCTGACGGAACCATCGACTTCCTCGGGCGCATGGATCAGCAGGTCAAGCTGCACGGCCTGCGCATCGAACTCGGCGAGATCGAGGCGGCGCTGCGCGCGGTCGCGGGCGTGCGCGAGGCGGTGGTGGAATTGCGCGGCGCGGGGGACGCGCGGCAGCTGGTGGCGTACCTCACCGGCGAGCCGGACCTGTCGACGATCCGCACCGCGCTGCAGACGCGTCTGCCCGGCTTCATGGTGCCGGCCGCGTATCTGTGTCTCGACGCTCTGCCGTTGATGCCGAATGGCAAGCTCGATCGCGCGGCGCTGCCGGCGCCGCTGGCACCGGCGGCGGCCGATGACGAGCCGCCGGCCAATGCCACCGAGGCGTTGCTGATGCAAGTCTGGGGCGACGTGCTCGGCCGCCAACGCGTCGGCCGGCATGACAACTTCTTCGAGATCGGCGGCGACTCGCTGCTCGCCTTGAAGGTTGCGGCGCGCGCGCAGCAGGCGGGCCTGGCGCATTTCGCGTTGGAGCTGTTGTTCAGCTGCCCGACGATCGCGTCGCTGGCCGCGCGAATTGCCCCGGCGGGGGACGGTCCGCCCGCGTGGATTGTCCCGCTGAATACCGACGTCGCGGACGAGGCCGCGGGCAACACGCTGTTCGTGATCCACCCCGGCTACGGCCTGGTCGCCGAATACCGGCAACTGGCCGTGGCGCTGGCACCGGCAGTCCAGGTGCTGGGCGTGCAGTCACCGATGTACGCCGATCCGGGCTGGACGCCCGCGACGCTGCACGAGATGGCAAGTGCCTACGCGGACGGCATGCGGCGGGCGCAGCCGCATGGCCCGTATCATCTGCTTGGCTGGTCGAGCGGCGCGGCGCTCGCGCATGCGATCGCGGGCGTGTTGCGAGCGGCGGGTGAGACCATTGCCTTCCTTGGCAGCGTCGACGGCGCGGGGCCGGGCGAGGTTTCTTCGGTGCGCGAGCCGGCATCCGCCCGTGCGGGTACGCCGTCCCGAGCCGCCGAAACCGCGTCGGCGGAAGCGCTGCAGGTGAGCGATGCGGAGGTGGCGGAATTGCGCGCGCTGATGGCGGCAGACAGTGCGCGCTGGGTCGATGCGCTGCCGGCCGGCGAGGCGGGCGAGCGCTGGCTGCGGACGGCGGTGCGCGTCGGCAAGCACTACGAAGTCGTGACGCGTGCTGCCGCAGCCGCGCCAGGCCAGGCGCTGCCGCTGCCGTTGCATTTGTGGCTCGCGACGCGGCGCAGCACGGCCGTCGACAACGGCGAAGTGCCGGAAGGCATCGACGTGGCGACGATGCTGCGGGGCTGGAGCGATCATGTGGCGGACGTGTTCGTCGAGCCCATCGCGGCGGACCACATCGGCATCGTCGGCGATGCAACGCTTTTCGACAGTCTGCGTCGTCGGCTCGCCGAGGTGACGCGGAATCGTGGCGCGCAGTCGGGCAGGTCGCCGGCTGTGCCAGTGGAGAAGTCGACTTGAGTGGTACCTGTTTGAGTACGACCCGGCGCCTGGGCGCCTTGTTGCTCAGCGCCGGCGCGCTGGTGCTCGCCGCATGCGGGGCAACGCGGCCGGACGCGCCGCCGACGCGTGCCTCGGCGGCCGAGACGGCACAGAAGGCAGAGACGGCGACGGCGACCGCGGACGACCGCGCCGGTACGGCCGCGACACGCCGCTTGCGCGCAGCCATTTCACGCGGCGCCGACGGTGTACCGCACATCGTTGCCGACGACTGGGCGAGCCTTGGCTGGGGCACGGCGTATGTGCAGGCGCAGGATGACCTGTGCACGATGGCCGAGGCCTTCGTCACGTATCGAGGGGAGCGCGCGCGTTACTTCGGGCCGGACGGACATCAGCGCACCGCGTCGACGCTGGGGGAGATCGACAATCTCGACTCTGACTTTCTGTTCCGCCTGATCGACGACGATGCGCGTGTCGCAGCCTATCGCGCCGCGCAGCCGCCGCGCGTGCGTGCGTTGGTGGACGGCTTCGCGGCCGGCTACAACCGCTATCTCGAAGCGCTTCGCGCCGGCGGCGAAGCGGGACGCCACCTCGCATGCCGGCAGGCGCCGTGGCTTGCCGAGATCACGCCGGCCGACGTGTATCGCCGCTTGTTCGCGGCGAACATTGCCGGCGGCCTCGCCCGCTTCGGGGCACGCATCGCGCAGGCCCGGCCGCCGGCCGCGGACCGCGCAAAGGCCGACGCCGCGTCGGACGCGATGCCAATCGCCAAGCCCCGTCTGGACGGGAGCACCGGCGCCGCATCGGAAGCAATACCCAACGGGAAGACTGGCGGCGTGCTCGACGGAGATCCGAAGGCAGGCGCGCAGGCGACGCCGGACGCCCTGGGCGTTGCGGCCACCGCTTACGGCGCCGCCCGCTTCGGCGAAGCCGACCAAGTTGACCAAGCCGGCCAAGCCGGCCAAGCCAACACTGAGCGCGCCGGCCTCGGCAGGCTGGCAGTGCGTGACGGGGAATTCGAAGTCGGCGGCGGACACGGCATCGGCAGCAACGCGTTGGCGTTCGGCGCCGCGGCCAGCCAGGGCGGACGAGCCGTGTTGCTGGGCAATCCGCACTGGTTCCTCGAAGGACCGGACCGCTTCTATCAGATGCGGCTGACCGTCCCAGGCGAACTCGATGTGGCGGGTGTCGGCTTCCTCGGCGTACCGGTGGTGATGATCGGCTACAACCAGGACATCGCCTGGACGCATACGGTGTCGGCGGCACGTCGCTTCGGCGTGTTCCAACTCGCGTTGGCCAGCGATTCGCCGACCACCTATCTAGAGGACGGTCGCCGGGTGGCGATGCAGGCGGTGCCGTTGACGGTACAGGTGCGCCAGCCCGACGGCACGCTGCAAGCAGTGACGCGTACGTTGTACCGCACGGTGCAGGGCCCGGTACTCGATCTCGGCGCGCTGTCGCCGGCGCTGCGCTGGCAGGCGGGCCAGGCATTCGTGCTGCGCGACATCAACGCCGACAACTATCGGATCTTCGAGAATTTCCTGGCATGGGGACAGGCGGGCTCGCTCGACGCCTTTGTCGCGATCCAGCGCCGCATGGCGGCGATGCCCTGGGTCAACACGGTCGCGATCGGTCGGGGCGATCCGCGCGTCTGGTTTGGCGACGTCGGTGCCGTGCCCAATGTCAGCGACGCACTGGCGGCGCGTTGCACGACGCCGCTGGGCCGTGCGTTCGCCGCGCAGGTGCCGGGCGTGCCGTTCCTGGATGGCACGCGCGCCGATTGCGCGTGGCCGACCAGCGCCGAGGCGGTGCAGCCAGGTGCGATGCCGGCTAGCGCACAGCCGCAACTGTTCCGGCAGGACTTCGTCGCGAACATGAACAATACCCACTGGCTGGTGAACCCCGCGCAGCCGCTGACGGGCTTTGCCGCGGTACTCGGTGGCGAGCGCGGCGAACTCGGCTTGCGGCCGCGGCTTGGGTTCAGGATCGCGGCGGAACGCATCGCCGGCAGCGATCGCGCGGGTCCCGCGGGCGCATCCGTGCCGAGCGTTGCGCATGTCGCGCTCGACGCGCGCTCGATGTCGGCGCTGCTGTTCAAGCGCGCCGCGCTCGATGCGGTGTGCGTCACGCAGGCGCCGCATGCGCTCAGCGCCGACATCCCTGGCGGTCCACTGCCCACCGTGGTCGATCGCGACCCGCTCGGCGGCGCGCCGCTGTCGGTCAGCAGTGTCGACCTGCGCGAGGCATGCGAGGTACTGGCGCGCTGGGACGATACCGGTGGACGTGACGCGCGCGGCGCGGTGTTGTGGGATGCGTGGTGGGCGCGGATCATGACCGTGCCGGAGTCGCAACGCTATGCGCAGCCGTTCGATCCCGCGCGCCCGCTGGCCACGCCGGCAATGCTCTCCGTCGACCGGGAAACGCTGGCGCGCATGCTTGGCATTGCCGTCGTGCGTCTGCGCGAAGGCGGCTTCACGCCGCAGGCCGAGCGCGGTGCTGCACTGTATGCTGTGCGCCACGGCGTGCGTATCCCATGGTTCGGGGGCTGCGACGACGGCGGCTATTTCACGTCCGGTTGCGCCGACCAGCCGATCGAGCAGGGCGGACAGCGCATCGATGCGCAGGCGATTGCCAATACGTATCTGCAAGTGGTGTCGTTCCCGACTTCGCCTGGCGACGAAACGCCGATGCAGGCAATGACCCTGATGGCCGGCGCGCAGTCGGACGACCCCGCTTCGCCGCACTACGTCGATGGCATGCTGCGCTATGCCAGACAGCAGTGGGCGTCGCGGCCCATCGCGAAGGCGGGCCGCGCGTCGGCAGACGGAGCCGCGCCGCAGGAGCATGTACTGGACAGCGCGTCTCCGGCGCAGTCGTCGCCCACCTTCGAGGCACCGGGACGCGCCGCGCCCAGTGCGGACTGGCGTCGGCGGATGCCGTCCTGGCCCGCGCGCGAAGCCAGCGCGCTGCTGGGCATGCCGGAGGCAAGGCTGGTCGCGGGCGAAACCGGCGCGGACAGTCGCGTGAGCCGTCTCGACGTGTCGTCACGGTCGCCCGAGGCGTGGTTCGCCGACCTCGCGGCCCGCGGCCCGCTTGACGTGATGGTTCGCAACGAACAGGCGATCGCCGAGCGCGATGTGCCGAAGGGCGGCACGTTCGCGGCGGCCGGACTGCGCCGACGCGGCGATGCCGCGAACTGGCACGATGCATTCGCGGTGACCCGCTACTACCCGAGCGACGACGGTAGCGCCGAGCGGAGCGGCACCGGCACCAGCACCGGCAATGCTCGGCGCGAGGCCTATCGCGAAGTGCAGTTTTTCGACAGCGCGGGCGGCAACGTCCTGAAGCTGCATCCGCTCGGCGGAGAACGCGACCCGAGCGCGCAGCGTGCGTTCGACGCGTGGGTTGCGCGCCACCAGAGCAGTCAGGGTAGTGCGCCGGCGCGCGGCGAAACGAGCTCGGCTGACGCGGTCGACGGTGCCGACGCGCAGACGGAGGCGACCGGCGCGACGGAAGCGGTGGAAGCGGTGGAGGCGACGGAGGCGTCGACCGGTGCGGTGCGTCGGGGCGCGGCCGGCGTTGCCCGCTGTGCGGGCGACGCCTCGCAACGGTTGAGCAACGGCGCGGCCCGTCTGGGTTTGGCGGCCGCGCTGGCGCTGGTCAAGACCAATCGCATGCCGGTGCGAATCGACGTCTTCAACCCAGGTGCCGAGATGACGCATCGCGGCCGCGTGGTCGGCTTGGACGACATTGGCGGCGGCTGGCTCAGCGTACGCATGGCAGGTTATCGTCTGCACGTGCGCCCATCCGGGCTCGAAGCCGCCTGCGTGGACCGCGCGGGCGCGGTGACGCTTCTCGATGCGGTGGGCGTACCGGCGGCGGTGCTCGCGCCCGCGGCGGGAGCGGAAGCGGGTTCGCGCAGCCGTTGGCGGGCGCTCTGGGCGGCGCGCGCCATCGCGCCGGACAAGGCGCCCGGGGGTGCGTCCACGGGTGCGTTCGAGGGGGCGTCCGGCGTTGCGTCCGGCGTTGCGTCCGGTCGGGCGTCCAACGCTGTGGCCACGAAGGCGCCGCACGCGGCCGAACCATGAGAAGCTGTCCGTGGACCGGACGCGGCCGCCAGGCGTGCGCCGCCGACCTGTCCCGTCCCCGCATTTTCGGAATACTGCATGAGACGTCGTACCTTCTGTATCACTGCGCTGACCTGGGCCGCGCTCGGCGCGATGGATGCGCGTGCGGCGGCGCCGTCGCGCGCGCCACTGCGCATTCTCGCGCCCGACCGCGCGGCCACCTCGTCGCTGCTTGCGCTGGGCGTGGCACCGGTGGCGGGCGTGGACCGCGCGTTCTACAAATCGATGGGCGCCGAGCCACCGATGCCGGACGACGTCCATGTGATCGATAGCGGCGACCCGCTTGAGCCCAATCTCGAACTGATGATCGAGCTGGGCATCAACCACTGCGTGACCGCCACCACGCCAAGCATCGCCTGCGAGCGCATGGCGGTGGTCGCGCCGGTCACGCAGCTGGACATCTACACCGGCGAGACGGGCGCATTGGCGCGCGCCGCCGATGGACTGCGCACCCTGGGCCGGCTGACCGGCCGGGAAGCGCGCGCCGAACAGTACATCGCGGGCGTCGAGGCGCACATCGCCGCCACCACGGCCGCATTGCGGGCGAGCGCGCGGCCGGCGCACCGCGCAGCATTTCTCGTCACGCTGAACGACGGCGGCCGCTCGATGGTGGCCTATGGCCGCAACAGCATTGTCCACGACGTGATGACACGGGTTGGACTGCGCAACGCGTGGCGGCGCGATACCAACGAGTACGGCTTCGCGGTCGGCGGGGTGGAGTTGCTGGCCGACGCGCCGGACGCCGACATCGTGGTGGTCGACTTCGGTGCGTCGACCAGCGTCGCGCTCGACCAACTGAACGCCAGTCCATTCTGGAACCGGTTGCCGATGGTGCGTGCCGGCCGCGTGTTCCGCATACCGCTGGTCGATCTGTACAGTTCCTATCCGTGCGCATCGAGCATGTTGCGCGGCATCGACGGTCTGCTGCGTCAGGAGGCCTTCCGCCGTGTCTAGTGTGACTGTGCCGCCCGCCGCGCACGCGCGGGACCGTTCGCCCTGGCCCTTCGCGGTGGCGCTGCTGCTCGCCGCCGTGGTGGCGACCTGGCTCAACCTGCATCGCGCATTGCCAGCCAGCGGCTGGCGCGGTCTGCTGCCGGGCGCCGATCCGGACGACATGCAGCGCGTCGTCATCCTCTATTCGTTCCTGCCTCGGCTGGCCGTGTCGCTGATCGCCGGCGTGGCGTTGTCGGTTGCCGGCGCGTTGTTCCAGCACGTGCTACGCAATCCGCTGGCCGAGCCGACCACGCTCGGCGTCGCCGCGGGCGCCAGTCTGGCGATGACGCTGAGTACGCTGTGGTTCCCTGCGTGGCTGCTGGTTCATCGCGATGTGATCGCGCTGGCCGGGGCAGTGCTCGCTTTCGGCGTGGTCTTCGCGATCGCCTGGGCGCACGCGCTGTCGCCGCTGGTCCTGATTCTGGCCGGCCTGATCGTGACCCTGTGCGCCGGGTCGATCGCTTCGGTGCTCGCGCTGTTCTTCAATCAGGGACTGCTCGGCGTCTTCCTGTGGCAGTCGGGCGCGCTGAACCAGAACAGTTGGGACGTCGCGCTGACGCTGCTGCCGCGAGTGGCCGTGGGCATCGCGATTACCGCGCTGCTGGTCAAGCCGCTTTCGGTGATGGCGGTCGGCGACGATGCGGCGCGCGCGCTGGGCGTGTCGCTGCGCGGTCTCCGCTTGGTTGCCCTGCTGTTCGGCACGTTGCTGAGCGCCTGGATCGTCAGCGCGCTCGGCGTGATCGGTTTCGTCGGGTTGGCCGGCCCCGCGCTGGCGCGCCTCAACGGCGCGCGCACCCTCGGACGGCGCGTGACGTGGGGGGCGATCATCGGCGCGCTGCTGCTCTGGCTTGCGGACCAGGCCGTGCAACCCTTCCCGTTCGTGCCCACCGGCGTCGCCACCGCGCTGCTCGGCGCGCCGCTGCTGCTGTGGTTGCTGCGTCAGCTGCACGACACGCCGGCCACGCATCGTCACGACGGTCCGGTGCGGATCAGTGCCGCGCGGCGGCCGCTGATGCGCGTGCTCATCGCGTTCGCGGGGCTCGCGTGTCTGGCCTTGGCCGCGGTGCTGGTCTCGCGCGGCGTGCACGGCTGGCGCATTGACACGCCGGGCTCGCTGGGACGACTTGCCGAGCTGCGGGTGCCGCGCGTGCTTGGCGCACTCGCCGCCGGGGCGATGCTGTCCGTGGCGGGGATTCTGATCCAGCGGCTCAGTGCCAATCCGATGGCTAGCCCTGAAATTCTCGGCATCTCGGCCGGGGCGTCGCTCGGGCTGATCGCGCTGCTTTTCGCGGTGCATGCGCCCGGCGGCGCACTGCAGTTGGCCGCGGCCTCGATCGGTGCCTTGCTCGCTCTGCTGACCATGCTGATGCTGGCCCGACGCAGCGGTTTCTCGCCGGAACGGCTGGTGTTGACCGGGATCGGCCTGAGCACGGCCTTCAGCGCGCTTGCCGCGCTGTTGATGGCCAGCGGCGATCCGCGCATGGCGACGATGCTGGCGTGGATGGCCGGCTCGACTTACGGTGTCGGCGGGCTGCAGGCGGCCGGCGCGCTGCTTGTGTGCGCGGTGCTGTTGCCGGTCTCGCTGCTCTGCGCACGGGCGCTCGACGTCATGCCGCTGGGCGACACCGTCGCCCGCGCGCTTGGCCTGGACGTGGCGCGCACCCGGCTGTGGCTGCTGCTCGCCGCGGCGGTGCTGAGTGCCGCCGCGACCTTGATCATCGGTCCGATTTCCTTCGTCGGCCTGATGGGTCCGCATCTCGCGCGTATGGCGCGCCTGCGCCGGCCTGTCGCGCAAATCCTCGGCGGCGCCTTCATCGGCGCGGCGCTGCTGGTGCTGGCCGACTGGATCGGCCGCAATGTCCTGTTTCCGTATCAAATGCCGGCTGGCCTGCTGGCGACCTTCGTCGGCGGCCCCTACTTTCTGTTCCTGCTGTGGCGGGATCGTCACTGAAGCGCGTCGGCCGAGCATCGACCAACCACACCATGACTGTAATTGCAGGACAACCCTTGCCGCCCGACGCGCCGGCGGCAACCATGTTCGAGCTGAACGAGGCAGGCTTCGCGCTTCCCGAACGCACGCTGCTGCATCCGCTGACCCTGCAGTTGGCGCCGCGCCGCGTGATCGGTCTGATCGGCCACAACGGGTCGGGAAAATCGACGCTGATCAAGCTGCTGGCCCGCCAGCAGCCACCGACCAGCGGCACGATCCGCTTCGCGGGCCAGCCGCTGTGCGACTGGCAGGGCAGACCGCTGGCCAGGAAGCTCGCTTATCTGCCGCAACACACGCCGTCGGCGGCGGGGCTGCGGGTCCGCGAACTGGTGCGCTTTGGCCGCTATCCGTGGCACGGACCGCTCGGCCGCTTCGGGCCGGAGGACTACGACAGCGTCGAGAAGGCAATGGCGCTGGCCGGCGTCGAGCGCTTCGCGGAGCGGCTCGTCGACACGCTGTCCGGTGGCGAGCGCCAGCGCGTGTGGCTTGCGATGCTGGTCGCGCAGCAGGCCGACTGCCTGTTGCTCGATGAGCCGATCTCGGCACTCGACGTGGCCCACCAGGTGGAGGTGCTGTCGCTCGTGCAGTCACTGTCCCGCACGCACGGCATCGGCGTTGTCGTGGTGCTGCACGACGTCAACATGGCGGCGCGTTTCTGCGACGAGATCATCGCATTGCGCGGTGGCCGGCTGTGCGCGCGCGGCACGCCGGCGGAAATCATGACAGCGGACTGTCTCGAAGATATCTACGGCATCCCGATGGTGGTCATGCCGCATCCGCACACCGGCGAGCCGGTATGCGTGGTGCGTTAGGAGATCGGCATGGACGGCACGGGCAACGAGGAGACCGGACGATGACCGGAACACGGATGGGCACCGGGAATCGGGCGGAAAAAGGGAAAGCGGCAGGGACCATGAAAAGGACATCGACATGAGCGAGCCAAGCAAGCAGGACGCCTTCACCAAGGTTCATTTTGGACGCGAGCTGTTCCGGCTATTCCGGCCGTTCTGGCACCTCAGCGCCTTCGCAACCGCGCTCGGCGTGGTCGCTGGCCTGGCGACCGCGATGTTGCTGGCGGCGATCAACGACGGACTGCACGCGACGAACGGGGTCTCGACCCAGGCCGTGCTCAGCTTCATCGGTCTGTGCGCGATCACGCTGGTCGGCAACACGGTGGCCGGTATCGGCAACAGCGTGATCGGGCAGAAGATCATCGCGTCGCTGCGCAAGGACATTTCGGCGCGCATCGTGTGCGCGCCGATCGCCGCCGTCGAACGCTACCGCGTGCATCGCCTGCTCGCGACGCTGAACAGCGACGTCGACACGGTCAGCGCGTTCACCTTCAACTTCCCGAGTTTCGCAGTGGCGGCCGCCGTCGCGATCGGCTGTATCGTCTACATGGTCGTCCTGTCGCCGCTGCTGTTCGTGATCGCGGCCGTGGCGATCGCGGTGGGCGTGGCGATCAACCAATACGCTTCGCTGCGCTGGGACTATCACTACAAGGGCGTGCGCGGCGCGCAGGATGAATTGCAGAAGCAATATCGGGCGATCACCGAAGGCGCGAAGGAGCTGCGCCTGAACCGCGACCGTCGGCATCGTGTGTATGGCACGCAGCTCTCGGGCGCCGCCGACCTGATCGGCGAATTGAAGATACGTGCGATGCGCCTCTACTACGGCACCCACGCGATCGGTACCACCCTTTTCTTCCTGGTCATCGGGTTGATCGTGCTCGAACAGGCGCAACTTGGCGTCGACTCGCGCGTGGTGAGCGGCTTCGTCATCGTGCTGCTGTACATCCGCGGTCCGATGGACATGCTGACCGGCGGCCTGCCGACGCTGATCCAGGCCCGTGTTTCGTTTCAGCGCATCGCGGAATTGTCCAGTCAGTTCGAGAATCGCGAGCCGCGCCTGCTCGCGCCGTCCGAGGCGACCCCGCGCGCCGCCGCCGCGCCGCTGGAATCGGTCTGGCTGCGTGACGCGTCCTATGCGTTCCCGCCCGCGGGCGATGCGCCGCCGTTCAAGCTGGGGCCGATCGACCTGCAGATCCAGCGCGGCGAGACCCTGTTCATCGTCGGCGAGAACGGCTGCGGCAAGACCACGATGATCAAGCTGCTGTTGTCGCTTTATTCACCGCAGTCCGGCGCCTTGCTGGCCAATGGGCAGGCGGTGCCGGATGACGCGCTGGACGATTATCGGCAGAACTTCTCGGCCGTGTTCTCGGACTATCATCTGTTTGACGATCTGGTCGCGAGCGATGCCACCACGGTGGCGCGCGCCACGCGCTATCTCGAACAGCTTGAGCTGAGCCACAAGGTCAGCATCACCGACGCGGCGTTCTCGACCACCGATCTGTCCGCAGGGCAGCGCAAGCGTCTGGCGCTGGTCCATGCCTATCTGGAAAACCGTCCGTGGATGGTGCTCGACGAGTGGGCAGCGGACCAGGACCCGACGTTCCGCCGCTATTTCTACACGGAGATGCTTCCCGACCTGAAGCGGCAGGGCAAGACCCTGATCGTGATTTCGCACGACGACCGCTATTTCGGCCTCGCCGACCGCGTCGTGCGACTGCACCAGGGCCGTATCATGCGAGTCGAGAGCGGCAGCGCGTTTGCGTACGAGCCGAACGTCGGCGACGCGGCAGAAGTCGAGACCGGAGGCTGAGCGAAACGCCGCGCGCGGGACCGGGACAACCGCTGCCGCGGTGGCTCCCGCAGTGGTGAATGGAGTGGCCGAAGAGGGGGCCGAAGAGGGGGCCGACGTGCCGGCGCCGGCGCCGGCACCGGCACCGGCACCGGCCGGTGTTGCGACAGTCCGACTAGAAGGACGCGCGGCCCAGCCATTCGCGCACGTGTGCGTCGCGGCGAGGGCGCTCGACCGGCTCGGCAGGCTGGGCAGTCGAGCCGATCAGCAGAAAGCCGACCACTTGCTCGTCGGGCTCGAAGTCGAGGGCGGCATGCAGATCGCGATCGTAGGTGTCGGGACCGGTCACCCAGAAGGCGCCATAGCCCAGTGCGTGCGCGGCATTGAGCATGTTCATCGCGGCGGCGGCGACCGACAGCAGTTGCTCCGTTGCGGGAATGCCCGGACGCGCTTCGACCGATGCGCCAAGGACGACGATCACGGGCGCAGCGAAGGCACGCTCGCGACGCCACGCCTGTTCCTCGCGGGGCGTCGCGGGTTCGCGCTGGCAGGCCAGCTCGACCATCACCTCGCCGAGTTCCGCGCGCGCATCGCCGCGGACCACGACGAAGCGCCAGGGCCGAAGGCGGCCATGGTCGGGCGCGCGAAGCGCACAATCGAAGATCACGTCCAGGTCTTCGTCGCGCGGCGCCGGGTCGACGAGCGGCCAGCGCGACTGACGCGACAGCAGTACATCGAGTGCGGCGCGGCGCGGATTCGCCGATGTCTCGGAAGACATGGCGCTCGCGGTGATCGAGGAGGGATGGCTCAGCGTCATGGTGCGTTTTTCTCGCGACAGATTCGGTGGGTTGATGATCGAACAGATGCGCAAACGATGCAAACGATTCTCATTATGACCATGCTCCGAACAGTGCAAGCGAGGCTTGCCAGCTCCCGGCGAATGCGACACGACGCGACGGCGTGCGCTTGTTCGACCGCGCGAGGCACGCCCTGCCGTATCCGCGCTGCGCGCAAACAGCCCGCGCTCAGACAGCCGCTGGCGATGGCCGACGCCCTCGCGTGCCGGCATCGGCGTCAGTTGCCTGGAGGCCGGTACCGATGAGCGACGTCATGGTGGCGCGTGCGCGTCTCCTGCCGGCTCATGGACGCTGGCCCGCCGACGTGGACGTATGGGATATCGATCTCGCCGGTCAGCCTGAGACACAGCGGCACCTGGACGCCGCCGAACGCGCGCGGACGGCGCGCTATCTGCATCTGCGCGACCGTGTCCGTTTCGCGGGTACGCGCTCGGTGCTGCGCGAGTTGTTGGGCGCGTATCTGAACGAGTCGCCATCGGCCCTGCGCTTCGCCGTGTCGGGCAACGGCCGGCCCGAGCTGGCTGCCGGCTTCGGCGCATTGTCGTTCAACGTCTCGCATGCAGGGGAGCGGGCGTTGGCGGTTGTCTCTCGGAAGCGCATCGTCGGCATCGACATCGAAACACGGGACCCCGGGCTGGACTGGCAACCGCTCACCCGTCTGGTCTGCACCGCCGCCGAACACGCGGTGCTCGCGGCGTACGACGTGGACGCGCGACGCGACGCGTTCCTGCGCTGTTGGACAGCCAAGGAAGCCATCCTGAAAGCCCTCGGGCTGGGCATCGCCGAAGGCTTGCTGGCTGTCGATACCTTGTCGGCGCTCGCTAGGCCCCGGCGGCCGCGCGTGCTGGACCGCGGTCGCTTCGAGGCGGCGCGCAGATTGGCGTTCGACTGGATCGAGGACCTGGCGGGTTACGTTGCCTGCGTGTCATTTGCGGCGGAAGCGGCCGATCGCAGTCTGACGCCAACAGCCCTGCCAAGCGCCTAGGCACGTCACACCTTGCGGACGAATTCCGTTTTCAGGCTCATTGCACCAAAACCGTCGATCTTGCAGTCGATGTCGTGATCCGCATCGACCAGGCGAATGTTCTTCACCTTGGTGCCCATCTTGACAACGCCGCCCGAGCCCTTCAGCTTGAGATCCTTGATGACGGTGACGGTGTCGCCGTTCTGAAGTACGTTGCCCGCGGCGTCGCGATAGACCTTCTCATCCGCGCCCGGCGCGCCTTGCATGTCGCTCGATGCCGAACCGTCGGCAGCCCATTCGTGTGCGCACTCGGGGCAGACCAGGAGCCCTGCGTCCTGGTACGTGAACTCTGACTGGCAGGCGGGGCAGGGGGGCAGTGCGCTCATTGGCATATCTCGGCGAGCCCTTGGCGGGCAAAGGCCCGAAGTATACCGGGCGCCACCTCGGCGATCTCTGATGCGTCACGGCCGGCGATGCAGCGGTACGCCGATTCCGTGGCCCGGAACGCCGAACCGACGCCGAACCGACGCCGAACCGACCCCGAAGCAGCCCCGAAGCAGCCCCGAAGCAGCCCCTGAGCTACGCGGTCACGTGGCGATGCGGCGCCCGCTGCGGCAACGGAAACGGATCAGCATCGCGGTGACGAAAAGCAATAGCGAGGCAACCGCAAGGACCGCACCGAAGCCTAGCTCGAACGCGTGCCGCGCCTGGGCGGCGAGCCGGGCCCCCGAAGCCGCGTCGACGTCTTCGGCCAGGCGCAAAGCCGCATCGAGACTGTCGCGCGCGCCCGGAGAGACACCGGGCGGCACCACGAGTGAAGCCGCGTACACGGCCGACAGGATCGTGCCCATCAGCGTCACGCCGATGGCACCACCCAATTCGTACGAAACTTCCTCGATCGAGGCGGTCATTCCCGCCTGTTCGGCGGCGGCGTTGAGCATTGCCGTGGCGGACGCGGCTGTCATGGTTGCGCCAAGGCCGGCGCCGATCATCGCCAGACCCGCCACCTGCGCGGGCAGGCGCGCATCGCGCAGCAGCAGATAGACGAACATGCCGAGCGCCGACGCCAGCAAGGACCAGAAGAGCATGCGCTGGCTGCCGACGCGGCCAATGTAGCGGCCTGTCAACGGCCCGGCGATGAACGACGCCAACGCCAGCGGCAGCAGGCACAGCCCGGCCTGCAACGGCGACAGCGACCAGACCAGCAGCAGGCGCTGGCTGAACGACAGTTCCAGACCGACCAACGCGGCGGCGCTGATCAGTGCCGCGACGACGGCATTGGTGAACTCAGCATTGCGAAATATCGAGAAGTCCAGCATCGGCTGCGTGCTGCGGCGCTGTCGCCTGACGAAGCAGGTCATCGCGGCGATGCCGATCGCGCACGAAAGGAGGGCCGCGGGCCAGTGCGGACGCGGCGCGCCGGCGGTCTCGATCGCATGAGCCAGCCCCACCATGCCGACGGTGGCCTGTACCGAACCGACCAGATCCCATTTGCGGGTGCGATTGCCGGGCATCGCGGGGACAGCGTGCAGCGCGCATATCAAAGCCAGCGCGACGATCGGTACATTGATCAGAAACACCGAACCCCACCAGAAGTGTTCGAGCAGGAGGCCGCCGACCATTGGACCGAAGGCGGCGCCGCCGGACGCGACGGCGGCCCATACGCCGATCGCCATCGCGCGTTCCCGTTCATCGGAGAACGCCAGCCGGATGATCGCCAGCGTGGCAGGCATCATCATCGCCGCACCGATGCCGAGCATGGCCCGCGCCACGATCAATGCCGAGGCCGACGGCGCGAACGCAGCGCCGATCGATGCCATGCCGAACACCACCAGCCCGGCGAGGAACAAGCGCTTGTGACCAAGACGGTCGCCCAGGGTGCCCATGCCGAGTAGCAGCCCCGACACCACCAGCGCGTAGCTGTTCAACACCCACAGTTTCTGGGATGCCGATAGATCGAGAGCCCGCGTCAGCTCGGGGAGAGCCAGGTAAAGCACGGTGATATCGATCACGAGCAGCAGCAAGGCGCTCGACACGATCGAAAGGATGAACCAGCGTCGAATTCTGTACATAGTGCACCATCTGTTCCCTGCCAATGCGCGGCATGGGACACATGGCGCGGCAGATTTAGTTAAAATACGATCGTATTCTAACCGAGGAGAGACGGCATGGCGAGGCCGAGCAGGATAGACCGCAACGACGTGCTCGACGCGGCCGAAGCCGTGGTGCGCGATCGAGGTATTGCGGGGGTGACCATCGGCGGCGTGGCGCAGGCCGCTGGCATCAGCAAGGGCGGGGTGCAGGCGATATTCGGCAGCAAGGATCAGTTGATCCACGCGATGTACGAGCGATGGAGCGGCGAGTTCGACCGGGCCGTCGCGGCGCTCGCGGGACCCACGCCGTCGCCGGTGACCGCGCTGCGCGCGCACGCCGAAGCGACCCGACGAACCGACGAAGCGCAGGCCGACCGTGCGGCCGCGCTGATGACTGGCCTCCTGACCGCGGAGGCATGGCGCGCCTATCCCGCTGAGTGGTACCGCGAACGGTTCGACCTCGCGGATACCGGTACAGAGGAGGGACGTCGAGCACGGATTGCGTTCCTGGCAACAGAAGGCGCGTTTCTGCTGCGCAGCTTTGGCTTCCTGAACATGAGCGACGAGGAGTGGCAGGCGATTTTCGCCGATGTGCAGGCGCTGCTATGCAATGCCGAAGCGCGTCCCGAGCGCTAGATCGTGACTGCTCCCTGAACGTGGGCACGGTTCGGTCCTTGGGCGGTCGGATGCAGCATGGTTATCGATCTGCAGATAGGTGAGCCTGGTTCATCCGTCGATGAACATCGATCGTTTGTCATGACGGACGACGGCGGGGATGATGGTTCCACAATCACAACATCAGGAGGCCCCAGCCATGGAAGCAATCATCGAACGTCCCGTCAGCGCGGCCAAGCCGATCGATCTCGGCAAGCGCACTTCGATCTATCAACCGGAACAGGAAGGGTTGATTTTTCCTGAAGTGCCCGTGTTCGCCGATCCTGCGGCACACCGCCAGCACTTGAAAGAGCGGCTTGTGGCCGCGTGCCGTGCATTCGCGCTGCAGGGTTTCGACTACGGCTTCGCCGGACATCTGACAGTGCGTGATCCGGAGCACCCGGAGCTTTACTGGACGAATCCGATGGCCGTCCATTTCTCGCAGGTCAAGTTGTCGAATCTGATCCTTGCCGATCACCAAGGGCGGGTCGTCGAAGGCAGGCATGCGGTCAACCGCGCCGGCTTCGTGCTGCACGCCGCGGTCCACGAAGCGCATCCCGATATCGTGGCGATGTGCCACGCGCACACGGTGTATGGCACCGCGTTCGCGGCGCTTGGCAAGAAGCTCGAACCGATCAGCCAGGACGCGGCCGCGTTCTTCGAGGATCACGTGGTGATCGGCGACGAGGCGGGGCAGGTGGCTGTCGAGGTCAAAGCGGGCCACAAGGTAGCCAACGCATTCCTGGGCGTGAAAGCCGCGATCCATCAGAACCATGGCCTGCTCACTGCCAGCCGGCACAGCATCGAGTCGGCCGCCTTCTGGTTCATCGCGCTCGAACGCTGCTGCCAGCAGCAACTGATGGTGGAGTCGACCGGGTTGAAACCCCGTCTGGTGTCGGAGGAACGCGCTCGGTACAGTAGGGAGCACGTCGGCAGCGATTACATCGGCTGGCTGCATTTCCAGGCGATCTGGGAACAACTGGTCGCGACCCAGCCCGACATGTTCGACTGAGCGACGCGCCGCGGCCAGGGCTGCACCCCGCACTGAACGCAGTACCACGTCCCACCCTGCGATCCCCGCAGGCGCCGTACGTGCCGCTCCGCGCGCGACGTGACGGAGCGGTATCGATCACTACAAAAAGCAGGAGACAGCCATGAACACCTCAGAGCATCCGTTTGCGATGCCGCCCGGTCACGCGCACGAGGACAAGGACACGTCGGCGCTGTATGCGAAAGTGACGTGGCGCTTGATCCCTTTACTGTTTCTCTGCTACGTCGCCGCCTATCTCGATCGCGTCAACGTCGGTTTCGCGAAACTGCAGATGCTGCAGGAGTTGCACTTCAGCGAAACCGTCTACGGCATCGGCGCGGGCATTTTCTTCATTGGCTACTTCGTCTTCGAGGTGCCGAGCAACATCATCCTGCACAAGGTCGGCGCGCGCTTGTGGATCGCGCGCGTGATGATCACCTGGGCCGTGATTTCGGCCTGCATGATGTTCGTGACGACGCCGACCGTTTTCTACGTGCTTCGCTTCCTGCTTGGCGTGGCCGAGGCCGGGCTGTTCCCGGGCGTGATCCTCTATCTGACTTATTGGTATCCGGCCGAGCGCCGCGGCAAGATCGTCGCGATGTTCATGACTGGCATTCCGGTCTCCGGCGTGCTTGGTGGACCATTGTCGGGCTGGATCCTGCATGCAATGAGCGGTTTCGGTGGCTATTCGGGATGGCAGTGGCTGTTTCTGCTGGAAGCCATTCCATCGCTGGTGCTTGGCATCGTGATCATCCTGAAGCTGGACCGTGGCATCGAGCAGGCAAAGTGGCTGACACCAGACGAGAAACGCATTCTCGCGCGCAATGTCGCCGCCGATGCCGAAGGCTCGCACGCCGGATCGTTCCGGGACGGCATGACACGCCCGATCGTGTGGGGGCTCAGCGCGATCTATCTGTTTTTCATCATGGGACTGTATGGCGTCGGATTCTGGCTGCCGACGCTGATCAAGGGTTCCGGCGTGACCGATCCGCTGTCCATCGGCCTGCTCACGACGCTGCCCTATGCCGCCGCGGCCATTGCCATGGTGCTGGTCGGCCGCAGCTCCGATGCGCGACGTGAACGCCGCTGGCACGTGACAGTGCCAGGACTGATCGGTACCGTGGGGTGGTTCGTCACCGTGTCCGCTGGCAGCCACAATATCCCGCTTGCCATGATCGGGCTGACCGTGGCGACGATCGGCGTCATGACCACGCTCTGTCAGTTCTGGTGCCTGCCGACCGCCGTGCTCGCCGGCGCCGCGGCGGCCACCGGTATTGCAGTGGTGAATTCGGTCGGCAATCTGGCAGGCTTCATCAGCCCATACGTGATCGGCTGGATCATCGACAAGACGCATTCGACCGATCTGGGCGTGTACACGCTCGCCGCCTGCCTGGCCATCGGCGGTCTGCTCGTGCTGTTGATGCCAAAGCGCCTGGTGAATCGCTGACGGCAAGGAATCGGCGTGGCATGTCGGAGCCTGGGCGCCGCGCCCGACCGCCATGCCGATTGGCGCAGCGCGCGGCGCTCAGCGACGACCGGCAGGACGCCACTTGTACGCCCTGGCGATGCGCGCGGGTCCGGGCAGTAGGCCAGGCGTCGTGCGTCCCTGGCGCCGATGGGCGGCACATTCGATGAAGTAAGTGCTGTCACCTGAGGCATACTGCGGTTTCTGGCGCTTACGCGAATCATCATGTTGATCCACCACGGAGCGGACCGGCCGGCGCGGCTGGATCGCAGGCTGGCTTGCAGCCTCGCGTTGATTGCGGGCGCGCTCAATTCCGCCGGCTTCTACTCCCTGGGTTTCTTTGCGGCCAACATGACGGGGAATGTCTCGACCGGCGCGGACAAGATCGCGCTCGGCGACGTCTTCAGTGGCGCGGTCTACCTGCTGCTGCCGGTCGCGTTCATCTTCGGCGCCGCCCTTGCGACGATGCTTGTCGAAGCCGGATTGCGCCGGCGCATCGCCCGTATTTTCGCGCTGAGCATCCTCGCCGAGGCCGCGATGCTGTGCGTGCTTGGCGTGCTCGACATGCTGGATCACGGCCGCGGCACCGTGCTGATTCTGGGACTGAGCACGCTGATGGGCTTCCAGAACGCGGTGGTCACCCGCATCTCGAATTGGCGGGTACGCACGACCCATATTTCCGGCATGTCGACCGACATCGGCATCGGGCTCGGCATGTTGCTCACGATGGTGCGGCACCGCGAGGCTTCGGCCAGCCGCGTCGAGCATCTTGAGCGGCTGCGACTGCACGGCATGACCGTGCTGGCATTCTGCGTCGGCGGCGTGCTCGGCGTGATCGCATACAAGGCTCTCGGTGGCGTGCTGCTGTTCATCGCCGCGGCCCTCTTGGCGGCGGTAACACTGCCCGGCCTGCTGCGGCGACCGCTGCGGCCGGTGCCGCCCGCGCCGCCCGCGCCGCCCATGAAGCAGGAACGGTGACCCACCTGGTTGGCCTGGTCAGTCTGATTGGCGGTTAACCGGTTGCCGCTTTCGCACCGGTCTGCGCGTCGCTGCCGCCCGGCAGGGCCAGCGCGTCATGCAAGAGAGCGCACGCCTGGCCGCGCGGGGCTGGCTCACCGAAGGTTCGGCGCCACTGTCGGGGTGTGACCGAGAACGCGGTCTTGAAGTGCTGCCGCAGCGCCGCCGCCGACTGGAAGCCGACCAGCTCCGCGATTGCCTCGACCGAGTGACCCGTCGACTCGAGCAGCTGTTGGCTACGCTTGAGCCGCTCGGCGACCAGCCAGTCGCCGACCGACAGACCGGTTGCCTTCAGGAAGTGGCGCGTCAGCGTGCGCCGGCTCATGCGCGCGCGCGCCGACAGTGTCAGCAGGTCGTGCGCCTCGGCGAGATGGCCGCGCAGGTGATCGAGCAGGGCGTTGATCGTCGCATCCTGAGTCGAGGGCGCGACCGGCTGCTCGATGAACTGTGCCTGGCCGCCTTCGCGGTGAGGCGGTATCACCATGCGGCGCGCCAGCTTGTTCGCAACCGCGCTGCCGTAGCGTTGTCGCACCAGATGCAGGCAGCAGTCGAGTCCGGCACCGGTGCCGGCCGAAGTCAGCAATGTGCCGTCCTCCACATACAGCGCATTCGTGTCGAGCTGCACGTCCGGAAAGCGACGCTCGAAATCACGCTCGTACTCCCAATGCGTGGCGGCTCGCCGTGCCGCCAGCAGCCCGGCGTAGGCCAGCACATACGTGCCGAGACACAGGCCGACGATCTGCGTGTTACCTGCGTGCGCCGCGCGGATTGCGTCGAGCAACGGCTCGTGCGGCCGCTGCGCGGGATCATGCCAATAAGGCAGAACGACGATGTCGGCGCGCGCGATCGCAGCCAGATCGTAAGGCGCGTCGATCGACAGACCCGCATCCGATGTCAGTCGTCCCGGCTCGCCAGCGCAGACCATCACCTCGAACAGGCGCTCTCCGGCCGCCCGGTTGCTGAAGACCGCGTGCGGCACGGCGAAGTGAAACGGGCTGAAGTGATCGTTCACGACGATCGCGACGCGAGGGACGGTCATGGATATCGAGTGGCACGTGATTCGACCCGCGGCGGCGTGATGGCGATTCGGCGGACCATGGTTGGCGGTCGACGCCACCGGCGTCCGCCTCCGCGTCCGTCAGCGTAGCCGCCTCGGCGCAGCAGCAACCTGCGGGACGCCCGCCATGATTGCATATGCTACGCGAACACGTAGCTATCGCCGTCTTCCGGGATGCGGACGACGTGCTCCAGGCTACGGTCACGCACAAAGCCGCGCAGCGCCGCACGACTGAGCACGCAGTGGCCGAGCGCTTCGAGATGCACCGCAATCAGTTCGGCACCCGGCGCGGCCCGGTGGACGCGCTCGATGTCATGCTGCCCCATGATGATCGACCCGTGGACCAGGTTGTGAGCGTCGCCCGCATTGAGCACCACGACATTCGGTGCGTGCCGGGCCAGCGCCGTTTCCACGTGGCGGTGCCAGACGGTGTCACCAGCCAGGTAGACCGTGGGCTCGTCGGCATGTGCGAAGACGATGCCGCATGTCTCGCCGAGTCGCGCCGCCCACTGCGGATCCGCGTACAGCGCGTCGCTGCCATGCTGCCCGGACGTCTTGAAAAGTCGGATGCCGTCGAAGTCGGTTTCCTCGCCAAGCACCTGCACACGAGTGAACCCTTGCGCCGCGAACAGTGCGGCGTCGCGCGCGTTCTGCGCTAACAACAGGCGATCCTTGTCGATCAGCTTCTGCGCTGTCGGGTCCCAATGGTCGATGTGCGTGTGCGTAACGATGACCGCATCGACGTCCAGCACATCACGCGCGGGCAAGGGCAGATCGACCAGCGGATTCCTGAGTTCACTGTTCGCGTAGCCGCCAAAGCCGTCGTAGCTGCCTCGCTCGGCGAGCATCGGATCGACCAGAAAGCGCTTGCCGGCATACTCGACGAGTGCGGTCGCATTGCGAATGTGGGTGTATTTCATGGCGTGTACCTCGCGACGGATTGCTTCCAAGCGACGCGGCCCTGTGCCTGTGTTGCACAAGCTTCTCGCGGTGCTTGTCCGCTTTGTCCGTGCATTTTCCCCGCTCGATGGTCGCTGCGACAGTGGCCTGCGAGACAGCTTTCGTCGGAACTGAGCCAATCCATGCGCCGGGAGCATTGCGTTCGGCCTGTGAACCTTGCCGGACCGTCTCGATCGTGGCGCTCCAACGGCGTCGTCAAACCGTCTCGAACCGTGGCGGACGCCATCGGTCATGGACGCGTTCGCGGCGCGACTGGAGGAGGCGATCTGGCGCCTTTCAGGGCTGACAGCGCGCACTCGCTGCTCTAGCCACGCGGCGTCCATCATCCAAGCCCGGAACAGACCGTCAGCCAGGAATGCCCAGATGAACGATACCCAATTCCCGCACCAGCGGATCGGCGCGTTCTCGATCACTGCGATCAGCGACCGTTACCTGGCCGCGAGCCTCGACCTGCTTTGCAACATCGACCCGCTGGATGCGTCACGAATGCAGGGAGAAGCCGGTGCGAGCGATCCATCCTCGATCCACATCAATTGCTATCTCGCTCGGGGCAGAGGCCGCACGGTCCTGATCGATGCGGGCGCCGGTGGCCGAAAGCGATGGCGCCCGCGCCAAAATCGTCGCGATTATCAACCGCGCTGGGACGCCGTGAACGTCGGAACCCGCAGCACGGCTGTCGGCAACGCGACGGTCAGCGTCATTGCTGGGATCGGCCGGCAGCGATCGGCTAGCCTGCCGCGTCGGAGACAACCGTCTGCCACGGATATTCGATCGGCAAGCGTCAAGCCGCTCACGGTGCCAGCCGAGAAGCCGGTGATTTGTCAGGAGATCGGGGCAAGGAAGGTGAAGGCGATGGACGAGCCGTCGTAACCACGGCGGTGATTGCTACTTTGTGGAAAATCGGCTCGAAATCAGCTTGAGGACTGAATACCCGCTCGGCGAGCAGCGGACGCCGACAGCGGTTGTGCAAAGCGCTATGCAAAACCGCGTTTCATGTACTAATATAAGTTACATGAAACCTGATAGCAAGCTCTCGTCCGTGCTGCATGTCCTGCTGCACATGGCACACAGCGGCCGACCGCTCACGTCGGAGCAGCTCGCGGTCTTTCTCAACACGAACCCGGTAGTGGTGCGGCGCACGTTGGCGGGCTTGCGAACGCTCGGCTACGTGGATTCCGCCAAGGGGCACGGCGGTGGCTGGACCTTGAGCTGCGATTTGGCGAGCGTGACGTTGCGGGATGTCTACGATGCGGTAGGTGCGCCTACCGTATTTGCGATGGGCAACCGGGTGGAGGCACCCCAGTGCCTGGTCGAGCAGGCGGTTAATCACGCGCTCGACGATGCACTGCAGGCCGCCGAAGCACTGCTGCTTGCACGGTTTGCGGAGATCACGCTGGCGGACCTGTCGGCGGACTTCGATCGCCGCTTTGCGTTGGTCAAGGCGCAGGGCGGGACATGCACGGAGGTAAGACATGACCAATGAGCACGGCAAGGCCGGCTACGACGCGATCGTTGTCGGCGGCAGCTATGCAGGGCTTGCGGCGACGATGCAACTGGTGCGGGCCCGACGGCGGGTGTTGGTGCTCGACGCCGGCGAACGGCGCAACCGCTTCGCTGCCACGTCGCACGGCTTTCTAGGACAGGACGGTCGGCCGCCAGCGGACATCGCCGCACAAGGTCGGCGCGAGGTGGAAGCCTACCCGACGCTTTCGTGGCAGGAGGACTTAGCAGTCCTTGCGGAAAAGCAGGGGGATGCGTTCTGTGTGGCAAGTGCCAGCGGAAAACGCTTCGTCGCTCACACCTTGATCTTGGCGAGCGGGGTGATCGATGAACTGCCCGACATCGATGGGCTGGCCGAGCGTTGGGGACGCAGCGTCTTTCATTGTCCGTACTGTCACGGCTATGAGCTCGACCAGGGCCGGATCGGCGTGTTGGCCGTCGGTCCGGTCTCGATGCATCATGCGCTGATGCTCCCGGATTGGGGACAGGTAACGCTGCTCACCAACGCGAGCTTCACGCCCGACGCCGCACAACGAGCCGCGCTGGCGCAGCGCGGCGTAACCGTCGAAGCGTGCGCGGTGGCTCGAATCGTCGAGCACGCGGTGGTCGAGTTGACGGACGGGCGGCGTCTTGCCTTTGCCGGCTTGTTCACTGCAAGCCGAACCCATGTCGCGAACCCACTGCCCGCACAACTCGGTTGCGCGTTTGATGAAGGCCCGATGGGTCGGTACATCCGCACCGACGAGACGCGAGAAACCAGCGTTCAGTCCGTCTTCGCATGTGGTGACGTCGCCCGCACCGCAGGCAATGTCGCATTCGCCGTCGGCGACGGTGCGATGGCGGGCGTCGGTGCCCACCGCCGTTTGATGTTCGGTAGGGGCTGAGCCTCTCCGACGCGAGGCTTGAGCGTTCGCCTGCTGCGAGAGATGTCAGGTCGGCGATGGCAGCGGACGGCGCCCGCCCGGCCGTTGCTCATCGTCCTGAAACGGGTGTGTGACCGATGCGGCCGGCAGCGTTGTTCCGGGCACGCCGTACCGCCTGCCCGGATTCCGATCAGTGGCCGACCGTGCGTATGTCCGGTGCCAGCGCGCGCGGACCGCGCTCCGATTCGATGGGCCCCGCCGTCGGCGCGGGGGCGGCGCTCGCCGGGCCGGGCATCGTGACGCTGCGGCTCTGCATGCTCCGAACAGCCTTTGCCATTCGCGTGACTTGCTTGTACCAGTTTGTGGGCGGCAGCGTCGGCCGCTTGACGGTGCTTGTCGTCGATGGTGTTCGCATCATGCCTTCTCGTCGCACAGATTTTTACATTCTCGGTGCTCGTCCCGACGGCCGCTGTTCCGTAGCGGTCATGCGGTTTGCCTGTGACGAAACGCGTCAGGGCATGTCACGATTCCTTCCCAGTGCCGCTGCCCTGGCTCCAGCCATCTCGGTTTCGTTGGCTCGACGCAGGAACACGGTGACGTCTATCCACCGCAATCGTCAGCGGCCGGTACATGTCATACAGGTGGCTGATGCAAATCGCTCAATGCAACAGCCGCGACGTGTCCGATAAATTAACCGATGAGGTATTACAAGCACAGACGCCGATGGCACACGGAGGAGACGCGTGGCTGGATTCATCCTGGGCGCCTGGCGTGACGGTGCGCGATCGCAATCGCAATCGCAATCGCAAGCACGAAGCGGCGCGTTATGCGGACCGGGTCCGCGCTCCCACGCCGCGACCGGATCCAGCTGAGCCCTATCGGCGACCTGTTGTGAGCATCCGCCCCGGACGCTAGACGTTGGCCGGCGACGTCCGGCATGTTCTCGGAACGGCAGCGCGCGTACGTTCGCTTTGCCAAAACGTCGCGCGGCGACGGTATCCCGACATGAACGCGTCGACGCGTTGCGATGCCTGCGCTGCAATCGCGCCTGTCACGCGTCACCCGCGCGCGGCCGGCGTGCCAGCAGCGGGCGCTCGATCAGCCGGTGAAAGAGACAGCCAATCAGCAGTACGGTAGCGATGCACGCGGTAATGCCCAGTCCGTGCAGGCGAGCCGGATCAACGATGCGTGTCAGCAGCGTGGCAGTGCCCGAGCCCACGGCGACATGGAACAGCCACATCGGATAGGATGCGTCGCCGAGTGCGGACAGGCAGCGAGGCACTTTGATCCCGACAATGCGTTCAAGCGACGCGAGACACCAGACGGCCAGGATGCCGATTATCGCGAAACACAGCGAGTCTCGCGCATGCAAGGTCTGCTGCCAACTACCCAGGCCGAGCGTCCATGGCGTCGCCACGAACAGCATGCCGGCCAGCAGTGCGAAAATTGCGGGAATGCTGCTTACCTCGTCCTCCATCGCTTTCGCAGCGAAGGCGCCACCGATGAATTCGAGCGCAGCGAAGCCGAAGAAGAGCGCCGGCCACCGCTCGTCGATGTCAGCCAGAAGCCGACCGAGATAGATCACCGACGTCCACACCAACAGTCCGACCACCAAACGTCGGCCGCCCATGATGGCGAGTAGCAGCGCGAATACAACGTAGCAGTAAAGCCCAACGGAAAGGGCGCGCATCTGCGCGAGCAGCCAGTCATCCGCGCAGTTGAATGCGGCTGGCAGCAGTCCGAGCTGTGACAACAGCGATGCATGCGGCGCTGCCTCGATGAGAGCGCGGGGTGTCGCGCCTGACTGCAATAACGCGACGGCCATGGCCAGCCAATAGAGTGGGTAGATCCGTATGGCGCGTCGTAACAGGAAGCGTGTGGCAATTCTGGCGCCGCCACTGCTCCTGCCGTAGCGAACCGTCACGACAAAGCCACTCAACACGAACAGCAGGTCGAATGCCGCGCTCTCCAGGCGCGTGATCATGCGCGGAATCCACTGCGTACCGAAATAAGTCCACTCGATCGGATAGAGATTCGCCAGAACGACCGCCATCGTCGCGGCAGCCCGCAGTGCCTGCAGATTCTCGTAGCGTTGTGTCATGGCGTTGTCATCGACTAGGTATTCCTGCGCGTTGCGCCGCCGCGATCGGTGCTTGGTGGCTGCTTTCCCGATCGACATTCAGTGCCTATGGCCGCGCCGCGCGCATTGCACCTACGGTCGAGCACAACGTTGACAATCGGCCGGGCACGGATAAGGGAGCGGTGGCTGCGTTTCGGGAATGTCCAAGGAAACGGCTTGCTCGATATGAAGATTTCTCAGCTTGAATAGTGAAGATGTATCGCGAAAAAGCGTTCATGAGCAATTGCCACAATTGCTTGCATTCGTCGGGGCCGCGTGCGGTCTCTGACCATTCCGACCATCGGCGCAAGCGCCGTTGCATCCATCGACGAAGGAGCACGGCTGCTGCAGTAGTGATCCCTATTTTCAGTGGGTGCTGCCCGAACCGATCGTCGGCGGTATTGGGCTGCTAGCGCTCGGATCGCGCCACCCGACGGTCGCCCCGACCTCCTTGAGCAGGCTGATCTTGAGCTCTGGGTGGCATTGGGGCTGATCGGGTCGATTGTGAACGGGTGCTTTTTTCGATGAGGGACTATTCCGGTCACGGACGAAGTCGGAGAATCAGGTCTAGTCGACGTCCGCTCGTGCGCCAGCGGACATCTGCCAACCTCGAACTGCTCAATTGTTCGTTTGGGCACGCATGGCAGAATGCGCATCCGAGTCGGACGCTTAGCGTCAGGCAACGCTATGTACACGTCGTCTGGCGGCCGGTCGATCGCCGACGGTGCGGGGGTGGGCATGCCGGGGCTTTGACGACAAGCGCAACGACCTGCCACGTCAGCGTGCCGACTTTCAGGCCGAGCATGATCTGGGCAGGCTTCGCGGGCAGTGCATCGCTGCCACCTACTGGCGTAGCGTCACGCTCGCTAGCGGGCGCTATGTCGTGCTCGACCACGGCGTGGGCTTTTCGCTCGCGCCGCGGCAAGCGCTGATCGAATGGTGATTGGGGCGGCCACTCGCCGTGACAGCACGGCAGCGGTGCGTCGAGGGAGAGTCGGCCGCGCGGGTTAGCTCGCCGGTGACTTCCGTCTTCCTGTTATTCCGTCGGTCTTGCAGCTAGTTGCGCTCTCTGATTTCTTGACTCAGTGTGCGCGATTTCGTCCCACTAAAGGCAACGCCTGCAGGACTTTGATTGAACGGCGGTCCTTGCCGCAACTGGTTCAAGACCCACGAGGCGCGTGCGGAAAGAGGCCACTCGGCTCGGTGGATGAGCCGCAAGGTATCGACCACCGGCGTACCGCATTCGATGACCTGAATCGCATCAGCGTGGGCGAACGCCTGGCGGGCGTGCCGCGGGATTACCGTGAAGCCCAGCCCGCGTGCAACCGGCTCCAGAATCAGAGCGATCTGATTACTGAAGCCGTGTTGCGGCAGGTTGCGCACACCCGGGTTGCCGGGAAAGCGGCGCGCCAACAGACGGGTGGCCATGGCCAACCCATCGGGATGGTCGATGAAGCCCAGTCGCTCCAGATCGCTCCAATTCTTCACGTCGTTTCCTGCCGGCACGACGAGTTCCAGCGGGTCATCGGCGAAAGGCGCGGACACGAGGCGAGCATCTTCCGGCACGAAGGTGACGAGACCCAATTCGTACTGTTTGTGCAGCACACCGTCCAGGACGTCTTTATCGGGGGCGAAACGGTGGCGAATCACCAAGCCGCGATGCCGTTGCTGCAAGGTCAGTAGCAGCGGATACAACGCCAGCCCGACACTGCCAGGCGTAATCAGGCTGATTTCACCGCTATCGGCCTTCGCATCGGAGAGTCGCAGTTGCAAGCGCCTGTCCGCTTCTTCGATCTCATTGCAATAGCTCAACATGGCGGTGCCGGCCGGCGTCAGTTCGATGCCCCGCGCCCGTCGGATCAGCAGCGGGCCAAACTGTTCCTCCAAGTGCCGTATGTGCTGGCTCACTGCAGCTTGCGTCAGACCCAGGCGGTCGGCGGCACGTGTGAAGCTCCCTTGCTCGGCTAGCGCCCTGAAGGATCGCGACCACTGCGGAGCAATCATAACGAAGTATTATGTGTTCGATAATGACCCATTAGAGCATGCAATGGTGCCCGTGGGTTAGGATGACGCAACGGTTTCTTGTTCGGAGGTCCTATGCCCATCCCCTACCCGCGCAGCTTCTCTCATATCGGCCTGTCGGTTACGGATCTGGACGGCGCGGTCAAGTTCTACACCGAGGTGATGGGGTGGTATTTGATCATGCCTCCCACCACCATCACCGAGGACGACAGCGCCATCGGTGTGATGTGCACTGACGTGTTCGGCGCCGATTGGGCTTCATTCCGTATCGCGCACCTGTCTACGGGCGACCGCGTTGGCGTCGAGATTTTCGAATTCCGTAATGCGGAGAAGCCGACTGAGAACTTCCAGTATTGGAAAACCGGCGTGTTCCACTTTTGCGTCCAGGATCCGGACGTGGAGGGACTGGCGGCCAGGATCGTCGCCGCTGGCGGCAAGCAGCGCATGCCGGTGCGGTATTACTACCCTGGCGAGAAACCGTATCGCATGGTGTACATGGAAGATCCGTTCGGCAACATTCTTGAGATCTACAGCCACAGCTACGAACTGACCTATTCGGCCGGCGCCTATCAATGAGCAATGCGGCACACTACCAAGCCTGGCATTGGCGCGGTAGTGTCGAAGCACTGGAGTGAGTCCGGAGCACGTACTCGCGCATCCTCTCGCGGCAGGGAAAATACTGGCGCGCAGCGTCGGGAACGGCCTGCATCCGGTTGACTGGGAGACTCTGAGGGCGGCACGTTGCACTTGCTGCCGAGCCACGCACCGGCGTTGGAACGAGCCGGCGGGGAGTGACCGTCGTCGACGGCGTGCCGCGCCAATGGTCGGCACGGCTTGGTGGGCATTCACGTCGCGCTGCTGCGCAACGGGTCGTTCTGCCGAATGCGCGATGGTTGACGCCCCGGCCCTGCGCGGCTGCTGGCGTGCGGCACGACTTCGATGTACCGCAACGCCTGCGCGACAGTCCGCGTAATGACAATTTTTCCGCGCTGCAGCGCGTTGGAGTGCGGTAAGGGTAACGAGCAAACGCTTACTCGGGGCACAACAAAGCAATCCTAAATGTGAGGAGTCTAGCCGTGAAGATGAACGCCATTCTGTGGCCCGAGGGCTACGTACCTGGATTCACCGAGAATTTCGCTTCCAATGAGGTTATCGTTGCCGGCCTGAGTGCCGCGGAAGTCTGGCCGCTGCTGGCCACGCCGTCGTTGTGGCCGACCTATTACAGTAATTCGGCCAACGTTCGCTTCCATGACGGCAAAGGTCCCGTGCTGGCCGACGGCGATCGATTCTATTTCGAAACTTTTGGCTTTCCCGTCGAGGCGCAGTGCAACGAATACGTGGCCCCGGCCGTGGGCCAGCCCGGCCGCGTGGCGTGGCACGGTTGGGCGGGCGAGGTCGGCGGCGACGAGCGCCTGGACGTGCATCATGCTTGGCTGGTGGAAGACCTCGATGGCGGCCGCGTGCGCGTGCTCACGCAGGAAACCCAGAAGGGCAAGCCGGCACAGCAACTGCACGATGCCAAGCCGAACCCGATGATCAACGGCCACCAAGACTGGCTCGACGGCATTGTCGCCGCTGCGCGCACAACCAAGCGGCTGTAAGTCCTCGCGATCGGGCGATGGCGCTTGCCGTGTACGTTCCGTGCCAAATTCAGAGAACGGCTCATGCGTTCCACTGCTGGCACCATCGAGATTCTGATCGTCCTTACCTTGCAGGCGACTATGGGCGACACCTCGCATCCGACCGGTGTCTGGTTTGAGGAATTGGCCGCGCCGTATGACGCCTTCCTCGATGCGGGCGTGGAAGTCGAGGTTGCCTCCGTTGCCGGTGGCAAGTTCCCGGTGGACCCGCGGTCGGTCGACGCCGAGGGCAAGAATGCGCTTGCCGTCGAACGTTCCTCAATGACGAGACTGAAATGGGAAGACTCGAACGTTCGGTCAAGATCGACGATATCGATCCCGGCAGCTACTCGGCCGTTTTTCTGCCCTGGGGCCACGGCACCATGCGGGACATCGCTTCCAGCTCAGTATTGGGTGCACTGTTGAGCAACGCCTGGGCCGAAGGCAAGGTCATCTCGGCTGCGTGCCACGGCCCGGCCGGCCTGATCAACGTCAGGGACGTCACCGGCCAGCCCTCGGTCACCGGCCGCCGCGTCAGTGCCTTCGCCGATACCGAGGAGCTTGCCGCAGGTTTGGACAAGACCGTGCCCTTGCTTCTGGAGAGCCGCATTCGGGAGTTTGGTGCCACCGATGAGAAAGGCCGCGACTGTCAGTCGTCTGCGATCACGGACGGCACGCTGTTCACCGGAAGAACCCCCAGTCCTCTCAAAAAGTCGCCGAGCTGGCGCTGCATGCATTGAGAGCCGGCAACTGACCCATACGCTCGCCATAACGACAACTCGTTATGCGCGTGGACGAGCGCCGTTCCATGAGTGTGTTTGTCCTTGCTCCACAACCGCAATATCGATTATCCGCCCATGTCCGCACTGTTCACCCCGTTCAAGCTGAAGGACGTTACCCTTCGCAACCGCATCGCAATTCCGCCGATGTGCCAGTACCAGGCCCACGAGGGCTACGTGAACGAGTGGCACTTGGCGCACTACACCGGCATGGCCCGTGGCGGTGCCAGCCTGGTGATCGTCGAAGCCACCGGCGTTTCCCCGGAAGGCCGCATTACACCCGGTTGCACCGGTCTGTGGGAAGACGGGCAAATCGAGGGCATGGCGCGCATCGCCGCGGCCATTCGCGCGTCTGGCGCCGTGCCCGGCATCCAGATCGGCCATGCCGGCCGCAAGGCGAGCGCCAATAAACCATGGGAAGGCGACGACCACATCGCTGAGGGCGACCGCCGCGGCTGGCCGATCCTGGCTCCTTCGGCGATCGCCTTCGGCGGTGGCCTGCAAAAGGTGCCGCAGGCGATGACCGTCGATCACATCGCCCGCGTGAGGGACGATTTCATCGCGGCCGCCAAGCGCGCGCTCGCAGCCGGCTTCCAGTGGCTTGAACTGCACTTCGCCCACGGCTACCTGGCGCAGAGCTTCTTCTCGCCCATCGCCAACCGGCGCACTGACCAGTACGGCGGCAGCGCGGAGAATCGCGGTCGTTTCCTGCTGGAGACGATGCAGGCCGTGCGCGAGGTGTGGCCCGAACACCTGCCGCTGACCGCCCGCTTTGGTGTGGTCGAATACGACGGCCACGATGACACCTTCTATCCCGAAGCCGTCGAACTGGTGAGCAAGATGCGCGATAGCGGCCTGGACCTGATCGACGCCAGCATTGGTTTCTCCACGATGAACGGCAAGACTCCGTGGGGAGCCGGCTTCTTCGTGCCGGTGGCCGCGCGCGTCAAACAGGACACGCGCATGCCAGTCGCCGCCAGTTGGTGCATCGACGATCCGCATCAGGCCGATCGAGCGATCGCGGAGGGCAAGATGGATCTGGTTCTGATCGCCCGCGCGCACCTGGCAAATCCGCACTACCCCTACCAGATCGCGCTGGCGCTGGGCGAGGAGACGCCGGCCAACGTACTGCCGGCTTCATATGCGTATTGGCTTTCCCGCTACCGGGGCCCAGGCAAGGGCGCCGCGCAGTGACCAGATGGCCCGACGCGTAGCAAGCGGTGCTTGCTTTGCTCGGCGTTCGGCGCGTTGCGTCGGAAGAGCGCCTTGAGCCGTTGCGCATGCCAACTGACGCTACGTGATTCACGATGACGGCGTGGCTTCTCGCTCGTCCCGTGGCGGCTCTCGACCGGACAGCAGCCAGGCAAGCAGCTTGCCGCGACGGGCCCCGGCGGCGTATCGAGGCAGGGTTGGCCGCGACGCCGGCTGGCCGCCACTTGCCCGGCTGGCTTCGCCTCCATGGTCTGAACGTGACTTGGCGCGTAACGTTTCGGTGACTTAAGAACGGCGCTTCCCGGCGGATTAGCATCGATCAGCGTGAAGGCGAACCAGCGGCCTGCCATGCCGGGAAGGCACCCGCCAATCTCAGCGCGCTGCGACCCCGCGCGACGCGTCGCGACGGCCGACGACACCACGCAGGCGGAATCTCGACGGTACGCAACGACAGGGGAGGTCGGCTCAGTTCGTCCAGCCGAGCAGCCATTCGTTCCAGAGGCGAAGGGATAGGGCCCGGCAGTTGGCCGTCCACGAAGCCATCGCTGGGGCGCACGTCCAACAGCGCGACTGCATCATCAGAAAGCCGGCGCAGCAGCGCCGCACCGGTAGGACCTTCCAGCCTCTCACGGCCCTGCACGCCAGCCATGGCGAGCCGAGCAAAGCGGGCGCGGCCCGTTGCCAGGGCTCGCTTGTTGTCCTAGAGCGCTCACGGATCGCGCTTTGCGCTAGACGAATTCACTTCTGCTCGGATGCACGTATCGACAAGGACGAGGTGCTCTTTTCGATGAAATCGCCCGCGCCTGCTCCGTCGTTTTAGCAATTGGCGCGAGTCGCGAGTCGCGATGCGCGATGTGCAGCGGACCGTTCCGCACTCGTGGAGAGAGGCGGCACACGAATCGCGCGGAATGGCTCCCGCAAATCGCCGAAGATTCGCGTTGTTACTGGATCGAGCGTAGCGCAGTCCGCTTGCGGCAGTGGTTAGCCAGCCAAGCACGGCGATTGCCAGACGATCTCGTATGTGTCCATCGGTATCGATTGAGCATTTGAACTGCTGCCCGTCCGCACGGGCGTCGTACGCGAAATCATCATTTCAGACACTGTTACGCGGCCTCGGCGCATGGATGCATAACGTCGTTGCGGCGATGGCTGGGTTGGCGCGATACGTGCACCATCCTAAGCCTGCAAACGCGCGCAGCGCGGTTCGCCGACTGGGATGCCGTCGCGCCTAGCATCACGCGCATAAGCCGTGCGACAAAATGCGGATACCAGTGCAATAGCTCATGCATGCCGTCGACCTCGATTGCCTGCTTTGCAGGCATCTTCAGCGCATAGCCTTATTTGCATCGACGCCTTCAAACCATTGCACACGTTGACTTGAGCCTGAACTCATCGCCTGCACGCGCTTGCTCGTGACGCACCTGTGCGCTCAATGCTTTTTCGTTGAGTACCCTGATTGCTTTGCTTTCGAGATCGCGCTCAGCCGACGGCTGCTCGAGCGGCATTTCCTCTACCTCTAACGCCTTCAAGGCATCTCATTCCATCGTCAACCGTCTCACCAATAGCTTGCGCCAGCGTAACGCGATGCCTCACTCAAGCGCTGACGGTTGAGCGCGTCCGGCATCGGCCGCGCGGTCGCCGCTGGCAACAGTTACACGATTCTCTCGTCTCAGTGCCGGCGTGTTTCAACGACGTCCTAGCGTCGATGCATCACCGTTCGAGATAACATTCGTTTTATATCTGAGGAACGTCTCACACATTCGGTCGCGGCGCGCGCGTTTCCTCAGGCATGCAGATCCGCCCCCGTGCTTCCTGCCATTCGCGCAACAGCGTCTCCATCAGCGTCGCAGCCGGCATCGCTCGGGCGAGCGGCGCGCCCTGTCCTGCCCAGAACACACCGAAAGCGTCGTCCCCCGCCGCGGTTGCCGCGGCGCTGAGCGCTTTGGCCGCGTCGTAGGCGATCGGATAGTCGGGCGCGAGATCGGCGGGCGGCAGATCGGTGTGCATGCGATTGACGATGCCGCGCGCGGGACGCCCCGAAATCGTGCGGATGACGCGGGTTAAACGCGCGGCCTCGCTCAGCAACGCAGCTCGGTAGGCGTCACTGGCGCCCGACTCATCGCATGCGACGAAGGCGGTGCCAAGTTGCACGCCTTCGGCGCCGAGTGACAAGGCCGCGGCGATGCCGGCGCCGTCCATGATGCCTCCCGCCGCGACGACTGGCACGCTGACCGCCCTCACTACCTGACGCACCAGTGCCAAAGTGCCCAGTTCGAGATCATGGTCCGCGTCGAACACGCCGCGATGACCGCCGGCCTCGATCCCCTGGGCGACAACGATGTCGATGCCCGCCGCTTCGATGGATCGGGCTTCATCGGCAGTGGTGGCGCAGGCCATCGTGACGCTGCCGGCTGATTTCAGCGCCGCGATTGCGTCGGAAGACGGCAGGCCGAAGTGAAAACTGACTACCGGCACGCGTGCTTCGATAAGCACGTCGAGCATTGCAGCGTCGTCGAGAAAGCTGGTGTACGGCGACTGCAGGCGCGCCGGCGCGGTGCTACCGTACAACGCAAAGTGGGGCGCCAGCGCGGCCAGCCATGCAGCTTCGCGGGCCGCGTCGGCACGGGCGCGACGGTGGCAGAACAGGTTGACGTTGAAGGGCCGATCGGTGAGCGCGCGTACCTGCCGTATCGCTGTCTCCGCCGCGGACGCGCTACTTGCGCCCAGGCCGAGTGACCCGAGGCCGCCTGCCGCCGAGACGGCACTGGCCAGCGCCGGCGTCGAGACGCCTGCCATCGGGGCCTGAATGATGGGCTGAGTGATGCCAAGCAGTTGAGTCAGTCGAACGCTTGCCTGCATGAATGCTCCTCGGATCGATCAAGCTATCTCGAATCGTGATTATTCGGTTATTATCGATCTTAATTTGAGATGGAAGCAAGCTGTGGATCCGACAACGCTGAAGATTTTTTGTGTCGTGGCGGACGAGCTGAACATGACGCGCGCTGCGCAACGGCTGTCGCGCGCGCAGTCGAACGTGACAACACGTATTCAGCAACTGGAGCGCTCGCTGGATGCGACGCTGTTCGTCAGGCAGGGAAAAATGCTCAGCCTGTCCGAACAGGGTGAGACATTCCTGCCCTATGCGCGTGCTCTGGTCGCGACGGCGGAGGAAGCCCGGCAGGCGGTGCATCCGGGCACGCCGCGTGGACCGTTGCGTATCGGCTCGATGGAGAGCACGGCGGCGAGCCGTTTGCCCCCCGTGCTGGCGGCCTTCAATCGGCGGTGGCCCGAGGTGAGTCTGAAAGTGCGTACGGGCGCTTCGCGACCGCTGGTGTCGGCACTCGCCGACCGTGCGCTCGACGCAGCATTGGTAGCGCTGCCGCTGTGGCCGGGTGATATGTCATCGTACGATGCAGCAAGCCTTCGCATGGCGGGGCGGGCAGTCTTCCAGGAGACCCTGATGCTGGTCCGTCCGGCAGGCGCGAGAGAGCGCACGTTGTCCCTGGCGGCTTTCCCGGAAGGATGTAGCTATCGCGCCGCCGCGCAGCACTGGTTCGCGTCGTCGCGTCGAGCAGGCGGCGCAGGTCTCGATATTCAGGACGTGCCTTCGTATCACGCGATGCTTGCGTGCGTCGCCTCCGGCGGCTGCTTCAGCGTGATGCCGGCGAGCATGCTGGCCTTGTTGAGCGTACCGCAGGGCGTGGAGACGGCACCGCTGTATTCGATCAGCACCTGGTTACTGTGGCGAGAGGGATTCCGCAGTGCTGCGCTGCGCGCGTTCGAGGCGGCGCTTGGCGCGGATGACACTGCTGCACCGGGCGCGCCGGCTGAGAGGTTGGGCTTGTGATGGCAACGGCCGGCGCAGCGGCCGATCGCAACCGCTGAAGGCGGCGAGGCGGTCCGGGTGTGGCAGTCGGCGGCGCGCCCGCGCCCCGGCGGCAGAAGCCGCATTTCGATGACGCGGCGCCACGGTGCTTGCGAGGCTGGCGGTTCAGATCTCGTGGTTGATCTGGCGCTCGCCCGGCTCCTCCTCGAACGGCTCGATCGTCGCGGGCTCGTCGCCGCGCGCCTCGCCAAGCGCGGCGGTCGCGTTCGGCGTATCGACGTCGATCAGGTTTTCCACGGCGGCGACGCCGGGGCATCCTTCTGCGATCTGCGTGATCGGGTGCAGCATGCGGCGTAACGGTACAGTGCCGGTCAGGCGAACGGTTCCATCAGTCACCGATACGGTGACATCGTCGGTGTCCAGGTCGAGGCGTCGGGTCAGCCGCTCGTTGAGCATCTCGGTAATCGACGCATCGTCGGTCGAAAGGCTGTCGTTCATCGTCAGTCTCCAGTTCGTTGCACTATTCTCGCCGAAAATCAGCGCACGGCGAAGCCATGCTCAGCCGCTCTCCGCCTCAATGGTACCGGTAGACGACCATTTGAAGGCGTTTGCCCGGCGGCGGACAAGGGATTTCCGGACGACCGTCCTTCGAGCTGCCCGCTCCGACATTTTGGCGTGCCGCATCGGAGATTTGGGACTCGTCCTGCAGAAGCGCTGCCACCCTGAGCGCGGCCGACGAGCCGTTGGTGACTGGGCGATCGGGCGACAGGCCAGCGGCGAGCAGCCTGCGATCCAGCGACAGCGACGCAAGCCGCGACGCTGCGCGGCGATGCGAGGGCACCGGTACGCGCGCCGGCCGCCCTATGCCGATATGACGCCATATTTCTTCCACCCGGATTGTGCGTCGATATAGACCTCTCCCTCCGCGCCGCCCGCCTTTGGATAGAGGTAAGGAGGCAGGCGCATCCCTCGCACTGGCTTCACGGAGGCAGCGAGTCGGCCGCTGGTGTTCGGTTCGGGCATCGGAGAAGCGGAGAACCCGCCTTCGAAGCCATTGGTACAGTCGTATTGCACCGGGCCGTAGGGCGCGCCGCTAGGGCACACCACGCAGTGCGCCGGTCCGTCACTGACGTTGGCCGTGAACGACGGCGCTTGCAGGTTGTAGCCGAAAACCAGGGCAAGGCCCTGCGCGTTTCCAGTGATGGTGTTGGCATGCCACGACTGGAGGCGCTGCGCTTGCTCGCTCTTCGAGAGCGCCGGCACGGTTGGCTTGGCCGTGCCCGAAAGCTGAAACACATTGCCTTCGACCCTGCACTGCTCGCCTTCCACCCAGAGCGGAATTTCGGCGATCGCCGACTGAAGGTGAAATGCATTGTCCGATACGACCGAACGCTTGGCTAGCGACGAGACGTGCAGACAGCGTCCGCCGGGGCAACCCTCGGAACGAACGAAGGTGTTTTTTTCGACGACGGAATTCCCGATTTCGGTCGTCACGTCGAAATCGCCGTAGAAGCTGTTCCGTGCGATGTGCGCTCCCTCGGAGGGCGTTTTGAACGAGCCGAAATTGAATTTGATGCGCGCTGTCGAGAATGAGATGTGGATGTTCGATGTGTACGCGAGGGCCGTCGTGTAGGTCGTCATCGTCTCGGTCACGGATGCTACGTCTTTGCCATAGAAGAATCGATTTCCCGAAATCGTCGGACTTTTATCCAGTCTGCTCGCGCCCCCTGTCGCGACAATGGGTCCCGCCCGGGTACCGCTGAACCAAACGGTGTTGTCAGCGATCGTCACCGCATCACGCGAGAGGCCGAATGCCGGATACGCATTTGCGGTGTGGATTGTGTTGTCTCGTATCGTCAGACCGGTGCTCGACGGTCCGTCTTGGCCGAATGTGTGTCCGGGTATGTGTGCACGTACGGTTTCCAGGCCGTTCTGCGGGCATCGGATTGAGCCGCACTGCAACATGTCGACATAATTGTGCTCAATGACGCCGGTTGTGCCGCTCGCAAAGATCGGCAGATAGCAGTTCAGTACGCAGTTGTCGGATATGGTCGCCACGACGTCGGCTTCCGTCTTGATGCCGATCACGTAACCGTAGACCGTGTTACCGCGGATGACGGTCTTTCGATTGCGATTGTCCCGCCTTTTCTCGGAATTCACCTTGCTGCTCGCTTCGATAAGGCCATCGAACGGTGCGACAGGTTTTATCTCGTCGATGTTCATCGCGAACTCGGCCCACACGCCGATGTATCCGCACAGCGTGTCCTTCATCGCTTGGCCGTTGTCGGGCGACTTGAAGTCGACCAGATATCGGCGCTCGTTCCACACGATGTTGTTCTCGATGGTCCCGCCGTAGCCGCCGGAAACGAAGATGCCACCGCCGTCGCTGTCCCGGCTCATCGAGCCCGTGCGTGAGACGACGTTGTTGCCGGAAACGTTGATCAGCTGGTTGTCCGCGAAGATCGGATCGAGGCAGCCCTTCGCGAGGATGCCGTTGCCATACACGTCCGCGATTCGCATGCAGCGCACCTCGGGCCTGACGACATGCTCGAAACGAATTGCTTGCGTACCGACTGAGTGCGGGGTGGGATGGGTCTGTCCCAGTGTCGCCAGATCGGTGCCGCCTTTGTTGCGTTGCCGCTGATAGCTCATGCCGACCTTTTGACCGTCGAAGATGCACGGCGGCGCGGGCTGTGCGACCGACTGGCCCGTATAGGAAAACAGCACTGGCTCGGTGACCCAATCCCGGCCGCTCGGGCGCGATGGCGGATCGACGTTGTCGTAGGACAGCAGTGTGTACCCTTCCGATGTAATGACGAACGGCTTGGTCTGGGCGTCCGCTTTCAATGCGTAGCGCGTCGTGCCGCAGTTCACCTCGCCAGGTGGCAGGCAAAGCGCGCCGCCGGTGCGCATGACGGCCTCGTATGCGTGCGCAAGCGCGTCGCCGCAGGCGCGGCCGTCACCGGACACGCCCCACCACTTCGCGAGGAGGGGACCGGAGAACACGCGCCGTCTGCGGCGTCCCTGCCCATCCCGAAGCGTGAGCACGCCATCCACCGGTCCTGATGTCGCAGAATCGATCACGAAATCGCCGCCGCGTAGCGGATCCGTCACGGTGACGATTTCAGCGTTGCCCTTGAATCCCATTAGTGCTTCGAGGGTCTCCAGGCGGTCGCCCGCAGCCTTATCAACGAGCCTGCCGACCGTGGTCGCATGTTCGACCCCAGATCGGTAGACCCGCACTTCGTCGCCGGGCTGCACCGGCTGGGTGAGCGGGGGTACGCTGCTGCGCGTTGGCGTGCCGGTCGTCGGCGCCGGCAGAACGTTTGGCGCCGCGTGCGCGTCTCGGATCAGCACGCCGCTCAGCATGCCGCCGACGAAGGTCTTGAGTGCTTGTCTTCTCTTTTGCATGGTGATGAATGGCGGCAACGATGTCTTTATCTTGCAAGACTGGCCGCGTGAAAGTGGTAAAGCGTGCACTGCCCGAGGAACGGGCCGGCTATCAGACGGCGCCGATACGACCGTGCCTTTGGGCGCGTTGTTCGCCGAGCGGCCAGCCGGCTCACCGCATTCGCGGCGCAGCGATGACGGTCGCATCGGGTGCCGGAGCAGAGGGACTGGCTCGGACCGGCCGCTTATCGTGCCCTGCGCGCCATTCGATCCTCACAGTTGGCCACCCCGGAGGTAGGCGTCCCGGATAACCGGACCGTGGGGCAAACCCGAAGGGAAGCAAGTGCGAGGCCAAGCGCAACGACGGGCATCGCACTGCGCGGTCAATCCATGACGCAGAGCGGGCTTCGGCATTGGCCCGATCCGTGGCGCCAAGCGGCTGACCTTTTATCGGGTCGCGCACCGCTCGCCGCATTCAGGACTGTGCAAACTCTGCCAACCTGTCCGCGCGGACGGACAAAATTGGGCCGGCGCATCGCCGTCGGCGCGCGCGACGCGTAGCGTCCCGGTTTTCATTCGCAGTGGGAGAGCCAAACATGAAGACCCGAGCAGCGATCGCCTGGGAGGCGCAGAAGCCGCTGAGCATCGAGGAAGTGGAACTGGCGGGGCCGAAGGCCGGCGAGGTGCTGGTCGAGATCAAGGCAACCGGCATTTGCCACACCGACTACTACACGCTCTCGGGCGCCGATCCGGAAGGAGCGTTCCCGGCGATTCTAGGACACGAGGGGGCCGGCATCGTGCGGGAAGTGGGGCCGGGCGTCAGCACGCTGCGCGTGGACGACCACGTGATTCCGCTCTACACGCCGGAGTGTCGGCAGTGCAAGTTCTGTCTGTCGCGCAAGACCAACCTGTGCCAAGCGATCCGCAGCACGCAGGGGCGCGGCGTGATGCCGGACGGCACCTCGCGCTTCTCGCTCGACGGGCGCCCGATCCTGCACTACATGGGCACGTCGACGTTCTCGAATTTCATCGTGGTGCCGGAGATCGCGCTGGCGAAGATCCGCCCGGACGCGCCGTTCGACAAGGTCTGCTACATCGGCTGCGGGGTGACGACCGGGGTCGGGGCGGTGGTGTTCTCGGCGAAGGTGGAGGCGGGCGCGA
>NZ_FNLO01000019.1 GCF_900095735.1 Chitinasiproducens palmae | reverse complement strand
CGGCCAAACCGGCCAAACCGGCCAAACCGGCCAAACCGGCCAAACCCGGCGAGCCTGGCAAGTCACGGAGCGGGCGGTGCCGTGACCGGGAGGGTCCTCCGGTGTCCACCCCATTCGCTTCGATATCCGACTGCACCGTCGCGCGGCTGTGCGGCGGTGGGTTCGGCTCACCCCGCCACGACCGCCGGCACGGTTCGCTCGGCGTTTCGTAAGGCCTGTCGGCCACCTTTACCTAAATTTCGGCGCAAGTCGCCCGACAAGGCTAAAATCCCGGCTTATTCAAGCCCTTGGCGGTGCCACGCCGCCCGACGGGCTGACGGATCGTCATGGAAAACATCGAAAACTCCGCTTCCCCCAAACAGCCGGTACCGCGCGTCGGCTTTGTCAGTCTCGGTTGCCCGAAGGCGCTGGTCGATTCCGAGCAGATCCTCACGCAACTGCGCGCCGAGGGTTACCAGATCGCAGGCAACTATGACGGCGCGGACCTTGTGGTCGTCAACACGTGCGGCTTCATCGACGAAGCGGTGCAGGAGAGCCTGGATGCGATCGGCGAGGCGCTGAACGAGAACGGCAAGGTCATCGTCACCGGCTGCCTCGGTGCGAAGAAAGGCGCGGGCGGCAGCGGCCTGATCGAGGAGGTCCATCCGCGGGTGCTGGCCGTGACCGGGCCGCATGCGCTGGGCGAGGTCATGCAGGCGGTCCATACGCACCTGCCTCGGCCGCACGACCCGTTTACCGATCTCGTGCCGGCTGCCGGCGTCAAGCTGACGCCGCGGCACTACGCGTACCTGAAGATTTCGGAGGGCTGCAATCACCGTTGCACGTTCTGCATCATCCCTTCGATGCGCGGCGATCTGGTGTCGCGTCCGATCGGCGAGGTCATGCTTGAGGCGGAAAACCTGTTCAAGAGCGGCGTCAAGGAACTGCTGGTCATTTCGCAGGACACCAGTGCCTACGGTGTCGACGTCAAGTATCGCACTGGCTTCTGGCGCGGCCGCCCCATCAAGACGCGGCTGTTCGAGCTGGCGTCGGCCCTGGGCGAACTCGCGGGGGAATATGGGGCGTGGGTGCGGATGCACTATGTCTACCCCTATCCGCACGTCGACGACATCATTCCGCTGATGGCCGAGCGGCGCATTCTGCCTTACCTCGACGTGCCGCTGCAGCATGCGCATCCGGACGTCCTGAAGCGCATGAAGCGGCCGGCCAATGCCGAGCGCACGCTCGAGCGCGTTCAGCGGTGGCGAGAAATCTGTCCTGACCTGACGATCCGCAGCACTTTCATCGCCGGTTTTCCGGGCGAGACTGAAGCGCAATTCGAAACGCTGCTCGATTTCCTCAACGAAGCGGAACTCGACCGCGTCGGTTGCTTCGCCTATTCGCCTGTCGAAGGCGCGACCGCGAATGAACTTGACGGTGCGTTGCCGGACGTCGTGCGGGAGGAACGCCGTGCACGCGTGATGGAAGTGGCCGAGCGCGTCTCGGCGCGCCGTATGAAACGGCGGGTTGGCAAGTCGATTCGCGTGCTTGTCGATGAGTTGACGCCGGAAGGCGGGATTGGACGCAGCGCCGCGGATGCGCCGGAAATCGATGGTGTGGTCTACCTTGCGCCGCCGCGCCGCGCGTCGAGCCGCTATAAGGTCGGCGATTTCGTTTCGGCGAAAATCACCGGTGCGGATGGGCACGATCTGTGGGGCGATGTCTGATTGCGGTGCCACCCTCGGCACGAGCGCACTGCCGCCAGCAATTTGCGGCGAGTTGCGAGGCGTCCGACGTGCTTCGTTTGACGTAAGGTGGCCGGCTGCGCGGGCGGACGCGTGGGTCGCTGGGCGGCCGTGGACGCAGCCTCGCCAGGCAATGCGCGGCTTCGCTGATCCGAGAGGGTGCCGAGAGGGCGATGTTCGGCAATGTTGAAGAAACCCGCGACGCAGCGGTCGGAAGCGCAGCCACCGCCAGGCCACCGCCTGCCTGCCGTGTCGCTTTCGGCGGGAAAGCCAGTGTCAGCCAGTTCCGCCACAGAAGGGATGGTGCTCCGCTGCCCGCGATCCCGGTGCAGGTTGGCCTGCTGATGCCTTCGGGCAAACGTGTCTTGGTGTCCGCGTACCTTGGCTAGGCGAGCAGTCCCGGGCCGACGCGTTGCGGGCCTACGCCTCATCCGCGTTCGTGGGCCGGCAACGGTCCAACGTGGCGGTCGTACAGACGACTGGCTGGCGGATGGGCACGCCCACGACGGCACGGTAGATAAACTGCAAATCGACAGGTCGACCTCGCTGTGCAATCGTCGCGGCGTTGGCGACGACCTCCCGCATTCCGAGCAAACCGAGGCCTGGTCGCGGCAAGCCATGCTTGCTGCGAGATCTTGAAGGCGGTCACCGGTGCGCCGCGGTATTGCGGAGACAGGCTGGGTGCGCGCAGCGGAGAGGCCGTCGCGATATACCCGCTAGTGCGGGCAATGCGAGCGGCGCTTAGCCGACGCCGCAGCGCCTGCTAGCCAATCGACTCAGGATCCGGCGAGCCGCCACGACACCCGGGATGGACAGACCACTCTTGCACGCGTCCAACGCGGCTCCCGACGCGGCTACAGTCGGTCGAGATGGCCGGCGATTGCGTGTTTGCGGGCATTGTGATGGCGGCGCCGTCAGCAGACGGCGCGAGCCGTTGCTGCGTCAGTGCCGCCGTGCCCGGGAGAACGCTCGCCGCGGCGCAAGCCGGGCCGTCAACGCCGCGTGTTTCGCTCGTCTTCCGCTTGCGCTTCCACGCAAAGGCGGCTCAAACCCCCGCGCCGCCGTGCGCGCGGCGATTCCGCGACAGCGTGTCGCCGCCAGCAACGGTACAGGCGGCCAGTTTTATCAGCCTATCCGCCCACCGGCGCCGATCGCCTGGCTCGCCAGCATGCGCGACGCCGTCTCGCGCCCCAGACGCCTTGCCGGGATCAGTCGGCGCCGGTCGTGCCTTCAGGGAGGGCCGGCTTTGCGTTCGGGTTGGCCGGCCGGTCGACAACGCCGCCGACCGGTACCACCTTGACGGTCGGGTTCTTCTGGCCGGGAGCAGGCGGCGTGGTGACGACGTCATAGACGAGGTCGCCGTTGCAGGTGTGGGCGATCCAACGCTGCGTGGTGTTGTCGCGCGCGCCGCGCTCCGGACGCTCCACGTTTCTGACCGACGCGCAGCCAGAGCGCGTTGCGGCATCGATTTCGACCATGTTTTCGGCGGCGCTTCGCGCCGGACGCAGGTCGGGCGAGCGTGGCGACATGAATGGCACGTGGAAGCTGCTGCAAGCGCCCAATGCAAGTGCGCTGCAGATGGCCAGGGGCAAGCTGGAACGGCGCGCTGTGGTACGGCTGACGAGTCGACGAACGGTCATCGGAAATCCTGTCGCGGGCGGTGCTGTCCGCAAAGCGGCGATAATAACGCGAAGGCCGCATGCCCGGCAGCAATGGGGCGCCTGGAGGCAGCGCGTTGATCGTTGCAACGCGGCGGCATACGTTCAAGAGCGGCGCAGCCGGCTGCATCGGTTGTCAGCCTGGCCCTAGCCTGCGGACCGCGCTCATCGAGCAGGCCGCGCGAGGATGCGACGCCCGCATCGGCACAGGCAAGCGGCGACGGTGCCTGCCGACGCGCCCAGGTAGTATCTCGCGATGTCATGCCTGCGCGATGCTGTGCCTGCGCGGTGCGTGCATCGCGCCGCTCCGGCTTTGCGCCGCTCCTGCCTCAGTCAATCAAGTCAATATTCGATGTCACGGAAACAATTGCTTTTCGCTTCGCTCATCCGCCGTCCCGGCACGCTGGGGGGCGCGATCATCAGCACCGGACCCACGAACGTCTCGTCGGCATCGCGTCCGCGCAGTGACGCCCTGGCGGCTTCCCTGGCGGGCGCCTTGGTGCTGTCCGGCGGCGCGCTGCTGCTCTGCGGCTGTGCGGTGAGCGACAGCGTGCGTGCGGCGCAGGCCGGACGCACGGCGGTGACGTCGATCACCAGCCAGAGCGCCGCTGCGGCGGCTGATGTGAATGCCGCGCTGGCGGCCGAGTCCAGCAATGAACGGCGGGTGCTGCGGCCCGATCCGGCCTACGCTGTGTTGCCGCGCTACAGCGGCACGCTGGGCGGTCGTCGCATCGAGGTGAGGCTGGGTCCGAAGCCCGCTGGCGCCGATTCCGATGACGTTGGCGGCTGGCACGGCGAATACCACGAGGTGGGCGGCCAGCGCGCAATCCTGCTGGCGGGCGACGTCGATGGCACGACGCTGACGCTCGAGGAGTCCGACGATGGCACGCGCATCAGCGGTGTCTGGGTAGGGCAGTTCCAACGCGACGGCTCGTTGATCGGCGAGCGCAGCGAGGTGGACGGCAGTCGCGCGCAGCCGGTCGATCTGCGGCCGGTGCGTTGATCGATCGCAAGCGGGCACGGCTTCGGCCGTGCTGCACTGCACCGCATGTGGCATCCTTTGAGGTTTTCAACACCGGGTGTTCGCCCGCACGAAGACAATGAATTCCAAACCATCCGGCGCGCATTCACTGGTCACGCAGTTGCTGCACGACGACACGCCCAGCGCGCCGGGTTTCGACGCGTTTCCGGTGGCGGTGGCGCGCGCGTCGACCGTCGTGTTTCCGGACCTCGCGACGATGCGCGACTTTCGCTTCGAGGACGACACGCAATGGCGCTATGGCCTGCATGGCACGCCGACGTCGCGCACGCTCGAACGCCGGCTGGCAATGATCGAGGGCGGCAAGCACGCGCTGTTGCAGCCGTCCGGCCTTGCCTCGATCTCCAATGTCTATTTCGCGTTCCTGCGCCAGGGTGACGACGTGCTGGTGCCGGACAATGCATACACGCCGAATCGGGACCACGGCGACTGGCTGGCCCGTGACTTCGGCGTCAGTGTCCGCTATTACGATCCGATGATCGGTGCGGGGATCGCGGCACTGCTGCAGGACAATACCCGCCTGGTGTGGGTCGAGGCACCAGGGTCGGTGACAATGGAAGTCCCCGACGTGCCGGCAATCGCAGCGGCGGCGCACGCGCACGGCGCCGGCCGGGAGCGCGGTGTGATCGTCGCGATCGACAACACGTATGCGGCCGGCTTGTCGTTCAAGCCGTTCGAGCATGGCTGCGACGTTTCGGTGCAGGCCCTGACCAAGTACCAATCCGGCGCCAGCGATGTGCTGATGGGCGCGACGATCAGCAACGATGCCGCGATCCACGGCGCGTTGAAGCGCGCCCGCATGCGGTTGGGGCTGGGTGTGTCGGCTGACGACTGCTCGCTGCTGCTGCGCAGCCTGGCCACGCTGGAAATCCGTTACGCGGCGCACGAGCGCACGGCGTTGTCGCTTGCCGCATGGCTCAAGTTGCGTCCCGAGATCGACTGCGTGCTGCATCCGGGGCTGCCGGATTGCGCCGGTCACGAACACTGGCGACGCGACTTCACCGGAGCCGGCGGCCTGTTCTCGGTGATCTTCGAACCGTCTTACAGTGCCGAGCAGGTCGACGCGTTCGTCGAGGGCCTGTCTCTGTTCAAGATCGGCTTCAGCTGGGGCGGCGCGCACAGTCTTGCGGTGCCCTACCGGATCGGTGCCATGCGCACGGCCAGCGAATGGCCGCACAGCGGGCAGTTGGTGCGGTTCTTCATCGGTCTTGAAAGCGAAGACGATCTGCGCGCGGATCTGGAGCAGAGCCTGTCAACGCATCTGGTTCAATCGCCCGCCTGAGCCGTCCGCCTGAGCCGTCCGCCTGAGCCGTCCGCCTGAGCCGTCCGCATGAGTCGGCTGCATTAGTCGACTGCATGAGTCGGCTGCACGAGCCGACCGCCTGCACCCGCTGACCCGCGGCAACTGGACGCGGCATCTGACTACGGCACGAAGCGCACTGGGCGAAGTGCGGTACCGCGGGCCTTCGGGCGCCTCGCCTTGCCTTGCCTTGCCTTGCCGTGGCGGTTGCACTGCCTTGCCGTCAGGCGTGGCCGCAGGATGCCGAGTGGCGCCACGCGTGGGCGCGCTTCACGGCGCGACGCACGTCGGCACGGCGATCAGGAAGCGCGCCCGTTTGCGCGGCCGCGCGTTGCGGTATGCCGAGTAGCGCGGGCGCCGCTAGGCAAACAGGCGCGGCACGCCGTCCAGGCCGACATGGCTCAACGCCACGCTGGCGGCTTCGCGGACCTTTGGCTTCGCATGGTAGGCAACCGACACGCCGGCTTCGGCCATCATGGCCAGATCGTTCGAGCCGTCGCCGATCGCGATGGCGCGTGCCGTCGGCACGCCCAGCCGTTGGCAGGTCAGGCGCAATTCGCGGGCCTTGCCGGCCGCGTCGAGGATCGGACCGTCGACGCGGCCGGTCAGCTTGCCGTCGACCACTTCCAGCCGGTTCGCATGGGTGAAGTCGAGACCAAGGCGCGTCTGCAGTTTCTCGGTGAAAAAGGTGAAGCCGCCCGATACCAGCAGCGTCTTCAAACCGGCTTCGCGCGCCCGCGCCAGCAGCGTTTCGGCGCCCGGCGAAAGCCGTAGGCGTTCGAGATAGACCTGCTCCAGCGCCGTCGCCTCCAACCCCTCGAGCAGCGCGACGCGACGTGTGAGGCTTTCAGCGAAGTCCTTGATCTCGCCGCGCATGGCCGCTTCGGTAATCGCCGCAACGCGGTCCTTGACGCCGCAGAAGTCGGCGATTTCGTCGATGCACTCGATGGTGATCAACGTTGAGTCCATGTCCATCGCGAGTACCGCGAAGTCGGCCATCCTGCCCGGCGCGAGCCATGCGCAATCGAGCGACATCGCTTCGCATACTTGGGCCAGCCCGGTTCGCACCGGCTCCGAGGGCGGCGTTTCGCCGAACGCGAAGCGAACGGCATGGGCATCGACCGTCTCCGGCGCAGGGGCGCCGTGGCCGAGCGCGGCGCGCACCGAATCGATTTGAGCAGCGGCAAGCGGCTGAACGCCTTGGATGACGAGATTCATGACAGCAACACACGGTGAGGGCGGGGCGCACGGAGGCTTGCGCGGCGACGGGCCGACACGTCGACAGGCGGCGGTGCGGCGAGCGCCCATTCTAGTGGTTGCGCCGACCTTTGTCGCCCGCGTCGCGGCCGGCGCATCTTGCGACCGTCGTTGCGGCCGTCGTTGCAACCCGGCGTGTACGTTGCTGCCGTGGAGACCGGCGCCGTGCCTTCGGTCAGTCCCACATGCTGCGCAGCTTGGCCGCGATGTCGACACGCAGCGCCGCCAGCGCTTGCCGCCCGGTTTCGCTGGGCGCCGCGCTTGGCCAAGCCCGCGAGTCGAACAAGGACAGTAGCTTGGGCGGAATGAAGCGCGTGCGTTGCGCGAATACATGGCGGTCGCCGCCGGCCGCCTGTTGGTGGACGTGGAAGCGCAAAGGCAGGACGATCTCAAGCGTCTCCCGGGCGCGCGTCATCGCCACGTACAGCAGCCGGCGCTCTTCCTCAAGTTCGCTCGCGTTGCGCGTCGCCATGTCGGCCGGCAGGCAGCCGTCGACCGCGTTGAGCAGGGTCACATGGCGCCACTCGCGGCCCTTCGCGGAGTGGATCGTCGACAGGATCAAATAGTCATCGTCGAGCATCGGGTCGGCGGCCTGGTCGCTGACGGCGTCCGGTGGGTCGAGGGTCAGTTCGGCAAGAAAGCGTTCGCGGCTCGGATAGGTGTGCGCGATGCGGGCCAGTGCATGCAGATCCTCGATGCGGATCGCGGCGTCGTCGAAGCGCGCCGCCAGCCAGGGCTCGTACCAGGCAAGCGCGCGTTCCACCTGCGCGCCGACGGGTTCGACCGGTTGCGCCAATGCCGCGAGCAGATCGGCCAACGCATCCCAATGGGCCAGCGCGCGTTTCGGCTCGGGCAGGCGGAAGCCGCGCGGTGGCGCGACGGCGGAACCCAGCGCGGTGGTGATCGCGGCCAACGTCTGCGCAGCGGTTGCCGCGCCAACGCCGGGCAGCAACTGGAGCACGCGGAAGCCGGCAACGCGCTCGCGCGGATTCTGCGCGAAGCGCAGGATGGCGAGCAGGTCGCGCACGTGCGCCGCGTCGAGAAATTTGAGACCGCCGAATTTGCGGAACGGGATACGGCGCGCGCCCAGCGCGACCTCCAGCGCGGCGCTGTGCGTGCCGGTTCGAAAGAGAATGGCCTGGTCGCGCAGCCGGGCGCCGCCTTCGCGGCGCGCCAGCGCCTGCAACGACACGTAGTCCGCCTGCGCAGTCTCGTCGGCAAGACTGACCAGCGACGGTGCTTCGCCGTCCGCGCGCGTGGTCCACAGCGTTTTCGGATGGCGGCGCGCCGCCTCGTGGATCACCGCGTTCGATGCCGCCAGCAGCGGCGCGCTGCTGCGGTAGTTCCGCGTCAGGGTCAGGACAGTGGCGGCCGGCGTGCACTGTTCGACGAACTCGAACATATTCGCGGCCTCGGCGCCGCGGAATGCATAGATCGACTGCGCGTCGTCGCCCACTACCGTCAAGCCTTGCCCATGCGGGCGCATCGCGAACAGCAGGCTGGCCTGAAGCCGGTTGGTGTCTTGATATTCGTCGACCAGCACATGGCTGAAGCGGGCACGCAGATCGTCGGCAATCAACGGCACGTCGAGCATGCGCTCCCAGATCAACAACAGGTCGTCATAGTCGAGCACCTGGTCCGCCTGCTTGGCGGCAACGTAGTTGGCGAACAGGCGCTTGAGCTGCACTTCCCAGCCGGCACACCACGGAAAGTGCTCGGCAACGACCGCCTGCAGCGCAGCGCCCGTGTTGACGACCCGCGAATAGATCGCGAGGCAGGTCTGACGCGTCGGGAAACGCTGTGCGGTTTCGTCGAGCCCCAGTTCGTGCCGCAGCAGGCCGAGCAGATCGGCCGAGTCGTCGCGATCGGCGATGGTGAAATTGGGCGACAAGCCGATCACGCCCGCGTAGTCGCGCAGCAGTTGCGCGCCGGTCGCGTGGAAGGTGCCGGCCCAATCGAGACGGATTTCGGGCATGCCTGCGCTGGCCAGCAGTCGCATCACCCGGCCGCGCATCTCTTCGGCGGCGCGGCGGGAGAAGGTCAGCAGCATGATCGCGTCAGGCGCCACGCCGCGCTCGATCAGCCGAATCACCCGGTGTACCAGCGTATTGGTCTTGCCGGTCCCCGCGCCGGCGATCACCTGCAGCGGCAGATCCGCCGGCGCGTCGACCACGGCGCGTTGCTCGTCGTTCAGGGTCGCGTAGAGTCTGGCCAGCGCATCGGCTGCACCATCGGGCGGCAAGGGCGTCGTGGGCGAGACGTCGGAAGTCACGAGAGGTTGGGCGGGGAGTGAATTGATCGGGACGCGTGTGCGGCGGGAACGCACCGCTCGCAGCATGCCTCGTGCGGCGCCGCGCCGCGGCCCGCATCGAGACGCTGGGGCGTTGTCCCGCGCGCCGATGGAGGCGAATCGAACCAGTTCGTCGATCGCTGGACAGCGCGGCGCACTGGCGCGGATCGTCGCATGCCGTCGAGCCGGCTCGCCATCTGGTGCTGTTCGGCGCCATGGCACGGTCCGGTTGCAACGGCTGCGCGCCCGGGTGCGAACCGTATCATCAACGGTAGCGCCACCGGTGTCGCCAACGGCGTTGCAAAGCAGGCGGCCGGTCGCAGCGACTGTAGCGCCGCTGGCGGTGGCTTGCAACCGCGCCGGCAGACCGCCACGGCGCTCAGTCTGGATGGGGCACGGCGGCGGGTACCGGCGTCGGGAAACTCGCGACCACCGACACCATGCGCTGGATCGCCGCGGCTGACGCAGGCTTGACGAGGTGGTCGTCGAAGCCCGCCTCGCGCGCTTGCCGCACGTCCTTGTCCTGTCCGTAGCCGGTCAGCGCGACCAACGTGGTGCGCGCCCCCCAGGGCATCGCGCGTATGCGTGTGGCGCACTCGTAGCCGCTGATGCCGGGCAGGCCGATGTCCAGGAAGACCAGCTCCGGGCGGAAGGTCTCGATCAACGTCAGTGCCGTCTCGCCATCCGGCGCGCGCTGCGTTTCGTGTCCATCGAGCGCCAGCATCGCGTCGAGGGCCTCGGCCGCGTCGAGGTTGTCATCGACCACCAGGATGCGCAGCGGACGCGCTGCCGACGCCGCGGCCTGCGGCGCCTGCGACGGCAGCGGGTCGGTGGCGAGCAGCGGCAGCCAGACCCGGAACGTGGCGCCGTGGCCCAGTCCCTCGCTCGCCACCGACACGTGGCCGCCATGCAGGCGCGTGAGCTTGCGCACCAGCGACAGGCCAAGACCGAGGCCGCCCGGCACGACGTCCTCCGAAGGTTCGATGCGCGTGAAGGTGTCGAAGACCTGATCGAGCATGTCCGCCGGGATGCCGACGCCGTTATCCTGCACCGTGACGCACGCTTCGCTGCCCTCGGCGCGCGCGGTCAGTTCGATGCGGCCACCGGGCAGCGTAAACTTCGCGGCGTTGTTCAGCAGATTCGAAAACACCTGGGCCAGTCGCGCGGGGTCGGCATCGACGATCAGTGGCGTGTCGCCGGTGTCGACGCGCAGGCTGTGCGCACGCGTGTCGATCAGCGTGCGGCTGGCCTCGACGGCACTGTCGATGACGCGCTGGAGCGACACGCGCTCCCGGCGCAATTCGAGACGGTTGTGCGTGATTCTCGAAATCTGCAGCAGGTCGTCGACGAGACGGACCATCTGGTTGATCTGTCGACTCATGATGTCGCGTGCGCGCTGCGCACTCGCTTCATCGGGGTGGCGCGACAAGATGTCGATGCAAGCGCTGATCGGTGCCAGCGGGTTGCGAAGTTCGTGCGCGAGGACCGCGATGAACTCGTCCTTGTTGCGGTCCGCCGCGCGCAGGCTTTCCATCAGGCGGCCCGCTTCCAGCTCCGCGCGCTTGCGGTCGCTGATGTCGCGGATCACGCAGCGCGCATATTGGAAGCGGCTGCCGTCCCAGTGCCCGTTCGCATCGAGCAGCACGTCGTGGGTCTTGCCGTCCCGGCCGAGCAACGTGCCTTCGACGTTGCGCACGGAGTCGCCGGCAAGGAGGCGGGCGAGCGCCCCTTCGAAGCGCTCAGGCTGCTGCCAGAAACGGCTGAGCGGTTGTCCGACGTAGTTCTCGCGTTGACAGGACAGCAGTTCGAGCATCGATTGGTTGGCACGCAGGATGGTGCCGCGCGCATCGACCAGATTGAGCCCGACATCGACGTTCTCGAAGAAGTCCGCCAGCCGCTCCTCGCTGGCCCGTACTTTCGCTTCCGCGCGGTAGCGGTCGGTGATGTCCCGAAAGACGACGATCGAGCTGCCGCCGTCCTCGGCCGGATCGCGCCCTGCGTTGCCGTCGTCGTCATGGATCGCCGCGATGCTCAGCTCCACCGGGCGCTCGATGCCGTCGCGGCTGAGCAGCGTGCGAATCGTCTGTCGGCCGGCGCGCCATCGGACGCCGCTGCCCAGCGTCGGCCAGCCCGCCTCGTCGCGCTCGTCCGGCGCAAATGGGGCCGCTTCCGACGCCGCGTGGTCGTAGCGCAGTTCAGGAGGCGCGTCTTGCGCGGGTTTATCGGCAGGCACCGGTGCCTCATGCCATGCCCGCCCGATACCTCCGGCCGAAGCGGCATGGAACGGCGCCACGTTGTCGCCGACCGGCGGCGGGCTCGCGCGCAGTCGCAGGATGTTGCGCAGCGGGCGGTCCTGCGCATCGCTCAAGCGGTAACCGGTGAGTGCCTCGGCCACGGCGTTCATCGTGGCGACGCGTCCATTCGTGTCGGTGATGATCACGCCGTCGCCGATGCTGTCCAGCGTCACGCCGAACCAGTCGCGCTGGCGGCGGGCGTCGGCCTCGGCACGGCGGCGCTCGTCGACTTCGGCGGCCAGACGGCGGCTGCCGTCGAGCAGGCGCGCGCGCCCAAGGCGCAGCGAGGCCAGTGCCGCGCTGATCAGAATGCCGGACACGATGAATAGTCCCACCATCAGTACGTCTGCGTGCGCGGGCGCCGACGGATCGAACGCTTGACGCTTGCTGAGCCACGGCAGGCCGGCGACCGTGCCGAGCGCGGTCGCAATCAGGCCGGCCTCGATGCCGCCGAACCAGGCGGAAACGACGACCGAGCCGATGAACGGCAGCAATGACGAGGTGTGACCGAGGTGCAGCGCGAAGCGAGGCAGGGCAACCACGCCGGTCGTGACCAGCGCCAGGAGGTAAGGCCAGAGGGCGGCGACGAAGCGAGCTTGTCTGTGTCTGAGGTCCATTGCTTTAGTCGGCGACCCGCCAGCCTGCGGACGGCATCGTGCCGCTCCAGCACCGGGAGGAACCGTAACTATTAGTCATATCGTCGGGCATGGCAAGCCCGTGTTGTCGTAGCCAGCGGGTGCCGCGTCTGCCATCGCCGCGCCCGCCTGGCGCCGCCCCGCCTGGCGGTGTCTGACTCAGGATTCGGTACACGAAATTGGCGTGGCGGCACCCGGATACCGCGCAACGGCGGGGCAAACGGGCTTCGGCCGCTGGGCATGAAATCTGCGGAGATCACCTGCAAGTTCCCGCAGTGTGGAACGGATCGCGACAATGCGGCAACGGTGCCATCACCGGCGACATCACCGGCGACATCACCGGCGACATCACCGGCGACATCACCGGCGACATCACCGGCGACATCACCGGCGACATCACCGGCGCGGATCCGCGCCGGCCGCGGCGCGACGATCCGGCCCTGACGGAAGCAACCGACCGAAGCCAGTGTATCTGCGCAGCAAGACTGCGCCGCCGAGACCAAGAATGCGAGACGAACTGACCGAGGTTTTCATCCTGGACCGTGACGCGACGGCGCGCCCGACGCAGGGCCGCGACTTCGCCGTTCGGCTGCGTCCAGACCATGCGGTCCGCATCGTCACTGGCGGGACGGACGGCTTGGCGGCCAGCCTGGAGGCGATGGTATCGCAGAATGTCGGCGCAGCGAGCGGCGCGCGCGGCGTATTGCAGCAGGCAGCCGCGGACGCGCTTGACTCGCGGACCGTACAGACGCCGTTCGAGACGGATGCCGGTCGCAGCGGCGTATTGAGATTGGCGCCTTATACTGATTTTGACGGCCGTACCGCGGGGGTGATCGTCACGCTGCGGGCGCGCGCCGCGCACGGGATCGAGCATGCGATCGAGCAGGGGACCGATGCGGTGGAGGCCCTGCCGATCGACTCGCGGCTCGCCCCCGCGCAGCCGGCGTCTGCGGGCGCGGCCGACGAAAGCGATCGGCAGCGTGCCGATGCGCCTTCCGCCGTCGAACAGGCCAGCGGTGTTGCCGCTGGCGGCGATCGTGAAGCAGCAGCGACCTCGAGCATCGGTGGCTCGACCCGCGTGCCGACGACGGCAGCGCAGGGTCGAGACCCGAATGCAGCGGCACCGCAGCGTGATGACCCGCTGACCCCGGTCGGGCAGGAGCCCGCCTCGGGCAGTGAGGCGAGGCGAACCGGTGGGCACGTCCCGCAGCAAACGGACGACGATCCGCGTACGCGATTCCTGGCGGTCCTGTCGCACGAATTGCGCTCGCCGCTGGCCAGCGTGCAGGGCTGGGCACACGTCCTCGAGCGGGCGCTCGGTAGCCAGCGCGGCACGGCGGAGGCCGAAGGTTCGCTCACCTACCGCGCGTTGCATGGCATTCGCGACGGGCTGGCCTCGCAAGTCAGGCAGATCGACGCGCTGGTGGATGCCACGCGCGTGCTTGCCGGCGACTTCGCGTTGGCGCGCACCCGTTTCCCGATCGACATGCCGATCAATATCGCGATCGCGCGCTGCCGGGCGCGCTGGAAGACCAAGCATCAGCGGCTGATGGTCGACGCCGCGCCGTCGCAATTGAGCGTCGAGATCGAGGGCGACCTGCAGCGTCTGGTCAGCGTGTTGGTCAGCCTGCTGTCGAACGCGTCGAAGTTCTCCGACGACGGCGCGGAGATCCACATCGGCGTGCAGGTCGGCGAAGCGGTGGTGGAACTGAGCGTGCAGGACCATGGACACGGTTTTCCGCCCGATGCCGCCGAGCGTCTGTTCGAGCCGTTCGCCTACCTCGACAACGTCTACACGCGGCGCGTCGACGGCTTCGGCGTGTCGCTGGCGGTCGCCCATCGTCTGGTTGCCGCGCACGGCGGCCGTCTGACGGCCTTCAGCGAAGGGCCGGGGCATGGCGCGAGGATGGCAATGACGCTGCCTTACGAGTCACGGGACACGCCGGATGCCCACCACGCAGGCGAGACCGTCGACCTCAAGCACGTCAATGGTGGTGTAACGGGTGCGGCGGGTGCAGCAGGTACGACAGACCCCGACTTCGACGAGAGCGGCGCGGGAACCAACGGGCCGCATGGCGCAGCGCAGGGCGCACTGCATGGCACTGGACTTGGCGACGCCCCGGCACCGCTGCCGTCGCTGGCCGGTGTGTCGGTGCTGGTGGTGGACGATCAGACGGAGGTGCGGGAAGCCATCTGTGCGGTCCTCGAAGACCGGGGTGCGGAAGTGCTGCGTGCCGAGTCGGGCGCGGCGGCACTCGCGCTGCTGGCCGAGCGCGGCGCGGCGCGCGAGCCCGACGTGCTGATCTGCGACATTGCAATGCCCGAATGCGACGGCTATGCGACGCTGTCGCACATCCGCTCATGGGAAAACGACGCCGCCGTCGCCGAGTCGCGGCGGCCTCCGGCGATCGCGGTCACCGCCCTGGCAGGGCAGGAGGAACGTCAACGCGCATTCGAGCACGGTTATTGCCTTCACTTCGAAAAGCCGGTGGACCCGCCGCGCCTGTTGGGCGCGGTGGCGGCGCTCGCCGAGCGTTGACGGTTCAGCCGGGCAAGGTGCGTGATTCGACCGACGAGGTGAACGGATGGCTTTGCATATGACGTGGCACGGTGCGATCAGCTTTGGACTGGTGCACATTCCGGTCAAGCTCTATCCGGCGACCACGCACGGCCGCGTCGGCTTCGACCTGCTCGACCGCCGCACGCTGGACCCGATCGGCTACAAGAAGATCAATAAGGCCAACGGCCACGAGGTCAGCGCCGACAACATCGTGCGTGGTGTCCAGTACGAGAAGGGACATTACGTCGTGTTGTCGGACGACGAGATTCGGGCCGCGAATGTCGAATCGACGCAGCGCATCGACATCCTCGCCTTTGTCGACGCACCGCAACTCTCTTTCCTGTTTCTCGATACGCCGTATTTCCTCGAACCGGACAAGAGCGGCGAGAAAGTCTACGCGCTGTTGCGCGAGGCGCTGGCGGCGTCCGGCAAGATCGGCGTCGCATTGATCGTGATGCACGGCAAACAACACCTGTGCGCCGTGGTGTCCGCCGGACCGGTGCTGTCGTTGACGACGCTGCGCTGGGATGCCGAGGTCCGCTCGCCCGAGGAGCTGAAACTGCCGCCCGAAGGGACCAAGGCGAACGGGATCAATCCGCGCGAACTTGAAATGGCCGGGCGCCTGATCGACGACATGACCGAGGAGTGGGCGCCGGCACAGTACCGAGACACCTTCCACGACGACATCATGGCGCTGGTCCAGCGCAAGATCGATGCGGGCAAGAGTCATGAGCTGGGCGCCTTCGCCGCGCCCGAGGAAAAGGCGCCGAAGCGTGGCGCCGATGTGGTCGACCTGAGCGATCTGCTACGCCGCAGCTTGGGCGGTCGCCGCGACAACGCGCGAGCCGCGCCCGCCAGCAGCGGCCGGCGCGCGGCAGCCCGCAGCCCGGCGCGCAAACGTGCGACGCGAGGCTGACGGCCGGCGCCGCTGTTTAATCCAGCAACAGCGTGCGTGGTGCAGCGCGGTGTCGGTGTTCGTCTGATGGCGCCGCGCTCTAAGAGGGCTGAACGAGCGCTGAATGAGCGGTACGCCGTAAGGCGGTTCGACCGCAGCGAACTTCCCGGTGCTGCGCTGACTGCCGCCGCCATGACTACAATTTGGAATCGCGTCCTGACACAACCTGGCTTCGACCATGGCTACGAGTGGAACACGAGCTGGAACACGAGCCGGAACACGAACTGGAAACGCATCCGAGGCGAGCGCGAGAGCGGCCAGCGCTCAGAAGGTTGCGAAAACGGTGCGCGGTGCTGCCGCGCGTAGTGGCGCGGCGGCGGCTTCTGGCGCATCGCCTGTCTCAAAGTCCCGCAAGGCGGCGACTGGACAGCGGGGTGCGGCAGGCGCGCCAGAAGCGGGCGCTGCCGAAGACGGCCGGCAGCCCGCCAGGGGCGCTGGCAAGCGCGCCGCCAAGGCCGCGGATAAGAAATCCGGTGATGCAGCAACCAAGGCAGCCACTAAGGCAGCAGCTAAGACAGCCCCCGACGTAACCGCTAAGGCAACCACTAAGGCAGCCACCAAGGCAAAGGGCAAGGCAACTGCCAGGACGGCCGCCGCCGAGGGAGCCGGGGCCCAGCCGCGCGGTGTCGCGAAGTCCACCGTCAAGCCATCCACCGCCAAGCCATCCACTGTCGAGCGCGTCGCTGCGAAGACGGCGACAAAGCATGCGGGGGTCTCGTCGCCGGCAATGGTCGCGAAAGCAGACACGCCAGGCAGGGCGCGCAAGGATGCCAGCGGCACTGCTGCAGCAGGCGACGCCGCCGCGCTGACGCGCTACCGCGACAAGCGCAAGTTCGATCAGACGCCCGAACCGCCACCGGCCGTCGGTCGTTCGGGCGCGGCGCTTCGCTTCGTCGTGCAAAAGCACGACGCGCGTCGTCTGCACTACGACTTCCGGCTGGAAAGCGAAGGGGTGCTGAAGTCGTGGGCCATCCCGAAAGGGCCGAGTCTCGATCCGACGGTGAAGCGGCTGGCGGTGGAGGTCGAAGACCATCCGCTGGACTATGGCGGCTTCGAAGGCACCATTCCGACTGGGCACTACGGCGCGGGCGAAGTGATCGTATGGGATCGCGGCACCTGGCAGCCGGACGAGGCGGCCGGCAAGGACCCGTCGGAAGCCGCGGCGGCCGCAATGCAACGCGGCCGGCTGGATTTCACGCTGCACGGCGAGAAACTGTCAGGCGCCTGGCATCTCGTGCGGACCCGGCCGCGCGGCGACAAACCGCAGTGGCTGTTGATCAAGAGCCGCGACGAGGCTGCAGTCGAAGGTAGCGACGACGCAATCGTGCGCGAGCGGCCGGAGAGTGTGCTGAGCGCCGCGACGATCGGGCAGGCGGTTGGCCAAGCGACGGCGAAAGGCGGCAAGCGACCGGCGCGCGCCAGCGGGCCGCCTGCGCCGGTGCGGCCCGCGGCAGTTGCGCGTCGTGTCACCGCCCGTCGTCACGCGCGTCTCGAAGCGGATGCGGCCGCGGGTGATGACGCGGCGCCGTTTCCCGACACCGTGGCGCCGCAGTTGGCGACCCTGGTCGACCGGGCGCCGCCCACCGGGGCATGGCGCTACGAATTGAAGTACGACGGCTACCGCGTGCTGGTCCGCATACGCAAGTTGGGGCGTCGGCGCGACGTGACGATCTTCACGCGCAGCGGCAACGATTGGACCGCGCGCTATCCGGCGCAGGCCAAGGCGCTCGCCGCATTGCCGGTGGACAACGCCTGGTTGGACGGCGAGGCGGTGGCTTTCGACGCGAACGGCATGCCGAGCTTCCAGGCATTGCAACGTGCGTTCGAAGGCAATGCAAGCGACGACCTCGTGTTCTACTTGTTCGACATGCCTTTCCGGGACGGACGCGACTTGCGCGACGAGCCGTTCGACAGCCGCCGAGCGGCGCTCGAAGCGCTGCTCGGGGCGGCCAGGGACGACGACCACAACGATGGGCTGCTGCGCTTGTCCGCATGCCTGGATGTCGCGCCGGAGCATCTGGTCGAGGAGGCATGCCGGATCGGCTTCGAGGGCGTGATCGGCAAGCTGGCCGACGCGCCGTATCGCGGCGGTCGCCAACCCAGCTGGGTCAAGCTCAAATGCCGCCGTCGCCAGGAATTCGTGATCGGCGGCTACACCGCGCCGAAGGGGCGTCGCGCAGCGTTCGGTGCATTGTTGCTCGGCGTCCACGGCGAGGACGGCGCCTTGCACTACGCGGGCCGGGTCGGCACCGGCTTCGACAGCGATCGGCTCGATGCAGTGCTGGCCAAGATGCTGCCGCAGCGTGCCGACCGCTCACCGTTCGCGGAGCGCGTCCATGCCGCGGGAGACTCTATCCAGTGGCTGGCGCCGCGCCTTGTTGCCGAAGTCGAATTCGGAGAATGGACCGACGCGGGCAGCGTTCGGCACGCCAGTTTCGTTGCGCTGCGAAGCGACAAGCCGGCGCGCGCGATCGTCCGCGAAGCGCCGCGCGCGGCGACGGACGTCGCGGCGGAGGCACAAGGCGAGCCTGTGGCCGAAGAGGACCACCGTCGTGCGAGCGCTAAACCCGCAGCGCCGAAACGTGCCGCAGCGGCGCAGCATCACGCCCGTGCGACCGCGGGGCGCGGGCGCACCGGCAGCGAGGCGGCAGGCGACGAGCCACGACCCGGCCGACACGCGGCGGCCGAGCCCGTCGGCGGGCCCCTCGTCCTGGCAGGCGTAACGGTCAGCCACGCTGACCGCCTGATCGACGCCGAACACGGGGTGAGCAAAGGGGCGGTGGCCCGTTACTATGAGCAGGCCGCAACGGTGATGCTGCCGCATTTGGCCGAACGACCGGTCGCGCTGCTGCGGGCGCCGGCGGGCATCGACGGCGAGCTGTTCTTCCAGAAGCATGCGGAGCGGGGCGTGATCAAGGGCATGGCGGAACTCGATCCGTCGCTCGATCCCGGCCACGCAGCGTTGCTCTGCGCGCCCGATGTGACGGCGCTGATCGGCGCGGCGCAAATGGGCACGATTGAATTTCACACCTGGAACGCGCGGGCCGGCGCAATCGAACGTCCCGACAGGATGATCTTCGATCTGGACCCGGGCGAGGGACTGGCGTGGCGGACAATGGCCGAGGCGGCCGCGCTGGTGCGGACGGTCCTCGATGAACTCGGGCTGCCGACGTTCTGCAAGACCAGCGGCGGTGGCGGCGTTCACGTAGTCGTGCCCTTGACGCGCCACCACGACTGGGACGCCGTCAAGACCTTCTCCAAGGCGGTCGCCGAGCATCTGTCCGGCATCCTGCCGGATCGCTTTTCGTCGAAGGCCGGCAAGGACAACCGGCGAGGGCGTGTGTTCGTCGACGCGCTGCGCAATCGCCGCGGCGCCAGCACCGTGGCCGCGTTCTCGCTGAGAGCCAGGCCCGGTATCGGCGTTTCCGTGCCGATCGACTGGGACGAGTTGCCCTCGCTCAGCGGCGGCAATCACTGGCGCATCGACACCGTCGCCGACCGGATCGCGACGGTCGGCAATGCACCGTGGCGGGATTACGACGCGAGCGCCTGCCGCCTGACGGCCGCCATGCTGCGGCGTTTGCGGGGCCGCTGAAGCGGGCGGCCGCGCGCGCGGTCGCGGCGCGGGCAAGCCGTTGACAGGCCTCGGCCGCACGGCCCGCATAGTGTTGGGCAAAGACCGTTACAATGGGGAGCTTCTCTGCGTCGGCGCCGTAGGCCGCGTATTCCTGTCCTCTCGCCGCCATGCCCGAACTGCTCGCCTCGTTGAAAGCCCGCACTGCGGATTGCCATGACCGCCTGGAGCGTCAGCTGGGCCTAGGCCAGCTGGATTGCGACCTCGCCGCCTATACAAAGATCGTCTGCGCGTTTCTGGGCTTCGTCGCCCCGTGGGAGGAGCGGATGGCGGCGGCGCTGCCGGCCTCGTTGACCGGTGAGTTCGACGCACGGCGCAAGGCATCATGGCTGGAACAGGACGCCGCGGCGCTGGGCGTTGCGCCGGACACGGTGATACGGTGCACCGCGCTCGACGTCCCGACCGGCTTGCCAGGCCTGATCGGCGCCTGGTACGTGATGGAAGGATCGACGCTGGGCGGACGCTTCATCGCGCCTGCCGCCGCGGAACGCTTTCATCTTGCGCCGGGTGCCGGCAATCGGTATTTCGACGGCTATGGCGCGGCAACCGGCAGCCAGTGGAAGGCATTCCGTGCGTTGGCCGCGCACACCGTCGATGACACGGCGGCGTCCGTGGATGCCTGCGTGGTCGGCGCGCGGCAAGCATTCGAGGAAATGAGCGCCTGGTTCGCGGCGCGCGGCATCGGGGCCGACCATACGGCGGAGGTGGCGCAATGACCGAGGTGCTCGTCGGGAAGCAGGCAAATGCGCAGGCAAATGCGCAGGTAGACGCGCAGGTAGACGCGCAGGCGACGGATCTGGAACTTTGCGCACGCGAGCCGATCCGGATTCCCGGCGCGATCCAACCCCACGGCTTCCTCGTCACTTTCGATCCGGTGTCGCTGGTCATCGAACGTGCCTCCGCGAACGTCGCCACCTACGGCTTTGGTCCGGCAGCGGCGGCGCCGTTGGGCCGCACGCTTGCCGAGACGTTCGGCGAGGCGTTGGTGCAGGCAGTGCGGACCGGGCTGGAGCGGACGATCGACGACAACCCGCTGCACTTGGGCATCTTCGCACGCGGGGAGACCCGGGAGGCGGTGATCGCGGGCGCGTCCGCGGACGCGATTGCCGAACACGCCGCGAACGGCGGTGCGAGCCATTTCAGTTTCGCGCTGCATCGCCGCGCCGACGTACTGATTCTGGAAGGGGAGCCGGCATTCAGGGTGGCTGGGCCGGGCGCCAGCGTCTATCCGCTGGTACGGGCCTTCGTGACGCGGTTGGAGCGGGCGCGCACGGTCATCGAACTGTGCGAGGCTGCTGCCACGGAAGTGCGGGCGATCTGCGGCTTCGGCCGTGTGCTCGTGTATCGCTTCGACGAGGATGGCCACGGTCACGTGCTGGCCGAGGATCGGGAGGCCGGCTATCCGTCTTATCTCGGACAGCGCTTTCCCGCCTCCGACGTGCCCGCGCAGGCTCGCGAACTGTATCTGGCGAGTCGCATCCGCCTGATCGCGAATTCGAATTACGAGCCGGTGCCGATCCTGTCGGCGTCCGGCGCGGCCGACGCACCGCTGGACCTGAGCTTCGCCGCGCTGCGCAGCGTCTCGCCGGTCCACCTCGAATACATGCGCAACATGGGCACCGGCGCGTCGATGTCGATCTCGATCGTCGTCGACGGCAAGCTCTGGGGCTTGATTTCATGCCATCACCGCGAACCGATGATCGCCACGCTCGACACGCGGCTGGCCTGCGAGCATGTCGGGCAGATTCTCGCGCTGCAGATCGAATCGAAGGAGTTGGGCGACGACACGGACCACCGGCTGGCATTGCGCGGCACGCTGGTGAGCCTGATTTCGACGATGGCGGACTGTGACGATTTCGTCGCGGGCCTGGTGTCGGTGCCCCGCGAATTCCTCGGTTTCATGAGCGGCAATGGCGTGGCCATCGTGATCGATGGCCGGCTCGCGGCGGTGGGCGAGACGCCGAACCAGCGTTTCATCCATGCGCTGGTCGACTGGATGGCGACGCATTCGAACCGGGACGTGTTCTACACGGAGTGCCTGAGCGATCTGATGCCCGAGGCGATGGAGTTCCGGCACGTGGCAAGCGGCGTGCTCGCCGTGCAGATTTCAAAGCTGCATCGCAACTTCGTGATCTGGTTCCGTCCCGAGGTGGTGCGCGTGATCGAATGGGCCGGCGACCCGCGCGGCAAGGTTGCGACGTCTGCGCAGGACGGCCTGCGGCTGTCGCCCCGGCGCAGTTTCGAGACCTGGTGCCAGACGGTGCGCGGCCGATCGGTGCGGTGGCGCAGCAGCGAGATCGGCATGGCGGCCGAGTTCCGCCATGCCGCGCTGGGCATCGTGCTCAAGCGCGCCGAGGAAATGGCCTCGCTGGCTGCGGAACTGGGCCGAGCGAACAAGGAACTCGAAGCCTTCTCGTACTCCGTGTCTCATGACCTGCGCGCGCCACTGCGCCACATCGTCGGCTATGGCGACCTGCTCGCCGAGTATGAAAGCGAATACCTGTCGGACAGGGGCAAGCGTTTCTTGAAGAACATCGTCGACTCGGCGCGGCTGGCCGGCACGCTGGTCGACGACTTGCTGACCTTCTCGCAGATGGGCCGCGCGGCGCTGCGGCCGGCGCGTCTCGAAATGGACGAGCTAGTGCGTACGGTCATCGACGAATCGCGCGCCCAGACCCAGTCTCGCAAGATCGAATGGACGGTTGGAAAACTGCCGTCGGTGGTGGGAGATGCCGCGTTCCTGCTGTTGGCGCTGCGCAACCTTGTCTCGAATGCGGTCAAGTACACGCAGCCGCGCGAGACCGCGCGGATCTCGATCGCGGCGCAGGAGCAGGCGGACGAGTGGGTCTTCTCGATTTCCGACAACGGCGTGGGTTTCGACATGAAGTACGCGCCCAAGCTGTTCGGCGTGTTCCAGCGCCTGCACCGCTTCGAGGAATTCGAGGGCACCGGCATCGGACTGGCGAACGTGCGGCGCATCGTCGAGCGTCACGGCGGCCGGACGTGGGCCGACGGCAAGCTGGACGAGGGCGCGACGTTCCATTTTTCGCTGCCGAAGCGTTTCCAGAGTGTGGACGAAGCCGAACCGGTCGCCGGCATCGGCGCAGGCCCGGCACAGTGACGACACCGGACATTTCAATGATCAAACCGATCCTGCTGGTTGAAGACAACCCGAGCGACCTCGAGCTGACCCTGCTGGCGCTCGAGCGCAGCCAGCTTGCGAACGAAGTCGTGATTGCCCGCGACGGCGCCGAGGCGATCGACTACCTGACCAGCGCGGGGCAATGGGAGGGCCGCACGACCGGCAACCCGGCGGTGATTCTGCTCGATCTGAAGCTGCCCAAGGTCGACGGTCTCGAGGTGCTGCTGTTCATCCGCTCGCGTCCGGAACTGAAAAGCGTGCCGGTGGTGATGCTGACGTCTTCGCGAGAGGAGCAGGATCTGGTGCGCAGCTACGAGCGTGGCGTGAACGCGTACGTCGTCAAGCCGGTCGAATTCCGCGAGTTCGTCGGCGCGATCACCGAACTGGGCATGTTCTGGGCGGTGCTCAACGAGCCGCCGCCCGGCTCGGTTCGTCTCGCCCGCAACATCGAACAGTCGGGCCGGGGGCCGCAGCCGACGTGAGACAGCCGCTGCGAGTTCTGCTTGTCGAAGACAACGCGCTCGACATCGACCTTGCGCTGATGCGACTGGAAGTCGATGGTTTCGACTGCGCGGCGCAACGCGTCGACACCGCCGACGGCCTGCGCCGCGCGCTCGAGGCTACCGCGTTCGACGTGGTGCTGGCCGATTTCGTCCTGCCGACCTTTTCGGGACCGGAAGCGCTCGCGATCGTCCGCGCGTTCGACGCCGACCTGCCGTTCATCTTCCTGTCGGGCATGCTCGGCGAAGAGAACGCGGTGGACATGCTCAAGCAGGGCGCCACCGACTATGTGCTGAAACAGCGTCTGACACGCTTGCCGGCGGTGGTGATGCGCGCGTTGGGCGAGCGCGACGTGCGTCGCCAGCGCACGCAGGCGGAGCGCGCGTTGCGCCGGACCGAGACTCACTTCCGGCAGTTGATCGATGCGCTGAAGGATTACGCGGTCTTGAGCCTGGATCCGAGCGGCGCGATCAGCACGTGGAATACGGCTGCCAAGCGTCTGCTTGGCTACGAGGCCCAGGAGATCGTCGGGCGCAGGCCGGACATCTTCCTCAGCGCCAGCGAGCGCGAGGACGGCTTGTTCGACGCCGAACTGGAGCAGGCGCGCACGCTGGGCAGTTGCAGCGACGATCGATGGCTCTGGTGCAAGGATGGACACTCGGTATTCGCCTCCATCGTCACCACCGCGATTCGTGACGAGCGGGGCGCCTTGCTGGGTTTCTCCAAGATTATCCGGGACACCACCGAGGCGCGGATGGCGGCCGATGCGCTGCGTGTCGCGAAGGAGCAGGCCGAGACGGCGAACCAGGCCAAGGACCACTTCCTGGCGGTGCTGTCGCACGAACTGCGTACGCCGCTCACGCCGATTCTGGCCGCGGTGCGCCTGATCCAGGTCCGTCATCAGCAAGGTCTGCCGGAGATAGCCGGACAGCTCGACGTGATTCGACGCAATGTCGAACTCGAGGCGCGCCTGATCGACGACCTGCTCGACCTGACCAGCATCTCGCGCGGCAAGCTGAGCCTGAACTTCGAGCCGATCGATATAGCGTCGCTGGTCGATCACGTCGTCGACATGTCCGCCGACGACATCGCCAGCAAGCGTCTCGCCCTGTCAGTATCCCGCGGGGCCGACGCGACGCGGGTTTCCGGCGACGCCGCGCGGGTGCAGCAGATCGTATGGAATCTGCTGCGCAACGCGGTGAAATTCACGCCGACGGGCGGCAGCGTCAGTATCGCCCTCAGCAATCCGGGCGACGAGACAGTGGCCGTCACGGTGCGCGACACCGGCATCGGCATCGAGGAGGCCGCGTTGCCGCGCATCTTCTCTGCGTTCGAACAGGCCGACGATTCGATCCGGCGCAGCTTCGGCGGCCTTGGCCTGGGGCTGGCGATCGCCAACACGCTGGCCCTCAAACACGGCGGCACGCTGTCGGTGGCCAGCCCAGGGCCTGGACAGGGTGCTACCTTCACGTTGTCATTGCCGATCCTGCCGGAACAGACGGCGCCAGCGGCGCTCGACGCCGGCCCATCCAATCAACAGAAAGCGCGCGCCTTGAAGATCCTGCTCGTAGAAGACAACGAGGACACGGCCTTCGCAATGGCCTCGCTCCTTGAGATTGATGCACACGAGGTGAGTGTCGCGGCCAGCGTCGCCGATGCGCACCGCCATATCGACGCGGGTCCGTTCGATCTGTTGATCAGCGACATCGGCCTGCCAGACGGCACCGGGCTCGATATCGTCACGCGCTGGCGCGAGCGGCGAGGTGCCGCGCCTTCGATCGCCATCACCGGCTACGGCATGGAAGAGGACGTGCGACGCTCGCGGGAAGCGGGCTTCAGCGATCACTTGACCAAGCCGGTCAGCTTCGAACGTCTCGGGCAATTGATCGCGGCCTTGACCGCGTAGCGACGCCGGGGCAACGCACGCGACCGCAGGACGGCCGGGTTCCTGGCTGTCGTCGTGCGCGCGTGTCGTTATTCCATCTTTCTTGGCGGAATCGACCGCGCGGGCACGCCTGGCTCGCTCGCGCCGGGTGCATGCGCTTCGCGCGCCCGGTGCGAAACATGCCGCCGGCATGCCACCGCCGCCGACGGCGTCCGCACCGGGGCCCCAACGCGCATGCCCCGTCTGGCGGTGTCATCGGATGGCGGCCGGAGCGCCTCCAAGTGGGCGCAGTTTCGGCGTTGCATGCCCCGCCGAACATCGCATTGATGGATGCGAAGGCAAGCTTTTTGCTTAAAAGGCCGCAAAAGCGAAGCCAGGGAGCCTGCATATGTCCAGAGGTCTGAAGATCCTCTTATCCGTCCTTGCGGTGATCGTGGTCCTGATCGTCGCTCTGGTGATCTTCATCGCCACGTTCGACTGGAACCGCGCCAAGCCATGGATCAACAACAAGGTCAGCGAGGAGTTGGGACGGCCGTTCGCCATCAACGGCGACCTTTCCGTGCATTGGCGCCGACCGCCTAACACGCACGGTTGGCGTGGCTGGTTCCCTTGGCCGCACGTCTCCGCAAAGGACTTGACGATCGGTAATCCGGATTGGGCCAAGGATCCGCACCTCGCCCAGGTCGGCGCCGTGGACTTCGACGTGGCGATTCCGCCGCTGCTGGCCAAGGAAGTGTCGATACCTGAAATCCATTTGGAAAACCCGCAAGGCGACCTCGAACGGCGCGCCGACGGTTCCAACACCTGGACGTTCCGCAAGCGCGAGACCGGCAAGCCCAGCGCCTGGACCGTCGATTTCGGCGATCTGACCTTTGCAAAGGGCGTGGTCAAGGTGCGCGACGAAACGAAGAAGGTCGACCTGGAAGTCGGCGTGGATACGCTCGGCCAGCCGATTCCGTTCGGCGAGGCGTTGAAGCAGCAGGGCGAAACTTCCCGCAAGCAGTCTGCCGAATTCGTTGGCAGTTCAGGCGCGCAACATTTCAGCAAGGCGGCGGCTGCGAATGCGAGTTCGGAGGCCGCTTCGGTCAGCAAGGCGGGTTCGGCGCCCGCCGCCTCCGCGCCGGCCTCGGCTGCCGCGGTGGCGCACGCGGGCTCGGGCTCGTCCGACAATGCGGCGCAGGGCAATGGCGCAACGTCGGCGGCCAGCACCGCCGAGCGCGGCGCGAACGTGAGTCAGACCGACGCGCACGCTGCGGTCGACCAGGCCCATATGCCGTCACAGCCCTACCAGCTGGCCTTTACGGTCAAGGGTAGCTACAACAACGCCCCGGTCAAGGGCAATGGCCGCGTCGGTGGCGTACTGACGCTGCAGGACAAGCGGGCACCGTATCCGGTTCAGGCGGACGTGCGGATCGGCGACATCCGCGTCGCGCTGGTCGGTACCGTAACCAGTCCTGCCGACTTGCAGTCGATCGACCTGCGGCTGTGGCTGTCGGGCGTGAGCATGGCGAAGTTCTACCCGCTGACGGGCGTGACCTTGCCGGACACCAAGCCGTTCGCAACGGAGGGACGTCTGCGCGCAACGCTGCCGCGCGGCGACAACAACAAGAACGGCGAGACTGCCAAGTCGAATGGCGGGGTTTATCGCTATGAAAACTTTACCGGCCGGGTCGGCGGTAGCGACCTGAACGGTACGCTGGTCTACGAGGCCGTGAAGCCGCGTCCGAAGCTGACGGGCGAACTGCTGTCGCACAACCTCGTGTTCGACGACCTGGGACCGCTGATCGGCGCTGGCTCGAACAACGAGAAGAAGCAGCGTGGCGATGCGAAGTCGCAGCCGAGCGACAAGGCGCTGCCGGTCGAGCCGTTCAAGACCGATCGGTGGAACGCGCTGGATGCGGACGTCAAGTTCACGGGACAGCATATCGTCCGCGACAAGTCGCTGCCGATCAATAACCTGTACACGCACATCGTGATGCGCAACGCGGTGTTGTCGCTGGAGCCGCTGCGCTTCGGCGTGGCAGGCGGCACGATCAACTCGAACATCCGCCTCGACGGCAGCGGCACGCCGATGAAGGGTAAGCTCGATCTGACCGCGCAGCACATGAAGCTCAAGCAACTCTTCCCGACGTTCCAGCCGATGCAGACCAGCCTGGGCGAACTGAACGGCAAGGCGGCGTTGAGCGCGACCGGCAACTCGGTGGCGGCGTTGCTGGGCGCGTCGAACGGCGAAATCAAGATGCTCGTGAACGACGGACGCATCAGCACCTTCCTGATGGAGGCCGCCGGCCTGAATGTCGCGAACGCGGTGATCGAAAAGCTGTACGGCAACCGCACGGTGGTGATCAACTGCATGGCGTCGGATTTCGCGGTGACCAATGGGGTGGTGAACTCGAAGCTGTTCCTGTTCGACACCGAGGACTCGATCATCAACATCGACGGCACGGTGAACCTGAAGAGCGAGGAAATGGACCTCGGCGTGCACCCGCACACCAAGGGTTTCCGAATCTTCTCGCTGCGGTCGCCGTTGCATGTACGCGGCACCTTCAAGCATCCGAAGGTCGGTGTCGACGCGCTGCCGCTGATTGCGCGTGGCGGTGGCGCGATTGCGCTGGGGCTGATCAACCCGTTGGCCGCATTGATCCCGCTGATCGCGCCGAGCAACAACAAGGACGCGCCGTGCGGGCAACTGCTGTCGCAAATGCGGACCGGACCGAGCGCGCCGCCGCCGGGCAAGACCCGCTCGCCGAATGCCGGCGGTACGCTGAGCAACGACGCGGTCCTGAAGGGCCAGGACGGTGCCAAGGGCGCCACGCCGCGTGGCAATGCCACGCGTGGCAGCGCGCCGGCGTCCGAGTCGCCGTTCGGCGCCGCGCGTCCCTGACTCGCTGCGCTGCCGGCTGGATGCGCCGGCAGGACGTTGAAAAGCCGCATCGCGCAAGCGATGCGGCTTTTTCTTGTAGGGATTTGGGGAAGGTGCTGCGCGCCGGCGGGCGGGCCGCGCGCTGTAGCCAGGGGAAGGGCCGACCGCCGAGGCGACAGCGCAACCGTTCGTAATGGATCGATACTTGCAATCGTATCGATTCGAGTCAGCAAACCCACGGCAACAAAAAAGCCGGCTGGGCCGGCTCTTTTCATTCCCGATGCGCGGACGGCATCACTTCTCGTCGATACGCAGGCCTACCTTCAGCGTTACCTGCCAGTGGGCGACGCGCCCATCCTGCAGATGACCGCGCGTCTCGGTCACTTCGAACCACTCCAGATTGTTCAGCGTTTCCGACGCACGCTGGATGCCGTTGTTGATCGCATCTTCAATGCTGGTTTCGGACGACCCGACAATCTCGATCTTCTTGTAAACGTGGTTGCTCATCGACATGCTCCTTGCATTTGGCCATTGAACGTTGCGCGAATTGTCGGCTTAACGTCAGCAAGTTCCGTGCGAGCAGGGCGGGCGGTGGTCGTGCAGCGTTAGCGCGTCGCCATTCCGTAGTCGGCCAACACGGCCTCGCGGCTGCACGACGCGAAGACGAGGCAGGCGAAGCCGTCGCGTTCGTACCAATAGCCGCCCTGGGCAAGCCGATCCAACGGCTGCTCCAGTGCGTCGGCGATCGCTTCCAGGCAACGCGCGCGCAGTTCCGCCAGACGGGGATAGGGCGGCAGCGCGCCGCGCACGCCGCAAAGCAGCACGTCGAGACCCGGCAGGATGTGCTGGTACAGGACCGGTTCATCTTGTTTGCGCGCCCGCGCGAGCTTGGTTTCCAGCCGCGCGAACGGTTGCCAGGTGCTCAACAATGTCAGGTAATCCGGCCAGCCGCTGGTCCGGCTGCGACGGGCCGGTGCGGCGGCGTCGACGATGCAGTGCTGCGCGTGGTGTTTTCTCGAAAAAGCCATGGCACGGCCGACGCACGTTACCGTGCAGCCGGTCTGAATACGATCGAACTCAAAGAATAGCCGATGAGATGACGGATGTGCAGGCCGACCGTTGCCCTCGCGACCATCGCGCGGGCCGGCGCCATGCAGCACGCCGGCGCGTGCGGGCGGGAGGGGGCGGATCAGCGCACGGTCGGTTCCGCGGCAAGTGGGCCGTGTCGTGGTGGCAGCCGGACCGCGTCCGGCGCTTGGCGCGTTTCGTGCAACGCACCGTCAGGGGTCGCGTTGGACGACCGATTACCGGAGAAAACGATGTTGAAGAAAGTAGCGCTACTCGGTTTCCTCAGCGGCTTCGCGCTGTTCGTCTACGCACGCAAGAACACTGGCCGTGACTCGCTGGTAGTCGACAGTAGCGGTGAGCCGATCCTGCGGGCGCGCCGCCGGCCGTTCTGACCGGCGTTGCGGGTCAGGAACGGCCGGCCGCGCTGCCACTCGGCGGCGCGAGCGATGGTGCCGGTGCCGAAGCTGCGCTCGGCGGCGCGTTCCCGGCGGCAGGCTCGTGGATCATCACCGTGCAGGTCGTGCCCGCGGTCAACAGCGCAGCGGCCTGGACATCGTCGATGCGAATGCGGACCGGCACGCGTTGCGCCAGCCGGACCCAGTTGAAGGTCGGATTGACGTCGGAGATCCCGTCGCGGCTGGTGGCCGCATCCCGATCAGCGATGCCGCGTGCGATGCTCTCGACGTGGCCTTGCAGAATCTGACCGCTCATCATCTGCATCGTCGCCGCGGCGCCCAGCCGAATCTGCGGCAGCTTGGTTTCCTCGAAGTAGCCGTAGACCCAGAATGAATTGCTGTCGACCACGGACAGGCCGGCGCTGCCCGCGGCAGCATAATCCCCCTGGTGTGTCTGCAGATTGGTGATATAGCCATCCACCGGCGCAAGCACCCGCGTGCGGGCCAAATTGAGCTTGGCGGCGTCCAGCGCGGCCAGTGACGCCTGGTAGGCAGCTTCCGACGCCGACGCGGTGCGCTGCGCATTCTCGCGTGATTCGCGCGATACGACCAGGCTGTCGAGGTCGGCGCGCCGGGCCGCGTCGGCGCGGCGCATGTCGAGCTCGGCGCGACGCATTGCAACTTCCGCCTGCGCCTGCTCCACCGCGATGCCGTAGCGGGCCGGATCGATTTCCATCAGCAGGTCGCCCTTGTGGACGAATTGGTTGTCGCGCACCGGCAGCGACACGATGCGGCCAGAGACGTCGGGCGCCACCTTGACGATGTTGGCGCGCACCCGCCCGTCGCGGGTCCACGGCGCGGTCATGTAGTGCAGCCACAGCAGCCTGCCGATCAGGATGGCCGCGCCGAATACCAGCAACGTAACCAGCACGCCGAGCGCTTTCTTGAGATTCATCGTGAGATTCGTTCAGCTGTAGATGGAGAGACCGAGCACGCCGAACACGCAGGCGAACAGGCTCAGCCGGAAGAGGGACGGGTGCCACAAATAGCGGTAGGCGCCGACGCGGGTCAGGATGCGATCCAGCACCCAGCTGAGCCCGGCCGCCGCGATGAAGGCGAGCAGCAGCGTCGGCACATACACGCCGAACAGGACGGATTCACGCGCGGGCAGCCAGCTCGGCGCGGCAAGGGCAAGTGCGGTGTTCATGGCGCGGCGGGCACGAGCCCATCGTGGAAGGCGGCCAACGGCGAATGCGGATCGAGCATTGCCGTGCGAATGAAGTGCAGATAGCTGGCAATGCGCTGCAAGCGGTGGCGCTCGGCGCGTTCCAACCACCCGTCGGCGAGCCCGGCGGCGATCACTTCCTGCGTGCGCGTCAGCGCGGCCTGGTTGGCGGCGAGCGTCGCGGCGAAGCGTTCCCGGCTCGGATCGTCGAACAGCGCGACCAACGCCACGCGCTGCGCGCGCGTGGCGGTGCGCCAGGGCGAGTGCAACTGATAGTCGGGCCGTGCCGCGACAGCGGGCGGCAGCGTCTCGAATTCATGCCGCAGTTCGATGATCGCATGTCCGACTTCGAGCACCGAGAACATCCAGCCAAGCATCGCGCGTTGGCGGTCGGGCCGTTCGGCAGCCAGCGCGCCGACCTGCGCCATGAAGTCGCGCGTGCCGTTTTCGAATCGATAAGCCAGCCCGCGGCGGCGCCCGAAACACGCGAAGCGAACCTGACGGCGCAGCGACGCTTCCATCCGCCGCAGCAGCCAGGTGCTGCTCGGCGGAATCAGCACGGTGAACGAGACCCAGGCGGCGAGCAGGGCGATTTCCAGCGCGATGCCGTTGTTCAGAAACTCGGTGACGTCGTAGACCGCGCGGTTGTCCGGCGCCACCGTGGCAGTGAAGAAGATGCAGAAACCGACGCCGATGCCGGCCCAGCGGGGCCGCGTCGCGAGCCACATGCCCGCCAGCAGGAAAGGCAGCAGGCCGAAGGCCAACTGCATGAAGCCGTCGAGCGCCGGCATCACGACGAAGGCCGCCACGTAGCCGCCGACCACCGAAAGCAGTCCACCCAACACCATCTGCCTGGCCAGCTTCGCGGGTTGCGGCACCGACGACACGATCGCGCAGATCGCGGCAGCGTTCAACACCGCAAAGTTGCCGGCCGGCCAACCGCTGACGATCCAGAACACCGACAGCGCGAGCATCACCACGGCCGCGCGCGCGCCGGCGATGCCGGCGCTGAGCATGTGCGTCTTCGGCGCGTAACGGATGTCGGTGCGGCCGCGCTCGTGCACGGTACGGTCGAGCGAGGCGTAGGTCTGCGCGTAGGCGCTCAGTTCGTCCGCGAAGCGATACAGCAGTTCGGATGCGGTGTCGTAGTCGAGCAGCGCGTCGGCGCCGTCGTCTTCCACATCGACGCGCGCCGCACGCACGCGCGCCGGCAGCGCGGTGCGGAACGCGTCGAGCTGCTGGGCAATCTCGCGCGCCTCGGCCGCGCTTTCCACCGGGCGCCCGGCGCGCGTGAGCGCCTCGCCCAACTCGTGCAGGAACGGCGTGAAGATTGCGGTGACACGGTCGCCGGCCTGCGCGCGCAGGCGGTTGATCAACTGATGCAGCGCGTGGAAGCGGGTCGACGCCGCCATGAACTCGCTGTTCATGCGCGCCACGCGGGCGCTGCGCGCGCGCGTTTCCGGATCCTCGAAGCTGGCATAGCTGCGCAGCGCTTCCAGCCCGACGACGTCGGCGATGAACGCCTTGTTGCGGGCTTCCATCGCAGGACGGTCGATGCGGGCCGCGGCGGCATCGTGGATGAAAGCCACGAAGTCCTTGAAGCGCTGCCGTACGCGCAAGCGCGCGAGCGTCGACGCGCGCTCCGGGAACAGCGTCGCACTCACGGCGCCGGCGGTCAGCGCGCCAAGCGACACTTCGAGCGCGCGGGTGACGCCCGCGTCGAAGGCACCGACCGCGTGCTCGACCGTCGGCAGTCCGACCAGCGCGGCCGTGTAGCCCGCCAGCACGAAGCCATAGGAACGGAAGTTCCGATTGCGGGCCGCGCCGGCAGTGCAGAAACTGATCCACAACGCGACGGCCACCAGAAACACGTCGCGCGCCTGCGCGAAGCACGCAACCAACGCCAGCGTCACGACCAAACCGACCAGGGTTCCCGCCAGCCGGTAGAAACTCTTCGCGAAGACCATGCCGCTTTGCGGCTGCATCACGACGAACACCGTCACCATGGCGCTGCGCGGGCTGGGCAATTCGAGCCGCATGGCGAGGTAGAGCGCGAGCAGCGCGGCGAACACGGTCTTGAAAATGTAGACCCAGGTCAGCCCTTCGCTACTGGCCCAGTCGCGCAGCGCCTCGATGAAGCGGTTCGGCGGCGAGGCCGGGGCCGGTCCCTTTCCGGGCGCCGAGCCCGGCGTGGCTGCCGATGCAGCAGCGGTACGCGGGGTGCTCATCGCGTGCTTGCGGCGGCAGCGGTGACTGCCGCCGCACTCGGCGTGCCGTCGCCCCGGGCGTCATGCGCCGCTTCCGGCAGGTCCGCTGGCGTTGCCAATCCGCCACCAAGCGCGCCGGCCAGGCCGATCCAGGCGCTGACCCGCGACACACGCAGTTCCGCGATGGCCTGGCGCTGCGTGAACAGCTGCTCCTCTGCGTTCAGCACGTTCAGGTAGTCCGTCAGTCCCCTCCTGAAGGCCGTCTGCGCGATGTCGTGGCTGCGTTGCGCGGTGGCCAGCGCCCGTTCCGCGATCGCACGCTGGCGGTCCAGCGCCCGCCATGTGACGGTCTGGTCGGCAATCTCGCGCAACGCACGCACCACGGCGTCGTTGTACTGTCCCACCGCCACGTCGGCGCGCGCGCTGGCCGTGCCCAGCTGCGCGCGCAGGCGGCCACTGTCGAAAATCGGTAGTGAGATCGCGGGGCCGGCAGTGAAGCCGAAGCTCGACAGCCGCGTGAAGGTCCAGAAGCTGTCGCTCACGGCCATGCCGCCCCCGGTCGCGACAAGATTGATGTTCGGATAGAACGCGGCACGTGCCGACTTGACATCGTGCAACTGCGCCTCGATCCGCCAGCGCGCCGCGACGATGTCCGGGCGGTGGCCGGCCAGCTCCGCCGGCAAGGCGCTGGGCAGGTCCGGCCCACTGCGTTCGAGCAGGCGAGGGCGCGCGATCGCGTCGCCCGCGCCGGGTCCCGCCCCCAGCAGCGCGGCGATCTGGTTGCGCAGCAGGGCGATCGATTGGTCCGCGCGCGCGACTGTCAGTTCGGCCTGGGGCAACGGCGCCTCGGCCTGGCTCACTTCCAATTGCGTGCCGATGCCGGCCGCGAAGCGCCGCTGGGCGAGCGCCAGCACCTGTCGCCGATCCGCTAGGCTGTCGCTCGCGACGTCGCGCAGCGCGTATTGCAAGGCCAGCCGGGCGTAGGTCTGGGCCAGGTTGATGCTCAGGCTCAACTGCGTGGCGCGGGCTTCCAGCGCCGCGGCTCGCGCCGCGTCGAGCGCGCTTTCCGCCGCGTTGCGCTGTCTCCCGAAGAAGTCGAGCGGATAGCTCAGCGTCAGCCGCGCCGTGTTGTTGAAGGTATTCGTGCCGGCCAAAGTGCCGCCACCGTAGTAGGTGCTTTCGGGCCAGTGCTCGCGGTTCAGCGCCACGTCGGCATTCAAGGTCGGGCCCCGCGACGCGGTCGCATTCTCGGCCAGGGCCTCGGCCTCGCGCACGCGCGCATTGGCGACCGACAGTGTTGGACTGTCGGCAAGCGCGCGCGTCATCAACGCGTCGAGCTGAGGATCACCCAGCGCCTGCCACCATTGCGTCGCCGGCCAGGCGGCGTCGCGTGCCGCCGCTTCGATCGCCGCGCCAGGCGCGAGCGTCGTCAGTGGCCGCGGCGTTTCGCGCGGCGCAATGCCTGACGGATCGGCACAGCCGGCGAGCAACGAGGCAAGCAGGGCGGCGCAGGCGGCGGCACGCAGGGTCAGAGTGGGCACGATGGGGCGAGGAAACGACGCGTTGGCGCGGTAGGAGCGTAGGGAAGGGGAAGCGTCGCCCCACGCCTCGGCGGCGCGAACGGTGCTTTTCCATATTGTGGATGCCGCGCATTGTAAGGCCGCAACAATCCGCCGATCTATACCGTCAGACGCGAACCGTCTTTACGTGAATTGCAACAATCGATGCGCGGGGCAGCGGCATAATGGCTCGCCCTCGCCGACGGAAGTCGTTCGGCGCAAGATGCGGCCCGATGCAGCTAGCATGCCGCACGTAGCCGCGGTGCGAGCCTTTACGACAACGGTGTCGATATGGATACCCTGAACAATATGCGCGTCTTCGTTAGCGTCGTCGATTACGGCACGTTCACCGCGGCCGCGGCTGCGATGCGCGTGACAACCGCATCGGTCTCGCGCGCGATCAGCGATCTCGAAGCCAACGTGCGCAGCCCGTTGCTTCACCGCACCACGCGACGCGTGGCGTTGACTGCCGCCGGCGAACGTTACCTGCCGCGCGTTCGACAAATCCTTGCCGACGTCGAGGACGCGCAGGCCGAGGTGCTCGACGCCGATATCCATGCGTCCGGCACGCTGCGCATTCACGCGATGACCAGCTTCGCGCAGCACTACCTGATCCCGGCAATCGCAGGGTTCCGTCGTCTGCATCCGGACGTCGCCGTCGATCTGACGCTCTCACAGCGCGTTCCCGACCTGCTGGACGAGGGCTGCGACGTGGCGCTGCTGCTTGCCGAGACGCCGGTCGGCACGGGGCTGGTGGGCCGCGGCCTGGGCACCGTCGCGAGCGTTGCGTGCGCGGCGCCCGCTTATCTTGCGCGCGCAGGTACGCCCAAGACACCGGAGGCGCTGCTGGACCATCCCTGCCTGCAGCTGCTGAGTCCGGTGTTTCCACTCGACGAATGGGTCTTCGAACCGACCGAGGGCGGTGCGCCAGTGCGGATCCGCGTGCCTGCCGCCCCCTTCACGGTCAATGTCGCCGAAGCAATGCGAGCTGCGATCGAGGCCGGCATGGGCGTCGGCCTGCTGCCGGTCTACGCGGCGCTGGCGGGACTGCGGGGCGGCACGCTGGTGCGGGTGCTGCCGGGCTACCAGTTGCCCGCTCTGCCGGTGCAACTGGTCTACCCGAGCCGCCGCGACGGCGACGCCAAGATCCGCGCCTGGGAGCAATATCTGTCACGCACGCTGCCCGCCGCGATGGCCGCCGACAGCGCGGAAGCCCTCGACCTTACGAGCGTGGCCGCCTGAGCGGCGGCCACGTCGGCACCGCGTCCTTAGCGCGTCCTTAGCGCGTCCTTAGCGCGTGCTTATCGTGTTCGTCTGCGTCCGTCCGCGTCCATACTCCGCTTCCGTAGCGCGTCGGCGCCGTCTCGACGAGATCTTGCGAAAAAGCGTTGTGTTCGGCCCGGCGCGTTACGCGGTTCCTACAACCACGGACGCCTCCGCGCAGCTGCCTCCCTGTTGACGCGACGCCGCAAACGCCTCGCCGAAGCGGGCGCGTGGAGACTTTCGGACCGCGAGTCCTGCCGGCGCGCGCCGGTCGCACGGTCACCAGGCGCGGTTTACTTGCCTTGGCGCCGTGGCGCAAGTCTTGCTACTTACCGCTGGCATTGAACGAACGACGGTCCGCCGGAGCAACGAGCGGCCGGCAAGACTGCTGCGTCTGCCGGCCGCTTCGTCGTATGGTGAACCGTCGCCGGGATGCTGTGGGCCCTGCGCGTGGCTGGACCGCACCATGAACTATCAGGAACAACGTGATGAGCAAAACGTCTAGCCGGATCTCCGAGGGGTCCCCATTTGCGCGCGGCGCGAGCTGGGACGGCAAGGGGGTTAATTTCGCCCTGTACTCCGCCAACGCCACCAAGGTGGAGCTGTGTCTGTTCGATGCCGACGGGAAGACCGAGATCGAACGCATCGAGATGCCCGAATACACCGACGAGATCTGGCACGTTTACGTGCACGATCTCAAGCCGGGCGCGGTCTACGGGTATCGGGTGCACGGTCCCTACGAACCGGACGCCGGACACCGTTTCAACCCGAACAAGCTGCTGCTCGATCCGTACGCGAAAGCCCACGTCGGCCAGTTGCAATGGGCTCCCGAAGTGTTCGGCTACACGCTCGGTCATGCCGACGCCGACCTCAGCTTCGACGAACGCGACAGTGCGCCGTTCGTTCCGAAGAGCCGCATCGTCGATACCGCGTTCGCCTGGCACCACCCGTCGAAGGTGCGCGTGCCCTGGGACCGCACGGTGTTCTATGAGACTCATGTGCGCGGCTACACCAAGCGTCATCCGGCCGTGCCGGAAGCGGAGCGCGGCACCTTCGCCGGCCTGTCGCATCCGGAGGTGATTGCCTATATCCAGAGCCTGGGCGTCACTTCGGTGGAGCTGCTGCCGATCCATTCCTTCGTCAACGACAGCCTGCTGCTCGACAAGGGGCTGACGAACTATTGGGGCTACAACACGATCGGCTTCTTCGCGGCCGATCCGCGCTTCCTGGCCGGCGGCAGCATCGATGAGTTCAAGGGGATGGTCGACCGCTTCCACGACGCGAACCTCGAAGTGATCCTCGACGTGGTCTACAACCACACCGCCGAGGGTAACGAACTGGGTCCGACGCTGTCGTTCAAGGGGCTGGACAATGCGTCGTACTACCGTCTGATGCCCGACCAGCCGCGTTACTACATCAACGACACCGGTACCGGCAATACGGTCAACCTGTCGAACCCGCGTGTCCTGCAGATGGTGACGGACAGCCTGCGTTACTGGGTCACCGAGATGAACGTCGATGGCTTCCGTTTCGACCTGGCGACGATTCTAGGCCGGGAACCGTACGGCTTCGACGAAGGCGGCGGCTTCCTCGACAGCTGCCTGCAGGACCCGATTCTGAACAGCGTCAAGCTGATTGCCGAACCGTGGGACTGCGGCCCCGGCGGCTATCAGGTCGGTGGCTTCCCGCCGGGCTGGGCGGAGTGGAACGATCGCTACCGCGACACGGCACGTGCCTATTGGAAGGGCGAGGAAGGCACCGCACCGGAGCTCGCCACGCGCCTGACCGGTTCGGGCGACAAGTTCAACAAGCGCGGCCGTCGGCCGTGGTCGAGCGTCAACTTCCTGACCGCGCACGACGGCTTCACGCTGAACGATCTGGTCTCGTACAACGACAAGCACAATGACGCGAACGGCGAGGACAATCGCGACGGCCACAGCGACAATCGCTCATGGAACTGCGGCGTCGAAGGGCCGACCGACGACGAGTCGATCCGCGCGCTGCGGGAACGGCAGAAGCGCAATCTGCTCGCGACGTTGCTGTTCTCGCAAGGAACGCCGATGATTCTGGCGGGCGACGAGTTCGGCCGCACCCAGCAGGGCAATAACAATGCGTATTGCCAGGACAACGAGATCAGCTGGGTCGACTGGGAGGGCATCGACGACGACGGACGGGCGTTGACGGACTTCGTGCGGAACCTGCTGACCCTGCGTCGGACGCTGCCAGTGCTGCGTCGCTCGCGGTTCCTGACCGGCGCTTGGAACGAGGCGCTGCAGGTCCAGGACGTCAAGTGGCTGGCACCCGACGGCGCCGAACTGAGTCCTGAACAATGGCAGGATCCGACGATGCGCTGCTTCGGCATGTTGATCGACGGACGCGCGCAGGCAACCGGCATCCGCCGTCCCGCCAGCGACGCCACGCTGCTGCTGGTGTTCAACGCGCACCACGACGTCGTGAACTTCGAATTGCCGACGGTGCCGGGAAGCGAATCGTGGACCTGCATGGTGGATACCAATATGCCGGTGCGCGAGGAACTGCCGGAGTTCGGTTCGGGCGACGTGTATCAGGTAACCGGGCGTTCAGTGCTGTTGTTCGCGCTGCACGCGCGCGGCGCGACGCAGCGCATCTTCGAGCGTCTC
>NZ_FNLO01000009.1 GCF_900095735.1 Chitinasiproducens palmae | reverse complement strand
CTGACCACCGACAGCAGCGAGGAAGGGTGAATCGCCAGCCGGGCGGCGGGCGGGCAGTCTCCGTCCGATGCCCGGCTGGCTGACGAGCAGGCCCAAGCGTTGTCCACAGCGCAGCCTTGAAAGCGGCGGGGCCGCGATGGCATCAACCATCGCGGCCCCGCCGCATTTCGGAGTTGGCCTTCAGCGCCCGACTGCTAGCTGTTCCAGTCGTCGTTGCCGCCGCTTGAGCCGGTATCGAAACTGTCGTTGCCACCGCCCCAATCGCTGCCGCCACTGCCACCACTGCCAAAATCGAAGCCGCTATCGCTCGGCGCGCTGTCGCCATCGTGCCAGCCGTTGCCGGGTTCGAACGGTCCCATGCCGGGGCCGAGATCATTGCCGCTACCGAAATGGCCGCTGTTGCCACTGTTCGAATCGGCCCGTCCGCCGTCGCGGTGGTGACCCAGCTGCGACATCATCTCGCCGATCAGCACGCCAGCCATCAGGCCGCCGCCCATCCCGGAACCGGGTTGCTGCACGATCACCGGCCCGGCCTGCTGTTGCTGCTGCGGGTAGTACGGGCCGGGGCCGCTCTGCTGGCCAGCGCGTCCGAAACGATTGGCCTCGTCCGCGTACGCGGAACCGGCCGGCGCCTCCCGGCCCAAGCCCGGATCCGGACGGCCGGCCGCCAGCGCTTCCAGTCGCTCCACCTGCCGTCCCAAGTCTTCCAGACGAAACGCGGGCGATTGCGTCGGCGCCGTCGCGCTGTCAGGGCCTTGCGAGAGCTGTTCGATGATTTCGCTGAGGTCCTGCTCGACCTGCTGGGCTTCGGCCAGCCAGCCATCCCGCTGCGCCGCGGTCGACAACTTTAGGTCCAGTTTGATCGCGCGGACTTGATCGAGCAGCGCCGTAGCGCGCTTGAGTTCGGCCAGCCGCGTTGCCTCGACGTCGCGCGCCTGCCGGCCGCGACTACGCCGCACCGACCAGATCAAGACGCCGGCAATCAATGCCAACACGGCAATCACGCCTAGGATGCCGCCGGCGCCAAGACCACTGTTCGTGGCAGCAGGCGTGCTGCGATAAGCGGGCGGCGCGTCGGTCCGGCGCGGCGACTCGGTTGGATTGCGGACGTCCTGCTGTCCGCGGCTGGCCCGCGCCGCGTCGGCATTGATGCGCGCTTCCATCTGGCGAAAGCGGTTCGGATCGGTGAAGCCAAGCGCAGGGTCCAGCGTACGGGCACGCGCGATTTCGTCGCGGGCCTGTGTCGCCTTGCCGTCACGATCCAGCACCTGCGCGTAGAGGTAGTGGGCGCGCGCGCTGGATGGATGCGCGGCGATGACCTCCGACAACATCTGTTCTGCGCCGGGGTAGTCGCCGCGCTGTACCGCCCGTTCGACATCGTTGACAGTGGGCGCCGACCACGACACGGCGGGACCGGCGCAGAGCACGCCGACCACCGTGGCCAGGCACAGTGCGCGGGCGCGTTGCTTGAGAGTTTGCATCGTGTCCTCCATCAGGGCGCGCCCATCGCGGCGCCCGGTTGCGCACGCAGTTCGGACGCTGCGTGCAGGCGCATCGTGGGCCGTTGGCGTGCGTTGCCCGAGCGCGGCGGGGGCGGCAGGGCGGGCCGCATGCGGCTACCAGGCCCGAGCACGCGGCCTTACGCGGACGGCTGTCCGTCCTTGCCGATCTGCGCCTTCAGCGCCGCAAGCCGCTCGTCCACCGTCGGCCCGTGTTCCATTGCGGCGAGCTTGTCGTCGAGCGTCTTGCCGCTGAGGTCGTCGGCGGTTTCCAGACGGGCATCCGAGCGCGCATTCGCCATGTTGACCTTCTCCTCGAGACGCGAGAAATCCTCGTTGAAGTTCTGCCCGCCGATGCCGCCGAGCGCCGTCGCGGCAACTTCCTTCGCGCTGGCGATTTCCTGCTTGGCGGCCAGTACGTTGGAACGCGACTTCAAGTCGTCGCGGCGCTTGCGCATGTTCGCGATCTGCTCGCGCAGATTGGCGACCGACGGTTCGACCTTCGCGAATTCGGCAGCGAGTTGATCGCGCTCGCCTTCGGCGGCGGCCTGGGCGGCCAGCGCTTCGCGCGCCAGCGTCTCGTCGCCGTTCTTCAACGCACGCATTGCCCCTTCGGCGTACTTGCGCGCCTTTTCGTCGGCCGCGTCGCGCTTGCTGCGTTGATTGGCCACCTGCGCCTGGATTTCGATCAGCGAATTCTCCGCGCGACCGATGCTCGAATCGAGTTCGCGGATGATCTGGCGTGCATCGCGGCTCGGATCCTGGACCGAATCGGCGGCATCATTGAGGAGGCCCTTGATCGTGCGGGAAATATTGGCGAAAAGCGACATGTCCACTCCGTCCTGTTTAGGTTGCCTACCAATGCATCTTACACGGGAGGCCGGCGCACAAGGGAAGCTGACGGTGCTGGGAAGCCTGCGGCGCCAGGCGCTTTCCGAGTCAGCGGAAAAAAAGGCCGCCTGCATCGATAGTTAGGTGGGTCTTCCGGTACTTGTCCACAAGCCCTTCAACATTTTTAGTGGATAAGTGACGCACATCGCGGGCCAGCTTGGCGCACGATCGGCGAGCCGCGACGGACGCCTTTCTTTACAATGCCCAGCTTCGCCCACGATTCCACCACGGCGGCACGGCCCGAGAAGGCCGTACCAGCCTACGCTCCCATGACACGCACGCCCCGTCACGACCGCCCGCCACGCGATGCCCGCCCGGCCCGTTCCGAAGGCAGGACGCCGTCCCGCCGTTTGCTGGTCGCGGTCGGCGGCGTGGGCGCCGCGCTGGCCCTGGTGTTGGCGCTGTTCGTCGGCTACATGCTGATCGTGATGGAGCCCAACCTGCCACGGCTCGACGCGCTGACCGACTATCGCCCGAAGATGCCGTTGCGCGTCTACACGCGCGACCATGTGCTGATCGGCGAGTTCGGCCAGGAGCGCCGTCAGGTGGTGCGCTTCGCGGACATACCGGACGTGATGAAGAAGGCGGTCCTGGCGATCGAGGACTATCGCTTCTACGAGCATGGCGGGGTCGACTTCCTCGGCATCCTGCGCGCCGGCGTCGCGGACCTGATGCACGGCGGCGCCACGCAGGGAGCGAGCACGATCACCATGCAGGTCGCCCGCAACTTCTTCCTGTCGAGCGAGAAGACCTACACGCGCAAGATCTACGAGATGCTGCTCGCCTACAAGATCGAACGCACGCTGAGCAAGGATCAGATTCTCGAGCTGTACATGAACCAGATTTACCTGGGGCAGCGCGCCTATGGCTTCGCCAGCGCCGCGCAGGTGTATTTCGGCAAGGACCTGAAAAGCGTGACGGTGGCCCAGGCCGCGATGCTGGCCGGTTTGCCCAAAGCGCCCTCGGCGTACAACCCGATCGTCAATCCCCGCCGCGCCAAGCAGCGGCAGTTGTACATCCTGAAGCGCATGCACGACCTGCGCTATATCGACGACGCGCAATACGAGGCCGCGAAGGCGGAAGACGTGCACGTGAGAGCCTCGGGCAATCAATTCAGCGTGCATGGCGAGTACGTCGCGGAGATGGCGCGGCAACTGATCTACGCACAGTACCGGGACGAGTCGTACACGCGCGGCCTGTCGGTCGTGACGACGATCGATTCGGGCGACCAGGAAGCCGCCTACAGCGCGCTGCGGCGCGGCGTGCTCGCCTACGAGCGGCGGCACGGCTATCGCGGCCCGGAAGCGTTCATCACCTTGCCGGACGAAGCGGACGATCGCGAGGAAGCGATCGAGGATGCGCTCTCCGATCATCCGGACAACGGCGATCTGGTGGCGGCGGTGGTGACGGCGGCATCCGCCAAGCAGGTGACGGTGGTGCGTTCCTCGGGCGAGTCGATCGCCATCGGCCCGGCGGGCTTGCGCTTTGCCGCGTTCTCGCTTGGCTCGCGTGCCACGCCGACCCAGAAGATCCGGCCCGGCGCGGTGGTGCGGATCACGCGCGAGGGCAATGGCTGGGCGATCACGCAGTTGCCGCAGGTCGAGGGCGCACTGGTCGCGCTGGCGCCGCAGGACGGCGCGATCCGCGCGCTGGTCGGCGGCTTCGATTTCAACAAGAGCAATTTCAACCACGTGACGCAGGCCTGGCGTCAACCCGGCTCGACGTTCAAGCCGTTCATCTATTCGGCGTCGCTGGAGAAGGGCCTGGGGCCGGCGACCATCATCAATGACGCGCCGCTGTATTTCAGCGCCGCGCAGACCGGTGGCCAGCCCTGGGAGCCGAAGGACGACGATCAACCCGACGGGCCGATGACGATGCGCACCGCGTTGATGCGCTCGAAGAACCTGGTGTCGATCCGCATCCTCAATTTCATCGGCACCCAATACGCGCAGGATTTCATCACACGGTTCGGCTTCGACGCCGCGAAGAACCCGCCGTACCTGCCGATGGCGCTGGGCGCAGGGCAGGTCACGCCGCTGCAGCTGGCCGAGGGCTACGCAGTGTTCGCGAACGGGGGCTATCACGTCGAGCCATACCTGATCGCCGAGGTGAGCGACGCGAACGGGCAGGTGCTGTCACGCGCGACGCCGCATGGCGCGGACAACGACGCACCACGCGCAATCGACCCGCGCAACGCGTATGTGATGAGCAGCCTGTTGTACGACGTGGCCGAGCGCGGCACGGGCGCGGCGACCAATTCACTGCGACGCAACGACCTCGCCGGCAAGACCGGCACGACAAACGACGCGTTCGACGGCTGGTTCGCCGGCTACCAGCGCGACCTGGTCGCGGTCTCGTGGCTGGGCTACGATCAGCCTCGCACGCTGGGCAGCCGGGAATTCGGCGCACAACTCGCGCTGCCGATCTGGGTCGACTTCATGTCGCACGCGTTGCGCGGCGTACCGCAGGCCCGCGTGCCGATGCCGGCCGGCCTCACGACGATCGACGGCGAATTGTTCTTCGATAACATGCTGCCGGGCGCCGGTTTCGTCGCGACGATCGGACTCGACGATCAGGCGGCCGCCAGCTTCGGCGCGAGTGGCACCGGCATCGGCGTGATGCCCGATCCGAATCGGGTGGTGCCGACCGTCGATGCGAAGGAGCGTGACCGCGTGCTCGATCTGTTCGGCGAGAAGCCCTAGCCGCGAACTAGCGCCGCCGCTGCCGTCGCGGTCGTCTGCGCGACCGTCGCGCGGCCACGGCCGCTTCGTGTGCTGAGGCATCGACCGCAGTTGCCGCGCCTTGCGGTAAAGTCGGTCGCGGGCCTTCGGTCTTAGCGGTTTCTGGTTCGGGCTGCTGGCTGCCATCTGCGGCTATGGGACGTGGTACCGGACGTGGTGCGGAACGTCATGCGAGGAGACATCCCGCGACACGTCCCCGCATGTCTGGCCGCCACTCAGCTCGGCTCGGCGGCGCACCAGGCATTCGCGTCATGCGGCAGCGCGCCGGCCGCAGCCGTCCGGTTTGCAGGATCACCCTGATCGTGCGGCGGACCTGTTTATTCCCGCGCTGGGCTTCCTGTTATTGAGAATCATTTGCAACTGTGAGGCGTGTCGGGCAGAATGATCCGCACTGAATGTCCCAAGGGGAGAGGCCGATGTATGCGTTCGATCGAGCACAAGGGCCGGGCGGCCTGAACGAGGCGACACTGTACACACGTGGCGGGCCCGAGCGCCTGCTCGTCGCTGTGCTTCGCGCGTGGACCTTCGGTTCGCTCGCAACCGGCGCGGCGGCGCGCGCGCGCGGTTCGGACTGGCGAGCGTTGCTGCTGGGCGCGGGTCTCGATCAATTGGCGTGTGAGCGGTTGGAGCGCGTGCTCACGATCGCTCGCGCCTGCAAACCGCGTCTCGATATCCGCTGGTTCAGCCAGCCATGTCTGGGCAGCGACGAGGGCGCGCTGCTGGACGCGACCGCGCGCCTTCAGCGCAGCGAATACGCGGCTGCCATCGAGCGCCTGAGCGATGCGTTCGGCTTGACCGCGGCGATGCGGCTGGCCAAGCCCGTCTGGGCGCTTGCCGAGTCGCTGGCGGACGCAAGCCTGATTCTGCCCCCCGGCGATCGTCCGGTCGCATACATGCAATGAGCGGCCGAGACGAACCGGACGACAGCGCCTGCCCGCCGGCGGCCACTGCCGCCTCATCCGTTTCCGCCTCGCCGTGCGGGGCCGCACCGCTGGCCGCCGCGCCGCAGTTCGTGCCACGTCCGTTGAGTGCCCGCGTGCAGCAGCATCACCGTACGCCCGAACCGGGCGATCTGCATCTGTGGCGCTTCCAGAGCCACTGGGTGCCGGCAAGCGTCGGCGAGAGCCAGTTGTGGCTCGGCGCGAACGAACGGCAGTCGATCCGGCGGCTTGCCTCGCCGGCGGCGCGTCGCCGCGCAGCGCTTGGCTGGATCACGCTGCGATGGGTGGCCGCCGGTCTGGCCGGTTGCGCGCCCCGTGACGTCGAGCTCAGGCGCGGCAGCGCCGATGGCTTGAAGATCGTCGGCACGCCGCTGCAAACCGAGCTGCTGTTCACTGGGTTCTGGGTTCTGCTGGCGGTTCACCGCGAACATGAAGGCGCGTACGGACGCACCGCATTGGCCGTCTCGTCCGCCTCACCGATCTCCGCGCGAACGAGCGGGGCGCGCGGCCGCCTTGCGATCGCGGGCACAGCCGACGCAACCGGACTGGAGCCGCTCGCGCGCGAGCAAGGCCATGGCATGGCGGACGGCGCGACCCTTGGGCAGGCAAGTCCGGCCACCGCCGATGCGCGCGAACGGCTGCAACGCTACGCGCTGCCGATGCCGCCCGGTGCGGGCGTGACGCTGCACGTCGGCCCGCGCGTGCGTCGGGTGCGTGGCTTCGGCTGGCGTACTGGCGATCAGTTGCGTGACCTCGTCGACGCGGCGGGACTGTCCGACATAGCCGACTCCGTCGTGCCGCGCTGAGAGCGCGGGCGTCGGACGCGGCACGCAGCCGCCCCGAACGTCGCCGCCGAATGTCGCCGCCGAATGTCGCCGCCGAATGTCGCCGCCGAATGTCGCCGCCGAATGTCGCCGCCGAATGTCGCCGCAGACCGTCGCCGCACAATTTGGCCGCCGAATATGGTTGCGGATGTCGCCTGCCGCCGCGGGCAAGCCGTGCCCGCGATGGGCACCGCCCGACGCCGAGGCGGTATCATGCATGCCCGGCGCTCCATTTTCGTTCTGCCATGCTGTTGATCGTGCTCGCCCTGGTCATTCTCATCGCGCTCATCGTTGGCGCGGTGTGGGCTTATCACGCGCTCGCCGCGACGCTCGGCGGCCTCGTCGCGGCGGTGCTGGTTTCGCTAGGACTGGCCGTGATCGCGGCGATACCCTGGTATGTGCTGCGCGCGCGGCGGCTGCCGGGTGGCGCCGGCCGCGGCATCTATCAACTGAACGGCGACTGGGGCGAAGCGCGGCTCAACGCCGCCACGCATACCGTGCAACTGCGCTGCGCGGGAGCCAGCGCGCACTATCTGTTCGCGGATCTGGTCGATGCGAATGCCAGCCGCCAGTCGGACGGCGGGCATTGTGTCGATCTCGAAGTGCGCGACGCGGCTCGGCCCCATTGGCAACTTCCGGTGCGCTCAGCGCGCGAGGCGCGTTGCTGGCGCCGGGTGTTCCGGCTGGCCGTCGCCCAGCGCCTGCCCGGATGAGGGCCGGGCGGACCTGCGGGCCCGCGTGCGGGCACACGCGCATGGATGGTTACGTGAGTGCTCGCATGAGGGCTCGCGTGAATGAGCGTGCAGATGAACGTTCGGATGCGCGCCTGGAAGGGCCCACGAAGGTGACCGACGCGAGCACGGACGCGCACGGTGGCGCTGACGCCTCCCCACCTGCGATCGGCATTGTCGCCACGTACACGGTGCCCGGGATGCGGTTCGTCGACCACTGCGGCCCACGTCGCCGGCCGGACGCGGTGGCAGGCCGATGAGCCGGGCCGCGCCGATGCGTTCCGCCGCAACGCGTGAGGCGCCCATGTCGCTGCCGCGCATCTGGGCGGTCGGCTTCAGCAAACTCGCGGGCGTGTACGGTGAAATCGTCGCCGACTATGCGAGCCGGGCCGACGTGCGGCTGGTGGCGCAGGGCTATGAGGCCGCCGTCGAAACGGTGCGGCGCGGCCTGCTTGAACGTGCGCCGGACGCCCCTGGCACAGACGTCGTCATCGCGGCCGGCTCGAACGGCGAATACTTGCGCGATCGCCTCGCGGCCCCGGTGGTGCTGGTGGGCGTCGACGGCTTCGACGTGCTCGATGCGCTTGCGTCGGCCCGGCGCGCGGGCGCGCGCGTCGCGCTAATGAGTCACGGCGAGACCTTTGCCGCGCTCGAACGCTTCGCGGCCAACTTCGCGCTCGACGTTCCGCATTTCAGTTATCGCGGCGCGGCCGACGCGGAGACGCGCCTGCGGGCGTTGCAGGCGGACGGCGTCGAGGCCGTGGTCGGTCCGGGTCTGGTCAGCGAGATCGCCGAGCGTATCGGCATGACCAGCGTCTTTCTGTATTCGCACACGCGTGTGCGCGCTGCGTTCGACACCGCGCTCTCACTGGCCGACGCGGCCGCCCAGGAGGCCGCCAAACGGCGCACCCTTGACGCGGTGCTGAGCCAGTTGCGCGACGGCGTTGTCGCGCTCGACGCGCGGGGACGGGTGCTCAGCGCGAATCCGGCCGCCTGCACGATACTCGGGCAGAGCGCATCGGTGCTGCATGGGCGCGAACTCGAGAAGGTCGCGCCGGATCTGTCCGCCGCGTTGCGGGAGCCGCAGGACGAGACGATCCAGTCGATCGGCGGACGCGATTACTGGGTCAGGCGGGGCCGCTTCGAAGCGGTGGATGGCGCCGGCGCGGTCCTCACCGTGCAGGCGGCCGACGACCTCGCACGCGGCGAGAATTCGCTGCGCGCGCGCCGGCCGACCTCGCTGCATGCCGCGCGGCATCAACTCGCGGACCTGCGCGGCGACGCGCCGGCCTTGACGCATGCGCGGGCGCTGGCAAGCCGCTACGCGCGCACCGACGGCACGGTATTGCTGACCGGCGCGACCGGAACCGGCAAGGAAGTCCTCGCGCAAGGGATGCATCGCGAAAGCGCGCGGGCGCGCGGCCCGTTCGTCGCGGTGAACTGCGGTGCGCTCAGCGAATCGTTGCTGGAAAGCGAGCTGTTCGGCTATGAGGAGGGCGCCTTCACCGGGGCGCGGCGGGGCGGCCGCGCGGGGCTGATCGAAGCCGCGCATCGCGGTACCCTGTTCCTCGATGAAATCGGCGAAATGCCGCTGGCGCTCCAGACGCGCTTGCTGCGCGTGTTGCAGGAGCGCGAAGTGACACGCGTGGGCGGCACGCGCGCGGTACGCGTCGACCTGCGCGTGATTGCCGCCACCCACCGCGATCTTGCCGCGGCGGCCGCGGCGGGCGAGTTCCGCGCCGACCTGTTCTATCGGCTCAATGTGCTGCGCATCGCGTTGCCGCCGCTCAGTGCGCGTGGCGCGGACGTGCTCGATCTGGCGGCGCAACTGCTGAGCGAGGCGGTCGAACGCGTTGGCCAGGGCGTCGCGCGGGATGCGGCGCGCTGTCGTCTGGTCCTGCAGGCGGTCGATGCCGACCTGCTGGCGCACGACTGGCCAGGCAACGTCCGCGAACTGGCCAGCGTGGTCGAACGCATCGCCTGCTTGTGGGTGACGGATGCCGACGCGTCGCCCGACTGGCGGCTGGACACCGATCTTTTTTTCGCCATTGCACCGGAGTGCAGGCGCGCTGCGCCGCGCGGCCGGTCCCTGGACACCCTGCTGACGAACGCGGCACCGCTGAAGGTGGGCGCGCGTGCGCTCGAACGGCAACTGATCGAGCAGACGCTGGTGGAGACCGGTGGCGACCGGGCCGCGACCTGCCGCCAGCTCGGCATCAGTCGCGCGACGTTGTGGCGGCGCCTGCGCTGACGCGCGCGGCCACGAGCACCTGAGCCGAGCACCTGAGCCGAGCACCTGAGCCGAGCACCTGAGCCGAGCACCTGAGCCGAGCACCTCAGCCGAGCACCTCAGCCGAGCACCTCAGCCGAGCACCTCAGCCGAGCACCTCAGCCGAGCAGACGGCGGCGCAACAGCAGCGCGGCGGCAGACAGCCCGACCACCGCGTAGCCGAGCAGCACCGCGACGTGCAGCAAGCCGTCTTCGACCGGACGCCCCAGCAATGCGGGCCGAATCAGCGAGATCGCGTGGTGCAGCGGCAGACAGGCGGACACCGTCTGGACGATCTGCGGCAATTGTCCGCGCGGGAAGAAGACGCCCGACAGCAGCATCATCGGTGTCAGCAGCAGTGTCTGGTAGAACATGAAGAAGTCGTAGCCCGGCGCCAGCGCGGTGACCACGATCGCGATGCAGGCGAACGCAAAGCCGGCCAGCACCACGGCCGGCACCGCGATGAGCATGCCGTCGACCTGCGTGAGGCCCAGTGCCGAGGCGACGATCATGATCGCCACTCCGCTCAGCGTCGCCTTGCTGGCCGCCCAGCAGACCTCGCCGAACAGCACGTCGCCGAGCGTGAGCGGCGTGTGCATCAACGCATCCCAGGTTCGTTGTTCATGCATGCGTGAAAACGCGGAATACAGCGACTCGAAGCTCGCCGACATCATCACGCTCGACGCCACCGTGCCGGCGGCCAGGAAAGCGATGTAGGGCACGCCGTCGACCTGGCCCACCATCATGCCCAGACCGAAACCGAGACCGAACAGATAGATCATCGGATCGGCAAGATTGCCGAGCATCGAGGGCAGCGCCAGCTTGCGCCAGACCAGGAAGTTGCGGCGCCAGACGTGCACCCAGGTGACGGCGCTGGAAGGCAGGATCGCGGATACGGACGTGGTCATTGCTGTGAATGTGTGGAGAAGCGCCGCAGACCTGGCGCGTGGCAGCGCGACGCGCGCTGGCCGGCTGCGCGCTTCGCGCAGTGGGCATGGCGCGCGGTGCGGGTGGGCCGGGTCATGCTGGCTCCGGTCGCGCGGTGATCGAATCGGTTTCGCGGATTCATGGTCGACTCATTTCCGCCGCATTGCTGCGTCACTCCCGCATCTCGCGGCCGGTCAGGCGCAGGAACACGTCCTCCAGGTTCGCGCGGCGCTGCACGTAGCGCACGCCGCTTTCCTGGCGCAGTCGCGCCACCACCGGTGCCGGATCGGCAACATAACAGAACACGGTCTCGCCGCTGATGTCGACGCGCAGCGCAAGCGGGCGCAGCGCATCGGCCAGCGCCGCCGTGTCGGCCTGTCCGTAGATTTCCACCACCTCGGCGCCGATCTGCGCTTCGATCAAGGCGTCCGGCGAACCTTCGGCGATCTTGCGGCCGCCGTCGACGATGCACAGCCGGTTGCAGAGGCGCTCGGCTTCGTCCATGAAGTGCGTGGTGAGCAGCAGGGTCATGCCGCTGTCCTGCAATGCGCGCAGGCGCTCCCAGATCAAGTGCCGCGCCTGCGGATCCAGGCCGGTGGTCGGCTCGTCCAGGATCAGAACCTCGGGGCGGTTGACCAAGGCGCGGGCCACGGTGAGCCGCCGGCGCATGCCGCCGGAGAGTTGCGACACGCGTGCATCGGCGCGATTCTCCAGGCGTGCGAAGGCGAGCAGCTCGGGCACGCGTTCGCGCGCCGCGCGCGCGGCGATGCCGAAGTAGCGCGCGAACACGACCAGGTTTTCGCTGACCGTGAAGTCGGGGTCGAGGTTGTCGAACTGCGGCACGACGCCGACCTTGGCGCGTGCGCGCCGCGCGTTGCCCGGCACGGATTCGCCGGCCAGCGTGATGGTGCCGCTGTCCGCGCCCACGAGGCCCAGCAGCATGCGAATGGAAGTGGTTTTGCCGGCACCGTTCGGGCCGAGCAGCCCGTAGCACTCGCCGCGCTCGACGTTGAAACTTAGTTGATCGACGACGGTTTCGTCACGAAACGATTTACTGACCTGCTGGAACTCGATGGCTGCGGACATGGCGTGCGGGCGGGGCGTCCGGGCGTAATCTCGCCCTCGCGCCGTTGCGGGATGTGCCGCGCGCGCTGGCCGCGCGACATGCTACAGACTACCCGAGTCGCACGGAAAAAACCCGCGGCACCGCATCGGCATCAACCTGAACGGGCGCACATCCACGCGGTGCGAGCGCCGTGGCCCCGACGCCGCGACAAGCCGCGTGCGCGATCGGCGCGGCGCAAGCGCTGCCGGCCAGCCGCATCATGCGGGGCGTCAAGCCGGTGGCGCGTGTGTGTCGTTGCGTTCGGTGGCGGCAAGACAGGCGGCGAATACCGTTCGAGCACGTGCCCGCAGCGCGCGACGCGCGTGCGCCGCATTGCGCGCGAGCGCCAGCAAGCCGGGCAGATCGTGTGGCCGCCTCAGCAGGGCGGCGATGACGGGCCAGACCGATGCACTGCCATCACTGCGCATGCCAGCCAGGGCGGCCGGGGGCAGCGAGCGGCGCGCCTCGTCGATCACGACCCGACAGAGGCCGAAACGCAGGCCGTGTTGCGCTGCCATGCTGGCGATCGCGTCGCTTTCCATGTCGACCGCGAGCGCGCCGCTGGCCTGCGCAAGGGCCGCCTTGGCGGTCCGGGTCGCGACGGCGGTGCGGCTGGCGATCACGCTACCGCGATGCGCATCGGGCAGGGCCGTGGCCAGCATTGCTCGCAGCGCGCGGTCCGGGGCTGGCAGCACGCCGCCGCTCGCCTCGCGCAAGGCGTCGGCCACGATCCAGTCGCCGACGCGCAGTCCGGGGTCGAGCGCGCCGGCGGTGCCGAAACTGAGCACGCAGGGGGCGTGGACCGTGGCGGCGTGAATCGGCCATGACTGCGGCGCACGTTGCAGGCCGTCGCGCAGCGCGTCGTCCAGCGCGGCAGCGGCCGCAGCCGCGCCGAGACCGGCGATCACTTGCACGCCGTCGAGTCCTCGCGCCGCCGCGCGCGCCAGCCGCGCTTCGAAGGCCAGGCCGGTGACCACCACCAGCCGCACCGGCCGGCGCGTTGGCCGCTCGCCGTGCAACGGGTCGGCACAGGGTTCAGATGCCGTGCGCGACACGATTCACGCCAAGACGCCGCAGGTGCCGATAGCGCGCCAGCGCCCAAAGCGGGAAGAACTTCGCGTAGCCGTGATAGCGCAGATAGAAGACCCGCGGGAAACCGGTGCCGGTGAACGCTTCTTCGTGCCACAAGCCGTCGGCCTGCTGATGATGCAGCAACCAGGCAATGCCGCGGTGCGTGGCCGGATGCATCAACTCGCCGGCTGCGATCAGGCCGAGCACCGCCCAGGCGGTCTGCGACGCCGTGCTGGGCGCGGCGATGAAGCCGTCGTAGTCGATGCGATAGCTGCGATCGTCCTCGCCCCAGCCGCCGTCGGCATTCTGTACCGCTACCAGCCATGCGGCGCCGCGGCGCATGGCCGAATGCGCGGGCTCCAGGCCGGCGGCATTCAGACCGGACAGCGCCGACCATGTGCCGTACACATAGTTGAAGCCCCAGCGGCCGTACCAGCTACCGTCGTCTTCCTGTTCCTTCAGCACGTATTGCAGCGCTCGCTCGCGCGATGCCGCCTGACGCGGGGTCGCCGGCCGATGGCCATGCACCTGGCACAGCATCGACAGGCAGCGTGCCGACACGTCGACGGTCGGCGGATCGAGCATCGCGCCGTGATCCGAAAACGGAATGTTGTTCAGATACAGCTGCGTATTCTCTGGCTCGAACGCGCCCCAGCCACCATCGCTGCTTTGCATGCCGATTACCCACTCGCTGGCACGTTCGACCGCATAGTCGTAGCGGACGCGGTCGAGACGGTCCATCGCGAGCGCGACCACGGCGGTGTCGTCGACGTCGGGATAATGTGGATTCGCGTACTGGAAGGCCCACCCGCCCGGGCGTACGCCCGGGCGACGCACTTGCCAGTCGCCGACCACATCGAGTACCTGGCGCGGCACCAGCCAGTCCAGTCCGCGGCGCGCCGCGTCAATCGCCCCGGGCTCGCCGGTTTCGAGCAGCGCGTGGGCGCAGAGCGCGGTGTCCCAGACCGGCGATACGCAGGGCTGCACATAGCTTTCGCCGGCCCGCTCGATGATCAGGCGGTCCAGCGCATCGCGCGCTTGCGCGCGCGCCGGGTCGTCCGCGGGCACGCCCAGCGCGTCGAACATCATCACGGCGTTGGCCATCGCCGGATAGATCGCACCCAGACCGTCCTCGCCGTTGAGGCGCTCACGCGTGAATGCGACGGCCGCGTCGATCGCGCGGCGGCGCTGCGCGCCCGGCAGACACGGCGTTACCGCGCGCAGGCAGGCGTCGACGCCCTTGAAGAACGCATACCAGCCGCGCGACTGATGCGGCGCGCGCGGCAGCAGACCCGTCAGCGTGGGCGATTCGGTGAACAGTTCGTCCAGGCGCACGCCGCGAGGGTTGCGGGCATGGGTTCGCAGCGTCTGCAACACCAGCAGCGGCGTGATGACCGTGCGCGCCCAATACGACACTTTCGACAGATGGAAGGGGAACCAGCGCGGCAGCAGCATCACCTCGACTGGCATCACCGGCACGGCGCGCCACGCCAGCACGCGATATTGCGCGAGCAGGATCCGGGTGAAGACATTGCAAGCCGCCAGGCCGCCGGCCTGCAGGATTGCTTGCCGAGCGCGCTGCATGTGCGGCAGATCGGGATCATCGCCGATCATCTTCAGCGCGAAGTAAGCCTTGACGCTCGCGCTCACGTCGAGCGGCCCGCCATGCACCAGCGGCCATCCGCCATGCTCGGCCTGCGTTCGGCGCAGATAGGCGGCAATCGACGCCTCGCGCGCCAGATCGGGCGTCTCGCCGAGGTGGTGGGTCAGGAGGACATACTCGGCCGGAATCGTCGCATCGGCTTCCAGTTCAAAGACCCAGTGGCCGTCATCACGCTGGGCAGTGCGCAAGGCGGCGACGGCGCGACCGATCGCATCGTCGAACAGCGTGGTCGGTTCGCTGGGCAGCGACGGCGTACGCTCGGCTGGCAGCCATTCCGCGTGGTCCAGTGGCGTGAATGACGTGCGCAATGACGTGCGGAATGACGTGCGGAATGCCGGGGGTGATGACGTGGCGGATGGCGTGGATGTCGGCTGCGTCGACGAGTCGAGCAGCGTGGACGAAGGAGCATCGTTCATGCGGCAGGGTCGAGTGGGACGGGCGAAGCAGACGGAGAGCGGGCGAGGCCATCATCGCGGGCCGTGCGGACGGTGTTGTCCGTGCGGCCCGACGGCGCGCCCGCGCAGGCGAGGCTGCCCGCCAGCCTGCCGGAGCGTAACGCGCCCTCGATCGTGGCCGGCAGGCCGGTGGCGGTCCAGTCGCCCGCCAACAGCAGATTTTGATAGGTCGACTGGGCACCGGGCCGAAGCGCGTCCTCGGCGGGCAGCGCCGCGAAGGTGGCGCGCTTCTCCCGCACGACCTGCCAACGCGGCAGCGGCTGATCAGGCGGCAGGGCAAGCGCGCGGACCACGTCGCGCCAGCACTGCTCTGCCAGGCGCTCGCGCGGCGCGTCGAGCAGACGATCGGCGCCGCTGATCGTGATCGAGACGCGGTCCGGATAGGCGAACACCCACTCGACCAGGCCGCCCACCACCCCGACGATGGGCGGCGCGTCGGCCGGCGCGGACACGTCGTAGTGGACGTTGACGATGGCGCGCGTGCGGGTCGGGCAGACCAGACCGGGCAGCAGTGCCGCCGCCGCGTGGGCCGGCACGGCGAGCACGACCGCATCGCCGGCGCCGACCGTCATCACGCCGTCGTCGAAGACCAGTCCGGCGACCCGGGCGCCGTCCGGCGCGGGCACGAGCGCCTTCAGCCGGTGACCGAAGCGGATCGATGCGCCGCGCCGCGCCAACGTGGCGAGCGCGGGTTCGACGAAGGCGGCCGACAGACCGTCGGGCGCGAAGATCGGCCGGCAGGCGTCGCCGCCCGCACCCAAGGTTTCACGCACGATCGAGGCAGCCAGACGTGCCGACGCCGGCTCGGGCTCCGTGTTCAAGGCCGCCAGCAGCAGCGGCTGCAGCAGTCGCCGATACAGCACGGTATCGGTCTTCAGCACCGCCGCGACGGTCGCGTCCGGCGCATGCTGGCGCATCAGCGGCAGGCAGTCGAGATAGTCCAGCAGCCGGGTGCCGGCCACGCGGCGGTTGCGATCGAACAGCCAGCCGGGTATTCGCGATCTGCCGAGGTCGAGACGCCAGCGCAGTTGGTCGCGCAGGTCGATGAAGTCGAAGCCAGCTCGTTCGGCGATGCGCACTGCGCGCTCGCCGCCGGTCTCGCGCAGATAGGCGGCCACCTCGCGGTTGCCGGCCAGGACCAGGTGGTTGCCATTGTCGATGACGCGGCCGAAGGTGGGATCGACGTACGAGCGGCAACGACCGCCTGCCTGCGGCGCAACCTCGTGGACGACGACCGCCGTGCCGCGCGCGCTGACGGTCAATGCGGCCGCCAGGCCGGCCAGCCCGGCACCGATCACATGCACCGTCGCGGTCATCGGAACAGCAGGTGCATCAGCGCGATCGCGATCAGCCGCGTTCGTCCAACCTTGACGCGGGTGCGCGGCGGCAGGAAGCCGCGTCGGGCGGTTTCTTCCAGCACCCGGCGGTAGACCGCGGCCATGATGCGCGGCGCACGCACGCTGGCGGCGTCGCACCCGGCCATGATCGCGACCGCGCGCTCATAGTGCTGGCGCGCCCGCTCGACCAGCGTATCGCAGACCTGCGCGAGTGCTGGGTCGCGCACGACCGCGGCCGGTTCGTGGCCGACGATGCCGGCGGCCAGCAGCAGTTCGCGCGGCAGGTAGAGACGGCCAAGCCCGGCGTCTTCGTCGACATCGCGCAAGATGTTGGTCAGTTGCAGCGCGCGGCCCAGGTGATGGGCGAGGGCGATGCCGGCATCACGCGGCATGCCGAAGATCGGGGTCGACAACCGGCCCACCGCGCTGGCGACGCGATCGCAATACAGGTCGAGCGTCGCCTCGTCCGGCGCCTGGATGTCGGCCAACGCGTCCATCGTCATGCCATCGATGACCGCGATGAAGTCGGCGCGGTCCAGATCGTATTGCCGTGCGGTGTGCGCCAGCCGGGCATGGCCCGCGGGCATGGCCGCGGGATCGAGACGATCGATGGCGGCGCGCCACGCGTCCAGTTGGCGAAGCTTTTCGGCGCGGTCGAGCGCAAGGTCGTCCGCAATGTCGTCGACCGCGCGGCAAAACGCGTACACGTCGTACATCGCATCGCGCTGCGCGCGCGGCAGGATCCGCATCGCCGCATAGAAGGAACTGCCACGCGCCGCAGTGCCGCTGGCGGCCGGCGCACGGTGCTCGCCGTCGGCTGCGGCCGCCGCGTTCGAAGCGTCTTCGCTCGCCGTGGCGCCGAACGGCGCGGCCGATGGCAACGGGTCGAGCGCAACGCCGGCCAGTGCGCGACCGCCGGCGGCTGCCGCCCGCTCTTCCAGATTTTGCTCAAGCGCCAAAGGCGGTCTCCCAAACGTGCGCGGCCGTCGGCGCGACGCGCACCTGCGTGCTTGATGACGTGCGCACCTGCGTGCTTGATGACGCGGCGCGGACGCGCTGCGCCAGATTGACTGCCGGCGCCAGTGCCGGACGATCCGCGGCAATTATACCGGAGCGGCCCGATTCGACGGGCCCGCTGCCGACGCGGGTAGAATGCGCGGCGCGGCCCTCGACGGTTCGTCCGTGAGCCGTCTGATTACCAGGAATTGAGCGATGAGTGTCGATCACTACGAGAACTTTCCTGTCGCCAGCGTGCTGCTGCCCGCGCCGCTGCGACCGGCGGTCGTCACGCTCTACCGCTTCGCGCGCGGCGCGGACGATGCCGCCGACGAAGGCGAGGCAACGCCCGAGGCGCGGCACGCCGCACTGCAGTGTTACCGCGACGGTCTGGACGCCATCCGGGACGGCTGCGAGGCAAGCGCGGCGGTAACAGGGACGCTGGGCGCGCTGGCCCCGCTGTTCGCCCGGCTGGGACCGGTGGTGCGCGCGCATCGCCTGCCCTTGCAACCGTTCTACGATCTGCTGTCAGCGTTCGATCAGGATGTCGACGTGAAGCGCTACGCGGATTTCGCGGCGCTGCGCGACTACACGCGGCGCTCCGCCGACCCGGTCGGCCGGTTGATGCTCGCGCTGTTCGACGCCGCCACACCGCGCAACATCGCGGATTCGGACGCGATCTGCACCGCGCTACAGTTGATCAACTTCTGGCAGGATGTCGCGGTGGACTGGGCCAAGGGACGCGTGTATCTGCCGGCCGATGCGATGCACGCGCACGGCGTGACCGAGGCGCAACTGGCAGCGGGCGAGGTCGACGCGCGGCTGCGCGGCCTGCTCGGCGCGGAGATCGCGCGGGCGCGCACGATGATGTTGGCGGGCGCGCCATTGGCGCGGCGCCTGGGCGGACGTTTCGGCTTCGAGCTGCGCCTGGTCGTGCAAGGCGGCCTGCGGATCCTCGAAAAGATCGAGGCGAACGACTATGACGTGTTCCGCCGCCGTCCGACCCTCGGCCGGCGCGACGCGCCGATGATGCTGTGGCGGGCGTTGACGATGCGCGCTTGAGCCACGGCCCGCGCGCTTGCCGCGGCGCGGGCCGTCGCAGGCGCGGCCGCCCGCTCAGTTCAGCGTGCGCTTGCGTGCCGGTGTCGCATCGGCCTCCGCTTGCTGTCGTCGCAACCGTTCGCCGAGCCGTTCGAGCGCGGCGATCTGTCGATCGAGTGCGGCACCGAATGCGTCGCGGTCGCCGGGTTCGGCCCGGCTGCGACGCAGCAACATCAAAAGCGCGAGTTGTCGAGGTTGACGCATGATTTCACTCCGCAGTAACAGACGACGCCGCATCCTGGCTCGCGGGCACGGTCGCGCGGACTGGCGCGGCCGGCAGCGGCACGGACTGGCGTGGGACGGTCGCTGGAAGCGGTTGATACGCCGGGGTGCGCATTCGCCGGGGTCGTGATCCCGGTGTCCTGCGCGTTCGGCGAGCGGGTAGCCGCATCATCGACAGGCGATGGTGCCGACCACCTCGGAGGATACCGCCGGAGATCGCCGCCGCTGTCAGGGAACCGCCGCCCTGCACCGCCTCAGGCGTGCGGCGAGAGGCGCAAGGCGGGAGACCCCGGTACGGTCGGCAAGTGACCGATGTTCAGAGTGTAGGAAACTTCGCGGCGGGCCGCCAGTCCGGCCGCGTATCGGCTGCTGTCAGCAGCCGTCGGCGCATCTCACCCGGCATCATCGAATGCTGCCGGCGGCGGATGTGGACCGGCGCGGCCCGTCCGTGATTCGTGTCTGCTGCCGCGTCCGCTCAGCTGCGCGGCGTACGACGGCCCCGCGCGCGCCGACTATCCGGCGTCGCGGCGACGCTCGCCTGTGGGGCGGCGGAGTCGGCAACCAGCGGGGCAGGGCGTCGGGTTCGCTTCCGCGGCAGCACGGCCACCGGTGCGCTGAGCACGGCATCGATGGTCGGTATCGGCGGCGCCTGGCCTGCGTCCTCGGCCGGTGAGCGGCTGTCATGGAAGAACACGTAGCAGCCTCGGCCCGCGTATTTGGCGCGATAAAGCGCGGCATCGGCCCGTTCGAGCGACTGTTCGGTGGTTTCCGCAAGCGATCCGAGATGGCAGCCGATGCTCGCCGCAAGCGGATAGGTCTCGTCGCCGATCGTCAGGCGCAGCTCGCTGAAACCGCGCACCAGCTTCGCCGCGACCGCTTCGACACCGACCGCGTTGCAGTCGCCGATGAGCACCACGAATTCGTCGCCGCCCCATCGAACGCAGACGTCGCTGGCCCGCGTATGGGCACGCAAGGTGCCGGCCACCAGCAACAGCGCCTGATCCCCGGCCGCATGTCCAAGGCGATCGTTGATCGTCTTGAAACGATCGAGGTCGATCATCAACAGGCCGTAATGGCGACCACGCCCGCCCGGTCCGCGCAGCCGATCGCGGCATTGCTGCAGTTGCAGCATCAGCGCCGAGCGATTGCCGAGGCCGGTCAGCGCGTCGAGCGACGCACGAGCGTGCAGCAGCTTGTTCGTGCCCAGCACCTCAGCCTGCAGGCGATCGCTGATCCGCGCAATCTTGTCGATGCGCCGCACCAGCCCGAGATGCTGGGCCGCCAGCCATTCGAGTTCGGCAAGCAACGGGTGACCGGCATGCTCGGCACGGGCGCTTGCCAGGCGGGCCTGCAGCTGCGCCTCGCGGCCGTCGAGCGGCAGCACCGCGTGCGCGTCCGGCAGGCTGTCGGACGGGCCCTCGGCCGGGCCGTCGACATGAAGCGAGTGAACGGCCGGCGAATCCGGCAGCGCGTCGGCGTCCAGGGTAGGATCAGTCGGCATCGGCGGAGATCTCGAAGGGCAGGCTCAGTTCGTCGCGGAACTCCTCGGCGGCCTCGCGTACCCGCGGATTGTCGGCGTGGTGCCGCCACGCCACGGAAACCGCTTGGCCGCGCTGGTGGGCCGCTTCGCATTCGTCGAACAGGTCCATCAGACACTTGATGCTGCCCGTGTTGACGTAGCTCAGTTCCAATTCGATATGCAGGGGGCTCGTCTGTCGCGCCAGGTAGTGACGCACCCAGTCGATGATCGGCCGGTAGAATTCGGGGCTGTTCTCGGGATAGCTTTCGCCGCGCAGCGTGACGCGACCGGCGGTCGGGTCGAGCTTGACGCTCGGGGTCGCCTGCTGGGCTGCCAACTCGAGTGCGGGCAAGGCCGTGTCGCTGAACGAGAGTGTGGTCGGCATGCCTGCGCCTAGACGGTTGCGATGAGTTGGAAGTAGGCCGTGCGCTCCGGCAGCGACGCGTGCGTGGTGCCGTGTCGCACCTCGTAGCGCAGCGGCTGGCTCGACTTGCGCGCCATGTCGAGCAGACCCAGCCCCGCGTTGGTGCCGGTCTCGCCGCGCGCGGCACGCAGTTGCTCGCGATAGCGCTTGCGCAGCGCGGCGGCATCCAGCGACGCGAGGGCGTCGATGCGCGCCGTAAGGCCTTCCAGGTCCGCCTGCGCAACCGGATTGCCCGCCGTCACCACATAGCCACCATCGTCGGTGCGCGCCAGGGCCACCGTCGCGTGGTCGGCGCTGTCCGGTGCCGCGGCGCCATCGCGGGCAATCCACGTCCGCAGGTAGTTCCGGATGTTTTGCGTCTGCTCGATGTAGATCGAGAACACGTCATACAAGCGCCCGTCGTCCATGCGCTCGCGCTTCAGGTGGCGCCGGATCGCTTCGCCGATCTGCTCGATCACGGCCTGCGACAGCGGCCCGTCGAAGCACAGCAGCACCTTCTCGTGTGCCAGCGTTTGAGACAGCGTCCAGAGGTCGAGGCTCATGGTCGATCCATTGGTGAAGGGCCTTCGGAAGCGGCGGCGTGCGCCACGCCACGGGGGAGGGCAAAAAAGCCCAGCACAACCTGATCGTCGCGCTGCCGGGCGCCGCGCTGCGCGGCGTAGGCGGCAAGGGCCTCGGTCAGCGCGTCGGGCTGGACCGCGAACGGGCGATGCGCTTGCGACTGCAGCCACGCGGCGAAACGCGTCCGTCCAAAGCCGAAGCCGCGCTCGCCGCCCGGCTGGTCCAGGATGCCGTCGCTGCACAGGTAGAGCCGGTCGTCGGTCGCGACGTCGAAAGCATGCACCGCGGGCGGCGTCGGACGGCGGCGTCGGTAGCCGAGACCACCGCGCGCGCCATCGACGATGTCCAGACCGCCGTCCGGACGCAGCACGTGGCAGTCGATGCCGTAGCCACAGAATTCCGCCTGGCCGGCGTCCCCGTCCGCGACCGGCGCGACCGTGCCGAGACGGCAGACCGCGATGGCCACCCCGTGATCCGGCGCGTCGTCCGGCGCGTCCGCCGGGTTGAGCACGTCGCGCAACGCCGAGTCGATGCGGGCGACCGTGTCCGCCAGCGGCACGTCGCGACCCGCCGCGCGCAGCTCGCGCCGCACTACCTCGTAGGCGACCAGGCTGGTCAGCGCGCCCGGCACGCCGTGGCCGGTGCAGTCCGCGATGCCGACGTAGCGACAGCCGGCGCTTTCGACCACGAAGAAGAAGTCGCCACCGACTTCGTCGAGTGGCTGCCAATGCAACATCCAGTCGCCGAGCGTACGGCGCAGTGCCGCCGGCGAGGGCAGCACGCCGTGCTGCAACGCGCGGGCATAACGCAGCGAGGCGCGCATCGCGTCGCGTTCCGCCGCCAGCGCCTGGTTGGCATCGGCCAGCGCGGCCGTGCGCTGCGCCACACGCGATTCCAGGTTCGCCAGCGTGTCGCCGACGGTGCGCGCCATCGCGGCAAAATCGCCGGCCAGCCGGCCGAGTTCGTCATCGGTCCGGCCCGCGTCGTCGTTGATGTCGCGCAGGGCTTCGTGTTCCTGGCCGCTCGCGAACGCGCGCGTCGCGCCGGCCAGCCGCGCAACCCGCCGCAGCACGCGTGTCTCCAGCAGCCACGCCACCAGCGACAGGCCGAGCAGCAGCGCGGCCGCGAAGATCGCGAGAATCGGCACGAAGCGCGCATTGCCGGCAATTGCCTCGACGCGCACCGCGCTGATCACGAACCACTGCATCTCGGGCAGATAGGCAATGCCAAGCAGCCGCGGGCCATCCTGCGTTGCCACCGTCAGCGTGCGCACCTCGTCGGGCTGCGCGGTCGCGCGGCGCAGCGCCTCGCGCAGCCGGCTGCGGCTTGCGTCGTCGCGCATCGCGGCAAAGATCGTGTCGCTGGCGCGGCTGGCGGCCCCGGCCGCGCTGCCGAACGCAATCCGGCTCTGGTCGCGGGCGGCCTGGACCGCGCCGCTGGCGTTGATGATCAGATTGCCGACCGAGGCGTCGCCGGAATCGACGAAGCGGTTGATGAATTCGGTCAGGTCGACGCCGGTCCCGACCAGGCCGCGCCACTGGCCGCCCTGGCGCAGCGGCACGTTGATCCAGACCTTGGTGACCCGCAGGGCCTCGTCATGGTTGACGTTGATCTGGAACGGCGCGCTGCTTTCCCGCATGCGGAAATACCAGGCGTCGGCGGCGTTGCGGGCGTCCAGGCGGTAGCGCCGCTCCTGGCCGGTGAAGTGGCCGTCGCGGTCGTTGAAGTAATAGTCGAGCGATCCGTCGTTGATCAGGAAGAAACTGCCATCACGGAACGCGCGGCGGGCGCTGTCGAGCTCGGCCAGCCCGGCGGCTCGCTTGGCCGGGTCGCTTTCGTCGCTCGCCCACGCCAGCACGGCGGGCGAGTCGGCAAGTTGCTGCGCCAGCGCGATCTCGCGCAGCATCGGGGCGCGGATGCGTTCGCGCTCGTAGGCGGCCTGTCGTTGTGCGTACTCGATACCCAGGCCGCCGATCAGTCGATCCACCGCACTGCGGTAAGCCAGCCACGTGAGCGCGCCGACCAGCAGCAGAATCAGCGTGAACAGGACGAAGAAGCGGGTGCGCAGACTGGCGCCTGTGGCGGAACGCGTGTTGGACGCCGGGACGGCCGACGGCGGATCGAAGGCGACGGACAAGGTTCCGACTCTGTGCAAACCGTAACGGCATGCCATCGTCGTGCCCTTGTCTATCGAGGCAGCGCCGCGCATGGGCGTGAGCAATCGTGAGCGTCGTACTGACGACGCCCGAATGGTGTCCGGAAGCGGGGGCTTCCAGACGCATCCCCACATCGCTGGCTGGCGCGGCCTGGGCCGAACTGGGCCGAACCGGTCAGGCAGGCGTGGTCGGGACGCGGGGCATTATCTTTGTACAAAATCCGCCTGTAAAGGGCGGTCTTCGTGCCTAGGCAGTTTTATCGATGCCCAGCCAGCGTTCGATGGCCTTCGCGAAGCCATCGTCATCGTTGGCGGCAGTGACGTCGTCCGCGGCGGCCTGCACGTCCGGCGCCGCTTGACCCATGGCGACCGAAAGACCGGCGGCCTCGAACATCGGCACGTCGTTGGCCATGTCGCCCAGCACCGCGATACGGGAGCAGGGCAGGTTCAACTGCCGCGCCAGCCCATGTACCGCCTCCCCCTTGTTGGCCGCGGGGTCGGTCAGGTCGAGGTAGTATTTCTGCGACCGCGCAACGTTCAGCGTCGATCCGAAGCGTGTCCGAAGGCTGGCTTCGGAGCGCGCCAGCGCCTCGAAGTCGCGACTGACGCCAACGATCTTGTCGACTGCGTCGAGATCGTCGAAGCGCGCAACGACGGTCGGTCCGGTGCCGATCGTCCGGCTTTCGAGATCGATGTAAGGTCCGCTGGGATCGGTTACCCGCCACTCGCCGCGCGCGAAGACCCAGGCGTGGTGGCCGTGCGCGTCCAACGCGCGCAGCGCCTGCTTTGCCAATTCCGGCGCGATGTGCCGGGCGTGCAACACCGTTCGCAGATCCGGCGCGACCAGGGTACCGCCATTGAACGCGGCCAGAGGCGCATCCAGATGCAACTGCTTGACCAGACCGGCAAGCCCGACCGGCGGTCGGCTGCTGGCGAGCGTGAAGACGATGCCGGCGTCGCGTAGCGCCTGCACGGCAGCCACGGCTCGCGCCGTCACCTGTTTGTCCGGGGTGAGCAGCGTGCCGTCGATGTCCGAGATCACCGCGGCGATGCGGGCATCCGCAAAGCGCCGGGCGGGCGGTGTCGCGGACCGCGCGCCGGGCGCTGCCCCGTCAGCTTGACCGGCCCGCGGCGACGCAAGCGGCTGGCGCGACTGTTGTGACCGAGGCGATCGAGGTGACTGAGGTGACTGAGGCGACTGAGGCATTGCAGCGAGGCTCACTCGGCTTTCGGCGGCTGGCTATGGCCGGGAATTTCGATATGACCGCCGAATGCGAAGCGCATTGCCGACAACAGCCGCTCGCCAAAGGTGTTGTCCTGACGCGAGCGGAAGCGGGCGTACAGCGCGCTCGACAGTACCGGCGCCGCCACCGCCTGTTCGATGGCGGCCTCCACCGTCCAGCGTCCCTCGCCGCTGTCGGCGACCCTGCCGGAGTACTCGCTCAGCGTGCCGTTGTCGGCGAGTGCCGCGGCACTCAAGTCCAGCAGCCACGACGAGACGACGCTGCCGCGGCGCCAGACCTCGGCGATGTCGGCGACATTCAGGTCGAAGCGTTCATTCTCCGGCAGTTCCGTGGAAGACTTGCGCTCGAGAATTTCGAAACCCTCGGCATAGGCCTGCATCAAGCCGTATTCGATACCGTTGTGCACCATCTTCACGAAGTGGCCGGAGCCGGCCGGACCCGCGTGGATGTAGCCCTGTTCGGCGCGCGCGTCCAGCGACTCGCGTTTCGGCGTGCGCGGAATGTCGCCCGCGCCCGGCGCCAGCGAGCGGAAGATCGGGTCGAGCCGGTCGACCACCTCGGCCGGCCCGCCGATCATCATGCAGTAGCCGCGTTCCAGACCCCAGACGCCGCCGGAGGTGCCGACGTCGATATAGTCGATCTGTTTTTCACGCAAGGCGGCGGCACGCCGGATGTCGTCCTTGTAGTAGGTGTTGCCGCCATCGATGATGGTATCGCCAGGGGCCAGGCGCGCAGCGACATCCGCGATCGTCTGTTCGGTGATTGCGCCGGCCGGCAGCATGATCCAGACCGTGCGCGGGCCCTGCAGCGCTGTGACCAGGCCGTCGAGCGACTCGGCCGGGACCGCGCCTTCGCCGGCCAGGCCTTGCACCGTCTCGGCGGACCGGTCATAGACCACGCATTCGTGTCCGTCGCGCATCAGGCGACGCGCGATGTTGCCGCCCATCCGGCCAAGGCCGACGATTCCGATCTGCATGTGATGACTCCCGAGCGTGCCTTGCGCACGCGCCGTATTTGAATAGAGAGAAAGGGCGGGGCGTCGCCGCCCCGCCCGGTGGATGGCACCTATTATCCGCCGCGCGCGGCGCGCGTGCGTGCCGCCTGCTCGCGTGCGGCATCGGCCACCTTCTCCGCGGTGAAGCCGAAGTGCGAGGCGAGGTCCTTCAACGGCGCCGACGAACCGAAGGTATGCATCGCAATGCACGCGCCCTGGATGCCGGTGTAGCGATCCCAACCCAACGACGCGGCTTGTTCGATTGCGACCCGGCCGATGACCGACGACGGCAGGACAGACTCGCGGTACGTGGCGTCCTGGCGTTCAAACAGATCCCAGCTCGGCATCGACACCACGCGCGCGCGTACGCCTTCGGACTTCAGGGTCTCGAAGGCGCCGACCGCCAGCGAAAGCTCGCTGCCGGTGGCCATCAGGATGACATCGGGTTCGCCTTCGCAGTCGGCCAGCACATAGGCGCCACGACGCACGCCTTCGGCGCTGCCGTAGCGGCTGCGGTCGAGGGTCGGCATGGGCTGCCGCGACAGCACCAGGCAGGTCGGCAGGTGCGGCTGCGACAGCGCCACCCGCCATGCTTCGACCACCTCGTTCGCATCGCCCGGGCGCATTACCATCAGTCCAGGGATGGCGCGCAGCGACGCGAGATGCTCGACCGGCTGGTGGGTGGGGCCGTCCTCGCCGACACCGATCGAATCGTGGGTGAACACGAAGATCGATGGGATTTCCATCACCGCGGCGAGTCGGATCGGCGTGCGCATGTAGTCGCTGAACACGAGAAAGGTGGCGCCGTACGCGCGCAGCTTGCTCAGCGCCAGCCCGTTGACGATCGCGCCCATCGCGTGCTCGCGAATGCCAAAGTGGAAGTTGCGGCCCGACCTGTCTTTCGCAGCGAAGTCGCCCGCTCCGTCGAAGGTGAGGCGGGTTTTGGTCGACGGCGCCAGGTCGGCGGCTCCGCCCAGCAGCCAGGGCAGCCGCTGCGCGATTGCATTGAGTACCTTGCCCGATGATTCGCGCGTCGCCAATCCCTTTGCGTCTGCGTCGAAGGTCGGGATGTCGGCGTCCCAGCCCTCCGGCAGTTCGCGGCGCTGCATCTGGTCGAGTTCCTTCGCGAGGTCTGGATGGGCGGCACGATAGGCTTCGAACGCCGACTGCCATTGCTCGCGCGCGGCGCGGCCGCGCGCGCCGACGCCGTCGGCGAAATGCTGCAGGACGCCGTCCGGCACCAGGAACTTCGCATCCTCCGGCCAGCCGTACGCCCGCTTGGCCAGGCGCACCTCGTCTTCGCCCAGCGCTTCGCCGTGCGCGGCCGCGGTGTTCTGCTTGTGGGGAGCGCCATAGCCGATCAGGCTGTTGACGATGATCAGGGTCGGACGCGCGTCGCCGCCATCGCCGGCGTCGGCTGCCGTGCGGAATTCGGTGAACGCGCGGGTCAGAGCGTCGACGTCGTTCGCGTCGGTCACTTTCAGCACGCGCCAGCCATAGCCTTCGAAGCGGGTACCGACATCCTCATCGAACGCCAGTTCGGTATGCCCCTCGATGGTGATCGTGTTGCTGTCGTAGATCCAGCACAGGTTGGACAGGCGAAGATGGCCGGCGATCGAGGCGGCCTCTGACGAGATGCCTTCCATCATGTCGCCGTCGCCGCATAGCGCGTAGACCTTGTAGTCGAAGATCCGATGGTCCGGGCGGTTGTAGCGGGCCGCCAGCCAGCGCTGCGCCGCCGCCATGCCGACGCTGTTCGCGACACCCTGGCCGAGCGGGCCGGTCGTGGTCTCCACCCCGGACGTCAGACGGTACTCCGGGTGGCCCGGGCATTTGCTGTCGAGCTGGCGAAATCTCTTGATGTCGTCCAGGGAAACGGCCGGCTCTCCGAGCCGCTCGTATTTCCCGTTGACCGCCTTTACGCCGGTCAGATAGAGCAGGGAATAGAGCAGCATCGAAGCGTGGCCCACCGACAGCACGAAGCGATCGCGGTTGGGCCAGATCGGGTCGCTCGGATCGAAGTCAAGGAAGCGCTGCCACAGCGTGTAAGCGACCGGCGCGAGCGCCATCGGCGTGCCAGGATGCCCGGAGTTGGCCGCCTGCACCGCATCGATGGACAAGGTACGGATGGTATTGATCGCCAACTGCTCGATGTCCTTATCGGCGATCTTGCCGGCGATCTTGCCGGCGTTATCACCGGCGTTCTCACCGGCGCCGGCGGCATTTGCCCGCGTCTGCTCACTTGCTTGGTCTTGCATGTTCGACTCCTAGGTTGATGACGGCCGCGGTGTGGCGCTGCGTGAAAGGCACGCGGCTTGGCGGAACGATGCCGTCGCTGCAAGCGCGCGCATTCCGCCGCTGGCGAGTAATAGCTTCCAGGCTCTCCGCGTTGCAGTCGCGGCGGGGCCGAACCGGCAGCACATACCCAAGACAATCCAGTGCATCGGGTGCATGCCGACCGACTCGCCCCGGTGCGTGACAGCGCATCGCCGCTCCCGCTCGAACGATGGCGGCTGCCGACGCTCCGCCAGCCAGCACGCCGCCCGATATGACGAAAATCGTCGCGAGGCCAGGTTCCTTCGTCGCTTGGGCAAGCAAACTGTATTCCGGTTGCGTGGCGCCTGAAGGTACGACACGGCTTTCGGCATATGCCCGAAAGCCGGCTGAAAGCGCAGCAGCATGTCGCTGGCCGGCCGTCTGTTGCATCGCGGACACATTTCCTCAAAGCCACTTGCAATACGGGAAAACGTGCATATAATTCGAACCGTCTCCTCCACCTTCTCCTTGGTGGATTCAGGCCCGGACCGATGGTCCGGGCTCTTTTTTTTGTAGTGCGCTGCCTAGGCAATCGTCAATCGTATCTCGCGGCGCCGTGTCGACGGGCTTCGACGCGCACGGCGGGTCGGACAGACGCTTGAGCAGGCGTTACACAGCCGCTGCCTGTCCGCGATGAGTGCTTCTTCCCCCGTCCAGTCGCGTCGCCCCGTCGACCTGCAGATCCTCCCAGTCGTCTTCTTCACCTTCGTCTGCTATCTGGCGGTCGGCCTGCCGATCGCCGTGCTGCCGGCGTGGATCATCGATTCGCTCGGGTACAGCCCGTTCGTCGCCGGCACGATCATGAGCGCGCAGTATGTCGCGACGCTGCTGAGCCGTCCGGTGACCGGTCGGGTGATCGATCTGCGCGGACCGAAGCACGCCACCCTCAGCGGTCTGATTGCCTGCGTGGCCAGTGCCGCGACCTATGCGGTGGCCTTCGCATGTCCGCTGCCCGGGCTGGCGCTGGCCCTGCTCGTCGCTGCCCGCCTGCTGCTAGGCGTGGGCGAGAGCATGGTGGCAACCGGCGCGATCACCTGGGGCATCGGCGTGGTGGGCGCTTCGAATACCGCGAAGGTGATCTCATGGAACGGCATTGCGACCTACAGCGCACTGGCCGTGGCGGCGCCATTGGGCGTGGCGATTGCCGGCGGACACGGTTTCGTCGCACTGGCGCTGCTGAGTGGCGGCGTGGCGGTGATCGCGACGTTTGTCGCCTTCCGCAAGGCGCCCGTGGCCGTCGCGACCGGTGAACGACTGCCTTATCACCGCGTGATCGGCCAGGTGGCGCCGCACGGTCTGGTGCTGGCGCTCGGTTCGGCGGGGTTTGGGGTGCTGGCGACCTTCGTCACCCTGTTCTTCGCCAGCCGCAATTGGACCGGTGCCGCCACATCGCTGTCCGTGTTCGGCATCTGCTTCATTTCAGTACGATTGTTGTTCGCGCACACGGTGCGGCGCCATGGTGGGTTGCGGGTGGCGCTGGTTTCGATGGCGCTGGAGGCGCTCGGTCTTCTGTTGCTGACGGCTGCGCCGTCGCCGTTCATCGCACTGCTCGCCAGCGGGCTGGCCGGCAGCGGTTTTTCGCTGGTCTTCCCGGCGCTCGGTGTCGAGGCCGTCAAGCATGTGCCGCCGGCCAGCCGCGGTTCCGCCATCGGCGCGTACTCGGCATTTCTCGATCTTTCGTTGGCGCTGACGAGCCCGCTCGCCGGGCTGCTGGCGCGGCGCTTGGGCTATGGATCGATCTTCGTTGCGACGGGGATTGGTTGCGTGCTGGGTGCCATGCTGGTGACCATCCTGTTGCGTCGCGAGCATCGTGCGGCTCGACGCGGCGTCGTCTGAACAAGGCACGCGCGATCGGCGGCAGCGGAAGTGGGGCAGGTAGAACGGACGGCGCCGGCGGTGGGCATGTTGCGGGGATGGCGCCGCCCACCGGTGCGGATGGCGCGATGCCAGCCGCATCAGTCAGCCGCATCAGTCAGGCGCATCGGTCAGCCGCATCAGTCAGGCACTTACCGGTAAGCCGCTTACATCTCGCCCGCTTCGCCATCGTGCCTGCCGCGCCGGACCTCGCGAGCGAGCTGCGCAAAAATCCACGAGGACGCGCAGGTGATCAGGCCCACGGACACGAAAGTCTCATGAAACACCGGCAGCGAACCGCGGCCACTCGCGGACATCGCGCCGAAGGCCGCCAGCAGGGCGCCCGCCACGGTGACGCCCAGGCTCATCGCCAGCATCTGCACCATCGAGAACAGGCTGTTGCCACTGCTCGCGCCGGCGCCGGCTAGGTCCTTCAGCGTCAGGGTGTTCATCGCGCTGAATTGCAGCGAGTTCACCGCGCCGAAGAACGCCACCTGCGCAATCCTCAGCCAGGTCGGCTGCTCCGACGAAATCAGCGCAAAGCTGGCCATCGCGGCGCCCACCAGGATGGTATTGACGATCAGCACGTTGCGATAGCCAAAGCGGGTAATCAGCATCGGCACCGCCCGCTTGGTCGCCATCCCGGCCGCCGCAGCCGGCAGCATGATCAGGCCGGCCTGCATTGGCGTGTAGTCGAGGCTCACCTGCAGCAGCAATGGGATCAGGTAGGGCATCGCACCGCTGCCGATGCGGGCGAACAGATTGCCCAACAGCCCGACGCTATACGTATGGATGCGGAACAGGGACAGCGGGAAGATCGGGGCGGGCGCACGAGTCGCATGCAGTCCATATGCGACGAAGCTTGCCAGGCTGACGATCAGCAGGACCAGGACCGCCGCGTGGTTGAGGCCGTGGGCGGCGATATTCTCCAGCGACAAGGAGAAGCCGGCCATACCGACCGCCAGCAGCACGTAACCTTTCGCGTCGAAGCGTTTCACCTCGCTGCGCGCATCCGGCATGGCAAACCACGTTGCGATACAGCCGGCGATGCCCACTGGAACGTTGATCAGGAAGATCCAGTGCCACGACGAGACTTCGACAAGCCAGCCCCCAAGCGTCGGGCCGATCAACGGACCGACCAGACCTGGGATCGCGACGAAACTCAAGGCCCGTACATAATCCTCGGGCGGGAAGGTTCGCAACACAGCCAGTCGGCCGACCGGCAGCAGCATTGCGCCGCCCACGCCCTGTACGACGCGCGAGCTGGCCAGTTGCACCAGGGTCTGGGAACTCGCGCATCCGATCGATCCGAGAACGAAGAGGGCGATCGCCGTTGCGAAGATCTGTCGCGTACCGAAGCGGTCAGCCAACCATCCCGAGGCTGGGATCACGATGGCCATCGTCAGCGAGTAGGCGATGACCACCGACTGCATGCGCAGCGGGCTTTCGCCCAGGCTGCGGGCCATCGACGGAAGGGCGGTGTTGACGATGGTGGTATCCAGGGTCTGCATGAAGAACCCGGTAGCCACCAGCCATAGCATGGCGGAAAGATGACGAGGAGACGCGGACATTCGGTCGGTTTCGACGTTGAGAACGGCAATGTAAGACGGTCCGAAGCGCGCCGCGTTGGCACTTCGAGAGGCAGAACCGGCAGCCACGCTGTTCAGTATAACCAGCGACCCTTGAAGCCGTCGCAAGAAGTCTGGCGTTCGCGATCATCTCAAAAACATATACTGAATACTGACATAGTAAAAAGCACAAAAACAATGTTCTCGTTCATGAATGCCAAAGGCACTTCGCCACCAGTTAAGACTTGCAAGGTGGGTCAAGACAGGCCTGTTCTTTGCTATCGGCGAACACTTCGGCCGACATCGAATTACCCGCTCGGTCGAGGGATGCGTTAAGTCTCGTATTAATCTATCGACGTCATTAATCTGAGCAGGCGACAACCGACAAGACAGAGCGCGGCAAAATTGGTTCTCAGCTCGGATTCGCAGCCCATTGCGAGCAGGCGAGCAAGCAGGAGAAATGATGACTAAAAAAACGCTTGAAGAGTGCCATTTAATCGAGGCCAACCGTCACTTGGACGAGGCGCGCAAACGCATTGCCGAATTGAGCGCGCAGTATGAGCGACGATCGCCGGCTGCCGGCCAGCGGGAGGACGCACAGCGCCTGCTGCACATTCTCACTGAATGCATGCAGACGATGAACAAACATCGCGCATTGATTGAACGCGAGGTTGTGGCGCAGCGGCCTTCAAATGAGGAGGCGGGCGGCAGCTAGCCGAGGTGGACTTCGAAGCGTCTCGGTCTTGGCCGGCCGTCGCACGGGCGCCGGTTAAGTCACGCGCTGCGCTCCCGCTCCTTCGGGGGCCTTTAGGTGATGCGTCAAAGCATCGGGCAACTCGCGCTCTCTGGCATTAATCGCGCGTGCATCGAGGCGACCCAGCGAGTAACCCTGGCGACCGCCAAGGTTTCGGCATCGATTTGTCGCGAATCGGCGCAATTCGCCCAGGAGCGAAATATCAGGGGCGTGGCGCATGAACTGGCACTGGCGCCAGCAATAGCGAGGCTGAAGCGCGGACGTCATGTAAAGCCCGGCCTTTATTGCCTGATTCTCCATTATCGGGAATTCGGCTGCGTCGCAGACTAAACGTTCCTGATCGACTACGAGAATCGCCGCTGCGCCGAGCAGCGTACCGCTCAGCGCTGCAATTTCACGCACCGCCAGCGGCATTGCTCGCTGCAGCAGCGCGGACTCCGGTAACAAGGAACGCAGCAGACTGGCTCGGACGCAAGCGTGAGACTGCGGCGCCGATGCTTGGGCATATCCCGTCAGGCTGGCGAAATGCACGATGGAATGCGACTGTGGCGATGGGATCGGGGCGCGCAGCGGCGCTTACCGCCGAATCGCGCAAGTGTCGGCGGTCCGAAGCCGACAGCCGGCGATCGCTGATCGATGGTTCGTCCGAACGCAGGACGGCGACCGCATGGTAGCGAGCGCGAAAACATGCCTGAAAAACAGGTAGCCAAGCGCGGCGGAGGAAACACGGCGAGCGCAGCGTGGATGGATCAGCGACAGCGCCAGCAGATGCGACTGGCGGGCAGCGATCGTGGGAGTTCGTGTCGCGTCGGCGTTCGTGACAAATGGCTGCGTGTCCTGGCGTGAACTGACGCGACATCATTTATCAGCAGCCCATCGCAACGCCGCCTCGAACTCGATAATTACTCTTATGTTAAATGCAGTAGAATTGTAGTCGTTCGGGCGCGCCATGCGGTGCCCTGCACGCTGCCTGAGAGCCCGATTTTCGGCGATAGGCGTTCAGGGTTCGGCCATCCAGCTGTGGCTGCCTTCGCGCTTCGACGCAAGCACAGATGCGATTTGTCTAATCCATCGTTTCGAATTGCAAACTCAGCGGCAAGCTGGCATGCGCGGCTTGTACCATGCGTGCACCGCCTTCAAGGCGATTCGTATTAATCCTCGCGTCGTCCAAGTCCCCTCGATTCGCGCCATCCGCGCACGCCGGTCCAGGAGGTTCATGCGGCGCGCTTTCACGGCGCGGCGCCTTGCCGCCCGTTCGCAGTTTAGTGGCGGCTCAATGCCTGATGCGTGTACTCCTCGGGTTCGCCCGAAAACTTACTTCATCCAGCCATTGCCCCGGCTGGTGCTGATCGCTGCGGTGTGGATTGTCATCGCAGAAAACGATGCCTGGGCGGTGCCCAGCTACGGGCGGAATTCGGGTATTGAAGCGTTGCCATGCGTGGGACGTGCATGCGCTGGCAACGACGAAGCGTTTCCCGAAGTCCTGCGCGACGGGCGCTCTGGACCGCATGCCCAGGCCTCTGGAAGCGAAGCCACACATGCGACGCACCATGCCTACTCGGCAACAACGGCTTCCGACGATCGTCCAGATTTTTTCCCGCCCGCGGTCGAAGAACGGTTGACGGACGACGAACGCGCATGGATCGCCGCGCATCCGCTGGTCCGCATCGGCGTGCCGCGCGCGTTTGCACCGATTGCCTACCGGGATCGCGAAGGCCGTCTCGCCGGCGTACTTGCTTCGCTGCTCGACATGGTCGCGCGGCGGACCGGACTGTCTTTCGAACCTGTGTTCGAAGCCGGCCTGCGGCGTGCCGGCGAGGCAATCACGCGACGTGAAGCGGCGATGGCCCTGGTCACTTTCCCGGTCGGTGATGAACCCGCGTCCGCCCATCTCACGCTGCCATTTTTTCGCTCCCGCCTGGCCCTGGTTGCACGTCGCAGTGTGGACCACGGCAGCGCCTCCAAGGTCAGGCCGCGTCGCATCGCGGTGATCGATGCGCTATGGCAGAGCCCGCAGTCGGGCAGTGATCGTTGGGCGACGCACGATCTGGCGGCGATGGACAGCGCGGACCCTCGGCCCGCCGCGCAACGCGAGCCCCAGGTAATGCTCACGGTGACCGAAACGCCGGCGGCGCTGGCCGCGATCGCGGCGGGCCGGGCCGATGCCGCATTACTGTATCAGCCGGTTGCACGCTATGTGGTTTTCCATCGCTATCGCGACGATCTGCACTTCGTCGGTGCGATCGGACCACGGATCGCGGCCTACTTCTTGGTCGGCGACGAACACGCGGCACTGTGCGGCATCATCAACAAGGCGCTGCGCACGATTCCGCCGCAGACGATCGAAAGCCTAGCATCGCAATGGACCTACACCCTGCCCGTCGAGAGTGGGCGCGGCGCGTCGACAATGCCGACGGCCATCGTCGTCGCCGGCGTCGTGCTGCTGGCGACGCTGATCTATAACGTTCGACTTTGGCAGCGGATGCGGGTCCGGCAGCACACCGCCCGCGCCCTGCGCCGCCGTCTCGCGTTCCTGTTCAGACTGGTCGACGCCAATCCCCATTCGATCTATTTTTGCGATGCTGACGGCCGCCTGCGCGAGTGCAACCGCGCGTTCTGCGAGGCCTTGGGCAGGCGCAAGTCGGAATTGGTCGGACGGCGACTCGACGACATGCATTTCTTCTCCGAGGCGACGCGCAGTACGCTGGCACGCGCGGAGGAACAAATTCGGCGCGGCAGCGACCGCTATGTCGAGGAGGTGACGGTCTGCCTGAACGGCATATCAAGGACCGGACTGCATTGGGCCGCGCCGCTTCACGGCAAAGGCGCCGTCGCGTCCCCGCCCTATGCTGGCGTGATCGGGGGCTGGATCGATCTCACCGAGCAGAAGCGCCTGCAGGACGCGCTGCGTGTAGCCCGCGATGAAGCGCGGGCAGCGGACCGTGCGAAAACCATGTTCCTCGCGACGATGAGCCACGAAGTCAGAACACCGATGAATATAGTCATCGGCATGCTCGAGCTCATCGGCCGCAGTGCCGACCCCGAAGCCGTACGTCACGCCGAACTGGCCCGCGAGGCGGCCACTGCGCTACTGAAGCTGCTGAACGACATCCTTGAAGTGTCGAGGGCCGAATGCGGTGAGATGCCGTTCGACGCCCAGGTTGGCAATTTGGCCGACACGCTGCGCGCCGCAACCGCCCTCTTTCAAACGCCCGCGCGCGCAAGGGGCCTGGCGTTGACGTTTTCAGCGGACGACGCGCTGCCTGCCGCGCTGCGCTTTGATCCTTCACGGATTCGACAGATCGCCTACAACCTGGTCGGGAACGCCATCAAGTTTACCGACGCAGGCCGGGTCGATGTCGAAGTAAGGCTATTGCGCTGCACCGCGGAGTTCTGTCTGATCGAGATGCGAGTCTCCGACACGGGCATCGGCATGGATCCCGCAACGCTGCGCGACGTGTTCGAACCGTTCCGCCAAGGGGGCGCCGGCACCTACCGCCGTTATGGCGGAAGTGGCATGGGGCTGGCCATCTGCCAACGTATCGTCTCGGCTATGCAAGGTCGAATTACGCTCGAAAGCGAAACAGGCACCGGCACGCGCGCGGCGGTCATCGTTCCGATGGCGAGGCCCCTGCCGCCCTCTTCCCCCGCGCCCTTCCCGGCCGCTGCTGCAATCCCGCTTCCGATCGGCACCGCCGAATCGAATCGACAGCACGTCGACGCTGCGGGTTCGGCGCGCAGCGCCGCTGCCCACGAGGATCGCGCCGACGGCGGGGACGCCTTGCCTGCCGCTCCCGGTGCTGACGTGGTTCAAACGGCAAGCGCGCCCTGCGCAGTCGATGCGCTTGCCGACCGGCCAGACGACGCCGAGGCCAGCGATGGTTTCGTCCAGCGCCCGGCGCCGCACCAGTCACTGCGCACCGTCGGGGGCAACAAGTCCATCAACCGCTCGGAAGCGGCGCCGCCCTCGCATCCAACAGAATCGAACGCCCTTCCCGCAGTGATCCACCTCGCGCCGGGTGCCACGGTCCTCGCCGTCGACGACCACCCGGCGAACCGGGTGCTGCTCACCACCCAACTGCGCCGGCTCGGCTTCAATGCATGTGCCGCTGAAAGCGGTGAGCAGGCGCTGGTCGTCGTGGCCAGCCGCTCGATCGATGCCGTGCTGACCGACTGTTCGATGCGCGGCATCGATGGGTTCTCGCTCGCCGTGAAGATCGGCGCGCTCTGCGATGCACCGGTGATCGGCTACAGCGCCGATCCGTCGGATGCCTGTCTGGCACGCTGCCTACGCGCCGGCATGACGGGCTGTCTCGTGAAGCCGGTCGGCTTGAACGAATTGGCGGCATGCCTTGGCGTCTCGGACGAGCGGCGCGATCGTGATGCGCCCGCCGGTCCGCTAGCGCGCGTGCAGGTTGAGCCCGACGGAATCGCGGTTGCGGAAGTCATTGGAGGCGATCAGGCCGTATCGACCAAGCGGCGCACTCACGTCGTGCCAAGCCAGGCGCCCGGCGGATTCGACGGCGACCCGGATGGTGCCGGCCATTGTACGGACACGGGCGTCGGTAGCGGGAACGCAGGCGCCGCGCCGCTCTCGGAGAGTGAGACGGACGCCCGGCTGTTCGACCATCTCCTCATTCTGGCCAACCATGAGGCAACGACCGCACGGGCGCTGTTGAGCCTTTTCATCGAGGGGCTTCGACAGACCCGGGACACCATCGCAAGTGGCGACTTCGCCGGCATGCGGCAGCATGCGCATCGCAACAAGGGGCCGGCTGCAATGCTGCGCATGGACGACTTCGTCGCGGCGTGCGACGCGTTGACCGCGTGCCCGGGGGCGGAGATCGCCGAACGCGCGCTGCAGACATATCTTCACGCAGTCGAGGCGTGCGAGCGGCGCCTGCAACCGCTGCAAGCCAGGCTGGACGCGCTCGGCGTCGCGCCAGCCGATGCAGCGGCCGACCCGCAAGAATAGCCTCGATAGCCGCATCAGCCGCAATGTGGGCAACGAGCGCCATATGCGCCATATGCGCCATATGCGCTATACGCGCAGTACGCGAAAGAGCCGTCCATCACGTAGTTGCCGTGAACGCGTCCGCACCTGTTCCGCAATCGACCTGGCTTGTCGTTGTGGTCCCGCCCGGAATCAATAATGGGCGAAAGCGTCGCGGCAAGCCTGGGGATCAGCCGGGTGCGCCGTAAGGGCGACGGTCAACAGCACTCGCGCCTTCCACACGCTCAGGGTGCCCGAGGGAATGAAATGGGCGTCGAGCGCGTCGCCCGTTACGCGAGGATGGCTGATACGAGACGATTGTACGATCACCACACCGGCCTCGGCCGCCTTCAGCAGCGGCCGCAGCAATGCCTGGTGGATCGATCCGCCTCCGGTGCCGGCAACGACGATGCCTGGCACGCCAGCGGCGATGGCGGCCTCGACCTGCAAGCCGGTCACGCCCGCGTAACTCGACACGATTTCCACTCGCGCAAGCGCCGACGCGTCCCAATCAGCACGGAGCGGCGCATAGGCGCTGTTCACCGTATGCCGTTTCTCTGCATCGCGCAGCGCATCGACACGTCCATCCTGTACCCAACCCAGTACGCCCCGTTCACCGCTCGAAAATGCGTCCACCGCGTAGCTCGACGTCTTCGCGATATCACGCGCCCCGAAGATCCGGTGCCCGAAGGCGATAAGCACGCCTTTCCCGCTCGCCGACGGCGACACGGCCACCGTGACCGCGTCGAGCAGGTTCAGTGGCCCATCCGCCGACAATGCGGTCGCCGGACGCATGGCGGCGGTAAAGACCACCGGCTTTCGGGTCGCTATGGTGAGGTTCAACCAGTAAGCGGTTTCTTCAAGCGTATCGGTGCCATGCGTAACCACGATTCCATCGACGTCGGCCCTGTCGACGTGATGCTGTACCCGCCGGGCCAGCGCGAGCCACGTAGTGTGATCCATGTCCTTGCTGTCCAGCGCCGCTACCTGCTCGGCCTCGACCTCCGCCAAGCGCCCGAGCATCGGCACCGCGGCAAGCAATTGCTGGATTGGCAATGCGCCAGCCGCATAGCCAGTGGTCTGTGCGGCGTCGCCCGCCGCACCGGCAATGGTGCCACCGGTGCCGACCACCACGATACGCGGGCGTCGGGACGCGGTCGGCGCGTCGGAAAAGGGGACGGTATCGGTTCTCATGGCGCGCATTGTAGCCGAGCGCTTCGGCCCGCAACGCTTCTCCCGGATGGTCGAACAGACGCTGCTCGCCCTGACTTGCTTAAAAAATTCCGCTTGCATACAGTACCGATACTGTATAAAAATACAGATGTGATCACACGGAGGCGGAAGATGGTGAAGTTGACGGCACGGCAGCAACAGGTGCTCGACCTTGTGAAAAGGGCAATCGAGACGTCCGGTTTCCCGCCGACGCGCGCGGAGATTGCCGCGGAGCTTGGGTTCAGCTCAGCCAATGCCGCAGAGGAGCACCTACGCGCCTTGGCGCGCAAGGGTGTGATCGAAATGACGCGCGGCGCATCGCGCGGCATCCGCCTGGTCCGGTCGGCCGATGACAACGATCGACTCGGCGACGTGCCGTTGGAGTTGCTGGGTCTGTCCCTTCCGCTGGTCGGACGGGTCGCCGCAGGCAGCCCAATTCTTGCCCAGGAACAGGTATTGCGAAACTACCGGTGCGATCAGTCGATGTTTGCTAATCGCCCCGATTATCTCCTGCAGGTTCGCGGGATGAGCATGCGGGACGCGGGAATCCTCGATGGCGATCTGCTGGCAGTCCAGCGGCGCACCGAGGCGAAGGACGGCGAAATCATAGTCGCGCGGCTTGGGGATGAAGTCACCGTAAAACGGTTGAAGCGCTTACCCAGCGGTGTGGAATTGATAGCCGAGAACCCCGAGTACCCGAATATCGTGGTTGAAGAAGGCAAGGCGGATTTTGCGTTAGAAGGTATCGCGGTCGGACTGATTCGTCCGACTCAATTCTGAGGAGCGTGATCATGGCAATTTCGATTCGACTGGCAGCAACCGGCAACACGACGAAGCAAAACAACGATGCCCGCAGCGAGGGATACAGTGCAACGTCGGTCAAACGCGCGCTGGGCGGCCAGTTGCTGAAGATGGTTGCGCGCCCGCGAGTGGAGAATGCTCTGAGCCGCCGTCCTGCGGTCCGTTCGATGACGTTTGCGCCGAATGTTCGCGTGTACCGCGGCCCTTCGCGTACGACGATGGTCGGGACCTTCGCAGCGGTGTGCAGCATGCTCGATCGATGTGTTGCTGAAGACGAAGCTGGCCATCGCGTTGCGTCTGCCATCTAAGGTAGCTATCGCTGGATAGGATGCTACCGCTATCGCTACGCGACGTCGCCGTGGGACCTCAGGAAAGATATCGGCTGATAGGCGCACTGCTCCCAGCTGATCGGCAAGACGACGTAGGCATAAGGCTTGCATCGTTTTCTTTCGAACAGGATTTGATTCGCTTGATATCGTATCAATCTTTTCGATTGGAGAGGAGCCCTTATGAAAGACGATAAACCCCAAGACGGAACTGCGCAGCCGGCAGTGCCGGTCGCTGAACATAGCGACAACGAAAAAAGCTTGTTGCCCGAGCGTGACGACGCCGACAAGAAGCGCGCACCGAATGACAATCCGCCAGAGACCAGCACAGAGAAAGAGCCACCAGTCGGCTGACGGCGGCTGAGCGGTCGCAGCGGATCCTCTGCTTCTCAATGCAGTGCGAGAACACCCCTACCCAGCGCTTTGAAGCGGTGCGACCGCTTGTGTAGGCCAATGCGCCGCAATACGTATAGTGACCAGCACGAATATTGTCTCGGTCCTTACGTTCCCGCCACCGATGTTCCTATTTTTCCGCTTTTTCCGCTTGTGCGGATTGGCGCGACGCGTGGTGGTTTCCCGACAGCGCTTCTCACGTGTCGCACAGGCGCCATCTAAAGTCACGACTCATTTCCAGGACCGCTTCAACGCACGTCGTATCGCTGGACCAGTATCTTTCGCAGCACTGCTGCGCTACATATGATGCCGAAGGCGCAACCACGGGTCGCTGCCCCGGACTGGCACGGAGACACCTTCAGGCGCCCCGCACCGAACATCAGCACACGCGTGTCTACGCTTAAAGTGTCCCGTTCTGCAACTCGCCGGTTTGCACCGCCTTCTCGATTAGCCCCGACGACTTGACCTTTTCGATGGCATCGTCCAGAAAGGCATCGGTGGATTCGAGCTTCGCCTTGATTGCCGCAAGCGTACCCGATGCTTCCATAATGACCAGTGTCTCCGGCGATTCGACACGGCTGACCAGTGCCCGGCTATTGACTGCGCCGTCGCCGAACGTGATGCAAAACGTTTCGTTCTTGCCTTCGACTACGTGAGTGAATTCTTTGATCATTGTATTGATGCTCCAGTTGATTGGGGCCGGATGCGCCGTTAGCCTCTCCACATACCGCTGTATTTTGCCGATGCGCGTGATTCCGGGGCTTCGTGCATCGATGAGCGTCTGAAGCGCTGCGGGGTAAATATGCCGAGCGCCGGGATGCTAGCGACGACCGCGACGGTGCTCCAATGGCTTGCCCTTGCTTTCGTCATCATCGTCTAGCGGCACGGCGCCCGGCGCATCCTCTGGATGCGGTTCGGTCATCGGATCGCGCGCGGGCTCGCCAGGGATGGGTTCGGGCCGGTGGAAAACGAATCCGAGCGGCATCATGCATTCTCCTTTTTCAAAGTCTGCCGAATAAAGCAACCTGCGCGCCAGACCAGTAGGGGCTTTGTGTTTCCCGCTGACAGCCGGTGCTATGATGGTCGCGATGCACCGATTGATGGGCAAACCTGGCGTTAGCAGAGCGATAATGAACCAAGCAGCAATGTTCAACGAGAACGGTGTGCAAGTGCACGCCGACCGACTGGTCGTCTACGGGCAGACAGTGCTTGTACAAGACGGCGACCGACTGGTACTCCAGCCTGGCGCGCGTTCCAAGCTGGCGGCCACCGTGCTCTTGCTTATCGGTTTGGCAGTGGTCGCATTGAGCGTTTACTTTGCCAGCGGTCCGGCGCTGATTCTTGGCCTGATGGCTTTCATCGCCAGCTTCATCGCTTGGCGTTTCCAGAACGTGCGCCACACATTGCAATTGATCGGTACGAGTTCGAGCCGCACGGTCGTCGACAGCACGGATTTGGCCTGGCTCGAGCGAATCCAGGCTGCGTTTGCCCAGCGCAAGTCGCAGGATGAGATCGTCAGCACGGCCAATACCGTGCAGGCTTGAGTCACATCGACGCCGGGGTCGACGAATCTAGCGTCAACGAACGGTATGGGGTTTGCGAGAGAGCTTGGCCCGCAGGATCCAAACGCCAAAGCGCAGAGCAGCTGGCAACCTGCGACCTGACTCTACGGTTCTCCCTACCTGCCCGAAACGGTCGGTCCGGCACGTGCCTGTCCGCAGTCTGATCGGCGGTCACCGCACGGCAGCCCCTTTCGCAGCTCGATGAGCTTGTCCGAAGATGGCGATGCCACGACGGTCGCGACGCTCATGTGGGTTAGTTGCAGGTCTCCCGAGTGGCAAGCCAGCGCCGCCACCCGTCATGCCGTGGATTGCTGAGACGTCACGACGCGGGCAAGTCGAATCGTTTCGGCGTCACGGCCGGCGTCGACACCGTGAGCGCACATTGCATCCAGCCACGAGACACTTCGCGTGACCCGACTCAAGGTGTCGGCTAATGAGACGTCGGCTAACAAGACGTCCACCGATCGCGCGGCAGGGTTCGCTCGGGCATCTGACAGTGATGCGTCGCGCGTACATCCCATCGCTCGGCTCTGCTCCGCCTGATTGCGCCGGTCAACAGCGGAAATCCTGCCTTCCTTCCTGCCCTCCTGCCTTTCCGCTCTCCCGCTCGTCAGCGCGCGCTTCATCGGTCCGCCGCGCCACACTAGTCTGCAGCCTTCGCCGGATACGCTACGCCGCCATCCGGGCATCGCTGCTGTGCAGCCAACTCTTTTGTGCGTTGCAAAGTCAACGTCGTGATGCAATCGGCCTAACTCATTGGCCATATCGAGCCACCGTCGCTTCGAGGGCCGAGCCGGGAAAGACACTCTTTATCCCGAAATGTTATCCATGCTTTCTCGGCATCACGGAGACGTTGTTTCCCTCCTGCGTCGAGCGAGGCTGCTAGGCTCTTGTACTGCTTGTTGAGAGCCTGATCTGCCGCGGACTGCTTCGCCGCAGCGCACTGATCCATTGCGCTTTGAGTCGTCGTATCGCCACAATTTGTCACAGGGTCGGCTTGTTCGGTCGTGATCGCTGCTCCCGAGAAGAACACTACGAGTGCGCTGGCGAGCCGGAACGCGGGTGCACCATCAAGCTCGGTGGTGTTGCTCACTGTCTTCTTTCTGAGATGTTGGATAGAAATCAGTGTTGTATTTTTTTCAGTATATGTTTCTACAACGAAGCAGCGGGGACCGCCCTATCTGCTACGTACGACCGGACGCCTTACACGGTGGGCGCGACTCGGGCACCGCCAAACTCGTCCAAGACGCTGGCTCATCCGAGGCGAGCGTTGTGCTCCTTCAAATATCGAATCAAACCATCGACCCCGCCGTTTTTCATCGCTGTCGCAAACTGCTGCCGATACACGACGATGGCCCACGAACCCATCATGTCGATGTCGTAGATCTTCCAACCCGCCGCGGTCTTGCCAAGACGGTAGCCGACCTTCAACGCATCGTCGCTGGCGCCCCGCACTTCCGACTGCACGACCACGTCGCTCGTCTTGGCCACCGGCTGCGCACGGTCGAAGCGAAACGTCACCTTCTGGTCACGAATCTGCGTCAGCTGCAGCGCATAGGTGCGTACGAGAAGACGCTGAAATTCCTGGAAAACAGTCTGCCTCTGCTCCGGCGTCGCACTGCCCCATGCCGGTCCAAGCGCGAGCCGCGTGGTGCGCTCGAAGTCCGTGTAAGGCAGGAACTCTCGCTCCACCACGCGAGCGGTGGCATTGATGTCGCCGTCGCGCGCGGCCGGATCCTGCTTCGCCGCGGTCACGACTGTTTCGATGGCGGTTTTGATAAACTCGTCGGGATTAGCGGACTTCGTCCCCTGCGCCCAAGCGGTACCTGCGGCGCAAAAAGAAACGGCCATTGCGGCAAATGCGGAAAGTGGCTGGTTCATCGTTTTCCTATTTCTCGTTCATTCGGCGGGCACCCCGGCGCCTGCCAGCGTATCCATGTTGACTTCGCTGATATCTCGGGTGGTGCGGCTGTCCGTGCGCCACGCCCCTCTGGTCATCGCTGCCGCATTGCTGCTGGGCGTGGTCAGTGCCGTCTACACTGCCCGCCATTTCGCGATCAATACCGATATCTCCGGTCTTATCGATACTAACGCGGCCTGGGCGAAGCGTGGCAAAGCGATCGACACGGCATTCCCGCACCGCGACGAGAGCACACTCGTTGTCGTCAGCGCTCCCGCCCCGGAGCTCGCCCGCGAGGCAGCGGATCAACTGGCGGCGCGACTGCGACAGGATACCGCCTCATTCCGGTCGGTCGAGCGACCAGGCGGCGGCGCATTTTTCGAGACCAATGGGCTGCTTTATCTCGATGTGGCCGAGGTCGAACGCGTCACGCAGCAACTGACCGACGCAAAACCGCTGCTGAATCGGCTTGCGCGTGATCCCACAGTGACGGGCCTGTCGAGCCTGCTGTCACTGATGCTGTCCACCCCGCTGGCGAATGGCGATGTCAAGCTAGAGAACATGGCGGGACTGTTCGACGCCAGTGCGACTGCAGTCGATGCCGTCCTCGCGCACCGCTCCGGCGCACTGTCATGGCAAGCCCTGCTCGCTCCTGACGCGGAAAGGCGCAGTTTCATCGAAGTCCGACCCGTCGTCGACTATGGCGCGCTCGAAGCAGGCCAGGCTGCGGCGGAACGCATTCGAGGCGCCGCGCAGAGCCTGCAGCTGGCGCAACACTTTGGCGCGCACATTGCCCTCACCGGCTCGCGACCGCTGGCCGACGAAGAATTCGCGTCGGTTGCGGAGGGGGCGATACCCAACGCGGTCGCTACTTTGATGCTGGTCCTGATCATCGTGTGGCTCGCAGTGCGGTCCGGCCGCCTGATGCTCGCCGTTTTCGTTACGCTGTTGGTTGGCCTGAGCATGACCGCCGCGGCAGGTTTGTTGCTCGTCGGTGCACTGAATCTGATCTCCGTCGCGTTCGCGGTCCTCTTTGTCGGCATTGGCATCGACTTCGGCATCCAGTTCGCCGTGCGCTACCGCGAAGCCCGGCTCGGCGCTCCGGATGTCGAAGGTGCGCTGCGCGGCGCCGCCCGCTCGATTGCAATGCCGCTCGCGTTGGCCGCGGCCGCCACCGGCGCAAGCTTCTTCTCGTTCCTGCCAACCGCGTACCGAGGAATCTCGGAATTGGGTGAGATCGCCGGCGTGGGCATCCTCTTCATCGCGTTCCCGCTCAGCGTGACGCTACTGCCTGCCTTGATCGCCGTCCTCAAGCCGCCAGCGCAGCAGCACGCGCCCGGCTTTCGCTCTCTGGCGCCGGTCGATCGCTTCACCGCACGGCATCGCAAGCCGTTGCTCTATGGAACCTTGGCATTGGTCGTCGCGGGTCTGCCACTGCTGGCCCATCTGCGCTTCGACTTCAACCCGCTGCATCTGAAGGATCCACACAGCGAATCGATGTCGACACTGCTGACGCTCGCGCAATCGCCGAACAACGGCGTGAACGACGTCGCCGTGCTTGCGCCGGATCTTGCACATGCAGACGCCCTTGCAACCCGCATCAAGGCCTTGCCCGAGGTTGGGCGAACCATGACTGCCAGCAGCTTCGTACCCGCCGATCAAGCGGTCAAGCTCGCCGCCATCCAGCGAGCGGCGGCGGCGCTGGCGCCCGTCCTATCTCAAACTCCGATCAACCAGGCAGGCGACGGCGCACGCATCTCCGCACTCCGCTACGCAGCCGGAATGCTCGACAACGCAGCGCTCGACCATCCCGGCAAGGGTGCCCCGGAGGCGCAGCGGCTTGCCGCGGCTTTGCGGCGCTTGGCGGGCAGCGATCCGGCGACCCGCGATCGCGCCGAGGATGCCATCGCCTTGCCGTTGCGTCTGTCGCTCCGCGCGCTCGCCGATATGCTCCGGGCGACACCGATCACCCTCGACAGCCTGCCGCCGACCCTCAAGCGCCAATGGATTGCGGAGGACGGCCGCGCACGCGTCGCAATCTCGCCGCGGGTCATGGCCGGGCAGGACCCGAACGACGACGTCATGTTGCGGCGATTCACCGAGGGCGTCACGGCTGCAGTGCCGGAGGCCGCGGGCGGCCCAATCTCGATCCTTCACTCGGCGGATACGATCGTCGCGGCTTTCTATGAGGCAAGCGCATGGGCGCTGGTCGCGGTAACGATGCTGTTGTGGCTGGCGTTGCGGCGTTTCACCGACGTACTACGGACGCTCGTACCGCTGCTGGTTTCGGCACTGGTGACGCTGGAGCTGTGCGTGCTGATTGACCTGCCACTGAATTTCGCGAACATCATCGCGCTTCCGTTGCTGCTGGGAATCGGCGTCGCCTTCAAGATCTACTACGTCATCGCGTGGCGCGAAGGCCGCAGCGACTTCCTGCAGTCCGGTCTGACGCAGGCCGTGATTCTATCGGCCGCAACCACCGCTACCGCATTCGGCAGCCTGTGGCTGTCGCACCACCCCGGCACGGCGAGCATGGGCAAGCTGCTGTCCCTGTCGCTGTTCTGCACGCTGATCGGCGCGGTCTTCTTTCAGCCCATCTTGATGGGACAACCACCGGCACCGCGCGCAAGCCCCCGTCCGAGCGAATTGCGGCACAACCGAGGGCGCGAGTGACGGCAGGCTTTCAGCGCCGATGAAAGCGCCGGTGACAGCGCGGAGACAGCGCGGAGACAGCAAACGTACGACGCAGGTTGCGGCGAGACCCGCATCGCGCAGCCGTGCCCGCTGACACGGCCGCGGCGACCCTCAAGCCGCGTCGTCGCGCCCCGCCGCCGTCGTGCAGAGCGACGAGAACGCCGCAAGCAGCCGCTCGATGTCGCCATCGGCAAGTGCGCCCATCGTGGAAATGCGGAACAGGGTACGCGAAAGGCCGCCTTGCCCCGCATAGATGACGAAGCCCGCTTTTTTCAAATGGTCGTGCAGCGTCTCGTAATCGACACCGGCCGGTAGCGAATAGGCCCGCAACACCGCCGACGATGCTTCGGGCGCAACCGCCGCCACGATGCCGAGCGCTGCCAACCCCGCGCGCACCCGCTCCGCCAACGCCTTGTATCGTGCAAGCCGAGCCGGCTGCCCACCGCCCTCCTCCATTTCGCGCAAGGCCTCCACCAATGCGTAGATCGCATGGACCGGCGGCGTGAACGGGGTATTCCGCTCGGCCTGGAGCGCGGCGGCCCGCTTGAGGTCGAGATAGAACGCCCGCGTGATACCCTGCTCGATCGCCGCGCGACGTGCCACGACTAACGCAATGCCCGGCACGCCGTGCAGGCACTTGTTGGCCGTCGCGGCGACGGCCGCCAGCGCTGGCGAACGAAAGTCGATTTGCTCGGCGCCGAAGCTGCTCACACCATCGAGCAGCATCGCGATGCCGCGCTTCTCGCAAAGCGCCAGAAGCGCAGCGATGTCAGTCAGACGCCCGGTGGTCGTCTCATGCTGCACGACAGCCAGGTGCGTGAAGGCCTCGCCGCGCCGCGCCGCTTCGTCCATCGCCGCAGCCAGCGTCGGCAGATCGGGAGCGGCCATCCACTCGCCCTGCGCCGTTTCATGGGCTATCCCATAACGCGCCGCCATCTGCGCAATGCGCTCGCCGTAGACGCCGTTCGCGACCACCAGCAAGCGGCCCTGCGCGGGGACCAACGAGGCGATCATGCTTTCGACCGCAGCGGTGCCAGAGCCGCCAACCAGAATGGCCTGCCAGACGGTCGCGTCAAGCGCGTAGACCTGTAGCAGCCGCCCGCATGCTTCGTCTTGAAGGTCGAAGAACTCGTTTTCCCGGTGACACAGGTCTGTTTGCAGCAGGCTGCGTCGCACACGCTCGGTCAGCGTGACCGGGCCTGGATTGAGTAGAAGGTTCATGGCTTCGCCCCTGTCGTGGTGCTGAAGTGGCGTGCGCCGATTCCGATATGGCGCTGCAGGCGGTCGCGCACCTGGACGGGCGTGACGGTAGGACGCGGCAGGCCGTCGGGCGTGCCCGGACGGATGTTCAAGCCGGCGAAACGGCAACCCGCGCTGGCCGTCTGCGCGAACAAGGCGTCGACCACGCTCAGCGCGCTGCCTTCGCGCGCCTCGCCATAACCGCAGGCGGCGGCAACGCCCGCAAAGGACACATTCGGCGAAACGCTGTGCTGTCCTCCGGTCGAGTCATGTACGCCGTTGTCGAGCAAAATATGCAAGAGATTGCGCGGACCGTAACTACCCAGCGTCGCAAACACACCCATGCGCATCAGGGCGGCGCCGTCGCCATCGACGGCGACCACGCGCAGATCGGGCCGCATCAACGCAAAACCGAGCGCCAGCGGTGTCACGCAGCCCATCGAGCCGACCATATAGAGCTGGTTGGGCCGGTCATCCAACGCATAGAGTTCGCGCCCGCAGAAACCCGTCGACGCGAACACGACGTTCTTCTCGACCGGGGTGAGCGCAATCACGCGTTCCAGTGCCTCCCGTCGCGCCGGCAGCGTCTGTGCCACCGGTTCGTGACGCACCGACATGTCGTGTCGGTTCGAACTGCTCGGTGTTAGCGCGCGCGCCAGTGCGACCGGCGCCACGCTGCCCTTTTGCATCAGCAAAGCATAAGGCCGCCCAGTGCTGCTCATATAGGCGAAGGCGCGTTCCAGTGCCGGCTCGATCTGTCCCCGTTCCGTCGGAAACAACTCCCAGGGGATTTCCATCAAGTCCAACAACTGCGGCGTGATCGGTCCCATCAGCGCATGCTGTGGCTCGTCGGCCACGCCGGGCTGCCCCCGCCACGTAACGATCAACAACTGCGGCAGACCGAACGTCCAGGTCAGTGAAGTCAACGGACTGACTGCATTGCCCAGGCCGGAGTTCTGCATCATCGTAATGCCGACGCCGCCCGCGAGCGCAACGCCGGCATTCACCGCGACCGCGTCGCCTTCATTGGCCGCGGAGAGGTAGTGGAGCGTCGGATCCTGCAGCACATAGTTGATGAACGGCGTCAGATACGAGCATGGCACGCCCGCATAGCGGTCGATGCCGCGTGCCCGCGCCGCTTCGATGAAATCCTTTGCCTCGATCACTGGCTATCCCCTTCAGTGCTTGTCGTCGGCACGCGTGCCGACGTCTTCAACGGGCACCTCGGCCCCGAAAGGCTGCTGGCCATGCGCGAAGTCGCCTGCCAGACGGAGTTCGTCGAGATCGTTGACGCCGCGCCAATGACCATGGACGTATTGAACGGCGACCGTCACGCCGTCGGTGACGAGCGCATTGATCAGATCGGGCATGTCCAGGCGATCGAAGTCGGGCCGCTCGCGCAGCGCGGCCAGGGCCGCATTGAGACGGCCGACGCCCTCGTCGCGCACCGCCATCAAGCCGATCCAGCGCCCCTCCGCCGAGCGATCGTCGCGTGTCGCCTGGCTGTCAATGTCGAGCAGGCGTACCGCTTGTCCGAACAGGTCCCGGTCGTCCGGTGCCGAGCAATAGGCGAAGTCGCGCACACTCGGATTGCACTGCGCCGGATCGGAAGAATCGATCACGACCGTCACCTCGGCCTCGCTATCGAGCAGGTCGCGGAGAATGTAGCTGCGGTACAGCAAGTCGCCGTAGGCGATGACCGCGTCGCCTTCGAGTGCCTCGACCGCGCAGGCCAGTGACGCGAGCTCGCCGGTCTGCTCGGCGCGCTCGTTGACGGCAAGCTTGACGCCTGTGGTATCGATCGCATCGGCACGGTAGCCGCCGACCACGGTGATGTCGTGCAGCCCCTGCGCCTTGAAGCCATCCACCAGCCAACGCAGCAGGGGCTTGCCGGCCACCGGCAGCATTACCTTCGGACGCGTTTCCGTCAATGCCTCCAGACCCCGTCCGCGCGCCGCCGCCAGCACCACCGCTGCCGCGGGCTTCCGGCCTGCGCCCAGATAGGCCCGCTCGGCGCGCGCGTATTCGTCGGCGCCTTGCAGCCGGAATATCTCGTTTACCGGCGCGATGCGGTCTTCCACGTCGATCAAGCGCTGGTTCGCATGAATTTCGCGGGCCGTCGTCTGCATCGCGGAGGTCGCCGCCCGGATCAGATGATTGGCCCAGATGATCGTACTGATGCCCGCTCGACGGAACACATCCGTCGGGGTGCTGTAGTACTTCGTCGGCACGATCACCAACGGCGCCCGACCGGCCCACTCGCGTGTGAATTCGAGGATTTCGTCCGGTCGCGACAGCTTGCTGTGAATCAGGATCGCGTCGGCACCGGCGGCACGATACGCCTCCGCGCGACGCAGCGCTTCGGCCATGCCCCAACCTGCGATCAACGCTTCCACACGGGCGACGATCGAGAAATCGTCGTCGCGCTGCGAATCCTTGCCCGCCTTGATCTTGCCGCAGAACTCGTCGACCTCGGCTAGCGGCTGACGCTCGCCGTCGATGAAGCTATTGGTCTTCGGGAACTGCTTGTCCTCGATACACACGCCCGCGATCCCGCGCTGCTCGAGCTTGTGCACCAGACGCCGCAGGTTGTTGAAGTTGCCGTAGCCAGTGTCGCCATCCAACAGGATCGGCAGGCCGCTTGCGTCGACCATGAACTCAAGCGTGTCGACGACTTGTGTCCAACTGGCCTCGTTGTTGTCGCGCACGCCGTACTGGGCGGAAATCGCCAACCCCGAGCCCCAGATACCCTTGAAACCGGCCTCGCGCACGATACGGGCCGACAACCCGTTGTGCGCTTCCATCAGGAATTCGAGTTCCGACGACAACAGCATGTCGCGCAAGGCGCGCGCGTGCGAGACTGGCTGGGAAGTGACAGGTGCGTTCATGCAGACATCGTTCCGTGTTGTACCGCTGCGGCAGGTGAGGCAGACGACGCAGGCAAGGCCGGCGGGAATGGCAGGAGCTGCGGCAGCACCTCGTCGGCAGCGCGCGCGACGTCTACTGGAAAGTCGATTTCGAGCCAGGGCAGCCCAGTCGCATCGGCGACGTCGAACTGTTCGCCACGTTCGATCAGCAGGTCGCGGACCGCTTCCTCGTGCGGCTGATCCGAACGCCCGGCGTCGATGTATCCCGCGACGATCTCGACGAGTCGTCGCGCGGTTGGCTGATCGAAGCGGAAAAAGCCAATCGACTCGCCGACAGTATCGTAGACCACGTCGGCCGCGACGCGCTTGCGCAGTTCGACTGGCACCCCGTCGCGGACGCACAGCTTCACCGGCTCGTCACCCGCCTCGAAGTCGCGGTCGATCAGTAGCCGGTTCGCGTGGCTGCCCTGGACCAACGCGGCGATGATTCTCTCGTCATACAACACGTCCGCATCGAAGAGCAGCACGTCGTCGTCCGCCTGCATCGCGGCGGCGAGCGTGTGCACGGTCAATACACTGCCGAGCGTGTAATCCGGATTCACCACGAGCGTGGGGCGCGGCTGCCAGTTCAGACGCGCCAGCTCCGCTTCGATTGCCTCGTGCGCGAAGCCGACGCCGAGCACGACATCGTCGATGCCCGCCGAGCGAAGCATCGTCAAATGGCGTTCGAGCAGCGTATGCCCGCCAAAGCGCAGCAGACATTTGGGGAAGCGTGCGTCCGCCGCCTGCTGTAGACGTTGGCCGACGCCGGCCGCGAGGATGATGGCTCTCAATCTGATCGTTCCAGGTTTCGGTTCGGTATGCCTATGCCTATGCCGTATCCCGGCTTCGGCACGTGCAATTTCGGGACGGAAGCGGCGCCCTTGATCCGGGCAGCCGGCATGTGTTCAGCCGGCGCCCTGCGCACGTATCCGGCGCCAGCGACGCTCGGCGTGTTGCAAGTAGACGATGCCCGGCACGGCGAGGATGATTTCTCTCGCGCGCTTCAGCAGCGACAGCGCCAGCGCGGTCGACGGCGGCAGTCCGACGAGATGAGCCAGCAGCAGATAGCCGCCCTCCTGCACGCCCAGCGCGCCCGGGATCGCGAACGCGGCGGCACGCACAGCCTGCCCCAGGCTTTCGAGCAGCAGCGCCTCGGTCCAGCCAACGGGGTGCCCGAGCAGTCGCAGCGCCAGCCACACTTCCGCGACGCCCACCGCCCAGCCGACGAGACTGAGCGCAAAGCTCCAGGCGGCCCGGCTGCCACTGTTCCGGTAGACCGACTGGACCGCCAGATCCGCGCCTCTTGCCCGTTCAAGCCAGTGCGTCCAGTCGTGGCGCGGCAAGGCGCGGCCCAGCCCTTGCACGAGCATCTCGAACAGGCCGCGCCGCTGCGCAACGTAGAAGGCATAGAGCAGCAGCAACAGCACTCCCGAGACGCTGAGCAGTGGCACCGTGACGTTTCCGGATGCGTAGGCGCAGCAGACTGCGATGCCGACCAGCGTAAACACGAGCTGCGCCGCCGTCTGAAGCGTGGTGCTGACCGTGATCACCGCAGTGGCCTGAGAGCCGCCCAGCCCACGTTGGGTCAGGTGGCGCACCATCAAGACGGGTCCGCCAATCTGCCCGGCAGGCATCAGGCTGTTGACCGACTCACCGAGCCAGCGCGCAAGAAGCGCACTGCGGAAGTAAGGCGACGCCGGAGCGGCACTGGTGGGCCGCAGCAGCACCGCGATGGCGCCCGCATCGAGCAGGAGCGGCGGCAGGTGCAGCGCGGTGATCGACAGCACGCCCCAACCGACCAGCGCCAGCGCGGACAGCACGGAGTCCATGCCCTGCCAGGCGAGCAAGACAAGCAACAGCGCACCGCCGGCCAGCAGCGACAGAAGCGCCGCTCGCCTCATCGAGGCTCGTCCGGGCGCCGCGCGGGCTCGCGACGCCTGCCGATCATGCCGCGGAAGACCTGCCGAAAGCCGAAGTACGCCACGGCATCCTTCAAATTCGAAAGTACGCGGCGCGAGCCCCGAAGCGTCGGATCGGTCACGTACTCGAACGTCAGCGAAACGCGCTCCTCGCCTTCCTTGAGGCGGGTGACGCGGTGGTGCAGCTTGTCGCCGTCGAACAGGATGAAGCCGCCGGGACGCAGGCGCGCCGCGCCCGATACATTGGCCCGCTGTTCATCCCGCGTGTGGAGCCGGTATTCAAGCAGGCACGACGAGTCGTCGATCACCCCCAGCAAGAGCGTGTAGCGCTTGCCGTCGTAATATGAGGTGTCATAGTGCCAGCCGATGTGGTCGCCGGCCCGGGTATAGAAATAGAGCGCGTAGGCGTGGGGATCGTCGTCCGGCGACGGCAGCAGCCGGTCGCCGGTCAGCCGCTCCAGCCAGCCGATCAACGCCGGCGACCGATACAACTCGGCGATGAACGGCGCCGCTTCGTCAATGACATGTCGACTGACACTGCCGCCCTGCTTGTGTCCGGGCAGATAGTTCCGATTCGCTTGCGACTGGACGGCACGAACGCAGTCGATCAAGCCGCGGGTGACCTCCGGCGGCAGAAAATCCTCAATGAACAGGAAGGCGCCCTGCTCGTCGAATCGGGCCTTTGCCGCCGCCGCGTCGAAGTCGGCGACACGTGCGGCCACCGCACGATCCGGGTCGACCGTCCCAACCTCAGCGCTTGCGCGCATCGATGGAACCGCGGACGGTGCGGCCTCGGCCGCAGCCATCGGTGGTGCCATACTGGCCCCCAGTGCGTGGCCGCCTGTGTCGGCACGACCCGCATCCACGCCCCCCTCCGGGTTCGAGAAGGCAGCCGCGCCAACGCCCGCCAGGGCAATGTGTTCGTCGTCGTTCGCCATCGATCGTTCGGCCCTCGCCATGCCAGTCGACGCGTCGCTGGCCGCCGCAGGGGCCGCCTCGCGAACGCGCCAGTAATCCCGTAACACGAGTATCAAGAAAAGGGGCGCGCCAACCGCCGCCGCCACCAGGAAGCCACGCGTCGCGTCGAATACGGTTATCAGCGGCAGCAGATACAACACGTCCTCGGTCTCGAAGCCGGCAAACGACGCCTGCCGGCTGCCCGCCTTGCCGGCCCGGTTCTCGAGCAACAAGCGCACGTAAAAGATCAACGCCACCGCCAGCCCGGCGATCACACCAAGCGCAGGCGGCGCCACCCACCACGACGCACCGCGATCCGGCAGCGTGACCGCCACGCCCAAACCGAGACCGGCAAACAGCCCAACCGTCACGACCGCGTCACTTGCCAGATCGTAGACGTGACCGATGCGACTGGTCTTGCCGCTCATGCGAGCCAGTTCGCCATCACCGTGGTCGATGAAGTTCGACAGCACGATCAAGATCGCGCCCGCGTTGCACCAGCCGAAACCGCCGTGCGCGAAACATGCCGCCCCCAGCAAACCGAGCAGCAATCGCAGCGTCGTGACGTGGTTGGGCGTCACCCGGCTGTCAATCAGGGGCCGCACCAACCAGGCGGCCAGTCGCGCATCCCACGGGCGTGCCGCCCCCTCCACGGCCGTAGCGGCGCCTTCGGACCTTCTAGTCTTGATCATCCCCGAAATATATACCTCAACGACGGACTGCGCCCAGCCCCAGGGCAGTCGACGCCGGCCCTGAGACCGGCTCATCCCATCGCCAGCAACCTGTTCCGACACCGGCCAAAAAACAAAGAAAGGCGCGTTCGCCGGCGCGGCACTATCGCGCCGCGCACGGGTCTGGCCGGGTCTGGCCGGCAACGGCCGCTCGCCGCGCCGAAGTCCGTTGCAAGGCACGGCACGCACGGAACGACGCGCATCGCGGCTCCAGCGACCAAAATTGACGGCGATGCGCGTGGCAGTGCTGCTTCGGTTATCGTTGGCGCTGCCGGACCACACTTCGAATCGTCATCAGACACGACCCAGGGAATGCCCCATGCGCTCACGTTTTCAATATGCCGCGCTCGCCGCGTCGTTGGCAGGATTGGCGGGCCCGGTAGCCGCCCGCGCCATCGATGCAGACCTGTCGTGCGCGCTGAGCGGTCACAACTTCATCGAGCCGTTGGTGGCGTCGGGCGCGATCGCGGCCACTCCATACCGCGTCGAAGACAACTCGGTCAATGTTTTCCAGCCGACCGTCACGGGGAATCTCACGGCATACGGCAAGAACGTACTCGCCGTGCTCGGCTTTGAGCGCGACGATCCCCGTTTCAAGACGGGCAAGGGCGAACCGATTGCCGATTGGGCCTACGGCGTCGTGGTGATCGGCGGCGCCGACGCCGTCCAGGGTGCGGCCCAGCGCGCAGCGAGTCCCGCTTACGTGCATCGCGTGGCGCCATTGATCACGGCGATCCTCTGCAAGAAAGGCGACGCGGCACCGTCTGCTCCCGCATCTGCGCCATCCCACTGAGCAATCGGCGCGATGCGTATTGTTATAGCGCCTGTCACCGGCAACGAAGCAGCAAGTGCGGATGGCAGCGACCCGAACCGCTCCGCGCATATTAACGATGCCAGCACCGCCAGGACGCACGCCGGCCAAGCACCTGGTTCGACACAAACCGGCAGTCGGTCTCGACAAGGCACGCGGTAACGCGGTGGCTACGCTGCTTTGATCGAGCAGGTCGTCGATTGGAGAACCAAGCAAACGAAGCAATCCAAAACATCGGATGTCTTCCGGCCGATGACTGACGCGACAGACCTGCACCGAGGCGCTTTCGCCATTTTTCGACTGGTTTTTCGACTGCGGCGACGCAATTTTTCGATTCGTATCCCTTATTGATATATGCTAGCAAGGCTCGCAAGAGCAACCCCCGCTTGCGCCCCGCCCGGATTCCCCTGCGCGGGGCAATTTTTTTGGCGCGGATCGAAATCGAATGTCGCGTCGGGAACGCTCAGCCTGCCGTTTCAGCCGGGATCGGCGCTGGCGTGAAGGACTGACCGCACGGCCTGGTTCGTATGCCCTCCCGCAAATGCTGCCATGGCAAGTCGGCCGGATCGGCGCGCATCGGGCCAGGCGCCTTCGCCACGAGCACTGCCGAAGCGATCGGTTCGAAATCGGCGCGGAAGTGCACTGAGCTTTTATTGACGAGAATCTTCATCCGCTCCGGTTCGATGCCGACCATTCGAAAAAGATTCCGGTCGAGCATTTGCGCTTTCACCGAACTCACCGCGATCCTGACACCGTCGATGCGCAAGCACGCACTCGGCCCTTGGTCCGCGTGCATTCCGTTCATCATCGGTCCATCGAACACGCAGCGCCCGTCGCTCAGCGCTTCGACCACGAAACGCCCCTCGAAAGGCGCGTCGCCAGGCACGCCTGCGCGTCCGCCCAAGCGCAGCGCGATCGTTGCGCCGACACCCGCTTCGTGTGCCTGCCTGGCCGCGTCCGGATCCCAAAAAAGACCCAGTGCCGCGCCGTCGACACCGTGCGCGAGCAAGGCGCGCAGCATGCCGGTAGTGTTGGCGTCGCCGCCAGCGCCCGGGTTGTCCTGCGTGTCGGCGATCACCACCGGGCGCGTCGCATCCCGCGCGAGACGCGCCGCCTCCGCAACGGCGGCATCCGGCGCCAGGAACGGAATGGCCCATGCCGGTTCGTCGGCGACGATACGATCGTAGATCGCTCCGACCGCGGCCTCGGCCTCCTCGCGATCCGCTGCATAGCCCCACACGGTGCCGCCGCAGCCTTCGAAGTCGGCGGCCGGGAATCCCGGCGCAAACGACAGTGCGACGCGCCCGTCATGTTCAGCCTCGGCTTTTGCCAACGCTGCGTACGTCCCGCGCGCGGGTTCCAACGACGTGCACATGCCATTGATCGGAATCAGGAACGGCAGTCGCCGGAACGCGCAGGCGGGCCGGCCCGATTCGACCACGCGCGCCAGCAGGTCCGCCGCCCGCCTGCCCGCCTCGGCCATGTCGACGTGCGGATAGGTGCGATACGCACACAGCGCATCCGCCTGCTCAAGCATCAACGGCGTCACGTTCGCATGAAGATCCAATGACGCGACCAACGGGATATCAGGACCGATGGCGTCGCGGACCCGTCTCAGTATCTCTCCCTCGCCATCGTCAGCATTCTCCGCGGCCATTGCGCCGTGCAGATCGAGATAGACAGCCTCGAAATCGCGTCGGCGCGCGGCTTCGACGATCTCGCCGACAATGCGTTCGAACGCGTCGCGCGTCACGCGGTCGGACGGGCTCGCGCCAGCCCAGATCACCGGTTTCAGTGTATGGCCGGCCGCTTCGGCCGCCAAGATGAAGCCCCCGACGGGAATGTTCACGTCGCGCAGCTTCAATACGTCCGCGCCACGACACAGCGCGGGAAAGCCCTCGCCCCGGACGAAGCTGTCATAGGTCGCCGGTGTTGGCGCAAAGGTATTGGTCTCGTGCTGGAAGCCTGCAATCAGAATCTGCATAGTCGGTCTTGCTGGATGAAGTATCGAAATCGGAGATTCGGCCCGATCCTGCTGCCGGTGCCGCCGCGCCCGAATCGCAGCTCCGTCTGGATCAGGTCGGGCGGGCACCATCGGACGGTCGGATGCGGTTTGCACTGCTCCTGTGGCCGCCCGCTGAGAGCACGGGTGCCGGCGCCATCGGGCAGCAGGTGAATCAGGCAACCGCTTGGGGTCGCGGAATGCGATTCAGCATGAACAGCACCGAACCCAGCACGAGCAGGCCGACCATCGACATCAGGCCCATCTCCATGCTGCCGGTTGCCGTACGTACCCATCCGATCAGCGTCGGGCTGACGAAGCCACCGAGCAAGCCGATCGTGTTGATCAATGCGATGCCGCCTGCCGCCGCCTCACCCTTCAGATAGTCGGAAGGCATCGCCCAGAACACGGTGTACGAGGCCCACATCAATGCGGTCGCGATGGTCATGCTGATCAGCGACACACTCAGCGAACCGCCGGCCCGCGCCGCGACAGCCAGCGCTATGGCCGCACCGAGCGCAGACCACGCCGCGTGCCAGCGACGCTCGCGGCGACGATCGGAACTGCGGGCGAACACCACCATCGCAACAATCGAGGCGATGTACGGAATCGACGAGTAGAGCCCGATCGAAATCGTGTCGGTCACACCGGTGCTCTTCAGAATCGTCGGCAGCCAGAAGCTCACTGCATAGAGCCCGCATATCTGACAAAAATAGGCAACGGCCATCACGTACACGCGCACGTCTTTCGCAACCTGGCGAAACGAACCGTGACCACCGCTTGGGGGCGTCAGCACCTCGGCCAACACCTGCTTTTCCTGCGCATCCAGCCAGCGTGCCGTTTGCGGCCGGTCGTCGAGATACCGCAGCGCCAGCACGCCCAGCACGACGCATGGCAGTCCTTCGATCAGAAACATCCATTGCCAGCCGGCGAGGCCGTGCGATCCGGCGAAGGCGGTCATGATCCATGTCGACATCGGGCCGCCAACAATGCCGCCGATCGGCCCCGCGCACATGACCACCGCCATCACGCGCGCCATCTTCGCGCCCGAATACCAGTACGTCAGATAGAAGATCATGCCAGGCGCGAAGCCCGCCTCGAACACGCCAAGCAGAAACCGCAGACCGTAGAACATATGTTCGTTACGCACGAACAGCATGGATGCCGAAGTCAGTCCCCACAGGATCATGATGCGGCTCAGCGTGCGGCGCGCACCGATCTTGGGCAACAGCAGATTGCTTGGTATCTCGCAGAGCATGTAGCCGAGGAAGAAAATGCCTGCGCCAATCCCGTACACCGCGTCGGTCATGCCCAGATCCCGTTGCATCTGGAGTTTCGCGAAACCGATATTGATGCGGTCAAGGTAGGCAAAGACATAGCAAAGCATCAAGAAAGGCAACAAGCGCCAATCGATCTTGCGATAAGTCGCCGCGAGATCCGGACGGGCCGCGGACGGTGCGGCCAGTGGGGTGGAAGCCATCGAATGCTCCGGCAAGATGGACGAAAGAAACGGGACGAAGGGTTCGGGAACGCCAGGCTGCCGTTGATCGAGTGCACCGACGGCACGACCCGAACGACCGGGCGCCGCTGCCATCTGGAATGCACCGTCAACACGAAACAGTTTTTGGAACCAAAAATCGACGAGCAAGAGCAACTTTGGTGAGTTACTGTTGCTCTGTCGGCAACACTATCTATCTATGCGCGAAATCAATCCCCGTCGGCTCCGTTACTTTCATGCGGTGCTTACCCACCGCTCGATTCGTGGTGCCGCCGACGCCCTCAACACTGCGCCCTCGGTTCTGACGCGTCAGATTTCGCTGCTGGAAGACGAACTGGGCGTCGTTCTTTTCGAACGGAGAGCCCGCGGCGTGGTGCCGACCGAGGCAGCAGCCCCACTGCTGGAGTACTGGCGAGGCTGCGCCGCGCAATTCGAGCGACTTGAGGACAGGTTGCAGGCCATTGATGATCTGCAGCACGGCGCGGTTCGCATCGCAGCAAGCGAAGGCTTCGTCGAAGGGCTGCTCGACGAAGTGCTGGGCGATTTTTGCGAACAGCACCCGCACCTCGCGATCACGCTGAATGTGTTGCCAGTCAACGACATTGTCAGCGAAGTGCTGAATGATGTCGCGCACATCGGGCTCGCCTACAATCCCCCCGCAGACCCGCGACTCGACGTTCGCCGTGCGGTCTCCGCACCGGTCAAACTCCTTACCCGCGGCGACCATCCGCTAACCGCGTTGGACGGTCCCGTGCCGCTCTCTGCGCTGCGCGCCTATCCATTGGCCATCATGCCGCCCGCCTACGGGCTGGGCCAGACGATCGAACTGCTCGAATACTCGACGCATACCCGGCTCGCACCGGCGCTCAAGGCGAATTCGCTGTCGGCGCTGAAGCGATTCGTGCGCCACGGATCGGGGATCAGCTTCATCGGTGCATTCTCTGTCTCTGGCGAGGTGTCGCGCGGCGAGCTTGCCTGTCTCGATATCGATCATCCGCTCTTCGATTCGGCTGAATCGCGGTTGCTGACGCGAAAGGGCCGCCCGTTGGCGCGTGCCGCGCAACGTCTGCTCGATGCGATCATCGAGCGGATGACGGCATTCGGGGACCCCGGTCGAGTCGAGACGGCCTGAGGCGCCACCGACGGTGGCGCGGCCGAGCGGCGCGCCCGCACGTCGCTGGTTTCCGCGCCGGTGCGCCGACACCCGACGTCAACGGTTGCGCGTGCGGGCCAGTGCGTAGGCTGGCGAAAGCTCGCAAGGCGGGACCGGCGCCCCCAGGTTCGTTCCGGCTTGCCACGCCGCAGCGCTACGCATCCACGGTGCAGCGACGTGGCTGCGCTGGCGTGCGATGGCCGACGACGCGGGGCTTCGCGACGGACATGGCATCGCCGGCCTGCACCGCGATCGATAGCATCAATTCGCAGCTCACAACCGCGCCCGACGCCTTGCGATCGGGGCCTGCGAACGTGCCGTGCCGTGGTGGGCGCCGGGTGCCGAGGTGCTGACTCGCGGCGCGTTAGGCGTGACCGCTTCCAAAGCGAAACACGGGTCGTTGACGGCTTGCCGAACAGTCGAGCACGCTCTGCCCTATACTTGCGCCCTTGCCCAAAAAGTCTCTTCTTGACGATACCTTGGCCTGGACCTAGGTCTATACGTCGGGCGCCCTTCGCGCCGGCAAATGAGCGCGGGATGGCATGATATGGCCGTCCGCGACAAATGCATTCCGATGCCGTTCCAGGATGAACGACCGTCTCCTATCGATGGACACACTCCCGCACCGCTTTTCCGTAGCACCGATGCTCGATTGGACTGATCGCCACGCGCGGTTTTTCCATCGCTTGTTGTCGCGTCACACGCGCCTCTACACGGAAATGGTCACCACAGGCGCACTGCTGCACGGCGACGTCGTCCGGCATCTGCAATTCAATGCAGAGGAACACCCGATCGCGCTCCAACTCGGCGGCAGTGAGCCGACCGCGCTCGCGCACGCGGTGAAGCTGGCGCAGCGGTACGGCTACGACGAAGTGAATCTGAACTGCGGCTGCCCGTCGGAACGGGTGCAGCGTGGCGCCTTTGGCGCCTGCTTGATGGCCGAACCCGAGCTCGTTGCGGAATGCGTGAGAGCGATGCGTGACGCGGGCGAGATGCCGATCACGGTCAAGCATCGAATTGGCATCGACGACATCGAGAGTTACGACTTCGTTCGCGACTTCGTCGGCACGATCCGCGATGCAGGCTGCCGGACTTTCATCGTTCACGCACGCAATGCGATTCTGAAGGGCCTGAGTCCGAAGGAAAACCGCGAAGTGCCGCCTTTGAAATACGCATTCGCGTATCGATTGAAGCAAGACTTTCCCGATCTCGAAATCGTGATCAACGGCGGCATCAAGACGATCGGCGAGGTTCAGCAACATCTCGAAAACGTCGATGGCGTGATGGTCGGCCGCGAAGCCTATCAAAACCCCGTGTTGCTCACCGGGGTGGACGCCATTCTGTTTCCCGACCTGCCAGGCGCGACGCCAGCATCGGACGCCGAACTCGTCGCGGCTTATCGCACCTACGCGGTAGCGAGGTTGGCCGAAGGCGCACCGTTGAGCGCGCTTACCCGGCCGCTGTTGGGTTGGCGGCGCGGCAGCGCCGGTTCCCGGCACTGGCGGAGAATCCTCTCCGACTCGAACCGGCTGCGTGTGAACGATCTTGGTGTGTTCGCCGACGCGCTAGCTGCACTCGACGCGGAGCGCTCTTACGCGAGCGAGGACAGCCCGGTCGACTGAACCGGTGCGACCGCGCATCGGCTTATTGAGTCGCGGCCTCATTCGCCGACGGGCAGTGCCGTCTTCTGGCGAGGCTGACGCATGCCAAAGGTGACCGCTGTACAGAAGCGCTTTCGGCGTGGTCTTAGGAGGCGCTGAGCGGGCCCGAGGCAGTGAGGCCCTTCACGTTCTTCACGGCCTTTACGTGCTTCAAGTCCCTTCTGTCGTTTACGTTCTTTGCATCCCTTTAAGTCCTCTGCCAAGCGACGACAGGGCTTGAAAACGCCCGGCGAACTGGGTGCACCCGCTCGGACCGGACTTGAAACGGGCGCCGGTAACACGCTATCCGACACGGCCCAGGGGCATCGTTACATGACGCTGCGTTCTCGATTCGCCGTTTGCGGCACGGAATCACCATAGAGCCGCAGTCGCGTTCGAGTCGACATAATGGAAACAGTTCATCACTGTCACCCAAGCTCAAGGCCCACTCGACATCCGCTGGCGCAACCGCTAACGGTTGATCATCGCCACGGCTCGCATTGCTTGGTCGTGGATAAGTAAGCTCGCATTAAGCGAACTGGTCCTGCCCCCATCCCGCCTGACTAATTAGACCCTTGCTGGCAAGTGCGAGTTATCGCTGCTTTGCAGTGCGCAACACGCTGACCGTCATAGTTTTCGTATCGGTTGATCTGCAAGACAGTATATATCGAAGCGCCGCGCGGGGCAGGTGTGCGCCTCCGCCTGTCGACGCGCCGCTAGGCCACGTCGCGCATGAACGCGCGGATCATCACCAACGTTCCCCACCCCCAGACGGCGTTGACGACGAAGGCGGACCCGAGGCGAGGCAGCAGATAGCCCGTCGGCCAGACCCCGCTGAGTGGGCCTACGACGAAGATCGTCAAGCCGGTCATCGCGAATGCGCCGAACAGCGTGGCGCCGAGCCACGGGGCCGAAGGCGCGCTGTCGATGCGCAGCACCCACGTCGCCAAAATTGCGATGAGTCCCCCCAGCACGGCATCCTGAACGAATGCCGGAACGCCGCTAGGCGCCGCCGCGGTCGTGTCGAACGCGATCCGCGCGCCAATATTGGCGGCATGCAATAAACCGATCGCAGCCTGCTGAAAGAAGAGAACCGCTAGAAAGCCAGCGACAAACGGTATAAGCAGGCGTTGCATAAGGGCGGGCGCGCAGGTGCGCCGGGAAGGGAAACATCAATGGCGGCGCTGACACGGGCCAGCGCCCTGCCCCACGTGGGGCAGCCAACGGATGACGCGATAAGGGTATCGCGGTGGACCATTATAGCCAGCGCGCCAGGTTCGCTGCGCGTAGCGAACCTGGCGGCCGACACTACACGCTCAGGCGGCCGAGGAAGCGACCTTCGCCGCGCGCGCGCGCCAGCCGAAAGCGGCCAGCGGCACCATCGCAACCAGGATCGCCAGAATCGACACAGCGCTCACGTAGTGGGCAGCGGCGAGCCGATCCTTTTGCAGCCAGAGTTGCGTCAGCACAGGCGTCAGGCCGCCGAAGATCGCGTACGACACGTTATACGCGAACGACAGGCCGGAGAATCGGATGACGGGCGGGAACACCCGCGCGCCGACGATTGGCATCGTGGCGATGGAACCGCAGAACAGTCCGACCAATGCATAGTTGAACATCAGCTGACCGTCGGAGATGCCCGGCAGGTTCACATAGAAGATATAGCTGGTAATCGCCAAACCGCCCCACGCAACGAGCATCGTCAAGCGGCTGCCCACGCGGTCGCACAGGTACCCAAACAAGATACAGCCGAGCGTCAGCGTCAGCGTGGCGGCGCAGTTCGCAGCAAGCGCAGCCTGCGGCGTGATCTTGTAGACCTTCTGCAGCAGCGTCGGCGTCATCAGGATCACGACGACGATGGCCGTCGACAGCGACCAGGTCAGCGCGGCGGTGACCAGGCAGGCCGCACGGTGTTCACGAAGCACCGTCTTGACCGGCATTTCACGCGCCAACGCGCGCCGCGCTTCGAGTTCCTTGAAGACCGGCGTCTCGCCCAGGAAACGGCGCAGATAGACCGAGATGAAGCCGAAGATGCCACCGAGAATGAACGGGATGCGCCACGCGTAGGCAACCAGGTCTTCCGCCGAGTAGCTGCGGTTGATGATGATCGCGACGATCGAGCCGAGCAGAATGCCACCGGTGATGCCGGACGTCAGCGTGCCGATGCCGAAGCCATAACGCTGCGGCGGGACGTGCTCTGCGACGAATACCCAGGCGCCCGGCATCTCGCCGCCGATCGCCGCACCTTGCATGACGCGCATCGCGAGCAGCAGCAGCGGCGCCGCGATACCGATCGACGCGTATGTCGGCATCAGACCGATCAGCAGCGTCGGCAACGACATCAGGAAGATCGACAGCGTGAACATGCGCTTACGGCCGAGCTTGTCACCGAAATGCGCAATGATGATGCCGCCGAGCGGGCGCGCCAGATAGCCTGCCGCAAAGATGCCGAGCGTTTGCAGCTGAATCAGCCAGTCAGGCATCGACGGCGGGAAAAACAGTCGTCCGAGCGTGGCAGCGAAGAACACGAAGATTACGAAATCGTAAAATTCGAGCGTGCCGCCGAGCGCGGCCAAGCCAAGCGTCTTGTAATCCTCGCGCGTCAGAGGTCTGGGCGAGTGGGCGTCGGGTGCGGCTGAGTTATCCATGGTTCTAACCGAGAAACGGCATACAAAGGGCGCGCAACAAAAAGCCCGCAGCAAAGGCTAGCGGGCTTCGGACAGGCCACCGGTCGGCGATGATCGTTATGGGATGCAGGCACGACTAGCGGCGCGCCGAACCCGATTAGGGTGGCGAGCCGGAACTAATCGATAGCAAACCGAGGGCATGCGTCATAGTGGCGCGATCATACACCGGCCTTTCACGCATGGGAACATGGCTAGTGTAAATCCCAGGAGCGTCTGCCGAGCAGTGCCGCGAGGTGTTGCGCATTCAAGACTTGGCGTGACTCGTCTTACGGATTTCTTCGCGCATGGCCGCCCCGTGTGACCTCTCGCAGTGACCTCCCGCGCTTGGCGCGGAGGCATGCGCGGAGTATGCAATGAAAGGTATGGCTGCCAATATCGCGTCCGATGGAGTCCGATCGAGTGACGTGATCGAATTCGCGCAGGCACTCAACCCGCGTGGCCAGCGCCCGCGAACATCATGGGTCCGCACGACCAGCGCTGTTACTCGACCGGCGCCTCTGCCGCCTGCGGAATGATGCGGACCGTCGTGATTCGCGGACCACGCATCCGCTCGACGACCGCCTGGAATCCGTCGAATGGCACGCGCTGGCCTTCACTCGGCAGGTCCGAAAGCTTCCAACTGATGAGTCCCCCGATCGAGTCGACCGCGTCGGTCGGCATCTCCACCCCCAATGCGCGTTCCAACGTGAACAGCGGCAAGCTTCCCTTTCCTATCATCGAGCCGTCCGGCAGCAGCGTCCATTCGTCGCCGTGAGCACCGAATTCGTCCTGTATCTCGCCAACCAGCGCAGTCAGCAAATTGTCGAGGGTGATGAAGCCAACCGGCTTGACTCGACTGCCCGGCTGCAATTCATTTAGATGGCCCACCACCGCGAGGTGCGGTGCCCCGGCGCGAAACTGACGGAACAACTCGAGTGCGGGCATTTTCGGCGGCACATAGGTCACCGGCCGAAGGAACGGCTCCAGGGAGTCGATGGCACGCCCGTCCTGGGTTGCCAGGAACAGATCCTTCAGATTGATGATCCCGAGCACACCCTCGCCTTCTGCATCGAAATACGGGTAGCGCGTGAACCGTCCAGTACGGGCGATCGCGAGATTCTCCGCAACGCTCGACGCGCTCGACATCGCAACTACTTCCCCGATCGGACGCATCAGGTCAGATACCTCCAACTCGCTGAAATCCATCGAATGCGCAAGGATGTCCAATTCCTTGCGCGTCATATTCTTCGAGACCCGCGTTGTTCGCAGGATCAGCTTCAGTTCATCGGCCGAATAAACCGCATCGTCATGTGCCGTTGCTCCGAGACCCGTCAGCCTCAGCACCGCATTCGAGCTCCAATTCAACAGCGCGATTGCCGGTAGCGCGAGCCAATAGAACCCATACAGCGGCCAGGCCGTCCATCCCGAGACGAGTTCCGGCATGCGCAAGGCGATCGACTTCGGCGCCAACTCGCCGATCACAATGTGCAGGAAAGAAATGATCCCGAACGCAACAACGAACGACACAGCCGACACCAATGCCACGTTATCGACGCCCGCGAGCGCGAACAACGGTTCGAGCAACCGCGCGAACGCCGGCTCCCCAATCCACCCAAGCCCGAGTGAGGCAAGCGTGATGCCGAGCTGGCACGCGGAAAGGTACGCATCCAACTGACCGTGCACACGCCGGAGCACACGCCCCCGCCAACCGAGTTCAGTCGCGAGGGCAGCCACGCGCGTGCTGCGCAAGCGAACCAATCCGAATTCGGCAGCCACGAAAAAACCGTTGGCGGCAACCAGGATGAGGGCGGCAAAGACGAGTAGCAGATTGTGCATTGATACGACCGCTGGGTCGCAGCGAGTGAGAGGCGCGATGGCTTCGGCCATGCAGCGGAGGGTTACTTGGCCAGACTGTCGCTACCAAGCTTGTCGATGGTGCTGCGGTGCTCGTTCGGCATCTTGGGCGGACGCTTGATCGGCATCGGGTCGCCTGCCGCGCCGGGTCGCCGCACCATCGGTGCATGCGCCGCGGAATCGCTGGCCGCCGGCGCTTCATCCGCGGGCGCAGCGAGGGACAGGCCCGCCGGAGCGAGCAGAAGAACAGACGCGAGAAATGACGAAAGTGGCGGCGCAAACTGCCTGGATCGCATGGCTCGTGGCAAAAGTAGAGAGCGGAATCGGGTCCGCCGGAGGGCACGTTGTGTGCCGAAGCTTACAAGCTGTCTGCCAAGATTAACCGAAGCTGACGAAAGCTGTCGATGTGACGATCCGCTCGGCTCGAATTGCCATAAAGCGCTAGCCAACGGCCGAACTGCTGCGTATAATCTTGTTCTTCGGTTCTGACGCGTCAAGCGACGTTCCGGATGTAGCAACATTGGTGGCCGTAGCTCAGTTGGTAGAGTCCTGGATTGTGATTCCAGTCGTCGTGGGTTCGAGTCCCATCGGCCACCCCAAGAATTCGTTGATTTCTAAGCAGTTATCGGAAATCGGATTTTTCGCAATATGGAATTCGGAACGAGGATTCGAATTTCGGAATATGGCCCGCCAACGAGCGGGCTTTTTTGCATTTCTGGGCGTCGCCGAGGGAGGCATATGTCCATGATTTCGACCTTGGTCGGCGCGGCCGTGGCATCGGTGACAACGGGCGTGGCAACATGGTGGACTCTCTCCGCTCAGGAGAAGAGAGCGAAGCGGGCTCAGGTTGCACAGACAAGGGCTTTACTGCAATCGATTTCCAGCGAATTCGAGACGGTGCTGGAGCTGTACAAACTGGCGGTCGGAAATCGAATCAGCGGGCTGCCCGATACTGGCCCGGTCGACCTTCTTTGGATTGCCGGTTCGCAGTACTTTCCTATTTACACAGCGAACGCTGCGGCGATTGGTACCCTAGATGACCATGATCTTCGTCAAGCTGTGATCATTGCGTACTCGCGGGCACAAGGACTGATTGACACGTTTCGGATGAACAATGAGTTGCTTCTCCGATACGACGCGGCGCATGTTCACCACAGCCTGGCGCCGAGCGATGCAGCGCGATTGCTTGAACAAGAGCGTCTCTCCGCGCTTGTGCTATACGGCCCCAGCGTCAGACGCGCTCATCAAGGTTTGTCGGAAGCCGTCGAAAATGCGCTGCGCCTCTTGCGGCGCCACGGAGCCGTCTAACTGCCCGATGTCTGGCTTGCGGAGTCGGCCCGCGAAAGCCGGCTTGGTCCTCAGAGCGGACCAAATGCCTCAGCTGGCCAGCGACCTCGTAGCAGACCGCCCCTCTCTAGCCCGACCATTTCCCGCATCACATTGCGCCCCGCTTCAGTGAGGGCTACCCTGCTCCCGCGCGGCGCGCTTAGCCATTCTGCCAGCCCGTCGGCCAGCAGCATATCGATGACCCAGCTCCCTCCCGGGTAGATCGGTCAGTCAATGTCGAGGCGGCGCATTGTGTCCGGCACCCTCAGCTTGGATACCCGCCTCGTCCTTTCCTCCTCCATCGACGCGCGCAGTCCGCCGACTTCGCTCTCCAATACTGTACATTAATACAGTAGTATACGGTCTCTTTCCCTATAGGTGGCCCATGGAAAAAGACCTGATCCCCCGCGCAGTCGAGCAGCTGCGAATCCGCTACGCGTCGGCCGCGCCGCGCATCGCCCGCCGAACGACCGAGCTGAAGAAAAACGCCAAGGGCGCGCCGGCCGCTGAGATAGAGACGGCGGCCGGCATCGACGTGCTGCGCGAGATGGCCGCGACGTACGGCGTCGATCCATACGCGTTTGCCGTTCGGCTCGCCGTCGATGACGTGGCCGAACGCGAGCAGCTGATTGCGGCCTACCGTGACTCCATGGCCGATGAGATGCCCGTGGCGGACATTGAGGTGTCGAACGCTGAGCCGCCGCCCGGCCCGGTCGACGCCGATTGCGACGATGCGATGCCGCCGCGCGACACTTCCTACGACGAGCCGGACTACAGCAAGCCGCCGAAGGCACGACCAAAGCCCGGACAAGACCCGCTCGGTGCGACGTCAGTTCGTCGAAACGAATACGTCCCGCTTGACCCGTTCCGGGCGTAAGGATGGGCCATTCCTTCCTGATGTCGTCTTCGAAGGGAAGCTGCTGGGACTGCCGCCACTGGCGCGGCGGCACCGCCGGTGGCGGGACGCACACGGTCTGCCGGCAGACGCCCGATCAGCCGCAGGTGCGCGCGCAGCCGGAACACGGGTGTGCGTTCTGGGAGGATGCGCCGGCCGAGCAGAAGGCCGCACTCATGCACCGGCGCAGCAAGTCCATTAAACGCTAGGGCTGCTCGTGGAAACTTCCCTTTTCGCACCAAAAACGGGTCTTCACGCCGTCTTGGTGTTGAAACAGATCGGCTGCAATTTCGCAATTGCTCCGATTGTATTCACCGGTTGGGTCCTTCGCATCGAACGTGGCCACATGCAATCGCGCGTTCTCTAACACGCGGCTGGACCGATATAGCGTGAAGACGTCGGCGTGCGCCAGGGCGCTAAAGGACAGGCCTACAAGCAACAAGAGAAACTTCATTGGCGCCTCGGCGCGTCGCATATTGCCGTGCAGTGTAGCCGATGCGTCGGCGCTGCCGCTATCGCCCCTCTTACTCATCGTCGCCTATTGGCTGATTGAAACTCGCGTCATCGTTCCCGGCGCCGCTCCGGTTCACCTGAGGCGTGACGCGGAACCAGTGGAAGTCTTCTGGACGAGTGCGTGCATTGTTCGCGATGTGCGTCGCTTCATCGAACGTCGTCGCCGGGTCCAGCCACGCCTGCGCCTCTTGCGGGCTCAGGACAAGGGGACGGCGATCATGCACGTCGAGCATGCCGCCGGCGGCCGCGTCAGTGACGATCACGAATCCGTCCACCGTGCCGGCTGGCGGCTCGGCCGCATGGTCGTCGGCAACACTGCTCAGGCCGGCGAAAAAAAGCGGCGCGGCGTCGTTTGGCTGAATGTAATACGGTTGTTTCCGCCCCCGCTCCGCAACCCACTCGTACCAGCCGTCGGCAGGAACGATGCACCGGCCTGATCGGAAGAGCGCTTTCCAAGTGCTGGTTTGTGCCTTGTCGAGCCGCGCGTTGATCATCATCGGCACTTTGCGCGCCACCGCCCAGAAAGGCCGGAAGCCCCACCCTTCCAGGTGAGGCCGTCCGTCTTGAGCACCGGCTGCTTCGTCCCCGGCGAGATGTTCCAGCTCGGCCGGAATAGGTCGAGATGAGCACTGCCGCGCGGGTCGCGGCCGTCGGTCATCAGCGGCTCGACGTAGTCGACGCCCATCCGGGCGCGGGAGAAGCGACCGCACATAGCGGCTCCTGTCGTATAACACCGGTGCAAGCTACATGCACGAGCTATGCCGCACCCTGCTCGGGACTACCAGATGCGCATCTCTTCCGTAAGTGCGGCGTCCATGCCGGCTCGGTAAGAAGCCCAACGATGCGACCCTTTCGGATACAGGTTATGGATAGTCCCCGCTTCGAAATCTTTTTTCCCTGCGCTGAAGGCGGTGCGGTCGAACGTAATCGCAATCCGCTGCTTCCTTGCTGATCGCCAAAATCCACAACCGAAAAGCGAAAGCACTCTCTCTTCCTTATGTTGCAAGCCACACCGACAGGACGGGCGACGCTGTAATTTTGGGAAATATTACCGTTAAGTATGTAACGGTTCAATCAGTCATCGGATGTTTTACCGAGAGACGCCGCAGTGCTTCGACCACTCCCGATCGTGTGCGAGGACCTGCTGGGCCACGCCGTCCGGCAATGCCGCCGCCTCTGCCGGCGTCAGGATAATCAACTTCGCCCACGAGCACGCCGTGTCGACCGTCTGCGTTTTGTAGACGACCTCCGGTTCCGGCGTGGCTGTCGGCGCGGACTGACAGCCGGCCAGCGCCAGGGCTATCGCTGCGACGAATGCGCGCATGATCATCCCCTCGTATATCCCTCATTGATCAAGGCGGCCTGAGCCTCGCCGGGTTTCAGCGCTGCCACGGCCGCATCGGTTGCCGCGCGGCTGGTCTGTGCGGACTGCACAGCGTCGAGCGCTTGCTGAGCGAGGGCAGCGTCGGCCACTGCCGCGCGCTCGCGCTCCTTCGCGGCGTCGCGCTCGGTCTCTGCGGCCTCCTTTGCGGCCGCGGCCGTGTCGGCCTTCTGCTTGTGGAAGAATGCATAGACGCCGCCGATGCAGGACAGTACGACGCCGGCCACGACCGGCCACAGTGACGACAGAATCGAGAGCATGGTTTTGTTCCTCGGTTAGACGCCCAGCGCCGCGCGCGCCGCTTTCCAGCGCGCCAAGCGTTCGGCGTTGCCGTTCGGCGTCACAGTGCTGTCGGGATTGCCCACGTTGATCAGCTTGCTGATGCGCGTGAACTCGTATCGGTCGGCCATCGTGTTGCACCCGTTCGATTGCCAGTACCAGCAGGCCGTCACCGCGCAGGCTGTTGGATCGGCGATCAGGTCCGGGTTATCCGAGAGGTCGAGGCCGGTGTCGGTCGCAGCGTCGGCGTAGTTGTCGCGCCCGGTGATCTGAATGTGGCCACCGCCCCGGTATCGCCAACCATCGTTTGCGCTGACGTTGCCCATGCGTCCGCCATAGACGATGTTGGCGATCTGGATCTGGCGCGCGAGCGGCACCGACGATTCGCCGGGCTGACGCCCGAGCGCAGCGCATTGCATGGACGACAGCCGCTTACCGAACGTCGCCTGCAGGCCCGCGACGGAATAGTTGAACGACTCACGCGCTGCGGTGAAGCCGGCCGACTCGTGGCCGGCCTGCGCGAGGAAAGACGCCTGACGCAGCGGCGTGTCGATGCCGTAGCCGGCCATCGCCAGCGTGTAGATCGGCGCCCACTTCTCGGCAAGCGACGCTGAAAGGCCGGTGGCGCTACGGAACAAGTCGGGCGTCATTGGCTACCCCCGTCCACCAGCGAGCCGGTCAGCGGCTGCGCAGCGGCGGCCTCATCCTTCAGGCCTGGCTGCCGCACTACCATCGCGAGGAACTTGAGCGCAACCAGTGCCCAGCCGACCGCCTGCACCGCGCCGGGGGGCAGTCCGCCGCGCAGGTCGCCCGGCAACGCCGTCCAGGCAGCATCGATCGCGTGCGCGATGGCCGCTGGATCAGTGAGCAGCGCGGCGCCGCCGAGTGTCAGCCAGGTCGACCAGCGTTTGTGAATGACATTCCAGCCGCTCGCCAGCCAGAGCGGCGGAGCGCGGCGGATTCGCCGGACGAAAAAAAAGCCGCCTATGAAGGCGGCTAGCGTCGCGGCAAATGTCGCCACGTAGAGCAATGCAGGATGCGTCACTTCTTCTCCTTTGCGGCCTCGACCGCCTGTTGCGCGGCGTCTGCCGCTTCCGATGCTTTTGCAGCCGCAACGGCGGTCTGCTCCGCGATGACTTCGCCGGCTGCGGCGCGGCGCGTACTCTGCCGCAACAGTTCGCCGTTCTGCTCGAGTAACTGCCCGATGCGGCGGTCCTGCTCGATGTCGTGTTTCTCGGACGCAGCGAGCCGCCGATTCATGTCGCTGTTGAGCTGGGCCAGCTGCTGATACTGCGCATCGCGGGCGGCCGCAATCTGCCGGTAGTAGTCCCGAACCTGCCGCGCTTCGGCCTCGCACTGCTCGATGCCAGACAACCGCACCGCGTTGATGCGGCCGTACAGCGTGGCCCGCTCGGCCGCCGCCGCGCTACGCTCTGCGTCCCATGCGATGCGATCGCGCTGCACCTGCAGCTGGTCGAGCCAAACGCCTAGACCCACCAGGCTGCCGGCGCCGCAGATGAGCGCAACGGCGAGCAGCGCATACAGGCACCGCAGGTCACGCATCACTGCGCCGACGCCCGCCAATGATCGCTTCAAGTTTCTCAATTCGCGTCTCCAGTTCCCGGACCTTGTTTTCCGCAATGCGCGCTCGCGAGTCGGCTGCATCGGCTCGCTCAACCGCGGCCCGCTCGCGTTCCTCCGCTCGGTCTGCCCGCTGAACTGCAAGCAGCTCGCGGGACTCGGCGCGCGAGGCGCGCTCCTCCGACCGCTCAGCCAGCGCCTGGTATCGAGCGATGACGTCGAGACCGGCGCGCGCGTCAGCGCGAATCGACTGCGAATCGGCGTCAGCCTGCGCCTGCTTTACGCGATCGATCTGGCGCCATAGGCGGGCCGTGCCCAGTGCGCCGAGTGCGCCGCCGATCGCCGTGCCGACACCCTTTCCAATCTCCACCCAATCCATAGGCCGGCTCCCCCGCGCCGCAAAAAGAAAGGGCCGCCCGAAGGCGGCCCGATATGGCCATGCGCTTACGCCCCTCCTCCCGGATCGGTCGGCCCGGGCGCTTCGCCGGGCGTAGTGACCACAGCCACCGGCGAGGTGTTGCCCCAGACGTCCGTAACCCAGAGGTCGTAGGAAGTGCCGGGCGCCGAAAGGATCGACCCCGGCGCGGCCGCGTCGTAGATCGGATTCGTCGTGCCTGTCTGGCGGATGTAGTAGCGGTCGACGTCGCTCGCCGTCGATGCGTCGATCGCCAGCTTCGTGCCGTCCTCCGCGGCGGTATCCGTCGGCGCCGGCGGTGCGTTGTTGTTCACGGTCAGGAACGCGGGCACTGACTCGCCGGCCGCATTGACGGCCGACACCTGAAACCTGACCTCAGGACTGACCGCCCCGGCGTTGCGCGCGTCGTCGATCGACCAGGTAACCAGCGGCGCCTGCGTGGAGTAAGTCTTGCGAACGACACCGCCGACAGTCACGACCACGGTGTAAAACTGCGCGCCCGCCGGCGGGACGATGTTGACCACTACTGACGTGCCCGTGAACGGCGACTGCAGCGCCAGCCCGGGAGCCCCCGGCGTGTACACCAGCGCCCCGACCTCGGCGTCCTGATAGACGAACGGCCCCGCGATCACGCCGATGGCGCGCCCACGAAACCGCCACGCGCCGGTCGAGATCTGAACGGATAGACTCGGCACCGCGCTTTGGCCGAACAGCTGCCAGGTGGCGCCGCCATCGCGACTGCCCCAGTATTCGTATGCGGTCGCGCCGTGCGCCGCCGGGCTGGTGATGGTCACGAGGCCCGGCGTGGTGGTTGCGGCCACGGCCAACGACGCCAGCACGGGCCCGGCCGCCGGATTGAGCAACTGTGACGAGGGCGGCGGCGGTGGCGTTGCGGCCTGGTTCTCGGCCTCGTAGACCGACGCCGCGTAATTGACCAGCGACAGCTCTACCGTCTCGTCCGAGTCCGGCGAAGCCTTGAGCATGATGCAGGGTTGCGACTCGGTTTCCTGCGACGGGCCGAACGTGTAATGCGTGTGTCGCTCGCTGTAGCCGTCCGAGATCCACAGCATTTCCCGTTGCTCGAGCGTGGCGTTCACGAGCCGCACGGAATGATCATCGTCGCCCCGCTCCACCAGGAACGGGCCGACCTTGCCGCCGGTGCGCGTCCGCAGGCCAATGTAGTGGTTCGCGCCCTCCGTCCACGTCAGCGGCTCGCTGGTGGTCAGCACGCCCGCCGCCGGCTCCCACGTGTCCGGAATGATCTCGCCGGACTGGCCCCAGCCGGGCACGTCATGACTGATCGAGACGAGATCGCCGTATTTCGGCAGGTAGCCGTCCGCGCCCGCTTTGAGGGTCGGAAACACGCGCTGGTCCCGGTTGCAGGCCGCCATGTACATGCCGAGCCGGTACGCCTGGTCGCGACTGGTGATGCCGAACATGGTCGCGGCCTGCGGGTATGCCTGCGGACTGCCGGCCAGCGCGCAGCGCACCGTCAGCGGCTGCCAGCTTGTCGGGTCGGTGTAGGTGATGTCCACGCAGTCCGGGGCCTGCGGCGCCGGGAAGACCATCCGCGCCTTCCACGAGCCAGCGACCATGTTGTACGGCGTGAACATTGCCGTCGGCAGCGTTTTCGGCTCGTCCCGGACCACCTCGACCACGCCGGCGTAATACATCGGCCGCGCCCGCCCGACCCGCGCGGCGTCGGTCAGCGCCTCCCAGAAAACCTGCTGCGTGTCGAATACCCCGTCCAATGTCTCGCCGCGAGCGGCCCACACGCCGTCGAGGCGTTGCAGCTCGGCCAGCGGCAGGCGGGTGTCCTCCATGCCGGCGCCGTAGTCGGCATTGCGGCACATGTCCGCGATCGCCCACGCAATGCTGCGCGTTGCCTGCGGCGCCGACCAGCCCGAGCCGTCCCACACAGGCACCTTCCCCGTACCAATGACGTTCACCTGTTTGGCGTTGTTGCTGTTCAGGTTGTTCGTCGCGCGGATGATCATCGCGATCATCGTGACGTTGCCGTAGGTGCGCTGGCTCGGCAGATAGGCGCGCATGCCCGACCAAACCATCGTGTTGATCTCGCGGCTGTCCGTTCGCTTCACGTCGAGGCGAGCGAAATACACCTCCACGCGGCTGTCTGGCACCGAATACCGGAACGACAGCATCTGCGGCTGGATGGTCGCCATCGTGAGCGTGCGCTCGTCCAGCGTGTACCAGTCGCCCACCGGCGCGCCGGAGTCGTTGATCGCGCGCGCCTGCACCCGAAACGTCATTGAGGCGGGTTCCGGGTTGCCGTCGTCGTTCACGTGCGCGAGGCCCTGCGGCAGCGTCACATCGATCCCAATCACGTTTGCGGTCGTGGTCGCAGGGTTCGCGGTGAACGGCCCGAGCACGTTGGTCCAGCTGTCCGCCGCGTCGTCCGGCCGCTCATTGCTGCCGACCGCTTCAAGGCCCGTGACGTCGGCGCTCGTCACGACATTGTCGGGAAACAGCGTCACCGTGCCGCCCGGCTCGATGACCTCGTACTGCAACTCGCTGCCGTACGAACTGATATCGGTGTCACCGATGCGGATCTGCTCGATTTCCATCTCGCCGAGCGTCACGCAGAACAACTGATACAGGTACTGCTCGTTCCCGACATTCTCGGTGTAGGGCTGCGCCGCGTAATCGGGATAGACGCGGAACCGGCCATACAACCGCGGGATAGCCGCGCCGATGCGCGCGCTGTTGCCCTGCGCGGCGATCGTGTAGGTCGGGCTCGCCGTCGTCGATGACGCTGCGGTACTGCTCGATGATTTCGGCGGCAGAACGGCATTGATTAGCGCCGACCCCACCAGGCCAATGCCCGCCGCATAACCGAATGCCAGTGGCGTTCCGGCTGCCCCGGCAAGCACTCCGCCAAGATATGGTGCGCTCATGACAAGCGCCAGCGTGAGGACGGTCGCGAGCGGATTCGAGCCTCCGCCGTTGCCGGGCAGCGCCGCAACCACCAATGCATCACCATGCTCGACGCAACGTGTCCACCGGCGCTGCAACATCGGCTCGCCGCGATGGTAGACGAGAAACCGCGACGTCCGGCGCATCTTCCGCCCTCGGCCAACGATGAAGCCTTGCTGACGGAGGGCCGTATCGATGCGCACGCGGCGGCGCAGCGGCGTGACGGTCGAGCCAACGCGCGGCCGCATTGGGTCCGGGCAATAAATGAGAGCAGCGTTATGCATGGGTTCAGCGGTGGCTTCAGACAAATGCGCGGACCAAGTAGCCGATGGCCACGATCAAGGCGAGGAACCAGATGGCCCAGAACCTACCCGGCGCGATCGAATTCGCCATTTCTCGTATCTCCTTGAGAAGTGCTGTAAACTTTTCCAATGTTCTAGTCCTGTCCTGAGGGCTGGAAACAAGAAAGCCCCGGCTGCTGTCAACAGTCCGGGGCTTTCGCTTTTTGCGGACCGCCTGGCCACCTTAGCCAGACGTTCGCGCAGGATTCTGCAGCCGGCTCAAGCAATGAACCGGTGGTACCGCGTGCGTGAGTAACCGAGCCGGCGCAGATCACGCCCCGGCGTCCAGATGACGCCGAATCCTTCCAGCGCGTGCAGCACTCCCCCGCCTTCGATCGCAAGCCAGACGCCGACGTGCGGCTCGCGGCCGCCGCGCAGCAACGCGCCCGCGCCATGCTCGGGTCGGTCGATCAGCTCCCACTCGCCGGTTACCAGCTTTCCCTGATAAACCGCGCGCGTCTGCATTTCGGTCCCGGGAAGCTCAGGCAGCGCCAGCCCGAAGTGCTCGCGCTGGACATGCAGCAACAGGCCCCAGCAGTCCCACGCGTCCGGCCCGCGCGCGCCGGCTTCCCAGCGCTTGCCGATGTATTGCGCCGCGTCGCTCGCATTCATCGCAGCAGCCCCGGGAATCGCTCAGTCGTGTACGTCTTGCTCGGGAAATTCAGGTTTTGCAGGTCGTCGAGCGACGCGGTGCCGGTGATCTGCATTGCGTCGACCTCGACTTCCGTCAGCACCATCGAGATGACCGGGTCCATTTCCGGGCCGTTGAGCGGGTCGCTTGCCAGATACGGCCGGTAGATGATGCGGATTTCGCTCGACTGGCCGATGGCCTGCATCAGCCGCTGCGTGATGACGCGGTCTACGTTGTCGATGGTGATCTGCAACTGCGGCATCTGGCCGTCTTCAAAGCCGGGCAACGTAATTTCAAAAGCGCATGCGATGAACTCGACCACCTGCCCCGGATTCAGCGGCGCGCTTGCCTCGAGGCGCGCCGACAGGTTCGCGTAGTCGCGCACCACGCGCACCGACGTGGGATTGCCGTCATCGTCGATGAACGCTGGATTCAGGATTTCGAGCGTGCTGAAGACAATCGCGGTCTCGGGCACCGAGGCGTAAGCCTCGGCGATCGCCTCCGAATAGACGTTGCTCATGGATCAGTTGAACCGATCCTTGTACAGCGCCCATTCCTGCGCAACGATGTCTGCGGCGGAGCGAGACACACCGGCCAGGTCGGCCGTCCACAGGCGGTAGAGCTCCAGCGAGACGCCGCCATTGTAGAAACCGCTGCCGCCAGCGCGGGCGAGCGCACCGCTGCCCGGCACGAGCAATGAGCCGCTGTATGCGCCGGTGAAGCTGCTTGCGAAATCGCCGTCAATGAACAGGTTGCCTGTGAACGATGCGTTGTCGTCATTCACTCGGAAGTGGCCGACGCACTGGTGCACTGTCTTCGTGTCCTTCGGGAAATACCCGCCCATGTTCGCGGTCACACCATTGAAGCCCAGCTCAAAATTGCCGAGGGCGCCGTTCGTGACTGGCAGATAGAAGCGGGACTGGTGGCTACCCATGCCCGAGCCATTCCCGTAGCTGATGATCGCGGCATTGAGACTGCCGGTGACCGCAACGGGCCGGTTCTTGAACATGAATCCGATCATGAACTCGCGATTGTCCGCGGACTTCTTGAACGCGTCCGGCAACAGCAGCGCAGCGCCGTTTGCGACCAGCGCGTTGTCGCTGCTGCGCGTGTACTGACCTGCGAAGATCAGTCCCTTGCTCGTCGGACTGAACGAATAGCTCGCCGTCGTGCTCGTTTCAGGCGTCTGACTCGTGGTCATCGCGGTATTTGCCTGCATCGAGGCGCCACCATCAACCAGGCTGTAGAACGTCGGCGACGCAGCGACCGGGGCCTGCTGCGGGTACGTTTGATTGCTCTTGAAGTCAAAGAGCGACTTGACGCCGTTGTACCGGATGAATTGGTCCTTGGCGATCGGCTCGACGCTCGAGTCGTTAATGTCCTGCGTGACGTCTTGAATGATGATGCTCATGCGAGCCACCCCTTGGCGCGAAGAATGGGAATGCCGAAGTTGACGGCGACGTATTTGTAGAGCGCATCGGACCAGTGCAGGCCGTCCTTCCGAAGCGACGTGCACACCAGGTCGTTCGCGTAATCGGTGGCGTCCTGGCTGGTCGGGTTCGGCAGGAGGGTGCGGTCGTTGTAGGCGTTGACCGCGAAGGTCCGGTGATCGAATCCGCCGAGCGTTGCGTAGTTGTCCGGCCAGCGGGCCTGCAGATCCTTGTTGAACTGCAGGAGGTTTCCGTAGCCTGACGTCCCTTTCGTCTCGGTGTTGCTGTTCGGCTCCGCGTAGATCAAGAAGTGCTTCGCCCTGGTTTTGATCCACTCGACAATCGTCGCCGTGTCCTTGATCGCCCGTGGACCTACGTTATTCCGGCTGATTTGGAGAATTGCGACGCACTGCTCCGCGTCGGAGCGCAACACGCCGTAGTAATCGCGCGGGTCCATCGTCAACAGGCTGCCGGCCGGCACGGCCACCGCCGCCCCGCTCACCGCGCGCGACACGGTAAAAGGCGTGCTTGCGGTGTTCATCTTGACGGCCACGCCGAGAATTGTCCCGGTCGCCTGTCCGCCGTGCTCAATCCCAGGCGACACGCCAGAGGCGAAGGTGATCGAGACTGACTGCGACGCATCGGCCGGAATCACACCGCCGTCGACCGTCACGGCCAGAGCCAGGGCACCGACGCGTGCGGCGCAGGCCTGGCTAATCTGTCCCGATCCGCCGAAGTTGTAGACGTCCACGCCCAGGGGCGTGCCGTACCAGGACGGGTCGATCTGCGCGATCAGGCTCGTACCGATCAGCGCCAGCTTGTTATTGCTGAGCGCCGCGTACTCCTTCTTCGCGGCGAGCGTGGCGTACATGAGGCCCGCACGTGGCGTCGGCGTCCGGTCCGTCTTCCAAATCACCGCCCCGTCGCCGGTGATTCGAGGGTTCGTGTTGTTGCCGCCGCCCGTCGACAGTTGCTCACGTTTGCCCGTCGCCCGCGCTTCGAGGTAGATCTGGCTGCTGGTGCCGTCCGAGGCCTCATACACCAGCACGCCGGCCTCCGGCGGCACGTAGGCTTTCGACTGATCCGGGATCGGCTTTCGGTTCTTATCCAGGCAGACGAACTGCCCGTCCAAACCCGCGAGCGCGTATGCGTCCGGATCGAGAAACTGCAACTGCGTGCCGGCAAGGTTCAGTTTGCTGAGCGCGCCGTCGGCACCGGCCGTAGGCGGATAGATGCCGTCCGTCCGGTGGTATCCGAAGATCGGCTTACGGTTCTTGTCGAGCAGGACGAACACCCAGCCCGACAGCGAGAAGTCGCCCGGCTCCAGCAGTCGCCCGCCAAGGTTCGCCGCCCACTGCGCGGTTGGCGTAGCCGCGATCAGCGTAGCCGCGGTGCTCGACGTCTTCTGGTACCGCAGCGCCGCCGTGGCGACGCCATCACCGATCACGTCGAAGTAACCGCCGACGGTAATGGCCGCGTCAGCCAGCCCCGCTGCCACCGTCGCGTACGGTCGGCCATTCGACAGGGAGGCATCGCGCGCGGCCACGGCGGTCGCCGCCGCTGCAACCGCGGTTGCTCGCGCCTCGGCGGTGACGCTCACCGCGTCGACCGCTGCGTACTCGCCGCGAACCTCGGCGACCAGCCCTGACAGCGTCGGCACGTCGCCGTTGTCGGTTGAAACCTTGACCGTCGCTGCGCCGTTGATGAAGTCGTAGGCTTTCCCCGACGTCTCGACAGTCGACGGTACGGCCTCTGCAAAGGTTGTTGGACGTGGCATATCAGTTCGTGATGACGTCGCCGGTCGGCAACGTGGTGTTGATGGCGTCGTAGTACTGCTGCGCGAGGGCCAGCATCTCCCCCTCCGCGCCTACCAGCCGCAGCGCGTCGTACTCGGTGGCTGTTACGGTTGGCATATCGATCGTCTCCAGCGTTGCCGATACATCGAAATAGCCAGCGGAGTCGCCGACATACGAGACCTTGTACGGTGACGAGTCATCGCACATGCGCGCTTTCACGCGCCGCACGCCTCGGCCGTTCGCGAGCCGCGTCTCGAACCAAACTGCGCCGCCGGCGATCTCGTACGCGACGAAGCCCTCGAACAGCTCCAATTGATCGCGATCGAAGCGCCAGACGACAGAGACCTGCGTCGGAACGCGTGTGAAGCGCCGGCGCTGCGCCGCCGTGCCCGCGTCCATACTCGTGCGGATGAATGGCGACTGCGGCTGGTAGCCGTAGCTGTCCTGGCGCGGCGCCGGTAGGCGGTCAGGCCACTGCGGTAGCGTCGTCATGCAATGGCCCCTCCTCGCGCACGCACGCCAAACCGACCGACGATCGCCGCATGCTCCGGTCCGCTGCCGCTCGCAATGCCGCGCGCCACTTCAGCGCGTGTCAGCTTCACAACCTGGTTGATGAGCCACTGGCCATTGCTGCCGCGCTGCGCCGATGCCTGAATCGAAACGTCGCTGCTGTCGTGATTCTCGATATTGATGATCGGCGCGCCTCCGCCAGGCGTCACGGCCGCCGCAGCGGCTCCGCCGACATAGCCGCCGTCGGCGAAGCGGGCGAGACTATTCACCGACGCGCCGTTGTTCACCGACTCCAAAAGCCCCCGATTCCGCGCAGTCGCAGCCGCATTCACCACGAACTCGCCATTCGAGAGGCGCGCAAGAATGCTGTCGCTGCGGCCGGTTCCCGCGCCACGGATGATGCCGCCGTCGGCTTTACCCTCCCCCATCAGGGTCAACTGCGTGCCGAGCGTGTCAGAGCCGCCAATGACATTCGCCAGTGACGCCGCCGACGAGCTGCTCATGCCGCCGGAGAGCGACGCAATCACCGATGCGATACCGCTGCCAGCGCTGCTCAGGAACGAGACCGCCGACGCCTTCACCTGCATGCGCACCAGGTCGGCGATGATGCTCGTCGCCAGGCTCGAGAAAGACACCTTGCCGGTAGTCGCGAACTGCACGATCGCGTCCTCCATGCCGCTCGTCCAACTGGTGACGGCCGACGACATTTGCGCGTAGCGGTTCGAGGCTGCGTCGACGTAGTCGGCAACTGCCTTCGTGGCGCCCAACGCGTAATCGCTCTGCGCGTCGCGGATCTGCGCGTTGGCGCTCAACTCGAGCGCGACCCGCTGCTGCTGGTAGGCGTTGAGTTCTTGCAGCTGGGCGTCGTACGTCGAGGCGTGCGCGGGGTCCTTCGTCCGATCGGAGATCAGCTTCAGATAGCGGTTGGCATACTCCTTCGAGACCGCCTCGAGCCGGGCCAGCGCCTGGCTATCCGTCGTGCCCAGGCCCATGTCCGACAGTTGCGACTGCGATGCGTCACGCCGGGCGTTGAGCAGCTTGTCGAGCGCCTCGCGATACGCGTCGACGTCTGCCGTTTCCTTGCGCTGCAGCGCTGCGCTGTCATCCGCAAACTTGCGGTCGTTGTCCAGAATCTTCTGCTGCAGGCGCTCGCGCTCGCCGCGGTACCGCTCCGCCGCGGCCTTCTGCTTCTTCCCGCCTGCCAGCTCCTCCTGCGCGCTCACCAGCTTCAGTTCGGCCTGATAGGCCGCCTGCCTGGCGTCGTGCTCCTGCTGCAGCGCGGTTTTGGCGTCGATGACGCCTTGCGCCTGCAGCGACTTGATATGGTCCAGCGACGACTTGAGCGCATCCTCCCGCTGCCGCAACTGCCCTTGCAGGCCGGCGATGTCCGCGTTGATACCGTTCTCGCCGCCGCTTTTGTGCTGCGACTTGGCGTAGGTGTCCTCGATCTGTTTGACGTTGGACTGGTGCCGGCGCAGCGCCTCCTGGTACTTCGCCGACTGCTGGTCGATATCCTTGGTCGCCGCGGTGAACCGCTTTGCCTCGTCGTCGAGGTCGAGCTGGTGGCGCTCGCCCGGCGTCGCATATCGTTTGTCGCCGACGTAGGCTTTGACTCGCAGTTCCGCGTCGCCGGCCTTCGTCGAGGCCGCCCGGGCCTTTGTCGCCTTTTGCTCCTGATCGAACAGTTGCCGCGTGGCGTCGAGTTGCTGCTTGCGATAGTCGACGTCGGCCTTCAAAGCGGCGAGATTGACGCCGGCGCCCGACAAACTGCCCGCCTTGCTGGCGTTCTGAAACCGGGCGTTCGCCGCGTTCAATTCTGCGGTCTGCCGCACCATCTTCTCGAGGTTGCCCTCCGGCACCCCGATATTCATGATGTGGTTGACCGTGTCCTGAATGTCGGCCACCAAGAGGCGCCAGGCTTTCGCGATCACGCCGGTTCGGTCGACTGCGTGCGCGGCCACCTCATCATGTGCGGCATTCAGCCCGCGAATGACCGCGGCCGTAGCTGCGGCCGTGTCTCCGGTGTCGACGAGCTTCTGCACTTCCTCGACCTGCGCGGCAGTGAAGGCGTGGTGCGCCGACTGGTACTCGGTCATCCAGCTGATCACGTTGTCGCGGATCTTCGACAGCGACTTGACGGCGTCCTCGGCGCTCACGCCGGTGTCTTCGGACATGCCGATTGCCGCCTGCGTTGCGGCTCGCAGTTGGTCCCCCGTGAACGCACCGGTACTGGCGAGCGCAGCCATCGTTTCCCGGGCCGTCGAGAGCGACGTCTTGGTCGTCTGCAGGCCGTTGGACATGGCGACCATGTCGTCGGCCGTCACGCCCAGATATCCGTGCGTGCTCTTGACAGACTTCTCGAACGCCTCGAACTGCTCGGCGCCCTGTTGGACCATGTGGAAGAACGCATATGCAGCGGCACCCGCCGCGCCGAGCGCAACGCCGAGCGGACTCATCAGCTTGGACAGTGCGTCCGTGCGTTCGCCGAGGACCAGTAGCGACCCGCCGAAATTGGACCAGCTTCCAGTCGCCGCTTCATGGCCGAGCACGAGCAGTTCCCGGCGGGCACCAGCACTCTTCAGGCTGAACGAATGCGCGGCCTCCCCCGCCCTATCCGTCGCCTTCGCCGCCGCTTCGATCTTCGCGATCATCGGCTCGGCGGCGTTGGATACGCCCAGCGCAGCAGCCTGCATGCGCAGCAGCTCGGCGCGGCTCTTGCCCGCCGCCTCCGATTGCCGCGACAAGCAATTGATGAACGAGTTGACCGAACGCACGCTCGCGTTCGCCCCGTTCTGGACAGATTCCGCGTTCGCGTCCTGTGCGGCGCGCACGCGACGCGATTGAGCCTCGACGCTTTCGGCGAACGCGCGCGCCGAGCGTTGGGCGCGCGTGATGCCCGCCTCGAAGCCGCTGGCGTCAGCGGTGATTGATACGACGGTTTGATTGCTGGCCATCAGCGCGTTGCCTCTCTCACTTTTTCTTGAATTACCGCGGCTACGGCCTCAGCGGCCGCCGTGCGCCGGGCGTCATAGGCGGGCCGCAGATGCGGCTGGGCCGGCATGCGTGATGTACCGTGCTCAACGAAACGCCCATAGAAAGCGTCCTTCGACCAGGTGATGCCGTAGGTGGACCGAACCCCCGTGAGCGAATCCTCCTCGCGGTAGAACATCAAGATGCCTTCCCGCTTGAGCAACCCCGGGATGTGCGGCTTGCCCTTGCGGATGTAGCGCTTCGTCCCGACCGGTGCGCGCAAGCGCGCTTCCTCAAGGACGATTCGAGCGCCCGCGGCGCTTGCCTGCCGCAGTGCCGATTCGCTTACCGCCGCCGGCAGCTGGAGCAACACCCGGGTCAGTTCCTCCGGGTTGCGGATCGTCATCCCGCTTCTTGCCATTTCGAACCACTCCGAAAAGCGCGTACAGGATCGCGCCCGACTGCTGCCGCCGGTCTTCCGTGAACAGCGGTTCGTCCGCTGATCGCTGCCCGGACCTGTCGCCCCATGGCATGAACTCAAGCGGTCCGAACGGCTGCGGCCGGCGCTTCGCATCCCGGTTGACGTTGCCGACCATCGAGGCGATCGTGCCGGCGCGCAGGTCGTCCAGCAGCGAGCCCCAGGGCTCGAGGTTGTAGAAGGCGAGCCAGTGAGTGAACTCTTGGCTGTCAATCTCTTGCAGCAGCCGCCGAACCGGCATGCCGAACTGCAGGGCTAGGCGGAAGGCGAAGCGGAGTTCGGGCCGCTCTCGGAGTTTTTTTCGGCTTTCTCCACTGCCTCGGGGCCAAGCCCGTTGAGCCGAAAGGCTGCGGCCGCGACGCGCGCGACGATCGCCGCATTCTTCGCCTGCAGCGCGGGCACGTCGTCCGGGCCGAACAGCTTGTTGCCGTGTTCGTCCACCACCGTGGCGGCTACCAGCGCCGCCTCGAAGAAGCTGACCGACTTGTCGCTTTGAAGCGAAACCAGGAACGCATCGCGTTCGGCGCCGGACATGACGGTGACCGTCACATCGCCCTGCCACTCGGGCACCGGTACGACCTCGCTGGCGCGGTCTTGCGCGCCCAGGATCTGGTCACGTGTGAGCATTGCTTTGCGTCTCCTTATTCGCCGGCGCCCGGCGTGATGGTGATGTCGCCGTCGATCGACAGCGAGATGGTGGCGGTCAGAACGCCGTCGACAGCGGCCGCAATCGGGAACGACTTGACGTAGGCGCGAAACTTCACGAGCGTGCCGTCGGGCAGGTCCAGTTCGAAGTCGCGCGCCTTACCGTCGCGCTTCGCCGTCAGCAGCTCCTGCTGCCCGGCGTCGTCGTAGTTCACGTTCACCTCGAGGCTGGCGTTCCCCCAGTCCTGCAGGCCGACGCGCTTCTCCTTCGCCGTAGAGTCGAGGTCGGTCACGTCGATATCGGTCGCCGTGCCGTCCATGCCGGAGAAGGACTTGAGATTGCCGACCTTGGTCATGGCCGGCGCAGTCGACGTGCCGGCGTCGACGCGCAGCGTCGAGTGCTGCGCCGAGATAGCGGTGCTGGTCATCGTTCCCTCTGAAATAAAAAAGGCCGCTCGAAGGCGGCCGTTGCTTGAAACGGTCCGGTCAGGGCCGCCACCACACGGAGAAATCCAGACGCGAGCCGTACAGCTTCGTGTCGTCTTCGTACTCGCTCACCGGCGCGCCGATCGGCACCGCGCGTACTGGCTCGGCCGTCATAGCGTTGCGGATCTGCTGCATGAGCGAAGATGCTGTCGCCCGATCGGCGGCCCACACGGTTATTTGCATGCGCGTGTTTTGCAGTTGGTCGGCACCGCTGAGAGTGGTCTCGTCAATGCCACCGACGGCCTGATAGACGATGTAAGGAACTGCGGCGCGCGTCTTCGCAAGATCGGGGTAGACGCGGCCATCGGCCAGCGCTTTCAACGCGCCGTGGACAATTCCTTCAACGCTCGGCATCGTGATTGCGCTCGCTCGTTGGGGCGTCCATGGTCACGCCGAATCGGTTAAGTTGAATGGTCATCGTCGACACTTCGTTGGCCTCGACGACCACATCAATGCTCCGGACGCCGGCGACTGAGCGGCCATCGGGAAGCACCAGGCGCTTACCGCTCGCATCCTCGATCAGATGAAGGGTGACGGACGGCAGGCCTCCTTCGATGCCCACGCTGATCTTGCTAGCCATTGTTTGCTCCCGTGGCGCAAGCCAGGTCGGTGTAGTCGCGCGTCGCGACGGCGGGCAGAGCCGTGAGGATGTCAAAGACGACGTCATCCACTGGTTGGCCGTCGACGTACTTGAGCAGGACCGCGCGCATGCCGTTGGTAATGTCCGTGCGGTACCGGATTCGGATGCTGGCCGTCGCGCTCGCGACCTCCGCATCGGCCTGCACGCTTTCCTTGCCGGTGAGCAGCAGCACGTTCGCCCAAACCTCGGCAACGGGCACCCACTCGTCACGCGGCTGGCCAGTTTCCGGGTCCGCGGCATCCGTGCGCTGCTCGATGCGCACGCGGCGGTTCAGCGGGCCGGCACGCATCACACACCCAGGCCGACGCGATACGGCTGCAGCAGGTGCTCTGCGCCGTCTGGCAACTGCGAGACAGTCGCGCCCACAACCACGTCCTCCCGGTTTGCGTACAGCTTGCCCAGGATCAGTAGGATGGCGGCCCGAATCGCGTTGTTGACGATGATCGGGTCGTCGCCGGCGGTGCCCGCAAGCACTGCTTCGGCCATGTCGTCGGTCGTGGCGTACAGCCGGCGATTGAGGAACTGCTCTGCGTGCTCCACCGCGGCGCCGAGGTACAGGTCGATCAGCGCGTCCTCGGTGCCGGCGTCCGCCCTCAGGTGTGACAGCGCCAGATCGGCAGGGATGATCGCCGTGGTCATTGCTTGCTGCTCTTGCCCGGCGACGTGCGCACCGGCTTGGCCGCTTCGTCGCTTTCAGCGGGCGGCTCGCCGCTCTCCGCCGCCAGGCCGGCGAGCAGCCCCTTGGCGCGCAGCTCGCGGGCGTGCTGCTCCGTCGTGTCGTGCTCGACGCCGACCTTACCGTTAAGCAGAATCGGGCGCGTCGTGGTCACTTTCATCGTGGTCTCCGAGGTGGCGGCCAAGGCCGCGTGAAGCGGCCCCGGCGGGTGCGTTACTGGCCCGCAGCGGCGGTGAACGAGCCGTAGATGAACGCCTCCGGCCGCTTGACGGCCAGAGCCAGCCGCTCTTCGCAGCGAATCGAGATCATGTTCTTCTCGAAGTCGTCCGCGTTTTCGGTCGAGATCACCACGTTGGCATCTTCCCGGTCGAACAGTTGTGCGCCGTACGCGAAGGAGCCCGTCAGGAACTTACCTTCGAACGCCGTGATCTCGGTTGCAACCACCGGCAAGCCCCACAGCACCGGACCGGCCAGGCCGAGCGGATTGGCGAGGATGTAGCGGCCCTGGCTGTCCTTCGTCAGCTCGATCTTCGCCCAGTCGATGAAGTGCAGCACATGGCCCGTCGCCGGAATGCGCGCGAGTTGCGCCTGCAGCATCGCGAGGCGCAGATCGTCAATGCCCGTCTGGCTCGCTACTTCGAAGGCGGCCGCGAACGCCGACGCCTGCGGCACGATCCCATGCAAATGCACGCCGGTACCGTCGCCGAACAAGATCTCTTGCTCCTCCGCGTACTTCAGGCCGAAGCGCAATTCGGCGTCGACGGTGCTCTGCAGTTGCGCGAAGTCGTCGAGGATCTGCTTCGACGCTTTGAACATGTGCGCGATCGTCGAGACACCCGTGATCTTCGAGTCGAAGGTGATGCTCGAGTACGGCTTGGCCGTGTTCTCGGGCACGACGGCGGCTTTGTTCGTGAAGCCGGTCATCTGCACCCAGAAGATCGCCGGCGACGCCGTGCGGCCGGGCGCAATCAGGTCGCGGATGAACAACCGCTGCTTCGGCTGGCTGTCGATACCCGGCAAGCGCTGCGGCTCGACGATGCCTTGCGCCACATCCGTCGAGATGAGCGCGGCGCGCGGCACCGGGACGCTCAGGCGGCGACCGGCGTCGACGTTCTGAGCGAATGCCTTGAGCGGCTCGTGCGCAACGACCTCCTGGCCTGCGGTCTTTGCCGCGACACGTTGGGCATTGCCGCCGGGCAGCGCCGCGAAGGCCTGTTCGGCTTCGCCAAGCTGGACTTCCAGCGCGTTCTGCGCGGTGCGCAGCGAATTGAACTCGGTGGCCATCTTGTCGACCGCGTGCTTCGTTTCCGTCGAAAGCGAGCCAGCGTTTTTCGCTTCCTTGATCGCCTCGTCGGCCTTCTTGTCGAAGCTCGCCGATGCCGCTTCCACGCTGGCCTTGACCTGCTGCAGGAGCTCTTGGGGAGTCATGTTGAGTTTCCTATTGGAGAGAGGTAGCTGCCGGTGCCGCAGCGGGCATGAGTGCCAGCGACAGTTCGGCGGAGATTTCGGCCAGGAAGGCCGCGTCGGCAGCGCCAGGCGTACCGGGGTCAGCAGCGCCGGGCGTGCTGGCCTTGATTTCTTGAATGAGCCGGCGACGTTCGGAGCGCGGCAGGCCCTGCCGGGCGAGCAGGACCTCGATCTGGCGCGCGGCGTTCTTCGCGCTCGAACGATCGCCGTCCGCTTCAGCGATCTGGTCTGCCGCCAGAAGCGAATCGGCGAAGCCCTGCTCGATCGCGGCGCTGCCGCCGATCCACGTCTCGCGGTCCATCAGCGCCTGCATTGCCTCCAGGCCGTCACCGGTGCGCGCGGCATAGATTCCGGCCATCGCACTGTCGAACGTCGCGAGCGTGTCAGCGATCTCGCGCAAGTCGTTGCGGTTGCCCGCGGCCAGCACCCAGGCGTTATGGATCATCGGGAAGCCGGCCCGGGCCATCTGCAACTCGTCCGCCGCCATCGCGATGATCGAGGCCGCAGAAGCGGCCAGCCCGAGCACCTGCACGGTGACCCGGCCCTTGTGCTCGCGCAGCAGGTTGTAGATCGCCAGGCCCTCGAACATGTCGCCGCCAGGGCTATTCACTCGCACGGTTACGTCGCCCTCGCCGATGCTGCGCAGCGCGGCGCCGATGCGCTTTGCCGTCACACCATCGCCCGACCAGCTGTCGTAACCGATCGGGTCGAAGATCGAGATGGTCGACGCGTCACCGTCGGCCGCCGCATGAATCGCCGGCTTCCAGCGCTCGAGCGCGCGGGGCGACAGTTCGCACGAAACACCCGGGCGTGCTTGTGCCGCCGGCGCGGCCGGCAAATTTCGGATGGTCATGGATTGCTACCTCAGGCGGTCAGTGCTTCGATTTCGGCGCGGCGTGCCTGCGCCGCGCGCTCTTCCGTTTGCTGCTTGTCCAGCAATTCGGCCGGATCGCTCGCGTCCTCGAGCTTGCCAAGCCACGCGCGCAATGCGGCGCGCGCCGCCGCGGCGGTGTCGGCCTCGGCGCGGCCGAGCAGCTCGATGGGCGTGAGATTCGTCTGCACGGTGTAGACGTCGCCGCCCGGGATCGGCGGCAGGTTTTCGAGCCGGCGAACTTCGTTGCGCGACATCCAGCCGTTTTGCAACGCGACGTTGTAGAACGCCGCGCGGCCGGCACTGTCCGCGCGCAGCAGCGCCTCGACAGAGAACTCTGCATAGATCGAGTCCGCGTCGACCGGGTCAATCAGGCACCGCGTGATCTCCTGCTCGATGTTGTCGAGGATCGGGCGCAGGCTGTTGGTGAGGAAGTGCAGGTTCTGCGCCTCGACGCTGGCGGCCCAGCTCGACTGCTTGTCCATGTGGCCGATCATGAACGGTGGCACCTTGAACCAACTGCAAATCAGTTCGATCGACAGCGCGAGCGTCTCGAGCATTTGCGCGGCGTCGGGGTTCATGCTGATGCCCTGATACTTCAATCCGGCCTCCAGCACCATCACCTTGCCGGCGTTGGTCGAGCCGCTGAATGCGGCAAGCGACTTGCGAAGCTTCTCGCGCTGGTCTGGCTTCAGCGTGCCGTTCTCATGCGTAAGGAAGCCCGACGCCTGCATGCCCTGCGCGAATACCTTTGCTGCTGCCTCTTCGGCCGCCATCGCCGCGCCGAACACGTCCCGCCCGGCCGAGATCGGATGCATGCCGCACACCCCGTCCAGGCCGAAGCCGCGGATATGCATCATGTCCTTCGCGGCGATATGCCGGGCCACGCCCTGCTCGGTGTACGTGTATTGCAACTGGCCGTTCGCCAGCCGCTCAACGACCATCAACTGCGGCAGCAGCGGCGTCAGCGCGACCACTCGGCCACCGATTCGGCGCTTCTCCACGAACGCGTTACCGCGCAGGCAGATGCTCGCCACGATGAACAGCATGAAGCGCCCCGGCGTCATCTCGGCGTTCGGCGAACGGCTGAGCAGCCGATAGAGCGGATGCTCAGTCGCGACCGCGCGTGAGCCGTCGGGCAGCTTGCGGTACACCTTGAGCGGCAACGTCGAGACGGTCTCGGACAACAGACGCACGCACGCCCACACGGCGGACAACTGCATCGCCGAATCGACAGACACGCTCTTGCCGCTCGCCGAACTACGGCCCGACCACTCTTTCCAGAAAGCGCCGTTCAGCAGGCTGATCGGCTGTCCCAGCCAGTCCACCAGCGCGGAGTGCGGCGAGGGCATCAAGCCGCTCGCGATCACCGCGGCAATTCCGCTCTTACGCATGCGCGCCTCCGCTGATGCGGCGGATACCGCGCGACACGATGCCCGCGATCACGAAACAGCATCCTGCGGCGGCCACGAGCGCCCACCCGGCGCCCGACAAGATGAAGACGCCGGCCACAAGGCATGCCATGCCAACGAGCAGCAACGCGGCCAGGAGTGCCAGAGGCGCCATCAGATACCCACCATGATTGGATCTTCGAGGAAGCCGTCCATGTCGGACGGCGGCTCAGGGTTGAGCGAAAGCAGCGCGATCGCATCGAACAGGGCCATCAGCGGGTCAATCTTTGCGGTGCCCGACGCCGCCTTGGTGATGAGCACCGCATTGCCGCTCGGCACGACCTTGGCGTTACCGACACACCAGGCCATCATCGGCCGGCCGCCGTGAAGCAGTCCGCCCTCGGCCAGCTTCCGCTCGGTCGTCTTGATCGTGCCGCCAAGCTTCCAGCCCTGCGAGATGCCGATGATCAGCTCCTTGGGCACGCCCGCCGCCTCCAGCGCGTCCAGCACCGCGCCGATGCCGCTCGGGTCCACGCCGACCTTGTCCAGCTTCCCCGAGTCGTGCACCTGCGCGACGATGGCGGCCAGCTGCTCGACGTCTTCGCCAATGCGTTTGACCAGCACCAGGTCGCCTTCGCGGGCGAAGTCGGTAAAGCGCGCGGCCTCCGACTGTCGGCGCTCGAGCACGGACGGGTGCGCCCAGGCTTTGCCCCACGTGAGCCAGGCGCCCGTGCCGCGCTCGCGGCCGGCGACGGCGAGGCCGAGCAAGTCATCCAGGCCGCCGCCGTCAATGCCAGCGTCGATCACTTCGCACCGATCGATCAGCTGCTCCAGCGTGAGGCCCGCGCGGCCCTGCGCCTCCCAGTGGTCGGCGCCTGCCCATCGGTCCGCCCGCAGGTTCAGCCCGATCTCGATATTCAGGTGCTTGGCTAGAAACTCTTGGAACGTGCCGTCGAGCTTGTGCCGGAGCTTCTGCAGCTGGTCGTCGAGCCACTCCGCGCTGACCGAGCGACCGATGTTCGGGTTCGAGATGTAGAAGTTGGTCGGGTCGAGATACGCCTTCGACTTGACCATGTGCGGCGGAAATTCGTACAGCACGCCCAGCGACTTTGGGTCAACGATCTTGCCGTCACGCACGTCGCGGTAATAGTCGAGCTTCTCCTTGAAGACGCCCGCCGGCGGCTGATCGCTCTGCGTGGTCAGGAAGATGACCCAGCCCTCGTCCCGCGATATCTGCCCGCCGGTGGCCTCCATGAACATGCTGGAGGCCCTGCTCTTCGTGCCGAACAGCCACAGTTCGTCAACCAGGATGCGGCCCGACTTCTTGCCCGATACCGTGTCCGTGTCCGCGGCCACGACCTTGAGCGAAGCGCGCGTCACGCGATGCGTGATCGTCCGGATGTGCTCCTGGATGTGGAACAACGCAGACAACTCCTCGTCGGCGCGCACCATACCCGCTGCTGGCTTGAAGCTGTTGTCGGCGACCTCCTTCGTGGGCGCCAGGATCAGGTGCTCTTCCTCCTCGCGCCAGCACAAAATGACGGCGGTCAGCATGATGCCGGCGGCGATCGTCGACTTCGTGTTTTTCTTGCTGATGAGCAGGAAGAACTCGCGGATCAGTTGCCGGCCTGTCTCGCTGTCGTACGCGCCGAAGATCGCCGCGACGTAATCGAACACCCACTGCTCGCTGCACTCGCCGAACGTCGGCTTGCCCGGCAGGTCCGTGACACGAAGCTGCTTGAAAATCGCAAGCGCCTGCTCTCCTTGGTCTGGAAAGATCGGAGGCGGGATGATTGAGCGGCGTTCCACCAGCCTGCTCGTCCAGTCTGGACAGGCTGTCGTCCATTCCATGCTCAGACCTTTTTACCGCCGTTGGCGACTAGCTTCGGCGGCGCAGCTGGTGCAAACCGGCTCGCCACCTTCTTCGCATCTTCGTTTCGCTGGTCCTTCTTGCCGACCTCGCCTTTCTTCGCGTGCTGGAACGGCAGCAACGCCTTCGCCGCGTCAATTCGCAACTTCTGCTCAGCGCGCGCGTCATTCATCGCGGCGATCAGGAAAGCTTTCGAGTCCGAGAAGGTGAGGATCGCGTCCAGATCAAACCCGGCGGGCAGCGCGACAGCCTGCGCCTCCTCGGCGGCCGCCCCCGGCTTCGACTTGACGCGCGCCGCAGGCTTTTTACGGTGCTCTGTCAGCCAAGCGACTACGTCCTTGTCTTTAACAAGGCGCGACCCTGCGGCCGAAGCTGTCGCCGGACTATAACCGGCGGCGATTGCCGCGTCCCGATTGGACTTTCCGGCCAAAACAGCGGCAGCGAACAGCCGCTTTTTTGCTGTTAAAGCCATTAACAAAAACTCCAAAAGGGGAAATTTTCTGCGCGTGAGGGAACGGGCGGTCAGGAGCCGCAACGCCGCTGAACTTTTTACCCACCCCTCCCTTACCGTATAGAAATTGCAACGAAGGAATTACAAATGCCCTGTTTTGGGGCATTCACCGTTCCGCAGATTCGGTCCGCTGCTTTTCGCCCGAATGGTGCCGAGCGCACAGCGGCTGCCAGTTCGAACGGTCCCAGAACAGGCGCTGGTCACCCCGGTGCGGCACGCGGTGGTCCAGCACGGTCGCGTATGGCAGCGGCAGGCCGCGCGCGGCGCATTCGAGGATGACGTCTGCCTCGTCCGTCGCTGCAAGCCGATAGTCGCGCAGGCAGTACACACAGAACGGGTGGGCCTTCAGGTACGCGGCCCGCGCTGTCTGCCATCGCGAACCGTAGCCGCGCTGCGCGGTGGTCAGCGCACTCGAACGCCATGAGCCCGGCTCGACGGTACCGACGCGCGCCGCCCCGCCGGCCACCGTTCGAGGCTGAAGCATCGGCAGCTTTCTTTTCTGCATATACAAAAAGTGCTGGACCTTATAACTTAGTGTATATACAATAAGTCACATGGAATTCGACACCGACAAGGACGCAGCAAACGTCGCAAAGCACGGCGTGTCGCTGGCCCTCGCTGCAGATGCGGAATGGGAAGCCGGCAAGACGTTCGTCGATGGTCGATTCGAGTACGGGGAACAGAGGCTGGTGACCATCGCGTATATCGGTCTTCGCCTCTTCGTCATCGTTCACACCGAGCGCAACAACAAGAACCGAATCATCAGTGTGCGCAAGGCCAACAAACGTGAGATCGCCATCTATGCCAGCCCTTAAGCCCGGAACCATCATCCCCACCGACGAGGAAAACGAAGCGATCAACAAAGGCATCGCTTCCGACCCTGACACGGTGGAACTCACTGAAGCGCACTTCGCGCAGATGAAGCCGACCGCTCAGGTAATGAAAGCGCGCGGCCGTCCGCGTCTTGCTGTAACCAAGGAGGCTGTCAGCATCCGCTTAGATGCTGACGTGCTCACAGGCTTCCGTGCGTTAGGCGACGGCTGGCAAACCCGCATGAACGAAGCGTTGCGCGATTGGTTGCAGACGCATAAAGCGTAAAGCCCCGCGCGGCATTACCGGGCAGGGCTTAGTAAATGACACTGCGACTTGCACTCCAGTCTTCCAAGCGATCGCCGAGAGCGGAGACCGCGCTTCGCCTGCTTGCTTCGCGCAGTAGGTCTGCGCTACGGCAATCAGCGCATTACAACCTTATGCCGTCGTGAGGCACCGGCCGGTTGAGCACGACTATTAAAAAAGCCGCGCAGGAGAAGTTTTGCGGGGCTTAAGGCGAATGTGTGACGTTTGGAACCGTCAGGTCAGGCAACCGTGGATCGCTGGCGCTTGTCCAGCAAATCTTCTCGGAGTGCTTTGACGACCGCTCCAACTGCAGGCTCGATAGCTAAGGGCCGCACTGAGTGCGATACAACTTGGCTGTTCACCTTCACCGTCCCACGCCCTGACTCTTCATCCACAACAACAGAAATGCTCGCCTCCGCGACAATGGAATCTCCGAAGCTGGGCACTGAGCGAGGCAAAGTAAGCTGCAGCTTGAACGTACCTGGTACGGCAGTGTCGAAGCCATAACGAACGACCTTTCGATGCCCAATGAAATCGGGCTTGATGGTGTCCGCAACGATCTTCAAGACACCGGCCGGTGCGCCCAAGCTGCTACGGACCGCCTCTTCAAACTCTGCCGCAGTTTTCCTGAATAGCTTTTCGGCGGCATCATCCTCACCGTCAAGGTCATCGAGTTGACGCTGTATCTCTTGGTAAAGCGACATCTTGAACCCTCCCGTTCCGGCCCAAAAGCCCATCATACGGGAGAAAGAGTCCAGCTGGATTCACCGCTTACAGGGTAAAGGGTCGCGCGCGTTAAAGAACGAGGCCGACCCGCTCACGCTTTTCATCGATGAACTTAGGTCAGGCTATCTGAAAAATAGTATGTAACGCCGTTTTTGTCGCAGCAACATGCGCGGGCCAAATTCACGGCTCGCACGCTACCCGCTTACAACAGTCAATAGAACGTGGGACGACTGACTCCGGCGCGGCGGAACACGTCCGGCGAATCGTCGAACACGATGCCTCGGACGTAGTACGCATACGGAATGCCCTTCGTCCGCTCGCATTCGATGGCCATGACGCTACGATGCAGGCGCGCCGCCGTGCTTGCAAGAGCACGAGAGCGCAGCATCGGCAGTTTCCCCATGCGAGACTTCAGAACCTATAAAGAATGCGCCTGCTTTGCCAACGCGGCGGACCTCTTTGACAGCGCCTTAGGGTAAGTCTGGCGTAAGAAAATCCGTGTAGCGTTGCTCGAGAACCTCATTGGGAAACACAAATGGACTTCAAAACTCAGGGCGGCCCGGCGTTTCCGAATCCCCGATCAGAAGCGAACCTGCTACCGGCAAATACCCCCCTCCATGGAATAAGCGTCCGCGACTACTTTGCAGCGGCGGCATTGACCGGTTACATAGCCCGGAATGACGGCTCCGCTGCGGACGCGATAGTGAAGCTTTCTTACGAAACCGCGGATCTAATGCTTCGGCAGCGAACCCGCGGGTAGCCCCGCGCCCTGTCAAGGCGAGTTGATCCACCATATTTCTGTTGCGCCGCATGGTGTGGGCGTCATCCACGGAACGAAAAAGCCCCACGCGGCTGCCGCGCTAGGCTTACGGTATTCGGCGTGGATCCGCGCGCCGCTGGGTCAAGCACTCACAAGCAGGCTCGGCCCGCTCAGCGGTGTTCGTCGCCGTTTTATTGAGCGGCCCATCCGTGCCGCGCTTGCTGTCCACGGCGCTCCTGCGCACGATTTGAAGAATGGCGCCGGTCTTTCCCGGCAGGTCACCACATGACCCCTTCACCCGACGAGCGGGATAGCAGTTAAGCGGGGCTGACCAGGAGGGAGCGACCCTGCGGACCTGGACCTGACTGGTGAGAGTGGCCGGTGCTGATCTCCGACATTCGCCGTACCTTGCGGCGGCGACAGGAGGGATTCGAACCCTCGATTGGGCTGTTAAGCCTCCGCCTTTTCGGGCCGTTGATGTCCGTAGTCCGCGAGCGGCAATCACAACGACATTCTGGCGCATCAGCCTGCGCATTCACTCTCATCGAAGCGGGCCGGACTTGACACCGGCTAGGGATTTTGGCCCCTGCGCGTTGAACCCCGGATTGCTGCCGAGCGAGACCGCTCGGTTAGCATTGAATACTCGGGTCGCCGCGTGTCCATCCACGCCGCCGCTTCGATGAAAGTGCCGTAAACGACAAAACCCGCGAGGCTTTCACCTGGCGGGTTTCGTTTTCTGCGGACGCAATTGTCCGAGCCCTCATTCTCACAAACTTTTCGGCGATGTGCAAGCGGTTTTCATTGCGTCACGCGCGTGCCGCCGCGCCTGCAACCAAACCCTTCGAGACGAGCGCCGGCCGCATTGCCTCTTTCGCCGCAGCGTAGTCGTGCGCCTGTCGCTCAGGGTGGCGCGGATTACGGAAGGACGCGGCGCCTACAACGAAGTTTCGGGCCGCCGTCATGACAGCGACGCGATGGTCAAGGCCCAGCGCCATTACGACCGGCTCCACAGCCGCGCCTATCGATGCCTGCAAGCTGTGGTCGATCTCAAAGTCATAGTCTTCGTCGCTCATCCATGACCTGCCGGCGCGATATTCGCCGCAGGACGCCGCGTGAGTCGGGTAGCCGTGGACGCCCTCGTCCCGCTGACTCCATTCGTACCACGCGACGAGCACTTGATCGATCTCATCCATTTGCCGCTCCATCGTTGCGCTCGTTCTCTTGCAATAGTTCTTGCAGCGGCGCCCGTACCGCTTCCCGATCCCGCAGACGGCGACTGCCGCGCCAACGATCGTCAGCCGTACCGCGTGCGGGCAGCCGCAGCACGTTCCTGCTTGCGCCCGCTCAAGCACGTCGGCCGGGTCCGCGTATTCGTTTCGTCTCATGCGAGAAGCGCCCTCACCTGTGCAAGCAACTCGGCCTCGCTTCCATACGCTGCCTCGAATGACTGCCGCCCCGCGTGCAACGCGACGCCCAGCCCGCCCAGGCGGTGATGCGTTGGGCAGAGCGGGATGACGTCCATGTGGCTCGACCGCTGCGCGCCGCCGGCGAGGAACCGCGGGTGATGCAGTTCCGCCGGCGAATCGAGAAAGCCCAGGTTCCGACAGACGATGCAGCCCAGCCGCGCCACCGCATCCATGTGCCTGCGCTCCGCTGCGGTAGGTGCCGGCCGGGCCTTCGTTCGTATCGACCGGCGCGGCGCGCGCGGCCCGCCGACGGCGCGGCGCTTGAATCCCGTTCGCTTCATCGGTGAGCGGCGCATCATTGAGCCCCCTTGCCGTAGAACGCCGCTGTGAGGGCGTCGCGTCGCGGCCGCGCGGTCAACGCGCGACGGCGGGCGCGGTAAAGCTGCTGCTGCGCGGCAAGCTCCGCACGCCCCACTTTGCGCACCCGTCGCTTGTGCCGCTCCTTGCTTGTCGCCGCGCGCGGCCTCGGCACGCTCTTACCCGGCCTCGGCACGAACAGCAGCGCCGGCGCGCCGCCGTCCACCTGATTCACCCAGCCCGTAACATGCGCGTCGTTCAATTTGACCCGGCGCCACACCAGCAAGGCCATGGCACCACGCGTCACACCAACCAGCGCCGCCGCAGCCTCGATCGAACGCGGCACGCCGTCCTTCATCGCGTCGCACACCTGATCCCATGCCATGCTGCCGCTGCCCGGCCGGCACTTCTTCAGCCCGAGGTTGTGCGCCTTGACCATCACCGTCCGCAGCGATCGACCACCGAACAGGTGCAGGTTGCGCTTGATGCTCGCCGGCTGGCTGTAGGCCCAGCGAAGCGCCTTCACTTCCTCTTCCGTCCAACGCTTCATGATCAGCGGACCTCCCGAATGTCGATGCCGTGCACGGCCTTCATGAGGTGCTTCTTTGTGCGGTACGTCGACGCTTTGGCCGTGATGGTGCTTTTCACGTCCTCCACTACCAGCGCGCCGCCCTCCACGTATGTGAAATCGGCGACATAGCGAAGCGCCGGCTTCTTGCGTCCGTCCAGCACGACCGCTTCGGTCAGGACAAACGGCACCTGCCGCCGTAGGTCGCGGATCTGTCCCGCCGCCTGCATCGCCTTCAACGTCTGGTAGCGCGCTGCCTCGCGGCGGCTGTCGAACGTGATGCCGTCGACCTCGACCTTGCAGTTGCCGTACTTCGCGCGCTTCGCCGGCGGCGCGCTGCCCACCGCCGCGCCCGGCGCCGGCCACGGCCGGACGGTCGCAGTCCCGATCCTGCCCGCCGTGCTCGGCTTCGGCAGGCCGTATCCTCGTTTGCTCACTTCCATTTCTCCACGCATTGCTCCATTTCCCGCTTCGCTCTGGCCCGCGCTTCCTTGCCGTGCTGCTGGCCTATCTCCTTGAGCAGCGCATTGCCGAGGGTGTAGTCGCCGCGCTTTGCCGCGCGCACTGCTGCGCGCAGACGCTCCCAGCACTCAGCGCGGCGCTCTTCCTCAGACACGACGCACCCAACCCTTCATTGGCTCGCCCGTACGCTTGTTGATGCGGACGTTGCCGGACTTGTCGCGCTTCTCACCGATTTGCATGGTTGCGAGCCGCGCCACGCCCCCCCCCCAAGCGCCCCGCGAGCGCGATGAAGTCATCACAGAAGGCAGGCGAATCGAACTCCGGACTGACACGCACCGGCGTCATGCGCGAGAAGATGCGTGCGGCCTCCTCGTCGACTTGCGCCTCCCACTCCGCGCGCGTCAGCTCTCTGCCCTCGCGGCGGGTCGGCACCTTCTTCTCGGCCTTTTCTCGAGCGGCTTGTAGCGATGCGCCGAATACGCAGAACGAACTCATGCGGCTTCTCCTTTACCAGCACCGCGCGCCGCCGCTGCGGCTTCCACCGCCTTGATGACGCGTATCTTGAAAAACGGGAACAGTTCGTCCGGGTGCTGCTGGATGCCGTGCTCGGCACCTTTCGCGGTGATGCCGCTCGCCGAGGTGCGCCAGTCGCCAGCGATGCCGCCCATCGGGTTCGCATTGCCAGGCGCGCTGCCGGCACCCGGCGTGCGCTCGTCTCGCACCCAGTTGCGCCAGGTCGCCAGCCAGTCGACCTTCCGCGCATCCTTACCGGCCTTGCCCTTCCAGTAGTCGCCGAACTTCAAGCCGAGGTTGCGCACGAATTCCGCTGTCCACCCTGGCCGTTCGGCAAGCGCCCACTCTCCCCAGGCTTTGGGCAACATCCAGTCGGCAGGCAAGCGCGTTCCGCGCGCAGCGTCAGCGCGGGGCGCCCGCGCCGCGCTCTGCTCCTCTCCTTCCTTCTCTAGTTCTTCTCCTTCTTTATTGCCCTCCAAATTTGGAGGGGCTTCAGGGGAAATTCGGAGGGGCTTCGAGGGAAATGTGGAGGGGCTTGCATCCACATTTGGAGGGGCTCCGTTTTTGGAGGGGCTCCGTTTTTGGTACCCCTTAGCAGTACCAAATTTGGAGGGGCTCCGTTTTTGGTCGGGCTTCGTCGCGGCATGCTCACTCGCCGATGGCGGGCCGAGCGTGATCGTCGTTCCAGTGTTCGGGTCGACGCCTTGGATGACGATCGAGCCTTCCGGGGCCAGCATCTGATAAACGATGATGCTGCCGGTGCCGCCGCGTCTGGCCGTTGTTTCGGCGAGATAGCCCATTGCGATAAGGCGCTGCCGGCACTTCCGAATGGTCTTGATGTCCATCTCGGTGTCCTGCATCAACTCGTCGTTGGGCACCCACGTCAGATAGTCGCTGTCCGCCCAATGGGCATAGGTCTTGAGCAAAGCCTTCGCCGACGAGTCGCCGACCGTCTGGCGCTTTGCCCAGTTGTAGGCATACCCGCTCACTGCTTGCCTCCGGGAATGGCGCGGAAGAGCGCGGCGCGCCGGCCGGCCGCCGCTCGCTTGTCCACATGGCCGGCGCGCGTGAGCGCGGTCAACTGGTCACGCACGCCGCTTTGCGACATGCCCGACCACTGCGCCAGCCGCTGCACTGTCACCCAGGCGTGGCAGCCGCCCGCCACCCGCTCGACCTCAACCAGCAAGGCGAGGATGGCCGTCTGCGGCGCGGCCAGGCCCGCTGTGTATGCTCGGTTCATTGTTCCCCCTGCACGCGCGCGAAAACGGGCTGCGGCTGCCGGTGAATGGCCGGCTCGAGCACGAATCCATCCTCCACCAGCGAGCCGGCGCGTACGCAGCGCGCAACCGCCCCGCAGACCGCCCCGAGCCCCAGGTTCGTGCGGCGGACCAGCTCGCCGTACGTCAACCGATCCTGCGGCCGGCTGAACGCCTGCAACACCATCTTGTCCGCGTCTTCCTTCTCGATGCGCATCGCGCCCTCCTACGTCCGCACGCCGCTGGCTTGCCTGACCGGGACTGGCCCCGGGGCCACGCCCAGCGTCTCCGGCTTGCAGTGCAAGTTGAACGAGCAATGCAGCAGCTCCTGCACGGATTGATGGATGCCGTTGCCGATCGCAATCAGGTCGGCTTTCTCGCCGGCGTCGATCTCGCCATCGGCCGTTGCTTCGTCGTGGCGCCGCGCCAGCTCGCCGAACCGCGTTGTCAGCTTCACGAACTTGTGCAGCAGCTCGGTGTTGTCGGCCTCCTCGCCAATGCCGGGAATTGCGACGAACACGCCGCCACTGCGCATGGCCACCGCCTCGGCGAAGTGGTTCGTGTCCGATAGCGCCTGCATTTGCAGCGCGTCGTCGGTGCTGACCTGCTGCCCCTTTCGCTCGTACACACGGTTCTCCAACGACGAGCGGCTCATTCCGAGGTGCGTTGCGACAGCGTCCCAGCCACCCTCGGTGGCGCGGATCATCGCGAGAAATGCCTTTCGAATATCCACAGGGTTTTCCTTTACTCGGTGGTGGTGCGCGCCGCCGCGGCGCCGCATACTGCTTACGTCAACTACTGATATGGTGCGTACCTAATGCCATGAGAGAATCAATACTCACGTACCCAAAACGGATTGGAGTGAGCCATGCCGTACGACGTCAAACTTAAGGTGTCTGAGCGGGTGAAAGAGCTTTACAAAGGCGATCCCATGGTTGCCAAACATGCAGCTAACAGTTGGCCCGCACCAGCGATTGGCGATGTCATTTTGTGCGTCTTCAATGCGCGCAAAGTCGGCCTGAAAGTTGTCAGACGCACCTTTGACTACAGGGACGGCGGGCTCGTCGTCACCGCCGAGCTTGACCACGACCCTGACCATTCGGAGCCGTTCTACGGAGAAAAACCGCGTTACACGGCGGACGGCCGATTCGACGGGCCGAGGGCAGCAGATACGCCACGTGACGACAGACCCCGTCGGCCGTGAGGCAGCACGGATGCGAAAGCGAAAGCTCTTGAAATCCGGCCGCTCCATCAGTTCGCTACTTCCAAACGCTTCGGGCGGAGCCGAAACTTGCCTCCGAAAGATTGCACGCGAGCTTTATTGCTTTTCGAATCGCCCGCTTCGCGCACCGACTCCAGTAGTGGCGACAGGATCGAAGCGGCTGATGGGGCTCTCCGCGTCAGTAATGCTCGCGGGCCGAGAACACGATCACGGCAATCTGGCTGAGGAAATCGCACTGAATTTGTACGAGTTACTGGTCCAAGGAGCCATCGGTCAACGTCGCCACAGGAACTGTCATCGATAATCCGCATCGCTTTGTTCATTGAACTGCCCCTAGCGATTCAGTGGAGAGAGAGGGTTCTGGCCAAATCTGCTGACCGCGACGGTTGAGTCGACGCCTGCTGACACCCGTCACCCGCTCGATGTCCGGACAGACATGCGCCGGCGCGCTGCCGGTGCGCTGCCACGACTGAACCGTCTGGTATCGATCCAGTCCGAGGGCAGTAGCCAGAGCCACCACGCCGCCCGCCTTTGCAATCGCTTCGTCTATCGCATTCATGCGTCAAGACTACACTAGAAAAACTAGCATTACTAGAAAATCCTGCATGGACACAAGAAAAGCTAGTGCAATACCATCGCGCGCATGAGTATCCATAGCCGCATCAAGCAGCTGCGCGAAGCGAACGGGCTGTCAATGGAAGCGCTGGCCAAGCGGGTCGGAGTAAGCGCTTGGCAGACCGTTCAGCAGTGGGAGCGCGAAGAAAAGGGCACGGCCCCGAAGCGTGCGCGCTTGCAGGCGGTGGCCGACGCGCTTGGGACTACGCCGGAATACCTTCTCGTCGGCGACGCGGGCGCAGAGCGAGCTGACGACGATGCGGAGTTCGTCGGCGTTCACGTGCTCAACGTGAAAGCGTCTGCCGGTGCTGGACGGCTCGTATTCGAGGAATCGGCTGTCGGCCTTATGGCCTTCCGGACGGATTTCTTACGCTCGATGTCGATTGCCCGTCAGGACGCAGTCATGATGACGGTCCAGGGAATGAGCATGGAGCCGACCCTGCCAGACGGCTCTGTGGTGCTTGTCGATACGTCGCAGACCAATCCGCGAGCAAGGGGCGTCTTCGTCGTTCTTGTCGACGATGAATTGATGATCAAGCGAGTACGGGTCGAGAAAAACGGCGACTTGGTACTTACCTCCGACAATCCCGACAAGACGACATTCCCAGATCGGAAATTTGCCGCCGCCGGCAAAAAATTGGTCCAGATAAAGGGGCGAGCTCGATGGTTCTCGGCATGTCTGTAATGCGCATGAGCTGGCGCGCTGCCACCGCAGCGGCGTTCGTTGCCCTGTCCGCGTGCGCATCTGTCGATCGAGCGCAGATGTCTCAACTCGTACCGCCACCCGCTGGTTCGGACCCGACGCTGATCCGATTCGTTGCTGTCGCTGCCCCGCCCTACTCGCTCTCCTCTCCCGACTCAGAGGACGTGCGCCTGCAATGGCTGCGGAAGACGTTGGCTGACAATGGCTATGACCCCGATCACTACTCTATCGTTTCGAGGAAGGTGGTCGCAATGGACAGGGCGCTTCTGGGCGAAAGTCATCGCATCTTCTACGATGTCCGCGTTCAGCCGATAGCACAATGACAGCCTGTTTGAGCGCTGCTGGGAGGCGGCGCCTCAGTAACTAGGCGCGTCGCATTTCGGGATGCAAGACGGCGTCAGTCGGTCACCGGCGCATGGGCAGTATGAACGGATAACAGTCCAAAAACGCCGCATCTTACGTCTAGCGGGAGCACGCGGGTTTACCACATTTTGGCTGCACTTGAATTTGGTTGACAAACCTACTGTTTTTTGTAGAATCGGTTGCATGGAATTTGATGAACTTCGCCATGACCACCGATGTCACCCAGTTGTTCGATGAATGCCTGCCGGTAGAAATCCAGAGTGCTATAAGTGGTGCGCTGACGCGCGCGTACGATTTCACGGAGGCGCTCATTCTCAAGAACCCCCTTCTCGGTGGTGCGTTGAGCGGCGACGTTCGTCCACACATCCGTAGGGTTGCTGTGGATGCCTGCCTGAAAGAACTTGATGGCTCTGTCCAGGGCCTGAGGGCTCTGATACGGCCAAATGCTGTGGGTAATTGCCAGCATGTGGAGTTACACGCAAAAAGGATAGTTCTAACCGCAAATTATGTGGAAGCGAAAAGGCAAATGCCCCGGTCTGCGGTTTTTCGGAAAGCTTTTTCGCAAGCATTGAACATGTCGTTGTTTGCGGATGAGCCGCTTGAAGTCCTCCCTGAGCGGCCTTATGCACATATCATCCACGGCGGGTTGGGAAGAAAGCCTTCCTTCGTAGTGGTAACAATTCCAGATGTTAGCGGTCAGTATGCTGTCTACTCGCGGTCGCTAGCGGTCGCGGCTCACAGCACCGATGCGCCGGTCGAGCACATCCATGATGCGGTTGTGTCGCAGCTTAAGATTTCCATCCAAAATGAAGGCACGGGAACAAATTAACCCTCTTAGGCTGCGCGAAGCGAGGGAGGCAAGAGGGCTCTCACTACTGGAGCTGGGTGCCAAGCTTGATATTAGTCGACAGGCTCTGTCGATGTTCGAGAATGGTAAGAAATCGCCCTCAAGTGAAACATTGCTCGCAATTGCGAAATCCCTCAGCGTGCCTACTTCGTATCTATTGTCCGAGGTCAGTCGGCCGGATCTGTCCGGTGTCACTCACTTTAGGAAGTTGGAGGCCGCCACAAAGAGAGATCGGGCAAAGTACGCGGTCCGCGAGCGGTGGATCGCCGACTTACTCGCGACCCTGCGTTGCCATCTCGATCTGCCAAAAGTCAATGTGCCTGATTTCAATGTTACCGACTTCGATCGTTTGACGAACGACGACATCGAAGATCTTGCTGACGCTACCCGTCGTACATGGGGGCTGGGCAGCGGCCCCATATCAAACGTAACAATGTTGTTCGAGAACAATGGAATTGTTGTCGCTAGGATTCCGCTTTCGGCTAATGTCGACGCATTCTCTTGCTGGCAAGGCGAATTGCCGATCGTGATCATCGGCAGCAAGCTTCCGTTTGTTAGAGGACGCTTCGATTGCGGTCATGAACTAGGACATTTGATCCTACATAAGGCAGTAACGCAAGAACATCTGGCCGACAAAGATACCTTCCGGTTGATCGAACAGCAGGCGCACCTCTTCGGGGCCGCACTACTTGTCCCCCGCGCGTCTCTGGCAAAAGAACTGTATAGCATTTCCATTGATGCACTGTTGGAGCTGAAACGAAGGTGGGGAGTGTCTATGCAAGCGCTTCTCTATCGTGCGCACAAACTCGAACTCATCTCCTACAACCAATATCAATATGCATTTAGGCAAATAAGTGCTGCCGGCTACCGGAGGATCGAGCCTCTCGACAGAGAGATTCCGGTGGAAAGACCCACCATGCTGTCTCGTGCAATCCATTTGGTCACGGACAATGGCATTCTTAAGTCCGATGAGTTTTGCGAACTTTTGTCTCTCTTCCCTGAAGATCTTGCCGAGATTTCCGGCGTCACGGCGGACTTCTTCACTCGGAAGGACGTAGTGGTGCCGTTAACCCTGAAATTCGGCTAAGTCACATTGCGCTCTCGACGCATCATGGCCCCGTTCGCGGGGCCTTTTTTGGACTACAGCCCCACTAATGAATAGCGCATGGCAAGTGTTAGCGAAGTAAGACCGCAATATCACTAGTTTTTCTTGCATTGCTAGATTTTCTAGTCCATACTCGCCTCATGCACTCACCGAGCATGAGCGATGGCCCGCCCCGCCCCGCCCTCTGATACGCCCCGCGAAGCGCCTTCGAGCGCTGATCGTGCGGCGCAGTTCTTCCCTGACGATGCAACGCTGACCGCGCTCTACGAGTCAGGCCAGCGCGACCTTCGGGAACTCGCAGCACGCTACGCACACGGCACGCCCGTTCAGCGTCAAGCGATGGCTGCTAAGCATTCCTACCTATTTGAACGCTACTCGCGCTTTTCGCGAGGGCTTGCGGCCGTCGCCTGACAACGCGCTCGCGATCGCGGGCATCTGGAGAAACGGAATGCGCATCAACGTGTACAGCCAGGAGCTGACCGACGAAGTGCTGCGAATCGAGAAGCAGAGCAACACCGGCGTTACCTATTCTGCTGTGCAGGTCATCTTGCACAGCAGCGAAAAACTGCACCACCCGCCCCAGGACGATGACCGCAGCGCCGTGACCTTCTGGCTCCCGAAGTCGGTGAAGCGCCGCGAGCGGCTCGCTCAAGCGTTCGAACGCATGGCCGACCTGGTGCGAACAGCTCCGCACGAGACAGGCCTCGATTGAGCAACCGAGACGATAGATGATCCGCCACGACACCGAAGACTTCCGCGCGCGCATCAGCGCCGCCGCTACCGCCCTGCTCGCCCGCGAACGGCAAGCCGTCGACGTTGTCGCGGCACCGGCCCCGCAGCTGGTCTCGCGCGTTCGCCGCAGCGCTCCGCGTAGCGCCCTTCTCTTCCGCCTTTCTCTGCGAGGTGCCGCATGATCCGCACTCTGCTTTCCGCCCTGCGCTATCTCGCGATTGCGTTGGCCGCGTTCTGCTTCATCGTGGTTGTGTGCACGGTGCGCAGCGAGTACGACGACGTCCGCGTGCGTGTGCGTGCCCCTGCAACTGAGAGGGCCGCGTGATGAGCACCATTCTTACCGCCGGCGGCACGCCGTTCAATTTCTTCGCGCCCTGGGCCGCGTCGATCGACCTCGACACCATCGCGCATGCGCTGTCGAACCTGTGCCGGTTCACTGGGCACACCCGAGCCTTCTACTCGGTCGCGCAGCACTCTGTCCTCGTCAGCGAAATCGTGCCGCCGGAGTTCGCCATGCAGGGGCTACTGCACGATGCTCATGAGGCTTACGTCGGCGATATGGCCCAGCCGCTGAAAGCGATCCTGCCGGGCTACCGCGCGCTCGAAGACACCGTGGCCGAGGCCGTGCGCGCCGCGTTTGACCTGCCCCTCGAGCTCGACGCGGTGGTCAAGCATGCCGACCTGGTGGCGCTGGCAACCGAGCGACGCGACCTCATGCCGCCATCCAGCATGCACTGGCAGATCCTCGACGGCGTGCAGCCACGGTCCGAGCGCATCACGCCTGTCTCGCCGGCAGACGCCTATCGCGCGTTTCTCGACCGCTATGCCGAGCTGCTCGCCGCTGCTGTTACGTCGCCGGCGGCAACGCTGTGGGGAATCTCGATCGACGGTTCGTTCGAGGTCGTGGCCTTCCCCGATCAAGCGACCGCCGAGCGCGGCGCCGCATCGTTCAACTCCGATCCGCTCTTGCAACAGCGTGCCGCCGAGCGCGCAGGCCGGCGCATTGCCTCGCGACGCTCACTGACTGCGCAAGCGCGGCCGTGGAGTGGCGACTCAGCATCGCACGCCTCCGACCTCGCACGCGGGGCGTGGAAAAGCTATCTGCCGAAGGAGCGCCGAGCATGAGCAACGACTACGACGAAGCCAACGGCTACCGCGGCATCCCGGTGCTCGGCGAAATTGGTGATGGCGACTCCATCCATTTCTATGGTGAGCGAGAGAAAGCGCACTTTGAGTCGCTTTCTGCGCGGCAGCAAGCACTCGAAAGAGTCCGTGCGACCCGCGCCGCCCTGGCGCAGCAGGCAGCGGTGCCGAAGGGTACGGCTTGCGTCGTTACCGCCGATCACCATTACGACTGCAACGAGGTCGTGCGTGCGTTCAGCAACAGGGCGGATGCCGAAGCATTCGCTGAGCGGTGCCGTAGTTATGACGACACGGAGCCGGAATGGCCCGACGAAAGCGACAACGAATCGATCAAGCGATGGACCCCTGCCAGAGTCGCGTGGATCGACGGGCACCCGGCTGGATTGTCGAGTAGGCCCGACAGCTACAGCGTCCACGAGGTTTCGGCGATTGGGTTCGCCGCCGCGCCCGATGCGCCCGCTGCCCAGGGGCAGGAGGCAGTCCCGACCGACGAAGACCTCACCGTGATCGCCAACGAGCACGGCTCATATGAGGGCGAGGATGACACATGGCATTTCCACTGGTCATCGCTCATGGATCTATTACGTGCCGTTGCAGGGCCAGCAGGGGCGATCCGAGACCTGGCCGAGGTGCTGAGTCCGGTTGCCGGATCGGTAACAGCAGCGCCGCAGCCCGTCGAGCAGGCGGCAGGGGCGCTGTCGGGCGAACGCATTCAGGAGATCGCGCGTGAGCACGGCACGGGCGGATGGCAGTCGCTTGACGACATGATGCGCTTCGCTCGCGCCATCCTGGCCGCAGCCGCCCCCGCACCGTTGCACCAGAGTGCAATTTCGGCGGGAAATGACACTCTAGTATCACCCGTTATTCGAGACGCTTTCGTTAAGCACTTCGGCTCCGATGCCGATTGGCTTGATGCGCCGGGAAGCTGGTTTACCGAAGGGTTCCGCGCCGCTCTCGCCGCACGCAATGCAGAGAGCGACGGCGGCCAGAAGGTGAAGCCATGAGCCTGCTGAAAACGTTTAGCCCCGATGGCAAGGATTTTTTCGTCAACGTCAACGCCATTATGTCGGTTCAGCCGACCGGGCCGTCGAGTGCATGGCACGGCCATCGATCGACGTTGAAAACCATAACCGGCGATCGGTACGAATGCGGCGAAAACGCTGCCAGCGTCATGGAGAAGATTGCGCGAATACAGGCCAGCCAGACAGGAGGCGAGCAATCATGAGCCGCTCCGGTTACAGCGACGACTGCGACGGCTGGGCGTTGATCCGTTGGCGCGGTGCTGTCGCGTCGGCAATCCGCGGCGAACGAGGGCAAGTGTTCCTGCGCGAACTTCTCGCAGCGCTCGACGCCATGACCGACAAGCGCCTTATCGCAGACGAGCTCCAAACAGCCGATGGCGACTTTTGCACGATCGGTGCGCTTGGCGCGGCGCGCGGCATCGACATGTCGCACCTCGATCCCGATGACAGGGAAGCCGTTGCAGAAGCATTCAACATCGCGCCTGCCCTCGCCGCCGAGATCGTCTACGAGAACGACGAAGGGCTTTATGCGTGGGATTGGACGGAGGTCGAAGTGTATGGCCCGTTGCGGCGATTCGAGCCACGAACCCAATCAATGCGCGTCGCGCGCCCTCGACTCGAGGAGGAGCGCTGGCAGCACATGCGGCAATGGGTGGCATCGCAGATTCGAGGGAGTGGCCAATCATGAGCCGGATCATCGGCCTGCTCGTCTGCCTGGCGTTGCCCGTGTGGCTGCTGTTCATCGCCATCTATCTCTGCGTGGAACCATCGTGAGCAACGACATCACTACCGATGCGCTGACGCATTGGAATAAACGACTAGGACATGAATCAGGCTGTGCCGGTCCATTATTCGGCCGCAGTCCAGGCAGGCAATTGCAATCCGCGTTCACGAATATCAATCTCAATTTGACGCTTAATGCTGCTCAGCCGTCTTGCGAGTTTGAACCACCTGGGGTTTCGCGGATGCCACAAGTCTCTGCCGCCGGCCGTCGCATTTATCGCCTCAAGGTTCCCGCGAAAACTGGCGAGAAGGTCGGAAAGTACGAATGCGCGTGCGCTGTTCACGCTGCTCAGGGCATAGGTCGGCACGCAAAGCAGTTTCTGGTGAATATCCCAAATATTTTCGACGTCAACGAATGGTGGTTCGCCTTGTGCGGCTCTCAGCGACTCACGGAAATTATTGACACACTGAAACGCCCGCTCCGCGAGCATGTACAACTGCGTCAGCGCTCTGTCCTTCGCTTCGTTGTCCGCCCTACGTTGCTCCGCCAACTCTCGGCGGCGAACGGCCGCCGCCTGACGTTTATCCTCCACGCTGAGAAAGATCGCAACGCAGATCGCGACGATTGACCCGATCGCTTGAACCCAGCTACCCGCGCTGCTGCTATCGCGCGGGGGGTACAGATAAAACATGGCCGCGCTCCAGCCGATGATGACGCCTATCAATAACAGCCCCAGATTTTTGAGTCGAGCCATGCGTGAACTCCCGATATTATTTTCTGGCGCTATGGTGCGCGCCATCCTCGACGGCCGCAAGACGCAGACGCGGCGGGTCATCGCGAAGCAACCGTTCGACCGCTCGTGGTCGCGGCATGACCACCGCATTCAATACGTGTCGGGGCGGGCCGAAAATCAAGACGAGACCGACGGCTTCTATGCTTACAGCACCAGCTCGGGCGGCGAATGGCAGGCGAAGTCACCATTCGGTCAGCCTGGCGACCGGCTGTGGGTGCGGGAGACGCATGCGATCTTCGCGACTTATGGGCAGCGCCGTGTCGACGGCGAGCGCTGGGGACCGTGGGGCGGCCTGTCAACAGTCGTGTCCCCTGACGGCAAGCAGATCGTCTACTTCCGCGAGGGGTTTGACCGCTGCGACCCTGGCCGCTGGCGGCCCAGCATCCACATGCCGCGATGGGCCTCGCGCATCCTGCTCGAAGTCGCGGAGGTGCGCGTCGAGCGGTTGCAGACGATCACGGAGGACGACGCACGGGCGGAAGGCATTGCCGAAGTGCCGGGGCAAAGCGGCGAGCCGGGCGCGTGGTGGACTGGCGACGTTAAAGAAGGCTCGGCGCTGCATGGCCACACGCCCGTCGCCGCCTTCGGACGCCTGTGGAACAGCCTCAACGCCGCTCGCGACCACGGATGGGACGCCAATCCCTGGGTGTGGGTGGTGTCGTTCAAGCCGGTCTCTTCGACCGGCGCGTGAGCCTTTGACCGCCCACGGCTCACGCTATGGCAGAGGTTTGAAAGGCAGCCCTCCCCAATTGATTGTGTCCTCATAGCCGGGAGGCGGTCTCCACTGATCTGCGGCGACATCCGCTTCTTGCCTTGTCGCGAATGTTTGACCGAGTTCGATGTACGCCATGTGTGCAGGCGCTGCACGTAGCGAGGACTGCACGGCCAGCGTAACGGACCAACGGCCGGTATACGGGGCCTGGGTCGTTAGGCCAATTGAGACGCGATGGATTGTTTGCTGAAGACTATTCCGTCTAATGATGTGTTTCATTTCTATCGGCGTATGCACTGCCGCTCCTATCACATATTTTAATCTCTTGGAAGGGATGTGTTGTAAAAAAAGCAAAAAAAGTAGTTTCATTCCTGGTCGGATGGCCGAAATCAATCTGTTGTTCAGGCGATTCCGCCCAGCAACAAGAGCACTGACGCCCGCCGCCGCGTGGGTTATCGAGATAACGAGAAGGGAATGGAGGGTCGAATGATGAACGACTACCTCAGCTCAGCTGAACTGTCTGAGCTGGTCGGCTGCAAGCCGAACCAGCGTGCCGCCATGGCTGCCTGGCTCACGAAGAATCACTGGGCATTCGTCTTAGACCGTAGCGGACTTCCGAAGGTGGCTCGCGCTTACCGAGATCGGAAGCTGGGCGTTACCGAAACCAAGCAAAAAGCAAAGCACAATGACGCGCCCAACCTCCAGGCCTTCGTCTAAATCGGTAGCGAAGGATCACTCGACAGGCGTCGACCGCCTGTATGTTCGCAAGGGCGTGCGGAGAGTCACCTTTTGGTACAAATACGCGGACGGCAGACGCGAAACTCTGTCGACGGCGCCAGTCGGGGATCGCGCCGCGATTGCTGCGGCGGAGCTTTCAGCGAAGCGCAAAGCGATCGATATTCAGGCGGGTCAGGTCGTCGCCGGGTCAGTTGGTGAATTGATCGATCGGTTCGCTAGCGAAGTCGCGCCTACCCATTTCGCAGATCAGTCAGCCAACGGCCGCGGCGTGCGCGCAGGGACGTATCGAAACCTGACGAAGTTTTTCGGGCGAATGGCCCCCGCTGCTCTTCGCAAGATCCACGGGTACCAATACCTTGACGCGCGTGCCAAGTCGGGCGCCCCCGTGCTTGCGAACAAGGAGTTGGCGATGATGTCGACGATCTGTTCCTACGCGGAGCGCTGGGGCATCATCGAGGCGAATCCTTTTGTTGGAATGCGGCTGAACAAGGCCGACAAGAAGGTCCGAACAATTGATCGCAGCCAAGTGGTCAAGTTCTACCTGTGGGCGCTACGGCAGGATCAACCGTTCCGAACCATGGGATGCGCCGCCATGTTCTGCTACCTGACCGGTTTTCGCGCTGCCGAGGTCCGACCGTTTCACATGGCCGGCGTGAGCGGCATGGGCGTGCAGGTCGTAAGCGCGAAGCGGAAAAAGGGGGAAGAGGAAGTCTCAAAGCTGCGAACCTGGTCGCCGCGGCTGCGCACCGTTGTCGCCCGCGCAAAACAGGGCCGCAAGGTCAGCAGTCTCTTCCTGTTCGCCAACCGCCGCGGTCAACCATACTCGAAGAGCGGCTGGGGCGCGGTGTGGTCCGACGCCATGTATGCGTGGATCGCTGGGGGCGACCCCGAGGTTGGCCTTCGGCTCGCCGCGCAGAAGGCGCGAGAAGCAGACCAGCGGCGCGGATTCGCTGCAGCGCCCTCGCCGGCCCCATCGCTAGCCGAGCATCCGCTCTACTTCGCGCTCAGCGATATCCGGCCGGCTGCCATTACTCGCAAGATCGCGGAGCGCGCCGCCGATGCCTACGACTTCGCGGCCCATGCAAACCCCGCGACGACCCACAGACACTACGACCGCCGAAGGGTTAAAAGCGCCGCGGCGACGGAATGAAAATTTCGGAACGGGGCTGAAAAACTCGTTATATATCAATGGGCGAAAATTCTTGTCCGTTCCGAAGTTGATTTCTTATGTGATTGATTCCACGATCGAAAACACTATTGGATGGCCGGATTGTGATTCCAGTCGTCGTGGGTTCGAGTCCCATCGGCCACCCCAAGAATTTCTTTCAAAACAGCCGCTTATACAGCGGCTGTTTTGCTTTGTGGCGTATGTTTACAACGGGCGCCGAGAAGTTTACAAATCCGAGCAGGGCTTGGCGTCCGCCCTGGCCTTTTGGGCGATCGCAGCGCGCATGCGAAGTGTCTGCGTCGCGTGATCCGTTTCAGCATCGAGGTCGGGGGCGCCTCCCACCTCCTCCGTTCCCAACGCTCACGGCAGGCGGTCGTTCAAACCTGTGTCCGCTGGCTTTGTCACGTCGACCTGGCAGCCTCTTGCGGCAGCGTTCACGACAGCCTCGAACATCAGAGTGCCGCCCGCCTCGAACATTAGGGTGCGACTCGCCCACCTGCCGGGCTGGCACGCGCCCGATCCTGAAAAGCCCCGCTGCTTGCCCCCATTGGAACGACCGGACTCTGTTTCTGCAGTAAGCCGACGATTTCCATGCCTTGCTCGCAACCGCATTCAAGGGGCCTGACCCTGCAAATGCACTTGCCGCTTACCAAGGCGGGAGATGGATGGCCGGCAACGGGATGGCGACCCTGCCATCAGCAGTGGTTTCCGTACAGTCGAACAACATTTGAAAAATAACGAGCTGGTGCGGAGTCGGGAGCATGCAAGGTCAGTGGGCCTTGCAATAACTCCTGGCGACTCGGGTAGCACCTGAGTGTTGATCCTTACGCTCTGCAACATAATTGCAGGCGGGCCGGGCAGGCGCTCCGTTTAGAATTCGGCCACTTATTAATACGGCCATTTTACATCATGACAGATATCAAAAAAAATCGTATATCTGCGCTCGACGGCCTAAGAGGCTATGCAGTACTAGCCGTGTTTCTCTATCATACCCTCGACGTTCCTAAAAGCGGTCATCTCGGGGTCGATATATTCTTCGTTTTAAGTGGATTCCTGATTTCCTCTCATCTTTATCAACAGCTTTCGACGTGCGGAACAATCGATCTCTCCGGCTTCTACTTGAAACGGTGCGCGCGCCTGCTGCCGGCATTCTTCGTTGCATGTGTCCTTTTCGAGGCTATTGCATACTGTTTTCCGAGCAGTGCGTCCCTGGAATCGCCGCTCAAGCTGCTGAGCCTTTTGTTCGTATCGAATTTTTTGTCGGCGTCGGGTCAAGAACAGGTAGGCCTGATGAACCATCTCTGGACGCTCTCCGTTGAATGGCAGTTCTACTTGTTATGGCCCGCCGTCCTATTTGGACTTCATAAGCTCAGGCTCCGAGGTCGCGGCATCGGCTGGATTTTACTGATAACGTTTATACTGGCAGTCGGACTGAAGGCCCACGGCAACCAATTCGCACATTTCGATGGCTTGCTTGTCGGATCACTTCTGCCATTGCTGACTAGTCAGAAAGTGGTCAAGCGCGCGTTCAATAACCGGATATGCAATGCCGCTTTGCTTTCAGCATCAATCTCAGCACTGATCCTACTCATTCTATTTCCGGTGCCGCAGTTCACGATGTTCAATGAAGTCGCAACCTCAATTGCTACAGTTGCGTTGATTTTCTGCACGACTTTCAAGCAGTCGGGGATTTCGCGCCTGGTATTGGCGAACCGACTTGCCCAGTATTTCGGCCGAATTTCCTATGGCCTTTATCTGTATCATTTCCCCATCGCGGCGCTGCTCTACGTCAACTCGTTCCCTCGCGCCAAGATCGCGCTCGTGGCATGCGTAGTTGCGATTCCGCTTGCCGATGTCTCTTGGCGTTGTCTGGAGCAACCGGTCATACGCCGCTTCGGTAATAGGAAATCTCAGCGCGCCGCCGCTGCCTTCGGCCGCACGTGGAAGGCACCGTAACGATTGCGATGGGCGTAAGGCGGCGTGCACGGTGGGATCGAGCGACGGGTTCAGGTCTGGATCGCCACGATTTGAGCATCCGAAGACAAGGTACGTCTGCGTCCCCTCCTTCTCTACGGGACACTGTTCGGCGCCCTACATCCGCCGTCGGTTGCCCGCTTCGCCGCCCCCGTATGGCATTGGCTCGCCTCTCTGTCGAAGCACCGTTGTAACTGATGAACGTGTCCAAGTGATGCGCGCCCCTTCCGGCGAGGAATGCAATGTTCAGCGCCGCTATGTTGACCCTTTGTTGGCCCTGGTCCGCTGATTTGCCGCTTATCAACGTCCATCATGCCCGCTCTCTCGACCGAGCGCGATAGCCCGCGCTGATAGAATGATCGTTCGTGGAAGCGTGATCCGATCAATCTTCCGCATGCCGAGCGTGTGATGTTAAGGGTTCCCAAGGTAATACGCGAAACGTGCCGGGAGACGATGACTCGCAGCATGTCGTGGACCAGATCGATACGAGAATGTCGCCGCACGACGGGACACGTGAACGCTGATTCGGCCTTGACTGGTCGCATAGTGTCGCCTAGATTCGGACCTTGTCCGCGGAAGACCTCTGCCATGGGTTATATCTCCACTCTTTCTCTCATTGCGCTGACGTATCTGGCGGTCTTGGCGAGTCCGGGTCCAAACTTCTTCATCCTCAGCCAAATGGCACTGGAGGGGAAAGCAGCGCAAGCGCGCCGTGTCGTCGTTGGACTTTCGACCGGCTCCGTGTTCTGGGTGACGATATCCATGGCGGGACTGGCAACCGTCCTTGCACGGCATCCCCATCTGGCAGACGTCGTCCGCATCTTCGGTGCGGTTTATCTAATCTGGTACGGCGGCCGCCTGTTAAAGTCCGCCTTCACAAGGCCACGACACGGAGACAGCCGCAAGCCTCAATCGGCCACGTTCGAGCGCCTGCGGGGCGGTTTCAGGGTCGGTCTGCTGACTGGGGTCACCAACCCGAAGGGCGCGGCATTTTGGACCAGCGCGTTTGCTGCGCTGATGCCTGCGGCCGCGCCGCTCTGGTTTCATATCTTGACCGTTGCGACGATTGCCGTCATGTCGCTCGGTTGGCACCTGGGCATCACGCTCGTGTTCGGCAAGCAGCGTCTACGGGACGCCTACCTGCGGATTCAGAAAAAGGTCAATGGCGCAGCCGGTTCCCTTCTCATCTCGTTCGGCCTGTACCGTGCCTTCAATCGATAGCGACGCCATAGCCGGAAGCACGGTGTGCGGCGACCGGTCCGTGCCGAGGTGGCGCATGCGCTTGCGTGAAAAGCCGCATCGTCATCTCGTTGACGTCTGCGACTTCCCACCTTCCGACTCATAGCACCGCTGCAGCATCTCTCGCCGCGTCCTTATCGCCGGCGAGCACCAGTCGCTGCATCTCGAGTGCTGTGACGGTCTCGACCTCTACGGCAGCAGGCGCCGCATGGGCCTGTGATTGCGCATTATCGGCACACATGGATTGCGCGCTCGTTCAAGAGGAATCGCCTCGGGCGCGCGGGGCCTCAAGCACCTCATTCCGCCTGCCTCGACAAGCTGCCTGATACGGCATCAAGGCAACCCGCAGTCGCTTCTCCCGCTTGCATGCGATGGACGTGCCGCCCTCGTCGCGTCAGCCCATGCGACAACGCTGCCCGGCAAAGCGCTTGCATTATTTCAGTGCTTCCTGTGTCATTGGAGGCCCGCGCGGATAACGCCTCGCGCCACGAGAAAAAGACCATGTCCGCTCTTCCTGCCGCAAACCGTGAATGGGTGCGGGACGCGGTGCGCCGTATCGAAGCTGACTTCAACCGGTCCGCCGACACCCACCTCCTGCCGGTGCCGATCGCGTCCGCGCCGCGCATCACGCTCTACCTCAAGGACGAATCCACGCATCCGACCGGCAGTCTGAAACACCGGCTGGCCCGGTCGCTCTTTCTGTATGCGCTGTGCAATGGGTGGATCGGGCCAGAGACGACAATCATCGAGTCGTCGTCGGGGTCGACCGCTGTTTCGGAGGCCTATCTCGCTCGCCTTCTCGGCCTTCGCTTCATCGCGGTAGTACCCGCGACAACGTCGCCCGAAAAGCTGGCTGCGATTCGGTTCCACGGCGGGCACTGCCATCTGGTCGATGATGCTAGCGAAGCGCCAGCGGCAAGCCGGGCGTTGGCAGAGACGCATGGTGGTCACTACATGGATCAGTTCACATTCGCCGAGCGGGCGACGGACTGGCGCGGCAACAACTCTATTGCGGAGTCGATCTTCCGGCAGATGGCGCTCGAACCTCATCCGGAACCGACGTGGATCGTATGCGGTGCAGGCACCGGCGGCACGTCGGCGACGATCGGCCGCTTCGTGCGCTATCGCGGTCATTTGACTCGTCTTTGCCTGGCCGACCCCGAGGCATCGGTGTTTCATCGGCATGTGCTCGACCGCGGCATCGTCGATGTGGGACGCTGCGCGAGCGCCGTGGAAGGCATCGGCCGCTCGCGCGTCGAGCCGTCGTTCGAACCTTCGCTGATCGATCGGTGCGAAGCAATTGGCGACGCGCAAAGCATTGCCGCCGCCCGTGTGCTATCAGCGTGGATCGGTCGCCCGTGCGGCGGATCGACCGGTACGAATGTTTGGGCGTGCGCGCGCGTGATCCGCGACATGGCAAAGCGCGGCGAGTCCGGCTCGGTGGTTTCGCTGCTTTGTGACTCAGGCGAGCGATACCGAGCGACGTACTTCGACGACGCTTGGCTTGCATCGCGCCATATCGACGTCGTGCCGATGGAGCAATTGATCCGACGCTTTTTCGAGACCGGTCAGTTCCCCGAGGACGCGTAACGGGTCCGCGATCCGGGGGGCAAAGTCCCGGGATCCGGGCTCCGACCAGGCGTCGGGAGCGTGAATTGCTCGCACGCCGCTGTGGGGCGTGAACGAATCGACGTCCGTCGCGGATCTGGCATCGGCCTGGCCGATTTGACCAGTCGGTGCGCCGCCCCCGGCCTCGACTCTCGTCGCGGGCATAGTCGCGCAGCCCACTGGAGAAAGTTATGACCAACGATCTAACGCAAGAACCGCTCGACGGCACGACGCCCCCGGGCCGACCGATTCCGGGCGGTGCGCCCGAAACCGAGCCGCTCGCGCCTGGTAGCGACATTTCGACGCCCGATGCAGACCGCGACGCAGCCGTCGATCCTCGTCAAGACGGACGGCCGCCGCTACCGACGGAACCGGCCAATACTGCACAATAGACTTGACCGCCCCGTAGCCTTGCGCACCTCGGCAACGTTGGCTGCATGCGGCTCGCGCCGCCGCATGCTACCCAAGCTCCACCCTGACTGCAGCATTCGTGGAGCCACTTGCAGAGCCGCTCGTATTCACGCGAGATCATGCAAGGGATGAGCATCCCACGGCGATTCGAAGTAGCGGTCAATATTTACCTGCGCTAAGCCATCGACGTCGGCAGGCCGCCATTGCGGACGGCCGTCCTTGTCGATGAGCAGCGCCCGTATGCCTTCAATCAAATCGCCGCGCTCGAGAATACGGGCGACCAGTGTGAGGTCGTCTTGGAGGCAGGCAGCGAAGGTCTGACGTGCGGCCCGGCGAACATGCGCCAGTGACAACGCCATCGAGAGCGGCGAGCGCGACCGTAACGTGGTTAGCGTGAGTTGAGCCCAGTCGCTGGGATCGGCGGCGAGCGAAGCAACGATGTCCGCAACGGTCGCGCCAGCGAAATGCTGTTCGATCAGCGGCGTCGCATGTTGCACCGAAGCCTCCCCAGCTTCTTGCGCGGCGGCGTCGGACGACGGCGCATCGAGAGCGACTTCGCCGATGAACGCGATTACGTCGGCGGCGCTGTCGAACTGCGCGCCGCGCAGGCGAGCAGGCAGCGTTTCGGCCGCCGCATCGGCAATCGCCTTGTCAGCCAACCCAGCGCTCAACGCTTGCTGCCAGGTGATGGACTCGCCGGTGACTGCCATGTAGTCGCCGAGTCGACCGGGAGCACGCGCCAGCATGTAGGAAACGCCAACGTCCGGGATCAACCCGATGCGCGTCTCCGGCATCGCCATTCGAGTGGAAGGCGTGACCAGTCGCAGACCACCGGTGAAGACGCCGGGCTGCGAGATGCCCATGCCACCGCCCATCACTATGCCTTGCGCCAGTGAAATGTAGGGCTTGGAAAAGGCACTGATCGCGTAATTGCACCGATACTCGTCGGTAAAGAAATCGAGAATTTCGGCGGTGTTGCCTTTGATCCCGCTGTAATACAACGATTTGATGTCGCCGCCTGCGCAAAACGACCGGGGACTGCTCGAATGGACGAATACTGCTTTGATCGACGAATCGCTTTCCCACTGTTGCAGCTGCGCGTGTAGCGACACCAGCATCTCGCGACTCAATGCGTTGAGCGCTCGGGCGCGATTCAATGTCACGAAACCAAGGCCGTTGCCCGGCGCGTCGAAAAGAATGGGAGCCGCGATCTCTTCCTTTTCCAGCACGCTTCCTCCTTCGGTAAATTCACATTTGTATCGGGGCCGCCGCCGTCCCGCCGCAGTGTAGGCGCAGTACGGCCCATTGACGGAGCGCGCGCCGCCGCTGCAATCGAACCGGTTCACCTCGTTGCCGGCTTACACTGCGCGCAGTGCCAGGGTAGTACACCGCGCAGACGGTGCAATCCAATGGCTATGCGCGCCCTGGGCCGTCGCCTGCATCGACTCGTGTGCACTCGGCCCACTGGTAAGCACTGAGGGCTGAATGCCCGATCTTTGGCGATTTTCTTCTGCCCTTTCTGTGCCCTTTCTTCGACCTTTCGCTACCGATTTTCCCGCTCCGGGATCGCTTACTCGGCTACAGCAGGCATTCGTTTTACAGTCAGCAACCCTCTACGCCCAACTCGTCGAGTCGAACGATGACGGCATCGCGTGCACGCTGCGAGCCGCCTCCAAAATCGACCGCGTCGAACACGGCCATGCTGGTACAACGCCGAATACGTTCGCCAAGCGCCTGGCGCAGGCGTTCGGTGTTCTGCAGCGGCTCGCTGAGGAAGGCCTTGATTTCATTGGGACGCAGCGCCACGAACACCCGAAGCGGATGCTCGAAACGCGCGAGGGTCGCAATGCGCTTGGCACGCAACTCGATTCCGGCCATCCCGGACAGGACCTTGGCTTGCGCCAATACGTGAACCGGCAGCAATTCGCGCATGCGGTCGGCAAGCCGCTGCGCCCAACTTGTCATGAATGCGCCCTCTTCCGGCGTCATCAACGGATTCTTCATAATTCTCCCATTACAGCAGTGCTGCAGTCGCCAACAACGCGCCATCCCTTGCTGGACGTTTTGGCGATAAAATCTGCGCCGCCTCAGTCGCAGTGACCCGGAAACCGAACCATGCGCAAACTCTGCCTGTCCTTCCTACTCTTGTCCGCCGCCGTTGCCACAGGCTGTGCAACCAAAAGCGCGACGACAATGATCCACTTACCCGATGGACAGCAGGGCTTCGCGCTGAACTGCAGCGGCAGCGACGCGGGCGCCAGCTGGGCCGAATGCTTTCGGCGTGCAGGCGAGGCATGTGGACCAAGCGGATACGACATCGTTTCCAAGGACGGCAGCGAAGGCGGCGCTGGCGGCTCGGTAAACGGATTATTTCAAGCCAACATTACGACGCGTACGATGGTCGTCAAATGCCACTGACCAACTGCCGCACCGACTTGCAACAGCGTTTACGACGGCGTGAAGCGATAGACCGCGGGTAACGCTGGAAGGTTCGATCGCTGGAAGGTTCGATAATACGCGCGCGGTGCATCTTGACCAGTCAGCAAAAAGACCTACTCCCAGCGCGCGCCCCGACCGAAGCGCACGCGCAAGCCAGGGCCAGGCTTCTACCGGAACGCGCAAACTTGCGCGAGCCCGTGGACCGAGATATACTCTCGGTCTTGGTTGACGGACGCGGGGTGGAGCAGTCTGGCAGCTCGTCGGGCTCATAACCCGAAGGTCGCAGGTTCAAATCCTGCCCCCGCAACCATACAGTCCGTTCAAACCCGTGACATTGCCTTGCGCATGTCCGACGACAAGCCCGCACGAGCGGGCTTTTTCGTTTTCTGGTGCAGTGCGCCGCCGTCATCAGAACGGTACTGGGCTGCATCTGTCTCGCTCCCAATCGAGGCGACGAGCGCGCTTCCCTCCTCCCGGCAAAGCGGTATCGGCCCGCGGTCAAATTGGGCAAGCTGGTCAATCCGCCGAGTCTTACCTCACCTTGCACTCGGATAACATAGGCATTCCAGAAACAGTGCTGCAAAGCCGTCTGCCATGTCTGTTCCCGAGCCCACACTCGACCTGCCCTTCGACCCCAGTGGCGATCAGCGATCGTACGCGCTCAAAATTGCGGACGGAAGCTGCGCGGCGTCGGAATGGCTCGAAACCGACGACCTCGGCGGTTTCGCGTCCGGCACCGTCGGACTGATCCGCACGCGGCGGTATCACGCACTGCTGCTGTCGGCCGTCCGGCCACCCAGTGAACGGCTGGTACTCGTCAACGGCATCGAAGCTTGGTTGCAGCATGGCGACCGCCGTCTGGCGCTGACGACGCAGTGCTACGAAGGCGCTCTGTGTGATCCGGATGGCGCGGGCCGGGTCCAAGGCTTCTCACCGGCCCCCTGGCCCACCTGGCGCTTCAACTGCGAAGCACTCGGCGAGTTGCTTTTCGAGGTCGCGGTGATACGCGCGTCGGGCGACACCGTGCTGCGATGGCGCGCCGCGGAGCCCAAGCGATGCGACGGTTGGCGCCTTCATGTAAGGCCGCTGCTGTCTGTCAGAGCGTTCCACGCGCTGCATCACGAGAACCCTGCGTTCGACTTCACCCCCGACGGTGACGGCTCGCGCGTGTCCTGGAAGCCTTACCCGGATCGGCCGGCCATTTCCGCATTGAGTAATGGCGCCTACCGTCATGCACCCGATTGGTTTCGCCGGTTCTGGTACGCGGCTGAAGCCGAACGTGGTCTCGACGCCTCGGAAGATCTCGCTTCGCCGGGCGTGTTTGAGTTCCGGTTGGGCGCCGAACCGGCAATCCTCATTTTTCGTGCTGGCGACAGCCGACAGGTCGCCGTTGAACCATATGCAGGCGCCGCGTTGGCAACCGAGCACCGTAGGCGAGCCGAATTCACGTCGCCAATAACGCGTGCGGCCGATCAGTATCTCGTCGAGCGTGGCAGGGGCCACACCTTGATCGCCGGCTATCCTTGGTTCGGTGACTGGGGAAGGGACACGTTTATCGCGATGCGGGGGCTCCTGATCGCAACAGGCCGGCTTCGGTTTGCCTATGCAACACTCACGGCTTGGGCGCAGACGGTGAGTCAAGGCATGCTACCCAACCGCTTCCCAGACAATGACGGCCCGCCGGAATACAACTCCGTCGACGCTTCGCTTTGGTATGTGATTGCCTACCACGACTACGCAGCGGCGGCCCGCCCCGACGCCGCTGCGCGGGCACCGATCGAGAAAGCGATCGAGGCGATCATCGACGGATATCGCGCCGGCACGCGCTTCGGGATCCGCGAAGACATCGATGGTCTGCTCGCTGCAGGTGAGACCGGCGTGCAATTGACCTGGATGGACGCGAAGATAGGTGACGAAGTGGTCACGCCACGCATCGGCAAACCCGTCGAGATTCAGGCGCTCTGGTACAACGCGCTCAGGATTGCCGGCAGCTTTGCGCCCCGCTTCGCGCCCCTCGCGGACCGCGTGCAAGCAGCGTTTCGGGCGCGCTTCCTCTCCTCCGACACGCGAGGAACGGACGCCGTCCTCGCAGATGTCGTGGACTGCGACCATGTCCCTGGTCGAGTCGATGGAGCGATCCGGCCCAATCAAGTGTTTGCCGTCGGTGGACTGCCATTTGCAGTGATCGACGGGGATGCGGCGCACCGTGTCATCGAGCAGGTGGAACGCACGCTGCTGACGCCGATGGGTCTACGTACGTTGGCGCCCGACCATCCCGCCTACGTTGGCCGATATGGCGGCTCTCCGTTGAACCGGGACCGCGCCTATCACCAGGGAACGGTGTGGCCGTGGCTGCTTGGCGCCTTCGTCGACGGTTGGCTGCGTGTGCACGGCAACAAGGCGGCGACCCGCGCACGAGCCCGCGAGCAGTTCCTGGCACCGCTGCAGACACACCTGAGCCACGCGGGCCTGGGCCACGTCAGCGAGATCGCCGATGGTAACTGGCCGCATACCCCGCGCGGCGCGCCTTTCCAGGCCTGGTCGCTAGGTGAACTGCTGCGTATCGAACAGTGGTTGGCAGAGGTGGACAGCGCCGACCACGCGGCGCGTGGCGCAACATCGGACGTTTGAGATAGGCGGCAGCGGTCGCATTTGAAACTTACGGAGCGGAAAGAACATGTCGGAAAAAGCGAGCAGCCTGTGCGACACGGCGGAAGGCAAACGCCTCTTTTCGCCCGAGTGTCCGAAATGGCGGCGGTTCGGTCCGTATGTAAGCGATCGGCAGTGGGGAACCGTACGCGAGGACTACAGCGAAGGCGGCACCGCTTGGGATAGCTTCCCACACGAGCACGCGCGCTCCCGTGCCTATCGGTGGGGCGAGGATGGGATTGGCGGATTCGGCGACGAGCAGTTGAACTGGTGTCTGTCGCTGGCCCTCTGGAATGGCAAGGACGCGATCCTCAAGGAGCGTCTGTTCGGACTTGCCAACGCAGAAGGCAACCACGGCGAGGATGTAAAAGAGCTGTACTTCTACGTCGATGGCCTACCCAGCCACGCGTACATGCGCATGCTGTACCGCTATCCGCACGCCGCGTTTCCGTACGAGGATCTCGTCGAGGAAAATGCAAGACGCGACGCGTCGCAGGTCGAGTACGAGGTGCTGGACACCGGTGTCTTCGATGACGATGCGTTTTTCGACGTAGTCATCGAGTACGCGAAGCACACGCCGGATGACGTGGTGATGCAGGTCTCGGTACGCAACCGAAGCGCGCTGTCCGCGGAGTTGTGGGCACTGCCGCAGGTGTGGGCGCGCAACTACTGGTCCTGGCAGAACACCGAGCGTCGCCCGTTGCTGCGCAACGACGGCGACCGGCTGCTTGCACGTCATCCCCGGGTCGAGGACTTCGAAGTCACCACCTGGGGCGACGCCCAAGCCGAATGGCTGTTCTGCGAAAACGACACGAACGTCACCCGCCTGTTCGGTAATCCGGGCGCGGGGCCCTTCAAGGACGGCTTCAACGATTACATCGTCGACGGCAAGGAAGGCGCCGTCCGACGCGACAGCGGCAGCAAGGCGGGTGCGCTGCGGCGGCTCGTATTTCAGCCTCATGAAACGCGGACGTTCGGGATGCGTTTCCGTCCGGTAAATGGCGCAGGCGATGCTGAATCGGCCGCGCCCGACGCCGTCATCGCCCGACGCCGTGCCGAGGCTGACGAATTCTACGCCGCGTTGCAACCAGGCCTCGACGAGGACGCGCGCAATGTACAGCGACAGGCGTTCGCAGGTCTGCTGTGGTCCAAACAATTCTACTTCTTCGATGTCCAGCGCTGGCTGGCGGGCGATCCACTGCAACCGCCGCCGCCGGCGTCGCGCAAGCACGGGCGCAATGCGGATTGGGGGCACCTGTCCAACGCCGATGTCATCTCGATGCCGGACAAGTGGGAGTATCCGTGGTACGCGTCGTGGGACCTTGCGTTCCACGCCGTCACATTCGCGTTGATCGACCCGGACTTCGCAAAAAAGCAGTTGGCGCTGCTGCTGCAAGATCGTTTCATGCATCCGAACGGCCAGATGCCGGCCTATGAATGGGCGTTCGGCGACGCCAACCCACCGGTCCACGCCTGGGCCGTATGGCGCGTCTACGAAATGGATCTGGCGCTCACGGGCACGCCGGATCGGGTATTCCTCGAACGCAGCTTCCACAAGCTCCTGCTGAACTTCGGCTGGTGGGTCAACCGCAAGGACGCGGAAGGCCGCAACGTGTTCCAGGGCGGCTTCCTCGGCCTGGACAACATCGAACTGTTCGACCGCTCCGCCCCGTTGCCCACGGGTGGCCGCATCGACCAGTCCGACGGCACCGCCTGGATGGCTGGCTATGCGCTCAACCTGATGCGCATCGCGCTCGAACTCGCGGTCGAGAACCCGATTTACGTCGACATCGCGGTCAAGTTCTTTGAACACTTTCTCTATATCGCCGAGGCGATGGCCGGCGCCGATGACGACGGCATCGGTTTATGGGACGAGCAGGATGAATTCTTCTACGACGTCCTGCGCCTGCCGAATGGCAAGAAAGTGCCGTTGCGGGTCCGGACCGCGGTTGGACTGATTCCGCTGTTCGCGGTCCATGTGCTCGAGGACAAGGTAATTCGGCAGGTACCGCGGTTGGTCGAGCGTCTCGCCTGGTTCATGCGTCATCGCCCGGCGTTGGCCAAATTGGTATCGCGCTGGAATGAGCCGAATCAAGGCATGACGCTGTTGTCGCTGCTGCGCGGTCACCGAATGAAGGCGCTGTTGCGTCGCGCACTCGACGAGGCGGAATTCCTGTCTGACTACGGCGTGCGTTCCCTCTCGCGCTCACACGCACATTCGCCGTTCGTGCTCGAGCACGACAACCAGCCGTTTGGCATCGGCTACTGGCCGGCGGAATCAGAGTCTCGCCTGTTCGGCGGCAACTCGAATTGGCGCGGCCCGATCTGGATGCCGATCAACTATTTACTCGTCGAATCGCTGTACGAGTTTCATCGCTACTATGGCGACGATTTTCGCGTCGAATATCCGACCAACTCAGGCAAGCTTCACTCGCTGGCCGAAATCGCTGACTCGCTCGCGGGCCGTCTGTCGTCGCTCTTCCTGAAGAACCGCGAGGGACGCCGGCCGGTAATGGCTGCCTATCCGCTGCTGGAGTGCGATCCCGAAGCGAGCGACCTGGTGCTGTTTCACGAATACTTCCACGGCGACAACGGCAGAGGCGTCGGCGCGTCACACCAGACCGGGTGGACGTCGCTGGTCGCATTGCTACTGCAACCCCGGCGGATGACAGCCTCGGCAAATCTTCCGGTGGGTGCGGTCGGCTCCGACGACGACGCCGCGGAACAGGCACTCGCCGCCGATGGCAATGCAAGATTCTTCCACGAAGCGAACGCGGCATGGTTCGAGGCGAACAAGGGCGGGCACGGCGGTGCACAGACTGATGGAGGGCACGGGCGGGACGTCGATCCCTTCGAGTCACTCGATGTTTCCTGACCGACCAAATCGATCGGTTGGCCGCGCAGCGACTTTAGCAAACCGGAGGGGCGAGACGACGCTAGGAGACGAATGTCCTGCGGAGCCGTGCTTCGCCAGGGCGAATGACTGACGCCTCTGTCGCCACTTGGCCAAACTTCGCGCAATCCAGTGCATTGCTCGGAAGCTTCTGGTTGCAGTTCTCGAACGCGAACCGGTCAGGCGCGGGAGCCGGTACGCAAGCGGACGCTGCTCTCCGGTGCATCTACCGGTGGCTACTCGTGGCTACTCGTGGCTACTCGTGGCTACCCGTGGCCGCGAGCGCGTCCAGGGTGGCGGCCGGCGTTTGCAGGCGGCGCTATCAGGCAGCGCGCAACGCCGGGCCGATCGTCGTCCAGGCGTTGCGTGGTTGCCAGCCGACCGCTCCATACCGCACAAGAAGCACTGACGTGATGAGCTGTTGGCGCGCCGAGACGTCCGGATGCGGGCACCTTCGAGTGCCGAGACCGTCGGCTGCAACAACCCTGACCCTGAGACTCGGCGTGCGAGGAGCAGCGGCCCCCAGAGCCTGCCGCCGCTGAGACTGGACGGATCGCAACGCCTCAGGGTCGGGATACCTCCAGGTGGTGCCGCCTCCGAGCAGTGATGCCTTCCGATGCTGAGACCTTCGGCAGCCAAGACCCTGTGGTACTACGACCCCAGCATGTAAGGACCAGTGGCCTCCAGAGCCTACCGACGCTGAAACTGGCCGCATCGCGACGCCTTCGAGTCGGGACGCCTACTGGTGGCGCTGCCTTCCAGTGGCAACGCCTTCGGATGCTGAGACCTTCGGCAGCAGAGACCTTCTGCTTCTAGGACCCCAGCGTGTAAGGACCAGTGACGGCTAAAGCCTGCCGCCCTTTGAGACTGGCCGAATCGCGACGCCTTCGAGTCGGGACGCCTACTGGTGGTCCTGCCTTCCAGTGGCAACGCCTTCGGTTGCTGAGACCTTCGGCAGTAGAGACCCTCTGCTCCTAGGACCCCAGCGTGTAAGGACCAGTGGCCGCTGGAGCCTGTCGCCGCTGAGACGGCGCGGGCCGCACATCGTCCGGTGGTGAAGTCTTGGCGTGGTCACGCCTTGTCGTGGTGGTGCATTCAGATGGTGATGCCTTGAGGCGTTGATGCCTCAGGGTGCTGGCGCCTCCGGATGCCGACGTCTCCGGATGCCGACGTCTCCGAGTGCCGACGTCTCCGAGTGCACACGCATCAGGGTGCCGACGCCTCAAAGTATCGATCCTTTCGCCAGCAAACGTCCTCGGTCCAAAGGCGTCCGCGCCCTCAGCCCCCGATGCAGGGCTGCAGGGATGCGAAGATGCGGAAACGTCAGGAACTGCGAGACGCAGGTGCCAGGGCATCGCCACGCCAGGAATCGCGACTCTTAAGAGTGGTGGCATCGGGACGCCCGAGAGCCGCAGTCTCGAAGTCGCGATATGCCTGGGGCGAGAAGTCGCCAGCGCGCCAAGATGCCGGGCGGTCTGATTCGAGGCTGGCGGTGCCGGGCCAACCATCGGGTGCCCTTCGACGCCTGGTCGGCGAATCGCAGCGCACATTTGCCGCCCACGACCCTTGCGCGATACGGCGACATCCGAACGGAGCAAACCCCTTTGGCCGATGGCTGTCCGTACGCCGAACGTGGCGTTCCCGCACTGGCGGCAGTGTTAAACTTGCCGCTCGTCGATCCCGCGCCAGCCCATGAATTACTGCTCCCAATGCGGCCACTTTCCGCTCGAATACCGCATTCCTGCGGGGGACACGCGCGAGCGCTTCGTTTGTCCGTCGTGCGGGACGATCCACTACCAGAACCCGCGCAACGTCGTTGGAACGGTGCCGGTCTGGGAGGACAAGGTGCTGCTCTGCAAGCGAGCGATCGAGCCGCGCGCCGGCTATTGGACGCTGCCGGCGGGCTACATGGAATTGAGCGAGACGACGGCCGAATGCGCCGCGCGCGAAACGCGTGAGGAGTCGGGCGCGGAGGTCGAGCTGGTGCAGCTGTTCTCACTGCAGAATGTGCCGCACGTCAGTCAGGTTCACCTCTTCTATCTGGCAAGGATGCGGAGCCCGGCGTTCAGCGCCGGGGAGGAAAGCCTCGAGGTCCGGTTGTTCGAGGAAGACGAGATCCCGTGGGGCGAGATTGCGTTCACGACCGTCTCGCAGACGCTGCGGCATTACTTCCAGGACAGGCGTAACGGCGTCTTTGGCATGCATACGGGCGATGTCGTGCGTCCGATTTTCGATGAGCGCGATCCGCTCCTGCCAGGTCTCCCACCGGCGCCAGTCGACGTGGACCAATGATTCCCTGGCTGGGACCGCTCGATCCCTTCCCGTCTCCCAGCAGTGCTTTGCCGCCGGGTTCGCCGGCACCGGGGCTGCTGGCGGCCAGTGGCGAACTGCCGCCGACGCGGCTGCTCGATGCCTATCGTCGCGGCATCTTCCCTTGGTATTCTCCTGGGGAGCCGGTGCTGTGGTGGTCTCCCGACCCGCGCATGGTACTGGCACCCGACCGCTTCAAGGTCGCCCGTTCGCTGCGCAAGACGCTGAAGGCCGTGCTGCGCGACCCCGCGTTCGAGGTCCGCGTCGACGACGATTTCATCGCCGTGATGCGCGCTTGCGCAGGCGCGGCCCGCCCTGGGCAGGACGGCACCTGGATTACCGACGAAATCGTGGCGGCCTACGGTGCGCTGCACGATATGGGCTTCGCGCACAGCGTCGAGACGTGGTTCGAGGGCCGCCGCGTCGGCGGCCTGTACGGCGTCGGACTGGGCCGGATGTTCTTTGGCGAATCGATGTTCAGCGAGCGCACCGACGCGTCCAAGATTGCGCTGGCCGCGCTTGTGGCCCACTTGCGCATGCACGGCGTGCAGATGCTAGACTGCCAGCAGAACACCGCGCACCTCGCCAGCCTGGGCGCGCGTGAAATTCCGCGCGATGCCTTCCTCCAGCATCTGCGCGCAGCGATCGATGAACCTGCCGTTCCCTGGCCGTTCGACAAGTCGGTGTTGCGCCAGATCGCATAGGCGGCGGCCAAACCTTCCGGGATCGTGCACGTGACTCATCCGAACGAACTGCCGATATCGCCCCTGTCTGCGCTGCAGTATTACGCGACCGCGCCCTATCCTTGCAGCTATCTGCACCAGCGTACCGCGCGCTCGCAGGTCGTTACGCCCAGTCATCTCGTCGATGCGGATGTCTATGCGGAACTCGTCCGGGTGGGCTTCCGTCGTTCCGGCGTGTTCACCTACCGGCCGTATTGCGACGGATGCACCGCCTGCGTGCCCGTCAGAATACCGGTGGACGCTTTCGTACCCGCGCGCACGCAGCGACGGGTCGCCAAACAGCATGGCTCGTTGGTCGCAACCGCCACGCCGTTGCACTTCGATGCCGAACACTATGCGCTGTACCTGCGGTATCAGCTGACCCGACACGCCGGCGGCGGCATGGACCGCGACAGTCGCGAGCAGTACGATCAATTCCTGCTGCAGAGCCGCGTTAACTCGCGCCTGATCGCCTTCCGCGATGGCGCGCCGTCTCCTGACCTCCTTGCCCTGCCTTCGGACGCCCCGCCCCGCGGGGCCGGCACGTTGCGCATGGTCAGCATGCTCGACATACTGTCGGATGGCCTGTCCGCGGTCTACACCTTTTTCGACCCAGACGTTCCGAACAGCAGTTACGGCACATACAACATCCTTTGGCAGATCGAGCAGGCGCGACATCTGCGGCTTCCCTACGTCTATCTCGGTTATTGGATCGCGGAGAGTCGCAAGATGGCCTACAAGGCCAGGTTTCGTCCGCTGGAAGCGCTTGTTGACGGCGAGTGGCGGGATTTTGCATCGCTCGCGTCAGGCGAGTGAGCAAGTGGACCCGGCGAAGCCACGTGCAAGCCGATCGAACAGGCTGACCTGGCGCCGAACGGAGGACTCGAACGCGTGTATCGACGCAGTGCAACGACGCAGTGCAACGACGCACTGCAACGACGCACTGCAACGACGGAACATACCGGCGAAGTGCTCCGACGGAGCGGACCGACCGAGCGGACCGGCTGAGCCAGCCGGCACCGCGCGCCGACCGCGCGGCGGATCATCGCCTGAGCATGGCAGTCAAGGCGGTCGCGGGATTCGCGACGCTGACCGACGAGGCGAGCTCGGCAATCAGCCGGGCGGCCCGCGCAGGCACGCCGGCCGCCAAAGCGGCTCACGCTTTGAGCCGACGCGACTCACGCATGGCCAGCGACGCATCGAATCGCCTCCCCAACAAGTGCAAAGCGCGGACGGACGCGGCAGCGGTTTCGGATAGACGCTGCCAAGATCGGCTCGCAAACGCCAGCGCTCCTGCCCGGTCATCTTCCAAACCGCCCAACACCGCGGGTCGCGATCGCCCGTGCCGGTCGGTAGCGTGCTGCAATGGCGATTGGCCACGGACGCTGCATCGTCCGACGTGGCAAGGCGCCTCACGGCTTCGACCGAGCGGACGATGGGACCGGCATGCGACGCTGCCATCGCGCGCCGCCGAAGCGCTTGGCGCACGCCAGATGCCGCAGTGATAACCCAGGATCGTGTCCCACTGCCTCGGGTGACCGGCAGACGCTGACTTGCTTTCCCGCTTGCTTGCGCGGATCGACCGACAACACGCGTCGGGCCACGCAGCGCCTCGGACCCACGGAAGTTGCGCGAACTGTCGGTCGCGGTCGCCGCTTTTCTGCTGGCCGGTTGCTGGCCGATTGCTGGCCGATTGCTGCCCAATTGCTGCCCAATTGCTGCCAGATTGTCTTCGTCAATCCGCGGCACCGACAGCAGAGTTGCACCGACAGCCTGGATTCGGGTACGGCCACCGCGCCGCTCGGCGGATCGCTGGCTGGCGGGCTGGCTTCGCTCATTCGAACCACGTCCGGATACGTCGACAAGCCCCGTCTCGCGAACGCAAACCGCCGCGCGTCGCGGCCATGACATACGCGCTCAGCGGTAGCTTGGCCAGTTAAGCGCTGACCCGCTGCGCGACCGATGGCCGTATCGAAATCTCCGGCGACAGCGCTACGGCGACGTCTTCACGGCTATCTTCACGGCTATCTTCACGGCTATCTTGACGGCGATATCTTGACGGCGAGGTGCCCCGTAGCGGCGTTTCGGTACAATGCGGCCGTCCGGCGCTGTTCGGCCGCCAGCCCGTCTCTGGGGCATGTTGCTGGCTGCCCTGTGCCTCGGACTGCCCGTCGCGTCGATCCGCTTGTTGACGCGGGGGCACCCTCTCAGCCTTCGCTCGCATCCGACCGTGCTCGACGCTCTCTATCCCGCATTGCGCGGCGCTCTCTTCAAGCTCGACGCCGAAGAGGCGCATCATCTGACCCTCGGCACGCTTGCCGCACTAGGTCGGGTAGGCGCTGCCCGCCTTCTCGCCAGCCGGCCAGCGCAGCAGCGCCCAGTCACGGCGATGGGGCTGACGTTCCCGAACGCGGTCGGCCTGGCCGCGGGCCTCGATAAGGACGGCGCGTGCATAGACGGGCTGGCGTCGCTCGGTTTCGGCTTCATCGAGATCGGCACCGTCACACCGCGCGCGCAGGATGGCAATCCGCGTCCACGCATGTTCCGGTTGCCGGAGGCCAACGCGCTGATCAACCGAATGGGTTTCAACAACCAAGGCGTCGACCGCTTCATCCAGAACGTGAGCAGCGCGCGCTATCGCGGCATTCTGGGCCTGAATATCGGCAAGAATGCCAGTACGCCGATCGACCGCGCCGTCGATGACTATCTGTACTGCCTGGAGCGGGTATACCCGTTCGCCAGCTATGTCACGATCAACATCTCCTCGCCCAACACCAAAAACCTGCGTCAGCTGCAGGGTGCGGATGAACTCGATCGGCTTCTCGATGCGCTCAACGTAAAGCGACAGGACCTGGCCGCGCTGCACGGCAAGGCCGTGCCGCTCGCCTTGAAGATCGCGCCCGACCTCGATGACGAGCAAGTGAAGGCGATCGCGGCATCGGTGCGCCGGCACGGCATCGACGGCGTCATTGCGTGCAACACTACCTTGGCCCGAGATCAGGTACAGGGCATCGCGCATGGCGACGAGGCGGGCGGGCTTTCCGGCGCGCCGGCGTTCGCCGCGTCGAATCGCGTCATCGCCGCGCTGCGCGCGGAAATGGCCGGCAGTGTACCGATCATCGGGGTCGGCGGCATCATGAGCGGCGCGGACGCGCGAGCCAAACTGGCCGCCGGAGCGACGCTGGTCCAGGTCTACACCGGCTTGATCTATCGCGGCCCTCGGCTCGTCAGGGAGTGCGTCGACGCGCTCGCGTAAGCGTGCGGCGTCGTTGCGAAGCGACGCGCCTCCTTCGACGCCAGCGACGCGCGCCGAGCAGTTCTGCACCCTGGCGTTCGGGATGCGCCTGTTGGCGCACGTCGCAGCATGCGCCGGGCTACCTGCCGGAAAGGCAGGCGAGCAATACGGGTCCTTCTGCAACAGTCGCATGCGCTGCGGATCACCGCGGACCGCTGCGAGTCGTCGTAGCCGACCGCAAGCCGTGACCACGCTGTTCAACACTGGAGACGCGCGGGCTCGCAACCAATGCGGCGTCGCTGTCGGCCGGCGATTTTGTTTCGTCGCCGTTTCACGATATGATAAACGCCTGTTTGTTTTTCTCCCTTCCCTAGATGGCCGACTCCGACAGGGATGGCAAGACTTCGATTCAGGTGATCGAGCGGATGATGCATCTGCTCGATGCGCTGGCCGAACATAGCGATCCGGTCAGCCTGAAAGTCTTGTCCGGCGAGACGCAATTGCACGCGTCGACTGCCCACCGCATTCTCAACGACATGGTTGCCTGCAGGCTCGTCGATCGAGTGGAGCCGGGCAGCTACCGGCTCGGCATGCGTCTGCTCGAGCTCGGCAACCTGGTCAAGGCGCGACTGTCGGTTCGCGAGGCGGCGCTCGGCCCAATGCGCGAGCTGCACCGATCGACCGGGCAAACCGTCAACCTGTCTGTGCGACAGGGCGACGAAATCGTTTATATCGAACGGACGTACAGTGAACGGTCCGGCATGCAAGTAGTACGGGCAATCGGCGGGCGCGCGCCGTTACACCTGACATCGGTCGGCAAGCTGTTCCTGGCAGCCGACGAACCGACGCGCGTACGCAGCTACGCAATCCGCACCGGCCTGGCAGGCCACACCAAGAACAGCATCACCGAGCTGACCAAGCTCGAACGCGAGTTGAATTGGGTTCGACAAAACGTGTGCGCACGGGATAACGAAGAGCTGGAAGTCGGCGTGCGTTGCATGGCCGCCGGCATCTACGACGACGCTGGCAAGCTGGTTGCGGGCCTGTCGCTCTCCGCGCCAGCGGATCGCCTGCAGGAGAGTTGGCTCGGCCAACTGGGCGATACCGCGCTCAGGATCTCGACATCGCTTGGTTTCCACGGCGGTCTTCCGACGCTCGCTGGCAGTGCGGTGGGCGCCGTCTGAATAATGAGCGGCGCGATCGACCTGCCGCGCCAGGGGTCGAGGTCGCCTGTTGCCAGGCGGCTTAGCCAACTGCACCGGTATTTGCAGTGCCTGGGCCCGCCGCTCAGTGTGCGGCGACGGCGCGAGAGCAGCCGGTGAGCACGGCAGAACGCGGCTGCTGATGCCCGTCACACGCGACGGTTACACGGGCTGCCAGGCGGACTACCGGGTGGGCTCTCACACGCGCTGTCAGGCGGGCTCAGGGGCGCATCTGATCCATCCTCAGCGCGTCTCTTGCGGCTCCCGTTTGCGCCCTTTCAGCGCCCTGTCTCCGCTTTACACCGCGCTGTTCACGTGCAACCTTAAGTACGGCGCACAGACGCCCGAGCGCGCTGTTCGAAACTGCGCGCTGGCGCGCCGGCGCGGCCGGACCGAACGGCGAGACAGCGCCACGCCTGGGTCGCGTCCTATGTCACTCACGGCCGCGCCGATGGGCCGGCCGAGGGAACCTCAGGTTCCCGAGTGCGGCACCATTGCGGCGCTCATCAGGCGCTGCGCTTCGGCGTTGGTGGTAAGCCATTGACGGACGCGTTGCGCGTCGCCGATACGCGAGTATTTGCCGGAGGAATCCAACAGCACCATCACCACCGGGCGCTGATTGATCACCGCCTGCATCACCAGACATTCGCCTGCTTCGTTGATGAAGCCCGTTTTCTGGACGCCGATCTGCCAGTCGGCATGCCGCGTCAGCGCGTTGGTCGTGCCGTAGTGCAGATGCGCGCGGCCGGTGTCCACTTCATAGGCGGTATCGGTCGAGAACTGCCGGATCAGCGGGTACTGGTACGCCGCTTCCACCAGCTTGACCAGATCGCGCGCACTCGACACATTCTGGCTCGACAGGCCCGTCGAATTCTCGAAATGCGTGTCCATCATGCCGAGTTCGCGTGCCTTCTGGTTCATCGCGGCGATGAACGCCGGACGTCCGCCCGGAAAGTAGCGACTGAGCGCTGCCGCTGCGCGATTCTCGGACGACATCAGGGCGATGTGCAACATGTCGGCACGCGACAGCCGCGAACCGACTGCCAGGCGCGATCCGGTGCCCTTTTCGTAGTCGCGGTCCTCGTCGGTCACGATCATCGTGTCCTCGAGCGGCATCTTTGCGTCAAGCACAACGATCGCCGTCATCAGCTTGCTGATCGAGGCGATCGGCACGATCGCGCGGCTGTTCTTGTCGATCAGCGCCTGATTGCTGTTCTGATCGATCACGTACGCAACGGACGAGCGCAACGATAGCGGCTCGTTCTCGTTGAGACCGAAGGCCTGCTGCGGCACGCGCGTCGGCGCAAACGCCACGCGGCGGGCGCTTGCGCGTCCTGCGTGAAGCGCGCCATGGACACGGCCGCGAGCGGCAACCAGTCGCGTGGTGGCTTCGGCGCCGCGCTTGGCGGCAAGCGACTGCTTGCCACGCGGCTCGGCGCGCACCACCAGCCTGGCGGCCTTCACGCCGGCCTTGCCGGCTGGCTTGGCCGCCGTCTTCGGGCTCGAGGCCTTGGCGACGGCGCGCGCTTTCGCAGCGCTCTGCTTGCCGGCGGCCTGCGCCGGGCCCGCGCCGCAAAGCGCGGCGGCAGTGGCGAACAGGGTCAGGGAGAGCGCAGCGCGGCGCGCGGCGTTCGCCGCGCTGCCGAGGGGGAAAGAAAGGAGACGATTCATGCGGCGGCGTGAAAAGAATTCTGGCGGCGATGGGTCGGCACGCGTCGGGGCGTCGGCAGGAGCGATAAACGAGTGCAATCACTCACTTACGCGACGGTATTGAGATCATATCTCAAAGTAGCGCAAGCGTTGCAACGGCAATTGTCCGCTGGGGACTGGATTGCGTGGTTTTAGACGCACATCGGCGGTTTCCCGTACGGGAAAGCATGCAGATCGGAACGCAGCGCGCGCATTGTACCGTTGCGTTTGCAATGAAGCTTGACTTGCAACAGTCAACGTCTAGAATGGTGCAATGCTGCATTGCAACAAACGGCGAAAACGGTTTGCGGACGGGCTCCCGACGCGCTTGCGCGCTGCCCCGATCCGCCGAGCAGGGTTCGCGCGGGGCGTTGCTGCTGCCGACTGCCATGCCGTGCATGGTTTCCGCCACGCGCAGGTGTGGCCCAGCTTGCAAACTGCGTCTTTGGTGCCGCTTGAGACTCGGCGCCAACCGCCAGACAGGAGCCTAGAATGAGCGTTTTCAATCCGGAACAGCTTGCGGCCGCCCAGCGCGCCCAGCTCGACACCCTTTTCGGCCTGACCAGCAAGGCGTTCGAAGGTGTCGAAAAGATGATGGAACTGAATATCGAAGCGTTGCGCGCGTCGCTGAGCGACTCGCGTGAGGCTGCCGGCAAGGCCGCTGGCGTCAAGGACGCACAGGAACTGCTCGCGCTGCAGGCATCGATCGTTCAGCCGCTGGCCGAAAAGACGCTGAACTACAGCCGCAGCCTGTACGAGATCCTCTCGTCGACCAACGCCGATCTGGCACGTCTGTCGGAAGAGCAAGTGCAGCAGTACACGCAGCGCGTGCAGGCCGCTGTCGAGAACCTGGCTCGCAACGCGCCGGCCGGCTCGGAAACGGCCGTGGCGGCCGTGAAGGCCGCGGTGACGACTGCCAACACGACGTACGAAACGATCCAGAAGGCGAGCAAGCAAGCGATCCAACTGGCGGAAAGCAACTTCAACGCGGCGTCGACGGCCGCTACGCAGGCTGCCGGTCAGGCCGCCAGCCAGGCGGCGTCGAAGACCGCAGCAGACGTGGCGCGCGCCCAAGCCGCCGCCCAGCCGTCGGCCGCCACCAAGTAAGCCGACCCAGGCGCGCGCGCCCCTGCGCCGCGCCTGCTTGCCCGGCTGCTGCCGCCGGAATCACCCGCAGCTTGGCAACGTCAGTACGCTAGCGTGCCGGACTGCCCGACCCGCGCTGCCCCCGCCGCCTCGCTGGCCAGCCGCCGAGCCCGTCCGGCGATATCTGTCTACGTTTCAGTCGACTACCCGATCGCGGCGCAGTGATCCTGTCGTGTCCTCGGCCGCCATGACGCCGCCGTTGCGCGCATCTTCCCTGCGGATGGCTTCCCGTTCCCCATCGTCGCTTGCCGAGCCAGATCGCCGTAGCGGTAATGCTCGTCCTTCGCCAAGCCGAACCGTACGCGCTTCGCTCGATATCTGCCGATCTAGGTCCGCACGGCCGGGCCGTCCAGTGATCGCAACTCTCCGTGTGCATTCGCGCGCCTTCGCGAAGCGCCCGACGGCTCCGCCGCGACGAAAACGCGGCATCCGAGCGCACCGAGCCTCGCTTGCCACGCGACGATGTGCAGTAGCGGTTCGGATGCCCCATTGAGAACAGCGCTGACATCGTCAATGTGACGGAGCTTGCATCGCCTCGATCGCGATCTGCTACCCATCTGCAGTGCCTGCGGCCTCGATACCGTCGCGACCATTCCAGTACAGCCGTTCCTACGGTCGGCCAAGCCGCTGGCCCTGGATCAACGCACCGCTTCCCGGCCCGGCCAGCGTTTGACGATGCCGTTGCGATGGGGCCCTTAACCGAGGAGAACGGCATCGGCGGTTCATCGCGGCAGTCGGAACAAGGCCGTTGCAACACGGCAGTCGGGCCCAAGCCAGCACGTCGAGCTCGAACGAGCGCGGTGCATCGCCTGATGCCAAGTGCAGTGCAATCGATCCATCGCTGCGGCGCAATGAAGCCGCTGTCCCCGGACAGGTCCGAGCCAATCGCTGTCCGTTTCATCCGTCGCGACGTGAAACGTCCGCCGATGCGTCGTTCGCGCAAGGCACCGACCCGCATCGCGGTTCGCGCTTGCCGTGACCCGACAGGCGCAGTTCCTAGCGCTGCGGCCGGACCGACGCATGACGTAAGAAGATGCCGTCCCCGCCTGATGCTCAAAAGGAAACGCCGCCGGCTGTAGCCGGCGGCGTCAGTCGAATGCTAGCGTGGTTCGCGCGGTGGCGCGGACCACGGCGGGCATTCGCTTACTTCTTGGCGGGCGGAAGGTCGGTGCAGACACCTTCGTAGAGTTCGGCCGCCATGCCGACCGACTCGCCCAAGGTCGGATGCGGATGGATCGTGCGTCCGATATCGGTGGCGTCCGCGCCCATCTCGATCGCGAGGCACACTTCGCTGATCAGATCGCCCGCGCCGGTGCCGACGATGCCGCCACCGATCACGCGATGGGTCTCCTCGTCGAACAGCAGCTTAGTGAAGCCTTCGTCGCGACCGTTGGCGATCGCCCGGCCCGAGGCAGCCCACGGGAATACAGCCCGACCGTACTTTGCGCCCTCGGCCTTCAGTTGGTCTTCGGTCTTGCCGGCCCAGGCCACCTCCGGGTCGGTATACGCGACGGAAGGAATCTGGATCGCATCGAAGTAGGCCTTTTCGCCGTGCGCGGCTTCGGCCGCTACATGGCCCTCGTGGACAGCCTTGTGCGCGAGCATCGGCTGACCGACGAGGTCGCCGATCGCGAAGATGTGCGACACATTGGTGCGCTGCTGCTTGTCGACGGTGATGAAGCCGCGCTCGCCGACCGCCACGCCTGCCTGCTCCGCGCCGATCTTCTTGCCATTCGGCGAACGGCCGACCGCCACCAGCACCAGATCGTAGCGTTGCGGCTCGGGCGGCGCACCCTCGCCCTCGAAGCCGACGTAGATGCCATCGTCACGCGCTTCCGCCGATACGGTCTTGGTCTTCAGCATGACACGCGCGAAACGCTTCGCGTTGAACTTCTGCCAGACTTTGACGAGATCGCGGTCGGCACCCATCATCAGGCCGTCCATCATCTCCACCACGTCGATTTCCGCGCCGAGCGAAGAATAGACGGTCGCCATCTCGAGCCCGATGATGCCGCCGCCGATGACCAGCATCTTCTTCGGCAACTGCCGCAGCTCCAGCGCACCGGTGGAATCCACGACGCGCGGATCCTCGGGCATGAACGGCAGCTTGACGGCTTGGGAACCCGCGGCAATCACGGCTTTCTCGAAACGCACGACCTGGCGCGAACCGTCCGCGACGACTTCGAGATGGTGCGGGTCGAGGAACGTGCCGACGCCGGTGAGCACCTTGACCTTGCGCATCTTCGCCATGCCGGCCAGACCGCCGGTCAGCTTCGCCACTACCGACGACTTGTAGTCGCGCAGCTTGTCGAGGTCGATCTTGGGTTCACCGAAGCTGAGCCCGTGCGCAGCCAGATTGCGTGCCTCGTCGACGATCTGCACCGTGTGCAGCAACGCCTTCGACGGGATGCAGCCGACATTCAGGCAGACACCGCCGAGCGACGCATAGCGTTCGACGAGCACCGTCGACATGCCCAGATCGGCGCTTCGGAACGCCGCGGAATAGCCCCCGGGACCGGCACCCAACACCAGCATCTCGCATTCGACGTCAGCCTTGCCGTCGAACTTGCCGGCCTGCGGCGCCGGCGCAGCCACCGGCGCGCTCGTACCGCGCTTGTCCGTCGAGCCGGTCGTGACCTGCGGGGCGGCCGGCGCCTGGGAGGCGGCGGGCTTCTCCTGCGCGGCGCCCGCGCCGGTCTCGGCCGCACCGCCGTCCTTCGCTTGCGCACCCGCATCGGCCGTCTCGACCACGGCAATGACCGTGCCCTGCGACACGCGATCGCCCGCCTTGACGCGCACCTCCTTCACCGTGCCGGCAACATCGCTCGGCACTTCGATCGAGGCCTTGTCCGATTCGAGCGTGAGCAACGGCTGCTCCTTCTCGATCGCGTCGCCGGCCGCGAACGACACCTCGATGACCGGCACATCGTGAAAGTCGCCGATGTCTGGAATCTTGATTTCGATAACACTCATCGCATCGTCTCCGCGGCGATCAAAGCATCACCCGGCGGAAGTCCGCCAGGATCTGACCGAGGTAGGCATTGAAACGCGCGGCTTCGGCGCCGTCGATCACCCGGTGGTCGTACGACAGCGAGAGCGGCAACATCAGGCGCGGCACGAACTGCTTGCCGTCCCAGACCGGCCGTTGCGCGCTGCGGCAGACACCAAGGATCGCGACTTCCGGCGCATTGATGATCGGCGTGAACGTCGTGCCGCCGATGCCGCCAAGCGACGAGATCGAGAAGCAGCCGCCCTGCATCTGGTCGGGCTTGAGCTTGCCGTCGCGCGCCAGCTTGGCGAGATCCGACGTCTCCTTCGCGATCTCCATCACGCCCTTCTTGTCCGCGTCGCGAACCACCGGCACGACCAGGCCGTTGGGCGTATCGGCGGCAAAGCCGATATGGAAATATTGCTTGAAGACGAGATTGTCGCCATCGAGACTCGTGTTGAACGTCGGAAATTTCTTGAGCGCCGCGACGCACGCCTTGATCAGGAACGCGAGCATCGTCACCTTGACGCCGCTCTTCTCGTTTTCCTTGTTCAGCGTCACGCGCAACGCTTCGAGCTCGGTGATGTCCGCTTCGTCATTGTTCGTGACGTGCGGGATCATCACCCAGTTGCGGTGCAGATTGGCACCGGAGATCTTCTTGATGCGCGACAGCGGCTTCGCCTCGTTCGGACCGAACTTGTTGAAGTCGACCTTCGGCCAGGGCAGCAGATCGAGACCGCCCGCCCCGGCAGCCGGCGCCGCGTTGGGTGCTGCCACGCCGCCCTGCAGTGCCTGCTTGACGTAGGCGCGCACGTCGTCCTGCGTGATGCGTCCCTTGGGGCCCGTACCGCTCAGGCGCGACACGTCCACGCCGAGCTCGCGCGCGAACTTGCGCACCGAAGGGCTGGCGTGACTTGCCTTGCGACCGGCGCCGCCCACGCCGGCTTCGATCACCGGCGCCTGCGCCAACGGGTTCGCCGCGGCGGCCTGCGGTGCCGGTGCCGCGGGCGCATCCGGCGAAGCTTCGCGCGCCGGTGCTGCGGGCTTGCTGCCGGCCTGCGTCGGCGCGGCCGGCTTGCTCTCGGCCGGTGCCGGCGCCGCGGCCGACTCGAGCGTCAGAATCAAGGTGCCCTCGGCCACCTTGTCACCGACCTTGAGCGCGACCGACTTGACCACGCCAGCCGCCGGACTCGGCACGTCCATCGTCGCCTTGTCCGTTTCGAGCGTGAGCAGCGCCTGCTCCTTCTCGACCGTGTCGCCTTCCTTCACGGTGACTTCGATGACCGGAACGTCCTTGTAGTCGCCGATGTCAGGCACCTTCACTTCGATCGTGCCGCCCGCTTGCGGTGCCGGCGCGCCCGCGTCGGCGCGTTCCGCGATGTTCGGCTCCGCGGCCGCTTGCTGGACCTGCTGTGCTTGCTCTTTGTCCGCCTGCTGTTTGCTCGCCTGCTGACCGGCAGCCGCCGAGGCCTGGCCGCCGGCCGCTTGCGCGCCACCCGCCTCTTCCAGCTCCAACAGCACGCTGCCTTCCGATACCTTGTCGCCCGGCTGCACGCGCAGCGCCTTGACCACGCCGCCCTTCGGGCTCGGCACGTCCATCGCTGCCTTGTCCGATTCCAGACTGACCAGCGACTGTTCGGCTTCGATGGTGTCACCGACCTTGACGAACACCTCGATGACCGGCACGTCGTGATAATCGCCGATGTCCGGAACCTTGACTTCGATCGTTTGACTCATTTTTTGGAGATCTCCATGACGCAACGCGCCGCCGCTGCGCAGCAGTCGGCGGACGCGAGGCGTACGGCGCGCACGCGCCTTATACGGTCATCGGGTTCGGCTTGTCGCCGTCGAGCTTGTATTTCGCCAGCGCCTCGCCCACCTTCTTGCGATCGAGCTTGCCTTCGTCGGCCAGCGCCTTGAGGGCCGCCACCGTGATCCAGTAACGATCGACCTCGAAGAAGTGGCGCAGCGCTTCGCGAGTATCCGAGCGACCGTAGCCGTCCGTGCCCAGCACAACGTAGCGGCGCGGCACGAAGGCGCGGATTTGCTCGGCGAACGCCCGTACGTAGTCGGTTGCGGCGATCACCGGACCTTGCGTGCCGTCGAGCTTGCCGGCGACGTGCGAGACGCGCGGCGTGTCGGTCGGGTGGAGCATGTTCCAGCGCTCGACGTCGTGACCGTCACGCGCCAGTTCGGTGAAGCTCGGGCAGCTCCACAGGTCGGCTTCGACGCCCCAGTCATCGTGCAGCAGCGAGGCCGCGGCGATGACTTCGTTGAAGATCGTGCCCGAGCCGAGCAGCTGCACGCGCGGCGTGTTCGCCTTGCCCTTGGCGCCGCTGCGGAACGCATACATGCCCTTCACGATGTCGCGCTCCGCGCCTTCCGGCAGCGCGGGATGCTCGTAGTTCTCGTTCATTACCGTGATGTAGTAATAAACGTCTTCCTGCTCCTGCACCATCCGGCGCAGACCGTCCTGGATGATGACCGCGACCTCGTGGCCGAAGGCCGGGTCGTAGCTCACGCAGTTCGGGATGCCGGCCGCGAACATGTGCGAATGGCCGTCCTCGTGCTGTAGCCCTTCGCCGTTCAGCGTGGTGCGGCCCGCCGTGGCGCCGAGCAGGAAGCCGCGCGAACGCATGTCGCCGGCGGCCCAGGCGAGGTCGCCAATGCGCTGGAAGCCGAACATCGAATAGAAGATGTAGAACGGGATCATCTGTTCGCCGTGCGTCGAGTACGACGTCGCCGCGGCGATCCAGTCGGCCATGCCGCCGGCTTCGTTGATGCCCTCCTGCAGGATCTGCCCGTCCTTCGACTCGCGATAGAACATCAGCTGATCGCTGTCTTCCGGCACGTACTTCTGGCCGTCCTGATTCCAGATGCCGATCTGGCGGAACAGCCCTTCCATGCCGAAGGTGCGCGATTCATCCGGCACGATCGGCACGATGCGACGGCCGAGCTGCTTGTCCTTCAGCAAGATGTTCAGGATTCGCACGAAAGCCATCGTCGTGGAAATCTGACGGCCCTCGCCACTGCCCTTGGTCACCGGCGCGAACGCGTCGAGCGACGGCACGGCGAGCGGCTCCGCCTTCTGCCGACGTGCCGGCAGATAACCGCCCAGCGCCTCGCGGCGCTCGCGCATATAGGTCAGTTCCTTCGAACCTTCGTCGAACTTCAGGTACGGAACATCGACGATCGCGTCGTCGCTGATCGGCAGGCGGAACTGGTCGCGGAACTTCTTCAGCGCGTCCACCGGCAGCTTCTTCTGCTGGTGGGTGATGTTCATCGCCTGGCCGGACTCGCCCATGCCGTAGCCCTTGATCGTCTTCGCGAGGATCACGGTCGGCTGGCCACGGGTCTTGGTGGCGGCATCGAAGGCGGCGTAGATCTTGTGCGGATCGTGTCCGCCGCGGTTCAGGTTCCAGATGTCGTCGTCGGACCAGTCCGCCACCAGCGCCTTGAGTTCGGGCGTGTTGAAGAAGTGCTCGCGCACGAAAGCGCCGCTCTCCGACTTGTACGTCTGGTATTCGCCGTCGACCGCTTCCATCATCCGGCGCATCAGCGCGCCGCTCTTGTCGCGCGCGAACAGGGCATCCCAACGGCTGCCCCACACGACCTTGATGACGTTCCAGCCGGCGCCGCGGAACTCCGATTCGAGTTCCTGGATGATCTTGCCGTTGCCCCGCACCGGGCCGTCGAGACGCTGCAGATTGCAGTTGACGACGAAGATCAGGTTGTCCAGGCGCTCGCGGCCGGCCATGCCGATCGCGCCGAGCGACTCCGGCTCGTCCGTCTCGCCGTCGCCGAGGAACGCCCATACCTTGCGGCCGTCGGTCTGAGCGATGCCGCGCGCTTGCATGTACTTCATGAAGCGGGCCTGGTAGATGGCCATGATCGGGCCCAGTCCCATCGACACCGTCGGGAACTGCCAGAAATCGGGCATCAGCCAGGGGTGCGGGTAGGACGAAATGCCCTTGCCGCCCACTTCCTGGCGGAAATTGTCGAGTTGCTCCTCGCTCAGCCGACCGATCAGGAAGGCGCGCGAGTACATGCCGGGCGACGAGTGGCCCTGGAAGAAGACGAGGTCGCCGCCGTGCTCGGCCGACGGCGCGTGCCAGAAATGGTTGAAGCCCACGTCATACAGCGTGGCCGCGGAGGCGAACGATGCGATGTGGCCGCCCACGTTGGTGTGCTTGCCAGCGCGCAGGACCATCGCGAGCGCATTCCAGCGCGTGTACGAGCGGATCCGATGTTCGAGGTCCTGGTCGCCGGGGATGTTCGCCTGCTGCGCCAGCGGAATCGTATTGATGTATGGCGTATTCGCCGAGAACGGCAGGTGCTCGCCGTGCACGCGGGCGAACTCGATGAGCTTCTCGATCAGGAAGTGCGCGCGGTCCGGGCCTTCGGCCGCCAGCACGCCTTCAAGCGCTTCGAGCCACTCGCGCGTTTCCTGCTGGTCGTCGTCGTGCTCGCTTGCGACGTATTTGATGACTTCCCCGGGGACCGCTGACATGGATGTCTCCTCTCAAATGATGGCCGGTCTGCCGCAAGCGGCGCCGGACGGGGCGATTGTAAAGACCCGCTCCAACCGTTAGCAAGCAAATTCTCGGATGACGAGATTCGATTTTGCAATACGAAATTTTGTTGCTGCGCAACAAGTTGCGTCGTCCCCTTTCCGCGCATTTTTCGCGCCTCGTCGCCCGTCCCAGCCTGTGCTGGCCGGCTTCCAACGCCCCGCCACCACCGGTCGAGGCGGGGTTGGGGTGCGCTACAATCCGCCCATGCTGACACATAGGTTATCCGCGCTCTTTTCGCGACGGGACAAACCCTACGACGCGACGGCGCTCGCCGCGGGCGGGTACCGCCTGCCACGCCGGATGACGTCCAACGCGTCGCTGTTGGCACCGCTGATCTCGATCCTGATCTTTGTGATGGTGATCACCGCGATCGTGTGGAGCCTGAACCGGCGCGAGCAGCAATATCAGCAGGACACGCTCTACCGCAATGCGGCCTGGGCCCAGCAGCAAATCCGCGTCGCACTTGGCGACGTGCAGGATCAAGGCGCCGCACTGGCCCGCGCGGCCGCCGCCGGCAGTCCACAGATCGGCGCCGCGTTGGCGCAAGCCCATCGCCACCATCCCGAAGTCGTATTGGTCGATTGGCTCGACACTGACGGTCGCAGCATGACCGCGTCGGTGCGCTCGGAAGCTGAACAGGCCACCGAAGGGACGGCGTCCGGCACCCGGCCGGCGAGCGCGCCAGTGCCGGCTAGCCAGGCGCGATCGGCATCGCAAAGCGGCGATGCCGGCCTGCCGACGATCCCCGCCAACCTGCCGCAATGGCAGACCATGCTGCGCGCGGGTGCCGGCGGGCCGGCGTCGCAGCACTATTCCCCGTTGCTCTTCGATGCGGCTGGCAAGGCGTACATGACGCTGCAGACGCCGGTGGTCCGCGCCCGTCGGCAGATCGGCTCGATCGCGATGCTGCTCTCGATCGACGCGATGCTCGCGCACCAACTGCCCAGCGAGCTGACCTCCAAGTTCAAGATCTCGCTGGTGGCCGAGGACGGGCGCGAACTGAGCACGTCCTCGACCCGCCCGCGCCTGCCGCGCGACGCGTTCTCGCAGTTGCGCCTGCAACCGCCCGGCAACGGCCTGTCCGTGCGGGTGTATACCTACCCACGCATCGGCAACCTCACGAACAATACGCTGGTGTGGCTGGTCGCCGGTCTCTCCTGCCTGGTGCTGTGGAGCCTGCTCAGCCTCTGGAAGTTCACCCGACAACGGGCGGCGGTTCAGCAGGCCCTCTTCGAGGAGGCTTCGTTCCGGCGCGCGATGGAGAACTCGGTCTCGCTCGGCATGCGCGTACTGGACCTGACCGGGCGCATCACCCACGTCAATCCCGCGTTCTGTCGGATGACCGGGTGGGACGAAAGCGATCTGGTCGGCCAGGTTGCGCCGTTCGCCTATTGGCCGCCGGACTCCTACGCGGAGATGGCGCGCCAATACGACATGACGCTGCGCGGCAAGGTGCCGGCCAGCGGCTTCGAGATGCGGGTGCGGCGCAAGGACGGCTCGATCTTCCACGCCCGCATGTACATCTCGCCGCTGATCGACGCAAGCGGCAAGCAGACCGGCTGGATGGGCTCGATGACCGACATCAGCGAGCCGCGCCGGGTGCGCGAGGAGCTGTCGGCCGCGCACGAGCGTTTCACGACCGTACTCGAAAGCCTGGATGCCGCCGTGTCGGTGCTCGCGGCCAACGAGGCGGAGTTGCTGTTCGCAAATCGCTACTACCGCAACCTGTTCGGCGTGCGCGCCGACGGCCACCTGGCGCTGGCCGGCACCGGCTTCGACATGACGCAGGTCTCGAACGATTCGATCGACCTGGTCGACACCTATGCGGGACTGCCGGCCAGCGCGCTGACCGACAGCAGCGCCGACACCATCGAGGTGTACGTCGAACGCGCGGCCAAGTGGTTCGAGGTGCGCCGGCAATACATTCAGTGGGTCGACGGGCATGTCGCGCAGATGCAGATTGCCACCGATATCACGGCGCGCAAGCAGGCGCAGGAACTGGCCCGTCAGCAGGAAGAGAAGCTGCAGTTCACCAGCCGGCTGACCACGATGGGCGAGATGGCCTCGTCGCTGGCTCACGAGTTGAACCAACCACTGGCCGCGATCAGCAACTACTGTTCGGGTGCGGCCGCGCTCGTCAAGTCCGGCCGGGGTTCGGATGCGACGCTGCTGCAGGCGCTCGACAAGACCGCGCAGCAAGCGCTGCGCGCCGGCATGATCATCAAGCGGATACGCGCGTTCGTGAAGCGCAGCGAGCCCAAGCGCGAGCCGGCCGACGTGCACGATATCGTCGCGGACGCGGTCGGGCTGGCCGAGATCGAAGTGCGCCGCCTCGGCATGCGCGTGGCGATCGACGCCGGCAGCCCGCTGCCGGCGGTGTCGGTCGACCCGGTGCTGATCGAACAGGTGCTGGTCAATCTGATCAAGAACGCGGCGGAAGCGATGTACGGCGCCCCACGGCAGAACGATCCCGAACGGAGCACGATACACGTCTGCGCCTCGCGCGAGGACGAGATGATCTGTGTGACAGTGCGGGACACCGGCCCGGGCATCGACCCGGCGCATGCCGAGCAGCTGTTCGAACCCTTCTTCAGCACGAAGCGGGACGGGATGGGGATGGGCCTGAACATCTGCCGCTCCATCATCGAGTCGCATCGCGGCCGTTTGTGGGCCGAAAACAGGCAGGACGCGGCCGGCCAGGTGCTCGGCTGCGAGTTTCATTTCACCTTGCCGATAGGCGAAGCGCCGTCGGCACGCTACGATTCCTAACAACAGTCACAGGGGGACGCCATGAGCAGCCAGCCAGGCCAACACGAAACGGTCTTCGTCGTGGACGACGATGAGGCGGTCAGGGATTCCTTGCGTTGGTTGCTCGAGGCCAACGGCTATCGCGTCGAATGCTTTGCCAGCGCCGAAGCCTTTCTGGAGGGCTATCAGCCGAACCAGATCGGCTGTCTGATCCTCGACGTGCGGATGCAGGGCATGAGCGGCCTGGAACTGCAGGAGCGGCTGATTGCCGCGAACTCGGCGCTGCCGATCATCTTCGTGACCGGCCATGGCGACGTGCCGATGGCCGTCTCCACGCTCAAGAAAGGCGCGAAGGACTTCATCGAAAAGCCGTTCGACGAGGCCGAACTGCGTGCGCTGGTCGAGAAGATGCTGGCCATGGCGCGCAGCGAGAGCAGCGCGGTGGAACAGCAGCGCGAGGCCCAGGAACGCCTGGCCAAGCTGACGGCGCGCGAGAAACAGGTGCTGGAACGCATCATCGCCGGCCGCCTGAACAAGCAGATCGCCGACGACCTGGGCATCAGCATCAAGACGGTGGAAGCGCACCGCGCGAACATCATGGAGAAGCTCGAGGTCAATACGGTCGCCGACCTGCTGCGCCTGGCGCTGTCCGGGAAGTAGCGCGGCCGGATTCGGTGTTTCGCGGGGCGCGACGAACCGCTGACGGCACGATCTCGCGACCCTGGCGCGTCACGACCCGTCGCGGTCGCGACGATGACACCTCGCATGCGTCCGAGCAGGCAAGACACCGGGCCCGCGCGCGCTGGCGCCACCACGCGGTGCCGTCCGCGTTCCTGCATGCAGGTCCTGATGCTTTGCGCAAGGAGGGTTTGCGCACGCAGGTGCCGCCCACGCAGGGCCGTGCGCTGAAGGGACTTGCCGAGAACCGTCCGCATCGGGTCGCGGGTACGCCGTTGCCCCGGCCCCGGCGCCGCCATGGCCGTCATTGCTGCCCGTTCGTTACCGCCGTGTGCAACCGCGCACGCCCGCGGGGCGCGAGCCACGCGGCTGCCGCCGAAGGTGCCTGCACGCCCGTCGCAGCAGGTCGACGCCCGGCTGCCAATGGGGCAAAGGGGCAAAGGGGCAATGGGGCAATGAGGCGAAGGGGCAATGGGGCAATGGTCAGCGCGACAGCGTCGGAGAAATGCCTGCGAACCCGGACCAGGCTCGCGCGACCGTCCTGGGTCGGCGCGGTGTGCGGCGCACCTTGAAGTCGTCACCAGCGAGCGGCAGCCTCGTCACGCTGGAGGGTCGCTCCGGAGGCAGGCCCGCGAGAGCATATAATCGCGGCTCCGCTTGATCCAGATTGCGCCTGCCATGACTGCCCAAACGATTGACGGCAAAGCCGTCGCCCAACAATTGCGCGCCGACGTGGCGCGCCGCGCCGCCCTTCTCGCCGCCGCCGGCCACCAGCCCGGCCTCGCGGTGGTCCTCGTCGGCGACGATCCGGCCAGTCAGGTCTATGTGCGAAACAAGGTCAAGGCCTGCGAGGAGAATGGCCTGTTTTCGCTGCTCGATCGGCTGCCTGCGGACGTCACCGAAGACGCGCTGCTCGCGCGCATTGCTGAACTGAACACCGATGCCCGCATCGACGGCATCCTCGTGCAGTTACCCCTGCCCGCTCACATCGACAGCCACAAGGTCCTCGAAGCGATCGCGCCGGACAAGGATGTCGACGGCTTCCATGTCGCCAACGCGGGCGCGTTGATGACCGGCAAGCCGCTGTTTCGTCCGTGCACGCCGTATGGCGTGATGAAGCTGCTGGAAGCGTACCGGGTGCCGCTGGCCGGCGCCGAGGCAGTGGTGATCGGGCGCTCGAACATCGTCGGCAAGCCGATGGCGCTGCTGCTGCTTGAAGCCGGCGCAACCGTCACCATCTGCCATAGCAAGACCCGCGATCTGATCGCACACACGCAGCGCGCGGACATCGTGGTCGCCGCCGTTGGCCGGGCGAAGATGCTCAAGGGCGAGATGCTGAAACCGGGTGCGGTCGTGATCGACGTTGGCATCAATCGCGACGAGAACGGCAAGCTGTGTGGCGACGTGGATTTCGACAGCGTGGTCAACGTTGCATCGGCGGCGACTCCGGTGCCGGGCGGCGTCGGACCGATGACGATCACGATGCTGCTGGTCAACACGCTGGAAGCCGCCGAACGCAAACGCCCGTCGCCGCAGGCCTGACGCGCCGGCTCGGCGTGTCCGCAAGCGTCAAGTGCTGGCCTCGCGCGCTGGCGGTGCGGACCTCGATGGCGAGCGCGCCGGGCTTCGCGGACCGCGTGCCGGCGTGACCGGCGGCCGCTTCGATGCGTGTTGTCGATGCGTGTGGTCGATGCGTGTGGTCGATGCGTGTGGTCGATGTGCATAGCCGATGCCTTTCGCCAACGCATCTCGCCAACGCATCTCGCCGATGCAGTCGCCGGGTTTTCGCACAACTGAAAGGAATACGATGACAGCCACCAATCCGCTGCTGGACTTCTCCGACCTGCCCCGCTTCGCCGACGTGCGGCCCGAGCATGTCAGCCCTGCGCTCGACGTCCTGCTCGAACGCGCGCGCGACGCCGTGGCGCGGGCCGCGGCGCCTGAGACGCCGGCCGGCTGGGACGCGGTGGTCGCGCATCTCGAGGCGGCCACCGAGCCGCTGGGCCGGGCCTGGGGCATCGTCGGCCACCTGAGTTCCGTTGCCGACACGCCTGAACTGCGCGCCGCACACGCGGAGAACCTGCCGCGCGTCACGGAATTCTTCGCCAGCGTCGGCCAGAATCTGGCGCTCTACGAGAAGTACAAGGCGATCGCCGCGTCCGGCGCACCGCTCGATGCGACGCGCCGCAAGATTCTGGACGACGCGCTGCGCGATTTTCGCCTCTCCGGCGCCGAATTGCCCGACAGCGAGAAGCCGCGTTTCGCCACCCTGCAGGAAGAGCAGGCGGCGCTTGCGAAGCGGTTCTCGGATCACGTGCTGGACGCAACGAACGCCTTCGCCCACTTCGTCGAGGAGGAAGCGGAATTGGTCGGCCTGCCCGACGATGCCAAGGCAGCCGCGCGCGAGGCGGCCGAGAAGGCCGGCCGCGACGGCTGGAAGTTCACGCTGCAGTTTCCGTCCTATTTTCCGGTGATGCAGTACGCCGCGCACCGGCCACTGCGCGAGACGATGTATCGCGCCTATGTCGCGCGCGCCTCCGAACTCGGCCCGGCCTACGCGCAGGGCAAGGCGGATTGGGACAACAGCCAGGTCATGCTCGACCAGCTTCGGCTGCGGCGCGAAGAAGCGACGATGCTCGGCTATGCGAGCTTCGCCGAGGTCTCGCTCGCCACCAAGATGGCCGAATCGCCGGCGCAGGTCGTCAGCTTCCTGGAGGATCTGGCCAAGCGCGCGCGTCCGTTCGCCGAACGCGACTGGGCGGAGCTGCAACAGTTCGCCAGCGAAGCGCTGGGCATGGCGACGATGGCCCCGTGGGACGTGTCGTTCGCCGCCGAAAAGCTGCGCGAGCGGCGGTACGCGTTCTCTGAAAACGAGGTCAAGCAGTACTTCCCTGAGCAGAAGGTGCTCGACGGCCTGTTCGGCCTGGTCAGCCGGCTGTTCGACGTGACGATCGAGCGCGACGAGGCCAGCGTCTGGCATCCCGACGTGCGCTTCTTCAAGGTTGTATCAGGCGGTCGGACCATCGCCCAGTTCTACCTCGATCCGTATGCACGGGAAGGCAAGCGCGGCGGCGCTTGGATGGACGACGCGCGGGGCCGCCGTCGACACGCGGACGGCACGGTGCAGACGCCGGTCGCCTACCTGGTGTGCAATTTTTCGCCGCCGGTCGGCGGCAAGCCGGCGCTGTTCACGCATGATGAAGTGATCACGCTGTTCCACGAGTTCGGCCACGGGCTGCACCACATGCTCACGCAGGTGGACGAGTTGAGCGTGTCGGGCATCAACGGCGTCGAATGGGACGCCGTCGAGCTGCCGTCGCAGTTCATGGAGAACTTTTGCTGGGAGTGGGACGTGGTGGCCGCAATGAGCGCGCACGTCGATACCGGCGAATCGCTGCCGCGCGCGCTGTTCGACAAGATGCTGGCCGCCAAGAATTTCCAGAGCGGCCTGGGCACGCTGCGGCAGATCGTGTTTTCGCTGTTCGACATGCGGCTGCACATGGATTTCTCGTCCGCCGACACCGGCGCGATCATCGCCTTCGCGCGCGAATTGAACGATCGCTATCATGTCGTGCCGCAGGCGTCGTTCTCGCGCTGGCCGAACAGCTTCAGCCACATCTTCGCCGGTGGCTACGCGGCCGGTTACTACAGCTACAAGTGGGCCGAGGTGCTGTCCGCCGATGCCTACGAGGCGTTCGAGGAGGCGGCGCGACTCGAAGGCCGTGGCATCGTCGATGCGGAAACCGGGGCGCGCTATCGCCGCGAGATCCTGTCGGTCGGCGGTAGCCGTCAAGCGATGGCCTCGTTTGCCGCGTTCCGCGGCCGGCCGCCGCGTATCGACGCATTGCTGCGCCATCACGGCATGGACGGCGGCATCGACGGCATTACCGGTGCGGAGAAGACTGCGCACTGAGTCGACCGCGCGCCAGCGCGCGTTGGAACGCACAAGACAAAAGGCCCGCTTCGTCCTGAACGAAGCGGGCCTTTTGCGTTTCCTTCAGCCGGCGGTCGCGGCAGAGGCGTGTCGGATCGGCACAGTCACCGGAAGCTCAGCTTCGGCGACCGCGTCGCCAGACGCGCCGCCGCGTCATCGGTTGAAGACGCCCATCAACAGCGTGATCACGAAGATCACCAGGAAGATGTAGAACAGGATCTTCGCGATTTCGGCGGCGCCTGCGGCAATGCCGCCAAAACCGAACACCGCCGCGATGATCGCGATCACAAAGAATATGGCTGCGTAGCGAAGCATGCGAAGTTCTCCTTGTCGTTGACGGCTATGCGCCGCCTCAGTCGTCGATGGTCAAGACGCGCGGGACGCGTCCCCGCCAGAGGCGGGCCGCTTCAGCGGACCGTCCCGGAGTGACGGCGCGTCGGCGAGACACTAAAAGCAAGCTTCGGACCATCGCCGTGCACAGACTGGAACGGTAAGGTGGGGCGAACGCCTGCATGGCAGCGCGGCTGCCCCCGTGAGCGCGTCAGAGCCTGGAGGACTGGTACGTTGGCCGGCGTACGGACAGCGCCGACGCCATGCGCCGCATTCGATGCGCAGATGGGCACAAGGCTGCCGGCGCCGGCACCGAGCGCCCGACGTCAGGAAAAAGCAAGGTGCGTCGAGCCATCGACGAGGCGAACTTTCCCTGGGATCAGAAAATCTTGCCGGGATTCATGATGCCGGCGGGGTCGAATACCGCCTTGATCTCACGCATCAGTCGCTGTTCCAGCGGCGATTTATATTTCGCGAAATACTCGCGCTTGAGCTGTCCAATGCCATGTTCGGCGCTGATGCTGCCCCCGTAGCGCATCACCTCGTCCAGCACCTCGGCCGTCAGCGCCTCCCCTTCATGCTGGAAGAAGTCGCGCGGGCTGCCCAGCGGGCGGGACAGGTTGTAGTGCAGATTGCCATCGCCGAAATGGCCGAACACGATTGGACGCACATCGGGGCAGAGCCGCCGGACACGCGGCTCGACCGTTTCCAGAAACGTCGGGATCGACTCGATCGGCAAGCTGACGTCATGCTTGAGATGGGGACCGTCGGCGCGTTGCGCCTCGGAAATTTCCTCGCGCAACGCCCACATCTCGTTGATTTGCGCGAGCGAGCTGGATACCACTGCGTCGACGCAGCGCTCCGCTTCCAGGGCCGCGCCGATGACCTGTTCGAGCAGCGCCTCCAGTGCCGCCGCATCGGCAGTGTCCGCCAATTCGATGAGCACATAGGCCGGGTAACGCGCACCGAAGGGAAAGCGCGCGGTCGGCACCTGTTCCAGCAGCAAGTCGACGCAGGCGTCGGTGAAGTACTCGAACGCCTGCAGGCGCGGGCCGCACTTCGCGTAGATCAGTTCGAAGAGCGACAGCGCATGGCCCGCGTCGTTAACCGCGGCCACCACGACTTGCCGCTCCGGGGTGGCCGCGTAGAGCCGCAGGGAAGCGGCGGTGATCACGCCCAGCGTGCCTTCCGAGCCGATCAGCAATTGCTTCAGGTCGTAGCCGGTGTTGTCCTTGCGCAGCGGCCGCAATCCTTCGAAGATCTCGCCGTTCGGCAATACCGCCTCGATGCCGAGCACCAGGTCGCGCGCCATCCCGTAGCGCACCACATTGACGCCGCCCGCGTTGGTCGCCAAGTTGCCGCCAAGTTGACACGAATCCTCGGCGGCCAGGCTCAGCGGCAGCAAGCGCCCCGCATCGGCCGCGGCCCGCTGCAGGTCGCCCAAAATGCAACCCGCCTCTGCGACAAGCGTATTGGCGACCGTATCGATGGCGCGGATCGCCTTCATCCGGTCGAGGCTCAGGATGACGTTCTGCGCGCGCGAGTCCGGCGTCGCGGCCCCGCACAGTCCGGTGTTGCCGCCACGCGGTACGACTGGCGCTCGCTCGGCGGAGCATAGCGCGAGGCAGGTGGCCACCTCGGCCGCCGTGCGCGGCCGGACGACTGCCTGGGCGTTACCACGATAGATGCCGCGCCAGTCGGCAAGCCAGGGCGCGATTGCGTCCGGTGCGGTCAGCACGCTGTCGGGCCCGAGGGCGTTGAGCAACGTGTCGGCGAAGGCGGGGCGCGAAGCGGCTGCAGCAGTCATGAGAGCGGGTATCAATCGGCGTGGATTGGCCTGACCGGCGTGGCTCGGCGGCTTGGATCAGCGCAACGCAGCGGGTGGAGCGAGACGGTCCGCGCGAACGCAAAACCCGATCTTAGCCCAAAGCACTGGCCAGCTCAGGCCCTGCTGCCGGTGGGGCGGCCGCGCGTCGGCCGCGTCGGCCGCGTCTACCGCGTCTACCGCGTCTACCGCGTCGGCCGCGTCTACGGCGCCTAGCGCGTCGGCCGTGGCAGTCGCGCCGTGCGACGCAACGCGGCCGGCGTACGTCGCCTTCCCCGGTCGGCCGCCCCAAAGCGGACGACCCAATCCGGGCGCCGCAACGCGGGCGCGGCTTCAGCGCCTGCCCTGCTGCCTGTCCGCCCCAGGCGCCTCGTCACGCACCGGCTGCCGAACCCGCGTTACTCCGCCGCGTTACTCCGCCGCGTTACTCCGCCGCGAGACGCGCCGCCAGCCTGCCGCGCAATTGCAGATACGCATCCGCCAGACTGTGGCCGCTGGTGTCGAAAGCCATGTCTGCGCGGTTGTACAGCTCGGAGCGTCCGGCCAGGATGCGCCGCAGATCATCCATTGCCTCATCGTTGCCCGACATCGGCCGCAGGTCGCCCTGTGCGATCACGCGACGCATGTGGTCCTCCGGCGTGGCCTGCAGCCATACCGTGTAGCAATGCGCGAGCAATCGATTGAAGGTGGCCGGTTCCGACACCAGCCCGCCCGGCGATGCGATGACGGCTTTCGGATGGGTATCGATCACCGCTTCGAGCGCGCGATGCTCATAGCGTCGGTAGGCGCTCGCCCCATACAGCGAATGGATCTCGGCCGGCGGACAGCCGGCGAGCTTCTCGACCACGCGATTCAGCTCGACGAACGGCACCTTCAGGTCGTCGGCGAGCATGCGGCCAAGCGTCGACTTGCCAGCGCCGCGCAGGCCGATCAGCGCGATGCGATGGTCGCGATTCGGGTCGCGCGGCGTTTGAGAGAACAACTCCGTCAGGGCGAGACGCGCCCGCTTCAGGGCCTCGCTGTCGCGCCCCTGCAGCACCTCGCGGATCAGCAGCCATTCCGCCGACCCGGTAGTCTCGTCGCCGACGATTTCGGCGAGCGAGCAATTCAGCGCACTCGCGACCTGACGCAGCACCAGCACCGACGCATTGCCGACGCCCGATTCGAGATTCGCGAGGTGCCGCTCGGAAAGCGCCGCCTCCACCGCCAGCGCCTTGCGGGTCAGGCCGCGCCGCAGCCGGAGCGTGCGCACGCGTTCGCCGAGTGCGGTCAGGAACGGATCGCGCTCCTCCCGCTCGGGCGCCGCGCGCTCGGTGGCGCCGATTTCGTCGGCGGAAAGCTTGGCCATGCTACCGGTCCGTCTTCAGGGAATCGCGTCATCTTACTCGACCTCGCCGCCGCCCGGCACACCGCATCGCCGTCGCGTCCGCCGGGGCACGTGGCGCTTTCCCCGCCCGGGCACCCGACGTGCCGGCCGACCCTGCCGACCAACCTGGACCGGCGGCACGGTCGACGTTTGGCGACCCATGCGCGGCTCACGCGTCGCCCGAGAGGTCGAAGAAACTGGTTGCGACCAGATCCAACACGGTTTCGCGGCCGTTGCTGACCAGCCAGCGCCATCGCAGCACGCCCAAGGTCGGCTGCGAACTGGATCGTCGTTTCTCCAGCACGGTGGCCGTCAGCGTCAGCGCGTCGCCGGCGCGCACGGGCGCGGACCACTTCAGATAGTCGAGACCAGGCGAACCGAACGACTCGGACCCGTCCAGCGCTGCGTCGCATGCCAGTCGCATCGCGATGCCGCAGGTCATCCAACCGCTCGCAATCAGACCGCCCCACCGCCCACCCGCCGCCCGTTCGGGGTCGACGTGAAATGGCTGCGGGTCGTATTGCCGCGCGAACGCGACGATCTCTGCCGCATCGACCTCGCGCGGCCCCGCGACGATCGTCTGTCCCACCTCGAATTCGGCAAACTTCATCGGCTCTCCCGGCGTCGGCCCCGAGGCGCCAACGCGTGTTCAATAGGTCTCGATGTGCAGGCGTCCTTCGCGACGCAAGCGTTCCCACAACACGGGCCAGTCCAACCCTTCCTGTTCCGCAATGGCGGCCAGCGCCTGTAGCACGCCCTCTTCCATCGCCTTCAGACCGCACACGTAAATATAGCTGTCTTCGCCACGCAACAGCGCGGCAACGTCGGGCGCCCGCGCGCGCATCAGGTCCTGCACATAGCGCCGCGGTTCGTCCGGGGAGCGCGAGAATGCCAGGTTGGTGTCGATGAAGTCCTTCGGCAAACGGGTCAGCGGACCGAAGTACGGCAGCTCGTCGGCACTGCGCGCGCCGAAGAACAGCATCAGCCGGCCCGTGGCGCCGCTCAGCCGCTTGCGCCGGCGGTATTCGGTCATCGCGCGCATCGGCGCCGCGCCGGTGCCAGTGCAGATCATCAACAGGTCCGAGGCGGGATGGTTCGGCATCAGGAACGTGTGGCCGAACGGACCGATGACCTGCACGCTGTCGCCTTTTTGCAGGTCGCACAGATAGTTCGAGCACACCCCATCGCGGCCGTCGCGGCCGTCGTTCCGTGCCGCACGCACCCGCTTCACGGTCAGCGACAGATTGTTGTAGCCCGGACGTTCGCCGTCGCGTGGACTTGCGATCGAATACTGGCGCGCATGATGCGCACGACCATCGGCTGTGCCACCGGGCGGCAGGATGCCGATCGACTGGCCCTCCAGTACCGGGAACGGCAACTTGCCGAAGTCCAGCACGATGTGATGGATCGCGCTGTCGGCATCCTCCGCGGTCAACCGGTAGTTGCCTACCACCGTCGCGGTGGTAGGCAACTTGTGCGTGTAGAGATTGACGTAGGGCCGCGCGGCAGACCATGGCGGCAGTTGCGAGCCGCGCGCCGTATCGACCGTCAGGCCATCGCCCGCTTCTTCGCGTGCGCCGCCCGGCTCCTGTTGCTCGGCGCCAGGGGCGTCGGCCGACGTCGCCACGGTGCCTTGCGCCGGCAACACGTCCCAACCGTACTGGTCCTCGAGACTGTAGGCGTCCTCCCGTGCCACCATCCGCCAATTGTCGATCGCGCCGGTCGGACAGGGCGGCACGCAGGCCATGCACCCGTTGCAGGTTTCGGCGCGCACGACATAGTTGGTGTCATCGTGCGTGATGGCGTCGATCGGGCAGGTTTCCTCGCAGGTGTTGCAGCGGATGCATACCTCCGGATCGATCAGATGCTGGTTGAGTACTCCGCCTGCAATCATGCTTGGCATTGGTCCGTTCATGCTGCCTCTCCCTCCTCGGCGCCTGGCGGCCACCATCGGTGGCCGGGGTCCGTCGACTACCGGCCCGCCCGCCGCGGCCGCTATGCGCTACCGCGCGCTCAGTTGAAACGCACGTACTCGAAGTCCACCGGTTGGCGATTGATGCCGATGGCGGGCGGCGCGATCCAGTTGGCGAACTTGCCGGGCTCGGCGACCCGCCCCATCAATGATGCGACGAACGCGCGGTCCTCCGCGCTCGGTAGCCATTCGTTCTGGCGCGCCTGCCATTCGCGGTCGCTGACGATCCGGCCATCCGGTGCAACGCGCACCCCTGCAAAGGTGCCGATCTGCCGATTGAACGCCTTGTGGGGCACGCTCAGGCGGAAGTCGACGCCGGCCTTTTCCAGCACCTTGTTCCAGCGATTGACGCCGGCCATCGAATCCTTGATGTAGTCGTCGCGCAGCACCTCGTTCATCGCATTGAGCATCGGCACTTCGCGCTCGACCAGCCGTCCATCGGTAACGTCGAGCAGCCGGTAGGTCTGGTTGTCCAGCCGGTGGTCGTCGTCGCGCTTACCCTCCTCGTAGCGGCCCTTCAGACCCGAGCTGTAGAACGTCGCCGCGTTCGACGAATGGTCGGCGCCAAACAGGTCGATGGTCACCGAATAGTGGAAATTGATATATCGCTGGATCGTTTCGAGATCGATCACGCCGGCCGCGCGCAGCTTGTTGACGTCGTCCGTCTTCAGCTCGTTCATCACCTGCGCCGTGCGCTGGATCACGCGCGACACGCCGGACTCGCCGACGAACATGTGATGCGCTTCCTCGGTGAGCATGAACTTGGTGGTCCGCGCCAGCGGATCGAAGCCGGACTCCGACAGCGCCGCCAGCTGGAACTTGCCGTCGCGGTCGGTGAAATACGTGAACATGAAGAACGACAGCCAGTCCGGCGTACGTTCGTTGAAGGCGCCCAGAATGCGCGGATTGTCGTCGTCGCCCGAACGCCGATCGAGCAGCGCCTCCGCTTCTTCGCGACCGTCCCGGCCGAAGTAGCGGTGCAGCAGGTAGACCATCGCCCACAGGTGCCGCCCCTCCTCGACGTTGACCTGGAACAGGTTGCGCAGGTCGTACATCGACGGCGCGGTCAGACCAAGGTGGCGCTGCTGCTCCACGGACGCCGGCTCGGTGTCGCCTTGCGTGACGATGATGCGGCGTAGGTTGGCGCGGTGCTCGCCCGGCACTTCCTGCCACGCCGGCTCGCCACGGTGCTCGCCGAAACCGATCCGCCGATCGGCGTCGCCGGGCGTCAGGAAGATGCCCCAGCGATAGTCCGGCATCTTCACGTGATCGAAGTGCGCCCAGCCACCGGCATCGACGCTCACGGCGGTGCGCAGGTAGACGTCGTAGCCGTGAGAGCCGTCGGGTCCCATGTCGCCCCACCATGACAGGAAATTCGGCTGCCATTGTTCGAGCGCGCGCTGCAGCGTGCGATCGTCGGCCAGATTGACGTTGTTCGGAATCTTCTCGCTATAGTTGATCGACGACATCGTGTGTTCCTCTTTCCGGTTGATCGAAGTTCGGGGTCAGACGCGCGACACGTCGAATTGCGCCTTGCTGCCTTTTCCGTACACCTTCAGCGCACCCTTCTCGCCGACGGCGTTCGGACGGTTGAAGATCCAGTTCTGCCAGGCGGAGAGGCGCCCGAAGATGCGGGTTTCCATCGTTTCGCGGCCGTTGAACCGCAGGTTTGCTTCCAGGCCGGTAAGTGCGTCCGGCGACATCGCCGCGCGCTCCTCGATCGCGATGCGGATCTCGTCGGCCCAATCGATGTCGTCCGGTGCCGCGGTAACCAGGCCCAACCGCTCGGCGTCCACGGGTCCGATCGGTTGACCGATGCGTGCCCGCGCCGCGTCGAGTGGCTCGCGCTCGCCGTAGAAGCGCCGCACGATGCGGGACTCGCCGCTCACCATCGGATAGAGACCGAAGTTGGCTTCGGAAAGCGTCAGGGCCGGCTCACGCGACGGCTCGTCCGGCAGCGCCGCCATATAGGTGCGGTCGGCGGCCAGTGCGAACTCCGCGAACGTGCCGGTGAAGCAACTGCCCGGCTCGATCAGCGCGAACAGCGAACGCGACGAGACATCGAGGCGCGCCAGGGTGCGGCGCAGCATGCCGATTGTCTCGCGCACGAACCAGTGCTCGCGCTGCGCGAGCAGTACCGCGTCGACGTCGAGCAGCGCCTGTGTCTCGCCCTCGGCGCGCAGCAGCCAGGTGCCGATGTCGAGCTCGTTGGTGCGCAGCGAAAGAATCGCGTCGTCCAGTTCGCGCGCGAAACGCAGCGGCCACCAGTTCGCGCCCGCGGCGACGATGTCCGCGCATGCCGTCGGTTGCGCGGCGCGCGGCGCGCGCATGGTCAAGGTCGCGGTACGACGCGCGCGGTCGATCGTCACGTCGACCGTTTCGTAGGACAGTCCGTCTTCGCGTTCGCTCCGTTCGATGCGTGGCAACGCCACCCCTTGCGCGTCGTGCGGACGGTCGCTTTGCTGAGCAAGCTCCAACGCCCTTGCCTCGATCGCTTGCTGGAAGCCATTGGGCTTGACCACTTCGTCGACCAGGCGCCACGCCTTGGCGCGCTCGCCGCGCACGCCTTCGACGATCGTGCAGAAGATGTCCGCCCGATCATGCCGGACGCGCCGTTTGTCGGTGAGCCGCGTGAGCCCACCCGTGCCAGGCAGCACGCCGAGCAGCGGCACTTCCGGCAGCGCGACCGACGACGACCGGTCGTCGACCAGGAAAATCTCGTCGCATGCGAGCGCGAGCTCGTAGCCGCCGCCGGCACAGGCACCGTTGACCGCGGCGATGAATTTCAAACCGGAGTGGCGCGACGAATCCTCGATACCGTTGCGAGTCTCATTGGTGAACTTGCAGAAATTCACCTTCCACGCGTGCGACGAGACACCAAGCATGAAGATGTTCGCGCCCGAGCAGAACACACGCTCCTTCAGGCTGGTGAGAACCACCGTCCGAACCTCCGGGTGCTCGAAGCGGATGCGTTGCAGCGCGTCATGCAATTCGATGTCGACGCCCAGATCGTACGAATTCAGCTTGAGCCGGTACCCATCGCGGATGCCGCCCGCCTCGTCGATATCGATGCCGAGGGTCGCCACCGGCCCGTTGAACGACAGCCTCCAGTGCCGGTATTGCGAGGGGTCGGTGCGATAGTCAACTGACGTCATGAGTGTTCTCTTTATGCCGGGGTTAACGCACTATAGTGCCTAATATTCAAGATGTGAAGCATTTTTTTGCACATGACATGTTAGGCCCCTCCTCACCGCGCTGGTCATCTCGACGAACAGATCGACGCCGGCCCGCGAGACCAGCCATCGCGCTGCTGGCGCTAGCCGCTAGACGCGCTTGGCCACGATGAGCCGACAACGGAAGTCGCCACCGCGTATGCCGCGCGACGCCTCAGCAATAACCCGAACATGCACTATATTGCTTGACAGGCATTGGCTTGCCCGCTACTTTTGCGAAAAACGCGACCACCGCACGAGTGGCGCAGGCCGGCGCACCTGCCAAGGAGGCCCATGTCCCCGAATCACCTGCAAGACCGGATTGCGGTCATCACCGAAGCCATCGCCGGACGCACGCTCGACGCGCAGTTGGCGAGCTGGTTGAACGAACGGTTTCCGGCCGATGGGCCAGCGGTCCGCGACATCACCGCCGCGTGCCATGCCGGTGTCGCACAGGGATGGCTGTGTCAACACGAACACGGCGGCATCAGATACGGACGGGCCATCGAGGCACATGCGGCAACGCATGGCTTCTCCGTCGACGTGGTCGACATGAACGACGTGGCGGGACCGCATCACGTTCACCCGCACGGCGAGGTCGACCTGATCATGCCGCTCGACGCCGCGGCCCGCTTCGACGGCCACCCGGCGGGATGGTGCGTGTATGGCCCGGCATCCTCGCATCGCCCGACCGTTAGCGGCGGCCGTGCGCTGGTGCTCTACCTGCTGCCGGACGGCGCGATCGAATTCACGCGGCGCACAGGGCTCGCGGCCCGCCAGGCTGACGCGTCCGCGTCGTGAGGACGCGTGCGTGCAAATCTGCGTCGCAGCAGTCACGCCGGCCGCGACACCTTTGAGTCCGCGGCCAGCATGGCGGCACGGTAGCCCGCAGAGCCGGGACACGGCGCGTCCATTTCTTCGCATCACACCCAGGAGCCGAGACCAATGACCGACACCCTGCCCAATCTGATCGCTGGCGAATGGCAGCTCGGCGGCGGCGACGGCACCGTGCTGTCGGATCCGGTTACCGGCGAAGCGCTGGTGCGCGTGTCCAGCCAAGGACTCGACCTCGACCACGCGTTCGACCATGCACGCGGGCCCGCCCGCATGGCGCTGCTCGAACTCGGCTATGCGCAGCGCGCCGCCCTGCTGGGGGAAGTGGCGAAGGTGCTGCAAAGCCATCGCGATGACTATTACGAGATCGCGTTGCGCAATTCCGGGACGGTGCGTGCGGACTCCGCGGTGGATATCGAAGGCGCGATCTTCACCTTGTCAGCGTACGCACGCTCGGGCACGTCGCTCGACGGCGATGCCGTGCTCGCGACCGGACAGGCATTGCCCGATGGCGCCGTCGACTCGCTGAGCCGCGACGCCAGTTTCGGCGTACGTCATCTACTGACGCCGACGCCGGGCGTCGCCCTGTTCATCAACGCCTTCAATTTCCCCGCCTGGGGCTTGTGGGAAAAGGCCGCCCCCGCGCTGCTCAGCGGCGTTCCGGTGATCGTCAAACCCGCGACCGGCACGGCATGGCTGACGCAACGCATGGTGGCCGACGTGGTAGCGGCCGGCGTCCTGCCGCGCGGGGCGCTGTCCATCGTGTGCGGCAGCGCGGAAGGTCTGTTGGACCGGATCGAGGCCTTCGACGTAGTGTCATTCACCGGCTCCGCCCAGACCGCGACGCGACTGCGCACGCATCCGGCATTCGTGGTGCGCGGCGCACGGCTCAACGTGGAGGCCGACAGTCTGAACAGCGCGATTCTTGCCGCGGACGTCAAGGCGGACGACTCCGCGTGTGCGCAGTTCGTCGCGGAGATCGTCCGCGAGATGACGGTCAAGTCCGGCCAGAAATGCACGGCGATCCGCCGGGCATTCGTACCCGCCCCGCTGCTCGCGCCAGTCGCCGATGCGTTGCGCGCGGCGCTTGCCGGTGTGCGGTGTGGCGACCCGCGCGACACTTCGGTGACAATGGGCAGCCTGGTCAGTCGCGCGCAGTGGCAGGCCGCGCATGAGGGCCTGGAGATGCTGGCCGGCGAGACCGAACGACTGGTCGACGGGCGCCGCGCCGCGCTGATCGGCATCGACCCCGAGCGCGCGGCGTGCATGGCGCCCTCGCTGTTGCTGTGCCCTGACCCGGAACAGGCTCGCCGCGTTCACGACCTGGAAGTGTTCGGCCCGGTGGCCACGCTTGCGCCCTACGAAGTCGGCAGCGCAAGCGCTGCCACGGATCGCGCGTCCTCGCTAGCCAGGTTGCCGGAGGCGCGCGCGGTCGCCTATGCGCGACGTGGTGGCGGTTCGCTCGTCGCGTCGGTTTACGGCAGCGACGAAACGCGGCTTGCCCATCTCGCCGCAGCACTCGCCAGCACCCATGGCCGCGTGCACGTTGTGTCACCGTCGGTTGCCAAGACGCAGACCGGCCACGGCAATGTGATGCCGCAGGCCATGCATGGCGGCCCAGGACGCGCGGGCGGCGGCGAGGAGCTGGGCGGACTGCGCGCGCTGAACTTCTACCATCGCCGCAGCGCAGTGCAAGGCCCGGCGGCGACTCTCGCCGCGCTTGCGGTCGCGCCGGAGCCGCTGCGGTGACCACGGCGGCATCGATCCATTGCAGATCGGTATGTACGCGCGCCTGTCTGGCGCGTCGCCCACGCCGAGGTACACGCCGACGTAGATCTCGAACGGGCGCGCGCTGGCACCGATGCGGGCCTTGGACCAGTCAAACGGCGCGGCCGCCAAGCAGCGCTCACGCCGACGACGCGCAGCGCGACGGCCAGCGATGCAGCGATCCCTGCCGTGGCCGCGCACGCCACAAAGCACCCCACAACGCTCGCTACAGCTTGCAAGGCCGCCTCGAATGCATGCCACCCCGCAACCCGCGCGGCGGCGCACTCAGCGACCCGTCATGCAGCGCCCCCTCCGACAGGCATCGAGGAGAACAGCAATGGAGACACTGATCGAGCGCCCCGCCACGCCGACGCTCGGCGGCTGGCGAGCGCCGCCACCGCGTTACAACTTCGCCGAAGCGGTGTTCGCGCTCAACGCCGAACGCGGCGACAAGGTCGCTTACATCGACGATGCCGGCACGACGAGCTACGCGGCTCTCGAAGACGCGGCGCGGCGCTTTGCCGGCAGCCTGCGCACACTTGGCATCCATCCGGAAGAGCGCATTCTGCTGGTGATGCTCGACACGGTGGCGCTGCCGATCGTGTTTCTCGGCGCGCTCTATGCCGGCGTGGTGCCCGTGGTCGCGAACACGCTGCTGACGCCGGCGGATTACGCCTATATGCTCGAGCACAGCCGGGCGCGCGCCGTCATTGCATCCGGCGTGCTGTTGCCGACCGTCGCCCAGGCGCTGGCCGACGCACCGCACGAGGGCGCAATGCTGATCGTCTCGCAGCCGGCCGACCCGGACCTGCCGTGCGAGCGCGTGCTCGAACGCATGATCACCGAGGCGGCGCCGGCGCCGCGCGCGCTCGCCACCTACGACGACGACATCGCCTTCTGGCTGTACTCGTCGGGGTCCACTGGCCGGCCCAAGGGCACGGTTCACACTCACGCCAACCTGCATTGGACCGCCGAGCTGTATGCGAAGCCGATCCTCGGCATCCGGCCGGACGATGTGGTGTTCTCCGCCGCCAAGCTATTCTTCGCGTACGGCCTCGGCAATGCGCTGACGTTTCCACTGTCGGTTGGCGCAACCACCGTGTTGATGGCCGAACGCCCGACCGCGGACGCGGTTTACCACCGCCTGCGTCAGCACCGTCCGACGATTTTCTGCGGCGTGCCCACGCTGTACGCGAGCATGCTCGCGCATCCGGACGTGCCGGCGCGCGAGACGGTGGCGATGCGCGTGTGCACATCGGCCGGGGAGGCCTTGCCGCGCGAACTGGGTGAACGCTTTCGCGATCATTTCGGCTGCGACATCCTCGACGGCCTCGGCTCGACCGAGATGCTGCACATCTTCGTGTCGAACGTGCCGGGCGACGTCGAGTACGGCACCACCGGCCGCCCGGTGCCCGGCTACGAAGTGGAACTGCGCGGCGAGGACGGCCAGCCGGTGCCGGATGGGGAGATCGGCGATCTTTATATCAAGGGCCCGAGCGCGGCCTTGATGTACTGGACCAACCGCGAGAAGTCGCGCGCCACCTTCCTCGGCGACTGGATGCGCAGCGGCGACAAATATCGCCGCCTGCCGAACGGCTGCTTCGTCTACGCGGGCCGCAGCGACGACATGCTCAAAGTCAGTGGCCAGTACGTCTCGCCGGTCGAGGTGGAGATGGTGCTGTGCCAACACGAGGCGGTGCTGGAAGCGGGCGTCGCCGGCGTCGAGCGGGACGGCTTATTGAAGACGCGCGCCTTCGTGGTGCTGAAGCATGGCGCGGCGGATCCGGCACTGGCCGACGAGTTGCGCGCCTTCGTCAAGGCACGCCTCGCGCCGCACAAGTATCCGCGCGAAATCGTCTTCGTCGAGGCACTGCCGAAGACCGCCACCGGCAAGATTCAGCGCTACAAGCTGCGGGAGCAGCTCGCATGAGCGCACCCGGCGAGACGCCGCCGCGCGGGCCCGCGATCAATCGCGCGGCAGCCGGCGAGACGCGGCGCGGCCGCGGCAACGACTCCGCCTACGACTTCGGCGGGCCCGGCAAGTCCGACGGGGCCGGGCCGATGACGCCGGCGCCGCGGCAGGTGCAACTCACCGTTGCCGGTGCGCCGCTGGCGATCGAAACCGTCTGGCTGAACGGCGCTGCGGCGGATCGACCGCTGGCCGTGTTTCTTCACGAAGGGCTGGGGTCGGTCGCGCTGTGGAAGGACTGGCCCCAACGCCTGTGCGATGCGCTCGGTTGCCAAGGCCTGGTGTATTCACGTCCAGGTTACGGCCGCTCGACGCCGCGCGCCGACGGTGAACGCTGGCCGCTCGACTTCATGCGGCATCAGGCGGACACCGTCTTGCCGGCGCTGCTCGACGCCTTGTCGGTAGCGCCGGCCACGCGCCGTCGCATGCTGCTGGTCGGTCACAGCGACGGCGCGTCGATCGCGCTGTGGTACGCGGCCCTGTTTCCGCAGGCCCTCGCTGGCGCAGTGGTGATTGCGCCGCATACCTTCGTCGAGCCGCTGACCGTCGCCAGCATTGCCGAGGCGCGTACCGCCTTCCTGGAAGGCGGCCTGCAGACCGCGCTGTCGCGCTATCACGACGACGTGGCGTCCGCGTTCTGGGGCTGGAACGAGGTCTGGCTCGACCCGTCGTTTCTCGACTGGGACATGCGCAGCGCGCTCGGCACCATCGCGCGCCCGCTGCTGGCGGTGCAAGGCATCGACGATCAATACGGCACGCTCCGCCAGCTCGATGCAATCGTCGAGCAAGTGCCGCATGCGCGCACGGCCGCCTTGCCCGACTGCCGGCACTCCCCGCATCGCGACCAGAGCGAGGCGCTGAATCGCCTGATCGCCGATTTCGCTGCTGGTCTGGAGGGCTGGCGCGCGCCTACTTGACCGGGATTTTCTGGTTGGCCGGGATCGGCACCGCGCTCACGCCATTCTTCGCGCTGCCGGTGACGACCCGGTCGCTGTAGGTCAGATAGACCAGCGTGTTGCGTGGACGATCGACGATGCGTACCACATGCAGCGTCTTGAAAATAAACGACAGGCGTTCGGAGAACACGTCGGTCTGCTGGGGAAGCGGGCCGGCGAAACTGACCGGGCCGGTCTGCCGGCACGCGATCGACGCCTCGGTCGGATCTTCGGCAACGCCCAGCGAGCCCTTGATGCCGCCCGTGCGCGCGCGCGACACGTAGCAGGTGACGCCGGGCACCAGCGGGTCGTCATAGGCTTCGACCACGACGCGGTCGGAACCGGTGATTTTGAAATGCGTGCGCACGCTGCCGATCTCCTCGGCCTGCGCGGCACCCGGCGCGAGCGTGGCAGCGCCGGCGCCGAGCAGCAAGAGCGACAGCGCCGCGCCGGCGACGCGGCCGATGCCAGACGTTCGCCACCCGGCATCGGATCTGTGCGACTGCGACTGCAATTGCGGCTGCGACTGCGACTGCGACGCCGCTTCGCTCGCGCGCCCGCGATGACGGAAGTCTGACTGGAATGAACGTTTCATCGAGAGCTGGCTCGGTTCGGACGAGGTGGGTGGCCCTGCACCGCCCGACCCTCCGGTCGGCACGGACCGACTCCTACCTTACCCGATAAGCGGCGCCGCCGATGACCGACGCGCCGCCGTTCCGCCTTGCGATGCATGGCTCAGGGCGAGACCAGCTTCCAGTTGCCCTTTTCGATGCGGACCACCACCATGGCGCGCGCATCCATGCCCTGATGATCGGTCGGCGATGTGTTGATCACGCCGTGGGTCACCGGCAGCTCGCGAATCTGTTCGAGCCCCTGCCGCAAGGCCTCTCGAAACGCCGTGGTGCCCGGCTTGGCCTTCGCCAGCGCACCCGGCAGCACGCGCTGGAAGGCCAGGAAGGAGTCCCACATGCCCGCGCTCTGCGCGGTGGCGCTACCGGCGCCGAACTGGGCGTCGTAGCGTTGCGTGTAGGACAGCCCGACCTGGCGGGTCGGATGATTCGGCGGCAGTTGGTCGGCAACCATCACCGGCCCGACGGAGACGAAGGTGCCGTCGCAGGCCTTGCCGCACACCCGCAGGAAGTCCTTGTTCGCCACGCCCTGGGTTTGGTAAATGCCGCCGCGATAGCCACGCTCGGCCAGCGATAGCTCCGGCAGCGCCCCCGCGGTACCCGAGGCGCCGATGAACACGGCGTCCGGTTTCTTTGCCAGCATGCGCAGCACCTGGGCGGTGACGGACGCGTCGTTCTTCGCATATCGCTCGTCCGCCACGACCTGGATGCCAGCCGCCGGCGCCTTTTGCTTCAGCAGGTCGATCATGCCCTCGCCGTACGAGTCGGCGAAGCCGATCGCGGCAACCGTCTTGACGCGCTGACGTTTCATCTCGGCCACCAGCGCATCGACGTTCTGGCTGTCGTGCTGCGAGAACTTGTACGCCCACTTGCGCGGCCCATCGAGCGGGATGACGATCTTCATCGACGACGCGAGACTGATTACCGGCGTCTTCGCTTCGGCAGCCACCGGCATGATCGCGAATGCATTGGGCGACACCGACGGGCCGATGATCAGGTCCACGTGTTCCTCGTTGATCAGCTTGCGAACATCGGTGACGGCGCGGGTGGTGTCGGTGGCGTCGTCCAGCACGATGTATTGGACGCGCGTGCCATTCATCTCGCTCGGCATCAGCTTGAGCGTATTCATCGCAGGCTGACCAAGCGAGGCCGCTGGCCCGGTGAGCGACAGCACCACGCCGACCTTCACGTCGGCCCAGGCTGGCGCAGCGAGCAGCGCCAGGCCGATCGCGACTGCGGACGCCAGCGTCGCGCTTCGAACGCGTGAGGGGATCGTGGCCGCCGCCCTGCCGCGCGAACGCATTGCTGCCCACCGCGCGCGTGAGCCGAGCCGCCGCGAGCCATGCGCCGACCCGCTGGCGCCGAGTCGGCGCGCGCACATCGGTGCGCTCGCGGTGGCCCGATCGCGCGTCCGCTGCGGCGCGACCTCGGTCGCAACATCAGTTGCAATCTCAGCTGGAATCTCAACTGCAAGCCGCGCCGCAAACCGCGCTGCAAGCTCAGCTGCAACCTGAGCTGCGCCCCGGCTGGCCATCGAAGCCACCAGGTTGCTGGCCGCGCTCACCACCGGCGGCGATGCACTGCTCACTTCAACCTCGCGGGCCCCGCCGTTGACTGCTGCTTTCATCGTCTCTCTCCTTGCTGGCTGTCCCGTGCCTGCGCAGCCGTGACGATGGCCACGGACACGGGGTTGTTGTATGCGTGCCGCCGCGCGGCGTCAGCCGCCGTCCGGTCGGCTGGCCGTGACAGCTGCTCCGGCGCCGTCGGCGGGTGCAAAGATGTGCGGCACGCCAGCGTCCTCGCAGCACTGCCGAAGACGACGCACCGCGCTCTCAGGCGTGGTCAAGATCGGCACCCCGCTGAGCGCGGCGCTTGCCTCGCGTGCGCGGGCCAGTGAGAACTGGCCGAGAATCACTGCGTCGACCTCGCGCAGTTCGGCAACCGCCGCCGCGACCAGGCGGTCATGCTTCGCGCCGTCTCCGGCCTGCAATGCCGCCAGCGCGCCTGCGACGCAGTGGCCCTGAACCGACACGCGTCGACCACGCGTATCGGCCATCGAACCCAGCTCGTCCAACAGTCCGGCGAGACTCGGTTCGAAGCTCACCATCACGGCGAGGCGGTCGCCGCGCGCCAGCGCCGCCTCGAACGCGGCTTCGTTCGGGCGCAACACCGGGATGGCCACCGCGCGCTTCGCTGCGTCGATCGCCGCCCCGAACGCCGAGCAGGTGAACAAAATGCCGCCAGTCGGATCCGCATCGCCGCCGCTCGCGGCGGCATAGCGCGCCAAGGCGACGATGCGATCCGTGATCGCCGGCGCCAGCGCGCCCGCGGCCTGGCGGTCGACGGCGAGCGAATCGTCCATCAGGTTGAAGACGCGGGCGGCCGGCCAGTGCGCGGCGAACGCCGCATGCGCCGGTGCGGGCGACTCAGGCAGCGCGTGGATCAGCATCACACGCGGCTGGCGCGCGTGGCTATGCGCATGGGTGTGCGCGTCGGTGTGCGCGTGGCCGCAGGTCGCCTCGGCGCTATCGGGAGGCTGGGCTGACGGAACTGACGCGTTGGACGGAACGGACATCGAAGGCATCGGATCAAGGCGGCGCAGTGGACGCGGCGGCCGCGTCCACGCGCGCAAGGAAGGCATCGATCAACTCGTTGAACGTGTCGGGCACCTCGAGATTCGGCACGTGGCCGGCGGCCTCGATCGTGACGCGCTCCGCGCCACTGATGCCGTCGCCCAATGCCGCGGCGATCTCGCGATAGCCGTCGCAGTCGCGTGCGCCGCCCACGATCAGCGCGGGCGCACGCACTTCGCCGAGACGAGCCTCGATCGGCGGCAGCGGCGCCGCGCCGTCATGCGTCCATTGCCAGCCATCGTAGCGCTCGATCATCTCAGCCAGCAGCGCACGCGCCACCGGCCGGGCGCGGGCCGCCTCGAAGATCGGATGACCGAACCAGTAGCGCTTCGCCGCCGCGACGCCGCGCGCGCGCGCATGCGCCGCCGCTTCATCCGGGGGACGCGGCGTAGTCCACCGATGGCCTGGCAGCCCGGGCGAAACCAGCGACAGCGAACGAACAAACTCCGGACGCGCGAGCGCGGCGGCCAGCGCGACGTTGGCGCCGAGCGATACGCCCACCAGGTCCGCGCGCGCAACACCGAGCGCGGCGCACAACTCGAACAGATCCTGCACGTGCGCAGGCAGCGCGGACGCGGCTCCGGTCTCGCGTGCTCGACGCGTCGAGCGGCCGAAGCCGCGCAGTTCATAGCGGATCACGCGACGCTGCGCGGCCCAATGCGGGAACTGCAGATCCCAGCATGCGGCGTCGAATGAAAAACCGTGCAGCAGCACGAGCGCAGGGCCGGCACCGGCTTCCTCATACCAGAACGCGTCGCCGTCGAGTTCGATGTAGCCCTCGCGTGCATCGTTCATGCACGGCGCTCGACGGGGTTGGACAGCGTACCGATGCCGCTGATGCTGACCTCGATCGGACCGCCGAAGCGGGTCAGGTCGACGTTCTGCACCGCCTGACCGCCGTTCGACTGCTTCAGCGCGGTACCCATCGCGATGATGTCGCCCGCTTCGAGCGTCATGTAGGTCGACATGAACGCAATCACGTCGGCGACTTTGTAGAACAGATTCGCAGTGTTGTCCTCGGTGACCAGGCGGCCCTGGTGGACACAGCGCACGGCCAGGTCGTGCGGATCCGGAATCGCATCGCGGGTCGCGATCCAGGGCCCCATCGGCCCGAAGGAGTCGCTGCCCTTGTACCGGCCCGGATAGCTCACCCAACTGTCGACGTACTCGATGGTTTCGGGATCGTCGCGCTTCGGATGAATCGCGCGGTAATGGAAAGTGTCCTCGCCGCGCATCGTCGGCGCGGTCAGATCGTTGATGATCGTGTAGCCGAACACGTGCGCCAGCGCCGCTTCGTGCGCGATGTCGCTGCCGGTGCGGCCGATCACGACCGCCAGTTCCGGTTCCGGATGGACCCGCCCGAAGTGTTCGCGCAGACGAATGGGCTGGCCATGTCCGATCAACGACGAGGCGGGCTTCACGAACGCGGCCGGGTGCGACGGACCGCGCATGATGCGATCCTTGTTTGCGCTGTTGTTCAGCGCGACGCACAGCACCTTGCCGGGTCGCGGCAGCGGCGGTAGCCAGTGCAAGGTGTCGACCGCGACCGGAGACGCGCCCTCGCAAGCCACCTCCAGTGCCGGGCGCGTCGCGGGCCAGCCATCGATGACCGCCTGCATGGTGAAGTCGCGGCCATCGGGCGCGGCGCCCGGCAGGACCGCCAGGCCATCGTCGACCGCGACCGCGAGCCGTGGCCGACCCTGATGCAACACTGTACCGAGCCTCACTGGGTCATCTCCTTGAAGTCATGCGCCGGACAGGCCGCGGGATCGATCATCACGAGCGCACCGCAACCGGTGATCTGGGGAAAGGTGTAGAAGTCGTAAACCGCGCGCGCCGTCTCGTCGAGCGCGCTGCGCATCGCGAACCACACGGTCAGTTCCGCCGCTTCGGTGCCGCCACAACGCATCAGCGTCTCGGTCGGCAATGCGACCAGTTCGTCGAGGCGATCGGGCAACGCACGCAGGAAGTAGCGATCGAAGGCCTCGTTCGCGATGCCGAAGCGCGCGCCGCTGATCTGGTGAGACATGCCGCCGGTCGCAATCACGACGACGCGCTCGGCGCCCGGCCGCGCCGCGACGGCCCGGCGCAACGCCTGCCCCAGGCGCAGCAGACGACGCGGCGTCGGCAACGGTTGCCGCACCATGTTGACCGCGAGCGGCGTGATCGTCACCGGCCACGGCACCTCGCTGAGATACGGCAGCCACGAATAGATGCCGTGGTCGACGGACAGCGCATGGCAGACGGTCAGGTCGAACTCCTGCGCGACGAGCGACTCGGTGAGGTGGATACCCCACGCCGGATCGCCGGGCAGGTCCGGCAAGGGTCGCACGCCCCACCCTTCGTCCGCCTGCGGAAAGCGCTCGCCGACGCCGATCGCGAGGGTTGGATAGGCGTCGAAATCGAAATGGTTCAGATGATCGTTGTAGACGACGATCAGGTGATCGGGACGCATCGCCCGCAGCAGTTGCTTCACCCGATCGGTGCCGTCGCGCCACGCCTGCCAGCGTGCATCGAAGCCCGCGCGCACGCCGCGATCGAAAGCGACACCCATCGAGGGCGAATGCGAGATGCCGATGCCGCCGACCACGCGTGCCATGGTCAGCTCCGCGACGGCAGAAAGTCTACGTGCCGCGGACAGGCTGCTTGCAGCGTCCCGACATCGGTGCCGACATTGTGGGCACCAATGTGCCAGAGCGACTCGCCGACGGTCGCCGCCAGTTTCAGGATGGCCTGCAGATGCCCCCCTGCGTAGAGCAAGGCGGTCCAGTCGCGCTTCCGCACGGCGGCCTGGACGGACGGCGTCAGGTCGTAGCGCGCCATGTATGCGCCTTCGTCGGCGAGGAACGCGTCGCGCGCCTGGGCGGCGCGCAGGCTCAGCGCGAAGCGGTTCAGCGCGCGTCCGGCCAGCGCCCGCTCGGACGTGAACAGGATGGTGCCGGGTTCGTCGAGATCGCAGGCCGGCAACGGCAGCGCCGCTGCGTCGCACGAACCACGCATGGCGGCGACCGGTGTGGGCGAGGAAGGCGGTGTCGGCATCGTCTCGGGCGGCGCAGGATTGTGGGAGTCGTTCATGCCGGCGCAGCATGCAGATGACCGGTCGAACAGCACGATCTTAGGAGTCGTGTGTCCGCCGCGCTGTCCATCGCGTTGAGGACACGCCCGCGCATGGTTAACCACGATTGCCGACCCTGCGCATGCTGCCTAGTTTGAGCCACGCCACGCCGGATTCGCGTCGCAACGCCGGCATCGAGCAGCCGTGAATGCGGCGCACCGCCCGTGCGCGGCGCCAACCCTGAAGAACCACAGCCCGACGACATATGCGATATTGGACCGTAGGCTCGCGAGGTACCGGATCGCGCTCCGGTGAATTGCTGCTGCGCCTGCTCGATGTGATCGGAGCGCCCGGTCCGCAGGAATTTTGCGACGGTGTCCTCGACGGCTTGCGGGACGATATAGCGCTCGACCACTGCATGGCGTTTCACTACCCGGCCCACGATGCGATCCGCGTGGTGTCCGGAGCCGGCCTGCGCCGCGACTTTGCCGGCTTCGACAACGCGCGGCCGTACATCGCTCAGCGATTGTTCCGGCTCGATTCGAACCATCCGCTGCTGACCGATCCGCAACTGCGTGAAGCCGGCCAGGTGCTGGTTCAGCATCAGTCGCTCGACGACGTCAAGCTGAACGCGCATCGCGCGCTCTACGCAGGCACCGATACGGCCGAACGGCTGTCGGTGCTGCATTGCCTGCCGGATCGCAGCTGGCTCGCGCTCAACCTGTATCGGCCCAGCAGCCTCGGCGCGTTCTCACCGCAGGAGATCGCGCATCTCGACGACGTGGCCGCGCCGCTGGCGCGCGCGGCCGCGCGCCATATTGCGCTGTCGGCACCGTCGGCACCGTCGGCGTCGTCCGGGCCGGCCGTCGCCGCACCGCGGCCACGGAGTGCGGATGCGAGGATTGCCGCGCTCGAAGCGGCACTGGCTGGGCGACAACCGCCGCTGCCGCTGCGCGAACGACAGGTGATGGCGCGTCTGCTGTGCGGCATGACAGCCGACGGCATCGGCGCCGATTTGGGCATCGCCAGCGCCACGGTCGTGACGTACAAGCTGCGCTTGTTCCGTCGGCTGGGCATCAACACGCGTGCGCAACTGTTCGCGCGACATTTCGGCGGCTGAGCGACGGGCATCCGGGCGGCCCGACGCGCGCGCTGTCGTCTTCGCTGGGGACCACGCGGCGTGGCTGGCGGCGTTAGCCTCGCGAGACACGCCTTCGACAGCCGCCGCGCAGCGGAGCGGCGAGCGGGCGCGATGCGGCGCGCACGCCTGGCCGCGTTCACCCATGCCGAGGCCAAGGCCCGAGCCCAAGCCGTCGCAGTCCGACGGCCCCACCCCTTGCACCGGCGCGTCGTCAACGCGTGCCGCACCGAACGATGAAGCAACCGGCCAACCTGTCAGCGGCCGTCCAGCAGTCCGCCACCGACAAGCTGCTGATGCGCGTCGCGATCGACGAGATCCAGGCGGAATTCGCGCATTGTCTCGATCACGCCCGTTACGAGGCGCTCGCGCAATTGTTTACGCCCGACGCTCGCTATACCAGCGGTGCCCGCGCGCTGCGCGGACGCGAGGCGATTCGCGCGTTCTTCGCGACACGCGCGGCGCTCGGGCCGCGCGCGTCTCGGCATCTGTACAGCGGACTTCGGCTGGTCGACACGCAGCCCGATCGGATCACCGCGACCAGTGTCTGGCTATCGTTCGCAGCAAACGCTGCGTTGCCGCTCGACGAAGTGCCCATCTTCATGGTCGCGGATTTTCACGACACGTTCGAGCGCGGCGTCGACGGTCGCTGGCGGATCGCGGCGCGGACCATCATCGCCGCGTTCCGCAACCCCGCCGCGGCGCCGCGCGTGGCCTGAGACGGTAAGTCGCCGGGTGCGAGTCACGCGCCGATCCGGGACACGCGCCAACCGAGCGGCGCCGTGTGCAGTTCGGCGAGCGACAGCGGCGCGACATCGATCCGCCAGAACGCCTGTGGCGGCGCCTCGAGGGCGACAACCAACGCCGCGCGGATGATGGCCGCATGCGTGACCGCGACCACGCGCCGACTGCGCTGCGGACCGGCCGATGGCGCGGCCCGCGCGGCCTCCGCTTGCGCATCGAGCCAGTCACCGACGCGCGCGAGCAACGCCCGCAGCGACTCGCCGCCGTGCGGCGCCGCGTCCGGATCGGTGCGCCATGCGGCGAGCGCATCGGGTTCCGATGCCTGCAGGTCGGCGAGGGAGCGCCCGCGCCATCGTCCCGCATCCCAGTCGCAAAGCGCGGGCACCACCTCGACACCGTGCGCCACGCCGTCGTGTGCGCCGTCGAGCCGGATCGCGCACCCCAGGGCACACGCCGCGGGACTGCTCTGAACCGCATCGCGCCGTCCGACACGGGTGCGCAGTGCATCCCGGAGGGCGTCATCGAGATCGGCTTCCGGCGGCTCGTCGTCGGCGAACGCCGCCCGCCGCGTGGCTGCCGTCGCCGGCTGGCAGAGCATCGTGAGTCGGAGGACCATCGCAGCGGGGGCGCCGGGCCCCAGAATTGTCGCAACTGGCATGATAGCGTTGTCGCTGTCCGCCGACGCCGCATGGCGCACGTTGTGCGGCGACGGATGCGCGCCGCTGCCGGCACAGCTGCGCGTGCACTTGTCGCTGCCGCCATCAGTGCACTTTCGGCGCGCTTTCAGCGCACTTTTCAGGGCACTTTTCAGCGCACTTTTCAGCGCACTTTTCAGCGCACTTGTCAGCGCACTTGTCAGCGCACTTACCGGCGCACCTGCCCTGGCGCGCGCGATGGGTCGCCGGCCGCGCCCCAATGCGCTTAGAATGCAGGGCAACAGGCCCGGGGAAGCCGGTGAAATACCGGCGCGGTCGCGCCACTGTAAGCGGGCAGCTTCAGCTTGCCCATGAGCCAGACCCCCGCGCCGTTGCGTCGCGCAGCCGCGCGACGTCGATCCTTCGATCCACCGCTGGGGCGCGCAACCCCGAGGAGAACCTGATGGCTCACGCCGCCTTCCCGTCCCCGGCCGACACGCTCGGCCAACCCACGCCCATCCCGGTCGGCGAACTGCTGCCCTGGGCGATCTTCGCCGGTCTGCTGCTCCTGCTCGCGCTGTATTTCGTCGGCGCGGAACAAGGCGCGACTGCGATCTTCTCGGGCACCGCGGTGCATGAATTCGTCCACGATGGCCGGCATCTGCTCGGCTTCCCGTGCCACTGAGGATGCGCAGCATGGTTGGCAAACTGCTCGTCCGCGGCATGCTCGCCGGCTTGCTCGCGGGCTTCGTCGCCTTCGGTTTCGCGCGTATCGTCGGAGAACCCCGCGTCGACCGGGCCATCGCGTTCGAAAGCCTGCACGAACACGGCGAGGCTGCCGCATCGGACGCACCAGGGCTTGTACACGACCACGGTCATGCGCATGCCGGCGCGGCGCAGGCGGACGGTGACGACGATGCGGTGGTCAGCCGCTCGACGCAGCGTGGCCTCGGCCTGCTGACCGGCGTCGCGGTCTACGGCACCGCGATGGGCGGCCTGTTCGCGTTGGTCTTCGCGTTCGCGCATGGACGCCTGGGGCCCCTGCGGCCCCGCGCGCTGGCACTGACGCTCGCACTGCTCGCGTATCTCGTGCTGATCGTCGTACCGGCCGTCAAGTATCCGGCCAACCCGCCAGCCGTCGGCTCGGGCGACACGATCGGCACGCGCACCGCGCTGTTCTTCGTGATGATCGCGGCCTCGATCGTCTGCGCGGCAATCGGTTTTGCGGTGCGTCGCCGGGCGCTGGCAGCGCTGGGCAACTGGAACGGCAGCACGCTGGGCGCCGTCGTCTTCGTCGTGCTCGTCACGGCCGTGCAGCTCGCGCTGCCCACCATCGATGAAGTGCCGGCCGGCTTTCCCGGCTCCCTGCTGTGGCAGTTCCGAGTGAGCGCGCTGGGCTTGCAGCTGATCCTGTGGACTGTGCTCGGCCTGGTGTTCGGTTGGCTGGTCGAGCGCGATGCGCGACTGCCAGCTAGCTCGGGCGCCGCGCTGCGCGCCTGACCGCCCGCCTCGACCGGCTACCGCCGCTGCTGTCGGGCCGCGTACCCGCTGCTGGCGGTGCAAGCGGTGCTGGCGGTGCTGGCACCGGGCGCGCGCCTCGCGGCGCGGCCCTTCAGGCGCTCGCCGCCTTGCGCGAAGTCGCGCGGTCTCATGATCGGTCCGCCGCCGACGCGGCGCCACGATACAAGGTCGACTCGGTGAAATCCTCGCAGCCGAGCACCCGGCCGATCAGGATCAAACTGGTGCGTTCCAGGCCCAAGCCGGCGGTCCTCGCGACGATGTCGCCCAGCGTGCCGACGACCTTGCGTTCGTCCGGCCAACTCGCGCGATAGACGATCGCGACCGGACAGTCGGCGCCGTAGAACGGGAGCACCTCGTCGATGATCCGCGCCAGATGACGCACGCCGAGGTGGATTGCCAGCGTCGCGCGGTGACGTGCCAGCTCGCCGAGCGTTTCTCCTGGCGGCATGTCGGTCTTGGCCGCAAAGCGCGTCAGGATTACCGTCTGCGACACCGACGGCAGCGTCAATTCCACGCCCAACGTCGCCGCGCTGGCCGCGGTGGCGGTCACGCCCGGCACGATGTCATATGGAATGCCGAGCACACGCAGACGTCGAATCTGCTCGCCAATCGCGCCGTATAGCGCTGGATCGCCGGAATGCAGCCGGGCCACGTCCTCGCCGCGCCGATGAGCCTGCGCGAGCAATGTCACGATGGCGTCGAGGTCCAGCGGCGCGGTATCGACAACCTGGTGGGCGCGGTGACCGTCGAGCACCGCCGGTGGCACCAGCGAGCCCGCGTAGAGGATCACCGGGCAACTGCGCACCAGCCGCTGCCCCTTGACGGTGATCAGCTCCGGGTCGCCCGGACCCGCGCCGATGAAGTAAACGGTCATGCCGTGGTCTCTCCTGCGTCGTTGTACCCGCCCCGCCGCCATGCGCGTAGCGCCGACGCCAACGCGTCGACCGCATCGAAGCAGCGTACGCCGGCGGGCAGCATCGGACGGCGTTGCATCATCACCGGCACGCCGCGCTCGCGCGCGACGCGCAACTTGGCTTCGGTCGCCGGCCCGCCGCTGTTCTTGCTGACCAGCACGTCGATGCCGAGGCGCTCGAACAGCGCGCGCTCGTCGTCGAGCGAAAACGGCCCACGCGCGGCCAGCACCGTGGCGCGTGCGTTGCCGGGCTGCGGGTCGAGCACGCGCACATGCCAATGCTGCGTGGCAGGCACCGCATCGAGATGCGCGAGCGCCGCGCGTCCGTTGGTGAACAGCGGCCGGCCGAACGGCGCCAGCAATTGCCGCAGCGCCGCCCAATCGTCCCATTCGCGCCAGTCGTCGCCGACGCCGGGCGTCCACGCCGGGCGGCGCAGCGCCCAGCACGGCACACCGACGCGATCCGCGGCCGCCGCGGCATTCGCGCTGATCCGCGCGGCGTAGGGATGCGTCGCATCAATCAGCAGCGCGATCGCATTGCGCCGCAGATAGTCCGCCAGCCCGTCGGCGCCGCCATACCCGCCGACGCGGACCGCGCAGGCAAGCGTCTCTGGCACGCGACCCAGACCGGCCAGGCTGTACACATCGTCGCCCGCCAAGCCATCCGCCAGCCTGAGCGCGTCGCCCGTGCCGCCGAGCAGCAGCACGCGCGGTGCCGATTCGTCTTTCATGACGCGGCCCCGACGATCAGACCCGCGCGATCGATCGCGAATACTTCGATTGCAACCTCCGCGGGAGCCACGTCGCGGGCTACCGCGCGAGCGCGCTCGCACACCGCGTCGCCCAACGCGATGCCGGCGCCCCGGGCAAGGGCCAGGGCTTGCTGGCTGGTATTGCAGGCAACGATCGCCTCTTGCAACGGCGCCGCCGCGCCCAACCGCGCCGCCCAGTCGGCGAGCAATCGCAGGTCGATCGACGCGTGCCGGCTGTGCAGGTCGAGATGACCGGCCGCCAGCTTGCTCAGCTTGCCGAAACCGCCGCACACGCTCAGACGCGCGACCGGTGCACGCCGCATGTGCTTGAGCACGGCGCCGGCGAAATCGCCCATCTCGATCAGCGCGGTGTCATCGAGCCCGTAGCGCTCGCGCATCGCCTGCTCGCTGGCATTGCCGGTACACGCGGCCAGATGCCGATAGCCATTGGCGCGCGCGACGTCGATGCCTTGATGTATCGAGGCGATGTAGGCCGAGCACGAAAACGGCCGGACGATGCCGGTGGTGCCAAGGATCGACAGGCCACCCACAATGCCGAGACGCGGATTCATCGTCTTCAGCGCCAGCGCCTCGCCGCCGACCACCCCGATCGCCACCTCGAAGCCGCCCACGTAGTCCGCATCCGCGGCGAGCCGTTCCAGATGCTCGGCGATCATGCGTCGCGGCACCGGATTGATCGCGGGCTCGCCGACCGGCAAGGTCAGCCCGGCGCGCGTCACCGTGCCGACCCCTTCGGCCGCGCGAAACACCACGCCGGGCCCGGCCTGACGGCGCACACGCGCAAAGACCGTGGCGCCGTGCGTGACGTCGGGATCGTCGCCGGCATCCTTGACGGTGCCCGCCTCGACCGTGCCATCGTCGCGCCACCGGCAGAACACCAGCGGCAGCGTCACCACCTGGCCCTTCGGCAGGACGATCTCGCTGGCCTCGCCGGGATCCATGCCCAGCAGCAGACGCGCCGCCGCGAGCGCGGTCGCCGTCGCGCAGCTTCCGGTCGTCAGCCCGGTGCGCAGCGGGGCGGGCCGTTCGGGCGACTCGTCGCGCATCATCGCGGTCGCCCGCCAACGATCCGTGCCGACCGGGCTGCCGGTGTACCGTGCACTTCGACGCCCACGCCGACGCGCGCGCGGCGGCACGCTCGCGCGCTCATGCCGGCTTGCACGCGTGCCACAGCGTGATCGGCAGTGCCGGCCGCCAGGTCTCGAAACTGCCGAGCGGCCGCGCTTCGGCCAGCGCGATGCGCAACAGTGCGCCGCCGTGCCGGCCGTGCCAGTCGAGCAGACGCGCTTCGGTCTGCAGGGTCACCGCATTGGCCACCAGCCTGCCGCCCGGGCGCAGCGCCTGCCAACAGTGCTCCAACACGCCGTCGTCGGTCAGGCCACCGCCGACGAAGATCGCGTCCGGCGCCACCAGGCCCACCAGCGCCGCGGGCGCGGCGCCCTCGATCAGCGTCAGATTCGTTGCGCCCAGCGCGTCGCGGTTGTGGCGGATGAACGCCTGGCGCTGCGGCGAGGACTCGATGGCGATCGCGCGGCAGCCGCCCCCGGCCCGCACCCACTCGATGCCGATGGCGCCGCTGCCGGCGCCGACGTCCCACAGCAGTTCGCCGGGGCGCGGACCGAGCCGGCCCAACACCAGGGCGCGCATGTCGTGCTTCGTCAGTTGCCCGTCGTGCCTGAAGGCATCGTCGGGCAAGCCGGGCGTCAGCGGCAGCGCGGCTTCGGCTTCGGCTTCGGCTTCGGCTTCGGCTTCGGCTTCAGGCAGCGACTGCGACCGCATCGCCAGCGCGGATGAGCCCTCTCGGCAGGTCAGCGCAACCAGGTTCAACGCGGGTGCGCTGCGCGCGCCCCATGCCGCGGCGCGCGCGTGATCGACGCGGCTTTCCAGCGGACCGCCCAGGTGACCGAATACGGTCATGCCGCTATCGCCATACCCGTTCACCGTCAGCCAGCTCGCCAGCGCCGCCGGTGCGGCACCATCGGGCGTCAACACCAGCAGCCGCGCGCCGTCGCGCAAGTGCGCACGCAAGCTGTCGAACGGCCGGCCGAGCAGCGACAGCATGACCGCATCGGCGAGCGGCCAGCCAAGCCGGGCCGCCGCGAGCGAGAAGGAGGATGGCGCCGGCAGCACGCGGTACTCGTCGGGCGGCAGCGCACGCGCGAGGGACGCGCCGACGCCGAAGTGCATCGGATCGCCGCTGGCCAGCACGCAGACCGGCTCGCCACGCCGGGCGAGCACCGGCTCCAGCGAGAACGGTTGCGGCCACCGCACACAACGCGCGTCGAAACGGGCCGGCAGCATCGCGAGATGGCGGGCGCCGCCCACCACCAGCGACGCCTCACGCAGCGCCCTTCGCGCCGGCGTGCCGAGGCCAGCCAGCCCGTCCTCGCCTATCCCGATTACCGTCAACCAGGGCTGCATCGCCGCCTGTCCCCAAGAGGACCGCTGCCGCGGTCCAACCGTGCGCCCGCTTGCGCCGCCGTCAAAGCCGGCATAATACAGCGTTTGCCAAGCCAGGCGGGGCGCCCAGGTGCGCCGCGGATCTAGCAGTCGCGCGCTGGGTACGTCCGGTACGGCGCTTGGTGCGGACCCTGGTGCGGACGCTGGTGCGGCGGATGGTGCGGCGGATGGTGCGGACGGCCGCGCCGCCGTCTCGTCTGTCTGCGCCGCGCCCTGCTCGGGCCTGCAACAACGCCGCTCGCCATCGCCGGCCACCGCGCGAAGCGACCGGCATGCGGCGCTTCGCAGCGGCCCGCGTCGGTCCCGCGTCGGTCCGCCTTGGCGAACGCGAGCGACGCAGGGGGGCAGCGCGCAGGGCAGTCCGGAGGGCAGTGCGGCCGGCCGCCGATTCATCGGGTATCCGCCCGGCCACCCCGCGCCGGCACCGTATTGCCTTGCATTCCATGCCGCATTCGAACTGAGCCCTATGCCCGATCGTGTCTCCGAACCGCCGACTCGCGCGACCAGCCCGCATGCGGGCTCGGCCTGTCCGGGTCTGTTGCGCGTGGTACCGGCCGCGGATGGCGGCTTATGCCGGATCCGGTTGCCCGGCGGTGCATTGCGCGCCGACCAGGCGCGCGCGGTCGCCGATGCTGCCGAGGCCTTCGGCAACGGCATCATCGAAACCACCTGTCGCTCGAATCTGCAACTGCGCGGCGTGAACGACGCAGCCGCGCTGCTTGCCCGGCTGCTTGCGGTCGGGCTCGGTCCGAGATTCGCGGGGGCCGACGACGCGCGCAATGTGATGATCAGTCCGGCGGCCGGCCGCGATCCCGCACAGCTGGCCGATGTCCGCGACAGCGCCGACGCGCTGCTGGACGGTTGGCAACGCGACGTGCGTCTGCATCGGCTCTCGCCGAAGTTCTCACTGCTGCTCGACGGCGGCGAGGCGCTGGCCGCGCCCGACCATCCGCACGATGTCTGGCTGGCGGCGCTGCCGTGGCCGGCGGACCCGACCGATGGCCCCTGGTTTGCAATCGGCCTGGCCGGCTGCCCGCCGATCGCCGGGCGCCACTCGCCAGTCGTCGACACCGACGGAGAGGCCCGCGACGCCACCGGCCACATACGCGACCGCAGCCATGGTTCAGTACGCACATCACCACCATACGATGGGTCCCGCGTGCTCGGCGCGGTCGGCCAGCGCCGCCTGCCGCGCTTCGTGCTGTCGCTCCTGCACGCTTTCCTGACGTGCGCCGACGCACATGCGCGCGAAGGCAGACCGCTGACCCGCATGCATGCCTTGCTGGCCGATGATCCGGCCGCCGCAGACGCGCTGATCGCCGCGGCCAGCGCGGCCAGCGGCGTGACGCTGCGCAACGACCCGGCACTGTCCGCCTGGCAACGGCACGCGCCCTCGCGTGCCTTGCACGCCGGCATCCGGATGCAACGCCAGACCGGTCTGGCGATGGTCGCCGTGAAACCGCGACTCGGCCGGCTTGCGCCGGCGGACCTGCGCGCGCTGGCGGCGCTATGCGATCACGCTGTCACCGGGACCGGCACGTCAGCGGCAGCGACGCGATGCAGCGGCACGGACCACGCGGCGAGCCGTGCCGCTTCCGACGCCAGGCACGGCGCGGTCGCCAGCGATGCCGCGCGCTTGCGGATCACACCGTGGCACGGCGTGATGCTGGTCGACGTCCCCGCCGCCGCCGCGATTGCCGTACAAGGCAAACTGGCGCGCCTGGGCATGGCGGTGGCCACCGCCGACCCGTACAGCCGGCTCGGCTGCTGTGCCGGCGCGCCGGCGTGCGCCCGCTCGCTCGCCGACGTACGCGCCGACGCGGCCCGCGTTGCGCGTATCATGCCGTCCTTGCCCGCGGGTGCCGACGTTCACCTCAGCGGCTGCGATCGGCAGTGCGCGGCCGGCTCGCCGCCCGCCATTCTGCTGCTGGCACGCGCGGCCGGACGTTATACCGTGGTGGCGCGGGAAACCGGCAGCGGCGGGACGTTGCACACGGAAGAACTTGCGCTCGACCGACTGCTGGAGCGCCTCGCACCGATCGACCATCGCGCCCCGACACCGACCGACCTGCACGAACCGAATGCTTGACTACATCCGCGACGGCGCCGAGATTTACCGCCAGTCCTTCGCCACGATCCGCCGCGAGGCCGACCTGTCCGGCATGCCGGCCGATCTGGAAAAACTGGCGGTCCGCGTGATTCACGCCTGCGGCATGGTCGACATCGTCGACGCGCTGGCCTACTCGCCGGGCGCGGGCACCGCCGGACGCCTCGCGCTCGCACGCGGCGCGACGATCCTGTGCGATGCGCCGATGGTTGCCGACGGCGTCACCCGCGCGCGGCTGCCGGCCGACAACCGCGTGGTGTGTACGTTGCGCGAGCCGGACGTACCGTCCCATGCACAGGCGCTCGCCACGACCCGGTCCGCGGCCGCGCTCGATCATTGGCTGCCCTTCCTGGCGGGCAGCGTGGTCAGCATCGGCAATGCGCCGACGGCGCTGTTCCGCCTGCTCGAACTGCTCGACGCCGGCGCGCCGCGGCCGGCGCTGATCCTCGGTTTCCCGGTCGGATTCGTCGGCGCGGCCGAGTCGAAGGCGGCTTTGGCCGCCGACAGTCGTGGCGTGCCGTTCGTCGTCGTGCACGGCCGGCGCGGCGGCAGCGCGATGGCCGCCGCGGCCGTCAACGCACTCGCGACGGAGACCGAATGATGCGCAGTGGCACGCTGTACGGGATCGGCGTCGGTCCAGGCGATCCCGAACTGCTTACCCTGAAGGCCGTGCGCCTGTTGCGCGCGGCACCGGTGCTGGCCTACTTCGTTGCGAAGGGCAAAAAGGGCAATGCGTTCTCGATCGTCGAGCCGCACCTGCCGCCCGCACAGCGGCAACTGCCGTTGGTCTATCCGGTGACCACCGAAACCCTGCCGCCGCCGCTCGATTACGAGACGGTGATCGGCGACTTCTACGACGAGGCCGCCGCCCTTCTGCGCATCGAGCTCGACGCCGGCCGGGACGTCGCGGTGATCTGCGAGGGCGATCCGTTTTTCTACGGCTCCTACATGTATCTGCACGACCGCCTCGCGGCGCACCATCCCAGCGAAGTGGTGCCGGGCGTGTGCTCGATGCTGGGCGGCGCGGCCGTGTTGGGCGCGCCGCTGGTGTACCGCAACCAGAGCCTGAGCGTGCTGTCGGGCGTGCTGCCCGAACCCGAGCTGCGTCGCAAGCTGGCCGACGCGGACGCGGCCGTGATCATGAAGCTCGGCCGGAATTTCGAGAAGGTGCGACGCGTGCTGGTCGAGCTCGGCCTGGACCGGCGCGCCCGCTACGTCGAGCGCGCCACCATGGCCGCACAGCGCATCGTGCCGATCGACGAGGTCGAACCGATGCGCTCGCCGTATTTCTCGCTGCTGGTCGTACCGGGGGTTGCATGGCGGCACTGAACGATGCGCTGGTGCTGGTCGTACTCGGTCCGGGCGCCCTGCCAACGGCGCGCCGCCTGCGTGCGCAGTGGCCGGGCGCGGCACTGCACATTCTCGCGCCGCGCAGCGACGGCGTGGCCGACGACGAGATCGACGTGCGTTACGCTCATCTCGGCACGCACCTGCGCGCGCTGTACCGTGCCGGCCAACCGCTCGCGGTGTTCTGCGCCGCCGGCATCGTGATCCGCGCGCTCGCGCCTGTACTCAGCGCTGGCGGCTCGGTCGGTGCCGTCGGCACCGTCGGCGACGCCGAGAACGACAGCGGTCGCGCCGGCGCGCGTCCCGCCAAACAGCTCGAACCGCCGGTGCTGGCGATTGCGGAGGACGGCAGCGCGGTCGTGCCGCTGCTTGGCGGGCTGGGCGGCGTCAACGCGCTGGCGCGGCGCATCGGCACGATCTTGGCCGCGCCGGCCGCGATCACCACCAGCGGCGAACTGCGCTTCGGCGCCTGTTTGCTGGACCCGCCGCCCGGCTATGTGCTGCCGGATCTCGAACGCGGCAAGCACTTCGTGTCCGATCTGCTGGCCGGCGCAACCACCCGCGTCGAAGGCAGTGCGCCGTGGCTCGACGCGCTGCCGCTGCCGCGCGCGGCCGACGCGCGGCTGACGATCGCGGTGAGCAGCGAATCGCGCGCCGCCCGCGCGAACGAATTGCTGATCCACCCGCGCGTGGCAGTGATCGCGCTGCATGCCGGTGACGAAGATGCGGACAGCTTGCTCGGCACCCTCCAGCGTCTGATGCATCGCCACCGCATCGCGCCGGAGTCGCTGGCCGCGCTGTTGGCGGACCCGACCGAGATGGCGAAGCCGGCGTTGGCGACGCTGGCGGAGTGCTTGCGAGTGCCGTTGCGCTTCGCCAGCGTCGCGACGCACGTCGACGCGCCCGCCCAGCGCGCGCCGCTGCGGCGCTTGTTGAGTGCCGCGCTCGAGCCCTTCGAGACAGGCGCCGATCCTTTCGATACCGCACCGCTGCTACCGACTGTGCTCGGCGCGGCGCCGGAATTCGCGGATGCGGTGGACCGCGACGGAAAAACGGCGGCCTGCCACGAAGCTGTGCCGGACGCGAGCAGGCGGACGGAGCACGATGACGGCGCGCGCGCAGCGATGGTGCTGGCCGTGTTTCCAAAACCGATCGACGCATCGCGTCTCGGGCGCCCACGCGGCCGGCTCAGCGTGGTCGGGCTTGGGCCCGGCAGCCGGGCGCTGTTGACGCCGGCCGCGCGCACCGCGCTCGCCACCGCCGATGACGTGCTCGGCTACGCAACCTATGTGCGCATGGCCGGGCCATTCGCGCCGCATCAACGGCTGCATCCGTCGGACAATCGCGAGGAACGCCAACGGGCGGCGCACGCGTTCGCGCTGGCCGCCGAGGGGCGCGCGGTCGTGCTGGTCTCGTCGGGCGACCCGGGCGTCTTCGCGATGGCCGCGGCGGTGCTGGAGGTGCTCGACGGTGCGTCGGACCCCGCATGGGCGAGCGTTGCACTGGAGATGGTGCCCGGCGTTTCCGCGGCGTTCGCGACCGCGGCCCTGGCCGGTGCACCGCTCGGCCACGACTTCTGTGCGATCTCGCTGTCCGACAATTTGAAGCCATGGACCGTGATCGAGCGCCGTTTGCGGCACGCCGCCGCCGCGGACATGGTGCTCGCGTTCTACAACCCGATTTCGCGCGCGCGTCCCTGGCAGCTGGGCCGCGCGCTCGACATCGTGCGCGCCTACCGGGAACCCGGCACGCGCGTGGTCCTGGGCCGCGACGTCGACCGACCAGGCGGCGCGATTCGGCATCTGCCGCTGCGCGAACTGCAGCCAGCGGACGTGGACACGCGTACGACCGTGTTGATCGGCGCCTCGACCACGCGCAGTTTTACGCGGGCCGACGGCGGCGAGTGGACGTACACGCCGCGCAGTTATCCATGACGCGCGAGCGCACACACTTGTGCGGCGACCTCGCTCGTCGAGTCGCCGCGGGTGACAGGCCGCGGCTGGTGGCCGGCATCGGCTGTCGACGCGGTACTGACGCAGCGTCGATCGCCGAGGCGGTGCGCGCCGCGCTGGCCAGCCTCAACGCGCGCGACGCGAATGCGGCCACGGCAAGGCCCTGGTCGCTGGACGACATCGCCACCGTCGCGACCGCCGCGTTCAAGGCGCACGAGCCGGGACTGCTGGCGTTTTGCGACGCGTATCGCCTGCCACTGCGGCTCGTGCCGGAACACCTGCTCGGCACCGCACGCCCGTCAGCGCCCACCGACGGCACGGCCGCCCCACAGGCGCTTCATGCCCTTCCTGCCCTTCACGCCGTGCAAGCCCTGCCGGCCGCGCTTGTGCGACGCGCGCCAGCCGGCGTGTGCGAGCCAAGTGCGCTGCACGTCGCCGGCCCAGGCGCGCACCTGCTGGCCGGCAAGTCGCGCCACCGCGACGTGACCGTGGCACTGGCCGTGCCGGCATCCTTCCCTCGAACCGGAGACCGAACCATGCATGACGATCCGATCGGCAAGCCCGAAAACGAGCCGCGGCAAGCGTCGCCCGAGCCGGATCGCGCGGCCGCGGCAACCGCCAGCGGCACCCACGCCGCCGATGTGGGTGAAGCGGACGCAGCGGACGCAGCGAGCGCATCCGGCGCTGTGCACGGCGCGGCGGCGGGCGACGCGGCCCATTTGCGAATGACGCAACGGCGCAAGGCCGGATTCGACCGCAAGCAGGCGGCAGCAGACCGCGAGAAAGGCTTGCTGATCGTCAACACGGGCACTGGCAAGGGCAAGAGCACCGCGGCCTTCGGCATGGCACTGCGCGTGGTCGGCCACGGCATGCGGCTGGGTGTCGTGCAGTTCATCAAGGGCGCGCATTACACGGCGGAACGCGACTTCCTCGGCGCGTTGCCGAACTGCGATTTCGTCACGATGGGCGATGGCTACACCTGGCACACGCAGGATCGCGACGCGGACATCGCCACCGCGCGCAAGGGTTGGGACGCGGCACGCGCGATGATCGAAAGCGGCGCTTATGCGATGGTGATCCTCGACGAGCTGAACACCGTCCTGAAATACGACTACCTGCCGCAGGAAGAAGTGTTGGCCGTGCTGCGCGCGCGACCGCCAATGCTGCACGTGGTGGTCACCGGCCGGCATGCCAGCGACGCACTCGTCGAGGCGGCCGACCTCGTCACCGAGATGCGGGCGGTCAAGCATCCGTACCGCGAGCAAGGGGTGAAGGCGCAGCGCGGCGTGGAGTTCTGACGATGCCCGCCTGCCCCGCGCTGTTCATCGCCGCGCCGGCCTCGGGTCAAGGCAAGACCACCGTGACCGCGGCGCTGGCGCGTCATCATGCGCGCCTGGGCCGTCGTGTGCGGGTGTTCAAGACCGGCCCGGATTTTCTCGACCCGATGATCCTCGAACGCGCCAGCGGCGCGCCGGTGTACACCCTGCATCTGACCATGGTCGGACGCGACGCGTGTCAACGGCTGCTCGCCGATGCCGCCGCGCAGGCCGATCTGATCCTGATCGAGGGCGTGATGGGCCTGTTCGACGGTACGCCGAGCAGCGCCGATCTGGCTGCAGCGTTCGGCGTGCCGGTGCTGGCCGTGATCGCCGCGCACGGGATGGCGCAGACCTTCGGCGCGCTGGCGTTCGGTCTTGCCAACTTCCGGCCGGGCCTGCCGTTCTTCGGCGTGCTGGCGAATCGCGTCGCGTCGGAAAGGCATGGCGTGATGCTCGCGGAAGCGGCCGCGCTCGCGCCCCATGCGCCGGCATGGCTCGGCGGCCTGCCGGCGCGTGCCGACATCGCGCTGCCGTCGCGCCATCTCGGCCTTGTCCATGCCGGCGAGGTGGACGACCTGGACCTCCGCCTCGACCGCGCCGCCGACGCGTTGGCCGACACGGCGCTGCAGGCGTTGCCGCCAGCCGTGGCCTTCGACGCCGCGCGCAGCGCACCGGTGCCGCGCTGGCTCGCCGGGCGCACCATCGCGGTGGCGCGCGACGCGGCGTTCTGCTTCGTCTATCCGGCGAACCTCGATCTGCTTCGGGCAATGGGCGCGGCCTTACGTTTCTTCGCGCCGCTCGACGACGAACCGATCCCGGCGGACGCCGACGCGCTGTACCTGCCGGGTGGCTATCCGGAACTGCACGCCGAGCGGCTGGCCGGCGCGCGGCGCACCGCCGACGCGGTCCGCGCCCATGCCGGCGCCGGGCGGCCGATCGTGGCGGAATGCGGCGGCATGCTCTACCTGCTTGACAGGCTTGGCGTGATGAACCAACAAGCCCGCGAGGCAGCGCTGCCTCGCACGACTGACGACGCCCGCGCGGAGCCGCTGGCATTCCACGCGATGCTCGGCGTATTGCCCGGTGAAGCGCGCATGCAGGCGCGTCTGTCGCGCCTGGCCATGCAGGTGCTGGACACCGCGCATGGCCCGCTCATGGGTCATACCTTCCATTACTCGTCGATGCAGACCGCGATGGCGCCGGTCGCGCAAGCTCGCCACGCCACCACCGCTGCGGCGGGCGAAGCCGTGTACCGTGCCGGCAACACGGTCGCCACCTATATGCATGCGTACTGGCCGTCGAATCCTCGCGCGACGGCAGCGATGTTCGTTGGCGAACCGTTTTGAGATCGCGCCGACGCCACCCGTGAGCCGGACAGGCATCACGCCATACGGACCCTGAGCGACGTGCGAGCGCCGCCTGTCGTGGTCGGCAACTCAGTGGCGGTCGCCGCTGTCTTCCGCGGCTGGCTTGCACCGCTGTGCGTCGCCGTCGTTCATCGTCACTGCTCAGTACCGCTGCTCAGTACCGCTGCTCAGTACCGCTGCTGAGCACCGCTGGCATCGCGCAACGTCACGCGCCGTCGCGCATGCGACTGGTCAGTGCTTCGCGTAGCGCGTCGGCATCGATGCATTGGGCCTGCCAGCGTTCGGCCAGGCGCGCGGCACGACCGAGACGCAGCGTCCCCTGTTCGAAGTCCACGATGAAGGCCGCGTCGGCGGCGGCGGGGCGCGGCGGTAGCACGGCGGTACGCGCATCGGTGAACACCCATAATTCGCGTAATTGCGCGGGCCGGCGCAGGGCCGCGCGCCGCAGCGTCTGCGCGGCCAATGCCGCCGCTGCCGCGAGCGGTGTTCCGCCGCCGCCGCCGATCGGCTGCAACCAGCGCGCGACGGCACCGGCCACGCCACCCGGCACGCGCGACGGCGGCACCCGCAGGGCGGCACCGTTGCCGTCGAAGCAAATCAGCGCGACCTCGCTGCGTTGCAGATAGGCGTGCTCGAACAGTGCGACGAGCAAGCCCTTCGCGAGCGCGAGCCGCTGCCCGGCACGCATCGACGCGGAACAGTCCAGCAACACGCATTGCAACAGGCCGCGCTCGCTCGGCCGCGCGCGATGACGCAGGTGGTCGGCGACGAGCGCCGACGGCCCCTTGACGCGCAGCGTGGCGGGCCAGTCCAGCGCGCCGACCGGCGCCGCTGCACGGCCGCGCCGGTGTCGCCGCCCGCCGACACCGCGCATCGCGGGCATCGCGCCGGGAACGGACAGCCATCGCAACGCACCGCCCTGCTCGTCAGTGCGCCCCGAAGTGCGATGGCTCAGGCTTTTTTTGCGGCTTGCCGTCCGGTGACACCCAGCGCCTGCGCGTCGATCGGCGTCGGGGCGAGATAGCCCCAGTCTTCGTCACCGCGACCGCTGGCATGGCCTTCGGTTGCAGCGTCGCCGGGCTGTCCGTGCGACTTGCCAGACCCGTCGCCGCCCGGTAACGACGCAGCGCGCCCGCCACCGGCCATGGGCCGTGCCATCTGTGCTGTCACCGCGTCGGGCACGACTTCATCGGCTCGCGGCGAACCTTGCGCGTCCGGTGCTGCTTCGCGCCCGCTCTCGGGGAAGTCGGTCGACGACCGCGACGGCTGCCCGTGTGTCCGCTGCGATGCCGATGCCGTCGTGGGCGACGTCGGCGCACCCTCGTGCCGGCGGTGCGCGAGCACCAGCTCGGCAACGCGTTCGACGTGTCCGACGTCGAGCGCTGCGGCCGTCTCGAAAGCCGCCAGGGCCCGCGCGGCGCGCAGCATCACCAGGTCCGCGCGGATGCCGTCTACCGCGGCGGCGATGCACAGCTCGCCAACGCGCCGATGGACTGCGTCGCTGAAGTCGAAGCCGGACACCGCCTGGCTGGCCGCGACGATTGTCGCCGCCAGCCGAGCCTGCTCGGCGGCATGACGCGCCCGGTAGGCGTCGGGCGCGGCATCGAAGGCGAGCCGCGCTGCCACGATCGCACGTCGTTGGTCCGGTTCCCAACAGTTTTCCAGCGCGACGGACAGACCGAAGCGGTCCAGCAGTTGCGGCCGCAGTTCGCCTTCCTCGCGATTCATCGTGCCGATCAGGACGAAGCGGGCAGCATGCCGATGCGAGACGCCATCGCGTTCGACGGTGTTGACACCGCTCGCCGCCACGTCGAGCAGCAGATCGACGAGCGGATCGGGCAGCAGATTCACTTCGTCCACATACAGGACGCCGCCATGCGCGGCCGCCAGCAGCCCCGGTGCAAAGCGCACCTCGCCGTCGCGCAGCACCGCCTGCAAATCGAGGGTGCCCGACAGCCGTTCCTCGCTCGCGCCCAGCGGCAGCGTCACGAAGCGGCCTGCCGGCAGCAGTTCGGCCAGCGCGCGTGCGGCGGTGGATTTCGCGGTGCCGCGCGGCCCGCTGATCAGCACGCCACCCAGGCCCGGGTCGATCGCCGCGAGGATCAACGCGAGCTGCAGGCGCGCCTGTCCCACCAGCCCGACAAACGGAAAGACCGGCAGCGGTGCCGCCTGCATGGACGCGCTCATTGCGCTCCCTCCTGTTGTGCTTCGCTGTCGAGCAGGTGTTGCTCGATTCGGTCGCGGTAGGCGCCCGGCTCTGCCCATAGGCCGCGCTGCATTGCTTCCAGCAGCCGCGAGCAGATGTCGCGCAAGGCCTGCGGATTGTGTTGCGCGAGAAAGGCGCGCGTGTCGGACGCGTCGACGTAGGCGTCGGCCAGCAGCGCGTATTGATGGTCGGTCACCACGCCGGCGGTTGCGTCATAGCCGAACAGGCAATCGACGGTCGCCGCCATTTCCGCCCCGCCCTTGTAGCCGTGGCGCTTCACGCCGGCCAGCCACTTCGGGTTGACGACGCGCGCTCGCACCACGCGCGCGATTTCCTCGCGCAGGGTCCGGACGCGCGGCGCGGCCGGATGGCTATGGTCGCCAAGATAGATGGCCGGCTCGCTGCCGGCGAAATGGCGGACCGCGACGGCCATGCCGCCCTGGAATTGATAGTAGTCGTTCGAATCGAGGATGTCGTGCTCGCGGTTGTCCTGGTTCTGCACCACGACATCCAGCGTCGCCAGACGCGCGCGAAACGCGGCGGGCGCGGCCTGGCCATCGTCGCCCTGCGCATACGCGTAGCCGCCCCAGTCACCGTACGCTTCGGCCAGATCCGCGCGGTCGCGCCAGGTGCGTTCATCGATCAGCGACTGCAGTCCCGCGCCGTAGCTGCCGGGCCGCGCGCCGAACACGCGCCAGCCAGCCCACTGGCGTGCCGCGGTCTCGTCCGCGCCGGCCGCCCGATACCGCGCGGCCTCGGCAAGCACGCGCGCGCGTACCGGATTCACGTCGGCAGTTTCGTCGAGCGCCGCGACCGCCTGCACTGCGGCGTCGAACAGATGGATCAGGTTCGGGAACGCATCTCGAAAGAAGCCCGACACGCGCAGGGTGACGTCGATGCGCGGCCGGCCGAAGATGGTGATCGGCAGGATCTCGAAATCGGCGACGCGATGACTGCCGGCCGACCACACCGGCCGCACGCCGAGCAGCGCCAAGGCCTGCGCGATGTCGTCGCCGCCGGTGCGCATGGTGGCCGTGCCCCACACCGACATACCCACCGCGCGCGGGAAGTCGCCGTGCTCCTGCATGTGTCGCTCGACCAGTTGATTGGCCGCGCGCAGCCCGAGCTCCCATGCCGCGCGGGTCGGCACCGCCCGCGTATCGACGGAATAGAAGTTGCGCCCGGTCGGCAGCACGTCCGGCCTGCCACGCGACGGCGCGCCGCTGGGGCCTGGCGGCACGAAGCGCCCCGCCAGGCCGTCGAGCAGATGACGCATCTCTTGCGGGCCGCATGCATCGAGGCGCGGCCGCAGCGTCGCGTCGATCCAACCGAGCACCGCGTCGGTGCGCGGCAGTGCGGGCGCGGCCAACGCCTCCGCGGACCTGCTGGCCGATGGCGCCGTCGGCTCGCCGGGCGGCACCGCCATGACGGCGGACTGCTTGGCCGTCGCTTCGGTCGCCGCCACGGGCAGCGTCGCTGGCAGCGACAGCAGACCGTCGAGCAGGCGTGCAGCCAACGCTTCCAGGCGCTCGCGCGTGTGGCCGTGATGGCGCCAGGGACCCGCATCGACCGCAAGCAATGCGGCCGGACGCGCACCGGTCCAGGGCGCCGCGGCATCGGCCGTGAACGGATCGAAATCGTCGCCGAGCGCCAGGTCCGCGGCCAACGCGCGAATCAGGCCGGCATGTGCGCCGGTGCCGTCGCCGCTCGGAAAACGCGCAAGCGCCAGCAGCGTGTCGCGCCGCTGCGCGCCGGCGGGCGAGACGCCAAACACGTGCAGGCCGTCACGAATCTGCGTCTCCTTCAACTCGCACAGATAGGCGTCGGTGCGGGTCAACAGGCTGTCCTCGTCCGACGGTGCGGCCGGAGCCGGCAGGCCCAGTTCGTCATGCAGCTTGTTCGCGACGATGTTGTCGACGATGGCGCGCCGCAGCAGCCGCGCGCGGCGCGGATCGACCAGCAGCGCTTCGTAGTATTCGTCGACCTGACGTTCGAGGTCCTGTAGCGGTCCGTAGTTTTCCGCGCGCGTCAACGGCGGCATCAGGTGGTCGATGATCACCGCCTGCGCGCGCCGCTTGGCCTGCGCGCCCTCGCCAGGGTCGTTGACGATGAACGGATACAAGTGCGGCAGCGGTCCGAGCGCCAGGTCCGGCCAGCAGCCCGGCCCGAGCGCCACGCTCTTGCCTGGCAGCCATTCCAGATTGCCGTGCTTGCCGACATGCACCACCGCATCGATCGCGAACGATTCGCGCAACCAGAAATAGAACGCGAGATACGCGTGCGGCGGCACCAGCGTCGCATCGTGATAGCTCGCATAGTCGTCGGCGCCACCGACCGGCGTGCCCAGCCGGGACGGTTGGATGCCGACGAAAACGTTGCCGTAGCGGCGTCCCGCGATCGTGAAACGTCCCTGCCGCACCGTCGGGTCGTCCTCGGGCTCGCCCCAGCGGTCGCGCAGCGCCGCGCGGGCCGCCGCCGGCAAGGTCGCCAGCGCACGCCGATAGTCGTCCACCGCGTAGCTTTGAAAGGCCGGCCGCAGCGGATGCTGCGCCAAATCGTTGCTGACGCCCGCGGTCAGCGCGTCGAGCAGCGTCGCGCCGTCCGTCGGCGGCGCATCGACCCGATATCCGGCATCGGTCAGCGCGCGGAGGATCGCCGTCACCGACGCGGGCGTGTCGAGCCCGACGCCGTTGCCGATGCGCGCTTCGCTGCTCGGATAGTTGGCCAGGATCAGCGCCAGGCGCTTTGCGCCATTCGGCACGGTGCGCAGGCGGCACCAGCGCTGCGCGAGCGCGGCCACGAAGGCAATGCGCTCGGCGTCCGGACGATAGCGCACGACGTCGGTCTGCGTCGCCTCGCAGCGGTACGCGAGCCCCTTGAAGCTGACTGCACGCGTGATGATGCGGCCATCCACTTCCGGCAGCGCGATATGCATGGCAATGTCACGCGCGCGCAGGCCGTGCTCGCTGGCGAGCCAGTCGTCGCGGTTGCCGCCGCTCAGGATCACCTGCAGCACTGGCGCATCCCCGGCCAGCGCGACGGTCGTCTCGGCCCCCAGCACGCCGGCCGCGAACGCGGTCGTGTTGAGCACCAGTGCGGCGCGGGTTTGTGCGCACAGCGTCGCGACGACTTCCAGGGCGACCGAATCCTTCAGCGACGTCAATGCGATGGGCAGCGGGTTCAGGCCCTCGCCGCGCAGCGCATCGGCCAATGCATCGAACACCGCGGTATTACCCGCCTGCAGATGCGCTTTGTAGAACAGCACCGGCACCACCGGCGCGCCGGGCCGCCAGTCCGCGCGCCAATCGTCGAGGCTGGCCGCGGCGCGCGCCGGATGGTAGATCGACACGACCGGCAGCGGGCGCGGCGGCAACGGCAGCGGGCCCCAACCGAAACCGCGATGTGCGAGACAGCGCAGGAACTGCTCGGCATTGTCGATGCCGCCCTCGCGCAGATAACGCCACAACACGCCGCACAGTTCGGGCTCGGCGGTGCTGCGCGCGACCAGCGCCGGGTCTTCCTGCAAATCGCCGGAGAACATCGCCAGCAGTTGGCCGCGCTCGCGCGCCAGCGTGGTCAGGCGTTCGATGCCGTACGGCCAGTATGCTTCGCCACCCAGGTGGTCGACCACTACCACGCGCGCGCCGTCGAGGACGTCGTCGACGTAGTAGTCCAGCGACGCGTTCTGGCGCAGGTAGGCGAGATTGGCCAGACGCAGGCTTGGCCGGTCCGGCGCCAGCCGCGCGTAGGCATCCGCGAGCAGCGCCAGCGTCGTGTCCGCGGAGCTGAGCACCACCATGTCGGCCCGCGTCTGCGCGACGCGGACCACGCCTTCGCTGTCGTCGACGAAGCCGCCGGGCGTGGTGCTCAGCAGGTGCATTGCGTCAGCCCCGCCCGGCCACCGGATCAGCCGCGGCAGCAACCACGGACGCAGCCGCGGAGCCAGCCACCGGAGCGGCATCGAGCGCCGTCTCGAATGCCCGTTGCAGCGCGTCGGCGTCGAGATCCTCGCCGATCAGCACGAAGCGGCTGACGCGTGCCTCGGCTTCGCGCCAACGACGGTCGAAGTAGCTGTCGAAACGTCGGCCGACGCCCTGCACCAACAACCGCATCGGCGCGTCCGGGAGCGCCGCGAAACCCTTCACCCGATAGATCGCGTGGCCGGCCACCAGGGTCTGCAATGCGGCCAGCAAACGCTCGCGCGACGGCGTCGGCGCGCTGACGATGACCGAGTCGAAATCGTCGTGATGGTGATCGGGATCGCCCGCGTCGTTGTGATGATCTTCACGCAGGTGGATGGTTTCTTCGGAGGCCGCCTGCAAGCCGAGCAAGGCGCGCAGATCGAGCGCGCCACGCTGGGCGTGCACGACGCCGACACTCGCGGGGATCTCGGCGCGTACCAGCGTTTCGACGCGCGCCAGGTCGGCCGAGTCGACCAGATCCGACTTGTTGAGAACGACCAGATCGGCCGAGCCAAGCTGATCCTCGAATAGCTCGTGCAGCGGCGACTCGTGATCGAGGTTCGGATCGGCGCGGCGCTGCGCATCGACTGCCGGCACGTCGGCGGCGAACTGGCCGGCCGCGGCGGCCGGCGTGTCGACAACGGTGATCACCGCGTCGACCGTGAAGCTGTTGCGGATCGACGGCCAGTTGAACGCCTGCACCAGCGGCTTGGGCAGCGCCAGTCCGCTGGTCTCGATCAGCACGTGGTCGATCGCGTCGCGACGCTCGACCAGTTGCTCCATGACCGGAAAAAACTCCTCCTGCACGGTGCAGCACAGGCAGCCATTGGCCAATTCGTACAACTGCCCGCCTGCCTCGGCGTCCTCGCAGCCAATGCCGCACCCTTTCAGGATTTCGCCGTCGATGCCCAGCTCGCCGAATTCGTTGACGATCACCGCGATGCGGCGTCCGTTCGCATTTTCGAGAATATGGCGCAGCAGGGTCGTCTTACCGCTGCCGAGGAAGCCGGTGACGACGGTGACGGGAATCTTGCGCAGCTGCATCGAATGCTCCTGTGGCGTGGCGCCGGGGAATGACCAAGAAATCGATCGAAAAATGGATCAAGAAAGGGATCAAGAAACGGCCGAAGAAAATGGACGAAGAAACGGCATGGACCCGGGTGACGGTACCGCCGGCCCGGCGGCGACCGACGCAACGACGGAGCCCGCCGTCAGTCGGGCGCCCCCGCGCTCAGGCGCCGCCGCCCGGCTCCATCGGTGGGGGCGGCGCCTTCAACACCAGCGGCAGCCCGGCGGCCACGAAGGTGACCACGCTGCAGCGCGCGGCCAGCTCGCGATGCAGGCGCCCGGCCTCGTCCCGGAAACGGCGCGAGAGCGGATCGGCGGGCACGATGCCGAGCCCGACCTCGTTGGACACGAAGATCACCGGTCCGCGCACGCGGTTCAGACAGTCGAACAGCGCGGCGCGCTCACGTCGGAAGATCGCATCGTCGCATGAAGCCACGCCTTCTGCTGGCGTGACATCGGGCGCGCCGCCGTCCACGCCCGGCGGCGCGGCGAACAGGGTATTGCTGAGCCAGAGTGTCAGGCAATCGACGATCACGCAGCGCTCGCCGTCGGCTGCGGCGAGCAAGGCCTCGGCCAGCCGCACCGGCGCTTCGACCACCCGCCACTGCGCGGGCCGCTCGGCACGATGTCGCGCGATGCGTTCGCGCATCTCGTCGTCGCGCGCCTCGCCGGTGACGATCACCGTCACGTCCAGCCGGCTCGCGCGCGCCAATGCTTCGGCATGGCTGCTCTTGCCGGAACGGGCGCCGCCCAACACAAGCTGATGCACCGCCTGGTGCCATTTCATCGTCCGGGTTCTCCTTCGAGGACACGCGGTGCGCGGCGCTTCGCAGCACCGAAGGCCTCGACCTGCGCAAGCAAGGCGTCGACGTCCAGTTCGGCGGCGACCGCGTCGGCCAGCCGGTCGAGATCGGCTTCACGGCGCAGCGCGCGATCCGGCGTCGTCGCCGTGCCACGATAGCCCGCCCAGGCAAGCAGCGCATCGGCGGCGGCCGGCGTGTCAAAAAGCCCGTGCAGATAGGTTGCCATGATTTGTCCGTCCGCCGACAGCGCGCCGTCGCCGCGTCCATCGTGAAGTCGGACGGCCGGCTGGCCCAGCGCCGGTCCCTCGCTGACACCCGCGTGGATCTCGTAACCGCTGATGGCGACCGGCTGTCCGGCGGCACGTCCCCTCGCTGCTTCAGTCGCTGCTTCAGTCGCTGCTTCAGTCGCGAGCGTGCCGTGCGTGGTGCGCAACTGCTTGGCCGGCTGCAAGGTCGTCTCGAAATCGAGCCAGCCCAGTCCCGCCGCGCTGCCCGGCGGCCCTTCCAGGCCGCTCGGATCATGGATCGTCCGGCCCAGCATCTGCATGCCGCCGCAGATGCCGAGCACCCGCCCGCCATACCGCAGATGGCGCGCCAACGCCGTTTCCCAGCCCTGTGCGCGCAACCATTCGAGGTCGGACCTGACGCTCTTGCTGCCCGGCAGCACGATCAGATCGGCGGCAGGCGCATCCTGCGGCGCAGCGACGTCATACACCGCCACGCCGGGGTGCAGGCGCAATGCGTCGAGGTCGGTGGCATTGGCGACACGCGGCAGCGTCGGGCATACCACGGTGAATCGCGACGGTTCGCGGGCAGCCGCCTCGCGCCGGTTCGACAACGCATCCTCGGCGTCGAGCGCCAACGATGCGAGGTACGGCAACACCGCGAGTACCGGCTTGCCCGTATGGTTCTCGAGCCAGTCGATGCCGGGGCGCAGCAGCGCGGGGTCGCCACGGAAGCGGTTGATGACGAAGCCGAGCACGCGCGCCCGTTCGCTCTCGGAGAGCAGCGCCAGCGTGCCGACCAGATGCGCGAACACGCCGCCCCGGTCGATATCGGCGACCAGGATCACCGGGCAGTCGATGGCCTCGGCAAAGCCCATATTGGCCAGATCGCGTGCACGCAGATTGATCTCGGCCGGACTGCCGGCGCCCTCGATGACGATCGTGTCGAAACGCCCGGTCAGGCGCTTGTGCGCGGCAAGCGCGGCGGCCAGCGCACGCGGCTTGAAATCGTGATAGCCGCGCGCGTCGAGGGTCGCCACCACCTGCCCGCAGATCACGATCTGCGACGAGCGATCCGAGTTCGGTTTGAGCAGCACCGGGTTCATGTCGGTGTGCGGCGCGACGCCGGCCGCGAGAGCCTGCAAGGCCTGGGAGCGACCGATCTCGCCGCCGTCGGCGGTGACCGCACTGTTCAGTGCCATGTTCTGCGGCTTGAACGGTGCGACGCGCAGTCCGCGACGTGCGAGCAGCCGGCACAGCGCCGCGACCAGCGTCGTCTTGCCGGCGTCCGACGTCGTGCCCTGCACCATCAGACTGTGGACCAGGCCGCCGTCGCATGTCGCCTGTCCAACCTGTGCAGCCTGTCCAGCCTGTGCCAATCGTGCTCCCGCCATGCTCATTCGACGCCCTCCCGCTCGCATGTCGGCCGTGCGCCGGCCCCACCCGCGCGGGCGTCCAATCGCCTGCGCAGCGCGGCGCATCTTAACAGATGGACCGTGGTGGCAATGCCCGTGCGCGCTATACTGCGGCCGCGTGCACCGGCACGTCCGCCCGAGCGGCCCACGCGCAGCGTGCCGCGCTGCCGGCCTCGCATGCGTCCTGTTCCGCGCCCGCCACTCGTTCGATGTCCGTCCCGTCAAGCCGCGCGCCGCATCTCATCTTGCGTCCCACCCCACGTCCCACCCCACGTCCCACCCCACGTCCCACCTCACGTCTCGCCGTTCGTGCCGCCGTGCGTCCCGCCTTGCCTCCCGTTGCGGCGCTGCGGGGACGCGCGTGACGCTCGCGCTCGCCGTGCAGATGGGGCTCGCGTGCCTGTTGGACCGCTGGCTCGGCGATCCCCGGCGCGGCCATCCGGTGGCGCTGTTCGGACGCTACGCCACCGCAGTCGAACGTTGCTGCCGCGGCCGGCGCACCAACGCGCGGGCGCTGCGGCTGGCGGGCCTGCTGGCCTGGGCGCTGGCCGTGCTGCCGCCCGTGCTGCTTGCCGCGTGGCTGGCCCCGCCCCGCCTGGCCGCCATCAGCGGCACGGCCATCGCCGGTGCGCTGCCGGGCTGGCTCGCGCACTGGCAGATGCCCATCCCGCTGGCGATCGAGTCTGCGGTGCGGGACACGTTTTCATTGCACGGCGTGTTCGCGATCGCGTGCCTGTACTTCGCGCTGGGTGCCCGCAGCCTTGCCGAGCATGGCCGCGCAGTGGCCGACGCGCTGGCGGCCGGGCGCCTCGCCGAGGCGCGCGTGGCGGTGTCGATGATCGTGTCTCGCGACACGCGCGCGTTGGATCAGCACGCGGTCAGCGCCGCGGCGGTCGAATCGATGCTCGAAAACGGCAGCGACGCCGTGTTCGCGGCGCTGTTCTGGTTCGCGGTCGCCGGCGCGCCCGGCGTGGTGCTCCACCGCTGCGCGAATACCCTCGACGCGATGTGGGGTTATCGCAACGCCCGCTATCACGCGTTTGGCTGGACGGCGGCCCGCATCGACGACGTGCTCAATTACGTGCCGGCGCGGCTGACGGCCCTGACCTACGCAGTGCTGGGGCGCACCCGGCTCGCGCTTGCCTGCTGGCGCACTCAGGCGCCGGCCTGGGACAGCCCGAACGCCGGGCCCGTAATGGCCGCCGGCGCAGGTGCGCTCGGTGTGCGTCTCGGCGGCGACGCAGTCTACTTCGGGCGACGCGAGCGCCGGCCCACACTGGGCAAGGGCCGCGTGCCGGTCGGCACCGACATCGAACGCGCGATCCGCCTGGTCACGCGCGGTATCGGGTGGTGGCTGATGCTCTGCGTGCTGGCCAGCCTGGCGATCGCAACGGTGGCGTCGACCGCCGCGGCGGCAACGCCAGTGCCAACGTCGGCGCGAACGTCAGTGCGAACGTCAGCCCCAACGGCCGCGGCTACGGCTACGGCAGGCGTGACGTGCGGGGTGCCGCATGCTTGAGCATGGCGGTCGACTGCGCCGAGCGGCGCAGCACTACGGGATTCCGCTCCCCGATTGGCTCGATCTGTCGACCGGCATCGCGCCGTGGGTCTATCCGCTCCCGCAGATCGACACGAGACACTGGCAGCGCCTGCCTGAAGATGACGACGGTCTTGTCGAGGCCGCGTGCGCCGCCTATGGCGCGCCCCATGTGTTGCCACTGCCTGGTTCACAGGCGGCGATCCAGGCGCTGCCCACGCTGTTCACGCCGCAGCCGATTGCAGTGCTCGCGCCCAGTTATGCCGAGCATGCACATCAGTGGCAACGCGCCGGCCATACCTTGGCGCCGTTCTCGGACGCGGCCGGATTGGCGCAGCGAATGGCCAGCTGCAACATCGTCGTGATGGTGCAGCCGAACAATCCGACAGGCTGGCATCTCGGCAGGGACGCACTGCGGCAGGTGGCCGCCGAACTGGCCGGACGCGATGGTCTGCTGGTCGTCGACGAGGCCTTCATCGACGCCGATCCGGCGCTATCGCTTGCGCCGTTCAGCGCGTCGCGCGGACTGCTGGTGCTGCGCTCGCTGGGAAAGTTCTACGGCCTGGCAGGTGCGCGCGTGGGCTTCGCGTGCGGCGAGCCGATCCTGCTCGCGCGTCTGCGCGAGGCGATCGGCCCGTGGCCGGTGAACGGCCCGGCACGGTGGGTGGCGACGGCGGCACTGCGCGACGCGACGTGGCAACGCAACAACGGGCAACGCCTGCGACAGGCGTCGCAGCGCCTGGCCATGCTGTTGCGCGCGCATGGCCTGACACCGGATGGCGGCACGCCGTTGTTTCAATGGCTCAGGCACCCGCAGGCGCAGGCGATCCATGCCGCGCTCGCCCGGCGCGGCGTGCTGACCCGCTGCTATGCGGATCCGGCCAGCCTGCGTTTCGGCCTGCCGGGCGCGTCGCCGTTCGTTAGCGAACCGTGCAGCGGCGACGCGGCGAACGCCGACGCGCGGGCGTGGCAGCGCCTTGCCGACGCGCTGGCGCAGCTGCGCGATGCGCATCTCTGCTGAGCGCACTGCCTGAGTGGCTTGCCTGAGTACACTGCATAAGCGCCCTGCATCAGCGCATCCACGTGGCTGCCGGCATCCAGCGCCACGCCCTGCTCAGTCGGCTGGCAGTCCCATCGCCGGATCGCTGATCGCATCCCGGCCGGTTTCGACGCGGCCCGCCGCCCGCCGCTGGAAACCATCGTCAGCGTCGGTCGAGACCTCGAAGTCGTACCACTGCCCGCTATCGCCGAGCGCGAACTCGACGCTTGCCTGCTGCCCGGCGGCAACCGTGCGCGTCCACGGGCCGTCGCTACGATAGGCCCGCGCGCGCACGGTGAACACGCAGTCGGCGCTGCCGGCCACCCCGTCGTTGCGCAGTTCCAGCGACACCACCGGCGGATCGCACGGCTCGTAACAGACGCGCAGTTCGGGCCGGGCGGCGGCAGTCGTCGACACCCGGCCGGCGAACGCACGGTGGAAGCCATTGGGTCCCAGCACCCAGAGGTCGTAGTTGCCGTCGTCGTCCGCGACGCTCCACGTATCGTCGAGCGACTTGCCGGCCTCGACCACGTAGCGGCGCGGTATCTGGTCGAGATGAAGTTTGTCGTAGACGTGAAAGACGGCGCCGGCCTGCGCGTCGCTGCCATTCGCAAAACGCAGCCGAATCCGGCTCGCGTCCGCCTCGACCACGGCACTCGCATGCAGCACGTACGGCAATGCGCGCGACGGCCGCGCGCCACTGGTCTGCGCCACCAGCGGCGGACTGGCCGGCACCGCGATCGCGGCCAGCGCTTCCTGCGAGGCGGTCAGCGCGACGGCCTGTTCGCGCGTGGTGCGTCCGGCCAGCACCGGCAGCGCTTCCTGATTCGGAGTCTGGAAGTTGAACGCGCTGGTCAGGTCGCCACACACGGCGCGTCGATACGCGCCGATCTGCGGTTCCTGCACGCCAAAGCGCGCTTCGAGGAAGCGCAGCACCGATGTATGGTCGGCAACCTGCGAATTGACCCAGCCGCCCCGGCTCCACGGTGACACCACCCACATCGGCACGCGCGGCCCTGGTCCGAATGGGCGTCCGTCCTGCGGCGGCTGCTTCTCGGTGGCCGGCGTGTAATTGAAGTACTCGAATGCCATGTCGGTGTCCGACAGCGTCGACTTGCCGGCGAGACTGCCGTCCGCGCGGCGCGACGGTGCGCTGGGCGGCGGCAGATGGTCGAAGAAGCCGTCGTTCTCGTCGTAGTTGATCAGCAGCACGGTCTTGCTCCACACCGCAGGATCGGCGGTCAGCGCGTCGAGCACCGCCTGCATATACCAGCCGCCCTTGGCCGGGCTCGACGGTCCCGGGTGCTCGCTGAACTCGCCGGGTGGGATGATCCACGAGACCGCCGGCAGCGTGCCTTTCGCGACGTCGTCGCGCAGGCTTTGCAGGAAACCGCCGTCGGGCATGGTGTTGCAGAAGCCCTTGGCGAGCGGGCTGTACTTGTCGTCGATGGCGGGATCGTACGGCGGATTGACGCCCTCGCCGCTGACGTTGGCCAGGCGCCGGCCGGCCGGCAGCTTTTCCATCTCGGCGCGCCAGTGCCGGAAGCTCATCATCTCGTTGCAGCCAAAGTTCTCCGGCACGTTCTGGTACACCTTCCAGCTCACGCCAGCCGCTTGCAGGCGATCCGCGTACGTCTTCCAGGTCCAGCCCTCGGTGGACGGCCCGACGTCGGCGCCGTCGTTGTACTGGTTGATCATCACCGCGACATTGTCGCCGGACGGGCCATTGGTACCGGTCCAGTAGAACAGGCGGTTGGGGATCGTGCCGGTATGCATCGCACAGTGGTACGCGTCGCACAGCGTGAAGGCGCTGGCCAGCGCGCGCTGGAACGGCACTTCGGCGTCCTCGTAGTAACCCATCGACAGCGGTTGCTTCGCCACCGGCCACTGATTCATGCGTCCGTGATCCCAGGCCGCCTGTGCATCGGGCCAGGTGTGCGGCGTGCCGCCCGCGCGCTGCGCGTTTCCGACCGTGCCGTCGAGGTGATACGGCGTGGCCGACGCGCCTTTCGCATCGGTCTGGTACAGCACCGATTTGCCGTTCTGCAATGGGATGCCGAAGCGGTCGCCGTAGCCACGCACGCCGCGGTAAGTCCCGAAATAACCGTCGAACGACCGGTTTTCCAGCATCAGCATCACGACGTGCTGGACGTCCTGCAGGGTGCCGGTGGCATTGTTGGCTTCGATGGCCAGCGCCCGGCGAATGCTCGGCGGCAGTGTCGCGGTTGCCAGCAGCGCGGCGCCGCCGCCGAGGGTCGCTTTCAGGAACTGTCTTTTTGCGGGGTCGATTTTCATCCGGGAATCACTCCTGATCGGGGAAGGAACGTCACCTGTCGCGCGTCGGACGCACGATGCGGCGCGCGCGCGGCGTGGTGACCGTCGATGGGTCGCTCTAGCGCGTGGCGTGTGCGTCGCGACGCTTCAGGGCGCGCATTGGCGCGTGCAGTTCGCGGCTGGCGAGCTTGCCGGCGTCGAGGCACCGTCAGGACTGCTTGCGGAATTGGGTGGACTGGTCTTCGGTGTGTCGCTGCCGCCGCAGGCGCCGAGCGCGACGCAGGCGGCAAGAAGCGTGGCCGCCAGCAGTGCGCGGGCACCGGCGGCGGGATGAGTGGCAGGATGATCGGCCATGGGCGGCGCTCCGGACATGCGCTGGCCGCGCACGTCGTCTGGCCCGCGTCATCAGGGGACGCGGCCGATGCCAGGGACGATGCGCACGGTGCACGCGTTTTCGAAAGGTCGCGCGACGGACCGGCGGCTCGGGCGCTGGTCGACGACGCGGCCCGCCGCGCGCGGCATGTGCGCCGCAGTCGCGGCCAGCCGCGCGGACGGACCGGTGGATGATGGCGGCCGCGTGTGACATCTTGTTGACGAAACGAAAGGTCCGGTGCGACCTCGTTTTGCGATGGACCGATGCATTGGTCCGAGCGGCCCTGGACGACGGCGTGATGCTCAGGCGGCGGCCGGCGTACGCCAGCGGCGCTGAGAGCGATACAGGCGGCAACACTGTTGGCGACATCGACAGCGACATGAACGTTGGCATGCGCGGCGACGTACACAGTGGCAGGAGCGGCGGCAGGAACCGTGGCATGCGCTGCGGCACTGGCAGCGCCCGCCGCCCTTCACGACCGTTCGCGCTTCGTCAGCGCGCCGTCAACGCGCTGTCAACGCGCTGTCGCCTGCTGATCACCGCGCGAGAGCAACCGCCCGAGTGCGCTCCCGACGAAGGCTGCCGCGCGCATTCCACATATTCGCCTGCATCGTTGGCCGCGACGGTCAACGCGTCGTCGAGCCGTCCGTATTGGCCTGACGGCTGCCCTCTGCCGCAGGCGCGACATCGCCCTGGCCAGTGCGGTGGAACACCAACGCATCGACGGTTTTTCCGCCGACCAGATGGCGCTCGACAATCTCCGCTACCGCGGCCGCATCGACGCGGCGGTACCAGACGCCATCCGGGTAGACGACCATCAGCGGCCCTTCCTTGCAGACGGCGAAACAGTGGCTGCGCGTGCGTTTGACGCGCAGGCCTGGATGCGCGTCGATGGCGCGGCCCAGGCACTGGAATGCGGCCTCGGCGTCCTTGCCGGCTTCGGTGCAGCGCGGGCCGGTACACATCAACACGTGTCGGTCGTGGGTTCGCATGACGATCAATGGACAATCGGCCGCGCCCGGTGCGCGGCGACCGCGCAGTGTAGCGCGATTCGCACGATGCCGAGGCCAAGATCGCGACGCTCGGTGCAACCGCCCGGAGGCGAAATGCCGGCGCCTGCTACCTGCTCCGCGCCACGCCTGGCAGCGCAACGAGCGATGCATCCCCGTGCCGTGCCTCGGCCGCGGCGTTGCAGCGGCGTTGCATTATCGGAGCCGCACCATCGGAGCCGCACCATCGGAGCCGCACCATCGGAGCCGCATCATCGGAGCCGCATCATGGAAGCCGCATTGCGCGAGCGCGCGTCAGTCGATGTCGTTCCACCTGGCAAGGCGCCACGCGTCGTCGTCCCCTCGCTCGAAGACGCACAGACCGTTGTAGTCGAGCGGCCAGGCGAGGCAGTCGCTCGGCGCGCGGGCGAGCATCAATGCGGCGAGCAGGCGGATCACGCCGGCATGGGCGATCACGACGCAGACCGTCGCTCCCGGGTCAGGCCGATTGCCGAGCCGATCCAGCGTCGGCAACCAGGCGCGCAACCTCCCGAGAAATGCGGTCAGCGTCTCGCCACCGTGTGCGCGATAGCCATGCAGGTCGGCAGCCCAAGCATCGATCGATGCGCGTTCGATTTGATCCCAGCGCTGCATTTCCCACACGCCGAAATCCATCTCCCGCAGGCGTTCGTCGTCGGCAAAACGGACCTCCAACGATGCGGCGAGCGCCGCCGCAACCGTACGGCAGCGCAATGCCGGACTGGTGAGTATCGTCACGCGCGCGCGCGGCACGGTCTCTTCGTCGGGCGACAGGTGTCCGACGGCGCCATTTTGCGAGGCGAACACGCCGGGCAGGCGCCGGCGCAGACGCGCCGCGAGTGCGGCGGCCGCCTCGACAGCCGGCACCGCCAGCGCGACGTCGGTGCGTCCGTAGCACGTCCCCTTCGCCACCGCGACCGGTGGATGGCGCACCAGGATCAGTGTCAACGCGCGTACCACGCCAATGCCACCAGATAGATCGACAGCTCGGCGAGCTGTTGCGCGAGACCGAGGCAATCGCCGGTGTAACCGCCAATGCGTCGCTTGAACCAACGAAGCAACGCCGCACGCAACGCCAGCAACGTCAGCAGCATCGCAACGCCGCAGCGCCAGTCCAGCCAGAACAACCAAGGTAGACCGGTCAATACCGCAACGCTGCGCGCGACCGTGCCAAAGCCGGCGGTAATCGCCTGTGCCTTGCCCGACTCGCGCGCATAAGGCAGCGCCCAGACCAGGCTGATCGCGGCGCTCCGGCTGGCCGGATGGGCGACGAGCACGACCCAGGCAGCCAGCGGCGTCGGCAATGCCGCGATGGCCTGCCAGCGCAAACCGAGCGCCAACACGAGCCCGATCGCCCCGAACGCGCCGATGCGGGAATCGCGCATGATGCGCAGCACGTCGTCGCGCGAGAACGCGCCGCCCAAACCATCACAGCAGTCCGCCAGCCCATCTTCGTGCAGCGCGCCGGTAAGCAGCGCGGTCGTGGCCAACGCGAGTCCAGCGGCGATCGTCGGTGGCCACAGGCATGCCGCCAACAGCAGCACCAATGCACCACAGCCACCTACGAACAGGCCGACCAGCGGGAAGTAGCGGCCCGCCGCCGCCAGCGCGGGCGCGTCGCTACCGATCGCGGGCATCGGCACGCGCGTGAAGTAAGCGAAGGCGGCAATCAGGTGGCGCCACTCGGTGACCCACCTTGCGCGCATGGCCCACATGACCCGCATCACCCGCATCAGGCGCTCAACCGCGATCGCTGACGTTGGCCGATTCGAAGCTGGCCATCTCGCAGAGCATCGCGGTGGCGGCGCGCAACAGCGGCACGGCCAGCGCGCAACCGGTGCCTTCGCCGAGGCGCAGATCGAGGTCGAGCAGCGGGGTCGCTTCGAGCCGTTCGAGCAGCAGCCGGTGACCGGTCTCGCGCGACGTGTGTGCGAACACGCAGTAGTCGAGCACGCGGCGCTCGAGCGCCGCGGCCGCCAGCAAGGCCGCGCTGGCGATGAAGCCGTCGACGAGAATCACCATGCTGCGTGCCGCCGCCGCGAGCATGCCGCCGGCGATCATCGCAATCTCGAAACCGCCGAAAGTTGCCAGCGTCGCGAGCGGATCGTCGTCGGTGCGCGGATGCGCGGCGAGCGCCCGCGCGAGCACCGAGCGCTTGCGCGCCAGGCCCGCGTCGTCGACGCCCGTGCCGCGTCCGACGCAGATGTCGATCGGCAGGTCGCACAGGCGGCTCATCAAGCAAGCCGCCGATGAGGTGTTGCCGATGCCCATCTCGCCGAACCCGATGGTGTTACAGCCGAGCTCCGCGTGGTGCGCGACACGCGCGGCGCCGCTGCGCAGCGCGAGATCGAGCTGTTCGCGGCTCATCGCCGGGGCATGGAGGAAATCGCGCGTGCCGGGGCCGACGGGCATCGACACCAAGGCGGGATCGCGCGGCAGCGGCGTCGCCACGCCCGCGTCGATCACTTCCAGCGCAACGTCCGCGGACCGGCAAAACACATTCACCGCCGCGCCGCCCGCCAGAAAGTTCGCGACCATCTGCGAGGTCACCACCTGTGGAAAGGCGCTGACACCCTCGGCGACGATGCCGTGGTCGGCCGCGAACACCAGCAGCGTCGGCCGGACGATGGCCGGTCGCAGGCTACGCTGGATCAGGCCGATGCGCAGCGCCAGTCCTTCGATGCGACCAAGGCTGCCGAGCGGCTTGGTCTTGCGGTCGATCGCATGGCGCAGCGCATCGTGCAGCCGCAAATCGAGCGGCGCGATCGCGTTGACGCCGACGGACAGATGAGCGACAGGGCTCGCGTGCATATGCACCGGTTGCGACATGACTGGCAGTGAGCAGAAGTGGACGAGGTCCGGCGCGAGGCCCGCGGCGCCGGCATTGCCGCGAGTGTAGGCCGGTCTCGCGGCATGTCAAGCCGTGCGACGCGCGCGCTGGTGGGATCGCGAGCTGGCGACGCTGTGACGCATGCCAATGCCATCGCGACATCGCCACGTCGTCGGGCCGGCACAGAAGCGGCCTCCATGCGGCCTCTATGCGGCCTCGCTGTGGCTTCAATGCGGCCTCCAAGACCACGGTGCGGCGGCGCTGATCCGACGATGCGCTCGCGCTGCCCCGCATTCAGGCCACGGCGACCCATCTCAGGGACGCCCTGCCGCACCGCCGACTGCGATGCTCGCGCCGGTACGCGGTGCCCTCGCAAGACGCGGCCGACACCATCGAACTCAGAGGTCGAGCACGACGCGCTTGCCCGCCGCCCGCGAGCAACAGCTCATCATCTTGGTGTTCGATTCACGCTCGGCGCGGGTCAGCACCACGTCGCGATGATCGATGGTCCCATCGAGCACGCGAACCTCGCACGAACCGCACAGCCCCTCCTCGCAGTCGCTGCGCACCTCCACATGGGCGTCGCGCAGCGCTTGCAGCAGAGTCTGGTCGGACCTGACCTGAACGCTTTTCCCCGACGACGCCAACACGGCCTCGAACGCGTGCTCCTTGCTGGGATCCAGCTTGCCCAGCGCCGAAGTGAAATGCTCGACCCGCAACGTGTCTTGCGGCCAATGCGCGCAGGCCTGCGTCAACGCGTCGATCATGCGCGCCGGGCCGCAGGCGTAGACCCGCGTCTCGGCGCACGGTGTCGCCAGCAGTGCCGTGAAGTCTGCACGCCGCCCTTCGTCACTCGCATAGACCTGCAAGCGTTCGCCGTGCAGCGCCGTCAGTTCGTCGAGCAATGCCATCGATGCGCGCGAGCGGCCGCAGTAAATGAGTCGGTAATCCAGGCCCAGCGCACGGGCGCGGCGTGCCATCGCGCTGACCGGCGTGATGCCGATGCCACCGGCAATCAACAACACGGTCCCGCGGTCGGTCTCGAAATGAAAGTGGTTGCGCGGCCCGCGGATACGCAGCAACGCACCGGCCCGAGCGTATTCGTGCACCCACGCCGAGCCGCCGCGACCGTCCGGCTCGCGCAGCACCGCGATCTCGTAGGCGTCTCGCGCGTCCGGGTCGCCACACAGCGAGTACTGGCGGGAGATCGGGCGGGCAGCCGCGGCACCGTCCTGCGAGCTCGCGCCGCCATCCTGAATGCCACCGGACGCGACGGCACAGACCACATCGATGTGGGCACCCGGCGTCCAGCGCGGCAACGGACGTCCGTCCGCAGCCACCAGACGCAGTCGCACGATATCCGAGGTCAGCGCGACGGCCGACTCCACCTTGACGGTACGGTAGGCGTCGACGCGCGTGATGTCCCCGATGCGGACCGGCGCCCGGGCCGACAGCACCGCGCGGTCGCGACGCTCGGGATTGGCGGCCGGGTCCCATTCCACCCATAGATGCTCCGGACCCCGGAACGATGTATTCGGCACATAGCTGAACGCTTGCTCGGCCAGCCGCATGTGCGGCAGGCGCCGGCTGAACTCCTCGAGAAAGATCTGCAGCTCCATGCGCGCCAGGTCTTTGCCGAGACACTGATGGGCGCCGAAGCCGAACGTCAGTTGGTCGCCGGCGTTCTCGCGCCGGATGTCGAAGAAGTCCGCGTCGTTGAAATGGCGTTCGTCGTGATTCGCGGACGAGGTGACGATCAGCAGCTTGGCGCCGGCCGGAATGTCGACGCCGCCGATGCGTACGTCGCGCGTGGCCAGCCGCCGCCATGCCGCGACCGAGCCGTTGTGCCGCAGGCACTCCTCGACCGCGTTCGGAATCAGCGACGGGTCGGCGCAGATGTCTTCCCACGCCTCGCGATGTTGCAGCAGCAGCTTGATCGCGTTGGCGGCGGCATTCGCCGTGGTTTCATGCGCGGCAACGATGCCCGCCATCATCATCGAATGCAGATACGAGTCGGTGACGATTTCCGGATGCTGCTTCTGCATGCGAATACCGTATTGCATCCAACCGGGACCGGACGGATCGGCGCGCATCTTGTCGAGCACCTTGCCGGCGAATTGCCAGAACTTGCCGACCGCATGCGCGACCGCCACCTGCTCCTCGGGCTTCGGCCGCCCCCAGGTGTTGACCGTGTGCGCGATCGAATACTGGCGCAGCATGTCCATGTCTTCCTCGGGCACGCCGAGGAAGTGCAGCGCGACGGTCAGCGGCACCTCCCACAGCATCTGGTCGACCAGATCGGCGCGTCCGTCGTCGATGAAACGATCGACGTACTCGCGCGCCAGCCGGCGCACCATCGCTTCATGGTGGCCGAGCTCGGGCGGCGTGAACGGCTCCATCAGCACGCGACGGCGCGGCATGTGAGCCGGCTCGTCCTCGTTGACCAGCGTGCGACTCATCCCGTATTCGTAGGACGCGAGCACCGCATTGGCTTCCGGCCCGGTCGGCGTGATCTTCTCAAGCGCGATCGACGGACTGAAGGTGATGTTGTCGCGGAAGATCGCCTTGATGTCGTGATAGCGCGTCACCACCCAATAGCCGAGCTGCGGACTGTAGAACACCGGCTCCTGCTCGCGCGACCAACGCACATAGTCCGGCGGGTCCTGCTGATAGCCATCGCTGAACGGATCGAAGTCCGCCGCCCTGGCACTGACCGGACAGCCGTTCGGGGCCCGCATCGCACTGTGATCGATCGGACAGCGGCCGGCGCCGCCCGCGGGCGGCGCCGACGGCACGCCAGCGGCGGGCGTCAGGACGTTGTCGATTGAAGCGTCGGACGGAGTGGCGGTCGTCATGGGGTTTCTCACCGGCTGTTTTGCGTAATCCTAGTACGCTTTGCGTAATTCGCGTATCGGGACTAGTCCGGGTAAACCGTAGCGCCAGATGAGCGTCGCCGTGGCATCGCGCAAGCCGGCCGCCCTCGCTTATGATTGAGCCGGTCAGCAGTGTGTCGTCACGGCCGCGCATCTTGCGGTGCAACGGTGCCCGTTGCTGGCAACATCGCCCTCCGATGCCCGCCTCGCTCGTCTCGTGCGCATCGTTGCCGCTCCGTGCGACCATGGTCACCGTCTGTGACGCCTGGTCACGCTTCGCAGCGCTTCGTGGCGCTCGGTTGCTTTCCGTCGCATTCCATCGCCTTTTGTCCTCTCCTCGCCGCCGCGGCTTCTCGAATGCCTTCTCTGCCCCGCACTGCCTCGCCGCCGTCCGGATCGACCGGTCCTACCGGTCCCGCCAGTACGGCGCGTACGGATCTCGGCAACGACCACGATGCGGCCGCCCGCCAGAGCCGCGAGACCGGCCCGGCAGGTCACCCCGCGACGCCGTCCGGATTGGCCGCGCCGACGCGCATGCCCGTATCCGGCAGCGCGGAGACGCCGGCACGGGATCGACGGCAGCGGGTGCAGTCGGCCGAGACGGCGATGGCGGTTCTGAAAGCGCTCGGCGCACTTGGCGGGCGCGCCGCGCTCAGCGCCATCGCCGCACGGGTCGACGAACATCCGTCCAAGGTTCACCGCTACCTGAGCAGCCTGGTCGAAGCCGGCCTGGTTTCGCAGGACGATGGCTCCCAGGATTACCGCCTGGCGCTGGAAACGATGCTGCTGGGCATTGCCGCGATGCGTCAGGCCGATCCGATCCGTCTGGCGGAAGGCTCCCTGCTGCGGTTGCGCGAAGCGCTCGGTGTCACCTGCTTTCTGGCAATCCTCGGCAACAAGGGCCCCACCATCGTTCGCTTCGAGGAGCCGGGGCTGCCGGTGACGGTCAACGTGCGCGTGGGCTCGGTGCTGTCAATGCTTTGGTCGGCTACCGGGCGGGTCTTTCTGGGACTGGTCGATGCACGCAGCGCCTTCAAGCTTGCGGAACGCGAGCTCGCCGGCTTGACGGCGTCCCAGCGGGCTTTGCTCGATGGCGGCGACCCGATCGGCACGTTGCGCCAGGCCGTGCAACGCGATGGCTGCGCCGCGGTGCGGGACGTCAATCTGAAAGGCATCAGTGCCGTTTCCGCGCCGGTTTTCGACCACGCAGGCGGCGTCTGCGCGGCGCTCACCGCCCTCGGTGCCAGCGGCGGCTTCGATCCATCGCTCGACGGGCCGATCGCCGCGGCAGTGCGTGCCGAGGCCGTGGCTGTCAGCACGCTGCTCGGCTATCGCGGCGCCGACACCGACCGCACGACCATCGATCCTGCCTGATGGCAACCGCGCTATCCGCCTCGGCACGGCTCCCATCGAGGGCTCCATCGCGGGCCTCAGCACGGGCCTCGCTAGCGGCTCCAGCGCCGGCCACGATGGGAACCAGGATGCGGACGGCCACCGCTCCCGCACGACGGGACCTTGCTGTACGCCAGCCGTGGCGCCCTTTGGGTGCCCTCCATCGGTCGGTAGGGGCGCCATGCGGCCGGGCTGAACCACGCCACATGGCAAATTGGTCAGCGCAATGAAGATGCGGCGCAAAGGCGACCTGCCGACGCGCGTCTGCGCGCACTGCGGACTGCCGTTCACGTGGCGCAAGAAGTGGCGCGCGAACTGGGACGAGGTTCGCTATTGTTCGGAACGGTGCCGCGGCGAGGCGCAACGCGCGCGCCGCACTGGGGACGCACCCGGGCCGTCCGCCTGAACCCGTCCGCCACTGCGGCGATGAGGGACCCATTCGGGTACTGGCGCGCCGTGACCACGCTCGCCGCCGGCGCGCGCGAATGCATCAATCATCGATCAATCGACCAGCAGGGCGACCAGAGCCTCGGCGGCGCGGGTCCGGTAGCGCTCGCGATGGCGCAGCAGGTTGAAGCTTCGAGGCGGCAACGCGAAGCCCGCTCGCACCAACCGGCCCGCTTCGATCGCCGGCGCGGCAACCCGTTCGGACAGCACGGCTGCGCACGCGGAATGCTCGACCGCGACACGAACCGCTTCGTTGGACGGTAGCGTCAGCACGACATCGAGCGTGGCCGCGTCGACACCGCCCGCTCGCAGCGCCGCCTCGAACACCGAACGGGTGCCCGATCCGCTTTCGCGGCTGATCCAACTCGAACGCACCAGATCGGCGGTGCCGAGACGCCGGCCGTCGGCCCACGCATGGCTGGGAGCGACGACCACGAACAGTCGGTCGGTGGCGACCTGCGTGACGTCGAGCGATGCGCCATCGACGTCTCCCTCGACCAGGCCAAGATCGGCGCCACCCTCATTAACGCCCTGCGCAACGCCCGAAGTGTTGCCGATCGTCAATGCCAGCTCCAGCGCCGGATAGCGCTGCCTGAAAGCGATCAAGCGTTGCGGCAGCCAGTAGCTGGCAATGGTCTGACTGGCATGGACCCGCACCCTGCCCCGGCCGGTGCCGCTCATTTCCTGTAGCGCCAGCTCCGTGGCCTGGGCATTGGCCAGCGTGGCACGCGCCTGTTCAAGGAAAGCGGCACCCGGCGCGGTCAATACGATGCCGCGCCCGACGCGATCGAACAACTGAACGTCATAGCGGCGTTCGAGCGCCCGGATGGCCGCACTCACCGCGGCAGGGGTCAACGCCAGCGCGTCGGCGGCGCGTGTCAGATGACCACGGTCCGCCACCGCAACGAAGACCCTGAGCTGATCGAGCGTCAATTGTCAAATCCAAGTGAACGAACACAAAGATATTAACAGATGGATTTAACGATTTGGCGACCCGACAATGACGTAACCGACAAGGAACCGACAAGGAACCGATCATGAACCGCTCCATCAGCGCCGCAGGCCGCGTCCAGACGTCTTCATCCGTGTCCGCCACTACCGTCGGCGCCGTACCGGCCCGGACGCGGCGCGCTCACCGCGGCTGCGGAGCCAGCGCGTGGCTGGCGATCGGTGGCGGGACAGTCCCACCGATCGCGGCCGCGACACGGCACACGTGGTCCGGCAGCGTCGCACGACTCCTCCCCGGCATCGCGCTGAGTATCGCGGTATCGTTGGCCGCCGCCGCGGGCGAATACGTTCAATCACGCTTCGTCGGCCACGTCTGGCTCGAAAGTCTCGTGCTGGCGATCCTGCTCGGCACCGCGGTGCGCAGCCTCTTCGCCCCCGGACCCCGATTCGCGCCGGGGATCACATTCAGCGCGAAGACAGTGCTCGAAGTTGCGGTGCTGCTGCTGGGCGCGGGCATCAGTGCCGGTGCCCTGCTGGTCAACGGTCTGCCCTTGCTGCTCTGCGTCGCGGCGATCGTGCTGCTGGCCGTCGGTCTTGGCTTCGCGATCGGCCGCGCGTTGGGGCTGTCGCGCCACCTGGCATTGCTGGTCGCATGCGGCAATGCGATCTGCGGCAATTCGGCCATCGCTGCCGCGGCGCCGGTGATCGGCGCCGACGCGAAGGACGTCGCGGCATCGATCGCCTTCACCGCGGTCCTGGGCGTCGCGGTCGTGCTGCTGCTGCCGGCGCTGTCGGTGTGGCTGGGCATGAGTGCGACGCAATTCGGTGTGTTCGCGGGCATGACGGTCTACGCGGTGCCGCAAGTGCTCGCGGCAACTGCGCCAGTGTCGCAGATCAGCGTGCAGACCGGCACACTGATCAAGCTGGTCCGCGTCCTGATGCTCGGACCGGTGCTCCTGCTGCTCTCCTTCATCGCAGACGCCGAACGCGGCGAAGCCGACGCGTCGACCGGCAAGCGGGCGCGGCTCGGCCAGCTCGTACCGTGGTTCATCGTCGGCTTCCTGCTGTTGATGGCGGCACGTTCGATGGGTTGCTTACCCGCGGCAGTGCTGGCACCCGCGCACTGGCTCTCCAACGCTCTGACCATCGTCGCGATGGCCGCGCTCGGCCTTGGTGTGGATATTCGATCGATTGCGCGGGCCGGCGGCCGTGTCATCGCCGCCGCGCTGTTGAGCCTGAGCCTGCTCGCCTGCCTCAGCCTTGGCGCGATTCATCTGCTGCACCTGGCCTAGCCCCGCGACCAGCCAAGCTGCCTGTTCGCGCGCGATACCGGCCGCGTCAGCGGACGACATCGCAACGGCTGGCGAAATGCGCGGTGCACGCGCCGCCCCCCAGCGTCGCGTGGTCGTGCATTACGAGCGGCCCCGCGCACTAACGTTGCATGTGCGTTGCAGGACCGTGCAACCGCAGTGCGCCACTTACGCCTGCGGCGCTTCGTGCGCCGCCCGGGTCGTCGCATGGCTCGTTGCGCCGATAGTTGCGCCGATAGTTGCGCCGACAGTTGCGCCGATAGTTGCGCCGATAGTTGCGCCGATAGTTGCGTCGGTTGTTGCGTCGGTTGTTGCGTCGGTTGTTGCGTCGGTCTTCGGCCGGATCATCGCGCTGGTCTTTGCCAGCCTGGTTGCTGTCGCGTGCGGGCATTATCGGCCGCATCGCCTCGTCGCTGTCGCGTGAGGGCATTATCCGCCGCATCGCCGCGACTGGGCCGATCCTGGGCGACAGTTTTGGCTTACTTCAGCGTCACGGACCGCTTGCCGAACAGCATGAGCACGCCGTCGATCCACGCCGGCGTGTTCGGGCCACGCTCGTAGCGACCTTGCTCGACCACCATGCCGCCGACCACGCGTCCCGGCGGGTGCTGGGCGAACGACATGGTGTCGCCAGGCGCGCGACCGGCCTGCCAGTTCTGCGCCCGCACGGCCGCAAAGCGGCGATACGAGCGGAAGTCCGCATGCAGCGCAGGCAGCGCGGCCAGGAACGCGATCGCCGCGCCGGCCAGCAACAGCGAGGCACCTTGCACCGGACGTGGCGCGGTCACCCTCGATACGGCGCCGGGGCGCACGCCACATCGACGGTGGCGGCGCCCCGCTGCCCACGCGGCCGCGGCCGACGCAAGACCCAGATAGACCAGACACTGTCTGAACGTATCGTGACGCTCGCAACAGAGCAGGCCGAACTGATAGAACGCCGCGCCGATCGACAGCGCCACGACGCCGAGGCAAGCGCACGCGAAGGCTGCGAGCAGCACGGGGATGCCCGCCGGCGACGCTCCTGGGCCCGCTGCTTCATGAGTCCCCGCATTTGGTAAGGCAAGTTCCATCCCGACAGCCGGCAAGCGGTGCAGCGACATCGCAGGTGCCGCGTGCGACGCCGGAGGCGGCGTCATGAACGGCGCGAGCAGACGTCGGCAACCGATCGTGAACAAGCCCTTCACGGCCAAGCCGGCGACAACGTTCAACACGCCGCTCGACGTACCGTCGAGCGAGACCATCGCCACGAGCACGGCATGCACCGACGCCCGCAGTGCGGGTGCAAGATGGTGAGCGACGGTCGCCTGGCCCATTACCTCGATGCTCTGCGTCACGCGGCCGAAATACAGCAGGCCAATCACGCCGAAGGCGAGCACTACCGGCAGTCCCACCCACTTCAACGCCCGCAATGCACCGCGGTCCAACGTACTGGCTACCACCACCAGCAGGCCGAATGCCGCTACGAACATCGCGCCCACCTCGGTGCTGGTCGCCGCCACCGCGAGCGCCACGCACAGCGGCAGGCATGGCGGCACGGCGGCACGCGGCGTCGGCGCTACGGCAGACGCGACGGACCCGACGGACCCGACGGCAGCCGCCTCCACGGAAGCCCTGGCGGAGCCGCCGTCGGACGCACCGTCGAATGTATCGCCGGCACCACTGTCGGCAGCGCTGCCGGACGTGCCTGCCGCCTGCGCCAGCAGCGGCGCGCGCTCGGTGGATGCGGCCAGGATGGGCCGGGTCGACCCGCGCAGCGTCATGCCGCTTGCGATCAACGTCAGACAAACGAAGGCGAGCGTCGCAACGGTCGGTACGTAGGCGAGCGTGGCCATTGGCCAATAGAAAAACTCGGCGACCGGATGGCCCAACAGACAGCCGCACCAGATCGCCAGCGCCAGCAGCAGCAAGGCGCGGCGCGCAACGCCGCGTGGCGCCCACCGCGCCGGCAACAGCAGCAGCACGGCGAACAGCAGCCACGCCAGCGCCAGCGCCGCGCCGATCAGCGGCCTGCCAAACGCGAAGACCGCCAGGCTGTAAACGTAAATCAGGCCTTCGGAGAACGGACGCGGGCTCCAATGCAGCACCCGCGACCAGACCGCATCGAGTCCGCCTTCGCGCATGTGCGGGAACACCGCGTATTCGTCCTGCCAATGCCCGATCGGCAACAGTGCCGCGAACAGCGCGATGCAACACGCCAACGCAGTGCAGGCGAACGTCATGCGAAAGGCATGGTCGCCGCGAACCGTTCTATTCATGTCTTGAACGACCAGGATGCATTCGCAACGTAAGTGAGCGCAAGGACCGCGGCTGTCGCCACGCATTGCGCAAGCAGGTACGGCAGCGCGAACGCGCCGGTGAGCAGTGCCATCACCATCGCATTGATCGCCAGGCCGCCTGCGGCGACCAGCATGAAGCGGGGCGCGGCGGCGCGATGGCGGGCGGTGCCACCGAAGCTGTAGCGATGATTGAGTAGATAGTTGGTCACCGCGCCCGCCACCGCGCCGGCTGAAGAGGCGGCCACCGGACCGACGCCCATGCTATGAACCAGGCAGATCAGCAAGACATACTGCACCGCCGTGCCCACCGCGCCGAGGGCGGCATAGCGTAGAAAGCGAAGCATCGCGTCAGCCCCCGGCACCGGTCGCCTGGGCGGCACCGGTGGCATGGGTGGCACGGGTGGCGTTCGCGCCATAGCGCTTGCGTACGATGTATGTCGGCCGGCGCTTGGCCTCCATATACATCCTGCCGACATACTCGCCGATCACGCCGATGCCGATCAGTTGCACGCCGCCCAGGAACAGCACCGCGGTGATCAGCGACGCGTAGCCCGGCACGTCCCGGCCGTGGATCAGCGTGCGTCCGACCAGATAGATCGCATAGAACAACGCCGACAGCGCGGTCGCCGTCCCGAGGTAGGTCCAGACGCGCAACGGCAAGGTGCTGAAACTGGTAATGCCTTCGAGCGCAAGGTTCCACAGCCGCCACCCCGAAAACTTGCTGTCGCCGCAGGCCCTGGCTTCCCGCCGGTACGACACGCACGCCGTGCGGAATCCAACCCAGGCGAACAACCCCTTCATGAACCGCCGGTTTTCCGGCAACTGCCGAAGCGCGTCGATGACGGGCCGCGTCATCAGACGAAAGTCCCCGACATTCTCCGGAATCTTCGGATCGCTGATGCGATTGTGAAGACGGTAGAAAGCGGCGGCCGTGCGCCGCTTGGCGAAGGTGTCGGTGCCACGTTCACTGCGTTTGGCCAGCACCACCTCATACCCCTCCCGCCATTTCGCCACCAGTTGCGGAATGACCTCCGGTGGGTCCTGCAGATCGGCGTCGAGGGGCAGCACCGCATCGCCGCGCGCCGCTTCGATGCCGGCGGTCAGCGCCGCCTCCTTGCCGAAGTTGCGCGACAGATCGATCACGACCACGCTGGCATCGTCCGCCGCGTGCGCCAACAAGCGCACCAACGTATCGTCGTTGCTGCCGTCATTGACGCAGACGATTTCGTGATCGAGTCCTGGCATGCTGTCGAGCACCGGACGCACGCGTGCGAAGAACGCGTCGACCGCGCCGGCCTCGTTGAAAAACGGAGCGACCAACGACAGCAAGGCACGCGACGCCGCCGCGCGACGCGTCTCGTCCGGCCATACGCCCGAAACCGCGGTGCTTCGTTGCATCACGTGCTCCCCGCTTGAACGCGCCTTGCGCGCCTTACGCGCCTTACGCGCGCAACACCATAGCGTTGCATCCAAGCGGCAAGCTTACCATCCGCGTTTTCCGGCACGCCTGCCCGGAACAAGGGATGGGGGACGGACGGGCGAGGAAGCCAAGGACATGCCATGTTCGACCTTTGCGGCAGCCTCGGTGTCGCGATCGCGCGACAGCCGCCATCATGCGCGGCAGGGCACCGACGGCTCGCGAGATTCGAGCGTGCCGCCCGAGCGCACGAGTCGGCAGCTTTGCTACCTTTGGTAGCTTCGGCAGCACCAAACTCTACCGCGCTTGGCGCTGCGTCGCGGACGCGGATGCGGCAATCGGCGCAGTGCCGCGGTCGCACTCTAGCCCCAGTACTGCCTCACCGGTTTCGTTCCGGACGCGATAGCGATTGCCGGGATAGAACGTCAGGCGCAAGGTCTTTGCGCCGTTTACATGATGAAATTTTCCGCCGCCGGTATAAGTGCCGCCAGTCTGTTCGACCGATAACGGCAAGCGACCGACCGTGGGCTCATTGATGAGCTCTACATAGAAATTGACTCGCTCGGGCGAAAATTTGAAACAGCCCACGTCGAGACCGTCGTAAGACGTGTCTACCGTCAACTCCCCGTCCTTTTCGAACGACCATCTGCGGTTGTCTTCGAAGGTATTTTTCGCGCTCACGCCGAATGACGCCATCGAGAGCGTGACAACAATTACTGCGCTTGCGATCTTCATTGCTTTTCCCCGTCTATTACGCGCCACCGCGTTCGTCAGCATGCCTCGATAGCATCAAGCAATCGACAGCATCCGGGCAATGAGAATTGGCTTAGCTCGGCAGCGCTCTATCTAAGGCGACACGACTCCGCGGACACTGCCCATTAGCCGGCCAGCCGGCTGAGCAACGGGCCGCGCGCATCGCTGTGCTGAGGGTCAGGTATGCAAGCGGGACGAGATACCGCACCCGGATGCGACGTCAGCGCCGCGCGCACGAGACGCCGATGATGAATGCGTGCGCTGAGGCGGCGCTTCGACAAGGGAACGCGCTCACACTGCCATCTCGGACGGCGCGTCGCCACCGAACGGCGGGTGCGGGCTTGCGCCCACGCCGTCCACGGTAGACGCGAGGGCGACGCGTCGCCCTCGCGCGGCGAACATAGGCCGGTCAGCCGCAGCATCGACGACGCCGCGCGTCCGCGCGCATCCGCGAGTTTGGTCCGCTGCAACCCGTTCCGTCGTTTAAGTCACAGGTGGCGCGATGAGCGGGGTTTCGTTTGTCCGCGTGTTCGACACCATCCGCCGGGTCGATGGCGATCGACCGATCTACTCAGGGGGAAGCTGGGTAACCGATATGCTGCTCGCCGGTGGCTTGTCCACTTGATTAACCACACCGCGCGGTCATCGCGTGGCACTGACGGAAGCCGGCCAGGACGTGCGGTGCGAGATGGCCGACCTTGAGCAAGACGGCCTACTCCGAGGCTGTTGGCCTGGCGAAGATTTCGGTCCGATTAAACGCTGGGAGTTATTGTTGACCGCGAAGTAGCGCGCTTTGAACAGCCGATCGGCTGGCGTGCAAGCATCGGGGGTAGTGCTGTGGGTAAGTCATCGCTGGACTGAGAGAATCAAGCGAAATCACCGACTTACCATTAATACTGGCGGAGACGGAGGGATTCGAACCCTCGATGCAGGTTTTGGCCCGCATGCTCCCTTAGCAGGGGAGTGCCTTCGACCTCTCGGCCACGTCTCCGAACAGTCTCGCTTCGGAAAGCGAGAAGCCGCAATATTAGCGACTTAGCGGTCCCCGGTCAACGACAGTTTCGTGTAAATCGCAAAGCTGCGTTGCCCGTGGCCGCGCGCCGCGTTCAGGCGCTTTCCAGACCGAAGGCCTTGTGCAGCGCGCGCACGGCGAGTTCCATGTACTTCTCGTCCATCAGCACCGAAATCTTGATTTCGGAGGTGGAGATCATCTGGATATTGATGCCCTCTTCCGACAGCGTGCGGAACATCTGGCTGGCAACGCCGACATGCGAACGCATGCCCACGCCGACCACCGACACCTTCGACACTTTCGGGTCGCCCTCGATGCTGCCCGCGCCGATGTGGTCCTTCACTTCGGCCTGCAGGATCTCCAGCGCGCGCTGATAGTCGCCGCGCGCAACGGTGAACGTGAAGTCGGTCTTGCCGTTCGAGCCGCGGTTCTGGATGATCATGTCGACGTCGATGTTCGCGTCGGCGACCGGCCCGAGGATTTGATACGCAATACCCGGCTTGTCGGGCACGCCGGCCACTGCGATCCGCGCTTCGTCGCGCTGGAATGCGATGCCGGAGATGATCGCCTGTTCCATGTCCTGTCCTTCTTCGTCAAGAGTAATCAGCGTTCCCGATGCCATCTCGGTTTCGAGCGGGATGTCCGGGTCGGTCAGGCTCGAGAGCACGCGCGTCTTCACCTGGTACTTGCCGGCGAACTCCACCGAACGGATCTGCAGCACCTTCGAGCCAAGACTGGCCATCTCCAGCATCTCCTCGAAGGTGATGCTGGACAGCCGGCGCGCTTCGTCGACCACGCGCGGGTCGGTGGTGTAGACGCCGTCGACGTCGGTGTAGATCAGGCACTCCTCCGCCTTCATCGCGGCCGCCACGGCCACTGCCGACGTGTCGGAGCCGCCGCGGCCCAGCGTCGTGATGTTGCCCTGCTCGTCGACGCCCTGAAAGCCGGTGATGACGACCACGCGGCCGGCGTCGAGATCGGCGCGCACGCGCGCGTCGTCGATGCTGCTGATGCGCGCCTTGGTGTAGGCATTGTCGGTCCGGATCGGCACCTGCCAGCCGGCATAGCTGACGGCGTCGATGCCGATATCCTGCAGCGCGATGGCCAGCAAGGCGACGCTTGCCTGTTCGCCGGTCGACGCCAGCATGTCGAGTTCGCGTGTCGACGGCCGCGCCGAAATGTCGTTCGCGAGTTTCAGCAGCCGATTGGTTTCGCCGGACATCGCCGACGGCACCACGACCATCTGGTGTCCCGCCTTGTGCCACTTGGCAACCCGACGCGCCACGTTGCGGATGCGCTCGACCGAGCCCATCGACGTGCCGCCGTATTTGTGTACGATCAATGACATGGTTGATTACGGTTGAGACTGGCGGGCATGGTCGCGCGGAAGGCGACTGCCCGTTTCATTGCGTCGCATGGACGCACGCGTTCACCGTCGACACGCGCCCCGGTCGGGGATCGCGCAGGCGATGCGGCCGGCCCCGCAGGTGACGGACCCGGTCATCGAAAAAACGATAGAAATTACAGGATGCAGGTCAGCTTGACAAGCCGACAGGCAGGAATTGCCATTCGAAGCGCACATACCGGTGTGGCGGGCCGGCCTGCGCGTCCGCGATGCGGCGCAATTCCGTCGCGTAAGCGATGTCGGCGCCGAGGCGCGGCACGAACGCAAGCCGTCCGTCGATCTCGAACAACGGCACGGCGCGTTCGGCTGCCGGCACGCAAGCTTCCTGGAAAAGATTCTTCAGGCTGCGCGAAGGTCCCCCTGCCCGCGTTCGCATCCGCTCGCCGCCGCCGCGACTGCGCGCAGTAACCATCGCGTCGGCAAGCGCGCTCAGCGGCCAGAGGTCCGCCAGCGCATCGCGCAACGGGGCGCAGGTCGAGTCAGCGTGGCGATCGCGGCCAGGAGGGCACGCCGATTCGCATGCCGAGTTGCACTGCGATTCGCTATGAGGTGCCTGACCCGATGCGCGATCGCCTCGGGAGCCGTCGCCGTGCTCGCGATGCAAAGCGGGCGCGTGGTCCACGGCAAGCAGGCGCAGGCAGCCGCCCCAGGCGGGCAGATGCCATTCACGCAGGCAAAGCGTCGCGCCCCGGATCGACACCGGTTCCAGTGCCGCACTTGCCCGCGGTCGGCCCGCCAGCGACTCACAGGCCGCCAGCCAGCGCAGACGGCCGCGCTCACATACCAGCGTGCGTCCTTCAAAGCGCCCAAGCATGCCGCGAGGCGCCGCGCGCAGCGCATTAGGCGACGCAGCAGGCGACGCACTACACAACGCCTCAGGCAACGCATCAGGCAATGCATCAGGCAATGCATCAGGCAATGCACTACGCAACGCAACACGCAACGCTTCGAGGCGGGCAGTTGACGGCGCGCGCAGCCCGCAACGCCGAAACCAGCGGCGCAGGGCGTTGCGCAGGCGCGCATCATCCAGTTGCAACAGGATCGGAACACTGAGCGGTGCGTCGCAGGCGGACACCGCACCTGCCGCGGCCAGGTCGATGTCGGCAAGCGCATCGAGAAGATCCGCGGCCTCTGCGGCGTGTCGGGCGACCCGGCCGAGCGTCGTGCGATACGCCGGGAATCGTTCCGCCAGCCCGGTGGCCAGGCATTGACGCAAGGCGTTGCGCGCGAAACGCGCATCCCCGTTCGATTCGTCCTCCACCCATCCCGCCGCCGTCGGCGGCGCCGCTCCATCCGAGCGTAGATACCAGGCAAGCGCCGCGCGCAGTTCGTCTCGCGTCGATGTCAGGCAAGGCCGCAGCAGCCAGATTCCGCCCGCGCTGCGACGCTGGACCGGCATGCCGGCCAGGCCTGCCGGCCCGGCGCCGCGCAGTGCCTGCAGGAGGACGGTCTCTGCCTGGTCGTCGGCATGCTGTCCAAGCAGCACGATCGTGACACCGGAGCGTTTCGCCAGACTGTCCAGCGCGTGGTAGCGCGCGGCGCGGGCGGCGGCCTCGATGCCGCGTGGATCGTCCCCTGCCACGCGCACATCGGTGCTCTGGAAGCCGACGCCCAGGCGCGCGGCGACGGCCGCGCAGTGCGCCTGCCAGGCGCCGGCGTTCGGCGACAGCTGATGATTGACGTGCAGTGCGTGCAGACGCCGCGGCGCGAGTGCACGGCTTGCCGCATACAACAGTGCGGTGGAGTCAGCGCCCCCGCTGAATGCGACGGCGACTTCGGCTTGCGCCGCGCGATCAACGTACGGATCAGCCGACGAATCAGCCGACGAGCCGGCCACCGAATCGGCAAACCATTCGGCAGACTTCGCGAGCGCAGTGCGGACGGCGCGCTCGAGTGCTAGCGCCGCGGCCTCGCCGTTCATACCGAGCCGGCGCGCGCCGGGCCGGTCGCGGCATGCATGCGGTCAGCCGCGCGGGGCCGGCGTCTCGCGGTATTTGCCATAGCCTTCGAGACGCTCGTAGCGTCGCGCGCGCAGGTCGGCGGTGCTCATGCCCTGGAACTGGCGCATCGAATCGGTCAGCGCCCGGCGCACGGACAGCGCCATCGCCTTCGGGTCCCGATGGGCGCCGCCGAGCGGCTCGTTGATGATCTTGTCGATCAGGCCGAGCGCCTTCAGCCGTGGCGCGGTCAGGCCCAACGCCTCCGCGGCTTCCGGCGCCTTGGCCGCGCTCTTCCAGAGAATCGACGCACAGCCTTCCGGCGAGATCACCGAGTAGGTGGCGAACTGCAGCATCGCGACGCTGTCGCCAACGGCAATCGCCAGCGCACCGCCGGAACCGCCTTCGCCGATGATCGTCGCAATGATCGGCGTGTTCAGTTCGGCCATCACATAGAGATTGCGCCCGATCGCCTCGGACTGGCCGCGCTCCTCTGCACCGATGCCCGGATACGCGCCCGGCGTGTCGACAAACGTGAAGACCGGAATGCGAAACTTCTCCGCCAGGCGCATCAACCGTTCGGCCTTGCGGTAGCCCTCGGGGCGGGACATGCCGAAGTTGCGCAGCGCGCGCTCCTTGGTGTCGCGGCCTTTCTGGTGACCGATCACCATGCAGGACTGACCATTGAAGCGCGCCAGGCCACCGACGATCGACACGTCGTCCGCGAACGCGCGATCGCCGTGCAGTTCATGGAAGTCGGTGAAGATCTGGTTGATGTAGTCGAGCGTATAGGGGCGCTGCGGATGGCGCGCGATCTGCGACACCTGCCACGGCGACAGCTTCGCATAGATGTCCTTCGTGAGCTGCTGGCTCTTGCTGCTCAGACGCTCGATTTCTTCCGAGATATCGACGGCCGAATCGTCCTGCACGAACCTGAGCTGTTCGATCTTCGCTTCAAGCTCGGCGATCGGCTGTTCGAAATCTAGAAAAGTCTGTTTCATGCTTACTGGTCCCGTCGCATATTTTGGGCAGCGCGTATTCTACAGGGTCGGCAGCGACGCGGGGCCGAACCACCGCGCCGCCATGCCGCCGATGGCCGAAGCGGTGCTGCCGAGGACTCGGCCGATGGTCCTGCGCGCCGACGCCCTGCGCTCCGAGGCCCTGCGCTCGGACCGATTCACGTCATCCGCGGGATCGGATCGAGGCTGCGCCACAGATACCATGTCGCGACCGTCCGCCAGGGTTCCCAGTTGGCGGCCACTTCCCGAGCCTCGCTGCGCGTTACCGGCTCACCGCTGAAGTAATTGACGCTGATCGCGCGCAACAGGCCGAAATCGTCAAGCGGCAGCACGTCCGGTCGGCGCAGGTTGAAGATCAGGAACATCTCGGCGGTCCAGCGCCCGATGCCGCGGATCTGCGTCAACTCGGCAATCACGGCCTCGTCGTCCATCGTCGACCAGGCGTCGGGATGCAGGGAACCGTCGACGAAGTGCCGGCTAAGGTCGAACACATATTCGGCCTTGCGTTTCGACAGCCCGCACGCGGCCAGTTGTTCGACACCCAGTGCATGCACCGTGGCGGGTTCGCAGCCGGGGCAGCTGGCCAACAGCCGATGCCAGATCGCATCGGCTGCCTTGACCGAAATCTGCTGTCCGACTACCGATCGTGCCAGCGTCTCGAACGGCTCGCCGCGACCGATCAGATGCGTGCGGCTGAAGCGGGGAATCAGCTTCTTCATGATCCGGTCGCGACGCATCAGATCGGCACATGCTTCCTCCCAATACGCCGGGCGCCCTTCGCTGATTTCCAGCGGGCCGATCTGCGTTTCCACCAGGTCGGCTGACCCGGGGTCCGCGTGCACCGCGTCGACCACCTCGGTCGGCACCGGCGCGCGAGCCGTCTGCGCGGTGGCTGCCTTCTTGCCTTCGGCGACCTTGCCGGTCGGCTTGGCGAGCGCCTTGCCCGGCGCGTCGACCGCGAGCCTGCTTTGCTTCGGTGACGCCTTCGATGTCGCCGCGGCCTTCGTCGGCGCGGCGTTGCCTGCAACCTCGTTGGGCATGCCGACAGCGCTAGCCGCCTTGCGCGCGGCCGGACGCTTGCCGGCCGCGCGCGCGCTCGGTGCAGGCACCGCGGCCGCGCCAGCGCTGGCGCGGCGCGCGGGCGACCCCGCCGCCCCCGTCTTCGAGGCTGCGCCGACACGTGGCTGGGCTGACGCGCGCGGGGCAGCTTCGGTCGCGGCTGGAAGCGCTCTTGCCTTCGTCGCCTTCGTCGCCTTCGTTGCCTTCGCCGCCTTGGTGCCCCTGGTCACCGTGGTGGCCTTCGCCGCCTCGGTAGCCTCGGTAGCCTTGGTAGCCTTGCTTGCGTCGGTGGCCTCTACCCTGGCTACCGGCGTCGACTTGCTGGCCCGCGCTGCCGCCCCTACTTCCGTCGTGCCTCGCGCGGCAAGCTTGCTGGCGCTGTTGGCCGTCGGTTTGGCAGGCAACCGCACTGCTGCCGGCAGATCGTCCGCGGCAGGCGTCGTCCGCCGGCGGCTGCCGCCCTTCCGCGCTGCATCCCCAGCGTGCTTCGCAACTCCGACGGACGCGACGGCAGGCGCGACGGCGGCCGCGTCGCGTTCCGGCGCGGTGCGGGCGGCCGGCTCGCCGGTTTCGGTCGGCTCTTCGCGCCGGGCGGTATTCACGCGCGTCGCCATGTCGTCACGCCCTTCGCACCGTCCTCCAGCACCACGCCACTGTCGAGCAGGCGCTGCCTGATTGCGTCGGCCTGCGCGAAGTCGCGCCCGGCCTTGGCCGCCCGCCGTGCCTCGACCAGCGTCTCGATCTCGGCGACGTCGATAGCCTGCGCCTGGCCCCCGCCTTGTTGCAGGAAGGCACGCGGCGCGCGTTGCAACAAGCCCAGGCAGCCACCAAGCGCGCGCAGTTGCGCGGCCATGGCCGGCTCGCGCCGACGATTCACTTCGCCGGCGAGTTCGAACAGCACCGAGATGGCCTGCGCGGTATTGAAGTCGTCGTCCATTGCCGCCGCAAAGCGGCTCGCATGTTCCCCGCTCCAGTCGAGCGGCGCATCGTCGGGCGCGGTCTGATCCAGCGCGGTGTACAGACGGCTGAGCGCGGCACGCGCGTCGTCGAGTTGCGCGTCGCTGTAGTTCAGCGGGCTGCGGTAATGCGCGCGCGCGATGAAGAAGCGCACCACCTCGCCGTCGTAGCGCGCGAGCACGTCGCGGATCGTGAAGAAGTTGCCGAGCGATTTCGACATCTTCTCGCCGTCGATCTGCACGTAGCCGTTGTGCATCCAGTAGTTGACGAAGCGCTCGCCGCTCGCGCCCTCGCTCTGTGCGATCTCGTTTTCATGGTGCGGGAACTGCAGGTCCTGCCCGCCGCCATGGATGTCGAAATGCGCGCCGAACAGCGCGCAGCTCATCGCCGAACATTCAATGTGCCAGCCCGGCCGGCCCGCGCCCCAACGCGACTGCCAGACGCTGTCCGCCGGCTCGTCGGCCTTCGCGCGCTTCCACAGCACGAAATCCAGCGGGTCGTGCTTAGCGTCGTTGGTCGCGACGCGCTCGCCCGCGCGCAGGTCGTCAAGCGACTTTCCCGACAGCTGGCCGTAGCCGTCGAACTTGCGCACCGCGTAGTTCACGTCGCCATCGTCGGCCGCGTAGGCATAGCCGCGGGCGGCGAGCGTGTCGATCATGCCGAGCATCTGCGGCACGTAGTCGGTCGCCCGTGGCTCCACGTCCGGGGGCTCGATGCCAAGTGCCGTCGAATCCTCGTGCATCGCCGCGATGAAGCGGTCCGTCAGCGCCTTGATCGTGATGCCCTGCTCCACCGCGCGGCGGATGATCTTGTCGTCGATGTCGGTGATGTTGCGCACATACGTGACGCGATAACCACGGGTGCGCAGCCAGCGCCGCACCAGATCGAACGCCACCATCACGCGGGCGTGCCCGACGTGGCAGTAGTCGTAGACGGTCATCCCACACACATACAGCTTCACTTCGCCCGGCGTGATCGGCGTAAAGACCTGTTTCTCGCGAGCGAGCGAGTTGTAGATGCGCAGTTCTTTCATAGCGGGGGGGATAGACGGCGGCGCTGCATGCGGTTACGCGCTTGCCCCATGGCCGGCTGCCCCGCGCGAAGTCCGGTGCCGGACGCGGGAAGCGAGTCGAGGAACGAACGGAACGGCATCGGAATAGCGAGCGATTTCGAAAGGGAACGGCACGGCAAGCGCACCACCGGTGCCGGAGGGATACCTTGCCGGGCCGACCCCGCCAGGGTTGCCCGGCTTGCACCGCCAAGCCAGGCCACGACCCGGGTCCGGACCACCAGCGCGCCGACGCGACCGTGGCGGTGTACGACTGGCAAGGACCGGCCGGACGCGGAACGTGGCACCAGCAAGGCAAAAACCTATCTTGCAAAGGCAATCGGGCCGACTCCCGAGCCGGCCCGACCTTTTGCTAGAATGCGCACCGAGTATAACATCGCGACCCAGCCATATGAACAGTTCAGGCAGCTCCGCGGCTGCGCGCCGCGCCGCGGCGCCGATCGCGCCGATCGACCTACGTCACTTGCCGCTGCACCTGCTGCAGATTGCGCCGGCCGCGCCGCGCGGGGCGCGTGTCGCGTCGATGCGCGGCGCTGGCGCACGCGGGCTGCGCGGTATATTGCTCGGGGCCTGGCTGGTGCTCGGCGGCACTGGCATGACTGCGCACGCTCAGACGGCGACCGCCTACACCGACGACACGCCGGCCGTCGACGCGGCCATCTCATCGCAGCAGTGGCCGCAAGCGTTGCACGAACTCGACGCGCGCATCGCGAGCCATGCGGACGACGTGCAGGCCCAGTTCAAGCGCGGCACGGTGCTGGCCCGGATGGGACGCCGCGAAGAGGCGATCCAGGCCTTTGAAGGTCTGATCGAGCGGCATCCGGAGTTGCCCGAACCGTACAACAACCTGGCCGCCCTCTACGCGCAAGCCGGACGGCTGGACGATGCGCGCGTCACGCTCGAGAGCGCGCTGCGCGCTCACCCGGGCTTCACGCTCGCCTATCGGAATCTGGGCGACGTCTACCTGAAGCTCGCGCAGCTCGCCTACGAACGTTCCGGCGACGCGGTGGGCACGCAACGCGCCGGACAGATCGCGACCTTGGTGCGGCAGGCACCGGCGACCACGCCGCCCCGCGCGAAGCGCTCGGTCGACAGCGCCGGCAATGGCACCGGCAATGGCACCAGCGACGGCGCCGACGAAGAGGCCGGCCCGTCGAGCCGGGAGAGCGCGACCGCGAGCGACAAGTCGGCGCACTTCCCATCGACCGCGCGCCAGGACACCAGCATTTCGACGACGGTGCCCGTCCGTCCCTGAGCACCCGGCACCGCGCGCCCGACCGCGCCCGACCGCGCCCGACCGCGCATGTGCCGCTTGAACGGCCGCCGCGACGCGAGCGCCGTTCCCGCCACCGTCGCGCGGACCGGCACGCTGGCCGGCACCGCCCCGATTTTTCCACCGGAGACCCGCATGGCCCCCGATCAGAACCGCCTCTCGCGCGCCGCCGCGTCGCCGCTGCGTCGCCTGGCGCTGCGCGCCGCCGTTGCGGCCGGCATGACCGTCACCGCATTGGCCGGCACGTCATCGTCCGCACTGGCGCAGGCCGCGCCCGGCGCCCAACCCGAAGTCGCCTTCACCACCACGATGGGCGAGTTCCGCGTGGCCCTCGACCCGGCGCGTGCGCCGAAGACGGTCGCGAACTTCCTGTCGTATGTGAAGTCCGGCCAGTACGACGGCACCGTGTTCCATCGCGTGATTCCCGGCTTCATGGTGCAGGCCGGCGGCTACGACGCGGCGCTCAACGAGAAGCCGACGCGCGCCCCGATCCCGATCGAATCGCAGAACGGGCTGAAGAACAGCGCGGGTACGCTCGCCATGGCGCGGACCGCGGATCCGAATTCGGCGACCGCGCAGTTCTTCATCAACACGGTGGACAATCCGAATCTGGACTATCCTCGTCCTGATGGCAACGGTTACGCGGTGTTCGGCAAGGTCGTGGCCGGCATGGATGTCATCAAGCGTATCGAGGCCGTGCCCACCACGCGTCACGGTGCGATGGCCAATGTGCCGACGCGTCAGGTGGTGATCGAGCAGGCTCGCATCGTCAAGCCCTGAGGCCGCGGCCGCGCCGCACCGTCCCATGGCCGCCCGGCAAAGCCGGGGCGGCTTCCCTCAAGAAACAGGAGCGTTTTCATGGTTGAACTGCATACGAACAAGGGCGTGATCAAGCTCGAACTGGACGCCGCGAAGGCGCCGAAGACGGTCGAGAACTTCCTGTCCTACGTGCGCAAGGGGCACTACGACAACACCGTCTTCCACCGCGTGATCGACGGTTTCATGATCCAGGGCGGCGGCTTCGCGCCGGGCATGGATCAGAAGCCGACCGATCAACCGATCGAGAACGAAGCCAACAATGGCTTGAAGAACGACAAGTACACGGTGGCGATGGCGCGTACCAACGACCCGCATTCGGCGAGCGCGCAGTTCTTCATCAACGTGGCCGACAACGACTTCCTGAACCATTCGTCGCCGTCGCCGCAGGGCTGGGGCTATGCGGTGTTCGGCAAGGTCGTCGAAGGCCAGGACGTGGTCGACACGATCCGCAAGGTCAAGACCGGCAGCAAGGGCTTCCACCAGGACGTGCCGAGCGAAGACGTGCTGATCGAGAAGGCGGTCGTCGTCGACTGAGTGCAAGCGACGCGCCGCTTGCCGGCGCGTCGGACGCCGCGCGGCCGTGACCGCGCGGCGCGGGGCGAATGGCGCCGGCGGCACGCCTGACGGCTGTGGCCGGTGAGCGGCGCGAGCCGGCGCGCGATTGAACGACCACCTCGTTGAACCACTCCTTTCGTGCCGTTGCCGCGCCAGTGCCGCGCGAGCCGCCTGCCGCCAGCCCCCCTTCCGATGTCGCGTCCGAACGCATGAGCCCTTCCCGTACCGGCCCGGTGCTCGTCATCGCCGACCTCCATTTGAGCGAAGCGTTGCCGGTCACCGATGCGGCATTTGGACGTTTCCTCCGCGAAGAAGCCAGCACCGCAAGCGCGCTGTACATTCTTGGCGACCTGTTTGAATTCTGGGTTGGCGACGACATGCTCGCCACCCCGTTCGCCGCCGACGTGGCCGCCCGCCTGGCTGCTCTCTCGTCCCGTGGCGTGGCCATCTACGTGATGCACGGCAATCGTGATTTCCTGCTTGGCCGGCGCTTCGCGGCCCGTGCCGGCGCGACATTGCTGCCGGACCGCCACGATCTCGTTGCGTTCGGCCGCCGCGTTCGGTTGCTGCACGGCGACACGCTCTGCACCGACGATGTGCGCTACCAACGTTTTCGCCGGCTGGTGCATCGGCCGTGGCTCCAGCGTTTCTTTCTCGCCTGGCCGCTGCGGTGGCGGCTTGCGCTCGCCGCGCGGCTGCGCGCCGACAGTGCGCGAAGCGGCGCGGCCCGGGTGTACCTGAGCGACGCGACACCGCTCGGCATCGATGCGGAACGGCGGGTGGCGCCGCCGGTCGAGACCATCGTGCACGGACATACGCATCGGCCCGCGCTGCACGCGCATCGTGCCGGCCACGCCGTCGAGCGCTGGGTGCTGCCGGACTGGGAACTGGACATGACGCCGCGACGCGGTGGCTACCTGCGCATCGATGCGGCGGGCATCAAACTGTGTCCGCTACCCGAAGTCGATGGCGACGGTGCCGAAATGCCGTTGCGGGGCGTGGCGGGCGACGCCTGACCGCGCCTTTCCATATGTGCCGACAGCCGCGCGCCCGGAGGCGACCGGCTCAGCGGCGCTGCGGCGCTTGCCCCGCCGTGAGCAACATCTGCTTGGCGATGCCGCGCAGCAGATGCACCTCCTCGTTCTCCAGGCCCGAGCGCGCGAACAGGCGCCGCAGCCGGCTCATCAGTTTCTTCGGATGAGCGGGATCCAGGAAGTCGATTGCAATCAGGCCTTGCTCCAGGTGCTGGAACAGCCGTTCGATGTCTTCGGCGCGAGCAGCCGCCGCGGTTGGAGCCGCAGCCGTCACGCGTCCCGCTGCCTGCCCTTCCGGCCAGCCTGCCGCACCTTCCGCCGCCGCGGATGCACGTGTCGCGGCGAGCGCGTCCGTGGCGAGCGAGCCCGTCGCCAGCGTGTCCCCGGCGGTCAGGCCGGGCGCGGCCGTAGCGGCCGCCGCCGGAGCCGCCGCAGCGGCAGTCGCGTCGCGATAGGCGATTCGCATCTCGTAGGCCAGTACCTGGATCGCTTGCGCCAGGTTCAGCGACGAGTAGGCCGGATTTGCATCGATATGGGCAATTGCCGCGCAACGCTCGACGTCGTGATTTGCCAGGCCGGTGCGTTCGTTACCGAACACCAACGCAATTTCGCAGGCCGCCGGCGCCGGTCGGCGGTCGGCCGCGTGCCGGGCCGCCTGGCGCGGCGACAGCACCGGCGGCCCGAACTCGCGGGTGCGCGCCGATAGCGCCAACGACCAGTGCACGCCTGCCAATGCCGCGTCGAGCGATGCCACTTCGCAGGCGGCGGCCAGCACGTCGTCCGCGCCGCTGGCCATCGCGCGCGCTTCCGGATGGGCACGCACATCCGGCTCGCGCGGCCGCACCAGCACCAGGCGGCCGAAGCCCATGGTCTTCAGCGCGCGCGCGGCAGCACCCACGTTTCCAGGATGGCTGGGTTCGACCAGAACGAAACGGGTCGCGGCAAAACAGTCGGACATAGTGGCTCCCGATGGCCCGGCAAAGACAGATCGCGCAAGTTTACCGACAACGCGGCGCGCGGACTCGGATAAAATGCCGGTTTCGCGCCGCGTGGGTACGGTGCGGACCGGCCCCGGCCGGCTCGTCCGCAGCCGGTCCCTCGCGGCCCTCCGCCCCAGGGCGCTGTTTCAGTCACCAGAACGTCGCCAGCTTGCCGTCCCCGCTCGCTTTGCCGCCGCAAGCCGCCCGCCGCCCAACCCGCGCGCACGGGCGGCCCAGGCAGCGACGCCGCGACGGATGGCCAGCCGTGCAACGCAGGAAAACGTTATGCATGCCATGCTCAACATCGCCGTCAAGGCCGCGCGTCGCGCCGGCGGCATCATCAACCGCGGCTCACTCGATCTCGAGCGCGTGCAGGTCAGCAAGAAGCAGCACAACGACTACGTCACCGAGATCGACCGTGCGGCGGAAGCCGCGATCATCGAGACGCTGAATCAGGCGTTCCCCGATCATTCGATCCTCGCGGAGGAATCGGGTGCGACCGATCGCCGGTCCGATTATCAGTGGGTGATCGACCCGCTCGACGGCACGACCAACTTCATCCACGGCCTGCCTTATTACTGCGTCTCGATCGCGCTGACCAACAAGGGCGTGACCGAACACGCGGTCGTGTATGACCCGACCCGCAACGATCTGTTCACCGCAACGCGCGGCGCGGGCGCCTTCCTCAACGAGCGGCGCATTCGCGTGGCCCGCCGCGACCGGCTGACCGAAGGTCTGCTCGGCACCGGTTTCCCGTATCGCGAGATGAAGGGACTCGAACAGTATCTGCGTTTGTTCGGCGCGATGACCCAGGCGTGCGCCGGCATCCGTCGTCCGGGCGCCGCGGCGCTCGACTTGGCCAACGTCGCCGCCGGCCGCATGGACGGCTTCTTCGAACAGGGCCTGAAGCCCTGGGACGTCGCGGCCGGCAGCCTGCTGATCACCGAAGCCGGTGGCCTGGTCGGCAACTACAAGGGCGACAGCGACTTCATGGACCTCGGCGAGATCGTCGCCGGCAACCCGAAGATCTTCGCGCAGATGGTCGCCGTGTTGCGTGGCCACAGCCTGGCCAACCCGCCGGCCGGTGACGCGCCGGCCTGAGCGGCCGCTGCCTTGCGCGTGAGCGTCCCGAACGCGCGCCGGCGATCTCCATGAAAAAAGGCTTCTACGCGATCATCGCGGCGCAGTTCGTCTCGTCACTGGCCGACAACGCACTGCTGATCGCGGCGATCGCGCTGCTCGGCGAGATGCGCGCGGCGCAGTGGGTCACGCCGCTGATCCAGTTCTGCTTCTCGATTTCGTACGTGGTGCTGGCGCCGTTCGTCGGCGCGTTCGCCGACGCGATGCCGAAGGGACGCGTGATGCTGCTGTCGAATGCGCTGAAGGCGTTCGGCTGCCTGGCGATGCTGTTCGGCCTGCATCCGATGCTCGCGTACGCCGTCGTCGGGATCGGCGCGGCCGCATATTCGCCCGCCAAATATGGCATCCTCACGGAACTCCTGCCGGCCGACAAACTGGTTGCCGCGAATGGCTGGATCGAGGCAGCGACGGTGGGCTCGACGATCGCCGGCACCGTGCTGGGCGGCGCGTTGATCAGTCGTCACGCGGCGCCGGTGGTCGCTGCGCTGCACCTGCCGGCGCTGGGCACCGTGGCGCGCGCCGCGCTGCTGGTCGTCATGCTGATCTACATCATCGCGTCGCTGATCAACCTGCGGATTCCCGACACCGGCGCGCGCTACGACCAGCAGTTGCGCCATCCCGGCGCGCTGGTCACGCAGTTCGGCCACGCCTGTTCGGTGCTTTGGCATGACCGGCCGGCACAGATCGTCCTGGCGGTCACGACGCTGTTGTGGGGCGCAGCGGTGACGCTGCAATTGCTGATTCTGAAATGGGCGGGCAGCGCGCTGGGCATGACGCTCTCCGGCGGCGCGGTGCTGCAAGGGGTGATCGGCATCGGACTCGCGTTCGGCGCCGCCTACGCCGCGCGCCATCTCAGCCTGCGGCGCGCCATGTCGGCCCTGCCGGTGGGCATCGTGACCGGCGTGGCGATCGTCGCGACCGCGTTCTACAACCGTTCGCTGTTCGGCGACGCGGCGCTGGACATCGCAGGGCAGCACCTCAGCGTGGGCGTGATCCTCGCCTACCCGCTGATCGCGCTGATCGGCGCGCTGTCCGGCTACTTTGTGGTGCCGATGAACGCCGTCCTCCAGCATCGCGGGCACGTGTTGCTCAGCGCCGGCGCGTCGATTGCCGTGCAGAACTTCAATCAGAACATTGCGGTGCTGATCATGCTGGGCCTCTACGCGCTGATGCTGGCGCACGGCTGGACAAGCGCCGCCGTGATCGGCGTGCTCGGCAGCGTGATCTGCGTCGCAATGGCCGGCATGATCGCGTGGCACCGCCGCAACGAGCGACGCTTCGGCGTGGTGCCGCTCGGCGACGACGCGTCCTGAAGCGCCGCGGCGCTTCATCCCTGGTTCATCTCTCGTTGGTCCTTACCGCTCACGCCACGGCCGAGCCGGCGGCCGTGCCAACGCGCCGCCCGTTCTTACCCTGGAGCCAAGCATGCCGAATACTTCAGACGCGGTCGCGATCATCGCGGCGCTGCCGCAGGAAATCAGCGCCCTGCTCGGGCGCCTGCGCGCCGCCGAGCATGCACGCGCCCATCTCCGGGGCGGCCGCGAATACCTGGTGATCGAGCGCGGTAGCCGACGGCTTGTCGTGACGCTGGCGCGGGTCGGCAAGGTCGCGGCGGCCACCACCGCAACCGCGCTGATTCATCAGTTCGATGTGGGCGCGATCGTCTTCGCCGGCGTCGCGGGCGGCCTTGCCGCATCGGTCGGCGTCGGTGACGTGGTGGTGGCCGACGCGCTGCGCCAACACGACATGGATGCGTCTCCGCTGTTTCCGCGTTTTGAAGTGCCGCTGCTCGGCCGCGCCGACTTCGCGACCGACGTCGGGCTCAGCGACGCCCTGGCCGATGCCGCGCAGCGCTTCCTGGCAGACCAGGCGACAACCGGCGCGGACGTCGTGCCGAATGGACGGGACGGCAGGCGCGGCGGCCAGTTGCACCGCGGCCTGGTACTGTCGGGCGATCGCTTCGTGGCCGACGACGCCGCGCGCCGCGCGCTGCTGGCCGGATCGCCCGGTGCGCTGGCGGTGGAGATGGAAGGCGCGGCCGTCGCGCAGGTCTGTCATGAGTACGGCGTGCGCTGCGCGGTGATGCGCACGATCTCGGATTCAGCCGACGCCAGCGCCGCCGAAGGCTTCACCCATTTCCTGGCCGAACGCGCCAGCGTCGTTTCCAGCGCGATCCTCGCGCGTTTCCTGTCCACTACCTATGGACTGGTTACTCCGCCCGACGAGATCGGCTGAGCGATCGGGAAGCGAGCGCCGCTCGGCATCGCGCACTGATCACCAGGCCGGTGTTGCCGGTGTTGCCGATTTTGCCAGCCGGACACCGAACCGCCGTCCATGGCCGCCGCGGGCATTGGCGCATCCGCAGGCGCGGCCTGCACCGCTGCCTGCCCCGGCTGCCTATCCACCCGCCGCCTGCCCCTTTACCGATAAGCGGCGCGCCCGGCGCGGTTTCAAAAAGCGCGCTACTCTGTGTAACAGGGGTCGCTCAAGCGCGATGCAGTGCGAACGGACTTTTGTTCACCTCACACGGTACCGCGCGCCAATCTGGCGCACCCACCGTTTACCGCCATCTTCCAAGGAGACTGCTATGAAACTGTTCAAGAGCCGCACGGAACGTACCCTCGACGACGGTGTGTCCAAGGCGCGCGACTTCACGGACGACGCCAGTTCGAAGGCCGGCAAGCTGGTCGACGACGGTCGCGACCAACTGCACCGGGTGCTCGATGAAATCGAATCCGCGTTGTCGAGCGCGAAGGACGTCGACGTCGATGGCCTGAAGAGCAACGTGCTCTCGAAACTGACCAGCGCGCGCGGTGCCCTCACCGAAAAGAGCGCGTCGGTCGGCCGTACGCTGAACGACGCACTGGGTCAGGCTGATGAAGTCGCCCGTCAAAAGCCGTGGCACGTGGTGGGTGCGGTTGCCGGCCTGGCCCTGGTCATCGGTTTCCTGGCCGGCCGCTAAGCCTGTCGTACGGCAGTGTCGATCGCGGCCGCGGACCGCGTCGGCACGCGGCGGGCGGGAGCCGGCGGCCGCAAAGCGAAGCCCGTGGCACGAACGCTGTTCATGGTCGGCGCACTCGTCGTCTAAGAGAGCGAGCAGTGCGCTGACGCACACTGCGCTCACGCACACGATCAAGTCAGCACGCTGCGTCCGGCGCGCTGGCGGCATCGAGCCGCGCTAGCGCGTCCGATGACAGATGTAGCGTGGCGGCGCCGGCCAGTTCCTGCAACTGCGCGACGCTGGTGGCGCTGACGATCGGCGCCGTGATCGATGGCCGGGCCAACAGCCAAGCCAGCGAAATTTGCGCTGGCGTTGCGTCATGGTCCTTGGCGACCGCATCGAGCGCGGCCAGTACACGCAGCCCGCGCGCATCGAGGTACTTGCCGGCCGCCGCGCCGCGTGCGCGGCCCTGCAAGTCCGCCTGGCTGCGATATTTGCCGCTCAGGAAGCCGCTGGCCAAGCTGTAGTAGCTGATCACGCCCACGCCTTCGCGGGTCACGACCGGCTCCAACTCCTGCTCGTAGTGGGCGCGTTCGACCAGGTTGTACTCGGGTTGCAGGCTTTCGTAGCCGGGCACGCCAAGCTGGCGGCTCGCCGCGCGGGCCGCCGCGAAACGCTCGCCCGTGTAGTTCGACGCGCCGATCGCCCGCACCTTGCCGGCTTGAATCAACTCGGCGAACGCTGTCAGCGTCTCTTCGAGCGGCGTATCCGGGTCGTCGGCGTGCGCCTGATACAGGTCGATGTAGTCGGTCCGCAAACGGCGCAGCGACGCGTCCACTGCCTCGCGGATGTAGGCCGCCGACAGGCCCCGCTTGCCCTCGCCCATCGGCTTGCCGACCTTGGTCGCCAGCACGATGCGATCGCGCGGCGCGCCTCTGGCGAACCACTGGCCAATGATCTCCTCCGATTCGCCGCCGCGGTTGCCCGGCGCCCAATAGGAATAGACGTCGGCCGTGTCGACGAAATTGAAGCCTGCATCGCACCAGGCATCGAGCAGATTGAACGACTGCCGTGCGTCCGCCGTCCAGCCGAATACATTGCCCCCGAACGCGATGGGCGAAACGCTCAGGTCGGCGTTGCCCAGTTTGCGCAGTGTCATGGTTGTCCTCGTTCCGTGGCTGTCCAAGCCGAGTATCCTAGAAGATCGCGGGCCGGCGTGCAGCGGCCGCTTGCGTCCGCGCTCGTAGCCATCCATCGATGTCGCGCCGCTGAGCGCGGCGCAAGCGTCGGGAGAACGCCATGCTGTCGGATTTTGAATTGATCGCGAGACTGGTCATCGCTGCCTTGCTGGGCAGCGTAATCGGCTTCGAACGTGAACGTCTGTTCTGGGCGGCGGGCCTGCGCACGCACATGTTGGTATGCGTCGGTTCGGCACTGATCATGTTGGTTTCGGCGTACGGCTTCGCCGGTGTGCTCGGCAACGAGCACGTCGTACTCGATCCGTCGCGCGTTGCCGCGCAAGTCGTGTCGGGCATCGGCTTTCTTGGCGCGGGCTCGATCCTGCTGCGCGGCGAAGTGGTGCGCGGCCTGACCACCGCGGCCAGCCTGTGGACCGTGGCGGGCATCGGCCTAGCAGTCGGCGGTGGCCTCTACACGGCCGGCATCGCGGCAACGTTAATCATCCTGGCGATTCTGGCCGGGCTCAAGCCGCTGGAGGAACGTTACCGCGCGAGTTGGCAAAGTGCGTCGGTCGTGTTGCAGGCGGACCGTGGCACGGTGTCAATGCATCGTGTCCACGAGGCGCTCGGGCCGCGCGCGAACAAGGTTCGCCAGTTCGTCGTCGAGCAGAGCGAAGATGACCCCGAGCTCGACGAAGTGCGCGTGGTGCTGTCGCGCGTGTCGAAGGCCCAGGCGCAGGAAATCATGAATGCACTCACCGGACTGGACGGGGTACGCAGCGGTCGCAGCGGCCGGCCGGGCGCCCAGTGATGGCAGGCGTTAAGGAGACGCGAGACGCGGACGGGCGGGCAACATGGCTCGCCCGCCCGTTGCACGAGCGGCGCACACGGTGCACACGGTGCACACGGTGTACGCGGTGTACGCGGTGTACACGGTGTACAGCGTGCATACGGCATGCGGCTCAGCGGCTGAAGATCACCCAGGCAATGCTCAGGGCGCTTGCAAGACAGTAGATCAAGTCCATCAGCGGTCTCGGCGTTCGTTGGTGGACGCGCCGGAGCGCGGCACGGAAACTTCGTCGATGCCGAAGCTTCGGCGCGTGACCGCCAGCAAGCGCTTCGCGGCCAGCGATAGAGAGTGTCCGTAGGGTGTCGAAGCCGCATGGCCCTCCGCTGTCGACCGTCCCCGACCGTTGTCGACGCCCATGGACTTGACCGCCATGAAGGCAGTCGAAAACGGCGAGACAGGAAACAAGGACGACGGGCTCATTGGCAACTCCACAAGGAATAGGCAGAGTCTAGATGATAACGATTCTCATTTCAATAAAGAGCGCATTTATCCCTTCCAGAGTGGGGCTTTTAAGCGCTGTGGATGCTGCCGCGCGCACTCCAGAAACACACGAAGCACGACGCTCTGGTGGACAAAGGGCGACGCATGCCGCGCTGGTCTGAGCAGGCCGCGCCTTTTCAGTTACCGACGCCGCTACCGCTGCGGCGCGAAGCCGCGCTTTGCCTATGATTGCGTCGCCTTCCCACGCGCCGCCGATCGCAAACCTGGCGCGGCAAGGGGCACTAGCGGCAGCGGAGGCCAGCCGCATCGGCCCACCGGAACCTCGTTGGCTGCGATCGGCCGGGCGCTGAGTCGTGCCGCACGGACCCGCGCCGCACGGACCCGCTTGGGGCCGTCCTACGCAGCCGGCATCTCGGTGTCGGCAAACGCCGACGTTTCGTGCCGCCCAGCCACACTGTCCGCCAACCTCGTGCCGCCGGTCACTGCCGCTGCCGGCGCCACGGCTGCTGTGGCCCGGACCGGGATGGCTGCGATCTTGCCGGCGTTAGTGTCCACACCGTGGTCCACACCGCAGTCCACACCGCTGGCGACATCGCTGACTGCATCGCTGCCCACGCCGCTGGCCGCACGGCCAGCCGGCGGCGCCGCCGAGTTGACAGCCAACGCCGCCCCGTCACCCACCAGGGGCCGCGCCTTCGCAAGCCAGGCGCCGCCCGCCGCGTTGAGCAGGCGGTAGACGTCGCGATCGAAGCGAACCGCACGCCCTTCGAGCAATGCCAGGCATTCGTCCAGTGTTCCGGCACTCCCGAGGAAGTCCCAGTGGTGGATCACGTGCAAGCCCGCACCCTCCTCGATAACAGCGGCGCCAGCGAATGGCCAGGGCTTGAGCCGATGCGTCGCGAAGGTCTCGTCGACGCGCGCGTGATGCGCTGCGGCGCTCTCCAGGCCGACGCACGCGCCGCGGCATCGACGCACCTGATGCGAGAAGCAGGGGCGTCCAGGACTCACCTTCTCGAGACCGAGATGCGCAAGGCACAGGCCATCGCGATCGGCCAGCGTGCGCGCCGCCGCCTGCGCATCCCGCCGCGTCTGGTAAGGTCCGTAGTAGATCGGCCCGCCCGGGCCGAGCTCGGCGCGCATCGGCTCGGAGAGATCGACGAGCGTCAGCCGACCGCCAAACAGATCGTCGTCGAGACGCCAGGCGAACGACTTCTCCTGCCGCCGCAGTAGCCGGTTGTGGACCGGCGCCATCGCCTTGACCAGACGCGCTTCTTCCAGCAGCGCGCCGAGTTCGCCGGCACATTCGCGCCATTCGACGCGCCGCACTTCCTGCGACAGCCGCATCTCCTTCTGCGAGCTGTGGTCGCTCGAGAAGTGGTTCAGCACGCGCTGGCGCAGATTGACGGCCTTGCCAATGTAGATCGGCAGATCGTTTTCGCCGAAGAATAGATACACGCCCGGCCCAGTCGGCAAGCGCGCGGGCAGATCGGCGTCCAGACTCGCCGGCAGGCTCGACACGGCCGTCAACGCGTCGAAGGCTTCGCGCAGCACTGGCGGATCCACGTGCCGCGGCAGCAGCCGCCAGAACTGTGCAATCGCCTGGGCATCGCCAAGCGCGCGGTGGCGGTCGCTCACTTGCAGACGATGACGCTCGATCAGTGCGTCGAGGCCATGACGCGCGTAATGCGGGAAGAGCCGGCGTGACAGCCGGACCGTGCACAACACGGTGGCGCGGAAGTCGGCGCCGAGCCGCCCGAATTCGTTCTTCAGGAAGCCAAAGTCGAAACGCGCGTTGTGTGCGACGAAGATATGGCCCTGCAGACGGGAGGCAATCTCTCCGGCCAGATCCGCAAAGGTCGGTGCGTCGGCCACCATCGCGTCGTCGATGCCGGTCAGCGCGGTAATCGCCTGCGGAATCCGTTGCCCGGGATTCACCAAACTTTGCCAGACATGCTCGCCATCGTCGTCGACCACCACGATCGCCACCTCGATGATGCGATCGGTGCGGGCGGTCCCGCCGGTCGTCTCCAGGTCCACGAAGGCCATCGGCGGATAGGGCCGCAGAGGGCGGCGCGGCGCCGCCGCCGCGGCTCCGTCGGAAGGAACCGGGCACGGACCGGTAAGCGCCGTATTCGCGAGAATGGTCGATGACGGCGGCAAGGCCGCAAGCACTGTCGGCGGGGGGGCTGTCGGCGGAGGGTCTGTAGGCTCGGGCGCTGTCGGTGCCGGCGCAACGGAGGCAAGCGCAAGCGGCGCAGACGACGGCGGCGGGACGTCGGGCCTGCCGCGTGCCGACCTCGCCAGCGCGCGATCTGGATCAAGCGCCTCATCAGCACACGGCGCCAAGCCGTCGATATCCAGTTGAGCAGCAATGTGAGCAGCGTTCTTCAAACGATTGATTCGTAGGAAAGCTCTGTACGGATGCACAGTATAGGTGGACCCTGGCCGAATGCCGCCGGGCCCGGTAATCCATGCCGATCCAGGCGATGTCCACGCGACATCCGCGCACCCTTCGGTCGCCCTGCGAGCGGCTGGCACGATCAATGCTTATTGGTCTACATCTGCTTCCGAACGACTTACCGGACACCCATCATGAGCAACGCCAAGACCCAAGCCCCGTCGATCTTCCGTATCCAACAAGCCAGCAAGACGTTGCGTAGTCGGGCTTGGCGCGCGGCGGGCGCGAGTCGCACGGTGGCGAGTGCACGCGCCGCCGCGAGCGCAGCCGTGCAGAAAGTCGACCGTCTGCAACTCGCAACGTCTGTCTTGCTGGCCCTGGGACTGCGCCCGCGCCTTGAAACGGCTCGCTGATCGGGACTGACAACTGTGGCGCCGCCGCGTCGACCGATCTCGCAGGAATTTCAGCCGATCAATCGCGCGCGTGTGCGCAATGAGGTCCCTTCGGCGGAAACGCCGGGCCTGCGCGGGTTGATGACGCTCGCAGTAGGTGTGGTTGTAGTCGCTGCCCTATCGCTGGCGCACGACATCGTCATCCCGATCACTCTGTCGATACTGCTGAGTTTCCTGCTGGCGCCCCTCGTGCAGCGCCTCAGACGGCTGCACCTCGGATTGGTGCCGTCGGTGTTGATTTCGGTGCTCACCTCGCTCGCGGTGATCGTCGCGCTGGCGGGGCTGATCGGTACGCAGATCGCCAGTTTGGCGCAGAACATTCCTGCTTATCGCAGCACCGTTCTCGAAAAGGTCGAAACTCTCGAACAATCGACCGTCGGCCGCATCGGCCGCTTCGTTGGCACGGCCTCCAATACGCTGCAGCGTCTGCGGCGCTTCGATGCGTCGCCAGATACCCAGGCGGCCGGACGCCCGAAGCGCGAGCCGATGCCGGTCGAGATCCAGGAGCCGCCGCCCTCTCCGCTTGGCTTGCTGCAACGCATCGTCGCGCCGATTCTCGGACCGATCGAGATGGCGGGCATCGTGTTCGTCATCACGGTATTCATCCTGTTGCAACGCGAGGATTTGCGCGATCGCTTGATTCGACTGTTCGGCGCTACCGATTTGCATCGCACCATCACCGCGATGGACGATGCCGCAGCGCGTTTGAGCCGCTATTTCCTCGCCCAGCTCGGCGTCAACGCCTCGGTGGGGCTGGCCATCGGCATCGGTCTGGCGGTGATCGGCGTGCCAAGTCCGGCCCTCTGGGGCGTGCTGGCCGCCTTGCTTCGCTTCGTTCCATATATCGGTACGTGGATTGCCGCGTTGCTGCCGATCTCGCTGGCCGCCGCGGTCGGTCCCGACTGGGGCATGGCTGTCGCGGCGGTCGCCTTGTTCGTGGTGGTCGACGTTACGGCGGGCCAGCTTGTCGAACCGCTGCTATACGGCCGCAGCACCGGTCTGTCGCCGACCGCCGTGGTCGTCTCGGCCGTTTTCTGGAGCTGGATTTGGGGGCCGTTGGGCCTGATCCTGTCGACCCCGCTGACCTTGTGTCTGGTGGTGCTGGGCCGGCACGTCGACCGTCTTGAATTTCTCGACGTGTTGTTGGGCGACCAACCTGCGCTGACGCCGTCCGAAACCTTCTATCAACGCATGCTCGCCGGCGATCCGGACGAAGCGATCGCCCAGGCCGAAACGCTGATTCGCGAAGGCTCGCTACTCAGCTATTACGAAGAAGTGGCGGTGCCCGGCCTGCAGCATGCAGCCATCGACGTGGAGCGCGGCGTTGTCTCGGACCTGCAACGGGAACGGATCCGCGCCGCCGCCGCGGAGCTGGTTGCGGGCCTGCATGGTCCGGAAGTCAGTGCCGATGGCCGTCGCAATCCCAACGCGCAGGCACACGCCGCCGCTGCGAATGCCGAAGCGGCTGGCTCGGACATCGTCACGGTGCCGCGCCCGCCGACGCAAACCGTGCTGTGCATTGCAGGGCGCGGCCCGTTCGATCCGATCGTCAATGAGATCGTCGCGCAACTGCTGCAGCAGTACCATGTGAACGCCCGGGTCGTGCCGCACGAAGCGGTCTCGCGTGCGCGCATCACCGAATTCGATCCCGAAGGTGCGACTATCATTTGCCTGGTCGGGCTGCAGATCCGGGGCGTCTCGTCGGGCCTGCGCTACCTTGTGCGCCGCCTGCGCACCCGCATCACGGGCGCGACCGTGCTGGTCGGCATCTGGGCGGAAGGCGAGACCGGCAACTTCGACGAGGATTTTCTGCGTTCGCTGGGCGTCGACCGCTGCGTGGAACGGCTCGACAGCCTGTTCAACGCCTGCCTGGACGCGGCAGGCCGGCCGCGCGCGACTCCGGATGCGCCACGCGCCGTCGCCTAGCGACGATGGATCCCGGCGCGCCGGGCGCTGCCCCCTTCTCCCGCAATCCTATGCTTGCACGCCGCGCTGTCCGTGCGGCGCATACAACGCACGGAATGCCGCGACGCAGAGGGCGACGTGCGCGGCGATGGTCTCCTTTGTCGGCCGAAACCGGTCGTCCAGCAAGGAGTCGATCCGAATCGTACCGTGTAGCATGCCAAAGAAAAATTCCGCCGCGCGTGGGCAGTCGCAACACTGCAGCTCCCCTGCCGCTACCGCGCGCCCGATCAGGTCGCTCATCATCTGCAACATCGGCACGCGCGTCGCCTCGACGATGTGCGCGGCCAGGGTCGGAAAGCGCGAGCATTCGCCGATCAACACGCGGAACAGCGCCAGATTCTCGCGCTTCGTCAACAACGTGACGAACGAGGCGCCGATCAGCGTCAAACGCGCCTCCAGCGTCAGATCGGTGCGCGCGCCGATGGTCCGGCAGCGTTTGCGGAGCGCCGTCGCCTTTTCGTCGACGACCGCGAGGAACAGGTCGGTCTTGCTCGGGAAGTGCGCGTACACCGTCACTTTCGAGACGCCTGCCGCCGCCGCGATCGCGTCCATCGAGGTCCGCTCGAAGCCAGCGGAGAACAGGGCATGAGCGGCGGCGACGATCTGCCGGCGTTTGCCCCGCACATCGGACGGCAGTGCGGCGGCGCGTGGCGCGCCGCGGACGGCGCGCGGCGTCATTGCGGCGTGACCTGCCCGGCTGGCCCGAACACCTTGTACTGCGGCAACGTCACGTCCTGATACGGTTGCCAGCCGCCGCCCAGCGCCTTGTAGAGCGACACCAGATCGGTGCTGAGCTGCACGCGTGCATTCGCTACCTGTTGCTGGGTGTCGGTGAGCTGGCGCTGCGCATCGATCACATTGATGAACGATACCAGGCCCTTCCGGTAGCTTTCGCTGGCCAGGTCGAAGTTGTTCTGCTGCGCGGCGAGCGACGCATCCAATGCCCGTACGCGATCCTGATCGGTGCGGTACGCGACCAGTCCATTCTCGACTTCCCGCAACGCGTCCAGCACCGCCTGGCGGTAGCCGAGCACTGCCTCGGCCTGCTGCGCGCGCGACAGGCGCACGTTCGACACCAGCCGCCCGCCCTGGAAGATCGGCAGCGACACGCTCGGTCCGAAGCTGTAGAAATGGCTGGCCCAGCGCGTCAGATAGCTCGCCTGCGAATTGCGCATGCCGAACTGACCGGTCAACGACAGGCTCGGGAACAACTGCGCGATCGACACGCCGATCGACGCGGTCGCCTGATGCAGCGTCGCCTCGGCGCGGCGGATATCGGGACGGCGGCGCGCCAGCGCTGCCGGGATGCCCACCGGCACGGCCGGCGGCACCGCCGGTAACACCACCTGTCCCGCCGGTAGCGCGAGCTCGGCGTCGAGAGTGCCCGGCGCCTGGCCCAACAACACGGCCAGACCGTTCATCGCCTGCCGCGTCTGCGCCTCGTAGCTGGGCAGTTGGGCCCGCAGGCCAGCCAGCTGCGCGCTGGCGTTCTCGACATCGCTCTGCGGTGCGAGACCGTTCTGCTGCCGGTTGCGCGTCAGCGCGACGGTGTCTTCAGACAGGCGAATCTGCGTGGCCAGCAATTGCGCGATCGCCTGCGCGCCACGCAGTTGCAGATAGGCACGCGCGACTTCCGCCTCCAGCGACACCAGACCGTCGTTGCGATCCTCGATGCTCTGCTGCTGGGCCGCCTGCGCGGCTTCGACCGAGCGGCGCACCTTGCCGAACAGGTCCAGTTCCCACGACGCGTCGAAGTTCACCTGATACAGGTTGACCGGCTGAGTCAGCTGGCCGAGCACGCCATTCGCCTCCGGACTCAACGCCTCGGCGCGCTCGCCGATGTGTTGCGAATCGAGGATGCCCTGCAAGCCCAACTGCTGACGCGTTGCGCGCGCGCCGGCGCTCACCGTCGGCAGTCCCGCCGCGCCGCTTTGCGTCACCTGCTCGCGAGATTCCGCGATGCGCAGCACGGCCTGTTGCAACGAGAGATTGCCGGCGATTGCGCGCTCGACCAACGTGTCCAACAGCGGGTCGTTGAAGTTGCGCCACCACGCCGGATCGGGCTCGGAGGCGACCGGCGACGAATCGTTCACATTGCCGGTGGTACGCGCAAGGTCGTGATAGGTTTCCGGCGTGGTCGGCGTGGGCGCCACATAGTCTGGGCCGACCGTGCAGCCCGCCAGCCAGAGCGCCGCGAGCGCCACCGCCAGCACAGGCAGCCGGCGCTGCGGGCCCGCGCCGGCGTGACGCTGGCGTGCCTGGGTACGGCTAGGATTCGAAGAGAACACGTGCATTTCAGTGAGCGGCGACATTGCCGGAACTCTTGACCGGCGCCAACAGGAAGCAGAGCGGGATCATCACGAACGCGAGAATCGAGCACAGCGAGAACACGTCGATATAGGCGAGCACCTTGGCCTGCGAGATCATCGCCTGATACATGCGGCCGACCGCGAGCTGCGCGGGATCGCCCGCCGCCTGCGAGAAGTCGCGTATCGCGGCGGTCATGCGCTCGACCGCCAGCCGGAACTCCTCGTTCAGCGGCGTCATGTTGTGCACCATGTGCGCGCTGCGGACCTGCGTGCGCTCGGTCAGCCCGGCCGTGGACAGGGAGATGCCGATCGAGCCGGCGACGTTCCGGAACATCGTGAAGAGCGCCGACGCGTCTGCGTTCAGGCGCGGCGCGAGCGTCACGTAAGCGATCGTGGTCAACGGCACGAACAGGAAGCCCAGACCGATCGATTGCGCGCTACGCATCATGACCAGCGTCTTGAAATCGATGTTCGGCACCAACTGGCGCGAGTACAGAAACGCGCAACCGAGCGCCAGGAAGCCGAACGCGATCAGCAGCCGCGTCTGCACGATCGGCATCAATCTCAGTACCAACGGAATCGACAGCACGATCAGGATCGCGCCCGGCGACAGCACCAGACCCGACCACGTTGCGGTATAGCCCAGCTGCTGCTGCGCCAACTGGGGCAGCAGCACCGAGCTCGCGTACAGGATCATCGCCATGCCGGCCATCAGCGCCGACGCGGTCGCGAAATTACGATCCTGCAGGCAACGCAGGTCCACCACCGGACGCTTCGCGTACAGCAGCCAGTAGATCGCCCCGACGATCCCGATGACGGTCAACACCGCAAACGTCACGATGAAGCTGGACGCAAACCAGTCGTCATCCTCGCCGCGGTCGAGCACCACCTGCAGGCAACCCAGGCCGAGAGCGATCAAGCCGATGCCGATGTAGTCGATGCTCAGCGCGCCCTTCTTGGCGGCGCGCTCCCACGGCGGGTCTTCGAGAAATTGCGCGACGGCCAGCGTGGTCAGCAGGCCGACTGGCACGTTGATCAGGAACACCCAGCGCCAGCTGTAGTTGTCGGTGATCCAACCGCCGAGCGTCGGGCCGATCACCGGCGCCACGATGATGGCGATCGACGACAGGCCGAAGGCCTTGCCGCGGTCGGCCGGCTTGAAGTAATCGAGCAGCACCGACTGCTGCACCGGTTGCAGACCGCCGCCGAAGAAGCCCTGCATGATCCGGAACAGGATCAGTTGCCACAGCTCGGTGGCGATGCCGCACAGGAACGAGCACACCGTGAACATCGTGATGCAGATCAGGAAATAGCGCTTCCGGCCGAACCAGCGGCTCAGGAAGGCAGAGATCGGCAGCACGATGCCGTTGGCGACCAGATACGAGGTCAGCACCCAGGTCGATTCGTCATAGCTCGACGACATCGTCCCGGCAACGTGCGGTAGCGCAACGTTGACGATGGTCGTGTCGAGAATCTCCATGAACACCGCGAGCGTGACGACGATTGCCACGACCCACGGATTGGCGCCCGGTCGCCAACCGGCGTGCGCGCTCATTCGAGAAACACCTTCGGTTCGACGGAAAGACCGATCGGCAGCGGCACGTCGGGCTTCAGGCCTCGATCGATGACGATCTTGACCGGTACGCGCTGGACGATCTTCACGTAGTTGCCAGTGGCGTTCTCGGCCGGGAACGCAGAGAACCGCGAACCGCTGCCCTGCTGGATGCTGTCGACGTGGCCTTCCAGGTCAAGATCGGGATAGGCATCGACCTTGATCGCCACCTTGTTGCCCACGCGCATGTGCTGCAGCTGCGATTCCTTGAAGTTGGCCGTGATGTAGATATCGCGCGTCACCAGAGACAGCAGCGACGTGCCGGCCTGTACCAGCGAGCCCAATTGCACGTTGCGACGCGTGATGTAGCCGTCGCTCGGCGCACGCAGCTCCGTGTACGAGAGATTCAACTCCGCCACTTCCAGTTGCGCCTTCGCCTGCTGGACCTGCTGCTGGCGCGCCTCGACCGCCGTTTCGGCCTGACGGACCTGCAGCTCCACCTTCGACGCGACGCTGACCTGCGCGCGCGCATTGCTCACGTCGGCACGTGCCGAGCGCTGCTGCGCGGTGGCGGTGTCGATGTTCTGTTGCGAGGTGGCACGCGGATCGACGCCGCGCTGCCGCTGGTAGGCCGAATTGGCATTTGCCAGATTCGCTTCCGCGCTTTGCTGCTGCGCACGCGCCTGCTGCAGTTGTGCCGGATACTGCACGCGCGCCAGTGCCAGCTGTGCCTCGGCCTGATGCAGCTGCGCTTCCGCGAGGCCGACCTGGGCCTGGGCCTGATCGCGTTGCGCGATGTAGTCGCGCGGATCGATCTGGAGCAGCAGATCGCCCTTCTTCACGCGCTGGTTGTCGCGGACCGCAAGACGCGTGACGTAGCCGCTGACCTTCGGCGCCATCGTGACGACGTCGCCATCGGTGAACGCATCGTCGGTGCCTTCCTTGTTGCGACCATTCAACCACATGATGATCGCAACGATGATCACCACGACGACGGCGACCGCGAGGAAGATCAGCGGCTTCTTGCCGGGACGCTTGCGCCCGCCACCGTTCTTGCCGTCCTTGCCGTCGCTTTTCTCGTCGTCGTCCTCGCCGTCGTCGTTCTTCTCGTCGCCCTCCTTCTTGCCGTCCTTGCCACTGCCCTTGTCTTTGTCCTTGTCTTTGTCGCCGCTTTTACCGCCATCGTTTCGATCCGCATCGCGCTCGGCATCGTCGCCTTGCGTGGCCGGACGCCCATGGCTGTCCACCAGCCGCGCCTCGGGATCGGTCGCTTCGTCGTGCAAATGAACGTGCACATGCACGTGACGACCGTTCATCTCGTTGGCCCGTTCAGCGTCGTCGCGAGACACCTGGCCGGCGCCCCCGTTCTGGTTGTTGTCCATAGCTTTCGGAATGCTTTCGGCGACACCCGCCGTGGTTGCGGTCGGCTTTCCCGGGCCGCGGGTTTAACGCAAGAGTCTAACAAAATATGAACTGTACTGTACTGACCAGTTCAGGTCGCGGGACCGACGGGGCATGTGCAATCGCGGCGCCGACACGGTTCGCAAGGCGAGGCTTGGCGTGCAATGCCGCAGTAGACGACTGCGCGCGTAATAGCGCAGCAGACGACCGACGCGCGTGACGGCGCGCTGGGTTCAACTGCTCTGCGCGGTGGGTCGCAGGACGATCTCGTTGACGTCGACCTCGGGCGGCTGACCAATCGCATAAGCGATGGCGCGCGCAATCGCGTCGGGACCGATGGCGATCTCGTAGAGTTCGGCGATGGCTTTCGCGCTGGAAGGATGGCGGGTACCCGCCGGCAGTTCGGTCGCGATTGCTCCCGGCGAGACGATGGTGGTGCGGATCGACTCGCCGACCTCCTGACGCAGTCCCTCGGAGACCGCCCGCACGGCGAACTTGGTCGCGCTGTAGACCGCGCCGCCGCCGAAGACCTTCAGGCCGGCCACCGACGAAATATTGACGAAGTGGCCACTGCCCTGCGCCTGGAACACCGGCAGGGCGGCGGCGATACCGTGCAGCACGCCGCGCAGGTTGACGTCGATCATCGTGTTCCAGTCGTCGACCATGGCCTTGCGCAGCGGCGCGATCGCCATCACGCCAGCATTGTTGACCATCACGTCGACGCGTCCGAAGCGGGCCCGCGCATGTTCGACCAGCGCCGCCACCTCCGACGCAACGGTGACGTCGGTGCGCAAAACTTCCACATCGGCACCGTCGGCGCGCAACGCCTCGGCCAGCGCGTCGAGCCGGTCGCTGCGGCGCGCCCCGAGGACGACCGAGGCGCCCTGAGCCGCCAACAGCCGCGCGCTGGCTTCGCCCAAGCCGCTGCTCGCTCCGGTGATGACGACGACCTTTCCGGCGATGCCGGGAACGCCACTGCGCGCGGCGCTCGCTTCGCGCACGCTATCTTGCTGCTGGGCCATATCTGCTCCTGTCGGTTCGAATGCTCGGGATTCGCCCAACAGTATCGCCGAAAGGCCGCGCGCCGGTTCTGGCCGGCGCCGCCGCCAGGCAGAGCGGCCGCAACGCCAACTGCAAGGCGGCCAGCCCGTGGTTCAACCGGGGCGGCGCGCGATCAGGTCGATTTCGACCAGCGCATCCCTCGCCAGGCCGGTCACGCCAACGCAGGTGCGGGCCGGCAGACGGCCGACCGGAAAGTAGCTCCGGTAGACATCGTTCATCTGCGCGTAGTCACGCTTGAACTCGGTCAGGAAGATCCGCACCGAAACCACGTCGGCCAACGACGCGCCCGCGCCTTGCAGCACGAGGATCAGATTGTCCATCACACGCCGGGTCTGCGCGGCCACGCCGTCGGGGAGCGGCGCCGCGTCGTCGTCGGGATCGGTCGGCATCTGGCCGGTGACGAACAGCCAGTCGCCGGCTGCCACCGCGTGCGAAAAAGGCGCGACAGGCGTCGGCGCGCCGGTGATCATCAGAAACTCGGTGCTTGCGGACAAATCGTTCTCCTCGCCCCAATGGGCATGAATGATGTGATCGGGAAGGCGTGGCAAGGCACGACGCGTAGACGGAAGGCGCCGCGCCTCCGTCCGCGCAGCAGCGGCACCAGCGTCAGCCATCGTAGCGCATCAAATTGTCGACAGCCGCGCATCCGGCGAGGCCAGCGCGGCACGGACCGCATCGAGCACGCGCGCATCGTCGACTGTGCTGATGTCGCCGACGTCGCGTCCCTCGCTGACTGCCTGCAGGCTGCGCCGCACTACTTTCCCGGAACGCGTCTTGGGCAGCGCCGGCACCACGATCACGCGCGACGGGCGTGCGATGGCGCCGAGACTGCGATCGACGGCCGAGCCGGCCGACGCAGCCAGTTCGACATCGTCGCGGGACACACCATCGGCGGGCTGTTCGCGCCGCACCACGAAAGCCCAACTCGTCTGGCCCTTGATCTCGTCGTGCACACCGACAACCGCCGATTCGGCGATCGCAGGGTGACCATTGAGCACGGCCTCGATCTCGCGCGTGCCGATGCGATGCCCGGCAACGTTGATGATGTCGTCGGTGCGGCCCAGGATCATGAAGTCGCCGTTCGCATCGCGCACGGCCCAGTCGAATGTAGAGTACAGCGTGCGGTCGGGGCCGACGGTCCAATACGTGTCGCGATAGCGCGCTGCCGCCTGCCACAGCGTCGTCAGGCAGCCGGGCGGCAGTGGCGCACGCAGTGCGAGCAAGCCCTTCTCCCCGGCCGGCAGCGGCGTGCCGCTGTCGGGGTCGACAATCACGGGAACATAGCCGCGCTGCGGCCTGCCGCAACTGCCGAGCTTGCTGGTCTGGCCGGCCTGCGCGCCGGACTCATGCCAGGGTACGGCAAGGATCGGCCAGCCCGTCTCGGTCTGCCAGTAATTATCGATCACTGGCTTGCCGCTTGCCTGCTGAATCCAGGCGGCGGTTGCCTCGTCGAGCGGCTCGCCCGCCACGAAGATCCCTCGCAACGCGCTCAGATCGTGTGCGGCCGGGTCGCACGCGGCCTGCTTGCGCAGCACCCGCAATGCGGTCGGCGCGGAGTAGAACAAGGTGACACGATGTTCCGCACAGATGCGCCAGAGTACGTTAGGGTCCGGGTGCAGGGGCGTGCCTTCATACAGCAGCGTCGTCGCGCCGATCAACAACGGTGCATAGACGATGAAGCTGTGCCCGACCACCCATCCGATGTCGCTGGCGGTGAAGAACACATCGGACCGATCGGCGTGAAAGACCTGCGCCGCCGCGGTTGCGAGCGCCACTGCATAGCCACCGACATCGCGCTGCACACCCTTTGGCGTGCCGGTCGTTCCGGAAGTATGCAGCACGTAGCTCGGCGCGCCCGATGGCAGCCAGACACAATCGATCGGTCGGCCGGCGCAGCGCGAACGCAGGGTCATCCAGTCGAAGTCGCGCCGGTCGGTATGCGGCGCGTCCGCCAACTGCCGGTCGTACACCACCACCGACGGCGTGCATTCCGGCACGCGTGCCAGCGCGGCATCCAACAAAGGCTTGTATGGAATGATCTTGCCACCCCGACTGCCGGCGTCGGCAGTCAGCACCGCCGCGGGCTTGGCATCGGCGATCCGCGCCGCCAGGCTGTCGGTGGCAAAGCCGCCGAACACGACGACGTGGACCGCGCCGATACGTGCGCACGCCAGCATTGCAAACACCGCCTGCGGGATCATCGGCATGTAGATCAGCACGCGGTCGCCCTGCCCCACGCCCAACGTCACCAGCATGGCTGCCACGGCGCACACCTCGTCGCGCAGTTGCGCGTAGGTGTAGTGGCCGGTTTCGTTGGTCTCGGACGAGACGTGACGCAACGCCACTGCCTCCGGACGCGCCTGTGCGTGCCGGTCGACGGCGTTGAAACAGAGGTTCGTCTGCCCGTCGGGGAACCACCGCGCCGCCGGCCCGTCACCACCGGCGTCGTCCAGGATCGTTCGGGGAAATGCCTGCCACTCGATGCGCCTGGCCTGCTCGGCCCAGTACTCGAGTTCGGCCTGCGTGCTGCTCACGTCCGCGTCTTCGCCCTTTGCCACCTCGCCCTCCAGTCCTTGCCGCAGCGACGAGTATTAGGGGCCGCTTTACGGGCACGCGTCATTCCTCGTTTACGCCTAGCCCGGCTGAATCGAGCGCTTGGCTCGCGCCAGAAAACCATCGAGTTGAGCCGCGAACGCCCGGCCATCCCGCGCAGAGAAAGGTGCCGGCCCACCGGTAGCCACGCCTGCACCGCGAAGCTCGTCGAGCATCGATCGCATCGCGAGCCGTTCCCGTATCGTGTCGTTGGTGAACCAACCGCCGCGAGGATCGAGCGCCGCGCCGCCGCGCGCGAGGACATCCGAGGCCAGCGGAATATCCGCGGTAATGACCAGGTCGCCTGGCTGTACGCCCTCCGCGATTCGCCGATCCGCCGCGTCGGGACCGGAGGGCACTTGCAGCGCCCGGATATGAGGGGAAGGCGGCGTGCGCAGAAAGGCGTTCGCCACCAGCGTGACGCGGCTCTGCGTACGCTGCGCGGCCCTAAACAGGATGTCCTTCACCTGCGCCGGGCAGGCGTCGGCATCGACCCAGATTTCCATGACCAGAGTTCCGAAGAGCGCGCGGCGGCGAAGGCCGCATCGTACGCTGCCAAAGCGGCCCGCGTCGCATTCGACCCGCCACCGCCGGCCATCAGCCGCCAACGTTTGATGCTCGATGCCCGATGCACGACGTCCAAGACCCGAAAGCGGATGCCAAGCGCAAATTGAGGCGCGCCCGACGGCATGCCAAGTCGCAACGCGTCGACGGCTGCCGCGCGGCGGCCTTCGGACCACTGCCGACGCGCCCGCCTGTCTCACTCGGGAAGCTTGTCGAGCGCCTTCGGCTCGTGGATCGGACAGCCATTGAACTGCCCGCGGTAGGTCGCGGACATTTCATATGCCGGCTTGCGCGAGCGCATGATGCCGCCCAGCGGCCGATGCGCGGCAAGGCCATGCCACGGGCTGAACGCCAGCCCATCGTCCACCGCCGCCGAACGCGCATCGGTCCACGCCGGTTGCGGTGCGACCGTGATGCGGGCGACCGGGAAGAACGGGCTTTGGTCCTCGTCCCAACGCACGGCGGCATCCTCGATCGGCATCTTCTGCAGATCCGTGCAGAGCTGCACGCGCACTTCCCACTCGCCGCCCTGGTTCGCGAAGAACGCGTTGATCTCCTCGCGCAAGCCGTCGGGTCGATCCTTCAGATCGACCTTCTGATCCGTCAATGCGGTCAGCGACGGCGACACCGGCGCGACGCTCAGCTTCGCGATGTATGGACCATAAAGGAACGGCACGATGGTATAGAAAGTTTCGCCGAGCACCTGCGTCTCGGGGTGACCGCCCATGCTCTTCAACGTGGCGCTCTGTGCGCCAACCGCCTCCAGCGCAGCCTCGGTGCCGCGTAGCACGGCCGATAGAATTTCCTTCGCTTGGCCCGCCTTGTCGGTAGTCTTGGCGAGCAGCTTCAACGTCTTCAGGAAGTCCTTCGGCGTCGATGCGGTGAAGGCCGGCGCGTTCTGCATTACGAAGTCTTGCGTCGTTTGCCCTTCCGCCCCGGGCAGCCGCGGGCCATCGACGCCGATCACCTTGATGGCAAGTCCGCGGGGTGTCGACACCCGGTCCGACAAAATGTCGCCAGGGTTGGTCGAGAAACGCAGCACCACGGGGAATGTGCCTGCCTGCGCGAATACCCCCTGCGCCAGGGCCGGCGGCAGGTTGTCCAGTACGCGCAACTCACCGCGCAGCAGCCCATGACTTTTCGCGTGCACGCTGCGCACTGCATGTCCATAGTCATGCGAAGTCTTTTCGGTGATCTGGCGCATCGCGTCGGTCAATGCAGCGATGGTCTCGCCCTCGTCCTCCGGGATCTGCTCGAAGTCTGCCTCGAAGCGCAACGGTTCGATGTTGAACGAAGGCGCCGTGGCCGCGACAGCTGGAGCCTGGGGATAACGCTCGGACATGGGGATGCTCCATTGTGAGCGGTCGTCGCACGGTTGCGACGACGCGATATTTGCCCGGATTAAAGCAAGAGCCGTTCCGTCCGACGACCATGCAACGCAGGTTTTGCGGGCACCAGCGCATGCCAGACGACGGAAATCGCGCCCGCCGCCGCCCGCTTGCTGATTCAGCGTTTACCTGGGGTAGATCACATAACGTGAACCGCACGGTGTAGGATCGCAACCCTGGCTCGGCCCGTTGCCCGATCGGCGCGGACCCGCCTTCCCTTCACGCTTGCGGACACCCCGCGGGCAGCACGGCAACGACACGCGCCCGAGTGGCGGGCGTCGTTGCCGCCGGGCCCGCGCGGATGATCCGTTCGCGCATGAAAACATCACGGCGTTCCGGGCCGGCGCACACCGCGCCGCCGGCTTCGCCGGCACGTCAGTAAAAGGAGTTGTGGTATGGCAGGAGACACACAGAAACACCACTTGCAGCGCGCGCTCAAGAACAGGCACATCCAGTTGATCGCGCTCGGCGGCGCGATCGGCACGGGCCTGTTCATGGGCATCGCGCAGACCATCAAGATGGCCGGACCGTCGGTGCTGCTCGGTTATGCACTGGCTGGCGTCATTGCCTTCCTGATCATGCGCCAGCTGGGCGAGATGGTCGTGGAGGAGCCGATCGCCGGTTCCTTCAGTCACTTCGCTTACCGATACTGGGGCGGCTTCGCCGGCTACATGTCGGGCTGGAATTACTGGGTGCTTTACGTCCTGGTCGGCATGGCCGAACTGTCCGCGGTCGGCCTCTACGTGCAGTACTGGTGGCCGGGCTTCCCGACATGGGCGTCAGCCGCGATCTTCTTCGTGGTGATCAACGCGATCAACTTCGCGAGCGTCAAGCACTATGGCGAGACCGAGTTCTGGTTCGCCATCATCAAGGTGGCCGCGATCGTCGGCATGATCGGCTTCGGCGCCTATCTGCTGATCACCGGTAAGGGCGGTCCCGACGCATCAGTCGGCAACCTGTGGCGACTTGGCGGCTTCTTCCCGAACGGCGTCAGCGGTTTGGTCATGTCGATGGCCGTCATCATGTTCTCTTTCGGCGGTCTCGAACTCGTCGGGATCACGGCCGCGGAAGCGGACCGGCCGGACGTGACGATCCCGCGCGCAACGAACCAGGTGATCTACCGCATCCTGCTGTTCTACATCGGCTCGCTGGCGGTGCTGATGTCGCTTTACCCGTGGCAGAAGGTGGTCACCGGCGGCAGCCCCTTCGTGTTGATCTTCCATGCGCTCGACAGCGATGGCGTTGCGACCGTGCTGAACGTGGTCGTGCTGACCGCGGCGCTGTCGGTGTACAACAGCTGCGTGTACGCGAACAGCCGGATGCTCTACGGCCTGGCCGAGCAAGGCAATGCGCCGCGCACCTTCGCGCGGCTGAACGGACGCGGCATTCCGGCCGCGGCGCTGGGCGCCTCGGCCGTCGCCACCGGCTTCTGCGTGCTGATCAACTACGTGATTCCCGGCCAGGCGTTCGAGCTGTTGATGGCCCTGGTGGTCTCCGCGCTGTTGATCAACTGGGCGATGATCAGCCTGATCCATCTGCGCTTCCGCCGCGTGAAGCAGGCCGCCGGCGAGACGCCGCGTTTCCCCAGTATCGGCTACCCACTGACCAACTATGTCTGCCTCGCGTTCCTCGCCGGCATCCTGGTTGTCATGTATCTGACGCCCGGCATCCGCATATCGGTAGTGTTGATTCCGGCCTGGCTAGCGCTGCTCGGCGCAAGCTATCTGTTCAAGCGCAAACCTTGAGCACTCGCTGACAGGCGGGCGCGCGCCGACGCAGTCCGCCTGTCAGCGACACTCGACCGAGGCGCGTGTCGGGCTCCGGCGACTGTGCGGTTTCGCCCTGCTTCGCAGCCGAGGTTCGGCCACGAGGGTCGGCGCTTGCCGCTACTGCGTGGACATGCCGGCACGCGCCAGCAACGTCGGCCGCCGAAATTCGCCTCATGCGGGCGTAGCTAGCAACGATCCCGAAATGTGGCGGCGCCGATATAGGCATGGCGGGGGCGGCATAGGCGGGGCTGGCACGGGCAGTACCGGCATAGGCGGTGTCGCCCGGTGGGCCGCCAGCGCAATGACGGTTGCGCTGGGCCCGGTGGGCAGCGTCCGGCCGACAGTTCTCACTGCCTATTCTCGCCAGTTGTGCCTTCAGCCCGCTTCCGTTGCACGCGCACCGCAGGCCTGTTTCGCCAACGCGGCCTCACCGCGTAGTCGGCGACCCGCCTTCGCCGCGCCGCTTGCTCGCGCGTGTGCGCGTGTGCGTGTGTGCGCGTGTGCGCGTGTGCACGTCTGCGCGTCTGCACGTCTGCACGTCTGCACGTCTGCACGTCTGCACGTCTGCACGTCTGCACGTCTGCACGTCTGCACGTCTGCACGTCAGTTGTACCCCAACCGCAGGACCGCCGACACGCGCCACGCGCAGATTCAGCTCGCTAACGGCCGAGCGTGGGGGCACGGGGTCGGCGCACGTCGCCTCAGCGCAGCTGCGCTGACAGAGGTTTGGTGAGCGGCGAAACCACGTCTCCCGTATGCTTGGTGCGCGCCAGTTCGACCAGCACAACCCAGCACTCCTCCGCAGCAACGGGGTTGTGCAGGGTCCCGCGCGGCACGACATGGATCGAGCCGGCCGGTACCTCTGCAACATGCCCGTTCTCGTATTCGATCTTCAGATGCCCACGGACGACATAGAACAGTTCGTCTTCCTCGGCATGGTCATGCCACACCAGTTGACCGCGAACCTTCGCGACCTTGAGGTACTGATCGTTCACCTGCGCCACGACTTTCGGCGACCAGTAGTCAACGACGTCGTCGAACGCACGGATCAGGTCGAAGGATGCTGCAAACGGGAACATCGCCATTTCAAGTCCAGGTCAGCGCGATCGACCCCGCCAGCAGCAGGCCCATCGCAATATTAAAAGCGCGCCACTGCCGGTCGGTTCGGAGCCATTTCGCCAACACGACGCCAAGCGCGCACCAGAGTGACAACGACACGCAGGCCGCCAGCCCGAACACCGTCGCCAGCAACAAGCCGAGACGTTGCGGGCTGCTGGCCAGCAACGCGAATGTCGCGGCGGCACTCACCGTCATTGCCCAGCTTTTCGGATTCAGCGCCAGCAGCACCAATCCGTTCAGCATGGTCGCGGGCCGTTGGGCGCCGTCCTTGCGGTGCGGCGCGCCGCTTTGGATCACGCGCCATGCCAGCCACAGCAGATAGACAGACCCCAGCGCCTTGACGACCGTCTGCAACGCGGGCACCCGCAATAGCAGCTCGCCCAGGCCCACGGCGGCGACTGCCGCCATCAACGCGAGCGCGAGCGCAATTCCCAGGATCAACGGAAGCGACCGAACAAAGCCAAAACGCGCGCCCGACGCCGTCGCGAGCGCCGTTGCGCCGCCCGGCGAGAGCGTGGCGACGGTGACGAACAGTACAAGTGGCGCGACAGAGCTCATCAAACAATGGTGGGAGTCGAAGAAATGCATAGACACAGCGTGTCTCGACTATAAGCAGCCTCGCCGCATATCGAAATCGAATAGTTCTGATGCCGCCCATTAGCCGGCATAATGCGTCGGATGAAACGCGATCTCGACCTCGACCTGCTTCGTACCTTCGTGACGGTTGCAGACAACGGCAGCATGACCGTGGCGGCCAATTTGCTGCACAGGACACAGGGCGCCGTCAGCCAGCAGATCAAGCGTCTGGAGACGGCGCTGACCTGTACGCTGTTCGTCCGTGGCAGCCGCGGACTGAGTCTCTCGCGCGAGGGCGAACAGTTGCTGGAGAAAGCCCGACAGCTGCTTCGCATGAACGACGAGATCTGGGCCGAGCGTGCAGAACACCCGTTTACCGGCATGCTCCGGATCGGTGTGCCTTACGATCTGGTCAACTCGCTCGCACCGACAATGCGATCGTTCGCCGATGCGCATCCGTTGGTCGATATATCGCTGACCTGCGGCGCGTCGCCCGACTTGAGTCAAGCCGTGGACGATGGACGGCTCGACGTCTCGCTGGTCGAATATCCGGAATTCGCGGCTGACGGCGAAACGCTACGCATCGAACCGTTGATATGGGTAAGCGGGCGCCACAGCAATGCGTCACGGAAGCGGCCCCTACCGCTGTCGATGGTCGACGAGCGATGCGCGTTTCGCCCCGTCGTGCTTGGCGCATTGTCCGACGCAGGCATTCCCTGGCGCACCGTCTTCGAGAGCGGCAGCATCGAGGCGACCGCGGCCACGGTACGGGCTGGACTTGCAATCACCACCTGGCTGCGCTCAACGGTGCCGTCAGACCTCGAAACGCTGGATCCGCAGATCGCAGGCCTACCGCCCCTTCCCGCTTTCTCGATCAGCCTGCGCACGCCGCCTGCGACGACGGCGGCCGCCATGAAATTCTCGCGTCTCTTGCGGGAGTCGTTCAGCGCGGCCACGCGCTTGACTCCCATTACGGGGGAGGCGACCGGCCGGCGCTTCGCGTCAGGGATGCCGGCCTAGACCTCGTCCGGTCAGACGCCGGTCTCGGCGGCAACTGATGGTGAGACAGTCGTTCGTGCCGGCGTACAGATCCGGTGACAGGCTGCCCGTCAGTCCGAACATTCGAATCGACCTCCTCCCAAAGCGTACGCTGAGGCGACGGGTCGCTCGCTCACGATGAGGCAGGAGACCGTGACCTGGCCTGCCGTGGTCACGGCGGTCAGCGCATGCCGAGCGGCGAGAGCGCTCCATGGCTCCACGTCTCTGCGACGTCGTATCGGCGACGTCGCGTCGGTGACGTCGTGTCGGCGACGTCGCGTCGGTGACGTCGTGGCGGCAACTCCATGGGAGCAACCTCGTGCGGGCAACCTCATGAGGGCAATCGGTGGCGGCAGCCGATGGCATTATCCATCGGCGATACTCAGTGGCAGCACCCGGTGGCAGCCGCCGTGCCGACTGGCCCGCCGGTGCTGGGGGTGCCAGCGACCGCCTGGCTAGCGGCTGAGCCAGTTCATTCGGACTTGCAGCGCTGACTCGATTCGGGCTAACGGCATGAAGGCGAAGCCGGGAACGACGACGCCGAAGCTTGTCGAGAGTGGACTGGATCGGACCAGCCGTGGCGTTCGCAGGGTCGGTCGCCTGCACTGCCTATCCTGCCCGAAACGTGCTCCGCCCACTTCGGCCCGGCATACTTTTGTCGACGAGGGACTGGCCAAACCTGTTCTGGCCGCGCCGATATCCATGCCAATACTTCACCCGCCCGCCCGCACGCACGCACGCAATGTCGCTACGTGCGCGCGTGGACGAACGAATCCATGCGGAAGCGACGACGGAAGCAAGCAGATTCGGTGCGCTTACCATCAAGGAGCTACGTCGAGCGTGGAGCGACGCCGAGCAGGCAGAGGCACGAGTCGGCGAGACCGGGTCGCTGACATCCAGCCTGGCATTAGCGCGGGTGCCGTTGCGCTGGGTGATCTGGCGCCGCCGTGCCGCCGTGCCGCCGTGCCGCCGTGCCGCCGTGCCGCCGTGCCGTTGTGCCGTTGTGCCGTTGTGCCGTTGTGCCGTTGTGCCGTTGTGCCGTTGTGCCGTTGTGCCGTTGGGCCGTTGGGCCGTTGGGCCGTTGGGCCGTTGGGCCGTTGGGCCGTTGGGCTTCCGTCCTGTTGTGGCAACGTCGCGGTGCGCTGTCTTACAACCATTCAGCTGTCGACCCCATAGATCGCACGGCGAAAGTGCCAATTCCGCAGGGGCACGGCGATCACGGACGTGATCGGACGGGATCCCAAGTTCTGCTGCGGTCTGCATTGCGTAACACGATAGATCAACGCAAGGCAGGCGCGGTAAAAAGCAGCGCCAAGTCTCTGGCGCGAGCGCTAGCCACACGACACCTTGCGGCATGAGGTCGTGATCGCGCACCGTCCGACATCCGATGCCGTTCATTCGCGGCGGCACGCCACATCGGCATCGCAAACCGCATTCGGCGGCGCATTTTCCGTTGCCGGAAAGCAAAAAACCCCGCTCGATGAGCGGGGTTTTCTACGAATGGGGAGCCTGACGATTACCTACTTTCACACAGGTATCTGCACTATCATCGGCGTGGAGTTGTTTCACGGTCCTGTTCGGGATGGGAAGGGGTGGGGCCAACTCGCTATGATCATCAGGCTAAGGGGGTTGTGTACCAGACCAGGTCTGGTTCACGAATAGGGTAGAGAAGTAGTTGGGTTGCGATTGTGTCGCACAACGACTGATCACGCAAACCGAGCGCTTTGCTTTGGCGCAAACGCACTGGTTATAGGATCAAGCCTCACGGGCAATTAGTACTGGTTAGCTTAACG
>NZ_FNLO01000005.1 GCF_900095735.1 Chitinasiproducens palmae | reverse complement strand
CCGAGCACGCGCTTTTCCACGAATGCCCTTGCTCGCATCAGTTGGTCCGTCGATTGATACGTCACGCGTTGCCCGTCCAGCTCGCAGGTCAACACGCCCGAGGCGATCGCCTGATCGAGCGCGTCGAGATCCGTTTGCGTTAGTGCCATAGCGGCCCTCACAGCCAGTTTTCGCGGTCCGGTATCCAGTCCGAACCGCCGTTGTCATAGTTACGCGGCGCCGGCTTGCTCGGTGCAGCTGCCGCCGCCTGGGGCTGGACCGGTGCCCCGTCGTCGGCCGCGTCGTCTTCGACTCGCTCAGTAGGCATGGCGCCAGCGCTGAAAAAGTCACTTTGCAGCGGGGCGACGCGGTCGGCGAGCACTTGCCACATGGCATCGGTGAATCGATGCAGGTCCAATGCGTGCGCCGCGAAGAGCGAATACACGGTGCAGTCCAGCACCTCGTTACGAGCGCCAGGCTTGCGCTTGATCCAGCGCGATTCCTCGCCGCTTTTCGTGCGCTGCACGATCCGCACTTCGGCGGTTAGCTGGTCGTAGAACGCGTCTTCCAGCTGGTCGCTAAAGTGCATGTAGCCTGGCCCCGGCTGGGTGAGCGCGAGCCGGTTGTGTATCAAGTCCTTGGCCGTATCGGTGCCTACGTGCCAGAGCTTCACGCCGCGTTTCTGGACCTTCCCGTTTTCGTTGACGTCCTGTTTTGACGGTTTGCCCTTGATCGGCTTGCCAGCCGCTGGGTCGCCGCGTATCGCATAAATGCGCCGATAAGCTCGATCACGGCAAAACGCGTACACCGAGTGCGTATGGTGTCCCTGCGAGTCGATCGCGACGGCTTCGATAGAAAGCATCTGACCAGCGGCATGCAAATAGCGCGTCTGCAAATAAGCATCGAGCTTGTCCCACGACTCGCGCTGCGCGGGATTCGCCGACAGCACCGTGTAATCGACGATCCACATTTCCTCGCCGCGACCGAAGGCCCACACAGTGATTTCGAACCGGTCGTCTTGCGTGTCGACGCCAGCCCCGAGAATCAGGCCGCCCATCGGCACGGTGCGCAGCGCGTAGGGTTCCGCACGCTTCTTGAGCAAGTCGACGTCTGTTTCCTCGACGTCCTCTTCCCACGTTTCGCCCAGCGTCGTGTTGACGAACGTCTTTAGCTCTGAGGTGTCGCCCGTCTTGGCTTTCTCTTTCGCCCCCTTGAACTCCCCAACCAGCTTGTCCCAGCCGACCTGCGGGCTGTAGGCCGTCCAGATCGAGAAGCCGACGGATGGCGGCGCTGCGATGCGCGTGCCATCGGGTGCCCGGAAGCGCCCGGCGTGGTCGATCCAGGTTCCGTCCTTCGACTTCCAGCGTCCCAGCTCCCAGACGTTCAGGTATTCCGCCTGGGTGTAACCCACACCGCAGGTCGGGCAGTGATGCACAACGCCCGCCGGATCATCCAGGTCGAACTTGAAGCCATGCGGCACACTCTTTCCGCCCCACCGGATGACGTGTTCGACTTGGCAGTTGGGACATGGCACATAGAACTCGAACTGCTTGGCCGTCTCGTTATGCCGCGACTCAATCAGCGAGAAACCTTTGAGCTTTGGCGTGCTGCCGAAGATCATCTTCGGGAACGTCGCGCCCTCGACACGCTTAGCGGCGAGCAGGCCCGGCGACCCTTCCTTTTCAATGTCTCGGTCGAAGCCGTCGGCCTCGTCGAGATAGCCAACGTCAACGGAAAGGCGCCGATAATTCTTGGCGGCCTTGCCACCGCGAATGTGCAGCGTCGAGCCGAGGAACACTTTCTGTCGCAGCGTGTTGTGCTTGCTCCGCTGCATATACGACGGAAACACCTCGCGCATCACCTCGACGTCGCGCAGCATCGGCTCGATCTCGGTTTTGACGAATTCCGCCGCGTCGTCGTCGGTCGGCTGCCACACGCACTGATTGCGCCGGCGGTGGTGCGCGAAATAGCCCATCGCCGCCATGATCATCTTGGTATAGCCCACGCGGGCCGACTTCTTGAACACGACCTCGCGTATGTCGTCGTTCGACATCGCATCGAGAATCGCCCGCTGATACGGATACGCGCTCCACCGCTGCTCAACGTAGCTGGACTCTGCCGACAAGTAGAAGTGATCCGAGGCCCACTCCGACAATGTCATCGGCGGCGCCGTCGCGAGGGACTTAAGCCCCCTCGTCACCGCTTTCTGTATCTCCGTCCTCTGTATCGTCGCCTGGTCCATCCAGCGCCTCATCCAATTTCATCGCGGCAGCTACGTTGCGCGCTCTACTGATTTCGGCCTCGATCGCTTCCACGTCCGAGGCCGGCAAGTGAGGCAGGCGACGCTTGACCTGCGGCGGTATCGCCTCAAGAATTGCACTCACCCGCCGGCCAATGCGCGCGCAGGTCGCTTCGAGTAACGCAATCGGGGCCAGCTCGCGGCGTTGCACCGCGTTGGCCATCTCGATTCGGATACGCTGTTCGCGAGCCAGGGCGGCCCGCTCTTGCGCCAAGTCCAGCTCGCCCTCCGAGTATCGGCCAGCGGCTTGCTCGCGCAGATGCCCGCAGTAGCACAGCAGCCATTCGTGTGCTGTGCCGTCGCGGGTAAGAATGCCGCGCATGATCAGGTCGCTGACGGCCGGCTGTGAAATGCCGACCATTGCGCCGAACTGCGCTTGCGTGATTGGCGTTTTCGTCTCAATGGCTTCTTGCCCCATCGTATAACCCCCTTACACACGGCTCGTAAGTAGTTTTCGAACAGGGCTCGAATTACCCGTGAGATACCCCGCCCCTGGGAAGGACCCATTGGCCGCGGGCGACGGCATCAACTGCCGAATTCGCGCTCGATTGCTTGGCGCAGCAGCTCGTCGCCGAACGTATCGACCACCTCGTCCGCCGTCTCGTAGAACGGGAAGCGCTGCGAATACTGCGGCGTTGAACGAGCCGCGAGCAACACCGGCCGAATGGCCCAGCCATGCGCGAACGGGTACCGAACCCAGATGCCCGGCGCCAGGTGGCGAGCACGGTACAGGCCGGCGATGAAGAAACGCGGGCCGGCACGCTTGCGCCGCCCCTTCGCACCGGCTTTCCCTTCGCGTCGCCCGCGCGAGATTGGCGTCTCGTTCGTGTACGCGTCACCCTGCGCACCCAACTGCGAAAGCAACTTTGAATACTGGCCGCGCTGCACGTTGCCATAGGCATCGAGCGATGCAGCAGCGGCCGGGACAAACTGCCCGGACAAACCCAACCGAGCCAGCAGCTCGCCCGCCCGAGCACTGCGACGGGCGAGCGCGTTCTCAACCCCTTTCGTGTTTCGCCTGCCGCCCTCGATCTGCGGCGCCAGGTACTTCGCCGCAGGCGTTCCCTTGTACGCCTCATCCTTGATGCCGACTTCGGCCGTCAGTTGCTGCGTGGTTGCTCGTCGCAGATACAGCGCGTTGAGCGTGTACGGCGTAGGACGATCGAAGACCTCGCGCATCTTGCGCACCAACTCGCCGCGCACTTCGGTCGCTAGATCGTTGAGAGCAGCCCGTTGCGCGTATGGCAGTTTGCGGTCGACGACTTCTCGCAGCCGATCATTAAGACCGGACGCATCGATGCTGATACCGAAATGCGCCATCTCCATCCCCAAAAGCAAAAGCCCCGAGAGCTTTTCGCACTCAGGGCTTAATCTGTTTCGTCTGGACGACCTTATCCACCGTACCGATCGAGCGCCATATATGGTTGTTTTGTCTCGAACGGGCTGCACGACTAACGCGCGGTGCCAGCGAATGAAACGGAATATAGCGGATGCTAACGCGACGACGCAACTACTTTCGTTCCCAGCTTTGCGGCGATCTGCCATTCCGTCGCCGCATCCAGTGCATACAACCAGCGCAGCAGCCGATCGAAACGCTCCTGCCAATGAGCCTCGAAGAGACCACGATCTATGCCCATAGCCTTCGCGCGCTCAGCTGAAGTGTGCCGGCGTCGCTTGGAACCGTTACACGCCGGGCAAACGCGCGTGAGCCTTGCGCCTTCGCCGTCTTCACGTTCGCGCTTGCCGAGGTGAATCAGCCCGCGCCCCTGGCAATGGTCGCAAACATCGTCGATCCACTCGCTCAAGGCAGCCGCGACGAAACGTTCGACTATGTCGGCCATTGGCGCGTCGACTGTCGCCACTCGTGGGTCGCGGAACTGCTGCTTGAATGAGCGGTACTTTCCGCGTTTGAATCGCGCCGCGCTCCGCTCCGCTCGTGCGAGCAGGAACACGGCCCTGCTCAACGACGCTCGACTACGCTGCTGCCCGTGCTTCAGTCGCACGAGAAGCGCAGCGACTTCGTCAACGCGTGCCAGCGCGGCCAACTTCATGGCGGCATCTCCGACGCCGTCGGCCAACTGACCAACGGGGTTCATCGCGACGGCCACCTGCTCGACTAATTCGATTTCGCTCATTTTCTCTGCCCTGCAAGGGGCCTCGTTGCAATTCGAGAGCGGCGCGCCAGCACCGACACCGGTAGAGCGGCGCCGCCCAAAGTTGGTTTCCGCTCAGTCTTCGTAGAGGCGTGAGTGTGTGCTGCAATACCCGCGGCGCTTCGCACCTGCCCCGATGACGACCGTTGCGCGGCAGCCGCAGCGCACGCCGTCCTGCCCAACGTGGGCGCACACGCGATCGTCTACCACCGGCGATCCGCCCGCGGCTGCGCTGCTCTGGCTTGTTGCTGAACCGGGTTTAGCTTTCGTTTCGAGATACGCGAGCCGGCGCAGTCGGATGTTGTCCCAGTGCTGGAACAGCTTCCTGGGACTCAGAACGATGTTTCGCCAGAACCTGTCGTTGATGGCCCAGCGGAACAGAACCGCAGCGCGTTGCGGTGTGCGCTCCTCGGTCAGACCTCGGGCCAGCTCCCACGCCCAGCGTTGCACGGACGGCTCCGGCGCCTCAGGGCGATGCGTGACCATGTAGCGGGTCATGGCTTCCGCCAGGGCGTTCGTTCCGTCAACATCAAGCCTTTCTCTCTCGCCCCCCTTCCCTTCGTTTACGTTTATTGGTTCTAAGAGAGACGGGTTTTTTGTTTCTCTGATTCTTGGGGTATTAGTCGGTAGCTCGTTCCGGTGGCTATCTTCCACGAACTGGCCCACCGCATCGTCATCGAACTTTCCGCTTTCTGCGGCGAATGTCACAGTTGCCGATTGACAGCATTCGCTGACGGAAGCGGCCTCGCATCCCTCATGTTCCGGTGGCAGCGCCAAAGAATGCGAACCGTCGGCCAGTGTCGAAAAAACGGCGTGGTCGACGCGGACCTCTTGCACGCGCTTTGCCGCCCGCGCGCGCGCCACGCCCATTAGCCTCGCCGCGACGACAGCTGGAATGTGCAGGTAGTAGAACGTCTGCGCCCACTGCTGCCGATAGTTGCGCTTGCGCTGGCGCGTGATCCATCCAGCGCGCACTGCGTGCGCCAGGTACTTGCGCACCGTTTTGTCGCAAAGACCCGTGTCGGCGCACAGCTGCTGCTCGGAAGGGAAACAACTGTCCTCCCACCGGTTGGCGTATTTCCGAATGGCAAGCACCACCAGCCGCGCCAACGCCGGCAGGTCGCTGATCGCGACCGCGTCCGCGAACCGGCTCAAAGGAATGTCATGTGTGGTCATAGGTCAATGCACCGACGGATCGGTGAAATTCTCGAACTTGGTCAATGGACCGTTGAAGGCGAGCCGAACCGTGCCGATTGGACCGTTGCGCTGCTTGCCGATGATGATTTCAGCCGTTCCCGCGTCCTGCGAGTCCGGGTTATAGACTTCGTCCCGGTAGACAAAGAGGATTACGTCCGCGTCCTGCTCGATAGCGCCGGACTCTCGGATATCGGCCATAACTGGCCGCTTGTTGGGCCGCTTCTCCAGGTCGCGATTCAGCTGACTCAGAGCGATCACAGGGACGTCGAAGTCCCGCGCGATACGCTTGAGGGCCTTCGACATTTCGGATATCTCAATCGCCCGTATGTCATGGGGCTTGTCGGGGTCCATGATCTGCAGGTAGTCGATCACGATCAGCCCGAGCTTTCCGTGGTCACGCTGGAGCTTGCGCACTCGGGCGCGAACTTTGGACGGCGTGACGCCCGGCTCGTCGAAGATGTGCAGAGGCGCACCGTTCACACGCTGGACGGCATGGGTGATGTGCGGCCAATCGTCGTCGCGGGCGCCAGTCCGCAGCCGCTGCAATGGGACACGGCTGTACGACGCGAGAGTACGAGTAGCCAATTGCTCCGCCGGCATCTCGATCGAGAAGATTGCGACATTCTTACGACGCTCAATCGCGATGAATTCGGCCACGTTCATGGCGAACGAAGTTTTTCCCATTGACGGGCGTCCAGCGACGATAACCAGCTCGCCACCATGCAGGCCGTCCAGCTTTCGATCTAGATCGCAGTATCCGGTCGACGTGCCCAGCGGCTCGTTCTTGTTTTCCCGCTGCGCGGCCGCGTCGACGTGTTCGACGACGCGGCACATGACAGCATTGAACGCAGAGTCTTTGCTTGTCGCGGGGCACGCTTTATCCGCAAGCTCGGAAACGCTGGCGAGAATTGAATCGATGACGTCGTTCGCCGTGCGTCCGGCCGGGTTCATCGCCGCGTCAGCGCTCGCACGACAAAGGCGTGATGCCTCCCGCAGCAGTGACCGGTTCCTGACACCTTCGGCGTACCGCGTCGCGGCTGCCGCGCTCCCGGTGGCTTGCACCAGGCTATTGACATACGCCAAGCACTGTTCGACGACGTCACCGCGCGAGGCGATGTAGTCCGACACCGTTACCGGATCGGCGATGATTCCGTTGTCGATCAGGTGCGAGATGGCGGCGAAGACTCGCTTAGTGTCGGCGGTCGCAAAGTCACTTTCGCGCACCAACTCGGCAACGTCTGCATAGGCTTCGTTATCGATCAGCAGCGCGCCTAGTAGGCTCTGCTCAAGCTCAATCGCTTGCGTCAACAAGCGGGCCTCTGTCGGGCCTTTCTGCGCCATCATTCCCCCGAGCTACGACGAGCCGCTTTATTGTTCGGCGCGCACGCGCGCTTTTTTGTCGGCCGCATGGCGAGCGCGTACCCTGGCTTGCCACTCCTGCGTTCCCGCGCGCAAGCGTGAGAAGTCTTTCTCGATGGCAGACATTTCAGCATCGTCGATAACTTGGTCGTCAGCGATAGAGGCTTCAATGCTGCGAGCGGCGGCGGCAAGATGCGCGAGCACTTCGTACAGGCAGCTCGTCAACTCTTTGTCGCTCAATCCGTCGATCGACGGCAAGGCGACTGCGACGCGGCCAATCCGGGCTTCCATCGCGTCGATATGTCGGGCAGCGCCCTCGACGCCCGCCTCGGCGCACAACTCGGCTATCTCGGTCGCTTCCTCGAACGTCACATGGTGCGACGCGATGCCTGGTCGCAGCTTGTTGTAGAGCACGTGAGCAGAGCGGCCCATGCGCAACGCAAGCGCTTCGACGCCGCCGGGGTACGCTCGCGCCAAGTTGTACAGCGCGTCGTGTTGATTGATGTCGTGATAGAGGTAGGTCACGGTAAACGCAGTTTCCTGTTGACGTGGCACCTTTGCTGGACGCTTCGTAAGATGCACTGGAAGCACACCAACAAATGGTCGACCCACATGAGACGTACAAAAGCAGCCTCCTTTCGATTCCGCGCTCGGCTGGAGATACGCGCTCATGTGGACGCTCGACGAACGCAGCTAAGCTTCGAAAAATTGATGACGACCATCGTCGGCGCCGAGTATGTCCGAGCGGGACTTATCGCGTCCCCGTCGTGCGTCGCAAGGGAAAAGCGCGTCGGCGGTTATCGCGTCATCTAGCTTTGCTAGCGTGTCAGCCCGCGGGAAATAGCTAGCGTCGTTGACGATGCGCTGTACCGTGCGGTAACTGACCGCAGCCTGCCGCGCAAGCCGTAGACGCTGGCCCCTATGGGCGCAAAGCCACGTTCGGATGTCATAGAGCGATCTCATGGGGCAAAGAATAGGACATTTATGTCTTGCTAACAATCCTTTTTTGCGACATTTATGTCCTACAGCGGTTGCTACGATGACCGGATGGCTACCAGTCACGAAAATCTTGCACTCCGCTTGGCCGATCTCATCGGGCCGGGGCGCCCGTTCAAAAGCGGTAATCAGCTCGCAAAGGCATTAGGCCAGCACCAGCGGGCGATTAACCGCTATATAAACCTTGAAGTCGTCCCAACCCTGGCGGCCGTAGATCAAATCGCACAAGCACTTGGCGTCGAGCCAGCGGCACTGATTGGACCGATCGGAGGTGTTTCGTCGCCGGTCTTTTCACCCGAAATCGGTTATTCGATTCAGCTACTGCGTCAAATGAGCGCCGAAGCACAGGCCAGAGCAGCGGCCGTGCTTGAGGCGCTGGCCCGAGATGACGTAAAGCGCAATATCTCTCCGGCTGCGTCCGAACCCGCTATACTGTACAAACATACAGTCCCGCGACATCTAGAGGACGTGGATCTAAGTGCGGAGGAAGACGGTGCAGGGTCGAAAGGTAAGGGAGATACGCGAAATAACCGGCGGTGAAATGGCCTCCGCGCTTGAGGCTTTAGCGGTTATGGCTAGGCGCGGGGAACTTAGAAGCCTAGCCTTCGGCATCGAGACAAGCGAAAGTGACTATCGCATAGGTCTATTAGGCGGGTTCCGCAGGCGACCGATCGAGGCCGTCGGAATCGCAGCGCGCATGACCGCTGTCGCGAATTCCCTCCTAACTGTCCGGCTACAGGAAGCAGACGCCGCACGGGACGGGCGCTTGAATACGGGAAATCCAAAGAAAAGCAAAAATTTCTAGACACGCCTGCTTGCCTATAGGACATATATGTCTTATTCTTTGCTCACACTCTCTTGGAGCGGTGAGCAATGTTTCCTTATCAATGCACCTACGTCCCCGCAGGCCGAGTCCCGGCCGATTTGCTGAATCCCACCATACGCCTGCAGGCGGCTAATGCTCTCGCTGCTGCGCTGCTGACACGCGCCATTACGGGCTGCGACTGCGTCCTCGAAGTCGAGCGGGTGGCGCAATGAAAACCTTTCTCGTCAAAGTCACTTTGGCCACCGGGCGCCTCGCGCCGTATCACGCGCTCGCGCGCTCGTCGTGCGACGCCTGCGTGCATGCCCTGCTGCTTCACGACGCCGCCTTGCGCGTCACAGCCGCGCCGGTGCGGTCATGAAGCGACCGCTATCGCTCCTGCTGATATGGGCCAGCATCTTCGGTCTGCTGGCGCTTGTCGGTCTCATGCAAGAGCTTGACGACCGAGCCGAAGGCATCACGATTTCTACTCGCTCGCACAGCGTATAGGAGTCCTTATGCCTCGAACGCCGCCCCATGTCTCCGACGCCGACCTGAGGTTCGAGTGGATCGCGGGCAGGTTTCGAGGCGACTTCGCCGAATCGGCGCAGCTTCCCCACATTCGCGCCATGCTCGTCGCGCTCGCGCGTCGACGCAAACGGCGAGAGGAACGGATGCGTCGTTTCCCTGATACGAAACGCCGGCAGGCCGGCGACACGGAATAACTGATGACTCTCTACCTTCGCACAGCGGCCCCGCATAGCGGCCGCAGGCCGGCGCACGTCCAAACGACGATTACCGTAGGCCCGCACGTCCTCGAATGCGCCAGCGTTCGAGGCACACCACTGCACGAATACCGGCTAATGCGCGGCGCCCAACTCGTTCGCTCGTTTCTCTCGGTGCCGACTGTCACCGATTGCGATCGGGCACTGCAGACCGGTGCTTGCAGTGGCTTTGGCGTAGCCCGAACCGTTCAACAGCGGCCGGAAAAATGTCGGAAGTCAGAGCGCACCCGGTGAATTCTGCAGCCACGCCGCTGTGGCTTTGTTTCGGCGCTCTTGCAATGCAGAAGCACAGGCACGCGCCTCTTCCTCGGTCGCGAAAACGCCCGCGACCATGACAGAAGCAGCCGGGCGCCCCTTGTTGACGATATCGCCCGTTATGCGAATCACGTCGTGCAGGGTTGCAACAGACACAGTGAAGGTATGAGGCGCGGCGTAGTTCTCAATCAACACCGCAAACAAGTTACCTATGGAGTCGGACATGCTCACTGGCACCTTCATGGTTTTAGACGACGACGATTTTATCCCGGCCCTTCGGCAGAACGACGGACCGGTCATGAACCGCCTCAAACCTACGGTTTCTGACGCTACCTTGACCGTCGACATAGTGGTTTATCAGGGCTACGTCTGCAAGAACCGCTTAGGGCCACCGGGTGCCCTTGCCGACGTATTCCCCAGGAGCGCCGATTACGAGACGCTGCGCGCGACAGCCCCGTTTCGTGGACTGTTTGCACGGCACCTTGCACAACTCCGCACGAAATCATGAGCAACCGCCCGCCATCCCTTGCCCTGGAACTACTGCCGCCGATCGTGCCGGGGCGAATGAAAGAGGCCATCGCGCAGGCCGGCGGAAAGTCCGCCGATCTTTGGATGGTTCCACCTGACCAGATCCACTACGACCCACTCGACAACATCCGAGCGTTGGACCAGGAGCACGTCCGCCACCTTGCGGATTTGATGCTTGCGAACGGCTACGACAGAAAGCACCCCATCGGCTGCTTTGTGCGCAAGCGCGACGGCCGGGACATCATTTGCGTTTATGCCGGCCAGCACCGATACCATGCCGCCAAGCTCGCCATTGCGGAAGGCGCCGACATTCGGGCCATTCCAGTCGTAATCGATGCCGCCAAATTCGTAAGCCGCTCGTCGCTAATCATTGCCGGCGTGAACGGCAACAAGGGCGCATCACTCACGCCGCTTCAACTTGCCGCCGCAGTCGCAGACCTGCAACGCGAGGGGCTTAGCTCAAGCGCGATCGCAAAGCAACTTTGCGTTACCGACCAAACGCTGCGCGACTTGGAAGTGTTGCGCGCAGCGCCGGCATGCGTGCTCGAAATGGTTGCGCGTGGCGAGGTTTCCGCGACGCTCGCAATCGAGCAAATTCGCCAACACGGCTCGGACGCGGCAGTTGCGCACCTGGAAGCAGCTGTGCGCAAAGCGAGAAGCGCCGGCAAGGCTCGCGCGTCAGCGAAGCACCTGCCGTCCATCCAGACGCAAGACGCGAAACAGCAAAACCCCGCCGCCAAGCCGGCGCCTGCCGTGGCACTGCTTCAGTCCGTGGCCACCGACCCATCATTCGCATCGCTTGCCGCGCCACTGCGTCAACGCATCGCGCGATTCCTGGAGACAAACGCGCAATGAATCACAACACACCGCCCGACGACGGCCGACCGTTGGCCGACCTGATTCGCGAACTCCGCGAGCACCGCGAATTCGTCCCACGTCACGAGCTGGAGCTGTTGGACCACGTGGCCGACTTCGCAGCCCGTAACGAAGTGACAGCCGTTCCGGCGAGCGCTCGGTACGCGGTACTGGCGTTACACGCGCGATTCGTGCGAAGTGCGAGTGATACAGCCTCATGACAACCGGAAATGCATGGCCATCGGTCCAACGCGCAGAGCGGTCTGCGACTTATTTCTGTTCGATCTGCCGGTTTTTCTCCTCAAGGCGATGGCACCCGCAGCTCTTGCACACCGACCGCGCAAACTCGCATAGCAAGCGAAAGCTCGGAATGCGCCGTTCGCATAAGGCTTACCAACTGCTCACGTATTCCCATCCACGCGACACGCCGGTTCTCCGAGGTTGCAATTTCCGGCGCCCATCGGATTGTTTCCGGGTTGTAGATGTTGCAACTGTCGGAGAGGGTTTCAAGCACGGAGAAACCATACGCTGCCGCAGCCGAACCCTGCGCGCCGGCTGGATAGAGGGCTCTGACATCATCGTTTGTTGGCCGGTAGTTCAACCGTCTGACCGCATGAACAACGTGTCCAACAGCGATCTCGGAGTGTTCTTCGGCGAACGTCTGCACCGTGCGGAGCTCTTGATCGAGATTGGCCACGATGTTTACCAAATGAGGGTAAAGCGAAGCACACGTTACATACGCTCGAAGCCGCTCCTCTTTTCTGCGTTGATGCGTTTCCCAAAATGCGGCAAAGAGAGCTGTCACTACAGCCAGGAGAGTGCCTATGCCCTGCGTCCAACTGGCAGCGGTCGATCCTTCATTCCCCCAAAGGCGCACGAAGAGCCAGACGATGCATGCGGTGGCAAAAATCCCGATCGACAGCCAAAAGGCGGGCTGGGCCCACGGCCAACTTCTCCAGTCGGTAAGTCGCATATGCGGAAGTGTGTGGTCGGACGGAGTAGGAATGATATTCCACCGCGAACGGCGCCGCGCGGCGCGTGGCTCAAAGAGACATATTGGCGTGTTCGAAGAATCCGGCATCGGGTAGTGACTGTCTCACAGCAACTGCCGAACCGACCGCTGCCAAGAACGATAAACGAGTGGAGGATGGAATGAGCGAAACGTTCCTGACCCAAGAAGAAATGACTGAGCTGAGCGGCATCAAGACCGGAAAGAAAGGGCGCACTCGCGAACAGTTGCAGGCCGAATGGCTACGAACGAGCGGCATACCGTTTTGGACGAATGCCCGAGGGAAGCCTATAGTCGCCCGTGTTTCGATCGAGGGGCGCGGCGCGGCGACAGAGCCGCCGACGCGCGCCTGGCAGCCCCGCGTTGTTAATGCGAGATAGCCGTGGGACGTAAGCCAACCCGTAACCTCAGCCTGCCGCCCGGCATGCGGGCGCGACATCGTGGCGCGACCACCTACTACTTTTTCGACCTTGGGGGCAGACCACGCAAGGAAGTATCACTTGGCACTGACTTCGTGGCTGCCGTCCGTAAGTGGTCAGAGCTGGAACAAGCAAAAATTCCGCGTGCGGCCGTGGTGACCTTTGACTATGCAGCCACTCGATATATGAAAGAAGTGCTGCCGACAAAGAGGTCTCGCACGCAGGCTGACAATTTGAAGGAACTGCCCTACCTTCGGCAGTTTTTTGGCGATCCCCCGGCGCCGCTAGACGAAATACGGCCGGTCCACGTCCGCCAGTACCTGTCGTGGCGAATCGAAAAATCGCGCGCCCGCCTCACCGAGCTAGGTCGCGATGCGCCCGCAAACGCCGGCGCAATCAGGGCAAACCGTGAGATTGCCTTATTCAGCCACATCTTCAACTTCGCTCGACAGCATGGGCTGACTGACGCTCCAAACCCGTGTGTCGGAGTGAACAAACACAAAGAGACAGGTCGAAACGTGTATGTCGAGGACGACATCTACAAACGCGTCTACGAAGCGGCGGATGCCGCGGTTCGGGATGCGCTGGACTTAGCGTACCTCACCGGACAGCGGCCGGCCGATACTCTGGCCTTCGACGAAAGGGACATAAAGGACGGGGAACTATGGCTCTCGCAAGGGAAGACCGACCACAAGCTGCGGATCGAGATTACGGGTGAATTGGCGCAGGTTATCGAACGTATCAGGGCGCGCAAGCGAACCTACGAGGTCGTCAGTACGAGCCTGATCGTCAATGAGAGCGGTGAGCGCCTGACGGCTTACGCTTTCCGCGCCCGCTTCGACAAGGCCCGAAAGACTGCTGGCGTCGACAAGGCGGGGTTCCAATTTCGCGACCTTCGCGCCAAAGCGGGGACAGACAAGGCCGAGAGTGCCGGCGATATCCGCAAAGCGCAGCTACAGCTCGGCCATAAGTCAGTAGGGATGACAGAGCACTATGTTCGCCGCAGGAAGGGCGATAAGGTCGGCCCGACTCGCTAAAGACCGTTCCGCAACGGTTCGCAACATCTTGAGACAAAAGGCTTTTTTTCGGACCGTGCCGCCGTTTTTGCGGAACGCTCGCACGATCCGAGGCATTGATTTACAATGACTTTCTGCCGGACTCTTAATCCGTAGGTCGAGTGTTCGAGTCACTCACGCCCCACCAAAAGAATCAAGGGTTAGCTGTCGTTAGGTTTTCCACAATCGATAGTCTTTTCCGCAAAGTAGCCCGCCACCGCGCGGGCTTTTTTGCGTCCTCGTGTCGCGAGACGGTTTCGCGTCGGCAGAAACGAGGCCAGAAGCGTCACCTGTGTGACACTTCCGCACGAAGTCGTCAGTGGGGCCGGCACCCGCGCAGCAGGCATCCTTACTTGCGTTCGGCCATTCCTGCCCACGCCAGCGTTGATCGGACTTCCCACGGTGCATTAATAACGCACTGGTCGAACGCATCGCCACCTGCACATCCATCCAGCCAACCTCACTGGGATAAAAAGGTCGACCAACGCTCGTTGGGCCTGGTAGTCACCGACGGTAATGCCTGGATCCGAGGCTGAGCCCGACGGGCCGCTTGCGGACCTGCCAGCTCATCAACTGGAACACGTGGTGCACCGTGTTCTTGTTAAAGCCCAACAAATGCGCGACCGTGCGATATCCAAATAATGGCAACTCTTCGATCATCGCCTTGATCGGCGCCGGGAACTTCGGGTCAACCTTCGGCGCGGGGTCCACTGGCTTCCCATACACCGTGCGGCGCCGCGCACCGAAACAGCAGCACAACTTGGCAATCGAGATGGTAATGCCGTCGGCAGGAACGATGCACCGGTCTGATCAAAAGAGCGCCTTCCACGTGCTGGTTTGCGCCTTGTCGAGACTTGCATTGATCATCATCGGCACTTTGCGCGCCGCCGCCCAGAAAGGGTGGAAGCCCCACCCTTCCAGGAGGGGCCGTCAACCTTGAGCACGGGCTGCTCCGTTTCCGGCGAGATGTCCCGGTTCGACTGGAACAGGTCGAGAGAAGCGCTGCCACGCGGGTCGCGGGCGCTGTTCATCAGCGGCTCAAGGTAGTCGACGCCTATCCGGACGCGGAAGAAGCGGCCGCACATGGCGGCTTCTATCGTGTAACGCTGGTGCAAGCTACAAGCACGAGCCATGCGCGCCAACCACTGTGCTCCATTTGCAAGCTACCTGCCTGTGCGGGATCTACCAGATGCGCATCTCTTCTGTAAGCGCGGCGTCAACGCCGGCTCGATACAAAGCCCAACGATGCGACCCTTTCGGATGCGGGTTATCGATAGTCCCGGCTTCAAAATCTTTCTTTCCTGCGCTGAAGGCGGTGCGGTCGAAAATAATTGCAATGCGCTGCTTCTTAGCCAATTGCCAAAATCTACAATCGAAAAACGAAAGCACTTTTCTGCGCCTATGTTGCAAGCCGTACTGACAAAAAACTGGGGTGCTGTAATTTTTGGAAAAATTAACGTTAAATACGTAACGGATCAACGATGCCATAGGATGACTTACGGGGAGACGCCGCAGTGCTCCAATCACTCCCGATCGTCTGCTAGGGTCGGCTGAGCAACTCCATCTGGCAATGCCGTCGCCTCTGCCAGCGTCCCGTCATGCTCCGGAAACGGATGTTTCCTACCGAAGCCTCGTCTGGCTAGGGAAAGCACCAAGACCCTACACTAAGAATTAATGAAATTACGGCTTCTTAAGCGTTTGACCCGGCAAGCTATTCTGAACTTATCTCAAAATCACTTACTCCCCTTCTGGTCAGGCGCCGCAGACAGCACTTTTAACGAAGCAGTCGCACAACAAAGCGGTTCTGTCTCACTAGAATTTCCCGTGGCTTTGCGTTACATGGCATCCTTGTTACAGACTGCGATGCGAACTTGAGGCACTTTGGTTCGCTCACCTATCCTGCGACGTCTTAAGCCCAAATGATTTACTCCGTCCAGTACCTCCGCGCTTTTGCCGCCGCACTGGTTCTTCTATGGCATGTCAAGACAAAAAGCGCCCAGGTCGGCGGAGATCTTTTCTCTGACTTCAAGTTCGGTCTTGCCGGCGTAGATATATTTTTTGTGATCTCCGGATTCGTCATGGCCTTTATCTATGCACGGACGAAACCGGGTGCCAGCAACCTGCTTCCATTTTGGGGGCGGCGATTTGTGCGAATTCTGCCGCTTTATTGGCTTTTGACATTCGCCGCACTTGCTATTTTTTTGGTCGCGCCGGAAAAGGTTAACTCGAGCGGGGGAACGACCAGCATTTGGAAATCTTTCCTGCTCGTACCGGGCGAGGACAAGTTCCTGATAGAGAACGGCTGGACACTGAGCTATGAGATCTACTTCTACGTACTGTTCTCCCTCGCCTTTCTGATTCCCTCGAAAGCACGCGGACTGCAGACGGTGGCAGCGCTGATTCTGGCGATCGTTAGCGTTGGAATCACAGGAACCTTTAACGCTCCATTCCTCGCCAGCCCTCTCCTGATGGAGTTTCTGTTTGGGATAGCTGTCTATGTTTTGTTTACTCGCAAGGACTATCCATACGTTCGAGGATTCGGTCTGCTAGCACTGCCCTTGGGCATTGCTGGCATCTGCGCAGTCCCATTGATGCATGCCCACTTGCCCGGACGATCGTGGTTGACTGTTGGACTACCTGCCGCCCTTATCGTGTTTGGCGTGACCTCTCAGGAGCACTGGCTTAGAAAGATGCCTTCGCGACTATTGGAAAAGCTTGGTGATTCCTCATACTCGATGTATCTTCTGCATCCTTTTCTATTGGCGATCGCGGGAACGCTTTTCAGAATGATGCACCTGAAAAATCAGGGTATGGCCGTAGAAATTGGTTACTGGATAGCCACTATAATCGCGGTCTTGGGGGCCAGCTTCTTCCTCTACAAATACGTCGAGAGGCCTATCATCCACACCTTGCGCTTCGCAATTCCGTTTGTTAAGAACGCGCATCGACGCGTACATCCGCTGCCTGTTGAGGCGCGCGACTTGTCAAAGTAGACGAGGATTGCATGCAACATTGGTAAGACGACGATGGCTGGTGATGGAAACTAGCGGAACGAGGGTAAGCGCTTGCCGCGGTGGATCGGTCTGGATGCGGTCCCTTGAAATCCGCGACGTCTACTACCGTCGGATTGTTGGTCGGTCGTACAGCTTGGCCCAGCGGGACTGCCTGTGCGACAGCGCCCCTATTTGTATCCATCATGCAGATCAAGGCATGCCCGATCGTCATTTCGATGTCGTCAACCGTGATGCTGGGCGGCCGGTCCGCTTTCCTCCCTATGCCAGTGGCGACCGATACGAATTCGTGGGCGAACATGCGCCCACCCCAATTCTAAGAAAACAGGAGGCCGCTTGCAGCCCGACACGTCGACCAGACGGATTCGATGCGTCTTGCCGTTGTTCGGCTTGATGCTCGTCGCCGCGGCCCAGGCGGCGGAGCCGTTGCCACGGGATGTGCAATCCCTTGTGTCGCGGCGCGATCAGTGTGAGCACTGGGCTGGCGAGGAGCCCTATGATCGTGCTCGCGCGAGGCAGATCACGGCCGCCATGCAACAGTTGCGTTGCGAGCGGGTGGACAATGAAATACAGCGCTTGCGCGGGCGGTACGCGTCGCAGCCGGCCGTGGTGCGAGCGCTCGCCGACCCTGCGGAATAAGGTGTTCCGATGCCTGGATTCGGCGCAACGCGAGCAATGGCGAGTCGAGCGCTGTTCGACGCTGCGTGAAGCAATAGGCTCAGCCACTGCAACTGATGTTTGCAGACAGCGACGATCCGCGTGCCCTCGGCGCTTCCAACAGAACGCGGCCCGCGCCGACGGCACGCTACCGTGCAGCCCCATTTCAGCGATATCGCTCGACCTCGCGGCAGCACGTTGGCGATCGGTGATGCCCGTCGGCTTGAAGCGCAGGGGTGAACACTACGTGTAGCCATGAGCGGTCAGCGCAGCGCGCGCTGGTTCCCTTCTTGGCAGTGGCCAGTGGTTCGAAGCGGTCATGATTGCCTGCCTACAGAACCGGGCTCATCGTTCGCGGCGCCTCAAGGCAGTCGTCCCAATTCGGCCGCCGGGTATCGCACGCCAGCAGCGATGCCAAGATGTGCGTTGAAAGCAGGCGAACAGGCGTGAGTCGCGTCGGTCAGCCGTCGTCAACCCGAGCGGAAAGCGCGCCGAAGGGTCAGGCCGGCACGCGGGCACCGGTTTCGATCCATCGATCGATCAAGGTTCTTGCGCGCGCGTCGCCTATGTCCCATGCCTGCTCGGCGGTGGCAAAACGACTTTCCTCGACATGACGGAAACGATGCACTGCATGCTCCGCATCGGTGCGATCCCGGTAGGGGATCACGCACTCGAAGCTGAAAGCGGCATCGGCGGCTAGCGCCGTGGTTTCGACGGAAAACCCACGATAGACGGTACGGCGGTTCGGCGGACTCATCCCTTCCTCTGTCTGTCCTGTATTTCACACGCGGGCTTGTTCTACGGCTCCGGGCACCGTGTGTGTTATTGCTCATTACGAATTCGACACGGTCTCCAGCACACGGCGATCCCGCTCGTGACGGCGCTGCGTCGCTTCCATTGTGCGACGCTCGGAGCACATGCTCATCGCACGGTGAATCGAGGCGCGAAGAACAGTACCCGTACTTGAGTGCGTCATTGTGTAATGCGTTCGGTCTCCGTCCAGCGGCAGGGAAACGGATCGAGGCGTCTTCCATTAGTCCCGTACCCCCGCGGCAACGCGCGATGCGGCATCAGGGTCAATGCGTCTCACCCACGACAACGTGCGATCCGGCGCCGGCTGTAGGCATCGCCGGCGCCTCTTGCTTCGGACTGCCAGCGTGACAACACGGTCATGGCGCCAATGCGACCGGCAGCTCGCCGCCGCCCTTGTGTTCTGAGAGGCTGATGATCGTATGGACCTCCTGCACCATCGGCAGGCTTGAGAGGCGGTCGGAGAGAAAACGCTCGTAGGCCTCCAGGTCGGTGGTCACGATTTTGAGTAGAAAGTCGATGTTGCCAAGGACGCTGTGCAACTCGATCACCTCGGGGAAGGTGTCCACCGCCGCACGGAACGCCCGCGCCGCGTCCGAGGCTTGCCGGCTCAAACGGATCTGGGCAAACAACTGCATGTTCAGTCCGAGCTTCTTGCGATCCAGTTGCGCGACTCTGCGCACGATGATGCCCGCGCGTTGCAGGCGTTCCACGCGCCGCCAGCACTGTGACTGCGAGAGCCCTACCCGCTCGCCAAGTTCGCCGACCGACACACTGGCATCGCGCTGGAGGGCAGCGAGGATCTTCCGATCGACTGCATCGAGCTGCATAGCTATTCCCTTTGAGGAAAGAATCGAGAAAGAAATTTTCGGGATTGCCGCGTGTTTTTCCGAAAGACGAATAATGCTCGCAGAGGTACGCGCGTAAGATTCTCTCCCATGGAATCCCGGATTGACAAATGCGCTCGCTCTTGAAAAACCCGCTGGCTTTCGATCTGCGCGCGCTGTGGCAAAGTCTGCTGCTCGTGCTGGTCTTCGTCGGTGTCAGCCAAATCCTGCAGTGGTCAGGGGTCGGGGCCGGCGCTGCGCCGTTCGGCTTCCTGTTGATGTTATTGGCACTGGTCTGTCGCATCGTGCCGTTGTCGGTGTTCGAGCGTGGCGCGCGCTGGTTGCTGGCGCAAAGCGCGCTGTTCTTCATTCCGCCGGTCGTTTCGATCGCGCGCCAGCGCGATGTCCTTCAGGCCGACTGGCTGCCGCTGCTAATCGTCGTTGTTGGTGGCACCGTGCTGACGGCAGTGATGACGGCACTGTCGGTGGAAACGGCGTGCCGAATCCTGACGCGGAGGCGAGCATGACTGCGCTGGCCGGCTGGATCGGCGTGACTTGGGCGCTCTACCTTGCCAACATGAAGCTCTATCGGCGATGGCAGCGGCTGTGGCTGTCGCCGATGCTCGTCACGCCGGGCGTGCTGATTGTGGCGATAGCCGCGTTGGGCCTGTCCTACGAGAACTACCTGAACGCGACCCGTCCGCTGGTCTGGATGATCGGACCGGCAACGCTGGCCATGGCGATACCGGTGTACCAGCATCGTGGGTACATCCGTCAATGGTGGCCTGCGCTGCTGTGCGGCACGATCACCGCGACGGTCACGGCGGTAGCAAGTGCGGCCTGGCTCGCCCGCTGCTTCCATCTACCGGAAACGGTGTCGCACAGTCTGGTGGCCCGCTCGATATCGCTGCCTTTTGCGTTCGCGGTCAGCGATGCGCTGGCCGGCACGCGTGACCTGACCACGCTGTTCGTGGTGGTGAGCGGCATCGTCGGCATCGTGATCGGCGATTTCGCGCTGGCGCTGCTACCGTTGCGCAGCGAGCAGGCACGCGGCGCGTCGCTCGGCGCAATCGCGCAAGTGGTGGGCGCAGCACGCGCGCACGAACAAAGCCCGGCGCGCGGCGTGATGGCCAGCCTGACGATGATCTTCACTGGCGCGCTGTCCATCGTGGTCGCGCCATTTCTGAGCCGGCTGTTCCTGTGACGTGCGGACGCCGTGCCATCGGGCGTACGGCGTTGTTGCCGATGAAGGCTGGCGGCGCGGTCCGCTGCCCCCGTTGACAGGCGAGAGAGGCGGGGCATGCGAAACATACGCTGTGCGCCGCGCGCCGTGTCGTGACGGCATGCCGAAAGCCGCGTGCGGCGCGCTTTCCGCATCTGCTCCTCTCCCGGCCCCTGCCGGCGCGCGCGACTGCCTGCGCCAAGATCGGCCGGCCGCCTGCGCTAATTCAGGCGCTGCCGCCACCGCCCTGCGTACCTTGCTTGATCTGAATCAAGCCGGCCCTGGCTCGCATCTCCTTATGATGCGGGACGTGGCCCGCCTGCCGGACTGGCAATTACGCTCAAGTCTGGGCCTGCCGCGCCGTTAACGTCAGCGTGTTGAAAGGTGCTCGCGCGCCAGCGCCACGCGCCCTTCATCACCGCTGCCGAGACGCAGCGCCGCCGGGACAGCGCGACCGCAACGAAGACGCGCCCTTTCCGAGTTGTTCGAACACCTATGCCAGTACAAATCTCGATCAAGGCGCGCATCGCGCTTGTTGTCACGTCACTGTCGCTGCTGCTGATCGCCGGCGGTGCAATGGGCAGTCTGGGGGTCTATCGTGGCAACAAGGCACAGGAAAATCTCTACAAGAATCAGTTGGCTTCGGCAGTCGCACTGGGCCGCGTTGCCGCGCTGAACGCGGAGGCCTACCTCGCCCTGAACCGTCTGGCGCTGGCGCCCGAGGCCGACGAAGCAGCGGCGTTGCCGAAGCAGGTGCGCGAGGCCCTGGCCGCGTCGGACAAACAGTGGCAGGCCTTCCGCGCCCTGCCGGCCGACGCCGAGGAAAAGCGGCTGGCCGAAGTACTGGGGGCAAAGCGTGAAGCGCTGGTGCGCCAGGGCTACGATGCGGTGCTGACCGCTTATCAGGAGGGACGCAAGGAACAGCTCGCCGCGCTGGTCGGTGAAACGGTGAAGCCGCTTGCCGGCGACGCGAGGACGGCTACCGACGCGCTGAACGCCTATCTGATGCAGCAGGCGCAGGCGGACTATGAGGAATCGCAACGCGTTTTCCAGTTCTTCGTGACGACGACCGTTGCGGGCCTGGCCGTGGTCTTCATCGCCGCCGCGCTGGCTTTCCGCTCTCTCAGCCGCGCGATCGCGGCTCCGCTCGAAGCGGCTCTGCATCATTTCGATGCGATTGGCGCCGGCGATCTGACCACGCGCATCGCGATCCGCTCGCGGGACGAGATGGGTCGTCTGCTCGAAGGCCTGAGCCGTATGCGTGACAACCTCGCTGCAACGGTCGTCAGCGTGCGCAACGGCAGCTCGGCGATTGCCGCCGGCGCGCAGCAGATCGCCAGCGGCAACGCCGATCTATCGGCCCGCACCGAACAGCAGGCCGCGTCGCTGGAAGAAACGGCGGCCAGCATGGAGCAGTTGACGGCAATCGTGAAGCAGAACGCGGACAACGCACTGCACGCCACGGCGCTGGCGAACGAGGCCAACGGCATCGCGAAGGAAAGCAACACGGCTGTCTCGAACGTGGTCGATTCGATGCGCGGCATCAATGAAAGCTCGTCGCGTATCGCCGAGATCATCGGCGTGATCGAAGGCATTGCCTTCCAGACCAACATCCTGGCGCTGAATGCCGCGGTCGAGGCGGCACGCGCTGGCGAACACGGCCGCGGTTTCGCGGTGGTCGCCAGCGAGGTGCGCAATCTCGCGCAGCGCTCGGCGGCTTCGGCGAAGGAAATCAAGACATTGATCGACGACTCGGTGGACCGCGTCGGGGCCGGTTCGGCGGCAGTTGAACGAGCTGGCGAAACGATGCACGGCATCATTGGCGCGGTCGAGCGGGTAGCCGCCATCATGGCGGAGATCGCCGGCGCGTCGCGCGAGCAGAGCGAAGGCATCGAGCAGGTCAACATCGCAATCTCGCAAATGGATCAGGTCACGCAGCGCAATGCCGCCCTCGTCGAAGAAGCGGCGGCCGCGGCCGATGCCCTCGGTCGGCACGCGAGCACGATGCGCGACGTCGTCGACCATTTCAAGCTGCTGGACAGGCCGCAAGCCCTGTCTGGCGAGGCGACAGCGGCCGCGCCGGCACACGATGGCGGCATGTCGGGTCTGCAGCCAGCCTGACGCCGAGCTTTGGCCCGCTCGCGCCTGGCAGCCGAAGCGGCGGTCAGGCGACCGCGGCAAGGGCAAGCCCCTCCATGCGGCCGGGCGCTCCTCTGCTCGCTTCGATGCGATCATCGCCGTGTGCGAGACCAGCACGATGCGCTTCATCGTCTCCGGCAGGCGGGCGGGCCGCTTGGCTCACCACAAGTCCTTGCCGTCGGTTCACGGATCGCGGCAAGCCGTCCAGTGTGGATTACCCTGCTGCGATCGGGCCGTCATCGGGTAAATGACGGATAATCGGTCAGCCGCCGTTTGCCCGTCATCCATGTCCGCCATTCTCAACACCGTCTTTCCGATCTTCGGGCTGATACTCCTGGGCTTCCTCTGCCGCCGTACCGGCAGGCTGGGCGCCGCAGCAGCAAGCGAGATCAACCGCTTCGTCGTCTGGCTGGCATTGCCCGCCCTGCTCTTCCAGGTCACCGCCGCGTCGCACTGGTCCGACATCTGGCAGCCCGGCTTCCTGATCGCATTTACCGGCGGGGCCTTGCTGGTGTTCGTTCTGACACTGCTGCTGCGATTGCGCACCAGCCACCTCGCCGATGCCAGCATCGACGGGTTGAGCGCTTCCTATCCCAATGCCGGCTTCATCGGCATTCCGCTCTGCGTGCTGGTACTCGGCCGCGATGCGTTGCAGCCCGCGATGATCGCCACGCTGCTTACCGCGTGCGTGATGTTCGCGGGCACCATCGTGCTGATCGAGGTTGCGTTGCAAGGCGAAGGCAATCTGGGGCAGGCGATGCGCAAGGTCGGACGTGCGTTGGCGACCAATCCGCTGGTGATTGCGCCGGTCGTCGGCGGCTTGTGGGCAGCCACCGGCATCACGCTGCCCACCGCGCCGCAGCGCCTGATCGGCCTGCTGGCCGACGCGGCCAGTCCATGTGCATTGATATCCCTCGGTGCGTTTCTCGCGCAGAAACAGGCTGGCACTGGTAAGGGTGCAAGCTGGATCGTCTTCGCGAAACTGGTGGTCCAGCCGCTCGCTACCGCCGCACTGGCCTTTTCGGTATTCCATCTGCCAACGCTGTGGGCCGCGTCCGCGGTGCTGCTCAGCGCATTGCCGACTGGCACCGGTCCTTTCATGCTGGCCGAGCTGTATCGTCGCGAGGCGGCGGTCGTGTCTCGCGTCGTACTGGTATCGACGCTCATCTCGATTGCGACTGTGTCGCTCTGCGTGCATCTGTTCAGCCCGGCCGCCTGAGCCGGCGACAGGCCGACTCATGTCCGTCGCTTCATGGCCGTCGCTTCATGGCCGTCGCTTCATGGCCGTCGCTTCATGGCCGCCGGCCGGGCGGCTTAGGGTCGGTCCGCGAGCGGCCAGCCCTGGGTTTTCGTAGAATGGATCATCCGTGTCCGAGGCCGTAAGCGATGCAGCCCCCCGTGCCACCGAATGAGCCGCAGCGAATCGAGGTGCTGGAACAGTACGGCATCCTCGACACACCGCCGGAAGAGCGCTACGAGAACATCGTCGATCTGGCAGTGGCATTGAGTGGCGCGCCGATCGCGCTGGTCAGCCTGGTCGCCGCCGATCGGCAATGGTTCAAGGCAAAGGTCGGGCTGGACGTCTGCGAGACCCCGCGCAATATCTCGTTTTGCGCGTACGCGATCGCCCAGCCGGACGAGCCGATGGTGATCGCCGACGCCTCGCACGATCCGCGTTTCGCGAACAATCCGCTGGTTACCGGTCCGCGCCATGTGCGCGCCTATGCCGGCGTTCCGCTGGTGACCGATGGCGGCCTGGCGCTCGGCACGCTTTGCGTCCTGGATACAGAGCCACGCGCCTTCAGTGCCAAGCAGATCGACGCATTGCGCAAACTGGCCAGCCAGGTAGTCGCGCTGCTCGACCTGCGGCGCGGCATGAGCCGGCTCGAAAGCTTGCGCCTGCGCTTCGAATCGTTCATGAACGCCGGCCCCTTTCTGGCGTACATCAAGGACAGCGACTGGCGTTTCGTCTATGTGAACCGACCGTTCCTCCAGCGTTTCGGCCTGCACGCGGATCAGGTCATCGGCTCCAGCGACTTCGACCTGTGGCCGGAATCGGCCCCGGCCTTCCGACGCAGCGACGAAGCCATCCGGGACAGCACGCAAAGCCAGAATTTTGTCGAGGTGCTCGACGCGCATCCGGAAGACAAACTGTACTGGCGCTCGTACAAGTTCCCACTCTCGATCGAGGAACATTTCTATCTGGGCGGCGTCTCGGTGGATATCACCGAAACGCAGCGGCAGCGCAAGCAGCTGGAAGACTACCAATCCAGGCTGGAGGAAGCGGTAGAGGAACTGCGGCTGAGCAGCCTGACCGATTCATTGACGCGCACCGGCAATCGGCGCGCCTTCGACGCGCAGTTGACGAAGCATGTCGAGCAGGCCGGACACCTTGGACGCCCGCTCTCGTTGCTGGTGCTCGATGTCGACCACTTCAAATCGTTCAACGATACCTTCGGGCACCAGGCTGGCGATGAAGCACTGAGCGCGGTTGCCGCGAAGCTGAGGACCAGTTGCGGCGATGGCATAGGCGTGTTTCGCTATGGCGGCGAGGAATTCGCGCTGATCCTGCCCGATGCCGACGCGGCGACGGCGTTGGTGGTGGGTGAGCACTGCCGGCAGGCGATCGCGTTGACGCCCTGGCCGCTGCGCCCCTTGACGATCAGCATCGGCACCGCGACGCTGCGGGCGTCGGACACGCCGACCGCCCTGCTCCGGCGCGCAGATGCCGCACTGTATCGGGCCAAGGAAACTGGCCGCGACCGGGTCGTCGGCGGATAATTCGGTCACGCGCCCGCGAGCAGTCGACCGCTCGCAGTGTGAAGCGCGCGCTCGGCTCGCACGCGGCGCGGCTCTCTTTCTGACTCGGATTGCCACCCCTCATGCATTTTGAAGATATCGATCTGCGCGCCGATCCGGCCGCACGCCCTTATGTGAAGGACGAAGTCGTCGAGGTGTCGTTCGCAACAGGCGATGGCGCACTCGACAGCCTTGAGGGTGCAAACCGCTACGCACCGGGTGACGCACTGTTGCGCAGCGCAAGCGGTGAGTGCTGGGTGGTCTCGCGCGACCGCTTCGACGCGAAATACTTTCCGGCGGATTCCGAGACAGTCGAGGGTGCACCGGGACGCTATCGCAATCGTCCGTCGCAAATACTGGCCAAGCGCATCGACGTAGCGTTCTCGGTACGTCGCAGCGCCGGCTCGGACGTGCTTGAAGGCGTACCGGGCGACTGGTTGGTGCAGTACGCGCCCGGTGACTACGGCCTGGTGCAGCAGGCACGCTTCGCGCGCGTCTATCGCCTCGCGTGACAGCGCGCACCAACCTGGCTCGCGACGCATGGATGCGCGCGTAGCGAGTGCGTCGCCACCGCCACTGCGCGTCCATTGCGCGACGGCTCCGGAAGCGAACGCCGCGAGCGCGACGTCGTTCCGCGCAGCCACCATGGCGAACGTAAGGCGCCATCGATCGCGCCATCGATCGCACCAGCAAGCTCGCCAACGATCTCGCCACCATCTGGTGGCGCGCGGCGCCGACGGGCAGCCATGTCACTGCGCAAGGAAACCGCCGTCCACCGCGAGGATATGCCCGGTCGTCATCGCTGCAGCGGGTGATGCAAGGAATACCATCGCAGCCGCCACCTCCTGCGCGGTCGCCAGCCGGCGAAGCGGTGTCACCGCCGCGATACGCGCCATCAACTCGGGCTGGCGCGTAAGTGCGGCGACGAACTGCGTATCGACGTAGGTGGGCGCGACGGCATTGACGCGAATCGCATGGGGCGCCCACTCGACGGCCAGCGCCCGTGTCATGTTGACGACGGCGCCCTTGCTGGTCTGGTAGGAAATATTCGGATAAACCCCGCCGCCGGACAAACCCATGATCGACGCGGTGTTCACCACCGCGCCGCCGTGGCCTGCTCCGATCATGCGACGCGCCGCTTCCCGCGCACACAGGAACATGCCGGTGACGTTGACGTCCATCACTCGTTCCCATGCCTCGCGGCTCAAGTCGACCGCGGCATCGCGCAGCGCAATGCCTGCGTTGTTGATCAACACGTCGATGCGACCGTGCGATACAACGGCGCGCTCGAACACCTCGCATACCTGGTCTTCACGTGTGACATCTAGCACGTGACGGCTCCATGTCCCGCCCTCGCCACTCGCTTCGAAGTCGATCGCTTGCAGTGCCTCGTGGTTCTGGTCGAGCAACACGACACGCGCGCCCGCCTGCCGGCATAGCTTTGCGGCCGCGAGGCCGATCCCTTGTGCGGCGCCGGTAATCAGCACCACCTTGTCATCCAGCCGGAATAAGTCCATTGCTGCCGTCATCGTCGCGCTCCTAGAGAGTCGATTGCCTGCCGACGAGTTTAATATATTTATTGATATATCCAAAAATCGCTGCTAACTTGGTCATACGCATCTGGTCCGGTCCCGGGCAAAAACTTTCCAACCAACCCTGAGCGTCTGAAAACATGAGCGAATACGAGATTGCCGTCGTGCACGGCGACGGCATTGGTCCCGAAGTGTGCGCGGCGGCCAAGAGCGTGGTGGAAGCGGTTCCCGGGCTCACCGGCCTGAACTACGTCGAATATCCCGGCGGCGCCAACGAATACCTGCGCTCGGGCAGTGCCCTTCCGACGCAGACGCTCGAGGGGTGCCGCAAGGCACATGCGGTTCTGCATGGCGCTACCGGCATTCCGGGTGTGACCTACGCGGACGGAACCGAGACGGGCATTGAATTTGGCCTGCAGCTGCGCTTCGCTCTCGACCTGTTCGCGAATGTGCGGCCGATCCGGCTGCGCGAGGGTGTGCGCTCGCGTCTCGCGGGCCGCCAGGCCGGCGACATCGATTACGTGATCGTTCGCGAAAACACGGAGGGCCTGTATGCGGCGCGCGGCACCGGCATCATCCTGCGCGACGAGACCGCGACCGACACACTCGTGATGACCCGCAAAGGCATCGAGCGGGTCTGCCGCTTCGCATTCGAACTCGCGCGCAGCCGCAACGGCGCGCCCGGCGATGGCAAGAAACGCGTGACCTGTTGCGACAAGGCGAACGTGCTGCGTAGTTATGCGTTTTTCCGGCGTGTGTTCGATGAAGTTGCCGAACAGTATCCGGACATCGAAGTGGATTACGCGTACGCGGACGCGATGACCTGCTACATGGTCGAGCGCCCGGAACACTTCGACGTGATCGTCACCGAAAACATGTTCGGCGACATCATCTCCGACCTCGCCGCCTGCACGGTGGGCAGCATGGGCATGTCGCCGTCCGGCGAAGTCGGCGACGAACACGGTTTTTTCCAGGCAGCGCACGGCTCGGCGCCGACCATTGCCGGCCAGAACATCGCCAACCCGTACGGCAGCATCCTGTCGGCGGCGACGATGCTCGAATGGCTCGGCAAGCGACACAACGACGAACGTCTGTCCGCCGGCGCACGTGCGATCGAGGCCGCCGTCGATCAGGCGCTGCGCGACCCATCCGGCCTCACGCGCGACATTGGCGGTCAGGCCAGTACGACCGATGTCACGCAGCGCGTGATTTCGTTTCTTCGTTGATTCGCGAATCCGGAGGTAACGATGGCAAAGCGTGATCGTGATTCGAGACGCCTTCGTTCGCGCGCGTGGTTCGACAACCCGCACAACCCGGGCATGACGGCGCTGTATCTCGAAAGACAGCTGAACTTCGGGTTGACGCGCGACGAGCTGCAATCCGGCCGCCCGGTGATCGGCATCGCGCAGACCGGATCGGACATCGCGCCGTGCAATCGTCATCACCTGGAGCTGGCCAAGCGGGTGCGCGACGGCATCATCGCGTCGGGTGGCGTGCCGTTCGAGTTTCCCGTTCACCCGGTGCAGGAGACACTCAAGCGGCCGACCGCGTCGATCGATCGCAACCTGCAATATCTGTCGTTGGTCGAAGTGCTGCACGGTTATCCGATCGATGGCGTCGTGCTGCTGACCGGATGCGACAAGACCACGCCAGCGTTGTTGATGGGCGCTGCGACGGTGGACATTCCGGCCATCGTGCTGAGCGGCGGACCGATGCTGAACGGCTGGTGGAATCGCGTGCGGGCCGGTTCGGGCGTGGTGATCTGGGAAGCGCGAAAGCAGCAGGCGGCGGGCAACATCGGCTACGAAGAGTTCATCGACATCGTGACCGACGCGGCGCCGTCGATCGGCCACTGCAACAGCATGGGAACGGCATCGACGATGAACGCGCTGGCCGAGGCGCTTGGCATGAGCCTGCCGGGCTGTGCGGCAATCCCGGCGCCTTACCGCCAGCGTGCACAGATGGCTTACGCGACCGGTGCGCGCATCGTCGACATGGTCTGGGAGGATCTGCGACCGTCGACGATTCTCACGCGCCAAGCATTCGAGAACGCGATCGTGGTCAATTCCGCGATCGGCGGGTCGACCAACGCGCCGATTCATCTGACCGCACTCGCCAGGCATGCGGGTGTCGATCTGCCACTCGCCGAGTGGCAACGAATCGGCTATGAGATACCGCTGCTGGTGAACATGCAGCCGGCTGGCGAATATCTCGGCGAAGAGTATTACCGGGCGGGCGGCCTGCCGGCGGTGATGAGGACGCTGCTCGACGCCGCCCTGATCCACGGCGACATCCCGACGGCCAGCGGCCGCAGCGTCCGCGAGAACGTCCAGACCGCCACCATTGCCGATCCGGACGTGATTCGCAGCCTCGACAATCCGCTGGTCGCCAATGCCGGTTTCCTGGTGATGCGCGGCAACCTGTTCGACACCGCGATCATGAAGACGAGCGTCATCTCGGCGGACTTCCGTCGACGCTACCTGAGCGATCCGAACGATGTGATGGCGTTCGAGGGACGCGCAATCGTGTTCGAGGGGCCGGAGGACTATCACGCCCGCATCGACGATCCCGAACTGGACATCGACGAGCACTGCGTACTCGTGATGCGCGGCACCGGGCCGCAAGGCTATCCCGGTGCCGCCGAAGTGGTGAACATGCAGCCGCCCGCGGCGTTGATACGGCGCGGTATCGACGCGCTGCCATGCATCGGCGACGGACGGCAGTCCGGTACGTCAGGATCGCCGTCGATCCTGAACGCCGCGCCCGAGGCAGCCGTGGGCGGCAACCTCGCATTGCTGAAGACCGGAGACCGCCTTCGCGTGGACCTGAAACAGTGCCGCGTCGACATGCTGATCGGGACCGACGAACTGGACGCGCGCCGCCAGGCGCTCGACGCGGCGGGCGGTTATCCGATGCCGGCGAGCCAGACGCCGTGGCAGGCAATCCAGCGCGGCCTCGTCTCGCAACTCGATCAGGGCATGGTGTTGGAACCCGCCGTTCCATTCCAGCGCATCGCGGCCAAGGGCTTGCCGCGCGACAATCACTGATCCAGACCCATGACAACACTCAAAGTTGCCGTCGTTACCGGCGCCGGCTCCGGCATTGGACGCGAAGTGGCCGTGGCGCTCGCGGAGTCGGGATTCTGCGTGGCGCTGGCCGGCCGTCGGGCCGATGCCCTCGAAGCGACCGCCGCGCGTTGCCGCTCGGCTCGCGCGGACGCGCAGACACTGTGCATACCCACCGACATCCGCTCGCCGGAGGCCGTCGATGCATTGTTCTCTCGGGTGCGGCAGACGTGGGAACGCGTCGATCTGCTGTTCAACAATGCAGGCGTCAGCCCACCCGCCTCGCTGATCGACGAGATGTCGCCCGACGCATGGCGCGACGCGATGGCGATCAACCTGGATGGTGCGTTCCTCTGTGCGCGCGCCGCATTCGCCGCCATGCGCACGCAGGTGCCCCCAGGCGGCCGAATCATCAACAACGGATCCGTGTCGAGCCAGGTGCCACGGCCGCGTTCGGTGGCCTATACGGTCGCCAAGTTCGGCATCCGCGGCTTGACGCGCAGTCTCGCGCTGGACGGCCGTCGCTGGGGCATCGCCTGCTCGCAGATCGACGTCGGCAATGCCAGCACCGACATGACCCGACGCATGGCAGAGGGCGTCATGCAGGCCGACGGCTCGACTGCGCCGGAACCGACCATCGACGCACGCCACGTGGCCGATGCGGTGCGCTATATCGCGAACCTGCCGCTCGACGCCAATGTACTCGACCTCACCGTAATGGCAACCGCCATGCCCCTGTTGGGCCGCGGCTGAACCAAGGACACTGCATGAAACTCGTTCGTTATGGCGCCGCGGGCAGTGAGCGCCCCGGCCTGATCGACGCCAGCGGCCAATTGCGCGACCTGTCCTCGCACATCGAATCGCTCGACGCGGCGCAACTGACGCACGCCGCGCTGGAAGCGCTGCGTGCGATCGATCCCGAAACGCTCGCGCCGGTCGAGGCCGGCGTGCGGCTCGGCGTACCGCTCGCGGGGATCGGCAAGATCGTCGCGATTGGCCTGAACTACTCCGACCACGCCGCGGAAGCCGGCTTGCCGGTGCCGCAGGAACCGATCGTCTTCATGAAGGCGACCAGCTCGCTGTCGGGACCGAACGATCCGGTTCGGATTCCCCCCGACGCGCGCAAATGCGATTGGGAAGTCGAACTCGGCATCGTCATTGGCAAGACCGCGCGTCACGTGTCTCGCGAAACGGCCAGGCAGCACATCGCGGGCTATGTCCTGGTCAACGACGTCTCCGAGCGCGAGTGGCAGATGGAACGCGGCGGCACATGGGACAAGGGCAAGGCCAGCGATACGTTCTGCCCGCTCGGCCCATGGCTGGTGACGGCCGACGACATCCCCGACCCGCAGAACCTTGCGATGTGGCTACGCGTGAACGGCGAGCTGAAGCAAAGCGGCAACACGCGCACGATGATCTTCGACTGCGAGACGATCGTCTCGTATTGCAGCCGGTTCATGACGTTGCATCCCGGCGATGTGGTGATCACCGGCACGCCGCCAGGCGTCGGAATGGGCATGACGCCACCGCAGTTCCTCGCGGCCGGCGACACGATGACCCTCGGCATCGACGGACTCGGCACGCAGACGCTGCGTGTCGAAGCGTACGAACACGCTGCGCAGGAGGCATGAGGCAGGCAGCGGCCTGAAGTATCGATCGGAAACCCGACGTGGGCAAAGAACTCACGGGTGAATTCTTCAAGGAGACACAACATGCATCAGAAGCGCAGGCAGTTCCTGTTACAGGGCACGGCAACTGCGGCGGTTGCCGCCACGGGCGTGCTGGGTGCCCCGTGGATCCGGCGCGCGCAGGCGGCCGAATTCGTCTACAAGCTCGGCCACGATCTACCCGCGTCCCATCCGTTCAACAAGCGGCTGCTGGAAGCAGCCGAAATGATCAAGCGCGATTCGGACGGCCGGCTGGAGATCCGGCTCTTTCCGAACAATCAGCTCGGCGGCGATCCCGACATGTTCGCGCAGATGCGTTCCGGGGCGCTTGAAATCTTTGCGTCGTCGGGCGCGAACACCTTGTCGTCGCTGGTGCCCAAAACCGCCATCTGGACCGTCGGTTTTGCGTTCAAGGACTACAGCCAGGTCTTTGGGGCGCTCGATGGCGAATTGGGCGCCTATCTGCGCGGCCTGATCAACAAGGCAGGGCTCGAAGTCCAGCAGAACGTGTGGGACAACGGCTTCCGCCAGATTACCTCGGGCGCAAAGCCGATCCTGTCGCCGGCGGACCTGAAAGGGATGAAATTCCGCGTGCCGCCGGGCCGCCTGTGGATTTCGCTTTTCTCGGCGCTGGGCGCGTCACCTGCGACGATCAGCTTCAACGAGGTCTACCTGGCGCTGCAGTCGAAGCTCGTCGAGGGCCAGGAAAACGCGCTGGCCATCATCGACTCGGCCAAGCTGTACGAAGTGCAGAAATACTGTTCGCTGACGAGTCACGCATGGGACGGCTTCTGGCTCGTCTCCAACCGCCAGACTTGGCAGCGGTTGCCGTCCAACCTGCGCGACATCGCATCGAAGCACCTGAACGCCCAGGCCCTCAAGGAGCGTCAAGACGTGGCGGCGCTCAACGCATCGCTGCAAAAGAGTCTCGAAGCCAAGGGCATGGTCTTCAACGCGCCGGACATTCAACCGTTCCGCGAAATGCTGCGCAAGAGCGGCTACTACGGCGAAATGCAGAAGACCTTCGGCGCGGAGGAGTGGGGGCTGCTGGAGAAAGTCACCGGGAGGCTTGCATGAAGTCGACCACGCTGGAGAAATTCACCGAGAACGGCCACGACGCACCGCTGCGCGCAGTGCATCCCGGCCTTCGCCACGCCGACCGGCTGCTCGGCCTGCTCGCGTCGGTGCCGGCCGCATTTCTGCTTCTGGCGGAAATCGTCTTGCTGTTTTCCAGCGTGGTCATGCGTTACCTGTTCCACGCGCCTCTGGTGTGGGGTGACGAACTCGCCGGCATCCTGTTCCTCTGGTTGTCGATGACCGGCGCGGCGGCGGCGCTGCATCGCAGCGCGCACATGCGGATGACCGCCGTGGTAAGCCGCTCGGGCGCACGTTGGTCGACCTTCTGGGATACGGTCTCGCTGCTGGCGAGCCTGCTGTTTCTCAGCCTCGTGATGGTGCCCACCTGGCATCACGTCAACCAGCAGTTCGACCTGCAGACGCCGGCGTTGGAGATCAGCGATGTCTGGCGCGTGGCTGGCATCCTGTACGGCATGGTATGCATGTTCCTGATGTGCATCGTGCGGATGCTTGCGTTGGGCTGGAAGCAGGCCACGCTCGGCATCGCGCTGGTGGCGGCGATCGTCACCGCGCTGACGTTCAGCGGACCGGTGCTGGCACCGCTGGGCAATACGAACCTCACGATTTTCTTCGTCGGCGTGGTCGGCTTCACCGTGCTCAGCGGCATGCCGATCGCATTTTCGTTCGGGCTGGCGACGTTCTCCTATCTCTCGCTATGCACGTCCGTGCCGATGGAGATCGTCGTCGGGCGGATGGACGAAGGCATGTCGCAATTGCTTCTGCTGGCCGTGCCGATGTTCGTGTTCCTTGGACTGCTGATCGAGATGACGGGCATGGCGCGCACGATGATTGGCTTCCTCGCGTCGCTGGTCGGGCATCGGCGCGGCGGCCTGTCCTATGTGCTGGTCGGCGCCATGTATCTCGTGTCCGGCATTTCCGGCTCGAAAGCGGCCGACATGGCCGCCGTCGCACCGGTGTTGTTTCCTGAAATGACGAAGCGCGGCGAGAAGAAGGGAGAGCTGGTCGCATTGCTTTCCGCGACAGGCGCGCAAACGGAGACCGTGCCGCCGAGCATTGTTCTGCTCACCATCGGCTCGGTAACCGGCGTATCGATTTCCGCGCTCTTCACCGGCGGCCTGCTGCCAGGCCTGGTACTCGCATTCACGCTGTGCTCGGTGGTCTGGTGGCGTGCGCGCAAGACATCGCCGTCGGCCGGGCGCGCACCGCGCGCGCAGGTGATGAAGGCGCTCGTCGTGGCTCTCCCTGCGATGGCACTGCCGCTGGTCATTCGCGTGGCGGTCACGGAAGGCATCGCGACGGCAACTGAAGTATCGACGGTGGGCATCGTCTACTCGGTCGTCGTCGGCTGCCTGTTGTATCGCCAATTCGACTGGAAACGCGTCGGGCCGATGCTGGTCGAGTCGGCTACACTGTCCGGCGCGATCCTGCTGATCATCGGGACGGCCACCGCGATGGCATGGTCGCTGACCCAGTCGGGTTTTTCGCACACGCTCGCCCAGTTCATGGCCGGTCTGCCAGGCAAGTCGATCGGCTTCATGGCCATGTCGATCGTGCTGTTCATCGTGCTGGGCAGCGTACTCGAAGGCATTCCCGCGATCGTACTGTTCGGCCCCCTGATGTTCCCGATCGCACGTGAACTCGGCATTCCGGATGTTCAATACGCGATGGTGGTGATTCTTTCGATGGGACTCGGACTGTTCTCCCCGCCGTTCGGCGTCGGCTATTACGGCGCGTGCGCGGTCAGCAAGATCAATCCCAACGAAGGCATCCGTCCGATCGCCGGCTACATGCTGGCGCTGCTGATCGGCATCGTGATCGTCGCGTCGATACCGTGGATCTCCACCGGTTTTCTCGAAACACGATGAAGATGTCAGTCGCCAGCGCCCCTAACGAAATGCCGGCACATCCGCCGGTTCGTCCGGACTGGCTCGATCGGGTCCACGAAGAAGCGGTCGAGCCCGACCTGCGGATCGTGGACTCGCATCACCACCTGTGGCGCAAGCCCGATGCGCTGTACCTGTCGCAGGATTACGTGTCGGATGTGGCCCGACACAACGTCGTGTCCAGTGTGTTCGCCGAATGCAGGACCTGCTACCGAAGCGATGGACCCGAGGAATTCGCACCGCTCGGCGAGACCGCATTCGTTCTCGAACAGTCGTCACACGCTCGCACCGGACATGCGACACGCGTTGCGGCGGCCATTATCGGCTATGCGGACCTGATGCGTGGCAGCGCGGCGGGTGACGTGCTGGACGAACACATGCGCGTTGCGGGCGAGGCTTTTCGCGGCATCAGGAACATTGCCGCGTGGCATCCGGATGCACGGATTAAACCGTCGTCCATTGCGCGGCCGCCCGAGAAGCTGCTGTACGACGCTACGTTTCGTGCGGGCTTTCAGGCGCTGGCGGAGCGTGGACTGACGTTCGACACGTATGTTCTGTACGGACAACTCGGCGATGTCCGCGACCTGGCGCTGGCGTTCCCGCACGCGTCCATCGTCATCGATCACACAGGCGGCCCGATGGGCCTGTCGACATCGGACGCCACGGTCTTTTCCGCGTGGGAAGCTGGCTTGCAGGACGTGGCGCGGTGTCAGAACGTATCGATCAAGATCGGTGGTTTCGGGATGCCGGTGATGGGCGCCGGTTTCCCGGGCGGCAGCCTGCCACCGACATCCGACGAACTGGCCCGTACCATTGCCCCCTACGTGACGCGCTGCATCGATCTGTTCGGCGCGGACCGCTGCATGTTCGAAAGCAATTTCCCCGTCGACAAGGCCAGCTACTCGTACACCGTGCTGTGGAACGCCTTCAAGAAACTGACGGCGCACCTGCCGGACCGCGCGCGCGCGCGACTGTTCGGCGGAACCGCGGAAGCGGTATACGGGATGAGCTGAGCCCCGCGCCTGTCATGCAGACGGCGCGACTCAAAGCGAAGTCAGATGGAATTTCTCGACGACGCCGACCAGCGCGTCTTCGCCGCGTTCACGCTGCTCCTGGTGCATCGTGACGGCCCGCTGCGGATCGCGGCTCATCAGTGCATCGAGCAGGCTTGCATGCGCACGCGTCGACCTCGCACGGTATGCATCGGTCTGCATGCGAAGCGCGACCGAGTGGGCGCGCTTCGCGAAGTCGCGCATCTGGCAGCCCGTCGCAAAGAGTTTCTTGTTGCCCGAGAGACGCATCAATTCGCGATGGAAGCTTTCGTCGGCATCGCCCCACTTCTCGATTTCCTTCGACGCCTGGAACTGCTTCAGTTGTTCGACCGCGCTTTTGATCGTGTCGAACTCGCTGCTCTCGGGTTGCCGCCTTGCGATCAGTCCAACGGCGGCGCCTTCGAGTGCTGAGATGACCTGATAGATCTCGCGCATCTCGGCTGCCGACAACGGCAACACGCGAATGCCCTTGTGCCGCTTGATTTCAAGATAGCTTTCGGACTGCAGGCGAAGCAACGCCTCGCGCACAGGCGTGCGGCTCATTTTCAGTTCATTGCAAACCTCGACCTCGTCGATCAGGCCGCCCGGCGACAAGCGCCCAGTCTGAATCCAGTTCTTGATTTCCCGATACGCTTCATCGGAATTGAGAGGCATACATGCTCCAGGCAGGGTCGATCGATACGCTTGATGATGCGAGGCAGTGCGATCGGGATTCGCGTGAATATACTAGCAAATATTCAACCAGGTACGGCCGATCATGTGCAGCCGTCGGCAGAGGTCGCGGCGCTGCGCGCAGCTGCTTTCGTGCACACAAATCCCCTGCACTCGATGGCACCACAATGCAGTCACCGAGCCTGCGGCTATCGACAGCAAATCATCGTCCGCTCGCTCGCAAGCCGCTTCTTCGGCTCATACAAGAGCCCAGGCAGGCAGTCGCTTGCTTGCCAGGATGTCGCTTGCATGACGTCATCGTGCAAAGACCGCGCGGATACCTTCTGCACGCCTGTGCTTTTACGCTTCGCTTCACACCTTTGCACTTCGACTCGCGCCGCTCTGGGGAAGCGATCATTCATGGTGCGCGCCGTTGAACCGGCAAGCGACTCAAGCAACGTAGTCAAGCAACGGATTCAAGCGCCCGATTGAAGCAGCCACCCGGCGCGCCGGCGAAACGTATTCCTGGCCCAAGTCTGGACGATTACGCCCGCAAACAAGGCAGGATCTGCGTACGGCTGCTGGCGAAACGAATATGTGTCGGCTTTCGATCGATGTCTGTCGCGCCATCGCACAGGCTGCCAGGCCAGGAATCCGCATTGTCTTGGCGAAAATTTCTCAAAAAAAAATTTTCCGGCGTTTCGCCTTTATTTCCGGGGTATCGCTACTTCCGGAAGCGGTTTGACCCGCTGGAAAAGGCCCCGACACGCGTTTCGGCACGCTAGTCCAGTATTGGCTTCAGGTAAGATACTGTACAAATACACAGCATTTTATCTGTCATGCACGCAGCCCTTTCCGACCCACACACGATTCATCCCTCGCTTTGGCGGGCGTCCCAGCTTGCCGGCGCCCGGGAACGCTGCGTCGATACCGGCTATGCGGCCCTTTCCGCGGAGTTGCCGGGCGGCGGCTGGCCGGTCGGGACGCTCGTCGAACTGCTCGTGCAACAGCCAGGGATCGGCGAAATGCGTCTGTTGCGCCCCGCGCTGCGCGCGCTTGGTCACAAACCACTGATGCTGTTGCAGCCGCCGCATCAGCCCAACAGCCTGGCGTTCGCGAACTGGCAGGTGCCGACAGAGCATCTGTATCTGATCGAAACGACGACCACCGCCGATGCGCTCTGGACCGCCGAACAGATCCTGCGTGCGGGAAGTTGCGCTGTCCTGCTGTTCTGGCAGCAGCAGATTCGTACCGAGGCGCTGCGCCGCCTGCATCTGGCCGCACAGGCGGGTGACACGCTGTTTCTGATGATTCGTCCGCTCGCCGCCGTGCAACAGGCCTCGCCCGCGCCGCTGCGGCTATCCCTGACGCCGGCGGAGGACGGCGTGGCGATCCGCTTCGTCAAACGCCGCGGCCCGGCACACGACGCGCCCCTGGTCCTGCCGTTGGCGCCGCTGCCGGTGCATCGCAAATTGCCAGCCGAACAGCCAGCCGTGCCGCAGCCCGAAGCGGCGCCGCTCGCCGACGGGCGTTGATGTCGCCGGTGGTAGCGCCATGCGTGTATGGATCGGCATCCATCTGCCCCATCTGGCGCTCGACTCCTTGCGCCCGCTCTGGACACAGGACGAGGGCGGCCTGGTGGTGATCGAGCGGGACAGGGTGCTGGCCGCCAGTGCGGCTGCGCTGGCGGCCGGCGTGCGGCCTGGCATGCGGCGCAGCAGCGTGCTGAGCCTGGCCCCGGGCGCCGCGATCCGCGAGCGTGACGACGAGTGCGAACGCCAGCGCCTGCATGCGACGGCAACCGCGCTGCTGCGTTTTTCACCCCTCGTGGTCCTGAGCAGCGAGGCCACGGTTCTGGTCGAAGTGGCAGCCAGCCTGCGCCTGTTCGGCGGCATCCGCCGCCTACTGCGCATGCTGCGCGAGACACTGCGAGCCCTCGCCCTGACTTGCCGGCTGGGTCTTGCGCCGACCAGCGCCGGCGCCTGGCTGATGGCGCGCATCGGTCGCCGCATCTTGCAACTCGACAGCCTGCGGCGCCGGATCGACGCCCTGCCCTTCAGTCTGCTGCCGGAAGCGCGTCCGCTTGCCGATTGGCTCGATGGCCTGGGCTGCCGGACCTGCGGAGATCTGTTGCGTCTGCCGCGCGCAGGCTTGAAGCGACGGGCGGGCGCCACGCTGGTGGATGCGCTCGACCGCGCGCTCGGCAACGAAGCCGAGTTGCACGAATGGTTCGACGTGCCACCGGTCTTCGACGTGCGTCAGGAACTGCCCGACCGGACTGAGCATGCCGAACCGATCGCCGCCTGTGCCGAAGGCATGGTCATGCAGTTGGTCGGCTGGCTCAACGTGAAGCATTACGCCGTGACGCGGCTTGCGCTCGAACTGGTGCACGAACGCGGCCGTCAGGCACTGGCGCCGACGCTTATCGAGATTGCGCTGGGTCAGCCGACCCGCGAGACGGCCCACCTGTCCCGTCTGCTGCGGGAACGAATCGCACGGACAGTCCTGCCTGCCGCTGTATTGGGCGTGCGGCTGCGGGTGCTGACCCTCGAACCCGCCGCTCCGCCCAGCGAAACCCTGTTTCCGGCGCCAGGCGGCAGTCCCGCCGATCATCTGCGCCTGCTGGAACTGGTCATCGCGCGCGTGGGCGCGAACGGCATCCGACGTCCGACACCGCTTGCCGACCACCGCCCCGACGTGGCCAACTGCTGGTCACCGCATCCGATCGCAAAGCCGCCCCAACCCGCCGCGCATCTGACACGTCCGATCTGGCTGCTGCTGCAGCCGGTGCCATTGTTGGTGCGCCAGCATCGTCCGTTCTACGGCAGTCCTTTGCGTCTCGTCTCGACCGGCGAACGCATCGAAACCGGCTGGTGGAGTGGCCAGACGATGAGCCGCGATTACTTCGTCGCCGTTGGTAGCGACCAGATCCACTACTGGATCTATCGCGAACGCCCAAGCGCGCTGGACGAAGCGGAACCGCGCTGGTTCCTGCACGGCCTGTTCGGCTGAGACGGGGTGCACGATGTCGATCCGACGCGCCGTTGGCCTGCCCGCCTACGCGGAACTGCAGTGCTTCACGAATTTCTCGTTCCTGCGCGGCGCCTCGCATCCCGAGGAGATGGTGATGCGCGCCCGCGAACTCGGTTACACCGCACTCGCGATCACCGATGAATGCTCGCTGGCCGGCGTCGTGCGTGCCCATGCTCAGGCCAAGCGCGAGGGCGAGGAGCTGCCGCTGCTGATCGGCTCTTACATCCAGTTGAGCGATCCCGATGCCGCGGCCGGCCCCGCGTTGACGATCCTTGCCTGCAACCGGAACGGCTACGGCAATCTGTCCGAGCTGATCACGCTGGGCCGCACCCGTGCCGTCAAGGGCAGCTACCAACTGACGACGCGCGACATCGAGGCGCCCGACGAACCCTACCGTCACCTGCGCTGGTTGCCCGATTGCTTGGCGGTGTTGTCGGTCATGCACGATATCGATGAAATACAGCTGGAGCGGCAGGTACGCTGGCTGGCGCGCACTTTCTTCCAATGCGCCTGGATCGGCCTGACCCTGCATGGGCAGGTTCACGACGATGCCCTGCGCGAGCGCATCGAGCGCGCCGCTCAACGCTATGGCCTGCCGATCGTCGCCCTCGGCGGCGCCTGCATGCATGTGCGCTCGCGCAAGCCCTTGCAGGACACACTGTCCGCCGTGCGGCTGCGCCGGCCAGTCAGCGACTGCGGCTACGACCTGGCTGCGAACGGCGAACAACATCTGCGCTCGCGTCTGCGGCTGGCCAATCTGTATGCGCCGGCTGCCCTGGCCCAGACGCTCGAACTGGTACGGCGCTGCACGTTCTCGCTCGACGAACTGCGTTACGAGTATCCGCAAGAGCTGACGCCGCCTGGCTATACGCCCAGCGCCTATCTGCGCCAGGAGACGCTGATCGGTGCGCAACATCGTTTCAGGCAGGGTATTCCGGCCGCGATCCAGGCACAGGTCGACAAGGAACTGGCGTTGATTACCGAGCTGGGTTACGAACCATACTTCCTGACCGTCTACGACCTGGTGCGTTTCGCGCGGCGCGAAGGCATCCTGTGCCAGGGGCGCGGCTCGGCGGCGAATTCCGCCGTCTGCTATTGCCTCGGCGTTACCGAAGTCGACCCGGCGCGCAGCAGCATGCTGTTCGAGCGCTTCATCAGCCGCGAACGCAACGAGCCGCCGGACATCGACATCGACTTCGAGCACCAGCGGCGCGAAGAGGTCGTCCAGTACATCTATCGCAAATATGGCCGCGACCGCGCGGCACTCGCCGCCGCCGTCGCGACCTACCGGCCGCGCAGCGCACTGCGCGATGCGGGCAAGGCGCTGGGGGTCGACGCACTGCTCGTCGAGCGTGTCGTGAAAACCCATCACTGGTTCGATTCCAGCCAGGACCTGCTGGCCCGCTTCACCGAGGCTGGCCTCGACATCGAAGCTCCGATGATCCGGCAGTGGGCCCATCTGGCCGCACAACTGCTGGGCTTTCCGCGCCATCTGTCACAACATTCCGGCGGTTTCGTGATCAGCGCCGGCAAGCTGTCGCGCATCGTGCCGATCGAAAACGCCGCGATGCCCGAGCGCAGCGTGATCGAATGGGACAAGGACGACCTCGATGCGATCGGTCTGCTCAAGGTGGACGTGCTGGCGCTGGGCATGCTGTCGGCCATTCGCCGCGCGCTCGCGCTGGTCAGCCAGCGCCGCGGCGACGATTTCGAGATGCAGGACATACCGTCGGAGGACTTGGCCACCTATGACATGATCTGCCGCGCCGACACGGTGGGCGTGTTCCAGATCGAATCGCGCGCGCAGATGAGCATGCTGCCGCGCATGCGGCCTCGCACTTTCTACGATCTGGTGATCGAGGTGGCGATCGTGAGACCTGGTCCGATCCAGGGCGGCATGGTCCATCCTTATCTGCGCCGCCGGCAGAAACTGGAACCGGTCACCTACCCGAGCGATGAAGTGAAGGTCGCGCTGGAGCGCACGCTGGGCGTGCCGATCTTCCAGGAGCAGGTGATGCAGATCGCCATGCTCGCCGCCGGCTTCAGCGCCGGCGAAGCCGATGCGTTGCGCCGGGCGATGGCGGCGTGGCGGCGCAAGGGCGGCCTGCACGTCTATCACGAGCGCATCGTCGAAGGCATGCTCGCGCGTGGCTATGAACGCGAATTCGCCGAGTCGATCTTCGCGCAAATCCAGGGCTTCGGCGAATACGGCTTTCCCGAAAGCCACGCGGCGAGTTTCGCGCTGCTGGTCTATACCAGCAGTTGGTTGAAATGCCATGAACCCGCCGCCTTTCTATGCGCCATGCTGAACAGCCAGCCGATGGGCTTCTACTCGCCATCTCAGTTGATCCAGGATGCGCGCCGGCATGGCGTGCAGGTGCTTCCCGTCGACGTGACGATCAGCGAATGGGATTCGACGCTGGAAGGCGAGTGCACGACGCCGGCCGTGCGGCTGGGCCTGTCGCGCGTGCGCGGCATGCGCGAGGAAAGCAGCTGGCGCATCGAAGCAGCGCGTGCGGTCCGTCCGTTCGGCGACGTTCACGATCTGGCGCGGCGTGCCCAGTTGAATCGCCACGACCTGCAGGTGCTGGCGGCCGCGGACGCGCTGCGCACACTGGCCGGCCACCGTCGGCAGGCGCTTTGGCAGGCCGTGGACGCGGTGCCGACGCGGGACCTGCTGCGCGAGGCGGGTGGCGACGACATGGCGGACGCGCAGTTCGCGGCGCCGAGCGAAGGCGAGCAGATCGTCGGCGATTACAAGACGATGGGCTTCACGCTGGGTCGCCATCCGGTGGCCTTGCTGCGCCCACTGCTGCTGCGCCGCCGTCTGCAGTCGTCCAAGGTGCTGGCGCGTTATCGCAACGGCCAGCTGGCGCGCGGTTGCGGCCTGGTCACGGTGCGACAGCGTCCCGGCACCGCCAAGGGCGTGATGTTCGTGACGATCGAGGACGAGAGCGGACAGGTCAACGTGATCGTCTGGCCCTCGACCCAGGAACGCTTCCGCCGCGCAGTGCTGGGGGCCTCGCTGATGGCCGTGCACGGCGTCTGGCAGTGCGAGGGTGAAGTTCGCCACCTGGTCGCCAGCCGGGTCGAGGATCTGTCGCACCTGCTCGGCGATCTGCCTGCCGCCAGCCGCAATTTCTTCTGAGCCACCACGACGGCGACCGCGCGCCGTGCATCGCTGTTCGACTGTGTTGGTCAGTATCCGATGGCGTCCGACGGCCTCTGGCTTTCTCAGTGAGTTCGCCCTTGCCGGCGGCGTGCCCGCAGCCGGGCGATGGGCCTGGCCGCATTGGGCACGGGCCGACCATGCTCCACCGCGCTTTCCCGCCTGGCCGTTCGGCCGCTCCGCCGCTGTGCTTTACCAAAATTCGCCCGCGCTCGCCGACGAACGTCGCGTGGCGCATCGGTCGCAATGCAGACCGTGCGTGGCGCGCATGCAGAACGGCATGCGGCCGGCAGCCGACGCGCGCGCAACCACGCGCGCCAACCCGTTGGCCGGCGCCCGACATCGAGGCCGGCCGCGGTAAGCGGTAGTATGTCGGCAACGCCCGCGCCGCAACGGCGCAGCCAACAGGTCCGCGCCGATCGAGCCGGCCCTCCCGTCCCCATACTGGAGCCCAGACCCGTACCGCATGGAGATCGTCTACACCGTCCTCATTCTGCTGCTCAGCGTGGCCCTTTCCGGCGTGCTGTTCAGGCTCGTACCGTTCACGATTCCGCTGCCGCTCGTGCAGATCTTCATCGGTGCGCTGCTCGCCTGGCCCGGGTTCGACGTCCGTCTGACGTTCGATCCCGACCTGTTCATGCTGCTCTTCATTCCGCCGCTGCTGTTCGCGGACGCGTGGCGGATCCCGAAGCGCGAGCTGTTCGCACACCGACGCGCGGTGCTGATGCTGGCACTGGGCCTGGTCTTCTTCACGATCGCCGGTGCCGGCTACTTCGTGCACTGGCTCGTGCCGGCGATCCCATTGCCGATCGCGTTCGCACTGGCGGCGGTGCTCTCGCCCACCGATGCCGTCGCATTGTCGGGCATCGTCGGCAAGAAACGCCTGCCCGCGCAGCTGATGCACGTGCTTGAAGGAGAAGCGCTACTCAACGACGCATCCGGCCTGGTCGCGCTGCGCTTCGCCATCAAGGCGGCGCTCACCGGCGTGTTCTCGATCTGGGCCGCTGCAGGCAGCTTCGTGCTGATCGCCTGCGGCGGACTGGCCGTCGGCGCCGCCTTCGCGTGGCTGTTCAACCGCGTGCGGCAACGCATCGGCCGGCTGACCGGTGGCGACGACGCGGGCACCCAGGTGCTGCTGATCCTGCTGATGCCGTTCGCCGCCTATCTGCTCGCCGAGCACCTCGGCCTGTCGGGCATCCTGTCGGCGGTCGCGGCGGGCATGATGATGAATTATTCGGTCGACCCGGAGAACTACAGCGTCGCCACCCGGATGCGAGGCTCCAGCGTCTGGGCGATGATCGAACTGACCTTCAACGGCATCATCTTCATCATGCTCGGCCAGCAGTTCCCGGCCATCATCGGACGCGCACTGGTCGACGCGCATCGCACCGATCCGGCGCAGGAGTGGGCGCTGGTCGGCGAGGTCGTGGCAGTCTTCGCCGCGCTCTTCGTGCTGCGTTTCGTCTGGGTCTGGCTGCTGCGTTGGCTGTCGAGCAAGACCCTGCTGCGCGCCGGCTTCAAGAGCGCGATCCCCGGCATGCGCACCGCGGCGATCACCTCGTTCGCGGGTGTGCGCGGTGCCATCACGCTGGCCGGTGTGCTGTCACTGCCGTTCATGATGCCGGACGGAAGTCCGCTCCCCGCTCGCGACACGGTCATCTTCCTGGCCTCCGGCGTGATCCTGTTGTCGCTGGTGTCGGCCGCAATCGCCCTACCGCTGCTGCTGCGCCACGAACGGCCCCGCGGCGAAGACCGGCAAACGCGCGAGGAACGCGACACGCGGACGCGGCTCGCGCAAGCGGCCGTCGAAGCGATCGAGCGCGAACACAAGTCGCTGGCGAAGCAGATCGAAAGCGAGGAAGGCGACACCTCGCTGCTGGCCGACGTCGCGGCCCAGGTTGCCACGGTCTATCGGCGCCCCTTGCAGGCGCACAGCGAAACCGAGGAGTTGCGCGAGCGCGCGCTGGCGGCCGCGCATTTCAGTACGCAGATGCACATTGCGGCCCTGCATGCGGAGCGCATGCTGCTGTTCAAGCTGCGCAGCAGCAATGAGATCAACGACGAAACGCTGGAAAAATTGCTGCACGAGGCCGACTTGGCCGAGACCGCGATTGCGTCCCGTACCCTGATGCAAAGCTGAACGGCCGCAGATTCGGGCCGACGGGAAGGGCCGGGTTTGCCGAATGCGCCAAATGCGCCAAATGCGCGGACGGGGCAACGATCGCCGTTCCTCCATCCAGCCACCCGTCGCGCCGCATGCCGACGCCGACGGCCGCGGCGGAACCGCATGGCACCGGACAGGCGAACCGCCCTGCCTGTCCGGTGCCGACGCTCGACGCTCGCGTCGACGCCGGCGAAGGCTTCAGACCAGCGATGCGATGACCGGCGCGCTCAACCGGGCAACGACGATCAACAGCAACTGCGTGAGCACGACCAAGGCCAGCGGCGACAGATCGAAGCCACCCAGGTTCGGCAGGATGCGCCGCAGCGGATTGAGCAGCGGCGCAAGCAGCATGTCGAGCATCATCATCGCCGGCGCGGTCGGGTTGATCCACGACATCAGCGCATAGAGGATCGTGGCCCACAGCACCAGATTGACCGCCCACTTGAACGCGACCAGCAGCGCGTTGAGCAATATCGCCGGGAACAGTGCCGCCAGATCCACGCCGATCAACGCGAACATCAGCAGCAGGTAGACCAGCGCGGTCAGCCAGGCGCCGACCAGCGACGCCCAATCGATACCGCGCCAGCCGGGAATCACGCGCCGCAATGGCAACACCAGCCAGTCGCTGATCTGGAACAGTCCCTGAGAGATCGGGTTGCGCGGCGGTACCCGCGCCGCCTGTATCCATGTGCGCAGGACCAACGCGGCCCCGAACAGCGTGAAGACGATATTGAGCAGAAAAAGGGCGATATCGCCGAACATCGGAGGTCCTCGCGGAAAAGACAGCGCTGTCGCAAAAGCGGGATTGTCGCACGGCCAGCATGACCGGCGCGACCCGCGACGGATCGTCACGCAGGTCGCCGCGAGCGCCGCCACCGCCACCGCCACCGCCACCGCCACCGCCACCGGGGCATGTTAGGCCGGGAGGCCGCCGCTTGCTGTGCGCCGGTGCACAGCAGCGGCATCGACATCGGCTGACGCGCTCGACGAGAGACGAGGTGACAGTCGCGCCGTCGCTCTCGCGGCTCGCGAGCCAACGACTGCGCAAACGGGCGGCGAAGACCGCGTGCGTCGACCGCCGTCCGCCGTGGCGTCAGCAATTGTCAGGGATGCGGAACAGAAGGGGACGAAGGAATGGCCAGGTCGGCGCAACCGGTCTGGGTGCACCGCGCCGCATGGCCACGGACGCCGGCGTGCGTCGGCCGCGGGAGATGAGGCGGGGGGAGACAGGCAGGGACAGGCAGGGACACGCAGAATCAGGCGAGCACTGAGCCGGGTCCTCGCTCAAGCAGCCCGCTCAGGCAGCCCGCTCACCGACCGGGACCGGTCGGCGAACCCGGCAGACGATCAGGGCTTGCGGTCGGTCAGGAACTTGCCTTCGGGCGGCTTCGCGCCAGTGGCCTGGCGGCGGGTGAAACCGTCGATGCCGCCATCAATCGCCCACTCGGCAAAGACCGTGGGACCCGGCTCGAATTCGCGCGGTTGCCACTCGGGCGTCAGATGGTCTTCGTCCGCGTAGTACTCGATCAGCGCGCCGGCCGGATTCGCGAAATACCAGAAATACGCCGACGAGACCGGGTGACGGCCCGGCCCGAGCTGCGTTTGCCAGCCGCAACGGCTGATGTGCAGCCCGCCGCCGAACACCTCATGGATGTCGCGAACCGTAAAGGCGACGTGGTTCAGGCCACGCTTGCCGTTCGGCAGCTGCAGCAGGAACAGGTCATGGTGCCCGCCGTGCGGCGCGCACCGCATGAAGGCACCGCGCTGCGGGTAGCGGTCGGACGTCTCGAAACCCAGCACCTCGTGATAGAAGGCTTCGCTCTCGGCCAGCGCGTTCGTGAAGAACACGACGTGACCAACCTCGATCGGCTGGGCGCGCTCGTAGATCGGACTCGGCGTGTCGACGCGGGCCGGCTCACGGCCCCACGCGTTCGACGGTGAACCGACCACGTCGATTTCCCGCTTGCGCGTCACTTCAATGCGGATCGCCAGACCATTCGGGTCGACGCAGCCGACTGCCGTGTCGTCCTGGAAAAAGCCCGGCCGCCCGCGCATCCGTTCGGCGATCGGCGCGAGTTCCGCCGCCGTCGCGACGCCCCAGACGACTTCCCGGATCGTCGGTCCCTCTTCGATCGCCGCCGGCAGCGACGGATCGTCGTGCAGGACGAGCGCGACGCGGCCGCCGTTCAGCGTCTCGAAATCGGCGCGGCCTTCGTTCGCCGAGACCTCGGTCAGGCCCCAGTCGCTCATGAAACGCCGGCAGGTGTCGAGCGCGGTGACGCCGTAGGTGATCTGTTCAATACCGAGAATCGTCATCTCTTTTCTCATCGTGACGCGCCGTCCGGGCGCGCCGTGCCAACCTACAGATCGAGGACGAGCTTGCCGCTCTTGCATCCCGAAATGCAGATCATCATGACCTTGTTGCTGGCCTTCTCGGCCGTGCTCAATACGGAATCGCGATGGTCGGGTTCGCCTTCCAGCACGCGCGTCTCGCACGCGCCACAGATGCCTTCCATACAGCTGTATTCGGCGTCGATACCGGCCTCGAGCAGCGTTTCGAGTAGCGTCTTGCCGGCCGGCACTTCGACCGTCTTGCCGCTCTGGGCCAGTTCGACGATGTAACCCGCGTCGTCCGCGCGCGCCACCGTCGTATCCGCCGAGAACCGCTCTAGATGCACGTGCTCGATGCCGAGTTCGCGGCATGCGTCCTCGAATGCGCCAAGCATCGGTGCCGGGCCGCAGCAGTAGACGTGCGCATCGCGCGGCTGCTTTTCAAGATACGCCTTGAGATTCGGCGGGCCGCCCGCCTCGTCGTCGAAATGCGTATCCACGCCGCCCAGCGCGTCGAGTTCCGCGAGGAACGCCGCCTGTGACCGTTTCCGGCCGCAATACAGCACCTGCACCGAGTGCCCGAGCGCACGCAGCCGGCGGTACATGCACAGAATCGGCGTGATGCCGATGCCGCCCGCGATCAGCACCGAATGGGCGGCGCTCTCGTCGAGCGCGAAGTTGTTGCGCGGCGCGGAGATGCCCAGCACCGAGCCGACGCGGAGCTGTTCGTGCACGTAACGCGAGCCGCCCCGGCTCTTCACGTCGGACAGGATGCCGAGCACGTAGCGATCGCGCTCGTCGGTCGAGTTGAGCAGCGAGTAGCTGCGCGTCACGCCGCTCGGCAGATGCAGGTCGATATGCGCACCGGCATCGAAAGGCGGAAAGGTACCGGCCTGCAGCGGGGTCAGCTCGACGCTGACGATGCCGTCGGCTTCATACCGCATGGTGCGCACACGCGCTTGCAAGGCTGCTTGGCTCATAAAGGTTCGGGACGTATCTGGCGGTGTCAGTGGAAGTCGTCGCCAACGCGCCGGCCAGCCGGCCCGCTCGTTCAGGCGCCCAGGGCGCCGAGATCGAAATCGAGACGAGCGAAACCGTCGATTTCGACGGTCAATTCCGGGAAGACCAGCTTGCTGACTTCGACCAACGTCGAGCACGGAAAGGCGCCCACCGATGCGAAGAATTCGCGTCGGGCGCGCCCTACGGCTTCCTTGTCGGCGATGTCGGTGACGTAGACAACGAGTCTACAGATATTGTTGATGCTCCCGCCTGCCGCCTCGACGAGCGACTTGATCTTGCCCAGCACAACGAGTGTCTGCCCGTAGGTGTCGAGTGCCGCGTCGCGCGCGGCTGGGTAGGCGGTCATCCCGGACAATACCAGTTCGTTGCCGATCCGGATACCGTTGGTCCAGGTCGACGTCGGCAGATCCGGGGCCTCGGTGGAAACCAGCCGGACCGCCGGCGCGCTGTCCGCCATCACACGCCCCGCTTCGACACGCCGGACTCGATCTGCTGCCCGGCCAGGTTGCGCATGTGACGCCGCAGTTTCACGATGCCCATGTCGTGCTGGTAGAGGTGCTCGCGCTGGTTCGCGTCGGGCTCCATCTCTTCCATCATCTCGCGATCCTGCTCGAGCACCGCCCAATGACGCGCTTCAAGGCGATTCTTGTACAGGAAGCGCCAGGTGTCGCGCTGCCAGCCGGTCAGGCGGCGGCAGCGCCAGTGGAACACCGCCGAGAGTTCAGGCGTGATCGGCGTGTAGCTGCCGACGATGATGAAGTTGCCGCCCGGGCCGCCGGTCTTCGGATACGGAATTTCCAGACGCATCCAGTGCACCCCGGTGTCCGCCCACTCGGTCCAGTCGAAGTTGACGTCGCGCTGGCCTTCCTTCTCGAAAACGAAGCCGGTCTCGGTATCCCGCACACGGAACTTCGCGGTCGTTTCGCCGAGGGCCATCGAGTGCGACTGCTTGTGCAGATACGTGCCGTGCATCGGATCCATCACGTTGTCGAGCACGTAGCGGTAGTCGCCGCGCCATTCCGTGTAACACAGGAACGACGAATATTCGTCCGAGATCAATTCTTCGGGCAGGGTCAGCGGCGGCGGTTCGTCGACGTTTTCCGCCGAGTTGTACAGCCAGATCGCGCCATTGCGTTCGGTGACATGGAACGCGCGCACCGCCGTCGAGCCTTCCAGCTTGCAGCCCGGGCTGCCCGGCACGCTGACCACCACGCCCTTGCAGTTCACTTCGACACCGTGATAGCCGCAGGCGAGTTTGTCGCCGAGCACGATGCCGCGCGAGAGCGGCGCGCCGCGGTGCGGGCAATGGTCTTCGAGCGCGTGCAGCTTGCCTTCCATGTCGCGCCAGACGGCGAGCTTCTTCCCGAGCCGACGCAGCGAGACCGGCACGCGGCCGACGAAGCCCGACGGGCAGATCGGGTACCAGAGGTTCAACAGGCCGTTCGCGAGAACGGTATCGACGTTGTCGGGTTGGGTAGTCATGGTCGACTCCAGTCAACGGTGTAGGGTGGGGACGCGGCGGATCGTTCTTGCGGATCCGGCAATCGCGTCGCGCGGCTCGTGCCCGTCCGTGGGGACAGGGCATGCCCCGCGGCGGCGCTCGCTTGCGAGCGCGTCGGGATCAGTTGCCGAGGCGGGCCATCAGCGCGGCGAACGCCTCCTCGGTCCAGGCGTCGCCCTCCTGCGGTCCCGGTCCGAACTGATTCAGGTAGTTCACCAGCGGTCCGAGTTCGTGGATGCCCTGCGCGTACGCGCGCTCGATCGAATCGCCGAGCAGGTTTTCGTACGGCGTCTGCGCGCGCGTGCGCGCCTGATGGGGGTCGAGATAGCGATCCATGGTCATTGTCCTCCATTCCTCACGCGCTCGCGGATGCGCTCGCGGACCGGAACGAAATCATAGGTGGGGAAGCATTCGGTTCGGAACACGCCCCACGCCGAGCGCTCCAGCTCGACATTCACCACCGGCAGCAACGCCGGCGGGAGGGACAGCGTGACGATCTGGCCGAAGCCCATCGCAACGGTCCACGAAACGATTTCGCATCCGGCCGGCGGGAAGCGCTCCCACCAGTCGCTCGCCTTCAGACGACTCTGGAACGTATCCAGATTATGCGATTGGTCGTGCTTCAGAAAGATCGTCAGCAGGACGTTTTGCTGCGTATCGCTCATGGCGGCGTGAACGTGAAAAACAGCGGCACTGGCTCGCGAGCCAGTGCCGCCGTGGCTTACTGGACGAACTGATTGGTGAACAGATCGTTGACCGGCGATTTCGAACGGATGATGTCCTTGCTGGCGTAATAGTCCTGCAGCTTGGAAACCCGATCAGGATCGAATGCGCCGGTCTTGCTCTGGTTCGGATAGACGGTCTTCACGTAGTACGTGAGCACCTTCTCGACGAAAGCTTCCTGCCCCTTGTAGCTCGGCACCGCTTCGGTGTACGCCACGGCAGCCGCCTTCGGGTCGGCCTTGATCTCGTTGAGCGAACGCACGACCGCACCGACGAACTTCTTGACCATGTCCGGACGCTTCGCGATCGTCTCGTCCGAGGCCATGATCGCCTGCGCCATGCCCGGGAAGAAGGTGTCGGTCGATTTCCAGTCCACCTTCACACCCTGCTGCTCGATCTGGATGCCCCACTCCGGCGCGCCGACCAGGCCGTCGGCCTTGCCTTCGGCAACCTGCTGCCAGACGCCCGTCGGGCCGGCCGCCTGGATCGCGACGTCCTGGCGCGTCAGGCCGGCGCGCGCGAGCACGGCCTGCGCCGCGTAGAACGACGTGTCCTGATAGGCAATGACGGTCAGCGTCTTGCCCTTGAGATCGGTCAGATTCTTGACGTTGCGGTCGCTGCGAATCATCAGCTGGTGCAGCGTACGTCCGCCCAGCAGCGCGACACCCTTCACCTTGACGCCGTTCGGACGCAGCACGATCGGCGTATCGCCCAGCGCACCGCCCAGGTCGCCGTTGCCGGCAGCGAGCTGCTTGCCGACATCCGCACCGCCCTGCACGCTGACGAAACGCACGGTCAGGCCGGCCTGTTCGAAATAACCCTTCTTCTGCGCAAGCATCAGCGGCGCGAAGGCGACGGCGCTCGCCGGCGCCGGCAGCAGGTAGGTAATCGCCTGATTTTGCGCATACGCGCCGGTGCTGGCAGTACCGAGCGCAGCTGCCACGCCCCCCATGAGAAGCGCACTGCGACCGAGCGACCACATGCTGCCCAACTTCGCCTGGAACGTCATCAACAATTCTCCGAAATCCGCCGCGTTTTGTTCCACATAAGGAACGTCTGTTTATATGTGGTTAAAAGATTATTCTCGGCAGGTTTCCAGGTGTCAAGAAGTCAAAATTAATTGATACGTCCCGAAGCGGTCCTGCTCGTACGCACGCAAGCCACGTCGGAGCCGACCGTGAATGCGCAGTAAAACGAGATCAGCCATCTGCGCCGGACGTGTCGCGACGTCAGCGCGCGCCGCCCGGTCGACGCGCGGTGCTTTTCCAACGACTGTCGTCAGGGAAAATCCGGATGCCGATGCAGACCACTTCGCTTCGGTTCCTGCCAACGGTGCGAGGCGTTCTGACACGGCCGGCTTGGCGCCTGGTCAGGCGGCACGAGGCGACGGCCACGCCGCCAGAGCACACAGACGCCTACGCCGACAGGCGGCGACAGGCGGCTACATATGACGACGAGCGACGACATGGGCGCCACGAAAGGGCGCACACGCTTCACGCCGTCACGCCGTCATGCGGTGACACTTGGCAGCGTGGCCGTCTCTGCTTCCTCAGTTTGCCCAGGGCAGCGGTGCGTCGTTCAGTCCCCAGTACAGGCTCTTCTGTTGCATGTATTCGAGAATGCCGAGGCGGCCCTTCTCGCGTCCCGTACCACTCTCCTTCCAGCCGCCGAACGGCGTCGAGATCGAGAACTGCTTGTAGGTATTGATCCAGACCGTACCGGTCTCGAGCGCACGCGCGACGCGATAGGCGCGCTTGTAGTCGCTGGTCCAGATGCCGGCCGCCAGGCCGAACACGCTGTCGTTCGCTTCGCGCAGCAGATCCGCCTCGTTGTCGAACGGCAGCACTACCAGCACCGGCCCGAAGATCTCCTCCTGGCAGATCTTCGCGTCGTTGCGCAGACCGTCGATGATGGTCGGCAGGAAGAAGAAGCCGTCATCGCGTCCCTCGCCGGCCGGACGTTGTCCGCCGGTCAGCAGACGCCCACCTTCTTCGAGGCCGAGCGCGACGTAGCGCTCGATGGTCGCGCGATGCTGGCCCGTGACGAGCGGTCCCATCTGGGTGTCCTCGCGCGTCGGGTCGCCGACGCGCAGCTTCTCGGTGGCCGCCACCAGCCGCGCGACGAAGCTGTCGTAGATCGACCGCTCGACGAACAGCCGCGAACCGGCAATGCAGGATTCGCCGGACGAACTGAAGATGCCGTACAGCACGCCGTTGACCGCGTGATCGAGATCGGCATCGGCGAACACGATCGTCGGCGACTTGCCGCCCAGTTCGAGCGACACAGGCATCAACTTTTCAGCCGCGAGGCGGGCGATGCCGCGACCGACCTCGGTTCCCCCGGTGAACGCAATCTTCTTCACGCGCGGATGCTTGACGAGCGCGTCGCCGATGACCGAGCCCTTGCCGGGCAGTACGCTCAGCACGCCCTTCGGCACGCCAGCCTCCTCACAGATACGGCCCAGCGCCAGCGAGCACAGCGGCGTGACCTCCGCCGGCTTGAGGATCACCGCGTTGCCCGCCGCCAGTGCCGGCGCAAGCTTCTGCGCGTCCGACGCGATCGGCGAGTTCCACGGCGTGATCGCCGCGACGACGCCGAGCGGCTCGTGCACGCTCATCGTCAGGTAGTCGCCGCGCGACGGCGTGACCTGCTCCTCCAACGTTTCAAGACATGCCGCGAAATAACGGAAGGTATTCGCCGCGCTCGTCACCAGTGCGCGCGTCTCCGAGATCGGCTTGCCGTTGTCGCGTCGCTGCATCTGCGCCAACGCCTCATGGCGCTGCGTGATCAGGTCCGAGATGCGATAGAGAACGGCCGCGCGTTGATGCGGCTTGAGACCGGCCCAGTTCGCCTTGCGCCACGCCGCGTCCGCGGCGGCTACGGCTTCTTCGACGTCCTCGACGTTGGCGGCGACGATTTCCGCGTTCACGCTCTGGTCCGCGGGATAGATGCTGGCGTAGCGGTGCCCGCGGCCCGGGCGCCAGACGCCGCCGACGAGAATGTCTGCCGGGAAATCGAGATGGGGAGCGGTCATGATCGTGTCTCGGAAAACCTCCGCCGCTGGCGGAGACGATGGCTTGGAGCGGTGGCACCGGCCAACTGGCCGGTGCGGTTGCAACGAGTTGCAGTCCCGTCTGTGCGCTGCACGGGCGGGAGGGGAAACAGCATGGAGCACCGGCGGCAGCCGGTGCGCAGTGTCAGAACACGCAGTGGGCGACGCGATTCTTCAGTGCACGGATCGCGCTGTAGGCGGTGAGCGCGGAGGTCTTCGGGTTGTCCGGCAACGGATTGCCGGACATCTCGAGCGCCATCTCGCCGAACGCGCCGGTTGCCCGCACGCGATGCACGTTTCGCGTCACGCCTGGATCGGCGATCAGCGTGACCCGCGTGTTGTCCAGCCCGACGCCCGCCAGCGCAACGGTCGCTGCCACGTTGGCGTTTTTCGGGTAGAGCCGAGCGGCATCGCGCGCCGTACCCTCGAAGATCACCGTCGGCTCGGACAACGTGGCCAGGTCCACGCGCGCTTCCGCCGGCGTGCCCAGCCAGCCGAGCGGCGGCTTGCGCCCCGTATACTCGACCGCTTCCAGACCGCCCTCGCGTGCCGACGACAGCGCGTCCATGCCGCCAATCGCGCCCGCGAGCAGCGTCAGTGTCGCGCCCCCGACAGTCGCGCCCTGCTCCAGCGATTCGAGCAAGGCCGAGTCGGACAGCGCGCCGACGGACGCAACCACGCAATTGATGCCGCGCTCCAGCAGCGGCAGAACGTGGTCCGCGAGCGCCTGGTGTCCCGCGCACTCAAGCACGAAGTCAGGACGCTCGGCCAGCGCCGCGACCGACGACACCACCGAAACCGACGGACCGACCGCGTCGCTCACGCGCTGCACGTCGCGCTCAGGCACGATGATCTGCGTCACACGCAGTTGCGGATCGGCCGCGATCGCGCGAAACACGACCGTCCCGATCGCCCCGAAACCGATCATCGTGACCGTCTTGAATGGCAAGGCTTCAGCCATTCTGCTTCTCCTTGACCGGCGGGCCCGCGAAATTCGACGAGAACTGACCGAACGACTTCATGTCGATCTCGATCATCGCCGGACCTTCGACACCGACGCCCCATTCGATCGCCTCCTGGACCTCAGCGGCGCTCGCGACGCGGCGGTGCGGCAACTGCAGGCTGGCGCAGAACTGCGCAAACTCCGGCTGATGCAGATCGACATAGTAGCGACGGCCCCCGTACTGCACGTCCTGGATGTTGCGGATCACGCCGTAGCACTGATCGTTCATCAGAATGATCAGTGCGTTGGCCTTCTCCTGCACTGCCGTCGCCAGTTCGCCGACGTTGACCATCAGGCCACCGTCGCCGACCAGACACACCGTCTTCTTCGCGACGTTGGCAAGCGCGGCACCGATGGCCATCTGCATGCCCTGTCCGATGCCGCCGCCGAGTGCGTGGACCCCGGCGCGCGGCCCGAAGATCTGCAGCGAACGGTTGCCCCAGGTGCTGTTCGAGATCGTCACGTCCCGCACCCAGTTGAAATCGCGGCCCACCGTGCGCTGCAGCGCGGTCACCACCGACGCGTACGGACCGAGGCCGTCGAGCACCTGCGCGACCACTTTCTCGCGCGTTGCGGACAGGTCGGCGTGGAACGCCGGATCGATGGCCATGCGTCCCGCCAGCTTGTCGGCGAGCGCATTGAGCAACGCTTCTGCGTCACCCTGCACAAACATCGCGTTCTTGTAGCCGCGATTGTCGGCCCGGCCATCCGCGTCGATCCGGTACAGCGGCTGCGGCAGCGCCAGCTTGTACTTCAGCGTCTCGTTGCCACGCAGGCGCGAGCCCACTACCAGCATTGCGTCGCAGGTCTTGTAGAACGCCTCGACAACGCCGTGCACGTTGTAGGCGCCGAGCGTGGCCGGATGATCTTCCGGCACCACACCACGACCTTGCACGCTGCTGACCACGCCGAATCCCAAATCGACCAGCCGCTGCGCCGCCGCGGACGCGCCGCGGGCACCGCCGCCCAGCCACAGCAGCGGCCGATGCGCCTTCGCGAGTTGATCGGCCAGCGCGCTGACACGCGCATCGTCGGCCGGCGCGGCGGTGATCGCCGGCGGCGCCAGGTCCACCGGCCAATCGATCTCCGCGGCCTGAATGTCGATCGGGATCTCGACCGAGACCGGACCGGTCGGCGCGGTCAGCGCGACACGAACCGCTTCGCGCACCGTCGAAAGTGCGGTGTCGACGCAGCGGACGCGGAACGCGGCCTTCGAAATCGACTTGAGCATCGACAGCTGGTCGGGCGCTTCGTGGATGTAGGCCAGGTCGCGGTCGAGATACGGCGTCTCGATTTGTCCGGTGATGTGCAGCACCGGCGAACCGGCGGTCAAGGCTTCGACCATCGCGCCGGCCGCGTTGCCGGCTGCCGTGCCCGTGCTGGTGAAGGCGACGCCCAGGTGGCCCTTCACGCGCGCAAACGCATCGGCCATGTTCAGCGCACCGGCTTCGCCGCGCGCGCCGACGTAGCGCATGTTGCCGCGCCGGCCGATCGCATCGAGGATCGGCATGTTGTGAATCGAGATGACGCCGAACGACGTCGTGACGCCGCAGCTTTCCAGGAACGCGGCAATGACCTCGCCGACCGTGGTTTTTTCAGACATGTTTTGCCAAGCCTCCAGAGACATCGATGTGGCTGCCCGTCGTGTAGGAGGACATCGGGGTCGCCAAGAAAAAGATCGCCTGCGCGGCTTCGTCGGGCAGGCCGAGACGGCCGAGCGGGATGCCTTTCTTGCGCGCCAGCTCGCCGGTGTAGTCCTCCCACGACTGGCCTTCGCGAGCCTGCTCCGCATGGCGACGGCGCCATTGCCCGGACTCGATCAGGCCGACGAGGATCGAATTGACGCGGACGCCGTCGGGTGCGAGTTCCGTCGCCAGCGACTTGGTCAGCGACACCACGCCGGCGCGCGCCGAAGAGGTGGCAACCATGTGCGGTTCAGGCTGCAGCGCCAGCAGCGAATTCGTGCAGACAATGCTGCCGCGCGCCTCGCGCAACATCGGCAGGAAGGCCCGCGTCGGCCGCAGCAGGCTGAAATACTTCAGTTCCAGCTCTTCGCGCCATGCGTCGTCGGTCGTCGTTGCGAACGTCGAGACACGGCCCTGGCCAGCGTTGTTGATCAGCATGTCGGTCCGCCCGAAGTGGGACCGGACCGCATCGGCAAAGGCGCCAACTTCTTCCGCGTCCAGCACGTTGCAGGCATGCGCGAGCAGGCGGGCCTGCGGATACTTCTGCTGGAGTTTGTCGCGGGCGGCATCGAGGCGTGCCTGGTCGCGGCCGCAGAAGGCCACGGCCGCGCCTGCCTCCAGGAAGCGTTCGACACACGCGAGGCCGATGCCCGAGGAGCCGCCGGTGACGACCGCCACGCGGTCGCTCAAGTCGATCGTGATCATTTGATTCCCAGGGATTTGAGATACTTGTCGGCGCTGCCGCCTTCGGCCTGCAGGTGCTTGCCGCGATAGTTCATGCGCGCCGACAGTTCGTCGGCGGCGGCCCGCACGCGTCCGATCAGCTCGTTGGCGCCGTCGATCTGCGCCCGCGGAATCGTCACGGTGACGACGGCTACGATGCGCGTGCTCGCGTCGCGCACCGGGGCGCTGACCACCGAGATGCCGCGCTCGAACGACGACTGGCTGATCGCGTAGCCACGCTCGACGTCTTCGCGGATACGTTCGTAAAGCGCGTCGACGCTGGCCGGCGTGACCGGCGTGAACTGCTCGAGCTTGCCTTCGGGATAAAGTTCGCGCAGCGCGTCAAGCGAGAGATCGCCCATCAGCACATGGCCGTGAATGGTCGCGTGCGCAGGGAGACGGGTGCCGACATTGACTCGCACCGAACTGAAGATCGGCTCCTGACTCTGTGCCTTGGCGACGAACACGACGTCGCGGCCGTCGCGAACCACGATATGGCTGGTCAGTCCGGTGTCGTCGCGCAGCCGTTCCAGAATCGGCAGGCCGAAGTCCGTCAGCTCCAGCGATGCGAGATATTCGAAGCCAAGCCGCAACACGGCAACACCGAGACGGTAGTTGCGGTCGTTGTCGGCACGCTCCAGGAAGCCGAGCGATTCCAGCGTCTGCAGCAGACGAAACACGGTCGTGCGCGGAATGCCGAGGCGCTTTGCAAGCTCCGGCGCGCCCAACACCGGTTGGCGCGGCGTGAATTCGCCAAGGATGCGCAGACCCCGCTCGAGGCCCGGAACCAGGTACGGCGTGTCCTTCCCGTTCGAGGCGTCCTCGGCGTCGTCCGCTTCAGGCTTGGTGTTCGGCATTTTCGACAAATCCTTCGATGAGGGTGGTGAGGCCCGCGCCATCCTCGATATAGCAGGCGTGGCCCAGTCCTGGCAGCACGTCGAGCGCGACGTCGGCAGCGGCGGCAATGCGGGCACAGGCCTGCGGCGTGGTGATCGCGTCGTCGCTGCCGACCGCCACGCGCACGGGACCGCGCGTCGACGGGATGGCGCGCCAGGCTGACAGATCGCCCGCCAGATCGCCGTTCGCCAGCAGTTCGGTTGCCTGACGATAGCCGTCGGGACGAATCCGTGCCATGTTCCAGCGCACCCAGGCACGCGCCGCCTCACTGGCACCCGGCGCGTTCAGATTGCCGCTGCGCCGCTCCGCCAAGCCAGCCGGACCGTATTGGTCGAGCAGGGCCAGACGCGCGCGGCGCTTTTCGTCACGAATGGCCGGCTCCGCGGCACCGTAGCCGCCGGCCGGCGCAAGCAGCAGCAGGCTGGCGAGCCGCTCGGGAGCGCGGCGCGCGAACGCGCCTGCCATCAACGCGCCGAGCGAATGCCCGACAAGATGAACACGCGCGATGCCGAGCGCATCGAGCCAGGCCTCGAGCACGGCCGCGTAATCTTCGGCATGAGGCGATGCCGGCTGGACCGGCGTCGATTCCGCGTAACCCGGTGCGTCCCAGGCCAGCACGCGGCGGCGCTCGCTCAACCCTTCGAGTTGTGCGACCCACGACGGCGAGCCGGAGCCGATCCCGTGCAGCAGGACGAGGGGCACCGCTGCGGTCGTGCCGGCGCCCGCGTCCCGATAAACGATCCGGCCCGCGCCCGCGGACGCACTGGCAAGCGGAAAGCGTGCAAGCCGCTGCTGCCACTGTGTCACTTCGAGATCGTTCGCCTGCGCCATGTCATCCGCCGTATTGCCACACAGCCGCATCCCGCCAGCTGGCCGGACGTGACCGTGTCCGACAAAAGGAATCGGCTTCGCCGCGAGGCAAAACCGTGTTTCATGCAGCGGGCGCGAGCCGGCGTCATCGCCGGTACGCGTCCGCCGTCGCGCTCAGCGCTTTTCGCGCTTGATCTTCGCCAGTTCCGAATCCGGCGGATACGTAGGCGTGACCGGCTTGGCCGCGCCGAGCATCACGCACATCAACGCGTCTTCGTCGCCGATGTTGATCTCGCTGCGATACACGCCCGGCGGCACCGAGATCAGGTCGCGGTCGGTGCAGATCGTTTCCCAGCGCTCGCCGTCCTTCTCGCAGACGATCTTCATCTTGCCGCGGATGATGAAGAAAATTTCCTCGACGTCGTTATGGATGTGCGACGGGCCGATGTTGCCGGCCGGAATCACCATGGTCGAGAACGTGAAGCTGCCCGACGGCACGGTGTTGTTGTCGGTGGAAACGCCCGTGCCGCCGGTGCCGACGTAGCGCATCTGTGCACGGCGATAGCGCGGATCCACTTCGCACTGGAACGCCAGGGCATCCCAGTCATAGCGACGCGTGGCGAAGCGCGCGACACGCGACGTCATCCATTCGTCGAAGCTCGCGCCTTCCGGACGCTCCCAGGTCTTGCTCACGCTTACTGGCGCTTGATCCATGTCAGCCATGCTGATTCTCCTAAATGAAACAACACATCAGTTCAGAACGAAACCGCCGTTGACCGGCAGCAATTGTCCGGTGACGAAGCCGGCTGCGTCGGACAGCAGAAACAGCACTGGGCCGGTCACGTCGGCGGGAAGCTGGGCGCGCTGGATGGCGCGTCCATTGAGATAGGTGTCGTGCCGCTCGGCCGGCACGTAGGCCGTCGCCTCGACTTCCACCAGGCCGGGCGCGACAGCGTTGACAGTGATCTGGTCACCGCCCAGCTCGCGCGCCAGCGAGCGCGTCATCGCGATCACGGCGCCCTTGCTTGCGGCGTAAGCGAGCAGCTTGGGCGCGCCCCACAACGCGGTGTCCGAGGCGATATTGACGATGCGGCCGCGTCCCGATGCACGCAGGAACGGCAATGCCGCGATGGTCATCAACCACGTGCCGCGCACGTTCACGTCGAGCACGGCGTCGAAGGTCTCGATGCTCAGCTCGGTTGCGAACTTGCCGCCCGAATTGGTGATCGCGCCGTTGTTGATCAGGCCGTCGATGCCGCCCATCAGTTCCGCCGCACGTGCCGCGCACGCCTTGACGCTCTCCGCATCGCGCAGATCCAACGGCACGAAGTCGACGGCGGCGCCGGTGTCGCGCAGCTCGGAGGCAAGCGCGTCGCCGCGCTCCGCCAGCAGGTCGGCGAACACGACGCGGGCGCCGGCGGCAAGCGCCTCGCGCACGAATGCCTCGCCGAGTCCACGCGCGCCGCCGGTGATCAGCAAGCGCCGCCCGGCCAACGAAACGGTTGCGCCAACCGTTTCACCCTGCTCGTTTGCGTTCAGGTTCATCGCTTCGTCCTTGCTCTCGCCCATCGTTTGCATGCGATTCGCACCGCACTCAAGCCATCCGCATATTGGCGCGCGGCACGTAGTGCAGCATGCGGCGCTCAAGCCAGACAACGAAGGCATATGCGACGATGCCGATCAAGGTGAGCCCCGCGATCGACACGAAAACCATCGCGGTGTTGCCCTGCCCTTCGCCGTAGACGAGCAGATAGCCCAGGCCGCGGTCGCCACCGACCAGCTCGCCCACCGTCACGCCGATCACGGCCAGCGTCGAGGCGATGCGCAGCCCCGCGAACAGTGCCTGCATTGCCGACGGGAATTCGACGAAACGGAAGATCTGCAGACGGCTGCCGCACAACGCGCGCACAAGATTCACCTGGTCCGGATCGACCGCGCGCACCGCGCCAAGCACGTTGACCATCACCGGGAAGAACACGATCAGCACCGCGACCAGGATCTTCGGATAGACGGTGTAACCCATCCACATGACGAACAGCGGCGCGAACGCGACCTTCGGTGCGATCTGCAGCGCGAGGATGTACGGCGAGAGCATCGTCTCCGTACGCGGCGACAGGCCAAGCACCACGCCGATCACGACGCCCAGCAGCGAACCGATCGCGAAACCGGCGATGACCTCGAGCGCCGTCACGCCGGCATGCATCATCAGGTTCTCGACGCGGAACATCCGCCCGGCCTCGGCGACCGTCGATGACAGGGTCGGCAGGACAAATTCGGGCACGTGGAACAGGCCCGGTCCCCATTGCCACGCAGCGAGGAAGATGATCAACACCAGCAGGCTGCCGATGGCGGTGGAAGCGCGTTTCATGTCGTAAAGCTCCGTGGTTCCGTTGCGGACAGTGCCGCGGCGTTCAGTGCAGGTCTTCGCGGCCGACCTTCAGCAGAGACATCAAATGCGAGATGTACTCGTTCATCTTCGGCAGCGTGCGACGCTCGAGCGGGTTGTCGCGCAGCGGCAGATCGACGTCGATGATCTCGATGATCGTGCCCGGCCGTTCGCTCATCACGAAAACCCGATCGGACAGCGCAATGGCCTCGGCGAGATCGTGCGTGATCAGCAGCGCGGTCTTGCCCTGGTCTGCCAGCATCCGCGCCAGATCCTGTTGCAAGACCATCTTGGTCTGCGCATCCAGTGCCGAGAACGGCTCGTCCATCAGCAGCACATGCGGATCGATCGCCAGCGTGCGTGCAAGGGCGGCGCGTTGGCGCATGCCGCCTGACAGCTGGTGCGGATAGTGGTTGCCAAAGCCCTTCAGGTGGCAGCGCTCGAGCAGTGCCAGTGCGCGTTGCTCCCGTTCCGACTTCGGCACCTTGCGGATCTGCATGCCGATCTCGACGTTCTCGCGAATCGAACGCCACGGCATCAGCAGGTCTTTCTGCAACATGAACGCGACGTTGGCGGACGGGCCGGTCACGCGCTTGCCCTCGACGATGACTTCGCCCTCGGACGGCGCGTACAGTCCAGCGCCCATGTTCAACAACGTGCTCTTGCCGCAGCCGCTCGGGCCGATCAGCGAGACCACCTCGCCCTTGCGAATCGAGAGGGAAACATCCTTGACCGCGGTCATCTCGCCCTTCCCGTTGCGTTCCGGGAAACGGCGCGTCACGTTACGGAAGTCGATCGCGTAATGCAGACTCGCCGGACCACTCGCCGGCGTGGTGATCGACGCGGCATCGGCGCGCCGTTCGAGGCTATTCGCTTGAGACATGGAGACCAACCTGTGTTCGTTACCGAGGGAGCGATCCGGCGGCGACAGCCAGCGAACCGGCGAATGGGCATCCTGCCTTGCCCACGCGTTCGTTCCAAATATGAACCAGCGTTTTATTGTTGGTCATTATAGGCAAAGGCGAGCGGCGTCAAAATAAAATTTTTCAGACCTACGGGTTTGCCGCCATCCCGGACACGTCGATGCGAGACGCGCCGCCCACAAAGCGCGACGGCTCCTTGCGGAGCCGTCGGTAGCCATGTGCAGCAAGCGCGCTGCGGTCTCAGAACGAGTGATGGATACCCGTCAGCACCATCACCTGGTTGCCGGTACTGGACGTGCCGATGCTGAAGAAATTCGCCCGTGCGCTGTTGCCAGCCGCGCGCTGGTACAGGATGTTGGCGTACAGCTGCGTGCGCTTGGACAGCGCGTAGATATCGCCGATCTCGAATTGCGAGTAACGGCGTCCGCCGATGGTCGAGGTCGAGACGCCGCCCGCCACCGAGTTCGCCTGCGTGAATTGGTACGAGGCGCCGCCGTCCCAGCTCTGCATCGTGTCGGAATAACCGGGGTTCTGGATCTTCACGCGGGTGTACAGTGCGTGGACCAGCCAGCCCGCAAATTTGTACGATGCGCCGGCGCCCATGTTCTCCAGCTTCTCAGCCGTGAAACCGGTGGTGGAGCGGCCCTGGAAGGTGTCGACACCGCCGAGCTGGCCGACCAGCGTCGTACGATTGCGTTCGACCGAATAGACCGCCGCAGCGCGCAGGCCGCCATTCAGGTAGTTCGCGCCGAAGCTCATCTTCTTGCCGGTCGCGAAATTGGCCGTGTTGCCCATGCCCAGCATCGCGCCGAACGACAGCCCGCCGAACGACGGCGAGACATACTTCACCGAGTTGTCGTAAGGCACCGCGGCGGTATCGGCAAGCTCGTCGAGATTGCCCGGGTGGAACATGTAGAAGCTTTGCGCCAGATACGCGGTCGACAGCGGACCCAACCAGTCGAAGTTGAACGGCGTCTGATGGCCAAGCGTCATCGAGCCGAATTTCGTCGACGACAGGCCCACGAATGCCTGGCGGTTCCACATCGTGCCGGACGATGCAAAGGTGCCCGTGTTCGTGTAGAAACCGTTTTCGAGCCAGAAGGTTGCCTTCAGGCCGCCGCCGAGATCTTCATTGCCGCGCAGGCCCCAGCGGTCAGGCTGCATATTGCCCTGGACCTGGAAATACTTGGCGCCGGCGCCGGCGCCGGCATTGTTCACATAGCCGAGACCCGCGTCCAGGCTACCGAACAGGGTCACATTGCTTTGCGCGTAGGCGCTGGCGGTACAGCCGATTGCGAGAAGGCTGCCTGCTATCACACGTTTCATTAGCGGTCTCCAAGCCGGGGGCCGCATCGTGGCGGCGGCTTGCCGGCTCAAACAGGTCGGGAAAGGCGTCTTGTTCCATATATGGACAACATGTGCGCCTATGGAAAGTATAAAAGTGCGCAATAGGTGCCAAAAATCGGCCCACGGATTTATTACGAGATGATGCAAATACGCGACAGTGCTTTCGCGTTCCGCTCGGGTCGCATTGAAGTGTGGACAAGAGACGCCCCCGAGGGGCGAGGCTCGCGCAACGCCGTTGAAGATGCGCTTCAACGACGGCCGTCCAGCAACGCGGCAGGCCGCCTTACGCCATGCTTCGCATGACACCAACAGGTGTCCGGAAGCGTTGGTTATCTCGGAATCGAAGCGCGTCAGCCGTGGCGCGATCCTGAATGCTGACTTGATGCTGGGCATGTAAGCGCCAGACGACGCTGCTGCCCCTTACGCAATGCCACGCAATCGCACGGAATGCCTTGCACACTGTTCGCAATGCCGATGGGCCTGGCTTCGATGCGAGCGTCACCCGCGCCGAAGCAGGTGCCGTCGACCAGATCGACTCAAGGGCCGGACGCGACAAGGCATCGCCGCGCGGGATTTCCGATACCAGGAGACACAACGAATAGGGAGACACGCTCAGGCAGACAGCAGAGTGGCTGCTTGCAACGCCATGGACTCGTCGTCCCTCGCTGGAGCCATCGCGTAAGTTGCGCACCGCACCACCATCGCCTTTCAGCCGCCCCTTCCAAGCATGCGCGGATGCCGATTGAGTCACGCCGCAGCGCGTGGACGTGGCACGGTCAAAGCCGCCCTCTGCAATGCAATTACGCTTCCCGGCACGCCTATCGACGCCATCACAGAATGATCGCGACGCCCGGCGCATTGCCCGCATTCACCTAGCAGAGGACGCACCGGGGCAGTGGGTCGAATGAAAGAGGGGCAGGGGCATGCGCTCGCACTCGCGAGCGCATGCCTGACCCCGTCACGCTGCTCAGAGGATGGGCTTGCCCCCGGTCACGGCGATCGTCGCGCCGGAAATGTAGCTGGCCCCATCGCTCGCCAGCAACACATAGGCTGCCGCAAGCTCAGCCGGCTGGCCTGGTCGTTTCATCGGTACTTCGGCGCCGAATTGGCCGACCTGCTCCGCCGGCAACGTGGCCGGGATCAATGGCGTCCAAATCGGCCCCGGCGCGACGCAATTTGCCCGGATACCCTTCTCCGCAAGCAGTTGCGCAAGGCCGCCAGTAAAATTCTGGATCGCGCCCTTGGTCGTAGCGTAAGGCAGCAAGGTCGGCTTCGGCGTATCCGCATTGACGGACGCAGTGTTGATGATCGCCGACCCTTCCGGCATGTGAGGCACCGCCGCCTTGGTGATCCGGAACATGCCGCCGATGTTGACGTCGAAGGTGTAGTCCCATTCTTCGTCGCTGATCTCGTCCAGCGATGTATGCGTCATCTGGTAGGCGGCATTATTGACCAGGACGTCGATCCGGCCGAATGCCTCGACCGCCTTCGCGACGATTTCACGACAATGCGCCGGATCGGCTATTTCGCCAGCCAGCAGCACGGCCTTGCGCCCTGCTTCTTCGACCCATTTCGCGGTCTCGCGGGCATCCTCGTGCTCATCGAGATAGGCGATCAATACGTCCGCGCCCTCACGCGCAAACGCGATCGCCACCGCGCGGCCGATGCCACTGTCGCCGCCGGTGATCACCGCCACCTTGCCAGTCAAACGCCCCGAACCGTGATAACTCTGCTCACCGTGGTCCGGCTGCGGGTGCATCGGCGCCGTACGGCCCGGCACGGTCGACTGTTTTTGAGCCGGTGGTGTCTTGGCTTGATCGTTCATGCTTCCTCCTGGATGGTTGCGTTGCCATGCAGGAGGGCGAGCAAGCGACGGACCCAATCGGCGAACACGTACAAGAGCGCGGCATGCCCGCGTCGGATCCCGCTGCCTCAGTTCGCCGGACGGCGCCGCCAGGCGGCGTCCGCAAAGCCAAGCAAGACGATCAGCACGACGGGCGGCAGCCACGCCAGGCCGCTCGCCGCAAAAGGCAAACCGTCCATCCAGGCGGGCCGGGCATCGATCAGGTGCGCCGCCCGGAGGCCGTCGACGCCGCCGACGGCCAGCGCGATCAAGACCGACGACACCGCGACCCAACGCGGCGAGCGCCAGATCCGGTTGCCAAAGCTGACGAGAACCAGCGCAATGCACGGCGGGTAGATGGTTGTCAGCACCGGCACCGAAAACGCGACCAGCGCGTCGAGCCCGAGATTCGAGACGACAAGCGAGAACACGGCCAAGCCAACCGCCAAGGGACGGTACGGCAGACCGAGCAACTCGCTGAAAAACTCCGCACAGGCGCAGGTGAGACCAACTGCCGTGACGACGCAGGCCAGCACGATCAAGCCGGCCAGCATCAGATCGCCCAGCGGGCCAAATGCGCGATCGACATATGCATGAAGAATGGCCGCGCCATTGCTGGCCTCGCCAGCGAACGCGTGACTGATCGAGCCAAGCCGGAACAACCCCAGGTAGATGGCGGCCAGCCCGGTGCCCGCGATCAAGGCCGCGATGCAGGTATATCGCGTCAGGTCGACGCCGCGGGTCACGCCCCGCGAACGGACCGCGTTGACCACGACAATGCCGAACACGAGCGCGCCCAGCGCGTCCATCGTCAGATAGCCTTCGTTGAAGCCCTGGCGAAATGGCGCATCGCGATAGGCTGCCGCGATCGGACCGACGCCATTACGCGACGCCACCACCGCCGACAGACACAAGGCGCCGATCGCGACCATCTTCATCGGCGCCAACACCTTGCCGACCCAATCCAGCAAGCGTCCCGGATAAAGCGAAAGCGCGAGGACGCCAGCGAAGTAGACGACGCTGTAAATGCCGAGCGCCAGCGGCGTGCCTCCCGTCAGCGGCGCAATGCCGACCTCGAAGGAAACCGTCGCGGTACGCGGCGTGGCGAACAAGGGGCCCACCGCGAGATAGCAGACCACTGCCAGCGCGACGCTTCCCACCCGGCCCAGCGGCCGGCTCAGCTCATCGAGCGCCCCGCCGACACGCGCCAGCGCCACCAGCGTGACGACCGGCAGTCCAACCGCGGTGACAAGGAAGCCGGCCGCCGCCGCCCACAACGAGGCGCCGGCGTGAAGGCCGATGTTCGGCGGGAAGATGATGTTGCCAGCCCCGACAAACAGCGCAAAGGTCATGAACCCGAGCGCACAGACGTCGAACCTGCTTAACTTGACAGCGGACATGTGAGGCCTGGCCGACGCGAGATGTTTGACTGCGGTTTGACTGCGGTTTGACCGCGCAACAACCGCTGTCCGGCGTCGGACGTACGATGAGGGGACCGCGATTATAAGGAGAGACGCGGCGCGACGCGCGCGGCGACGCACTTATTCAGCGATTCTTATCGTTTTACGCGCGAGCATTTCGCGATAAGGGCTAGTGCCGCAGCGGGCGCTTCGGCATATCGGTACCTACCGCGCTTGCGAGACGGCCCTAACCGCTGTGCCGCTGTGCCGCTGTGCCGCTGTGCCGCTGTGCCGCTGTGCCGCTGTGCCGCTGTGCCGCAGGCAGGATCCTGCGGTTGCCGCCGGCGGTGCGACGTGGTCGGCGGCAGTGGCTCGCTTCGCTGTGCGCAATGCCACGGTGATGCTGCGCCGGCCCGACGCGCGAGGTGCTGGGGAGGCTGAGTCTCGATTTAGGCAGCCACCGGCGCAGCAGCGGAACGCCCGCCGTTCGATCCCCGCCCAAACCACCCACGCCGACCGCATGGTCGCGTCGGCCGCACTGGCCGCAGCGCATACGGGCCACCGCGCGCGGCGAAAACCCTGGCAGCGGGCACGACGAACAACTGACGCGTCGGGCAAAAACAGCGGCGGTCAGGCGTCAGGCGCGACCAACGCGGAACCGCTTTTTCGAGCGACAAAAGAAAAAGGGCTTGGCCACCGGCCAAGCCCTTTCTATTCATTGGTGGAGAGGAGGAGGATCGAACTCCCGACCTTCGCATTGCGAACGCGACGCTCTCCCAGCTGAGCTACCCCCCCAACGAGCCGAAATTCTAACACAGCGCCGCCGGAGCGCAAGCGCTTTCGGCTGGCGCAGCGGCTACCATTCAGTGCGATGCGGGCGCGCCTTGCAGCACCCATTGCGCGAGCAGGCGGCTATCCGCGTCGGCCATGCGCGGATGGGCCGGCATCGGGATTACGCCCCATACGCCGGAGCCGCCCTTCTTGATCTTGTCCATCAGCTTGGTCTCCGCTGCCGGATCGGTCTTGTAGCGCGCCGCCACGTCCTCATAGGACGGGCCGACGAGCCGCCGCGAGGCGGCATGGCAGCTCACGCAAGCGTTGGCGCGCGCGAGATTCTCGGCACGCGCGACGTCGATCGCCGGGGGCTTTGTTGCGGCGGCCGGGGGCGCCGGCTTTGCTGCCGGCGCGGCATTGGCGGCGAACGAAACGAACAGCGGCGCAGCGAACATCGACGCGATCGAGACCCGCCGTACGACGCTCAGAGCGGCGCGAAGCGCACCGCGGTTGGGGAACGACATGATGAGTTCTGGAATCAAGTGGGGACTGACAGCAGTTGCAGCCATCAAAGCAACGATGCGCCGACTGCTTATTTGCGGGCCTTCGGATTGCCCGGTTCGACCGGTGCCGCGTTCTGGATCGGCGCGGGCGCCTGCTGGGCCAGGGGCTGCGCGCTGACGCTCGCATCCGGCACCGCGCCCACCGTCGCGCCCGTGTCTGCCTGAGCCGGCGCGGCGGCAACCGTCGTCGGAGTGCTCGCTGCGCTGCTGTTCGAAGCCAGCGGCTTGGCGTCCTCGGCACGGATGTACTCGAAGACCTTCACGACCTGCATCACACCCGGGACGCGACTGGCGATGTCGGCCGCGCGATTGCCTTCGTCGACGGTGACCAGCCCCATCAGATACACGATGCCACGTTCGGTCACCACCTTGAAGAAGTTCGCAGGTACGCCCTTCTCCGCGACGAGCGAAGCCTTGACCTTGCTGGTGATGTAGGTGTCGCTGGAGCGCGTGGTCATCGAACTGGCTTCGCCAACCGACAACTCGTTGACGATGCCGCGCACGTTCGACACATTGCGCGCAATCTTCGTCGCAAAGATCTTTGCCGCTTCGTCCGGCACTTCACCGACGATCAGCACGCGCCGGTTGTAGACCGCGATGTCGACGTGAGCGGTGTTCGGCAGATCGCCCTGCAGTTGGCTGTAAGCGCGGATCTGAATGTCGCGGTCGTCGGCCTGGGTGCCGATCGTCCTGCGATCATCGGCCACCATCGCCGCGCCGCCCACGGCGCCGCCCAGCAAGATCAGCGGGCAGCCTTGCAGCGAAGCGGACATCGCCACTGCAAGCACCGACCAGCGCGCCACTTTTGCCACACCACTCATCGTCATCGATTGCCTCTCCTCAATCTGTCGTTCAATGCGGCCGGAATGGACGGGCCGCAAGAAGGTCTCGAACGCATCTTAGCGAACGCGCATCATGAAACGCGTATCAAAGTGCAACGCCCGGCGCCTCACCCTGCACGCGCTATTCGTCACCGCACAGCAGTGCATCGATGCCATCACACAGGCAGTGAATCGACAACAGATGCACTTCCTGGATGCGCGCGGTGCGCTCGCTCGGCACGCACAAGTGCATATCGTTGTCGCCGAGTGCCTCGTTCATCTTGCCGCCTCCCTTGCCGGTCAGCGCGATCACGATCATTTCGCGTTCGTGGGCCGCCTTGATCGCCTCGAGCACGTTCGCCGAATTGCCCGACGTCGTGATGGCCAGCAGAACATCACCGGGCTGACCGAGTCCTCGCACCTGGCGCGCGAACACCTGATCGAACTGGTAGTCGTTGGCCACCGCGGTCAGGATCGACGAGTCGGTCGTCAAAGCAATGGCTGGCAGCGACGGTCGCTCCCTTTCGAAACGACCGATCAGCTCCGCGGCAAAATGCTGCGCGTCCGCGGCAGAGCCGCCATTGCCGCAGCATAGGATCTTGTTTCCGCTCGTCAGTGCGCCAACGATCACGTCGACCGCGGCGGCGATCGGCACGGCCAGATGATCGATCGAGTCGAGCTTGGTCTGCGCGCTGTCGCGGAAGTGTTTGGTGATCCGTTCGATGCTCATGGGTGACGCTCACGGCATGACTGCGCCCACGGGAACGGCGGTCCTGCCTTTGGGGGACGAGCCAGCAGTGTACCTCAGTCGACACCCGGTCCGCGCCATCGGGCCGGCGGCACGCAGTGCGGAACGCCGGCGCGCCCGGCACGCCGGCCACGTCACTCGTCACGGAATGCATCGCGTAGCCAGCACGTGCGACCGTCCTCGAAAGCGACCACGTCGAACCGGCAGGGCGGTGCGTGCCCGCGCCAACGCAGCAGGTAACGCGCGGCCGCGCAACGCAGGCGGTGACGCTTGACCGCATCGATACTGGCCAGCGCGCCGCCATGCGAAGGGCCACGTCGCGCGCGCACCTCGACGAACACCAGCGTGTCTCCGTCCCACATCACCAGATCGAGTTCTCCGCCGCGTACCCGGACGTTACGTGCTTCGACGCGCAAGCCGCGCCATCGCAGGTAGCGGCACGCACGGCTTTCGAAGTCACTGCCGAGCGCAACCGGAGACCGCCGCCATGCGGCCCCGTGAGCGTCCGCGGGCCGAAGTTTGGCCGCAGCGCATGCGCCGCTGATCCTGGCTGTCGTCACTGGACGCGCGGAAGGTATAGCCGGCGCTGCTCGCTGCGCGCAACCGCCGGCCACGCCCATGTCAGAATGCGTACTTGAACGCGCACTCGAAGTCGTTACGCCCGGCGCGTCCGCCTGCGGCACAGCGGTTTGCCCGGACACGGCGCGAGATCGGCGCAGGAACAGTGCGTGACGCAGCGACCACCGACAGTCGACGCGACGCTCTCCCGGCAACGTCTCAAGTGTCGCCGGCGCAACGACATCCTTGCTGATGCCGGCGCATGCTGCGTCCGTCACGCTTGCCGGTTGCGCCGCCGACGCATTGACCGCGCTTCGAAACGCGCGCTTTTTTCGCGCTCCACTCCGTTGACCTGACATTGTCTTCCGACCTCTTCGAACTCGCCAGCCGGCAAAGCTATCCGTCCGGCACGTTGTATGTGGTGGCCACCCCGATCGGCAATCTGGCCGACATCAGTCTCCGTGCGCTGCATCTGCTGGCGCTGTGCGACCGCGTGGCAGCCGAGGACACGCGCACGACCGCGCCGCTGCTGGCCCGCTACGGCATCAGCAAGCCAATGCTGCCGGCGCACGAGCACAACGAACGCGAAGCTGCCGAGCGCGTCGTCAGCCATCTGCGCGCGGGGGAGCGCATCGCCTATGTATCGGACGCCGGCACCCCCGGTATCTCCGATCCCGGCGCACGCGTCGCCGACGCGGTGCGTGCGGCCGGATTGCCCGTTGTCCCCCTGCCCGGCGCCAGCGCATTGCTCGCGGCGGTCAGCGTCGCGGGGCCATGGGCCAGTCCATTCACGTTCATCGGATTTCTCCCGACCAAAACCAAACAGCGCGCAGGCGAGCTGACCCGGCTCGCGACAAGCCGCGAAGCGCTGGTCCTCTACGAGGCGCCACATCGGCTGCACGCCACCGTGTCGGCCCTGCTTACCGCGTTTGGCGGCGCACGCCGGATATTGGTAGCCCGCGAACTGACGAAATTACACGAGACGCTGCTCACCGGCACCCTAGCCGAAGTGCATGACCGTGTGGTTGAAGAGACGCCGCGCGGCGAATACGTGATAGTGGTCGAAGGGGCGCCACCCGTGACGCACGACGACGAAGCGCAGCACGATCGACTGCTGAGCATGCTGCTGGAGGAAACGTCGGTGAGTGCGGCCGCGCGGCTCGCGGCGCGGCTGACAGGTGTGCCGCGGGACGTGCTCTACCCGCGCGCGCTCAAGCTCGGCCGAGCGGGAGCGACGGACGATGAAAGCGGAGATGACGCAGTGGAGGAGGACTGAGGGAAACCGAGGCGCGGCAGCAGCGAAGACCGTACTGACTCGACCGGCCGCATGACGGAATGACTGGCGCCCTCGCCGGCGCCACGACGCCGGTTTTCAGCATCGCGCAGCGGACGTCGCGCATTGTGTGATGTGACGCCGTGCGCACGAAGCGGCCAGTACGAGGCGAGAAGCGGTCATCCGCGACGTCGCTCGACCTCGTTTGCCGCCGCACCGAACGGTCTTTCGCCATCGCGAGAAAGACGACAGGACCGCTTGCCATCCGTGGATGGCAACGGTCGGGGAGATTTAGCGCGAAGCCAACGTGCTGCTGCGCGCTTCGTTCTCGCGCATGGCGACTTGGGCTTCTTCACGCGACAAACCGTGAATCGACACGCGCTGCACGCCCCGCAAATTCAGCGCACGAGCGGCGCCGTAGGACAGATCGATGATCCGCGAGCCATGGAACGGACCGCGATCGTTGATCTTCACAATGATCGACTTCTGGTTCGACTCATTGGTGACGCGAACATAGCTCGACATCGGCAGCGATCGATGTGCTGCCGTCAGCGCATACATGTCGAAACGCTCGCCGTTTGCCGTCATGCGGCCGTGGAAACCGCGGCCGTACCAGGACGCCTTGCCCGTTTGCTCGAAATTCGCGAGATTGGGCACGTCGTCGTTCTCGGCGACACTGCTGTCCTCTTCGGAGGAGTCGCGCAGCGTGAAATCGTGCGCCTCGGCCTTCAGACGGTCGGTCGCGCGGCCAGCGAGCAGACCCTTGCCGTCAGTCGTCGCCCGGCAAGCACGCGACAGTGCACCGACGTGGGAGTACGACATCGACGGGCAGTTGATGTCGAAAGAGGCGACGCCGCTCAGCATCGTCGCGCCCTCCACATTCTTCAATGCGGTAGCCAACGGCGTCGGCGCCTGCACGGTCTGCAGCCAGGCACGATCCGTGCGACTGTCAGACTGGCTGACGAGATCGCCGGTCGACACCTGGGCGCAGCCGCCCAGGAAGGCGGCTGCGCCGATGACTGCGACACGGCGTGTCAGTCTTGCGTTCATAGATGCTCATTCACCTATTGCTGAGCTTGCCGTCCGATTCACGAGCGGCATTGCTCAGGGTGACACCCACAACGTGTGCGAAGGCACACGGACGCACGTGCGATATTGCACGCAGTCCGATCCCAACGATCGTTCACACGCGTGGTGGCGGTCCATCATGACCGCTACACCCGGTTAGTCCACGTCTGGCGCAACCCTAGTTGGTCGGCGCACCAGACTCCAAGCGCTGTTGCCGGATCTTTCAATCCGAAGCTGCACACCCCGCAGCCTCAACACAACAGCGTATGGCTCCGCTCGACTAGTCTTTCCTGAGAAAGCGGACGGGCACTCGCGGCACCATCTCGAGCAGAACGTGTTACATCGAATCCGTTCGACGCAAAGGCTGTCGTCGCTCTTTGACGACGACTATTTTTGACCGACTCCAACCGGTTCACGCTCACTCGCGAATCGGCCGAATCGAATTGAACGCGCTCGCAGCGCGTGAACGAATTATACCGAAAAAGGAATTTTTGCTAGTCTGGGTGAAAAAAAGCCGGAAAGCCTTGCAGTCAGGGGAAGCCGCCTTCCGCCCCGTCAGACGAAATGTGCGCTTCCGGTAACATCTACCGCGAAATTTCGCGACGTTTGTGGCTTCTTGCGAGAAACATGTGAAAGTCATATTGATCCCCGTTACCCCTTTTCAGCAGAACAGCTCCTTACTGATTTGCGAACGGACCCAACGCGCCGCGGCCGTCGATCCGGGCGGCGATCTGGACCGCATCGAGCACGAGATATCACGGCATGGTGTACGCCTGGAAAAGGTGCTGCTGACGCACGGCCATCTTGACCACTGCGGCGGCGCGGACGAATTGGCACGTCGGCACGATGTGCCCATCGAAGGACCGCACACCGACGATCTGTTCCTGCTGGAAAGTCTCCCCGCGCAGGCGGCGCGCCTTGGCTTTGGCGATGGGCGCGCGTTCGAGCCGGCACGTTGGCTGGCCGAAGGAGACGCCGTCTCGGTCGGCGAGATCACCCTGCGCGTGCGACACTGTCCAGGTCACACGCCGGGGCATGTGATCTTCTTCCAGCCGGAGAACCGCCTGGCGTTGGTGGGTGACGTGCTGTTCGCGGGCTCGATTGGAAGAACTGACCTCCCGCGTGGCAACCAGACGGATTTGATTCGCTCGATCGTCGAGAAACTCTGGCCGCTTGGAGAAGACGTGACATTCGTGCCGGGACACGGACCCGTCTCGACCTTCGGTGACGAACGGCGCGGTAATCCCTATGTGGGAGACGACGTCACCGGCTACGGCGGCGTGGCGCGCGTTTGACCGGACCTGCCAGACGAAACGAATTCGCCCCTAAGTACGACACATCGTCTCGGCACATCGATTCGGAGCATCTGCCAGATAGATCTGCCAGAGCATGTGCATGGACGTATGCGGTGCACGTATCCGGCCGACACATCGAGGCGGGCGAAGCACACGACACAGATGGCACACCGCGCATCGACAAACAAGGAAAGGTTATGGCAGAAGAGGTATACGTGAGCACGGACGTCGAAGCGGACGGCCCCATACCCGGTCCGCATTCGATGCTCAGCTTTGCCTCGGCCGTCTACACGGCGGACAAGCAATTGATCGGCACGTTCTCCGCCAACCTCGAAACCTTGCCGGGGGCCCAGGCACATCCGGTGCAGGCAGCCTGGTGGAAAACGGAACCCGTCGCCTGGGCGGCATGTCGCGAAAACCTTCGCGATCCGGCGCAGGCGCTTACCGAATACGTCGAGTGGGTCGAAAAGCTGCCCGGCAAGCCGGTCTTCGTAGCGTTCCCCGCCGGCTTCGACTTCACGTACATGTTTTGGTACATGATGCGGTTCGTCGGCCGCTGTCCGTTCTCATGGTCGGCCCTCGACATGAAAACGCTCGCCTTTGCGATGACCGGCCTGCCCTATCGCAAAAACATCAAGCCGCGCTTCCCGCAGCATTGGTTCGATGACCTGCCCCATACTCACATCGCGTTGGACGACGCGATCGAGCAGGGCGCGCTGTTCTGCAACATGCTCGCTGAACTGCGCCAAACGCAGGCTCGCATCGCGGCGCAAGATGCCACGCCCGGCACTGCCGCCGGCAGCTGACAACCGCGACTGCATCGGCGGCCCGTGCCGCTGAAGAAGTGCAACGAACGGCGTCCTCACCGTGCGGTGCCGCAATTGCCTGTGCGGCTGCCGGGCTGCGTCTGGCAGTCCATACGCAGACGCCGTTGCGCCGGTCCGGGCACGCTGCCGTGCATGCTGCCGCCCGCGTGCTGTTCGACTTCAGTACAACTCGTTGATGCGTTCCGCGGGACGGCCAATCACGGCCTTGTCGCCGCGTACGATGATTGGCCGCTGCAACAGCGCCGGGTTGGTGGCGACGATCGCCAGCAGCGCGCGGTCGTCGGAATTCGCATCGGCCAGACCGAGCGATTTGTACGCGTCTTCATTCGGGCGCAGCATTTCCTGCGCGGGTACGCCCAGCTTCTGTTGCAGCGCACGCAGATCGTCCGCACTGAGCGGCGTTTTCAGATATTCGACGACTTCCACTTGCTCGCCCGATGACTGCGCGCGCTGTTGCAGCGCGTCGAGCGCTTCGCGCGACTTCGAGCAAGCTGGGTTGTGATAGATGGTGACCATGACTTCTCCAGTTGGAACCTGAGCAGGGAACGAATCGAGCGGACGCCGCGCATGCGGCGCCCGCTCTCGCACCATCGCAGGACGAGCATAAAGCACGCCCGCGGCAGCGCGCTGCCGGCTCGACGCCTCAGCGCGAGGCAACCACTGGAATGCCCTTCAGGCTGCCACCGTGTCGGCCCGCCTCGGCCAGCGCAGCCGTCACCGCTGCACCGGTGGCGGCGTCGATACCGAGACGCTGCGCCACTGCCGCTTCGCCGCGCTTGAAGGCAGCCAGATTGTTCAGCTTCACATGGCCATAGCCGCGCACGCGCGCCGGCATCTCGATCAGGCGCAACGCATCGTCAAGCCAACCGGCGGCGGCCGAACGCGGCGTTGCCAGCCCGTCGAGCAGGCGTCCGACCGTGATCTCGAAATCGTCGGCCAACTGCCGTTCCATGCGCCGTTCCACCGTCCGGCTGAACGGATCGATCACGGTGCCGCGCAGTGAGCGGAACCGCGCCATCGCCCCCAGCACGGGCCACAGCCATTGCCCGAACGCAACCTTGCGCGGCACCTGCCCGTCCTTGCCTTCGGCGCCGACCAGCGTCGGCGGCGCCATATGGAAGCGCAGCTTGAAATCCTGCCCCGCCTTGCCCTCGAACTGGTTCTCGAGTTCGCGTCGGAACGTGCCGTCCGTGTAGAGACGCGCAACCTCGTACTCGTCCTTGACCGCCAGCAGGCGATGGAAGGTGTGCGCCACGCCCTGCGTCAAGCGCGCCGCCCCATCGCCGGGCAATGCCGCCCCGGCTGCGCGCACACGGTCCACCAACGCATCGAAACGGCGGACGTAGGCGCTGCCGCCATAAGCGAGCAACCGCGCACGACGATCGTCGATCAAGGCCACCAGCGCTTCCGGCGTAGCGGGCGCATTGTTGGCCGCCTCCTTCGCCACAGGCGTGTCGGCCGTTGCCGAACGACCTGCCAACGCCGCCAGGGACGAGGCATCGCCCGCCACCAGGCGGCCGATGTTGAAGGCCAGCTTGTTCATCGGCACAGCCACGCCGTTCAGTTCGATCGCTCGCATCAGCGCCGGCAGCGAGACGGGCACGAGCCCCTGCTGCCAGGCGAAACCCAACATCAGGATGTTCGCCGTGATCGTGTCGCCGAGGTAACGCTGCGCGAGCGCCTGCGCGTCGCAACTGACCAGGTCACCGCCTGCCGCATCTCGCATTTTCGCCAGCAAGGCATCAACGTGCAGGCTGGCGTCCGGGTTTTGCACGAACGACGCATTGGGAATTGGATGTGTGTTGGCCACAATGCGCGTGCGGCCGCGGCGCACTGTCTGCAAGGCCTCGGCGGAGGCACCCACGACCATGTCGCAGGCCAGCAACACGTCGGCCTGCTGCGTATCGATGCGAACCTGGTTCAACAGCGACTCGCGCGCGGCGAAACGCACGAACGACAACACCGCCCCGCCCTTTTGCGCAAAGCCCATGAAATCCAGCACCGAGGCACTCTTGCCTTCGAGGTGCGCGGCCATGCTGATCAGCGCTCCCACCGTCACGACGCCGGTACCACCGACACCGGTGACGAGAATGTCGTACGGCGCCTCGGCCAGCCCTGTCGCCGGCGTTGGCAATGCGGCCAAGGCCGCCTCGAACGCGCCCGCCTCCAACGCTGCGCCCGCCGCCTTCTTCAATTTGCCGCCCTCGACCATCACGAAACTCGGGCAGAAGCCGTTCACGCACGAGAAGTCCTTGTTGCAGGACGATTGATCGATGCGACGCTTGCGTCCCAGCGGTGTCTCGAAAGGCTCGACGGATAGGCAATTCGACTGCACGCCGCAATCCCCACAACCCTCGCAGACCTCGGCATTGATGAACAGCCGCTTATTCGGATCGGGGAACGCGTTCTTCTTGCGACGACGACGCTTCTCGGCCGCACAGGTCTGATCGTAGATCAGCACCGTCACGCCCGGCGTGTCGCGCAGCTCCCGCTGCACGGCGTCCAGTTCGATGCGCGGATGGAACGTCGTGCCCGCCGGGAATTGATTTTCGTGCCCCTCGTATTTCTCCGGCTCGTCGCTCACCACCATCAGCCGCTTGACGCCCTCCGCCTCCACTTGTCGCGCGATCTGCGGCACCGAGATCGAACCGTCGACCGGCTGTCCGCCGGTCATCGCAACCGCGTCGTTGTAGAGGATCTTGTACGTGATGTTGGTTTTCGCCGCGATCGCCTGGCGTATCGCGAGAATTCCGGAATGGAAGTACGTTCCATCGCCAAGATTCTGGAAGATGTGCGGTGTCTTCGTGAACATCGAATGCGATGCCCAGTCGACGCCCTCACCGCCCATCTGGATCAGGCCGGTCGTGCCGCGCTCCATCCAGGAGGCCATGAAGTGGCAGCCGATGCCCGCATGCGCGATCGACCCCTCCGGCACCTTGGTCGACGTGTTGTGCGGGCAGCCCGAGCAGAAGTACGGCACACGGCGCACGTCGTCGGCCTTGTTTGACAGGATCGGGGCGGCGACCAGTTCGGTAACGCGGTCGCGACGGTCCATCGCAGGGAAGTGGCGCGCCATCCAGCCGGCAAGCACCGGCAGAATGCGCGACGGACGCAGCTCGCCCAACGATGACAGTAACGGCGTGCCGTCGACGTCCAACTTGCCGATCACTCGCGGGCGGGCGCCGTCCTCGCGATTGAACAGATATTCCTTGATCTGCTGTTCGACGACAGGACCCTTCTCCTCGACGACCAGCACCTCCTTCAGGCCAGCGACGAACGCGTCGAGCCGCGACAACTCCAGCGGGAACGACTGCCCAACCTTGTACACGCGCACGCCCGCCGCTTCGAGATCGTCCAACGAGATATCGAGACGACGCAGCGATTCGAGCAGATCCAGATGCGCCTTGCCGCAGGTCACGAGCCCGACCGTGGCGGCCGGCGCCTTCACGATCCACTTGTCGATGCTGTTCGCACGGGCGAAGTGGCGCACCGCGTCGAGCTTGGCCGCCAGACGCGACTCCAGCGCGAGGCTCGGCAGATCGGGCCAGCGGTTGTGCAGACCGTCGGCCGGTGCGTGGAAGTCGACCGGCCATACCCAGTCCGTGCGGATTGCGTCCAGATCCACCGTCGAACCGGATTCCACCGTTTCGGAAATCGCCTTGTAGCCGACCCACGCACCGGAGAAACGAGACAGGGCCCAGCCATACAGGCCGAATTCCAGCATTTCGGCAATGTTCGCCGGATTCACGATCGGCATCGACCAGCCGATCATCGAGTAATCGCTCTGGTGCGGCATCGACGACGATACGCAGCCGTGATCGTCACCGGCCACCACCAGCACGCCGCCATGCAGCGACGACCCATAGGCGTTGCCGTGCTTCAACGCATCGGCCGCCCGATCCACGCCGGGCCCCTTGCCGTACCACATCGCAAAGACGCCATCGACGGTCTTTTCAGGATCGGACTCGACGCGCTGCGTACCCAGCACCGCCGTGCCGCCCAGTTCCTCGTTGATGGCCGGCAGGAAGCGCACCTCATGTTCGTCGAGCAGCTTGCGGGCACGCCACATCTGCTGATCGACCATGCCCAGCGGCGAGCCACGATAGCCACTCACAAAACCGGCGGTATTCATGCCGCGCTGACGATCGAGCCGGCCTTGCGACAGTACGAGCCGCACCAATGCCTGAGTACCGGTCAGAAAGATCTGGCCGCGTTCGGCGGTCAGATTGTCAGTCAATGCGTAATCGGCCAATGCTGGCACCGGCCCCTGGCCAGGATGGGCAAGATCGGCGGTAAAGTCCTCGGCACCATCCGTATCGGCGATCGTGGGCTGGACCGAGAGCGGTGCCTCGGTCGCGGGCGCGCGCATCGCCTCAAACGGCGACGGCGCTGGCGTCGCCGTGCCTCCAGCGGGCGATGGATAGGCAGACGCGCTTGTCTTGTCGACGCCGGACGTGGAAGGGCTCGGCTGGAAGTCTTGGGGACGGGTCATGTTCACTCTTGAAGGTGGCGATATCGGCCCAGACACCGCTTGACGCGTGGTGAACATGGCCGGACGCAGATGCATTCGAGCTTAGCCAAGGCAGAAAAGTAAAAAGCCCCTAAACATGGCCGCGCCGGCAGCTAGCCGAGAATAAAAATCTCCACTAGCGCGAAAATCGAAACTTTATTCTCATATAAGGGTTTCCCCGCATGAGATTTTTCAGCCGAAAACCCTCGCAGCATCGGTCACAGGAAGCCGGTGAGCGGCTGCGGTATGCTGATCTGGTCACAGGCTTGGTTGGCTTGCCGCGCCATACGTGCACAGTACGAACTAATGAACACGCTTCCAAGAAATCGGAAACGGCAGATGACCGTGACAGCGGCCAACGTGACGCAACGCGGCGAGCGCAGTCGACGACATCGAGCGGAGAATTGACTTTGAAACGCAACACCCTGATCTGGGCGGGCGGCCTCGCTGCGCTGGCAGCAGGCGTCCTGCTGGCCAAGCAAGCGCACGGTAACCGCCCCCCCGTTACAACCGTTCCGGACATCGACCTGCGGCGTTACAGCGGGCAATGGCACGAGATCGCACGCTTCCCGAATCGCTTCCAAAAGAAATGCGTGAGCGACGTCACCGCGACATACCGGCAACGCGACGATGGCCGCATCGACGTGACGAACCGGTGCCGCACTGCCGACGGCTCGTTCGACGAAGTCAGCGGTATTGCCCGTCAGGATCGATCGCGCGCCGCGCAGCCGTTCTCGAATGCGAAACTCGAAGTGTTGTTCGCCCCCCGCTGGCTAGGGTGGCTACCAGTCGCATGGGGCCGATATTGGGTCGTCATGCTCGACGCGGACTATGAATGGGCGGTGGTCAGCGAACCGCGACAGAGGTATCTGTGGATCTTGGCCCGCCACCCGAATCTCAGCGCCGACACTTACCGACGTATCGAGAGAGATCTTGCCGGCCAGGGGTACGACGTCCGTCGATTGCAGACGGACGCCAACGCGGTGGGTTCAGCCGCCGCCCAGCCAGCGCGCTAGCCAATTGAACCAGCGCGGCGTCCAGACGTTCGAGCCAAACTGGACGAAGGTCACCGCGATCATGAGCGCGATGACCAATAGAGGCGCGCGCAGACGAGTCGCCAGAGTGATGAGACGCGGCCGCCAGCGCAGGTCGATCGCAATGCCGATGCAGGCGCCTATCACGACCTCGATCAGCGTGTGCGCACCTGCCAACCGGGAAATGCTCAGCAAGCCGCAGGCAGCGTAGGCGAAGGCCGCGGCTCCGTTACCGAAGCGCCGCAACAAGCGCGTTGTACAGCAGGCCAGCACAGTCGGCCAGACGGAGAAGGCCAGCATCGCGTGTCCACTGATCACCCGATATCCGAGTGGCGGGTGATGCCACGCCACCAGTGCCCAGACCAGTTTCGAGATGCCGACCGTAACCAACCCCGCTCCAAGGGCGACTACCCATTGGACCGCTGGCCCACGCTCAGCATCGAAAAACCATAGCGCAAGGACGACTGCCACAGGCAGCACGAGGCCTACATCCCCCAGTGACGCAACTTCGGCGGATAATAAAAGCAATTTCTCCCCTTGACGGGCCCGTCTACATCTTCGCCCGCTACTGTTCTCTCAGCGCCCGCAGCCCAGCGCCATTGGCACCCAAGAACGGCTGCCGGCGCAACGAGCCGCAGCCGTGGAGCGCCGGCAAGACTTCACGTCTCGCGGTATTCAAGCTCATGCACGCAGTCTCGTGAAGAACCCACCACGTTCTCATCGATGCATCTTGAGAACGCTTTTATAATTCTATTAACCTATGCTGCTGCCTTGCCAGTTCCATGATTGAAAAACACGTTCGGTCGATAAAACGGATTATGAGGCCGTTAAAGAAGCTTGCCCGGTCCCTTTCGGCGAATTCGAAGGTCTTCGCCTATGCGACCGCCAATCGGATTTCAAAACGGCGCCCATACCGCGACGGTTCTTCTCAGCCCCTAATTATATCGCTTACAACCTATAACCGGCGACTTCAACGAGTCCACCTCGCCATCGAATCGATCTTTCATCAAAATTACAGAAATTTCGAAATCGAGCTACATTTGAGTGACTCCGACATTTCAAGCCACGACCAACTTCCTAGGCATCTGAAACGCCTGGAAGCCCGCGGATTACGAATTTTCATCCACCCGGAAAATCTGAGAAGCTATAAAAAATATTACTACACGTTATCGTCGCACCCAGAAGCCACGCTGGTCACCGCTGACGACGACATATTTTACCCGAGGGACTGGCTTCGAAAACTAGTCGAAACTCACAAGCGTCATCCGGACACTGTCGTCTGCTATCGCGGTCATGCCTTGGGCATCACTATAGATGGCGAGCTTGCGCCTTACAGCCTCGATGGACACTCAACGCATGAAACTTTCCAAATTCCTGCGTGGTCGCTGATGCCCACTGGTGTTAGCGGAGTGCTATATCCGCCTGGATCCCTAAACCGCAATATCGCCCTGGATGCCGCCAACTTCATGAGGCTCGCGCCTACGGCGGACGATATCTGGCTAAAGATTAGCTCCGTCGCGGCCGGAAAGAAATCGGTCCGTGTTGGAAAAAACAATGTTCATTTCACTGGCATTCCCAACGATGATTTCGAAGGTCTGGTAACGACCAACGTCAAAAATGGGGGAAACAATCGCCAGCTCGAAGCATGCTTAAAAGAATTTCCAGATATCCGCGCACTGATCGCCAATGCGGAACAGTGAGATTTACGATCCCCAAACGCCGAAGCCGACGTCTGCCTCCCTATGTTCTCAGCAATACTAAAACGATCATTCACATTACTGGTTGGCAGTGGAAGCGCAGCCTTGATCAACCTGCTAACTATTCCGCTCCTCATTTCCCATTGGGGAATGAACGGCTATGGCGTGTACGTTACCCTCTTCGCGGTCGCGGCGACGGCCACGGCGATCTTCAGCCTACAACCGTGGCAGACTGTCATACGATACTGGTATAGTGCCGACGAAGCTAGACAGAACGATTTGCTTCGACAAGCGATTATACTTGATTTTTTCACGTGCACTTTGGGAAGCGTCATATTCGCATTTACTTCGGATTACTTCCTCACACTGGTAGGACTTCCGAAAGAATACGACTCAGCACTGAAGATTCAAGCACTTTCGATCTTCCTCAGTCAGGCCGGATTCCCTGTAGCATATTTGCGGATATCCGATAAGTTCGGAGCGCAAGCGACGGCACAATATGTAAGCGCTGGCGTACGCTTAACCTCGTGCCTAATCATTCACTTCCTGTCGCCATCGTTTCTTATCGACATCTTTCTGCTAATGCTTCCCGCCATTGTGCAAAACTTGGTGTTGTGGCTGGCGGCACTACTTTGCTTGCGGGAAGGAAAACACTCCATAAATTTCAGTAACAAATCCATCGACAGAGCGTTTTTCTCTTATAGCGCGTGGATTAATTTCAAGACAATCCTTGACCTACCAATAAATCAGCTTGACAAGATAATTATAAGTCGCTATCTCGGAGTTGAAGCGACCGCACTCTATGAGCTTCTGAAAAAACTCGGTCAAATATTTTCGATGGTCGCACAAGCGTTGTCGCAGGTCTCTTTTCCGGTCCTGGCCAAACGAGTCAGCAGCGGCGAAGGCAAGACTGCGTTCAGGTCCGCGATCCGCTTTGCAAGGCTGGGACTCTTTGCAACAGTTGGGGCAACCGGCGTCTTGCTCATCGTGACGCACCTTTTCAACGTGCAAGAAATTTCGATCAAAGGATCACATCTTTCCATCGCAGTCTTGTGCTCCTACGTCTTTATCAGCCTATCATCTAACTCCTTCATTTTTGTAAATGTCCTTTTTATGTCTATGGGTTATATCAAAAAGGACACTTTCATCATGATTTTGGCCAGCTCAGCCTATCTAGCGTTACTTGCGGCCACTATCCAGCGATGGCAATTGCAAGCGGTCATGTTATCGCTCGCCGCGCAAGTTGTCATCGTGGTTGCAAGTAAGCTAATGATCATTTCGAGGAGCCTTTCTTTTGACCGTCCGCATACTCTTTCTTAACGCTGGGGACAAGCCGGTCGACTTGTCGACCCTTCAAAGCACGGGAGCCTCGGGGACAGTTTCGTCATTGTTGTGGGTGGCCAAGGGAATCACCGAACTCGGATATTCCGCCGCCGTTCTTCACAACGCCGACAGTTCGCATATTGACTGCGGAATCGCTTTCCACGGAATAGGAAGCCATGACATCGCTGCCGCCGTCTCGCGGATTCCTCATGATGTACTAGTGGTAGTCGGGCATAGCGGGCGATATCTGCAGAAAGGCCGCATCAGCCAACGGCCGACAATCTATTGGGTTCACAACTGGGTCGATCTGCGTCTTTTCGGTGATGCAATGCAGAAAGGCCATTTTGAAGAGTTGTTATTCGTCAGCAAATATCATTTGATCCGCAGCCTGGCTGACGTGGGGATGCCAAGATTCCTCGTGGAACGCAGTCAGGCTATCGCAAATCCCGTTCACACAGCAGGCGCCGAACGCAAGATAAACTACGCGCTAGAAGCGAGCGACACGCTAAGAGTCGCATTCTGCGGATATCCCTCGGCAAACAAAGGCTTCCCGCAAGCTTGCGAAGTCGTTAATTCGTTAGCCTCCGACGGTATAAACGCGACTCTCAGCGTGTTCGGGGATGCCTCGCTTTACTCAGCCGACGGTCGGGGCGATTCGTCTGTCGGATGCGCCGATGAAGAGGCTGCAAGCCGACTGATTTGGCGTGGCACCTTAGGTCGGCACGCTTTGTATCAGGAAATGATAAAGCATGACATCATCGTCGGCGGGCTCACAGGCAGTGAAACATTCTGTGTATCGTTAGCAGAAGCGCAAACGCTCGGAGTTCCAGTCCTTTCGTCGGTCGTGGGTGGTCAAACTGACTTCGTACAATCAGGGATAACCGGGTTACTCACACGCAGTAACGGTCGTGCGGTTTCCGAACTCCGAAAATTTTCCCGTGGTTCCTCAGATAAGCGAAAATGCATGGGAGATGCTGCGATGGCTGCCATGGCCAAATACGATTACCGGGTGGTGGCAAAAAGTTGGGCGGCGTTGTTGGAATCCGTTTCGTCAAGTGGCTCGGCGGCACAGCCATTCGGGCGCATAGAACTTCTGGGCGCAGCACTCCGCGTTAAAATCAACAGGAAATTTTCGAATTGGGCATGAGAAATTCTTACGTCATAACGTCGGGCTGGTGGTGCGGAGAGAAATCAGAACGAAACGAAAAGCGCGTGGAGTACGGCTCTCCCACGATCAGGGAGAAGCAGTTCTTTTCCACTTGGTACGATTCGATAAACAGAAACTCTAGCCCGGAAAAGATTCTTATCGTAGATTCGGCCTCGCCCACTCTCCCAGACCTGCCGCCGGATGCCCGCCTCGAGCTTCTTCGACTGAATGAAAACGGCGGTCATGCAACAAGCCACGTTGGTCATTTATCTGGGTTCACCCGGGCCGTTGTTGCGGGTTTGGCATACGCTTTGGCTTGCGAAGTGGATTACTGGGTCTACGTAGAACAGGATGCCATCCTGAAGGGAGAGGGCATCATCGAGTACGCCCTCGGAAATCTTTCTCGCGGCATTGCATTTGGTAACGGCATAGGGACGCCCCAACCGATCCAACAATCGGTAATGATTGTGCGTAAGGACCATATCGCACGATTCATCAACGCACTTACAGGCATACGCGCGCGCGACGCTGAGATCTCGCCCGAGGTAAAGTTCGCGATGGCGGCTACACCACTTACCCGTTTTCTTCCAGAGTTCATTTTTCGTGCGCCTTCGCGCATCGAATGGGCGGGGCGGCTGCACGCCCGCTTGATCAGGGTTTTCTTCCGAACACTGCGGGGTTACGATTATCTTCCCTACGGCTACGGCAGATCGAGGCCGATCGATTTTTCCCAGCCGTTTTATTACTTCCAGCATGGCAGTGACGAGGAGCTGGAAGCGGCGTTATCCTCTTGTAGCCCCGCGGGTTCCTGAAATCCGATTGCAGCGGTGAAATCGCTGTGAAGACGCGTTCACGGCGCTCTGCCGAGAAGCGCTGCGCCAGTTGCCTCGATATGATTGCCGGATGAATTCGCGCTGGGCCGTGCGGCGTGAACTATGCCTCTCGCGAGTCGGACGAAGATTGGCGCGCTGGCCGGTTGGGGTTAAAAATGCGTCGTTGCCTGTGCCGACCGGGCGCACGCGGTCGGCGTCAACCGTCAGCAAGGTTGCGTTGACCGGCTATGCCTGCCTAGGTTAATCGGCTAAGGGAGATGCATCAGCCGAAATCGGCATGCCAAGCGCGTGATGTAAACGTCGGTCGTTGTAAAAGCATATCCGGTCGCTGGTCGCACGGCTAGCATGGGCATAGTCTGAGAGCGATGCCGGGGCGCGCATCGTTCTTCGCGCGAGTGGATCATGCGTTCGACCTTGCGCTCGCTGAGGGCAAAGCAGCGTGACGGATTTCTGGCGCAGGCCGTGGCCGCGCACAGGTGAGGTATGGCGGCGCGAGGAGAAAACCGAGCCGTTTCCCGGGCGCGGCAGGAACAGCGTCGGCACGGATCGCAGCGGTCCGATGCGGACGATGAGGGCACTTTCCCGCGAGCTGCTGGCGCTGCAGGCCTTACCGCTCCGCGGCAGGGACTGGCCAAGGGTTCGCGCATGTCGCTGCTAATCACCGGTGCGATCGTTGCCTGGACGCCTAATCGAGGCCTGGCCCGAGGACGGACGCTCGTCCGGCATCGTTGCCACCGATAGCCGGACCTGGATGCATAACCCGAGGCTGACTGGCCGCCTGCGAACCTCTGCCGGCCCCCCACTCAGAACGCGCGCGGCACCGCATTCTCACCGAGCCCTAAGTAGCCTGCCGTCCGGTACCGGACAACAGCGACTTCTCGATCATCGCCTTGATTGCCCGGCGAACGGCGCATTAACCTTCCGAGCGGACTCAACCACCCTGTCATACACCGTGCGGCGCGGCATGCCAAGCTGGTGGCACCGCTTGGCAAGCGAGAAGCTACCGCCGTCGGCCACCAGTACCTGGCAATCGTTCGGATCACTTCTTGTCCTCGCATAGCAGGGACTGCGTTCTTTCCGACACGTGACGCCAGCATCGTCTCGCCGTAGGCCTCATCTTGAAAAGATGGGCAGGCGATCATAGCTTGGTCGCCGGAGGACGGCGCCAGCTAGCGACAACAGCTTAAAGTGATTCCGCCTTGCCATGATGGATCGGTCCAAGCGCGCACCTGGAATCTACCGTCATATCGACGCCCGTCGACTGTAACGACCCATCCCGATTGTGTTATTGCCGGTCTATATAAATTCTATAGCCGACTGCGCTCATGCGAGGCGCTGAAATTACAACGCCTTGGATCATTCCCGACTGAGCATAGGTTTTCACAAGCATTGCCGGACTACGATGTCACCGCCGCAACAACCACTTCGCCACTCGGCGAGCAGTCTGCTCCAGGGCGCCCGGAATACGGTCTAGCATTTCCGGTCTGATCCGGTAATCGCCGTCGCCACGGTCCAACTCGAGATTTGTCGATTGCACCACTCGCTCTTCCCAAGTCTGATTCGGCCGTTGCTCCCCCTCTTGTCTCTTTATCCTTACGTTGCCGCCAATATGACTACCCCAATCTGAGCGCAGTTCGTGCTTGAACTGATTTCCCGAAATTGTCGCTGCCCGCAGGTCGAGACGACTTTGAATCTGCTCCGGATAGCGATACTGAAAATGTTTCAGACGAATATGCTTCCTCCAAATCCAGCTCGGAAACGCGCTATCCGGCCACAGATTGTCCGCGCCCCAGTCCTTGTCGCGATGCCGTACGAAACGAGCTTCAGAACTATTGCACGCGTAGTGTTTCAGTGCCTCGACCGACCTGCCCTCTCTATATGCAGAAGGGTTTAAGCTGTATTCAATCGCATCCTTCTCAGTAAAGTAGTATTGGAAACTGGCCGCCTTAACGACGTCATAGGCCGATGGTACTCCGGCAAGGAACTCCCGCGGATCATCGATGTAGAATTCGTCAGAATCAAGGCGGCACCACCAATCGCCTTTCTTCGCGTAGGCACGCGCGGCGTCATACGCAATCGCTCGCAGTCCGTCGCGGAATGGTCCGGTAGCCCGTCCCACAAGCACGACCTTTGGATTGCGGCCAAATCTATCCTGGAGCAACTGCCAGGTGCCATCGTCGCTTTCATGGTCGAGCACCCAGACACAGTCGATCCAACGCAACGCATCCAGTAAGGTTCTCTCGATGATGTCGATTTCGTTTCTTATCAGACAAATTCCAAATATTCGCAATTGCCCTCCTGAATAACACTGATAACGGGCTTGACCCAATCCAAGCGAACCGCCACGCAGGCCACTCCAACAGGCGGCGCGTTCCGCCCGTGCTATTAAGTCACGAGTTGTCAAGCCAGCAGATTTGGCTTCGAATTAGGGATTGCGCGTACGCCGAAGGATTCGCTTGGCGATCACATATAGTCCCTTGGCCGCTTGTCCTGAGGCCCTCCACGCCCACTGCGGCCTTGAAGGCGCGATCGACAAAGCGCGGACACAGGCATTCAGAAAAAGGGTGGGCCGGTCGTTTCTCAACTCGTTAACAAAGAAGCGAAGGGCCGGTAGATCTCCTTGCGCGAGGGCTTTTCGCACATGGAGTATGAAAAATATCCTGCGACCGGCTCTTGACTCCCCGGAAAGACAGTGATCCATGAAATACTGGCTCGCCTCTAGATTCATCTGGGCGGACATCTGTCCGGGACGGCCAATTTCGATAAGCACTCCAGGCACCTTATCGAATTTGAACTTGATGCCGCGCTTCCTGTTGTTAATCAGAAATCCCCAGTCCTGATGTTTCTTCTGATTCTCATCGAATCGAGCGAGCGGGGCCAGCGATTTCGGAAACGAAATGGTTGACGATCTTATGTCACCGCCTTTCCCGAACAGATAATTCACGGGACTCATGTCCTCCAAATAATCCGTAACGCTTGACCTTTCCGGCTCGCCACCTTCTCTAACATTACAAAAATCACCAAATATCACGGCCGCGTGACGACTCTCCCGCATCATTGAGATGCGTCTACCGACATAATCCGGAAGCAGAAGGTCGTCTGAGTCGACCATGAATATATAGTTGCCTAACGCCGCATCAATCCCCATGTTTCGACTGTGTGCCGCGTTGGTTTTCGCCGCTTTTTCGATCAGCCGGACCCGTATCTGCCGCTCGACATATCTATCGACAATCAAACGTAGGCGGGGAAGATCCGGCGAAACGTCATCTACCAAGACGAATTCAGCGGATGCCCCGGCGTGGTCTGCCGCAACAATGCAGGCGTCAATAGTGCGCCTTATGAACAGCGAACTATTATATGTGGGTATTACAAATGTGACTGCTTCGGTCATATCATGACGATGATTCGGAGCCGTTTCGATATACAACCGGCCGCGTGAATTGCGCGAAGTAAGGACGGGGCAACCTAAGGCTGCTGCCGACTGCTTTTAAGTGTTCGGACGACACGTCGAATTACGTCGAAACGCCTCTCTGGCCGACTGGAAAATTTCGTCGGTATAAAGGGGCTGACCAGTCCACGTCGAGAGAGCGTTGCGACGAATTTCGTTATAAAGCGCAGGCTCGTCGATCAACCTGAAAACCCGCCCGAGGGCTTCATCATCGCGCATTAATAGCGAGTTCCAGCCGTCCTTGCAGTAAGAAGGTATTTCGCCAACGGGCGTGACGATCGGCACCAAACCAAGCTGCATGGCTTCGATCACAGACATAGCCATTCCCTCATGACGACTTAGCTGCAGGAAGAAAGCGCATCCCTCGGCCTTTTCGGGTAATTCGTCATGTCCGGCCGGTCCCGCGAAACGCACCGCATCAGCGACTGCTAGCTGTTCGACAAGTGCAACCAGCTTCGCTTTCTCCCCACCATCCGGACCAATTATCGTAAAGCTAGCGTCATCGTAACGGGCTCGTATTTTTGCAAAAAACGCGATCGCACGGTCAATCGCCTTTTGCGGCGCGAGGCGGCCCCAGAAGACGAAGTGAACGGGTGCTCGCAATTGTCCAGACGCCGGCTGCAGGCGCGCGGTGAGAAACGAAATCACACGGCACGCTTTGTCCGAATTTTTGCCCAAAATCGCGTCAAGCGTCGCCCTAGAATCCGCCCAAACCTCGTCAGCGATGGCGTTCATCGCTTTCGTGAAAAATCGATCTACGCGGTGCACGAATGACTCGTTATGTAGAAACGATATTACTACTGTTTTACGGCGAAATAGCTTAAAGGTAATGCCGAGGGGCACGGTCCACCATATAGAACAAATCAGGACATCGGGTGACAGCTTAAATAGACGCCAAAGCGCGAGCGCATGCGAGAAAGGGTTAACAAGTGACCATCTCGGGCCCGGGACCGCGTTCACAGGGCGCGGCGATCTGACGTCGCCCGCAATGAAAAGGAGCGTGAAGAAGCAATCGGGCGGTGCTACCGCCGACGCGGCGGTGCGAGCGGCTGTCTCGACTCCCCCGATAACATCCTTCGGCACAACATGCACAACCTTTAACATCATCGGTCCCGGATCAGTGAAAGAGCCTAGGGTGGTCTTGCACGGAATCGTGATGGAAGACTAAACAGGTGCGAAGCCCTCCGAGAGTTGCAAGATGTCGGTCATCGACGGCAGCAAGACCTTTATGCATCGGCGGTTTCGCTTCCTCCGCGTACCAAATGTGTAGGGGACGACTGGCGATTTGCCATGGATCGCACTCGTTCAGAACCGAACTGTTTGAAGCCAATTGCAAGTAACCCGAACGGGACGAAGCCGCAGACATGGCGAACGAATGAGCCGTAGTCGGGCTCAAATACAGCCTGCACGGTTACGAATGCGAAGAAAAGGCTGCAGCTGAAGTTGCAGCGCACGTCAGCGCTCTGCCACGCCCTGCGCCAGTTTTTTATGATCAGATACACTGTGACCGGCATTAACACCACAACGATGAGCTGCTGTACTCCGCCGAGCATGACCAACGGCCATGGCAGCAAAAGGCTGATCCACGTCACAAACATGTTTGCCGCTTCCAACAGCGGATTGGAAACATTGAAGAAAGGCGTGATCATCGAGCGCGCATCTTCGCTGCCTACACGATAATCGTTAGTAGCAGCCCGGATCATCGATAATGGTGCGTGCAGTACTACTGCGGCGATCAACGTTAGCGAGACCAGCGATACCGCAAGAGCGGCCAGTCCCCAGCGCGGTCCTAGCTTGCGGCTGACGATGTGTGCGGCCCAGGCGAAGGCGACAACAATGACCCAATAAGGTCTGATATACACGCCGTAGAACAACATTACAACGCTAGCCAGGATCAACCGTTTTCGTCGGACGAAAAGTAGTGCAAATACGATTGCTATATTCGCGAGGAGTTCTTTGTTCAGGCCTGAATTAAAGATGGCTGCTGCGCCCCCCCACGCCACGGCAATCGCCAGCACCATTGAGAATGCATAAGCTGGTACACGTAGTCGTGCCGCTCTGCCGAATGGCATCAAAAGAAAGACCGCCGGTATGGTTACTGCGGCAATACCGATAGCGACTTCGAGTGTGACGTTGAACGTGCGGTAAACGATCGCCGTACAGACATATCCGTTGGCTTTATCCCAGAGGCCGCATGTTTGCGTGGTGTTCCAGAAGCCGCGCAGGGTATTTTCGTCATACAGGAACTTGGCAGGGACGTAGTTACGCGACACCACGACTAGAAAGAATAGTGCAGCGCAGCCTAAAAAAAGCATCAAACCGACCAGGTCGGCGGCAAGGATCTTGCGTCTAGCCATGGAAAGCATCCCGTGTAGGCGAGCCGGCGGCGTGTCCCATCAGGGACCGGTAGAGCGACAGTGTGTCGAGGCACATCCGTCGGGCTGTAAAGCGATTGGCGTCCGATTGCGGACGCGTCGAACGTTGTCCTTTTCCTTCGCGCAACCCGCGGCTTATCGCGTCAGCGAATACCACTGGATCATCGGGATAGGAGACAATGAAGCCGCGCTTCCCGCGTTCGACGAACGCCGCTGCGCCGGCGACTGGCGCAGAAACAATTGGCACGTCGGCTGCGTCCGCCTCGAGATAAACGTAAGGGAAGCCTTCGTAGCGGCTTGGCAGTACAAAAAGATCAAGCCCGGCAAAAAGACGGGCCGCATTCGCGACGGGACCGGTGATCGTGACGCATCGGGGAATGGCCATACCTGGCGGTAGATACGCTTCGATCGAACCCGGCCCGATAACGAGTATTCGGACGTCGGCAAGCTCTGGCCGCCGATCGATTTCGGCTGCCGCGGCGATCAGTCTGTCGATACCCTTTTGCGGTTCTAATCGCCCTACAAAGCCAACGATTCGCTCGTTGCCGACGATGCCCAGCTCCTGACGCGCTGCCTGACGGGTGAGATGCCGACTTTGACTGATCCCATTATAAATTGTCACGACAGGCGTCGTACCCGGCTTGATACTCGATACGATGTGCGCCGCCTCTTCGTCAGAAACGGCGACGATGCCGTCTGAGAACCACGCTCCTAGCCACCTTTCCACTGCTGTATAGAAGGCCCGTGCCTTTCGACTTAAGTCAGGCCGCAATGTGTATATAGCATGGGGTGTGTACAACTGCTTCCACGGCCCTCGACAAACCCTCGTCAGAGCACCAGCCTTAGAACTGTGGCTGTGGACGATGTCCGGTTTCAGCCTTCGCAGCAGTCGACGCAAGTGCAACATGTGCACAGCATCATGCAATCCCACGGCTCTAACCATTGGAACGTAAAATGTCCCGCTCGTAAGTGCCAGCACTTCGGGAGACAAAATATCTAGGTCTAAGCGCCCTGCTTCCGGAAGGACGAGATAAACCTGCACGTCAGGAAAATCAGCGAGTCCGCGGATCAACTCGGCGAGATGAGATGCCACCCCGCCCGACGCAGCCTCACTGACAAGGGCGATTCGCAATTTGAGCTTCCAATAACTGTTGCTGCAGGACGTTCCGACATCAATCGACGAGGCCGTGCCGCTTCGACGGCCGTGCCTCTGGTTTCCCTCGGTGACTTGATACGATCAAATCACGCGGCGGTCCACATTTGTCGATCTGTCATTCCTTCTCCGAGCCGTACTCGTAGTAGCCGTAGCTGTGGTAGCCGTTGCTGCGCGGCTGTACAGCATTGAAAATCGCGCCCTTGAGTTGCACTGCGTTCTGCTCGAAGCGGCTCTTTGCAAGCGCGATTTCGCGCGCGCTATTCAGGCCAAAGCGCACCACCATCAGGCTGGTACCAGCGTGACTTCCGACGATTCCTGCATCGGTCACCGCCAGAATCGGCGGCGTGTCGACGATCACCAGGTCGTACTCACCCTTCACTGCATCAAGGAAGCCACGCAGATTCGCATGCGCCAGCAATTCAGCAGGATTTGGGGGCACACGGCCGCGCGTGACATAGTCGAGTCCCTCTATCGGGCCCTTGCGGATCGCCTCGGAGGTTCTCGCCTGTCCCATAAGCACATCCGCGAGACCGAGCTTGTTGCTATCGCTCATGACGCGGTGGAGAACGCCTTTTCGCAGGTCGCCGTCAATCAGCAGGACGCGTTGCCCGGCTTGAGCAATGACGACTGCAAGATTACTAGAAACGAATGTCTTACCTGCTCCTGGGCTTGAGCCCGAAATCATCAGAATGTTATTGCTCGCCTCCATCAACGCAAAATGAAGACTCGTGCGGAGGCTACGCAATGATTCGATCGCCAGATCAGCAGGCGCATCAAGCGCAAGCAAGCTCGGTTTTCCGCGTACCGACTTGCCACCGGACGACGGCATCGGAGCGCTTTGCGCGGGGCTGACAGGTATCGACGAATAGACCGGCAAGCCCAGTTGCTCGATCAGCTCGGGATCTTCCAGCCCACGGTTGAGCACTCTGCGAACGAAAACGAAGGCGACAGACAGGAAAAGACCTAAAAGGGTGCCCACCACAACGATGATGGTGCGCTTAGGGCTGACCGGCGCGGTCTCGTCAACCACGGCGGGGTCGATAAGCCGAGCGTTCCCCACATTGCCAGCCCGGGCAATGTCGAGCTGTTGCTCTTGGTTAAGCAGCCCCGTATAAATCTGGTTTGTTACCTGCACATCGCGGTTTAGCCTCAGCAGTTCCTTTTGCGTATCAGGAAGCTTATTGAGCTGACCAGACAGTGCATCTTTTTGCGCTTGAATCTCCGCAATTTGCTGTTGCAACGCCTGGTAGGCTGGGTGGTTGCTGGTAAACCGCCGCTCGACCTCGGCCTGTTTCAGACGAAGCTGCGATAAATTCGTATCGATCGCAACAAACTGATCCAGGAAGCCTTTGGTTTGCAGTTCTACGTTGACTGAGTGCGAGCGGATCTGGAACGCGTTCAGCGCCGACTCAGCCTTCTCCAGTTGCTTTCTAATAATCGGCAACTGCGAGCGGACGAATTGAAGACTGCTTGCTGCCTCCGCCGAATTTCGTGAGACATTTTGCTTGAGATATACGTCACAAACCTTGCTCAGCACCTGCCGAGCGAGATTGGGATCTTCGGATTGGTAAGTGAGGCTAATTACGCCCGAACCCTTCGCATTCTCCGCCGCGTCGACGCGTCGCTGAAGGTCCGCGACCACGCGGAGCGGCGGAGTTTTGACCACCGTCCACTTCATCCCGGCGTTGGCCCGCAGGGTCGCGATGTTGACGGTCACGCCGCCATTAGAAACCGATTGCCCAGCGACGCCTTTAGCAAGGACGTTGCCAGACGAATCCTCTAATGTGAACCCGCCATTACCGGACGCAGTCAACGTAAGTTCGGCATTGAGGTATTGATCAGGCACATCGAGCGAGGTGATCCGCAGCGCTTCTCCGCCCCACGCGTACCCTCGTAGCCCGAAAAGAGGGCGAGCTACCGGCGCCGATCCCTTGCCATCGTAGCGCCGGGCTATGAAATGCCCAAATACTGGAAAATAATGAGGCGTGACCCGAATGGCTAAGCCAAGATCGTCTACCGTCTGCTGCATGACCGATCGCGAACCGATCAGAGCGATCTCGGTGACCGACCGTGGCGCCACGCCATTGCCGGCCAGCATTTGTGATACGTCGGTAATGCCCGGCACCATTGGCGCATCATTGGTCACTTGAATCAGCGCGTCAGCCTGATAAATCGGGGTCGCGATAATTGCGTATGCCGCGCTTAGCGCCAAGAAAGCGCCAGTTACTCCCCCAATCATCCACTTGTGGTCACGCAGGACACCGACGAGCGAAGCGAGATCAAACTCGTCTTCGCCCACCGGCTCTATCGCATTCTTCTTAACCATTGTTTCCTCAGTAACCACTCACAGATATTTGGCCCAGTGCGACACCGAATTTTCGATCAGCTCGTAGACGTGATCGAAAGCAGGACGCTGCTGGCGGTACGGATCCGGAATTTCTCGCTCGTCTTCCCATTTCCCGAGCAAAAAGGTCTTACCGCGCGCGGAGGGCACTAACTCATTTACCGAAGCGAGGTGCCGTTTTTCCATCGTTAGAATGAGATCCGCTTCCCTAATCATGTCCGCATCGATCTGACGCGCGCGGTGCGCGCTGGCGTCGATACCATGCTCATGCATCAATGTATGCGCCGTCTCATCCACTCCCCGTCCCACAAGTGCCCCAAGACCGGCAGATGTCACGGTTAAAGATTTATCCGGGAACCGATGTCGAAGAAGATATTCCGCCGTCGGGCTCCTACAGATGTTTCCTACACATACCATCAACACATTCTTGAACATTTTGCTTTCCTGCTGTCGCCGCGGGCCACCTGGTCAAGTCTTGGGCCCACCGACTGACCGCGTTCGCCCGGAGAATTGGAACGAACGGCCTTTTCAACAGCGGCCCGTTCACCGGGTCGCATTGACCGTATTGACAGCGCTATTAGTCCCAGAGAGGAACGGTGCCACCTGCGTGATAACACGCGCGAAACGCGTAATACCCGATGGGTCGACAAATACCACGTCACGCGGTTGTAATTCGAACTGATCAGCCAGCGCTAGGGCGGTCGGCGCTTTTGCGTTCAGAATATAGGCATTGGTAAGACCGTCTTCCGCTCGTCGAACCACATAGACTTGGGAAGCGTTCGATGTCACCTGATTGAGCCCCCCCGAATCGGAAAGCGCTTCGGCCAGGCTATAGTCGCCCTTCGGAATTACGATCGACGTGGGCTTGGCAACCTCGCCGAGCACGAAAACCTTGTTGTAACGATTATCGGGAATATTAATTCGATCGTCGGCGCGCAATTCGTAATTCTGACGCATGTCGCCATAATGCAGCAGCGCATAAAGATCAATCGGGATCTGTTTTCCGTCGCGCGTCAAGGTTGCGCGATATAAATCGGCGTTGGTAGTCACGCCTCCAGCTGAGCTGATCAGATCGGTAATCGTAATCGGAACTTCGCCGAGCGTTGCCACACCCGGGTGTACTACTTCGCCTGACGCGTACAGGCGTTGGCTGCGGTACGAGGAGATCGAGACGTCCAACTGCGGGTTGCGAATATAGGTACTCAACCTGCGTGTCAGCAAGGACCGTATTTGCGTCGCTGACATGCCGGCTACTTTCACCGTGCCGACAAACGGGAAATATATAGTGCCATCCGATGCGACAATCCGTCCGAGCGGATCGTTGCTTCCGGTCGCCACCGCGATATCGGCCGCAGTCGTACCCGTGCTCGGCGCGCTGCCGATCCCCGGATTATTGAGTTCCGGATGGTCCCAGATCGTGATACGTAGCACATCGCCACGCCCGACTTTATAAACATATGGGCCTGAGTTCGGTGCGAGCGTGTCCGCTGGAGGTGCGCTGTAACGTGGCAGCGTGGCAAGTACCGCTGTATCCAACGGTATGAAATTTACGACCGTGCCGTCGGGCATGGCCAGCGCAGATCGTCCAGGTGTGCCGTCCGATGCGCGCTCTGCCTCGTTCACCTGTTTTCCCATATACATCCCTGGGGCCAGGGCGCACGCCGAAAGCAGCAACGCCTGGCTGCTCAGAAGACCAAGAGCAAGACGTCGGTGGAGGGTCAATGTCATCGCGTTAAGAAACAAAATTGGTTGATTCGTTGGACTGCTGCGCGCTCGCTTGGGCTGAAGTCCTGACATGAGCTGCCACGGCAGTCTTGGCTTCGTCAGCCTCGGGGGCGAAGAAGCCTGCACATTGGTCCAACGCGTGTCAAAGGACGCGTCCTCGCCCGATGGCTGTGTACTTGATGCCTTGTTTCCGCATCTCGGATGGCTCATACAGATTCCGGCCGTCGAAAACCAAAGGCGCACTCAATTGTGCCTTCAGACGTCCAAAGTCGGGGCTTTTGAATTCTTTCCATTCGGTCACGATCAAAAGCGCATCGGCTCCTTCGGTCGCCTCGTATGGATCATGCTGGAAGGACAATCGCTCGAATTCGGCGGTACCGCTCAGATCCAAACCAAACACGCGCTTGGCTTCGTCCAGCGCTACCGGATCGTAGGCGCGTACGGAAGCGCCCTTCCTCAGAAGGGCCGCGATGAGCGGCCGACTCGGTGCCTCGCGCATATCGTCGGTATTGGGCTTGAAAGCAAGTCCCCACACTGCGAAGGTCTTGCCCGTCAAATCGCTTCCCAATTCGTTCAGAATCTTGTCGACCAAGACATTTTTCTGTCGTTCGTTGACGGCCTCGACGGCATTGAGCACTTTGAGGTCATGCCCATGTTCGGACGCGGTCCGAATCAGAGCCTGAACGTCTTTCGGGAAGCACGAGCCACCGTAGCCGCAACCAGCATACAGGAAGCTGTATCCAATGCGCGGGTCTGAGCCGATTCCTCGACGAACATATTCAATATCTGCTCCCACCTCGTCCGCGAGATTAGCAAGTTCGTTCATGAACGAAATGCGCGTCGCAAGCATGGCGTTGGCAGCATACTTGGTGAACTCGGCGGAACGCACATCCATGTACATCGTACGTTCGTGATTGCGATTGAACGGCGAGTAAAGCTGCTTCATCATCGCGCGCGCCCGTTGGCCATTTTCGTCGTCGTCGCAGCCGAGAACGATACGATCCGGACGCATGAAGTCCTCGACGGCCGCACCCTCTTTCAGGAATTCCGGATTCGACACCACGGAGAAACCGTGTGCTTCGTTACGTCGAGCCAATTCCCCTGCGAGGGCCTCCGAAACGCGCTTCGCCGTGCCTACGGGTACGGTCGACTTGTCGACGATGACCTTGAAGCCATTCATCCGGGCGCCAATGGCACGCGCTGCCGCGAGCACATATTGAAGGTCAGCTGACCCATCCTCGTCCGGCGGCGTTCCAACTGCGATGAACTGGACGTCCCCGTGCATCACGCTGGCATCGACGTCAGTCGAGAAACGAATACGACCCGCGGCGCGATTTCGCGCAATGACTTCTGCCAGTCCGGGTTCGTGAATGGGAACCCCGCCATCGTTCAGTATGGCGATCTTGCGTTCGTCGACGTCGAAGCAGAATACGTCATTGCCAATCTCAGCGAGACATGCGCCAGTAACGAGACCGACATAACCGGTGCCGATGATAGTGATTTTCATAATCTTCCGTTCAGTGCAATATCAGCGGCCTTACCCAAGCGACCACCAGGCACCCAAGCAGTCGCCAAGCCGCAGCCTAGTAGGCATTCGGCGAAATGAATCCCTTCGCAATCGTCAAAAATACGATCTTGATGTCGAACCAGAAATTCCAGTTTTGGATGTAATACAGGTCGTACTTCACCCGGCTCGCCATCTTCGAAATCTTGTCAGTCTCACCGCGGAAACCATTGATCTGAGCCCAGCCGGTGATGCCGGGCTTGATCCGATACCGGTACATATAGCCTTCGACGAGATCCTTGTACTGGTCGTCGTGCGCGAGCGCGTGAGGCCTCGGTCCGACCACCGACATGTCGCCGAGCAGCACATTGATGAACTGCGGCAACTCGTCGAGGCTCGTTCTCCGCAGGAAGCGGCCGGTGCGGGTGATGCGGGAATCGCCCTTGGTTGCCTGCGTCACGGCACCCGTGTGCTCCTTGTGAACGCGCATCGACCGGAACTTGTAAATGGAAAACTCTTTCCCGTCGACGCCCATCCGCTTCTGCTTGAAGAAGACCGGGCCCGGTGAATCGAGCTTGACCGCGATTGCGATGGCCAGAAGCAGCGGGGACAGCAGCAACAGCACCATGAACGCGAAAACGCGATCGAAGACCAACTTCGAGACCATCTCCGGGTTGTCTGACTGGGTTGCCGCGAGATTGATCGTCGGAAAACCCAGCAGGTCCATGATCGAGTGGTTGAACAACGACAGGCTGCGCACGTCCGGGACCAGACGGATATTGATGAAGTCGTGCCGGAACTCGCGCACCAGGCGGAGGATGTACCGCTCTTCCGACAGCGGCAGCGCCAGCCACAGCTCCGCAACGGTCTGATCCTTGATCACTGCGGTGAGTTTTTCAAACTCCGAGATTACCGGAATGCCGGCGATCTGCTTGCCGCTCAGACACGCTTCGTCATAGATCGCAACCGGATGAAAGCCGCTCTCCGGGGCGTTTCGGACTCGTGCGACTAGCGCACTGCAATAACTGCCTGAGCCGACGATGACCACCGGTTTCTGATTCAAGCCTTCGCGCCGCAGCCGTCCCAGCACGAAGTGAACGAGGCTTTTGAAAGCGAGAAACAGGAGGGCGGTAATGATCGCCCAGCTGCCGAACCATCCGCGTGGAATGCGCTCTGCGCTGTGAAGCGCGTAGGCAAATACCACGCTGATCCCGAGCACCAGGCCCCAGGCGCTTAGTACGCGGAGATTCAGGCTCGCCATCCGCTTGCCGCGCCAGGACTGATACACGCCTACCGCTGTGAAGATCAGCAGCGCGAGGACGCAGTCGAACGCAACCAGAAAGACCTGCGGGTCCCGCCAGCTCGCGATGCCACCTGTGCGGATCCACTGCGCGAGCAACCCACCCAGGATGATAAGCAACACGTCCGCGCCGCGGGCCACAAAACTAGTCATCGATGGCCAGCCTCATATGCCGCCCGAACCGGCCATGCAGAAACGGCAGCATCGTACAGATGCTGCAAGCGCCGGCTACCCGCTTCCGGCCATTCGTCCACTGCTTGCATTACCGGAATCCCCCCTGGCGGTCGGGCGAGACCCGTCTCAAAATTTGCTTCATCCTTCCTGCACTGGTCTTTCGACCGCTTTGCTGACGATAATAATCCATTTACCGCACATTCCTCACGGCGAGGTCGGCGGCGGTCCGAACGAGAAACTGCGCGGATTGCGCTCGCTGGTCAAATCATATAGCGGAAACTGACGGAACAGCTTTGCACCGCCGTCCCGAATCAACGGCGCCCACACCAGATTCGCACGTTTCGGACTGGATCTGGCCATCAGCGCGTCGAACGGGATTGACAAATAGATGCCCTTGTCGAAGCTGCCCTCGCCGAATTGCTTGGCGGAAACGTTGGTCTTGGTCGCGTAGGCGCCGATCGTCACGCCATTGTCGAAGATACGCGACACGTCGAGCGTGGCGCCCTTGTCCTTGGCGAGATACTGGCCGACGCTGAAATTCACGTGCACGCCATTCCAGCCGGTATCCCAGTAAGCGGTGATGTGACCGGTAGTGGCTTGGTAATCCCGCAACGAAAAGTCTTGCCGGAAGCCACGTTGGCGTACCCGGTTGATGTCGACACCCACCGCCAGTGGGCTGTGCCATGGCCGATAGAGCCACTCGCCACCGACGCCAGCGTACATTTCCTCGAGCAGACCGCCGTACACCTCGTAGAACTGGTCGTTCCCAAGGCGTCCGACGTGGGTTGCCTGCAGATACGGGATTGTCAGACGCGATGTCGTCACGTATTGCCGGATATAGGTCCGCACCCGCGGCAGCTTGCTCGGCGCGTCGTAGGTGAACTTGTTGTAGTTGTCGAGCAGACGATAGCTCAGTCCGCCAGCAAGCCAACTGCTTTGCGTCAATTGGAACGAAGCGTCGGCGTTGGCTGTAACGCGATAGAGCCAGAACCCGTTTGGCCCGCCGAACGACTGCGAAAGGCCCGGCCCCACGCTGAAGTCCCATCGCTTCATCGGCTGTATCAGCTCGGCCGGTGTAGCAGCTACCGCTGCCGCGGTCGGCGGCGCAGCGGGCACGACGGTCGGCTCCCGACGCAGCGGCGGTACCGCTTGCGTGTGTGCGATGGCCCACGCGTCCCGACGAATGACATACGATGCGGTCGGCGTGCCCCGAACCATCTGGACAATACGGAACTGGTCAATGTCCGCCGGCGCGCCCTTGTGCAATACAGTGGCGATCCGCTCGACGCGATCCTTCCGATAGACGGCTGCAGGATTGTCGAATACGACGTCCAGTCTCGCACCGCTGCGACGAATACTCTGTACGTGCCAACCGCTTTGCGTCTGCAAGGTCGCGGTCAGAGCCGACCAGTCGGCTTCCTTGATTTGCGGCCGGGCCGCGACGATCGGCAAGGGCGCCGGATCGGCGGTCTTCGTCGCGCTGAGGGCGCTAAAGTTTTCGTGGACCGTAAGGCCGATCATCGCGCGATTACCGCGCTCAAACGCCGCGCTGATGTCGACCGATTTATTCAACCGATAGACGAAACCGACGTTGATCGGCGACTTGGCATCGAGATTGGTATTGAACGGTTCATGCTTGTAGTCATTACCGTCGTATTCAAGCTTGAGAATAAGCGGCGACCACGGGGTCTGATACTGGACGCCGCCGAAAAGCGCGGTCCGGCCTCTGAACAGCGATTTTCCATTCACCTCACCGGCCGAATTACCTCCCGACGGCCGAGTATTGAACTTATTGCTGAATATGGATAGCGGATTACCGAAATCGCCGCGCGCGCCCATATTGCCCCACGCCAAGCCGAGACTCCAATCGAAATCACCGGTGCGTTTGCTCGCGACGAAATACTCGCTGGAGAACAGCCCTGTTCCACCCACGTCTCGCATACCCGCGGCGATTTGGGGCAGATAAGCGGATTCCTTGAGCAAGCGCACCCGGAAATCGATGCTCTTGTCTTTATAGGTTTGCGTGCCGCTCAACGATGTCGGACCGTAGAGGTGGTTGCGAACGTCGGTGTAACGGAAACCGAATTCGAACCAATCGAGCGGTTGCAGCATGACGCTCAGGCGGGTATAGGGGCTAATGTAGCTGGCCGTAAACGACACGTTGCCGGCCTCGCCGAAACGCGCGCTGGGCGTTTGCAGCACCCCCATCGTGCCCCAGTCGCTCGACGTCACTTGCAGGTCACGCGCGGGGCGCTGGTCAGGAATCCGTGATGCCTCGACCTCGGCGATACCGGCGGCAGTGCCTCCTTGTTCCTTCAGTGCAGTGTTCGGCGCCTCGCCGTTGACGTCCTTGGCCGACAGCAGCAGCGGATCGACGGGCACGTCAGCCGCGCCCTGTGTCGCGAAGAAGGCAGCCAGGCGCTCGGAAAAGCCCTCCGACCACTTGCCGCGACGATCTGGCGCCCAGATCCAGGCACCGGGTGCCGGTACGTTTTGAGCTGTACGATTCCAGGCGGCAACCGCGTACTTCGAGACCTGGCCGTCCGGTTGGACAACCCATGCGTAATCCGGGGCGGCCTCCGCGTCGCAGGCGCGGACATACTGCAGCGCCTGCGCGCCCGGGCGATGCGGGACCAGGCACAACTTGCCATCAGGCCGGATCACCGCGACTCGGCCGGGCCGGACCGGTATCGAAACCGTGTCGCCCGGACTGAGCATCGGATCGGAGGCATCGTTGGCCTTCAACCACCGCGGATCCGCGCCTTGCAGTGGCACACGACCAGTGACGGGACGCGACGCGACCAACTGATACAGGCGCTCACGTGCTGCTGCATCGAGCGTCTTCGAAAGCGGCAGGTATCGAATGTAATTGAGCAGCGTCTGCCGGCGTGCGGTCTGTGCGGCACGCTCGTCCGGCGTGGTCCACATCGTGCCAGGTCGGTAAAGCGGCTGCGCTCCACCGTCCGCCGTCGGCGTCACACCGCGAAGCGCGGCCGGGCTTCCGACAAGCCAGTCGCCGAGATAGCCGCGCCGATCGATCGTCGCGGAAACCTGGCCCCAGGCGCTCATCGGCACGCCACAAATCAGCAGGCAGGCCAGTACATAGCCGGCGCCTACGCCGCGCTCGCGCGTCTTATCCATCTTGCTTATTCCTGCACTTTATTCGGCCAGCGCTGCCACGTGAAACAGAAGTCGCGCGAAAGGCATTGTTCGCCATAAATCGCGACAGCGGGACGGCCCGGCGCGACAACCACCGCATAGCGGGCAGTGGGCAATGCATCGGAACCGGTAGCCGTCTCCTCGAACCAGCGCGTGTCGGAAGGGATCTGGCCGATGAATTCGGTGCTTCGTGGCGGCGCAATCGGCTGCAAGTGCAACTGATCGTGCAGGCCAAACTGATAGCCGGGCATCACATCCCGGCTGCGTTCCAGTGTCACCGGCTCCTCAACCTGGCGCCAGTCCGGCAACGGCGAGTACACCACGCTGGACCATTCGACCGGCATACCGGCTGTCCCGGCAACACGCCCGTCCAGCAGCCGCAGCACCTCGCCGCCCGCAGTGAAAAAGACCTCCACGCTGCCCTGCATGCCCGGATCGATATGACCGCGGGCCAACAGCAGAGCGCGGCCCTTGATCGTCATTAACAGATACTGGTAGTGCGGATCGATCGCACGCTGGCTGACCACGGCCGGCTTGCTCTGCTGCTTGAATGTGTACGCGTCCTGGATCGCCTGGATCGGCGTCGTGCAAGCAGTCAACAGCACGAGGGCGAGCAATGTGAACAGACGATACATAGTCGACGGCAAAAGCGTTCACTCGCTCTGACAAGCGATTAAAAATAAGAAGGGGCTCGATGAAGAGCCCCTTTCCCGGCTTGGCCTGGCGCTTACAGCGTGCCAGTCGTACCGGTCGTGCCCGACGTGCCGGTCACGTTGTTGCTACCGCCGCTGCTGCAGAAGCCAGCGATTGCGGCGCCGACGACGATCACGCCGCCAGCGATGGCAGCCGTGTTGCCGGAGATGCCAGGCGCGCCCGTCGCACCTTCCTGCGCGAAGCTGACGCTCGGCGCAGCCAGCGCGCCGGCGACGCTGAGCGCCACCAGGAACTTAGTTGCTTTCATAGAAACTCCTATTGAAGTGGAGGATGGGATCCAGGACAGACGAACAAGCGCCTACATTCAAGAACTTGTCCGCACAGGACCTGAGCGACCATTCTAAAGACAAACGGAAATACGCATCGGTTATGGCCGAGCGAAATCCGCCGGTCGATCCATCATTGATCGAAGCTGATTAAAAATACACGATTTTCCCGTTCATCGCGATGCAGTGTTGTAAAAACCGCAAGTTTCGGTGACGGGCGAATGACTGTGCGGCCCTTCGCACAGGCGCGTGGAGACTGTCGGCGCACGCTGGACTGCCCTTCCAGCCTTGCCGCGCATCCCTGCGCCGACATGCCATGCCTAACGATTCGAATGTGCCATGGGCGAACGTCGCTACCCAAGTCGTTCGTCCGCTCACGCACAGGATCCAGCCCCTCATTCTGGCCGGCGGCGCGGGGAGTCGCCTCTGGCCTGTATCCCGGGAGCACTATCCAAAACAACTGATCGGCCTATTGGGCGATGCGTCGCTGCTGGAGGCCACCGCGCTGCGTCTTGACGGCTGGGCGCCTTGCGCATCCGGCCAGGCAGAAGTGATCATCGTCTGCGGTGAAGATCACCGTTTCATGACAGCCGAACAGATGCGGCGCTTGCGCAGGCGTGCGCACATCGTGCTGGAACCAGTCGGTCGCAACACCGCGCCCGCCCTTACGCTTGCCGCATTGGCCGCCGTCGCCGACGGTCAGGATGCAATTCTTGTGGTCATGCCGGCCGATCATGCCGTCGCTGACCTCGCTGCGTTTCGCGACGCGGTGTCGCGTGCAGCCGAACAGGCCGAAGCCGGTGCAATCGTGACCATGGGAATTGTGCCAAGCCGCCCGGAGACCGGGTACGGCTATATCAAGGCCGGCACGCCAATCGGCGATTCGGGAGCCCGAGTCCTCGAGCATTTCGTCGAAAAACCGAAGCGCGAAACGGCCGAAGCGTATTTGGCCTCGGGCGAATACTGGTGGAACAGCGGCATTTTCATCGTGCGTGCCACCATCTGGCTGAAGGCAATCGCACAATTCCAGCCGGAAATGGAAGCAGCCTGCCGCGCCGCTTTCGAGGCGCGTCATGCGGACGGCGATTTCTGCCGCGTCGACAAAACGGCCTTTGAAGCGTGCCCTGCCGATTCGATCGACTACGCAGTGATGGAGAAGCTGAGCAACGGCACCGATATCCCCGCGGTGGTCGTGCCACTCGACGCGGGCTGGTCCGACGTCGGATCCTGGGACGCCGTATGGGACATCCTGCCGAAAGACGCGGACGGCAATGTGTCGCGAGGACGGGTCATGTTCGAAGGCTCCAACTCGTCCTATGCGCATTCGAGCAGTCGTTTGATCGCATGCGTCGGCCTGCAGGATACGGTGGTGATCGAAACACCGGACGCCGTTTTGGTAGCGAACAAATCGCACGTCCAGGATATCAAGAAGATCGTCGGTCGCATCAAGGCCGAAGGTGGCGCGGAAGCCGAGAATCACCGCAAGGTTCACCGTCCGTGGGGTTTCTACGACTCGGTGGATTTCGGCGACCGTTTCCAGGTGAAACGTATCGTCGTCAATCCCGGGGCGAAGCTGTCGTTGCAGATGCACTATCACCGGGCGGAGCACTGGATCGTGGTGAGGGGCACAGCAGAGGTAACGTGCGGCGACAAGGTACTACTGCTGGCGGAAAATCAGTCGACCTACATCCCACTGGGCGTCACGCATCGGCTGGCGAATCCAGGCAAGACGCCGCTCGAAATCATCGAGGTGCAGTCCGGCTCCTATCTCGGCGAGGACGATATCGTGCGCTTCGACGATACCTACGGTCGGAAATGATGCCAAACGCGCGGATCGGCTGCGGTCTTGCAATATGACTTTGTGAGTCAGCCGTTGGCTTTGGCGCCCCTGGCTACCCTGACCGGAGCATCCGGCGACCGGCGCCAGCGGGTCCGACGCGATCTTTTGAAGAGGTTCTTGCCGTACAAGCGAGGTGTTTCGCTTTGAGGATGTTTTCTCATTGTATAAGCTGCCAATGAGAGACATTGACTCAGGACGCCGGGATGAACCTCGATTCCTTTTCGAAGAAGATTTTGCGTCTGCTGCAGCGCGATGCGCGTCAGTCGGTGCAGGAGATATCCGACAGCGTCGGTTTATCCAGCACGCCGTGTTGGCGTCGAATCAAGGAAATGGAGCAAAGCGGCGTCATACAGCGCTACACGGCTCTGCTTGACCGGGAAAAGCTGGGCCTCCATATCTGTGCGCTGGCGCACATCCACTTGACCCGTCATCACGAAGGGGGCGTCGAATCATTCGAACGCGAGATTGCCGCCTGCCCCGAGGTGACCGAGTGCTACAGCACGACCGGCGAAGCGGATTACATCCTGAAGATCGTTGCCGCTGACATCAAGGCGTATGACGCGTTCTTGCACGCCCGGTTATTCAATCTGCCCGCCGTCGCGCAAGTGCGCACGAGCGTCGTGCTGCGCGAGGTGAAGTTCGATACGCAGCTGCCGCTTTAGAGAACGGCAGCTGCGTTCGGCTGTGGCGTCAGGCCTGCGCCTGACTCATTCCCCCGGTCGGTACAGCTCTATGCGCGATGAAGGCCCGCGTGCCCGCACGCAGGCACGCCACTGCCACGACTACACCATTTGCCCCCAGCCAGTACAACGCGACTTGCATCACCCCAGGCATGACGCCCTCCGATCGGAACGGAACTCGGTATTTTTTACCCGCACCTCATGCGGCAGAGTCAACATTACCGCATGATGCTGTTAACGGTGTCACCAACAAGAAGTTGACGCATTTTTTTCCGAAATCGTTGTTTATTTGCCGTCGTCAGTTGCCCAGACCGCGAACACCCTGACCGTCTTGACGTTCCATGCTCGTGCCCATGCTGCAGCGCATGCTGTGGACACGGCGGCATGCCCCCGTGGGTGGTCGAGGAATAAATCCACCACAGTCCCCGAGCGCAGGTAATGCACGGTCAGATCGCTCAGACGATGACCGAGCGGCACCAGCGCTTCCTGTGCGTAGGCCCGCAGGACGGCACGTGGCACGGTGTTGTTCGGCTCGCCAGCACCGTCCGTTTCCGGGTCGATGTGGATCAGTGCGTCGAGGATCCCGGGCGAGGCCAGCAATCGTGTCCGCACTTGTTCGGCAACGTAGTGGCCTTCAGACACGCTGATCATCGGGTCGACCAGTACGTGCGCATCCACGATCGAGAAGTCGCCCATGCGACGCGTACGCAGCGCATGGACGTCTCGCACGCCAGGACTCGTCGCAATCAGGTTCTCGATGCGCCCGCTTTCCTCGGGATCGACCGCGCGATCGGCCAGGTCTTGCGCTGCCGCCCACGCGAACCGCGCACCGATCCGCCCGACCAGGACGCCGACGACGGCGGCCGCCAGCGGATCGAAGATCGGCAGGCCGAGCAGGCTGCCGCCCACCCCAAGCGCGACGATCAAGGAGGATGCCGCATCCGAGCGGGCGTGCCACGCGTTGGCGATCAACAGGCTCGAGCCGACCTGCCGCGCGCGATGCAGCATGTACCGGAACAGCCCCTCCTTGGCCGCAATGACCGCCAACGCGACGGCAAAGGCGCTGTAATGAACCGTGGGAATCCCGCCTGGGTGCGCGAAGCGGGTCGCGGCGCGAATCAGCATGCCGACCGCCACCGCAAGCAACAGCAGGCCGACAAACAGTGATGCGATCGTTTCGTAGCGGTTGTGACCGTATTGATGATCCCTGTCTGGTGCCGCGCCACTGTGACGGCTGGCGAGCAGGACGATGCCATCGGACACGATATCGGTCAGCGAATGGATGCCGTCGGCAATCAGCGCTTGCGACTGCGCGACCATGCCAACGCCAATCTGCAGTGCTACCAGCAGGGCATTGACGACGATGCTGACCACGGTGGTGGTCACGGCGACGGCCTGCTTCTCGCGCTGCCCGACGCCATTGGGTGCAGTGCACTCGCGCATGCCCTCGCTCCGTTCGAATCCCATAACCGTCTCCTGGCAACTTTTGCGCCGACACGTGCAGTCGGTCCGCATCCATTTCTGATGCGATTCAAGCGGCCGGACGCAACAAGGGAGCACCGCCGCCTCCAGCGGAAGGTCGCGACCATGCAAAAAGGCCGCAGACGAATGCTCGCCTGCGGCCTTTCAACGGCTTCGACCCTACTGTCCAGCTGACCAGGCGGTCATCCGCCCCTCATCCGTGCATGGCCGGTGTCAATTCGCATCCGTCACATCGTTGGCGCCTCCCCGTGACGCGCTCGTTGTAGCGGCCCCCCGCGATGACTGTCGCGTTGCCGTTAGATCGTGTACTCGTCCCGATTTTTGCCGGCAATCCAACGCGGCGGCTTGCCGCGGCCGGACCAGGTTGCTCCGCTCTTCGGATCGCGGTATTTCGGGGCGACGCTGTTACGCGGCCGCTTTTCAGCCGTTTTCGATTTAGCGCCCATGCCAAGATCGGCCGCAGTGATGCCGTAGAACTCGATCTTCTGTTTGATGTCAGCAACGACGGTATCGAATTCCTTGCTACGCGCGGCTTCGATCTGCTTTTCCAATTCTTCGCGCTGCGCCAGCAGCTCCTTGTAAGAAGGCATGGTTTTTACGGTCCTCGTTTTCAAAGATGATCACGCGATCATCACTTCTCAATTAAATGTCCGGCAATGTTACATTAAATCGACAACCATCGCCGGTGGCTTATAAAAAAAGTGTTACCACCGCTAATTCATCGGATGAATTAATTACTCACAATGCTGAAGCGGCGCATTCCTTGCAGATTGTCATTTATTGCCTAGGCTAAACTCCCCAAGATAGTTCTATATCGTAGGTGATAAAGAAGGCAATAACTGTGTCACTTAGGTGTAGCAGTTGATATCTGCGGGATGGGGCCCGAAATCATCGCTCGTCCAGGCGCTAGGAGGCTCGCTTAAGTCCGCCCGCCCGCTCACGCGCGCGAGAGGATTAGCAGGGTGATCTCCGACGGCGCAAACAAGCGCATCGGCGGTCCCCAATAGCCGGTCCCTCGGCTTATGTACACCAGCATTCCATCCACCCGGTCCAAACCGGCGACAAATGGCTGCTGCACCTTAACAACGAAGTTCCACGGAAAAAGTTGACCGCCGTGGGTATGTCCTGATATTTGCAGAGAAAAGCCGGCTCGTGCGGCTGCTGGCGCACTTAATGGCTGATGCGCGAGCAGAATGGCCGTGGTGTCGGGTCCGCCGGACAGCGCCTTTACAGGGTCACTCGCGTCCACCGGGTTGAAATGGCCCGCCGAGTAATCGGTGATACCCGCGAGGATCAGTTCGTCGGTACCACGGCTCAGGACCACATGTTCATTGAGCAGGACCCGCATTCCCAATTCGCGAAAACGCGCGATCCATGGAGCGGCGCCTGAATAGTATTCGTGATTGCCGGTCACGAAGAAAACGCCTTCGCGCGCGTGAAGTTTGGAAAGCGGCGCCGTATCACTGGCCAATTGCGCAACGCTGCCGTCAATCGCGTCACCGGTGAATGCGACAACGTCGGCGCCCAGCGCGTTGACGGCCTTCACGACACGCTCGACGTAGGGACGGCGGATCGTCGGCCCGACGTGCAGGTCGCTGATCTGCGCGATTGAAAAGCCCTCGAATCCTGGCGGCAACCCCTCGATCGGTATCCGCACGCGTCGTATCGGCGGCGCTCGCCGAGCGCAGTACAGTGCCCACATCGAAAGCGCGGCAGTCAGCAGCAGAACGGCGGTGGCACTACTCGTCTCAACGCGCGACAACCAGTCGGCTCCGGTCAGGAAGTCCCAACCGGCGGCAAGCAACAGGAACAGATCACGGGCGAATGTGAGGAGCAGCAGCGTCGAGAAACATCCCATTGCGACCAGTCCGGTGATGACCACGCCCAATCGCGCTGGCGTGCGGGCAAAGCTGCGCCCGCGCGCGCCCAACGGAATGGTGACCAGGGATATCAGCAGATACAGCCACGCCAGCGTGCGCACCGGCCCGCTATCGAACAACGCCGGTATCAGCCGGATACCCACATAGAAATGAAGAACAGTGCCAATCAGCACGATGCGGTACAGGAAGGCGCGACGCATGGGTTCCTTTGAAGAGCGGGCAGGCGAAACAGCCCGCATGTGTCGTATATCGCAACGACAATAGGGCATGGACGGCGACACGATCGTAAAGCGGTGAGCGCCGGACCATGAGACTGGCAATTACGACCGAGGGCCGGCGCGTAGACGCACAAGACGGGCCTGCATCGACGAAGCAGGCGAGACCAGGCGCGGGGCGCGGCGCTCGGCGATCGGCGCGCGGGGTACCGCGGTCGTTTCAAGGCGCCGGTGACTGCGCGCCTCAGGCCCGCCCCGCCACTGACGGCCAGCCACGATCGAGAGTACGATGCGACACGTGCGCGATTATGTCGCGCCTGATGCACGCCGTCGTCGCATGCGCGGCGAGTGCGCTCCCGCTTTCCGATACACCCATGCCCGCCCCGGCTCGTCTCGTTCCGCTCCTGGTTGCTGCCGCCCTGTTCATGGAAAATCTGGACGGCACCGTCATCTCGACGGCGCTGCCGGCAATTGCATCGACCTTTGGCGTGCCGTCGAGCACGGCAGGCCTCGGCATGAGCGCCTACCTGCTGACCCTCGCGGTATTCATCCCGGCCAGTGGCTGGGCAGCCGACCGCTTCGGCACGCGCGACGTTTTCGTTGCCGCCATCGCGGTATTCACCGTCGCGTCGCTGGGCTGCGCGCTCAGCGACGACCTGGCGATGTTCGTGACGTGCCGCGTCGTGCAAGGCTTCGGCGGCGCGTTGATGACGCCTGTGGGCAGGCTGGCGGTGATTCGATCCGCGCCCAAGGCGGACCTGATGCGGGTGATCGCGTTGATCACCTGGCCCGCCCTGGTCGCGCCAGTCGTGGCGCCGCCGCTCGGTGGCCTGATTACCACCTACGCATCGTGGCGCTGGGTGTTTCTGCTCAATCTCCCGCTCGGCGCGGTGGGTGGCGTACTCGCGTGGCGCCTCATCGCGAACGACCGCGCCAACGCACCGCCGCGTCTCGACGCTGCCGGGCTGCTCCTCTCAGGTATCGGGCTGTTCGGCGTGATGGCCGGGGTCGAAGCGCTTGGCCAGCCGAAACCGTTGTTGGCGGCCGGAAGCGCGTGCATCGGAGTGGGTGCGACGGCGCTTTGGGCCACGGTGCGACATGCCAGACGCAGTCCGCAGCCGATTCTTCAACTGTCGGCGCTGCGTCTGCCTTCCTTCTCGGTCAGCGTGGTCGCGGGCTCGCTGACGCGTACTGCCATCGGCGTCGCGCCGTTTCTGGTGCCGCTGCTGTTCCAGGTCGGTTTTGGCATGAGCGCGTTCCGCTCCGGCTTGCTGTTCTTCGCGCTGACGGCTGGCAATCTCGGCATGAAGACTTTCGTCACGCCGATCCTGCGGCGCTTCGGCTTTCGACGTGTCTTGATCGTGAATACGGTGGGCGTCGCGCTGAGCGCGTGTGCGTGCGCTCTGCTCTCTCCCGCGACGCCGCTGCCGTTCATCCTGCTCGTCATGCTGGCCTGTGGCCTGACGCGTTCGATGCAATTCACCTGTCTCAATACGCTCGCCTTTGCCGACGTGCCGAAGTCCGAGATGGCAGGCGCCAATACGCTGTTCAGCACCGCCCAGCAACTGTCGATGGGATTGGGGGTCGCGTTCGGCGCGCTGGCGCTGAACGGGGCCGCCTGGCTGCGCGAAGGCAGCCTCGCTTCCGACAGCGGGGTCGGGCACCCCGTCGGGGACTTCCGTGTCGCCTTCGTGCTTGTCGCCTTGCTCGCGCTGACGTCGCTGCCCGCCTATGTCCGCTTGCCACGCGATGCCGGCGCAACGCTCGGTACGCGGACATGAGGGCCGTGCCGCAGCGAGCCTACGCGCTCCACCCTCCCCGACGGGACAACCGACCTTTCCTTGCAAGGCGAACGTCGTCCAGCCGTTCTGCCCTTCCACACCCACACCGATGACTGATTCGACCCCGGCCGCTTCGCGCGGCACGCCGCACCATGACGGCACTGGCAAACTCGCCGCCCTGTGCGCCGCCGTGGCGCTCGGCTATCTGACAATCTGCCTGCCGCTTCCCGTCATCCCATTGTTCGTGCATGAAGTGCTCGGCTACGGGGATGTCATGGTGGGAGTCGCGGTCGGCATCCAGTTCCTGGCGACCGTTCTAACGCGCGGTGTGACGGGGAAGATCGCCGACCAGCGTGGGCCCAAGGTCGCCATGGTCGCCGGGCTGAGCATGACCGGCGTGTCCGGTCTGATCTACGGCGCGGTAGCGCTGCTGCCGTTGCCGAACGCCCTGCGCTTTGCGCTGCTGATCGTCGGACGCCTCGCGATGGGATGCGGCGAAAGCCTCACCGTGACCGGCATGCTCGCGTGGGCGATCGGCAGCCTCGGCGCGCATCAGGCATCGCGGGTGATGTCCTGGACGGGCGCGGCGTTGTACGGCGCCTTGGCGGTGGGCGCGCCGCTCGGCCTGTGGATCGGCCAATCGCTTGGATTCGTTGCGGTGGCAGCGTGCATCGTCGCCTCCGCGGTATGCGGCCTCGCCCTGGCCGCGGCCCTGCGTGGTGTCGCCGCACCTGGCGGTAAGCGCATTGGCCTGGGCAGCGTATTGGGCCGCATCGCGCCCGCCGGCTTCGCGCTATGCCTGCAAGGGGTCGGCTTCGCCGCGATTGGCGCGTTCGTCTCGCTGTATTTCCATGCGCGCGGTTGGAGCGGCGCGGGACTCACGCTGAGCGCCTTCGGTGCGGCATTCGTTGCGGTGCGCCTGCTGTTCGGCCGGCTGCCGGACCGGTTCGGCGGCGCCCAGGTCGCCACTGTATCGATGCTGGTCGAGGCGGTTGGCCAAGCCATGCTGTGGCTCGCGCCCTCGTTCGCATGGGCCGTCGCCGGTGCGGCCATAACCGGACTCGGCTGCTCGCTGGTGTTTCCCGCATTGGGCACGCTGGTGGTGAGTCGCGTGCCGCCGCAAAACCGCGGCACGGCACTTGGCGCCTACGCTGCGTTTCAGGACATCTCCTACGGCCTGACCGGTCCGATCACCGGTTTCGCCGCTGCCCGGGCGGGTTATCCGATCGTGTTCGCGATCGGACTTGCTGCTTCCCTGTGCGGCGCCGTGCTGGCGTGGGCCCTCGCGAGGCGTACGGTGCGGGCAGCCCGGCCCGATGCCTGACGTCCGGGACGCGGAGCGCCGTGGCAAGCTATGCCGAGCCGTGCAAACCTTACGCGTTCATGACCGGAAAGTGCAAACCGTGTCTAAGTTGCTGGCTATCCAACGCATCTTCTGACAGTCACGCGATATCTGATCACTTACGCTTCGCGCGGCTCGCGGCGGCCTTGCGAGCGACGAAACGGACGATGTCAGCGTATATTTCGGCGTTGTTGGGCAGTCCGCTAGCCACGCGCCGTCCAAGCGAGGCGTTGCTGGCACGGATGCTGCGTCGCAAACAATTCTCGACAACGGACGAAAATCAACGCAAGGGGATCGAGCATGGGTGAATTCAAAGCTGCTGGTGAATCGGTCGATGACGGCATCGACGAAGCTGTTTCGGGCGGCAAGAAGCTGGCCAATAAGGCCAAGCGTGCCGGCAAGGATACGGCGAACGACATCAAGTCGGTTCTGAGCGACATCGAATCGTCGCTGAGCGACTCGACCGATCTTGACGATCTGAAGTCCCGCATCAAGGGGCGCCTGGACGACGTCAAGGACACGTTTGACGAAACGCAGTCGACCGTGAAGGAGAAGGTTGGCGCGGCACTGACGACGACGGACGGCATCGTGCGTGACCGTCCGTGGGAGACGGTTGCGGCCGCAGCCGGCATCGCCTTCCTGCTTGGCGTGATCGTCGGACGCAGCTGAGCGGGACTGTGGTCCAGCCAGAATGAAAAAACCCGCGGCTGTCCGCGGGTTTTTTCTTGTCGGCCGCTCTCGAGCGGCCGTTCGTTCAACGACAATCGCGACGCTTACATCGTCACCACGTCGAGCAGCGCCTTCTTGCCCGACTTGTAGTTGTATAGCGAGATCACCGGCTTCTTCAGGTCGCCCTTCGAATCGAAAGTCGTCTCGCCGATCACGCCCTTGTAATCGGTAGCCGGCATTGCAGCCACGACCTTCTTCGGATCGGTCGAGTTTGCCCGCTTCATCGCGTCGACGATGATGTACACGGCGTCATAGGTGAACGGCGAGTAGATCTGGATCGGCTGGTTGAAACGCGCGGTGTAGCGCTTCTGGAAGTCCGCGCCGCCCGGCATCTTCTCGAGCGCCTGGCCGGCTTGCGAGCACACCACGTTGTCGGTGGCATCGCCAGCCAGATCCGACAGCTTTTCCGTGCACACGCCGTCGCCGGACAGGATCTTCGCGCGCAGGGCCAACTGGCGCGCCTGCTTGGCGAACGGACCGCCGGTGGCGTCCATGCCGCCGTACATGATCACGTCCGGACGCTCGTTCTTGATCTTGGTCAGAATGGCGCGGAAGTCGACCGCCTTGTCGTTGGTGGCGTCGTGCGATAACACCTTCAAGCCCAGGCTCTTCGCCTTCTTCTCGAATTCGTCAGCCAGACCCTTGCCGTAGGCGGTCGCGTCGTCGACGATCGCCACCGACTTGGCCTTTACCGTGTTGGCCGCGTACAGCGCCAGCGCCGGCCCTTGTTGCGCGTCGGTTGCAACGACGCGGTAGGCAGTCTTGAAACCCTGCTCGGTGTAGGCGGGGTTGGTCGCCGACGGCGAGATCTGCAGGATGCCGGCGTCGCTGTAAATCTTCGAGGCCGGGATCGTCGTACCGGAGTTCAAGTGACCCACCACGGCGACGACCTTGTCGTCGACCAACTTCTGGGCAACCTGCGTCGCCTGCCGCGGGTCAGCTGCGTCGTCCTGCGCGTCGAGCACCAGCGTGACCTTCTGGCCGTTGATCGTCAGACCCTTCTTGTTGATCTCCTCGACCGCCAGCCGGGCGCCGTTTTCGTTGTCCTTGCCGAGGTGGGCGATGCCGCCCGTCAGCGGCGCAACGTGACCGATCCGAACGGTCTGGTCAGCGTTGGCCTGCCCGGCGAAGCCAAGGCATGCTACTGCAGCGCTGATCGGCAGGAGTTGGAAAATCCTGGTTTTCATGCAACAGATCTCCACGGTTCGACTGGGTCGAAAAAGCGGGTGCGTCCGTTCGTACGGCGCGCCTCGCAGTTGTTGTTGATTGATGGCTTGACGGCCGTCTTCTGGACCGCCGTTTGCCACGACGCAAGTGTACGTCTTAAAAAATCCGTTGCGTGCATCATTTTCCCTGTTGTTTTCCTCATTGACTGGCTGATTGGAATCGGTTCTCGCACGCGCGGCGACCGACCGCACCGGCACCGCGTGGCGCGCCCGCTCGGCTGTGCGATGACCGGGCGACGCGGCGTCGGCGCAACGGTGGCACACTGATCGCTGACGACGTTTTCACGAAACCGAACCGGAGGACCCCAGTGGCTATCCACACCGAATGGATTGACATCGACAATGGCTTTCAAGGCTTCCTGGCATTGCCCGAAGCCGGACCGGGCCCGGGCATCGTCCTGCTGCAGGAGATTTTCGGCGTCAATGCGTCGATCCAGTCCATCGCACGCGCCTACGCGGCCGACGGCTTCACGGTGCTGGCCCCCGACGTCTTCTGGCGCGCCGAACCCCGCGTCGAGCTGGGTTACGACGATGCGGCGCGCCAGCGCGGCATCGAACTGATGCAGAAGACTGACCTGCAACAGGCCACGGGCGACGTCGGCAAAGCCGTCGACACGCTGCGCCGGCGCCCGGAGGTGACGGGCAAGGTGGCGGTGATCGGCTACTGCTACGGTGGCCTGCTGGCCTACAAGGCCGCCGCGCATACGTCGGCGGATGCGGCAGTCGCGTATTACGGCGGCGGCATACAGAACCACCTGGCGGACGCCGCGCAACTCGACAAGCCGATCCTGTTTCACTTTGGCGAGCAGGACAGTCACATCCCCTTGTCGGCCGTCGGCGCGATCAAGGAGCGCTTCGCCGGCCGCGGCAACGCCGCTGTCCATATCTACCCGGATGCCGAACACGGGTTCAATGCATCTGCGCGCAGCTCGTACCAGCAGCGCGCGGCCGCGCTCGCCCACGGACGCACGCTGGTTTTCCTGGACGAGGCACTGCAGTGAATCGAGATGCGCGCGCGGCCGGCGGACATGCAACCGGCCTGCCGGGCCCGACGCGTGCCAGGAAGTTGATGGCGCGCGGCACGCCGCACCGCGCGTCACCGCGCGTGCGGCTTTACTAGTCGCCTTGTTCAGTCGCATGGAGTCAGGAATGTCATCACAAGCGCGTTTGCCGTCCGCCACCCGTCTCGCTCGGCCTGCCGGGTGGCGCGCGCGCGTCACCACTTCCGCCGCACGGACCGCGGCGCTAGGCATACTCGCGTGCAGCGCGCTCGGGCTCGCCTCGCCGGCTTGGGCGGTTGACGTACGCGCGCCCACCTCGGTCCGCTGGCAGTTGAGCGTCCTGCGCGACGGGGTAGAGATCGACCGCTTCGGCGCGACCACGGCGGTCGGGCAGGCCGAGACAGTGCGGCGATGCAAGAGCGCGGGCCGTCTGTCGGACTGTGCGCAGGGCGACGACCGCGGTCTCGAACGTCTCGTCACGGTTTCTCCGGTCAGCGAGAGCGAGGACGGCTCCGTCGATTTCCAGATCAGTACCGAGGAGCAGTTGCCCAGCGACAGCCAAGTGGTGCGATCGCATTCGGTGAACGCCCGGCACGACGGCCTGCGCGTGCCGAACGGCGGCGACGCGCAATGGACCCTCGTCAAGAAGACACCGACGCTCGTGTACCGTGTCCAGGCGCAACGCGCAGCGGGCCGCAACTGACGCCGCGGCACAGCACGTTCGTAACACCAGGGGTAAGCTATCCGCATGAGGAACCCGATCGAAAGCGGCGACGACGAGTTGCTGGTCGTCAGCTGGAATCTCCACAAGGGCCGTTCCCCGCTCGGCCTGCAGGCCTGGAAGGCCATGCGCAGTTGGTTGGCCGCCATGCCGGCCGACGTTTTCTTTCTGCAGGAGGCAATGGCGCGGCGCATGCCGATGCCGCTGGCCGCCGCCACGTTCGGTGAACCGTCGGCCGAGCCGCCGGGCGACGCGTGGCATTGTCAGGCGACAGAGATCGCCGCGTCGCTGCAGTTGCAGCTGGCGCTAGGCCAGAACGTATTCAAGCCCTCCTGGCGCCACGGTAATGCCATCCTCTCGCCCCATCCGCTCGACCTCGGTGGACGCTGGGATATCTCAGCCCATCGTTTCGAGCGTCGCGGCTTGCTGGCGGCGCGCATGACCGCGCGCGGCCGGTCGATCAGCCTGCTCTGCGCCCACCTTGCACTGACGCGCGCCGCTCGCGTGCGACAGATGGAATGGATCGCGCGGTGGATCGAACGCGATGCGCCTGACGGGCCGCTGATTCTTGCGGGCGACTTCAACGACTGGAAGAACGACTCCCTGCCGATCTTCGGTGCGATCGGCATGCACGAGGTCGCGGCGGCGCTGGGCGCATCGGGCCGTACCTTTCCGGCGTTTTCGCCCGCGCTCGGCCTGGACAAGATGTTCGTGCGCGGCCTGAGCCCGCGCGAATGGACCAGTTCGGACGCCAAAGTCGCCTGGCTGTCGGATCATCGCCCGTACATCGCCCGGCTGGGCGTCGACTGACAAAACCGCACGCTCTGCGGCAATCGGCTAGAATCCGGGTTTTACCGCCTTGCGACCTTTTCGCCAGGATGCGGTCTTGGCGCCAGCCGTGCCGTCCATCTAGCCATCGAGCGTCGCTTTCCCATCGTCGGCACGTGCCGCAGCGGCTGCCACGCCGCTCGGCGCCGACGGCGGCTATCGCCTTTCCGTCCTACGTCCAGTCATGAGCAACCTGAATACCGAAAAGGTGCTGAGCGTGCACCATTGGACCGACACGCTGTTCAGTTTCACCTGCACGCGTGACGCGTCGTTCCGCTTCCTGAATGGGCAGTTCACGATGGTCGGTCTGCCGGTGAACGGCAAGCCGCTGCTGCGCGCCTACAGCCTGGCCAGCGCCAACTACGAGGAAAACCTCGAGTTCCTGTCGATCAAGGTGCAGGACGGCCCGCTGACCTCGCGTCTCCAGCACCTGAAGGTGGGCGACGACGTGCTGATTGGCCGCAAGCCGACCGGTACGCTGATCGTGGACAACCTGCTGCCGGGCAAGACGCTGTGGCTGCTGTCGACCGGCACGGGCCTCGCGCCATTCATGAGCTTGATCAAGGATCCGGAAGTGTACGAGCGCTATGAGCGCGTCGTGCTCACCCATACCTGCCGCTTCCAATCGGAACTCGCGTACCAGCAGTACATCACCGAGCACCTGCCGAAGGACGAGCATCTGGGCGAACTGGTTGCCGAAAAGCTCATCTATCACCCGACGGTGACGCGCGAGCCATACCGCAACACTGGCCGCATCACCGATCTGATCTCGTCGGGCAAGCTGTTCGACGACCTGGATCTGCCCCCGCTGTCGCTTGAGAACGATCGTCTGATGCTGTGCGGCAGCCCGCACATGTTGAAGGACACGCGGGTGCTGCTCGAACAGGTCGGCTTGACCGAGGGCAACCACTCGGAACCGGGTCATTTCGTGATCGAGCGCGCGTTCGTCGGCTGAAGCCGCCGAAGCAGGCGACCGCGTCGCCGCCGCCACCGTCAGCAAAAAGGCCATCGTCCCTGACGATGGCCTTTTTTGTTACCGCCGCGCCGCCGCGCTTCGCGTCCGCTCAGAACGCGACGTACGGACCGTTGCCTACGGGGGTCGACTGACCTTCGATCGCGGTAAACACCTGGCGGCCGTAGAAGAACGGCAGGCCGAAGTCGAAGGCGGTAGAGTCGCCGTAGGTGGCGCCGAGGGTCGGCAATGCGAAGTTGTTGCCGTTGTTCGCGTTGAACAGCGTGTTGGCCGAGACGAGACTGAACGAAGCCTGCGTCGAGGCACTATTGGTGCCGGTCAACGTGGCGCTGAGATTCAGCTGCGACGACGGGCAGTAGTAGCCGCTCAGCGAGCCCGAGCACTGCGACAGGCTCGAGTCGTCGAAGTACAGGCCATTGGAGCCACTGTCCAGGAACGCGGACGGATAGGTCATCCCGTTGTAGGCGGCGGTGATCATGCCCGCCGCGGATGTGGTCAGCGCCGTCGCGCCCCCGAGCGCATTGTTCGACTGCGTGCCGATCCCGAAGATCAACTGCCCGGTTGCGCCGGCGGCCCCGCCCGGGGCGACAGCCGGCAGCGAAAGGAGCGTGCCGTTGTTGTCGTTGGCGAACAGACTGACCGGCTGCTGCAACTGCTGATTCAGCGGTACCGCGGCAGCGGTGCAATTGCCGTCCGACACGCAGTTGTAATAAACCGGACCAATCGCCGCGTTGGCGCAAGCCGGGCCGCAGTCCTGCGCGAAAAGACCGATACCCAACACGCCATTGGCACCGAACGCGGCTGGCGTATTCAGGGCCGGGCCACCGCTTGCCGAACAGTCGGCTGGCACGGTCGGGAATGCGGTGTCGCCGATGACGTGCACACGCGCCGCGCTGGCCGACTCGCCCGCGATCCGGATGTCGGCACTGCGGATCGTGCCCCAGGTATAGCCATCGACGAACTGCCCGCATTCCGCCAGCGTCTGGCCTTGCCCGGTCGCACTCGGCAAGGCGACGTTCAACGTCGATGCCATCAGGCGCAGCCCGACCGAACCCGTGTCGACCAGGATGTTGTCGATCGTCTGGCACGTGCCGCCGCCTGGCGCGCAGACCGTCACGCTGACATAAGGCAGATTGGGAATCTGTCCGACGATCGATTGCCCGACGGTGACGGCTGCGACGTTGTTCGCACTGCCGCCGTTCGGATTGCCGCCGTTGTTGCCGTTCCCACCATTACTGCCGCCCGAATTGTCGTCCGAGCCGCCACCGCCACAGGCAGCGAGCGTCAATGCCAGCAGCGCCGGCACCAGCCATTTCGCGAAGCGCACGTCTGTCCCCTAGCGGATATCGGCCGCGCTGATGCCGGCCGGCAGTTTGTCCTTCAAATAGGCGATGCCGCTGAAAAAGCGCATCCGTCCGCTCGACTGCACGACAAGCCCGTCCATGTCCACGGTCACCGGCCCACGCGTGCGCCGTGTTGCAACCAGATTGGCCAGTGCATCCGAATACGTCGGGAAGTAGTCGCCAAGCAATTGACGCAAATCAGGCAACACCGGACCGCTCCAGGCAATCGCGAAGACCGCGCCGCTGGCGTCCAGATATTCGGATACCGTCACGCCTGCCGGCGTCGTCAGCTTATGCACGGTGTAAGCGAACGCGCTGCCGTTGGCGGCGGCACGCTTGACGGTTGTTGCCGGCGTGCTGGCCGTCTGACTTGCACCAAGTGCCGCCCGGTCCTGCTCGATCGATGCCGCGTCGCCGCCCAGCGACGCATGCGCCGGCCGCACGCTCGCCGTCATGCCGAGGATCAGCAGAGGGACGGCGCGCACCGCAAGACGGGCCATCGCTCGCAGGGGTCGGGAAATCTGTGGAGCGGGGTCTCGCACTTCCATATTGCGCTCGAGAAGTCGTTTTTCCGTTGCTAGATTGCCATGTTCACCGGCCAGGAACAATGCATGCTTTCATTCGGCCGGCCCAAGGGCGGAGATTGTGTCGGCCCGACAACGCCAGCCGGTCTGCCGTTCCCGTATCTTGACGCCTTTGTATCGCGCTGTAACAACAGTTAAGTGTTTGAAAGGGGGCTCGCAGTCGCCTCGCTGTTGTCGATAATGGGAACCAGGGCGCTGTTTCACGCCACTTTCTGCTCTATAAATTCGGTCGCCGTCAGTCAATTGCCGCGGTGGGCGACCAAGCGCGATGTGTCTTACGCATCGTTTTCGGAGGCCTTGATGCGCATTGCTCAGATTGCACCGCTCTACGAAGCGGTTCCGCCGAAGTTCTACGGGGGCACCGAACGCGTGGTGTCCTATCTCACGGAGGCGCTGGTCGCCCAAGGACACGACGTAACCCTGTTCGCGAGCGGTGACTCGGTGACCAGTGCGACCCTCGAGGCGGTTTGGCCGCGCGCCTTGCGACTCGACCCTTCGGTGCGCGATGCGCTTGCGCCGCATGCCCTTCTCACGGAAACGGTCCGGCAGCGCGCCAGCGAATTCGATGTACTGCACTTCCACCTGGACTACATGCCGTTCGGCGTCTTCGGCCAGATGGACGTGCCTTTCGTCACCACCCTGCACGGACGACTGGACCTGCCCGAATTGCAGCCGGTGTTCGACATCTTCCCGCAAGCGGAAGTGGTTTCGATCTCGGATGCGCAGCGCGCTCCGCTGCGTGCCAAGTGGCGCGATACCGTGTATCACGGGCTGCCGGAAGATCTGCTGCGCCCGCACCCGGGAGCAAAGCCTGAGTATCTGGCCTTCCTGGGGCGCATCTGCCCGGAGAAGCGGGTCGACACGGCGATCAAGATCGCCAAGCAGAGCGGTCTGCCGTTGAAGATCGCAGCCAAGGTTGACAAGGTCGACCAGGAATACTACGACCGCGAAATCGTTCCGCTGCTCAACGATGCAAACGTCGAATTCATCGGCGAAATCACCGAAGCCCAGAAGGCTGAATTCCTGTCGAACGCAAAGGCCCTGCTGCTGCCGATCGACTGGCCGGAGCCCTTCGGCTTGGTGATGATCGAGGCGATGGCGTGCGGCACGCCCGTCATTGCCTTCAATCGTGGGTCCGTCCCGGAAGTAGTCGATCACGGCCTGACCGGTTTCGTCGTCGAAGACGTCTACGGCGCTGTCGCCGCATTGTCGCGGCTTGGTGATCTGTCGCGTGACGCCGTGCGCGCTCAGTTCGAAAAGCGCTTTACCGCCGACAAGATGGCGTCGCGCTACGTCGAGAATTACCAAGCCTTGCTGAAGGCGGCTGGTCGCCCGGCGCTGCGTCAGGTCAACGGCTGATCCGATGCACGGGAGCGACAGCTCCCGCGCACGACCATAGACGCCCGCGTTCCGGTATTTGCCGGAGCGCGGTTGCGCCGCATCCGCGACAATGCGCCGCGGCACCTGTCAGGATGAAAGCCTGCTATTCCCTGGCTTTGTTTCAGAACGCCTGCTCGCGGCTCAGCGGGCGTTTTCCATCAGCTTGCCGAGCAAGGTGCTGAGCTGACGGGCTTCATCTTCGCTGAAGCCCCGCAGCAGGGTGTTGTGCGCCCGAATGATACGCGGTCGGATCGACGGATACAGTTGCTTCCCCTGCTCCGTAAGCACGATCATCTTTGAACGCCGGTCGTCCGGCGAATCGATCCGTTCGACAATGCCTTTTTCCGCCAAACGGTCGATCAGGCGAGTCATCGCGCCCGGATCATAGTCGAGAAGACGCGACAGTTCCGCCGGCGTATTGGCTGTTTCTTCGGCAAGCAGCACCACCACGCCCCATTGCGCCGCAGTCAACTGCAAGGGCGCAAGTTCCTCGGAGACGATCTCGAGCAACAGATGTCGCGCCCGGGTCAGTTGCCGACCGATGGAGGACTGGGGCGTGAAGTTTTCGCTGGTATAGATATCGGGCATGGTCTGCGGTGGCGTCCGGTTGACTGGACAAGGCCTCAGCCTGTCTGGAAACGGGATTACAGCGCGGATTCTTTGGCACCGCGCGCGATACGGTCGATGTAGCCACTGCTGGAACAGGTTTGGTCATTCCGATGCCCGCCAAGCAGCCGATTCGTATCGACAGGCACTCTACCGCGTTTAGGTGCGCACTGCCCCCGCTCACGCGCCCGGTCGGACAAATCCTAGTCCGATGCGGCCGTCCGCCAGCGCTTCCATTTCACCGGCACGGCGCAGCCCGGCGGCCTCGGCTTGCTGGACCAGCCAGCCTGGATGTCCGCCATCGCTTGGCGACAACAAGATCAGCCTGGCGCCCGGCTTCAACGCCGCGTGCAAGGCTTTGAATGCCGCGTGCGCAGTTCCGCTGCGACGCCAATTCGCGACCGGTGCGTCGACGACAGCGAGATCGGCTCCGCCGGGCGGCCTGACGTCTGCAAACACTGGTGGGGCGAAAGGCACGACAACGACTTTGCCGAAGAGGGACCGTTCGTCAGCCATTTTCCGACTGAGCTGCAAGGCGCGAGACGAGAATTCGTCACTTGCGCGAATGGCGCCGCCGGTGCCGTCGGTGGCGACGTCGGCCAGAAACAGGGTGCCGGTGTTGGATAGCGAGGCGGCCAGCGCGCGCGTGAGGTCGCTGTCGCCGCGGCCAACGGTGACGACGGTCATGCCCTCGGCCAGGCCGACGAAGTCGATGGTTTTGACCAGCGCTGCATTCGCTCCGTCTTGCGGTCGGTCTTGCGGGCCTGCATGCTGCGGTGACCGGGGCGCCGCGCGATGCATCGCGCTGATCGCATCGTTGCCGCTCACCGTCTCGGCCACTGCGCCTGTCGCGACGAATACGGTCGCAAGCAGCGACATCAGTATTCGCAAGCCGGTGCGCCGGCGGCGAGCGTGTGTCGGAACCGATTGCAGGTCCGATTGCAAGTTCGATTGCCGTTCAGGCCGGTGGCGGAGCGCGGAGGCCGGAAACTGCTTGGCGTTGCTGCACGCGGGCCGAAAGGCGGGCATGATCGAAGACATGATGGAGGATCCGTTCATTTCGAACGGCTTGTCCCGGCAAGCGTTATGCCTGACCTCAGGCGGTTGCAGGCGTCACAACGTGCTGCGGGCCGCGCAATATAGGCTCGCGGCATGCCGCAGTGGGCCGCGACAGACTGTTTATCCGTCGTTACTCAATTGGAATCAAAGTGAGCCTCAGCCCTTCTCGTCCGCGGGAACAGCGTCGATCCGCCGGCTTCATCGCCGCCGCCATCGTGGGTAGTGCCGCGATGCTGTCGCATGCCGAGGTGCAGGCACAGGAAGCCAGGCGCGCCGTGACACTGGGGACACAGAACCCGGTCCCAACGGATGTCGTCACCGCGCCTGTATACCGGCCTGCGCCGCTTACCGCCCAGCCGACGACGAATGCCGCACCCGCCGCCGTGCCGCAAACGATCTATGTAGTGCCAGAGGATGGGCGCCATCGCGCTCGTCCTCGTCCTCACCCGCATCCTCGTCCTCCGGCACGAGGGATCAGCGCGCCGCCGTCGCCGTCTGCGCCAAGAACGCCTGCGACACAGCCGCTTCGCTGACCCAGCTACCCGGTCTCGACATCACACGGTGGTGTCCGAACGGGCTTGCAATGGTTGCTGACAGCCCATGCCTTGCCGCCTGCCTAGGTGGCGTGGCGGTCAATCAGCCGGGCTGCCAACGTCAATGCGCCGCTCGCCGAATCACCGCGCGGCCCGACCGCGCGCGCGCGCAGCGTTGCTGGAAGATAAGGCAGCAACGCCTCGGCCAGACTGCCGCAAAATGCCAGCGCCGGCCGCTCGCCGCCATCCAGTGCGTCAACCATGCGCTCTACCTGGCGAGCAGCTTCAGCCAACAAGCCGGCACACACCGGATGCTGTGCATGCGTAAGTACCAACGGTGCGAGCGATGCGTAGCGGGTCTGGTCTGCGTCCGACAGCCAGACTTGCAGCGCATCGCGATCGCCCGTCCCGGTTGCTCGCAACAGCGCTTGTGCGAAATCATCGCGCGGTACTCGTCCATCGAGCGCTTGCTGCGCGTGAACGATCGCGCGCAAGCCCAGCCAGGCGCCGCTGGCTTCGTCAGCTGACGGGAAGCCCCAGCCACCTACCATCCGCATCCCGCCATCGGATAAGAGCCGTAGTCCGACGCTGCCGGTTCCCAGCGCGATCGCGATACCCGGCGCGCCATCGTGCGCGCCCACGACCGTCGAATAGGCATCGCTGACCACGTCCAACTGTGCGAACACCGGCGCAGCGGCGAGAAACTGCGCGCGCCATTCGGGGTGATTGACACCAGCCAACCCGCAAACAAGTGCGCATTGCTCCCAGACCGGAGAGTGGCCTGTTGCGGCGAATGCGGCTTCGCAGGCCGCAATGACCGCCTGCCATGCGCTGTCGACGCCTAGTGCCAGACCAGAAGGACCCGCTGCGCCGGTGCCGATGACGAGATGAGCCGATTCAACACGCGCAAGCTTCGCCCGGGTTCCCGTGCCGCCGCCGTCAACACCGAGGAGGAACGACGGTGTGTTTCGGCGAGGACTTACAACCTTCATTATTCACCTTTTTACGCGTAATTTTTTCAATGCGTGCTCATTTGCACGCTCGCAGCGAGCCAAGGCACAGTCAAATCGCGCCATTTCGTGCAGGCACGGCGATTGCGCAACAAGTCGTGTGAATTTGTAAGTATTTGTACGAGGATGCATCATGGCCAGCACGCGACACACGAATTTCGACGACGCCCAAATCGGCACTGACAGCCGCCAATACGACCACTTCGTCTTTGGCGTGGGTACCAGTGGGGTGCCCGCGTGGGGCGGAAGCACTTACGGTTTGCAACACTTCAGTCCGCTGCAATTGGACTGCCCAACGAGCCAACGCGTCCTCGACGGTGGTGCGGCGAAAACGAAGCATTCTCCTCTCAAGCGGCAATTGTCGAGCTTTTTCCGTCGCTTCCGTCATGACGAGCGCAATGACATCGAGCAGGACGAGGTGGCTGAAAATGCGGCGACCCGCGTTGCGGCCTGAATGGTTTCTGTTTCGACACCATACGCGCTGACTCTTCGCCCCTACAGTGTGATTCCGCGCTCGCGGGCGTTTGACGCCGATCGCACAATTACGTGGGGCCCAGATAATTGGCGCCTCTGATTTTTCGGTGAGGCGTTATGTCTTGTCGAACGCACTCAACAATGCGCCGCTTGGACCGCCAAGCGCCGTGCGCTACGCCTGTTGCGACAGGACATCATTAATGGGCCGGTCGAATCAAGCGCCTACCCCGGCAGTCGCCCGGCGATCAATCATTCGAAACGCTGGCGTCCCCTTCATATCTTGAAACCGAATCCGCTGAGTGCGGCCGGTCTTCTTTCCCCGTCCAGCGTCCATAAGCCGGCTCGTACCCACGTGCCCGAATAACGACTGACGTGTCGTTATTTCCGTAACCGTGCGCTCAGCTCGGCGAGCAGGCCGGGCCGTGCGTTGCCGCTTGCGCAAAAGTCGATGGAGCGCCAACGTCATCGGTACACCGGCCTCTGCCCAATCGCGGATTGAGGCGGTGTCGCTTTGCTGGATGCAAATCGCTGCGTCTGAGCCAAAACAAGCGAAAGGTCACTCACGCGTCTACGCGGCTCGTGCACCTGCCGCGCCAGTTCGTGGAGACGCGCCATCCGCATGTGGCAATCCGCGTCATGGCCCTCTCGCGTTTCTTGCGACTGCTTCCAACTGCACACCTTAAGCGCATCAACTATGGCCTACACGGATGAGCAACACCCCGAAACTCGCGCTCCCCGTTTGCAACGCAGCGCAAGGCGGCACCGCGTGTATCTAAAAAGCGATAGGGCGACATATCGTATTCCGGCGGCGTGTGCGACTATAGCCCCCGAACCGAACCGCCTCTCCAACCCGCTGCGATCCTGTAAATCAGGCCTCCAAAATGACACCTTTTTCTCTCAAAGCAGCGGCGGCGTTTGTATCGCGACTTGTGCCGGTCATCGTGCTTGCCGGCGTCCTTGCCGCATGCGGCGGCGGTGTCGACTCGGATACTCATAACGGTTCCACACCGGTCACGCCCCCTGTCACGCCGGCGTCCAGCACGGACGTTTCAGCGTCCGCGACCTTCCAAGCGACAGCCGATGCCATCGCAAACGCCGAGGGCGGATTATGGGTTCACGTCGACTTGGTCAATCCGGACACTGCGCTGTACAGGAAACTCTTTTCCGGCACGTCGAATTACAACCTGCCGCCGATTCGGCTCGTTCACTCGTACATTTGCTTGAGTCAGCCGGGCACGGCATACGCATCCTGTCCGAACGACGTAGCGCCGACGGATATCCCTATCAATCTGTCACAGGCGTTCCTTGATCAACTCGACGCCGGCTTCGACGCACTGCGCAAGGCGCACCTTCAAACGATCGTGCGCTTCACCTACAACTTCTATAACGCTTCCTCGGCAGAGCCCGGCAACGACGCGCCAATGGAGACGATCCTGTCACATATGGCCCAATTGGCGCCGATCATCAAGAAGAATCGGGACGTCATCTACTCGATGCAAGCCGGATTCATTGGTAGATGGGGCGAATGGCATAACTCCACCAACGGCAACGATACCGTCGCCGCCCATAACCTTTTCTTGTCGACGTTTTTCCCGCTGTATTCGAATGTGGTCAACCTCGAGGTCCGCTATCCCCGCAACCTGCTCGACTACGCGGCCTTCAGCGGCGACTCAACCGTCAAGGCAGGCATCCATGACGATGCATTCGTCGACGGCCAAAGCTGCGGGAGCTACGGCGACAGTGGCAGCAACATGCTTTTCTGCGATGGCAGCACTTTCGGACGGAAAGAGGGATACGACCCAAATGCGCTTTTGACGCTCGTGCAATCTGCATCGCGGATGTTCACCTTCAGTGCCGTCGCCGGCCCACCGGGCGGCTCGACCAAACCGAACGACAAAACCCAGAGTTGCGACAGCGTTCTGCCATTTTTCAGCGCAGTAGAGACGAGCACGATCAACGCGGCACGGAACCATGCGCCTGCCCTCTGGACGCTGTGGTCAGACTGCGAGAACAGAATTTTCAATCAAGTCGGCCCGCACATTGTGCTCCAGACCATCAAGGCAACGCTTCACAACACCACCGGTCCCTCGCTTGATCTCGCGTTCACGCTGCAAAACCGTGGCATGTCGCATATCGCGCGCAGCCGACCCGGCTTTGTCGTGATCACCGATTCGCAAGGCGTAGCGACCGAATTGCCTCTCGCCAATGTCGATCTCTCGACCATCGCGGCGGGCGCCAGCGCAACGCTGGCGACAACAACGCAATTGCCGACGCAGTTGGCGCCCGGCGAATACGCAATCGCACTCAAATTCCCGCCAGCCATCGAACCCGCATCGCAGGACAACCAGCTCTGGTTTCCGTTGGAAAGCACCGGTGTGTTTTCGCAGGATACGGGGCTGAATACCGTGCTGAAGATCGTTGTGCCGAACCCTGGCTGACGGAAACAAAGATCAGCGACGCCGACTTGGGGAGCACTTCGAAGGCTCATTCACGCTCCAGCGAAGCGCGCCCTGGAACCGCAGAAATGTTGCCAGGCGGCAGCCGATGCATCGATTTGTCCTGCAGCCGGTCAGCGGCACCAGACTCGCGGCATCGAGTCGCCGCGTGCTCGGCATATGTGTCCGTTACGTTTTATTTGTGAACTGCGCAAGCGCCGTTACTAGTTCCATACTGTGACATTGCGGTCTTTCCTGATCTTTCTCCCGCAATGGTGCGGCATAAACAGGCGAAGCGCTCTTGTACTTTTCTTCGCCTTCTGATGCCTCGCGTTCGGCATCCGCCGGGCGATCTGCGTAGCCCGACCATGAACTGAGGAAGCGGCCTCAATCCTTCCCTTTTGCGCCCCTTCCCGACAGCCGCACTCCCCCCACTTTCGGGAAAGTTTGGTCAATGGCGCGCCAGCAAGCCAGTCCCGTCATATCGAGCCACCTTCACAGTGCCGCGCGCCTCCTTCCACAGGAGAACGTTCGTCATCGCAGAATGACCAGCCAAACGGCCGAGCAGACACAAGGCGCCGAAGGTGGGAAAGTGTCCAGACCGACGCTTCGAATCCGGCGAAACTCAATGGACTCCAGCGTTGTAAAAGGTCAGTTAATGAAGGCAGTGCTTGTTCTGATGCGCGAAATTGAAGCGAAGCGATTGACTCCATTGGTGCGCTCGGCTGGAATGCAATCAGCAATCTTGCCGTCAGAGGCCAGCCGCACACGACCAACGCGCTGTCTCAGAGCCGAAATCGTCATGCATTAGCCATCAGCCGCGGGTCAACGCGTCGCAAATACCGCGCGCGCCGTTGACACACTCCATCGCGCCGATATCGGCTATCGTGCGGCCAGATCAGCCGACCTGGAATGGCGCCGTACTCCGCTACCTCGAAGGGCGCTCAGACCGTACCGACATCGAAACCACCAAGGTGCATCTACGCTGGCTCGACCGCTAGCTCAATGGCGTCGAACTGGCGCAGATCGACCGGCAATGCGTCGATGGGCTGATCCGGCTGAAGCGTCGCGAAGTGATGACCGTCAAGGCCGGTGACGGACGAAGACCGACCGGACGGACCGTCGCACCGGCAACCGTCAACAAAGTCCCCGGCGCACTGAGTGCCGTCTTGCGCGCGGCGCAGGACTGGCAGTGGCTCGACCATGTGCCGAAGATCAGCAAGTTGCGCACGCCAACCGAGCGCATTCGCTGGCTCCAACCAGGGGAAGCGAAGCGGCTGCTCGCGGTCCTGCCGCCACACTTGGCGGACATGGCCTAATTCAGCCTGGAAACCGGCTTACGGCGCGGCAACGTGACCGGCCTCGACTGGACACACGTCGACCTGCCGCGTCGCATGGCATGGATTCACGCCGACAAGGCGAAAGCGCGTCGCCCGATCGCCGTGCCGCTCTCCGATACCGCATTGCAAGTACTCGAAAGACAGCGGCACACGTACCGACAGCCGGGCTTCGAAGGCATCACCCTGGACCTGATAGACGACCGCTTGGCTTACGGCGAGCAACGGGTCATCACCGTAGGATGGCTCGCTCGGCGCATGGTGATCGTCGTCTGGACCGAGCGTAACGGCGCTCGACACATCATCTCGATGAGGAAAGCAAATAAACGCGAAAAAAGACGCTTTGCACAGCGACTTGGCGAAGGTTGACGCGCGCGGCGTCGAGCCCACGGACTACACCGAGATTCCTGAACTGGTCGAGGATTTCTTCGAGCAAGCCGATCAGCATCAAGCCGGCGTATTGGTCAAGCGCGGCCGTGGCCGACCGGTGGGCTCGAACAAGCTGCAAATGAACCTTCGCATCGATATGGACGTCGTCGATGCCTACAAGGCGCAAGGCGCTGGCTGGCAGACGCGAATGAACGATGCGTTGCGCGAGTGGGCGACGACGCACGGGCTGATGGCCTGATGAATGCCCAAGACATACCCGCAGGCTCTGACGAACAGGCAATGACGCGTCCAGCGGTGTCCGACACCGCCGACCTGCTCGATCGCGCTCTCCGTGCCGGATCGCCAGTCTATGAAGGCACCGACCGGGCCGGGACTCGTTGCACGCCAAGTCCAAAGAACGCTTGAAACTTGGCTCGCTGCTGAGGTCGATTGCCCGCGACGCCGGCCCGCTGACCGAGACGGAAGCGGAACGCTTCAACCAGCTTCGCGACAAGACGGTCACCGCCCCCGTCTCCTTCGAGTGAGTCACCTCGTCGGGGCGGTCGCCGCGAAACGGCCTACCCTGACGCTCAAGGTAATCGGAAAGGCTGTTGAAGATGCCTATGACCAAAAAGAAGCTCATCGTCCGTGACGCGAACGGTGATATCGGGGCGGAATTACTAGCGGCAGTGAAGCAAATGAAGGCTGGCAAAGCAGCCCGCATTACCGAAGTGAAGGTTTGCGCGGCAAGGCAGGCGCATTGCGTCGCCGGCCTGTCGCAGACTCCATTCGCCCAGAAGCTGCGTGAGCGTGCGGGCGTGGAATCCGACGTCCGCAGAAAGAAGCAATAAAGCATGACTGGCAAAGCCGAACCTACCAGCCCTATCCTCGCCGCAGTGCACGAAACGGCCAGGGACCTTTTCCGCAGCGGCCTCATTGACGAGCAGAGGATGCGGTACTACGACGGGCTGCGTCTTGGAATCTCATTGCCGATGCCAGCCTCGCATCCGGTCAAGCTACCCTCGGAAGACGAATGGAGCCGAGCTGTCTTGGCCGCCGTACTCTGCACAAGCGTTGCTACGGTGGAAGTGACCGACGCTACCGGAAGGGCACAGCCACTTGCGACGAACCGGCGACGCAGTGCCGTACGCGCTGTGCTTAGACGCTGTCCCCGGTCACTGCCGGGCCACGGTCAAGCGGCGATTCGCAGTTCGAGGTGCAAACCGGCGGCCGAGACCATGTTCACCAAGGTGTCGAGGCCGAACAGGTCGATTTTGCCGCGCAACAGATCTGAGACGCGGGCTGCGTGACGCCGAGCTGCGGCTCGGCTTGTGCCTGGTCCAATGCTGCTCTTTGATGCGCCGCTCGAGCGCCATCATCAGCGCGGAGCGTAGGGTCATGTTTTCGGCTGCCACGGTCGTGTCTTAGGTGGCGTCCCACACACTGGCCGACGGAGACGTCGAAAGTATGTTGGTCGCTAGTCCGAACGTTTCTCGCTTATGCCGTTCAGGAACAAGTCCACCAGATGCCCAATACGCGATTTCGATAAGCCGTCATTTTCGATTGCGATGGAAATGGCAGTCACCACATAAATGAAATCCTCGTAAGTGACATCGCGGCGAATGGTGCCTGTCTCGTGTCCACGCTGAAGCAGTCGGTGCCCCTCTGCGGTGATCGCATTACATCCGGGTGTTCCGCATTGAATAACAGTCCCAATCGAGGCGGCGAGGCTACGATAAGTGCTCGTATTCATAGCAAGCTCTTCGAGATAAGCGCGTACCGCATCGCCTGGCGTGAGATTTAAGTCACGAGCACGGCTGTTTTCGGCCATCGACAAGAAGCGCTCATCGCTGGTAGCGGCCAAAAGTGCCTCGCGCGTGGGAAAGCGACGATAAAGTGTGCCGATACCGACGCCAGCACGCTTGGCAACTTCCTCCAGCGGAACACCGGCTCCTTTTTCCAGGAAAAGCTCCTCTGCAGCGGAAAGGATGAGTTCGCGGTTTTTCTGCGCGTCAGCCCGGAGGGCAGGTTGATCACTCAAGTTTCTTCCCCTTCCTCTTGTCAAGCGGAGGTTACCTCCATATTATAAATGGAGCAACCCTCCATTTGTGTGACAGGTATTAGGAAATGATGAAACGCTTCGAAGGCAAAGTCGTGGTGATAACGGGTGGTAGCGACGGCATCGGCCTCGCGACGGCGAAACTTTTCGCCGTTGAAGGTGCGCACGTGTACATCACAGGGCGCCGGCAAGAACTGCTCGCCAAGGCCGTAAAGGAGATCGGCTGCGGAGCGGTCGGCGTGCAAGGTGACGTCACGAAGTCTGCCGACATCGCTCGGCTTTACGAACGGATCCAACGTGACCACCAAAAGGTCGATGTCGTGTTCGCCAATGCGGGCATTTACGAGCCCGTACCACTTGATGCGATCGACGATACGCATTTCGACTCGACCTTCAACGTCAATGTGAAAGGCATGGTCTTCACAGTGCAGAAAGCACTCCCGCTCATGACAGCGGGAAGTGCTGTCGTCCTCAACGGCTCGATCGCTGGCAGTAAAGGCCTGCCAAACCAGTCTCTTTATAACGCCAGCAAGGCAGCGGTGCGCTCGTTCGCCCGAAGCTGGACAAATGACCTAAAGGAGCGAGGCATCCGCGTGAACGTAGTCTCGCCCGGTGGTACAGAAACACGTCTGATACGGAACTACTTCGACTCGCAACCGGGAGTCGAAGAGGCGCTGAATGAAAGCGTTCCGCTTGGGCGGTTGGGGAAACCGGACGAGGTAGCACGAGCAGTCCTCTTCCTGGCATCAAGCGAGAGCAGCTTTGTCGCTGGCCATGAACTCTTCGTCGATGGGGGCGTCGCCGCAGTTTAATCCTCGGACAATTCTCGGTCGGACAGCCCGAGCCGACCGACGGGGCGTCTAACCTGCCTGCCTGATTTCAGGACTTCGCGTGTGGGCTACGCGCTAACACGCTTTCGTACCACAACGAAAACACCGGCTTCTGAAGCGTCCGAAACGCTCGATCGCGCTCTCCAACCCCGACCGCGTCTGAGCATCGATACGCCGATCGAGCCGGTCTTCGCGAAATACACGCGGCGCAAAAGCTTGTCGATTCGTGCTCAGCGCGCGCGGCGGGACGCTATCGTCGCGCACCACTTCTGTCGATCCAGTTGTCGACTAGAAGTCCGGATACGCGAGTGAATTCGGCGATGTTGTCGGTGACAAGTACCGCTTCGAGCGCAAGCGCATGCGCCGCGATCAGCATGTCGTTCGCGCCAATCAAACGGCCCTGCCGTTCCAAGTCGGTGCGCAAGCGGCCGTAGCACCGGTCGGCGTCGCCGCTCAAGGGCAGAACGGGCAGACTCGCAAGCGCTTGGTCAACCCGGCGTCTGAGTTCCTGAGAACCGCGTTTCTCCACCCCGAAGCGCAGCTCTGCGGCGACGACGATCGACGTGCAAAGGTCGTCAGGAGACAGCTCGCCGATCCGTTGCGCGCATATACCCTGCGGGTTTCGGATCGCGTCGGAGATGATGTTGGTATCGAGCAGGTGAAGCGGCATTACAGTTCCACGGGTTCCGGCGGCAAATCATCGATGGCGGGAAAATCCTCGCCGAGCGGCGCCCATCCGGCCAACAAAGCCGCCAGGGGGACGGCTTGAACAGGTTCAATGATCAAGGCTGTCCCCTCTTTCCGGACAACAACTTCGGCACCCGAAAACTCGAATTCGCGGGGGATGCGGATCGCCTGACTGCGCCCGTTTCGGAACAAGCGGACGTGGCGACTTGGGGCGGCAGGGTTCATAGTAGTATCCGATCGCTGGCTTGTCATATCACAAAGGATATGACAAAAACCTTGGGCGGGCTAGGTGGCAGCGCGCCGCAGTTGCCCGGCAACGGCCACGCCTGAGCTGAGTCGGTTCAGATGCGCCTACTCGGCCACTGCCTGCATGCCGCCGAACGCCTGCGCGAGTCGGCGCAACGCGCTAAGCGGTTCAGCCCGGTCGCCGTCTTCCAACATGCCGTTGATCAAGTCGAGTGCCAGCGCCGGATCGTTGCCATACACCTCGGCCCTTGGATCGTCATGAGCTCCACTTCTCATTCGTCGGTTCTCCGTTGCCAGTCTCGCTAGTCAGCCCCAAACGAAAAAACCGGCTCGCGCCGGCTTTTTTCCGTAGCTCCAGATGAAGGCGCCCTGAGGAGTCTAGGGTTAGTTGCCGCCGGGATTCTAGCGAGCCACTTCTTGCACGTCGAAACGCCTGCGCTCACAGACCGCACCACGCCCTATCACAGAGCGACCAGCCATTCGGCCTAGCAGACACCAAGCAAGGGAAGTGAGAAAGTAGGAAGGCCGACACCCCGAACCCGTCGAAACACAATGGAGTACAGCGTTGTACAAGGTTGTACAACGAAGGCAGCGCTCGTCCTGAAGCGCGAAATTGAGCTAAGCGATTGATTCTATTGGTGCGCCCGGCTGGGATCGAACCAGCAACCCCTGCCTTCGGAGGGCAGTACTCTATCCATTGAGCTACGGGCGCAGATTGGAATGCTCGAACGAGCTTCCAGAGAAGCATGAAAGCATAACCTGCTTTCGCCGGCGCGTCCAGTCTGCGCGGTGACCTAGGGGGTCAGCAGTGCCTTCAGTGACGCCAGGCGGTCTTTAGGCGTCATTGGCGCTTCTTCTGCGGTCGGCGGTGGCGCTTCATCCAGGTGCATCTCCTTGATGAAGCGCGAAGGCTCGCAGACAACCGTTTCACGCGCGCGTTTGCGTTTCTTGCACCACGAGAGATGCAGGCTGCGCTGGGCGCGGGTGATGGCCACGTACATCAGTCGACGTTCTTCCTCGATGCGTGCGTCGTCGGGCGGTTCGTCGTCGCTCGAGCCCTTGTGCGGCATGATGCCTTCTTCGCAACCGACGAGGAAGACGTGCGGGTATTCGAGGCCCTTCGAGGCATGAACGGTCGACAGGCGGACGGCGTCGGGATCTTCTTCCTTGCCTTCGAGCATGGACATCAACGCGACGGTCTGCACCAGTTGCAGGAGGTTCTTGCCTTCGTCGGCCAAGCCATCGGCGGTGTCGTAGCCAGTGGCCTCCTCCCCTTCATCAGCGACTTTGGTGCCCTTACGCTTGAGCCAGTCGAAGAATTCGAGCACGTTGCCCCACTTCGAGCGTGCCGCGCGTTCGTCGAAGGCGTCGTATAGATAAGCCTCGTAGTGAATGCCTTCCATCAATTCGTCGAGCAGGACGCTGGCCACTTCCTTCTGGGCCCGATCTGTCAGCCGCTGGATGAAATCGCAGAACGCGCGCAGCGGCTCCAGTTGCCGATCCGACAGTTTCGCCTCGATCGCGCCCATGTAGACGGCTTCGAACAGCGACACCTTGGCCTGACCGGCAAAGGCGCCAAGGGTTTCGAGCGTGGCGCTGCCCACGCCACGGCGCGGTGTGGTGACGGCGCGGATGAACGCGGGATCGTCGTCGGCGTTGCCGATGAGGCGCAGGTAGGCGCACAGGTCCTTGATTTCGGCCTTGTCAAAGAACGACTGCCCGCCCGACAGCACGTACGGAATGCGTTCGCGGCGCAAGATCTGTTCGAAGATGCGCGCCTGGAAGTTGCCGCGATACAGCACGGCGTAGTCGCGCCATTGCGCCCTGCGCTCGAAACGGTGCGCTGACATGCGAAATATGGTCGACTCGGCCTCGTGTTCCTCGTCGTTGCAGGAGGTAACCGTAATCGAGTCGCCCATGCCGTGTTCGCTCCACAGCTTTTTCTCGAAAAGCTTCGGGTTGTTGGCGATCACGCTGTTCGCGGCGGTCAGGATGCGTACCGTCGAACGGTAGTTCTGCTCCAGCTTGATGACGTGCAGTTGCGGAAAGTCCACTTGCAACTGGGCAAGGTTTTCGAGCGTCGCGCCGCGCCACCCGTAGATCGCCTGGTCATCGTCGCCGACCGCGGTGAAGGCCGCGCGCCGTCCAGCCAGCAGCTTGACCAATTGGTACTGGCAGGCGTTCGTATCCTGGTATTCGTCGATCAGCAGGTAGCGCAGACGATTCTGCCATTTGTCGCGCACCTGCTCGTTCGACGCGAAAAGCAGCGCGGGCATCCGGATCAGATCGTCGAAGTCGACTGCCTGATAGGCATTGAGCGTCGCGACGTAGTTGCGGTAGACGATGGCCGCCTGATGCTGGTCCGCATCGAGCGCATCGGCGGCAGCCTGCTCAGGCGTCTTCATCGCGTTTTTCCACAGCGAGATTTCGTTCTGGATGCGGCGGACCTGGCCCTTGTCGGTGCTGCCGATCTGTTCCTGGATCAGCGAGAAGCAGTCGTCGGCGTCGATGATCGAGAATTGCGGCTTCAGCCCGACATGTTCGGCTTCCTGCCGGAGGATCTGCACGCCCAGCGAGTGAAACGTACAGACGGTCAGCTGGTTCACCGGAACCTTGCGTCCCTCCTTGCCCGGCGTGGTCAGCGTTTTGCCTTCGAGTAGCTTGCCCACCCGCTCGCGCATTTCGGTGGCCGCCTTGTTCGTGAAGGTGACGGCTGCGATGTGCTTCGGCTCGAAGCCCTTGGCCTGGATCAAGTGCGCGATCTTTTGGGTAATCACGCGCGTCTTGCCGCTGCCGGCGCCCGCCAGCACAAGGCAGGGGCCATCGAGGTAGCGCACCGCTTCTGCCTGAGCGGCGTTCATTCCGGACATGCTGGGGATCTCGCAGGAGGAACGCGGAGAAGGAAAACGGGAAAAGCCAGAAAGAAACTCGAAACAGCCGTGAACGGAGTGCAAAAGACCGCGAAAAACGGCGAGTAAAGCAACGATGGCAAGCGGGCGACGACCGCGAACGGCATGGCGATGCGGTTGCCGCGCTTGGAAGACGCCAGGGAACCGCACCTACGCTGCAAACACGCGAGCGCCGATGTTAACACACCGGCTCTGCGCCCTGCGCCTGTCCATACGTTCGGTTTGACAGACACATTTGGGTGGCTTACATTGCGCGGGCGTACCGGGAGAGCGCGCCGCACGGCGCCGCCGAAGGGGTATCACCCGCAAACTCTCAGGCAGAAGGACCGGTCGCGCCGGGCAATGGCCTGGCAACTCTGGAGAGCGGCAGCCGGCACAGCCAGCGCTGCCCACCGAAGGGGCGCGCGTTTGCCTCGATCGTTTCCGACGATCGGCTGGGGACGCAATCTCTCAGGTATCGAGGACAGAGGGGTAACGACGCTCGCGCGGTTGCGTGCGTCGCCACCCCTATTCCCGATCCGACGACGCGCCGATGACCGATCTCCAGCACACTGTCCTGCATGACACTCATGTTGCGAGCGGCGCTCGCATGGTCGATTTCGGCGGCTGGCACATGCCGGTCAACTACGGCTCGCAGATCGACGAGCACCATGCGGTGCGGACGGCGGCGGGCATGTTCGACGTTTCGCACATGCGTGTCGTCGATGTCGAAGGCGACGCGGCGCGAACGTTCCTGCAGAAGGTACTGGCCAACGACGTCGCGAAGCTGACGACACCGGGCCGCGCGCTCTATTCCTGCATGCTCAACCCATCCGGCGGCGTGATCGACGACCTGATCGTCTATCACTTCGACGCGCGTCATTATCGCTTGATCGTCAATGCCGCCACGGCGGAACAGGACATTGCGTGGCTGGGCAGCGCGGCAGCGCAGGGCGAATTCGGCGTGATCATCACGCCGCGGCGCGATCTGGCAATCATCGCCGTGCAAGGCCCGCAGGCGCGCGCGCGCGTGTGGCAGGCGGTTGCAGAGACGCGGCCCGCCACAGAATCGCTGAAGCCGTTCTCCGCTGCTGACGTCGAGACGACCGGGTTCGGCCAGTTGATGGTCGGACGGACCGGGTACACCGGCGAAGATGGTTTCGAGATCGTCGTACCGGCAGACCATGCGCCGGCGCTATGGCAGGCGCTTGCCGCGGCCGACGTTCGCCCGTGCGGCCTCGGCGCTCGCGACACGCTGCGGCTGGAAGCGGGCATGAACCTGTACGGACAGGATATGGACGCGACCACGTCGCCGCTCGACGCGGGTCTTGCGTGGACCGTAGACACGCGCGCCGAGCGCCCGTTCATCGGCCGTGACGCGCTGGCCAGCGAGGCGCCACGGGCGTTCCTGGGCCTGATCCTGCAAGGCGGCGGCATTCTCCGGGCACATCAGCAGATTCATACTCGCCTCGGCGCCGGCGAGGTGACGAGCGGTACGTTCTCGCCGACGATGCAGCGCTCGATCGGGCTGGCGCGGCTGCCTGCCGGCATCGCTCCCGGCGAGACGGTGGAAGTCGCAGTGCGCGACAAACGACTCGCTGCCGAGGTGGTTAAACTGCCTTTCGTGCGGCACGGAAAGATACTGGTCGAGCAACCGGCCGCCGCAGGGTCGGCCGGAACTGCCTGAACCATCACGGTCGGGCCGCACGCAGCCACACCTCGGACACCGCACCGCGAGCGCATGCGTGTTGTCCATCGCCCCCATCAAGGAGTTTTCGCATGAATCTGCCGGACGATCTGAAATACACCGCCTCGCATGAATGGATTCGCACCGAGGCGGACGGCTCCCTCACGGTTGGCATTACCGATCATGCGCAGGAAGCGCTCGGCGACATCGTCTATCTGGATCTACCGGAAGCGGGCCGCAAGGTCAGTGCAGGCGATGCCATTGCGGTCGTCGAGTCGGTGAAGGCCGCCTCGGATATCTACGCGCCGGTGTCGGGCGAGATCCTGGCCAGCAATGGCGACCTGGCGGGCGCACCGGAAACCGTCAACGGCGAGCCGTACAACGCCTGGTTGTTCAAGATAAAGCCGGACGACGCCGGCGCAGTGGCCAGCCTGCTCGATGCGGCCGCCTATCGCGAGGCGGCGGGCGACTGACCGACTTCGTTATTGCAGCGGATGCCGGACGCCTAAGCGCAGTCATCCGTGCGTTGGCGCGGTCGTGCCCGGGTCGTACGTCGATTGGCGAGGGTTGGCGAGGATCGGCGCCGCTGGCCGTAGACGGCGGCGGTTGGCGCCGTCGGCAATGCGCCGCAGCGATCGCACGGCCCAAGCCGGCCGTCGGATCCCGCCACCTGCGTTGCAGGTCGGGCATCCACCGCTTGTCCGATGGCGCCGGGCCGCGTTGCCGCGGCGTGAAGCCAACTGAACGTTTTGTTTGTTGTCGCGCTGTCTGGCCGTTCGTCAACGCCCCGATAGCGCCTGTTGCGCAACTGCGCCTGTCGTTCCCTTCAACGCCTGCTACCTGAGTTCGCTCGAACGCATACCATGTCCGCCCAGCTCGACACGCGCCCTGCCGCCCGCACTGCCTGCTCCGCAAACCGCGACTCCCTCGCGGCGCTCGAAGGCGCCCTTCCGTTCGCCGCGCGGCATCTCGGCCCCGATGGCGCGGACGAGACCCGGATGTTGGCGGTGCTCGGCTACCCGAGCCGGGCGGCACTGATCGACGCGGTGGTGCCGGCCGACATCCGCCGGCGCGATGACTTGCCGCTCGGCGGTTTTGCGCAGCCCCTGTCGGAAGCCGACGCGCTGGCGGCCCTGCAGGCACGAGCGGCAGAGAACGCCGTGTTCCGGTCGTTCATCGGGCAGGGCTACTACGGCACGTCGACGCCGCCGGTGATCCTGCGCAACGTGCTCGAAAACCCGGCGTGGTACACGGCCTACACGCCTTACCAGCCGGAGATCTCGCAAGGCCGCTTGGAAGCGTTGCTCAACTTCCAGCAGATGGTGTGCGACCTCACGGGGTTGGCCATCGCGAATGCGTCGATGCTCGACGAAGCCAGCGCCGCCGCGGAAGCCATGACGCTGGCGAAGCGGGCGTCGCGCAGTACGTCGATGCGCTTCTTCGTCGCCGACGATGTGCTGCCGCAGACGCTCGACGTGATCCGCACCCGTGCGGCGCCACTCGGCATCGAGGTGCTGGTCGGACCGCCGGACGATGCGGCCACGGCTGGTGCATTCGCCGCACTGCTGCAATACCCAGGCGTCGATGGCGTGGTTGCCGATTACCGGGATCTGGCCGACCGCCTGCGCGCGGCCGACTGCACGGTGGTGGTCGCTGCGGACCTGTTGGCGCTGACGCTGCTTGCGGCACCGGGCACGTGGGGCGCCGACATCGCTCTCGGCAGCGCGCAGCGCTTCGGCGTGCCGATGGCTTTCGGTGGCCCGCACGCCGCTTTCCTCGCGGTGCGCGACGAACTGAAACGGCACCTGCCCGGACGGCTGGTCGGGGTCAGCCGCGATGCGCAGGGTCGCATCGCGTACCGGCTTGCGCTGCAGACCCGCGAACAGCACATCCGACGTGAGAAGGCGACGTCCAACATCTGCACCGCGCAGGCCCTGTTGGCAATCATGGCCAGCATGTATGCGGTCTATCATGGTCCACACGGGCTGCGCGCGATCGCGGCGCGCGTGAACCGGCTCACCGCCGTCGTTGCAGCGGAGCTGCGCACGATCGGCGCGGCGCCGACCAACGAGACCTTTTTCGACACGCTGACTGTCCGCACCGGCGCACGCACCGCCGCCGTCCATGCCGCGGCACAGTCGCGTCAGCTGAATCTGCGTGCGGTGGATGCGTCGCATGTCGGCCTTTCGCTCGACGAGACGGTGGGCCGCGCCGACGTAGTGGCGCTGCTCGCGGCGTTCGCCGAGGCCTATGGCGTGCCGGCGCCGACCGATATCGATGCCATCGACGCGCGGTTGCTCGCCGATGGCAAGGGTGCCGACGGCGTACCGCCTGCTGTGCGCCGCGAGGTGGATTACCTGACGCATCCGGTCTTCAACACGCATCACAGCGAGACCGAGATGCTGCGCTACCTGCGCCGTCTGGCCGACCGCGATCTCGCGCTTGACCGGACGATGATCCCGCTCGGGTCCTGCACGATGAAGCTCAACGCCACCGCCGAGATGATTCCGGTGACGTGGCCCGAGTTCGCGGCACTCCACCCGTTCGCGCCGGTGGACCAAACCGCCGGCTATCGCCGCATGATCAACGAACTGGAAGCGATGCTGGTGGCATGCACCGGTTACGCCGCGGTCTCGCTGCAACCGAACGCCGGCTCGCAAGGCGAATATGCCGGCCTGCTGATCATCCGGGCGTATCACGCGTCGCGCGGCGAGGCGCAGCGCGACGTGTGCCTGATTCCGGCATCGGCGCACGGCACCAATCCCGCGTCAGCGCAGATGGCCGGCATGCGCGTGGTCGTCGTCAGGTGCGACGCGAGCGGCAATGTCGACTTGGCCGATCTGCGCGCGAAGGCCGAGACGCATGCATCGCGTCTGGCCGCGATCATGATCACCTACCCGTCGACGCACGGGGTGTTCGAGTCCGAGGTTCGCGAGATCTGCGCGATCGTCCACGCGCACGGCGGCCAGGTGTACGTCGACGGCGCCAACATGAACGCGATGGTCGGTCTGGCCGCGCCGGGTGCCTTCGGCGGGGACGTGTCGCATCTGAACCTGCACAAGACTTTTTGCATTCCCCATGGCGGCGGCGGACCGGGCGTTGGGCCGGTGGCGGTGGCCGCGCACCTCGCGCCGTTCCTGCCGAATGCGCAGGCAGTCGGCTATACGCGCGGCGCGCAAGGCATCGGCGCGGTCAGCGGCGCGCCCTATGGCTCGGCCGGCATCCTGCCGATCTCGTGGATGTATATCGCGATGATGGGCGCGCCAGGGCTGCGCGCGGCAAGCGAGACGGCGATCCTGTCGGCCAATTATCTGGCCAAGCGGCTCGGCGAACACTACCCGATCCTGTACACGGGTCCGAATGGACTGGTGGCGCACGAATGCATCGTCGACCTTCGCGACATCAAGGACCGTTGTGGCGTGACCGTCGACGACGTCGCAAAGCGGTTGATCGACTATGGCTTCCACGCGCCGACAATGAGTTTTCCGGTGCCGGGAACGTTGATGATCGAGCCGACGGAATCCGAATCCTTGACGGAGCTGGACCGCTTCGTCGATGCGATGGTGTCGATTCGCGCCGAGATCGCCGCGATTGAAAGCGGCGCGGCGGATCGCGAGGACAACGTTCTGAAGCATGCCCCGCATACGGCCGAAGTGCTCGCCGCCGACGACTGGCCGCACGCCTATACGCGCCGGTCCGCCGGCTGGCCGCTCGGCACCGCGGCGCGCGCGTATTGGCCGCCGGTCGGTCGCATCGACAACGTGTACGGCGATCGCAATCTTGTGTGCAGCTGTCCGCCTGTCGACAGCTACGCCTGAGCGGCACGCCCGCACGTTCCAGGAGCCGTCATGGCCGTCAGCGTTCTCGATTTGTTCAAGATTGGCATTGGCCCGTCCAGTTCCCACACGGTCGGTCCGATGCGGGCGGCCGGCCTGTTCGTGCGCGGCTTGCACAGGGACGGCCTGCTGCCCGCAGTGCGGCGAATTCACGCCGGCCTGTATGGCTCGCTCGGCGCGACCGGCAAGGGACACGGCAGCGACCGCGGCGTGCTGCTCGGCCTGCTGGGGGAAACGCCCGAGGGCGTCGATGCGGATGCGATCGACGCGACGCTCGCAACCGTTGCCCAGGCGCGCACGCTGCCGTTGCTGGGCGTGCACCGGATTTCTTTCGACCCGCGGCAGGACGTGGCGTTCTACCGCAAGGCGCTGGTCGAACATCCGAACGGACTGCTGCTGCGCGCGTTCGGCGAAGACGGCGAGTGTTTGCGCGAGACGCGTTATCTGTCGGTGGGCGGCGGCTTCGTGATCACGGCGGGTGCCAGCAACGAGCAGGTCGCGCTGGCCGGGCTGCGTCTGCCGCATCCGTTCGAGAGCGGCGAAGCGCTGCTGGCGCGCTGCGACGCGACCGGCTTGAGCATCGCGGCGCTGATGCGCGAGAACGAACGCGCGTGGCGAGACGATGCGGCCACGCGCGACGCGCTCGCGCACATCTGGGCGGTCATGCAGGCTTGCGTCGTGCGCGGTTGCCGCCCGGATGCGCCCGCCACGCTGCCTGGGCCGTTGCAGATTCGGCGGCGTGCGCCCGAACTGGCCGCGGCGCTGGCGGCGCGGCCGCTCGGCCATAACAACGATCCGCTGGCCGCGATCGACTGGATCAACCTCTACGCGATGGCCGTCAACGAGGAAAACGCCAGTGGCGGTCGCGTCGTCACCGCGCCGACCAACGGCGCAGCGGGCGTGATCCCCGCAGTGCTGCATTACTACAAACGGTTCATCAGCGACGCAAACGAAGCGGGCGTCGAGGATTTCCTGCTTACCGCCGCCGCGATCGGCACGCTGTACAAGCTGAACGCATCGATTTCCGGCGCCGAGGTGGGCTGCCAGGGCGAGGTGGGCGTGGCATGTTCGATGGCCGCTGCGGGGCTGGCCGCGGTGTTGGGCGCGACGCCGCAGCAGGTGGCCAACGCGGCCGAGATCGGCATGGAGCACAACCTCGGCCTGACCTGCGATCCGGTGGGCGGACGCGTCCAGATACCCTGCATCGAGCGCAATGCGATGGGCGCGGTGAAGGCTGTGAACGCGGCACGGCTTGCGCTGAACGGCAACGGCAATCACTACGTTTCGCTCGACTCCGTCATCAAGACAATGCGCGAGACCGGCGCCGACATGCGAACCAAATACAAGGAAACGTCGCGCGGCGGACTGGCGGTCAACATCATCGAGTGCTGACCGGTGGCGACGCATGGTCCCCTGCCCGGTGGCAACAGATTGCGCCGTGACGCGGTAAAGACCCGGGATTGACGGCCGGACGGCAGACGCCGGCGCCAACGGCTCTCGTGAACGGTTCACGCCAAGATCTCATGCCAAGTGCCTGCGCCGGGGCTCACGCAATGGGCTCACGCAATGGGCTCACGCCGTGGGATCACGTCGACGGCGTGGTCGGTTCTGCCAGACCGGAGCAAATAGCCTGCTTCTGCCACGGCGACTTTGTGAAAGACTGCCGCGCCCAGCTTCCCGCTTACAACGGCAGTCGGTATAACGCTGACCAATCGGCATTGCGCCGTCACCGTTGCGCCGGAAGACCGGAGAGCATTCGCAAGCGATTCGAGGCCGGCTCGGAAAGCGGCCTCTTGCGGCGCTTTGACCGGATCGATCGGTCCGGGCCTGACGCGGCACAGACGACGGCCCGCCTGGACGGAGCCGACGCGCTACCGATACGCCGCTTCCGTAGATCAGGATGACTTAGGGTCGATGGCACCGATGCAAATCGCCAACGCGAGCCCGATCCTGCTCGCCCTGTCGATCTATGCGCTGGCCGTGCCGATTCCTGGTCCATGCATGGTCAACATCGCCCGGATCAGCATCGTCAGCGGCCCGCGCGAGCGCCGCTGCTGCGCGGCACCACCCTTGGCACCCCGCTCTATGCGGCTGCGACCTTGCTGGGTCTCAGCACGCTACGCAACGCCCTGCCCTGGCTGTTGACGTTCATCCAGGCGGCGGACGGAGCCTATCTCATCTACCTTGGACTGGGCCTGAGGCGCGCCGATATGAGGAATCGCAACTGGAGCGCCCAGATGGCAAGCCGTCTGGGCGACGCGGGCGCATCACGTCCTTTGCCTCGGGACGCATTTCTCAAGGGCTTCATTGTTCGGCCAGCCCCGATGCAAGCTCATCGGCAATCCGAAGATGGCCGCATTCTGCTTCGGCTTGTTCGCCCGGGTGGCGGGCCGATCCGCCCCTCTGCTTGTGCCGGTCGTCATGCTCGGCGGCATCGTCCTCATCGACCTGACGTTCCATCAGGCCTTGTCGCGCGCGGCCGTTGTCGCCGCCCGCTCCTTGGTCGGCAGCCCCGTCGGAAAGTGGTTCAACGCCGTCGCCGGCAGCATCATGACCGTGTCCGGCGCGGTCTTGCTCGAAAAGGCGATGAATCGGTAATTGACGCGACACTGCGCTGGCTGTCAGGCACCAGTGCTTGCGATTGCGCTGCTGGCGATGGGCCGGCTAGCGGCATTGGCGGGACGCGCGATCGCTGACGGATCGGTCCCTTCAAGACGAGAACGGCCGATGAGCGGGGTCATCGGCGCGTAGACCTGCAACAACGGGGCAACAATGGGGCAACAATGGGGCAACAACGGGGCAACAACGGGGCAATCCGCAGCGGGGCGGCAGCGCCGCCCCGTGCACTGCCCGCGGCGCAGGCTCAGTTCGAGCCGCCGCCCAGGCTTTCCAGCGGCTGCCACTTGCCGCCGACGACCTTGTACACGGTGATGCCGCCGTGCTTCAGGTCGCCCTTGCTGTCATAGGCGATATCGGTGCTCGTCACGCCGGACAGGTTGAGCTTGGCCAATTCCGGCAGGTACTTCTTCGGATCGGTCGAGTTGGCCTTCTTCATTGCCGTGAACAGCGCCATCGCACCGTCGTAGGCATACGGCGAGTACGTCTGCACGTCGCTGCCGAAACGCTTCTTGTACTTCGCGATGTAGGCGTTGCCACCCGGCATCTTTTCGAGCGGCAGACCGGCCAGCGAGGCGATGTTACCTTCCGCGGCGTTGCCGGCGATCTTCAAGAACGTGTCCGTCTTGACCATCTCGCCGCCGATCAGCGTCGCCTTCATGCCGAGCGTGCGCATCTGCTTGGCGAGCGGGCCGGCCTGCGCGTCGGCGCCGCCGTAGAAGACGGCGTCCGGCGTGCTCGACTTGATCTTGGTCAGGATCGCCTTGAAGTCGACCGCGCGGTCGTTGGTGAATTCGCGCCCGACGACGGTGCCGCCGGCGGCCTTCGCGGCCTTCTCGAACTGGTCGGCGAGCCCCTGGCCATACGCGGTGCGGTCATCGATGATCGCGATGCGCTTCAGGTTGAGGTTCTTGGCCGTGTACTGGCCGAGCACCGCGCCTTGCTGCGTGTCGGAGGTCATCATCCGGAACGTCGTCTTGAAGCCCTGCTGCGTGTACTCCGGCGCGGTCGCCATCGCGACTTCCGGGATGCCAGCCTGCGCGTAGATGCGCGATGCCGGGATCGTCGTACCCGAATTGAAGTGGCCGAGCATGCCCTTGATGCCGTTGTCGACCAGCTTCTGAGCGACGGTGGTGGCGGTGCGCGGATCGGCCTGATCGTCCTGCGAGTCGAGCACGATGCGAACCGGCTGGCCGCCAATGACCGGCTTGGTCGCATTGAAGTCTTCGACCGCGAGCGTCACGCCATTGGCGAAGTCGGCGCCATAGTGCGCCTGCGGGCCGGTCATCGGCGCGGCAACGCCGATGCGCACGTCTTCAGCGTGCGCGACGGCCGCGAAGGAAAGCGCGCCCAGCACCGAGATGCGCGCCAACTGCTTCAACTTGAACTGCATCGTGATCTCCTTTGTTCCCTGCTCATATCCAGTCCGGCCGATTGGCCGGACCGCTTCACAACGCGCCGCAGCGCATGCTTACCCGATGGTCATCAGGCTTGCATTACCCCCCGCTGCGGCCGTGTTCACGCTGACCGACCGCTCGGTAAGCAGCCGCTCAAGTACGTAGTCCTCGCCATCCGCGAGCGCCGTTGCTGGCAGACCCTGCACGGTCGCGATCGGACCCGGCCGCGCGGCCACCTGCCGGGCCAATGCGCTAAGCGCGTCGCCGTCGCCCTCGAACAGCACGGCCGCGAAATCCGCCCCGGCGAAATCGTCCGTCGCCGACGCATGGGCGCGCAGCGTGGCCGGCAGTGTCTGCACGAACTGCTGGCCGATCGCGCCCTGGAATACCGCGCGGTTGCCGGTCGCAAGCACTGCCGCGAACTGCAGACGCGCACCATGCTCGGTCGCTGGCACGCATAGTACCGTGCCGCGGCCGTGGAGCGAATAGGTATTGCGCTCCCCCGTCGGGCCAGGCATCGTCGCGGTCGCACCGACCAGGCCACGGGACAGATAGGCTTCGCAGCGCTTGCGGGCCGCGTCGTCGCCGGCTTGCCGCAGGAAGTCGGCGAACTGGCCGAGCGGCGATGCGCTGCCGGTCGTCGGCTGCGGCGTGAGCACCGCGCTCAGCGTGCTCGGCAGGTCCTGCGGACGGGTCGACAGCAGGCGATACAGATAGAGCGCGCCGCCAGCCTTCGGGCCCGTGCCCGACAGGCCTTCGCCACCGAACGGCTGCACGCCGACCACCGCGCCGATGACGTTGCGGTTCACATAGATATTGCCGACCTCGGCCTGCTCGACCACGCGCGCGATCGTCTCGTCGATGCGGGTATGGATGCCGAGCGTCAGGCCATAGCCGGTCGCGCGGATCGCGGCCAGCAGCGCGTCGAGGTTTTCACGGCGATAGCGCAGCACGTGCAGGACCGGGCCGAACACTTCCCGCTGCAGGATGGCGAGGTCGTCGATCTCGATCAGCGTCGGCGCCACGAACGTGCCGTTCTGCGCCGCTGCCGGCAGCGGCATTTCGGTCACGCGGCAGCCCTTGTTGCGCATCGCCGCGATGTGCGCATCGATGCCGCGCTTCGCGTCCGCGTCGATCACCGGACCGACGTCGGTGGACAGGCGATCCGGATTGCCGATCTGCAGTTCCGCCATCGCGCCGCGCAGCATCGCCAGGGTCCGGTCGGCGACGTCTTCCTGCAGGCACAGCACGCGCAGCGCCGAACAGCGCTGTCCGGCCGAGTCGAACGCCGACTGCAACACGTCCGCCACGACCTGCTCGGCCAGCGCGGACGAATCGACGATCATCGCGTTCTGGCCACCGGTCTCCGCGATGAACGGAATCGGACGACCCTGCGGGTCCAGGCGCGTGGCCAGCGTCTTTGCGATATGGCGAGCGACCTCGGTCGAGCCGGTGAACATCACGCCGCGCGTGCGCGTGTCCGCCACCAGCACGGCACCGACTTGCTCGCCGTCGCCCGGCAGCAACTGCACGGCGCCTGCCGGCACGCCCGCCTCGCGCAGGATGCGTACCGCCTGGGCGGCGATCAGCGGGGTCTGCTCGGCCGGCTTGGCCAACACCGTGTTGCCGGCGGCCAGCGCGGCCGCGACCTGCCCGACAAAGATGGCGAGCGGGAAGTTCCACGGACTGATGCACACCACCGGTCCAAGCGGACGATGGGTGTCGTTGGAGAACTCCTGCCGGGCCTGCGCGCCGTAGTAGCGCAGGAAGTCGACCGCTTCGCGCACTTCCGCGATCGCGTTGGCGAACGACTTGCCGGCCTCGCGCACGATCAGGCCGAGCAGTTGCGGCATCTGCGCTTCCAGCGCATCGGCGGCGCGCGCCAGGCAATCGGCGCGCTCGGCCGGCGGCGTCGACGCCCAGATCGGCAACGCGCCGAGCGCATAGCCGAGGGCGGCTTCCACGTCGGCAGTCTGTGCCTCGACGACGGTACCGACCACATCCCTCAAGTCGGATGGATTGCGCACCGGCTGCTCGACGCCACTGCCCTCGCCTTCGCCGAGCATCGGCGCGGCACGCCATGGCGTGCTGGCGCTGGCGAGCAGTGCGGACGACAGCGAAGCGAGACGATGTTCGTTGGACAGGTCCAGGCCCATCGAGTTAAGTCGCCCCTCGCCATACAGCTGGCGCGGCAGCGGGATCTTCGGATGCGGCGCGCCCGGCGGCGTGATGCGCGCGGCTTCGTCGATCGGGCTGGCAATCAGCGCCTCGACCGGGATCGACGTGTCGGCGATGCGGTTCACGAACGAGGTGTTCGCGCCGTTCTCCAGCAGGCGGCGCACCAGGTAGGCCAGCAGCGTTTCGTGCGTCCCGACCGGCGCGTAGACGCGGCAAGGCCGGTTCAGCTTGTCGCGCGCGGTCACTTCCTCGTAAAGCGGCTCGCCCATGCCGTGCAGGCACTGGAATTCGTACTGGCCCGGGTAGTAGTTGCGGCCGGCCAGGTGATAGATCGCCGCGAGCGTCTGGGCGTTGTGCGTCGCGAACTGCGGGAACACCGCATCCGGCGCGGCCAGCAGACGCTTCGCGCAGGCCAGGTAGGACACGTCGGTGTACACCTTGCGGGTGTACACCGGATAACCTTCCAGACCGTCCACCTGGGCGCGCTTGATCTCGGCGTCCCAATAGGCGCCCTTGACCAGACGGATCATCAGCCGATGCCGGCTGCGGCGCGCCAGGTCGATCACGAAATCGATCACGTACGGACAACGCTTCTGGTACGCCTGGATCACGAAGCCGATGCCGTTCCAGCCAGCCAGCGCTTCGTCGAAGCAGAGTGCTTCGAGCAGGTCGAGCGAGATTTCGAGTCGGTCGGCTTCTTCGGCATCGATGTTCAGGCCGATGTCGTAGTGGCGCGCCAGCAGCGCGAGTTCACGCACCCGCGGCAGCAGTTCCGCCATCACCCGGTCGTACTGCGCCCGCGAGTAGCGCGGATGCAGCGCCGACAGCTTGATCGAGATGCCCGGACCTTCGTAGATGCCGCGCCCGTTGGCGGCCTTGCCGATCGCGTGGATCGCCTGTTCGTAGGAAGCGTAGTAGCGCTTCGCGTCTTCCTCGGTGGTGGCCGCCTCGCCGAGCATGTCGTACGAATAGCGGAAGCCCTTCGCCTCGAACTTCCGGCTGTTGGCGAGCGCCTCGGAAATGGTTTCGCCGGTGACGAATTGCTCGCCCATCAGGCGCATCGCCATGTCGACGCCCTTGCGGATCAGCGGCTCGCCGCCGCGTCCGATCAAACGCGTCAGGGCCGACGACAAGCCGGCTTCGCTGTTCGTCGCGACCAGCCGGCCGGTGAGCATCAGACCCCAGGTCGCCGCGTTGACGAACAGCGACGGGGCTTGTCCAAGGTGGGCGCGCCAGTCGCCCTTGCTGATCTTGTCGCGGATCAGCGCGTCGCGCGTGGCGCGGTCCGGAATGCGCAGCAGTGCCTCGGCAAGGCACATCAGGGCCACGCCTTCCTGACTCGACAGCGAAAACTCGTGGATCAGGCCTTCGACGCCACCGCCCTTGTTCTTGCCGCGCAGCGCCTCGACCAGACGGCGCGCGAGCGCGTCGACGGGCTGCACCAGCGCGTCCGGCAGCTTGGCGTGTCCCAGCAGAAAAGGCACGCACTCGGTTTCCGGGCGGCGATAGGCGGAGGTGATCGCCGCGCGCAGCACCGACTGCGGCTGCACGCCCTGCGCGAAGTCCATGAACGGGACCGGCTGTTCGCCGCTTTCGGTCGGCGTCTCGACAACTTCGCCGCCGTCGCCGCCGGCGAGTTCGGGTGGCAGCGCACCGCCCTCGATGCGCTCGAGGTAGGCGAAGATCGCCTGCTTGATCAGCCAGTGCGGCGTACGGTCGATATGTTGGGCAGCATTCTTCAGACGCGCGCGCAGAGGCTCGTCCACCTTGACGCCGAGGGTCGTCGTTACCATGTTTTTTCGCAGCGGGGGTTCGGGGTGGGTGGATCGTACTCGACAGAAAACAAAGGTGCAACCCGGCGCGCATTAGGGTTGCACCTTGCATTGAACACCATTGGACGCCTGTATGGACACCGATACGCACGCCTGGCGGCCGACGCGCGGCCGTGCAGCGGATCATGCGACTGGCGGTCCCGCCCGGCGATCAAATCTCGAGCGGATCGACCTCGATGGCCCACCGCAGCACGCCATGGCCGCCGAGCGTGTCGCGCCAGGCGCTCAGCGCCAGGTGCAATGCCTGGCGCGATGCACTTTCCAGCAGCAACTGCGCGCGATAGGTGTCGTTGATCTTCACCATCGCCAATGGCACCGGGGCGTAGCGCACCACGCGGCCGTCGGCGGCGACGTCGAGCGTGTCGAACCGCGCGGCGGCGTCCTCAAGGAAAGCGAGCGCGCCCTCCAGCGTGCGAGCCTCGGCCTTCAGCAGAGCCTGGTGGATGAATGGCGGCAGATGCGCGTCGCGGCGCTCGTTCGTCAGCATTCGCGCATAGCCCGCATAGTCGTGGCGCGCGAGCGCGGCGTAGAGCGGGTGGTGCGGATAGCGTGTCTGTATCAGCACTTCGCCGGGCAGATCGGCGCGGCCCGCCCGGCCGGCAACCTGCATCAGCTGGCCGAACAGCCGCTCGCTGGCGCGGAAGTCGTGTGAAAACAGCGCCGAATCCGCATTCAGCACGCCGACGAGCGTGACACGCTGGAAGTCGTGCCCCTTGGCCACCATGTTGGTACCGATCAACACGTCGACACGACCGGCATGCACATCCGCAAACAGCGCTTCGGCGCTGCCACGCCGGCGAGTGCTGTCCGCATCGATACGCAACACGCGCGCGTCCGGCATGACCTCCGCCAGCGCGGCCTCGATGCGCTGCGTGCCGCGACCGAGCGGGCGCAGGTCGATGTTGCCGCAGGACGGGCAGGCGTGCGGTATGGCTTCCTGCCAGCTGCAGTGGTGGCAGCGCAGCATCCCGTCGCCCCGGTGCAGCACGAGATAGGCACTGCAATGAGTACATTCCGAGACCCAACCGCAGGCATCACAGGACAGAACCGGGGCATAACCGCGCCGGTTCAGGAACAGGAGGCTCTGTTCGCCGCGCGCCAGGCGCTCGCGCATGGCGTCCAGCAAGGTCGACGAAAGGCCGTCGCCGGACAGCCGCCCCTGGCGCTTGTGCGCGTCCAGGTCGACCGTCCGCACGGTGGGCAGGGCCGCCGTGTCGGCCGCCGGCCGGCGGCTCAGCACCAGACGGCGATAACGGCCTTGCTCGGCGTGACACCAGCTCTCCAGGGACGGCGTGGCCGAGCCGAGCACGACTGGCACGCCCAGGTGCTTGGCGCGCCACACGCAGAGATCGCGTGCCGAATACCGCAGCCCTTCCTGTTGCTTGTAAGCGGCCTCGTGCTCCTCGTCGACGATCAGCAACGACAGCTTGCGAAAGGACGCAAGCGCTGCAAGGCGCGTGCCGATCACGATGCGGGCGCGGCCCTGGTGCGCGGCGAGCCAGTTGGCCGCGCGCTCGCCTTCGGAGAGACCGCTGTGCAATGCCACAACGCCGTGCTCGCCCAGCGCCGCGAAGCGGGCGCGCAGCCGTCCCATGAATTGCGGCGTCAGGTTGATCTCGGGCACCAGCAGCAGTGCCTGCGCGTCGGCATCCTGTGCCAGACAATGGGCGACGGCCCGCAGATAGACCTCGGTCTTGCCGCTGCCGGTGATGCCGTGCAGCAGGAAGGCGTCGAAACCGCTGGCGCCGGCGATCGCGTCGACGGCCGCGCGTTGCTCGTCGGTCAACGTCGGCAGCCGGTCTATGGACGCGGCCGGCGCTTCCGAGGCCAACGCACGGGCGACACTTGCGCTGGTGACTGCGTCGGCGACTGGCTCGGCAACTGGCTCGCTAACTAAGTTGGCGACAAGGCGCTGGTCCACCGCATCGCTCGACGCCGCTTCGGTGACCATGCCGACCCAGCCGGCTGCCTGCCAGTCGTCCAGAAGCGCGGCGGCACGCGGATGCAGGCTGGACAGCGCATCGGCAGCCAGCGGCGCCGCCAGCAGGGCTTCGGCGAGGCGTCGCTGTGCGCTGGCCCGCGCTGGCAATGCCCCGGGAAGCGCGGCCCGTCCCGCTGCGGTCGCCACATAACGTCGCTGTGACCGCTGCTGTCGTGCCCAGCGCTTTGGATCGCGCAAACCCGCCGGTACCGCGGGCAGCGCAACCTCGCCGATCCCACGCTGGTAGTAGCCGGCCGCGAAACCCACCAGTGCCAGCCACTCCGGGCGCAACGGCGGCCATGCTTCGCAGAGCGTGGTCAGCGGTTTGAGCCGCTCGAGCGGCAGCGCGCTGTCCTCGCCGACGTCGCAGACAATGCCGATGCATTGGCGCCTGCCAAACGGCACCGAAACGAGTTGTCCGGGGCGCGCATGTACGCCGGGGGCGACGAGATAGTCGAAGGTGCCGGCATGCAAGTGGTCGAGTGCAACTCGCGCTATCGCTGGCTTGGTCACGATGCGACGTCTAGACGTAGATGCGGACCGGTGATTTCCCGCATGGTGCCGCCTGGAACCCGCTCCGGCAACGCAACGCCGACAGGCGCCTGCTCGAGCGACGCGCTCGCAACTGTTCGCCAAGCCTCACGCGATTTGCACGCAATGGGAGGTAAACACATGTGCCGAAAGGGTTTACCGCTCACGTCGCAGCCATTGTGGAAGCGCCTGTGGATAACTTTGTTGAAAAGTGCTTTCGCCACGTTGCAAGCTTTGTCAAGAGGCAGCGAAAAATTTCCTCAAAACTGCTCGACTCGACGCATTAGTCCTTTTTTATCAGATGCTTACCGAGAATTTCTTACATCCGAAGCAACCCCTCCGGCTTGTCCTGCGACGACGCGAAGCTTTGCCGAAATTGTGCATAAGTCAAGCGGGCAGGCCAGCGCTCCGTTCTCGCGGTCAACGCCCCGCGCGTTGTTGCCGGCTGTACTCATGAACTTCGGTCACCAGCGCACCGGCATGTTCGGGGGGCGTGAACTGCGAAATGCCATGGCCAAGATTGAACACGTGACCCGGCGCCGCGCCGTAGCGATCGAGCAGCGCACGCGCCTGCGCCCGGATCGTTTCGGGCGGCGCGAACAGGACGTTTGGATCAAGGCTGCCCTGTAGCGCCACCTTGTCGCCGACGCGTTGACGCGCGGCTGCCGGGTCGACCGTCCAGTCCAGGCCGAGCGCATCGACGCCGCTCGCTGCGAGCGCCTCCAGCCACAGCCCGCCCCCTTTGGTGAATGCGATGCAGGGCACGCGGCGCCCTTCCCGCTCGCGAATCAGGCCCGCGACAATGCGTTCGATATAGGCCAGCGAGAAGGCCTGGTACGCGCCATCCGCCAGCACGCCGCCCCAGGTGTCGAAGATCATCACCGCCTGCGCGCCAGCCTCGATCTGCGCATTGAGATAGGCGATCACGGCGTCGGCATTGACCTTCAGGATCTGGTGCAGCCACTCCGGCTGGCTGTACAGCATCGTCTTGATCGTGCGGAAATCCGACGAGCCCCGGCCTTCGACCATGTAGCAGGCCAGCGTGAACGGGCTACCGGAGAAGCCGATCAGCGGCACCCGCTGGACGCCACCGACCGTCAACGCCTTGCGGATTTCACGCACGGCATCGGTCACGTAGCCCAGGGTTGCGTCGATGTCCGGTACCGCGAGGCGCGCAACATCGGCTTCCGTCCGAACCGGGCGCGCGAAGCTCGGGCCTTCGCCGGCGGTGAACTCCAGGCCGAGCCCCATCGCGTCCGGCACCGTGAGGATGTCGGAAAACAGGATGGCGGCATCCAACGGGAAGCGTGCCAGCGGCTGCAGGGTGACTTCCGTGGCCAGCGCCGGGTTCTGCGCCAGCTTCAGGAAACTGCCGGCGCGCGCGCGCGTGGCGTTGTATTCCGGCAGATAGCGTCCCGCCTGCCGCATCAGCCACACCGGCGTGTAGTCGGTCGGCTCGCGCATCAGCGCGCGCAGAAAAGTATCGTTGGCAAGAGCCTGGACGGCGGAGTCGGACGGCATCGGGAAGAAGCTCGGCAAGAAATTGGGCTGCGCGCGAGGCATGCACGGCGCGGTGCACGAAGCACGAATCCACCATTCTAACGCCCCGGGCCACCTTGCCCCGGCACCGGACGCTTGCGCGCACCGTCCTCGGGTGAGCCTCGATACTGGACTCGGGCAAGTTCCGTTAGGCTTGCTGTCGCCGTACAGCCGGTTCGGCAGGAGCCGGCGCGATGGTGGAAACGCGATGCGAGGCTGCCGGCCCGTGGTACGACGCACCCCCAGTAGACGACAAGAAAAAGGAGCAAGGCGATGTTGAAATGGCTTCAACGAGGCAGCAAACGGTTGCAGCGCGCTGCGCGGCCAGGCGCGGCGGCGGTCGTCGTCGGCCTGCTTGGCGCGGCGATCGCTGCACCAGCCGTTGCACAAGGTGCGGGGCCGACGCCCGGCGCTCCCGCGTCGCGACTCAACGATATCGTGCAGCGCGGTACGCTGCGCATCTGCACCACGGGCGATTACAAGCCCTACACCTACCTGCGCAGCGACGGACGCTTCGAAGGCATCGACATCGCCCTGGCGGAATCGCTGGCGCAGTCGCTCCAGGTGAAACCGGAGTTCGTGAAGACGTCGTGGAAGGCGCTGACCGACGATTTCATCGCCAAGTGCGACATCGCGGTGGGCGGCGTGTCAGTGACGCTTGACCGGCAACGGCGCGCGTTTTTCACCCAGGCATACATGGTCGACGGCAAGACGCCTGTCGTGCGTTGCGGGGACGTGGACAAGTATCAAACTGTTGCCGACATCAACCGCCCCGCCGTGCGAACCATCGTCAATCCGGGCGGCACCAATGAGCGATTCGCGCGACGCTACTTCGGACAATCGAACCTGACCGTCTACCCGGATAACGTGACGATCTTCCGGCAAATTGCCGAAGGCAAGGCGGATGTGATGGTTACCGACGCCTCCGAAACGCTCTACCAGCACAAGCTCGACCCGCGGCTGTGCTCGGTCCATCCGGAAAAGCCGTTCGAGTTCAGCGAGAAGGCCTTCATGCTGCCGCAGGGCGACGTCATCTATCAGCAATATGTCGATCAGTGGCTGCACTTGCTGAAGGAGACGGGCGGCTTCAGCGCGATCACTGACAGCTGGCTGAAATAGGACGGCCGTGCCGCGTCGGTGCGGTAACGCTCTTACGCTCGCGGTGAACAACCGGCGTTAAGTGTTTGATTTACAGAATGCAACACTTTGTTACCCCCGACTCGATTCTTTTTTAAGAGAATCATTCCATCGTCGCGAAGACGACGGCGCAGCGAAAGTTGCCCGTCGCCGGTGCGGCTCAGGTCTCCTCGCGCTAACCCCGTAGCGTGTGGCTTCAGCGGGCTTCGTGCCCGCCTTTTTTTTGCCTTTTCATTTTGCATCGTCGGTGCATGCCGGCCCTTGGCCCGCACGGCTAGCGCGTCGCTCTGCGCTGTGACACATGCCGCCCCGATGCAATCCATGCTCGCCAGTCGGCTGCCGTATCAAGCGGCGGCGCCAAAGCCCGCCGCGTGGCGAGCCATCGGCTGCGAATCATTGCCGATCGCCGCTCGCCTGCTCAGGCGGTGGCTACCGCGCGCCGCTCCAGCTCACGCATCATCGCCTCGCGCATCATGAACTTCTGCACCTTGCCGGTGACGGTCATCGGCATTTCGGTGACGAACCTGATGTGACGGGGAATCTTGAAGTGCGCGATCTGTCCGTCGCAGAATGCGCGGATCTCTTCCGCGTCGGCCTCGGCCCCCGTCTTCAACACGATCCACGCGCAGACTTCCTCGCCGTATTTCTCGTCCGGCACGCCGAACACCTGAACCGATGCAATCTTCGGGTGACGGAACAGGAATTCCTCGATTTCGCGCGGGTAGACATTCTCGCCGCCACGAATCAGCATGTCCTTCGCGCGTCCGACGATATTGCAGTAGCCATCCGCGTCGAGTGTCGCAAGGTCGCCGGTATGCATCCAGCCGTCGACGATCGCTTCCTCGGTACGCGCGGGGTCGCCCCAATAGCCATGCATCACCGAATAGCCGCGCACGCACAGTTCTCCCGTCTCGCCCACCGGCACGATCTGCCCGGCGCCGTCGACTATCTTCGCTTCGAGATGCGGCTGGATCTGGCCGACCGTCGAAACCCGCTTGTCGAGCGGATCGTCGGTCGACGACTGGAAGGAAACGGGGCTGGTTTCGGTCATCCCGTAAGCGATCGTGATCTCGTCGAGGTGCATCGCCGACACGACGCGCTTCATCGTCTCGATCGGACAGGGCGAGCCGGCCATGATGCCGGTGCGCAAGGTACTGAAATCGAAGCTGGCGAAGTCGGGATGGTCCAGCTCCGCGATGAACATGGTCGGCACGCCATGCAGGGCCGTGCAACGCTCCTCGCTGACCGCACGCAAGGTGGCGCCCGGCTCGAAAGCCTCACCCGGGAAGATCATGGCCGCGCCGGTCGAGACGCAGGCGAGCACCGCCAGCACCATCCCGAAGCAGTGATAGAAAGGTACCGGAATGCAAAGCCGGTCCTGCTCCGAGAAACGCATTGCACGCGCGATGTAGCGCCCGTTGTTGACGATGTTGCGGTGACTGAGGGTAGCCCCCTTGGGTTGGCCGGTGGTGCCGCTGGTGAACTGGATATTGATCGGTTCGCCGTCGCGTAGTTCGGCGGCGACCGCGGCCGCGCGCCAACCGTCTGCGATGCGTTGCCGGCCGAGGGCCATCACGGCTGCGAAGCCCAGCATGCCGGGCGTTTCGGCGTCACCCATCCGGATCACGGTCGTCAGCGCCGGCAAGCGGCCGCTGCGCAGCCGCGCGGGCGCCGCCTCCGACAACTCGGGCGCCAGTGCCTGCAACATGCCGAGATAGTCGGACGACTTGAAGCGTTCCGCGGTGACCAAGGCCTGACAAGCGACCTTGTTCAACGCGTATTCGACCTCGGCAAGCCGGTACGCCGGATTGATGTTGACGAGAATCACGCCAAGCCGCGCCGTCGCGAACTGCGTGAGCAGCCATTCGACGCGATTGGGCGACCAGATGCCGACGCGGTCGCCCTTGCTCAAACCTAGATTGGCGAGACCCGCCGCCAACGCTTCCACTTCTGCATCGAATTGCGCCCACGTCCAACGGACGCCCTGCTCCCGGAACACGACCGCCTCGCGCTCGGGCCAACGCGCGACGGTTTCCTTCAGCAGGCCGTCGACCGTCAGGTTCGAGAGCGGCGGGGCGAACTCGCCGCGGACATAGGACAGACCGTCACGCGGCACGCGTTGGGCGGCGGTATGGGGCATCGCATTCTCCTGGTCGGCTTCGAGCCGCAAGGCGGGCGCGCGGCTCGTTCCGTCGAGTCTTGCACGGAAGGCGCACCGGGAGAATGGTGTGTAACCCGAGGGCGGCAAGGTCGGGACGGAGTGCGCCGGGGCATGCGTTCGCCCAGCCGGCGACGTGCGAGATGCGCGCTGCGGTGCGTCGGCTTCAACCTTCACGCTTGGCGAACGATAGGGACCTGGGACTGTACGCCACCCTCGGCTCGGTCAGAAAGGCGGGGAACCGCCGGGGCAGCCGCAAACCATCGAAAACCGCAGCGGAGCGCGATACGCACCCGACACTGGCGGTAGGCTCGATGCGGCCGGTGGTGCATTGCGCTCTGCGGTACTACCGTGGCCGCGTAGCGGCCCGCTGGCCGTACGACGCTCGCCGTGCTCGCCGTGCTCGCCGCGCGCGATGGCGGACGTCGGCCGTACGACCCGCCCAGAACCGACCGGCACGGCTGTGCCGACGATTTGGGCTGTCTTCCGAGCGCGACGCAAAAAAGCCCCTCCGCTCACGCGCAAGGGGCTCGGTCCAGGCGACCGGGCAGTACCCGGCGGCCGCGCCGTCTCAATGCGTGCCGCGGCGGCGACGCAGTTGCTGGATTGCGGCGATCTGTGCGGCAGCGTACGCCAGTTCGGCCTGTGCCGCCGCATATTCGATGTTCGAACTCGTGTTCGACAGTGCTTCTTCGGCCGCGCGGCGCGCCTGCTCGGCCTTCGCTTCGTCGAGATCCTGACCACGGATCGCGGTGTCGGCCAGCACGGTGACGGCGTCCGGTTGCACTTCGAGAATGCCGCCCGCGACGAAAACGAACTCTTCGCCCGACTCCGTCTCGATGCGCACCGCACCCGGACGGATGCGCGTGATCAGCGGCGTGTGTCCCGGCAGGATGCCGAGCTCACCGGCTTCACCCGGCAGCGCGACGAACTTCGCCTCGCCGGAGAAGATCTGCTCTTCGGCGCTGACGACGTCTACTTTGATGGTTGCCATATCGATTCCTGTTCGGCACACCGGACCGGTTCGCCAGGCGGCTCGGTCCGGAAGTGAAAATGCGGCGCGAACGGACCGCGAGCGGTCGCCGCGGCCGCTGACTTCGGAGAACGGGAACCGCTGGCGGCACATGTTGCCGCCGCCGGGTCCCGCCAACCGGCGTCAGCCGGCTTACTGCATCTTCTTCGCCTTTTCGAACGCTTCGTCGATCGTGCCGACCATGTAGAACGCCTGCTCCGGCAGGTGATCGCACTCGCCGTCGACGATCATCTTGAAGCCACGGATCGTTTCCTTCAGCGGCACGTACTTGCCCGGCGAGCCCGTGAAGACCTCGGCGACGTGGAACGGCTGCGACAGGAAGCGCTGGATCTTACGCGCGCGGGCCACGGCTTGCTTGTCATCCGGCGACAGCTCGTCCATGCCCAGAATTGCGATGATGTCGCGCAGTTCCTTGTAGCGCTGCAGGGTCTGCTGCACCCGGCGCGTGACCGTGTAGTGCTCTTCGCCGATCACGTTCGGGTCGATCTGGCGCGAGGTCGAGTCCAGCGGGTCGACGGCCGGGTAGATACCCAGCGACGCGATGTCCCGCGACAGCACCACGGTCGCGTCCAAGTGGCCGAAGGTGGTGGCCGGCGACGGATCGGTCAAGTCGTCGGCAGGCACGTACACGGCCTGCACCGAGGTGATCGAGCCGGTCTTGGTCGACGTGATCCGTTCCTGCAGACGACCCATTTCCTCGGCCAGCGTCGGCTGATAGCCCACCGCCGACGGCATCCGGCCCAGCAGCGCCGAGACTTCGGTACCGGCCAGGGTGTAACGATAGATGTTGTCGACGAAGAACAGCACGTCGCGGCCTTCGTCGCGGAAGTGCTCGGCCATCGTCAGACCGGTCAGCGCCACGCGCAGACGGTTGCCCGGCGGCTCGTTCATCTGACCGTAGACCAGCGCGACCTTGTCCAGGACGTTCGAGTCCTTCATTTCATGATAGAAGTCGTTCCCTTCGCGGGTACGCTCGCCCACACCGGCGAACACGGAGTAACCACCGTGCTCCTTCGCGATGTTGTTGATCAGTTCCATCATGTTGACGGTCTTGCCGACGCCGGCACCGCCGAACAGGCCGACCTTGCCGCCCTTCGCGAACGGGCAGACCAGGTCGATGACCTTGATGCCGGTTTCGAGCAGTTCGGTCGACGGCGCGAGCTGGTCGAAGTTCGGCGCCTTCTGGTGGATCGAGCGGTGGTTCTCGCTCTCGATCACGCCGGCTTCGTCGATCGGACGGCCAAGCACGTCCATGATCCGGCCCAGCGTCGGCGTACCGACCGGCACCGTGATCGGGTTGCCCGTGTTGCGGATCGTCAGGCCGCGCTTCAGGCCTTCCGACGAACCGAGGCAGATGGTACGGACGACGCCGTCACCCAACTGCTGTTGCACTTCGAGCGTCAGCTCGGAGCCGTCCAAAACCAGCGCATCGAAGATGTTGGGCATCTGGTTGCGCGGGAACTCGACGTCGACCACCGCACCGATGCACTGTACGATCTTGCCTTCCGTCATCACAGCACTCATCGCTTATTCCTTTAACTGTTCAATTGTCCGTCGCGCCGTCGTTCGCCGCGCGTCATGTCCGTGGCGTCAAACGGCTGCCGCGCCGCTCACGATTTCGGACAGTTCCTTCGTGATCGCGGCCTGCCGGCTCTTGTTGTACACGAGCTGCATCTCGCTGATGACCGTCTTCGCGTTGTCCGAAGCGGCCTTCATCGCCACCATCCGGGCCGACTGCTCCGACGCCATGTTCTCGGCAACGCCCTGGTAGACCAGCGCCTCGACGTAGCGCACGAGCAGATCGTCGATGACGGCCTGCGCATCCGGCTCGTAGATATAGTCCCAGCTGTGACCCGTCGCTCCGGCTTCGCGCTGCAGCGCGGCGTCCGGCAATGGCAGCAGTTGCTCGATCACCGGCTCCTGCTTCATCGTGTTCACGAAACGCGTGTACGCGAGATACACCGCGTCCAGCTCGCCCGCCGCGAACGCGTCGAGTTGCGTCTTGATCACGCCGATCAGCTTTTCCAGATGCGGCGTATCGCCGAGCTGGGCGACCTGCGAGACGATCTTCGCACCGAAGCGGTGCAGGAACGCCGCGCCCTTGCCACCGATCGTGGTTGCTTCCAGCGCGATGCCGCGCTGTTCGAGTTCACGATACTTGGCCAGCACCGCGCGGAGGATGTTGGTGTTCATCCCGCCGCACAATCCCTTGTCGGTCGTCACCAGGATGATGCCCGCCCGCTTCGCGCCGGTGGTACGCACCATGAACGGATGACGGTATTCGGGATTCGCCTCGCTCATGTGCGCGGCGATGTCCCTGACCTTCTCCGCGTACGGGCGCGCGGCGCGCATGCGTTCCTGCGCGCGGCGCATCTTCGAGGCGGCGACCATCTCCATTGCCTTGGTGATCTTGCGCGTGTTCTGCACGCTCTTGATCTTGCCGCGGATTTCCTTCATTCCCGCCATTGTTCAACTCCTCGTCCAGCCCGGACCGGCCCGTTTCCGGGCGGCGCGGGCCGCTGCTGGAACGCCCGACTGCGCGGTCCCAGCGGTTCGATCAGTAGGCGCCCGACTTCTTGAAGTCGGCGACCGCGGCATGCAACAGCGGCTCGTCGTCCTTCGTCAGTTCCTTCTTGTCTTCGATGCGGCCGATCAGGTCGGCATGGCTCGTCTTCAGCGCATCGCGCAGGCCACGCTCGAACGGCAGCACCTTCGACACGTCCAGATCGTCGAGATAGCCATTGTTGGCGGCGAACAGCGACACGGCCAGTTCCCACACCTGCAGCGGCTGGTACTGCGGCTGCTTGAGCAGTTCCGTGACGCGGCGGCCGCGCTCGAGCTGGCGACGGGTCGCTTCGTCGAGATCCGAGGCAAACTGCGCGAAGGCCGCCAATTCGCGGTACTGCGCCAGGTCGGTACGGATACCGCCGGAGAGCTTCTTGACCGCCTTCGTCTGTGCCGCGCCACCGACCCGCGACACCGAGATACCGGCGTTGATCGCGGGGCGCACGCCAGCGTTGAACAGGTCGGTTTCCAGGAAGATCTGGCCGTCGGTGATCGAGATCACGTTGGTCGGCACGAACGCCGTGACGTCGCCCGCCTGCGTCTCGATGATCGGCAGGGCGGTCAGCGAACCGCTTTGACCCGTGACTTCGCCGTTGGTGAACTTCTCGACGTAGTCTTCCGAGACGCGCGACGCACGCTCCAGCAGGCGCGAGTGCAGATAGAACACGTCGCCCGGGTAGGCTTCGCGGCCCGGCGGACGGCGCAGCAACAGCGAGATCTGGCGATAGGCCCAGGCTTGCTTGGTCAAGTCGTCATAGACGATCAGCGCATCCTGGCCGCGATCGCGGAAGTACTCGCCCATCGTGCAGCCGGCGTACGGCGCCAGGTACTGCATCGCGGCCGGATCGGCGGCGCTGGCCGCGACGATCGTCGTGTATTCGAGCGCGCCGAACTCTTCGAGCTTGCGCAGCACGTTCATGATCGACGAAGCCTTCTGGCCGATCGCGACGTAAATGCACTTAACGCCCTTGCCCTTCTGGTTGATGATCGCGTCGAGCGCCACGGCGCTCTTGCCGGTCTGGCGGTCGCCGATGATCAGCTCGCGCTGGCCACGGCCGATCGGCACCATTGCGTCGATCGACTTCACGCCGGTCTGCAGCGGCTGGTCCACCGACTTACGCCAGATCACGCCCGGGGCGATCTTTTCGACCGCATCGGTGAGCTTCGCGTTGATCGGGCCCTTGCCGTCGATCGGGTTGCCGAGGGCGTCGACCACACGGCCGAGCATTTCCGGACCGACCGGCACTTCCAGCTGGCGGCCGGTGCACTTGACGATCCCGCCTTCGCTGATACCTTCGTAGTCGCCCAGAATCACGGCGCCGACCGAGTCGCGCTCCAGATTCAGCGCCAGACCGAAGGTGTCGTTGCCGAAGTCGAGCATTTCGCCCTGTTGCACGTCCGACAGGCCGTGAATGCGGACGATGCCGTCGCTCACGGAGATGACGGTGCCCTGCGTGCGAAGATCGGCGCCTGCTTCGAGCCCCTGAATCCGGCTTTTGATCAGCTCGCTGATTTCAGAAGGGTTGAGTTGCATGGTTGCTCCTGATAGTCAATTCTTTATGCCAGGCCGTCCTGTCGGGCGACCGCTGGCGGGTGGTCCATCGAGCCGACGGTCACCCGGCGGTCCCTGGCGCCGCGGCGCCGCGCCGAGCGCGGCCGGCTTCGCGGCCGTGTTCAAGCGGTCAGCGCACTTTCCATTTGTGCCAAACGGGCACGCACCGACGTATCCAGCAATTCGTCCCCGACCTTGACGCTGACGCCGCCGATCAGCGACGGATCGACGACCACCGTCGGACGCAGCTTGCGCGCGAACTTGCGCTCGAGCGCCGCGACGAGGCTGGTCAGCGCCGCGCCTTCGAGCGGGAAGGCACTGCGGATTTCCGCGTCGGCCACGCCTTCGCTGCTGTTCTTCAACGCGTCGAACTGGACCGAGATTTCCGGCAACAGCGCCAGGCGATGGTTGTCCACCAGCATCTCGACAAAGTTCTTCAGCTCGGCGCCGGGCGCCGGCTTCACCGCTGTCAGCAACAGATCGGCGATCTGCCGACGGCTGATGCGCGGGTTCGACGACGCCTCCGCTACCTCGGGCAGGCGCACCAGTTCCGCCAGTTGCCGGAGCCCGTCCGACCACACGTTCAGGTCACCCTTCTCGGCCACGCTGAACGCTGCCTCGGCATACGGGCGCGCGACGGTAGCTAGTTCGGCCATGGTCAGAGCTCGGCTTGGAGTTGGTTCAACAGGTCGGCGTGGGCCTTGGCGTCGATCTCGCGCTTCAGGATCTGCTCGGCACCCTTGACGGCCAGCGTGGCGACTTCACGACGCAGCGTTTCGCGCGCCTGGATCAGCTGCTGGTCGGCATCCGCCTTCGCGGTCGCGATGATGCGTGCGGCTTCGGCTTGCGCGTTGGCCTTCAGTTCGTCCGCGACGAGTACGGCGCGCTTCTCGGCGTCGGCAATGCGCTGCTGGCCCTGGTCACGCGCTTCGGCGAGCGACTGGTCGATGCGGCGATTGGCGGCTTCGAGTTCAGCCTTGCCTTGTTCGGCGGCGGCCAGGCCGTCGGCGATCTTCTTCGCGCGTTCGTCGAGGGCCTTGATCAGCGGCGGCCACACGAACTTCATCGTGAACCACGCGAGGATCAGGAACACGACCATTTGCGCAAACAGCGTTGCGTTCAGATTCACGGTGTTTCCTTGCGTCAGAGCTTCATGGACCGTTCGCCGCGGAGACGGCGCCAGCGAGAACGGTCGCGACATGAATGCGACAACACCCGACACCTGGACTCAGGCGCCGGGCGTGGTGCAATGTTCCGCGAGCCCGTTGGAGCCCGCGGCGTTGCCGCATGCCTTAGGCGCCGGCGAGTGCGGCCGTCAGCGGGTTCGCGAACGCGAACAGCATCGCGACACCAACACCGATCAGGAACGCCGCGTCGATCAGACCGGCCAGCAGGAACATCTTCGTTTGCAGCGGGTTCATCAATTCAGGCTGGCGAGCGCACGCTTCGATGTACTTGCCACCCATCAGTGCGATACCGATACAGGCGCCGATAGCACCCAGGCCGATGATGATGCCGATGCAGATGGCGGTCAGGCCTTGGATGTTGGCGATGTAGGCTTGCATGTTTACTCCTCTTTGAAAAGTCTTAAAACTTGTTGAAACGAGATTGAAACGCGAGAGCTGGATCAGTGCTTGTCGTGCGCCTGGCCGATATACACCAACGTCAGCATCATGAAGATGAACGCTTGCAGCAGCACGATCAGGATGTGGAAGATCGCCCACGCACTGCCCGCAATCACATGCCCGACAAAGCCGAGCACGGAGGTGTCCGCACTGAAATGCCAGATGCTACCGAGCAGCGCGATCAGCAGGAACAGCAGTTCGCCGGCGTACATATTGCCGAACAGCCGCATGCCGAGCGAGACGGTCTTGGCAAGGAATTCAACGATGTTCAGCGCCAGGTTCGGAATCCACAGCAGCGGATGAGCACCGAACGGAGCGGAAACCAATTCATGGATGAAGCCGCCGGCTCCCTTGATCTTGACGCTGTAGTACAGCATCAGGACCAGGACGCCCACGGCGATGCCGAGCGTACCGTTCAGGTCTGCGGTCGGCACGATGCGATGGTGCGTGATGACGTTCGACAGGCCCAGCCAGCCGATCACGCGGCCCGGCAGGTCGACGGGCAGCAGGTCGAGCGAGTTCATCAGCGCGACCCAGACGAACACCGTCAGCGCCAGCGGAGCGATGAACGCGCGGTTACCGTGCACGATGGACTTGGACTGGTCTTCGACCATCTCGACCAGCATCTCGACGAGACACTGGAAGCGCGACGGTACGCCCGGCGTCGAGCGCCGCGCGGCCAGCCACAGTACGAAAATCGTCACCAGGCCCATCGCCACCGACCAGAACAGCGTGTCGAGGTTCAGGACCGAAAGGTCGAACAGCGACGTCTGATGCTTGGTCGAGAAATTTTGGAGGTGGTGCGAAATGTACTGTGAAGGGGTTTCCGATTCGATCTCTGCTGCCATTTCCAAGAACCCAAAATTGAATGCTTCAGGCGATTCCGGCCGAGGCGCGACCCGCAGGCCGCTCACGCTCAGCGCCAGAACAGCGCTATCCAGTACGTCTTCAAGACCAGCACGAACGTCAGCAGCAACGGCAGCCACCTCACGTCGCGAAACCCGATCGCCACCGCGGCGAACAATGCAACGGTCGCCGCCACTTTCACGCCCTCCGCCACCGCCCAGCGCAATGCCGATGGCGACCCGGCACGTCCGAGTCGCCATGCGAACCAGGCGCCAGGAACGAAACCGATTGCGCCGCCACACAGCGCCGACAGTGCCGCAATGCCCGGCCGCGCCGACAACAGGCCGGCGACGCACATTGAGCAGAGGGTGATGACCACTTGCGCGGCGACAACCTTAAACGGCGTCACGCGCGAGGCTTGGCTGACCGACGGACCGAACAAGGACTCGGCTTCGGCACGCGTCAGCGGGACGATTTCTGGCTCTCGCTCGACATCCAGCTCGCTGCGCCAATCACCGGTATCGCGTCGGATTTCCGCCTCAGACGCATCCGCCGTCGGTCCGTTCGGGCCTTTCGGAGCCGGTACGTTCTGAGCCATCGAAACCCACTCTTCTCCGCGCTCAACGCGCTTTCAGCCCGCTTTCGGACAGGTCGAGCCGACAAATCCGGGCGATTGTAAGCGATAGTTGTAGGGCATTCAAGCATTTAAGAGACGGACATTACGGCCGCGTCAATCTCTTCACAAAAAACACACAGTTGACTAAACAAGTAATAATTACTCAGAACTCATGGGATTCAGTCGAAATTACTTCACGGGTTTTCGTAGGTGGTATCGGTCCGACCTATTCCTTGCAAACGCCGTGGAAATTCGCTCTACGCAATCGTAGGGCTCATGTGTGTCGCCTCTGCATGCCTCGTATCCTCACGGCGCTGCCCCGCAGGGCTACGACGCCGAGGGTGTTGGAATTAGATACGAAGCACTGTTGTCCCACCAGTCGACCGAAAGGTCGACAAACCCTACACGTGCAAGTCGGAGAGATAGCGGAATGCTGACGGAACCATTCACTGGTCGACGTTTCCGACAACAACCTGCTCAGGGTCGTCAGTAGGTCACTACGGGGCACTTGGCTACATGGACCTTCGACGCTTTGCACGACTGGGATAACGGTGCTTGGGCGCGGCAGCGGAACGTCGGTGCACGGCTTGCTTGGGCTCGATGGCGAACTCGGCTAGGCTTGCGAAGTTACGTTGCGTTTCGCGGTGCAAACGACCCGACAGATTGCCCTATCGACGAACCGCTGCTCGCCGTCGCGGCGCGACGCGACGCGGCGCGGCATGCATGAGGAATGCGTGCTTGATCAGCACCCGGACTGTTGGTATGTCGGGTTGGGCGCAGCAACGTAGTGCTAGACCGTTTCGAGGCGCTGGCCCGACTGGAGAATCCTGGGAATGTCGCCGCGAAGATTAGGCGTCCGGGCTTTGAACGGTTGGCCAAAAGCGGTCGAGCCAAGCAAAGGCACCGGGAGGTAGAGCGATGCCTGTTCGGCCCGCTTCTGCATAGGCGTTGCGAATAACGTGTGCCGGGGCCTTCTCGCGCCCGCCCGCGCGGCTGACGGAAGTCGACCTTGTTCGACGACGGCATTTGGCCTGTGCAGACAATGATCTTGGTCAGCAAGCGTGCCGCCGTAGCGGCATGGCTTCGCTGAGTGGCGACATGGCGGTCAGGTGTGAGATGCCTGTTCGGTATGACCGTCCGCTGCGCCATGCGGGGGTTAGTCGGGCCGTCCGGGCTACCCTTTCGGCGCCCTTTACGCGTTCTTCAAGGACGCGTGCGGCGTTTGATCTCGGTCGGCTCAGACAGGCTGGGCGTGGGACAGCGCCGGCCGACCAGCGATGGGGCCGTCAGCCCCGTCGCGCAGCGGCGTTGCGTAGCCGCTCGATCACGCCCTCGAGGGCGTCCATGCTGCCGAATTGAATAGAGATTTGCCCGCCTCCCTTCTGAGTCGTCTTTATTTTAACTGCCGCGGCAAATACATCGGACAGTTCGTCTTCCAAGCCGCTGAGGTCACGCGGCTTGACTTTTCGCGACGGTGCATCTACGGCAGGCTTCTGTGACTGCGCAACCAGTTTTTCCGTCTCGCGTACGGACAGACGGCGGTTCACCACTTCGGTTGCCAGCGCGATCTGCATCGCGGCGTCCAGACTCAACAGCGCGCGGGCGTGGCCCATGTCGAGGTCGCCGGCGAGCAGCATGGTCTGGACTGGCTGAGCAAGATTGAGCAATCGCAACGAGTTGGTCACTGCACTGCGCGAGCGTCCCACCGCCTCGGCTGCCTGTTCGTGCGTGAACTTGAAGTCGTCGAGCAGGCGTTGCATGCCCTGCGCTTCTTCCAGCGGGTTCAGGTCTTCGCGCTGGATGTTCTCGATAAGTGCCATCGCCGCGGCGGCCTTGTCCGGCACATCACGGACGAGAACCGGCAGCTCCGTGAGCCCCGCCAGGCGAGCCGCACGGTACCGCCGTTCGCCAGCGATGATCTCGTACCCCTCGCCGTCTACGGGGCGCACCAGGATAGGCTGCATCAAGCCCTGCGCTCGAATGCTGGCGGCGAGTTCCTGCAGCGCACCCTCGTCCATCCGTGTGCGCGGCTGATATTTTCCCGGGCGGAGCGCCGCCACTGGAAGCACGCTGGGCTGATCGTTCGCCGATAGGGCCGGGGCGTCGATCGTGATTGCCTCGCCAAGCAGCGCTTCGAGTCCACGCCCCAGCCCTTTCTTTTTCGCGACGGTTTTCATTGCATTTCCGAGAGTGCCGGCGCCTTGCTTGCACCGTAGCGTTTGAGGATCTCTGCGCTGAAGTCGTTGTACGCCCGCGCGCCACGTGAACTCTTGTCGAACACGACGCCCGGCAGGCCGTAGCTGGGCGCTTCCGCCAGACGGACGTTGCGAGGGATGACCGCATCGAAGACCTTGCTGCCAAAGTGTTGCTTGATCTGCTCGGCCACCTGCTGCTGCAATGTGATGCGCGGGTCGAACATGACCCGCAACAACGCAATCTCTCTCAGGTCGCGATTTAGATTACCGTTGACCCGCTTGATCGTGTTGACCAGATCGGACAGCCCTTCCAGCGCGAAATATTCGCATTGCATCGGAATGATGACGCCATTCGCTGCGCACAGTCCGTTCAGGGTCAGCAATGACAATGCGGGAGGGCAGTCGATCAGGATGAAGTCGTAGTCGTTTGCTATTTTCGCCAATGCGTCGCGAAGCCTCCGCTCTCGTTTGTCGAAGGTGACGAGCTCGACCTCGGCGCCGGCGAGCTCACGGTTCGCCGGCAGTACGTCATAGCCTGCCGCCTCGCAGCGCACGATAGCGTCGCGGATCGGAACCGTGCCCACCAACACTTCATAGACGGTCTGCTCGGCGGACTGCTTGTCGACGCCGCTTCCCATCGTGGCATTGCCCTGCGGATCGAGGTCGATGAGCAGGACGCGTTGCTGACGCGCGGCCAGGCTGGCGGCGAGATTGACCGTCGTCGTGGTCTTGCCGACACCGCCTTTCTGATTCGCGACGCAGAAGATGTGGGGCATGCTGATTCCTGGAAGACTGGTACTGACGAAAGCGGCTTCGGTGTTACGGGTGCGGCCGATGAGCAACAATGAGGTGGCGCTGGGCGTCCAGCTCGGGTACCCGAAGTGGTATGACCTCGATGGCGAGCCCCTGCTCGGTCAGCCTTGCCAACTCATCGGCGCGCGCCACACCTTTCATCGCAACAAAATGCCCTTTCTGCGCGAGCAGGTGCTGGCTCAAACGATAAAAGTCCGACAGGTCCGCGAAGGCGCGGCACGTAATAACATCAAAAGGTGCAGTCGCATCGATCGTCTCGACCCGTGCGTTGACCACTTCAACGTTATCCAGGGAAAGCGCCGCCTTGACCTGCAGAAGGAACGCGGTTTTTTTGCTGACGATATCGTTGAGCGTGACGGCCCAGTACGGCCGCGCAATGGCAATGACCAGCCCAGGCAGGCCGCCACCGCTACCGACGTCGAGCACGCGGGCAGGCTCCAGACGGTCCAGAGTAGGCAGAATCGACAGGCAATCGAACAGATGCTGCACAAGCATTTGCTGCACATCGCGGATTGCCGTCAGATTGAACACAGCGTTCCATTTCGCAAGCAGCGACAGATAGTCGAGCAGCTTCGACAGAACGTCGATGGATAGATCAAGGCCAAGCGGCGCAATTCTGCCTCGCAGATCGTCGACCGTGGTGTTTCTCATGCTCACTTGCTTATCGTCGCCAGATCAGCACGGGCTTTTCGATGCTTTTTCAGGTGCACCATCAGTAGCGAGACGGCCGCAGGCGTGACACCAGATATCCGCATGGCCTGACCGATGGTTTCTGGACGCTGGACGCTGAGCTTCTGCTTGACCTCAAAGGACAGACCACGAATATCCGCGTAGTCGAGATCTTCCGGCAGTCGCGTGGTTTCGTGCGCGTCGTTACGCGCAACCTCATTCGCCTGGCGGTCGATATAACCCTGGTACTTGATCGCGATTTCCACCTGCTCGTGAATTTGCGCTTCCAGCACCGGGTCGTCGGAAAACGTTTCGGTTTTGAAACGACCGCCGTCGAAGTCGACCAATTGTCGATAGCTGACGTTGGGTCGTCTAAGCAGGTCTGCCAAGCTATATTCCCGCTCGATACCTTTTCCCAGCAGATCTGTCGCCTCCGCGGCCGGCAAGCTCTTAGGGTTGACCCAGGTACTGGACAAGCGCGATGTTTCACGTGAAACAGCGTCCCGCTTTCGATTGAATTGTTCCCAGCGAATGTCATCGACCAAGCCCAATTCGCGACCCATTTCAGTCAGGCGAAAATCGGCATTGTCTTCTCGCAGGCTGAGCCGATACTCGGCACGACTGGTAAACATTCGGTACGGCTCATTCACGCCCCGCGTGACCAAGTCGTCGACCAGGACGCCCAGATAGGCTTCGTCCCGCCGTGGCGACCAGGTCGGCAGTTCCCTCGCCTGACGCGACGCGTTCAGGCCCGCAAGCAACCCCTGCGCCGCGGCCTCTTCATAACCGGTGGTGCCATTGATCTGCCCGGCGAAAAACAGTCCGCCGATGGCCTTGGTTTCCAGCGATGCCTTCAGGCCGCGCGGATCGAAGTAGTCGTATTCGATCGCGTACCCGGGACGCAGGATATGCGCGTCTTCCAGGCCCGGCATCGACTGAACGAGTGCGATTTGCACGTCGAACGGCAAGCTGGTCGAAATTCCATTCGGATAAAACTCGTTCGTTGTGAGCCCCTCCGGTTCGAGGTAAATCTGGTGGCTCTCTTTCGACGCAAAGCGATGGATCTTGTCTTCGATCGACGGGCAATACCGCGGGCCAACTCCTTCGATCACGCCGGTGTACATGGGCGACCGATCCAACCCGCTGCGAATGATGTCGTGCGTCCGTGTGTTGGTGTGCGTGATCCAACACGGCATCTGCCGCGGATGCATCTCGGCGCGGCCGAGAAATGAGAAGACCGGCACCGGATTCTCATCGCCCGGCTGCACTTCGAGTCGACTGAAGTCGATGGACCGACCGTCGATTCGCGGCGGGGTGCCTGTCTTCAGACGCCCCTGCGGCAATGCCAATTCTTTCAGTCTGGCTGACAGCGACACTGAAGCAGGGTCTCCCGCGCGGCCGCCGACGTAATTACTCAGGCCCACGTGGATCTTGCCGTCGAGGAACGTCCCGGCCGTCAGAACCACTGCCCTGCTCTTGAAGACAATGCCAGCCTGAGTGACGACGCCTGCGACGCGCTCGCCCTCGACCACCAAGTCGTCGGCCGCCTGCTGGAAAAGCCAGAGACGCTCCTGATTCTCAAGGCGCGACCGGATTGCCTGCTTGTACAAAAGACGATCGGCCTGCGCCCGTGTCGCGCGGACTGCCGGACCTTTGGAGGAATTGAGAATCCGAAACTGTATGCCAGCTTCGTCGGTGGCGATTGCCATCGCACCGCCTAACGCATCGACTTCCTTGACCAGATGCCCTTTACCGATTCCGCCAATGGAAGGGTTACAGCTCATCTGACCAAGCGTCTCGATGTTGTGCGTAAGCAACAGCGTTTTCGCACCGGAGCGCGCCGCTGCCAGCGCGGCTTCGGTTCCGGCATGGCCGCCACCGACGACGATGACGTCGAACTCTTTCGGGAAAAGCATGACAGACGCGCGAGAGCGCTTTGGAAGGAGCAACGCAGAATTATAACCTGTCGCTCCGTCGGCGTCGCCCGGCAAAGCCGGGGCTAGCCTATTGTTTCACGTGAAACAACCGATCACGCGACTTCCGATTTCTTCGCCAAACCAAGATAGGTTTCGATCACGCGCGGATTGTTGGCCAAGTCCGACGCTGGACCCTCCAGCACAAGATCCCCAGTCTCGATCACGTAACCATAATCCGCGACCTGGAGCGCTGCGCGAGCATTCTGCTCAATCAGCAACGTGGCAACGCCGGTTTTTCGTAAGTCGTTGATAATATGGAATATTTCCTTCACGATCAGCGGCGCCAGCCCGAGACTGGGCTCGTCCAGCATCAGCAGGCTCGGTTTGCCCATCAACGCACGGCCCAGTGCAAGCATCTGCCGCTCACCACCGGACAGCGTGCCCGCCTGCTGTTTGCGCCGCTCTTTCAAACGACCAAACAACTGGTACACATGGTCCAGCTGATCCAGATAATTGCGGTCACGCGCGCGCGCTCGACGGTAGCTCCCCAACAGCAGGTTGTCCTCGACCGACATCGTTGAGAACAATTCGCGCTTTTCCGGCACCAGGCACATGCCACGCGCGACGCGTTGCTCGATCGACAGGCCGCCCACTTCGTCGCCCTCGAAGAACACCCCGCCAAGTGCCCGACCGCTCAGCGGCAGCGCCCCCATCACCGAATTCAGCAGCGTCGATTTGCCTGCTCCGTTGGGGCCAATGACGGTGACGATCTGACCCGGCTCCACGCGCAGATGGGCCCCATGCAGTGCCTCGATCTTGCCGTACGAGACATTCAGATCCTTGACTTCCAGAATCGGCGCGCTCATCACTCCACCCCGCCCAGATAGGCTTCGAGAACCGCCGGATCGTTCTGCACCTCATGCGGCAAACCATGTGCGATGCGCGTACCGAATTCCATCACCACCAGGCGATCCGTCAAGTTCATTACAAAATCCATGTCGTGCTCGACCAGCAGAACGCTGAGTCCTTCCCCCTTGAGCTTGCGCAACAGATCGGCCAACGCCTGCTTCTCCTTGTACCGCAGGCCTGCCGCCGGCTCGTCGAGCAGCAGCAGTGTCGGATCCGATGCCAGCGCTCGCGCGATCTCCAGGATGCGTTGCTGACCCAGCGCGAGGCTGCCCGCTTCGTCATACATGTGTGCGCCAAGGCCGACGCGCTCGATCTGACGAGCCGCCTCGAACATCAGGCGTTCTTCCTCGGCCTTGTTCAGGCGTGCGACGCTGCGCCAGACGCCGGTGTGACCGCGCAGGTGCGCGCCGATCGCGACGTTTTCGAGCACCGTCATCGTCGGCATCAGCCGTACGTGCTGGAAGGTCCGACCGATGCCGCGCTTGACGATCTCCCGCGAGGCGAGCTTCTCGATCCGTTCGCCGCGGAACATGATCTCGCCGCGCGTCACATGCAGCACGCCGGTTACCAGGTTGAAGGTGGTCGACTTGCCGGCGCCGTTCGGTCCGATCAGGCCGATGATCTCGCCTGCATTGACCTCGAAGCTCACGTCGTTTACCGCAACCAGACCGCCGAATTCCTTGCGTGCGGCGTTGACTTGCAGCAGCGGCTCGCCGGCGCTCGGCTTGGCGCGCTGCACCAGCGCCTCCGCCTTCTCCGGGGCCGTCACGCCGCGACGTTTCGGGAACAGCTTCTGCAGGTACGGCCACACGCCATCACGCGCGTACTGCAGCAGCAGGACCATCAGGATCCCGAACACCACCATCTCGAAGTTGCCGTTCTGGCCGATGATCCTTGGCAGGAAGGATTGCAGCCAGTCCTGCAGCAGGGTGACGATGCCCGCGCCCAGCACTGCGCCCCAGACGTGTCCCGCGCCGCCCACCACCGCCATGAACAGGAACTGGATGCCATGCTCCAGTCCGAACGGCGTCGGATTCACGGCACGCTGCAGATGCGCGAACAGGAAGCCGGAGATCGCGGCAAGGATGGCCGCGTAGACGAAGATCACAACCCGCATCCAGGCAGTGTTCACGCCCATCGCCTCGGCCATCACGCCGCCGCCACGCAGCGCGCGGATCGCGCGGCCGGGACGGGAATCGAGCAGGTTCTGCACCGACAGCACCGAGCCGATCACCACCACCCAGATCAGATAGAACATCTGGCGACCGGTATCGAACCGCCAGTTGAATACCTCCAACGCGGGGATCGAGTTGATGCCGTCGTACTTGCCGAGGAATTCGAGATTACCGAACAGAAAGAACAGCGACAGGCCCCAGGCGATCGTCCCCAGCGGCAGGAAGTGCCCCGACAGCCGCATCGTGATCGCGCCCAGCACCAGCGCGGCCAAGGCGGTGATCGCGATGCCGACGAACAGTGCCAGCCACGGCGACACGCCATAGCGCGTGCTGAGGAAGCCGGTCGTGTAGGCGCCCAGACCGACGAACGCGGCCTGCCCGAACGACGTCATCCCGCCGATGCCGGTCAGCAGCACCAGACCGACCGCAACGATTGCATACAGGCCGATGTAGTTCAGCAGCGTGATCCAGTACTCCGGCACCCGGACAGGCAACGGCAGGACGGGCAGCAGCACGACGATCAGCAGGAAAACCCAGAATAGTTTGTTTCTCATGGCGACTTTCCTCGTTCCTTACGCTTCGTCTTCCTCGGAGTGCGGGTTCGCCAGCGAACGCCACACCAGCACCGGGATGATCAGCGTAAAGACGATCACTTCCTTGTATGCACTCGCCCAGAACGACGAATAGGATTCGAGAAGACCGACGAGCAAGGCACCCAGCGCGGCGGCCGGATAGCTGGCCAACGCACCGATGATCGCGGCGACGAAGCCCTTCAGACCGATCAGGAAGCCCGAGTCGTAATAGACGGTCGTCACCGGGCCGATCAGCACGCCGCCAAGCGCGCCCATGCCCGCCGCGAACACGAACGACAGCCGGCCCGCGCGGGTGGTTGCGATACCGACCAGGCGCGCACCCAGGCGATTGACGGCGGTTGCGCGCAGCGCCTTGCCAGTCAGCGAACGGTCGAAGAAGACGTACAGCGCGATGATCAGCACCAGCGAGGTGACCACCACCCACAGGCTCTGGCCCGAGATGGAAACGGTGCCGAGATCGAAGCTCGCCGTCGTGAACGGGGTCGTGCGCGAACCTTCCGCGCCGAACATCAGCAGGCCGATGCCAACCAGCGCGAAGTGCACGGCGACCGACACGATCAGCAGCAGCAGCGTGCTGGCCTCGGCGATCGGTTCGAACGCGAGACGATAAAGCATCGGTCCCATCGGTACCACGATCAGCAACGTCAATGCGATATGCGCAGCCATCGGCAGCGGCAGCCCCGCGACGCGCTGCACCACCAGCAGGATCGCAATCGGGAACAGCAGGTACTTGCCTGCATAGACGGCGATGGCCTTGCCGGCCGTGCGTCGCCGCGCGTGGTCGCGCAGCACCTTGGCAGTCTCGAAAATGAAGCAGGCGACGCCCATCGCGACCAGCAGCCAGCACGTGGCCGGAAACCGCTGTGTCTCCAATGCGGCCAGCGTCAGCGCCCCGTACGAGACGAATTCGCCCTGCGAAATAAAGATGATGCGCGTGACAGAAAAGACCAGGACGAGGGCCAGCGCCAGCAGCGCATAGATCGCCCCTGACGTGATCCCGTCCTGGGCAAGGATCGCGGCTATGGATAGGTCCATCGTTCAGAATTTCCGAAAAAAACGAATCTTATAACGGTGCATTTTCGCTGCGTGGGGCAAAAAAAAATCGCTGCGAAAAACGCTGGCGATCTTTTCGGCACCGGGGGTGCCGTTCGTCCCTTCCCTCACCCGACGGCGACATCGGGCCGTCGCCGGGGAGCCTGCGCTCCCCGGCGATCATCCATCAATCCTGCAACTTCCACTTGCCGTTGACGATCTGCACCATCACGCGTGCGCGGTCGTCCAGGCCATTGTGATTGGTCGGCGTGGTGTTGAAGATACCGTGCGAAGCCGGCAGGTCCTTGATGTTCTCCAGCGCGGCGCGCAGCGCATCCCGGAACTCCTTGGTGCCCGGTTGTGCCTTCTTCAGCGCCACCGGCAACGCGCGCACGAGCATCTGGCCCGCATCCCATGCATGGCCGCCGAACGTGGCAACCGTGCCCGGGCCCATCAGCTTCTCGTACGCATTCTTGTACGTCATCGCCGACTTCTTGACCGGGCTCGAGTCCGGCAGCTGCTCGGCCACCAGCAACGGGCCGGCCGGCAGGTAGGTGCCTTCGCAGTCCTTGCCGCACACACGCAGGAAGTCGTTGTTCGCGACGCCGTGCGTCTGATAGATCTTGCCCTTGTAGCCACGCTCCTTGAGGGCGCGCTGCGGCAGCGCCGCCGGCGTGCCGGCACCGGCGATGAGCACCGCATCCGGCGTCGAACCGATGGCCTTCAGTACCTGGCCCGTCACCGACGTGTCGCCACGGTTATAGCGCTCGTTCGCGACGATCTTGATGCCGTTTTCCTGGGCCGATTGCGAGAATTCCTTGAACCAGCTGTCGCCGTAGGCGTCCGCGAAGCCGATGAAGGCCACCGACTTCACGCCCTGCTTCTTCATGTGCTGGGCGATCGCGTCGGCCATCAGCTTGTCGTTCTGCGGCGGCTTGAAGCTCCACGCGCGCTTCGCATCCATCGGCTCGATGATCGAGCGGGAGGCAGCGAGCGAGATCACCGGGGTCGAACCCTCCGCCGCCACGTCGAGCATTGCCAGCGCGTTCGGCGTCACTGTCGAGCCGATGATGGCGTCGACGTGATCTTCGCTGATCAGCTTGCGCGTGTTCTGTACGGCGCGCGACGTGTCGGAGCCATCGTCGAGAACGATGTACTGGATCGACTTGCCGTCCACTTCCTTCGGCAACAACGTGATCGAGTTCTTTTCGGGGATACCGAGCGAGGCGGCCGGGCCGGTGGTCGACAGCGTCACGCCAACCTTGATCTGACCGAACGCCGCGCTGGCGGCGCCGATCAGAGCCAGCGCCACACCCGTGCGCAAGACTTTCAGCTTGTCCATCGTGTCTCCTGACTTATCGTGCTTTTTATATCGACCGAGGCCCCATGGCACTGCGGCATGGACCAATCATTAGCGAGTTAATTTACAAAATCAACTGTCGCGGCAGCAGTTTTGCGGATTTTCCGCATCAAAAGCGACGCTTCCAGGGAAAACACCTAGGAAACGTCCAAAGCGGAGAAACGTGAAAGAATGGGCTCGGTGCACTCGCGGCGCCATGCCATTTGAAAAGTCTCCCCGAATGCTCAAGCGACGGGCGAAAAAAAACGCCACCGGTGTAACCCGGCAGCGTTTTTCCCGGCAGCTTGGCCTATGCACTTGGCGTGTGATGCGCTTTCTTTATAAATAAGTGCGCCACGCTGTGCTTTTTCGTCTCCTCGTCCTCCACCTGCTTTATACGGTGCTTCGAACGTGACGCAAGTTTAACAAGCCCCCTCTGCCCCACAAGCTAGCATTTACCCTAGGTGGTGCAAATATCGTTCCAAAGCGGTGCACGCGATTCAGTTGACACGCGTCGGTGCACGATCCAGAGGCATTGCACCATCGCGTTTGAAAGTCGTCAGCACGATATTGGACTGTATGCTGTCTACGCCGGGCACACGCATCAGTTTCTTCATGACGAATTCGGACAGGTCCTGCAGACTGCCGGCCACGATGCGCAGCATGTAATCGGTGTCGCCGACCACCGCATGGCACTCCAGCACTTCGGGCAGCACGGCAATCTCGCGCTGGAAGCGCTCGATGATCGAATCGCCGTGATGCTTCAACTTGAGTCCGGTAAATGCCATCACATTCAAACCGATCCGGTCTTCCCGCAGTACGACGCGATAGCCTGCGATCACGCCGATCGATTCCAAACGCTGCAGACGTCGTCCGATCTGCGAAGGCGACAGGCTGACGTGCTCGGCAATTTGATGGTGCGTCGCGCGGCCGTGGCTCTGCAGAAATGACAGCAGCGCGATGTCATACTGATCGAGATTCATCAATTACGCACCTGTTTGTCGTTTGACGCGATATTACCGCATAAGAAGCGCCATAAGCGGTTCCGATTGCGCATTATTCGCGCGTCACGCGCGGTAATCTGAATGCCTTGCCAACCCGTCTTCGAGTTACCAACATGTGCGCTTCCGTTTCCCCGTCCGTCAACCTGCAGGCGACGTTCGAGCAGCCGTACGCACGCTACGAAGCCGCGGATCACCGGGTATGGGCGACGCTTTATGAACGGCAGTGCCGGTTGCTGGCCAAGCATGGCTGCACGGCCTTCCTGGCGGGCCTCGACGTACTGCAGCTTCCGGCAGACCGGGTGCCCGATTTCGCCGCGCTCAACCGTGCGTTGACCCAGGCAAGCGGCTGGCAAGTGGTGGCTGTCGACGGATTGATCGACGAGAGCGTTTTCTTCAGCCTGCTGGCGCAACGCAAGTTCCCGGTCACCTGGTGGCTACGGCGTGAGGACCAGCTCGATTATCTCGAAGAGCCGGACCTTTTCCACGACCTGTTCGGCCATGTGCCGCTGCTCGCCGATCCGACCTTCGGCGACTTCATTCAACGCTATGCGATGCTTGGTCTGGAAGCGCGGGACGCCGACGAGTTGACGCGCCTGGCGCGCCTCTACTGGTTCACGGTCGAATTCGGGCTGATGCGCTCGCCCGAACACGAAGGCGGTCTCGCCGTATACGGCGCCGGGATCGCGTCGAGCCCGGCGGAGACCTTGCACAGCCTGACAGGCGCGGGCGTACAGCACGACCGATTCGACACCGCGACCATCGTCTCCACCGCCTATCGCACGGATACGCTGCAGATGCGCTACTTCGTCATCGACAGCTTCAACGCGCTGTTCGACGCGGTCGAGTCGCTGCGCGCGAATCGCATGCCGGCCGCCAACGTGGATCGCCTTGCCGCCTGAACGTGGCGGCACGTTGCGTGGGAACGGGCCGAGAGCAGGTCGAAAGCACAGCGAAAGCGCGCCGCAAGCATGCCGTAAGCACGCCGCAAGCGCGCCCTCGCGCGATCGCGTAGACCCGCAGACGCCGGACACGCGTTTGTGAAAAAATAGCGCCTTCAAGAGCAGCACCCATCGCGCCGATCGTTCCGCGGGCGCCGCATTGCGCGGTACCGCCTGACGTGCGGGAACCGAGCAGCGCGTGGCACGCGTGGAGAGGCGATGATGTCGACAGCCAGACCAAAGGCTTTGGATGATGCAGCGGTACAGGCGGCACTGGCTGATTTGCCAGGCTGGCGGCGCAGCGGCGGCGACCGGGACGCGCTCGAAAGGCAGTTTCGTTTCGACGACTTCAACGCTGCGTTCGCGTTCATGACGCGCGTTGCGCTACAGGCCGAGAAGATGGACCACCACCCGGAGTGGCGCAACGTCTGGAATACCGTCGAGATTGTACTCAGCACGCATGACGCCGGCGGCGTGACCGAACTGGATGTCGCGCTGGCGCGCTTCATCGACGCCGCGGCCGGCTAGTGCGTTGGACCGGCTCAGGCTGATTCCCGGCGGCTATGGAGCCGCTCCCACAGCTGCGTCATCCGGCCGCAGGGCCGTCCTTACTTTTCCCTTGCGTGGCCGACAGATAACCCTGCCACGCTTGATGCGCGGCCGGTTCCAGCTGGTCGGCCGAAACGGCTTCCCATCCGTTAACGATCATCAGCGCATAGCATCGGGCCAGATCACCGGCCGGTGCGCACAGGCGCATCTCGTCGCCGACCGAAGGCGAACGTTGACGCCAGAAATTGATTGCTGCCTCGATGTCGGTGATCGTGATGGTCGGCATGTGATCGGCTGCATGAGCCCCGAACGGCTTGTCATTGTACTTGAGCGAACAGATGCGACTTCTCCTGATTGAAGACGACCGCGGCATTGCCCGCGGCATCCAGAGCCGCCTCGAAGAGAGCGGATTCGTGGTTGACATGGTGCACGACGGTCAGCCGGCCGAGAAACTGCTGGCGCAGAACAAGCACGACCTGGTGATCCTCGATCTGGGCCTGCCCGGCATCGACGGCATGACACTGCTCAACCGCTTCCGCCAGACCAACCGCCACACGCCGGTCATCATCCTGACCGCGCGCGACGAGTTGGACGATCGGGTGCAGGGCCTGACCAGCGGCGCCGACGACTACATCGTCAAGCCGTTCGAGCCGGCGGAACTGGAGGCGCGCATCCGTGCCGTCAGCCGCCGCGCCGGCGCCCACGGCGACCTGCCACGCCCCGAGGTGAGCGTCGGCGGCCTGCGCCTGTCAGGTGTCGACCGCCGCATCTTCAACGGCGAACGGGCGCTCGAAGTGTCGCCCCGAGAATTCGCGGTGCTGGAACTGCTGATGCTGCGTCACGGACGCGTGGTCAGCAAGGCGCAACTGCAGGATCACCTGACCTATTTCGGTGGCGATCTCGGTGACACGGCCATTGAGGTCTATGTTCACCGGGTACGCAAGAAGCTCGAGAATTGCCGCGTCGAGATCATCACGGTGCGCGGCTTCGGCTACCTGCTGCAGGCCATCGCCCAGGACGCGCCGTCGGCAGCCTCGTGACCATGGCGCGGCGCGGCCACGCGACGGAGCACACGAACATCCCGAGCCTGCGTCGTTCGATGCTGCGGCGCCTGGCGCTGCCCTTGTCGTTCCTCGCGCTTGCCAGCGGTCTGCTGGCCTTCGGGCTGGCCTGGCAGTACACCGGTCGCGTCGTCGACCGTGCGCTGCTCGACCTTGCCAACGGCGTCGCGGCGCAGATCCGGCTGGCGGGGCCGGACGCCAAGCACGCGGTGCCGCCGCTCGCCCAGGCGATGTTCTCGGACCCGGACGAACCGCTCAGCTATCGTGTCATCGCCGACGGGGTCGAACTGGCCGGCGACGCCGCGCTGCCGCTGTGCGACTCCGCGGCACGCCAATGCCGCGACCAGTCCGTGTTCGACGGTCTGCTGCATGACGACCGCATGCGCATCGCGCTCGCCCGCGTGAGCCTCGCGGATGGCAGCGAGGCGGTGGTCGAAGTCGCCCAACGGAATGCACGCCGTTATCAGCTCGCGGCCGAGTTTCTGGCCGCCATCGCGGTGCCGCTGCTGGTCCTGCTGCTGGCCGGCTGGCTGATCGTATGGCGGGTCGTCACGCAGCAGCTCAGCCCGTTGACGCGGCTGGCCGACTCCCTCAACCGGCAGACCCATCGCTCGCTCGAACCGGTCGACGAAACGGACGTGCCGCTGGAAATCCGGCCGTTGACCGGCGCGCTGAACGCGCTGCTCGGCCGTCTGGCGCAGGCGCTCGACGCGCAACGCAAATTCGTGGCCGACGCCGCCCACCAGTTGCGCACGCCCCTCACGGCGATCAAGCTGCACGCCGATCAGGCCGTGCACGGCGGCGACGCCGGCCGCGTGCAGCGTGCGCTGACCGAGCTGCGGGAATCGGCCGACCGGGCGGTGCGGCTATCGAATCAGCTGTTGTCGCTGGCGCGCGCCGAACCGAGCGAACAGGTGGCCCGCTTCGTGGTGCTGGACGTCGCCGCGCTGGCCTTCGAGACCGGTGCCGAATGGGTGCCGCGCGCGCTGAATGCCGGCCTGGATCTCGGTTTCCACGACAGCCGGGAGGCCGACGAGGCTCTGCCGGTTCGCGGCGATGCGGTGCTGCTGGCCGAGGCGATCGCCAATCTGATCGACAACGCGATCAAATACGTGCCGCCGCACCGCCCGCGGGATGGTCATATCACGGTGCGCATCGCGCGTGACCCGGTCCATCCGGACACGGCGCTCGGATTCGCTCAGATCGATATCGAAGACAACGGGCCCGGCATCGGCAGCGAGCCGCCGGAAGCGCTGTTCGAGCGCTTTTTCCGCGGCGATGCAACCTCGGGCGTGGGCTCGGGTCTCGGCCTGGCGATCGTGCGTGACATCGTCGTGCTGCACGGCGGCACCGTGCACTTCGAAAACGCCGCGGGCGGCGGATCGCGCTTTGTGATCCGCCTGCCGCTGGTCCGGCGCGAGGCGCCGCACTAGCGCCGGCTGCAACGCCGCACTCGGCGATGGGGGCGATGCGCGCGCGGCGCCCGTCACCCTCACCGTCGCGGTCACACCGGGCGATCGACGCCCCGCCCGCTCAGCGCTTGCTGGCCAGCATCGTGCCGCGGCACGTCGCGGCGCCGCACAGGCAGGCGTAGTCTCGCTTGACCTTGGCGGTGTGCCGGCCGTCGAGCACCAGCCCGTAGTCGTAGAACAGCTCCTGTCCGGCGGCAATGTCGCGCAGCGCATGGATGAACACACGTCCATCGCGTTCCTCGGCCGCACAGTTCGGCGCACACGAATGGTTGATGTAGCGCGAGCTGTTGCCGCCGTACTTGCCGTCGATGACCCGTCCGTCCTCCAGCGAGAAGTAGAACGTGTGGTGAGGATTGTCGGGATCGTGGGGATGGCGCCGGAGCGCTTCAGGCCAGCCGATGCGCTCGCCTTCGTATTCGAACAGACGGCTGCCCGCGGCGATCGGTTTGAGCGCGAACACGCCGCGACCGTGGATGCCGGAACGGCGGACGATGGTGCGGCGAGCGCTCATGGTGTCGTGTGATCGATGCGGGCAGCGTGGAAGCGGCGGTGGCCGGCCCGGGCTGCGCCAGCGGCCAATGCAGACGCCGCTTGCGCCACGCCCGGCCGGGTATCGTCGGCGGCCGGACTAGCCGAACAGCCGCTTGAGCTGGTGTGGCTGCGAGCGGAGATATTGCGGTGGCGCACTGATCTGCGCGCCCAGTTCCGCGGCCGCATGCCACGGCCACCGGGGATCGTACAGCGCGGCGCGGGCGATCGCAATTGCGTCGGCCTGGCCGGTCGCCAGAATGGTCTCGGCTTGGTGCGGCTCGGTGATCAGACCGACCGCCACCGTGTTCACGCCGGTGCGCCGCTTGACCTCCGCCGCAAGGGCAACCTGATAGCCGGGACCGACCGGGATTGTCTGTTCAGGGGAAAGGCCGCCGCTCGAGACGTGGAAGAAATCGACGTTTCGTTCGCGCAGTTGGGCGGCCAATGCGACCGTGCCTTCGATGTCCCACCCGCCGGCTACCCAGTCGGTCGCAGATACGCGTACGCCGACCGGCACGCCCGCCGGCACGACCTCGCGTACCGCTGCGAAGACTTCCAACGGGAAACGCAGGCGGTTCTCGAGCGAGCCGCCGTATTCGTCGCTGCGGCGATTGGCCAGCGGCGACAGGAACTGATGCAACAGGTAGCCATGCGCCATGTGCAGCTCGATGGCCTCGAAGCCCAGCCGCACGGCGCGCCGGGCCGACGCGGCGAAGGCGTCACGCACGCGCGCCAGTCCGCCCGCGTCGAGCGCCATCGGCGCCGGCCATTGGCCGAACGCCACGTCGGACGCGCTGACGGTCTGCCAGCCGCCCTCGGCCACTGGAATTGCGTCGCCCCCTTCCCAGGGTCGGCGGGTGGACGCCTTGCGGCCCGCGTGGGCCAGTTGGATGCCGATCGGCGTGGTGGCCGACGGCCGGATGGCGTCGAGCGTGCGCTTGAGGGCCGCCTCGGTCACGTCGTCCCAGAGTCCGACGTCCTGCGGCGTGATGCGCCCGATCGGCTCGACCGCGGTGGCCTCCACGAGGAGCAGGCCGGCGCTGGACATGGCCAGGTTGCCGAGATGGATCGTATGCCAATCCGTGGTGCAGCCATCGAGCGCCGAATACTGGCACATCGGTGCGATGACAATGCGATTGGGAAGGGTCAGGTTGCGCCAGGCGGCGGCTTGGAACAGCAGGCTCATCGTGCGACTCCAGAATTCATCGCAGGACGTTACCACGCCGATGCGACCGCTGCCGACGGCGCCGGTGCCGCCGTGGCATGGCGACTAGCTCCTGTCACTGCCGCGTGTCCGCCCCTGGCCGCTTCTGAAGGCCCAGGAACGGCCGCTGGGTACATGGGCAGGGGGTACCCAGGCGAAGGCGGCGGCAGGCCGCCAGGGCGCCGCTGACAGCACCCGGACCGTCTGACACGCGCCGGGCGCGGCCCCGCCCGACTGCCCTGCCCCTCCACCTGCCCGTGCTGCCGGTAACGGCGCGGTCAGGCCGCGCGGTTGAAGATCTTCCAGATCTTCTTGACCTTGGCCACGTCGGCCGGCTCGTAGCCGGGGCAATCGAGGCGGATGCCGTTGTCCGAGTAATCGATCACGAAATAGTCGCAGTGATGGACAGCGGACACCGCGCGCGCCTGACGCCGAGCGCTGGCACGTCCGCCCTTCGGCGCCTCGGCCAACGGTTCGAAATGCTCGCAGGTCAGACACATCCGGTGCTTCGGGATGTGCGTCCGCTCTTCCATCTCGAAAATCAGCTTCAGTAGCGAGCGGTACAGCGATGCCTGCTCCTCCGTTGCCAGCGTGCCGGCCGCGGAACTGACGAACTTTGGCCAGGTCGCGGCCTTCTTGGCCGCCGTGCGGCCACGGGCAGTCAGCCGAACCGCCAGCGCGCGTCCGTCGTCGACGGCCCTGCGCTTCTCGACCAGACCCTTGCTTTCCAGCGTCGTCACCGCATCGCTGGCGGTGGCCGCGGTCAGCGCCGTCTGCCGTGCGATCTCACCCAGCCGCAGCGGCGTCTTGCTCTGCATGAGCAGGACGAGGATCTCGCCTTGAGTCGGAGTCAGCCCAGCACCTTCGGCCCAGCTCCAGGCCTGGCTCCGCATTGCGGTACTCAGGCGCAGCAGGCCGTGGGTAATGCGACCGGTTATTTCGTCGCCGTAGACCCCTTCACTCATTCGTATTTACTCAGCGTGGATTATCGAACACAAGCGCCGCCCACAAGCCCGATACCGCCGGGCCGAGACAGTTGTCCATCGCAAAATCATCAGTGCGGAGCCGCGGGTCCGGCAAAGAGCGGCAGCGCCCTGTGGCAAGCGTCGGGCGCTATTTTAAGCGAGTCACGAAAAAGATTCAGGACTACAACAGCTTTTTTACGACTCGTACGAGCCGATTAACCGTCGATGCGCTCGAATAAGCGACACGGACGGGCACTGCCGCGCGTCGCAAAGCGGTCTGGCGCACTCAGGCGCGGCCGGCGCTTCACACTGCGCATGACATCGCACTGCACCGTCCATCGCCCGGCTTCAGTGCGCCGTGCCGCGCCAGCGCAGGCATTGCTGCCGCACCGCTTCGGGCAGCGAGCGCTCGGTCCGATGCAGGCTGCGCAAGCGTCCGGCGTCGTTGTCGCCACTGGCTGCGGCGTCGGCGATCGCCTGCCACGCGCCTTCCGCGCCGAGCGCCTGCGCATGAGGCCGCAGCGCCTCCAGCGTCGCGCCGATCGCCTCGGCGACCGTGCGGCGGTGGCCATTGGCCGGATCGACGAGCGTGCCCTGCAGGCCGTAGCGACACGCTTCGAAGCGGTTGAAGCTGTACACCAGATAATCGTCCTCGCACGGCTCGAACGGGCGCTCCGTCAACAGCCAGCGCGCCAGCATCTGGATGTAGCAGGCGGTCTGGGCCGCGCGTTCGATCGAACACGGCGTATCCATTACCCTTACCTCGATAGTGCCAAAGCCGGGTTTCGGACGAATATCCCAATAAAAATCCTTCATGCTCTGGACCACGCCCGTGCCGACCATTTTGTCGAAATAAATCTCAAAGTCGTGCCAGTCCAGCACGAATGGCGCGCGTCCGCTTAAAGGGAATGCAAACACCGAATTCAGGCGTGCGGATTCGAAGCCGGTATCGATACCCTGAACGAACGGTGAGGAAGCCGAAAGCGCGATGAAATGCGGAATAAAGCGCGACATGGCGTGAAGCAAATAAAGCGCACTGTTCGGATCGGTGCAGCCGACATGCACGTGTTGACCGAAAATCGTGAACTGTTTCGCCAGATAGCCATACACCTCCGAGATGTATTGAAAGCGCGGCGCATCGTAGATTTGCCGCTCGTGCCAGCGCTGGAATGGGTGCGTGCCCCCGCCGCAGAGCCCGACGTTGAGCCGGTCGGCCGCGGCCACCAGCACGTCGCGCGTCGCGGCGAGCTCCGCCAGCACCTGCTCGTAGTCGCGGCAGATGCCGGTGGACAGCTCGATCATGCTTTCGGTGATCTCCGGCGTGATCACGCCCGGCACCGGCACGTCCTTGACCAGCCGCATCAGGTCGGACGCCGCGCGGGTCAGGTCGAAGTCGTGCGTATTGACGACCTGCACTTCCAGCTCCACGCCCAGCGTGAAGGGTTCGGACGGAACGAAGGCTTCCAGGGACATAAGCGTTTTTCCGTGGCGCGCGAGCGGCGTGAAACGAGGATCAGTACTCGGTCGGTGCGGCGCGCTCGCCGACCAGGGACAGGCAACGGTACAGCAGGAACGGCGTCAGCAACTGCGCAATCACCAACGCGGTGATCACGATCCCGCGCAATGACGGATCGAGATGGGGGTATAGCCGATAGCTGTCGTCGACCAGCACCAGCGCCAGCGCGGACATCGGCGCAAGAGAAGCACCGAGCGCCAGGCCCTGACGCAGCGAAATGCCCGATGGACGCGCAAACGCGGCGCAGGCGGCCCCCTTGGCGACGAAGCGCACCAGCAGCAGAGCCAGTGCGCCGACGCCGCCCAGCGCCGCATCGCGCCAGGTGAAAGGCAGCATCGTCAGCATGAACATGCCGACGGTCAGCAGCCAGCCAACCGAGCCGAAGCGCTGCGGCCACAGCTGGGGCCGTTCGACGAAATTCTTGCAGCAGATCCCGGCGGCCAGCAGCGTCAGCACGGTCGATAGCTGCAGCAGTTGCGCCAGGGCAATGGTCACCATCACCAATCCCAACAGCGCCACCGAGGCATGACCGTCCTGCGGCGGCAGCCGGCGCAGCAACAGGTGACAACAGCGCGCCATCACGTACGCCAGCAGCAACGAGCCGAGCAGCAGATACACAGGTTGCAGCAACGTCGCGAAAACGTTCCCATAGAACGTTTGGTGAAGACCTGCCGAGATCAGCTTCACCACAACGACGGCGTAGGCGCTGTTGAGCGCGGCCAGCGTCAGCACGCGCTCGGTCACCTGCCCCTCGCTACGCAACTCCGCGCGCAATTGCACGACCAGCGACGGCGACGTCGAGATGGCAATGCCCGCGGCCACCAGCGACACCAGCAATGGATAGCGGAGCAGCAGCAGTGCGGCCAGCACCGCACCGAACGTAAGGGCCGACTCGGCGATGCTGGTGGCGATCAACCAAGGGTTGTGCCGGATCCAGCGCAGCGAGACGCGGGATCCGAGTTCGAACAGCAAGAGGCCAAGCGCCAGATCGATCGCGAGACGCGCGCCGCCTTGCAAGCCCGGCGTATCGAGGCCGAAGCCCGCGCCGCCGGCCAGCAGGCCGATCAGCCCGTAGACGGTCACACGCGGTAAACGCCAGCGCTGCCAGCCTATTTCCCCAAGCGCGCCTGCCGCCAGGAAGGCGCAACCACACCAGAACACCAGGCCAAAGCTCGCCGGCCAGCTTGGCAGGAAGGAAAACGCAGACGTCATGCCCTGACTCCTCGAGGGGCCCGGTGGGATCTTCCGGGTACACGGCCATCGAGTCGCCGTTGACGTCAATGTCTGTCACCGATCAATCATGTTCCGGGCCTTGGGTGACACGCATTGTGCCACAGCGTTCCTCACTTCCCGGACGGGTAAACGGCGACGTTTCGTCTTTCACTGTTTACCTTGTATATACAGAATAGTAGTTAACAAGAGACCGTCGGTTCTGTGGATAACACACAAAAGCCGATCGCGGACAAACACTTACCAGACGGGTAAACAGGCCGAAAAACGGTGTGACCGTTGGGGATGAAAAAGAACAACTTTTTGTGAAGTGTTCCCCTGGCGTGGTTACCCAGTTTACCTCCACCGTTTTTCCCACCTCGACAAGGCAGTTTTCCACAGCATGAGGGGTGCGCGAAGCGGCTTGGGGTGACAACGCTGTCTACCTGTGTTTACCGCCAGGTCTTTTCGGTTTGGGCGAGCTACGGACCGGGCTTGAAGGGTTGTCAACACTTCGGCAGGTGTCGAGCACGCTGTTATCACTTTTCTTACTGGTAAACAGAATAGTAGTTAACAATGTCGCTGCCTTCCTGTGGATAAGGCTTATTAGTTCTTTTGCTTCAACGACTTGGAGAATTCAAAACCAGAGGGGGAAGGTGTGGGGGGCGCGCTGGGAAGGGTGGACAAGATCCGAAAGGGAACAGCGAAGAAGCTGCTTATGCACTTTTCGCACACAGTGGGTAACGAGGTTACGAACATAGTTACCCACAGGCGCGACGACCCTTCGCAACCTGCCAAAGCGTCAAAGTGAACGGTTGCGAAGCGCACGTACCGCAAAGCGCGCCGGGTCGATTGCATCGAGCAATGGCGCCTCGACGGGCGCCGGACTGCCATCGAGCAGTGCAACGATCGCTTCGGCGGCCAGTACCGACCAGAGGAGACCGCGGGAACCGAAGGCGTAGGCGCCGTACAGTCCTGGACAGCGCGGTATGTCGGCAAGACGGGCGCCCTGCAAGCGTTCCGCCGCACGTCGCGCCGCATGCAGGTCCGCGATCTGGCCGATCATCGGCAAGTGATCGGAGACCGTGCTCCGTACGCCGGCCCGGCCGCCAGCGATGTCGTCCGCGGCAAGCGCGCCGAAGGCCGGCGACAGTCCGGCAGCCCGTGACAGGTTGCCGAGGTGATCGGCCAGCGTGATCGACGTATCGTCCCCGCGCGCGTAACTCGCGCCGGCGATGAAGCCGCCCTCGCATGCCGAGACGTAGCCTTCGCCAATCAGCGGCAGGCGCGGTGCCGGACCGACTTCGAACCGGCTGATCTGGCCGCGGAAGGCTTCCACGGGCGCGTTCGGCGGTTCGAGCAGGCGTGCTGCATCGCCGGCATTGGCAATCAACGCGACGTCGGCGGTTGCCAGACACTGGCCGGCCGGGTCGAAGGCTTGCCAACTGCCGAACGGGCTCTGCCGCAGCGCGGCCACCTGTACGCCCAGCTGCAACTGCGCGCGCAGTCCTGCCGCAGCCACATTGGCCTGGCAGAGCGACGCGGGCGCCAGCCAGCCGGCTTCGCGCAGGTAGATGCTCGAGCCGGCGACGGGCACGCCAAGCAGCGACGAGGCGGCTTGCGCATCGAGCGATGCGACCAAGGCAGGATCCCAGCCGAGGCGCTGGCAGGCAGCGAGGAGGGTCCCGTCTGGATCCAGTTGTATCAGCCCGTCGGGATGCCATTCGAGCCCGTGGCGGACCAGCGCTGGCCAGCGTTGCAGCGCCAGCGCGAAAGCGGCACGGCTCAGACGCGTGAGCGGCGTCTCCGCCAGGGCCAGGGCGGGATGGAAAACCCCGGCTGGATTGCCCGACGCACCTTGCCCGACGCTGCGATCGCGCTCGAACAGTTGCACGTCCCAGCCGGTCGCCGCCAGTCGCTCAGTGAGCGCCGTGCCTGCCACGCCCGCACCAATGACGATTGCGCGGCCGCGCCGCACGGTTCGCCAGGGACGGTCCGGCCTGTCGCGTGCCGAGGCGGATTCGTCGACGCCTTGCTCGCGGTCCGGTTCCGTCGGACCACGGTCTGTCGCCGCGGGCGCCGTCGCGACTGGCCGTGGTGGCGGATGACGTCGCACCCGCCAGCGTGGCGCGAAACGCGCCAGGAGTGGCATAACCACGGGCATAAGCTCGGGGGTAACCTCGGAGGTAAGCGCCGGCGTGACTGCGGATTTCCCTGCGGGGCCGACCGTGGCTGCGCCGTGCTGCCGGGCAAATGCAAAGCCGGCGGCCTGCAACGCATCGTGGCTGGCGGCGTCCAGCGTCGCCGCGCTCAATACAGCGTCCTCATCGGCAAGACGGGCAAGCGCGCGTGCGAGCGCCGGGCTGACGGGTGCGCGACCGGTAAGCAGGATCAGGTCGGCCCGCAGCCGCAGTGCGCCTGTCATCTCCGGTTGCTTGCCGGTGGCGATCGTTAACGTCAGGTGGCCGCTGTCCGAGGCAAAGCGGTGCAGCCCGGGCAAGGCCAGCCGCAGCGCCGCGGCTTGGTTGTGGTGGGCGCTTGCATCGCCACGGCGTGGCGGCGCGCGTCTGGCTGCATCTGCGTCCGGCCGCGCGAACGTCGTCCGGATGCGCACATCAAGCGCTTGCCACGCCGATGCCGGTAAATCGTCCGATACCGCGACCACGTAATGGAGCACGGGCGGGGGTGGGACCGATCCACCGTCCGGCGCAACAGTGGTCCATGCCGGCCGGGCGTGTTCGGCCGCAAGCCATGCGAGCGCGCCATCGAGGCCATTGCCGGGCGGCCCGTCCACGCTGACGTCGAGGATCGTGATCGCCCTGCGCGCCTGCTGCCGCCAGGCCCGCAACGCCGACAGGAAGCAATCGGCGCCGCGGCTGGCAATGCCGTCGAGCGCATGCGGCGCCGGCGGGGATGGAGAGAATTCGCTGTTCGTCACGGTGCCGATCGGAGGGGTGAACAAGACGCCAAGCTGCGGTACCTCGGTGAGACAGTCGCTACCGGCAACCGTCGCGAACCGTCGCGGACGGTGTGCGACACCGCGCTCGATCCGGCGCGCGGCAATGGCGCACGCCAGTAGGCTAAGATAGCCCGGTGCGCCTTGTCGAACCGGCCTCCGGCGCCGCCCGGTTGAGACGCCGTTGGCACGTGTATCATGTGAGCCGCTAACAGACGAGTTGAGATCGTTGCAAGCCAGGTGGCACGGCGGTGTGGTGAATCGCACGACCGTGCGGCCGGATCGGACGGCGGCCACAGGGTTCGCCTTTGCACTCGTCTGCCTTGCCTGGCAGGAGCGATCGACCAAGGTCGGTATCGCCCGGCAAGCAGTCAAACAATAACCTTTCGGAAGGAGCCTTATGAACAAACAGGAACTCATCGACGCCGTGGCCGAGAAGACCGGTCAGAACAAGGGCCAGGTCGGACAGACGATCGACGCCTTTGTCGAGGTCGTGAAGACCAGTGTCGCCGCTAACGACAGCGTTCAGCTGGTTGGCTTCGGCACGTTCTCGCTCGGCGAACGCAGCGAACGGGAAGGCCGGAATCCGAAGACCGGCGAGACCATCAAGATCGCGGCGGCGAAGACGGCCAAGTTCACGGCCGGCAAGAGTTTCAAGGACGCGGTCAACAGCAAGTAACCGCTTTCCAGCGTCGAGACGGCCCCCGTGGCGCATTGCGCCCGGGGGCCGTCTCCGTTTGCGTTTCCGTTTCCATCCCCCTTTACCGGGCGGCCGCCCGACGGCCGCTCATCTGCAACACCGGCGCACCGCTCGTGGCTCGTTCAAGGACGGCCTGCGCGCCCCTGACGGGCCAGCAAGCCGTGTCGGCGCGGCGCAGACCGGGGCGCGCGGACCCTTGCCCGTCCTCCTGCATTCAGACGCTGGCCGCGTCACCGCGTGATCCCGCTCCGCGATCGGCTCGGAGGGCGGCCGGCTTGGCCCGGCCTGCTTGATAGCAGCCGTCGCTTTCGTACCGTCCTGCCCTCGACGCGCGCCGAGCGGGACAACCAGCCGCCGCGATGCTTCGATCGGCCCGCGATTCGCGATTCCCGGGCCGCGGCCCAATCGTGCCGGCTCATGCCGACGGCTGTGCGCCCCCGCCTGACCATGCCCGCATGGTTCGGACCCCGATGGGCGCCTAGCGCGGCATCACCTGCCAGCGCTGGAGGATCGCGATGATCTGCCGCGCGTAGCTGTCGCGCAGGCTCGGTGTCTCCGAGTGATAGGCGCCAACCGCTTCCCACGTGTTGCCGTAGCGGTTCATCTTGCTGCGCAGGTGCCAGGCGGCAATATAGATATTGGCGCAGGGCTCCATCAGCTTGTCTTTCGAGATGCCGTAGGTCTGGAGCCGCCGGAGGTGTACCGAGTTGATCTGCATCAGCCCGTAGTCGACCGTACCGTTCGCATTGCGATTCATCGCCGCCGCATCGGCGCGCGATTCCTGCCAGGCAATCGCGCGCAGGATCAGCGGATTGACGCCCTGATATTCCGCTGCGGCCTGGAAACAGTCCTGCGCGTGCGTCGGCGCGGCCCCGAGCGCGACGGCCGCGGCGCAAAGCAGACGCAACGCACTGCCCAGGCGGGCACTGCGAGCAAGAAAGGAATTGGAAAGACGGGACATGGATGTCACGGAACGCCGGCGGGCGCATGCGCCGCTATCTTACCAACGCAGGGGGACGAGGCAATCCGGAAACGAGCGGAAAGCAACGTTTTCCGGTGCGTCACGGAAATAGTGTTTCATTTCACAAAGCCGGTGTATCTTTGCGCGCGGACCTGACAACTCATATGTTTGCAAGCGGCGCTATCCAGCCTTCAGCTTGTGATCGCCAGCCGTAGGCTGAAACCGGGTATGGACATCAAGAAATCGACGGCAGTGCGTCTGGGGCGCGCCGCTGTTCTACTGTCTTTCGTCGTGCTGAGCCAGACCGCCCATGCGGACGTGGTGCTCAATTTCGTCAATGCGGACATCGATCAGGTTGCGCGCGCCATCGGCGCGGCGGCGAACAAGACGATCATCGTCGACCCCCGCGTCAAGGGCCAGTTGAATCTGGTCTCGGAACGGCCGGTGTCGTCGGAGCAGGCACTGAAGACCCTTGAGGCGTCGTTGCGCATGCAGGGTTTCGCGCTGCTCAACGATCATGGCGTCCTGAAGGTGGTGCCGGAGGCGGACGCGAAGCTGCAGGGCGTGCCGACTTTCGTCGGCAACGCGCCGCAGGCGCGCGGCGACCAGATCGTCACGCAGGTCTTCCAACTGCGCAACGAATCGGCGAACAACCTGCTGCCCGTGCTGCGGCCGCTGGTCTCGCCGAACAATTCGGTCGCGGCCTATCCCGGCAACAACACGCTGGTCGTGACCGACTACGCCGACAATGTACGGCGTATCGCCAGCATCATCGCCGGCGTCGACAGCGCCGCGGGCATGGACGTGGAGGTGGTGCCGCTGGCCAACGCCAACGCGGTGGACGTCGCCGCGGTCGCGGCGAAGCTGCTCGATCCGGGCATGATCGGCAACACCGACGCCACGCTCAAGGTCAACGTCAATGCCGACAGCCGCATCAACGCGGTGATCCTGCGGGCCAGCAATCCGCAGCGCCTGAAAATGGCCAAGGCGCTCGTCGCCAAGCTCGACGCGCCGACGCGGGAACCCGGCAACATCCATGTGGTACCGCTGCGCAATGCCGACGCGACGACCCTCGCCCGCACGCTGCGCAGCATGATGGGCCAGGGCAGCGGCACCTCGGGCACGCAGGGCGGTGCCTTGCCGGGTGGTAATCAGTCCTCGACCAGCAATGGACTCGGCACCGGCAGCAACGGCAGCAGTAGCAGCAATGGCAGCCTGGGCGGTTCGAGCACGCCGCTGCCGTCCGGCGGCATCGGCGGCAGCAACAGCGGCTTCGGCGGCAACGGCATGAGCAACGCGTCGAGCGGGCTGACGGGCAGCGGCACGAATGGTTCGCAGGGCAACGACGCGTCCGGCGGCGATCAGAGCGGCGGCATGATCACCGCCGACGCGGCAACCAATTCGCTGGTCATCACCGCGCCGGAGCCGGTCTATCGCAACCTGCGCAACGTCATCGAGCAGTTGGACGCGCGGCGGGTTCAGATCTATATCGAGTCGCTGATCATGGAGGTGTCCACTACCCGCACCGGCGCGCTGGGCGTGCAGTGGCAGGGCGGCGTGACGTCGTCGAGCGGCAACAACATTCTCTATGGCAACAGCAACGTCACCGCCGGCAGCCTGAACAGCATCGTCGACCTGACTACGGCAGGCGTTGCGTACAGCACCGGCGCGACCGGCGCGACGATTCCGACCCTGGCCAACGGCCTGAACATCGGTCTGCTGCACCGTTTCGGCAGCATCCTGGGCGTCGGCGGCCTGCTCCAGGCGGTGTCGACGAACAGCGACGTCAACGTGCTCTCCACGCCGAACCTGATCACGCTCGACAATCAGGAAGCGCGGATCCTGGTCGGTCAGAACATCCCGATCCCGAGCGGCTCCTATGCGACGGCGACGACCAGCGCGACCAACCCGACCACCTTCAACACCTATTCGCGCACCGATGTGGGCGTGATGCTGCACGTGAAGCCGCAGGTCAGCCAGAACGGCACGATCAAGCTGGCGATCTACCAGGAAGATTCGAGCGTCGACGCGAGCACCGCCAGTCAGGCTGGCGGCTACACGATCAACAAGCGCGCGCTGCAGTCGACGGTGTTGTGCGACGACGGCGCGATCATCGCGCTGGGCGGCCTGATCGGCGACGACTACCGCAACGCGAACAGCAAGGTGCCGCTGCTCGGCGATCTGCCGCTGATCGGCTCGCTGTTCCGCTCAGAAACGAAGTCGCGCAACAAGCGCAACCTGATGGTGTTCCTGCGCCCGGTCATTCTGCGCGACGCGCAGATCAGCGAGCAGGTCTCCCTGAGCCGCTATGACTACATGCGGATGCGCGCGGAGAACTACCAGTCGGACAACCGGCTGATCAAGGATGGCACGGTGCCGGTGCCGTCGCCCGCCGCCTCGGTATCGCCGCAGACCGTGCCGTTCGGCTCGTTCAACCCCGCGGTGCCGTCGCCGTTGACCGCCCCGGTGCAGAGCGCGCCCGTGCAGGCGCCGCCGGTTGCTACGGCGCCGCTCGCGCCCGGCTCGGCACCGGTGATCGGGCCCGACCTGACGGGTTCGCGGCCGTGACTGCCGCCGGGCCGTCTCCGCTGGCCACGCGCCTGGTGCCCTACTCGTTCGCACGCCAGGGCCAGGTGCTGATCGCCGCACAGGATGCCGACGGGCTGGAAGTGTGGATCAGCGAACGCACGCGGCCCTCGGCGCTGGCCGAAATCGGCCGGCGCTTCGGCAAGCTGCGTCTGGTGCGGCACGAGGCCGACGCGTTGGCGACCGCGTTGAACCGTGCCTATGCGGCGCTCGACGGCAGCGCGGCACAGGTGGTTGGCGAGGTCGAGGGCGAAGTCGATCTGTCGCGCCTGATGCAGGACATTCCGGAGGTCGAGGACCTGCTCGAATCGGAGGACGACGCGCCGATCATCCGGATGATCAACGCGCTGCTCACGCAGGCCGCGAAGGAAGGCGCCTCGGACATTCACGTCGAACCGTTCGAGCACGCGTCGGTCGTGCGCTTCCGGGTCGACGGCACGCTGCGCGACGTGGTCCGGCCGAACAAGGCGCTGCACGGCGCGCTGATTTCGCGCATCAAGATCATGGCGCAACTCGACATCGCCGAGAAGCGGCTGCCGCAGGACGGCCGCATCACGCTGCGCGTCGGCGGACGTGCGCTCGATGTGCGGGTCTCGACCCTGCCGACCGGGCACGGCGAGCGCGCGGTGCTGCGGATGCTCGAAAAGGATGCCGCGCGGCTCAACCTCGAGGCGCTCGGCATGGGCGAGGCCACGCTGGCGCGCTTCGACCAGTTGATCGCGCGCCCGCACGGCATCGTGCTGGTCACCGGGCCGACCGGTTCCGGCAAGACGACCACGCTGTACGCGGCGCTGTCGCGGCTCGAAACCGCTGCCTCGAACATCATGACGGTCGAGGATCCGATCGAATACGACCTCCCGGGCGTCGGCCAGACCCAGGTGAACGACCGCATCGGCATGAACTTCGCGCGCGCGCTGCGTTCGATCCTGCGGCAGGATCCCGACATCATCATGATCGGCGAAATCCGCGACCTCGAAACCGCGCAGATCGCCGTGCAGGCGTCGTTGACCGGCCACCTGGTGCTGGCGACGCTGCACACCAACGACGCCGCCTCGGCGGTGACGCGGCTGACCGACATGGGCGTCGAGCCCTACCTGCTGGCCTCGAGCCTGCTCGGCGTGCTCGCGCAGCGTCTGGTCCGCCAGCTCTGTCCGGCCTGCAAGGTCGAACGCGACGGCAGTTGGCACCCGGTCGGCTGCGCGCAGTGCCGCGATACCGGCTACCAGGGACGGCGCGGCGTCTACGAACTGCTGGTGCTCGACGATGCCCTGCGCACGCTCGTGCACGAACAGCGCAGCGACGCCGAGCTGCTCGCCGCGGCGCGCACGCGCGGCATGCGCACCCTGCGGGAGGATGCCGATCGCTGGCTGGCCAGCGGTGCGACGTCGCGCGAGGAAGTCCTGCGCGTGACCGGCGGAACCTGACGATGCCGGCGTTTCGCTACGAATCGGTCGGCGCCGACGGCAAGACGCGACGCGGCGTGCTGGAAGCCGACAGCGCGCGCGCCGCGCGCGGCATTCTGCGCGGCCAGGGCCAGACGCCGCTGTCCGTCGAGGCGGCCGTCGGCAGCGAGGCGCCCGGCACCGCGCGGCGTGGCGGCTTTGGCCGACGCCTGGCGGCGCGCGAACAAGCGCTGCTGACGCGCCAACTGGCCAGCCTGTTGACGGCGGGCCTGCCGCTCGACGAAGCGCTGAGCGTGCTGGCCGAACAATCGGAACGCGACTACGTGCGGGAACTGGTCGCGGCGATCCGCGCGGAAGTGGTCGGCGGCCAGTCGCTCGCCGGCGCGCTGCAATGGCACGCCCGCGATTTTCCGGACATCTACCGGGCCATCGTCTCGGCTGGCGAGCACACCGGCCGGCTCGGCCTGGTGCTCGCGCGACTGGCCGACTACCTCGAACAGCGCAACGCGCTCAAGCAGAAGATCCAGCTCGCCTTTCTGTATCCCGGCATCGTCACGGTGATCGCCTTCGGCATCGTGACCTTCCTGCTGAGCTATGTCGTGCCGCAGGTCGTCAACGTCTTCGTCAATACCAAGCAGGCGTTGCCGCTGCTCACGGTGATCATGCTGGCGCTGTCCGGCTTCGTCCGCTCGGCGTGGTGGGCGCTGCTCGGCGGCACCGCACTGCTGGTATTCCTGGTGCGGCGTGCGCTGCGCGTGCCGTCGATCCGCCATGCGTGGCATGCCCGTCTATTGCGCCTGCCGCTCGCCGGGCGCCTGGTGCGTGGCTACAACACGGTGCGTTTCGCCAGCACGCTGGCCATCCTGTCGGCGGCCGGCGTACCGATCCTGCGCGCGCTGCAGGCGGCCGGCGACACGTTGAACAACGAAGTGATGAAGCGGCACGTCGACGAAGCCATCGTGCGGGTGCGTGAAGGCGTTGCGCTGTCGCGCGCGCTCGGCGGCACGCACGTGTTTCCGCCGGTCCTCGTGCACCTGATCCGCTCGGGCGAGGCCACTGGCGACGTCACCGCGATGCTCGACCGCGCGGTGGCCGGCGAGTCGAGCGAACTGGAGCGGCGCACGATGTTCCTGACCAGCCTGCTCGAACCGCTGTTGATCGTCGCGATGGGCGGCATCGTGCTGGTCATCGTGCTCTCGGTGATGCTGCCGATCATCGAGCTGAACCAAATGGTGCAATGAGCAGGCGGGCGATCCGAACCGGCGCGGCGCGCCCGCTGCGCTCAGCGCACGTAGACGGTGGTCTCAGCGGCGCCGCCGGCCGGCCGCGTGTTGAGCGGGATTTCGCTGCGCGCGCCGTTGGCCTCGACGACGATCGAGGTGCCGCGCACCTCCACCAGGCGGTTGTCGTTGTCGATTGCCCGGCCGGCGGTGATGACGCGGGTGGTGCCGCCGACGTCGATGATGGCCGCCGCGCGTCCACGGTCCAGCGACAGCACGCCGACCAGCTTGAGGGGGCGCTGCGGCGCCTGGTTGCCGCCGAGCAGCCCGGCCGCTTCGCTGTGCGTCGGCTCCGGCGTGGCGGCGACGGCCGCATCCGGCTGGCGGAGCGGCGTGGCCAGGGTGATGGTCCAGTACGTGAGCGTCGCGCAGAATACGGCGAAGGCGCCCAGCGCGGCCACGCGTTCGGGCCAGCCAGCCGGCGGCGCGACGCGGCTGGCGCCGAAACGGGGCAGACGTGCGGAGAAGGAAGAGGCGTTCATGCGCGCATTCTACGTCCGCCGCGTGACGGAATGCACCTCGGAATGCACCTCGGGATGCACCCCGGGACGCGCGTCGAATGGCCACTGCGGCACCGAGTTTTACCCGATCTGCGGCGCTGGCGCGAGCCGCTGGTGTATCGTCGCGCCAGGCCCTGCAGCGCGCGCGCCGCGCGATGCGGCGCCGTTTCGACCGTTTTTACGAAGAGAGAAACCATGCTGAAGTCGCAACAAGCAAAACGCATCGGCGAACGCCGCCGGCAACGCGGTTTTACCCTGATCGAAGTGATGGTGGTGATCGCGATCATCGGCATCCTCGGCGCCCTGATCGTGCCGAAGATCATGGATCGTCCGAATCAGGCGCGCATCACCGCGGCGAAGACCGACATCGCCAGTTTGAAGCAGGCGCTGAGCCTGTACCGGCTCGACAATGGCCGCTATCCGAGCACCGAGCAGGGCCTGCGCGCGCTGGTCGAAAAGCCGAGCACCGACCCGGTGCCGAACAACTGGAAGGCGGGCGGCTACATCGAACGTCTGCCCAATGATCCGTGGGGCAATCCGTACCAGTACCTGAATCCGGGCGTGCACGGCGAGGTCGACATCTTCAGCTACGGCGCCGACGGCAAGCCGGGCGGCGAAGGCAACGACGCGGATATCGGCTCCTGGATGTAAGGCGGCACGGTGCGCGCGGCAATGCGAGCGGCCAGCCGGGCACAGGGCGGGTTCACGCTGATCGAGATGCTGGTGGTGATCGTGATCGGCGCGATCCTGGTCTCGCTCGCATCGCTCTCGCTCACGCGCAATCCGCGCACCGAGCTGGTCGACGAGGCCAGACGGCTGGCCTTGCTGTTCGAGTCGGCGTCGGACGAGGCGCAACTGCGCTCGCGGCCGGTCGTCTGGCAGCCGGTGCCGGGCGGCTACCGCTTCATGGTCCGCGACGCCGACCAGTGGCGGGTGATCGGCGACGATCTCTTGCGGCCGCGCACCTGGCGCGGCGGGGTCGCTCAGGCGCGCATCGATTACGCGGGCGAGCACGACGCCAAGCGGCTCGTGTTCGGGACCGAGAGCGTCGGCCAGCCCGCCGCGGTCACGCTGGGGTCGGATGCCGGCCAGGTCGTCGTATGGACCACCGGCAACGGCCGTTACGAGGTGCGGCCATGAATCCCGCCAGCCCCATGAGTCCCAGGAGTCCGATCACGCGTGCAGGGCGGCGCGCGCGGCCGGCCGCGCGCGGCTTCACGCTGGTCGAGGTGCTCGTTGCGTTAGCGATCATTGCGATTGCGCTCGGCGCCGCACTGCGTGCGGCCGGCGCCGTTTCCGCCAACGAGGCCGCGCTGCGCGCGCGGCTGCTGGCCAGCTACAGCGCGGACAATCGCTTGACCGAGCTGCGTCTGGCCCGCGCCTGGCTGCCGGTCGGCCGCACCCAGTTCGACTGTCCGCAGGGGCCGCTGGAGTTGGTCTGCCATCAGACGGTGAGCGAGACGGCCAATCCGCTGTTTCGCAAGGTCGAAGTGAGCGTCACCAGCGCGCAGACCGGCGCCACCCTGCTGGCCGACCTCATCATGGTGCTGCCGAATGAAGTCACGCGCCCGCTCTGAACGCGCCGCTGCGCGGCGCCGTGCAGCGCCGGCGCGCCGGCCAGTGCGCGGCTTCACGCTGCTCGAACTGCTCGTCGCGATCGCGCTGCTGGCGGTGGTCGCCGTGCTGTCGTGGCGCGGGCTGGACCAGATCGCACGCGCCAACCGCGCGCTCGAAGCCCAGATAACGGCGCTGCGCGCGCTTGGCGCCGCGCTGGACCAGATCGGCACCGATGCACGCCATGCCGCCACCGACGAGGAATCTCTGGGCGCGGCGGTGGCACTGCGCGGCGGTGCGCTGATGATCGTGCGGCGCGTCGACCTGCCGGACGGCGCGCGCCGCCTGCAGGTGATTCGCTACCGGGTCGTCGACGGCCGTTTGCTGCGGCAGACGTCGCCCGCGCTGGCGACCGTCGGCCAGATGCGCGGCGCGCTGGCGGGCGTGAGTGGCGGCACCGAGGTGGCGCTGGTCGACGACGTGCGGGGCTTCGGCGTACGTGTGTGGATCGACGGACGCGGTCTGGTTGACGGCATTCCCGCGACGCCGCCGGCGCGGGCGCAGGCCGACGTCGTTCCGGTCGTCGCCGCGCGCCAACTGGATGGCCTGCAAGTGCAGTTGCAGGTGGGCGACACGCCGCGCGTCGTGACGCGGCTGATGATGGTCGGGCAATGAGACGCGACCTGCAACGCTGCGACGTACAACGCCGTGACCAGCGGCGCGACCAACGCCGCGACCGGCATTGCCAGCATCGTCGCGCCGCGCGCCGCCGCCCGCAGCGCGGCGCCGCGATCATCACCGCGCTGGTGGTCGTAGCGCTGGCCGCGGTGTTGGTGAGCGGCCTGCTGTGGCGGCAACAAGTGCAGATCCGCCGCGTCGAAAACCAGCGCCTCGGCCAGCAGGCGGTGTGGGTCTCGCGCGGCGCCTTCGACTGGACCCGTCTGATCCTGCGCGCGCAGGCCGACAGCGCGGCAGTCACGTATCTGGGAGGCGTCTGGGACGTGCCGATCGCCGAAACCCGCCTGTCGGATTTCATCGGCCGCTTCGAGCGTGGCCGGGGCAACAACGGCGACGCGACCTTCCTCACCGGCGCCATCGAGGACGCGCAGGCGCGCTTCAACCTGCGCAACCTTGTTGCGGTGTCCTTGGAAGGCCGCACGCTGAACGACGCGTCCCTCGGACAGTTCGCCAAGCTGCTTGCACTGCTCGGCGTCGATGGCAAGCTCGCGCCGCTGATCGCCCAGCGCGTGCTCGAATCGATCCCGATGGGCGGCCCCGCGCGCGGCTTCGGCGATGGCACGGGCGGACCGGGCGGTGACGGCGTCGGCCTCGCGGGCGCACAGGATGCCGACCGACCGCTGCCGATCACGTCGTTGGCCAACCTGATCGGTACACCCGGCGTGAGTGCCGAGGTGATCGCACGTCTGTCACCGTTCGTCACCGTGTTGCCGATGCCCACGCCGATCAACCTGAACACCGCCAGCGCCGAAGTCATCGCCGCGTCGGTGATCGAGTTGCCACTGGAGGCGGCGCAGGCGCTCGTGGCGAATCGCGAGCAGGCGTTTTTCCTGAATATCGGCGACGCGCAACTGCGTCTGCAGCGCTTCGTGAAGGACGTGCAACTGTCGTCGGACCGGTTCGACGTCACCACGCGCTTTTTCTTCGTGCGCGGCACGATTCGTCACGAGCGGGCGGAACTGACGCGCGTGGCGTTGATCTTCCGCGATCCACGCACGCATGCAACGCGCATCGTCAGCGTCGACGAGTCATGACAGGAGCAAAAGAGGATGGCATTGTTGCGACCGCGTGCCTGCATGGACCGCATCCGCCCCGTTCTACCGTCGGCCCGAACCCGTCCCTGACCGGATTCTGAATTGAGCACCTTGATCGTTTTCCTCCCACCCGCGCGGGCCTGTGTGCCGCTCGACGCGCTGGGTGACGAGCCGGGCAGCCTGCCTGCCGCGTCCGTGCCCCTGCCCGTCCCGGACGGCTGGCGGCTGCCGGCGCTGGGCTTCGTGCTGTGCGACAGCCAGGGCGCGCTGGTCAACCAGGGCCGTGCACCGCGCGAGCTGCTGCCGCCGGCGCGGCGCACCGTCGCGGTGGTCGCGGCCGCCGATACCCTGCTGCTGCCGGCGAAGGTGCCGCCGCTGCCGGCCAGCCGCCTGCGTCTGGCGCTCCCGAACCTGGTCGAGGATGCATTGCTGCAGGATCCCCAGCGCTGCCACTTTGCGCTGTGGCGAGGCCTGCGCGCGGATCGCGACGACGTCCACCCGGACGTGGTGGCGGTGATCGACCGGGCCTGGTTCGCGTTCCTGGTCGATTCCTTCGCAGCGCGCGGTGCGGTGCGTTTCGTCGCCCAGGCGCTGACCTTGCCCGGCTACGGGACCGCCGCGCTGGCGGAGCCGATGCTGGCGCCGTCGACCGCGCCGGTATCCGCAGCGGCGCGCAGCGAGCCGCAACTGGCCACGCCGGCGCGCCGAGAGTCCGGCGAGCCGGGCGAACCCGTCAGCCTGCCGAGCGGTGTGCCTGCCAGTCCGGCTCAACTATTCGTCGCGGAGGACGGCCTGTCCGGCCTCGAGCTGATCGTGCGGCACGAGCCGGCCTTGGCCGAGGGGCTGCACGTGGCGCCGCAGGACTTCGCCGCGACCGCCGGCGCGCTTGGCGTCGATCCGTCCGAGGCGATCTGGCTCGATACGCCCGATGCGCCGATCGCCAATGCACTGGCGGCACGGATGCTGTCCAGCGCCCAGCAGGCTGCCGGCGCGTTGGCCTGTCCGCACGACCTGCGCCAGTTCGAGTTCGTCGGCGACGGGCGCGGCCCCGCCGCACTGGCGCGGCGGATGCGTTGGGCAATCGGCTTCCTGGCCGCCGCGCTGCTGGTTGCGACGGTCGGTGTGAACCTAGACTGGTGGCGTCTGCGCCGCGAGAACCAGCGGCTCGATGAACGCATGACGCAGACGCTGCTCGACGCGTTTCCGAAACTGACCGTCGTGCTCGATCCACCGCAGCAGATGAGCCGCGAACTGGCGACGCTGCGCACGGCGGTCGGCGAGTTGTCGCCCGACGACTTCCTGCCGCTCGCCGATGGCCTGGCCCGCTCGCTCGGCGCGATCCCGGCGACGGCCATCGCTTCGATGACCTACCGCGACCGCGCGCTGGAGGTCGTGTTCCGGCCCGGCAGCCAGATCGACGCCGGCTTCGGCGAGCGGCTGGCGCGCAACGGCCTGCGCGGTACGGGTGCCGGCCAGCGCTGGAACGTGCGGCAGGCGACACCGGGAGCCGCTCAATGAAGGATCGATTCGACGATTGGCTCGCCGCGCGCTCGCCGCGCGAGCGCATCCTGCTGGCGGTGCTGGCCTCCTGTCTGGCCGCCTACTTCTTCTACGCGGTACTGCTGGCGCCGGCCGTCAACGGCCGCGCGGCGGCCGCGGCGGCGTTGCCCGGCAAGGCGCGCCAGCTCGCGGTGATGCAGGCGCAGGCCCAGGACGCACAACGCTTGCGGCCGCGCGCAAGCCGCTCGGTGCCGTCCGGCGACGGGCTGCGCGACGCGCTGCAGGCCGCGCTGGTGGCGCGGGCCATTGCAGGCGGAGAAGTGTCGAGCGGCAGTGACGGCGTACGGGTTCAACTGAAGAACGTGGCGTTCGGGCAGTTCGTCGGCTGGCTCGACGACGTGCGCCTGCAGTACCGGGTACGGCTGGCCGAGGCGCAGTTCACCACGTTCGACGACCCGGACCGGCCTGGCCGTGTCGACGTGAATGCGACGCTGCGGCCGGCGGGCGCGCCATGAAGCGTCGCGCAGCGGCGCGCCCGCGCGCCACGCGGCTACGGCAGGCCTGGCCATGGTGCGTCGTCGCCCTGCTCAGCTGCGGGCTCACCACGCTGGCCATCCTGCCTGCGGCGTGGCTGACGCCGCAGGTTGCGCGGCTGACCGGCGCACGCATCGCTTTGGTCGGCGCGAGCGGCACGGTGTGGCGCGGCGCGGCCACCTTGCAGCTCAGCGCGGGTCCCGACGCCCGTACCGCAACGCTGCTGCCAGGGCGGCTGCAATGGCGCACGCACGTCCTGCCCCTGCTGTTGGGCACGTTGCGAATCGACCTGTCGCATGACGAGGCCATGAGCGAGCCGGTGCGTCTCGACGCACGCCCCGCCGGCGCCACCTTGTCCGCGGGCAGCATGCGTTTGCCGGTCAGCCTGTTCGAGGGACTTGGGGCGCCGTTCAACACGCTGGCATTGAACGGTGAATTGCGCGCCGACTGGACGCCCTGGCGCGTGACGGCAGGGCGGAGCGCGGGCCAGGCGACGTTGACGCTGCGCGACACCCGTTCGGCCGTGTCGCGTGTCGCGCCGCTGGGCGACTATCGCGTGCGCATCGAGGCCGCGGCCGGCACCTTCGATCTGGCGCTGAGCACGTTGAAGGGGCCGCTGCTGCTCGACGGTAGCGGCCGCGGCGATGGCGCCGGCTTCCGCTTCGACGGGACCGCGCGGGCGGAGGCCGACCGGCTGCCGGCGTTGCGCGGGCTGATCGGCCTGCTCGGGCCGCTGCAACGCGACGGTGAGGCGCGCCTGACCTTCCGGCGCTGAGCCGCGCCGGCCGGCAATCCAGCCGCGCGCCGGCGCCAGGCGGCGCGAGCGATCCGACGGGACAGTGCGCCGCAAAATCGCGTAATCTGGACGGCACACATCGGCGGGCGATTTGGTCTACGCTTGCGGTCTCCGTGCTGCGCGGAGCGCGGCAATCACGGACCGCGCGGCACTTCGCGGTGCGGTTGCGTCCATCGCGGCCATGACGCCTCGTCGGCGCGCAGCCGATACCGTTCCCGCCACAACCGAGCCACCTGGCAGCCCAGCAGCCCAACCCCCGCCCGTCTCGCCGTCGCCTTTCTTGCCAACATGTCCATTCGGTTCCGCGTTCCGCCACTGTCCCAGTTGCAGGCCTTCGTCCCGCCTTCCCGGTTCATGCCGCGTGGCATGGCGACAGCGAGTGTCTGTTGCGTGGCGCTGACCGCGCTGGCCGGTTGCATGGTCGGGCCTGACTACGTGCGGCCCGAGACTTCGGTGCCGGCCAGTTTCAAGGAAGCCGATAACGGCTGGAAGGTCGCACAGCCGGCCGACGCGCTGCCACGCGGCGACTGGTGGCGGGTGTTCGACGATCCGACCCTCGCTGCGCTGATCGAGCGGGTCGACGTGTCGAATCAGAATCTGGCGGCGGCCGAAGCATCGTGGCGCCAGGCCCGCGCGCTGGTGGACTACGCGCGCGCCGGACTGTTTCCGACTGTCAGCGCAAACGCCAGCCGGACCCGCAGCAGCAACGGCGGCGGCAGTACCGCCGCGAGCAGCTATTACGGCGGATCGTCGAGCAGCGTGCGCAACTCCTACACGGCCAATCTCGCCGCGTCCTGGGAACTGGACGTATGGGGCAGCGTCCGGCGCGGCACCGCCGCACAGCGAGCCAGCGCGGAGTCGGCCGCCGCGCAGGTCGCCAATGCCCGCCTGTCGGCGCAGACCACGCTGGCCCAGACGTATTTCCAGTTGCGCGCCGCGGATGCGCTGCAGGCCCTGCTGGACGACACCGTCGCGGCCTATCGTCAGAGCCTGACGCTGACGCAGAACCGGTATGCGCAGGGCGTGGTCGGCCGCGCCGACGTGATCCAGGCGCAGACCCAGTTGCAATCGGCGGAGGCTGCCGCGCTCGACAACCAGAGCACGCGCGCCACCTATGAACACGCGATCGCGGTGCTGGTGGGCACCAACCCGTCGACTTTCTCGCTGGCCGCCGCGCCGTTGGATGCGGAGCCGCCGAGCATCCCCGCGGTGCTGCCGTCGACGCTGCTCGAGCGCCGGCCGGACGTCGCGGTGGCGGAGCGGCGTGCCGCCGCCGCCAACGAGCAGATCGGCGTGGCGCAGGCCGCCTTTTTCCCGACGTTGACGCTTGACGCGCAAGGTGGCTTCCAGAGCAGCACGTTCTCAAACTGGCTGACCGCGCCGGCCCGTTTCTGGTCGCTCGGGCCGTCGCTGGCCGCGACCCTGTTCGATGCGGGCGCGCGCCGGGCGCAGGTGGAGGCCAACCGCGCCGATTACGACAACCAGGTCGCGCTCTACAAGCAGGCGGTGCTCGAAGCGTTCCAGGACGTCGAGGACCAGTTGGCGACACTGCGCGTGCTGGCGCGCGAGGCGACGATCCGTCGTGCGGCGGTCGAATCGGCAACGCAGGCGCTGGCCATCGTCAACAACAGCTACAAGGCGGGCACCGTCACCTTCCTCGACGTGCTGACCGCGCAAAACACCCTGTTCTCATCGCGGCAGAGTCTGGTCGAGACCATGGGCCGGCGCATGGTCGCCAGCGCCGGTCTGGTGAAGGCGCTGGGCGGCGGGTGGGACGGCGATGTCAGCCACGTTACGTCGCCTGCATCGCCTGCGTCGTCAGCATCGGCGGCCGGCGCGCCGGCCGCCGATGCCGCCACCGGACCGGTTGCTGAACCGGTCACTGAATCGGTCACCGAATCGGTCACTGCTCCGGCGGCGAGCGCGGCGCCGGTGGCCGGTCGCGCGGGCTGAGCCGTCGGCAGCGGCTCGACTCAGGCGCCTGCGTCGGCGCGAGGCTCCCGATCGAGTTCGGGATAACGGCGAAAAATGCCTTCCTCGTTGAAGGCCAACCGCCGCGGCGAAGCGAGGTAGTCGCGCAGCCGCTGCCGAGCCGCAACCCGGGTGCGCAAGGCCGCCACGCGCGGGAAGCGGCTTGCCGCATCGGTCATGCCGCGCGGGAAGGCATAGCTCAGGCCCTCGACCAGTTGGAACAGCGAGAGATCGGCATAGCTGATGGTCTTGCCGACCAGCCACTTGTCGCCGGCCGGATTGCGTGACAGCACGCGTTCGAAGTAAGCGAGGAACTTCGGCATCCGGCTGTCGATGAAGTCGCCTGCGCGCGCGCGCGCCGCGTCCTTCTGGTCCTCGTAGTAGAGGCCGCTGGCGATCGGGTGGTGGGTGTCGTGCGCTTCGGCTACCGCGTCGGCGATGGTCAGCTGCAGGGTCTGCACGAACAGGCGCTCGGCCGGGGCCTCTGGCACGAGACCGAGGAGCGGGCCCAGGTAGGCCAGAATGTTCGCGGTCTGCGCAACGACGATCTCGCCGTCCACCAGGAACGGCGGCGCAAACGGCAACGCCGGCGGATGCTGCGCGTCTTGCGACGGATCGAGCCAGTCCGTCAATGCGCCCATGCCGTCGTCGCCTTCGCGGGCGATGTCCCGGTAGGCCGCGCCGGCGTCTTCAAGGGCGAGGCGCACGAACTCGCCGCGCCCCTGCAACATCGGCCAATAGTACAAGGTGTATGCCATCTCGCCTCCGCTTGCGTAGCTGTCCGTGACGGGGCGCAACCGGCATGCCCGTTCGATCAGGCGGCGGGTCCGGACAGGGCGGCCACGTAGTCGTCGAACGGCATTGCCGCCGGATCCGTTTCCAGTGCGCGTTGCGCGGCAATCGACTGCTCCGCGAGCTCGCTCAGGCGACGGTGCGTGTCGACGCTGGACCCTTCGTTCTTCAGCGTGGTGGCGAACTTGAGCGCCTGGGACACGCCGAACTCGATGAAGCTGCGATGTCCGTCCTCGAGGGCGGCCAGCACCTGCGCCGAAGGCGTCAGGCTGACGTCGTCGAGCTTGGCGCGCTGCCGGGCGACCGCCTGCCGGTAAGCGTCGCCGCCGGTGCGCAAGTCCAACCGGTCCGCTACCGCGGCGACCTGGTCGAGCACGGTCAGGCCCCAGTCGCGCAGCGCCACGTCGTCTCCGTCGCGTTCCAGCGTCAGGCCAGGGCGTCGTCCCAACTTCGCGACGCGCGCGAAGTTGCGGTCGTCGGCCGGTCGGCTGTCGCCGAGCAGCGGCGGCATCAACGCGCACATCGTGAGGAACGCTTCCATGAAGCGACCGGTGGCCGGCGCGATGCCCACCGCCTCGAACGGGTCCAGATCGAGCGTGCGCGCCTCGACGTACTCGATGCCGCGCCGCGACAGCGCGGTCAGCGGTCGTTCGCCCGGCTGCGTGGTGCGCTTCGGCCGGATCGTTGCATACAGCTCATTCTCGATCTGCAGCAGGTTGCCGTTGAGTTGCAGCCAGCCGCCGGCCGCATCGCGTACGCCAGCTTGCTGGTACGGCGGATAGGGCTCGCTCACTGCCGCGGCGATCGCTTCCAGGTAGGCATCCAGCGCGTCATGCCGCGGCCGGTAGCGTCCCTGCACCGCACGGTTCTGGTAGCCCAGGTCGCTCATCCGCAAGCTGGTCGCGTGAGGCGCGACCAGGGTGTCGGGATCGCGCTCGATCAGGTCGAACCGCTCGTGATGGCGGCCCTGCAGGAAGCTGGGATGCAGGGCCGGCGAAGCGCCGAACAGATACAGAAGCAGCCAGCCGAAGTGCTCGAAATTGCGCATCAACGCCAGATAGCCGTTGGAGCGGAAGGTTGCGAGCGGCATGTCCTGACCGGCGGCGCCCGCGTCGGCGCGCAAGCGCTCCCACAAGCCGTCGTCGATCGAATAGTTGAAATGGATGCCCGCAATGCACTGCATCGTGCGGCCATAACGGGTCGCCAGCCCAAGGCGATAAACGTGCTTGTAGCGGCCCTGGTTCGAAGCGCCGTATTCGGCAATCGGAATCTGATTGTCGGGTGGCAGACGCGACGGCATCGACAACGGCCAGACCAGTTCATGCTCGAGGTTTTCGGCCACGAAGCGGTGCAATTCGCGCAGGCGGTCGAACACCTGCGGCAGGCGCGCCAGCGGCGGCGTGATGAATTCGAGCAGGGCTTCGGAGTAGTCGGTGGTCAGCTCAGGATGCGTCAAGGCCGCGCCAAGCGCAGGCGGATGAGGCGTGTTGGCCAGCCGACCATGGCCGTCGATGCGCAGCCCCTCTCGCTCCACGCCGCGCAGGCCGAGCGCGGGCAGCGGCGCCGCTTCGTCGAGCAGCGTCAGGCGACGCGCGAATTCCCCGGCGTCTGCGTCATCGAAAATCGTTTTTTGCATTGTGTTGAAGCGAATCCGGTAAAGACCTTGGGCGCCGCGCGCCCTGCCGGGCGACCCCACGCCGGGCATGGGGCACTTTATCATCTTGCCTGTCGCGGCGCTTTCGGCGCCACGACGCCCGGCGCACGGGCCTCGCAGCACCTTTCGGGATGGCCGGAATCGGCTGTGCGGATGCCGAAGACGGTGGTCCGCGGCGCACGGTGTCGGTGCCGAAAGTGCGCGCTCGCGCTACGGCTGCGGACCCGAATTGATCGCGGTGGGTGCGTGCCGCGCCACCGCGTTCGACGCGGGCCAGCCCCGCACGACGGTGCTCACGCAACGCATGTGTCGGCGTCGCGCCATCTGCATGCCCGGCCTGGCCCCCGCCACCGTCCCTCTCTGGAAAGCCGACATCGACGACGGCGGGCCGTGCAGTGATGCGCGCAAACCACGTTGTGCCAAAAACCACTGCGCCGTCGCGATTACTTGTTGCGTCGCACCATCGGCTTGGCTATAGTAGGAACCGTCTCCTCCATGTCTCCTCCTGATATGGATTCAACCCGCCTTTCGAGGCGGGTTTTTTTTTGGCAAAGTGTGGTTGCACGGAGTTGGTCAATGTCCGAATTCACCCGCGTCGACGATGTGACACCTTTTGCCGATCTGACGCCCGAGCGTGTGCTCGATGCGGTGGAGGCGGTCGGGCAGCGCGCCGACGGTCGCCTGCTGGCGTTGAACAGCTTCGAAAATCGCGTGTACCAGGTCGGCCTCGAAGATGGTGCCTGCGTGGCGAAGTTTTACCGCCCACATCGCTGGAGCGATGCGCAGATCGCCGAAGAGCATGCGTTCACGGCCGAACTGGCCGAGGCCGAAGTGCCGGTCGTGCCGCCGCAGCGGATCGCGGATGCCACACTGCACCACGCCGAAGGGTATCGCTTCGCGCTGTTCCCGCGGCGTGGCGGTCGCGCCCCCGAGCTCGACGCACCGGGCGTGCGCCGGCAGCTGGGCCGCTTCATCGGCCGCATCCATGCGCACGGCGCGCGCGCCGCCTATGTGCATCGGCCAGCGCTCGATCTCGATACGTTCGGGCATCAGCCGCGCCGCTTCCTGCTGGATGGCGGCTTCATTCCGGACGATCTTCGTGCGGCATGGTCGGCCGTCTCCGAGCAGGCGTTGGCGAGTGCGGCGCGCGCCTATCAGCGTGCCGGCGATGTCGCCCTGCTGCGCCTGCATGGCGATTGCCACGGCGGTAACGTGATGTGGACCGATGCCGGCGCGCACTTCGTCGATTTCGACGACAGCCGCACCGGTCCGGCAATCCAGGACCTCTGGATGCTGCTGCCGAGCGGCACCGACGACCCGCGCCCGGCGCTGGCCGAAGTCCTGGCCGGTTACCGCGATTTCGCCGATTTCGACGTGCGCGAGCTGCATCTGATCGAAGCGCTCCGCACCCTGCGGCTGATCCATCACAGCGCGTGGCTGGCGCAACGCTGGGACGATCCGGCCTTCCCCGCCGCCTTCCCATGGTTCGGCACGTCGCGGTATTGGGAGGAGCGGATTCTCGAATTGCGGGAACAGGTGGCCGCCGCCGACGAGCCGGTCGACTGGCGACTGTGACCGTCTGCGCGGCGCGCAGACGCCGCCTGCCGCGCCGGCACCCAGCCGTACGTGGCACACCATACGGACCCGGCGCACCACACGGGCGTGGCACACCATACGGACCCGGCGCCGGCGAAGCTGGCATCATCTAGCCCGGGTCCGCCGCAGTTGTGCCCGTCTTGCGCCAGGCCGGCGCCCGCTCCGCCGCTGTCGCGGCACTCCCGCTCAAGCGATGCTACGTGTCCTCAGTACCCTCTTTTCCGTCGTTGTGCTGCTGATCGGCGCGATGCTCTGCTACTCGGGCGTGCAGTCGTATCACTCCTTCGAGGACGGTCTGACACGGCTCTTCACCGGCTCATCGACCGACACCACTATCTGGCTGCTCACCGGTGGCGTGGTGATGCTTGCCGCGGGGCTGGGCGGCCTGCTGTTCGGGCCGCGCCGCTGAGCGCACTCAGTCGAGGGGCACTTCGGGTTTGGCCGCCGAGCGGGTGCCGGGCACTGGCGTATTGCTCACGCCGTGGTAGGTAAACACCAGCGAATACTTCACCGCGTCGGACAGGTTCTGCCCGGCTGAATGCAGCGTGTTGCAGTGGAAGAACACCACGTCGCCGGCCGCCAGGGTCGGGCAGACCGCATGCTGGATCAAAGTGGCGTTTTCGGCGTGGTCGTTGCGAAAGAACTTGGCGTCGTCGAAGCGTTCGCGCGGGAAGTCGATGCGGTGCGAGCCCGGAATGAACCACAGGCCGCCATTGCTTGCCGTCTCGTCGCCGAGCGCGACCCACGCCGAAACCAGTTCGTCGCGAGTGAACGACCAGTAACGCGCGTCGCGATGCCAGCCGGTCAGGCTGCCGTGACGCGGATGCTTCGTCATCAGGCAGTTGTGATGGGCGCGTGACAGGACCGCGGGCTCGCCGAAGAAGGTCCGCATCCAGCCACGAATATCGGCGAGTGTCGCGATCTCGGCGAACGCGGGCGAGCGTCCGTAGGCATCGAGCAGCCGCCGCACCGTGTCACCGCCCAGTTCATCGCGCGACGCCGGCGCCCCCGGATAGCGAAGGTCGGCTTCCAGTTCGAGCGGCGCCGCGCGGCGCGCCAGCTGCGCCGCCGCGACCTCGCGCAGCCTGCCGACGGCAGCGCGGTCCAGCAGCCCGGGGACGACGACGAAACCCTGGCTGAGCAAGGTGCCGATCTGTTCTTTCTGTGTCTGCGCCGCCATCGTGTCCGTTCCTGACGCCGTCCGCTGCGGGGACGGCTGGAGACGCATTCTACGGCGGTCGAGGCGATCGTGCAGCGCGGCGCCAGGGTCCGGACGCTGCCGGGACGGCGCGCGGCGCGGCGCCGCCGACGCGGCATTCCGCTCGTGGACGGGCTCGTGGACAGGCATGACGTGGGGCCGGACTGGTGTTTTCCCCGGTGCATGATGGCCCCGTCGCGTTCCTATACTGGCAAGCATCGGCAGACGCATGACGTCGTCCGCCGGGAGGAAGCCATGACATTCCCACCGCTGCTGCACGTGCTGTCCACGGGCAATCTGCTGCTGTTGATTCCGATGGCGCTGGCCGGCGCCATCCTGCTCGGCGCCGTGCCGCTTGCTTCACGAGTCGGCTGCAGTGCGATCCGCGCAGTCGGCGCCGTGGCCGGCGCCCTGCTCGCGTTGATCGTGTTGGAGGCGTTGCCGGCTTTGATCTGAGGTCGCCTTGCGGCAGCAGGCCGCGGCGACGCCAGCAAGTCGATGACGGCGTCCTGTTGTGCGACAGGACATCGGATGTGCGCTGCGCCGGTGCGCGATGACCGGGCGCAGGCATCACTGAACGGGCGGCTCGCGCCGCACCGTCGCCGGCCGCGTGCCGGTACAACGGTGGCATCCCTGCCGCCTGCCGGGAATACGGATGTCGGGTCCGTCTTCCCGGCACCCCTTCTGCGCCGCCGACGCTTGCCGACGCGCGCCGGCCTGCCAGCGGCCAGCGCGGCGGTTATTGCAGCGGTTCTCGCGGCAGTCGTCGAGCCGAGCAAGCCGATCGAGCCGGACAGCCTGCCGCGCTGTCAGGCGGGCGGCGGCCGTCGCGGCAGCGTGATCATGAACGTCGTGCCCTCGGTAATGCTCGAGTAAAGCTCGATGCGTCCACCGTGCGCGTTGACCAGTTCCTGGGCGATGTACAGGCCCAGTCCCAGGCCCCGATCGCTGCCGCGCGCCACCTCGTTTTGCGAGAGACCGGAGAACGGACGGAACAGCGTGTCGCGGATGGCCGGGTCGACCATGCCGCCGTTGCTCACCGCGATCTGCACCGCGTGACGATGCGTGCCGTCGATCTCGACCGTGATCGGCTCGTTGCGGTCGCCGTGGCGGATCGCATTGCCCACCAGATTCGACAACACCTGGGCGAGCCGGTCGCCGTCCGCCACCAACATCGTGTCGCCGCTTGCCGTGAGCCGTAGCGCGGCCTGGCCGCCGACCGCCTCGAACTCGGTGATGATGCCGCGGCACAGCAGCTGTGCGTCGGTCGGCGTCGGTGCCAGTGTCAATTGGCCGGATCGAACCCGCGCCACGTCGAGCACCTGGTCGATCATGCGCGCCATGCGCGTGCCGCTGGCGTGGATGCGCTGGGCGGCCGTGAGGAGCCGCTTGTCGTCGCCGGCCAGATGCGACAGCAGCTCGGCCGAGGCCAACACGGCGGCCAGCGGATTGCGCAGGTCGTGGCCGAGAACCGCGGTGAAGATTTCGTTGGTGCGGACGATCTGCTGCCAGGCGTCGAGCTGCTGCGCCAGCTGCAGCTTCTGCGCCTGCAACTGCACGAACACGTCGACCTTGCTGCGCAGGATGTGCGGATCGAACGGCTTGTACAGGAAGTCGACCGCGCCCGCCTCGTAACCGCGGAACGTGCGCATCGCATTGCGGTCGGTCGCCGTCAGGAAGATGATCGGCACGTGGCGCGTGCGCGGGCTGCCGCGCATCAGTTCGGCCAGTTCGAAGCCGTCCATGTCGGGCATCTGCACGTCGATCAGCGACAGCGCCACGTCGTTGCCGAGCAGCAGTTCGAGCGCCTCGGAACCCGACGAGGCACGCAGGATTTCCACGTCGGGACGCTGCAGCAACGCCTCGAGCGCAACGATGTTCTGTTCGACGTCGTCGACGATCAGCAGTTTGGTTTGCGGTACCGCCGCCGTCGTGTCGGCCGATCGCTGGATCAGGCCGGATTCCAAGCCAACCATGTTGTTGTTGTCCATCAAGCGCGCCCGCGGCCGAACGCTTCGATCAAGCGTTCGGCCATCTGTGGCAGGGTAAGTATTTCGTCGGCTGCGTCCTGGTCGATCGCGGCCTGCGGCATCACCGCCGCGCGCGCAGTCTCGGGCGACTGCACCCAAGCGTGGCCGCCGCCCTGGCGGATGGTCCGCAGGCCCGAGGCGCCGTCGGCGCTGGCGCCGGTCAGCAGCACGCCCAGCAACCGTGCGCCGTAGGTCCAACTGGCCGATTCGAACAGGACATCGATCGACGGGCGCGAGTAGTTCACCGGCTCGTCGACCGAGAGGGAAAATACTTTATCTTGCTCAAGCAACAGATGATAGCCTGCCGGCGCGAAATAGATCGCGCCCGGCAGTGCCGGTTCCTTGTCGCCCGGTTCCAGCACGCGCGCCCCGCAGCGCTCGTCGAACAGCCGCGCCAGCTCGCCGCGGCCGTCCGGCGGCACGTGTACCACCACGATGATGGCGACCGGCAGCACCGCTGGCAGACGGGGCAGCAGTACGCCCAGCGCCTCGACGCCGCCGGCCGACGCGCCGATCACGACCGCGTCGACGCGCTTCGCGGTGGGCAACCATGTCTTGTGCTCGGTGCTCATCGCTTCTGATAGATCCGCGCCGGCGCGTCGAATTCGGAGAAGGCGTCGTTGTGCTTCGAGAAGCGCAGGCTTTCCTTCGAACCGAGGCCAAGGAAGCCGCGCCGCACCAGTGAATCCGCGAACAGTCCGACGGCGCGGTCCTGCAGCGGCTGATTGAAGTAGATCAGCACGTTGCGGCAGGACACCAGGTGCACCTCCGAAAACACGCTGTCGGTCGCCAGGCTGTGGTCGGCGAACACCACCTGCCGCTTGAGCCAGCGGCTGAAGCTCGCCGCGCCGTAGTTCGCGTGATAGTAGTCGGACAGCGAGGCCCGGCCTCCCGAGGCGAGGTAGTTGCGCGAGAACGAAGCGATCCGGTCGAGCGGATAGACGCCTTCGGCGGCGGCGCGCAGGGCCTGCGGATTGACGTCGGTGGCGTACAGGATGGTGCGGTCCAGCAGCCCTTCCTCGTGCAGCAGGATGGCCAGCGACCAGACTTCCTCGCCGCTGCTGCAACCGGCCACCCAGACCTTCACCGACGGATAGGTCTGCAGCATCGGCATGACCTTTTCGCGCAGCATGCGGAAATACGACGGGTCGCGAAACATCTCGCTGACCTGCACCGTCAGATATTGCAGCAGCCGTGCGAAATCTTCCTGGCGGCGGAGGATGCGCCCCTGCAGCTCGGACAGCGTCTCGCAACCGAAGTCGGCGGTGGCCTGGGTCAGCCGCCGACGCAGCGACGCCAGCGAATAATCGCGGAAATCGTACTGGTATTTGAGATAGATGCCTTCGAGCAGCAGCTTCAGTTCGATATCGAACGATTGCAGCGATGAAACCATGACAGTCAACCTTGGAGCCGGACAACCGCGCGGTGCTGCCGGGGCACCGCCGCGCGGGATGGGAACCGGCTGGCCGGGACGGTGTCGCGCTGTCGCGAAGGCGGCGACGACACGACGATCCGGCCCGACCGGCCGGAGCGGCTCCTCAGTGAGACAGCCACACGCGGCAGAGTGAAAGCAATTTCTCTACCTCGATCGGCTTGGAGATGTAATCGTTGGCGCCGGCGTCCAGGCACCGCTGGCGGTCCGAGGCCATTGCCTTGGCGGTCAGCGCGATGATTGGCAGCCGTTCCAGCTTCGGTTGGGCACGGATCATCCGCATCGCGGTGAGGCCGTCCATCTCCGGCATCATGATGTCCATCAGCACCAGGTCGACTGCTGGCTCGCGCTTCAGGAACTCGACCGCCTCGCGTCCGTTGCGGGCAATTTCCAGCTTCGCGCCGAGCGGTTCGATCACATGCGAGAGCGCGAAGATGTTGCGCACGTCGTCCTCGGCCAGCAGGATGCGCCGCCCTTCGAACACGGAGTCGCGCTGCCGCGCCTGCCGCAGCATGCGCTGCTGGTCGGCCGGCAGGTCCGATTCCACGCTGTGCAGGAACAGCGTTACCTCGTCCAGCAGGCGTTCCGGCGACTTCGCGCCCTTGATGATGATCGACTTCGAGTACTGCCGCAGTCGGCGCTCCTCGTCGGGCGTCAGCGACCGGCCCGTATACACGATCACTGGCGGATAGCTGTGCGGCGCGCCGTTGGCCATGTCGCGCAGCAGGTCGTAGCCGGAGCCGTCCGGCAGCGTCAGGTCCATCACCACGCAGTCGAAGCGCTTTTCGTCGAGCTTGGCCAGCGCATCGGCGATCGTGCCGACGCCGTCGATCTCGACGTCGTTGGCCTTCAACAGCAGGCCGATGTTCTCGCGCAGCTGCGGATCGTCCTCGACGATCAGGATGCGGCGGACCTGCTGCGCGAGACGTTCTTCCAGCCGCCGGATGGCCTGGCTGAGTTCATCGCGCGCGGTCGGCTTGAGCGAATAGCCGATCGCGCCCAGATGCAGCGCCGCCTCGACGTGATCCGCCACCGACGCCATGTGGATCGGCAGGTGGCGCGTCTTCGGGTCGCGCTTCAGGCGTTCGAGCACGGTCAGTCCCGAGTCGTCGGGCAGGCCGACGTCGAGCAGGATGCCGCTGGGCTGCAGTTCCTCGGCCAGACGCATGCCTTCCGCGCCGGTGGTGGCATGCACGCAGTCGAAGTCGAGTTCATGCGCGAGGTCGTACAGGATGCGCGCGAAGGCCGGGTCGTCCTCGATCACGAGAATCACGCGACGATCCTGGCTGAGCTTGTCCCGATCGTCCGGGATGCCCGCGGCGGGCGGCAGGGTGGCGCGCGCCGGCGCTTCGGCGGCGGTCGGCCGGGCGGCGCCGCGCGCCGACGCGCCGGTGTCGCGAACCGGCTCCGCGCGCGACAGCGTCGGCGTCACGATCACGGAACTGGCGGTACGCGCCGGCGTCGCGGGCAGCGGCTGGGCCGGCTTCGGCGCCGGCGCCGGCACTTGCGCCGGGCTGGCGGCGGACGGCTTGTGGCTGTGCTGCACCGGGATCGTCAGCTCGAACGTGCTGCCCTGGCCCGGCTGGCTCGTCACGGTGATTTCACCGCCGAGCAGGTGCGCCAGTTCCCGCGAGATCGACAGGCCCAGTCCACTGCCGCCGTACTTCCGGCTGGTGGTGCCGTCGGCCTGGCGGAAGGCTTCGAAGATGACGGCCTGGTGCTCGGCGTCGATGCCGATGCCGGTGTCGCGCACGGTCAGCCGCACGCGCTCGCCGGGCGCGCCCGCGACGGCCAGGGTGACCTCGCCGTTCGAGGTGAATTTGAACGCGTTGGACAGCAGGTTCTTCAGAATCTGCCGCAGGCGCTGGTTGTCGGTGATCAACTGCTGCGGCGCGTCGCTGGCAATCTCCACGCGCCAGCCGAGCCGCTTCTCGCTGGCGACCGGCTCGAAGGTGGTCGACAGCGTCTGCACCAGCGATTCGACGGTGAACGGCTCCGCCTCCACTTCCATGTGGCCGGCTTCGACCTTGGCCAGGTCCAGAATGTCGTTGATCAGCGACAGCAGGTCGGTGTTCGACGAGTAGATGGTGCTCGCGTAACGCACCTGCTCGGCGCTCAGGTTGCCGTCCTTGTTGTCCTGTAGCAGCTTGGCCAGGATCAGCGAGCTGTTCAACGGCGTGCGCAGCTCGTGCGACATGTTCGCCAGGAACTCGGACTTGTACTGGCTTGCCCGTTCGAGCGCGCGGGTATTTTCCAGCAGCGACTGCTGCGCGGTGAGCAGTTCCTGCTTCTGGCGATCCAGGCGTTGCGCGTGCTCTTCGAGCTGCACGTTCGTCTGTTCGAGTTCGGCCTGCTGCGTTTCGAGGCGCGCCTGCGAATCCATCAGTGCCCGGCCGCGCTCCTCCAGTTCCTCGTTCGAGACGCGCAGTTCTTCCTGCTGCACCTGCAACTCCTCGGCCTGATGCTGCGTCTCGACCAGCAGATTCTCGACCCGGGCCCGGGTGATCGCCGCGCGCATCGACATGCCGATGTTCTCGGCCGACAACTGCAGCAGCTCGATCGCGTCGTCGAAGTGCGGCGCGTCGCCGACGAAGCCCATCTCGATGACGCCGACGACGTCTCCGTCGGCGCTGAGCGGCGAGGCGAAGACATGGCTGGTCACGCCCTCGCCCAGCGACGAGCCGACGCGCAGGTAATCGGCGGCCAGCCCGCGGCTGGTCAGCGTCTGCCGGTCGACGATCGCCTGCCCGGCCAATCCCTCGCCGATCGACAGGCGCGTGGGCGCGCCGTCGTTCGGCAGCGCCCAGGCCGCGATGCGGCGCAGTTCGCCGCCGTCGAGCATGTAGGCAGTGGCGACGCGGGCGCCGACGAAGGTGACCAGGGAGCGCAATGCGTTGTTGGCGATTTCCTCCGGCTGCGTCAGGCCGCGAATCGCCGCGGTCACCTGCATCTGGCCGCGCTGCAGCCAGTTCAAATGCTGCGTGCTGGCCCGCGCGCGGATGTAGCGCACCGCGAACAGCGAGGCCGTCCACAATGTCACCAGGCCGATGATCCGGTTCGAGACCGGCATCCACGGCGCGATGCCCGGCGTGAACGTGAAGCCGAGGGCGATCATCACGGTGCTGGCCAGCGCGATGGCCAGCGGAATCCAGACCGCCTCGACGAACAGGCAGAGGCCGGCCGGGATGATGTACAGGATCCATGCCGAAAGCCCCGGCGGCGTCAGGATGTCGCCGGCGTAGACCGCCAGCACGAGCGCAAGCAGGACGCTGAAGGCAAGCAGGTTTTTGTGAGTAGAGGTCTGCGGCATGAGGGTCCGTCGATGACTGGATGAAGACGCGGTCTGCCGAAGCGGGACAGCCTGAAGATAATACAGAAAGTCCGCTGAGCGGGTACCCTGCCCGGACTCACTCGCTGCCCGTGCTGCCGGGCAAGGCGGCCGAAGCGGCCGTGATGCGCTCGGCCAGCCAGCGCGAGGCCGGCCCGAGCGGCGAGTCGGCGCGGTGGATCAGCGTGAAGTTGTATCGGAAGGCGGGCCGGTCGGCGGGCAGCAGGCGCACCAGCCGTCCCGCCGCGAGGTCGTCCTCGACCATGTGCGGCGGCATGTTGCCCCACCCCAGGCCGGCCAGCAGCAGCCGGTGCTTGGCGCCGAGGTCGCCGATGCGCCAGCTGCGCGCCGCGTACACGCCGAAGTTCTGACCCTCGGTCAGCCGGCTGCGGTCGGTGAGGACCAGCTGCGTGTGCTCGCGCAGCACGGCGGTCGGGATCGGTCCGCCCAGCGTGGCCAGCGGGTGCTTGCGCGCGCAGACCGCGATCATCAGGAACGAGCCGATGCCGCGCGGCACGAACGTGTCGGCCCAACCGAGGCTGGGTCCGCTGATGCCGAACGTGCACGAGCCTTCGCCAACCAGTTGGCGCACGCCGCCGAGTGCCTCGATGCGCAGGCTCAGGGCGACGGTGGGAAAGGCCTCGGCGAAATCCTCCAGCGTCGTGGTGAGCGCGTCGATCGGATACATCACGTCGACGGCCAGCGACACCTCGGCCTCCAGTCCTTGCCGGATGCCGGCCGCCCTCGCCTGCATGTCCCGCATCATGGTCTCGACACGGCGGGCATCGCTGAGCAGCGCGTGACCGGCTTCGGTCAGCACCGGCCGGCGCCGCGCCCGTTCGAACAGGCTCACGCCAAGCGCCGCTTCGAGGGCGGCGACACTGTAGCTGACCACCGACTGGGCCCGCCCGAGGCGCTCGGCGGCGATCGTGAAACTGCCTGCGTCGGCGACGGCGGCGAACGTGCGCAGCTGCTCGATGGTAGGTCCGCGTACGTCGTCCATATCCAATATTTCGATTGTGAGAATCTATTCTAGGCGATTGCATGGATGCTGAGATGCGGCTAACGTGCGACTGCTACGTCGTGCGAGCGTGGCTCACCGTGGCATCGATCGCTGCCGACGCAGCGCGCGTCGTGGGCGTCCGCCGCCGGCACCGATCCTTTTTCCGCAACACCCAGCGAGGCATCTATCTTGAAGAACCGACTCATCGTCGCCGCCCTGGCAGGCCTGATCGCCAGCCCCGCCTTTGCCCAGAGCGTCACCTACAACCTGGATCCGAGCCACACCTACCCGAGCTTCGAGGCCGATCACTTCGGCGGCGTGTCGGTATGGCGCGGCAAGTTCCGCAAGAGCGCCGGCAAGGTGGTACTGGATCGCGCAGCGAAGACCGGCAGCGTCGAGGTGACGATCGACATGGCGTCGGTGGACACGGGCAATGCGCCGCTCGACAAGCATCTGCAGGGCGCGGAGTTCTTCAACGTTGCGCAGTATCCGCAAGCCGTGTTCAAGGGCGACCAGTTCAAGTTCGACGGCGACCGTCCGACCGAAGTTGCCGGCACGTTGACGATGCACGGCGTGACGCGGCCGATCACGCTGAAGCTGGACAGCTTCAAGTGCTTCACGAATCCGATGCTCAAGCGTGAAGTGTGCGGCGCGGATGCGAAGGCCGAGTTCAACCGCGACGACTTCGGCATCGACTACGGCAAGAAGTACGGCTTCAACATGCTGACCAAGCTGCAGATCCAGGTCGAGGGCGTGAAGGCCGACTGATCGCCACCGCGTCGTCATTCCAGCGTCGTCCCTGCGTCGTCGCGACCGCGCCGTCGCGGCGACGCGGCGACGCGGCGATGATGCGGCAAGCGCCTCGCCAGCGCGGGGCCGCGCGATCGGCGCTCAGCCGCTTTCTAGCGCGGCAATCGCGCGCAGCAGCATCGCGCTGCGTACTTCGTCCTGCGCGCCGACGCGTGCGATCCGATAGACCGTGTCCTGCGTCGTAGGACGCGTGACGAAACGCACCGCGACTACCTCCTTCCCGACCGTCCGCAACATGTATTCGGGTACGACCGACAGGCCGCGACCCGCCGCGACCAGGGCAATCGCCTCTTCGATTTCGCTGCACCGCGCCGCCGAGCGCAGCCGCTGCGGCATGGCGCCCAGGGTGTTCTCGAACCAGCGCCCGAAGGTCGACTCGCAGTCGTCGTAGGAAACGAACGCGCAGTGCGCCAGCCACTGCGCGATTGCGGCCGTATCCGCGCGTTCCCCGGGCACCTCCAGCCCGGCTGGCGCAATCAGTACCAACGCATACCGGTAGACGAGCGCAAACGACAGCGTGTTCGACGCGGCCACCGTGTAGCCAAAGCCCACATCCGCGCGGCCGTCCCCGACGGCCTGCACTACTTCGGTGTCGCTGCCGAAGCGCAGTTCGATCACGGTGTCTTCGAATGCCGGTTGCGCCAGCAGCGGCGTCAGCACATAGCGGCCGAATGACGAGCCGGTCGCGATGCGCAGTACCGGCCGCGCAGTGCCGCGCTCGTCCACCGCCTGACGCAGCGCATTCAGTTCGCCGATGAAACCGGTAACGTGAGCGAACAGGCGCTCGCCGAGCGCGGTCGGCAACAGCCGACGCGCGCCGCGCTCGAACAGCGGTGCGCCGAACCACGCCTCGAGCTGGCGCATCTGGTAGCTGACCGTCGAGGGCGTCACATGCAGCGCCTCGGCGGCGCGCGCAAAGCTGCCCGTTTCGAACGCAGCCACGAATGTATCGAGATACTTGGTCTGGACCCGCATCGCCGCCGCGCCTCCATGCGTCCGCTGCCTTGCGCGGATCTTACGCCCCGCACCCCGGCATTGCGCCAGCGATCGAAAAATTCGAAGGCTCGCGACGAAACATTTCGCTTTTCCGTCACTGCCACGCTGCCTAGAATGCGCCGGCCCGAGACAATCATGTCGCCGGGTGCGCGCGCCGCCGGCATGCTGCATGCGTGCCGCCGATGGCCGGCCGCCGTTATCCGTGCGCCATCAGCCGTGCGCCATCAGCCGTGCGCCGTTACCGGTGCGCCGTTACCCGTTCCGCACGGCCGTCGCGGCCCGCCGCATCGATCCCGCAGCCAGGACCCGCCATGATCAGTGAACGCGAATTCGCCAGCCGCACTCCACGCCAACTGCAACTGATCGCAGCCGAACTCGGTGAAGGCGCGCAGCGCACCGGCTGCAAGGCGGGCCCAAGGGCCCTGTTGCCGTTGCTGGCTGCGGCGTTGCGCGAAGCGGGACACGGCCTCGCGCCGATGCGTCTGATCGCCTCGCGACCGGCGCCGGCCGACGACAAGCTGACGACCGTCGCGGACTTCGTGCCGCGCCTGGCAGCGGTCGTCGCACAGGCCGCGGGTGCGCCGTGCGCTGCGTCGCGCCCGCCGGCATCGGCCGCGTCATCCGCGTCATCCGCGTCGTCGTGCGCTGCGGCGCCCGCCGCTGAAGCCGGTGCGTTTCCGCTCGTGATCGGCGGCGATCACTCGTGCGCCGTCGGCACATGGAGCGGCATGGCCCACGCCGTCGCGTCGGCGCATGGCGCGCGGTTGCCGCTTGGCCTGGTGTGGATCGATGCGCATCTCGACAGTCATACGCCGGCCACGTCCGAGAGCGGCGCGCCGCACGGCATGCCGCTCGCCGCGCTGCTGGGCGAAGGCGATCCGCGTCTTGCGGCACTGGGCGGGTGGCGCGGCAAGGTGTCGGCGACGCACGCAGTGGTCGTGGGCGCGCGCAGTTTCGAGGCCGGCGAAGCGGCCCTGCTCGCCCGCCTCGGCGTTAGGGTCATCGACGCCGTGGAGGTCGCGGCACGCGGCGTATCCGCCTGTCTGGCCGAGGCGCGCGGCATCGCCCGGGCCGCGCCGGGCGGCTATGGCATCAGCCTCGACCTCGACGCATTCGATCCGCTCGATGCGCCCGGCGTCGGCTCGCCGGCGCCGGGGGGCCTGCCGGTTCGCGCCACGATCGACGCGCTTGCCGGTCTCTACCGCGATGTCCGCCTGCGCGGCTTCGAACTGGTTGAATACAATCCTGCGCTGGACGTCGACGATCGTACCGCGCGGCTGGCGAGCGCGCTGATCGCCAGCGTCTTCGGCCGCATGTCGCGCAGTACCAGGGGGCCAGGCGCGGCCGGCGCCCGCGCGGCGGTTGGCCTCGGCGCATGACCTGACCAGGCGTCGGCGCCCTGCCCCGCGCGGTTCGCACCGACGGCGCGCGCGGCGGCGTCGGCGGGCGTGGATGATCGATCCGCAACCTGTCCGCGTCCCAATGAACAAGGCCGCACGACGGATCGTGCGGCCTTGTTCATGACTGCCGCGGCCCCGGCAAGAAGCCGGTCGCCGTCAGGGTTTGTCGATCCGATTCTCCGCAACGATTTCCGCGAAATCGCCGCGCGCTTCGAACCACAGCGCGCTGACCAGACCGAACGCCAGCGCAACGCCGACGCCCAGGATCCAAGTGAAGTACCACATGGCGTGCTCCTTTTCCGTAAGCGTCAGTACATCGACGCGCTGTTCTGTTCGATGTGCTGCTCGGACACCCGGCCGCGCATCACGCGGTACACCCATGTCGTATAGATCAGGATGAGCGGCAGGAACACGATCACCGCGAACAGCATGATCTGCAGCGTGCGCTGGCTGGACGTCGCGTTCCAGATCGTCAGGCTGTGCGCGAGATCGAGCGATGACGGCATGATGAATGGAAACATCGAGACGCCGGCGGTGAAGATGATGCCGGTGATCGACAGGCCGCAGGCCACGAAGGCGCTGCGCTCGCGCCTGCCCCATGCCGCGCACGCGGCGAGCAGCGCGCCAGCGGTGCCGACCGCCGGCGCCGCCCAGGCCCATGCGTTGAGGCCGTAGTTCGTCATCCAGTAGCCGACGCCGCGTTCCGGCGCGCCGCTCGCGGTCATGCGCAGCCCCGGCAGTGCCAGCGCAACCCATACGCCGGCCGCGACGAAGAGCACGGCGGTCAGCAGCGAGGCAACGATCTGCACGCGCCGTCCGCGCTCCGCCACCTTGCCTTCGGCCTTCACTGCCAGAAAGGCGCCGCCATGCGCGACCAGCATCGTTACCGACAGGACGCCGGCGAGCAGCGCGAACGGGTTCAGCAGCTGCCAGAAGGTGCCGTGGTAGCTCGCCCGGTGATCGATATCGATCGCGAACGGCACGCCCTGCAGTAGGTTGCCGAAAGCGACGCCGAACACCAGCGCCGGTACGAAGCTGCCCGCGAAGATGCCCCAGTCCCAGAATGAACGCCAGCGGCGGTCGTTCAGCTTGTTCCGGTAGTCGAAGCCGACCGGCCGGAAGAACAGCGAGAACAGCACGAGCAGCAATGCGACATAGAAGCCCGAGAAGGCGGTCGCGTAGACCACCGGCCAGGCCGCGAACGTCGCGCCGCCGGCCGTGATGAACCAGACCTGGTTGCCTTCCCAGGTGGCGCCGACGGTGTTGACGACCACCCGGCGCTCGCCGTCGCGCCGGCCCACGAACGGCAGCAGGATACCCACGCCCATGTCGAAGCCGTCGGTGAGGGCAAAGCCGATCAGCAGCACGCCGATCAGCAGCCACCAGATTACTTGCAGTGTCGTGAGGTCGATCATGCCGGGCTCCTTTCGAGCGCGGCGTCCGCCGCCGCATGCGAGGGCGTCGCGACCGGGCCGCGGCGCGCATATTTGAACATCAGGAACATCTCGACGATGAACAGGAAGGTGTAGAAGAACACGAAGCCGGCCAGACTGAAGTACAGATCGCCGACGCTCAGCGTCGAGGCCGACAGGTGCGTTGGCAGCACGCCCGCGATGGTCCACGGCTGACGGCCGTACTCAGCCACCACCCAGCCCAGTTCGGCGGCGAGCCACGGCACCGGGATCAGCCACGGCAACAGCCGCAGGAACCAGCGGTGGCGCGGCAGCAGCAGCGTGCGGCGGGCATACAGGTAGAACGCGAAACCGAAGCTGCCCAGCAGGATCAGACCGAAGGCCACCATCAGGCGGAAGGAGAAGAACACGGGCGCGACCTTCGGCACCGTGTCGTTGGCCGCCATGCGGATCTGCTCGGGCGTCGCGTCGACCACCTTGTCGGTGTACCGCTTGAGCAGCAGGCCGTAGCCCAGGTCCTGCTGATAGGTGTCGAACGCGTGCCGCACGTCGGGCGAGGTGTCGCCGGCGCGCAGCTTCTGCAGCGCGGCGAACGCCTTCATGCCGCGCTCGATGCGCGCCGCATTCTCGATCTTCAGATCCTTCAGGCCGATCACCGGCTCGTCGATCGAACGCGTCGCGATCAGCCCCAGCACCCAGGGAATGCGAATCGCGTAGTCGGTCCGTTCCTCGGCCTGGTTCGGCAGGCCGAACAGCGTAAAGGCGGCGGGCGCCTGCGCGGTTTCCCACTCCGCTTCGATCGCCGCCAGCTTGACCTTCTGTACTTCGCCAGTGGTATAGCCGGACTCGTCGCCGAGCACGATCACCGACAGCGTCGACGCCAGGCCGAAACCCGCGGCAATCACGAACGAGCGCACCGCGAACGGCACGTGCCGGCGCCGCGCGAGGTAGAACGCGGAGATGCCGAGCACGAACATCGCCGCGGTCGCATAGCCGGCGGACACGGTGTGCACGAACTTGACCTGCGCGACCGGATTGAACAGCAGCGCCGACAGGCTGCTCAATTCCATCCGCATCGTCTCGTAGTTGAAGTGCGCGCCGACCGGGTTGTTCATCCAGCCGTTGGCGACCAGGATCCACATCGCGGACAGGTTCGAGCCGAGCGCGACCAGGAAGGTCACGAACAGGTGCTGTACCCGGCTCAGCCGTTGCCAGCCGAAGAAGAACAGGCCGACGAAGGTCGATTCGAGGAAGAACGCCATCAGCCCTTCGATCGCCAGCGGCACGCCGAAGATGTCACCGACGTAGTGCGAGTAATACGACCAGTTGGTGCCGAACTGGAACTCGAGGGTGAGGCCGGTGGCAACTCCCATCACGAAGTTGATGCCGAACAGCTTGCCCCAGAACTGCGTCATCTCCTTGTAGATGACGCGCCCGGTGAGCACGTAAGCAGATTCCATGATCACCAGCATCCACGTCATGCCGAGCGTCAGGGGTACGAACAGAAAATGGTACAGGGCCGTGACGGCAAACTGTAGCCGTGAGAGGTCTACGACCTCGCTGCTAATCATGAGAGGCTCCTTCGGTACGGCGGGTGATCGGAATGGACATCGTCAGGTCGAACTCAATGCGGCATGCGCGGCGTCGCGGGGGCGTCGGTCGCGTCCGCCACATTTGTCACGGCGCCGGCAGCCACCGCGTCGAGGTGGCCAGCGGCGCGGGTGCCGGGCACGGCGGCGGTGCTGGATGGGCCAAGCAATGCACGCGCGACGGTGTCGCTGGGCAAGCGCATATGCGGTGCGGCGGGATGAGAGAAAAACAAGGCGCGCATCACCAGCAGCAGGATCAGCTTGCAGACGAGCAGCAGCCCGATCTCGCGTGCCAGCGGTTTGCGCCACCACGCGGTGCTACGGCGCGGCGGCGCTACGGTGGGCGAGGCGAGGGGCTCGGAAGGGGAGGCGGACATGATCGCGTCGTGGCTGAGCGGGCGGGGGCAGAATCCTGCCGGCGTCGCCATGTTCGATCGTTTGCGCGCGCTTTTCGATGACCTAAATCAAGCGGGCACGGAGCCGGCAGCAGCACGCGACAACAGACCGCAGGCGAGGGTGCGGACCCGAACGGACAGGGGCAGACGGCGACAGCGTGACGCGCCGGGCGGGGTGGGTCACCCGCAGGCCGCGCGCCTACCAAGCGAAGGCTGGCGACCACGCCGTTCAGCGCCGCGCTTCATGCGACCCTTCATGCCGCCCTTGCGCAGGCAACGCAGCTAGCAACGCAGACAGCAACGCAGACAGCAACGCAGGCAGCAACGCAGGCAGCAACGCAGGCAGTGGTCTGGGCAGCGGTGCCGGCGCGCGGCGGATCGAGCGGCCGCGGGCGGCGCGTTGCGCTCGCGCGGTGGCAGGCACGGTAGAGAGAAAGGAGGGAACAGCGGGACGAACGGCGGGACGAACAGCGGGACGAACAGCGGGACGAACAGCGAGGGCGCACACCAACGTGGCACACCGATCTGAGAAACGACGCGGCCGGCATCGCGCCGGCCGTTCTCGCACGCGCCGATCGTGCGTCGGCCGCGTGACAGGAGAGCGCTCCGCTCAGAAGCGCATGCCGACGCCGACGCCCACCACCCACGGATTGATCTTCAACGTGCCGATCGGCTGACCACCGAGGCTCGCGTCGGTCTTGATCCAAAGCTTCTTCACGTCGGCGTTCAGGAACCAACGGTCGGTCAGCTTGTAGTCGAAGCCGGCCTGCAAGGCGCCGCCGAAACGACCCGTCTTCACCGAGACGCCCTGGCCGCCGGCGCTCAGGTCGTTGTCGTAGAACATCGTGTAGTTGAAACCGGCGCCGACGTACGGACGGAAGGTGCCGGCCGGGTTGAAATGCCATTGCAGCGTGAGCGTCGGCGGCAGGTGGCTGATCCGGCCCAGGCTGCCGATGTTCGACGTCACCTTGTGGCGTGCGGTGCCGAGGATCAGCTCGACGCCGATGTTGTCGCGCACCATGTACGTGAAGTCGAGCTCGGGCACGGTCGACGGGTTGACGTCGACGCCGAGCGTCGAGAGCGTGCCGCTCGTCGAGACGTCCGGCTGGATGCTGATCGCACGTGCCCGCACCAGGATGTCGCCCTGCGCGGCCATCGCCGGCTGCCCCGCGGCGATGAGAAAGGTCGAGAAGAGGGCGAGGGCGATGCGGTGCGGTTTCATGACGTTTTCCTTGTTTCGTGTGACGACAGGGAAAGTCTAGGCATCGTGCGAATCGCGGTCTTGATGCGAATCAATGTCTGACCGCTTTGTGACCGGGCGTCGCGTCGCTGCGACGCCCGCAACCGCTCGTCCGCCATGCAATATGACATGTCATCAGCGCGCGCACGGCGCTGCTACCGGCCGTCCTTGGCTGGCACTCAGCCAGCGGCGGGCAGCACCGCCGGGCGGCGATCGTTGAGCAGCAGATCGAGTAGTTCGCGCACCGAACGAATCGTGTTGCCGAACGGCAGCGCTTCGGCGCCGCGGAAGAACAGGCCCTTGGCCCGATCGCCGTGCAGCGCCGCGGCAAGATGCAGATCGATGCAGAACTGGCCGAAGCGTTCGACGCCGTCGCGAAGGCCGCAGGTGCTGATGCAGTTCAGCCCGGTCGAGCAGGCGCGTGTGCGGCCCGCCAGCTTGCTGCGCAGACGATTCTCGTTGCGCAGGTATTTCTCCAGCCACGGCGTCTTGACCGCGCGGGCCGGCAGACCGGTGACGCTGACGAAGGTGGTGATGTCTTCCGGCGCCGCATCGGCGAGGATGCGCTTGAATTCGGGATGCGCGTCGCCTTCGGCGGTCACCGCGAAGGGCGTGCCGAGCTGCACGCCGTCCGCGCCCGCCACCATGCAGGCGCGCACCTGGTCGTGGCTGTTCACGCCGCCCGCGACGATCAGCGGGATTGCGCCGTCCGCGATGCCGAGGTCGGCGAACAGCGCGCGCGTGTCGGCCAGCACGCGCGGAAAGTCGAAGCGCGCGTCATGGCAGGCTTCGGTGTCGGCCGCGCCGAGGTGGCCGCCGGCATGGCCCGGGTGCTCGATGACGATCGCGTCGGGAAGACGGTTCTTGCGCAGCCAGCGTTTGAGCACGATCGCGATGCCGCGTGCGTCGGACAGGATCGGGATCAACGCGATGTCGTGTCCGGCGGTCAGCTCCGGCAGATCGAGCGGCAGGCCGGCGCCCATCACAATGGCGTCGGCGCCGCTCTCGCAGGCCTGCCGCACATAGGCCGCGTGCGAGGTCACCGCCTTCATCACGTTGACCGCGATCATGCCGCGGCCTTCGGCCAGCGTGCGCGCCGCGCGGATCTCGCGGTCGAGGGCAACCAGGTTCAGCGCATCGAGCGTGGCCTGGTCGTGGACCCCCTTGCTCTGCGCGAGCAGGTCCGGGTGATGGTGCCGCAGGTCGATGCTGGCGATGGTGCCCATCGCGCCTTCGCGCGCCACGGTACCGGCCAGTCGGTGCGCCGAGATGCCGATGCCCATGCCGCCCTGGACGACGGGCAGAAGCATGCGACCGCGAATCGTCAGCGGCTTGAACGGGGACGAAAGAGGCGAGGGGGTGTGCATCGAATGATGTCCGGAAGGAGAGGCCGGCCGTCGAAGCGGCTGGCGTGAAGGCCGAGGCGCCGAGCGCGACCGGGCGAGGACCCGCCGGCGTGCGTCTGCTGGCCGAATGCTGAGGTGTACTTGGCGCCGCCGCCGTGCGAGTGCTGCGCGATGGGTGCGGCAAGTTCGCGCCGGCCCCGGCGGAGCAGGAGCCCGGCGGCGCGCGCGCGCACTGCCGTCATGATCGACTCAGACGCGACGCAGGCCGTCGGTGTCGAGCAGGCGCACGCTCTTGCCCTGGGTGCTGATCAGTGCCTGCCGCTGCAATTTCGAGAACGTGCGGCTGACCGTCTCGAGCTTCATGCCGAGATAGCTGCCGAGTTCGTCGCGCGTCATGCGCAGGTTGAACTCGCTTGCCGAATAGCCACGTGCTTCCAGCCGCTTCGACAGGCCGAGCAGGAAAGTCGCGACGCGCTCGTCGGCGCGCATGTTGCCGAGCAGCATCATCAGCGCGGACTCGCGCACGATCTCGCTGCTCATCATGCGATGCACGTGGCGTTGCACCGCACGGCTCTCGCGGCACAGCATCTCTAGCAGGTGGAACGGGATCACGCAGACGATGCTGTCCTCCAACGCGATCGCGTCGCAGCCGTGACTTTCGTCGCTGATCCCGTCGAGGCCCAGCGGCTCGCCCGCGATCGCGAAGCCGGTGACCTGTTCGCGGCCATCGTCGTGGGTGACCACGGTCTTGAACGACCCGGCGCGCACCGCGTACAGGTTCGAAAACGTGTCGCCGCTGCGATACAGCGCCTCGCCGCGGCTCACGCGGCGCGACAGGCAGATGATCTCGTCGAGCCGGCTCAATTCCTCCGCGCTCAGGCCGTCCGGCATGCAGACCGCACGCATGGCGCACTTCGAGCAGCCGACGCCCGATCGTGCCGGGCGGCAGGCGGTGTCGGTCGCCGTGGCAGGCGAGATGACACGGATCTGGGACGGAGCGTGGGAGGAGGTGGCTTGGCGCATGGTCGCTGTTACGGTCAGTGTGCGGCGGTGCCGCGTGCATCGGCGAGTGCCCGCAGCGTCGCGGGCAGCAGCGTGAATTCGTTGGACTTGTCGAACACGTAGGCCGCCCCCGCGGCCAGGCACTGGCGGCGAATCGGCGCGCTGACGTGATTGCTCAGCACGATCGCCACCGCCGGTCCGCCCTGCATGCCGCGCAGCACGGCCAGCCCGTTGCCCTCGCGCAGGCCCAGGTCGACGATCGCGACGTCGGCGCGGCTTTCGGCAATGCCTGCCACCGCACCGGCGCTGGTATCGGCTTCGCCGACGAAGGTCAGCCCCTCGACCGAGCCCAGCAGGGCGCGCAACCGCTGACGGATCAGCGGCGAGTCTTCGGCGACGAACAGTCGCAGGGTCGTATTGGGCATGGGGCCGGCTCGGACCGCGGTCGCCGCGGCAGTTCGGGTTCGTTTCGTCCCGCATCGCTCCGTTGCCGGTGTGCGATGCGACGAAACGAAGTCTGCGCCTGCCGGCCAGCCGCCGCCATCGGCGCCTACGACGGACGCGTGTAGGCGCGACGCCGCTCGCGTCAGGGAATTCCTACATGGCACCGGCGGCTGGCCGGCACCGGCCGCGTCAGAGCCGCGCGACGCGTGGCGCGCGCGCCAGCGCTCGCCGGCGGTAGGCGTCGAACACCGCTGCGACCGCGCTGGCCAGCAAACGTCCGGTCTGGGTCAATTCGTACAGCTTGCCGTCCCGATGCATCAGCCCCGCCGCGACCAGAATCTCGCATTCGGCCAGTTCGGCCTGCAGTGCCGCCTGGGCATCGACGCCGTGCACTGTTTCCAGGTCCTCGAGGTCGAGCAGGAAGTGCGTGCACAGGCTTTGGATGGCGGTACGGCGCAGTGCATCTTCGGGCGTGCACAGCACGCCACGCGAGACCGGCAGACGGCCGGCGGCCAACGCCGTGCGGTAGCGGGTGGGAGAACGGTGATTGCGCCAGCACGCGATGCCCGTCGCCGCCGTTGCGCCCGGCCCGAGCGCCAGCGTGTCGCCGGGCGGCAGCGCCGTCAGTCCGAACGGACGTTGGCTGAGCCGGCCGCGCAGCCGCGCGCGCGCCAGCGGCTCGTCCGCGTTGGCGAAGACGCCGCAGGTCAGCGCCTCGTAGCCGGCGTCGGCCAGCATTTCGACCGCGCGGGCCAGCGCCTCGGCGTACACGCCGTCGACCGGCAGGGTGTCGTCCACCGACGCGTCGAGCGCGATGCGGGTCGGACGGGCCTCGAGCAGCGCGCTCAGGCGGGCACTGGCCGCGCCGAAGGTCTCGCCGGCGATCGCAAAACGGTGGCGCGCGCCGATCGACGTGATACCGTTGCGGCGCGCCCCGCCGATCACGCGCGCCAGTCGCGTCTGGTGTTCGGCGCTGGCCGCGCCCGGCGTATTGCGGGCCAGCTCGCTCGCCAGCTCGCCGCCGGCGCCGCCGTCCAGGTCGAGACGCGTCGCGTGCTGGTCGGCGAGCGCGGCCAGGGCTCGGGGCGTCGCGTGCCGCGCGGGCAGGCTCACCGAAATGCCGCGCCCGCTTTGCTCCAGCTGCTGTCCAGACAGCCCGAACTGCGCGCGCAGGGCCTGGAGCAGCGCCGCCAGGCCAGCGCCGTCGACCGCGCCGGCAATGTCGAGATGCAGCGCTTCGATCCGCACCGCGCCCACGCGGGCACGCACCAGCGCCGCCTCGCGGCCCAGCCAGTCCGGCCAGTCGCCCCAGCCGCGTCGTCCGGCCTCGGCGGGAACCGTCACGGCCAGCGCAAGGTGCGCGAGGCCCGTGACGGCGCGCGCGGCCAGGACCGCGTCCAGCGTGGCAGCGTCGAACGCCTCGACGAACCATTCGGTGCGCGGATACAGCGGGTAAGCCGGTTGCACCGGTCGCCCGCCGCCCGGGCCGGCGCCCTGACCACGGGCCAGCAGCGTGCGATCGATATCCATCTCGTTCTCCATGTCGGGCCAAGATAGTCGCTGCCTGTCCTGTGCATCTTGATAACGGTCAAACCGGTGGCTGGTATCCTTCCCCGTTTCAGCACTTACTGCTTTCGTCGCGGCCGCGCCTTCGGCCGCGGCTCAACAAGGGAACCGACACATGGGCGCGGGCAGCGAGCCGCAACGACTGCATCTGGACCAGGCCAGGCTGGCCGGCATCATCCGTTCCGCGATGGAAGCGATCATCACCATCGACGCGACGCAGACCATCGTGATCTTCAATCCGATGGCGGAGAAACTGTTCCGCTGCACCGCCGCCGAGGCGGTGGGCGAGCCGCTGGACCGCTTCATCCCGGCGCGCTATCGCGCGGCGCACCGCGGGCAGGTGGCGGGCTTCGGCCAGACCGGCGTCACCGAGCGTTCGATGGGCAAGCAGTTGCCGCTGCGCGCGCTGCGCGCCGACGGCGAGGAATTCCCGATCGAGGCGTCGATCTCGCAACTGGGCGAGGGCGACGCGAAGCTGTACACCGTGATGCTGCGCGACATTACCGAGCGGATGCGTGGCGAGGCCGAACTGCGCGCCTCGCGCAACGCGCTGCAGCAGCTTTCGGGCAGCCTGCAGTCCGCGCGCGAGGAAGAGAAGCAACGGATCGCCCGCGAGCTTCACGACGACCTCGGCCAGCGCCTCACCGCGCTGAAGATGGACCTGTCGCTGCACGAGGCCGACATCCAGGCCAATGCGGACCGCGCCACGCTGCTCGAACAGACCGCTGCGATGCAACGCCTGATCGACGCCACCGTCGCGTCGCTGCGGCGCATTTCCGCAGATCTGCGGCCGATCATGCTCGACGACCTCGGCCTGAGCGCCGCGCTCGAATGGTTGGTGCACGACTTCGAGCGCCGCTACGCGCTCGACGTGACGCTCGATGCCGACGAAGACCTGGATTGCCCGCCGGCCACCGCGACGGCGGTGTTCCGGATCGTGCAGGAAGGCCTGAACAACATCGCCCGCCATGCCGGTGCGAGCCGCGTGGCGATCGCCCTGGCCGCCGTGGACGGGCAATGGCAGCTGTGCCTGCGCGACGACGGACACGGCGTCGCGCCCGAGGCCCTGCGCGCGCTGGAGAATGGCATGAACCAGGAGGGCCGCATCGCGCATTTCGGGCTGCTCGGCATTCGCGAACGGGTGCGGCTGCTGGGCGGCGAGGTGGCCTTCAGCCATCCGGCGGACGGTGGCTTCCAGATCCTGGCGCGCCTGCCGCAGGCGGAGGTGCAGCGATGATCCGCATCCTGATTGCCGACGATCACGCGCTGGTGCGCGAAGGGCTCGCCCACATCCTCCGGCGCGGCCAGGATTTCGAGTTGATCGGCGAGGCCGCCGACGGCGACGCGGTGATCCGGCTGGTGCGCAGCGACAGCGGCGCGGCCGCCGACATCCTGCTGCTCGACCTGTCGATGCCGGGCAAGAGTGGCATCGAACTGATCAAGCAGGTGCGGCGCGAGCGGCCGGCGCTGCGCATTCTCGTGCTGACCATGCATGCGGAGCAGCAGTACGCGGTCCGGGCGTTCAAGGCCGGCGCGGCCGGTTACCTGACCAAGGAGAGCGCGGCCGCCGAGCTGGTCGACGCGGTGCGGCGCGTGGCCGGCGGCCAGACTTTCGTCAGTCAGACGATCGCCTCGGCGCTGGCCGAGGCGCTGCAGCGCGCCGGCGACGCCGCCCCGCACGAGGCGTTGTCGGACCGCGAGATGGAGGTCTACCGTCGCCTGGTGGCTGGCGAGACGGTGTCGTCCATCGCCGGCACGCTGTTCCTCAGCCCGAAGACGGTCAGCACGTACAAGACCCGGTTGGCCGAGAAACTCGGCGTCGAGAACGACGCGGCGCTGATCCGCTACGCGATCGCGAACCGCCTGTTCGACGCGTGAGCGGCGCGGGCGATCGCGCGGGCCGCTGATCTGGATCAAACTCGCGCAAGCGGGCCGGCATTAGCCTATGTCTCGTCACCCACGAAGACACAGGAACCATCATGTCCCGCGACGCGCTCGATCTCTCCGCGGTCGAAACCTATCTGACCGACCTGCAACGGCGCATCGTCGACGCGCTCGGCGCTTTCGACGGCAAGCCGTTTCTGCGCGATGCCTGGCGCAAGCCGGAAGGCGCGGTCAACGGCGCGGGACTGAGCTGCGTGATCGAGGAAGGCGGCTTCTTCGAGCGCGGCGGCTGCAATTTCTCGCATGTGCGCGGCGACGCGATGCCGCTGGCCGGCACCGCCGGACGCGCGAACCTGGCGGGCCGGCCGTTCGACGCGCTGGGCGTGTCGATGGTCCTGCACCCGCGCAATCCGTATTGCCCGACCACGCACATGAACGTGCGCCTGTTCGTGGCCTGGCCGCAGCCGGGCACCGACGATGCGCCGGTGTTCTGGTTCGGCGGCGGCATGGACCTGACGCCCTACTACGGCTTCGAAGAGGATGCGCGGCACTTCCATCAGGTGTGCCACGACGCGCTCGCGCCGTTCGGCGACACGCTGTATCCGGCGTTCAAGCTCTGGTGCGACGAATACTTCTTCCTGCCGCACCGCAACGAGGCACGGGGTGTGGGCGGGGTGTTCTTCGACGATTTCTCGGAACTCGGCTTCGAAGGCAGTTTCGCGATGCTGCGCGCGGTCGGCGACGCCTTCCTCGCGGCATACATGCCGGTCATCGAGCGCCGGCGCGACACGCCGTATGGCGAGCGGGAACGCGATTTCCAAAGCTATCGGCGCGGCCGCTACGCGGAATTCAACCTGGTGATCGACCGCGGCACCGCGTTCGGCCTGCGCAGCGGCGGACGAACCGAATCGATCCTGATGTCGCTGCCGCCGACGTGCACCTGGCGCTACGACTGGGCGCCGGAGCCGGGCACGCCCGAAGCCGCGCTGCTCACCGACTTCCTGCCGCCGCGGGATTGGTTGCCGGCCCAGGCTGGCCAGCGCCAGGCGTCCCGAGCGGCCGGCTATCGTCTTGCTGAGGCGGTCTGAGCGGAGCAGGCGGGCGCCGGCGCGGCTGGCTGCTGACGGATCGGCCTGTTAGGATGCGGCACACGGGCGTTCGGCCCGACCGGCGTCCTTCATCATGCCTCTGCTCGAACTGTTGTTCCTCGCGTCCATTTGGGGCGCGTCCTTCCTGTTTCTGAAAGTCGGCGCGTCCGCATTCGGTCCGATCGCCCTGATTTGCCTGCGGGTCGGCGTTGCCGCGGCGCTGTTGTTGCCGGTCATGGCGCGCCCCGCGCTGCGCCAGCAGTTCATCCGGCATCTCGGACCGCTCGCGCTGGTCGGCCTGACCAACTCCGCGCTGCCGTTCCTGCTGTTCGCCTACGGCGCGTTGCAGCTTGGCGCCGGCACCGAATCGATCCTGAACGCCACCACGCCGATGTTCACCGCCCTGGTCGCGTGGCTCTGGCTGAAGGCACCGGTCACGCGCGCGCAGGGAGCGGGGATGGCGATCGGACTGGTCGGCGTCGCGGCCCTCGTCGCCGGACGCCCCGAGGGACAGGCGGCAGCGAGTCCGTGGGCCTATCTACTGCCGCTCGGCGCGACGCTCTGCTACGGGGTGGCCGCCAACGTGGCGGCCCGTCGCCTGCGCGGCGTCGACGCCAAGGTGGTGACGTTCGGCTGCATGTTCTTCGCGACCGTGATGCTGCTGCCCCTGCTGCCGTTCGCGTGGCCTGCCGCCACACCGTCGCTGCCGGCATGGGGCGCCGCGCTGCTGCTGGGCGCGCTGTGCACCGGCTTCGGCTACATCCTCTATTTCCGACTGCTCGCGCAGGCCGGCGCGCCGTTCGCCGCGTCGGTGACGTTCGTGGTCCCGATCTTCGGCATGATCTGGGGCCGCCTGTTCCTTGACGAACCGATCACGGTGGCCATGCTGGCCGCCTGCGCGGTGATCCTGCTGGGCACCGCCCTGACCAGCGGCCGCCTGCGCTGGCCCCGCCGCGCTCCGCCGGTGGCCTGAACGGCGGCGGCCGACCTACGGGGGGACCGACCGACGCGGCGAGCGCCGTCGGGCCGCCGCGCCGCCCGGGGCCACTCGAGCCGCCGACACTGCCTGACGCGTAGAACCGCGCGATGCGGCTCAGTCCTCCCAGGGCCGCTGCGCGCCATCCAGGATACGGTCCAGCCGGTAGGCCGCGCTGATCAGCGCCAGGTGAGTGAGCGCTTGCGGGAAGTTGCCGAGCGGAATGCCTCCCGGCGAAATCTCCTCGGAAAACAGGTGGAGGTGATTCGCGTAGCCGAGCAGCTTCTCGAACGTGAGGCGGGCCTTCTCGATCTGGCCGGCGCGCGCCAGCGCCTCGACATACCAGAAGCCGCAGGCCATGAAGCTGCCTTCATGGCCGTCCAGCCCGTCGTTCGACTGATAGCGGTAAACCAGTGGATCGTCGAACAACTCGCGTCCGATCGCGTCGAGCGTCGACAGCCAGCGCGGATCCTTCGGCGCGACGAAGCGCACCAGCGGCATTTGCAGTGCCGACGCATCGAGTGTGTCGCCGCCACGCGTCTGCGTGAAGGCGCCCAGTTCCTCGTTCCAGAAGTTGTCGAACACGTCGCGCTGAATCGCGCCGCGCGCCGCTTCCCAATCGGCGATCGGCGCCGGCAGCGAGCGCTTGCCGGCCAGGCGCAGCGCGCGGTCGATGGTCACCCAGCACATCACGCGTGAATGCAGCAAGTGCGCCTTGCCGTCGCGCGACTCCCAGATGCCGTGGTCCGGCTCGTTCCAGTGCGCGACGACATAGTCGACAGTTCGCACGATGTGCTGCCAACTGTCGTAGGACGACGCGGTGCCGTACTTGTTGTACAGATACACCGCATCGAGCAGTGCGCCGTAGATGTCCAGTTGCAACTGCTTCGACGCCTCGTTGCCGACCAGCACCGGCGACGCCGCGTGCTGGTCGCTCAGCGAAGCCAGTTCCGTTTCGCCGGGAGGCGTCTCGCCGTCCAGCGTGTACACCAGGTTGAGCTGACCGTCGTAGTCGCAGTGCCGTGTGCGGTCGCCCATCCACTGCATGAAGTGGGCGGCCTCGTCGGTATAGCCAAGCCGCAGCAATGCGTACAGCGTGAAGGCGGCATCGCGGACCCACACAAAGCGATAGTCCCAGCGGCGCTCACCCTCCAGCGTTTCCGGCAGACCGAAGGTCGGGGACGCGATGATCGCACCGTGATCCCGCGAGGTCAGCAGTTTGAGCACGAGCGCGGAGCGCGAGACGATCTCGCGATAGCGGCCGCGGTAAGCGGATTTCTCGAGCCAGCGCTGCCAATAGGCGACGGTGTCGTCGACACAGGCCTGGCACACCCCGCCATCGAGCGATTCGATCTCCTCGTCGGCGGCGGCGAACACGAAGCTGGCGAGTTGCTCCTTGTCGAGCGTGAAGCGCGCGCCGACCGTGCCATCGGTGCTGACAGTCAACGGTACGGTGGCGCGCAGACGCATCGGCAACGCGTCCCCTTCGGGACGCAGCTGGACTTCGTTGTCGTCCACCTGTTCCGCCACGTGCGCCTGGCGCGCGTAGTCGAAGCGTGGCGCGCATTCGCACTGCCACTCGATCCGGCCGCGCACGGTCTTGACGGTTCGTACCACGCGGTTGCGGTCGTCCTCGGCACTGCTGGTCAGCGGCATCAGGTCGGTCACCTCGCCGACCCGGTCCTCGCTCAGAAAGCGGGTGACGAGCACATTGGTGTCCGGCAAATACAACTGCTTGACCTGCATCGTTTCGTAGCCAACCGGCGCCAACGTCCATTGACCGCCGTGCTGCGCGTCGAGCAGGCCGGCGAGCACGGTCGGGGAGTCGAAGCGCGGAAAGCACAGGAAGTCGAGCGTGGCTTCATGGGTCACCAGCGCACAGGTGCGCAGGTTGCCGATGATGCCGTGCGCCGCGGGCGAGCGGCCCGCGCCGCCCCGTTTGTCTTCAGCCATTGTCTCGGAATCCCGGGTAAAGGCACATGCCGCCGTCGACGAACAGCGTCGTGCCCACCACGTAGTCGCTGTCGTCGGACGCCAGCCATACCGCGGCATTGCCGATGTCGCTGGGCTCGCCGATGCGGCCATACGGGATCAAGCGCAGCAGGCGCTCGCGTGCTTCCTCCGTCTCCCAGGCGTCGCGGTTGATCGGCGTGCGGATTGCGCCCGGCGCGATGGAGTTGATCCGGATGCGCTGCTCGGACAGTTCCTGCGCCAGCGTGCGCATCAGCATGCCGAGGCCGCCCTTGCTCGCCGCGTAGTTCGCATGACCGGCCCACGGAATCACTTCGTGCACCGAACTCATGCAGATGATCTTGCCCAGCGCGCGCGACACATCGCGCTGTCCCTGCCGCAGAAACGTGCGTGCCGCCGCCTGTGCGGTGAGGAACTGGCCCGTGAGGTTGGTTTCCAGCACCTTGCGCCAGTCGTCGAGGCGCATCTCGACGAAGGCGGCATCTTTCTGTATGCCGGAATTGGCAACCACGATGTCGACCGCTTCGAAATGCTCGATCGTCTTCGCAAACAGGTTCTGTACGGCCTCGGGGTCGCCAACGTCCGCCTGGCAGGCGAACGCACGTCCGCCCGCCGCGGCGATTGCCGCCACGGTGCGGTCGGCGCCCGCTTCGTCGGAATGATAGTTGACCGCCACTGCGGCACCGGCCGCGCCGAGCGCTTCGGCGACCGCGGCGCCGATGCCCGAACTGGCGCCGGTGACCAGCGCAACCTGGCCGTCCAGTTTCTTCGCCATGCTGTCCTCTTTCAGTAACGGCCCGCTCAACCGGACCTAAGACTGGCGGTGCAGCAGGTATCGTGCCGTGCGCCGTCGGAGCCGAACCGGCGCGCGCAACCGTGGCGCACCCGTCACGCAACCGTCGCACAGCTGTCATGCAACGATCGCCTGCCGGCCCGATCCGGGCCGCGAACGGCTGGCGCTTCGCGTGGGACGAGCCATGCGACGTCGGCGGGCGGTGACGAGCGTCATGCGGCGAAGCGGTGTCGCTGGATTGCGAGCGCGCTGGGAATCGGAGCGGCGCGAGGCGGTCCCATCGGGCGTTTCCACGTGGTGGTGGCGCCCAGCCAATGTGAATGTTTGTGAAAGCTTTCTGAAAGTAATCGTTATAATGTGAGATGCTGCGCGGACGCGAACCACGTTTGCCTTGGCATCGCACCCGGCGTCATCGCCGCCATCCGGCGGCAGCGACGCCTCGGAAGGCGGATCGTGCCGGTACGGCAGTGACGTCGTGATGCCTAATAGGTGCCGCGCCGCCGCTGCGCTCGATCACGATGGTTCGCAATGGATCGCGATGAACCACGGTCGACCGGCAAGGCAGCGCCGGCGAGGACACGGCCGTGGCAGACGTCGCATCGCCGTCATCCGGCGCATGGTGCGGGGCATCGCCGACCGTCACGAGTGGTCGGGCGCTGGCCCCATGAAAAGGACTCCTTCGATCATGAAATTCGGCCTTCACGGGCAGCGCGGCATTTCCTTCTCGTCGAGCGCCATCGATCGCGGCGGCCTGCCGCCGTGGCGGTCCCGCGTGGTCGTCTTCGTGGTGACTGTACTGTTCGCGTCGCTGGGCGCGCGCGCCTTCTGGGTGCAGGTCGGCAACAACCAGTTCTACAGCGAGCAGGGCCGCAAGCGCGTGCAGCGCACGATCGAGGTGCCGGCGGCACGCGGCCGCATCGTCGACCGTGACAACCGCTTGCTGGCGATGAGCCAGCGGGCGGCCGGCATCTTTGCCGATCCGACCGAGGTGCCGTCCGATCTGCCCGCCGAGACGCGCGCGCGTCTTGCCGGGTTGCTGGGCATGTCGCCAGCGGATCTGGCCGCGCGGCTGGATCCGGCCCGTTCCTTCGTATTCCTCGCCCGGCAGCTCCCATACGAGCGTGGCGAAGAGATCGCGGCGCTGAAGATTCCGGGCATCTACCGCCAGCCGGAGTGGCAGCGTGTCTATCCGATGGGCGAATCGGCGGCGCATGTCGTCGGCTTCACCGGGCTGGAAGGGCAGGGGCAGGAAGGCATCGAGCTAGCGCTGAACCAGCAGTTGCTGGCGCAGAACGGCCAGCGCCTGGTGATCCGCGATCGTCTCGGCCGCGTCGTGGAGGACCGTGGGCTGCTGCGCAGTCCGCGCGATGGCGCAGCGGTGCAGCTGACCATCGACAGCCGGCTGCAGCATCTGGCATACAGCGAGTTACGCGCGGCGGTCGAACGGCATGGCGCGAAGGCGGGCGGCGCGGTGGTCCTCGACGCGCGCACCGGCGAAATCCTTGCGCTGGCCAACTGGCCTTCGTACGAACCGAACCAGCGCAGCAAGCTGCGCGGCGAGCAGCTGCGCAACCGCGTGGTCACCGACCTGTTCGAACCGGGTTCGACGATCAAGCCGCTCAACGTCGCGCTGGCGCTGGACCGGGGCATGGTCAGGCCCGGCACGGTGGTCGACACGCTCGGCGGCAGCATGAAGCTCGGCGGCGGCTACACGGTCAAGGACGTGTCGCGCTCCACCAGCCTGAGCGTCGCGGACGTGTTGAAGAAGTCGAGCAACGTCGGCATGGTGCAGATCATGCACCGCGTGCCGTCGCAAGAGATGTGGCTGTCGTTCCAGCGCTTCGGGCTGGGCCATGCGCCCAGCGTGGCGTTCCCTGGCACGGCCGCCGGGTGGGTGCGTCCGGCCGCGCGCTGGAAGCCGATCGAACACGCGACGATGTCCTACGGCTACGGGCTGTCGGTGTCGCTGCTGCAGATGGCGCAGGCCTACACGGTGTTCGCGGGGGACGGCGCGATGCGGCCGGTCTCGCTGCTGAGCGGACAACCCGGCGTGCCTCAGCACGTCGTGCGTCCCGAGACGGCGCGCGCGGTGCGCGACATGCTGGAACTGGCCGCCGCGAAGGCCAGCGCGGTCGAGGGTTATCGCGTCGGCGGCAAGTCCGGCACCACCCGCAAGCTGGTCGGTGGCCGTTACGGCGCCGCGCGGTATCTGTCCAACTTCATCGGCATCGCGCCGCTGAGCAATCCGCGCATCGTCGTGGCGGTCACCATCGACGATCCGACCAAGGGCGGCTACTACGGCGGAGCCGTCGCCGCGCCGGTGTTCTCGGACATTGCCGCGGGCGCACTGCATCTGTTGGGCGTGGCTCCCGATCTCCACGTGCAGCCGCTCGCGGCGAGCGCGTCGGCGACACCGGCGCCGGCACCCGCTCCGGCGCCGAAGGCCGCGCTGCGCCCACCGGCGGTGCCTGCCGGGCGCGCCGGCTGAAGCGGCCTCGGCGATAATGCCGGTTCGAGGCGCTCGCCCCGCGCCGCTTTTTCCTGAGCCCTTATGTCCGCTTCTCCCGAAACCGTCGCCTACAGCGACGGCATGCTCGACGTCGGTGATGGTCATGCCATCTACTGGCGCGCCGAAGGCGACCCCGCCGCGCCGGCCGTGCTGATCGTGCACGGCGGTCCTGGCGGCGCGCTGAACCTGCGCTGGGGCGAATTCCTGCCCGACTGGCGCAAGATCTATTTCGATCAGCGCGGCTGCGGTCGCTCCGAACCGTTTGGCAGCACCGCCTACAACACGACCGCGCATCTGGTCGACGACATCGAACGCCTGCGCGCGCATCTTGGCATCGACCGCTGGGCCTTGTTCGGCGGCTCATGGGGCACGACGCTGGCGCTGGCCTACGGCCTGGCCCATCCGGAGCGGTGCACCGGCTTCCTGTTGCGCGGCGTGTTCCTGGCACGGCGCGAGGATCTGGACTGGTTCCTCTGGGATGTGCGCCGCGTGTTCCCGGACGCACACGCCGCCTTTCTGGATGCGATCGAAAAAGCCGCCGGTCGCCGTCCGCAGAGCGCGGCAGAGGCGATCGCACTGACCGGTGCGCCGTTGGCCGCACGCGACCGGGCCGGCGTTGCACTCGCCGTGGCGTGGAACCGCTTCGAGGCCACGCTGTCGATGGTGCGTCGCGCGCCCACCGACGCGTCGGCGGCGAAGAGGCCGGAAGCCGCGCAGCAATCCGCACAGGAATCCGAGCCGTCCTCCGAGCCGAGCCAGGCCGAGATCGCCGCGAGCGAGAAACGCGCGGTCGCCATGGCCTTGCTCGAACGGCACTACATGGCCGAGGTGCTGCCGCCGGAGCCGCTGCTCGACAGCATCGAGCGGATTGCCCACTTGCCGTGCCACATCGTGCACGGCCGCTACGACATGGTGTGTCTGCCCGAACAGGCCTTCGCGTTGCAGCGCCGGTGGCCGGGCGCAAAGCTGGAGATCGCCGAGGATGCCGCGCACGCGACCTTCGAACCGGGCATCGCGGCCGCGTTGCATCGGGCCGCGGCCGCATTGCGCGCCGCCGTCACCGCCTGAACTGTCCGAGCCGCGTGCGGGGCGGCGCCGAGCCGTTGTCCCCAGCCCCCAGCCCCCAGCCCACACCTTCGCCTCAGCCGAGGTCGTCGAGGCTGCGCTGCATCAGCGTCGTGTCGAGCCACTCGCCGAACTTGTAGCCGACACGGCTGAGCGTGCCGACCATCTCGAAACCGAGGGCGCGGTGCACGGCCAGCGAGGCGGGATTGCGCATGCCGCCGCCCACCACCGCGATCAACTGGGCCACGCCGCGTTCCCGGCAAGCGCGTAACAGCGCGACGAGCAGCGCGCGGCCGGCGCCGCCGGCGCGCCGCTCCGGCGCCACGTAGACCGAGTGTTCGGCCGTGAAGCGGTACGCCGAGCGTTGGCGGTAGCGGGTGGCGTACGCATAGCCGACGACCATGCCGTCGCGCTCCGCGACCAGATACGGCAGGCCTGCCGCGCCGACCTCGGCGCGGCGGCGTCGCATCTCCACCAGGTCCGGCACCTGTTCCTCGAACGTGAACGGACTGCGCTCGACGTAATGTGCGTAGATCGCCTGGACCGACGGCATGTCCGCGTCCTGCGCCTCACGGATCGTCGGTGCCGGTGATGGTGCGCTCGACGGGCCGGGTAAGTGCGCTTGGTCCACGGTCACGGTGCGAACCCCTCCAGCACCACCTTGCCCTGTGCCCGCCCGCTTTCGACATGTTCGTGCGCACGGCGCAGGTTGGCCGCATTGATGGCGCCGAAATGCTGGCCGGCAGTCGTGCGGAGTATGCCGGTATCGACCAGGCGAGAGACTTCGGCGAGCAGCGTTTGCTGGCGGATCATGTCGTGCGTGCCGAACATCGCGCGCGTGAACATGAATTCCCAATGCACCGAGACGCTCTTCTGCTTCAGCTTGCCGATGTCGATCGGGCCCGGATCGTCGATCAGCGCGAAACGGCCTTGCGGCGCGATCGCTTCCGCGAGCTGCTCGAAATGACTGTCGGTGTGCGTGAGGCTGGCCACGAAGTCGACCGGTCCCAGGCCGGCTTCGCGCAGGCCGGCGGCAAGCGGGCGGCTGTGGTCGACCACATGGTGGGCGCCCAATTCGCGTACCCACGCCTGCGTTTCCGGACGCGATGCCGTGCCAATCACGGTCAGGCCGGTCAACTGACGGGCCAATTGCACCAGGATCGAGCCCACGCCGCCGGCCGCGCCGACCACCAGCAGCGACTGGCCCGACGGCGCCGCATTATCGAGCACGCGCAGGCGGTCGAACAGCAGTTCCCACGCGGTGATTGCCGTGAGCGGCAACGCGGCGGCATCGGCGAAGCCGAGCGTTGCGGGCTTGGGACCGACGATGCGTTCGTCGACGACGTGCAGCGCACTGTTGGTACCGGGCCTTTGCAGCGAACCGGCGTACCAGACTTCGTCGCCCGGCCGGAAGCGCGATGTCTTGGCGCCCACCGCCCGCACGACACCACTGGCGTCGAAGCCCAGGATTTTCGGTTGGTCCGCGGTTCCCGCCGCGCGCCGGCGCACCTTGGTATCCACCGGGTTGACCGAAACCGCCTTCACCTCGACCAGCAGATCGTGCTCGCCCGGTGTCGGTTCGGGCACGTCGAGGTCGAGCAGGCTATGCGGGTCGCTGATCGGCAGGCTGTCGTGATATCCAACGGCTTTCATCGTTTTCTCCCAATCCATCATGCGCGGACACGGTGCGCGGCGTTGTGAATGCGAGTCATGATACGCGGCGTCTGGCGCTGCTCATGCGGCTCGGCGTGCGCACCCCGGCGGGCGGCAAGGTTCGCTGCCGCGTTGCCCGTTGCGTCGGCCTCGGCGGATCCGCGGGAAGCTTGCCGCGCCAACAAGTGCCGTTGTTTCGGACCACGAGATATTCCCACAATCGCTATAAGGGATTTGTGGGAAATAGAAAAAGACAATGGCGAGTGCGGGCAAGAAAGCGCGGCGACGGCCGTTAACACGCGTACGTCCGGCGTGCGCGCCGGTTCGCCACGTCGAACGGCCAATGGTCGTCCGGCGTCTTCGATCCCCGCAGTCGCTTGCCACCATAATGAATTTGACCAACCGTTTGATGACCGCGCTGCTCGGCTCCGCGGTCGCCCTGCTTTTCGTCGGCGGGCTCGGGCTGTATCAGTTGCAACGCAGCCAGGACCGCTTCGAGAGCGTGCAGGAAAACATCATGCCGAGCATCGTGGAGTTGAACCGCGCCCGCACGGCGCTCACGACCGGCAACGTCGCCGTCTACAAGCACATGCTGGCGTCCGATGCCGCCGGCAAAAGCGCGATGGAGAAATTGATCGCCGAGAGCGATGCGGACTTCGACCGCTCGCTGAACCATTACCGGCAACAACTGGTGGCCGACGACCAAGATCGGCAGCTGGTCGAGGCCGAGCAGGCCGCGATGGAGGCCTATCGCCGTAGCCGTACCCAGGTGCTCGCGCTGTCCACGGCCAACGACACGGCCGGCATGAACGAGATGATCGCGCGCGGCGACGGCACCAAGGCCGCGCGGGCGGTGAACGCGGCGCTGGACGAGCAGTACGCGTACAACAAGACGCTTGGCGACCGCTTGCGTGCGGAGAACCGCGCCTCGTATCACTTTGCCGTGGCCGCGTTGGCGATCGTGATCGGCCTGACGCTGCTCGTCTCCGGCGTGCTGGGCGGACGTCTGTACCGCGACATCCGCCAGGGCCTGCACGGCATGCGCGACCTGATGCAATCGCTCGCCCAAACCCTCGACCTGCGCCGCCGCGCGCCCGCCGACAAGAACGACGAACTCGGGCAGACGGCCGTCGCATTCAACGGCCTGCTCGGCAAACTGGAGGAAGTGGTCGCCTCGGTACGACATACCGTCGGATCGGTGCAGGTCGCCGCGCGCGAAATCGCCGCCGGCAATCAGGATCTGTCGAGCCGTACCGAGGAGCAGGCCGCGTCGTTGGAGGAGACCGCGTCGAGCATCGACGAATTCAGTGCCACCGTGCGTCACAACGCCGACAACGCCCGGCAGGCGGCGGGCCTTGCCTCCAACGCGACCGACGTGGCGGTGCGGGGTTCGAGCGTGGTGGACAGCATGGTCGGCACGATGTCGGAGATCCGCTCGCACTCGGCCCGCATCGCCGATATCACCACGCTGATCGACGGCATCGCGTTCCAGACCAACATCCTGGCCCTGAACGCGGCAGTCGAAGCGGCGCGCGCCGGCGACAGCGGCCGCGGCTTTTCGGTGGTCGCCGGCGAGGTGCGCTCGCTGGCGCAGCGCTCGGCCAGTGCGGCCAAGGAAATCAAGGCGCTGGTCGAAACCTCGGTGCAGGCGGTCGAAACGGGCGCCGCGCATGCCAACGACACCGGCCAGGCGATGGCCGAGCTGAAGCAGGCGGTCGCTCGCGTCACGGACGTGATCGGCGAGATCGCGGCCGCCAGCGAAGAGCAGAGCCGCGGCATCGAACAGGTGAACCTGGCGATCGGCCAGATCGACCAGGTGACGCAGCAGAACGCGGCACTGGTGGAACAGTCCGCCGCGGCCGCGCACTCGCTCGACGAGCAGGCCCGCAGCCTGCGCGACGCGGTCGAGGTCTTCAAGGTCGGCGAAACGACGCGGGCCGTGGGCGCGGCAACGGCCGTCGCGAGCACCCGGAGCGTGGCGGCGGCGCCTGTCACACAACGCCCCGAGCGCAAACCAGCGGCGCCCGCCCCGAAGCGGGTGGCCCAGCCGGCGCTGGCCGCGGCCGGCGACTGGGAAAGCTTCTGAGCACCCCGAGCGCGGCATCGGCGAATCTCAAGTACAGTAGTTGTCTTTCGAGATAGGGATTCGACCGGTGCCGGCTGTCGCGCCGCACCGGTCGAATCCATGCTGATGCCCGGTGACTGCTGACACCTACGACACGGTTTTCGCCGATCTGGCGGGCGAACTGATTGCCACCACCGACTGGGATGCGCATCCATTGGGCGCGCCCGGCAAGTGGTCGACCAGCTTGCGGCACGCGTTGTTGCTGACGCTGCGCTCGCCGATGCCGGCCGTCCTGTACTGGGGCGAGTCCGCCTGGCAGTTCCGCAATGCGGCGCATGCCGCGCAAAGCGACCGGTCGCCGGGCGGCGACCAGCGCTGGCCCGCCGGCCATCCGTGCGACGATCCGGCCATCCGGCAGGCCCTGAAAGCCGTCTGGGCGGGCGCGCCGGCGCAGCTGAGCGGCGTCGACTTCCTGCCGGTTCATGACCTTGAGACCGGCGGGTGCGCGGGCCTGCTGGCGCTCTGGCGCACCCCGGCCGAGGCGGCGGCTGACCTGGCGGCTGACCTGGCGGCTGACGTGGCGGCCGAGGCATCCCCCGGGTCGTCGGCCGCGGTGCGGACTGGTGAGTCCGGCCGGGCCGGCGCGGCCGACGAGGGTGCGTTGCCGCCGTGGATGGAACAGCACGAAGCCGCGCATCGCGGCAGTCAACTGCTGGGCTTTTGGCGTTGGGACGTGGCGAACGACCGGGTCACCGCCAGCGGCCGCTTCGGCCGGCTGTATTCGGTGTCGTCCGATCTCCCGCCGTTTCCGCCGCTGGCGGCTTTCCTGGCCGGCATCGATGCGCGGGATCGCGACCGCGTCACGCGGGCGATCGCCGCCAGCGTCGCGTCCTGCGGCGAGTTCCGCGAGGAGTACCGGTTGCGGCAGGCCGACGGGCGGCTGCTGTGGGTGCAGGCGGTTGGCCATTGCACGGCAGATGCCGAGGCCGGCCGCGCGGCGTTTTTCGATGGCGTCTCGATCGACATCACCGAGCGCAAGGCGGCCGAGGCGGCGTTGCGGCGCAGCCAGCGCCAGATGCGGCAGTTGGCCGACTCGATGCCCATGCTGATCGGCATCCTGGACCGCGACGAGCGTTACGAATTCGTCAATGCCTACTACGCAGAGTGGTTCGGCCTCGACCCGCACTCAGTGATCGGCATGACCGCGCGCGAACTGCTCGGCGAGCAGGCCTATGGGGCGCGCGGCGACGCGTTTGTGCGCGCCTATGCCGGCGAGCGGTGTTCGATGGATGCGCGCACCCCGCACCGCGACGGCCGCGATCGCATCGCGCATCTGGAATATCTGCCAAGGCGACGCGCCGACGGGCAGGTCGACGGACTGTACGTGATGGTCTACGACCGGACCGAGCAGATCCGCGTCGAGGCGGCGCTGCGCGAGAGCGAGCGACGCCTGACGCTCGCGCTCGATGTCGCGCAATTGGGTATCTTCGAATTCTCTTCCGGCGATGGGCGGCTGGTCTGGGACGCGCGCTGCCGCGACCTGTTCGGCGTTGCCGCCCAGGCCCCGATCGACCGGGCGCTGTTCCTGTCGCGTCTGCATCCCGACGACCAGGCCTCGCATCGACGGATCGTCGACGCCTTGCTGGACGTCGCTGCCGAGGGCGCGTACGAAAGCCGCTACCGCATCGTGCTGCCGGACGACCGCCGGGTGCGCTGGATCGCGGAGAGCGGCCGCGCCGTGCGCAAGCCCGACGGCAGTCTGCAGCTGCTCGGCACGGTGCGCGACGTTACCGCCGAAACGGCCGCCGCGGCGACGCTTCATGAGCTGAACGAGTCGCTGGAGCGGCGCGTCGAAGCCCGCACCTTCGAGTTGCAGCGTCAGGTCGCCGAGCGCGAAAAGATCGAGGAAGCCCTGCGCCAGGCGCAGAAGATGGAGGCGATCGGCCAGCTGACCGGCGGCATCGCGCACGACTTCAACAACATTCTGGCCGGCATCAGCGGCAGCCTCGAACTCATCAGCCGGCTGGCGGGCCTGGGGCGTGTCGCCGAGATCGGCCGCTTCGCCGACAATGCGCTCACGTCGGTACAGCGCGCCGCCGCGCTGGTGCAACGGATGCTGGCGTTCTCGCGGCGGCAGGCGCTGGAACTGCAGCACGTCGACGTCAACGATCTGGTCCGCGGCCTGGAGGAACTGCTGCGCCGCACAATGGGCGAGACGATTGCCATCGCACTGGCGCTGCAGCCGCACGCCTGTTGCGCGCGGACCGACCTGCCGCAGCTCGAGAGCGTCTTGCTCAACCTGGCGATCAACGCGCGCGACGCCATGCCGGACGGCGGACGGTTGACGATCCGTACCGAGTTGCGAGTGCGCGACGCCCACGCGGGCGGCGTCGATCCGTTGCCGGCCGGCGAGTATGTCGTGCTGTCGGTCACCGATACTGGCGTCGGCATGCCGGCGTCGGTGCGGCAGCGCGCATTCGACCCGTTCTTCACGACCAAGCCGACTGGCAAGGGTACCGGTCTGGGCCTGTCGATGGTGTACGGTTTCGCGCGCCAGTCGGGCGGCCTTGCAACAATCGACAGCCAGCCCGGCGAAGGCACGACGGTCTCCGTCTGGCTGCCGCGCGAGGCGCGCCACGACGAAGACGCGCAGGCGCTGCCCGAGCCGTCGCTCGCGCACGCCCGTCAAGGCGAGACGGTGCTGTTGGTCGAGGACGACCCGTCGGTACGCCTGCTGGTGCGCACGGTGCTCGACGAGCTCCGCTATACGGTGCTGGAAGCGGACCATCCGGACCGGGCGTTGGCCTACCTGGATTCGCCGTGCGACATCGACCTGCTGGTCAGCGACGTCGGCCTTCCCGGCATGAACGGCCGGCAACTGGCCGAACTCGCACGCCAGCGGCGGCCGCAGCTGGCCGTGTTGTTCATGACCGGTTATGCGGAGAACGCCGGGCTGCTGCGCGGTACGCTTGAGCAGGGCATGGACGTGATCTCCAAGCCTTTCTCGATTGCCGCGTTTTCCGACCGCATCCAGGCCATGCTGGTCGCTCGCACCGATCGCACCGATCGCACCGATCGCACCGATTGCACCGATCGCACCGATCGCACCGATCGCACCGATTGCACCGATTGCACCGATCGCACCGATCGTTGAGGGCCGCGTGGCCACGCGCCCGAGGCGTGCCGCGCCTGCGGTGCCGGTCTGGCCCGCACCGCAGGCGCGGTCGCAGTCCGTCCTGCAATCCCTGCCGCAGCCCACTCACAGTCCGAGTCAAGGAGATACCATGTCGGAAGCCGTTGCCATCATCGTCGTCTTCACCGTCGCGCCCGAGCACGACGCGGCCTTCCGCGAGGCGCTGGATGCCGTCGTTGCCGGTTCCGTGGCGGAAGCCGGCTGCGAACGCTACGAGGCGCACCGCGACCCGACGCAGTCCGGGCGCTACCTGCTCGTCGAGCGCTGGCGCGACGCGGCCGCCGTGGCGCAACACAACCAGACCGCGCACTACAAGACGTTCGTCGGGCGCCTGCCGAGTCTGGCGCAGGCCGACGTCACGCGTTGGCAACCGCTGGCCTGACGTCGGCAACCGGCGCGCGCCCACCGCCACGCAAGGCGTGTGCGGCGCAGCGCGGCGGTCGCAAGTCGCAAGTCGCAAGTCGCAAGTTGCGCGCTTGCCTCTTCCGGGGTTATCGGGCGTCGCAATCAGGCGTAGCGATTCAGCGTCTCGATCGAGCGCCGATCAAGCAGCGATGACGCGTCGGTCAGCCTGAGCCGCGGATGGAGCTGCAAGTGCACGGAGCCGTCCGCCTCGACCACCACGGCGGCGTTCTGCTCGAAGCGTTCCAGCAGGCGGTCGGTGCATGCCGCGCTCGCGCCGAATGCGAACACGCTCTCCTCGGCCGGCCATTCGCCGCTTGGATCGACGCCGAGCGCGGGCAACATGGTCAGGCCGACGTCCAGCAGGCAGGCGTGCAGCGCGCGCTGGCGCTGCTCGTTCTCGGCGAATTCGCGCGGCTCGCTGAATGGATTCCAGGCGGTGAGCAGAATCGCACGGTCTGCCTGATATTCGGCCAGCAGCGCGGCGGCGGCCGGGCTGCGCGCTCCAATTCGCAGATGCAGGCGCGGCGCGGCCGACACCTGGAAATCGCTGGCGCGGTAGGCGGCCAGCAGGGCCTCGGATAGCGGTGGCGGGCAACGCGGCGCTGCGTGCGCTGTCGAGCGCGTCTTCTCGGGCGCAGCGACCGCGGCTTCCCTCTCGGCTGTGGTCCTCGCTTGGCCAGCGAGCGCGGCAGCCAGCGGTGTGACGGGTGCCGATGTCAGGAGATCGTCTTGCAGGTCGTTCGCCATGCCGTGCCTCTTTCGATTTGCAACGCTATGCGCTTTCCTCATGCACGTCGCATGCCGCGCATGAGCTGCCGCGCGAACGGCGGCGCTGGCGACTGCCGTCAACGATGCCCGCGAGCGATGACTGCTGGGAATGACTGCTAGAAATGACTTCTAGGGAAGACCGCCGGCAAGCGCAGCGAAGCGGTAGGCACGCGTTTCATAGGGGAACGCGACCTCGGCTGCGGTACGCAGTGCGGGATGGCCGGCGATCAGCGCCAGCAGGCGCTGCTCGACCCTGGCGCGTTCGGCGTCAGGCAGCGCGGCGATGAAGCTGATCGACAGCGTGCGATCCACGATCACCTGGCGTGGCGGGCCGCGATGCGCATAGGTCAGCGTGGTGATCTCCGCCTCGCCGAACGGCGCGCCGTCGAATGCCTGCCGCCAGGCGCCGGAGTGGAAGCGCGGCGTACCGGCTTCGTAAGGCGCGATGATCCGGCTCAGCTCGGCAACCCAGTCGACCGACTCGTCGCGTACGTTCCAGACCAGTCCCAGTGCCCCGCCGGGACGAAGCACGCGATGAAAAGACCGCAGCGCCGCCGCACTCGCGAACCAGTGGAACGCTTGCGCGCAGACCACCACGTCAGCCACGCCGTCGTCGAGGGCAAGCGCCTCGGCCGTACCCGCCCGCACATCGGCATCAGGCAGGGTGGCGGCAAGCTGCGCGCGCATCGCGGCAACCGGTTCCACGGCGATGACCTGTGCGCCAGTCTTTGACAAATGTGCGGTGAATTTACCGGTCCCGGCGCCCACTTCGACGACGGTGCGGCCGCTGTGCAAGCCGAGGGCGCCGCGCAGCCAGGCTTCGATTTCCGGCGGGTAGTCCGGCCGACCGCGTGCGTAGGTCGCGGCGCCGGCCGAGAAGCCCGCGCTGGCGCTGGGATGGATGAGATTCATCGCATGCCTCCTTGGGTAGCTCACGTCAGTATGCCTGCACGGCGCGTTGCCGACAGCGCCGCTGCGTGATGCCGGCGGGTACCGGGGCGACTCTCGTGCCCTGTCCGGCGCGGGTCGATCAGGAAGGGCGATCGCGCACTGTCGCGAGCGCAAGCGCTTTGCGGGGTGGAACGAGCGATGCGACCCGTTTCAAGCGGCGCGGCCGGCCAGGGCGGCGCTGCCGTCAGCCATTCGTTCAACCCACAGGAGAACGCTCATGTCCCAGCATCCGTCGCATGCCCAAAGCCACCGCCATCCGGATCAACCCAGTCCGATCGATGTCCAGAAAGCCCTGCAGGGCGCCGACTATCCGACGCGCAAGCGAACCCTGCTCGAGACCGCCCGTCACAACCATGCCGACGGCGCTGTGATCGAACTGCTAGACAGGCTGCCCGACGACCAGAACTTCGACAGTCCGGCCGCCGTCTCCAAGGCGGTGGGCCAACTCCAGTAACGGCGTTGCCGGAAGCGGGGAAGCGCGCGACGTCGCCGGCGAGGCAGCGGCGGGTGGGCCGCCGCACTGCCTACGGTCGCGGTTCGTGGGCCTGGCTGCCTACGCGCCCTGCGTCGGCGTGCCGTGCGCGAAGTCTTCGGCCGGCACCGGGTGCCCGAGCAGGAAGCCTTGCAGGAACGAACAGCCGAGCCGTGTCAGCAAGGTCTGCTGCGCGTTCGTCTCGACGCCTTCGGCGACGATCGTCAGATTCAGCGTGCGGCCCAGCGCGACGATCGCGGAGACGATCGCGGCGTCCTCCGAATCGTGTTCCAGGTCGCGCACGAAGCCGCGGTCGATCTTCAGCTCGGTGGCGGGCAGCCGCTTCAGGTGCAACAGGCTCGAATAGCCGGTGCCGAAGTCGTCGATCGAGATGCGCACGCCCATCGCGGTCAGTTCCTCGAGCACCGTGCGGCTGTCGTCCACGTTGCGCATCGCCGTCATCTCGGTGATCTCGAGCACCAGCGCATCGGGCGGCAGTTCGTGACGGGCAAGCGCGGTGCGTACCGACGGAATCAGCCCGGCATTCGAGAACTGCAGCGACGACACGTTCACCGCCATCGTCCAGTCGCGCCAGCCCGCATCACGCCAGACACGCGCCTGGCGGCACGCCTCGTTCAGGACCCATTCGCCGATCGGCACGATCAAACCACTTTTCTCGGCGAGATGGATGAACTTGTCCGGCAGCAACAAGCCCCGGGTCGGATGCTGCCAGCGCAACAGCGCCTCGGCTCCGATCACCGGACCCGCCGGCGCCACCACCTTCGGCTGGTAATGCAGCACCAGCTCCTGCCGGTCGACCGACTCGCGCAAGTCCTGGATCAGCTCCAGTTGCTCGCGCACGTTGGCGTTCATCGAGTCTTCGAAGAAGCAGTAGCAGTTGCGGCCGAGCGCCTTCGAGTGATACATCGCGGCGTCCGCGTTCGCCAACAGCGTGCGGGCCTGATCGCCGTTTTCCGGATAGACCACGATGCCGACGCTCGCCGACACCCGCAGGCGATGGTTGGCAATCTCGAACGCTTCCCGCACCGCGACGACGATGCGTTCGGCCACCGTGGCGGCGTCGGTCGGCTCGGTGATGTCGAACAGCAGAATGAATTCGTCGCCGCCGAGACGCGCCACCGTGTCCTGGTCGCGCACGATGCGCTTGAGACGGTCCGCCACGCCGACCAGCAGCATGTCGCCGACATGGTGGCCGAACGCGTCGTTGATCGCCTTGAAGCCGTCCAGGTCGAGGAACATCAGCGAGAAACGCCGCCCGCCGCGGCGTGCGCTGCTGATCGCCTGGTCGAGCCGGTCCTCCAGCAGGCGCCGGTTCGGCAGCTTGGTCAGGTTGTCGTGCAGCGCCAGGTAGGTCAGTTCGCGGTTGGCCTCGGCCAGCGAAGCCGCCAGCGCGGCGGTGCGTGTTTCCAGGCGCACGTCGAAGATCGAGGCGACCAGCGAGATCGCCAGCACCGCGACCGTCACGACGATGATCGACAGCGCCAGCCAGTTGCTGGTCACGCTGCTGACCGCGCCGCACACGCTGCCGACGCGGAAATGCGCGGCGCTCATGCCGGTGTAGTGCATGCCGGCGATGGCAGCCGCCATCAGCAACGAGGCGGCGAACTTGACCAGGCGCGGATAGAGGACGCGCTGCACCAGGTGGAAGGTCATCCATAACGCAATGCCCGATGCGACGATCGCGATCGCAACCGACAACACCACCTGCCAACGACCGTATTCGATCGCCGGGTCCATGCGCATCGCAGCCATGCCCATGTAGTGCGTGCCGGCGATGCTGGCCCCCATTGCCAGCGCGCCAAGCGCCAGCCGCAGCGGCGGCACCACGGGCTGCGCGACCACCCACAGCGCCAACCCGGCCGCGCCGATGCCGATCGCAAGCGCCAACAAGGTGACCAGCGGGTCGTAGCCGAGCGGCACCGGCAGGCTGAACGCGAGCATGCCGACGAAATGCATCGACCAGGTGCCCAGTCCCATGGCCACCGCGCCGCCGGCGAGCCACCAACGCACCGCGCGACCGCGCATGGTCGCCAGGCGGCGAGCCATGTCGAGGGTCGTATAGGCCGCCATGACGGCGACCATGAATGAAAGCAGAACAAGCAGGCTATCGTAGCTGCCGGGGTACATCTGTCATCCTTGCTCGTAGCAAAGGCCGGCCTGCGCCCGGTCGGCTTTAGCCGGCCAGCGTGCGGCAGCGCTTCTCGATTCTTGATTAGTGGAGACGGCGCGTCGGCCAGGCACTCGCGTCGCGTCTAATCGCGAGCAAGAGCGCACCGGCAGCATCGTGTAACCAGCGTATCACGCCGCGAAGAAAGGCAGGCAGGCGCGCCGGGAACGGCTCGGATGGCTGGATTGGCGGGCAAAAAAGCCCATTCATCCAATCTCGCCGCCCGTCTCCGCACTATGTGACGGTAATTATTACGCGGGCGATCGCGGCGCAGCGGCGACGCGCCGTTTCCGGCTTCCTCGGGTCCCTCAGCCTGCTGCGGCTCGTCGAGCACGGACGCGCACCGCTCGTGCCGCCCGTGACGTTCATTGCGCCCGTGACGCCACGATAAACAGACGCGGAAAAGGCAGGAGTACCGAACCATCCGGCAACGCCGGATACGCCTGCGCGATGCCTGCGTGATAACGGTGCAGGAACGCATCCCGTTCGGCTGCTTGCAGTGCGCCCAGATAGGGCCGTAGCACCGACGCCTTGAACCACTCGACAATCGCCGCCGCGTCGGCAAGCGGATGGTAATAGGTCGTGCGCCACACATCGACGCGCGCGCAGTGCGGACGAAGCAACGCGTAATACCAATCCGCCGTGTGCCGTGGCAGGTGTCGCACATTTTCCAGCCGAGCGGCCCACGGTCCCGCGCTGGCCACCTCGCGCGCGACGCGATGCGCGGGTTCGTCGATGTTGTCGGGCGTCTGGATCGCCAGGCTGCCGCCCGCCGACAACTGCGCGAGCAGGCGTGGGTAGAGCGTTGCGTGATCCGGCAGCCATTGCAGCGAGGCGTTCGCGAGAATCACGTCCTGCGGCAGCGCTGCCTGCCATGTCGCAATATCCGCCAATTCGAAGCGCGTCGAAGGCATCCGCTCGCGGGCGGCGGCGATCATGTCGGGCGAACTGTCGAGGCCGGTCAACGCGGCGTCCGGAAAGCGCGCGGCCAGCACTGCGGTGGAGTTGCCCGGACCGCATCCGAGATCGGTCCCGTGCGTCACCGGCCGCTCGGGCAGCGCCGCGACCAGATCGCGCACCGGGCGGGTGCGTTCCGTTTCGAAAGTCGAGTACAAGCGGGCCGACCAGGACATGCGCGCGCTCCGTTGGCGATGGGATGCGCGCAGTATAGGACGGTCGCGCCGCGTTACCTACCATCAAGCAAAACGCCCGGACAGGCTGGGCGTTCGTGAGAGGCAGCGGGCGGCGTTCGCGCCCGCGTCACATCAAACGTCGATGTTGCCGGCCTGCAGCGCGTTGCCCTCGATGAAGGCGCGACGCGGCTCGACATCGTCGCCCATCAGCGTCGTGAAGATGCCGTCGGCGGCGATCGCATCGTCGATCTGCACCTTCAGCAGCCGGCGCACGGTCGGATCCATCGTCGTCTCCCACAGTTGCTCGGGATTCATCTCGCCCAGCCCCTTGTAGCGCTGCGTCGAGAAATTGCGCTCGGCGTCGTCCATCAGCCACTTCATCGCGCCCTTGAAGTCGCTCACGGCCTGCGCGCGTTCGCCGCGCGAGATGGTCGCGCCTTCGCGAATCAGGCCTTCGAAGGTCTCGGCGGTGGCACGCAGTTGCCGGTAATCGGCGGTCGCCATGAACGCGTCGTCGATCACGCTGACCTTCAGGTTGCCGTGGTGATAGCGCTTGATGTGCAGTGCCCAGGCGTCGCGCAGGTCATCCTTGACCACTTCGACTTCGACGCGCGGTTCCAGCGGATTGGACGACAGGCGCGCCGACATCGCGGTGGCGCTCGCCGCCGCCGCGTCGGACGAGGCGAGGTCGATCACCACGCCGTCCATGATCGCTTCCAGCGCATTGCCGTCGACCACGCGGCGGACCCGTTCGATCACCGCGCCGGACAGCAGATAGCTGCGCGCGAGTTCGCCGAGCGCATCGCCGACGATCGGCTCGGCGCCTTCCGCCGGCACCAGCGCCGCGCCGTTCAGCGCCAGACGCAGCTTGTACAGACGCAGCTCGCTCTCGTCCTTCAGGTAGCGCTCGTCCTTGCCGTGCTTCACCTTGAGCAGCGGCGGCTGCGCGATGTAGATGTAGCCGCGCTCGACCAGCTCGGGCAACTGCCGATAGAAGAACGTCAGCAGCAGGGTACGGATGTGTGCGCCGTCGACGTCCGCATCGGTCATGATGATGATGCGGTGATAGCGGAGTTTGCCGACGTTGTAGTCGTCCTTGCCGATGCCGCAGCCCAGCGCGGTGATCAGCGTGACGATCTGCTCCGACGACAGCAGCTTGTCGAAGCGGGCCTTTTCCACGTTCAGCACCTTGCCGCGCAGCGGCAGGATCGCCTGGAACTTGCGGTCGCGTCCTTGCTTGGCCGAGCCGCCGGCCGAATCACCCTCGACCAGATAGATTTCGCACTTGCTCGGATCCTTCTCCTGGCAGTCGGCCAGCTTGCCGGGCAGGCCGCCGCCGTCGAGTACGCCCTTGCGTCGCGTCATGTCGCGTGCGCGCCGCGCCGCATCGCGCGCGCGCGCCGCGTCGACGATCTTGCCGCAGATGATCTTCGCGTCGTTGGGCGTCTCGAGCAGGTATTCTTCCAGCGCCTTCGCGACGCTTTCCTCGACCGGCGCGCGCACTTCGGACGACACCAGCTTGTCCTTGGTCTGCGAGCTGAACTTCGGCTCCGGCACCTTCACGGACAGCACGCAGGACAGGCCTTCGCGCATGTCGTCGCCGCTGGTCTCGATCTTCGCCTTCTTCGCGATCTCATGATCGGCGATGTACTTGTTGATCACGCGGGTCATCGCCGCGCGCAAGCCGGTCAGGTGCGTGCCGCCGTCGCGTTGCGGGATGTTGTTCGTGAAGCACAGCACGTTCTCGTTGAAACTGTCGTTCCACTGCATCGCCACTTCGACGCCGATGCCGTCCTTCTCGGTGCTGACGTAGAAGACGTTCGGGTGCAGGACCGTCTTCGCCTTGTTGATGTACTCGACGAAACCGCGCACGCCGCCGGCAAACGCGAAGTCGTCTTCCTTGCCGTTGCGTTGATCGACGAGTTTGATGCGCACGCCGTTGTTCAGGAAGGACAGTTCCCGGATTCGCTTGGCGAGGATGTCGTAGTGGAAATCGACGGTCGTGAAGATCGACTCGTCGGCAAGGAAGTGCACCTCGGTGCCGTTGTGCTCGGCGTCGCCGATCACCGGGATAGGCGAGACGCGCACCCCGTCGATTTCCTCGATCTCGCGGTTCACCGGCACGCCACGGTTGAATTCCATGAAGTGCTTCTTGCCGTCGCGGCGCACCGTCAGGCGCAGCCAGCTCGACAGCGCGTTTACGCACGACACGCCCACGCCGTGCAGACCGCCCGACACCTTGTAGCTGTTCTGGTCGAACTTGCCGCCCGCGTGCAGTTCGGTCATCACGATCTCGGCGGCGCTGCGCTTCGGATCGTGCTTGTCGTCCATCTTCAAGCCCGTCGGGATGCCACGCCCGTTGTCGACCACCGAGATCGAGTTGTCGGCGTGGATCGTGACGACGATGGTGTCGCAGTAGCCGGCGAGCGCTTCGTCGATCGAGTTGTCCAGCACCTCGAACACCAGATGGTGCAGACCGGTTCCGTCGGACGTGTCGCCGATGTACATGCCGGGACGCTTGCGTACCGCCTCCAGCCCTTCGAGGATCTGGATCGACGACGCGCCGTAGCTGTCGGTCTGGGCTTTGTGCTGTTCGGTCATGACGGATTCCGTATGAAGCTTGTTTTCTGGGGTCGCGTGCCCGGGCCGGGGCATCGGCGACCGTCCGGCGCGAGGCAAGCGGCCCGGCGTCCGCCGGCCGCGCGCCCGCGCCGCTTGGGCGCTGGCCGTGCGGCGCTCAGATGCGCATTGGCATCACGACATACTTGAATTGCTTGTCGTCCTCGGGCAGCGACAGCAATGCGCTGCTGTTCGCGTCGCCCAGGCTGATCTCGAACATGTCGTTCTTCACGTTGGCCAGGATGTCGAGCAGATAGCTGACGTTGAAGCCGATGTCGATCGTGTCGCCGTCGTAGGCGATCTCGATCTCGTCCTGCGCTTCTTCCTGCTCGCTGTTGTTCGAGCGGATGCTGATCTGGCCCGGCGACACCAGCAGGTGTACGCCCTTGAACTTGTCCGAGGTCAGGATCGCGGCACGTTGCAATGCGCGTTGCAGTTCCTCGCGGCCAACCGAGAACGTGTTCTTGTAGCCCTTCGGGATCACGCGCTGGTAGTCCGGGAACTTGCCCTCGACCAGCTTGGAGATCACCTCGGTGTCGCCGAACGTGAAGCGGGCCTGCGACGGCGCCAGCTCGATCGTCAGCGGGTCGACGCTTTCTTCCAGCAGGCGCTGCAGTTCGAGAATGGCCTTGCGGGGCACGATCACTTCCTGGCGCGGGTGCTCGCCGGCGTCCAGCGTGATCGCCGCCATCGCCAGCCGGTGCCCGTCCGTCGCCACCGCGGTGAGCGAGGCACCCTCGATCACCAGCAGCATGCCGTTCAGGTAGTAGCGCACGTCCTGCTGCGCCATCGCGAAATGCACCAGGCCTAGCAAGTGCTTGAACTCACGCTGCTGGATCGTCAGTTGCGGGCCATAGTTCGGCGCCAGCGCCAGCGTCGGGAAATCGTCGGCAGCCAGCGTCTGCAGCGCGAAGCGGCTGCGGCCGCACTGCACGGTCAGCTTCTTGTCGTTGAGCGACAGGGCGGTATCGCCGAACGGAAGCGTGCGGACGATGTCGAGCAGCTTGCGCGCCGCGACCGTGGTCGACGCGTCCTCGCCGCCGGAGGCGATCGGGGCGCGCGTGGTGATCTGCAGCTCGAGGTCGGTCGACACGAAAGACAATTCCTCGCCCTGCTTCCGGATCAGCAGGTTGGCGAGGATCGGCAGCGTGTGACGACGCTCGACGATGCCTGCCACCGTCTGCAGCGGACGCAGCAAGAGGTCCCGTTCGGTCTTGGCCAGTTGCATGTGAATTCCTCGATGATCCGTGGTCGGCGCAGGCGGTGACGAGCCGCCCGTCCGACCGGGTGTGATGCCGTTTTTTCAATGCTTTCCGGACCGTCGGCGTGATGACGGACGAAAAACGTATATTGTGCCTCAAAGGCATAACGCAACGGCACCTGCCGCCGCGCGCAAGCCACTTTCAGGCGGTTTCTCCGCCGATTTCGGCCACTTCCACCCGGCTACGCCGCGGTTTCCGGACCAATCCTCGCGGCCGGGCGGCTGTTGCCGATCCCGCCGATCCCGGCCGTCGCCTGCGCGCGGCTGCCGCCGCCCGGCGCGCGCCACATACGGCGCCCCACCCCGCGCCGGTCCCGTCATCCCTTCAGCGTCTGCTCCAGCACGTGCAGTTCGTGGTTCAGCTGGGCATCCTTGCCGCGCTCGTCGGCAATCTTGCGAACCGCGTGCAGCACGGTCGTGTGGTCGCGGCCGCCGAACAGATCGCCGATCTCGGGCAGGCTCTTCTGCGTCAGTTCCTTGGCGAGATACATCGCGATCTGGCGCGGCCGCGCAATGTTGGCCGGCCGCTTCTTCGAATACATGTCCGCGACCTTGATGCTGTAGAAGTCTGCCACCGTCTTCTGGATGTTCTCCACGGAGATCTGGCGGTTCTGCACGGTCAGCAGGTCCTTCAACGCTTCCTTGGTCAGCTCGATGGTGATCTCGCGGCCATGGAAGCGGGAGTACGCGAGGATCTTGCGCAGCGCCCCTTCCAGCTCGCGCACGTTCGAGCGCAGGTGCTTGGCCACGAAGAACGCGACGTCTTCCGAGAGCGCCTGCTGCTCCGACTGCGCCTTGCGCATCAGGATCGCGACGCGCATCTCGAGCTCGGGCGGCTCGATGGCCACGGTCAGGCCAGAGTCGAAGCGCGAGATCAGCCGGTCGTCGATGCCGGAGATTTCCTTCGGGTAGGTGTCGCTGGTGATGATCACCTGCGCCTTGTTGGCGACCAGCGCCTCGAACGCGTAGAAGAATTCTTCCTGCGTACGCGACTTGCCCGAGAAGAACTGGATGTCGTCGATCAGCAGCAGGTCGAGCGAGTGGTAGTAGCGCTTGAACTCATCGAACGCCTTGCGCTGATAGGCCTTCACCACGTCCGACACGTATTGCTCGGCGTGGATGTAGCGGATCCGGGCGTTCGGATTGTCGACCAGCATCTGGTTGCCGATCGCATGGATCAAGTGGGTCTTGCCCAGACCGACGCCGCCGTACAGGAACAGCGGGTTGTACGAGGTGCCCGGGTTGGCGGCGACCTGAATCGCCGCGGCGCGGGCGAGCTGGTTGGCCTTACCGGTGACGAAGTTGTCGAAGGTCAGGACCAGGTTCAGCTTCGAGCGCTCCAGCGCGCCCGGTGCGTCGGCCTGCGCGGATGAGTTGCGCCAGGTGCGGCGGCCCGCTGCGGCTTCGGTCGCGTCGATGCTCGGCACGTCGATGTTCTGTTCGTCGCCGAACGCGACCTTCTCAGTGGCGGCCGCGCTGGCCGCACCCGCCATGCCGCCGCCCACCGGGCCAGCCGACGCGACGGGCGTGCCGGCGCCGCCCGCCGGGGCAGGCGCGAGCGGGCGCGGCGTGCTGACCGGCGCGCGCACGCCGCCGGCCGGGTCCAGCACGAACAGCACGTCCACCGGCATTTGCCAGAATTCGCGCGCCAGATCGGTAATGCGGCCGGCGAACTGGTTCTTGACCCAGTCCAGTTTGAAACGGTTCGGTGCGGCGATGCTGAGCCGGTTGTTCTCGGCGTCGAAGGACACCGGGGCCAGCGGTCTGATCCAGGTCTGGTACTGCTGAGGCGTCAACTCGTGCTCAAGCAATGCCTTGCAGTGTTGCCAAAATTCATTCATCGAGGAAAGGCGACGGTCGGAACGGGCATGCGTCCACGCGGCCGCGCAGCAGATCGGCAGCGGGCGCGACGCGCGCCCGCTGGGGCGCCGTCCGGTTGGCGCGGCTGGCCACGTCCGGGGCTGCCGACAGGCGGCCGCGGGGGTGGAGAAGTCGCGGAAGGCAAACCGGAAGTTTATCGCTAATCGGCCCGCGAGGACAGTTATCCACAGCCCGTCGGGCGATTCGACCGGTACCCGGCAGGCAGTGCGCCGGTTGGCGACGCGTGCATGCCCGGTGCACCGTTGCGTTCGGCCGCAGCGGCGCCAGACGCGCGCGCCGCGACTGGATCGGTGCCAGATAATTGACACCCCCGCGTAAACCGGCTCTAATAGCAGGTTCCGCAAAACCGACTCCTGTAAGCGACTTTCGATCGTGCCCGGTGCGGCCGGCTGTGCCGGACCGGAGGGCATGCCGATGGGCCGTCCGGGCTTCGCGCCTGCGGGCCAGCGGCACGGTCGCAACCGCCTGGCGTCTGCCCGTCACTCCCGACGGCAGGCGCGGTGGACCTTGAGCCGGCGCCACGAATTTCTCAGCGAGCACAACATGAAACGTACTTACCAGCCTTCCGTCACGCGCCGTAAGCGTACCCACGGTTTCCGCGTCCGCATGAAGACCGTCGGCGGCCGCAAGGTAATCAACGCCCGTCGCGCGAAGGGCCGCAAGCGCCTGGCCGTCTGAACGTCGCGGCGTTCGCCGCCGACGCGGCAGGCACCGCGGTGACGCAGGATGCCGGGCACGCGCGGTCCGCGAGCGAATCGATGCCGGACACGATGCACGAGGCGGGAATGGGCCTGTCCCCGCACCGCTCGGAGAGCAACCCGCCGGCGGTGCCGCAGCGGGGTGAGCACGCCTTTCCGCGCAGCGCACGCCTTCTGAAAACGGATGAGTTCTCATCCGTTTTTCGTTTGCGGCCCTGGCGGCGTTCCGACCACTTCGTGCTGTACCTGCGCCCGACCGGGCAGGCGGCGCGTCTCGGGCTGGTGGCCGGCAAGAAGGCCGCGCCACACGCCGCCACGCGCAATCTGATCCGGCGCCTGACGCGCGAGGCGTTCCGGATGCGGCGCGCCGAGCTCGCCGGCTTCGACGTGCTGCTGAGAATGCAGCGGCGCTTCGACGCGGCGCAGTTCGGTAGTGCCGCCGCGGCGCCGTTGCGCGCGGCTTGCCGGGCGGAGATCGAGACGCTGTTCGAGCAGTCGCTTGCGCAGCTCCGGCGCCGCCAGGGCACCGCGCCGCCGCGGCGCGAGCCACGTGCGGAGTGACGCCATGGGTCCAGGACCATCGATGTCCGGCGTGATGATCGCGCTGCTGCGCGTCTACAAGCTCACCGTCAGTCCCCTGCTCGGCGAGCGCTGCCGCTTTTATCCGTCCTGCTCCGATTACGCGCGCGAGGCAATCCAGTATCATGGCGCCGCGCGCGGCACGTATCTGGCCGTCAAGCGACTTTGTCGCTGCCATCCCTTTTCGTCAGGCGGGGTCGACCCGGTTCCGCCCCCCGATCGAGTCGGTCCCCGATAAGCTCGGCTTCGAGGCAACGCATGGAAATCAAACGCACCTTTCTTTGGGTGATCTTCGTCGTTTCGCTCGCGCTCCTATACGATAACTGGCAGCGCTTCAACGGCCATGGCTCGATGTTCTTCCCGAGCGCCGTGCCGACCAAGGCCGTCGCGGGGAACGGCAAGCCGGCCAATGGCGCTGCCGCGCCGCACGCCGGCGACGTGCCGAGCGGCGCGCCGGGCAGCGTGCCCGCGCCGACCGCCGGCGAGCAGACCGCTTCGCGCGGCGAGAAGATCCACATCAAGACCGACGTCTTCGATGGCGACATCGACACGCTCGGCGGCACCGTGACGCGGCTTTCGCTGGTCAAGCAGAACGAAGGCAAGCAGCCCGACCTGTACATCACGCTGTTCGACCAGACGCCCAACCACACGTATCTGGCGCGTACCGGCCTGATCGGCGGCAACTTCCCGAACCATACGACGTTGTTCTCGGTGGCGCCGGGCCCGCGCACGCTCGAACCGGGACAGCAGACCCTGCAGGTCAGGCTTGAATCGCCGGACGTCGGCGGCGTCAAGCTGGTGAAGACCTACACGTTCACGCGCGGCAGCTACGTGATCGGCGTCGACCAGCGCATCGAGAACGTCGGCACCCAGCCGGTGCAGCCGACCGTCTACATGGAACTGGTGCGCGACGATACGCCGGTGGAAACGCCGCGCTTCTCGCATACCTTCATCGGACCGGCGGTCTACACCTCGCAGGACCACTTCCAGAAGATCTCGTTCAGCGACGTCGACAAGGGCAAGGCCGACTACGCGCGCCAGGCGGACAACGGCTGGATCGCGATGGTGCAGCATTACTTCGCATCGGCGTGGATCCCCACGCAGGGCGCCGCGCGCGATGTCTACGTCGGCAAAACCGATGCGTCGCTGTACCGCGTCGGCTACAAGCTGCCGGTCACGGCGATCCAGCCGGGCGCCAGCGCGGACGTGAAGGCACGGCTGTTCGCGGGCCCCGAGGAAGAGCGCATGCTCGAAGGCGTCGCCCCGGGCCTGGAGCTGGTCAAGGACTACGGCTGGGTGACGATCATCGCCAAGCCGCTGTTCTGGCTGCTCGAAAAGATCCACAGCTACCTGGGCAACTGGGGCTGGTCGATCGTCGTGCTGACGCTGCTGATCAAGGCGGTGTTCTTCCCGCTCTCCGCCGCCAGCTACAAGTCGATGGCGCGGATGAAGGAACTGACGCCCCGCCTGCAGGCGCTGCGCGAGCGCTACAAGGACGAGCCGACCAAGCTGAACCCGGCAATGATGGAGCTGTACAAGACGCACAAGGTCAACCCGCTTGGCGGGTGTCTGCCCGTGGTCGTGCAGATCCCCGTCTTCATCTCGCTGTACTGGGTGCTGCTGTCGTCGGTTGAAATGCGCGCGGCGCCGTGGGTGCTGTGGATCCATGATCTGTCGCAGCAGGATCCGTATTTCATCCTGCCGATCCTGATGACGATCTCGATGTTCGTGCAGACCAAGCTCAATCCGACGCCGCCGGACCCCGTCCAGGCCAAGATGATGCTGTTCATGCCGCTGGCCTTCTCGGTGATGTTCTTCTTCTTCCCGGCCGGCCTGGTGCTGTACTACGTCGTGAACAACGTGCTGTCGATTGCGCAGCAGTGGTACATCACGCGCGTGATGCACGGCGAGCGCAAGAAGAAGGCTGCCTGAGTCCGCGGCGCCCGTGCACGGGCGTCCGAGATGAAAAACGCCGCCCGGTGAGGAACCGGGCGGCGTTTTGTTTTTGGACGAGGGGCGGGGCCTCAGCCGCCGTCCGGGGTCGGCGGCTTCTTGGTGTAGAGCTGCTTGATCATTTCGCCGACCAGAAAGCGCTGTTCAGGGTCCAGCGTTTCGAACTGGCGCGCGATCAGCAGACTCTCATACGAGAGCGGATAGGCCAATGGGTCGACTGGCACCTCGCGCGGCAGGACGCCGTGCCGCATCCATTCGTAGCGGACCCCGAACCACGTGCAGAGCGTCGCCAGGTTTTCCTCATTCGGGATCGCCCGTGCCTTCAGCCATTTGTCGGCGGTCTGCGCGGTGATCTGCCGCTCGCCTTGATGGCGCAGATTGAATTGGTTGGCGAGCTGCGTCGGGCCGCGTACCTTTTCGGGCAGGCGCGCCAGCTCGTGCTCCAGCCGTTTGGAGAACGCCGCTCTTTCGTCTGACTTGGACATGGGCCGGATTCTGCACGGGCGCCAACGCGGGATTTATCTTGAAAAGATAAATGTATCTCAAACGGTTTACATGAGTCGGTGGCCTCGCTACACTTCCTGCTGTGGTGCTGGCAACGAGGGCGATCGGCTGGCGCTACAATTTGCGCCGTTGCCTCTTTCCCCTGGCAACGGCTTTTTTTTGGCGCACCGGAATCGGCATTGCCTGACGCTAGCCGATGCAAGCCGACGCCGCCGAAGTCATCGCTACGAATAGCTTGCAAACATTCGTGACGGCGGCATCCGCAATGCCTGCGACGTCCCGGCGCCGCGCGGCCAGACGCGTATCACATGAACGAGATTTCGCTGGAGTACGACCCGATCGTTGCAATCGCCACGGCCACCGGCCAAGGCGGCATCGGCGTCGTGCGCATTTCCCTGGGGCGCGCGGGCGCCGCCGCGGCCGGACTGATGCAGGCCATCGCCGGCCGGCAACTGACGCCGCGCCAGGCCAGCTACGTTCCGTTCCATGACGTCGAGAGCGGCGACGTGCTCGACCGGGGCATTGCGCTCCATTTTCCGGCGCCGCACTCGTACACCGGGGAGACGGTGCTGGAATTCCAGGGACACGGCGGACCCGTGGTCATGCAGTTGCTGCTGCGCAGCTGCCTTGCGGCAGGCCGCGAGCTGGGCCTGCGCCTGGCCGACCCGGGAGAATTCACGCGACGCGCGTTCCTGAACGACAAGCTGGATCTCGCGCAGGCCGAAGCGGTCGCCGACCTGATCGAGGCCAGTACCGAAGCCGCCGCGCGCTCGGCGAGCCGCTCGCTGGCCGGCGCTTTCTCGGCCCGCATCGAAGCGTTGGTCGACGAATTGATCGACCTGCGCATGCTGGTCGAGGCGACGCTGGATTTTCCCGAGGAGGAGATCGATTTCCTGGAGGCAGCGGACGCGCGCGGCCGGCTCGCCCGCGTGATCGCCGCGTTGCACGAGGTGCGCGGCGAAGCCCGGCAGGGCGCATTGCTGCGCGACGGCCTGACCGTCGTGCTGGCCGGCCAGCCCAATGTGGGCAAGTCGTCGCTGCTCAACGCACTGGCCGGCGCCGAGCTTGCCATCGTCACCCCGATCGCGGGCACCACGCGCGATCGCGTCGAACAGACCATCCAGATCGATGGCATTCCGCTGCACATCGTCGACACGGCCGGTCTGCGCGAGACGAACGACGAGGTCGAGAAGATCGGCATTGCCCGTTCATGGCAGGCGATCGAGAAGGCCGACGTCGTACTGCATCTGCTCGACCGCGCCGCAGACAGTCCGGTAAGCGGCATGCTGAGTGCGCCGGTCGATGCCCAGCGGATGCCGCCGGCCGCTGCGCCCGGGTCCGCGGCCGGATCGGCCGCGGACCGCGAGATCGCGGCGCGCCTGCCGGACGCCACGCCGGTACTGCGCGTTGTCAACAAGATCGACCTGACCGGCAGCCTGCCAGCGCGTCGCCCACTCGATCCAGCACGCGACGGCGCCATCGAGGAGATCAGCCTGTCGGCCCGTACCGGCGACGGCATAGCGCTGCTGCGCGCCGCGCTGCTCGACGCGACCGGCTCACGCGGCGACACCCAAGGCGTGTTCATTGCCCGCGAACGACACCTGCAGGCCCTCGCGGCGGCCGCCACCCACCTCGATCTCGCCGCCGAGCACGCCGCCCTGCGCGCCGGAGCGCTGGACCTGTTCGCCGAGGAACTGCGACTCGCCCAGCAACGGCTCGGCGAAATCACCGGCGCCTTCACCAGCGACGATTTGCTCGGCGTGATTTTCAGCCGGTTTTGTATCGGGAAGTGAGATGGGGTCTGTGGACGTGCACTGAAGTCTGCCGATGTGCCTGTAACACCCAGTCGCTGCTGCCGGCGAGCGGCTTGAGCTCCTTGAACAGGGTTGGCGCCTGGATGGACAGGTAGACGATGTCCGGCTTGCCGGTCTTGGAAATCTCGATTGGGATGTGCCATTCGCCTTCGTCCACATGCACATCCTTCCACTGCGCCAGCATCAGCTCCGATTTGCGCACCAGACGTACATCAGCGCCTCACTTAGACGTAACTTTGCCAGCGAGAACGGCACCGAACGCAATGCCCTCGTGCCTAAGATGAGCCCGCTCAATCCGGAGTACCCGACAAAAAAGCAAAGCGTCTTCCAGCAGATCGCCGCGTTCGTCGAAAACTTCAAAGGGGTGGGTGGGCGGGTGTAACCGGCCAGAGTTATCGCACGGGCGTTGAAGCGTGCTTGGTCGACGTACAGACCACGTGGAGAGACTTGGTATGACTAGCAAAAAATTGATCCGCAACAGCACAGCCGAGTCTCTGATCTTCACTGGCCAGGCCGGCGAACAGAGCATCGAAGCTCGCTATGAGGACGAAACCTTGTGGCTCTCGCAGAAGCTGATGGCCGAGTTGTTCGGGGTGGATGTGCGCACCGTCAGCGAGCACTTGAAGAACATCTTTGCCAGTCATGAGCTCACGCCCCAGGCAACTATCCGGAAATTCCGGATAGTTCAGCAGGAGGGCCAGCGGGAGGTGTCCCGGGCGGTGGACTTCTACAATCTCGACGCCATCATTTCCGTCGGCTACCGGGTCAATTCCCTACGCGCAACGCAGTTCCGCCAGTGGGCGACCGGCGTGCTGCGTGAGTTCGCCATCAAGGGCTATGTGCTGGATCGCAAGCGTATGGAAAACGGCAGCTTCCTGGGCGAGGATTACTTCGAGCGTCTGCTGGAAGAAATTCGCGAGATCCGCCTCAGCGAGCGACGCTTCTACCAGAAGATCACCGACATCTACGCCACCAGCGTGGATTACAACAAGGACGCACCGACAACCAAGGCCGTCTTCGCCCAAGTACAGAACACACTTCACTCTGCGATCCACGGCCATACTGCTGCAGAGTTGATCCGTAAGCGGGCTGATAGCAGCAAGCCGCGTATGGGGCTGACTCCCTGGGCGAGCGCGCCCGAAGGCACGATCCTGAAAACCGACGTGGCCGTGGCCAAGACTTACTTGGCCAAGGACGAGTTGGATTCATTGGGCCGTATCGTCAACGCCTACCTGGAACTGGCCGAGGATCGTGCCCGCCGCAAAATCCCCATGAGCATGGAAGACTGGTCCAAGCGGCTGGACGCCTTCCTCGAATTTGATGAACGGGAAATGCTCCAGAACAGCGGCAAGATTTCTGCAAAACTTGCCCAGACGCATGCGGAAAGTGAATTCGAGAAGTACAGAATTGCGCAGGATCGCCTGTTTGAAAGCGATTTCGACAAGGCAGTGAAAAATTTGGCAGCCAGTGAACGGCAATACAGTGGCGCCCATTTGCAAACGATGGGCAAACCGTCGCCACTGATGCGCGGCGGTTTGCGCTACAGATCTTGAGGAAAGGAACCGCGACGATGCGCGAGAACATCAAGCCGGAGCACGCGATGGCACGGTCGACACCGGTAGCGGAGGCCGGATTGCCTGCGCGGCTCGACCTGGATGGCGCGCCGGTCGAGGCGGCACAGGCGCTGCTCGGTCTGATCCTGCGGGTCGATGGCGTCGGCGGCCGCATTGTCGAGACGGAAGCGTACGACGGCGACGATCCGGCGTCGCACTGTTTCGGCGGTCAGACGCCGCGCAATGCGTCGATGTTTGGGCCGTCCGGGCACGTCTACGTGTATCGCTCTTACGGCATCCACTGGTGCCTGAACATCGTCTGCCGTCCGGCCGGACAGGGCGCTGGGGTCTTGATTCGTGCGTTGGAGCCGACCGACGGAATCGACCGGATGCGGACGCGGCGGGGGCTCGACAGCCCGTTGCTGCTGTGCGCCGGTCCGGGGCGAGTGGCGCAGGCCCTGGGCGTCACGCGTGAGCACGATGGCCTGCCGGTCGACGCGCCACCGTTCGAGTTGCTCGACGATGGCTGCCGCCCGACGGTGGTCAGCGGTCCGCGGATCGGCTTGTCGAAGGCGGTCGACGTCCGCTGGCGTTTCGGGGTAGCGGGCTCGCGCTATCTAAGCCGCCCCTTTCGGCAGGCCGCAGCGGACTGAGCCGCACGGACCGCCTTATACGGATTGCGTCAGTGCGGACCGCGCTGGCGAACCCGGGCGGCGACGCGCGCTGCCTGTCGTGGCGCCTGCTGGCGACGCGCGATGACGGCACGTACCACCGCGTGGCCGAGCAGTCCCGAAATCCCCCCGGTGACGATGGCGCCGAACATATCGTACGGCCAATGCACGCCAGCGAAGATGCGCGACCAGGCAATCGGGAGACACAACACGAACACCGCAATGGCCACCTGGCGGAACCGCGGCAGGAGCACGGCAGCCGTTGCACACGCGAAGATGATGCCGAGGTGATTGCTTGGGAACGAGCTGTTCGGGTCGTGGGTCAGGAACGCGCAGCCCATGCCGATCGCGAACGGGCGCGGGTGATACCAGTGATGGCGTATCAGGGTGTGCATCACGATCAGGATGACCGCCGCGCACGGAATCGCCAGCGCAGGCCCGCGTTCCTGCGGCCGGGCAAGCAACCAGTTACCCACCAGCAGCGCTGCGGACAGATAGATCGGTACTTCGGCGAAAAAGCGTGCAAGGCCAACGGTGAATCCATTGACGTGACACGAATTGATCAGCAGAAACAGGTGTTGATTCAGGTCCATCGCAGCGGGCAACGACACGGAGCACGAAATGATTTGCCGGGCGGCATCGGGGCCCGAAGCGGCAGCAAGCAAATGATTCTAGAGCAAACCCGAAGCGATCGGACGAAGATGGTCGAAATGTCACATAACGCGGGTATGCTTGGGCGCGGCCGCGCTTTCGGTAACGGCGTGGAGGCTGCCACGACAACAAAATTTGATGCACGGAGTGCGGCATGGTCAGCGAAGTCGCTAAACGAAATGTCGATGCCGGCGCGGTCGCGCCGCGGCGCCGGTTCCTCGCGGCCTGCGGTTGCACGGCGATGTTCGCCGGCTTTGGCGTTGCGCCGCGGGCACGTGCCGCCGGCGGTCCGCATACAACCCTCGACGCGGACCATGCGCTAGCGGCGTTGATGGAGGGCAACGCCAATTTCGTCGAGGGCAATCGCGGCACGCCGTTGATCGACCGGGCGCGCCGACTGGCGCTTGCGCAGGGCCAGGCGCCGTTCGCGGTCCTGATCGGCTGCTCGGACAGCCGTGTGCCGCCGGAACTGCTGTTCGGCCGCGGCCTCGGCGATCTGTTCATCGTCCGGGTGGCCGGTAACACGCTCGACCGCAGCGGTCTTGGCTCCGTCGAATACGGCGTGGCTGAATTGGGTTGCCCGCTGGTGATGGTGCTGGGCCACGAGCGCTGCGGCGCGGTGCAGGCGGCGGTGAAGGTGGTGACAGAGGATGCTCATTTTCCCGGCGCCATCGGCGAGATGGTGGCGCCGATCATTCCGGCCGTGCTGGCCGCCCAACGCATGCCCGGCGACCTGGTCGCCAACGCCGTGAAGGAGAATGTGCGGCGGGTGGCGCGACGGCTGCGCGAGACCGACGACGTGCTAAGCGATCCGGTGGCCGAGGGCAAGGTGAGGGTGGTCGGTGCGTACTACCATCTGGACGACGGACGGGTCGAACTGCTCGGCTGAAAAGCGGCTGTTGCCGGCACCCCGCTACCTGCCACCTGCCACCTGACACCTGCGCTGCTTGGTCCGACAGGCGACGGGTACGGTGGCCAACGAGTCGCAGTTCGCACCGCCGCCATCTATGTCGCGGCGCGCCCGCCGGCCATCGACTGACCGAGTCGCGCCGATCCCACCGACTTGCGCACACGCGGAGATCGAACACCGTCGCGCATGTCGTGCCGGCGAACATGGCACTGACGCCGTCAGCGTCGCCCCCTTGGCCGGCGTGGCCCTTGGTGCCGGGGCGCATGTCTGCTTTCCACCATGCCCGGCCGGGCTCGCCGCGGCATGCGCGGGCAGCCCTTCCCGCGGCACGCGCGGCACCCGCCGTTGCCAACCGCCAATCAGTGCGGATTTCGGGCCGGAGCGGTCGCAAGACAGCCGTGAATCTTCTGCGCGGCGGGGCGGAGGCAGCCTGCGACGAATTTGTCGCGGGGTCGCCGCGGGTCGCCGCGGGACGCTTCTGGCGCCCGCTCCGTGCTGCCGCGCGAGTTGTTCCCGCCTTCGACGCTCCGTCTCGACCGGTTGCCGTTTCCGGGCAATGCCGCGGTTCGCCAAAGCCCGGTACGGCACTTGCCTGTGCAATCAAAACGGCGATCTTGTTACATCTTCGAAACGTCGTCTTACCAAGGCGCTTGCTACGCTTCATCTCACAACGGGACAAGAAGGAGAACACCATGTCACTCAAGAAATTCATCCTGCTCGCAGCTTCGGCCACGACCCTTGCTGGCGCCCTGGCGCCGGTTGCCGCCGAGGCGGCACCGCGTCGCCAGTGCCGGATCGTGCATGTCCATGGTCACGCCGAGCGCCACTGCTGGGTGCCGCGCCACCGTATGGCGCCGCGCCCGGTGCATTACGCGCCGCCGCCGCCGCCGATGGGCCGGTAAACAGCAGCCGGGTACCGGCGGTGCGTCCGTCGCACCCGTGCTGTATGCGTGCCGCGCCTGCATGAGCGGGCCGGCCTGCGGCCTTGACGGGCCGCGTCGGTTGGACATTCGTTAGTTGGAGGACGTTATGAAGAAGCTGATCGTATTGGCGATGGTCGCCGCCACGGCGGGTCTTGGTGGCTGCTGGTGGTGGGGACCGCCCCCGGGCGGTGGCGGCGGTGGTGGCTATCACGGCGGCGGCCCTGGCGGCGGCGGTGGTGGTCCTGGTGGCGGCCCCGGCGGTGGCGGCCCCGGCCGCTGGTAAGCCGGCACTGACAGGGTGCGCCATATGACGGGCGCGCTGGCGGACTTCCGCTGGCGCGCCCGTTTTGCATTTGCCGATAGCGGGCAGCGGGCGCCATGCGAGGCGCAAGGGCGGGTGCGCGGTATCCGTCCGCGGCAGAGATGCCCATGCATCGTGCATCCATCCAGATCGCGACGCACGGCGCTCCTGCTCACCGGCCCCTGCGCCACTGACCGCCGCGCCACCGACCGTCGCGCCACCGACCGTCGATACCCAACTGCCGTCGACCTCGGTGCGCACTGCGTCGCAAGCCGTCCGGCACTGCGCGAATCGGTCATCTGTGCGAGCATGCGGACGGTTCCGTCGCTCGCCCCCACCATGTCCTGGCCTTTCGTCGTTTCCCTGCTGTCCCTGTCGATCTGGCTCGGCCTGCTCTGCCTGCGCGGCGGCTTCTGGCGCGTCCGATTGCCGGCGGCCGCGGCGCCGCCGACCGACTGGCCAGCCGTGGTGGCGGTGGTGCCGGCGCGCAATGAAGCCGAAGTGGTGGCCGAGGCGGTGACCTCGCTTCTGACTCAAGCGTATTCGGGCGAATTTCGGGTGATCCTGGTCGATGACCACAGCGATGACGGCACGGCGGCGCTCGCGCGCGCCGCCGCGGCAGCGTGCGGACGTGAGGATCGGTTGCACATCGTCTCCGCGCAACCGCTGCCGCCCGGCTGGAGCGGCAAGGTCTGGGCGCAGCAGCAGGGTGTCGAGGCCGTCGCCGCGCTCCTGCCAGACGCCGAGTACGTGTGGCTGACCGATGCGGATATCGGTCATCCGCCGGCAGCCCTGGCAGGACTGGTTGCGCTTGCCCGCGCCGAAGGGCGCGACCTGGTTTCGGAGATGGTCCGCCTGCGCACCGCATCGCCGGCGGAACGGCTGCTGATCCCCGCCTTCGTGTTTTTCTTCGCGAAGCTCTACCCGTTCCAATGGGTGGCCGACGCACGCAAACGGACTGCCGGAGCGGCCGGTGGCTGCCTGCTGGTGCGCCGCGCGGCGCTCGATCGTATCGGGCAGATGCGTGCGATCCATGATGCGTTGATCGACGACTGCGCATTGGCCGCGGCGCTCAAGCGGCACGGCCCGATCCGGCTGGACCTTAGCCGTGCCGCGGTTTCGTTGCGCCCATACGACGGATGGCGACCGATCTGGGACATGATCGCCCGCACTGCGTACACACAGCTGCATTATTCCCGGTGGGCGTTGGCCGGGACGGTGCTGGCCATGACGCTCACCTATCTGGTGCCGCCGGTATTGACGGTGACCGGCGCGCTGTCGGGCGCGATATGGACGTGGCCGGCGGCGCTCGCGTGGATCCTGATGGTGTGTGCCTATCGGCCGACGCTGCGCTACTACGGGCAAGCCGGTCTGCTGGCCTGGCTGTTACCGGGCGTGGCGCTGTTCTATCTGGGCGCGACACTGGATTCGGCGCGGCGGCATTGGCTCGGCCGCGGCGGGCAGTGGAAAGGGCGCGCGCAGGGTACGGCGACCCAGCAAGCGCGGCCGCGCCGGTAGCGGCTCGCGACGCCTGATTGCGACGCCCGATTGCGCCGCATGATTGCGCTGGCATTCCGCTGTCGCCCTGCTGCGCGGATGCAAGGCCGGCACGACGCGCGGTTTCGCTGCGTGCCCACGGCGCCATCACGGCCCAGGATGCTGGACCGTCACGCCTGGTCTCGATTAGGATGAAGCCCGCGTGGCGGTCGCGGACCGCCGTGACACGGAGAACAGACGTTGAAGAAGACCTTGTTGCTGGCAGCGCTGCCTGTGCTGGCATTGGCCGGCTGTGGCTCGGCGCCGCCGTTGTTCACGTCGGACGGACGTCCGACCACGCATCTGAGCTGTAACAGCGGCGGTTGGGCGGACTGTGACCGTCAGGCCCAGGTGGCATGCGGCAGCACCGGCTACGACGTCTTGCAGCGAGACGACAGCGCGGGCCGCGATCTTTACGTCGCGTGCCGACGCTGACCTCGCGTCCCGGCTTTGGCAAGCCTGCGCCGGCGCGTGGTGAGCGCGACGCACCGGCGCCTCGCTGACGTCAGCCGTCGTTGCGCAGGCACGCGCTCATGAACTCGCGACGGTCGTCGCCTTTCTTGCCGGTTGCGCGCTGGTTGCAGACCTTCATCCGCGCCTGCGGCGAAGTGGGCTTCGACAGGCAGGCGCTCATGAAGGCTTGCCGATCGGCGCCGGTCTTGCCAGCCGAGGCATGATTGCACTCGGCCATCTTGTTCTGCTTGCTGTCCTGCGCGTTCGCGGACGTGGCGAAGGTGCTGCCGAGACTCGCCAGGACGGCGACGAGCAGCGTAAGCGTCGAGCGGCTGGCGGAATACGTGCGTTTCATCGTGTGTCTCCGAGGTCGCGGCGCCGCGACCGGCGCTCGCACGACACTGGAGCAGCAAGTGTGCCCACCGTGCCCGCAGCGTTGCGGATGCGATGAGCCGCACGTTGTTTAACTGCCCCCTTGCTGGCGAGTCCCTTGCCGGCGCCCGGGCGCTTTCCAATTGCCGTATCCGATGACTGCGAAACACGTCGTTGCCACCCTTGTCCTTGTTCCGCTGCTGCTTGCCGCAGCGGCATCGTCGACGGCCGCCGAGCAAAACAGCCAGGCTTACCGCCACTACCTGCTGAAAACGCTGAAGGTGCAGCCGGATGTGGCCGAATGCGCGGTGGCGCTCAACAAGGCCGCCGCACGCAGCAAACGGTACGATCGCCTGGTGAACATGGACCGCAGCATCCTGCGTGCTCAAATCAGCACCGACGACTACATTTTCAGTGCCGGCCGGCCTGTCGCGATCACCAAGCGCATTACGATGCGCGGCAAGGTGCGACTGCGCGGCAGTTGGGAATGGCGCACGGTTCGCACTTATTGCGGTGTTCGGAAAGGCCGGGTGGTCGCGACGTCGATCGACCCGCGTTTTGGCGAGCGTTCGGCGGTGTCCGGCGGCGTCTGAGGGCCTGAGGCGCCTCAGACGCCACGCTGCCAGAGCGGTGACATCGCCAGCGATCACGCCCTGCGAGCGAGGCTGAAGGGCGCCTGTGAGATGCTGCCGCGCGCGCTCGGCGCGGTGCAGGCTGCTGTGCAGTGCCTGCCTGACGTCTTGCATGATGCGCGGCAGTCGGTCGCGTCGCTTGGGGTGAGCGTCATTCCGGACTGTAGCGAGCGGTGAGGCGGCGTACGGGCTTGCGCCATTTGCATGAGATATGGTGCAGAGAGCCATGGAATGGCGCCGGCCAACTCTGTTCAAACGCGGCAATAATCAATTAAGGCAATCGGTTTCAATTGTTGATAGTTCATCCTCTATAGTGGTTTACACGGACGCGGCATCTTCCGTCGTCCCGATAACACTCAGGAGGTTTCAATGAACAAGCGCTCGATTGCCTTGCTCACTCTGGTCGGCGCTGCCTATGCTGTGCCCGGTTTTGCACAAGGTCTCAGCCGTGCCGATGTCCAGGCGGACCTGGCGCGCGCGGAGGCAGCCGGTCTCCCCGGCAACGAATATGCAACCTATCCTGTCGCCACGCAGCGCGCGGTAGCCGCAGCCGCGGCCAGGTCCACGCAACAGGGTGTCGCGCAGACGGCCGGCAACGCCCCGAAGACGCGCGCAGAAGTGCGTGCGGAACTGGTCGCAGCCGAAGCGGCTGGCTGGGTACCCGCCGACGACTACAACACCTATCCGAGCCAGGGCGCGTATCAGCGCCGCGCCGTGGTCAATCCGGTTGCGCAGGGCGAGCGGGCCAACGGCATGTCCTACAGCCTGCAGGGCGAAACCGCCCGGGATACATATTGATGCGGTATTGATGGAGCATTGATGCGGTATCGATGCGCGACTGGGGCACCGGCGGGGTAGGGGGCTGCGTCGCTGATGGCATCGTCTGAGCACGTTCCGCCATCAGGACCGGCGCCCCGGCGCGCCGACGCGCCGACGCATGAGGCATGACTCGCACGCCGGCAGTTAGGCCAGCAGTCGGCCAGCAGACGCAAACCCGAATGCGCGAAGCGAATGCACGAGGCCTCGAGCCGCGACGCCGACGCGTCGTCACTTGCCAGCGCTATTTCTGTTCCGGTGCGTTGGCGGCGTGGGTCATCGGCAAGAGCGGATCCGACCCCGCGCCGCTCGGCGCATTGGGTGGCGCGCGTTACGCCGCCGGGGTGTCCTGGCCGGACAGGGCACTGAGGGCAGGGGGACGCGACGGCCCGGTGTCCCGAGTCGCCGGACAGCAGACGAGGTCGCCTTCGGCCGCAGCCGGATACTGTTAGATTGTCTGTCTCGCAAACGACTGGTGGAAGCAAGGTGGACTTGATACAGGCGATGCGGATCTTCGCCCGCGTGGCCGAGACCGGCAATTTCACCCGTGCCGGTGAACAGCTTGGGCTATCGGTGCCCGTAGTGACGCGCAGCGTCGCGGCGCTCGAGTCGCACCTGAACGTCAGGCTGCTGAATCGCACCACGCGCCGGGTCTCGCTGACCGAAGCCGGCGATCAGTATCTCGGCGGCTGCCGGGCGCTGCTCGAACAGCTCGACGAGATCGAGGCCAATGTCGCGCGTGCCTCGCAGGCTATGGCCGGTGTGCTGCGCGTGGCGGCGTCCAATTCCTTCGCGCTGCTGCGGCTTGGCCCGGTGCTCGCTTCGTATCGCAAGCGCTTCCCGCATGTCGAGATCAGCCTGACCCTCATCGACCGGCCTTTTGACCTGGTCGAGGAAGGGTTCGACGTCGGCATCGTGCCGACCGACCTGATCAGTTCCGAAACGCTCGTAATCCGACATCTGCGGCGCACCGGCAGCATCGTTGTCGCGTCGCGCGACTACCTGCGCGAAGCTGGCGCACCGGTCAGCCCCGAGGACCTCGGCGCGCACGCCTACATTGCCACCGACGTCCAGGGACGCGTGCTGTCGTTCGAGAATGGCGAAGAAGTCAGGCGCGTGACGCTGACGCCGTGCATGTCCGTCAACAGCATCCTGATGCTGCATCAAAGTGCGCAGGTTGGAATGGGGTTCGCCATTCTGCCCTCGTCGTTGGTGGAAGCGGATCTGGCCGCAGGCAACCTGGTGCAGTTGGTGGTGCCGTGGACCGTGGTCGGCGCCGACGTGACGATGGCTGTGGTGTATCCGAGCCGTCGCTTCGTCAGTCCGAAGGTGCGCAGCTTTGTCGAGCATGTGTTGGACGCGTTTCGCACGCCACCAACGGCAAGCTGAGCGACGTTGTCTGCGGGCAGCTTGCATCGCGCGTACGGGAGGCGCGCTTGGACCTGTGTGCGATGTTCGCAGGCGCGTCGAGCCATATGCGTCTGCACGCCGGCGCGGAGCCGGTGCCGATCACTGTCAAGGGAGGAGGAGGCCGAGTCACGTCTCGCACAGCGTGGATGCCGTGCCGTGCATCTTCAACGGCAACGCGTCGGCTGGAAAAGGGCGATCGCCGCCTGCGTCGCATCGCGTGCGACAGACAAGACGGCGAATCGTCGACCTACACTTTGCTGCTTTGCTGCTTTGCTGCTTTGCTGCTTTGCTGCTTTGCTGCTTTGCTGCTTTGCTCGATATGTACTGCTTAGCGAAGTACCGCGTGCCACTACTACCGACAGCTCGCCATACCCGCAAACTTGCAAACTACTGCCGTGCCATTCGCCAGCGCGACGCCGTCATCATTGCGATGGGCGGGCTGCGGCGGGGCGCGGTGCCGGCATCAGCTGCCAGCCAGTCTCACGATGTGGCTTACTGACCGAAGAACGTTTGGCACTGGCTCGGAGCGCCATTGCACGATTGCGCCTTCGGCGCGGCTTGCGCATACGAGGCGCTGAACAGGGTGCCAAGGACCAGGCTGAGGGCGGCTGCGAACTTGATCGACTTCATGGTGTTCTCCTGATATTCGGAACGGACTGTCCGTTTCGATATAGAGAATCTTAATCGTCATATCGACTTCCACCAATAACGTCTATCGCAAAGGATTCTTGTCGGCAGTGCAGCAATCGTCGAACTGTACGCGCATGCCGCTATTCGAAATACACCTCGAATGAGCGAAGGGTCCGGGCCAGCACGAACGGCGGCAGGATCGGCGCAGCCCCGGTGCTGATGTCTTCATCGAGCTGCGAGGCGAAGCACTGGGCCGCCGCGCGCTTTGCGGACTCGGCCGGCCCGGTCAAATCGAGACGCATCGCGCGTTGCCACGGCACGCGTCTGTCGCCTGCCGCGGCCCAGTGCCACGTCCATACCGGCATGGCGAGCATGCGTACCTTGCTCGCCTGGGCGGCCGCGCGGGCGGCACGACCCAGTGCCTCGTGATCGGGGTGGCCGTCGTGCTCCCAGGTCGCGACCAGCAGGTCGCCTTCGCGCAGCGTGTCGAGAAGGCGTTCGGTCAGCGCGTCTTCTTCGGGTGTCACGCTACCATCCGCAAAGCCGAGCCGGCAGACTTCGATACGCGACGCACACCCGAGCCGCGACGCGATCGTCTCCAGGGCGGCGGCGGTCTCTCCTGCGCGGGTCGCACACAGTTTCGGCACCGGCCACAACGCAGAGCCAGGATGACTGCCGCCGCCGTCGGTGACGGCAAGCAATCGGATCGGTAACGCGGTGTGGGCCAGGGTCATCGCGATCAGCCCGCCTGCACCGAGGATTTCGTCATCGGGATGGGGGGCGGCGATGACCAGGCGGCGGGCGTCGCCGAGCAACGACGACAGATCGATCGACGGCAGCGTGGCCAGACCGCCCCATGCCTGCCACGTGGCCTCGCTGGTGCCTTCTCCCGCGATGTGCCGGTCCTCGGCGGTCGAGTCCTGCACCGTGTGCGGGTCCACTGCGAACGCGCGTCCCGCCGAGGTGCCGGATGGCGTGCCGGCCGGCGCCGCCGTTGGCGATTCACTCGGCGGCGCGGTCTGCGCTTCGTTTCTCGCGTGGCCCGGCGCACGCGTCGTCGCGGGCGTCGAAGGGGCGACGCGCACGTTGTCCCCGGCCGGGTGCGTCGTGGCAACCGGGGAGGAAGTCGAGGAGGCGGACGAGGACTGCTGCGGCGCGGCGTTGGCCGCGTCGATGGGTGCTGCCATGGTGCCGGGTCTCCATATCGTGTGCGCAGCGGTGTGCGTAGCGCGCCTCACGACCCATTATGGCCGGCCCGACGTTTCAGTGCCGGTGCGGCATCGGTTCGCCGCTCGGCTCGCCGGCCTCCTGGCTCATATCGCGCTCTCCCCAGCGTTGCGCGAGCACCGAACAGACCATCAACTGAACTTGGTGGAACAGCATCAGCGGCAGCACGATCATGCCCGCGGCTTGCGGCGAAAACAGCACGCGAGCAATCGGGACGCCCGACGCCAGACTCTTTTTCGAGCCGCAGAACATCGCGGTGATACGGTCGGCGCGCGAAAAGCCGAGCTTGCGCGTCACCAGGTTGACCGCGACCAGTGCGATACCGAGAAAAACCAGATTCACGACGATCAACAGGATGATCGTGGTGACGGAAACGCGTTGCCAGATGCCTTCGATGACCGCTTCGCTGAACGCGCCGTACACCACCAGGATGATCGAGCCCTGGTCGACGAAGCGCAGCAGGGTGCGGTGACGCGCCACCCAACCGCCAATCCAGCGGCGCGCAATCTGGCCGGCCACGAACGGCAGCAGCAACTGCATCATGATGTCGCCCAGCATTTTCAGCGGTGAGCTGCCGGCCATCATGTTGCCAGTCGACAGGATCAGGCCGGCAACGAACGGCGTAATGAAAATGCCGAGCATCGTCGAGGCCGACGCGCTGCAAATGGCGGCCGGCACGTTTCCCTTTGCAAGCGACGTCAACGCGATGGACGACTGGACCGTCGACGGCAGCGTGCAGGTGAACAGGATGCCGGCGTACAGGGCCGGCGTCAGTACCGGTTCGAGCAACGGGCGCAGCGCCAGCCCGAGCAGCGGGAACATCACGAAGGTGCTGAGCAGAATCAGCGAATGCAGGCGCCAGTGCGTTACCGCGGCAAACAGCGCTTCACGCGAGAGCTTCGCGCCGTGCAGAAAGAACAGCAGCCCGATCGCGACATTGGTAACCCACTGCACACCCACTGCCACTTCGCCTCGACATGGCAGGAAGCTCGCGATGACGACAGTCGCGACCAGCAACAAGGTGAAGTTATCAGGAAGAAATTTGGGCCGGGCCATGATGGGAGGGCGGAGCGTCGAAAGGAGCGTATTTAAGCGCGACGCAATTGAAAAGACAAATTCATTATTTTCCTCTTTTGATGATTTAATTGAATTCGTAACCGGTTCTGGATGGAACGGAGTTTGCAAATATCGGTTTCAAGTCCGCAGGCCAGCCAATGCAAAGACGCTCGGCAAACGCCGGAGCCGGCGCGCAATGACGTTACATAACGTTACAGCGCGCCGACCATGGCAACATATTGTTGCTCGACATTGGCTGCCTGCGCCCGTACATTCGAGCCAGCGGCATGGGTGGATGCCGCGCCTCCTCCTCGCCGCCTGTCGTCGATCATGTCAGTCGCCTTGCGCCCCAGCGAATCCCGTCTCGTCAATTGGCTCGGCCTTGCCGCGCTAGTGGGCGGCATTGCGTTCGCCGTTTGGTATGGTGCGAGCCGGAGCGGCACGGAGCCGGAGGCTGGCGACGCCAACACACGCAGCCAGGCCATTGCCCCGCATGCTCGCTCGACCGAGCGTGGCCCGAGCCGTGACGCGGTGTCGGCCAGCGATGTATCCCGCGCAGGCCCAGCCGTCGCGCCCGCCGCAAGCGGTGCGACGGTCGCGTCAGGCGCCGCCGCGACGCTTGCGGCGAGTGCCGGCCATGCGTCAGCACCGGCTGCGATCGCGCCGAATGCGCGCCGGCGCGACGTCGGCGCGAATACAGCCGCAACCTCGTCGGCGCCGGCCCCTGCCGTCCAGCCCCCCGTGCGGCAGGCGGTCAGGCAGCGCGCCGCGGCAACGCGTCCGGCGACAGCGCCGGCTGCCCGTGTGGAGACCGGCCGCGTTGGCTCGCTGCGGGCCGACATCGCCCGTTACAACGCCGAGCGCGGTGAAGCGCCGGAGACCCGGCGGTGGTCTGCCGGGGCGGGCGCCGAGTCGTCGTGGGTCAACAATCCGCAGTCTTACGACAGCATTTATCGCAACTGAAGCCGTCTGGCGACCGGTCTAGCAGCCCTGGCGTGACGATCCGGCGCAAGCCTGACTGCCGACGCTTCCGCTCACGCACGCCACCAAAGCGGTTCGATGCCTCCCTTTCACCCGCCGCGCCTGGCGCAGCTACCGGTCCGTCCGCAGCCGACGCCCGACAGGTGCGCCTCAATTGCTGCTTAGGTGCTGCTTAGGTGCTGACTAGGCGCTGACTAGGTGCTGGTCGGGTGCATTCGGCGCATCCGCCACGTCCGTCAGCGAATCCCTGCGGGCAGCGCACGTCGTTCGAGCGGCATCGAGGTCAGGCGCCCAGCAAGCGCCGCCGCGCGGCGTCGTACTCGCGGCGAAGCCGTTGCACGATATCGGCCACGGCCGGCGCATCGTCGATCAGGCCGACCCCCTGGCCCGCGCCCCAGATGTCTCGCCACGCCTTCGCATCCTTTCCCTCCAGCAACAGGCGGCCGGCGCCGGCAGGCAGGGCCTCCGGGTCCAGGCCGTTGGCCAGCAGGCTGGCCCTCAGGTAGTTGCCATGCACGCCCGTGATCGCGTCGGTATAGACGATGTCGGCCGCGCTCGCATCGACCAAGCCATGCCGATAGGCATCGCTCGCGGTGGCCTCCGCGCTGGCGATGAAACGTGTGCCGATATAGGCAAGGTCGGCGCCCATCGCCTGCGCCGCTAGAATCGCGTCGCCGCTGGCGATGGCGCCCGACAGGGCAAGCGGGCCAGAAAAAATCCGCCTGATTTCGCCGATCAACGCGAACGGCGATAGACGGCCGGCATGACCGCCAGCACCGGCGGCCACCGCGATCAGGCCGTCGACGCCGGCGGCCAACGCTTTCTCCGCGTGGCGCAGGTTGACCACGTCATGCATGACCACGCCGCCATAGGCATGCACCGCATCGATCAATTCGCGCGGCGGCGCCTGCAGGCTGGTGATCCAGATCGGCACGCGGCAGTCGACACATGTCTTGATGTCGGCTTCCAACCGTGCATTGCTGGCGTGGACGATCTGGTTGATGGCGAATGGTGCCGGCGGCGCATCGGGATGGGCACGCTGCGCCTCTGCCAGGGATTCGATCAGTTCCGCCAGCCAGTCGCGCAACTGCGCCTGCGGTCGCGCATTCAGCGCGGGCATGCTGCCGACGATGCCGGCACGGCACTGCGCCAGCACCAGCTTGGGCCCGCTGACGATGAACATCGGCGAGGCGATGACCGGCAGCACCAGCGAATCGAACACGGTTAGCAATGACATCGGCGAACTCCGGGCGGGTCGCGGCCCAGGCGGCCAGGACGCGGCATAAAAGAACGATCGTTCTATTGTAGACGGTCCGCGGGCTCGCCGATCGGCGCGTCGTAGCCCACCGAAGCGCTCGGCCCGACGCCGCTACGCGCCCAGCGCCAATGCGTTCGCGCGCTCGCAGACGTCAGGGCGCACCCGCCGCGCTGCTCAGGTCCGCGCTCTTCGGCATCACCAGCAGGGTCGCCGTTCCCGACGCAACGGACAGCTCGCGCTGATTATGCACGGCGAGGGCCAGCGTGGTGACATCGCCGCCGGGCTTGTCCTTCCAGAACGCGTCAGTCACGCGCCAGTCCAGTACCAGCGTGTCGTTGGCCAGGATGGCGCGCTCGAATCTGATATCGAGCTGAGTATTCAGGGAATGAGCGAATGCGTTGAAGTGATTGCCGATCGCGCTCAGCAGATGCGCGCTCAGATGGGCAGCCGATACCACCAAGCCGGGGAAGCGGTGATCGCGGGCATATGACGGATCGCGGTGCAGCGGCAAGCTGTCACCGGTCAGTTCGGCAAAACGTTGGATCTGATCGGCGGTGAAACGCAGTTCATGGGAGAAGGTATCGCCAATCGTGACAATGCGTGACATATCGCGGAAAGCCTCTTTGAACAGTCGGAAAGGACGCGCATCGCTCGATTACCGGTGCGATGCAACCGGCGCAGCGCGGTACGCTGTCGGGCCGCCATGTGATCCGTCGCATATTGCGTGCACGGGGATGCGGGGCAGCACGGATGCCGGGCGCATGGCCGGCAGGTGGGCAGCACCGCTGGGACGATGCACGCGATGTCGCGCTCGGCCTCGCGCTGGCAGGCAGCGGTCGACCGGCGGCGGGAAAGCAGCAGCGACGAACGTGACATCGGCACAGTATGGCCCAGCTTGCCGCCACACTGGTCTGGCGGACAAAAACTCATGTTGCCGGTAATGCCTTGTCGACCAGTGCCTCGTCGACCAGTGCCTAGTCGAGCAGCACGTTGTCGACCAGTGCGACTTGCCGGCTGCCCGGCGGGTTTGTGGGCGCATGCGCTCCGTCGCGGCGGTGCGACCGTCGGGCCGGCTCGATCGGCTCAGCCGGTCCAGGCAGTCTCATCGGCCCAGGGGCACACTTGCACGCGCTTGCCGCCCGAGGCGGCGTGGCCCGCCGTCTCGCCTCGCCAGTCGGGCGCGGGGGCCATGCCCCAGGCGGACGCGGTCACAGGCGCGAGAGGCCGCCCGCATCGGGATTCGCGCATCGGCGTTTCACGCGCCTGCGGTTGATGGTATTCCGCCCGCCCGGCGCACCGCCGCTTCTGAAATACTCAACGGCCGGGATCCGCATAGCGGTTCCATACGACGGCGTTGTCGACCGCATAGAGCCGGCAGGGCGCGCGACTGCGTTGCTGGCAGGTATCGAGGGCCACCGACATCGGGTCGTCGCCGCCCTCTGCCCAGGCCCAGGCGCCGCTCGCCGACAAGGCGAACGCGCGCGACGGGTACTGGCGCAGGAAGTCGAGATAGGCCGAGCGTCCGGCAGGATCGAGGAACGGTGGCGCGGTGACATCGTGCACGTCCGCATAGCCGGAAGGCGCGGGCGAGTGGCGCGTGTCGACGGCATAGCGCGGCGCGGTCGGCATGCCGACGCGCGTCAGGAATGCCGCCACCGGCGGCCACCAGGTCGACACGCCGTCCCGATCGCCGAGCAGACGATGCGAATCGTCCTTGTACGGACCGAAGTCGACCAGCGTCGCCCGGCTGCCGCCGGCCGCATAGGCGGCGAACATGTCGAAGCCCAATCCATGCGGCCAGAGTTGATCGTTCGCGCCATATAGCCAGAGGCTGGGCAGGCGCGCGGCACGGCCGTAGAGGCTGAAAGCCTCGATCAGGTCGGCTTCCCAGTCGGCGCAACCCGTCTGGCGCAAGCCGCCCGAGAAGTTGATTACGCCGCGCACGCCGGAATTCGGGCGGTCGGCGTAGGCGATCGTCGCCAGACCGCCGTACGATGCGCCGAGCAGTACGATACGGCCTGCGTCGGCATAGGGAAGGCGCGACAGGGCCGCCACCGCGTCGGCAATGTCGTCGGCCTGCCGTCGGCCGTTTTCGGCCGCATCGCATGGCATCTCGTCATAGCTGCCGCTCGACTGCGCAAAGCCGCGCCGCATCGGCACCGCGACCAGATAGCCGCGCGAGACGAACTCGCGGGCCACCGGCAGCGGTCGTGCCCGCGCCTGGTGCGCCGGCAGGCCGCGCTCCTTGCCGTGGTTATAGATCAGGATTGGAAAGGGGCCAGGACCGTCCGGGCGGAACAAGGTGGTCTCCAGCATGCCGCCGCCTGGCGTCGGCAGCATCACGACTTCCTCGTTCATGCCGGCGTCGACGCGCCGCAGCGCGGTTCGACCGGCGTCGCCGGCAGGCGGCGCAACGCGCCAGGCTGCCTCGGGAGCGGCACGCGCCGCCAGCGGCGTCGGGACGGCGCCCGTTGCGGCATGCGCCGACCCGGCGCCGCCCCAGGCGAGTTGCACGAGCAGGCTCGCGCAGACCAACGCGGCACCGATGGGACCGATGCGGCCCTCGCGGCCCTCGCGGTCCTCGCGGCCCTTGCGGCCAATGAGCCCATTGAGCCCATTGAGCCCAAGGAGGGCAAGGCAGCCAATGCCGTCAACCCCGGGCAACGGACGTCGCGGCGCGGGCAGCGCCGGCATGCGGGGCGGCTTCGCACGGATCACCGCGGCTGCCTCGCTTCGCTGGCAACACAGGTCGCGTCGGGCGCGCGTTGGACAGGCAAGCGGGCGGCCGCGGTCTTGAGCAGTCCTGGCACCTCAGACAGACCTCCGGTCACGCTCGGCATCCGGCGCCAAACCTGCATTGCCCGCCGCCGGGGCGCCTGCCCCGGTCGCCGCCAACCGCAGGTGGGCGGGATAGGGCATGACATCGGCGACGCGGCCCTGCCGCACCGCGTTCTGATGGGCACGCCACATCGCCGGGTCGAAGAAGTCGGGGTGGTGACGTTTGAACGCGGCGGCGACCCGGGCATCGCCGAGCAGGAAAGGCGGGTAGGTCTCGGGAAAGATGTCGCCCGGCGCAACCGGATACCACGGCTCGGCCCCCAGTTCCGCTTCCTCGTCCGGTGGCGCCGGCACTGTCTTGACCGTGCAATCGGCCAGATATTCGACCTCGTCGTAGTCGTAGAAGACGACCCGGCCATGCCGCGTCATGCCGAAGTTCTTGTAGAGCATGTCGCCCGGGAAAATGCCCGCGGCCAGCATTTCCTTGATTGCATGGCCGTATTCCGCAATGCCATGATCGACCGCAGCATCGTCGCCGTCGCGCAGGTAAAGGTTGAGCGGCGTCATCCGGCGCTCGATGTACAAATGCTGGATGACGACGTCGTCGCCGTCGAACTCGATCATCGACGGTGCGCCGTCCTTCAACTCGGCAAGCAATGCCTCGTCGAAGCGAGCCCGGGGAAAGGCCGCTTTCGAGAACTCGAGCGTATCGGCCATGCGCCCCAGGCGATCGTGCGTCTTGACCAGACGGTAGCGAGCCATCACCGCCTCGCGCGTGGTTTCCTTCGGCCAGCCGAAGCGGTCGCGGATCACCTTGAACACATACGGGAACGATGGCAACGTGAAGACGATCATCACCAGCCCCTTGATGCCAGGCGCGCTGACGAAGGCGTCGCTCGAATGGCGCAGGTGATGGAGCAGGTCGCGATAGAACAACGCCTTGCCATGTTTCTGCAAGCCCAGCGACGCGTACCACTCCGCCTTCGGCTTGCCCGGCAGCAGCGATTGCAGGAACGCGACATAGGCGGACGGCACGCCCATGTCCACCAGGAAATAGGAGTGCGCGAAGCTGAATAGGGTGGCCAGCGCGCGCGGTTCGAGCAGCAGCGCGTCGACATACAGGCTGGCGGGCGCGACGTCGCTTGCAGGCCGGCGTCGGATCGCCAGCACGGCGGGCAGGACCGTGTCGGCGTTGATGATCCGCGCTACGGCGAAGCAGGCGGTATTGCGGAAGAACGGCGACGAGAGCACATGGATCTGGAAATTGTCGGCGACCAGACCCAGCCGTGCCTCGATGACCGCACGCATCAACGCCACGTCGCGGGACATGTCCTCGAACGGCGCTTCGAAGTGGAAGTGGCTCAGGATGCGCCAGAGCGTCGTGTCCAGTCCTTCGTCGCGTGGATAGTAGACGCGATAGGTCGGTGCTTCGGCGGGTTCGTCGTTTTCCAGGTATTCGGTGGCGAGCGCCGGGCGCACGAAGATGAAATCGTTGTTGAAGTATGCGCGGTGCAGGATGCGGCAGCACACCGAATTGAAGAACGTTTCCGCGCATTCCGGCTGCGGATGGCCGGTCAACAGACCGATGTAATGCAGCTTCACCTGCTGCCAGAGCGCGTCGTCGACCGCTGTGGCGTGATGTTCGCGGGCCAGCGTCGCGACGCATTCCTGCACGCGGGCGTCGTAGAACGCGATCCGGTCCCGGTTCAGACGCTGCAGCGCCTGCCAGTCGCCCTGTTCGAACAGCGCACGGGCATCCACGGCAGCCTGTCGGAAGATCGCGTAGTGGCGATCGAAACCCTGGCGGATCGCGATGGCCAGCTCGAAGCCGGCGGCATCGGCGAGAACGCGCGGAAAACGGTGCGTGGCGGACGGGAAGGGCATGGTTCGGTTCGGAAAGCGGCGGGCAGCCGGCGAAGCGCGTCGGCGGCATGCATCGCCTGCAAAGAGGGCAGGCAACCGACGCCGCGCCGCTGTTGCAGCCGACGCGACTCACGCGTCGCCGCGCGCACGGCAGGATGTCGGCAGGCTGTCGCAACGTGTCTAGCCTACCCGGAATCGACCGCTGCGGGGCGCTGTCCAGATGGCCGGTCGGGGCAGATGGCCAGCACGACGGCGAGGACGACGGGCATGCGGGGCCGGCATGTGGGGCCGGCATGCGGGGCCGGGGGTAGCAACGCGACGGCGTTGCGCGGCCCGCAGCGGCCGCCGCTGCCGTGGTACGCGGGTCCGGCTTGGCGCCAGGATCGCGCGGACCGACGGGCCGGGCGGATCGGCGCGATGTTGGCCTTGCTGTGGCACGCCCGGCCTGCACGGCGCGCCACGCGGCTGGGACGGCGCGGTGGCCGTTCTCGACACGATGCGGCGCCTGCCCAGGCAAGCATGCCTCAGCGCGGTCGCCGACGCGATGCGACAATGCGGCATCGACCATTCGCGCGCGACTCCCCATGAACGAGCTGGAAAAGGAACTGGAATATCGTTTCGGTGACACATTGCCGGAGCCGGGACAGGCTTTGACCGTCGCGCCCGGCGTGCGCTGGGCCCGCATGCCGCTGCCCTTCGTGCTCGACCATGTGAACGTCTGGCTGCTCGACGATCAGGACGAGGCCGCGGCGCCCTCGCTGACCGTCGTCGACTGCGGCATCGCCGACGAGACGATCCGCGGCCATTGGCGCACGCTGTTCGATAGCGCGTTCGAGAACCGGCGCGCGTCGCGGGTGCTGGTCACGCACTGTCACCCGGACCACCTCGGGCTGGCGCGATGGCTGTGCGACGGCGGCGACGATGCCCGCTGGCAGGCGCGGCTCTGGATGACGCTCGGCGAATATGCGCTGGGCGCGGTGCTGTCGCACGGCAGTCTCGAATCGAATGCCGGCGGCCAGGCCACTGCCGCGCATCTGGCCCGCAACGGCGTTACCGAAGAGACGACGCTGGAGCAAGTCGCGCATCGCACCGCCTACTTCCCGACGCTGGTGCCGAGCGTGCCGGCGCAGTTCCGGCGGCTGAGCGAGGGCGACGAGATCGTCATCGGCGACGCGCGCTGGCGTGTGATCACCGGTTTCGGCCATTCGCCGGAACACTGCGCGCTCTACTGCGACGCGAAACGGGTGTTGATCTCGGGCGACATGGTACTGCCACGCATCTCGACCAACGTCTCCGTATTCGACATGGAGCCGGAGGGCAATCCGCTCGACCTCTATCTGCGTTCGCTCGGCCGTTACGAGTCGCTGCCGGCCGATACGCTGGTGCTGCCGTCGCATGGCAAACCGTTCGTCGGACTGCACACCCGTGTACGCCAGCTGCGCGACCACCATGCCGCCCGGCTTGCCGAGGTGATGGAAGCGTGCGCCACGGCACCGCGCAGCGCGGGCGACATCGTCCCGCTGATGTTCCGCCGCAAGCTCGATACACACCAGATGACGTTTGCATTGGGCGAGGCGCTGGCCCACTTGCATCTGCTCTGGCTGGACGGTCGCCTGCGACGCGAGACGGGTGATGATGGCGTGTTCCGTTTCGTACCTGCACGCTGAACGACGCGCGTGACGGCGGTGCCGTCGGCGCCTGCCGGGCTGACAGGCTGTCGGCCCGACAGGCGCGGTGGCGCGGCGCGATGCCGCCCAACCGGTAGCAACACCGATTCAAGCCTTTCTCGACGGCTGCTAGCATCGCCCAATTGCTTGGCAGTACGTATCTCTCTGCGTTCCTTCCGGCGTGCCGATGGACGGTGCGATCGTCTCGATTGCACCGTCCACGGGTCTTGGCGTGCTGCCGGCGATGCCTCGCGTCCGCGTCGCGTGCGACATGGACGGCTGTTCGTCATCGATTGGAAGTCGCAATGAAATACACCGCACTACTCTTCTGCGTCACTGGCCTCGCGACGTCATCGGCGTGCGCCGCCGACGGACCGGTCTTCTACGGCCGGCTGGTCAGCGGCGTGGATTGGACCAACCGCCTCGGTGCAACATCGTCGACGCGCTGGCGGAGCGCCAACAGCCAATGGGGGACCAGCCTGTGGGGCATGCGTGGCGAGGCGACGCTTGGCGGCGGCAACCACGCGGTGTTCCAGCTCGAAAGCGGCTTCGACGTGAACAACGGCGCCGACGACGCGCTGTTCAATCGCATTGCGCGCGTCGCGCTGGTGTCGCCGCGCTACGGCGAACTGAGCCTGGGTCGCGACATGAAACGATCGGACGGCGCGCTATGGGCGCTGGACCCCGGCGGCTTGCAGTTCCTGGGCGCGGCGACGCTGTTGCGCGGACGGGCGTGGGGTTCGCGCGCCAATGCAATCGGCTATCGCTCGCCTGAATGGGCCGGCTGGACCGCCGGTCTGCAATTCGCACCGGGCGGGCATGCCGGTACGTTCGCGCGCGGAACCGAGTGGTCGGCCGATGTCCGCTATCAACGCGGTCCGTTGATGATGACCGCGCTCTACGACACGGTGCGCAGCGACGCGCCATCGGGCGATGCCTACGACGCGTTGTTCCGGCACTCGCGGCAGTACATGTTCGGCGCCACGTACGCATGGCGTCGCGCCAAGTTCTATCTCGCGTACGCCGGTCTGCGCGCGCCGGCGGCACGCGCGAGCGCCGACAACGCGTACGCCGCACGGCGCAGCGACACCGTGTGGGCAGGGATGAACTGGCAGGCGAGCGCGACGCTCGGACTGTTGGGCGCTGTCTATCACACCCGGCTGGACCATGGCGGCGGCAGTGCCACGCTGGCCATGGTGGGCGCCAACTATGCACTGTCGAAGCGCACCATCGTGTATGCCTCGGTCGGCAGCGTGTTCAACCGAGGCAATGCCAACTTTGCGGTCGAGGCCGGCGGCACGGCCGCCGACAATCCGCTGCCCGGCGGCACCCAGCAAGGTGCCTACGCGGGCGTCGCACACTGGTTCTGACCGACCCGCCGGACCGCGGGCATTGCCTGCGGGCGCACCGCAGGCGACCGCTGCGCCCGACGCACCGGTGCCCGAGGGACCGGCGCGCCGTCAGCGGACCGACACGGTGGCGAAGTGCTGCCGCCCGAATGGGCTGACCTTGTAGCCGCTGACCTTGTCGGTGACCAGCGCGCTGGCGGTCGGATACGCCAGCGGGACCCACAGTGCCTGGTCGTGGATGATCTGCTGAGCGGCCTGGTAAGACTGCGTGCGCTTTGCGCGGTCGGTGGTGTGGCGGCCGTCGGTGATGGCCTGGTCGAGCTTGGCGTCGCAGAAGCGCGCGAAGTTGGTGCCGGATTTCACCGCGGCGCAACTGAATTGCGGCGTCAGGTAATTGTCCGGGTCGCCGTTGTCACCGGCCCAGCCCATGAACAGCAGGTCGTGCTGGCCCTGCTTGGCCTGGCGAATCAGTTCGCCCCATTCGATCACCCGGATCTCGGCCTTGACGCCGATCTTGGCCAGGTCCGCCTGCAGCAGTTCGGCGCCAACCTTGGGATTCGGATTCAGCGTACTGCCGGTCGGCCGGGTCCAGATGGTCGTCGAGAAGCCATTCGGCAAGCCGGCCTGCGCGAGCAGCTTCTTCGCTTGCGCGATGTCGTGCGGATAGGCGGCGATCGACTTCGCGTAGCTCCAGGTGTTGGGCGGGTAGGGATTGACTGCCGGCGTGGCGGTGTCCTCGAACACGGCCTTCAGATAGGCGGTCCGGTCGAAGGCCAGGTTCAGCGCGCGCCGCACCAGCGGATTATCGAGCGGTTTCTTCTGCGAATTGATCGCCACGAAGGCGGTCATGAAGGCGGGTGTCTCGACGGCCTTCACCGCGCCGCCGGCCTTGGCGGCGCGCACATCCTGCGGCTTCGGCGAAAGGGCGATCTGGCATTCGCCGGCCTTGACCTTCTGCGCCCGCACCGACGCGTCGGGCGTGATCGTATAGATCAGGCGGTCGGCCTTCGGCTTGCCGCCCCAGTAGGTCGGGTTCGCGTCGTAGCGGATCACCGCGTCGCGGGTATAGCGCTTCAGGATGAACGGGCCGGTGCCAACCGGCTGGCTGTTATAGTCGCCGGCCTTGTTGGCCTTGAGCAACTGATCGGCGTATTCGGCCGAATAGATCGATGCGAAACCCATCGTCAGCACCGGCAGGAACGTCGCATCGGGTTCGTTCAGGACGAAGCGTACCGTGCGGTCGTCGACCCGGTCGATCGACTTGATGCGCTTGGGCAGTTGCATCGACTGCGCGTGCGGGAAGCCGCTTGCGCCGGCCACCTTGTGCCACGGCGACGCGTCGTCGATCATCCGCTTGAACGTGAAGATCACGTCGTCGGCGTTCAACGGGCGGCTTGGCTTGAAGTAGTCGGTCGTCTGGAACGCGACGTTCGGGCGCAAATGGAAGGTGTAGGTCAGGCCGTCGGCGCTCACGTCCCATTTCTCCGCCAGCGCCGGCACCACCTTGGCGGCCGCTTCATCGTACGCGACCAGGCCGTCGTAGATGACGTCGGCGGACGCGTTGGTCGTGGTCAGCGAGTTGTACTGCACCACGTCGAAGCCGTCCGGACTGGCCTCGGTGCAGACCGTCAGCGGTGCGGCGAATACCGCGGTCGGCATGGCCAGCACCAGTGCGGCGGCGCGAAGGGTCGAGCGCATCGGATTCTCCCGTTGTTGATTCGTTTCTTATCGATTGCGCCGGCCGCGGCAAGGCGTGCCGGCGCGCCGCCAGCGGCGGACAAACCTCATTCTCGACGAATTTCGCGGGAAATGTGCTGGACGCATGCGCGGCAGGCCAGGCATGGCCACAAATGCGCCCCCGGCACGCAGCGACACGCAGCAACGCGCGCTAGCGCTCGCCAGCCTTCACCAACGGGGCTGGACCGCCGGCGTGCAGCAGACGTGCAGCAGACGTGCAGCAGACGTGCAGCAGACGTGCAGCAGACGTGCAGCAGACGTGCAGCAGGGGTGAGTCAGGCGTCGCGCCCGGACGACGTGGCGGCCTCGCGCGGCTTGCGGGGTGCGCGGGCGAACAGACGATCGTAGAGCCAGCGCGGCAGCACGTGCAGTACGGCTGCCACGATGCGCATCGGCCAGGGAATGACGGTGAAGCGGCGCCGCCGTTCGATGGCGCGCACCGCGCGCGCTGCGAACACGTCCGGGTCGGTCAGGAACGGCATCCGATAGGGGTTGTGCGCGGTCATCGGCGTGCGGATGTAGCCAGGGGCAATCGTCACCACCGCGATCGGACTGTCGTGCAGTTCGACGCGCAGGCTTTCGAGATAGCGCATTGCGGCGGCCTTCGACGCGCTGTAGGCGCCGGCGCCGGGCAGGCCGCGCACCCCCGCGACGCTGGCAATGCCCACCAGCGTGGACGCCTGGCCGGCCCGCCGCAGGCGCGGCAGAAACGGTTCGAAGGTGGCGACCATGGCCAGGTAATTGACCGCCATGACTCGCTCGAACACGGTCAGGTCGGCCTCGCCAGTGACCGAACCGGCGCTGATGCCGGCATTGGCGATGACGACGTCTGGCAGCCCGAAGCGGGCCACGAAATCGTCCGCGGCCCGCGCCAACGCCGCGTGGTCGCACACGTCGAGCGTGTAGCGCGCCACCGTGCAGTCGGGGTGGGCGGCGGCGAATGCATCGAGCAGGTCGCCGCGCCGCGCGACCAGGCCGAGGGTGGCGCCGGCGCGGGCGTAGCGTGTTGCCAGCGCGAGCCCCAGGCCGCTCGACGCACCGGTCAGGAAGACTTTCATGTGGCGAGGCCGGGGCCGCGGCGTCTTACATCTTCTTCGCGCGTACCTGCTCGATCAGGAAATCGAGGGTCTGCAGCGTGCCGTCGAGGCTGTTGGTCATCGCCGGCGACGTCTCGTACTTGCCCTGTACGAACAGGGTCGGCACGCCGTCAACGTGGTAGTCCTGCATCTGCTTGGCGTCGCGCTGCACGTCCGACTGCACGCTGAACGAGTTGTACGCTTCGAGATACTTCTTGCGGTCCACGCCGTTGCGCGACAGGAAGTCGGCCTGTGCTTCCGGCGTCAGCAGGTAGTTCTTCTTGACGTGAATCTCGTTAAAGATCTTCAGCGTCAGCGTCGGCTCGATGCCCATCGCGACGAGCGCGTGATACATCTTGCTGTGCGGCACGAAGTCCGGACGGAAGGCGACCGGGATGCGCTTGAACACGACGTTGCCACCCTGCTTCTTCAGCCATGCCTCGAGCTTCGGCTCGAACTCGAAACAGTGCGGGCAGCCGTACCAGAAAAACTCGGTGATCTCGACTTTGTCGGCGGGCACGGACACCGGCTGCGGCGTGCTCAGTACCGAGTAGTCCTTGCCTTTCACGCCGGCGGCATGGGCCGGCACGGTCAAAGCGAGGCCGGCGGACAGGGCCAGGACGCCGAGGAATTTCTTGATCATAGGACGGTCGGGATAAGAGTAAGAAGGGCGCGTCCGTCGGTGCGGAACCGGACGCTCCGGATCATCGGCGCGCCCGGACCGCTGGACGCGTCACTGCTTGGTAAACCGGATCACCGCGGTGTCGACGCCGGCGTTGGTCAGCGGACGGCGCACCTTGTTCAGATCGTCGAGATTCGAGAACGGTCCGAGCCGCACGCGGTAATACGTCACCGAGCCGCTTTCGCCCTTCGTCACTCGCGCCGAGAAACCTTGCAGTGCGAGATTAGCCCGCTGCTGCTGCGCATCCGCTTCGGTCCGGTACGCACCTGCCTGCAGATAGTAGCCGGTATTGCTGTCACCCGGCTTGGCCGGGGTCGTTGCCGGAGACGTCTGCTGATGCGCTGGCGTCGTCGGGGTCGCGGGCGTTGCCGAGGCCGCCGGCGGCGTGGCCGGACGGGTCGGGCGCGGCTGCGAGGCAGGGCGCGACGGCGTCGCGGTGTCCGGTGCGGCCGACGGCGGCACCACGACCGGCGCCGTATTATCCGTGCGCGGACGGTTGTTTGCGCCCGGCACCTCGACGATTTCCGGCTCATCGAGCAGGCCGGTCGACGGATTGGAGGGCTGGCCCGGCGCAGTGTTCGGCGGCGTCGGCTGGCTCTCGACCGGCCGGCCCGGCGTCTGGCCGGCGAGCGCGCGATTCGGGTCGGTGGTGGTGGCAGGCTGCGACGCTCCGTCGCCGCCTGCCGGCGTGGTGTGCGAGACGAAAGGCGTCGGCGAGCGCGTGATGTACAGCGCCACCACCACCGCGATGGCCAGGCCCACGATCAGGCCCAGGATCACGCCGAGGATGGTGCCGCCGGCTTGCTTCGCGTTTCGTCTTTGCTTCGTTGCCATCAGAAAGTCCCTAGCGTGTAACGGATTGTTGCCGGGTTGTTGCGGGGTTGTTGCAGACGCGACTGCCGGCGTTACATCCGTTGTGGAGCGGACACACCGAGCACCGCCAGACCGTTCGCCAGTACCTGGCGGGTGGCCGCGAGCAGTGCAAGTCGCGCGAGCCGGACGGCTTCCTCGTCGACCAGCACTCGCTCGGCATTGTAGAACGAGTGAAAGTCGCCAGCGAGGTCGCGCAGGTAGAACGCCACCGCATGCGGCGCCAGCTCGTCGGCGGCACGGGCGAGCATCTCCGGGAACTCGGCGAGCCGCTTGATCAGTTGCGTGGCCGGCGCGCTGCCGTCCAGCGCGGCGAGATCGACGCCCGGCAGCGCCGCGACGTCGCCACCCCAGGCACTGAGCACCGAGCAGATCCGCGCATGGGCGTACTGCACGTAATAGACCGGGTTTTCGTCGTTGCGCTTGATCGCGAGGTCGACGTCGAACGTGAACTCGGTATCGGCCTTGCGCGAGATCAGGAAGAAGCGGACCGCGTCCCGGCCGCGCTGCACCTGGTCGGGGGTCGGGTTGCCTTCGAAGGCGCCGCCGCTCCACTCGATCAGGTCGCGCACCGTCACGTAGCTGCCCGCTCGCTTCGAGATCTTCACTTCGCGCCCGTCGCGCTGCACCCGCACCATGCTGTGCAGCACATAGTCGGGATAACCGACCGGGATGCCGACGCCAAGCGCCTGCAAGCCGGCGCGGACCCGCGCGATCGTGCCGTGGTGATCGGTGCCCTGCACGTTGACGACCTTCGCGTAGCCCCGGTCCCACTTGCTCACATGGTAGGCCACGTCAGGCACGAAGTACGTATAGGTGCCGTCCGATTTGCGCATCACGCGGTCCTTGTCGTCACCGTAGTCGGTCGACTTGAGCCAGAGTGCGCCTTCGCTTTCGTAGGTATGGCCGGCTTCGATCAGCGCCTGCACGGTGTTCGCGACGCGGCCGTCGGCGTACAGCGAGGACTCGAGGAAGTAGTGGTCGAAGCGCACGCCGAACGCCTGCAGGTCGATGTCCTGCTCGTGCCGCAGGTAGGCGACCGCGAAGCGGCGGATGGCATCGAGGTCGTCGACCTCGCCGGTCGCGGTGACCGGCTGGCCGTCCTTCGCGGCAACCGTGGCGCGCGCGATGAAGTCGCGCGCGATGTCGGCGATGTATTCGCCGTTGTATGCCGCCTCGGGCCAGTCCGCGTCGCCCGGCTTCAGGCCGCGCGCGCGCGCCTGCACCGAGTGGGCGAGGTTGGCGATCTGCACGCCCGCGTCGTTGTAGTAGAACTCGCGCCACACCTTCCAGCCCTGGCTTTCGAACAGGCTGGCGAACGCATCGCCGAGCGCGGCCTGCCGGCCGTGGCCGACGTGCAGCGGGCCGGTCGGGTTGGCCGACACGAATTCGATCAGCACCTGCCGGCCATTCGGCACGGGCGCGCGGCCGAACGCGGCACCCGCCTCCAGCACGCCGCGCACCACCGATCGCAGTACGAGCGGCGACAGGCGGAGGTTGATGAAGCCGGGCCCGGCCACTTCGGCCGAATCGATCAGGCCGGCTGCGGACGGATGCGCCAGCACCGCCGCGACCAGCCGTTCGGCGAGCGCGCGCGGGTTCTGGCGCAATGCCTTGCCGGCCTGCATCGCGACGTTACAGGCGAAATCGCCGTGGGCCGCCGACTTCGGGCGTTCCAGGACGATGGTCGGCGCGACGAAGGCGGCGGGATCAACGCCTTCGAGCGAGGTGACGACGTGCGCGAGCGAATCGGCGAAGATCGCCTCGATGGTTTTCTTGTCTTCGAACAGCATGGCGATGGGTTAAGGCACCAGCGGGGCACCAGCAGGGCATCAGCGGAGCCCCCGACAGGGGACGGCGCGCCGGCGAATGTGGCAGCGAGCGGCCGCCGCGGACGGCTGCCGCGCCACGTGTGGCGAATGCGAGATTCTATCAGGTGCGCCGGCCGGCAAATCGTCGCCGGCCGCACCGTCGTGCCGGGCGGCGCGGGCCTTGCCGCACGCGGCCAGCCGTGCCAGGGCGCGCGTGGAGGCGCGCCGGCTGGCGTGTATGATGGTTCGACGCCCGTGGTCCCGCCACGCTGCAAACCGGGAAACTTGTCGAGGAATGTTGCCGAGGAATCTTCGGCTGGCCGCGAGCCGGTATCGGTAAGGGCGTCTGGCACGGCGTCTGCATGAAAGCGGCGTCGCGCGCGTGCTGGCCGGGGTGGACGATCCTCGTCGACGCCAGCGCGTGCGCATAAGAACAGTGGAAACAGGAGAAACCCGGAATGTGGATTACCTTCAAGTCGACGGCTGCGGCCGAAATCCGGATGCTCGACGATCTGGCGAAATACCTGCTGGGCATCCTCGGCAAGCATCTCGACGAGCGCGGCACCATTCATCGCACTGAAATGGCCGCGGCGCTCCAGAAACTGGAAGCCGCGATCAGCGTGGACAAGGCCGCGCATGACGATCACGACGCACTCCACCCGCACGGTCATGCGCCGGAGGACCCGGCCACGCACGATATCGAAATCGGACTCGCGCAGCGCGCCTATCCGCTGCTCGACATGATGCGTGCGGCGAAGGCCCAGGATGCCGACATTCTCTGGGGCGTCTGACGCGCTGCCACTTGACCGATCCTGAGCCGCCCCTGAACTGTCCCTGAGCCGACGCACCGGGCGCATCGGCTCAGAATGGCGGGGCGCCGGTGGCAGACACCGCCGCGCTTGGCAAGCTACGGGCTGGCGCGCGGCTACAGCAGCGGCGCCAGCGCGCGGCGCGCGTCGTCGGGACTCAGTCCGCTGCGCGCCGCATAGTCGCGCAACTGATCTTCGCCGATCTTGCCGACGGAGAAGTACGTACTGTCCGGGTGCGCGAGGTAGAAGCCGGAGACGCTCGCCGCCGGCAACATGGCCAGCGACTCGGTGACCGACATGCCGATCTCCTGACAGTCCAGCACTTCGAACATCGGTGCCTTGACCAGGTGGTCCGGACAGGCCGGGTAGCCGGGCGCGGGCCGAATGCCCTGATAGCGTTCAGCGATCAGATCGGCGTTGCCCAGCGTTTCGTCGGACGCATAGCCCCACAGTTCGCGCCGCACGCGCGCATGCAGGCATTCCGCGAAGGCTTCGGCCAGCCGATCGGCCAGCGCCTTGAACATGATCGAGCCGTAGTCGTCGTGTTCGCGCTCGAATTGCCGCTCGCGCGTTTCGACGCCGAGGCCAGCCGTCACCGCGAACAAGCCAATGTAATCGGCCACGCCCGACGCCTTCGGCGCGATGAAGTCCGCCAGCGAACGGTTCGGCCGGCGCACGCCGTCGACCACCGGACGCTCGCTCTGCTGGCGCAGGCCGCGCCAGGTCAGCAAGACCGTTTCGCGCGTCTCGTCGCTATAGATCTCGATGTCGTCGTCGTTCACGGTGTTGGCCGGCAGCAGCGCGATCACGCCGTTCGCCTGCAGCCAGCGGCCGCGTATCAGCTTCCGCAGCATCTCCTGCCCGTCCTCGAACACACGGCGCGCCGACTCGCCAACGATCTCGTCGTCGAGGATCTTCGGGTAGGGGCCGGCGAGGTCCCAGGTCTGGAAGAACGGGCCCCAGTCGATGTAGCGCGCCAGTTCCGCGAGATCGTAATTCTTGAACACGCGGCGGCCGATGAAGCGCGGCTTGGGCGGCGTCACGCGCGCCCAGTCGATCCGGTGCCGGTTCTCGCGCGCCGCCGCCAGCGTCACCATCGGCTGGCTCTTCTTGTTCGCGTGCTGCTCGCGCACGCGTGCGTAGTCGCGCTTCAGCTCGTCCAGGAAGCGCGACGCGCCCTCGTCCGACAGCAGGCTCGATGCCACCGATACCGAACGCGACGCGTCCGGCACGTACACCACCGGGCCTTCGTAGTGCGGGGCGATCTTCACTGCCGTGTGCACGCGCGAGGTGGTGGCGCCGCCGATCAGCAGCGGCGTCTGGCGCTCGCGGAAGTACGGGTCGCGTTGCATCTCCGAAGCCACATACGCCATCTCCTCGAGGCTGGGCGTAATCAGTCCGGACAGGCCGATGATGTCGGCACCTTCCTCCTTCGCCTTGGCGAGGATTTCGGCGGCCGGCACCATCACCCCCATGTTGACCACCTCGAAGTTGTTGCACTGGAGGACCACGGTGACGATGTTCTTGCCGATGTCGTGCACGTCGCCCTTCACGGTCGCGATCACGATCTTGCCCTTGGCCCGCACGTCGCTGCCGGCGGCCGCCATGCGCGCTTTCTCTTCCTCGATGAACGGGATCAGGTGCGCGACCGCCTGCTTCATCACGCGTGCCGATTTCACCACCTGCGGCAGGAACATCTTGCCCGCGCCGAACAGGTCGCCGACCACGTTCATCCCGTCCATCAACGGTCCCTCGATGACCTGGATCGGCCGGCCGCCCGCCGCGGCGATCTCCGCGCGAGCTTCCTCCGTGTCTTCGACGATGAACTGCGTGATGCCATTGACCAGCGCATGCGCCAGGCGCGCCGCCACCGCCTGTTCGCGCCACGCCAGGTTGTCCTCCTTTTTCGCCGCGCCGCCCTTGAAGCGGTCGGCGATCTCCAGCAGGCGCTCGGTGCCGTCGCTGCGGCGATTCAGCACGACGTCCTCGACGCGCTCGCGCAGCGCCGCGTCCAGGTCGGCATAGACCCCGAGCTGGCCGGCATTCACGATGCCCATGTCCATGCCGGCCTGGATCGCGTGATACAGGAACACGGTGTGGATGGCCTCGCGCACCACGTCGTTGCCGCGGAACGAAAACGACACGTTGGAGACCCCGCCGCTGACCTTCGCGTACGGCAGGTTCGTCTTGATCCAGCGGGTCGCCTCGATGAAGTCGACGGCGTAGTTGTTGTGTTCCTCGATGCCGGTTGCCACCGCGAAGATGTTCGGGTCGAAGATGATGTCCTCGGGCGGAAAGCCGAGCTTGGCGACCAGCAGGTCGTAGCTGCGCTTGCAGATCTGCGTCTTGCGCTCGAAGGTGTCGGCCTGGCCCTGTTCGTCGAAGGCCATCACGACCGTCGCCGCGCCGTAGCGCTGGATCAGCCGCGCATGATGCAGGAAGGCGTCCTCGCCTTCCTTCAGCGAGATCGAGTTGACGATCGGCTTGCCCTGCACGCACTTCAGCCCCGCCTCGATCACCTCCCACTTCGACGAGTCGATCATCAACGGCACGCGCGAGATGTCGGGCTCAGAGGCGATCAGATTCAGGAAGCGGACCATCGCCGCCTTTGAATCGAGCATCGCCTCGTCCATGTTGATGTCGATCACCTGCGCGCCGTTCTCGACCTGCTGGCGGGCGACCGCCAGCGCTTCGTCGAACTGGTTGTTCAGGATCATGCGCGCGAACGCCCGCGAGCCCGTCACGTTGGTGCGCTCGCCGACGTTGATGAACAGCGTGTCTTCGCCGACGTTGAAGGGTTCGAGCCCGGAGAGCCGCAGCAGGTGGTCGCTCATGTCGCTTGTCAGGGTGAGGCAGGGGTGCACGGGGACGCGGCCGGCGCATCGGGCCGGCCGCCGTTCATTCTTCGCGGTACTGACCCGGCCACGCGCGCGGTCGGGCCTGCGCAAGCCGCGCGGCGATCGCCGCGATGTGCTCGGGCGTCGTTCCGCAGCAACCGCCGGCGAGGTTGACCAGCCCGGAGTCGGCGAACTCCCCGACGAGTCCGGACGTGACGTCCGGCGTCTCGTCGAAGCCGGTCTCGCTCATCGGATTCGGCAGACCCGCGTTCGGATAGCAGGACACGCCGCAATCGCACAGCTTGGCGAGTTCGGCAATGTAGGGGCGCATCAGCGCCGCGCCAAGCGCGCAGTTCAGCCCGAAGGTGAACGGGCGGGCGTGCCGCAGCGAATTCCAGAAAGCCTCGACCGTCTGGCCCGACAGGATGCGGCCCGAGGCATCGGTGACCGTGCCCGAGATCATGATCGGCAGGCGCTCGCCGGTGTCCTCGAACAGCGCGTCGAGCGCGAACAGCGCCGCCTTCGCATTCAGCGTGTCGAAGATCGTCTCGACCAGGAACACGTCCACGCCGCCGTCGAGCAGGGCCTTGGCCTGGTCGTAGTAGGCGTCGCGCAGCGTGTCGAAATCGACGTTGCGCGCCGCCGGGTCGTTGACGTCCGGCGAAATGCTCGCCGTCTTCGGCGTCGGGCCGATGGCGCCCGCGACGAAGCGCGGTTTGTCGGGGGTGCTGGCGGCGTCGCACGCCTCGCGCGCCAGGCGGGCCGACGCGCGGTTCATGTCGTCGACCAGGTCTTCCATGTGGTAGTCCGCCTGGGCCACCGTCGTCGCACCGAAGGTGTTGGTCTCGATCAGGTCGGCGCCGGCCGCGAGATACTGGTCGTGGATCTCGCGGATGATTTGCGGTTGCGTCAGCGACAGCAGTTCGTTGTTGCCCTTCACGTCGTGCGCAAACGTGGCGAAACGCTCGCCCCGGTAGGCGGCCTCGTCCAGCTTGTAGCGCTGAATCATGGTGCCCATCGCGCCGTCGAGGATCAGGATGCGCTCCCGCATCAGGTCGGGCAGGGCCGCGGCGCGCGTGTATGGACGCAGACCGGGGCGGGGACGGGACGGGGCACTCGGAACGGCGAGCGTTGCAGTCATGACGGATTCGGACGGGCGACGGCGGCGGAGACGAAAGTGTAACGCGCGAGGCGCGGCCGTCGTCGAGCCGGCCCATGCGCGAGGCGGCAGTTTACCGGCGCTGCGCCGCCGACGGCCGGACACCGCGCAGAAAAAAGGCCGACGGACTCGCGCCCGTCGGCCTTCAAGGCAGCCGGCACGCGCCGGCCGCCGCTTTCGATCGCGTCAGTGGAGGATCACCGGGTGCACCATCAGGCTGTCGAATTGCCCGAGAAAATCGTCGATTTCGTCGACCGACGGCTCCTGTTCGATCAGGCGCTGCACGTGTTCGCGAAATTGCTCGGCCAGCGCGCCGTCGATGTAGATTTCGCGCTGGTAGTGCTTGTCCACAATCTCATAACCGCCTGCCTTCAAGGCAGCATGATCGTCCTGAGCCGGGAATTCGACGACGCAGTAGTTCGGGCTGTTATAGATCATTTGCATCTCGATGCTCCTTTCGGACTGTCCCGCTCAAGCGTCGGGTGCGGATGGACAGTATGTTGGGCGGCTCGTTGAAGATTCAAGGGCCTGGCGGTACCCCGCCGCGCGTGCCCGGCCCGTCGGCGGCCTCATGCCGTGCCGTCGAGCCCCGCTGTACGGGAAAACACGCAAGATACGCGCCCGTTCAGCTGCCCCGCATCGGTTCGTCGTCGCCAGCCGGCGCCAAAACCGCATTGGGCGGGCGCCAACGCAGCTCGATCTGCGTGCCGTCCGGCTCCGTTTGCACCAGCCGCACTGGCAGCCATTGCATCGATCCGGCCAGCCAGACGTCGATCCGGCGCGTGTCGCCCTCCCGCCGCGGCGCACGGACCAGATGCAGCGCCGGAATGGCCTGGCCATGCGACATCACGGTCTCTTCGCCGGCCACCACCATGGTCCACGGTTCGCCGCTGTTGCTGTCCAGCACGAAGAAGCGGTGTGCCACACCCGGCCGGTAGCGGGCCGGCGCGCCGTTGATCAGCGCGGCAAGTTGGATCAGCACGCTGAAGCGATCCTGCGCGCCAGCGGGTAACGCAAGCGGCGCCGCGCCTCGGCTGAAGCGCGCTTGTGGCGGTGTCGCCAGACGGTCGAACTGCGTCAGGACCGGGTCGCGCCGCGAGCGTTCCTCGGTATAGCGGTCGGGCGCCAAGCCGTCGGTACCGATGCGCCCCTCGCTGGCGTAGGCGAAGCGGCCGACGAACGGCAATGCGAAGGCCACGCTCAGGCGGTAGCGTTGGCCGTCGAGGTTGGACCAGACGATGGTGCCGGTCTGGTTCGGCATGCCGTTGTAGAACGTGTCGTAGTGCAGTGTCGCCGACGCCGGGGGGCGGAACGGGTCGGCTTCGGCCGCCGGCGCCGAGGCACCGGCCTGTCCGTCGCCGCCGTTTGCATCGCTGCCATTGCCCCGCTTGTACCCGTCGTTGCTGTTGTTGCCGTCGACGGCGGGACTGCCGGACACGCTGGCCGCCGGCGCGTTGGCGGACGCGTCGGCGGCCGGCGGCAACGAAGGTGCCGCAGTCGTCGGCGACGGCGCGATGTCTGGACGCGCTGGCGACGCCGACCGGTGTTCGCGCGATGGCGTGGGCGGCGTGGGCGGTCTTGCGCGGGGGCCGGGCGCGGCCTGCCTGCCGTGGCCCGGCGGCCGCGGCGCCGACGGGGCCGCCACGGTCGGCGCGGCTGCGACCTGCCGGGGCGGGGGCAGCACGTGCACGATCAACGGCGGCGGCGTGCGCACCGGCGGGACGCGGGTCCAGGACATCCGCCAGGCAAGCAGCAGATGTAGCGCGAGCAGCGCAGCCACCAGCACCGCCAGCAGGATCAGCCGGCCCGTAGCGCGGCTCCCGAAACGGGCGCTGACGTCGGCCGCCTCGCGCGGCGGCCGTGGCTTGGACCGCGCACGCCCAGGCAATGCCTCGGGCAATTCCTCAGGCAATTCGTGTCACGCGCTGGCGCGCGGTCGCGCGCAGTGGCGCCGCGATAGAATCCGCCTTCCCGACGCCACGCATGCGTCGCCGTACCCCGCTGCACGACATGAAACTTGCCTCCCTGAAAGACGGTTCGCTCGACGGCCAGCTGGTCGTCGTCTCAGACGACCTTCACACGGCTGCGTTCGCGGATGCCGTCGCGCCAACGCTGCAGCGCGCGCTCGAAGACTGGCATTTCTTCGGTCCGCAGCTCCAGACATTGTACGAAGCGTTGAACCAGGGGCGGGTCCGGCGCGCGTTTGAATTCGATGCGCGCGACTGCCACGCGCCGCTGCCGCGCGCGTATCGCGTGCTTGCCGCCGACTGCTATGCCGATCACGCGCGGGTCCTGGCGGAAGCCGGCGAACCGAGCGGGGGCGCCGAAGCGCGCGCGCCGGCCGGCCGGCGGCGCGCCGCGACGGTGCCAGGCACGAGCGACGATCTGCCCGGCCATGACGAGACGTTGAGTGGCGATTGGCTAGCCGGCGCCCGTGCCGAAATCGTCTGCGATCGTCCGGACGCGTCGCTCGACTGCAGCGCCTACCTGACGGCAGTGTGCGACGCCGTGCCGCGCGGCGCGTCCGCTGCCCGCGCGCTGGCCGCCGTTCGCTTGCTCGGCTTGGCCTGCCGCTACGCCTATCGCGAAGGCCCGGCCGGGCAACGGGACGTGAAGATCGGCTTCTCGCCGGTCTTTGTGTCGCCGGACGAGTTCGGCGCGGCCTGGCTTGACGGACGGCTGCATCGCACGCTGTCGATGTCGATCAATGGCCGCGCGCTGGGCTCGCCGGACTGTGCCGCCGGACTGACGGTCGGCGCCGGGACGCTGCTTGCGGCGCAGGCCCGCCAGCGACCGCTCACGCCCGGCACGGTGTACGCGATGGGGCCGGTCGCCGCCATCGGGCGCAGCCATGCGCTCGGTTCGATCGCAGGCCGGCGCGCGGTCGAAACCATCACGGCCGGCGCGGCGACGACGCCGTTCCTGGTGCCGGGCGATCGCGTGGCCCTTGCGTTCGCCCCGCCCGAACGGAGCATGTCGGACGCGGTTGGTGCCGATGCCCGCGCGGCGCGCGGCGAGCCGGATGCCGCGACCGCCCGCCAGCACGTCTGCGGCCTCATCGAGCATACGATCGTCGAGGCCGAGTCGATCGACTGAGCGAACGGCCTGAACGGCCGCTTCGCGCGATCGTCCCTTGAGCACCCCTGGCACCCCTGGCACGGTGATCGCCAGGCACTGCCGCTACCGCCCGGTCTGCGCGTCAGGGCTTGCGGCGACGGCGCGCCGCCGCGGCGGGATCGTCGCGCTCCGCGGCCTCCGGCGGCACGCCTTCGGTGGCTGGCCCGCCCGCCCCGGCCCCGCCGCTTCCACCAGCCGGCGCGGCAGCCGCATCCGGTCCCGCGCCACTGCCCCCGCCACCTCCGGCCGGCGTCAGCCCGGCGCTGGCCATGCTGGCGATCTGCGAGAACTGGTCGTTCAGCATGCGCCACCAAGTTGCCGCGCCTTCGGTGGCCGCGCTCATGTCCGGCATGCCATGGGCGCTCGCGGCACCGGTGAACGGATTGGTCGTGCCCGCGCCGGCCTGTCCCGCCGAACTGGCCTGTCCGGACGGTGGCGCCTTGGCCTCGCCAGCGGCGCCGGTCGCCGCTGCCCCGAATGGGAAGCCGGCCTGCGCGAAGCCGGCGCCGCTGCCGGCCATCGAGCCGAAGGCCTTCAAGGTGGCAAGCGTGGCGCGTTGCACCTCCAGGGCCTGGGCGGTCGACTGCACCATGCCGAGGTTCAGTTTCAGCCACTGCTCGACGGCACGGACCTCGTTGATCCGCCGGTCCAGATCGTCGATGTTGGTCAGCGGCGCGAGCATGTCGGTCATCATCGACCAGGGTGCCCCGGCGCCCGGCATGCCCATGCCCGTCCCCATGCCGGTGCCCATGGCCGCGCCGAACGGCGTCTGTCGCATCGTCTCCGCGGCGCGGGTGAAGAAATCCCAGCCCGGGATACCGCTCGTGTCATTGGCGCTCATGGTCTGTCCTCCCTATAGGTGTTCTGAAGCCGGTGTTCTCAAGCCTTGATGGCCGGTGCGGGGGCCGCGCTACGGCCGCTGCACTGCCTCGCTGCCGCGCGCCTCCTGGCCGATTAGCGTCGTAGCCTCTTACCACCGGGCATCCGACGCGCGTGCGCGTCTCGTCTCAAGTCTCGCCATCGCGCGCGGCCGGCCGCGCCGAGGCGGGTGCCGCCCCGAACGGCTCGTCGCGCGTGAAGCGCGGCTCGCGCCGTTCTCGCAGCGATGCGACGCCTTCACGCGCGTCCGGGCCCGTGAAGCCAAGCATTTCCAGCGCCAGCGACGCGTCGAAGCTGGGACCGGCCAGCCTCAGCCAGTTGTTCAGCGTGTGTTTGGTCCAGCGTAACGCAGTCTGCGAGCCTTCCGCCAGCCGCTCGGCGATCGCCAGCGCGCGTTCGCGCTCGGTGCCGTCTTCGACCGCGACGGATACGAGGCCGATGCGTTCCGCCTCCGCGCCGTCGATCGGCTCGCACAACAGCAGATGGTATTTGGCCTTCGCCATGCCACACAGCAGCGGCCAGACGATGGCGGCGTGATCGCCGGCCGCGACGCCCAGGCGGGTGTGTCCGTCGACGATCTTCGCGCCGCGTCCAGCCACCGAGATGTCGGCGAGCAAACCGGCGACCAGGCCCGCGCCGACGGCTGGGCCGTGGATCGCGGACACGACGGGCTTCGAGCAATTGATCAGGTTGTAGACCAGTTCGCTCGCCTCGCGCCAGACGCGGGCGCGCGCCTCGAAGGTGTCGATCATCTCCTCCACCAGCGCGAGGTCGCCACCGCCGGAAAAGCCCGGACCCGTGCCGCGCAGCACTGCGGCGCGCACGCTCGGATCGGCATCGATGTCGCGCCACACGTGCGCGAGTTCGCGGTGTCCGTCGCGATCGGTGGTCGGCAGGCCGCTGCGGTTGCGCCCCGGCTGCATCACGATCTCGATCACGCCTTCGGCCGGGCGTTCGAAGGCTAGGCTGCGGTAGGAGGAATAGTCTGGCGCGTCGCTGTGCATGGGCAGGGTTTCCGCTCGAAAGGTCGTCGCCGCAGCATAGCGGCGCGTGCGCGAACCGGCATCGGCGCTAACCCTAGCCGCATCGGCGCGTGCAAGCGTTGGGTTTACCTGACGTTCGGCTTACTTGACGCCGGGCCCCGGGTCATGGTGGACGACCCTCATGCTAATATGCAACGCTTTGCCATAAAAAGCCGTACCACGCGCCATGTCGAGCGCTGGGCGGTAGTCGGCGCGGCATCTGCGCCGACGGCCGGGATGCCCCGTCCCGCATCAGCCCTGCCGTTCCTGCCAGCCCTGGCCAAGGACAAAACGGGTAGGACGACAAGCAGCGCCCTTGCACGGCTCCCGTGGGGCACGATATTTCGGATTTGAAACATGAACGGCATGCTTTTTCCCGAGCTCTACAAGTCGCTCGAATCGGTTCGTTGGGATATGGAGCGCGACATCCCCTGGGACAAGTTCGACGCGTCCAAGCTGTCCGATGAGCAGGCGATCACCGTCAAGATGAACGCGATCACCGAGTGGGCCGCACTGCCCGCCACGGAGATGTTCCTGCGCGACAACCGCGACGACAGCGATTTCTCGGCGTTCATGAGCGTGTGGTTCTTCGAGGAACAGAAACACGCGCTGGTGCTGATGGAGTACCTGCGCCGTTTCGCCCCGCAGCACGTGCCGACCGAGGAAGAACTGCACGCGGTGCGCTTCCCGTTCGACCCGGCGCCGCCGCTGGAAACGCTGATGCTGCACTTCTGTGGCGAGATCCGGCTGAACCATTGGTATCGCTGCGCCGGCGACTGGCACACCGAACCGGTCATCAAGCACATCTACGACACGATCTCGCGTGACGAGGCGCGCCATGGCGGCGCCTACCTGCGCTACATGAAGCGCGCGCTGAGCCGGCACGGCGATGCCGCGCGGGCCGCGTTCGCGAAGATCGGCGTGTTGATGGCGTCGGCGCGCCGTACCGAAAAGCCGCTGCACCCGACCAATCTGCACGTCAACAAGGACCTGTTCCCGAACGACACCGTGCAGTCGCGCCTGCCCGATCCGGAATGGCTGGAGCGCTGGCTCGACGAGCAGATCCGCTTCGATGGGAGCTGGGAAAACAAGGTGGTCGATCGCATCCTCCACAATATGTCCATCCTGTTCGAGCAGAAGTTCGCCACCGCACAGGAACTGAACCGCTACCGCAAGACCGTGACGGCGCGTCTGGCCAGCGAGCAGGACGCTGCGGCGAACGCCTGAGCCAGGCCAGGCTTGGCCACGCCGCGACACTTCGCGCCACGTCGCCACGTCGCGTCATCAACCGAGGCATTGCCATGAGTCAGCCGACGTCTTCCACGCCGACCACGCCACCGGAGTTCGAGCGCAAGCTTCTGTCGCTCGAACATCTGGTCCACGGCCGCGACTCGTTGCCCGGCCCGGTGGTCTTCACCAACGGCGTGTTCGACATCCTGCACCGTGGCCATGTCACCTATCTGGCGCGCGCGCGGGCCTTGGGCGGCTGCCTGATCGTCGGCGTCAACAGCGACGCCTCGGTACGGCAGCTTGGCAAGGGCGACGACCGCCCGATCAATACCGAATCCGACCGCATGGCGTTGCTCGCCGCGCTGCAATCGGTCGACGCCGTGGTGATGTTCGACGAGGCGACGCCGATCGAGATGATCCGCGCGCTGCGGCCGGACATCCTGGTCAAGGGCGGCGACTACGACATGGACAGCCTGCCCGAGTCCGCGCTGGTGCGGGCGACCGGCGGCACCGCGCTGGCCATCCCGTTCGAGCATCAGCGCTCGACCACCGCGCTGCTGACGCGCGTCCGTCAGGGCTGAGCGCCGGCGTCAGCCAGCCATCGTTCCTGCTCACTTTTGAACTAAGCGCTCAGGCACGGCCCTGCCGCACGCCGCCCACAGCCGCCCCAACAGCGGTCCCTACAGCCGCCCATTCAGCCTTACGATCTGCGCGGCCGGTATCCGGCCGCTCCGGCTGCGCCCCTCAGTCGGGCGAAGCACCGATCGCTTCGCGCGCGATCTCGTACAGGCCAGCCAGCACCAGATCGTCATGCCGGGTGTGCGGAATGGTCAGCACGGGTGCAATCTCGTCGGCGGCGCCACCGGCCAGCACGCAGCGCAGCGTCGTCGCCGGATCGGCTTCGCGGCGCGCCCGCCATGCGCGTTCGATCAAACCGGCCTGCGCGGCCCGACATCCTTCCACCATCGCACGGGCGGTCTCGTTTGCGAACGCCTGGCTGGGGTCGGCGCCCAGCGCTTCGGCCGCGGCAGGCGTCAGTGCCGGCAACTGCGCGGTGTGTTCGCCGAGCGAGCGCAGCATCAGCGACCAGCCCGGCGCGATCAGCCCGCCAGTGAAGCGGCCGTCGGCTTCCAGCAACTCCAGCGTGGTGGCGGTGCCGAAGGTGGCGATCAGCAGCGTTTCGCCCGGGAAGGCGGCGCGCGCGCCCAGCAGCGAGGCCCAGCGATCGCTGCCCAGACGGCCAGGTTCGCGATAGCCGTTCCGCACGCCGCCTTGCTGCGCGCACGCGCGTACGCGCTGGACCGGCACAGCAAGCCAGCGGGCGGCGATCACGGCCTGTAGCCGCGCACCAACGGCGTCGCCGGCCACATTCGACAGCCAGGCCGTCGCGGGTGGCGGCAGCGCATCGAACGCCGCCGTTTCCGCCGGCGCGCACGCATGGGACAGGTGGCCGGCTGCCAGCCGTGTACCGTCCGCCGCGGCCAGCAGCCACTTGATGCGGCTGTTGCCGGCGTCGATCAGGAGCGCAGGAAAACCAGATTGCGGCGAGTGCGGTGAGCGTGGACTTGCCTCGCGCGCGTTCATGGCTGCGTACTCAGGCGCAGCGAGAGGTCGCCGCTGCTCACCGGCCGCACGCTGGTGCCATCGTCGATCAACAGGCGTCCAGTCTCGTCGATGCCGGCCGCGATGCCGCCGAGCGTGGGCTGCCCTTGGTCGAACAGCGTCACCGCCTGACCCGCGTAGGCGTGATTGCGCCACCACACGTCCCGGAACGGTGCGAAACCGGCGCGTTCGAACAGCGCGATCGATCTTGCCAGTTCGACGAGCCAGGCCACCAGCACGTCGCCGGCAAAGTCCGGCGTGGCCGCGATCAATTCATCCAGGCTGGCGCGCGACAGGGCCGACCGGGCCGTTAGGGCCGATAGGGCCGACGGGGCAGTCGGCGCGGTCGCGTGCTGCGCATCGGTGGCCGCGCCCGCCGCGCGGTCCGCCACGGCGGGCGGGGTAGCGACGGGCGTCGCGCGCAGGTTGATGCCCACGCCGATCACCAACGCCGCCCGGCCGTGGCGCGCCGCTGCCAGTTCGATCAGGATGCCGGCCAGCTTGCGGCCGTCCAGCAGGACGTCGTTGGGCCACTTCAGCGCAATGCGCTCCGGTGCCGTCAGCGGCAGCGAGCGCAGTGCGGTCACCAGCGCGGCGCCCGCCACCAGGCTGAGACTGCTGAGGCTGCCGACCGGTGCCTCGACGACCATCGCGGTGGAACAAAGCAGGCCATTGCCCGGAGGACTTTGCCAAGGGCGTCCCTGGCGGCCACGGCCCGCGCGCTGCGTGCCGGCGACGAGGCATTCCGGCCGCGGCGCCTGCGCCGGCCGGCTCAGCGGGTCGGCGTCCGCCGCCACGCGGGTGAGGGCGCCGAGCCGCGCCAGCAGGTCGGCGTTGGTCGAACCGGTTTCCGACACGAACGACAACTGCCAGTCGGCGGTCAGCGCGTCGGCGGCCAGACGGGCGCGCGCGCGCGCCAGATCGAAGTGCGCATCGCCCGGCACGTCGTCCGGTGCGGCGCTGGCAGTGGGGGCGGAGGGCAGCATGGCGGCATTGTAGCGGCAAGCCGTGCGCCCAAGCCGGCGTCGCGGCTAGGTGCGGCGGGCTGGGGATCGCTACAATGACCATTCGACAGCGGCCGGATGGGTTGAGGAGTGACAGCTAGCGCAGACCAGCAGGCGGATTTTCCCGATGTGGTGCTCGAGGGCGAGGCGCAAGGCGTGGCACGCCTGCTTGGTTCGTGGACCGCGCTGGGCCTGGCGCGCGATCCACGCGACGCGCGCCGGCTGCTGCGCCAGATCCGCGCCAGCGGCATCGCCGACTGGCGGCTCGATTCGCTGACCGGCCTGGACCATGTCGGCGCGCAGGCACTGTGGCGTGCATGGGGGCGCAGCCTGCCGACGGCGATCGTGATGAGCGACACGCAGCGGGAGATTTTCGAACGAATCGCGGCGCTCGATCACCAGTCGGCGCCCTGGACGCCGCCGCGCCGCCCGGATCCGATCACCGCGCTCGGGCTGGCGTTGTTCGTGTTCGTCGCCAATCTGCGCGACGGCATCGTGCTGCTTGGCGGTTTCGTGATCGATGTCGCCGCGGTGATCCGGCGTCCCCGGCAGATGCCCTGGCGCGAGCTGTCCGCCTATGTCTATGCGGCCGGCGCGCGCGCGCTCGGCATCACCGCGCTGGTCGGCTTCCTGCTCGGCATCGTGCTCGGCTACCTGTCCGCGCAGCAGTTGCAGACCTTCGGCGCGAGTGCCTTCATCGTCAACATCCTGGGTCTGTCGATCGTGCGCGAGCTCGGCCCGGTGATCGCGGCGATCCTGGTCGCGGGCCGCTCCGGGTCGGCAATTACCGCGCAACTCGGCGTGATGCGGCTCACCGAGGAGCTGGACGCAATGCGCGTGATGGGCATCTCGACCGGACGTCGGCTGATCCTGCCGCGCGTGCTGGCACTTGCCATCGCGATGCCGCTGCTGGTGATGTGGACCGACATCGTTGCGCTGATCGGTGGCATGGTCGCATCGCAACTGGTGCTCGGCATCGATTTCCATTTCTTCGTGTCCGCGTTGCAGCGGGCGGTGCCAATCGCCAATCTCTACATCGGCCTGGGCAAGGGGCTGGTGTTCGGCGTGTTGATCGCGCTGGTCGGCTGCCACTTCGGTCTGCGCATCAAGCCGAATTCGCAAAGCCTCGGCGACGGCACGACGGTATCGGTGGTGACGTCGATCACCACGGTGATCATTGCCGATGCGGTGTTCGCGATCCTGTTCTCCAAGGTGGGCTTGCGATGAAAGCGTACAGCGGCGAGTACGGCGATTTCACCGCGGCGGTGCGGCGGCACGCTGCGCCAGTGGTGGGCGCGCCGGTGATCGAAATCCAGGGCCTGCGCAAGCAGTACGGCGACACGGTGATCCACGACAATCTCGATCTGACCGTGCGGCGCGGCGAGGTATTGGGCCTGGTCGGTGGCTCCGGATCGGGCAAGACCACGCTGGTGCGCCAGATCCTTGCGCTGGAGGCGCCCACCGCTGGCACGATCCGCGTGTTCGGCGAGGCCCTTGGTCATCGCTCGGCCCGCCTGGAGCGCCGCCTGCGCAACCGCATCGGCATGCTGTTCCAGCACGGCGCGCTGTTTTCGTCGCTGTCGGTGTACGACAACATCGCGCAGCCGGTGCGCGAGTTCGGCCGGGTGCCGGACGACCTGATGACCGACATCGTGCGGCTCAAGCTGGAGATGGTCGGTCTGACGATGGCCGACGCGGCGAAGATGCCCGCCGACCTGTCGGGCGGGATGGTGAAGCGCGTCGGTATTGCGCGCGCCATCGTGCTCGAACCTGAACTGCTGTTCCTCGACGAGCCCACGGCGGGGCTGGACCCGGCCGCCTCCGAGGCGTTCGTCGACCTGATCGGCACGCTGCATCGCGCGCTCGGCCTGACGGTGGTGATGGTGACCCACGATCTCGACACGCTTGTCGCGTTGGCGAACCGCGTCGCGGTGCTGGCCAACAAGCGCGTGCTGGGCGTCGGCAGCGTCGAAACGGTCGCCGCGCTCGACGACCCCTTCGTCAACGAATACTTCCTCGGCGAGCGCGGCCTGCGTGCGCTCGGCGGCCTGCCGCCAGAGCGGCTTGCCGCGGCGCCGGAGCGCGTGCGTGCCGCGCTGGCTGGCAGCCACGCCGGGGCTTTCCGGAGCGAGAACTGAAACACATGGAAAACAAGTCGCATGCTTTCGTCGCCGGATTGTTCACCTTGCTGCTCGGCGCAGCGATCATTCTCACCATCGTCTGGCTGAAGCGCGACACGGTGGAGCGGGTGCCGTACGAAGTCGTCACCCGGGGCAGCGTCACCGGTTTGTCGCCGAACGCGCTGGTGCGGCTGCGCGGCCTGCCGGTCGGCCGGGTCGAGAAGATCGACTTCGACCCGCGGGTGCCGGGGCAGATCGTGATTCGCATCGCCGTCGATCGCCGTGCGCCGGTGACGGCATCGACCGTGGCGAGTCTCGGCTATCAGGGCGTGACCGGCCTCGCCTACATGCAACTCGACGACAACGGACATGACAGCCGGCCGCTGGTTGCGCCGCCCGGGCAGATCGCGCGGCTGCCGATGCGGCCGAGCCTGCTCGGCGATCTGCAGAAGCGTGGCGAGGCATTGCTGGCGCAGTCGGAAAAGCTGCTGACCAACCTGCAGGCGCTGTCCGACCAGGAAACGCGTCAGCGCATGCTCGATACCGCGGCCAGCATCCAGCATGCGGCCGACCGTTTCGGCGCGCTCGCCGAACAGTTGCGTCCGGTCGTGGGCCAGTTGCCGGAAACGGTGTCGCAATTGAACCAGACGCTCGCCTCGACCCGCGCGCTGACCGCGACGCTGAACCGCTCGGACGGCCCCCTGTTCACCAACCTGAACCGTGCGGGGCTGGCCGCTGAACGCGCAAGCGTTTCGTTGCAGAATCTCGATCGGACGGTGGCCGAGTTGTCCGGGCGCGTCGGTTATGACACGCTGCCGAGATTGAACAGCCTGTCCGACGACGTGCGCGCCGCCACCCGCAGTGTCACGCGCGCGGCTGACCTGGTCGGCGGCAACCCGCGCACCTTGTTGTTCGGCGCGCCGCCGGCGTCGCCGGGACCGGGCGAGCCTGGTTTCCATTGGCCGGCCGAGGCGGGCCAATGACAGCGCGGCAGGTGACGAGGCTGATGACGAAGCAGGCGACATGGCGGGCAACATGGCAGGCAAGCAGACTCAGCGCGGTGTCGCGTGTCGCCGCCCATGCCGCCTCTGCCGCCTTCGCCGCCTTTGCCGCCTTTGCCGCCTCTGCCGCCTCTGCCGCCTCTGCCGGCCCTCATGTCGGTTCGAACGCGCGTTCGGGGCTAGCGGTCGAGCGCCGTAGCTTCGGACGCTTCCATTCATTCGGTCCCGGCAATCGCGCGGACGCTGCCGGGGCGGCCGCGGCACGCGTCCCGTCCGTGCCGCCCCGATCGCCCGCAGTGCAGGAGAAAAACGCATGACCCCATCCGTAACGCGCCGCTTCGCCGCCGCGCTGGCGACCGTATTGGGCGCCTGTACGCTGTTGGGCGCCTGCGCGGCGCCGGCACAGAAAGCGGTGATTCGGGCGCAGCGGTTCGACCTCGGCCCGTTGCCGTCGGCGGCGCTCGCCCCGGCCGCCGGTACGCCGTCGGCCGCCCCGCTGCCGGTGCTCAAGATCGCGACGGTCGATGCGCCGGCGGACCTGTCCTCGGACCAGATCCGCTATCGGCTCCGCTACGCAGGCGAGCGCGAGGCCAACCTGTACACCACCAGCCGCTGGACCATGACGCCGGCCCAGATGCTGACGCAGCGGCTGCGCGATTCGCTGGCGACTCGCTACACGGTGCTGGGCGGCGGCGAACCGGTGAAGGCGCCCCTGCTCGCGGTGCAACTGGTGGAATTCGCGCAATGGTTCGACGCACCCCGCGAAAGCCGTGGCGTCGTCGTGCTGCGCGTGTCGCTGATCAGCGATGGTCAGGTGAGGGCACAGCGCACGTTCCAGCGTAGCGAACCGTCGCGCAGCGCCGACGCGGCAGGCGGCGTTGACGCGCTTGCGCGCGCCACCGACGCCTCCTGCCAGGACATCGCGGCCTGGCTTGGCCAAGTGCGGCCGGCATCGTGAGGCTCCGGTCCGCGTTGCCGGACTGGCAGCGGCGTGCTTCGCCGCTGGCGCGGCAGGCGCTCGCCGTCTATGCGGCGCTCGTGCTGTACGGCAGCCTGTATCCGTTCCGGGGCTGGCGCTCGGTCGGTTTCGGCCCGTTTGACTACCTCGCCGCGCCGCTGCCCCATTACTGGACGACCTTCGACGTCGTCATCAACGTCCTCGGCTACATGCCGCTCGGCGCACTGCTGGTCTGGTCGTTCTATCCGCGCCTGCGCAACGTCCGGGCCGTGCTGCTGGCCGCGCTCGCCGGCGGGGCCCTGTCGTTCTGCATCGAGGCGGTGCAGACCTATTTGCCGACCCGGGTCGCATCGAACCTCGACCTCGCCAGCAATGCGCTCGGGGCGCTGCTCGGCGGCGCCGTCGGGGTGCCGCTGTGCGGGCCCTTGCTGGACCGCGGCTACCTGCGCCGCCTGCGCTTTCACTGGTTCGAACGGCATACCAGCTCGGCGCTGACGCTGCTCGGCCTGTGGCCGATTGCGCAGACGTTCCCGCAGCCGTTCCTGTTCGGCACCGGGGACTGGCCGCGCGCGCTGTGGCGCAGCGCCGACGCGGCCATCACGGATCGCGTGCTGGGTCTGTCGCCCTGGCTGGCCGAAGCGCCGGCGCGGCTGGCCGGCCTGCTCGATTCGCCGACTTGGGAGGCCGTGATCGCGGCCAGCAACGTGCTGGCGTTCGGCCTGTTCGCATCGCTGACACTGCGCCCGGGCGCGCCGCGGCTGCGCCTGATCTATGGGCTCCTGCTGCTGACGCTGGTGGTCAAGGCGGCGCTGGACGACGTGCACTCGCTGGGCGGCGCACTGGACTGGCTGACGCCGGGCGCCCGGCTCGGCCTGCTGGCCGCCGTGCTGTTGCTGCCATTGGCACTGCGCCTGCCGTTCGGCGGCCGCGCGATGCTCGCGTTCGTGCTGCTGCTCGTCGCGGTGGTCCTGGTCAATGTGCTGCCGCTCAACCCTTACTTCGACGTGATCCTCGCCGGCTGGCGCGCCGGACAATATCGGCACCTGAATTTTCTGGCGCAGTGCCTGGCGCGTGTCTGGCCGTTCTGCGCGCTGGCCTGGCTGCTCGTCTCGGCGGAGCAGGGCTGGCTGGCGCGTCGCGCGCGCCGCCGTGCCGGCACCTACTCCTAGGCCGCCGGGCGACCGCACCCCGGTGGTTTTGCCGACCGACGTCGCGCGGCGCCGGCCGCCGCGTCGTTTCGAGGCGCTCGCTATAATTTCCGTTCGACCGCCACCGGGACCGTCATGGCCTCCTTCTACAAGCACCACGTCTTCTTCTGCCTGAATCAGCGCGATCCGGACGCCTCCCGCCCGAGCTGCGGCAATTGCGATGCGCAGCGCATGCAGAAGCATGCGAAGAAGCGCGTCAAGGCGCTGGGTCTGGCCGGCGAGGGCAAGGTCCGGATCAACCAGGCCGGCTGCCTCGACCGCTGCGAACAGGGGCCAGTGCTGGTGGTCTATCCGGAAGGCACCTGGTACACCTACCTCGACGAGACCGACATCGACGAGATTGTCGACTCCCATCTGCAACACGGCCGCATCGTCGAGCGCCTGCTGGTGGATCGCCCGGGAGCGCCGGTCTGATGAATGCCCGCGCGCAGCGTTATACGATCGACGGCCCGGCCGGCAAGCTCGAGATTGCCCTCGAAATGCCGGACCCGAGTCGCCGCGGCGCGGGCGAGTCGGCCGAAGCGTCGCCGGCAGGGCCGGTCGGCCTGGCTTTCGTCGCCCATCCGCACCCGTTGTTCCACGGCACGATGGACAACAAGGTCGCGCAGACGCTGGCGCGCACCTTCGCGCAACTGGGTTATGTCGCCGCGCGGCTCAATTTTCGCGGCGTCGGCGAAAGCGAGGGCGAGCACGACCGGGGACATGGCGAGCAGGACGATCTGCTTGCCCTGATCGAGCATGTGCGCGCGATGCCCGGCCATCGTGACCTGCCGTTCGCACTGGCCGGCTTCTCGTTCGGGGCGTTCGTGGCGAGCAGCGTCGGTGCGACGCTCCGCGCACGCGACGACGCGGCGCAGCGCATGGTGCTGGTCGGCACGCCGGCCGGACGCTGGCAGGTGCCTGACGTGCCCGCCGACACGCTTGTGATCCACGGCGAGCAAGACGAGACGATTCCGCTCACCGATGTGTTCGACTGGGCGCGCCCGCAGGAACTCCCGGTCGTGGTGATCCCGGGCGGCGAGCATTTCTTCCATGGCAAGCTACACATACTGAAACAGGTGATCGTCGAGGACTGGCGCGTATAATCGTCTCGATCGTGCGGTCGGGAGAACGCCGGCGTGCGTTGCGCGTCCGTTCTGCCAGGCCGGTCCAGGGTCCGTGTACCCCTGGGCGGGCTACCGCGTTGCCAGGGCGTGCGCTGATCCGGCGCCGCTCGACGCTTTGCAATGACGTTGCGCTGCGCCGTGTTCGTTCGTGCTCATGCCGCGGCAGTGCTGCGGTTGCGCTGTGATCGCGTGTCGTGATCGTTTGGCGTGATCGTTGTTCGCCGCTGTCACCCGGCTCTGGCCCGCCGTTCGGACCGCCGCCCGCTTCGTCGCTCTTTCCGCTGTTCAGCCGATTCCATCTATGCCTTTTCCCGTCTCCGTTCAGCGCGTCGCCGCCGCAGCGACGCTGGCCTCGTCTTTGTTCGTCGTGCCCGCCGCGCGCGCCCAGGTGCCGCCGCCTCCGGTCACCGCGCAGGCCTGGCTCCTGGTCGATGCTTCCGCGAACCAGGTGCTCGCCTCCTACAACGCTGACCAGCGGGTCGAACCGGCTTCGCTGACGAAGCTGATGACGACCTATCTGGTCTTCGACGCGCTGCGGGCCAAGAAGATCACGCTCGACCAGATCATCACGCCGACGGAATCGGTCCGGCGGGTGGGGCGCGACGAGTCGCGCATGTTCATCGAACCCAACAAGCCGGTCTCGGTGCATGATCTGTTGCACGGCATGGTCACCCAGTCCGGCAACGACGCGGCGATCGCGCTGGCCGAGCTGCTGGGCGGCAGCGAATCCGGCTTCGTGACGATGATGAATGCCAAGGCCAAGCAACTGGGCATGACGCGTACCCAGTTCGCCGACGTCAACGGCATGCCCGACCCGAATCACTACACGACGGCGGGCGATCTCGCGACGCTGTCGACGCACCTGATCCGTGACTTCCCGGACTACTACCCGATCTTCTCGGAGCGGGAGTTCAAGTACAACAACATCCGCCAGCCAAACCGCAACCGGCTGCTGTGGCTGGATCCGACCGTCGATGGCCTGAAGACCGGCCACACGCGCGCGGCCGGCTATTGCCTGATCGCGACTGCGAAGCGGCCGTTGCTCAACGTGCCCGGCGCAAGCCGGCGCCTGGTGGTGGTCATGATGGGCGAGCCGAAGGAGTCGGCTCGCGTGCAGGACAGCCTGAAGATGTTGAATTACGGCTATCAGGCCTTCGATTCGCTGCGTCTGTATCAGGCGAATCAGGCGATCGAGACGCCGAAGGTCTACAAGGGCAAGGCAGATACGGTCAAGATCGGTGTGCTGAGCGACCAGTACCTGACCGTGCCGAAGGGCATGGGCGAGAAGGTCAAGCCGGTCCTGGTGCGCACCGACCCGTTGATCGCGCCGCTGAAGAAGGGCCAGCAGGTCGGCGTCGTGAAGGTGATGGGCGACGACAAGGAGTTGGCGCAGTTCCCGGTGGTCGCGCTGGAAGAGGTGCCGGAAGCCGGCATCGTCGGCCGGCTGTGGGATTCGCTGATGCTGATGTTCCAGAAGAAGAAGTAAGCATCTGGAGATGCCTGGCCGGCGTCCGCGCCGGCCCTCGCTGGAGACTGTGATGACGACTGCCAACGACAAAGACGAAATCTTCGCGTTTCCCTGCGACTTCCCGATCAAGGTGATGGGCCGCAGCACGCCCGAATTCACCCGGGAAATCGGCGCGCTCGTCGCCGAACGCGATCCGGCCTTCAAGCCGGAAACCATCGAGGTGCGTGCCTCGAGCAGCGGCAACTACACGGGCCTGACCGTCGTCGTGCACGCGCAAAGCCGTGCCCACCTCGACGACATCTACCGCGCGCTGACCGCGCATCCGGACGCGAAATACGTGCTCTGAGCGGCGGCCCGATACGCCGTCGCAGCCGGCCCCGTAGCGGATTCCAGGGCGGCTGCGACAGCATGCGGTGTCGGGCCAATGACGCAGGCGATTCGCTTGCCGGCGTCCGAAAACAAGCGCTGGACTTGGCCGGCGACATGACCGGTCCAGGGCCGTTTATCTGACCGAAGGGCACCGCCTTCGACAGGGCGGCTGCCGCGGCCGCCCGGGGCCTTGACTGTCCTGGCAGCCCCGACGCCCGCATCGTCGCGCGACCCGTGGCCGCGTCGCGCCTCGCGAGTCGCTGGCGGTGCCGCCGTCGGACCGGGCTGAACCCGGGCGGACCGGTTCGCTCCACGCCGATACGCAACGCCGCCGTCGGTGTTGCGGCCTAAGGCGCGGCCCGTCGGTCCCCGCCCGCTTGCGCCGCCGACAAGCGAATCCTCTGCTGTTCCGCCTGGAAGGCCGCCATGGTCTCGAGCAACCACGCGCGGAACAACTGCACACGCGGCAGTGCGAGCCGCGAAGGCGTGCAGACGAAGAACAGCGCAAAGGAAGCCGGTACTTCGATGTCGAACAGCTTGACCAACCGGCCCTCGGCAATGTCGGCCAGCGCAATGGTGTGCCGCACCAGCGCGACGCCGTGGCCGGCAATCGCGGCATCGAGCAGATAGGTCGAATCGAAGTAGCGCGAGCCACGCGTCGGCTCGGCGACCTCGTGCAGTCCGGCGCGGTCCAGCCATGCGCGCCAGCTCTCGTCGCGCGACGAATGCAGCAATGGCGATTCGATCAATTCACGTGGGGTGGCGGGCAGGATGCCGTCGTTGAAGTTAGGGCTGCACGCAGCGAAGTAGTACTCGTCCATCAGCTTCTCGACGTGCAAGCCGGGGTAGTGCCCCGAGCCATGCCGAATCGCGACGTCGACGCCTTCGCGCTGCAGGTCGACCAGTTCCGTCGACGCGCGCAGTTCGAGATCGATGTCCGGATGTGCCTCGATGAAGCTGCCGATGCGCGGCATCAACCAGCGTGCCGCGAAGGAGGGCAGGGTACTGATCACCAGCCGTCGTTCGCGTCCTTGCTCGGCGACTTCATCGCTCGCGTCGGCCAACTGTTGCAGCGCGGCTGCGATTTTCCGCGCGTAACGCTGGCCCGCCTCCGTATTGGTCACGCGCTTGCCTTTGCGCACGAAAAGGCTGACGCCGAGTTGCGCCTCGAGTGCCCGAACCTGTTGGCTGACCGCCCCATGCGTGACGAACAGTTCCTCCGCCGCGCCGGTGAAGCTCTGCAGGCGGCTGGCCGCCTCGAACGCGCGCAGTGTTGCCATCGGCGGCAGGTCGCGAATTTTCATTGTTAGCCGGTCTATCAAGAACCGTGAAAAAGTATCGTTTTTCAGGCGTCGATGCCGTACCTATCATGGAGCCATGGCTGACAGGGGAAGGCATCATGAGAGCACAGGTTACAAGAACGGATCTGACGTTGGAAGCAGGCGAGCAGTGTGGCTGGCGGTTGCGTTGGGGCGGCTCGCTGCGGCTCGACGGCCCAGCTGACGCCAGGCTCTGGTTGACGCGAGACGGCGACCCCCGCGACTATTGGCTGGGTGCCGGCGAAACCGTTACGCTACGGCGCGGCGAACGGGTGTGGCTCGGCAACGAGTCGACCAGGGCGCTTGCAGTGGCGGTCCGGACCAGCCACACGGCGGCCTTGCCCTGGGCCGATGCGCGTCCAGCCTGGCACAGGGAGGGCGCACGCCTGCTCGCCCGCTGGATGCCTGCGCTGGGGGGCGCGCAGCGCGGCAATTGCTGAGCGTCCGGGCGGCCCGCCCGCTACCGGGTGAGGCGCGCTGAACAATCGGCCGGTGACTTCGAGCGATGACGCGGCGCCGATGAGGCGGACCAGCCCGCGCGCGCATTTGCTACACTGCCGCGCATGCCTGCGCTTCCCGCCTCTCCCTCTCCCGTTCCGCTGCCCGCCAGCGTGGCGGCCCCGCCGCATGCCGACAAGGCGCCGCCGCTCACGGTGAAGACGCTCGGCCGCCGACCGTATCTCGAAACGTTCGACGCGATGCGTGCGTTCACCGATGCGCGCAACCATGACACGCCGGACGCGCTGTGGCTGGTCGAGCATCCGCCGGTGTTCACGCTGGGCCAAGCCGGCAATCCGGCGCACCTGCTTTCCGCGGGCCGCGGCATCGAACTGGTGCGCGTCGATCGCGGCGGGCAGATCACCTACCACGGCCCGGGCCAGATCGTCTGCTATCTGCTGCTGGACCTGCGGCGGCGCGGATTGATGGTGCGCGAACTCGTGACGCTGATCGAGGCGGCGGCGATCGAGACGCTCGCGGCGTATAATCTGCCGGGTGTGAGAAAGGCCGGCGCGCCCGGCATTTACATCGCGGATGGCCATGCAGGCGCGGGCGCCAAGATTGCCGCCCTGGGCCTGAAAATCCGCAACGGTTGCAGCTATCACGGCGTGAGCCTGAACGTGGACATGGACCTCCGGCCGTTCGACGACATCAATCCCTGCGGTTATCAGGGCTTGCAGACGATCGACATGGCGACGCTGGGCGTGCGGGCCGACTGGCAGGCGGTGGCCGACACGCTGATCGCCCGGCTGCGCGGCGCGCTCGACGCGCATGTCCGCCAGCGCGCCACCGTGACTCCCTCTCCGGCGCCGGCTTCGACCGACGCTGCCGCGCCACTGGATACAAGCCAATGAGCATTGTCGAAACCGGCGTCAAGTCCGACGCCGCGACCTACGATCCGACGCTGAAGCAGAAGGCACAGGCCAAGACTGCCCGGATTCCGATCAAGATCGTACCGATCGAACGCCTGAAGAAGCCGGACTGGATCCGCGTCAAGGCGGCGAGCAACAGCTCGCGCTTCACCGAGATCAAGCAGATCCTGCGCGAGCACCAGTTGCATACGGTGTGCGAGGAAGCCAGCTGCCCGAACATCGGCGAGTGCTTCGGCAAGGGCACCGCGACGTTCATGATCATGGGTGACAAGTGCACCCGCCGCTGCCCGTTCTGCGATGTCGGACACGGCCGTCCGGACCCGCTCGACGTCAACGAGCCCGAGAATCTGGCCCGTACGATTGCCGCGCTGAAACTGAAGTACGTGGTGATCACCAGCGTCGACCGCGACGATCTGAAGGATGGCGGCGCCGCGCACTTTGTCGCCTGCATCGAGCGCGTGCGCGCGCTGTCGCCGCAGACGCGCATCGAGATCCTGACGCCGGACTTCCGCGGCCGGCTGGATCGTGCGATCGGCATCCTGACCGCCGCGCCACCGGACGTGATGAATCACAATCTGGAAACGGTGCCGCGCTTGTATCGCGAAGCGCGCCCGGGTTCGGACTACGCGCATTCGCTGCGCTTGTTGAAGGACTTCAAGGCCCTCCACCCGGACGTCGCGACCAAATCGGGGTTGATGGTGGGGCTCGGCGAGACGCCCGAGGAGATCCTGCAGGTGATGCAGGACCTGCGCGACCATGATGTCGACATGCTGACCATCGGCCAGTACCTGCAGCCGTCGGAGCATCACTTGCCGGTGCGCGAGTACGTGACGCCGGAAACGTATGCGCGGTACGAGAAGGCCGCCTACGAAATGGGCTTCACGCATGCGGCGGTCGGCCCGATGGTGCGTTCCAGCTATCACGCCGATCTGCAGGCGCACGGCGCGGGCATCGTCTAAGACGCGCGGTGTCATCGGCACCGACCGTCATTGGCGCGCCTGGTGCCGATGACACGGCGGTGCCGATGACGCCGCGGACGCGGTTAGGATCGCCCATGCCCGCAGCCCGCGGGCACTTGCCTTCGGTGCGCCCGCGCGTCTCCCCGGCTTGGTCGCGCATTGCGCCGACATTCAACGTCCGCGAACGACCGCGAAAGATGGCGCGCCAGCGTCGGCCACGGCCCGCCTCGGCGCGGCATCGCGCCGCAGCGTGACCTGCCACAGCGTTCAACGCGCTTGTGCGGCGCGGCGCGCCGCTTATTCGACCTTGCCCTAATCGGATCCACGCTCGATGCCCGATCTGCTGCACATCGTCTACCTTGTCGCGATTACCGCCGAGGCGATGACCGGTGCAATGTCGGCCGGGCGGCGCCAGATGGATCTCTTCGGGGTGTGCTTCGTCGCGACCGTGACGGCGCTCGGGGGCGGCTCGGTGCGGGACGTCCTGCTCGGCCACTATCCGCTGTCCTGGGTGGCCCATCCTGAATACCTTTGGTACACGGCCGCGGCCGCGCTGGTCACCACGCTGATTGCCCGCGCGCTGCGCTACTTGCGGCTTGTCTTTCTGATGGTCGATGCGCTGGGCCTGGTCGCCTTCACCTTGATCGGCTGCGATGTGGCGTTGCGGTTGGGACACGCGCCGACCATCGTCGTCGTGGCCGGCGTGATCACCGGTGTGTGCGGCGGCATCCTGCGGGACATTTTCTGCGGGGACATCCCGCTGGTCTTCCGCCGCGAGCTGTACGCCAGCGTTTCGGCGCTGGTCGGCGTTGCCTACGTCGCCTTGCAGGCCAGTCCGCTCGCGCACGGCGCGCAGGTCGTCATCTGCCTGATCGGCGGCTTTCTGCTGCGGGCGGCGGCGATTCGTTTCGATTGGAAGGTGCCGCGCTTCGTCTATCACGACGACGGCGGACACTAGCTTCGTTTGACGCGAGGTGACGCGATCGGGCCGGCGAACGTGCGCGCTGCGCCGTCAGTTACTTGCGCTGAGGATCGGCGCCGAGCATTAACGCCGTCGGGCCTGGGGCAAGGCTTCCCGGGGACAAACTGCGCCGTCGTCGCGTGCCGCAACGCCGCCCGCTGCGCGGATTGTGCGTGATTGCCGCTGACCGCTCAGGCAGCGGCCGGACGCGGCAGGATCGAGCCGAGCAGATTGCCGGCCTGGCGCGCATGGCGCTTGATGAAATAGTCGAACAGTGCGGCCTGCTCCTGCCGCATTTCGGTCAGGAAGCTGACCGAATCGGCCGGCGGCAGCGTCAGGTAGGCATCGGCCTCGCCGTATTCGCGATGGATCTTCATGCCGGCCTTGGTCGCGATATGCATCATCGTCGCGTTGCGCGACAGGCAGTGCATGTACAGCGTGGTCACGCCGGTATTGCGCCCGCGCATCGCGGCGCGTTCGAACAGCGCCGAACCGATCCCCTTGCCACGGCCTTCGGCCAGCACCGACACGCCAAATTCAGCGGTGCGCTTTTCGCCGTCCGTGTTCAGGTAGCCAAGGTGGCCGACCCCGATCAGCTGTAGTGCGTCGCCGTACACGCCAAAGACGGTGTCGCGTTCGAAGTCGATACCTGCCACGTAGGCTTCGATCACCGCATCCGATGCCGTCTGACCGAAGCGCAACAGGCGGTCGTCGTTGGCGAGCGCCAGGAAATGGGTCCGCAGTGCATCGCGGTCCGCCGACGACAGCTCGCGCACCAATACCTGGCCATCGGCATGGCCGTGTGCCGTCATCAGTTTGCGGTCGTCGAGCGTCATGGTCCGTCTCCAGGGGAATGCCGGTCCCGCTTGACGCAAGGATCGGCAACACCGTTGAATTTTAACGGAAAACGGTTTTCGCCGCTAGGGAAAACCCTAGGGCTGCGCCGGGGTCGTCGGTGTACTGGCGTCCAGACTGTCGCGTGCTTGCGACACCAGGCCGTGGTCGAGCAGCGCCACCACATGATCCGCGAAGTCGCCGTACCCCAACGGGCCGTCCGGCTTCAGCCAGGTGAACGTCCAGTTGATCATGCCGAACACCATCATGGTCAGCGGCGTGCGGTTGGCCGCGGTAACGTGGTTCGGGTAGGCCCGCGCCAGTTGCCGCGAAAACGCCGCAACGACATCGCGCTGGCGGTTCAGGATCTTGTCGCGCTGTTCGTCGAGCAGGTACTTGACGTCGTTCAGCAATGACACGTGGCGCGACTGCGACGTCTCATATTCTCGCAGGAAGGCGCGGACCAGTTCCGCGAACACCTCGCGCTCGCCCAGGTTGCGCCGCTGACCGAGGGCTTCCACTTCCGCGATGATCAGCATCAGTCGCAGCGTGTAGCGGTCGAGCAGGTCGAACAGGATCGCGTCCTTGCTTGCGTAGTAATGGTAGAGCCGGGCCTTCGAGGTGCCGCTGGCGGCCGCGAGGTCGGACATCGACGTGCTCGCATAGCTGCGTTCGGCGAACTTCGCCGCCGCGAGGTCGAGAATCTGCTCGCGCTGGAGGTCGTGATCGGGTGCTTTCTTGCGTGCCATTCGGTCAGGGTCGGGGTAGAGCGCAGCGCCGACGTGCGCGGCACGCGCGGCGGATCAGCCCGGTGGCAGCCGCACGGCGCTGCCGTCCGGCGCAACGCTGGCCTGGCCGTTCTGCGCCAGCGCGCGGCAGCGCCACGCAACGAGCAGATCCCACGCCGGCAAATCCGCGTGCGCGCCATCGACCGCGCCGGCGATGTCGGTGCAACTGCGCCAGTCGTCGGTCAGCTTCTGCACGATCAACGAATCGAGTTCGCCAAAGTTTTCGGCCTCGAAGTGGTTGTCGCGCAGACGTCGCACGTCGCAGTCCACTTGCTTGAGTGCCTGCCACTCCAGGGCCAGCCTGCCGCCGCGCAGCAGCGACACGGGCGACACGCTGGCGAACAGCGCCGCGATGGTGGCCAGCGAGCAAGTGGCGAGGCAGGCGTCGGCGCCGGGTTCGGCGGCTGGCACGACCACCTCGTTCAGGCGATGCGGTACCCCGCGAAGATGAAAGGCCACGCGGCGTAGCAGCAGTTGGTCGCTGACGTTCGGGCCGTGCCACACGACGATCTCGCCTTCCTCGCCCACCAGCTGCCGTAGCGAGTCGGTCGCGGCGCTGAGGTCCTGCGCGACAGTGTCGAAGCGCTCGCCGCGCACGCGTTGCCAGAACGCAGCGCGTGGCGCGACCGAGTCGTCGATCGTGCGCAGGGGACCTACCGCCAGATCGTCGCGTGAGACGACGATCCGGTCGTTGCGTGCAGCCACGTCGAGCGCGGCGTGCAACGCACCGGCGGCGGCGTCGCCGTTGACGATGTGAATCATGTTCATAGACAAACGCGCATTGAGCCGTTGGGGACTCGCCAGTCGGACGGCGACTGAAGGTCGGCAACAGCGCGTAGTCTATACGTGTTTCGCCTGACGCCACCCTGCGCCGAGCGCCACCGTTGTGCGTACCGCACGCTCCGGGCAGAGCGGCGGCGGCACCGGCGCGCGCGCGACCGGGTTCTGCTAGCGCTCGTCGTAGCTGACGACGACACGCTCGGTGAGCGGCCGCGCCTGGCAGGTCAGCACGAAGCCATCGGCCACTTCCTGTTCCTCGAGCGTGTAGTTCTTGTCCATCGCGACCTTGCCCTCGACCACCTTCGCCCGACAGGTGCAGCAGACGCCGCCCTTGCAGGCGTAGGGCAGGGCGAGGCCGGCCTTCAACCCGGTATCCAGTACGCTCTGGCCCTCATACGGCGTGCGCAGCGTGCGCGAACTGCCGTCCAGGATCACGACCAGCTCCGCGGTCGGCGCCGAGTCGTCGATGACGATCTGACGCCGCGCCGCGCCCTCGCCGGGCACGCCGAAACGTTCCGCGTGCACCTGGCCGGCCGGCACGCCCGCTTCGCGCAAGGTTGCCTCGACCGCATCCATCATCGAGCCCGGTCCACAGATGAATGCTTCGTCGATGCTTTGCGCCGGCAACAGCGTGGCGAGGAATTCACGGCACTTGTCCGCATCGATGCGGCCGTTGAACAGGCCGACGTCCTGCGTCTCGCCGGACAGCACGTTGTACAGCGTGAAGCGTTCGAGATAGCGGTTCTTCAGGTCCTCGAGCTCTTCGGCGAACATGATCGTATCGACGCTGCGGTTGCCGTACACCAGCGTGAAGCGGCTGTACGGTTCGACGGCAAGCGCCGACTTGATCAGCGCGATCATCGGCGTGATGCCGGAGCCGGCGCAGAAACCGACGTAGTGCTTGTCGTTCGACGGATCGAGCGGCGTGTAGAAGCGTCCATCCGGCGGCATCACGTCTATCGTATGCCCCGGCTGCAGCGCATCGTGCACGAAGTTCGAGAAACGCCCGCCCGGCACGCGCTTGATGCCCACGCGCAGTTCGCCACGGTTTGCGTAGTCGTCCACGCCGGCGCAGATCGAGTAGGAGCGGCGCGCCTCCTCGCCGTCGATTTCCGCGCGCAGGGTCACGAACTGACCTTGCGTGAAACGGAACGTGTCGCGCAGTTCGGGCGGCACATCGAACGAGAGGGTCAACGCATCGGCCGTCTCCGGCCGTACCTGACGGATACGTAGGGGATGGAATTGCGGCGTGGCCATAGACGGTTCAGTACGGTTTGAAGTAATCGAAAGGCTCTTTGCAATCCAGGCACCGATACAGCGCCTTGCAAGCGGTCGAGCCGAACTGGGCCAGCACGGCGGTATGCGTCGAGCCGCAACGCGGGCAGGGCACCGTCTCGACGGTGCGGCGCGTGAGATGAATCGGCGTCTCGCGCGCGGCGCACGCGCCGCTTGGCGGCGCGATGCCATAGGCGCGCAATTTCGCGCGGGCCGCCTCGTCGATCCAGTCGGTGCTCCACGCCGGCGACAGCACTGTCCGGATGCGGTGCGGTTGGATCTGCGCCGCGTCCAGGGCGGCATCGATGTCCTCGGCAATCTGGCTCATCGCCGGACAACCGGAGTAGGTCGGCGTGATGACGACTTCCACCACGCCGTCATCGGCCAGCGTGACGTCGCGCAAAATGCCGAGCTCGGCGATCGAGACCACGGGAATCTCGGGATCGGGCACGGCATCGAGCGCGGCACGGGCACGCTCGAGCACAGCGGGCATGCTCGTCGTCATCGCGTTTCTCCTGGCGAATCGGCGCGCTTACCAGCTCGCGCCGGGGTGCTGGCGCGCCAGCGATTGCATTTCGGCAAGCAGGAAGCCCATGTGCTCGGAATGCAGGCCGCGCTTGCCGGTCGTCAGGCGCGCGCCCGCCGCCGGCAGCGTCAGCGTGGCTTCCTCGGCGGCCAGCGCGACGACGCGCTGCCAGGCTTCCTTGATGGGCGCCAGCGCCGGTGCGATGCCTTCGGCGGCCATTTCGTCGTCCACCGCGTCGCCCGCGAAGAACTCGTTGGTGTACGGCATCAGCTGGTCGAGCGCTGCCTGCGTACGGCGGTGCGATTCTTCGGTGCCATCGCCGAGACGGACCAGCCAGTCGCGCGAGTGCGCAAAGTGGTAACGCGTTTCCTTGCTCGCCTTGGCCGCGATGCCCGCCAACTCGGTATCGGTGGAGGTTTCGAGCGCCGGCCAGATTTCGGCCATCAGTGCCGCATAGAGGAAGTTGCGCACGATCGTCACGGCATAATCGCGGTTCGCCGCGGCGGTGCCCGACAGCGAGGCGTGATGCGGCAACTCAACCATCGTGTAGTTGAGGAAGGCCATCTCGTCGCGCCAGTATGCGTAGTCGTCCTCCGACTTCGCGACACCGGTGAGGGCGTGTTCGAGCTTCGCGGCGTGGCCGTACAGCATGCGTGCCTGTCCGATCAGATCGAGACTGACGTTGGCAAGCGCAATGTCCTCTTCCAGCGCGGGGCCATGGCCGCACCACTCGCTGTTGCGCTGTCCGAGGATCAGCGCCGTGTCGGCGAGGCGCAGGACGTAGGTCAGGTGGGACTGGGTCGTCATCGCGTCAGCCTTACATGTGGTTGACTTCGTCAGGCAGCTGATAGAACGTCGGGTGGCGATAGATCTTGTCGGCCGCCGGTTCGAACATCGCTTCCTTCTCGTCCGGCACGGAGGCAGTGATCGACGCCGACGGCACCACCCAGATGCTCACGCCTTCCAGGCGGCGCGTGTAGACGTCACGCGCCATCTTCAGCGCCATCTGCGCGTCACTCGCGTGCAGGCTGCCGCAATGCTTGTGATCCAGACCCTGCTTGCTGCGGATGAAAACTTCCCACAGCGGCCATTCCTTGTTCATTTCGTTCTCCGTCCCGGTCTTGCTTTCGTATGTGAGGTAGGGCGCCGGGGCAGTCAGGCCGCTGCGCGGCGCGTCCGGTCCTTGTTCGCGTAGGCCAGCGCGGCATCGCGTACCCACGCGCCGTCTTCGTGCGCCTTCACGCGCGTGCCGAGACGCTCCGCGTTGCACGGGCCGTCGCCGGCCAGCACGCTCCAGAACTCGTCCCAGTTGATGGTGCCGTAGTCGTGGTGGCCGCGTGCCTCGTTCCACTTCAGGTCCGGGTCCGGGAACGTGACGCCCAGCACCTTGCCCTGCTCGACGGCTGCGTCCACGAAGCGCTGGCGCAGATCGTCGTTCGAGATCCGCTTGATGCCCCACTTCATGGTCTGCGCGCTGTTCACCGAGTCCGCGTCGCTCGGGCCGAACATCATCAACACCGGCCACCACCAACGATTCACCGCTTCCTGCACCATCCGGCGTTGTTCGTCGCTGCCTGCCATCATCGCGAGCAGCGCATCGAACCCCTGCCGCTGGTGGAAGCTTTCCTCCTTGCAGATACGGATCATCGCCCGTGCGTACGGCCCGTAAGTGCAACGGCACAGCGGGATCTGGTTCATGATCGCCGCGCCGTCGACGAGCCAGCCGATCACGCCGATGTCTGCCCAGGTCGGGGTCGGATAATTGAAGATGCTGGAGTACTTCGCCTTGCCGGCATGCAACGCATCGACCAACTGATCGCGCGAGACCCCGAGCGTCTCCGCCGCGCTATACAGATAGAGGCCATGACCGCCCTCGTCCTGCACCTTGGCCAGCAGGATCGACTTGCGCTTCAGGCTCGGCGCGCGCGTGATCCAATTGCCCTCTGGCAACATGCCGATGATCTCGGAGTGCGCATGCTGGGAAATCTGGCGCACCAGCGTCTTGCGGTATGCCTCCGGCATCCAGTCCTGCGGCTCGACCTTCTGGTCGGCGCTGATCTTCTCGTCGAATTGGCGCTGTTCCTCGGACATGTCGAGGACCGGGGCAATGCTCTGGCCGGGAACATCAAGCGATTGGGTGTACATGGCAACGTCTCCGGGACGCATGGACAATGTTGTCCATTATATATCCCAACCGACCGGTCGGTAAATTAATTGGCGGACGAGGACTCAGGGTTTTCCCGCACTGCTTCGGGGCACCCGAGCGTAGCCGCCGCCCAAGATGGTGCGCGGCAGCACTGTGTTGTTCCGCCGGCATGGCGTGAGTGGCTGCGAAAATCTTCCAGGCCGATGATTTTGCTACAAATATTTGCGTTGGCATGAGGGCTGCATTATGTCCACCGTCATGTATGCAAGCGTGTGCGCAAGGAACCGAATCGTGCAGTCTCATCTCAATCCAGTCAGGGCAATGCATGGCATGGCGGTCGCGCCGCACGCGCTCGCTTCGCAAAGTGCGCTCGCGGTGCTGCGCGATGGCGGCAATGCCGTGGAAGCCATGGTCGCGGCTGCTGCCACCATTGCAGTGGTCTACCCGCACATGAACAGCATCGGCGGTGACGGCTTCTGGCTGATCGCCGCGCCTGGCAAGGCACCGGTCGGGATCGAAGCCTGCGGCGCGGCCGCCGGGCTGGCGACCGGCGCGCTGTATCGTGAGCACGGCTTGTCCGCGATCCCGACCCGGGGGCCACTGGCAGCGAACACCGTTGCCGGGACGGTATCGGGATGGCAGGCGGCGCTCGAATGGTCGCAGGCCCACCTTCGCGGACGCTTGCCGCTCGACCGCCTGCTCGGCGATGCGATCGGCTATGCCCGCGACGGCATGCCCGTCACGGCCAGCCAGATGCGCGGCACTGCCGCCAAGCGCGCCGAACTGACGTCGATACCCGGCTTCGCGGCGGCCTTCCTGCCAGACGGCGAGGTGCCGCAAACCGGCACCGTGATGCGTCAACCCCGTCTGGCGGCCACGCTCGCGAGACTCGCCGAGGCCGGCCTTGACGACTTCTATCGTGGCGAACTGGCACAACGCATTGCGGCCGATCTGGCGAGCGTCGGCAGTCCGCTGGCGCTGTCGGACCTGGCGCGGCATCGGGCGCGCGAGGTGACGCCGCTGGCGATCGAGCATTCACAGGGCACGCTGTACAACATGCCACCGCCGACCCAGGGACTGGTGTCGTTGATGATTCTGGGACTGATGGACCGGTTGCCGCTCGACGCCGCGGGCAGCGACAGCGCCGATTTCGTGCATGCGTGCGTGGAGGCCACCAAGCAGGCCTTCGCAGTGCGCGACGCGCACATCACCGATCCCGACCACATGGATGTCGCGCCCGCCGACCTGTTGTCGCCCTCCGCCCTGGACGCCGCCGCCGCTCGCATCGCGATGGACGTCGCCGCGCCGTGGGGCACGGGACGCGGTCCGGGCGATACGGTCTGGATGGGCGTGGTCGACGCGCAAGGCGTGGCGGTCAGTTTCATCCAGAGCATCTATCACGAGTTCGGCAGCGGTATCGTGCTGGCCGACACCGGCATCAATTGGCAAAACCGCGGTTGCAGCTTCTCACTCGATCCTGCGTCCCGCAACCCGCTCATGCCGTACCGACGCCCGTTCCACACGCTCAATCCGGCGCTGGCACGCCTCAAGGACGGACGGACCCTGAGCTACGGCAACATGGGCGGCGACGGCCAGCCGCAATCGCAGGCAGCCGTGTTCTCGCGCATCGTCCGCTTCGGCATGAATCCGCAGGCCGCGATCGATGCGCCGCGCTGGCTGCTCGGGCGGACCTGGGGACAGACGAGCGACAGTCTGAAGCTGGAACGCCGGTTCGGCCAGGCGGTCGGCGACGCACTTGCCGCGCGTGGCCATGAGGTCGAGTACGTCGCTGCGTACGATGAGGCGATGGGCCATGCGGGCGCCATCGTGCGCCACGCCGACGGCAGCCTCGAAGCCGGCTTTGATCCTCGCAGCGACGGCGCGGCGGCAGGGTGGTAGGCGCGGCTTGGCCGGGCTGCCGTACAGCCCCCTGCCTGTCCAACTAACGATGCGGCCCGGCCGCTGACACGACGCGTCCGGCCGGGCGCGTCGACGAACGGTGCCGACGGACCGTGCGTTCGCAAGACGGCGCGGATGGCGCGGGATGGCGCCGCGCATCCGCTACAGGCAGCGATCCGCCGCCAGGCCAGACGTGAAAAAGATATGCAGTACTGATTGAAGCAGCGCAGGTGTGCTTGTCGACTTCAGTTTGTCGACTGCAGCTTGTCGACTGCAGCTTGTTGACTGCAGCTCGTAACCGCAGCTCGTAACCGCAGCTCTAACCGCAGCTCGTAACCCGCATTCACCTTGGAGAATCTCATGGCCAGTACCGGTTTGACCACCGGCGCGTCCCCGCTCGCGCCCGCGTCCTCGCGCACCCGCTGGTTGCAACTGTCGCTCGGGCTGGTGTGCATGGCAGCCATCTCCAGCCCGCAGTATGTCTGGACGCTGTTGACCCGGCCGCTCGCAGCCAAGCTGGGCGTGCCGCTGCCGGAACTGCAAGTCACCTTTTCCTTGCTGATCATCCTGCAGACATTCTTCTCGCCATTCCAGGGCAGCCTGATCGATCGCTTCGGCCCACGTCGTCTGATTGCGATCGGCACGTTACTGTCCGGTCTCAGTTGGGTGCTGGCGGCGCAGGCCGGCAGCGCCGCGATGCTATATCTGACCTACGGCTGCGTCGGCGGCCTCGGCACCGGGATCGTCTATGTCGGCGTGGTCGGCCTGATGGTGCGCTGGTTCCCGGACCGCCGCGGCTTTGCTGCCGGCATGGTGGCGGCCGGCTACGGCATGGGTGCAATCCTGACGACTTTTCCGATCTCTGCCTCGTTGGCCAGCCGTGGTCTGGACAGCACGCTGTGGATGTTCGGCATCGGCTTTGCGGTGATCGGCTTCCTGGCCAGCCAGGGTCTGCGCACGCCGCCGCTGGCGGAGGATCGTCCGGCGGGCGCCTCGGCCAGTGGGGAAGGGGCCTCGCGGGCGCAGTACCGCCCGTCGCAAATGCTCAAGGAACCGCTGTTCTGGCTGATGTTCGCGATGATGACGATGATGTCGACGTCCGGGCTGATGGTGACGTCGCAGATGGCCACCTTCGCGCGCGATTTCGGCATCACCGAAGTCGTCGTGTTCGGCCTGGCGGCATTGCCGCTGGCGTTGACGATCGATCGCTTCACCAACGGCCTTACGCGGCCCCTGTTCGGATGGGTCTCCGATCGTTTCGGACGGGAGCACACCATGTGTTTCGCCTTCGCCCTCGAAGGGGTGGCGATGGCTCTCTGGCTGGCGACCCGTGACAACGCCGTGTTGTTCGTGTTGCTTTCGGGCGTCGTGTTCTTCGGCTGGGGCGAGATCTTCTCGCTGTTCCCATCCACGTTGACCGATACCTTCGGCAGCCGTCACGCCACGGCCAACTACGGTTGGCTGTACATCTCGCAAGGCATCGGCTCGATCTTCGGCGGCCCGCTGGCGGCACTGATGCACCAGCACACCGGCAGTTGGCACCCGGTCTTCGCAACCGCGATCGCGCTCGACCTTGCCACCGCCTTGCTGGCCATCGCGGTGCTCAAGCCGTGGCGCAAGCGTTTCATGGCGGCGCGGTCCTGACCGCGAGACCGCAGGTCTGAAAGACCGAAAGACCTATAGTCGGAAAGACGGAAAGACGGAAAGACGGAAAGACGGAAAGACGGAAAGACGGAAAGACGGAAAGACCGTGCCCGGCCGTCCTGACGCTGCGCCACGCAACAGAACGGCGGGCACGCAGGACGGCTCCTGGGCCGACCGTCGGCGCACCGTCGCAACACTCATGACGATGGAAGAACTGGATTCAGGGCGACCCCGGAAGCGCCAGGCCTCGCGGGCCGAAACCGTCTATACGCGCCTGCGCGAGGCGATTTTCGAATTCCGCTTGATGCCGGGCGATCGCTTCACCGAAAACGAAGTGGCCGCGCGGCTGGGTACCTCTCGCACGCCCGTTCGTGAAGCGCTGTTGCGTCTACAGGCCGACGGGCTGGTGCAGGTCCATTTCCGCAATGGGTGGGAGGTCGTGCCGCTCGACTTCACGCGTTTCGCCGAACTCTACGAGCTGCGTCTACTGATAGAGCGGCAGGTTGTCACTGCGCTGTGCGTGCCCGGCGCGCCGCGCGTCGACCGAACGGTGTTGACGCGGCTCGGCGGGATCTGGCGCGTCGAGCCGGCGCTGCGCGCAGCCGACGGCGCGCAAGTCGCCGCGCTCGACGAGGCATTCCATATCGCCTTGGCGCGTGCCGCAGGCAATCGCGAAAGTGCCGCCGTGCTGGAACAGGTGACCGACCGGATACGACTGATCCGGCGCATCGATTTTGATTTTCCAGAGCGGATCGCGCTGACCTACGACGAGCACATCCGGCTGCTCGACGCGTTGCAGGACTGCGATTGCGAGGCGGCGCTGACGCTGCTTGACGAGCACATCGACGACAGTCATGCCACCGCGAGCCGCATCACGGTGGAGCGCCTGCAGCAGGCCCGCGCCGCGCGGCCTGGGGCGCCGCTCGGCAGGCCGGGTCGCCTGTGGGAGGCGCCGCATGCGGGCGCAGCGTCCATTGCGGCGACCGTGACCACTCTGGCCGCTCCCTGAACTGCTACCCCGGCCACTACCGCGGTCGCCACCCCAGCCATTACCGCCACCGCCACCTCAGTCACCACCCCGGTCACCACCCCGGTCACCACCCCGGTCACCACCCCGGTCACCACCCCGGTCACCACCCCGGTCACCACCCCGGCCGCCGTCACCGACGCCGGTTCGAATGACGGTTCGCCGGCGGCGGCTCACACGATGCCGGTCGTGTAGTAAAGGCCGATCACGAAGAACACCGCCAGCGTCTTGAGCAGCGTGATCGCAAAGATGTCCTTGTAGGCCTGCCGGTGCGTCAGTCCAGTGACGGCCAGCAGCGTGATCACTGCACCGTTGTGCGGCAAGGTGTCCATGCCGCCGCTGGCCATCGCCGCCACCCGGTGCAGCACTTCCATCGGAATCCCGGCGGCCTGCGCACCGTCGATGAAGGTTTGCGACATGGCGGCAAGCGCGATGCTCAGTCCGCCGGACGCCGAGCCGGTGATGCCGGCGAGCGCGGTGACAGACACGGCTTCCTTGACGAGCGGGTTAGGGATGCCTTGCAGGGCGCCGCTGACGACTGCAAAGCCGGGCAGCGCGGCGATGACGCCCCCGAAGCCGTACTCCGATGCCGTGTTGATCGATGCCAGCAAGGCCCCCGAGACGGCCTGGCGGCTGCCCTCGGCGAAGCGCCGGGCGATGGTGCGGAATGCGAAGATCAGCACGAAGATGATGCCGACCAGCAGTGCTGCCTCTACCGACCAGATCGCCGTCATCTTCTTGATGTCGACGACGAGAGGTTTCGGCAGGCCCGGCAGTTCAGCCGAATAGGTCGCACCATACCAAAGCGGGATCAGACGGGTGAAGGCGAAGTTCAGCGCGCCCACCAGCACCAGCGGCGCAAACGCGAGCACCGGGTTGGGCAGGCGTTCGGCCTCAAACGGCGCTGGCTCGTTGACCAGCGCGGTGCCGTAGCCTTCGCCGGCCGCCATCGCCTGACGGCGCCGCCAGTTAAGATAGGTCAGGCCAAGCACGATGATGAACGCGGAGCCGGCAAGACCGAGCCACGGCGCTGCCCAGGTGGTGGTCTTGAAAAAGGCCGACGGAATGATGTTTTGGATCTGCGGCGTGCCGGGCACCGAATCCATCGTGAACGAGAACGCACCGAGTGCGATCGTGCCCCCCATCAGGCGCTTTGGGATGCCGCTTTGCCGGAACAGCTCCGCGGCGAACGGATAGACCGTGAACACGACGACGAACAGCGATACGCCGCCATAGGTCAGCAGCGCACAGACGATCACGATTGTCGCGATCGCCTTGCCGGGCCCGATCAGGTTGATGACCGAGCGGACGATAGCCTTCGAGTAGCCCGACAGTTCGATCAGCTTGCCGAACACTGCGCCCAACAGGAAGACCGGCAGGTAGAGTTCGACGAACGACACCATCTTCGGCATGAACACCGTGTTGAAGATGGGCGCGACCGCAGCCGGGTTGGTCAGCAGGACGGCGCCCAGCGCAGCGATGGGCGCGAACAGGATTACGCTGTAGCCCCGGTAGGCGGCGAACATCAGGAATAGCAGTGCCGCCAATACAATCAGAAAATCCATTCTGCATCTCCGACAGAAATTGAACGCGCGATCCAGGCAGGTAACGGCTTCGGCCATGCACGTTGGCCTTCCCGTTCGCGAACCTTGTAATTAGTCTTGGCTCGTCATTGTGCGTGGAATTCAGTGGCGAGAGTGAGTCGGCAACCCCAATGTTGCGCCGCCGCAGCGTCGGCCACCAGTCGGCCGTCGGTTAGAGTGGCGCTTCTATCCGGCGCGTGTCAGCGACGTGCGCCGGCACGGCAGAGACCGGCGCGCCGCGCGTGGGGCCGGGGCAGCAAGCAAGCGAGACGCTGGTGCGCCGACCGCGCGGGATGGGCGAAGGGTGCGTCGCCTGGCCGGTTGGTCGGCTGGCGCGCGGCACCCGGCAGGCGTCAGACTGTGCGGTACCGACTGACGGTGGCACATGTAGCCCTGACGTAGCACTGACGCTGCGCCGTACGCCGCGCAGCAGGTCGTCGTCGCGGATAGGCTCGCGCGGTCGTTTGCCGTCCTCCGAGATCGGCGCCTGGCCTGGCCCCGACACGTTGCGAATGACCTCCCGCCCACCCGACCAACCATCCGTCCAACGATTCAATGCCCGCCCTGTTCGAACGCCGCACTGTGTATCCGATCGCGTACTGGCTCGTGGCCGTCGCGCTCTCTGCGCTTTCTTTTGCGGGGCAGGCGAAGGCGGCTGCTCTGACGGTCACCGACGATCTCGGACACGCGGTGACGCTGGAGCGGCCGGCCCAGCGTATCGTCAGCCTGTCTCCCCATACAACTGAAATGTTGTTCGCCGCAGGAGCCGGCAGCCGGGTCGTTGGCGTCGTCGCATACAGCGACTTTCCGGCCGAGGCGCGGCTTCTGCCACAGGTCGGGAACAGCAGCGCCCTGGATCTCGAACGCATCGCCGCGCTGCGGCCCGATCTGGTAGTCGCATGGCTGCACGGCAGTGCGCGTCGGCAGCTCGAACGGCTGGCCGACCTCGGCATTCCAGTCTTCTACAGTGATCCGCCCGACACCGCGAGGATTGCTGACACGCTGGTCCTCCTTGGCCGCTTGACGGGCAGCGACAAGCAAGCGTCTCAGGCTGCCGATGCGTTTCGCCAGCGGATCGCCGCCTTACGGCGTTCGCACGCCGGCGCACCGCCAGTCAGTGTATTTATGCAGGTCTGGGACGATCCGTTGATCACCTTCGGCGCGCAGGCGCCGCTCTACGCTGAACTGTTGACGCTTTGCGGTGGGCGCAACGTCTTCGGTCGCTTGCCTGGTGTCGCGCCAGCTGTTGCCACCGAAGCGGTGATCGGCGCCGACCCAGCCGTGATTGTCGCGACGCGCGGAAAGACCCAGGCCGACCCGCTAGCCGTCTGGCAGCGTTGGCCGCAATTGCGCGCGGTGGCCAGCAGGCAGTTGTTCACGATCGATGCGGACCTGCTCAGCCGGCCAGGACCGCGTATCGCCGAGGGGGCCTCGCAGTTATGCGGCGTGTTGGACCGCGCCCGCACGCACGGCGCAGTGGAGCGATAATCAGCCATTTACTTCGCTGGATTTCCCGTGTCCTCTGTCTCAGTTTTGCGGCTGGGCCGCGCACTAGCGGCATGGTCGTCGGCCGCGCCCTCCACGTCAGTCGCTCCAGCCACGTCAAGCGCGCTATTGCGGCCTTGCTTCCCTTCCGTCTCGTTGGCCGCTGGACGGACGTGGCGGAGCCAACGGCGCCCCGCCGCGCTTGGTGACGGCGCACGATTCGACTGGCGTTTCAAAGGCGTTGGCGGTCTCGCTGTCCGCCTGATCGGCAGTGCGATTGGCCGAAAACGGACGCTCCGGACGATGCTGGCGAGCGCGGTGCTATTGCCGGGCGTCGGCATTGCGGCGACGGAGCCGGCTGCCGGCGACTGGACCGCCAGCTGGCGCGCCGCGCCGCAGGCAGTGGTGCTCGCCTCGGCCGCCCCGTCATATCTGAAGACGCCGACCATTGCCGGCCGTACCGTGCGGCAGATCGTCTACTCGCGGCTCGCGGGTCGAGCAGTGCGGATCTCCATCTCGAACCGGTACGGTCGCGAACCGCTAGTACTTGATGCCGTTCGCATCGGCGTCGCGCCGCAAGGCGCGGGGCTGCAAGCGGGGACCGACCGTCCGCTGCGGCTGGCCGGCGCGGCACAGATCGTGGTGCCGGCCGGACGGGAGGTCGTGACGGATGCGGTCGAGATGCCAGTCAGCGCGGGCGAACGCCTGGCAGTCAGCTTCTATATCAAGCATGCGGTGCATCCGACCACGTGGCATAAGCTCGCCAGCCAAACCGCTTATGTCTCGGCGGTAGGCGACCACAGCGCGGATAGCTCGGCAACGCCGTATCGTCCACTGGCGAGCTCCTACTTCTGGTTGAGCGGCCTGGATGTCGCCGGACCGTCGGGCCGGACCGCGTGGGTGGCAATCGGCGATTCGATCACGGACGGCATGCGTTCCACGCAGGATGCAAATCGACGCTGGCCGGACGTATTCGCCGAGCGCATCGGCGGGGCTATGGACGGGCGGGTGGCGGTCATCAACACCGGCATCAGCGGCAATCGTCTGCTCAGCGATTCGGCGTGCTATGGCGAGCCGCTGCTCAATCGGTTCGGGCACGACGCATTGGATCTACCGAACGTGAAGGCGGTGCTGGTGTTGATCGGCATTAACGACATCAACTTTGCCGCGATGCCAAAGCGTGCCGGCGTGGACTGCGACGAGCCTCACACGCAAGTTGACGCCAATGCATTGCTGGACGGCTATCGCCGTCTGATTGCGGCAGCGCACGCGAAGGGCTTGAAGATCTATGGCGCTACGCTCACGCCAGCCTCACTGCCGCCGGCGCGCGAGGCAATTCGAACCGCTGTGAACACGGCGCTGCGAGCAGGCATCGGATTTGACGGAATCGCGGACTTCGATCACGCGCTGGCCGATCCCACGCAGGTCGCGCGTCTGCTACCGCGCTATGACAGCGGCGACCACATCCACCCCAGCGACGCCGGCTACGCGGCGATGGCCGCCGCGGTGCCCGCCGCCTGGGCGTCGCCTGTCGGCCCGAGCAGTGCGGCGACTCGTAAACGCCGCCATTGAAAGTCCGTGGGCTTGAACGGAATGCCTGAGTCCGATTAACGAGGGGGGATGAATTAATTCGTCGAAAGGACTTGCCAAGACGCGGTTCTCGTCCTAATATCTCGTTCCTCTGCTGCACGGACTTCAACGAGTGCAAGCGGCAGGGACGGGAGAGTGAGTGACGAGCTTCCGGTGAGTGAGCGGGTTTTGTAGTGCGCGTTTCGTTGGGTGGTTGAACGAAACGGTAAGCGAAAAAAACCTGTTGACGAACGAAGAAGACTGCTTCATAATCTCGTTTCTCTGCTGCTGATGCAGCGACGCAGCAAACGAAGCAAGCCAGATTAAGTATAGCTGGTTTGTCAAGTTAGCGCGATGCTCTTTAA
>NZ_FNLO01000002.1:13625-644086 GCF_900095735.1 Chitinasiproducens palmae | reverse complement strand
CGAGGATCACCAGCTCAGGGGCTTCCTTCTCGACCACCGCCTTGATCAGCTTGGCCACGGCCAGCGGCTGCAGCTCCGCGCTGGTCTCGACCAGCAGCGCGCGGTCCGCGCCGATCGCCAGCGCCGTGCGCAGCGTCTCCTGGCACTGCGTCACGCCACACGACACGGCCACCACCTCGGTGGCCACGCCGGCCTCGCGCAGGCGTACCGCCTCCTCGATGGCGATCTCGTCGAACGGGTTCATCGACATCTTCACGTTGGCGAGGTCCACGCCCGACTCGTCCGCCTTCACGCGAACCTTCACGTTGTAGTCCACCACGCGCTTCACGGGTACCAGAATCTTCAAGGCCAGCCTCCTTCTTCGGTTCAAGAGCCTCACTGTGACAGACCGTCACCCCCCGCTCAATTCGCGATGCGTGAAGCGCTCGTTCGCCAGACCCTAAGACAGGCGATGCCGGCATCGGCTGTACAGCCTTAAGCAAAGCCGAATGCCCACTTTCCGAATCAGAACTTTGCGAAGCCGGCAGGGCAGTTCATAGTAGCCATGACTCGGACGAATCCAAGCGAATGACAAGAATCGCATCACACAACGGAGACGCATGATGAATGCCGTTCCGGCGCGCCTCGACGACTGGCTGGGCAGGGAGGAGACTGCCGGCGAAGTGATCTCGGCCTTCTCGCTGCGGGCCCTGGCCGCCACGCTCGACTCAGGCGATGCGGACGTGCCAACCAGCGTACCGCCTCTTTGGCATTGGATGTTCTTCCAGCCGACCGCGCCGCAGGCGAGCCTCGGCGAGGACGGGCATCCGCAACGCGGTGGCTTCCTGCCGCCGGTAGCGCTGCCTCGGCGCATGTGGGCGGGCGGCAGGCTGACGTTTCACGCCCCGTTGCCGGCCGGCACGGATGCCACGCGCCACTCGACCATTGCGGCGGTGGATAGCAAGACCGGGCGCACCGGTCAGCTTGTTTTCGTGACGGTGCAACACCGTATCGAGACAGGCGGGGTGCTGTGCGTCGAGGAAGAGCAGGACATCGTGTATCGCGATGCGCCGCGCTCCGATGCGCCAGCCGCCCCAGCGGCGCGCGCGCCGGACGGGGAGCGTTGGTCGCGTACGGTTCATCCGGACCCGACGCTGCTGTTCCGCTATTCCGCGTTGACCTTCAACGGCCATCGCATCCACTACGACCATCCGTACGTCACCGCAGTGGAAGGTTATCCGGATCTGGTGGTACACGGCCCGCTGATCGCCACGTTGCTGGTGGATCTGGTCCGGCGCACGCTGCCCGCCGCCGTCGTGCGCACGTTCTCGTTCCGCGCGCAGCGCCCGGTGTTCGCCAACCGTCCGCTGACGCTATGCGGCCTGCCTTCGGACGACGGCTTGAGCGTCGAGCTGTGGGCGAAAGATCACGAAGGCTATCTCGCGATGCGGGCGGTCGCGACGTTGGCCTGAGCCGCCGCGACCGCATCTGGCGCCCGATCCGAAGCAGAACGGGCGCGGCCTTGTACGCCGCGTCCGACCCTCCCGATTTTCACGTTTTCCTTGCCATGCAGACGACCCAACAGGAATCCTTTCAAGACATCCGCGAGGCAGTCCGCGACTTGTGCGAGCAGTTCTCCGGCGAGTATTTCCGCAAGATCGACGAGGAACGCGGCTATCCCGAAGCGTTCGTCGACGCGCTGACGCAGGCCGGCTGGCTTGCCGCACTGATTCCACAGGAGTACGGCGGTTCCGGCCTCGGCCTGACCGAAGCGTCGGTCATCATGGAGGAAATCAATCGGTCGGGCGGCAATTCCGGCGCCTGCCACGGTCAGATGTACAACATGGGTACGCTGTTGCGGCACGGTTCGGAACAACAGAAACAGACCTACCTGCCGAAGATCGCCAGCGGCGAGCTGCGTCTGCAGTCGATGGGCGTCACCGAGCCGACCACCGGCACCGACACCACGAAGATCAAGACGACGGCGGAGCGTCGGGGCGACCGCTACGTGATCAACGGCCAGAAGGTCTGGATCTCTCGGATCCAGCACTCCGACCTGATGATCCTGCTGGCGCGCACGACGCCGCTGGCCGACGTCAAGCGCAAGTCCGAGGGCATGTCGATTTTCATCGTCGACTTGCGCGAAGCGATCGGGAAAGGCATGACCGTGCAGCCGATCCTGAACATGGTCAACCACGAAACCAACGAGCTGTTCTTCGACAACCTGGAGATTCCAGCGGAGAACCTGATCGGGGAAGAGGGCCAGGGCTTCAAGTACATCCTCGACGGCTTGAACGCCGAACGCACGCTGATCGCGGCCGAGTGCATTGGCGACGGGTATTGGTTCATTGACAAGGTCAGTGCCTATGCGAAGGAGCGGATCGTGTTCGGCCGCCCGATCGGCCAGAACCAGGGCGTGCAGTTCCCGATTGCGCGCGCCTTCGTCAACGTCGAGGCAGCCAGCCTGATGCGGTTCGAGGCAGCCCGCCGCTTCGACGCACACGAGCCCTGTGGCGCGCAGGCCAATATGGCGAAGCTGCTGGCCGCCGATGCGTCTTGGGAGGCGGCCAATGCGTGCCTGCAATTCCACGGCGGCTTCGGCTTCGCTTGCGAGTACGACGTGGAACGGAAGTTCCGTGAAACGCGCCTCTATCAAGTCGCGCCGATCTCGACCAACCTGATCCTCTCCTACGTGGCGGAGCACATCCTGGGTTTGCCCCGCTCGTTCTAGGCAAGCGCGATGCGTGCGCCAAGCGAACAACGAAGGTATCGACATGAAGCCAGCACTCGCACGTTCCTACCTATTCGTGCCCGGCAACCGTCCAGAACGTTTCTCGAAAGCCATGGCGGCGGGCGCCGATGCGATCGTCATCGACCTGGAGGACGCGGTGCCGGCCGCTGACAAGCCTGCGGCGCGCGGCTTCGTGCGGGAGACGCTCGACGCCTGGCAAGCGGCCGGCCAGGCAAACGCCTGCGCGGTCGTGGTGCGGGTCAATGGTCCCGACACAACCTGGTTTGGCGACGACCTGACCGCGCTCGCTTCGCATCCGCTGCTCGCCGGCATCATGCTCCCGAAAGCGGAGCGCCGCGACGATCTCGCAACGGTGCGGCGTCTTGCGCATCAGGCGATGGCGATCCTGCCGCTGGTTGAAACGGCGCGTGGCATGGCCGAGGTGTCGACACTCGCTGCGTGCCCCGGCGTTCAACGGTTGGTGTTCGGCACGCTGGACTTCCAACTCGACCTCGGCATCGACGGCGATCGCGAAGAACTGGATCCTTTCCGCGCCCAGCTTGTCATGGCATCCCGCCTCGCTTCGCTCGCGCCACCGATCGACGGCGTCAGCACCGTACTCGACGATGCGGCAAGGATCGAGGACGACGCCCGGCGTGCCCGTCGGTTTGGCTTCGGGGCGAAACTGTGCATCCATCCCAGGCAGGTCGCGCCGGTGCATCAGGCCTACGCGTGGAGCGAGGACGAGCTGGCGTGGGCGAGGCGTGTCCTGCAGGCGGCGGGCGCTGGCGCGGCGGCGCAGCTCGACGGAAAAATGATCGACACGCCGGTGATTCTGAAGGCAAGACGGATCCTGGGCGCAGCCGTGCCCGTGCCCGCGTCCATGCCGTGACGGCGACCACAATCGAGCCACGGTTGCACAACACAGATGATGTGGTCCGCGGGCGGCGGACCGAGAATCAATGCAAGGGCTGGCGGCGCATCGTCGGTCAGCCGCCCGGGCTTCAGTGAATCGCTGCCGCGCTCGTGTGGACGGGATGCACCGGCGCAGAGGCGAAACGTGCAGCGCCCACTGGCGCCATGAGCATACATGTCGCGGAGCGGCTTGTGTGCGCTACCGCACACCGCCGATCGCGGGAAGGGCGGTGGGCCGAAACGAGGCGCCGCGCTGGGCTCAGGCGACCCCGGCCGCTTCGTCGTTCACCTGCTGCTCGGCCAGCACCGTCAACTTGCGGTCCGTTTCCTTTTCTTCCTGCAGCGTCTCGGCGAGCAGCTTGGCGGCATCGTTGAAACCAAGTTGCTTGGCCAGCACGCATAGCGTGCCGTAGGTCGCAATCTCGTAATGCTCGACCTTCTGCGCCGCGCCGATCAGCGCCGCGTCGAGCACCGGACCCTTGTCCAGCTCGTCGATCACTTCCTGCCCCTCCTCGACGAGCCCCTCCATCGCCGCGCACTTCATGCGCTTGAGCTTCACGCCGGAGGACTCGACAACCTGGTCGATCCGCTCGATCTGCCCCTGGGTCTCTTCGAGGTGGGTTTCGAACGCCGCGGCCAGATCCGGATTGGTGGCCGCGCGTGCCAGCTTGGGCAGGGCCTTGGTCAGTTGTTTCTCGGCGCTGTACACGTCCGAAAGAGCATGAATGAAGAGGTCGGTCAGCGTGGTCTTCTTGGCCATGGTCTATCTCCAGGGAGTGTGTGTGCGTTGCGTCGGACGGCACCCGACGCCACGCAGCACTGCTCAGCAACGCGTGTTCCCAACATTCGCTCGGGCCGTGCCGCGACGATCGCTGCGGCGCGCCGCGCCGATAGCGGGCGACAGCGGGCGACACCCATGCCGCGCGCCGGCGGCAGGCCCCCGCTCAGACCATGCGCCGCAACTTGTCACGGATACGGGAAAGCCCGGGTGCGTCGATGTCGGCGAGCGGGCGCCAGACCATGGCATGCGCGTCCAACGGCGTGCCCGCCGGGCCTTCCGGCACGAGTACGAAGCGGAGGTCGCAATGCCAGTGCTCGGGCTCGTGTTTGGACGGGTTGGCCGGGATCCGATGGATATCGACGTCGATCGGCACCACGGGGTCGCGGTGCCATGCGTGCAGACCGCAGCGGAAGCCCGTTTCCTCCATGACTTCTCGCAGCGCGCTCTGGTCCGGCGTCTCGTCGCCCTCGACATGGCCGCCGGGCTGCAGCCAGCGAGCCGTGGGCGCGTGCCAGACCAGCAGGACCTGGGCAGCATCGCCTTGGCCTTGGCCAGCGGCGATGCCGCCGTTCTCCACATTCAGGACGATGCCGCTCGCGGTGACGTGACCGGGCAGATTGCGTCGACTGAACGGGTCGGCGCTTCCTTGGAACGCGGCGATGGCGCGATCGACGCTCGTCGCTTCGTCCGGGAAGCGGATCCGGTAATCGAGCAGGCAGGCAAGCAACGTGGCTTTTCGGGTCATTGGGGTGTTTATCGAGGTGCAGGCGGTTCGCGGCTGCACTGTCACTGAGCGTCCGTCGCGTCCGCTACCTGGTCCGCCGAGGTCGCGCGCGCAATTGCGGCGGGGTGCCCGGAGCATGGCGAGATGGTAGCGTGGCCGCTCGCGCAAAACGTTTCGAATGTTGTCCGGCCGCCCGGTCAGGCAGACCGGTCCGACCAGTCGAAGGGATCCAGCCGTGCATGTCACGCGTGCGGCAATCGTGTCGCAAACGCGTGCGCGCGCCTTCTCGGTCCGGCGCACGGCTTTGCGATCTGTAGCGTTTCATCATTGCGCGCACGATCGCTTTCGGTGAATGCTTCGCTTCCGCCCGTTGCTGCGGCGGCCGCTTGCCGGTCGACTGCGTCAGCACCACGCGTCAGGTCGTAGCGATGCCCTGGCGTTGACACAAGCAGGCTGCCTGCAACCGGTGCGTTACCGCGGTCCGCGCCGATGGCCGGCCTCGGCGGTGGTCCACTTGCCGCACGTCGAATGTGCGTGGCTGCGCCACGCGCCTGGCACCGCACCGGTCCCACGGCTTTGTCGCGGCCGTCGCGGCGATGGCCGGTCTCGCAGGTACCGATCCAGCGCAAGCAAACAGGAGATGTCTTGAAACTGTCGCGTGTTGCAAGACGCGGTTCTCTCGCTTGAGCCAGCCGACCACTCGCAGCGCGCGCCGCCGGGGCGTCGCGTGCGCCGGCATGCTCGCGGCCGCCGCCTGTGTCGCACTCGCTTCGATTTGGCTCCGTTCGAAGCCGGCGCAGCAATATCTGAGTGCACCGGTGCAACGTGGCGACCTCGAGCGCGTGGTGCTCGCCACCGGCACGCTGCAGGCCTACCGGCAGGTCGACGTCGGTGCGCAGGTCTCGGGGCAGCTGAAGACCCTGAAAGTTGCCCTTGGGGACACTGTGCGCCAGGGTCAATGGCTGGCGGAAATCGATCCGGTGATCCCACGCAACGCTCTGCGTCAGGCGCAGAGCAACGTGGCGCGACTGCTGGCCGAGCGGCGCGCCACCGCGGCGCGTCTGACACGTGCGGCAGCCGGCCTGCGCCGTCACCGCCGCTTGCGCGACCTTGACTCGACCTCCGGGCAGGAATTCGATGCGGCGCGCGCGGAACGTGACGTCGAACGCGCCAATCTGGCGGCGCTGGATGCGCAGATCGGCGCCGCCCGAATCGAGGTGGAGAGCGCACGGGCCAGTCTCGGCTACACGCGTATCGTTGCGCCGATCGACGGGCGGGTGGTTGCGGTCGTGACGCAGGAAGGCCAGACAGTGATCGCGCAACAGCAGGCCCCGGTCATCTTGAAGCTGGCCGATCTGGACACAATGACGGTCAAGGCACAGATCTCCGAGGCTGACGTGATCCGCGTCCGTCCGGGGCAGACCGTCTACTTCACGATTCTCGGCGAGCCGGACACGCGGCATTACGCTCGCCTGCGCGCGATCGAGCCGGCGCCGCAGAATATTCTGGAGGTGCAGAACCCGGTTGGCGGTAGCACGCGGCCGAGCACCGCGGTGTTCTACAACGCGCTGTTCGAGGTGCCCAATCCCGACCATCGCTTGCGGATCGCCATGACGGCGCAGGTGGGGGTGCTGCTGGGCGCCGCGCGTGGCGTGCTGACCGTGCCCGTCGGCGCACTCGGCGCGCCCGGTGTGCGCGATGACCGCCATCCGGTTCGTGTATTGGACGCGGCTGGCGAGGTGTCGACCCGTTGGGTAAGGACCGGCATGGACGACGGCACTCGGGTGGAAGTGCGGGACGGGCTGCGCGAAGGCGAACGCGTGGTGATCGACACCCCGGACGATCCCGAGCCTGATGTCGGCACGGCGGCTTGAGCATGGATATGGAACCACCATTGCTCGAGCTCGTCGGCGTCACGCGACGTTTTCGCACCGGCGAGCGCGACGTCGCCGTGTTGAAGGGTATCGACCTGTCGATCCGCGCGGGCGAGTTCGTTGCCATCGTCGGCCCGTCGGGCTCCGGCAAGTCGACGTTGCTGAACCTGTTGGGCTGTCTCGATGCGCCCAGCTCGGGCACCTACCGTATTGCCGGCCGCGAGACCGACAGCCTCCACGATGACGCGCTTGCGCAGTTGCGGTGCGAGCGCTTCGGCTTTGTGTTCCAGTGCTACAACCTGCTGCCGCATCTTGATGCCCTCGCGAACGTCGCCTTACCGGCGATCTACCGGCGCGTCAGCGGTCAAGTGCGCACGGCGCGGGCGGCAGCGCTTCTGGCAGGCGTCGGACTGGCCGCTCACGCGGCGCACCGACCGGCGCAGTTGTCGGGCGGGCAGCAACAGCGCGTGGCCATCGCGCGCGCGTTGATGAACGGGGGCGACGTCATCCTGGCCGACGAACCGACCGGCGCACTGGACTCCGTCAGCGGGCAGGAGATCATCGACATCCTGGCAGGGCTGAACGCGCTGGGACATACCGTGATCGTGGTCACGCACGACATGGGCGTGGCGGCGCGCGCGCGACGCATGATCGAGATGCGCGACGGCGAAGTAGTGGCCGACCGGGCACAGGCACAGGCACAGGCACAGGCACAGGCACAGGCACAGGCACAGGCACAGGCACAGGCACAGGCACAGGCGGGCGCGCTTGGCGCCTCGCGCCCCGCCGCACCGGACTGCGGATCGGCCCATGCGAGCGTCGCTCGCAATGCCCGGCGGGTCGACGATCGCGCAGTCGCTCCCTACGCAGTCGCTCCCTACGCAGTCGCTCCCTGCGCGGCGCTCCCTTCGCAGAGGACGGGTCGCGTCGACGGCGTCGCGGCACGTTGGGCTGCCGTGGTCCAGGAGGCGTGGCTTGCCCTGCTGTCGCACCGTCTGCGCACCCTCCTGACGATGCTCGGCGTCGTGATCGGCATTGCCGCGGTGGTGACCATCGCAGCCCTCGGCGAAGGCGCCAAACGTCATCTGCTGGCCGCGCTCACCAGCATGGGCAGCCACACCATCAGCATCTATCCGGGACGCGACTGGGGAGACACCGAAGCGGCATCGATCCGCACCCTGGTTGCCGCCGATGCGACCGCGCTGGCGACGCAACCGTATCTCGACAGCGCGACGCCCGAGGTCGCCGCAGCCTGTTGCTCCGTTACCGCAACGTCGACGTCAAGGCACTCGTCAATGGCGTTGGCGAGCATTACTTTTCGGTGCGCGGCATGCGGCTGGCCGCGGGCCGCGCGTTCAGCAGCGACGAAGTACGGCACCAAAGGCAAGTGGCGGTGATCGACCAGCACACGCGGCGCAAGCTGTTCGGCAAGCGCGTCAGCCCGCTCGGCAAGGTAATCCTCATCGATACGCTGCCGTGCGTGGTGATCGGCGTCAAGGCGGAGACGCGGGACGGCGCCGGCGATGTGAAACAGCTCAATGTGTGGCTCCCGTACACCACCGCGTTGGCCCGTCTGTTTGGACAGCAGCATCTGGACAGCATCACGGTTCGCGTGCGGGACGGTCAGCCGGGCGCGCTTGCGGAAAAGAGTCTGACCCGGGTGCTCCGCACAAGGCACGGCCGGCAGGACTTCTTCACCTACAACGTCGACAGCATCGCCCGGATGGCGGAACAGACCGCGCGCTCGCTGACGCTGTTGCTGTCGCTGATCGCAGTCATCTCATTGCTGGTTGGCGGCATTGGGGTGATGAACATCATGCTCGTCTCGGTGACCGAACGCACCCGTGAGATTGGCGTGCGCATGGCGGTCGGAGCACGACGCAGGGACGTGCTGCAGCAGTTCCTGGTCGAGGCGCTGCTGGTATGCGTCGCGAGTGGCGTGGCTGGGGTCGCGCTGTCGCTGGGCATCGGCTGGCTGGTCTCGTGGCTGGTCTCGTTGTGGCTCACGCAATGGCAACTGGTGTACTCGGTCGGCGCCGTCGCGTCGGCGCTGGCAAGCGCAACGGCGACGGGCGTGCTGTTCGGCTACGCGCCGGCGCGCCGCGCGGCCCGCATGCTGCCGGTCGACGCGTTGTCACGGGACTGAGCGAGCCAAGGCGCAACAGGGTCGCGCTTGACCGACGGGCGCTGATCGCCCGTAGGGCGATCTCCGACTTTCTCCAGCGCTCCGCGCAGGTCTCGCCTGGGGTTCATCTCGCCGGGCCCCGTCCAATCGCGTCCCATCGCGCCCGAGCGCGTGTCGGCCAGTACGCGCGCGCGCCGTGCCGTTACATCGGCGTGTCCGGTTGTGCCTGGTAGAACTGGGCCTGGCTACGGAACATACGTGCGTATTTTCCGTCGCGTGCGAGCAGCGCATCATGCGAGCCTGTTTCGACGATTCGGCCCTGCTCGAGCACCACGATGCGATCCACGAACCGCGTCAGTGCGAGTCGATGGCTGACGATCACGGTGCTCCGCCGTCTGGCGATACGCAGGATCAATCGCATGATCTCCGCCTCGAATTCGGGGTCCAGCGCGGATGTCGGTTCGTCGAAAAAGAGCAGGTCGGCCTCGTCGGCATGGGCCAGCACGCGCGCGATGGCGAGTCGTTGCCATTGGCCACCGGAGAGATCGACGCCATCGGCCATTTCGCTTGTCAGTGGCTGCGTCAAGCGCGTGCTCAGACTGTCCAGACCCACCGCGCGCAGGTGGGCCCTTGCCCGGCTGCCATCGCGCTCGTCGGGCATACCGAGATTCGCGATCACGTCGAATGGGAAGCGCGCGAAATCCTGAAACAGACCGACGACGCGCGGCGGCGCCGGCTCGGTCGCCCAACGCAGGGTGCCGGCGGTCGGTTGGTAGAGGCCGCTCAACAGCTTGAGCAAGCTGGTCTTGCCCGCGCCGTTTTCACCGACGACGGCGATCGACTCTCGCGGTGCAATCTCCAGGTCGACGTCGACGAGCGCGGGCCGCGCCGCGTCCCGGTAATGAAGGCTCACGCCACGGAGGGAAACGCTGCTTGCCGCCGGCGCGGCAACACCATCGATGCCGCCTCCGTCGGGTGTCGGCTGGCTTGCCCTATCACGTTGACGCGCGGCAAGGTGGGCCGCCGTCAACGCGCGTAGCGGGCGCGCGGCATAGGACACGCGCAGTACGTCGCCAACGTTGTAGATGATTGCCGCCAGGCCGTCTTTCAATTGCACCAACGCGCCGAGCAGGAAAGCGAGCTCGGCAATGGTGAAACGGCCCGCTGCACAGCCTGCCACGACGACGTACAGGGGTATGGCCAGGCAGCCGCTCGCGGCAATAGAGGTCCCGGCAAGCTTGAGGGCGTTGCGTGTGCGCACGCGCCGCATCGAATCGAGATAGGTCTTGTAACGATGCCGCCAGCCCGCGAGCAGGTCCTGCTGCATCCGGTAGACGCGCAGGTCCTTCGCGTACTCCGGCTGCGTCAGCACCCGTTCGACGATGCGCAGCGCATTGAAGGTCCCGGCATGGCGCTCGCGTACATCCCAGCTCTCGCGTTCCGCCCGGGCTCGGCAGTACACGGCGGGTGTCATCCCTGCCAGCATCAGCAGCGGGATCCACCACGCGGTGTGTGCGGTAATGACGAGGATCGGCGTCATCATCACGGTACCAAGGCAGACGGCGTACAGATGCTGGACCAGATCGCCGATCTCGTCGCTGGCCGCGGCCGCGAGGAGCGCCGTCTCGCGTAGCTGGGCATCTTCGTGAATGCTCAGGTCTGGATAGGTTGAGACGATCGCGTTGACCTGGCCCTTCAATCGCACTTTCGCCGCGTCCTCGAGCGTATCGACGACGAAGCTCGAAATGGCGTTCAGCCCGTCGTGGCAACCGCCAAGCAGGAAGTAGCTGAATACCAGTGCCATGACGGCCGCGACGCCGGCGTTCGAGCTGAGGCGACCGATCAGTTGCGCGTTGATGTAGAGCAACAGCGCCGGGATGGCACCGACCACCAGGTTGGACGCGAGCGCGAGACACATTGCGCGCGGTGCCGCGTGCCACAGCAGCGACAGCACTTCGTATAGATTGGCGACGATCTGACGGGCCGTCATGTTCGTCGAGGGCCGGCGAGTGCGCGCAGCGGTCTGAATTTCAGGCGCGCGGCGACGGCGTGCCGGGGACCCGAGAACCGGCCGAGCCACGTTTCGAGGTCGGTGACGCCGCGCATGAAATGATAGTCGCAGCCGAACTGCGCATTGGGATCGTCGGACGCGACAATGTAGGCAAGCAGGTGTTCACGGAACTTCGCCTGATCGACAAGGCCCCAATCGCTGAGAATCATCCGTTGTTCCGTGAGGCGCAGCAGGGCGCCGGCAGAATTGCGAAACATCCTGCGTGCCATCAGTGCGTAGCTGGTCTTGCCGCGCTTGTCGCTTGCCAACGCCGGCAACACGTCCCGATAAGCGTTGCGGGCCAGCATCTTGGCCGTGGCGTACGGGTTGGCGCGGTCCAGGCGCCGGTAGTCATGATGCAGATGCGGAGGACAGGCAAGCGTGAATGCGATCATCCTCGGGTCAAGGAACGGATGCGAGTGGGTGCAGTAGATATTCAACGTGTCGAAATACGCGGCCCTCGGATAAAGCATCGCCTCGACGTAGCGGTGGCCGAGATAGGCTCTGCCGCAGGCCGTGGGCGTTCGACCCGCGCTTCGCGCCTGTCGGCGGGCAGCGCTATGCAGATCTGTGTTGAAGTAGTCAGGTGTCGAGGCGTGTCCCCGATTCGCTGCCCGGAGCCATTCGCGCCCGGCAAGCCGTGGCGACAGCGCGGCGAGCATCTTGCGCAAATACGTTGGCGAGAAGCACGCAAGGCCGAGACTGCCGGTGAGATAGTCGTGGGCCGCGCGCACGCCTTCGTGCTTGCGGATCGCGTCATGGAGCCAGGCATAGCTCGACTCGCCCAGGATCAAGTCGCCTCCCTCGCCAGTCATCGCGAGCGCCACACCTTGCTCCTGAAACGCGTGCGCACACGCCTCCTTGGCAAGCGGGTTGGCGGCTGCATCGGGCCCGTCGATGTAACCGCCCTCGTCGGCAGCGCTTGGCAAGCGGAGAAAGCGGTCGGCGTGGACCACGCGGTGCGGTACGCCGCAGCGTTCGACGAGCAGCGCGACGAGCTGGTCGTCGTGGCTCATCGCAAGGTCCGCATCCTCGAAGCTCATCGTGGCACAGAACGGCAACGGCGCGTGCAGGGACAGGCTCGCCCCCAATATCGTGTTCGAATCGACGCCACCGCTCAGCATCAGACCGCTGGCGCCCGCCTCGATGCGATCCATCACGCACGCATTCAGGCATTCGCGCAAGGCAGTCTGCTGGGCCACCGGGTTGGACGACGAAGCGCACGCAGTCACTGACGGCAAAGACGGCGCCGGCTCGCGAAGCGTGCTGTCGCCGCCCGCATCGATCTGCAGGATGGTGGCCGGTGGCATCTTGCGGACCGCGCTGAAGAACGTACTGCAATCGCGCAATTCATTCTCGTCGACCATCACCGACTGTGTCAGATGTTCGAGACAGGCGGCGCGGTCGATGGTCATTGACACCGCGCGGCATAGAAGAAGCAGGCGCAGATCATTGCTCGCAACCCAGCGCCGGGGGCGCGGGCCAAGCGGACCGCAGTAGTAGATCGGATGCGTTGCGTAATGGTCAGTGAGCAACGCGAGATGCTTGGCGCCGAGCGCCGCATAGCTGAATTCACCTAGCGCGGGGCCGGCAATCGGATCGAAGCTCGGCATCTCACCGCGCAGGGCGGAAAAGCGCCGCGGCCCGCCCGGCTCGCGCAGCCAGCCGCTGTAGGCCGCGACAGCGTCAGAGGCGCGCGCACGGCTGCGCTGCGGACGTCGGGGACTGCACAGACGCAGATCCGCCTGCAGCAGCATGACCCATGGACGGTCGGTGCGCTCGAAGCGGTCGACCTGGATGTCGGCGAACGCATCGCTCAAGTCACGGATGTAAGTCTCGATCGATGCACGATCGTGGTTGATCAGTGCGCTCCAGACCCTCATAGCGTCGCTGCCCATGCAGCGATGGCCCGTTCCGGCGCCATCCGGCTCATCGGCCGGTATTCAGCCAAGTCGACTTGGCCCGGGTTCACGATCGCCGGCACCGTCATCCCCATTCCCAGTTCCAGCCAGGCGTGACCGACAATCTTGCCGTCCTGTTTTTTCACGCCCACTACCATTTCGCTGGGCAAACTGGAGGCGAAGGCCAGTAGTTGGGCGACGATGGTCGCCGAATAGCAGGACGCACACGCGGTGCCGACGTTGTCGATGCGATAGAGCGAATCGCACACGCGCTGTAGATGTAAGGGTGCCGTCCGTCGCGACAGGCATCCGAAGCGGCCGAGGACAGCCCCGGGGAAAACCGATTTGAAGATGGCCAGATACGCGTCCTTGACCGGGCGGTCGAGCAGGATCGCCCGAACCACGCCGTGAACGATGAATAGGTGGGTGTCGTCACTTTTCATGAAGCGCGCCGAGTTCGAGCAATGTCGAGATGCCTTCTAGAAGCAGCATGTGCTCGTCTTCCGTCAGATGCCGGCCGGCTGATAGTGTGTCGATCAATTCGGCGCGCCGCCAGCCCTTGCCACGTGTACGCTGCACCAGCGTCAATATGTCGGCGGCCGCACCCGAGACGCCGAAGTAGCCATCCTTCGTCTCGCTGTACAGAATCAGTTCGTCGCCAAGCGGGACGCAGTCGAGAGACGCACTGAGGAACAGGGAAGCGAGATCGGCTGCGCCGGCGGGTCGTCGAAATTCCATGGAACGGGTTCGGTTGTCCCGCAGCACGTTCGGGCGCTACCCCGCGCGTGCTGCTGCAAGTACAGGCGTTACGCGTCGGATCAGCCGCCCTTCACGCCGCGGCCGAAGATGCCATCACCCGGCCGCGACTTTTTCGACAGGATCAACGCGAGGAACGAGCCGTACGCCACGACCTTCGTCGGTTGCACTGCGGCAGTTTTCATCTTCATCTCCTTAGTTGTCGGGAAACCGCCAGGGAGGCGATTCCGATTGCGCACCACCAAGAGATTGGTACGCACTACGGAACATAGCAAATATGGCGAGGTAGTCCAGCATTGGTTGCGCGATTGACTGTTCATTTCTATCCATTTGTACGCGGTCCAGTCGCTCGCCTTGCGTCGGACCTGCGCGGCCCCGCGTCGAACCCGCGAAGCACGCTGAGCAGCAAGCGGTTAATGCGCGCCACGCGCGGCGTTCGCACAGCGCGTGTTCCTGGCCGGCGACGGCTGTTGCCCGGACTACTGCCTATCGTGAGTCTTCCCCGTGTCATTGCGCAGCGTCGCGACAAGGCGGGCGAGGAACCGTTCGACGCCGCTGGGCAGTCGACGATTTTCCATTACCATCACCTGCAGCCTGCGATTGGCAAGCAGCGGTTCATCGATCGCGCGTGCAACAAGCGACGAGGGACCTGCCACGTCGACCAGCGCAAGTCGACTTCCCAGCGTGATCGCGCCGGTAAGCGCGGCGAAGTGATGCAGCACGCTTGAATCGTTGCTGGTCAGCACCGGTTCGAACTGCACGCCACGGGCGGCGCAGCACCAGTCCAGCAGTTGGCGCACCGTCGTGCCGCGATCGAGCAACACCAATGGGTGCGCCAGCAGATCGTCGAGGCTCAGGCTCGATCTCGCAGACAGCGGATGGCTGGGCGGCATCAACGCACAGACGGGCGCGGCAATGCTGAAATAGACGCCGACCGCTTCCGAATGGATGGTGCCAAAAGCGAGACCGATGTCGACTTCGCCGGTCGCGATCCACTGCTCCACCTGCGCAGGTGTCCCGGACCGCAGCATGAAACGCGCATGCGGCTCGGCAGCGTGATGCTCCGCGAGCACGCTGGGCATGAAGGTGCGCGTGAAGCCCTCGGTACAGCCGATGCGTACGATGCGTCCACCCAGCGCGTGAGCGGCGGCAATGTCGTCGAGCACGGCGTCGCCCTCCAGCAGCGTCCGACGCGCGTAGCGCGCCAACGCCTCGCCCGACTCCGTCAACACCATGCCGCGCGGCATGCGATCGAAGAGCGGCGTGCCCACCTCCCGTTCCAGCTTGGCGATCTGCCGGCTGATTGCCGACACCGCGACGTGCAGCGCTTCCGAAGCTGCGGCCAGCGAGCCAGTACGTGCGACCTCGATGAAATAGCGGAGGGCGAGGGCATGGAGCATGGCGGTCGAGAGGCGCTTCTGTTGCCGAAACGGCAATGGTAGTGGCAAATATTGAAATTGTTGCGAATTTTTGTCGTTTCTAGACTGGCCTTGTTACCCAGCCTCCGATTCGACCATGCCCCAACCACTGACACGCGACGACGCCATCCGCCTGGCCCACGACGATTTCGACTCGGGTGGTTTCCTGCGTCACCTGACGCGCCGCGTGGCCTACAAGACCGAGAGCCAGGACAGTGAGCGGGCGCAAGTCCAGCAGGCATATCTGCTGGACGAATTGGCTCCCGAGCTTGCCAAACTGGGCTTTTCGAGCCGGCTCGTCGCAAACCCGATCGCGCCGAGCGCGCCATTCCTGATTGCCGAACGGATCGAGGCTGCGGCGCTGCCGACCGTGCTCACCTACGGACATGGAGACGTCGTGCTCGGCTACGACGCCCAATGGCGGGCCGGGCTCTCGCCCTGGACGGTGGCGGTGGAGGGCGATCGTTGGTACGGTCGCGGCACCGCCGACAACAAGGGGCAGCACTCGATCAACCTGGCGGCCCTGGCGGCAGTGCTCGCCGCGCGCGCGGGCCGGCTCGGCTACAACGTGCGGATGATCTTCGAGACGGGCGAGGAGATCGGCTCACCCGGGCTGCAGGAGGTGTGTGCGGCCGAGCGGGAATCGCTCGCGGCCGACCTGTTCCTTGCCTCGGACGGCCCGCGGGTCTCAGCAGAGCGTCCGACGCTTTTCCTGGGCTCGCGCGGCAGTGTCAATTTCGAGTTGAGCGTGACATTGCGCGACGGCGCCCACCACTCGGGCAATTGGGGCGGCGCGCTGCGCAACCCCGGCGTCGTCCTGTCCCACGCAATCGCCAGCATGATCGACGCCAATGGCCGAATCGATGTCGAGGGCCTGCGTCCGCCGCCCCTTGGCGGCGCGGTGCGGGAGGCGCTGGCGGACATCGTGCTCGGCAGCGACGAGAGCGCACCGGCCGTCGACGAGGATTGGGGCGAGCCGGGGCTGACGCCGACCGAGCGCGTGATCGGTTGGAACGCGCTCGAGGTGTTGGCGTTGCAATGCGGCAACGCTAACGCCCCGGTGAACGCGATCCAGCCCAGCGCACGCGCAATCTGCCAACTTCGTTTCGTGGTGGGCACCGACTGGGAGCGCCTCGACGCCCATCTGAATGCCCATCTTGCGCGGCATGGCTTCCCGCAGGTGAAGGTCAACGTTCTGCGCGGCGCCCCCGCCACCCGCCTCGACCCGCGCGATCCATGGGTGATCTGGGCGCTAGGGTCGTTGCAACGCAGCACCGGAAAGAAGCCGGCGCTGCTGCCCAACCTTGGCGGAACCGTTCCGAACGACGTGTTTGCAGGCACCCTGGGTCAGCCGACCGTGTGGGTGCCGCACTCGTACCCGGCCTGCGCGCAGCATGCGCCGAACGAACATCTGCTGGCCTCGGTGACGCGCGAGGCACTGGCGGTCATGGCAGGACTGTGGTGGGACCTGGGCGAGACAGGTGCGGCGGTCCTCGCCGAACGTGCCGCGCTTGTCGACCAAGCCGGTGACCCGCATGCCGGTCGTGCCGCGTTTTCGCAAGACGCCGTCGCGCCGCTGCCCGGCAGCCGCGACGCCGATCCGCTGTCCCACGACGTCCCCGCGTCCGCCCGAGTCCTCGCGCCATGAGCAAAAACAAACCCGTCAGCCTTGCCAGGATCGTCATTGCCACTTCGGTGGGCAATGCCCTCGAGTGGTTCGACATTGCGATCTATGGCTTCTTTGCGGTCTATGTTGCCAAGCACTTCTTCCCGGCGAGCAGTGAATCTGCCTCGCTGTTGCTGACGTTTGGGTCGTTCGGCGCATCGTATCTGGTAAGGCCGCTGGGTGGCGTGGTGCTCGGCGCCTACGCGGATCGTCGCGGCCGCAAGAAAGCGTTGATGCTGTCCGTCGCGCTGATGATGATCGGCACCCTGCTGATCGCCGTGATGCCGGGTTACCAACGTATCGGCGTGGCCGCGCCGATCGCGGTCTTCGTTGCGCGACTGATCCAGGGCTTTTCGGCCGGCGGCGAGTTCGGCGCCTCGACCGCGATGCTGATCGAACATGCACCGCATCGACGCGGCTTTCTGGCCAGTTGGCAATTCGCGACGCAGGGTTTGAGCGGGCTGCTGGCCGCGCTGTCCGGTTTCCTGCTGACGCAATGGATGACCCCGGCGGCGCTGTCGGAGTGGGGCTGGCGCATACCGTTCTTCTTCGGTCTGTTGATCGGGCCGGCGGGTCTGTACCTGCGCCGCTTCCTCGAAGACGCGCCGACCTATGTCGAGGCGGCACACGCACAGTCGCCGGTGCGCGAAGTCTTCGGGCATCAGAAGCTGCGGCTGCTGATCTCGATTGGCGCGCTGACCGTATCGACCGCGGTCAACTACATGCTGCAGTACGTGCCGACCTTCGCGATCCGCGAGTTGCATCTGCCCGCTTCGAACGGCTTCGCGGCTGGCATCGTCGCCGCGCTGATCCTGACGGTGGTCACACCGTTCGCAGGCCTGCTGTCGGATCGCATCGGCCGACGCAAGCAGATGGCGGCGGCCGCGGTGATTCTTGCGGTCAGCAGCTATCCGGCGTTCGCCTACATGGGGCGTCACGCCAGCGTCGCGTCGCTTTTCATGGTGGTCGCCTGGTTCGCGGTGTTGAAGTCGGTGTACTTCGGCGCGCTGCCGGCGCTGATGGCCGAACTGTTCCCGGTGTCGACCCGCGCCACCGGCATGTCCGTCGGCTACAACATCGGGGTGACGGTGTTCGGCGGTTTCACCCCCGCCATTATCGTGTGGCTGATCAGCGCCACTGGCGACAAGACCTCACCGGGCTATTACCTGATGTTCACGGCGGTACTCAGTCTCTGCGCGCTGGCCGGTGCCGGCCAGCGGCGGCCGCGGATGGTGGCTGCCTGAGCGGAAACGAGCCTCGATGTCGCCGGTGTTCTTACCGGCCTCGCGGCGCCCGCTGCCTCTGAGAGCGGATGCCGGTAACGCGCGGGGCCACGTCGAACGTTCGGCGGCCCGCCCAGCGGCGCGATGCTGGCGGCCTTCGCTCGTGTCGCCTTGGTGGCGAACGCAGTCCGTCTGGCGCGCGGTCGACACCCTAATCGGCGTATCGTCGCAGCAGCACATACATGCGGGCTCTCACAGATTCGCGAATGCCGCCATGACAGCCGGAGTGTGGGAGATGCGCACTTGCGGCGCCCCGGCGTCAACGCACGCCACCCAGTTGCTTTGCTTCAACGTCTTCGCGCTTCGGCACCCGGCTGGACATCCAAATCTGCAGCGCGCCATAGCATGCTGCACTTGCAGCCATCGCGCCGATCATGAAGCCGAAACCGCTGTTGTACGAGTTGGAGGCTTTGACCAGGTAGCCAACTGCCAGCGGCGCCAGCAGTCCACCGATCTGACCACCCGTGTTGATGGTGCCCGCGAACATGCCTCGTGCGCCGGCGGGGGCGAGCTGCACGACGAGCGCCGCGTACGGTGTGAGGCAGCCGTAGAGCAGGAAGGCCGTGGCGGACAGCGCGATCACGCAGGATTGGATGCTATGCGCGCTGTATGCGACGTACAGCGTCGCACCTGCTGCAAGCACGCTGGTTGCCAGCAATGCGGGCTGTCGACGATATAGCCAGCCACTGCCAAGCCTGCCGTACACCAGAATGCCGACACAGCCGAAAAGATAAGGAATGGATGCCGCAAGGCCGAGCGCCTTCAGGTCGATATGCCGTTGCGCAACAAGGTAAGATGGAACCCACCCGAGAAAGCCCCAGTAGCCAACGCTGAATGTGAAGTAGCCGAAGAACATCATCCACGTGCTGGGCTGGCGAGCGAAAGCGCGCCACTGAGCGCGGCGCTCGTCGGACGTCAGCGTGTGCCTTTGTCCTTCGATCGCGTCGCGCGGAATCAGGAAGAAGACCAGCAGGGCGACGATCACACCGGGAACCGCGAACACGAAAAACACGGTGCGCCAGTCCGCCGTGCGTAGAATGGCGGTAGCGATCGGGGCGACGAGCGCCGGACCCAACGCGAACGCGGTCAGCCACATGCTATGCGCGCGGGCCGCTTCCCGGTGCGTGAAGTTGTCGCCGATGAGCTTGTAGAAGCCGGAGTTGATCGCACCTTCCGACAGGCCGAAACACAGGCGTGCAGCGATGAGCGCGGCGAGCGTCGTGGCCAGGCCCGTTGCACCGGTGAACACCGAGAACAGCACGGGCGCGACAACTAACATCGCTTTTGTGCCAAAGCGGTCCGCGAGAAAGCCGCCTGGAATCTGCATGATCGCATATCCCAGCGCGAAAGCCGCGAGCAACAAACCGAATTGCGAAGCGTCGAAGCCGAGTGATTTCACCATGGTCGGACCCGCAACCGAAATACTGGTGCGGTCGAGATAGTTGACGAACTGCAGCAACCACGAAAACAGCAAAAGTCGGAATTTGATGTTCATTGTCTTACTCGTAGTGGAATGCTGTCGGTCAAAGTGAGTGAGTACGTCAAAGCGGGCGCAAGTCGGCCTTCATGCCGCGCCAGTTTTCAACGTAGTTGAGCGCGGCCTTCTTCAAGCGTGCAGCGGCGTCCGCGTCAAGCGTCTTTAGGACTTTGGCGGGCGCGCCGACAATCAGCGAATTTGGCGGAAATACCTTGCCCTCGGTCACCACCGCGCCCGCGCCGACTATGCTGCCGTCACCGATCGTGGCACCGTTCATCAAGATGCTGCCCATCCCGACGACAACGCCATCGCCGATCGTGCAGCCGTGGATGATCGCGGCATGGCCGATGGTCGTGTCATCGCCGATCGTGACCGGATAACCCGGATCAACGTGCAGCACGGCGTTTTCCTGCACGTTGCTGCGTTCGCCGATCAAGATCGGCGCATGATCGGCGCGTGCCGTCACCCCGAACCAGACGCTGGCGTCGCGCTTGAGCGTCACGTTTCCGATCAGGGTGGCGGTCTCGGCAACCCAGTGGTCGCCGTCGGCAGGTAAATTTGGCGACAGGTCGCGAAAGGAAAAGAGCGGCATGGGAATGTCCTTGTGCAAGAATTGATGAATGAACCTGATGACGTACGAGAGTCACGCGATCAGATCGCGCGATCGGCTTCGCGCCAAAAGGTTTTACGGATCGCCTTCTTGTCGGTCTTTCCGGCGAGATTGCGCGGCAGCGCATCGACGATCGTCACCCGCTTGGGTGCCTTCACGCTGCCGAGGTGCGTCTTGCAATGCTCGATCAGTTCGGCCACGGTCAACGCGCAGCCCGGCTTCAGTTCGACAACGGCGGTGACCGATTCGCCCCATTTTTCGTCTGGACTACCAACGACGGCGCAATCGTGAATCGCTGAGTGTAGGCGGATGACGTTTTCGACCTCTGCCGGATAGACGTTGAAGCCGCCCGAAATAATCACGTCTTTGATGCGGTCGACGATGTAGAGGTAGCCATGCCGGTCGATGTAGCCGACGTCGCCCGTGTGCAGCCAGCCATTTCGAACCGTGTCGCGGGTAGCCGATTCGTTTTCAAAATAGCCGCTCATGATCTCGTATGACGCGCAGACGATTTCGCCGGACGTACCGGCAGGCGCGTCGCGTCCATCCGAATCGATCACCTTGATGCGGTAGTTGGGCGAACCGCGTCCGCAGCTTGCGAGGCGTCCTGGATGATGGGCCATCGCCTCAGCGTGTTGGGCCGGCGTGAAGATTGAAATGGTGCTGCTTGCTTCGGTCATGCCGTACACCTGCGCGAACACGGGGCCGAACACGTCCCACGCTTCTGCCAGACGATGCCGGGACATCGGAGCCGTGCCATAGATGATGTAGCGCAACGACGAATAGTCGAATGTGCGCACCGATGGATGCGCGAGCAACGAGTAGATCAGCGTCGGCGGCATGAACACCGAGCTGATCCGGTGCGTTTCGATATAACGAAGCACCGTGTCGGGCGCTGTCGAATTCAGGATGTGATGCGTTCCACGCGCTTCGAACACCGGCAAGGCGATCGACCCGGCGGCATGCGATAGTGGCGTGAGCACCAGGCTGATCGGTGGCGCGTCGAATGGGAGCGCGGTTAGGTAATCCATCACCTGCAATACCTGGCACAGGTTGGTGCGCTTGACGCCTTTCGGTTCTCCGGTCGATCCGCTGGTCGTGCGTAAGACGGCCGTGTCGAGGGGCCCGACGGGAATGCTCGGGTCGCTATCCGGAAATTCGGCCAGCCAGTCGTCGAGGAAGATAAGCCCTGGAACGCGTGCGTCGATGCACACCAGTCCCTTGAGCGTTGGCACCGCGCCCCTGATCGCATCGGCCTGTTCGGCAATCTGACGATCGACGAACAACCATTCGGCGCCGAATCCGGCAAGAATGCCGATCGCCTCGGGCACAGCGGCTTTTGGGTTGACCGGCAACCACACATAGGACGTTCTGTTGATGCCGAACTGGCACACGAACGATGCGGGGTGATTGCTCATGTAGGTCCCGATGCGCGCACCGGCAGCGAGCCCGGTGGCGATCAGCGCGTTCGCGAGCGCACAGCTTGCTCGCTGAAGCGTGCGATAGCTCATCACATTCTCGCCATGCACGATGGCCGGGAAATCGGGAGATGCCTGAGCGGAACGGTCCAGAAATACGTGCGCGCCGTTCATGCCACAGTGCTCCCTTTCGTCGCCAGCGGTTGGTCCACGAAGCGCGCAAACGTATCGAGCGGCTCACGCTGCGCTCGGATCGTATTCACTGGCGCATGCATGTCGGCATAACCCAGCGCCATGCCGCACACGACGACGTGACCATCTGGAATCGCGAGTTCTTTTCTCACGATGTCGTGATAACGCGCCCACGCGCCTTGCGCGCACGTGTCAAGGCCATAGTGACGCGCCGCGATCATCACCGATTGCAGGAAGATACCTAGATCGATCCAGCTGCCTTTTTCGAGCACACGTTCCAGCGTGAAGATCAGGCCGACGGGGGCGTCGAAAAAGCGATAGTTTCGGCCAGCCGCGTCCCGGCTCGCAGCGCGATCGCCCTTGGCAATGCCGAGCGAGCGATACATGTCCCAGCCGACGCGACGCCGCCGCGAGAGATACGGCTCGGTCATCGGATCCGAGTAGTAGCGGTATTCGCCGGCTACGTTCGCACCAGCTTCACGCTCGGGTTCGGCGCGCCGAACCTGAGCGACGTGCTCGCACAGACGCGTCTTGGCCGCGCCCGACACGACGATGACGTGCCACGGCTGGGTATTGGTGCCGCTCGGCGCATACCGGGCGGCGTCGAGGATCTGTTCGATGGTGTGCCGGCTGACCTGTTCGGGCTGGAAGGCACGAATCGATTGACGCTCGAGCAAGGCGGCGAGTGCGTTGGGCGATGGATGTCTTGGCATTGGCTGATTCGATGAAGCGGCTGCAAGAGGCGGCTGCAAGAGGCGGCTGCAAGAGGCGGCTGCATCAAGCGGCTGCATCAGGCGGTGATTTTTGACGCGCTACACTCGATTCGCTCCTCGCGTCCGGTGATCAAGGCGACCGTATTGCTGCGGAGCAAGGCACTACGAGTGACTGATTGGATTGAGACGATGGTAGGGCGCCAAATTTGGAGCACGCCAATAACAAATCGGACTGGCGTCGATCACCAATCGGCATGGCAAGCACTAGAACAGCGTTAAGACATGGAACTGCGGCAACTGAGGGCGGTACTGGCGATTGCCGACACGGGCAGCGTGACCAAGGCCGCGGAGCAACTGCACGTGGTGCAACCGGCCATCTCCCGGCAATTGCGGATCATTGAGGGTGAACTCGGCACGGCGCTGTTCGTGCGCGCGTCCAATGGCATGGCGCTCACCGAGGAAGGTCGCGCATTCGTCAATCACGCCCGCAAGGCGTTGAGCGAGCTGGATCAGGCTGTAACGGATATCCGTCCCGCGAAAGGCGTTGTTTCCGGGCTGGTTTCGGTGGGAATGCTGCCCAGCGTGAGCGATCACATTGCCGGCATGCTTCTGGCTGAGGTGCAGCGGCTTTATCCGCTCGTGCGCCTGAGGCTGTCGTGCGGCTACGCGGGCGAGTTGCAGGAGTGGGTGCAGGACGGGACCGTCGATCTTGCCGTACTGTATGACGCCAAGGCGAATGCCGCGATCGAAGCGATGCCCCTGCTCGATGAGCCGCTTTATCTGGTGTGTTCCAACACGCTACCGCTGCCCAAGGGCGAACGTGTTCCATTGGACGCGCTGCGCAACCTGCCGCTGATTTTGCCGAGCGGCCGGCACAGCGTGCGCGGCATACTCGAAGACGCGTGCGCCGTGGCTGGCATCGCGCTCGACGTCATCGCCGAAGCTGACGCGACGCAGCTGACCAAGGCGCTACTCCTGTCCGGCGCCGGCTATACAGTGCTGGCCGGAATCGCAATCGCGGACAGCAAGCTCAAGGGACAAGTGTCGAGCGTGCCGCTCGGCATACCGCCGCTAAGACGACGCGTGACGCTATGCTCTGGCGTGGTCAGGCGCGAACTCGAGCCGGTCCGACGGGTGAGGGAGGTCGTGCAGACGATTGTGCACAGACTGACGCTTTGCGGAGAATGGCCGGGGGCGGTGTTGTTGGCGGCGGGGTGATCCCATGTTGGGGACCGCAACGTGCAGTCGGATAGCAATCGGACGATGCGCCGCCGCAGGTGGCTGCTGGCGGCGACAAGTCAACTCGGCGGCGTGCGCGTCGCGGCCGGACACTTTCCGTCGTGCGCCGCCGCGTTCGAGAGCGCGGGAAAGGAGCGATGCGATCGAGGCCGATCAAGCTGTGCGCCGGTGGCGTTCCGAAACGCTGGCTCTAGTGGCACCGAGCATGTCGGGCGTCAGATAGGCCGGTGATGGGTGTCGGGGAACAGCACGTTGAACACCCGATGTTCGACCCCACCGAGCTTGGCGTGCAGCCATTCCTTCACCCCGGAGGATACCCGCCCCGGCCGCGCGCCGCGGCTTTCGGCCAACGGCCTTCTGTACGCCTGCGTGGCCTTCGCGGCGCGGGCGCGCCGATCAAGTCCGTCCCGGCCGCTGACGAGCCATGACGACGTGACCGATGCTTTTGTGCATGACGAGAGGCCGAGGCAGTCTTCCTTGGATGAGACGAAAGCTTGCAAGCGGCGGACCTGTCCTACCGCTGCCGTCAACCTGTGCTGAGATCGTCGCGCGCAATCGCGCGCTGAGTAGCCGGGTCTGGCGTCGTGTAAGCGTCGCCTGGCGGAGGGTTCTGAGCGGTCCATGGTGCGCTCCATCCACATGACCAGGCCTCGGGATGGAGTCTAAAGCCGCTGAGCCAGCGCGCGGAGTGTCGACTATCAAAAACCGTCGTGTGGTGGCGGGTGCCAACAAGAACGCAGAATGCCCGCGGGGTCTGGCGCTCGGTCTGCGGAGGTGTATGCGAGGCGAGTCACCGAAGGCGCGGCTGTCCGCGTCCCACACGTCGCGAGTCCACCTAGTGTATGGACGATCAGTAAGCGTAGGCTGCGCGCGCCAAAACGCGACGTAATCGAATCCGGCGTCTGACCGGGGCGGCGGCGGTAATGCGACTTCCATTGGCGCGAGACCGTGTCAACGCGGTCTCGCGTCGTCGTGGTGCTTGCATTCGCCTACCGATCCGACACTGATCATTCTCGAGGCGACCCGCTTGCATGTCGCTGCCGCCAAGGCCGACGGCCATATCGCCTAGCGTTCACGTAGGGACCCGTGGGACGAGTTTCCCGCCTGTCGTATGGGTCCCGGCGTGAAACGGCGAAGCCTCGGCCGACACCCTGCATCGCGGACGACGCCGGCAGCACCACCCGACGCCGCTACCATCGAGCGCCAGTGGCAAGTATGAGCCCGTCGGCCGATACGATCCACGCATCGGTCGATGCAAAAAATGCACTTATCAGATGGTGACCAATCGGCGACCCTTCCGGCTACAACGAGACGCAGTATGTGCGTCAAACATGGACGGAGATCAGCATGATGCCTCACCAAGCGCCCGGCAGCGTGGCTGCCCGCGCGCGCGCGATCCTGCGCGTCACTTCGGGTAACTTCCTGGAGCAGTTCGACTTTTTCCTCTTCGGCTTTTACGCGACGTCGATCGCGGCAGCGTTCTTCCCGTCGAGCAGCGAATTTGCGTCGCTGATGATGACCTTCGCCGTATTCGGCGCCGGTTTCTTGATGCGCCCGCTCGGCGCCATCTTCCTGGGCGCCTACATCGACGAGGTCGGTCGCCGCAAAGGCCTGATCGTGACGCTGGCGATCATGGCCGCGGGCACCTTCCTGATCGTGCTGGTGCCTGGCTACGCCAGCATCGGCATGTTCGCCCCTTTGCTCGTCCTGCTGGGTCGTTTGCTGCAGGGTTTCTCGGCCGGAGCCGAATTGGGCGGGGTGTCGGTCTATCTTGCCGAAATTGCCACGCCGGGCCGCAAGGGTTTCTACACCAGCTGGCAATCGGGTAGCCAGCAGGTGGCGATCGTCGTCGCGGCCGCGCTGGGCTTCGGCCTCAATCGCTGGTTCGCAGCCGAAGCAATTCGCGACTGGGCGTGGCGCCTGCCGTTCGTGGTCGGCTGCGCGATCGTACCGTTCATTTTCCTGCTGCGGCGCAAACTGGAAGAGACCGAGGAGTTCGCGGCTCGTCGGACGCGGCCGGTGCTGCGCGACGTGCTGCGCACCCTGCTCGCCAACTGGACCGTGGTGGTCGCCGGCATGCTGATGGTCGCAATGACGACGACGGCGTTCTACCTGATCACCGTCTATGCGCCGACATTCGGTAAGACGGTGCTCAAGCTGAGCACCGCCGATAGCCTGCTCGTGACGCTGCTCGTCGCTGTCTCGAATTTCATCTGGCTGCCGATCGGCGGTCTGCTGTCGGACCGTTTCGGACGCAAGCCGCTGCTGGTGGCGATGACCGTGCTGACGATCCTGACCAGCTATCCGGTCCTGTCCATGCTTGCGGCGGCGCCGAGCTTCGGCCTGATGCTGGCGGTGCTGTTATGGCTCTCGTTCCTGTACGGCCTCTACAACGGTGCGATGATCCCGGCGCTTACCGAAATCATGCCGGTGGAAGTGCGGGTGGCGGGCTTCTCGCTCGCGTACAGCTTGGCCACTGCCTTGTTCGGCGGCTTCACGCCGGCGATTTCCACCGCGCTGATTCACGCCACCGGCGACAAGGGCGCACCGGGTTACTGGATGAGTTTTGCCGCACTGTGCGCGCTGGTCGCCACCCTGTTCCTGTACCGCCGCAGCGCTGCTCGCCTGCGCGCTGCCTGACCCGCTCGACCACGGACAAGAAAGAACATGAAGATTTCGGTAAAGCATTTGATGGGCGCGGCGTGTCTGCTGGCAGCAGGCACGGCCCAGGTAAGCGCGGAAGAGATCAAGGTAATGACCTCGGGCGGCTTCACCGCTGCGTATCAAAAACTGGGGCCGGCATTCGCCACCGCGCACGGCGACACGTTGACCACGATCCTCGGCCCGTCGATGGGGAAGGCGCCTGAAGCGATTCCGAACCGGCTGGACCGCGGTGAACAGGCAGACGTCGTGATCATGGTCGGCTACGCGCTCGACGAGTTGATCAAGCAAGGCAAGATCGAGCCCGGCTCGCGTGTCGAGCTGGCGGATTCACGCATCGGCGCCGTGGTGCGAGCGGGCGCGCCGCGCGTGTCGGTCGGCACGCCGGAGGCGCTCCGCGAGACGCTGCTGCACGCGCGCTCAATTGCTTACTCGGACAGCGCCAGCGGCGTCTATGTGCAAAACGAGCTGTTCGCGAAACTGGGCGTGGCCGACCAGGTCAAGCCGAAGTCGAAGATGATCGAGAAGACCCCGGTCGCCTCGGTCGTCGCGAAGGGCGACTACGAGCTTGGCTTCCAGCAGGTCAGTGAATTGCTGCCGGTAAAGGGGGCGACGTTCGTCGGCAAGATTCCGGAATCGCTGCAGTCGGTCACGCGTTTCGCCGGCGCCGTTCCGAAGGGCGCTGCGCACGCGGCCGAAGCTCGGGCCTTGCTGCAGTATCTGGCGTCCCCGGCCGTTCAACCGACGGTTCGCGCTACTGGCCTTGACTCGGTCTCGGCCCAATAGAAGCAGCACTGACAGCGCGGAAGGCGTACCGGGCATCGTCGGGCGCCATCTCGCGCTGTGCATGGACCGGGCCCAAGCCGTGGCGATGCGCTGGCAGCCAGCCACGGTTGTCAAAGCGCTGACCCAGCCAGGTCCGGCTTTCGTTGGCTCGTTCGACGCCAACTCGGCTTCCTCCGCCGTCACTGCCCAAGGTCAGCGCCCACCGTGCATGCCGATGCGACGCGCTTGCAAGCTGACCGAAGGCTGTCTCGGCTCCGGTCGGTCTGGCATGCGCCCGTTCATGGCGCGATAGTCGCGATCAGCAGCGCTCGCGTTCCTGGCGAACCGTGGCGATGGTCAGCCAACGATGCTCAGCGAACGCGTGATGGATGTCGTGACTGCGATCAGCATCGCCGACAATTGGACCCCGGAAGTGACCACCTCCGCCACTTCAGCATGTCCGTGTCCGGTCGGTCAGGCGAATGGAAACGCGTGGCCAAGCACGCGTCGTAGTGCTGGCGCGAGACCACGCCGTTGCCGCCATACGCTTGCACGTCTAAGGCGCCGCTTGTTCGAGCGGCGCGAATGTCAAATGCATGTCTAACGCGGCAACGACCTTCAATGATCGTTGCGAATGCTGCATGTCTGTTTAACGACAGCGCTTCCTGTTCGCTATCGCTGCTGTTCGCCCGTTGGTTTTTCTCGAAGCTGAGCAGAGGAGACCAGCGGCTACTCCCGTTAGTGGCAACAAACGTGCGTACACCGCTCTGATTATCTTGCCCGGGCAGGCCGTTCCGGAGGCAAGGTAGCTTGTTCAGGCGCGACGGAATGTGTCCACGGAGCCTGCGGCACTTGCACCGTGTCGGCGCACCGTCTCCGTTACCTTCGTGAGGTCGCGCATGGCGCGATCGCTCCGGCGTGGCCCGCTGTGAGCAGTTCAAGCCCCGCTTACAGAACCTTTGAAAAACCTCGCATGTCGCGCCGGCCCTCGCTCTCGTTTGAAACGCCGACGTCACGACGCTTGCTGGATCGTCGAATCGACCTTCTCGCGGGCAGCGAACCTGTCGTTGGCGCCCAAGCGGAATAGAAGTTTGGTGGCGCTCAGAATGCGCAAGTGGGAGTCGTCCGCGAACACGGCAAAAATCGCGGCGGTCGCTGCAATGCTCGAGCTCGCCACGCTCGAAGTGTGTGATTCACCGTCTAGCTCCAAGCCAACGCGCTGGCCCGTCAAGTCCAACGCGAGCCGCAAGGCCGACCGGCTTTATTCCAACGTGCCGGGCCAGCGGGCGATTGCGCGTACGGCTCCTGACGCCTTCGCCTATCGAGACGAACCGTCGCCGCTCAGATCAGCAGTTCCGAAGCAGGCGCCAAGCCGTTCTGCATCGAAACCGCATCCTGTTTCGGCGATGTGCCGAAGTGTCGCGAATAGTCCCTGCTGAATTGGGACGGACTTTCGTACCCCACCGAGAACGCGGCGTCGGCCACCTTGGCCTTCACCGCCAGCAGCCGCCTTGCCGCCTGGAGCCGCAGCATCTTTTGGTATTGCAACGGGCTCGTTGCGGTCGCCTCTCGAAAGTTTCGGTTGAAGGAGGGCAGGCTCATGCCCACCATGTCGGCGAGCCGCTTGATCGGGACGGGCTCGCCGACATGAAGTTGCATCCACTCGATGGCGCGCCGGATGTCAGCGAGCCTGCCCTCGCAACGCGCCAGCTGTCGCAGCAGCGGACCATGTTCGCTTTGCAGCAAGCGATAGAGCAGTTCGCGCTCGCGCGACGGTGCGAGCACCGGAATGTCGTTGGGGTGGTCGAGCAGCGACAGCAGACGGCTCCATGCGTCCAGCACATCCGGTGACGCGGTGGCGACGGCGAAGGCCGGGAGTCGATGAGCCTGTTTCGCCGGACCGAGTTCCGCAAGCAATGTCGAGATTGCGTCGGGGTCGACGATCAGGCTTGTGGCGACGTAGGGCGTGCCGGGATGTGTCTCCACCAGCGATCGGGTAACAGGGTACTCAACCACGGACGTGAAGTAATCGCCCGCCGCGTACCGCAGCCGGCGCGCGCCCACGTTCATCTGCTTCGCACCTTGCAGGACCAGGCAGATCCCGGCGCGGCAAGCCAACGCCACTGGCGTGGTGGCGCTTGCCACCACGCCTATGCCGACACCGCGCAGCGGTGTATCCATGCGTACGCCCGTCGCGTGGCGTAGCACCAGCCGGCACATCTGGTCGAGTCGTTCTTGCATTTTGAGATTGTAGCTTCGGGCCGGTGGATCGCTCGGCCGTGATCGGATCAGGCATGCAATTGCGCGGATCCAGCGCGAAGTGGCGGTGTTGGCTGACTAGACTGGGCAGTCAGGTCGCGACCGGCGACTGCTTCACCATTTGGAGATCACATGACTGACTCGTTCAACCTGATGTCGACGACGGCCGACGTGCTGCGCAATGTCGACCTGCACGGCAAGCGATTCCTGGTAACCGGGGTGTCCTCGGGCATCGGTTGCCAGACTGCCCGTGCACTCGCTGCGCGCGGCGCGGAAGTCATCGGAACGGCGCGTGATCGAGCAAAAGCAAAGGACCTGACCGAAAAACGCGGCGGGAAGATCGACGTTGTCGAACTCGATCTCGCCGACCTCGGAAGTGTTCGGCACTGTGCGGCTGCGCTGGTTGCCGACGGTCGGCGCCTGGACGCGATCATCGCCAACGCGGGCGTCATGGCACTTCCGCTGCAGCGAACCAAGGATGGTTTCGAGGCGCAGTTAGGCATCAACCACCTCGGGCACTTCGTGCTGGTCAACCGTATCGCGTCGTTGCTCAGTGATGGCGGCCGGCTCGTCACGGTGTCGTCCAATGGGCATCGGTGGGCCGATGTGAACATTGACGACCCGAACTTCGAACAACGGCCGTACGATCCCTGGGTCAGCTATGGCGGCTCGAAGACAGCGGTTAGCTTGTTCGCCGTCGAGTTCGATCGCCGTCATCGCGCGCGTGGCGTGCGCGCCTGTTCATTGATGCCGGGCGTCGCCAATACCGGTCTGGCGAAACATCTTTCGCAGGGCGATCTCGCGGCGTTGGGGACGCGCATTGCAGCCGAGCTGGGAACTGCGGGCCAGTCTTTCGCGTTCAAGACGATCCCGCAGGTCGCAGCCACGTCGGTATGGGCGGCCGTCGTGGCCAATGCGGAGGACATCGGCGGCCGCTACTGCCAGGACTGCCAGGTCGCGCCGGTGGACGATGCGCCGGGTATTCGGTTCGGCGTCATGTCGCATGCGCTCGACGCGGACCGGGCGAAGCGGTTGTGGGCGAAGAGCGAAGAACTTGTGCAGGAGCGGTTCGGAGAGACCGTCTAGAGTAAGCGGCGCGCGATACACGCGCCGCCGCGATCGGTGTCGCGCACACGGTATCGATGGTATCGAAATCGTACTTCGACGTCCGGTGTCTGGATGCACCGTCCGAGCCTGCGGCAGTCCACCTCGCGGCCGCTAGGGCAGTCGACGGTCGTCGCGCGCGTCGGGGCGTCGCCCGCTCACCGGGACGGTCGCCGGGCTCATCGCCACGCCCGCGCACAGGCTGATGACCAGTAAGGGTAACGCACGGGCGTCCCCGGCATCCGTCCACGAGAGCCTGCTGTGGTGATGCGAGCGGGCAACGACCGCGGCGGCACCGGTGGGCCGGCTCGTGAAGCGGTTATCGAGGGATGACCTCGGGCGCCGCGCGGGGTGAGACTCGGGGTGAGACTCGGGGTGAGACGCAATACGGGACGCGAGATAGGACGCCATATAGGACGCCATATAGGACGCGACGCGATGCAGGTTCCCTGGCAGGAAACGGGCGGCAGTGCGGAGCAACAGGGTAACCATGGCGGGCGGTCGACGAAGCATTGTCACAATGGTCCCATGCGCCGCCGCGCGCTGTGAACGCATTTATGTCGATAAGCAAAGCATCATGCGGATGCTTTGCGACGGCAAGCGCTGCCGGGGATGTTGTTCATGCGTAGGACGCGCCCACAGGCCGTGCATATGCGCGTTGCGCATTACGTTTTCTGCAAATGTCATTTTGCGTCGTCGTGGCCGACTGCTACCGTGGCGCTTCCGTCGCTGCGGTGCTCACAAGGCAAGGTCTCTCGCGGCGCGGCAGATACCAAGACACGGAACACGATAATGAAAAAGCGCATTTTGGCGACGGCTCTGATCGGGCTGTCGTTGCTATCGGGGTTGGCCCATGCTGACCGGCTCGACGACATCAAGAAGGCCGGCGTGCTGCGGGTCGCCGCGTTCGACAGCAATCCGCCGTTCGGTTTCGTCGACCCGGCCAGCAATCGCATCATCGGTCTCGACGTCGACTATGCAAAGGCACTGGCCGACAAGCTCGGCGTAAAGCTGGAATTGCAGCCGACCAATCCGGCCAATCGCATCGCATTCCTCACGTCACGCAAGGTGGACCTGGTCTTGGCCAACTTCACGATCACGGACGAGCGGAAGAAGGAGATCGACTTCAGCGTTCCCTACTTCGCCTCCGGCACGCAGTTCATCGCGAAAAAGGGCACGCTGAAGGAGCCGTCGCAACTCAACCAGTTCCGCATCGGGGCCGACAAGGGCACCACGAACGAAGCGCAGGTCAAGGCGAAATTCCCGGGCGCCAAGGTGATCGCCTATGACGACACGCCGTTCGCTTTTGCCGCCCTGCGCGTCGGAACGGTGCAGGCGATCACGCAGGACGGCCCGAAACTGGTGGCGCTGCTTGCCAACGTACCCGACAAGGAGAAATACGAGATTCCGCCGTTCACGATCTCGAACGACTACGAAGGGGTCGGCGTGCCCAAGGGCGAGACGCGCCTGCTGGCGTTCGTCAACGACTCGCTGAATCAGTTGGAGAAAGATGGCACCGCGGCCAGGATCTACGATCGCTGGTTCGGCCCACAGAGCAAGGCGCCGCTGCCGCGCCTGTACAAGATCGGCGACGCGCAGAAGCCAGAGTAAGCCGGCTTGCCGACCGGAGGCCCGCGCCGTCAAGCGCGTATGGCCGCTCAGTCCTGCCATGAGGGCAGTCCGGCCGACAGGCCGCGCTGTCCGCCTCTTTTCTCGTCGTCCATACCGGTATGACCGCCTGGCTCGAACCCCGCTACATGCAGCTGCTGTGGCAGGGGCTGTACACGACATTGCTGCTGACGCTGGCGAGCGGTGTCGCCGCGACGCTGCTGGGTGTTGCGCTAGCGCTGCTGCGCTACTTGGGCGCAGCGCCGCTGCGCGGCTTGGCGCAGTCGTACATCCTCGCTTTTCGCAACACGCCGTTGCTGATACAGCTACTTTTCTGGTACTTCGGCGCGGCGTCGCTGTTGCCGCCGACATGGGTCGCGTGGCTGAACGTGCCGCGTACGCTGCACTTCGGCAGCGTCGCGTGGGAAGCGCCGGCATTTGAAGCTGTGGCCGCGTGGGTAGGGCTCAGCCTCTACACCGCTGCCTTTGTCGCGGAAGAGTGCCGTGCCGGTCTGCGCGGCGTGCCGGGCACGCAAGCGCAGGCGGGCGCGGCGCTTGGCCTCACGCGCCTGCAATGTTTCCGCTACATCGTGCTGCCGCAGGCGGTGAAGGTGGCAACGCCCGCCTTGTTCGGGCAGTACATGAATCTGGTGAAGAACTCATCGCTGGCAATGGCGGTGGGTCTGGCCGAGCTGTCATACCAGACGCGCGCAGTGGAGTCGGAGACCTTCCGCACGTTTCAGACCTACGGCGTGGCGACATTGATGTACGTTGGCGTGATCGTGTTGCTTGAGGTCGCCATGCAGTTCGTGCGGCGCGGCCAACGACTTTCACCGGGCGCAGCCCGCGGCAGGCAGGCACGCTGATGCCCGACTATCTTTGGCACGCGTTGCCTTATCTGCTGCTCGGCGCATTTCCGGACGGTCCGCTCGGCGGTGCCGCGTTGACGCTGCTGCTGGCGGTCTGCTCGGCGCTTGGTTCGGCGCTGATTGGCTTTGTCGCGGGGGTGGCCCTGGCCATGAGTCGCGGCCTCGTCCACGTGACGATACTGGCGGTGATCGGCTTCTTCCGTGCCATACCTGTGCTGCTGCTGATCTTCTGGACTTTCTTCGTGCTGCCATTGCTGTTGCACGTCGATCTGCCCAGCCAACCGACGGTCGTCGTTGCCCTGTCGTTCGTCGGCGGCGCCTACCTGGCCCACGCCGTGCACGCGGGCATCGTCGCGGTCAGTGCCGGGCAGTGGCAGGCCGCGTTGTCGCTCGGTCTCACCCGACGTCAGGCGTTGCGCTTCATCATCATGCCGCAGGCGCTGCGCATCATGATCCCGTCGTTCGTCAATCAATGGGTCGCGTTGATAAAGGACACGTCCCTGGCCTACATCGTCGGCGTGCCGGAGCTGTCTTTCCTTGCCAACCAAGTCAACAGCCGCTTGATGGTGCACCCTGTCGAAATATTCCTCTTCGTGGCGCTGCTGTATTTCGCACTGTGCACGGGACTGGGCTGGGGGGCGGCGCGACTGCTGGAGCGCGCAGCGGGGGATGGATCACGCTCAGCCTCGCGCGGCGTGACGGGCAGCTGAATCGGCGCCGCTTCGTCACCGCTCAGTCGCCCGCCGCTCGTCGGTCCGACAGGGCGTGCGTGGCGCGCGTCGCAGATTGCAGATCAAGGTCCGATGGCGGGCGTATCCGGTGACGCGCGCTACGGGTTCGGCGCACTGTCCGACGATGACGCGCCGGTCGCCGCCCCCGGCAGGGACGGCAACGGTGTCTTCATGCCGACGATCAATGCTTCCAGTTCGCGCGCCGCCGGGCTCAGCGCACGGCCCCGTCGTTTGATCAAGCCGACATTGCGCGCGACGGTGGGCTCGACCAGCGGCACGCTGGTCAAGATCGGATGCGTGTTGCCGGGCATCGCCATCGTTGGCACCGCGGCGATGCCGAGCCCCGCTTCGACCATGCCGAGCATGGTGGTGACGTGCCGCGTCTCGCAAAGGCTCGCGCGCGCCGGCTTCAGATGCATCAATGCCTGATCGAGCAGGAAACGATTGCCAGAGGTCTTATCGACCATGATGTAATCGTGCTCGAAGAACTCGCTCCAACTCACCTCTTGGCGGCCGGCCAATGGGTGATCGCGTCGGCAGGCCGCGACGTAGTGTTCATGAACCAGCCACTCGAACTGGACCTGCTCGTCGAGATTGCCGGCGAAACTGAGGCCGAGATCGGCTTCACCGCTGACCACTGCCGCGCACACGCGGTTCGCACCCGTGTCGAGAACCTTGAGCCGCACGTTCGGGTACAGCTGGTGATACTGGGCGATCACGCGCGGCATGAAGTAGTAGGCCGCGGACGGCACGCACGCGACGGTCAACTGGCCCCGCCGGCTGGGCGCGGCGTCGGTGATGCCAATCAGGGCATCGTCCAGATCGTCCAGCAACCGTTCGGCGCGTGGCGCGAACGCGCGCCCGGTCATCGTCAACGTGACGCGCCGGGTCGTGCGGTCGAACAACTTCACGCCAAGCGCCTTTTCGAGCTTGTCGATGCGTCGGCTCAGTGCCGGTTGCGAAATGCAGACGGCATCGGCGGCGTGCCGAAAGCTGCCGTGCTCGGCGAGCGCACGGAAGGCCTGCAGGTCGTTGAGATCGAAGTTGATGGACACGGCAGGGAGCGCGAGCGGCGGAGATGCCCGAATTCTACTTGACGGGCGGTTGCGCGGCCGCTACCGCGCCACGCGCGGCGGATGGCGTGATCGGGTCACGCATCGCTGCACGGAACTGCGCGCGCAGCGGTGGCACGCGTCGCCCCGGTGGCGGACTGGTCACTGCCGGGCATGACGCATTTGCCGCCAACGCGCGCGGGACCGGCAGAGCGACTGCAAAGCGCAGGTCAGACAGCCTGCGGATACTGGGTGAGACATGGCGGCAGACGGCACTGCCGGCAGAGAAGCGCCTGGGCCCGCGCTCAGTCAGGGGCTCGACAGGATGGCGGCATCCAGGGAAAGCGTGCTTTCCTCCAGGGCGCGTAAAGCGCCCGTCAGCCCCTCGTTCTCCGAACACGTACACCTCCTGCCGCAGCCGTTCGCCGTTCGGCTGTCGCAGGTCGATGACGTGGCGCGCTGCGTAGCGAGCGCCGTCGACAAACTCGTCAAGGGCAGTGACGGTCGCGCTTGCAACCGTTACACGAAGCCGCTCGACGGCGACGACGAATGCCGCGCGATCGATCCAAAGTCCGTTGACGCGCTGACGGAAGTCGGCAGCGAAGTGCCGGTCGGTGGCGTCCGCCACGGTCGACTTCGGATCGAACAGGTCGTCGATGGCCGATTTCAAGAGATTCATCAGGATAGGTTCCAATGTCGTGGGCGCCGCAGCGACGACCTGGCAGATGAAGCGGCGCCCACGGTTTTGCAATCACCGCACCGTGAGGACGATCTTGCCGCGGATATGGCCCCGCGCAGCACGTTCGTGGGCTGCCTGCGCGTCGGCCAGCGCAAAGGTGCTGTCGATGGCGACTCGGATCTTGCCGCTATCGAGCAAGTGCGCGAGTTCAGCAAGCTGGGCGCCGCTGGATCTCACCTGGGTTGCGGAGACGGTGACGCCGCGTTGCTTGGCCTCGTCGCCCGCGGCGAACCCGAGCGGGAAGATCGGGAACAGCGCGCCGCCACGCTTGAGTGTTCGCAGGAAACGACCGGCGCCTGCGCCGCCGACCGCATCGACAACAAGATCGATATCGCTGGCCACGGCCTCGGCGGCCTGCGCACCGTAGTCGATGAATTCGTCGGCGCCAAGATCTCTCAGAAATGCCGCGTTCGCGCCCGACGCCACTGCGATGACGCGCGCGCCCTTCAGCTTCGCAACCTGCAAAGCGAGATGGCCGACGCCGCCCGCTGCGCCGTTGACCAGCACGGTCCTGCCACCGAGCGGCACTGGCTCGTGGCGCGTTGCTTGCAGTGGATTCGGTGCGTCGTGCCCAAGTGCGACGAGGAACTGCCACGCAGTGAGGAGCGACATCGGCGCGGCCGCGGCATGCACGTGATCCAGGTTCGCCGGCTTTCGTGCCAACTGCGTCGATGGCACGCTGACGTATTCCGCATAGGCCCGGCTTCCCCCCGCTGCGCCATCGGGAAAACGGACCATCGAATAGACCTCGTCCCCGACTGCAAAGTCGGCGACGTCATCGGCCACAGCGGCAACAATGCCGGAGATGTCGGTGCCGAGAATAAGAGGGAAGGCCAGCTGCGGCCGCCACGCCGGCGGCAGGTCCTTATACCCCTCGCGCAGGTACCAATCCGGCGGATTCAGGCCGACCGCATGCACTCTCACCAACACTTCGCCGCGAGCCGGGCTCGGTATTGGCGCCGCCTCGAGCCGCAGCACTTCCGGACCGCCGAAGCGATGTTGCTGAACCGCCTTCATCTTGGTGGCAGACATGGCTTTCTCCCTCGCGAAAAATACGCTATCTTCAACGGAACACTGCTCCATATAATCGGAGCGCCGTTCCGTTTTGTCAAGTCGCGATCATGAGAGCCGACGCCAAGAGAAATTACGACAGCCTGCTCGCCGTCGCCCGCGAGGTCTTCATCGAACAGGGCGCCGAGGCCTCCCTAAGAGACGTTGCGCGTCGCGCAGAGGTGGGCCTGGGCACGCTCTATCGGCACTTTCCGAGCAGGGAAGCGTTGTTGGAGGCCTTGCTGGGATCGGGTTTCGACGCGCTGACGCGGCGCGCCCGCGAACTCGAACATGCCGATTCACCCGACGAAGCGTTGCTGTCGTGGATGCAGGAAACCACCGAGCTGACGCACAGTCATCGCGGCGTCATCGCCGTGATGATGAGCGCCATCGAAGATCCCGAGTCGGCGTTGCACGTCGCATGCGTCGCATTGCGCGCCGCTGGCGCGGCACTCCTCAGCCGTGCGCAACGCGACGGCACGGCGCGCGCCGATCTGGACGGTGCGGAACTCTTCGACCTGATAGCGGCGCTGGCGTGGCTACGCGAGCAACCCGCCCACGCATCGCGCGCCGCGCATCTGTTCGAGGTTATCGCCGGTGCGGTCCTGTCGAAGCGTCCGCGCGTCAGCGGGCCGAAGCGCAGGGCACCCCAGTGATACGCGTCCGCCGCGCGGACCGGCCTGTCCATCCGCGTGCCTGTCGGTCGCCACATCGGCCGCCGCATCGGTCGCGCGGCGTCGCAGTCCAGCGGTCTGACGCAGCGTCCCGGCTGTCCGAGTCGCCAGGCGGTCCGTGACGCAGGCCCTCGCCGCTCGCGAGACGCACTGATTCGCGCCGACTCCGGGCAGCGCAAGGCACGGTACGGCGCCGCGATGCGCTTACTGGGTTCGACCGACGCTTGCCCTGTCACCGAAGATGCCGTCGCCGGCAGATCGCTGCACGATCTGCCGCCGGTGCTGCGGCACGCGTTTCACCTCGGCGCAGGCCCGCGGAGCGAATCGTCATCGGCGTGTCATCCGTCGTTGGCATATTTTGCATCCGTGCATTTCGTTGCATATGGCTTTGTTTCGCTGGCGCAGTCGCGCGAGCTGATGCACGTGATGCACGACGCAATGACAACACGGGACGCCGCGGCTTGCGTGGCGCGCAACGCTGTACTTCACGGGGGTAGTATGCAAGTCCACTCGCCATTCTTTCGTGCGCGCCGCCTCCGAGCGTCGCTCGCCGCGCTCGGTTCCGGCTTGTCCTTCGCGCTGGGCGCGATGGGCACCGCGCATGCGGGCACCGTCACCGTCTACACGGCGCTCGAGGAGGACGAAATCAAGGATTATCTCGCCGCCGCGAAACAGGATTTGCCCGATATCGATATCAAGGTCCTGCGGCTGTCTACGGGCGACCTGGGTCCGCGTCTGCTGGCCGAAGCCGCGCATCCGCGCAACGACGTGCTGTGGGGCTGGGCTTTGACGAACATGCTCGATCCGCGCGTCGACGCGCTGCTGGAACCCTATGCGGCCAAGGGCAGCGCGGCCTTGCCGGCGCGCTATCGCGCCACCGATGGAAAGTGGTTCGCCGCAACCGGCTACATGGCGGCGTTCTGCGTGAACACAGAGGTGTTGAAGGCGAAGAACCTGCCGGTGCCCACGACGTGGCAGGCGCTCGCCGATCCCCGCTATAAGGGCGAGATCGTGATGCCCAACCCGGTCTCGTCTGGCACGGGTTACCTGCAGATCGCCGCGTTGTTGCAGAAAAACGGTGACGCCGATGGATGGAAACTGCTCAGGGCGATCGATGCCAATGTGGCGCAGTACACCAAATCGGGTTCCGCGCCATGCAAGGCGGCGCGCGCGGGCGAATTCGCGATTGGCACATCCCTCGCGTTCGCCGCGATGCAGTCGGTCAAGGAAGGTTACCCGATCAAGATGATCGTGCCGAGCGATGGCGCGGGATACGAGTTGGAGGCCTCCGGGCTGATGAAAGCCGCGGCGAACAAGGCCGACGCGAAGCGGTTCCTCGACTGGACTCTTTCGCCGCGTGCCGCTGCCGTGTACACGCGCTACAAGGAGATCGTCACCATCAACGGCACGCCCCAGTCGCAGGCCGCGAAGGCGGCTGGCCTGCCGGCCGACTTGTCGAGTGTCCTGTATCCGGTGGACTTCGCCAAGTCCTCGCGCGAACGCGAGAGCATTCTCGCCACCTGGCAGAAGACGCTGGGGCGCTGACTCTCGCTGCGCCACGCAGCCGTCACGCCTCGAATGGTGCCGTCGTCCCGCGAGGCGACGGCCATGTTCCGGCGACCCATCTCGTCCCCCAAAGCACCTGATCGACATGAATAGGACAACTGAATCCATCAACACATGCAAGACGCGCCTAGCCGTCATTCCAATGTTGGCGTTCGCCTGCCTGCTGGCAGCGTGCGGCGGCGGCAGCGACGTGGGCAAGCCGGGCAACGCCCCGGGTACCACGCCTGACAACCCGGCCAGCACGCCCACGCCCGGCAGTGGTGCGAGCGCCCCGCAGATGCGTTGCGCTCCGTAAGCGCCCTCCATCATTCAGACGCGTAACCAGTCATGATCGACCAATCGAAACGTAAATTCCTGCGTGCCGGCGTTGGCACGGCCGCCGCCGCCGGCATGCTCAATATGTTCCCCGCGAGCATCCGTCGTGCGCTCGCCATCCCGGCAAACAACCGCACTGGCACCATCAAGGATGTCGAGCACGTGGTGATTCTCATGCAGGAGAATCGCTCGTTCGACAACTATTTCGGCACGCTCGCCGGCGTGCGCGGCTTCGGGGATCGCTTCACGATACCGGTGCCGAATGGCCTGAACGTGCTGCAGCAGTTGAACGCCGAGGGCAAGGCGGTACTGCCGTATCACCTGGACCAATCGAAGGGCAACGCGCAACGCGTGAGCGGCACGCCGCACAGTTGGACCGATGCGCGCGATGCATGGGACAAGGGTCGCATGTATCAGTGGCCCCGGTACAAGAAGCAGCAATCGATGGGCTATTTCGCGGAAGCGGAAGCGCCGTTCCAGTTCGCGCTGGCCAATGCCTTCACGATCTGCGACGGCTACTTCTCGTCGTTGCACGGCGGCACGAACACGAACCGGATGTTCCACTGGACCGGCACGAACGGCGCCAACGTCGGCGACCGCAGCGTGGTGGTGAACAACGTCTGGGACGAACTGGACCGTACGACCGACATCAGCAAGGGCGGCTTCTCCTGGACCACCTACCCGGAGCGTCTGCAGAGCGCCGGTGTGAGCTGGATGGTGTATCAGTCGATGCCCGACAACTTCACCGACAACCCGTTGTTCGGCTTCAAGCAGTACCGTGCGGCCAACGTCGCGTCCGGCAAGCCGGTGTATCACGACGTCGAGGTCAATCCAGCCTACGACCGCGCCACCGACGACGCGAAGGCACCGCTCTACAAGGGCATTGCCAACACGATGCCGGACGGCGGCTTCCTCGGTACCTTCAAAGCCGACGTGAAGGCGGGCACGCTGCCGCAGGTCTCGTGGATCGTCGCGCCAGCGGCTTACTCCGAGCATCCGGGGCCGTCCAGCCCGGTGCAGGGTGGCTGGTACATCCAGCAGGTGCTCGACGCGCTGACCGCCGTGCCGGACGTGTGGAGCAAGACGGTTTTGCTCATCAACTTCGACGAGAACGACGGCTTCTTCGACCACTATCCGCCGCCGTGCGCGCCGTCGCTCAAGGGAACGACGCCGGGCGACGCGTACGGGAAGTCGACGCTGGCCGCGTCGGACATGGCCCACGAATACTACAATCACGCCGCGGTTTCAGGCACGGAGATGCCGCCAGCGGACGCGGATTGCTATGGTCCAGGACCTCGCGTGCCGATGTACGTGGTGTCGCCGTGGAGCCGGGGCGGTTGGGTGAACTCGCAGCAGTTCGACCATACGTCGGTGCTGCGTTTCCTGGAGGCGCGCTTCGGCATCGCCGAGACCAACATCAGTCCCTATCGGCGCGCCGTCTTCGGCGACCTGACGAGCGCGTTCGATTTCGCCACGCCGAACGACGATGTCCTGCCGGTGCTGGGCGGTCGCAAGACGCGTGAGGCGGCGGATGCGTTGCGCAATGCGCAGGAAGCGCTCGCGCAGATCCAGCCGCCCACCGTGCAGAGCCTGCCGAAACAGCAGACGGGGGCGCGGCCGGCGCGGGCGCTGCCGTATGAACTGCACACCAGCGCCCGCACCGATGCCACCGCGCGCACCGTCAAGTTGCTTTTCTCGAACACGGGTACGCAGGCCGCGGTCTTCCATGTGTACGACCGTCTGCATCTCGACCGGGTGCCGCAGCGATACATGGTCGAGTCTGGCAAGCAGCTCGACGACAGCTGGGACACGCGCGACGACAGCGGTTTGTATGACCTGTGGGTGCTCGGACCGAACGGCTATCACCGCAGCTTCGCTGGCAACCTGGCCGAACAGACCAGTGCCAAGCCGAACCTCGAGGTGCGGGTCTGTTACGACATCACCAACGGCAACGTCTATCTGACGGTCAGCAACAGCGGACAGGCGTCGGCGCAGGTCAGCATTCGCGCGAAGGCATATCGTTCCGACGGTCCGTGGAACCTGGTCGTGGCGGCCGGGGCCAGCACCGATGTGCATTGGGACCTGTCGGGTAGCGCCAGCTGGTACGACTTCGCGGTCTCGTGTACCGAACTGCCTTCCTTCGCGCGGCGCTTCGCTGGCCGTGTCGAGACCGGCAAGCACGGGCTGAGCGACCCCGCGATCGGCTTGGCGGATCTGTGAGCGGAAGCGGGCGCGGTGCACGGTCCGACGGACCGCGCACCGCGCCCGCGAGGCTGCGAGTTTTATGGCACTGACTATTGAGAATCTCGGCAAGCGCTTCGACGGCCGGCCGGTGCTCGACGGCATCGATCTGGAAATCGGTGCCGACGAATTCGTCTGCCTGCTCGGACCGAGCGGCTGCGGCAAGACAACACTCCTGCGCATCGTCGCAGGCCTGCTGCAGGCGGACGAGGGGCGGATATCGCTCGACGGGCGTACGCTTGCCGGGATCAGCGCGCGTGAGCGCAACTTTGGCATGGTGTTCCAGTCCTATTCGCTGTTCGGGCATATGACCGTGGCGGAAAACGTTGCTTATGGCTTGCGCTTGCGGCGCTGGTCCCGCGATGCCATGGCCACGCGCGTGGCAACACTGTTGGACATGGTGCGCCTGCCAGGGATGGCGTCGCGCTATCCCGCGCAACTTTCCGGCGGGCAGCAGCAACGCGTTGCGATCGCCCGCGCGCTGGCGGTCGAGCCTGCGCTGTTATTGCTGGACGAGCCGTTTTCCGCGCTGGACGTACATGTGCGAGGCGCGCTCCGCGACGAGTTGCGCGACATGCAGCGTCGCCTCGGCGTGCCGACCTTGATGGTCACCCATGACCAGGAGGAGGCCATGACGCTGGCCGATCGCATCGTCTGCATGAATGCCGGGCGTATCGAGCAGGCGGGCACGCCCGCGGCGTTGTATCGACACCCGCGCTCGCGCTTCGTTGCGACCTTCATGGGGCAGGGCAACCTGCTGCCGGCCGCCGCCGCATGCGCGTTGCCGGGCGTCGCTGTCCCGGACGCGCTCGATGCGCGAGACCTGGACCTGTACGTGAGGCCGGAGAGTCTGGCGCTGAGTCACGCGCCGGACGGCGAGGGCTGCATCCGTTCGGTCACTTTCCTCGGCGGACTGCAGCGCGTCCATCTTGATTGGCGCGGTTTGCGGCTGACCGCAGACGTCTTCGGCGGGACTGAATTCGCGGCAGGCGAGACGGTGAACGTACGGTTGACCGACTTCGAGCGCTGTACCTGGTTCGGAGGCGAGCCCGTGGCTGACGATGCGGCGGCCGGAGCAACGGCATGAAAGTCTGGATGTCTTCGCGACGCGGTTTCGCCGCGTCGCGCCGGGACGGCAGGGTGGGGACGCGCCCGTCGGTGCCGACGTCGCCGCGCGCAAAGGCGGTCGAGCGCTGGCTGTGGCGGCTGTGCCTGCTCTGGCCGCTGGCCTTGCTGCTGGTCTTCTTCGCATTGCCGATGTTGGCGATCGCGTGGCACAGCCTGATCGACGATGCGACCGGCACGATCGGGGCGAGCAACTATGCTGCCGTCCTACGCGCGCCGCGCGTTTGGCACGCCGCATGGAACAGCGCCGTCCTCGGTGTCACGGCGACCGCTTTTGCGTTGATGCTGGGATTCGTGTTGGCGTATGGCATCGAGCGCACTGCCATGCGTGGCAAGCGTCTGGTGACTGCGGCCATGGCCCTGCCGGTGCTGGCGCCGTCGCTGGTTCTCGGGCTCGGGCTGATTTTCCTGCTGGGGCGCAACGGCATTGTGGGCCGTCTCACCGGTACCCGTCCCGACATCTACGGTTTCTGGGGGCTGGTGCTGGCCGACGTGCTCTACGCGTTGCCCGAGGCAGTGCTGATCTTGCGGGCCGCGTTGCGGCGCGGTGATGCCAGTCAGCACGAAGCCGCGCAGTTGCTCGGCGCCGGTGCCTGGCGCCGCTTCCTCGACGTGACGATGCCGGGCGCGCGGTACGGCCTGGGCCGCGCCGCGTTCGTGGTTTTCACCGTGACGATCACCGACTTTGGCAATGCCGTCGTCATCGGCGGCGACTATCCGTTGCTTGCAACGGAGCTTTACAACCAGGTCAGCGGACAGATGCATCTCGGCATGGGCGCGGTGGTCGGCATGCTGCTGCTGCTGCCGGCCGCGCTGTGTGTGCTGGCGGATCGACGGCTGGAGCGGATACCCGCCGGAAGCCATGCCGATGCCCGACACCACTCGGCGCCGGTGCCTGAGTGCGCCCGCGATCTGTGCTTCTCGGCGGCGACCCTGTCGATTGCGGCCGCCATCGCCGTCGTGATCGGCACGGTCGTGTTGGCAAGCTTTGTCCAGCTGTGGCCGTATCGTTTCGACTGGACGCTGCGCCATTACGCGCTGGTGCTGGCGGACGGGCTCGGCTCGCTCTGGTTTTCCGTGAAGGTCAGCGCAGTGGCCGCCGCCGTCGGCACGGTCGGCATCTTTTCACTGGCGTACGGCATGCGTCGCGCGACCGGCGGCTACGCGACGCTCGCCGGCTTTCTCGTGGCGGCGCCCGTCACGGTGCCGGGTCTGGTGCTGGGGCTCGGCTACCTGTTTGCCTTCAACGCCCCGGTCTTGTCGCTTGGCACACTGTACGGCTCCGCCGCGCTGCTCGTCTGCTGCAACATCGTGCACTACTACACGCAAGGTCACGCGATGGTCGCGACCGGCCTGCGCTTCGTACCGGCGGCACTCGAGGATGCGGTCACCGTCCTCGGCGGCGGCACCGGCGCCGCGCTGCGCGACGTCTATTTGCCGGCGCTGTCCGCGACGCTGGGCGGACTGGCGGCGTTCCTGTTCATGCGTTCGATGGTCACGCTCTCGGCTGTGATCTTCCTCGTCACGCCAGACCTGCCACTGGCCGCCGTCGCCGTGATGCGGCTCGACGAGGCGGGCTTTACCGCGCAGGCCGCCGCGTTCTCGACTTGCATCATGGTCACCGTCGCGGCGAGCCTCATCGTATTCCATGGCTGCAGTGCCCGCGCGATGCGTGCGCGTCGGCCGCGCTGACCTTTTCCCGACGCTAAACTTACCTTCCAATGCTCCAGGAAATCCGTCTGAAGCGAATCACCGCGCTACTCGCCAGCCTGCAGCAGGTCAGCACCGAGCGCGTTGCGCAGGATCTCGGCGTTTCGCGCGAGACGGTGCGGCGCGACGTGTTGCAGCTGGAGGCACAAGGCAGCCTTCGCCGCGTCCACGGCGGCATCGTGGCGCTCACCGAGTCGCACCCTGAACCGCCGCTGGCGGTGCGCAGGACCGCGCGCGCCGCGGAAAAGCGGGCGATCGCGCGTGCGGCGCTGCGTCTCGTCGAGCCCGGACAGACCCTTTTCATCGATGCGGGCAGCACCACCGCGCTGCTCGCCGAAGCGCTGGCGGTCGTGCACGGCTTGCGTGTGTTGACGAACGGTGTCGAGCTGGCGCGCCGTTTGAACGACCAGGCCGCGCGTCGCGTCGGCATCGAGACCATTCTCCTCGGTGGTCGGCTCGACGACGATGGCATTGCCACCTACGGCGATATCACGGTGGCGGAGGTCCATCGATATCGCGCGGACCTGGCCATGCTGTCGCCGGTCGGTATCAGCGCGCAGCATGGCGCGAGCAGCTATGCGCTGCACGAAGCGGTGGTAGCGCGGGCCATGGTGTCATGCGCGGCGCGTTGCGTCATCCTGGCGGACCACAGCAAGCTTGGCCAGACGAGTCGCTCGATCTATGCGATGCCCGAGCAAGTCGGTGCGCTGGTCACCGATGCGCGTGGCGCTCAGGACGCCACTGCTCACTCTTTCCGGCAGGCGGGCTGCGAGGTCGTCGTCGCCTAGTCGCGTCCCCCGCTCTTCCGAACAGCGACACCCTCTCCGAATTCCGTCATGAGCCATCGCACCGTCGCCTTAGTGGCATCCGTTTCCGCGCGCGCGCGGATCACCCGTCCGCGCCTGCCGGCGGATCCTCGCGAGTTGATCCGCTTCGTGCACGCTGCGGCGGATGCGGCGCGGCCGGTTTCCCTGGGTCACTTCCGCCATCCGCTGCAGGTCGACATGAAGCCGGACCGGTCGCCGGTGACTATCGCGGACCGCAGCGTCGAGGCGCTGCTGCGTGCACATATCGCCATGCGTTTCCCGGCGCACGGCATTCTCGGCGAGGAACAGGAAGCGGTCGGCAAGGATGCCGAATATCTCTGGGTGATCGACCCCCTCGATGGGACCAGGAGCTATGTGTCTGGCTGGCCGCTCTGGGGAACGTTGATCGCGCTGCTGCATTGTGGCGAGCCGGTCCTTGGCCTGATCGACATGCCGGTGCTGGGCGAGCGGTGGCTGGGCATCGCCCACGAGTACACGATGTTTCATGGCGCGGGCGAGCCGCGTACGTGTCAAACCAGCGAGCGATGCGCGCTCAGCGATGCGACGCTTTACACGACCTCGCCCGACGCGTTCGATGCACGAGAGCTGCAGGCGTTCGAGGCCGTCTCGGAGCGCGTGCACGCCCGTCGTTTTGGCGGCGACTGCTACAGCTATGGCTTGCTGGCGAGCGGTCATCTCGATATCGTGATCGAGGCCGGGCTGCAACCTTACGACTATCTAGCGCTGGTGCCGATCGTCGAGGCCGCAGGAGGCGTGATCACCGACTGGCTCGGCCGACGTTTGAGCGTGGACAGCGGCGGACGCGTACTCGCGGCCGCTTCGGCCGCGCTGCATGACGCGGCGCTGGCGATTCTGGCGTCGCACGCCTAGCCGCTTGGGTTCGGCGCCGCCGTTGCGCTGCCGTTGCGCTGAAGACTCGCGCGGCGACCGTCTTTCGATGCGGTGAGGGGCGCCATTCGCCAGTCATCGTGCGTCCACGGCGCGGTTTCGCTTGCCGGCTACGGCCTCGTCATCCGAGCGATGCAGTCGGGGTGAGCGCCGTCGTGGCGCCGGCATCCTTCTGGCGCAAAGGTTTCCCGGACGACGAATGACTGCCCCCGGCCCGCGGCTTCGCTTGGACGGTAGCGTTGGCGAAGACGTCAGGCTTCGACAGGCTCCCGCACCTCGTCGGCCTGTTGCCGCAGTGTTTCGAGCAACCGCCGCGCGCGCGCGGGCCCGACATCGATGTTCAGCAGCAGTGGCTCCACGGCGTCGAGCCCACCCGCCCGGATCATCGCGTCCTGCTGCGCCATTACCATCGGTTCGTCCTGGTCCTTGAACGCATGGCGCCGCAGATCGCCGAGCTTCTGCATCACTTCGCTGGCTTCCTCTTCGCTGCGCGTCACCGTGTCGTCATAGCGCACTGCCGCGACGTGGTAGCGGGTTCGGAACTCCGAGACCGGTGTCAGGATGTGCGCGCCCAGGATATGGACGCCGGCACTGCGCTCGCCACCCGGCGGGCACACCCCCGCATAGTTCAGCATCGACGCCGGCGCATTCCATCGCATGTCGGCCCACACGTCGACCGGCTGCCCGTCCCGGCGGAACATCAGGTCGAACATCCCGGGCGGCGCCACGTTCGGCGTCGCACGTCGCACGTAGAGCGTGTTGTCTTCCTGCTGCACCTCGATATTGCCCCGCACCATGTCGGCATGACCCAGGATGCCATCATGCAGAAACGAAACATGGCTGAGATCGAGCAAATTGTCGGTCATCAGCTGGTAGTTGACGTCCAGTTCGATCGTCTCGCGTCGTCCGACGCGAGCGTTGTTGCACTCGTCGAATGCGCTGTAGTCGGGAATTTGCGCTTCGCACGGCGCTGCGTCGCCCATCCAGACCCAGATCAGGGAGTGGCGCTCGACGACGGGGAAGGCGCGCACCTTTGCCGCGGTCGGCACGCGGTCGCTATGTGGATTGCGTACGCAGCGGCCGGCGCCGTCGAACTCCAGGCCGTGATAGCCGCACTGCAGGCGCGCGCCGCCATCGCACAGCCGACCGAGGTGAAGCGGAACCAGACGATGCGGACATCGGTCGAGCAGGGCGGTCGCCTTCCCTGCTGCATCTCGAAACAGCACGACGGCCTCACCGATGATGGTCACGGGAACCAGTCGATCGGCCGGCAGATCCTGTGCCCACACCGCCGCGTACCAAGTATTGCGCATGAAGTTCATGGTCTGCCTCCGTATCCGGTTATTTCAACTATCTTGAAATGACTCATGAATGCTGCAATCGTGCCTTGGATCGTTTTTCGTCATAATCGGTATTTTCCCGGGCAAACTCTCGATGAGCTCAGCACAGCAGCCGGACGACGATGCCGACGTTCCGAAGCAGAGCGGCATTCAATCGGTCGAACTCGGCTTTCGGCTCATCACGGAACTGATGGGGGCGCGCGAAGCGCTCTCTCTGACGGAGCTGGCGCGCCGCATCGGTATGTCCCCCAGCAAGGCACGCGGTTACCTGATCAGCTTCGTCAGGCTCGGTATCGCGCAGCAACAACAAGGCGGTGGTCTTTATGACCTCGGGCCGACCGCGATACGTCTCGGCCTCGCGGCCATGAACCGGATCGACGCGCTGGCGTGCGCGCGTGCGCAGTTGCCGGCGTTGCGCGCGGCGCTTCGTGAAACGGTCTGCCTTTGCGTGTGGGGCGACCATGGGCCGGTGGTGATCGACAAGTTGGAAGGTGCGGGCCATGCACCATTTGAATTGCGCCTGGGCACGTCCGTGCCGCTGTTGTCGACCGCAACCGGTCGAACCTTTCTGGCCTGGTTGCCGGAGGAACGCTACGCGCCGCTGCTGCGGCTGACGTCCGAGGCGTCCCTGCGACAGGCGACGCCGGAGCACGTCGCGCTCGAGCGGATGATCGAAACGGTTCGTCGGGACGGCTGTGCGGTGGTCGGCGATGTCGAACTGCCAGGCTTCGCGTCGGTTGCCGTGCCATTGCTTGACCATCGCGGTGCGTTGATCGCGACGGTAAATGCCATCGGGCCCAGCAATGCATTCGACGTGTCGGTCGACGGTTCCCCGGCGCGCGCGCTGCGGGCGTTCGCGCGCGATGTCGCCGAGCGGGCAGGCGCGCCCCTCCATCGGAGCGACACCAGCCGTCCCGGCCGCTGAGCCGGGAGCCCGTCAACAGCGGGGATGGGCACAGCTGGCCGCGGCGCACCTGGCGCCGCACCCGCACCCGCCCCCGCGGCGGCGATTGCGGCCGTCATCGCGCATCGAGCGTCTGTGCTGCCGACTGCGGACGTGTACTTGTCCGTCGGTGACCTGCAATCGCATTATGGCAATCGAGTTCATTGGGGCCGGCGACATGCGGCGGGTCGCGGTGCTGTATCAGCAAACCGCGCCGCCGGTGTTCGATGGCGCGCGCAAGGCGCCGAAGCCAGGCGGCTATGCCGACAGCGGCGCTGACATCGCGTATTGCCTGCGGCGGCGCGGCGTGCAGCTAGTCACGCCCGTGGCGACCCCGGCACCGGGGAGCGATCGGGATTGGGTCTTTCCGGATACGGACGCCGGCATCGCTCATGCCGCGCGTCTGGGCGCGACAGTGCTGTGGGCGAACACGGTGCTGTTCGCCGGTCATCCGCTCGATTCGCGCTTGGGCGACTTCTGGCTCGTCGGTCAATTGCCCGAGCGCCAACAATGCGCCGACGACAAATACGCGACCAATGCCGCGTTGCGCGCCGCCGGCCTTCCGGTCGCGGCGTCGATCATCGTGGCGGACGCTGCCGGGGGAGAGCTACCAGCGATCGAGGCGCTCGACGACGCCTATCTCCGCGAGCATGGCCTGAGCTTCCCTCTGGTCGTCAAACCCGTGCGTGGGCGCGGCAGTCAAGGCGTCAGCCTCGTCGCCGATCACGCAGCTTTGCTCGTGGCGTTGCGCGAACTGTTCGACAGCGCCGCCTTCGGCAAGCGGGCGATCGTCGAGGCATACTTGCCCGGCGAGGAACTGACGCTTACGGTGATGGCGTGTCCGCGGACCGATCGATCCGAGGCAGCGCGCGCGTTCGTGCTGCCGCCGGTGCGCCGCTTCAATCACGTCGCTGGCATCGCGCCGTACAACGGAACCGTCGCGGTGACGCGCAATAGTGCCGTCCTGTCAGCCGACGCGGCCAAAGCACCGGCCATTGCGGCACTCGTCGAAGCATGCGCCGCAGCCTTCGAGCGCGTCGGCGCGCTGGCACCGATACGGGTCGACTGTCGTGCGGACGCCGACGGCGCTTTCCGTCTTTTCGATCTCAATATGAAGCCGAACATGACCGGCGCTGGCAGGCCGGGCCGTGACGACCAGGACAGTCTGTCCGCCATCGCCGCGGCGGCCATCGGCTGGCACTACGCCGACCTGCTCGAGGCGATGCTGGCCGCCGCCTGGCGACGCGCGCGCGTCTGACGTTTTGCGCCGCCTCGGGCGGGGCGGTCGGTCAACGCCGGGAGCCGGCGCAGGGTGGGAACGGATGAGCGGAACGAGCGGGCATTTCGCTGGTTCTGTCTACCAGCGGTAGTCGACGCCCGTGAAGACCTGCCGACCGTAGCCGTACGCGCACCAGCTGGCCAGATAGCACGATGCGACATAGCGCCGATTCAAGAGATTCTGTGCGTTGATGTACACCGCAGCCCCCTTGAGCGAAGCCGCCGCGCGGCCAAGATCGTATCGGAGCGATGCGTCGAACAGCACGAAGCTGCGTACCTGGAAGTTGTTGTCGGCGTTGAACGTAGCACCTGTGTAGCGCGCGCCCGCGCCGACGGACAGTCCGGCTAATGCATCGCGCTGAAATGCGTAGCTTGCCCACAGCGACGCTTGACGCTGCGGCACGGCGGCGAGGTATTTCCCTTCGAGACCGCCATTGTCCGTGAGGTACTTCGTCTGGAGATAGGTGAAGCTTGCCAGCAGGTTCAGCGAATCGCTGACGCTGAGGCGCGCTTCGAACTCGATGCCACGCGAACGCGCGATGCCGGCGTCGACCTGATAAGCAGGGTTGAGCGCGTCCAGCGTCAGAAGGTTCTCGCGTCTCAAATCGAAGGCGGCCACTGTAAACAGCGCGTCGGTGTTCGGAGGTTGGAACTTCAGGCCCGCCTCGAATTGCCGCGCACGCTCGGGTTTGAAAGGCGTGCCGCTGACGTCGCTGCCCGCTTGCGGCTTGAACGATTGCGAGAAGCTCGCATAAGGTGCGAGTCCAGTTGCGAACACGTAAGTGAGCCCGGCACGTCCGCTCCACGCGCCGTTGTGCTGATGCACCGCGGTTCCGGTTCGCGCGCTGCGCGACAGTGTGTCCGCCCAATCGTGACGCGCGCCAAGCGTCAGCACGAAACGTTCGAAGCGCACCTGGTCCTGCGCGTAGATACCGTATTGATTCATGACGGTCTGCGTTTCGTATTGCGTCGGGGTTGGAATATCCTGGTAGTAGATGGGCGCGAAGACATCGATCGGTGGCGCGCCGCCGGTGCCGGCCCGCGCGGAACTGTCGAGGCGCTGGTAGTCGACTCCCACCGACAGCGTGTGCGCCAAAGCTCCGGTGGCAAAACGGCCCACCAATTGATTGTCGAGCGCCGCTGTGTCGACTCGATCTGACGATGCGACGGTGCCGCGTTCGAGTGTTCTGGCATCGGCGCGCAACTGCGTGCCATACACGCTGGCGTAGTCCTGATCGACATGCAGCCAGCGGCCACGGCTCTGCAGGCGCCAGACCGCATTCAGTTCGCGGTCGAACCGGTAGCCGAGCGCGGTCTGCGTTCGGTCGAATCGTTCGAAAGCGGGATCGCCGTCGTAGAATGTGCTGCTGATCTGTCCCACTGGGTTGAACAGTGCGGTGCCGAGCGGTGGCACGCTGCCATACGAAGCGCTGCGCGGGTCTCGCTGGACCAGGCCCAGCACGGTGAACGTGGTGCGTGCGTCGGGACGCCAGCTGACGGAGGGCGCGACCAGCAGACGTTCGTTCCGAGTGTGATCGATCTGACCGTTTTCCGTGCGACCCAGGCCTGTCACGCGATAGGTCAGGCGTTCGTCGTCGCCGACCGGCCCGGTAAGGTCGAAGTTGACCAGGCGGTGGCCGAAGTTGCCCAACTCGACGCCCACTTCGTGGAACGGGTTGGCGCTTGGCAGCTTGCTGCGCTGATCGAGCATGCCGCCGGCGGACGCCTGGCCGTACAACACCGATGCGGGACCGCGGACGACGTCGATATGGTCCAGCACGTATGGATCGAGCTGCGGCACCGCGTAGCCGTTGTTGCCGATCATGCGCAAGCCATCCCAGTAATTGTCCGCGGCAAAGCCGCGGACCTTGAGAAGATCGTAGCGGGTGGCCACGCTGCCGCGCGTTTCCGGCGTGACGCCGGCGGTGTAACGCAGCGCCGCGTTCAGCGTCTGCGTGTTCTGCTCGTCCATCTGCGCGCGGGTGACGACGGAAACGGATTGCGGCGTTTCGAGCAGCGGCGTTGACACCTTGTTCGCAGCATCGCTGGCGCTGGCGACGAATGGCGAAACCGCGTCATCGTCCGACGTGCTGCGGCGGGACAGGACGTGCACGGGCGGCAACACGCGCTCGCTGCGCACGGCTTGCGGGGCGCCGACGACAACCGCGCCGCTGGCCTCCGCGCGCAATACAAATACGTGCCTGCGCCGTTCGTCGGCCACCAGACCGCTGCCGCGCAGCAGCGTGGCGAATCCTTCGTGTACCGTGAAGTCGCCGCGCAGGCCGTCGTTCAGTCTGCCCTCGACCAGCGCGGGATCGAGCAGGACCGTCACGCCCGCCTGTGTCGCATAATCCGTCAACACGGCAGCGAGCGGACCGGGCGCGACGTCGAACGCGGCCGCGCGAACCGCGGCAGCCGCGTCGGAGACAAGAGCGGCACTGGCAACAAGCGCAGGCAGCGCCGCAGCGCGCATCGGTATCGCCAATCCGCGGCGCGCTGGCGCAGCCTGCCACGCAGAGATGGCCGATGAGATGGCGCCGAAGCGGCGTGGCGCGCGATGCGCTGGACTGCTCACGCGCGCTGCCCTGGGCGCACCGCGCGAGACACGCACAACGCGCGGACGCGTGCCGGTATACTGCGCCCCGGAAAGGAGACGCATGTCCGCGCCGGCTGCACGTTCGTGGCCGGGCGGCGCGGCGGCGACGCGGGCAGGTCAACACAGGCACGCGTTATCGGGCCGGCTGGGCTCGCAACTGACTGAAGCATTACGCGGCGGCGATCTCCACCCAAAAGCGGGTGCGATAGGTTATCCGTACAGGCAGGGTCTGCGGCAGCGCGGTGAGGATGTTGTCGGTGTTATCGAGCTGGAATACACCGCTGATTCGTAGATCCGCAACGTCTCGGGCGCAGCGCAGCACACCGGGGCGGTACCTGCCCAGCTCCGTGGCGAAGTCTTCCAAACGCATGTGGTCGGCGAACAGTGAGCCACGCGACCAGTCGGCAACGTGGGTGTCGAGCGGGGAGACCGGCCCCACGGTGCCAGCGAAGTGCGCCTGTTCACCGGCGCGGAGCAGGGTGAGCGCCTGCGGCGCCGTGTGGGTTGCGACTTCGACGGCATGCTCGAAGACGGCTACCTGGGTGGCTGCCTGGCCCCCAAGTTCCCTGACGACAAAACGGGTACCGAGGGCAGTGATGCGGCCTTGCTCTGTCTGTACCACGAACGGGCGATGCACGGTCACGCTCGAATCGGTCCCGGTCTGTACCAGAATCTCGCCCTCATAGAGCATCAGGCGCCGCTCCGTTGCGCTGAAGGCGACGTCGAGCGAGGTCGAGGTGTTCAACTCGATGCGCGTTCCATCCGCGAGGTTTATGGAGCGTCGTTCGCCAATGCCTGTGCGATGTGCGGCAGTCCACTGCTGCCACGGCGCGGCGCGATAGGCGAAATGGGCGAGATAGGCGGCAGGACCGGCCACCAGCAGTGCGCCGAAGAGCTTGATCGCGTTGCGGCGCTCGCGTCGCGCGGCCGCGTCGAGGGTGTGCATGCCGACGCCGGCGGGAAGCATGCCGAACATCTCGTTGATGCGCTGCGCGCGCTGCCACGCACGTTCATGTTCCGGATGCGCCGCACGCCATTGCTCGCATGCCGCACGGTCTTCGGCGCTCGCGTTTTCCTGCAACCGCACCATCCAGGTTGCAGCGGCGCGCGCCACCGCGCGATCGACAGGCGTGTCGTCGTCGCTGCTGGATCGGCTCGTCGAAGGTTTTTCAGCTTGCATGCGGCGGTCAGTGCGGCGCACCAGTCGCCGAGTCGGAGTCGACGGAACGTGAGCACCGAAGTCTATCGGGTGAGGTCGCCGGCAAGGTGGCTATTGCCTTGTCGACGCGCCGTTGCTGTGCGACTGAGGCACCTTAGGCAACCAAGGCACCGCCAACGCGGCGCGGGCGCGGCAGCGGTGCGGGCGGTGCGAAGCCGCTGCTACCGCCGCCGGTCCCCGCGCCTTCCCAGCGCGGCACGGCGGCATCCCCGCGCCCAGGTTGGACGCGTCGGCTCAACCCAGGGGCCAGGCGCCCAGCGGTTATACGCTGCTGGCGGCCGGCTCGCAACTGTCGCGAAAAGCATCCACAAGGCAGTCGTGGGCGCTGTCGAAGACGTTCAGCGCAGTATTCGCGCCTACTGGCTGGCGACCCGGACGCGGCGAGCGCGCTCGCAGGGCGGGTGATGGAGCCGCAAGAAACAAATGGCGGGTAGCGCCCCGACGCTTTGGCGGACGGCACTCCGCGGCATTCGTCTGCCGCTTGCTCGACAAGGATCGTCGCGCGGCGGGTGAACGCTACCGCATGTTGCGGTCGTACAACTCGGCTCCACGATCCCAGCCCGGGTTGAACGGCTATCGGCGAATCGCTGCGCTGCTTGTTGACAATGACACGCATTACGAGATATTAATAATGTTTCTCATTTGTATTTGGACTCCACGACCGTACTCGCCGCGCTATCGCGCGACCGGGCACGCCGGTGTGGCCAATCGAGTGCTCCGGATGTTCGTTCCGTCCACCGTCGAATCACTGTATGTCGACCACCATTCCTGGCTACAGGGCTGGCTGTATCGACGTCTTGGTAATCTCGAGCAGGCCGCGGACATTGCGCAGGATACGTTCGTGCGGCTGCTGACGACCGACAGTGCGCCTGCGACGCTCGAACAGCCCCGTGCCTTTCTCACCACGGTCGCGCGCAACCTGGTTTCGAACCTGTGGCGCCGCGAGAAGCTTGAGCGGGCCTACCTCGATGCGCTGGCGCAACTGCCTGAACAAACGGTGCTCTCCGAGGAGCAGCGCGCCCTTCTGTTCGAAACGCTGTGTCAGATCGATCGACTGCTCGATGGGCTGCCGGCCATCGTCAAGCGGGCTTTTCTCCTGTCCCAATTGGAGGGCAGGACGCATGCCGAGGTGGCCGATGCGCTCGGCGTCTCGGTGCCGACAGTCAAGCGTTATCTGATCAAGGCGCTGGAACAGTGCTATCTCGCGGAGATCTGAACCGCGGGCTTCACGCGCATGGCGCGCACCTGGAAGGGACCGTTGGACGGGCTTAGCGCATTCAGCAGCCTGGGGCGCGCATCGGACGGCGTGGCCGCTGCTTCCACGCGTTCGCCCGCTCCGAAGCGCCAGGCTCATTCGCGCTCAGCCTCAGCCGCCCGGCGTTTATCACTTCAATCGATGCGACGTCGTTCGACGCGGCAGGCGTCGTCCGGTCTTCTTCCTCGTCGAGTGCCTTGCTTCGCAGCCAACGCGCTTGGCGATTGAATGCAATGCGCGGCCGCCTCCGATAACCCTTGATCAAACGCGGGCCCTGACAACCCTGGCTCGCTGTCTCCGATTGCCCTGAGGGACATCTGTCGAAATTCCTTGCGCTCGGTGATCCGTTTTCGAATCTCGCGGGTCATGACAAACGAGAGCGCAGTTCCTCATTTTTCAAGACAAAGGGCAGATCATGAATCACCACCAGACGCCGAAGCGTCAAGGACAGCGTCTGTTCAGACGCACGGCGTTGGCGCAGGCGGTTGGGCGCGTCACATTGGGAGCGGCCGCCACGCTGGCGCTACCGACTTTCGTGCATGCGCAGGCGGCCAGCGAGACGGCGACCGGCGCCGATTCGGCACCGCTGCCGCAGGTCGAAGTGAAGGCCGCGGCGGCGACCGACGGATTGCCGGCGGGCTATGCCGGCGGACAGGTGGCGCGCGGCGGTGGCCTCGGCATTCTGGGCACGTCCAACACGATGGACATCCCGTTCAGCACCACAAACTACACGCAGCAGGCCTTGCTGGATCAGCAGGCCCGTACGCTTGCCGATGTCGTCGTGAACGAAGCATCGGTGCGCATGCTGACATCGAGCAACGGATTCGGCGAGGACTTCCAGATTCGCGGCTACACCGTGTCGAGCACCGATGTCGGCCTGAATGGGCTGTATGGCATGGTGTCCGGCAGCCGCATGCCGGCCATCATGATGGAGCGCGTCGAGGTCCTGAAGGGACCGGGAACGCTGATGTACGGCATCGGACCGAGCGGCAGCATCGGTGGCGCGGTCAACATCGTGACCAAGCGCGCCGACGACGAGCCGCTGACGCGTCTCACCGCGACGTACCAGAACAAGTCGCAATTCGGCGTTCAAGCTGACGTCGGCCGCCGCTACGGCAAGAACAACGAGTGGGGCATTCGCTTCAACGGCAGCTATCGCAACGGCGACACCACCGTGAATGGCGGTAAGCAGGAGCAGGGCGTTGGCGCGATCGGCCTGGACTACCGTGGCGAGCGGCTGCGGTGGTCTCTCGATGCGTACAGCGTCCGCGAGGATACTGACAACTTCCGTCCGCAAGTCGGCTTCCAGTCGACCATCAAGACGCTGCCCTCGCCACCGTCGAGCTACGCGAACTTCTTTCCCGGCACCGAGCTCAAGCTGCGCGACTCCGCCGTGCTCACGCGTCTCGAATACGACATCACGCGCGCCGTAACCGTCTACGGCGCGGCTGGGTATCACTACGGAACGGCGGAACAGACCTTCCCGTCAGGGCCGGTCGACGCGCTCGGTAACTTCGCCGCGCGCAATGCCTTCTACGACTCGTACAACCGCACCACGACCGGCGAAGTCGGCGTGCGTGCGCGCTTCGATACCTTCGGCGTCGGGCACACGGTGTCCGCCGCGGCCACGCGCCTCGACCAGGAGAGCGGTAATGCGTACGTGACTTCGGCAGGCACGGTGCCGTCGAACATCTACAATCCGGTGGCGCTGCCGCCGGTTACCGCCGCTCGTACGTCGCCGCAGAAGGCGTCCGACACGGCGTTGACCAGCTTCACGATCACCGACACGCTGTCGTTGGCCAACGATCGTCTGCTGATCACCGCCGGTTTGCGTCACCAGAACGTGGCGCTGGACAATTACTCGACGACGAGCGGAGCGCGCACCGCGTCCTACGATCAAAGCGCGGTGTCGCCCCTCGCGGGCATCGTGTTCAAACCGCTCTCGAACGTCTCCGTGTACGGCAACTTCACTTCAGGTCTGACGCGTGGCGGCGTCGCGCCGGCGACGGCTGCCAACGCTGGCGAAGTCTTCCCGCCGTACAAGTCGAAGCAATACGAAGCCGGTGTCAAGGTCGACTGGGGACGCGTGATGACTTCCGTGTCCGTGTTCCAGATCACGCGTCCGAACGCGGTCACCGATCCGGTCACGACGATCTATTCGTTCGACGGCGAGCAGCGTAACCGCGGTCTCGAATTGGCCGCCTACGGCGAAGTCACGCGCGGCTTGCGCTTCATGGCGAGCACCACTTTCTACGATGCCAAGCTGACGAACACGGCCGGCGGCGCGAACAACGGCAACACGGCCAACGGCGTGCCCAAGTATGCGCTGAATTTCGGACTCGACTGGGACACGCCGTGGGTGCCGGGCCTCGGCCTCAATGGACGGGTGATCACGACGTCGTCGGAATACTTCAACGCGACGAACACCTTGCAAGTGCCGAGCTACACGCGGGTGGACATCGGCGCTCGCTACCGGACGCAGGTGTTTGGCAAAGCGGTCGTGCTGCGGGCCAACGTGGAGAACCTGTTCAATCGCAATTACTGGCTGATCAGCGGTACCTACGCAACGGTGTCGGCGCCGCGTACGCTGTTGCTGTCGGCGCAGTTCGACTTCTGAACGGGTGATGCCGCACCGGCATCGCTCGCCGCGATGCCGGTCCAGCGTGCCGATGCGCGGCACGCGTCGCATGCGGGCCGAGCGATGCGATGCGGGAACGCGTGACGCGTCGGGCTGCTGCGTTTGTAGTTGCGCCTGTGGTGGCGATCATAACGGCGCCCTCGCCGCACACCGAGCAGGCGTGCCGTGACACGGCACGCGCGCGTCGAGCAGGCGAGAAGCGGTGCCGTGGCGCTGCCCGATCGTGTCAGCAGCTCACCAGATAAGCAGGCAGTTCCGCGGGGGACGCGTGGGCGGCACCTTCAAAACGCAGCAGCCATCGCTCGTCGGCCGCTTTCAGATGGCCGTGCAAGGCCTCGGCCGCCCGGTTCGGCTGGCGCGCGAGCAGAAGCTCATAGATGCGCAAGTGCTCCTGCAACGCTTCCTCGATAGACGAAAGTGGAATGTGCAGCACCGGATCGAACAGGTAGCGTGTGGGCACGAATAGCATGCGCGTGCGCGCCAGCGCGTGCGCGATCTCGCCATTCGGGCAGTGCGACAGCACGTGTACGTGCAAGTCATGCTCGACAACGTCGGTATCGAAGCCCTGGCGCGGAAAGCCGTCGAGCGCCTCGACCACCGTCTGGCGTTTGCTTTCTAATTCTGCGGCCGTGATCAGCGGCGCGGCCTGACGCAAGGCTTCGGGCTCGAGCAGCCAACGCATCTCGTAAAGATGATGGGTCTTGTCTGGCGTCACGCGGTTGGCCAGCCAACGCCCGAGCGTATCCTTGCTGACCAGCCCCACGCTGTGCATGCGCGCAAGCACGTCGCGCACTACCGTGCGACTGACCCCGAAGTGCTCGGCCACGCGTTCCTCGACGATGCGTACCGACATGAACATCACGCGCGCGCAGAGTTCGCGCTCCAGCTCGACGTAGACCCGTTCCCATTGCTGGACCGCGGCGATCTTTACTTCGTCCAAGATCGCGCGCGGCCCGGGCGCCGCTTCGCGAGCCGCGCCCGCCACCTCGTAGCCGCGTCCGCGCGCCTCGACCACGCGCTGTTCGCGATGCAACATCTGCAACGCGTAGCGTGCCGGCGACCGGCTGATACCGAATGCTTTCGCGACCTGCGCCTCCAGCAACTTCTGGCCCGGTGCCAGGCGTCCGTCGTCGATCATCGCTTTCAGCAGTGCGTACGCGCGGTCCTGCACGGACTGTCTTTCGAAGCCTTCTTCTCGCATAAATAGTCGGGCGGCTTTGCGCTGGCTCGGCGACGTGGATGCCGGCCGCGCTCCGCCGCGCTGCGCCACGTGCGGCCGCCCATCTTATCCCATCCACCTCGTCTGCTGCCGCCAAGGTCGCGTTTACCACCATGCATCGACTGCTTGACAGACCCATTGGCGCTGATTAATCTCAATAAACGTACATCGCACACAATGTACGTTTATTGAGATTAATTCGAGCAGCGGAGGCAGGATGAGGTTGGTTCGTTGGGGCAGCGCGGGCGCGGAACGTCCGGGACTGGTGGATTCGGACGGACGCGTGCGCAGTCTGGTCGGCGTGATCGATGACTGGCACGGCGCAACGCTCGACGCAGCAACGTTGGCACGCATCGCGCGAATCGCGCCTGCTTCGCTGCCGTTGGTCGATGACGACGCGCGCATCGGGCCTTGCGTCGGCGCGGTCGGCAAGATCGTGTGCATCGGGCTGAATTACACCGATCACGCCGAGGAGGCGGGCATGGCGCTGCCGAAGGAGCCGATTCTCTTTCTGAAGGCGACCAGCGCGATCACCGGTCCATTCGATGCGGTGCGCTTGCCGCGCGGCGCGGAGAAGGGCGATTGGGAGGTCGAACTGGGCATCGTGATCGGCACGAGGGCACACGACGTAAGCGAGCAGGCTGCGTTGCAGCACGTGGCGGGCTATTGCGTGATCAACGACGTGTCCGAGCGCGCCTTCCAGCTCGAGCGGGGCGGGCAATGGGACAAAGGCAAATCGGCCGATACCTTCGCGCCGCTCGGTCCCTGGCTGGTGACCGCCGACGAGGTGCGCGACCCGCAGGCGCTCGCGCTCTGGCTGGACGTCGGCGGCAAGCGCTACCAGGATGGCAACACACGGCACATGATCTTCGGCGTCGCCGCGATCGTCGCGTATGTGAGCCGCTTCATGAGTCTGCAGCCTGGCGATGTGATTGCCACCGGCACGCCGGCCGGCGTCGGCATGGGACAAAAGCCGCCGGTCTACCTGCGCGGCGGCCAGACAATGTCGGCCGGTATCGCCGGGCTCGGTGAACAGCGGACGCCGGTCGTGACGGCTGACATGGCGGATGAGGTGGCGGATGAGGTGGCGCACGATGCCGTGCGCCATGCCGTGGACCGACGCTGAGATGAACGCCACCGCACCGGCCGCAACGGCCCGCGTCGCTCGCATCGGCAGTATCGATGATCTGCAATGCCTGGCGCGGCGTCGTGTTCCCAAGCTCTTCTACGACTACGTCGACGGCGGATCGTGGAGCGAGTCGACCTACCACGCGAATGAGAAGGATCTGGCTCGGCTGTGCTTCCGTCAGCGGGTGGCGCGCGATGTGGACAAGATCGATCTGCGCCGGAGAATTCTGGGCCATTCCTGTTCGCTGCCGCTTACTCTCGCGCCGACCGGCCTGGCCGGCATGGTGCATGCGGACGGCGAGATCCTCGCGGCCCGGGCGGCCAAGGCGGCGGGCGTACCGTTCACGTTGTCGACGGTGAGTATTTGCTCGCTCGAAGACGTCGCGAAACACGTCGGCGGCGGCTTCTGGTTTCAGCTGTACGTGATGCGCGATCGCGAATTCGTCGCAGCGCTCATCGAACGCGCCCGCGCGGCGGGGTGTGGCGCGCTGGTGCTGACGCTCGACCTGCCAATACAGGGGCGACGCCACAAGGACGTGAAGAACGGCCTGTCGGTTCCGCCACGCATCACGCCCGCAAGCCTGCTTGCGATGCTCTCCCGACCCGCATGGTGCGCGCGCATGCTTGGCACGCCACGCCGGACGTTTGGCAACATCGTCGGACACGCGAAAGGGGTCGGCGGCACCGCGGCGTTCGCGGAATGGGTCAGCCAGCAATTCGACCGGACCGTTTCCTGGCGCGACGTCGCCTGGGTCAAGCGGCAATGGGGCGGGCCGTTGGTGGTCAAGGGCGTGCTCGATGCCGACGACGCGCGGCTGGCAGTCGACGCCGGGGCGGATGCGCTCGTCGTCTCGAATCACGGCGGTCGACAACTCGATGGTGCGCCGTCGTCGATCAGCGCGCTGCCCGAGATCGTCGCCGCGGTAGGGCACCGGACCGAGGTGATGATGGACGGCGGCGTGCGGAGCGGGCAGGACATCCTGCGCGCCCTCGCACTCGGTGCCCATGCGGTTTCGATCGGCCGAGCCTATCTGTATGGCCTTGGTGCGCTCGGCGAGGCGGGCGTGACACGGTGCCTGGCGATCCTGCAAGACGAACTGGAAGCAACGATGGCGCTGTGCGGTCTCGCGGAACTGGGCGCGGTCGACCGGCGCGCGTTGATCGGCGCCGACGTCGCGCATTCGCGGCAGGCCGCCCGGCTGGCGTCCATTGCCTCGGCCGCCGCACCCGGTACACAACAAGCGGTTCCATCCAATGAGGAGACAGCACATGTTTGGTGATTACAAGATGCATGAGAACAGCGGCGTCAATCCGCCGTATTCGCCAGCCTACCCGGTCGAATGGGAGTGTCCGCTCCGCACGCTGGAAGTCGTCACGCGGGTCGATCCCGGCAAGGTCCGCACGCTACTGGCGGACACCCCGTTCGAGCTGGTGAATGACCGCGTGGCGTTCCGCTTCATGCTGTCGCCCGGGAACACACTTGCGGTGCATGCAGGTGAGATGTTCGACCTGATGGTGACCGTTCCCGTGCGCTACGAGGATCTCTTCACGCAGACGCACATCTTCATGTACTGCAGCGATCCGATGGGAATCGCCGCCGGCCGGGAGCTGTTCGGCTACACCAAGAAGGACACCGCGTATGCGTTCGAAGAGGGCGCCGATGGCAGCGTCGCCGGCTGGGTACGCCGCCGCGGCGTGCTGCTGGTCGACTTTCGCTTCACGCCAGACCCGGACGCGCCGCTGGTCATGCTGACCGACGAAGCCGAGCAGCCTGGCGGCGAGATTCACGTACGCAGGTTGCCCGATCCGTCGAAGCTCGGCATCGCGTATGCGGACGTGGTCTACCGTCGCACACCCTTGAAATATTCCGCGCCGGTGCGAGGCAAGATCGACTGGCAGCTGCACGCCAGCGCGTTCGACCCGATCGCGGCGCTCGAGCCTGAGGTGCTGAGCGCGCATTTCATGACGTCCGAAGTCTATGGCGGCGGCTTTGCGGTAGAGGACCGCCGCCTGCTCAAGCGGCTCTATCCGTGAGCACCGCGCGAGGTTCGTCCGAGCAGGTGACGCGGTGTGCCGGCCGCGTCGTCGCGGTGACGGGCGCGGCCGGTGGCATTGGTGCAGCGATCGTGCGGCGGCTCGCGACCGACGGCTGGTCGCTCGTGCTCGCGGATCGCGACCCGCGGGCGTTGGCCGAACTCGCCGACGAGGTCGTCGCGCTGGGTGGCGATTGCCTGCCTCGCGCCGGCGATGTGACGCAGCCGGAGTATGTTGCCGGATTGGTCGGCAGCGCATTGGAACGATACCGCCGCCTGGACGGCTTCGTCAGCAACGCGGGAATCGTGGGCGGCATGGTGCCGCTCGACGACTATCCGGAAGCCGTCTTCGACGAGGTCATGGCGGTCAATGTGCGCGGCACCTTCCTGTGTCTCAAGCATGCGTTGCCGGCCTTGCGCGTACAGCCCGGGGCAAGTTTCGTGGCAATGGCGTCGACCTCGGCGGTGCGGGGCCGCGCCAATCTGTCCGCGTATGTGGCCAGCAAGCATGCGGTGCTGGGCTTGGTACGCGCGGCCGCGCTGGAATGCGTCGGCAGCCATGCGCGCGTGAACGCAATTCTTCCTGGCCCCACCCAGACGGCGATGATCGACGCGATCGACCGGATGGCGGCGCAACGCTCGCCCGACGGTCACGTCGCCAGGGCGGTCAGCACCCCCTACGGACGGCCGGAGGATGTCGCCGCGGCCGTGCGCTTCGTGCTTTCGCCGGACGCGGCACACATGAACGGCGCAATGCTGACGGTCGACGGAGGCAGCATCGTCGCGTGAGCCGCGGTCGTTGGTTCGCCAGTACCGAGACAATCAGAACAGGAGACAAGAGATGGAAACGAGTGTCGCCGCCGCCGATGCGCGCGGCCCGATCGCGCAGCACAAGAAGGCGTTAGTCGCCGCGTGCGTGGGCAACTTCATCGAATACTACGACTTCGTGATCTACGGCTACTTCGCCTCGGTGATCGCGCGACTGTTCTTTCCTGCCGACAACGAGGCAGCGAGCCTGCTGCTCACCTTTGCCGTGTTCGCGATCAGTTACGCGTCTCGGCCGCTCGGCGGCCTGATCTTCGGCCATCTTGGCGACCGGTACGGCCGCAAGACGCCCCTCGCGGTCGCCGTCCTGCTGATTGCGGCGTCCACCACGATCATCGGACTGTTGCCCACCTACGAGTCGATCGGGCTCGCGGCCCCGGTCATCCTGACGGCGGCGCGTTTGGTGCAGGGCATCTCTGTCGGCGGCGAGTACGGCGGCGCGACGTCGTTCATCGCGGAATACGCGCCACGCAACCGCCGCGGCTTCTATACCGGCTGGCAGACCTTCACAATCGGACTGGCGCTGCTGGTCGGCGGCGGCGTTGCTTCGCTGATCACCGGCGCGCTGTCGCCGGCGGACCTGCGCGCATGGGGTTGGCGGCTGCCGTTCTTCGCGGGACTTCCGCTTGGTTTCGTCGGCCTGTATCTGCGTTTGAAACTGGAGGAAACACCGCATTTCGCCTCGGTGCAGTCTCATCAGGAGGTCGCACGCGCGCCTTTGCTCACGGGGCTGCGAGACGAGTGGAAGTCGATCCTGATCGGCATGGGGCTGATCTCGGCACCGTCGGCCTGTATCTACATCTACTACATCTACTCACCGACGTATCTGTCGGCCGTACTCGGCTTTGCGCTGGCCGACGCCCAGCGTGCCAACCTGTACAGCCTGATCTTCTATTGCGCGTTGCTGCCTTTCTTTGCGCATCTGAGCGACGTGGTGGGACGCCGTCCACTGATGCTGGTCAGTGCCTTGGCGATCATCATCGTCACCTATCCGGCATTCCGGATGCTCGACCCAGCGCATTTCGGCCGCTCGGTCGCGGCGCTGTGCATGATGTCGTTGGCGTTCGCGCCGCACTCGGCGACCGCGCTCTGCGCGATGGCGGAGATCATGCCCACGAAGATGCGCTACACGGGTCTGTCGGTCAGTTTGAACATTCCGGTCACCCTGCTGGGCGGCACCGCTCCTTTCATCGCCACCTATCTGGTCAGTCACACCGGCGATCTGCGCGCGCCGGCCTGGTTCGTGATCGGTGCCGGGCTGTGCACCCTGCTTGCGGCGCTCTGCTACCGGGAAACGCTGCGCACCGGCTTGCGCTGAGCGGTTGCCGTCGGCCCGCGGCGCTGCCGGCACCGGCCGTCAGGGCACGGCAGCGCCGCCACAGCCTCAGCGGCGCGCGGTCATCTGCTCAGGCCGCTGCATGGGCATCTGCTCAGGCATCTGCTCAGGAATGTGCTCAGGCATTTGCTCAGGCATCTGCTCAGGCATCTGCTCAGGCATCTGCTCAGGCATGAGTTCAGGCATCTGCTCAGGCATGAGTTCAGGCATCGGCTCAGGTCGCTTCTCATGCATCTGCACTGGCATGCATCATCCCGTATCGAACTCGCGTTGCATCCTTTCGTGCGGTGCAGGCCTCGACGTGCCCGGTGCCGCGCCGTCCCGTTATCTCGATGACCGGTCATTCGGCGGCAACGGCGAATGCCGGCATCGCAACGCCGCAGCCTGCGCCGCAGTTGCTGTTGTCGACGACCGCGGCGGCGATGCCGCTTGTGTCCGGCCGGTGCCGTCCACCCGAGTCCGCAGCCCGTTATCTCAAATCGGACCGCTTCCTGGTCGAGCCGCGCTTCGATTTGAGACAGCATGGCATCTTTCCCAACGGAGCCGGGCATGACCAATATGAATCTGCAAGCGATCGATACGGCGCGGGTGAAGCAAGGGGGGCAATGCAAGGCATATCAGCACCGTGCGCGGCACGCCGCCCGGCAGAGTGCGCGATGCGAGGCAGCGTGGCAGGGGACCGGGGAGCGACGGCAGTCCATGACGCAGGCGATCTTCTATGTGGGCGCGCTGGCTTGCCACTGCGCCTCGCTGCCCACGCCCGTACAGCCGGCGATCGTCAGACCCGCGGCCGCCCAGCCCATGCCGGCTGCCACCGTATCGCGCTGGCACGAGCAGCAGGATCACGAATTTCTGCGCTTCGGGCGCTGAGCCGGGCATTCGCGTGGCACGGGGCTGTGTTCCGTTCGTCGGCGCGGCACGACCCCAGGGCACCGTGATCACAAGTGTCCGATGCCGGCAACGCTTTTAGAGACGTGGCAAAACGCTGCGCTATGATGACGTTTCCGGCACGATCTAAAGTCGCGGCGAAGCTCGCCGCGCTGTCGGTGCCGCCGATCGGACTGTTGTCCCGTGCCGCTGTGCGGGCGAATGACTCTGGATGATGAACATCGGCACGAAGGAACGGGCATCTGCGCTGGTCGGCATGACGGTATTGCTGGTCGGGCTTTCGTGCCTCACCCTGATTGGTTTCGACGTATGGCGCTGCCTGAGCGAGCGATCGGTGCAACTGCGCGAGGTTCATGCATCCGTGCGAAACCTCGCGAAGGCGATGCAGATCCATGCGCAGAACGCCATCGACGAGGCGGATCTGGTGCTGGTCGGCGTTGTTGAGCGGATCGAAACCGATGGAACCGGGCCTGCGGTATTGGCGCGCACCGAACGGCTGATGAAGCTGCGCAAGCAGGCATTGCCCCAACTCGATGGCCTGTTCGTCTTCGACCGCGAGGGGCGATGGCTCGCCTTCTCGCAACCTGCGCTCGTCGCCAACGCGAACAACGCAGATCGGGACTACTTCATCCGCCACGAACGCGACGCGGCCGCCGGGTTGCTGATCGGCGCACCGGTGCGCAGTCGCTCGACCGGTCATCTGGTCATTCCGCTGACCCGCGCGATCAATGCGCCGGATGGCAGCTTTGCCGGCGTTGCACTCGCCATGCTGCGGGTCGACTACTTCACCCGTTTCTACGACGAGCTGGACATCGGTCATGATGGTGCGGTCGCGCTTGCGGCGACCGAAGGGTACCTGCTTGCCCGCCGGCCGTTCTCTCCGTCTTATGTCGGCAAGAGCCTGGCCGGTTCCCAGTTGCTCGAGACGGTCCGCAAATACGGCACCGGCGTGACGAAGGAAATCCGTTCCGCGCAGGACGGCGTGGTGCGGCTCAATTCGATCATGCGAGTCGGCGACTATCCTTTGTTCGTGGGCGCCGCGATGTCGAAGGACGAGAGCCTGGTGGAATGGCGCAGCAACACGATCGTACACGTGGTGTGCGATCTCGGCTTCGTGCTGCTGCTCACGTTGCTCGGTCTTCAACTGGCTCGACGCGTGCGCGAGACCGAGCGCGCTCGCGCACAGCTGGTGGACGCGCACGAAGCGCTTGAGCGTCTGAATCGCGACCTTGAGCGGCAGGCGCTGTCCGACGGCCTGACCGGGCTGGCCAATCGGCGACACTTCGACATGCGCCTCGCGCACGAATGTGCAATGGCAGCGCAGCAAGGCACGCCCTTGGCGCTGCTGCTGATCGACATCGACCATTTCAAGTACTACAACGACGAGTTCGGCCACCAGTCGGGCGATGCATGCCTGCAGCGCGTGGCCGCTACCATCCGCAGTTTCGAGACAGATCCGAGCTGCGTCGCGGCGCGTTACGGTGGCGAGGAACTGGCGCTGATCCTGCCGGGAATCGACGGCCTGGCGGCATCGGGCATCGCTGACAAGGTTCGCGAGGCGGTCGCTGCCTTGGGCATTCCGAATCCTCGCACGGGTCGCGCGGCGCTGACCGTCAGCATTGGCGTGGCGAATTTCCGTGCGAATGACACGCCGCGCGAGCTTATCGCGCGGTCGGACGCGGCGCTTTACAACGCAAAATCTTGCGGCCGGGATGCGGTGCGGCTGGCGGCATGAGGTGATCGGGTCGATCAAGGTTCGCAGCGACAGCGAAGTGCGGCGGGTGACTTGCGAGGCATGCTCCGGGGCGATTTGCTCATGTCAAGCATGGTCCGTCCGCTTGCCTTGAGTCCGCGATGGCCTGGATCGGCTGTCATTCCAGCTCGTCAGACGACGAAGCACGCCCGCAGCTTCGCTCGCTACCGGGTGCGGCGCTGGCCTCGACGCCCAAGCACCACAGCGTAGCGACCGCCGTGACATCGGCGTCGCTACGGGATGACGTCGCGTCAAGCTATGCCGGTGCACTGCCAACCGTCGAGCCTGACGGTGGTCCGCCGAGGAAGAATTTCTCGAGTATTTTGACGAAAACGTCCGGCTGTTCAAGATGGATCACGTGGCCCGCATCGATCTTTTGGTAGCGACCGTTTCTCAGAAGTGCCACGGCGCGCTGCGCGTCCTGCGGGCTCATTGCGCCATTGAGGGTGCCATCCGGCAGTGTCAAGGTATTCGCCTGCAGCAGCAGGACCGGGCATGTGATCCGGTGCAGGGCATCCGCATGGTCGAAACCCTGATTCCAGCCGCCATCGTAGAACGAGGCGCCGAAGCGAGGATCGTAGCGATCCAGGCCTCGCAGCAGCAGCCGAACGGTGTCGTTCTTGATCAGGGCGATGTCGATTGGCGCGCCCGGGTGGTCACGACGGTACGCCTTGACGGCTCGGGTCAGCAGAAAAGGCGTGCCGGGGCCGACGTTTTTTCTGAAGAAAGTGGCATTGCCCCGAATCCAGTACAGCAGGAAATCGCTGGGGTGATCGTTCGTGGCGGCGGTGTAACTCGTTCTGAACGCGCGGTCCGCAATGGTTTGTTTGATGCGCGGGAACTCGGAAGAGAACAACGGCGGGTCTTCGAGCACTGCGGCGCGAACGAGATCCGGACGATTGGCGGCCAGCCAGGCTGCCAATAAGCCGCCGGACGAATTGCCGGTGACGAAAGCTGGCTGACCGATTTGTTGCGTGATGAACGCGCCAAGGTCCTTGCCGATCTGGTTTGCCGTCATCGGATAATTGGCGGGCGTGACTGTCCCGCCATGGCCGGGATAGTCGATGTCGAATACATGGAACGACTTCGCAAGGTCGGGCAGAACGCGGCTGTAGCTGAACCAGTCGAGCAGCTGGGCATGAAGCAGAACCAGGGGCGGCCCGTTGTCTGGCCCCTCCACATAGCTCAAAGCAATCTCGTTGACATGCGCAACCTTGGCGACGTATCCAGCCGCCGTGACTCGCGCCTGGTACACGTCATCCGCGCTGGCACGGTCAGTCCAGAACGGCTTGGCGTGCGCGACGCCCGCGAAGAGAAGGAAGGCGCCGCACAAAAACGCAAGGACGGTGGTCTTGCGTGCGGAGGGCGGAAAGCGGCAAGCAGGAACGGTATCCATCGGTGCGGAAGACGACTTGGAAAAAGCGGCGCGTGTCCGCCGGGATACACTAATATATTGAGCATTGCTCAACTCGCATACTCGCTTTTCCCGATCGCGTTCGACGTCTCGGGTCGGAGTTCCATGTGGATGATTTGAAGAGGAAAACGCCAAATCAGTCGCGCGCGCGCAAGACTGTCGAGACGCTGCTTGAGACTACTGCTCAGATTCTCGCCCAAGAAGGCAGCGGGCGACTGACCACCAATTACCTCGCCGAGAAGGCGGGGTATTCGATCGGGACCGTGTATCAATATTTCCCTAACCGGGAAGCCATTGTGATGGCGTTGATCGAGCGCCAGCGCGAACACGTTCAGCGGCGCATTAGCGAGATACGCGCCATGTCGGCCGACGCGACTGCCGAGCAGAAAATTCGCGGCATCATTCGCGTACTTCACGCTTCCTTCGATCTGCACCGTCTGCCGCAACCTCGCTTGGTGCAAGCGCTGGTTCAACTGGCGTTGGTGCATGGCTTGCCCAGCCCCTCGGATGCGGCCGCGCATGCCATCATCGAGATATGGCAGACGGAGCGCCGCGGCGCGCTCAATGAAAGCGAAGCGTTCGTCCTGTCCGCCGGGTTACTGGAAGTGCTGCGGCGCGCGACCTTGCAAGGTTTTCCGCTGCTGGGCAGCGATCAGTTCGAACAGGCTGTCGTGCGCCTGGTGATGGGCTTTCTGAACGCGGCGGTTGACGACACATCACGCGCAGCTTGACCGACCCGTGTTCCAATTCGCTGCATGAGTTGCCGACGCGCAAGGCGTTTTGGCCCAACACAGTGTGAGATCGCTTCACGTGTGGCGGCTTGGTTGCGTGGCCTGCTCGGACAGGCCACGCAGATGCGCCTGTATGGACAAAGCTCGAACATCCATTCCGGTCAGGACCACCGCAACGCGGATCGGAGGGCAGTCTCGCTAGCGGCACAGGTCTCCGGCATGATGTCACGCTGCTAGTGGCATCTGGCACGGTGGCTCGGCGCGTACGCATGGATTCCTGCCGCGGGTCCAAGCAGGTTGTTGCGTACCTCGCGATCGCGGAAGCGGAAGTAGTGTGCCGGACGTTTCACGCCGCGGCTGTTTCTGACGCTCGTCCCTTGCCGCGAACGGTTTTGCGCCGTAGCAGTCCCGGCGCTCTCGCGTGTCAGCGGAGCACGACACGTCGTAAGACAGAGATCATGCAGCCGCATTGCCGGCAACCGCGCACGACTGCTGGCGCGGGGCCGCATGAGGGGCAGTCCTGGCTTGCCATTCAGGCAGCAACGCAAGCCGCGCGTGCAGACGCCGCCGGCCATTCGAGCGTTGTGCCGCCGGTACAATCGATCGCGCCAGCCACGCTGCGTCTGTCCCGAGAGCGGGACCGCCCGTGACGAATGACGGGCGCAATGCGCCGCTGGCTCGGCGCACGACACGCGACCGAAATGTCCACGCACCGCGCGTAACCAGACAGCGAGACCCTCATGCACCGACGTCCTAGCGATGACTACCCCGTCGGCGCGGCCGGCCAAGGTCGCCCTGTCCGCGAGCGGTTGGCGACGATGGTCGCGATCTCGCTCGCCGTCGGCATGGCGAGCCTCGATTCGGCAATTGCGAATACGGTGCTGCCAAGTCTCAGTGCGCAGCTCGGCGTCGGCCCAGCGGCGGTGATCTGGGTGGTGACCAGCTATCAGCTCGTCATGGTGGCGGCCATGCTGCCGCTGGCTGCGCTGGGCGAGGCAGTCGGGCACCGGAAGGTTTTCACGGCGGGGGTCGTGGTGTTTACCGTGACGTCGTTCCTGTGCGGGATGGCGGATTCGCTTTCGAGCCTGGTGGCTGCGCGTGCCGCGCAAGGCATGGGCGCGGCGGCGATCATGGGGAGCAATACCGCGCTGGTGCGGTTGGCCTACCCGCCGGAGCGTCTAGGGCGTGGGCTCGGGCTTAACGCGCTGGTGATCGCGCTCGGACTGGCTGGCGGACCGGTCGTGGCCTCCGGTGTATTGGCGTTCACCAGTTGGCACTGGTTGTTCTATCTGAACGTTCCGCTCGGTGCGTGTGCGGGCTTGCTCGCCTGGCGGATGAAAGCGCCGCAGTCAGACGAGGGGCGTCGCTTTGATCTGGTCGCCGCGCTGCTCTGCAGCGCGGCGTTCGCGCTAAGCGTTCACGGCCTGGGCGCGCTGGCGCATGGCGGCATGAACGTTGTGATCGCGGCCGAGTGGGCGCTCGCGCTCTGCTGTGGCGCATGGCTCGTGCGTCGAGAACACGGGTGTGCCGCGCCAATTCTGCCGGTCGATCTGTTTCGCAACGCGCCGTTCGCGCTTTCCTCTGCGACGGCGGTGTGTGCGTTCACCACGCAAGGGTTGGCGCTCGTTGCCTTGCCCTTTCTGTTTCATACTGTGCTCGGGCGCAGCCAGACCGAGATCGGCATGCTCATCGCGCCCTGGCCGATCACTGGCGCGGTGATGGCGCCCTTTGCGGGCTCGCTGTCCGATCGCGTGCCGCCAGGTTTGCTCGGCGGGCTGGGGCTGTGTTGCCTCGCGGCCAGCATCGCCAGTCTGACATTGCTTGACGCGGACGCGAGTGCTGGCGTCATCATGCTGTGCACGCTGTTCTGCGGCTTCGGCTTCGGCCTGTTTCTGTCGCCCAATCAACGCATGCTCATGTCCAGCGCGCCGGCCGGCCGCAGCGGCTCCGCCAGCGGGGTGCTGGGTGTGACGCGTCTGCTTGGGCAGACGACCGGCGCTGCGCTGGTGGCGCTGGGGCTTTCCGCGTCGCTGCGCGCGGGCGTCGGCCCCGTGCTCTGGACGGGCGTTGGCTTCGCCGCCTGCGGCGCGGTGTTGAGTCTGCTGCGCCTGCTCGTGCCGCAGGGTCGAGTGCGTTGAGCGTCAAGGCGGCCGGCGAAGCGCCAGGCGGATCGACGGCGTGTGGTCACCGAGGGCGCCGGCGCCAACCGCAAGCACGCTTGCAGTCCGGCAGGACGCCGCGCCGTTGCAACCTGCAAGGGCCCGCGCGTCATGCGCGGCCGTCCGGCCCGCACGCCGCAGTCACTTGCCGCCGTTCACGTTGATGAAGCCGCCGGTTGCAAACGAAGCCTTGTCGCTGAGCAGCCAGATGATGGCTTCGGCCACCTCCTCAGGACGCCCCCCACGCCCCATCGGAACCGATGCAGCAACGCGCTCGACGCGGTCGGGCTCGCCGCCGCTTGCATGCATCTCGGTGTAGATCGGGCCGGGACGCACGCCGTTGACGCGAATGCCTTCGCGCGCCACTTCCTTGGCAAGGCCATACGTCATCGATTCAAGCGCCCCCTTGCTGGCGGCGTAATCGACGTATTCGTTGGGCGAGCCAAGCTGTGCCGACGAGGACGAGACATTGACGATGGCGCCGCCCGCGCCGCCTCGCCGCGTCGACATCCGGCGAACCGCTTCGCGCGAGCACAGAAACGGACCGATCGCATTCACCGCGAACATGCGCTGCAACCGTTCCAACGAAATGTCTTCGACACGGCTGTGGTGCGCGACGATCGCCGCATTGTTGACCAGCCCGACGATCGGCCCCAGGCGACGCTCCGCGCTCTCGAACAGGTCGATCACCTCGGCCTCATTGGCAACGTCCATTTTCACGGCGGTCGCGTTGCCGCCATCGGCCGTGATGCTGCGTACCACCGCTTCGGCCGCCTCGGTATCGGACCGATACGCGATGCATACCGCATAACCGTGGCTGGCGGCCAGCTTGGCCGTCGCCGCGCCAATGCCGCGTCCTCCTCCGGTGATGATCAGCGTGTTTGCCATAATGAATTCTCCAGTTCGGAAGAATGCGATGACCGTTCGCAGGCGCGCGGTGACAGACGACCGGAACGGGCCATGGCCGCGACTGCGCGCCAACGTTGATCGCCGCGTGCGGGCGCCGGCACCGGACGACACGGCGTGAAGGACAAGGGACGCCGCGCTGACGCAGCCCGTGTGTTGGCCTTCGACGCGCCGCTTCCTCGTGCGCCGTGTCGGGCAGCGTGCGGCAAGCGAGGCATCATACGGCGTGGCGGTCCTGTGCGCCCTTTGCCAGGCAGTCACGACCTGCGCTTTGGCGCGCCCGGCAGTCGCGGCCGAAGTGCCACGACGAGTGGTACGATGGCCAGCGCTGTTGCCGCGGTCGCGATTGTCGCGCCCTGCGCACCGATCCGGTCGCCGAGTACACCGTAGGCGACAGGTGACAGCGCGCCGGACGCGATGGTGCCAGTGTAGAACAGCGCAAAGGCGCGCTCGGTGTTCTCGAGCGGGGTCAGCTCTGGCACGGTGCCGTATAACACCGACGACGTACCATTCAGCATCATGCCGAGCACCGGTAGGACCGCCAACGCGGGCGCGAGCGGCAAGGCGATCAGCGCGACGATCAATGCGGCCGTGCCGCCTTCGGTCGCGAACACTGTGCCACAGACGCCGAGTCGGGCGCCGAGCCACCCGCACAGAAACTTGCCGGCCGCGCCGCCCATGAACACCAGTGCGAAGGCGGTGCCCATCATCGGTTGCGAAATGCCTTTCGCTTTCAGCAGGAAGGGCAGGAAGGTCAGCAAGCCCATGCGCACGGCCGTGTCGAGCACACCGATCGCGAACAGCAGCCAGAAACCGGCACGCGCGCTCCCGGCGGCGCGGTGCGACGCACGAGGCTGCGCTCGCGGCGCCAACGCCGGCGACGGGAGAAAAAGTGCGATCACGGCTGCGACCAACACGCCAAGGCCCGACATGGCCCACAGCGCATGGCGCCACGGCATGATCGTGATCATCACTGAGATTGCCGCGGGAAGCGCGGACTTGCCGAGGTCGCCTGCGAAGTTGTAGATGCTGAGCGGACCTCTTGCGTCGCTTCCATAGGCGCGCGACACGGCGCCCGAGGCGAGCGGATGTTGCGTGCTCGAACCCGCGCCGGACAGTGCAAGCGCGACGCACAAGCCGAACAATGTGCCCGACATTCCGGCAGCCGCGTAGCCGAGCGCGGCCAGCAGGGTGCCCAGCGCAAGCGTCGCACGCGTGCCCAGCGCGCGCGCCAGGCGTCCCGCCGGCAACTGAAGCGTCGCCATCGCGCCGGCATACAGGCCTCGCAGGACAGCGAGCGCGCCGAAGTTGAGTCCGAAGTCTGCCTGCCAGACCGGCAGCAGCGCGTAGATCATGTCGGTGTAGCCGTCGTGGAGCGCGTGTGCGCCACACGCCAGCCATAGCACACGTCTGCGCGGGCCGGCTGCCGATCCGGTCGCCTCGTCTGTGACAGTTGATGGTGGTGCGGCAGGGGAAAGGCGTGTCATCGGTGGTCAACTCTCGCATCTCGGCCTCACGGCCTGCGCGATGATCCAGAACAGCATCAGTCTAGGTTCCAGGGCAGCAGGGGACAACTGACGTAAAATCGACCCAGATGGGAGCTTAAGTCACCTCATGGTTCGCCACGACAAACCAGTAACCGACACCGAACATCTGCCGCCGCTGAATGCTTTGCGGCACTTCGAGGCCGTCGCCCGGCTTGGCAGCTTCGCTGCCGCGGCCAACGCGCTTCACGTGACGCACTGGGCGGTCGGCAAGCAGATTCGATTGCTCGAGGATTGGTTCGGCGTACCCCTGTTCGAGCGTCGGCCGCGCGGTGTCGTGCCTACCGACGAGGGCGTTGCGCTGCTTAACGATGTCAAGAGCGCGTTCGCGCGTTTGAGCAGTTCGGTCACGCAACTGCGCGGCGAGCCCGCGACGCGCCGAATCGCGGGTGTGGTCCGCGTGAATGCGCTGGCGAGCTTCGCGTTGTGCTGGTTGATTCCTCGGCTGGCTGACTTCGAGCGCCACTATCCGGATGTCGAGGTCCGCCTGTCGACCACGTCGCGCCGGCTGCGCTATGTCGGCGATGCGTTCGACGTGGGTGTGCGCTCCGGCCCGGAAGAAGCCACGGGCCTGCTTTCCACGCCATTGATGCCGGACGTGCGGCTGCCGGCGTGCAGTCCATCGGTCTTGCGGCGCAAGCCGATCGGCACTGTCGACGATCTGCGTGCGCACACCTTGCTTCATTCGGCAAGTACGCGCACGGCATGGTCGGACTGGCTGCGTGCGGCGGGCGCCCCCAGTCTGCAGGGCGCTCGCCACTTGCATTTCGATCACGTCTATCTGCAGTTGGGCGCGGCCAGCGAAGGACTCGGCGTGACGCTCGCTTCGCTGCCGTTGATCGAGCGCGAGATCGCGACCGGCCGTCTTGTATGCCCGTTGTCCGAACCTGCGTGGCGAGGACCGGACTACATGCTGGTGACAAACATCGAGCGCGCGCAGGACCGGGCGGTTGCCGCGTTCACGGATTGGATCGTCGGGATGGCCGCGGCCTACAGGGTTACCGCGTCGGGCGGACGCCCCGCTATCCGGATGCGCGGCGCCACTTCGCGCGCGACGCAGGCGCAGGGCTGAACCGCGCCGCCGGAATCGCTGGAACGGCGCCGAGCTGCGCTGGCAGGCGCCAGCGACGGCGAAGAAGCGACGGCAGAGAGGCGACGGCGTGGAATGCGACGCGGTCTGCGCCGCCGTGTTCAGCCGATCGGTCGACGTCGAATGCACGCACGCATGCATGCAAAGCCGCTTGCACCGCGACGGTCATGCGACGAAATACCGGTCAAATCTCCAGACAGTAGCCCACGCCATAGATCGAGCGGATCAGTTCGGTGTCCGGCGCCACCTGCTCCAGTTTGCGCCGCAGGTTCTTCACGTGGCTATCGACGGTGCGATCGGTTACGACGCGATAGTCCTCGTACAGGTGGTTCATCAACTGGTCGCGGGACAGCACGCGCCCCGGATGTTCGGCCAGCGCCGCGAGCAGGCGATACTCGACGGGCGTCAGGTCCAGCAAGCGGCCGTCGAGTGTTGCCTGCCGCCGCGCGTCGTCGATCAGCAGGCCGCGTGCGCGGGGATCGCTGCGCGCGCGGCGCAGCACGGCCTTCACGCGGGCCACCACTTCGCGCGGACTGAACGGTTTGCAGATGTAGTCGTCCGCGCCGGTTTCGAGCCCCAGCAGGCGATCGATCTCGTCCACGCGTGCTGTCACCATGATGACCGGTACGTCGGTGAAACCGCGCAGTTCACGGCAGACGTCGAGGCCGTTGCGCCCTGGCAGCATCAGGTCGAGAAGCAGCAGGTCGGGCGGCGCCTCGCGTACCGCCGGCACCACCGCAAGTCCGTCGGCCAACCATCTGACGCGAAAATCGGCTGCCTGCAGGTAGTCGGTGAGGAGGGCGGCGAGCTTGGGCTCGTCCTCGACGAGCAGGATGGTCTGGGTCATCGGTGCGTCGCTCCATCGTATGCCGGCAGGTCCAGCTGCAACCACAGCCCGCCGAGCGCCGACGGCTGCGCGCGCAGTACGCCGCCGTGGACTTCGGCGATGCCGCGGCAGATCGCCAGGCCCAGACCCGCGCCGCCGCTGCGGCGGTTGCGCGAGCCTTCGACGCGATAGAAGCGTTCGAACAGGCGGGGCAATTCCGCTTCGACGACAGCGGGCGCGGTGTCGAACACGTCGAGCAACACGCGCCCGCCTTGCTGCCGGGCCGCGATCCGAGTCTCGCCACCGGTGTCGGTGTACTTCAGGCTGTTTTCCAGCAGGTTGTAGACCAGTTGCGCGAGACGGCGTTCATCGCCGAGCACCCAGAGCGGCGCCTGCCCGCAGTCGAGATTCAGGCGCAGGCCAGCCTGCGCGTAGCGCCGCGACCAGCTCTCCACGGCGAGTTCCAGAAGGAATGCGAGGTCGACCGGCTCGCGCCGATAGGTTGGCCCACCCACCTCGGCCAGCGAGAGTTCGAACAGATCGTCGACCAGTTTGTTCAGCGAACCGACCTCCGTTTGCAGCGATTGCAGCCCTGCGCGATCGAGCGGCCGGATGCCGTCCTCCATCGCCTCCAGTTCCCCTTTCAAGACGGCCAGCGGCGTACGCAATTCGTGCGAGATGTCGGCCATGAACACGCGCCGCATGCGTTCGTTGTCCGCCAGGCTGCGCGCCATGCGATTGAAATCCCGGGCGAGCTGTCCAGCTTCATCCTCGGACTCCACCGGCACCTGGACGTCGTAGGCACCCGCGGCGAGTTGACGCGTGGCATCGGCGACGTGGCGGATAGGTCGCAGCAGCGTGCGCGTGATCCACCATGCGATGACCGCCGCGAGCATCAGGCAGACCAGTGCGATCGCGGTGCTGGAGCGGATCTGGGCGCGCTGAAAGCGCTGGTCGCCGGTGGCGGTGACCGCCTCGATCGGCGTGAGCGCCAGCCAGCCGACCGTCTGGCCGCGCGACCGGATCGACCTCAGCACCGGCCGCCGGCCATATTGCTCGAAGCCGATGACGAAGCGTTTATCGGCGTCGAGCAGCGAGATGCGCAGGAATGCGCCGGTCAGGTCGGAGACGGGCGGTGGCAGGCGCAGGTGCTCGTCGCCGGCCGGCCGGGCAGGGCGGGTCAGTTCGAACCAGGCATGCATTGCCTGGGGCGGATCGCCGCGCAGGAAACGCCAGTCGCCGTGCGCCGCGTACGCTGCCTCGAAGCGGGGCACCAGCGGGTCGAGACGGCCTTCCGCCTGTTCATTGAGATAGCCGATGAAGCCGCGCGTGAAACTGATGTAGGACGCGAAGGCCATCGCGGCCACCGCGAATGCACATACGGCAATCACGGCAAGAAAGACTTTGGTCGGCAGGCTGAGGCGAGGCAGTCGCATCGTCGGGGCGTTGAAGGCGCGCGGTCGCGGCGCGGTTTGCGCGTGCCGCGCGGGTTCTGTGGGGCTCACCGTTCGGTGTTCCGGTCAGCGCTGGCCAGCGCTTGCTTGCGAATCCCAGCCGCCGCCCAGCGCGGCGATGAGTTGCACGCTGGTGACCAGTTGCGTGCTCTGTAGCGTCAGAAGACTCTGTTGGGCGCTCAGCAGCGACGCCTGGGTCGTCGCCACGTCAAGATAGTCGATCATACCGGCCTCGTACTGATCCCGCGTCACCTCGGCGGATTCACCCGCCGCGGCCGCGGCGCGGCGTTGTGCCTCGATCTCCGGATCGAGCGTGCGCAGTTCGACCAGATAGTCCTCAACCTGTCCAAGCGCGGTCAACACGGTCTGGCGATAGGTGGCGACCTGGGCGTCATAGGCGGCACGGGCTTGCTCGACGCCCGCGCGCGTGGCGCCGAAGTCGAACAGCGTGCCGCTCAGGGTCGGCCCCACCGACCAGAAGCGATTCGGCAGCGAGAACAGACGGCTGAACACCGTGCTTTGGAAGCCGGCGCTGGCACTGAGCGTCAAGTCGGGGAAATATGCGGCGACCGCGACGCCGACCGCGGCATTGGCCGCGGCCATCTTGCGCTCCGCCTCAGCGATATCGGGGCGGCGTTCGAGCAGTTGTGTCGGCAGCCCGACCGGAATGTCGGGCAGACGCGGCACCCATGCCGCGTCGACCGCCAACGCGAAGTCCGCCGGGGGCTTGCCGATCAGCAATGCGATCGCATGTTCGAGCTGCGCGCGCTGCCAGACCAGATCGAGGCGGGACGAGCGCGCGCTTTCGAGCTGGTTGTTCGCCTGGGCGAGGGTGGCGCGCGACGCGATGTGCTCGTCGTACTTGTTGCGTATCACCGTGGCGTAGCGCTCGTAGGCGGCGATCGTCTGATCGTACAGTGCGATGCGGCGGTCCAGCCCACGCACCTGGAAATAGTCCTGCGCGAGTTCGGACTGGGCACTGAGCGTCGCATTCGCCAGTTCCGCCGCGCTCGCCGCCGCGCTGGCGCGGTTCTCCTCCAGCGTGCGCCGCAGCTTGCCCCAGATGTCGAGCTCCCAGCTAAGGCTTGCCGTGGCCGTATGCGCGTTGCTGATGCTGTCCGTAGTGCCGTACGCGCTGCTACGCGTGGCCGACGTCGCCGACCGGCTGCGCGTGCTCTGCAGCGACGCGGTCGCGCTGGGCAGCAAATCCGACTGGGAGGCACGGGCCAGCGCCAGTGCTTCACGGTAGAGCGCCGCGTAGTTCGCGACGTTCTGGTTGGACACCTGCACCTGGGCGAGCAACTCGGAAAGCGTCGCATCGCCGAAGGGCGCCCACCAGGCGCCCTTCGGGCGGTCATCTCCGGGCGTGGCCGCTTTCCAGCCGTCGGCCTCTTTGAAGGTCAGCGACACCGGTGCGTCGGGGCGTCGGTAGTCGGGCCCGACGGTGCAGGCGGCCAGCGTCAGGGCGGCGACAGCCAGCAGCGGCGCGGCCGCCGCGCGGCGCGGGCGGAAGGTCGACGGCAGCGGCGAGGTGGCGGCAAGGCGGTTTTTCATGATGCTCATACGGCGGTCCGGCGCAGCAAGCGGCGCCAGAGTACATTGGACGCGCTGCTCACGCGCGCGAGATAAAGGTAGACGACGGGCGTCGTGAAGAGGGTCAGCAGCTGGCTGACGGCAAGACCGCCAGCGATCGCCAAGCCCAGCGGACGGCGCAGGGAGGCGTCGCCGCCGGTGCCGAGTGCGAGCGGCAGCGCGCCGAAGAATGCCGCAAGCGTGGTCATCAGGATCGGACGGAAGCGCAGCCGGCACGCTTCGATGATCGCTGCTTCCGGGCTCATACCGCGTTCGCGCTCGGCGATCAGTGCGAAGTCGACCAGCATGATCGCATTCTTCTTGACGATGCCGATCAGCAACAGGATGCCGATCAGCGCGATGATGGTCAGTTGCGTGCCGGTCGCCTCGAGCAGCAGCAGCGCGCCGACGCCGGCCGACGGCAGTGTCGAGAGGATGGTCAGCGGATGGGCGTAGCTCTCATAGAGCACGCCGAGCACGATGTAGATGGCCGCGATCGCGGCTGCGATCAGCCACGGCATCTGGCGGGCCAGCGACTCGTAGGCTTTTGCGGTGCCCTGGAAGCCGGTTTGGACGGTGCTGGGCACCCCAATGCGCTGCAGTGCGTCGTCGATCGCGCGCTTCGCTTCGTCAAGCGACACGCCGTCGGCAAGATTGAACGCGATGGTGCTGGTGGCCGATTGGCCCTGGTGCGCGACGGACAGCGGCGCGTTGCCGCTGGCGAAGCGCACGAAGGCCGACAGCGGCACCTGCGCGCCGCTGCTGGTGACCACATGCAATTGCTGCAGGATCGCCGGATCGCTGGCGCGGGCGCTATCCACGCCCATGACCACGTAATATTGATTCAGCGTCCGGTATAGCGTTGCGACCTGCCGCTGGCTGAACGCGTTGTTGAGCAGGTTGTCGATGTCGGTGACCGTCACGCCGAGGCGCTTCGCCGCCGCGCGGTCGATGTCGAGCCGCACTTCCTGGCCGCCGGTCTGCGAGTCCGAATCCACGCTGGTGAGTTGCTTGAGTCCCTTCAGCGCGGCCTCGACGCGTGGCGTCCAGGCACGCAGTACGTCGAGATCGTCGGCTTGCAGGCTGAACTGATAGCTTGCGTTCGCACTGCGTCCGCCGATGTGCAAGTCTTCGGCCGGCATCATGAACAGTTGAATGCCCGCGTGCCGGCTGCCCGCCATGCCCAGGCGGTTCGCAATCTGTTGCGCGCTCGCCCGGCGTTCGGAGATGTCCTTGAGCCGCACGAAGAATTCGGCGGTGTTGCGGGAGCCGAACATGCCGCTGCCCGTCGAGGCCATTACCGCCGCCACGTCGGGGTCGGCCTTCACTTTCTGCGCGATTTCCAGAAGATAGGGTTTCAGGGCCTGGTAGGACGTGTTCTGGTCCGCACGGATCGCGCCCATCAGCACACCGGTGTCCTGGGGCGGGAAAAACCCCTTCGGTATCGCGATATAGAGATAGACATTGAGCGCGACGGTCAGCGCCAGGCTCAGCAGCGTCAGGCGCCGGTGCCGCATCGCCCAGCCGAGCGCCACCAGGTAGCCCGCCTGGGCGCGCGCCAGCCCGGTCTCGATCGCGCGATACACACGAGGCACGGGCGCGCCATGCGGCTTTGGACGAAGCGCGTACGCGCACAGCATCGGCGTCAGGCTGAGCGAGACGAACATCGAGATCACCAGCGCGACGCTCAGCGTCACCGCGAACTCGCGGAACATGCGACCGACGATGTCGCCCATCAACAGTAATGGGATGAACACCGCGATCAGCGACAACGTCATCGACAGCACCGTGAACGACACTTCGCGGGCGCCGACCAGCGCCGCGCGCAACGGGCGCATGCCCAGTTCCTGATGACGCGCGACGTTTTCCAAGACGACGATGGCATCGTCCACCACGAAGCCTGTCGCGACGATCAGCGCCATCAGCGACAGGTTGTCGAGGCTATAGTCGAGCACGTACATGACAGCGCAAGTGCCGATCAGCGAGATCGGCAACGCGACTGCCGGAATCAGCGTCGCACGCAGATCGCGCAGGAACACGAAGACCACCACGACGACTAGCAGGACCGCGATCAGCAGCGTTTCCTCGGTATCGCGCAGCGACGCACGAATGGTCGGCGAACGATCGATGACCGGCACGAGCGTGACATCGGCGGGCACGAGTGCCTGCAGCTGCGGCAACTGCGCGTTGATGGCATCGATGGTCTGCAGCATGTTCGCGCCGGCCTGCCGGGTCACGCCGATGGTGACCGCGGGCTGACCGTTGTAATAGCCGCTGACGTAGACGTCCTGCACCGAATCGTAGACGTGCGCGACATCGCCGAGCCGTACCGCCGCGCCGTTGTTGTAGCCGACCACCAGTTCCTGGTAGTCGCGAGCGCGGTCGAGCTGGCCGTTGCCGTCGATCGACCAGTTCTGTCCCTGCGTCTGCAACAGCCCTTTTGCGCCGTGCTGGGTGGCGTTGGAGACGGCTTGCCGCACCGTGTCGAGCGCGATGCCGGCCTGCGTCAGCTGTGCGGGCCTGAGGTCGATGCGCACGGCCGGCAACGAGCCGCCGCGTACCGACACCTGCCCGACGCCATCGACCTGGGCGATCTTCTGCTGCAAGGTGCTGGACGCCAGGTCGTACAGTTCGCCGGCGCTGCGGGTGGAGGAAGTGAGCGCAAGCATCACCACGGGCGCATCCGACGGATTGGCTTTCCGATAGGTCGGCAGGTTCGGCATGGCGCTCGGCAGCAGACTGCGGGCTGCGTTGATCGCCGCCTGCACGTCGCCGGCCGCGCCATTGATGTCACGGTCCAGATTGAATTGCAGGATCAGGCTGGTCGAGCCTTGCGAACTCGTCGAGGTCATCTCCGTCACGCCCGCAATCTGGCCGAGGCTGCGTTCCAGCGGTGTCGCAACGGTGGCGGCCATCGTCTCGGGACTGGCCCCGGGCAGGCTGGCGCTGACCATGATGGTCGGGAACGCCACCTGCGGCAGCGGCGCAACGGGCAACAGCTGGTAACCGAGCGCGCCGAGCAGCACCACCGCGAGGCTGAGCAACAGCGTCGCGACGGGCCGGACGATGAACAGGCGGGTCGGATTCATCGACCCTCCTCGCGGGTGTCATTGGCCCGGCCGTCCGCGCGCGTCGCCCGTGCCTGGCGCGCGGCGCGGCGCTGCGCGAGGCGGCGGCCCAGCCGTTCGCTGACGCCGTCGAACGCCAGGTAGATGACCGGCGTGGTGAAGAGCGTCAGCAACTGGCTGAACAGCAGGCCACCGACGATGACCAGCCCAAGCGGACGCCGCAGTTCCGCGCCCGAGCCGCTGGCGAACATCAGCGGCAGCGCGCCGAGCAGCGCCGCCATCGTGGTCATCAGGATCGGCCGCAGGCGCAACAGGCTGGCGCGGTGAATGGCTTCTCGCGCCGAAAGCCGCAGCTGTTGCCGGCCTTCCAGCGCGAAGTCGACCATCATGATCGCGTTCTTCTTGACGATGCCGATCAGCAGGATCACGCCGATCAACGCGATGAGGCTGAACTCGGTGCCGGTCAACAACAGCATCAGCAGCGCACCGATCGCGGCCGACGGCAGGGTGGAGAGGATCGTCACCGGATGGATGTAGCTTTCGTACAGTACGCCAAGCACGATGTACATCACCGCCACCGCGGCCAGGATCAACCAGAGCGTATTGCTCGACGCGCGCCCGAACGCATCCGCGGCGCCTTGATAGCGAAGCGTCGTGCTGGTCGGTGCGTGCACTTCGGCGACCGCTGCCGCAATCGCCTGCTGTGCCTGTTCCAGTGAATAACCGTCCGCGAGGTTGAAGGAGACGGTGACCGCGGGAAACTGGCCAAGACGCGACTGGGACAGCGCGCCCGTGCGCTGTTCGATGCGTGCAATGCTGGTCAGTCGAACCAGCGTTTTGCTGGCGGTCGAGGTGCCCGTGCTGGAAGTGCCGGTGCTCGAGCCCGAGCTGGCGGTGGTCGTGCTGCCGGATGTCCCGCTGCTCGATGTGCTGCCCGTGCTGCTGCCCGTGTTGCTGGCCGACGTGTTGCTGGATGAGGTGTTGCTGGATGAGGTGCTGCTGGCGGCGACATACACGTCGTCGAACGCCGCCAGGGACGACTGGAATGCGCCGGGTACCTGCAACACCACGCGGTATTGGTTCGCCTGGGTGAAGATGGTCGAGATCAAGCGCTGCCCGAACGCGTTGTACAGCGCTGTATCAACGTCCGACGCGGAGATGCCGTAACGCGCGGCAGCGGCCCGGTCCAGAACGACGTTGGCCACCAGGCCCTGGTCCTGCAGATCGTCGATCACGTCGCGCAGTTCGGGCCGGTGTTGCAGCTTTTCCATCAAGCGCGGCAGGACCGCGGCAAGGTTCGCGCTGTCCGCGTCGTCCAACGTGAATTGGTACTGGCTCGGCGTGACCTGGTCGTCCACGGTCAGGTCCTGTGCGGCCACCATGTTCAGCGAGATCCCGGACACCTGAGCGCTGGCCTGCTTGAGCCGCGCGATGATCACGCCCGCGCGGTCGTCGCGCTCGTCGAACGGCTTGAGCTGGATCTGCAGGCGGCCGTTGTTCAGCGAGCCGTTGCTGCCGTCGACGCCAATGCTGGACGCGACCGACGCCACCGCCGGATCCTTCAGGATCTGGGTGACGAGGGCCTGCTGTCGGCGCGCCATCTCGCTGAACGACACGTCCTGCGAGGCGCGGCTGAAGCCGGTGATCTGCCCGGTGTCCTGGGTTGGAAAGAAGCCCTTCGGCACCCAGAGGTAAAGCAGCGCGGTCAGGACGACCGTGGCGAGCGCAACGATCAGCATCAGCGTGCGGTGATCGAGGACGCGAGTGAGCAGCCGGTCGTAGCCTGCGATCAGACGCTCGAACTGGTGTTCGCCCCATTGCGCGAAGCGGCTCTGCCGCTCCAGTGGCACGTGCTGGAGCAGGTGCGCGCAGAGCATCGGCGTCAGCGTCAGCGAGACGAACATCGACACCAGGATCGCGACAGCCAGTGTGATCGAGAATTCGCGGAACAGACGCCCCACCACGTCGCCCATGAACAGCAGCGGAATCAGCACGGCGATCAGCGAGAAAGTCAAAGAGATGATCGTGAACGCGATCTCCCTGGAGCCCTTCAGTGCCGCCGCCAGCGGCGTTTCGCCTTCCTCCAGGTGACGGGCGATGTTTTCGACGACGACGATCGCGTCGTCGATCACGAAGCCGGTAGCGATGGTGAGCGCCATCAGCGTGAGGTTGTTGACCGAAAACCCGGCCAGGTACATCACGCCGAAGGTGCCGACCAGCGACAGCGGCACGGCCAGGCTCGGAATCAACGTTGCGGTGAAGTTGCGCAGAAACAGGAAGGTGACCATCACCACCAGGGCGATCGACAGCACCAGTTCGAATTGCACGTCATGGATCGAGGCGCGGATCGTGTCGGTGCGATCGGTGAGAATCGTCAGCTTCACGGTGTCGGGCAGCGCCGCCTGCAACTGCGGCAGTTGCTTCTTGATCGCATCGACCACGCCAATCACGTTGGCGCCCGGCTGCCGCTGGATGTTGACGACAATCGCCGGCCGGCCGTTCGCACTGGCCTGCAGATAGGCGTTCTCGGCGCCCTCGCTGATCGTGGCGACGTCCTTCAGCCGCAATGCGGCCCCGCCTTCGTAGGTGAGGACCAGTTCGCCGTATTCGGCCGCATCGCGCAACTGGTCGTTCGCATCGATCGTGATCGAATGGTGCGGACCGTCGAAGCCGCCTTTCGATCCGTTCACGTTGGCCGCATTCACCACGTCGTAGACGTTCTGCAGCGACAGGCCGTGCGCGCCGAGGGCGCGCGGATTCGCTTCGATGCGGATCGCCGGTTGCTGGCCGCCGGCAAGGCTGACCAGGCCGACGCCCGAGATTTGCGACAGCTTGAGCGCGACGCGCGTGTTGACGAGATCCTGCACGCGCGTCAGCGGCAAGGTTTCCGACGTGGCGGCGAGGGTCAGTACCGCCGTGTCGGCGGGATTGACCTTCTTGTACGTCGGCGGATTGGGCAGGTCGGTCGGCAGCAGGCTGTCCGCGGCGTTGATCGCCGCCTGCACCTCCTGTTCGGCCACATCGAGCGAGAGGTCCAGGCCGAACTTGAGCGTGATGACCGAGGCCCCGGCCGAACTGGTCGAGTACATCTGCGCCAGACCGGCCATCTGGCCCAGTTGCCGTTCCAGCGGCGCGGTGACGGCGCTGGCCAGCACGTTCGAACTGGCGCCGGGGTAGAGCGTCGTGACCTGGATGGTCGGGTAGTCCACTTCCGGCAGTGCGGAGGTCGGCAGCATCCGATAGGCGACGATGCCCGCGAACAGGACCGCGACCATCAGCAACACGGTAGCGACCGGGCGCTGGATGAACAGGCGCGACGGATTCATCGGAGACCGCCGCTCGTGCCGCTCGTGCCGCCCGTGCTGTCAGTCGCGGCCTTGCCCGCGCTTGCGCTGTCGGCCTGGGCGCCGCTGGCCGCATTGGCCGTAGCCGCTTTCTCGACCTGCACCTTGCTGCCGTCGCGCAGGTGATCGATGCCACGGGTCACGACGCGCTCGCCGTTCTTGACGCCGGCACTGATGGCACTGCGGTCGCCAAGGGTCGGTCCCACGGTGACGGCGCGACGCACCACCTTGTCATCGGCGCCGACGACGTAGACGAAGCTGCCATCGCTGCCGAGCTGCACGGCCGCGCTCGGCACCACCACCGCGTCGTGCAGCACATCGGTGCGAAGCTTCACGTTGACCGACTGATTCGGGAACAGTTTCTCGTTGGGATTGGCAAACAGCGCCTTGAGCTTGATTGTGCCGGTACTCGTATCGATCTCGTTGCTGATGTATTTCAGGCTGCCGGTGGCAAGGGCCGCGCCGCTCAACTGGTCCAGCGCCTCGGCGGGGAGAGCCTGGCCCTGACGCACACGGGGCACCAGCACATCGATGTTCGCCTGCGGCACACTGAAGGTGACGGCGATCGGGTCGGTCTGCGTCACCGTCACGATGCCCGTCGTATCGCTGGCGTGAACCATATTGCCCGGATCGGTCAGCCGCAAACCCACGTAGCCGTCGATCGGGGAGACGATGCGCGTGTAGTCGACGTTGAGCCGCGCCGACGCGATCTGCGCCCAGTCGGATTGGACCGCGCCCTCGTACTGTCCAACGGTGGCGGTCTGCGTGTCCAGGTCCTGCTTGGCCAGCGAGTCTTTCTCGTAAAGCCGGCGATAACGTTCGAGCGTGAGGCGGGCGCCATTGAGCTGTGCCTGATTCTGCGCGAGGGCGCCCTGATATTGCGCGAGGGTGGCCTGATAGGCACGCGGATCGATCTGGGCGAGGAGCTGGCCTTTCTTCACGCGCTGGCCCTCGGTGAAGAAGACCTGTTGCAACTGGCCATCGACGCGGCTGGTCACGGTAACCGTGTAGTTCGCCGCCACCGTGCCGAGCGCCGTCAGATACACCGGCACGTCGGCCAGCCGCGCGGTGTCGACGGCGACGGTCACGGTGCCGCCGGCGCCGCCGGGCCCCGGACCGCGCGCGCCGCCGCCGCCCTGTGGGCCGGCGGTCGACGAGGCGGCATCGGCACCACTGCCGGCCGCCTTGCCGCCCGCTTGCCCGCCCGCATGGGCGTGCAGGGAACGATACAGCCAGAGACCGCCCGCGGCGGCGACAAGAATCGCAATGAGAACGATAAAGGAGTAGGTGCGATTTCTCGACATGGAAGCTTCGATGGTGGAGGCGCTGCCTCGAAGCTAAGGGGGGAATGTGCAAGAAATATGGAGGCCGCGCCGGTAACGCCGCGTTGGCGCCGCCCTCCGCCGCCCTCCGCCGCCCTTCGACGCCCTTCGACGCCCTTCGACGCCCTTCGACGCATCTCGCATCCCGCTGGCGCAGCCCGGCAAGCGACGGAGCAAGCGGCGCGGCACGCTTTCGGATTGCGCCAGCGGGCGGGTGGGAGTCGGTTGCAGGCGCGTCTGCAGGCGCGTTTGCACGCGATTCCGCGCTATGGTCAGCCGCGTCTCAGCGCGATGCAGCTGACCGGCGCGGTGCGACGAAGCCTCCCGCAGTGGCGGCTACCGCAGCGCCTGCAAGGGCCAAGCGGCTCAGGCCGAGGCTCAGGCAGAGGCTCAGGCAGAGGCTCAGGCAGAGACGACTGCAGCGGCGTGGGCTCGCGCGCGGATCGCCGCAAAGGTATCGTCGACCAGCAGCCGGCCACTGTCGAATACCTCGACCAGTGCATCCTCCCAGTCGCGCTCCAGCGTCTGGTCGTCCCACTGCAGCGGCAGTTCGGCCGTGCGGTAAGCGCCGGTACGTCGATTCCGCAGCAGTGTCAGTCGTCCTTTCTTCGAGCGCTTGCCGGTGTCGGTGACCGGATCCTTGCACACGCCTTGCCAGACCTCGCCGAGCCGGATGGCGGAACACTTCATCGCAAAACGCTGCGTGTCGCGATTGAGCTGTTGCAGCAGCGCGCCGCCCATGCCGAACACGAGATTGTCGGCGGCGTAGCCCGCCTCGGCGAGCGCGGCGAGCAGCGTCTCGATGGTCTGTGCGTTGATGCCGTCGCCCTGTATCACGCGCACGTGCCGCAGCACGCGATAGCCCTTGCCGTTCGGCTCGGCGCCGAACGTGGCATCGAGCGCGCGCAAGGTGCGCAGCACGATCTCGCGGGGGGCGCCCGAATCCGGCCGCACCACCAGCACGGCGCCGGAATCGATCACTTCCTGACGCAAGGCGGTGCCCCACAGGTCGAGCGCCGCGAACAGGTCGTAGGAGTCCGATACCACTGACACGATGGCGCCAGGGCGGCCGAACTGCCGCAGCATGTTGCGATAAGCGTCTGCCTCGCGCTCGCGGCCCCAGGCGGTGATGGTGCTGTGTTCCGCGGCCGGTACCGAGAACGCGGCCATCGTCTCGTTGTAGTAGCGGTTGGCTGCAATCACCCCCAGCACCGTGTCCGAGCCGCTGAAGCTCACCAGGTGGGCTGCGCCACCGATCGCCGACGATTCCGTGCTGGAGACGCCGCGTGCGCCGAAGTCATGCAACTTGAACGGCAGTTGCGCCGGATCGTCGCTGGTGCGGTCGAGATAGCCGGCGATGGTCCGCCGCAGGTGCCAGCTCTGCGTGGCGACGGTCACCGGATACCAGATGCGCAGCAGCATCGTTTCGAGATAGGAGGCCAGCCAGAACACCTCCGGATCGTCGCTCTCGACCGTCATCAGCACATTGTGCGTCGGTACGACGGTGCCCTCCGGTACCGCGCGAATCCGCACCGGCAGGTAACCGCCGTATGTCGCCACGATGTAGCGCCAGCCCGCTTCGTTGAAGGGCTCGCCGTGCACGGCGAAGAAGTCGCGCGCCTCGTCGATCATGCGATCATCGATCGGGCGGCACAGATACTCCTTGAGCAACATCTGCAAGCCGAAGAAGACGGTCTCGTCGAAGCGGCCGCCGCGCGACTCGACGTACGAAAACATGCCGGTCGCCTCCGGCGGGTATTGCAGGAAGTGCGATGCCTTGTACGAATCGGTATTGAGAATCGGATTCGACAGAATGGACGCCAGGGTGCTGGTGTTGCTTTGCATGGCTAGAACTCCTCTAGGCCGCGAAGGGCCGGCGGGTCTGTCCCACCGGCAGGGCGGCAAGCAGTCGGGCGTGGCATGCGTCCGGGAACAACCCGCACGCGCTCGACCTCAAAGCTTGCCGAGAAAGTGATAGGCGATGTCGAAGTGGTCTTCGTACATCACATCGCGCATCTGCGCGAACGTGTTCAGCGGCACCCAGCGCGCCTTGTCGGCATCGTCGCCGCCCTTGATACGGGGCAGTTCGCCCACCGCGAAGCTGAACAGGAACGCATGGGTGATGGTGCGGCCGCGCAGCGAGCGGTCGGGGTGGTCGAACACCTGCCGGTCGCGCAGCGAGCCCCGGATCACGGGTTCCGGCAGCTTCAGGCCGGTTTCCTCGCGCAGCTCGCGGATGCAGCCCGTTTCAAGCCGCTCATCCTGGCCAAGGAAGCCGCCCGGCAGCGCCCACAGACCTCGCCCCGGCTCACTGCGCCGACGCACGAGCAGGATGTGCCCGGAATGAACGACGACCGCGTCGACGGTCACGAACGTCACCGGATAGGGGGCAGCCGCCCACGCCTTGCGATAGCCGGCGATGAATTCCGCCTCGGCCTTGAGCTGGGCGAACGGGGCCGTGCCGCGAAACGCGTGCAGCCATTCGTTGACCGGCGCGGAGACCGCCCAGGTCACGAAACTGTTGTTGCGCTCGGCGAAGAACTGCTCACGGATTTCCGTCGCCGAAATGTCTTCGGTAGCAGGAACCTCCACCCGTTCCCATTGCGGAAACATCCGCAAGTACTGCGACGAGTCGTCCTTTTCATGGCCGATCAGGCCAATGCGATGCCGGCGCGTGCTATCGTCCGCACGGGTGTCGGCTGCCGCACAGCTGCGCGACACGGCATCCTGCACCCGGCGCAGCCAGTCGCCGTCGTTGTAGATCGAATCCTGCACCGGTTCGATGCGCACACGTGCTCGCTCGGACGCGTCGAGCACGGATTCGATCATCTGGCGGCGTTCGTCAAACGAGAACGGATCCTTGATCGTGCGCGGGCGGTTGGCGGAGCCAACCAGAACGAAAACCTGGGACGACAGATCGAGTGCGCGACGCAGCACGTCGAGGTGTCCGCGGTGCAAAGGCTGGAAACGGCCGATGAAAACGAGCGCGTCGTAGCGCGTCGGTGATTGGCTCATGAGGCTCCCTCAAGAGTGATGTCGCGGCAGGTCTGTCCCGCCGCCGTGTTTTGATGATACTGCGGAGCGGAGGCCGCGTCAAAAGCGATGATGATCCTGCTGAAGGTGCTGCTGGCTGCCAGCCTGACGGTGGCGATACCGCTGGGTGTGTCGTGGCTGCTCGTATGGTTGCTGCCGCATTGGGCGAGGCGACGGCTGCCGCACCGCTAGCGCTGCCACGCGGTCCGCGATCGGCACGTGACCGAGCGGGCCTCGACCTCAAGCGAGTGACGCGCCGGACCGACGGCACGCGCCCGCTGTCGCCCTGGCGCATGCGGGCGACGGCGCGTCGCTTCGTCATGCGATGGAAGGGCGCAAACCATCATGTCGTCCCGCAATTTGAGACACGCGCAGCTGCGACGTGCGTGCACGGTTGCAGCGGCGCGCATGCGTTCGGACAATGCGAGGATTGCAAGCTTCGCGGCGAACGAGACTCGAAATGACTTTCGGCACTGCGGATCTGACGTTGCGCCATGTACAGGACGCGGCGACTCGGATCCGACCCAGCATCACCCGCACTCCCGTTGTGACATCGCGCGCGCTGAACGCGCGTCTCGGTGCGGACGTCTTCTTCAAGTGCGAAAATTTCCAGCGCACCGGCGCGTTCAAGATGCGCGGCGCGTCGAATGCGGCGGCACGGCTATCGTTCGAGGAGCGCGCGCGCGGCGTCATCTCGTATTCGTCCGGAAACCATGCGCAGGCACTGGCATTGGCCGCGTCGTCGCTTGGCATGCCGGCGGTCATCCTGATGCCGTTGGATGCGCCGCCGTCGAAGATCGCTGCGACGCTGGGCTATGGTGCCGAAGTGGTCCACTACGATCGGTATCAGGATGACCGCTTCAAGTTGTGCGCGGATCTGGCGGCGCGTCGTGGACTGGTGGAGATTCCGCCGTGCGAACACTTCGACGTCATGGCGGGTCAGGGAACGGTCGCCCTTGAGCTGCTGGAGGACGTGCCGGACCTCGACGCGCTGCTGGTACAGGTCGGCGGTGGTGGCCTGATCTCCGGCTGCGCGACGGTGGCGAAGGCGCTGCGACCAAGCTGTGACGTGGTCGGTGTCGAGCCGTGCGAAAGCGACGACGCGAAGCGCTCGCTCGCCGCGGGCACGCGCATCACGATACCGATGCCGGTCACCATCGCCGACGGGCAGGCATCGGGAAGCCTCGGCGAGAAGACGTTCTGCGTCATCCAGCGGCTCGTCGACGACATCCTGCTGGTTGACGAAGCACAGATCAAGGATGCCATGCGCTTTCTGTTCGAACGCATGAAACTGGTGGCCGAGCCAAGCGGCGCAACGACGCTGGCGGCGCTGATGACGCACGCGGCGCGCTTCAGGGGCAAGCGGGTAGGCGTGGTGATTTCGGGCGGCAACATCGCGATCGAGCGATTCGTAGCCCTGTTGGACTGCGGGGCAAAGGAACAATGAAACGCGTCGTTGAAACCGATCGCGCCCCACGACCACGCTTCAAGTACGCGCAAGCGTGTGTGCATGGCGGACTGATCCAGGTGGCCGGCCAGATGGGGCTGACTGCCGACCGGGTACTGGCCGGCAGCGACGTCGGCGCGCAGACCACACAGGCGCTCCACAACATCGGCGCGATCGTCGAGGCCGCGGGTGCGCAACTTGACGACGTGATCATGTACCGCGTCTATCTGGCCGAGGAAAGCCTTTTCGCGGAGATGAACGCGGCCTTCGAGCGCTTCGTGCGCGAACCGTTTGCAGCGCGCACCACCGTCTACGTGGGCTTGCCCAAGGGATATCTGGTGGAGATCGACGCGTTGGCCGTGCTGCCGGCCGCGCGATGAGCATGCCGCTGCGTCGCCCTGTTGCGCCGATCGACTGGTTCAGCTGAGGCGACGGGCGTATGTCCCGTCACCGCGCTGACGCGGAATCGACAAGCGTGGATGCGGTGCGCGGCGCGCCGGTCTCGTCGACTTTCATCTGCAGCAAGTGCCCCGAGAGCGGCGCACTGTTTAGTGTCTCCCTGGACAAGGCGTGACGGTCACTGGTGAGATAAAGCATCGAAAGATCCTTGCCGCCGAATTCGATGTCGACGGGTGAGGGCACGGGGACACCCATCAACCGTTCGAGATTGCCGCTCGCCGAGAACTGCGCAACGCTCCAGCCGTCCTTAAGCGTGGTCCAGACGCCGCCTCGGCTATCCAGCACCAGTCCCGCGAGATGGCCTGAACCCTTGGCCATCTGTGCGAAGCGCCGAACCACCTTGCTGCCGGGCGACATGAGGAAGATGGTGCCGCTTTGCGGCGCCAGCGCGTACAGCGACGTGCCGTCGTGATGCCACGCAAGTGCGCTGATCGGCTCCGAGATGCGCCATACGTCGCTTGCTTCGCCGCCCTCGGCGTCGACCGGGCCGATGCGATAAGCGTCTGCGTCGTGGCAGGCGCCCCAAAGCACGCCATCGGGGCCCAGACACAGGCACTCCGGGGCTGCGCCATGCCACGCGTGCAATGCGCCTGCCTTGCCATCGACTCCGACCAGAGACCACCCCTCCGCCTGCGCGACGATAACACCATCCTCATGCAACTCGAGGGCGATGATCGGCGAGCTCGCGCTGGTCAGAATGCGATCGCGCTCGCCATCGAAGAAGTGGACCGCCGGCGCAAGGGTATCGGCCCAGAACAGACCCTGCCGCGGGCCGGACCAACGCGGAAATTTCCCGACGAAAGCCCAATCATGCGTCACCGGTCGGATCGTTTCCTCCGCGCGTACCGGTTCATGCACGGCGAGTTGGCTACCGACCCGCCGCGCCGCGCCAGCCACCTCGGGTCCGAGCAGGTCAAGACGCTGGCGCGTCAGGCGGTAGGCGGGGCCAGCGACGCTCAGCGCGCCGCGCACGAGGCCGTTGCTGTCGATGATCGGCGCGGCAACGCAGCGGATGCCGGTGACGATCTCTTCATCGTCGATCGCGTAGCCTCGCGCCTTGGTGGCCCGCAGCTCCGCTTGCAGTTGCCGACGATCCGTCAAGGTCTGCGGCGTCAAGGGAGTCATCGTCAACCCCTTCAGGATGCTTTCGCGATGCTTCTCGTCCAGCGAGGACAGGATGGCTTTGCCTTGCCCGGTGCAGTAGACCGGCTTGCTTCGCCCAAGCGCCGCGGCCGAGCGGGTCACGTGGGCGCCGTCGCAGCGTTCCAGCGATAGCACCTGGTCGCCGTCGAGGACGGCCAGGTAGGACGTCTCACCCGACAGATCGCGCAACGAACGCAATTCGAAACTGGCCGATGCGACCAGATCGGGTTCGAGGTACGCGTTGCGTACCAGTTCAAGGAAACGGAAGCCGAGGCGGTAGACCTTGCGTACCGGATCACGGCGCACCATGCCGCGTGCCACGAGACTCGCAACGATGCGGTAGAGCGTGGTCCGGGGCAGTGGGACCGCTTCGGCCAAACGCGCCTGCGACAGCCCGTCGGGCGCATTGCCGATCGCGTCGAGCACATCGAGCGCCTTTTCGAGTGCGCCGGTTCCGTCGCCGAGGTTTTTCCCGTCTTGTGGGATTTTCATCTATTTCTGTTACAAAGCCAGCGTTCTCGATTCCCACAACGCCGCATAAAATTCGACTTCAATACAGCGGCGCCTTTCCTGAAGTTCCGTATGTTGGGAATGATAGGCGACTTGAATGTTCGTGTCATCCCGAATTCCGGGATTGTCTACGTCGGAGACACATCAATGGCAATCCACCAGTACGCCGATTCCTACGACAACAGCGCCAATCGCGCCGTTCATGTCAGCGATGAAACGCTGGAAAAACTCGCGCGGTGCAGCAGCGGTTCGCTGACCACCCAGCTGTTCAAGCGGGGCTTCCGCCAGCCTGCCTTCGTCGGCCTGCGTGCCATCGCGAAGGACACCAAGCCATTTGCGGGCCGCGCGTACACGATGCGCTTCATTCCAGCGCGCGAGGATATCGATACATACGGCACGATGACGACCAAGCCCAATGGAGACAACCTGCAGTGGCAAGGCGTCGAGCAGGTGCAGCAAGGCGACGTGCTGGTGATCGACAGCCGGAACGACCCGAGCGCCGCGTCCGCCGGCAACATTCTGGTCACGCGGCTGTTGGCGCGCGGTGCGCGCGCAATCGTGACGGACGGCGCACTGCGCGACGGCTCCGAGATTGCCCAGTTGCCCCTGCCAGCCTATGCACGCGAAATCACCGCGACCACCCGAATCTCCTACCACCACGTCGCCGACCTGCAGGTGCCGATCGCATGCGCGGGCGTGGCGGTGTACCCGGGCGACATCATCGTCGGCGATGCCGATGGCCTGACCCTGGTGCCCGCGCATCTTGCCGAGGAGTTGGCCGACGTGTGCCTGGAACAGGACGACATCGAGCACTACCTTGCGATGCGCATTGCCGCGGGCGAAGCGCTGTGGGGCGTCTATCCGCCCAGCCCGCAAGCGGTGGGGGCCTATCACGACTGGGTTGCGTCGGGCCGTCCGCCGATCCCGGCCGTCTTCGGCAAGCCGCAGGAGTAACACCGACATGCACAAACACGAGCAGACAATCCGACGCTATTTCGATGCCTGCAATGAAGCGGACTTCGACAAGCTGGTCTCTTGTTTCACCCCCGACGCGGTCCATTACTTCCCGGCGGGTTTGCCCGAGATCCCGTGGCGTGGCGCCGAAACCATCGCCGCGAAGTGGGTCTGGTGCGTCGACACGTTGGGGTCGCAATGGACGATCGAGAAGGTGCTGGTCAGCCATGACAGCGACGAAGCCGTGATCGAGTGGACCCACTGGAAAAGCAAGCTCGGCACCGCGCTGCGCGGCGACGAGTGGTACGTCTTCGACAAGGCAAGCGGCCTCATCAAGGAGATTCGCGCCTATTACGCGGCGCCGGCCGACAAGGAGGCGCGGATCAACGAACTGGTCGAATTCGACTATCCGGGCCGTGGCTACCATCTCGAACCGCGCTGACGCGCGGCGTGCCCGCATTCCGGCACGGCCGACCGGCAGATAAGAAAAGGATGAACGGGCAATGATGAAACATATCGTGATGTTCAGGCGTCTGCCGGGCATCGAGAAGAACGAGGCGTTGGAGCGGGAGCTGGTGGGCCGGATGACCACGCTCGACCAGCAGATCGACTTCGCGCGTGATTGGCGCGTTGCGGCCAATGAGCTGGATCGGCCGATCTGCTGGGACTACGTGCTCGAAGCGACTTTCGACGACGCGCAGGCCGTGGCCCGCTACCTCCCGCACCCCGCTCACGCTGCGTTGGTCGCGGACCTGAAGCAGTACTTCGAGTGGGTTGCCGTGGACTACACGCGCTAGGCGGCAGCACTGCTCGACCGCGGCACTTGGGCTGCACTGGTCGGGCGAATATAAACGCTCTGCACAGCAGAGACGAATAAGCATGGAGACAAGCATGGCGAACAGAGAGCGGTATGTTGCGACGAACGCCGACCACGGCGCTGCGGCGGAAGTTGCGCCCGACGTCGCACCGCGACGCGAATTTGCCGGCAAGACCGGCTATCGCTTCGTGATCCTGGCGCTGATCACCATCGTCCTGGCGCTCAGTTCCGGCGACCGTGCCGCCATCTCGGTCGCCGGCTCCGATATGAGCAAGGAACTCGGCATCAGTTCGATCGAAATGGGTTATCTGTTCTCGGTCTTCAGCTGGGCCTACGTCATCTTCCTGATTCCGTCGGGCTGGCTCAGCGATCGCCTCGGTTCCAAGAAATCGATGACGGCCGCGATCGTCGTCTGGTCGATTTTCACGATCGGCATGGGGCTGGTTCATTTCGTCGGCATGATCGTGCCGCTGCTGCTGGCCTTGCGTTTTCTTCTGGGCGTGGCGGAGTCGCCGGTGGGACCCGCATCGACGCGCGTGATCGCGGCGTGGTTCCCATCGTCGGAGCGCGGCATGGCTGGCGCGATCTTCAACAGCGCGCAGTACATCGCACTGGCACTGTTCACGCCGTTCATGGGATGGCTGTGCTACACATTCGGTTGGGAGTACGTATTCATCGTGATGGGGGTGGTCGGCTTCGGCATCGCGCTTGTCTGGTGGCTCAACTACTACCTGCCGGTGAAGCATCCGAAGATGAACGCCGCCGAACTCGACTATATTCGCGCCGGTGAAGGGTTGGTCGACCTCGAAGGCAAGGCGGTCGCCGAGATCGACGGGACGAAGAAGACGATTGGCCTGGCTGGAATCGGCATGCTGTTCAAGAGTCGGATGCTGATCGGGATGTTCATCAACCAGTATTGCGTGAGTGCGATCAGTTGGTTCTACGTCACCTGGTTCCCGATCTATCTGGTCAAGGAGCGCGGTTTCACCATCCTGTCGGCGGGCGTCATCGCCTCGGTGCCGGCGTTGTGCGGCCTGATCGGCGCGGTCTCGTCAGGCTTCTTCTCGGACTTTCTGCTGCGTCGCACCAACTCGCTCACGTTTGCACGCAAGACGCCGATCGTGACCGGCGTGCTGCTCAGCTCGACGATGATGCTGTGCAATTACGTCGACGCGCAGTGGATGGTGATCTCGATCATGAGCCTTGCGTTCTTCGGCAAGGGCTTTGGCAACCTGGGCTTCAGCGTGGTCGCCGACACGGCCCCGCGCGAGATGGTCGGCATGACGGGCGGCGTCTTCAACGCGGTCGGCAACACGTCCGGGATCATCACGCCGGTGGTCATCGGCTACCTGCTGCATTCGAGCGGCTCGTTCAACAGTGCGCTGCTGTATGTCGGCGCGCATGGCCTGCTCGCCGCCTTCGCCTATCTCGTCATCGTCGGCAAGATCCGGCGTCTCCATCTGAGCGACATCTCGCATGCCTGAGGGCAACCGCGAAAAGGAGTGGTCATGTCCATGATTGAAAGCAACGTCTATATCGAGACCGACATCGCGTCGCAGCGCGCCGGTGCGGCGACCACCGATCGCATCGAGTGGCTCAAGCTGTCGTTGACCGTGTTGCCGCTGGCCGCGCCGATCAGCGACGCGAAGGTGCTGACCGGCCGACAGAAGCCGCTCACCGAGATCGCTTTCATCTTCGCCGAGATCCGCACCCGCCAGGGCTTCGAGGGCATCGGCTTCGGCTATTCGAAGCGCGCCGGCGGACCGGGGATGTATGCGCATGCCAAGGAGATCGCGCCCGCGTTGTTGGGTGAGGATCCGAACGACATTGCCAGGCTGTTCAACAAGTTGTTGTGGGCCGGTGCTTCGATGGGGCGCAGCGGCTTGACGACGCAGGCGATCGCGCCGTTCGACATCGCGTTGTGGGACCTGAAGGCCAAGCGCGCCAACCTCCCGCTTGCCAAGCTGCTCGGTGGACATCGGGACTCGGTACAGTGTTACAACACATCGGGCGGCTATCTCTCGACGCCGCTGGAAAAGGTGCTCGAGAACGTCGAACTGTCACGCGCCAACGGCATTGGCGGCATCAAGATCAAGGTCGGCCAGCCCGACACGAGCATCGACTACAAGCGCGTCAAGGCGGTGCGTGAGCGGCTGGGTGAGGGCTTCCCGCTCATGGTCGATGCCAATCAACAGTGGGATCGTGTCACGGCGCAGCGGTTTTGCCGCAAGCTGGAGCCATTCGATCTGACCTGGATCGAGGAGCCGTTGGATTGCTACGACGTGGAAGGGCATGCGGCACTGTCCGCGTCGCTCGATACGGCCATTGCCACCGGCGAGATGCTGACCAGCTTCAACGAACACGCTCAGCTGATCCAGGCGCGTGCGGCTGACTTCGTGCAACCCGATGCCCCGCGCGTTGGCGGCATCACGCCGTTTCTCCAGATCATGTCGCTGGCGAGTTTCAAGGGCCTGAAGCTGGCGCCCCATTTCGCGATGGAAATTCACCTGCATCTTGCGGCCGCCTATCCCGAGGAGCCGTGGCTGGAGCACTTCGAGTGGCTCGAACCCATGTTCAACGAGCGACTGGAATTGCGCGAGGGCCGCATGTGGGTGCCGAACCGCCCGGGCCTTGGCTTCACGTTGAGCGATCAGGCGCTCGCCTGGACCGTCGATACCGCCGAGTTCGGCAAGCGTCCGTAACGTCGAGACGGCGAGGCGGGCGTTCGTCGAGCTGGACGCCCATCCCAACGTCGCAGGAATACAGCATGACTCTATCTGCAAGCGCGCCGGTCCCGTCCTCGAGGCTGGCCACCTTCAATGGCATCGTCCGTGCGGACGGGCGAGTTGCAACGCGCAACTACATCGGCATCTTCGTGGTCGGCAACTGCGGCGCGACGGTCGCGCGCAAGATCGCGGACTGGTTCACGGAGGCGCGGCTGACTGCATGGCCGGGCGTCGACGGCGTGGTGCCCTTCGTGCACGAGATTGGTTGTGGCATGGAGATGACCGGCGAGCCGATGAACCTGTTGCGCCGGACGATCGCCGGCACGATCCGCAATCCCAACATCGCTGGCGCGCTGGTGATTGCGCTAGGTTGCGAACGCAACAACATCGACGGCTTCCTCGAACAGGAGAAGCTGGCACAGGGGCCGCTGCTCAAGCGCTTGGTGATGCAGGAGCTCGGCGGCACACAGCGGACCATCGAGCTCGGTATCGCAGCGGTTTCCGAGATGTTGCCGCTGGTCGCCAACGTGCGTCGCGAGCCCGTCGCCGCCCGTCACTTGACCGTCGGCCTGCAAGCCGATCCGGACGACGAACAGGCAGCGGCGACCGCAAGTCCCGCGCTGGGTGCCGCGATGGATTTGCTTGTCGCACAGGGCGGCACGGTGATCCTGTCGGGCACGGCTGGCATCGCGCCGGTGGCCGCCGCATTCCAGGCCAGGGCCGAGCAACCGGCAGTCGGCGAGCAACTCGCGCAACGCGTGCAATGGTGGCATGGGTACAGCGAAGGACGAACGAACCGTCTCGGGCTGCGCCTGACGCAGCCAGCCGCGCACGATCAGCACGCTCGCTTGGCCGAAGCCAATGCGCGCCGCGCGGGCAGCGCGCCCTTGCAGGCGGTCTACGAATACGCGCAGCCGGTCGTTCGTTCGGGTCTGGTGTTCATGGATACGCCCATCTACGAGGCGGTGTCCGCAACCGGACAGATTGCCGGCGGCGCTACGCTGATCTGCGTTGCCACTGGAACGGGTTCCGGTTTCGGTGCGCTGCCCGCGACTACGATCAAGCTGGCGGCCAGCAGCGCGTTGTACGCCGCGATGGAGGACGACCTCGATGTGGATTGTGGCGCCGCTGCTGACGGACCGGAAGCGGTTGCGCGGCTCGGGCAGGAAATCTTCGCGCGGTTGCTGCGGCACGCTTCGGGTGACAAGACCAAGGCGGAAGAACTGGCACTGGGCGAGAACGAATTCGTGCCCTGGCCCATCGGCGTGCTGGCGTGATCGGTGGTGAAAGGAACTGAACAATGACAACTCGCAACCCCTTCATCCGTCTCGGCCCGGCAGACAATGTCGTGGTTGCCCGCGCGGACGTCGCCGCCCACATGCCGGTGCCGGACGAGCAGACCGAGACCCGGCAGGCGGTGCCGGCCGGGCACAAGATGGCCGCGCGTTTCATCGGCCGGGGCGAGCCGGTCAGGAAGTACAACACCGTGATCGGATTCGCGTCGGAGGATATCCCGCCGGGTACGTGGATGCACAGCCACAACATTGCCTTCGGCGATCTCGAAAAGGACTACCGACACGGCCTCGACTACCGTCCCACAGACTATGTTGCACCGGCCGACAGAGCCACGTTTCAGGGCATCGTGCGGCCCGACGGACGGGTCGCCACGCGTAATTTCATCGGCGTTTTCATCGTCGGTCACAGCGGTGCGAGCATCGCACGCAAGATCGCCAACCACTTCGATGCGGCCAGGCTCGCCGCCTATCCGCATATTGACGGCGTCGTGCCGTACGTACACGAACAGGGTTCGGGCATGGAGCGGGGCGGTGAGCCGATGGCGCTGCTGCGCCGCACGTTGGCCGGCTACATCCGCCATCCCAATACCGGCGCGGCACTGATCATCGGCTCGGGGCACGACCACAATCCGCTGCCGGCGTTCCTGGATGCCACCGGCCTGTGCTGTGGGCCGTTGCTGCGCACCGTGCACATCCAACAGGCAGGCGGCACGCGCAAGGCCATCGAGGCCGGCATTGCCGCGATCGAGGCGATGCTGGACACCGTTGACGGCGCCCGCCGCCAGACGGTGTCCGCGGAACACATCATGGTCGGTATGCAGTGCGGCGGATCGGACGGCTTCTCCGGACTCTCGGCCAACCCGGCGCTCGGCGCCGCAATGGAGATCCTGATTCGTAATGGCGGCACGGCGATTCTTTCCGAGACCAGCGAAATCTTCGGCGTCGAACACACGCTCACCGCGCGCGCCGTCACGCCGGAAGTCGGGCGCAAGCTCGTCGAGCGGATCGACTGGTGGCTCGAGTACAACAAGGGACGCGACACGCAGATCAACGGCCGCGTCAGCCCTGGCAACAACGCGGGCGGCTTGGCGAACGTGCTGGAGAAGTCTCTGGGCGGCGCGAAGAAGGGTGGCAACGCGCCATTGATGGCCGTCTATCGCTATGCCGAGCCCGTCACGCAGAACGGGCTGGTCTTCATGGATACGCCAGGCTACGACCCGGTATCCGCGACCGGCCAGATCGCGGGCGGCGCCAACATGGTGTGCTTCACCACCGGTCGCGGATCCTGCTTCGGTTCGGTGCCGGCGCCCACGATGAAGCTCGCCAGCAACACGCCGATGTACACACGCATGGCGGCGGACATGGACATCAATTGCGGCGTGGTGATCGACGGCGATGCGACGATTCCGCAAATGGGCCAGCGAATCTTCGAGCAATTGCTGCGTCACGCGTCCGGCGAAAAGACCGCGAGCGAGCTTGCCGGCGTGGGAGAAAACGAGTTCGTGCCCTGGCCGATCGGCGTGGCCGACTAGGCCGGAGCCGTGCGCGACGACTGGCAGGGGTGCGGCGGGCCAGCGATGCAGACTGACGCGCGCCGGTGGCGACAGAAAGACAACGACGACAGCGGCGACAGCGGCAAAGAGACATCGACAGTAGGGAGACGAAATGCCGAGTAGACGAGACAGCCTCAAGGCGCTCGCGGCCATGGCCGCGGGCTTGGGCAGCGTGCCCGCATGGGCGGGCAGGCCCTCTTCAGCTGCGCCGACGGTGAAGACCCGCGTGAATTTCGCGGTGCCGCGCGGGGCGTGTGATTCGCACGTCCACGTGTTCCCCGACCCGACGCGCTTTTCGCCGTCGCGCCCGTTCACGCCGCCCGAAGCGAGCGGCGACCAGCTGCTGGCGCTACAACGCGCGCTTGGCATGGATCACGTCGTCATCGTCAACTCCACCGTCTACGGCGCGACCATCCAGCCGGTGCTGGAAGTGATCGGACAGCTCGGACAGCGCCGCGCGCGCGGCGTTGCGTTGTTCGATCCGAAGCTTGGCGCTGAGGAAATCGACGCGTTGCACGCTGGCGGCATCCGGGGCGTGCGCGTGTTTCTCGGCCTGACGCCGGACGTCGATCTGAGCGCGGCGGCGCGCCAGCTGGAGATCGCCGACAAACAGGTTGCGGGACGCCCTTGGCATATCCAGGTGTACGGCAAGCACTCGGTGCTTGCCGCCTTGCGCACGCAGTTGGGCGCGCTGCGGGCGCCGCTCGTGTTCGATCATTTCTGCGGTATCGACGCGCCGGCCGGTCTGGACCAGGATGGCTTCGGCGACGTCGTTGCCCTGGTTCGGTCCGGCAAGGCGTACGTGAAGCTCTCGGGTCCCTACTACTGCTCGGACAAAGCGCCTGATTACCCGGACATGACGCCGTACGCCAAAGCACTAATCGGTGCCAACCCGGAGCGAGTCCTGTGGGGCAGCGACTGGCCTCACCCCAACAGTACCCCGATACCAACACGCAAGGCGACGGACATCGCGCCCGCTCAGGACATCGATGACGGACTGGTTCTCGACCAGTTGGCCGTGTGGGCGCCCGACGTCACCGTCCGCAAGCAGATTCTGTGCGACAACCCGCAGCGGCTGTACGGCTTCTGAGAGCGGGCGACGGACCGACGCGCGGCGGCACCGTCACGGGCGACCGCCGCGACGAGACGGTGGGATGAGTCGACTCTAACAATCAACGAACGCAAGGAGACATCATGAACATACGCAGCGTCGCCCTCGTTGCAAGCTTGATCGGCTGCGTCAGCTCGGTCAACGCAGCCACCTACGTCTACATCGCCAACGCCGACGATCACACCATCTCGATGTACGCGATGGACAACAAGGCTGGCACGCTGCGCGCGATCGGCACGACGCCGGTAAGCGGGATCGTCATGCCGATGGCGGTCAGTCCGGACAGGCGCTACCTGTACGCATCGATCCGCACCAAACCGTATGCGGTCGAATCCTATGTAATCGATTCGGCCTCGGGTCGGTTGGATCTGCTCGGTAGATCGCCGCTCCCCGAAAGCATGGCGTATATCTCGACCGATCGCGGCGGCCGTTATCTGTTCGGCGCTTCCTTTGGCGGCGACGTGATCAGTGTCAGCCCGATCGGGGCCCAGGGCGTCGTGCAGCGCGACCCGGTGCAGGTCATCAAGACCGGGCCGCATGCCCATTCCATTCTCCCGGACCCGAGCAACCGATTCGTCTATGTCGGCAACCTTGGCGTCGACCGCGTTCTGCAATTCAGGTTCGATGCGGCGAATGGGAAATTGACGCCGATCGACCGGGGTTACACCGAGGCGCCAGAGGCTGCGGGGCCGCGCCATCAGGCCGCTTCGCCGGACGGCAGGTTCCTTTACGTCGTCAACGAGCTCGCCGGGACGGTGACGCAGTACACGATCGACCAAGCGTCGGGCGCCCTCGCGCGTGGGGCGTCGGTGCAAGCGGTGCCGGCCGCGTACGGGCTCGCGCCCGGCCTGGTGCGGCCGCCGCTCGGCGGCGGCGAGAAGGTCGACGACGTCCGCCGCATCTGGGCGGCCGACGTGCATGCGTCGCCGGACGGGCGTTTCCTGTTTGTGTCTGAGCGCACGAGCAGCAGCATCACCACGTTCCGCATCGATCCGCACGACGGCAGCCTGACCTTTGCCGGCAACGTCCCGGTCGAATCGCAACCGCGCGGCTTCAACATCGAACCGCGTGGTCGCTTCATGGTGGTGGCCGGCGAGAAATCGCCGACCGCAGGGGTCTATGCGATCAATCCGGATGACGGCAGCTTGAAACGGATCCAGCGCATCGCCGCCGGCAAGGGCGCGAACTGGGTCGAGATCGTCGACTTCAATTGACGCGGGTCACGGTGGCCGCATGCTCGCCCCGCAAGACCGTTTTGCAACCCTATCTTGAGGAATCAAATGAATATCACCGGTGACATGCTGATCGGTTACTCGACGGTGCGCGGCAAGGACGCCGAGCAGCGCGCCATCGATCCGGCCGCGAACGCAGAGATCGCCACTCCGACGTTCGGCTTCGGCGGAGCGATTGAAGTGGATCGCGCGGCACGACTGGCGGCTGCGGCGTTTGATCCCTACCGCGCGCTGCCGTTGGAGACGCGCGCGACATTCCTTGAACGGATCGCCAGCGAGATCGAGGCGCTGGGCGATGCGTTGCTCGAACGCGCGCACGCGGAGTCTGGCTTGCCGATCGCTAGGCTGCAGGGCGAACGTGGCCGCACTACCGGTCAGTTGCGCCTGTTCGCTTCCGTGGTGCGGGAGGGACGCTTCCAAGGTGTCGTCGTGGATCCCGCTTTGCCGGATCGCCAGCCGCTGCCGCGCTCCGACATCCGGCTGCGCAAGATCGGGCTCGGTCCCGTCGCAGTCTTCGGCGCCAGCAACTTCCCGCTGGCATTCTCGGTCGCCGGCGGCGATACCGCGGCCGCGCTGGCGGCTGGCTGCCCGGTCGTCGTCAAGGCACACAATGCGCACATGGGGACGTCGGAACTGGTGGGTCGCGCCATCGTTGCGGCGGCGCGCGCCCTGGCATTGCCGGAAGGCGTGTTCTCGCTGTTGTTCGGTGCGGGCCGTGAACTGGGCGAGGCGCTGGTTGTCCATCCCGACATCAAGGCGGTCGGCTTCACCGGCTCGCGCCAAGGCGGCTTGGCGTTGACCCGCATCGCCAACGCGCGCGCCGAGCCGATCCCGGTCTACGCGGAAATGTCGAGCATCAATCCCGTTTTCCTGTTCCCGGCGGCGCTGGAGGCCCGGGCGGAGACCATCGCGAAGGGTTTCGTCGCTTCGCTGACGCTGGGTGCGGGACAGTTCTGTACCAATCCCGGCCTGGTCTTCGCCGTCGCAGGGCCCGGCCTCGACCGGTTCCGACAGACCGTTGCCGAAGCACTCGGCGCTGTCGGCGCGCAGACGATGCTGACGCCTGGCATCCATGCCAGCTACGACAAGGGGGTGTCGCACCTCGATCAGGTCGCTGGGGTGTCCCGGTTGTCCAGTGGCACGGCGGGCAGCGGCGGCAATGCCGCGCAAGCGCACGCCTATGTCACGGACGCAGAGCGTTTCCTGGCATCGCGCGATCTGCAGGAGGAAGTGTTCGGACCGACTTCGTTGATTGTGACGCTACGCTCCGTCGACGAGATGGTGGAGGTCACGCGCCAACTGGAAGGGCAGTTGACCGCGACGCTGCAACTCGATGAAGCCGATGTGGAGGCGGCGCAACGCCTGCTCCCAGAACTGGAGAAGAAGGTCGGCAGGATCCTTGCGAACGGCTTTCCCACTGGTGTCGAGGTCTGTCACGCGATGGTGCACGGCGGGCCGTTCCCTTCGACGTCCAATGCGATGTACACGTCCGTTGGTGCGACGTCGATCGAACGCTTTCTGCGGCCCGTTGCGTATCAGGACCTGCCCGACGCACTTCGCCCCGATGCCATCAAGGCGTCGAATCCGCAGGGCATCTTCCGCATCGTCGACGGCGTCGTGCAATTGCCGGAGTGATCGAAACGCACCGGCGCGGCGACTCGCATCGCATGGCCGCGGCGCCCCTCGCCGACCGTGCGGCGCGCCGCTAGCGGCATCCAGGGGCGCACGGCGGCGCGTCAGGCGGCGCCTCACGCGTCGCCTGATTTCGCAGCGATCGACACCACGCGCCCGGCGGTGTGTGTCGATCGTCACCGCGCCTGATCGCTAAACGCTTTCAAGGAATTCCCTCGTCTCGGAATAAACGCGCGTCGCGCGCGTCCATCTCGCATCGATCCTTCGCGGAACAACCACGATGCCCGAGACCCGTTACGGCGCCACGCGCCTTCCGGCGCGCCCCCGCAACGACGCCTGCCTCGTGCGACGGTGCAGCCGGGGTGCGTTCGTCCATACGCTTGTCTGTACGCTGGCGCTCGGTGCATTGCCGCTCAGCGTGCCGCTCGCCGAGGCGCAGACGCCCGTTGCGACGCGCGCCGCCGAGGCACCTTTCATCGCCGAGAATCAGGCGGCGATGGACAGGATGATGGCCGACATGGAGATCGCGCCCAGCGGTGACGTCGACGCGGACTTCGTCGCGATGATGGTGCCGCATCACGAGGGTGCCATTGCGATGGCGGTTGCCGTGCTGCGTCATGGCCGCAACCCGCGCATCCGACGCATCGCGCAAGAGATCATTGTCGAACAACAACAGGAAATCGCCGCGATGCGGCTGGCGCTGGGGCAACCATTGCCGCCGGCGTTCCCCGCGCCGACGCAAGCAACGGCAGCCCCCGCAGTTTCCTCATCCGTGCCCTCGCCCACCGCCGCGCCGAAGCTGTGACGCAGCTGTGACAATTCGGCGACGCAGCGTGCGGGCACCGAAACGATGGCGGCAGCGTGCGCCGGCTTGGCGACCGGTACGCGGATCCGATCGCCGGCACGGCAGGGCCGTCGAGACATCCGGACGCCGCGACGCCATCTCTTCCAACAACCGATCAACGAGGAGCATGCCGATGAAACCATGGTTACGTGCGCTGACAATCGCCTGCCTATTTGGCGGCGTCGCGCCCGCGATTGCCGGGCAAGCGCCCTTCGCGGCAGGCGCCGAGGACGTGCCATTGAGCAGTAGCGATCGTGTGTATGCGGCGGAGCAGTTCTCGAACACCGTCTCGGTGACGGATCCGGCAAGCAATCGGCTGCTTGGCGTGATTCGCCTCGGCGACGTGCAACCGGGTAACCTGAGTCCGCTCTACAAGGGCCAACTGCTGGTGCACGGCATGGGTTTCTCACCGGATCGGCGCATGCTCGCGGTGGTATCGGTCGGCTCCAATGCAGTGACCTTCATCGATACCGCGAGCAACCGAATCAAGCACACGACCTATGTGGGACGCTCGCCTCACGAGGCGTTCTACACGCCCGACGGTAGCGAAGTCTGGGTAACGGTCCGCGGCGAGGATTATGTCGCCGTGCTCGATGCGAAGACTTTCACGGAGAAGACGCGCATTGCGGTGCCCAACGGTCCCGGCATGCAGATCTTCTCGCCCGACGGTAAATATGGCTATGTGTGTTCTTCTTTCACGCCGGAGACCGACGTGGTCAGCGTGGCCGACCACCGGGTGGTGGGCAGGGTCGCACAAGCCAGTCCCTTCTGTCCGAACATCGCGGCGACGCCGGACGGCGAACAGGTCTGGTTTACGTTGAAGGACATCGGCAAGACGCAGGTGTTCAACGCCAGGCCGCCGTTCAATATGCTCGCGACGCTCGACACGGGGCCGATCACCAACCATGTGAACTTCGCGCATACGGCGGCGGGCACGCTGGCCTACGTGACGGTCGGCGGACTGAACGTCGTCAAGGTGTTTCGCACCCGTGATTTCACGCAGGTCGCCACGATACCAGTGGGCGCGCTGCCGCACGGTCTCTGGCCATCGGGCGATGGCTCGCGCATGTACGTGGGCCTAGAGAACGCCGATGCGCTGGCGGCGATCGATACAAACGCGCAGCGGGTCGTGGCGACGGTGCCAATCGGACAGGCGCCGCAGGCGGTGGTGTACGTGCCGGGCGCGGTGCCCGACGAGGCCGGCACGCACGCGGACCGCACCGCGTTGCAGGCGCTTGGCGCGTCGGCACAGACCCTTCATCTACGACTTGCGCCCCGCGTCGCGGGAGCCGGCGTCGCGCCGTCCGATGCCGCTGCGCCGACCAGTGTCTCGCTGTTCGACCAGGGCCTCATCCAGGTGTTGCAGGCATCGGTAAGCGGTCTGGCGCCAAAGCGGCCGTATGTACTCGCGCTGTCCGGCCGCCGCGACGGCGGCGGTGCGTTGCAGCCGCTGGCGGCTTTCACCACCAATCCCGCTGGCGCGGCCATCGTCAACGCGAGCGGCCCGATTCGCCAGGTGGTGCAAAATGAGACAATGAACGCGCGGCGCTACCTGGTCATCTCGGAGGGCACGCCGGCGCAACTCGGGGCGGTTGTGCAGCGGCAGTTGGGCGACGCAATGCCCGACGCGTCCTCGCCCGATCCCGTCAACGCAACGCAGTGAGGGTAGATGGGTACGACAGCATCGCGCCACCCGTATGCCGCAATGCCTTCGCGTCGCCTGAAGGAGGCTCATGTCGACTGACATGCTGGCGCTGATCGAGCCGGTGATCCCGGCGCTGCGCCGCTATGCGCGCGCGTTGCTGCGCGATGTCGCCGCGGCGGACGACCTGGTGCAGGACTGTCTGGAGCGGGCCATCGGCCGGTGGGATCAGCGGCGCGCCGATGGCGACGCGCGTGCGTGGATGTTCTCGATCCTGCACAACCTGGCGATGACGCGGCTGCGCCGGGCCGCCGAGCGGCCGACCCATCTGGCACTCGACGGCGTGGCCGATGCGCACCTGACCGTGCCGGCCACGCAGGAAGACACGCTGCGGGTGCGCGACCTGCTCGCCGCGTTGGCCGCGTTGCCGGACGAGCAGCGCACCGTGCTGCTGCTGGTGGGCGTCGAGTCGCTGTCCTATGCCGAAACCGCCACCGTGCTTGATGTGCCGATCGGTACCGTGATGTCGCGGCTGTCGCGCGGCCGCGAGCGGCTTGCCAGGCTGATGTCCGCCGACACCGTCACCGAATCCGCCCCCGCCCACCTGCGCCGAGTGAAATGAGTTCACGCCCCATTACCGAAGACGATCTGAACGCCTACGTCGACGGGTGCCTCGATGCGGCGAGGCAGCGCGAAGTCGCTGTCTATCTGGAATTGCACCCCGACGTGGCCGGCCGGGTGGCGGTGTACCGTGCGCAACGCGACGCGCTGCGCGCTGCGTTCGCGCCGGTCATCGAAGAGCCACTGCCGCCAGAGCTCGACGTTGCGCGCATGGTCCAGACCCGCCGCGCGCCGCGCGCACGGCATGCGTGGGTCCAGACCGCCGCTGCCGCCGTCGTTTGCCTGTGCGTCGGCGCTGCCGGCGGCTGGTTGCTGCGGGGCGCCGACGCGCGCGCGCCGAGCGGCGCGCAATTGTTGGCGCGAGAGGCGACCGCCAGCTACGTCGTCTATGCGCCGGACCCGATGCGGCCTGTCGAGTTGCGCGCCAGCGAACATGCGCAGTTCGCGAAGTGGGCCAGCGAACGTCTCGGTCGGCCGGTCAACATCCCGGACCTCACGGCGGCCGGCTACCGTTTCATGGGAGGAAGGGTCGTCGCGACCGAGCACGGCCCGGCCGCGCTCTTCATGTACGACGACGGCCGTGGCGCGCGGCTCGTGATGCTGGCGCGTCCGATGGCCGCGCAGCGCGACATGCCGATGGCGCCGCACACGGAGAACGGCATCAATGGCTACGTCTGGGCCGATCAAGGCCTGGGTTTCAGCCTGGTTGGCAGGGTTGCGCCGGAGACGCTGCATCCGATCGCCGACGACGCAAGACGCCAGTTCCGAGACGCGATCTGATCGGGCGCCTGCCTCGCGAAGACTCGCGCGGTCTTGACAGACGCGCGCGACGGCGCTGTGGCTGAAAGAACGCGTAGCCTGCGGCCATGCCGCGGCGCGAACAGCACTTTCACGCATTGTCGCCTGCCAGTCGAGCGGCCCATGGCGCGCCGGAACCCCGTGCAAAGGCCACTCGCCGGCGTTCCACGGCGCCACGACGCGGAGTCGTGACGGTGCGGCACGCGCGTTGCTGCCTGATCTCACAGGGTTCAGCCTCCGCTCCCGGATGGCAGGACGCAAGACGAGAACGCCATGACCGAAAAGCTCCCCGATCCCGCCCATGAAGTGCCGTTGACCGCCGCACCGACCACGTCCGCGAAAGGGCAGCCGCGGCTCCGCCAGATCGCGACGTTCGACCATCAGGTGACCGGCGTAACGGTTGCTTCGGACGGTCGGATCTTCGTCAATTTTCCTCGCTGGACGGAGGATGCGCCGATCTCGGTGGCCGAACTGACAGCCGACGGCGACACGCGTCCGTATCCGGACGGCGAATGGAACCGTTGGCGAAATGCGAAACGTGATCAAATCGATCCCGGCAATCACTGGGTCTGTGTGCAATCGGTGGTCGCGGACCGCCAGGGAAGACTCTGGGTCCTCGACCCTGGCGCACCCGCGCAGGCCTTCGTGGTACCTGGCGCACCGAAGCTGGTCTGTATCGATTTGGCGAGCGACTCGGTGCAAGGTGTGCATGCGTTTGGGCTGGACATCGCGCCGCAAGGCAGCTACCTCAACGACGTCCGCATCAGCCCGGATGGCAAGACCGCTTACATCACCGATTCGGGCACGCAGGGGGCGATTGTCGTGATCGACCTTGACAGCGGTCGCGCGAAGCGTCTGCTGGATGGCCATCCCAGTACACAAGCCGACAAGACCGTGACGGTGCACGCCGATGGTAAGCCGTTGCGTCGCCCGGACGGCCGGGGCGTCGAGTTTTCGGCTGACGGCATCGCGCTGTCTCCGGATGGCGCCTATCTGTATTGGCAGGCGGTGAAGGGCAAGACGCTCTACCGCGTGTCTACCGCGGCATTACGCGACGCGCAGCCCGACCATGCGCGGCTGGGCGAAGCGGTCGAGACGGTCGGGGAGAACGGGCCGGCCGACGGTTTGCATTTCGATGCCAGTGGCCTGCTGTACATCAGTTCGGTCGAGACTCATGAAGTGAAGGTGCGGGACGCAAATGGCGTACGCGTACTGCTGCATGAGCCGGGATTGCGCTGGCCGGATACGTTCTCCGAGGGGCCGGACGGCACGATTTACCTCACCGACTCGCGCATTCCGGACATGAACTGGTTCAAGCCGGGCAATCCCGATGCATTGGCCACCCGTTTGCTCGTCATCGAAGGCTGATGCCGAGCGTGTGATGCGGATGCGGCGGACGCATACCTGGCCGCATGCCAGTAAGGCGTTCCGCGCATGCGGTACATGGCCGAGCGGCAGGGCAAGCCGATATGGCTGCCCATGCGCGATCCGGGGCGACGCGCCCCCGACACTCCGTGCGACTTGCCGGGTGCCGAATGCCCGTCTGTACCGCAACGCGCGGCAAGCTTGAAAAGCCTGGTCATCCACCTAGGATACCGAAGGAATTTGCGCGTGGAGGGACGGAGTCGGCGCGCGTGCCCGGGTGATACCAGTGTCTGCGTCGGTGCGGGTCTCGACCACAGTGGCGGCGCCAGTGCCGACATCCAGTGGAGCGCGCCGACGCGGTCGCCGCCGAGTCAGGCACGGACGCTTCCTTGCGTCGTTGCATGCGCCGCGCGGTGACGTGCGCGAGCTTTCTCAGACAGGAGACATCGCAAATGTATGCTGACGACACAGCCTTCCCGGACCGGCGCAGTGCCGGCCGAACGCTGGCCGCAGCGCTTCGACACCGCGTGGTCGGCACCCCGGTGATACTGGCGCTACCCCGGGGCGGCGTGCCGGTCGCTTACGAAGTTGCATTGGCGCTTGACGCGCCGCTGGATCTGCTGATGGTCCGCAAGATCGGCGCACCGGGCAATGCGGAGTTCGGCATCGGTGCCGTTGTCGACGGCAGCAGTCACCGACGCGTGATGAATGACGCGGCTGTGCGCGCGGTGGGGCCATCGAAGGCCTATGTGGAAGCGGAGACGCAGCGTCAGCTTGAAGAGATCGAGCGGCGCCGCAGCGCTTATATGTCGGATCGCGCCCCTGTGCCGGTGGTCGGACGCACGGTGATCGTGGTGGACGATGGCATCGCGATGGGCGGCACGGCGCGCGTGGCGTTGCAGGCGCTGCGTGCGGCCGGCGTCGGCCGCCTCATGCTTGCCGTGCCAGTCGCGCCCCGCGAAACCCTGGCGCTGCTGCGGCCGGAGGTCGATGATCTGGTCTGCCTGCAGGTGCCGGACGACTTCGGCGCAGTAGGCGCGCACTACCGGCAATTCGACCAGACATCGGATGAGGAAGTGGTTGCGCTACTGGCGCAGGCGCAATCCTTCGGCGCTCACTGACTGAGGTCCGCCCTAAGCCCGAACAGCCGGTCCGGCCGCTGCGGCGGCGCTTGGCGGGCGCTCGGCGGGCGCTCGGCGCGATGCTCGCACGCCGACGCCGCCAGGCAGGCGCTCGGCAGCAGTGCGTTCCAAGTCAGCCGAGCGGCGATGTGTTCCTGCCGATCTTGTCGTGTGTTTCCATCGACACCCGGCAGCCGTTCAGGAACACGCTGAGCAGGTTGAACCAGCCGATGATCAGGACGAGCTTGCGGCTACCGGTCTGTCCGAAGCGTTCGACCAGTTGGCTCAGGGTAGCGTCGTCCAGCATAGTGCGTGTGCACAGTTCGTCGGTGGCCCGGCAGACGAGCACGTAGTCGGGGTGTACGCCGAGCACCGGGCCCGTGCTGGCGGCGGCAGCGATGTCGGCATCGCTCAGCCCGACGTTGCGCGCCAGACTGACATTAGCCTGCCACTCTTACGGCACATCGAGCACCGCCGCCGTTCGCAGGATGATCATCTCCCTGACCCCGGCATCGATGCCCTTTTCCTCGAAGACGGCTGTCAGGAAGCGACGGGCGGCGTCGAACAGCGCGCCCGTGCCGGCAAGCATCTTGACTACGTTCAGCGCCTTGTCGGGTCCATACAGTTCCCCGAGTACGGCGCGCAGCGCGTCGTCCGGCGGCAAAACTAGGCCGGCTGGAGACGGGTAGGGCGACGGTTGTCCCGCGTTGAGCGGTGCGGCGCGCCGGCGCTGCCCCTGCGTGGGCGGTGCGGGCGGCGAACGATCGGCATTCGGCATGGCGGACTGGCTCCTCGGCGATTGAGGCCGACGTTCAGGCGCGTCGTTCGAGACAGCGCTAGCTGCCGCCCCGGGCCCATCGAGAACGCCCGCCGTGAGGCTGGCCTCGTCATGCGGCGCGGCGCATCGGCCGGCACCCTGGCTGAAGCAGTTGCAGTGCCTGCTGCGTCGCCGGCGGGCGAGCGTTCGCGTTGCCCCACCATCGAGCGAACGCCGTGCAGCGCGCGCCGAACGCCGTCGGCCAGAAGCCGTCAGTCGAACCGACCTGCCAGTAACGCGCCGTAGCCGGGCGGCCGCGCTTCGACGCGCAACCGCGACAGGCAGTACCAGAGCATCGCCCCGTTGCTGCAGATCACGGGCTTGCCGGTGGCCGCCTCGATCGACGCGATGACGGTGGCGAGCTGGATACCGGCGCAACTGACGAGGATCGCGTCGATATCCGCGTCGAGCTCGCGGGCCAGCTGGAGCCATCGCGCCGGCGCGATTTCCGCCTGTTCGACCGGCGTCGCCTGCGGCAAGTGTGCCTCGGATACAACCGAGATGCCTTCGGTCTGTAGGAACAGCTTTTCCGCGGACACGACTTCCGCGCGGTACGGGGTCAGCAGGCCGACGCGTCGTGCGCCGGCGGCGCGGCACGCGGCCATGACCGCCTCGATGGTAGTGACGGCCGGAATGCCGGTGCTCGCTTCGATGCGTGCATTGATCGTTCCGGCACCGCCGACCACCCCCGCTGCGGTGCAGTTGAGCGCGATCAACGACACGCGCGCGTCAGCGAGCAGTGCGGCATGGCGTTCGAGATCGTCGATGATCGCGTGGTCGGAGGCGATCGAGGTATCCCGAAACGGCAAGCGCGTCGTGACGAACTGCACGCCGGCGGGCGCCATCAACTGGATCTCGTAATCGCAGAGTCCCCCGGAGGGATACAGGTGGCCGATGCGAGCACGGCTGCCGAAGCCAAGGCTCATGATGCTGTTCTCCGTCGGATACGTAGCAAGGTTGGCAGGCGCGCCGCCGCGCGGCTTGCCGTGCGCGCGATGGCGGGCTCAGCGTGCGTTGCCCAAGTCGCCGGCAATGGTTTGGCAACTCATTGGATGGTGGATGTTGCTGCCGACGAACGGCGGAAATTTCTCGAAATCGGCACGCATGCGGTGCCGGACCGGGGAGTGCATGGCGTCGGTGATCGCCTGGGGGCTGTCGAACATCAGCTTGTTGCGCTGCATGTAATGCACTCTGGGCCAGGGCATCGCATCGAGCCAGTCCACGCGCGTAAAGATCTCGATTTCGCGCACACCCTCGAAGTCGTGCATGATTTGCGGATGATGGGTCAGGTAATAATTCAGCCAGACGTCCAGGTCCTCTGCGTGACCGGGATAATGGACGAGAAACTGGCACGGCAGGGCGCCCGCTGCGACCTGCGGCACCGGATCGGCGACCGGGAAGGGCCGTCGCGCCATCGCTTGTTGCTCGACGGCACACTCGGCGAGGCTTGGCAACGCCGTTCGCGCGAGCGCTTGCAGGTGTCCATCCACTGCGATGTTCGCTTCGAGTTCAAGCAGATCGTCGAAGTCGAGCTGCAGCGCGAAGATGGGCGACGGCCCGTCGTCGGTGTAGAAGTCGTCCGCCTGCTGTGGGGTGTACAGCCGGGCCCGTTTCATCGTCGGCGTCGCACGGACAATGTCGGCGATCTGCGTCAAGTCGCCTTCGGCGATGCGTGCGTTCGCGTCGGCGTGTCGATAGGTGACAAGGTAGGAAAATTGCATGGCTCGACTCCGCACGCGCTACAGTGAAAGAAGAAGGTCCTGCAGCGCCGCCGCGTCGGCTGAACGGCGCAACGCGAGCAACAGCGCAATCCTAAGTTTCTGCGGCGAGAGATCCCCGCCCGCAAGAATCCCGGCGGCCTGCAGGAAACGCTGCACGGGCACCGATCCGCGCGGCACGCGGGTCGCCTGCACGACGACGACGCCGGCATGAACCGCGTCCACGTAAGCGCCGAACTCGCCGCTCGCCGGCCGGCCCGGCGCCAGCCCCGCGCACACGATGGCACGCGTTCCCGCCGCAACCAGCGCGTCGATCACAACTCGGTCCGCGCCGGCATACGAGAGCACGATATCGACACGCGGCCAGTCGACCTGCGTTTCAGCAGCGAGAAGGCCGGGAGCGGCCAGCGCGGCCGCACGACGCGCGTCCGTCAGTGCATGCCGACGCCAGACCACCTGTGCGTCCGCGTCGACACGTGCCAGCGGGCCGAACGGTGGTGCCTCGAACGCGTTCAGCTCGAAGCTCGACGCCTTGCTGACGTCCCGTGCGTCAAAGACCAGTCCGTCCATCACGACCAGCACACCGGCGCCGCGCGAGGCGGGCGCGCTGGCCACCGCCACTGCGGCCCGCAGGTTCGCTGCGACGTCGCTGCCCGCGGTGTTCGCGGGGCGCTGCGCGCCGGTCAGCACCACTGGCGCGTCGAGCGAGAGGGCCAGCGACAGAAACCATGCGGTTTCTTCCAATGTCGCGGTCCCGTGAGTCACCACGAAACCGTCGATGCCCGGGTCGCGCGCGGCGTTCTGGTGAATCAGACGCGCCAGCGCCAGCCAGTCGTCCGGGCCGATCGAGACGCTGCCGAGACTTCGGAAGGAAAGCGGCAACAGCTCGACGTCGGGCGCGATGTCGCCGAGCGTGCGCAGCAGATCGTCGATTGGATGCACGACGCCGCTCTCCGCGTACTCGACCCAGTCGAAGCGGTGCCGCGCATGCATCGCGAACGTGCCGCCGGTGCCGATTACCGCGATGCGCGGCCGTCTGCGTTGCGCCGGCGCCGATGCGGCGGCCGTCGCGCCGTTGGCACGGCCGCGGCCTGGATGGTCGGCGCTGCTCATGCGCTCAACCGCACCAACAGTTGCCCGTCGGTCACCTTCACCTGGTGCCGGCGCGTGTCCCGCACGATCGGCGCGGTCAGCGCACAACCCGTGCGCACGTCGACGAGCCCGGCATGCAGCGGGCATTCGACTTCGTGACCTTCGAGAAAGCCGTCGCTGAGCAGGGCAGCGCCGTGGGTGCAGATGTCGTCAAGCGCGAAGAACTCGCCGTCGACCCGGAAGATGCCGACCTTGACGCCGTCCAGCACGGTGCCCATGCAGTCGCGGCTGGCAAACAGGCTGGCGACCTCGCCAACGGTGTGCCAGCCCGTCTGGTCCTCGGTGGCAATGGTGCCGGTAGCGTTGACAACACTGTTCATAGCGGTGCTCCTCCCTGTTGCAACGGGATCGGTTCGTGGGGGCGCATGGCGCCGATCAGGCTGCGCAAGGCCGAAATGCCGCGGCGTTCGCAAAAGGCCGTCAACTCGTCGATGACGCTGGGCATGGCGGTCGGCGAGATGAAGTTGGCCGTACCGACCTGGATCGCCGTGCAGCCGGCGAGCATGAATTCGAGTGCATCGGCGCCCGAGGCGATGCCGCCGCAGCCGATTACGGGGATCTGGACCGCCTGTGCGCACTGATAGGCAATGCGCAGCATGATCGGTTTGGTCGCCGCGCCGGTCAGGCCGCCCATCATGTTCGCCACGCGTGGGCGGAAGGTCTCGACATCGATGGCCATCGCAAGGATCGCATTGCTGACGACGAGCGCCTCGGCGCCAGCCTCCTCGGCCGCAAGCGCGACCTCGACGACGTTGCCGGCGTTCGGCGTCATCTTTGGCCAGATCGGCAGCCCGCTCGCCGACTTCATCGCGCACACCACCTGATGCGTCGCCTCGGCGTCCATGCCGAAAGCCTTGCCGTCTTTCTTGAGATTCGGACACGACACGTTCGCTTCGATGGCGGCGACGCCGCTGCCCGCCAGCTTGCCGGCGAGCGTGCCGAACTCTTCGATGGTGTTGGCCGAAATGCTGGCAATCAGCGGTGGGCTGTAGCGCCGGTAGAACGGTACTGTCTCTTTCAGGTAGTAATCGCCGCCCTTGCTCGGAATGCCGATCGAGAACAGCGTCGCGTCGCGGAATTCGGCGACGCGTGGCGGGGGCACGCCGTCGCGGATGTCGTCCGTGATCGTCTTGGTCACGATCGCGCCGAGCCGGTTCAAATCGAAGAACTGCGCGTTGCCTTCGGCGAACGTGCCGGAGGCGGGCATCACCGGATTGGCCAGCGTCAGGCTGCCCAGGTTCACACTGAGGTCTACCATGGCAGCGTCTCCTGGATGTCGAACACCGGACCGTCCCAGCACACGCGTCGATAGCTGCGCCGCCCGACGTCGCCTTCGGCGCGGAACGGACGCACGCACGCATGACAGGCACCTATGCCGCAGCCCATCAACTGCTCGATCGCGACCTGACCAGGCACGCACCATTCGGCGCCGAGCCGCTGGAGGAGGGCCAGCATGCGGTTCGAGCCGCAGGTCGCCAGGAAACTGAACGGGTTCGATCCATGCAGCACCCGCAACTTCGCTTCGAGCGGGACCAGGTCGCTGCTGCGGTCGTCGTCCAACACGATGTGCGCATGTGCACCGACCTCGCGCAAATAGGCTTCGGACATCACCAGTGCACGGCTGCGCGCGCTCAGCACCGCGGTGACCCGAGCCCCCGCGGCGACCGCATGGCCGGCCAGCGGGGCGAGTGTCGCGAGACCCACGCCGCGTGCCAGCAGCAGCACGTGGTCGCAGGCGTCGGGGAGCGCGAAGCCGTGACCGAGCGGTCCGAGCGCGTTGAGCGTGTCGCCCGCGACCATCTCCGAAAGGCCCTGCGTGCCGACGCCCTGCACCTTGTAGAGGAATTCGATACGACCGTCGGCCGGCTCGATACGGTAGACGCTCATCGGGCGCCGCAGATAGGCGGTGCCCCGTTGCCCCGACGGACATTCGAGATGGAAGAACTGGCCGGGACGCGCTGCCAACGCAGCGGCGGGCGCACTCACAACCATGTGCTTGTACTCGTCGTTGACCCACTCGTTCGAACGGATCACGCAGAGATGTTGAGCCATCGTCCCGGCGCAACCATCGCCGGGGCTGTCGGAACCGGATTCAAAGGGTGCGGCGCAGGCGCCAGCGGTCCCGTCCGTGTGGGCGCCGTCGCGCAGCGGCGGCGCGTCCGACATCGATATCGCTTGATTCATCGTTGGGTTTCCCGAGAGATCATGCTGCGGAAAGTGTTGAATGCCTCACCGGCGTGCGTCGCTTCGATTGCCGCTCAGGGCATCGAGCGCCTGGAAATTGGTCGCGAGCCTGGCCTCGTCTTCCGCCAGTGCAAGCATGTGCAATTGCTCGAAACGCATGCGTGCAATGCGCCAGTCGCCGGTCGGCTCGCGCCGGTAGTGCTCACGCGTGACGCCGCCCAGCCAGACGGCGCGCCCGTTGTCGTTGCGTATGGCGACCTGCGTCAGCCGCCAGACCGCCTCTGCGCGGTTGGTGTCGACGTCCACGCGGATCGATTCGCTGGTGTAGCAGTGCATCGCGAAGCGCCAAGGCATGCGGCGAAACCAGTCGTGAAGCGCCGGGCGGCCAGTCAGGTCGCCGCCGAATCCGTCGCCACCGGCCCACACGGCGTCATCGGTGAAGCACGCTGCCTGCAGGCCCGCGATGCGGTCGAGTTCCGCTGGTTCGCACGGTAGACCGCTGGATTGGTACTTGGCGTCGGCAAGCGCGCCGTAGTGCGCTTTCAGGGCGCGGATCTCCTCGATTGCCTCCAGACGCGCGAGCCGTGAGGCGATGTCGCCATTCGGCGTGGCGGCGGACGGTGGCAGGCTGGACAAGGTCATCGCGCGAGCTCCCGCAACGGGACGGTCGGGTCCGCGAGTCGGCCGACATCGACCGTGCCGCCGCCGGCCACCAGTTTTTCGAGATGGCGCCGCTCACGTCCCTGGTCGATCAGCACGCATGCTCCCAGGCGTTCCCCGCGGAGCAGCATGATGGCTGCCGGTCCGTCCGCGGGCGCGCCGCGTGTCACGGCGACGTCGCCGGCTTGCGGAACGCCGATCACCTGGATGTTGCGACCGTATTGGTCGGTCCACATCCATGGCGTTTCGCGATACGGCTCGATGCGGCCCATCAGGAATTCGGCGACAGCGCGGCTCTGATTCTCCGCATTGCGCCAAGTCTCCTGCCGCACGTTTCGACCGCTCGCCGGGTCTGGCGTGCAGGCCACGTCGCCGGCCGCGTACAGCCAGGGATGAAGCGTGCTCCTGCACCGTGCGTCGACGACGATGCCGTCCGGGCCGGCGATGCCGCTATCGGCGAGAAAGTCGGGCGTGCAATCAACCCCGATCGAGAGCAAGACGGCGTCCGCATCGAGCCGGAAGCCGGTGCCCTCGCGATCCTGACCAAGCACGACGAGGGCGCGCTCGCGGCCCGGTTCGATGCCATTGGTGCGGGCTTGCATGAACTGGCGCACGCCACGGGCTTGGTGCTCGCCGGCGAGCCATAGCGACACGTCGGGGGGCAGACAGCGCGCCATGATGTGCGTGCCGGCTTCGATCACGGACACCTCAGTGCCCATCGAGACCGCGGAGGCGGCGACCTCCATGCCGATCACCCCCCCGCCAATCACCACCAACCGGCGCCCGGGGCCGAGTACGCGGCGCAGCGCCAGGCTGTCTTCGATTGTGCGCAGCACATGAACCCCGTCCAACGATGCGCCAGGCACGCCGTGGCGGCGCGGGCGCCCGCCGGTGGCCACCACCAGTCGATCGAAGTCGATGGTGCGACCGTCGGCCAGGCTCAGACGGCGTGCGTCCGCATCCAGGTTGCCGACCCGCGTGCGGATGTGCGCGATGCCAGCCGCGTCCAGCGCATCGGCATGCCAGAATTCCGTGGGGCCGAGCGTCAGTGCTTCCGCTTCGAGGCTGCCGTCGAGCAACGCCTTGGACAGCGCCGGCCGCTCGTAAGGGGCGTGGACTTCGTCCCCGATCAACGAGATCGGACCGCGATGACCCAGCGCGCGCAAGTGCTGCGCGACCCGGCCACCGGCGTGCCCGGCACCGACGATCGCGACGCGCATCGCTGACTCGTCACGCGACTCGGTCATTGCGCGGCCTCCTCGTCATTGGCGTTGCTCGCGCCCGCGGTTGCAACGGCGGCGCGATACAGCACGCCTCGCGCGGACCGGCAGGCAAAGCGGCGCGCTTCGTGCGGCGGAATCAGGATCGCCTCGCCCGTTGCCAGACGGTAGTGCTCGCCAGCGGCGTCGATCTCGAATTCCCCCTCGAGCACGGCGGCCACTTCCTCGCCTCGGCTACCCTCGGCCGATTCCCGGACTTCGTCCCGCGCGAGAATCTCGATGCCCATGGTCAGCGTATTGCCGGTGACCTCGAAGCGGCCCTCCGGCCGTGCCTGATCCTGCCAGGTGTCGCCGACCGGCAGACGCTGGCAATGCTCGGCGGCCGGCGCCGCGTTCTGCTGGTTCGATGCGCTGCTCATGTCTGCCGGTCCGCCAGAGGGTAGTAGGGTTGCGGGTCGGCCTTGCCGTATTCGGCACGCGGCGGCGACACCACGTTCAGCCGCATGCTCACCCCAGCGGGCCCGTAGCGGTTGACCCCGTAGTGGCTCAGACCGGCCGGGATGATTACCGCGTCGCCCTGTTCCATCGATTGTTCGGTCTCTGTCGAACGATCGCCCGGGACTTCGAAAATCGAACACGCGCCAACGATCTGCAACGACGCTTCCTCGCCGTGATCGTGCGCCTTGGCCGGTAGATCCTTGCCTTTCGCTTCGACAAACTTGACGACTGCCACGCTCATCGTTTCGCCGAGCATGGTCTTCATGTAGAGACCGTTCTCGACCACGGTGCTGAGCCCGTCGTCTATCCTGAAAACTTGACACCGCGCCATGCTGTTCTCCTGTCTATGTGAGTCGTCGGGGCCGCTTACGGCCTTGGCTTCATCAGGAAGTCCTCGTCCGCGACGAAGCGGCGCGTGTCATAACCGTCGATCACGCCGGGCTGCTGGTAGAACTCGACCGCCGGCGCCACCTCAGCCAGCGACAGCAGCAGATACATCAGCGTCAGCGCTTCCTCGTTTTCCGAGAGGGTCGCCAGTTCGAACTGGTTGAGCCATGCGACGACTTCGTCGACCTGCGGCAGCAGCGCGTCCTTGAACGCGACGATGGCTTCCATGCCGATGGTGTAGCGTTGTGTGTTGCGTTCCGTCTCGGTCGCGAGCGCCCAATCGGCCACGAACGGCGAAAGCGCCGCGAATTGCGCCGGCAGCGGGCGCGGCGCGGCCGGTTTGCGGCTGGGTGTCAGATAGATCGGCTGTTCCATGTCTCAAGCCTCCTGAATGGCTTCGCCGGCCGCCAGCAGGCGCTCGACGACGTGATAGCTGTGCCGGACGAGAAGCTCGTTGTCCTGCAGAATCATGTGCTTCTTCGCGCCGGTCTCGGCAGCGCGCTGGGTACGTTCAAGCGTGCTGAAGTCCTCCAGCAGGACGTCGCGCAGCGCCACCTTCATGTACTCCAGGAAGAAACGACCGCCGGGCGTGGTCATCTCCGGGTAGTAGACACGCGCTTCGACCAGCGTCTTGTTATGGGCGACGGGACGGAAGTTGTACGCCTGGCAGTAGTTCGGCCGCAGCGACAGGTAGAAGTCCGGGAACACGACGTTGATGTCGAATAGCCAGTTGGGGCTGTTGGTCCAGTTCAAACCCGCCGGCAAGGATTCGAGCGGAAAGCTGTGACGGGCGCTGCCGATTCCCGCGCGCAAGGCCGCGGCGGCGATCGGCCGCTTGCTGGCGGCGTCCGACAAGGCCTGCTTGGCGGCCTCACCGCCGGACGTCACTGCCTTCGGATTGCCGTAGACCGACTTCTGGTTGCCGGCCAGCGACAGGCGACGGTGATATTCGCCGCACAGTGCGTCGAGTGGCGGCATGCTGTCGTTCTCGGACTTGTCGATGGCGTCCGCGATCGAGTTGCCATGGACATAGGCGACGTGATACGCCTCCTGGAACGCGTCGAGTGCCAGTTTCCAATTGCAGTTGACTACCGTGCTCCAGGAGAACCCCGAGGTCAGCTTCTCGAACGGATAGCCCTCGATGCCGGCGTACATCGGTTTCAGGAAATCGGCCAGCGAGACGGCCGGTTCCGGATCCATATTGACGAAGATGAAGCCCTGCCAGACCTCGCACGCGACGCGGCTCAGGCCGAACTGCTCGCGATCCAGTCCGAAGAAGCACTTCTCGTCGGGCACGCCGGTCAGGTTGCCGTCCAGGTCGTACGCCCAGCCGTGGAACTTGCAGAAGAACTTGCGGGTCTTGCCCCGCTTGTCGTAGACGATCTCGTTCAGCCGGTGCGCACAGACGTTGTGCATCGCGCGAATCTGGCCTTCGCGATTGCGCACCACGATGATCGACGTATCGCACGCCGCCAGATCGCGCACGAAATAATCGCCGGCGGTCGGGATTTCCTCGACCCGTCCGACGTGCAGCCAGGTCTTCTTGAAGATGTGCGCCTTCTCGCGTTCGAAGTACTCGGGCGAGATGTACGGTTCGACCGGAATCGGCCCGGTACCCAGTTCCGGGTACCGGGCGGTGAGCGTTCCTTCGGGGGCAGGGGACAGCAACATGTCGATGGCCTCACTAACGAATGCCGTTTAATAATGAATGACATTCTGTTTTCGACAATTTTCGATGTCAAGCGGAAAAGCCCGCGTCGTCCGCCGACCCGATGGTTGAATGATTTGCCCGTCCGCGGCCGATCAAGGCCGGAGCGGGGCGTTTGCTAAAATGTGCGCGCGCAAACATCAGTCGGGGGAGACGTGCCGCAGGTAAAAAAGGCCGATCGGCGAGAGGCCATCTTGGAGGCAGCCTTCGAGCTGTTCAGCAGCCAGGGCTACAGTAGCAGCACGATGTCCCAGATCGCACGTGCGGCGGGCATGACGGTGGCGAATCTCTACGTCTACTTCGATTCGAAGCTGTTCATCCTCTACGAGATCTATCAACCCTGGCTGTACGAGCAACTTGACGCTTTGCGCTCACGCGTCGAGGCCCTGCCGAGCGCGCGTGACAAGGTCAGGCAGATCCTCATTGGGGTTTGGCGCGACATTCCTGCCGCCGACCATTCGTTTGCCAACGCGCTGATCGAGGCGCTCGCCAGTGCGCCGCCGCAGTCGGGTAAACCCGTCAAGCTGCTGACGGCGGTCGAGGATTTCCTGACCGAGCTGCTGATGAGCGCACTGCCGCGTGCCGCGCGCGAGCGCGTTCGCGATGGCGTGCTTGCCCACATCATCTGGATGGCATTCGACGGTTTCGTCATCAACCAGCGGATTGGCGACGTGCGCGACATCGAACCGATCGCCGATCGCATGAGCGATCTCCTTCTCGGGCGCTCCGCGAACGCATCTGCTTGAGAGCCTGCGCGCGGCGCATCGCGCCTTGTAGAACGCCTGATCCGTCGTCCTCCTTCCCACGACGGAAGCGTTCATGGTTTTCCCGTATTCGCGAGATGCCAGCGCGTCGCTGGTGGCCGCACCTGCTTGGTGCGCGATCCAGCACGCGCCAATAAATAGTGGTGCAAGGGTCGTCGCGCACATGCTGCAACCCTCGGCAAACCCTGCCCGGACGAATTTTGAAAAGCTTTGACGTGCCAGAATAAATAATGGCATTCTTTATTCGTCGCCTCGACTGGTGCGTCGCCGTGGCCGACATGCTGTTCGACCCGCAGTAAGCAGTGCCTCCTCCATCAACGCGATAGCCGGTCTGAGACGGAGCACGAACTTCCCATATCAGGAAGCGTGACAGTCGCTTCAGCTGGTAGATACGTTCTACTAAATAGAAGGCATGAAACCCACATCCGCAACCAATGCGTTGCCCGGCCTGTCCCCGACGCCGCGCACCACCTACACCGTACTTCTGCTCTGTTTCCTCGCAATCGTCTCCGAGGGCTACGACGTTGGCGTCATGGGCGTCATCGTTCCGGCACTCCTGCACGATTCGCAATGGCATTTGACGCCGGTCCAGATCGGCGAAATGGGCAGTGCGGCGCTGTTCGGAACGTTGTTCGGCTCCTACTTCATCGGCTTCCTCAGCGACATGCTTGGGCGCAAGCCGCTGATGATCGGCTGCGTAGCGTTGTTTTCGCTTTCGATGATCGGGGCAGCCTGGGCGCCGTCGCCGCTGGCGTTTTCGATCGCTCGCTTCATCGGCGGGCTCGGCCTGGGTGGCGTGATTTCAGCGGCTGCGGCACTGACTGTCGAATATTCGCCCGTGGCGCGGCGCAACCTCAATTTCGCGCTGATGTATTCCGGCTATTCGCTGGGTGCGTTGCTGTCGGCGTTGATCGGCATGGCGTATCTGCCGTCGCACGGTTGGCGCTTCGTCGTTGCGCTGGGCGCGGCGCCGTTGCTGCTGGTGCCGGTGCTGATGATCTACCTGCCCGAATCGCTGCAGTTGCTGGTCGAGCGCGGCAAGACCCGTGAGGCAGGCACGCTCGCCGCGCGTCTCGGCTTGCGTGATTTCGATGCCAACGCGCTGCGCGTGGTGCGTGGTCCGTCCGAAGGATGGCTGGCATCGGTGCGTGCGATTTTCTCGCGCGGTCAGGCGTCGACGACCTTCTGTCTGTGGTTGGCGCAGATTGCCGCGGTGATGGTCATCTACGGGCTTGGCACGTGGCTGCCGCAGATCATGCGCAAGCTCGGCTACGAGCTGGGTCCCAGTCTGTCGTTTCTCGCCGTCTTCATGCTGTCATCGGCGGTCGGCGGTGTCGTGATGGGACGGGTGAGTGACCGGCTCGGCGCACGCAGGACGATCGCCGGCGGCTATGTGATTGGTGCACTCGCAATTGCGCTGTTGACGGTGCCGGGGGGAGGCCTGCTGCGCAACTACACGCTCGTCGCGCTGGCCGGGCTGGGCAGCGTCGGCGTCGCGATGGTGCAACTCGGCCATATCGCGACCTATTACGCTGCCAGCATCCGCGCCAGCGCCACGGGCTGGGCGGTGGGCGTCGGTCGCTTCGGCGCGATGGCCGGACCAATCATCGGCGGCTATCTCGCTGCGCAGAGCGTCGACGTCAAGTGGAACTTCTACGTTTTCGCTTGCGCCTCGCTCGTCGCCGGCATCGCCATCATCTCGACGCCACGGACGTCGGTAACCGTCGCGGATGCCGTCGGCAAGGACGCGCAGCTCGACACACCCGCGCACTGAGCACGGGCGCCTCGCCGCGTCGTCAGCCGCCTCGCGCAGGCACCGCCTCCGGGCGGCGATAACCAGTTTCCCTCCTGAACGATCCAACGGCAGCAAGCATCGACTTGCGCCGTGTGGCACAACGCACGTCAAAAAAATGAAAGGAATCAAGCGCAGTGCGAGAATTGCAGTGGTCGTGTCGAGCAGCGCCGTGTGGAGCGCGGCGGTTGCACAGACCAGCGCCGTGACGCTTTACGGCAGCATCGACGAAGGCATTACCTATGTGAACAATCAGGCCGGCGGCGCCGCCTGGATGACCGGGGTGGTCGCGGTGCCGGACAAGTTCGGTTTCAAGGGAACCGAGGACCTGGGCGGCGGGACGTCCGCGATCTTCCAGCTTGAAAACGGCTTCTTCTCGAATACCGGAACCTTCGCCTCGTCAGGGACGATGTTCAATCGACATGCGTGGGTAGGCTTGAGCAGCAAGCGCGCGGGTGTGCTGACTCTCGGGCGCCAGTGGGACCTGAGCAACGAGGTATTCACGCCGAATGCGAACGGCGCGGTCGAGTACAACAACTATCTGTACCATCCCGGCAACCTCGACAATTCCGCGGTGACGCCGGTCAACAATTCGATTCGCTATACGACGCCGCGCTTCGGTGGCTGGTTCGCGCAGGGCATGTATGCGTTCCGCGACACCTCGTCCGGTCAGGGCCGCTACGTTGGCGCGACCCTGCGGTATTCGGCGGGCCCGCTCGACGCCGGTTTTGTTTACAGCGATACCAACGGGCGCACCTACGCCCTCAAGACGCTGCTGGGCTATGCCTCCTTCATGGGGCAGGACTTTTCCGGCGGCGCCTCCTTTCGGGCGCGCAATACGACCATCATGGGCCTGGCGGGCACTTACCGCGTGACTCCGCGCTGGGCCGTACACGGCATCCTCGATCACGTCCGCATCGAGACGGACGTTCGTTCCACGACTGCCTACAACGCCGAGCTCGGCATCGAATGGCGCGTGACCGCCGCGAACGCGATCACGCTCGGCGGCTTCCGTGGCGGTGTGGATGGCAGGCAGTACACGACGGTCGGCATTGCCGACCTGTATCACCTGTCAGTGCGTACGATGGTCTACGCGGAGGCAACGACGCAATTTACCAGTCGTGGAACGGGCGCCACGCTGCCGTCCTTGACCAGTTCGTCGAATTCGCATCAACTTGCATTGCGCATCGGGGTGCAGCACTTCTTCTGAACCGTCTGACCAGGCGACGGCGCTGCGTTTGTCGCAGTGCGGCGCACGTGATCGCGATCGGGATAGGCCGCGACCGCGCGGTGGCAAGGTGGGACGCAGCGGCGCTCAGCGTGCGCCGCGCAGCGTATCGAAGTCCCGATCGAGGCTGGCCAGCGCACCGTCGATCGTCGCGCGTCGCGTGGCAATCCATTTGGACTGCGCGTCGATACGTGCGCGGGCTTCCGCCAGCATGCGGTTCATCTCGGCCGGCTGAGGACCGCCGCTGGTGGTCCGGTGCGCGACGATCGCGGCCGGATCCAGCGTCGCCCGCCACTCGCTCTCGCTCATTGGCAGCGTGCCGGCGTATGGCGTGTCGCGCACCGTATCGGCGTAAATGCGCTGCGCTTCAGCGTATGGGAAGTCGAGCGGCTTGATGTCGTGCGCTTTCGCGTAGCCCACGACATTCGACGCGAAGTGGTGCCCGACGCGGAAGGGCAGGTGATACTTACGCATCAGCACGTCGGCCACTTCCTGCGAGGCCGTCCAGTCGCTGTTCAGTTCCTCCAACGCCCGCTGCGGGTGCACGACCAACGCTTTCAGGACGCGGTCCCAGCGGCGCAGTGCGTCGACCGCGCTATCGACCATTGCGCTGTTGGCACGCACGTCTTTGGGATCGCTCATGCCGGGCGTGATGTTGTGCGCCTGCAGAACCACGCCATTGGCGAGCGCGATCGCGGTCGATGCCTCGCTGCGCGTGTCGTTGAGCAGGCCCGGGTTGCGTTTCTGCGGCATCGCGCTCGACACATACGTATTGCCGCCGCCTTCCTGCAGCAGGATCCAGGGCCGCGACTCCGCATATTGGGTCATGACGTCCTCGACGAAGCTGCCAGTGTGCAGCGACACGCTGGTGACCACCGCGGCGACCTCGACAGGTTCGTCGACCGACGAAATCTGCGATGCGTCATAGGCATTGTCGACCACCGCACTGAAGCCCAGGTAGCGCGCCATCCGCGCGCGGTCCAGCGGCCAACTCGATCCGTTGAGCACGGTCGTACCCATCGCGCATCGATCGACTCGCGCGTAGGCTTCGCGCAGACGCTGTGCATCGCGGTCAAGCGCGGCAGCAAATCCGAGCAGGTAGTGGCCATAGCTGTTCGGCTGCGCCGCGACGCCATTCGTGTAATTAGGAACGATGGTGCCCGCATAACGGCCCGCCAGTTCGACCAGCGTCGCCGACGTGGTGTTCAACTGCGTCGCCAGCCGAAGCAGGTCGTCGCGCAGGATCGCGGAGCGGTAGGTCGCGTGCATGTCCTGGCTCGACCGGCCGGCGTGCAGAAGCGTGACGTCCTCGCCGCCCGCCGCAATCATCAGCGGTTCGAACGTGATGACCGTGCGCGGGCGCTGGCCGCCGGGCTGGTCGCCAGCCGTCAGCACGCGCTGCAACGCGTTCGCGATGCCCGGCGCAAGCTTGGGGTCCAGCAATCCTTCGTTGGTGTTGATGACCGCACTGGCCTTGTTGATCTCCCCGAGCCAGAAGAATTCGTCCCGGCGCGCACGCGGACGCGCAGCGATTGCGTCGCTTGTGCTGGTCGATTTTGCCCGACCTGCGCCTGCGGCCGCATCGCTCGCCGCAGGCGAAACGTTCTGGGTGGTTTCCGCGGAGAAGGCCGGCGCGCCGAAGGCAAGCGCGCCGATCACCAGAACGAGGGAGGAAGATTTCATGGAGAGCCTGTGGGCAGTGGAGCAACGAAGTGCCGGGGCCGACCCGCAGGGGCCATGCCGAAGGCATCGATTGTAGCGACGCCGGCTTTCGTGCGCCTTTCCGAGCAGGCGACCGCAAGTGCCGACGCGTGTCGCCAACCGACACGGCGCGGCATGTCGGCGTCCGGGCCAAGCCACGCCGAACGCCACTCCCCCGTTGTCGATCGGCTCGTCCCGTCCGTTGGCGGGGGCGTCCAGGCCGCAACCTGCTGTCTGCCGCCATGACGACTCGGCGGCGGGCTCACCCGGCCGTGACCGCCGAGGCCACCGCTTCAGGAACCGCCTGCGGCGTATTCCTTGTCGAGCCGGTCATACAACGGCTTGTCGACCAGGCGTTGGCGCTCCCTGAACGGCACGACGATGTTCGGGTCCTCGTCGAGCCGTCCGCTGTCACGCAACAGGCCGAGCGCGCGTTGCATGCCGACGACCGCACCTTGCAGGGCCGCGTTCGCATACAGCACCAGTCCATAACCCAGTTCGCCAAGTCGCTGCCGAGACTGCACCGGCGTCTTGCCGCCGATCACGATGTTGATCAGTTGGGGTGTATCGAAAAGGGCGGGGAGCCGCTCGATGTCCTCGATCGATTCGGTCGCTTCGATGAACAGGATGTCGGCGCCTGCCTCGATGAAGCGGTGTCCGCGCTCGATCGCCGCCTCGATGCCGTGTACCGCCGCCGCGTCGGTGCGCGCCATGATCTGGAGGTTCGGATCTTCGCGTGCGTCGACCGCCGCGCGCAGCTTGCCGACCATCTCGCTTGTCTCGACCACAGCCTTGCCGGAGAAGTGGCCGCACTTCTTCGGCATCACCTGGTCTTCAAACTGGATCACGTCGGCGCCACAACGCTCGAGTGTGCGCACGGTATGCCGCACGTTCAGCGCGTTGCCAAAGCCAGTATCGGCATCGACGACCAGCGGAAGCGAAACGGCGTCGCGCACCCGCGCGGTGTGTTCGGCGATTTCATGTAAGCCGACGAAGCCGAGATCCGGCAGGCCGAGCGACATGTTGGTCACGCCAGCGCCGGTGAGATAGAGCGCTTCGAAGCCGGCATCCTCGATGATGCGCGCACTCATTGCATTGAACGCGCCCGGCATCAGGACGGCTTGGCGCGCCTGGATGCGCTCACGAAAGGCGGCGCGGCGCGCAGCGGAGGGGGAAACATAGGACATGGTCGCCTCTGGAAGTGGACACCCTTTCCATGCACCTGCCATGCCATCAACGCTATCTAAAAAATCGTTTGGATTCATGGCCTTGCTAAATCGCCGGCTTTTTCGCGTCTACCGTGGAACGTTTCCCGGCATAATCTCGGTTTATGAAACGTTCCACGGAACGCCATCATGTTCGATCATCAAACCGCCGATCGCCCCGGCGTTGCCCTCGTCAGCATCAGTCGGCTGCGCACGCTTTGTGAGACGGTGTCGCCGCGTTACGCGCATCGGGGCCGCTTCATCTCGCTGACGGAGGGTTATGGCGCTGCCGTGACGCGCCTTCGAGCGCTGGTGGCTGCGGGCGACGTAGACGTCGTCCTGGCGGCCGGGTCCAATGGTGCTTACCTGCGCGAACATCTGTCCGTGCCGGTCGTCACGGTCCGGGTCAATGGCTTCGATGTGCTGAAGGCGGTGGGCGAGGCCGCCGGTACCTGGCCGGGAGCGCCGATCGGCCTGGTGTTGCACGAGGCCGTGTCGGAAGAACTTGCGTCACTGGGCCGGTGGCTGCAAGTCACCCTGCTACAGCGTGGGTACCGCTCGATCGACGAAGTCACGCGTGCCGTCGACCATCTGGTCGCGCAAGGCTGCAAGGTCGTGATCGGGCCCGGCATGGCCTGCGATCTCGCCCAGGCAGCGGGCGTGGGCAGTGTGTTCCTGTATTCGATCGGTGCCGTGGAGGAGGCATTCGAACGCGCGCTGGAATTGGCTGTGGTGCACCGTCAACAGGAAGCGAAGCGCCACCGGCTTGACCGCATTGTCGCCCACCTGCGCGACGGTGTGGTCGCCTTCGACAGCGACCGTCGCGTCGAAGCCGTCAATCCGGCCATGCTGGAACTCCTGGGCCTGCCGGCCGGCAGCAATGCGGATGCGCGGCTGGCCGCGCATTTCGACACACTGGTCGATGAGGTCGCGCGCGAAGGCGCTCCGATCGAAGAGCGCGTGACGCGCAGCGGTGCGCGGTCGCTGATCGTCAACTGTCTGCCGATCGTCGAGCATGGCATGTTCGCGGGGGCGGTCGTTACGGCGCAGGACGGCAACGTGGTGCAGCGCATCGATCGCACGTTGCGCAGCGAGCAGCGCCAGCGACATGGCGGCGCGCGGCATGCGCTGACCGACGTGGTTGGCGCATCGCCTGCGCTGATGCGTGCCAGGACCCTTGCCGAGCATGCCGCAGCGCGAGACGTAACGGTTTTGCTAGAGGGTGAGAGCGGTACCGGCAAAGAGCTCCTGGCGCAAGGGATTCATCGGGCCAGCAGGCGCCGGCAGCAACCGTTCATCGCGTTCAACTGCGCCGCACTGCCCGAGGGGCTGATCGAGGCGGAGCTGTTCGGTCACGAGGAAGGCGCCTTTACCGGAGCGCGCCGCGGCGGCAAGCCCGGCCTGTTCGAAATGGCGGACGGCGGCACGATTTTTCTCGACGAGATCGGTGACATGCCGCTGGCCATGCAAAGCCGGCTGCTGCGCGTCTTGCAGCAGCGGGAGATCACGCGCCTTGGCGCGCTGCGCCCCACCCCGATCGACGTACGTGTCATCGCCGCGACGCATCGCGATCTCCATGCGCTGACCGACGCCGGACGGTTCCGCGCCGATCTGCTGTTCCGCCTCAACCTGCTGCCAATCCGGCTGCCCGCGCTACGCGAGCGGCGCGACGACATCCCGGCGCTGGCCGCCCATCTGCTTTCGCACGGCGACACGGCGTTGCCTGCGCCGCAGGCGGAACGCGTGCTGGCCTTCATTGCGCCGATGTTGGACGCCTACGATTGGCCGGGCAATGTACGGGAGTTGGACAACCTGCTGCAACGCGCGGCAATCCATCTCGAAAGCGGTCTCGACGACGATCGCGATCGCATGGCCGATATGGAGCGGCTCGATCGCGTCTTCCCCGAATTCGCGCGCTTTCGGCGCAAGGTGGCCGACACGCTCGCAGGCGGAACGTCGAGCGCGTCGGCATCCGACAACGCGCGTCAGGCGCCGGCCGAACACGCTCTCCCCTATGCCCCCTATGCCCCCTATGCCCCGAACGGCAAGCCGGCAGCGCCCCCGGCGCGTTCGATGCCTGACTTCGAGGCGGTGGAGAGCGCATTGGCACGCCATGGCGGCAACCGCGCGGCGGCCAGCCGCGCACTCGGCATCGGCCGAACCACGCTGTGGCGGCTGCTGCGGGAGCGGGATCAAAGCCGTTCGCGATAACGCTTCGGCGTTTCGCCGAAAGTGCGGTGGAACGCGCTGATGAAGGCGCTCGGCGACGCATAACCGAGATCGAGCGCGATGGCCGTCACCGGGCGTCCCGCCGCGAGCATTTCGAGCGAGCGCATCATGCGCGCACGCTGCCGCCACGCGCTGAACGAAAAGCCGGTCTCGCTGACGAAGCGGCGGCTCAGCGTGCGGGCGCTCACCCCGCCCCACCGTGCCCACTCGTCCAAGCCACGCTCATCTTCGGGGCGCGCGACGAGGGCCGCGGCGATCCGCAGCAAACGGGGTTCGCGCGGTAGCGGCAGGCCACAGGGCTCGACCGGCAGCGTCGCGATTTCATCCATGATCACCCCCGCCAGCCGTGTCTGTGACGGATTCAGCGGCGCAACCGGCCACGTCGCGGCGCGCACGATGGCTTCCCGCAACAACGGCGACACGCGTATCGTGCGCACCGAGGCGGGTAGCGCCGCGCAGGCGTCCTCCGCAATGTAGACGCTCCAGCCGAGGAAGGGCCCGTGCGCATGCCCCCAGTGCAGCTGCATCGGCGGCAGCCAGGTGGCATGCGTTGCCGGCATCACGTGCACCCCTTCATCGGTGCCGATCGACAGCAGGCCGCGATGAAGGCCCACGAGTTGGCCACGCCCATGGCAGTGCGCGGACGATGGCTGCACGGTTGCCTCGCTGCCCTCGGCAACGATCAGCAAAGGACCGCCCGGGTGGGCGATTACCTCGAACAATACGGCGTGATCAGGCATCGAGCGTCCGTGCAGCGCGGCGTCGGGTCCGATCGCCGGATGCCGTTCCGCAGGTTCAGTACAGGTCTGTCTTTACCGCTTTCTCGTAATGCGCATCGATGCCGGCCGCCTCTTCCGCTTTCATGCTGACCATCGCCGCCGCCATCTGCCCAACGCTTGGCACATCGTTGCGGGCCAGTCGCGAGGTGTCCGCCCATAGTCGCGCGCGATTGATCGCCTTTCCGCAATGGAACAGCACCTCGTCGACCGACACCACCATCGCGGTTTTCGGAATACGTTCGCCTTCCCTGAGGCGTTCGAGCAGCGCGGGTTCCACGGAGAGACTTGCCCGGCCATTGATGCGCATGAACACCTCGAGCCCCGGGAACAGGAACAGCATGCCCACCCGTGCGTCGCGTTCGACGTTCTTCATCGACTCGATGCGATTATTGCCCGGCCAGTCTGCAAACGCCACGGTGTGCGGGTCGAGCACATGCACGAATCCCGGCGCGCCACCACGCGGCGATGCGTCGAGTCCGTTGTCGCTGCCGGTGGCGAGGCAGAAGAAGGTGGCTACCTTGAGATACGCTTCGTGGAAGCCGATCAAATGATCGAGCACGCCCTGCTGGATGCGTTCCGCAGGAGGGTTGTAAAGTGCGGCAAGGTCGGGAGCGTCGTGGCCTGTCATGAATGTCTCCGCGTCGACTGATCGATTGCGTCGGTGCGACGCATCGTCGGAAGCGCTTGCAGTCGCTGGCAAGCCGACACTATAGGACGCGGAGAATGGCATGTGTGCATCCGAAGCGCCATGCAATGTCGCACAGGCGCCAAGTTTCGGCTCAAGCGGGCCGGTGGCTGCCCTGACTGCGGCGGCTCGGCCGGCGCCAGTGCGACGGCCCGAAGCTGGCGTGGAGCGCATGTGTTCGCACGCCGATCCAGTCCATCGGCGCTGGACGGCCGCCGCCATGGTCAGCGCGCTGCGATGCGGCCCGCCGCCGATCACGACGCAGCGTGGCGATCGCACAGCGATCCGAACGTGCATGTCAGCAAGCGGACGATTCACCCGCGCCGGTCTCTCAAGATCGCGGCCAACGCTTGAAGATCACGCTCGCATTCACGCCACCGAAACCGAAACCGTTCGAAATCGCATAGTCGAACTCCCACTGCCGGCTGACGGGGCCGACGATGTCAAGCCCATCCGCCAACGGATCGGGTTCGACGAGATTGAGCGTGGGCGGCACGATCTGGTCGCGCAGCGCCATGATGGTGAAGATCGCCTCCACGCCGCCTGCGGCACCCAGCATATGGCCGGTTGCCGACTTGGTTGCGCTGATCGCGAGCTCGGGGGCCGGACCGAATACAGTCCTGATTGCCGCCAGTTCGCCACGATCTCCGACTGGCGTCGACGTGGCGTGAGCATTGAGATGCCTGATCGCACGCGCCGGAACGCCCGCCTGTGACAGGGCAGCGTGCATTGCCCGGGCCGCGCCCTCGCCACTGTCAGGGCCAGCGGTCAGGTGGTACGCGTCCGCGGCGGTGCCATAACCGACGAGTTCGGCCAGCGGTGCAGCGCCGCGGTTCAACGCATGCTCCAATGACTCGATCACAAGGACGCCGGCACCTTCGCCCATCACGAATCCGTCGCGATGGCTGTCGAAGGGGCGGGATGCGGCTTGCGGCGTGTCATTGAAGCCGGTGGACAAGGCCTTCGCCGCCGCGAAGCTGCCCAGACTGACGCGGTCGATTGCCGACTCGGTGCCGCCGCAGACGGCAATGTCGGCTTCCCCGGCTCGAATGAGGCGAGCCGCATCGCCGATGGCCTGCACGCTGGCCGCACAGGCGGTGGCGGGCGCGCCCAATGGACCCCGGAAGCCGTGCCGGATCGATACCCAGCCCGCCGCCATGTTCGATAGAAAAGAAGGCACGGTAAAAGGCGACAGGCGTTGCGCACCCCGTTCGTCGGTGGTTCGAACAGCGCGGGCTATGGCGGGAAAGCCGCCTATGCCGGACGCGATTACGGTTGCGGTACGCGCGCGCTCGATCTCGGAACTTGGAAACCAACGGGCCTGGGCAACCGCGTGTGCCGACGCGCCGAGCGCAACGGCGATGAAGCGGTCCATCTTCTTCAGATCCTTCGTCGATACATGCGCGTCCTCGTCGAACCCCGACGGTTCGTCGCGGTCGGGGACGAGCCCCGCCACTTGGCATCTAACATCGGGCGCCAGATCGGCCGCGAGCCGTCGCACGCCGCTTTCGGAAGCCAGCAAGCGACGCCAGGTCGGGCCCACGCCGCAGCCAAGAGGAGAAACGATTCCGGTACCGGTGACCACGATGCGCAAGCGATCAGGAATATGCATGTTGAGCCAGACTGACTGTTGACGATGAAAGGGACCAACGTTGTTTTCAAGCGAACACGTCGATGACGGGGCGTCTTGCCAAATCCAAACGAATCACGCCGATGCAGCGACCGAATGCGGCAGTGATGGCGGCGTCGCGCGGGATCATCCGATGTCCGCCTGCAAGAGCCGCCTTGTTCCTGCAATGGCGCGGAGCAAGGTCTCATCGCGAAGCACTTTGAACGACGAAATGAGATTAGCAGTGCGTAAAGAGTAGAAAACGAAGATTGACGGGCATGCGGGATCCACCGGTGCAAGGCCGGCACCGACGGGAATCATTTGTCGCATGCGCCATCGAGTCGCCGTCGGGCAGACATCACAACTGCGCGACGTTTCCGGCAGCGGCGAAACGCTGTAGCGACGCATCGAACAAGGTCCCGCTCACGCTTCCAGTCCAAACTGCCGGCGAACGGCGGCGCGGGTTTGCTTCAGGAGCGCATCGGAATGCTTCCGGCTCTGAAGGGTTCGTGCGAGGATCACTGCCCCGATCATTTGCGCGAGGGCCGTATTTGCGTCGCTTTCCGGGTCGTGCCGCCCGAGTCTTTCCAGATGGCCCCGAACGAGCCGAACCATCCCTTCGATGCCTTGAGAGAGGCGCTTACGTATATCGTCACCGAGACGTGGACTGTCGCCAGTAAGGAAGGGCAGCGGACAGCTTGCCGTGCGCATGTCGCGATGGTCGGGCGAAAGATAGAAGTCGATGAAGGCATTGAGCGTGTCTTCCGCGCACTGGTCCTGGGCACCGCGCAGGATGTCGACAGGACTATCGTCGAACATCTGCTCCACCGCCGCCAGGACGAATGCGTCCTTGGAACCGAAGTGGGCGTAGAAGCCGCCATGTGTCAGGCCCGCATCGCGCATGACACTGGCCAGTGCTATTCCATGGGGTCCCCGTTCACGTATCTGCTGTGCGGCGGCCTGCAGCATACGGTCACGCGTGGCCTGCTTATGATTGGCGTCGTATCTCACGGCTGCATCTCGAACTCGCTTATAGAAAGTGTGGAATCGTTGGGCGCTGCGGAACCGATCCGCGTGGCATGCGGACGCGCAGCGAATCACATCGCCCGTCCATTGAATGATGGCCATCATATCATAAGGTATGATGGCCATCATTCAATGGACGGTGGCGCGAAGGCTGACTCTCTGCCTTTTGAAAAGGGCAGTAAAACGTGCGCTGGGCATGACAGCCCGCCGCCGCCTCGACCGCGAAGAGGTGTCGAGCCATTGACTGAGCATGCCGCGGCAGTCATCGGTGTAGGCTTCCACAGTCTTTTAATTCCCCGGGTGGTGATCGCCGGTAGGACTTCCGGCACGAATCAAATAGCGCGCCGGAAGTTCTTCTTCGCGACAGGCGAATCATCCTGACCATCGCTCGTGGCGGCGTCTACGGCGCGGGCTCGCCGATTGAGCATCGGCAACACGCGGAAAGTTATCTTCGTACCGTGTTCGGCTTCGTGGGCGTTCCGAACGTCGAGGCCATCGCTACGAAAGGCATCGCGCTTGGTACGGAACAGCGTGGCCAAGCGATCGCCCAAGCCGATGCGCGCAGTGCGGCGCTGCTGCAGTGGGCACGGACCTACCGCACACGTGACGGCTCAAGTTCGTTTGCCGCGCATGCGGCCATCTTTGCGTCTTTCTCAGGCGACAAGGAACGTCTGATGACGCGCGAGCAGGTGAGCGCCTTTGCGGAGCGTGCGGGTCGACATCGTGTGCAAACACGGCCCGAGCGGGCGCCCGCGTCGCGCGATGCCTGAGAGGCGGCCGCACTGGGTGTTTGGATCGTTCGCATCGTTTTTGCATCCTGTCCGCGCCCTGTTCGCGTCGGCCGGCCGCCTTCGACGTGAACGTGCGGAAGCGGCGACGGCCGATGTCCCTCGCTGCATGACGTGGCGTACCGCTCAGGGGCATGAAGTCGATGCCGCAACATGGGCTGCGGTTCGACAGTCACGCTGAGATTGCCGTGGAGAGGGGCTTGGTCCACGCGGCAGACGACCGCCGTCGTCGACGGCGGTCGTTGCACGCTTCCCACGTCTGGCCCCTGAGGGCATTTGCAGCACGGCGGCAAGGCCGCGCCTGGCCGTGAGGGAAGCGAGTTGAACGCGTCCGCGTCGCAGCGGGTCGGTGCCGATCGCTCGCGCCGTGCCGGACAGCGCGGCAACGAACCCAGGGTCGAATTGGCGTCAGGCGAGCGACGGCAGCGGTGCGCCCCGTGCGACCGTCGTCAGTGCCACGTGCGCCGGCGCGAAGGCTGCCGTCACATGATCCAGCGCCCGTTCCGGTTGAGCGGTGCCGCACATGAAGATGTCCAGCGCCGCGAAGCCGTGCTCGGGCCAGGTGTGAATGCTGAGGTGCGACTCGCCCAGCACGACGACGCCGGTTACGCCGGCCTGGCCGCCAAAATGGTGGAAATGCGCGCTGAGTACCCGCGCGCCGGCGGCTCGCGCGGCTGCGACGAGCAGGGCTTCGATGCCAGTGGCATCCCGCAGCGTCACGGCGTCGATGCCATGCAGGTCGGCCAACAGGTGACGGCCCGACGCCACTGATTGGTACGTGCTCATTTGTGCGAGCCGCTCGAGGACCAGCCCGATCGACCGGAAGTCGAGCCGCCCCAGCCGGAGCCGCCGGACCGGGTGCTGGAGAGTTCGGTCTTCGTGACGGCGCTGACGATGATGACCAGATAGATGATGTACAGAATCCGGCCGATCATGGTTTCGAGCCCTTCCACAGCAGTCTGAGCGCAACCAGGGGCATCCAGATGAAGAACAGCCCCAGCAGCACGCGGATGAACCCGCTCCCAAAAAGGTTGCCGCTATTCATGAACAGCAGCGCCAACGAGGCGATCCACGCCGGACCGGTCAGGTTGCTGTTGCCGCTCGTCACGCGGGTCGCGCGGGTCTTGCGGCCTGCCTTCGCCAATTCCGGGCGCTTGAACCATTCGGCCAGCTGCGCCGGTTGGATGTCGTCCGACGCTGACCAGCCGAGTTCGCTGTCGGTCTGCTCGCGCGTGAGCATGTTCGGGGCCTTGCCGTTACCCGCGGCGTAGTCGGTTACCCGGCTCGTGTAGCCTTGGCGCACGCGCCAGTTGAAGGCGCCGAGCGCGACCTGTACGGTCGACGTGTATTCCTCTTTCCTGGTGTACCGCCGGTCGTTCAGCAGCACGGTGTTGCCCGTTTTCGGAAGCAGCGGCCAGCGATCGCACACGCGCGCGCGGCTCCACCCGTCGTCGGTCTCGACCAGCCAGAGAAATCCCGCCTGCGGACTGTGCAGAAGATATTCGATCCAAACATAGGGTTTTTCGGGATCGGAGTCCGTGCAGCGCATCAGGCCGATCAGCGTGTAGGCAACGCCGTCGATCACGGCTTTCTCACCCAGCGCCAGCGTGGTCTTGAAGGCCGCCACCTTGCGCTGCTTCGCGATGACTATGGCGGTGTCGCCGCTGCAGTCCACGACGGCCTGGCATGACGGGCAGTTCACCTGCGTCGCCAGGGCCGCCGCAAAGGAAATGGGCGCGCCGCAGTTCGGACAGTCGAGCGCCTGGATCCGCCCTTGGAACACCCCGGCTGTCTCTTCGATCAGGTGCGCGGGGCGCAGCGAGCCACGCTGCAGGGCATCCAACCCGATGGCTTTGCCGAGATAGACGGCGGGTGTATCGCCGTCGGAATAGTCCAGCGTGAGGAATTGGTCGGCGGCGCGGTAATCCGCGACGCGGGCCTCCCAGCCCGCTTCGCCAACGGCGAACGGCAATTCTCCTTGCCCGCCGGTGCTGCGGCAGGTGCGCACGTCGGCCGCGGCGAAGAGGCGGCCCCGCAGGCTGAGCGTCTGACCGGGCTGGATGTCGCCGAAGGTCGGTAGGCGCGAGCTGATCTTCGTGGCGTCGCATGCTCGTGTAACGGCGTACTGGCCGGACGCATCGGAGAGCCAGCCACCCTGGCCATCGTCGAACCACAGGTACCATTCGTTCCAGAAACCGTCGTCATAGCGCAGTTGCAGGCGGCCGACGACGTCGAAGCGCTTGCCCTCGAATCGGCCGGTGGTGCCGATCTGGATTGGCGAGTAGTCTTCCAGCACCTCGGACATGGTGCCGATGCGGCGCACGGCGTCGGCGTCCTTCAGCAGGGTGCTGCGGCATGCGCCGCACACCGCCATCACCGAGGCAGCCGACTGGAACTTGACTGGCGCGCCGCACTGGGGACACAGGATCTGCTGCATGGGCGTCGTGTCAGCCGCCCGTGAGCTGCTTGAGCACTGCCGCCTTGGCCGCGTCGTAATCCTGCTGCGTGATCAGGCTCTGGTCCAGCAGGCTCTTAAGTTGCATCAACCGCTGGCTCGGGTCGCCGGCGGCCGCCGACGGTGCCGCCGCGCCCGGGGCCGCGCCGGCCAGACCGCTCGCCATGGTTTGGCCGAGCGCGGCGCCTGCCGCGAGACCCGCACCGACGCCGGCGATGCCGCCTTCATTGGCCGCGGCAATGGGGATCGACGACGCCGTCTGATATTGCGTGTACTTGCCCATGTCGCCAACGATACCCATCGAGATGCGGGTATCCAGCGTCTTCTGCAGTTCTTCCGGCAGCGAGACGTTCTCGACCGTGAAGTTGTCGAGCTCGACACCGTAGCGGGTGAAGACCGGCTTGAGGGCCTGCGCGATGTTCTGGGACATCAGCCCCTGGTTGGCCGCCATGTCCAGAAACGGCACTTGCGAACCACCCAGCGTGGTGCTGATCGACGCCACCACCATGTTGCGCAGCTGTTCTTCGAGTTCGTCGACCGTATAGGTGGCGCGCGTGCCGCTGACCTCGCGATAGAACAGCGCCGGGTCTGCGATGCGGTACGAATAGATGCCATAGCCGCGCAGCCGCACCATGCCGAACTCGCTGTCGCGCACGGTGACCGGCTGAGCCGTGCCCCAACGGCGGCCCAGTTGCAGCCGCGTGCTGAAAAACACCACATCCGACTTGAACGGCGACTCGAACAGCTTGTCCCAATTCTTCAGGTAGGTGAGGACCGGCAGCGTCTGCGTGGTGAGCTTGTACATGCCGGGCCCGAACACGTCGGCGACCTTGCCTTCGTTGATGAACACCGCCATCTGCGATTCGCGCACGGTCAGACTGGCGCCGTACTGGATCTCGAAGCCGTCCATCGGATGACGCCAGGCGAGCACGCCGTCGGTCTCTTCGTTCCACTGGAGAACGTCGATGAACTGCTTGCGGATGAAGGATCCCAGGCTCATGGTGGTTCCTGTTCGGTCTCGTGTTCTGGTCAGGTCAGGCAGGCCGCATTGACGATGCCGACCGCCAGCGCGATGCCGCCCATCAGCCCACCCATCGCGACGTTGTTGTCGTGAATGGCCTCGTTCATGCCGCGGATGACGCGCGATATCACCACGTAGACCAGTACCTGGGTGACCATCGCGCCGAGCGCCCACACGATGAACATCTGCCAGGTGGCATGCGAGGCGATGCTGGAGAACAGCGTGAGGCTGAAGCCGACCAGCGCGCCACAGCACGACAGGGCGGCTGCGCTGTTGCCTTCACGGATCAAAGTCATTTCGTCGAAGCGCGTGATGCGTGCGTACACGAGCGCGAAAATGCCCAGCAATGCGAGGGCCGAGACCAGGTAGATCAGGTAAGCGTAGGCTTGCTGCATGAGGCTTCCATGGGGCACGCGAAGTCGACAGTATAAGCACGAGCGTCCGATATACTGCCACCGTTTCATTTCCCCGGGAAGATTCCATGCGCGAACGCGCGCTGATACTGTCGGTATTGATCGTCGCCTCGTGTGGCCTGGGTTACGAGTTGATCGGCAGCGCCCTGTCCAGCTATTTGCTGGGCGACTCGGTATTGCAGTTCTCGACCGTCATCGGCTGCTACCTGTTCGCGATGGGCGTGGGCTCGTGGCTGTCGCGCTTCGTACGCGACGAAGACGTACTGGACCGTTTCGTCGACGTGGAGCTGCTGGTAGGGCTGCTGGGCGGCATGTCGGCCGCGATCCTGTTCGTGGCCTTCGCGTGGCTGGCAGTGCCGTTTCGCAGTTCGCTGTACGTCACCATCTTCGCGATCGGCATGATGGTCGGGATGGAAATTCCGCTCGTCATGCGCATCTTCAATCGCCAGCGCACTGAGTTTCGTGAACTCGTCAGCCGTGTGCTGGCCTTCGACTATCTTGGCGCGCTGGCGGTGTCGTTGGTCTTTCCGCTGCTGTTGGCCCCGCGCCTCGGGCTGCTGCGCACCAGTTTCCTGTTTGGCATGCTGAACGCGTGCGTGGCCTTGTGGGTGACGCATCTGTTTCGCGCCGACCTGCGGCGGCCCAGGGAGCAGGCGCTGCGCGCCGCGCTTGTGTTGGGCTTGCTGGGCACAGGCTTCGTGTTCTCGAACCAGTTGACCAGTTGGGCCGAAAAGGGGCTGTATGGCGACGAAATCATTCATGCCGAGACCACGCCCTATCAGCGCCTGGCGGTGACGCGATGGCACGACGATCTGCGACTGCACATCAACGGCAATCTGCAGTTCTCCTCGCGTGATGAGCATCGGTATCACGAGGCGCTGGTGCACCCGGGCCTCGCTGCCCTGCCGTGGGCGCGCAACGTCCTGGTCCTGGGCGGCGGCGACGGGTTGGCGGTGCGCGAGATCCTGAAGCATCCGAACGTGGCGCATGTCACGCTCGTCGACCTCGACCCGGCCATGACGCGGCTGTTCTCGACATCGCAGCCATTGCTTGCGTTGAACAAGGGGTCGCTGACGGACCCACGGGTGCGCGTGATCAACGCCGACGCGGGGCGCTGGCTGGAAGAAAACACGGACATGTTCGACTTCATCGTCGTCGACTTCCCCGATCCGACCAACTTTGGCCTGGGCCGCCTGTATTCCGTGCCGGTGTATCGCCTGATGGCGCGCCATCTCGCCGAGCAGGGCTATATGGTGGTGCAGTCGACTTCGCCATACTTCGCGCCGCGCTCGTTCTGGAGCATCGCTGCCACGTTGCGGGAAGCCGGCTTCCATACCTGGCCGTATCACTGCTACGTTCCGTCGTTCGGCGACTGGGGCTTCGTGCTGGCGGGCAAGCGGAGCGACTACACGGTGCCGCGCGCGGTGAGGGTGCCGACGCGCTATCTGGACCCTGCCACGATGGCCGAGCTGTTCCACTTTCCGGCGGACATGCAGCCCTTGTCGATGCCGGCCAACCGTCTGAACGAACAGTCGCTGGTGCGCTATTTCGACGAAGACTGGCGCAAGGTCATTCGCTGATGCGCCGGCGCGCGTTCCTGCTTGGCACCGCCGCCTCGGCCGCCGCCGCGGGCCTGGGCGCCGCGTGGCACGGCGGCATGCGCGAGGTCACGCCGACGATTGCGTACCCCGGCATGCGTGAAGGACACGGGCTGCGCGATGGCGCGGCGCTGCCCACGCCGTCCGGTGAGCGCGAGGTCGGCGTGGCGATCCTTGGCGCGGGCGTGGGCGGGCTGTCGTGCGCCTGGCGGCTGGCCCGCGCGGGCTTCCACGATTTCGTGGTGGTGCAGGGGCCCGAGTTCGGCGGCAATGCCTCGGGAGGCGGCCACGGCGAACTGGCCTATCCGCGCGGCGCGCATTATCTGCCGCTGCCGTCATTGGCCAGCACGCACGTGCGCGAGATGTTGGCCGAGTTCGGCGTCATCCTGGAGGGCGCGCAGCAGGCACGGCCCTACTACGATGAAGCGGTGATCGTGCATGGCCTGGACGAGCGCCTGCTGCGAGATGGACGCTGGGAGGACGGCCTGGTGCCGCGCGGCGCGACATCCGCCGAGCAGGCGCAGCACGACGCCTTCTTCCGCTATGTGAACGCGCAGCGCAGCGCACTCGGTGCCGATGGCCGCAAGATCTTCAGCATTCCGCTGGCCCTGTCTTCGCGCGATCCCGAGTGGCTCGCGTTGGACAGGATCACCTTCAAGCAATGGCTGCAGCAACAGGGTTATACGTCGCCTGGACTGCACTGGTATCTCGATTATTGCTGCCGCGACGATTATGGCGCTTCGTACGAACGCGTGTCGGCTTGGGCGGGATTGCATTACTTCTGCGCGCGCGACGGGCACGCGGACAACGCGCCCGACGGCGCGGTGATGACCTGGCCCGACGGCCTGGCGCCGCTGGCGCGGCAACTGCGGGACGCGGTCACGCGCCGCCTGGGCCACGCGAAGTGGCTGTTGCCGGGATTCGCATCTCGCGTGGACGAGCGCGCCGCGGACGCGGTGCGCGTGCTGGTGTCCGACCCGTCGGGCGCGGCCGGCACGCTGTGCGCGCGGCGGGCCGTGTGCGCGATGCCGCTGTTCGTGGCGTCGCGGGTGCTGGACCTGTCGCGCCATGGCTTCGATTCACAGCGTCACCAGCCCGAGCATGCGGCGTGGCTGGTCTCGAATTTCTCGCTCGCCGGGTACCCTGCGGAGGCCGAGGGCGCGCCGCTCGCCTGGGACAACGTCGTGTACGGCGGTGCGGCACTGGGCTACGTGGTTTCCACCCATCAGTTGCTGCGCGTCGCGCCGTCACCGCGCACGGTGTTCACCGCCTACGAAGCGCTGTCGCATCTTTCGCCCCAAGCCGCCCGCCAGTGGCTCGCGGCAGCCAGCCCCGATGCGCTGCGCGAGCGCGCCGCCGCCGACCTGCTGGCGGCATATGGCGCCACGCTCTGGCGGCACGCAACAGGGCTGGAGATCACGGTGCGCGGCCACGCGATGGCCACGCCCACGCCCGGCTTTCTGTCCAACGATGGCCTCGCCGCGCTGCGCGCGGCCGACGGCCGTGTGTTGTTTGCCCACGCCGACCTGTCCGGCTATTCGGTGTTCGAGGAAGCGTCCTGGTGGGGCGTGCGCGCGGCGGCGCGGATCCTCGGCGAGGAATGAGGCGGTGGGCGGCGGTGCCTGCAGGAATCGCGGCGCGGGCCGGCTGAAGGCTGCACCGGCCGACAATGCGCGGTCGCAGCCGGTGGGCGCGGCGGCGCCGATGGCTTGACCGGTCGCGCTGCGTCGTTCGGCATTGCGTTGAGGTGCTCGTTGTGCCGCTCGTCAACGGTTCGGCGCTGCGCGCAAGCGCAGGCGCTGGCGGCAGCGGCGTCAGGCGCCATGCATCGACTTCTTGACGTGGTCCGGGACCTTGTCGATGCGAGGCCTTACCGAGTGGCGAACGCGTGCCGCAACGCACCGCGCCGACCTTTCGTCGGGGCGTGCCAGGCTCGTGTCAATGCGCGGTCGAACACGCGCGAAGAAAATCGCGAAGGCGCATTACGGCTGCGGTCTGCGTAAAGCCGGCCCGAGTCACGATTCCGTATGGCTCGGCGCTGGACGTGATTTGCAGTTTGATCCGCCGGAGGACCTTTGACCGCTCGAAAAAGTCGATGGTCTCACCGGAAAGCAGCGCCAGAAGCTCATGGCTCTTGTGAACCATGAGTGCGGTTGCGAAGGTCGAAGAGGTTTCGATGAAGCTGTGTATCGATACGTTCTGACTCGCAGCCTCGCGCTCGAGTAATGTGCGCAACGGCATATGGCTCGGGAACAAGATCCACGGGTACTGCGACGCCTGTGCCAGTGTGACCGTTTCAAACTGCGTCAGTGGGTGCGAAGGCGAGGCCGCAACCCCGACTACCTCGTTACAGAGCCACTCGAAGTGAAAGAGGCCCGGGTGAGTCGCGACTGACGTCCGGCACAGAGCGATATCGATCGCGCCGCTTTGCAGTTGCTCGAGCAGGTGGGCGGACGTGTCTTCATAAAGGTCGACACGAACTTCCGGGTGCGCGCGGCGAAACGCCAGTAGCGCGTTGGCAAGCACCGCGGCCAGCGCGCCCGCCACCGTGCCAATGGCGATGTGCAGCCCGTTGCCGCGCGACAGCGCTCCGAGTTCCTCGTGCATGTGCGCCAGACTCGCGCACATCAGCCGCGCGTGCCGGATTGCGCATCGGCCCATCTCGGTCGCGATCAGGCCCTGCGGCGAGCGGGCAAACAGTGTCGTGCCCATCGCATCTTCTATTTCCTTGAGCGCCTTGCTCACCCCCGGTTGCGACATATGCAACAGCTCTGCGGCGCGATGAACCGAACCCATATCCTCGATCGCGATCAGGAGCTTGAGCTGGCGGAATTTGAGACGGGATCCGATGGCGTGCAGGCTCGCCAACTCGGGGAAACGACCTAGGGATTTATCCGGAGATTCCATTTTCGCTTTGGCTGCCACGAAGTGGCATCAGGATAGCGCGTCACGCGACGATAGACTCAACCTTCCATTTTTTGCGAGCCAGGAAGGAGTCGATATGAAGTTCTTGCGATACGGGCCGGTGGGAAAGGAGAAGCCGGCGGTGCTCGATGGCGATGGGCAGATCCGCGACCTGTCGGCGCTGACGCGCGACATCGATGGCGCATTCTTCGCGAGTGAAACCGTCGAGCGCATTCGCAAGATGGACCTGAACACCTTGCCGCTGGTGACGGGGACGCCCCGGATCGGACCGTGCGTTGCCGGTATCGGCAAGTTTGTCTGTATCGGGCTCAATTATGCGGACCACGCCGAGGAATCGGGCATGCCGATCCCGGCCGAGCCAGTGGTGTTCAACAAATGGACGTCCGCTGTCGTCGGCCCCTACGACGATGTGAAGATTCCCCGGGGGTCCACGCAAACCGATTGGGAAGTGGAGCTGGGTGTGGTCATCGGCAAGGCTGCGTCGTATATCGACGAAGCGCGCGCCTACGAACACGTGGCGGGCTATTGCGTGATCAACGACGTGTCTGAGCGCTCGTACCAGATCGAGCGCGGTGGCACATGGGACAAGGGCAAGGGCTGCGACACCTTCGGACCGATTGGACCGTGGCTGGTCACCCGGGACGAGATTCCCGACCCGCACCAGCTGAATCTCTGGCTTGAGGTGGACGGCCAGCGCTACCAGAACGGCAATACGGAAACGATGATCTTCCGGGTGCCGAAGATCATCGCCTACCTCAGCCAATTCATGACGCTCCATCCAGGCGACGTGATCTCGACGGGCACGCCGCCCGGCGTGGGCATGGGTATCAAGCCAGCGCCGGTCTACCTGAGGGCCAATCAGGCGATGCGCCTCGGCATCGACGGGCTCGGCGAGCAGCGGCAGCGTGTCGTTGCGGCCTGACGATCATTCCAAATCAGAGCGGAGTTTCCGGCGTGAACGAATTCGATTTGAAGGGCCGCGTTGCCGTAGTCACCGGCGGCGCGCAAGGGATTGGCTATGCGATCGCGCAGCGTTTGCTGGCCAGTGGTGCCAGGGTCGCGCTCTGGGATCGCGACGCGGCCGCGCTGGAGACGGCGACGATGACGCTGGCGGGCGGGACGCAGGTGCAGGCCATGCAGGTGGACATCACGCGCCTGGCATCCGTCAGAACTGCCGCCGACGCCACGGCTGCGACGCTCGGGCCCGTCGACATACTCGTCAACAGCGCAGGCATCGCGGGCGCCAACGCGGCTGTGGTCGATTACCCGGAGGAGGAGTGGCACCGCGTCATCGACATCAATCTGAACGGCACCTTCAACGTCAATCGAGTGCTTGTCGAAGGGATGATCTCGCGCGACTACGGCCGCATCGTCAACGTCGCATCGATCGCGGGGAAGGAGGGCAATCCCAACGCGTCGGCGTACAGCGCGTCGAAGGCGGCGGTGATCGCATTCACCAAGAGTCTGGGGAAGGAGACGGCCGGCAAGAACGTTGCCGTCAATGCGATCACGCCGGCGGCGGCGCGGACTCGAATTTTCGAACAGATGTCCCAGCAGCACATCGACTACATGCTGTCGAAGATTCCCCGTGGGCGCTTCGTTCGTGTCGAAGAAATCGCTGCCATGGTTGCGTGGCTCGTCAGCGAAGAGAACTCGTTCACCACCGGTGCGGTTTTCGATCTATCCGGCGGACGCGCAACCTACTGATCAAGTTGGACCATAAGAAAGAGGAGACACCACATGAGCCTGACGGCACCTGTCGAAGAGAGATCGTCGCAATCGCTGCCGCATGCGTCGGCGATACAGCAGATATACGCCAAGGTCTTCTGGCGCTTCATCCCGCTACTGGTGATCTGCTGGGTGATCGCTTACCTTGATCGAGTCAACATCAGTTTCGCGAAGCTGCAGATGCAAAGTGAGCTGGGGCTGTCCGACGCGGTCTACGGTTTCGGCGCGAGCGTGTTCTTCATCGGCTACTTCCTCTTCGAGGTGCCCAGCAACATGGTGTTGCACCGCGTGGGCGCGCGGGTGTGGATCATGCGGATCATGGTGACGTGGGGGATTGCGTCGGCGTGCATGATGTTTATCAAATCCGAGGTCGGCTTCTACGTGATCCGCTTTCTGGTGGGCTCGCTCGAGGCCGGCTTCGTTCCGGGCGTGCTGTACTTCTTCACGAAATGGTTCCCGGCCGACCGGCGCGCCCGCATCAATACAATCTTCATGTCCGGCATCGCATTTTGCGGGATCATCGGCGGTCCGATCTCTGGCGGCATCATGAAGTTCGCCGATGGCGGCCTCGGTCTGTCCGGCTGGCAGTGGCTGTTCCTGCTCGAGGGCATACCGTCGGTCATCCTCGGACTGATCGTGTGGAGATACCTCGACGACGAGGTCAAAGACGCTACCTGGCTTACGGAAGACGAAAAAGCGATGTGGGCGAGTCAGGTCGCGACGGACGCGCGCGCGGCGGAGGCGCATAACTTCGCCGCGGCACTGCGGGAGCCGGCCACCTACACCCTTTCACTGATTTATCTCTGTCTTGCGGGCGGGATCTACGGCCTCGTGTTTTGGGTGCCGCAACTGATCAAGACCGCCGGTACCCAGGATACCTTCGTCATAGGGCTCATCTCGGCGCTGCCTTACTTGGTTGCCGGGATCTCGATGATCCTGTTGGGCAGGAGTTCCGATCGCCGGGGCGAACGCCGTTGGCATCTCGCGCTTACCACGCTTGCAGGGGGCGTCGGATACTTTATCAGCGGCTTCTACAGCAGTCACTCGGTCGCCTTGCTGGTGGGACTGATCATCGCCGCGACCGGCATCATTTCGGCCATTGGTCTCTTCTGGGTGTTTCCACAGCGCTTCCTCGGCGGCGCGGCGGCGGCCGGCGGCATCGCCTTGATCAACGCAGTCGGACAGTTGGGCGGCATCATCTCGCCCTATATGGTCGGCAAGGTGAAGGTTCTGACCGGCAGCGCCACCTTGGGACTCTACGCGATTGCTGTTTCCTGCGTGCTGGCATTCGTGCTGGCAGCATGGGGTTTGCCAAAGCGGTTCTATCTGCGCAACTGACGTACGACGCGTGCCCGGCGAGGCAGGTCCCGGGGCAGGGTCGAAGCGTTACGCGCTCCGGAGCGATCGCTCCGCGCGGGACCGCCGGATCGGTACAAGGTGCTCGCGTCGCGAGATCGGCGAAGCCGCCAGGCGGCATCGGCGGCTGCATTCTCCCGCACCGTTCCCTCACACCGTTTGCCGCTACCTCGGACGACAGGTTCATCCGTGTCGCGCCGCTGGGCGACGCGTTGCGCGGACGCGGTGCGCCTATACCAAAGTCCGCGGCCGGGCCGTGACGAACGACGGCCACTGCAGCCCGTGTCGAGCTCCTGTTGCCCGCTCGATTCCCGGTGCCCTCACAACCAGCGAAACCGCGCGGTGAAGTTGCGCAACAGCGTTGGCTCGTAAGTGAAGTCGAGTCCGCGAATCGAAGATGCGTGGCGCGCGACCGTGGCGAGGCCGTCCGCGACGTAATCCATGTGATCGTTGGTGTAGACGCGCCGAGGAATGGTGAGCCGCATCGATTCGAGCGGTGCTTTCTCCTGTAGCCCGGTGTCCGGGTCGCGGCCCAACAGCAGGGAACCGATTTCGACGGCACGCACGCCTGATTCCAGATAGAGCTCGCATGCGAGTGCGTGAGCAGGAAACTGTGCGGACGGAATGTGGGGCAGCAAGGCGGCTGCATCCACGAACACCGCGTGACCGCCCGTCGGGTACTGGATCGGAATGCCGTGCTCACGCAGGCGTTCGCCAAGATACGCGACCTGTCCGACGCGGTATCTCAGATACGCCTCGTCCATCGCCTCTTCCAGCCCGACCGCCAACGCCTCCATGTCGCGACCGGCGAGGCCGCCGTAGGTGATGAAGCCTTCGCGCACGACGCAGCCTTCCTGTACGGCGCGGAAGAGGGTTTCGTCGTCCCGAAACGAGCAGAATCCGCCGATGTTGACGAGGCCGTCCTTCTTCGACGACATCACGGCGATGTCTGCGCAGCTCATCATTTCCTTGACGATGTCGGCGACACGGCGGCCTTGTTGAGCGATCTCGCGGGTGCGGATGAACCAGGCGTTCTCGGCGAAACGGGTAGCGTCGATCACCATCGGGATGCCGGCCCGTTTTGCAAGGGCTGCCGCGGCTTGCAGATTCTCCAGCGAGATCGGTTGGCCGCCGGTGGTGTTGCAGGTGATCGTCGCGACGACCGCGGCGACGTTCTGGTTGCCATGCGCGTGGATCAGTCGGGCCAGTTCGTCCAGATCAAAGTTGCCCTTCCAATCGAAATACGTGCGCGTGTCCAGCGCTTCGGGGGTGAGCGCATTGATCGCGCGTGCGCCCGCAAGTTCGATGTGTACTTTCGTGGTATCGAAGTGGAAGTTCGACAGGAAGACCGGCTGCGTGGATTTGCACCGCTTGACCAGTTCGGGGTAAAGGATCTGTTCCGCCCCCCGACCCTGATGCGCGGGGACGGTATGTTTGTGTCCGAATACGCGTTCGATGGTTTCGGCCAGTCGATAGTAGCTGCGACTCCCCGCGTAGGCCTCGTCCGCTGCCATCATCGCCGCCCATTGGCGATCGCTCATCGCGCCAGCACCGCTGTCGGTCAGCAGATCGATGTACACGTCGTCGCTACGCAGCAGGAACGGGTTCAGGCCAGCGTCTACGAGCGCTTGTTCGCGGTACTCGCGGCTGGTCATTGCGATTCGTTCGACGGTCTTGATCCGGAACGGCTCGGGAATGCGTTTCATCGTGGTTGCCCTTTGCTCGAAGGTGGGAGTCGGATCCGATCGGGTCGGGTCACAACGCAGTGCGCTTGCCCGACCGGCCAAGCGAATACACGCCGGTCAACGCAAGAAAACGCCGTAGCGAACCGCACCCCGAGGCCCGTTGGTGACAATCGAAATTGTCGTCATATCCCCGCGAAACGGGGTATCGTTTTGGTACCAACCACGAACTTGCGATGAAAGGTCATTGCGTCATTTGTACCGATATGGAGAATCCCTTGCATGCTGTCAAACTTGACCGGCTCGACCGTCGTCTCCTGGCGGTTCTTCAGGAGCGCGGGCGGATCACGAATCTCGAACTGGCGCAGGCGGTTGGCCTGTCTGCGGCGCAATGCAATCGTCGCCACCACCGTTTGGAGGAGGAGGGCGTCATCGAGGGCTACGAGACGCGTCTGAACGCGGCGGCGGTCGGTTTGAATGTGATGGCGTTCGTGCAGATCGGGATGGAGCGCGGCCATATGCGCGATCTGAAGCGATTCAGACAAACGCTGACCGAGATGCCGGAAATATTGGAATGCCACTCCGTGACTGGCGACGTGGACTACATCCTGAAAGTGATCGCGCGCGACCTGGCTGCGCTCAGCGCATTCCTGACTGAGCGCTTGGCGCTTCTACCCGGCGTCAATTCGGTACGATCAAGTGTCTGTCTCGACGAACTCAAGCGCCACGCTGCGCTGCCGCTTGCCGCTCATCCATAGCGAGATGCGCGGTGCGGCGCCCGTTCGCGCTTGACACCTGCGGTGTCGGGGCGACCCTCTGCGCGCAGCGAAAGCGCTGACATCAGCAACCGCTCCTGCGCGGGCGAGCCGAGGGTGCCGCGGGGCATCGCGTTGATGCCTGTTTCTACGAGCGGGGCCTGTGTCGCGCGAGCTGGTTTGGCAACGCCGTACATCGAGGCACTTACCGTGTTGCAACGGTGAAGGATCCGTCAGGGTATTGTTCGCACAGGAACTCAACGAACGCGCGGACCTTGGGACTTTGCAGGCGGCGGGAGGTATGCAGCACCCAAAGCGCCACTTCGTCGTCTGCCGTACCCCATGAGATCAGTTCGCCTTCTTCGAGCTGTTTCCCGATGATCGACCGCGGCAGCAGGGCGACGCCCGCGCCGGCGGCAACCGCATCCCTTACCGTCAGCAGCGAGGAGACGCGCAACACGGGTTGCGGCTCGATGCAGAGCTGGTCGTTGCGCACGGACCAGACTTCTCCGTCGCGAAATGTCGGCATGACGACCGCCGGCAACGGAAAGCGATGGCCCCGGCGTCCCTTGGGCTGCTCGAACGATGGCGCTGCCGCCAGCACGAGCCGGTCCCTGGCAAAGCATCTGCCGACCAAGGTGTTGTCCGCGCGTGGATTGGTACGAATGGCGACGTCGAAGTGCTCGTCGACCAGGTCGACCAGGCGGTCCTCGGCAACGGCTTCGATCTGGACATCCGGATAAAGCGTGCGGAACGCCGCGGCGATGCGGCCCAGCGCCACCTGTGAAAACAGCAGCGGTGCCGCAATGCGCAGGCGACCTCGCGGCGTTGCAAAACCGTCGCGCGCCGCTGTCATCGCCTCGTCAACCTCCCGCATCGGCCCTTCGGTTCGATCGATCAGCAGTCGGCCCGCCTCCGTCAGTTCCAGGCTTCGGCTGCCGCGTTCGATCAGGCGAAGACCAAGCGTGTCCTCCAGATCCGCGATCCGGCGCGACAGCGTCGCCTTGGATCGGCCGCTGGCACGACTGGCTTTGCCGAAACCGCCGTGAGCGGCAACGAGCTGAAAATCCTCGAGCGCGTTGAGATCCATGGTGTCTTGAATTTGATACGAGATGTCTCGATTTTAGAGTCTTTGTTGCGTAGATGGAATGGCCTAAAGTTCCATCACACCAACCTGACCTCTTCAAGGAGCCACTGTCATGACCATTCTCGTAACCGGTGCAACCGGCAACGTCGGCAGCCAAGTCGTCGCACAACTCGTCAAGCGCGGCGCCGACGTTCGCGCACTCGTGCGCGATCCAGCCAAGGCGGACTTCCCGGCAGGTGTTGGCGTGGTCCAAGGAGACCTGCTCGACGTCGATGCACTGCGCAGCGCTTTTTCCGGCGTCTCGACACTCTTCCTGCTCAATGGCGTGGTATCCGATGAATACACGCAGGCGTTGCTCGCGCTCAATCTCGCTCGCGAGGCCGGCATCGAGCGGATCGTTTACCTCTCGGTGATCCACAGCGACCGCTATGTGAACGTGCCGCATTTTGCGGGCAAGTACGGCGTCGAGCGCATGATCGACGAGATGGGATTGCATGCCACCATCCTGCGCCCGGCTTACTTCATCGACAACGATCTCACCATCAAGGACGTGGTGACGGGCCATGGCGTCTATCCGATGCCGATCGGCGGCAAGGGCCTCGCGATGGTCGACACGCGGGATCTGGCAGAGGTTGCGGCGATCGAGCTCCTGCGCCGCGAACGATCGGCCGCGCCGTTGCCCAGCGAGCGGATCAATGTCGTGGGCCCCGAGACGCTGACTGGCTCTGCGGTCGCGGCTATCTGGAGCGATGTGCTGGGTCGCCAGATCATATACCCGGGCGATGATCCCGCTGCGTTCGAGCAAAGCCTGCGGCAATTCATGCCCAGCTGGATGGCTTTCGACATGCGCTTGATGAGCGAGCGATTTCTTACCGAAGGGATGGTGCCGGAAGCGGGAGACGTCGAGCGGCTGGCCACGCTGCTCGGCCGACCACTTCACACGTATCGCGAATTTGCGGCTGGCTTGGTGCCATCGGCGTGATGTCGACACAATCGACCCTCATGAACTCATCACAGCAAGGAGCGTCATCATGATCTATTCGACCGCCACCGTCCCGGTGAATCCGGCAGGAGAGACCGCACTGAACCGCGCGCAGGTCTGGCAAGGCCTTGTGCTCAAGGCTCGCGATGCCCGCTTGTTTCTTCCGGATGGCCTTTGCACGCGCTGCGACGTGGTCGAGGAAGCCGCGACGCACTTCGTGAGGGACGCCGTCATCGGTGGCACGGAACTGCGCGAGATCATCGTGCTGGAGCCGCAGCGCAAGGTGACCTTCTTCCAGACGACCGGGCCTCGGGAAGGGGCGATCTTCAACGAGCTGTTGGTAGACGAGACGGGCGAACTTCAGCTTCGTTTCTATTGCTACCTAGGGCTGCGCGGCAAGGAAGCGGGTGGCATCGCAGAGCAATCCGAGCAGGCGCAGTTCGATAGCGAGCACGGCTACAAGGCCGCGCTGTTGTCCACGCTGAAACGGACGCGTCAACTGCTCGCCGACGGTCTGCTCTGAGTGGCGGCCAGCGCCGCGCCGATCGGTTGGGCACGCTTCGCTGCATCGAAACGTCGGCTGCCCGACCGATCGCATTGCTTCGCGTCGCATGCGCGACGGCGGCTGCTGTCTCGGTCTCGCCGCGATGTTTCTGGCCATCATCGACGACGTAGAACCCATTCCCCGGGCAGCCGCCGTCAGGTGGGCATGGCCGATCAGACGCCCCACCACGAGATGCCGGAATGCGCTGCCCGGCGCGCTGCCGAGCAGGGGCAACGGACCCGCCACCGGTGGGCGGAGCATTCACCGTCCCAACGACGATTTCAACGACGCGAATTCGAGCGTTGGTGCCGCGTTCTGGAGTCGCTTGGTTGAAACGTAGCTCGCGCCATCTTCGGCCCGTCTCCACGGGCGGACAGTCATGTTCTCGCCAGTCGGCTGGCACCGGGAGGTTGTCCAGTGATGCGTTTGTAAGCTCGGCTGAAGGCCGCTTGCGATTTATAGCCGAGGCGCTGCGCGACGACATCGATGGACAGGCGCTTCTGGGTCAGCAACTGACTCGCCAGGCGCATCCGTAGTTCGGTCGCATAACGTAGCGGCGGCATCCCGATGGTTGCCTGAAAGCGCTCGGCGAATACCGAGCGGGATGCATGGCACTCTGCCGCCAGTTCCGCCACGTTCCAGTCGCGCCCCGGATGCCGGTGCAACGCTAGGATGGCCGGAGCCAGCCGCGGATCGCGAAGCGCAGCGACGAGGCCCGCCGCATCGTCACAACCGCTTTCCACCCAGCCGCGTACGATCATCGCCGCCACGACGTCGGCCAGGCGAGCTAGGATGCCGGCGAAACCGATCCTGCCGGAACAGATCTCGCGTTTCATTGCATCCAGGATTGGCACGAGCCCCGGATATTGCCCATCCGTGGCGTCGACCGCCATCGCACTGGGCATCAGTGGTCCGAGGCCTTGCATGCCACCGAGATCGAACGCCATGCAGCCGTGAAACAGAATGGCGCTGGGCGTGACGCTCGTGCTTGGGCAGGTGTCCATGCCGCTCACCGCCTCGCCAAGCGGTGCCACGTCGAAGCTGTCGATGTCCGGCGCCGTCACCTCGGCACTGGATAGAAGGGCGTGGCTTTCTCCGTGCGGCATGTATACAGCGTTGCCAGCGGATAGCGCGTGCAGCGTGCCGTCCCGCGTGCGCAACACTGCGGAACCGACGGCGAGATAGTGGAAATAGGCGTGCCCCGGCCTGTCGTTGAACTTCATGCCGAACACCGGTCCGGTCTGAATGCGGCGGTAATGCACGCCATGCAGCCGCATGCCGCTCAGCAGTTCGCTGATCAGTTCGGACGACAGTGCAAAACGATCCGTCGTATTCATTCAGGTGTTTCGATCAAAAAAACAGGACGTTTCATCATAGATCATCCCGATTCAGGCGCCTAGACTCCGATGACTCGGACTCTTTCAAGGATGTGTTCTTCGATGAACAGGCATGCAAACGGCAACCGCAATGAAGCTGCGGTCGCCGACACGGCACCGGCATCACCGGCATGGATGGCGGTCTTTTCGATGGCGGTGGGCGTCTTCGCGTTGCTGACGGCCGAATATCTTCCGGCCAGCTTGCTGACCCCGCTGGCTGCCGGTTTCGGCGTGTCGGAAGCGCTCGCCGGCCAGGCGGTGACGGTCACCGCACTGGTCGCGCTGCTCGCGGGGCTGCTGGTACCCGGTTTGACTCGCCGGCTCGACCGTCGCGTGGTCCTATTGAGTTTCACGATGCTGATGATCGCATCCAATGTACTTGTCGCGTTGTCGTCCAGCGTGGCAGTGTTGCTTGCGATGCGGGTCTTGCTTGGGATCGCACTGGGCGGCTTCTGGAGCATGGCGGCGGCGGTCGCAATGCGCCTTGTACCGGCAAGATCGGTACCGCGCGCCCTGTCGATCATCTTCAGCGGCATCGCGGTGGGCGCGGTCGTGGCAGTGCCCCTCGGCAGTTATCTCGGCGGCCTGTTCGGCTGGCGCAGCGCCTTCGCGGCCGCCGCCGCAGTCGGTGTGGCGACGTTGTTGTTCCAATGGCTGACGCTGCCGCGCATGGCAGCACGCGGACCGGTACGAACCGTATCGGTGGCGGCGCTGCTGCGGCGGCCCGGGATCGGCATCGGGATAACGGGATGCATGCTCGCGCATACCGGACAATATGCGCTGTTCACCTATATCCGGCCTGCGCTGGAAAGCGCGCTCCGTCTCGATGTCAATGCGCTGTCCTTGATGCTGCTCGGCTTTGGCGTCGCCAACTTCATCGGCACCTTGCTCGCCGGCTGGCTGCTCGAACGTAGCCTGCACCGCACCATGGTGATCATGCCGGCGCTGGTTGGCGTCGCCGCGTTGGGCATGGTGATTCTGCCAGTGCATCTGCCGGGCATGGTGCTGTTGGTGGCGCTCTGGGGCGTGGCGTTCGGCGGTGTGCCGGTGGCCTGGTCGAACTGGGTCGCGCGGGCGGTGCCCGATCAGGCTGAAAGTGCGGGCGGCATGGTCGTGGCGTCCGTGCAGTCGTCCATCGCCGCCGGGGCCGCCGCCGGCGGCGTGATGTTCGGCTTGGGCGGTATCGCCGGCGTATTCGTTACCGCGGGTGTCGTCATGCTACTGGCGGCGCTCGTCATCGCGCTTTGGGTGAAGGCGGAGGCGCCCCGGCACGCGTTGACGGCCGGTTCGAACCTACATCTCTGAAACGCCGAATGCGCGCAGGCGTTGTGTGACGGCCGGAAGGTCGGCGCGCTGCAGATGGAGCGGCAGGTCGAGCGGCTCGACACCGATCATGCAGCGTTGGCGAAGACACGGCTCGAGCCTTGCGTACCATCATGATCGCGCGCGTCGGCCCCTCCGAACGCTGGCGCAACCCGCTCGCGTGCCCGGAACTGGGAGACTTCCTCGACGTAGCGCTCGTTGCGATGTGCGGTGCTGTTCGTTCCGGCGCCACTCAGCGCTAGGATCGTGACCGTGCCACTCTCAACGCCACGCCGGAAAGCGCGACAGCGGCCGCCAGAGCTTCGGCAGCGATGAACGCTCACCGACAAACGCTCACCCGGTAGCGCGGCGGACATCAGCAGTGCGACAGCTGGCGAGCCGTAGTTGAACGTGTTGGCGATCGTCGGGGAGACGTTGGCGTTCACTGCAGGGAAGACTGCATAACCGGTCAGCGTGCCCGCCATGGCCAGTTAAGCCAGAGCCCGCCAGGCTGCCGGTTCGAGGCAGGTCACGTCGGTCTGGCCGGCGACGCCGCTGCTCGCGTCGATGAGCCAGCGCACCTCGGCGCTCGCTGTCAGGTGCGTGGCCAAGCCAATCACCGGATCGTCAGCCAGGCATCAGCGTCGCGCCCACCGCGATCCAACGGCCCAGCTCGCAGGGGCGAAGGGCGTCAGTCCTGCGCCGGCGTACTGAAGCTGCCACTTGCGGAGGTCACCCACGCCGTCAGCGCCAGCGCGGCGAGCCCGGCGGCGACACCGCAGCTTTGCCTGGCACGCAACGGCTCACGCATCACCGTCCAGGAGAAGAATGCGATATAGAGCGGCCGAGCCGATCCCAATACCAATGCCCGCCGGCGCGAAGCGGATGCGTGCCAAACATGCTCGTCGACTGAGCGCCAAGCAACATCGTCGCGCGGCGTCCTGCTGCGGTAAGCAACTGCGATGGCCGCGCTACACGCGAAAGTAGGCGTCACGGCGTGAATGGCCGGACGCATGCTGCTGCCAACGCAAAACGCAAAACGCAAAACGCAAAACGCAAAACGCAAAACGCAAAACGCAAAACGCAAAACGCATGGTCGCGTGAACGAGGGGCGCGGATGGAACGGGTGAAGCGCGTCGCCACCGACCCTCAATGCAACGAAGTTCGTGCCGTTGTCGAACCATTGCCAGGCAACGGCGAAGACCACCATGGCCGGCGCGCTGTGCGCAAGCCGCGCGCCGGGTCGAAACGACCGTTCGATGATGAGGGCGCTTCGGTTCGAGCGCTTCATGGCCTGGGCGGTGTGAGACGCTTGTCTTGCAGCCACGCGCGGATGGCTTGTACGACCTCCGCCTTGCGCTCCAGCGGCAACCAGTGGGCGCCCGGCAGATTCGTCACGGAGAGATCCGCGCAGGCCAGCCTCATCGGCTCGCCGAGGCGGTTGCCTTCGATGCTGTTCATCAGATCATAGTCTCCGTTGAGGAACAACACGGGCAGCGACAGGTGGCCGCTGTCGGGCGCGCGACGTGCATACGCGATGTTGGCCTCGTCGTTCAGGTACCACGCGCATGGCGCGCGGAAACCGTGTTTCTCGAACGTCCGAACCAGCTGGGCAAAGTCAGCCGCCGGCCAAAGCGCGGTGTCGGGCCGCGTCGGCGGGGCGCGATGCGCCGCGCCGAAACGTCCTCCGTTACGCGTCACCGTGGCGTTCGACGCAGGCGTGCCGACGCTGGCCGGGTCACCTGCACGGAAGATGGACGCCAGCGACGCTGCCTTGTCCGCATCGAGGTCCGCCAAGGCCGCTTCGAAATGCGTGTTGTAGTAGCGGTAGTAGTCCCACTGGCCGTCCGGGTAGCGCTCGGCCGGATAGATCGTGCGGTCGACGAGTGGCACCAGGGTCGGCAGGGCGTTTGCATCCGGGAAATACGGGACCGAGATCAACACCACGCCTCGGCAGCGCGGCCGCTCATGCGCTGCCAGCGAACCCGCTATCACGCTGCCCCAATCGTGGCCGACCCACACCGCGGGCCTGCCGCCGAGGTGGTCGTGGAGCGAAACCATGTCCATCACGACTTGCTCGTTGGTGTAGGCCTGGCTGGCTGCCGGCGCGGACGAGTGACCATAGCCGCGCATGTCGGGCGCGACGCAGTGCCAGCCCTCGGCCGCGAACGCCTCGAGCTGCGCGCGCCAGATCAAGCCGAGCTCCGGCCAGCCGTGCAGAAAGAACATCAGCGGCCCGTCGGCCGGCCCGCTCTCGACGTAATGCGTGGTGTGGCGAGGCGTGTGCAGGGTATGCGAGCGCAGCGCGGCGGGACCCCCAAGCGAATGCGGGTGGGGGTCGACAAGATGGGTGGTCGAAGTCATTCCGGCAGCGTACATCGAGCGAAGGCATCCGATTAGCCCCATAATTCCCCATGTGGCTTAAAGCACATCTTCAAGGTCAGTCAATTGCGGCACAAAGACTTTCTCGAAGGCGTGGCGGTCTTCGTCGCCGCTGCGGAGGCCGGCAGCTTTTCCGAGGCAGGAAGGCGGCTCGGCATCTCGGCGTCGGCAGTCAGTCAGGCAATCCGCGGCCTGGAAGAGCGGCTCGGCGCGCCGCTGTTTCTCCGTTCGACCCGTAGCCTGAGCCTGACCGATGCAGGAAGTACCTACCTGCTCGCAGCGGCGCCCGCCCTGTCGCAGTTGCGACAGGCCGCTGAAGAGACGTCGCGCCGGAGCGGACGGCCTTCCGGCCCGCTACGCCTGACGATGCCGCGCGCGCCCTTCGACCTGCTGATCGCGCCATTGCTGGGCGCGTTTCAGCAAGCCCATCCCGATGTGCAGCTCGAGATCGCTGTCGAGGCGCGCCTGATCGATATCGTGAAAGCGGGCTACGACGCGGGGCTGCGCCATGGCGCATGTCTCGACAAGGACATGGTGGCCGTCCCGGTCGCGCCCGCTTCGGAAGCCATTCTCGTGGCATCGCCGAGCTATCTTGACGGCCGCACGGTGCCGCGGCAGCCGCCTGACCTGCTCGATCATCGTGCAGTGGTCTGCCGCAGCCAAGGCAGCGGCCTGATCATGCCGTGGACGCTTCAGTCCGCCGGAGAGACCGTGCGGATCGTCCCGGCAGTGGTTACGATTGTGCATGATCTCGCGTCCCAGATCGATCTCACGGTCAGAGGCCTCGGCATGCTAAGCGCACCCGCCGCGATGGTGCGCGATTTGATCGACGCCGGAAAGTTGTCGCATGTGCTACCCGAGTGGTCCACCGCCATCGAAGCGCTTTATCTCTACTTCCCCGGCCGGCGTCAGCAATCCGCGGCGCTGCGTGCCTTCGTCGCGTTCTTGAGGGAGCGTACGCCGCAGCTGCAGCGCCTGGTGTGACCGCTCGAAGGCGGTTCAGACGCGGCGCAGCGAACCCCACCATGGCGCCGAACTTCGCCCTCCAGCCGTGGTGCGCGACGCTCGATACGCGACGCTGGGCCACGGCGCCGCCGGCTTCGAACCCGCTTTCGCGTCAGCCTTTGCTGCCTCCGGAGTGACGCTGATCGATTCGCCGCCCAATCAGTTTTCCCTGCCGCTCTGTCCTGGAATGGACACCGGACTGTCAACGGACCGAGCCCGTGGCGCCGATGACTGCCGAGCCGAGCCGAGGCGATCGTGAACGCGATCGTGAACGCGAAAGACGGCGGCACTGCACCGGCCCTCGCGTTAGGCAGGCTCTCTCGCAAAGCCTGCAACAGCGGTGTCTCAAATATAGCGTTTGCTCAAGGCGAGCAATTCCGGCGTGCCGATCAGTTCATTGAGCCCGTTGAATGTGAGCATGTCTGGCCACATCGGTTCCGTGGTGCCGTGCTCATGCAGACTCGCGTAATACCGTTGCAGGCCATGCGCGACGAAGCGCGCCGTGCCGCCGGGAAAAATGACGATCCGATAGCCACGCCGGCGCAACTCCCGCATGCTTCGCACGGGCGTCTGGCCGCCTTCCACCATGTTCGCCAGCAGCGGAATGCGTTCGCCAAAGCGCTTGCACACGCGATCCATCTGCTCGGTCGTGTTGACGGCTTCGATGAACAGCGCGTCCACCCCGCAGGCAAGATACGCCTCGGCGCGATCCATCGCCGCATCGAATCCTTCAACGGCGATGGCATCGGTCCGGGCGAGGATCAGCGTGTCGGACACGTGGCGAGCGTCAAGGGCCGCACGCAGCTTTCCGCACATTTCGGCACACGACACCAGTGTCTTGTCGGCCAGGTGACCGCAGCGCTTCGGAAAGCCCTGATCTTCGAGCTGCACCATGGCCGCGCCGGCGCGCTCGAAGTCGCGCACGGTTCGCTGTGTGTTCAGGGCGTTGCCGAAGCCTGTGTCGGCATCGACGATGACCGGCGTGCGCACGCGGTCGGTGATACGCCATAAGGTGTCAATGGCTTCCTTGGCCGTCGTCAGGCCGACGTCGGAGCGCCCGAGCGATGTGTATGCGACTGCACCGCCGGACAGATACAGCGCGTTGAACCCCGCCTGTTCCGCGATGAGTGCGCTAAGCGCATCGTAAACGCCGGGGGCGAGCACCGTCTCGCCCGCGGCGAGACGGTGCTTCAGGTCCGCGCGGGGTCTGCCGGCCCGCGATGCATCGTCATGCGGCGACATGCGCGTCTCCGACAGCCGTGGTCGGCTCAGCCGCCGTGCCGTCGAGGCCCGGCTTCAGCAACATGTTCATGCGTTCCGCCTGACGTTTCTCGAAGCGCAGGAACGCATCGGTGATGTAACTGCCGCGCACGCCGCCGCGCACCGAACCGGGACGCACGTCGCCAAAGTAATACTCCCATTCGGGCGGCAGCGGCGCGGCATCCGGCACAGACAGCCAGAGGCGCAGCAGGTGACGTCGCTTCGTCTCGTCCTCGAAATCCTCGAACTCGGTACGCGAATGCAACATCACATAATTGTTCAGCAGTTGCAGGTCGCCTTGTTCGAGCCACATCGAATAACACAGACGCGGGTCGGCGGCGAGCTCATCGAGCAGGTCGAGCGCCTCGGTCAGTTCGGGCGTGAGGCGCGGCACTTCCGGAAAATCCGCTTGCGCCGCATTGGTATTCTTGCGATTGGCGCGCAGCGCGAAATGGCCGGGCAGCGAGCCGATCACCGGACAGTTGTAGTAGCCCGGGCGGCCGGGCGCCTGAGTACCCTGGTAGCTGTGAAATACCGGTCCCTTCAGCACGTCGATCAATTCCGGACGGCGCTTGCGGATTTCTTCGACCAGCGCAAACGAACTGGTGATCTTGCTCTGGCCACCCGCTCGCGCCGGATGCAGGCAGAGCAGCGCAACCACGTCGCAGGAATCGGCGTGAAAGTCGAGCGCCGCGTTGGTGTTGTAGCCGCGTCCGTTCTTGGACTTGTAGGTCGAGCCGGAGTCGCGGACATCGTTCATGATTTCGCTGGCGCGATTCTGCGTACGCGCCACGCCGACGTGCAGGCCTAGCCCCCAGTAAGCGAGCTTCGCTTCCTCGACCGACCATTTATGGACCGGAAAGCCTTTTAGCAGGCACATGCCCCACCGCTGCTGGGTGGCACGAAATGCGCGATGCAGGATTTCGGCAGACGCGGTCTCGAGTGGAAAGTCGTCCGACGTCATGTCGAGCAACGGCTTGCCCAACGATTTCGCGTGACGCATGGCCTTGTCGAAACCCGCCGCGGCTTCGGCACTCATGCGAAGCGTCCAAGACTGATCGCGTTCGAGGTCGGTGCTATACCAGATCTCGGGCTTGGTCCGATACGTATTTCCGGACTCGGACGCGGACGGCTTTGTCGGCGCTTCAATCATCTTCATCTCCTTGTCGGCAGCGCCGGTAGCGCTTTTCTCACGGGGATCGATTTCCTCACGACACAGAATAAGGGCAGGGCCTCGTAAGCTAAAATGGATATTTTCTGACGAAACTCGACAAAAAATCTAATGAAGATCGAAGTCTTCAACACGTTGCAGGCAGTACTCGACGGGGGCTCGCTGGCGGGCGCGGCGAAGGCGCTGCATCTGACGCCCAGCGCTGTGAGCATGCAAATGAAGCAGCTGGAAGCGTATGTTGGCCAGCAGCTTTTCGATCGGTCGGGCCTGGAGGTCAGGCCGCTGCCGGCTGCTTACGAGCTGTCGGAATTGCTCGGCGGCATGCTGACGCGGCTCGATGCTTTCCGCCGGCAGCCCAGCTTTCAGGTCGAAGGGCATGTGCAGCTGGGCATGCTTGAGTCAATGCTGCCGGTCGTGCTGCCGGAGCTACTCAAGCGTCTCAGATCGCGTTACCCGCTCTTGCACGTGCAGACTCGACGCGGCAAGAGCGCCGAACTGACCAATGCCGTCAAGGCGGGAGACCTCGACGCGGCCGTAGTGGCGCAGCCCGCTCGCGGCGTGTCTCGCCTGCATTGGCAGCCGCTGCTCAAGCGCGGCCTCACGCTGATGGTTCCTCCCCAAGAGCGCGAGCGGTCGCTGACCGCGCTGCTCAAGCGCTACGAATGGATCCGCTACGACCGCAATACGGTCTCCGGCGCGATGGCTACCAAATACATTTACCAGCGTGTCGGGAGCAAGCCGGCGGGAGACCTGGAGTTCGACAGCGTGCGTGCGATTGCACCACTGGTGAGCGCAGGGCTCGGCATCTCCCTGGTGCCGTTGATGGAACCGGCCATCGCCACGCTTTATCCGCTTACCACGATCGCGCTGCGCGATGCACCGGTCCTGCAATTTTCGCTTGTCATGCGCAAGACCGACATGGAAAGCCGGCAATTGCTTGCGCTTCAGGAAATCCTGCTCGCAGCCACGCGCGTGGCGGACCGCGACGCCACGTCGGAGATCGTCTGAGGCGTACGTCACCGCGAAGTCCGTTCGACGTGCTGCGCAACTAAGTCAAAAACATTGATGTGAAACTTTAAAAGGATTCAATCAATGTTTCCCTGCTTATCGCCTTAATATGGATCAAGCCTTTCCTGCCAAGCTGGCAGGACGTGCCCGGTTGACGACCTCGCAGGTGCTTCATCGGCTGGTTGCAACGATGCACGGTGTAGAGAGCGCTCCCATGAGAACGCCCACACGGCTCCGATGGCCAAAACAGGAGACGACACTTGAGCCAACCTCACACGTTGCGCGCCCATTCAGGCGCACGCCTCGACCGGCTACCGGTCGGCCGATTTCACTGGCGCCTGGTGGGCATGATCGGCGCCGGTCTTTTCCTCGACGCATTCGATATCTATCTGCAGAGCGGCGTGCTGGCCACGCTTGCGAAGAGCGGATGGTCGACACTGGAAAGTAACGCTGCGTTCATTTCGAGCACCTTGATCGGCATGTGGCTGGGTTCGCTGATCGGCGGTTATATCGGCGACAGGTATGGACGCAGGATGGCTTATCAGTTCAACCTCGCGGTGTTTGGAGCGGCGTCGATCGCCGCCGTGTTCGCGCCGAGCATGACCGTCCTGATCGTGCTGCGATTCGTGATGGGCGTGGGCCTGGGCGCGGAGCTCATCATCGGCTATGCAACGCTGGGCGAGTTCGTTCCGAGCCTTGCGCGCGGGCGCTTCGGCGCGATTCTCGCATTGCTCACCAATCTGTCGGTAACGGTGACGGGGATCGTCGGGTATTGGGCCATTCCGGCGCTGGGCTGGCGCTCGATGTTCGCCTTGGTTGGCCTCGGCGCTGTCGGCATCTGGTTCATGCGCAAGTCGATGCCCGAGTCGCCGCGCTGGCTGGAATCACAGGGACGTCACGAGGAAGCAGACGCACTATTGCGATCCATCGAAGCCGGCTTTCCCGACCTGCCTGCGTGGCATGTCGCATCGGCGCCCGCCACGACGGCGCCGGCGGACGCGGCGCCCGCCGCGGCGACGCCTGGCTATCGCGCGCTGTTCAAGCGTCCGCTGCTCTCCCGCACGGTGCTCACGATGATCATGTCCACGGTCAATATGTCGGTGCTCTACGGTCTGATCGCCTGGTTCCCGACATTTCTCGTCAAGCAGGGCATCGCCGTCACATCGACCCTCGGCTACACGGCGGTGATGGGCATCGGCACGCCGGTCGGATGTTTGATCGGCATGGCGCTCACAGACCGCGTGGGACGCCGCGTGAGCATCGTCGGCGTGCTGGCGCTCGAAGCGGTCGCAACGGCGCTGTATCCGACGGTTCACTCGCCCGCCCAACTGATGGTGACTGGCGCGGTGATCATGATGTGTTCCGCCTGCATCACCTCGCTCGCTTTCGCCGTCTATATCCCTGAGCTGTTCCCGACGGAATTGCGCATGCGAGGCTCGTCGCTGTCCGCCGCGGTTGGGCGTCTCGCGTCGGCCGGAGCACAGGCCGGCATCGTCGTGATTTTCGGGATGGGTGGAATCTTCGGCGTGACGAACTTTCTGATCGGCTTGATCGTGCTTCAGATCCTCGCGTTGATGGTGCTCGGCGTGAACACGCGAGCGCGGACACTTGAAGACATCGCGCCCGAGGCCGGAGCACAAGCTGAAAGGGCGGCGAAGGTGGCCCAGTCATCGGCGATGCACGGCCGCGGCGCTGGCGTGTCACCCCAGCGGTGATCGCGTCGCGCACGGTACGGCGTCGCAGTGGTCGCAGCGGCGCCGCGTCTTGCCTCTCAATGCTGGACGACAGGAACCGTGCGCGTTGCCAGTGCTCTCGCTCCTGTGGATCTCCGATCCCTGTGCACCTTGCCGCGGCCGTACCAGGCGGCTTCGAGCAGGCCGTAGGCGCACCTGAGCCCCTCAGAGGGTCGCCCGCTCCGTTGCGCACAGGCGCATCGAGCGCTGGCTGACGGCCGTCGAGACGTTCGAGGAAAGCGCCGGCACGTTGGCTGGCGAAGTTCTCCGGGGCCGACTGCATGCGGTCGATGCGCGACTGCACGCCGAGCGAGCGTCCCACCGTCAGCGGGGCGCAAAGGGCGGCGGCTTGCCCCTGGGTGACACCTGGCCGCATGGTCGGCCTCCCGGCCTGCAACACCGCGCCGCGTCACGACCGAACTCTCGCTCGGTGCCGGCGGTCCGTCAGTGCGGCGGTCGGATGCCCGAGCCGAGTTCGGCATGCCTTTTCCTATGGACCCGGTACAAATTCGTCGGATCGTGCGACCCAGACCCCAGCCGAGATAAACTTCGGCATGGATGCGCTCAAGCATGCATCGTCCGATCGGCTCCGAACTGGGAGAAAAGCAGTGGCGATTTCGCCCGAGGGAACCAAACCGCGCGTGCGCCGCAGCAGCGGGCGCATTACTTTGGCCGATGTGGCGCGCACTGCAGGTGTGGCGCCGATGACGGCCTCGCGTGCGCTGAATTCACCCGCGACCGTCAATCCCGACATGGTCGAGCGGGTGCGCCGCGCCGTCATCGAGACCGGCTATGTGCCTAACCTGCTGGCGGGCGCGCTAGCCTCCGCGCGCAGCCTGCTGGTTGCGGTGGTTGTGCCGAGTATCGCCTCGACCATCTACCTTGAGTTCGTGCAGGCGCTGCGCGGCGCGCTGGCGAGCAGGGGCTACCAGGTGATCCTCGGCGAAAGCGACTACGCGCATCAAAGCGAGCCCGCGCTGCTTGAAGCGTTGATCGCGCGCCGCCCCGACGCCATCGTGACCGTCGGCGCCGTCCGCTCCGAGGCAGGCCGCAAGCGGCTGCTGGCGTCGGCGATACCGGTGATTGAGACGTGGGACATGACGGTCGAACCGGTCGATATGCTGGTCGGCTTTTCGCAAGAAGACGTGGGACGCGCCGCCGCGGACTTCTTCTTTGATGCAGGGCGCCGCTCGCTGGCAATCATCAGTGCGAGCGACGACCGTGCCGCGATGCGCGCACAAGGTTTTCTCGCAGCGATTCGCGCGCGTAACCCCGGAACCGAGGTGCCATCCGTATTGATTCCGGCGCCCAGTACGCTTGGCGCAGGCCGCCGTGCGTTCGTCGATCTGCTCACGCGCCATGCGTCGATCGACGCGGTGTTCTGCACCTCGGACATGGTCGCGCTCGGCGTGCTGACCGAAGCCAAGGCGCGCGGTCTGCGCATTCCCGCCGACGTCGCGGTGATGGGGTTCGGCGATCTCAACTTCGCTTGTGATACCGACCCGCCCTTGACGACGATACGCGCCGACGGCAAGACCATCGGGCGCGAAGCCGCACGGTTGATTCTGGAACGATCCGGCGCTACCGCGCCGACCGAACGCATTGTCGATGTCGGCTTTTCGGTGGTGAAGCGAGCCTCGGCCTAGCCGTTCCTCCTGCCGGAGCTTGTCGGCGCCGACGCCGTACACCTACGCCGTACACCTACGCCCCCGTGTACCGCGCTCTGCAGCGCCTTCAACCGGCCGTTCGTCGACCTGTCTTGCGTGTGGAATCAGTGTAAACCCGCTTGTCGCTCGCATGAGATAGCGCTATCTTATCTAAAGGTAGCGCTATCTCGCGCCTTATTGACTGCGGAGACGATTGATGAGCAAGATTTCCCGAGTCGAGATTTTCGACTTCGAATATGAGGTGCAGAACCTGGCGGCTGCCGGCGAGCATACCCACAACCATGTGGCGTACAAGAAGGGCGGCCGCATGAAGCTGCAGAAATACGCCGTCGTGATCGAGACCGATGACGGTGCGCGCGGCGAATACGTGGCGATGTGGGGTGGTACTCGCCCGGCACTCGCGCAGTCGATCATGCTCGCGCCGGACTTGCTCGGCCGGGATCCGTCGCAGCGCGAGGCCATTTACGACGAATTCAAGCGCAAGCTGCATCACTTCGATCATATGGGGCACGGCCCGGTCGACATCGCGCTGTGGGACCTGACGGGCAAACAATTGAACGCGTCGATCGGCCAACTGCTGGGCGGCTACCGCACCCGTCTGAAAGCGTACGCGAGCACTTTCCACGGCGACCGCAACGGCGGTCTCGACAGTCCGCAAGCGTATGGCGACTTCGCCGTGCGTTGCCGCGAGATGGGTTATCGCGGCTTCAAGATCCATGGTTGGTTCGACGGCAATCCAAAGGAAGAAGCCGCTGCGATTCTGGCCACGCGCCGGGCCGTCGGCAACGAGATGGACCTCATGTACGACGGCGCGTGCGACCTGAAAACCTTCGCGGATGCGCTGTACGTCGGCCGGGCGTGCGACGAGGCCAACTATTTCTGGTTCGAGGACCCGTATCGCGATGCGGGCCTGTCCGCGTTCTCGCACAAGAAGCTGGGCGAGATGCTGAAGACGCCACTGCTGATCGGCGAGCATGTGCGCAGTCTCGAACCGAAAGCCGATTTCATCATGGCAGGCGGCACCGATCTCGTGCGCGTCGACCCGGAATATGACATGGGCATCACCGGAGCGATGAAGACGGCGCATCTGGCCGAAGCCTTCGGACTCGACGTCGAGATTCACGCGGTCGGCCCGGCGCATCGTCATGTGATGGGCGCGATCCGCAATTCCAACTACTACGAAATTGCGCTGGTCGGCCCGGACTGCGCGAACAACATCCCGCAGGTCTACGCGTGCGACTACTCCGACCAGATCGACTGCATCGATTCGGCCGGCACGGTGCCGGTGCCGACGGGGCCAGGCCTTGGTGTCACCTACGACTGGGAGTACATCAAGCGGCACACGAAGCAGCATCACGTGTTCGATCTCAACAAGCGTTGAGCCGATCGTAGCGAACGCCAGACACGCGCTGAACTTCGCGATCAGGCCAACGAGGTGGGTTGAGGTCAGGCGTTGCCAGAAGAGCTGGAAACCAGCCACGGCAGCGTGCCGCGCAGGCGGCGGCCCGCCTCGTGATGGCACCCCGTCATCATTCGAAACTGGAGACTTTCGATGAGTGCGCAGGCAGTTCTCACCGCGGTACGTGCGCGGCACCGCTATGTGCGTTATTACGTACTCGCGCTGATCCTTCTCGTCACTGCCGTGAACCTCGGCGACCGCGCCAATCTGTCGATCGCCGGCGCCCCGCTCGCGAAGGAATTGGGCCTCGGCAGCGTGCAGATGGGTTACGTGTTTTCCGCGTTCGCGTGGGCTTATGTGATCGGGCAGTTGCCCGGTGGCTGGCTGCTCGACCGCTTCAGTTCGATCAAGGTCTACGGCGCGGCGCTGTTTCTATGGTCCTTCTTCACCTTTCTGCAGGGCTACGTCGATCTGCTGTCCACGGCGTCGGCGGTTGCCGCACTGTTTGCGCTGCGCTTTCTTGTCGGCCTTGTCGAGGCGCCGATCTATCCGGCCAACAACTACATCGTCGCCGCATGGTTTCCGCTGAAGGAGCGGGGCTTGGCGACGTCGATCTTCAGCTCCGCGCAATACGTGGCGGTGGTGCTGTTCGTACCGTTGATGGGCGCATTGAGCCATGCGCTGAGCTGGCACTGGGTATTCTGGTTCATGGGTGGATTCGGCATGCTGCTCGCGGTGTTCTGGCTCGTGGTGATGCGCGCGCCGGACCGGCACTCGCGCGTTAGCCCCGAGGAACTCGCCTATCTGCGCGAGAACGGCGCGATGATCGACATCGAGGCCAATAAGCGCAACAAATCCGCCAACGCGCACGCCACGGCCGCGCCGGCCGGCTCGCTCCTTGTCCTCATGAAGAGCCGGATGATGGCCGGCATCTACCTCGGTCAGTACTGCATCACCGCGCTGCAATACTTCTTCATCACGTGGTTCCCGATCTATCTGGTGAAGGGGCGCGGCATGGACCTGTTGCAGGTCGGTTTTGTCGCGGCACTGCCGGCGATCTGTGGCTTCGTCGGCAGCGTGCTGGGTGGAGTGATCTCCGATCGCGTGCTGAAGCGAGGCGGCACCGTCACGATGGCGCGAAAGATCCCGTTCATCAGCGGCATGTTGCTCGCCAGCCTGCTCGTGCTGTGCAATTTCACGGATTCGACCGCGGTGATCGTCGCACTGATGTCGCTTGCGCTGTTCGGCAAGGGCCTCGCACAGATCGGCCTCGCGGTGGTTGTCGACACGTCGCCGCCGGAGATCGTCGGCCTGGCCACCGGTCTGTTCGGTGTGGCGGGCAACATTGCCGGGATCGTCACGCCGATCGCGATCGGTTACCTGCTCGCCCTCACGCATTCGTTCACCGGCGCGATGTATTTCGTCGGCGCGCATGCCATGATCGGCGCGCTCGCTTACCTCCTCGTCGTCGGCAAGCTGCGCCGGCTCGAACTGCCGCTGGCACAGCGCAAGGCGACGACCGGAGGCGCAGGGTAATGCACCGGATCATGCTCTCGCGGCCGATGCAGCCCGCCGTCATGGCGCGCGCGCGCCAACGCTTCGACGCGTACGTGCCGGACCATGCGCTGACGAACGACGAGTTGGTCGCGGCAGCCGTCGAGTGGCGTGCGCAAGGCCTGCTCTTTTCAGGCGCGCTGCGTCTGGATGCGGCGTTGCTCGCACGCTTGCCGCGCACGCTACGGGTGGCCGCCACGACGAGCGTCGGCTTCGACCATGTCGATCTCGATGCGGCGAGCGCAGCGGGGATCATCGTGACGAATGCGCCGGTCGTGACTGAATGCACTGCGGACGCGACGATGCTGCACATCCTCGCCGCTTGTCGGCGGGCGCGCGAACATCTCCGGGTGATCGAGGACGGCTGGGGCCGGAGCCTCGGCCTTGCCGAACTGCTCGGCCAGCGTGTGAGCGGCAGCGCGCTCGGCATCGTCGGAATGGGGCGCATCGGTCAGGCCGTCGCGCAGCGTGCGCGCGGCTTCGGCATGCGCGTGCTGTATCACAGTCGCCGCCGCGTGCGTGCGGCCGACGAGCAGGGCGCCCAATACTTTTCGAGCCTGCATGAGATGTTGCCGCAAGCGCAGATCCTTTCGCTGCATCTGCCCGCCGTGGCAGGCGCCGCGCCGTTGATCGGCCGCGACGCGCTCGCGCTGCTGCCGCGCGGTGCGATCGTCGTGAACACGGCGCGCGGTGCGTTGATCGACGAAGACGCGCTGATCGACGCGCTTACGGACGGACGGATCGCGGCCGCCGGACTCGACGTGTTTCGCAACGAGCCGCATGTCGACGCGCGTCTTCGCGCGCTGCCGCAGGTCTTCATGACGCCGCACACTGGATCGGCGACAGTGCAGACGCGCAACGACCTCGGCTTCCGTGGACTGGACAATCTCGCGGCCGCGCTCGACGCGCGGATGCCGCCGGACGCGCTCAATCCTTCCGCTTTCACCCAGACTTTGAACGCATGATTGCATCGAACCACAACGCGGACATCACCGAGGAAGCGCGCTTCGCGCACCAAGACCTGCTCGCCTTCGGCAAGCAAGCGCTAGAAAGGCGCGGCATGCGCGCGGAACAGGCCGAACAGGTTGCTTTGCGCCTGCTCGACGCCGATCTGCTCGGCCATCGCAGCCACGGCTTCTGGCTGCTCGCCACCTATCTGGAACGGCTCGAAGCGGGACAGATTGCCGTGGAGGGCGAGGTGCGCGTACTCAACGACTCGCCGGCCGCCTTTGCCTGGCACGCGAACCGACTGCCCGGCGCATGGGTCATGCAGCGCGCCATCGACACGGTACGCGAACGGGCCCGTGCGCAGGCGATGGTCTGCGCCACCATCGCCGAGTGCTCGCATATCGGTTGTCTGCAAAGCTATCTGCTGCCACTGGTCGCCGATAATCTGCTGGTCATGCTATCGGCCACCAATGCAGGCGTGGCGTCGGTGGCGCCGTTCGGCGGCATCGATCCGGTGCTGACCACGAACCCGCTCGCGTTCGGCATTCCGACGCGCGGCGCACCGATCCTGGTCGATCAGTGCACCTCGCTCGGCAGCAATACTTTCTTCACGGCATTTGCGCAGCGCGGCGAATCGCTCCCCGCGCAGTGGCTGCTCGATGCCGATGGCGCGCCGACCGACGATCCGACAGTGTTGTCGGCCAACCCGCCAGGCACCGTGCTGCCGCTTGGCGGCATCGACTTTGGTTACAAGGGCTTCGGCCTCGGGCTTGCGGTGGAAGCGCTGACGCTTGCGTTGCCGGGCTCGGGCCGTCGGACGCGACCTGACAAGTTCGGGCAGGGCGTGTTCCTGCAGGTCATCAATCCAGCGATGCTCGGGGGGCTTGACGCGTTTCTCGATGAAACCACCTGGCTTGCCGACGCGTGCCACGCGAGCCGCGTGCGGCCAGGCGCGCCACCCGTGCGTCTACCCGGCGAGCGCGCGTTGCGATTGCGCCAACAACAGCTCGTCGAGGGCATCACGCTGTCCGCCGACGCCGTTCAACGCACGGCTGCATGGGCTGACAAGCTCGGCCTGGCGATGCCTGTCGAAAAGAAGGCTGAAGGGCACGCCGCGCACGCGCGCTGACTACTTTTTCCGTATTGGAGTTCTTTCATGCTGCACACCACTGATGGTGTTTTCATTGTCACCCAAACCCCGTTCGCCGATAACGGTGCGGTCGATCTCGACAGTATCGACACGCTCGTCGATTTCTACGTCGAGCATGGCGCGGATGGCTTCACCGTGCTCGGCGTGAGCGGCGAAGCCGGCAAGCTCGATCAGCGCGAGGCCTTACAGGTGGCCGAGCGCTTCATCAAACGTGCGGGTCAGCGGCCGGTGGTGGTGGGCGTGAGCAATGCCAGTCTCGCGCAACTCAGCGATCTGTCTGCGCGCGTGATGGATCTCGGCGCGACTGGCGTGATGATCGCACCGCCCTCGGGCATCCAGACCGACGAGGAACTGCACGGCTACTTCGCGGAAGTGTTTCGCCGCAACGAGGGCATTCCGACGGTGTTGCAAGATTTCCCATTCGCCTCGAAAGTCGCGATGTCGGTGCCGGCCATCCTCAAACTCGTCGAAACGCATCCGGAAATCGGGCTGATCAAGGAAGAAGATCTACCGTGTCTGAACAAGATCTCGCGTCTGCGTCAAAGCAGCGGTCGGCGCGTGGCCATCCTGACCGGCAACAACGCGATGTATCTGCCGCTCGAACTCGGACGTGGCGCCGATGGACCGATGGCCGGCTTCTCCTATCCCGAAATGCTGTCCGAGGTGTATCGCCTGTACCGTGCGGGCAGGGTCGACGAAGCGGATGACGTGTTCGACATTTATCTGCCGCTGCTGCGCTATGAAGCAATGGGTTTCTGGGGCGTGTGTGCACGCAAGGAAATGATGCGGCGGCGCGGCGCGATCCGTTCGGCGACGATGCGTACGCCTGGCCCGAAGCTGTCGGCGGAAGATGTGAAGGAACTCGACCGTCTGTCGGCGCGCGTGGAGCGACGGCTCGCCGAGCGGCGCGGCTGAATCCCTTCGCTGCCTAACAACGCGATAACGATAAAGCAGAAGCAAGGAGACAGGCTGATGAAAAGCGGAGAGATCGCCATCGGTGCGGCCCTCGCGAAACCGAGCAGGGTGCGCTACTGGGTGCTGGCGATGCTGGTACTCGCCAGCGCCGTCAATCTTGGCGATCGTGCGAACCTGTCTATCACCGGCACGGCGATGTCGGCTGACCTGGGCATTGGTTCGGTCGGGCTGGGCTATGTGTTCTCGGCGTTTGCATGGGCCTATGTGCTCGCGCAACTGCCCGCAGGATGGTTGTTGGACCGCTTCGACTCGATCAAGGTGTATGGCGTAAGCCTCGTGCTGTGGTCGTTGTGTACCTTCGCGCAAGGCTTCCTCGGCGCATTTTCGGTGGCAGCGGCGCTTGCCGCGCTGTTCGTGCTGCGCTTTCTGCTGGGTCTCGTCGAGTCGCCAGTGTCGCCCGCCAACAACTATATCGTGGCGTCATGGTTCCCGCTGAAGGAACGCGGGCTGGCCACGTCGATCTACAACTCGGCACAGTACATCGCGGTGGTTGTGTTCGTGCCGCTGATGGGCCTGCTGGTGCACAAGGCCGGCTGGCCGAGCGTGTTCTATGTGATGGGTGCACTCGGGCTGGTGCTTGCGGTCGTCTGGTTCAAGGTGATGCGCAACCCACTCGCGCATCCACGCGCAAATGCCGCCGAGATCGACTACCTGCGAACGGGCGGCGCCAATGTCAACGTCGACGCGAAAAAGACCGCAGCGAAGCCGGGCATCGACTTCTCGGTGCTGGGTTTCTTCTTGCGCAGCCGTCTGATGGTCGGCGTGTACGTCGGGCAGTACTGCCTGACTTCGTTGCAATACTTTTTCATCACATGGTTCCCGATCTATCTGGTGAGGGGACGCGGCATGAACATCGTCGAGGTGGGCTTTCTGGCCACGCTGCCTGCGATCGCGGGCTTTATCGGCGGGCTGGCGGGCGGCTATCTGTCCGACCTGCTGCTGCGCAACGGACGCAGCCTCAGCGTCGCGCGCAAGACACCCTTTGTGGCGGGGATGCTGCTCGCGTCGAGTCTCGTGTTCTGCAATTTCGTCGATTCGCCTTACACCGTGGTGGCGTTAATGTCACTGGCGATCTTCGGCAAGGGTCTGGCCGCCGTCAACTGGGCGATCGTGTCCGACACCTCGCCCCCGAATCTGGTCGGCTTCGCGGGCGGTCTGTTCAACTTGTTCGGCAGCCTCTCGGGCATCGTCACGCCGATCGTGGTCGGCTACGCCGTGAGCATGGTCGGCAGCTTTACGGGCGCTATGTATTTCGTGGCCGCACACGGTTTGATCGGCGCGTTCGTTTACGTGTTCTGCATCGGGCGAATCCACCGTCTGGATCAGGACGACCGCCTGACGGGCGCGTAGGTGCGGCAGCTTCGATTATTTGAGTGAATGGAGAACCTATGAATCGTGATGGACAGGACGATCGCAAGCGGATCGATGAAGCGGCGACGCTGGCGCACGCAGCCGCGCCGCGTTGGGCGAGATCGACGCGCATCGTGCGCGCCCGCTTGCTGGAAGGGCTCGCCAGCGCCCTCGAAGCAAACGCCGCGCACCTGGTCGAGATTGCGGACGAGGAAACCGGACTCGGCACTGCGCGTCTGAACGGCGAACTCGCGCGCACCGCGTTCCAGCTGCGCGGTTTCGCGAACGAAGTGAACCACGGCGTGCCGTACCGGACGGTTGACGATCATGCGGTTGCCGGCGCGCCGCCGGCTGGGCGTCCACGTCTCACACGCGTGACGGCGCCGCTCGGGCCGGTCGCGATGTTTTCCGCGAGCAACTTTCCGTTCGCATTCTCCGTACTGGGCGGTGACACCGCGTCCGCGCTCGCGGCGGGATGCCCGGTCATTGTAAAGGCGCATAGCGGGCACGCAAGACTGTCGCAGAGCGTCTATAGGATCGCAGCCGACGTGGTGGTGGAGCAGGGCTTGCCGCCCGGTCTGTTGACGATGATCGACCGTACCTCGCGAGAGGCGAACGCATATCTGGTACAGCATCCGCGCGTCGCAGCCGTCGCCTTCACTGGGTCGTATCAGGGCGGCGTCGCGCTCTGGCGCGCGGCGAATGAGCGGGCGCGGCCGATTCCTTTCTACGGCGAACTCGGGTCGACCAACCCGTTGATCGTCCTGCCGGCCGCCCTTATCGACGGCGCAAGCGAGAAGGCACAGACCCTTGCGGCATCTATCGCGTCGGGCAGCGGCCAGTTCTGCACGCAGCCCGGCATCATCTGCGTGTTCGACGGTGCGGCGGGCGACGATTTCGTCGGGAAGCTCGCCGCCGCGGTGCGCGCTCAGCGTCCGCACCGGATGCTGACCGAAGGCATCCGTCAGGCGTACGAGGCAGGTGCCCGGACACTCGCTGCACACGGCGGCGCGAGAGCCTTGATCGAACCGGCTGGCGGCATGGACGGCATGGACGGCATGGACGAGACGGACGACACGGGCAACAGGGGCGGCCCGGCCGCGCAATTGTTCGAGACGGACACACCGACCTTCCTCGCCGAACCGGCGCTACGCGAGGAAGTGTTCGGGCCGGCGTCCGTGGTGGTGCGGGTCAAATCGGCGGATCAGGTGCTCGCCGTGCTCGACGCGGTCGGCGGGTCGTTGACCGTCACGGTATGGGGGGCAAGCGAGGCCACCGACGACAACCGCCGGATCGTCGACGGCGCGGAGCGGATCGCCGGGCGAGTGCTGTTCGCCGGCGTGCCGACAGGCGTGGCGGTCACGCACGCACAACATCACGGTGGCCCTTGGCCGGCGTCGACTGCGCCTCAGACGACCTCGGTGGGATATGCCGCCATCGAGCGGTTCCTGCGGCCGGTCGCGTTGCAGGATGCACCGGACTGGGCGATAGCGGAACGGAGCGGTGGCGCGGACGTCGCTCATGGGCAGACCGCTCAGCGGACGGCGTAAGCGCTCGTTTCACGCCTACTCGCCAGGTTTCCTGCGTCACGCGCGCAGAGGAGGCGCGCGAAGCGGCCGCTGCGGGGACCGCGCTTCCTATATCTTGGATGCGGGATTTGCATCGGCACGGGCGGTGCGGCGGAAGCGTCGCACCGCTGGGTAAGAATTGATGCATCGATTGAATGAATGCCCGATGCGGCGAAAGACGTTGCGCACCGTTTTGCTTTCGTAGCCTGATATTTGCTGGTCGAGCTCGCCCGGGGCTACCTCGATTCGAGCGCCTTCCAGAATAGGGACACCATCGCAGGCGAGATTTTCGGAAAAATTGCGACCTGGGGCGGGTGATCGGATGTGAGGGATCGAAGGCGTCGTCGGCTGTACTTACACGGCATTTTATAATTGCTCATGCGCTGGACGCACACCCACGCTCGTTCGGGCAGTCGCCCTGGAAGCATTGAGTCTCTCGATATACAGGTGCTCCGCTGGCTTGTTCAAGCGGACGACCGACAGTATTACACTGGCCTCTCAAGCGTAGGTATCCGGCACCTTACCGGAAAAATCGGACCGATGCCGACCGTGATCGAAGCAGTAAGCGAGCCATTTCAACCAGTCTCTTGATACCCGGCTTACGCGAACCCTGCGCAGCTAGGTGTCGACTGCAACGGTCGGGTGTTCCCGCGTTTGGTCGTCGACCGGGTTCGGTTATCGAAGGCGCTGTACATGAGTCGGCCCGGTTGGCGTGGCTAGCGGCGTGCGCTCCGCGGCAGCGCGTGTTTTCAATTACTTATGCGCACGCTAAGCCCAGCCATGCCTGCGCTCGCCAAATGCGCTTGTGTTGCGCCAGCCAGCTCCCACGCTGCAGCTCGCAACGCACCGATAGCCGTAGTGGCGCGTCGGCCGCGATGGCCGTTATCCTTCCAGTTAGCGCATGGGCGTCGCCGCTTCGACGCGACTCGTAGCAAGACAGCGACCGTGAGCTCCCGCCCGCCCCGTAAGTCCGGGCAACATCCTATCGCGCGCTCGGACATCAGCATCGCGCCCGCCTCGCGTTTCGCTTTCAGCTTGCTACGTTTGCGACTGGAGTTGGTTCAGGGCAGAGGTGTCGAGTATCGACTCCGCAGGCAGCCGCTAAGCCTGTTGTTCTCTGTTCCAGCGCTTTCAGCCGCTCTTTGCCGGCCCGTCATGCCCCGAACTTTGCCTTCCGGCCGGTACGTGGCTTCCGACATACGGGACTTGCGACTCAGCTCTGCCGGTTTCAGCCCAGCAGCGGCTGCTCCTGCGCCGCGAATGATTAGCTCTAGGCTGCATCGCTTCATCAGCGCCGTCCTTCTCTGGAACGGCGTCTCGCCCGCCACCGTGCCGAATGCGACGAGGCGGGCAATATCTTGGCCAACGTCAGTCCAGACTCCGCCCGCCCGAACGCCTTCGTGACTTGGCGGCCCTTGAACGTCGACTTCTTAGTGCGTAGGAATTCCTGCGCTGGAAATCCGACTCACGGACTTGCTGGCTGCGCGGGAATTGCTATCGACCTAGCTAACGGTCGTGCCGTCCGCGCCTCGCGACCGGATTGCGTGGCCGGCGCGCGGGCCGACCGCAACATTTCGTCATTTTCAATATGTGAAACACGGGCCCGACAGACATGGTTGACGGGGTCACTCGGGCGTTATCGTTGACCTGTCGGTTGTGAGTTGGCATCAGTCAACCGCGACCACATTGAAAAAGATAAAGCAACGGAGACACGAATGGAGCTTGGCGCCCTAATGGGTCGCAGCTCGCGCCTGTGCGGCACCGATGTGTGGCGGGCCGAGAGCGGACGTCTCGCTGCGCGCATCCTTGTCGCGATTGCGCCGAGGATCGCCACTCGTCTCGTAATGTCGGCGACAGCGGGGCGCGGACTCCTGGGATTTCCGACCATACCGTCCGCATTTCCGAGGGCTTGCATTGCGGCGCTTGGCGAGCCGCAGCTTTGGGCAAGGTATCGCGCGTTGCGCACCGCTGCCAGCCGGGCTTGCGCTGCGCCCTTCGGACTAGCCAGTTCCGACCGAGCCGGCCAGAGGAACTCGACGCGGCAGGAAGCCGCGCGAAGCGTCGTACAGAGCCGCGGCTGGCGCCCAGGCGTTCGCGCCGCGGACAGAGACGCAACGACATTCAAGGCATCTTGAGGAAGACCATGCGACAGAAGGTCATCAATCTCGACGATCTGCGAAGGCTTGCAAAGCGAAAACTTCCGCGTATTGCGTTTGATTTCATTGACGGTGGGGTTGACGACGAGGTGTGCCTGCAGACCAACCGTGCAGCGTTTCTTCGGTACAAGTTGATGCCGCGTTACCTGCGAGACGTCAGCAAGCGCGATCAGAGCGTCACCCTGTTCGGCCGTACCTACAGCAGCCCAGTCGGTATCTCGCCGACCGGACTGGCTGGGCTGTGGCGACCGGATGCCGATCTGATGCAGGCGGCGGCGGCGCGCGACGCCAACGTACCGTTCTTGCTCTCGACGTCGAGCAACGCGTCGCTGGAGGAAGCCGTCGCGCTTGCTCCAAACAATGTCTGGTTTCAGATGTACTGCACGAGCGATGCACGCATCAATGACGATTTCGTGCGCAGGGCTGTGCAAGCCAACGTTCATGCCCTGGTCGTCACCATCGACGTGCCGGTCAATGCGAACCGGGAACGGAATCGGCGCAACGGTTTCTCGCGGCCATTCCGCATGACGCCGAGTGTCGTGCTTGACGCGCTGGGCCATCCCGCGTGGGTCATGCGCTACCTCCGCACCGGCGGGGTGCCGATGATGCGCAACTGGCAGCCTTACGCTCGTGAAGGCGCGAGCGCCGCGGAAGTCGCTGACTTGTTCGGTAGGCTCACGCCTGCGCAGACGGTGTGCTGGGGGAACCTGACCCGTATTAGGGACGCATGGCCAGGGCCGCTGGTGATCAAAGGGCTCCTGCATCCAGACGATGCGCTCGAGGCCGTCAAGCTGGGCGCGGACGGCTTGATCGTCTCGAATCACGGTGGCCGTCAACTTGATGCCGCGCCGTCGCCGCTCGAGGCGCTGCCAGCCATTCGCGACGCAGTCGGCGACCGATTGCAAATCATTCTCGACAGCGGGGTGCGCCGCGGTTCGGACGTGGTCAAGGCGCGATGCCTGGGTGCGTCGTCCGTCGTGTTCGGCCGGCCGTCGCTCTATGGGGTCGCGGCCGCGGGTCAAGCAGGCGTGTCTCGGGCCTTGGAAATCATGCGCGTGGAGATCGATATGGTACTGACGCAGCTGGGTTGCGCTGTGTTCGAGCGGCTCGACAGCAGCTTTATGTGGGCAGACTTGCCCGCCCGGCCTCCGGCATCGATCGTCACCCCGCAGGCCGAACCTCGCGGCGCAATGCACAGCGAACCGGTTTGAGCCGGCGCACAGGCACTCATCAAGCGTCACGATAACGGAGTCCAAAATGAAGGAAGTGATTGGTTTTATCGGCGTGGGCAGCATCGGGGGACCGATGGCCTCGCGCTTGCTGGATGCGGGCCACGACGTGGTCGGCTACGACACCCGTGCGGACGCACTCGATGCGCTGCAGCAGAAAGGACTCAAGGTGGCGAGCTCGCCGCGCGAGGTCGCCGACGCGGCGCAGATCGTTCTGGTGAGCTTGCCGACGCCGGACGTCGTTCGACAAGTCGCCAGCGGCCCGGACGGGATCGTCGAAGGCAGGGCGGTCCGCATCTACGTCGACCTCTCCACGACTGGTCCAAAGACGGCCGAAGAGATCGCAAAACGACTCGCCGAACATGACATCACCGCGGTGGATGCGCCGGTGACTGGCGGCGTGGCCGGTGCCGCGCTTGGCAAGTTGACGCTGATGGCCGCGGGACCGGCCGGTGCGATTGCGAGGGTATCGCCGGTGCTGGCCACACTGGGGCAGGTCGAGGTGGTGGGCGACAAGGCCGGCATGGGACAAAGCCTGAAGCTCATTAACAACGCTCTATCAGCCACGCATATGGCGATCACGGCCGAAGCGATGGTGCTGGGCGTCAAGGCGGGGCTCGATCCCGAAATCATCTTGAATGTGCTGAACAAGGGCTCGGGGCGCAACACGTCGACCGAGGAGCGTTTCCCGAAATTCGTTCTCACGCGCACCTTCGACAACGGCTTCGCAAATGCGCTGATGCGCAAGGACCTGAAGCTGTACATGGAGATGGCCGAAAACTTTCAGGTGCCGTTGTGGGTGGCGACCGCCGTCGATCGGCTGTGGATGCAAACCGTTGTAGAAATCGGTCCAAACGAGAACACGACGACGATCGTCAAAACGATCGAAAAATGGGCTGGCGTCGAGGTGCGTGGCAAGTCCGCCCGACCGGTCTAAGTCGCACAGCGCAATACGTGGAGGCGAGCTGATGAATCTGAAAGACCCGTCACTGTTTCGGGAAGCCGCGTTCGTGGCCGGCACGTGGCGTGCGGCGCAGGAAGACGGAGTCGCCGTCATCAATCCTGCGACGGGCGCCACGGTGGGCAAGCAGCCGTCGCTGAGTCAACGGGAGATCGAGACGGCGATCGGCGCGGCACGCGAGGCATTTTCCCAGTGGCGCGAGTTCACTGGTAAGGAACGCGCGGCCGTGCTGCGCCGATGGGCGGAGTTGGCGATAGCCAATGTGGACGACCTGGCCGCGATCATGACGCTGGAACAGGGCAAGCCGCTCAACGAGGCGAAGTCCGAGATCGCGTATGCGGCCAGTTTTCTCGAATGGTTCAGCGAGGAAGCAAAGCGCGGTTACGGCCATACGATACCCGAGCCGAAGCGCGGCCAACGCGTAAGGGTGGTGAAGGAGCCGGTTGGCGTGTGCGCCGCAATCACGCCGTGGAATTTTCCGTCAGCGATGGTCACCCGCAAGGTGGCGCCCGCGTTGGCGGCAGGGTGCACGGTGGTGCTCAAGCCAGCGCCGCAGACGCCGTTCTCGGCGATGGCGCTGTGTGTGTTGGCCGAGCGTGCGGGCCTGCCAAAGGGGGTACTCTCGGTGGTGACCGGCGATGCGGAGATGATCGGCGAGGTGCTGTGCGCCAGCGAGACGGTCAGGAAGATCTCTTTCACCGGCTCGACCGCAGTCGGTAAGACCCTAATGGCCCAAGCGTCGCGGACGATCAAGCGGCTATCGCTGGAGCTCGGCGGCAATGCGCCGTTCATCGTGTTCGACGACGCTGACCTGGATGCGGCGGTGTCGGGCGCGCTTGCATCGAAGTTCAGGAACGCCGGCCAGACGTGCGTGTGCGTGAATCGGTTCCTCGTGCAGCGCGGCGTGCACGACCGCTTCGTCGCGAAACTACGAGACGCGGTCGCAACGCTGCGCGTCGGCGACGGCTTTGCGGAAGGGTCGACCATCGGCCCGCTGATCAACTCCGCCGCCGTCGAGAAGGTTACCCGCCTGGTGAGCGAGGCCCTTGCGCGCGGCGCGAGCTTGGCACTTGAAATGGATACCCCGAAGACGGGTGGCCATTTCTATCCGCCAACGGTTCTGACCGGCGTAACAGCGGAGATGACGATCGCCAACGACGAGATCTTCGGCCCGGTTGCGGCGGTGACATGTTTCGACTCTGAAGACGAAGCCGTGGCGCTGGCGAACGCGACCCGCTACGGCTTGGCCGCGTACGTCTACACGCGGCATCTGACGCGCAGCCTCAGGCTGGAGCGGCGCCTTGATTACGGAATTATTGGCATCAACGAAGCAATGATTTCGACCGAGGTTGCGCCATTTGGAGGCATGAAGGAATCGGGCTTCGGCAAGGAGGGATCGTTTCTTGGCCTTGACGAGTATCTAGACAGCAAATACGTCTGTTATGGCGGTATCGCCTGAATGCGCGTCGCTACGACAGTCACGTACCCTTGGGAGGAAAGATGGAACAAGCGGTTGATGGATCTTGCAAGGTCGAAGTGTCGGACATCGATTATCTGCAACGTGCGGGGCGCACGCTGCAAGCGCGCATGTATGTGCCGGAAGGCGACGGTCCTTTCCCGCTCGTCATCGAGGTGCACGGCGGTGCCTGGTGCCGGGGGAGTCGCGTCGACGACCACAATCTGAACGTCGGGCTGGCCTCGCGCGGCGTCGTGGTGGCCGCGATAGATTTTACGATGCCGCCGGACGGTGCATACCCGGCGTCGTTTCACGACATCAATTTCGCGGTTCGATGGTTCAAGGAAAGCGCCTGGCGCTGGCGTTCCCAAGCGAACCTCGTCGGCCTTTTGGGCGTGTCAAGCGGCGGCCACCAGGCAGTGCTCAGTGCACTGTGCGCTTCGGACGGTCGGTATGCACAAAGCCCATTGCCAGGCAGCACCGACATCGATGCGCGGGTGGCCTTCGTCATCGCGTGCTGGCCTGTCATCGATCCGCTCGGGCGCTACCGCTACGCGAAGTCGCTGCAAGCGGCCGGCAGCGACTATCCGGAGGCGATCGACCGAGTGATCCCTGATCAGGAAAAGTATTGGGGAAGCGAAGAAGCGATGGGAGAGGGGGCGCCTGCCACGGCGTTGGAGCGGGGCGACGAGCTCGACTTGCCACCGCTACTGTGCATACAAGGCGGAGAGGATATCGTGCACCCGCGCGCGCAGCTAGATCGATTTCTTGAAAGCTATCGCCGCGCCGGCGGCGACGCGCGACTGTCGCTGTACGTCGGGGAGGCCGAGAGCTTTATTACGCGGCGTCCAGATGCCGAAGCAACGGCAAGGGCGATCCAGGAGATCGGCGACTACGTGCTGACCCGCGGGCGAGCCGTACGCGCCGCGTAGGCACGGAGTTGCAATGCGGAAAAAATCAAGTTTCAGCATTTGAAAGATCGCTGCCGCGCTGCTCAGCGGGGCCGGACGCGGCGGCTACCATGAATCACGGCGCGTTCGGGCACCCAGCCGACTATAAATTCGTCAATCGAACGAAAAACGAGACAACCATGAAGGTTCTTGCAGAAGGTTTGAGGTTTCCCGAGGGACCGGTGGCCATGAGCGACGGTTCGGTCTGTTTCGTCGAGATCGCCGCCGGCCGGGTATCGCGAGTCGGCCGCGACGGCGTGGTCACCGAGGTCGCGAACACCGGTGGCGGCCCCAATGGCATGGCAGTCGGCCCCGACGGCGCCTTTTACGTGTGCAACAACGGCGGCTTCGTCACCCATCAGGTCGATGGGGAGACTCACGTGAGACACGGGGTGCTCCCGACCGACTACATCACGGGTTCGATCCAGCGAGTCGATTATCGCAGCGGCGCGGTGACGACGCTCTATACGCATTGCGGCGACACACCGTTGAGCGCCCCCAACGACCTCGTGTTCGACGCACATGGGGGCTTCTACTTCACCGACTTCGGCAAGATTCGCAAACGAAGCCGGGACACCGGCAGCGTCTACTATGCATTGCCCGATGGCAGCTCGATACTCGAAGTAGTGCATCCGATCGCGAACCCGAATGGGGTGGGCCTCTCGCCGGACCAGCGGACACTGTACGTCGCGGAGACCGAGACGTCGCGACTCTGGGCTTTCGACATCGAAGCGCCCGGCATGGTGAATCGACACGGCTTTCCTTCGCCCAATGGCGGGCGGCTCGTGTGTGGCCTGCCAGGATACCAACGATTCGACAGCCTGGCGGTGCAGCGCGACGGCTGCGTGTGCATCGGAACGCTGATCACCGGCAAGATCAGCGTGATCGCACCGGACGGTTCGTTGCAGAAGCAGGTCGGGATGCCCGAGGCGTATCCGACGAACATCTGCTTTGGCGGAGAAGATCGGCGCAAGGCCTACGTCACGCTTTCACATACAGGCCGGCTGCTCGAAGTCGACTGGGAGAGCGACGGCCTCGAACTCAATTTCAATATCTGAACAGCCATCGTTGAAGGCCGGCAGGGCAGCGACGCACATGGAGGTCATCTTCGCGACACCCAAAACCGACTGCATCATTCATGTAGCACCATTCGAAAAAACGACGGCGGCCGAAGGAGACATCATGAACAGTGCAAATTCCGTTTATCAAAGGCCAGCGTTATGGCGAGTCTGCGTTGCAGCGGTCGCTGGTTCGACAATCGAAGGATTCGATTTCCTTGCGTATGGGACCGCTTCAGCCCTGGTATTCGGCAAGGTCTTCTTCGCAAATCTCGATCCGACCACCGCAACGATCGCTTCGTTCGGCACCTTTGCGTCCGGCTTGCTCGCGCGTCCGATCGGCGGCGTCATCTTCGGCCACTTTGGCGACCGCATTGGCCGCAAGGCGATGTTGTCGATCAGCCTGATCTTGATGGGTCTGGCGACGCTGGGTATCGGTCTCGTGCCGAGCTACGCGGCGATTGGCGGATTCGCGCCGCTGCTGCTGATTCTGTTCCGGATCCTCCAGGGTGTAGCGTTCGGCGGTGAATTCGGCGGCGCGATACTAATGGCCGTCGAGCATGCCCCGCCGAAATGGAAGGGCATTCTCGGCGCGCTGCCGCTGGCTGGCGTGCCCATGGGACTGGTGCTGTCGGCCTTGTCGTTCGGGGTGGTCACGCGGCTTCCTGATTCAGATCTGCTTGCTTGGGGCTGGCGTCTGCCATTCGTGTCGAGCGTGCTTCTGGTCATCGGTGGCTATTACATCCGCTCGTCGATCCCGGAAACCCCCGACTTTGTCGAAGTGCGGAAACGCGACCAGACGGCTGCCGTGCCGTCGTTGGAAGTGTTGCGCAAACACTGGAAGGGGTTGCTGCTGACCATCGGCAACAAGCTCGGAGAAGTGACGCTCTATTACACAGTCACGGTGTTTCTCATTTCCTATGCTGGCACGCTCGGCTACACGAAGAGCCAGACCCTGACCGCGCTGCTGATCGGCGCGGTCTGCCAAGTCGTCGGGATGCTCGTCGCAGGTTGGCTATGTTCGCGGATCAGCGGGCGCACCGTAGCGCGGTTAGGCGGGGTGGCGATGGCCTTGTCAATTTCTGCCTTGATCGCCATGATCGACGCGCATAGTCCAACGAGCCTAAATCTGGCGCTCGCCATGGCGCTTGGCGTCGTGCATCCGTTGGTCTATGCGCCACAGGCTGGTTTTTACAGCGCGCAGTTCCCGGCGGAAGTGCGCTATTCGGGGCTGTCGCTGGCGATCCAGGTCGGCGCGGCGGTTGGCGGCGGCATTGCGCCGATCGTAGCCACCGCTCTGAGCGCGAGGTACGGCAGCCTGTCGCCAATCGCGATCTACGTCGGCGGCGTTGGTCTGTTCGCGGCGGTGTGCGCATGTTTCATGAAGCGCGAGACAGCCCACTCGAGCAGTGCGTCAGCCGTGGCCGAGCCCGCCCGGATGAACGGACTGCGCCGCTAGCCGCAGCGCCCGTACGCAAGCGCGCGTCGCTGGGCGGCGACCGGCGGCGCATGCAACAGCGACGGCCGTTAGCCGGCAAACGGCGCGGAGTGCGGTGTGCACGCTCGCCGCCAGATCGCGTTAGTCCATCACCCATTCGCGTGCACCAATGCGCTGCCCGAGTCGCTGCGTGACTGGAGGCGCGCGGGTCAGTGCGCTCACAGCGGTCGCCATCGCATGTGTGGTAATCGCCAGTTGCTGAGGCGATGTTCTTCTTAAAACTACAAGTTACTGGAGACAACCGTGTCAACGACAAAGATACGCACCCTGGTTGCAAGCCTTGCGATGAGCACCCTTTTCGTTGCTGCAGCGTCGTGTGTTGAGGCGGCCGAGACGTGGCGCGCATACACCTATAACGCCGTCGCCACCGTGACGCCGGTCAAGGAGATGCAAGCGATGTTCAGCGAAATCAAGACCGTCACCGGCGGTCAGCTGGACGTTCGCCTACATGTCGGCGGAACACTGCCAATTACGGAGAGCAATATCACGCAGGCGGTTTCGGACAATATGGTACAGATCGGAGACGATGCCGGCTTTGTCGGGAATTTACCCGTCGGCGGACTCGTCCGATTGCCACTCTTGCTGAACACGCGCGAAGCCTTCACGAAGGCGTGGAATATTGAGGAACCCTATCTTCAAGCGGAGCTGAAAAGAAAGGGTATCGTTCTATTAGGAAAATACATTTATCCCCAAAACGTCATCTGGTCTAAGCGAAAGCTCACCTCGTTGTCCGACGTACAGGGTCAAAAGATACGCGTGATCTCGCCCGAACAGGCAGAGTTTGTCAAGAGCCTGGGCGGGGTCCCGGTGACACTCGGGCCGTCAGAGGTGGCGCCGGCACTGGATCGGGGCGTGATCGATGGTGTGCTGACCGCGAGCTCAGGCTATGGCTATGTGTGGCGCGACCTTCTCAAATACAGCTATCGGATCAACGTGAGTTTCATCGATTCGCTCATCATCGTGAACGAGGGCGCCTGGAAAACGCTTAGCCCGGAGATGCAAGCGAAGGTCAAGCAGGCGGTGCAGAAATACACGGATCGCATCACGACCCGGTTGCTTGCCGAAGACGAGGATCTGACAAAAAAGCTGCGCGACGGAGGCATGGTAATCACTCGCCCGAGTGACGCGGACATCGCACAAGCGCGTCAGAACTTCTCGCCCTACTGGAGTCAGTGGGGGGCGCGTCGACCCGAGCTTGGCGAGGCGCTGCGCAAGGTTCGCTCGTCGCTGGGAGATTGAGATGACGCACGTGAACCACGAAATGAGTCGGCTGAGAGCGATTAGCGATTCCAAAATGGGCGATGCGCCTCCGCTCATGGAGATCAGCGACGCGCCGCACGGCGGAACGGAGAGCATCACCGACAAGTGCGCGCGCGGGCTGGTTCATGCGATGGTCCTGGGCCTCGTGTTGATGATGAGTGTCGAGATGTTCTCACGTTCTTTCCTGAATCTCTCGATCCAGATGAGCAATGAGCTTGGCGGGTATGCGCTGGTTGCGATCTGCTTCCTGTCGCTCGCAACCGGCCAGTCGCTGCACGCCTACCACCGGGTCCAGTTCCTCGACCGTTGGCTGTCGCCGCGCGCAGACGCGGGTCTGAAGGTCGCGTTCGACATCATGTCGTTGATCGGAACCGGGGTATTACTTGGCGAGTTCATACGCTTCGAAATCTTGACGTGGAATGCAGGCGACGTGGCGGCGACCTCGTTGATGACACCGTTATGGATGCCGCGCGTGTTCCTGGCGCTCGGCGCGGCGGCGCTGTTCCTGGCGCTGCTGCGTACGCTGCGGGACCATGCCAGGCAGTTCGCGGTGGCAGGGTCAGGCATTGAACAACCGAAGTGAGGAGCAAGCAATGGAAGGCGGACTTCTGATCTGCGTGATTTTCCTGGTGTTCATCGCGTTGCTGGCAGCGGGTATGTCCGTGCCGTTCGCGATCATGCTGCCGGCCCTCGGCTATCTGTTTATACAGGGCGGCGTGTCCGCGCTGCACGGGCTTGGCATGGCGAGCTGGGGAAGCATGGACAGCTATACGTTGACGGCGATTCCGCTGTTCGTTTTGATGGCGGAACTGCTGCAGGGGAGTGGCTTGGGCGTGCGGGTCTACAGTGGCTTGTCCCGTCTGGTGCGGAGGGTGCCGGGAGGGTTGCTCCAGACCAATATCGCGGGTTGCGCGGTATTCGCCGCGGTCAGCGGCTCGAGCATCGCGACGGCAGCGTCGATTGGGCAGGTCGCATTACCCCAGCTCAGATCGCGTAATTACGACATGCGCGTGGCCACCGGTTCCCTCGCCGCAGGCGGAACGCTCGGCATTCTGGTGCCACCGTCGATCGGCATGATCGTCTATGCGTCTTTCACCGACACCTCGGTGGTCAAACTGTTCATGGCGGGCGTTGGCCCCGGCCTGCTGCTGACGGGATTGTTCATGACCTATCTGATGGTCGCATCGCTGTTGAAGCCGCACATCGCGCCGGTTGAGGCCACCGATCGTGACGCTGGCTCCCGTTTGCGCGCGTTGTTCGATATTTTGCCGTTCACGTTGCTGATCGCGGGCATCATGGGCTCAATCTATGCAGGGATTGCGACCCCGACTGAGGCGGCCTCGGCGGGTTGTGTGTTCGCGCTTGTGTTGGCGCGTCTGTTCGGCAAGCTCGACTTCGCGGTCTTCTACGGCGCGTTGAAGCGGTCGATGTTCACGGTGAGCAATATCCTCTTCATCACGTATGCAGCCTTCATCTTTTCCTACGCGATGACATATGGCGGCGTGGGCGAGGAGATCACCCGCTTCATCATCTCAATGAATCTGAGCAAAACGGGCTTTTTCATTGCCTTGTTCGTGCTCTTTACTGCCCTCGGCGCACTGGTCGAAAGCCTCGGCATGATCGTCATCACCGTGCCGTTGCTGTACCCGCTGCTTTCCAGTTACGGCATTGATCCTGTCTGGTTTGGCGTGGTCGTGGTCGTATTCATCGAGATGGGGCAGATCACGCCGCCTATCGGCATCAACCTGTTCGTCATTCAGGGCATTTCGCGCGGCAACTTGTCGGATGTGGTAGCGGGGACCGTGCCGTTCCACGCGCTGATGTTCGTCTTGCTCGCTATTTTGATGATCTGGCCCGATCTCGCGCTCTGGCTGCCAAAACACCTGTCTGCCGGTTGATCTTTTCATTTGGAGTCGACATGTACGCACCACCCGAAAAACGCAACGCAGAAGTCTTCGCGCGCATTCCAGAGAAGTTTCACATGACGGATCGCCAGTGTGATTGGACCCGCACGCAGTTACACGGTGCGCAGGCCAGGACGTTCTTGGAAGGACCGTCGTTCGACAGAGACGGCAACCTGTGGGTCACCGACATTCCCTGGGGGCGAATTTTCCGCATCGATCCGGCCGGGAACGTAGAACTCGTCGTGCAATACGACGGCGAACCGAACGGCCTGAAGTTTCATCAGGACGGCCGCGCCTACATTGCCGACTATCGGCGCGGCATCATGGTGCTCGATCCGACGCGAGGCGTGGTCGAACCATTGCTTGAACGCGCCCGTCTTGAACGTTTCAAGGGATGCAATGATCTGTTCTTCGCGGCGAATGGCGACCTGTACTTCACTGACCAAGGCCAAACCGGTTTGCATGACGCGACGGGGAGACTGTTCCGCCTGCGCAAGGATGGCCAGCTCGACCTCGTGCTCGATGGCATCCCTAGTCCGAACGGGCTCGTCAGCAATCTCGACGAGACGGCGATCTATCTTGCCGTCACCCGGGACAACGCAATCTGGCGCGTGCCCTTGATGGGCGACGGCACGGCGACCAAGGTCGGTGTGTACGTCCAGATGTCAGGCGGTGGCGGACCGGACGGCATTGCGTTGGATGAGGGTGGCGGGTTGGCAGTGTGTCATGTCGGCTTTGGAGCGGTGTGGATTTTCAGTCCGCGTGGCGAGCCGCTTTATCGGATAGATTCGCCGGGTGGCTTGTCGACCACGAATTGCGCGTACGGTGGCGAAGAGAATAAGACGCTGTACATGGTGGAATCGCTGAGTGGCACGATCTTCACCGCGCGGCTACCGGTTGCCGGCCGAAAGATGTATTCGCACGCGTCGATCTGACCAGAAATCCGCATCGCCTCGCGCGCCGGGAGGGTGTGCGAGGCCACTGCCTACCACGCAGGAGACTTGTATGCTTTATCACGTCAGTATGCACATCAGCATTCCCGACTCGGTGGCACCGGCTCGCGTTGAAGAGATCAAGGCGGCCGAGAAGGAGCGTGCGGCCGAGATCCAGCGGGCTGGCAAGTGGCCGCATCTGTGGCGGGTGACGGGGCAGTACGCGAATATCAGCATCTTCAATGTCGAAAGCCACGACGAATTGCACGCGCTGTTGTCTTCGCTGCCGCTCTTTCCATTCATGAGCGTGACGGTGACGCCGCTCGCCCAGCATCCGTCAGCGATCTAAGCGACGCAGTTCGGTATCTCAGTGCGGCAGGCTGCCAATGCTGGCGCGTTGCCCATCCGACCGCTGCCACTCCGACCGGGACTGAGGGAGCGACCCGTCGGGGCTGGGTTGACTCCGCATGGCACCGAGCATGGGCAAGCGCGAGGCGGCGGTTTCCGTGCTTGCCTGAGCCGTGGGCTCGCACGCTTGACGCATGCGGTGACACGGCGACAGCACGCAGACGCCATCGCGCGTTGGCGTCGTGGCCCGGGCAGCAATGCCTTGGAGGCTGACATAGGCGTCGCTGGGTGAGCGGCCGTCGATCGCAGCGTGATCTTTCCCCTTACGGCCTGGCCGCGCCAACTCGCTGGCAAGCGCCTCCTCGCGGATTACGGGCGCATCGCGCACGCACCAGCGACGGTGATGCACGCGACGACCCCATGCGGCGAATCGTGCCGAGCGGCAACGTCTCTTGACAGCACGTACGGTCGCCGTTCGGGTGGATTTCGGGCGGTGCTGCGAGCCGCCGACCCTCGATCGCTTAGGACGTTCCTATGATGGGCAGAAGAAACTGATATTTCCTCGCCGGCGTGGTTGGTCGCCAAAATAGCGCGGATGAGGCTTCGGAGCGACGAAGCGCCGACCTGGCGAGCGGAACATCGCCAGATCTCGACTTGGGAGCGAGCGCATTGAAAATTATGGTGGCGGTGAAACGGGTGGTCGACTACAACGTGAAGGTTCGCGTCCGAGCGGATCAGTCTGGCGTCGACCTTGCCAACGTGAAGATGTCGATGAATCCATTCGACGAGATTGCCGTGGAACAAGCCGTGCGTCTGAAGGAAACGGGCATAGCGACGGAAGTACTCGCGGTCTCATGCGGCCCCGCGCAATGTCAGGAGGTTCTGCGAACGGCCCTCGCGATGGGTGCCGACCGCGCGCTGCTGGTCGAGTGCGACGACGAGCTTCAGCCGCTTGCGGTTGCCAAGGTCCTCAACGCGTTGGCCGAGCGCGAACAAGCGGCGCTGGTGCTCCTCGGCAAGCAGGCTATCGACGATGACTCGAATCAGACTGGGCAGATGCTCGCGGCCCTCGCGGGGATGCCGCAAGCGACGTTCGCGTCCAAGTTGACGGTGGCAGCTGGCAAGGCCCACGTGACGCGGGAGGTCGACGGCGGTGCCGAGACGCTGGCGCTGACGCTGCCCGCGGTCGTCACGACCGACCTGCGCTTGAACGAACCGCGCTACGTCACGTTGCCGAACATCATGAAAGCGAAAAAGAAGCCGCTGTCGACGTTGCCAGCCAAAGACCTTGGCGTCGACGTCGCCCCGAGACTGAAGACGCTCAGGGTGAGCGAGCCGAGTGCGCGCCAGGCTGGCACGATGGTGCCGAATGTGCGAACGCTAGTCGACAAACTGAAGATGGAAGCCAAGGTAGTGTAATTATGAGCGGACAAAATAAGATTCTGGTCATTGCAGAGCACGACAATACGGCCGTCAAGGCGGCCACGTTGAACACGGTGGCGGCCGCCGCACAGCTCGGCGGCGAGGCTCATCTACTGATCGCCGGCTGGAACGCGGATGGCGTCGCAAAGCAGGCCGCACGGATCGATGGCGTGACAAAGGTGTGGTGGGCGGACGCACCGCATCTTGCAGAAGGTCTGGCCGAACCGCTGGCCTCCACGCTTCTGCCGATTGCGAGGGACTACACCCATATCCTGGCGCCTGCCACCGCGTATGGCAAGAACGTCGCGCCGCGCATTGCGGCCCTGCTGGACGTCGCGCAGATCAGCGATGTCATCGCGGTCGACGCCGACGATACGTTCCGGCGACCGATCTACGCGGGCAATGCGATCGCGACAGTGCAGTCCCACGATGCGATCAAGGTCATCACCGTGCGTACCACAGCGTTCGACGGTGCGGCTCCGTGCGGCGGCATTGCTGTCGTCGAGACGCTTGCCGCCGCTGTCGACGGAGGCGGCGTGCAGTTCGTCGGGCGAGAAGTCAGCACGCTGGAGCGCCCCGAGTTAGCCGGTGCAAAGATCGTCGTTTCTGGCGGGCGAGGCCTCGGCAGCGGCGAGAATTATATGGCAACGCTCTCACCGCTTGCGGACAAACTCGGCGCAGCATTGGGCGCGTCGCGTGCCGCAGTCGACGCAGGCTTCGTACCGAACGATTATCAGGTGGGCCAGACCGGCAAGATCGTCGCGCCGCAGTTGTATTTCGCAATCGGGATTTCCGGCGCGATACAACACTTGGCCGGCATGAAAGACTCGAAGGTGATCGTCGCGGTCAACAAGGATCCCGAAGCGCCCATTTTCGGTGTGGCGGACTATGGCTTGGTCGCCGATCTGTTTGCCGTGGTGCCAGAATTGGCGGGTGCGTTGTGATACGAACGATCGACCCCTCTCATCGACCGTGCCGGTCCATGTTGTTCGTGCCGGCAGACCGGCCCGAGCGCTTCGAGAAGGCTTTGGCAAGCGGCGCGGACGCCGTGATTCTCGACCTGGAGGACGCGGTCGCGCCGGACCGAAAACCATACGCCAGGCAGAGGTTGATCGATTGGCTCGGTCCCGGACACAGTGTCCTCGTTCGCATCAACGCGCCGGGCACGCCTTGGTTCGGCGACGATGTACGACTTGGCCGCATGCCGGGCGTGGCGGGCATCGTGCTGCCGAAGGCCGACAGTCGCGCCGATGTCCTCGCCGTGGTAAGGCAGGTAGCGGACGGCCTGGCCGTCTATCCGTTGATCGAATCGGCGAAAGGCATGCGCAATGTGCAGCAGATCGCGGCAGCGCCGTCGGTGCGGCAACTGGTCTTCGGCAGCATCGACTTCTGTGCCGACCTGCGCATGGACCTGCGGAATCACGAACTGAATCAGTTTCGGGCCCAGTTGGCGCTGGCTTCCCGAGTCGCAGGAATCGAGCCGCCGATCGATGGCGTGACCACGGCGATCGACCAGGACGATCTCGTTCGCGTGGAAACGGTGGAGGCCCGACGATGGGGTTTCGCAGGCAAGCTGTGCATTCATCCCCGTCAGGTCGCCGTGGTGAACCAGGCTTTCCTGCCTAACCAAGCCGAACGCGATTGGGCGGCGCGCGTAATCGCGGCATTCGCCGCCGCCCATGGTGCGGCGGTCGCGGTAGACGGAAAAATGGTCGATCGCCCGGTGGTGCAGCGTGCCCAGGCAATTCTCGACGCTGCCGGCGCCTAGCCGAACGACTCACGGTGACACCCCATCAGGCGGGGACGCGTGCCACTGCCAAGGAGCTGCATGGGGTCGGCGCGTGCGTAAGCATCGGAGGGTCGGGGCCACCATCGGCGGCCTTGCATGCGCAAGGCAACGGATTTCAGCGTGCGAGGCTCCGACGTATAGAATGTTCGACATTGCAGCGCTCGACGCATTGGTCGTATCGCCGATCACACATCATGGATGTCCGACAGCTCCGCTACTTCGTCAGCATCGTCGACTACGGCAGTTTTGGCAAGGCCGCAGAGAAGCTGTTCGTTGCCCAGCCGTCACTGAGCCAGCAGATGGCGCGGATGGAGGAGGAGCTTGGCGTGGCGCTGGTGTTTCGCAGCAATCAGGGCATCACGCCCACGACGGCAGGCAAGGCGCTCTATCGTCACGCCCGTCTCGTGCTGCGGCAGATGGAACAACTCAAGCAGGAGGTCACGAAGGGTTGCGGCGACGAGTCCGGCACGGTTGCGCTCGGGTTGCCGACGACGATGGCTTCGGTGCTGGCAGTGCCATTGTTCGAGCGAGTCCAGGACCGATACCCTGGCATCCGCCTGCAGTTTTTCGAAAGCATGAGCGGCTACTTGAACGAATTGCTGGCGAACGGCCGCCTTGATCTCGCAATTCTGTTCCGCGAGTCCGACACCCCTGGCATAGGCGCGCTGCCTGTCTTCGACGAAACGCTCTATCTGCTGGGCGATCCGGGCGAGGCGGTGCCCGCCGCTACCCAAACCTGTGCGCTCGCTGCATTGTCCGGCGTCAAGTTGGTGATGCCGGGCATTGCCAACGGCTTGCGTCTGTTGATCGAGCGGACGTTCTCAAGCGCCAACCTCGAACTGAACATCATCGCGGACATCGATTCGCTGCCATCGCTGTTGCTGATTGCACGCTCCGGGCGCGCTTGCACCATCCTGCCGGCGTCCGCCGTCGCACAGGTCGATGCCGCTCGGACACCAAGGATGCGCATGCTGGTCGATCCCGTTATCAGGCGGCCGGCAAGCGTTTGCTGGTCGAACAGCATGCCGATGCACGCGGCGACCTTTGCGGTGCGTAAGATGCTCGTGGGTCTGATCGCTGAGCTCGTCGCACGAGAAACGTGGCAAGGGGTGGTACTGCGCGACGACTGAAGGCGGCTGAGTTCCGGCCTTTAATGGCAACCGCGCCGCAGTACGAGCGCGTGGTGTCGGCGGCGGGTAAGGGTAGACCGGGTCCGTCGCGCCGGGCAGCGCGCGGCGAGGACCGCCCGCGCCCCGCCGGCAAGGACCGAACGGGGATGCTCAAACCGCATTTGCGCTGCGCATCGTCTCGATCTGCGCGGCGGTAAAGCCGAGTTCGCTGAGGATGGAGGCGGTATGTTCGCCCAGCGCCGGCACCGGATCCATCCGAGGCGCATCCTCGGCCGACTGGCCGGGCGGATACAGCGCCGGAATCTCACCCGCAGGCGTCTCGATCCGCGTCCAGCGCCCTCGTGCTTCGAGCTGCGGATGACGCCAGACCTCACGCATGCCGTTGATGTGTGCATTCGCGATGCCGGCCTGTTCCAGCCGTTCGATCACTTCGGCGGCGCCGCCCGACGCGAACGAGTCGATGATGATCTGCGTGAGGGCGGCGCGATGCGTCACTCGGCGGCTATTCGATGTGAAGCGCTCGTCGCAGACGAGTTCGGGACGTGCGATGACGGTTTCGCAGAAACGCTGCCACTCTCGCTCGTTCTGCAGACCGAGCATTACGCTATTGCCGTCGCCAGCTGAAAATGGACCATAAGGAAAGATCGTCGCGTGTGCCGCGCCGCTGCGCGGCGGCGGAGGCTGATCGGCGATTGAATAATAGAGCGGGAAGCTCATCCATTCGACCATGCTTTCGAGCATTGAGACATCGATGTGCCTGCCCCGTCCGGTGCGATCGCGTTCGAGCAGCGCTGCCAGGATGTTGGTATAGCCGTACATACCAGCGGCAATGTCGGCAATCGAGCAACCAGCCTTGGCGGGCTCGTCGGGCGAGCCCGTGACGCTGAGAAAGCCGGACTCGCTCTGGATGAGCAGGTCGTAAGCCTTCTTGTCACGATAGGGTCCATCCAGACCGTAGCCTGAGATATCGCAGACGATAAGACTGGGGTAGCGCGTGCGCAGGGTGTCGAAATCGAGGCCGAGACGCTGCATAGCGCCAGGTGCTAGGTTCTGCACCAGAACGTCCGTATCAGTCAGCAACGCATGTATGACGTCGAGGGCTTCAGCCTGCTTAACGTCGAGGGTGATGCTCTCCTTCGAGCGATTGGTCCAGACGAAGTGCGACGCTAGGCCCGAGACGCGCTCGTCGTAGCCGCGCGCGAAATCGCCTACGCCCGGCCGTTCCACTTTGATCACGCGCGCGCCGAGATCGGCTAGCTGGCGCGTGCAAAAAGGTGCCGCGATTGCATGCTCGAACGTCAGGACCTTGATACCTTGCAGCGGACGCATGCGATGACTCCTCAGAATGAGCGCGGCAGGCCAAGGACATGCTCGGCGACATAGGACAGGATCAGGTTCGTCGAAATGGGCGCAACCTGATAGAGACGTGTTTCACGAAACTTTCGCTCGACGTCATACTCCGCCGCGAAGCCAAAGCCGCCGTGGAACTGCAAGCAGGCGTTGGCCGCTTCCCACGACGCATCGGCCGCGAGCAGTTTGGCCATATTGGCCTGCGAACCGCATGGCTGGCCGGCATCGAACCGTTGGCATGCATGGAGGCGCATCAGATTAGCGGCCTCGATATTCACGAACGCGCGCGCGATCGGAAACTGCACGCCCTGGTTCTGCCCGATAGGGCGTCCGAACACGATGCGTTCCTTCGCGTATTGCGTGACCTTGTCGATGAACCAGTAACCGTCTCCGATGCACTCGGCGGCGATCAGGGTGCGCTCCGCGTTTAAGCCGTCTAGGATGTATTTGAAGCCTTGGCCCTGTTCGCCAATCAGGTTCTCCGCCGGAATTTCCAGGTTGTCGAAAAACAGCTCGTTGGTCTCGTGATTGACCATGTTCAGAATCGGCTGCACTGTCATGCCGTTGCCGATCGCCTCGCGCAAATCGACTATGAAGATCGACATCCCCTCGGACTTCCTTTTGACATCGGCCAGCGGCGTCGTGCGGGCGAGCAGGATCATCAGATCGGAATGCTGAATCCGGGAGATCCAGACTTTCTGTCCGTTGATCACGTAGCGGTCGCCTCGGCGTTCCGCGGTGGTCTTGATCTTGGTGGTGTCTGTGCCGGTGGTCGGCTCGGTCACGCCCATCGACTGCAGGCGCAATTCTCCGGAGGCGATGTCTGGTAGGTAGCGTCGCTTCTGCTCGTCGGAACCGTGGCGCAACAGCGTGCCCATGTTGTACATCTGTCCATGGCAGGCGCCCGAATTGCCGCCGGAGCGATTGATTTCCTCCATGATCACCGACGCTTCGGTCAGTCCCAGACCCGAGCCGCCGTAGTCCTGTGGTATCAGTGCGGCCAGCCAGCCGGCTTCGGTCAATGCCTTCACGAAAGCTTCCGGATACGACCGCTGCTCGTCAATCTCACGGAAGTACGTAGCCGGAAATTTTTGGCAGAGATCGCGAATGGCCTCACGAATCTCCTGGTACGGGTCGGCGTTGGTATCGAACATGATGGGTTTCCAGAAGGGTTTAGACCAACGCGGCTCGTGCGGTCATGCCAAGCAAGCCCTCGTGATCCATGGACCATAAGTCGATTGTTGCGCCGTCGCCCGAAGGCTGGCCGCACAGTTCGAGTGGCAGGCCCGCAAAAGACGGGCGGACAGCCTTGAAGCTGAAACCGGCAATGCGTGCATCCGGCACGCTTCGACGAATTAAGTCGATCAGCAGCGTGGCAATGAGCGGGCCGTGGACCACCAGCCCCGGGTAACCTTCGACGCCGGTGACGTAGGGCTTGTCGTAATGGATTCGATGCGCATTGAAGGTCAGCGCTGAATAACGGAACAGCAAGGTCTCGTCTGGCACGAGCGTGCGCCGCCAATAGGCGGCCGCCGGCGCCATCGTCGCGGCCGGCGCGGTCGAGCCGGCCGTGGCAAGCTCCCGGTAGACGATGTCGTGCTCTTCCTCGATCGCCAGCGCGCCGGCACCGGTGATGCGGTGCTGGACGGTCACGAAAGCGAGGCGGCCGCTGCGCCCTTGCTTCTTGCTGATGCTACCCACACGTGACTCGCGCATCGCTTGTTCGCCGATCATCAGCGGCACATGGAATCGCAGTCGTCCGCCCGCCCACATTCGTCTGGGAAGATTAAGTTCCGGAAGGAATCCGCCCTTGTGCGGATGGCCGTCCTCGGCGAGCGACGATTGCGGCACCAACGGCGTGAAATACGTCCAGTGCCAGAGAGGCGGCAGTAAGTCGCCATCGACCGGCACCGACGGATAGTCCAGCGTCGCGCTCAGAGCTGCCGCGTGCGTGGCGGACAGCGTGTCGTAAGCGGTTTCGATGCGCTGCGTCTCGTGCGATAACCGCTTTGTCATGCACTGGCTCCGTTCTGGCCGGACATGTTCAATCTCGTCGATGGGTGCCGATGAGGGCAATGTAGGACATCCCGATCGAGCCGGGAAATACTAGTTTCATGTGGCCGGCATAAGGCACTCCTATGGCGCGTGGCGCGTCCGGGCGCTGGTAGTCGTGCCCCGCGCGCCGCGCCCGGTGGGCAGAGTCCGCGAGCGCGATGCCCACAACCTTCACAAAGGGTTTGCACGCGCTTTGCGAACGCTCGGAGCGACGGTTAAGATGGGCGCCGCGTTGGTCCGCCATCGTCGTTTGCGGTGAATCGCCGCCGATACGGCAGCCAGCGGCGGCGCGGCAACGGTGTCACGATGGTGACGGTGTTGTCTAACGAGGACGCTCGACAAACATTGCGCGGGTCGCGTCTTTCAGTTTTTCAGGCTGATGCGCGAACCTGCGATCAGCGCTGGAGCGCGCGCAACAAGCTCGCGTTGGACGGGAGGGCATCACTGTGGCCGAGAGTCGATCCGAAAAATGCAAGAGCGGTGCGCCACAGGTTCATTTCGGCACACAGACCTTATCGAGAGGGATTACGCTGATGCGCGTGATCGCCACCCGGCCGCAGGTCGGCTGGCGGCTCTCCGATTTGGCGATCGCTTGCGATCAGGACAAGGGCACGGTCCACCGGATGTTAGCGTGTCTCGTGCAGGAACGGTTAGTCGAGCAGCGCGACAGCGATCGACACTATCTGCCGGGGCCCTTGATGTACGAACTCGGCCTGGCGTTGACGCACCATGCAAGTTTCGACAGGTGCGCCGAGCAAGTGGTGAACAAGTTCGCGCGGCGCATGCAGGGCATCGTGCTGTTGCAGTTGCGCAGCGGCAACGATTTCGTCTGCAGTATCCGCGCGGGCACAGTTTCGATGACTGGCGCGATGGTCTATCCGGGCGTAAGACGGCCACTGTTCAGCTCCGCGGGCGGAGTAGCGATCATCCAGACGCTGTCGGCCGAAGCGCAGGCGTTGCTGCTTCAGGACAATGAGGCACAGGAAATCAGGCGCCACGGCGGCGCCCGACTCGAAGCGTTCAGAAAGATGTGGGAGCGTTCGAAGCAAGACGGTTTTGGCGTCAATTTTGGATACATCGTCCCAAACTCATACGCGTTCGCGGTGCCGATTCGTGCGTCGACCGGAAACGCATTCGCCGCGGTGTGCCTGATCGGTACACCGGAGACCTTTCCCGAAACGCGCTTGCCCGAAATACACCGCGAACTGTTGGCTACTGCCACGCGACTGGAACAATGCGCGGTCGATTGCGGCATGTGAAGGAGGCCACGCCATAAATGCGGCAAGCCGTCCGTGCGCGTCGCTACGGTCGTCGGAGGTACCGTAGCGCAGGCCACGGCTTGCGGCCCCCATTTCTGTTCAACGAGGGAATGCTGCGCGCTGCCTGCAGCGTCTCCCATAACGCGCGGCCGCTCCGGTTGGCCTGCCTCGCACAGTGTCTGCGCCTTCATGGATGAGCAACCGACCGCCGCTGGCGCCAAACCGAACGCACAGCTTCGTTGTTCGCAGTTCGCGGTAGTGTCGACGACGGCAGCCAGCGCAGCGGTCCTGCTGCCGCCGCGCGTGACGCGTGCTCAGCGCGTACCAGCGCGCCATCACGGCTTTTTTCAGCCCCCGTTCACGCCCCGGTGACTGCCGGCCGGCGTTCGCAGCAGCATGCGTATTGCTCGCTTCGCTTACGTACTGAAACCTGTGCTGCCTCGAATGCCGAGCCGGCTAGTCGCCTGGGGCTAGGGCCCACATTCGTGCGACGTTTCAAGAATTGAAATTTCGCGGCTCGCGCGAGCGCCAGCATGCGCAGTGGATGACACAATTCGAGTCGTGAGCATCACTATTTTGGAGACAAAGATGCGAGACGACGCGCTGGAAAAAGGTTTTGCCATGCGGCGCCGCGTTGTAGGAGCGAAGCACGTCGAGGCATCGCTGACCTCGGGGGACGATTTCGCCCAGCCGATGCAAGAGCTTGCCACCCGCTATTGCTGGGGTGACGTCTGGAATCGCGAGGGACTGGAACTCAAGACTCGCAGTCTGTTGATCGTGGCGATGCTGGCGAGCCTCAACCGACCCACCGAGCTAAGGCTGCACATACGCGGCGCACTGCGCAATGGCGCTGGCCGAGCCGAGATCAGGGAGACCTTGCTGCAGGTAGCAGTCTACGCCGGCATGCCGGCCGGATTGGAAGCGTTCCGACAGGCGAAGACCGCGTTTGGCGAGCATGAGTCTGACGGCGAAACCGTGACGCCGTGATTTTGACGCCGACGCAGCACGGCGGAGCACGACCATGGCGTACGCATCGGGGCGGTTAGGGGCAGGCCTGCGGATGGCGCCGACCGAACGTGATCTTGAACCTAGTCGGGCGCTCCAGAGAGCTCGCCACCGCGCTGCAACGATCGGCTCCATGGGCGAAGCAGGCCGCGTATCGCTGCCACCCGCGCGTGGACCGACGCGCTGTCATTGCAATCGGCGCCATTTTGGCTCGCGCGCGTTGTGGATCGCTTTAATCGTATGCGCCACCGATACGTCAGTTCTTGCTGAACTTTCTGGAGAGATCGAGTATGGATATCCGATACAACGCCGCGGTTTCTGTGCGTGACCAAGTTTCGGAACAAGAGTGGCAGACCCGGATCGAGCTAGCTGCCTGTTACCGACTGATGCCGATCTTCGGCTTGAGCGACCTGATCTACAATCACATCACCGCTCGCGTTCCGGGCGAAGGCGAGCGCATTCTGATCAATCCGTACGGTTTCATGTACGAAGAGATCACCGCATCCAGCCTGCTAACCATCGACCTGGAGGGCAACGAACTGCTCAATCCGCTTGCCGGCACGTACGGTCTGAACCAAGCCGGCTACGTGATTCATAGCGCGGTGCATGCCGCGCGGCCTGACGTGAAATGCGTGATCCATACGCACAGTCGCGCGAGCATGGCGGTCGGCGCATTGGAGTGCGGGCTGCTCCCGCTGTCGCAGACCGCGATGCGTTTCGAGCCCGTCGCGTACCACGATTATCAGGGCGTCGCCATCGACCTTGACGAGCGCAAGTCGCTTGCGGAGCACCTCGGCAACGCGGAAGTCATGTTCCTGCGCAACCACGGTGTATTGGTCGCCAGCGCGTCGATTGCGCAAGCATTCAATGCGGCGTACTGGCTTGAAAATGCCTGTCGCGCGCAGGTCGACGCGATGTCGTGCAACACGAAGCTGCATCTGCCGACCGACGAGGTCGTCGCGAAGACCAACCACCTGTACAAGCCGACCACGCGTCGTCCCTACGGGGAAATGGAGTGGCCGGCGATGTTGCGGTTCCTTGATCGCCGCGACCCGTCCTTCCGGGACTGAGCGGCACGCGTGCAAGGCGCTGGTCGCTGACGAGCGGGTAAACCGGCTGTGATCGCGTATCGCCGACAACGTGTAGGTCTGGCGTGATCCTCTACAGGAGTATGCACTGGGGATTCGAGACCGCTTCAACGCGCTTGCTACCAGCGCCCTTTCGGCTGGAAAAGGTGGCCAGCGCATTTTGCGCTCGATCCGAGCTGGCGCTGCAGGTTTTTTTGCAACATCGCGCGCTTGCCCAAGCGCACTGCGATGGATCGTCTTCTGAGGCCCAGCAGCGGTTCGTCGTCCGCCTAGCGGTGCTTGCGTCAATCGCTCACTTGCTGCAGGACGACCATCCGCGGCCATGCTTACACTCGACCGCATAGCACGCGCCCCGGTCCTCCTCCGCGCGGCAGCGCTCAGGGCGCAGGGCCGCCCGCCACCGTGCTCGTCAGCTACCGAAGCTCGTTGGTTGCTTGTCCCGCTGGCGCGGTGCGCGTGATCTCACGGAGATCCGTGGAGGCGGGTAGTTCAACTGGCGGGAAACCGCCTCCGTTGAAAGTCGAGCCAAGATTCCGAGCGGGATCCTTGGGAATAAGGGCGCATCGAGGCTGGGAGCGTCATGAAAAAGAGCCGGTACGGCGACGAGCACATTGTGCGTGTTTTGCGAGAGGCGGACACAGCGCCATCGCCGAAGTGGCTAGGCGCCACGCAGCGAGCGAGGCGTCGAACTACGCCTGGCGCAAGCGGTTCGGGCAGATGGTCAGCGACGACGTGAAACGGTTTAGGACGCTGGAGACGCAGAACGGGCGGCTCAAGAAAGTATTGGCGGAGCGGGATTTCGAAACCGAAGCGATGAAGGACATCAACGCAAAAAAATTGTGAGCGCACAGGTGCGTCGCGAGCAAGCTCGGCAGGCGATCGCTAGAGGCTTGAGTCAGCGGCGCGCGTGTGTGCTGCGTGGAACGGGTCGTTGCAACTTGGGTTATGAGCTGAAGATCCCGGCAGAGAACACGCTTGTGATTGACGGGCTGCTACCCTCGATTGGGCGCCAGGCGAATGCGCTTGATGGTGGGCCGCGAAGGTATCGTTGTCGGCAAGGAACGGTGCGTTCGGTTGTGGGCGCAGGCGGGACTGCAGGTACCGCGCAAGCGCCGTCGACGCCGCATTGCTTCGAAGGTAGCGCGGATCCACGCGCCGAGTGCCAGGAATGGCGTCTGGAGCTACGACTTCTTATAAGACGCGTGCGCCAACGGACAGCAGCTCAAGTGGTTGACGGTAAGAGATGAGTACACGAGAGAATGCTTGGCGATCGACGCAGTGGCCTCCATCCGAAAAGCGTGAGTGGTCGCGGTGCTGAGCCGGTTGATCAGCGTGCATGGTGTGCCGCGCTATGTTCGGTCCGACAACGGGGCCGACTTCGTGAGCACGGCGCTGCTCGAATTGGCCGTCAGCGAAGGCATCGAGACGGTGTTGATCGATCCAGGCAAGCCCTGGCAGAACGGCGCGAACGAAAGCTTCAACGACAAGTTGCGCGACGAGTGCCTGGCCATGGAATGGTTTCTAAATCGGATCGAAGCGAAGATCGTGATCGAATACTGGCGTGCGCACTGTAACGACGTGCGGCCACATCCGAGCTCGCGATACCTCACTCGAACTGCGTTGCGGCGAAGCATGGATGATTGTTTAACAACTGCAATTGATTTCTAGAAATCGCCGGTCTTGAAAACCATGACAGGTCATGCCCATCCCATCGACGACGAGGCTGCACGGTTTTATCTGCGACTCGGCTTGGAGCCTTGCCCTGGCCGAGAGCAGCAGTTGCTTCTGCTTATCAAGGATGCGTGCCGACTGATATCCAGGAAGGTCACGTAGGTGGTTGGGCCCGAAACGTTTCCTTGCAGTTCTTCATCGTGATTAATGAACTGCGCTCGCATTGAAGCCCGACGCAGCGTATTCAAAAGCCTATCAAGGTTGAAGGCGATTGACAATGAAGTGGAAGGAGTCAATGCCACGCGAATCGCTCCATCTCTCGCGCCAGCAAAAGATGTGTGATTCTTACGGTATGGACGACGGTGAAGGCTCAAGTCAATCACCGCCAATGCCTTCAACTATGCGGGTTTGGCGACCTGTTGATGATGGCGTGGCAATGATGCGCGAGAGCGTCGAATCAGCTACGCCGCGCGCTTCATAACGCGAGAGCGTCAATTGGCAGGGATGGATGAATCGAATGTCGCGACGAAGTCCAGTTCCTTGTTTCTCGGTCCGTTGACCACCTGATTACTGGAGTCAATCTGATACACCGGCTCCGTCGACGTCTGGTAGCGAGGCCAGTCGTTGATCAGCCCGCCGTTAGGATTGCCGGTTGACGCGAACCGCACCCACGCGTCGATCATTTCGTTGGAGATTCGCACGTCGTCGCCGGTGTACGGCGCTGCCGACAGTTTCGTATCACCGAAAACGTACGCGATGTCATCGCCGTGATGCGCGTCGCTTCCGGTTCCTCCATTCTGTTTTCGGGTGAAGTAATACCGGTACACTGGCAATCCGGCGTCCGCATAGACGCGCGCCATGCCGCGCGCGCCGAACCAGAACTGATCATCGCCAAAGCTCAACGCGATCTGCGACTTTACCTGCGAGTCCGCCGCGGCCGGATAGATCTGAAGAGCCTGTTGCCCGAAGCTACCGAAGATTTGCGGATCGGAGAGGTAGGCCTTGTATTGATCGACCGTCGATATCGCGTAGCTGTTCGTAAAAATGTAGCCTTCGTCTGTGTTGTTCCCAAGAAGTAGTGGCACTTGCGTGGCGCGGCCGCTTTCAAACTGCAGGCGCTCTTCGTGGGGCAGCACGACGCCGTCCTGTACCGGCCCGATGACGCGTGGTTGCGCGAGCGCGCGAATCTGCGTGCCACCGCCCGGATTCAGAATGAGCGGGACAGCCGATGCGGGCAATGCCCGCAAGTCGGAGATGTTCGCGCCGAGCGCGGAACCGTCCTGCTCGGCGCTCGCCAGCGTCTTCCAGTGACGCCACGAACCGGGGCTCTCCAAAATGGCACGCTGGAAGAGGTCGATCGAACGCGGCGACGACATGATGGAGGAGATCACACTCGCTCCCGCCGATTCCCCCCAGATCGTCACCTTGGTTGGATCACCGCCGAAATTCGCAATGTTTTCCTTCACCCATTTCAACGCCTGCATGACGTCGAGGAGCCCGTAATTGCCCGAAACTTTGTCGGGAGATTCGGCGGAAAGTTGCGGGTGCGCCATGAAGCCGAACGTGCTTACCCGATAGTTCATCGAAACCACCACCGCGCCGTGACTGGACACCACGCTGCCGTCAACATTGCCATTGCCACTGGTGAAGCTGCCGCCATATACCCAAACCATCACGGGGAGTTTGGCGCTGGATGCCACCGCCGACTTGGGTGTCCAGACGTTGATGGTGAGACAGTCTTCGCTCATCGACCCCGTGCCTGCCTGCATGCACTCCGGGCCGAAGCTGGATGCGTCGCGGGTATCGCTCCACGCCGTTGGTTCGGTCGGCGCGGTCCACCGCAGCGCACCGACGGGCGGCTTTGCATACGGAATGCCCTTGAACGACAGGATGTCCGTGCCCGTACCTTTCACCTTGCCGTACGCAGTATCAACGACCGGCGCCCCTGAATTGTCGATGAACGTGGGCGACTGCGAGGACCCGCCGCAGCCGGCCAACATGGCAACGAGGGATGCGATCGCCAAACCCAGCGAATAGGTCCGTCCGGAAAATCGTGTCGGCGCTGCGGCGCTGCGCTGGCCGATTGCCCAGCTCGTTTGTTTCGCTATTCGACTTTCCTCGACAACGTCCGGTGAATGGTGCATGACTGTCTCCTTTTCTGCCTCTTTCGGGCTCGGTTGGTCTTGGGGAAATAATTCGGTGCCAGCCCGCGGGCGCGTTCGGCTCCGCCCGCCGGTCGGCATCTAACAGGTGCGCATGGCTAGCTCGAAACAGCGCGCGACCCTTGCTTCGCCGCGGACCGATACAATCGCAGCGTCGCGCCTAGTCCGCAGAGCGCTGCGAAGCTGAGCCAGTAGCCCGGCGCAGCCTTGTCGTGTGTGATTTGGATCAGATAAGTCGACACCGCCGGCGTGAAACCGCCGAACACGGCCGTCGCCAAGCTGAACGCTAGAGAAAAGCCTGCGACGCGAACCTCCGTTGGCATCACCTCAGTCAGCGCGGCGACCATCGCGCCGTTGTAGATGCCGAAGAAGAACGAGAACCAGAGCAGTACGGCCAGCATCCGTGCGAAGCTGGGTGCGTGCGCCAGCCACGACAGCGCCGGATAGGCGGTGAGCATCGCCAGCACGGTGATGGCGAGCAGCGGCGGCTTGCGGCCGATACGGTCCGAAATCGCGCCGCCGATTGGCAGCCACACGAAGTTCGACACGGCCACGAGCAGCGTCACCATCAGACTGTCGGCAGTAGACAGCTTGAGCACCGATTTGCCAAACGTCGGTGTATATACGGTGATCAGATAGAACGTGGTGGTCGTCATCGCGGTCAGTAGCATGCCGGCGATGACGATTCTCCAATTACCGAACAGCGTCGCGAAAATTTCACGGGCCTGCGGATGATGCCGTCGTGCTTCGAACGCGGCGGTCTCCTGCAGCGAGCGGCGAAGCATGAAGAGAAACGGCACAATTGCGCAGCCGACGAAAAACGGCACACGCCAGCCCCACGCACCAATCTGCTGCGCGGTGAGCCACTGATTCAAGCCGAAGCCGATTGCCGCCGCCATCACGATGGCGACTTGCTGGCTAGCGGACTGCCAGCTTGTGTAGAAGCCTTTTCGTCCAGGCGTCGCCATCTCAGAGAGGTACACTGAGACGCCGCCGAGTTCGGCACCAGCCGAAAATCCCTGCAACAGGCGTCCGATCAGCACAAGCATGGGTCCAAGCATGCCGATGGTCGCATAGCCTGGGACGCACGCTATCAGAATCGTGCCGCTTGCCATAATCGACAGGGTAACGATCAACCCGCGGCGCCGTCCCACCTTATCGATGTACGCGCCGAGGAAAATCGCGCCGAGCGGACGCATCAAAAAGCCCGCGCCGAACACGGCGAAAGTGAGCATCAGCGAGGCGAATTCGCTCGTGGACGGGAAAAAGATCTTCGAAATCGAGGTTGCGTAGAAGCCGAATAGGAAGAAATCGAACTGTTCGAGGAAGTTTCCGCTCGTCACGCGCAGCACGGCGGCGGCGCGGCTCATCGGTGACTCGCCGGCTGTGCCGGCGAGTGGTTCTGTGGGGTGCATGTCGTCTCCTATTTCTTTTGTAATGACGGGCGCTGGTGCGCCCGCTCGCTGCTAATCCGAACCGAGGCTCAATGCATCGCGCTGGCGCTTTTCTATCGAAGATTTCAGCAGCGCCGCCGAACGAAAAATGCCATGCGCGAACTTGCCGTAGGGAAGCGTCGCGAACAGGGCCATCACAATGCCCAGGTGAATCGCGAGCAGCGACGGCATTGCGGCTGTCGCCCGCAAGGCGAGCAGGGCGAGGCCTGATGCGCTGGTCAGCAACAGGAGCGCGATGAAGCCACGGTCCATCGGGCGCTGTCGCATATCGCTTCGCTCGGCGTTGCGCTTGAGGTTCAGCCACAAGAGCCCCGCCGGTCCGAGAATTAGCCCGACGCCGCCGGCGGTGCCCAGCAGCACCGGCGCGCTAAGCAACGGATACGGCGCTTCGAGCCCGAACGCATAGTGATAGAGCGTCGCGACCGTTGTCGACGCGAAACACAGCATGAAGCCGTAGAAGGTCAGGTGATGGAAGCGGCGGCGCGCGAGGGTGAAGGCGTCGCTCTCCTCGTTGCAGCCTTCGCCATGCCCGCCATCGAGATATTTGAGTGTCAGCGCATGTTTTGCAGCCTCCGCGACGGCTGGGGCGCTCGGGCTTCCGGTTCCCGCGGCGACGTCGCGCCAGAAGCGTCTAACGCCGACGCCGAGCGCAAGAACCGCGAATAGAAAAACCGTTCCAAACATCACGGCGAGCAGGTTGTGCGGGAATATGGCGTAGAAGTTTGCCGCCGAGACTTCGCCCGAAAGGCCGCTGTGCATTGCCGTGCCCAGCAGCAGAAAGAGCGCGAGACCGGCTGCCAGCGCCACCGAGAGCGTCAAGCCGTTGTGCTTGTACAATGCGCCGAATGCGGCGGGGAACGCATATTCGGTGTAGGTGTCGAGCCGCACTTCGGCCAGTGCCTTCGGCACGTTAACCGCGAACTCGTGTGGCGGCGCGTATTGGCACGCGTGGTAGCACGCGCCGCAGTTATGGCATAGATTCGCGAGATAGTTGACGTCTGCCTTGCCAAATTCCAGGCGACGAGTCATCGCCGGAAACACGGCGCAGAAGCCTTCGCAATAGCGGCAGGCGTTGCAGATCTGCATTTGACGCGCCACTTCGCTTTCACTGTCGCTCATCGGCGCGATGGGAATCACGCGCGCGTTGCTCGCGCGCGGCGGCGCTTTTGCGTCGCCCAACGACGCCGTGCGCGTGCGCTTGGACGCCAGCGCGTCAGACTGTTGCACTATGAGCCTCCATTGTTGTGAGTGCGGCGCGCGCGGCGTGGGTTCCGGCGATGCGGCCGAACGCGGTGCCGATCGACATGCCGACGCCCGCGGTATAACCCTTGCCGAGTACGTTGCCCGCCATCATTTCGCCCGCGACGAACAGGTTAGCGCTCGGCTGGCCGCCGAAGTAGACCTGTGCGCGGTCGTTGGTCTTCAGACCGAGATATGTGAATGTGATGCCGGGCCGCAGGGCATAGCCGTAGAACGGCGGCGTGTCGATGCGGCGAGCCCAATGCGTTTTCGGCGGCGCCAGACCGTCGGTGTGGCAATCGTCGAGCGTGGTGTGATCGAAGGTGCCAACGCGGCAGCCCTCGTTATAGCGCATGAGCGTTTCCATGAAGCGCGCTTCGGGCAGCTGCAACTTTCGCGCGAGTTCCGGCAGGGAGTTGGCCTTTTCGCCCGGAAACACCGGCGGCATGAACCCGCCAATTGCTTTCGAGTCGATGATCGAGTAGCCGATCTGGTCCGGCTGCTGCGCGATGAGCCGGCCCCAGATCGCATATCGCTTGGGCCAGAAATCCTCGCCTTCGTCGTAGAAGCGATTGCCGTCGCGATTTACGACGACGCCCAGCGACACGCAGTCGATGCGCGTGCAGATGCCGCCGTCGTACAACGGCGCGCGCGCATCGATGGCGACGCAATGCGATTGCGATGGATCGCCGATCATGTCTGCGCCCGCGCTGATCATGTGCTTGATCAACACGCCCATGTTGAAGCGCGTGCCGCGAATCAGGAAGTTATCGGCAGGCCATTCCCCGCGCTCGTTCTGTCCCCACGCTTCGCGCAGCCATTCACGGTTGGACTCGAAGCCGCCAGCGGCAAGCACGCAAGCGCGCGCTTCGAAGCGCTGCTTGCCGCTGCGCGCCGCGACGAAACATCCGCCGTCGAGTTCCAGCGAATCGACCGGCGTTTCGTAACGAATGTCGACGCCGAGCGCCTCCGCACTGCGGAAATAGGCGTTGACGAGCGCCTTGCCGCCGCCCATGAAGAACGCATTGGTGCGCGCGACGTGCAGCGCGCCGGACAGCGGCGGTTGAAAGCGCACGCCGTGCTTCTGCATCCATGGCCGACAGTTCGACGACGCGCGAATCGTCAGCCGCGCAAGATGTTCGTCGGTCACGCCACCCGTGACTCTGAGCAAGTCCTGCCAGAATTCCTCTTCCGGGTAGGCATCGACGAGGACGTCCTGCGGCGCGTCGTGCATGCAGCGAAGATTGCGCGTGTGTTGCGAGTTGCCGCCGCGCCATTCGCGCGGCGCTGATTCGAGAAGCAGGACCGACGCGCCCGCCTCGCGCGCCATTAACGCGGCGCATAGCGCGGCATTGCCCCCTCCGATTATGAGTACATCGACCATCAGACTTGTCTCCTTGGAGACGCATCTTATGGATGCCGTGCGCGTCGCGCCAGCAGGGCGCCGTTAAGAGGCCTTCAGTTGTCGTGAAGGCGCCGGCTCGAGCAGTCGCGCGCCGGGCCAGCGGCCTTCGCGCACGAGTTGACGGGCGACGTCGGCAAGGACGACCCGTGCCGCGAGCCCCGAGGGCGAGAGTTCGTCGTCGGAAACGCTGGTGATCATGTTCGGCCGGGTGGCGTACCTCTCAGCGACGCGGACGCTCGCCAGCACTGTGTTCTCGGGCCTCGCGAGCGCCGCGCCTGGCTGTATCGTCGCACCGATCCCCGCGCGCACGGAGTCCATCAGCAGTGGCAGACCGTCTACTTCAGCGACGATGTTCGGTTCGTATTCGGCGCGCCTGAACGCGGACGACAATAGCGAGCGAAGGCCGTGCGCGCCGCTCGGCAGGACCAGAGGCAGCCGGCCGAGATCCTTCAGCCGCACGGCTTTCCTCGCCGGCAACTGAAGAAGACCGGGGGTGCCGATCAGGAACAACTGCTCGTCGAGCAGCGGCATTACGCTGAACCGCTGAGCGGGTTCCTCGCGGAACAATACGGCGAGATCGATCTGGCGCGCGCTCAGCATGGAGGCGAGATAGCCCGAGAGGCTTTCGACCATGCGCAGCCGGACGTCGGGATAACGCGCCCGCATGGCCGCCATGAACGCCGCGCCGAGCACGCTCGCGGTGCTTGGCGCCATGCCCACGCTCACGTGGCCCGAAAGGCGGGCGGAACGCGCGGCAAGCGCGGCGTCTTCGATGTGACGCAGCGCGAGTTGCGCCTGCCGCCAGAAGGCCAGGCCGGCGTCGGTCGGAACGACGCCGGTAGACGTGCGTTGCAGCAGGCGGGTCGAGAGTTCGCTTTCAAGACGGCTGATCTGCTGGCTCAAGGCCGATGTGACCACGCCAAGCTCGAGCGCAGCCTTGCCCATGCTGCCGTGTTCGACGACGCTGAGGAAGTAGCGTAACTGTCTAAATTCCATAGTAGCGTTGGGCGCGTAGCAGCCGGCACATTTTGTACGTAAATTCTTCGGCGTTTCCTTGCTTTCTCGACTTCGAGAAGCATGGGGAGACGACGTCGTCAATTGTTTGATTTCTGAATGAGCGTGCCAGCAGGTGCGATCATGTAAGCCGTTTTGCATTCAACGACACGCGGCATCCCGAATAACCGACACGTCAGCGACTGTTCACGCTGCCGGCGAGCATAGCATCGATCAGCGGTGCCGCTGACCTATGGCTAATTGATTGCGGTATTAGCGCGTCGAGGGTGGCGAGCATCACGAATAAGGGCTGCGATAGTGATGCGCCCCCGTCGAATTTCGCGAGACGCGGGCGCTTCGTCGAGCGCAGATGTGCCTATCCGGCATGGCTTGAGCGAAGCATGAATCTACGCTAGGCAGAAGGGCTTCGGCGAGATGGTCGGCGACGATGCGAAGCGGGTGCGATGCGAGAGCTGCAGAATCGCCGCACGAGCGCCATGCATCCAAGCGGGTGACGCGAAACTGCCTCTGGGGTTACGACCACTTGTACGACGCCAGTGCGAAAGAGTAACCGCTCGAATGCTCGACGGATGTCGACAATCACACGCGGCGACATTTCGCGATTGGCGGGGCGGCTTCTTCCTGACAACCCGACTGGTCCGCGGGCTCAGCCGACCGATCGGTGCCGCGCCACTGTGGTCGGACGACGGCTCATAGGTCGTGGGCAGGGCACCGCTCAAGCGGACCGTCAGCCTTGCCATCGCGACTGTCCCGATCGGTCTGGGCGAGCCTTGCTGAACCGGAGCGAACCAGAGCTTCGACAGCAAATTCCGGGAGGACTGCATGCCTGTCGCACGGTTTCAACGTCGAATCGAACGAGGACGAATCCAGGCGAGGGCGGTAATTGCGGACTGGCGCGTGCGCTACAACGACAGGCGGTGCCATACCAGGCTGCAGTCCCTCACAGCGACCATGCGCCGACCCATGCAGGATTGTTCCACGACCGCTGTTTACCTTCAGGGCGTACGGGTGGCAGAAGGCTGAGCCAGGCCACTTCCTCGATTTGATGATCCGTGCGCTACGGCTTCATCGCTTACCATTTCGTTGAATTCCGCGTTCGGCATTTCGCTCCCGATACCGCTTGCTGTATCGGCGCCTTACCAGTGGCTCACCGTCGGTCGAACCATCGGGTCAAAAACTGGAATTCAAGTTTCAAGAATGGGCTGCAAAATCCAAAAGCGGTTCTTCACCTCTTCGAGGTCGCCTCGCATTTGCTCGCAAAACCATGCCTGAACGCGGTAGACCTCTTCGCGGGTTGAGCGTTGACTACTCATCAAATGATAAGCAGCGCCAGTGCTAACGATGTGCCGCGATGCAGGTAATAACTCGCCGATCCGAAGGGAATGGGTGATGCCTGAGATCAAGCCCAACCCGATACCTCTGCTAAGCATCGCCGCTTGCATCACAAAAACTTAGTCGGAAAACGATAGTGCTTGTGAGTTGGCTATTCTGTGGAAGCCAGTTTGATGGAAAAAGGCGACCCAGTCGATGGTCGTCGGCGCCAGTTCGATTCGCGTGTGGGTTTGGTTGATCTTTGGTCTTTCGTGTTTACCGTGTGCTGACAGGTACTATTGACTGCACACCGGGATGATGATCTCAGGCGCAAAGAGCCAATTTTGCTTCGATTTCCAAACGAGCTGGGAATGCGGGAGCGCAAGATCGAATTCATCGAAACCTGGCAGTGCATTCCAACGCAGATTCCAGGCGCGGCCGCCGTGTGTGAGCCGGATGCGTTTGCTGACGCCCCCGGCCTCCGAGAGACGAAAGCCGGGCGCGTTGCCCGGAGCCCATCGTCACTAATCGTTACTGGTCTTAATCGGCCGTAATCGGTCGCTGTCGATCGCTGTAGATCGTTATTGCGCCGACCTGACGGGCCACACCGCCTTCTGGGCGGCGTTGAAGCGCGGATCGTATTCCACGTCTACCTTCACCTTCTTCTTGATCGCGCGACCGTCGAAAAGAATGTCGGCGACGCGCTGTTCCTGCCCGATCAGTCCCGCGTCGAACTTGACGAAAGCGCCGCTACGCACGTGATACTCGAACGCGGCACGTTCGTCGGAGACTTTGAGCGTCTCTTTCAGGATCGCAACCACCGCATCACGGTTCGCGTCATGCCACGCCCAATAGCCCGACATCCGCGAGAAAAAATCCTGCAGTGCGGCGACCTTGGTACGGTCTTTCAGCACGCTCGACGTAGTGGTCCAGACGTTCAGCGCGGGAATGCCCGTGTCGCGATCGGTCAGCAGCACGCGGCCCGCGCCTGACTTGATGGTGTTGAGAATCGGCCCCATGCCGCCCGACACCACGTCGACCTCACCTGCATTGAACCCGGCGGCCGACGTTGCCGCGTCGGCGAATTTGATCGGCTCGATGTCTTTCTCGGTTATCCCGGCCTTGACCAGTGCCGCGAGGTACTGGGCATGTGCGTAACCGCCGTAGTTGTAGCCGACCTTGTGTCCCTTGATGTCCTTCGGCGTTTTGATGTTCGCCGAGGTCCGCGCGGCGGTCACGGCGGCGGGGTAATCCTTCGAATACGCATTGCGCCACGCGGCGACGATGTGCAGCGGCGCGGAATCCTTTGTCCATTCCGCGCGGGCGTTGGCCTGTTCGATGGTGAGCGACGTATCCCCCATATGACCGAGATCGATCCGGTTCGCGTACAACGCCGTGAGATTCGCGGCGGGACCGGTCAGCAACACCCACTCGATCTGGTAGGGCGTGGAGTCGCTCACCCCCGATTTGCGGATCAACGCCGGAAAAGCCGGGTCCTGATACGCGATCACCAGCTTGGTTCCCTTCAGATCAGGCGGCGTTTGCGCGCGGACGGGGCCCGCCTGCGTCAGCGTGGCCGCGGCAATCAGCATGGCGATGCTGGCGAATGCGTTTTTTATTCGAGACATGTTTTGTTTGGAATGGATCGAGTGAAAGAAAGCGGTCGAAGAACCGTGAATGACGAGTTCAACTCATGCTGAGAGAGAAACTGGACAGCAGTGCGCGTTTGAGGAGGTTGAACTCGGCGGACGTAACGTCGCGTTCGCGCGGCAGTTCGACGCGCATTTCGTGGTGAATGCGCCCTTGCGAGAGAATCACGATGCGGTCCGCGAGGAGCAGCGCTTCCTCCAGGTCGTGCGTGACGATGACCAAGCCGAAGCCGTAGCGCGCCCACAGGCTCGATACCAGGCTTTGCATGCTGCGGCGGGTGAAGGCGTCGAGCGCGCTGAACGGCTCGTCGAGCAGCATCAGTTCAGGATTGCGCTGCAATGCCCGCGCGATCGCCACGCGCTGCGCCTGCCCGCCCGAGAGACTGACGGGCCAGCTCGTCAGCTTGTCCTCGAGTCCAACGTCGCGCAGCGCTGCTTCGGCCCGCGTTCGGGCGCCGGTGCGGTGTGCGTCGTCGAGCAGCACGTTTTTCCAGACTCGCAGCGCCTGGATCAGACGCGGTTCCTGAAACACGACTGACGTGCTGGATGTAATCTCGGTCGTGCCGCCCGAGACGGTCTCAAGCCCGGCGAGCAGACGCAGCACGGTGGTCTTGCCGGTTCCCGACGGACCGACGAGTGCGACGCATTCTCCGCGGCGGACGGTGAAGTCCACGTTGTCGAGCACGGTATTTTCGCCGTAGCGCTTTCTAACGCCGGACAGGCGTGCGACCACGCGAGCGGTGTCGTCGTGCAACGGGGCAGCGGGTTCAGACACGGGGTCCCCTCCAGACGAGAACCTTCCGTTCGAGCAGGCGCAGCGATCCGTCTACGAGAATGCCGAGCGCCGCGTAAACCAGAACGCCCGCGATGATGATGTCCGTGCGCTGAAACTGGTTCGCGTTGTTCAAAATATAGCCAATGCCCGCGTTGGCATTGATCTGCTCGGCGGCCACCAGCGCCAGCAGCGAGATCGCCGCGGAATAGCGCACACTCACGAGCATGCCCGGCAGCGCCATCGGCAGGATGACAAGGCGAATCTGATGCGCTCGCGAAAGGCGGAACGTGCGGCCCAGTTCGAGCAGTTTCGGGTCGATGCCGCGAATCGCGTGATAGGTCCCGAGGTACATCGGCGAAAGCGCGGCGCCCGCGATCAGGGCAATTTTCGAGATTTCGCCAATGCCGAACCACACCACGAAGATCGGCACTAGCGCGATGAACGGTATGGTTCGCAGCATTTGCAGCACGGTATCGAAGCCGCGTTCCGCGTTCTTGCTGAGTCCTGCGGCCGTGCCCAGTGCGAGACCCATGCCGCCGCCGATCAACAGGCCGAGCGCCGCGCGGGCAAGGGATATTTTCAGGGCGTCCTGCAGATCGCCGGACTGCCAAAGTTCGCGGTAGGCGGCCAGCACGGAGGCGGGCGGCGGCAGCACGAAGTCACTCGCAAGGCCGCGCGAGACGGCCAATTGCCAGCACGCGAGCAACAGCAATGGCACGATCGCGCGCAATGCAGGTTCGCGCATCGCGGGCAGCCAGGCCGACGCGTTGACAACGCGTGGGGCCGGCGATTCTCTGAGCGTCGTTTCTCTGGTGGACATGAGGTGCGCGTTGCTCCGTCAGGCGGAAGTCGTGAGAGAGGCGGCCTCGGCTTCATACCGGCTGGGCGGACGTGGCAGGCCGTAGTGCTCGCGTAGCGTCGTGCCGTCGTAGTCGCGCCGGAAAATTCCCTTGCGCTGCAAAATCGGCACGACATGGTCGACGAAATCCGCCAGGCCGGACGGGAACGTATCCGCGTTGAGATTGAAACCATCCGCTGCGTGTTGCAGGAACCAGCTTTCGATATCGTCCGCGATGGTCTGGGGCGTGCCCACGATCATCCGGTGCGCGCCCGGATTGCGATCGAGCAAATCGCGCACGGTCAGGTTCTCGCCTTGCGCGAGCAGCACTGTCGAACGGATGAAGCCGTGCGAGACGTCGGTTCGGGTGCCCGTGTCGATCAGCGCGTAGGGTAGCGGCGCGTCGAGTTCGAGATCGGTCGGCTTCAGGCCCAACGTGCCGGCGAACTTGGCGAGTTCGACGCTGCGGTCGAGCAGCGCATCGAGTTCCGCCTTGCGTTGATGCGCTTCTGCAAGCGTGCCGCCGATCACCGGATAAAGGCCAGGCAGAATCAGCAGATGGTCAGGGTTGCGTCCGTGTCCGGCCGCAACCGCCTTGATCTCGCGATAGAACGCCTGCGCGCTTTTCAGCGTGGTCTGCGAGGTGAAGACGGCGTCCGCATGGCGTGCGGCCAGCGCGACGCCTGTCGGCGAGCCCCCCGCCTGCACCAACACTGGACGCCCTTGCGGACTGCGCGGCACGTTCAGCGGACCGCGCACCCGGAAGAACTGACCTTCGTAGGCGATCTCGTGCACGCGCGCCGGATCGGCATACAGACCGCTCGTCCGGTCCGCCACCAGCGCGCCGTCTTCCCAACTGTCCCACAGCTTCTCCACCACTTCGATAAATTCCGCCGCGCGTGCGTAACGCGTCTCCTTGTCCAGAGGGGCGGGCATGCTGAAGTTCGCTGCCGCGTCGGCGTCGTAGGTGGTCACCGCGTTCCACGCAATCCGTCCGGCGCTCACATGATCCAGCGATGCAAAGCGCCGCGCGAGGTTGTACGGATCGTTGAACGTGGTCGAGGCCGTGCCGATCAACCCGACGGACTGCGTCACACCGGCGAGTGCGGTGAGCAGCACCGTCGGCTCGAGCGATTGCCAGGTTCCCGCCGCATGACCGCGCAGCGCGACCATGTCGGACAGAAAGACGGCGTCGAGCCTGCCGCGTTCGGCGGTTTGCGCAATCTCGGTGAAGTGCGCGAGATCGGTGATCGCGCGTGGATTGTCGGCCTTGCGCCATGCGGCCGGATGACGGCCGAGGCCCGAAATATTAGTATTCAGGTGCAGCGTGCGGCGTGTACTCATGATGGTCTTCGTTGCGGTACAGCTTTCGGTGGCGTGCTGACGCGGCAAGTGAATGCCGGATGCAGCGGCCGGCCTGTTTCTTGTGGCCCCCGCCTGTTTGCCGGCCGCGCCAGTCACCAGCGCGAACCGCGCGTCAGCGCTTGGCGGCCAGCCGCTCCCGGCTCAGCGCCGCCGTCGCCGTATCGAAGTCGAGCACGTCGATCGAAGCAATGGCATCGCGCTCCACTTGCGCCACAAGTTGCAGTTCCCACGCGAGATACGCTTCCATCTGCTCGCCGACGCGGCTCGTTTCGGCGTGGTACGGGCTGTACCACGCGTCGTCGTCACCGGTCAGATTGCCGGCGTCCCCCGACGCCTGTGGCAGCCCCAGCGCGTGCCAGCGCTGTGTGCCGCCAATCAGCGCCGCAATGCCGGGAAACGTGTCCGTGAGCTCTGCTGCGACGACGCCCGCGAGCAAGCCGTCCGTCGACGTCAGTACGACATCGCCTTTGCTGGCCACCTCGCCCAGACGCGCGCGCAAGGCGCTCGCCGCGATGAACACTGCCCCTTCCACATGGCTGCGGCGAAACGCGAGGCTGCTGTCGACATCGACTACCTGCGCCTTTTCTTCCTTTAGCAGGCGCGCCAACTGGTCCGCTTCGATGCAGCGCGTGCGCGCGCCATGCGGGCGCACCGCACGCGGTTCGGCGCCCGCTTCGTACTGCTCGGCGACAAGCTCCGCGCTCGCCGCGTCGTCGAGCACGTACACATCGAGATAGCCCAACTGCTTGAGCCAGGAACCGGTCATGCGGGCACGCACGCCGTCGTCGTCGCGCAGCACCACACGCGCGTGCAGCGTGCCGACGTATTCGTCGGTGGCCTGGACGAGCTGGCCGCCGGGGGCGGAGCGCCAGCCCGCCGGGTGCCCGGCCTCGTATTCGAGCGGATCGCGCACGTCGAAGCGGTAGAGCGCATGCGTGTCGCTTTCCCGCTCGAGCCTGGCAAGCGTGTCCCTTCCGACGATCGACACGTTCGCACGGCGTGCCGCGGCCGCCGCGAGTGTCTGTGCCTGCTGCAGGGTGGCAGCGTCCGGGCGCGGCGCGGTGCGCAGCTGCCCGTGTTCGAGCGTGAGCCCTTCGAGCAGCCAGGACATGGAGCCGCCGGTGAGTGCGGCGACCGGATTTGGCACGCCCGCGTTGATGAGCGACTGCGCGCCGAGAATGCTGCGCGTGCGGCCCGCGCAGTTCACCACGATCAGCGTATCCGGTGACGGCGCGGCGGCCAGCGCGCGATATACGAGTTCAGCGCCCGCGCAATCGATGCCGCCTGGGATGTTCATCGTGTTGAATTCGCCGAAGGGGCGCGAGTCCAGCACGACGAGATCTTCGCCCGCATCCTGGCGCGCTTTCAGCGCGCGAGCATCGATGTTCGGCGTCTGCAACCGGTGTTCGATCACTTCCCCGAACGCCTTGCCGGGTACGTTCGTGCCAGTGAAGATTTCGAAACCCGCGCGCGCCCAGCCTTCCACGCCGCCTGCGAGAATCGCGACGTCGGTATAGCCCCAGCGAGCGAGCAGTTCGGCTGCGCGCGTCGTATATTCGCCGTCCGTGTCGACCAGTACGACGGGGGTGCCGGTGCGCGGCACTAGCCGGCTGATCTGAAGGCCAAGCCGGCCGACGGGCGCTACCGACGAATAGAACAGCCGCCGCCGTGCGGACACACCTTCTTCGCGGACGTCGAGAATCGCAAGCTCGGCACGCTTGGCAATCAGGTTGCGCAGCTGCTCGGGGGAAACGGTACGGGTCATCGGCAGAAAGTCCTGTGAATGTCTGATCTCAAACGGCGTCAGAAGAACGCCGCGCGCGGCAATGGGACGCCGTTGACTGCGTGCTCGCCGATCGCGCGCGCCTTGTAGGCGACGGGGTTGTGCGAGGAGAGGGTTCGGATGTTGCGCCAGTGGCGGTCGAAGCGCGCGCTTTCCCGCGCGGCGGAAGCGCCGCCCGCGTCGAACAGACGCGTGGCCGCGCGCAATGCAAGGTCATCGATGGCGACTTTCGATTTCGCCGCTTGCAATGCTGCTTCCACATACGACGTTTCGTCGGGCGTACCTGCGAGCGACGAGTCGAAGGCGTTTCCAAGCGTCACGGCGGCGCGCAGCACCGCGGCTTCGGCAACGTACGCAGAGCTCTGCAACTCTCCGACCACCTGTTGCAGCAGCGGATCGTTGGCGGGGCGCGGCGCGCTCGCGTGGTAGTAGTTGCGCTCGCGTCCGCCGAGCAGTTGAGTCGCGTCCGCAGCGATACGGCGCACGATGCCCGCGATGATTGTCGTCAGCCAAAGCTGCGCGAATGTCGCCTGATGGGGCATGCGCACGTCTTCTTCGAGCGGCAGCACGTCACGTGGATCCACCTCCACGTCGGTGAAAACGGTCGTGCCGCTGGCGGTATTGCGCTGGCCGATGCCGTCCCAGTCGTCCTGTCCGTCGACCCCTGGCTGGCGCGTGCCCACGCGAGCCGCCACGAAGCGGCCATCGGGGGTCTTCGCATTGACGATGATGTGATCGAAATACAGATTGCCCGTGCTGTAATACTTCTTGCCGGTCAGACGAAAGGCGCTGCCATGCGGCAGCAGCCGTGTGTTGCCGTCGCCGTCGCCCACGTTCTGCGTGCCGATCTCGCTTGCGCCGAGACCGAACAGTTCGCCCGCGCGCACCCGTTCGAGCCAGCGCTGATACTGCGGCAGATGCGCGGCGCGCCTGGCCTTTTCGACGAACGCGAAGTGATTGCGCAGAATGTGGGGAATGTTGGAATCGGCGGCGCCGAGATCGAGCACGAGTTCGTAGACCTGCGACAGCGTCGCGCCCGCTCCGCCTTGCGACAGAGGCAGACGGAACAGGCCGAGGCCCGCCGCGCGGATCCGTTCGATCACATCGCGCGTCGCGGCCGTGTCGCGCTCGCGTTTTTGCTCGGTGACAGAAATATCGTGTACCAGCGAGCGCAATTCGTCACTGCCCGGCAGCACGCTTTGCAGCGCGTGCCGTTGAGATAGGGTGTTCATCGGATGGACATTGCCTGTATCGAGGATCGGAGCCGAACTTACAGCCGCAGGCCCGCGTCGCGCATCAGCGGTAGGATGTGGGCGCCGAAGTGGGCGAGATCTTTTTCGAAGTCGAAGAATGTGAGTTGCACGCCGCCGCAACCGGCGTCTCGCAAGCGCATGAAGCCGTCAACGATGGTTTGAGGACTGCCTACCAGATGCATGTTGCCGCCCACCGCGCGGTCGCCTGCCTCGCGCGCGTGCTTGCTCCACGCGTGGGCATCGCTTGAACCGGTTTTCGGGCTCATGCGGGCGTTGAAGTTATTGGCGGCCACGGTGTCCTCGGACGCGCGGATTTCCGCGTAACGGGCATGCGCAAGATCGTCGGTGGCCGCGCTGACAATGGTCGGGTTGATGATTGGCCGGACGTCGCGACCTTCAGCGGCCGCGGCGGCGCGCAAACCGTTGGTGAATGCCGGCAACGCCGCGAGCGTGGGTTCGAGTTTCGTGCCGACCGGGCTGGGTATGAACACGAAATCCGAGTACTTCGCGCCGAACGCGAAGCCCGCCTTGGAACCGGTCGCGTTGATCAGAATAGGACGGCCGTACAGCGGCCGCGGCGACACAAACGCGTCGTTCAGCGTCCAGTGCTTGCCTTCGAAAGAGATGTTCGCGTCCGTGCGCCAAAGTCGATCGAGAATCTCGACGAACTCGGCCGCATGCGTGTAGCGCGCGTCGTGTTCCTCACGCGTCTGGCCGAACATGCGCGCTTCATCGGCGATATGGCCGGTGACGAGATTGACGCCCCAGCGTCCGCCGGAAATGTGATCGAGCGTCGCGCCGATCTTCGCGAGATGGAGCGGATGCCACGGGCCGTACAGCACGTGGATCGTCGAAATCAACAAAATCCGCTGCGTAATCGCAGATAGCGCCGCGGTCGTGATGAAGCTGTCCAGCGATACCTCGCGAAAGTTGGTCTGGCCACCGTAGCCACCCTTCGGCATCCACTGCGCCAGTCCGAACACCAGATCGAAGCCGAGCGCTTCGGCTTGGAGTGTCAGGCGGGCGTTGTAGTCGAAACGCCAGTCGGTCGAGCGCGGCAGGGTGGAAATCGACCAGCCGCCGTTCTGAATGGGCAGAAACAGGCCCAGGTTGAAGGGCTGTTGACGAACGCGCTCCAGGGGGCTGAGGCCGGTGTCGTCGGCAATCGAAGGCGTATAGACGTGGGTCATGGAAAGCGTAGCGCTGCGCGCCGATCAGTAAGTAAAGCCGAGCGGCGGAGCATCGCCGCGCAACAGATGCGCGCCGATCGCCTTGCTGCGGTAGACGATGGGATCGTGCAGGCTGAGCGTGCGGGCGTTGCGCCAGTGACGGTCGAAGTTATGGCGCTTCAGTGCGGTCGAGGTGCCGCCCACGTCGAAGAGTTTCTGTGCTACCAGCAACGCGGCCTGTTCGGTGGCGAGTTGCGCTTGAGCGGCTTTCACGGATGTGTCCACGAGCACGGCTTCCAGCACGTCGGACGCAAGGTCCTCGTACTGGGCGTGGCTTGCGACGGTCAACGCGTCCGCTGCATGACCGAGCACAAGCTGCGCGCTCAGGGCCGCCGTCGACAGTTCTCCGACGAGCGCTTGCACATAAGGATCGAGCGTCACATGTTCGACCTGCGTGGTGCGCGAGGGACGCGCGCCGTCGCGTGCCCAGTCGCGTGCGTCGTCGAGCGCGGCGCGTGCAATGCCGGATTTCACGGCGGCGAACAGAAGTTGCGCGCCGGAGCTGGTGTAGTGACGGCGCTTCATCCAGTCGCCAACCACGACGATTTCGTCCGCGTCGACCCGCACATTTTCGAAGATCGTCGTCCCGCTGCCGGTCACGCGCTGGCCTACGCCGTCCCAATCGTCCACGCGCGTGACGCCTTCGCGGTCGGTCGGCAGGATCGCATAGACGATGCGATCTTGCGGATCGAGCACGGTTGCGAACACGAGGTCTGCGAACAGCGTCGGCGTGCTATAGAATTTTCGCCCGCTCAAACGGTAGTGCGCGCCGTTCGGCGCGAGCTGGATTGTGATCTCGCCTGAACGGGCACTGCCACGTTCGGTGGATGCATTACCGATCAACGCGCCTTCGGCCACCTGCCGCCAGATGCGCTGCTTGATGGCTTCGTCGCCCATCAGGCGCATGCGTTCCTGATAGACGTAGTGCGGAATCAGTAGTTGCGCGACATTCGAATCGCCGCGCGCGAGTTCGGCGATGACGCGAACCACATCGCCGTACTCGATTTCCGCTCCGCCGAGTCTCACTGGCGTGCGAAGGCCTAGCAGGTCATGCTCCCTCAGCAGCGCGAGCGCGTCATAGGGGAGAATACGTTCAGCGTCGCGTACTGCCGCTTTCTCACGCAGCTTCGGCGCGAGGGATCGCGCCCGCTCGAGCGCCTCGCGTGCCCGGTCTGCGAGGGGCTGTGCATCGGGTCTCGCGGTGGCGGTGGAGAGGAATCGGTTGCTCATGGAGGGGTGGCAAGCGGCCTTGACGGCCGGCAACAATGGCGACCGTGCGCTCACAGACGCGGGCCAGTGTCCTGCTCCGAACGTGGCTGGCTGCATTTATGGAAAAAAGATTCCGAATACCGGAAGATTTCTGCATTTTGTTGAGAAACGCGCGGTTGTCAAACCATGCGTTTCTGATAAGCAAAGCTCTCGAAGTGTTATTTGGAAATCAAAAGTGGTTGCCGAACGGCGAACCGTTTGTGTTCGTGCGCCCACGACAGGGAGGCAACAACGAAGGCCTCGATAACGGAAGAGAAGACGGGCGACGCCGTGGTCAACGATGTTCCGGACGCTGAGCCCGGTCCGCTTGGGCGTCGGCTGCAAGTGCTGGGGTGCTGCAGGAGGTGATCGATGCGCTGTCGCGTGCCGAAGTGGCGGCGGTGGGTTGGCCTGCCACTACGGTGCATCGTTCGCTACAGGCGCTCGCGGCATATCGGTAAGTCGAGCGGACGCGCGGCGACCGTTACCAGTGGGCGGCAGAGAGCCCGCTGACGCTCTTGACGAATGGTGCGTCCGGTTCGTCCGGTTCGCCACGGCGCGAGGCGGAGCGACTGCTGAGAGGCCATGCGACCGGCATGATTGAACCGGCAGGCGGACCTTGTTTTTCCGGTACTGATCGCCCGATGCTCGAATTCGCGTTCGGACGTCATAGCGTCCATGCCGTTCAATGACACGCCTCCGGGTGGGTCGTAACACACGACTGTCTCGGGCACGCTGCTACTGATCTATCCATCCGTGCCTGACCGCAAGGCGTTGCCTGCGCGCTGCTGGTCGGCGCATCGCACAGAACGGCGTGGACGTGGCGCGCGTCTGGAAAGCTTTGAAGCTGGGGCAGGCCGAACGTGTCGCGACCGGTCTGCACGAAAACGGGTCTCGCATCCGCGCATGCGGCACGGTGTTGAAATCGTCCGCGGCAGAGGTGATCGGCGCGATCGTCATGTCGCAGCCTCCGCGACCATTCTTCGCCGGACGGGATAAAGGCGATGAGACGCGACCTGCGGGAAACTGTGAGTGTGCGGACGCATACGTGACTGGCATCGCGGGCGGTGGCGCTTTCTCTGGCGTAGCCGGTCCAGCGTGGCGTTTCGCTCAACGCAGTGTTTGCCACGCGTGGGACGGGGTAAGGTAAAGACCCTGCCAGGTCATCGGTGAGCGAGCTTGTGCGTGTTGCTCTAAGGTATCGATTCTCGACTCGTGGAGCGATGCCGTCATGACCTCATCCCGTCAGCTTCATCTCGGCGCATTCATGCGTCCGGTCAGCCTGCATACCGGCGCGTGGCGCTATCCCGGTGCATTTCCCGACGCGAACTTCAATTTCGCTCACCTCAAGCGCTTCGTGCAGACCCTCGAAGCCGCATGTTTCGACGCGTTCTTCATGGCCGATCATCTTGCCGTGTTGAACATGCCGGTGGATGCGCTCAAGCGCAGCCATACCGCCACCTCTTTCGAGCCATTCACCCTGCTATCCGCGCTTGCCGCCGTGACGGAGCGCATCGGCCTCGTGGCGACCGCGTCGACTACGTTCGACGAGCCGTACCACATTGCCCGCCGGTTTGCGTCACTGGACCACCTGAGTAATGGTCGCGCCGGTTGGAATCTCGTGACGACGTCGAACCCTGATGCCGCCCGGAACTTCGGCCGAGACGAACATCTGGAACACGACGAGCGCTATCGCCGGGCCCGCGAGTTCTACGACGTGGTGACGGGCCTGTGGGACAGCTGGGCCGACGATGCATTCGTGCGCGATGTCGAAAGCGGGCTGTACTTCGACCCGGAGAAACTGCACGTGCTTGCCCACAAGGGCGAGTATCTGTCGGTGCGGGGGCCCTTGAACATTGCGCGTCCGGTCCAGGGCTGGCCGGTGGTGGTGCAAGCCGGTTCGTCCGAAGCGGGCAAGCAGGTGGCGGCGGAAACGGCCGACGTGGTGTTCACCGCGCAGTCCTCGCTGGAAGCAGGCAAGCGCTTTTATGGCGACGTGAAAGAGAGGCGGGAACGGCTCGGTCGGCCTCGCAATCATCTGAAAATTCTTCCAGGCGTGTTCGTCGTGGTCGGCGATTCTCGCAGTGAGGCGCAGGACAAGCGTGCGAAGCTCGATGCCTTGGTCCATTACGAAAGTGGTGTGTCATCGCTGTCCATCGCGCTCGGTCATGACGTGTCGTCGTTCGACCCGGACGGCCCGTTGCCGGAGATTCCCGAGACCAACGCAAGCCGCAGCTCGCGCGAGCGCGTCATTGAGTTGGCGCGCAGCGAGAAGCTGACGGTGCGGCAACTCGCGCAGCGGCTCGGCGGCTATTCGGGCTTGCAGATGATCGGCACGGCGCGCGACATCGCCGACGAAATGCAGCAATGGCTGGAGGAAGAGGGCAGTGATGGCTTCAATGTCATGTTTCCATTTTTGCCGGAAGGGCTCGACGATTTTGCGCGCAAGGTCGTGCCGGAGTTGCAACGGCGGGGGCTGTTCCGTCGTGCGTACGAGGGTACGACGCTGCGAGACCATCTCGGCCTGCCCCGGCCGGGTAACCGTTTCTTCAAAAGCCCGTAATCGAGCCAATGCATAGCAGAAGATCTTGGTTGGCCTGCGCCAACTTGCTCCACTAAGCTCGTAGGACAGGGGGCCCCTCGACTCGCGCCGGCATTGCCGCGCCTGCTGGACTCCGCTTATTGCGACACTGAAGGGCCAGTTCGAATCGGCCGCTCGTTCGGCCGTAGCTGTTCCCGCAGCAGCGTGAGCAGGTCGTTTCGGCGAATGCTCCGCGAAGGTCGGAGCGGCAGTCTAAGCGAATGCCACGGCTGAAACGGTGAAGCCACGACTGAGTGCGTGCAACGACCCGACGGAATCACCGAGGCCACGGCCGTGTTCGTCGCCTTGTTCGGTGCGGTACCTAGCGATGACTGATCTGCTGCCGCGCTCGCGACACCGGCGGCGGTGCGGGTCGCAGTCGGAGCGGTGGTCGGCGTGGACGGTGTTGGGCTTGCGAAGCGGGCGGCCGCGCACGCCTCGAATCGACGAGCTGCGATCAAGCCGCGGCAGCGGTTCGGCGCCATCGTTGCGGTTCGTGCCGTATCACCGGTCGAGCATGCCGACATCAGCATGGTGCGCCAACTGCCGACGTTGTTTCTGCTGAAGGGCTTCCGCAAGTCATAGTCGAAGAAACCGACAGCGCTCTGTCGTCTTTCCGCGATCGCGATGTGGCCGATCTGTTCTCCGCCGAGACGACGCGGCGTGCCGGTCACAGCGACACGGCGGGCCTCCGACGGCATCAACCTTTCTTGAGGCATTCGACGAGCCTGCGTAGCGCGGGGTTGCTATCGTTCGTGCGATACACAAACGACACGGGATGCGTCATATCGAGCTCAGGGTGATCCACCAGCACCACATCCTTCGGGCAGGTATGTATCGAAACATCGGAAACGATCGAATACCCCATCCCGGCCGCTACCATGCCGAGAATCGTCAAAACATCGCTACCGATCTGCACTTTTTTGGGCGAGAAACCCGCTCGCTGGCACTGGTACGTCAGAAAGTCATCGTATGCGGGCGCGGTCTCGCGCGGAAACCACATACATGGCTCCTCGCGAAGTGCGGAAAGCTTTTTGGGAATTGCCGTCGCGAGGTGGCTGCCGCGAGGCAATGCGAGCTTGAGGTGGCATTCGAAAAGCTGGATTTCAGTCAGACCCTCGATGTCAGTTTTGTCGTGAGGCAGATAGCGCCAGGTAAGAAAGCCGCCATCAAGCTCGTGCTGAACGATTCTGGCGATTTGGCGAGCAGATAGGGTCGGCTCCAGCATCACTGCGACCTTCGGCGCGTCGGCAGCGAATCGCCTAAGAGAGTCCAGTATCGTCGGGTGCCAACTGTAGTTCGCCGCGATTCCCACCCGCAAGGCGCCCTCCATTCCTTCTGCTACACGGGACACACGTTCCGTTGCCGTCCGCAAATCCGCCAAGATCGCCTTCGAGTCGGATAGGAATTGCGTTCCGGCGGTTGTCAGGCTTATCCCTCTGACGCCTCGCTCGAACAGAGCCGATCCCAACTGCCCTTCCAGTTCCCGCATCTGCCGGCTCAGCGCAGGTTGGGCTACGTGCAGGCGCCGGGCCGCCTCCGCAATGCTTCCGTGTTCGGCGACGGCGAGAAAGTACCGCAAGTGGCGTAAATCGATCATCTGCGCTATGCCTACCAAGCATATCTTCTATCTACAAACGGTATTTTTGATTATAGGGCCGGCAGCCTACACTGCGGCAGCAGTTCAAAAAAAACCGAAGGAGACAGCGATGCAAAACAGCGTAACTTCCGAGCTTTCGGAAGATTCAATTGCCGCGAGACAACGTCGCACCATCATTGCGGCGACCGTTGGAAACGTGCTTGAAATCTATGATTTCCTTGCGTTCGCGATCTTTGCTGTACCAATATCGAGGGCCTTCTTTCCGGCTGGTGACGAATACGTCGCGCTAATGCTGACGTTCATGACGTTCGCGGCGGGTTTTGTCGTCAGGCCGCTGGGCGCATTCATTCTCGGGCGGTACGCGGACCGCGTCGGCCGCAAACGGGCTTTGAGCTTCACGCTGCTGATGATGGCATTCGGCACGCTGGTCCCGGCAATCTGCCCGACGTATCAAGCGATTGGCCTGGCGGCGCCGATCATCTTGGTTCTCGGACGATTGATCCAGGGCTTCTCTGCTGGCGGGGAGATCGGCAGCAATGTCGCGATGCTCATTGAAAGTGCGTCCAAGTCCAATCGGGTCCTGTTCAGCTCCTTTCAGCAAGTGGCCCAAGGCGGCGGCGTGTTGGTTGCAGGCATTATCGGCTTGTGTCTCACGCAATACTTCGGCGATCAGAAACTGCTGGCAGATTATTGGCGGATCGCCTTTCTCGCCGGCCTGCTGATTGGCCCGGTAGGCTGGTACATTCGCCGGGCAATCCCCGAAACGCCCGAGTTCGAGCGCGCCGCCGCGACAGGCCGACAAACCACCATTTCGTTTGTTGCTGGAATTCGCACGAATTCCGGCCGCATTCTGATTGGCATTGCGATCATGGTTTTCTGGACCGTGGCGGCACAGGTCTCGAACTATTTCACCACCTACGCGGTTCGCGAGTTGCATCTGCCGCTTCTTGCAACTTATGTCGGACAAATCGCGTCCGGTGCCACCTTGGTCGTCGTCTGCCCGATTGTTGGCGCATTCGCCGATAAGGTGGGCCCATTCAAGCCGATGGCTTGGGGTTCGGCACTCGCTGGCATCTTGGCTTACCCGCTCTTCTGGATACTCGCGTCTCATCCGAGTCTGGGCATGCTGGTGACTGTTCAGTCCATCATTTCGCTTTTCCTGGGCCTCTATGCGGCATGCGCACCGCTGGTGATTTCGGACATTTTCCCGACGCACTACAGAGCCACCGGCGTCGGCACTTCCTATGCGCTCGGCGTGTCGATCTTCGGTGGCCTGACGCCGTTGATCGTGACCAGCCTGATTCACGCCTCTGGCGACAAGCTCATCATTGGCGTCTATCTCTCTGCGGCTGCGCTGCTGAGCCTCGCACTGATTGCTTTTCTTGCCCGTCGCAAGCCGCGCTGAACGCCAGGATGCCGTCACACGTTCCAAAGCCAAGGACGCGCGTCAAGCTCGATTGGCGCGTCGAGTCCTCTCAGACAGAGAGCATCGCAAAAATGAACCCCGAAGCACACTCGGACTATTCCCACATCGTCAAGATCAGACATCACCTCCATGCGCATCCTGAACTTCGCTTCGAGGAACGCGCCACATCATCGTTCGTCGCGAAGATCCTGCGAGAAAACGGTCTGTCAGTCGAGGAGGGTATTGGCGGCTATGGCGTCGTTGCCACCCTCAAGAGAGGGACGTCGGACAAGGCCATCGCGTTGCGGGCCGACATGGACGCGCTGCCCTTGCAGGAGCTCAACACCTTCCAACACGCCTCACAGCACGGCGGCAAGATGCATGCATGTGGTCATGACGGACACACTGCGATCCTGCTCGGTGCCGCAATGGCGCTCAGTCGCAGCACCGACTTCGACGGCACACTGCACTTTGTTTTCCAGCCCGCCGAGGAGGGGGGCGCTGGTGCAAAGCGCATGATCGACGACGGCCTGTTCGAGCGGTTCAAGATCGATGCCATTTACGGCATTCACAATTGGCCCGGATTGCCCGCCGGATCGTTCGGCGTGCGGCAAGGCGGTTTGATGGCTTCGAGCAACACGTTCAATGTCAAGCTGTCAGGCAAGGGCTCGCACGCCGGCCAACCGCACCAAAGCGTCGATCCGGTAATGGCGGCAGTTCATCTCGCGCAGGCCCTGCAGACCATTCTTTCGCGGAACGTCGATCCCAATGTCGCGGCGGTTCTTTCCGTCACGCAAATCCACGCAGGAACAGCCGACAACATCATCCCGGAGCGTGCAACCCTCTCCGGGACGGTCCGAACGTTTGACTCCGACACCCTGGATCTCATTGAGAACAGGATGGCCGCACTCACTGATAACGTCGCTGCCGCTTTCGCCGTTGATGCAGAGTTCCATTTCAATCGACTCTACCCTGCGCTGATCAATCATGATCGGGAAACGCAAAAGGCTGTTGAAGCGATGGTGGCAACGGTCGGTCACGATCGAGTGCAGGCTCAGATAGATCGGTCTTTTGCCTCGGAGGATTTTTCCTTCTTCCTGCAGCAAAAGCCAGGCTGCTATGCGTTTCTGGGAAACGGCGTATTGCCTACCGACTGCTCCTCTGACATGCCGATATCCCAGCAACTTCACAGTCCACTCTACGATTTCAACGACGACATCATCGCACCGGGTATTTCGTATTGGCTAACGTTGGTCAAGACGGCGCTACCGCGCCAGGCTTAAGTTGGGATTCGTCATGGTCGACTGGTGACACACATGGATTCCACGACGTCTTTTCAAACCTCATGGCGGCAGCGCGTCGACGACGCCGGGGCTGCCGCCGAGGCGTGCCGGGGAGTGGGAGAGGTCGCGAATTACATCCCCGCACTGCGGGATGTTGCGCCCGATCGGTTCGGCATCGCCGTGGCGAATCTCGATGGACAAATCGTCAGCTACGGTGATGCGAACGACCGTTTTTCAGTTCAAAGCCTTTCCAAGGTGTTCGTGCTCGTTCAGGGATACAGGACGTGGGGCGATGAGATCTGGCGCCGGGTCGGGCAGTTTCCGAGCTCGAATCCATTCAATTCGATCGTTGAGCTGGAACTCGAGCACGGGATCCCGCGCAATCCGTTCCTGAACTCCGGCGCTCTGGCCATCGCCGACAGCTTGGTCAGCAGGCATGTGAGCATGGAATCTTCGATTGTCACGCTTTTGAGAGAGCTCAGTGGAAGCGCCGAGGTCGACTACAACCAGACAGTGGCGGAAAGCGAGTTCCGATGTGCAGACCGAAACATCGCTGCCGCCTATCTGATGAAAGGACATGGCAATTTCGCCAATCCGGTGGCAGACGTCGTAAGGTCGTATTGCGCAGTGTGCGCGATCGAGGCGTCCTGTACGGAACTTGCCCGCGCCAGTCTGTTTCTTGCAAACCGGGGAATATGTCCGGGAACCGGCAAGCGGATCGTCCCGCGTCGCACTGCACAGCAAGTCTGCGCGTTGATGCTGACGACCGGGACGTACGAACACTCTGGAAGAACCGCGTTCGCCATCGGGCTACCGACAAAAAGCGGCGTCGGAGGGGGCATTATCGCAGTCATTCCGAATCAAGGAACGATCTGCGCGTGGTCGCCACGTCTGGATTCGACGGGAAACTCCGTTCGCGCCATGGCAGCGCTTGAGAACTTGTCGGCCGCCGCGTGCTTGTCGATTTTTGGATAGTAAGACCAAACATCGAGATGTCGAGTCGTCTTGCGGGGCCGGGCTGTCAGCGCGTGTCAGGGCGTGTCGGCGCGTGTCGGCGACGTGTCGTCGGAAGCCGGACGATGTAGCCGAATGGCGCATGCCGACGCGAGGGGGCATTCTCGAACTAAGCGTCCCGGGCGTGGCCTGGCGTCAGCGCCGCAAAGTAGCGGGTGGGCGAGAGCCCGAGCGCTTTCTTGAACATGGTGATGAACGCGGTGACCGACTCGTAACCAAGACTCTCGGACACGCGCTGTACCGATACGCCGCTTGCAAGCTCGCGGATGGCGACAAGCAAGTGCAATTGCTGCCGCCAGCGACCGAACGTCAAGCCGGTTTCCTTGATGACAAGCCGCGCCAACGTTCGCTCACTCAACGCCAGGCGATTGGCCCATTGCGTAATGGTGCTGCGATCTTCCGGGTTGGCTGAGAGTGCGTCGGCCATCGTGCGAATCTTCGGATGATCACTGACGGGCAGGTAAAGCTGCTCCGTTGGCATCAGTACCAGTTCGTCCAACAGGACGCGTGCAAGCTGGCCGGTATGTCCGTCCTGTTCGTAATCTAACGGCGCATTTGCCAAGTGCAAAACCATTTCCCGCACCATGGGAGAGATGGAGAGTGTGCAGCATGCTTGCGGCAGAGCGACGATGTCCGGTTCGACAAACAGGTAGCAAAGGCGCGCATTCGCAGTGGCTCGGTTGCTGTGTGGCATGTCGCCCGGAATCCACACGCCACACTGCGGCGGAACGATCCAGAGTGCGCCGGCCACCGAGCAGGTGACGGCGCCATGCAGCGCCAGAATCAACTGCCCTTTGCGGTGCCGATGCACCGGAATCTCGGCATCGTAATCCTCGACCTGCAGGCGTCGCACGACGGCAGGTCGAGTCGTGGCATCAAGATCGAGGTCAAAACCAGGGAGGCAAACGCGAGCCATTCTCAAATTGACCGGATTTAGCGATATGATGGCATTCTAGCGAAATCCAATGCGGCCTGCGATCGATACAGTGATCGCATGCAAACACCTGATGTCACTGACGGCAAAGCTCATAGCGAAGGAGCGCGCAACGATCTAGAGAAATATCGCTTCGCTGACCGCTTCCGTCAATACAGCCAGTACCGCCAGTACCGCCAGTACCGCCAGTACGCACTGGCCGGACGTTCCGCGCTCAAGCCCGACCTGGAAGCGGCGCTGTTCTCGCTCAAATGCTTTGCCGCCGCGATGCTCGGCCTGTACGTGTCGCTGCGGATCGGCCTGACCCGCCCGTTCTGGGTATTGGGAACGGTCTACCTCGTTTCGCAGGCCCTTTCCGGCGCGACTGTAAGTCGTGGACTGTTCCGCCTTCTGGGCACGGTCGGCGGGGCAGCGGCAACCGTGTTGCTGGTGCCGACGTTCGCCAACGAACCTTGGATATTGAGCGCGGCGCTGGCGCTGTGGATGGGTTTCTGCCTGTATCTCGGTGTGCTCGATCGGACCCCGCGTTCCTACGCCTTCCTGTTGGCGGGATACACCACCAGCCTGATCGGTTTTCCGAGCGTGACTGCACCTGGCGAGGTCTTTACAGTGGCCATCACGCGGGTACAGGAAATCTCGATTGGCATTTTGTCGGCCACGTTGGTTCACAGCCTGATCCTGCCGCGCAGCGTGTCGCACCGGGCGCAGGCGCGTGTCGCCGCCATTTTGGCCGATACGGAACGATGGACGCGGGACATGCTTGCTGGCGCTCAGGATGCGGTCCTGGTCAGGGATCGCGCACGGGCCGCAACGGATCTGCTGGAACTGCACCATCTTTCGATTCACTTGGCCTTCGACGCTGCCCATGGCTTCGCTCAAGTCCAGATCCTGCGGGCGCTGCACGACCGTTTGCTGGCGGTGCTTTCGCTCTCGAGCGCCATCGACGCTGCGCTGGCCGCACTGCACGCATCGGCGGAAGGCGTACCTTTGAACCTGCGCGACGTCTGTGTCGATACCGTCGAAACGAACGATTGGCGTAGCCTGCTGCTCATGGGGCTCGCGACCGACCTGGCCGAACTGGAGATCGCACATCGCGATTGCCGCCTGCTTGAACGACAGTTGCAGAAGGCCAATCCCCAGTGGCGTCGCCATGTACCGGCGCAACTAGCCACCAACGGAAGCGGCCATGTGCTGCACCGCGACCACTGGCTAGCTGCGCGCAGTGCAGTCGGCGCGGGCATCGGCATCCTGCTGGGTTGCGTATTCTGGATGATCACGGCATGGCCGGACGGCGCAACTGCCGTTTCGATTATCGGCACCGCTTGCTTACTGTTCGGCACTGTCGAGGCCCCCGCGGGCAACGTCGTGCGCTATCTGATTGGCTCCTGCATCGGCGTAGTCATCGGTCTTGCGTACGGCTTCGTGATTCTCCCCCGCACGACCGACTTCGTCGGCTTGGCGGCGGTACTGGCACCCACACTGCTGGTGGCCGGCTCGTTCCTGGCGAGGCCGCCTTTCATCATGGCGGCACTGGGGGTGATTCTGACCTTTCCGATCATCGCCGGTCTCGGCGCGACCAATGCCTCGAATTTTTCCAGTGCTATCAACGGCAGCGTGGCGTTGTTTGTCGGAACCGGGATGGCAATGGCCAGCATGAGTCTGTTCCAGACCATCAGCCCGAACCACAGTCGCAACCGGCTGTTTCGGGCGATACGGCGGGATCTCGTGCTTCGGATAGCGGGTCGCGTCACCGATGCCACGAGTTGGACGAGCCGGATGCTGGATCGCATCGGCCTGCTCGTCCCAAAGCTGGGCGGGCACGAACAGCCGGCGCGCATTCTGAAATCCGCGTTCTCCGACTTGCGCGTGGGCAATGTCGTCGGCGAGCTTCGCTTGCTCGTGAACACGCTCAGCGATCAGAACGCGCGTGCCAGCCTGGTCGAATTGCTGGACGAACTGACCACCTATTTTCGCAGCCGTGCCGCTGCCGATGCTCACGCCTCCAGAGGGTTCCTACTTGCACGCCTTGATCGCGCCCGCACAACCGTGGTTGCAAGCGGCGAGCCCGAACGCAAGCGATTACTCGTTCTGCTGTCCAAGCTTCACCGTGATCTGGTGTCGCGTGTGAATGACCTTGGAGCGTGATGCGATGTTCGGCGAACTTTCCCTCTGCGGTGTTTTCGTGCCTTTTCTGCTGGCGATGTCGCTGGTCGCACTGGTCTTGGCGATGCTGGCATCCAGATGCCTGGCAAGACTCAGGCTCCATCGGCTGTTTGCGTGGCAGCCCGCGGTGGGACTCTCGATTTTTGTGATTCTGTTCGGCTCGTTGATCGAGCTCGCGCATCTGTTTGAGAACTGAAATGAAGCACCTGCTCCCAACCCTTGGTCGCTGGGCGGTAACGCTCCTTTTGCTCGCCGTCGCTGCCTGCGTGGCATCGTCGATCTGGAGTCGCTACGAGAAAAAACCTTGGACGCGCGATGGTCACGTCCGCGCTGATGTCGTGCGTGTATCGTCCGATCTCGGCGGGTTGGTCACGCGAGTGCTGGTGCGTGACAACCAGCCGGTGAAGGCCGGGCAGCTTTTGCTGGTGCTGGATCGGCCACGTCTGGCGGCGGCATTGGAGAAGGCGGACGCCGCCGTTCAGAGCGCACAAGCCACGCTTAACCTCGCGCGACGCGAGCTGAAACGCGACGTCGCACTCGACAATCTGGTTGCCGCCGAAGTCCGCGAACAGGATGCGGCGAAAGTCGACACGGCCGTCGCGGCACTGGCGCAGGCGAAAGCGGAGCGCCGTGTCGCATTGCTCAACGTGCAGCGTACCGAGGTGCATGCAACGACAGATGGCATCGTCACCAATCTCGACCTGCATCCGGGTGACTTCCTCTCGCCGGGCACGCAGGCCATGGCGCTGGTCGATACCGACACGCTGCGCATCGAAGGATATTTCGAGGAAACCAAGCTCAATTGCATCAAGGAGGGCGATGCCGCCATCGTTCGCCTGATCGGTGACGGCAAGGATGTGCGAGGGCATGTCGAAAGCATCGCCGCCGGCATTGCCGACGACCAACGCTCGAGCAGTCACAATATGTTGCCAACAGTGCAGCCGACGTTCTCGTGGGTGCGGCTGGCACAACGTGTTCCGGTTCGCATCCGCATAGACAAAGCGCCGCCCGAAACACGCCTGATCGCCGGTCGCACGGCGACCATAGCCCTTGTGCCCGACGCCGCGGGAGCCTGCGAATGAGCAGGAAGAAATTGTCCGTCGCCGCGATTTTCTTTTCGCTGACGCTGGCCGGTTGCGTGTCCGGACCGGATTACCATGTGCCGGAACGAGCCGTTGCCCAATCACCGGAAGCCAAGCGTGCCTTCGTGGCTGGCGATGACGCTGCCTATCGCAACACTCGCCTGCCAGATCGCTGGTGGGCGCTGTACAACGACGCGCGACTGAACGCCTATGTCGCCGAAGCATTGCAAGCGAACACCGACCTGCGAGTGGCCGACGCGCACCTTCGGCAAGCCTCTGCCGCCGCGCGCCAGGCACGGGAAGGACGCATGATTCAGACGGACGCGCAGGCATTGGCAACCTTCGCTCACGTTGGCGGCTACACGCTACCGATGTCAACCACGCCGCAGACCTATGCGCTCGGTATCAACCTGTCCTATCCGCTGGATTTGGCGGGCGGCATCCGTCGCGGCATCGAAGCAGCCAATGCGAACGCCGAAGCCGTCGCGGCGGCGCGCGATCAGGTGCGCGTGGTAGTGGCCGCGGCCGTCACCCGCGCCTACGTCGGCGTGTGCTCGGCGAACCAGACCTTGGCTGCGAGCCGGCGTGTACTCGATGTGCAGCGCCAAACCCTTGAGGCGACACGGAAATTGAGTATGGGTGGGAAGGGAACGGCGTTCGATGTCAGCCGATCGAGTGCCGCGGCCAACGGCAGCGCGGCCGCCATTCCCCACTTGATCGCGGAACGCCAGGCAGCCCTGTTCGAATTGGCTGCACTGATGGGCAAGCTTCCCGCCGATTATCCGAAAGAGTTGGAGAACTGCGCGCAGCCGCCGAGCTTGCAGCAGCCGATTCCGATCGGCGATGGCTGGCAGTTGATCCAACGGCGCCCGGACATCCGCGAGGCCGAGCGCAATCTGGCCGCTGCGACCGCGAGGATCGGCGTCGAAACGGCACAACTTTACCCGCAGGTCAGCCTCGGTGCTTCGGCAGGCTTCGCCGACTCCTTCACGAAACTTTTCTCGAGGGACAGCTTCGGTGCAACGTTCGGACCGCTGCTATCGTGGCATTGGCCCAACCGGATCGCGGCCAAGGCCCGGATAGACGCCGCCGGAGCGGGGGCCGATGCCGCCGTGGCGGCTTTCGATGGCGCGGTCGTGCAGGCGTTGAAGCAGACGGAAACCGCGCTGACCGCGTACGCGCGAGAAATCGAGCGCGAACGGAGCCTCACCAAAGCGCGCGACGATGCCGCCCACGCCAGCGGACAAGCCAACCGCCTGTTCCGCTTCGGCAAGGTTGGCTTCATCGACGTGCTGTCGGCCGAAGCAGCGTTGGCAAATGCGGAATCTTCGCTTGCCGTGTCGCGCGCGCAAATGATCGACCGCGAGATCGACTTGTTCCTGGCGCTTGGCGGCGGCTGGTCTGGATAAGCGATGCGCAATAGGCAGGAAAGCGACGTCAGTGGCACGGCGTCCTTTCACGACAGGAACGCGGATTGGCGCCGCGCCTATCGCCTGGCCATCGACCTGTCCCGGTACCGCAGACACACGTGTTGTACCTCATCGACCCGAAGGGGCTCCGCTTGAGACCAGGCATTATTGATGCGATCGATGCCATTGGCGCCATCTGGAGAGCGGTTCGAAGAGGACCGGTCCAGCATTACGCATGCTGCTTGTTGGTCGTGGCAGCGCGCACTACGTCACCCCCCCTTGCAGATCTAGCAACTGATTAATCAGGTTGGCTAACGTCTCTCGCAGCACGAGGCAAGCTCCAGGTCATGCCCTACGGCGTCATGTCCTGGCGAAGTTCGTGCAGAACCGCATGTCTTGAGTTCGCGGAAAGCGGGCGATACCAATCGGCGCTCTCCGTCTTGCACGATCGTAGCCCACGCGCGTTGAAGAAACCATGTCGGACCTCTGCCAGTCCGCGATAAAAGCGTCGAGCTGTGCTGGGTCATGCGGTTTTCGCAAATCGGCGATTGAAAAGGCAAACCAATCTAACTCGCGATTGGCAGGCTGCCAATCGCACAACGACTACGAGAGATCGCGCGCGTTGGACGCTTTCAATTCGAGCAAGCGCCCCGCGGCGCCCCGTGGCGCCCCATGGCGCCCTGCGACGCGTGGGCGGCACTTGGCAGGTTGAACCGTAAGAAATTGCGCGCGTTCGGGCCAGCGTGAGCGGCTCCATTGCTCGAAAGCCGGTCGGCAATTACGTCATCGTCATTTGCGTTGGAAGGAGCCATGGCGCCGAACGGCTTCCTGGGACAGCGTGTCGTCTCAGTGGTCTAGGGTTGGTCCTAGGTTCGATGCCTATATGCGCGTGCCACAATGGTTATACCTTATAACCGTAGTGCCTTATATCGGGCGTCCATGAGCGCGCGCGAAGCCGGATTCCCGTCGGAGACGAACATGATCGAAGCAGTGCTCGGGGAAGATCTCCTCGACAGGGTATGTGGCAAGGTGTCGAGGCGGGTGCTGCCACTGTTCTTCCTCGCGTTCATCGTGGCGTATCTCGACCGTATCAATATCAGCTTCGCCAAGCTCCAGATGACTACCGATACTGGCTTGACCGACGCTACCTATGCCGTCGGTGCAAGCATCTTCTTTTGGAGCTACATGATTTTCGAGGTGCCGAGCAATCTCATTTTGAAGCGCGTCGGTGCCCGAATCTGGATTTCGCGGATCATGGTTACGTGGGGCATCGTCTCGGTGGCGATGATGTTCATTACGCCGCTTGCCGCGTTCTTCCACACCTCGCAAACCAACGTGTTCTATGCGCTGCGCCTGCTGCTGGGCGTGTGCGAGGCGGGCTTTCTGCCTGGCGTGTTGTACTACATCGGCAGCTGGATGCCCGCGAACAAGCAGTCGCGCATGTTCGCGCTCTTTCTCGCCTCCCTACCAGTCAGTCTGATGTTCGGCGGTCCCGTCTCTGGATGGGTACTGGAAGTGTCTGGAGGCTTCGGTCATTTCCGTGGGTGGCAATGGCTATTCCTGCTCGAAGGCCTGCCGTCGATCGTGATGGGCGTGGTGATCTTCGTGTTCCTACCGCGTGATATCGGTTCGGCGCGCTGGCTCAGCGACGCGGAGAAGCATTGCCTGAAGGCCTCACTGCGCGGGGAGCGCGCGCACAAGGAAGAGAACATGCTGGTCGCGATCGGGGATGGTCGCGTATGGATGTTGATTCTCATCCTGCTGGCGCTGAACACCGGCTTTTATGGGCTCTCGTTCTGGCTGCCGACCATCATTCACCGGGCAGGCGTCACGAGCACGGCGACCATCGGCCTGTTGAGCGCCATCCCATGGATCGCGTCGATTCCATGCCTGATTCTGAACGCCTCGCATTCTGCGCGCACCGGGGAGCGCCGCTGGCATGCCGCGCTGCCGGCGTTCATCGGCGGCGTGGCGTTCATCGCCAGCGCATTGGTGGCATCGCATTTCTACCTGTCGTTAGCATGCCTGACGCTTGCCATCGGCAGTCTGATGGCATCTTTTCCGATCTACTGGACCTTCCCGAATCAGATTCTCGGCGGCACGGCGGCGGCCGCCGGACTGGCGCTCATCAACTCGGTCGGCGCGCTGGCCGGGGTGTTTGGGTCGGTGGCGTCCGCGATTGCCGAATCCATCACTGGGAACATCAACGACGGCACCTATCTGTTCGGTGTGCTGGCTCTGTTGGCGGGACTGCTGATTCTGGCGCTACCGCGGGGAATTTCGCAGGACGCGGGGAGCGAGCGCTTCGAATTCGACCCCCATGCGCGCGAGAAATCGCTTTGAACCGAAATGGTTGATAGCGAGAACGTAGGGCAGGAACACAAGAACAATCACGGAGACCGATGTGAAACATATCGCAGTAATGCCCCTGGTCGGCTTGATGGCCGCCATGGCCGCCCATGCGCAAAGCGCCGTCACACTGTATGGCGTGCTGGACGACGGGATTCAATACAACAGCAATAGCGGCGGCAAGTCACAGTACTCGATGCGCTCCGGCAATCAGACGCAGAGTTTCTGGGGCTTGCAAGGGCGGGAAGACCTGGGTGGCGGTATCAAGGCGATCTTCAAGCTTGAAGGGGCGTACGACCTCAATACAGGCAAGCTGCCCGCCAATAACGCGCTGTTTGGCCGCCAGGCCTATGTGGGACTAGAGAGTGAGCGATACGGGCGGCTCACCATTGGCCGGCAATACGACCTCAATCTCGAAAGCACCGGACCCCTCACCGCCGCGGCGCGCGTCGCCGGCGGTCTCGGCGCGCACGCGGGCGATGTCGACAACCTTTGGGCGAGCTATAACGCGACGAATTCGATCAAGTACTTTAGCCCGAGTTTTGCCGGGCTGAGGTTCGGTGCGATGTACCGCCTGGGTGGCGTTGCCGGCGATTTCACGAACGCTCAGGCGTACAACTTCAGTGTCACCTATGCGAATGGACCGCTGCAGGCGGCCGCGTCGTTCGTTCGCGTCAACGATCCGGGCCTCGCGCTTTACGGTGCGACCACTCGCCCGGTAGCCAACGGCAGTTGGAGCAACCCGCTGACGACGCCGATCTTCGGCGGCTTCGCCTCGGCGCGCCGCCTGCAGGTCGCGACGGCGGGGGCGGTTTACACATTCGGCGCCTTCAGCGCGGGCTTCGTCTATTCGAACACCCGGTTCGAGGACGTCGTCGGCACGTCGAGCACACCGCTTTCCGGCACCTTCATCTTCAACGGATATGAGGCAAATGCGACGTACGTGGTGACGCCGACTGTCACGATCGGCGCTGGGCTCGATTACGAGTCGAATCACGACGCGCGCTACAGCACGGTGTCGCTCGGGGCGAAATATTTCTTCTCCAAGGCCACGTTCCTATACCTGTCGAGCGCGTACATGCACGCATCCGGGACAAGTTCGTTCGGCACGCCTGCTGTCGCCAACAACTACTTCGTCGCGTCATCATCGTCGCCGAACCAGACGACGGTCATCATCGGCATCCGCCATTACTTTTGAGCGAAGGAGACGTCCGTCGGCGCTGTCGGACGTTCCCGAAAAGACGTACGGGCCGGTGCCTGCACCGGCCGGTCGGCGATCACGATCCCGCCGAGTCGGCGGTGGCCTTCGACTTTTCGATCAGGTCGTCCTGCAGATGGCGATCCAGGCGTTCCAAATGCTTTCTCATTTCGGCCACTGCCTTGTCGGCATCGCGGGCTCGAAGATGCTTGAGGACTGCGCGACGAACCGCTATGAAATCTTTTCGAGGCTTTACGCTGACCTGAACCATCTGGGTGCGGACAAGCTCGGACAGCGATTCCACCAGCATCACCATCACCTGGTTGTGCGTGGCGCTGGCAAGCAGCCGATAGAACTCGGTGATATAGGATCCGCGCCGGGAATAGTTGCCCGCCAGGGTCAGTTCCTCGGCCTGATCGGTATCCCGCTCGATGGCGTCGAGATCGTCGTCGGTGGCGCGCAGGCACGCCAGCCGGATGGCCTGTTCGGTCAGGATAATCCGTGCTTCGGTCACGCTGTGCGACGGAATCTGACCCAGCATCACCATGTCGCTGACCGCCTGCGTGACCACGCTCGAGTTGCGCTCGCTGATGAACGCGCCCCCGCCCATGCCCTGGAAACATTGCACGAGTCCAGCGTTCTCGAGGCTGCGCATCGCTTCGCGGATGGCGGTGCGGCTCACGCCGAGCTGCTCCGCGAAATCTCGCTCCGGCGGCAGGCGGTCGCCTGGCCGCAGCTTGCCCAGCGCCACTTCGCGGCGAACCTGATCGCACACCTCCTCAAATGCGCGCTTCGTCTTGATAGGAGAAAAAGAGGCTCTCGACGGGGGGGCGGTATCAACACCGCGATTTGGCCGGCTGGGACTTGGCATGGCTATAAACACCTAAGGTATGACCTTCAATCGAACCCTCTCGTTATACCAGCGGTGTCGAATCGCGTCCATCCGGTGGAAGCTCGATCTGACCGAGACACCGCCGCCGACGCAGGGTTTACATTAGGTAATAAGGTATGACCTTATGAGTTAAGATTTGTTGGACGGAATGAAGGCACGCGACGCTCTGCGCGCAGTGCGCGACACAATGGAGAACGCTTCGATGAGCATGGCGTTGGGGACCGAGGTATTGATCGTTGGCGGTGGGCCGGTTGGCCTTTCGCTCGCGGGTGATCTGGGCTGGCGAGGGCGGCGCTGCCTGCTCGTCGAACGCGGCGATGGCCAGATCAGGCAGGCAAAGATGGACGGCGTTGGTTTGAGGACGATGGAGCACTGTCGGCGCTGGGGAATCGTGAAGGATGTGGAAAGCAGCGCCTACAACCGTGCCTATCCACAGGACAACGTGTACCTGACCACGCTCACCGGCCACGAGATGGGGCGTCAGCCGATGCCTTCGATGCTCAACGACAAGGCGCCCCCCGAAAGTCCACAAAAGCGCGAGCGCTGTCCGCAGAATATGTTCGATCCGATCCTGCAGCGATTCGCGCGGTCGCAAGAAGGGGTGTCGCTGAAGTACGGGCACCGGCTGCTGTCGTTCAACCAGCATGCCGACGGCGTGGCAGCGACGGTGCGGGACGCCGACGGCAACGAGATCGTGGTCAATTCGAAATTCCTGATTGGATGCGATGGCGGCCGCAGTGCCGTGCGCGAGCACTTGGGTATCGAGATGCACGGACGTGGCGTGCTCACGCATACCACCAATGTCATCTTCCGTTGCCCGCATTTCAATCAACTGCACGACAAGCAGCCCGGCTATCGCTACATGTTCGTCGATGCGACGGGCGTTTGGGCAACTATCGTGGCGATCAACGGCAATGACCAGTGGCGCATGTCGATCATCGGCAACGCACGCGACAACGCTGAGTACGACGAAGCGCAACTGAAGCAGTTCGCACATGCCGCGGTTGGCCGGCCCTTCGACCTCGAGATTCTCAGCGTGCTGCGCTGGACGCGCATCGAGCAGGTTGCGGACAGCTATGGCAGCGGGCGCGTGTTCATCGCTGGCGATGCGTGCCACCTGACTTCGCCGACCGGCGGGCTCGGCATGAATACCGGCATCGGCGATGCAGTCGATCTCTCCTGGAAGATCGCTGCCTGCCTGGAAGGCTGGGGCGGGCGGGCGCTGCTCGATTCATACGCGATCGAGCGTCGGCCGGTGGCCATCCGGATCACACGCTTTTCGACGAGCAACCTCGAGACGATGAAGCAAGTGCCGCATACCGAGGCCATCTTCGCCGATGGCTCCGAAGGTGAGGCGGCACGTGCCAAGGTCGGCCGGGCGCTCACCGACGGGCTGAAGAAGGAGTGGTTCTCAAAAAATATGCATCTGGGCAACCGCTATATCGGATCTCCCGTCTGCATCTACAACGAAGCGGAAAACCCGGCTGCACAGCAGGCCGAGTTCGACGACGCCGTCAATTACCGTCCGAGCACGCGTGCCGGCTGCCGGGCGCCGCACGCTTGGCTGGACGACGGCCGCTCGATGCTCGATCTATTCGGCCGCGGCTTCGTTCTCGTCTACCGAAGCGTTGCCGGCGCCGACGCCACGCAACTGCGCGACGCCGCTGCCAGGCGCGGCGTGCCACTGACACTTTTCGCTACCGACAAGCCTGAGGTGCTTGCCCTTTACGAGAAAACGCTGGTGTTGGTCCGCCCGGACGGTCATGTCGCATGGCGCGGCGACCGGATCGACCGCAGCGCAGATGAAATAATCAGCATCGTGACCGGCAATGGAAGCGCGAGGATTGAATCGTGAATCGAACTGCGGAATGCTTTGACCTGATCGTGGTTGGCGCGGGCATGGCCGGCCACTGCGCGGCGCTCGAAGCCGCGCATCTCGGCGGCAGTGTACTGCTCCTGGAGAAGACTGCGCAGTACGGTGGCAGTACGCGTATGTGCGGCGGCGCATTCGCTTTCGCGGGCACCGCGATTCAGAAGGAACACGGCATCGAAGACAGTGCCGAACTGCTCGAAGAAGACCTGCTGAAGGCGGGCAAGTACCGCAACGACCGTGCGCTGGTACGTACCTACGCGGAGCGTCAGTTCGAAAACTACCAGTGGCTCAAGCAATTGGGCCTGGCGTTTGAACAAGTGTCGCTGAGCGGCAGCCAGTCGGTGCCACGCAATCACAGCATCAGCCCGGTAAAGGTACTCGATACGCTGCACGCGCACTATCTGGCGGCCGGCGGCAGTTATCGCGCGAACAGCCAGGTGACCGGGCTGCTCACCGAGGGCAAAGCCGGCGCGTGTACGGTAACTGGCGTACAACTGGTCGATGGCGGCGTGATCCTGGCACGCGGCGGTGTGGTCATCACGACGGGTGGCTTTTCGCGTTCGGCTGACCTGGTCGAACGCTTCGTGCCGCATCTGCGCGCAGCGTTGCCGATGGGCGGATACGGCAATACCGGCGACGGCTTGAAGATGGCCTGGGCGCTCGGTGCCGACCTCGTCGACATTGGCTACGTGAAGGGGAGCTTCGGCGCCCCGGTGCGCGCGAAGGACGGTCCGGAGGATCTGGATGCACCCCGGCTTCTGTCGGCAATGTACAAGGGCGCCATCGTCGTCAACCGGCTCGGCAGGCGTTTCGTCAACGAGTCGATCTCATACAAGGCGATTGGCGACGAGTGCCTGCTGCAGCCCGACGCCGTCGCGTTCCAGATATTCGATCAGCAGGTCATGGATCAATCGTCACCGCTGCCGACTGTCTCGGACTACAAGGCTGGGCTGGCAGCCGGGGTTGTCGTGAAGGCACCTTCGATCGCTGCCTTGGCGGACCTGTTGGGCATCGATGCCTGTGCGTTGAACGCAACCGTCGAGCGCTACCACCAGGCTTGCGACGGGCATGCCGAGGACGAGTTCGGCCGGACATCGCTCAGCACCGGTTACGGTAAGCCGCGCAAGTTGCTCGAGGGACCGTTCTACGGTGTGGCCTGCACCACCGGGCTGACCTCGACCTATTGCGGCCTTCGTACCGATCCGAAGGCCCGCGTGCTCAACGTTGCAGGCAATGTGATCACCGGCCTGTACGCGTCGGGCGAAGTGATGGGCGGCTTCCATGGCGAAACCTATATGAGCGGTTCGTCGCTTGCGAAAGGGTGCATCTTCGGGCGCCTCGCCGCGCAGGATGCGGTCGGGCGCGCGAAGCATGCTGGCGTGCGATGAGGACACGACAATGACCACTATCTGTACGTGTCCCGACTTTGCCGCTGCAGCCGATCTCGATCAGTTGCATGCGATGCTCGAGAAAATCGGCGTCAAGAACGGCTGGAACAAGCCGACGCCTTCGCTGTATCCCGAGCCCAAGCAGCGTTTCGTCCCGGCCCACTGGCGCTTCAGCGCAACGCGCGAGGCCCTGCATGCCGCTGGGCGCCTGGTCGGCACCGAGTGGGCCGAACGGCGCAATTTGATCCTGGCTAATCCGATCCCGGGCAACGATTACGCGACGGTGACTACCTTGGTCGCGGCCTACCAAATGGTCAAGGCCGGTGAAACGGCGCGCAGCCATCGGCACACACCGAATGCGATGCGAGTCGTCGTCGAAGCCGCGCCCGAGACCTATACGCTGGTGGATGGCGTGAACGTGCCGATGGCGAGCGGCGACGTGCTGCTGACGCCGCGTTGGGCGTATCACGGACATGACAATCGCAGCGCGGAGGATGCGTACTGGATCGACATCCTGGATGCGCCGCTCGTGCAACTGCTCGGACCGATGTTCTTCGAGCACCATCCCGAACCGTTCGTGCGGGCCGAGCGGACGGAAGCGGCGACGCCGCTGCGCTTCGCTTACCAGGACTACCTGACGAAGCTGCTGGCAAGCGACGAAACAGCGCCCGGCGTCCGTCGATTGCATCTGGGTCCGCCGGAGATCGATACCTTCGACAGGCAAGCGGTTCATCTCGGCAGCCGCGCCACGTGGCCCTGTGAGCGGTCGACCGCCAATCGAATCTTCGTGGTCGTGGCAGGCGAAGGCCAGTCCACGGTTGGCGATCGAACCTTCGGCTGGCAAGCGGGCGATGTGATTGCCTGCCCGAGCTGGCTTGCGCACACTCACCGGGCGAAAGCGGATGCGGTACTTATTTGTATGTCCGATGCGCCGGTCATGCGCGCGTTCAATTGGTTGCGCTGAACCAGCTGACATCGATCGGAATTGCCGCACTGACGACTCCCACCATGAACATTACCCAAAGTCTTGCCCGATTTGCGCTGTCGACCCGCTACGACGCGCTGCCGCCAGCGGTCATCCGATCGGCCAAACTGTTGCTGCTCGACACCGTCGGCTGCGCGCTCGGTGCAATCCAGACCGAACCGGGACGCGCGGTACGCAGGATCGTGGACGCGACCTGTCGCGGCGGCGTCGCGACCGTGATCGGCACCGGACAAAAGACTTCCGTCATGTCGGCGGCGTGGGCCAACGGACGTCTTGGCAATGTGCTCGATATGGACGAGTGCTACAAGGTACAGGGGCATCACGCGCAGGCCAGTCTCGGCGCGGCGCTCGCGCTTGGCGAGCAAGCCCGTTTGAGCGGTGCGGATCTGCTCGTCGCGTTCACGATGGGCTTCGAGGTGGGGGTGCGCCTCGGCAACTTCCTCAGTCCCCGCGTGACGCTCGACGAACACGGCCGCACGCGTGGTTGGAGCGGGCTGGTCGGCCCAGCTCAGGGCGTGACTGCCGCCTGCACGGCCGCCGCGATCGTGCTCGGCCAAAGCGAGGTCGTGCTGGCCGATGCGTTCGGCAATTGCGCCCAATACATGGTCGGCCGTGACTGGTCGCGTCAATGGGGCCGCGACCCGGTGCTCGGCATGATCAAATATGCGGACACCGGCTGGAACGCGCAGGGCGGCATGATGGCGGCCCTGCACGCGCAGGAAGGCATTCGCGGCGTGCGCGACATTTTTGACGGCGACAGCTATGCACAGGTATTCCAGGGCGCGCTCCTTGCACCGGAGGCGATGCTCGATGGACTCGGCACCGCGTGGTACCTGCCGGAAACGTCGATCAAGTTCTGGCCGTGTTGCCGCTGGATCCACTACGCCCTGACCGCCTTCGACCGGCTCCGGCGCGAGCACCGGCTGCGGGCCGACGAAATCGAAGCTGTCGAGCTGCTGACCTTCCCGATGATTCCGTATCCTCGCTTCGGGATGAACGATGACCCGCCCAATCTGGTCGCGGCCACGTTCAGCTTCGCGCATGCGGCGGCGATGGTCGCGCTGGAGGTGCCGGCCGGGGCGGCATGGTTCGACACGGTCAACCTCAGCGGTGAAGCGGCGCGAAACATGCGCGCCAAAATCACGCTTGGCGTCGACGCGCGCGGCTACGATCCGCACGCCTGGGGTTTGCACGAGAAAGTGCTCAAGGTGCCGTCGCATTGTCGCGTGAAGGCACGCGGCCAGCGCTTCGAAGCCGCGACGGATTTCGCGCTCGGTGATTCCTGGCACGGCGCGCCGCCTTTCTCGGCCGACGACGTGCTCGCGAAATTCCGCACGCTCGCGGCCTCGGCGTGTCCGGAATCGGACGCTTGGGCGAACAGGGTCGATACGCTCGCGGATGCGGTAATGCATGTCGACGAAGTGGACGATGTCCGGGAACTGACCGCGTTGATGGCACCGACGGTGTAGCGGGCGGGCGCCCGTTCCGGAAGACGACAGCGACCGCTACCACAACGGTTCGAATAGGAGACAGGAGCGCATGAATCAAATCAAGAAGAAGGTCGCCGTGGTCACCGGCGCGGCAAGCGGCATCGGCTATGGCGTGGCGAAAGTGCTGGCCGAAACCGGCTTCCATGTCATCGCGGCGGACCGCAGCGCATCGGTGCACAAAGCGGCCCAACAACTGGCGCCCAGCGGCTCGGTGCGCGGCGCGGAGCTGGATGTGACCGACGAGGCCGGCATCAAGGCATTGATCGCTTCGATCGCAGAGGAACACGGCCGTCTCGACGTGCTGGTCAACAACGCGGGCGTGAGCATCAAGGTGGACGGCAAGCCACGCGGCATCAAGGATATCTCCACCGATGAATGGAACATGGTGCTCGGCATCAACCTGAGCGGCGCGTTCCTGTGCATTCGCGAGTCCATTCCGCTGATGCGGGCCAATCGTTGGGGTCGCATCATCAATATGTCGTCGCGTGCCGGGCGGACGCTGGTTGGCACCGCCGGCGTGCACTACGCGGCGACCAAGGCGGGCATGATCGGCATGTCACGAATCATCGCGGCCGAAGTCGCGCCAGACGGTATCACCGTCAACACGATTGCGCCGGGCCGTATCGAAAGCCCGATGACCCAGCAGGGCAGCGACGCCCAGCGCGCCCAGTTGGTCGGCGCGATACCGGTGGGACGCATCGGCACGGCGGACGAGATCGGCCATGTCGTCTCGTTCCTGGCCTCGGAACAGTCAGGCTACATGACCGGCGCGGTCCTCGATGTGAACGGCGGCACCTACATGCCCTGATACGCAGCACCCGATACGTGCCTCGAAGAACAGCTCAAAGCACCAGGAGACAAGGACGATGGATGTGAACTACAAGCCGAGGCGAGGCGCGCCGCCTCATCATTTCGTCGATACCGAATGGCTCGGCTTACGCACCGAAGAGGTGCTGGAGCCGCACATCCCGATTGTCGATGCGCATCATCACCTGTGGGACAGACGGCCGGTCAGCCTGTACCTGCTGCCCGAGATCCTGCAGGACATCAATGAAAGCGGCCATCTGGTTCGTGGCACCATCTTCGCGGAATGCACGTCGATGTATCGCGCGGATGGCGATCCGGCGACGGCCTGCATCGGGCAGGTGGAGTTCGCCAATGGCATCGGCGCGATGAGTGCCAGCGGTGTGTACGGGCCGATCCGCGTGTGCGCCGGCATCGTTGGCAAGGTCGACCTGACACAGGGTGCCGGCGCCGCGGAAGTTCTATCGGCTTGCGTGGCACGCGCGCCGGATCGTTTTCGTGGCATCCGCCAGATGGCGGCGTGGGATGCGAGCCCGGAGGTCAGCACGCTCGCTCGGCCGCCCGAGCGCAATCTGCTCGAACATCCGCAGTTCCGCGCAGGCTTCAAGGCCCTTGCGCCACTCGACTTGAGCTTCGACGCGTGGGTCTACCATCCGCAGCTTGCGCAGTTGCTGGCGTTGGTCGATGCCTTCCCGGACACCCGAATCGTCGTCAATCACATGGGCGGCCGCGCTGGGCTCGGCCCATACGCATCGCGCAAGGATGAGGTGTTCGCGGAGTGGGCGTCGTCGATTCGCCGGCTTGCAGAGCGCGACAATGTGTTCATGAAGATCGGCGGAATCGGCATGCGCCTACCGGGCTTCGATTTCATGGATCGGGACTTGCCGCCGACCTCCGAGGAATTGGCGCAGGCCTTCCGCCCGGGCTTCGAGGTCTGCGTGGAAGCGTTTGGTCCGTCGCGTTGCATCTTCGAGAGCAACTTCCCGGTAGACAAGGCGTGTTGCTCTTACCGCGTGATGTGGAACACGTTCAAGCGCCTCGCCGCGGGCTTTTCCGAAAGCGAGAAAGCCAGCCTCTTCGCGGGCACCGCGGTACATGTCTATCGTCTGCCCGAATCACTCGGGCAGGCGGCTTGATGCGAAGCCGATCGCTACCGTGCCGACCGATACCAAGCCGACCGAGCAAGGATAATTCATGAAACTGGCCGTTTTCAACGATTTCAGGATAGGCGTGGTCGCGGGGCACGTGCTGCGGGACGTGACCGGCGTGCTGCCGAGCGAACTGAATCTGGTTCCCGCGCAACGCATGAACTGGCTGATTGCGCATTGGACCGATTATGAAGCGCCAATCCGTGACAGGGGGGCGGACGATAGTGTAATGGCCAGTGCGATCGATGACGTGACGCTACTTGCTCCGGTTCCTGCTCCCCCGCATATCTTCGCGGCGCCCGCAAACTACCGAAAGCATCTGCACGAACTGGGCGCGCGTTCGGTCAGCAAGGGACGCACGGCTCGCGAGCAGGGTTTCTTCTTGAAGGCACCGGGTTCGATCATCGGGCCCGGCGCACGCATCGAGTTGCCACGCAACTCGCTGCGGCGTTTCGATCACGAGTCGGAGCTTGCCGTCATCGTGGGCCAGGGGGGCCGCAACATCCATCGAGACGACGCGATGAAGCATGTGTTCGGCTACAGTTGCCTGATCGATGGCACGATGCGTATCGAACCCGGCAGCGGGGAGGAAGAGCGTACGATGCGCAAGTCTTTTGCGAGCTTCACGCCGCTTGGACCGTACCTTGTCACGGCCGACGAGGTGCCGGAGCCTCATGCGCTCCGCAACCGATTGAGCGTGAATGGCGAAGTGCGGCAGGACGCAAATACGGCTGACATGATCGTCGGCATCGCGGAGCTGATCGAGCTGGTGTCGTCAGTGCTGCCGCTGTCGCCGGGAGATGTGATCGCCACTGGCACCCCCGAGGGCGTGGGACCGTTGACTGTCGGGGACGAAGTGAGCATCGAGATCGACCGAATCGGGCAGATGAGCCTGCGGGTGCATAGCGCCGACGTGGTGAGCCCGCGACCGTTCTAGCAACCGCCAGAGGCAACCAGCGTCGCGCGATGCGCGTCACCCCGGGGCGTGCCGCAGGGCCGATCACTTTGTAACCGCTGCGCTGTCTGGATGCGCGATCGCGATGCGTGGCGGTGCTTCAAATGAAGCGGCATTGGGTCGCGACCGTGACACGCGATGCTGGTGGACCACTTCGCGACCTCAGTGGTGCCGGCAGCGCAGAAACCGCCTGCCTTTCACTCTTGCCGCCGCAGTTGGAACGCGTAAGTGAAGCGATCCGCCGGAAACACGCTCACGGTCGCCTCGAATACCACGCCGCGCTCATCGACATAATGACGCGTGATTTCCAGCGCGTGCCCATCGGCTTCGGCGCCCAGCGGTTTCGCGAGCCGCGCCGGAATGCCGACTGCGCGTATCTCCTGCCGCACCTCGCGTACGACGCGCCCGAAGCGCTGTTCGACCATTTCGCAGATCAAGCCTGAGCTCTTGCGGAGCTCCTTTTTGATACCTGTGCCGATCAGCGGTTCGAGGTAGACGTCGGTCCAACAGATCGGCTTGTCCGGCTTGGCGGGATCGACGCGCAGCATCTCGGTGCGCAGCCAGCGCGAACCGGTCGCCACACCCAGTTGCTCCGCCAGCGGTGGACTTGCCGATATTTCCGTGACCGACTGCACGTGCCGCTCGGTCACCACCGCGAACTGGATCAAATCTTCGACGCTCGACATCGACTGTTCGAACGCCACGCGCGGCTTGCTTGCCTCGACGCGGATGCCCGCGCGTTTTCGGCGCGAAATCAGCCCGAGTTCCTGCACGCGTTCCAGCGCGGAGCGCACCGTCGCACGGCTGACGCCGTACTGCGTGGATAAGTCGACTTCGCTGGGCAGCGCCGAGCCGACTTGGAACGTGCCATCTCCAATCGCCTGTATGAGCTTGTCAGCCAGTTCGGCGTAACGCGGTTTCATCGGGACTGTTCCTCACTGCATTGCCGGGAGCGCGCGATTATGCCGCGGCGCGCTCATGCTATCCGCCTAGCAGCCACTCTGCAAAGCGCAGTTGTTCGTGTAAACCCGAGGTTGACCGTGTCCAGACTGGAAAATATAGTCCGTACATATTTATAAAGTACGGACATATTATAAACCGTTCGACATCATGGAGCGCCTGCTCCGGGAGACAAAGGCATGGCTCTACAGGGCGAAAGCGCGACTCGGCACGAGGCACACGCGGCGGCAACCGCCGAGCGCAAGAAGCCGCCGATCTATGCGCGGCTGGGAGTGCAGATCGTCGTTGGCATCGTGGCGGGCGTGGCGCTCGGCTTCATCGCGCCGAAGCTCGCCATCGACATGAAAGTGCTCGGCGATATCTTTTTGCGACTCATCAAGATGATCGTCGCGCCGCTGGTATTCCTGAACGTGGTGCTGGGCATCGCAGCAGCGGGCGATCTGAAAAACGTTGGACGCATCGGATTGCGCGCGCTCATCTACTTCGAGATCGTCTCTACGGTTGCGCTTGCCATCAGCATGGTGGTCGCGAACCTGTCCGGCGTCGGCGCCGGCATGCACCTGACGCAGAGCGCCGAAGCCGCTGCCGCCGCTCACGCGCAGTATGGCAAGGCCGGCCCGGCATCGTTCGAACATTTCCTGCTGACCCTGTTTCCCGACAACTTCGTTGGCGCGTTCGCCAACGGCTCGCTGTTGCAGGTGCTGGTGATCTCGATCGGCTTCGGCGCAGCGCTTCTCATGCTGAACAAGGACACCCGCACCAGCGTCGAAGGCGGCCTTACGCGCATGTCGGAATGTTTCTTCAAGTTCGTCGACGTCATCATGAAGTTCGCGCCGTTGGGCGCATTCGGGTCGATCGCATTCGCGATCGGCAGTAGCGGCATGAACGCGGTGATCTCGCTGGGCTATCTGCTGCTCGTGATGTATCTGACGCTCGCACTGATCGTCGTTGTCGTGTTCGGCGTGATCCTGCGCTTCTATGGCTTCAACATCTTCCGCTTCCTGCGCTACTTCAAGGACGAGATATTCCTGTTGTTCGCGACCGCTTCGTCGGAGAGCGCGCTGCCGCGCTTGTTCGAAAAGCTCGAACGGCTTGGTTGCTCGCGCCAGTCGACTGGCCTTGTGCTGCCGACCGGTTATGCATTCAACCTCGATGGCACCTCCGTCTACATGGCGCTGTGCACGCTGTTCCTCGCCAATGCGTATGGCGTGCCGCTCGACTTGCATCAGCAGCTGGGCTTGCTTGCGCTCATGCTGATCACCTCGAAGGGCGCGGCAACCGTATCCGGCGGCACATTCATCGTGTTCGCGGCCACCGTCACGGCCTCCGGCATCCTGCCGCTCGAAGGGCTGCCAATCCTGTTCGGCATCAACCGTTTCACGTCGCAGGCGGTTTGTATCTGCAATGCGATGGGCAACGCCGTCGCCGCGTTGGTCATCTCCAGATCGACCGGCGAGTTCGACGAGAACGCCGCGCGCGCCGAGTACCAGCGTGTGTTCGGTGCAGCACCCGGCAAGGTCATCTGATCCAAGACATCGAGGAAAAAGGAAAGAGCGATGCGTATCACGTCCGTCAAGGAAATCACTGTCCCCCTCGAGGGCAACGTGGCTAATGCTTTCGTCAACTTCGCGGAGCACACCATCTCGCTGGTCGCTCTCGAAACCGATGTGGTGCGCAACGGCCGGCCGGTCATTGGCTATGCGTTCGATTCGATCGGCCGCTTCGCGCAGGGCGGCATCCTGCGTGAGCGGATGATTCCGCGTCTCGAAGCGGCACAGCCGGAAAGCCTGCTCGACGCATCGGGCGAACTGTTCGATGCCGGCAAGGTGCTCGCGACCGTGATGCGCAACGAGAAACCGGGCGGCCACGGTGACCGGGCAGCCGCGGCCGGTGCGATCGAACTGGCTGTGTGGGATCTCAACGCGAAGCTGCTCGACGAGCCGGCGCACGTCACCATTGCGCGGCACCATGGCCGGCAAGGCAAGCGCGACGGCGTCAATGTGTACGCGGCGGGTGGCTACTACTATCCCGAAGACAGCACGCAGCGTTTGGTCGACGAGTTCACGCGTTATCGTGACATGGGCTTCGACGCGTTCAAGATGAAAATCGGCGGCGCGGACCTGCCTACCGATCTGGCCCGCATCGAAGCGGCGCTTACGGTGGCGAGGGAAGGGCAGAAGCTCTCCGTCGATGCCAACGGCCGCTTCGATCTGCCCGTCGCGCTGGCTTATGCCGAGGCGATCACGCCGTTCGATCTGCGCTGGTACGAGGAGATCGGCGATCCGCTCGACTTCGATCTGAACCGACAGGTCGCGCAGGCTTACGCGGGACGTATCGCAACCGGCGAGAACCTGTTCTCCGTGCAGGACGTGACGAACCTGGCGATGTACGGCGGCATGCGTCCAGGCAAGGATTACTTCCAGATGGACCCGGGCCTCGCTTACGGCCTCACCGAGTACGCACGCATGATCGACGTGCTCGAAGCGCATGGCTTCGATCGCGTGGACGTGCATCCTCATGGCGGGCATCTGATCAATCTGCATATCGCGGTCGGTCTCGAACTTGGCGGCTGCGAGGCGTATCCGGGCGTGTTCCAACCGTTCGGCGGCTATCCGCCGGGCTGCGGCATTGGCGGCGGACGGGTGAGTCCGACCGACGCGCCGGGCTTCGGCCTGGAGGAAAAGGACGGTTTGCGGCCTTGGCTGGCGCGTCTGGCCGACTGAATGAATCGAACAAGGACTCAGCAATGGCAACGACTGTTTTCGACTCGGCACTCTTTCGCGACATGTTCGGCACGCCCGAGATGCGCGACGTGTTCTCGGACGAGGCCTATCTCAAACGCTGCATCGACGCGGAAACGGCGCTCGCCCGCGCGCAGGCGAAAGCAGGCTTGATTCCCGAGGTGGCGGCGCGCGACATAACTGCGTACGCCGATTTCGGCAAGCTCGATCTCGAACGCTTGCGCCATGAAACGGAGATCGTCGGCTATCCGATTCTGCCGCTCGTCAAACAGATCAGCGAGATGTGCGGCGACGCGGGCGGCTATCTGCACTGGGGCGCGACGACGCAGGACATCATGGACACGGCCACGATGCTGCAGTGCGCGCAGGGCGTCGCGATCGTCGAGAAGCAACTCGACGAGGTGCGCGCGGCCCTGCGTGAACTCGCGGTGAAACACGCGGATACGGTCACCGCCGGACGCACGCACTTGCAGCATGCGCTGCCGGTGACGTTCGGCTTCCGCGCCGCGGTGTGGCTGTCGGCATTGAACCGTCATGCGGAACGGCTGGCGCAGGCGAAGGCGCGCGCGCTGATGGTCGAGTTCGGCGGTGCAGCGGGCACGCTCGCCTCGCTCGGCGATCCCGAGCGCGCGCTCGAAACCCGCAAGTTGTTCGCGGACGAGCTCGGCCTGCGCGATCCGGAGATTACCTGGCACGTGGCGCGCGACGGCCTGTGCGAGCTGGTCTCGCTGCTGGCCAACCTCGGCGGCTCACTCGGCAAAATCGCCCTCGACGTGATGATGATGGCCGCCTCCGAGTTCGGCGAGGTCGCCGAGCCGTTCGTGCCCGGTCGCGGCGCGAGCTCGACGATGCCGCAGAAGCGCAATCCGATTTCAAGCGAGCTGATGTTCGCCGCCGCGAAGATGCTGCGCGAGCGCGCCGCGCTGATGCTCGACGCGACGATGCACGATTTCGAGCGTGCGACCGGCCCTTGGCATCTCGAATGGAGCGCGGTGCCGGAGAGTTTCCTGTTGGCCGCGAGCGCGCTACATCAGGCGAACTTCATGTTGCGCGGTCTGCAGGTCGACGCCGAACGGATGCGCCGCAATCTCGATCTGACCGGGGGGCTGATCGTCGCCGAAGCGGTGATGATGGGACTCGCGCCGGCGATCGGCCGTCAACATGCGCATGATGTGGTCTACGATGCGTGCCGAACCGCGATCGAGAACGGCCGTACGCTGTACGACGTGCTGAAGGAGAACGCGCAGATTCGCGCTCGGCTTGAGGATGCGCAGCTTCGCTCGTTGACCGATCCGGCGAACTATCTCGGCGCCGCCGCGCTTATGGCGAGAAAGGTGGGAGGTCAGTGTTAGGGCGCTTCGTCGTACAGGTTGCCGATCGGTCCACGTATCACAGCAGGGCATGACGGAAGATCCTTGGATGGCGGTTCTGCGCCGCGCGTGGGCAGAGGCATGGTCACATGCACCTCTGCGGCGGGCGCCTGGATCAGCCGGAGTGCATCGACTGGCGGCACGTGGCGCATGGCGCACACGTTTCATGTCGATGCAGGCGCCCAGCGACGTTCGACTGCTTGGATTCGGATCCTTCAGCGCCACCCAGCGGCAGGTAGCTGGCATGTACAGTGTCTTTTAGTTGAATTTCAGATAATTGACGATTATCTGATTATCAGCTAAATTGCCTTTATCTGAGTTTCGGGTAATCGCCATGTCGCTGACCTCGTACGCTCTTCTCACCAGCGTCCAGCTCGGCTCGACGTTGCAGGCGGCCCGCAAAGCCCAGGGGCTGACGCAGTCGGCGCTGGCTGCGCGTCTCGGCTTGAGCCAGTCGCGGGTGTCCCATCTGGAGCTCAATGCGCAAGAGCTCAGCGTCGCACAACTGCTTGCATGGTGTGCAGTGCTCGGCCTGGAGCTGGCGGTGGGGAGCCGGAGCAAGGCTGGGGTGCCGTCGACGCCGACCGCGGACTGGTGAGATGGGACGACGATCGCATAGCCGCAGCCTGTCCATCTGGGCTAACGGTGTCCGCGTTGGCCGATGGACGATTCCCGCTCGCGGGGGAATGGAACTGCAGTACGACGCGGATTGGCTTGCTGCCGATGTCGGCCGGCCGCTGTCCCTGTCGCTACCGTTCAATTTGGCGAACCGGCCCGTCGAGGGCGACAGGGTCGCCCACTACTTCGACAATCTGCTCCCGGACAGCGATGCGATCCGCCGCCGCGTGGCCGCGCGATTCAAAACAGGGTCGACCGAGCCGTTCGACTTGCTGAAGGCCATCGGGCGCGATTGCGTGGGCGCCGTGCAGATTCTGGGCGAGGACGAGGCGCCCGCCAACTTCGACCGGATCGAGGGCGTGCCCCTGTCGGAAGACGACATCGAGCGGCACCTCGTCGAAATCGTTTCGCCGCAGGCCTTCGCGACGGGCGCAGATCCGGAGGCGGACTTCCGCATTTCGCTGGCCGGTGCGCAGGAGAAGACAGCTTTCCTGCGATTTGGCGGGCAATGGCTCGCGCCGCGTGGCGCCACGCCGACCAGCCATATCTTCAAACTTCCGCTCGGCTTGATGGGCGGACGGCGAGCGGATTTCAGCACCTCCGTCGACAACGAATGGCTGTGCTTGCGGCTCTTGAAAGCCTACAAGTTGCCCGTGGCTGACGCGCAGATCGCAACCTTTGGCGGGCAGCGCGTACTGGTGGTGGAGCGCTTCGACCGGCGCATCGCCTCCAATGGGCAGTGGCTCATGCGTTTGCCGCAGGAAGACTTCTGTCAGGTCGAAGGCTGCTCGCCATTGCGCAAGTACGAGAATGAAGGCGGTCCGGGGCTCAAGGCCCTGTTCCGCACACTGCGGCAATCGGTGAACGCGGAAGCTGACATGAGGACGTTGATGGCCGCGCAGGTGCTGTTCTGGCTGCTACGGGCGCCTGACGGCCATGCCAAAAACTTCAGCATCCAACTTCTGCCAGGTGGCCGGTTTCAGTTGACCCCTTTGTACGACGTGATGTCGGTCTATCCGGTACTGGGCGATGGTCCCAACCAGTGGTCACCGTACGAGGTGAAGTCGGCAATGGCCTTGCTCGGCAAGAATCGGCACTACGACATGCACGCGATCCAGCGCAGGCACTTCAACACCACCGCGCAGAAAGTTGGCTATGCATCGAACGCCGAGCCGATCATCGAAGAACTTCTTGCGCGTACTCCAGCGGCCATTGCGGAAGTGCAAGCGGACTTGCCAAGCGACTTTTGCCCGCGTGTTCGCGATGCCATCCTGGGCGGGCTTGAGCGGGCGGCCAGAACACTCGGCGGGATGCCGCCGTAAGCGGGCGAAGAGCAGGCTGACGCTGTTACGCCGCGCCCGAGCGTCTGACGCGTTTCCGGCGCCGGGAAGTGCACCGGCAATGGCGCCGGTCGCGTCGCGATTGCTGCGAAGGTTCAAGCGCCGCGCAACAAAGCATAAGCGCACGTGATACGTGGCGCTGCCGCCGCCGGGTCCGACTGCCGGCACGGCTGGCACGGGCGCCATACGGAACAAGGGCTGCGCGCTCATGCGTCGCTCGACGGGCACGGAGCGCTCGGGCATCGTCCGTTTCCTGCTTTGGTTATCGACTTTTCGCGCTTAGAGCGAGCGGCTTCGTTTCTTAGAATCGCCTCGTTCCAGGTAGTGCCTGTGCGATACGGGCCGCGATGCTCCGATGACCCAACCTTTACGTATCTCGCCGCTCAGCTTGCGCGCGCTTCTTGACCATCCGCCGCCCGAGCTGGCGATCCTCGACGTTGCCGAGGAGGGGCAGTTCGCCGAGCGGCATCTGCTGCACGCGGTCAACGTGCCCTACAGTCAGATCGAGATATTCATTGGTCCGCTCGTGCCTCGGCTGAGCACGCCAATCGTCTTGATCGACCACGGTGGCGGCATCGGACGGCGCGCGGCCTCGCGACTCGCAGCGCTCGGGTATACCGACCTTTCCATTCTCGATGGCGGGATCGCCGCCTGGGAAGCGCGCGGATTCTCATTATTCGACGGCGTGCATGTGCTCAGCAAGGCGTTCGGCGAGTGGCTCGAACGGGCCTGCGCGACACCTTCGATCACGGCCGTGGCATTGCACGAGCGGCGACTCGCGAAGCAGGCAACGGTCATTCTCGATCCACGGGCCCCAGCCGAACATGCGGCTCGGCACGTACCGGGCGCAGCGAGTGCACCTGGGCAAGAGCTGCTGCGCGTTTTCGACTGGCATGTGCGCGATCCCGCGGCACTGGTTGTCGTGGCCTGCGGCGGTCGTACACGGGGGATTGTGGGCGCGCAAACGCTGATCGATGCCGGCGTACCGAATCAGGTCGTCGCGCTGGAAAACGGCAATCACGGTTGGCAGTTGGCCGGCTTCGAGTTCGAAACCGGCGCGCAGACGCAAGGCGTGCCAGTACAAGCCGACCATGCGCCGCGCGCGTCGGCCTGGGCGCGGCGCATCCGTGACGCGTTCCTGGTGCCGTCGACAGATGATCGGCAAGTGTCCGAGTGGTTGAGCGACAGGACCGGACGAACGACCTACCTGCTGGACGTGCGAACCGCCCGGGAGCACGCGCGCGGTCATTACCGGCATGCGCGCAGTGCGCCCGGCGGTCAGCTGGTGCAGGCCACCGACCGTTGGTTGGCGACGCGCGGCGCGCGCGTCGTCCTGGTGGACGACGATGGCATTCGCGCCACGCCGACGGCGCTGCGTCTACGACAGATGGGCTGGGATGCCTATGTACTGACGGTCGAGCACTTATCCGAGTCCGGCGATGGCAGCGGCGACAGCGGCACCGACGGCGATGCGCCGTCGACGCCACCTGACCCGGACGCAGCCGCTTATGTGCATCGCCAGCGTGCCCCCATTCCGAAACAGGTCGCAGAGATAACGCCCGCCGAGGCAGTCAGGCGTATCGAAGCCGGCGCAAAGGGCATCTCTTTCGACCCGAGCGCGGATTATTTAGCCTGCCATCCTGACGGCTTCGAATGGTCAAATCGTACAGATATCGCGCATCTGGTCGACGCCCTAGAGACCGGTCGGGCGCTCGTTCTGTTTTCGAGCGATACCGCTGCCGCGCATCTCGCTGCTGTCGACCTCGTTGACTCGTCGCGCCGCGTCGATGCCGTTGACCGCGTCGCGGTGGTGGCCGGCGGCATGCCGCAATGGCTTGAAGCCGGCCTGCCCGCATCGGCCGCGCAGCCCGGCGCGATAGATCCTGCGCGTCGCATCGACTGGCTGCAATGGCTGCGCTCGCGCCGTCACGGCGACGCCGCGGCGATGCGCGCATACCTGGCATGGGAGCACGGGCTGCTGGCCAGGATCGCGCAATGCGGCGAGCCTTTCCCCGGTTGGCCTGGTATGGCGAGCGTCACCGCGTGCGACGGGCCGGCGCGGACCAGGTGATGTCGCGCATGTGCGGCCTCGCGTCGGCGACGACGGTCGCGGTCCATCGCGCGCCGCGCATCGCGTCGAGCCGGTTCCGCTCAGCGGCCGCTTGTTCCAACTTGCGCGCACAGTTCGGCGGCCCGTCTCCCAGCGGACCTGCCGCGCCCGTCTGGAATCACGCTTGCAGGGCCGGTGTGCGCATCGCGCGGGTCGGAAAGTGTCCGGAGGTTGCCTGGAAGTTGCCCGGAAGTTGCCCGGAAGTTGCCCAGAACCGCTGCGCATTCAAGCGCAGCGGGCGGCAGTCACCACGTCATGACAGGAGCATGCAATTGAAGCGCCGCGCCTTGTTTCTCAAATGGACATACCGCACGGCTTGGCAACTGCTGCCGGCCGTGGTCGGCATCGTCATTTTCAATTTTCTGTTGCTGCGCCTGCTGCCTGGCGACGCAGCCGAAGCCATCGCCGGCGAGTCCGGAGCGGCCACCGCGGAAACGATGCACGCCTTGCGAGCCCGCTTCGGCCTCGATCAGTCCCTGCTTCATCAGTTGGGGAACTATCTGAACGGGCTGGCGCACTTCGATCTGGGAAACTCCGCGCGCTTCGGTGCGCCGGTGACGACCTTGATCCTGTCGCGCCTTCCGAACACATTGTTGCTGATGGCGGCCGCGCTGCTTTTCGCGATGGTCGTCGGCATCGCTGCCGGTGCGGTGATGGCGCACTGGGCCGGCAGGTGGCCCGACCGGGTTCTGTCGGTGACAGCACTCGTTTTGTATTCAACCCCGGGCTTCTGGATCGGCTTGCTCGCAATCGTGCTGTTTTCGGTTCGCCTCGGTTGGCTGCCTAGCGGCGGCAACCTCACGATCGGTGTGCCGGCGCACGGCTTCGCCTACCTGTTGGATGTGTTGAAGCATCTGGCGCTGCCCGCGCTCACGCTGTCCACGTTTTTTGTTGCGATCTATGCACGCCTCACGCGCGCCGCAATGCTCGAAGTGCAGCAGCAAGACTTTGTTCGCACCGCGCACGCGAAAGGCTTGTCGCCGCTGCGCGTCGGCTTCCGCCACGTCCTGCGCAACGCGCTGTTGCCGTTGACGACGCTCGCCGGACTGCATTTCGGCACGCTGCTCGGCGGCGCGGCGGTGACCGAGACAGTGTTCAGCTGGCCTGGCCTGGGTCGCCTCGCACTCGACGCGGTGATTGCGCGCGACTTCAACGTCCTGCTCGGTGTGCTGTTGCTGTCCTCCCTTCTGGTCATGGCAGCCAACCTCCTGGTCGATCTGGTGCAGTCTTGGCTGGATCCCCGTATTCGCTGAACGCGCGATGGCGTTGCAGTCACGGTGCCTCCTATCGGGAAGAACATTTTGATGCCCCCTGAATCCTCTGAAAGTCTGACGGCAAGCGAAGTGCCGCCCCGCGCGCATGGGCTCGACAACGCCTGCGCCACGGCGCGTGCTGAACGGCTGGCTGCGTCCGCACGCGCGAACGGCTGGGCTCGCCGCTTGCCGATGCGCGCGGCACGCGCGTTCGTCCACAACCCGACCGCAGCCACCGGTGTCCTGCTGCTGCTGGCGATTGTTCTTCTGGCCGTGTTCGCGGGCACGCTTTTCCCCGGTGATCCGCTCGACATGGTTGCTGCACCATTCCAGTGGCCGGGGACCGATCCACATTACTGGCTTGGCACCGACTCGATGGGCCGGGACGTGGCTGCGGGCGTGGCCCATGGTGCTCGCGTGTCGCTGTTGATCGGGTTTTCTGCCACCTGCATCGGCTTGCTGATCGGTACGCTGGTCGGCGCACTCGGCGGGTTCTTTGGCGGGTTGATCGATACTGCTATGGTGCGCGTCACCGAGTTGTTTCAGACCATCCCGTCCTTCCTGCTGGTGGTTGTGATCGTGGCGATCGGGCACCCGGACGTCACGGTGATCGCTTTCGCGATCGGGCTTGCTTCGTGGCCGATGGTAGCGCGCATCGTTCGGGCTGAGTTTCGCACCTTGCGCCATGCCGACTTCGTACTCGCCGCGCGCACGCAGGGTTTCGGCAATGCGAGATTGATCTTCGGCGAAATCTTGCCGAATGCGCTGCCGCCGGTCGTGGTGACGGCCTCCGTGATGGTCGCGACCGCGATTCTGCTCGAGTCGTCGCTTTCTTTCCTCGGACTTGGCGACCCCAACGTGCAGAGTTGGGGCGCGATGATCGGCGCGGGCCGCCAATCGCTGCGCACGGCCTGGTATCTGACGGCCATCCCCGGCGCGGCCATCGTCCTCGCAGTGTTGGCGTTGAACCTCCTCGGCGACGGGCTCAACGACCTGCTCAACCCCCGCCTGGGTCAACGTCGGGAACTGCACTGAATGGCCACTGACCTGCTCGAAGTCCGCGATCTGTGCGTGCGCTTTGGCGCGCACGACGCCGTACGCGGTCTTGACTTCAATCTGGCTGCGGGCGAGACGCTCGCATTGGTGGGTGAATCCGGCTCGGGAAAATCCGCCACTGCACTCTCGCTGATGCAACTCCTTCCGGCCAGCGCGACGCTGAGCGGCAGCATCCGCTTGGCTGGCCGCGAATTGGTCGGCATGGCGCCGCGTGTGATGCGCGGGCTCCGTGGCCGGGAGATGTCGATGATCTTCCAGGAGCCGATGACGTCGCTCAATCCAGTCCTGCCGGTGGGCGTCCAGATTACCGAAGCGTTGCGTGAACACGAATCGATGTCCAGCGCGTCGGCTCGACAACGAGCCGTGGAGTTGCTCGATCTCGTCCGCATCCGCGAACCGCAACGGCGCGTTCACAGTTTCCCGCATGAGTTGTCGGGAGGACAGCGACAGCGGGTGATGATTGCAATCGCGGTGGCGTGCCGGCCGCGGCTGCTGATTGCGGACGAACCGACGACCGCGCTCGACGCCACGATCCAGGCACGCATTCTCGATCTGCTTGACACGCTGCGCCGGGAACTGTCGATGGCATTGCTGTTGGTCACGCATGATCTCGGTCTGGTCGCCGGACATGCCGATCGTGTCATCGTGATGCTCGACGGTGAGAAGGTCGACTCAGGAGACACGCGGTCGTTGTTCGCTGCGCCCGCTCATCTGTACACGCGGGCGCTGCTCGACGCGTCGCTTGGACTCGACGAGGACATGCATTACCGAAGCGCCAGCCTTCCCGAGCTTCGTCGGGAGGCCGACGCTGACGGGGCTCGCAAGATCATGGTGGTGCCGCGCCGGGCGCGAGCCATCGCCGCGCACGCGATGCCGCCGGCTGAAGCGCCGGTCGCGGCGCCGCTGCTGGAAGTGCGCGACCTGCACGTGCACTATGCCGAGCGCGGCGCCGCGGCGGCGTTGCACGCGGTCGACGGCGTGTCGCTGACGATCCGACGCGGCGAAACAGTAGGGCTGGTTGGGGAGTCGGGCTGCGGCAAGTCCAGCCTGTCGCGCGCGATCATGCGCCTGGTCCCGGCGACAAGCGGACAAATCCTGCTCGATGGCCAAGACATCACCTCGGCGCGTGAGCGCGCGTTGCGCCCGTTGCGCCGCCGCGTGCAGATGGTGTTCCAGGACCCCTACGCCTCACTGAACCCGCGGCGCACCGTTGGCGACATTCTCGATACGACGCTCGCGGTCAACGGCATGGCGGCGCGGGCGCTGCGGGCGCGGCGCATCGCAACGATGCTCGACCAGGTCGGCCTTCCCCAAACTGCTGCGGGCCGCTTCCCGCATGAGTTTTCAGGCGGGCAACGGCAAAGAATCGGCATTGCTCGTGCGTTGATCGTCGAACCGGAGCTGGTCGTCTGCGACGAGCCGGTATCGGCCCTCGACGTGTCGATCCAGGCCCAGATTCTCAATCTACTCGTCGCCTTGCGGGAGGAATTGGCGCTGTCGTACCTGTTCATCTCCCACGACCTTTCCGTCGTTCGTTATGTCACCGACCGCGTGCATGTGATGCAACGCGGCAGGATCGTCGAAACGGGAGGCTATCCGAACCTGTGGCGCGAACCGAGCCATCCTTACACGAAGGCGTTGTTGGACGCGGTGCCGGGGCGGCACAACGTGATGGCCGCGCAAGCAAGCTCACCGGCAAGCGCCACGATTCCCACAGTGTCGACGCGTCGCGTCGATGATACCGTCCGCAACTTCCAGGAGGCGGAGCATGTCGCGCAACATCAAGGCTGAACGCAACGAGGCCATCAACACGACGCTCGCCGAGATCCGCCGGATCAACGCCAGCCAAGGCATCAACCGCGCGTCGCTCGCCGACATCGCGGCGCGCGTCGTCGAACTCGCCGCGCATACAGAGCTGTTCCCGAGCGAAGACTTCCCTCCGCCCGCCCGCGGCGGTCCGCACACGTCGACCCGTTATCGACTTAACGCCGAGGACGAGAGCGGCATGGCGCTCTATCTCAATTCGATCCTGCCCGGCAAGACGACAATTCCGCATAATCACGACACTTGGGCCGTCGTCGTCGCAATCGAAGGGGAGGAGTTGAATCGTGTCTACGAGCGGACCGACGACCGGCACGATCCTGAGCACGCGGCGCTTCGCCTGGCCCGCGAAGTCGCGGTCAAGCCGGGACAGCCGATCGCCTTTCTGCCCGACGACATCCACAGTATTCATGTGTTCGGCGAGCAGCCCACGCGCCACTTCCACCTGTACGGGCGTGCGCTGGATAAACTGACCGAGCGCGTTGGCTTTGAATTGGAGACCGGCAGAATCGTCAGGTACAACGCAACGCACATGAATCAAAATGCGCGCCCTGCGCCGGTCTGAAGCATGCCGCGTGCGCTGGCCGGGTCCTCATGTCCCGGTCAGCGTCCAATCTTCGCCTCCGTTTGCACCGCGAGACTCCCTTTCTGTCCCTTTCCAATTCGCTTCCGATCCGCCGCCGATTCATATCCCGCGTGCGTCGCGTCGGCACGAGTTGCGGCGCCACGCGACGAAGCGAGCAGCGATCCACCGATACCCATGACGACTTCTCCTCCCAGCACATCGCCGAGCGGTGCAATTCTTCGTATCAACGCCGCGACGCTGAGCGATTGGCTCGCTGGCACGACACCGTTTGCGTTGATCGATGTACGCGAAGCAGGGCAGTTTGGCGCCGGACATCCGTTCATGGCCGCGTCGTTGCCGTATAGCCGGCTGGAATTGGATGCGCCGTGGCTACTGCCGGCGCGCGATGTTCCGATCGCTCTTCTCGACGATAACGACGGTGTCGCTGAACGGGCGGCCCGGCGATTGGCGACCTTGGGCTACCACGCGGTGGCGATCGTCGACGAGGGCGTGGTTGGCGCGTCGCAAGCCGGCCTGACGCTCTTCGAGGGCGTCAACGTGCCGTCGAAGACGTTTGGGGAATGGATTCACCACCGCTGTCGCACACCCCAGATCACGGCGACCGCATTGCGAGCGCGTCTGGACGCGGGTGAGCGCATGCTCCTGCTGGACGGCCGCACGCCGGAGGAGTATCGGCGGATGACCATTCCCGGGGCCAGGTGTTGTCCAAACGGCGAGTTGGCATATCGTATCGACGAGCTTGTCGATGATGAGGAGACACCGATTGTCGTCAACTGCGCGGGTAGAACGCGCAGCATCATCGGTGCACAGACCTTGATCGACCTGGGCATCCCGAATCCAGTGCTGGCGCTGGAAAACGGTACGCAGGGGTGGTTCTTGGCGGACTTCGCATTGGAACACGGTGCCGACCGCTTCTATCCGTCGCGCGTCGATGCGGATTCGCAGCGCAAGGCGCAAATCCGTGCGCAACGTCTTGGCCGGCACCATGGCGTGCAAGCGGTGGATGCGACGACCGTGTCGCGCTGGTTGTCCGGGGCGTATGCGGCGACCTACGTGTTCGACGTTCGCACCATCGAAGAGCATCGCCACGACAACATTGGGGTCGCGCGCCATGCGCCGGGTGGACAATTGCTACAGAACACCGATCAGTATGTTGCGATCAGGGGGGCGCGTATCGTGGTGGTGGATGATGACGGCAGCCGAGCGACGGTCATCGCGGCATGGCTGCGCCAGATGGGGCACGACGCGTTCACCATGGCATGCGAGCAGGCGCGCCGCATCGTCGGCCCGGCGCTGCCACCCGATGGGAGCGCGCCGTTCGTGCTCGGCAGCGTATTGCCGAGCGCGCTGCGGCAGCGAGACCGCGCATCGGCGGCGACGCACCTCGTTGACTTGCGTTCGAGCAGCGCCTGGCTGTCGGCTCACGTCAAAGGCGCATTCTGGTCCATCCGTCCTCGTCTGGTGGCGGCCTTGCAGGCGCGGGGCGCGACGCTTGGCGATCGCATCGCATTGATCAGCGACGACGCGGACGTGGCCCGTCTCGCTGCGCGCGATCTTCTCGATACGGGCTACGCCGACATTGTTCACGTCTGCCACGACCCTGCGCGTTGGCGCGAGGCCGGCTTCCAGATTGCAGAAGGCACTGGCGAACTGGCCCAAGCCGCCCGGATCGACTACGTCTTTTTCGCTCACGACCGCCATGCAGGCAACCGCGACGCGGCGCGCGCCTATCTCGCCTGGGAGCAGGATCTGGTCGCCCAATGCTCGGCGCTCGAAATCGGTGCCTTCGAACGCGCCGATCTCTGATGCCACGATTGCGTCAACCATGGCTTGCGGCTGTCCCATCGTCGATCAGTTGCGTGACGGTGTCGAAGTATTGGCGCTCGCATCGCCCAGGGTGCGTGTCAGGAGGGCCAGGGTCTGCGTCTGCGCCGCCGCGTCGGCGATGGCGTTGAAAGGCACGTAGCCATTGCGGCTGAAGCCGTGTGGCGCATCGGGATGCACTACTGTGATGAGGTCCTGGCCGCCTGTCTTGTGCTGCTCGATCTCGCTCGCGATCGATGGCGGCACGCGGGTGTCGCGCTCGCCGAAATGCAGCAGCGCCGGCACGCGGAGGCGAGGAACGCGATCCAGGAACTTCTGCAGATCCGTCCCGTAATACGAGACGATCGCGTCCGGCGTGCCTTCGACACCCGAAAGGAAGGCGAGCTGACCACCGAGGCAAAAGCCGATTACGCCGGCCTTGCCGTTGGCGTCCGATCGGCCGCGTAGCCAGGTCAGCGCACTGTCGATGTCACGCACCGAGGCCTCGACGTCCAGCCGCGCGTACAAGGCTCGACCTTCCTGCTGCGCTTCGGGCGTATAGGGTAGATAGCGCCCAGGTTCCAGGCGCCAGAACAGATCCGGGACAAGCGCGAGATAGCCCTGTTCAGCGTACCGGCGGGCAACGCCGCGCGCCCATTCGTTGACGTTGTAGATCTCCGGCAGGATGACGACGGCCGGCCTGGGACCTGCAAAGCGTTCGGCCGGCGGTGTTTCCAGCCAGGCTTCATAGGACTGGCCGTCTGCAACGGGGATGCGAATGAAAGAGCCCATGATGATTTCTCCAATTTCGCGCGGACGCGTGGCGCCTGCTGGAAGGTTTGATGGACGCGGCGTACTAGCGATCGAGCCAGGCACCCTTGAGCGAGGAAAATGCGCCGTCCACCGTCGTGTTGACCCCGTGCAGCTTCGGACTGTAGACGGTGAACTGATGGAGTTCCATGAGCGGCAGGATCGGCAAATCGCGCAGGGTTTGCTGTTGCAGGGTGTGGAACTGGGCAACGCGCTTCGCGCCGTCGCCTTCTATCTGCGAGGCCTCGATGGCCTGATCGACCACCGGATTGGTATAGCCGGAAGCGTTGGCGAACGGGACACCCGGCTTGATCGCCTTTGACCAGAGGATGCGGTCCACGCCGACTTGCGGGTCGAGAAACGACGAAAATTGCGCGATGTCGATGTCATAGTCGTACGTGCCATAGACGCTGCGCAGATGCCCGGCCACGTCCTGAGCGCGTACCACTACGTCGATGCCGACACGCTTCAAATTCTGTTTGATGAATTGGGCGGAGCGGTCGAAGTTGTTGAACGGCATGTAGTCTTCGCGCAGCGTGAAGCGCACACCATTGGCCTTGCGCGGGTAGCCGGCTTCGTCAAGCAGCTTGTTGGCCGCCGCCGGGTCGTACGCATAACGTGTAACGTCCGGCGTATAGAAGCGCGCCACCGACGACGGCACTGGCCCGGTCGCGGGCTTGCCGAGTCCGAACCAGATGACTTTGACGAGCTGCTCGCGGTCGATCGCGTGCGCGAGCGCTTGCCTGACTTTCAGGTTTTTCAGAATCGGATGGCGCAGGTTCACTTCCATCGTCAGGAACGGCGAGCTCCAGGCATAGCCCCTGGTTTCTACCTTGAGGTTCTCTCCCTTCAGGCGCTCGATGTCCTGCAGCGCAATGAGGCTATGAGGCGCATATTGCGCTTCGCCGGATTCCAGCATGGCCGCGCGTGCGCCGGCGTCGGGAATGATGCGGAACACCAGGCTGTCGACGTAGGGCTTGCCACTGTCCCAATATGCCGGATTGCGTTTGAGCTGAACGTAGTCGCCGTGCTGCCACTTTTCAAAGACGAACGGACCGGTCCCCACGGGTTTCTGGTTGTAGGGATTTGCGAGCACGTCGGTGCCCTTGTACAGATGCGCCGGTAAGACGGGCGCTTCCATCGCATTGAGTACGCTCATCACCACTGGCGACGGGTGAGCGAATTGAAAGACGGCCGTATTGGCATCCGGGGTCTGTACGTCCACCAGATTGGCAAACGTCACCCGGCCGCGCGGGTGAACCTTTTTCCAAACTTCCAGCGCGCTGTAGCGAACGTCGGCCGATGTAAATGACTTGCCGTCGTGCCATTTGACGCCCTGCCGAAGATGGAAGGTGATGGCCTTGCCATCCGTGCTCGTCTGCCAGCTGGTCGCGAGCGAGGGCACTGGGTTTCCCTGCGCGTCGTAGCTGATCAAGCCGTCGAAGACATTGGTCGAGACGACGCCGGTGGCGAGTTGCGTGTCGAACGCCGTCGTCAACTGACCAGGCTCTGGATAGATGAGCGAGGTCAGGACCCCGCCCCGTTGCTGAGCGTGAGCGCTCGCGACGGTCAACACGGTCAGTACCGCTGCGAGCAGTGGCCTGAACCGGCAAGCCCGCCCTGTGGTCGCGGAGCGAGGAATGACCGGAGAGTATGAATCGTTGCGCATGGCGTTGGCGGGAAATAGGTCGGGGACGATCGCGTCGCGCTGAGCGCGGAGTCGGCTGGCGTGCCGCGACGCGCTTCCTGAATCGAGGCCAGGCCATTCTAGGAAAGACGCTCGAAGGCACGAACGCTCGAAACACGCAAAGCTTTCCCGCGCGGCGCGAGAGGCTCGCGCCGCGCCACGGACGCGACTGAAAGGTGACGCTAGTCGCTTGTTTTGGAAACCGTTTCGCTGATAACCGCCGGAGATCGGCCGAAGCGGCAGTCGGCGCAACGATCAGATTTGCTTATGTGTGCCGGGCGTCGCGTTATGGTTCACGAAGCCTGCTTTGTTGTCGTCTGGACGATGCCGGAGCGCCACGCCGCGCGCCGCCCCTTGCCGGCTGATTGGCTCGCAGTAGCTCAAATGCCTGCTGCGCCAGCGTATTCGCCACGTGCGGGCGAATCCAAAGAAAATAGGTGATGTCGGGCAGCTTGGGAAACCCGTCGGGAGCACCAAGCACCCGCATGTCGGGTCCCAACAGATGCGTGCTACGTGCCGCGACGCCGAGGCCGGCGCGAATGGCGGCCTTCACGCCCAACGGACTGCTGCTCGTGCATGCCGGACGCCATGCCATCTTCGCGCGGTCGAGCGCATCAAGCGCGAAACGGAAAAAGATGCTCGCGGTGTCGCCCACAATGAGCGGCACCGGTTCGCCAATGGCAGGGACGAAGTGCGCGGCGCATAGCCACACGGTCGGCAAGGTGGACAGTGCGAAGCCCTCGAGGGCGTCGTCCTCGCGGCTCGAGATCACCATGTCAAGGCGGCCTTCGTTCAACGCTGCCATCAGCTCCGGGCTTCGACCGATATGAATCTCGCTCGATACTTCCGGCAAGGACCGTCGCAGTCTGCCGAGGACACTGGGCAGCAAGGTTTCCGCAACGTCGTGTGGCGAGCCGATGCGCAGCAAGCCGTGCCCGGCGCCCTGGCGCAGCGACCACATCGCATCGTCGTTCAGTGACAGGATCTCCTTCGCGTAGTGCAGCAGCTGCTGGCCGCGCGGGCTGAGCCGCTTGCTTCTGCCTGCCTTGAGAAACAACGCTGAACCGACTTGCTCTTCGAGCCGGTACATCTGTTGTGTGACCGCTGACTGGGTCCGCTTCAAATGCCGCGCCGCGGCGGTAAACGTGCCGTAGCTGACGACCGCGAGGAAGGTCCTGAGCAGTTCCAGGTCGAAGGTCGGCGGCTGATGTGACGGCAGAGGTGGCGGCCGATTGGCCGCCTGCGGGGAAGAGTCGTCGTGCATCGGGGGTGAGGCGTCGTCAGCGCTGTGTACTGACGCAGGGGTCGAAAGCGTGTCGCGGCGAGCGTTCGGCGTCACCGCAAGCCACTGCGCGTCCGTGCTCGTTCAGCCGACCGCATCGGTCGGCAATGGGTGGCGACGCGGCTTAGCGAGGGAGCGCCGCCGCACCGCGGCACATGTGCGCACGCCAACTATACTGCGCCGGTCAGCGATCGCCATAACGAGATTTGCAGATAAGCATTCCACTGCGGCCGCCGATTTGATCATCCGGGGAGGGCGTCGAAGAAGGCGCGGTGCTGACGTTAGCTACCGCGGCTGCCGCCTGATCGCGGTGCCTCACGGCGCGGGCAGACGCGTCCAGCTTTGGACATGCACGACGAGCGCCCCGTCGGTGATGCCGCTCGGCGGCACCACGCCTTTCTCAGATCGCATTGCTCGCCATCCGTGCTGCCACGTACCGCTGCAACGCTCGGGCATGCTCTGCCTGCTGCCGGTACTGCGCGGGCGTCATGTTCGACCCCAATGTTCCGGCTTCGACACGCGACGCGGAGGACTCCGCGCGGGCGATGGAGTCGTCCATGCTCGACACCAGTTCCGCAAGCTGCGACGGCGGCAGCGCATCCACCATTAGCTCGGCACTCTCGACGCTGCCGACCACGGCGGCCTGGGCCGCGGCGAGTGGCGTGACCTCGGCGCCGAGGGACAGCAAGTGTCTCGTGCGCTCGGGCGACAGACGCGCCGCCGCCGAAACGATCGCTTGGCTTGCATCGATGCCGCGTTCGATCAGAGCACCGGCCTGCGCATCGTGGCCGCTCGCGAGCAGATGATCGACCAGGTTGCCACCGCCAGCGTATCGCTCATTCAGATCACAGCCCTGCGCGGCGATGCGCTCGGCGAGCGCAAGATCGCCATCCATCGCAACTTGCCGAAACGCCAGGTGACGGAGACGCGTGGACGATGCCAAGGTGCCCGCGTCGAGGGCTCCCCGCCAGTCGAGTACCGCGCGTCTCACCGCGGCGCGAAGCGCATCGGCCAACGCCGGCTCGGGGCCGTCGATCTGGCTGATCGCGTCGACCGTCTCGTCCGCGGCGTTGTAGTCGCCACTGTCATCGAACGGATCGCTGTCGAGCGCCAGCAGCCGAAACAGCCCGGGCACGTCGTCCGCGATCCGGGCGACCGAATCCTCATGCAACCGCAATGCCCAGGCGGAGGGCAAGCCCTGCATCCACGCGAAGACCGCGCCATAATGCGGTTCGTCGAGACAGACATAGAGACGATCGAGGTACTCGAAGCCGCCGAAGGGCAGGAAGCGCAGTCGGCCGTCGTATCCCTCGTCGGCGTTTTCCTCGGCAAGTTCACGCTCGTGATCGATCCATCCCCACAAATCGCGATACCCGTCGCTCTCCGGATAGAAGAGTTCGGCGAAGGAAAAGGTGGCGACGTGATCGTCGAACTGCACCTGCAGGTCGTAGCCGACCCGTCCGCCAAACGCGGTCTGCCACAGCGCGCGAAGTCCCGGCGGGACCGGCCGGCCAACCCGTCGTTCGACCTCCGCCAACTGCTCGGACGTAATCGGCGCTTGCGCTTCGAAGATGACCTTGTCCTCGAACAACGCGAAGCCGTGTGCGGCGGCGGCCTCCGGCAAGGCATGTGTCTGTGGCAACTCGCGTCTCCTCGTGGCAAATGAAGCGCCTCGCTGCATCCCTGCCTCGCGCGCAGCGCGGCGGCCGGTATCGAGATCGCTGTCAGGTGCAAGCCATAAACAGCGCTGCGCGGCTTCGTCGAGTCACGGCGCCGCGCTCGGCTCGATTGCCATTATCGTCCAACTCCGAGAACTGCCGCGTGCTCACCGATCGTCGCGCCGCGTCGCCTGCTCTCCAGCAACAGTCATCGGGCTGGACGTCTTGCAGGAAAGATTGTCGCGTGACAGCCATTGTAGGCGCTGCCGTCTCAAAACGATGGGGCCCGCTTCACCTAGCTCATTATCATCACGACCGCTTGGCTCGGTACCAGCACCGCGCCCATCGCGTTGTTCTGATTCTGAGACGTCGGCGTGGTCAGTCGCACGGCGGGACTGCCACCGATCATCACCTTTTGGCTCCCTTGAGTGAATTTCGCGGGTCCCATGATCGTACCCGAGGTGACGCCCCCCAGGGGGCCGGCCTGGTCGCCATTGGTCATCGGAATCTCGGATTGGAGATTGAGCGCGGGAGCGCCGGATACGAGGACTGTCTCGGCCGGCGGTGTTCCCATCGTCGGCATGGCGATGTTCGGATAGGGTACAGGGACCGGACCTGTCGGCGTGGGCATCTGACAGACGTCGGGCGTTGCCATCAACTGACCGCCCCCAATCGTGACTGCGAACATGTTTGTCTCCTTTGTCCGTACGACTTGACTATCAACCTAATTCGATCTTCGAGCCGTCGACGCGCGTGATTTCGTCGGAGCGCAATGTCGTGTGACGAGTATGCATGTGCGCATGTCCCTGGATGCGCCAGCTCGCACTGCCGGCGCGCAGCTCGTCGGTCCCCTCGATCCAACGCGCACTGTCCTTGATGCGTTGGATCAGTCGTCCGACATTCGAAACGAAAGACTTCGCGGTCAGCGTCAGTCGTCCGATGCCTGCGTCCAGCACGCCAATGCGCGCATGGCTGTGCTGCGAGACGACAGTTGTCTTGAGCGAGTACATGTCAATTTGCGGTGCCGAGGCGGTGATGCTTTCGCCGCCGTCGATCGCGATGCGTGGCGCGTGTATCGTTAGCGCATTGTCCGTCGTCGACAGTGCCGATCCGCCTGGCAGGGTCAGCGTCGAGGTCGTGTTTTGCGCTCGCGACAGTACGGCCAAGACGTAGGGGACGGTCATTGATGCCGACACACCGTCGGCCGAAGCGCGGGCCGGCAGTGCGTCGCACACCAACACGAGATCTCCTGTCTCTGGTTCAAGCAGACAGCTGTCAGCGCGCTGGGCCCGCTGAGCTCCGCTGTCAACGAAAAGCCATTTACCGGCACGGCCGGTGACGGTGGCCGCGTGCAGCCCGCTCACGGTCGGCTGCGTCGGGCAGGTCGGTTCCGCTCGGAAGGTTTGTCCTTGATCCATGGTCGTTCTCGGAGTGTTTGTGTGGGGCCACGAACGGCGTCACGCTTGCCATCTCTCGCCGCGCAAGCGGACGGGATCGGTGGCGCGCGTCAACGCGATGATCGCGTCGGCCCAATGCGTCTTGTTGGCTACCAGCGCGTGGAAGTTCGCGTTGCCGAAGTCGGCGCCCGCGCATTCGGCCTCGGAAACATCGGCATGTGACAAATCGCAGTCGACAAACCTGGACCCGCTCAGCGTCGCACGTCGCAGGTCGACGCCGGCGAACATGGCCTGTTCGAAGCGGGCAACTTCGCAACGGGCACCTGTCATATCGGCGTCACTGAAATTTGCTACCAGGGCGCTGAAACCGGTCAGATCCGCCGAATCCAGCCTTGCCTCGGCGAAGCGAACCTGCTCGGCGCGCACGTTCATCAGACGCGCGCCAGAGAGGATTGCTCTGTCAAACCGCGTCATATTCAGGATCGAGCCGGCAAAGTCAGCGCGCACGAGCCTGGCCCCGGTGAGCTGGCACTGCGTCAGATCACAATCGGCAAGATGTTGCCCGCTCAGGTCCGCATCGACCAGAAACGCTTGTTGAAGCACTGTCTCCTTGAACAGCGCGGTGGTTAGTGAAGCCTGCGCTGCTGAGAAACGGGTCAAGTCTGCGCCGCTGAAATTGACGCGTTCGAATCGGCAGTTGACTGTCGAACTGCGATGTAACCGTGCGTCGAGGAAATTAGCCTCGGAAAGATCGCAGCCGTCAAACAGGCAACTCTCCAACTGCGCACTCTGAAAGCCGGCATTAACCAAACTCACGCGCATGAAGCTGGTGTTGCTGGCGTGCGCTTCTCGCAGGCTAGCGCCGTTGAGTGTCGATCCTTCCCAACGCGATTCGTCGAGCGCTGCACCATCGAGCACGGCCGACGACAGATCGCATTGACGCAGTGTCGACGTGGCCAATGACGCACGGGACAAGTTGGCGCCGCGAAAGTCGACGTTGTCAAAAAAGCATCCGCTCAGATCACGGGTACTCAAATCCGCGCCTGAAAGGCTCACGTGCGACACGGTTGTGCCGGGCAGGATGGCTGCGGGATCGGCGGCGACTAGCGTTGACATGACGAGTTGTCGATTGAACGGAGGGAAAAGCGCCGCGCTGACGCGGCGTCGACGTATCAGCTTTCCAACTCGGGACGGCCCGGGATTGCGGCAAGGGTGCGATCGATGTTTGCTCCCTCGAGATCGGCTTTACCGATGGTCGAGCCGTAGCACTGTGCGCCGTACAAATTCGCCTGGCGTAGCACAGCGCCGTCCAGTCGTGCGCGGCGCAACGTAGCATTCATCAAATTGGCCCTGCTCAGGTCCGCGCCGGTCAGATCGGCCTTGGCAAGCTGCATCGACTTCGCTTGCGCGCCTGCAAACCGCGCGCCTGTCGCAGTGACACCGCTGAAGTTTGCGCGTTCCAGCTGTGCCGTCTCGAACGCGGCCCGACTCAGGTTGACGTCGAGCCATGTGGCCGCAGCCAGCCGCGCGCCGTTGAAGCTCGCGTCGGTAAAGTCGGCGGCGAGCCCAGCACGCGAACCGCTGAGCTGCGCCTCGTCGAAGCGTGCGCCCGCGGCTTTGGTGCCGAAGAGCCGCAGGTTTTCGGCATTCGCTCCGCTCAGATCTGCATCGATCAACGTGGCGCCGTCGAATACTGTCTCAACCAGAACCGCTTGCCGAAAGTCTGCACCGGTCAGATCACAGCCTTCGAAGGAAGCGCCCGCCGCCGCACAGTTGGCGGCCCGCACTCCCATCATCCGCGAGCCGCTGAAGATGGCCTTACGGCAGTCAACATTGGTGAGCACGGCCGTATTGAAATCGCTGTCCGCAAAGTCCGCGCTGTCGAGCGTCGTGTTCTCCAGGTCGGCCATATCAAAAATCGCGCCGCGGCCACTTGCCCCGGACAGCGACGCGCCGCGCATGATGGTGCCCGAGAAGTCCGCTCCGGCGATTTGCGCGCCGGCGAGGTTCGCTCCGCTCAGGCGACTGCCGGTAAAGCGCGCATCGGTCAACAGCGCGCCCGAGAAGTCCGCGCCTTCCAACGCTGCCTTCGACAGGTCGAGCGCGGTCAAGTCAAACCCCGCCAGTGACTGACCAGCGGCTACGCGCTCGATAACCTCCTCACGGGTCAGGCGTGGGGCGACCGAGGGGGAGGCCGACACCGTCGAAGGTGGCGACACTGCTGGTGAAGCCAGGGTAGCCGTGTCCTGTGCCACGCCGGCGGCGGCAGCCGCAGCCGGTGTCAACGAAGCGAGCGTTTGCAGCGATGCAATGAGTGATTCGAAGTCGAAGTCGGCGCTCTGGCGCACGGCGTTAGCCAGTTCCGGATTGCCGATGTGGGCGGCCAGTTCTTCCGGTGTCTTGCCGGTGGCGGCCAGGGCGCTTTGCGTCTGCATGTGCAAGTCACGCAGTTGTTGACCGAGCATGCCAAGATCCGGCACCTCGGCTTCGCGCGCTTCGATCTCGGCCGTTACCTTTCTCAGGTCTTCCGGGCTCAGGTTCATTTGACGAAGCATATCGTCCGTCGATTTCTGTAAGTCCTGAACCATCTGCTCCAGATCCCGGGCCGCATTCGCCGAGGAAGAGGGCAGCAAAGATTCCGATGTCATGTAAGGCTCCAGGTCTTTCTCGCCAAGGCCATGCTGCTTCATCAGCGCGTCCGTTTGCGACTTCAGGTCGGCGCTGAGCCTATCTATCTCGCCGAAATCCATCGCTTCCGCCGCAGCAGCGGCGGGCGCTGCCGCAGCCGCAGCCGAGGCTGTCGCCATCGGCGCGCCGGTCTCGACAACAGTCTCGTCGGGCGCTGAGGCCGTCGAGGCGGAGCCGACTGGCGAGCGGGGCATTTCTGCGTCGACCAGCTGTTGCTGATAGAACGCCATCGGCACGGGCGTGCTGTCGATGGCCTCCCATCCGGCCACGACGTGGGTCACGTCATCGGCGTCCTCGTCGTCGATGGCGGCGACTGCCCGGAACAGTACGATGCCCTGACAGAGTTCCGGGAACAGCCACACCGTCTCTTGCCGTGCCAGGCATTCCTCGAAACGCGTCGTCTCGCCCGCCTGTCGACGTACGAAGCACCGAGCGCGGATGCCGGGCAAGTTGCCTTGCAACACTGGCAGCGTCGGATGCATGTGTCGAATTTCAATGCGTTCCTTGCCGTGCCAGAACCCGCCGATACGCTGATCGACCGGAGCGTTCATGAAATAGTCGACATGGGTGCCAAGGGGCAGATGCGGCCAATCTTGTTGCAACCATTTCGCATCCAGAGCCCCGAGCATTCGCGCGCGATCGCCGGCGCTGTCTTGCAGCGGCCAGTATCCGGCGGCCGCGCGCAAATCGGCGCGTTCGAGAATGGGCGCGTCGGGGGACTCCACGTTGGGCGGGCGGCGCTCGCTTTCGACGCCCAAAGCCGGGTGACCGAAAGCATGGACAGCGTCGATCGGCATGCGCACGAAAGGCATGCCACTCGTTACGCCACCGAGAGAACCAAAGCGCCGCTCGCCATGGACGTTCAGCGTTTTCTTCGAATCGCCGATCTGCACCTGAGTCGCCACCACGGGCGCGGCCACCCCGTTCGGGGCATATGCGGCGCCGTATGCCAGCCATTCGCCGTTTGGCTTCGGAAAGCCGGCATCAAGCAGGCCATCCGTGCCAAGTGCTTGCGCCACCGCTTCCCACATATAGCTTTCCGTGTGAAGCGCGTCCGCGCGCGGCGCATCGAAATCGAACATCGCGAGCAGACCGATCGACAATAGGTCGCGCCGCTCGAAACGGAGCGTCCGGTAGAGCAGGGAAAGATTGTCGGGTTTGATAATTTTCATGGTCTGCTGTGAATCGCGTAGCGTGCTTCACTGATATCCCGCATGCCTGTATATGTGCATTCCCTGCAAGCTAGGCGCATCGCGCCATCGCATCAGTTGCCACTTTTCTGCCAATTCGGTACTGCGAGCGAGCCATCCGACCGCATGCGGTTGCTCGTCGAATCGTTTATCCAAGGCGCACCAGCGCGCCCTGCACGGTCACGCCCGCCGGGCCAGCGTTGATCGTGCTGCCGGCAGCCGTGACCGCAACACCGGTGCTATCCAGACCAATGCCGTTGTCGCCGCCCGGGCCTTGGAAAAGAAGGCTGCTGCTCGTCTGGCTCAGTGCCAACGATCCCCTTGCGCCGATGCCGGCCGTTACGAAGAACGAGCCTGCCGACTGCTGGAAATAGTCCGATGCGCCCGCCGCGGTCAGGGATCCTTTAATGCTGGGCGGCGACGCGGAAACCGTCAGTGATGGTCCGCCAGCGGGTGGTCCCGCCAGCAATGCGGCCTTACCCGCGGACAACTGTACGCTAGACGCGAGCGTAGGTGCGAAGGCACCGGTTAGCGCGTTGCCGGCGCCGGTCTGAAAGTCGAGCGAAGACGACGTTTGTCCCATCTCGAGATTGCCAGCGGATGCTGCGCCCAGTCGCTTCAAGGACGCCTCCGTGGCGTTCATCGTCAGCGTGTTGGCACTAGTCAGCAAGTCGGTCTTCAAGACAGCACCGCTGTTGTCGAGCTGTAATGTGCTGGCCTGCGTGACGTTCTTCAGCGCGTTGGCCATCGTCTTCATCATCAGCCCGATTGTCACTGCGGCGGCGAGGTTGACCGCCATCGAGGCGCCGGTGTTGGCGACGGTCGAGGCCAGCATCGATTTATTGTTGTCGAAGTCTGCGAGCGTCGATACGGTCGGCTGGGTCGTGGTGCCGACCGCAACGCCTGTCAGAGCGGCGTTGGCAAGTGCCAGTGTGGCGAGTCGGCCCTGGATTGCAAAGACGGCCTTGTCGAGGGCGAGCCACCCGGCTAGGGCAGTCGGGCTAAGCGTGCCCGCCGCCAGCGTGATCGAGTCGCGAGCTTGCGTCGTCGAAGTTTTGCTTTGAGAGAGTGTCGGGCCATATGACATCGTCAGAGAGCCCTGATAGTTCATGGACACGCTGCCGCCCACCGACGCCGAAAACGCTCCGGCGATGGTGAGTGCGTTCGTCAGACCGACAGTCAACGAGGTCGACGTCCCCATAGTCAGGCTGTTCGAGACGCCAGCCGAGACCTTGCTCGTATCGCCGAACGAGAAGCTGTTGCTGTTTCCGAGGGTGTAGCTGAGAAGAGCCATGTTTCTTCACGCAGAATGAGATGGGCCGTAGTCGGTCACGACTTACGCTAGGTCGGGGTCGAGGCGGAGGAACGTGCGAGCGTGACGACGCGCAGACCGTATCGCTGGTTCGCTGTTGCGCGCCGCTGCCGCCCGCTTTTCGACGCTTCCGGCGCCGAGCGTGCCCGCCAGTTCCGAGCCCGGTAGCGCAGTGGGATCCGGACGTGCGCAACGGACTTGCAGGGATTCGGTGCTGTCCTGACCTGGCGATGCCGCTGCAGGAGCTGCCGGATTAACGGCTTGGCCGGCATCGACCGGACTTCTCCGCGGGTCAGCGGTCCTATAACCGATGCGGAGCAACGCCGACACGGCCAGGACATCGTCCGGATTCACTTTCGATTTGCGAAGCACGCGGGTCGCGCGCTCAAGGGCGGCGAGTGTGTTTTCGAGTTCCTGGGTGGGTGCGAGCGACGGCTTACGCGCCAACATATCGAATGTCATGTCGAATCTCAGTCGTTTAGCCAGCCGTAGCTGAAGATGCGCCCGCGACCGAGATCGCATTGGTCAGGCCGACGGTCAAGGCCGTCGAGGTGCCCGTCGTCAGCGTATTCGACACCCCCGCCGGGGCCTTGCTGGTAACGCCAGATGCGCAGCTGTTGCTGTTGCCAAGGGTGTAACTGATGAGAGCCATCTCTGCTCCTGCCAGGCCGAACCGGTGGTGATTGCTCGCATTGGCGCCGACAATGGAAGTGGTGCGGATCGCCATGCCGCCGCGCCGTCTCACAAAGCGCTTGGAGCATGCCAAATCGCTCGGCTCAAATGCTTCCCATGAAGATGTGCGTGTTCCCGTCGGGCGAGTGCAGCCACATCCCCTGGCTGCCCGCCGTATCGGACATGAGTAGTTGATTGCCTCCCTTGGAGGCGATACGGTTCTGCGTTGGATTGGTCTGATTGACCACGCTCGAATTGACGGAGTTCGGCACAGTGCCGACGATCACCGGTTGATCCGGGTCGCCGTCGGCGAAAGCGAGCAGGACTTCGGCGCCCTTGATCAGCGGGAAGTGCATGCCGTGTCCGTCGCCCGAGTAGGGGGTGGCCATGCGCACCCGGGCGGAGCCTTTCGCCGCCGCCTTGTCGGTGCGGTCGAACGGCACCTGCACCGTGTACTGGCCGTACTCGTCGAGTTCTGCGTAGTCGCCGCTCCCCTCTGCGTCAACGGTCGCGTTCAGCGTGCCGCTCACGCGCGGACGCGGCGTCAGCCGTGCGGCGCGGAACTGCGTGGCGGCCGGAATCGCGGTGAACGTGTTGCGGTAGGTGATTTCCTCGCCCGGTGCGCTCGCGGTGAAGGGGGTCTTGATGCCGGCGAGCAGGGCGCCGGCCTGCGAGCCTTCGTGCTGGATGTCCGTCACCAGGTAGCGACCATTGAAGTCGGCACGGTAATGGTGCGCCAGCTCGATGAAATAGCCGCTCCGCAGACCGACCGCGGTCGCCTCGGCACGGAAGCGCTTGGCACGGCACTGCAGTTCCTGCGCGCGCAGTGTCGCGTAGCGCTGGCCTTCCTGTGCGTCCCGGAAGTTGTCCCCGTAATACATCACTTCGCCGAAGCCGCTGGCGGACACGACCGCCTCAGCGGAGAGCGGCAGCGATGCGCGGCGGTAGTTGTAGTCCTGCAGCACGACCTTGCCCGGCAACGGGCGCGCCTCGCAACTGAAGCTCTGCACCGAATCGGGGGCGAGGCCGACGTCGAGTTCGTCCGCTGGCCGGTAGTTGACCGGCAAGGCGTCCGACGGATGCATCGATTTGTCGTCGAGCAGGGCGACCGTGTCCTTGCTGCCATCCTGCTGGAAGTAGTAGTAGATGCCTTCCTTCTCCATCCAGCGCGAGGCGAAGTCGAAGTGACTTTCCTGAAACTGGCATACGAAACTGCGCGCGCGGTACTGACCGGTCAACTTCGTGTCGATGTCGGTACCGGCGAGTTGCGCGTTCTGCAGCAGCGTGGTGACGATCTGCGGGATCGTCTGTTCGTTGAGATAGACCTCGGAAGTCCGGGTCTGTGTCAGGCGCCAGGCGCGCGGCACCAGTACCGCCCTGTAGAAGGTGTAGCCGCTGGCCTGATGCAACTGATCGAATTCGGCGATCATGCCCGAGTACGGCGTGGTCTTGGTCGGATCGTCGGGCGCCAGGATCGTCAGCGTCGCCGTGTTGGCCAGCATGCGGTCGAAATCGATCTCGGGGTCGTCGGCGACCAGGATCAGCTCGAAGCGATACAGTTCCGAGATGCCTTCACGACCGCGCATCCGCACGACCGAGAACGTGTCCGAGCCATAGGCCGCGGAAGCGAAGTCGAAGCGCTGGTTGCCGCTGAGGCGTGACGAAAGCGTGGTCATGGCAGTCTCGTTGATGCGGTAGGTGATATCGAAACGGCGCTCGGAAGCCGTGTGCGCGGCGGCGTGCCCGCGCTGCGCCGGCCGGCTGCCTCGCTAGCCGCAGGCGGGGCGAGCGCAGCCGGAGACGCGCATCAGGCTTTCGGAGCGAGCCAGGAGTCCTCGGCTTCGATCCCATCCGGTTCGTACGTCCAGGTGATCTTCTCGTACGTGAAGGCCAGGTCTTCCATGTGGCCCATCTGCCGGTTGTTCGGGTCCAGGCAGTTCGGCGTCCACGACTTCATGCTGGTGAGAATCGCATTTTCCAGCTTGACGGTGTAGTACTTCTCCTCGGTGCCCTTCGGCGAGATGCGGTAGAACTCGAGCTTCACGTCCTTGAGTTGCTCGCCCGAGGTCAGCGCCTGGTACAGCTTCGGGCTGGACTTGTCGATTTCCTTGGTGACGGTCATCGCACCGTGCACGCGCTTGCCGGTCGGCAAGCCGGTCTGCGGGCTTTTCGGGATCTCGATGACGTGGTCGACGGCCTGCACCAGGATCTTTCCTTCGTGGCCCTGGACTTTGGTCGAGCCTTCGATCTTTCCTTGATTCTGGCCTTCGAGGGTCAGATAGCATGGCATCGGCATGATGAACTCCTGTTGTGTCGTTGTCGGTCGTGGATTCGGCACCGCGTCTGGTGCGGGGCTTGTTTGCTAGGCTGTGTCGCTGCCATGTGTTCAGATTAGTGCTGGCGTGTTGCCGATTCATTTCGCCGAAACACGCCCATGTTTCAATCGAAACGAAGCCGCTACCGGCCTCGACGCAACGCGCTCGATCACCGCAACGTGATCACGCTCGCCTCGGCGTCGTCCCGCTCGGTGAACGGCATGCACAGCAGCGCCTGGGCGCTGCCTTTCAGGCGCGCGAAATACGAGTGGTCGGTGTCGATGGTGTTGCGTACGGCCCAGCACTCAAAGGTTCGTTCGCCTGCTGTGACGGTGAGACCTTGTTGCGCATACTCGAGTGTCGTGCGCTCGGGCAGGCCGCCGCGTGGACCGACCGCCTGGAACTCGATTGCCGCGGGCGCGCCGTCGCCTGGACACACGCCGAACACGAAACCGTCGAGGGTCGTGTGACGCGGGCCGATCTCCACCCACTGACCGATGCGCTCGTCACCCCACGCGGTGAGCCGGTAATCGGCTGTCGGCAGCGGCTCGCCCGCATTGGGGCGGCGTGCGGTGGCGGCGACCACTTTCGCCGGCCATGCCGCCTGACCATCAACGGCGCAATGTGCGTCTTGAAGCAGCGGTGGCAGTTGCGTCGCATCGGCTGCGCCGCCGTCCGGCCACAGGCAGAACACGGGCAGCGGCGGACGGCTGCCGTCCGCCAAGCTGGCTCGCAGCAGCGACAGGCCGTAGCGCACGCCGGGTTGCGCGAGCGTTTGCGGGGAGACGAGCACCAGCCACGCGTGCGCCTCCGCTGCGGCGATCGCGTCCAGCGCGGCGCGCGCGACGCCCTTGTCCGGTTCGTCGAGCCAGCGGTGCGCCTGGGCCTGCAGGCCATAGCGGCGCAACGTGGCGGCCACCGCAGCGACGCGTGCGGGTTCGTCGGCAAGCGCCGTGATCCAGACCGTTTTCATGCGTTCGCCCCGGATGCCGTGTCTGCATCGGCTTCGATGTCATCCGCCTCTTGCGCGGCGTTTGACGCTTCCTCGGCGAAAGAGAACGAGACGGTGAAGGCACCGCTTTCGTCGACGTCGAGGTGGGCGCCTGTCGGTTGCACCGCCTCGCTCATGCGCAGCAGGATTTCCTGCGACAACATCGGCATCACCGTGCCGCGCAGGATGAAATCGATGTTGCGCGCACCGGTCTCGACCTCCGTGCAGCGAGCCGCGATGGTCTTGATCACCAACTCGCTGTAGTCCAGCCGCAGCTTGTTGTTGGCGGCCAGCCGGCGCACGATCTTGTCGAGTTTGAGACGGACGATGCCGGCCAGCGCATCCTCGGGCAACGTGTAATACGGGATCACCGTCATGCGCGCGAGCAGGGCCGGCTTGAAGTGCTCGGAGAGCAGCGGCCGGACAGCCGCGGCGATCACGTCGTCGTCCGGGCGCTCGCCGTGCGCCGTCAGTTCGGTGATGACGTCGGTCGCGAGATTCGAGGTGAGGAACATCACGGTGTTGGAGAAGTCGATCTCCTTGCCTTCGCCGTCGGACAGCACGCCTTTGTCGAACACCTGGTAGAAAAGGTTTAGCACGTCCAGGTGCGCCTTCTCCACTTCGTCGAGCAGCACCACCGAGTACGGCCGCTGGCGCACCGCCTCGGTCAGCATGCCGCCCTCACCGTAGCCGACATACCCCGGCGGCGAGCCGATCAACCGGCTGGTGCTGTGGCGCTCCTGGAATTCGCTCATGTTGACCGTGACGGCCGACTTTTCATCCCCGAACAAGGTGTCGGCGACGCTCAGCGCGGTTTCCGTTTTGCCGACGCCGGACGGGCCGACGAGCAGGAACACGCCCATTGGCTGTTGCGGATCCTTCAAGCCGGCGGCGGACGTCTTCAGCACCTCGGCGATCTGGTGCATCGCGTGGTCCTGGCCACGCACCCGTTTGCGCAGCGTGTCGCCGAGATTAAGGATGTTCTGTGCCTGATCGCGCTGCACCTTGCCGAGAGGGATGCCGGTCCAGTCGCTGACGACTTTCGCGACCACATCCGGGTCCACGTCGACGCGCACCATCGCATGCTCGCCCTGCGCGTGCCGAAAGGCTGCCTCGGCCTCGCGCGCGGCGTCGCGCAACGCGGCCAACGCGGCTTCGGGCTGCGCGGCGGCGCGCGCGGCCGCAAGCGCCCCACGCGCTGCGAGCAACTCCTGCCCCGCGGCCTTCTGCGCGAGCCAGTCCGCCTCCAGCGCGCCGGCCTGCCGGGCGAGCGTCTCGACTTCCGCGGCGATCTCGTCGAGACGTTTCTCGTCGATCTTCTGCAGATTGTCGCGATCGCGCTCCAGGCCATGCCGTTCTCGCGTCAAGGCCTGGATGCGGCGCTCGACGGACTCGAGTACGTCTGGCTTGGCGGTCTGCAACACCTTGACGCGCGCACAGGCCGTATCGAGCAGATCGACCGCCTTGTCCGGCAGCTGCCGCCCGGTGATGTAGCGGCTCGACAGTTCCGCCGCCGCGACGATCGCATCGTCGCGCATGACCACCTGGTGCACTGATTCGTAGCGTTCCTTGAGACCCCGCAGGATGAGCACGGCGGTGGCCAGGTCCGGCTCGTCGAGCTTGACCAGCTGGAAGCGCCGCGCGAGCGCCGCGTCCTTCTCGAAATACTTCTTGTACTCGGCCCAGGTCGTGGCCGCGATGGTGCGCAGCTCGCCACGCGCGAGGGCCGGCTTGAACAGGTTCGCGGCATCCGACGTGCCTGCCTGACCGCCCGCGCCGATCAGCGTATGCGCCTCGTCGATGAACAGAATGATCGGCTTCGGCGACGCCTTGATCTCGTTGATGATCGCCTTCAGGCGATTCTCGAATTCGCCCTTGACGCTGGCGCCGGCCTGCAGCAGCCCCATGTCGAGACCGAGGATCGTGACGTCCTGCAGCGACTCGGGCACATCGCCCTCGACGATGCGCAGCGCCAATCCCTCGACCACTGCCGTCTTGCCAACGCCCGGGTCGCCAACGCAGATCGGATTGTTCTTGCGCCGGCGGGCGAGGATGTCGACCATCTGGCGGATTTCCGCGTCACGCCCGAACACTGGATCGATGTGCCCGCTGCGGGCCTTCTCGGTGAAGTTCTCGCAGTATTTTGCGATCGCGCTGCCGTCCGCGCCGCCCGCAGCCGTGGCACTGCCGCCTGGCGCGGCGCCCGCATCGCCGAGCGTCTGTTCGAGCGAAGCCGCGCAGGTTTGCCCAAAGGCCGCCAGCAGCGCATCGCGATTGATGTCGCGCAGCCGGTCGATGTAGCTGCCCGTCGCGTAGAAGCTCGCGCGCGCGAGCAGGGCAAGCAAGATCGCTCCCGAGCGCAGTCGAGTTTCGAGAAGGTCGACGGAGGCGATCAGCCACGCGTCCTGCAGCAGTTCGAGGAGCACCGGCGAGAACACCGGGCGGCCCGTGTTGCCGCCGCGAATGTCTTCGATCGACTGGTCGAGCGCGCGGCGCAGCAACGCCGCATCGACGCCGTGCTGGCGCAGCAGCAACGGGATGTCCGACTGCGGGTCGTCCAGCAGCTTGACCAGCATATGCTCGACGGAAATTTCGTATTGACCGCGCGAAATGCACAGTCCCGCCGCGTTTTCGAGGGCTTGCTTGCAATAGCCGTTGAGTCGGCTGACCAGCGGTTTGAGATCGACCAGCAACATGAACGTGCTACTCCTCGGTTCGGAAAACGGTATGTGCGCCCTTGTGCGTTCTGTAGGGGCTGCTACTGCGGCTCAGACGGGGAAGCGAATTTCGCGGGTTCGCATGTGGGCAGGCGGAGCGAGCCAGGTGTTGTTGCCCAGACGATTCCATTGCATGCCGCCGGCGCGTGCCGGACGCGCCTCGCCGGCTCGCAGCTGGAGCGCGACGGTCACCTGGAGCGGATCCAGCAGATAGAAACGCACGAGGAAACGCAGCCTTTCGTGCTCGGTCTGCCCCGGCTGGAGTGCATCGAAGAGCGCCAGCGGAAGCTCGCGCAATTCGATACCCAGCTGGCTGCTGTGATCGCGCGCTTGCTCGCCGAGGTAGCAGCTTTCGCCAAGCCCGTGACGCATCTCGCCAAGCACGAGGCGCTGATCGCCGGGAATCGGCAGCCAGCCCTCGACGCAGCTGACGATCGTGACCTCGGCCGGCGCGAAGGCGTCAGCCAGCATGGTCTGCAAGCCCAGCGCGCTGTGCGGGCGCTGCGAAAACAATCCCGCATAGCGGAGCAGATCGCTGACGCCCGGCCGGTCCCGCCCACGCATCGCCCGGTCGTTGAGACCGACGAACGCATACAGGTAGTCCAGCATCGCCGCATCGTTCTCTTCGACGATGCGAACCTGCGGGCGATACTTGACCCATCCGTCGAAGAGCAGCGGATAGATCGCGTAATGAAGGATGTCGAGAAACTCGCGGGTGCCGCGCCGGCCCTCACGTTCCTCCTCGAGCAGATCTTCCGTGTAGAAGCTCGGCAGGGGCGACGACACGCCATACAGGCCGAAGAAGTTGGCCGTGATGCGTGGCACGAAGTCGGCGGGGCCGGTGTCGGCAGTCGCGGCGTCGGTTGCGTCGGTCGATGTCGCCGGCCCGAGGTCGGCGACCGCGACAACATCGGTGACATCGGCGAAGGAGGCCGCTTCCTGAACAGGCGGCAGGACGCGTTCGATGCGGTCGATGTCGGTTTCCGGGAAACCGAGACCGAGGCGAGGCCGCACCCGCAGCGCGTGCGGGTCGCGTCCGTCGAGCCGCGCCTGACGGCGCAACAGGCGGACGGCCTGGAAATACGAGAACCGTTCGCCTTCGGCGAACAGCCGCTCGTCTAGAGCAGTGCTTGCTGGCCGAGCCGGGGCGTCCATTCGAATACCTCTCCGGAGAAGATGTCCTCAAGCTCGAAACGCGTATACGAGTTGATGCTGGCGTACGCCCCCAGGAAGCGGTCGATCACGCTGCCGAACACGTACATGTCGCCGATGCCTGCGAAGTGATCGAGTTCGCAACGCATGCGAATGTGCTGGCCGCGGAGCGTGTTGCGCCCAAAGAGGCGAACCTCGCTCTTTACCGTCAATTCCTTTATCCCTGCGATGCGACGCCGGTTCGCTGCCTCGTTGCCCTGTTCCTGCCGTTCCGAAAATACGTACAGCGAGAGCAGCGCGCGCAGGTTGTTGGCGTCGGCCATCGAAAGGAAATTCAGCGCTGCATGACCCAGCAGGCGCCAGCGCAGTTCCTCGCGCACGGGCGGATTGACCACCGGTGTCATCGGCCGGATATTGCGAAACGACAGCCGTTCGGGCGAACTGCTGGTGGGCTGACTGATATCGCCGTAGCGCAGGCTTTCGGGCAGATAGCGGTTGGTGCACGACAGATCGATCGACAGCGTCTCGGTTCGTGGCACCGCGCCAGGCGGATAGGCGAACGAGAGATACAGATCGGTGTCGTTACCGACTGCGCCCGGGCGCAACGACGTGCGATAGACCAGGTCCTCGCCCGGCACCACGCCGTCGTGCCTGCGCTCGACGCGGCCCGGCAATGCGCCCTCGGTTTCACCACCCAGACGCCCCAGCACGCCGAATGGGCGGTACTCGCGCTGCTGCGCGACCCCTTGACGATACGAGGTGACCCGGTTGACCGAGTGAATCTGATAATGGCGCTTGTTGCCGCCTTCCGGCGTTACCAGATAGTCGCTCTGCCGGTGATCGAGCGTGATCGGGTCCGCGTGATAGCTGAACAGGTTGATCACGGGCGTCACGTTCAGCGCGAACGGCTCGTCGCCCAGCTCGCCCAGCCAGGACGGAATCCGGCGCAGGGAAAGCGAGATCGAAAAGGCCGAGCCAGTCTGCCCGCGCAGCCGATCGACGTGGTCGAGATCGACAAACAGAAATTTCTCGGGCTGGACGAAAAATTCCTGCAGGCTGCGGTAGCCAGGAAATGCGTTGGGCGGGTAGGGAATCAGCGCGGTGTCGAAACCGGTCGGGCGCAACGCGCGCGGGCCGAGCTCGCTGGCCCAGTTGCCGACCCGCAGCTTGACCGAGGACACTTCGGTCATCAGCAGCATCAGCAGTTTCGACGCTTCGGTATAGCCTGCCGAAAGGAAGAGACGCAGCGACCTCGCGCTCCAGTGCGCGAGGTCCGCACCGACCAAGGTGAAGTCGAGTTCAATGCTCGGCGTGCGTCCGCTACCCGCGCGCAGGCTCGTGCGAAGCGTCAGCGGGTGAACCTCGACGGCCTGCGCGGTGCGGAAGATGCACGCGGTGCCATCGACCGGCACCGAAGCCAGTTCGGTGCCGACCGGCACCGAGGCCGTCTCGGCAAGCGCGCCGCGCGGCTCGAACGCGACTAGCGTCGTCGCCGGTACGGGCCGCAGGTAATGCGGGAACAGCAGCGTCGAGAGTTCCTGAATGAATTCCGGAAATTCGTCGTCGAGCTTCTGACGCGCAAGCCCCGTGAGAAAGGCGACGCCTTCGAGCAGACGCTCCACGTCCGGGTCGGTCGAACGTCCGGACAACATCGGCGCGAGCGCCGGATTGGCGCGCGCGAACTCAAGGGCGAGACCCTTGAGCTTGGCCAGTTCGTCTTCGTAGTAGCGATTCAACATGAGTCAGCAACTCGATCCGGCATCGCCTGAAGCGACGCGCTAGCGCTCAGACGACCGTGACGCGACCGTCGGAATTCACCGTGGTCGACAAGCGAAGCGGCATGTCGCGATCGTCGATCGCGATCGTGCCCTCCAGGCTGAAGCGAATCGACATGACGTCGCTACGCTCGCGCAACAGCCGAACCTTTGGTGACCGGATGCGAGGCTCATAGCGCGAAACCATGCGCTGGATCTCCTCTTCCATGTCGCTCGTCGAGCCGCCTTCCAGGCCACCGACGAGGTTGGTGAAATCGGGGACGCCGAACTGCGCGTCGAGTTGTACGCTGCCCTGACGCGTATTGAGCAAACGCGACAGGTGCGCCATCACCGAGCGCACGAGCACCTCGGCGCTGGTGCGGTTGGTACGCACGGTGCCCTGTTCCCAGTTCGAGATACGTTCGAGGAGACGGTGTTCTCTCATCGTAGGTTACTGCCGGCAGGTGTCGAACGGAACAGGAGCGTTGTTTCTCGTCGCCGCCGGGCGCGCGAAGCCGTGACCGCGCGCGCCCCGCGCTGGCATCTCAGGCCTTCGGCGCGAGCCAGGAATCCTCGGCTTCGATGCCGTCCGGCTCGTACGTCCAGGTGATCTTTTCGTACGTGAAGGCGAGGTCTTCCATGTGGCCCATCTGCTTGTTGTTCGGGTCCAGGCAGTTAGGGGTCCACGACTTCATGTTGGTCAGGATCGCGTTCTCGAGCTTGGCCGTGTAGTACTTCTCTTCGGTGCCCTTCGGCGAAATGCGATAGAACTCGAGCGTCACGTCCTTCAGCTGCTCGCCCGACGTCAGCGCCTGGTACAGCTTAGGGCTGGACTTGTCGATTTCCTTCGTGACGGTCATCGCGCCGTGCACCCGCTTGCCGGTCGGCAGACCAGTCTGCGGGCTCTTCGGGATCTCGATCGTGTGATCGACCGCCTGAACGTGGATCTTCCCTTCGTGGCCTTGGACCTTGGTCGAGCCTTCGATCTTTCCTTGGTTCTGACCTTCGAGGGTCAGGTAGCACGGCATCGGCATGATGAACTCCGGGTATGGACTGGACGTGGAACGGCAGGGGCTTGCGTACGGCCGAGCGCCATCGCCGCCACGGACTGGGGCGCCGCGATGTTCCACGGGCCCCGATGTCCGGTGGCGTTGCTGCAGCGCTTGAAATCAGGATAGGGGCGGCGCATTACGGCCTTATTGCGCCGGACCGTGCCCCGGGTTACACCTGAAACAGTGAACGCGCGACGCGCGTCAGGCGGTCTCGAGCTTGCCGACGAGCGACAGCGTGAAGGAGGCGCCCATGTACTTGAAGTGCGGTCGCACCTTCATGTCGACCCGGTACCAGCCCGGCTCGCCCTCGACGTCGAGCACGTTGATCTCGGCTTGACGCAGCGGTCGCCGGCTGCGCACGCCAGGGCTCGGGTTGTCCATATCGGCGACGTACTGGCGAATCCAGTTGTTCAGTTCCTTTTCAAGATCGCCGCGTTCCTTCCACGTGCCGATGTTTTCACGCTGCATGACCTTGATGTAATGCGCCATGCGGCTCATCACGAACATATAGGGCAGCTGCGTGCTCAGCTTGTAGTTCAGCTCGGCTTCCTTGCCTTCCTTCGACTGGCCGAAGAACTTGGGTTTTTGCGCCGAGTTGGCCGAGAAGAACGCCGCGTTGTCGCTGTCCTTGCGCATGGTCAGCGCGATGAAACCCTGCTCGGCCAGTTCGAATTCGCGCCGTTCCGAGATCAGGATCTCGGTCGGGATCTTGTTCTGAATCTCCCCCATCGACTCGAACGAGTACACCGGCAGATCCTTCACCGCGCCACCGCCCTGCGGCCCGATGACGTTCGCGCACCAACGGTAATCAGCGAAGCTTTCGGTGAGGCGCGAAGCGAAGGCGAAGGCGGCGTTGCCCCACAGGAACTGCTGGTTGCCCGACGAAACGTCTTCCTTGTAGTTGAATTTCTTCGACGGTGCGGTGTCCGGGCCGTAAGGCACGCGCAGCAGGAAGTGCGGCGCGGTCAGGCCGACGTAGCGTGCGTCCTCGCTCTCGCGGAACGCATTCCACTTCACGTACTTCGGTCCTTCGAAGATCGAGGACAGGTCCTTCAGATTCGGCAACTGGTCGAAGGAATCGATGCCGAAGAAATCGGCGCCCGCGGCCGCGACGAACGGCGTGTGTCCCATTGCGGCCACGCTGGCGGCGTACTGCAGCAGCTTCACGTCCGGCGCGCTCGCGTTGAACTCGTAGTTCGCGATCATTGCGCCGAAGGGCTGGCCGCCGAACTGGCCATATTCGGCCGTATACACGTTCTTGTACAGGCCGGACTTGGTTATCTCGGGCGCATCCTGGAAGTCGTCGAGCAGCTTCTGCTTGCTGACGCTCATCAGTTGGACCTTGATGTTCTCCCGGAAGTTGGTCCGGTCCACCAGAAACTTCAGCGAGCGCCAGGACGACTCCAGCTTTTGGAAGTCGGCGTGGTGCAGAATCGCATCGACCTGCGCGCACAACTTGCGGTCAAGGCTCGCGATCATGTCGTCGACCGTCGCAGCCGTCACGCGCTCGACTGCGCGTTGCGGCTCGAGCAGTTGCGCGACGAAGGCCTGGATGCCTTGACGCGTGATCGAATACGCTTCGTCGCCCGGCTTGATGCGCGCTGATTCAACGAGCTGGTCCAGCAGCGACGCTTCGCCTGCTGCCGGCTGACCGGCCGCTTCGGCAGCGCCAGTCTGTTGTTGTTCGTCACTCACCTGAATCTCCTTGCCATCATGAATGTGATGCAATGCGGTCGTGCTCGGGCCCAGGCGGCGCGCCCGGTGAGGCGCGCCGCCTGGGCCACGACGCTCAGTCTTCCTGGGTGCCGAGTTCGCTCAGCAGGCGCGCACGCACGCCCTCGTCCTGGATCAGTTCTTGCAGCCGCTTGCGGAAATCCGGCAGGTTGCCGATCGGGCTCTTGAGTGCCTTGAGCGCGTCGCGCAGCTCGAGCATCTGGCGCAGCTCCGGAATGCGCTCGGCGAGCGCGTCGGGCGTGAAGTCGTTGATGTGATCGAATTTGAGATCGAGGCTGAGCGTCTCGTCCGGCCCGGCCTTGTCGTCGAGCTTGTTCGGGACCGACAGGCTCAAGCCAAGTTTCTGACCCTTCAATACTTCGTTGAAGTTGTCCTTGTCGACATTGATCGGCTTCAGATCTTCGACCGGCGTGTCGTCGTCGCGCAGCGTGAAGTCGCCAAGCACCAGCAATTTGAGCGGCAGTTCGACTTCGGCCTGGGCATCGCCGGTCGCGGGCCGGTAGACGATATTGACACGTTCCTTCGGTGCAACCGAACCATCGTTTGCCATCACTTTCTCCAGATTCGAAGCGTCGCCGCGGCTGTGCGGACGTCGTGTGTAGACCGCTTTTCCCGAAAATCACGGGCGAGTGGCTGGCTGGCTCGTGCAGTGAGGCGCCAGCCAGTTGAGCCAATGGTTCGCGGCATGAGTCAGTGCGACCGGACCGAATGATCGATCCGATCGAAGGAAAATGCCTACCGCGATCGCGGTAGACGTTTCAACCCGCCCGTTTCTAGCACTTCCCCCGACGGGCTGGGTACAGTCTGCTTGGAATTTTGCGACGCCCATTATAAACAGACCTGTACGGCTTTCCCAACTGGATTTGTTCGGAGTAGGAATTGCCGAATCGCCGACTCGGACGCGGCTCGGCCGGGCCGCCGCAGGCGCGGCCGGCGGCCGACCGGGAGGCATCAAGCCTTCGGCGCGAGCCACGAATCCTCGGCTTCGATGCCGTCCGGCTCGTACGTCCAGGTGATCTTCTCGTACGTGAAGGCGAGGTCTTCCATGTGGCCCATCTGCCGGTTGTTCGGATCCAGGCAGTTCGGCGTCCACGACTTCATGTTGGTCAGGATCGCGTTCTCCAGCTTGGCCGTGTAGTACTTCTCTTCGGTGCCCTTCGGCGAGATGCGATAGAACTCGAGCGTCACGTCCTTGAGCTGTTCGCCCGAGGTCAGCGCCTGGTACAGCTTCGGGCTCGACTTGTCGATCTCCTTCGTGACCACCATCGCGCCGTGCACGCGCTTGCCGGTCGGCAGGCCGGTCTGCGGGCTCTTCGGGATTTCGATCGTGTGATTGACAGCCTGGACGTGAATCTTGCCATCGTGGCCCTGGACCTTGGTCGAGCCTTCGATCTTTCCCTGATTTTGACCTTCGACGGTCAGGTAGCATGGCATCGGCATGATGAACTCCTATCTTGTAATTTGGCGTCGTGCCATCGCCTGGCGCCGACTGGATCGGCGCGTCGGGACGAAGCGCCGTTTGTTTCGTTGCGTCGCAGCGGGTTGCTGCAGCGCATGAGTGAAGATTAGGCCCGCTCGGTTACGGCTACATTTCGCCGCGGCTCGCCTGTGTTGCATCTGTAACGAGGCCGTACCGGGTTTTCCCTGCTGACGCGCCCGCGACGGTCCGTCCGCCTGCTTTACGCCTGCTGCGCGCCCGTCCTGTTTATGTCGTCCCGATGACCGCACGCGCAGGTTCGGATCTACCGTGCGAAAGCGCCTACCTTGAACGCGGTAGGCCGCCACCCGCCTTCCAGCCAGGCGAGACGACGCGATGAAAATCAAGTCGTTGTGCCATTTAAACGGGCGCATTACACTCCACGGCATTTAGAGAAACGTTCCGCGGCGCGCCGCCGGAACGACCGGCGTGGGGGCCGCAGTTGAAGAGTGACGCCCGACTCGATTCGACCACCGAGCAGGCGCGGGGACTTGCCGGTGCCGTGCGCGATTCATTGACCGCCGGCTGGCGACGCGCGTTGGTGCTCGGCGCGGTCTATGCGCTGCTGGCCACGCCGCTCGATTCGCTCGGCAGCAGCGAGTCGCTGGCCGCGGTCGTCTGGCCTGCGCCCGCTGTCGCGATCGCATGGCTGTGGCGCGTCCGGCGCGACGAATGGCCCGCGTCGCTGTTGATGATCTTCGCCGTGATGGTGGTGGTGGGGCGCCTGGACGATCTGCCGGCCTGGGTCGACGCCTCCTTCGCTGTGGTCAATGCAGTGGCGGTCGGCGGCAGTCTGGCGCTGGGTCACCGCTTCGTCGGCGCGGATGGTCGCTTCGATACCGCAGCCAAGTTCACCCGCTTCGTATTGCTCCTGCCGGGTCTCGTCGTATTGCTGACGGCCGCGATCGGCGCGGAACTCGCGCATGTCGAGCGCGGTCTGGACTGGCTATCCGAGTGGCGCACGATCATCGGCAGCAATGGCCTGCCCGTGCTGGTGCTCGTACCCGGCATTCTCGAATGGACCCGGCCGCGCGACGCGGACGGTCGCGCCGCGCCGTGGTGGGCTGTGCTTGTACCGGCGATCTGTGGCGGCTTCGTGATGGTGGAAGCGTTCCGGATCCGGCTGAGCAGCGAACTCGAGCATGGCTTGCTCGCGCTGCTGCTGATCTGGGCGGCCGTCGCCGGCTCGATCCGGGCGGCCACGCTCGCCGCGTTTACGCTCGCGGCCACCGGCGTGGCGCTGACCGTGACCGGCAACGGTTCTTATCACCAGGCGGGTGTGGCCGGGGTGCGCCAGTTGCAGATCGACCTCGCGGTGCTCTCGACGCTGGTGTTGTTCGTGGCGATCGCGATTGCCGAGCGTCGCAACTACGAGCTCCGGCTGGAGCGGGCCCGCAAACTCGAATCGCTCGGTCTGCTGGCCAGCGGCGTTGCGCACGACTTCAACAACGTGCTCGCTGCCGTTGGCGGCCACGCCGAGCATGCGGAGGAACTGCTGCCGCCGGATTCACCCGCGCAGCGGCCGCTGAAGCACGTGCAGGCGGCGGTAAGAAACGGCCGCGCGATGACCGAACAGATGTTGTTGTCGGTGGGACGCGGTGCCCCTCGGCGCGAGGATCAGTTGAATGTGGCGGTGGTGCTGGAGGAGGCGGTTGCGCTCACCGACAGTGTCCGGCGCGAAGGGAAGCCGGTCGCACTGGAAATCCAACCCCGTCTGGAAGATTGGCACCTTTGCGGCGATCACGCCCAGCTCGTTCGCGCCGTGCTCAATCTGCTGCGTAACGCGAGCCAGTCGGCGCGCACGCGCGTGGTGGTGAGCGCCGGGCTGCATCAGGCGCGTAAGCGAGTGGCGTTGCGAAAGCCGTCGGTGGGCGTGGTGCCGCCCGTTCCCTATTTCGAAATAGCGGTAAGCGACGACGGTCCGGGCATTTCGGCAGAGACGGCGGCACGCATCTTCGAACCATTCTTTTCGACCAAGCTCGGCAAGAGTGGGCACGGGCTGGGCTTATCCATTACCGCTGGCATCGTCGTCGATCACCACGGTGGCATCGTCTGTTCGAACGGCGCGCTGGGCGGTGCGTCGTTCCGGCTGCTCTTGCCCGCGCGGCGGGGCGCCGCGCGCCAGGCCGACAACGTGCAATCCGCCGCCGGCATTGCACCGCGCGCCGGCGCGGAGATCAGGCGCCAGGGCAGCGAGGTGCGCGGGTCGGTGCATGCCGACGATGCAACGGCTGCCGGCGGTCCTTCCATCAGGGACTCAGCGGCGCGTGGTCCGGGCGACCCCGGCAGCAGCGCGGCCAGGGGCGTCCTCTCGCACGCGCTCGGACACGCAGACGACCAGGCCACCGTGACGGCGGCCGCGCCGATCGCTCCGGCGAGCTCGACGTTGTTGGGTGACGGCGAAACAGTGCTGTTGGTCGAGGACGACGACGCGTTGCGTGCGCTCCTCGAGGATTGGCTGGCCGAGCAGGGCTTCGAGCCACTGTCCTTCGCTTCCGGCGACGATGCCTTTGCGGCGCTGCGTGACGCGCCCGCCGCGGTCGCCGCGCTGGTGACCGATCTCGAAATGCATGGCATGTCTGGACATGCACTTGCTGTGGCGGCGCGAACGCTGGTGCCCGAGCTGCCCGTGCTGCTGATCAGTGGTGCGGCGCGCGGCGCACACGTGGCCGCAAGCGCGGGCGTTCCGTTTCTGGCCAAGCCCTTCGATGCCGATCAGTTCACCGAGGCGCTGGGCGCGCTGCTCGGTCGCGGCGATCGCAGTCACGCGGTCGTGACGCATTCCCTTCTTCCGCAGTCCTCTCTCTGATCCGATATGCAGAGTCCTCCACGCATCCTGATCGTCGACGATGACCACTCGCTGCGCGTGCTGCTCATCGAATACCTGTCCGGGCACGGCATGAAGACCGGCAGCGCGGCGACCGCGGCCGAGGCCGTCGAGGCGCTGGCCAGCGAGACGTATGATCTCGTCCTGCTCGACCTTGGCCTGCCCGATGGCGATGGCCTCGAACTGGCGCGGCGCTGGCGCGCGGAAGGGGAAATGCCGATCATCTGCCTGACCGGCAGGACCGAGGAGGCCGACCGCGTGATGGGCCTTGAACTGGGTGCCGACGACTACGTAACCAAGCCGTTTTCGCCGCGCGAGGTGCTCGCGCGTGTGCGTTCCGTGTTGCGTCGGATGGCGCTGACGCACAAGCCGGACACTGGGCCGTTGCGTCAGGACAAGCTGCCCCGTGCCTACCGCTTCGGTGGCTGGACGTTGAATCTCAATACGCGACGATTGACATCCAGCGATGACCGCAAGGTGCCGCTGACGAATTCCGAGTTCAATGTGCTCGTGGTGCTTCTCGCCGCGCACCAGCGCGTGGTGTCGCGCGAGCACATGATCGAACGCACTCGCGCGTTCGACGATGTCTACGACCGGGCAATCGACGTCCAGATCCTTCGCTTGCGGCGCAAGATCGAAGACGACGCCCGCGCCCCCAGGCTCCTGTGCACCGAACGCGGCGCGGGCTACTTCCTCAACGCCGATATCGAAGAGGTCTGGTAGTCGGCGCCAGCGGTGGATCACCTCCGCCAAGAATTTCCCCATCGATGAGCTTCCAATACGACATCCTCGGTTCCTCGCCGATCCCTGGCGCCGCGCCGGCGGGCGAGGACGTGCGTGACGATCCCGATTTCGAGCGCTTGCAAGGCGAAATCGACAAGCTGAGCAACCCGAGCGCCGCGGCTGGCGCAGACTGGGACATCGTTCAGCGCGCCGCCGCGGTCCTGCTGGCCGAACGCGGCAAGGATCTGCTTGTCGCCTGCTATCTTGCCGGCGCATTGATGCGCCAGTCGGGACTCGACGGACTGGCAACCGGGTTGAAGGTGGTGGCAGACCTGCTGACGACCTACTGGCCGACATTGTTCCCGCCGGTCGCACGGTTGCGCGCGCGTCGCAACGCGCTCGCGTGGTTGCTCGAACGTGCGCAGCAATATGTCGCCGATCGGGTCGACCGCGACGTGCAACAGGCGCCGGAACTGATCGACGCGCTCAATGCCCACTTGGGCGCGATCGAGGCCCTGCTGGGCGAACAGGATCCTGATGCGCCGAGCGTGCGCCCGCTGTTGAGCCAGATCCGCACGCTGCCGGTGAGAGAGCCCGAGCCGGCCGCGGTCGCGGTGCAAATGGTGGCCACGCCGGCGAACGGGGCGTTGGCGGCCCCGGCCGCCGCAAGTGCCGCCACGCCGGCGGCGCGCGCGGGTGGGGCCACGCCGGCGGCCGGACCGCAGCTCGCGCCGCTGTCTCAAAGCGTCATCGTTTCCGAGGCGGATGCCGACCGCGCATTCGAGCAGATCGGCGAACGGCTGGTTGCGCTGGCGGGTTGGCGACGCGGTGCCGATCCCGCCGACGCGCAGGCGTACCGCCTCAATCGCCTGGCCGCCTGGGGTGCGATCGATACCGCGCCGCGGGCCGAACGCGGTCAGACGCGCATTCCTGGACCGATCGCCGAACTCGCGATCGCGCTGGACCGGCTGCAGTCCGGTGACGCGTTCGTGGAGACCGTGCAATTCGCGGAGGCGAACTTGCCGGCGTTTCCGTTCTGGCTCGATCTGAATCGCGCCAGCGCATTGGCACTCGGCAAGCTCGGCGAGCCGTTCGCGCCTGCGCTCGCGGAGGTCGTGCAGGCGACCAGCCATCTTTTGCGACGTGCGCCCGACCTGCCCGGTTTGTCGTTCGCCGACGGCAAGCCATTCGCGGACGGCGCAACGCTTGAGTGGCTGGCGAGCCTGCGCGCCGAGTCGACCGGCGCGGGCGGCGCCAGTACGTCCGACGCATTGGCAGTCGCGCTCGCCGATGCGAAAGCCCTGGCCGCCGACGGCGATCTGGAGGCGGCGGCGCTTGCCTTGCAAGGTGCAATCGCGGGGGCGCCTCCCGAGCAGCGCCTTCGAGCGATGATGCATCTATGCGAACTGCTGCTCGCGCATCGCCCCGGCGTGATGGTGCTGCCATTCTCGAACGTGCTCGTCGCCGAGATCGACCGGCACGGCCTTGAACGGTGGTCGCCGCGGCTTGCACTCGAAGCGCTGTCGATCGCACATTCGGTCGCCTTGCAGGCTGAGCAACGCGAGGACGCCGCACGCCTGCTCGAACGCATTGCACGCCTTGACGCGGCCGCGGCGATCAGACTGATGACCGCCGCCTGAGAGAGGCCGCCGGGGAGGGGGGCAGAAGGCCGTGTGGGCGGACGATTGCGACGGCGAAACCGAAGCCTCGCGCCGTTGCAACGTGCCGCGTTGACGACGATCATCGCACACCGGACCGGACCGGACCGGACCGGACCGGACGGGGGGAGACTCGCCCGATCCGGTGCACGCCGAGGCGGTTGCGCAGCGCCGTGCGCGGATGCCGGGACGGCCTCACTGCCAGACGCGATAGACCCGTCCGGTTTGCGCGCCTTCGATGCTGCGCACATACGCCAGCGCGACGCGGGCCGCCGCCACCGATTCGAAACCCGGGAAGAACGGACCATAGACGTCCTTCGATTCGGTCAGCAGGGTCGGGCTGACGGCGTTGATGCGCAGACCGCGCGGCAGTTCGATTGCGGCGGCGCGTACGAAACCTTCGATCGATGCATTGACCGCCGTGGCGTTCGCGCCTTGCAGGATTGGCTCGTCCGCGACAATGCCGCTGGTGAGCGTGATGGAACCGCCGTCTCGCAATGCGTGCTGGCCGAGCAATGCGAGTCGCACCTGACCGAGCAGCTTGTTCTGCAGGCCGACGTTGAAGTCCGCCGGCTGCATCGTCGCGACTGCGCCGAAAAAGAGATTGCCTGTGGTCGAGACGATCGCATCCAAGGGGCCAACTGCGTCGAACAGGGCGCGCACGCTGTCGTCGTCAGTGATATCGACGCGAAAATCGCCTTGCTGGCGGCTCGCGCTCAGCACTTCGTGCCGTTCGGACAGAGCGCTCGCCACCGCACTTCCCACGGCGCCGCTTGCGCCGATCACGAGAATCTTCATTGCAACACCTTCCAATAAATGGGATGGGTGGATTGTTGCTCCGGCCCGCAATGAGATAAATGGGCGTATGGTTCGGTTATTCGAAACCAGCACTTAGGAATGTGGACAAGCTACGTGCGATGGAGGTGTTCGTGGCGGCCGTCGACGCGGGCAGCTTCGCCTCGGCGGCAACTGCCTTGAATGTATCGGCGGTGATGGTCGGCAAGTACATCCAGGCACTGGAAACGCTACTAGGTGCGCGACTGCTGGAGCGGACGACGCGGCGGCAACGATTGACGGAAATTGGTGCCGTCTACGTGGAGCGTTGCCGGGACGTGCTCGCGAGTGTGCAGACCGCCGACGGCGTTGCCGAAGCGTTGCGTGCCCAGCCGCAGGGTACGCTGAGGGTGACGGCGCCGGTGTCTTTCGGCGCGCATCGGCTGACGCCCGTGATCGGTGACTATCTCGCCGCCCATCCGCAAGTCAGGATCGACTTGAACCTGAACGATCGCATCGTCGACCTTGCCGAGGAGGGCTTCGACTGCGGCATTCGCATGAGCCGGACACTCGACGGGCGGTTGGTCGCGCGTGCGCTGGCCACTTCACGGATGTACGCGGTGGCCAGTCCCGCGTGGGTCGCGCGTCACGGCATGCCGGCTCATCCGTCGGAACTCGAGGCCTTTCCGCTGCTGAATTTCGCGCTGTGGGGGCCGAGCCATGTCTGGCGGTTCACGCGTGACGACGAGACCGTCGACGTCCCGGTGCGCGGGCAGTTCGGCACGAACAACGGGCAGGCACTGCTGAGCGCCGCGATGGCGGGCATTGGCGTGATCATGCAGGCCGACGCGTTGCTGGGTCCGGCGATCGCGGCCGGTCATGTGGTCCCGTTACTGCCCGACTGGCAACTGCCGACGCGTCCGGTGCACATCGTCCGTCTGGCGGAAACTGGACCCAGTGCCAAGGTGCGCAGCTTCGTCGACTACGTCGTGAGCCGATTGGGTCAGCCGTCGCCAGAAGCGTCTCGCCCTTCCGCCGGCGCCGGCATTGACCGGCGACGCCTGCCGCGGTGAGTGCGGTCGCCGTTGGCGACGGCGAGCACGCGACTGCCGGACGACACTCCGCCGACCGCGACCGCGACCGCGACCGCGAGCCGTCCGCGACTGCGAGCCGTCCGCTACGCAGCGGTAGTCCGCCGCCTACGAGCTCGACGGCGCCGCGCTCGGCGACGTGTTCGGTACCGTCGGCATCGGCGGGAGCGGCGGCATGTCCGGCGCGCTTGGCGGTGCGAACGCGGGGAGGGGTTGCGGCGGCGCCGCTGCCGTCACCAGCGGGCCTCGCGTGTCGAGCAGCGAGTCGAACATTTGTTTCAGCGACGGCGGCGCGGTCCCCGGCTGCGCATTCCAGCACATGCCGATACGCTGCGGCAGCGCGACGCGTACCGGCCGCTCTGGGGCGCCGTTCGCGCTGGCCATCTTGATCAGCATGAGCTGCTGTGTCTGCGCGGCCTGCGCGTTGACTGCCGCCTGACGCGCCTGCACCTGCCTTGCTTCCTCGTCCTGCAACTGCGCAACCTGCTGCGCTCCATCGACGATGGCATCGGCGCCATCGAAGTCATAGCGCACGGTGATCTGCGTGATGTTGCGTGCTGCCAGCGCGGGCCGTGAACTCGGGAAGTCGTCGGCGGTGAACAGGTGGTGTCCGTCCCGGAAATCGCGCAGGAAGTTGACCATGCCCATGTCGCCGCGATAACGCTTGCTCAAGGTAACTCCCTCGATGCGAATCACCAACGACACTTCGCCGCACTGGCCCGGTGCCCAGTTCAGGTGATCGCTGACGGGGAAGTTGAAGTTGCTCAACGTGCGTGCGCCGCTCGCGCATTGAATCGTCAATACGGTGGCGAATGGACGTACGCGCGCACCTGGATTGACGTCGGTGGGCTGGCCCGTGATCCCCAGCGGGTAGGCCTTGGCCTGCGCGGCAGCGATCTTCTGCTTGACATCGGTCAATGCCTGTTCCGCGCTCGCCTGTTGCTGCTTGGCGAGGTCCTGCGCCGCCTGTGCCTGCAGTTGTTCTTGCTCGGTCCGCGCCTTCGCGCGCTGCATCTCCAGCAATTGCGCGACGCGCTTGCCGATGGCGGAATTCAGCGTTGGCAAGAAGCCTTCGGTGAACGGCACGCTGTAGCCGGCGGTTTCCACCACTGCGATGGTGTCCGCCGAGCGGCGCAGGAACGGCTTGGCTGGACCGTCGACGAAACCCCAGACCGAGCCTTGCGGGCCGTACAGCTGATCGATGATCTGGTTCAGGCTCGTCGCCGATTGCAGCGGCCAATAGACCTTGCCCTCCCACTCGGTCTGCAGCGCACATGACGTTTGCTGTTCGCTGTAAGCCAGCACGAAGTGCAGCGGTCCGCCGACCAGTCGCCACACCGCCTGTTCGGCCGCCTGCGGCGATTCGAACGTGGTGCGGAAGCGGGCGAGGGCGCGCGCGGCATTCTGCACGGCCGAGGTCTTGATTGCCGGATCGATGCCGAAGCCGTGGAAGGCTGCCGACACTTCGTAGGCTTTGCCTTCTCCTTCGGTGACGGTTGCGGCAATCTGGCTGACCGTGGCGAGGTAGTCGCGCAGCGCGCCGGCCGCTTGCGCATTGACGCGCAATTCCTGCGCGCCGGCGCTCGGGCTGCTGGCGATGGTCTGCTTGAGGGCCTGGCCGCCGAAGGCATTGATCGTCTGCACCAGCTCGCCGGTCTTGCCGGCCAGCAAGGCGCCGGTCGCTTCCCGGCGCAGCTTGCCGACGCGCCGCGCCGTCTTCAGCCAGTCCGGCAATTGCGCGTCTGGCAGTTGCGCGAAGTCGTCGTTGAGGCGGTCGAGCGCGCGCAGATAAGGGCTGGATGCCTGGCCGATACCCGCCAGCTTGGCTTGCCATGCATCGCGCCCGGACAGCAGGCGCTCGCCCTCCGGAACCGCCTGGACGAAGTTCTGCCAGATCTGGAAGCGCTCGGTGACGTAGTTCTGCCAGAACGTGTTCGCTTCGCGGTCCAGACGTGCGTCGTCGTCGAGCGCTTCGTGTGCCTCATCGATGTAGCGCTGGATGTCGCGCAAGCCGTCGCGCGTGTAGGCGGCCGGCACCATGATTTTCGAGAGGCGGAGCTGTTCGGCGTCGGCGTCGCGGGCGACCTGGGCGCCGATCCGCTTTGCGTCTGGCATGCCGCTGCGGGCTTCCGCGCGCGCCGCCGCGCGGGCAGCGGCCGGATCGGACGCACCGAGCACGAGGTCTCGATCGGCTTGCGCGATCACGCTCGCATGGGCTTGCGCCGCCGCCGCGTCGAGCCAGAAATCGGCGAGCCGCACCGGCTGCAACTGCGGATCGACGTGCACCAGATGCGTCAGCCAGTGCATGTTGTCGCGATACATGGCGTCGGTCAGCGTGACTTGCTGGCGATTGACCTGATCGATCAGCGCGGCGGCATTCACCGGCGACCACGCGTAGTAGGACAGACGCAGTTGATTGATCTGATCGAAGAGTGCCGGCGAATACGGCGCGTTGTCCGCATACAGCGGCTGTGGCATCGCCGCCAGCTCATCGCGATCCGCGCCGGCCAGCTTGCGTCGCAGCAGGTTGGTGGTGCGGATCTCCGCGAGGATATACAGCGGCAACGCGCCTTCTGGATCGTTGACCAGCGCGCGCTTCAGGTCGCTGTCGAGATCCTGTTCGACCGCCGGGCGGATGTAGGTCCGGTACTGATCGACGAAGCGGCGCCGTAGCCGCTCTTCCAGGTCGAGCACGTCGGAGGCGGCCATCCAGTGCATGCGCCAGTTGTCGTTGCGGCGGTCGATCTCGCGCAACGCCTCGTTGCTGAGGCTCAAGGTTGCGGCGTCGTCCGCCAGCCGGCCCGTGAATTGTTGCCGGAACGGATAGTGATTCTGGATGTAGTTGAGCGTCTTGACGTTCTGGATGAACGACGCGGTCATCAGGATGCCGATCGCGATCGAGATCAACAGCCACGCCAGCAGGCCCAGGTGCTGCGTCGCCGCGAACCATCGGTTGACGAGCGCCGCCGGCTTCGACAGATTGCGGTCGCCCGGCAGGATGCGGCCGAACAGATCGTGCAGGAACAAGCCGGTGTTGGACGGCGGATGCGCCGGCACCGGCGCGACCGTCTCCGGCATGATGACCGACCGGGCGCCACCCTCCTGCAGGCCACTGGAAAAGAAGATGCCGCGGACGAACGGCGATTCGAGATAAGGGCTCTCGCCCAGACAGGCGTCGACGAAGCCGGTCAAGCCGCGCTGTAGCCGTTCCAGTTCGTTCGGAAACAGCAGCAGTTCCAGGGCCGCGTCCGGATGCTGTCCGACCAACGCGATGCGCAGCGCGCGCAGGCGCGAGACGATGCTCTGGAACGCCGCAGTCATGAAGGTGGCACGCGGCTGCGCATGCTCGTTGTCGCTTGCGAGGTAGCCGATCGCCTGGTCGAGCACCTCCGGCGGCAGCAATGCGCTCCACTTCTCGAAACCATACAGCCGGTCGCACTTGGTCACCAGCAGGTAAACCGGGAAGCGCTTGCCGAACAGACGGATCAGCTGCTCGATGCGCGCGCGGATCACGCGCGCCTCTTCGTCCAGTTCGTCGCGATTCGGGGCCAGCAGGCGGTCGGCGCTGATCGCCAGCACCAGGCCGTTGATGCCTTCGCGGCCGCGATAGCGTGACAGCAGATCCAGCACCACGTCCCATTCGCGACGATCGACATCGTCATTGTCCGAATCGACATAGCGGCCCGCGCAATCCAGTACGACGGACTTGTCGAAGTACCACCAGTCGCAGTTTTCGGTGCTGGCAATCCGGGCGCTGGCACGGGTGTCGCGATCCTGGATCGACGTTGCCAGCCGCGAGCGGGTCAGCGCCGTCGTCTTGCCGGCGCCGGGCCGCCCGATCACGAGGTACCACGGCAGCGCATAGAGCGGGTTGCCGAGCCGCTTCAGGCTCGAACCGCGCAGCAGCATCACCGCATGACGGAATTTGCGCCGCAGTTCCGAGACGGGCGATGCGCGTCGCGCCGCTTCGCGTTCCGAGCGGCGCTGTCGAGCGATGACACTGCGCGAGCGCAGCGCGAGCAATACCCGCCGAACGAATTTGACCAGGAAAAACAGGCCGAGGGCGCCGAAGAACAGCGCGGCGGACGCCCACAGCGGCCACTCCAGATAGAGCGTCACTCCCCAACTGACCAGCGCAAGCAGCACCAGCGCGACCAGCCAGAGCAAGACCGTACGGAAGGCTTTCATTTGATCAACGGGAGGATGGCGTCGATCAACTGCGCGATGATCAGACGATAGGTTCCGTACAGCAGGGCCAACACCACGAGCGGGATGCCGATCGCCAGTGCAGTCTGACGCGTGATCGCGAAGCGCGGTCGGAGGCGGCGCTCGGCGGTTTCGGGCCGATAGCGGTCGGGGTCGCGCGTGTCGGCGCTCGCATAAGCTTGCGGGAACAGCAATGCGCTACTCGCGGTCGGCACGCCGGCGTCGTCCAGTACCCGTTGCAGGGTCGCGCGTCGCGTCTCATCGAGCGCGCGTGTCGAGCGCTCGTAGGCGAAGCGCCCCTTGAAGCCGAGCGACAGACACAGTGCGTACACCTCGCGCACATCCGCCTGATCGTCGCGAAGCTGTTCCAGACGGGCGAAGAAAGCCAGACCGGCGGTCGTGCTGTTGAAGTATTTCCGCTGCAGCAGATAACGCGGCCATTGGGCAGCGCCGGGCCAGGTCGATGAGATCAGGATTTCGTCCGCCCACGCCAGCACTGCGAACAGTCCTTCGTCGAAGGTTGCGGGCGAGATGTCCTCCCGCGCCGCCGCATAACGTGCGGTGTCGATCAGCGCGTCGAGTCGGTCGGCCAGCGTACGCGCGGGCGACGCCATGGCGGCAGAGCCGGATGCCGTGGCCGACTGGGCAGCGCGCGCGCTCGTGCCCGGCGCCGCAGATGCAGCGGTGAAGGCGGGGGCGGTCGGCGCGGACCATGGCGCGGCGCCCGGTTCCTGGACCGATGCCGGAGTGGATGCATCTTTCCCGCCGCCTGGCAGCGGACGGGCCGGCTCGCCCGGCCAGTCGACCGCGCCGACCGGCACCGGCGCGAACGGCGAAGCCGCCGCGGCCGCACCCGCACCCGCACTCGCACCCGGCGGCGGCGCGGCGCCGGCGGACGCCGTCCCGCCGGTGCGAGAGGCGGGCACTGCCTGAGCCGGCTCCAGGCCGGACTGGGCTGGGCCGCCGGGCGACGGGCGGTCGCCGACGGGCTGCCGCCCGCCAACGGGCGCTGCGATCGTCTGCTGAACGAGCGCGACGATCGGAATCAGTGTATCGATCAGCTGCACGTCATCTCCGCAGGATTACGATTTCGGCGCGCAGGTCTTCCGGCGCGTCCAGCCACTGCAGCGCGATGTCGCCCTCGCGCTCGACCGCTTCCCATTGTTCGCTGATCTGTTCGATGCGGAAATAATGAGAATGCGCGCGGCGCGGCAGGCCCTGCGGTGCGACTGGCATGTGTATCAGTTCCAGGCCCGGCAGCGCGTGCCGCAACAGCGTGTCGATTTCAGATGTCGCCGCGAGCCGCGCCGCATGCACCACCGAGTCGCTGACCCAGCGCGGTTCCTCCTGCGTGCGCACGACCAGATAGAAGCGGTTGCGCTGGCCGAACAGGCTGCGCGGCAACTGGCCGGTGAGCAGGCCATCGTGCGGTTCGAGCACCACCAGGAACTCCGGACCGACGGTGATCTCGTTCAGCAGCTGTCCGACCAGAACGCGCGCCTGTTCGAAGCAGCGTTCGAGATCGTCGTGATCGTAGGCGGGCATGCCGCCGCCGCCCGCATCCGCCTCGCCGAGCATGTTGTAGCGCTCGGAGAACGAACTCAGTTCGCCCACCAGTTGGCGGAGGACGCCATACGCGAGCCACGGATGCGCCTGCTCCGCTTCGAGTAGATGGAAGAGCTGAGGTGAGAAGCGGTTGAGGGAGCGCAGCGCCAGCAGGAAGATCATGTAGGACGCGTCGAACTCGGCCTTCTGCATCTCGCGCGGGCTCTTGTACTCCTGCAACTGCCGCGCGCGGCCCGCCAGCTCGTCCCGAATCTCACGGAGCAGAACGCGCAGCGCGTCTGAACCCGACAGCGCGTAGCTGGGCGGAACGAAGCGTTCCGACAATGCGATCGCATCCCCGTCGCGAATCAACCGCGCAATCGGAATCAATTCGTAGTTGTCGAGGTTCGGCAGCTCCGGTTCGAAGAACAAACGCACCACGTAGAGCAGCGTCTGCAAGGGCGCGCTCGGCCCATCCGAATACAGGTCGTTGACTTCCGGCGCGCCCATCACGGTTGCGAACCGGGTCGGAACCGTTGCCGCCTCGGACAGCTCGCCAACCTCGGTGACGTTGCGTTCCTGCTCGCTCAGCTTGCGCAGGCCCAGATACACCGTCAGCGGGCGATCACCCTGAACCCAGGCGGCGTCGAAGGTGCGCGGCGCGATGACCGCGTTGTCCGGAAATTCGACGTAGTGATGATCCCGGAACAGCAGGCGAGCCCGCTTGACCTCGATCACGCGGTTCGCAATCGCCGCGCGCGACAGTTCGATTGCGCCCACGCCCCAGAAATGCGGGATGCCGGCGTCGAACAGCGGCGTCTGGCTGAAGCGGTGATGGGCGTCGGCGAACTGGAAATGCTGCGGCTGCAGGAACATGCCCTGATGCCAGTAGACTGCCTTCTTTTCTGCCACGGTCGCGCCTTCAGTTCGGGAGTGGGATCGCCGCGGCACCCGGCTGGCTGCCGTTGGCCGGCGTCAGCAGGATTTCGCGACCGCCGCCGTCAAGCGGCACGATCTGCTGTTTGGCACGGGCCTGCGCTTCGGCCTTGACGAGTTCGGGGGGCTGAGGATTGAGCCGCACTGCCTGCTCGATGGCGAGGCGACCGAGGTCGACGCGCAGCGCAAGTGTCTGGGGCTGGGCAGCATAGTCGTGGCCGAGCAGGCTGTTGTTGCTGATCGCCAGCGGAATCTCAAATAGCCGGGCCGACGTCTTCGGGTCCATCGTGTAATAGCCGGCGATCAGGCCGACGACCTTGGCTTTGGCGACACGATCGATCGACAGGATGGTGTGGCCGCCAGGCTGCACGACGTAGCGGACCGTCTGCAGCATCGGACCGCCGGGCGTGGTCTGGCTCAACGCCGTGGCGAGCGTCCCTGCGTCGCCGGCGACCTTGCGGAACGCGTCCGCGTCGCCTGCCTGCAGCACGCCAAGCAGCAGCGTATGGGCCTCACCGTCGTATTCATTGAGCAGGTCGTCGGCATTGACCTCGATCAGAATCGCGTCGCTGGCCGCGCTCCACTCGACCTGTGCGACCGCATCCTTGGCACTGGTGCCGCCGAACAACGAACAGCCGCCCAGCGCCACGGCCGCGAGCGCGAACGCGGCCATGGCCGTCGCGCGCCGGCCGACACCCGCACGCCGCTCGCGCATCGATTCGGATGCCACACGAGCGCCTTGCTCTGCTACGCTTGTTTCCCCGCTCCCCGACGGCCCGTCCTCCATGAGAGGCAGACCCGTTTTGCTTATGTCATTCATCATTGTTCGTCGTGTCTCTCACTGCGAGGCCGCGCCCCGCCGTGCTGGTGTTCACGGGAGTCGCTGGCGCCGCGCAGGGCTGTGCGCACTGCTGAGCGTCGCGCCTCATCTCGTTTCCGCGGCCCCGGCGGACGTGCCCGCCGCGGCCGAGGCGGGCACCACCGTTGACGTCGTGTCGGTCACGTCGCTGACGGTCACGACGCGCGAACAACGTCCTGAATGTCGTCCGACGCTCGTGAGCGAACGGCAGTATCTGTTCGACCAGGCCAACGCCCGGTCCTGGCCGTTGCGGCACCTGAAGGGCGTAACCGGTGCGCCCATGGGTGCCGCTGCCGGCGCCTACCTCGCCGCCCATCTGCTTTCCGCCCGGATCTGGATGCTGCCGGCGGCACTCGTTGGCGGCGCCGCTGGCTGGTTGGTCGGCCCGTTTGGCGTCGCGCTTGGCATCGGCGGCGGCATTCTGGGGCATGCACTGACCCACAAGCTGCCGGTCACGATTGGCGGCAGTGTAGCAGGAGCAGGGCTCGGAATGGCACTGTGGCAAGTGCTGTTTCCGCCGCCCAAGTCGCCGCTGCCGCCGTCGGTGACGGAGATTCCGCTCGAACACTTCCTGACCACCCAGGAGTGTGGCGACGCCAGCCATGCCCAGGTGCAGCCGGGTACGCTGTATCGCGTCGATTATTACTACAACGGCGCGCTGTTCTTCGCGGACCTGCCCTACGATCCGGGCAACCGCCTGCGCGTCGACGGCGACGGCAAACCAGTGACCACGGGCAAGCAGAATTGAACCGGTGAGGGCGGCAGCGGGCGCGCGGTAGCCCGCGCGTTCTTGCACACGCGGCGACCCCGATGCGGCACACGGCGTCGAGCGTCGCCCCGGTATGACACGGGCAGGTGCGCAAGGCGCGAAGAGCGTGCGCAGCATGCCGATAAAAGAGGGGTGAGTGCAAAGCGTGGATGGAGCGGACAGAACACCCGGTGTTCTGTCCCGAATCGCCGAATGACAGCTCGGCGGCAAGCAGGTGGCGCCTATGACGACTGCAGTGGCGTCTGCGGTCGCAAAATAATGCGGTCCAGCCTGGACAAGCGAACGGCGGGGGCAGTCTAGCACGCAGAAAGGCGTGTGCCATCGCTTGAACAAGGCATGCGTTGCGCGGGCGCGAATCGGCCAGAAAATGGGGATTGACCGCATGCACGGCGTGCCGTAGCGGCGGGAGAAAGGGCGGCGTCGCGCGCCGCCCCTTGCGAGACAGCCTTCGATGCGCCGACGGTCGCCGGCGCATCGAAGGCAATGGAAGCATGGACGCCGCGAAGCCAACGGTGCGCATTCCGCCCGGTCCCGCGGCGGGCAGGGGACCAGGCCGCGAGATCGGGCCGCGCGATCGGGCCGCGATCGGGCCGCGCGATCGCGCCGCGAGACCGGGCACCGCGTGCCGGCGTCGATGCCGGCGGCCGACTTCAGGCCTTCGGCGCGAGCCAGGAGTCCTCGGACTCGATGCCGTCCGGCTCGTACGTCCAGGTGATCTTCTCGTACGTGAAGGCGAGGTCTTCCATGTGGCCCATCTGCTTGTTGCTCAGTTCCAGACAGTTCGGGGTCCACGATTTCATGCTGGTCAGCACAGCGTTTTCGAGCTTTGCGGTGTAGTACTTTTCCTCGGTGCCCTTCGGCGAGATGCGATAGAACTCGAGTGTGACGTTCTTCATCTGCTCGCCCGAGGTCAGCGCCTGATACAGCTTCGGGCTCGACTTGTCGATTTCCTTCGTCACGGTCATCGCGCCGTGCACGCGCTTGCCGGTCGGCAGGCCGGTTTGCGGGCTCTTCGGAATCTCGATCGTATGATCGACCGCTTGAACGTGGATCTTCCCTTCGTGGCCCTGGACCTTGGTCGAGCCTTCGATCTTTCCTTGATTTTGACCTTCGAGGGTCAGGTAGCACGGCATCGGCATGATTCTGTCTCCGTTGATGACTGTCAGGTGTTGTACTTCGTCTCTAAATCGCATCGCGGCATTGCCCGTCGAGCGAGACGCGCTGCCGTGGGATCCGGGTGGTGTGCCGTTGCGGCAGCGCGTGATTGAAGATTAGGGCGCGCGCGTTACCGGTTGATTGCGCGATGCAGTGCGCATGTTTCAGCTGAAATCGTGCATAGCCGATGGGCGACGGTCGCGGGGCGCATGCCGGCGAGCGTGTTGCCAGGGCAGTGACTGCGGTGGTCCAGTCGGTCGGGACGCGTCTCGACCGACTGCCGATGTGCCGCTTGCAGGATGTAGTGCCCGGGCGTGGCGACGGGGCCGGCGCAGCACGGACACGGCGGAAGGGCTGGCGTATGACGCGACGCGCAGGGATTTCGAGACGGCAACTGGACCGTAACTCGACCGCAACGGGACCGCATCCGGACCGCAACAGCCTCGCCCAGGCGAGACCGTGCTTTATCTCCAAAGCCTTTCCTATCGTCAGTCGTCCTCTGCTAGACTTGCGCTCGCCCCGTAACGCCCTCAGTCAGCCAGGCGGGATTCGCGTGGCCGCGCGTGCACGTTTCGCACGACTTTCCTTCTCGAGTTCGCGATGCCCCGTCTCCCCGCCGGCACGAATGCCGGCCGCCTGTCGCGCGTCCTGTCCCGCGTCCTGTCCCGCGTCCTGTCCCGGACCTGCGCATTGACCCTTGCTTGCTGTCTTGCCGGCGCTGGTCTTGCCGCTTGCGGCGGCAATACCACGACCCTTGACGGTGCGACGCCCGCGTCGGGTGCATCGGACGCGTCGCCAGCGTCCGGCGCGACGCCGGCGAATCCAGCGTCCGGCGCCTCGCCGGCAGCGCCTGCTTCGGACAGCGGTGGTGGCGCCGTCGACCCGCTCAAGACCACGGTCGATGGCATTGTGCAGCCGTTTGCCACGGCGCAGGAGCTGCCGAGCATCATCGTTGCAGTGAGTCGCGGCGGTACGCGGCACTACTTCACGTACGGCCAGGATGTCAGCGCGCCGATCTCGGCCGACACGCTCGTGGAAATCGGCTCGATCACGAAGACCTTCACGACTGCGCTGTTCGCGGAGGCACTCAGCGATGGCACGATGACGCGGAGCGCGACCACGCAGGCCTACTTTCCCGAGGCGGCGTTGAGCCGCTGCGCCGCCGAGGTGAACCTGATCGAGATGGCTGACTTCCGCAGCGGCCTCGCCAGTGACCCGATCTCCGTCAGTTTCAGCGACCCGACGCCGTCTGACATCGACCATTGGCCGGTCTCGAAATTCGTCGCCTGGTTCGCCGGCTACAAGAGCAAGGTACCGCCGAACGAGAGCTGCGGCTTGCCGGCGACGTACCACTACTCGAATGCGAGCGTCGGCCTGCTTGGTCTGGCCATCGCGCGTGGTTATGGGCAGGAGTGGGACGCCTTAGTGGCCGAACGCATCACCACCGCGCTCGGCATGAGCGACACCGTGCCGTTCGTGAGCGATGCGCAGCGTCCGCGCTTCGCGACCGGACATAGCGACAAGGGTGCCGCAGTGCCGCATTGGCCGCGCTTCGCGTGGTTTGCGGCCGGTACGCTGAAGTCGACGCCGGCCGACATGCTTCGCTACGGCGAGGCGGCGCTGGGCCACCTCAGCGTCGATGGTCGTCCGGTGCCGGCGGCACTGCGCGACGCTTTCGCGGTCGCGCAGACACCGCTCTACAGGCCGATCGGGGATAGCTTCCATCAGGCGATGGCCTGGGTCACCCAGCCGGTCGATACGTCGGCTCCGGACGGCGCCTTGCTGGCTTACAAGGACGGCGGCACCAACGGTTTCAACTCGGTGATCATCACGGACAGCAGCCACGATACCGCGGTGTTCGTCGTCACGAACCAGGTCAACACTGGCATCCAACGCATCGGTCTGGAGGTTGCGCGCGCGCTCGCCGCCAGCAGTAACTGAGCGGCGCCGCGCCGCGTGTTCAATGCGCCGCGCGTACGACGCGCCGTTGTAACGGGTGCGGGTGCAGGCGGCGTGTGCTCGACGCCGGTTGCGGGTTTATCGCCTCCGCCAGCGTCAGTGGCTGCCCGTCGCGATCGGCGCGCCCGGCCGGGAACTCCATTCGCTCCAGGAGCCCGGGTAGAGCGCCGCCCCGGGGATGCCAGCCACTTCCATTGCCAGCAGATTGTGGCAGGCAGTGACGCCAGACCCGCACTGCGCGATCAGGGCCGAGCCGTCGGTGTGACCGGCCACGGCGGAAAATTCGGCCCGCAGCCTCTCGGGCGATTTGAACCGGCCGTCGGCGCCGAGGTTATCGCGGAAGAAGCGGTTGCGCGCGTTCGGAATGTGTCCGCCCACGGCGTCCAGCGTTTCGTTTTCGCCGCGGAAGCGGTCGGCCGCGCGTGCATCGAGCACGACGCGCGTGGGGCGCGCGACATTCGCCAATACGGTGTCGTAATCGACCGTGGCGACCAGCGGCGCGCGCACCGGGAAGTCCGCCCGCGCCGGCGTGCGTCCGTCGCCTTGCTCGGTTGGCTGCCCCGCTGCCTGCCATGCCGCGAGCCCACCGTCGAGCACCGCGACGCGGTCATGGCCGAGCCAACGCGCGAGCCACCAAAGGCGTGCGGCGAACATGCCGCCCGCGCCGTCATAGCACACCAGTTGCGTATCGGTATTGGCACCGAGTCCCGACAGCGCTTCGGCGAGCGATGCGGGCGCCGGCAGCGGATGCCGGCCGTTGCGGCCCGTCTTCTGGCCGCTGAGCGTCCGTTCCAGGTCGACGTACACGGCACCGGGAATATGCGCGTGCCGATAACTGGCCGAGCCGGCCGCGGGATTCGTCAGATCGTAACTGCAGTCGCAAACCAGCACGTTGGCAGCGGTATCCGCCAGCAGGGTGGCGAGTTGCTCGGCGGAGATCAGGGTGTTGAAGGACATCGGCGATTCCGTTCGCGTCGCGCCGAGCGGTCCGTTCGGCATCGCGGCGCCTACCGGTACTGTGGTGCTCCGGTGCTCCGGCGTGGCGCTGCCTCCGACCTCAACTCGTCGCGGCGTTTCATTGCATGGAAGAAGTGCTAGAGCGATCGGCGCGCCAGCCGGCGCGTACCGGTGCATGATCAGGCGCATTACTGGCGTGTGTCCGCAGCGTTCTCAGGCGCGCGTCGATTGCTGACTGGATGATAGCCGAGAAGGGCGCGGTCGCGCATCGCAACGCTGGTGCGCCACGGGCGCGGGCAAGTGTCGAGGAAGAACGGAGGCGGTCCGGCGCTCTGCTGGCTCCGAAGATGCGGCCGCCGAGGGCGCTGGCGGAACTGGAACGATCGGTGGCGTCGGCCCGCGGGTATCCGGGTTGAGCTGCCGCGGATACACCGGTTGGGATCGGTCGCGCGACGGCGGACGCATGGTTGCGATGTGAGGGCGACGTTGGCGTCGCCGCGTTGGTAGACGCGACAGTAGACGGGACAGTAGACGGGACAGTAGACGGGACGGTAGAGGCGACGGTCGAGGCAACGAGCGATGAAATGCCATCTCCGCAACGCCCCACGAAGCCGATTGCCGCCAGTGGTGACGGGACGCGATCGCGTGCGATCTCGAAAAGTTCGCTGCCTCGCGAGAGGCTACACGCGAGGGCCGCGTGCGGTGGCATGCTGGATAGTTTCGCGCGGCCGGCGTTATTGCGGCGGCCCGGCCACGCTGTCGTAGCGTGGCCGGTGTTACCAGCCGCGCGGGCCGGTCAGTGCAGGAAGCCGGTCGAGAACCAGGGCACGGCCGCCACCAGCACCACGCCGGCGACGAGCGCGACCAGATACCCGAACAGCGGGCGGATACCCTCGGCGGGATCGACCCGGGCAACGGCGCAGGCGGAGTAATAGCCGACACCGAACGGCGGCGCGAACAGGCCGATGCCCATCGACAGGATCACCACCATCGCGTAATGGATTTCGTGGATGCCGACTAATTTCGCGATGGGGAACAACAACGGACCGAACAGCACGATGGCCGGAATGCCTTCCAGCACGCTGCCCAGCACGATCATGCCCACCACGGTCGCCGCCATGAACGACCACTTGCCGCCGGGCAGCGCGGCCGCGTAGCGCGCCAGCGCATCCGAGAAGCCGGACTGCGTGAGCGCCCAGGCCATGCCCGTGGCGGCGCCAATGATGATCAGGATCGCACCCGACAGGGACGCAGTTTCGACCAGCATCGGGCCCAGCCGGCGCCAGTCGAACTGACGGTAGATCAGCAGGCCCACCACCACCGCGTAGACGATGCCGATGGTGGACGCCTCGGTTGCCGTCGCGATGCCTTCGACGACCACGAAACGAATCAGGAACGGTAGCAGCAGCGCCGGCAGCGCGGCAATCAGTGCCCGTGTCAGTTCGCGCGCGGGCAGCCGCGTGGCGCTGGCAACCGTTGCGCCTCGGTGCCGATACCAGACGACCACGCACAGCAGCGCGCCAACCACCAGCGCCGGGACGATGCCGCTGGTAAACAGCGCGGTGATCGACAAGCCGGTGACCGAACCGATCGTGATCAGCACCAGGCTTGGCGGAATCGTTTCGGTCTGCGCGCCCGCGGCCGACAGCAGCGCGACGAGCTCTCCCGGCTTCGAGCCGCGCGCCCGCATCTCCGGGAACAACGCTGGCGCGATCGCGGCCATGTCCGCGGCCTTCGATCCCGAGATGCCGGAGACGAGATACATGGCGCCGAGCAGTACATACGACAGACCGCCGCGTGTGTGTCCCAGAAGCGCCGCGAGGAAACCGACCAGGCGCCGCGCCATGCCGGTCATTTCGATCAATAGCCCGAGGAACACGAACAGCGGCACGGAGAGCAGCATCAGATGCGACATGCCTTCACCGATGCGACCAACGAGGATCTCTCCCGGCGTCATCGTGGCCAGCGCCAGGTAGCTGGTGGTGGCGAGGCCGAACGCGAATGCAATCGGAACGCCCGCGAACACGCACGCGCCCAGCATCACGACGAAGAACAGCACCAGGTTCACGTTGCCTAGATCCGCGAGCAGCGGCTTGCACGCGACCAGGGCCACGCCGATCACGGCGACGCTGGCAACGGCCGACAGCATCAGCGCCGGGCGCGCCGCATTGAGCATCCGCATCGCCGCGGTGAGCAGCAGCAGCACCGCCCCGACAGGCAAGGCTGCCGAGCGCCAGCTCGACGATATCTCGAGTGCCGGCATCGACATGATCTGATCGTCGACCGCCAGCGTATATGCGGGGTGAAGGATGAGGGCGACGAAGATCGCCACCGCGGCGACCGCGACCGCGTCGAGGTAGGCCCGCACCGAGGCCGGACAGCGCGCCACAAGCGCGGTCATGCGCATGTGCTCGCCACGCCGCAATGCGACCACGGCACCGAGCACCGAGAGCCAGAGGAACAATACCGACGCGAGTTCGTCGGACCAGGTGAGGGGTTGATGCAGCACATAGCGCGCGACGACGCCGGCCAGCAACAACAGGGTTTCGATCAGGACCAGCAGGGCGGCGCACGCTTCGATGAGTCGGCCGACAAGGATGTCGGCGTGGCGCAGGAAGGCGCGAGTGGTGCCGGGGCGGGGCGGCGCTAGGTCGGCGGACGTCAGGCTGTCTGAGGCGCGCATAACACTCTCCGAATTGCCGGCCGCATGCAGCTGCGCCCGGCGATGAGCGGGAAGACTCGGCGGATCGGGCAGGCGCAGCGCCCGCCCGGCGCAATCAGGCCAGCTTGCCCGTGTACGCTTCGAGTTGCGCCCAGGCTTCGGCGCCGAATTTGTCCTGCCACGTCTTGTAGAAGCCGGTCTTGCTCAGTGCGCTGCGGAAGCTGTCGTGGCTCGGCGTGTTGAACGCCAGGCCCTTGCCGCTCAGCTCGGACTTCAGCGACTCGGCGAGTTTCTCGCTGTCCGCGCGCTGCGCCATCGCCGCCTGGTTGAGCAGATCGAGCACGCTGGCCCGCTGTGCCGGATTCAATGCGTCCACCGAGCGGCGGTTGGCGAGCATCCAGTAGCCGTCCCAGACGTGACCGGTGAGCGCGCAATGTTTCTGCACCTCGTACAGCTTTCCCGACGCGACGATCGGCAGCGGATTTTCCTGGCCGTCGACCACGCGGGTCTGCAAGGCGCTGTACAGCTCGTTGAAGTTGATCGGCGTCGGCGCGGCGCCCAGCGACTTGAACAGCGACAGCAACAGCGGGCTGACCGGCACCCGCAGCTTCACATTGCGCAGGTCGGCCGCCGAGTTGACCGGCGCATAGGACGTGATCTGGCGAAAGCCGTTGTCCCACACCTTGTCGTTGACGAACAAGCCGGCCTTGCTGATATGTCCGCGAATGTAGGCGCCCAGCTTGCCGTCCATCGCTTTCCAGACCGATGGGTAGTCGGGGAATGCGAAGCCAACGCTGTTCAGCGAAGCCATTGGCACCATATTGGCCAGCACCACGCCGGGCAGGGTCAGAAAATCGATGCCGCCACTGCGCAATTGGCTGAGCATCTCGGTGTCAGAGCCCAGCTGTCCATTCGGAAACACCTTGAAATTGACCTTGCCGCCGGTCTTCGAGCGGATCGATTCGGCGGCTTCCTGCAGCCGTATGTAGATCGGGTGGCTAAGCGGCACGTTGGTGCCGATCTTGTAATTGAAGGTGCCGTCCGCGGCGAACGCGCGTGAGGTGGCCAGGCTGCTGGCGGCTAGCGCCGCGCCTCCTTCGAGAAACCGGCGACGGGTGATGGACATGGCGGGGGTCTCCTTGATGTTTTTTTGAGGTCAGGCACAACGCGCGGTCAGGCCACCGTCGACGACGAGGCTGGTGCCGGTGATGTAGCGTGCTTCGTCCGAGGCGAGGAACAACGCCGCATACGCGGTATCCCAGCCGTCGCCCATTCGGCCGGTAGGCGTGAGCGCGTCGCGTTGCGCGATCATGCGTTCGACGTCGCCGCCGTAGGTCTCCTTCAACGGCTCGCGAATCAGTGGCGTGTTCATGAAGCCTGGCAGAACGCAATTGGCGCGTATGCCCTCGGACGCATATTGCACGGCCATGTTCTGCGTCATCGCCAGCATGGCGGCCTTGGCGGCGCTGTAGGCAATGTACGGAAAGCCGATCCAGCGGATTGCGGCGATCGAGGCAATGTTCACGATGGCGCCGGCGCGCTGCTTCAGCATGTGCGGCACCACGTGCTTGGCGGTGAGAAATACGCTGGTCTGATTGACGGCGATCACGCGTTGCCACGCTTCTTCGGTGGTTTCGACCGGGCCGCCGACCTCGACGATCCCCACGTTGTTGTGCAGTACGTCGATACGCCCGAAGTGCTCAAGACATGCTTCGGCCATGCGCTGGACGTCAGCGGAGTCGGCGACGTTGGCTACCGCGGCGACGCATTCGCCGCCTTCGGATCGGATCACCTCCTGTGTTTCGAGCGCGGCGTCGCGCCGATAGTCGACCGCCAGCACGCGCGCACCCTCACGCGCGTAGAGCGCCGCCGCTGCCTTGCCGTTGCCCCAGCCCGGGCCCGAAGACCCGGCGCCGGTGACGATTACCACCTTGTCCTTCATGCGATTTGCCATTGCCACTCCCGTTCGCGTAGGCGACGCCGCGCCGCGCGTGCGACATCGCCTCGTCTCCTGCCATCTAATCAGTAAACCTAATTGTCAGCGACGATCAGGCAGCGGCATGGTCCGCAACCTGGCGCTCCAGGCGGCTGCCGTCGTGTTTCTGGACAGGCGTGAAGTCGCGATGAGCGATGAAGTCGGGCCGCGTCGGCGCGACGATCGCATTCGACAGCGCGGACAGCGTCAGGTACACGATGCGACGCGGGTACGGCGTGATGTTGCCTGCCGAGCCGTGCACGATGTTGGCGTGGAACATCAGCACGCCGCCTGCCTTGCCCGTCGGTGTCACGATGCCGTTTTTCTCGACCAGATCGGTGACGGTCCGATTATCCAGCGTCCAAAGCGGATAGGACGTGGTCTGCAGATCATGTGAGGACTCCAATGCACCCGACTTGTGGCTGCGCGGCACGATCATCAGCGGCCCGTTGATCGGCATCACATCGTCGAGGAACACCGCGATATTCATCGCGCGCGGCTCGGGCATGCCATCGTCCTTGTGCCAGGTCGGGAAGTCTTGATGCCATTGCCACACTTCGCCGGTGAACGCGGCTTTCGCGTTGATCTTGAATTGATGCAGATACACGTCCTCGCCAAACAGTTGCTCGACCGGATCGACCAGACGTGCGTCGGACGCGAGGTCGGCGCACACCTCGCTGTACTGCTGGCACGCGAACGCTGTTCGCGGCGTGCCGTCGCGCTCGCGCCAGATTTCCGGGCGCTGCTCTCTAAAGATTTCGTTGGACGCCTGCCGAATCGCTTCGACCTGCTCGCGCGGGAAGCATTCCGGGAGGAAGAGGTAGCCGAGTTCGTCGAACTGAGCGAGCTGCTGTTCATCGAGGCGCATCGTATGTCTCCGTGGGGCGTGACAGGGCCTGACCGTTGCCGGTCATCTCTGCCTGTTGGGAAAGAACTAGGCCGTCTTGGCCTGTAGACGGGTCAGCCGCGCGAACATGTCTTCGCCGGCCCGCCGCATGTGTTTGCTGGCAATCCCGACGGCTTCGTCGACACGGCCCGCGAAAATCGTTTCGGCCATTGCATCGTGCTCGTCCCAGGCGCGTGGCGGTACCGCCGGATCGTCGAGCACGGTCAACATCGAGCGCATCAAATGCGGCCACCGCGCGCTCATCATCTGCTCGATCACGGGGTTTCCCGACAACCGATACAGCGCCTTGTGAAAACCGAAGTCGGCGCGAACCAACACCGCGAGCGGTGCGTCCGCTTCGCTGGCTTCGCGACCGGCTCGCAGCGCGGCAGTCACCACGGCGATCTCGTCCGCGGTCGTCTCGCCTCGCGCGATCCGCTCGCTCGCCAGCCGCGTCGCCGTGACTTCGAGCGCCTCGCGGGCCTGGTACAGCTGCAGCATGTACAAGGGGTCGATGCGGGTGATCTCGACGCCTTGGGTCGGTGCGTCCTGAATCAATCCTTCGTGCTTCAGCAATTGCAGCGCATGGCTGATCGGCTGCCGCGACACGTTGAAACGCTGAGCCAGTGCCGACTGCCGTACGCGCTCGCCTGGCTTGAGTTCACCCAGCGCGATCGCGGTCGACAGACGGTCGTACACCTGATCGATATACAGCGAGCTGTCGCCAATCGGCGCGGTTTGAATTCGGAATTCCATATTCGCAGAGTAGAGGTTGAGGCTATGCAGCGTCAAATGCTTCCTTGTAGGGACTTTCCCCGGTCGGGGTAGTACCAGGAGCTTTCGCGATGGCGCAACGAACCGAGGCGTCGGCCGCTAGAAACAGCGTAACCCGCGCGTCGGTTCAGCGGCTTCGACGGCGCGATCCGACGCGACGCATCGTCCTCGCATGGTCTGCGCGGAGCACCGCAACCGTCGTGACCGCAATGGTGGACGAGCAGGTGCCGACAGGTGAGAGTGGCGAGAGTGGCGAGAATGGCGAGAATGGCGAGCTCGGCGAAGAGCAGGTGGCCGCCCCAGACGGTGCGCGTGGCGACGCCGATCCGCGTCGATGTGAGCGCCGCTGCAACGGTGATCCGCGCTGATGGCGCTGACCGGCGCCGATCGTTGCATTTGGTTTGTCTGGCGGGAGCCGTCAGTGCGGGGACCAATCGTGGCGTTCGCTTGTGGACCGGGTCGCAATGGTCGACGAGCGCAGTGACCATTCCGCAGCAATGGAGGCAGATCCGCGCGAGCGGGCTGGCGCCCGGGCGAAACGTGGGCGCGGTAGCACGCCCTGCCTGCCCGCTGCGCACAAAGACGGCATCGGTTCGCCGCCTGCAGCGCGCGCGGAACTTTCAGCGCTCGATAGCGTATGGACTCGTGATGCGGCGTTCGGGACTAAGTGGCGGCAGCGGTGGCTGGCGCCAACGGCTTGCCGAAGCGGCCGATATTCAGGTCGCCCCATTCTTTCAACGAAAGCAGGATGGGTTCGATGCTCCGGCCAAGAGGCGAAAGGCTGTACTCAACCTTCGGTGGGACCTGCGGATAAACCTTTCGCTCGATCAAGTGGTCTTCCTCCAGCTCGCGCAACTGGTTGGTCAGCATGCGGGGCGTGACCGAGGGCACGACGCGTCGAATCTCGTTGAAGCGCATTGTGCCGGCGAGCAGATGGAAGAGAATCACGCACTTCCATTTACCGTCGATCAGACTGATCGCGGCTTCCACCGAGCAGCCCGGGCTACAGTCGAAGCGCGAGTGACGAATCTTGGCCATGACGGTATCCTTTTTGATACTACGTGCGAATTTTGTGCGTATGTGCGAAATCGACCGCTGACCTATGCTCCGTGACATCGCAACCGGAGTCAAGCCATGAAGGCAGTTGGATATCAAAAAGCAGGGCCATTGAATCGGGTGGATGCGTTGGTCGACACGACGCTGCCGAAACCTTCTCCAACAGGACACGATGTGCTCATCGCGGTCGAGGCCGTGTCGGTCAATCCGGTCGACTACAAGATCCGCCGCAACGTGTCGCCGGCGGACGGAGATTGGAAGGTGCTGGGCTGGGACGCTGCCGGCACGGTCGTGGCGATCGGCGACGAGGTCACTCGCCTCAAGGTTGGCGACCGCGTCTGGCATGCCGGTTCGCTGCTCAGACAGGGCAGTAACAGCGAGTTTCAACTGGTCGACGAACGGATCGTCGGCAAGCGTCCCGCCACGCTGTCGGTGGCCGAAGCCGCGGCGTTGCCGCTCACTGCGATAACCGCCTGGGAACTGCTGTTCGACCGTCTCGACGTTCGGCGTCCGGTTCGCGGTGCTGCCAACGCCATCGTGATCGTCGGTGGTGCCGGCGGGGTTGGCTCGATTGCGATCCAGCTGGTCCGCGCGCTGACCGACCTGACCGTCATCGCCACCGCTTCCCGTGCCGAAACGCGCGACTGGGTGCGGTCGCTGGGCGCTCACCATGTGATCGACCACAGCCGACCGCTGGCCGAACAGGTCAGCGCGCTTGGCATCGGTGCGCCGGCTTTCGTTTTCTCGGCGGTCGAAACCGAGCGCCACGTCGACGAAATCGTCGAACTGATTGCGCCGCAAGGGCGCTTTGGCTTGATCGACGATCCGCAAGCGTTGGTCGTCAATCCATTCAAGCGGAAATCGGTGTCCGTGCATTGGGAGTTCATGTTCACCCGTTCGATGTACGAGACGGCGGACATGACCGCGCAAGGCAACCTGTTGGACGAAGTGGCGAAACTGGTGGATGCGGGACGGATTCGCAGCACGCTGACCGAGACGCTGCGGCCCATCGATGCCGCCAATCTGAGAAAGGCACACGCCCTGCTGGAAAGCGGCCGCGCACGCGGCAAGATTGTGGTCGAGGGCTTTGATGCCGGAGCGGTCCGACAAGGCGAGCGTGCACAATGAGCAACAACACCATCGCCATGCCCAGCATCGGCATTGCCGCGGCAGAGCGCCTGCTCGACGCCGCGTTCCACGCCGCCAGTGCGCTGGGCATCGAGACCGCGGTCGCGGTGACCGACGCCACGGGCAACCTCCGCGCGTTCCGGCGGGGCGACGGCGCGCCGTTTCTGACCGTTGACGTCGCGATCAACAAGGCATGGACCGCGGCTTCCTATGGCTATCCAACCCATGTCTGGAACGACTACGTGGCCAATCCGAAGGTCGCGCCGCTCGCCAACCTGCCGCGCATGATGCCCGTCGGCGGTGGCTATGCGGTCGTCGAGGCTGGTCACGTCATTGGTGGGATCGGTGTCTCCGGCGGCGACTATCAACAGGACCAGCTGGTGTGCGAGGCCGCGTTGCGGGAGACAGGTTTCGCAGTGGCTGCAGAAACGGCGGCGCGGACGTAGTGCCCATCTGCCGCGCGTCGGCTGCGCTTCGGGCGTGCCGACGGTGCGCGGCAGGCGTGGCGGCCTCGCAGGGGCAGCTTGCCACGGGGTAAGGGACGCGGCGCCGCGCGGCTCAGCGATGCACGCTACGTTGTCGCAGCGCCCGCGTTATGCTTCTGCCGCTGTGCGCAGGGTGCGCAGCCACGCGCTCGGCGACATGCGCCGCGTCCCGCATCTTGCTGTCATCCCGAGGACTTGCCATGCCTGCTCGACGCCGCTTCATGCTCGCCGCTGGAGCCGGCGCCATGCTCGCTGTGCAACGCGCCGCCGCGGTGTCGGCGAATGCGACGCCCGCCAGCGTGAGCTCCGTCGCTGCGGAGTTCGCGCGCATCGAAGCGGCAACAGGCGGCCGGCTCGGGGTGGCGGTCGAAGATACGGCGTCCGGGCGGCGTCTCGCCTATCGCGGCGGCGAGCGCTTCCCAATGTGTTCGACCGCCAAGTTGCTGGTATGCGGCGCCGTGCTGCAGCGCGTCGATGCGGGCCGCGACACGCTCGACCGTCTCGTGTCGTTCGCGCCTTCGGCGCTCGTCACCTATTCGCCGGCCACGCAACCGCATGCGGGCACGGATGGCATGACGTTGGAGGCGCTCTGCGTGGCGGCCATGACGCTCAGCGACAACACGGCGGCGAACCTGCTGATCGCGAGCGTGGGCGGCCCGCGCGGGGTGACGGCGTTGGCGCGCTCGCTTGGCGATACGGTTACGCGCCTCGATCGGAACGAGACGACGTTGAACGAGGCAAAACCGGGCGATCCACGTGACACGACCTCGCCGATCGCAATGTCGAGCAACGTGAAGGCGCTGCTGTACGGCACTGCGCTCTCCGCGCCCAGCCGGCAGCGGCTGCTGGGATGGATGAATGGCAATATCACTGGCGGGGCCAAACTCCGCGCGGGCGTGCCCGGCAACTGGCAGGTGGCCGACAAGACCGGCTCGGGTGGGCACGGCACGTCGAACGACGTGGCAGTGCTCATACCACCCGGGACCGCGCCATGGCCGATCGCGGTCTATCTGACCGGGGCCGTCGGCATCGATGAAAGCGCGCGCAGCGCAGCGATTGCCGCCGTGGCACGCGCCGTCGTGCGCGCGTGGACGTAATACGTGTTCCGACCCCGCCCGGCGCGGCGATCGACGGCGCCAGCAGAGCGGACCCGCATACGGTCGGCCGGCCCGTCGCGTCTCGCCATTTGCAGTCATCGGACGATGTCGCCCGACACGGTTCGCCGGGCTGCGTCGAATGCGGCGTGCCCGTCCAGGTAGCGGCGCGGCGTGACGCCGGTCATCGAGCGAAAGAACGTGATGAACGCACTGTCGCCGGCGAAGCCGAGTGTCTCCGCTACCGTGCCCTGCCTGGCGCCGCTGGCCAGCAGTTGTACGGCGCGCATCAGGCGCCACTGTCGTCGCCACTGCTGATAGGACATACCCGTTTCGCGCTGAAAGATACGTCCAATGGTTCGAACGCTAGCGCCGACGCGCTGCGCCAGTTGCTCAAGGGTCGGTGGCAGCGTTTCGAGATCGGCGGTCAGCGAGGCCAACCGCCGGTCGTTGGGGAGTGGCAGCAGCATCGGCTCGCGGCCCGCGTCGCTGATTTCTATCAACGCGAGCGCCGCCATCAAAGCCGGCTTGCCGGTATGCCAGTCTGTCGAGATCGGGGCTGCGGCCATGAGATCGAGCAGGCTGCTCAGCAGCGCGCTGACCGGCAGAATCCGCGGCTCGCGCGGCATGCCCGGGAAGTCCGACGGCTCGAACCACACTGAGCGATATTCGACGCTGTGGACGATGCGCGTGCGATGCGGCACGCCAGCGGGAATCCACGCAGCGCGGGTAGGGGGAAGCATGCAATAGCTTTGCTGCGTACCCAATAGCAGTGCAACGCAGCCGCGCGCCGCGAACAGTATCTGGGCCATCCGGTGCCGGTGGCTGGTGGAATCGTGCTCGGACAACTGCCCCGCGACGCCGATCACCGGCGCGCCGAGCGGATCCGGGTCAAAGAAGGCAGGCGTGGCAAGTCGCGGCATCGTTTGACCGATTCTCAATATTTTCTGGCTTCCTTTATATAACGCGCCGGCCCGGCCTGTCACTACCATCGTGTGCTTTCCCGGAGCCACGATGATGGAAGCACGCCCGCCGCCGCTTGCCTTGCTGACTGCCCTGCTGGTGTTTCCGCAGATTGTCGAGACGGTCTACAGTCCCGCGCTGGTCGACATCGGCCACGCCTTCAGTGTTTCGCCGCAGGTCGCAGCGCAGACGCTGTCCTGTTATTTCGCGTCGTTCGCCGCCGGCGTGTTGAGCTGGGGTTGGCTGAGCGACCGATGGGGTCGCCGCCCCGCGCTGCTGGCAGGTTTGGCCGTCTATGCGGCAGGATCGCTGGCAGCACTGTTTGCGCACGACTTCGCCGTCCTGTTGTTTGCACGGATCGTGTCGGCCTTCGGCGCCGCCGCTGGTTCCGTCGTCACGCAGACCATGTTGCGCGATCGATTGCGCGGCGGGGCCCTTGCTCAAGCGTTCGCGCAGATCGGCGTGGCGCTCGCGCTCAGTCCGGCAATCGGCTTGCTGAGCGGCTCGGCGCTGGTTCAGCGTTTCGGTTATCGCGGCGTGTTCGTCGCACTGCTTGCGCTTGCCGGATTATTGCTGATCGGCTGCGCTTACCTGCTTCGCGAGACGCGGGCTGACAACGTGCGTACGCCGGCGTTCTCGCGGACGATCGCGCGAATGGCGCGAGACCCCCAGATCGCCCTGGCGGCCTTGCTCATCGCGGCGCAAAACGTTGGCTTGTTCAGCTTCTACGCGCTCGCGCCGTCGCTTTTTCACCGTGCGGGGCTGCCCGCTGGCTCGTTGGTGTGGGGGGGCGTGGCGCTTGCAGTCGGTTCGCTCACTGGCGGGCGCGGCGGCGCCGCGCTCCGGCGTCGCGGCGCGGGCGAGCCCGTATTGCTCGGCCTGGGCCTGGCGGCAGGCGCAACGGGTGCCGCGTTGAGCCTGCCGCTTAGCCGGACGATCTGGTGCGTGCCCGCGATGAGTTTGGTTTCGCTGGGTTTCGCCCTGGTTGTGCCGGTCGTCCTTGGTCGAGCGCTTGCCGGCTATAGCGACCAGCGCGGCAGTGCTGGCGCGATCCTGGGACTCGCGTACTACACGCTGATCGCCATCGGGCTTGCGCTGGCTGGTTGGGGGCAGAACCTGGGCCTCACGCTGGCCGTATGCGCGGCAGGCTCGGCGCTTTGTGGGTGGCGTTACTGCCGTCATCTCGCTTGACGGCCTTTTCGACACGCGACGTCACCGGCACGGCAACGGCGCGACAGCGGCACGGCAGCGGCACGACAGCGGCACGACAGCGGCCGACGCAGGAAAACCTGGGTGGCCAGCGCGTCGGAGCGATGGCGCTTCAAGGGCTGGACGGCCCAGGCAACGGCGCACCTTCTCGCGCGCGATGATGGCGCACGGGCGCGGCGGGCGACGTGCGCTCGGATGTGCCGGTGCCGTTACTGTCGAGCGCAACCGGCTGATCGTCTTGTTCGCGTGCGTTGCGCGCGAGGCCAGCTGGGTCGCACTCGTCGACGATGCAGTGCGAAGCGTCGGACGGGCATCGCTGGCGCGCTGTCGAGGTGCGCCGTCCGGCGCCGCGGTTGCGCCGTCGATGACGCCGCCGGCACGCGACGGCGCCGGATCGAAGATTTGCTGTAGGCTTCGCTGCGTCCAGGCCGCGACGCGGACCAATGCCGCTGGGAAACGCGACGGGTACGACAGTCGCGCGATGGCGTCGCTCGACCATGAGTGCCGGGCATGCGGCGGGTCCGGCTGCAGCGCGCGCATGTCTCGATATTGGCGATCGGTGAGTCGCTGCAGGTCGTCGGGCAGGGGCAGCGGGCCAAAGCGGGCGAACAGTTCGGCGTTGGCGCGCTGCACCAGACGCAGCGCAATTTGCATGCGTAAGGCATACTCGCACGGCGAGCCGCGGCGTGCGGCGCGGTGGTCTGGTGCCGCTGGCGCGCCGCGCGCACCAGCGTCCCTCCGCCGGATAATCGAACGGCCAAGCATCGCTGTTTCTCCTGGTTGGCAAAAAAGCATGCTGGCCTGCGCGGCGTCGCGGCGCTGCAATGTTTCGCTCCGCAGGCAACGCGGCGGTCAGCGCGGATTCCGGCCGGACTGCAGCGGGACTGCAGCGGGACTGCGGCGGGACGCTCCGCCCGTGCACCCGAGCCCGTGCATAATGCGCTCCCGAACTGGAACCTCGCGATGGAATGCCGAGATGGCTGCGGCGCTTGCTGCATCGCCCCTTCAATCACTTCTCCGATTCCCGGCATGCCCGATGGCAAGCCGGCCGGCGTGCGCTGCGTTCAGTTGGACGACACGATGGGCTGCCTGATTTTCGGTCGGCCGGAACGCCCGGCGTTCTGCGCCGGCTTGCAGCCCTCGGCCGAGATGTGCGGAACGCAGCGCGAGCATGCGATCCGGTGGCTGGACACCCTGGAACGTCTTACTGCGCCTGCCTGAAGCGTCCGACACGTCGAAGGAGCCGTCGAACGGCGCGTTGACCTCGCACCCGCTGGCCAACCCGCCCGCGCACCCCCCGCGCGGATGCCGCATCAAAGACAGTCGGCGAACTGCGCGACGATCGCGGACTGACCGGCGGCGCGTCGCTGTACCAGCACGATTTCGCGATGAAATGCGTGCTCGCCGAGCGGCAGCACCGCCACCTCGCCCGGCAAGTGCAGCGACGCCGCGTGTGGCAGCAGTGCGACGCCGATGCCTCGCGCGACGAGCCCAACGATCGCCTGCAGTTCATCGAGTTCGACCACCTCGTCGACATCGATCCGCGTTTTTTTGAGGAAACGTTCGACCAGCCGACCCCCGAATGAGCCACGGTCGTAGCGTACGAACGGTGCGACGCGCAGCGCGTCGCGCCACGCACGGCCTGCCATCGACGCCGGCGCCAGCAGGACGAAGGGTTCGCGCAGCAGTGTCCGCGCTTGAAGTTCGGCGGGCAGGGTGAAGGGCGGTTTGACCAGCACCGCAGCGTCAAGCTCGCCGCCGTCAACCTGGGCGAGCAGGTTCAGCGACACTCCCGGCGTGATCCGCACCCGCCAGCCCGGCGCCGCGGCGCGGAAGCGTTCGATCGCGCTGACCAGCACCGACGCCTGCGCGGAAGCGATGGCACCGATGCGTAACAGGCCGAAATCCTCGATGGCACCAGCGCGATCGGCCAAGGTCGCGAACGCCGCGAGCACCGCCTCGGCGGCCGGCACGGCCTGGCGGCCGGCCTCGCTGAGCGTCGCTGCCCGGCCTGTTCGATGGAACAAGGAGACGCCCAGTTCTTCTTCCAGACGTTGGATCTGCGCGCTGACCGCGGATTGTGTCAGACCCACCTGTGTGCCGGCGCGCGCGAACGTGCCGTGCCGCACCACCGCGAGGAAGGTACGCAGTTCACGCATCATGATCGATCGAATTTCGTGATGACAAGGGCAAAAATATATCGTTTTGCGATCGATTCGGCTATTTGTAGACTGTTCGGTGTCAGCGCTGGGGCGGGCAACCGCGCGGTGCCCGCTTCCGGCGAAATCCTAACGAGAACCCCCACCGAGAACCTCATGTCACCCGACGCTTCGACTGCGCACACGACGGCCGGCCATGGCCCCGATCAGTTGCCCTTGTGCCCCTTCCATCTCGCTTTTCCCGTGCACAGCATCGCCGCCGCACGCGAATTCTATGGCGACCTGCTGGGCTGTCCGGAAGGCCGCAGCGCGCCCGACTGGGTGGATTTCAACTTCTACGGTCATCAGATCGTCGCGCATTACGCGCCGGAGGAGGCGGGTCATCGCCAGACCAGCGCCGTGGATGGCGATGCCGTGCCCGTGCGCCACTTCGGTGTGGTGCTGTCGATGGTGCAATGGCAGTCGGCGGCGGACAGGCTGCGCGGCGCGGGCGTGAAGTTCGTTATCGAGCCGCACGTGCGTTTCAAGGGCGAAGTGGGCGAACAGGCGACGATGTTTTTCCTCGATCCGTCCGGCAATGCGCTCGAATTGAAGGCGTTCGCGAATATCTCATCGCTCTTTGCAAAATAGCCACTCATCGGGGCGGCCCGGAGCGGGCGACGGCCACGGGCCCGGCCGCAGGCCGCTTGCGGGGCCGGACGACGGGCAGCGATGGGTAGTTTGTGGTAATCGCGCGATCCTCGCGCGAAAGGAGCCATCCAGGCAGGGCAGGCGGCCGCACCGCTCCTGATCGATCGGCTGGCACGGTGAGACGCTTCGTGAGCGTCGCATCGGGCGGTCTGGCGGGCGCTGGCGTCGTACGAGCGGGGCGCGGTCGAAGTAAAATCTCCGGGCGGCACGCCTTGTGCGGCTCAGCCACGCCGCCTTCTGCCCGGATCAAGTCTTGAAACTGATAACCCTTCCCTTCGTCGGCGCCGCCTTCCGTTTTTTGGGACGCCCGATGCCGCGGCCGTTCCGTTACCTGATCGCGGTTCTGGCGGTTGCAGCCGGCACCGCGTGCCGAATCAACCTGCCGCTCGAAGGGCTCCCCTACCTGTTCTACATTCCGTTCGTGATGCTGGCCGGCTTCTGGGCTGGCGTCGGACCGGGCATTCTGGCGGCGGTGCTCAGCATGCTGACCGCCGAATATCTGTTTGTCGGTTCGCGTTTCAGTTTCGATGGCGACCTTACGCAGTGGCGCAACAATATATCGTTCGCGATCGTCAGTTCGTTGATGGCGGTCGTATGTGCGAAGTTGCGAGGTACGCTCAGTCGCCTGAACGAGCTCAACGAGGATCTCGAAAAGCAGATCGAACTGCGGATCCGCGAACGGGACCAGGTCTGGCAACTCTCGCCGGACATGGCCTGCACTTTCGACCATGCCGGTCGGCTGCGCGCGCTGAGCCCGGCATGGCAACGCACGCTCGGTCTGCCGCCGCAGTCGCTGACAGGGCGCGTCGTGACCGAGTTGATGCACCCGGACGACAGGGCGTCGTGGACGCGCGCGCTTGCCGGCCTGCGCGAGCCAGCGACGGTCGAGGCACGCTTGCAGGGCCAAAGCGGCGAGTACCACTGGCTGTCGTGGCACATTGCCCTGCAGGACGAGCTGTACTACGGCGCCGTGCGTGACATCACCGAATTCAAGGCGCAGCAACTCGTGCTCGAAAAGACCGAGGAACAGTTGCGGCAGAGCCAGAAGATGGAGGCAATCGGCCAACTGACGGGCGGTCTGGCGCATGACTTCAACAACCTCCTCGCCGGCATCATGGGCAGCCACGACCTGATGGCGCTGCGCCTGAAGCAGGGCCGTACCGAGGGACTGGAACGCTATCTGACCATGGCTCGCAGTTCGGTGGAGCGCGCTGCCGCCTTGACGCACCGCTTGATGGCGTACGCGCGCCGCCAGACGCTCGACCCGCGGCCGGTCGACGCCAATGCGCTGGTGCAGGGCATGGAAGAACTGATCCGCCGCACCATCGGGCCGCACATCCGGTTGGAGACGCAACTCGACCCGGCACTGTGGATGACGAGCTGCGATCCGCATCAGCTCGACAACGCACTGCTCAACTTGAGCATCAACGCGCGCGACGCGATGCCCGACGGTGGCACGCTGTCGATCCGAACGGCCAACGTGTCACTTGGCGACGACGACTACGCCGAGCTCGATCTCGCGCCGGGCGATTATCTTCGCATTGCGGTACGCGACGACGGAACCGGCATGACGCCCGACGTTGCGCGTCGCGCCTTCGATCCCTTCTTCACCACCAAGCCGCTGGGTATGGGAACGGGCCTGGGCTTGTCGATGATCTACGGCTTCACTCAGCAGTCGGCCGGGCAGACGCGGATCCGTTCTGCGCTGGGCGAGGGGACGACGGTAGAGATGTACCTGCCGCGCTTTCAGGGCACGTCGGCCGCCGCGCCCGAGTCGACCGCGGCGGCCGTGGCGCCACGCCAGGCTCGCGGCACCATTCTGGTGGTCGATGACGAGGAAACGGTCAGGGCGGTCGTGGTGGAGGCGCTGCGTGAAGTCGGCTACACGACGGTCGAGGCCGGCGACGCGGCGGGCGGGCTGGCGATCCTCCGTTCGGCGCAGACACTGGACGCGCTGGTCAGCGATGTCGGCCTGCCCGGCGGCATGAACGGACGGCAGCTTGCCGACGCGGCGCGCGAACAACGCCCGGGCATGAAGGCGCTGTTGATCACCGGCTACGCTCAGGACGCGGTGATCCGCGATGGTCAGTTGCCGGCCGATCTGCGGGTCTTGACGAAGCCGTTCACGATGGATGCGCTGCGCGACCAGGTCGATGCGTTGATGCATTGATTGCAATGGCGACGCGACGCCGAAGTGGCCGCGCCGCGTCCGATCAGAATTGCATCGTGAGCCTGGCCCATCCTGTGCGTCCAGGCTCGTTCACCGGGACGCTCGCGCCGTAGCCGAAGCCGGCGTTCCCGGCCAGATTGAGATGCTCGCTGTAGGTGCGATTGAACAGGTTGTCGACGCCAAGCGTCAACTTGACGTGCTTGCTGAACGCGTAGGTCGCGTTCAGCGCCAGCGTGCCGAAGCCGCTGCTCGCGCCGAAGTCCTTGCCCACGACATTCCCCTCGTTGAGCGCCACCCTGTGTTGCGCGGCTACCAGCCGCCACAACACGCCGGCCGACCAAGCGCCACTGTCGTAGTTCGCACTCAACCGCAATTCGAGCGGTGGCATCTGCGGCAGCGGGCCGCCGTCGCTGCGGTTATTGCCCGCCGCGTAGGCCAAGGTCGAACCGACCCGCCAGCTCGGCGCCAACCGGTAGCTGACGCCGAGTTCGGCGCCCATGATCGCGGCGTCGACGTTGCGTGCCGTCGATGTGTCGCCCATCATCCCACCCGGTGCGTAACTGAACAGAATGAAATTCTGAACGTAGCCCGCGTAGGCGGACACCCATGCGTCCAACGCGGCGGTGCGGTACTGTGCGCCAATGTCGAGCTGCGTCGTTTTTTCGGGGCGGAGCCCGTCGAACGCGTTGCTCGAGCCGGAGGGGCCCATATTCGGCGCAAACAGTTCCCAATAATCCGGGAAGCGCTCGACGTGTCCGAGGCCGGCGTAGACGGTGGCCGGTAGCGCATCGAGATCGCGTTCGTAGCGCACGAACCCGCTGGGCAGCACCGCGGTGCGGCGTTCGCCTGCGCTTGGATTGGGCATCGGCATCATGCCGACATTGGTGCGCCAGTCCTTGGCCGATGCCAGGTCGAGACGCGCGCCCGCCACCACGCGTTGCATTGCATCGGCGTGCCATGTGCCTTCGGCGAACCAGCCCAGATTACCCAGCGTCGCATCCTTCGACCATGCCGCATCCTGATAAGGGCTGACATCGGTGCCGCTTCGCGAGCGATGTCGGCTGCGCTGCCAATCCATACCGCCGGTCAGGTCGAAGCGAGTTCCCCACTGCCACGTCGCAGCGAGGCGGCCGCCCACTGTCGTCCGATTCACGTCTGCCGCCATCGGATTGGGCATCATGCTGGTCGGGTCCGGCGCGCGCAGGGTGAAGTTGTCCATCACATGATCGGCGTCGTTGTAGTACAGCTGTGCCTCGATCTTGCGCAACGTTTCGCCCAGGTTGCGTTTCTCGAAACGTCCGCTCAGACTCTCGCGCCGGAAACGCGTGCCGTCCATGCTGCGTCCCGCATAGCGGGCGTTGCCATCGCCGGTGCCGGCGGTCAATTCGAATACGGTATCCGCATCCGGCGTGAAGCCGAGTGTCAGATCGGTGTTCCATTTGTCCCAGCGCGACGGAACGGTGTTGCCGTCACCGTCGCGGTAGTCCTGCGAGTGTGCATGGTTGGCGGTCACGCGGGCGTAGAAGCGTTCGTCGCCGAAGGTGAGGTCGGCTGACTGGTCGTTGCGACCGTAGCCGCCGGCAAGCACTGCGCCGTCGAAGCGTACACCGGCCTTGTCGAAGCGCGGCGTGTCGCGCTCGAAGCGGATCGTGCCTGCCGACGCGCCGGGTCCCCACAACACGCTCTGCGGTCCTTTGATGACGATCAGGCGGTCGAAGTTTTCCGGTGAAATGTAGGACGTCGGCGCGTCCATCCGCGCGGGACAGGCGCCCGGCATCGGCGAACCGTTGCTCAGGATGTTGAGCCTGGAGCCGAACATGCCGCGCAATACCGGATCGCCGTTCGAGCCGCCATTGCGGATCGCGCTGAAACCCGGGATCGTCTTCAGATAGTCCGCGCCGTCACTCGCCGGAATCGGTTGGCGTGGCACTTTCGGATCGGTGATGACAGTCAGCGGCGAAGCCGGCGCAACGGCCGTCACGACAACCGTTTCGAGGGGCGCAAGCTCCGTTTCTCCGCGTGGCAGCGCCGACGGTTGGACGGCGGCGGCAGCGCACGGGAAGGCAAGACCGATTGACGGCAGCAAGCTGGAAAAGCGCCAGCGACGGCCCTCATCGGCGGGACGGTCGGCGCGGACGCCGGTTGCTCGGACCGAAGGCGGAATCGCCTGTCGCAACGCAGCGCAGAGCGGAGAACGCTCGACGCGAGAGGCAGGGAGCATGTTGGGCATGGCAAGGCAAAATGGGAGTGGCGACGCCGCAAAGGGGCACGCAAGGCACGTAAGGCACGTGAGGTGCAAGAGTCGCGCGATGCGCGAAGTCCTGGGCGCGCGTCGGGGGCATGGCGCTCAGTCTGGCTGCCGCGTCACGTCGCTGTGCTGGACCCGCACATGGGCCGGCGTGATGGACGCGAGTCGTCCCCGCACGCGGTGGCATGGACGGCCGGGTCCGAACACGGACGTGATCAGGCGTGACAGCGCGTCAGACGAACGCGCAAATGAACGCGCAAATGAACGCGCAAATGAACGCGCAAACGGTCAGGCGAGGACGGGCGGCGCGCGCGGCGCGTTCGCATAATGCGGCGCGTGGGAGCCGTACGCGGACGGCCGGCGTGGCGCAGATGTGGCCGCATGCGCGACCCGGGGCAAGACCGCTTGCGGAGGCGAAGACGGCAGGAAAGGCAGATGGTGTGCGAGCGTGCAGTAGCCGCAGTAGACATCGCCGTGATGAGACTGTTGGGAAGGGACGTCGGATGGTGCCGCAGCCACCGACTGATGGGTATCGCCGCGCGGCGCACAAATCTCGAAGGAGATGTGCTGTTGTCGTAACGCAAGCCATTGAGATATCGCGGGCGCCAGTGTGCCGAAGCATAGCGCCCACAGAAGCAGGCGACCGACCAACAGGGTGGATCGACGCGATCGGGTCATCGGTGTCGAGCTTGCACGCGAGCCGTGTCGTCGACGCTCAAGCGACCCGGGAGCGAGATCGCAGCAGCGGTTTGCGCGGCAGACGTTCCGTCATCCGACAACGCCCCGCTCGACGGCGGCAGGTTTGCGCACGGCGCTTGGATCCGCATGAGGTTGAATCGATAGGATGACGAAATGCACAGACCACGCGCCGAAGGCGTTGTGCCGCTGGCAAGAGGCCAGGGCGGCGACTCCAAAGACCCGACGAGGACCGGACGAGGACCGGACGAGGACCGGACGAAGATCCGACGACGCGCCGGCGTGGACAGAGCGCCATTCATTCCGTTCCGTCAGGTGTCGATGTGCGTCGCGCTGATGCTGCGCCATTCTAGCGGCGAAGCACATCGTGTCAACGGTTTGGCGGCCGGGCGCGACAATGCGTCCCTGCGCGGTGGTCGCAGGCGGGGCACTGCTTCTTGCAATCAGGCACGCGACGCGGGTTCGAGCGCGGCGTCGCGCTCGCGCGTGGTCGCGACACCGGCGTCGTCGCCAGCGAGACGCTGGCGGACCACATCGGCGTTCAATTGCGGTGCGAGCATTTCGATGAAGCGGTACACGTAGCTGCGCAGGTACACGCCGCGACGCACCCCGATTCGCGAGGTGCTTTCCGCGAACGGCTGACCAATGTCGAGCCGGACCAGTTCAGTGTCGCGCGCGGCATCGAAGGCCATTTCACTGACGATGCCGATGCCCATGTCGAGGCCGACATAGGTCTTGATGACGTCCGCGTCGATGGCGGTGAATGTCATGTCCGGCGCCAATCCGGCTTGGGCGAACGCCGCGTCGATGTGCGGGCGGCCAGTAAAGCCCTGGTCGTAGGTGATGATCGGATACTGCGCAATGTCCGCCAGTGTCAGGTCGCTGCGCTGGGCAAGCGCGTGATTGCGCGGCGCCACCACCACGTGCCGCCACGTGTAGTACGGAAACGCAACGAGCCCTGGATGGCGGTCGAGCGACTCCGTCGCGATGCCGACGTCGGCCTCGCCTTGCGCGACCATCTCGGTGATCTGCGCCGGGCTGCCCTGATGCAGGGCCAGGTGGACGTTCGGAAAGAGTGCGCGAAAGCCGGGAATGATCTTCGGCAATACGTAGCGGGCCTGCGTATGCGTGGTGGCGACGACCAGCGAACCACTGTCCGCAGCCGCGAAATGTCGCGCGGTACGCCGCAGATTCTCGACGTCCAGCAGGATACGCTCGATCAGCGTCAAAACGTGCCGGCCCGGTTCGGTGATGTCGACCAGCCGCTTGCCGCGGCGGACGAATATCTCGACGCCGAGTTCGTCCTCAAGATCCTTGATGTGTTTGCTGACGCCCGACTGCGAAGTGTAGAGGACGTTGGCGACCTCGGTGAGATTCAGTTTGCGGCGCGCCGCTTCGCGTGTCAGCCTTAATTGTTGGAAGTTCATTTGTGCTGCCTGTACGAATGAAAGATCGGGCGATGCCAATACGCTGGACGAAATGACCGGGCGGGTCCGGCACACTTCGGCGACGCGAGGCTGAGTTGCCGCAACCTTCATCTTAAAAAGTGACGCGCGCGGAGAGAAGGAACCTTTTGTTTTAAGCTAATAGCGCCAGGGCACTGTCACGTACGCGCTGTCTTGCCAGGCGCGCTCCGTCGCCAGTCATCCGGATTCCTATCGGGTCGGGCGTACACGCCTGCGCTGCGCGTGCGTGGCTGCACCGGGTGCGGTGACGGCAGCGCGGCGTCCAGGCGTGACGAGCGGGAGGCGGGGCGCGTACCTCTGCTCTCAGGCGTTTGCGTCGACGTAAAGCTGCGTATGGGTCGGACGCAGCACGACAGGGTCGCCTTCGCGAAGCTGCATGTCGGCAAACGTGCGCGCGGGCAGTCGCGCCTCGATCTCCGGCACGCTGCGCATCCGCGTGCGCAGCAGCAGTTTGGCCTCGGCACCGGCGAAGCGCGCCTGCGCGAGCGTGGCGTCGATGCCGCTCGCGGTACCCGGTGCGCTGATGTCGAAGTCGGTTGGCCGCACGTAGGCGGAGGCCGGCAGGCCATTGCCGTGGCGTTGCACCGCGACCGGGAGAAGGATGCCGTCGACCCGCAGGCCGCCCGCCTCGGTGGTGCCCCGAAAACAATTCGCTTCGCCGAGGAATTCGTGAACGAACGGCGTGGCCGGTTGCGCCCATACCCGTTGCGGCGCGTCGTCCTGTTCGACGCGTCCCCGATTCAAGATCACGACGCGATCGGCGACGTCGAGCGCCTCTTCCTGATCGTGTGTCACGAAGATGCTGGTGACATGCAGTTCGTCATGAAGGCGTCGCAGCCACCGCCGCAGCGACTTGCGAACCTGTGCGTCGAGCGCGCCGAACGGCTCGTCCAGCAGCAGCACATTGGGTTCGACCGCCAGCGCACGAGCCAACGCGGCGCGCTGACGCTGGCCGCCTGAAAGCTGCGCGGGGTAGCGCTGCGCTAGATCGGAAAGTTGCACCAGTTCGAGCAATTGGCCGACCTTCGCCTTGATCTGGTCGCTGGACGGCCGTTCGCCGCGCCGCTTGACGCGCATGCCGAAAGCGACGTTGTCGAACAGCGTCATGTGGGCGAAGAGCGCGTAGTGCTGGAACACGAAACCGACCTTGCGATCGCGCACGTGGTCGTCGGTGACATCGCGACCGTCGAAGCGCACGGTTCCTGCGTCGGGACGTTCGAGGCCTGCGATGATGCGCAACAACGTGGTCTTGCCGCAGCCAGACGGGCCCAGCAGGGCAATCAGCTCGCCGGAGTCGACCCGCAGACGGACATCGTCGAGCGCCTGGAAATGCCCGAAGCGCTTGCTGATTTGTTCGATTTCAATGCTCATGCGGCACCTGGACCGGCTGGGTAGGGGCGAAGGCGGAGGTAGAAACGTAGGCGTTCGGTGCGTCGGCGGTCAATATGTCGCTGTCACTGGGATCGGTGCCGGCGGGCCGGTCCGTCCGGTCTGTCCGGTCCGTCCGGTCCGTCCGGTTCAAGCGGTTCGCCCGGTCAGCGCGCGCGCGCCGGCGTGCGCCGCGGCCAACATGCCATTCGACCCAGCTCTTGATCGCCAGCGTGAACAGCGCAAGCAAGGCCAGCACCGAAGCCAACGCGAAGCCGGCCTGTATCTGGAACTGGTTATAGAGGATTTCGACTTGCAACGGGATCGTGTTCGTCTCGCCACGCAGGTGTCCCGAGACGACAGACACCGCACCGAATTCGCCCATCGCGCGGGCGTTGGTCAGGATCGCGCCGTACAGCAGCCCCCACCGGATATTGGGCAGCGTCACGTGCCAGAACGTTTGCCAGCCGCCCGCGCCCAGCGTCATCGCGGCCTGCTCCTGGTCGCTGCCTTGCGCCTGCATCAGCGGAATCAGCTCGCGCGCGATCATCGGCAAGGTCACGAACGCCGTGGCGAGCACGATGCCCGGCACGGCAAAGATGATCTTGATGCCATGGTCGAGTAGCCATGGCCCGAACCAGCCCTGCTGACCGAACAGGAGCACATAGGCGAGGCCGGCAACCACGGGCGACACGGCAAAGGGCAGATCGATGAGGGTCACGACGATCGATTTGCCGGGGAAATCATGCTTGGCAACCGCCCAGGCCGCGCAGACGCCGAATACCAGGTTCAGCGGCACGGCGAGCGCCGCGCTGAGCAGGGTGAGCCGGATCGCGGCCCACGCGTCTTCGTCCTGGAAGGCGGCGAAATAGGCGTCGACACCCTTGCGGAACGCTTCGGCGAAGACCACTGCCAGCGGCAGGACCAGGAAGACCAGCGCCACCACAACGGCCGCGCCGATCAGAAGGCGTCGTGGCCAGGCGGCCTCGCCGGTACGCGGGGCTATGCGGCGCCCAGTCATGATGCGGCTCCGACATCGGGCTGCTGGGCGGCGCGTGAGTCATTGCGCAGCCGACGTTGCCACGCCTGCAGTCCGTTGATCGCGAGCAGCAGCACGAACGATGCGACCAGCAGCACGGACGCGACCGCGGCCGCGCCGGCGTAATCGAACTGTTCGAGCTTGATGAGGATCAGCAGCGGCGTGATTTCCGAGATCATCGGCATGTTGCCCGCGATGAACACCACCGAACCGTACTCGCCGATGCCACGGGCAAAGGCCAATGCAAAGCCGGTCAGCAAGGCAGGCAGCAGCGCCGGCAGGGTCACGCGGAAAAAGGTCTGCGCGGCGCTTGCGCCGAGACTGGCGGCGGCTTCCTCCAGCTCCGGATCGCGTTCCTCCAACACCGGTTGCACCGTGCGCACGACAAAAGGCAGCCCGATGAAGATGAGCGCGACGACGATGCCGGCGCGTGTGTAGGCCAGCGAGATGCCGAGCGGGGCGAGCGCCTGCCCGATCCAGCCGTCCTTGCCGAGCAAGGCGGTCAATGCAATGCCCGCCACCGCCGTCGGGAGGGCGAACGGCAGGTCGATCAGCGCGTCGAGCAGGCGCCGGCCCGGGAAGCGGTAGCGCACCAGGACCCACGCAAGCAGCAGGCCGAAGCCGATATTGACGACGGCCGCCAACAGCGCGGCGCCGAAGGTGACCCGATAGGACGCCAGCACACGCGGCGACGTCGCGGCTTCGACAAAGGCAGCCCAGTCCAGGCCAAGTGCGCGGCCAAACAGCGCCGATAATGGCAGCAGGACCATCAGCGCCAAGTAGAGCACCATGACGCCGAAGGTCATGCCGAAGCCGGGTAGCAGACGACGCTGCGCGCGCGGTGGCGCGGGAGTCGGCGCCGGCGGAGTGGGAACGGAAATGCGCATGCCGGCAGTATCTCGGGGGGCGTTGGCCGCGGACGCGGCCAACGCCTTATTTCTTCAGATAGATTTGATCGAAGGTACCGCCGTCGGCGAAGTGCGCCTTGTCCGCTTTCGGCCAACCGCCGAACGCGCCGTCGATCGTGACGAGATCCAATTTCGGGAACTGGCTCGCGTACTTGGCCTTCGCCTTCTCGCCAGTGGGACGGTAGTAGTTGCGGCCAATCAGGTCCTGCGCCTCGTCCGAGTACAGGTATTGGAGATAGGCCTCGGCGACGGTGCGCGTGCCCTTGCGATCGACGTTCTTGTCGACGACGGCTACGGTCGGTTCGGTCAGGATACTGACGCTGGGGGTGATCAGTTCGAACTTGCCGTCGCCGAACTCGTGCAACGCGAGGAAGGCGTCGTTCTCCCACGACACCAGCACGTCGCCAACGCCGCGCTGCGCGAAGGTGATCGTCGAGCCACGCGCGCCGGAATCCAGAACCGGCACGTTGCGGTAGATCTTGCCGACGAAATCCTTCGCGCCGGCGTCGCCGCCGTATTTCCGGCGGCCGTATTCCCAGGCGGCGAGGTAGTTCCAGCGCGCGCCAGCGGAGGTCTTCGGGTTCGGCGTGATGACGGAGACGCCCGGCTTGGCCAGATCGTCCCAATCTTTGATGCCCTTGGGATTGCCCTTCTTGACCAGGAAGATGATCGTCGAGGTGTACGGCGCCGAGTTATGGGGCAAGCGCTTCTGCCAATCGGGTTTGATCAGGCCGCCGTGCGTGACCAACGCGTCCACGTCTGGCGCCAGTCCAAGCGTGACGACGTCAGCATCGACGCCGTCGATGACGCTGCGGGCCTGCTTGCCCGAACCGCCGTGGGAATTGCGCACGGCCACGGTCTGCCCGGTCTTGGCCTTCCAGTAGGCGGCGAACAGCTTGTTATATTGTTCGTAGAGTTCACGCGTCGGATCGTACGACACGTTGAGCAGGTTGATTGTCTTGTCCTGCGCCAAAGCGCCGCGCGGCGCCAGGCCCAACGCTGCGAGCGCAGCCGCGCTCACGGCCGTGCGCTGCAGAAATGCCCGCTTGCCAAAGTCCATTCTTGCAATCCCCGTGGATGTCGTGGCGTCGTGCGGCGTTCGCGGCCCAAACCCCGCGCAGGGCGACCCGCTCAAACGGCAGGAGGCGCGCGCAATGTGCGTCTCGACAGCACCAGCAAGGACCCAATACGGCACGACAAGCGGTTGATGTTACGAGAGGAGCGCAACCGGGCTAAGCGATCTTTTCGAATAAGCTTAGCTGGCGCCGTGCAAAGCCGGCATTGGCAGCGTTGGCGGCGTTGGCGCGCCGTAAGCCCGTGACGCATAGCCGGGAAAGGCCAAAGCCGTTCCGTGGCAGTCGCCGGGCGTTGCCGAACGGCGCTTGCGCATTACAGTCGAGGCACCGCCCCACCGCCGTTTGCGGACGCGCTTCGCGGGCCGCGAAGCGCCATGGGCGATCGTCGCCATGGACTCCGCAGATGCCTTCCGGAAACCTCAAAAACTTGTCGAACCAGCGCCGCGCGCAGGGCGACTTCGAGCGGCTGCGCGGCCAGACGAGCCGCACGGACCATACACCGGCTGCGCGTCAGCGTCAGCCACGCCGACGCGACGAGGTCGGCAGGCGCGCCAGGACAGTCCGGCGCGCGGACGTGGCGAAGGCCATCTTCTATAGCGTGCTCCTCTGTACCAGCAGTGCGCCAGTGCGTCGGCTGCCCGGGCCCGTCGGCGCCGTGCGTCGCCCCGGCGGACCGGCGCCCTACGCGTTGCAAAACGCGGCCACGTCGCCCGCCGCTCCCTCGCCGACCGCGTCGAGCCACGCCGCGCATGCCATTGCACCGCGCCACGCGTTGCCGCTTGGCTACCCTCCGGTTGCAAACGAGCGGTCGGCGAGTTGCAAGCCGAGCGGGCGCGCGCCGAGGCCCGAGGTAGAAACACCGGCTGGGCGGCCCCGCATGCGCCGTCAAGCCGACGGCGATCCGCCGTCTCCGTTGCAATGCCACGGGGTAACGAAGGACATGCTCAGCATCGATGTCGGCGATGCGGCGTTCGCCGACATGAACGCCTTCGCTGAACTGCGGGCGCAGTTTTGCGACATCGCGGGTGGCTGGACGCAATGCACCGAGCACCTGCTGGCGCTGGGCACGCTGCTGAAGACAGCCCACACCATGGCGCGCGAGGAGGTCGTCGCGCGTTTCAACGCATCGTCGGTTCTGACCGAAATCGCGCAGCCGTTCCTGACCCGACTGCAAGTCGCCGCGGGTCACACACCGACCTGGCCGACCCCCGCCACCGCCCTGCGTGAAACGCTGGCGGACCAGGTCATCATGCACGCTTGGGACCGCTACATCAGGCACACATTCATTCACGGCGCGTCGGATGCCGCAACGTACGCCAGACCGATGGCCGCCCTGACGGCTGTCGCGAAGTGGGCCGGTTGCGAGCCGGTCGGCTGCGATCTCGTGCTACCGGACGAGGACGCCAGAGGGCGTGTGATCTTCGTCACCACGCTGCTGCTGGCGATCGCCCGCACCGACAGTCTGTACGGGCCCACGCTGACGCGCGTCGTTGACGGGCAGTCCGTCCGGCCCGCGCTGGCGCCACTGAAGATTGCCTCGCTGACGTTCTCGCCATCGCTGGCGGCTGCGCTGGACGACGAGTTGAAGGAAACCGCGTTGGTCGTCAATCCGCTGCCGCAGTTGCCTGGCAACGATACGATCCGTTTCGACGGCCTGTGTTTTCGCGGTGCCGCCGATCTGTCCTTTGGCCGGAATGGCAGCTTGTTGCTCGGGGCGGCGCCGTACCGCATGCCGGGAGCCTGTCCGCCGGAATGGCGTCGGCCCGGGTCGATCGATCGCACCCACCCGATCGGCACGCTCAAGCACTCGCTGTACAGCGTGCTGGCTTTCGTGAATGGCGCGCCGGTCGTCGCGCCGTCGGACGAAGACGAAGTCCTGCATCTGGCGCGTCGGCTCGCGCAGGCGATCCGCGCGTGGGAGCAGGAGCCGGTCCGTACGCGCGTGCATCCGGGCTGGCTCATGGCGTTGCATCTCGCGTATTCGAGCGGGATCGAACCGCTGTCGATGCCGCAACTGCGCGCGGCGTGGCGAACGCATCTCTTCCCGCACTATCGCGCGCTGTTGTCGCGTTTTCTGGCCACGCCCGGCGATCAGTCGATCTGGCTGCGCGAACACTTGAGCACGTTGCCGCCGCTGCGCGAGTCGCCGACGGACTATGGACTGGTGGCCTGGATCGAATTCCTGCGCCACGACCTGCCGATGCAAATCGACGGTTCGGCAGGGGTCGATACGGCGGAGACGACCCGACTCACCGCGTGGCGTTTGCCGTGGCCAGAAAAAGACATGAGCTTCTACCGGACGCCGGCCGAACACTTTCACATCATTGCAACCCACTTCGTCAACCGAATGCAGGCCTTGCTGGTCGCGCCGCACCTTTGGAAAATCGATGTGGCGCAGCTGGCAGCCGACTGGGGCGACGCCGATGCGTACAACGAGATGACGCAATGGCTAGGAGAGATCGGCCTCGAAACGTCCGACGAGCCGCCTCTTGCGTTGCCGATCGTGCACGGCGAAGGCGATGCGAAGATAGCCAGTCTGCGCACCGCCATGCAGCGTTTCCGCAGTAGATTGCTGAATCATCCGGCATTCCTGGCCAATGCCGCCGAAGTCCTGCGCGAGGCGCAACAACCCCATACGCCGATGTCGGTACGCGCACGCGCGCATTCGCTGACCCACGCGTCAGGGCCAAGACCGTCGACGATCCAACACGTCTTTTCGGTTGGCGGACTGCTCGGGCTGCTGCCGATCGTTGGCATCGCCGCAAGGACGGTTGAAGACGTAGCGCACGGCAACGTCATCAACAGCGTGATCGACGGTATCGAACTGTATCTGCAGGTGACCGATGTTTACGGCGCCGCGGCGAGCATACTTTTTTCGGACGAAGTCACCGCTGCGTTCGAGGAACGCGGCGCGCAGCTTGCGGAGGACGATCTGCGCGATGTCTACCTGCCCGAGGAGCGCCGCAACATTCGCATGATCCGTCGCGGCGCGGTGTTCCGTGAGATCGACGCGATGTCGGGTGCGGTGGTCGATAGCGGCGCGGTGATCGCATACGACGGACAGCGTCTGCAACGCATCGTGCTGCGCGAATTGCACGATGCGGTGCGGCTCCCAGCAGCGCAGCGCTTCACCGTACGTGCGGCCGACGCGTTCCTGCGTGGGCTGACGAAATACGCGGACCGCAGAGGGCAGTTCCGGGAGGCCTTCGATAAGCGGTTTGGCTTTGACGAACATGTTCCGGATTTACTGAAAGACGCGGCACGCGAGGCCTATGCTTTCTTCTACCGGCACAGTCAGACCTTCCGTCGCCTTTTGACCGGCACCGCCGACGATCGACGGCAGTGGACGATTCACGTCGGCGAGGGTTTGGTATTCCGCACCGTGTTTGCGGACGGCAACGCGCTAGGCCAGAACCGCATCGAACTCGGCATCGAAGCCGACGCGACAAGCACCACCTACATGGGCGTGACCGGCCCGCAGTCGACCCCGTACCGGCGCGCGCTGCTGCACGAATTGGTTCACGCGTTGACGGGGTTGCCGGACACAGCGTTCGACACCATCCTGAAACAACAGCGGATCGCAGTGCGCCGGCTGGGAAGTTTCCTCGATAGCCACTCAACACCGACGACGCCCGATTCGATCATGTCGGACGTGTTCAAGCGCCGACGGCGCGCGCTGCAGCGCATTTTGAAAGGGGCCAAGGGTGTGATCGACGAGGCCCGGATCGGGATGGCCGAGCAACGCGGGCCCGTCGTGTACCTGGTCGATCGAATCGGCCAGGAAAGCCTGGCGGGGTGGGAGGAGCGGGTCATGTATCTGGCGGACCCGGGCGGTGACGATGCCCGACTGAAAATCATGCAGACACACCGCCTCGATGCCACCGCGCGCATGCACGCGGAGAACGACCGGCTCGACCGACTTTGGCTGGACAGCACGGAAATCACCGAGGACCTGCCTTTTGGACGCGGCGTGACCGTGAGCCAGCGTGCCGTCATCCAGGAATGGCGCCGGTTCGCCGACAAGCTTGCGTCTCGCAACGACTATCCGGCCGTCCAGTCGATGGAACACTATCTGCACCCGTCGACTTTCACCGTGGAAGCGGACATTGAAGTCCAGCTGAGGAAGCTGATCCAGGACGCGACCCGACGCTCGCCGACGTTCAAGGCGCTCGTCGGCATGTGGCACGTCTTCTCAAGAGGCACCACGGTTTGGACGTTCACGCAGCGCGGGGGCGCGACGGCATCGAGCGCACCCGCGCGCGGCTTCATCGATGTGAGCGAGGGGCGCTTCATCGTGACAGGGCTGGGGGCGAAGCCGGCCAGCGTGCGGCGGCAAGCCATTGCCGGCATGGTCGTCTCGCTCCTCGACGCGATCGGCTTTCCCAAGCCCGTGGGAGTGGCGGGCGAGCGTCGATGGCTTGGCAACGTCCTGGAGCAGCGCGTGCTCGACGAGTTGGGCGACGCCGAGCCGATGCGGGTCAACGGCGCGCTGTTCACCAGTGGCGCGCTGTCCTCGGCGGTCGACGCGTCCATCAGCGTGTTGCGCCGCGCTGCGCTGCTGGAGGACCGGTATATCGAGACCCTCATCACGCCATGGGCCAATCCCGCTTCGAACAAGCGAAAGGATTCGGCCGGTGGCTGAGCACTGTCGCGCGGCACGCGACGCGCGTATCGCACCATCTACAGACCACCAGCCGTACCCTGACGTTGCGACGCAGCCGCATGCGCATGGCGGCGACGGCGCGCGTCCGATACACGATGTTCCCGGTTCATCAGCGAGGATTTTTCATGCCACTGGATTCGCTCGAGCATCTTGCCGCGCGACGCCGTGCGGTTGGCGCATTCGACCACCGGCGCGCGATCGATGACCGCGCGCCCGCGCGAGCGGCGCGCTCGCACGGCGGGGCGGCCGGCCCGGCGGTGCGGCGCAGCGACGTCGCTCGCGCGATTTTCTACGCCGTACTGCTGTGTACCAATACGCATGCCGCGCGTCGTTTGCCACGAGGCGGCGGCGCGATACCAGAGCGCTCGACACTGCCTGCACATGTCGACGGGCGGCCCGCAGACGACAGGGAGGCCGCGGCGATCGCTACAGACGCCCACCCTACGACGGGCGTTGCCTGGCGCGACACCGTTCGGGGCGCGTCGTCGGAAGTTCGCCAACGCGTGACCCGACTCCCCGCCGCTGAGACGCGGCCCTCTCGCACGCGCCGTGCGCTCGCCTTGCACGCTGAAGGCCCCGCCGGGGGCGTGGCGAGGCTGCCGCGTTCGGCGGACATGACAGAACGCCGGGGCACGGCCATGCCCAGCAGTACCGCGGTCGCTCCATTGTCGACGACGATGCCACAGGCCTCTCGTTGCCGCGGCGTGTCGTACAACGCTTCGCACGAGGCGGTCGAGGTCAGCGGTGACCGCGATCGCGATCTCCTGGCGGAACTGCGCGACTCGCACTGCGACGGCGCGGCGCTGCAGTGGCACGACTGTCAGCACGACATGCTCAAATTCGGTGCGCTGCTCGACGAGGCGCGCACGCTGCCTCGCGCGCAGCTGCGCGAACGGATCAGGACGTCGGACGGTGTGCAAGCCATTGCATTGCCATTCTTCACGCAGCAGCAACAGGCGGTCGGAATCATGCCGAAATGGCCGGCACGCGGCGATGCGTTGACCGATGCGTTCGCCGAGCGTTTTGCGATGCACTCGTGGTGCCGCTTGCTTCGGCACCATTTTCTGCAACAGCCCGACGCCGCAACCGCGCTGTCCAGTCCGTTGGCAGCGTTCGACGCGGTGTCGAATTGGGCCGGCTGCGAGCCCGCTTTCTGCGGCGTTGCCGCCGCTCGCCAAGCCGGCGTTTCCCCACAGGTGCCTTTTCTCGCTACCTTGCTGATCGCGCTGGCGCGTAACGACACGTTATATGCACCGCTCGCGTCTCGGCCGGGCGGACGAGCGCTGCGGCCGGGGCTGGTCCCCAGTGACGCGACCCACACGGTGTTCCAGCAGTATTTGAGCGACACGCTCTGGTACGCCGAGAAAGAGACGGCGCTGGCGGTCAACCCTGCGCCGCAGGTGCCCGATGCCCGGACGCTCCGCTTCGATGGTGTGTCGTTTCGCGGCGCCGACGGACTGTCCTACGCGCGCGACGCCGCCGTGCTGGACGGCGCCGCGCCCTATGCTTGTCAGCGCTTGCCCGGCGGCGCGGCGGCCGTTGACCGCTTGTTCCCGATCGGCACACTGAAGCACACGCTGCGCAGCGTACTCAATCTGCTTTCCGGCAGCGAGATCGATCTACCGCCGGGCGAAAACGAGGCTCTGTTTCTCGCCCATCGCCTCGTTCAAGCGATCGCCGCCTGGCGAGCGGAACTGGTCCACACCACCGTCCATCCGGGTTGGCTCGTCGCGCAGCACCTCGCCTACTCGAGCGGCATTGAACCGCTGTCCATGCCGCAGCTGCGCCGCTTGTGGCAGCACGAGCTGTATCCACGCTACGCGGCCAAACTCGATCGCTTCCTGCGCACGCCGGCCGATCAATCGCCTTGGCTGCGTACGCGCCTGAGTCTCCTGCCCCAACTGTGCGAGACGCCCGGCGATCAGGAGTTGATCAGCTGGATCCATTTTCTGCGGGACGATCTGCCGCGTCAGATCGGTCTCGTGGACGGCGATGGCAACGACGTGGAAACGCGACGGCTTTGGACCTGGCGGCTGCCGTGGCACGAGGATGGTCTGGTCTTCTACCGTACGCCAGCCGAACACTTCCACATCATCGCGGCGTATTTCGTCGAGCGCATGCAGTCACTGTTGGTCGAAGCAAATCTTTGGACCTTGGATGCCGCCGCCAGCGCGGCGGAAGAAGGCGACGTGCGCGCGTTCAACAATCTGACTTCGTGGCTCGGTACGTTGCGCGACGAACAGGAGGCGCCCGTCGCGTTGGCGCTTGCCCAGGTCCAGGTCGGCGGCGACCGTAAGGCAGCAGGGCTGCGTGCGGCGATGCAGCGTTTTAGGGATGCGTTGCTCGCGCATCCGGCGGTCCAGGCAAATGCGGCGGAGGCGCTGCGCGAGGCACAGGCATCCCGTTCACCGATCTCGATCCGGGCGCGCGCGCACGCGCTTGTCACGGCGACGCGAAAGCCGTCCGCGGCAACCACGCATCACGTCTTTACCGTTGCGACCCTGGTCGGCATGCTGCCTGTCGTCGGCACGGTCAGGGAATTGGCGCACGACATCAGCGGAGGTCACATTCTGAGCAGCTTGATCGACGGTGCCGAGCTGTATTTGCAAGTCGCCGACGTGTATGGCACCGCGGTGGACACGCTTTTTTCCGAGGAAGTCACCGGCTGTCTGCAGGGCGGCAGCGCACAGTTGGCGGAGGACGACCTGCGCAGCGTGCCGTTGCCGGACGAGGGACGCGCCGCCCAGGTGGTACGCAGGGGCGCGGTCTATCAGGAGTTGGAAGAGGGCACCGGCGCCGTGATCGACGACGCGGCGATCATCGGATACGAGCCGCTGGCCGGTACGTTTCGACAGGTCGTGCTGCGCGAGATCCGCGAAGCCACTCAGTTGCCGCCGCATCGTCGATACACGGTGCGGGTAGCGGAGCAGTTTCTCGTCAAGCTCGTCAAATATACCGACCGCCGCGGTGGTTTCGACGCCGCCTTCGGCGCCCGCTTCGCTTTCTCCGAGACCAGTCCGCCCGAGCTGACCGCGGCGGTGCTCGAAGCGTACGCATTCTTTGAAAGACACAGCCCGACTTTCCGCCGTCTGTTCGCCAGCGGTCGCGACGACGGCAAGAAGTGGACGATCCATGTGAGCCAGGGCAATCGCTTCCGGACTGTGTTCGGCGAACACAACAACAACCTCGGCGAAAACCGTATCGAGCTTGGCACCAACCTCGATGCCGAGCAGATCGTCTACACCAGCGTCTCCGGCGAAGCGTCGATGACCTACTGGCGCGCGGTCCTCCACGAGTTGGTCCACGCGATGACGGGTTTATGCGATACCGCGTTCGACGCCTTCTACGATCGCCAGGACAACGCCGTGCGGCGGATCAGGACCCACCTCGACACCCTCTCGCCGCCGATGCCAGGCGGTGCGATCCTGTCGCTCGTGCGCCGACGACGTCGGCGCGCGCTGCAGCGGACCTTGCTGGGCGCGCAAGGCATCCTCGACCAGGCCCATCTGGGCATGGCGGAGCAGCGCGGCCCGGTAGTCTATTTCGTGGACCGGATCCTGCAGGAATGCAAGACGGGCTGGCCCGAGCGGGTCATGTATCTGGCTGGGCCGCGCGCCGACACCAAGCGGCTCGGCGTCATGGCCGCGCAGCGCGTGGGCGCCGCCACACGAATGCACGAAGAGAACGATCGCCTCGATCGCTTGTGGCTCAACGGGCTCGAGGTGTCGGCGGACATGCTCTTCAGCGGCGAACAGTTGGTCAGGGAACGAGCCGCCGTGCGCGAGTGGCAGTCGTTCGTCGACAAGGTCGCCAAGCGCGGTGTGGCGCCGCCCGGGAACTGGCTCGACGTCTACCTGTTCGCACCCACTTACCAGTTACGGGCAGAGGCGGAGAACCAGATCAACCGTTTATTGCTGGATGCGTCGAATCGATCGCCCACCTTCAAGACGCTGATTCAAGCGTGGCGCGTGTTCAGCAGCGGCACCCGGTTCTGGACGTTCGCGATGCTGGGCAGCGATCGCCGGCTGGTGAATCCGGACGCGCGCTACATCGACGTCAGTGACGACCGCTTCATCATGACGGCGCTGGGGCCGCAGCGCGCCAGCCTGGCGCGACGGGTGATATCGGGAACCGTGGCGTTACTGCTGCACGATATCGGTTTCACGATGCCCGCCGATGCCCTGCGCGACCGGCGTTGGCTCGGCGTGCTGGTCGAGCAGCGGGTGCTCGACGAGCTGTCGCTTGATGAAATGCTGCGCGTGAACGGCGCGATGTACCCGGCTGAGACGTTGTCAGCCAACGAGGTCGGCGCGATCAGCGAGCTGCGCCGCGCGGCCTTGCTGGAGGACCATTATATCGAAACGTTGATTTCGCCCAGGACCCCCGCCCCGCGTCCGGCAGCCGCGGCGGCGGCCCGCTAGGGATCCGACGAAGCCGTCGATGCATATCGAAGGTGCGCACCGCAAGTGTCGCCGCCGCTGCCGTCGATGCTTTGCCGTCGGCTGGCCAGCATCGAAGCCGAGGCGCTGCCGGCTGACCGAGGGAGCAGCGTGTACCGCTTCAGCCGAGTTTGATCAGATCGCCACCCAGGTTGATGCCCGTTGCGGTAGCTTCGAATTTGGTCGTTGCAGGCCCGGTGATCCACACGCCGGATTGGTCAATGCCGAGTCCCTGCTTGATCGTGCCTCGTCGGAATGTGATGCCGGCATCCGCAGTGTTGAGGGTCAGGACGCTCTCCGCTTCACTTGACGACACCGTTGCAAAGACCGATTCGGCCTTGAGTTCGAGACTGCTGGTACCCGTCGCGGTGGCGCCTACATCGGCCTTGATGCTCGCCGGGCCGTCCATGACCCGCAACGATGGCCCGCTCAAGTTTGTCTTGGTGCCACGCTGCAAGTCGACGCTGGTATCGCCCAAAAAGGCGCCGAGTGTTGCGGATGCCTTGGTTAGGCTGAGCGCGGCTGTATTCGCCGCATTGAACTTCCCGGCCAATTCAGCGGGCCTACCGGAATGGAAAGCGACCGTGGCACCCTGGTCGCCTAGCGCAAGCGACGACAGTGCGGCAGTTACGTTGCCTCCGGCGATGCGGCGTAGGACGGCCGCTTGCGATGCGAGGGATAGCGTTGACGTATTGAGCCGAGGTGGGACTAACGTCGTGAAGTCGCCTTCGAGCGCCGCTTGGTCCTGATTCAATGTCAGCTTGGCAACTTGCGTCATCTTGCTGTACAGCGTGCTCAGCTCGCCGATCAGCTGCTGGATCAGCGTAAGCGACGCAACCGCCGTTGCACCGGCGAGACCGATGTCGACGAGGGTCTCGTATTCGGCCGGACGTTTCACGCCGAGCTCCGTCGGCTGGTTGTTGCCAGCGCTGACCACGCCGGCCGCCGCGACCGCGGCATTCATGCCGGCGAGGACGCCGATGGCGGCCTTCACCCCCAACAGCGTGGAGGCGGACGTTTGCCACACCTTGCGGTCGCTGTCGCTAACGCCTGCTTTCAGTTCAATCGATTTCTCAGCGCGCGTCGTCGTGCTTTCCTGGACGCTGGTGGACGGCGCACTGGCGAGACTCACCGTCGGCGATGTGGACCAGGTGACGGCCGGACCCAGGAAGGCGCCCGAGAAGCTGGGCCCCAGCGACAGATTCGTCGTAATGCCGACCGACAGGTTGTTCTGCCCCCCGAGGAACGCGCTGTTGCTGACACCGACCGTCATCTGATTGGCCATGCCGCCCGAGAACGACGTGCGCGTGCCGACCGTGTACGTTGCGTACTTTGGATGCGCGCTGGCATCGGCGCTGAAATCGGGCGACTTGCTGGAATCTGACATGGCGACGCGTGCGTGAGGTTGAGTTCGGAACGTTGAAGCGCCTGTCATACCGACCGAGCGGCGACGCTGGTACCGGGTGCAGCGCTGTTCGACAGGCTGGCGTTGCGCGTACCGCTCGGCTGCGCTCGGTTGCAATCGGCTCGGAGGCGCAGCGCTGCGGCGGCTCCGGTGCTTGGGCGTGCCGATAAGCGTGCCCATAAGCGTGCCGATAAGCGTGCCGCTTGCGGTTTCAAGCATTGCCCTGCGTTTCGACCTGCCAGTCCCGGACTGGCGAGCATGAGCCGTGCGGTACGCCACCATCGACGCGCAGCCCATCTGACGGCACGGCTGCGCGGGGCATCGGTTGCGGCTCTGACTGCCGCGGCATGTTGCCAATGATAAGCATCAGCCGACGGAATCGAATACCGTAAATCGGTGACGCTTGGGTGCAATCATTCCTGTCTTGCCGGGGCTGCCAAGGCGCCGATGTCGCCGGTGGTTCGAGCATCAAGGTCGCGGAGCGCGAGCGTGCACGACATGCTCGACTCGGTACTGCGCGTGCCGCACCGCATGTCGAAACAGGTTCCGACAGGCGCACCGGTATGCGGACCGGTGCGCGTGTTCGGGCGAGGGCGATCGCTCGAAGGGCGCTTCCTGACCAACGCGCGGTGCACCTTTCATCGCGGCGGCGCTCTATCGCTTATCGCGCGTTGGTGCCGGCTTGCGATGGGCAGGGCGACCTGATCGTGCGATAGCCATGACTGTTCCGGGAGAATCCGCATGCCCCTCGAATCCACTCGCGAGTTGGCCGATCAACGTCGCCGCGTCGGCAAGTTCGCCGCGTTGCACGACACCGCACCCTGTCCCGGCCGCGGCACACGCCGCAGCCGGCGTGGTACTGACGCAGGCGATCGACCGCCCACGCACGCCAACATGTTGCGTGCGGCGATGTTCGGTATGCTGCTTTTGTCGAATGCGGTTCATTCGCGCCCGTTGCCGCCGGCCAGGGCGACACTGGCGGGCGCCACCGGGCGCTCGCACGATGACGGGCCAGGCGACCGCGCTGGCCAAGATACCGCGCGTGCCGTGGCAGGCGTTCGCAGCGCGATATCCCACCCGCCGCTGGCAGCAGCGTATCTCGGCGCGACGGCCGCCGGCGCCACGCGTGCGGTGGTGGCGCGGCCGGACGGCATGCCGTCGGTCTCGGTCGCTGGCGGCGTCGGTGGCGGGGTAAGCCGTGCGCGGACACGCCGGGACGCAGGCGAGGTCGATCGCGGCAGCGTGTGCGCGGCACAGCCACGCTCGCCGCTGAATGCAACGTTGGTTTCGGAGAGCGATGCCAAGCTTGTGACACAGGCATCGCAGTCGGCCTGCGATCACGAGCTCATCATTCGATACGAATGCATGGCTCGTAGCGAAGAACTCGGCGCGTTGCTTGACGAGGCACGTCACATGCGCCGCAGCCGATTGCTGACCAAGTTGCGCGACGATCCGCTGATGACGAATCTGGTCGATGAGATGATGAAGCGCTTGCGCGGGGCGGGCGACGCCGGGCCCGCGCCGACGCTCGAGGTCAGCGAGCGCGTCGAGTCAGTGGCCGACCAATTGATCGCGCATTCCTGGGCGCGCTTTCTGAGGCACACCTTCCTGAGCGAACCGGCCGCCGCCGAACGGTACACGACGCCGGTTGCCGCGCTCGACGCGGTCGCGCGATGGGCGAACTGCGAGCCGGTCGCATGCGTGCTGGCGCAACTACCGATGGACGACGGGCAGAGCCGGATCGTCTACGCGGCCGCGTTGCTGCAGCAGATCGCCCGCACGGGCAGTCTCTATTGCAGCGATCGAAGGGCCGGTATCGGGGTCGACGACAGCCAACTGGCGCTGGTGCCGTTCGAGAAGTGGGTCGAGCGCTTCCAGGAACGTTACCGGGATTCGTGGCGATACGCCGACCGCGTGCTCGCGCTGGCCGGCAACCCTTTCCCGCGTCTACCGGGTGACGACCGCATCCGTTTCGACGGCACGTGTTTCCGAGGCGCGACCGGTCTGAAGTATGACGAAGACGCGCGCACCCTCGACGAAGCGGCCACGTACTATCCCGGCACAACCTGCAGCGCGCTCAACCCGTCCCGCGAAATCGTCGACCGCAAGCATCACATCGGCACGCTGGCGCATTCCCTTGACAGCGTGCTTGCGCTGCTTGCGTCGAACAACCCTGGCGTGCTGTCGGCGGATACCAACCCGGCGCGCGTGAACGCGCTCCGCGCAGCAATCAGCGGGCGGAGTCCGGATCACGAAGGTCGCGACATCCACCCGGGTTGGCTGGCCGCGCTCCACCTCGCCTATTCGGACGGGCTCGAACCGCTCTCGCTGCCGCAGGTTCGGCAGTTATGGAGCGACACGTTGTTTCCGAAAGTATGGCCACTGCTGCGCCTGCACATGGCCAGTCCGTCGACACGGTCTAGCTGGCTTGACGCGGCGCTCGCCCGGTTGCCACCGATGCGCGAGGCGCTTTCCGACCACGCCCTCGTGCAGTGGGTGACGTTCCTGCGTGACGATGTGCCCGAGCAACTGGCACTGGCACAGGCCGCGCCGGACGGCGAACGCGACCAGGCCGAGATCGACCGGTTGCAGCGCTGGTGCGTGGCAGGAGATCGCCATTCCTTTTCGTTCTACACCACACCGTCGGCGCACTTCGACCTCATTGCGACGAACTTCGATGAACGCCTCCAGGCGTTGTTGCCGCTCGACACGCTGTGGACGCTTCAGGAGGCGATGAATGCGTCGGCGCGCGGCGATGCCGCTGCGTTCCGAAATCTGACGGCATGGCTCGACGTGCCATGGCAGGACGCGGCAGCGGACCTGCGCCTGCGGCGCGCGGAACAGGATGATCGGGCGGACTTGCAGCGGCAAGCCAATCGTTTCCGCGATGCAGTGCTCGCGCAACCCAGCCTGCTAGCCCGCGCGCGCGAAAGCCTGCGCGAGGAGGGCGGCCGCTTCCGCAAGCCTGGCAACGTGGCGACACGCGCGCACATCCTGGCATCCACCGCGAAGCCGCCAGCAACCGCGGGCGGTCCGGTCCTGACGCCTGGCACGCTGCTCGGGCTGTTGCCGATCGTCGGCGCGCTGCCGTCGTTGTACGACGACTACAAGCAGCGCGATCTGGCTGGCGCACTGATTGACGGCGGTTTTTTGCTGCTCTCCGTGGCGGATATGTATGGCGTGACCTTTGAGAAATGTTTCACCAATGAGGTGAAGGCGGCGTTGCGCGGCAGCGGCGCGATCCTGGCCGACAGTGAGATTCGCGAATCGGTCGTCGCTGCGGAGCAGTCCGCGAAACGCCTCCGGCGCGTCGGCGCGGTGTATCGCGAATTGGACGAACAGTCCCCCACCGGCATCAGGCGCGACACCGTTGTTGCGCACGAGCCGGCGACCGATCGCCTGCAGCGCATCGAACTCGAGACGCTGCAAACCTCGCCACCGGCGCTGCACGACCGCTTTACCGTACGCGCGACCAGCGGCTGGCTCAACGGGCTGGCTCATTTCGACGACGCGGCGGCTGTGGCCGAAGCACGCTTCGACGATTTCTTTGCGTTGGAGCAGGGCACGTCGTCCGAACATGCCGAGATGCTGCGCGCGATGTTCGCTGAAGCGCGAGATAGCAGTCCAAGTTTCCGGCGTTTGTTGGCGGCCGCGCACAGGCAGGCCTGGGTCGTCTCCGTCAACGAGAAAAGCCGCTTCCAGGCGATCTTTGCCGAGGACAGTGCGCTGGAGGAAAACCGCATCACGCTGGGCTTGCGCCCGGATCTTGCAAATGTGCAGTACATGAGCGTCGCGGGGCCGCAAGCGATGCGCTATCGCCGTGCGGTGCTGCACGAGTGGGTGCACGGTCTCACCGGACTGCGCGACACGCCAGTGCAGACTGCGTGCGTCCAGCAGGAGGTGGAGGTCCGCCGCATGAGCGCCGAACTCGACGCCACGGCGACGGAGGTCGCCCCAGGCGCGAGCACGCTGCTTCAGCGGCGGGTCGAACAGGGACGACGCAATCTGGAGGCGGCGCAACAGGCGTTGGATGCCACCTACGAGGAAATGGCTGGCCAGCGCGGGCCGGTCGTCTACATCACCGATCGGATTCTGCAGGAGTGTGGCGACGGCTCGCCCGAACGCACCATGTATCTCGCGGGTCCCGTGGGGGACGCGACCCGTCAGGCAGTGATGGCCAGGCGGCGAGACCCGGCGCTTGCGCAACTGCATACCGAAAATGACCGCCTCGACCGCGTCTGGGTAAGCGGCCTCAAAGTCGATGCGCAGACCAGAATGGCACTCGGCAGGAAAGTCGGCGACAGTGCAGTGGTGAAGGCATGGCAGCAGTTGGTGACCGCCAGCACCGCGAACCCACCGGGCGAACATGCGCTGTCGACCTGGCTAAGCCGATTTCCACCGCGTTTCACCACGTCCGCCTTGCTGGAAAGCACGGCGCTGGGGATCCTCGAAGGCGCGACGGAACGATCGCAGACCTTCCGCATGCTCCTCAGTGCGTGGTGCCATTCGACCCGCACCTGTCGCCCTTGGACGTTCGTGAAGCGCACCGAGCTGGTGCCGGGCGAAGGCGCCGGCCTGGCCGACCGGGGCGGACGTCGCATGTCGCTGCCGGTGGACTACGGCCATCGCATGATCGACCTCGGCACGCATCGGTTCATTGCCACCTCGCTGGGCATGCAACGCATCACCAGCGTGCGAGCCGTGATATCCGGCGTGGTCGATCTGATGCTGTACGACCTCAACGTGCTCGGGCCGGCCACTGGCGTGGCGGAAGGCCGCTCGCTCGGTGCCGCGCTCGAGCAGCACATCCTCGATGAAGTGGGACCGTCGGAGCCCCTGCGGATCAATGGCGCGTTGTACGCGGAGGCGGAATGGCCCAGCGACATCGATCAGCGAATCAGCGCAATGCGGCGCGTGGCCTTGCTGGAGGATGCGATGATCCGGCAAGGGGCGCGCGAACCGTCGCGATGAGGCGCGTCATGCCGCTGCGGTGGCCAGGTGGCCGCCCTGGCTTCGTGTGGCTAACGGTGCACCGTCGGTGACGCAGCCGGCGAGTCAAGCGGCGCCGGCCAGCCGATAACCGACCGCGGTCTCCGTGACGATGTGTTCAGGACACGTGGGATCGCGTTCGAGCTTCTGACGTAGACGCGCCGCGTAGATTCGCAGGTAGTGGTGGTCCTCGACATGCGACGGCCCCCATACCTCGCGCATCAGCTGACGGTGCGTCAGCACCCGGCCGCTTTCCCGCGCAAGGACGGCCAGCAGCCGGTACTCGACGGGCGTCAGGTGCACTGCCTCGCCGTTGCGGCTGACCTGCTGCAGCGAGAGGTCGACGATCACTTCGCCGAAGCGCACCAACGGCGATGCACTCTGGCTCGACTGATTGCGCCGCCGCAGATGCGCGCGGACGCGCGCGAGCAGCTCTGGCACGCCGAACGGTTTGGTCAGGTAGTCGTCGGCGCCCGCATCGAGGGCCGCGACCTTCTCCGGCTCTTGGCTGCGCGCGGACAGCACGACAATCGGCAGGCCGGTCCAGGCACGGAGTTCCTTGATGACGGTCAGACCGTCGATATCCGGCAGGCCCAGGTCGACGATGACGAGATCCGGACGACGGGTGCCGGCATTGGTCACCCCCGCCCGCCCTGTGTCGGCAAGGTGCACGGCGAATCCCGCTTGCTCCAGCGAACTGGCGACGAAACGCGCGATGTGTACGTCGTCCTCGACCACGAGAATTCGGTTGCGAGGTTCGCTCATGCCAGTTCTCCTTCGATGGCGGGCGCCATCGGCGGTACCGACGCCACCGGGAGGGTCAGCCAGAACATCGCGCCGGCGACGCTGCCATCGGCGCGTTCGCGATTGCACGCGCCGATCCGGCCGCCATGCGCTTCCACGATCGCCCGGCAGATCGCCAGGCCGAGGCCGATGCCGGGGATGGCCGATTCGGCCTGGCCGCGAGCAAACTTCTCGAAGAGACGCGCGGCGCCGGATGTGTCTCGGTCAGGCGGGCTCATCGTGCTCGCCGTGCCCGGCGCCGACTGCGCGTCGCCAGCGACCGGCAACCCCGGGCCGTCGTCGGCGAGCGTCACCCTGACCTCGTCGCCCGTCGTGGTCTCTTGCCGGGCGGCATTGATTTGGAGCGTGGCGCCGTCCGGCGTGTACTTCGCGAAATTTTCGAACAGATTGGCGAACACGCGTTCCAACAGTACCGCGTCAAGGCGCAATAGTGGCAGATCGTGCGGCAGACTGACCCGGACCGCGCGCTTGCCCAACTGACGACGCCCGGCGCGCAGCGCGGTGCCGATGATCTCATCGAGCAGCACCCACTGCCGGTTGGCGCGCAGGTCGCCCGCTTGCAGGCGGGCCATGTCCAGTAGATTGGTGACGATCCCGTTCATGCGTTCGGCTTCATCCCGAATCGCGTCGGTCAACGCGACGCGCGCGTGTGCGTCCCCGGTCTGCACCGACCCGGCCAACATCGTCGCCAGACCGACGATGGCGGTGAGCGGCGTGCGCAGATCGTGCGAGACGGCCGAGAGCACCGTGTTGCGCAGTCGCTCCGATTCCATGCTGACCAGTGCGTCGCGGGCAATCGCCGAGTAGTGCACGCGTTCCAGCGCGAGCGCGATCTGGGCGGCGAAGGTGTCGAGCATGCGCTTCTGCTCCGGCACCGCGAGCAGATCGCTGGACCGCAATTGCAGCGCGAGCACACCGCGGGTGCGCATGGGGGCCTTCAGCGGGATGTAGCGCATGACGCTGGCCGGCAGCGTGTCGGTGCCCTGGCCGGCCGGCTTTTCCTGGTCATAGACCCATTGCGCGATGTCGACGTCCAGCGCGTCGGGCGGCGGTGCCCACGCCCGCACGCCCGGCTCCGCGAGGTCGAGTGTCTGCCGGATCCGGTCGCTGCCGTCCGGCAGCAGTATCAAGGCGCGCGCCGCGAACACTTCGGCGACGTGCCGGATGCCGACCGCGACGATCTGCTCGGTTTCCAGCGCGGCGCCCAGTTCGCCGGACAACGCGTAGAGCGCCGCGCTGCGCTTCTCTCGCTCGCGCGCGAAACGCGCCTCGGCCTGGAGGTTCGCGGTCAGGTGGCTGATCAACAGCGACGTCGCGAGCAGCACGACGAAAGTCAGCAGGTATTGCGTGTCGGCGATGGTGAACGACAGGCGTGGTGGCACGAAGAAGAAATCGAATGCCGCCACGCCCAGCAGGGATTGCAGGATGCCGGGGCCGCGCCCGAGCCGCGCGGCGCTGAACACCACGCCGAGCAGGTAGAGCATGACCAGGTTGGACAGATCGAAGTGCGCTTCGACGACGCTTGCCAGCGCGGTGACCGCGGCCCAGACGCCGCACGCCCAGAGGTAGGCGCGTACACCGGAGCGCGGTTTCGGCAGTGCAGGGGGCGGCGCGGCGATGCTGGCGCGCGTCATTTCGCGAGGCCGTACGATCGTCACGTCGAGCCCATCGGTCCCACCCGCGAGTCGTTGCTCGAAAGCTCGTCGCCAGGGATGGCGGCGGGATGCCCCCACCACGAGCCGGTTGACATTGCGTGCCTTCGCATAGTCGAGCAGCGTGGCGACGGCGTCTACGCCGGCCAGAGTGACGCTCTCGGCGCCCATTTCGCCGGCGAGCTTGAGCGCGGCAAGCGGCTGAGCGCGTGCTGCATCGGCGCGCCGCTCCTGGCGCGGTGTCTGAACGTGCACGGCGAGCCAGTCGCAGCGCAGGCCCGCGGCCAGCCGTGCCGCCGAACGCACCAGTGCATTGCCGTTGGCGCCTGGGCCGATGCAAACCATCACGCGATCGTGCGCCTGCCAGACACGGTCGATGCCCCGATCCGCTCGATATTCGCGCATTTGCGCGTCGACCCGGTCCGCGGTACGGCGCAGCGCCAGCTCGCGCAGTGCGATCAGATTGCCGGGCCGGAAGAAGTGCTGCATCGCACGTTCGGCCTGCGCCGGCACGTAGACCTTGCCGTGGCGGAACCGCTCGAGCAGCTCTTCGACCGGCAGGTCCACCAGCGCAATCTCGTCGGCCTGCTCGAAGATGCGGTCGGGCACGGTCTCGTTGACGCGAATCTGCGTGATGCCGCCGACGACATCGTTCAGGCTTTCGAGATGCTGGACGTTCAGCGTGGCGTACACGTCGATGCCAGCGTCGAGTAATTCTTCAACGTCCTGCCAGCGCTTGCGATGACGCGAGTTGGCGACATTGCTGTGCGCCAGTTCATCGATCAGGGCCAGAGCCGGGCGTCGCGCGAGGACCGCATCGAGATCGAGCTCGCCGGAGCTGCCGCCGTCCTGCGCGGCAAGCCGGCGCGGCATGCATTCGAGTCCGGCCAGCAGGGCCGCCGTCTCGGCGCGTCCGTGCGTCTCGACGATGCCGGCCACCACGTCGGTGCCTTCCCGCTGCCGCTGTCGGGCGGCCTGCAGCATCGCGTAGGTCTTGCCGACGCCTGCCGACGCGCCAAAGAACAGCTTCAGCTTGCCGCGACGGCGACGTGCTTCATTGCGTTGCAGCAGATCGAGCAGTTGGTCGGGATCCGGACGGTTCATCGCGGGCTGACGGCGGCGTCCAGTTCGAGATTCAGCTTGAGCACGTTGACGCCGGCCTCGCCAAAGAGACCGAGCCACGGCTTGCGCGTGTTTCTTTCTATCATCTCGTCGACGGTCTCGCGCGACAGGTGGCGGGCAGCGGCCACGCGCGCCGTTTGATAGCGGGCGGCGGCCGGCGAAATTTCGGGATCGAGTCCGCTCGCCGACGCGGTGACCAGATCGACCGGGACCGGCGCGGACGCCGCGGCACCGCCGCTGTCTCGCAGCGCCGCGATGCGCGCCTCGGCGACATGGGTCAGTGCCGGATTGGTCGGGCCGAGGTTGGAGCCGCTCGATCCCTGTGCATTGTAGGGCATGGGCGCGGTGGCCGATGGACGGCCCCAGAAATAGCCCGGCGCGTCGAAGGACTGGCCGATCAGGGCCGAGCCGACCGCCTGCCCGTCGGCGCGGCGCAGCAGGCTGCCGTTGGCCTGCGAGGGAAAGGCGAGTTGCGCGATGGCCGTGACCAGCGCCGGGTAGGCGGCGCCGGTGAGCAGCAGGAGCGCGGCGAAGACGACGCACACCGGACGAATGATTGATCGCATGGCGAACCTCTGGAATATCGGGAGACGGCGGATTCGGCGGCCCTTATGCAAGGCCGCACGCACTCAGCAGCAGGTCGATCAACTTGATGCCGGCGAACGGCACGAGCAGACCGCCCAGGCCGTAGATCAGCAGGTTGCGACGCAACAGACCCGCTGCGTCGAGGACCCGGTAAGGGATGCCGCGCAGCGCCAGCGGAATCAACAGCACGATGATCAACGCATTGAAGATCACCGCGGACAGGATGGCCGAAGCCGGCGTGGCCAGGTGCATCACGTTGAGCGCGTTCAGCGCCGGGTAGGTCGTTGCAAAGGCGGCCGGCACGATTGCGAAGTACTTCGCGACGTCATTGGCGATGGAGAACGTGGTGAGCGAGCCGCGCGTCATCAGCATTTGCTTGCCGATCTCGACGATCTCGATGAGCTTGGTCGGATTCGAGTCCAGGTCGACCATGTTGCCCGCCTCCTTCGCGGCCTGCGTGCCGGTGTTCATCGCCACCGCGACATCGGCCTGTGCTAGCGCCGGGGCATCGTTCGTGCCATCGCCGGTCATCGCCACCAGACGTCCCTCGGACTGCTGCGCGCGGATCGTCGCCAGCTTGGTTTCCGGCGTCGCTTCGGCGAGGAAGTCATCGACCCCGGCTTCGGCTGCGATCGCCGCCGCGGTGAGCCGGTTGTCGCCGGTCACCATCACCGTGCGTATGCCCATCCTGCGCAATTCGGCGAAGCGCTCGCGGATCCCGTGTTTGACGACGTCCTTGAGCTCGATCACACCCAGGACGCGCGTCGAGGCGTCGACGGTCTCGGCGACCACCAAGGGTGTGCTGCCGCGCCGTGCCACCTCGTCGACCGTCTGCTGCACCGGTTCCGGAAAGCGTCCGCCGCGCGACAGCACATGCTGTCTCACCGCATCGGCGGCGCCCTTGCGGATCTGACGGTCGGCAAGATCGACACCGCTCATCCGCGTATGCGCGGAAAACGGGATGAACGCGCCCGCGGCGCCGACCGCGCGGGCGGGTTCGAGCGGGCCCTGCGCATTGGCAAGCGTGACGATGCTGCGCCCTTCGGGCGTCTCGTCGGCCAGCGACGCAAGGCGGGCCGCTGCGGCGAGCTGTGCGGCGTCGATGCCGGGTGCGGCAAGCAGGGCGCTGGCCTGCCGGTTGCCGAGCGTGATGGTACCGGTCTTGTCGAGCAGCAGCACGTCGACGTCGCCCGCCGCTTCGATCGCGCGGCCGGAAGTGGCAATCACATTGGCTGCCATCATGCGGCTCATGCCGGCGACGCCAATTGCCGACAGCAGGCCGCCGATGGTGGTGGGAATCAGGCAAACCAGCAGCGCGATCAACGCAGTGATCGACACCACCTCGCCCGGCATGCCGAGCGCGTGGGCGGCGTACACCGAGAATTCGGAGAACGGGCGCAGCGTCGCGGTGGCCAGCAGCATCACGATGGTGAGCGCCACCAGCAGAATCGTCAGCGCGATTTCGTTCGGTGTCTTCTGGCGCTTCGCGCCTTCGACCATCGCGATCATCCGGTCGAGAAAGGCTTCGCCGGGGTTCACCGTGACCTCGACCACGATCCAGTCCGACAGCACGCGCGTACCACCGGTGACCGATGAGAAGTCGCCGCCGGCGGCGCGCACGACCGGGGCGGACTCGCCGGTGATCGCGGATTCGTCGACGGATGCGATGCCGTCGCGCACCTCGCCATCCGCCGGCACCACATCCCCGGCCTCGATCAGCACAAGATGACCGCGCCGCAGCGCCGTGGCCGTCGTGACCTCGATTGCGGGACGACCGGCGGGCGCCGTGCGCCAGTCCGAACCGGTCAGGCGCTTGGCCATCACGTCGCGCTTTGCCTGGCGCAACGAAGCGGCCTGTGCCTTCGCGCGTCCCTCGGCAAGCGCCTCGGCGAAATTCGCGAACAGCACGGTGAACCATAGCCACAGGGCGACCGCGAGGATGAATCCCGCCGGGGCCTCGGCCTGGCCACGCAGCGCCGCGACCCACAGCACCGTGCAGAGGATGCTGCCGACGTAGACGCAGAACATCACTGGATTGCGCAACTGGTGGCGGGGCGCGAGCTTGCGCACGGCCGCGGCGGCAGCCGGTCCGAGCAAGGTGCGATCGAACATGGCGCCGGCCGGCCGGCGCTGCGTTGCAGACATTTTGTTTCCCATGACTCAATGGCTCCGGAACGCTGCCGAAAGATGTTCGACGACGGGGCCGAGCGCGAGCGCCGGTACGTAGGTGAGGGCGCCGACCAGCAACACGGTGCCAAGCAGCAGGACCACGAAGAGCGGTCCGTGCGTGGGCAGCGTGCCGGCGTGCGCGGCAATGCGCTTCTTCGCCGCCAGCGAGCCGGCGATCGCCAGCACCGGCACGATGGTCGCGAAACGCCCGAACCACATTGCGATGCCGAGCAGGATGTTGTAGAACGACGAGCTGACCGTCAGGCCGGCAAATGCACTGCCGTTGTTGTTCGCAGCTGAACTGAATGCGTAGAGGATTTCCGAGAAGCCGTGTGGCCCGGGGTTCAGCACGCCGGCGCGGCCGGCGGCGGCGAGACTGGCCAACGAGGTGCCGACCAGCACGAGCAGGGGCGTGATCAGCACGACCAACGCGACCATCTTCATTTCGAACGACTCGATCTTCTTGCCGAGATATTCCGGGGTGCGCCCGATCATCAGTCCGGCAACGAACACGGCGAGTATTGCGAAGACCAACATGCCGTACAACCCCGAGCCGACGCCGCCGAAGATCACTTCGCCCAGTTGCATCAGGAGCATCGGCACGAGGCCGCCGAGCGGCGTGAGTGAATCGTGCATCGCGTTGACCGCACCGCAGGACGCGGCCGTGGTCGCCACCGAGAACAACCCCGACTGCGCAATGCCGAAGCGCGTCTCCTTACCTTCCATGTTGCCGCCGGCTTGCAGCGGGGTGGCCGACTGATCGACGTGCAGGGCGGCGAGCGCGGGGTTGCCGGCTTGTTCGGCCGCGATCTCGCCGGCGACCGCCACCACGAAAGCCAGGGTCATCGCGGCGAGGATCGCGCGGCCCTGGCGGCGATCGGCGATCACACGCCCGAACACCAGGCAGAGCGCGGCGGGGATCACGAGCATCGCCAGCATTTGCAGCATGTTGCTGAGCGGCGTCGGATTCTCGAACGGATGCGCCGAATTGGCGTTGAAGAAGCCACCGCCGTTGGTGCCCAGCATCTTGATCGCTTCCTGCGAGGCCACCGGGCCCATTGCGATGGTCTGCTCGGTGAGCGATGTGGCGACGGTCAGCGGCTGGCCCGCCGCGTCGTTCAACGGCTGGCCTGCGGCATCCATCTTCGGCGCGTCGTAGCGCGTCGTCTGTAGCGTCGCCACGGTCTGATACGGCTTGAAGTTCTGGATCGTGCCCTGGCTGACGAAGCCGACCGCCAGTACCACCGCCAACGGCGCCAGGACATAGGCGGTGGCGCGCGTGAGATCGACCCAGGCATTGCCGATGGTCGCCGCGCTGCGTCGGGCAAAGCCGCGGCTCAGCGCCATCACGACCGCGATGCCGGTGGCCGCGGACAGGAAGTTCTGCACGCCGAACCCGAGCATCTGTGTCAGATAGCTCATCGTTTGCTCGCCCGCATAGTCCTGCCAGTTCGTGTTCGCGACGAAGCTGATGGCAGTATTGAAGGCCGTATCGGCGCTCGGCGCGCGCAGGCCCTGCGGGTTGCCGGGCAGCCAACCCTGCAGCCGAATCAGCGCATAGAGGAACAGCGTGCCGAGCGCATTGAAGGCGAGGATTGCAACGGCGTACTGCCGCCAGCCCATTTCCCGGTTCGCATCGACGCCGGCCAGGCGGTACAGGCTGCATTCGGGCCATCGGCACCAGCGCACCACCCGTGCGTTGCCGTCCATCACCCTGGCGATGTAACGCGACAGCGGCACGGCGAGAAGCAGCAGCGCCGCGACGAAAAGCGCGGCCTGCAGCGCAGATTGGAGAGTCATTCGAGGTGCTCCGCGTTCAGGAGGGCATAGATCAGGTACGCCAGGATCAGCGCGGTCGTACCGCCCGCCAGCCATAGCATCCAGTTCATGGGCGCCTCGTCTCGGCCGTCACGCGTGGTGTGACGGGCGCCGCGGCGACGCCGACCTGCCGGATTCGGCTCAGGCGCACGCACAGTCGAATCAGTGCGGCGATGAGACCTGTGCAGGCAACAATGCCTGCGACGTACACCACGTCCATGGAAGCTCCTGTGTCGATCGGTGATGGCGCCGAGCTTAGGGGAGCGCGCGTAAAAATCGCGTAAATACTGGTGGCGGGGGCCGGTCGGCAGGTAGGCGATCGGCTGGCGGGTATCGACGGGTACCGACGGGTACTGACAGATACCGACGGATACCGACGGGTACCGACGGGTACGGCGGCGTCGGCCGGCCGTCACGCTCAGTTGCCGGTCCAGGTCGCGACGCGCCGTCGACGGCAGCAAAGGCGGCTTTGCGCACCGATGCGCGCGCTTTGGCCGCGCCACGAAAGCGCATGAGTTTGCGCTTTGTCACGGGCTTGCCAGCGAAGACGCAGTAAGCTTCGCCTTATTCTTTTCAGGAAAACGCGGGTGTCGGCCGCTGTGGCCGCGCGGCGCGGCATCGCTGTCGCCCAGACTTGTCCGCACCGGCCGGCACGCGCCGGCCACGGCGACGCAGCACCGGCAACCCGCCTGCCTGACTCACATCAACGGAAACTGCGATGATCGGACGGCTCAACGCCATCTTCAAATACTTCCAGGACCACGTGCCGTTCCGGCTGCTGCCGGCGGCGGTCACCACGGTGTTCCTGCTGGTCATGCTGCTGCTGCCCGTGCCGGCTGGCCTGACCCCCAAGGCGTGGGCGTTGCTGGCGATCTTCCTGACCACGATCGTGGCGATCATCCTGAAGGTGATGCCGATCGGCGTGATGGCGATGATGGCGATGACCATCGTGGCGCTTTCCCAGGTCACCGCCACGTCGTCCAAGGCGGCGATCGCCGATGCACTGTCAAGTCTCGCCAATCCGCTGATCTGGCTGATCGTGGTCGCGGTGCTGGTCTCGCGCGGGCTGAAGAAAACGGGACTCGGCAAGCGCATCGGCTTGCTCTTCATCTCGTTGCTGGGCCGCAAGACGATCGGCATCGGCTATGGCTTGACCGTCTGCGAACTCGTGCTCGCGCCGTTCACACCGAGCAATACGGCGCGCGGCGGCGGCATCGTACATCCGATCATGCGCTCGATCGCCAGCGCCTTCGGTTCCGATCCGGCGCAGGGCACCGAACGCAAGATGGGCACCTACCTGTCGCTCGTCAACATGCATGCGAACACGATCACGTCGGGCATGTTCATCACCGCGACGGCGCCCAACCCGCTGGTCGTCGACTACGTGGCGCGCGTCACGAAGCAGAGCTTCCATCTTTCGTGGACCACCTGGGCGCTCTGCATGCTGCTGCCAGGACTGGCCTGTCTGCTGCTGATGCCACTGCTGCTTGCCGTGCTGGCGCCGCCCGAAGTGAAGGCCACGCCCGGCGCGATCGACTATGCCCGCGCCGAGTTGAAGGCGATGGGCCCGGTGTCCGGCAGCGAGAAGGTCATGATCGGCACCTTCGCGATCCTGCTGCTGCTGTGGGCCAATGTGCCGGCGATGCTGTTCGGTCCAGCCTTGACGCTCGATCCGACCGTCGTCGCGTTCCTCGGCCTGTTCATTCTGATCATCACCGGCACGATCGACTGGGACGACGTGTTGTCCGAGAAGAGCGCATGGGATACCTTGATCTGGTTCGGCGCGCTGGTCATGATGGCCGAACAATTGAACAAGACCGGCGTGATCAAGTGGTTCTCCGACATGCTGCAGAGCGGCATCGCGTCCGCTGGCATGAGCTGGCAGTGGGCCGCCGCGCTGCTGGTCCTGCTCTTCGTGTTCTCGCATTATTTCTTCGCGAGCACGACCGCGCACATCAGCGCGATGTTGCTGGCCTTCCTGACCGTCGGTGTCGCGCTGGTACCGCCCGAGTATCTGATGCCCTTCCTGCTGATGATGGCGGCGGGCTCCACCATCATGATGACGCTGACGCATTACGCCACCGGCACGTCGCCGATCATCTTCGGCAGCGGCTACGTGCCGTTGGGGACCTGGTGGCGGGTGGGCTTCATCATGTGTGTCATCGAGCTGGCGATTTATGCAACGCTCGGCGTCATGTGGTGGAAGGTGCTGGGGTACTGGTGAGTCCTGCCGGGTCTACAGGAGTCGTTGCCATGATCGATGAGCACACGCGGTCCGACGAGATCGGCTTCACCTTCGACGGGCATGCCGTGCGGACGAAGCCCGGCGTCTCGCTGTTGCAGGCGTGGCTGGGCGCCGGACTGCCGCTGACCGAGAACGTCGGCTGCATGGGGCAGGGCGTGTGCGGCGCGTGCCGAGTGCTGGTGCGGCGCGTCGGCGAGCGTCTGGCGGGCACGGCACTGGCCTGCGAGACGACAGCCGAGGCAGGCATGCAGGTGGCATTCGTCGACCATTTCCCGGCCCGTCGCCCGCACGCGTATGACCTGCATGCGCTGACCGACAGCTGGACGGCCATCGAGCAGATCGACGCGGTGTTCCCCGAAGCCAAGCATTGCCGCCACTGCAGCGGATGCGACCGCGCGTGCCCGAAGGGCATCGAGGTGCAGCGCATGGTCAACCTTGCCGCGGGCGGTCAGGCGGACGCGGCGGCGGCGCTCTTCGATCATTGCGTGCTGTGCAATCTTTGCGTGGCCGCTTGCCCGGAGCATATCGATCCGGCCCATCTCGGGCAGTTCGTGCGGCGGATGACTGCGGCGTCGACGCTGCGGCCGTCGGACCTGGTGACGCGCCTGCATGAGATCGCGGCGGGCACGCAAGTCATCGATTTCGACGCGGCAGGCGCAAATCCGCCGGTGTCTGCTGCCGGAGCCGACGGCGCAGTCGCCGACACGCGCGGAGGCGCCCGATGACAACGCCGGGCATTCCATATCAGCAGGCACTGCGCGCCTGGCACGCGGCCACGCCGGCGACCGCGCGTCCGCTGAACCTGCCGGCGCAGGCACTGCTTGCCGACTTTCACCCGGACCGCCAGCCAGGCGCCATGGTCTCGCTGCGTGTCGGCGCCAGTGCCGGACAGCAGTGCCCGGCTAGCCTGGCGGCGTTGCTCGAAGCCGACTCATTGCTTGAGGATGTCGACATTGCCGGCGCGCCGGTTCAAGATGCCGACGTCCTGATCATCGGCGGGGGCGGGGCGGGATGCGTCGCTGCGTTGACCGCGGCGCGCGCCGGCGCGCGTGTGCTGCTGGCAACCAAGCTGCGCCTGGGCGACAGCAACACGGTGATGGCCGAGGGCGGCATTCAGGCTGCCGTCGGCGCCGACGACAGCCTGCAGCGGCATTTCGAGGATACGCTTCGAAGCGGCCATTTCGTTGGCGACAAGTCGCTGGTCGCCGCGCTGGTCTCCGACGGGCCAGACGCCATCCGGTGGTTGATCCAGGAGGGCATGAGTTTCGATCTGGCTGGCGACGGTCAACGCATGGGGGGCACGCTGCTGCGCAAGAAGCCGGGCGGCGCGACGGCGGCGCGCCTGCTCTCGTATCGTGATTTCACGGGTCTGGAGTTGATGCGCGCATTGCGGGAGGCGGTGCTGCTGCAGCCCGGGATCACCGTGCTGGATCGGCATCCCGCGCTGGAGCTGCTGAGCGATGGTCGCGGGCGATGCGCGGGCGCGGTGCTGCACGATCTGGCACGCGGCCGATCCGTGCTCGCTCGCGCCGGCGCGACCGTGATGGCCACCGGCGGTGCGGGGCGCCTGCATCTGGGCGGGTTCCCGACTTCGAACCACTACGGCGCCACGGCCGACGGGCTGGTGCTGGCCTATCGGCTGGGCGCGCCGCTGCGCGAGATCGACAGTTTCCAGTTCCATCCCACCGGCATCGCGTGGCCTGCGCACATGGAAGGCGCACTGGTCAGCGAAGCGGCCCGTTCGTCGGGCGCTTTCCTGGTGAATGGCCGGGGTGAACGCTTCGTGGACGAACTGCAGCCGCGCGACATCGTCGCTGCTGCCATTCTTCGCGAAATCCGCGAGGGGCGCGGCGTCGAGCGGGATGGCCAGGCCGGGGTCTTTCTCGATACACCGACACTTGAACAAAGCCGACCAGGCGTGCTGCAGAGCGGGCTGGTGACGCTGCGCCATCTGGCCCATCGGGCCGGTTTCGATCCGGCGGTGGTACCGTTCTTGGTACGCCCCACGCTGCATTATCAAAACGGTGGGGTGGTCATGGATGTCGACGGGCGCACGCCGGTGCCAGGTCTACTGTGCGCCGGCGAGGTGGCCGGCGGCATTCATGGACGGAATCGCATGATGGGCAATGCGTTGCTCGAACTCGTCGTATTCGGCCGCCGCGCAGGCGCCACGGCCGCGGCGCACGCACGCGGGTGTGCGCCGCGCATGGTCGGCCTGACGCATCTCGCCGACTGGCGACGTGCGTTGATCGCGGCGGGCTTGCCCGTTGCGCGCAAGGCGCCGATGATCTTTCCCGCCTACGGCAATTTCGATATCGTCAGCGACCGGGAGCGTGCCGCATGAACCGGACGCTTCCGTCTTCGCTCGACGCCACCGACGCCACCGATGCGCCGATGCGCGTGCTCACCAGCGCGGCTGCCCAGGCCGGTCCCGAATTACCGGCCTGGCTGCAAGCCGGCGGTGGTCTCGGTCTGCAACGCGCGCTGCAGGCGCCCGATCGCATCATCGAGGTCTTGCGGGATGCCGGCCTGCGGGGGCTCGGCGGTGCCGGCTTTCCGACTCATCTGAAGTGGCATGCGGTGGCGGCGCTTGCGCCGCTGGCCGGGCAAGGCAAGTGGCTGATCTGCAACGGCAACGAGGACGAGCCAGGCACCTTCAAGGACCGATACCTGCTGAGCCGCACGCCGCATCAGGTGATCGAGGGTGCGCTGATCGGGGCACTGGCCGTGGCGGCGAATCACGTCGTTCTCTATGTGAATCCAGGACAGCCCGAGGCGGTGACGTCGGTCAGCGAGGCCGTGCAGGCGTGGTCCGGTCATCCGCTGCTCGCGCAGGTGGCCGAAGCCGTTGGCACGCCCGTGGAACTGCATGTGATACCAGGTTCGGGCTTGTATGTCGGCGGCGAGGAGACGGCCGCGGTCGCCAGCGTGATGGGCGGTTTTCCGTTTCCGTCGCTCAAGCCGCCGTTTCCGGCCGAGGCGGGCGTGCACGGTGCGCCGACGCTGATCAACAATACCGAGACGTTCGCGCATGTGCCGCACATCCTTCGGCACGGCGCGGCGTGGTATCGCACGCTGGGCCGTGGCGCGGCCGCGGGCACCAAGCTCTATTCCCTGTCAGGCGACGTCATGCGCCCTGGCTTGCACGAGCTGCCGATGGGCGTCACGTTGCGCGAGCTGATCTTCATCCATGGGGGCGGCATGCTGGGTAGCCGCCCGTTCAAGGCGGTGTTCACCGGGGGGCCATCGAACACGCTGTTGACCGCCGCTGATCTGGACGTCGCGCTCGACTTCGACAGCGTGCGCGAACGTGGCTCGCGTCTCGGCACGGGCGCAATGATCGTGGTGGGTGAGGGCACGAGCGTGCTGCGCAAGACGGCCGAGTATGTTGCATTCTTCGCCGACAATTCCTGCGGGCAATGCTCGTCGTGCAAGATCGGCACGCATCAGGTCTCGCGCATTCTCGACCGCATCGATGGCGGCGCCGGCCGGCAGAGCGACTTGAAAGCACTTGAAAACCTTGCACGACTGTTGCCCGGCTCCGGGCGTTGCGGCCTTGTCGACGGCGCGGCGACCGTGCTGGCGAGTTCGCTCAGCACTTTCCGTCACGAGTATGAGCGTGCGTTGAACCGCTGAGCGGGCCCGCGCGTGGCCTCTTGCTTACCGGTTGCCGATTGCCGGCTTGCGTCGGTGCAGGCGGTACAGCCAGGCCCGCCCTCGGATAGCCGGTCGGACCACCGGTGCGCGATCCGACAGCGATCCGGCGCCGGCGGCCTGTCGTGGTCGCCTATCTCGATTGCCCGAGGTGGTTGCTGAGGGTGTTGGCTTGAGGTGGCTGCTCGAGGTGGCTGCTTGAGGTGGCTGCTTGAGGTGGCTGCTTGAGGTGGCTGCTTGAGGTGGCCGCTTGAGGTGGCCGCTTGAGGGGCAGCTTGTGGTGATTGCCGACCGCTTGCTCAGCGCTCCGTCGGCGCTGCCGGCCGGCGGAGCGCGCCGTTCAGAATCCCGCCGACAGCGTCACATAGAAGAAACGGCCGGGCTCATTGTAGGTGTACGCGCCGGCGCTGCTGCTGTTCGACTGTCTATACAGCACCCGGTTGAAAAGGTTGCCGACGCCGATGCCCAACCGATAGTTCTTGCGGAATGCGTAGCTCGCACGCACGCCAAAAATCGCATATGAGCCGATCGACTGCAGTGCGGCTCCGCTGGCCGCCTCGCCCTTCGAGGTCAGCGTGCGGGAGTGCTGGCGTCCGTACAGCGTAGCGGTCGCCAGCAGCGTCAGTTGCTGAATCGGTCGCCATTCGATCGCGCTGTTCAGCGTGTATTTCGGAATGATGCTGAGTGGCTGATTGGTGTTCTTGTTGTTGTTGCTGAACATCCAGGTCACGTTGTTGGTCCATTTGAGCGTCTTTCCTTTGTCGCCCAGAAGCGGCACGTCGAAGTTCCCCTCCAGTCCGTGGATCAAGGCGGGACCGCTGTTGTTCCATTTGAACAGCCGGTACTGGCTTTGATTCGACGCGGTCTGGTCGTACATGTCAGCGGCGATCTTGTTCTGGTAATCGTTTCGGAAGTACGTAAGGCTCGCATCCCAGCCACTGAAATTGTTCCAGGCAATGCCGATTTCCTTGTTCACGCTGATCTCGGGTCGGAGATTCGGATTGCCCTGGATGTAGCAAGGGCCGGAGACGCCGACCGGGCAGCCGTTGCCGCGCGTCACATACCAATAGTAGGGATCGCTCTGGTACAGGTTGGGCGCCTTGAACGCGCGCGCGATGCCCGCACGCAGCGTGAACTGCGGTGAAATATCGTAGGTGGCGTTAAGGCTGGGGCTGAAATTGTTGCCGAATCTGTTTAGGTGATCGAAACGAAGGCCGGGTGTCAAAATCAGCCGACGCGTGAGTTCGATGTTATTTTCCAGATAGAGCGCCGCGTCGGCCGAGCTGGTGCTGGTTTCGACGGCACGGCTGCCATCGGGCTGTGGCTGCGCGACGAGGTTCGGATCGTCGAGGTGCTGGTAGCGGTATTCAAAACCGCTGGTGAGTACCTGGCTGATGCCGCCCAGACGTATCGGCGTGTGCAGTTCTCCATTGACGAAGTAGCTCCGCAGCTGTGACGCCACCGTTGCCATCGGCATCTGGCATGCACCTTCGACGCCGCCTGCCATGCCCTTCTTGCAGTCGGCGTTGGTGGTGCCTTCGTATTGGAACGACAGTCTCGAATCGCCCAGCGCGCCCCAGTCACCGGTGTGCGTCAGGGAGGCGGTCCGCCGATAGGTCCGGCGTACCTCGGCGCCCTGTTGCGGCATGTCAGCGAGCGCTTCACCGTTGGAGCCTGGCCCCACCGGATATTCTCCCGTATAGATGTTGCCTTGACGACCGAAGCCGGCGTCGAACTCCAGCGTCTGATCGGGCGTGAGCTGCCAACGCAACAGTCCGTTGATGTCCTTGTTGCGCATGCCTTCGCGGCCAGCTGCGCCTCGGCCCAGCGCGTGCGCGGCATTGATGTCCGGGGAGTCGGCGTCGGTCTTTGCAACGTTGCCATAGACCCGGAATGACAGCTTGTCGCCGATCGGCCCGGCGAGATTGACGCCGAGGCGCTGCGTGCCACCCTCGGCACTGTCTTCCGGCACGCTGTAGTAGCTGGTAAGCGAGCCGGAAAGACGATCCGTGGTCTTCTTCGTGACGATATTGATCACGCCACCCGCCGCGCCTGACCCATACCGCGCGGCTGCAGGGCCGCGGATGACCTCGATATGATCGACCGCGTCGGCTGGCACCCAGTTGGTGTCGCCGTGCGTGTCGCGCTCACCGCTGCGTCGCATCATTTGCGAATCGCGTGAATTGACCGGTTTGCCATCCACCAGCACCAGGGTGTTTTCAGGCCCCATGCCGCGCAGATCGATCTGTCGCTGGTTGCCGTAGGCGCCGGACGAGCCGGCGCCGGTCAGGTTGACCCCCGGCATCGTGCGGATCAGTTCGGCGAGGTCGTTCGCAGGGGGGCGGTCTTCGATGTCCTGGCGTGTAATCAGGGACGCGCCAAGCGACTGCTTGAGTTCGGTTTCGGCGGTTCCCAGCACGCGAACCTCGGCAAGGCTGCCTTCGTCCACGACGGATGTTTGTTCGATCGTGAAGGAGCCGTCAGCGTTATGCCTGGCGCGCAGACCTTGATCCCGCACCAGCCGCTCCAGCCCGTCTTGAACGGTATAGTCTCCCGATAAGCCGGGGCTTTGGCGGTCACCGACAAGGCTCGGCGGAACGTGCAAGGCCAGGCCTGCAGCGGCCGCGAAGCGTGCCAGGACGCGGTCCAATCGCCCGCCGGGAATTTGGTAGGTTTGCGTCTGTGTAGGCGTGGCGCTCGCTTCGCCCACGCCTTGAGCGTATGCCCCGGGCGGAAGCAAGGCGAGGGACCCGATGAACAACGCACAGGCGAGCCTGGTCGAGCGGATCGGCGGCAGCTTCGGACGTGCCGCGCTTGTCCTCGCTTCCCGACAGCGCGCGTGGGACGAGGCGGTTGCAGCGTCGCTCGTTCGAGCAACGCCTTCAGTGCACAACAAGTGGTTCAACTTCACGGCACAACTCCTTCGGATACGGGGACTTCCACCGTGTATTCCGAACGAGCGCGCAAAACCCGCAATGCGCGGCCCAAGAAAATGTGATTGAACCTTTCGTACGAGTCAGGCGCAGCGTGGCACCGAATGACAGAATGTGCAGTCGCGACCTTCACGCGCCGGTGGTCAGCGCCGGTCGTCAGCGCGGGTCGTCAGCGCGGGTCGCCACAGCTTCGTAAGTAGAACGGAGCAGTGCAAACAGTCAGGGAGCGAAGACGGCCAGTGGGGCAGCGGCGGCGCACATGCACAGTCATTCATGGCCGGAACGCCGCGGCGCGATGCAAGGCTGAGCACGGTTGCGGCTACCGATCTAACACTCACGCCACCCCGGTGTCGACCACCGCAGCGTGCTGGCCCGCCAGGGCTGTGGGCGGACGCGAAGTTCCGCGAAACAGCCCGGGACATTCCGAATCGCGACCCGAGGCTGCCGATGTCGAGCACGGCGCCCCGCGGCGAGAGGACGACACCTGCGGTGGTCGTGCTTTCAGGGATGCGCTGAGCATGACGCCGAAACAGCGGCTCGTGACAGCAGCATAGACTCTACTTCCCACTCGCGCTACAAGCGGGGGTATTACCCGGCATCCCTTCGAGACCATCCAACATGCCAGCCGCGCGATCGGCGGCTGGATACGCTTTTATAACGGCCGGCGCCCGCATCAGGCGCTAGGCATGAAGCCTCCGGCCGAGGCATACGCTTTAGCTGCATAACCTGAGCAGGTTCTGCTGGGTCAATACACCGACGGCGGAACGCCGGGATGCACCATTTGGAGAGGGGAAGATCACGCCGGGAATTGTCGTGACACTGACACGACAGTCGATTTTCACGGCAGAAGAAAAATTCGCCGGGCATTGTCTGCCGAATTGGCCCAGCCACAAGCCAGCTCGGCGCGGGCGAATTTCCGAGACACTGTCTAGGAAATTCAGACGGGCAGCTTGCGAGCCCGCTACTGGTCGCCGGGATGTCTACGATTAAGGGAACTGCCGCTCCGGAATTCTCGTATCAGTGATACGAGAATCAAAAGGCTTCGATAGCGTCAGCATTGCGGTGAACTCCTGCATCGTCTCCTGATCATTCGCGCTGGCTTCATGCAACGCAGCCATATCGTCCAACAAGGATTCTATGATCGGGCTTTTCATGGAAGTCAGACAGCGACAGTGATGCCCGGCGCGTACTCGCGCCGCGCAGGCTGCACTACGATTTCCACATGCTGATCCAGCGACACCAGCGCCTGCATCAAACGCTCCAGCGAAATGTTCCGGAGCTTGTAGCGACGAACCTGAGACACCTTAGGCTGGGTCATGCCCGTGATGTGGGCCGCTTCGGTCTGGCTCAGGTCGCGCTGGTCGATTAGCGCGTTGAGCTTGAGTGCGAGCGCCGCCTTCGCGGACAGTTCTTCCGCATCGTCGAAACCGAGATCCAGCAGCACGTTGTCGGTCCCTTGAGGGGTATCTTTGCGACTCATCATGTTCTCCTGTTCGCCGCGTAGCGGGCCAGCACTGCCTTCAACCGTTTCTCGATCAACTCCACGTCCGGCTGCGGCGTGGCGATGCCGGACTTGGACTTCTTCTGGAACGCATGCAGCACATGCACCGCGTCCCCGACCTTCACTGTGTAAACCGCACGGAAAGTGTCGCCTCGATGGTCTTCCACCAGTTCGTACACCCCAGAACCCAGCCCCTTCCAGGGCTTAGCCGAATCGGGCGTGCCGCCCAACTGGACGACGAATAACGACACGCCCATGTCCTTCTGCACGGGGACGGGGAACGCCTTGAAGTCCTTCTTCGATGAGCCTTCCCAGTACAGGGGCTTGCTTCTCTCTGTCATAATTATATCCGTTCGGATATAGATGGCAACCGCCTGAATTGTCGCGACAGCGTTGCGACAGTTGGGCTGGCGAGATCAGTATCAGGATGCCGCCGCACCAACGGCGCGGCGCCGCGGGACGTGAAAGCTCGCAGGCCGGTCATATCGCCATTTCCTCCGAACGGCGGGCGTCGTCTGAGCCAGCTGCTCACTCAGCCCCTGCAGCCGCCGCCAGGCACGCTCGTGGTCGGCGTGTGCGTCGCGCCAGCGACGGCACGCGGCGCGATCGCGGTCCGTCGTGTCGTCCGACCAGAGACGCGCCATCCAGAGGCTCGCGTGTTCGACAATGTCCGGATCGATCGAGGCTTTCTGTCGCATTGCGTTGGTGAGTCAGCTGCCATGGGTTGCCTGCGTCGAACCGTACCGCGCGTCATAGCAGGCGCGCAGGGCGGTGGCGACGTATTTTTCGACAGACGATACGGAGACCGCCAGTCGCGCTGCGATATCGCGATAACTCAGGCCGTCGAGCCTGCTGAGCAGCAGGGCCGCTCGCGTGCCGGCGGGAAGCTGCTGCAATGCGCGATCGATGGCCACTACGGTCTCGATGATCGCCGCCCGGGTTTCCTCGCAAGGAATCTGTCGCGGCGCGAGTGCGGCTAGCGTATCGAGATAAGCGGATTCGATCTCGCGCCGACGATGTAGATCAACGGCGAGGCACTTGGCGACATGCGCGAGATATGGGCGGGCACTGTCCGTGTCGGGGGTGCGTCCGGTTGCCAGCAATCGTAGATAGGTATCGTGCGCGAGGTCGGCCGCGTCGCACGTATTGCCGAGCCGCTTTCGCAGAAAGTTGATCAGCCAGCCGTGATGGGCGCGATAGAGATGGTCCAGGGCACCGTTGCTTGATGCAGTCCCGCATGCGGTGCTCGGCAGTGTCGCAGTTTCCAAGACAAGCCTTTTTCGTAATGCAAATCATTACCGTTTATAGCATTGGAAGATGTCGCTGCCAACGTTGAGACGTTGTGTCGATGCGGACTTCATTGACAACTGGCGCAAGCCGCGGCATCCGCCGCGCGCTTCTGCGCTGACGGGATTTTTCGACAACAAAGACGCGAGGGCGGGCAACGAAGGGCCTTGGCGCCAACGGTATCGACTCGATTCGACTCACGGTGCGGTCCGCGCGATCCGCAGTCTCAAAGCTCGACTTTAATGGAAAGGCACAAGAGAAACTGTCAACGTTTCTGAAGCCGATAAGCGTGCACGGAAAATTGCGGCTTTCGCCATCGTCAGGCGCTGCGGCATGCATGTGAGGGCTTTACTCGCCACGGATGCTTCCAGGCCGGCTTGATCGAACGATCGGCATGACGCGCTCGATTCAGCCCCGCGTGATGTAAAACCAATGCGGTGCCAGGCGACGTTGCTCGAGTGTCCGTTCGATGGCGGGTGTGTCGTCGGTAGGCAAATAAAGGAAGGCGTTGCCCCACGGCGTGCCGCCCGGCATCCGCTCGTCCAGAGCAATCCCGCCTCTGCCGATGCGATCGAAGCCTGACAGTGAGAGTGCATCGAGCGTCGCGCGCAGCGCGTGATAGCGCGCGACCGGCACTTGCAGCCGGTGCAATAGGTCGTCCTCATATACGGTCGGCTGCGGCGTGTCGGGAGCATCCGGCGCGTCCGGGGCGACGCGCCGACGATAGCGGGTCACCAATTGCTCATTGATGAAGCGGTAGCTGTCGAACCGCTGGATGTCGTTGATGGGCGCCGCCACCGCCTCATCGTGGCCAAGCTGGAGTGACGTGATGGTCGGCACCGCGTCGATCTGGGTGACGAGTGCGTCGAGGCGCGAGCGATTCAACCAGAAGTAGCCAAGCGTGGTCCCGAATGCGAGCCACAGCACAGCGCCCAACGCTGCCGACGCGATGGTGGTGGCCAGCCATCGCCGCCGCGTGGAACCAGCAAACGTCGCGACGGACGCGATCGCTGTGCCGGCCCCGACCACGGCGATTGTCGGCAGGTAAGCCGCAACGCCGCCGACAAAGGCTGCGCTGGCAATGCCGCCGATCGCCAGCGTGAGCCACCGTGTCGTGCCGCTGCGCATCTGTTGCCGGTGCCTTTGTCGTCTCATGTGGATATCGTTCGTTGCGGTCCGCCTGCAAGCTGGATGCGACGGACCGCCGTCAGGGCTGCCGCGAGCGTGTCATGGATTCATCGCCGCCGCCGGGTTGCCATGCCGACGTCTTGTGATGCCGGCTCCTGATTGCAAGGTGTCGCGCCCGCCAGCTTGGTGAGACGCATACTGACGCGACAGTGCGACCATCGGTGCGCCGATTTCGGTATCGATGGCGAGCGCTCGGGTTTTGCCGCACCGGAATCATCTGCTCACGTTGCAGTGCCGAACCGCTCCCTGTAGTCGCTTGGACTGACGCCGTGCAGCTTTGCGAACGCGCGCCGCATCGTTTCCTCCGAACCGAAGCCGCAGCGTGCCGCGATGCGCTTGATGGGCAGACGTGTCTCGGCGAGCATTTGACGCGAGGCTTCCACACGCAAGCGCTCCACCGCGCTCGCCGGTGTCATGCCGGTCGCCTCGCGATAACGCCGCAGGAACGTGCGCTCGCTCATGCCAGCCCGGTCAGCCAGACGCGGCAGCGACAGGTCTTCCGCGAGGTGCTCGGCCAGCCAGTCGTGCAACGACGCGAAGCGCTCGTCCGCCGCTTGCAGCGCCAACAATGCGCTGAACTGCGCTTGTCCGCCAGGACGTTTCAGGAACACCACGAGGCTGCGGGCGACCTCCAGCGCAATGGCGCGGCCGAGGTCTTCCTCGACCATCGCGAGCGCGAGATCAATGCCCGCGGTGACGCCGGCCGAAGTCCAGATGGCACCGTCGCGCACGAAGATCGGGTCGGTCTCTACCCGGACCAGAGGGAAGCGACGCGCCAGCTCATCACAGTGGCGCCAGTGCGTGACCGCCCGTTTTCCATCAAGCAGCCCGGTCGCAGCGAGCAGAAATGCACCGGTACAGACCGAAGCGACGCGCCGCGCGCGGCTCGCCCGAGTGCGCACCCAGTCGCGCAATGTTTCGTCCCGCGCGGCCTCCATGACGCCGCGGCCGCCCGCGACGATCAGCGTATCTGGCGGTCCGACGGTCGTGTCCGCCGCTGCGACGGCGAACGCAATGCCAGATGTCGCGACGACCTGCGCCGCTCCCGGCGCAATGACCTGCACGTCGTAAGCCGTTTGCCCGAGCGCCGCCGCGACCAGTTCGTTAGCGGCGGTGAATACCTGGCCTGGTCCGGCGATGTCCAACATCTGGACGTCCGGGAAGGCCACCAACTCGACGCGCCTGCAGATGGCGGCTGTCGCTGCTTCGGCTGGGCGCGACGTGCGGCTTCGCCCATGCGGCTTTGCGACCGAACGCGCGCGCGGTGTACGTTCGGCCGAATGCGTTGGCGACGGCTGCCGTGGCGGCTCGGGCTGCAAGGTCGGTGCCGGAAGCTGTGGCGGAACTTGTGGCGGAATCCGTGGCTTGAGTGTCGGCATCGCCACACGCTAACGCACTACAGTGTCGATGTCGAGCACACCCACCCGGAGCCATGCCCATGTCACAGAACGCACCGCTCGTCATCGGATCGCTCGCATTCGATGGCATTGACCAGATCGACCTGACAGGCCCGTTCGAAGTTCTGTCGCGCCTGCCCGGCGCGACGCACCGTATCTACGCGCGTTCGACCGATCCGGTTCGAGATGTTCACGGATTGCGCATCGTCCCTGATGCGACGCTGGATGATGCGCCTCGACTGGACGTGCTCCATGTGCCAGGTGGACCCGGACAGGAGGCACTGATGCACGACGAGGTCGTGCTTCAGTGGTTGCGGCAGCAGTCGGCGGGGGCGCGGCGGGTATTGTCGGTCTGTACCGGCGCGCTCGTGCTTGGCGCAGCGGGTCTGCTGCGTGGTCGCCGCGCCACTACCCACTGGAACTCCTTCCACCTGCTGCCGTGCTTTGGTGCGGAGGCGGTGGATCAGCGCGTGGTCGTCGACGGCAAATGGATCTTCGCGGCGGGCGTCACTGCCGGGATCGACGGCGCATTGCGCCTGGCGGCGGATATGCTCGGCGATACCGTCGCGCAATCGATTCAACTCGGCATGGCCTACGCGCCGGAGCCGCCATTCGACAGCGGCACGCCGGCCACCGCACCCGCGTCCGTACTGGCGGCAGCGCGCGCGGCAGCGGCGGAGCTCACCGCCCGCCGCGAGGCAACTGCCCGTACTGTTGCCGCGCGGCTAGGGATCGGCAGCTAAGGGCCTGGCCTCGCGTCCGCGCGTGAGCGGGGCGCAGTGCGGCCGGCGCGTTCACACGGCGCGGCGGCCCGGACGGCGCCGCCGCGCCGTGTACGGCATTGCGCTGCGGATGCCTATTTGAGGGCGGCCGCGCCGGCTTCCGCGATCGCCTCGTCGTGTTGCGGGGTGTCGGCGGAGACACCGATCGCCCCGACGATTCGGCCGTCATTCACGATCGGCACACCGCCTCGCATCAGCACGAAGCCCTGTGCGGTGATCGCGGCGGGGCGCGGCCCGTTGATTGCGTCCTCCAGAGCGCCGCTAGGGCGCCGGAACAGGGCGGCAGTGCGCGCTTTGCCGGGCGCAAGCTCGACGCCCGCCGGGACCGACGCGTCATCCATGCGCAGCAGCACGATCGGCGAACCGGCGCTATCGACAACGGCGATGACGCAGGGCCATCCCGAGGCCTGGGCTTTCGCTTGCGCGGCCGCCGCGACGCGCTGTGCCGCGGCAAGCGTCAGTACCGGTTGGGTGGGCAGTTCGACGGCACCCGCCGACGCCGCGCTGGCACAGAGCGCAGTTGCGAGTGTGAACGTGGCAAGGGCGTGTGGGAAGCGAGGCATTTCAGGACTCCAGGAGTGGCTTTCTAAACCGTCGATTAGAGCAGTCGCGATAATTCGGTTCAATAAAGCTAGCTGATGAGATAATTCGGAAAAACCGAATTTCGAAGCATGACTCTCTGGTCCTCATGGAACTGCGTCACCTACGCTCATTCATTGTGGTGGCGGAAACGCTCCACTTTGGCCAGTCTGCGGAGCGGATCGGCGTATCGCCCCCAACGCTGACAGCGCAGATCCAGGAACTGGAACGCGCGCTGCAGGCGAGGCTGTTCAACCGGACCAAGCGTTCGGTGGCGCTGACGCCGGCCGGCGAGGCCTTCCTGGCCGAGGCGCGCGCCACGCTGGAGCAGCTCGATCGCGCCGTTCACGTCGGAAGGCGGGCCGGACGCGGCCAGGTCGGCCGCGTCGAGATCGGGTATGTCGGCTCCGCCGTGTTTTCAGGCGCGCTCCAGGATCAAGTCCGCCGATTCCGAACGCAATGGCCGGACGTGATGGTGAACACAAATGAATTCCCAAATGAAAAGCTGCCAACCCTGATCGAGGAAGGAAGGGTGGATGTCGCGTTCATCCGCAGCCCGGTGGCCCATCCGCCGTCGCTCGCGAGTCACATCGTGGCAAGGGATCGCTTTTGTGTCGCGTTGTCCGTCGACCACCCGCTGGCGATGCATGCCGGCAAGATCCGACCCGCTGCGCTTGCCGAGGAGTCGTTCGTTGTTCCCGAACAAGTGCTGGGCTTGCAGGAGGTGGCGCGGCGGGGTGCCTTCACGCCGGCCGTCGTCTCCACGCCGGGTACCCTGGTGGCGGTGTTGGCGCAGGTTGCATTAGGCGTCGGCGTCGCGATCGTCCCCAGCGTTCTGATCAAATCGGTCAAGCTGCCCGACGTGGTCTTCAATGAGCTCGCCGGTCCGATCATTCATTCGGAGGTGGCGGCGCTTTACCGAAAGCACGAGCGATCCCAGACCGTGCGTCACCTGATCGATCAGGTCGTCGCGTCCGCGCCCAGGCGGTGAAAGTGGTGAGGGCGCCGAAGGCCGGGAGCGCAGGGCGCACCGGCTGATCAAGCCGCTCCTGCCCACTGCCGCCTCGGATAGCTCGGCGAAGGTTCTGGACGGAGCGCGCCGCATCGACGCGTCCGAGAAGCGCGACCGCTGATGCCAGGTACGGCGAGCGCCCGGCCCGCCGTACCAAGCCGGGCCGACGCGTCTCTCTCGCCCCATGCGCGCCACGCGCCTGTTCGTTTCCGCTTGCTGGTGACTCGCATCACGTTTGCGGCAGCGTTTCCTGGCAGAGGGCAAGCAATTCGCCACGCAGCCAGCGCTGCGCCGGATCGCGGTCAAGCCGGGGATGCCAGATCGCGCAGACGTTGAATGCCGGGACTGCCAGCGGCAGTTCGAACCACTGCACGCCGTTCCGTGTGCCGTAACCGGGCACGAAGCCGTTGTCCACACAGGAATGCGGGACCACGGCCAGCAGATCGGATTGCCGTACGATTTGGAGCGCGTTCGTGTACGCGGGCACGATGATCTGGATTCGGCGCACGCCGCCGAGCGCGGCCAGCGCGCCGTCAGCAGCGTTTTCAATGGCGCCGGATCGCGAGACCAGAACGTGGCCATGCGCGAGAAATTGTTCCGGGCCAATATGGGACAACGCGGTCAACGGGTGACCACTGCGGCACACGCCGACGTAACGGTCCCGGAACAGTGCCCGGGCGCGCAATTCCGGAGCCGACGTGTTGAGCACGCCTATTTCGAGATCGAGCGCCCCTTGACGCAGCGGCTCGACATTCCAGTCCGGTTTGGGCGCGAAGCGCAGACACACGCGCGGCGCGGTCTGGGCGAGCCGCCTGAGCAGGATTGCGGAGACCAGTTCGATGAAGCCTTCGCCCGCACGAATGGTGAAGGTCCGTTCGAGCCGGGCCAGGTCGAGGGCGTGTCGCGCCGGTGCCAGCGCCGCCTGCGCCTCGCGGGTCAGAGCCGGCAAGCGCTCGCCAAGTTCCATCGCATAGGGTGTCAGCACCAACGCGCGCCCCGCCTGTATCAACAGCGGGTCGCCGGTGCTTCGACGCAGGCGAGCCAGCGTTCGGCTCATCGCCGACACGCTGAGGCCCGTCCGGCGGGCCGCACCGGTCACGCTGCGCTCGGCGAGCAGTGCATCCAGTGCGGGTAGGAGATTGAGGTCGACGCTTGGCATGTCTTCAGCATAACGGCAAACGGTGCGATCCAGGGCGAACCGGCCGAGAACCCGGCCGCTACCCAGGGCGCGCGATGCAACGCTCGATTGCAGCCAGCGCGTCTGGCGCAAGGCATCGCGCGGTTGGAAAATGGCTCGATCGCACGGCTCACGAGACACCCCATGTCCGCAATCCAAACTGCAGCGCCCACGATCCTGCTGATCGGCGCCTCGCGAGGCCTGGGCCTGGCCATCGCCGAGCGTTTCGTCCTTAAAGGGTGGAACGTCGTCGGTACCGTCCGCGGGCATGCGCACACCGGCCTGCACGATCTCGCGGCTCGGCATCCGGCTCGAGTCGCAATCGAATCGCTGGACATCACCAGACCGCAGGAGCTCCTGTCGCTGCGCGAGCGTCTGTCGGACAGGCGTTTCGAGATACTGTTCGTCAACGCCGGTACGACCAACCCGGACCCGACGCAGGCGATTGGCGCCGTCTCGACGGACGATTTCGTGAACCTGATGGTCACGAATGCGCTCAGCCCGATGCGGGTGGTCGAGAAACTCGTCGGTCTCGTACGCCCCGCGGGCTTGATCGGCGTGATGTCATCGGGGCAAGGCAGCATCGCGAACAACACGCGCGGGCAGCGCGAGCTCTACCGTGGCAGCAAGGCGGCGCTCAACCAGTTCATGCGCAGCTTCGCCGCGCGCCATGCAGAAACGCCGCTTGCAATGCTGGTGATGGCGCCGGGGTGGGTCAGAACCGAACTAGGTGGAGAGGACGCGCCCCTGTCCATCGATGACAGCATTCCTAGCCTGGTCGATGTCATGCTGGGCAAGCAAGGTCGGCCGGGCCTCGAATACCTGGATTATCTGGGCCGGACCGTTCCCTGGTGAGACACGGGCTGCCCGGCGTGGCGGCCCGCTTCGTCGATTGCACGGGCAGGGGCTGCGCTCGGACGCGTGATGACTTGCGTCCTACCGGCCTGCTGTGTGTCGTTCCGGCTTCAGCGCAGCAAGGATTCGCGGTGCCTGCGCTGTCTCGAGCGCAGCGTGCCGGCCGTCCCGTGCTGTTCGCCGGCGTCAGAAACGATCTTTGGCGCAACGGTGTCGTCCCTGTCGTCGTTCGGAAGATCACGACGCAACGGATGCTGTTCCGGATTGGCGCAGGAGCCCGGGAGCGTCGGTATGCGTGCTCGGGCGTCAGCCGGATCAGCGGAAGAGGGAATCACACGGCGCGAATCGCGAGATATGGTACGGCTGTTGTCCGATGCGGACCGGCGCGGCCACCGGCCGGCTCGACGAAATGGACGCTCGCCAGTGCTGACCGGGCGCCGCAAACGTTGGTCGCCCACCGGTGCGATGGCTGGCGTCGCATGTCGGCGGTGGCCGCGAAAAGAATCGTGCAGACCGAGTGTCGATGTTGGGCGCGTGATGGATCGGTTCGGTCCGATCGGACCGGCATCCGGACTGCTTGCCGCAACCGCGCTCGCAATGGACCGCAACCGTCCGGCCGGTGTCACGGAAATTGCAGCACCGGCGAGCGGACCGCCCTGCTGCAACGTGACGTAGCGCGCGCCCGTCGCCGGTGCTGTCCTGAATCCAGCCGGGCCGTCGACGAGAGGTTGTGAAGGGTGCGTTTCGCGCTGCCCGGGCGACGTACAGGCACTTCTCGCCCGATTCCGTATGGCTATGTGACAATGCTTTGGATTGCGCTGCGCGCGAAACGGACCAGGCGACGCCAAAAGCCGGTGCGTTGACGACAATCGCGTTGAGATGGACACGCAGCCTCAGCCCGCCGCGCCGGAGAGCCTACCGCACGATTGCCAAACCATGCCGATCACCCTCACTTTCGATGATGGTCCGGGCCCGTCGACGCCGGCTTTGCTAGACGTGTTGGGAGCGGCATCGCAACGCGCGACGTTTTTCGTGCTCGGCAGCCACCTGTCGACATCGCTCGCCATGGCGGTGCGGATCGTTCGGGAAGGGCACTGTCTCGGTAATCACACCTTCGGCCATGCGCGGGCCGGCGGCATATCGAACCAAGCACTGATCGACGAGATCGCAACGACGGATCGGCTTATCCATCGCGCCTATCGGCACGCCGGCGTGGTCGCGCCGGACATACTACCGCTGCGCTTGCCTTATGGTGTTTCGCCAGCTGATCCGCGTGTCGATGTGCTGGCCGGCTTGCGGCGCAAGCATACCGGGTGGACGTTCATGCTTGACGACTGGCGGCGGCCGCCGCCATCACCGAGCGCATTGGCGGAAGCGATGCGCAGACATGCTGAGGTCTGTGCGGAACGTGGACGGGACCCCATGTTCTGTCTGCATGACGGTTCCCGGTACGCGGAGGCGCGGCCAAATACAGTGGAAGCCGTACGTCTGTTCCTGAACCAGAGCCGCTGACGCGAGGGCGGCTCATTGGCGCATTAGTCGTGCGTTAGTCGTGCGGTAGTCGCGCATTATTCGTGCATGAGTCGCGGCCTGGCGCGATGGCGAGCAGGTGGCGCCAGCCCGCCAGGAAACCGATGCCCGGTCCGGGCGTCCACAACTCGTGTTGCGCCGCCTCGAGATGGATCAGCGTCTGTTCCGCGCAGAACAAGGTCAACAATGCGCCGCGTCTGTTACGTAGCCACGGCGGCGCGGTGCCGTGGCGCAACGTCGCGTAGGCCTGCGCGCCCGCGTCCCAGCGCCGTTTATCGAAAACGAAGGCGTCATCGCGGCTCGCGTCGCGCGACAGCGCAAACGCTGCAAACGCCGCTTCGAGCCAATGGCTGCCTTGTCCGACATCGTCGAAGTCGATGACGCCATTTACCCTGCCATCGCGATAGAGCAGATTGCCGGCGTGGTAGTCGCCATGCACCCAGTGTACCGGGCCCCATATCCACCCGGTCGCGTCGGCCAGCGCCGCACGAATACGGTCGATGACTGTGTCATAAGCGGCGGACAGGGTCGCCGCCAGCATGGGAGCCGGCCGCGCGGCCACGCGCGAAAAGCGGCGCTGCAGCCAGTCGACAGGCGACGCCGCGTTCGCTGGTATGCTCTCCATGGCCGCATGCAATCGCGCAAGGGTGCGCATCGCATCAAGCACGCCGGCGTCGCGGTCCTCCGGCAAGCCGGGCTGGCCGGCAATGTGTTCGAAAACGTGCAGTCGTCTGCCGTCGCCCGTTTGCGTCTCCGGCTGCCCTGACAGGGTCGGCCTTCGCTTCGCCAGCGCATGCGGGAATGGGCCCGCGCCAAGCGCGGACAGGATGGCCGCCTCGCGGTGCGCCTGTTCAATCGGCTTGCCGGGCCACGAGACGCGCAGTACGACGGTGTCCGACGCGCATCGAACGAGGAAGCTTCTGTTTGTATGGCCCGACGAGAGGACCTGCATGCCGGCCGGACGCAGCCCCCAGTGCCGATCGAGCAGCGGGACTAGCGTTTCAACATCATTCGGGAGCATCGCATCGACATGACTGAGCGGATATCGGCCCGCATGCGGGATCTCAATATTGAATGGCTGAGCCGGGCGGCCGAGTTCGAGCATCTGTTCCAGACGCGCTGGCTAGGGGAACGCTTCTTCCATCTGCCCGGCGACATGATGGCACTGCAGGAGTTGATCTGGCGCGAGCGTCCCGACCGCATCATACAGACAGGCATTGCGGCTGGTGGTGGCGTCGTGTTTTCGGCCTCCATGCTGGAACTCGTGGGCGGCACCTCACGCGTCGTCGCGATCGAGCCGAGACTTCGAGCGGATGTTCGCGCTCGGCTGCTGTCGCATCGGCTCGCGCATCGAATGCGTCTGGTCGAAGGCGCGTCATGCACAGCCGAGACACTCGAACAGGTGCGAGCCGACATTCGGGAAGCAGGCGAGGGCGCACGCGTGATGGCCATCCTCGATCTCAATCATACGCATGACCATGTGCTGGCGGAACTCCAGGCGTATTCAGGCTTCGTCACGCCGGGCAACTACGTGATCGTAATGGATACGATCATGGAATACCTCCCTGAGTCGACCTTCGTCGGCAAGCCCTATGGCAAAGGCAACAACCCAGCCACTGCCGCAGCGGCCTTCCTGGCAGCGGATCCGCGATTCGAAGTGGATCAGGCGATCGAGGATCGTGTGATCATGACGCTGTCGCCGGACGGCTTTCTGAAGCGAGTGCGCTGATCATCCTTGCCGCCTCGGCCGAGCCGTCGCGCGCATAACTGGCACGGATCGCCGCCATGCGCGCTTGCAGCGCGCGCGAGTGCAACACCTGTTCCACCGCGCGGCTCAGGTCGCTGACACCGATGGTTTCAAGATCGATCCGATGTCCAGCGCCAGCCTTTTCGACGAAGTAGGCCGAATGGAACTGGTCGTTGCAGAATGGCGAGATCAGCATCGGGACGCCGCAGGCGAGGGCTTCCATCACCGAGTTGGCGCCGCCGTGGGTGATCAGTGCAGCGGCGCGGCGGAGCATGGCGAGCTGCGGCGCATAGCGCACTACCACCACGCGCGGGTCGTCGGTGGGCAAGAGGTCGGTGTCGACCAGCTCCCCGACCGACAGCACCAGTTGTGCCGCAGTCGGCCGGACCGCGTCGATGACTTTCTGAAACAGCACCGGGTGATAGTAAAGCTGGCTGCCGAGCGACATGTAGACGAGCGGCGCGTCGCCATCGAGGCGATCCCACGGAAATGCCATCTCGTCGCCGCGCGGGCCGTGCGGCATCGCGGGCCCCACCAGTTGCACATCGCCCGGCGGCGGACCCACTAGCGCCTCGGTCGCGAAGGCGATGGTGAGATGCGGCGAGAGGACGTCGCAGCCATTGAACCGGGCTGTCAAGCCGTGCGCCGTGAACAGACGCTCGCGCGCCGGTGCGAGCCATCGCACCGTCCTCAGCAGTGCCGAGTCCAGATCGTCGGGCAACACGGGATTCAAGGAGTTGGACAGCGCGACCCAGGGCAGGCCTTCGCGGGCCGCGGCGATCGCCGCCGCATACAACAACGGATCGATCACGACGATGTCTGGCCGCCACTCGCGCACGACGTTGCGGATCACGTCGACCTGCGCGGGCGCCAGGTCGATCAGCAAGGTGCGGATCCAGTGCCGTAGCCAGGCCGCATCGCGGATGTTCGCCGCGAAGCTTGCGCCGCGCGACAGGTCGTGACGTTCCGGCACTTCGCGTGGCCCAAGAAAGGTGAATCCACCGGCACCGTCCAGTTGCGCAGTGATGTCGGCTGGGGCGTAGAAGGCAACCTCGAAACCGGCGCTGCGCAGACATTGCGCGGTGCCGATGCAGGGATTGATGTGTCCCTTCTCGGGCACGACGCAGAACAGGATGCGTGTCATGTGCGAATCATTCTGATGATTGCGCCGCACCCAGGCCGTCGAGCACCAGATGCAGCGTGGTCCACAATACCTTGTCGCGATCCGTATCGAAGCTCGGCGTCGGCATGCCCAACGCCCGGGCCATCGCATTCAAGCAGTCGCGATCGGCGAGCCCGGAAAGGTCCATCGGCGGTGCGAGCCGGCCCTGTTTCGGTCCGCTTACCAGGCGGTCCGGCAGTGCCAGGCGCCGGCCAATATCGCGCAGGCATTGCTTGTCGGGATCGGGCGGCAGACTGGCCAGGTGGGCGACGACGGCGGCGTCGAGGAATGGTGGATGCAGATCAACGGACACCGCGTCGAACAAGGCGCGGCACAGCGGAAGGTAATTCGCGGAGCGGTCGCGTCGCATGACCTGATCCGCGCCGTCACCCGTCACGGCCGTCTGTATGCCATCCGCCGCCATGGCCTCGGCCAGCAGGCGTTTCGCGACTGGATGCAGGTTGAACAGCGGTTCCTCGACCGTCACCACCGTGCGTCGCAGCGCGGCGACGAAATCGGCTTCGCTCGCATGCACGATCTTCACGTGGGCGTCGAAGCGCGCCGCAAGCGACAGCGCGGGCTCGCGTTCGCAATAGTCCGGCATGCCGGTTGCCAGGATGTAGCAGACCACATCGCGATGCGCGCCGAGGTCCCGCAGCAAGGCTAGCAGCAGTGCCGAGTCAAGGCCGCCGCTCAATGCCAGCGCGACGCGCTTGCCGCCATCCAGCGCACGTTGCAGGGAAGCGCGCAGGACCGTTGGCAAATCCGCAGGTTGCACGTGCATGGGCGCGGCTTGCACGGTCAGCCTGTTCGGCCGGCTCGGCTGACGAAGCAGCGCGTGCCCGGTCGGCACCGCACGCACCTCCCGCAGCACGGTACGGCCAGGGCGGCGAGCGTCGCTCAGATAACCTGCGATCGCGCACCGATCGATCTCGTCGGACGGTTGTCCACCAGCCTGCCGGACTGCCGCCAGTACACCCGCGATACTCGGCGCGTAGACTCCGCTGGCGGGGTGATAGTGAAGGCGCTCGAAACCGAACGGGTCGCGCGTGCCGACGATCATCGATAGCGCGCCTGCAACGCCGCGACTTCGGCGCGTTTCAGGATGCGATGCGCACGCACCGGCGCGCTGCCACCGTGGCAATGCAAGCAGGCTTCGAGCGGCGTTTCGCGCGAAAGGTAGGCCAGCATCGCGTCGAGCAAGCCAGCCTCGTCGCGCAGCGGCAAGCCGTCGGATTGGAAGTCCTTCTCGCCGTTGAACAGCGTGTGGAAGTGGGCGGGGCGGGTGCAGGTGTAGAACATGCCATCTCGAATCATGTGGCAGCGCTCGCGGATCCAGCAGTCGTGAAAGACGCGTTGTGCTTCATCACGATCTGCCAGCGCTTGCGCTCGATCCATGAGCGTGAACGTGTCTTGCACTTTCCAGTTCAGGCGAACGCCGAAGCGCGCCGCCTGGCGCTCGATGTGGGCGACGAGGTCCGGCGTGAGGCGCGGCTTCGGATACCGAGAGATGGTCAGCGCGTCCACTGCCTGCCAGAATGCGTCCGGCATGTCGCCCAGCTTGAGACCGTTCGTGGTAAGGGAGGTGACGGGCGCGATGCCGGTCGCGCGCACACGTTCGATGATCTCGACCAGCGCTGGATGGAGCAGGGGTTCGCCACCGACCAGCTTGAACACCCGCGGCTGCAAGACGGTGGCGGCCCGGCGCAGGTCCGCCTCGATCGGCGCTGGCTCGGCGTACCACTCCGGCAACAGCGGCGACAGCGAGCAGCACTCGGCGCAGGTCAGATTGCAATGATCGACGATATGCGCCTCCAGCGATCGCGTCTGGATCCGACCGCCTTCAATGCGGTAGTTGCGCTCCATCGGCGGCGGAAAGACATGTCGCTGCGGCTCGGGGACAGTCGTGTTCGGGGCGGGATCGAGAGTCATGTTCACGTCAGGCGCAGCCGTCCATGCAGCGGTAGAAGAAGTCGATCAGACGCGCACGCGCATCGACCATCACCGACGCCATCGCCACGGCGCCGGCCAGATGCGATGCAAAGCGATTGGGGTCGTCGAACCAGCCGCGCACCACCCACAGCTTGATCGCGTGTTGCAGGCACGCGGCATCGACCGCCCAAGCGATGTTCTCGCGCCGCACGGCCCGCACCGCGCGATAGGCCTGCACGAAGGCCGCCGCCAGTCGCGGCGCTTCGAGCGGCAGGTGATTCAGGCAGCGAACCAGTTCGTACTCGCGTGGCGCGCCGATCGCCGCTTCCCAGTCGAGAATGATCGGCGGCAACGTGCCGGGAAACAGATAATTGAACTGGTTGTAGTCGTTGTGTATCGCCCGTTGCGGATCGTCCAGCGGGAATGCCTCGATACTACCCCGATAATGCTGCTCGATCATGCGCAGGCTCAGCTCAACGTAGCGACGCAGATGCGCTGCATCATCGCGCGAGCCCGCGCGCTGCGCGGCCTGCTGCAAGGCGCCACGGACCTGATTTACGTCGATCGCACCCAGTCGCATGCGCAGCGTGTCCATCGACGGCGCGTTGAAACGATCGAGACTGAGATGCAGCGCCGCGAGGCTGGCGCCCAGCGCGCGCCATGCTTCCGGATCGAACCTGTCGTAGGTCTTGAATTCGCCGCGCTCCCAGCGTGTCAGCATCGCGTGGAAGCCGCGCCCGGCGAAGAGCGGCGCGCCCGTGGCGGTCCGCAGCAGCGTCTGAACGCGAAAGCGCGGGTCGGGATGGTTCCGCAGGTGCGAAAGCAAGGCGGCCTCCTTGCTGGCCCGAGTCAGATGCTCGGATGCGTAGCCCTTCATCGCCACGTCGCCCTGGTCGCTCGCGATCAACCATACCCGCTCGCTGACTCGCCGCGGCGCACCGTGCACCACAAGGCCGTAGGCCCGGCAGGTCGACTCGAACGCATCGCCGGATAGCACCATTCAGATGCGCTCGGCGGGGCCGTGACGAAATGGATGGCCAGTCAGGAACGTGTTCTGCCCGATGTAGCGCAGCTTGTACATTGCCGGACGAAACAGGACGGACGCATCGTTGCTGTCGATACCAAGCCGCGGGTACAGGTCGGCTCTCACAAAGAACGCGTTGTTGCCCATGTCGTCGCAACACACCAGCTCATAACCCTTGCTTTTACCCAGCCGGACGAGCGATGCGAGGCTCGCGCCATAGTAGGTCGATCCGTCCCATTCGTGAGCGGGATTGAAGCACATCACCCAGCGCTCGGGCGGCGCGTAATAGGGGTTGTACTCGATGACGACGATCCGCGGCGCGAACGCGCGAAGACCGCGCCAGAGCCAATAATCGTTGCCGTCGACATCGATCGAAAGCAGGTCGAACGCTTCGGGGACCCCGGCATCGGCGAGCAGCCGATCGATGGTATCGGGCTGAACCCGATCGTGGTGCAAGCGAACGTGTTCCGCGCCAGCATAGTGATCCACAAGCTTGCCGAAGCGGTAGTCGCTGGCCTCGACCAAAACGCCGCCCCAGCCTTGTTCGCGCAGCAAGAGCGCGGTGTTGCTGTTGCGCAGACCATCGCTTGCGCCAATGTCGACGCAGAAGCGGTGCGTCGGTGCGATGCGCTCCATCAGTCGCGCCAGGATGCCTTCCTCGGTCCCCTGTGCGTACAGGCTCTGCGCAAGGCGGGACAGGTCGAGCGGTGGGGGAGAGTCCTGCATGCAGGGACGATTGAACGAGTGGACCTCGGTAATGTATCAAAGTTGTCCGTGTCGCGAAATCGCCGCCCGGCACGTTTCCATCTGAGCTGGCGCTCGGCACGGGACGCAGGGCAGGCGCGAACGAGGGCCTCGCCCGGACGGCCACCTGCGTTGCATCCGGCGCCGGTCGAGACGCCGCGCGTGTTCGTCCACGACCGCCGACGCAGTGCGAACGGCCTGGCAGGGCCGCGCTGGTCGCCGCCGGTCGCCGCCGGTCCCGGTTCCGACCGGTGCTTTCCCCGAATGCTCGGCGGTGGATTGCGGCGGTCGACAACCCTGCACTGCCCGTGTCGGACGGGGCGCCAATCTGCCGATCCGCCGCCCGTGTTCGCAGAATGCGAAACCTGAGACGCCGAATAAGTGATGGCCTGCCGCCTCGAACACCCGTAAGGTAGGCGGAGCCTATACCCGGAAATTTGCGCGAGTCAGTCGTGGCAAACGAGTCTGTCACAGCCGGTCGGGGCCGACGCAGTACCGCCGAGGCGTCGACGCAAGCCGATCGGGTTGCGATCTCTGTGCCGCCGATCCGCTCGGCTGGCCTCGGGGAGGACGGTGCCCGATGTCATGCCTCGCACGGGCGCTGAGTGTGCAAGGCGGGTCCGCAAACGCCGTCGTGCCATGACGGTCAATTGCCGACGATGACGGACGGCAAGGGACGGGAAGGGACGGGAAGGGACGAGAAGAAACCTAACCGGCGACGTTGCACGGTTTGAAACGGCGTCCGGTTCGGCGCCTGACTGCTCGCTGATCGAAGGTGTCTGAGGCGGGCGCCCCACAGGGCCACAGGGCCACAGGGCCACAGACCCGCCGCGCCAGATAGGGCGAGGTGGCGGACATGCGGACATGCGAGCAAGTCCCGTGTCGGCTCGTTGTGCTCGCCGCTCGACTACGTCGCGGCGAAAAAGAACAATCAAACAGGAGACTCCAATGAAAGCTGGATCGAGACAGGAAGTGGCGGGAGCCGGCGTCAGGCTGGCGACGTTTTCGGGCAAATCAATACGTTGGTACGTGTTCGCGGGCATCTTCGCGATCGTGGTCATCAACTTCATCGACCGGACCGCGTTGTCGATAGCCATGCCTTCGATCGCAAAGGAATTCGGCCTAAGTCCGGTGATGCAGGGGCTGATTCTCAGTGGCTTCTTCTGGAGCTACGCGCTGATGCAGATTCCGGGCGGCTGGCTGCTCGACCGTTTCGGTGCGCGGGCGACCGTGACCGCGTCAACCGTTGGCTGGGGCCTGTTCCAGACGCTCGCAGCGTTCGCAACCGGCGGGATCTCACTGCTGCTTTGCCGGATCGGCCTGGGCGCATTCGAGTCGCCGCTTTTTCCGGCCGGTGCCAAGCTGAGCGCTGCCTGGCTGCCGCCGCAGGAGCGTGGGCGCGGCGCGGTGATCATGGACTGCGGCGCGCCGCTCGGCGCGGCGATCGGCGGCGCCGTCATTGCCGGCCTGATCACGCTCTTCGATTCCTGGCGAATCGCCTTCGTGGTGGCCGGCGTCGCGACAGTGCTGTTCGGTTTCGCCGCTTGGCGTTATCTGCGTGACACCCCCGCACAGCACAAGACGATTTCGCCCGAAGAGCTGGCGTTCATCGAAGGAACGCCGTTGCACGGCACGCCGGCGCAAGCGCGCGAAGCCGAGCCGAAAATCAACCGTCGCAGCGTCGCGGCGATCTTGATCGGCCGGATGAGTTGGGCGATGATCAATTTCGGGATGCTGACCTGGGGCCCGAGTTATCTCGCTCAGGCGAGACACCTGAACCTCCGCGAACTCGGCGGCGCGACATTCATCATGTTCGGCGCGGGCATGCTCGGCTCGCTGTGCAGCGGATTCCTTGCGGACATGCTGCAGCGCCAGGGTGTCCGGCGCTCGGTGGCGTACAAAAGCCTGCTCGGCATCAGCGGCATCGGTTTGGCCCTGGCCTTCTGGGCGCTGACGCGCGTCTCGGACGTGGTGGGCGCCGTGGCGCTGTTGACCGCCACGCAGTTTTTCCTTTGGTTCGGCAGCCTGTACTGGAGCCTGCCGGCGCTACTGGCGCCGAAGGAGCGCGTAGGCCTAGTCGGCAGCCTGATGAATTTCGCGGGCAGCGCGAGCGGGATCGCCATTCCGATCATCGCGGGATTCATTCTGCAGGCAACCGGCACCTACGAAGCGGTCATCCTGTTCTTCTCGGCTTGCGCCGCGGTCTACGTGCTGGCCACGATGACGATTTCCCTGAGAAACTGAGTTCGCCGATTCCATGAGCACGCGCCCGGACACTGCAAATCCTCCCGTCTACGATGGCCCGATCATCGATGCTCACCAGCATTTCTGGGAGCCGGACAAGAACGACTACCCGTGGCTTGCGCCGGGAACGTTGATCCCGTTTCGGTACGGCAACTACGAGGCGATCAAGGGAGCCTATCTGCCCGCCGATCTGCTGCGGGATGCAGGGCACCACAAGATCGTCGGCACCGTGTACATGGAAGCCGAATGGGCTCCGGACGACGCCTTGGGCGAGACGCGCTACATCCACGATCTCGCGCACCGTACCGGCTTTCCGAATGCGATGATCGCGCAGGCGTGGCTCGATCATCCGGATGCGCACGAGGCGCTGCGGCAGCAAGCGCAATTTCCGCTCGTGCGCAGCGTCAGACACAAGCCGGGCGGCGCGGGTTCGCCGGAGGCGGCGAGGTCGACCAAGTCGCTGATGGTGAACGATGCGTGGCGGCGTGGCTATTCGGCACTGGCGGGGCTCGGGCTTCACTTCGATCTACAGGCGGCGTGGTGGCATCTGGGCGAAGCGCGCCGCCTGGCCGACGATTTCCCCGACACGAAGATCATCCTGAATCACACGGGCCTGCCCTCCGATCGCTCCGAAGCCGGTCTGGCCGGGTGGGCGGCGGCAATGCGGGAACTGGCCGACGCGCCCAACGTCTTCGTGAAGATTTCGGGACTTGGCTTGCCGGACCGGCCGTGGCGTATCGACGAGAATGCCTGGATCATTCGCGAGACGATCGCGATCTTCGGCGTCGAACGGGCGATGTTCGCCAGCAATTTTCCGGTGGACAGTCTGTGCGGTTCCTACGCGACGATCTTCGACGGATTCAAGACTGCAACCCGTGACATGACGCCGGTAGAACAGCAGCGCCTGTTCTTCTCGAACGCGCAAGCGATCTACCGGCCGCGCCTGCCTGCATCGATAGGGGGCAGCGTTCACCCAGCAGTGGCTGCCCCGCTCGGAGGATAGGTCGCAGGGTTTGCGATGCATGCGATGCAGGCGGTGCGTTGCAGTGTCGGGCGCACGTGAGCCGTCCACGCGAATCAGACGGCGGGCGGCGCCTCACCCGGCGGGCCGCCCGCGATCTCTCGAAGGTGCATGCATGTCAGCCGGCTCGGCGGACCATGCGCTTGGCCCGTGTGCTTGGCTGCGTGCTTGCATCATGTGAGCGCCGGCAGGGGCCGGTCGCTAGCGAACAAGCCACTACCAAACCGTCGGCATGGCGGGCTCGCCACACCGTCGCTCAGAAGTCGATCTGGGCGGACAGCAGCACGGTGCGCGGCGCCGACTCCATCAGATAAACACTCTGCGCCACCCAATAACGCTTGCCGAACACGTTCTCGAGGTTCGCGCGAAACACGACATTCTTTCGCATGATTTGAGTGCTGTAGCGCAAACCGATGTCATAGCGGGTCCAAGCGGGGATCCGTAGCTTGTTCGCGGCGTCGAGATATTCCGCGCTGGTGTGGATGATGCGTCCGTTCACGCCAAGACCCTGCACCCAGGGCACGCTCCAGTCCGCACCGAGGTTGAACGTGTAGTTCGGGACGCCGGCCGGACGGTTGTCGTCGTTGGTGCCGCCGACCGTGCCCTGCAACTTTGCGTCGTAGAGGGTGGTGCTGGCCAGCAGGCGCAGGCCCGGCACCGCTTCGCCGAATGCATTGAGTTCGAGACCACGGACGCGTGTATTGCCGCTGAGTCGGTAGACATTGTCGGCGCCGAGCACCCCGTTGGGCTGGGTCAGCTGGAACACCGAGGCGGACGTCATCACGCGTCCCCAATCGACTTTCACCCCGGCCTCGTACTGCTTCGACTTGTACGGCGCAAACACTTCGTTGGCATTGTTGGCCGTGGTCGGTGCGGTCGGGCCCTGCGACAGGCCCGAGGTGAAGTTGCCGTAGACGGAGACGTTTCTGAGCGGTTTGATGACGATACCCGCCAGCGGCGATACCGCGGAACTGTCATACGTGCTGCTGCGCACCCCCGTGGTGGGCGAGTACGCGTCGATCGCGATGGTCTGGTTGCGCAGCCCGGCCATGATCAGGAGGCGGTCGTCCCAGAATGACAGCGTGTCGATTACCTGTTCGCTGTTCAGCCGAACGTGCTGCGAGCGGCCCCAGCCCACGCGTTCGGGCATCGTGGGCAAGGGCTGCGGATTGTAGAGGTTCGAAGGGTTGGCGGTGGACGACAGCGCGTAGGCGTAGCCGATGTCTTCATTGAGCGACGTGAAGCCAGCCACCAGGGTGTGCCGCACGCCGAAGGTATCGAAGTGGAAGCGCGCGCCCGTGTCGATGGTGCGCGTGCGGTTGTACGCGTCGTAGTAGCCGTTCCTGATCGTGAAGTCGCCGGCCGTGTTCAGTGCGGTGGCGGTTCTCGGGAACGACTCGGTTGCCATGCCGTAGTGCACGCCGGCCGCCCCGTACACGGTCACGAAATCGTTGATGTCATACTCGAGCCGCGTAGCGGTGGCCGCATCGCGGAACTTGAACTTCGCGCCAGGATAGAGGCTCTGCCAGGGCGAAGGCGGATTCGGGATCGACGTGACACTGGTGCCGCTGATCTGCGAGCGGAACTCGTTCGTGTTTTCGACGATGTCGTAGGAGTCGAGCGACCAGCGCAGCTTGCGGCCCCGATAATCGAGATTGATGGAGCCGTTGCCCTGCAACTGATTGCCGTGCGCGACAGTGGCCTGCCCATCGTTGAACAGTCCGTTGACGCGTATGCCCCATTGCCCTTCGTCGCCGAAGCGACGGCCGACGTCGGCTTGCACGCCGAATTGCGCGCGCGACTGATAGGTCGCGGTGACGCGTGTCAGCGGTTGATCGTCGGCGTGCTTGGGTACGATGTTGATCGCGCCGCCGATGCTGGCCGACGGACCGACGCCGTACATCAGTGCGCCCGGACCCTGCAGGACCTCGACGCGTTCGAGCAGGTTGACGGGCATCCGGCTCGACGATACCAGCCCGTAAAGCCCGTTGTACGACACGTCCGCCGCATTCACGGAGAAACCGCGAATCTGGAAGGAGTCCTGAAAGCCACCTGCGGTGCTGACCGAGCGCACGGAAGCATTGTTGGTGACGACATCGGCAAGCGAGCGAGCCTGCGTGTCTCTCATCAACTGTTCGGTGTAGTTTGTCGTGTTGAACGGCTGGTCCATGACGTCGGCGACACCCAGCACGCCGAGACCGCCCGCGCGCGTCACCTGACCGCCGGCATACGGGGCAGGTTTGCCGTCGTCGACGGCGGTGGCCTGGACGCTGATGGTCGGAAGCGTGTCGGAAGGTGTGCTGGATTGCCCTTCACTCGCATCGCGGCGTGTGGGCGTGGCGGATGGGTCTGCCGTCTGCGCGCTGTTTGCGATCGAAGCGCCGTCGATCGCGGGGGGCTGCTGCGCGTGCGCCGCGCCGTTGATGGCGCCGAGGGCAGCGACGCCGAGCACCAGGCGTTGAACTGCAAGTGCAATGGCCGTACGTTTGGGAAACATTTACGTTGAATACCGACTGAGTATGAACAGGCGTCTCGGCGCAAGCCGATACGACAGGGTGCCGGAGGGCCAGTCCGGACCATATGCATATGCGAATCATTCTCAATTGTAACACTTTGTTTGATTCGTCAACAATAGATGTCGTCCCCATAAGGCTTTTCTAACGGGCTGCTGTCGCGGACGCGATACGAAGCAGCGCGCTGTTTTCGCATTGCGAGCATCGCTGATGCGTGGGACACGCTGCTCTTGCAGCGGGAAGGCGCCGGGTCATTGCGGACTGCCTCGCCCGATTGTCGACGTAGCATTGGACGGCTCTGCGCGTGTGGTGCCGAACGCTGCCCCTCCGGCGTCGATCGACCGGTTGCTCAGGATGAGTCGATGCGAGGGTTCGCCTCGGCAGAGTGATCGGGGTGATGGAGCGGCACCGTCGGTGACGGGCGCATGAACGGCGCATTTGCGAGCTATATGTGCGACGTATATGTGTGACGTACACGCAACGAGTGGGGCCGATGCGCGGCGGCACCGGCGCTCGCACGTACGTGGCAGGGACTTTGGCTTGCGGCGACGGCGCGCGGCCCGGCATGCGAGCCGCGCCATCGCGCTCGCTGCACCTGATGTCCGGCGCGCTGTGCGATCGGACGGGCGCGAGGCGCGCAGCGCTACAGCATCGAGCGCCTTTGATCCGCCATCTGGAACAGGCAGTCGCCGCGTTGAACCTGCGCCAGCGCGCGCTTGCACACGACTTCGCCGTCGCACGGAAACTCGACGGCAACCGGTTCGCGCAGTGGCTCGTCTGGAAAATGAATCAGCGCGGCCGGCTCGCCTGCCTTAACTATCGCGCCCAGCTCGGCTAGCGGCTCCCAGACTCCGGCGGTATCCGCGTAGACGTAATGCTTGATCCGGTCGATGCCCAGCAGGCGCGGTTCGTGGGGCGGCTTGGCGGGCACCAGGGCGCCGTGTAAAACGCCGGTGTAGCCGAGCAGGTGCAGCAGTCCTTGCCTGCCTTCGTCCACCAGCTTGCGGTTGACGGCGCCGCCGCCGCCAAGCTCGGTCAGAAAACAGATTGCGCCCTGTCGCCGCGCGGCGGCCGTGATGTTGACCCGGTTCGGCGTGTACAGGAACGCCTTGGCCAGGCCGAACGCGCGGAGGAGGCCGACGACCCGTGTCTCTTCTTCGGCATCGCGAGGCTCCAGCCCCATCATGTTCGCGCCGTCGTAGAGCAGCGAGCTACCGCCTGAATGCAGATCCGTCATGTAATCCGCGCGCGCGAGCAACTCCGACTCGACGTAATGCGCAATGATCTGCGACGGCGTGCCCGACGGATCGCCCGGATAGAGCCGGTTCAGATTGCCGTCGTCCAGCGGGGACGTGCGCAAGCCTGCTTGGGCGGCCGGATAGTTCAGCATCGGCAGCACGATAATCTGACCGGACACCATGTCTGCGGTTACTTCGCGTGCCAGGCGCGCCGCGATGATCTGCCCTTCGTATTCGTCACCGTGCGTGCCGCCGCTGACGACGAACACCGGGCCGGCGCCGTTCCTGATCGACACGATGGGGATGGGTATCCAGCCATAAGCCGAGCGGTGTGCGGAATGCGGCAAGCGCAGATAGCCGGCGTGTTTGCCGTCTTCGTCGAGATCGATGTCGCAGCGGATCGGATTGGGAAGGGCGGTAGCGCTCATCGATTGACTCACCAGTTCTCGGTCGCTTTCTGCATATCGCCCACCACATCGTAATCGGCGCCGAGGTACTGTCTGCCGAGTCGTTGTAGTGTGCCGTCCGCGATCATCGACTGGATCGCCCGGTCCATTGCTTCTCGCAGCGAGGTCGCACCTTTCTGCACCACCGCCGCGCCGAGCGAATAAGTCACCGGTTCGCCGACGGTCTTGATGGGCAGATGATTGTTGTCGCGCATGCGGCTGCCGAGAAAGCTCGAGTCGATGACCGCGTCGATCCGTCCGTTGGCAAGATCGTTGTAGACGTAGCCGCTGCCTTCGTAGGTCTTGATTTCGGACTTCGGCAGGTTACGGCGTGCCCACAACTCGTTCGTCGTGCCGGAGTTGGCGCCGACGCGCTTGCCGCTGAGATCGGCCGCGGACCGGATGTCGTTGGTGCGGGTATTGACCCAGATTCGGAACGCCTGCACGCTGTATGGCACGGTGAAGTCGGCCTTGGTGGCCCGCGCCGGGGTCCGCGCCAGACTGTTCACGACCGCATCGTATTTGTGCGTCGCCAGGCTCTCGATGAAGTTCGCAAACTTGTCGGCGACAAATTCGACCCGCTGGACGCCGATCCGTCGGAAAATCTCCTTCGCGACCGCGACGTCGTAACCGTCGGGCAGATTGCTGTCGGTAAGATAGCTCCAGGGCGGGCTGGTCTCGGTTACGGCCACACGGACGGTGCCCGCGGCCTTCAGGCGCGCCAACGAGTCTTCCGCGCTTGCCGGGTGTGCTGCGCCGAGTGTCGTTGCGCACAGCAGGGCGGTACGCAATAGTCGGAAGAGACGGATTTGCATGTCGTCGAAGGTGCGCGAATTGCCATAAGGGCGGGCCGTTGAGCTCAGGTCGTGAGACGTCGTTCGACGCTGCCCGAGCCATCATCGATGCTTGTCGTTTGCCGCGGAAAGCGCCTGCCGCGAAGGGTGCGACCACGCGTCCCACGACGCCGGCCACTGTGGGCCTCGCGGCAAAAGTTGCATCGCGTGCTCGGTCAGGCATGAGGCCGAGTATAGAGACCGCGGCGCGGACCTCCGCATCGGAAATAATTAGCTCGATAAACGCACGTTATGCCCCGAGCGTTGCGCCCGGCTGCGGGAAAGGTAGCCGTCCGGACTCGCGGGGAAGGTCGCCAGACAGGTCATCGGCGTGGCGGCCGACGCGCGACGCGCCCGGCCGAGGACGCGGTGCATCGCTGACTGATGGTGACGCTTCGCTGCTGCTTGGTGGACGGGCGGACGGGCGGACGGGCGGACCGGGGGATTGCCGGGCCGCCCGTCCTCATATCCGTGCGGTGCGCAGGAGCGTGCCTGCGCTCGACGCTGCGAGGTGTACGGCTATTGCACCGGTTGCCGGCCCCGACTGTGATTCGCGTCGAGGAGCGACGCGGCAGTGGGCCGCAGAGCCGGCGCAGCCAATTGCACGCCGACGGTGGCCGTGCTCGATCGCGCGCCTACATGCCTATCTTGTTTGCGGTCACGATCAGCCTTATGCCGAGCATGCCAATCGCGCCCGCGGCCAGACGATCGATCGACGACTTCAAGCGCAGATACAGTTCGCGCGGGCGACGCCCCGAAAAGCAGACCGCCACCAATGTGTACCAGCCGGCCTCGATTGCGAACACGCAGGGCGGCAATGCGAGACAGGCCCAGAGCGGTGGATGCGGCGGCAGCAGGGCGGCGAAGATGCTGCCGTAGACGATCGCCGTTTTGGGGTTGCTCAGCTGCGTCGACACGCCAAGCCAGAAAGACTTGCGCGCGTTGCCGCCGCCCGCGGTGGTGTGGCTGTCGACGGCGAAGGGCTGCGAAGCACCCCGCCAGATGCGAGACGCCAGATAGACCAGATAGATGCCGCCAGCCATCTTCAGGGCAATGTACAGCCATCCGACCGCCGACAGCAGCGTGTACAGGCCGGCCAGCGCAATGCAGCTGAAGAACACGCCGCCCATCCCCATTCCCAGTGCCGTTGCGATGCCGTCGCGACGCGACAGTCCAATCGCATTTCGCGCCACCACCACGAAGCTGGGGCCCGGGCTCATCGCGCCAAGCAGGGTGGCGGCGAGGATGCTTGCAACGGCGGCGGTCGGCGTCATCGGGTAGCGCTCAGGATGGGTTGCCTGGATAGTACGCGGAATTGCTTGCGCCGTTGCGCGCGGCATGGCTAAGCGCTCACCTGGACGACAATCTTCCCAAACGCGCCCTGATCGAGCCGAGCCAACGCAGCGGGCAGTGCGTCGAACGAGAAGACCGAGTCGATGACGGGCGCAATGCCGGTTTGTTCCACCGCCCGCACGAAACGTTCAAGGGCGCGCCGACTGCCGGTGCCGATGCCGTGGATCGTTACATCCTTGAGCATCAGCGGCATGGCGGGCGCACTCATCTCGAAGCCGGCAAGCGCACCGATCTGGCAGATATGGCCGCCGACCGCGGCGGCTTGCACCGACCTGGCGAGATGCGCGCCGCCTACCACTTCCAGCACGTGATCCGCGCCGCGATCGTCGGTGAGGCGATACAACTCGTCAAGCCAGTCTGCTCGGTCGCGCTCGATGTAGTGGTCCGCACCCAGCGCCCTGACCCGTGCCTCATGCTCGGCGCGGCCGGACACGATCGCCATGGCGCCGCTGGCTTTGGCGATCTGCAAACCGAAAATCGCGACGCCACCGGTCGACGGGATTAGCACCGTGTCGCCTGTCTTGATGCGGGCGCGTTCGACGAGGGCGAACCAGGCGGTCAGGCCGGCGCACGGTAGCGTGCAGGCCTGCAGGGCGCTGAGCGAAGCCGGTGCGCGAACGCACCATTCCTCTGACAGAACGACGTATTCGGCCAGCACGCCCGGATAGTAGCCGCCCAATGTACGATAGGCCGGTTCGCGCGCGGTACCCGGCCGCACGCCGTCGATCCAGTCCGGCGTGAAGGTCGAAATGACGCGCGCGCCGGGTCCGAAACGCGTCGTGGCCGGGCCGACGCTGATCACTTCCCCTGCGAGGTCCGAGCCCGGCGTGAATGGGAAGCGGAGCGGCAGCCCCCGACCGCTTTCCAGAACCATCTTGTCGCGGTAGTTCAGGGCCACCGCATCGACGCGCACCAATACCTCGCGCGGGCCCGGGGTCGGCACCACGACCTGCCGACATGTCAGTTGTTCGCGGCCGACGCCGTCGCTCGCCCAGCGCATCATCGTTTCGTTCACGCTTCCTCCATGCGTCCGATCCAGAGGCCGCACGGGTTGCGCGGTCGCCTGGTGACCCATGATGGGGGAGCGGGCGATGTATGATAAGGCGCTACGATCGGGACGGGCTGTTGCAGTGGAGATAACAAAAGTCGACGCCACGCAGTATGCTCGCCTGGCGGCGTTCCTTGCTGTATTCGAACAGCGGAGCTTCCGCGGGGCTGCCACGCGGCTCGGCACGTCGGCTTCCACCCTCAGTCGCATGGTGCGGCTGCTGGAGCAGGATGTCGGCACGCGGCTGCTGAACCGCACCACCCGCAGCGTGGCGCCGACACAGGCAGGCGAGGCGTTGTACATGCGTGTCAGTGCCTCGGTCATCGACATCGAACATGCGATCCGGGACGCCGGCTTACACCGGACGCTGCCGCGCGGTGTCGTGCGCATCAACCTGCCGCGGCTGGCGGCCGGGCAGGCGATACTGCCGCGCCTTGCCGCCTTCGCGGTGGCCTATCCAGACATCCGTCTCGATCTCGTCATCGATGACCTGCTGAGCGACGTCGTTCGTGACGGCTTCGATGCCGGCATCCGCTCGGGCGCGCTGGTGGATCGCGACATGATCGCGGTTCGGATGACGCCCGATCTCACCACGACGGTCGTCGGATCGCCGGCTTACTTTTCGGGCAGGACGCTGCCGAATGCGCCGGACGACTTGCACGTGCACATGTGCATCAACTACCGGTGGAAGGAAACGGGTGTGTCGCCGCCGTGGCGCTTCAGAGGACCCGGTGGCCCGATAGCGATCAAGGTATCGGCAGCGGTCAGCGTCAACGACAGCAATCTGGTGCTGGCTGCCGCGCTTGCCGGCGTGGGCCTGGCGCAACTACCAGGCAGTGCCGTCGCATCGCACCTGGAGCGCGGAGAACTCATCGGCGTACTGCAGCCGTGGTGCGATTCGATCCCCGGTTTCTTTCTGTACTATCCGTCGCGCACTCATCTGTCCGCCGCCTTCCGCGCCTTCATCGACTTTTTCAAGGCACGCTGATTTGCGATGGGGCGCTGCGATGGGGCACAGCGAGGGGGGGCTGAGATGGGTGCTGCGCCGGAGTGATGCGGCTTCGCCGAAAGGGCGGCACAACGCGCGAGCGGCGCGGCCGACCGCTGCGGCGTCGCGCGCGCGGCGCCGCCCAGGCCATCAAGCGCTCTTGGCCGGCTTGCGCCGTGAGCGAGGCTGGCCAACCGACGCTTGCGTCAACGGCACCCACTTGCCGATCAGGTCTTCAAGCCGGTTCTGGTCTTGCGCCAAGACGAGGCGCATATGACGCAGGAACTGCTTCACGTTCTCCGCGAGCGGCGTGCCCGGGCGGAACACCAACATGCCGGTGAAGGCGGTGGCGATTTCCACCGGTTTGATGACCAAGCCCCGGGTCACGAAGTCGAGCGCCACCATCGGATGGGCAAGGCCGACACCGACGCCCGCCAACGCCAGTTCGCATACCGTGTGCGAGTAGGGTGTTTCGATCAACGGTTTGAGCGGCAGCGCGAGGGCGCTCAGTTCCGACTCCAGGCGCGCGCGTGTGCTGTCTTCCGGGTTCAAAGCGATGAAGCGGGCCGCAGCCAGGTCGGCCGGTTTGATCGATCGCCGTCTCGCTAATGGGTGGTCGGCATTCATCACGGCAACGCCCGGCATCGACACGAACGCCGAGTGTTCCAGGCCTGTCATCGGCATCTCGTCCGACATCAAGCCGAAGTCGACCTGGCCGGCCGATACCTTCTCGTGCACCTCGCGCGAACTCATCACTTGCAGCGATATCTGCACATTGCGCGAGGGCGCGTCGAACGACGCGACGACACGCGGCAAGAAGCCATTGCCGAGCGCGGGCATCGATGCGATTGCGAGTCGGCCCAGGCCGTAGGAGCGCAGGCTGCGAATGCGGTGCTCGATGACTTCGAAGCCGACGAAGTAGCGGTCTACGTCGCGCATCAGTGCAACCGCCTCCTGGGTTGGTACCAAGCGGCTACGCAGGCGTTCGAACAGCTTGAAGTCCGCCATTGCCTCCAGACGTCTGATTGCCTGACTGACCGCTGGTTGTGAGATGTTCAGCAGCACGGCGGCCTTCGCCGTGCTGCCGGCGTTCATCACCGCCCGGAAAACCTCGATGTCGCGCACGCCCATATAACCCCAGCTTAACCGCTCGATAAGCACGATCTTGCGTCATCGAATCCGCGATGTAAACGCGCGTTGGCGCGTTGGCGTGTTGGCGTGTTGGCGCCTCGGCGCCACTGCCAATGGCAGACCCGCACCGCGCATGCCGCCAAGGCTTCCAGCAAGCGCTACATGTCGGGGCAGCGCCGGCGATCTTCAGGCGTCGCGGTCCGCCCGCGCCGCTACCAGGCGTGAAGCCGCGCTGCTGAGTCGGCGATAACCGTTACTTATAGACTGAATTATTTCCGAGGCCGCGTTCGTTGCGCGCATCCCTATACTCGCCTGCACTGCCTGCCAACGAACAATGCTATGCAACAGAATCCCGATCGCATCCGCCTTTCGGAACAGCCGTTCCGCAGTCTTTCTCCGGCCGTGCAACGTGCGTCCACCGTCGTCTTCGACTCCCTCGCCGATTTCGCGCGACGCAAGGAACGCCAACCGGACGGTTTCAGCTACGGCATCACTGGCACACCGATCGCGCGCGAGCTGGAGTCGCGCGTCGCGGCGCTGGAGGGCGGCGGTCATTGCATCGTGACGCCGTCGGGCGCGTCGGCACTTTTTCTGACGATCATGGGCTTCGTGCGTGGCGGCGATCATCTACTCGTGTCGGCGTCCTGCTATGGCTCGTTGAAGACCTTCGCGACGAAATGGCTGGCCGAATTCGGTGTCGACGTCGAGTTGTTCGCCCCGGAGAGCGGCGCGGAGATCGAGGCCATGCTACGCCCGAACACCCGCATGATCTGCCTCGAAGCACCAGGCACGGTGACGATGGAAATGGCCGACATTCCCGCGGTGGTGGAGGTGGCCCGGCGGCGCGGTGTATTGACGATGATGGATAACACCTGGGCCAGTCCACTCGCCTTCCGCCCGCTGGACGTCGGCGTCGACTTCAGCATCGAGGCGGCGACGAAATATTTCGGCGGCCACTCGGACCTGCTGGCCGGCACGGTCAGCATGCGCGACTTTGCCCACTATGCGACGCTGCGCGAAACGCAGAGCATCCTCGGGCAACAGACGAGCCCCGACGATTGTTTCCTGATTCTCCGGGGGCTGGAGACATTCAAGCTGCGCTTCGAAGCACAGGCGGCTTCCGCACTGCGCGTCGCGTCATGGCTGAACGCCCACCCGGCAGTCGACGAGGTATTGTTTCCCGCCCTGCCTGGCAGCCGGGGCCACGCGATCTGGCAGCGCGATTTCCGCGGCCACGGGTGCCTGCTCTCGATCGTTCTGCAGCCCGCACCGGAGGCGGCGTTCGAAGCCTTTTTCGATACGTTGCGCATGTTCGTGATCGGCGCGAGTTGGGGCGGTGTGCACAGCCTCGCCGCTTACTACCCCGCACCGCTACAGCGCGATCGCGCGTTCCCATTGACCGACCGCGCCATCGTTCGGCTGTCCATCGGCCTGGAGGATTGCGATGCGCTGATCGCGGACCTTGACACGGCCTTGCAGGCCTTCGACCGCACGCGCGCGTGACACCGCGCCATCGTGGTTATTTCTCAAATCGACGAACAGACGGAGTGTTCCATGCTGAAGCAGCCATTCCTTTCGACCCGTGCCATGCGCGCCGCTGTAGTGGCGCTCGGCGCGTTCGCTTTCTCGTTCGGCGCCGCGCATGCCGATGCGGCCGACAGCCTGAGCCAGATCCGCAGCAGCGGCACCATCCGCATCGCCAATACGCAGAGCAGCCCACCGTGGAGCATGCTGGGCGCGGATAACCGCCCCGAAGGGTATGACGTCGCCGTTGCGCAGGAACTGGCGAAACGCTTGCAGGTGCCGAAGGTCGTGTTCGTCGCCGATTCGTTCAAGAATTTTGTCGAAGGTCTCAAAACCGGCAAGTACGATCTCGTGATGAACGACCTCACACCCACGCCCGAGCGCGAAAAACAAGTGGATTTCGGCGCGCCGTACGGGGTCGAGCAGTTCCGCATCTTCGTGCGCAACGACAGCCGCATTGCGTCGCGGGCGGACCTGAAGGGCAAGCGCGTGGGCGTGTCGACGGGCTCGAGCAACGAGTCGTGGGCCAAGGCGCATCTGACGGATTCAAGCATCCGCAGCTATGACAATGGTGCGTTGATCTTCAACGATCTCGGCGTCGGACGCCTCGACGCGGTGATCATCTCGCACTTCGGCGGCATGAAGTACGCAAACGTGAATCACTTGCCGGTGAAGGAGGTCGGCGAGCCGCTGACCTATCAGCTTTCCGCGCCGGCAATGGCCAAGGGCCAGCCCGAACTCAGGCGTGCCGTCAACGATGCGATCGCGAGCATGCTTGCCGACGGCACCATCGCGCGCTTGTCGCAGCGCTGGGTCGGCAACGACTACGACATGGTCGGCAGCATCGCCGCCGCCCAAAAGGAGTAAGCGATGTTCGATTTGCTTGCGCGGGCCTGGCCCCTGCTTGACGCCGCGATTCCGGTGACGATCCTGCTCGGCTTGAGCGCGTTCATCCTGGGTTCGTCGCTGGGCATGTTGATCGCGCTCGCCCGACTGTCGGCGATCGCGCCGCTGCGGTGGCTCGGCTTCGCCTACGTGTCGGTGTTCCGCGGTACGCCACTGCTCGTCCAATTGCTGCTGGTGTATTTCGGCTTGCCACGCTACGGCATTGCGCTTGATCCGATTCCGGCCTCCATCGTGGCGTTGACACTGTTCTCCGCCGCTTATCTCAGCGAAAACTTCCGGGCCGGCATTGCCGCGGTCGACAGCGGGCAGTGGGAAGCGGCGCGTTCGCTAGGCATGGGCTATTGGCGCGCGATGCGGCGGGTGATCCTGCCCCAGGGCTTGCGCATTGCAGTGCCGCCGGTGGGAAGCCGTCTGATTGCGTTGATGAAGGACACGTCGTTGGCATCGACCATCACGGTGGTGGAAATGACGCGGGTTGCCGAGGAAGTCGGCGCGACGACCTTCCGGTACATGGAAATGTTTCTTATCGTCGGCATTCTCTACTGGCTCATCAACCAGACGCTGACGCTGATCCAGAGCGCGGTCGAAATGCGACTGTCGAGGCACTTCAGATGACACCCTCCACCAATATCACGGTCAGCGCAAAGTCGATCAGGAAGTCCTTCGGAAGCAGCGTGATTCTGAACGGGATCGACCTCGAGGTTCACAAGGGCGAGGTGGTGGTGATCATGGGTCCGTCTGGCTCGGGCAAGACGACGCTGCTGCGTTCGATGAACTTCCTTGAGATGCCGGACGGCGGCACGATCGAGATTTGCGGTAGCCGGGTCGATTGTGCCGAACGCGCGGATCGCAATCAGCGCCGTCGCATCCGCGACATGCGCCAGAAGAGCGCGATGGTGTTTCAGTCCTTCAACCTGTTTCCTCACATGACCGCGCTGGGCAATGTAATGGAGGGGCCGATCAGCGTGCGGGGCATGCCGCGCGCCGAAGCCGAAACGTTGGGCAGACGACTGCTCGGCCGCGTGCACCTCTCGGAAAAGGCCGACGCGTACCCCGCCAAGCTGTCGGGCGGCCAAAAGCAGCGGGTCGCGATCGCGCGGGCGCTGGCCATGGCGCCCGAGGTCATCCTGTTCGACGAACCCACCTCTGCGCTCGATCCTGCATTACGCGATGATGTCCTCGAGACGATGCGCGAACTTGCGGCGGAGGGCATGACCATGCTGATCGTCACGCACGAGGTCAGGTTCGCTCAGGACGTTGCCGATCGCATCGTCTTCATGCAAGACGGCGTGGTCGTCGTAGACGCTCCGCCGGCCCAATTCTTCGGCGACAATCCTGCGCCTCAGGTCGCGCGCTTCCTCGCGAGGCTGTAGCGGGCGGCAGCACGGCCGTGGCGGCAGTGCGGTCGATGCGCATGCGGGGGTCACACGAGACTTCCCCGCGCGCGGATTGTCGCAACAGCAGTCCGAACAGCAGCCGCAACGGCAGCCGCAACGGCAGTCGCAGTCGCAGTCGCTGGGCGTTATGCGGCCAATCGAGTGGATAATGAATGCGCCCCGCTCGACAGCGCAAGAAGGACATTTCGATGCAACTTCTGGATCACGTCTCAATTGGTGTTCCCGACTTCGCGGCCGCCCGCCGTTTCTACGATGCCGTGATGGCCGCGCTTGGCGCCGCGAAGGTCTACGACTTGCCCGACGCACTCGGTTACGGTGAGCGTTGCAGTGCGACCGATCCGATATCGACCTGCCTTGCGGTCTACCTCGACGCGGACCCGATCGACGAAAGCAAACGCCATTGGTGTTTCAAGGCCGTGTCTCGCGCTGAGGTAGATGCATTCTTTGATGCGGGCCTTGCAGCAGGCGGAAAGGCCGACGGTGCCCCTGGGCTGCGCCCACGCTATCACCCGCACTACTACGCGGCGTTTCTGCGCGATCCGGCCGGCAACCGTGTGGAGGCGGTGTGTCACGCTGCACCGCCTGGAAGCGGCGCGCTGGACTGAGTAGGACGGACGGGTTGGTGCTGCGGTCGCGGAGCCAGGCCTGAGTGCCTTCAAGCGCACACTGCGAGCGGCAGCCACCGCATGCAAGCCGTATCCAACTACTACTGCCGCTGCAAAGGCCGGCATGCAGCCAAGCGACTTGCATGCAAGGCGACGCGCAGCCACCTCCTGCGCGTGAGCAGGCGCACGCTTGCGACCGCAAGCACGCCGCCGCTACCGTACCGGAGTGGCGGCACCGCCCAATGGCGCCTAAACGCTGCTGAAAGCGAGCATCGTCCGTGGCGCACTGTCGTGTTACACGCGCAATCTGCTGGGTGCCCGATGTGCGATGTGCATTCGCCGCGATGCGATGCGTGCCAATCCGCCCATATCCAACACGTCTCTTCGAGACAGCTGACCTGCAACCCAACCATCTGTTTCAACCGTAACGTCCAATCCCCATCCAGAAACAATCCGGTAATCGCTGGCCGGTAGTCTTCGCCTGCGGTCGGGTGAAGGCGAAATGAAATGTGCGCCCGCACCGCTCACATGCGCTTTTCGAAGTCATGCAAAGCGAAAAATCAGAAGAAGAATGCGGATCAGGGAGACAGACATGACGAGCAGCCCCATCTTTGTGAAGCGACGAATGTCACGGCATGAAGCGGTTCCGCGTGCCGCAGGCCACGCCAGCTCAAAGCGAAACACGGCCTAACCCGTAGAGCCGGCGTGGCGCGAAGCGCGCCTCTCTGCTCAGGACGCAAGAGGCCGCTTCAGCGGTGCTGCCGGCACCAACTAGCAAGTTGCTTCATCGAAGGAAACGTACACGCTTCACGGCGGTCTTGACCCGCCGTGTCGTTGGACGCGTGCGTCCGTTCGCCTCGAAGGCTTTAGCGGACGCCGGGGCTCGGGCAGGGCGGGGCGTTGTACGCAGTGCATCGACATCACGTCGTGGATCTTTCAAACAACCAATCGGAGTTCAGCGTGAGAAGAGTCATCTTGAAAGCGGCCGTACTGCTGTCCGTCGCCTGTCTCGCTTCCTGTGGCGGAGACACGAAAGAGGCGCCGCCGCAGCCGCAACCGCAACCGCAAGCTGCGACGACCGTGATGGTCTATATGGTCGGGTCGAATCTCGAAAGCAACAATCAGCTGTCCGCGACAGGCAACCTGAAGGAAATGCTCCGCACGTCATTGCCGGCGAATACCAATGTTGTCATCGAGACCGGTGGCGCAAACGTGCAGAACAATCCATCGAGCCCGGTGCCGAACTGGATCAATGTGAAGCGGCACGTATTGTTGGGCGGACGCCTGCAAGAGGTGGCCGACCTCGGCACGCCCGATATGGGTGCGGCCACCACGCTCTCCGATTTCATCTCTTGGGCGGGCAAGACGTATCCGGCCACGAACTACAAGCTCATCCTCTGGGACCACGGCGGCGGCTGGACCGGCTATGGCGGCGACGAAAACAAGCCGGATGCGCTCGGAAGAAACTCGATGCTGTCGTTGACGTCGTTGTCGACCGCCTTGCAGACTGGCACCTCGAACGGCGCGGTTCACTTCGATGTGATCGGCTTCGATGCATGCCTGATGGCCACGGTCGAAGTGGCCGACGCGCTCAAACCCTACGGCGATTTCCTTCTCGCGTCGCAGGAGCTTGAGCCAGGTTCCGGATGGAACTGGACGACTGTCATCGCTTCAGCGGACCAGGACGCCAAGACGTTCGGCAAGACCGTCGCTGATGCCTATGTCAGCAAGCAGGCTGACGAGCAACAGTTCGGCACCTTGTCGCTGATCGATCTCACCAAGGTCGCCTCGGTGCAACGTTCGATCGAATCGTGGTCGGGCTCCGTGCTGAAAGAGGTGCAGGGCAGCGATACCACCTGGCCTAACCTGGTCTGGAAGCGCGCGGTCTCGATGGCGTTCGGCGGCACCGGCAACGGCACCGACAGCCGTGACGACCTCGATCTCGTCGACATCAAGCAATTTTCGCAAGCGATTGGCGACACCACGCCTGGCTCCAAAGACGTGGCCAACGCGGTCAGCGACGCGGTGATTTATCGCAACGCAACGGCTAACTACAGCAGTGCGTCTGGCTTGTCCCTCTATTTTCCGTCGCGTTCGCTGCGGAACACGCAGTCGTCTGCGGACTATCAGAAGAGTGTCGCCTTCTCGCCCGTCTATCGGAGCTTCGTCAAGAATTACGTGGCGGCGCTGGCTCAGAAGCCACATGTCTGGGACATCGACTCGTATGTCGGACAAGGCAAGCTCGTCGCCGATGCCCATAGCGATGCAGGCGTCATGTTCGTGGATACGCTATTGCTCTCGAGTGTCGATGCAAACGGCATAGCGACGATGGTGGGCAGCATGCCAACCTATCACAGCAACAACTTCGCGGCGAAGATCACCGTCAGTGCACCGCTGTCAGGCAACTGGCTGACCCTGCGGGGCAACCCGGTGATTCTCGGCTACATCGGCGCGGACGACAATCGGCAGTACTGGGGGGTGCCGATCGAGCTCAACGATACGCTGACGTATCTGATCTATACGGCGAAGCCCGGTACCGATGAGCAGGTGTGGACAGCGATCGGCACCACGTCCTCATTGAAGGACCAAGTGCCGCGTCTGATGCCGCTGCCGAGCGCGACGGACAGGATCCGACTGCTTGCCGCCAAGATCGATACGACGACGGCTCAGGCGAGCGACCTGCTGCCGAGCACGCCTGTTTTCTCGGCAAGCAACTTCGATCTGTCGATGAGCGCGGTACCGGCGGGGTACAAGCAGGCCGCAATGTTGACGGACGGCGTCTGGTCGACGAAGGTTTCGACCGTCTACTCGCGACTCGACTGAGCAGGACGAGCGACTCGGTCGAGAGAATCAATTGATCGGGTCGCTCGACCGGATGGCTCGCTAACGGTGGGGGCGCCACGGTTGCGGTGGCGCCCCCGTTTCACATGGCGTGGCGCGTGCCTGTCCGTGATGCTCGCAGACGCCGTGAGCCGCGGTGTCGTCAAGTCGGGCGGGGAACGGCGCACGCGTTCGGGCGTGGTGATGGTCGGCGAGTGAGATCGAAAGCGATGTACCGCTGATCTGCTTGGATAAGCGCAGCAGCGCTGAAGTGTGTTCGCTCGGACCGCTCGTCGTAAGAAGTTGATTGCATCGGTTGTACCTGCGCCATTCAGTGATAGAGGCGATCGCCATCTCCGCTCGTAACGATATATACTGACTTTAATACTGCAACCCAAATTTATAACTTGCGACGATCAACTATTGGCAAGGTCAGCAGACGTATCGCAGCGCGACGCCTTCACCCGAGCATCGAATCCGCCTATCCGCACGGCAGGTCGGCCCCACAACCCGACATTCCCATAGCCCCATAGCGAACGTGGAATAAACAGCTTCTCTTTGACCCGAACCGGGTGCTCGATGCGCCAACGGAACGTCAGCGCGGCACAAGGGGGGGCGTCGGCCTTCTGCTGGCACGGGTATTTGCTGGCACCATCAGTGACGTTGCCGGCCGTCAGGGCGTATGTGCGCTGGGGGCGACGGTCAGCGTGTTGGCGATATGGTTTTGGTGGATGACGCGGCACCTCACGTCCACCGTAGAGGGTCAAACAGAAAATACCGGTGGAGGGAATCTGGCATGAACGAAGTCGAGTTGTTGGCCGACGCCGATGCACGCGGCCGGCAGTACACAGAGGCCAATCGCAATCGTCGGGTCTTTCCGTCGGACCAGGCTATCGCTGCGTTGACTCGCTTTGACGAGCCGCTGCCAGAGGAGGGTGCCCGTTCCGAGGAGACATTGAGGTTGCTCGATGACGTCGGATCGCCGGCCACCACCGCATCCAACGGCCCGCGCTACTTTGGTTTCGTGATTGGCGCCTCGTTGCCCGCCGCCGCTGCCGTTGAACGGTTGATGCTGGCATGGGATCAATGCGCTTCGACTTTCGATAATTCGCCGATTTCAGCAACCCTCGAGCGCGTGGCCGCCGGCTGGATACTCGATGCGTTGGATCTGCCGCGCGAGAGTGCGGTCGGCTTCGGTACCAGTGCCACGGCCTGCACGCTGACCGCGTTGGCGGTGGCCCGGCGCGAGTTATTGGCGAGGCAGCATTGGGACTTCGATCGTCAAGGGTTGCACAACGCGCCGGCAATCAGGGTGGTCGTATCCGAGCTGGTTCACATCACCGTTAAAAAGGCATTGCGCGTGTTGGGGTTCGGGCTTGATCAGATCGTTTATGCGCCGGTCGATGCGCAGGGACGGGTCGACACCGCCCGGCTGCCCCTGCTGGACGCACGCACCATCCTGTGCCTGCAGGCGGGTGAGGTGAATACCGGCGCGTTCGACCCGTTCGACGAAATCATTCCTCGTGCACGACGGGCGGGAGCATGGGTTCATGTGGATGGCGCGTTCGGTCTGTGGGCGCGCGCCTCGTCGCTGGCTCGCCTCACGTACGGCGTCGAATTGGCCGATAGCTGGACGACCGACGCGCACAAGTGGCTGAATACGCCTTACGACTGCGCGATGACGATTTGTCGCGATGCGCGCGCGCTGGCCGAGTCGATGAACAGCGACGCTGTCTATGCGAGCGCCAGCGTGGACGCGCAGAAGAATCTGACGCTGGAGTTTTCGCGGCGTCCTCGCGGGATCCCCGTCTGGGCAGCGCTGCGCAGCCTGGGGCGACAGGGCGTTGCCGCGTTGATCGAGCGGCATTGCGCACAAGCGCGTCGGATCGGGGAGGGACTGGCGGCCATCGGACTGGAGGTGCTCAATCAGATAACACTCAATCAGGTGCTGTTCCGGTGCGCGAGCGATGCACAAACGCTGGCGGTGCGTGAAGCAGTGCAGGCATCCGGCGAGGCCTGGTTCGGGGGCACGATTTGGCACGGCCGACCTGCCATGCGCATCAGCGTGTCGTCCTGGCGCACACAGGACGCCGATGTCGAGACGCTATTGGCATTGATCGCCCGAACAGTGCGTCAGCTTCACGGCGATCATCCGTGCGGTCCGTGACCCAGTGCCCGCATCCGTGCTCTTATCGTCGAGCGGATTCGTCGAGCGGATTCGTCGAGCGCGCCGTGCGATCCGGCCGCGAAGCCAGCACGCCGTAACGGCGTCGGCCCTGGTATGCGTGACAGCTGTAGGTTAAAGCTGTAGGTGGACATCGGCACGCCAAGCGCTGCCGATGTCCACGTGCTCGGTCAGGAAGTCGAGGAAGGCACGCACGCGCAAGGGCAGGTGGCCACCTTGTCCGACATAGACAGCGTGCACTTCCTCGATGTCGCCGGGGTTGCACCCCTCCAGCACGGGTCGTAATCGACCCGCCGCGATGTCGTCTCGCACCTGGAAGGCCGCAAGTCTTGCCAGCCCCAAACCGGCGACCGCCAGGTGACGCAAGGCTTCGCCGTCACTGGCCTGTGCGTTGCCGGTAACTGGCACTACCACCGGCTGTGAGTCCCAGCGTAGCGGCCATCCGGCCTGGGCGCGCGCATAGTTGGCGCCGATCCGATTGTGCGTCAGCAACGCGTCCGGGGTAGTCGGCGTGCCGTTGCGCGCCAGATAGTCGGGCGAGGCAACGATAATCATGGGCGTACCGCCCAGTTTGCGCGCGACCAGGTTAGAGCTCTTCAGCGGACCGGCGCGTACGGCCACGTCCGTGCGTTGTTCGAGGATGTCGATCACCTCGTCGGTCAACACGAGGTCGAGCGTCACTTCCGGATGACGTGCGAGGAACAACGGCACCAAGGGCAGCAGGAAGTGGTGTCCGAACGGCACGTTCGCATTGACGCGCAAACGGCCACGAGGCGACGTGCGTTCGCCCGCACAGCGCTCCGCCTCTTCAAGATCAGCCAGAATGCGCACGCCACGCTCGTAGAAAGCGCAGCCTTCCGCGGTCAGCTGCAGGTGGCGGGTCGAGCGATTGAGCAATCGTGTGCCCAGCCGCCGCTCCAGCCGCGCGACCAGCTTGCTGACCGCGGAAGGCGTCATGTCGCAAGCACGCGCGGCAGCCGAAAAACCGCCTGACTCCACCACGCGCACGAACACCTCCATTTCGCCAGCGCGGTTGACGTCGAGTCGTGCCATCTCTGCTGTCCTTGAATTCGAAGCACAAGTGCTGTTCCCGCCGCAGTCTATCTGAATCTGGTCTTTCAATTCATCATTGATGCGTCCAAGGCAAACCGATTCACTTCAATGCGGCTGTTTCCAAATCGTTGTCTGCGTTCGATCCCGTCAATGTTGCTGGGCTTGCCGTTGAGTGCTGCCGTCGCGGCGACTCCGTCGTCGTCGGTCGAGCAGTCCGCGGCTCCCTCGGCAGCATTGTCAGCTACGTCGTCGGCGAGCTGGGTGGTCAGTTGGCAGGCAAGCCCCCAGCGCGTATGGGAGAGCGGCTTCCTGTTTCCAACCAATCTTCCCGCGACGATACAAGGACAGACAATCCGCCAGATCGCGCGGCTCAGCGTTGGAGGGCATCGTGCGCGCATCGTCCTGTCGAACGCGTTCGGGCGCGAGCCGGTATTCGTCGGCAAGACAACGCTCGCCCGAGTTGCTCCTGATGGCGCAGCGCTGAGCGACCCACCGCGCCAGGTGACGTTCGGCGGCAAGGAAGCGGTATTGATTCCGCCGGGCGCCTCCTGGCTCAGCGACGCGGTCGAGGTCCCGCTCCGGTCGCTGACACAGGTCGCGGTCAGCCTGTACTTGCCGCGCCCGACGCACGTCGAAACCTTCCATTGGGACGGACGACAGACCGCCTGGATCGCGCCCGGAGACCAGGCCGCCGCCATTTCGCTTACGCCTGCCAACGGCCCGCTGCTTGCAACGACCGCGCGTCCCTTGCTGGCCGGCATCCAGGTGGACAGCGATCGGCCCGCGCAAGCCGTCGTCGTGCTCGGCGATTCGATCACCGACGGCGCCACGGCCAGTGTCGACAGGGACACGCGCTGGCCGGACTTCCTGGCCAGGCGCCTCTGTGCGCGCGGCGTCGCCGTTGCAAACGCCGGCATTTCCGGTGCGCGCCTCCTCTCCGACGGGATGGGTACGAACGCGTTGGCACGCTTGGACCGGGACGTGTTGGCGCAGCCAGGTGTACGAAGCGTGATCGTGATGCTGGGCATCAACGACATCGCCTGGCCGGGAACGGCATTCGCGCGGCAAGCGCGAACGCCGACGCTCGACGAGCTGAGCGACGGCTATCGGCAGCTCGTGGCGCGCTCGCATGCACGCGGTGTCCGGGTGGTGGCGGCAACGCTTACGCCGTTCGCAGGCGCGTTGCCCGGCACACCGCTCGAAGACTACTTCAACGACCACAAAGATGCGCTGCGTGAGCGGGTCAACGATTGGATTCGCCACAGCGGCGTGTTCGATGCGGTTGTCGATTTCGATGCCGTCCTGCGCGATGTCGACCACCCGACCCGGCTCGCCCCAGCCTACGACTCAGGCGACCACCTACACCCGGGGAACGAAGGCAACAAGGCGATGGCCGATGCGGTGGACCTGGACATGCTGCTGCCGACCATCGGGAACGACAGGGCGGCTGCGTCGTGCCCCATCCTCAGCGGACGGTGAGCCATGCGCTTCGATTCCTAGCGTCCGGGACGACTTGAACTGCCGATCGCATCGTCATGCCACCGAGGACTCGGGCGCGGCCCGCGGCCGGCAATCTGCCGACGGCGCTGCTGGCTGTCCACTACGTCCAGCGCGCCTCGGCAGGCTTCATCGTCAGCGAAAGTACACCGGTCGGTCAGCCGGGGCGGCCGTATGCGTGGACGCCGGCATCCACACGCCCAAACAAATCACCGGCTGGCGGCGTAGCACCGCGACCGTCCATGCTTCCATCTTTAGAGATGCAGCGTCTAAGTGTAAGGACTGCCGCATTCCTTCGGTGTTGCATTCGCCCGCTACGCCCACGGCCCGGGGAACTGGCACCGCCCACGATCCGGTCGCCGGCGCGCAGCGATGAGTGGACGCCGCTTCGCTTGTCATGCCCGCAATACTCGTTGATTTGAATCAAATGCGTCCAGGTGCCAACACCGAGCCGCCCGCCCGTCCACGGTCCGACAATCTGATACAAGAGCGCGCAACATATGTGTCCCTCATGAGTTACATTCTAAGAATGTACAGCGTCCTGACCACCCCTCAGTTCGACAAGTGGTTCGTCGGGCTCCGTGACCCGATCGGCAGCGCGGCCATTTCCCTGCGCATCTAACGAGCCAGACTCGGCAATCTGGGACAATGGCGTTCGGTCGGCGCGGGCGTCAATGAACTGAAAATCGACGTCGAACCGGGCTAACGCGTTTATTTCGTTCAGCGCGGAAAGATCGTCATTGTTTTGTTGTGCGGCGGCAGCAAGTCCACGCAGAAGAAAGATATCAAGCTAGCGAAGCAAATAGCCAACGAACTGGAGGACTGAAGATGAAGGTCAGCGAACTGGCCGAATTCGACGGCTCGAAGTATCTGTGTGACGAGGAAACGATTCGTCAATACTTGGCACAAGCATTTGAACATGGCGAGCCTCGTTTAATCCAAGCTGCCCTTGGCAACGTCGCTAAGGCGCGCGGCATGACGGCACTCGCTCGTGAATCGGGCGTGAAACGCGAAGCCCTCTACCGTGCACTGTCCGAGAGTGGAAACGCGGAGTTTGGAACGATTATGAAGGTCATTGCAGCGTTGGGCATGCACTTGACGATTGCACCGACAGAACCGTCAGCGCCCGCTGCACCCACAGGTGTGGCGATGCCGAGACGCTCGCGCCCCCGCACGGCGGCACACGCTTAAACCTGCGTTGTCCGGGTCTGGCGGACGCAACGCAGACCTGTGAAAACGGCATACGCAGGCGCTTTCCGCAACCGGTCGCATGCGATATTCACGGCAGCCACCGTGACAAACCACGCCTTTGGAGGGCATCGCCCCAGGCGGTGGGCAATCGCACCGAAACCGCTCTCTCCGAGTCGCTCGGTGCGGATGCGAGGCGGTCGATCGGGGAATGCCGCGCGTCAAGACGCGCGACAACGCACACGTTGTTCGATACGGCCGAACACACTTGTGCCGTCCGCTGCGAAGGCTTCGATGCAGACCGTATCGCCGTTGGCGAGGTACGGAGAGGGCATCGCGCCCTCGATCATTTCGACCGCGCGACGCTCTGCAATACAGCCGTAACCGCTGCCCGGCCGGCGGTTCGACACAGTGCCCGCGCCCAGCACCGTTCCCGCGCACAGCGGTCTGGTACGTGCCGCGTGATGAAGCAGATCGGCGAACGAGAAATGCATGTCTTCTCCGGTGCGCAGGGTCCCGACGGTCAATCCGTTATGCGAGACGTGCAATGTTAGGTGCGCGCGTTCGCCGTCCCACTGCGGGCCTAGCTCGTCGGGCGTGACGAAGACTGGCGCCATTGCCGTGGGCGGCTTTCCATGCACGAAACCGAACCCTTTCGCAAGCTCATCCGGTATCAGCCCCCGCAGCGAAATGTCGTTGACGAGCCCGAGCAGCCAAATCGCCCGCGCGCATTCCGCTTTCGACGCGCCCATCGGAACGGGGCCCGTGACGACCACCAGCTCGGCTTCGAAGTCGGCCCCACCCTACGTCGAGGACGTCGATTGAATCGTTCCATGAGAGGAAAGGCGCCGACATCCCTTGATACATGATGGGATCGTCGAAAGCTAACGGTGGCATCGCGACGCCTCGCGCACGGCGAACCAGTTCCGCGTGGCGCAGGTATGCACTGGCGTCGAGCCATTGATAGGCACGGGGCAAGGGCGCGTCGAGCGCGTGCCAATCGAGCGCCTGTACGTGCGCAGCGGTCCGCTCCGTCAAGCTGCGGCAGTCGTGCTGAACCCGTAACGCGACATCGGACCAGCGGTCCAGCAGCTGCTGCAGGGAGCCGGCAGGGCCCGCGGTCGGCCGCATCTGCTGCAGTTGACCATCGACCAGCATCAGTTCTCCGTCGGGCGTACCGTTGCGACGCGTGGCAAGTCTCAAGCGCACCTGGGTGCTGTCGGATTGTGGAAACGGTGCAGGCTCAACGTCTCACGCCGGCACGCCGCAAACAGCATCATTTGCCTGCCGTTGCGACCGCGCTACACGGCGTCCCGTCACTGCCACACGGGGCGCGCGACGCTTGCCGAACGGTGTCGAACGGTGCCGAGAAGTGCCGAAGAGCTGTTGACGTATCGCGCCGGGATTCTCCGTCCGAACGACCGATCACCGCAATGGCGGCCGTCCTTCAGTCGAACGTGGCTGCGGGCCTGCGTTTAGCCAGCCACGGGTGGAGTCGTCGCCGTGCCGACACACCTGAGGCGCCGGCGTTCGCTGGCGGCTATCCAAGCGAAAATCTCCGTGAGCGCTGTACCGAATAGTAAATTCTCGATAAAACTATTGCAAAATGAAACTAATATGTCAAAAGTTTTGGTGCATGCCAGACCACGCGCTGTTGAGTGGACGAACATAGCGGACGGCTCCGACGTGCTGGAGCCGCCCTGCGATATCGCCCGTCAGCCCGCCATCAGTTGCCCTTTTCGACGTTACGCCACAAGCGCTGGGTAAGCGCGGCCAGGGTCTCTCGTTCTGCCTCGGACAAGCCTGCCAACAGGTCGCGTTCCGCCGCGAGGGCGACCGGGATGATCTCTTGATAGACCATATTGCCCTTTTTGCTGAGTCGGAGCGTGACACGCCGGCGATCGTCGGTGTCGATGCGTCGGATCAGCAAACCTAGGTCTTCCAACTGGTTCAGCGCACGGGTGACGCTGACGCTGTCCATCGCCGCACGCTGCGCGACCTCCTTGGCCGACAGCAGGGTAGCCGCGTCGCCGAGGTGCGCCATGACCCGCCACGCGGCGGCGGATATTCCGAATCGCTCGCTACAAACGGCATGAAGTTGCGCGCTTATGTGATTGACGATAAAAGATAATCGGTACGGAACCCATGCGTCGAGGGCAAGCCGTGTCGTGTCGGTCATGGCAAACATCCAAAACGGGATCGACGTAATTATTTCATAGCGAAAAGGATTTAGGGACACCTATGTTCAGGGGTGTCAGGACGTTTTCAGGTAGGTCGTCTGAGGGCCGCGACCGATGCCAGCATTGCTGCTTGCAAGTCGATGGCGACGCCTCCTTCGCACACCCTTGCATCCTTCGGACCGCATGCATGACGCTAGTCATCCATGCCGTGGCTCCTCCCAACACAACACCGGACAAATAATTGCAAAACGAAACTTATTGCATATGAAAACGATAGTTTCTATCATGCTGATGAAATGAGACGCGAGGTCGGCGAAGCGGCGCATGTGGCTGACAGTGCTTGCCACGGACGGCTCGATCCGTCCCGACGATCTCGACAATCCCCGGATGGAGGAGACATGGTCCAAGGCGAAGCAGTGGATGTCATCGATACCGCGTTCATGGAATTCGCGAGCCGCGATCTCGATGCGCTCGTCGAGACCTTCGAGCGTCTCGGCTTCAAGGCGGCGGGACGACATCGCGCGGCACGCATGGTCTGGATGCAGCAAGGCGGCGTGACGATCATCGCGAACGGTGAGCCGGGAACGCACGGTGCGCGCTTTGCCGCTGCGCACGGACCGGCCTGCGCCGGCATGGCTTTCCTGGTCGCCGACAGCGCGGATGCTATCGCAACGGCGCGCGGGCTTGGCGCCGAGTCGGCTATCGATGCCGCCAGCACACTTGCGCCGGGCGCAGCACTGCGCGGCATCGGCGATAGCGCGCTTTATCTGGTCGATGGGAAAGCACTGGACACGCTGAAGTCGCAGTTCGAACTGACTTCGGTGGCGCAACCGGTCGCGCCCTTCCTTCGCATCGACCATGTCACGCATTGCGTGCATCCGGGGCACATGGCCGAGTGGGTCGCGTTCTACAAGCGGATCTTTGGCTTCGAAGAGGTGTTCAAGTTCGTTGCAGGTGACGCGCAGAACGGCTTCGACACGGTCGCGGTGCGCGCGCCGGGTAATGCCGCCTGCGTGACTGTCATCGAGCCGATGGGCGCGGCTTCGCAAATTCAGGCGTTCATCGACGAATACTGCGGCGAAGGCATCCAGCATCTGGCGTTGGCAAGCGGCGATCTTTATCGGACCGTCGAACGCCTGACGAATGCGGGCATCGATTTCCTGCCAACGCCGGCTGCCTACTATGCGGCGCTCGACGAACGCGTGCCGGGTCACGGCGAAGACGTGGCGGAACTCCAGCGTCTGAACATGCTGCTCGACGGCGCGAATACCGGGGAGAACCCTGACGCAAGCGCCCGCTTGCTGCTGCAGATTTTCACCCGCACGATGGTGGGCCCCATCTTTTTCGAAGCCATCCAGCGCAAGGGCGATACGTCGTTCGGTGAGGGCAACGCCAAGGCACTTTTCGAAGCGATCAAGCGCGAGCAGCAGAGCGAGCAGGTCTGAGATGACGTATCTGATCGACTGCCTGTATCGTCCCGGCGGCGCCGAGGAACGGCTCGCGCTACGACGCGAACACATCCATCACATGCTCCAGTGGCTCGATCGCACGGTGTTCGGAGCCGCGCTATTGGGCCCCGACGGCGGCCAGCCCAAGGGCATGGTGGTGGCACTGAACGTGGCATCCGAGGCCGAGGCACGGCGTTTCGTCGCCGACGAGCCGTATAGCCGCGCGGGCCTGTTCGCAACGGTATCCGTCGATGCGCTGGCGCAGGTGACGCCGCCCTACACCGGGGACGTTCTCGCACGCGCGCTGCAGGACTGCGGATAGAGCGCCAACGCGGCGAAGCTCTCGGGTGCAAGTCGTCTCGGATAGTCGTAGCGCCACGCGCGGCCTGACGCTCGGTGAGCGAGCGCCGACGTGATCGACCGCCGATCCCCAGCGATCGATTCCGCCACAGGAAGACCCGCTCAGGTGTGTCTTAGCCGTTGCTTTACCGCCTCGAGGGCGTCGCACTGGGCTTCAATACGGTCGATGCACTGCCGACTCTCGCTGATGATCCTCTCGACGTGATCGCGGAAGATGCCCGCTGCGATGCCGGACAACGAGACGATACGCCGACGAATCAGCTCGGTGAGCGCAGCGTGGACACGCTGGAAGTCGGCGCTGATCGTGTCGGCTGGCAGGACGGCAGACCCTGCATATTTCGTCAGGATGCCGTCGACGTCGCCGTGGTCGGGGCGAAGATTCGCTGGCGGCAGGTCGCAGGCCACCTCGCACTCCGGCAGTTGCCGCGCCGTCTCGTCCAGCAACGAAGCATCCAGTGCGTTCGACACGCGTTGCAGCACATGCAACGCACCGCCGCCAGCCAGGGCCTCGTCGAGCCATTCGGGAAGTACCGGGATCAGCGTGCGCCAGACGCTGTTTGCCAGCGCCGACTGCCGATCCGGCAGAGCCAGCAAGAGTCCTTCGGCAACGCGCTGCGTTTCGACAAGCGCTGGGATGATCGTTTCGCGTAGCCGGCCGACCACATTTTCTTCAAGATGATGCAGGCGTACCTCGGCCGACTTGCGCCGTTTGTAACGGATCGCTGGCGCGACGAGCGCGGAGAGCGCCGCGAACAGAACCTCGAAGCCGGCGTCCGTCAGGGCCTGCGTGGTCTGGCCGCCCTGGCGGGCCATGTGCGAAGAAACCGAGACGGGCGTCGCGACCAGCGCTTCGTCGACTGCCATCTCGCGGAGCTTGTGCCTTGCCCTGGCCTTGACGTCGCGGGCCTGCTCGTCGCGATTCTCGGCGCTCTTGTTGCGAAGGCACTTGACGATCCTGCCGTCCAGTTCGTCTTCGTCATACAGGTCGCTCCGTGTAATCACAGGCAGCAGCGGCTTGTGGCGGCGCAGCTCATGGGCGAGGGCGTCGAGTTCCTGCACCTGTCCGGGCGACGCGGAGCTCGTCAGCCAAAGCATGCCGTCCGCGCTGTCCGTGAGACGGCGGGTCAACGACGCATTGTCCTCCGTTATCGAGTGCAGCCCGGGCGTATCGAGCAGAACCAGGTTGCCGCCGAGCCGCACGCCTTGCAGCGTCGCGGTCGTTTCCGTGGCGCCTTCCTCGAATCGAGCCTCGGTGTCGACCGCGCGCACGCCGTCGAAGCGGAAGAAAGACACGGACTCGCCTCGCGACAGAAAGCGCTCGGCCAGGAAATTGCAGAACGAGCTTTTCCCCGCATTGAACTTGCCGTAGACCAGGAGCAGTACCTTGTCGTCGAAGTGACCGGCGACGGTGTTGGCCAGCGAGCGCTCGTGCCACTGTGCGAGCCACGTCGACTCGCTTTGCCGCAGGAGCGTGGCCACATTTTCGATACAGTCGACGAGGCAACTGTCTTCGCGAAGGCCGCTTGCCGCAACCTCGAGCGACTGCAGGATTCGACGCAGGCCCGCGAACCAGGCGTCGAGATCGTCGACATCGCCCGCGCGCGGCGCGCCTGACACGCGCATCGTGTTCAGCTCGGCGATGAAGCGCGCTTCCTCCGAAACCGTGGCTTTCATCCGTTTCGTTCCAGGCGACGCAGTGCGTCCATCGCGCGCGTGAGCGCCGCCAACGACGCCGCTGCCGCGTCGATGCGAGCCGCCAGGGCCTTTCTGTCACGCGACAGCTCATAGTAGCGGGCGAACTCGCGCTGCAGCCGCTCCCGGCCGGTCAGCGAGGAGAATATCTTGCGAAGGTCGTCGCGGAATTTCACCGATACGCCCATCACCGCGACCACCACCGTGTTGAGCGCCCGGGCCACGGTTTCCTGGTCAGTCGGAATGGTGACCACACCTTGTCCTGCCAGGAACGCATCGATTTCGATACAGGCTCGGGAGTAGGCGACTTGAATCCGCGCACGCTCAACTTTTCCGGCGGTCAGGCGGTAAGCGTCCTTCGCTTTGTCCGGGATCACCGCATGGTCCTGTCCAAGCGACGCGAGCATGGACTCGATGTCCCGGCTGACCTTGCCGATGACTTTACTCAGCCCGAGATCGAAGGCTTGCCTTTGGCGATGCTGTCGTTCCCGGTCACGTCCGAGTGCCGCGTCCGTTTCATGAAGCAACGCGGCGACTTCGTCGGTCAGCTCTCCGAGCAACAGCGACGTCTCGTGCACGCGCGCCGCCGGGGTCGCGGCGACGGCCTCCTGGATCCGTCGCAGCAGGGAAGGCATGTCACTCTGCTCGATAAGGAGTCGCTTGCCGTCCTGTTGTCCCTTGCGGAAGCGCGTCGACGAGATCCGCTGAATCGTCAGGCCGGGCACCTGTCGCGCAATGTTGCCGACCACCTGGTCGAGTTCGTCGTCGCCCGGCAGCTGATCGATCTGCGACAGGACGAAGATGGTCTGACGTTGGGTTTGTGCTGCGTCGGCGAGCAGTTGACCGAGCAGGGTAAGCTCGGCGGCGTCGAGCTCGCCTTCCTTCGCCGCATGCACGAAAAGCCGAACGTCGGCGTGCAGCCATGCCGCATGCAGCGCCTGACGATCGTCGCCGCTTGCGACGTCGGCGTCGAGACCCGGCGCATCGAGCCAGAGCACCCCCTCATGTAGCGTATCTGCCAGCCGGACGGTTTCGCGTCGATCGGCCACGGCGAAGACTTCGCTTCCAACAAGCTCGTTGAGCAGGCGGCTCTTGCCGTGGTTGTATTTGCCAACCACCGTGACGACCGGCTCGCCGTTGCGGAGCAGCATGCCGAGGCGCGCAAGGGCGTCCGCCCGGTGCGGCAGGACGCGCAGGACGTCGCCGTTTGCATCGGTCATAGGGTTTTCGGATACAGCCATTTGCCAAATTCGGAACCGGTAGTGCAGGCTGGCTCCACTAGAGGCCACTTTTCAACCGGAGGCGGAGGAATCGGCGGCGGGAACGCACGCCGCCGGTCGACCTAGCGCGTTGCGCGCACCGACAGCGCACCGACAGCGCGACGTCACAGCGCATACTCGTCGATCCGCTCGGCACGCGCGGTTTGCATGCTCGCCAGCATCGCGGGTGCCCGTTGCGTCGGACCGGATCGCGCCCGACCGCAGGTCACGCGTCCGCCAGTCGCTAACGGGAAGGCTGTCGGCGGAAGCACGGCCCGACGCGTTCGCGTTTTTCGAGGCAACCGATGATCTGCCGATCGACGCCCGCTACGCCGCGGACGCGGACTGCCAGCAGTGCGCCGCGACCGGCTTGCGCGCGGTCTTCGCGTCCGACGCGCCGGCTCACTGCGCGCGGGCGCCGCCGTCGCAAGGCTGCTTACGCAGCCGCCGACGCCCGCAGCCGATTGACGATCTGCGTGTCCTTGCCCTGCACCAACGGCGTGAGCTGGATGTCGAACTCGATTTCCTTGTACGCGTCCGTCTTCAGGCCCAGCGCAGTGCCGCCGGTCTTTTCGGTCACCGGCGGCACCAGGTCCTCTCGCGTGGCGTAGGCGAAGTCATCCCAGATCAGCGGATCGCCTTCGATGTTGATCTGCGTCGTGAGCTTGCGGGTCCGCTCCGACGTGACAAAGAAGTGAACGTGCGCCGGACGGTTGCCGTGACGGGCCAGCACGTTGAGCAGTTGTTGCGTGGCGCCCTGGGGCGGGCAGCCGTAGCCGACCGGCATCAGCGTGCGAAATTCGTATTTGCCGTCGGGCCCGGTGCGGACCGCCCCCCGCAGGTTGAAGTCGCTCTGCGCGCCAGTCGGATCGAAGTGCGAGTAAAACCCTTTCGAATTGCCGTGCCAGCACTCGATGACCGCATTGTCGACCGGCTTGCCGTTCTGATCCTTGATCGTGCCGCGGATCACCAACGGCTCCGCATTCTCGTCCGGGTCGATATCGATCCGCGCAACGCCGTCGCGCACCGGGGCACCGTCCAAGTACAAGGGGCCCTCGATGGTACGGGGTGTGCCGCCCTCCAGACCTGCCTCCTTGTCCTGCGCGTCCATCCGGATGTCCAGATATTTCTCCAGACCCAGCCCGGCGGCCAGCAGCGCGGCTTCACCGTCCTGTCCCAATTTGTTGAAGTAATTGACGCCGGCCCAGATTTCGTCGGGCGTCATGTCCAGATCGTCGACGGCTTTGAACAGGTCGCTCAGCAGACGATGGATAATTTGCTTGGCGCGCGCGCTTCCGTCAGTGCCGTCTAGGTTCGCTGCTGCGCGCAGCAGCGCTTGCGCCTCGGCCGACTGCGATACTTTCACGCTCATGTCTTCTCCTACGTCTCTGTATTCTTTTGGGGGTTAACGCTGATCCATAAGGGCCGACATATGCTTATAAGGTATAGTCAAGCCGGCAAACAGCGGATGTTGGCAGGATAGAGGAGGCTGGAACGCCCGGTCCAACACCAAATGAGTATCGGTCCATATCTACGCGGTATCGTCAATGGAACTCAGGCACCTGCGTTACTTCGTGGCCGTGGCGGAGGAACGCAACTTCACCCGGGCGGCACAGCGGCTGCATATGGCGCAGCCGCCGTTGAGCCGTCAGATCCAACAGTTGGAGGAGTCGCTGGGCGTGCAGTTGTTCGAGCGCGACTCGCGGCCGCTCAAGCTGACCCAGACAGGCAAGTTCTTCTATTCGCATGCGGTGCAGCTCCTGCTGCAAAGCACCGAACTCGAATCCATGACGCGCCGCGTCGGCAATATCGAAAGAAGCCTCTCGATCGGCTTCGTGGGCTCGACGCTGTACGGCATGTTGCCTAAGATCATCCGGCGCTTCCGCAACGAAAACAAAAACGTCGAGCTCAGCCTCCAGGAGATGTCGACGATGGACCAGTTGCGCGCGCTCAAACACGGCAGGATCGATGCCGGGTTCGGCCGCATCCGGCACGAGGATGCGAGCATTCGGCGCATCGTCCTGCGCGAGGAACGGATGATCGCGGCGCTGCCATCAGGGCATCCACTGTCGCTCGAATCGCGCCCGCTGACCTTGCATGACCTGCTCGACGAGATGCTCATCATCTTTCCGGCCGCGCCGCGTCCCAGTTACGCAGATCAGGTGCTGGGCGCCTTCCGCGACCGGGGGCTGGAACCGCGGCAAACCTACGAGGTTCGAGAGCTGCAGATCGCGCTCGGCCTCGTGGCCGCCGGCGAAGGCGTTGCCGTGGTACCGACCAGCGTTCATGGATTGAAACGCGACGACGTCAGCTACAAGGAGCTGGACGATCCGACGCTGGTGTCGCCGATCATCATGAGCACGCGGGCGTTGGACGATACGCGCGAGATTCGCGCCCTGCTCGATCTGGCCGAGGAACTGAGCCAGCGCGACGACGTATAGCGCCGCTCGGCCAGCAGGGCGCGCGCAACGCGGCCGGTGAGCGACTATACGAAAAAGGTATCGCATGAGACCGGGATGGTCTTGGACAGGGGGCGCGCGCTCACGCAATACTCCGGTACGTCGTTCACCAAGCGTGCAAGAATGAGTCTTCAAATCTCGTCCGTCGAAGCAGTCCTGGTCGACCTTCCGACCATCCGCGCCCATCAGTTGGCGATGGCCACGATGCAGCGGCAAAGCCTTGTGATCGTCCGCATCCGTTCGAGCGACGGCCTGGAAGGGATCGGCGAGGCGACGACGATCGGTGGCCTGTCCTACGGCGAGGAAAGCCCGGAGGGCATCAAGCTCACCATCGACACCTATCTCGCGCCAGCACTCGTCGGAGAGGACCCGAGCAACATCAACGCCGTAATGCTGCGGCTCAACAAGGTTGCAAAAGGCAACCGCTTCGCCAAGTGCGCGATCGAAACCGCGCTGCTCGACGCACAAGGCAAGCGTCTCGGGGTACCCATCTCGACCTTGCTGGGCGGAGCGGTCCGCAAGACGCTGCCGGTGCTGTGGACGCTGGCAAGCGGCGATACGGCCCGCGACATCGACGAAGCCGAACAGCTGCTGGAAGCGCGCCGCCATCACACGTTCAAGCTGAAGATCGGACGCCGCAGCGTTCGTGACGACGTCAGCCATGTGTCGAAGATCAAGGCAGCCCTCGGGGACCGAGCCAAGGTGACGGTGGACGTCAATCAGGCATGGAGCGAGCTGGACGCGGTCGCCGGCATCCAGGCCCTGGAAGCGGCGGGTGTCGACCTGATCGAACAGCCCACGCCTCGCGAGAACCGCGCCGCGCTGGCCCGGCTCGCCGACCGCTTCGCGGTACCCATCATGGCGGACGAGGCGGTAGCCGGCCCGGAAGACGCGCTCGACCTCGTGCGGGGCGCGTGCGCGGACGTGCTTGCATTGAAGATCGCCAAAGCCGGCGGTATTTACAGCATGGTGCGAACTGCCGCGGTCGCGGATGCGGCCGGCATTGCGCTCTATGGCGGCACGATGTTGGAGGGCAGCATCGGCTCGATCGCATCGGCGCACGGCTTCAGCGCGCTGCCGCAACTGTCGTGGGGCACGGAACTGTTTGGTCCGCTGTTGCTGAAGGACGATATCGTTGCCGAGCGGCCGCACTACAGCGACTTCGATCTGCACATACCGGCAGGGCCGGGACTGGGGCTGGAGATCGACGAGGACAAACTCGCTCATTATCGACGCGCATAGTCCGTCGGCACATTCGTCTTGCGAGCCGTGCCGCAGCGTCTTCACGACTCCTCGGATGCGGTCGAAGGAAATCTCGAACAGCCTGACGCGCCGCTTTTCGCCGCTTTTCGCCAGTTCACGCCGCCTCACGCCGCCTCACGCAGCGCCGGCATCGGCGCTTCCAGAGCGGCGCGGCGCATCGTCCGTTGCTGCTCGCGCCCGCGAGTATTCGACGGCCCGATGGCCTCACCGTGGCCGCGCCCGCGCGCAATCAATGCGGACTCCGCTTGCGCGTGCTTGCGTGTAAGCGGTCGACGGGTAGCCGCTAACCTGCCACCGGCAATCCCGCGGCGCGAGGCCATCGGCCTCCCGATCGGGCGACGACGGCGCTGCTTTGTCCGTCGCCCTGTGGTGCGAGCGCACGACTCGGCGACGGACAGCATGACCTCGTGTCGTCACTGACTCACGTACTGGAACTTGCCGTTCCTGACCGTGCCCATCACCACGGACCGTTGATCGAGGCCGATATGATCCGTCGGACTGGTGTTGACGATGCCCTGCGGAATCACCAGATCCTTCGTGCTTTCGAGGGCGTCACGCAGCGCCTGCCGGAATGCAGGCGTGCCCGGCTGCGCCGTCTTGAGCGCACGCGCGACCGCGTCGTTCAGACGCGGGTAGACGCCAGCCGCATCGCCGGAGAACTGGTTGGCGGTGCCGGCCCCGTAGCGTTGCTCGTACGCGGTGACGAAGTCCAGCGCGGTTTTGCGTACAGGGTTGTCCGCCGGCAGCGACGTGGCGACCAGCACTGGCTGGGTCGGGAACAGCGTGCCCTCGACGTCCTTGCCACCGAGCTTGATGAAGTCGGGCGTACCGATGCCGGCGGTCTGATAGATCTGGCCCTTGTAGCCGTAATTGACGATGGTCCGCTGCGGCAGCACCGTCGGCGTGCCCGCGCCGGCGATCAGAATCGCATCGGGCTTGGCGGCAAGCAGCTTCAGCACCTGGCCGGTGACGCTGGTATCGGTACGGTTGTAGCGCTCCACTGCGACGAGCTTGATCTTGCGCTGCTCGGCGAACTTCCTCAGCTCCTTCAGCCAGTTCTCGCCATAACCGTCCGCGAAACCGATGTAGGCCAGTGTCTTGACGTTGTGCGCGGCCATGTACCGCGTGGTCACGTCGGCGAACGCCGAATCGGACGACGCCATTTTGAAGGCCCAGGTGCGCGATCCCGTCTGCGGTTCGACCACCGAGCCGGCGCCGACCAGCGCCAACATCGGTGTCTTCGCTTCCGCGATGACGTCAAGCGCCGCGAGCGCCGTCGGAGTGATCGTCGGCCCCACGATCACGTCCACCTTGTCTTCGGAGAGCAGCCGGCGGATGTTGCGCACCGCATTGCCGGGGTCGGTGGCATCGTCCAGGAAAATATACTCGGCCGGTTGACCACCCAGCGTCTTCGGCCACATCAGAAAGGCATTCTTGCTGCTGATGCCGATGGTCGCCGCCGGGCCGGTCGTCGACAGATCGACGCCGACCTTCACTTGCGCGTGCGCGGTGAACGCGACGGCACCGAGCAGCGCCGCGGTGAGGGAACGAAGGGTGTGGCGAGGCATGCTGAGAGGCTCCATAAAGCACTGCGTCGAAGAGATAAAGCACTGCGTCGAAGAGAACAACGTGTTGGCAAGGCAGCGCCGTCAGCCGGATCGAGACGCCGATCGGCAGCGGCGGGCGGGTTCTTCACGCCCGCGTCGGCGTGGCCGCGCAAGAACCATCCGCGAAACGACGGCCGACGATCAAGGCGCCGCCGTGGACAGCGTCCGCCGCAAGCAGGCGAGAGGGCCGCGCCACCGCGATGGGCATCAGCGGTGCGGCTGCGCCGCCACCGCGCGCGGCACGCGATGGAAGGCGCGGTCGAAGTAGATCAGGCTGTCGCCGTCACCGCGCACCCGAATTTCGGTCGCCTCGACGAACATGACGGCATGCGAACCGACATCCTTGGACTCGACCACCGTTCCCTGAATGCTCGCCAACGCGTCGCGCAAAACCGGCACGCCGTGTCCGCCCTCCGCCCAGCCTGGCAGTTCGAAGCGCTCGTCCATCGACAAGGCCGTCAAGCCCGCGAAATGACGAGCCAAGGTTTCCAGACTGGCGGGCAGGACGTTGACGCAAACGGTTCGGTTGCCGTCGAAGACCGCGTGCATTGCGCTCGAGCGATTGAGGCAGACCAGCAGCGTGGGCGGCGAGTCGGTCACCGAACACACCGCGCTGGCCGTGATGCCGCAGCGGCCCATCGGCCCCGCCGTCGTGATGACGTTGACTGCGGCACCCAGGTGCGCCATCGCCTGGCGAAACTGCATGCGTGCGGCGTCGCCAGCGTCTGCGGACAATTCAGGCTTCGACATAACGGCTTCTCCTTGGACATCGCTTGGACCCGCTGCGGTGCAACGCAGCCGTCGATGGCTTCTTGGCCCGGCTCGCAACGAGCGCATGGCGCGACGCTTGCCGCGTCTTCGCGAGCGACTTATGGCTGGTTATGATTGCTTTCATGAAAACGGACGGCGCCCTTGATTACAGTGCACGCGGCTTCCCTGAAGAACGGCACCGAGGCATGCGAATGCCCGGTCCCAAGCCCATGACGGTTCCGGTGCCCACGGTCTACATCGTCGACGACGATAAAGGGATGCGCACGTCGCTCGCCTGGCTGCTGGAATCGGTTGGCATTCACTCCGCGGGTTTCGCCAGCGCCGCGGCTTTCTTCGATGCCTTCGACGACGGCGTGCCGGCCTGCCTCGTGCTGGACGTGCGAATGCCGGAAGCGAGCGGTTTCGATGTCCAGGCTGAACTGAACCGCCGCCAGGCGACGTTGCCGATCATCTTCGTAAGCGGTCACGGTGATATTCCGATGTCTGTACGGGCGCTTCAACAGGGTGCGGTCGATTTCGTCGAGAAGCCCTACAATTCGCAGCAGATGCTGGAGCGCGTGCAGCGAGTCATGCGTCTTGCCACGCAGCGTCACGCGCAGCAACTTCGCCACCGCACGCTGCGCCAGCGCGTCGCTTTGCTCACCGCGCGCGAGAAGGACGTCCTGCGCGGCATCATTGAAGGGAAGGGCAGCAAACAGATTGCGTCCGACCTATCGATCAGCGTCAAGACGGTCGACGTCCATCGAGCCAGCATCAAGGGCAAGTTCGAAGTGGCGTCGATCGCCACGCTGGTTCGCGACGTGCTCGAAGTCTGGGATCCCGCGGCTGACCGCGCTTAGTTATGGCGCTTAGTTATGGCGCTTGGTGATCGCGCTTAGTGATGGCGCTTAGTGATCGCGCTTAGTGGTGGCGCGGCAGGCATGCCTCAGCGCATGAAGAGTCCTCCGTTCACGTCCCAGCACGCGCCGTTTGCAAAGTAGGCCTGCGCGGACGCGAGCAGTACCGCTACATCGGCGATGTAGCTTGCCGACCCCAGTCGCCCGACGGGGATGCCGGCTATGACCTTCTCGAGCCTGTCGGCCGGCACGCTTTCGTGCACGATCGGCAGGTCCAGCGGGCCCGGTGAAATTGCATTGACCGTGACGCCATGCTGTGCAAGGTCACGCGCAAACACCTTGGTCAGCGTGATGGTTCCTCCTTTCGCCGCGGCGTAGTGCGCACCGGTGGCCGAGCCGCCGTTCTGGCCGGCCAGCGACGCAATATTCACGATGCGGCCGCCACCGGTCGACGCGAAGTGCTGGCCGAACACCTGGCATGCGAAGAGCACGCTCCGCAGATTCACGTCGATGACCTGGTCGAACTGTTCGGCGGTGATCTCCATCAACGGCACGACCTTGGACGCACCGGCATTGTTCACCAGTACGTCGACGGCACCCCAGCGCCCGATCAGGGCGTCCCTTGCAGCCTCGAAATCGGCTTTCGAGGTCACGTCCAAGCGGAGCGCAAATGCAGTGCCGCCGTCCGGACTCAGTGTTCGTGCGAGTGCCGCCGCGTCATCGACGGCGATGTCGGCCAAGGCGACCCGATAGCCGGCTTCATGGAAGCGGCGCGCGATGACGGCGCCCAGTCCGCGTGCGGCGCCGGTGATCAAAACGACTCGTTGTGGCATGGCAAATAACTCATCTCGGGGAAGGCAACGGCGACAACCGCGACAACCGCCTCACGGCGGCAACGCGCGCGGTCGTACTCATGCACCGTTCGATGACGGCGGCGTTGCCGGCGGCACGGTCAGCGCGCGGCCCACGCGCGCTTCGATCTTCCCGTAGCGCCAGAGGTTGTAGTCGCCAACGGGCGTCGTGCGATACAGATTGCAGACCGCGACAGCCGTATCGAAGTCGGCGACGTCCGCCATGATGTAGAAAGTCCATGGCGCGCCATCGGCCTGACCGACCACCAGCCGATCGTCGTCCATGATGCCGAGAACACGCACGCCGTCCATCGCCTCCACGGCCGCCAACATCTTTCCATACGCTTGCCAGACCTCGCCGATTTGTTCGCGAGGCAGGTCGAAAAAATTCTGGCTGACGCCGCAGCAGAACAGCACGCGAAGCGGCAGGGATGGTGTGTCGGTCATGGTGAAACTCCGTATTCGTGTAGCGATTCAGAGATAGCCGGGGATTGGCGGTACGCCGACGAAAACGGCGCCTGCGCCATCGTAATTACCCTCGGCGAGGAATGCATGCTGGGTGACGACCATCGCATCGCGCACCAGTCGCTGAAGCGGGTGACTGCGATAAATTGCCAGCGTGCCGCCAAGGCGATACGCGCGCATCACCACGTCGGCGCCCTCGCGAGCAATTTGCGTGGCCGACAGGCGCAGCAGGCTTACCTGTTCGGGCGTCACGTCGTCGCCCTGCAGGATCGATTGCCAGACGGTCTCGGTCGTATCGTAAAAAAAGGCGCGGGCGGAGCGCAATTGCGCCTCGGCCTTGGCAAGCTCGATGCGGTAGTAGGCGCGATCGGCCAGGCGCGGGGCGCCGGTGGTCGTCTTCCTGCCACCGGACATGCTGTTGGCCACGTCGAGTGCCGCTCGCGCCAGGCCGAGGTTCACCACGGCAAGTACCTGGGCGGCGTAGGCGACGGTTGGATAGCGGTAGAGCGGTTCATCCACGGTGGCCGGGCCGCCGCGCACGAAGGTCCAGTCGTCAGCGACGAACTGGTCCTCGACACGCAAATCGTGACTGCCCGTTCCCTGCATTCCGACCACATTCCAATTCTCGACGATCTGAACCTGGCGGGCCTGGAACACGGCAGTGCGAGGTTTGCCGGGCGCTTCGCCCGGCGTGCCGGCGCCGATGCCTACGCCCAGCCAATCCGCGCCTTTGCAGCCACTGGCGAACTTCCACGTGCCGTTGACGCGGAAGCCGCCCGGGGTCGGGGTCGCGTTCTGCACCGGGAACAAACCGCCCGCGAAGGCTTGGTCCGGTCCGGTCGCGTAGATTCGCGCCTGCGTCGCCAGCGGCAACGCGGCCAGATATTGATTGGCCGAGCCGAAGCTGGCGACCCATGCGGCGGAGCCGTCCGCCACCGCGATTCTCTCCACCATCCGCAGGAATTCGGCCGGTGGGCGCGCGTCGCCGCCGAAGCGCCGCGGCGTGCCCGCGCGGTAGATACCCGCTCGCTTGAACATTGCGATGACATCGACGGGTATGTGCGACAGCCTGTCGAATTCGTCCTTGCGGCGAGCGACTTCCGAGATGACCTCGGCCAGCGGGTCCGCACATGTGTCGAGCGGCGCTTGCGGCACCGGAACCGGCGCTGCGACGGATGCGGATTGGCCAGGAGCCGACGCTAGGGTAGCCATGAAAATTCCTCTTGTTCGCTTTGCTCGGTGGCGATAACGGCCGCCGAACCTGACGAAGCTAGTCTAGGAATGCAAAATTGGGGGATCAATTGGGAAGAGGGAGGTCGCGATACGGACCTTTCCTCGGGCGAGTAAAGAATTCTTTAGATTTGCCTGCAGGGCGTCGGTGTTATGGTCGAGCGAACGATGTCGTTCCCTAATGCCGCCCGCGGCAACGCTCATGACCTTTCCCTCGCCCAGTCAGTTCCGCCAGATGTTCGACGCTCTGGATCAATGCGTCCTGCTTCACGACGCAGACACCAAGGCGATCGTCTGGGCGAACCAGGCTGCGTGCCGCGCGCTCGGCTATCGGCTGGATGAACTGCTGCCGCTGAAGGCGAATGACATGACGCGGCAAGACCCACGTTATCTCCGACAGATCGCGATCGACGCGATGGACCGTTCGAAGAACGACGGGCCGCAGGCGTATGAATGGTGCTACCGCTCGCGCGCCGGCACCGAGATGTTGTCCGAAGCGGTGGCGACCTTCGTCCCGTTGCGTGGTCGGGACGTCGTGATGGTGCAGTTCCGGGACATCAGCGCCGAAGAAGCGATGCGGCAGAAGCTGCGCAGCTATGAGGCGCGACTACGAGAGTACATGCTCGACCTGGCGGAGGGCGTGGCGCTGCTAACCCCTGCGGGAAAGGTTGCGTTCATCAGCGAATCTGGCCGGCGTGCGCTCGGCATCTCGCAGACCGACCGGTTGAACCGCTTGCGAGACTTTTGCTCGCCGGCGGAGCGCGAGCAATTCGCGCAGCAGCTTGGCAGCGCCGACCCGCGCCACACGTCCGAGCCATGCCGTTACCGCGTGCTGAGACGCGACGGCACGGAACGTTGCTTCAGCGTCACTTGCCGACGGGTGGCAATCGATCGGCAGCTTACGGGCGTGCTGGTCCACTTCCGGGACATCAGCGACGAGGTGGCGCTGGAGGAAGCACGGCGGGTCGAAGCGCGCATGCTCGAATATGCCGGCCGACACAACACAATGGGTGAAATGGCCACCGCCATCGCGCACGAGTTGAGTCAGCCTCTCGCCGCGGTACGCAACTACCTTGAAGGCGCCATTCGGCGGTTGCGTCGACCGGGCGCTGCGCAAAGCGCGCTGTTTGGCTTGCAGGCGGCCGACCGGCAGGCTGAACATGCCGCTGCGATACTGAAGAGCGTTCGTGAATTCGTCGGACGTCGTGAGCCGGTGGAAGCTCGCGCCGATCTGCGAGACGTGCTCGCCGACGTGGCGTACTTCATCGAACTGCGGGCGCGGGACGCCGGCGCCTCGGTACGCATCGTGCAGCATCAGGAGCCGGTGTGGGTACTGTGCGAGCGGGTCCTTATCGGCCAGGTCATTCTCAATTTGTCGTTCAACGCCGTGGAGGCACTGTCGGACGCGGACTGCGAGACCAAAACCGTCACGCTGTGCACGTCGGTTCGAGACGGGGCCGCTGAATTGCATGTCGTCGACAACGGCCCCGGCGTCTCCGACTATGCGCTCGGACGACTGTTCGAGGGCTTCTCGTCGTCGAAGCAGGGCGGCAACGGTATCGGTCTGTCACTATGCGCGAGCATCGTCGCGCGGCACAACGGACGCATCTGGGCACAGCGTGCCGACGGCGGCGGCTTGCAGTGCTGTTTCTCGCTGCCGCTCGACGCCAGCGCGTAGACCGGCGCCGAGCGCTTTTCCGCGCAGTCCGGCCAATCGCCCAGGCCCGACGAACCGTTGCTCATGGAAAGTGCGTCAGAAAGGCGCGACCTGCGCCTAGGCATAAAAGTCCAGGCGAGGAAACGACGGCACTCATGACCATGCGCTGCTGTGCCAAAGCAGGCAACGACGCCCGACCAACAGCGCCCTCTGGACGCTGGAAGTCAAGAGAATCCATGCGGTCCACCACCACACGTGAGCGGCAATCCGCCGCGATAACGCTGCCCGGAACCAGCGCCATCACAATCGAGAGAGCGAGCCTGCTTCCATCGGCCTCCTTGCGCCTGTCAGGTACGCGATTGCGTTGATCGCTACGGGACCGACCGCAAGCCGAAACGAGTCAGGGGTCCGTATCCGACGGCTCACGTGTTATGCGTCAGAGCGTATTTGATTTGATATTCCTCGCGATAGGCCGTTTCCCCCCAGAGCATCGCTTGTCCCTGCTGATCCAGAAAAGCATGGGCACGCACGAGCACCGGGCGGCCGCGCGTAAGATCGAGCAGTTTGGCAAGATCCTGCGGCACCAATGCAACGCGCACCGTGTTGACGATGCGTTCGATCTTCATGCCCAGCTGCTTCTGGAAGATATCCTGCAGCGTCAGTTGGGCAAGTGCATCGGTATCCATCATGCGCGCGATCGTCGATGGCACGTATCGCACCTCCACCGCGAGCGGCCGCTTCTCGACTAGACGCACGCGCTGGATGCGATGAACCGGTTCGTTGGGTCCGAGTTTCAGTTCGCCGCGTACGTGAACGCTCACCGCGACCGGTCCGAAATGCACGACGCGGTAAGTCACATCCTGCCCGCGCGCAAACAGGTCGGCTTCAAAATAGCCTGGTCGATGCGTGTCGTCGATGCCCGTGCTAATAGCAGGCGTGGCCACGAAGGTGCCTAGCCCGCGACGCTTTTCCACCAGTCCTTCAAAAACCAATTCCTGTAGCGCGTGCACCACGGTCGCGCGCGTCGTGTTGTAGCGCTTCGCCAGTTCCAGCTCGGAGGGCAAGCGTTCGCCGGGCGCGACACGCTGCTTTGCAATGGCGTCGCGCAGCGCATTCTGGATGGCCAAATAGACCGGTGTCGAGCCCGGCCGCGCTTTGCTTGACTTGGAATGACTAGTCAACTAATCTTCCTCTCACTATTAATAATAAAACGGCGCCACGCCGTCCGGTGCGATATCGCCGGAATTATGGAGGAGATCATGTTCGACTGGTACAAAAGCAGTGCCGCCGTAGAGCGTAAAACATTTTGGGCCTGCTTCGCAGGCTGGGCGCTGGATGCGCTCGACGTGCAGATGCTCGGCCTTATCATCCCCGCGCTAACAGCGGTTTTTGCGCTGACCAAGACCGAGGCCGGTCTCATCAGCAGTCTCACGCTGGTTGCATCGGCGCTCGGCGGGTGGATCGCCGGTTCCCTCTCGGACCGCATCGGCCGCGTGCGGACCTTGCAAATCGCGATTCTCTGGTTTTCCATCTGCACCTTCCTAAGCGGCTTCGCGCAGGATTACACGCAGTTCATCGCCCTCAAAACCCTGCAAGGCTTCGGCTTCGGCGGCGAATGGACGGCGGGGTCCGTGCTGTTGTCCGAAGTCATCGCGGCGCGCAATCGCGGCCGCGCAATGTCGGCGACGCAAAGCGCATGGTCGGTGGGCTGGGGCGCAGCGGTGCTGCTCTACGCGCTGGCGTTCTCGTGGCTCAAGCCGGACATCGCTTGGCGAGCCATGCTCATCGCCGGGCTGATCCCGGGGCTGCTGGTGCTGTATGTTCGTCGTCATGTTCCAGAGCCCAAGCGCATCGCGAGCGCACCCGAGGCACAGGCTAAGCTGCCGCTCACGGCCATCTTCGGCCCAAGAACGCTGCGGGTCACGCTGATCGGTGGTTGCGTCGGGCTGGGCGCACATGGCGGTTTCATTGTGCTGAGCACATGGCTACCGACATTCCTGCGCACCGAACGTCACCTGTCGGTGCTGCATACCAGCGGTTATCTCGCCGTGCTGATCTTCGCATTCTTCTGCGGATACGTATCAGTGGGTTATCTGCTCGACCGCTTCGGACGTCGTCCGACCATCATCCTGTTCGCCTTCGCTTGTACCGCGATGGTGGTGCTGTACACCTTGCTGCCATTGACCGATCACCAAATGCTCGCGATGGGGTTTCCGCTCGGCTTCTTCGCCGCCGGTATTCCTGGCAGCATGGGGGCTTTGTTCAGCGAGCTCTATCCATCCGGCATTCGCGGCAGCGGCGTCGGTTTCTGCTACAACTTCGGGCGCATTGCGTCGGCCGCTTTCCCGGTGCTGGTCGGCAAGCTTGCCGAGGGCAGCACGCTCGGCAACGCAATCGGCATCACGGCGGCGGTCGGCTACGGTATCGTCGCTCTCTCGGTTCTCCTGCTTCCTGAAACGCGCGGTCGCGATCTCGACACCGTCACGACAGCCGAAACGACGCCGCCTGCCGAGCTCGGTCCAACCTCACGATGATCGCCCACGACACCCACGCGCACGTCTTCGCGCTGACACTGCCTTTCGTCCAGCCTCGCCGCTATACGCCTGAGCGCGCTGCGCCGCCGTCCGATTACCTTGCGCAACTGGACGCGCAGGGCGTGGGCTGCGGCTGGCTGGTGCAGCCAAGCTTTCTTGGCTTCGACAATCGCTATATCGCCGAGACCATTGCGTGTTATCCGCGCCGCTTCGTCGGCGTCGCAGTAATCGACCCGGCGCTGGGCGTTGCGCAACTGGACCCGCTCGATCAGGCCGGATTCGTCGGCATCCGCCTGAATTTGGACGGTCAGCCCTTGCCGGATTTTGACGCGCCGGTGTGGCGCGCGCTGCTGCCGGAGTTACGTGCGCGCGGTTGGCATATCGAAGTGCATCGCGATGCGGACGATCTCGCCGCGCTGCTCGCGCCGCTCGTCGACGCGAACGTGAAGGTGGTCGTCGATCACTTTGGACGTCCGGATGCGGTGCAGGGCGTCGACGACCCGGGCTTTCGGCGACTGCTTGCCTTCGGCGCATCGCGCGGCGTGTGGGTGAAGCTATCGGCCGCGTATCGCAATGGCGGCGTACCGGTCGCACGCGGTGCGCAGACCACGCACGCCCCGTTCGATGTGTATGGTGTGGACGGCGCCGCGCGCGGCGAAGCGATCGCGCGGCAAGCGACGCCGCTTCTCCTTGAGCATTTCGGTGCCGAACGGCTGGTGTGGGGCAGCGACTGGCCGCACACGCGTTACGAAGCGCAGGCAGATTTTGCCGCGACGTATGCCGCACTGGAAGGCTGGGTCGCGGATCCCACGGCACGCCGGACGATCCGATGCGTCGCACCCGCCGCGCTACTCTCGGACACGCATGCGGGCGCCACTCTTGCTGACGCTTCCTCGCAACTGCTTAATTGAGATCACGAGTCCTATGAACGACCTGCGGCCCGCCGCGCTGCGTGAGACAACTCGCCGTGACCTGGCGCTCTCCGACGGCCGTACGCTCGCCTATTACTCGCTGCCCGCGCTTGCTGCGCACTTCGATATGCCGCTTGCACGCGTGCCTGTCAGCTTGCGGGTGATGTTGGAGTCGGTGCTGCGTCATCTGGACGGCCTACGCGCGAGCGAAGCGCATTTGCGGGCCTTGCTTGGCTGGCAGGCGCAGGCTGATCGCTATGACGAGGTGCCGTTTCTTCCGGCGCGGATCATCGCACCGGATTCATCGGGCGTGCCGCTGCTCGCCGATCTTGCGGCGATGCGCGATGCCGCGGCCGAAGCCGGCGCCGACCCGGGCGTGATCCGTCCACAACTTCCAGTCGATGTGATCGTCGATCACTCGGTACAGGTTGATCATTACGGCAGCGCCAATGCGCTGCTGCTGAATGAACAGCTGGAATATGCCCGCAACGGCGAGCGCTATGCATTCATCAAATGGGCCGGCGACGCACTCGCGCCGCTGCGCGTCGCACCGCCCGGCACGGGCATCATCCATCAGGTGAACCTCGAATACTGGTCGCCTGGCGTGGTCGAGCGCGACGGCGTGCTGTTTCCCGACACCCTGATCGGCGCCGACTCGCACACGGCGATGATCAACGGGCTTGGCGTGCTGGGGTGGGGCGTCGGCGGCATCGAAGCAGAAGCGGCGATGCTCGGCCAGCCGGTGATGCTGCTCATGCCCGACGTAATCGGCGTCGAGTTGCGTGGCGCGCTGCGCGAAGGCGTGACGGCGACCGACGCGGTGCTCAGCATCACCGAAAGGCTTCGGGCCGAGTCGGTGGTCGGCCAGTTCGTCGAGTTTCATGGCCAAGGTGCGGCAGCGCTCGGCGCGAGCGATCGCGCGACCATCGCCAACATGGCGCCCGAGTACGGCGCAACGGCCGCTTTTTTCCCCGTAGATGTCAATACGCTCGCCTACTATCGCGCGACTGGACGAAGCGAAGCGCAGGTCGACGCAATTCAGCGCTATTACGAAGCGCAGGAAATGTTTGGCGTGCCGCGCGCAGGGGAGTGCGACTACACCCGGTGCGTGATCGTCGACCTGAGCGCGATCGAACCGTGCGTAGCCGGACCGAAGCGCCCGCAGGACCGGATTGCGCTCGCCACGCTGCCGCAGCGATTTGCCGCGTTGTTGCAGGCGTCGCGCGATGCGGGTGGCTTCGCCGTAACGAACGACGCGCCCGCCACGGCGCTGCAGCACGGCGATATCGTACTTGCTGCGATCACGTCGTGCACGAACACATCGAACCCTGCGCTGATGATTGCTGCCGGCTTGCTGGCGCGACGGGCCACCGCGCGCGGGCTGCGGGTGCGCGACAGCATCAAGACATCACTCGCGCCGGGGTCCCGGGTGGTCACCGCGTATCTGTCGCGGCTCGGCTTGCAGGATGACCTCGACCGGCTCGGCTTTCAGGTGGTCGGCTACGGCTGCACCACGTGCATTGGCAATGGCGGTCCACTCGCCCCGGACATCGAAGAACAGATCAACCTCGGCAAGCTTGTCGTGTGTTCCGTGCTGAGCGGCAATCGCAATTTTGAAGCGCGGATTCATCCGGCGATCCGCGCGAACTTCCTGATGAGCCCGCCGCTTGTCGTCGCGTTTGCGCTCGCCGGCCGGATCGGCATCAATTTCGCCAGCGAAGCGCTCGGACGCGATCCAGCTGGCGAGCCGGTATATCTGCGCGACCTCTGGCCGTCGCAACAGGAAATCGATGCGTTGCTGCCGGCCACCCGCGCACCGTCGCTCTTTGACGAGGCGTATTCGACGCGCCGCCGCGATGCCGCATGGGATGCTGTGGCTGCGACGCCGGGCATCCGCTTCGCATGGGACGAAGCGTCGACCTATTTGAAGCGACCCCCGTTCTTCGACGGTTTCTCGCGCGAAGCTTCGCGCATCGAATCCATCGAAGGCGCCCGCGCACTGCTCGTACTCGGCGATTCGGTGACGACGGACCATATTAGCCCGGGCGGCATCATAGGCGAAGGGACGAGCGCCGGACGCTATCTGCAATCGATTGGCATCGGCAGTCGCGATTTCAACGGGTATATTGCACGGCGCGGTAATCACCATGTAATGATGCGAGGCACCTTCGCCAACGTGCGCTTGAAAAACCGCATGGCACTCGACGCGCCCGGGGGCACCACCGTGCACTGGCCTGACGGCGAACGTACAAGCGTCTACGACGCGGCATGCCGCTACCAGGCGGCGCATGTTCCAACTGTGGTGTTCGCAGGCGCCGAATACGGAACGGGGTCGAGCCGGGACTGGGCGGCGAAGGGCACGCGTCTGCTCGGCGTGCGTGCAGTGATCGCGCGCTCGTTCGAGCGGATTCACCGCAGTAACCTGATCGGCATGGGCGTGTTACCGCTCGAATTCGTCCGCGACGACAGCATCGACACGCTGCGGATCGACGGAAGCGAGCAGTTCGATATCGCGTTGCCCCATGCAGGTCTCGCGCCGCGCCAGATGCTTGAACTGGTGATCCGTCGCGCGGACGGTAGTCGCGCAAACGTAACCGTGCTAGCCCGTTTAGATACGCCGATCGAGTGCCTTTATTTCACGCACGGCGGCATCCTGCCATACGTGTTGCGCCAGGCGATTGCGGAGGGCCAGTCGAGCTGAATGCGCAGGTCAGGAACGGCAATCGAGTGGGGTAGTGGGGCGTATCGTAAAAAAGAGCAATGCGTTGCACATCGCTCGGAGTCGGCGCCTTCTGTTTCTTTCATATGAAATCAGCCGATCCGACGCCGGAACCGGATCTGACCGCAGCACCGCGAAGTCGTTGTCCGTCGAACGGGAGTGGGAAAGGGTCGCCAAGCGCCGTCCGTCGGCCGATGCCCGAATGCCCGCTCCGAACGGCGGTTGTTCAGCGCTTCCTGCAGGGCCAGCGTAGCGGCGTTGGTGGATTGGACCGTCCCAGTCCATTGCCGAACTGGGCAAGCAATTCGGCAGTAACCGGCGGCAGATCCGTCCGTGGCGGCCTTGGCCTGCGTCGCATGCCTTCCTCCGAACAGCATCTCAGCCGTTGCACGGAAAACTGCTGCCTGCCCCGTTAGCCACCCGTTGCGCCGCGACCCTCACGCTTGTCAATGTATTGTCCAGCACGACGGATCCTTCGCTCGCGTTGCGGTCCTAGCGGCTACGGCGGCTTCTGGGCGAGCATCGTCTAGCTAGTATTGGCGTGTACGCTGTTCTCCATCTTCGCGCAGAATTTCGCGGTCAAGCGCAGTCGCCCGACACGCGTCGCGCTGCTGATCGTCAGCGAGCCGGCATTCGGCGCGCTGTTCGCCTGTGTGTGGCTGGGCGAAGACTTGTCGGGCGCGACGCTGGTGGGCGGTGCGCTGATGATGCTGGCGTCCTTGTTCGCGACAGTGCCTTGGCAGGCTGCAGGCGTAACAGCGCGCAAGGTCCTGGCAAAGCCGAAGTCGAAAGCGAAGGCAAAGGCAAAGGCAAAGGCCCTACTCAGCGCATCTGACGGCGCTGGCTAGCGAGCATCGTCGGGAAATGGGTCGCCGCGGCCGAGCTTTATATCGATAATCCCCATTATGTCAAATTATTGATCTGCATCGAGGCGAGGCCGCTGCTGTAAAAGCTGAATGCCTGAAACCGTGCCGCGGCGTCGTGCCCACTACTTCGCAGACGTCACGCGCTTCGTGGCAAGATGCTGCTTGAGGACTTCATGCAGCATCTCGACGAAGCGACGTGCCACATTCGAGAGCGGCTCGACATGCGAATAAAGCAGACTGGCCGTGAGCCGATGATCGGCGTCAGCATGCAGCGGCACGACATCGAGCGCCGCGCGCATGTCCGCATCGATGCAGAACGGATCGACGATCGCCACTCCCACGCCTTCCTTCGCGAGCTGGCATGCGCTGATCGCCGAACGCACGCGCACGATCGGCTCGGGTCTTCGCGTGTTCGAGAACACCTTGCCGACAATGCGTCCGAGCGGCGTGTCGTGCTCATAGTCGATCCACGGCATCGCGGCGATCTGTCTGGGATCGAGCGTGCGTCGCCGCGCGAGCGTGCCCTTCTTCGCCACGCACCAGACGCGCCCGCTTTCCAGCGGGACCGTCACGATATTCGGATGCACGACTTCGAACATCGACACGCCGATATAGTTCTTGCCGAATAACACGCGTGGCACGAGATGGTTGTGCGTGAGCGGTTCGAACGCGATGGGCAACTGCTCGAACTCCGCATGAAATCGCGCGATCGCGAGCGGCACGAGGTGCACGCCGAGACTCGGGCTGCACACGATATTGAGCTTGCCGCTCGAGCCGTCCGCGAGCGAACGCACGAGGCTCTCCACGCGCTCGATGCCTTCATACGCACGCACCACTTCCTCGAAAATGCGCTTCGCCTCGGGCGTCGGATACAGCCTTCCACGCGCGCGCTCAAACAGCAGAAAGCCGAGGCGGCTTTCCGTCACCTGCAACACGCGGCTGACGGAGGGCTGCGCCACAAAGAGCGAACGCGCCGCTTCGCTGATGGAGCCGGTCATCATGATCGCGCGGAACACCTCGATCTGACGCAGGCTCATGGCGCGCGCGTGGGGACTTTCCTCGTCGTAGTTCATGGCACTGCTGGCGGAATCCGGTGGAAATGACGTCCACGCCAGTGTACCAACAAGCCCATGCATGTCGTCTATGGGACACGAAATTTGGACTATTTCACGGCGAATTTGGACGGGCGTATCGTTCGGTCAAGGTCGCATTTCACCGTCGAGCCATGTCCGAATCCATCGTATTCCTGAACCCGAACGGCCTCGCCGGCGTCACCCGCGCGATCGAAAACACTGTGCGCGCGCTGCGCGTCCCTCAAGACGTGCCGGCCGCGTGCGAAACACTGAACGCCGTACCCGGCGGCATCGAAACGCAGCGCGATGCGGACCGTGCCGCCGTCGCCGTCGCCGATTACATCGCCCGCCACGAAGCGAACGCCGCGGCCTTCGTGATCGCATGCTACAGCGATCCGGGACTGCACGCCGCGCGCGAAATCACAAAGAAACCCGTCATCGGCATCGGCGCGGCGGCCATGGGCGTAGCGCTCGCGCGCGGCTCGCGGATCGGCGTCATCGCAGCGAGCACGCGCGGCATGCCGCGCCACTGGCGCTCGTATCATGCGGCGCGTCTGGGCGATCTCGTCGCGGGCGAACGGGCGGTGAGTCTCGGCGTGGACGAATCCGGCAACCGCGATCTCGCACTCGGCAAACTCGTCGCGACAGGCCGCGCGCTGTGCCGCGAGGACGGCGCGGACGTCATCGTACTGGGCTGCGCGGGCATGACGCCGCTGCGCGCCGAGATCGAAGCCGCGCTCGGCGTGCCAGTGATCGATCCGTGTTCGACGGCGGCATCGTTGGCCTTTTCGGTCTGCCGCGAACGGGGTATCACATGAACGATGCAGTGATGCCGCTGCCGCTGCCGCGGCTTGGCGTGCTGGGCGGCATGGGACCGCTCGCCACCGCGGATTTCCTCGTCAAGCTGATTCAAGCAACGCCCGCCGCCTCCGATCAGGAGCACATGCCCGTCATCGTGCACAACGTGCCGCAGGTGCCGGACCGCAGCACTGCGTTTCTCGCGGGGTCGGATGCGCCATGGCCGCATCTGCTCGACGGACTGCGCACGCTCGAAGCCGCCGGATGCGCGGCCATCGCCATTCCGTGCAACACCGCGCACGTCTGGCACGCGCGGCTCGAGAAGGAAACGGCGTTACCAGTGCTGCATATCGGCGAAGCAGCGGTCGATGCGTTGCTGCGCCAGTCGCTTGGCGCGCGCAAGGTCGGCATCCTCGCGACCAAAGCGACCTTGCAGGCGCGCATTTATGATGACCAGTTGGCCGCAAATGCCATTGACGCCATCACGCCGGACGCTGCATTGCAGACCACGCATGTCTCCGCCGCCATCGGCGCGGTGAAAGGCGGACGCATCGACGAAGCGCGCGTGTTGCTCTCGCACGCGGCGCGCGCGCTGATCGCGCAGGGCGCGGATGCGCTGCTGCTCGCTTGCACGGAAATTCCCGTGGCGCTCGCGGGTGTCTCGCTCGATGCGCCCGCCATCGATCCGACCGATGCGCTCGCGCGCGCCTGCGTCGGATGGTGGCTCGACGCACGCAACGAACGCAACGCAAGCGCGCCCCTCGAATCGCAACCCTGAATCTCAAGCGGATGTACAAGACTATGGATCAATTCGACCTGACGATACGCAACGGCCTGGTCGCATCGGACAAAGAGGTGTTCGAGGCGGACGTGGGCATCGTTGGCGAGCGCATCGTCGCGGTGGCGCGCGGCCTGCCTGCCGGCAAGCGCGATATCGACGCGACGGGCAAATACGTGCTGCCAGGCGGAATCGACACGCATTGCCACGTCGAGCAGCGCTCGGGCATGGGCATCATGGGCGCGGACGATTGGTATTCGGCGAGCGTGTCCGCCGCGTGCGGTGGCACCACGATGATCGTGCCATTCGCCGCGCAACATCGCGGCCACTCGCTCAAGCAGGTCGCGGAAGACTATGCGGCACTCGCGACCGAGAAGTCGGTCATCGACTGGAGCTATCACCTGATCGTCTCGGAGACCGACCAGAAAACCTTGCAGGAAGATCTGGTCGAACAGATTCGCAAGGGCATTACGTCGTTCAAGGTCTACATGACCTACGAGCAATTGAAGATCGACGACTATCAGATGCTTGACGTGCTCGCGCTCGCCTCACGCGAAAACGCGCTCGTGATGGTGCACGCGGAGAACAACGACGTCATCAAGTGGGTCTCGCAGAAGCTCCTCGAAAGCGGCCGCACCGCGCCGAAGTATCACGCGACCAGCCATGTTGCGCTGGCCGAAGGCGAAGCGACGAACCGCGTCATTCAGCTCTCGAAGCTCTTCGACGTGCCCGTGCTGATCGTACACGTGTCCGCTCCGGATGCGATCGCGACGATCAGCGCCGCGCAACGTATCGGCGCGCAGGTCTTTGGCGAAACCTGCCCGCATTACATGTTGCTCACGGAAGATGCGATGGACCTGCCCGGCGTCGAGGGCGCGAAGTATTGCTGCAGCCCGCCGTTGCGTGACCGGGCCGCGCAAGCGGCGCTGTGGACCGCGCTCAAGGAAGGCGTGCTGCAAACCGTGTCGTCGGATCATGCCCCCTATCGCTACGACCACACCGGCAAGCTGCCGCACGGAGACGATACCACGTTCAAGCAGATGGCCAACGGCATGCCGGGCCTCGAAACGCGTCTGCCGTTGATGTTCTCTGAAGGCGTGAACACGGGCCGCATGACCCTGCCGGAATTCGTCGCGCTCACCTCGACGAATCACGCGCGCATGTACGGCATCGCGCCGCGCAAGGGGCTGATTGAAACCGGCGCGGATGCGGATATCGCCGTGTGGGACCCGAAGCACGAAGTCGTGCTGACAGCGTCCGAACTGCATGATCATGTCGGCTATACACCGTACGAAGGCATGAAGGTCACGGGCTGGCCGCGCACCGTGGTGAGCGCGGGCCGCGTGATCGTCGACGACGGCGCGTTCGACGCCGCGCCTGGCAGCGGCCGCTTCATCGCGCGCGGCACACCGTTGCCCTTTCAGAAAGAACGTCAAATCTCCGCACGCGGTCAGTTCTTCCGCGCGCTTGCCGACGGCAACACCGAAGGTCATACAGGCTTCGGCTACACCGATCGTCAACACTGAAACTGAAAACGAAAGAGGAAGTCATGACCAAGTCACGCAAAATCGGGCTCGCGGTAGCGCAGATGGGACCGGTCCATCTCGCCGACGATCGTCAGGCCGTCGTCAAGCGGCTGATCGACATGCTGATGGAAGCGAAGTCGCGCAGCGCGAAGTTCGTCGTGTTCCCGGAGCTTGCGCTCACGACATTCTTCCCGCGCTACTGGATGAGCGAGGAAGCGGCCATCGAACGTTTCTTCGAACGCACGATGCCGAACCCGGACGCGCAGCCGCTCTTCGAGGCGGCGCGCGCAGCGGGCATCGGCTTCTATCTCGGTTATGCGGAACTGACCTCGACGGGCGAAGCGTTCAACACGGCGATCATCGTCGACGACAGCGGCAAGATCGTTGCGAAGTACCGCAAGACGCATTTGCCTGGCCACGCGGACCACAAGCCGGACGCGCCGTTCCAGCATCTTGAGAAGAAGTTCTTCAGCGTGGGCAACACCGGCTTCCCGGTCGTCGAGACTATGGGCGCTAAGCTCGGCATGTGCATCTGCAACGATCGCCGCTGGCCGGAAACGTGGCGCGCAATGTCGCTGCAAGGCGCGGAACTGGGCGTGCTCGGCTACAACACGCCGTCGCTCAACATCCACTGGCCGGAACCGGTGCATCTGCGCATGCATACGCATCTCGTGACGCTGCAAGCAAGCGCTTATCAGAACGCGATGTGGATCGCCGCCGCCGCGAAGTGCGGCAAGGAAGACGGTTTCCACATGATCGGCGGCTCGGTGATCGTCGCGCCCTCGGGCGAGATCGCCGCGCAGAGCGTCACCGAAGAAGACGAAGTTATTTTCGCTAACGTCGACCTCGCCATCGGCGACACGTTCCGCGAGCACGTCTTCAACTTTGCGAAGCATCGCCGGCCAGAACACTACGGGCTGCTGGTCGAGCGTACCGGCGCGGGCGAAGCGCTGCCGCACGATCCCGAGGCACTCAACTGACGCGCACACGAGGGGACCATACGATGAATCATCACGCTGACCAGAGCGCCGCGATGCACGGCGCTCAGGACAAGTCCATGTTCGGGCCGCCGCATGTCCGCGCGCTCGTCGCGTCCATTTCCGGCTACGCGATGGACGGTTTCGACCTGCTGATCCTAGGCTTCATGCTGAGCCTTATCTCGTCGGACCTCGGCCTCACGTCGGCGCAAGCCGGCTCGCTCGTTACATGGACGCTCGTCGGCGGTGTGGCCGGCGGTATCGGCTTCGGCATTCTGAGCGACTATCTCGGCCGCGTGCGCGTGCTGACCTACACCATCCTGCTGTTCGCGGTGTTCACGGGTCTGTGTGCGTTCGCGCAGGGCTATCACGATCTGCTCGCATACCGCTTCATCGCCGGGCTCGGTCTCGGCGGCGAGTTCGGCATCGGCATGGCGCTCGCCATCGAGGCGTGGCCGGCTGAAAAACGCGGTCGGGTGTCGTCCTATGTCGGCATGGGCTGGCAGATCGGCGTGCTGATTGCAGCGCTCGTGACGCCGGTGCTGCTGCCGCATATCGGCTGGCGCGGCATGTTCCTGGTGGGTCTTGCGCCTGCGGTCCTGTCCTTCGTGATCCGCAAGGCCATCGGCGAATCGGAAATCTTCATTGAGAAGGCCGCACGCAAGAAGCATGAGTTTCCGCTCAAGACCCTGTTCCGCGATGCGACGACCACGAAGCGCAGCATCGGCATGATCATCATGTGCTCGGTGCAGAACTTCGGCTACTACGGGCTCATCATCTGGATGCCGGGCTATCTGACCAAGCAGTTCGGCTTCACGCTCGCGAAGTCGGCGACATGGACCGCAGCATCGATTCTCGGCATGCTGGTGGGCATCTGGATTTTCGGGCAACTGGCGGATCGCATCGGCCGCAAGCCGACTTTCGTGATGTACCAGATCGGCGCGCTGATCATGGTGTTCGTGTATTCGCGCATGACGACGCCCGAAGCGCTTTTGATCGGCGGCATGGTAGTGGGTGTGTTCGTGAACGGCATGATGGGCGGTTACGGTGCGCTGATGGCCGAGCTTTATCCGACGCATGCACGCGGCACCGCGCAGAACGTGCTGTGGAGTATCGGGCGTGCGGTGGGCGGGTTCGGGCCGCTCGCCATTGGTACGGTCGCGAGTTACTACTCGTTCGGCACGGCAATCGCGGCACTGGCATGCATCTATGTCGTCGATGTAATCGCGACCACCGTGTTGATTCCCGAACTGAAAGGCGTCGAACTCGAATAAGCCGACCAGTCCATCAACAAGCTCGATGAACGAAGCCGGGTGTCAGGCATGCAAAGTCTGACACCCGGGGTTTTATTTTCCCACCGCGCTTCGCACGCGAAAGCGCTTTGACGAGGCTCAGGTTTTGGGTTGCCTGACGCGGCGCGCGAAACGTCCTTCGAGCACCGCGATCGCCGAATCGAAAACGCGTGGTCAGCCGTTTCAACACGGGTAGCCCTCTCGCCCGCTCCGTCTGCCGGGGTGTCCGACGGACACCACTTCCTTGAACGTCGTAGCCGGCCGATAGTTCGAATTTCGAGATTATGGCGCTGCCGATCATCGGCCAGGGCGAAGTCGTGTTCGGCGCAATTCTCTGTCTGGCCTGAGCTTGGCGACACCAGCCGCAGTGATTGAAAGCCGAAGGTGGATTGCCACGACGCCAGATCGCATCTTTCGACGTGCATCGAAGCACTGGTGAGCGGGCGGTTGTCGCCAATGCAGGTACCGGATTGGTCAGGCCGGTACGCGCCGAGCAAGGTGGAAGAACCGACCTCGGCTTGATGTAAGGGAAAATCAGGATCGCTGGCGGCTTCGATGCACCTTTGCCAGATGACCTGCCGACGGCATCTGACAGACGGCTACGCGGCTGCTTGTCGACATGGTCGCGTGGACGTGGGCAATGAGCGGGAACAGGCAGCGTTCGAGACATGCGAAGGCGGCGCTTTCAGACGCCGAGGTCGTTTTCGTCAGCGCCGCGAGTCTTCGGTCTTTGCAGGATTTCGATCAGGTCCGGGCGCGGCAAGCGCGGTGTCGATGCAGGAGAGTTGATCGCCTGCATGCAAGACGTTGGCTTTGCCGACCTGCCGGTGACAAGCGTTCACGCCGGGTCGGTACGTGACGCGGCGGCGATTCACCGCGCCCCTCTTTGATTGCCGCCGGGTCGCACATACCCTTGGCGAATCGCCGGGCCTGTTATCCTGCAATGGCGGTATGGCGAAACGTCCCGATCCGGCCATCAAAGGATGAACAGGCCTGTCTGTTCGTTCCGAGGTGTCGAGCGGAGACGGGCACGGACGGCGAACGGTAATGGCCAACCTGTCCTCTGCCCTTCACTTCTGTCCGACCATGCAGTCAGTAAGCCGACTTGCTCTGCGTTCGCCCAGCGCGTCGCGACCGTTCCAGCGGGGTGGCGGCGCCCATATCCTTCCGACCAGTTCGGCCGCGCGATGGTACGCCGTGCACGACGACGTGCCAAGCATCTCCTTACATCGCGCGACCGGCACCGCTGGCCGATGCGCGTTCTCGCATGACATCATGGCTGCTGATGCGCACGCCCGGCGTGTTTGCGAAGGCCGCGATACGCACCGTGTTTGCCGCTGCCCTGAGGAGAACCATAATGAATTTCAGGTCCTTGCAGTGCTTCGTCATCCTCGCCGAGGAACTGAATTTCAGTCGGGCTGCGGAGCGACTGCACATTGCTCAGCCAGCGCTCAGCCAGCAAATACGGCTGCTGGAGGAACGTCTCGGCACGCAACTGGTCGATCGCGCCAGGCGACCATTGCGGCTTACGGAAGCCGGGCAATACCTACGCACCGAAGCCCGTCAGATCCTTGGCTCGTGCGAGCAAGCGAGTCTCGGTACCCGCGAAATCGGCATGGGACGCCGTGGCTGGCTGTCCATCGGCTTCACCCGCTCCGCGATGTACAGCATCCTGCCGCCGGCGTTGAAGGCCTTCCATCACGCCTATCCTGAAGTGGAACTGAAGCTCTTCGAGATGCTGACCGAAGAGCAAACCGACGCGCTGCGCGACGCCCGCATCCATGTCGGCATCGGGCGTCAGCCGCTTGAGATACCCGGCTGCACCGCCTATCCGCTGCTGCGGGAGCACATCGTCGTGGCGCTGTCGCCCGATCATCCGCTCGCGGGCCGCAAGAAGATCCGCATTGCCGAATTGGAAGACACGCCGCTCATCCTCTATCCGAAGCACCGCAACGCGCAATTCAGTCGCACTGTGCAAGGTCTGTATCGCGATGCCGGTGTCACCCCTTTCGTGGCCCATCAGGCGTACGAGATACAGACAGCCATTGCCCTGGTGGCCGCGGGGCTCGGCGTCGCTTTCGTCGGTGAGTCCGTGGCCAGGCATGGGCGAGCCGACGTCGTGTTTCGGCATCTTGCCGGCGCGGGGGGGGCGACATGGTCGACGCTTGTCGCAACCGTTCGCAGCGACGAGAACTCCGCACACCTACGGAGCTTCCTGGCGTGTCTTCCAACGCCGCAAGACCGGCCTACTATAAGGACGGACTTATAGAAGCATAAGGAACGCGTCTTGGACGCGGGCCGCCACGATTCTTATTCTTGATCCGGATAGCTCGTCTCCGTCGCACCCGCGGCCGGATGCGAGGCGACAGGCGGCACGGACCGCCCGCGAACAGGGCCACAGAGCCCTCGCGATCGGACGAACAAGAACGTGGAGACGGCATGAACGCATTCGACGAAGCGGCAACCATGCGAAAGGTTTACAGGCGGCTCATGCCCCTGCTCTTCGCAATGATGTTCTTCAACTACCTAGACCGCATCAACATCGGCTTCGCAGCGCTCGACATGAACAAGGCGCTGGGTTTCTCGCCCGCGGTGTTCGGTTTCGCTGGCAGCATCTTCTTTATTGGCTACATGGTCCTGGAGGTGCCCAGCAACTTGCTGCTGCATCGCGTCGGGGCACGCCGCTGGATTGCGCGCATCTTGCTGACCTGGGGCGCGGTGGCTGCCGCGACGGCCTTCGTGGTTGGCGACAAGAGCTTCTATTTCCTGCGTTTCCTGCTCGGGGTGATGGAAGCAGGTTTCCTTCCCGGGGTGGCGGTCTATTTGACGAAGTGGTTCCCGGTACGTTACCGCGCGCGGGCAGTGGGCGGCTACATCATCGCGGGTTCGTTCTCGGCAGTGCTGGGTGGGCCGATCTCGACTGTCCTGATGACCTACGCCAACGGCTTGCTCGGCTTGCAAGGCTGGCAGTGGATGTTCATCCTCGAGGGCATTCCGGCGATGTTGCTTGGCCTCGTGACCCTGCGCGTGATGACCGAGCGCCCCGCTGACGCCGACTGGCTCGACAACGCCGAAAAGCAATGGCTGGAGGCGACGCTCGCGGCCGAACGCGAAGAAGTTGGCGGCAGCACGCACTTCCCGCTGCTGCGGGTGGTCAGCGACATTCGTGTGTGGAGTCTAGCCTGCCTGTTCGGCTGCGCGCTGGTCGGGATCTACGGCCTCTTCCTGTGGCTCCCGCAAATCGTCAAGAGCCTCGGCAACCTGAGCAATATCGAGGTCGGCTTTCTGTCGGCCGCCCCACCGCTGCTCGGCGTGCTCGGCACATTCATCATCAGCCGCAGTTCGGACCGCACCGGCGACCGCAAGAAACATCTTGCCTTCGTCTACGGCATGAGCGCGATTGCGATCACCGGCAGCGCCTACGCACCGAATCCAATCGTCGCCTACGCCCTGCTGTGCGTGACGGGATTGTTTATCTACGCAGGCAACCCACTGTTCTGGAGCCTTGCGTCGTCGTTCAGGACCGGAGCGGCAGGCGCCGCCACCATTGCGCTGATCAACACCATCGCGCAATTCGGCGGCGTGGTCGGTCCCTGGACGATCGGTCTGGTGCGCAGCGCAACCGGCAACTTCCGATACGCGTTACTGACGATCGCTGCCTTCCTCGTGGTCGCGACCGTGATCGGGCTGGTCATGCGCGTCAAGCCAGCCGACGACGACGCGTCGGTGCCTGCCACGGGCCCGACCGCCCGCACCTGACACCGCCGCCTAACGACAGGAACACCACGCATGATCATCGATTGTCACGGTCACTACACGACGTCGCCGCCGCAGCATGAAGCGTGGCGCATGCAACAGATCGCGGCTTTGCGCGACGGCGCAGCGCCGCCCCCCCGTCCGGTCATCGGTGACGATGAGATCCGCGAAAGCATCGAGAGCGGACAGCTCCGCATTCAACGCGAACGCGGCACCGACGTGACCATCTTCTCGCCACGTGCGGCCGGCATGGGTCATCACCTTGCCACTGCGGCGGCCAACGCGGTCTGGTCGGCCGAATGCAACGACCTGGTCCACCGCGTCTGTCAGCTCTACCCGCGCAACTTCGTCGGCGTTTGCCAGTTGCCGCAGGCGCCGGGGGTGGGACCGGAAAACTGCATTGCGGAACTGCGGCGCTGCGTGGCAGAGCTCGGCTTCATCGGTTGCAACCTGAACCCGGACCCGTCCGGTGGACACTGGTCCGGCCTGCCGTTGACCGACCGCTCTTGGTATCCGCTCTACGAAGCGATGGTCGAGCTGGACGTACCGGCGATGATCCACGTCTCGTCGTCGTGCAATCCCAATTTCCATGCGACCGGCGCGCACTACATCAACGGCGACACGTCGGCGTTCATGCAACTGTTGAGCGGCGATCTGTTCGCCGACTTCCCGACGCTGAAGTTCGTGATTCCGCATGGCGGCGGCGCCGTGCCTTACCACTGGGGCCGGTACCGCGGTCTCGCGCAGGACATGCGCCGGCCGTTGCTCTCCGAATATCTGCTGAACAACGTGTTCTTCGATACCTGCGTCTACCATCAGCCCGGCGCCGACCTGCTGGCGAAGGTAATTCCGGCGAAGAACATTCTCTTTGCGTCCGAGACCATCGGTGCCGTGCAAGGCATCGACCCGGAAACGGGCCATTACTACGACGACACGCGCCGCTACATCGACGCCATCGAATGGCTCAGCGACGCGGAACGGCAGCTCATCTTCGAGGGTAACGCCCGCGCAGTGTACGGACGCTTATCGACGCAGCTCGAACGGCAACGATCAGACAAAGGAGTAACGAGATGAATGCAGCCGGATGGCGCGAATACCCATCGGCAGCCCAAGCGAGCCCTGAGACTCTCGCCGCGCTGCGCGAACTGGCGGTTTCTCTTCTGAGCGACAACATGGCGCGCGTGAGCGGTGCCACGGGCCTGCGCCCGTTCCATCGCCCCCGCCCAATGGCCGGCACCGCGGTCACCGTTCGAACACGCGGTGGCGACAATCTGGCAATCCACCGCGCCTTCGAGTACTGCCGCGCCGGCGACGTGCTGGTGATCGACGGTGCCGGCGAACTCACGCAGGCGTTGATGGGCGACATCATGGCCAGTTTCGCCGAGAGCATCGGCGTGCAGGGGCTGGTGATCGACGGCGCGATCCGCGATGTCGGCGCGTTGAGCCGGCGCGATTTCCCTGTCTACGCGCGTGGCGCGACGCATCGGGGGCCGTACAAGAACGGGCCTGGCGAAATCAACGTACCGGTATCGGTGGGCGGGATGGTGGTGCATCCGGGCGACATCGTCGTCGGTGACGAGGATGGCGTGCTCGCCATCGCGCCCACGGACGTGGAGACTGTCCTCGCCGGCGCGCGCAAGCAAGCCGCGAAGGAAGCCGAAGCACTCACTTCGATTGCGGAAGGGCGCTTCGACCGGGCATGGGTCGCAGCACAGCGCGACCGCATGATGAAGGGTTGACGGTCAGCCAGGATTGAACGCACGCGCGCATAATGACGGCACCTTAGATTTCTTGACGATCCCCGCCATGCCCGAGTATCTGTGTGCTGCCGAACTGATCGATCTTGCACGGCGGGCTGAGACGGCATCGCCAGCTGCGTGTGCGTGCACGAAGACGTCCCTCGTCGGATGGCAGTCACAGCCGGTCTCGCTCGACGAAGCCCAGTTGCGCGAGATTGCCACCTTGCTGCCGCCGGACGATCCGGAACCAAGCTTCGCCGAATACTTGCCCGGCAAGGTGAAGTACTGGTCGCCCGATGCGCCGATCGCGCCGCGCTACTTTCCGTACAATCGCTGTGGCATATGGGAATGCCGGCACTGCGGACGGCTTTACCTTCGCTATACGGAAGGCGGTGGCTATTTCGTCGATCGACGGATCCGCGCCCTCGATTCGGCCCTGATCGAAGACGTCCCGATTCAGGACTGAGCTTGCGCTGGGCCGCCGCACAGCGCTATCGGCTCGGCGTGACAACCTTGCTCCGCCTCCCGCGATGCGTTCACCGCTCTGCCGCGGCCTTGCGTCGGATCCAATCGGCGAATGCTTCGTCCTCGATCCGATAATCGCCCAGGCCCAGACGGGTGACCGCGTTGTCCTTCTCGAGCCGCCGCAGTGCATGTGAAACTGTACTCTTGCTGGCCGGCCTTCCGAGCATTTCGGACAAGCGGCTCAGCCCACTGCCGCTGTGTACGCCATAGTCGCTACGGGCGATCAAGATAAGCACCGCCTGATCGGCGGGATTGCGCGCGCTCCACTGCTTATGGAAGTGATCGTCGGAAAAGACGGTTGCCTTGGTATGACTCAGGGCGGCGTCGACACCCTGGACCTGGTAAAGCATGTAACGCTCGACAAACCGTTTGAAGAATTCCGGCGTCGAATGCAGCTCCGAGAATGCATGAATGCCCTGCTCCAGCTTCAGCCGGTTCCGCGCCATGCTGTTCATCAGTCTGACGGTATAGTCGACGAACTCCACGCCAAGGAGTGGAAACGGCTCGAGCGCGGCCCAGTTGTAAAACGGCTCTGAGGCGCGCGCGAACATTGTTCTCAAGGTAGTCTCGGAACTGCCGGCGAAGATCACCTTGATGCGATCCTTGCGGATGTCCAGACCGGCGCGCAGCGCGTGGGCGAAGTCGCCGTTACGCGCGTGAGCGAGCACCTGGGCCTCGTCAATGACCAGCAGCAACGGCTTTTTCTGCCTGTCGATCTGCTTGAGCACCTCGCGCAGCGCGAGGCTGCTCTGTTCGGTGCCTAACTCGGCTTCGAATGTTCCCTCGACGCTGCCCAGGATCTTCGCGCCCGCCTTCACCTTCCGCACCGGCCTGCCAAGCGCTGACAGGACAGCCTGCATGCCGTGAGGCGCCAGTGCCTCGGACAGCGCCGAAACCACGGCGCTGTCCGGCGCCGCCCGGCTTTCCCACAGGTTCGTGTAAGCGATGAGATAGCCGCGTTCTGTTGCAGCAGGCAGCAGGTCCTGCTGGAGGAACTCGGTCTTGCCCATCCGACGGCGGGCAAATAGACCGCGCGCGGACGACAGCTTCAGATCAAACGCATCGAGGTAGGCGGCCGCAAGCGAAGGCCGAGCAAAATGCCATGGGTCGGAGCTCGCTGTTTCGTCGAGTTTCATCGAGTTTCATCGAATGTGAGAAGTCTCAAATCGGTTGAGACTCGATGATACCGGCGCGCTCGCCTCGAAGGCAACGCGGCGCGTTCGCTCCATCGCGCTCCATCGCGCTCTATGACGCTCTGTCACGCTCCGCCACGGAGGTCACCCGTTATCATTCGCGCTGCCCCTGGCGGCTTCGCGCCTACCGTGCCGCGACCGCAACCTGCCCGAGCGTATCGGCATCAGACGGCTGTTGGTCGTCGAACGCAGCACTTCGCGCTTCTGCCTCTTCACGCTCCTGATCGAGCAACACCCTGGCCTGGTGCGTCAGCTTCTGAAGGATGCCGGGCAACAGTTCGCGCTCGGCGCGCGTCAAGCAGGACAGCAAACGCGCGTTGCGTTCCTCCGCGATCGGGAATACCTTCGACACCAACGCACGGCCCGCCTCCGTCAGCGTGATCACGACGCCGCGGCCATCGGTGGCATCGGCGCCTCTCGCAAGCAAGCCTCGTTCTTCAAGACCGCGCACGGTGCGGCTGGCGAGTCCCCTGTCAAACTGAGCATGCTCGGCGAGCCGGTTCATCGACATGCCGTGCCTGCCGTGCAACAACGCAATGCAGCGCCATTCGTTCATGGTCAGGCCAAAGCTTCGCTCGTACTCGCTCGACGATCCTTTCGTGTAGATGTTGGTCAGCTGCCGCAACTGGAACGAAACCAGATCGCGCAGATCGCCTACCGCAGTCATTTCATGCGCCTCCAAGGAGGCCGCCCGCGCGGCTTGCGCTTTTCTATTGTGGCCAATCGCTCCCACATTCACCTCCGGCGGACAAAGGGCATGCAACGCAACCCATTTGCATGACAACATCAAGCATTTTAACAGAAGCCGCTACGCCTTCAGGGGCTTCGGACGTCAGGTGGTTTCGACTAGCGTGCGTTGGGCCGGCGCCGTTGCTAATGGCGCGCGCTCTGCACGCGCGACCTGCCCGATGACTTCTTCCGTTGTAGGGTTCACCACGTCGATGGTGCAGTCCGCGGCACCCGCTTGCCACGCTCCGTTGATGTAGCGCCGCACGTTCTCGTACAGGGGATGCTTCTCCCGTGTCGGTATTCGATGAGTTGCCGCTACGCGTGGCTGGTCTCGATATCCGGCTTGCCGCCCGATTCGGTGCCCGATTCGGTGCCCGGTTCGGTGCCTGACCTGCCGCGAGGTGCGACGGCGAAGACCGCGCTCGCGGTGGCGACGATGTCGTCCGCGGCGTTGCGCACTTCGGCGTCGCAGAAAGCGAGCGTACGGCCACACCGTCGCACCTGCGCATGGGCCGTGACGCGGCCCGACGCAGGTTTGAGATAGTTGACGGTGAGACTGACAGTGCCCAGATTCTCGACGCGACCGCTGCTGCGCGTCGCAAGCCCCATTGCGGTATCAAGCAACGCGGCGATCACGCCGCCATGCGCATTGCCGTGCCGATTCTTTTGCCGGTCCTGCAGTTCGCAGACCAGGGTCGCGCTGGTGCCGTCGTACTCGGTCAACTCGAAGCCCTGATCGAGGCAGAACGCCGATTCGAGCGTCACCGGCTCCCTCGTCGCAGCCGTGCTCATGCGGCGCTGCCGGCGGCGGTGCGTTCGCGGCCGCCTGTCAGCATGGGGTTGAGCCCGGTACGAGCGACCCGGCTCGCCAATTGACGGCCCAGCGCGCGCTCGCATGCCTCCGACGCTCGCATCATGGCGTCAAGGTCGATGCCGGTGGCTACGCCCATGGTCTCGAGCACATTGACGAAGTCCTCGGTACAGACGTTGCCGGTAACGCCGCCGCCGTACTTGACCTTTGCCGGATGCCCGCCGACGCCGCCGAGCGCCACGTCGTAATGGCGCACGCCCGCTTCGAGCGCCGCCAGATAGTTCACGATGCCGGTGCCGCGCGTATCGTGAAAATGGGCGATCGCTTCGACTTCCGGAAAGCCACTCAGCATCGCGCTGAACAGACGCTGCGTGCTGGCTTGCGTCGCGACCCCGATCGTGTCGCCCAGCGTTACGTGATGGACGCCCAGGCTGGCAAACCGCTCGACATCCGTCAGTACGCTGGCTGCGTCGATCGCGCCCTCGAACGGACAGCCGAATGCAACCGAGATCGTACCGATCAGCCGAAAGCGGCCTCTGGCGGCATCCGCCATCGCCTCGACGCGCTGCCACTGCGCGGCGCGCGTTTGCTTGAGGTTGCGCTGTGAATGCGCATCGCTGGCCGACACGAGCAGGCTGATCTCGTTGGCGCCGATTCCCGCGTCTAGGTCCGCCAGCGCGCGCTCCACTGCCCGCAGGTTCGCGCAGGTCGCCTTGTAGAAGACACTCTCGGCGCGCGGCAGCATGCGCAGAAGCGCCGAGGCATCGGAGAACTGCGGCACGACCGCCGGATTCGAGTACGAGGTGGCTTCGACCCGAGCGAAGCCGGCGCGCGCGAATGCGTCGATCAGGTCAGCCTTCTCTTGCGTGGGAACGAAGTCGGGCTCGTGCTGGAGTCCGTCACGAGCAAAGCATTCGCATAGCGTTACGTCAGGCATGGGGCCCATCACTCGACGATTTGATTGACATTCGTCCAGATCAAACCATCACCGTGATGCGAAGTCAACTATCAGACGCACCCATTAGCGATTGCATCGCGTTCGGAAAAACTTCGGAATAGCCGCCGGAACATGCGTACGCCCATGCTTTTCGCTGTATTTTCTAGCGATACGGGGTTCGCTCCATACCTCAACGGCCACGCACGAGAAGGGTTTACACCTACCATAGCGCTGTATTTGTACGTAACTTTGTCACGCATATTTGTTTGACTCGATCAAACATGAGCATTACTCTTCAACTATCGCTTTCCGATGCCATCAAACATGACTGATACCGCCAGCCTGCTCGTCGAAGATCGGGCCTCAGTACGGGTGCTCACGATGAATCGCCCCGACAAGCGCAACGCGCTCGACAACGCCCTCACGCAGGCTTTGCTCGGCGCGCTGCAGGCCGCCGATCGCGATCCCGCCGTCAAGGCCATTGTCCTCGCCGGGGCTGGCAAGGCTTTTTGTGCCGGCGCGGACGTCAAGGAATTCGGCGGATTCGTCCATGCCGGCGGTGCCGACGATGCCAGCCGGGCCGCGCAGGCGGCGTTGGATCGGGCACACCTGACCACCAATCTGCACCGTGTGTTTTCGCAGATCGCGAAGCCTGTGATCGGGGCAGCGCACGGCTATGCAATGGGCGGCGGCGCCGGACTTGCGCTGGCGTGCGACATGCTGGTGGCCGGGGAGAGTCTGAAGCTCGGATATCCGGAGCTGAAGCACGGCATTGTCGCGGCGATCGTGATGGCCAACCTGGTTCGGCAAGTTGGGCGCAAGACGGCATTTGAACTGGTGTCCTTGGGCGAGACGGTGGACGCAGCGCGCGCGCTGGCGCTGGGACTGGCGAATCGCGTCGTCCCGGACGAGGCACTGCTGGAGACCGCCGTGGCCTTCGCCGAGCGCCTTGCGACCTTCGATGGCCCAGCAATGAACGCCACCAAGCGTCTGTTCCATCGCGTCGCGGATCTGCCGCTGCAACAGGCCCTGGATGCCTCGCTCGATACCAATCTGATGATGCGCAGCTTCCGCAAGGAAGGCGGGAAGGCCCAATGAGCGCCACCCCGACCAAACCGCTTGCGAATGTCACCGTCGTCGAACTGGCGCGCGTTCTCGCCTGTCCATTCGCTGACATGATCCTGGCCGAACTGGGCGCGACCGTCATCAAGATCGAGCAGCCCGGCGCGGGTGACGAAACGCGCAGCTTCGAGCCGCAGGTCGGCGACGAATCCGCATACTACTTCGCTTGCAATCGCGGCAAACAGTCGGTAACGGCCAACGTGAAGACCGAGTCCGGACGCCGCATCGTGCGCGAGCTGACGCAGCGTGCCGACGTGCTGATCGAGAATTTCCCGGTTGGAACGCTGGCGCGCTACGGGCTGGATCACGCAGCGCTGCGCGCCGAGAACGAGAAGCTGATCTACGTGTCATGCACGGGCTTCGGCCAGACCGGCCCTTACGCGAAACGCAAGGGCTACGACACCGTGTTCCAGGCGATGGGCGGCATCATGAGTTTGACCGGAGAACGCGGCGGCGGTCCCGTCAAGCCGGGCCTGCCGATTGCCGACCTGACCTCCGGCATGTGGATCGCGATCGGCCTGCTCTCGGCGCTCAACGGGCGCACGCTGACGGGCCAAGGCTGCCATATCGATTTTTCGATGCTGGACGGCCAGGTAAGCCTGCTCACGCTAGCGGCAGGACGGTACTTCGCGCTCGGCGAGGTGCCGCCCCGGCTCGGCACGGAGCACCCTGGGCGCGTGCCCTCGGCCACCTTCGCATGCAACGACGGTGCGTACGTTCACATCACATGTAGCGACCAGCACTGGCAGCCGCTGTGCGAACTGCTGTCGCTTCAGGCCCTCGCCGCGGATCCGACGCTGTCCACCAACGCTGGACGGGTCGAGCACCGCGAGCGTGTGATGGCGGCACTGACGAAGGCAATCTCCGGTTGGTCGCGACAGGCGCTTTGCGACGCGTGCGATGCGGTGGGCGTGCCGGCCGGGCCGATCAACAACGTCGCGGAGGTGCTTGCGGACCCGCACGTCCGGGCGCGCGGCATGGTGAGCGAGTTCGATCATCCGAGCGTTGGAACGTTCGGTGCCCTGCCCTTGCCGTTCAAGTTCGACGGTTTCGCCAACCCGGAGGTTGCTCGCCCGCCTCTGCTCGGCGAGCACACTGATCAAGTTCTGCGCGAACGCCTTGGCTACGACGAACAGCGCATCGCCGCGCTGCGACATGAAGGCGCGATCTGACGCGTCGGCGCTTATTCGATGAGAGAAACACGATGAATGACGAGCAAACGCTGGTTGTCGAACGCCTGGAAGGCGTGGCGGAAATCATCCTCGACCGTCCGGCGCAGCGCAATGCGCTCAACGCTGCAATGTGCGACGCATTGCGGTCGGCCGCCGAACGCCTTCGCCATGATGAATCGATCCGCTGTGTGATCGTCCGCGCCCACGGTCCCGTGTTCTGTGCCGGCGCCGACCTGAAGGAGCGCAAGGGCATGAGCGCCGACGACGTGCGCGCTCGGCGCCTGAAGGCGTTCGCCGCCTACGACGCAATCGAGAGAATCGGCAAGCCGTGCATCGCCCTGGTCGAGGGGCCGGCGGTCGGCTCGGGTGGCGAGATCGCGATGGCTTGCGATTTCATCGTGGCGACGGAGAAGACCAGCTTTCGGACACCCGAGGCACTATGGGGCACCGTAGGCGCAACGCAGCGCTTGCCACGCGTGGTCGGCAAGCGACTCGCGAAGGATATGGCGTACACCGGGCGCGCCCTGTCGGCCGATGAGGCGCTGCGCGTGGGTCTGGTATCGCGCATCGTGCCGGCTGAAGACGCTGTCGACGTGGTGCGCCAAATGGCAAGGGACATCGCCGCTGCGCCGCCGCTTGCCATGCAGTTGACACGCGACTGTATCGATCGCGGCGTCGAGACCGACCCGGCCGGTGCGCTTGCCATCGAGATCCTCGCCATCGATACGCTGCTGCAGAACGCGGACTGGAAGCAATCGATCTCGGCATTCGGGCAACGCGATGACGGGCCCCAGTCGCGCGCCGACGCGAAGACGGGGGCGCACCATGCCTGAGAACTATGAGCACTACGAACACTACGCGGAACGCTTCGGCTTGCGCCAGCCCATCACGCTGCCAGCGATTCTAGCGGCGCGCGCCGTTGACACCCCGGATGCGGAAGCCCTGGTCATCGACGGCGAACGCATCCGCTATCGTGAATTGGCCGAACGTGTGCAGGCTGCTGCGGCCCGGATGGTCGCCGCCGGTGTGCAACATGGCGAGCACGTCGGCATCCTGATGGGCAATTCCGTCGACTGGGTCGTGCTGTTCTACGCCGCGGCATCGATCGGCGCGGTCACCGTGCCGGTGAATACGCGGTTCAAACTCGACGAGCTGAACTACTGCCTGAAGCAAGGCGACGTACGCGTGCTGTTCTACGTCGACACCTTCCTCAACATCGACTACACCGCGCTGCTGCGCGAGGTCGAACCCGCGTTCGACAGCCAGCTGCCGGGCGAGGTCCTGCCGCTGCTGCGGCGCGCGATACTGATCGGCGACAGTGCGCGGCCGCTTCCCTCGGGCGTCGAGCGCTTCGAATCGCTTCCCGATACGCCCCGGTTGCGCGCCGAAGTCGCCGCGCGCAGCGGTACGGTGACGCCTGACGACACGCTGTTGATTCAGTACACCTCGGGCACGACGTCGTTCCCGAAGGGCGTGCTGCTGAGACACCGCAACATGCTGATGAATGCCGCGGCGTCCGCGCAGCGCATCGGCGTGCGATCGAACGACCGCTACTTCAGCGTTCGGCCCTTCTTCCACGTTGCCGGCACCACCATGTCGTTGCTCGTCGCGCTGGTGTCCGGTGCCTGCCTGTTGTCCGTACCGTCGTTCGACGTGGCGAGGGTGTTGACGATCCTGGATGAGGAACGCTGCACGCTCACGTCCGGCAACGACACCATCTTCCTGATGTTGATGGGCCATCCCGACTTCAGCCGGGAGCGCATTCACCTGCGCGGCGGCTGGGCGGCCGCGGGCCCCGAGATCATGCAGAAGATCCACGACGTGATGGGCGTCAAGTACATGGTTGGCGCCTACGGACAATCGGAGGCATCGCCGAACGTCGTTCTCAACGATTGGCGCGACCCGCTCGAATTGCGCGTCGGGGGCTGGGCCGCGCCGCATCCCGGCATCGAGATTCGTACCGTGTCGCCTGACACCGGGCGCGTCCAGGCGGCCGACGCGCCAGGAGAAATCCAGGTGCGCGGCTGGAGCGTGATGAAGGGTTACTACAACAAGCCGCAGGAAACCGAGAAGGCATTCAGCGAAGATGGCTGGCTGCGCACCGGGGACCTCGGCGTGATCGATGGCGAAGGCCGGCTGCGCATGCTCGGCCGGCTCAAGGATGTCTTCCGGGTTGGCGGCGAGAACGTCGCTCCCGCCGAAGTGGAGGAGACGCTGTTCGGCCATCCGGCGGTGCAACTGGCCCAGGTCGTCGGAGTACCTGATCCGCGTCTGGGCGAGGTTGCCGCGGCGTTCGTGGTGCTGCGGGTGGGCGCGCAGGCGTCCAGCGAAGAGCTGATCGCATGGTGCAAGGCGCGCTGCGCCAATTTCAAGGTACCGCGTTACCTGCGCCTGGTGCAGTCGTTCGACGACATCGGCATGACAGGCAGTTCCAAGGTTCAGAAAAACAAACTGCGCGACTACGCGATCCGTGAATTCAATCTCGCGTGATTGCCGCCGGACGGCTTTCGCCGTCCGCGCGTCGACGACAGAACACCATCCTGAAAGGAGGAGACAATGACCACCTATACGACCGGTGCGGTTGACCTCGCGCCCGCGTTGGACGCGGTGAGCGAATCGACATACCGGAAGATCGGGCGCCGCATTCTGCCGCTGCTGTTCGTCTGCTACATCATCAACTACATCGATCGCGTGAACATTGGCATCGCGCAGATCCAGTTCAAGGCCGACCTACATTTCAGCGACCTCGTGTACGGCATTGGCGCCGGACTCTTCTTCGTCGGATTCCTTCTTTTCGAGGTGCCCAGCAACCTGCTGCTGGCGCGGATGGGGGCGCGCAGGACGCTGTTGCGCATCATGGTGCTCTGGGGCGCCGTTTCGGCAGCCACCATGTTCGTGCGCACGCCGATCGAGTTTTACATTGCCCGGATGCTGCTGGGCGTGGCCGAGGCCGGCTTCTTTCCCGGCATCATCCTCTACCTCAGTTATTGGTTTCCCGCCGAGCGGCGCGCGCGCGTCACCGCGCTCTCTTTCATCGCCATCCCGGTGGCGACGATGATCGGCGCGCCGCTGTCGGGCTGGATCATGCACAGCTTTCACCGGCTCCACGGCCTCGCCGGCTGGCAATGGATGTTCCTGCTCGAAGGGCTGCCCGCGATCGTGCTCGGCGTCATCGTTTATTTTCGGCTCGAAGACCGCCCGGAGGCCGCCGCATGGCTGACGGCCGAAGAGAAGGCAAGTCTGGTGAGCGTGCTGGCTGCCGAACGGCGCAACCGCGCCGAGCCTGGCCACGGCCATGGCGGCATGCTCACGGCGCTGCGCGATTGGCGTGTCTACGTGGCGGGGCTGGTGTCGTTCTGCGCCTACGTGCTGGCCAGCACCATCGCCTTTTTCGCACCGATGGTAATTCAGGCCACCGGGGTTCGCGACGCGCTGCAGGTCGGTCTGCTTGCCGCGATTCCGCCCGTCGCGGGGATCGTCGCGATGGTGCTGGTAAGCCGCCATTCCGACCGCATGCGCGAGCGGCGCTGGCACGCCGCGTTGCCGCTGATGTGTGCGGCAGTCAGTCTCATCGCGCTGCCCTTCGCCCGCGGCGACCTGGCGTTCTCGGTATTGCTGCTGGCGATCGCCACGTCAGGCCATCTATCCAGCCTGTCTGTTTTCTGGACCATTCCGTCGACCTATCTGGGTCCGACGAGTGCGGCCGCCGGGATCGCGCTGGTGAGCAGCATCGGCTCGCTGGGTGGGCTCGTCGGACCGAGCATGATCGGCTACGTGAAATCGGTCTCCGGCAGCCTGACGCTGGGCATCCAGTTCGCAGGCTGCTTGATCCTGGCCGGTGGCGTCATGCTGCTGATCGGCATCCCGGCCCGCTTGCTGGCCAGCGGCCAGTCGCGATGAGGCCGCGACGGGCGGAGCCGAGATAGCCAACACTGAAACCAGAAGGAAGACACAATGACCCCGACCAGATTGACCCGCATGCTGAGCGTTCGATATCCGATCATCCAGGCCGGCATGAGCTGGGCGTCATCGAATGCGGCCTTGCCAGCTGCGGTCAGCAATGCGGGCGGGCTGGGCGTCATCGCTGCGGGGCCGATGTATCTGGACGCCTTCCGCCAGGCCGTGCGCGAGGTCAAGGCGGCCACCAACGGCGCCACCTTCGGTGTCAATCTGCCGCTGTACCGGCCCGCGGCGGCATCGTTCCTGGACGTCATCGAGGAAGAGCGGGTGCCGGTCGTGTTCGCGTCGCAAGGCGGGCCCAAAGCGCACCTCGAACGTTTCCAGCGCATCGGCACCCGATGGATTCATGTCGTCTCGACCATCGAACACGCGCGCAAGGCCGCCAATGCCGGCGTGGACGCGCTCGTGGTCGTGGGCAGCGAAGCAGGCGGCCATCCACCCGCCAACGGGGTCAGCACGCTGATTGCCGTGCGGCGTGCCGCCCAGGAATTTTCGATTCCCATCGTGGCCGGTGGCGGCGTTGCCGACGGCTTCGGCATCGCCGCGCTGCTCGCGCTTGGGGCGGACGCCGTCCAGCTCGGCACGCGCTTTATCGCGACGCGGGAGGCCGGGGTGCACGACAACTACAAGCGCGCCATCCTCGACACCGATGTCGCCGACACGGTGTTGGTAGGTGTCCGCGGGCTTCCGGTGCGCATGACCAAGAACCGTTTCGCCGACGCCGTGCTCAATGCCGACCGGCGCGAGACCGACGACGCGGCGTATGACGCACTGTTCAAGAGCAGCACGCTGAAACAGGCTGCGCTCGACGGCGATGTCGAGCGTGGCAAGGTGGAGTTGGGCCAGTCGGCGGGGCTCATCCACGACCTGCCCAGCGCTGCCGAGGTGATGGCGCGTCTGGTGCAAGAATACGAGCAGGCGGTGGCGCGTCTGGTGCATTGACCGCCAGGCTGTGCGGCATTGACGCCGCATTGTCCAAAGCATCAGCAGCCCGCGTTCGACATCTGACGCCTTGCTGTTTCCGAGACCGGCCGTCGCCGGAGCGACCGTCCTGGCCGGCGGCCAAGCAGACGTTCAACGATGCCGGCCGAAGCGCCCCGCGACGCGCGGCGGAATATCCGTAGCGACATGTGCAGAAACCCGCGCACAAACCCGCGCGTAAACGCTTGCGAGGAAACGAGATACGATTCGGGCACTGACGAAGAACAGAGACCGAGATGATGAACGCAACGATGCGGGTATTGCGAGTCCATGCCTGGGGGCAAACGCCCGTGCTTGAGGCAGCGCCGACGCCCACGCTCGGTCCGGGAGAAAGCCTGGTCCGCATCGAGGCGGCCGCGGTCAGCCATCTCGATTTGACGGTCCTGAGCGGACGGTTCAATGTGCGCCCCGCGCTGCCATACATCGGTGGCGTTGAAGGCGCGGGGACAATCGAGCGGTCGGAACGCTTTGCCTGCGGAACGAAAGTGGCCATTCGCGGCAACGGCCTTGGCTTGAGCCGCGACGGAACGTGGGCGGAATTCGTCGCCGTGCCCGATGCCGCGTTGCGCGAGATCCCGTCGGACCTCGACGCCGCGACCGCGGCTACCGCGTACAGTCCGCTGACCACCTCGTATATCGCGCTGCACGACATCGGACGTCTCGGCGCGTGGCGGATCGATCAAGCGACCTCGTCGGATATATCGGTGGCGGCGGACGAGGTCGTCGCCGTCATCGGCGCGGCCGGCGCGGTCGGTTCGGTCGCCACCCAGATGGCCCTGGCTGCCGGTGCACGGGTGATCGGCACCGTTTCGCGGGCCGAGCGGGTACCGTTCGTTCCAGCCGGCGCCGAGACACTGTCGCTTGCCGACGATGCAGCGACGGCACGCCTGGCGCGCGATCAGTCCGTCACCCTGCTCATCGATACGATCGGCGGCGCGGGTTTCTCACAACGGCTTGGATGGGTCCGGCCCGGAGGACGCGCGGTGATGGTTGGCTACACCGGCGGCACGGACGTCACCCTCAACCTCCCCAACTGGTTCCTTGGAGACGTTGCACTACTGCCGGTCAACATGCTGCGGCGCGAAGCCCGTGCCAACGCGCTGATCGGCGGCTTGACGGAACAGGTGATGCGCGGCGCGCTGGCGCTCGCCGTGGAACGCCACGCCATGCAGCATGCGGCCATCGCTTTCGAGCGCTTGCGGCGCGGGCAGGCGCGGGGCCGGCTCGCGCTGACATGGACCGACGCCTGACGTTGCCAAGGTCGGGCCAGTGGTCCGTGGCCCGCGGACGATACCGGACTGGGCGCGCTAGCTTCGCATCATCTGCATGACGTCGTTCAAGCGCGTGCGAAACCACGCATTGCCGTCGTCAGCGGCAAAATGGGCGTGCCAGTGCAGTGTGATTTCGACTCGCGGCAGCCTGACCGGCAACGCGAATATCTCGAAATCGCCCTCTTCGCGCAGGATCTCGGCCAGACGCCGCGGCAGCGTGGCGACGTGATCCGTCACGCGCAACACGCGTGGCACCGAGGCGAAGTGGGACAGGTCCAGCGCAACGTTGCGCTTGACGCCACGCGCGTGCAAGGCCACATCGATGCCGCCGTGACTCTGCTCCAGCGAACTCACGCGCAGATGGGTTGCGTCCCGATAGGTCTGCATCGACAGCAACGGATAGTCGGCGTGCGCCAGCCGGGCATCGGCGTCGTCCGGTTCGCCGCTTCGCCGGCGCGTCGCGGAGCGGTGGGCCGCGCCATGACGACGACGCATGCAGACATAATCCTCGTCAAACAGGATCATGTTCTCCGTCTCGGCCATCAGACCGGGGAGATTGCCGATCGCGAAATCCAGACGACTGCTGCGCAGGCGCTCGACGATTGTCTCGATCGATGACGGAAGGCTTTCCAGGCGAACGTGCGGCGCCTCGCGATGCAGCACTTCGCACAGCCGCGGCAGGTAGGCCAGTTCGCCCGCGTCGGACAGCGCCACTCGGAACGTCCGGCTGCTCGTCGCGGGATCGAAGCGCTCGGCGTGGCGCAGTGCCTCTCGGACCGACTCCAGGGCACGCGCGACGATCTTCGAAAGCTCCAGCGCCTTTGGTGTCGGCTGCATCCGCGAGCGGGTCCGGACGAAGAGTGGATCATCGAAGACCGCACGCAGTCGTCCCAGCGAATAGCTGATCGCCGGTTGCGACAGCCCGAGGCGGCGTCCTGCGCCAGTCAGGCTTTCCTCTTCGACAATGGCCATGAAGACCCGCAGCAGATTCAAATCGATGTGGTCGAGCGAAGGCATGGCACTGTCTCAAAAGGTTGGGGACCCATCCTGGTGCCGGCGTTGCCGGCACGGTTCGCCAGCTCAGCGGCGTCGGAAGGCACGCGCAGTGGTGGCGCGGGCTGAATCATAAGCGCGGCGGATCATGGGGGGCAATTTTAATAAATTTGAGCAATGTGCGTGCGCTCGCTATTCTGAGGTCATCGTCACCAGCAGTGACACGCAACGGCTGACCATCGCCCATGAGTGTGCAATCCCCTTCCCACGCCAAAGCAGGCACGATCAGCGTGAGAATCGACGCAATCGTCGACGAGACGCCGGACATTCGCGCCTTCCGCCTCGTGCGCAGCGACGGTGAACCGTTCGACCGTTTCGAACCCGGCGCCCATGTCGACGTACTGATCCCGGACGCACCGGTGCGCCAGTATTCGCTGTTCGGCGATCCGGGCGATCGGACCGCGTATTGGTTTGCCGTCAAGAAAGAACGCGCGTCTCGCGGCGGTTCGCTTGCACTGCACGAGCGCGTGCAGGTCGGCGACGAGATCCGGATCGGCGCGCCGCGCAATCTGTTCAGGCTCCAGCCCGAGGCGGCACGCCACATTCTGATCGCCGCCGGGATCGGCATCACCCCGCTGCTGAGCATGGCGCACCACCTGTTGGCACGTGACGACACCGCACGTCAGGACTTCACGTTGCACTACTTCGTGCGTTCGGAGCCGGAGGGCGCCTTCATCCCGCTGTTGCGCGAGGCACCGTTCGCCCGCCATGTGCAGATTCACGCCGGCATCGGCCGCGAGCGGCTCGATGATGCGCTGAACGTCCTGCTCGCCGACGTGCCGGCTTCGGCGCAAGTCTATACCTGCGGTCCCGCCGGCTTCATGGAGGCGGTGGTCGAAGCCGCGGCACGCCATCTTCCGGCGGACCACGTCCACCTCGAACGCTTCGGCGTCGAGCAAGCAAGCGGCGCACACGAACTGGCGACTGAAGGCGCCGCCAGCGCCTTCGACGTCGTGCTGGGAAGCAGCGGCCAGCGTGTCAACGTGCCAGCAGGGACGACCATCGTCGAAGCCCTGGCCACCGTGGGCATCGAGATCGACACGTCCTGTGGCGAAGGCATCTGTGGCACCTGCATCGTCGATGTCGTACAGGGAGAACCCGACCACCGCGACCACTGCCTCAGCAAAGCGGAAAAGGCCGGCAATCAGGTGATCTGCTGCTGTGTTTCACGGGCGCGAAGCGCCGAGCTGGTGCTGGACCTTTGATCGACGCGCAGCGCCGCCGCGCGGGCCGGTGAGCCGATCGGACGGACTGGCCGACCGAAGCGGGCGCAGCCCGCCCTGCTGCACGGCACGAGCGACGGCACGCCAACGAGACAAGAAAGTCGGGGACTGAACGCCCCGTCACAACAATGCGTCAGTTGCACGAACCCCATACCCACATGAGCCAATCGATGAGCAATACGCATCCTCAAACTATCGACTGCACCGGGCTTTATCAACGGGCCGAGTCCGACCGCATCGCGCCGTCGCTGTACTACGACCCGGCGCTGTTCGAAGCCGAGTTGGAAAACATCTTCTACAAGACATGGATCTGGGTGGCTCACGAAAGCGAGCTGCCCAACCCGGGCGACTTCCGTACCACGACCATCGGTCGGCAACCGGTCATCGTGGTGCGCGACCGGAGCGGGCAAGTGCGTGTCTTGCAGAACCGTTGCCGTCATCGCGGCGCAACGGTTTGCGAAAAGCAGAAGGGCAATGCGAAAGGCTTCACCTGTCCGTATCACAGCTGGAGCTATGCGCTCGACGGCACGCTCCGCGCCCTGCCGTATGGGGATGGCTACGAAGGCGTCGTGGACAAGTCGGAATTGCCGCTCGCCAGCCTGCGCGTCGGCATCTACAACGGTCTCATTTTCGCCAGTTTCAACCAGAACGTGGAACCGCTGGACGATTTCCTTGGCGGAGCCAAGCCGTGGATCGACCTCTTCATGAAGCAGGGCGCGGGCTACCCGGTCAAGACGAACGGCGAGCACAAATTCAAATTCAAGGGGAACTGGAAGATTCAGCTCGAGAACACGACCGATCTTTACCACTTCCCCGTCGTGCACAAGTCGTGGCTGAAGTCGATCGACGAGGAAACCGAGAAGATCATCACCAGCTTCATGACCAGTGATCAGGCATTCTGCCGCGCGCTGGGCAACGGTCACAGCCTGGCGGTGCTGATGCCGGAGCTGGTCGATCTCGATCAGGACGACGGCGCGCCGCTGCCGGAGCGCTTCAAGCCGCTCATCGAACAACTTTCATCGAAGCATTCTCCCGAAGCGGTGCGTCGCATCGTCCGGTCGCTGCTGGGCGTGGGCTTCAACCTGAACCTGTTTCCAAATCTTGCCTTGTCGATGGCGTTCTTCCGGGTGCTGCGGCCGATCTCCGCGGAGGAAACGGAAATTCGACACGTTGCACTGGGCATGGACGGCGGTCCCGAAGAAGCGAATCGCGAGCGGCTGCGCATCCATGAACACTTCCAGGGCCCGTTCGGCTTCGGCAGCCCGGACGACGCGGAGGCATGGGAACGCGTTCAACGCGGTTCCTATGCCGGTCCCGACTTGCCGATCCTGGTGAATCGCGGCCTGAACCGCGAAACGACCGCACCGAACGGTGAGAAGACAGCCCACTCGACGGACGAGACCGGGATGCGGGAAGCGTACGCCAAGTGGCGCGAGATGATGGCAGCGGCCGAGAGCGGCGCGGCAGGAGAAAAAGCATAATGGCTCAGCACGAGACAAGCGGCATGCGCCCGGCCTTCGCCGCCGCCATCGAACTGATCTGGCAAGAAGCCGAACTCCTCGACCGCAAGGACTATCGCACGTGGCTCACACTCTGGACCGAGGACGGACACTATGTGGTACCGATCGAGCCGGACACGACGGACTTTGCTGCGTCGCTGAATTACGTGTATGACGATCACGTGATGCGGAAGCTTCGCGCGGACCGGATGCTGAGCGGTTTCTCCGCATCGGCAAGCGACTCGGCGCGTACGGTTCGTACCGTCTCGCGCTTTGTGGAGCAGACGCGCGGCGACGAGGGCGGTATCATCGAAATCCGCTCGTCGCAGGTGGTCGTCGCCTGCAAGCGTGCGACGACCACCCTGTTCGCGGCCGATGTCACGCATCGGATTGCGTTCACCGACGGACAACCGAAAATCGTCGACAAGGTGATCCGACTGATCGACTCGCTCGAAGCGCTCAATTCGATCGGCTTCCTGTTGTAGCCGACGACACGCTCGCCGCCCACGCATGTCGCCGGGCGGCGAGCGTGTGCAGTGGTGCGCCGCTGCACACCGTGGCGCACGCCCGACACCGGCGCATGGAGCCGGCGCGTGACAGCTCGTTACAGCTCCTGGCAACACATGACGACACATGGCGACACGTGGCAGGAAGTGTGGACCCTGCCGATGTACGCGCTTGGAGTTGGCGCGTCCGCCACACACCGAGGTCCGGCATCTGCTTTCGCCTACCCAACCAGCACCGCCAGCACTGCTCCGCCGCTGTCACGACGGCGCGCTTTGCTCCGCTCTCTCGTTCGCGCCAATGAATTCTTCCATCGAAAACCTGGCGGCGCGTCTGTCCCGCCTCGAAGCAGAATCCGAAGTCCGACGCCTCTTTACCCGGTATATGCAGCTTTGCGACGTCCCGCAGCAGGAGGCGGATTTCGCGATGCAACTGCGAGCACTTTTCACCGGTGATGCCGTATGGGAGGGCGTCGGCGACTTCTACGCCGACAAGTTCGGACGCAACGAAGGGGCTGACCAGATCGTGGCAATGCTGCTACGCTATCTGCCGCCCACCGCGCATTTCGTGGTCAACGCGCATCTGCTCGGCTCCGAGCACATCGAGGTCGACACCGATGCAAGTCGCGCGGTCGGGCGTTGGATCATGCAACAAACGTCGATCTACGTCGACCGTGCGCCGCAGACGATCATCGCACGCTTGCGGATCGGGTTTGCAATCGACGCGGCGTCGAAGTCGATGCCCGATGCCGGCACGCCACCGCAGTGGCGCATCACGCACTTCCAGACGGAACGCATGCTCGACGCAAACTTCGATGCAGTGCCACGCACCAACCTTCAGCACGTCCAGGAACCGCGCTCATGAATGAACTGATTGCCCGCTTCGAACTCAATGGCGCCCACAGCAACGGCTTGACGATCGCTGTCAAGGACTGCATCGACATCGCCGGCATGCCGACGCAAGCCGGTAGCCGTGCGTTGGCCGACGCCCCGCCCGCCGCCCAGCATGCCGAGGTGGTGAGCCGCCTGCTTGCAGCCGGCTGGCAAATCGTCGGCAAGGCGAACATGCACGAGCTTGCCTTCGGCATGACCGGCATCAACGCGTTCACCGGAACGCCGACCAATCCGCAAGCACCGGAACGCGTGCCCGGCGGATCGTCGAGTGGCTCGGCGGCGGCCGTGGGCGCCGCATTGGTCGATGCCGCGATTGGCACGGACACCGGCGGCTCGATCCGCGGGCCGGCGGCCTTCTGCGGGGTCATCGGCTTGAAACCCACGTTCGGCCGCGTCAGCCGGCAGGGTGTCACGCCGCGCGAGAGCACGCTCGACTGTGTGGGACCTTTCGCGCGCGACATGAAGACGCTGGTCGCCGTCATGCAAGCGATCGCACCCGACTTCGACCTGTCGCCGGCGGCGGTCGACGACGCCGCGGCGCGCACTGGACAGCCGTTCACGCTGGGGGTGTATCGCGGCGAAGCCGATCCGGCGATCAATGCTGCTGTCGCGGCGGCGTTGGCACGGACCGGGCTGGCGCAACGGCCGGTCGATCTGACCGGCATCGAAGATGCATTCGATGCTGGCCTGACCGTGATCAACGCCGAGACCGCCCGCGCGTTTGGCGAGTTTGTAGGGCGCAATGTGCTCGGCGCCGACCTTGAGGCTCGCCTTGCACTCGCGCGCAACACGAGCGCGGACGACCTCGCTCGGGCCGAAACAGTACGCGAACGGTTCACGGCGCAGGTCGACGAACAACTGCGTCAGGTCGACGCGATCGTGCTTCCGACCATGCCGTCTTTGCCGATCACCGTCGACGAAGCAAGAAATGGCGTCCCGGTCATCAGAACCTCGTTCTTCATCCGACCATTCAATTTGACCGGTCACCCCGCGCTTTCACTGCCGATCCCAATCGAAGGCAGCGACATCAAGGCCGGCTTACAGATTGTCGGACGACACGGTGCCGACGAGAAAGTCTGCGAGATCGCCGCGTTCATCGAACGGGCAATCGCCAACCGCGCCTGACCTGACGTCGTCTTCGCCCGGCTGATCCAGCCGGGCGCTTTCATCTGAGCCTCGTGTCGAACCGGTGCGCGCACCTCACGCGGCAAGCCAATGCACTGCCTAACTCGGCTCTGCCGACTGCCCGGCACCTGCGAGCCCCAGCCCGGCACATTACCGCGATACCCCACCGCGACACCCCACCGCAACACCTCACCGCGCCGCGCGCTTGCGCTTCTGCTGAGGCCTTTATCGCCTCTATCGCCCTCAACGCCACCCGTCGCCTCCCGACGCCACCGGTCGTGCGTTGAACCCGACGAGGATGACCCGCAAAGTCTCGCGTCGATTCGCGGCACACACCGGCTGCGATGGACTGCATGCGCCGCGGAATGCGCCACGAGTTGCGACGACCGAATGCGTGCATCGCGCATCGTGTGGCCTGTCTCACGCAACCGATTCGACGACCGATCCCGGGCTTCCGCCCGACCGCTACCCAGCCTGTATTCGGCCTCTCGGCGGCTTCTAATCGGCCCCACGCGCTTGCATTGGACCGGTGTGGGGTCGGCCCCGGCTCGCTACGCGGCACCAACACGTCAAACAGAGCCCCGCTGGCCGCGGCCAGCCCGACATCGCACGCGCCCCCCAATGAGATACAGCAGCGCGACACAAGACCAGGCAGGCGACCACCGACAGCATAAATGGCAAGAGGCACATCCCACCTTGCGGATGCGCCCCTTGCCCGCTCCGAACGAAGACCGCTCAGGCCGTAACCCGGCTTGTGACGACTCGTCGTGGCTCGCGGCTGACCAGGAGCGTGATCACCGTGATCAGTCCAAGGATCATCAGGAACACTGCCACCGGCCAGGCCGCGTGATACCGCTCCAGCAAGGCCGTCGCGATCACCGGCGACAAACCGCCGGCGAAGACCGACGCAACTTCGTGTCCCAACGCAACGCCGGAGTAGCGCACCTCGGTCGAGAACAACTCGGTGATCAGTGCCGGCAGTGTCCCGATCATCGCGCCGTGGCACACGGCGGTGCCGAGGATCAGCGCGAAGTAGATCATCACGGGCTGACGCGTGTCGAGCAGCCAGAAGAACGGGAAGGCCACCACCATCAAGCCGACCGCGCCGATCAGGTAAACCGGCTTGCGACCGATGCGGTCCGACAGCCAACCCCACGCCAGCATCGCCGCCATCTCGACCACCATCGCGACGGTGACGCCAGTCAGCATGATTGCGTTCGGAATGCCGACATACTTCGCGTACACCAGCGAGAACGCCAGGAAGATGTAGGCGCCACCGTTTTCCGCGAAACGCAGCCCCATTGCGACGAGGATCTCCTTCGGATGGCGGCGGATCACCTCGACCACCGGCAGATGCGTCGTCTTGTCCTTCTGGGCCGCCTCCGCAAAGTCGTGGCTCTCAGGCAAACGGCGGCGGATGTAGATGCCCAGAACGAAGATCACGACGCTGCCGAGAAACGGCAGGCGCCATCCCCAACTCATGAACTGCTCGTGCGGCAGCGCCTGCACCGCGAGGAAAGCGGCGGAGGCGAGCACGAAGCCACCGCCGACGCCCAACTGACTCCAAGCCGACAGGTAGCCGCGGTTCCGCTCATCGGCATTCTCGCTGATCATCAATACGCCGCCGCCCCACTCGCCACCCGACGCGATGCCTTGCACCACCCGCAGCACGACCAGCAGAATCGGGGAAAGGATGCCCGCCGATTCGTAAGTCGGCAGCAGCCCGATCCCGAAAGTCGCCACGCCCATCAACAGCAGCGTCCAGACCAGCGACGTCTTGCGACCCAGTCGGTCTCCGATATGGCCGAACACGATGCCACCCAGCGGCCGCGCCACAAACCCCATCGCGAAGGCGGCAAACGCGCCAAGCGTGCCGATCAACGGGTCGCCGTTCTTCGGGAAGAAGAGCTGGCCGAAGACGAGGGCCGCGGCAGTGCCATAGATGAAAAAGTCGTACCACTCCATGGCATTGCCGGCAACGGAAGCGACGAGCGTTCTACGCATCACCGCTCGGTCATACGGACCGCTTGCAGTCGGCCCGGCGACTCGGGCACCGGTGTTCTCTGATGTCATGCGGGGCGTTTCCAGTTGTTATGGTCTCACCGCAGTCTAAGGACTAACAAAAAGCATTGGAAATTTATCAAATATAGGACCCGTCATTGATCGCATTGATGATGCGATGGCGCGCACTTCGCCCGTCGGACCAGGCGCCGTCGACGTGCGCCACGCCGACACGCCGCACGCCTGACGGACTGCATCTCGCCGTCGCGAGCAGCAGGGAAGCGCCGCCCCGCGCAAGCATGGCCACCCCGGGTTGTTACCGACATAAATCCGGTTCATGTCTCGTATTTTTGTCCCGAATTTGACCGCACCGCCCCGTCCTCCCTATCGTGTCTCACCCCTCCTCGACTCCAACCGCCGTCTTTGCGCTAGCGGATGCCTTGCGGAGGCCGCCAAAACCGCGTCTCCACGACATCGCCGCCAACAGTGAGCACACACATGAGCGCATCCACGACCGCGCAAGTCCCGTTGCAACGCAGCAGCATGTTGCGACGAGCCGTCGCCACCGCAGTGCTGGGCCAGATCCTCGAATGGTATGACTTCTTCCTCTACGGCACGGCCGCCGCCCTCGTGTTCGGCAAGCTGTTCTTCCCGGTCGGCAACGATCCGCTGACGGGCACGATTGCGGCATTCGGCGGCTTCACGGTGGGTTTCATCGCGCGTCCGATCGGCGGCATGCTGTGCGGCCACATCGGTGACCGATATGGCCGCAAGGTCGTGATGATGGCGACGCTTCTCACGATGGGGACCGCCACCGTGCTGATGGGACTGCTGCCGACCTACCACCAGATCGGTATCGCCGCCCCGATTCTCCTAGTACTGCTACGGATTCTGCAAGGCCTCGCCGCGGGTGGCGAGTGGAGCGGCAGCATCCTGTTGATACACGAGAATGCACCGCCGACACGCCGCGGCGCCCTTGCGGCGTGGAGTCCGTCGGGCGCCGCGTTCGGCTTCGTACTGTCGACCGGCGCGTTCCTGCTCGCGCAGCAATTGAGCGCCGATGATTTCCAGAGCTGGGGATGGCGCGTGCCGTTCCTGGCGAGCGTGGCTCTCGTCGTGCTCGGCTTGTGGATGCGCCGGTCGGTCGGCGAGAGCGCTGATTTCGCGCAGGTCAAGGAAACGCGGCACGAGAGCCGGATGCCTGTTCTCGACGTGCTGCGTCAATGTCCGCGCGAAGTGCTGACTGTGTTCGGCTTGCGTTTCGGCGAAGGCGGCGCGTCGTACATCTTCTTTGCGTTCTCGATTGCCTACGGCCAATTCCTCGGCATCAAGTCGAGCTGGATACTCGGCGGACTGACGCTGTCAATGCTGCTGATGATCCCGGTGTCCCTGCTCGTGGGTCACATCACCGACAAGGTTGGCCGCAAGCCGGTCTACCTTGCCGGCGCGCTGTGCATGGTGCTGGTCGCCTGGCCCTATTTCGTGCTGCTCGGCTCCGGCGAGCACTGGAAGATTCTCGCCGCGCTGATTTTGGCCAACAGCGTCACGCTCGGCATCCTGGAAGGTGCGCAGCCGGCCTTCATCAGCGAAATGCTGCCGGTCCATCTACGCTTTTCGGGCTTGGGCATCGGACGGGAAATCTCTTCCGTGCTCGGCGGCGGTCTGTCGCCCGTGATCGCCACCGCCCTGCTCTCGCACTATCGCAGCGGCGCGCCGGTCGCGATCTATCTCGGCGCCCTCGGCCTGATCACCGTCATCGCCACGTGCTTTGCACGCGAGACCTATCCAAAGGCGATGCGCGAACAGTTCCGCCGCGAGGCGCGCTGAACGCCGTGCGTGGCGCGGCAGGCATCCTGCAAAACATCTGCACTGAGGTTTCCGAGCATGCAAGCAATCGATATAAACACAGATCTCTCAACGGACAGCGCCGATGCGGGCGCCGAGCGTCGCGCCGCGGCGCGGGTTGACCGTCCCCGGCTTTCTCTGGATGTGCTGGTCGGCGAGATCGCGCAGCGACGCGGCGAGTTCGACGCACAATCGTACATCCCGCGTGACATGGTCGAGCGGATGAAAGAGGCGGGCATCTTCCGCTCCAGCACGCCGAAGCGGTTCGGTGGTGACGGCATGCCGCCGCCACGCTTCTTGGAAATCCTAGAACGCATCGCAATCGCCGACGGGTCCGCCGCCTGGGTGGCCGCGTTCGGCTCCGCAAACACTTATCTCGCGGCGCTGCCGGTGGAAACGCAGGCGCATATCTATGCATCCGGTCCGGATCAGGTGTTCGCAGGCGGACTGTATCCGTTGCAGAAGGCGAATCGCGTCGACGGCGGCTACCGGATCACGGGCCAGTGGCACTTCGCAAGCGGCTGCAAAGGCGCGGATTGGATCGGTGTCGGCATCGGTGGCACGCCGGCGCCGGACGGTGCGGCGGCGCCGCAAGCCGGCAAACCTTTCACGGCCGTCCTGCCGGCGAGCGAAGTGGAAATCGTCGACAACTGGAAAGTTGTCGGCTTGCGGGGGACCGGCAGTCACGATCTGAAGCTGGCGGACAAGTTTGTCGACGAGCGCTGGACCTTCGTGCGAGGCGGCGCGGCATGCATCGACGAACCGCTGTACCGCTATCCGGCGGTCGCCTACCAGGCGCAGGTCCACGCAGCGGTGAACCTGGGACTGGCCCGCGCGGCGCTGCAACTGCTGGCGGATCTGTCGGGCGTTACCAAGACGACGACCGGCGCGCCGCGTCTTGCGGATCGTCCGTACTATCGCATCGGGCTCGCCCAAGGCGAGGCGCAGTTGCGCAGCGCGCGGGCGTTCTTTCTCGAATCGTCCGAGCGTGCCTGGCAGACGATCATGCGAGGCGACCCGATCGATGCGACGGAGGCCAACCTGCTACGCCTTTCAGCCACCCATGCGGCTCACACCGGTGCCAGCGTGGTGATGCAGGCGTACAAGATGGGCGGCATCAATGCGATCTACCAGGAGAGCCGTTTCCAGAAGCTGGTGCGCGATTCGATGGTCGTCACGCAACACGCGTTTCTCGGCGAGGGAACCTACGACGCCGCGGGGGCACTGTTCGTCGGCATGCCGCCCTCTTCGCCCTACCCGTGACAGCGACGGAGCCACCTGATGAGTGAAGAAGCCAACAGGCAACGATTCCGCGATGCCATGGCGAGGCTGGCGGCGGCCGTCAACGTGATCACCACCGACGGGCCGCATGGCCGCTGTGGCTTCACCGCAAGCGCGGTGTGCTCGGTGACCGACAGCCCCCCGACCATGCTCGCGTGCGTCAACCGGTCGAGCTATTCGCACGCCGTTCTGAGCGGCAATCGGCATGTGTGCATCAACGTGTTGGCGGCCCACGATACCGACACGGCGAACCTGTTCGCCGGGAGGACCGGATGCACGATGGCAGACCGGTTCGAGCAGCGTGCGTGGATGTCAGGCGTGTTGGGTACCCCGGTGCTCGCCAACGCGCTGGTTGCCCTGGAGGGCAGGATCGTCGACAGCAAGACGGTTGGCTCGCACGCCGTGTTTTTCGTCGAGATCGACGACATCGCGATAGACGATGGCGCGGCCAGCCTGGTGTATTTCGACCGGCAGTTTCATCGGCTGGGCATGCCCGCCGCTACACACGGGAGCGCTGACCATGCAGCTTTGCCTATTCACCGCCGCCGCTGATGGCGGCGTGCCGGCACCGGACGTTCCGACGCTTCGGCAAGCCGCCGTCGATGGCACCGGCCTGCAACAAATCATCGTTCACCGTGCGATTGCAAGCGCGACCGGATTGGACCCCCGCATCAGCGAAAAAAGCGATGCGCCAGCCTGGGTGGTGCAGTGGTACTTCGATGCGCTTGACGCGCTGGAGCATGCCGCGCGCGACGGTGGCCCGATACAGCGTGCGTTGGCATCATCGCTGCCAGCACCGCATCATGCGGCGCTGAGCACGTATCAGGTAATGGGCGTGCGCCGCTACACGTTGGCGGCACCTGCACCAGCGCGTGATGCTTCGTCCCGCTGCAGCTACCTCGTGACCTACGAGGGTCCGGCACAGGATCCGCACGCCTGGCTATCGCACTACCTGGCGCATCATCCGCCGCTGATGCGCGAACTGCCCGGCCTGCGCGAGCTTGAAATCTACACGCGGGTAGACAGCGCCACATCACTACCTTTCACCCGCAGCGATGCGATGCAGCGCAACAAGGTCGTCTTCGACGACCCGGCCGCGCTGGCCGTCGCACTGGCCTCGCCGATACGCGATGCAATGCGACGCGACTTCAACGCGTTGCCGCCCTTCGCCGGCGGCACACCGCACTGTGCAATGCACAGCACTTACTGTAACCTGCTCGCACAATAGATCGCGATCGTCCGAAGGCAGGTGTTGAACGGTCAGCTTACCAACCTCAGACGGGGCCGGGCGCCGCTACCTTTCGATGAGCAAGCAGAATCCCGCCGCGACCGACCTGAACCTGCTGCGCGTCTTTCTCGCGATCTGGGATCTGCGCAGCCTTACCGCGGCAGGTCAGCGACTTGGCCTGACGCAGCCTGCGGTCAGCCACGCGCTGCGCCGGCTGCGTACCCTGTTCGACGACCCGTTATTCGTCCGTGCCCCGGGCGGCATGGTGCCGACAGACGCCGCCTATCGGCTGCACCCGCCGCTCTCGCAGGCGTTCGCGATCATCAACGAAGCAGTACAACAGTTGGCGCGCTTCGATCCAGGCACTGCGAAGCGTGTATTCCGCGTGTCAATGTCCGACATGTCGGAGTTCTACTTCCTCCCGCCGCTTATCGCACTGCTCGATCGCGAAGCCCGCGGTATCCGCGTCGAAGTGGTCAGCGTCGCATTGGACGGCCTCAGCGCGGCGATGCGCGCCGGCGAGGTCGACCTTGCGCTCGGCTACGTCCCAGGGCTCGACGCCGGCTGTATCAGTCACAAGCTTTTCGTCGACGAGCACGTCTGCGTGATACGCGCGGATCATCCGCTGCGCGAGGCCGCGCCTGATCGCAACGATCTCGCGTCCTTGCGCTATGTGTATGCCAGTACCACGGCGACCGGGCATCAGATGGTCGAGCACTGGCTGGAGCAACTCGACTTCAAACGCGACGTGACGTTGCGCCTGCCGCATTTCGTGGTCGCTCCGGAAATCGTCCTGCACACCGATCTAGCAGTGATCTTCCCAAAGAGCATCGCGCAGCGTTTCAATCGTGGCGATGCGTTCCGAATCCTGCCGCTCCCCTTCGACCTGCCACCGATCGAGATCCAGGTGCACTCCCACGCGCTGTTTGCCGCCGATCCAGGCATTGCCTGGCTGAGGGAAACGATTCGTGAGATGTTTCATCAGGCCGATGGCTGATCGTGTGCTGCGGGGCAGCGAGGCGCGCGAACGCGTGCGGCTCGACGTGATGCAACGCATGCATCATGTCCGCCACGTGCGGATGATGCGTCGTCGGTCTCGGCGACGAAAATCCTGCTTCGCGGCCGACACGCCGTGCTCGGGTTTGCGCGTTATCGGGGTGCCCGTCGAGGCGGCTGCCTCGATGGTCGGCTGTCTTGGGGATTTGAATACGTGCGCTTGATTCGTCGCGCGAATTTTCTGACAAGCATTTTTTTGTCGTTCTTCTTTGGCAGTATATAGCCAAGACCGCTCTCATCGCGAGCGCCATTGCGAGCCATTTTCTGCTCCGACGACTGCGGCACCCTTCACAGCTTTAGGAGCATCCGATGCCGGGCGCGCTTGACAACGACTGACCGGCAGGACGATGCTTAATCGGGATCGTGTGCCCCTGCCGTCGAGTCGTTTGTCGCTTCGACGGTGTCGCTCGCGTTGCGCTCAACGACCACCACGCGCAACCCCGGTATATCGGAAGAGCCGTGATAGGCAGCGCCCGCGTGCAGGGACAAGACGCAGGATTTCGCTTTGAAGGTCAACTGCTGCAATTGAGAGCGCGCACCCAACGTGACATGTTGAACGTCGGATCCAGTGGCGGATGCCGAATCGAGCGGCGGTCGGTCGCAGCCGGTTTGGTGGACTGTCGTTCGTTCTTGTCTGCCGCTTGGGACGTAATTTATTACCGGGTCGATGACCACGCTTCCCCCGAAAGTGCTCATGGAAAGCGCGGCTGGCTTGCGCAGCGCTATCGCGTTGAGGTGCGCATCCGCGCCTACCCTCAACTTGCTGCCACGGGCGATCACCGTGCCCCTGACGACTGAACTTTCTATCTTGAGCGTGCGCGCCGATGCGGATCGCACGTCTCCGGCAACGTCACTGCCTTCGCTAATTTGGATGCGGCCGTTGCTGGTCACGCCCGCGACACGCGTGCCGCGCAAGCGCGCCGAGCCATTGCCCACTTGAACCTGACCTAGCGTGGCTTCGCGCGCGACGACACTACCGGCCCCTACGCTCACGCGGCCGTCGACAGAAGCACGTGTCAATTGCACGTCCCCAGAGCCGATCGACAACGGGCCGCCGACCGATGAATCGGTAAGATACGCGTCTCCTGCTCCGATCGACACACGGCCACCGACCGATGCGTTCGTGAGACGCGCGTCTCCGCTGCCGATCGACACACGCCCTGTAACCGACGAACCCTTGAAGTACGCGTCTCCGCTTCCAATCGACACCCGGCCGCCGACCGAGCAATTTGTGAAGCGCGCCTCGCCCGTCTTGATCGACACGGCGCCATCGACCGACGAGTCCGTCATGCGCAGATCGCCGTTTCCGGTCGACACATCGCCTTCCAGACGAGAGCCATTCGAGACAGTAACCGGGCCACGCTTGCTTTCGAGCGCCAGCCTCGACGGCGGCCGTACGGTGCAAGCGGAAAGAGAGAGACTGTCCCCCCTGTGCACCAGCGTTTCCGTTATCGTACGGTCCGAGAACGCGAGTCGCTCGGCGCCACGCATCACGCCACGGATCTCTGGCGCAACCGAGATGGGCGTGTCGGGAAGCGCGTTGGCAGTGGTCGCGGTGTGATCGCCGACATTCGCTGGACGTTCGTCGGACGCTGACGCCCCGGCGATGTTTGTAGAAGGAAAGCAGCACCACATGTCATTGCCCCGGATCGTTTGGCCGACAGTGCGACGGCCGTACCACGTGCCATGCGCCTCGTCAGGAATGGTTCTGCAAGCCATCCATCAATGGCGAGGTACGCCGTGCCGGTCCGTGCGAACCGGCGATCGACATGAATGCCGATCCCGACACAGCCCGTCGACTGGAGCGTATAGCTTACGGAGGATCGCGCGCGGCATGTCGCCCGTCGAGACGATGCCTGACGTTTTCTGGACTAGAGGCCGTCAAGCCGTGCGCGGTACCGTGGACGGCATGCAGGCAGCCCTCGATCGAGGCTGCCCGAGCGCAACACGAACCTGGCTCGAAGCCGTCGCGTTGCGCGTTCCTGGCGCCGCGGGCGTCACCCGACGAAGGGATCAGCGGCGCAGATACGCGGCACTGACGTAGTCGCGCAGCATCCGATGACTGCTGAATTGCGGCGCCAGACGACCGATGGTCTGCTTCATGATGCGAAGCCAGGCGCCGCGGTCGCTTTCGTAACACGGCAGGACATCCTGCTCGAGCCTCGCGTAGAGACTGGCGGCATGCCCCTCCGGATCGCTGCCGTCGGCCTCGCCGATACGCCAGCCGGTGATGCCGTCCTCACAGCCTTCCATCCACCAGCCGTCCATCACGCTCAGACTTGGGACACCGTTGAAGGCGGCCTTCATCCCGCTGGTGCCAGATGCTTCGAGCGGCGGCACCGGTGTGTTGAGCCAGACATCGCTGCCCGCCACCAGGCGTTGTGCCAGCGAAATATCATAATTAGGCAGGAATACAAGCTGCAGGCGCCCGGCCAGCTCGCGCGACATAGCGACGATGCGCCCAATCAGCGCCTTGCCCTCGCCATCGTTCGGATGCGCCTTGCCGGCCATCACGACCTGAAACGGATGCGCGTCGGCGATGGCCAGCAAGCGGTCGAGATCGGTGAACAGCAGGTCCGCACGCTTGTACCCGGTCATGCGCCGTGCGAAGCCGATCACAGGCAAAGCGGGGTCGAATGTGACGCCGGTCGTTCGAGCGATGTGCTCGAGCAATTCGCCCTTCGCAAGCCCGTGTGCATCCCATAGCGCATCGTCGGCGAGCTCGTCGGCGCGGAACAACGTTTCGGGATGGCGCCGCCAATCGGCCGCAAGCGCATCGAAAAGGGAGGCGATGGCCGGATGCACCCACTGCGATGGATGGACGCCGTTGGTGATGCCATCGATCCTGTACCCAGGAAACATCTCGCGTGCGGTCTGCACGTGTCGCCGCGCCACGGCATTCGTATAGCCACTGAGGTTGAGCGCGAGACGCGTCATGTTCAGCGTTCCTTCGCCGCCGAACTCGCGAAGCGCGGGCACGTCGAGCGCCTGTCCCAGTTCACGCTCCAACGCGTCGTACTCGAAACGGTCGTGACCGGCCGCCACGGGCGTATGCGTGGTGAAAACGCAGGCGGCTCGAACGGCGGCCGCATCGTAGCGCTGTGCTGCACGGCCGGGCACCGCGGCGTCCGACACGCCACCGGCTCGCCGCTCATCGGTCGGATGCCGCTGGAGCAGCGAAGCGGCCAGAAATGCCGCGTGCCCCTCGTTCAGATGATAGTGTTCGACGCGGAAATCCAGCGCGCGCAAGATGTGTTCGCCACCGATTCCCAGCACCGCTTCCTGGCGAAGCCGGTGCGTCGCGTCGCCACCATAAAGACGATCGGTCAGGCCCCGGTCCTGCGCGTCGTTCTCCGGCAGGTCAGTGTCCAGCAGCAACACGGGAACACGGCCGCCGCCGCACTCCAGCTCATGCAACCAGGCGCCGATCCATACGGTCCGGCCGCTCAAGGGCAGCGCGACGCGCACGTCCAACGGTTGCGCCCAGTCTTCCGGACGCCATGGATCCGCCGAGTCGTGTTGCCCGTCCGCCTCTATGGTCTGTCGCACATAGCCTTGACGGCTGACCAGCGACACGAACACCATCGGCAAGCCAAGCTCCGCCGCGGAACGGGCCAGATCGCCGGCGAGCAGGCCAAGGCCACCGGAGTAGCAATGCATTTCGGCGCGCAGGCCGATCTCCATGGTCAGATAGGCAATGCGCGTGCGCGAGAGGTAAGCGTCAGGAATCGGCAAGGTGCAATCTCCGGTCGTGGCGACAGTGGTCAAGCAATCCAGGCAAGGCGGGCAATCCGGTCAGGCTGGGCAGCCGGCTCGATCAGCTCAGGCGGTTCTTCAGGGTCTGGCCAGCTTCGAAATCGCCGAGGCTGCGCAAGGTCGTCTGCGCGATCTCGGCCAGCGCCTCGCGCGTCAGAAAGCCCATGTGAGAAGTAACGAGCACCTTGCGGAACGTCAGCAGGCGCGCCAGCACGTCGTCGGGCAAGACGTCGTTCGACCAATCGGTGTAGAAAAACTTTTCTTCAAGCTCGTACACGTCCAGACCAACGCCGCCCAGTCGGTCGGCCTTGAGTGTCTCGATAAGCGCCAGGGTATCGACCAGCGCGCCACGGCCCGTGTTGATCAGCACGGCGCCCTCCTTCAGCATGGCAAGGCGCGCCGCGTTGATCAGATGCCGGGTCTGGGGAGTCAGCGGCGAGTGCAACGAGATCACGTCGCTGCGCGCCAGCAGGTCTTCGAGCGGCAGGTTCTCGACGTCGGCCGCCGTGTCCTTCACATACGGATCGTGGATGACCACGCGACATCCGAAGCCGCGCGCGATGCCGGCGACGACGCGACCGATCTGTCCGAAACCCACGATGCCGAACGTCTTGCCGCAAAGCAGCGAGCCGACCAGACCTTCGACGCTGAAGTTGCCGTCGCGCACGCGGGACACGGCGCGTGGCACACTTCTCAGAAGCGACAGCGTCAGTGCAAACACGTGTTCGGCCACTGCGTGCGGCGTATATGACGGCACCGTGACCACGGTGATGCCGAGACGCGTGGCGGCAGCGAGATCGAGATTGTTGTGCCCTGCGCAGCGCATCGCGACGAGACGCACGCCGCCGGCGGCGAGCCGTTCCAGGACGGGTTCGTCCAGATGATCGTTGACGAAGGCAATGGCGGCGTCGAAACCCTCGGCCAGCTTCGCGGTCTGCTCATCGAGGCGCACGTCCAGGAATGTCAACGCGTGTGTCCCGTTGGCGTTCGCCTCGCTCAGCGCACGTCGGTCATAGTCATGCGTGTCGAATACCACTGCCTTCATCTCGTCCTCCCTGTTCTCTTCGGCCGACGCCGGTGGCTGGCGGTCTGCCGGTCTGCCGGTCTGCCGGGCGAGAAACACCTGGCCGCCCGCGTTCCGCAGTCGTTGCGAATCCTGATCCGACCGTATCACGGCACCGCTCACGCCCGCTTGATGCCCATCAACGGTGCGACGCCACCGGCTACATTGACCGCCATCAACGTCTGTGTCGCGCAAGTGCGCTACGCTGCTGCCGAAGCCATGAACGCGCTGTCCCTGCATGCACCAACCTGTCGCACGAGGCGCGGCGCGGTCGACTTCGACCGGGGCGCGGCCGCGCCGGGCCGGCGTTGCAGCCCTCGCGTTGCAGCCCCCCTTCATCGCACCGAACAACCATGATAGTAGAGGTAAACGCGGAAAGGAAAAGCGCGACGCGGTAAACTGCTGACCATGTTCCTTTCGCTTTCGTTCGTCACGAAGCGATTTCACCTGCCGGCAGCACGGCGCCAACACGCCATGGCGCCACGGCCCGCAGCGCGATTTCCTTCCCGCGTCCGCCAGCCAAGACCTATGCACAGTCCGCGCGAAGTCAAGAACAAGATCACCAGCGTGCTCAACACGCGCAAGATCACCCGTGCGATGCAGATGATCGCGTCGATCAAGATGGCGGGCGCGCAGCGCCGCATGCGCAGCTTCAGAGCGTACGGCGAAAGCGCGCGCCGCACGGCAAAACGGCTGGCCGACGCCACGCCGGACTATCAACCACCCTTGATGGCGCGTCGGCCCCTGCGCCGGGTCGGCCTGATCGTGGTCACGACCGACAAGGGCTTGTGCGGCGCGCTCAACGTGCGCCTGCTGCAGGCATGCGTGCATCGCATGCGTGAATGGGAGCAGCGTGGCGCTGCCGTGCGGGTCACCGTGATCGGCGGCAAGGGCCTGGGTTTCATGCGGCGCACCGGCGCCGATCTGATGTCGAGCGCCGTCGACCTCGGCGAACCGCCGGCCTTCGACAAACTGCTCGGTGCGATCACCGAACCGATCATCCGCTTCGTGGCCGGCGAACTCGACGAATTGCACATCGCCAGCAACCGATTCGAGAACACGCTGGCCTACGAGCCGCAAGTCGAATGCATGTTGCCGCTGCCGGCGTTTGAAGCGGACGCGCAGCATCGTCACCCGGAACCGCCGATCTTCGAGCCCGCGGCAAAGCCGGTCGTCGACACCGTCCTGTTGCGGTATCTCGAATCGATGATCTACCAGGCAGTGGTCGAGAACAGCGCGTGCGAGCAGTGTGCCCGGATGGTCGCGATGAAGGCCGCGAGCGATAACGCCACGCGCGTCGCCGACGAATTGACACTCCTATACCATCGCACGCGGCAGGCCGCGATCACGCAGGAGATCAATGAGATCGTGGCGGGCGCGGCAGCCGTCTGACCTGTCGCATGTCACCGAATCTGTCGCACGCGGCGAAAAGGCTGGCGCCGCGACGTCTGGAGAAACCGATGGTCACTTCCTTTCATCTGGAAATCGTCAGCGTCGATGAGATGCTGCATGCCGGTGCCGTGCATTTCGCGGTGTTGCCCGGCGAGGCCGGCGCGCTGGGAGTGTTGCCGGGACATGAGCCGCTCGTGACACGCCTGCGCGCCGGCATGATCCGCTTCCAGCCAGTCGAGGGCGGTGAGCAGGCCCTGTTCGTGGCGGGCGGCGTACTCGACATCGAGCGCGATCGCGTCACGGTGTTGGCCGACCACGCAATGCGCGACGCTGCCTCCGACGCCGAACGGGCGGAAGCGGCACGCCGGTTTGCTGATCAGACCGTCGCGGAGCAGAAGCATCGCTTCGACTACGGTGCCGCCGAACGTGAATTCTCGGAGGACCTGTCGCGTTTCTTCGCGCTGGTCGTTGCCGAGCAGCGGCGTTCGGGCCATTGACGCCACGTTGACGGGAGAGGCCGGCCGCCGCTTCACCGTCACAGCGCACGTTCGCATCGCACGTTCACATCGCATCATCGGAGCACGCTGTCATGTCAGACCGCAACCTTGCCGGGTCGAGCAATCGAGGGCAAACCCACGTCGCTTTCATTGTCGCCTGGGCACTCTGCCTGCTGTTCTACTTCGAACAGTATGCGTTGCGATCCGCCCCTGGGGTCATGGTGCCAGAGCTGGTCAGCGCATTCGGACTATCGGCGCTGGGCGTCAGCGCGCTGGTGGGGCTCTATTACTACACCTACTCGTTGTTTTCGATTCTGGCAGGCGCGTCGCTGGACCGTTTCGGTGGAAAATATGCCATCCCGTTCGGCGTCGCGCTGCTCGCCGTGGGCGCTGCCCTGTTCGGCACCGGTAGCGTGGCGTCGGCGCAGTGGGGCCGCCTGCTACAAGGGGCCGGATCGGCTTTCGCATTCACTGGTGCCGTCTACTTGGCGACGCACGGCTTCCCCGGCCGCTATCTTGCAACCGCCGTCGGCTTCACGCAGTGTTTCGGGATGCTCGGCGGCTCGGCCGGCCAGTTCGTCGTCGCCCCACTGATTCACGGCGGCGTCACATGGCAGGCGTTCTGGCTGTACGCCGGCGCCGTGGCAGCGTTGATTGCCGTGTTGCTGCTGCTGGCAACGCCGGGTGGCCATGACGCGCGTGCGTCGAATCAGGATTCGATCTGGTCGATGTTCCGCCCGTACAAGGTCGTGTTACGGAATCCGCAATCGTATCTGTGCGGCTTTGCCGCCGGGCTGCTGTTCCTGCCGACCACGATCGGTGACATGATCTGGGGCGTTGCCTTCCTGCGCGACGGATGGCATCTCAGCTATATCGAGGCCGTGCACCGCGCGACCATGGTACCGCTCGGCTGGGTCGTCGGCTGCCCGGTGCTGGGCTACCTTGCGGACCGGATCGGGCGCCGCAAGCCGGTGCTGATTGGCGGCGCCCTGCTGATGCTGGTGTCGACCGCGGCCATCCTGTACCTGCCGCCGGATTCGGCCCCGCCTTACCTGCTCGGTTTCCTGTTGGGCTTTGGCTCGGGCGCCGCGATGATTCCCTATACCATCATCAAGGAAGTCAATCCCGATCACGTCAAGGGCAGCGCCACCGGTGCGATCAACTTTCTGGTGTTCACCTTCAGCGCGCTGATGGCACCCGTTTACGGCTGGCTGCTGACGCATATTTCGCAAGGACGCGCGATCAATGTCGGCGACTTCGCGCACGCGGGACTGATGGGCATCGGCGGCATCGTGCTCGCGATCGTGCTTGCAGCGTTTCTGAAGGAAACCGGACGAGCGGCCCGCGTGGCTTGAAGCCGCAAGCCGTTGCCAAGCGGAGCCAATCCAAGCCAAATGGAGCCAGCCTATGCCTCTCGAAACACCCGTGGTGGCAACCGTCGGACGTCATCGCAAATATGAAGCGCTGATCGAGGCGTGTGCCGCGCATCCCCCGTTGCCCACCGCCGTCGTTCATCCGTGCGACGATACCGCGCTAGGCGCGGCTATCGACGCCGCCCGTGCGGGCGTAATCGCGCCGGTGCTGGTCGGTCCCGCGGATCGCATCCGCGGCCTGGCACGCGAGCTGGACGTCGACATCGCCCCGTTCCAGCTCGTCGATCAGCCGCATAGTCATGCGGCGGCGGCCAAGGCGGTTGAATTGGTGCACAGCGGGGTTGTCTCGGCGCTGATGAAAGGCAGCCTCCACACCGACGAGTTGATGGCGGAGGTGGTCCGCAAGGAGACCGGTCTGCGCACGGCGCGCCGCGTCAGCCACGTCTTCGTGATGGATGTGCCAACCTATCCGAAGCCGCTCTTCATCACCGACGCGGCGATCAACATCCTGCCTTCGCTGGACGACAAGGCGGACATCGTGCGCAACGCGATCGGCCTCGCGCACGCGCTGGGCATCGCCCGACCGAAGGTAGCGATCCTGTCGGCCGTCGAAACGGTCAATGCCAAGCTGCCCTCGACGTTGGATGCCGCCGCGCTTTGCAAGATGGCGGATCGAGGCCAGATCGAAGGCGCGATCCTCGACGGACCGCTCGCGCTCGACAATGCAATCAGCCTGGCAGCGGCGCGAGCCAAACATATCGTCTCCCCGGTTGCCGGTGACGCCGACGTGCTGCTCGTGCCCAACCTCGAGGCGGGCAATATGCTGGCGAAGGAACTGACCTTCCTGGCGCAGGCCGATGCCGCCGGCATCGTGTTGGGAGCGCGCGTCCCGATCATTTTGACCAGTCGCGCGGACGACGTCCGCGCTCGCCTGGCAAGCTGCGCGATCGCCCTTCTCTACGCCGCCCACATCGGATATCAAAACCCGGTGCGGGCGTAATGCAAAGACAGCGCTATTCCTGGGTCTGGACTTCCCAACGCGCATGGCTCACCGCATGCCGCTCACCCAGATAGGCGACGACTCTGTCGAGGTCCGCATCGACGACGCTGGTGCTGACCAGCGTGGCTTCGATGTCGACCCGGTCGTCGGCCCGCTCGACCAAATCCGTGTCCGCGACCGGATAACGCATCAGTTCCAGGTGGTCGACCAGCAATTCACGCAAACGCGCCGCGTTGAGGGAATCGGTCGTGAGCGTGACCACATAGGTTGCCTCGATGCCGTGGCCTGCGAACGGCAGGCGGTTGATTGCGTCGACGGCAAAGCGCAGCAATGTATTGCCGGCCACCACGAACACGGTCAAAGTCAGCGACTCGGCTAACATGTCGGTGCCGGCGCATGCACCCACCGCGGCCGAGCACCACAACGTCGCGGCGGTATTCAGACCACGCACATTCATGCCTTCCTTCATGATGACGCCAGCGCCGAGGAAGCCGACCCCCGATACCACGTACGCAATGACCCGCGTTGCCTCGGCCGAGCCCGACAGCCGTTGCGCGAGATCGACGAAGGCTGCCGCGCCGAGTGCGACGAGCGCGTTGGTCCGCAATCCGGCATTGCGCTGGCGGTACTGGCGCTCGGCGCCGATGATCGCACCAAGTACAAGCGCGGCACCATAGCTGACGAGCGTATCCAGATAGGACTGAAGCTGGAAGGTTTCAAAAATCCGCATGATGATTACAATCTTGAATATGCCGTAAAGGCTTGTCCCCGCTGAACGGGCCTGCCCGCGCAATAATCGGCGACGCTAACAGATGTCTATGACACGTCGTGCTTCGCCGCATGAATACGTCGAACCGCGCGCCGCGTTGCTGCTGCCCACCGCGCAGCTGGCATGGTGCCCGTCCACCTGCGGGGGCCGTCAAAGCCGTGCCGGAAACCAGCCGACACCTGCGCCGATGCTGAACGCAGATCACCCATTTGTTTGATGCGTGGATGCCCGGTGCCTAGCGCATCGTGCCGATGGCAACAGACGGAACAAGATGACCACCGCGTAAGCTGCAGGACACACGATGACAGCACGCGCGCACCGGGAGCGCGCATCGGGGGCGTGCAAAGCCGCATCCAACGCAGCGAGCACGCCGTGTGATCAAAGCAATACAACCGACGTCGCTATCGAATGACAGGGCAAATCGCTTGCGGGCGCGGCGATCATGCGCAGACCCCGCCAGTCGTCGGCCAACCCAGCGACCCAGTTCGGCACGTTCGGCACGTTCGGCAGCAGCTTGCCGGAGACACGCCCAAGCCAGCCAGCGCTGATCGTGGGCGCGAGCGCCGGTCACTGATTGGCATCGCGATCCGGTCGCGCGTGCATCCGGGACAATGTCGACCGTTACTCGGTCGACACGCGACAGCGATAGTCCGGTGGCCCACCGCGCAGCGGGTGCTCACGCGTCGCAACCTGCCAGCAGCGTTGTAGCAGGCGAACGAGATGGATGGGCAGCGGGGACGGCTAGGACTTTCAAGCGCTTGACACCGCTTGAGATGACCGTCTCAGACGACTTGTTACGATCGATCGTTACCCAATCCGCCTGCCTCAAGCAACGCGGGGCCCTCGATGCCGCGAACTGCGGCATCGCGTGACACACGATTATGCCATCGCGATCGATGCGACTGCATCACCGATGCCGTTGTGACGGTCGCCGGCGACGACGCGATTTGCAAGATGGCACGCATTGGTCGCCTTCGTTGCGGCGCCGTGCCGTCGAAGCCGGCACTGCAAGCGACAATCCGACGCTGGTAGGCTGGTCCGACCCTGGTCCAGCGGATTTCTGCGCGCACTTGCCAGCGCTACACGCTCGCATTCGGCTGAGCCGCCCGTCTCTCACGGCCTGCCGTGCCGCGGCCGCCGCGCCGGGCCGCCCCACGTCGCGCCCGGCGGCTGCGGATCGCTATCCGCAGCGATGCATGTCGGGGGACAACGCCGCGTCAGCAAATGCCCGAGCCGATCGAGCTGATCGATGCAGTTCGCACCCGCGCCACTGGAAAAGGCATTGTCCCGCATGGTCTCCACGGCGTCGCACAGGAAGGTTGCCTGCTCGGGCCGGAAGGTGCCCGACATCTCCGGCAGCGCTGAACGCACCTGCTTGATCGCGCGGCGCAGGGCCGTCCTATCGAGGCGCACGCCGCTGCCGGTATCCAGCGAGCACTGCCAGACGGCATCGAGAATTGCGCAACGTGCCCTCGAATCTCGCTTCACGGATGCCAGCCGGCGGTCGAACGCCCTCGACGAGCCGCATCCGGCCGGCAGGAACAACCGGCCAAGAGAACGAGCAATCACATTGAAGGTGGCTTTCATGACGACCTCCGCTTTTCGGGATATCGCGTCGCGCGCTGCCCGACTGCAACAATCGGTCTGCGAAGAGTCCCGGCGGCGCGGGCCGATAGCGCCCGCCGCTGCCCAGCTCGGGCAAGCGACTGACATCGCCGTGCCGATGCGGATCACCGGTTCGTTTCAAACTGCGGAAAGCGGTCGGGGATGTCATCCTGGCGGGACAGTTGCCTACATTAAACAGTCCGCCCCCAGTTCGCGCGTTTGACAGCGTCGTCTTTGACACTTTTTAAGAAACGCATCGACGCCGGTCGAAAGCTGAGACCGGGTGGGGCCGCGCGGTAGCACACCTCGTAGTGCCGGCGGGCAGGCGTACGGGCGTACGGGCGTACGGGCGTACGGGCTTACGGGCTTACGGACCTAGGGACGTGTCATCGCGATAACACGGGTTCATGACGCCCGCTTCCGCCGAGGGGATCGCTTTTCGATAAATCAGTATATTGCCGCGTCGGACAGTTGGAAGCATCCCGGCTACAACCGGCAGACCGCGATGACGGGCCGCCCGGTCGGCCGTTGCAGCGCGGTAGCTGCTGCGTCGGCTGGTGTCTCGGGCTCGACCCGCCAGCCGCCTCGATTTGACTGGCCGGCGGCTCGGTCTCGGCTACGGCGCCGGCACCGCGAGCGCGTCGGCGTTGGCGTCAAGTGCCGCGGTCTCGCCGATGCCATGAGCATCGAGAATCGCCTGCCAGCTCGCATGCGTGCGCTCGCCCACAAGCACCAGCTCGATGCGTCGATTGCGGGCGTGATTCGGATCGCGCTTGATCGCCGGTTGGCTTGCGCCCATGCCGGCCACCTGGTACAGACGTGCCTCCGGCAGACCAGCGCGCAGCAGAATCTCCCGCGCGCGCAGTGCGCGTCGGCTGGAGAGCGCCCAGTTGTTGCTCCACACCCCCGGCGCCGCGAACGGCGTCGCGTCGGTATGGCCCAGCAGGAGCAAAGGTTCCGGCACGGTCTGAAGCACGGGGACCAATGCGTGTAGCAACTCGACGAACACCGGATGCATCACATCGCTGCGACGCGCAAACATGCCGGTTTCGCCGGCGTCATGAATCGAAATCCGCAGGCTGTTCGGTCCGACCAAGACGTCGACGTTATCACTCATCCCGCGTGCACTCGCTTCGCGCTGCACACGCTCGGCAACCCGTTGCATCCGCTGGGACCACTCGGCGCGATGCAACGCGTCCGCCTCGGTGTCGGGGTCTCGCTCACGCTGGCCGGCAGCCGACAGCGGCGCCGGCCGACGACTGGCCTTGTCGAACAGTCCGTCAGCGCCCGTCGTATGCAACTTGCCACGAAAGGCATCCGCGATCGTCTGCCGCTGCGCCGTGTTCGCGGAGCCGAGCACCCACAGCACCATGAACAGCGCCATCATGGCCAACGTGAAGTCGGCGAAGGCGACTTTCCACGCGCCGCCGTGCGACGCGTCATGCTCTCGCCGGACGCGTCGGATCACTGTCGTCGATGCATGCGCCGCCTCGACGCGCCGGGCGTTTTTATCGGGTTGCACGTCGCTCACAGCGCTGCTATCCAGGATTCGAGCTTCGCGAAGCTCGGCTTCACTTCGGGCGCGATCAGCTTGCGTCCGGCGTCCACTGCCAACAGCGCGGGCTTGCCGCCCAACTGTGCGCACAGCACGACCTTGACGCAGTCGAGCGCCGACAATTCGCTGCGCACGCGCCCGGCAATCGCGTTCGAGAGCGGTTCAAGGATGCCGTAGCACATCAGGATGCCGAGGAAAGTACCGATCATCGCCGCACCCACCTTGATGCCGATCTGCGCAATGTCGGCGTCCAGCTCGCTCATCGCAAGCACGATACCCAACACCGCGGCCAGGATGCCGAAGCCCGGCATGGCTTCCGCGCTCTTGGCCAACGCTCTCGACGGATGGAGCATGGCCTCCTGCATCGCCTCCAATTCCTGATCGAGCATGCTTTCCAACTCGTGCGGCGTGATGCGTCCCATCGCCATCAGCCGGAAATTGTCGGCGATGAAGGCGACCAGGCGCGGCTCGGCAAGTATCTTCGGGTACTTCTGGAACAGTGCGCTGTTGTGAGGCTCCTCGACGTGTTGATCGAGCGCCCTCAGTCCGCCATCGGCAACCGTGCGCAGCAGTTCGTACAGCAACAGCAGCAGTTCACGCTGGAAGTCCATGTCGCGCTGTCTGCGCGCGATCACCCATTTGAGCTGCAACAGGGTGTCCTTCAGGACGTGCCACGGGTTGCCGACCACCAGCGCGCCCAGGCCGCCACCGACGATGATCATGATTTCAGTGGGCTGCCAGATGACGCCGAGGCTGCCGCCGTGCAGCGCGAAGCCGCCGAAGATGCAGCCAAGGAGAACGAGAAAACCGAGAATGAGTTGCATGGATCGGTGGATGGCGGCGGACCGGCGACAGCGCGCGGGGCGCCGCGGCATTCGGTCCGCCACGATGAAACAGTCCCGCCGCGAACACGGCGGGATGAATGCACGCGTCGGCGACTCAGCTCCGCCGACGCGCGCGCAGCGCCGTGCTTAGCCGAGCAGTTGCAGGATTTGCTGGCTGCTGGCGTTGGCCTGCTTGAGCATCTCGCCGCTGACCTGCGTCAGGACCGACTGCTGCGCGAGATTGGTGGTATCGGTCGCGTAGTCGGTGTCCATGATGCGGCCGATCGATTCGGATGCGGCATTGACCATGTTCTGGAGGTTTTGAGCGCTGTAGTCGAGGCGCTTCATGCCTGCGCCGAAGCTCGCGCGCAGCTCGCCGACAGCAGACACCGCTTCGGTCACGTTTTCGAGCTTTTCCGACGCCAAAGACGGCGTTGACAGCTCAGGATCACCCCCGGCGGCCTTCGCGCCCTCCGTACGCCTCGTGCCCTCCGGGTTCTCCGGGTTCTCCGGGTTCTCTGGGTTCTCCGGGTTCTTGACCGCCCACAAGCCGTCTTTCGTGGTCTTCGCGACGTTTTCCAGCGCGCTCACAAGCCCCGTGAGTTGCTTCGAAACGTCGAAGTCCATCTTGTCATCTTTGCCCGCGCCGATCTGGAACTGCAGCGCCTTCGCGAACAGGGCGTCGCCCATCTTTGCCGGCTCCGCCGGCTTTCCTTCTTCACCGCCTGTCCCTGGTACTGCCGGTTTACCCGCCTCGGCATCCGTGCCCATGAACAGTTTGTCGCTGCCATAGCTGGCCGACTTCACCATGCTGGCCAATTCGCTGCCGAGCTGATCGAACTCCTTTTGCAGCGCTTCGCGGTCCGCCTTCGACGTTGCACCGTCGGCCGCCTTCGTGACGAGCGTTTGGATTCGCTGGAGAACGCCTTCCATCGTCGCGAGTGCGTCGTCGCCCGCTTGCAGCAGCGAGATCGCGTTGTTGATGTTCTCACCCGCCTGGATCATGCCGACGCGCGTGCTGCGCAGGCGCGAGACGATCTGCAGGCCGGCCGCGTCGTCCTTCGCGCCGTTCACGCGAAAGCCGGTTCCCAGGCGATGCTGCGTGTTCGAGCGGGCCAGCTCGTTGGCATTGTGCGCGGTGATGATGCGATTCGCGGCACTGTTGGTATGAATCGTGATCATGATGTGGATGGTTCCTCTGTTGAGCTTCCTGAACGTCGTATCTCCGCGTTCAAACGATAAAAGCGACTGGGCCGCGGAAAGGCTTAACAGCCTCGCGTACCGTAAGCGCCGCGCGACTGTCGCTGCAGATGCGTTCACGTGCGCGTTGCACAGCCCGAACGCGGCCCGCATGGCCGGCAACCGGCACACGGATGCGCGGCGATGGCGCGCTCGGCGCATGGCGCGCTCGACTCATGGCGCGCGACAACGCGGGCAGGCGCCGCCAACAATGGATGGGGGCAAGGCAGGAACGACGTAATTCGAGGGGACGACGTCGTGGCCGCGGCAGCGCGCGTCGCGCGCAGCGCGGCGACTGGAAAGGCGATTTGAACGCGCGCGTCGGTGGACCGCCGCTACGGCACCGGCCGTCACGGCCGGCGGCGTCGCACGCCACGAATCAAGCGAGCAATGCGCGCACGTGAACGGCCTTTGCGCTGCCGACCAGCGGCGCGAGCAGCGCCAGGCGCTGGAAGGAAGCAAGATGCGATCGTTCGCCAAACAGCGTGGTCAGCTCGCCCGGAAGCCCGGCGGCGACCGCCCCATCGCATTCGTTCAACGAGCGGTCGGCAGACGCGCGCGCCGCGTCGTATTGCTCGTGCGCCTGGACACGTGCAAGCTGGATGCGCCGCGCGCCTTCGCGCAACTGCGCTTGCGCGACCGTCCGGCCGCGCGGGTCGTCGAGACGCCACGCGTGCGGTTCGAATGCGCCGGGCATCACTTCGACGGCGAGGGGCGTCCCCTCGCCCGGCGGAAATCGAATCCCCTCGCCGCTCACCCGCAGGCTGGCGAGCAGCGCGGCCCCGCCCGTCTCCTGCAACGCGAACGAGAGTTCGCCGTGCTTGCCCGCCTGTACGCGCACGCCGCCGGCACGCAGCGCCTCGTCGCAGCGTCGTGCGGTTTCGTTCGGCGCCGCGCCGACAGGAAGATCGACCGCGACGGCCCGCAGCCCGCCGCCGACGGCGTGGAACACCAGCGTTTCAGCCTGCGCCGGGACGGCCAACGGAACTTCGAGCTGCGGCACGCGTACATGTATGCGCGCCGAACCGGCGGGACCGACCCGCAGCTCGGCGTCCAGCCGGCCGCCGGTGGCGGCCTGCCGAGCAGCCCAGGTCCGCCTGAGCCGGTCACACGCGAACTCCAACGCCGTCGCATCGCTCGTCGAATTGACGCGGCCGTCGCCGTCGCTGAACGCACGCAGCGCTCCGGCCGTTACACGCGCGGCATCCGCGAGTCGATCGAGGTAGCCGAGCACGGTCTGCGCGTCGGTCGCGCTTTCGTTCAACCTTTCCTGGACGAGCCGCGCGGCAGTGCCGTCGGCGCGGCCTCGCAGCGCCACGGCGCCGCCAACGCGCTGTGACGTCGACGTCGGCGTGTCGCGGAGCGCACTCGCGCGTCGTATCGCACCGCTGCGATGCTCAGCCCTATCGGCGTGGGTCCCGGTGCCCATATTGGCCTGTGCGATCGTATCGAGCTTCATCTGTCATCCAACGTAGTCGAACAGCGTGGTGCGGCCGAAGTGTGCATAGATCTGTCGAAGCATCTCTCCGGCAGCCGCAAGCTGGGACAGCTCCGTGGTCAAGGCCGTCTGATCGATACCACCCAGCCGCACCGCCTCCTCCTGCCACGCCTGCCCGACCGTCTGGTGACGCTCGCCTACCGCGTCCAGCACATTGCGCAGGTAACCGAGGTCGGCCACCTTGCCGCCGACGGCGTCCTGCGTCTGGCGCGTGCCTTCGAGCGCCGCTTCGAGGGCCCGCCTGGCGGTTTGGCCGCTCGCACCGGCCGGCGCTTCCAACGCGGCAATGGCGACGTCGAGCATGTTGAGCAGGTCCGCGACCTCCGGCAGGCTCTGCCCCGTCTCGACGACCTGGGTCACGTCGATCGCCACATGATTGCGTTCATTGTTACCGACGTAGGCGTAGCGTTTTCCCGCCTCCGCCGCCGCGTCGTAGCGGACCGCATGCGTACCACGGGCGGTCCCGGCAAAGATCGCGCGACCGTCGATGTCGGCCGTATTCACCAGACTTAGTACCTGGTCCCGCACCTCTGCCAACGCACGCGCCTTGATCTGTGGTGTGCCGGAGCTGGGATCATCGTTCAACGCGCCGGTGAGACGGGCCACCGCCACGTCGAGCTGTTCTATCAAACTCCGCATACCCGCTTCGGCGCGCTCCTGCCCCCCCGCGAGCGTCTGCACGACGCGCAGATAGCTGTTGCCGCGTTCGACCGCCCCCACCAGACGATCGACTGCTTGCGCCGCGCCGGGATCGTCCGACCAGCGCAGCAAGCGTTGGCCCGTGTTCATTTGAAGGATGGCCCTCTGCTGCGCCGCCACGGTGGCATTGAGCCAGGTCATCTGCTGACGGGCAAAACTGTACGACGTGATTCTCATTTTTCGCCTCCGTCTCAGATGTCACGAATCAGATCCGCGAACAGGTCTCGCGCGATGAGCATCGCTTTATTGTTCGCCGCGATCCACTTGCCGAGTTCCACGTACATCTCCTGTTCCTCTTCCGCGGACACACCGCTGATCTCGTCGACCGCCGCGCGAGCCGCCAGCACGTCGGCGCGGGCACGGTCCAGCGCGGCGGCGTTGGCGCTGTGGGCACTCGCGATTTCCCCGCGAATCGCGCCGTAGACGTCGGCCAGTTTATGCTTGCCCAGCCCCGGCACCTCGATTTCGGCATCGGCCAGTTTCTGCAATTCAAGCAGGTTGCCGCCGTCGCCACCGGCAGCCGACGATGCGAACGCCAAGTCCGACACGCCTAACGTCGGATCGACGCTCATCCGCCCGGTCGTCTCGTCGTACGTGAACAAGGGCTTGCCCGGCTTGCCGTTGCTGTCGAAACCCTTGGCCAGTTGCGCGTTGAAGCGTTCGACGAACGTCTTCGCAAACGCACGCATGTGCTCCCGCTGCGCGCTCACGATGCGCTCGCTGTCGACCACGCCCTTCAACTGGCCACCCAGGTCGCGCTCGGCCAGGCTCAGCGAAGCCTTACCCAATTGCAGGGTCAACTTGCCTTCGCCGGCCGCGTCGATCGCCAGACGCGCCGCGGTTTGTCCCGAAACGAGCGACGCGCCGCCCGGCAGGACAAGATCGATCGTGTCATCCGAACGCGGCACCACCTCCGCGCCGGTCAAGCCGTGCAGCGTTGCGACCAATGCGTCGCGCTGATCCAGCAGCACGAACGCTTGCTCGTCCTGGCCCGCCGCCCGTGCCGCGGCGATCTTGGCGTTCAGGTCGGCCAGTCCCGCGCTCGCATCGTTGATCTTGTCGACGGTGCCGCGCCACTGCCCTTCGGCGCTCGTCAGCAGGTCCGCCAGCCCGTTATCGAGACGAGAAAAATTCTCGGCAAGCGCCTTCGCCGCCGCCAGCACGCCTTGTCGGCCCTCGGTTCCGGTCGCCTCGCCGCCGGCATAGATGAGCCGGTCGAACAACCAGCGCATGCCCAGGCCGGTGCTCCCCGGCAACGGACTGGCCTGACCCATCGGCGGTTCCGCGCCGAACAGTCCCTCGAGTTGTTTCAGATTGCCTTCGGCGCCTTCAGCGACACCAAGGCTACCCATGCGGCGCCAGTACAAGCCGAGCGCGTCGGAGTCCGCCATGCGTCGCACGGTGGCGCGCACGCCGCCGTCGAGCGTCGTCACGAATTGCACCTGGCGCCGCGCATACGACGGCGTCGCGACGTTGTGAAGATTGGACGTGACAACCCATAGTCCAATCTGACCGGCGGTGACCGCCGAGCTACCGATACTGAACATGTTTGCGCTCTCCTCGCGCGGCCTGCATCAATCGAAATCGTGTCCGGACAGCGACGCTCGATTATCAGAAGCGACGCGCGCTGCGCCGGCCTTAAAAGTTCGCGCGATCCACGGCACCGGTGTCGCGGGCCTCTAGCAGAGGGGTGACGAATCGGGCGACGCCCAGCGCCTGGCGGCTGGCTAGGTGATCGGCGAGCAAGCTGTCGAGATAGGCGTCCAGTCCCTCGCGCCCGCGTGCGGCCGCCCGCTCCGATTCGGGCGCGAAGCCGTCGACGGTGCGCCACATCACTTTGAGCAATTGCTCGGCGAACAGACTTTCGAGTTGCTGTCCGGCGCGCGCGATGCGGACGTCCGGTGTGCGTGACGCGGCCCGCGGCGCCGGCGCCGGACGGTTCGCATGCAGCGTCGGTACCGCTGCGAAGGGTTCTGCCATGGTGCCTCCTGTCTTGTGGAAGGTTCAAATCACGATCAGCTCGCCGTTGAGGGCGCCGGCTTGATCCAACGCCTGCAGGATCGCCATGACGTCGTCCGGCCCCGCGCCGATCGCGTTCACGGTGTCGACGATGGTTTGCAGCTTGGTTCCCGCGGGCCATTCGAACATCCGGCCGCTCGCGGGCTCGATCTCGACATCGGACTCGGGCGCGACCACCGTCTGCCCGGACGAGAACGGGCCCGGCTGGCTGATCACCGCGCCCTCGCGAATCGTCACCTTCAACGCGCCGTGCGAAACGGCGGCCGGCGAGACGGTCACGCCTTCGCTGACCACCACGGTGCCGGTACGCGAATTGAATACCACCCTCGGCCGCGGCTTGCCGGTCGCGACGTCGATCGCGTCGAGCCGCGCCATGAACGCGACGCGGGCAGTCGGATCGGTCGGCGCAACCACGTCGACGCTCGTCGCGTCCCGCGAAGTGGCCAGACCGGGACCCAGCGCGCGCCCGATCGCCTTCACCACGTTGCTCGCCGTTTCGAAACTCGGCCGCGTCAAGCTCAAGCGCACGTACGGCCGCATGTCGAAGTCGGTATCGATGGCTCGTTCGATCGTCGCACCCTGCGGTACCCGTCCGGCGGCCGTCGCGTTGACGGTGACGCTGGTGCCCGAGCGGCCCTGCGCGCTCACACCTGGCACGACCACGCTGCCCTGCGCCAACGCGTACACCTCGCCATCCGCGCCGCGCAACGGCGTGAGCAGCAGCGTGCCGCCGCGCAGGCTCTTCGCGTCCCCGACCGACGAGACCGTGACGTCGATCTTCTGCCCGCGCGTATAGCCGGGCGGAAAGCTGGCACTGACCATGACTGCGGCCGCATTGCGCGCGCGCAGGCGGATGCCCTCCGGCATCGACAGGCCGAACTGCTTGAGCAGGTTGGCCACGGACTGGCCGGTATACCGGATCTGCTGGCCGTCGCCCGTGTTGGCCAGCCCGACCACCAGGCCATAGCCGATCAGTTGATTCTCGCGCACGCCCTCGACGTGGGCGAGGTCGCGCAGCGCCGTGGCCCGCGCCGCGGGCGCCGCCAGCGCCATCGTGAGCGCCGCGCTCCACCCGAGGACAACAACGAGTGAAACGCGCCGCCAACAAGCGCTCGCGCCACCGCCCGTCGCGCCCGATGCACCCGCCGCGCCCGTGGCGCGCATGCTCGATTCGATCATGATTTCGTGCATTGACTCCATGGCTAGAACGGCGCAAACGGACTGGTCAGCAGTCGCGTGAGCCAGCCCGCACGGCTGGCGTCGCCAAGCGGGCCCCGCCCGACATACCGCACCCGTGCATTGGCGATCCGGCGCGACGAGACGCGATTGTTCGTATCGATGTCGGCCGGTCTGACGTAGCCTGCCACCTGCAACGTCTCCTCACCCTGATTCAACACCAACACCTTCTCTCCCTTGATCTTGAGCAGCCCGCTCGGCAGCACGTCATGGATGACGACCGTGATCTCCCCATGCAACGCGTTTTGCTGCGACGAGCTGCCCCCGCCGTTGTATTTGCGCGAGGCGCCCAGGCTCGCATCGAGCGGAATGCTGCTGCCGAACAGCTTCGGTGCATCGATGCCGACCTCGGCATTCTTCTTCACGTTCGTGTCGGCGCGCTTGCTGGCCTGCGTGGCCTCTTCCAGCGTCACGGTGAGCGTGTCGCCCGGTCGGTACGCGCGTCCATCCGCGGCCAGCGCCCAGGCGGCCTGCCGCGTGAAGAGGCCCCCCGCGCCCGGGCGAACCGGATCGTAGGTCACGTTCGGCATGTCCGCTTCGTCAAAATCGGGCGTCGTCGGACCGTCCAACGTCGCGCAGCCTGCCAGGCCGAGCGGCAAGACGACGAGGAGCATCCGCAAGCGCGTCGCGAGACCACGAGGCGGGACGCGCGTGCTTGCGCGCGACCCGCACGGTCGAGCGGGGCATATAGCCCGGGCGTCGACGACTGCGACCGGTCGCGTCGGAGCCGCGCGCGCGCTGGCCGCAGCCCCGGCGTCGATGGAGCGCGCGTTCATGGCTACGCCACCTGCGCCAGTTGCTGAAGCATGTTGTCCGCGGCGCTCAGCACCTTGGTGTTCATCTCATACACGCGATGGGCGGTCATCATTTCGGTCATTTCCTCGACGACCTCGACATTGGAGTTCTCCAGCGCGCCCTGGCGCAGCGTGCCCATCCCGTTGGTGCCCGGCGCGCCCTCGGTTGGCGGCCCGCTTGCCTCCGTTTCGCGGTACAGGTTGTTGCCGAGCGCGCGCAGGCCGGCGGGATTGACGAAACTGGCGAGCTCCAACTGGCCGAGCTCGTTGGTGGAATCGTCGATCGCGGAGCGTGCCGTGACGCGACCGTCCGCGCCGATGGTCACGCGGCTGGTGCCTTCCGGAATCGTGATTTCCGGCACCAGCGGCATGCCCTGCGCGGTCGCGAGTATCCCTTCCGGCCCCGGCTGCAACTGGCCGGCGCGCGTGTAGGCGGTCTGACCGTCGGGCAACTCGACCTGCAAGAAGCCCTGTCCCTCGATCGCGACGTCGTACTGCTCGTTGGTGGTCTTCGCATCGCCATCCGTGAACAGCTTCTGCGTGCCGACCACGCGCGTACCGGTGCCCAATTGCAGACCGGTCGGCGACACCCGGTTGTCGTCGAGCTGCGCGCCCGGTTCGATCTGGATCCGGTAGAACAGATCCTCGAACACGACGCGATCGCGCTTGTAGCCCACGGTATTGACGTTCGCGATGTTGTTCGCGATGGCCTGCAACTTGGCCTCCTGCGCGTGCAGGCCCGTCTTGCTGATCCACATTGCTTGATTCATTGCATGCTCCTCATTCCTTAATCCTCATTGCCCGCCAGCGATGCCATCGGGTCGACGGCCGTCAGCCCTTCAGCCGCGGACCAGGCGCTCGCCGGCCTCGGCCATGCTGCCCGCCAGGCGATACAAGCGCATCTGCAACTCGAAGCTGCGGCTCGCCGACATCGCGGCGGCGAGCTCGTCCACTGGCGAGACGTTGCTGCCCTCCAGCACCCCGCCGAGCACCTTCACCGCATCGCTGGCGGGAAGGCTCGCGCCATCCGCACTGACAAGCAGTCCGTACTGGTCCTTGCGCAACGTGCCCGGGGCCGGGTCGACGAGCAGCAGGCGGTCGACGACCTGCGGCGTGGGCTCGTCCGGAACGGTCACCGACACGGTGCCGTCGTCGCCAACGAAGACCCGCTCGAACTCTGGGAGAACGATCGGACCGCCCATGCCGAGCACCGCGCGTCCGTGCAGTACCAACTGACCGGCACCATCGACGTCGAAGCCACCGGCGCGCGTGTACGCCTCGCCATCGCGACCGGCGACCGTGAAGTAGCCTGTGCCCTCGATCGCCAGATCGAGGTCCCGCCCGGTCCGTACCATCGTGCCGGCGTCCATGCTGCTGCGCGCTTGCGAGCGCACCATCCGGCGCGCGTCCAGGCGGCTGCCGGCGACCGGCACGTCCTCGGCCAGTTCCAGATCGGCACGGAAGCCGTCGGTCTCGGCATTGGCCAGATTGTTCGCATGCACTTCCAGCGAACGCATGGCGCGCGCCGCGCCGGCCATGCTCGTGTAGATGAACGCGTCCATCGCTTACAGCGCCTGCATCAGTGCCTGGGACATCTGCGCATCGGCGCTGAGCACCTTGGCGTTGGCCTGGTAGTTGCGCTGAGCGGTCATCAGGTCGACCATCTGCAACGTCAACTCGGCGTTCGAGCCTTCGAGCGATCCGGTGATCAGGTCCCCTGCCACCCCGCCGGCGGTCGTGTAAAGGGCATTGCCGGAATTGCGCGTCGCGGCGTAGGCTGAATCGTTTTGCGGGTCAAGTCCGGCGGCGTTGGCGAAGTGCGCCAGCGCCAGCGTCCCGACCGCCCGCTCCTGTTTGTTGTTGTACACCGCGATGATGTCGCCATTCTCCGCCAGCTTGACGCGAGCGAAGTCGCCCGGCGGATAGCCGTCCGGTTGATTGCGGGTTGCGTTGTAGTCGCTGGCATAGCTGGTCATGCCCGCGTAGCTCAGCTTGATCGACAGGGGCTGGGCGCCTGCCGGCGCGCCCAGTTTCAACTGCACGGGGTCGGTCGGTTCGGCCAGCTTGCCGCCCTCGAACGTCAGCGTGGTCGGCGTGGCGATCGGTGCGTTCTTGTCCAGCCGATAATGCACCTGGACCGTACCGTCCTCTTGCTTGATGAAGTATTGCGTGACGACGTGCTGGCCGCCAAGCGAGTCGTAGATCGTGGACGTGGCGACCTGGTTGTAGCTGTCCTCCTTGTCCGGATCGAACGGCTTCGTTGCGGGAACCGGCCAGTCGTGCTTGAGGTTGGCGCTGAATTCGATGTTCGCCGTCGCCTCAGGCGGCAAGCTGCCGGTCGGCACTTTCAGGTCGCCGAGCGCGCCGGACTGCAAGCCCTGCACCGGGCGCCCGAACGAATCGACGATGCGATCGTCGGGGCCCCTGCTGAAGCCCCCGTTGCGCGTATAAAGCAACTGTCCGAGGTTGTCGCGCACTACGAAGAAGCCCTTGCCATTGATCATCGCGTCGAGCAGCCCGCCGGTCACGTTCTGCGCGCCGAGCGTATCCATGCTCTGCGAGTACGAACCGATTCGCGTACCGCTGATCATCGCGGCGAAGTTCGCGCGGCGCGTCTTGTAGCCGACCGTGTTCGCGTTCGCGATATTGCCGCTGATCACATTCAGTTGATCGTTGATCGCTTGGATGCCGGAAACGGCGATGTTTGCACTCATGACAGCACCTGGTGGTTGCGGTTTGCGTCGGAGGAAAAGGCTCGCGCAGCGTGCCGCCCGGCCGGTACAGGACTGGCGTCGACACGCCCACGGAAGCGCACGATCTTCTCGAGGCCGACTTCTCCCACTCCCGCGACATGCGCCTTGATCGCGCCGTCGACAAGCGCGACTTCGGTCAGGACGCCCTCGACCTCGAACGGCACCTCCTGGGCGGGCTCGGCCCGCACGGACACCGAGTAGCGCCCAGGTTTCAACGCCGGGTTGCTTGGATCGATGTCGACGGCAACGCGTCCAGCGTCACGCGGACCCAGTTCGATCACGTGCTCGGCGCCGTCTTCGCCGGTCAGTACCACCTTTACATCGCTGACCGCCCGCTTCAACACGAAACCGCCGTTCAGCTTCGCCGCGTCCGTTTCTATCTCGTCCGCGTGCACGGAGATCCGACTGCCGACCTGCGCGCCGAGCGTGGTGATCAAGGTGTTGGTGAGTTGGTCGAGGTTGAGCTTGTTGATCGCCACGCCCTCTTCCTGTTTCGAGAGCTGCGCCAGTTGCACCAGTTGCGACACGTACTGGCTCGGGTCCTGCGGATTGAGCGGGTCTTGATTGCGGATCTGCGCCACCAGCAACTTGAGAAACATGTCGTTCGTCGCGGCCACCGTGCCGGCGCCAGCCGCCTGCGACGCGGTGCCCGCTCCCCGCTCGTGCGCCGCCATGGTCGCGGCGCGCGAGGTTGCCGCGATATCGGAATAGGTCATCTCAATCTCCCCGGCCGAGCCTGAGCAGGGCCTGTTGCATGTTCGTGCCGCGCGCGAGCAGGTCGACTCCCAAGGTGTAAGCGTGGGCGGCCGACATCATGTCGGTGACCTCGTCGAGCGGATCGACGTTCGGATAGAAGACATCGCCGTTCGCGTCGGCCAGCGGATGGCCTGGCTGGCTGACCCGACGCACTGGCGCATCGCTTTGTCGCACCTCGCGCACGGCGACCCTGGCGCTGCCCGGGCCGTCGAACGCTGCGGCAAATACCGGCCGGCGCGCCCGGTAGGCGCTCGCTTCGCTGGAGGCGGCGCTGTCGGCGTTGGCGAGGTTGCTCGCGATCGTGTTGAGGCGCAGCGTCTGAGCCTGCATCGCCGACGCAGCGATGCGGCCAAGTTCCCGGAAACTCATCTCATGCCACTCCGTCGATGGCGGCCTTAAGGCCCTTGGCGGTCAGTTCGACGAACGTCAGGCTCATTTCGTAATCCGCGGCGTTCTGCGCGTACGCGGCTTGCTCGACCGGCGTCTCCACCGTACTGCCATCGATCCTGCGCAGGTACGGTACGCGGTATTTCGCCAACGGGGCTTGCCCGTCGTCCATGCTCAATTCCATCTCGACGTCGAAATCCCGTGCCTGGTATCCAGGCGTGTCCGCGTTGACCAGATTCGCGGTCAGCACACGGGTTCGCTCCGCGCGCACATGCAACGCCCGCGCATGCACGCCCAACGCGTCGCTCAAGGTCCAACCCATCATTCACCTCCTTTGCACTAAACTTCGCACACTTAAACACCCAGGATGCCGTGTCATGACGTACTCCTTCGATCCATCTGCCATGCATAACCTGCGTTCCACTTCACCGTGCGGCCGACGGCTCGTCCGCCCCGTCGGCTTGTTGCTCGCCTTCGGCGCCGCTCATGCTAGCGCCACGGCCGTGCCCGCCGGCGCGCAGGCAGCGGTGCGCGAGACGCTGCTCTCGCAGGCGGCGGCGAGCGGCCTGCGCGACGCGACGCTGTCGGTGCACATCGCCGAACCGCAACGCGCCGTTGCCGCGTGTCCGGTGCCGCTCGACTTCCGGCTCAGCGGCCAGCACCTCTCGCGTCTGCGCCTGCTCGCACGTTGCGCGCCGCACGGCACCGTCACGGCGATGAACGTGCGCGCCGAACTGCTGGCCACGGTGGTGGTCGCGGTTCGCGGCATCGCGCCCCGCCAACCGTTCGACGCCGCCTCGGTCGCCACGCGGCGCACACGGCTCGAGTCGCTGTCGCGGCCGTTCGTATCGCTCGACGCCACGATCGGCCAGGTCAGCCGCCACCGCCTGCGGGCCGGCGCGGTCGTGCTGGCCGACGACATCGCGGCCGCCGAACTGGTGCGGCGCGGACAGGCGGTCCGCCTCGTCTCCGGCACCTCGACCGTCGCGGTGAGCGCCGCAGGCACGGCGCTGCGCGGCGGCAAGCTCGGCGACCTGATCGAGGTGCGCAACGACAGCAGCGAGCGCACGCTCCGAGCCCGCGTCACCGCTCCCGGCGAAGTGCAAGTCGTCACCGAACCGGCCGCTCCTTGAGCGTCCGACCGGGCGCCGCCTGCTCTCGCGCCGCGCGGCTTTCCCGCGCGGCGCGAGGCGCCGTACTGGCGCGGTAGCCTCCGATCTGCTCGGCGAGCTGCGCGAGCTTGCTCGCGTAGCGCGGGTCGGTGGCGTAGCCACCGGCCTGCAGCGCCCGGGCGAAGCGTCGCGCATCGCTGCCCGCGTTCACGAGTCCACTGTAACGGGAGTTTTCGAGTAGCAAGCTCGCGTAGTCGTCGAAAGCCGCGCTGAATCCCGGATAAGTCCGGAATTCGTCGCGGCCGCGACGCGCGGCGCCGCGCGCGAACTCGGTGGTCCAGGCCGCCGACGAGGCGCCGCGCCACGCGTCGCCGGCCTTGATCCCGAAAAGATTGTGCGACGACTTGCCGTCGCGCCCCGGGATCGGCCGCGTGCCCCATCCCGATTCAAGCGCGGCGTGGGCCGCTATCAGTTCGGGCGCCACGCCGAGCCGGCGCGCGACGCGTTCGGCATGCGGCAGGATCTGCCCGAGGAAGCGTTCCTGCGCGCTGCTGCCGGCGCGCGCGGGCGCGAGACGTGGCGTACGGGCGACGACGGTGGCACGGGCCGCACTGGCGTCGACGACGTTGCGGGCACGGGGTGCGGCAGTCACGGCCGGCGTCGGCTCGCGTGGCGCAGCGCGGCGCGGCAGCGGCGCGAATCCGAACGCCACCGTGCGAGCGATCTCCGCATGTAGACGTGCGTATTCGCCGCTGGCGCGGGTGTTCGGCGAGGCGATCTGCACGCTGCCGACCGCGCCGCCCGCGCCGACTTGCGCCGCGAGCGGCGCACGCGACGCGTTCATCGCTTCAAAGCGCGACATAGGTGTGCTTCTCTCCCAGCAGCCGCCGGCGCAACGGCTCGGCGCGCTCGTGCAATGCCAAGCCGTTGCGCGCCGCCTTTTCGCGACAGCTGCGCATCTCGCGCTCGACCGCATCCCACGCGGCAGTCAATGCGGCGCCCGCGCGTCCCTGCATCGCGCGGCTGAGCGCTGCGATGAGCGCCGCTGTCCGCATCCGCGACGGCGGCGCTCCCGCGCCCTCGGTCGGGGCAGTCCCGTCCCCCGCCCGCGATGTACTGTCGCGAATACTGTCGCGAATGCCGCCGCGCGGTCCAGCGCCGACCGCGGCGTCGCGGACGCCGGACGGGCCGTTGCCGGCATCGTCGACCGGTACGACGCTCATGCCGAGCGCTCGGGCGAGCGCGCACAGGCGGGACGCGCGCACCGTGTGGCGGCAACGCAGCGCGTGGTCGATCGTCGCAAGGCGGTCGACGTGTTCGGGTATCGAGACGAGTGCCGCGCCTCGCAACGCGTCATGCATGCGATCCAGCACTTCGCCCAATTCGACGAAACGTTGCCGATCGTCTCGCAGTTGCTCGAGCAGCGCCTGCAGCGCCCGTTCCGGTTTCACCGTCCGCCTCCATGGAAACGCTCGATCAGCGCCACCAGCTTGTCGGCGTCGAACGCGATGCGGCCTTCCAGCAGCGCCTCGCGGACCGCCGCCACGGACGCCTGCCGACTGTCCTCGCTTTCCACGCGAGCCAGGCGCGCCAACGCGAGCGTCTCGGCGAGCGCGCTTCCCGCCGCTGCGTCGAGCGGCTTGGCCGACGAGCGTGCGTGCCCGCCGGCGCCGTGCCGCGACGTCGCAGGTGCCTTCCGTGACGCCGCCGCGGCGGGCTGGGAAGCGCCCGCGTGTGGGTCCACCGTGGTCATGCCATCGGCCTGACGTTTTCTGCCGACCCGTGTCACGATTCCTGTCCTCGCGCGTTGCTCATCCGTTACCCGCCCTCGGTGTTTCGGTCAACGCCATGCGCATCTTGCGCAGCGCCACCTTGTTGATCTGACATATGCGCGCCTCCGTAAGCGCCATGACCTCTGCGATTTCCTTGAGCGTCATGTCAAATTCGTAGTAAAGCTGGATGACTCGCTGCTCGTTCGGGGCGAGATGCGCCAGCGCCTGCCGCAAACTCCTGCGTCTGAGCAGCAACTGTTCCGGTCCATCGTCGTGCCAGATCAGCTCCGCGTGCACCGCTTCGTCGAATTGCAGCATGGCTTCCGCGCACTGATCCATCAGGCTGCGCCGATACGCCTCCGAGGTGATGCCCAGCGACTCGCTGATCTCGGCTTCGGTCGGGTCCCGTCCTAGTGCGCGCCGAAGCGCGCGCTCCGCGTCGCGCTGTCGATGCGCGCTCTGCCGCACCCCGCGCGGGCGCCAGTCGGTTCGGCGCAACTCGTCGAGAATCGCGCCTCTGATGCGCAGGCGCGCAAACGAACCGAAACCTCCGTCTATCTCTCCGTAGCGCCGCAACGCTTCGAGCAGCCCGATCGCACCGATCTGCTCCATGTCCTCGCGTCCGATCACGCCGTCCATCTGCGAGGCCAGTTGACGAACCACCTGACGGACCAACGGCATGTAAGCCAGCACCAGCTCGCGCTCGCCGACGATCGGCGACGGCGGGGTGAACGTGGGCGGCCGGGCGTACCTGAGATCGGCAGGCATGGCGTCACTCGATGACGAGCGACGTCAGCATCACGCGCTCGATGCCAACGCGCGTACCCACTGCATGTTCGTGTTCCTGTATCGCCTTCTCGATTGCGCTGGTCACTTCGTCGACACTCAGCGCTCGCAGTTGCTCCGCGCTGTAGGCGGCGACCGCACGGAACACAAGACTGCGGATCAGCAGAAGTTCCTGCTTCACCTTTCCAAGCGCAGGCGTCTCGACTTCGAGCACCGCTTCGATCACGGCGTAGCGTGAGTTGCTTTCGCCGTTCGTTCCATGGAGCAGTACGACCGTCTTTCCCACGTCGACATAAGTCAGCGACTTGCCAGGTTTGGCCACCGGCGCCGAAGCCCCCTTATCCATGACTTCCGATAGGAGTGCGTACAATCCGGCGCCACCAAGCAGCGCTACTGCGATCGCGATGGCGACCAGATATTTGTTCTTCATTCTTCAGTGTGTTGTTTCGTGTCCCGCGGATGGGCGTGGCGTGCCAGCAGTCCGCGCCGAACTTAGTTGCCGACGTAGACAGGCTCGATAGCCAGGGCATCGTGCGCCGCGGCGAGCGCCGCGCTGGCGCGTCGAATGGCGGCGCGACGCTGGCCACCGTCACCGTGCTGCGGCGTGCCTTCGCGCGCCGTGCCCTCCCCGTTCGGCTCGCCTTGCTCCGGACCGCGGTCGCTTGGCGAGCGCGCGTCGTTCTGACCGGCATCGCTGCGCCAGCCGCCGCCCGCGCTCGCTGAACCAGCGTGGTTCGGCGCGGCGACGGCAGTCGCCGCCGCGCTGACGCCCGCCCGTATGGACAGGGTGATCTGACCGCCCTGTCGTTGCGTCAATTCCTCGCGGATCATGCCGCTGAGAGGCTGCAACGCGGCCGCGACCGACTCGCTGGCGGTACGCACGCTCACCGCCAGACCGCCATGCTCGCGACGCACGGTGACTTGGACAGTGCCGAGCAGCGGTGGGTCGAGGCGCAGCTCCGCGCGCTCCACCCCCTCACCGACCTGGTAGGCGAGGCGCGTCCCAAGCATGCGCGCCGCGCGCTCGGTGGCATCGTCCAGTGCGGTGCTCGCCGCGCGCGGGCCGGCCGCTTGCGCTGTCGGCGCGCCCGGCGCCGGATCGACCGTTCGCGGGACATGACTGGCCGTTGTCGTGCCGTGCTCTGCTGGCCGCGCGACGCCGGGCTGCACGCGCAGCGCGGAGGCATCCTCGCCAGTCTCGCTTGCGTCTGCGGTCGACGTTGCGGCGGCATCGGCAGTGGCGCGCGTCGGCGCTGACGTCGCGCGCTGCCATGGTGGGCGCGCACCAGACGGCGCGCGCGTGGCCGATGCATCGTCCCCCGATCCGACGCCTCGAACGATGGCCGCGTCGGCGGCACTCTCGTCGAAACGCGCCTCCGCGCGGTGCGCGGCCGCCGACATCCGGGCGCTGGACCGCTCCGGCTCGGCGAGCCGCGCGGCTTCCGGCATGTCCACTGCGCGCGCGGTCGCGTCGACGGCCGATTGCGCCACACCGTCCGGATCCCCGGCGGCGGCATCCGGCGCGATGGGCGCAGGCGCAGCCGAGAGCGCCACAGCAACGCTCGGCGACGCGGTGACGTCGCCCGACGATTCGGACGGTCGTTCGGGTTCGTCCTCGGCGTCCATCAGGTCGCCGAACCTCGCGCCGGTCGAGCCGGGCTCCCGCTCGTCGCGCGCGGTTGCCGGTGTACCGTGCGAGCGCGGCGGGCGCGTTGCGCCACCGATTCCTGCTATCGCCGCACTCATAGTCGCTCCACGCAGTGGTATGCCGACAAGGCCGGGCGCGTGCACTCCAGCGCGCGCAGCCGCTCAGCCAGCAGCGCGCCGTGGCGCGCGGTCAGGCCAAGGCATGCGCGGCAGTGCTCGCGCAACGTCGTCAAGCGCATACGCGCCGACGCCTGCTCGTGCGCCGGTGCAACCTTGCCGCGCTGCTTTTCGAGCTCCGCGGCGATCGTGCCGTCGAGTTGCGCGATCAGCGCGTTGGCGTCGTCCCAGCGCTGCTCTGTCAGGCACGATTCCAGACGCGCCGCAATGCTCGTTGCATCGCCGTGCTCCGGCGCATCGCCGCGGCGCGGCGCTTTGGCAAGCCAGTCGTGCATCCTAACGTCCCTCCTTCAGCGCGCTTCGCCAGGCATCGCGAAGCGCGGTCATCAACATCCGGGCGCGGTCCAACGGTACGGTCGAAAGTTCCACGCCGGCCTGGCCGACGAGCGCGCGGCAATATTGGTACAGTTCCGCGACTTGCCGGACCGGCTCGGATTGAGCCTCTTCATCCAACGCACATTCAAGGCCGACCAGGATTGCCAGACATCTGGATATGCTCTGAGCCTTTGCCTCGAAGCGTCGATTGGCGATATGACCGCGCAGGCGCTCGAACTCGTCGAGCAGCCCGTCGGTGAGCATGATCACCATCTGCAAGGGCGACGCATGGCCAAGCGACGCCTCGACGTGCGTCTGCCGATAGCGGTCGTATCCGGTTGTTGCGGTATGCGTGGGCATGGGCGATACGGTTGTGATGGGTTCATTTCGTCGGCGTGTCGAGCACGCCGTCCAGTCTCAATAGCGCGTCGTTCAGACGTTCCTGGAGCATGCGCACTTTCCAGAAGCGTGTGGTCAGGTCGCTCACCATGTGCTCGTAGCGCTCGTTGAACTTTGCCTTCTCCTTCTCGACCGCCTTCTCGGCTCGCTCCGCAGCGTCGGTGCGCTGCTTGATCAGGCTCTTGTCGCCATCCAGCCAACCCGCCACGATGTCGCCCAGGCGGGCGAGCACACCGTCGCCGCCCTTCTCGGCCTTGCCGAAGAAACGATCGAGCGCGTCCGGCGCTACCTTCAAGGTGGCTTCCAGCTTGTCCCTGTCCAGCGAGAGCGTCCCGTCCTTTTTCAGCTCCAGGCCCGTGCGAAGCAGATAGGCGTCGCCAACCACCATGTTCAGCGCACGCGCCAGTTCCCTGCGCAGGCCATTCACATCGGACTGTCCCTGTAGCGGGCCGCCGGCCTTGCCGCCAAGTACATCGCCCGGCTTGGTCAGGTCGGTGAGCACCTCATGCAGGGCGTTGTAGGCTTTGACGAACTTTTCCAGCCCGGCTCGCGTCCCGGCGGCATCGTCCTTCACGGTGACGGTGAAACTGCCGGTGTCGCGCGTGAAAAGAATCGTCGTGCCGGCATGCGTGATCGTGTTCGATCCGGACTTGAGCTTCGCCCCGCCATCGACGCTGTACAGCAGATCCTGCCCCGGTTCAGGTTTCCCTTCGTCGATGGCGTTCTTCAGGGCAGCGTCGCCGCCGTCGACGCTGAGCTTCACTTGCTGCTTGGCGCCCGTTTCCTTGCTTTCGACAATCAATCGCTCCTGGTCGTTCTCGTCGACTTCGGTGCGGGCAATCACTTTTCCCTTCAGATCGGGATCGGCGTTGATCGCTTCGGCGAGCGTGGCGAGCGTCGCCTTGCCGTTTTGGGAACCCAGTTTGCCGAGGTCGATCTCGGCAGCAGTCGAGCCGACCTCGACACGCAGCTTGCCGCCGGCCGCGGCGTCGAATTCGGCGAGAGGCGCGCTGTTGTAGTGCGCCGGCTTGGCCAACTGATACACGTGAAACTGGAACACGCCGCTCACGCTGGAGCCGCTGGTCGTCGCTACGGCCGCGTTCGGATCGGACACGGTGGCCTTGTAGGACACCACGGAGCCGCCGGACGTGACGTTGCGCATCTCGCTGCGGAAGTCGCGCAACGCGGTATCGAGGCTCGAGATGCCGTCCTTCTCGGTCTTCACCCGATCGGCCCGGCCCTGAACCATGCCGAAGACGTTCGCGAACGCCTTTCCCGCCAGCTCTTTCGCGTAAGCGGCAGGATCAACCAGCGCAATCTGTTTCATCAACCTTTCTCCCGTAATCGATGCGAGCGGTTTGCTCGATCGCCTTCGTCTGCCGACTTGCCACGGGCCCACTGCCGAGCCGCGGCTTCATCGTCGACGCGCTGCTCGGCCCGCGCGTGCCGCGCCGCGCACGCCTCGTCGCGCATGGCGCGCAGCCGCGCCCACAGCGCGCACTGGCGTTCACCGGCCTGCCACAACGCGCGGCTCGTGTCGACTTGCGAGCGCGTCGTCGCGATCGCTTGGTCAGCCTGACCGAGAAGCGACAACAACTGCAGCCGATGCGCCAGCCGGTTGCGCGCCAGCGCGCCGACCAACCTGCCCTCGTCGGTTTGCGCGGCGTCCTCGAACATGCGTCGCAGAAGCGCGCGCGACTCGTGCTGACGCTGTAGCCGTGCCTGCCATCGTGCGACCTCGGCAAGGAGACGATCGGCTTGCACGCGTCGCACCTCGTGCAGCGCCTGCACGCCGCGCATGCCGCTCTCGTCGTCGCCGCGCTCGCGCCCGCGTCGACTGACGCCGGCGCCGCGCGCCGCGCCGAACGGCGTGTCGCCGCCCGAGCTCGTCATGCGAGCAACGCCCGCAGCCGCTGCGCCGTCTCGTCGAAGCGTGTGCATTCGTCGATCTCCTGTTTGAGAAAGGCGTCGATCGCGGGGGCCAGCTTAACCGCCTGATCCGTCAGCGGGTCGGCGCCGGCCACGTAGCCGCCCAGCGGAATCAACTCGCGAATCGCCTCGTAACGCTCCATGTGCGCGCGCAGTGTGCGCACGCGTTGCAGGTGCGCGCGCTCGCATATCTGCGACGCGCACCGGCTCACCGAACGCGCGACGTCGATGGCGGGAAAATGACCGCGCTCGGCCAGCGTGCGCGCCAGAACGATGTGGCCATCCAGGATCGCGCGTGCCGTGTCGACCACCGGATCGTTCTGATCGTCGCCCTCCGCGAGCACGGTATAGATCGCGCTCATGCTGCCCGCGCCGGTGCCGTTGCCGGCCGATTCGACCAGCTCTGGCAAGCCGCCGAAGACGGACGGCGGATAGCCCTTGGTGGCGGGCGGCTCGCCGAGCGCCAGCGCGATCTCGCGCCGCGCCATCGCGTAGCGCGTCAGCGAGTCGACCAGCAGCAGCACGTGCTGGCCGTGATCGCGGTAATGCGCGGCAACGACGTGCGCCAGTTCGGTCGCTCGCACGCGCATCAGCGGCGATTCGTCAGCGGGCGCCACGATCAGCACCGATTTCGCCCGGCCGGCGGCGCCGAGCGCCTCGTCCACGAACTCGCCTACCTCGCGACCGCGCTCGCCGATCAGCCCCACCACGACCACGTCGGCGTCGGTGCCGCGGGAAATCATGCCGAGCAGCACACTCTTGCCGACGCCGCTGCCCGCCATCAACCCGACGCGTTGTCCGCGCCCCAGCGTGAGCGGGCCGTTGATCGCCCGCACCCCGACATCGAGCACTTCGCGCACCGGCCGCTTGCGCAACGGGTCGACCGTCGGCGGATGCGCGGCGAGCAGGTGCACGCCACCCAGCGGTCCCGCGCCATCGATCGGTTCGCCGAGCCCGTTGATCATCCGGCCCAGCCATTGCGGCCCGATGCGCGGGCGCTTGCGACGGTTGACCGGCTGCACGTCGGCGCCGGCGACCAGCCCCACCGGGCGCTTGAACGGCATCAGAAACGTCGCGTCCGCGCCGAAGCCGACGACTTCTGCTTCCAGCCACGTGCCGCCGGCTTGCTGCACGCGGCAGCGCGCGCCGGTGGGCAACGCGCATCCGCTTGCCCGCAGCAGCATGCCGGTGACACCGACCAGACGCCCTGTGGGTCGAGTCAGCGGCACGTCGCGCAGCGCGACGTCCTCGAACAAGCGCGCGCTCATGGTCCGCCGTCCGCGCGCCGTGCCGCCGTTCGTCCCTCGTCATCGGCGCCCGCGGCCTCTGACATGACATCCGGCACGACATTCGGCGCGACGTTCGCGTCGTCGGACGCGCTCTCGACCGCGTCGCGTAACTGTTCGAGGCAGGCCTGCAGCCGATGCGTGCAGCCCGCGTCGACTTCCTGCCCGCCGGCCCGCACCCGGCATTCGCCGGCCTGTAGCGCCCGGTCCGCAATCAGACGCCAACCATCGGCGCGCACCTGCCCGAGTTCGGCCAGCCTCGCGCATTCCTCCGGGGGCAAATGGATCTCGGGCGCCTCGTCGGTCGCGGGCAGCGCGCAGAGCGCCCCGTCGATCAACTTGAGCAACTGTTCCGGTTGCAGCGTCAGTTCGCACCGGATGACCTGCCGCGTCACCTTCTCGACCAGATCGATCAGCTCGCCCCGGCGCGCGTCGCAGTACTGCGCGTGGACGTCGCGCAATGCGGCCGCCGCGCGGTCGAGCGTGCGCAGGACACTGTCGAAGCGACGCGCGAGCGCGTCGCGCGCGGCGCGCTCGCCGGCCTGCCGCCCCTCGGTCAATCCTTCGGCCAGACCGACGCGCCTGCCCTCGGCGTGCCCCGCCTGCCGCCCGTCCGCGTAGCCGATCTCGCGGCCCGCCTCGTAGCCATCGGCGAGCGCCGGGTCGACCTGGCACACATCGTCGCGCGGCGACGGCTCCGCCAGCGCGGGGAAACGGTATAACGCATAGCGGGTCACGTCGCGTCCTCATCCTCTGGCGCCAGGCGCAGCTCGAATTCACCCGTGGCAGTCATCGCGCGGACCTGGCTCATGATCTGTTCGCGCACGCGTGCGCGCCTGGACGCCCCTATCGGTCCGGCCCTGCGCATCGCATCCGCGAAGCTTTGCTGCTGCCGCCGCGGCATCACGCGTTCAAGCGCCCGGCGCACTTCCGGATCCAGATCGTTGCCTTTGAGCGCCACCGCCCACTCGTCCAAGGACACGACTTCGAGCAAGCGAAGCAAGGTCTGCTCGGACTGCCACGCGATGACACCGATGCTGTACACGTTCTTCTCGATTTCGTCGGCGACGACCGGATCGCGCGAGCGCAACTGCTCGATGGTCTCGGCGCGGTCGCCACCCAGGCCGTTGACGATGTCGGCTGCATGTCGCATGCCCTCCACCTGCGTACCTTGCGCGCCGAGATCGCACAGACAGTCCTCGACCAGGCGGTCCACCTCCTCCAACATGGCGTGGTCGATCTCGTCGACCTTGGCGACGTTGAGAAGGACCAGTTCGCGCTGTGCGGCCGGCAGCGCGGCGACCACCGCACTGGCCTGCTCGGGCGGCAGCAGCGCGAGGAAGCAGCCCTGCATGCGCACGTGCTCGGTCGCTAGCCGCTCGGCGATCGCGCGTGGCGACAGCCATTGCAGCCGAGCGATGCGCGCGCGTACGCGACCGCCGTAGATGCCGTCGAGGACGGTATCGGCAATCGGCTCGCCCAGGGCGATGTCCAGCGTGCGCTGGAGAAAGCCGCGCGACGCGCCATGTATGCCACTTTGCTCCTGGTAATCGCGGAAGAACGCCCGCAACGCGTCATGGACGGCGTCCATCTTCACGCCGCCCAGCTCGGCCATCGCCTGGGTCAGCCTGAGCAGCTCCGGCCGGCTCAGACAGCGCATCACGCCCGCGGCCTGTCCCTCGCCCATGCACAACAGCACGATGGCGGCGCGGCGCAATGCCTGCGCGGCCGCGCTCGGCCCGGCTTCGCCGCCCGGCTCGCGCCGCACGTCGGCCGACGCGGCAGGTCCCGGCGCGCCCACGGCAGGCGCCTGCGGAGCCGACTCGGCGGACGAGGCAACGCCGCTCGCCGCCGTCGCCGGTGCGGATGTCGATGTCGATGCCGATGCCGGCGCGACCGCGCTGCTGGCCGACGACGCCGTATTCGCGCTGCCCTTGCGCTCTGGCGCAGTGGCGGGCTGATTCCGTTGCGCCGCGCTGTCGCCGGCGCCTTCGGCGACCTGTTGCGGCGCCGCGTCCTTCCGGCCGTCCCGGTCCTTCGATGTCTTCGCCATCAGTGTTTGATCCATTGCTTGACCACCTCGGCGACGCGCTCCGGCTCCTTTTCAGCGAGCTTCTGCACATGCGCGAGCATCTCGTCGGTTCCGGAATCGTCGCCGGGCAGCTCGACGCCGCGCAGCACCGTCAAACCGGCCGTATCGGCGTGAGCCAGGCCAACCTCGCGAGCCGCACCGGCCGCATGCGCGGCGGTCCCATTGGTGGCCACGCCGCCGAACGGTACGTGCGCGTAACGGTGCTGCACCCATTGCAGAAAGCCGCGCAGCAATGGGCGCACGACCAACAAGAAACCGAGCAGACCGAGCACGCCGTAGGCGCCGTAGCGGATCGCACGCTCGACGTTGTCCTCGCGTTGCCACCAGGGCAGCGGCGACGGGGCGCTCGGGAAACCGAGGCTCGATACCACCAACTGATCGCCGCGCGCGCTGTCCAGCCCGAGGCCGCCGCGCAAGAGCTTCTCGATCGACGCCAGTTGCTCGGCAGACCACGGCTTGCCCGCTTCCGGCGCGGCGCGGTTGTTCAGCACCACGGCAACGCTGAGCTTCTCGAGCCGGCCCCGCGCCCGCCTGATCTGCATCACGCTGCGGTCGTACGTGAACTGACGGGTGGCCGCGTTGCGCGCGAGTCCGATGCCCGGCTGCGCCGCGCTGGCCGCGGCCGGCGGCACCGGACGGTTGCTCAGCGTGCCCGGCACGCCCGCGGCGACCGGCTCGGTGTCACGTTCGTCACGCACCGCCTCGTTGAGCATCTTCGGCGCTTCGCCGTATTGCTCGCGCGTTTCCTCGACGCGGTCGGCATTGATCTCCGCAGTGACGCTGGCGCGGTAGTTCCCGGCGCCGATCACCGGCGCGAGCAAGTCGTGGATGTTGCTCAACGTGCGTTCGCGAATACGCTGGGCGCCGTCGCCATCGGTCAGCGTGTCGTCGTCCAGGTCGACGTGCGCCGAAAGCAGCGCGCCGCGCTGATCCACCAGCGCGACGCGTTCACGCGCCAGGTTGGGCGTACTGCCCGCCACCAGGCTGATTACGGCGGCAATCTGCTCCTTCGACAGCGTCTGGCCGGGCCGCAGCGTCACCACCACCGACGCGGAGCTTTTCTCCCCGTCCGGCGCGACGAACGAGGTCGAGCGCGCGATCGACAGGTGTACGCGCGCGGCCTCAACCGGTTCGAGCGCGGCGATGCTCTGCGCCAGCTCGGCTTCCAGCGCGCGCCGGAACCGCACCTGCTGCACGAACTGGCTGGTGCCCAACGGTCCGTCTTCCTCCACCTGTTCAAGCCCCGCCGGCAAGTGCGCGGTGACGCCCTTGCCGGCCAGCACCACGCGTGCACGCCCGAGCTTGCCGGCCGGCACCAGCACCTGCCCGGTGTCGGGGTCGAGGCGATAGGCGATGCCGTCCTCGTCCAGCACCGACAACATCCGGTCCGTCGGGACCCGCTCGCGCGCACCGAACACCGGCTTGTAGCTGGCCTCGTCAATTCGTAGATAAAGCGTGGCCAGAACGCTCAGCGCGATGGCCAGCACCACGAGTGGCGTGAAACGCGACAGCGCCGCGGCGCTCGGCAGTGGCGGCAGTCGCATGCGCCAATTCGACGCAGCGGTTCTCAGAGTTGCAAGCACGATAGTCGTCCCGCCCTCAAACCGGCATCTTCAGCAGATCGTCGAGCGCCGCCACCACCTTGTTGCGCACCTGCGTCAGCATCGCGAAGGACAAGGTGGCGTCCTGGCTCGCCAGCATCGCGCCGACCAGGTCGTCGCTGCGACCCGAGTCCACTTCCTGCATGCGGGCGGCGGCGGCGTGTTGCCGCGCGTCGATCGCGTGCAACGCGTCATCGAGGTAGGTGCCGAAGCTGCTTTTCGCCTGCGCGCCGTCGATCGACGCCGACACGGCCTGCACGCTGTACGGCGCCGATGCGGAACCGGCGACCCGCATGCTCTCGAAACTGGCTGTCATCGCTTGCACTGCTGCTCTCCCTTGTTGTTGATGCCGCGGCATCGACGGTCGCTACGGCGTGCCGCGCGTCGCAGCCGCCTGCCGCGAGGCTGTACGACGGCGGCGGCGGCACGTCCACCGTCGCCGACGTATCGGCCGCCACGTACAGCGGTCGAAGTGGATTATTCGGCCAACGGTTGCCGCGCCGCGAGTTAAAAACCATGAGGCGGCCGGATTAGTCGTGATGCGCGCCGCGCACGACCGCCCTCCGGACGGCGCCGTCCAGGCCGTCGAGCAGCGCCGCTCGACGCGTTCGCGCGACGGCGTGCGTCGCAGTGCGACGGCGCACTCGCCGCCTCGGCATACGCGCACCGGCGCTCGGCTGGGCAGCGCGGCGTGCGCAGCGGGGTGAAACCGCACACGCTGGGAGTCGCACGCGGTGGGAGTCGCATGCGGTGGGAGTCGCACGCGGGGCTAACACCCGGGGCTAACCGCGCGCGGTCGCGTCGTCGACGCAAGCGAGCCGTGCCGCTATAGCGGCACCCGATCGCCGTCAAGAAGACGCTTCCTATTCAGCTAATTTCCGGCGAGCAGCGATCCTGAGCGCGCGCTTCACGACTAATCGCTCGACATCCTGGCGTGTGGATTTTCATAATTCGTCAAAGCCGATCGGCAGATCACGTAGGCGGCACCGCGGCGGCAGCGTCCACCGCAAGGCTGTCGATGCCGCCCGCGGTGGGCTTGCCTGTCCCATTTCATTCAGTCATCAACATGGCACTACGCTGCGTCGCTCCCCCGTTCAACGCGACATCCTGTGTCGCGGTTCCTTCGCATCTGCTCGGCCGACCCGTGCACCAGCTGGCCCCCTTCGGCGAGGACCTGGCCGGTGACATCGCCCGCGTTCTTGCGCAGCGCTGCGCAAACTTGCCTGCGCACACCTTCGACGTTGCGAACATGCATCTGAGCGACGCTTCGGACGCGACGGACGTAGCGCCGAACGCCGTTGTCGTCGACACCGATCTCGACGGCGCGCAAGTCCGCTGGCGGTTCGATTCCGACCTGCTTGCACGGCTCATCGACGTTCGATACGGCACCGCGCCCGTGAGCGCGCTGGCGGCCGCAGCACCGCCACGCCGGCCCGATGCACCCGCCAGCGGCACGGCTCGCCGACTCGCGCAGTTGCTTGCCGAAGAATGTGTGCAGGCGCTCGGCCGTCGGTTGTCCTACGTTCCTGAACGTGCCACAACCCTGGCGTATGTGTTGCCGCCACTTGGGGCGAAAGGCACGGTGTCGATCGACGGCGCGCCTGTAGGCGCGGTGAGTATCGAATTGGACACCGCGGCGCAGGTGCGTCTGTTCTCTTCGCTGAGCGGCGGCCCACGCGATGCCGAGCTCCGACAGACCGGCGGACACGACCATGTCGGACGCCGGATTGCGCTGTGCATGCGGGCGCACGTGCTCGACTTGCGGCTGTCGATCGCGGAGATCCTTGACTTGCGTCCCGGACAGGTCGTTGCCACGTCCAATCCCAACGTGGCCACCGTGTGCATCGGCGAACAGGCACTGCTGCGTGGCCGCGTTCACGAGCGCGCCGGCAAGCTGTGCCTGACTTCCCTGGAATTTCTGGAGTAGAACATGAGCGAACCTAGTCTGAGCCAATCTGGCATGCCCGACGCCTTCGACGACCTACATGGCGGCGACAACGGCACGCCCCACTCGCGCGACGCGCTGCGCCTGCTCGCGCGCATACCGGTGAAACTCACGCTCGAGGTGGGCAGCGTCACGTTGATGCTGAGCGAACTGCTGGAACTCGGCCCAGGCTCCGTCCTGGAACTCGACCGTAGTGCAGGCACGCCGCTGCCGATCAAACTCAACGGCACCGAGGTGGGCACAGGCGAGACGGTCGTATCGGGCGATAGCTACGGTCTGCGAATCGTCTCCTTGCAGGACCTGAGCGATCTGGCGCCGTGAGACACCCGCTGCCGAATCGGCTCGTGCAAGGGGGCCGACACGCCGCGCGTCGCCGGGCCGCGACCACGCCATCGACAGCGCGACGCCCGGGCGCGGTCCGCACCGTCGCGGTTTTGGCGCTGAGCATCGCGCTGCTGGCGTGGACGGTTCCCGCCCTGGCGGCGCCCGGCGATGCCTTCGCCGATGCCGTCGCACCGTTGGCGGGCGCAACCGGCGTGGGCGCCGCGGCGGGCGACTTCAGCGTCAAGACGCAGATCCTTCTGTTCATGACACTGCTCGGCCTGTTGCCGGCATTGGTCATGGTGATGACCTGCTTCATGCGCTTCGTGATCGTGTTGTCGCTGCTGCGCCAGGCGCTAGGCCTGCAACAGGGCCTGCCGGCACGGTTGATCACCGGCATCGCGCTGATGCTGACCTTGCTGGTGATGCGCCCGGTGGCCGACCGCGTCTGGCAGGACGCCGTTCTGCCGTTCGATCGAAATGAAATCGGCTTCCAGGAGGCGGTGAAGCGCGCGGAACAGCCGCTTGCGCGCTTCATGCTCGCACAGACCAACAAGGCCGCCCTCGCGCAGATCGCACGGCTTGCCGGGGAAGGCGAGGTGACGTCGCCCGAGCGCTACAGCTTCGTCGTCAAGGCCTCGGCCTTCCTGCTCAGCGAACTCAAGACCGCGTTTCAGATCGGCAGCCTCCTGTTCCTGCCGTTCCTGATCATCGACCTGGTCGTGTCGTCGGTATTGATGGCCATGGGCATGATGATGCTGTCGCCGCTCGTCATTTCGCTGCCGCTGAAGCTTCTGCTTTTCGTGATGGTCGATGGCTGGTCACTGACTGTCAACACGCTGACGGCCAGCATCCAGGCTTATTGAAGATGTCACCCGACCTCATCGTAGAAATGATCGGCGGCGCGCTGCGCTTCGCCGCCATGCTGGTCACCGCGCTGATCCTGCCCAGCCTATTGGTGGGCCTCGCGGTCAGCGTTTTCCAGGCGCTCACTTCGATCAACGAGCAGACCCTGAGTTTCCTGCCGAGATTGCTGGTGACGTTGCTGACCGTCATCGTCGGTGCGCACTGGCTCGCCCGCTCGATGATGGAATATTGCGTCGAAGTGTTCACGCGCGCCACCGTCCTGATCCAGTAGCGACAATGGAGACCGTGCTCGCCTCCCTGCTGGATCTGGTCGGTCGTCTGTTCTGGCCCTTCTGCCGGATCGGTGCGGCGTTGGGCGCCGCACCGGTCTTCGGCGACGGCGTGGTGCCGATGCGTGCGCGGATGGGCGCGGCGCTTCTGCTCACCTGGCTGGCGCTGCCGGGCGCGACGCCGCCGGACGTCCCGCTCGTGTCGCTGGCCGGCGCGGTGCGCACCGTCGACCAGCTCCTCATCGGCCTGCTGTTCGGGATGGCCCTGCAGTTCGTCAGTGCGGCGTTCAGTCTCGCCGGCTTCGTGATTGCCTCGAAGTGCGGCTTCACCGTGGGCCAGATCAACGACCCGCTGAACGGCGTCGAATCCAATGTCCTGTCGAACTTTCTCACCCTGCTCTGCGGACTGATGTTCCTGGCGACCAATTCGCACCTGGTGCTGATCGATGTCGTGTACGCGTCGTTCCGCGTCTGGCCGCTCAATGCCGGCGTGGACGCGTTCGCACTGCGCAATCTTGCGTATCAACTGAGCTGGGTGTTCGCCAGTGCCATGCTCCTTGCCCTCCCCGCCGTCACGGTCACGCTCGCGATCCAGATCGGGCTAGGCCTGCTCAGCCGCGCCACGCCGACCATCAACGTATTCTCGCTCGGCTTCGCGGTCACGATCGCCGCGGGCCTGTTGACCTTCGCGATGTCCGTCGATGCGTTCCCGACCGCCTACGTCTCGCTGTCGACTCGCGCACACGACCTGTTGAGCGCGTGGCTCGGAGTCGCTGATGGCAACTGAGAAGCGCGAAAAGGCAACGCCGCGCAAGCTGCGCAAGGCACGCGAAAAGGGGCAGGTGCCGCGTTCGCGCGATTTCGCCGTCGCGGTCGGCCTGCTCGTCGCGCTACAGGTCATCTTGTTGGCGATGCCTGGCTGGCGTCGCCAGTTGGCCGCCTTGTTCGGGGTGGCGTTCGCCGCCCTGCAGTCCGCGCCGGGCGGCGAAGGGGGCGCGACGCTCGACGCGGCGCTCGATCTGGCCCTGCCCGCCGCCGCGCGATTGACCATGCTCATGCTGCTGCCCTTGCTGGCCACGCCGGTCTGCGTACTGGGCGGCAGTCTGCTGTGGGGCGGATGGACCGTATCGACGCACTCGCTCATGCCGCGCGTGCAACGCCTCAGTCCGCTCGCGAACGCCAAGCGGCTGCTCTCGATGCGGCACATCGGCACATTCCTGCTCGGCACGCTGAAAACGGTCACGCTGGCGTTCGCCCTCTGGCTGGCGTTGCGCGCGGGCTTCGCCGCGATGCTGCATCTGCTGACGTTGCCGCTCGGTGCGGCAGTGCGCACTGCCGGCGTGCAGCTGTTCGGCGTGATCGCCGCGCTGCTCGGGATCGTCATGCTCTTCGGCATCGCCGACGCGCCGATGCAACGTTTCCTCTTCATGCGCCAGCAGCGCATGTCCAAGCAGGAGGTGAAGCAGGAAAACAAGGATTCCGAGGGCAGCCCGGAAGTGCGCCGGCGGATTCGCCAGTTGCAGCGCCAGTTTGCGATGCGAGGTCTGCGTCGAAGCGTGCCGCAGGCGGACGTCGTGATCGTGAACCCTGAGCACTACGCGGTGGCCTTGAAGTACGACACGGCGCGCGCGGAGGCACCGTTCGTGGTCGCGAAGGGTGTCGACGAAATGGCCATGGCGATCCGCCGCATCGCCGAGGCCCATCACATCGAAGTGCTTCCCCTGGCGCCGCTCGCGCGAGCGGTCTACTACACCAGCCAGATCGATCAGCAAATACCCGCCGGCCTGTACCGCGCAGTGGCGATCGTGCTCAGCTACGTCATGCAGCTCGACGCATACCGGCGCGGCGAACGCCGGCGGCGGCCCGTGAGGCCGGCCACCGTCCCCGTGCCGGCGGCGCTAGTTCAACCCATCGAATCATGAAATCGATCAAGCAGCGTCTCGCTCGACTCAAGCCCGCCCGCCTGGGCACGCCGGCACTCGTCCTCGCGATCGTCGCGATGGTGATCCTGCCGCTGCCGCCCGCCGCGCTGGACTTTCTGTTCACCTTCAACATCGTGCTCGCGCTGGTGGTCGTGCTGGTCAGCGTCAGCGTGCGCCGGCCGCTGGATTTCTCCGCCTTCCCGACCGTCATCCTGGCGGCGACGCTGTTGCGGCTGAGCCTGAACGTCGCATCCACCCGCGTCGTGCTGCTCAACGGCGGCCACGGCACAGCCGCGGCGGGTCAGGTGATCGAAGCCTTCGGCAAGGTGGTGATCGGCGGCAACTTCATGGTTGGCCTGGTCGTGTTCGTGATCCTGATGATCATCAACTTCGTTGTGGTCACCAAGGGCGCCGAGCGCATCTCCGAAGTCTCGGCGCGCTTCACGCTCGATGCGTTGCCGGGCAAGCAGATGGCGATCGATGCCGACCTCAACGCGGGGCTCATCAATCAGGAGCAGGCTCAGCAGCGTCGCCGAGAGACCGCCCTCGAAGCCGATTTCTACGGTGCCATGGACGGCGCCTCGAAATTCGTTCGCGGTGACGCGATCGCCGGCATCCTCGTCCTGCTGATCAATCTGATCGGCGGCGTGGCGATCGGCATGGTCTCGCACGGTCTGTCGTTCGACGAGGCGCTGCGGCTGTACGCGCTCCTCACCATCGGCGACGGGCTGGTCGCGCAGATCCCTGCGCTCCTGCTGGCGGCGGCGGCAGCCGTGATCGTCACGCGGGCGGACGACGACCGCGGTCTCGAAAAGCAGGTTCACGCCCAGTTGCTCGCCTCGCCTAGCGCCTTCTACGGCGCGGCCGGCGTGCTGCTCGTGCTCGCGTTGATTCCCGGCATGCCGTGGCTCGTGTTTGGCGGCTTCGCCGCAGCGCTGGGATACGCTGGCTGGCGCCTGGATCGGGCCGAGCCGGCCGGGGTCGAGGAGGCGTCGCAACGTGCGATGGAGGTGATCGCGCAGGACGCCGCGCCGGCGCCGCTCGATTGGGACGCGATCACGCCCGGCGCGGCGGTGACGGTGCGGCTCGGTCATCGCCTGCTCGGTTTGCTTGACGAAAATCAAGGCGGCGCACTGCCGCGTCGGCTGGCAGGCGTGCGCGCCAGTCTGACCAACGAGCTGGGCTTCCTGCTGCCGCTTTTCGTGCTGCGCGACGACCTGCGTCTTCAGGCCAACCACTATTCGATCTGCCTGCACGACGTCGAGGTGACGGAGGGCAGCGTGCATCCGGATCGGCTCATGGCGATCCGTTCCGCAGCGGTGTATGGCGACATAGACGGCATCACCACGATCGAGCCCGCCTACGGCATGGAGGTACAGTGGATCGGTCCGGAAAGCAAGGGCGAGGCGTTGGCGCTCGGCTACCAGGTGGTGGACTGTGCGTCGGCCATCGTTACGCACCTCGAACGGGTCGTGCGCGACCACGCGGCCGAACTGTTCGACGTCGACGATGCGCTCGGTCTGTCGGAGCGGCTGCTGCCGGCGCGGCCGCGCCTGCGCGAGGCACTGGAAAAGGCCGTGAGCCTGCCGCAACTGGCCCGCATCGCCCGTGCGCTGCTCCAGGAAGGCGTTGCGCTGCGCAATGTCGGCTGCGTCGCCGAGGCACTGATCGAAGGGGCGGATAACGCGCAGGACATCCACGGTCTCGTGGCCCGAGCGCGCATCGCGCTGCGCCGGGAGATTGTCGTGAATCTGACCGGTTCACTGCAACGCCTGCGCGTGTGCAGCGTCGCGGGGGAACTGGAGAGCATCCTGCTGAGCGCATTCGGCCAGGTCGAGCAGGCGGGCAAGACGCCCGGCGACGACTTCCCCGTGGCGCCGAACGTCATGAGTCAGCTGCAAGCCGGCATGCTGTCCGTGGCCGAGAAGATGCGCAGCAGCGGCGCGCCGCCGGTGCTGCTCGTCGCGCCACCGTTACGGGGCTTCCTGGCACGGCACGCCCGGCTGTTTGCGCCGGGCCTGCATGTACTGTCGTACGCGGAGGTCCCCGACGAGACGGAGGTCGAAGTCGTCGGTTCACTCAGTTGAGCGGCATCATGACGTCGAGCGGCACTGCGCGCGCCCTGTCGCTGCCTGTAGGGGTCGAGGCGCGCGCGCAGCGCGCGCCTCGACCGCGTCTTGCAGGGCGTGCATACGCTTGGCCTAAAGGTAAAACACGATTACTTTTTTGCGACCGGCGCGGCTCGCGTCGTCATACGGCACATAGAATAGCCGCTCATGCGGTGCAGTGTGCCCGCGGCAGCGAACCCTCGCGCCGGCAGCGGATTTTGCGACAGCCGCCGTCGCTTTCGAGATGCCTGATGCGCAGCATCGGTACCCGATGTCGAGCGTGCGCGATGCGAGGTCGCCGAATCCCATGCCGCATTGCTGGCAACGCGGGACTCTGCCGATCCGCACTGGACATCGCGCCCTTCCCCCGCAAGCGGGCGCCGCCTTCGGCGTGCGTTCCCGTCAGCGCATTGCGCGCGATTCGAGCCAAGGCCGGTCAGCACGCTTCGCCTGCGCAGTCGGCAGTGTGCAGCGATGCGCCCGCGCGGGCCGCGGCGCGCGCCGCCGGGCAGCGTCCCCGCGTTCAGCGCACTTCCCACAGCTCCGGCCTTCCCGCAGCTCGCCAGCTCTCCCATTTCTTCCGCGATGACACGCATCGCGCAGCGACCTTGCGTCGTTTTCTGTGTCAGGCGATCCCAATGATGAAACGTTACCTGATTGAAAACCGTTTGTTCTTCGACAGCCATTTGATGACGCTGGAAAGCGTCGGTCAACGATCCGAACTGACGGCAAACGAAGCCGAATTGCTTTGCCTGGTCCTCGATGGCGAAGCCAGCAAGGCGGCCGTCATGGCCCGTGTGTGGACCGACAAGGGCGTCATCGTCACCGACAGCAGCTACCACCAACTCACCCGTGCATTGCGCCTGCGCCTGGCGGAACATGGCATCGCACCGGCACTGCTCAAAACGCTGCCGCGCCACGGCGTGCGTTTCATGGGCCAGGTGCGGCGGCTCGAAGGGCGCGACGGGCGGGAGGCACTCGATGGACGTGCGGGCGCCGGCGAGCCTGGCGGTCCCGGTGGTCCCGGTGGTCCCGCCGACCTCGAGTCCGCACCGGAAGCGGCACCTCTGGCACCGTCGCCTGCCGCGCAGCGTTACGCGACGCCACGGCTGACAATCCCCGGCCTCGATCGGACCATGCGGCGCAACGCAGGCGACGAAGCCAATGCCTCGCACGGCGGCTCGCCGCCCACGCGCGCGGAGGCTGCATGGCCCGGTCCGCTCTGGCGCACGCACGAACGGCAGCAACGCCTGCGCGTCGCGCTGCGGAGTTGGCAGGCGCATCGAATCGCGCTGTTGCTGCCGTTGACGATCGTCACCGTCGGCAGCGCGCTTGCGTTATCGCTGGCGCTGTCTCGCTTGCCCGATACCGAAGCCTGGCTGGGACGCGTGATGCTGCTCGCGCTGATCGGCCTGCTGATGCCAGGCACGCTCGCCGGCAGCGTCAATCTGTGTCGCGCGCTCGTCGGTGCCGACCGGGTCGGTCGCCTGAGGGCACATGGCATACGCGGCTGGCGCGCGGTGCAGCTTGCGGGGCCGGTCGCCACGGCCTTGCTGGCGCACGCTGGCGCGAGCGACCCGCTGGCGCTGCTGTTGGCGATTGCCGTCGGCGCATTCACCCTGCTGCTGATCGTCACGCTCACGCATCATCCGTCACCGTGATCGAATGCCGACGCGCCGCGGCCGCGGCCATCTCGATCATGACGTCGGCATGCCCCCCTCGCCCGCTCAGGCAGGGGAGCCATAGCGACGCGGCGAGTCTCCCACCACTTGCCGGAACATGGCGATGAACGCGCTGGCGCTGCGGTAGCCCAGCTCGGCAGCGATACGCGAGACCGCCTCGCCCTGCGCGAGACGACTCATCGCCTCGGCGACGCGCAGGTGCTGGCGCCACTGGCCAAAGGTCAGGCCGGTCTCCGACTTGAAACGGCGCGCCAGGGTGCGGCTGCTCGCACCAAGGCGCTGTCCCCATATGTCGAGCGACGCGGCGCTCGACGGCTCGCTCATCAAGTGCGCGCAGATTGCCTGGAGGCGGCTGTCGCGAGGCAGCGGCAAGCCGCTCTCCGGTAAGGGTGTCAGGTCGCCGAGTATTTTCAGGATCAGCGTCGCCATCAGCGCGGCCTGCCCCCCCTCATCGTAAGCAGGCCCGCCGGCGCTGATGCCGTGCATCAGCTCGCGAATCAGCGCCGTGGCGACGACCGGACCTGGCTCGCGCCAGCGCAGCGGCAACGCTTCCGGCTCGATATACAAGCTGCACAGTTCGAGGGCTCCAAGTGCATGGATCTCGTGCTCGACCGAGGATGGAATCCACAGCGCTCGCGACGCCGGCAGGGTCCAGGTGCGCTTCGGCGTCAGCACGCGGACGATGCCGGTCAGCGCGACAACCATCTGCGCCTGCTCGTGCTGGTGCCAGAACAGGCGGTCGCCATGCTGCAGATGGACGACCTTCGCGATGACCGGCCTCAATTGGGGCGTGCGAGGCTTCGGGTAACGTCCGACCAGGAACTCTTTCATTTCCCTTCCAAACTGTCCGAAATGCTGGCGATAGTGAGAAAACGACAGAACTAGTCCGTTTCTCGACGGAACTTGGCAACAGCAGGAGCGGTGTGCCGAATATCCTGTGCGGCATGCAGCCTCCCTTGACGGACGGCGCCCACTTCAAAAAAGAATGCGTCTCATTTTGTCCGCGGCCGACATTGTATCGCCGTGGCATGCCGCTGCGCCGTCCGCTGCGCCGCCAGTCATTAACGTCAAAAACCGATCGGGGTTCAAGTGAGCTTATTCAGTATCCGCGCCGACATCGCGCAAACCGCCCGCGCCGTGGTCACGGCGAGCGGGCGCCCCTATCTTCTCCTGCTGCCGGTCGCTGCAGCGGTACTGAGCGTTTGGAGCGTCGACGCAAATGCGCAGATCGACGAGCCCGCTAGCTTGCCGGAGGTGAAAGCACAGGCTAGACGCACGCTGGACGCGACCAGCGAGGGCAACGGCAGCTACACAAGCAACGCCGCAACAGTGGCCGGCAAAACCGCTACGGACCTTCTCGACGTGCCCGATTCAGTGTCGGTGGTGACTCGGGAGCGAATGAACGACCAGAACATGACGACGGTCGAAGAGGCCCTGCGCTATGCCACCGGCGTGACGGCGGTGACTTACGGGGACAGCACCGCTTACTACACCGCACGCGGCTATCCGGTAGGCATCGAGTTCGACGGCATCGCGATTGCCAGCGGCCTGCAGTATCAACCACAGTTCGACCTGGCCTTTTACGATCGCGCCGAAGTGTTTCGGGGACCCGCCGGCCTCCTCGATGGGACGGGCGAGCCGGGCGGCACCGTTAACCTGGTCCGCAAGGCGCCGGCGGACACGTTCCATCTCGAAAGCGAGACGATGGTCGGCTCATGGTCGAACTATCGACAGATGCTCGACGTGACCGGCCCGCTGACCCCCGACGGCGCGCTGCGCGGTCGCGCCGTCGTCGTCGCGCAGGACCGGCACTTCAACGTAGATCATTCGCGCAGCAAGAAACTCGCGCTGTACGGCGCACTGGCCTACGATTTCTCGCCGCGCACAACGCTGACCGTGTCGGCCGCGCATCAGGTCAACACGCTGCCGGCCTTCGATTACGGGCAATCGCTTTATACCGACGGCCGGTTCCTTGCAGGCGACGTGTCGCAGAACTACAGCCCGAGCTGGAACTATGGCCGGACCTCGATGCAGGAAGCGAATGCCAACCTGATCCATCGCTTCGACAACGGCTGGACCGCACAGGCTACGGTGTTCTATCGCCACCTGCTCAACACCGGCACGTATGCCTACGCGGGAGGCGGTGTCGACCCCGACACCAATCTCGTCGATTACTCCGGCCAGGCGCAACGGATGACGACCGACTGGTTCGGCGTCGACGTGCACACGACGGGAACCGTCGAACTGTTTGGCCGCCGGCATACGTTGCTGTTCGGCGCAGACTACCAATCCGTCTGGACCGATTCGCTCAGCGCATATCAGGATCTGGGCTACTTCGACGCTTTCGCACCGGATACCGTTCCGCAGGCCAATCTGCCCTTTGACAGCCACACCAAGCAGCGCCTCGAACAATTCGGCGTGTACGGACAGGCGCGCGTGCAGTTGCTGGACCGCCTGACGTTGGTGCTGGGCGGGCGCGAAGCATTCATGAACCAGCAGAGCCAGTCGCTGTTCCCGACCGTCGAAGACTGGTCGGTCAACGCCCGCGTCAACCACAAGTTCATCCCGTATGCCGGACTGGTGTACCGCATCATGCCGGATGTCTCCGTGTACGGCAGCTACACGAAGATCTTCGCGCCGCAGACCCAGACGACGTACGACGGCAACGCGTTGCGCCCGCGCAGCGGTGAGCAGTACGAAGTGGGTGTCAAGGGCCGCTTCCTCGATGGCCGACTGAACGCGACCGTGGCCGCGTTCCGAATCAACGATACCGGCCGCGCGGTCGCCGATCCCGCGCACGCGACGGGCTCGGTCGCAGCCGGCGAGGCGCGCAGCCAGGGTTGGGAAGCGGAGCTCAGCGGCAACCTGACGCCGAACTGGAGCGTCTATGCGGGCTATACGCTGCTCAACACACGCTACGAAAGCGATCCCTACTCTCTCGGCCAGACCTTGGACGGCGAGGAACCACGTCACCTGTTCAAACTGTGGACCAGTTATCGGCTCGCGCAGGGCGCACTGGAAGGCGTGCGCATCGGAGGAGGCGTGCGCGTCATGAGCTCCACCTACCGGACGCCGGAAGCCGTCCAGGGCGGCTATGCGCTGTTCGACGCGCAGCTTGGCTATCGTTTCAATCGCTATCTCGACGCCACGCTGTCGGTCAACAACATCTTCGACCGCCGTTACTATGCGCGCGTGCCGTCAAGCTACTTCGGCATCACCGGCGATCCGCGCAACGTACTGCTGACACTGCGCGCCAGTTACTGACCCCCACGCCGCGCGGGGTACCGGCCGCTCAGCCGCGCGGCACGTCGGCCTGGTCGAATGAAGTGGGTGCGCGATTCCCGAACCGCAAAGGATCGCCATGCGCGGCCGTGAAGCCGTACAGTTCGGGGGCGGCTGGGCCATCCTCCCAGGTCGACGGCCCGTCAGCCCACACCAGCAGGCTCGCACCATAACGCGTCTCGAACGTCACCTGCGCGTCCGGCTCCATCACCACGAAATCGCTCGTCTTGGCGGAATGCCGGGTGCCGTGCGCCGCGATCTGCAGATCGCCTGCCAGCACGTACATGTCGACCAGCGCGCCGAGCCGATGGCACGGCACGACCGTGCCCGGCAGCAGCAGCATCTGCGTCATGCGTCGTTCCGTGCGGGCGTGCGCGTAGTCATAGACCAGGCGGCGCGCAAGCCCTGCAACCCGCGTGGGCGACACCTGTACTGCGTCCAGCGAGACGCTGAGATCCGGTAGATGGTCCGGAAACGCATTCTCGAAATTGCCGTGCCGATTTCCCGCGTGCAGTGAATGGGTCACGTCGGCGCCATAGGCAACCGGCCCCTCCATCCGTCCGACCGTGAGCGTCGGCTGGTAGGCGATCGCGTCATGCGTCGAGCCCGCGAAGTTGATCCCGAGTTGCCCGGCAGACGTCGTACCCTGGTAATCGGTCAACGAGCCAGCAAGGAAATAGCTGAAAGCAGTGCCGAGGTGCTGGTGCACGCCGGTACGGGTCAAAGTGTCGAACGACATGAAGCCGAACGAATGCCCGGTCCGGTCGTCGCGGCGCACGATCTTCTGCGCGAGTCCGCTCTTGCCGACGCCCTGCCAAGGCCGCTCCGCAACATCGAAAACATACACGCGCGGATCGCGCAGCGCCGCCGCGCCCGTCTGCGTTGTCGAGGCGACAGCCTCGCCGGCGTCGGATCCGGATTGGCGGCGGCCTTCGGTCGTCAAGGTCGGTTGATTATCCTGCGTCACATCGTGTGCGATATCCAAGGTCTTGGCTCCTGCCAATGTGATAGCGATTGCAGCGACCCCGGCCACCTGACCAGGACCGGACACGCGCCGGCATCTATTATCTTTTGATAATATATCGGTGTCGAAGTCGCGGCCAGTCGGGGCTATCCCTAGCGCCGCGCAGGCGGTCGCGTCACGGTCATAATGCGTTCTTCGCCGCACCATCACCGCCATGCGTTTCCAAGACCTTCCCGCATATCAGATCCGCAGCGTCGCCGAGTCCATCCTCGACATGGCAGAAGCGTTGTTCGAGCGACACCTCAACATACGCGCGCTGGACTGGCGCGTGCTTGTCAAACTCTCTGAAACGCCGGGTAGCATGTCGACCGCGATCGCGCGCGACATGTTGTTGACGCCGGTACAGACCGGCCGTTCGCTGCAGCGCTTGCGCGAGTTGGATCTGGTGATCGGCGCGCCCGACCCGGACGATGGCCGGGCCATGCGTTACACACTGACGCCGAACGGCGAGAAGGTGCACGACACGGGCATGCGTATCGTCGTGGCTGTGCAGGAGTTTGCCCTACGCGAGTTCTCCGCTGTCGAGCAAGTGGCCTTGACAGGCCTGCTCGAACGCCTGATGGAGACGACGAACTTCACCGCCAACGACGTCGACCGACTGTCCGAACGTCTGTTCGAGACCCGGGCCTGATTGAGCAAGCTGCATGCGCAACCTGCATGCGCAATTTGAAGCAGGTAACGGACCCCACTGGCGCACATCGCTAGCCCAAGCGACAAGCCGAGGCTGCGGGCACCTTGCAGCGCCGCTTCCGACACAGGCACCGCAGGTACGCCCTGCCTGCCGATCGTTGCACTGCCTGCGGACGCCATGTGCGATTCCCAGACGAGCGCTGCTCTACGCAGCGCGTCGGCACTGGTCGAACACCGCGCGGAAGCTGACCGCGCTCACCGGCCGCGGCCGGCATTCAGGGAAACCCGAATTCGTCCAGTAGGCAGGCGTGCACTAAGCCGCCTGCCGTCTCACTTTTCCCGGGCGGCACGATAGGCGGCGTAGGACGTGCCCGTGACCAACGACAGGCCACCGTCGATATCGAGCGTGGTGCCCGTGATCATGCGGGCCAGTGGACTGCCGAGGAACAGGATCGCGTGGGCGACGTCTTCCGGCGTCGACCACTCGCCCAGCGGCACCATCTCCGCCACTTGTTGCCGGGCGGCCTGCGTGGTGGCGTTCAGTGTCATTGCGGTGAGTACCGGCCCTGGGCACACGGCGTTGACGCGAATGCCGTGGGCAGCCAGTTCGAAAGCCGCGTGCCGTGTCAGGCCCAGGACGCCGGCCTTCGCGGCGGTGTACGACGCGCCACCCGTATGGGAGACGCGTTTCGCCGCCAATGACGCGACATTCACCACGGCCCGCCCGGTACCGGCGCGCAGTAGCGGCACCATCTGCTGAAGGCACAGGAAGCTGCCGGTGAGGTTCACCGACAGCACGCGTTGCCAATCGGCAAGCGCGGTGTCCTCGAACAGGCCGCGCGAAACGATGCCCGCGCTGTTGACCAGCAGATCGATTTTTGGAGAGAGGGTGGCGAGCCGTGCGACCACGTCTCGTATCGCCGCTTCGTCCGCGAGGTCGACCGGCAGCGTCGTCAACGGCCAGGCACGCTCGGAGAACTTCGCCTGCATTCGTTGCAATGCAGAGGCGTCGCGATCCAGCGCGATGACCTGCGCGCCGCGTTCGGCGGCGGCGTGGGCGGTGGCTAGGCCGATGCCACTGGCCGCACCGGTCACAACTACATGGCAAGCGGTGTAATCCATCACCCCTCCAATAGAGAAATCGACAATCGCGTGCTAGGGAATGTCCCAACGGCGCCAGGCTCCCAAGCGGCGGCGGCACGGTTTATATTATCAAACGATAACAATTATCGCCAATCCGCTTGTGTTGGGAGACACTCATGTCCGATGCGCTGCAGCCCCGCATGGCGGTCACCGCCGACCGTTCGATCGATTCGAAAACCTTCTGGCGGCTGATACCGATCATCCTCGTCAGCCTGGTCGTCAACCAACTCGACAAGGTCAATGTCGCCTTTGCCAAGTTGCAGATGGCGCCCGACATCCAGTTGTCGAACACCGCATTTGGTCTTGGTGCCGGCATCTTCTTCATTGGCTATTGTTTGTTCGAGGTGCCGAGCAACATGCTGTTGCACCGGATCGGCGCGCGCGTCTGGATAACCCGAATCCTCGTCACCTGGGGACTGCTGTCGGCGGCCACGATGTTCGTCACCGGGCCGGGCTCCTTCTATCTAGTGCGTTTCCTGCTCGGCGTCGCCGAGGCAGGTTTCGCCCCCGGCATCATGCTTTACGTGTGCCAGTGGTTTCCGGCGCGCACGCGGGGACGCATCATCGCCATCTTCATGACGGCCTTGCCGATTTCCGGGGTGATTGGTAGCCCTCTGTCAGCCTGGCTGATGACTGCCGTCCCGTCCGTCCTGCCGCTGCGGGGGTGGCAATGGATGTTCTTCTGCGAGGGGCTTCCGGCGGTTTTGTGCGGGCTCGCCTTTTGGCGGCTGGTGCCGAACCGCATCGACGACGCCGCGTGGCTGACGCAGGAAGAGAAAACCGCGTTGCAAGCGGAAATCGGCACCGTCTCGCAGCATTCCGGCAGCTTCGCAGCCGGCCTGTCCGACGCGCGGGTCTGGCTGCTGTGCTTGATCTACTTCTGCTTCGTCGCGGCGTTGTACGGCGTGAGCTTCTGGCTGCCGACCTTGATCAAGGCGCTCGGCTATGCCAATCTGCGCGACATCGGCGCGATGACCGCCATTCCCTATGCCGCGGCGGTGATCGCGATGTTGACGCTGGCCTGGCATTCGGACCGCACTGGTGAGCGACGCAAGCACCTGGCGGCGGCGGCTCTCGCCGGCGCGGCAAGTCTTGTCGCCAGCGTCGCGCTGCGCGCGCACCCGACCGGCTCGTTCATCGCCCTCACGCTGGCAATGGCCGGCATCGTGTCCACGGTGCCGTTGTTCTGGAACCTGCCGACCGCTTTCCTGAAAGGGGCCACGGCCGCCACCGGCTTCGCGCTGATCACCTCGATCGGCAACCTGTCGGGCTTCGTCGCGCCATTTCTGGTCGGCGTGGTGACCGATGCGACGGGCAGCACCGCTTCGGGAATGTACGCGCTGGCCGCGGCGGCAGTGGTCGGCCTGGGCCTGGTCTTCGCGGTGCCGGGCCGCTTGGTCGAAGGACAGCGCTAAGCCCGCAGGCCGCGGCGGCGCCCCGCCCTATGCGCTGTCCGCGCTGTCTGGACAGGCGCTTGCAGCGCGGACGCTGGCGATGCTGCGGCCGGGGTCGCTTCGCAACGTGCGCAGCGCGTCGCGCGCGGCCGCCAGTGCGTCGCGCAACGCCGGCGCCACGCCCATGATCGGCGCGCGCGTCTCCGGCCGGATCAAGCCGTCGAGCGCCAGCCATGCCTTGATGGCGGCGGGATTGGGTGCTGCGAACAATAGTGTGAGCAGCGGTCGCAAGCTGTCGAAGAGGTCGATGGCAAGGGCCCGGTTGCCCGCATTGAACGCCACCTGCACCGCCAGCAGAAAATCGAGACAGATGTTCGCGCTGGCCAGGACGCCGCCACGTCCACCTGCGACCAGGCAGTCGACGAACGCTTCGTCCGTGCCACAGAACAGTGCAAGCGGCCCCTGTCCGAGCGATGCATAGCCGTTTGGCTCGCACGCCTTGATCGCGCTGACGTTCGGATAGACCGCCAGCGATTCGGCAACTCCCGGTGCGATGCGTACACCGGTGCGGTGCGGCACGTCGTACAAGACGATCTGTCGGTCGGTCGCGCGTGCGATTTCGCCGAAATGCCAGCGCAGGCCGTCCGCATCGGGGCACACGTACGCGGGCGGTGGCACCAGAAAGCCCGCGACGCCCCAGTGTGCGCACCGTTCGATCTCTCGCACGAACGCGCGCGTTTCGAAGCCGGCAACGCCTGCCAGCACCGGCACCCGGCCGGCCGCGACATCGCAGATCGCCTGTAGCACCGTGGCACGCTCGACCGCGTTCAACAGCGGTGCCTCGCCGGTCGTGCTCAACGCCACGAGACCGGTCACGCCACCGCGGATTGCCCGCTCGGCCAGACCCTGCAGCGCGCATACGTCGACATTGCCGGCCACGAACGGTGTGACGAGCGGCAACCAGATGCCGGCTGGCAGGTCAATCGCGTGCATCATGGCTGCTCACCGCGCCGATGGTTGCCGCCGGCAGCGTCGCTACCAGCGTGTGGATCGCGAAGTCGATGTCGCGCGACGCAACTTCGATCCGGACACAGAGCCGCCGGGCTCGCAGGGCCGTTTGCGCGACATACACACCGAGCGGCGAGTGCAGCAGGGCCGCGAGGCGCGACCGCGCGATGTCTAGCGTGGCGCCATCCAGACACACGTCGATGTCGATCCGCTGCGCCACGCATCGCGGACCGCGCAGGGCCGCATCGCTTGCCCCCTCGCGCGCGGGCAGCTGGGGCGGGTGGCCGCGCCAAGGTGGATCGGGTCGCGCCGCAGTCATGTTCAAGGTCTTTCCCCGCACTGTCGATAAGCACCCAGCGTAATGCGCGGCGTATCAATATGGCGTAAAAATGGGCGCGGTGATTTGCCGTCGGCGTGCTCGTGCCGGAGACCTTCGACGATCTCATTCAGCCTGAGCGCGCGATACCCTGTGCTGGCCTATACTTCGACGATCCGCTTTCACTGATCCCAGCCCGGCATGTCCGACGCAAAAACCGACGTTCGCCTGTGGCGCGCCCCTGAACTGGGCGCGCAGCTTCTACGCGGGCGCTTTCGCGGGTTCTCGTACGATATGCACAGCCACGACACCGCCTGTTTTGCACTGATCACCCATGGCGCGATCCGGATTCGCATGCGCGGTACCGAGTTCATCGCCCGCCAAGGCGACCTGTATGCGATCGAAGCCGACGAAGCCCATGCGGGTTGGGCCGTCGACGACGAAGGGTGGCGCCAGCGCACGCTTTACGTCGACAGCAGCCGGTTACGCGGGCTGCTCGGCGACACGTCGAACACCGCCCTCTCGTTGCAGGGGCCGCTGATCCGTGACGCCACGCTGACCGCGCTGTTTCACGGCGTCCATCATTGTTCCGACGTGCAGGGTGCCGCGTTGAAGCGCGAGACCCAGTACGTGCGCTTTGCCCAGCGACTGCTGAGCCGGCACGTCGGCGCGCGCGCGCCGGCGGCGGCCGCGGGCCGCGAGCCCCGGGCGATCCGCATTGCGCGGTGTTTTCTCGATGAGAACATCGACCGTACCGTCCATCTGGACGATATCGCGAAGGCTGTCGACCTGCCGGTGTTCACGTTGTTCCGTGCCTTCGAACGGCATCTCGGCGTGACACCGCACGGCTACCAGCGCCAGGCGCGGCTGCGCGCGGCGCAGCGGCTGATTCAGACGGGACATGCGTTGAGCGCTGTCGCCGCAAGCGCGGGTTATGCGGACCAGGCGCATTTGACGCGCGCGTTCAAGCGGGCGCTCGGCGTGACGCCGGCCGTCTATCGCAAGGCACTGCAAGGTTAGCCGGCGGCCGCGCCGGGTTACTTCAGCAGCGCGAAATTGGCCACGAGCTTGCCGATCGCCTTGCGCGGCCCGACAAGCGCCAAGCCCACGTAGCGCAGCTCGGCCGTCGTAACGACGGCGACCGCGCGCTGGAAGGCCTCGTAATCGGTCGTCTGCTGGCCTTGCACCGGGAAGTCGACGACATCGCAACCGATGGCCACCGCCTTCGCACGAATGGCGGTCAGCGCGCCCTGCTCGGCGGCAAGCACCGCGATGCCGATCGGGATCAATCCCGGGTGGGCGACCTGCGAAGCATCGATCAGCGGCGCGCCGACGAGCCCGGGATGACGCTGTCCCACGGTAAGCGCAATCACCGCGGCGGCGTTGGCGGCGCGGCCGACTGGCAGCGCTGCGTCGACGACAATCACGCATCGTTCGGGAACGGACGACGGTGTTCCAGCGGACGGGACAACAACGGCATCGGTCGCCATTGCAGCGGTTGACGTCGGGTCCGTTGACGTCGGGTCCGTTGCTGTCGAGGATTGCGGCACTGGCATGGCATTGGCGGCTTCGTTGGATCGAGACCATCATGATGCCGGGCCCGCACGGCCGCGTCTTGAACCGTATTGCACCGGCGCATCCTTCGTCGCAGCGGTCCGACGCGTTGCGCTATTGCGCAATGGTCTACTGAGCGATCCGCTTCCAGTTGCGCAGGAAGTCGAGTAGCGCGGTGGTTTGCAGGCTGGCGCTCCCTGCCCGCCGCCAGACCGCTCCCACGTCCATGGTCGGCACGGGAACGCTGAGGTCGCGTCGGCTGATCCGGTTGCCCTCCAGCGACCACGGCCGATACACCAGGTCGGAAAGGATGGTCACGCCCTGGCCCAGGGCCACGAGGCTTCGGACTGCCTCGATCGAGCGACTCTGCATGCGGATCCGGGGCGCGACGGCGTAACGCGCCCAGTACTTGCCGACCGTACGGACGTGCTCGTCCATGTCGAGCAGCAGAAAATCCTCGCGGGCGATGTCATCGAGCGTGACGCGCGGGGCCTCCTGCAACGGGTGTTCCGGATGCGTCCACAGCCGCCGAGGCGAGCGCAGCATGGTCTCGTAATGCAGCGCATCGTGCTGGGACGTATTGGAAACGAGCAGCAGGGCAAGATCCAGCGCTTCGTCGAGCAACGCGCGTTCGATCGTCTCGCGGTCCTGCTCCACCACCTCCACCTGGAGATTGGCGAAGCGCTGGCTCAGCGAACTCAGCAACGACGGCATCAGATACGCCGACACCGTCTCGGTCACGCCGAGGCGGACGCGTCCGGCGATCTGCTCGGGCTCTTCCTGCGCAGCGACGATGGCACGCTCGACCGCCAGCGGCGCCTGGCGCACATGACGGAGGAAGCGCTCGCCGGCGTCGGTGAGCCGCACGCCTTTCGGATGCCGGACCATCAGCACGGCGCCCACGGCATCCTCGAGATTCTGCAGGGCGACCGTCATCGACGACTGCGACACCGCGCACAGCTTGGCGGATTGCGAGATTCGTCCGGTGTCGGCCACCGAGACGAAATACTCGATCTGGCGAAGCGTGATGTGAAGCGCCACAGGCAGGTCTAGGCGGGATGTCGGGAAGCGGGCCATCATAGCATCGCCATAAATTGCCACGGCGCCGCCCGCCATCGATTAAATCGATGGCTACGCTTCGCAAATATGAATTAGGCAGCGCTATTTCGGCTACATAGCATCGCCGGACGGAATGGAGATGCGGTGCCGATGGAGTTCGAGGAGAAAAAGGGTTATTGCACGCTGTGTCGGTCGCGCTGCGGGACTGTCAACACGGTACGCGGCGACATGATGCTGAAGGTCCGTCCGGATACCGATCACCCGACCGGCAATGCCATGTGCATGAAGGGCAAGGCCGCGCCCGAACTGGTGCACAGCCCGAACCGAATCCTGTACCCGATGCGGCGAACCGCGCCCAAGGGTGCGGCCGATCCGGGCTGGCGGCGCATCAGCTGGGACGAGGCGCTCGACGAGACCGCGCGCAATCTCGATCTGTTTCGCCGCACCAGCGGCCCCGAATCGGTCGTGTTCGGCGTGACCACGCCGAGCGGCACCCCGATGAGCGACAGCATCGACTGGGTGGAGCGTTTCGTCTGGTCGTTCGGCAGCCCGAACATCTGCTACGCGACGGAGATTTGCAACTGGCACAAGGATGTTGCGCATATCTTCACGTTTGGCTGCGGCATGCCGACCGCCGATTACGCGAATGCCGACGTCATCGTCCTGTGGGGTACGAACCCGGCCAATACGTGGCTGGCGCAGGCTGACGCGATCGCCAAGGGGCGCCGACGCGGCGCGCGTTTGATCGTCGTCGACCCACGCCCGACCGCGCTGGCGCTGGAGGCGGACCTGTGGCTGCGCGTCCGGCCAGGCACCGATGGCGCGCTGGCAATGGCCATTGCCGCGGCGATGCTCGACAGCGACGCCTATGACCATGCGTTCGTCCGTGACTGGAGCAATGCACCGTATCTCGTGCGTCGCGACAACGGCCGCTTCCTACGCGAGCGGGATTTGGCTCCCGAGTCCGCCAGCAACCGCTATGCGGTGTGGCACCGGCGCCGAGAGCGTGTCGAATTGGTCGACGCGGCGCGCACCATCGGTGTGCCCGATGCGGACCTGACGGACGCGCATGCGGTCCGGGTGCGTGACGCCGCCGGTCGAACAGTGGAAGTGATGTGCGACCCCGCCTTCGTACATTACCGGCGGGCCGTAGGCCAGTTCGACGGCGCTCACGCGGCGGACGTGACAGGTGTGGATGCGGAAAGCATTCGCGCGGCGGCCGCCATGCTCGCGCCCGACCAGGCGATCGCCTATCACGCGTGGTCGGGCGTTGGCCAGCACAGCAATGCCACGCAGACGGAGCGCGCGATCGCGACGCTGTACGCGTTGACCGGCGCGTTCGACCGGCAAGGCGCCAACCGCGAATTCGTCAAGCAGCCCGCCAACGCAGTGAGCGACTTCGGCCTGCTCGCGCCGCAGCAGCGCGCGAAGGCACTGGGCCTGCAAGCGCGTCCGCTCGGCCCGCCCGCGCAGGGCTGGGTCACCGCGCGCGACGTCTATCAAGCAATCGTCGCCGGCAAGCCGTACAAGGTGCGCGGCCTGCTCGCGTTCGGCACCAACTTCCTGTCCTCGCAGGCCGACGCCGATGCCGCGCACGAGGCACTATGCGCGCTCGATTTCCACGTGCACTGCGACCTGTTCGAGACGCCGTCGGCACGCTACGCCGACATCCTGCTGCCGATCAACACGCCGTGGGAACGCGAGGGCCTGCGGCTCGGCTTCGAAATCAACGAGCGGGCGGTTGAACTCGTGCAGTTGCGCCAGCGCATGGTCAGCCCACGGGGCGAATCGCGCGCCGACTACGACGTCGTGATGGGCCTGGCGACGCGACTCGGCATGAGCGCGCAATTCTTCGATGGCAGCATCGAGGCCGGCTGGAACCACATGCTCGCGCCGCTTGGCCTCGATGTCGCGCAACTTCGCGCGCATCCGGAAGGCATCGTGCGCCCGCTGCAACAGCATGAGCGTCAGTACGCGCGCACGGGCGCCGACGGCATCCGTGGCTTTCGCACCGAAACGCTGCGCGTCGAGCTCTATTCGGAGAAGCTGCTGCGCCACGGCTATCCGCCCGTGCCGGAGTATGTCCCGCCTCAGCATGGCCGACAGACGACGCGCAAAGGCGCGCCAGCTGCGAAACCGGCGTTTCCATACGTGCTCACGTCGGTCAAGCACGGTCTGTACTGCCACAGCCAGCATCGCAGCCTGGCCAGCCTGCGCCGCCGCGCGCCTTATCCGAGCGCCGACCTCAGCGCGTCGCTGGCGCGCGAGCGTGGCATCGTCGAAGACGACTGGATCGTGATCGAGACCACGCAAGGCAGAGCCCGCTTCCGGGCCCGGATATCGGCCGAACTCGCGCATGACGTGATCGTGGCTGAATATGGCTGGTGGCAGGCATGCGACGAGATGGGCCTGCCGGCCTTGCCGGTGCGCGGTGCCGGCAACAGCAACTTCAACAGCCTGGTGTCGGATGCCACGCTCGACCCGCTGAGTGGCGCGTCGCCGCTGCGCTCGCTGCCGTGCACCGTCGCCCTCGATCCGTCGGTCGACCCGGCCCGGCGTGCCTGGCAGGGATGGCGCGATTTCATGGTCTCGGCGATCCACGACGAAGCGCTCGGCGTGCGCACCATCACCTTGCGAGCGGCCGACGGCGGACCGCTGCCCGACTACCTGCCGGGTCAGCACATTACCGTGCATCTGCCTTCACTTGGCGACGGCGGCACCACGCGCGCCTATTCGCTGGTAGGACCGGCCACGGTAGTCGACCGTCGCAGCTACACGATCTCGGTCCGTCATCAACGCGGCACGGCCGCGGACGGCAACACCTTCGAGGGCGTGATGTCCGCCCATCTGCACCGCGCGCTGCGCGCCGGCGACGCGATTTCGCTCCGACCGCCGGGCGGGACCTTCATCGTGCCGCCCGCGTCGCCGCGTCCGGTCGTGATGTTCGCCGGCGGCATCGGCATCACGCCGTTCATCTCCTATCTGGAAACGGTGCATGCCGCCGACCAGCCCGCCCCGCCCTCCTGGCTGTTCTACGCGAATCAGAACAGTCGCACGCACGCGTTCCGCGAGCGCATCGCTGCCTTGGCCGCCGCGATGCCCGCGCTGCATGTGGTGAATTGCTACAACCAGGCCGAGCACGAACTGCTGGGCCGGGATTTCGAGCTGTCAGGTTATCTGACTGCCGACGTGGTCGATGCGGCGCTGATCCGCCGCCGTGCGCGCTTTTACCTGTGCGGCCCGGAACCGATGATGAACGCCATCACCGAGGGCCTGGTCGCGCGCGGCGTGCCGCCCTTCGACATCTTCCGCGAGGCGTTCCGCTCGCCGTCGAAGCCGCGGCTCGACCCGACGCAGCGCTTCGTCGTCTCGTTCGCGCGTTCGAAGAAACAGGGCGAGTGGTCGCCGGACAAGGGCAGTCTGCTGTCATTCGCCGAAGACCTGGGCGTGCGCCTGCCGAGCGGCTGCCGCGTCGGCCAGTGCGAAAGCTGCGCTGTGCGGGTGGCTGCCGGCAAAGTGGAGCATATGAACGGCCAGCCCCCGGAGGATGCGGACCTCTGCTTCGCGTGCCAGGCCATTCCGGTGAGCCCGGTGACCATCGATGCTTGAACCGATGCCCACGCCCAGGCGCGGGCTGGCGGCGCCGGCCCCAGGCGACTGTGAACCGGCCAGCGCCGCTGCTGCAACCGTATCGCTTTCAGGAGAACCAGCATGAAGTTTTTCGATACCACCGCCACGCGCGACGCCTTGCCGTTCGATGCGCTCGTCGCGTCGCTGCGGCGGATGTTCACGGCCGGTTGCCATGTTCCGCTGCGACATTCGCACACGGTCAAGGTAGGCGACGACCAGCAAGGCACCGTGCTCATCATGCCGGCGTGGCAGGACAACGGCTATCTCGGCATCAAGACGGTCAACATCTTCGCGGGCAATGCCGCGCGCGGGCTGCCTGGCCTGCACTCGACCTATGTGCTCTACGACGCCAGCACCGGAGCGCCGCTGGCCCAGATCGACGGCAACGAGATCACCTCGCGCCGCACCGCGGCGGCATCCGCGCTGGCGGCCAGCTACCTTGCGCGTCCCGACGCATCGCGCATGGTGCTGCTCGGCACCGGCCGCGTCGGCAGCCTGCTGCCGGAAGCCTATCGCGCCGTCCTGCCGATTCGGCAGGTCGATGTGTGGAACAGAACGCCCGCCGAGACCGCGAAACTCGTCGCCCATCTCGAAACGCTCGGTTTCGAGGCACGCCCGGTCGATGATCTTGCCGCGAGTATTCACGAGGCCGACGTGGTCACCTGCGCGACCTTGGCCACCGCGCCCATCGTGCGAGGCGCCTGGCTGCCCGCTGGCAGCCACCTCGATCTGATCGGCGGCTTCACGCCGCACATGCGGGAATCGGACGACGACTGCTTTCGCGGTACCGAAGTGTTTGTCGATACCGAGGAAGCGGCGCAAAAGTCCGGCGACCTGCTCGAGCCGCTTGCCCGCCATGTGATTGCGCACAGCGATCTGGAGCGGACCCTGGCCCGGCTGTGTCGCGGCGAGGTCGTCGGCCGTGCCAACGCATCGCAACGTACCGTTTTCAAGGCGGTCGGCACCGCCCTGGAGGATCTTGCCGCTGCCATCCAGGTGTACGAAAGCGCGCAGTGAAACGCAGTCCCGAACAGGCCCGGCGACATCAAGGCCCGCAACAACATCGAACAACCCAAGGACCTGTCATGAAAGACCTATCGAAGGACCCTACGTCACCGCACAGCGCGGGGGCGCTGGAACGCATGGCGGCCGGCGTCACCCGCTGGTCGGAGAAGTGGTTTCCGGACGCATACATCTTTGCCGCGATCGCCGTGATTGTCGTCGCCGCCGGCGCGTTGGCGATCGGTGCGCCGATCCAGCGCGTCGGGGTGGCGTTCGGGGACGGCTTCTGGAGCCTGATTCCATTCACGATGCAGATGGCCATCGTCGCGATCTCCGGCTACGTGGTGGCGGTCTCGCCACTGGCGTCGCGCGTGATCGCCTGGCTCGCGCGCCTGCCGTCGAGCGGCAAGGCGGCCGTGGCCTTCGTCGCGTTCATCAGTATCGGCACTTCGATGTTCAACTGGGCGATCAGCCTGATCTTCAGCGGCCTGCTGGTGCGGGCGCTGGCCCGGCGTACCGAGCTGCGCATGGATTACCGTGCGGGGGGCGCCGCTGCCTACCTCGGCATGGGCGCCACGTGGGCGCTCGGCCTGAGCTCGTCGGCCTCGCAGCTGCAAGCGAACCCGGAAAGTCTGCCGAAGACACTGCTCGCGATCACGGGTGTCATTCCGTTCTCCGAGACCATCTTCCTGCCACAGTCGATGCTGATGGCGGCCGTGCTGGCGGTCGTGTCGATCGCGATCGCCTACCTGTCCGCGCCTGGCCCGGCGCGTGCGCGAACCGCGGCGGACCTCGGCGTCGCGCTCGACGAACGCGAACTGGCGGTAAGGAAGCCGCAACGGCCCGGGGACTGGCTCGAGTACAGCCCACTCGTCACGATATTGATCGTTGCGCTTGGCGTCATCTGGATCTGGCACGAGTTCAGCACGAAGAATCCGATTCTCGCGATCTCCAACCTGAACACATACAACCTGGTGTTCCTGCTGATCGGCATGCTGTTGAACTGGCGACCGCGTCGCTTCCTCGACGCGGTGGCAAAATCGGTACCGTCGGTCTCTGGCGTGCTGATTCAGTTCCCGCTGTACGGCGGTATCGCCTACATGCTGACCAAGGCGTCGGCCACGGGCGGGCTGCCACTGTCCGACCACCTGTCGCACTTCTTCGTCGCGATCTCGTCACATAGTTCGTTCCCCGCGGTGATGGGCATCTACTCCGCCGTGCTGGGGTTCTTCGTTCCCTCCGGCGGCGGCAAGTGGATCATCGAAGCGCCTTACGTGATCGAAGCGGCGAAGGCATTGAACGTTCACCTGGGTTGGGCCGTCACGGTCTACAACGCCGCAGAGGCATTGCCGAACCTGATCAACCCGTTCTGGATGCTGCCGCTGCTCGGCGTGCTGGGTCTGCGCGCTCGCGATGTGGTCGGCTTCACCTTCACGCAGTTGATCGTCCACCTGCCGCTGGTGATCTTCATGCTGTGGGCGCTTGCCGCGACGCTGACCTATCATCCGCCCGTCATGCCATGACGTAACCGGCAGCCGGGTGACGCCGCTCGCGCTCGCACTCGCACTCGCGCTCGCGGCGCCGGTTCCTGTTGCGTCGGTGGCGCGCCCAGACAGCCGCTGCCGCCTGTCCAGCTTGCTGGCCGACTGTAAGATGCTTCGGTCCGCTAGCCGGCAAGCCACCATGCGTCGCGAGTGCGCTCAGCGCGCCGCCACGCGAAAGCCTAGCCGGTCCCTCATCGATCGCCCGCGACGTTCGTGATGAACGCGACGATCGCCGGCCCGATGCGCGGGCCCAGCGGTAGCGATGGGTCCGCATACGTCGCAAGATTCGCGGCCCGCTGATCCGAACCAACCTGTTTCAGTACATGATTGGTGTCCGGCAACACGACGCATTGCGTGTGCGGCCCGGCGTTGGCCAACAGGCGCGCGTCGTCCAGACCGACCTGCAGGTCTTGATCGCCCTGCACGACCAGCACGGGCCGTGCGACGGACGCGACAAGCGCGACCGGATCGAGGGTCATTTCGTCGATCAGGAAACCCTGCACCGACGGTGCGAAGAGGGGCAGCAGCGCCGGATGCAAGCCCGCCGTGTCGAGATGCCGACCGGTTTCCAGATGGGCGAGCGCACACAGCGCTTGCGCGAGCAGGTCCGAATCGTCAAGCGCGCGATGTAACTGCTCGCGCAGAAGCGTGCCCACCGGCCGACCGGCGGTCGCGACCAGGATCAATCCATTGATGGACGCGGCGTCGCTGGCCGCCGCTGCCAGTGCGACCAGACCACCTTCGCTATGCCCCAATAGCCAGACGCCCGACATGCCGAGCCTCTGCCGGATCACGTCGATCCATGCATGGACGTCCGCCGCATAGTCGCCGATCGTCACGTCGTTCGGGTCGGGCACGGCCCCGGCACTGCCGAACATGCCACGCTTGTCGACGCGCACGGAAGCCACGCCGCGCGCGGCCAACTCCTGTGCGAGCAGCCGCAACGGTCCGGCGTGAATGCCGCTCGGACTGTTGCCGTCGCGGTCTACCGGTCCCGACCCCGGCAGCATCAACACGACGGGCGCGCCGCCGCCCTTCGGGGCGAGCAAGGTCCCGCGCAGCCATCCGTCCGGACCAGGCGCCGCGATTTCTGTGGTGAACATGGCCGCGACTCCGTTTCGACCTGGGCTCTTGGGGTGGCATGGCGCGGCGCGTCCTGTCGATCCGGCCCACGCGTTGACCTGCGGGCAAGCGCACACACCAGTGCAGCATCAACGTTGCCCTGCTTCGAACCGCAGCGCGTCGGGCAGCACCGTCTCGCGGGACAGGCCCGCTTGCCGGTAACGCGCGGGCGGCTGTCCGACATGCCGGGCGAAAGCGACGCTGAATGCACTGGCGGAGCCGTAACCGACGCGTTCGGCCACCTCGGCAACGCTCACGGTTTCGGTGCGCAACACGTGCTTGGCGAGCGCCATGCGCCAGGCTTGCAGGTAGGCCATCGGTGCGATCCCGACCGCGCGGGTGAAGTGCTCGAAGAACGCAGAGCGCGACAGTGCCGCCGCTTGTGCCAGGCGAGTCACGGTCCAGGCGTCGTCGGGATGCGCGTGCATGCAGCGGATGGCCGCGCCCAGCCGAGGGTCCGTCAAGCCACGCACCAGTCCCGGGCCCGCGGTGGGATCGGCAGCGCGAAGCGCCTCGATCAGCAGGACTTCGAGCAGGCGCGCGAGGATCACCTCGCGCGCGGGCCTTCGTTGACGCGCCTCCTCGCCGAGCAGATGCACCAGGGTCGTCAGCCGCTGGTTGCCGCGGACGTGCACGACCCCAGGCAGGAGCGGCACCAGCAGGTCGGCATCGGACGATGCAAAGACGCAGTGCCCGATGAGCAGCCGTTCGGTCGCCGGACCGTCCCGGTCGCCGAGCCGAAAGACCCCATCGGCGAGCGCGATCGGCACATCATCGACGTCGCCCGGCGGCTCCGGCTCCGCGCTCGACATGGCGAAGCGCTGCGCCGACGGTATCAGCACGAAATCCCCGGCCGCCAGCTCGACCGCCGGCCGCTCCGCGATGCGCAGCCGACAGCGGCCTTCGACGACCGCGCAGTAAAAGGTTTGGCCGGCTTCGGGGCGACGAACGCGCCAGGCCCCGGCACCCGTGACGACCTTCGACGCAGCGGCGGTGGGCCGAAGCAGCGTCACGACCTCCGATAGCGGATCGTTCATGCCGGACGATTACGAAAGAAAAATGGACTTTGTATTGTATCCAGTCCGAGATGCGCGCGCTATTGTCTGCCTTCGGTTCAGTCAAAGGGAAACATCATGAAGACAGTCCTGATAACCGGTTGCTCGTCCGGCTTTGGTCTCGAAACCGCCGGACTCTTTCTCGAAAAAGGCTGGCGGGTCGTCGCGACGATGCGACAACCGCGTGCGGACCTCCTGCCCGCATCGGAACGTTTGCGGATCTTGACGCTCGACGTAACGGACCCCGACAGCGTGTCTCGCGCCGTGGGCGATGCCGGCCCGGTCGACGTGCTGGTGAACAATGCCGGCATCGGCGTCCTGAACGCGCTGGAAGGGGTGACGATGGACGCGGTGCGCGAGGTCTTCGAGACCAACACACTCGGCACGATCGCCCTCACGCAGGCCGTGCTGCCGCAGTTTCGCGCGCGCCGCTCGGGCGTCATCGTGAACGTGACGTCCACCGTCACCCTGCGGCCGTTGCCACTGCTGTCCGTGTACACCGCGAGCAAGGCGGCGATCAATGCGTTCACCGAATCGCTGGCGCTGGAATTAGAGGCGTTCGACGTGAGGGCGCGGCTCGTTCTACCGGGCCGCGCGCCGGCGACGCAATTCGGCGAGAACGCGCGCGCGCGGATGGCGGGCGGCTTCCCGGATGCCTATGCGTCGCTGGCCGCGAGCATCTTCGACGGATGGCAGGCATCCGACCCGGTCACGCATGCGCGCGACGTGGCAGAGGCGGTATGGCGGGCCGCGACCGAGCCGTCCTGTCCGATGCGCACGCCGGCGGGCGCCGATGCGGTCGCCTTGGCGCGCGAGGTCGCGTCGCGCTGAGCGGCGCGTCCGGCAAGCCGAGCGTCTGGCATGCCTGGCATGTCCCGCGTGCCGATGATGGCGGAGGTGCGGGCCGCGCACCCGCCGATGCATGCCGCGCGTGCGTCGTCCACTGCGCGAAGCCTGCGCGGGCGTGAGCGCCCATAGCATGGGAATCGCGATCGGTCATCGAGCTTGCTCATCTTTGCTTCTAAAAATAAGCGAACTTGATACCGTCGGGCATGACATGGGCTTGCGCCACGCTGACGCCACGACGAGTCCCCGCGGGATGCGCAGCATTCGGCGCGTCGCCCGGCCGATGCGCCATTGCCGGCTGTTGACATCGCGAGCGATGCGCGAAACGCACATACTGTCCAGATGCCTCGTGCGGGCGGTGCTTCCGGCGCAGGCCATCGCGCGTTCGCCCACCGCCATGCGGCACGGGGCACGCCGACAGCCCGTCTATCCGCCAAACGATCGAGACCACCATGCCCGAGCGTGACGACCCGCGCCAGTCCCGCCTCGAACCACAACAATCGGATGCCGATGCCGATGCATCGGCGCAGCTAGACGGTGCGTCCGCGGCGGCCGGGGCGCCCGTTGGCCCGCTGGCGAGCGCGTCGTTCACCGGCACCCGGCGCACCGACACGCTGACACCGTCGGCAAGCGCGTCGCCACTTGCGCGCGCCGCGCTCGCCGGCCTGATCGTGAGTTTCGCGCTGATGGTCGCCGGCAATGGCCTGTTCCAGACAATCGTCCCGTTATGGGTGTTGGACACCGGACATTCGACGTTGCTGATCGGATTGATCCAGTCGTGCTACTACGCCGGCTTCATCGCTGGTGCGCTCGTCAACCGTGTGTTGATCCACCGCATCGGCCAACATCGCACTTTTGTCGCCTATGCCGCGGCCGCCGCGATTCTGGCGTTGGCCTTCGGGCAAAGCCATTCACCGACGGCGTTCGCATTGGTACGCGCGATTTCGGGCTTCGTCTTCATGGGGCTGTACGGCTCCTGCGAAAGCTGGCTCAACAGCTACGCCGGAAACGAGAAGCGCGGACAGCTGTTCGGCATCTACTCGACCATCAATTATCTGTCGCTCGGCAGCGGACAGTTTCTGATCAAGCTGCAGAACGGCTTCAGCGTGCAGCAGTTCACCGTTGCGGCAGCGCTGTTCGCAAGCGCAGTGATCCCCGCCACCCTGCTCAGCGGCGGTGAGAAGCGCGAGGCCGCGCCGCCGCCGTCAATGCCGGCGGTCAACTGGAAAACCAGTCTCGGGGAGATGCTCAGAGACAGCCCGCTGGCGATACCCGGGGGCATACTCACCGGTTTCCTGTACAGCTCCTTCTATTCGCTGGCACCGGTCTACCTGGTGGGAAACGGTTTCTCCACCGCCGACCTGTCGGTGTTCATGGGCGTGGCGTTGATCGTCGCATTGCTGCCGCAGTGGCCGATGGGTCGCCTGTCCGACAGGATCGACCGCCGACGCCTGCTGAGCGGCGTGGCTTTGCTGTCCGCCGCGATGAGCGCGGCGCTGCTGGTGTCGTCCACCCGCAGCGTCATCTGGTGCGCGATGCTGGCCTACGTCGCGGTCACCTTCACGCTGTACGGCGTCGTCATCTCGCACGTGCAGGACTGCACGCAGGCGCGTTACCGGCTCTCCATGTCGATCACGCTGCTAGTGCTGTTCTCGTTCGGCGGCATGACCGGCCCGGCCCTCGCGTCGCTGGCGATGACGCTGATCGGGCCGAGCGGCTTCTTCGTCTTCAATCTATGCTCTTGCGTGCTGTTGGCATGGGCTGCCCGCGCGGTCGGCCGGCCGCCGAGCCGCAACGCGTAGCCGTCGGCGCGAAACCGGCAGACTGCGCTGCGCTGCGCTGCGCTGCGGTGTGGTGTGGTGTGGTGCGGTGTGGTGCCCGCGTGCAGTGACGCGCGACGCGTGTCGACGCGCGGGACAGGCGCGCATCGACACGCGTCGCGCGGGACAGGCGCGCGCGTCGGTCCAGCCATTGCAGCAACGCGGTTGGCCGTATGTTGCTCGCGTCGCGTCGTCCGCCTACTTCTCGGTGGACAGGCAGATCGGGCGCGACCACCGGAACGACGTCATGGCGTGGTGAGGCGCTCCTTCGCGAGTTGCGTACCGGCAGCCAGCGCTTGCAACTTGCGCCACGCGACGTCCCGCCCCATCGGCGCCAAACCGCAATTCGTGCACGGGAACAACCGCTCCTTCGGCACGAACGCCAGCGCGCGGCCGATCGTGTCGGCCACTTCCTCGGGTGTCTCGACCACATCGCTGGCCACATCGATCACGCCGACCAGCACGTCCTTGCCGGCCAGCAACGCCATCAGGTGAGGCGGCACGTGGGAATGGATGCATTCCAGGCTGACCTGGTCAATGCAGCTACGGGCAAGCGCTGGAAATACCGTCTCGTACTGACGCCATTCGTCGCCGAGGGTCTGCTTCCAGTCGGTGTTGGCCTTGATGCCATAGCCGTAACAGATGTGCACGGCCGTCGTACAGGTCAGCCCCTGTGCCGCGCGTTCGAGCGCCCGCACGCCCCAGTCGGCGGCCTCCTTCATGTAGACGTTGAAGGCTGGCTCGTCGAATTGGATGATGTCGACGCCGTCGGCCTGCAGCGCCAGCGCTTCCTGATTGAGCAACTCGGCAAAGGCGAACGCCATCTTGACCCTGTCGCCATAGAAGCGGTCCGCGACGGTATCGACGATGGTCATCGGACCCGGCAACGTGAACTTCAGTTTTTTCCTGGTGTGCGCGCGCGCCAGTTGCGCCTCGAACGCATGCACGCGCCCCTTCAAACGTAGGGCCGACACCACCTGCGGCACCATCGCGTCATAGCGGTTGTCGCGAATGCCCATTTTTACCTTGTGTTCGAAGTCGATACCATCGACCTGTTCGAGAAAACCATGCACGAAATGCTGACGCGACTGCTCCCCGTCGCACACGATATCGAGGCCGGCGTCTTCCTGCGCTTTGATCCACAGCAAGGTGGCGTCGGCCTTGGCTTGGCGAAGCGCCTCTCCCTCGGCTCGCCACTGCGGCCAGAGCTTGTTGGTTTCAGCCAGCCAGGCAGGCTTCGGCAGGCTGCCGGCGACGGACGTTTCGAACATCATGGGTTCCTTTCAAACAAAAACGGGATTGAGGGCTGCAACCCGGCGTTGCTGTGCACGAGCGGACGGGGTCAGCCGTGTTCCGCACCACCGGACGGCAGCGACGATGCGTGTGGTCAGAGTGCGTAATTTGCCGCCCATTGCTCAAGGACGGTCTTGTACGGCCGAATGAAGTGCGCCTCGGCAAACTTCCCTTGTTTGACCGCCAACTGGCTGCGTTCTTCCCGGTCATAAACGATCTGCGTCAACGAGTAATCCCGGTTCTGCAGGCTGGGGCGATAAACGCTTCCCGCGGCGGAGTTGGCGTTGTAGATCTCGGGACGATAGATTTTCTGAAAGGTCTCCATCGTGGCAATGGTGCCGATCAGCTCGAGGTTCGTGTAATCGTTCAGCAAGTCGCCGTGAAAGTAGAAGGCCAGGGGCGCAACGCTGTTCCGAGGCATGAAGAAGCGAACCTGCATCCCCATCTTGGCGAAGTATTGATCGGTGGAAGACGATTCGTCTTGCTGGTATTCGATCCCCAGTACAGGGTGTCGGTTACCCGTCTGCCGATAGGTCTTGCTGGTCGATGCGCTGATACAGATCACCGGGGCCTTGCTGAAACGGTCTTTGTAAGTGCTCGAATTGGCGAATTGCTTGAACAGCTTGCCGTGCAAATCGCCAAAATCGGCCGGCGTGCCGAATTGGACTCGGTCGACGTTGTAATCGGGAAGCAACACGCTGAAGTCGTAGTCGCGCACGTAGGACGAGAAGTTGTTTCCCGCGATACCGTCGATGCGCTTACCCTCTTTCTTGTCGAGGATGCAGGTTTCCAGTATTTCGATCAGCGGAAACACAGCGCCGCTGCACGTCGCGTCGAAACGCATCTCCACGGAGATGATGTTCAGTTCGATCGAGTACCGATTTCCGGTCGGATTGTCCCAGTGCGCCAGCTCATTGAAACGGTTGTCGATCATCCTGAGCGTGTTCCGCAGGTTCTGTTGCCGGCTCTCGCCACGGGCCAGGTTGGCGAAGTTGGTGGTGATCCGGGTACTGTCCGACGGTTGGTAGTGTTCGTCGAAACAGATGCTCTTGAGATTGAAGGTGAGTTCTTCGTTCATCGCGATCCAGCGACCTAAGTTATTGAGAAAATTATTGAGAGAAGCGGATGCTGTTGCAGGCCACGGCCAATTCGTGTGCCGAAGTGGGCGGGGTGCATCGCGTTGCCGCTGCCGCTGCCGGTTCCAGCGCCACGGTGCCGGGCGAATGGGCGCATGGGCGCGCCGCCCCCCGCCGCAGGGCCACCGCGGGAGCCGATCCGGCTTCATCAAGCGGGAGCCGCGCTGCACCGCCTCGGCAGTCACGTCGAGTCGGCGCGCTGCCCGGGCCGCGACGAAGGCGGAACGCTGGGCGCTACAGTGAACCGCCGAACGACCGATCGAGCGCCTCATTGTCTTCGCTACGGTTCATCGGGCAGCGGCGGCGTTCGGCTTCACTTCCGCCCGGTTGCTTGCGCTCGCGGCAGTCGCGGTTCGTGGTTCACGCGCTGTCGCCGAGTCGCGCTCGACCGCCTCATAGACAGGCTCAAGCAACTGCCCCCCTACCGCTACCACCTCCGCCTCCGCTTGGCGCCGGTGCGTTGTTCATGCCATTCATGCTCCTAGCGCAGCTCGTGCTGTTCATATTGTTCGCCGGGCCTAAGGCAATCGCTCGGACATCTCCGTGCACTGCCTGATCGACCCCGTAGTCGACCCCGTAGTCGACCCCGTCGAAGCCCAGCCGGCGTTGGCTCGATCACTGTCGGCTGTTAATGAGGACGAGGCCGCGCGGCCGCGTCTAAAACGCCGTCTACGCGGTCCGAGCGCGGCCAGCCGCTGTCGCAGACAACATAAATTAAGCACCTGAGACGGATGCTATCGACCTGCATCAATGAAGTAAAATGGATTTATCTCATCTATCCATGAGTGGGGATCATACAAATGCTTGAGCGGCTCCACCTCAGCATCGTTCGCCAGGTCGATAAACAAGGATCGTTGACCGCCGCCGCTAGTGTGCTGAATCTCACTCAGTCGGCCCTGAGCCACAGCATGAAGAAGCTGGAGCAGCAGTTGGGCACCGATATCTGGTTGCGCGAAGGCCGCAGCCTGCGGCTGACGCAGGCCGGTCAATACTTGCTTGCAGTGGCAAACCGGGTGCTGCCGCAGCTCGACTTGGCAGAAGAGCGCCTCGGCCAGTTCGCGCAGGGCGAGCGCGGCGCATTGCGCATCGGCATGGAATGCCACCCTTGCTATCAGTGGCTGCTGAAAGTGGTGTCGCCGTATCTGGCCGCATGGCCCGACGTCGATGTGGACGTCAAGCAGAAATTCCAATTCGGTGGCATCGGCGCGCTCTTCGGCTACGAGATTGATCTCCTGGTAACGCCCGATCCGCTGTACAAGCCTGGGCTGGCGTTCGAACCCGTGTTCGACTACGAGCAGGTGCTCGTGGTGGCCAAGGGCCATGCTCTGGCGTCGGCGTCGTATGTGCAGCCCCGACAGTTGACCCAGGAAACATTGATCAGTTATCCCGTCGACATCGAGCGCTTGGATATCTACAACCAGTTCTTGCTGCCCGCTGGTGTCACGCCCCGGCGTCACAAGACGATCGAAACCACCGACATCATGCTGCAAATGGTCGCCAGCGGCCGTGGCGTGGCTGCGCTACCGCGCTGGCTCGTGGAGGAGTACGCGGCCAAGATGGAGGTGGTGCCTGTGCGGTTGGGCGTAAGCGGCATCGCCAAGCAGATCTACCTCGGGGCACGCGAGGCCGACACCGCCATCGACTATGTGCGGGCGTTCATCGAACTGGCTCGGCAGCCAGCCGCCACCATCGCCATGGCGCAAGGCGCCAACGCTTGAACCACTTCATCAACGGCAGACCGTTGACGCCATGCGGTGGTCACAACAAGGTAGCGCTGCATCCCTGCTACGCGCTGCTGCGGTGAAGTGATAGAGGCGATGCTCGCGGCCGGCAACGTGACAGCTTGGCGATCGAGCGGTCGAGACCACCCAAGTCTGTCGCAGCACCGGTGTGCCTGAGCGAGTGTCGCTGACGGGCAGTTTCAGCCTGCGCATGCCGGCAAGTGCACTGCGCGTTGCTCGCCCGTTCGCCGCGGCACGCCTGGCATGTCCAGCGATCAGCGTAGCACCGTCCTGACACGCGCCGGCATGGCGACTCGACATGCAAGGCCGGCAACCGCACGACGGCGTGTCGCTGCAACGGGCGTCACTCGTGGACAACGAGATAGCGGCGATCGGCGGCCCCGCTGTCGGGACCGAGCGTAACGGTAGTGTGCCAGACCGACACCTCGCCATGATCGTCGAGACGGCGAAAGATGCTGGTGGCAACCGACAACACCACATAGGCCCGCACGCGCAGCGCGTTGTCGGGGCCCGACGGCATGAGCCGGACGATTTCGCCGATGCGAGGCACTGCAGCGCCCGGCGGCAGCGCGATTGGGACGTCAGTCACTTCACCACCGGCGGTCGGCGCATGACCGGTCGGTTCCAAGTACTGGAAAGAAAGGGTTGCCTTCATCCGCGTCCGTAAAATGTCACCTGCGTGGTCCGACCGTGCGTCCTACCGCTGCGCCGACCGCCTTTCGTCGCGGCGTAACGAGGCAGCTTCGTGAGGCAGTGCCGTGAGGCAGTTTTTATGCGCGGCAGCTTTCTGCAGCAGTTTGTGTGGCAATCCGGTCGCGATCGTGCGGCTCCTCGCCAGCGGTCACGCACCGCGGCAGCGAGCCCGGGCTGTGTGCCGCGCAACCTGCATGAAGCCATGCGCGCGGAAACGCGCTCTGTGCGCAAGCGCACACTCGCAATTGTCGATGGTTGACCCGCACGATCCGACCACGCCTTCCGTCCGCGCCTTCGGCCCGCATAGACCGCTCACGCCGCCTGCCGGCCTGGGCCGGCGTAGCATGCGCCCGCGTCAACGCTCGCGCTGCCACAACGCTGGGAAGCGTCAAGCCTCGCGTTCGTCGACCCGGACCGCACGCTGCTGCAGATGGGCTCGTGCCGCCGCGGCGTGCGCGGGATCGTCGTCCACGGTCACGATCAATGCCACCGCGTCCGGTCCCGCGACGCCACCCTCTGCATCGTCATCAGCGCCGTCGCCGGTCAATCGGCTGGCGATGTCGGCAACAAACGCTTGTAGGTGACCCAACGGACCTTCGTGGTTCACCACTGCTTCCGCGCCTTGGACTTCCGACGCGTGCCCGCCGTCGACGGTTTCTTGCAGTGGATGCAATTCGACGCTCCGCACGGGGATCCCGGCAGTGTTGAGTTCGTTACGCGCCGCTTGCGCGGCCTCAGGCGAGTCCAATACGGCAATCAGCATCCTGGCCATGGTCTTCTCCAAAACGTGAATCGATTGCTGCCCCGCTCGTCCAGATGCATTGCGAGCGCGCTGGCAGATGCATCAGCGCCGAGCGGTCTCGCCTGGCGTCTCCGAACGCAGCAGGGAAGTACGCGTCATCTCCGGCAGATGCGCGTTCAGCCACGTCGACACCGCTTTCTCCTGCAAGCGGATAGCCTCGCCAGCTCGCTTCGTTTCCGGATCGCCCGCTGCATCGGCAGCATCGATCAACACCGTGTACGTTGCCCGTTCGATGTTCTCGAACACGTAGCCGAACATTGCGCCTTTGACCATCTCGTCGGTCATGATCATGCCGCCGACAGCCTGGCCGAACGCAGCAATCTTGCCGGCGGCGTCCTTCAGCACCGACGCGCTGCCGCCGAGGGGTTGGATACAGCGATCTATCTGTTGCTGCTGATCGAGCGTCTCTTCGCTGTGCTGCTCGATGCGGGCCCTCGACTCAGGATAGTTTTCGAGCCGGCTGGCTTGGGACTGCAGCATCGACTCAGCCGGTTGCTCCATCGCGCGCGCATCACGAAGCCAGTCGAGCAAGTGCGCAGTGCGTTCCGCTGTCATGGCGAATCTTCAATGGATGAGGCTGACATCAACGCCACCAAGCTGCCGCAACGCGCGTTCCCGCAGCACGGCCGTGCTGCTGACTTCGGAGCCGATCATAGTCGCGCATGGATTCCGCCAGATCAGATAAGCCGTTCCCGTGGCGATCGCAACGCACGGCGCCGTCTCGTGGGTGTCGTGTGCGTCGTGTGCGTTGTATTCCCAGCCCCGGAAATGTTCAAGCGAAAGGCGGCGGCAGATTCGTGCGGCCGCGCACATTGCGCGGCGACGCGGCGAAAGGAAGAGACAAAAAAGCCAAGGTTGACCGACGGTCGCCTGCATCAAAAATCCGGATCGGCGGAAACGCAGGTGAGTTTCACGGGTAAGATACACACGACCCGCTGCCTCGCGCTGGCGGCCAAGCACCAAGCATTTCACGGTCCGGCCGACCCGCACCTTGCACGGTTTTCAGTCAGCGCCGGAACGGGTCGTCCGCGGTGGCGATGCGCCAGCACAAGCACTTCTGCCAACGATGACGCCCCACGCACAAGTCAGCGCGAGCCTGATGCTCGTATACACGACCTACCTGTTCGGCGTCGCCAGCCCGGGACCGAGCAATCTTGCGATCATGTCGATCGCCGGAACGGCCGGGCGCCGGGCCGCGCTCGCATTCGCGGCCGGCGTGATGTCCGGCTCGTTTGTGTGGGCCGTGCTGGCAACCCTCGGCCTCTCCGCGACCCTCGCCGCCTATCCGGGTTTTCTCGCGGGCGTCAAACTGTTCGGCGGCGTCTACCTGTTGTGGCTCGCGATCAAATCGGCACGCAGCGCACTGCGCCGGCCGACGTCTGCGGCGACGACCCCGGTGGTCACGCCGCAAACCACCGCGCTCTATACGCGCGGTCTCCTGCTGCATCTGACGAATCCGAAAGCCGTCCTGGTCTGGATTTCCGTTGCGGCGCTAGGCTCGACAACCGACGGGACCGACGGGACCGCCAGCCGCATGCTCGCGGTCATGGCTGGCTGTCTTGCCATCGGCGCCTCCGTATTCGGCGGGTACGCACTGGTCTTCTCGATGGGATGGGCACGGCGGCTGTACGCTCGCGCGCAGCGGCTGATGAATGGCACACTCGCGCTGGTCTTTGGCAGCGCCGGCGTCCGGCTGTTACTTTCGGCTCGGTGACACCGGGATCAGGTTCCCGCGATTGCTCGCTCGCATAGCAGACGCCTTGCGTACGCCTTAGCGAACGCTTTGGCGAATGCTTCAGCGAGCGCCATATTGGGCGCGATATCGAGCGCCATATCGAGCGCCGTACTGAGCGCCGTACTGAGCGCCGTACTGAGCGCCGTACTGAGCGCCGTACTGAGCCCGTTAGCGAGCGCCAGACAGCCCGCTCGTCCCGGGTCCAGCCTCGACGAATCAGTTCTTCGCTATAATGCGAACGATTCTTATTATATTTTCGCATCATGACCTCCCTGACGCCCGCCGGCCAAGAGGAAGTGCAGACCTTCTACGTTAGCCATCATGGCTGGCTGCAGACCTGGCTTCGAGGCAGGCTGGGCAATGCGTGCGATGCCGCCGATCTGACGCACGACACCTTCCTGAGCGTGATCAAGGCAGGCACGCTGCAAGAAATCCGCGAGCCGCGCCCCTTCCTGGCGACCATTGCGAAACGCCTGCTTGCGCACCGCTACCGGCGCCAACTGATCGAACGCAGCTACCTCGAAGCGCTTGCCGCGTTGCCCGAGGAGACTGCGCCCCCTCCCGAAAAGCGTTTGATGGTCCTCGAGGCACTTCAGGAGATCGACTCGGCACTCGATGGGCTGCCATTGCGCGTCAAGCAGGCGTTTTTGCTGGCGCACCTGGAAGCGCTGACCTATCAGCAAATCGCGGAACGCCTGAACGTCTCCGCCAGCTCGGTCAAACAATACCTGTCTCGCGCCAATTGCCAATGTCTGTTCCGTCTCGCCGCTTGACGCATGGCTCGTGACACTCACGTGGCGATCCCGCTGCGGGCAGGCGGGCTGCCGATCGACGAAAACGTGGCCGCCGAGGCTGCCGCGTGGTTCACCGCGCTGATGGCAGGCGAACTGTCCGGCGAGCAACGATGCCGCTGGCAAGCGTGGCGAGCGGCGTCGCCGGACCACGAGCGAGCTTGGCGCCACCTTGAGGCGGTGAGCCGCCGGCTGCGTGACATGGATCCAGCGGCACGGCATGCGCTGAACGATCCCGCGCTGCAACTGCCCGAGCGGCGCCGCGCGCTGCGCGGCCTGATCGTGATCGCGGCCGCGGGCGCGATGGCTTATGGCGGCTCGCGCACACCTTTCGGCCAGCGCGTGTTGGCGGATTACCGCACCGGCACCGGGGAACAGCGCCACGTGACACTTGCCGACGGAACGACGCTGTTGCTGAACACCGGCACTGCGGTGGACATCCGCTTCGATGCCGCATCGCGCGAGATTGTCCTGCTTGCGGGCGAGATCATGGTGACTACCGGCCATCTCAAGGTTGCGGGGCAGCCCGAGCCCGGCCTCCTGCGCGTTCGCACGGCGGAAGGCAGCGTCGTGGCGCTGGGCACTCAGTTCGTCGTTCGGCAGCGAGACGGCACTACGGCTGTCGCCGTGCAAACCCATCGCGTACGGCTGGAACCGCGAGACACGATGCAGGCTCGCGTATTGGAGGCCGGACAGCAGGCCACATTCACACCGACAAGCACGTCCGAACCCCAGCCGATCGACGTCGCAAGCGTCGCCTGGACGCATGCGCAGATCGTGGCCGACGACATGCGGCTGGCGGATTTTCTAACGGAACTGAGCCGCTACCGGAGCGGCGTCCTGCGGTGCGACCCTTCGGTTGCCGACCTGCGTTTTTCCGCGGTTCTGCCGTTGCGCGACACCGATCGGGCGCTGGCGATGCTGCCGAATACCCTGCCCGTCCGCGTGCGCGCACGCACGCGCTACTGGGTCGTGGTGGAAGCGGCGCGCTGAGCAGCGAGGGTGCCGAGCAAGAATTCTCGAAAAACGACTGCCCGACTGACCGGCTCGCGGCACCTACCTGACGAGGCCCTCATTTCGAGGCGCAGCGAATATGGGGAAAGTCATGTCTTCCGGTCAGCGCAGTCCAAGAAATTCCACCGAAAGCGCGCGGCCCGGCCGCCATGCCGCGACGTCGCGGCGCCGACGCCGGGCCGTGCGCCAGACGGTCGTGGCGTTGCGCCGCACGGGCCTCGCCGCGGGCCTGGCGGCAAGTCACGGCGTACCGGCGTTCGCTCAGGTGCAAGCGCCTTCACAACAGCATTATGAGATCGCGGCGGGCGCGCTCGCCCCAGCGCTGCGCGCGCTGGCCAGTACCGCGGGCGCCCCGATCACCTTTACGGCAGTCCAGACGTCAGGGAAGACCACCGCCGGCCTGCACGGTGAGTACGGGATCGACCAGGCCTTCGCAACGTTGCTGAGCGGCACGGGACTGGCGGCGGTGCGGAGGGAAAACGGCGGCTATGTGCTGACGCCGGCCACACAGGGCGACGTTCGCAGCGACGCACGTGCGCTTGAACCGGTGCACGTCACCGCCGGCGCGGACGCTACGAAGACCGAGGGCACCGGCTCGTACACGACCGGCGCGACCGCCGCGGCCACCGGGCTGCCGCTCGCCCTGCGAGACACGCCACAATCGGTGAGTGTGGTTACGCAGCAGCAGATTCGTGACCAGGATCTGCAGACCCTGGCCCAGGCGCTGCGCAACGTGACCGGCGTGGCAGTCACCACTTGGGACAGCGAACGCTCCTTCTTCAATTCGCGCGGTTTCGCCGTGGACAACATTCAATATGACGGGGTGCCGACAAGTCTGCGCAACTCCTATTACGGCGAGACGCACAACGATCCGATCATCTACGACCGCATCGAGGTAGTCAGAGGCGCGACCGGCCTGTTGACCGGCGCCGGCTATCCGTCGGCCTCGATCAACCTGGTCCGCAAACGGGCAGATAGCAAGACGCTGGCCGGATCGGCTTCATTGGGACTCGGCACCTGGAACCGCCGTCGGGCGACGGTCGATCTGTCGACGCCGCTGAGCAGCGATGGCGGGGTCCGCGCGCGGGTGGTCGCGATGGCACAGAGCAAGAACTCGCAACTGGACATGTATCACAGCAACAAGCAGGTGTTCTACGGCGTCGTCGAGGCTGATCTGAGCCCACGCACCACGTTGAACGTCGGCTTTGATTACCAGCGCAACCGGCCGACCAGTGTCACCTGGGGCGGACTACCGCTGGTATTCAGCGACGGCACCTACGCGGAGTGGGACAAGTCGAAGACGATGGCCACGCCATGGACATACTGGTCGATGACCAATCAGACGGCTTTCGCCAATCTCGAGCACCGCTTCGAGAACGGCTGGAAAGCCAAGCTCAATCTCGCCCATCGCAAGAGCGAATACGACGCGCGGCTGCTCTATCTGTCTGGCAACATGAATCGTCTGACCGGTCAGGGACTGACGCCGCTGGCCAATTACACGACCGACTTCTTCCAGCAAAACAGCCTGGATGCGCAGGCCACCGGACCGTTCACACTGCTTGGCCGGCGCCATGAGTGGGTGATCGGATTCAATTTCAGCCAGTCACGCGACGTCCAGATCTCGCACGCCGCGGCGACGCCACTTCAAAGCACGGGCAACTTCTACGCATGGGACGGCTCGTACGCCGAGCCGAGCTGGCGCGCCGGCGCGATTGCCTCGGTCGACCGGACTCGGCAAGTCGGCGCGTACAGCGCGCTGCGTCTGTCGCTGACGGACCGGTTGCGCTTCATTCTGGGCGCCCGGCAGACGGACTGGCGCAACGAAACGCTCACGGCGACGCGCAGTCACAGTGCGTTCACTCCGTACGCCGGCGCGATCTACGACCTGAATGAGGTCTACTCGGTCTATGCGAGCTACACCGATATCTTTCTGCCACAGAACTATCGCGACGTCAGCGGCAACTATCTGTCGCCGGTCACCGGTACCAATTACGAGATAGGCATCAAGGGCGAGCATCTGAACGGACGCCTGAACACCTCGTTCTCGCTGTTCAAGATCGAGCAGGACAACGTGGCGACGCGGGACGGCAGCAACATCGTTCCCGGCACCACCAGCTTCGCCTACATCGGCGCAAAAGGCGTGACGAGCAAGGGGTTCGAGGCGCAGGTTGCCGGCGAGCCGCTGCCGGGCTGGAACGTGGTCGCCGGTCTGTCGCGAACGATGGCAGCGCAGGCAAGCGGGACCCCGTACAACCCCGACATCCCGACCACGCAGTTCCGATTGTTCACCACATGGCGGTTGCCGAACACCTGGCACGCATTGACGGTGGGCGGCGGCTTCAACTGGCAGAATCGTACGTACACGACCATCGCAACCAGTCTCGCCGGCAACGTCGTCTACGAGCAGAAGCCCGTCGGCGTCGCGGAATTGATGGCTCGGTACGAATTCACACCGAAGATTTCGCTGCAGATCAACTTCAATAACATCTTCAACAGGAAGTATCTCGTTTATCTGTCGGGACAGGGCACGTATGGCGAGGGCCGCAACGCGATGGCCACGCTGACGTACAAACTGTAACGGTCGGGAACGACCGCCGGGGCGCTGGCGCCGCAGCGGTCGGCGGCTCAGTCGCTCGCCCGCCAGATTTCGCGCCCGTCGTCGAGACGCTCGACGCCGGACGACGGGCGCCGCGCCGAGCGCCTCACGATCAATTCGCCCCGCACCACATGGTGCGTCGCTTGCACGCCTCCCTCCAGCTGCGCAACGATGCTCTCCAGCACGTGCGCCACCATCGGCTGCACCGGCTGTGCATAGCTGGTCAGGTCTAGCATCGGCCACGCGGCAAGGTCCGTGTCATCGAAACCGACGATCGACAGGGTCTTGCCGATGTCGAGCCCGTACTCCGCACGTGCCACGTTCATCACGGCGAACGCCATATCGTCGTTGGCACAGAAGATCGCATCCGGGCGGCTCCTGCGTGCAAGCAGTACCCTCGCCGCCTGCGCCGCGCCCTCGGCGGTGTAATGGCCCGACTGGCGCTCGACGCCGTCGACGCCCGCCTGCGCAAGCGCCGCAAAAAAGGCTGCCTCGCGATCGCGATTGGTCGAGGAGGTTTCGAGACCGGCGACATAGGCGAAGCGCCGATGCCCGCCTGCGAGCAGAAAGGCGGCGATCGCGCGCGCGCCACGGGTGTTGTCGCCCGTCACCGACGACACCGCCGCGCTGTCGGTGCGCCGGTTCAGCAGCACGACCGGCACGCCGATCTGCATGCACTCCTCGGCGAAGTGAGAGGACAGACTGGTCGAAATCAACACGACGGCATCGACCTGATAGCGCAGCACCTCCGCGAGGATCGGATCGCTACCGGCAACCGGGTCGCTGGTGAACAGCAGGATCCGGTACCCGATCCTTGCAAATTCGACCGATAAAGCGTTCAACGCATTGCGGTAGAAAGGATTGCCCGTGTTCGGCATCGCCACGCCGATGATGTTGGAGCGGCGCGTGATCAGCGAACGCGCGATCTGATTGGGTCGATAACCGAGCTGGGTTGCCGCGGCCATGACTTTCTCGCGCGTTGCCGGCGAGACACTGGCACCGGGCGAGAAAGCCCGCGAGACCGCCGACTGGCTGACGCCGGCGAGGCGCGCCACGTCGTGTGCGGTGGCAGGACGTCGCGCGCCCCTTTCGTTCGATTCTGTCACTGGGCAGAGCGTTGCAGAGAACGCATGGGAAGCGATTCGCCTATTCTAAAGACGGTGAAGCCGACCTTTCGTTGCAAGATGTCAGAAATCCGTCTGCTCGGCCGGAAGTGGCGGGTGGCGGGTGGCGGGCCGGGGTGCCGCTCACGCAGCGGTCCAGCCACCGTCGAGCATCAGCGCGCTGCCGGTCATCAAGCTGGACTGCGCACTGGCCAGAAAAACGATGGCGCCCATCACTTCGGCAAGCTGGCCGGGTCGTCCCAGGGCAATGCGCGACCGCACCCAGTCGGCGAACCCGGCCTGCGCGAACATCGGCGCGGTCATCGCCGTCTCGATAAAGGTCGGGCACAGGCTGTTGACGCGAATGCCATGCTCGCCCAGTTCCCACGCGAGCGCCTTGGTCATGCCTTCGATCGCGTGCTTGCTCGCGCAGTACAGCGTGCGGCCCGGACTGCCGACGTGGCCCATCTGCGAGGACACATTGATGATCGCCCCGCCCTGTCCGCGCGCCACCATCTGGCGACTGACCGCGCGCGTCACGTAGAACACGGCCTTGACGTTCAAGTCGAGCACCGCATCGATGTCGTCGTTGCTCAGCTGCGCGAGCGGCTTCGGCCGATTCATCCCTGCGTTGTTGACCAGGATGTCGAATGCCGATGAAGCAGCTACCGCGGCATCGACGCTCTCCGGGTCCGTCACATCCAACGGCAATCCGCAACAGTCGATGCCCTCGCCGCGCAGCACATCGCAAGCGGCTTCCAGCTCGGCCGGCCGACGCGCCGCCAGTGTGACGCGTGCGCCGGCCCGGCCGAGTGCCGCGGCAGCCGCCAAACCGATGCCGCTGCTACCACCCGTAACCAGCGCGTGCTGACCATCGAGCGAGGCAGAAGGTGTGGCGGGCAGTGTCGACATGGCGGGCAGGCGCGTGAGCAATGCGGAGACGGGCGGTTCGAGTAAGGGACGGCTTCAGGGACAGCTTCAGGGACGACTGCAGGGACGCCCGGTACGAGAATGCAATGCTGCGTTCAGACCAGCCCGGTGGTGTAGAACAACGCGATCACGAAGAACGATGCGGCGATCTTGATCAGCGTCATCACGAAGATGTTCTTGTAAGCCTCGCGATGCGTCAAGCCGGTGACCGCCAGCAGGGTGATGACGGCACCGTTGTGCGGCAACGTGTCCATGCCGCCAGCGGCCATCGAGGCGACCCGATGCAGCACCTCCAGCGGTATGTGCGCCGCGTGCGCCGCGCTGATGAACTGGTCGGCCATCGCCGCCAACGCGATGCTCATGCCGCCTGACGACGAACCGGTGATGCCGGCCAGCAGGTTGATCGTGATGGCTTGATTGATCAGCGGATTCGGAATGACCCGCAGCGCGTCGGCCAGCAGGATGAAGCCGGGCAACGCAGCGATGATCGCGCCGAAGCCATACTCCGACGCGGTGTTCAGCGTCGCGAGCATCGCGCCGGCCACCGCGGTCTTGCTACCGTCGGCAAGGCGCGCCTTCACCACGCGGAACGACGTGATCAACACCACCAGGATGCCGCTGAGCAGCGCCGCCAACACGGCCCAGATACCGACCAGTTTCGAGACGTCGACGTCGATCGGCGCCGGCAGGCCGGGCAGGCGCAACGGATAGTGTCCCGGATACCAGGTCGGGATCCAATAGGTGAACAGCAGGTTGACCACGCCCACCAGCACCAGCGGCGAGAGCGCGAGCAACGGATGTGGCAGCGCAATGTGTTCGGGCGTCTCCGGTTCGTTGCGCAGGATGTTTCCGTAGCCCTCGCCGGCCGCCTTCGCGCGGCGACGGCAGCGTTCCAGATAGACCACGCCCAGGATGAACACGAACAGCGAGCCGAGCGTGCCGAGCCACGGTGCGGCCCAGGACGTCGTGTTGAAGAAAGTCGTCGGAATGATGTTCTGGATCTGCGGCGAGCCCGGCATCGCGTCCATCGTGAACGTGAACGCGCCAAGCGCGATCGTCGCCGGCATCAGCCGCTTCGGGATGCCGCCCTGGCGGAACATTTCCGCCGCGAACGGATACACCGCGAACACCACCACGAACAGCGAAACGCCGCCATAGGTGAGCAGCGCGCAGACGATCACGATGACCGGGATGGCCCGCTCGCGGCCGAGCAGCTTTACCACCGCCTCGACGATCGCACGCGAGAAACCGGACAACTCGATGAGCTTGCCGAACAGCGCGCCCAGCATGAAGACAGGGAAGTAGAGCTTGATGAAGCCCACCATCTTGTCCATGAACAAGCCCGAAAACGCGGGCGCGACCGCGGCCGGTTCGGTCAGGAGCACCGCCGCGAGCGCGGCCAGCGGAGCGAAGACGATGACGCTGTAGCCCCGATAGGCCGCCAGCATCAGCAGGCCGAGGGCCGCAAGGGCAATGACGATACTCATGACTGTTCTATGTCTTGTAATGTTGAACGAACCGGTCGGACTTGCCAGGGAACGGCGCCGCGGGCACCGCGACGACGGATCGTCTCGCGCGGTGCGCTGGAAGCGCGGCGCCGCTCGTGGTTCCGACCGGTGGAAACGCTGCGGGCGTGGTCTCCGCAAGGCACTGCAGCGCCTTCACCCCCGCGCCGGCCGCGCGTCAGCGCGCCGCGCCACCGTATGGCACATCCTTGTGCCCGTACCGGCGCACGCGTACATTCGCCTGCTCGCCGTGGCCGGCGAAGCCTTCGAGCGCGCACAGGCGGGAACAGTACTCCCCAACCAGGGTCGATGCCTCGTCGGTCAACACGCGCTGGTAGGTACACGTTTTCAGGAACTTGCCGACCCACAGGCCACCCGTGTAGCGCGCGGCGCGCTTGGTGGGCAGCGTGTGGTTCGTGCCGATGACCTTGTCGCCGTAAGCGACATTGGTGCGGGCGCCGAGAAACAGCGCGCCGTAGTTGCGCATGTTGTCGAGGAAGTAATTCGGATCGCGCGTCATCACCTGCACGTGCTCGGAGGCGATCTCGTCGGCGATAGACACCATTTCCGCATCGGATTCGGCGACGATCACCTGGCCGTAGGTTTCCCACGCCCGGCGCGCGATCTCGGCGGTCGGCAGGATCTTCAGCAGGCGCTCGACTTCTGCAAGGGTGTCGCGTGCCAAGGCCTCGGAAGTCGTCAGCAGGATGGCCGGGGAATCCGGACCATGTTCAGCCTGACCCAGCAGGTCGGTCGCACACAGCTCGCCGTCCACCGTCTCGTCGGCAATCACCAGGGTTTCGGTCGGCCCGGCGAACAGGTCGATGCCGACGCGTCCGAACAATTGACGCTTCGCTTCGGCGACGAACGCATTGCCCGGTCCGACCAGCATGTCGACCGCGCTGATCGACGCGGTGCCGATCGCCATCGCGCCGATCGCCTGGATCCCGCCCAGACAGTAGATCGCGTCGGCGCCGGCCAGATGCTGCGCGGCAACGATCGCCGGCGCGGGTTTGCCCTGATACGGCGGTGCGCAGGTGATGACGCGTGGCACGCCGGCGACCTTGGCGGTGATGACCGACATGTGCGCCGAGGCCAGCAGCGGATACTTCCCGCCAGGCACGTAGCAGCCGGCCGCGGCGACCGGGACATTCTTGTGACCCAGCACGACGCCCGGCAGCGTTTCGACCTCGATATCCTTCATTGAATCGCGCTGATGCTGGGCGAAATTGCGAACCTGGGTCTGCGCGAACTGGATGTCGTCGAGGTCGCGCTGGCTGAGCTGATCCAGGCAGGCCTGGATCTCGGCATCGCTCAGGCGATAGTCGTCGCGCTCCAGCTTGTCGAAACGAACCGACAGTTCGCGCACGGCGGTGTCGCCGCGCTGCTCGATGTCGGCCAGCAACTGCTCGACCGTGTCCCGAACCTGTCTGTCGGCACTTTTCACTGCTTCTGCGTCGGCGCCCTTTTTGAGCCATACAGCCATGATGTTCTCCTTCTTGTGAGGAACGTTATGCGTATTGCATACGTATGCAATCCATGGCCGCAATAGTAATAAGTGGGTCAAACAGTCAGCAAGCAGGGTTTTCCCGAACGTCGATACCGACGTCCTCGCGAGTGTCGATACCACGGTGGATACCAACGTCGGCTCGCCGGTCGATTCGCCGGTCGGCAGTTGCATCGTGTAGCGCGCAGTGCGCCGTCAGCGGCGTGCCACGTAGGGGCGACTTTGCCATTGAAGATGGCCTAGCTTGGCGGCTCAACCGCGCGTTTACACGTATGCGGTCGGACCCCGCCTGAGCAATTCTTGCCGCAACAGTTACCCAGCACTCCAAAAAAATTTCAGTTTTCCGTCGGTTTGACGTAGACCAAGCTGCGCCGCCCCGCGTTAACCGGAACGCAGGCGACGCTTGCAGCTTCGGCTGCCCCCGCCGGCGGACGGATCGCCGTCCCCCGCTTCCAGGATATGAGATGACGAAAAAACCCATCGCGAGCGCGCTCTGTGCGCTCTTCGCCGCCTTGGCGCTGGCCGCCTGCGGCTCGTCGAGCAACTCGGTAACGGACAACAACGGCACGACCACCGGTGGCATCGACGGCAAGGTAGCGCTGGCCAATGCCACCGGCATGCAGGTTCGCCTGTATGCAGTCAACGCCGACGGTTCGATCGCCACGACGCCGCTCGCATCGACCACGGTGGACGGCTCAGGCAGTTTCCATCTGCCGGCGCCCACCCAGTGGCCGGTCATCATCGACGCAAGTGGCGGCAGCTACACCGACCTGGTCAGCGGCGCGACGCTCAGCCTGGGGAGCGATCACCTGCAGGCGGCGCTCGACGCCGCGCCAGGCGCGACGGTGGCCCTTTCGGTCTATTCGACCGCGTCGGTCCGTCAGGCCGAGGCGATGAGCGGCGGCTTGACGGCGAGCAACATTACACTCGGCCAGCAGCAGGTCCAGGCCTACCTCGGCGGGTTGGATGCCCAGGCCACGTTGCCGGCTGCCAGCTCGACCGACAGCACTGCCAGCACGACTGCCGTCAGCGCCGACCTGACCGATGGACAGAAAGCCGCGTTCGTCCAGGGCGTCGCGTCCCAATATCAGAACGACAGCAGCGGCGACACCGGAGCGACGGTTCGGCAGATCAGCGCGGACATTGGCAACGGCAGCACGCTGACCGCGTGTTCGGCGGGCGCCGGCGATCCGCAGGACGACGGCACGGTCGGCGCGGCCGGCACGGGCAGTTGCGGGCTTGCAAGCTCCGCGGCCACCTTCGTGAACAGCGCCGCCAACGACACCCCGGTTACCAGCCTTGCGCAATTGAACGCGCCGGCCGACGAAACCAATCCGGACTCGTTGAGCGCGGCCGCGTGTGCCTCGCCGCAGGCGCTCCTCGCCGCCTACCAGGACAAGTTCGACTTCCGCCGCACGCACATACAGGCGGCGACCACCAGCACGGTCAACTCGAAGAACTGGCGCGACGTGGTCGCCGGCGTGAACAGCTGGGGGCCGGTAGCGGTCAACTATGCACGCTACGCCACCCCGGCGAGCACGGCGAGCTGCGACCGCCACGAATGGCAACGCAACCTGTTGATGGCCGCGGTGAATTACTGGGTCGACCAGGACATCAACTATTGCCATCACCACATCCCTGGCTGGTCGCCGTACGAGAAGCTGTCGGCCTATCTGAGCGGCAAGGGCACGGCTGACGAGGTGAAGCAAGCGAAGCTGTTCCTGAATTTCTCGAGCGGCAGCACCGGCGGCGGCGACTCGTCGGGCATGAAGTGCACGCCGTCGCGGTTCGCCGACGGACACCAGGCCGTCAGCGACAAGACGGGCGTGCAGTCGGAAACCGCCACGAAGGCCTCGGAGGTCAAGTGGAATGGCGTCGATTGCTCGGACTTCACCTCGTGGGTATACAACTTTGCCGGTATCACGGGTAACGCGTTGTCCACCGGTGTCGCCACGCAGGCCTGCCAGACGAATCGCGCGGGCGATTCGCGCACCTACGCCACCGGCGTGCTGCTCGACATCAATGCGACGAACATCGATACCTTCGAAAGCCAGCTGCAGCCGGGCGACCTCCTCTACATTCTCGACAAGAATGCGGCGGGTTCGCGCAACCTGGCACACGTGATCATCTGGACCGGGCTGCGGTGGAACGATACGCAGGCCAGTTCGTATGCCGATCGCGCGAAGTTCGACATCGCCAAGCGGGGACAGGTCGGCTCACGCCTGGGCGGCGACTTCCTCGCGCACGGCGTGAGCGAGGCAAACCTTGCGACGAAGAACCCGTACCTGATCGTCGACAGCCATTTCGCCGGGCCGGCCTATCGCCCGTTCAGTGGCTGGTATGTGGCCAATGTGTCGCAAGTGCGCCGGATCATCAATGCACGCGCGGTTCGTCAAGATGCGACGCTGGCACCGTACATCATGAGTCTGGCGGATCTCACCACGCCGATTACGCTGCCGCACGGTAAAAAGACCGAGACGTACACGCAGTTCCTGCGAGCCGAGCGCAATGCCGGCCGTCAGGCGCAGACGGGCTACGGCGATCTGGCCAATACGGGCGACAATGCCTGTATCCGCGACGCCAACTTCGCGCAGTAAGCGTGGCGCAGCCGGTGCGGCGCGGCCCCGACCGGGCCGGGTCGCACGGCCGGCGCTGCGTTGCCTGCTTCGTGCGCGGTTCGCCGCGCTCGACATGACGGTTGCAACGGTCGCCGGCCGAGTGTCGCGACCGGTGTTCATAATGGGTCGCGACACTCGGCCGGATCTCGACGAAAAAAAACGCCCTGCCATCTTGACGATGGCAGGGCGTTTTTCTAGTCCGATGCCTCGCGCTGCCGAGGCATCCAGGACGTGCCGACCCGCTTAGATCAACGGCGGATCGGAATCGCGCACCGCGTGCCGATGCTGCGCAACGGCGGCGACGAAGGCGGCCACGACGTCGTCGTCAAGGCTGTCGGCGACGAGCAGGCCCGGGTCGTTCTGTCCGTCCGGCAGCGTCTGCGAGATGCCGAGCTTGTCGAACAATTGGCTCGATGCGCCGAGCGCCAGAATCGTCTTGCAGTGTCGATACTGGTCCTTGAGGAACTCCAGCGTGTGACCGTCGGCGAGCAGCGCGTGGACGCCTGCCTGGCCGTCGGGCAGGACCAACGCATCGAACAGGACCGCGGGCGTGTTTTCCATCGAGGCGTCGGCTTCCACCGCATCACCGTCAGCGGTCTTCACGGTGCCAAGCCGTACACCCACCAGACGCGGCACGGCCCCCTGTCCGACCAGTGCGGTCTGCAACGTCGCCAGCGGTGCGCCAGCGACGCCGTTCGCAACCAGCAGGGCGATTTTACGGGTACGTATACCGCCCTCGCCCGGCAACGCGGTCAGCGAGAGTGCAGGCGACTGCTCGACCTCCGGCGCGGCCGGATTCGGCAGCGCCCGCGGCAGCGGTTCCGGCAGTTCCATGCCCAGCCCCTCGGCGACGCGCTGCGCGAGTTCCTCGGAGGCATTGCGCAGACCGGCCACCATGCGCTGGCGGATTGCCGGCACGGTTACCCGGCTCAGCTCGAAGCGGAAGCCGCCGACGATGTGCGCCTTCTCGTTCTCGGTCTGGCTGTTGTAGAACAGCGCCGCCTGTGTGTAGTGGTCAGCAAACTTCTCCGGCTTGCCACGCACCTTGTCTTCCTGCACCGGCGCCGGGAACGAGACGAAGCCAGTCATCTTGCCAGTCTGGAACGGGCAGCCGCCACCGAGCGAATTCGGCTCGTAGGCCACGCGCCCGCGGTGGATCGCCTGGCGATGCATGCCGTCGCGCTGGTTGTTGTTGACCGGCGCGATCGGCGAGTTGATCGGCAGCTCGTGGAAGTTCGGGCCACCAAGACGCGAGATCTGCGTATCGACGTAGGAGTGAATCCGACCGGCGAGCAGCGGGTCGTGGCTGAAGTCCAGCCCAGGAACGATGTGCGCGGTACAGAACGCAACCTGCTCGGTCTCGGCGAAGAAGTTGTCGGGGTTGCGGTTCAGCACCATCCGCCCGATCGGCGTGACCGGCACCACTTCTTCCGGGATGATCTTGGTCGCATCGAGGATGTCGAAACTGAACTGGTCGGCCTGCTCTTCGGTGAAGATCTGGAAGCCCAGTTCCCACTCCGGATACTCGCCTGCCTCGATCGCTTCCCACAGGTCACGGCGATGGAAATCGGGATCGGCGCCCGCGATCTTGACCGCTTCGTCCCATACCAGCGAATGGGTGCCCAGCCGCGGCTTCCAGTGGAACTTGACGAAATGCGAGACGCCTTCCGCATTGACCAGGCGGAAGGTATGCACGCCGAAGCCCTGCATCATCCGATAGCTGCGGGGAATTGCGCGGTCCGACATGACCCACATCAGCATGTGCGTGATTTCCGGGCTGAGCGACGCAAAGTCCCAGAAAGTATCGTGCGCGCTCGCAGCCTGTGGCATGCCGTGGTGTGGCTCTGGCTTGACTGCATGGACCAGGTCCGGGAATTTCATCGCATCCTGGATGAAGAACACCGGAATGTTGTTGCCCACCAGATCCCAGTTGCCTTCGTCCGTGTAGAACTTGACCGCGAAGCCACGCACATCGCGCGCCGTGTCGATCGAGCCGCGCTCACCCGCGACAGTCGAAAACCGCACGAACACCGGCGTGATCTTCCCGGCTTCCTGAAACGGCGCAGCGCGGGTGAGCTCAGTCAGCGGCGCATAGTTCTCGAAGTAGCCATGGGCGCCCGATCCGCGCGCATGGACGATCCGCTCCGGAATGCGTTCGTGATCGAAGTGCGTGATCTTCTCGCGCAGAATGAAGTCTTCGAGCAGCGCTGGCCCCCGCAGTCCAGCCTTCAGCGTGTTCTGATTATCGGCAATGTGCACGCCCTGATTGGTCGTCAGCGGCTGGCCAGACGCGTCGGCGCGCACGCGGTCCAGCGGTCCGATGGTGGCGTTGCGCCCCAGCGGCGGCTGACCGGCACCCGTTTTTTCCGACGGATTGTGTTCGCTCAACGTGCTGCCGGTGACGTCGGGAGAGTCCGGCGAAACGGTCTCCCCCGCCTCCGGATTGACCGCGCTGTCGTGACCGTGATCCTTCAGGGAGAGTGCGTTGTAAGGTCTACCAGCCGACAGGCTCTGCGTGTCCGTCATCTTTTTCGCGAGCGCGTCGCCGCCCGCGTCGCTCGCCGGATGCGACGGAGCGCTTTCCGTGTTGCGCGACGCGGCCTTCGCGGCAGCTGGTTTGCGGCTCGCCGGGCGGGCGTTTTCAGGCTTCGACTTTGGCATTGCGGGTTCCTCGCGATTTTTTGGGCTGACTGCTCGATGACGAGCGCAAGGCAGCACGGCAATGCGCCAACGTCGCCAGTGACGGGCGCCGCCACGGCAGCATTGACATGCGTGAGCCTTGCGCGCCGCGCGCCAACGTCGCCGCATCGCGGCGGTGACATCGTGCTTCGCGACGGAAACCTGTGAGCAAGAAGCAATCCAGAGAGCGAGCCACCATCGGTCGCGGGCGCGGCATCATCGACCAACCCGCGCGCGGCCTTCGGTACGTATGCGTTTACCCGTAGACAAGCCGCACCACGAGGCAACGCCGACGAACGGATGCGGCGGACGGCGCAGCGCTATCGACAAGGCGACGGTGCATCCGCAGCACACCGGCGACGCGCTTCCAAGCTGCGGCGCTGGTCCGCTGGACCGCTGGGACGGCGCAACCCCTCGAAACCTTCGCGGTGCAACGAGCGAAGCCACGCGGCGTCAGGGGTCAGGAGGCAGGGGTCAGCGGTAATGCGCGGCTGCGACGATATCGGCGGACGCTGACCCTGCGGCGCGGCGAGCGGTCAGGGCCATGCAGGGAGCGCCGGTTGACGCTGACCGTTCGAACCAGTGCGCGCCACTGCAGGGTCGAGACACCACTGGCTCAGCTTTTCAGGATCGGATACAGAGAGAGGACGAGCAGGCCAGCCGTGCCGAGATTGAAACAGCGCAACAAGCGGGGATCGCGCAGGAAACGCTGCATACCTGCACCAAACCCGGCCCATACGCCGACACATGGCGCATTCACGATTCCGAATACGAGCGCGAGCAGCAGCACATCGGCAAGACCGAACGCCGTCGGCAAGAAAGTCGTCACCGCGCCGATCGCCATGACCCACGCCTTCGGGTTGACCCATTGAAACGCAGCGGCACTGATAAAACGCATCGGCCGTTTCGCCGAGACGCCTTTGTTGTCCAAGCCGTGGGCGCGCGCCAGTTGCCATGCGAGCCACAACAGGTACGCGGCACCGACGTATTTCAGGACAGTCTGCAGAACAGGAAATTCAATGAAGACCGCGTGCAGCCCCAGCCCCGTGACGAACACCATGAAGGTGAAGCCCAACGTGATTCCGGCAAGATGCGGCAGCGAGCGCTTGAAGCCATGATTCAGGCCGGAGGCGAGAATCATCATATTGTTCGGGCCGGGCGTAACGGAAGCGATCGCGGCGAACGTGCAGAAGGCAAGGAGTTGGTCGGGCGTCATGATTGGCGGCAAGCGGTGTGGTCCGGCTTCTCGTTCTGGAGACCAGAGCTTAGCGCACTGTACCGTTACTGAACCGGTACAATTTCGCGTATCGACCACTCCATCCGTATCGGCGCCGCGACCGGTACAGCGCGCGCAGCCAGCACCGCGTCCGGGTCGGGCGCGCATTGCAGTCGCATCTTCAACGCGCACCCGGTTTGTCAGCGGTTTGTCAGCGGTCCGCCAGCCGGCCCGGAATCGCCCGCACCGCCACCGCGCCGACGACCATCAGGATCGCAACCGCATACAACCCAATTCGGTTGTCATGGGTGGTGACATTCAGCCAGCCAACCATATAAGGCGAGACGAAGCCGGCCAGATTGCCGACGCAGTTAATCCCGGCGATGCCGGCTGCGGCCGAGGTGCCGGCGAGAAATGCCGACGGCATGCCCCAGAACAGCGACAAGCCGGACAGAATGCCGGCCGCCGCAACGCAGAGGCACACGACTGCCAGCGCGACGTTCTGACCAACGTAACCACTCAGTGCGAAGCCGACCGCACCAATCGTCAGCGCGACCGAGAAGTGCATCCTTCGCGACCGGAATCGGTCGGCGCTGATGCCCGAATAAACGATCACCGGAATCGCCACGAGGTACGGCAAGGCCGACAGCCAGCCGATCGTAGCGACGTCGCGCAGGCCGCTATCCTTGATGATCGATGGCAGCCAGAAGCTGATGCCGTACAAGCCGATGATCTGGCAGAAGTACACAGCGCACAGTTTCCAGATGTTCACGTCCGACAGGAAGGCACGCGTATCGGAATGCGTCGTCTTGCTTGCGTCCTCTGCGTCGATCGCCTGCGTCACGGCGGTCTTTTCCGCATCGCTCAGCCACTTCGCCTGCTGCGGCCGGTCCACCATCAAACGCAGGACGGCCACCCCGGCCAGCAGGGCCGGCACCGCTTCCAGCAGGAACAGCCACTGCCAAGCGGCCATCGTCGAGGAGCCGGCGAAGGCACTGAGAATCCAGCCAGACAGCGGACCGCCGACGACGCCGGCGAGCGGAATGGCGATGTAGTAGAGACCCAGCGCGAAGCCTCGTTTCTTCGCCGGGAACCAGTAAGTGAGATAGAGCATGATGCCGGGCGAGAAGCCGGCCTCCGCCACGCCGAGTAGAAAGCGCACGATGTAGAACTGCGTCGGCGTTTTGACGAACAGGGTCAACGCGGAGATGACCGCCCAGCTGACCATGATGCGCGCGATCCAGCGTCTCGCGCCGACGCGATGCAGGATCAGATTACTTGGCACTTCGAAGAAGAAGTACCCGATGAAAAAGATGCCGGCGCCGAACCCGTACACCGCATCGCTGAAGCCGAGGTCGCTCAGCATCTGCAGCTTGGCGAACCCCACGTTGACGCGGTCCAGATAAGCGCAGACGTAGCACAGCACGATGAATGGCATGATGCGCCAGGTAATCTTCCTGTAGACGTCGCCCGCAGCCGCGGCGCCGACCGGCATCGTATCGCTTAGATGAGTCATGTCTCCTCCTCGCCCTTTTGCGGGCGTTATCAAGAATCGCGTGTAATCGACGTGCGAGAGACGCATGCCCGACGAGGCCCCGCCCGGGCGACCAACGTTGCAGCCAGGGGCTGCGCGACGGCACGATCAGCATCAGCCGACTACGCAGAACGCAGAGCGCCGAACCGTCCTCTCGGCGGCCCTTAGCGGCCCCTTAGCGGCCCCTGCGCGCCCTGCAGCGGCACCGCGTTGCATGAAGCGGCACGCAGCCCGAATCACTCCCGATCAGCGGAAGGACGACGCGCGGCCGTTCCTGCCGCGGACTCGGCCGGCACGCCCTCGGTGTCCGTTTGACCCTGCCCGTTTGACCCTGCCCCTTTGACCCTGCCCGTTTGACCCTGCCCGTTCGATCCTGCCCGTTTGACCTTGCCCGTCTGACCTTGCTGGTCCGGTTGCGCGACGCGCGCATCCGCACGCTCCGGCATACGCCGCGGCCGCGTTGGCCGTGTCGTTGCCGGTCACCTCGCCAGCCTGTCACCGCCGAGGTCTCCGCCCGTCGCTGAGCTGCCGCTGCCTCGGAGCCACCGAGACCAACGAGACCACCGGGCGCGACCCGCAGGCTTCGCGAACGTGATGCCCAAACCAGCAGCGAGGCGGCTGGGCCCGCAGCTACGCTCGACAATGATCAGCTGGCCAAGCGCTCGGGCGGCGCGGTGACGCCCAGCGCGTCCCGGAACACGTCCTCCATTTCGCGCCGCACGCGGATCGCTTCCTTGCCCGCGTCGAACGCGACATCACTCCAGCGCACCGGCTCGCCCGCGCGCACCGGCCGTTGCAGGACCATGTTGTGAGCCAGACCGATAGGCAACGCCCCAAGCGCAAGCGAATCCGCTGCCGGCATCAACTTTCCGTAGACGGTGAAGCCGCCCTCGCCGTCGAGCCGCTCGCCCGCGCGCAGGTCGCGCTTGGCCGTCGCTGCAACATCGCCATGGAAGCCACCGGTGGCACCTGTCGCCTCGCCTCGCACCGCAATGCTCGCGATCGAGACGCCAAGCTCCAGGCCGATCAAGTGGTAGGGCTTGTACATCGCGGCGAAGCGGCCACTGTCGTCGGTCTTCAAACCGTATTGTGCGAAGCAATCGCGGACGTAATCGCTCGGCGCTTCGAACACCGCGTACACGCCCCAGCGCAGATCCCGGAACACCGGGCGCCCGTCGCGCTCCAGCGACGACACCACCTCCACCGTGCCACGATCAGCCAGTATTCCGCCGTCGCCAACCGGACGCAGCAGATTCGGCAGGTCGTCGACGCCGCAGGCCGGGAAGGCGAGTCCGTCACGCGGCGGCCTCAGATCGCAGGCGTTGGCTACCGCCGCCATTTCGAGCGCCGACTTCGTTCCGTCAAGAAACGAATTGAACATCTGCGCATTGAAGTCGCCGGAGCCGACCTGCTCGGCACTGAAACCGTAGTGCCCCCAAACGGTATCTGGCGTCGATTGATGGTAAGCAGGCAGGTACTTGGTGCCTTTGCCCGCGCAGATCACTTCGAAACCGGTGGTGCGCGCCCAATCGACCAGCTCGGCGATCAACGCCGGCTGGTCGCCTGACGCCATCGAATAGATGATGCCGGCCTCCTCCGCACGCCGCGCCAACAACGGGCCGGCGAGGACGTCGGCTTCGACGTTGACCATCACGATATGCTTGCGATGCTTGCAGCACAGCAGCGCGTGATGGATACCGGCGGCCGGGCTGCCGGTGGCGTCGATCACGATATCCACATAGTCGCTCGCGATCATCGCGTCTGCATCGTCGGTCACGTACGTGCCGCCGCTTCGCAATGCATCGTCGAAGGACCGCGCAGCGAATCGTTCGGCGGGCCAGCCGACGCGCGCAAGGGCGGCGCGCGCCCGCTCCGGGGACAAGTCCGCCACTGCGGTCAGGTGGATGCCGGGCGTGCGAGGTGCCTGCGACAGATACATCGAACCGAACTTGCCGGCGCCAATCAGCCCGACTTTCACCGGTGCGCCGGCTTCGGCGCGCGCTTTCAATTTCGCGATGAGCGACATGCATGTCTCCGTGTACGGCAGTTGACGGCCTCGGGCCCACTGCCTTGTTGAGGTTGGAGACACGATAGCAGCGAGTTTATTGCAATAGAATGCGCAAATCGACAAGCAATCTGTGCACAAAACCACATGCGTGATTTCGACTGGGATGACGTGCAGGCTTTCCTCGCGATTTCACGCGCCGGGCGACTGACCGTAGCAGCGCAGCAGATGGGGGTCGATCACTCCACCTTGAGCCGCCGGATCGCCGCCCTCGAAAAAGCGCTGGGCGTACGATTGTTCGAGCGGCGACCAAGCGGTTTTCTGCTGACTGCGGAAGGCGAGCGCGCGCTCGGCGACGCCGAAGCAATGGAGAGCATGGCGCTGCGGCTGCGGCACCGGATGGACGACGCGTCGTCCGGATTGACCGGCAGCGTGCGCATCGGTACGCCGGAAGGGTTCGGGACGTATTTTCTGGGACCACGCATTGCAGCGGTGTCCGCGGCGCATCCGCAACTTGAAATCGAGCTGATTGCGAATCCACGCATGTTCAGCCTGTCGAAGCGCGAAGCCGACCTGGCCGTCAGCATGACGCGGCCATCGCAGGGACGGGTATACGCGCACAAACTCACGGACTATGCGCTCGGCGTCTATGCATCACGCCGCTATATCGAAGCTCATCCGCCGCTGCGTTCCCGCGACGATCTGTTGCATCATCCGTGGGTCGGCTATGTCGAGGATCAGATGTGGTCCGCCGAGTTGAACTATCTGCCGCAGATATCGAATGCGTTGTCGCCGATCGTGCGCATCTCGAATGTAATCAGTCAGATGAGCGCGGTAGCGGGCGGCGCCGGGCTGGGTGTCCTGCCGTGCTTCATGGCCCGCACCGAGCCGCAACTGGTGCGTCTGCTCGCCGACGAGATCACGCTGACGCGCGCTTACTGGCTCGTCACCCTGGCGGAGACGCGTGACGTGGCACGCGTCAAGCTGCTCGCCGATTTCATTCGCGCCGAGTGCGCCGAGACGGTTTTTTGGGACGAGTGAGCGACCGGTCTCCGCAAGCCGCAAGCCGCGGCCCACGTCGATCGACCGCGCCTACGCGGCCGCGGCCGCTAAAGCGCGACCGATCGCGGATCATGCGCGCTGCTCACGCGCGCTCTTGGGCGCCGTTATTTCCCAAGCTCGGCATGCACGCATCCGGTGCTGCGGCACTCGCGCTCGCGCGTCTTCAGGAAGGACAGACGCGACTGCGTCGTTTCGATCGCACAGCTCAGATCGACGAGGAAAGCGTTGCCGCGCTGCTCGCCACACTGCGAGTCGCGCTGCTTGATCCAGGCCAGTTGGCCCTGCTTCAACGCGGCCTGGTCATTCGCGTTCAATTGCTTGCGCAGGCGCGTATAGGTGTCGTTCAGCTCGTGATCCGACTGCGCGTACACGGTGCTGAGACAGTAGGCCTGGTCGAACGGCGTGCGCGGCGTCTCGCATCCGCCGGCCGCGTGCGCCGCGCCGGCAATCATGCCCAACGCACAAGTCAGAAGCAGTCGTTTCATCTTGTCTCCTATGGTCACTGGATCGGGTACTGCGTGGTTTTTGATTTGCCGCGCACCGCATGATCGATCAACAGCGGTTCGATCGCGCACGCGCGTGTGATCGATCATAGCCGACTCGCGGTTCTCGAGCAGTCCAGCACGCCGGCGGAGATTGCGCCGGCAACACGCGCAACGGTGGCAGGCTGCTGCAGACGCGCTTCCTCGTCGGGATTCGCGATCACACCGGCTTCGATCAGCAATGCGGGCATCCGAGCGGTACGCAGCACCACGAGATCATCGAAACGATGAATGCCCAGCGTGCCGTCGATGATTGGGCGATTCTCGCCGCGAATCGGCTCGGCGTGATAGAGCGATGGTTGCTGCCCGGCTGCCCGCAACCGCGCGCCGATGGCTTTTGCACAGCGCAGGCTTTGTTGATAGTCGGGATTGCGTGCCGAGACGAAAATGGCGAAACCGTGAAATTCGCGCTGACGGCCAGCGTCGATATAGGCTTGCTGCATGGAGTCGTGATGGAGCGACACGAACAGGTCGGCGTCCGGCACCCGACTGCTACGTGCCTGAAGCGCAATCTCCTCGTCGTCACCTGCCGTGTAGGCAACGCTTGCACCGGCGGCACGCAGATCGTCGGCGACACGCGCGCGCAATGTCGTGTTGAAGCGGTGTTCCGGCGCCCCGCCGGCGCTGCGTGCGCCCGGTTGCGCCGGGCTGTGTCCTGCATCGAGCGCTACCCTGGGGCCGGCAGCCAAGGCACTCGCCGGCGACACGGCCGCATGGAGCAGCGTGGTTGCCGTGCACGCGATGCCGATCCAGCGCGCGCCGCGGTGCAACGAGAAAGTGGTCATCCTGATTCCAAGAAGCCGAGCAACGAACACTTTATCAAGAACCGCCACGTTGCAGGCAAGCGCCGACCCGCTGGTGGCGCGGCGCGCCCGCTTCTTGCATGGGTGCGATACCGGCCTCCCGCACCAATGCGACGAGGCGACCGGCAGGGCGATTCGTAACGACCCGACAATGAGAAAACCGGAGGTCATGATGGTCAGCAGAAGCCGTACGAATACCGGACCGAGCCGCTTCGAGACAAGCGCCAACCGCTTTACCGAAACCGCGCGCAAGAAAGTCACCGATACGAGCGCCGTCACCCGCGACGCGAAACGTCGAATCGCCGAGGCCGACGCGACCCTGCGCGCAGCGCTGCGGGATGCACGAGGTGCACGTGGCGGACGCAGCGCAGGCGTCGCCGGCGTACCGCGCCGCGCCGCGTCCGGCGGCAGCGTCGCCAGCCCACGGACCAACGGCAAGGGTTCGCGCAGCAACGCAGTCGCCGGCAGCACGGTCACCGGTAGCGCACGCAAGGCAAGCCGCAAGACGACGCACACCTCGTCCCGCACTGGCACTGCAAGCCGGCCGGCCAATTCGCCGCCGGATCTGCTGCCGCCGCAGCAGGCCAAGCGGGCTCGCACCGCTGCGCGCCACGGCGCGACGGACGCCGCCATGGCACTCAAGCCGCCGGCACCCCGCTCGCGCACAACGCGCCGTTCGAACGCAACAGGTTGAGCGCATTGTCACGCGCTGACAGACCGGTCACTGGCTGTCAGCGCCGGGCAGCGCTTCGGAGCGCCGGGGCGTCGTGGCTTCGTGGTGTCGTGACGGCGTCCTCGCGGCACTGCGGTCGCCGTTCGTTACCAACGGATCAAGCTTAGCGATTCGTCCGTGGCCGCCCCAGCAACACTGCGATGGCACGCCGCTGCGCCATCGCAGCGCGCAGGGCGCAGCCGACCGTCAAAGGTGGCGTGTCGCGTCGTCGATCACCGTTGCCGTCACGCCCGTACCGCCGCGTATCTTCAGCAGTCACGCCCCCAAACCTCCGCCAGCCGGCGCAGGTCCGACCTGCAAGCGATGCACATCAAGATAGCGTTGGAACGCCGCAGGATCGCCGCTTGCCGAGGCGCAAGCAACATAGGTGTCGGGCCTGACCAAATACGCCGCGTTTTCTTGCAAGCCGGCCGCTTCGTGGGCACGGTGCCATGGGAGTGCATGCAGCGCCACCGCGTGCCCCGCACACCAAGCGCGAAGCGACGCCTGTGGCGTGCCGTAAACATGGACTTGCCAGACCGGCTGACGCAGCGGGTCGAAGTTGTCGGCTTCGGGCGCCGGCGCCCACGGCAGGCGGTCGCCACCGTGCACGTCCCCCGCCCGTCCGTCGGCCAGTGGCCCGTCCCGGTAGTTCAGCATGGTCTGTGACACCGCGCGAAACACATACTCGCGAGCGGCTGCGACATGCGAGGCGAGCGGCAGTACGAGTGGCGCAAGCCGAGTTCGGACCAACGTCGCCAGCCTGCCCTCTGCGGTCGCAGCGCTGAACGCGCGATCGGTGGTGTCCACCAGCTTATGCGCGAACGGCATGCGCTCCGCCTCGTAACTGTGCAGCAGCGCCTCGTCTGCGCGGTTGCCGAGCACCGCGGCAAGCTTCCACGCGAGATTGACTGCATCCCCGATACCGGTGTTCATGCCCTGGCCGCCAGCCGGACTGTGCACGTGTCCCGCGTCGCCGGCGATGAAGGCGCGGCCGGCATGCAAGCGACTGGCGACACGGTGATGCACATGATAGGTCGAGAACCAATTCACCCGGTCGACATGCATGTCCAGGCCGCGCAGCGCAGCGCCCGCGACGTCATGAAAATCGAGTTGCCCGCCGGCGGCGCTTCGCTCATCGCGTACCAGGCCGACGAGGCGACCGCGTCCGCCGCCGTCCATGCCGAACACGGCGAGGAAGTCCGCGCGATCCAGATCGACGTGAACCTCGCCGTTCAGCGCCGGTCCGCTGCCGCTGACATCCGCAACATAGAACAACTGCTGGTAGGTTCCGCCGTCGAACGTCGCGCCGATGGCCTTGCGCACCATCGAGTGCGCACCGTCGCACCCGACGATGAATTGTGCCTCGGTAAGCTGCTCAGGCGCACCGGGCGCATCCGCTGGGCGATGGAACGCGCAGACATGCGTGCCGTGATCGATGAAGCGCGTTACCTCGGTTGCGCGCTGGACCTCGACGCCGGCGGCAGCCAACCGCTCGATCAGCAGTCGCTCGTGCCGGTCCTGCGGAAACACGTGGACGAAGGGAAAAGGCGTCAGGTGTGCGCCCAACGCATCGAGTTCCAGGCGCGCCTTGCGTTTGCCCTCCACCCAGAGATTGACGGCCTCGGCGCGATGGCCACCGGCCAGCACCGCGTCGGTCAGGTCGAGCTGCCGATACAGTTCGAGCGTTCTGGCCTGCACGGCAAGCGCGCGTGAAGTCGTGCCCGGGCCCGCCGCCTTGTCGATCACGCGCACCCGCACGCCGAAGCGCGCGAGTGACAATGCCAATACCAGTCCAGTCGGCCCTGCGCCGACGATCAATACCTGTACTTGCTCCATCGCTGCATGGCTCCGTGGATGAGTCGGGCAAAAAACGCGGAGGTCCTGCCAGGGCTAGCCGCTCGCGCCGACCGACCCGTCTCCAACCTCTGCCACAGCGTAGCGGAACATCGGTCGGCGCGCCGGCACGGTGACTTTTCGTCGAGCGGCGGCGAAAACAATTCGTTTGCTGCGTCGCGGTCGGCCCGGCTATATTTGGACGGCCCGGCGCTCGCCCGTTTGGAAATCGCGGCGTCGCGCAACGACCTAGAACGCCATCGAACCACATCGAAACGCGTCGAAACGCATCGAGACAGGAGTGAGACATGAACCAACCAGCACCGGTCGCCATCGTCACCGGCGCGGCGAGCGGCATTGGCGAAGCCACTGCGAAGCTGCTCGCGGAGCGCGGTTATCGCGTCGCCGTCGCCGACTTGCGCGAGGAAGCCGCCGAGCGCGTCGCGTCCGCACTGCGCGTCGACGGACGCGACGCGCTGGCGGTGGCCGTCGACGTCGCCGACGAGGCGCAGGTGCAACGGATGGTGGCGCAGGTGGTCGAGCATTGGCAACGACTGGACGTGCTCGTCAACAGCGCCGGGCTCGAAAGCGCAAAGCCGTTTCTCGATATCTCACTGGACGAATTCCGCCGCGTCATCGATGTCAACACTGCCGGCACCTGGCTGTGTTGCCAGCAGGCGATCCCGCAGATGCTGAAGCAAGGCAGCGGCGCGATCGTCAACGTCAGTTCGATCGCCGGACAGAAAGGCGGCGGCTTGCTCGGCACCGCCGCGTACGCAACCTCGAAGGGCGCCGTGATTGCACTGACCAAGTCGCTGGCACGCGAGTTCGCGAAAGCTGGCATCCGTGTCAACGCGGTGGCACCCGCCTTCACATTGACAGACTTCGTGCGGCGCCAACTCGACACCAAGCCGGAGGGATTCGTCGACACGATCTACGCGGCGACCCCGATGGGACGGGGCGCACAGCCACGCGAGATTGCCGCCGTGATCGCCTTTCTGGCGTCGAACGACGCATCGTTCGTCACTGGCCACGTCTACAACGCGGACGGCGGAACGGCCATCTGAGCGGCGGCCTCAACCGTCACGGTCTTCGGCGCGGCGCCACTCGGCCTTGAGCCAGTCCACCAGCGCCATGGTCTGCGGCCGGTCGCGCAGATGCGGCGCAACCCACAGTACCAACCGCCTGGGGCCGCGCACGAACCCGAACGGCGCGACGAGCGCGCCGGAACCCAGCTCGTCGCGGACCAGCATGCGCGGCACTGCCGCGACGCCCAGGCCACACTTGGCTGCCTGAATCAACAGGTAAAAGTGCTGGAACGATTCCGCCAGCGGCGGGCGCGTCGCGGTGCAACTGGCAGCCTCGAACCAATCGTGCCAGGCGGCCGGGCGCGTGTCACTCGCCAGCAGCCGCGTGCGCGCCAGGTCGGCTGGCGTGCGCAGCTGCATCGCGCGCAGGTATTCCGGTGCACACACCGGACCGATCCATTCGTCGACAAGCGGCTCGGGTTCGATGTCGCGTGGCACCCTGATCGTGCTCAGGCGGATCGCCACGCTCACCGCATCCCGTGAAAAATCCAGTTCGCCAGCCGCCATGTGGAAACTCAGCTGCAACGACGGGTGCCGCGCGTGCAGGTCGCCGAGCCGTGGCAGCAGCCAATACATCATGATCGATGTCGAGCACGACAGCGTGAGCGGACCGGGCGTGACCTGTTCCACGCTGCTGTCGATCAGACGAAAAGCGCGGGACAGGCCTTCGGCCAGGCGAGCGCCTTCGGGCGTCGGCTCGGTCGCGTGCGCATTGCGTGTCAACAGCAACACGCCGAGGGTGTCCTCAAGCGAACGGATGTGCCGGCTGACCGCACCATGCGTCACGGACAACTCCACGGCAGCCTCCCCAAAACTTCGCAGGCGGGCGGTGGCTTCGAAGGCGCGCAGGGCGTTGAGCGATGGACGAGGCACGAATGGCTTGGCGAGGAGGACAGTGTCCGGCGACGCGGACGCCCGCAATGCGAGACGTGGCGAACCGTGGCGAGACGTGGCGAGCGGTGGCGCACCATTTCAGGACAGCAATACAGCGTGGCGACGCGACGGTGAGTTTTTGGCAAGTAACGCGGAAATCATATCGTTTGATCGTCGCGCCCGTCAAACCTATAGTCGTCCAGGAAACGCCGACGGTTCGCGCTACGCGCTACGCGCTCGGCAGCCGCTGCCTTTGCTTTCGCCTTGCAGCGCCGGCTCGGCGCTCGCCTGGCAACCCGTGCCTTCCCCAGCGACCCACCGATGATCGACTCTTCTCAGCCCGACCTCAACCGCCGCACAGAATTCACCGCGCGATATTTCGTCGAGAGCTCGGCGCCGGTCGCCAAGGTGGCCGACGTCATCGCCGGCGAGCAGTCCAGCGGCACCTTCCTCGCGCTACCGGGCGAGACCGATGAATTGAAGGAACGCGCACGGGCTCGCGTCACCGATGTGCGCGCGCTAGCACCGGTAATGGAAGCGTCGCTTGCCAGCGCCTACGTCGCACGTCGAGAAACCCCGCAACTGTTTCATCGCGGTGAAATCGAGATCGCGTTTCCGGTCGACAACGTGGGCCCGAATCTGCCGACGCTCCTGTCGACCATCGCGGGAAACCTGTTCGAACTGGGCGAGGTCACGGGCTTGCGCCTGCTCGATCTGGACATGCCGCCAGATTACGCTGCCGCTTTTCCGGGGCCGCGGTTCGGCATCGCGGGGACGAGAGACGCCGCAGGCGTGCATGGCCGACCGTTGATCGGCACTATCATCAAACCCAGCATCGGCTTGCTGCCCGAGCAGACAGCAGAGCTGGTCGATCAACTATGCGCGGCCGACATCGACTTCATCAAGGACGACGAGCTGCTTGCCGATCCATCGTATGCCCGCTTCGAGGCGCGTCTGGCGGCGGTGATGCCCGTGCTCCGCGGTCACGCAGAACGTCTCGGCCGGATGCCGATGTACGCGATCAACATCTCCGGCAGCATCGACGACATGCTGCGACGCCACGACGCCGTCCTGGCCGCCGGCGGGAATTGCGTGATGGTGTGCGTGAACTGGGTTGGCTTCGCCGGCGTCGCCCATTTGCGTCAGCACAGTGAACTGCCGATCCATGGCCATCGCAACGGTTGGGGCGCGTTCACGCGATGCCCACAGCTCGGTTTCGATTTTCGCGCGTATCAAAAACTGTGGCGGCTGGCTGGCGTGGATCAGTTGCACGTCAACGGTATCCGGGGCAAGTTCTGGGAGCCGGACGCTTCGGTAATCGCGTCGGCACGCGCTTGCCTGGCACCGTTCGCCTCAGTGCAGCCCGTCATGCCAGTGTTCTCGTCCGGGCAGTGGGCGGGACAGGCGCCGGACCTGTATGCGTCGCTGAACTCGGTCGATCTGATGCACCTGGCCGGCGGCGGCATCATTGGTCATCCGCAAGGCATTGCCGCAGGCGTCGCAAGCATGCGCGAAGCATGGCAGGCCTCGGTCGAGGGGATCGCGCTGCAGGACTATGCGCGCACCCGCCCCGCGCTGCGCGCGGCGCTTGAACACTTTCAAGCCCTCTGAGCCGAGCCTGCCGATGTCTTCTTCGTCCCAGCCGAGCGATCGTCAACCCGATTGGTCTGTCGCTTCGGAACGTCAGCCCCCCCTCCGCCTGGTTTTCTACGGCGACGACTTTACCGGCTCCACCGACGCGCTCGAAGTCCTGGCCCTAGCCGGGCTCCGGTGTGCGCTATTCCTGCGCGTGCCCAGCGTGGCGGAACTCGCGTCGCTCGGCGGCTTCGACGCGATCGGCATTGCGGGCGACAGCCGCGCCATGACACCCGACGAGATGCGCGCGTCGCTGCCGTCGGTGTTCATCGCGATGCAGGCGCTCGCCGCACCGCTGCTGCACTACAAGGTGTGTTCGACGTTCGACAGTGCGCCGGGCATCGGCAGCATCGGCACGGTGATCGAGATCGCTCGCGACACGCTTGGTGAAAGGCCGCTGCCGATCGTCGCCGGCACGCCCGCGTTGCAACGCTTCTGCGTGTTCGGCAACTTGTTTGCGCGCTCGGGCACGGATGGACAGATCCATCGCATCGATCGGCACCCGATCATGCACGCCCATCCGGTCACGCCGATGGCCGAAGCCGACCTGATCCGCCATCTCGGCAAGCAGACCAGCCTGCGTGTGGCCGGCTTCGACATCACCCAGCTCGACCGTCCGGCGACGGCGATGAACGCCGCGTTCGATGAGGCGCTGGCCGCGCAACCGGCCGCCTTGCTGATGGACACCGCGAGCGTCGCGCACCTGACCGAGGTCGGACGCCTGCTCGATCAGCAAGCTATGCGCAGCGGCCCTCTGTTCTGCATCGGATCCTCCGGTCTGGAGTACGCACTGACGCAATGGTGGGCGCGCGATGCACGGATGCCGGGGGCGCCGCCAGAAACCCGGCTGTCGCCGGCATCGCCGCTGCTGGTGCTCTCCGGCAGCGCTTCGCCACTCAGCGCGACGCAGATCGACACCGCCGTGCAGGCCGGTTTCGCCGATGTCGCCCTGGACGCCGCTGCCCTGGTGTCAGAAGACATGGCACCACAAGCCGTCGAGGCGGTTGTCGATCAGGTCACGGGGCGGCTGCGCGACGGCCAAAGCGTCGTCATGCACACCGCGCGTGGGCCAGCCGATCCACGCATCGACGCGATGATCGGCACCTTCGTGGCACGGGGCGCCAGCCGGATGGATGCCACGCACGCGGGCGGCCGTCTGCTGGGCCAACGCCTTGGCCAGATCGCGCAGCGCGTGCTCGATGGCGCGCCGGTGCAGCGGCTCGTGCTCTCGGGTGGCGACACGTCCAGTCAGGTCACGCAGGTGCTCGCGCCCGACGCGCTGGAAGTGAAAACTCGCCTGTCCCCCGGCGCGCCGCTGTGCCGCTTCCTGTCCCATAAACCGCGTCTCGATGGCCTCGAAGTGGCCCTGAAGGGCGGCCAGATGGGCGGGGCCGATTATTTCGTGCGAGCGCGAGACGGCGATCGCACGGCTTGAACTTGCCTCCCCGGCTGGCGCCGCGATGGTCGTTTGAACCGCCTTCGAGCTGTCGGCGGCAACTATGCAGCGCGATGCGCTGCCGAACCACCGGGGAAGCTCGATCCGTCAACGAAGCGTAATCGAATTGCCACGTGCGGTCGAGGCTCCGCGTCCCGCGCGCGGCGGTTTGTGCCCGATAATGTGGCCGATCGGCAGGCAAGCTACGCGTGTTTCGCCGTGCTTTTCGCCGCATTCGTGGCCGCATCCTCGGCCACGTTTATGGCCGGGTTCGTCGCCCCGTTTGCCCGGTTGATCCCGCGTCACGCGGCACCACACCTCGGAGATCGCGCCGCCGGCAAAGGCGTACCGCGGGCGCGGCACCGCGGCACGTATGCCGGCTCCGAGGAACGTCGATACCGTCGGCGGGCAGACGACGCTGGGTTTGCGCCGGGTTTGCGTTGGGTCCGCCGCCTGCCCTTCGGTCACCGCGTCGGCAGAAAGCCTGTCGAGATCCAAGGCACCGCCGCGATGACGACGATACCGATCAGCAGCGCGATCATGTAACCAATGATCGGCTTCACACCCTCGTCCGGGTGGATCTTGCTTACCGCGCAGGCACCATAGTAGCCCACCCCGAAAGGCGGCGAGAACAGTCCCAAGCCCATCGACAGGATCACGACCATCGCATAATGGACCTCGTGGATGCCCACTTCACGTGCGATCGGAAACAGCAATGGTCCGAACAGCACGATGGCGGGAATACCTTCGAGGACGCTACCGAGCACGACGAACATCACGATCGACACGGCCATGAAACCGATCGCGCCGCCCGGCAAGCCTTCCATGAAGGTGGCCAGACTGTGCGAAAACCCCGACTGTGTGAGTGCCCACGCCATCGCGGTCGCGGTGCCGATGATGATCAGGATCGCGCCGGACAGCGCGGCCGTCTCCACCAGCATCGGGCCAAGACGGCGCAGGTCGAAGCGACGGTAGATGAAGATGCCGGCCAACGCGGCATAAACGATGCCGACCGTCGACACTTCGGTGGCGGTCGCAATGCCCTCGACCACCGCGAAGCGGATCACGAGCGGCAGCGCCAGTGCCGGAATCGCCGCGATGAACGCCTTGCCGATGACGCCTGCGCCTGCCCGTGTCGCAGACAGCGGCGCGCGGGCGCGCGAACGCCACCAGACCAGCATGCAGAGCGCGAACGCCAACACGAAGCCCGGCAACAGGCCGCCGGTGAACAGCGCGGAGATCGACACGCCGGTGACCGAGCCGATCGTGATCAAGACGATGCTCGGGGGCACTGTTTCGGTTTGCGCGCCAGTTGCCGACAGCAAGGCGACCAGCTCGCCCGGCTTTTCGCCACGCTGTTTCATTTCCGGGAAGAGAATCGGCGCGACGGCCGCCATGTCGGCCGCCTTCGAGCCGGAGATGCCCGAGACAAGATACATCGCACCGACCAGCACGTAGGACAGGCCACCCCGCACGTGCCCGAGCAAGGACGCGAGGAAGCCGATCATCGCGCGCGCCATGCCGGTCATCTCGATGAGCAGACCGAGAAAGACGAACATCGGCACGGCGAGTAGCAGCAATTGCGACATGCCTTCGTCCATGCGGCTCACGACAATTTCCAGCGGCATCGCGGTCGACAGGGCGAGATACGAGAAGACGGCAAGCCCGAAGGAAAACGCGATCGGCATGCCGCTCAGCACGGTAAAGCCGACCACGCCGACGAAGAAGATCAGCAGGTTGAGGTTGCCGAGCGACTGCAGGACCGGGCCTGCAAGTTCCAGTCCGATCACCACCACCGCCGAGACCACGATGCCGGCGAGCGCCGCCCGCCACCCTCGCGCAAGCAGCTTGACCAGACACATCAACAGCATGCAGCCGGTCGCGTAAAGGATCGAGATGACACGCCAGGCGTCGTTGATCTCCAGCGCCGGCGTCACGATCATCCACTGCTGCTTCAGATACGCATAGGCCGGCAATGCAATCAGCCCGAGGAACACCATCGTCGCGACCAGCGCGACGGTATCCCAACGCTGGCGCCAATCATCGCTTGCACGATTGACCAGCGCCGTCATGCGCATGTGGGCACTGCGATGCAGTGCGGTCGCGGCACCCGTCATGGCCAGCCACAGGAACAGGATGGCCGCCAGCTCGTCGCCCCAGACGAGCGGGTCGTGGAACGCGTAGCGCGCGCATACGCCCCAGAACAACAACACGACCTCGGCCAGGACGAGCAGCGCGGCCGGCACCGCCACCAGCAGACCAAGCGCGCGGTCCGCGAAGGCGAGCCAAGGCGGCACGCCCGGCGCGGTCCGCATCGCGCCGTCGTGGCCGGGTACCCGGGGAGTCTCGACGGCGTGGCTTCTCATGCTAGTTTCCCCGTTACCTTTTCGAGCAACGCCCACTCCTCCTCGCCGAAGAACTTCTTTTGCTCGGCGTAGAAGCCGGAGGTGCGCAGCTTCTCGCGGAACGGCGCGAGGTCCGGCGTATTGAATTTCAGGCCCTTGCCTTCCAAGGTCTTCTGCAGCGAGGCGTTGAGTTGCGCGACATCCTGGCGCTGTCGCAGCGCCGACGCGTTGAGGTTCTTGGATACGATGTCGCGGATGTTGGCCGGCAGCTTTTCCCATGCGGCGCGATTGCCGAGGAACCAGAAGCCATCCCACATATGGCTGGTCAGCGAGCAGTACTTCTGCACCTCGTAGAGCTTCGCGGTATCGACCACCGCCAACGCATTCTCCTGCCCTTCCACGACCTTGGTCTGCAGCGACGAATACACCTCGTTGAAGCTGATCGACGTCGGCGCCGCGGACAGCGCGCGGAACAGCGAAATCCACAGCCGGCCCGGCGGCACGCGAATCTTCATGCCTTGCAGGTCGGTCGGCGAGGCGATCGGCTTGGTGCTGCTGGTGATCTGCCGGAAGCCGTTGTCCCACACCTTGTCCTGCACGACCAGGCCGGCCTTGGTGATCAGCCCGCGCAGATGCGCGCCGAGTTCACCGTCGAGCGCGCCGAAGACCTGGCCGTAGTCCTTGAACGCGAAACCGACGCCGGAGATCGCGGTCTTCGGCACCAGAGCCGACAAGGCGTTGGCGCCGGACAGCGTGAAGAATTCGAGCGCGCCCGCACGCAGCTGGGCGAACATGTCCGGATCGCCGCCCAACTGATTGTTTGGGAACACCCGAATTTCCATCCGGCCATCGGTCTCCTTCTTGATCGCACTGGCCGCTTCCTGGATCCGCACGTTCAGCGGATGCGACGCAGGCAGGTCCGTACCGACCTTATAGGTGAATTCCGCTGCGTGAGCACGCCGGATCCAGGGAGCCCCGACGAGGCCAGTGGTGGCAACGGCCAGCGAACTGGCGCTGGTGACGAGGAAGTCGCGACGGTTGTACGCCATGGAAGTCTCCTTTTTTGCGTGACCGGCGGCTGCCGGCCTGTCGATTGCGTCTCTGCGGACGCTGGGTGTGAAGCGGTTCGGCCTGTGTGCTTTGCCCTTTTGCTTTCCTGATGTGTCTGTCTCGCCGGCTGGCGCGGCCGCGTCGGTACGTGACGCACCCATTGAAGGTGCGACCGTCTCAGTCCACCGTGATGACCGGCTTGATCTCCTCGAAACGGCGCATCCGTTCGAGGGCGACGTTGACCTCGTCGAGTTTGTATCGGCCGGAAATCATCTTCTCGAACGGAAAGTCGTGCTGATGACGCTCGACGAACTGCAGCGCCAGCGAATAGCTGCGCGCATCGCCCGAGAACGAACCGATCACCTGCAGGTTCTTCTTGACGATCATCGACGGCTGGAGCGAGGTGGCGGCCTCGCCCAATTGCCCGACCACCAGATAGCGGCCGCCCTTGCGGGCGAGCGCCAATCCTTCGGCGAACGCGGACGGCACGCCGGTGAATTCCATCACGATGTCAGCGCCGCGACCTTCGGTGTGCGCAAGCACGGTGTCGAGCCGCTCTTCGGCGGTCGTGCCCTCGACGGGAATGCACAGGTCCGCACCGAACGCACGCGCCATTTCGAGCCGCGGGGCCGGCGAGCCGACCACGATGATCTTCTTCGCGCCACGAACGCGCGCATTCGCCGTTGCCAGCAGACCCAACGGGCCCGCGCCCTGGATCAGCACGGTTTCGGTCGGCTCGATCTCGCCCAGTTGCGAGAATGCGTTCATCACCGAGCGCAGTGCGCAGCTCGAAAGGCTCGCAAGTTCGTTCGGTACCGAGTCCGGCACACGCAGGCGGCCCGCCTGCGGCAGCACGTAACCGTATTCCGAGAAGCCGCCGAGCAGATAAGGCGGCGCCTCGATGTTCTCGTACATGTACGCGCGCCGATTGGTGCACAGCGTGGGCTTGCGCGCGGTGGTGCAGAAATAACAGCCGCCGCAGGAAGTGTGCGTATACACGACCCGGTCGCCGACCTGCAACGGGGTGCCGACGGAGTCCGTGGTGACGCCCGCGCCCGTGCGGATCACCCGGCCGACCATCTCGTGTCCGATGATCACCGGCAGATTGACCTTCAGCGAGAGCGAGCCTTGCCACAGATGCACGTCGGTGCCGCAGATCGAGCACATCTCGATCTTGACGAGCGCGGCGAACGGCTCGGTCTCGTCCGGAATCGGCACTTCCTCGATTCGCAGCGGGGCCTTGAACTCGCGCAGCACGGCGGCGCGCGAATATGCGGGAATGGCGGTCATGCGTTGTGTCTCCTTGCTGTTCTGGGGTTCGCGCCGGTCAGCCGCGATGGCCGTGACAGCCGCGACGAGCCCGCCGCGCCCGACGAGCCCGAGCCGCGCGCTCGATCGCGGCCACGTCAGTCGTGCCGCAACACGATGGTCTTCGCGACGGTGTACTCCTTCAAGGCCTCCAGCCCCTTCTCGCGTCCATGCCCGCTGCGCTTGACGCCGCCGAAAGGCAACTCGATACCGCCGCCGGCGCCGTAGTTATTGATGAACACCTGACCGACGCGCAACTTCTTCGCGACGCGCATCTGGCGCGCACCGTTTTCCGTCCACAGCCCCGCCACCAGCCCGTAGGCCGTGCCGTTGGCGATCGCGATCGCTTCGGCTTCGTCCTCGAACGGGATGGCGGCCAGCACCGGACCGAAAACTTCGTCTTGCGCAAGCTCGTGCGTGGTCGGCACCGGACCGAAAAGGGTTGGCACCACGAAGTAGCCGCCCTGGACCGCGCTCTCGTGCAGGCTGCCCTCCGCCAGCACACCGATGCCAGTCTCGCGCGCGCGCGACAGAAAACCCTTCACCTTCTCCGCCTGTGTGGCATTGATCACCGGGCCGCACTGCAGGTCCGCATGCGGCGCGCCCACCCGGATGGCTGACATGCGCTCGGCCAACAGCCTGGAGAATCGCTCGTACACGGATCGCTGGATCAGCACGCGGCTACCGGCAGAACATGTTTGCCCCGCGTTCTGCGTGATGACGCCGACGATGGTCTGCGCGGCACGTTCGAAGTCCGCATCCTCGAACACGATCTGTGGCGACTTGCCACCCAGTTCCAGCACGCAGGGCACGTGGTTGCGCGCCGCGGCGGTCTGGATCAAGGTACCGACTTCTGGCGAACCGGTGAACGAAAGAAAATCGACGTCCGGATGTTGCGACAACGCAGCACCCGCTTCCTCGCCGAGCCCGGTCACCAGATTGAGCACGCCCGCAGGCAAGCCCGCCTCGGCAGCCAACGCGGTCAGCCGCACGCAGCTCAGGCTTGCGTCCTCCGCGGGTTTCAGGACGACCGTGTTGCCGGTTGCCAAGGCCGGACCGACGGTGCGGCCGAACATCGAGGCCGGATAATTCCACGGAATGATCAGGCCGACGACGCCACGCGGCTCACGCTGCACGGTGACCTGATAGCCGTCCAGGAATGGCAGCACGTCGCCGAGAATCTTGTCCGTGGCACCTGCATAGAACTCGAAGTACCGCGCCGTCGCGCGAATGTCGGTGCGCGCCTGCGTGAGCGGCTTGCCGGTATCCTGCGCTTCCAGTTCGGCAAGTTCGTCGATGTGCGCGAGGATCGAATCGGACAGCCGCGTCATGATGCGCCCGCGTTCGAAGCCTGCCAGCTTCGACCATTCGCCTGCCAAAGCGCGGCGCGCGGCGGCCACCGCGCGTTCGACCTCGACCTTGCCGCCGCGCGCCACCGCCGCGAAGGTCTCGCCCGTGCTGGGCGAGCGCACGTCGATGCGTTCACCGGCATCCGCATCGCACCACTCGCCGCCGATGAAAAGCGTGCGACCCGCTCTGCCCGTCTGTGCTGCCTGCGTCGTCATGCCCGTCTCCTGATAGCTATCCTGTTTTGTCATCGTCCGTGCGCCGCACTGCCCGCGCGCCGGCGCTCGGCGCTGCGCGTCACCGGCTTGCACCGGCCGGCACCGCTTCGCACGATTTGGCACCGGCAGTTCCCGGGCGGTGCCTTCCGCCAACGGCACACCGCGTTTTCGCGCCGCCCAGCGGCTGTCGAAAAAAGTATAAGGACCGTGCCACGCGCGCTACAAATACGAATTGACAATAGATGGTATAAACTCGGCCTATACCCCCACCCCACCCCACCCCACCCGCGCCCGCACCCGGACCCGTCTCGTCTGGATCTCGCGCTGCGCGCCCGCCAGTACACAGGAGGCCAGACCGATGGACGTCAGACAGATGCGTTACTTCGTGGCGTGCGTCGACGCCGGCAGCCTGTCGAAGGCGGCCGTCGCGCTGTCCATTTCGCAGCCATCGCTGAGCCAGCAGATCGCCGAAATGGAAGACGACCTGGGCGTGCCGCTGTTGCTCCGGAACTGGTCTGGCGTCGCACCGACGGAGGCGGGCACCGCGCTGTATCGACACGCTCAGTCGATCCTCAAGCAGATGTCGCAAATGCGCAGCGAGGTGCGGCGCGGCGGCCATGCGTTGTACGGGCAGGTGGCGGTCGGACTGCCGACCAGCATCGCTTCCGTGTTGGCGGTACCGCTCTTCGAGCGGATGCGGGCACGCTACCCGGGCATCCAGTTGCAGATCTTCGAGAGCATGAGCGGTTATCTGAACGAGCTGCTCGCCAACGGCCGCCTCGACATCGCTGTCCTGTTCCGCGATGCGGAGACCCGCGGCGTGTCGGTGCTGCCGCTCTTCAACGAGCCTCTGGCGGTGCATGGGGCTGCGTGGATCGGCGACCCGCAAGCGCGCACGCTGCGCCTGTCGATGCTGGCTGGTGTGCCGCTGGTATTGCCCGGCCGCGCACACGATCTGCGACTGCAGATCGAACGCGGTTTCGCCAGCGCCGGCGCGGAGCTGAACGTCGTCGCCGATATCGAGTCCCTGCCAACGATGCTCGAACTTGCACGCCGCGGCGAGGTCGCGACCATCCTGTCCGGGTTCCTCACGCTCGGCGACCGCAAGTCGCTGCCGACGCGGTACCTCGTCGAGCCGTCGCTGGAACGGCCGGTTGCGCTTTGCCGCTTGAACTCGGTCCCGCAAACCGCGGCGTCGCGTGCGGTGCAGGACTGCATGCAGGAGATCGTCGCCGACCTGATGCCGACCCTGCCCGCTCTGTCCACCTGAGCGTCCGGGCCGGGAGACGACGGCGGCGCGACGCCAGCCGCGCGGTCGGGACATTGGCTTCACCTATGCCCCCTAGTTCCAAACAGTATTTCCTCTCCGAACGTCGCGCGCGCTAGCATTTCCGGAAAAAGCAGCCCACGCTGCCACTCACCTGCCCGCACCCAAGGAGACAACCCATGTCGTTGCCGCTTTCCGGCATCAAAGTGGTTTCGCTCGAACAAGCCATTGCCGCCCCGCTCGCTTCCCGCCACCTTGCCGACTGGGGCGCGCGCGTGATCAAGATCGAGCGGCCCGGCAAAGGAGATTTCTGTCGCGATTACGACCACGTCATGAACGGCATGTCCAGCCAGTTCGTGTGGACGAACCGCTCGAAGGAGAGCGTCGCGCTCGATATCAAGACGCCGGAGGGCGCCGAAGCGCTGCACGCATTGCTCGCCGGCGCGGACGTATTCGTCCAGAACCTCGCGCCCGGCGCGGCGAAGCGGCTGGGACTGGATGCGGCAACGCTGGTCGAGCGCTATCCGAGGCTGATTGCGTGCGACATCTCGGGATACGGCAGCGGCGGCCCCTACAGCAACAAGAAAGCCTACGATCTGCTGGTGCAGTGTGAATCCGGTTTCGTCGCGATCAACGGCAGCGAGGAAGAACCGGCCAAATGCGGTCTCGCGATCGCCGACATCGCCACCGGGATGTACACGCTGCAAGGCGTGTTGATGGCGCTGTATCAACGGGAGCGCACCGGCCAGGGGACCGCGTTCGAAGTATCGCTGTTCGACTCGATGACCGAGTGGATGAGCTACCCGGCCTTCTACACCTTGGGGGCGGGCGCGCCGCTGAAGCGCAGCGGCATGCGTCACGCGACGATCGCGCCGTACGGACCGTTCCGCACTGGGGACGGCCAGCGTATTTTCTTCGGCATTCAGAACGAGCGCGAGTGGCAGTCGTTCTGCGGCGTCGTGCTTGGCGACGCGTCGCTGACCACGGATCCACGCTTCGCCGGCAACCCGAATCGCCTGCAAAATCGCCCCGAACTGGAGGCGCTGATCGAGGCGCGCTTCGCCGCCTGGTCGAGCGATGAAGTGCTCGCCCGCCTCGATGCCGCCGCCATTGCCAATGCACGGATGAACTCGGTCGAGCAGTTTGCAGCGCATCCGCAGATCGCGGCGCGTGGCCGCAGCCGCACTGTCGATTCGCCGAACGGCCCCCTCGACGTGTTCCTGCCGGCGGTGACGATGCCCGGCGTTGAACCGGTGATGGGCGCGGTGCCCGCGGTCGGCGAACACACACGTCAGGTTCTCGCCGAGTTGGGCCTGGCCGATCGGAGCGCGGCATGAGCGCGGCCGATGCGAATGCCACGAGGTCGCCGAGCCCTCCATCACGCGCGCCTCGGGTGACGCGCACCGTTCTCGCGGTGCCGGCGCACCGTCGACGGCTCGTCGAATCCGCTGCCAGGTCGGCGGCCGACGCGGTCTTCCTCGACCTGGAAGACGCCGTGCCCGAAGCGGAGAAAGCCCAGGCGCTCGACGCTGCATGCGCCGCGCTGCGTGAACTCGACTGGGGCGGCAAGACCGTTTCGGTACGCGTGAACGCGGCCGACGGTCCGCTGCTGAACGGGGAGATCGCGCGCCTGGGCACGTTGGACCGCCTCGACTCGCTGATTCTCCCGAAGGCCGAGCGGGTCGCCGAGGTCGCCCGCCTCGGCCAGGCGCTGCGCGAAGTCGGCCGCGCGCGCAACCGCGGCCCTCTCGAACTGGAACTGTTGATCGAGACTGCGCTTGGTCTGGTGAGCGTCGAGACGTTGGCACAGGCCGACGAGCGCGTCCGCGCATTGCATCTCGGGGTGGGTGACTTCGCCGGCTCGATCGGCGCGCGCAGCGCCGAGATCGGCGGCTCGCCGGCCGGCTACCGGCAGACCACGTGCGAGGCCGACGGCGGCTATCTCGATACGCCGCTGGACCTGTTCGCCTACCCGATGATGCGCTTGCTGGTCTGCGCGCGCGCATTCGGACTGCGCGCGATCGACGGTCCCTGCGGCGCGTACCGGGACGAGAGGCTGACCCGCGGCTGGGCGGCCCGCGCCGCGGCAATGGGATTCGATGGCAAACAAGTGATCCACCCCTCGCAAATCGAAGCAACCCGTGATGCCTTCATGCCGAGCGCGGACGAACTTGCGTTCGCGCGACGCGTCGTCAATGCGATGCGTGATGCGCAGACAGAAGGCAAAGGCGCCGTCTCCGTCGACGGCAAGATGATCGACTACGCCAATGTCCGGATGGCCGAGCGCATGCTGGCGCTGGCCGCGCATGGCGCCTTGTAGCGGCCAACGCCCCTTGTAGCGGCCAACGACGAGGGCCGCTCGATTCCTCGGCGGCCGCACGGCGCCGCGACCCGGTCCGGTGCGGTCCGGTGCAAAAGCGGACTGCCGTTCGACTGCCAAGACCCGCGCACATGCGCGCCGTGCGCGCCGTACGCGTCGCGAGAGGGCGAGCCGAGGGTCAGGTCGCGCCGGCGCCCCAGGCGAGGAAGCCACCGTCGACCGGCAGCACCACGCCGTTGACGTAGGCGGCCTCGTCGGACGCCAGGTAACAGACCGCCGCGGCGATCTCGCCGGTACTGCCGTAACGCTTCATCGGAATCGCCCGCGTGTATTCGTCCCGAAATTTGTCGGTGTGCAACACGCGCGTCATCGGCGTGTCCACCGGGCCGGGCGCGACGGCGTTCACGGTGATGCCGTGCTCGCAGAGCTCGACGGCCATCTGGCGCGTTAGCGCGATGACCGCGCCTTTCGACGTGCCGTACGCAGTGCGGCCCGTGCCGACCGCGCGCACGCCCGCGACGGATGCAATGTTCACGATGCGGCCCCAGCCTTGCTGGACCATCAGGCGGGCCGCGTGCTGACCGCAGAGCAACGCGCCCGTGACATTGATCCGCATCGTCCATTCGAATACGTCGAGCGGGTAGTCGAGGAACGGCAACACTTTCGCCACGCCGGCGCAGTTCACCAGCACATCGCAGCGTCCATGCTGGCGGGCGACGGTGTCGAAGCCTGCCGCGATCGACTTCGCATCGCCGACGTCCATTTGAACGGCGGATGCGCTTACCTCCTGCTTCGCAAGTGCCTGCACCCTTTGTTCGGCCGCGCCGTGGTCCAGATCCGCCAGCACGACATGGTAGCCGGCGGCACCTAGCCGCTGCGCCGTGTCGGCGCCAATGCCCATCGCGCCGCCGGTCACGACGGCTATGCGGCCAGCACCGGCCGCCTGGCTCTCGCTCCGTGTATTTTCGCTCACTGTGTCTCCTTGTTATGACGCGCGGCCTGGCGCGCGCTGCATGGGCGCTGCTTGCCTGCGGCGGGCTGGACAGGCGTCGCAGACTGCCCGCTGCGGCGCGCTGAATTCATTATGGGAGACACCGTGGCGCGACCTCAATCGAGATTAAGGCGGCACCGTGTGAGAAAAAGTCAACGCGTTCTCAGACGCGCCGTTTCTTCCATTCGTGGTCCGCGGGCGGATCGCCGCCCCCCGGGCGTCCGATCGACGCGGGATGCGCCGAGCACGGCGCGACGAAGCCACTCGGCTCACCGGCCCGTTGCCGCGCGCGCAGCGCTCCCGTGCGCGCCAGGGCGGCGCGCATCGCATCGCTGGCGAAGGATCGACAATGCGGCAGCCACGCCGCGCTCTCGAATTCACACCAATCGACCGGGTACCTGGCATCGCTCCGAAACCCGCGGCAGCAGCACGGCACTGGCGGTCAGACGCCGAATGGGAACAGATCCAATGTACCGTCGTGCGCGGGTTCCATCCCCACCGGCGTGACGGCGGTGGTGCGATCGAACCAGACATAGGCGTAGAACTGGCTGGCCAGATCGGCTTCCGCGTAGTGGCTATGGTATTCGGTCTCGGGGCGGTAGATCACGCCTATGAACCGTTCGAGCCGCGCGGCATGCAGCGCCAGGCGCAGCCCGGGATGGGCCAAGGTGCGCAGATCGAGCAACGCGCGCGACAGGCCCGCTTCATGAAAACGAGATTCTTGACTGTCCGGTCGCGCTGGCAGAACGCGCTTGATCTCCAGCGGCCCATCCCAATCGCTTGCCGCGGCGACCTCGCCGGTGTGGGTGCCGAAGCCGACGAGCGCGGCCTGCTCGCCGAAGCGCTCACGGCACAGCTGGCCGAGGTTGAGCTCCCCCTCGTCGCGGCCCATGCGCGTCGCGCGCGCATCGCCGATATGCGAGTTGTGCGCCCAGACGACGGCGCGAGAATCCGGTCCGTGCGCGTCGAGCACCGCGCACAGGGTCTCGAACATATGCGTGTCGCGCAGGTTCCAGCTGTCGGCGGAGCCGCGGTACATCTCGCGATAGTAGCGTTCCGCCGCCGCCACCAGTCGCGCGTTCTGCGTGGCGTCAAGCAGCGCGGCGTCCGTGCCGTCGGCCAGCCGTCGCGCAAGCATGTCGCTCAATTGCGCGACGACGGCTGCCTCGCAACGGCCAAGACCGTCGTGCCGCGCGGCACGACCGTACACCGCAGGATCGCGCCGCCACGGCGTCAGGCAGGCGTAGCGCGACCGTGCGAGCGCCGCCGCGCCGGGATCCGTCGCGTCGAGGTAAGCCACTACCGCTGACATCGACGCGGACAGGCTGTAGAGATCCAATCCGTAGAACGCGGCGCGCGCGTCCGCCGGCCGCGATCGATTGATTTCGCGAAGCGCCGCGACGAAGTCGGCGAATTCACGGTTTCGCCACATCCAGAACGGAAAGCGCTGAAAGGGAGACGGTGCGGCAACGGCTGCGCGGTCGCGCACATACCGTTCGATCGCAGCGGCATCGGGCCAATCGGCCTCCACCGCGACGATGGAGAAACCGTGCGCCTCGATCAAATGGCGCGTGATGGCAGCGCGCGCCCGGTAGAACTCCGCGGTACCGTGGCTCGCTTCACCGAGCAAGACCACGCGGGATGCGCCGAAACGATCGAACAAGCGGCCGAACGCGGGATCCTCGGGCATGGCAGCGGCTCGGCGCGTCGGCCAGCCATGCATCGCAGTCATCACGCGAATGATCGTCAGTCGCCGCGCCGAGTCTTGTGCGCGTTGGTGGCTGGTTCACTGCCGCCTCCATTCCGTCAACACCAGACCAGGGGGCAGCAACGCGCGTGCCGACGGCGGCGGCCCGGCGATGCGGCGAGGCGGCGGGGCGGCGGCGCCGAAGCGGCGCCAGCTAGGTCAATGCAAGCCAGCAGGGCCGGACGACGCGGCCGGCGCCCGGTGGCGTCGCGTCGCCATCAGCAGCACGAAGCCCATCAGTTGCAGGACCAGCACCGGCGCGAGTGCGAGCGCGTAGCTGCCGGTGGCGTCGCGAATCACGCCGATCAGGAAGGTGCCGCCGAAGCCGGCCAGATTGCCGACCGCATTGATCTGCGCCAGGCCCGCGGCAGACGCTTCCGGACCCAGCCGTTCGGTCGACAACGCCCAGAATGGCCCCTTGAACGCGTAGGTTCCGACCAACGTCAGGACCAGGAACATCACGGTCGGCGCGAGCTGTGTCATAAACAGGCACGCGCCCAGCGCGCACGCCGACAGTGCAAGCGGAATCGCCGTGCTGGCGACGCGCTCGCCGGTGCGGTCCGACCGATTGCCCCACCAGATCATCGCAATCGACGCAATCGCGAATGGCAGCGAGTTGAGCCAGCCGGTCTGCGCATTGGTCAGGCCGAAGCTCTTCAAGATCTGCGGCTGCCACAGCGACAGCCCGTTGCTGGCGGCCGACGTGCCAGCGTACACCAGCGAGAGCAGGAGCACCTGGGGATGCATCAGAACGCGCCACGTGCGGCGCTCGCGCACCGGCGCCGTTTCTTCCTGCAGACGCCGCTCCGCCTCGAGCCGCGCGCTCAGCCAGCGCTTTTGATCGTCCGCCAGCCAACGCGCATCCGCCGGGCCCTCGGGCAACCAGAAGAAGGTGACCGCCGCCAGCAGCACGGCGGGAATCGCTTCGATGATGAACAGCCATTGCCAACCGTGCAGGCCGCCCATTCCCTCCAGCCCGAGCAGCGAGGCCGAGATCGGCGAGCCGACAAAGCTCGACAGCGGCACGGCCACATAGAACAGACTGACGATGCGGCCGCGGTTCTCCGCGGGGAACCACTGCGTCAGGTAGAGAATGACGCCGGGGAAAAAGCCTGCCTCGGCCGCACCGAGAAGGAAGCGCACGACATAGAACGAGTAGGGACCGGTGACAAAGGCGGTGCAGCCGGAGATCAGGCCCCAGCTCAGCATGATGCGGGCGATCCAGCGTCGCGCGCCGTACTTGCGCATGGCCAGGTTGCTGGGCACTTCGAACAAGAAGTAGCTCAGGAAGAACAGTCCCCCGCCGAGGCCAAACACCGATGAACTGAGCCCGAGGTCCTTGTTCATCTGGAACGCGGCGAAGCCCACGTTCACGCGGTCGATGAACGAGACCAGGTAGCAGAACATCAGAAACGGGATGAGAACGGTCGTGACGCGCCTTACGGCCGCCTTGCCGACTACGGATGAGTCCATCGCTGGTGTCTCCAGATTGATTTTGGTTCGTGCCTGGCGTCACCGGCCGATGGCTGGACGCGTTACGCCAATGCAACTGCACAAGTTCTATGAATATGCTAACGTATACGTTAATGAATGTGTCATGACACTCGCGCTAAATTTCGCATTGACGTCCGAGCAGACTGCGTCGACATTCGCCTGCGTGATCTGAAGGAGATAGCAAAGGAATGGACACCACGCGTTTGATGGCACCGCTCGAAGGCATGACGGGCAGGGAGCCGAGCGGCAAGATGACGGACTCCGCCTACCTGTCGATGCGTCGCAATATTCTCGACAACGTGTGGCCCGCGGGACATCAGGCAACCGAGGCCGAGATCGCCGCGTCGTTGGAGATGAGCCGCACGCCGGTACGCGAGGCACTCATGCGCTTGCAGCAGGAAGGCCTGCTCCGCGTCATGCCGCGCCACGGCATGCGGGTGCTGCCCGTCTCGCCAAGCGACATGGCGCAGATCTACCAGATCCTGACGTCGCTCGAAGCCACGGCTGCCGAACTGGTCGCGGCGCGCGGCCTGAGCGCCGCGCAGCTCGGTCCGCTGCGAGCGGCGACCGACGCGATGGATGGCGCGTTGCGCGAGGACGATCTGACCGGTTGGGCGGCGGCCGACGAACAGTTCCACGCTTGCCTGCTCGACCTGTGCGGCAACGCTTATCTGCGCGACGTGGTCCTGAATTTCTGGGACCGAGCGCATCGTGCGCGAATGGTCACCTTGCGGCTGCGACCGAAGCCGGTGCATTCGACGCAGGAACACATCGAACTCGTCGCCGCGCTGGAGGCCGGCGATGCGGTACGTGCCGGACGCGTGCAGCGCGCCCATCGCGAGCGAGCCGGCGCGGAACTTCTGAACTTGCTCAAACGGCTCGGGTTGAACGTGCTGTAACACGTTGCCCGCCACTCTCGACCCTCGACCACTGTAGGAACACAAGCATGTCCCAGATCAGCCCCTCGGTTTACGAAATCGCCGTCCTGCCCGGCGACGGCATCGGCGTCGAAGTCATGGACGCGTGCGTTGCGCTACTGGAAGCGGCGCAACGGCAAGACGGGGGGCCGTCGCTGCGCCTGACGCGTTACGAAGCCGGCGCACAACACTATGCGAAGTGCGGCGACGCCCTGCCGGAGCGGACCCTTGACGCGGCCCGTGCCGCGCACGCCGTGCTGTTCGGCGCGATGGGATGGCCGAACGTCCGTTATCCGGACGGCACTGAACCGATCCCGCAACTGGACCTGCGCATGGCGCTGGATCTGTACGCCGGCGTGCGTCCGATTCGCTGGTTCGAAGGATTGCCGCGCGTGCTGGCGAACGAAAAGGCGCGCGACATCGATTTCGTTCTGGTTCGCGAGCAGACCGAGGGACTGTTCTACGCGCGCGGCCGCGGCGAAGTGAACGCGGCTGGCGAAGCCTACGACACGATGCAAATCACGCGCGCCGGCACCGAGCGGGTCAGCCGCTTCGCGTTTCAACTGGCGCAGCAACGCAAGGCGCGTCGCGGCCAGGCCCGCGTCACCTGCGTCGACAAGGCCAACGTGTTCACCTCGATGGCGTTCTTCCGGGAAGTGTTCAATGGCGTGGCGGCCGGACATGCCGACATCACGTACGACCACGCCTATGTCGACGCGATGGCTCTGACGATGGTCGCGAAGCCATGGGTGCTGGACGTGCTGGTCACCGAAAACATGTTCGGCGACATTCTGTCGGATCTGGCCGCCGGCTTGATCGGCGGCATGGGCATGGCCCCGTCGGCCGATATCGGCGACAACCACGGTCTGTTCCAGCCCGCGCACGGCACCGCTCCGGATATCGCGGGTCAGGACAAGGCCAATCCGGGCGCCATGTTCCTGTCTGGCGCGATGATGCTCGACTGGTTGGCGGACCGTCATCAGCAGCCGGCACTGGCTGCGCGCGCACGCACCATCGAGACCGCGGTGGAGTACGTGCTGTCGAGCGGCATCGCGCGCCCGATGGAATATGGCGGCACGGCCGGCACCAAGGCGATGGCCGACGCCGTGATCGCCGCGTTGCCGCACGCGGCACAACGCGTCAAGGATACGCAGGCCGCCTGATGCCGCCCGTCCGGACCGACGCCGCGCCCGCCGCGCCCGCGGTGCCCAATTGGTCCGGGCGTGTCGGTCACCTTCCGTCACCACAACGTACGCCATGCTGATCGTAGCCGTAACCTTCGACATCCTGCCCGCGCACCGGGCGGACTTTCGCGACGCCGTGGTCGAGAACGCGCGCGTCTCGCTCGAACGCGAGCCGGAATGCCACGTCTTCGACGTATGCGAGGACCGCGATGCCGCGCGCTTCTTCCTGTACGAACAGTACACCGATGATGCGGCTTTCGACGCGCATCTGGCCACGCCGCACTTCCAATCCTTCGACCGCCTGAGCGCGCCCTGGATCGTCGGCAAGACGGTCGCCCGCTACGCGCTCTGCGCCGGCTGACCTCGCCTGCCCGAACGAACACGGTGTTCGAAAGGAGGGGACAGGCCGTCTCGCCCTGCCCCACGCCGCGCTAGGCGCGATCGCCTCGTGCGGTCGCCGGTTCGCCCGACGGTTGCCGGCCCGACGCGCGTGCCGTTGCTCGGGCGTCGTTTCGGGCTGCAACTCGCGCAGCATTTCGGACCTCTTCTCGGACCTCTTCTCGGACCTCTTCTCCGACCTCTGCCCGGGCCTCGCGCGTGCCTCTGGCAAGCGCGATCGCGATGCCGCCAAGAATGGCGCTGGCGCCGATCGTGACGAGCGACAGGAAAAAGCCGGTCGAGATGCCCTTCATATAGCCGACGATCAGCGGCCCGAGCACCTGTCCGATGAAGTTCCCCAGGCCACTGACCAGGGCCACCGCGGGAATCGCCTTTCGGGTCGGCAGGATCTCCGTGAGTCGTGAATAGATGATCGGATTCAACATCTTCAGCGTGAAGCCGACCAGCACGAAACAGAAGATCTGCAGAAAGTAGAGCCGGATCGGCACGAACGCCGCCGCGATCATGAACACGCCGGTGAGCATGGTCGGTATCGCGGCGTGCCAACGCCGCTCCTGTCCGTGCCTGTCCGAACGCTGGCTGATGTACCAGATGCCGAACATCGACGCGACATACGGTGCGCCCGAGCACACGCCGATCGCAAACTCGCTCAGGCCACCGTACGACTTCATGATGGTCGGCAGCCACAGCGTCGTGCCGTACATGAGTACGCCGTTGAAGGCGACACCCAACGTCAACAGCCAGACGACGGGCTCGCTGAGGATCTTCCACCACGGATCCGCTTCCGGCGAAGCATAGTTGGCCTGCTCGGCGCTCAGGTTGGCGCGGATCACCTCGCGGTCGGCATCGGACAGCCAGCGTGCGCTGTCGAAGCTTTTCGGGATCGCGGCGAACCACAGCGCGCAGAACAGCCATGCGGGCAAACCTTCGACGATCATCATCAACCGCCAGTCGTAATGCGCGAGCAGCGCACCGGAGATCGGCCCCGCCAGGAACGCGCCGGCCGGCAGCGCCAGGTTGAAGATGCCGAACGCCCTGCCCCGCTCTGACTTCATGAACCATTGCGCGAGGAACATCGACGTGGCCGCGTAGATCGGCCCCTCCGCCAGGCCCAGCACGACGCGCACCGCGAGCAGCTCCTGATACGTGCGGACCATGCCGGTGGCGACAGCCGCGCCGCCGAAAAGCACCAGCGCGATGCCGATCAGCCGGCGTGGCTGGAACTTCAGCGCCAGGAAGCCGCCGCCAATCTGCGTGAACACGTAGCCCCACGCGAAGGCCGAGCCGATCAGCCCGGCCTCGACGGAGGTCAGTCCCATCTCCTTGACGATGTGCGGCAGCGCCATGCCGATGTTCGTTCGGTCGAAGAACGAGATCGTATACATGACGAAGGCTGCCGGCAAAACGATCAGCCACCGTTTCCTGCCGATGCCACTTTGTGTTGTATCCATGAGCGTACCGCCCTGTCTCCATTATTGTGATGAAGCGCGCCGAACGCGGCGGCGCACAACCCGGCGCACAACCCGGCTTGTCAATCGATGCGGTAGCGCTCGATGACCTCGGGACGCAGGCGGATGCCGAAGCCCGGTTCCTGCGGCACCTTCATATAGCCGTTGGCGATGTCCGGGAACCCGTCCGGCAGCTCCCACAGCAAAGGATCACGACGCTTGTTCGCGAAGATTTCGACGAACAGGCCGTGCGGATTGGCGGCGATGAGGTGTATCGCGACCTGCGGCTCCTCGTGGTGGGCCATCTCGACATTCATCAGCTTGGCCATGTCGGCCACGCGCTGCCATTCGGTCACGCCGCCGCACAACGTGCAATCGAGGTTCAGGATCGAGACGCCCCCCTTCTGGATCAGGTCTCGGCACGCGCGGCCGCTGATCTCGCCTTGTCCAACGTTGATCGGGATCGTGGTGCGCGTGCTGAGCAGCATCAAGCCATCGGTCTGGTCGTACCACTTGATCGGCTCTTCCATCCACCGTACCCCCAGGTCGGCGCGCTCCATCGCGACGCAGAACTTGATCGCGTCGAGCGGATCCCAGCCCTGGTTGGCGTCGACCGTGATCACGAAATCCGGTCCGCCGGCCTGGCGGGCGGCGCGCACCCGCGCCAGATCCTCTTCGAGGCTCGCGCGTCCCACCTTCATCTTGATCCCCATGCAGCCGACCGAACGAACCAGATCGACCTCCGCGGCGATCGCTTCGGCGGGGTCCTCGCCGTTTTTCGGATAATAGCCACCGATCGAGATCACCGGCACGCTGTCGCGCGAGCCGCCAAGCAGCTTGTAGACCGGCACCCCGTACAACTTGCCGCGCGCGTCCCACATCGCGTTGTCGAGCGCGCTGATGGCCTGCAGCAGGATGCCGCGCGGATGCATGTCCAGCTGATGCAGGCCGCGGTTGCCGAGGTCGACGTTGACGTTGAACATTGCCTCCCACAGCCGTTGGAAGTCGCGCACGTCCTGGCCGAGCAGCAGCGGCGCGAGGTGGTCGCGCATGACCGAGACGATCTCCGTCTGCGTGTGGAATTCGTCACCGCCATAGGTTTCGCCGACCACGCCGTTCGCAAGGTGAACGCGGGTGACGATGGTGGGACGCGAAGCGACCTGATAGGTACCGCCCTTGAACACCTCTTCCAGTTGCATGTCGAGCGGGATCGCCTCGATATGTTCGATCTTCATCGTTCTGTCTCCGTGAACGTAATGGGCCGACCGGCGGTCGTGCCTTCGATTGAAGCCGCCGCGGCAGCGGCGGCGTGTGCGGTACTATCGCTGTCCGGTCCGGCCTCGACGGACGCGATGCCGTGAACATGGACAAACTTCCCGATCTGCAGGACCTACAGGTGTTCTGTACCGTGGTGCGCCATCGCAGCTTCGCGCGCACCGCGCTTGAGCTCGATGCATCGACGTCGTGGGTCAGCAAGCGCATCGGCTTGTTGGAGCGCTCGCTCGGCACGCGACTGCTGCATCGCACGACCCGCCAGATGACGTTGACCGAGGACGGCGAAGCGGTCCATCTGTGGGCGCAACGCGTGCTCGGCGACATTGGCGAAATGCAGGGTGCGGTGAGCAGCGTGCGGACCGAGCCGCGCGGCACGCTGCGGATCAGTTCGAGCTTCCGACTGGGACGCGCGCTGATCGCGCCGACCGTGGCGGAGCTGGTGCGCAAGCATCCGCTGCTCGACGTGTCGCTGGTGGTGCTCGACCGCCCGGTGGACCTGATCGCGGAGAGCCTCGACCTTGACGTGCGCATCGGCGCCGTGCCGGAACCGCATCTGATCGCGCACTCGCTCGGCACCAGCCAGCGCGTGCTCTGCGCCTCGCCCGCCTATCTGGCGGCTCGCGGTATTCCGGACACGCCGGACGATCTTCGCCACCATTCGTGCCTGGTGTTTCGCGAGCGGGATCAGCCATTTGGCATCTGGCGTCTGCAGCGCGGCGGCGACATGCGCAACGTACGCGTCAGCGGCGCGCTGGCGTCGAACAGCAACGACATCATCTGGCAGTGGGCACTCGCCGGCCACGGCATCATGCGCGCGTCGGCGTGGGACTGCGAGGCCAGCCTGGCAAGCGGCGAACTCGTTCGCGTGTTGCCGGACTGGGAATGGCCGGCCGATATCTGGGCCGCGACGACCAGTCGCCTCTCCCAGTCCGCCAAGGTTCGCCTGTGCGTGCAGGCGCTGCGCGACCGACTGGGGCGCCTGCCATTCATGGCGCGCGCGCCTGTCTGAGGTCACCCGATCGATCGCTGCTTGCCGGCTGCGGCGTATCGCGCTTTGCTTCGTAGTGCAGATCGAGGAATGACAGGCTCGGCCAGCCCGGCCCACACCCTCGGCGGAGTGTTGCGCGAAAGGGCGCCGGTTCGGGCGCGGGTTCGGGCTCAGGTTCGGGCTAACGCTCGGGACAGGCACCGAACGGCGTGCGGAGCGGCGCCCGTCACGCGCGGCGCGCGCTTCCGCGAGCCTGCGCGCGCCGCCATGAAATGCGCCCGCCGCTGTCTGTGCCATCTCCGTCTCCTTGCGAATACGGACCCAACGATAGCAGAGGACAAACATTGTGCGGCCAGACGGCCGGCGACACTCCGTGCACGATTCGTGGACAATCGGCGCGATGCGAACCAGGCGCTGCGGCGCGCCACTGGAGCGGCGCGTTGCACCGCGCGGGCGACGCGTCGGCGGGCGGCGACGGTACGGCCCGCTTCAACGGTGGCGGGCGGGCGCGATGCCCAGCGCGGGGAGCGGCGTCTGGTCCACAGACCGTGGGCACCGAGCCAAGCGCTCCGGCTGCCTTTGGCGCTCGCATGCCGGCGCGGACAGCGCGTGCCGGAATACCGGCGCGGCGCAGGGGACGCGCCGCGCGCCAGGATGCGCGCCCTGCCTGCCCCCCCTAGGCGTCAAGAATCCGGCCGACGTTGAGAACGCGTTGCGGATCGAACAGTGCCTTTAGCGCGCGCATCGTCGCCAACTCGCCCGCAGACCGGCTCAACGGCAAATAGGGCGTCTTCAGCACGCCGATGCCGTGCTCGCCCGAAATGCAGCCGCCAGCGCGTGCCACGGCGCGATAGACGCAGGTTTCCACATCGTGCAGCGTGGCCGCGTCGCGATACGGTCCCGACAGCAGGTGCAGATTCCCGTCCCCGAGGTGACCGAAGAAAAGATGCGTGCTGTCGGGATAGCGAGCGGCCAGCGTTGCCCGCATGTTCGCGACAAAGGAAGCCATCTTCTCCATTGGCAGCCCCACGTCGAAGGCCGCGTGCGGCTTGAGAGCGGCGAGCAACTCGCCGACGGCTTCGCGGTACTGCCAGAGCTGTCGCGCGTGTTCCAGCGATTGTGCGACCACTGCGTCGGCCACGATTTCATCTTCGAGCGCCCGCGTCAACACCCGTTCCAGTACCGCACTGTCGTCATCGGCGTTTAGCGTCTCGATCAACGCATAGAGGGGATAACGCGTATCGAACGGTGCGCGCGCCCCGGTCAGTTGCGCGGCGGCATCCGTGAAATCCTGCCACATGAGTTCGAACGACGAGAGGCCCGGCAATCCTGCGCGCAAGCGCTTGAGCAGCCGGGTTGCCTGCTCGAAATCCCGCATCGCGCACAGCGCGGTACTGCTTCGTTCGAGCGCCGGCACGAGCTTCAGCACAAGCCGCACGATGATGCCCAACGTGCCTTCGGCGCCAATGAAGAGCTGCTTCAGGTCGATCCCGGTGGTGTTCTTCTGCACCCGATTCATCATCGACAGCAGCGTTCCGTCCGGCAGCGCGACCTCGAGGCCCAGCACCTGTTCGCGCATGGTTCCGAAGCGCACCACGCGGTTGCCACCCGCATTCGTCGCCGCGTTGCCACCGATCTGGCAACTGCCGCGTGCCCCCAGGTCGAGCGGAAAGAACCAGCCGGCGGCTTCGACGTACTGCTGCAGCGTCGCAAGCGGCACGCCCGCCTGGACGGTCACCGTGCCGCCGGCTTCGTCGAACGCTTCGATCGCATCGAGCCGCGCCAGTGACAGCGCAATCTCGCCTTCGCGCGGCGTGGCGCCGCCCGCCAGGCCCGTCATGCCTCCTTGCACGACGACGTGCCCACCGAAGGAACGCACGCAGTCCAGGGCCGCGGCGACCTCCTGCGGCGAACGAGGCATCACGATCCATGCGGGCGCAACGCGCGGCGCGTCGCTCCAGTCGCTCGCATGGGCGTCCCTGACCGATGCGTCGCTGCTCAAGCGGTCTGCGCCGAGCCGCTCGACGAGGGTCCGGTACAACGCGTCGTCCGTGCTGGCCGGACCATCGCCCTGGCCCGCAGCGTTATTGAATTCAAGCTTCTCGTTGGTCACTTTCGCCACCCGCAATTTGTCCTCCCAGGCGCCTCAGACACAGGCTCGCGCAGAGCGCCACCAATGCCACGCCGCACATGAAGATGCCGGGCGCCGTCGGCCCGACGCTGTGCAACAGTCGGGTTACGAGCAGCGGCGTGATGCCCGTGAAGACGACGGTCGCCAGGTTCAAGGAGAGCGCGATGCCGCTGAACCGCACCTGGGTCCTGAATAGGTCGGCAAGCAGAAAGGCATAGGCGCCATTCACCAGTCCGCCAGCGCTCCCTATCACGACGAAGACTGCGATCGGGTCGATCGCATGCGCGGCGACCAGACGGTAGAACGGGTAGCTGCCGAGCAGGAACACGAGCACGCCGAGGCGGTGCCAGAAGCGGGGGGCGATGCGGTCGCCGAGCCACGCCACGAGCAGCAGCGATGCCGACATTGCCGCTATGCCAAGGTTCTGGCCTGCGCTGACCAGGCTGGCGGAGTGATGCAGGACGGCCGTCATGTACGACGGCAGCACGACGAACAACAGACTGTTCGCGGCATTGACGATGCCCGCCACACCGACGCCGACGGCAATCTGCGCGGGATAGCGACGCAGTACCTCTCGGAATGGCCGGCGGCTCTTGTGGCCACGCAACTGCTGGTACTCACTCGATTCTTCGAGCGACGTACGCAGCCAGTAAGAGAGCAGCCCGATCAGCCCGCCGAAGATGAAGGCGATGCGCCAGCCGTAGTTCACTACGTCTGCCGCGCTGAGCAGCGCGTGCAGTGCGAGGCTGATGAGGGTGGCGGTGAGCACCCCCGAATTGAGACAGAACACGACCAGGCCGCTGACCAGACTCGCGCGCCGCGGCATTTCCTCGACGACGTAGGTGATCGAGCAGGGGAGCTCGCCGGCCAGGAAAAAGCCCTGGGACAGCCGCAGCAACACCATCAGGATCGGTGCGGCCATGCCGATGGCGGCATAGCTGGGCACCAGGCCGATCGCGATCGTCGATGCGGACATCGCGAGCACCGATACCAGAAAGATGATGCGCCGCCCGAATCGGTCACCAAGGCTGCTCAGCACGATGCCGCCAAGCGGCCGCGACACGTAGCCGATCGCGAACACGCTGAACGTCGCGATCAACGACGCGAGCGGGTCGCTCGCCGGAAAGAACTGCTGCGCGATCTCCCGCGCGAAGATGCCGTAGATGATGAAGTCGTAGATCTCCAGCGAGCCGCCCAGGCTCGCCAGCACAACGGTTTTCCATTTCTGTCTGAGCGTCGGCACATGCTGCGCCGACGCGCTGTGCGTCAGTTCCATCTCTGTCTCCTGGGGGAACGCGCAGCGTTGCGCTGCCTCGTGACGGCTCTGTCGGCCGCTGCGTCGATGCTCGCCGAATGCCGGCGGCCTGTCCGTCTACTCGACGGGCACGGGCGTGGCCGCCGGGGTACCGGTGCGCAGCGCGACGTCCCGCCCGCCGAAGGACTCGATCAACGCGCGCTGATCCGCCTTGGCGGCACGGTCCGTTGCCTCGGGATCCAGCAGTGCACGAAGCGCTGACTCGAAATACGCGCGCACGTCCGCATAGCCAGGCTCGCGCGCCACGTTGCGACGCTCCTCCGGATCGCGGTCCAGATCGAACAGCTCGTCATCGTAGCCGACGTAGAAGTGATACTTGTAGCGCGCATCCGCCAGCATGTAGGCGGCGCTGTCCGAACCTACCGCGTGAAACTCGCTGAAGGCGAGGCGCTCGGGCCGGTCGGGCTCCGCCGCGAGCCGGGCCAGCGACACGCCCGGCCCCGACTGCGCGGCCTCCGGGCAGCCGGTCCGCTCCAGCAACGTGTTGCTCACATCGATCAACGACACCGGTGTCTCGCTGACCTTGCCGGCCGGAATGCCCGGGCCGGCCATGATCATCGGCACGCCGGTCGATTCACGGTACATCAGGCATTTGCTCCACATGCCGCGCTTGCCGAGATTGTCACCGTGGTCGCTGCTGTAGATCACCGTGGTGCTGGCCTCCAGCCCGTTCTCCTGCAATGCCGCGAGCACGCGGCCGACCTGCGCGTCCATGAAGGAGACCAGCCCGTAGTAACAGGCGATTGCCAGGCGGCGGCGAGCGTCCGTCCCCATCGCCTCGTCATGGTCCATGTGCCGCGCCTGTTTCTCCACCCACGGATGGCGCACGTATCCCTGCGACGGATGCATCGGCGGCAGCGGGAGCGAGTCGACGTCGTAGAGATCGAGATAGGCCTGAGGCACGACCAGCGGGAAATGAGGGGCGACCAAGCCTACGAAGAGCACCCAGGGTGCGGCATCGTTCGCGTGCTCGGCCAACCAGTCCACCGACGTGTCGGCCACCCGCGCGTCGAAGCGGTTGTAATCGGACAGGCCCGCGCCCATCTTGTCGAAGAGCGCCGAACGGCCCATCGTCTCGGGCATCGGATCGCGCACGGAACCCCATACCTGGCCGATTCCGTCGAGGATGTGCACCGGCAGATGTTGGGTCTGCAGGCCGACCGGCGATGCTTCGCCCCGATAGTGCAGTTTCCCGATCGACTCGACGCGTTTTCCGTGCTCGGTCAGGCGGTGCGCCCAGCCTTCGGGGTCGCCGTCATAGGCGATGGCATTGTCCCAGCAGCCGATGTCGTGCACATAGCGGCCGGTGGCGAGGCTTGCCCGCGCAGGCACGCAGATCGGCGACGGCGTGTACGCGTTGCGGAAGCGCGTGCCGCGCGCGGCCAGTGCGTCGAGGTTCGGCGTCGTGATGAGCGGGTGTCCGGCGCATCCCATCAGGTCATGCTGATGTTCGTCGGACAGAATGAAGAGAACGTTGGTGGCTGGCATTGATGTCGTGACGGATCAGTGGGAACCATTCCTGTCGGCCCGGCGCGCTGGGTCGAGCGCGGCCTCGTTTGCCGCAGGTGCCTTGCCGAGACAATCTTGGTCCGGCCGCGCATGACGCACAATTGACATTTTTTGAGAAACGCATAACCTCTGGTTATTTTCATGGTTAGCCCTGATGGATCCGGTCGAACGTTTCTTCCAGTCGGGACTGAAGCTCAGCCACCTGCGGCTGCTTACGCTCTTCGATGCGGTCGGGCAGATCCGTCTGGTCGCGGAAAGGCTGAACCTGACCCAGCCCGCGGTTTCCAAACAGCTCGCGGAACTCGAGGCAGGCATCGGCGCGCCAGTGCTCAAGCGCGTCGGTAACAGACTCTTTTTCACGCCGCTGGGCGAAGCGCTGCTCAAGCGCGCGCGCGAAGTCTTTCACCAGATCGAACAGGCCCGCTTCGAAGTCGATGCGTTGACCAGCGGCATCCACGGCAAGGTCAGCGTTGGCGCGGTGGCCACGGTAATGCCCGTCTTCGCCCCGGAGTTGGTCGTCGAATTCAAGAAACGTGCGCCGCACGTCAGCGTGTCCTTGCACGAGGCCACCAGCGACCGCCTGTTCCCCATGCTGTCGGCCGGCGCGCTCGATTTCGTCCTCAGCCGCACGGCACCGATCGGCACCGCGGAGCGCTTCGCGTCGCGCACGCTCCTCGACGATCCGATCGTCGTCGTATGCGGACGCGACCATCCGCTAGCCGGCCGGCGGAAGCTCGTGCCAGCCGATCTGGCCGGATTGCCGTGGGTGTTGCCGCCGCGCGAAGCGCCGACTTTCGTGGCGCTGAGCCGCTGGCTGGAACGCGCCGGCATCGCCTTGCCCGACGGCTGCGTACAGTCGATCTCGCTGGAAGCCAATGCGGCGATGATCGCCAGCTATCCGTTTCTGGGACTGATGCCGCTCTCCGCGGCGCGGCGCGCGGCGCCGCGAGCGTTGCTGACCGTGCTGCCGTTGCGCGGGGCGCGCTTTCTCAGCGTGGTCAGGCTCTATTACACCGCCGCGTCCGCGAATCCGGTCCTGCCAGTGGCGCTTCGGTGCGTCGCGGCGGTCGAGCGCAAGTTCATCGACGGCACGTGATGATCAACGAAGGTCCGTTGGCCTGCGCGTCGGCCGCCGAACGTCGGTCGCCAGCCACTACCGCCGCACGGCGAACGGCGTGATGTCGACCGCGGTCCGCTCGCCTTGCATCGCTGCCGCGAGCAGCTCCCCGGTCGCGGGTCCCAGCGTGAAGCCTTGATGACCGTGCCCGAAGGCCGCCCACAACCCGGCGTGGCCCGGCAACTCACCGATGACCGGCAGCATGTCGGCCATGCACGGGCGATTGCCTTTCCATGGCATCTCGTCGACACGCTCGCCGAGCGGGAACACCTGCCGGGCCACCCGCTCGGCGGCGTCGAGCTGCAGCGGGGTGGCCGGGCTTTCGATAGCGGCCAGTTCGGCGCCGGTCGTGAGCCGCACGCCGCGTTGCATCGGCGCGATCAGGTAACCGCGTTCGGCGTCCAGGATCCAGTGCCCGAGTCGACGCTCCGGCAGCGGCGCGTAATGCATGTGGTAGCCGCGCTTGACGAACAGCGACGGCGCGTACCCGAAGCGGCGCGTCAAGGACGGCGACCACGGTCCGAGCGCTATCACCGCGCGATCGGCGCGCAGCGCATCGCCCTCGAACGTCGCGACTTCCCAGTTCGCGCCACGCCTCAAGGTGGCGGCGTCGCCATGGACGAACCGTCCACCTTCACGCAGGAACAGTTGCGCGTAGGCGCGCACGAGCGCACCGGGGTCGCGTACTGTCCAGGGCTGCGTCCAATGCACGGCACCGGCATGGCGTCCCGCCAAGCCCGGTTCGAGGGCGGCGAGTTCGGCACCGTCGAGCTTCCGATGCGTGACGCCAAAGCGTTCGGCGACCTCGTCCGCTTCGATGAATGCCTCGTCGCGACGGACCGCGGTTCGCATCAGCATCAGGAAGCCCCGGCGCTCGATGAGCGCATCCGCTTCGGTGTCGCGAAGCAGCGTCGCGTGAGTGTCGAGCGCCAGCGCGGTGAGCGACGCGTATGCATCGCAGATCTCGGCATATCGTCCCGTCGCGGAATTGCGGTAGTAGCGCATCAGGCGCGGTGCCAGCGCCGGCATGTCAGCGGGGTGGTAGCGCACGTCCAAGCGTCGATTGCCAAGCACGCTGAGCACCTCGCCGGGCGCGCGTGGGCACGCATAGGGCCGCACCGCTTCACGCTGGATGATGCCTGCATTGCCGAACGATGTTTCGAGACCCGGCTCGCGCCGATCGACCAGGACAACGGACAGGCCACGGCGTTGCAGGTGGATCGCACTCGCCACACCGACCATGCCGGCACCCAGCACCGCTACATCGTATTTCATCACTGGCTTCCTGGAAGTACGGGATGCCGGGGCCCGGCCCGGCGACGCGACGTTTTCAGACGAGCGCGACGATCGCCACCTCGACGTCGCAGCCCGGCTTCATCAACGGCGATTGCACGCAGGCGCGCGTGGGCGCCTGTCCCTCCGGCACCCACGCGTCCCACACCGCGTTGAATTCGCCGAACTGGGATGCATCGCCGAGCCAGACATTGGCGGAGACCAAACGGTCGTGGCCAATGCCGTGCGCCTTCAGCAGCGCGTCGATCTTGCCCAGCACCTCCTGCGTCTGTTGCGTGATCGACGCGCCGGCCGTGTCCGGAACCTGGCCGGAAAGGAACGCGAAACCGTTCGCGATCACCACCTGGCTCATGCGCGAGTTAGTCTGGAAACGTTGGATGGTAGCGGACATATTGCACCTGTAGTGTGGAAAAAGGTCAGACTGCCGACGTGCCGTCCGCGGCGGCGTCGCCGTCCACGCGGCGCGCATCGAGGACCGGCGCTGCCGTCACGATGGACGTCAATGACGGGTTGGGCGCGCGCAACCTGTCGAGATCCGGCCGTGGTCGCTGCAAGCCTGGCAGCGACGCGAACAACTGCTCCAACGCATAAGCCGCAGCCAGCGTCTGCTGGTCACCGCGGTACGGCCCGACGACTTGCAGCCCGAACGGCATGTTGGCCTCGTCCACGCCGCAAGGCAGGGACAACGCCGGGTTCGTGGTCAGCGTGACCACGTAGGTCAGCGCCAGCCACCGATAGTAGTTGGCTTGCGGACGCCCTTGCACTTCGTCGGCGTACAACGACGTCCATGGAAAAGGCGACACCGGCGTGGTCGGTGCAAGGATCAGATCGTAATTCCGAAAGGCCTGCTGGAAACGTTGAAACAGCCGCGTCTGCTCGACCTGCGCCCACGCGCAGTCGGCCAGGGTCATCGCCGCACCCATCTCGTAATTGGCGCGTGTATTGGGACCGAGCGCGGACGGATCCCGCGCGTAAGCATCGCGCAGTCCGGCGACGAAACTCTCCGCGCGGATCACGTCGAAGCAACGATGCGCGTCGCCCATGTCGAACCGCACCGCTTCGCATGTCCTGACGTGGGACGACAGCGCGGCGATCCGCTCTCTGAATACGCGCCGAATATCGTCGTCGACATCGCAGCAATCGAAGTCTTCGGTGTAAGCGATGCGCAATGTCGAAGGATCGACTCGGCCCAGGGCGAGGAACGCCAGCGGATCGACCGCATAGCTCAGTGGGTCGCCGGTCGACTGACCGGCACTGGCTGCGAGTTGCAGCGCCGTGTCGGCGACGTCGCGCCCCATCGGCCCCACGACCGAAATCGGCGTCCAACCGAGGCGTCGCCGGGAGTTCGGCACCAGGCCCGGTGACGGCCGGAAACCAACCACGCCGCATTTGGCGGCGGGAATGCGCAGCGACCCGCCTGTATCCGAACCCGTGCAAACCGGCAGCATGTCGCACGCGAGCGCGACCGCCGAACCGCCGGACGAGCCGCCGGCGTTGCGCGTCGGATCGAAGGGATTGCCGGTGGCGCCCCACACTGGATTGCGTGTATTCGCGCCCGCGCCCAATTCCGGCACGTTGGTCTTTGCGGTCACGATCGCGCCGGCAGCGCGCAAGCGCTCGACCAGCACCACATCCTTGCCCGGCACATGGGCACGCGCCATCGGCGAACCATAGGTCGTGAGCAGGTCGGCGGTATCTTCCAGATCCTTCACGCCCAGCGGCAGACCGTGCAGCAGGCCCAACGGCGCGCCGGCCATCACGGCTTGCTCGGCCCGACGCGCGGCCGCGCGCGCCGCATCGAAATCGGTGGCGGCCAATGCGTTGACCGCCGGATTGACCGCTTCGATGCGCGCGATGCAGGCGTCCAGCAATTCGACCGGGGAAATCTGGCGGGTGCCGATCAGCCGGCGCAATTCGACAGCCGAGCGTTCGGCCAACGTGCCCTTATCGTCCATGACTCTTGCCTCGTTTCAATTCGTTGATGGTCAGCCCAGCGCTTCGCCGGTGCGGTCGCGCAACCAGGCCAACGGCAGCAGCGAGATCGCGCACGCGCCGGCGACATACCAGGCTGGCGCCAGCGGATTACCCGTGCGCTCGATCAACCAGGCGGCAATGAACGGCGAGAAGCCGCCGAAGAACGAGGCGCTCACGACGTAAGAAAGCGCGATACCCGTCGCGCGCACACGCTTCGGAAACAGTTCAGGGATCATCACGAGGACTGGCACGATCTGACCGGTGACGAGCAGCGCAAGTAGTCCCGATACGACACACAGCGCAAGCGGCGACGGATGCGCGCCGAGCAAGATGAACGCCGGATAGATCAGCGCGAGCATTGCGACCCGGGCAATCACCAACACGCGCTTGCGGCTAAAGCGGTCGGCAAGCAGCCCGGCAACCGGCGCCGAGATGAACAGCACCAGCGCGCTGACCACGCCGGAGGCGACCGCAGCGGTGGACGTCAGATGCAGCACGCGCACTGCATGGCTTGGCAGGAAGAACGCGGTGATGTAGATCGATACCGAGCCGCCCAATTCCGCGAAGGTGCTGAGCAGCGTCAGCCGCAGATGCCGCGTCAACGCGAGCTTGAGCGCACCGTCGCCGTGGCCGGCCTTCTGGGACGGTTCGCTCAGGGTCTCTTCCAGCCGTCGACGGATCAGCATTCCGACAGGCGCGGCGATGATGCCAAGCAGAAACGGGATGCGCCACCCCCAGTCAAGCACCTGCTGCTTGTCCAGCGACGCGTTGACAAGGGTCGCGACCAACGCGCCGAGCGCCAGGCCGAGCGCGGTCGCCGCGAAGTTCCAACTGGCAAAAAAAGCGCGGCTTCGGTCGTCCGCATACTCGACGAGCAGCGTCGTGCCAGGCCCGAACTCCCCACCCGCCGCGAAGCCCTGGATCAGGCGCGCGGTCACGACGATCACCGGTGCGAGAATGCCGACGCTGGCATAGGTCGGCGCGAACGCAATCAATGCGCAGCTCAGCGCCATCAGCATGATGGTCAGCACCATGGCCTTCTTGCGGCCCGCTCGATCCGCGTAAGCGCCGATGATGACGCCACCCAACGGCCGTACGACGAAGCCCACGCCGAATACGCCAATCGAGAGCAGGAACTGGTTGACCGGCGAGGCGCTGGAGAAAAACAGCGTGCCAATCTGAATCGCAAAGAAACTGTAGATCGAGAAGTCGTAAAATTCCAGCGCAGTGCCCAATGTGGTCGCGGCGATCACGTGGGTTTTCGAGGGAGCCGCTCGTTGCATGGCGAGTGTCGACACGATGTCGGTCCGTTTCAGTGAGAACGGTCAGGGGCCGGCAGTCAGGCAACATGCCGGTTCGAAAACGAGTACCGCGCGCCGCGCGGTCCCGCAAGACGACGTGGCTTATCATATACGAGAAAAAAACAATTCTCGTATTAGAGAAATCAAAATGAAGAAAGCGGTGGCTTCCCCGCAGCAGGAGCAAACGGCGTCCATCGCGCAAGGCCTGGACACACTGTCGCTCGAACCGGGCAAGGTGGGCGCGCGTCTGCGCTCGGTCCGCAGGGCGCGGCGGCTGACGCTCGCGGCTGTCAGCGAGCGTTCCGGCATCGCGCTGTCGACCATCTCGAAGGCAGAGCGCGGCGACATCACCCTCACCTACGACAAACTCGCGGCGCTCGCGCACGCGCTGGAGCTGGATCTGTCGGCGTTGTTCATCCGCCGTGCGGAGGCCACGACGTTGCCGATCGAGCCGACCTTCACGCCATCCGGCGCACAGGTGATCTACGACACGCAGAACTACGCGTACGGCATGCTGGCGACCGAGCTCAGCGGCAAGCGGATGGTGCCGATGCGCGGCAGGGTGCATGCCCGCAAGCTGGAAGACTTCGCGGACTACATCCGCCACGCCGGCGAGGAGTTCGTCTTCGTTCTGGGCGGCGCACTGCAGATACTGTTCGAAGACGGTCGACACTTCGCGTTGAAGACCGGCGACAGCCTTTATTTCGACAGCGCGGTCGGCCACGTCTATCTATCGCGCGGCAAGACCGACGCGGAAGTGCTGGTATGTTGCGTCGATGCGCCCGGTGGGCGTGGGCCTGGCGCGATCTGACGCAACAGCGGAAGCAACAGCGGACACAACAGCGGACACAACAGCGCGACCGACAACGTCGGGCAGGGCATGCAAGCCGGCGGCAATGCAGATGCCGCCAGTCGGGCGTCGCGCGTTTTCGTTCCGTTTTCGTTCCGTTTTCGTTCCGCGTTCGTTCCGCGTTCGTTCCGCGTTCGTTCCGCGTTCGTTCCGCGTTCGTTCCGTTTTTGCTCTTTTCGTGCTGCCGTTTCGCGGAGCGACCTGGATTTCCAGTACCGGGATGCGGCCGCGTTGGTTCAGTCGCGTCCGCGCCGGCGGTTCAGGCAGCCGTGTCGCCGGCGCATGCGAGCAGATGGGCGACAAGCGTTTCCGCCGAGGATGACAAGGCGGCGCGCCGTTTGATGCAAAGCGTCGCGTCGTACCGCCCCCACTCGTCGTCGAGCATCGCCTGGTTCAGACCCATCGCGGCGAAGCGCCGAGCGATGCGCTGCGGGACGATTGCAATGCCTGCCCCTGCCGCCACGAGGCCGCAGATGGCATCGAGATTTCGGGCCTGCACGCGATGGCGCAGCGGGCGTCCGATTTCGCGAGCATGCGCTTCGAACACCTCCTGCAAGCGGCTCGCCCGTCCTAGTCCGACGAAGTCGTGAGCAAGCAAGGACTCGAAGCGGACGCGACCGCTGGCGGCGAGCGACGCCGACGCGGCCGAGATCGCGACCAGCCGATCCGAGCACAGCGGCAAGGTTTCCAGGCCGCCAGCATCCACGAAGTGACCGACAATGCCGATCTCGGCGCTGCCGTTGCCGACGGCGTGGATCACGTCCTCGCTCAGATGTTCCTCGACCGTCACGTCGGCGTCGGGACAGTCGACGATGAAGCGGCTGATCGGCTGTGTCAGCAATTCGAGCACGGCGTAGGTGGTCGCATGCAGGCGCACGTTGCTGCGCGTCCGGTAGGTATATTGTGCAAGGTCGTCGTTCATGAAGTCGACCTGGCGTAATACCTTCGACGCGTGGTGCAGCAACACGCGACCGGCCTCGGTCGGTGTCACGCCGCCGCGGCCGCGACTGAGCAGCGGCACGCCGACGTCTTCCTCCATCTGCTTGATGCGTTCGCTTACCGAGGCGAGCGTGCGATGCACGCGTGCGGCGCCCGCCGTCATGCTGCCGGCTTCGACCACCGCCCTGAACAATCGTAGATCGGCGACATCGACACGCATCGAACGCATCCTTCGGAAAAAGCCAAGCTGCCCATGGCGATTTCCAGATTGTAAAGCCGTTTTTGACCGCGAAAACTGGCGCCTCGCAAGCGACAACCGTCTCGCTCCCCGGCCGATCGGTCCTCAAGACACGCAACACCGACCATGACCCCAACCCCAGACCTCGCCGCCAACGCGCGCGCCGGCAACCGTCGCCCGCTTTCCGGCGCGGAAGTGATCGTTGTCACCACGCTTGGCAACGCGCTCGAATTTTTCGACTTCACCGCGTACAACTTCTTCGCGATTCTGCTCGGCAAGCTGTTCTTCCCCAGCCTGAGCCCCTTGTTTCAGTTGGTCATGTCGACGGGGATGTTCGCGGTGGGCTACTTCTTCCGCCCGCTTGGCGGTGTGTTGATCGGCATCTATGCGGACCGCGTCGGCCGCAAGGCCGCGATGACACTGACCGTGGCGCTGATGGCGATCAGTTCGGCAATGATCGGCCTCGCCCCCACCTATGCGCAGATCGGCGTGCTCGCGCCTTGCATGATCCTGCTCTCCCGGATCATGCAAGGCATCTCGGCGGGTGGCGAAGTGGGGGCGTCGACGGCGCTGCTGGTGGAGTACGCCGGCAAGCGACGCCGCGCGTACTTTGGCAGCTTCCAGTTCGCCAGTCAAAGCCTCGGCATCGCGCTCGGTGCCGTGGTCAGCGCGGCGCTGGCCTACGGCCTTGCGCCCGCGTCGCTGGAGTCGTGGGGCTGGCGCCTGCCCTTTCTGATCGGCACGATCATCGCCCCGGTCGGCATCTATATCCGCGTTCGCTTGATGGAAACGCTTCATCACGGCAGTCACGAAGGCGCTGCCGAAGCGACCGGCTCGGTGCTACGCGCGATGGCCGAACACGCGAAAGCGTTGCTTACTGGCACCGTGCTCACCTTTGGCGGCACGTCGGCCAACTTCATCATCCTGTTTTCGTTGCCCATTATCGCCGTGAAGTCGCTCGGCATGGCGCAGGCCGACGCAGTGCTGGCCGGCGTGGTGACCGGCCTGACCGGCTTCGTCGTCAGCCCGCTGGGCGGCCTCGTCGCCGACCGGTTCGGCCGCAAACCGGTGATCCTGCTGTCGCGCCTGTGCGTGATCGCACTGGTGGTGCCCCTCTTCGTCTGGCTGGCGCACGTCCCTACGCTGGCGACACTGCTGGTGGTCGAGGGCATCCTGGCGGCGGTCGCGGCATTCGGCGGCGCGACGGCAATCGGCTCGATGACCGAACTCTTTCCGCGCGAGGCGCGTGCCACGGGCATGGCGATCATCTACAGCGTCGGCGTGGCGCTCGCCGGCGTGGTCGCGCAATTTGTCGCCACCTACTTTGTCGGCATCAGTTCCGACATCATGCCGGCGGCCTGGTATGTCGTCGTGTGTACCGGCCTGACGTCGCTTTCGCTGCTGTGGCTACCCGAGACTGGCGGTCCACGCCCTGCCGTCGCATTCGAGTAAACCGCGAGATGGCCGCGAAGCGGCCGTGAACCTGCCACGGTCGGCTCCAACGCCGACGGCACCACGCCCCGGCCGCCCAACCCTTTCACCTCCGCCTTGCCGCACGATCGAGCCTGGACGAGCGGCATCGCATTTTCAACAGGAAACTGACCGACATGACTTACAGCATCATCGCGCGCTGCCCGGACACCGGCCGCTTCGGCATCGGCATCGCGACGTACTCGGTGGCAGTGGGCCAATGGTGCCATGGCGTCGACGACCGCGCTGGCGTCACGATGAGCCAGGCATTCGTTCGCTACGTCAACAACGATCTTGCGCTGTCGCTCCTGCGCCAGGGGTTCTCGGCGGCATCGGTCACCCGAGCGCTGCTTGAAGACGACGATTATCCGGACTACCGCCAAATCGGTACCGTGTCGCGCGATGGCCGCGCGTCCTGTCACACCGGTCCGGGCGCGCGCGGCTGGGCGGGGCATCGGCTCGGCGACGGCTACGTCGCGATGGGCAATGTCTTGTCCGGCGAGCCCGTCGTGCAAGCGATGGCGGTCAGCTTCGAGGATGGCGCAGGGCAAGTCCTGGAAGCTCGCCTGCTCGCCGCCCTGGCCGCAGGGCGCGACGCCGGCGGCCAAAGCAACGGCGTCCACCCGCTCGGCGAACGTTCGGCCGCGCTGATCGTGTCGGCGTCCGACGCGCTGCCTCGCACCGACCTGCGCGTCGACCTCCATCAGCAAGCGGTGGACGAGCTGGCGCGCGTGTATGCGTTCTGCAACCGCTATGCGCATTACTACAAGGCGCGCGGCCTGCGCCCGGTCGATGCCCCCGCTCAAGAGGCTTTCGAGAAAAGCTTGGCCTGACCGATCGGGACCGCGGCTGAGGGCGCGCCGCAGTCCCGATGCAGGATCGCGTGTTATTCCTTCTTGGCCGAATCCAGCTTTGCCTCGGCGTCCTTTTCATCGGCCTCGTTCTGCGCCTTGGTCTTCGCCTTGTCCGCCTTGGCCTGAGCGACATCGCTCTTCTTGTCGGCCTTCTCCTGAGCCTTCTGCGCCTTGCGTTCCTTATGCGTCATCGCCGTCGTATCCTGCGCCAGCACCTGAGCCGCGGCGGACGTGCCGAGCGCGAAAGCGAGCGCAGTGGCGGCGAGTTTCAAGACGTGGGCGGATTGTTTCATGCGGGCCTCCGGTTGCTGCCGTCGTGGATCGACTGCTCCGATCCATTCTAGCGCGTCGCGGCGGCACGGGTCGGCCGACGGCCCCGTCCTGAAACCAGGCCGGCGCAATGTCTTTCAGGCCTGTCGCGCCGGCTTGCGGGCAGTGCGAGTGACGGCCGCCAGCGGCCGGGATGGCGCGCTCTCGGCAGGCGCCTTGCGAGGCCGGCCGCGGCGTGGCGCGACGGTCTGCGCTGTATCGTCCACCTCAACCGTGACCACCGGCGGCGTTTCAAGAAAAGGCAACATCAAGTCCCGCATCTCTTCGAGATGATGGGCCAGGATGTTCACCGACGCGTCGGGATCGCCGCGCAAGATCGCGTCGAGCAATTCCGAATGCTCGCTGTTCAGCTCCGCCTTGGTCTCGATGCAGGGCAGCAATGCGCGCTGATAGATCGCAGTCGCTTCGGCCAGTTGACGCACGATCTGATAAAGGCGCGGACTGCCGCAGCTCTTCATCATCGCGAGATTAAACTCTTCGTGCCGCGCCAGCCAAAGCGGATTCATGCGGTCCGGCGCATGCGGCTCGGTAATCGGCGTACGGCTGAGTTTGTGGTGCGCGGCGACCAATTCGGCTTGCCAGTCCAGATCGCCCCGACCGATCGCCTGCCGCAAGGCCACGCCTTCGAAGATGATGCGCTGACGCACCAGATCGCGCAGATCGTCGCTCGACAGGCCGCGCACCGCGAAACCAATCTGTGGCACGACCTCCACGAGTTGCTCGCCGGCCAATCGATTGAGCGCTTCGCGCACGACGTTCAGACTCACGCCATTGTTTTCGGCGATCTGCGAGACCTTCAGGCGCTGGCCAGGCAGCAGCTCGCCGGTCAGGATGGACTCCTTCAAGCGGCCGAAGAGCTCGCCGTTCAAGGTCTGTCCCACTTTCGCTCGTCCCATCTGGCGGCCCGCCCCACTTGCTTGTCGACCACGCATTCTAGCATGCGGGCCGCCGCACTGATCCATCACTGCACCTTGGAATACCCTGAGACGTTTTTATTTTTTTTCACGTCCCAAAATCCATTTTTGAAAATACAATCGATCGAAAGCGAATGGGGGACTCGATGGCAGCGCACAGCTTGCAAGAGAAGACTTTCGAATTCGAAGGCATGGAAGTCGCCTATCTACAGGGTGGCACCGGCAGCCCGCTGCTGTTGATCCATGGTTCCGGGCCGGGCGCATCGAGCCTCGGCAATTGGCGAACGGTGCTGCCAGCACTCACGGCGCGCCACCAGGTTTTCGCGATGGACCTGATCGGCTTCGGACGGAGCCCACGGCGGCCGACGCCGCCCTATTTCGACCTCGCGCTATGGGTCCGCCAAGCCAGGGCCATGCTCGCCCGCATCGACGCGCCGCGCGTGGGCATCATCGGCCATTCGATTTCGGGCGCCATCGCGCTGCGGCTCGCGGCGCTCGAAAAGCGCGTCGCGGCCGTGCTGACCACCGGCACGATGGGGCGGCCGTTCGAGGCGACCGATGCGACGCGTCGCTGCTGGACCTGTCCGACCGACCGGCAGACGCTGATCGCCACGCTGAGGGGTTTGATCCACGATCCGAGCGTGATCGACGAGCCTTATCTCGCGGCCCGCGAGCCGGTGTTGTTCGCACCGGGCTATGCCAATTATTTCGACGCGATGTTCGAGCAGGAACCGGCGCACTACATCGCGCAGACCGTGCTCGACGACGCCACGCTCGCGGCGATCTCCTGCCCGGTGACGCTTCTGCACGGCCGGGACGACGTGGCGTTTCCGCCGTCGTCCTCCATCGGAATCGCCGCGTCGCTGCGGCGCGCGGACCTGGTCCTGCTGAGCGAATGCTCGCATTCAGTCGCGTTCGAGCGCACCGACATGTTTCTGGCATGCGCCGAGACATGCTTCTCCCGACTTGCACTAGATTGAATAGTTGTCCTTCGCACAGTTCTTGAAGAATTGTTCAAAATCGGCGAGACGCCGACCTTCCTGACGATTGCTATGCAAACCAAACCTGGCTACATCTTGAAAGGCCGCGTGATCGACGGCACGCTGGACGATCCGGTCGAGGACGGCGCAGTGGTGCTCGAGGGCGAGCGCATCGGCTGGGTCGGCCCGCGCGCATCACTGCCCGAGCACTACGCGAGAAGCGGTTTCGAGACGATCGATCTGCCCGGACGCAGCATCATGCCGGGACTGATTGACGGCCATACCCACATCTCGTTCGGTGAATCCCGCTCCGAGGAAGAGAATGCGCTGTACACATCGGTGGAGTTCCGCACCGCGAAGGCACTCTATTACGCGAAGAAGGTGCTGCAGGCCGGCGTGACGAGCGCCTTCGACGCGGCGACCACCTACAACGTGGCGCAGGCCGTTCGCGACGCCATCGACTCAGGCATGTTTCCCGGCCCGCGGTTCACTGTGTCAGGAAAGCAGTTGACCAACCATCAAGGCCTGGAGGACTCGTTTCCGAACGAGATGCAGTTTCCGCCCGGGCAGAGTGCGGTGCTGGTGAAGAACAAGGACGATCTGATCGAGAACATCCGTCTGCAGATCAAGGACGAGGTCGACGCGATCAAGGTCTCTGGATCGAACGACAACCTTATCACGCCGGATGCCCTCGGTTCCTCCGCATTCACGCTCGACGAATTCCGCATCATCGCCGACGAAACGCATCGTCTCGGCCGGCTGTGCAGCGTCCATGCGCGCTCGCGCGAGTCCGCGCTCTACGCCGCCCAGGCAGGTTTCGACAATCTGTTTCACGCCTCCTACATCGACGACGAGGGCATCGACGCCTGCGTGAAGAACGGCTGCGTGATCACGCCGACGCTGACCTTGCTGGTGAACTTGCTGGAGGCCAAGCAATCCAGCGCGGGGGTCTCCGGCGCATCGGCGTTCGCTCGTGAACTGGAGGCAGCATCGGTGAACTTGAGGCGCGCTTACGAAGCCGGGGTGCCGCTGATCTGCGGCAGCGAAAGTGGCTGGTCACCGGTGCCTTACGGACAGTGGCATGCGCGTGAGATGGAAATTTTCGTGAACATGCTGGGCTTCACGCCGAGACAGGCGATCCACGCCGGCACGCTGGCCGCGACGCGCCTGCTGCCCCGCTACGGCGACCAGGTCGGCAAGCTCGAAGCAGGCCGCCTGGCGGACGTCCTTGTCGTGCCGGGTAATCCGCTGGAGGACATCACGCTGCTGCAGAAGCCGGCGCGCTTCGATCACATCTTCAAGGGCGGCACGCCTGTCGACCGCACGCCGCCGGCCCCGCGCCGACGCATGTGGTATGAGCGCACCAAGATCTTCCTGGCCGGCTTGTACGAGTTCGACGAAGCCGCTGGCAAGGGCCGCTTGGTGCCATGACAACCGCACCCCGCGCGCGCGGCGAGCGGCGCCCGTCGCGCGCAGCAGATCGCGACGCCGGCGGCACCAATGCCACGCGCCATCGAGGCGCCCGCCGGCGCCTGCCCTGCCGCACCAGTTGACGCGCCACTTACCGCGCCACTTACCGCATCACGCGCCGCACCGGTTACCCCACTACTCACGCACCCCACCGCCTCTACCCTGGAGACTACAGATCGTGGCGATCTTCGCGAGTTTGTCCAAAGCTGGAACCCCCGCCATGTCGAGGCTGGCCCGCGCCTGTGCGGTGTCGGGTCTGCTCGTCAGCAGCCTTCTCGCCGCGACCGGTGCGCGCGCCGACACCGATCCCCTGCTTGGGCTCATACCGAAAGCAAGCGCGCAGAAGCCGTTCAAGATAGGCGTTGCGGTGGTGCATCTGAACGACGACTTCTACAAGGGCATCGTCTATGGCATTACCGACGAAGCCAAGCGCAGCAACGTCCAGGTCGTGCAGGTATCGGTCGCCGGCGCCTACGGCAATGTGCAGGAACAGTTCGCGCAGCTCAACGCCTTCAAGACACTCGGCGTCAACCTCCCGGTGCTGGCGCCCGCCGCCTACAACGGCTTCGATCCGGTAATTCGCTCGCTGAAGGACGCTGGCATGAAGGTCGCGTCGGTCGGCATCCCGGTCAACAGCAAGAACGTGGACTTCGGCGTGCTGCAGGACGACCGCTCGATCGGCACGGCGCTGGCCGACGCCGTGTGCAAGAGCGGTTCCGGCCAGAAAACGGTCGCGATGGTAGCCGGACCGGCCGGTGCCGAATGGGTCAGGCTCCGCTATACCGGCTTCATGGACGAAGCCGCGAAATGCCCGACCATCAAGACGATCCCCGCATCGTTCGGCGGCGGACTGGACATTGGCGAGGGCATGTCGCGTGCCTCCGATCTGCTGCTGCGCGACGGCTCGATCAACTTCATCTACACGCCGGTGATCTCGCTCGGCATGGGCGCCGCACAGGCGATCCGGCAACAGAACCGCAAGGCACAGGTCGTGAGCAGTTCGATCGTGCCCGAGGCGATCCCGATGATCAAGGACGGACGCATCCTGGCCGTCGTATCGGAACCCGGCATCATCATGGGTCGCATGATCGTCCAGTATGCGATCCGCGCGATGGAAGGCAAGCCGCTGCCGAACCTGCAGCCGCCCTCGCCGAATGGCCTCGGCTATCCACATTATGACGTGCCGCCGACGCTGGTGACCGCGAAAAATGTCGCGTCCCATCCGTTGAACGTGTACGAGATCCCGCCGGCCTCGTGGACCATGCCGGCGCGGCAGTGAGGCACGCATGAACCCTTCCCTCATTCATCCCGGCGCGGACGAGCCGGCGCTGCTCGAAGTCCGCGGGCTGAGCAAGCGCTTCGGTGCGACCCGTGCGCTGGCCGGCGTCTCGTTGCGCTTCGCGGCCGGTCGCGTGCACTGCGTGCTCGGCGAGAACGGCGCCGGCAAGTCCACGCTCGGCAAACTGATCGGTGGCCTGTATGACGCCGACGAGGGCGAAATGCTGCTCGACGGCAGACCGATTCGCCCGACCTCGCCACGCGACGCGCGCGCGGCCGGCATTGCAATCGTTCACCAGGAGCTCGCGCTGGCGCCGCATCTCTCCGTGCGCGCCAATCTCTGGCTCGGCAGCGAAGCGCGTCGCGCGCCGTTCGCATTCCTCCCACGGCAGGCCGAGACGGCGCGCGCCAGGGAAGTGATGAACCGACTCGGGCTCGCCCATATCGATACGGAACGACGGCTGAGCGAGCTGCCGATGGCGGTTCACCAACTTGTCGAGATAGGCCGGTCGCTGATGTTCGACCCGCGTGTGATCGTCTTCGACGAACCGACCGCGATGCTCGGCGCGGTCGAGAAACAGCGGTTCTTCGAGGTCGTGCGCGCGCTGAAAGCCGACGGCATCGCCGCGATCCTGATCACGCACCACACGGACGATGTGGTCGAAACGGCAGATCACGTCACCGTCATGCGCGATGGACGCGTCGTCGACAGCTTCGCGATGCACGACGCGATCACTGGCGAGACGGTCGTCGCAAGACTCACTGGCACATCCACCGGAACGCGTGCCGAAGTGCGACCGGTAGCAGCGGCCACGACGTGCGTGAGCGAAAACCTGCCACCGCCTCCGGTGGATCGCGACCCGCTGGTCGACGCGCCGATGCTGGAGATCGAAGGCCTCGCGTCGGATGCCGACGACGACACGCTGCGGCTCGCCGCTGGTCAGATCGTCGGCTTCTACGGCGTAGTGGGATGCGGCGCCGAGAAGATCGTGCAGGGGCTGGTGGGTCTGCACGCGGCCGGCTCGCCGCTTCGCTTCCGCCTGGCCGGTCGCGCCTATCGGCCGCGCAGCCCGGCCCACGCGTTGGCACAAGGCGTCGCCTATCTGCCTGCCGGACGCGCGCGCAATGGCGTCCTGCCCAGCCGGTCGATCCGCGACAACCTGTTGTTGACGCAATGGCCAGGCGTGGGACGCTGGGGCTTCGTCGCACCATCACGGGAACGCGCGCTCGCCCGTGCGTTGCTGGGTCAATGCGGCGTAAAGTTCGACAGCGACGACAGCCCGATCACCAGCTTGAGCGGCGGCAATCAGCAAAAGGTATTGCTGGCGCGTGCGATGGCCGGCGCCAGCCGCTTGTTGCTGCTCGAGGAACCGAGCGCCGGCGTGGATATCGACGCCAAGCGCCAGATCCACGCGCGCGTGCGGGCGCTCGCCGAGCGGGGCGTGACGGTGCTCGTGCTGTCGAGCGACTTGCCGGAGACGCTCACGCTCTGCGACACGGTGATGACGATGTTCGACGGACGCATCGTCGGCCGCTACGACGCGCCAGGCGCACACGATCATGCCGCGATCGTAGCCGACGTGCTCGGCCAACGCCCACTTCATTCCGCCCACCTGCCCTCGTTGACGCCCATACCATGAAGAATCATCCTTTCGCGACTCAGCAGTTGGCGCGGGATCAGCGCCGCGCCCACGCTTCCGTCAATGCGGCAGCCGACCCGGATGCGGCGCGCGCCGGCGGCGCGCACGGCGTGCTGTCGGAGTTGATGCTGCCAGCGCTGATCGTCGTCATCGCCATCGTCGCCGGCATCGTGCAGCCGCGCTTCTTCAGCGCCGACAATCTGATCAACCTTGCCAGACAGGGCGTGCCCCTGATGGTCCTCGCGCTTGGCCAGGCGGTAGCCATCATCCGTGGCGGCCTGGACCTCTCGATGGCATCGGTGATGTCGCTGGCCGGCGTCGCCGGCGTGATCACCATGAATCATTTCGGCATCGGCGCGGGTATCGGTGTGATGCTTGTCACCGGCCTGCTGATCGGACTGGCTTCGGGCTTCGTGATCGCCTGGTTTCGCACCACGCCGCTGGTCGTCACGCTGGGCATGCTGTCGGTTGCGCAGGCGATCGCGCTGATCCTGTCGGGTGGCGTGCCGATATACGACGTGCCGGCGGCCTATGTGCAATCGATCGGCTTTGGCACGGTTCTCGGCATTCCGGTGACGGTCTGGATCGCCGTGGCGCTAAGCGCCGCGATCTTCGTACTGCTCCGCTACACCGTATTCGGGCGTTATCTGTATGCGATGGGATCCAGCGAGAAGGCAGCCGCGAAAGCCGGTGTCGATGTGCGCTTCAATACGGTGATCGTCTACGGCATCAGCGGCCTGTGCGCGGCAATCGGCGCGGTGGTCCTGACCGCATGGGTCAGCTCCGCGCAGCCGATCGCCGCGCCCACGCTGACGCTGCAATCGCTTGCCGCGGTTGTGCTCGGCGGGGTCGCATTGACCGGCGGCGCGGGCGGCGTGCGCCAGGTCTTCACCGGCGTGCTGGTGCTGACGTTGCTCTCCAACGTGATGAACATGGTCGGCGTGTCGGCGTATTACCAGACTTTGACGGTCGGCATCGTGATCATCGTCGCGGTCGTGCTCGACCGGCTGCGGCGCAAGGAGCGAGACTGACCGCGGGCGCACCGCCGCGCCGGCCCTCGCACACGGTCGACGCAAGGCGCAGTGACAACGCGAGCCGTTCCGCATCGGCCGCATCAACGTATCACCGCAGTTCAACCAGGAAGGCAATCGATGAGCGCTAATCTCGAATATGTGAATCCCGAAGGGGCGTGTCCCGCGCAGGGGCTGTACTCGCACCTGACTCGCGTCAAGGCCGGCGAGCTGATCTTCGTGTCCGGACAATTGGCGGTCGGTGCGGACGGCAGCGTCGTCGGCGTCGGGGACTTCGACGCACAGTTCAAGCAGGTCTTCTCGAACCTGAAGGATGTCCTCGCCGGCGTCGGCACCGATTTCAACGACGTGGTGAAGTTCACCACCTTTCTCGTCGCATCGCAGCACATCCCGTCGTTCATGCGCCTGCGAGCCGCGTTGTTTCCTACGCTTTTCAGAACCGACATGTACGCGCCCAATACCTTGCTGGTCGTCGACCGGCTGGTCAAGGAGGACTTCCTGTTGGAGGTCGAGGCAGTGGTAAGGGCCCGCGACTGAACGCGACGACACCTGTCCGCGTCATCGCGAATTGCCGTGGCGCAGCAACGGATATTGCGCACAAGGCGGTGGAACCGCGTGACGGACGCGCGAAAGGAATAGTGAAAAGCACATTGCAAAGCGTACAAGGAACAGACGCATGAAATTCGTTACTTTCGAGAAGGATGGACAACGCCGCGTCGGCGCGTTGCGCGACGACGATCGCATCGTCGACCTCACGCCCGCGGTGGGCGAGCGTGGGCTGGCGGCGATCATCGGCGCGTACGCGTCGCTCGCCGAGCCCATTGCCGCGGCGATCGAGACCGCAAAAGAGACCTTCGACGTCAACGACGTGACGCTGCGCGCGCCGGTGGACCGCCCGCCGCGCAATGTATTCTGCGTCGGCAAGAACTACCACGAACATGCGCACGAGTTCGCGAAAAGCGGCTTCGACTCCAGCGCCGCCGCGGGGGCGGTACCGGCAGCCCCGATCATCTTCAGCAAGCCGCCGACTGCCGTGTCCGGTCCGTATGCCGACATCGACGTGTCGCTCGACCCGACTGGAACGGTGGATTACGAGGCGGAATTCGCCGTGGTGATCGGCAAGGCTGGACGGTGCACCGATGCCGACGATCCATGGTCGTTCGTGTTCGGCTACACACTGGTCAACGACGTGACTTCGCGCGAGCTACAGAAACATCACAGCCAGTGGCTGCTCGGCAAGGGTATCGACGGTTTTTGCCCGATGGGCCCCGCACTGCTGACTCGCGACGAACTGCCGGTTCTCGACGATCTCGAAATTACTTGTGAAGTGAACGGGGAAGTGCGGCAGCGCTCGCCGTTGAAGAACCTGATCTTCGACATCCCAACGCTGATTCGCACGATCGGGCGCTCGATCTCGTTCGAGCCAGGAGACGTGATCGCAACTGGCACGCCGGCGGGTGTCGGCATCGGCTTCAAGCCACCCAAATACCTGAAGCCGGGCGACATCGTCACGGTTGCCATGTCGCCGATCGGCGCGCTCCGCAACAGGGTCGTCTGACGTCCGTATCACCGGCAGCGCATTGCGTTGCGACGCTTGCCGTCGTCGTTGCGAAGGCCGCCGCACGCCTGCCCCGGTGCGGTGCGCGGCATCAATGCAGCAGCTTCATCGCATCGTTTTTTTGCATCCTGCTCTTTTCTTTTTTTATGCAGTACGCTGCATATCTGCCGCGTCAGCGCGCACCGGCGGAGACCGGTAGCCGACGCCCAGGACAGCAGACCCCGGCTTCGGCCAGATACACAGTACACGTCATAAACAAGCGTTGTCAGCTATCACGGAGGCGTACCTGTCATGTCAGTGTCCCCAATCACCTGGCCCGCGAAAGACTTCTCGCGCGTCCCCTTCTCCATCTACCACGACCCGGCGGTCTACCTGGACGAGCTGGACAAGATCTTCCATGGTCCGACCTGGAACTATCTTGCGCTCGAAGCCGAGCTGCCGAATCCCGGCGATTTCATCACGACGCTGCTCGGCGAAACGTCGGTCATCGTCAGTCGCGATGCCGAGGGGCGCGTGCACGCGTTCGTGAACCGCTGCAAGCACCGGGGCGCCACGCTGCGGCGCGAAGCGTGCGGCAACGCCAAGTCGCACACCTGCATCTATCACCAGTGGGCGTACTCGCTCGACGGGCGTCTGCAAAGCGTGCCGTTCGCGAAAGGGATGAAAGGCGAAGGCGGCCTGCCGAAGGACTTCGACAAGTCGTCGATCCGGCTCGATATGTTGACCGTCGAGGTCTACAAGGGCGTCGTCTTCGCGAGCTTCTCGCCTGCTGCGGAACCGCTCGCGGATTACCTCGGCCCGGCGGTGATCGCCGAACTCGATCGCCTGTTCGCGCGCAAGGTCAAGGTGCTCGGCTACCAACGGCAGCGGATCTTCGGCAACTGGAAGCTCTACAACGACAACGTGCGCGATCCGAATCACGGCGGACTGCTCCACATGTTCCACGCAACCTTCGGCTTGTATCGGCTCAGTCAGGTCGGCGGCGCAAAGATGGACGGCAAGCATCGCCACAACATCACCTACAACCAGCTCGGCAGCGACGACACCGCCGACAACGCCGGCTACGACGGCACGACCAAGGTGTTCCAGGAGGGTTACCAGCTGCTCGACAAATCGATGCTCGAATACAAGCGCGATTATCCGGACATGGTCAGCCTGGTGATCCTGTCGGTGTTCCCGAGCGTCGTCTTCCAGCAGATCGCGAATTCGCTGTGCACGCGTCAGATCCGGCCGCGGGGTGTCGACGAGGTCGAGCTTTACTGGACCTACTTCGGCTACGAGGACGACAGCGAGGAGATGACGCGGCACCGCCTGTTGCAGGCCAACCTCGCAGGGCCGGGCGGCTACATCTCGATGGAGGACGGCGAGGCGGTCCAGTTGGTGCATGAAACCAGCGCCCGTGCACAGGCGCAGCACGCGCTCGTGGAGATTGGTGGAACAGGCGAGATCAAGGACGCGAAGAACCTGATCAGCGAGGTGCCGATCCGCGGCTTCTGGTCGTACTACTGCGAGTTGATGGGGTTCGAGGCGGGCACGCCGCGCAACCAGGCGCGCGTCGTGAATCAGGAGGCAGCATGATTGCGTTCGATACCTGGCAGGCAATCGTCACCCTGCTCGCGAAGGCGGGCAACACGGTCGACGCCGGTCGCCTGGACGATTGGCTGGACTGCTTCGCGGAACACGCAACCTATCACGTTCTGTCGCGTGAGAACTACGAGCGCAAGTTGCCGCTGACGCTGTTCCAATGCGACAACAAGAACATGATGCGCGACCGGGTGCTCTCGCTGCGCGAAGCCAATGTGGTCAACATCCACCGCGACCAGCATGTGACCGGTCTGCCCGAGATCACCGACCGCGGCGATGGCAGCTTCGACGTGACCAGCGCCTATGCGGTCTACCAGACCGACCAGGGCGGTTTCAGCCGCCTTTTCAGTGCCGGGGTCTATTACGACAACGTGTCGGTGGCGGATGGACGTGCGGCCTTCAATGCAAGGCGCGCGGTCGTCGACACCTTCGCGATACAGAACATGCTGTCGACACCGATTTGAACGCAGTCGTCACGGCGTGGCGCCGCACCGCCGGCAGTGCAGGCCGGCGGTCCGCAGACTTACCAAAACGAACCATGCACACCAAACGAAAGACATCCCCACGACAGATCGCCGCCGGCCCGCCTGCCGGCGCGGCACCTGCAGCCGCATCGGGCGCACGGGCGGCGGCGCTGCGCCGCCCTCGCGGCGGCACCGCGCGTGCCGGCGGGCGTGGCGGCGGCGAGCCGGGCACCGGCGCGCCAACCGACGCACCATGGCAGAGCGAGAAGCACCTGTTATGGGAGCGGCCCGGCTTTCTGTTGCGACGCCTGAATCAAATCCACTACGCGCTGTTCTTCGAGCACTGTCAGGCCTACGGCGTGACGCCGGTGCAGTACGGTTTGTTGACCGTGCTGGCGCATGCCGGGGAAGCGATGGACATCACCGCGCTGTGCGCCGAAGTCGGCGTCGACCGCACTACCGTGGCCGACGTAACGCGTCGTCTCACCGAACGCGGACTCGTGTCCCAGCATCGCAGCCTGCTCGACGGCCGTCAGAAGCTGACGCGCATCACGCAGGCGGGACTGGACGTGACGGCCGCGAGCTTCGTCGACATGAAAGCAGCGCAGGCCGCCATGCTCGCGCCGCTTCCCCCCGCGGAACGCCGTGCATTCCTGAAGTCGATGGCGCGACTGGTGGCAGCGCACAACGACCTCGGGCATACACCGGTCAAGGCGTTCGCATGAAGCCGCTCTCTTCCTCAAGGAGTTGACATGGCCGAAGACTTTCACCGCGTGGCGCGGTTAAGCGATATCGCCGACGACGAGCCGCTGGGCGTCGACCTGAACGGTCGGCAAATCGCGCTGTTTCGGATCGATGGCGAAATCCACGCGACCGACAATATCTGCCCGCACCAGTATGCGCTGCTCAGCGACGGCTATGTCGAAGACGGCTGCGTCGAATGTCCGTTGCACCAGGCACGATTCGATATCCGTTCCGGCGCCGTGCTATGCGGTCCCACCGATCGCGCGCTCACCGTGCACGCGGTGAGGATCGACGAAGGCGACGTGCTCGTCGCAATCCGCGCATGAGCGCCGCGCCGCGGCACATCGCCATCGTCGGCGCCGGCCAGGCGGGGCTGCGCTGCGCCGAGACCCTGCGGGCGAACGGCTTCGACGGCCGGGTGACAATGATCGGCGATGAACCGCATCTGCCATACGAGCGCCCGCCCCTCTCGAAAGGGGTGCTGGCCGGACATGGCGATGCCGGCGCAATTCACCTGCGCGCGCGCGACGCATTCGGCAAGGAGGCCGCGCAGCTCGATGTCGACCTGCTGCTCGACCGCGAGGTCACCTCGCTGGACGCCACCGCCAGGCGCCTAACGCTGCGGGACGGCATGCGGATCGATTTCGACCGATGCATCCTGGCCACCGGCGGACGTGCGCGGCCATGGCCGAACACGGCGCGGCACGGATCGATCGTCACGCTCCGCTCGCTAGACGACGCGTACCGGTTGCGCGAGCGGCTCCGACCGGGGCAGCGGATGCTGGTGATCGGCGCTGGCTTCCTGGGTCTTGAGTGCGCGGACGCGGCGCGCGGACGTGGCGTCGCCGTTACCGTGGTGGAGCGCGGCGAACAGTTGCTGAACGGCAGGTTGCCATCGACCGTGGCGGCACAATTGCGCGGTCGCCATCAAGCGAACGGAATCGCCTTTCGATTCGGCGCGACCATCGCCAATCTGGCCGAAAGGGCCAACCGGACGCCTGGCGGCGCTAACGACGCCAACGCCGCATCGACACCGGCGGTACGTTTGACGTTGGGCAGCGGCGAAGTGCTCGACGGCGACTTCTGCCTGGTTGCGACCGGGCAGGTTCCGAACGATGCGCTCGCGGCCCGCGCCGGCCTTGCCACCGCCGACGGCATCGTGGTCGATGGCTGGTGTCGTACCTCGAGCCCGCACATCTTCGCGGCCGGCGACTGCGCCCGCTTCCCGTACGGCACGCCACCGCGAACCGTGCGGCTGGAGTCCTGGCAGAACGCCGAGCAGCAGAGCCGTGTCGCCGCGCGCAACGCGATGTGTGCAGACGGGCAGGCGGTCCGCTATGCACTGCTGCCCTGGTTCTGGACCGACCAGGCGGGTTGGAACATTCAGATGCTGGGCTGGCGCGGGCCCGACGAGCCGCCGCTGACCTGGGTGGTACGTACCGCAACGGGCTCGGAGAACGAGCGGTGCGTCTGGTTCGGGCTCGAGGATGGGGTGCTCGTCGCCGCCGTCGCAATCAACAGCGGCGCCGACGTCGCCCCGCTACGCACCCTGATCGGCGCCCGCGCCCGCTTCGACGCGACGCAATGGCTGGACGCTGGCACCAGGTTGGCCGCCCTCAGCCGCGCGTTGAAATCCTGATTTAGTGCTACGTAGCAATCGATGTTCGAAGCTAGGTATGACGTTGCAGCAGCAGTGCAGTGCCGGGCGCGAGCTGACGCACGCCCCGTTTACCCGTACATCATCGAATCGGAGCGCTCCATGGAAGCCAGGCAATCCCCGCTCATCGTCGGCATCGAGGACAAGCTGCCGCTCGGGCAGACCTTGATCTTCGCGTTCCAACACCTGTTGGCTCTCACCGGCATCTGGATCTTCCCGGTGATCATCGGTCATGCCGCCGGCATGAACAATACCGAGATAGGCGGACTGGTGGCAGCGTGCTTCATCACCACGGGCGTCGTCACGATCCTCCAGTCGAGTCGGGTCGTGCGCCTGCCGGTCGTACAGGGGCCGACGGCCGCCTTCTTCGTCGCCGTGCTCAGCTCGGTCCATACCGTTGGCCTGGGCACGGCGTTCGGCTCGATGACCGTGGCCGCGCTGATCTTCGCCGCGCTGGCCATTCCGTACAAGAAGCTCGGCCTGCTCGGGTTGCTGGTCAGATACATTTCGCCGCCGATCGTGTTCGGCACCTTGCTCGTCATCATCGGTGCGCAACTGGCGCAGATCGGACCGATGGGCTGGTTCGGCGACTCGGGCAACCCGGCCGATATCTCGGCGAGCGCCATCACGACGCTGGTCACCTTTCTGGTGGTGTTGATCTGCATGACCCTGGGGCGGCAAACGCTGGTGAAGCGCGGCGCGCTTTTGTGGGGCGTGATCGTCGGCACCGCGGTGTACGCAGTGCTTGGCGACTACCATCTGCCGGCGCTTGGCGAGACGCGATGGTTGGCGGCGCCGCGACTGTACCCGTTTGGGTTCGGCGTCTCGGCACCCGTCGTGCTGATGATGTTGCTGGCGTTCCTGCAGGCCGGCGCGGAGGCAATGGGCATGTACACGCTGCTCTGCCAGTGGGGCAACAAACCGCTGCCGGTGCACGTCGTCAACCGCGGCTTGTTCACAGAATTCCTCGGCTGCGCGTTGGGCGCGGCGGCAGGTGGACTGGGAACGACCAGTTACCCGGAGAACGTCGGCATCATTCGCGTCACGCGCGTGGGCAGCCGCTATGTCACGCTGACCGCGGGGATCTTGTCCTTGGCTCTTGGCTTGATTCCGAAGGTCGGCCTGCTGATCGCCAGCCTGCCCGCGCCGGTTCTGGCAGCCGCGTGCACCCTGCTGTTCGGGATCATCGCGATGAGCGGTATCGGCATGCTGTCCCGGATCGAATGGGACGATCTGAACATCGTCGTGGCGGCGCCGGCGTTCATCATCTCGCTTGGCACGATGTACCTGCCGAAGAAAGCCGTCGCGCTGTTTCCTGAAATTCTGCAGGGCATCGTGACCCAGCCGATGGTGGTCGGCATCGTCATGCTGATCGTCATGAACGTGCTGGTCAACGTCTGGATCCGGCCGATGATTTCCAAGAACGCACCGGCGCTGGTGCCCGCCAACCACGACTTCTAGCGCGATCGACCGCACAAGCGGGGGGCGCGCCGCGCGTCGGCCTCGCCCCGAGTCACCCACCATTCCAACGAGGCTGCGATGTCCAGCAAGGCCAAGATCCGATGGACGCTCGACCCCAGACGTACCGCGCTGATTGTCGTCGACATGCAGCGCGCGTTCTGCGAACCGGGCATGCCCCTCTACGTTCCCGATACCGCGGACATCGTCGACCGCATCCGGGCCCTGGCGGAGACGTCGCGCGCTGCCGGCGTACCCGTGGTGTTCCTGCGCCACATCGTGCGAGGCGACGGCTCGGACACCGGTCGACTGCTCGACCTGTATCCGGATATCAATACCGCCCTGGCGCGGGGCCTGCCCGCGGTCGAAGTGATCGACGCGCTGCCGACCGAAACCGGCGACATCGTCGTCGACAAGCTCTTCTACAGCGGCTTTCACAATACCGACCTCGACACCATCCTGCGGCGGCGCGATGTCGATACGATCATCGTCTGCGGTACGGTGACCAACGTGTGCTGCGAGACCACCGTGCGCGACGGCGCCCACCGCGAGTACAAGGTGGTGGTCGCCGCCGACGCAGTGGCGGCGATGCCCTACCCTGACATGGGTTTCGGCGCACTCACCGCGGCGCAGGTGCAGGCCGTGTCGCTGACCACGATGGCGTATGAATTTGCCGAGGTGACCGACACTGCCGACCTGTTGGCCCGGCTGAACGAACGCGCCGCGCCCTGAAACACGCGGCATGCGCGGCAGGATGCACCGACGCGCAGGGACGTGCGCTCGAAATGGCGGCCGGGGCACTGCGGGAGCGTGCTGCCGTCTGGTCCGAGCGGGGCGCGCTTGCCATGCCTTACAATCATTCTCCGGTCTGCAGCCCGCCGCCGCGGCGTCATGGTCGCGCCGGCTTGCCGCGCCACGCGCGTCATGCGATGCGGCACCGCAACCGAAGCGGACGTGCTGACGGAAACCCGTGCACTGGAGAAATCGATTTGAAGTCAAGAACTGCCTGCCTCGCGATGCTTGCCGCTTGCGTCGTCGCCTCGCCGGCGCGCGCCGAGCCGCCGCGCTCGGTCGACGCGCGTGCCCTCGATGTCGCCGGGGTCAAAACCGGGATGGACTACAACGAAGCATTGCAGGCGGCGGCAAAGCATTTCAACGTGCCGACCGGACAGATCAAGCCGGACCCGTTCCCCGGGCAGAACATCGTGACCGGGACCAAATTGCCGACATACTTCGCGTACGAGAAAGACGGCGCCAAGCTGACCGTGCATTTCGAGGGCCGCGTGCCACCCGATCCGACACGGCCATTGGTCGCATGGCTCATCGATTACGAGGTACCGTGGTCGAAGGACAACGCCGATGCGATGGCGAAGGCGGCGGTCGCCAAGTACGGCAAGCCGTCCAACGCGCCGAACACGCTGCCGATGCAGTGGTGCGCGCAGCCCAGCGCGAACCCCGGCATCGGATGCGCGAACGCACAGGCGGCGCTGGAGTTGAGCCAGGTGCACATGAAGCTGACCGACCAGGCCTGGCAGCAAGCCCGTATCGCATTCGTGAGCAAGCGCACGGCGGTCAAGCCGGCCTTCTGACGCAATGACGCGCTGACCTGTTGATCTGGCGGCGCCGGGCGGCGCGGCGCGAGCACCGGTCATCGCAAGCTCGGCGCGCGTGGCCGCGACTGGTGTGAGCGCCGCGGCGCGGACGCACGGCATCGTCATGGCTGCGGCTTGGCGAAGGCCACTGGCTGGCCGGCAGCGTCAGGTGGTCTGTCGCCGCCGAGCATACCGTGGCGGTCATCCTGCGACGCTTTCCGCTTTCCGCTTTCCGCTTTCCGCTTTCCGCTT
>NZ_FNLO01000002.1:0-13565 GCF_900095735.1 Chitinasiproducens palmae | reverse complement strand
CCGCTTTCCGCTTTCCGCTTTCCGCTTTCCGCTTGCCGCTTGCCGCTTGCCGCTTGCCGATATTGGCGGCAAGCCGCCCGCCACGTCCGTCCCGCCAGGGAAGACCACGGCGGCATGCTCGTTCGGCTCAAGAACATGGTCTGCATTGCCGTAAACAGCGGCATGCTCGCTCAGCGCGCGAATCGCTGGCCTTTCCGGCCTGCCAGCGGCGCACGTGCGAGCGCTCACAGGCTGGCGTCGCCCGGCCCTGCGACCGCAAACAAGCCATTGAGGGACGATGAGACAGCATCAGCACAACAGCGTTTGGAACCTGTGTCGCACAGGGCTTGGAGCCTCGTTGGTGGCGATCATCGCCGCTTGCGGCGGGCACGATGTACCGAGCGCCTCGATCGGCGACACTGCCTATCCGGCATGCGGCGGCACGCCAGCCGTCGCAGCGGTGCAGGGCTATCCGGTCTATCGGCTCTCGGCGGCGAACGTGAATGCCTGCGATGTCCTCACTCATTACGATGCGGGTTATGCGATCGTCGCCGACGGCGATGTCGACGTCTGGGGACCGACCGACGGCATGCCGAAATTCACGATGAGCAGCGGGGTCGACGCCACGGAACCCACCGGCGACGGCCTGCTGATCAGCACCGTCGCGGTCGGCACGTCCGTGCCGGTCGCCACGCAGAGCGAGACGGCGACGACCTTCGTGCTCGCCAAGTCCGCCGACAACGCGGCGCCCGTCGAATGCCAGTTGCAGAACAGCGACGCGACTCAGCTCCAGAGCGATATCGAGAACTGCCTTGCCAGCGTGCGCACGACGCAGACGCAGCAGCGCGCATTAACGCGCGCCGGCACCGCATCGATCAAGGCGCAAACCAGCGACAGCGCCGACGGCATCGGCAACACCAGCCCGGACCCGACCGCGTGGACGCTGCTCGGCACCAGCGCGCAGGAAGTCAGCATCGACTCGTATACCGACAATTGGTGGCAGCCGACCCAGAAGACCGGAACGGCGGCCTTGCGGTTCAGCGTCTATCGTCTCAACGCGTCCGACCAGAACGACTACTACCTGGTCAAGGCGGTGTGGGACACGAATCCGGTCCCGCGCATCAACGCGACCCATCCCACCATCAAGGACACCTGTGTCAAGGGCGACTACTGCGGCTACTACAACAACCTGCACACCATCGCTTTCTCGTTGTCGGTGATCCGGAACGGGCAGACGACGCGTGGCGCGGTGGAGAGCTACATGCCCAGGACCGTCGAGCGGAACAAGACGGTCAGCGAGAAGATCGGCGGCGATCTGTCGGTGAGCGACAAGGGCGTGAGCGGCAAGATCAACAGCGAAATTTCCACCTCGTATTCCTACTCGGCGCTGAACATCCTGTCCGCCGCGACGCGCGGCACGGTCGAATTCACCGCGTCGCACGCGACCTCCAAGCGCGACATCTGGGACGCCGACCCGACGACGATCGGCGGCGGTCGAAAGGTTGCGTGGGTGCTGTTCAGCGTGCCGGCGGGCAGCGCGCGCATCGAAGACAGCATCCAGGTTGGCGTGTCGAAGTTCGAAGGCAACTTCGGTCTGCGCGCCGACAACGATCTTCTGCCGCACGTCTATCTGTACGACTACAAGCTCGACCAGCCCTACACCGTCAGTTTCTCGCCGCCGGTGTTCGCCGCGAAGGTGGTCAACGCCGACGGTACGGTGCAAGCCCTGCCAATGGCGACGAGCGATGTCGTACGGCTGAAACCGGGCCAGTCGACGACGATCCGCGTCACCGCCGGCGACGAGACGACGCCCGTGCGACTCTCCTGGCAAGTCACCGACGCATCGAGCTGGCTGTCCACGTCCGCCGGCAAGAACAGCGTACGCAGCGGCGACGAGGACATCGTCGTGACCGCCGACAATGCGGCGGTCCCCGGCACGACCGGCTATGTACGCATCAACACCAGTCCGCGCGGCGCCGCCGCGGCATTGCGGCAGGGGGACCTCAACGTGCGCATCCAGGTTGTCAACTGACGGGTGGCGAACCGGACTCAAGGCCAGGACTCAAGGCCAGGACTCAGGGCCGGGACTCAGGGCCGGACTCACGAACCGGACTCAGAGTGACACTCAGACCCGCCGTCGTGAACGGCGGGCGAAGTGTGCGAGGCAAGCCGCCGCCAGGAAAGCGATGCCGCCGCCCGCGGCCAGCGTCGCATACGCCGCTTGCCAGTCGTGGCTCGTGTCGAACACCGTGCCGAATGTGATCGGCGCGACCGCGCCGGCGCCGAAGCCGAGCACCGAGCGGATGCCCATCACGCGGCCAAGCTTGTCGGCCGGTACGGTGTCCGAGATCGCGGCGGAGAGCACGCCCGAATCGCCAAGAATGAAGAAGCTGGCGACCGCGGCAATCGATACCGTCCAGGCCGGATGCCATTGCATCGAGCAACCGAGCAGCAACGAACACATCGCGCCTGCACCCGCCACGACGATCAGCACCGTGGAGCGGCTGCCACGGTCGGACAGCGCGCCGAACGCGATGGTCGAGAGCATGCCGCTCACGTGGATCGCCACGCCGACCAGCAGCGCGGTCGTGGTGATGCCCAGGTTTGACGATGCAAGCGCCGCCACGAGCAGGGACGGCGTCCACGCATAGTGGCCGAGCAGTTCCCAGCAGTGGGCGACATAGCCGACCAGCAGACAGAGCGCAGCAGGTCCCAGCGCCGACTTGGCGGTTCCTGTGGCAAGCGCCGCAGGCGTGGACCCTGCCCGTGCGGGCGCGCGGGCTACACCTCGGAGGCTGACGTGGCCGACTGCGGCCCCCGCCAGCACGCCCGCTGCGCACACCGCGAAACCCGCGGTCGGGCCCAACGAACGCGCTGCCCAAAGGGCGAAGAAGACGGAGAGCAGATAGCCGAAGGAGCCCGCGGCCAGCATGACGCCCATCGCGCGGCCCCGCGCTTGTGGCGCACTCAAATCCGCCGCCAGCATCAACGCCGGGGCATAGGCGCCGCCCTGAGTCAGCCCTACCAGGACGATGCCAACCAGCGCAGTCTGCGGCGAATGCGCGAAACACGCGAAACACGCCAGCGCGGCCGCGCCGCTCCATGTACAGACCAGATAAACGCGCCGAGCCCCGTAATGATCGGCCAGCCATGCCGCGATGAGCAACGCCAGCGCATTCGACAGGTTGAACGCCGTCTGGATCGACCCGGCCGTCGCCGCGCTCATCTGCCAATCCTGTCGAAGCACCGGCAACGCGCCCGCAAATACCATCGTGCCCATGCACGCGCCGGCACGTCCCACGCAAAGCAGCGCCAGCCGGTTCATCGGCCGCCCCGAAAATCGCCTCGCGTCACCGCTTCGACGGCGCGGTCGCAGGAACGATGCGCGCGCGCGCGGGCAGGCGGGCGTCGCATGGCCCAGGGGGTGGCCCGGAGGTGGCGACGGAAGTGACACCGCAAGGCCGCGTGGGCGCGTTGCGTCCTGGTCAGCCGCAGCGCTGTCGATCTCCGGCGAGCAACGCCGGTGCATGCTTGATACAGCCTGTCCATCGCGTGTCCGTGGCATGGTGAAACGACGGTGCGATGCTAAGGCCCGCATGCCCACCCGACAAACGATGAATACTGCGCGTTTGCTTGACTTATACTCAAGCAGATGACACGGCTCCCTCCCCTCACCGCATTACGGGCCTTCGAGGCCGCGGCGCGCACCAACAGCTTCACGCTGGCAGCCGAGGCCCTTTGCGTGACGACCGGCGCGGTCAGCCGCCAAGTCAGGCTACTCGAAGCCCATCTGGGCGTGCAGCTGTTCGCGCGATCGCATCGCCGCGTCGTGCTGACGGCTGCCGGCCAACGCTACGCCGCTGCCGTGCGTCAAACCTTCGACGCGCTCGCCGAGGCAGGCGAGGCACTTGGCAGTGGTGGCGCGGGCGCGCTGGTCCGTCTCGACTGCGTGCCGACGTTGTCGATGCACTGGCTCACGCCGCGCCTGGCAGCATTGCTTGAAGACCGCGGCGACATCCGCATTGACACGTCGACCGGTCTCGGCCCTGTCGATCCTGCCGCGCCGTTTGATATCGCGATCCGCCGCGACCCGCGCCATTTCGTCGGCCTGACCGCTTCGGTGTTGATGACGGAGTGGTCAACGCCGCTGTGCAGTCCCGCGTTTGCGAAGACACACGGGCTGACGACGCCGGAGACCGTCGCTCGCGCGCCGACCATCCACATCCGGGCGCGAGAGGATCTCTGGCCGACCTGGACTCGACGCTACGGCCTGGCAGCCACCGCCGCGGCCAGGCGCCTGACGCTCGACCACACCTTCGCCGCACTGCAGGCGGCCGAGGACGGGCTGGGCACGGTCGTGATGCCAGTGCTGTTTGCACACAAGCAGTTGGCCTCCGGCCGCCTCATCGCGCCGTTGCCACAGACCCTTGCCGACTCGGGCGAATACTTCGTGGTTACGCGGACGGACGACGAAGGCGCAGCGGTCGCCGACGTCAAGGCATGGCTGCTCGAACAGGGTCGACAAAGCCGGAACCGCTGGCTGCCGGAATCGTGTAGGGTGCAATCCGCCTGATTCGATGAACGCGCCGCTCGGGCGCCGTGCCTGACGCACACGGGAGCGCAGCGACGGCAAGCGACCCGGAGCCCGACTCGACCTGTTGCCGGCACGGGCGAGGCGAGTGCGCACCGGTGCGCGAGCGCGCTGCGCAGGCGGTGGTGCGGGATCGCATCAACGCGCGGAACCACTGCGTGACGCCTGGTTTGCAACGTGCTGGGGTGCCGCCCGAAAGTCGACCAGCAGCCGCTCGTCGTCCAGCACCTTGCTTATGGCGGGCCGCGCGCACAGGCGACGCGCCAGCGCCGACCATTTCGGGAAACAATCGAGCGCGCCCGGATTCACGTTCGCAGCAGGTCCGTGCGCCCAGAAGAACAGCAGATAGAGATCCGCCACGCTCAAGTCCGGTCCCGCCGCCCAACCGGTGTCCGGCAATCGTGCCTCCGTAAGCTGCAACAGCGCCGTCACGGTGGCGTGGCCGGTCGCAGCGACTTCCTCCTGTGCCGACGAAGAACGCGCGTAACGCGCGGGCCGTCGCACGTGAGCCATCGCTGGGTGCAGTGAAGAGGCGCCGAACGACAGCCATTCAAGACACCGTGCCTCCGCCGACGCCTCGGACGGCCACAAAGCCGTGCCCGGAAACCGTCGCGACAGATAACGCAGGATCGCGAGGTTTTCGGTCAACACAAAGCTTCCATCGACCAGCACCGGCACCCTGCCGAGCCCATTGAGCCCCTGAAAAGACCGGGTGCGCTGCTCGCCGCCGCCGAGGTCCACGTGCCGCAGCGTGTAGCCCGCGTGCGCCTCCTCAAGGACGAGGCGGGGAACCATGGCGCAGGAACCAGCGGCGTAGTACAGCGTGAGCGGCGTGTCGTTGGGTTGATTCATCGCAGGCGGTCGAGCGATCTGTCAAGCGGTCTGTCAAGCGGACGTCCCGCATCGCATGACGCGGGACGGATGAGAGTCAGCCATACATCATAATAACGAACATCGTTTTATTTTGAAACGGTCGGCATGCCGTCGCGATGGCATCTAGTCGCGCGGCCGCACGCGGCAGCGCCCTAAGCGGTCAGCCATCGGTCAGGCATCGGCGGGGCTTCGGCGGCGCGACTGTGGGTAGCGCATGCCGAAGCCACGCGGGTAACGCACGGGCCCTGTTTGCGGCGCGATGACGACTGGCAGGCGACCGGCCGGCTGTGACGCTCCCGCCAGCACGTCCGCCAGTGCGGCCATCGACGGGCCCCGCCACCCGTCTTCGTAACCGAAATAGGCATAGGTCGCGAGCGACGCATGCGATACGTCCTCGTAGTCGAGCACGTCGTACGGCGCACGCATCGTCACGTGTACCACCGTCTTGCCGGCCTGCATCGCATAAACCATTGCGTCGCGCGGGGTGGGCGGCGCGCCTGCGGCCTGCGCCGTCGCAAGCGACGCGCCCGCCCGTATCGGATCCGCGACCGGCGTCGCGGCGAGCGCCGTGGTCCCCGCAATCAGGACGTCGGCCGCCTCGATGCGTTGCCGAAGCGCGGCGATCGACAAGGTCCCGAGCTTCGCGTGTTGGACGGACGCAAAGCCCAGCGCCTGCAGGCGCCTGGCCACTCCTGCGGCCTGCTCCCCCCACGGCGTCACGATCAGGATGCGTGCGGCGCGATCGCGCAGCGGCAGCCGGTCGTCGACGTTGCGCAGCAAGGTGATCGACTGGCGTGCAATCTCATTCTCGACCGCACGATGAGGCGCGCCGCCAATCTCGCCAAGGCCCGCTGCGCCGGGCTTGGCAGTGGCATCGATGCCATTGCGCAACTTCATGCGGGTGATGCGGACCACCGAACGATCGAGCTCGGCGCGGTCGAGGGCGCCACGCTGCACCGCGTCGACCAGGAAGTCGACCAGCCGGGGCACGCGTCCGACCTGCTGCTCGGTGCTCACCGCGACCGGCATCAACGCGATGTCGACATCGGCCTGAAACACCTTCAGCACGGCGTCCTCCTCGTCGAAGAAGTGGCTGATGCCGGCCATGTCCAGCGCATCGGTCACCGTCACGCCGTCGAAGCCCATCTGCGTGCGCAGCAGGTCGTGCTGGATGCGCCGCGACATCGTCGCGGGGGTGACGATGCGCTCCCCGGTGCGCAGCGTCACTCGCGTGTCGTCGAGCGCGGGGTACTGGATATGTGCGGTCATGATCATCTCGGGTCCGCGATCCGACGGACCGGACTGCACGATGGCACGACGATACGGTGCCAGATCGATCGCCTCGGCCTGTTCACGCGTCTTCTCGACGAGCGGCAGGCCGAAGTGCGAATCGGTGCTGGTGTCGCCGTGACCGGGGAAGTGCTTGAGTGTGCCGACCACGCCCGCTTTGCGTAGCCCGTTCAGCGTTTCCTGCGCCAAGACCGCGATGTCGTCCGGATCGTCGCCGTAGGCGCGGACATTGATGACGGGATTCAGCGGGTTGCTGTTCACGTCCACGACCGGCGCGAACGCGACATTGAATCCGACGGCGCGCAGTTCGTCGCCCATCACCTTGCCCTGCCGGTATGCCAGTCGCGCGTCGCCGCTCGCCTGATAGGCCGCGCCGAGCGCCATGTTGCCGGGGAAGGAAGTGGCCTGGACGCGCGGCAGCCGGAACACGTTGCCGCCCTCCTGGTCCGTCCCCAGCAACAGGCCCGTCGTCGCACCGGGCGTGCGGGCCGAGCGCAATGCCGCCAACAGACGATGGGTCTGCTCGATCGACGTCAGATTGTCGGAGAAGAGAATGACGCCGCCGATGTGGTTGTCGCGCACCACCGAGGCGATGGCCGGCGGCATTTCGGTCATGCCGCTCTTGCACAAGGTCGTGTCCTCAGCGCACCAGTAGCGGAACGCCATCATGATCTTCTCGCCCAACTTCTGACGAAGCGACATAGTCGAGACGATCGCTTCGGCGCGCGCCGTCAGTGCGGCTTCGGCGTCGTCGGACCGCCCGTGCATGTCGCCGCCGCAACCGGCGCACGCGAGACAGAAAAGTAGGGTCAGGCCGACGCGGGCAGGCTTCATGGTTCTTTGCGGTAATGGCGAAGCCGCCATCTTGCGCAGTGCCGCGGTTGCCGCGAATGACGACATGTGCCGCTTTGTCACGACCCGCAATTGCGTCAGCGCCGGGGCGCCGGCGCGCCTTCGTTCAAGACGCCATCGCGCCAGCCGGATACGGCAGCAGGCCGGCACGCGACCGGCTACCTCGTTCGCGCACGCCAGCAAGCGCCGGCGCCGGCTCGCGGCGTGCACGCACCAGTCGGTCGAGCCACGAGCCACGAGCCCCGGAACCCCACTGGCCGACACGTTATTGCATCGCCACGCACCAGACACATTCTTTTTCTTTATCATGCTTTCCGTCTCCGCCAGCGCCCTTCGCGCACGCGTCCGGCGGGGCACGGCGGGGCGCCCCTGGCCGCCCCGCCAACGACTGCCGCCTACTCGACCGCGCGCCGCAACCACATGACATCCGCCTCCCAAGCTTCCCTGCCCGACGAACCGCCGGCGCTCGCGCGCCTGTATCGAAAGCTGACGCTGCGTCTGGTCAGCGTGTTCTGCCTCTGTTATTTCGCGGCATACCTGGATCGGACGAACGTCGGTCTCGCCAAGCTCCAGATGCTCGATGCACTCGGCATCAGCGACACGATCTACGGCCTGGGGGCTGGCCTCTTCTTCGCCGGCTATGTCCTGTTCGAAGTGCCGAGCAACCTGATCCTGCAAAAGGTCGGCGCCAAGCTCTGGATCGCCCGCATCATGGTGACGTGGGGTCTGGCGTCCGGACTGACGGCGTTCGTGCAGACGCCGCTGCAGTTCTACGTGCTGCGGTTCCTGCTCGGGGTGGCCGAAGCCGGCTTCCTGCCAGGTGTCCTGCTGTACCTGACGCAGTGGTACCCGGACGCCCGGCGCGCGCGCATCGTGGCGCTGTTCATGGTCGGACTGCCGCTGTCGAGCATGATCGGCAGCCCGCTGTCGGGCTGGATCATGGAGGCGTTCGACGGCCTGGCACGCCTGGGTGGCTGGCAGTGGCTGTTCCTGCTCGAAGCCGCGCCGTCGGTCCTGCTGGGCATCTTCGTGTTCCTCTACCTGCCGAACGATATCGCCTCGACCCGCTGGCTCGGTGCGGACGAGAAGGCGATGCTGCAGGCGCGCCTTGCGGCGGACCGCATCGACGGCAAGCAGGAGGCGATCGGCGCGGCGTTCACGGATCCGAAAGTCTGGGCATTGGGCCTGATCGACCTTTGCGTGCTGCTGGGCCTTTATGCAATCAGCTTCTGGCTGCCGACCATCCTGCGCGACACGGGTGTACGCGATGCCTACACGATCGGCTGGTGGATGGCCGTGCCGAACGCCGTGGCGGTCGTGGCCACCGTATGGTGGGGGACGCGCTCCGACCGCAAGCGCGAGCGCCGCTGGCACATTGTCCTGCCGTTCCTGCTGTCCGCCGCCGCGATGGTGGCCGCAACGGCCGGCCCGCACGGGCTGGGCGCGACGATCGTGATCTTCACCCTGATCAATGCGGGTGCGGCAGCCGCGATGCCGGTCGTGTGGGCCTTGCCGTCGGCCTTCCTGAGAGGCAGGGCTGCCGCCGCCGGCATTGCGTTCGCCTGCTCGATCGCCAATCTCGGCGGATTCGCCAGCACTTACCTGATCGGCTGGCTGCGCGACACCTTCCATACGCAGAACGCGGGCCTGTACGGATTTGCCGCGTGCCTGCTGGTTGGCGCGATGCTGGCGTTGTCCTATCCCGCGCGGCTGGTGAACCGCTGACGCGCCCCGCCGCCGCTCAGAACGTGTGACGCAGGCCCAGGTTGACCGCGGTCTGGTTGCGCCCACCGGCGTTGCCCACCGGATACAGCGCGGCGACGCTGCCCGCCGCGGCGCGCTGGTAGGCCACCACCAGGTAGACGTCGGTGCGCTTGGACAGGAAGTAATCCGCGCCCGCCTCGACCTGCTTGCGTCGGCCCGGCAGGATTGCATTGGCAGTGCCGTGATTGGGCACGATGCTCGCCGCCCCCCGCGGACAGGAACAGCGGTGTATTCACCTGATACCGCGCACTCACCTCGTAGACCGCCACCTTGTCGCCGGTCAGCGCCCACTTCGAATGCGTATAGAGGGCCTGGAACGTCCAGCGGGCCAGCCGGTAGCTGGCGCCCGCGCCGAACACCTCGAAACTGGCGGGCGCGGTATCGTCGCGGCGGGTCGTGTAGGCCGCGCCGATGCCGAAATCGTTCGCACCGTAGCGTGCGCCCAGGCTCATCGTGCGGCCGGCCGAGAAGCTGCCGGGCTGCCCCCCGAACGACAACAACGCGCCCACCACCGTATGTCCGACTTCCTTGCTGACCACCTTCGCCGCGTTGTCGACGCGCGCGCCGCCAACCCGATCGAAATCGGGCGAGCTGCCATTGTTGCCGAGGAACGCGAGGCCGGTCGCCGGGCGCAAGGCATACGATCCCATGAACTGTCCGGCCGAGTAGCGGCCCAGCTCGAACATGAAGTCGTACTGCCTGCCCAGCGTGACCGTCGCCCACGGCAAGTCCAGTCCGACATAGGCCTGCCGACCGAACTGTTGCCGACCGTGCGGAGCATTCGAGGCATAAGGGCGAGACCCGAGGCTGGTCGAAGCATCAGCGCTCACCCGCATGACCCTGACGCCCGATGCGCATGCCCGGCGCGGCTCATGCCGTCCGGTCGAGATGGACGTGCAGCCCCGCCTCCCCGGGTGCCAGGTCCTCACGCAGCGTCAGCGCGGGAATCGCATAATCGCCACCGTTCTGCTTGCGGAACGGCACTGGCGCGATGACGTCCAGAGTGTCGAGGCGGGCGCGCAGCGCTGCGACAGTCCGCACGTAGCCGTCGTCGCCAAGGCGGCCGGTGCGATAGACGACGAACGGCGGCACGACGTCGAAGCCGGCGTAGAACAAGATGCCGTGTTGGATCGGAAACAGCAGATCGTCGATGGCGCCGTTGACCCCGCGCGGCGCGTAGTGGGACGCCCAGCCACCCGTGGTGACGAGCAGCATCGCCCGCTTGCCCGCGAGTGTTCCTTCGCCGTAACGATCACCCCAGTGTGTGTCGGAATGTTCACCGACGCCATATGCGAAGCCGTAGGCATAGACGCGGTCCACCCAGCCTTTCATGATCGCCGGCATTGAGAACCACCACAGTGGGAACTGCAGAATCAGGACGTCGGCCCAACGCAGCTTTTCCTGCTCCGCTGCGATGTCGTCGGCCTGCAGCCCCGCTTCATAGGCGTCACGCGACGCAAGCGACGGATCGAAACGCGCTCCGCCCTGCGGCGCCCGGCTGTCCGCCGGACTTACCACGGCGTTCCAGTTCATCGCATACAGGTCGGACACCTGCACATGGTGGCCGCGAGACCGCAGATGGGACACCGTCTCCGACCTCAGCGCGCCGTTCAGCGAGCGTGGTTCCGGATGGGCATAGACAATCAAGACGTTCATTGCTTGCTTCCGTTGAAAGGGAAGCCCTACGATAGGCCGCCAGCCGCTATATTAGAAATGAATGATTCGAATGACAGGTATCACGATGCTCAATACCTTGCGACGGCTGGACCTGAACCTGTTGCTGACGCTCGACGCCCTGCTTGCCGAGCAACACGTGACGCGCGCCGCGGAACGGCTACACCTGTCGCAACCGACCGTCAGCACGCAACTCGCGAAGCTGCGCGTGGTGTTCGACGATCCGCTGTTGCTTGCCGGCCCGCGCGGCATGCGTCCGACCGCGCGCGCCGAAGCGCTGCGCGAACCGCTTCATGCGGCACTGGCAGCGCTCGACCAGGCGATCGGGGGCTCGGTGCCATTCGATCCCGCGCGTGCGGAACACGTCTGGCGAATTGCAGCGACCGACTACGGGGCGGCAAGCGTGGTGCTGCCCGCGTTGCCGAGGCTGCGCGACGCCGCCCCGGGCGCCCGGCTGGCGCTCCGCCCGCTGCGCCCGGCCGAAATCGCGCGCCAGACCGAACAAGGCGAGATCGACATCGCGCTGCATATCGCCGAGGAAGCGCCAACGGGACTGCGCTTTCGCGCGCTGTTCGCCGAGCGCTACGTGCTTGCTGGCCGACGCGGCCATCCGGGGCTGCGGCGACGCCCGAGTCGGGCGCAATTCTGCCGTTTGGAACAGGCAATCGTCTCGGCGGACGGCGGCTTTCGAGGGGTCACCGACGCGGCGCTCGCCGCGCTCGGCCTGGCGCGGCGCGTCGTGCTGTCGGTGCCGCATTTCCGGTTACTGGAAGATGCGCTGGCGCACTCGGATCTGGTCGCGATGTTGCCGTCGCGGTTGGTGCGCGACCACCCCGCACTGTGCGTGACCGAAGCGCCGGTCGACGTACCCGGTTTCGAGATGGTAATGCTGTGGCACGAGCGTCTGCACCGCGACCCGGCCCAGCAGTGGTTGCGCGAGCGCATCGTCGCCTCCCTGCCGTGAATCACTGCTGTGAATCACTGCTGTGAATCACTGCCGTGAATCACTGCCGTGAATCACTGCCGTGAATCGCCGCCATTACTCGTCCCCATTACTCGTCCCCATTACTCGTCCCCATTACTCGTCGCCATTACTCGCCGCCATTACTCGCCGCCATGAGTGCCGAAGTGAGGCGCCGACGTGCGCGAGGCGTGGACGTGGACCGCAGCGGCAATGTCAGCGCCGCTCAGTCCTGCATCCGAGCCGTCAGCTTGTCCTGCGTCTTGGTCTCGAAATCGCTCGCGTCATGCCGCTCGTGCAACTGGCTGGCCGGATCCCCCATTGCGCGGTTCACCATGCGTCCGCGTTTGACCGCGGGGCGCGCGGCCACCGTGGCTGCCCAGCGTTGCACGTTGCCGTATTCCTGTACCGCCAGAAACTGCCCCGCGTCGCCGTAGATCTCGCCCAACGCGAGCACGCCGTACCACGGCCAGATCGCCATGTCGGCGATTGAATAGTCACTGCCGCCGATGTATTCGCTGTCGGCCAGCCGCTTGTCGAGCACATCCAGTTGACGTTTCGCCTCCATCGCGAAACGATCGATCGCGTACTCGATCTTGATCGGTGCATACGCATAGAAGTGGCCGAAGCCACCGCCGAGAAACGGCGCGCTGCCCATCTGCCAGAACAGCCAGGAGAGACACTCGGTGCGGGCGCGCAATTCGACCGGCAAGAAGGCTCCGAATTTTTCGGCAAGGTAAAGCAGGATCGCGCCGGACTCGAACACGCGAATCGGCTCGGCGCCGCTGCGGTCGACCAGCGCCGGAATCTTCGAATTCGGATTGATCTCGACGAAACCGCTGCCGAACTGGTCGCCGTCGCCGATGCGGATCATCCAGGCGTCGTACTCGGCGCCTCGCTGCCCCTGCGCCAGCAACTCCTCGAGCATGATCGTGACCTTGACGCCGTTGGGCGTGCCCAGCGAATAGAGTTGCAGCGGGTGTTGACCGACCGGCAGAACCTTGTCGTGCGTCGGCCCGGCGATCGGCCGGTTGATGTTGGCGAACCGGCCGCCGTTTTCCTTGTTCCAGGTCCAAACCTTTGGCGGCACGTACTCGGAAGAATCGCTCATGGTCACAGCTCCTTGGATCTCGGTCGCAAACGTCGTTGGGGTATCGAAAACTGATCGCTGCGAGAGTACCAAATTGCCGCGAAACGCGTCGGCGCCGCGCCATGGCCCAGGCGCGCCGGCCGCCGCAGTGCCGAGCGCCCATACGGCCTGAGTGTCCAGCGCAAGCGCGGCCCAGAGGTGGTCAAGACGGGGCCAGCGCGCGAGCCGGGCACGGCCAAGGCACCACGTCCAAGCGCCTACATATTCGGATAGTTCGGTCCGCCGCCGCCCTCCGGCGCCACCCAGACGATGTTCTGCGTCGGATCCTTGATGTCGCAGGTCTTGCAGTGCACGCAGTTCTGCGCGTTGATCTGCAGCCGCTCGCCGCCCTCGGCCGCCGCATCGGCCACGAACTCGTACACCGCGGCCGGACAGTAACGCGACTCCGGCCCCGCATACTCCTTCAGGTTGATGCGCACCGGCACGCTCGG
>NZ_FNLO01000003.1 GCF_900095735.1 Chitinasiproducens palmae | reverse complement strand
TCGAATTTCATCGTGGTGCCGGAGATCGCGCTGGCGAAGATCCGCCCGGACGCGCCGTTCGACAAGGTCTGCTACATCGGCTGCGGGGTGACGACCGGGGTCGGGGCGGTGGTGTTCTCGGCGAAGGTGGAGGCGGGCGCGAACGTGGTGGTGTTCGGGCTGGGCGGGATCGGGCTGAACGTGATCCAGGGCGCGAAGATGGTCGGGGCGGACAAGATCATCGGCATCGACCTGAACCCGGGGCGCGAGGCGCTGGCGCGCCAGTTCGGCATGACGCACTTCATCAATCCGGGCGAGGTCGAGAATGTGGTCGACACGATCGTGCAGCTGACCGACGGTGGGGCGGACTATTCCTTCGAGTGCATCGGCAACACGAAGACGATGCGCCAGGCGCTGGAGTGCTGCCACAAGGGCTGGGGGCAGTCGTTCATCATCGGGGTGGCGGAGGCGGGCGCGGAGATCAGCACGCGGCCATTCCAGCTGGTGACCGGGCGCGAGTGGAAGGGTTCGGCGTTTGGCGGTGCGCGCGGGCGCACGGACGTGCCGAAGATCGTCGACTGGTATATGGAAGGCAAGCTCAACATCGACGACTTGATCACGCACCGGCTGGCGCTGGAGGACATCAACGAGGGCTTCGCGCTGATGAAGCGCGGCGAGTCGATCCGCTCGGTCGTGCTCTACTGAGCGTCGCCGCCGCCCTGCATCGGGTGTGGCTGCGCGCCGCGCCGCAATTTCGAGAATCGGACGCCATCGCGGTCTCGCCACTGCGGGCCGATGCGCGTCGCACAGGAGTCGTCCATGCTTGAGCTGCTATCCGAACACCGTACATTCGGCGGCGTCCAACGTTTCTATCGACATGAATCGAAGGAAATCGGCCTGCCGATGCGCTTCTCGGTATTCCTCCCGGCGGAAGCCGAGCAGGGCGCGGTGCCGGGGCTGTTCTATCTTGCCGGCCTGACCTGCACCGAAGAGACGTTTCCGACCAAGGCCGGTGCGCAGCGCTATGCTGCCGAGCATGGCCTGGCGCTGATCGCGCCGGACACCAGCCCGCGTGGCGCCGGCATCGCCGGAGAAGACGAGAGCTGGGACTTCGGCACCGGGGCCGGCTTCTACGTCGATGCCACGCGCGAGCCGTGGGCCGGCCGCTACCGCATGTACAGCTATCTGGTGCGCGAGCTGGTCGCCCTCGTCACCGGCGAATTGCCGGTCGACCGGCAGCGGCTCGGCATCTTCGGCCACTCGATGGGCGGGCATGGTGCGCTGACGCTGGGCCTGCGCAATCCGGAGCTGTTTCGATCGATCTCGGCATTCGCACCGATCGCCGCGCCGTCGCGCTGCCCATGGGGTGAGAAGGCGTTCTCCGGCTACCTTGGCGAGGACCGGGATGCCTGGCGCCGCTACGACGCGAGTGAACTGGTCGCCCGCTTGTCCCGCCCGCTGCCGCATCCGATCCTGGTTGACCAAGGCGAGGCGGACAGCTTTCTTGCCGATCGCCAACTGCTGCCCGAGGCCTTCGAAGCGGCCTGCAAGGAAAGCGGTCAATCGCTGACGCTGCGCCGGCATCCCGGCTACGATCACGGCTATTACTTCATCGCCAGCTTCATGGCGGACCATATCGCGCACCATGCGGCGATTCTGAAAGCGTGACGTACGCGCGACCGCGGCGCTGTGCGCGGGACCGAGGCACGCGCAGGACTAGCCGCGCTTCGGATTGCCCGACGGAGCCACGTCGGGATGCGGCGTGTGGGCCGGTTCGCCGCCGAAGCGGCCCACGACGGCTGGCCCGCGGTTCTATTGCATGTGCGGCAAGAAGGCGAGTGGCCTCGCGTCGGCGCCGAGCGCACGCGGTGAATGCGCAGGCGGAGCGGGCGCAGGCGGACTGGGCGTAAGCATTCGGACCGAGGCGCGGAAAACCTGCGAGCGATGCAGCGGCGGTTCAGTTCCCGGTGCGTGCGCCGATCGGTGGCGGACTAGCGACGCAGCCGTCCGCGCGCCGCGCTGAGCAGGTAGATCACGCCGCCCACCGCGGTGATCCAGAAGCTGGTCGGCCAGTCGGTGTAATAGGCCAGCGCGATGCCGCTCCACGCCTCGGCAAGCGACAGCACGGCTGCCAGCGCGACGCCTCTGGCCAGCCCGACGGCGAGATTCTGCGCGGCGGCGGCCGGCGCGACCATCAGGGTGAAGACCAGCAGCACGCCGACGATCTGCGTGCTCGCCGCCACCGCCACCGCCACGACCGCCAGGAACAGCATCGACGTGGCACGCAGCGACACGCCCTTGGCTTCGGCCAGTTCAGGCTGCAGTGACGTGAAGATCAGGCGACGGCCGAAGAGGGTGAGCGCGGCCAGACTGAGCACGGCCAGCACCGCCAACGCGGCGAGCGTGTGGCGGTCCACGCCGAGCACGTTGCCGAACAACAGCGAAGTGATCTGCGTGGTCGACGTGCTGAAGAAGCGCGAGAACAACAGGCCCGCGCCCAAGGCCAGCGACAGCACGACGCCGATCGCGACATCCCGTCCAGCGATGCGTTCGCCGAGGGCGCCCATGCCGACGCCGGCGGCAAGCGTGAACGCGATCATGCCGCCGAGCGGGTGCAAGCCAAGCAGTGCGGCGCCGGTCGCGCCGGTGAAGCCGACGTGCGCCAGCGCATGGCCGGCGAACGTCTGGCCGCGTAGCACGAGGAAGTAGCCCACGATGCCGGCAAGGACCGCGACGATACCGCTCGCCGCGAACGCGTTCACCATGAAGTCGTATTCAAGCATCGCCGCGGGGTGGTCCGGATGAGTGGCGCGGCGTGTCTTGCACGTCCGCGTGCCGATGCGCGGCAGGCGTGCCGGTGCCACCTGGCCCGGCCAACGGTGCATGCGCATGGTCATGCGTGCCGTGCTCATGCGCATCATGGTCGTGCGCGCCATGGCCGTGGCCGGCGTCGCCGTCGTCATGCGTATGACCGTGCGGATCGCGGTCCATCAACTGGCCACCCGACATCACAAAGACCCGTCCGTCGACGCGCATCACGTCGATCGGCGCGCCATAGAGCCGGCTGAGGATCGGCGCGGTGATCACCTCGTCGACCGTGCCAAGCGCGGCCGAGCCATTGCCCAGATAGAGCACACGGTCGATCGCCCCGAGCAGGGGATTCAACTCGTGCGCGGAGAACAGCACGGTGATGTCGAGCGCGCGCGCCACGTCGCGAATCAATGTCACTACGCTCTGCTGGCGGTGCGGATCGAGGCTGATCAACGGCTCGTCGAGCAGCAGGATCTTCGGTTCGCCAACCAGGCACTGGGCAAGCAGCAGCCGTTGCCGTTCGCCGCCGGACAGTTCGCCCACCGGCCGATCGGCCAGATGAATGGCACCGACGCGGTCGAGGGCGGCGTGCACCGCACGATCGCGCGCGGCTCGCCGCAGCGCAATGCCCCAGTGGTGTCCGTCGACAGCGGCCGCGACCAGGTCACGGCCGGCGATGCGTCGGCCTGCAAGCGAGGCGCGGATCTGCGGCATGTAACCGATCGCGGGATTGCCGCGCCGGACCGGCTCGCCCAGCACGCGCATTTCGCCGGTGTGCGGCAGCAGACCGATCAACGCGCGCATCAGCGTCGTCTTGCCGGCACCGTTCGGTCCGAGCACGCCAACGAATTCGCCCGGCGAGATCGACAGCGACACGTCGTCTAGAATCGTCCGGCTGCCGTGGGCCAGACTCACGTGGCGCAGCAGGACCGCGGCCGCCTCGGGCGGATGCGACGCGTCAGGGAAGGGAGGGACTACAGCACTCACGGCATCGGATGTTGGTGGGGCCAGGCAACGCGGCCCGCTCGGCCGGCCAAAGCCGCCATTGTCGCAGACCGCCGCCGCCCCTGTCGTTGGACGACGGAAAAATGGTGGATGGTGCCGAACGCCGAACGCCGAACGCCGAACGCCGAACGCCGAACGCCGAATGCCGAACGCGGTGCGCATCGCGGCCGTCCGTGCAAGCGGGTACCGCGGAGTGATTCACGACCGATGCGGCGCAGCAGCGGGGCCAAAGCAAGCGGATCGACGAACACCGACACAGGTGGCTGGCCGTTGACTGCAAGGGCCTCGGTTGCTCGGCGGCGCGTCACTGCGTAGCAATGCCAGCGATCGGGCTCGGGGCAAGGCAAGGCAAGGCAAGGCAAGGCAAGGCGGTGGGCGCCGCTGGTTCTCGCCCATGATGCGTCATCACGATGGCCGGCGCCGCGTGCCAGCCGCGATTGAGCGACCTGCCGTTGTGCTGCCATGCGTCAGCGATCTTTGTTCGAGCAGCGCGCCGGCCATATCCGTTTCGCTATTCCAACGCATCGTCGCGCCGTCGTCACTGCGGGCTTGCATGTGTGCCTGCGAGGGTGCCTGCGAGGGTGCCTGCGAGTGTGCCTGCGAAGGCGCTCGGCGAGGCGCTGGTGTGCGACATCTCTCGCGTCATTCGACCTGAGCGCACGGCGCGGCTGCCCGGCCGCTCACGGTCAAAAAGCGCGTCGCGAGTGGAATCATCCCCTGTTGCGCCGCCTCAAGACGGCGCGTGGCGGCGGTGGCGTCCATCGTGTCGGCGGGCAGCAGCCAGCCGGCACGTCCGCCAACATCTGTCGGACTCAGTGCGCGCCGGCAAGCGCCCGATCCAGCGCATCCAGCGTGTCGAGCATCCAGGCATCGAAACGCTTGCCGGCCGGTTGGGTTTCCGTGACTGCCACGGTCGGCACGCCGGCCTGCTTGGCGATGCCGAGCAGGCGACGGGTCATCTGATCGCTGGTCTGGCTGTTGTAGATCATGACGCGGACCCGGTGCTCGCGAAGATCGCGCTCGAATGCCGCAATGTCGCTCGCCGAGGGCTCGGTCTCATTCATCACTGCCAGTTGGAAGCGGGCGTTGCGCATCTGCAGGCCGAGCGCCTCGGCCATATAGCCGAAGACCGGCTCGCTGGCGGTAACCGGTTGGCCAGCGTAGCGCTTGCGCATCTCTGCAACGCGTTGCTCGACCCGTGCCAGTTGCGACAACACCTGCGAGAGATTCGCCGCGTAGTCGGTCCGATGCGCCGGGTCCTGCCGCTCCAGATATGCGCCGACCGCCTTTGCGACCGCGGGCATCGTTGCAGGCAGGTACCAGAGGTGAGGGTTGTCGCCGTCTTTCTTTCCGACCAGCGGAGCAGCGGCAATCACATGTCGTTGATTGCCGCGCGACGCGCTCAAGAGCTTTTCCAGCCAGGCGTCATAGCCCGCGCCGTTGTACACCACCAGTTTCGCCGCTGCGAGTTGACGTGCGACGGTGGGTGACGCCTCGAACGCATGCGGATCTTGTTCAGGGTTGGACAGGATGCTCGTGACCTCGACGTTCTGGCCGCCGATCTGCTGGACGATGTCCCCGTAGAAGTTCTCGGCCGCGACGACTGGCATCGCACGGGCGGCGTGCGCGGTGTCGATGACCAACCCGAACAGTGCAATGGAAAGAGACAGCGCGCGCAGGGTACGGGGTGCGCGACGCAGGGCAGGACAGAACATAGACAGACCACGTGAAAAGTTTGAAACAATATAACATTTCGAGCGGGTGCCGCCAATAGGCTTGCACGCCCGCAAGGCTCGGCTTGGTACCGGTCGTCGGACGCCGCTGTCATTCAAAGCACAGCCGTCGGCGGGCCATGGCATGCGCTTGCCTGCACGCTCCCGAACGAGGAGTAGCTGACGCTTGGGCCAAAACCGGAAAGGAAATCGGAACGGAAGCTAAGCAGAAACCGTAGCCGGGACGGTAGGCGCAGACAGTAGGCGCAATCAGAGCCGCGATCGAAACCGCGCTCAGAACCTTGACTGAAGCCGAAGCCGAAGCCGAAGCCGAAGCCGATGCCGATGCCGATGCCAAGGCCGATGCCAAGGCCGACGCCGAGGCCAGGCTGGAGCGACATAGAGGCGATCAGGGATCGGATGACGGCAAGCCGTGACGCCCGCGAAGCGAGCTGGACCGCCACTGCTGCTCGGACAAGACAATCAAGGGTTTTCCCTTGTTCTCTATAATGGCTGCTCTCACGAGGTTGGCGGGCGGATGCTGTGGTTCAGAGCACCGCCGAGCCTTGATGACCGCCCGGTCTCTGTTCCGTCCCCGTCCTGTCCCCGTCTCGCAGAAGTGTTGCCGATGTCCTTTGCCTCACGTTTCTCCCAAGCCGTGCCCTTGCCGTTGCTCGCACTGGCGATAGCCGCCTTCGGCATCGGCACAACCGAATTCGTCATCATGGGCCTGTTGCCGAACGTGGCACGCGACCTTGGTGTCACGATCCCGGCGGCCGGGATGCTCGTCTCCGGCTACGCGCTCGGAGTCACAATAGGCGCGCCGATCTTGGCGGTTGCGACGGCACGAATGCCACGCAAGCGTGCGTTGATGCTGCTGATCGGTATCTTCATCGTCGGCAATATGCTCTGCGCGATCGCGCCTGGCTACATGCTGTTGATGAGCGCCCGCGTGTTGACCGCGTTCTGTCACGGAGCCTTCTTCGGAATCGGCTCGATCGTCGCAGCCGATCTTGTCCCGCCGCGCCGACGTGCACAGGCAATCGCGCTGATGTTTCTCGGGCTGACGCTGGCCAATGTGCTGGGCGTGCCCTTGGGTACCGCGTTGGGACAATGGCTGGGGTGGCGCGCAACGTTCTGGGCGGTGACCCTGATCGGGCTGCTGGCGGCCGCGGCTTTACAGCGCTGGTTGCCAGAGCGTGTCGACATGGCACCGACGCAGCTGGCACGCGAGTTCAGCGTCCTGTCCGATCGGCGCGTTCTGCTGGCGTTGAGCACCAGTGTGCTGGCTTCGGCCAGCCTGTTCACGGTGTTTACCTACATCACGCCGATCCTGGAGACGGTCACCGGCGTAACGCCGCACGGTGTTACCGCAATGCTGCTGCTGTTTGGCGTTGGACTCACGATCGGGAGCCTGCTGGGCGGGCGGCTTGCGGACTGGCGGAGAATGCCTGCGATCGTTGGTCTGTTCTGCGCGGTGATTGCCGTGCTTGTCCTTTTCCCGTTCATGGTCCGCCATGCCGTGCCGGCGATGGTGATCATCGTTGCCTGGGGCACGGTGGCCTTCGCCCTTGTGCCGCCGCTGCAGATCCTGGTGGTCGACGCCGCGCGCAGTGCGCCGAATCTTGCGTCCACCCTCAATCAGGGCGCCTTCAATCTGGGTAATGCGATCGGCGCCTGGCTCGGCGGCGTCGCGATCGAAGCCGGGGTGGGCCTGACCAGCCTGCCGGCGTTGAGCGTTGCATTGGCACTGGGCGGTCTCGGCCTGACAGTGCTTAGCGTCGGCCTGAACCGCCGACGTGTCGCCCAGGAAGCGCGATAAGGGCCGCGGGGGCGAGTGAACTGAGCAGGCCGGGCGCAAAAGCCGGTGCGGGACGGCAGATGCGAGACGGCAAATGCGGGACGGCAGGCGCAGCCAGCCGACAGTGGCTGCGGCAGGGCGAATATTCCGCGGCCCGACAGCAGCATTTTCGCATCTCCATCGCCGACCTTCCGGCAAAGCCTTGCGACTGGCACGGAGCGTGAAAATGTCTGACCGCTTCACCATGGCGTCGCCACCAGCACCTGCCACCAGCACCTGCCACCAGCACCTGCCACCAGCACCTGACACCAGCACCTGACACCAGCACCTGACACCAGCACCTGACACCAGCACCGGCCATGCAGCACCGGCCATGCAGCACCCGCCGTGTAGCACCGGCCATGCAGCACCCGCCGTGCAGCACCCACCATGCAACACCCGCCGTGCAGCACCCGCCATGCGGTACCCGCCATGCGGTACCCGCCGTCCAGCACTCACTGTCCAGCACTCACTGTCCAGCACCCGCCGCTCAGTACCTGCCACCGAGCACCCGCTGTCAGCACCGGGCACCCGGCGTCCCTCGCCAAGCATCTGTACGCACGCACCCCCGGCAAGCCCCCCCCGGCAAGCACCCCTCGGCAAGCACCCCTCGGCAAGCACCCCTCGGCAAGCACCCCTCGGCAAGCACCCCTCGGCAAGCACCCCTCGGCAAAGAACCGCCGCCAGGGACGCGGTCCTGCCTGGGTTCCGATCAAGCGCGTCCGTCCGCGCTTGCAGCGGCCAGCTTCAACCGTGTACCCCCGCTGCCGTCGTTGCCGCCCGCCGTGGCCGGCTGCAAGGCACTTCGCCGGGACTTTGCAAGCACTTCGTCGGCACCGACACCGGTGCCGATTGCGCCGACGCAGGTCCCGCCGCTGCCGACCATGTTGCCTTTACGGCCGGCACGCTCGTCAATAGCCCGACGGTCACGCCGGCTCTGATCGCTGTCCGCGCGCGCCGCGCTTCGATGGCGCGTTCAGATCTTGCAGTGAGACGGCGCGACGCAGAGGCGTGCCGCGTTTTCGCGTCGGGATGTGTTGTCCGTAAGCTGCGATTGCACGACGCGTTCCGTGTCAATGGCCAAGCGCCGCGATGCCGGCACGGGCGATCTGGGCATCCTCCACGGACTTGACGCCCGAAACGCCGACCGCTCCGATACATTCCCCGTCGACTACGATCGGGACGCCACCTTCCAGCAAGCCCTCCAGTCCTGGCGCGGAAAGAAAGGCCGTCCGGCCATTGTTGATGATCTCCTCGTATAGACGGGATTCCCGCCGGCCGAGCGCCGCCGTGCGCGCCTTCGCGTGTGACATGCCTGCCGTCATCGGTGCCGCACCGTCCAGCCGAAAGGTGCCGAGCAGATGGCCACCGTCGTCGACGACGCTGATCGCGACGCGCCAGCCGTTGTCGACCGCTTCCTGTTGCGCAGCGGCAAGGATCGCCTGTACGTCGGCGATTTCCAGGATGTGCTTCTGTTTCATGGCAGTGCTCCGAAAGTATTGAAGTTCCGCATTATCACCGTGCGTCTCGATCGGGACCATGCGGCCATCCGGCATAGAGCGAAGGGCAGGGGTGCGGCACGAGCAGGTGCGGGTGCATGCTACGGGCAGTCCGTGAACGCGAACGAAGGGATGACAAGCCGATGCGCGATAACTGCCTTGAAATTGAAACGGGTGGTCCCTATAATTGGCACTCGTTAGACGAGAGTGCTAACAATCGTCATCACCGCCGGCCTTAGGCGGGCGGTTGTCTGCCCTTCCTGAACATCTTGAGAAGAGGAGTTTTTATGAACCTGCGTCCTTTGCACGATCGCGTAATCGTCAAGCGCCTGGATAACGAAACGAAGACGTCGTCGGGCATCGTGATTCCGGATTCGGCCGCCGAAAAGCCGGACCAGGGCGAGATCCTGGCCGTTGGTCAAGGCAAGAAAGACGACAAGGGCGCGCTGATCGCGCTCGACGTCAAGGTTGGCGACCGCGTGCTGTTCGGCAAGTATGCCGGCCAGACCGTCAAGGTCGACGGGCAGGAACTGCTCGTCATGCGCGAAGAAGACATCATGGCCGTGGTCCAGCAGTAAGCGACCCCCATCTCTCGTTCAAAAAGACTTAGGAGTTTCTGATGGCAGCTAAAGACGTCATTTTCGGCGATTCGGCCCGTGCCAAGATGGTTGAGGGCGTGAACATCCTGGCCAATGCGGTCAAGGTCACGCTGGGCCCGAAGGGCCGCAACGTCGTGCTCGAGCGCAGCTTCGGCGGCCCGACCGTCACCAAGGACGGTGTGTCGGTTGCGAAGGAAATCGAACTCGAAGACAAGCTCCAGAACATGGGCGCGCAGATGGTCAAGGAAGTTGCTTCCCGGACCAGCGACAACGCCGGTGACGGCACGACGACGGCGACCGTGCTGGCGCAGTCGATCGTCCGCGAAGGCATGAAGTACGTTGCCTCGGGCATGAACCCGATGGACCTGAAGCGTGGCATCGACAAGGCCGTCGCGGCTGCTGTCGAAGAACTGCGCAAGATCAGCAAGCCCTGCACGACCAACAAGGAAATCGCACAGGTCGGTTCGATCTCGGCCAACAGCGACACCTCGATCGGTGAGCGCATCGCCCAGGCGATGGAAAAGGTCGGCAAGGAAGGCGTGATCACTGTTGAAGACGGCAAGTCGCTGGCCGACGAGCTGGACGTGGTCGAAGGCATGCAGTTCGACCGCGGCTACCTGTCGCCGTACTTCATCAACAACCAGGAAAAGCAGATCGCCGTCCTGGACAACCCGTTCGTCCTGCTGCACGACAAGAAGATCTCGAACATCCGCGATCTGCTGCCGGTGCTCGAGCAAGTTGCGAAGGCTGGCCGTCCGCTGCTGATCATCGCTGAAGACATCGAAGGCGAAGCGCTCGCGACGCTGGTCGTGAACAGCATCCGTGGCATCCTGAAGACGGTTGCCGTGAAGGCGCCGGGCTTCGGCGACCGCCGCAAGGCCATGCTGGAAGACATCGCGATCCTGACCGGCGGCAAGGTCATCGCCGAGGAAGTGGGTCTGACGCTCGAAAAGGCGACGCTCGACGATCTGGGCCAAGCGCAACGCATCGAAGTGGGCAAGGAAAACACGACGATCATCGACGGCGCTGGCGAAGGTTCGGAAATCGAAGGTCGCGTCAAGCAGATCCGCGCGCAGATCGAGGAAGCCACCTCGGACTACGACAAGGAAAAGCTGCAAGAGCGCGTGGCCAAGCTGGCTGGCGGTGTGGCAGTCATCAAGGTTGGCGCTGCGACCGAAGTCGAAATGAAGGAAAAGAAGGCGCGTGTCGAAGACGCGCTGCACGCCACGCGCGCAGCTGTCGAGGAAGGCATCGTTCCGGGCGGCGGCGTTGCGCTGATCCGCGCTCGCAAGGCGATCGCTTCGTCGATCAAGGGCGACAACGCTGACCAGGACGCCGGCGTGAAGATCGTGCTGCGCGCGATGGAAGAGCCGCTGCGTCAGATCGTCACGAACGGTGGCGAAGAAGCCAGCGTCGTCGTGGCCGCCGTCGCGCAAAGCGAAGGCAACCACGGCTACAACGCGGCGACGGGCGAATATGTCGACATGGTCGACGCCGGCGTCGTCGATCCGACCAAGGTCACGCGCACCGCGCTGCAGAACGCCGCTTCGGTGGCTGGCCTGCTGTTGACCACGGACTGCGCAGTTGCCGAATTGCCGAAGAAGGATGCGCCGGCAATGGGTGGCGGCATGCCGGGTGGCATGGGCGGCATGGGCATGGACATGTAAGTCGTCGGCTAGCCAGCGGTTCGCCGCTGGCCGGCAGGCGCGTTGTGCCAATGTGCATACGCGAACCGCAGCTTCGGCTGCGGTTTTTTTTCGCGCTCGCGCAAGCCCCATATGCGCGAGATCGGAGGAGGCGTTGGCCAGCGGACGCGCCGGTCGGACTACAACCCGGTCCGCTTGACGACTGCCGGTCGCCGCGGTGTCTTGCGAGGCCTCGGCTCGCCGCCGCCTCGCTTTCCGCTGCCGCGTTTTGCGCGGTTCGCCCGGTTTGCCCCGATCCGTCGCGTTTGAGCGCCTGTGGACCCATTTCGCCCGCCTTGCGCGGCACGGTGCCTGCTTCTCAGGGTGACCACGAGGCGTTACCATTTCGCCTTGCCACTACTTACACAACGGCGTTCGACGCCTGCCCCGCATGGAATACAAGAGTTGGATGTGCCTGATCTGCGGTTGGATCTACGATGAAGAGGCTGGCCTGCCGGAAGAGGGCATTGCGCCTGGCACGCGTTGGGAAGACGTGCCGATCAACTGGACGTGCCCGGAATGCGGTGCGCGCAAGGAAGATTTCGAAATGGTGCAAATCTGATCTGACCGAACGTCTCGCGCGTAGGCACTGGCCGGGCGGGCGGATGCCGGTGGGTCCACGCAGCTGCACGCGGTTACAGACAGGTCCAGCTATAAGTCAAGCTAGGTGCCGCTTCGTAACGGCCCTTACCAGTCGGTTTTGATTGATCCCGGCCCGTTCCACAAGCGCGCTCTGGCCATTGTCAATTGAATGGCAGAGGCCTGCCGCTTACGGTTCTGTTCGAATCCGGCGGCGCTGAAACGCCGTGCGGGCAACCTTCGGATCACCCGGGCGGTCCGACCGGCTTACTGGGGACAGCGTACTGCGAGCAGCCAACTGCGTATTGTCTGTTGCCCGTCGCACATTGCACATTGCCGATTGCCGATTGCCGATTGCCGATTGCCGATTGCCGATTGCCGATTGCCGATTGCCGATTGCCGATTGCCGATTGCGCGTTGCGCATCGCCATGAGCTGACCGCGACTCCGATTAAGGTTGTGCCATCGGCTATCGTCATGCGGCTGCCAGCAACGCCGACCGATTGAGCCTGCGTACCGTGCGCGTGCCGAAGGCTCGCTTCCCGAAACCGGGAAGGCTCGCCGACGTCTCACTGGGTTCACACACCAGTCATGGACAGGGCAGCGTGTCGGACGATGAAGGCGGCGTGACCGACGCACGGTCCGACCGTCCGTGGCGGTGTCTCCGTGAGGACGCGGCGGCATCGGTAAGTGGCGTGACATTGGATTCGGCTAGCGTCCGTCTGACGCATGCGCCTCTCGGGGCGCTGCGCGCTCCCGCTACGCCGCCTGATCGTCGCCCTCGCCGGTACCAGCGCCGGCGTCCTCGCTGTCGTCCCCGTCGTTCCCGTCGTTCCCGTCGTGCCCGTCGTGCCCGTCGCTCCAGCCATCCCCGCCGCGCTTACCACGTCCGACAGCGCCGGGTTGACCGGTCAGCCTCGCTTCCCGAACCACGTCGTAGCGTTGCAGCGTGGCTTCGCGCGCCTCGCGGTGATCGACGATCGGACCGGGATAGGTGTGGCTCGCATCGTCGCCGATCGTTATGCCGGCCTCCGCGAGTAGTGTCGCCGCGGCTTGCCAGGGCGCGTGGAGCGCCGAGGCGGGCAGGGGTGCCAGCTCGGGCACCCATTTCCGGATGAAATCACCGTTGGCATCGAAGCGCCTGGATTGCTCGACCGGGTTGAAAATGCGGAACCACGGCTGGGCGTCGCAGCCGCTCGACGCCGCCCATTGCCAGTTTCCGTTGTTCGACGACAGTTCGAAATCGTTCAAGTGGCGTTCGAAGAACGACTCGCCGCGTCGCCAGTCGATGCCGAGATCCTTGCAAAGGAAGCTCGCGGTGATCATCCTGAGGCGGTTGTGCATGAAGCCGCTCTGGACGAGCTGACGCATGCCCGCATCGACGATCGGATAGCCGGTACGGCCTTCGCACCAGGCCCGGAAGTGGCGGTCGGCTTCTTTGCCGTCGGCCCACACGATGCGATCGTAAGCCGGCTTGAACGAGGCGCGGTGTCGATGCTGCACCAACCGCGGATGGTGATGGAGAATCTGGGCGAAGAAGTCGCGCCACGCCAGTTCCGACAGCCATGTCTCCGCGCCGTCGCGCTCCCGTGCGTGAAGGCTCGCCGCGTAGGCTGCGCGCGCGGCGGCGCGCGGTGAGAGGGTGCCGTGGCGAAGATGGATGCCCAGGCCGCTCTGCGCGTCGATGGCGGGCGTGTCGCGGTCGCGGTGGTAACGCGCGATCCGTTCGAGGAAGGCATCCAGTTGGGCGACGGCGGCATCGCTGCCGCCTTCGGTTGGACTTTGCGCGGCGCCGAAGCCGAGCGAGGCGAGGGTCGGGACGCGTGAATCGCGCAGCAGCGGCAAGCGTTCGCGGCTCGCCATGCGTTCGAGCAAGGGGACGGTTTCGAATGCGCCGAGTTCGTCGGGAACGGCGCGCGCCAGCCATGCGCGCTTGTACGGCGTGAACACCGTATAGGGCTTGCCGGCCTTGTTGAGCAGGGCGGCGGGCGCGACGATCGAGCGATCCTCGAACGCATGGTATGCGATGTCGGCCTCGGCGAGCGTCTCGGCGACGGCCTCGTCACGCGCAACGGCGGCGGGTTCGACATCGCCGTTGACGAAGACGGCCTGCGCGTCGCAGGCGCGGGCCACTTGTGGAATCAGGTCGATGGCCCGCCCGTGCACGACGTGGAGTGCGCTGCCGGCGGCGCGCAGCTCGGCGTCCAGTGCGGCGACGCTCTCATGGATGAATGCCACGCGCCGGTCATCGGACGGAAGCCCGGCCAGGATGTCGGTGTCGAACACGAACACCGCGCACACTTCGCGGGCACGGCTGAGCGCGTGATAAAGTGCAGCGTGGTCGCTGATGCGCAGATCGCGCCGGAACCAGACGAGTGCGCGGTTGAAGTCCGTCATGCGCGAGCTACCTCTTTTGCTAGAATTCTGACCATGTCGACGAGCCCAGATCGGATCAATCTCACCAATCAGTTCCTGATTGCAATGCCCAGTATGACCGATCCGACATTTGCGGGTACGGTGGTGTACTGCTGCGAGCATAGCGAGCAGGGGGCGCTCGGCCTGGTCATCAATCGGCCGACCGACATCGACCTCCAGTCGCTGTTCACCCGCATCGACCTGAAGCTGGAGATCGAGCCGCTGAACCGCCTGCCGGTGTACTTCGGCGGCCCCGTGCAGACCGAGCGCGGCTTCGTGCTGCACGACCCGATGGGCAAGTATTCGTCGTCGCTGTCGGTGCCGGGCGGCCTCGAAATGACGACGTCGAAGGACGTGCTGGAGGCAGTCGCGAACGGCGGCGGCCCGAGCCGGTTCCTGCTCACGCTGGGCCATGCGGGCTGGGGCGCCGGACAGCTCGAAGAGGAATTGGCCAGCAATGGCTGGCTGACCGTCGAGGCCGATCCGCGCATCATCTTCGATACGCCGGCCGAGGCCCGCTTCGACGGCGCGCTGGCGCTGCTCGGCATCACTGCATCGATGCTTTCCGGCGAGGCGGGTCACGCATGACCGCTGCGGCGACGCTGCTGGCTTTCGACTACGGCGAAAAGCGCATCGGTGTCGCCTTGGGCAATGCGTTGCTCGGCCAGGCGCGGGCCTTGACGATCATCGAGAACCGCGATCGCGCCTGGCGCTTCGAGGCAGTCGGACGCTTGATCGCGGAATGGCAGCCGGACCATCTCGTGGTCGGCCTGCCTTGCCATCCCGACGGCGCGCCGCATGCGATGACGCAATTGGCCCGCCGCTTCGGCAATCAACTCAACGGCCGCTTCGGGCTGCCGGTGTCGTGGGTCGACGAACGCTATTCGTCGCGCGCCGCCGCTGACGTGCTGGCGCAGGGCGGGCGTCTTGCGCCCGGCGCCCGTCTCGACGCCGAGGCGGCCCGCATCATTCTCCAACAGTATTTCGATGAAAACGGACTTGCTTGACGCTGAAGCGTTGTACCGAACGCTGTTCGACCAGTTGCGCGCCGCCTATGGCGACGCCCTTGGCCGCCCCGATGGCGTGTTGCCGGTGGGCATCGTCAGCGGCGGGGCGTGGCTGGCGGAACGAATCGCGCGCGATGTCGCCGCGCCCGGCCAGGCGCCGCTGTTCGGCACGGTGAACATCGCGCTGCATCGTGACGACTTCGCGGAAAAGGGCCTGCAGGCGTCGCCGCAGCCCACATCGCTGCCGTTCGCGGTCGGCGAACAGCGCCTGCTGTTGCTCGACGACGTGCTGTTCACCGGCAGAACGATTCGCGCCGCACTCAACGAGTTGTATGATTACGGCCGGCCGGCGTCCGTGGACCTGGCGGTGCTGGCCGATCGCGGCGGGCGCGAGTTGCCGATCGGCGCGCGCTTCGTCGGCGCCGAGGCCGACGTCGCCGACGACGAGATCCTGGTGCTGACTCGCGCGGACGATGGCCGCCTGGCGTTCGAGACCGAACTGCGCCCGGCTTCCTGAGTCAAGGCGCCGGCCAGCCGGTCATTTCGGTGCGTCTTCAGGCGCGGCCCGTTTCGATTCCAAGCAAGCTAAGACACATGAACAGCCCTGTTGCGTCCGCCTCCGTCGCACCGCGTCCGGCCTTTCTCAAGGGCCATCCCCAGCTGACCCGCAACGGCGAGCTCAAGCACCTGCTGACGATCGAGGGCCTGCCGCGCGACATCGTCACCCATATCCTCGACACGGCCGGGCAGTTCGTCAGCGTCACCGACCGCGAGATCAAGAAGGTGCCGCTGCTGCGCGGCAAGTCGGTGTTCAACCTGTTCTTCGAGAATTCGACGCGGACCCGCACGACCTTCGAGATCGCCGCGAAGCGCCTGTCGGCCGACGTGCTGAATCTGAACATCAACGCCTCTTCGACCGCGAAAGGCGAATCGCTGCTCGACACGATCAACAACCTGTCGGCGATGCACGCCGACATGTTCGTGGTCCGCCATGCGCAGAGCGGTGCGCCGTTCCTGATCGCGCAGCATTGTGCGCCGCACGTGCACGTGGTCAACGCCGGCGACGGCCGCCATGCGCATCCGACGCAGGGCCTGCTCGACATGTACACGATCCGCCACTTCAAGGGCGATTTTCGCCAGTTGCGTGTGGCCATCGTCGGCGACATCCTGCACTCGCGCGTCGCGCGCTCCGACATCCATGCGTTGACCACGCTGGGCGTGCCCGAGGTGCGCGCGATCGGACCGCGTACGCTGCTGCCGGGCGGGCTGGAGGAAATGGGCGTGCGCGTGTTCCACGACATGGCGGCCGGCTTGCGCGATGTCGACGTGGTCATCATGCTGCGCCTGCAGAACGAACGCATGAGCGGCGCGCTGCTGCCGTCGGCCCAGGAATACTTCAAAAGCTGGGGACTGACGCCGGAGCGGCTGGCATTGGCCAAGCCCGACGCGATCGTGATGCACCCTGGCCCGATGAACCGCGGCGTCGAGATCGACTCGCAGGTCGCCGACGGCCCGCAGTCGGTCATTCTGGACCAGGTGACCTTCGGCATCGCGGTGCGGATGGCGGTGATGAGCATCGTCGCAGGCAACAACGATTGAGCGCGGGTACTGCGCTTTCCCCGACTCGGCCTTCGGGCCTCATCCTGACCCACGCATGAAGATTCACATCAAGGGCGGCCGCCTGCTCGATCCGGTGGCCGGCAGCGCCAGCCAGACCGACCTGTACATCGCGCACGGCAAGATCGTCGCGCGCGGCGACGCGCCGGCGGACTTCACCGTCGAGCGGACGATCGATGCCGCGGGACTGAGCGTCGCGCCGGGCCTGGTCGACGTCTGCGCACGCCTGCGCGAGCCGGGCAACGAACACCGCGCGACCTTGCATTCCGAGATGGCGGCCGCGGCGGCCGGCGGCATCACCAGCGTGGTCTGTCCGCCGGATACCGATCCGCCGCTCGACGAGCCGGGCCTGATCGACATGCTGCAGTTCCGTGCGCGCAAGCTCAACGGACCGCGCATCTATCCGCTGGGCGCGCTCACCGTCGGCCTGGGTGGCCGCGTCATCACGGAGATGGTGCAATTGCGCGACTCCGGCTGCGTCGGCTTTTCGCAGGCAGACCAGCCGCTGACCGACAGCAAGTCGCTGCTACGCGCGATGCAGTACGCAAAGACGCACGGCTTCACGGTATGGCTGCGGCCAATGGACGCCGCGTTGTCGGCGGACGGGGTGGCTGCCAGCGGCGCGTTCGCTTCGCGCCTCGGTCTCTCCGGCGTGCCGGTGGCCGCCGAGACGATCGCGCTGCACACGATCTTCGAACTGATGCGCACGACCGGCGTCAGCGTGCACCTGTCGCATGTTTCGTCGGCCGCCGGTATCGCGCTGGTGCGCGAGGCGAAGGCCGAAGGATTGCCGGTGACCTGCGATGTGACCGCCAACCACGTGCATCTGTGCGACGTGGACATTGGCTATTTCGACGCGCAGTATCGACTCGACCCGCCGCTGCGGCAGGTTCGCGACCGCGACGCGATCCGCGATGGCCTGGCCGACGGCACCATCGACGTGGTCTGTTCGGATCACACCCCGCTCGACGACGACCACAAGCTGCTGCCATTCGCCGAGGCATCGCCCGGCGCCACCGGCGTCGAGCTGCTGCTGTCGCTGATCGTCAAGTGGGCGCAGGAAGCGAAGCTGCCGCTCGAACGCGCGCTCAAGCCGGTGACGATCAACGCGGCACGGCTGATCGGCCTGGCCGAGAACGCGTGCAGCGTCGGCGGCCGTGCCGACCTGTGCATCTTCGATCCGTCCGCGTACTGGCACGTCGAACCGTCGCGGCTGGTCAGCCAGGGACACAACACGCCTTTCGCGGGCTACGAGCTGCCGGGACGCGTGGTCGCGACCCTGGTCGACGGCCGCATCGCGTACGAGCGGACCTGACCCCGATGCTGTCCGAACCGGCCGCTGCGGGCCGGGCCGCCGGCGCGGCGCAGTCCGAAGACGGGTCGGCGCGGGTGCCGAGCGGAGGCAGGGGTCCCGGCACGCGGCCGGGTGCAAGGCTGGGCGCGTGGCTGCGGATCGCGCGGCTGGTCGTGCATCTGCTGGTCGGCGTGCTGACGCTGCTGTTGCCCTACCGGTTGGCTGCGCCGCCGCGCCGCGCAGCCCTGGTGCGCAACTGGTCGCGCCGTCTGCTCGCGATCTGTGGGATGACGCTGCGTGTGCGATACCACGTGGCGGCAGCGCCGTCATCCGGGCAACGCGAAACGCACGCCCCATTGCACGCCGGATTGCACGCCGGGTTGCACGCAGAAGCGCCGGCCGGGTTACAGGCCGCGATCCCCACGGACTCGGCGGCCTCGGCGGCCGAAGCGCCGGCACTGCTGGTGGCCAACCACATCTCCTGGATCGACATCTTCGTGATCGATGGCTGGCGGCCGACGCATTTCGTCGCGAAATCCGAAATTCGGGGCTGGCCTGTCATCGGCTGGCTGGCCAGCGAAGTCGGAACGCTTTTCATCGAGCGCGGCAAACGCAGCGATGCGAAGCGAGTGGTCGATGTCCTCGCGCAGCACATCGGTGCCGGCGAGCCGGTGGCGCTGTTCGCGGAAGGCACGACCTCGGACGGTAGTACGGTCCTGCCGTTCCACGCCAACCTGTTCGCCGCCGCCCATGCAGCCGGCGCGCCGGTACGGCCGATCGCGGTCCGCTACGAGGACGCGGACGGGTTCCGTACCGATGCGCCGGCCTTTGTCGGTGAAACCACGCTCTACGCGTCGGTCATGGCGCTGTTGCGCGCCCGTCCGCTGACCGCATGGCTGACCATCGGTCCGCCGCTGGCGAGCGAGGGTCTGACCCGGCGCGCGCTTGCCGACACCACCCGACAGGCGATCATTGCGATGCTGCCAGAGGACGGCTGAAGCGAGGGCGCCGCTGCCGGCACGCGGTCCGGCAGCGAATCCGGCGACGCAGCCGGGCGCGTGGCCGGCAGCCAGACTGGCCGTGAAGCCAGTGGCGTGGCCGGCGCTGATGCGCCGGCGCCAGGTCATTGCACGGGGCGCCGAGCGGCGTGGCCAGCGTCGGGGTGGCGCCGGGCTTGTCGGAGATCGGCAGTCCACCGGCTCCGAACCTACGGATCCGTCGCTGCCGCGCAGCGGTGAACTGCACCGAAGCGACGGCTCGCTCAGGCGGAGTGTGTCGCTTCCGGCACCGCCTTTACCTGGAACAGCGGGCGCCGGGTCACCTCGGCGTGAACCTGCATCGCGCTCAGCGCGTTGCCCCATACGCAGCCGCTGTCCAGGCAGATTGCATCCTCGCGCATCATCAGGCCAAGTGCCGCCCAGTGCCCGAACACGACCGGCGTAGCCAGGCTGCGCCGCTCCGGCGCGTCGAACCATGGCACCGTGCCCGCCGGCGCGTGGCCGGGCGTGTCCTTGCCGATCCAGTCGGGGGCACCTGCCGGACTGCAAAAACGCAGTCGGGTGAGTGCGGCAAGCGCGAGACTCAGTTGCGCTTCCTCGCCATGCGCGCGCGCCCAGTCGGGCGGCGGCGGGACCATCACGCGCGCCGCGAAGTCGCACCACTGCGCGCCGGCGAAACCAGCTTGCAGGCGCGCGGCCAGATCGAGCGTCTCGGCCACGGTCCACTGCGGCAACAGACCCGCGTGCACCAGCAGGAAATCGTCGCCGGCGAGCGCAAGCGGACGCCGGCGCAGCCAGCCGACCAGCTCGTCCGCGTCGGGCGCAGCGAGGATTTCGTCGATGGTATCGCCGGGTCGCATCCGACGCAGCCCGGCGGCGACGCCGAGCAGATGGATTTCGTGGTTGCCGAGCACGGTATGCGCGCGTTCGCCAAAACCGATGATCCGGCGCAAAGTCGCCAGCGACTGCGGTCCGCGATTGACGATGTCGCCGGCGAACCACAGCGGCGCGGTGCCACCGGTCGCGGCATCGATCGAGGACAACAGACGCTCGAGCGGTTCGAGACAGCCGTGCACATCGCCGATGACGACCGGCGCGGTATCGGGCAACTGGCGATGGACACCAGGCGCGGGCTGGCCAGCCGGCATGATGGCCGGCTGCGGGTCGGTTGCATCGGCGGTGCTGCTGCGTTCAGCAATGTCGGGTGGAACGGCGGGCATATCGGCGAAGTGGAGGAAAGAGGGCGCGAGCAGTGATCGGCGTCCCGGGCATCGTGGCCGGTGCGGTCGGTGGCCATACGCTGCCGCGACACCGCCGCCGAAAACGGCGCGATCCTTGCATGGTCGAGTTGCCGTCGGCTGCGCTAAGTGCGGGTTTTACCGTAGTTTATCCGCGTCGGAGCGGCCGCGCGTGGCGGCCTGACCTTAATCGAGATGCGTTATGATCCCAAAAGAAATTGCGCTTTCGAATCTCGGTTTTTTCGGTATTCACTGAAGCAGTTCAAGTTATTGCCCGATTATCCGTTAATGGAGCTACCGCAGGTTTTACTGCGACGTTCCGCAAGAACGGATAGGATGCGCCCTGCGCGACGTCGGCCAGCGCCCAGCGGCGTACGCGCCCTGCCGGTTGGCGACGGGGTGCGCAGTTGTTACGGACGTCCAACGGTGTGCGCGAGCATGGAACAAGAAAAGGCAAAACTGGATTATTACGCCGAGCAGCAGTGCTCGATGCAATGGCGGGGTTTCCTGGGTGCATTGGCCGATGAAATGAACGAGCAGTTGCCGGTCGAAGACCTGCGCTCGCTGTGGCGTCGGATCGGCGAGCGGTTCGCGGCGCGCGCGCCGCTCGGCGACTGCCAGACGATTGAGGATCTGCAGGCCGCCATCAACACTGTATGGGTCAGGCTCGGTTGGGGATGGGCATCGATCGGCGACCAGGGCGATGCGTTGACGATCAGCCACTTCTGCGCGCCGCTCCGGCACGCGTTCGGGCCGGATTCCGCGAACTGGTCCGCGGCCTACCTCGAAGGCGTCTATCAGACCTGGTTCAGCGCGCTCGGAGTCGATGCATCGTTGCGCGTGCGCCAGGTGTCGGACGATCTCGACAACCTCGTATTCCGGTTAGCCCGCTGAGCGTGCGACGGGGACGTTGCGACAGGGCTGCTCGCGTGAAGTGCGGCACGGGGATTGCGTTCAGGCGCACCTTCGGCCGCAACGCGGCGTAGCGAGCAAGGAGAGCTCATGAGCGGATCGGACGACATTGCGAACCTCTTCGCCAAGTTTGGCGGCGAGGCCGACGATTATCAGGAAATTGTCAGGCAGGACCAAGCGGCCGAATCCCGGGCGCGTTGGTCGTTGCTGTCGTCGGTGCACGTGGATTCCGGCAAGACGGCGCCGCCCGTAAACAGCGCGGGCGGCACGTCGGGCGCCGTGCCGGGCTTCCGTCCCGCCCGAGCCTTGCCCCGGCAGGAGGTGGACGGCGCGCCGTCCGGCGAGGCGGCAGGCGGCCCATTCACGCCGGCCGAGGTGCCGTTGGCCGCGCCCGATACGCCGGCGCTGGCCGATCCCGCACGGCTGGCGCGCGCCGCGATGCCGTGGCGGGGCAATCTCGACAGTCCGTTGCCAGCGAATGTGCCGGCACACGCGGCCACTCACGCCGCCACGTCCGCCCCGAACGCCATGCCCGCGCTGCCTGGCGCCATCGCAGCGTCTGTGCCGGGGCTGGGCGCTTCGCCCGTGCCGGCCGGCGCAGGCCAGTCGGCCGACGCGCCGCGCAAGCGTGGCTTGTTCGGTTTCGGCGGCGCGGCCGGCAAGGACAGTGGTGCCGCGCACAGTGCGAGCGCCGCCACCGATCGCGCCAGACACGCCGATGCGCCGACGCCCGTGACGGCTGGTGTTGAACGGCAGGAGCCGACCGGCAAGCCGGTGATGGGCAAGCTCGGTGGCCTGTTCGCAGGGCGCCGCGCGGCTGCCAACGCGCCCGCCGCGCCGCCGGCTCCACGCGCGGCCGCGGCGCCGCCCGCTGCGGACATGCCAGTCGCCACGCCGGCCGCCGCAACGCAGAATGCAGCGAATGCAGCGAAGACCACGCCGACACCGGCGCGACCGGCCGGCCGGTTCCGGCTGTCGGATGCGGCCAGGGGCAAGCCGGTTATTGCAGCGGTGGCCGACGCCACGGCGCCGACTCCGACCGAAGCGGAGGCCGCGAGCGCCCCGGCTGCCGTAGCCGCGGCAGCATCGTCCCCGCTGGCTGGTACGTCCTTCGATACGGCGGCCGGCAGCCTGTTCGCCGCGCGTGCCGACGCATCACGCTCGGGCGCCGCGACGGCCGGCCAGCCTGCCCATGCGCTGGGGCGTGTGCTGTCGTCGCGCATCGGTGCGGTCGCCGACGCACCCGCTGGCGGCACGCCTGCCGCGTCCGCGACGGCGTCGCCCGCGTCGCACGAACTTTCGGCGGTCTTCGCGCGCCTCGCGGGCGCCGCCGAAGCGCCCGCGCCCGCGACGGGTTCGTCGCTTTTCCGGAGGCTCAACCGTCTGTGAGAATCGTCGCCGTCGTCTCTGCCAAGGGCGGGGTCGGTAAAACCACCGTCGCTGCGAACCTGACAGCGGCGTTCAGCGCGGCGGGTCGCCGGGTTCTTGCGGTCGACCTCGATCCGCAGAACGCGTTGCGGCTGCACTTCGGCATGCCGCCCGAGGCGATCGAGGGCGTCGCCCGTGCGACGCTGGCCGGTCTGCCCTGGGCCGACAGCATCTTTCCCACCGATGGCGGCGTTGGCGTGCTGCCTTATGGCGGCCTCAACGAGACCGATCGACACGACTTCGAGCAGCGCCTCGACGCGGAGCCGGACTGGCTGCTGCGCCATCTGCGACAGATCGGCCTGGGCGCCGACGACATCGTGGTCGTCGATACGCCACCCGGTCCGTCGGTGTATCTGAAGCAGGCCCTGTCGACCGCGCAGTTCGCGCTGGCGGTGCTGCTGGCGGACGCCGCATCCTACGCGACGATCCCCTTGATGGAGGGGCTGCTGGGCACCTATTGCGCACCGCGCAGCGATTTCTTCGGCGTTGCCTATGTGCTGAACCAGGTTGATCAGTCGCGCCAGCTCGCGCGCGACGTCGTCAAGGTGCTGCGCGCAACGCTCAACGATCGGATGTTTCCCGGCGTCATCCATTTCGATCAGGCGGTCGGCGAAGCGTTGGCATCGGACCGCACGACGCTCGACTACGATCCGCTCGCGCAGGCGACGGACGATTTCAAACGGTGCGCACAGTGGGTGCTGGCCGCCCTCGACGCCGCGCCGAGGACCTAGTGATGAAGATCGCATGGTGGCGCAGCAAGCCGGCGGCGGCCGGTGCGGCGAGCAGCGGCAAACGGACGGTGCGTACGGCCGTCTCGGCGACCGCGCAGGTCGAGACCCTGCCGCAGACCCGTCTCAACCGCTTCAGCCAGCACATGGTCGAGTGGTCCGGCTGGACATCGTTGCCGCTGCGCCTGACGATCATCGCCATTGCCTGCCTGCTGCTGTTCTTCGTGATCACGGTGCCGATGCAGCTTGGCGAACAATTCGTGTTCGTCGCGATCAGCCTGGGTACCGCGCTGCTGCTGCGGCGCAAGCCGGGCGCCTATGTGACGCTGGTGATGATCGTGTTGTCGGTGGTGGCGACGGCACGCTATATGTACTGGCGCAGCACCGAGACGCTCGTCTGGGACAGCCCGATCGACGTTGCGTGCGGCCTGTTGCTGTTCGGCTCCGAAGTCTACGCGGCGCTGGTCCTGCTGCTCGGCTACTTCCAGACCGCATGGCCGCTGCAGCGCAAGCCCGCGCCGCTGCCGCGCGATCCGGCCGACTGGCCGACGGTCGACGTGTTCATCCCGAGCTACAACGAACCGCTGTCGGTGGTGAAGCCAACCGTGTTCGCGGCGATGGCGCTCGATTATCCGATCGACAAGCTGCGCATCCACGTGCTCGACGACGGACGCCGCGAGGAATTCCGACTGTTCTGCGAGAGCGTCGGCGTGAACTGGGTGATCCGTAATCACAACCGGCACGCGAAGGCCGGCAACATCAACGAGGCGCTGAAGAACACCGACGGCGATTTCGTCGCGATTTTCGACTGCGACCACATTCCGACGCGCTCCTTCCTGCAGATCACGCTGGGCTGGTTCATGCGCGATCCGAAGCTGGCGATGATGCAGACGCCTCACCACTTCTTCTCGGCCGACCCGTTCGAGAAGAACCTGGGCACGTTCCGCAAGGTACCGAACGAGGGCGAACTGTTCTACGGGCTGGTCCAGGACGGCAACGACCTGTGGGACGCGACGTTCTTCTGCGGCTCCTGCGCGGTCCTGCGCCGCGGACCGCTGCTGGAAGTCGGCGGCATCGCGGTCGAAACCGTGACCGAGGACGCGCACACCGCGTTGAAGCTGCACCGCCTCGGCTATTCGACCGGCTACCTGGCGATCCCGCAGGCGGCCGGCCTGGCAACCGAGAGTCTGTCCGGGCACATCGGCCAGCGGATCCGATGGGCGCGCGGCATGGCGCAGATCTTTCGGGTCGACAATCCGGTGCTGGCGCGTGGACTGCACTTCGGTCAGCGCCTGTGTTACGCGAATGCGATGCTGCACTTCTTTTATGGGGTGCCGCGCATCGTGTTCCTGATCGCGCCGCTGTTCTTCCTGTTCCTGAATGCGCACGTGATCCAGGCCTCGGCGCTGATGATCGCGATCTACGCGCTGCCCCACATCTTCCACGCGAACATCACCAATTCGCGGATGCAGGCGGCGTTCCGCCATTCGTTCTGGGCGGAGGTCTACGAGGCCGTGCTCGCCTGGTACATCATGCGGCCGACCCTGTTCGCGCTGATCAACCCGAAGGCCGGCAAGTTCAACGTGACCGCGAAGGGCGGACGCATCGAGGAAGCGTATTTCGACTGGACGATCTCGCGTCCCTACCTGATGTTGCTGCTGCTGAACCTGATCGGGTTCGTGATCGGTCTGGTGCGGATCTTCTTCTCGACCACCGGCGAGGCGAACACCACGCTGCTGAACCTTGCCTGGACCGTGTACAACATGCTGATCCTCGGCGCATCGGTGGCGGCCGCGAGCGAAGCGCGTCAGGTGCGCGACACACACCGGGTGCAGATGTCGATTCGTGCAACCTTGCGTCTGCCCAGCGGCCGCAGCCTGGCGTGCCGCACGCTGGACTACTCGGAAGGCGGCCTCGGTATCGAACTGCCGGCCGCCGTGCAATTTGAGATCGGCGAACCGGTCGACGTCTCGCTGTATCGCGGCGACGAGGAATTCGTGTTCCCGGCGCAGATCGCGTTCAGCCGGGATCGCCGGGTCGGCCTGCGCTTCGCGTCGCTGACCACCGCGCAGGAAATCGATCTCGTGCAATGCACGTTCGCTCGCGCCGACGCCTGGACCGGCTGGGGCGAAGGGCGTGCGCCCGATACGCCGTTGCGCGGCCTGGCCCACGTGCTGCGCGTCGGGCTGCTGGGTTTCTGGCATCTGTTCCGTCACCTCGGCCGGGACATCAGGAAGATCCGTTCGGGCAAGCTCGCGCCCGCCAAAGCGAGACTGGATTCTGGAAGCTGAAATGCCCAATGTCGTGAACAAAGCGCCGGCTCGGGGCCAGGCGCACGCGAGCTCGAACACGCGCGCGCGGCGCTGGCGCGCCGGCCTGCTTGGCGGTTTCTACGCCTGCCTGGCTGCGGCGCTGGTCGGACAGGCGCAGATCGCGCTCGCGCAACCGGCGGGCGTGACGTCCACGACGCAGCCGGTCGGCGCGTCGGGCAACGACATCGGCGGAGGCGGCCCGGCGGCGGCCGGACAGTTGGCCACGCCGGTCCCCGCGGTGGGCGGCTCCCGTACCGGTATCGAGCGCACGCCGACGACCGCCGACCCCGGCACGGTGTTGAGCGACGGCCAGCGTCGCTACGCGTTGTCGTTCCGGCAACTCGGTCTGCTGTATCCGCCGCAGTTGCGAGGCGTGCAGGGCACGGTCGGCGTGCCGTTTTCGGTACGCGCCGACGAAGTGGTGACGGCGGCTCGCTTGCACCTCGTGTACAGCTATTCGCCGGCGCTGATCACCAATCTGTCCCACCTGAAGGTGACGGTGAACGGACAGGTCGCCGCGACCGTGCCGCTGCCCAAGGAGCAGGCGGGCATGCTGCTCACGCGCGATATTCCGCTGGAGCCACGGCTGATCACCGACTTCAACCAACTGGGCGTGGAGTTCGTCGGCCACTACACGATGCAGTGCGAGGACCCGATGCATTCCTCGCTGTGGGCCAACCTGGGTACCGACAGCAGCCTGGAGTTGACGGTGAGCAGCCTGCCGGTCGCCAACGACCTGTCGACATTGCCGCAGCCGTTCTTCGACCGCCGCGACGTGCGCCGGCTCGAACTGCCATTCGTGTTCGGCGCAACGCCGGGCAACGCCACCCTCGAAGCCGCCGGCATCGTCGCGTCGTACTTCGGCCGGTTGGCCGGCTACCGGGGCGCGCTGTTCCCGGCGGCGTCGAACCAGGCGCCGGCCACCGGCAACGCAATCGTCTTCGCGACCAACGACGATCGACCGGCGGGGCTGACCCTGCCGGCCATCGCCGGCCCGACCCTGGCGGTGGTGCCGCAGCCGAACGATCCGCGCGCGAAGCTGCTGCTCGTGCTGGGCCGCGACGCGGCCGAACTGAAGACGGCGGCCAAGGCGCTGGCGCTCGGGCAGATCTCGCTGACTGGCACCAGCACGGTGATCACCGGCCTGAAGGAAGTGCCGGAGCGCAAGCCTTACGATGCGCCGAACTGGTTGCCGACCGATCGGCCGGTACGCTTCGGCGAAATCAACAACGAAGCCGCGCTCAACGTGACGGGCTACAACCCGGACCTGATCCGGCTGAACCTGCGCGTGCCGCCCGACCTGTTCTCGTGGCGCAGCGGTGGCGTGCCGGTGACGCTGCTGTACCGCTACACGCCGCGCCCCACCGCGGACAAGTCGACGTTGAACGTCAGCATCAACGAGAACTTCGTCACCTCGTTGCGCATTCCGACCTATGCCGCCGGCGGCATCAACCTGGCGGCGCTCACCAACACGCTGTCGTCCGACGGCACCGCGCTGCGGCGCGTCGGTCTGGAGCTGCCGCCCTACCTACTCGGTGCGAACAGCCAGCTGCAGTTCCACTACTACTACGACTACGTGAAGAACGGCGCGTGTCGCGACGTCCTGCTCGACAACGTGCGTGGCGCGATCGATCCGGCTTCGACCATCGATCTGTCCGGGCTGCCGCACTATGCGGCACTGCCTGACCTGGCCGGGTTCAGCAACAGCGGCTTCCCGTTCACACGGCTGGCCGACCTGTCCGAGAGCGCGGTGCTGCTGCCTGACACGCCGACGGCCAACGACATCGCAATGTACCTGGCGCTGATGGGCCGCATGGGCGAGTCGACCGGCTATCCAGCGACCAACGTCAGCGTTGGCCGCGCGGCCGACGCGAAGAACTTCGCCGACAAGGACCTGCTGGTGCTCGGCTCGCCGAACAACCAGGCGCTGTTCCAGACCTGGGCGAATGCGATGCCGTTCTCGGCCAACGGCGACTCGCGCACCTTCGACGTGTCGCAGTTCGCGTTCGGCCTGCTCGACTGGTGGCACGGCGAGAATCGCAACAGCAACCTGCCGCGCAATGCGCGTCTGTCGTTGACCGGCGGCGGTGGCGATGCGGTGCTGATGGGCTTCGAGTCGCCGCTGAAGAGCGGCCGCAGTGTCGTCGCCATCGCCAGCAGTACCGCCGACACGCAGGCCTCGATGCTCAACGCCTTGCTCGACGCCGACCTGGTGAAGCAGATCCAGGGCGCGCTGGCCGTCGTGCGCGATCGCAACGTGTCGAGCATCGCGAGCGGCGAAACCTATTACGTGGGCAGCCTGCCAATCTATGCGCATCTGCGCTGGGCGCTATCCGCCCACCCGACGCTGCTGGCGATCGCGGCGTTGATCGTCGCGCTGTTGCTGGCCGCACTCCTGTATCGTGCCTTGCGCGCTGTCGCCGCACGACGTTTGAAGAAATAAGCGTATGAAGAAGCCGTTTTCCCGTTCGACCCTCACGCGTCGCCCGCTGCACCGGTGGCTGCTCGGCGCCGCGCTGTTCGCGGCCTCCAGCGCTGGCGCGAACGGTGCGCTGGCCGCTGCCGCCGCCGAGCCGGCGAACGCGACCGATGCCGCCGCCGCCGCCAATTCGCGCCATGCGGCGCAACTGGCGCAGGCGGCCGCGCCCGCGCAGTCGGGCGATCCCAGCGCGGTGCGGGCCGGCGCGGGGAGCAGCCGCGCACCGGTGCCGGGCGGCCGTTGCAACTGGCCCGACTACAGCGCCTTCCTGGGCCGCCACGTGCAGGCGGACGGGCGCGTGATCGACTACGGTCCGCCACAGCAGACGACGTCCGAAGGGCAGTCGTACGCGCTGTTCTTCGCGCTGGTCGATAACGACCGCGCCACGTTCGACCGCCTGCTGGCCTGGACCGAGGCGAATCTTGGCAGCGGCGACATGGCCGCGCGCCTGCCGGCCTGGCAGTGGGGGCAGCGCAAGGACGGCAGCTGGGGCATCATGGACCAGAATTCCGCGTCCGACGCCGACCTGTGGATCGCCTACGCGTTGTTCGAGGCGGGCCGCCTGTGGCGCCAGCCGCGCTACACGACGCTGGCGCTCGCCATCGTGGACCAGGTCAAGAGCACCGAGCTGTTCTCGTTGCCGTCGTTCGGGCCGATGCTGGCGCCGGGGCAGACTGGTTTCCGGATCGCCAACGACGTCTGGCGTCTGAATCCGAGCTATGTACCGCTGCCGGTCTTGCGACTGATCGCCCGCAACGATCCGCAAGGGCCCTGGAAGACGATCGCCAGCAACACCGTGGCGATGATGCGGGCCGTCGCGCCGCGTGGCTATGCGCCCGACTGGGCTGCCTATCAATCGGGCAAGGGTTTCATCATCGACCCGGTCAAGGGCGACGTCGGCAGCTATGACGCGATCCGCACTTATCTGTGGGCCGGCATGACGCCGAAGTCGGACCCGCTGGCCGCGCCGTTGCTGGCCGCGCTCGGCGGCATGCGCGCCGCGGCCGGCGGCGCGGTGCCGGAGAAGGTCGCGACGGTCACCGGCACGACCAGCGGTACCGGCCCGGCCGGTTTTTCCGCCGCGCTGCTGCCGTACTACATGGCGCTGGGCGCGAACGGGCAGCTCAACGCGGCGCGCGCGCGGGCCGCCGATGCATCCGGCGCGGCGTCGCAGGCGCCCGGTTACTACGACCGGGTCCTGCAACTGTTCGGCCAGGGTTATGCCGACGGGCGCTATCGCTTCGATGCCAGCGGCCGGCTGCTGCCGAACTGGAGCGCGAGCTGCCGCGGCTGAGGCGGCCTGCTGCCAAGCGACCGAGGCAGCGTGCTGCGAATGCGACCAAGGCAGCGTGCTGCGAATGCGACCAAGGCAGCGTGCTGCGAATGCGACCAAGGCAGCGTGCTGCGAATACGGCTCAGGCAGCCTGCTGCCAATGCCGCCCAGGCCGCCTGCTGGCAATGCGGCTGAAGCAGCCTGCCGCCAAAACAACAGGCGGTTTCGAGAAAACGACAAAAAGTTCGTCGCCGCCGTCGCTTCCCTTTACTATTCAAACCATTGCCGTCCGTTCGCCGTGGGTGGCGTCGGACGCGCGCGGCGTGAACCCGCGCGCCCGACACCGCGGCGAGGCGGGCGGCACCGCTTCTCCATCGATCATCCGTGCCCGGCCAGGAGACAGCCGGTTGCCGGGTGCAGCGCGCTGCCGTAAATGACTGAAAGGCCGAGAACACAAGACCTTGCCGTTGCGACGGCGCAGCCAGCCAGGGTGCTGCCTGAAGGCGCTTCACGCCACGCCGGACGGTCGCGATGAATAGCGCACCGCATTTTCCTCTGCGCCGCAGCGCGCTTGCGCTGGCCGCCGTGCTGACCGTTCTCGCTCAGGCGGGACGGGTCGACGCCCAGCAGCAGGACCCGGTCCAGATGCTGATCGACCAGGGCAAATACTGGCAGTCGCACCAACGTGGCGACCTCGCTAGCCAGGCCTGGCAGAAACTGCTGCGCCTGAATCCGAACCAGCCCGACGCGCTGGTTGGGATGGGGATCGTCGAGGCCGACCGCGGACGCAACGACCTTGCGCAGAACTACCTGGCCAAGGTTCGCCAGGCCAACCCCAATTTCGCCGGCATCGCCACGCTCGCGCAACGTCTCGGCCAGCCGGCGCCGACCGACGCCAATCTGAGCGCGGCGCGTCAGCTCGCGCAGCAGGGCAAGAGCAACCAGGCGGTGCAGCGCTACCGCCAGGCGCTGGCCGCCAGTTCGGTGTCGCCGTCTGTTTCACTGGAGTACTACCAGACGCTGGGCGGTACTTCCGAGGGATGGGACGAAGCGCGGCGCGGCCTGGAAAAGCTGGCCAAGGACAATCCGGGCAACGACAGGATCGCGCTGGCGCTGGCCCAGCACCTGACCTATCGCGAAGCGACGCGCCGCCAGGGCATCGACCAGCTTGCACGGCTGTCGCAGCGTGCCGACGTGGCCGATCCGGCTCGCGCGTCGTGGCGTCAGGCATTGATCTGGCTCGGCGCCCGTGCGGCCGACGCGCCGCTGTACCAGGCCTACCTGAAGCTCGTTCCGGACGATGCCGCCGTGAAGGCGCGCCAGGACGCGATCCAGCAGCAGGAGCAGCAGGCACGCGCGGCCCAGGCGGCCAATGCCGCGGCCGATCAGCGCGGCCGCGCCGTGGCATCCGGTTTCGACGCGTTGCAGAACGGCGATCTCGACCTGGCCACGCGGCGTTTCCAACAGATCCTCAGCGAGCGGCCCAACGATACCGACGCGCTGGGCGGACTCGGTGTCCTGCGGCTGCGCCAGGAGAAGTTCGACGAGGCGCGCGACCTGCTGGAACGCGCGTCGCGCGGCAACAATCCGGCACGCTGGCGCCAGGCGTTGCAAAGCGCCACGTACTGGTCGCTGGTCGGCGATGCGAACAGCGCGCGGCAGTCGGGCAATCTGGGGCGCGCGAAGGAACTGCTCGAACGCGCGATCCGTACCGATCCCAACGAGATCACGGCACAGAACGCGCTCGGCGATGTTCTCGCAGCCAACAACGATCCGCGCGGCGCCGAGGCGGCGTACCGGATGGCGCTGCGACGGCAAGCCGATAATCCGGATGCGATCCGCGGCATCGTCGGCGCGCTGGCTGCGCAAGGCAAGGCCGAGGAGGCGTTGTCCTTCGCCAATCAGTTGACCGAACAGCAGCGCGCGCGCATTGGCGGGCTCGGGACCTTGCGTGCGCAACAGCAGCAGGCCGAGGGCCGCGCGGCGGAACAGCGCGGCGACCTCGCCACCGCGCGCACCGATCTCGAAAACGCGCTGCTCAACGATCCGAACAGCCCGTGGATCCGGCTCGACCTGGCGCGCGTCTACAGCAAGCAGGGGCAGCTGATCAGCGCGCGCAGCGTGATGGACGGACTGCTGGCGTCGCATCCCGACATGCCTGACGCGCTCTACGCGAGCGCGCTGCTGTACAGCGAACTGTCGGACTGGAACCGCGCGCTGCAGGTGCTCGAACAGATTCCGCCGGCGTCCCGCACGCGCGACATGGCGAACCTGCAGCGGCGCTGCTGGGTTCATGCCAGCGTCGACCGGGCCAATGCGTTGTCGCAGCAAGGGCAGACCGGTCCCGCCCACACGCTGCTCGACCAGGTGCAGCCGGCGGCCGGCACCAGCCCGGAGCTTCTCGGCATTGTCGCGTCGGCGTATGCGCAGGCGGGCGACGACAACCGCGCGATCAACCTCATGCGGCAGGTGATGGCGCAGAGCGCGCGTCCCGACGCCGGCATGCAGATCCAATATGCCGGCATCCTGCTGAAGACCGGGCAGGACGCGGAGCTGGCGGGCGTCGTGCGCCAGTTGCAGGGGCTGACGCTGACTGACACGGAACGGCGCGATCTCGGCCGCCTGCAGCAGGCGCTGGTGCTGCGCCAGGCCGATCAGCTGCGCGAGCAGGGCGACGTCGTCAACGCCTACAACGTGCTGGCGCCGGCCCTTGCCGCCAATCCGGACGATCCCGACATGCAGGCCGCACTGGCCCGCATGTACGCGGCCGTCGGCGAATACGACCAGGCGCTGCGCCTGTATGTGACCGCGCACCGCGCCCGCCCGACCGACCTCGAACTGACACTCGCCGCGGCCAGCACGGCCAGCCAGGCGGGCAACAACAGCTTTGCCGAAGACGCGATCGACAGCGCGTTGAAGCAGGCGCCTAGCAACCCGCGCGTGCTGGCAGCCGCCGGCCGCATCTACCGCGCGGCGGGCCGGCTGTCGAAGGCCCGCGGCTATTTCGAACAGGCGCTGGCCGCCGAAAACGGCCCGGCCAGCGGTAACGGCCCGCTCGATCTGCGCCTGGTCGGCCGCAACGGCCCGGCCGTCGCGGCGGCGGGCGCCGCTCCCGGCAACCGCCTGCCGGGCAATCCTTTCGTCGGCAAGACGGTCGTCGCCACGCAGCAGAGCGCCGGTGCGCAGACGCAGACCAGCACGACGAGCGGCTATGGGGCAAGCGGTGCGCCGCTGCCCGGCCAGTTCAGCGGCACAGGTTCGCCGGCGTCGCAGAATCCCGGCTTGCCTGCCCAGCCAGTGGTGGGCAACTATCCGTATCCGACACAGGCGTACCCGTCGCAGTCCGGGACGGCGTATCCCTCTTCGACACGTCAGACCATGCCTTACTTGCCGCCGGCGCTGCCGAACGCGCCTTCGAACGTGCCGTACAACCAGGCGCCTGCCAGTTACTATCAGGCGCCGGCCGCCAATCCGGTCAACCGGCCGTTGTCGCCGAGCGGTGCGTTGCCGCGGCGCGACACCGTGCGGCAGACGGTCCAGACGGACGCCCGCGACAGCCTGGGCGCCGACTCGGCCGGTGCCTACGCGTCCGGCGGCGGCTATCCGCAAGCGCCGCTGCCGAATGGCGGCTACGGCTATGTGCAGAACGCGGCGTACGCGGCGCCGCCCGTCTATGCGCAACAGCAGCCGTCGTATCCACAGCAAGGCTACCAACCGGTCGCGTACCCGCAGCAGGCCTATCCGCAGCAGCCGGCGTATCAGCAACCGGCGTATCAACAACCGGCGTATCAACAACCGGCGTATCAGCAACAGGGCTATCAGCCTGCCGCGTACCCGCAGCAGGCGTATCAGCAACCTGCGTATCAACAACCTGCCTATCAGCAGCCGACTTACCAGCAGCCCGTCTACGCACCGCAGGCCTATCAACAGCCGGCGCCGCAGCAGCCGTATCCGCAGCAGGCCTACCAGCAGCCGTATCCGCAGCAGCCGGTGTATCAACAGCCTGCGAACGCCGCGACCGGCTATTCGCCGTGGCCGGAGCCGCCGCTGCCCGCCAACTACGCGCAGGCCGGCGATGCGACGCGCTACGAATGCACGAGCAGCGGGGCCGATGGCGGCAGCCGGTCGTCGGCCAGCGGTCAGCAACCGCAACTGGTCTGCAAGCCGCTGCCGAGCAAGCGCGCGGCACCGCGCCGGACGACGCGGGCCGCGCGTGCGCGCAATCCGGTCGACGTGGTACCGCCGCCGGCCTACGCGCAAAGCTACGCCCAGCCCACCTACGCACCGCAGCAGAACGTCTATCCGCCCGCGAACTATGCGCCGCAGGTGCCGCAGGGCACCGGTAATCCCAGCTGGAACGACAGCGGGACCGCGCAGCCGACCGGCCCGCTGACGCTGCAACAAGAGATCGACCAGATCAACCAGCAGACCGCGTCGACCCTCTCGGCGGGCGTCAGCATGCACAATCGCACCGGCGAGTCCGGCCTGTCATCGCTGATGGACATCGAAACGCCGATCGAAGGGCGAATCGGAGCCGGTGATGGTCATATCGTGGTGCGTGCGACGCCGGTCACGTTGGATGCCGGAACCGCCAGTTCGAGCTATGACGTGGCAAGCCGCTTCGGCGCCGGACCGGCCGCCGCGTACGCGGCCAGCCTTGGCAGCGGTGCCTCGCTGTCGAGCCAGTCCGCGACTGGCGTTGGCATTTCGGCCGGCTACGAGACGCAACACCTGAAGTTCGACGTCGGTTCGACGCCGATCGGCTTCAAGGAAACCAATATCGTAGGTGGCGTGAATTACCGCGGTAACTTCAACGACGAGACCACGATCGCGGTCGACGCATCGCGGCGCGCGGTGACCGACAGCCTTTTGTCCTATGCGGGCGCCTACGACAACCGTACCGGCCAGACCTGGGGCGGCGTTACGTCGTCCGGTGGCCGGGTCGACCTGACCTGGGACGACGGCCTGAACGGCATTTACGGTTACGGCGCGTTCAACTACCTGACCGGCAAGGGCGTTGCCTCGAACACCCGCGGCGAGGGCGGTGGCGGCCTGTATCGCCGCCTCATCAAGCAGGCCGATCGCACCCTGACCGCCGGCGTGAACGTGACGGTGTTCGGCTACGACAAGAATCTGCGTTACTTCACCTACGGCAACGGCGGCTACTTCAGTCCGCAGCAGTACCTGAGCCTCAGCGTGCCCGTTTCGTGGGCGGCTCGCAGCGGCAAGTTCTCGTACCAGGTGAAGGGCTCGCTCGGCGTGCAACATTTCCGCGAGGACGATGCCGCCTACTTCCCGACCAACGCCGCGATGCAGTCGGCGGCGAATACCGCGCAGGCGGCTGCGGCCGCCGCGGGCCTGACAACCCAGACGACGGCGACCTACGCCGGGCAGAGCAAGACCGGCCTGGGCTACAACCTGCAGGCCAACGCCGAGTACCAGCTCGCGCCGCAGATCTATCTTGGCGGCACGGCGGGCATCGACAATGCACGCGACTACAGCCAGTGGTTCGGCGGCATCTACCTGCGCTATGCGTTCGAGCGCATGGGCAGCGCGCCGACACTGCCGCCGGTGCCGCTGCATTCGCCGTACTTGCCGAACTGAGTGCGTCGCATGACAAGCCGGCACGGCGCACGCGCGCGCACGGGACGATCGGGCAGCCGTGCGACGCCGCGTCGCGCCGCCTGGCTGCTATTCGCGGTCCTGCTCGGCGCCGGGACGGCGGTGCATGCCGCCGACGGAACCGACGGCGCGTTGCCGAAGGATCCGCTCGAGGCTGGCCGCCAACAGATGGCGGCGGGCGACCTGGCCGGCGCGCAGCGCAGTTTCACGCAAGCGGTGCAGGCCAGCCCGGGCGATCCGGTCGCACTGAACAATCTGGCCACCGCCCGCGCGGCCAATGGCGACTATCGCAGCGCGATCGCCTTGCTCGAAAGCGCGCTGGCGGCGGCGCCGGGGCGGGCCGACATCGCGGAGAACCTGCGCCGGCTGCGCGGCTGGGTCAGCCGCCACGCGGCCGTGTCGCTCGAAAGTCCCGCCGAGAACGCTGACGCGGATGCCGATCCGCATGCGGCCGACGCGCCGCTCCCGCCGCTCTGGAGCAACCGCGCGGACAGCGGCTGGGCACCGCCGACCGACGTCCTCAGCAACTCGCTGAGCCCGGGCGAGACGGTGGTGCTGCCGGCCGCCGCCCGGGACGATCGCTGACATCGCCCGGTCCGGACAGTCCGGCGCGGCGGTAGTCCGTTACCGCTTCTTACGCCCGCCGCCTGTTCGTCGTGCCGCCAGGCCGGCGCATATATAATGTCGGGTCGTTTCTGTCGAGGAGGGGGAGCCGCCCCATTCTCGTCGGCGCTCCGTTACCCGAGGAATTCCATGCTTTTGCTCACAGGCGGTGCCGGTTTCATCGGCGCGAACTTCGTGCTCGACTGGTTCAAGTCGAATGACGAACCCATCGTCAACGTCGACAAGCTGACCTACGCCGGCAACCTCGGTACTTTGCGGTCGTTGCAGGGCGATGCGCGCCACATCTTCTCGCGCACGGATATTTGCGACGCTGCGGCGGTCCAGGCGCTGTTCGAGCAGCACAAGCCGCGCGCGGTGGTGCATTTTGCCGCGGAAAGCCATGTGGACCGCTCGATCCATGGCCCGGGCGCCTTCGTCCAGACCAATGTGGTCGGTACCTTCACGATGCTCGAGGCGGCGCGCCAATACTGGCAGGGCCTGCCCGACGATGAGCGGCGCGCATTCCGGTTCCTGCACGTGTCGACCGACGAAGTCTACGGTTCCCTCGAGCCAGCGGACCCGCCGTTCAGCGAAACGACCCCGTATCAGCCCAATAGTCCGTATTCCGCGAGCAAGGCGGGGTCGGATCACCTGGCGCGCGCGTATTTCCATACCTACGGGCTGCCGGTGCTCACCACCAACTGCTCGAACAACTACGGTCCGTATCAGTTCCCCGAAAAGCTGATCCCGTTGACGATCGCCAATGCGCTGGCCGGCAAGCCGCTGCCGATCTACGGCGACGGCAGCAATGTGCGCGACTGGCTATACGTCGGCGACCATTGCGCGGCGATTCGCGAAGTGCTCGCGCGCGGCAAGCCCGGCGAGGTGTACAACGTGGGCGGCTGGAACGAGCAGAGCAATCTCGACGTCGTGCACCTGTTGTGCGACCTGCTGCAGGCGCGTCGACCGAAGGCGCAGGGCAGCTACCGCGACCAGATCACCTTCGTGACCGACCGGCCGGGCCATGACCGTCGTTATGCGATCGATGCCCGCAAGATCGAGCGCGAGCTCGGCTGGCGCCCGGCGCAGACCTTCCAGACCGGCTTCGCGGCGACCGTCGACTGGTATCTCGCCAACCAGGAATGGGTGGCGGACGTGATGTCGGGCGACTATCTGAAGTGGGTCGAGACCAATTACCAGGAGCGCTGAGCGACCATGGCACGCAAGGGCATCATTCTCGCGGGCGGCTCCGGCACGCGCCTGTACCCGCTGACGCAGGCGGTCTCGAAGCAGCTGCTGCCGGTGTACGACAAGCCGATGATCTACTATCCGCTGTCGACGCTGATGATCGCGGGTATCCGGGACATCCTGATCATCTCGACGCCGGAGGACACGCCGCGCTTCCAGTCGTTGCTCGGCGACGGCAGCCAGTGGGGCATCTCGTTGCAGTACGCGGTGCAGCCGTCGCCGGACGGGCTCGCGCAGGCCTTCCTGATCGGGCGTGAGTTCATCGGCAACGATCCGTCGGCGCTGATCCTTGGCGACAACATCTTCTACGGCCACGACCTGTTCAAGCAGTTGCAGCGTGCCGACCAGCGCGAGCAGGGCGCCACCGTGTTCGCGTATCACGTGCACGATCCGGAGCGCTATGGCGTGGTCGAGTTCGACGACGCGTTCAAGGCGTTGTCGATCGAAGAGAAACCGGCCAAGCCGCGCTCGAACTACGCGGTCACCGGCCTGTACTTCTACGACAACCAGGTCTGCGACATCGCGCGCGACATCGAGCCGTCGGCGCGCGGCGAACTCGAAATCACCGACGTGAACTCGCGCTACCTGACTCAGGGCGCGCTCGACGTTGAGATCATGGGACGGGGTTTCGCCTGGCTCGACACCGGCACGCACGATTCGCTCGCCGACGCGGCGGTGTTCATCGCGACGCTGCAGAAGCGCCAGGGCTTGATGGTCAGTTGCCCAGAGGAAATCGCTTTCCGTCTCGGCTGGATCGGACCCGCCGAAGTCGAAACGCTCGCCGCGCGCCTGGGCAAGAACGCCTACGGCCGCTATCTGAAGGCTCTTCTCACCGATCAAGTCGCATGGCCATCCAAGTAACCGACACGGCGCTGCCCGGGGTCAAGATCGTCGAACCCAAGGTGTTTGGCGACGCGCGCGGCTTCTTCTTCGAGAGCTTCAACAGCCGCGAATTCGACGAGGCGATCGGCAGCCATGTCGAATTCGTGCAGGACAACCACTCGCGCTCCGCGAAGGGCGTGCTGCGCGGGCTGCACTATCAGATTCAGCACGCGCAGGGCAAGCTGGTGCGCGTCGTGCAGGGCGCCGTGTTCGACGTCGCGGTCGATGTGCGGCGCAGCTCGCCGACCTTCGGCCAATGGGTCGGCGTTGAATTGAGCGCCGACAACAAGCGTCAATTGTGGGTGCCGCCCGGGTTCGCGCACGGTTTCGTGGTGACCAGCGACTCGGCCGAGTTCCTGTACAAGACGACCGATTACTGGTTCCCCGCGTTCGAGCGCAGCCTCGTCTGGAACGATCCGGCAATTGGCATCGACTGGCCGATCGACGGCGAGCCGCTGGTCGCCGCCAAGGACGCAGCTGGCAAGACGCTCGGCGACGCCGAGCTTTTCGACTGACTTGGGAGACTCCGGATGTCTGCGCGTCCTCGCGAAATCATCCTGCTGACCGGTGTCAACGGACAGGTCGGCCACGAATTGGCGCGTAGCCTGCAGGGGCTGGGCGAGGTGATCCAGGCCGACCGCGCGTTGCTGGATCTCGCCGACGTCGAGCGTGCCCGGCAGGTGGTGCGCGACATCAAGCCGACGCTGATCGTGAACCCCGCCGCCTACACCGCGGTCGACAAGGCCGAGGAGGAGCGCGCGCTCGCGATGCGCCTCAATGCCGAAGCACCGGCGATGCTGGCCGAGGAAGCGGCACGGCTGGGCGCAGCCTTGCTCCACTATTCGACCGACTATGTATTCAACGGTGAAAAGACAGGCGCGTATCGGGAAGACGACACAACGGATCCACGCAACGTCTACGGGGCGAGCAAGCTGGCCGGCGAGCGCGCGATCGCGGCCTCCGGCTGTGCGCATCTGATTCTGCGCACCAGTTGGGTGTACGGCACGCGGGGCAAGAATTTCCTGCTGACGATGCTGCGGCTCGGCGAACAGCGTGACCGCCTGTCGGTGGTTGCCGATCAATTCGGCGCGCCGACCTGGAGCAGGACGATCGCGGAGTTGACCGCGTATATCGTCGCTCAGTCTCGCGGCGATTCGCGAGAGGCACAGGCGCGGCAGCAGTGGTGGCAGCAGCGCTCCGGTGTCTACCATCTGTGCGCGAGCGGGGCGACGTCGTGGCATGGCTTCGCCGAGGCGATCTTCGACGACGCGGCCTTGCCGCGCAAGCCGGTGGTCGACGCGATTCCCGCCGCGTCCTACCCGACGCCGGCGGCGCGTCCGGCCAATTCGCGCATGTGCCTCGACAAGCTGGAACAGGTATTTGGACTGGTGCCGCCCGATTGGCGGGATGCGCTGAAGCTGTGCGTCGCGCACTGAACGCTGCCCGCTCGCAGCCGCCACGCCCATGCCAACCTCATCGTCGCCCCTTGCCGCCATGCCGGGCCCGATGTCCGTCGCGCCGGTAGCGCGCGAGCGTCTCGCCGCCGCGCGGGTGCTGGTGGTCGGCGACGTGATCCTCGACCGGTACTGGTTCGGCACGGTCGATCGCATCTCGCCGGAGGCGCCGGTGCCGGTGCTGCACGCGCAGCGGGTCGAGGAACGCCTGGGAGGCGCGGCCAATGTCGCGGCCAACGTCGCCGGGCTCTGTGCGCATGCATCGCTGCTCTGTGTGGTGGGAACCGATGAGGCGGGCGAGCGGCTACTCGCGCTGTTGTCGGCCAGCCGGGTGGAGGCGCATCCGCATCGCGATCCGTCGATCGCGACGATCGTGAAGCTGCGCGTGATGGCACGCCATCAACATTTGCTGCGCATCGACTTCGAGGAGCCGCCTGCGAAGGAAATCCTGCGCGCGGCGCTCGGGCAGTTCGAGGCGCTGATCGACACGCACCAGGTCCTGCTGTTGTCGGACTACGCGAAAGGCGGCCTGGCGCATGTCGAACAGATGATCGCGGGCGCGCGCGCCCGCGGCAGGCCGGTGATGGTCGATCCGAAGGGCGTGGACTGGCGGCGCTATCGCGGCGCGACGCTGATCACGCCGAACCGCAAGGAATTGCGGGACGTGATCGGTGGCTGGTCCAGCGAGGCGGCGCTGCACGCTCGGGTCGACACGCTGCGACGTGACTTGTCGATCGGCGCGCTGCTGTTGACCCGCTCGGAGGAAGGCATGACGCTGTTCGACGACCGCGGCACCGTCCATGTACCCACCGAGGCGCGCGACGTCTTCGACGTGTCGGGTGCGGGCGATACCGTGATCGCGACGATGGCCGCGATGGTCGGTGCCGGCGTGCCGCTGCTCGAAGCGGTGGTCCATGCGAACCGTGCCGCGGGCGTGGTGGTCGGCAAGCTCGGCACCGTGCCGGTCGGCTACGACGAACTGGTCGCGGCGCACCGGGTGCAAGCATGACGCATCAGCGGCTTGGCCGAAGGCACTGACACACGGTGGCGTCTCTCTCCCCAGGCTGCGGCACGGTCGTCGTGTTCTTTCATCCGGACCCGGCGTGCGTGGCACGCGCGAACCGGTATGCGACGCTCGGCCCCTGTGCAGTGGTCGATAACACGCCACGCCGTGCCAGCGCGGCGGAGTTGGGTCTGGCCGCCGACGTGCACTACATTGGCAACGCCGCCAACCTGGGGATCGCCACGGCGTTGAACCAGGGCGTGGCGCAGCTGCGGGCACTGGCGTGCGACGCGGCGCTGCTGTTCGACCAGGACAGCGAGCCCTCGGCTGCATTGTGGCGCGGGCTCGTGGCGGCACTGTCAGACGCGCGCGCGGCAGGGCGCCGGGTGGCGGTCGTCGGGCCCGCCTACGAGGACGCGCGTCTCGGCGGCGTCGCGCCATTCGTCCGCTTCGGTTTTCCGCGGCTGCAGCGCGTGCCGGCGGAAGGAAGCGAGCTGGTCGAGATCGATTTCCTGATTACGTCGGGTTCGTGTGTGAATCTGCACGCATGGACCGACATCGGTGAGATGGACGAAGGGTTGTTCATCGATTTCGTCGACGTCGAGTGGTGTGTGCGCGCGCGCCGGGCCGGCTACGCGGTGCTGGGCGCGCCATGGCTGCGTCTGGCGCACGCGCTCGGCGGCGAGCCGATCCGCGTGCTGGGGCGCCGGTATCCGAGCCACGGTCCGGTACGCCACTATTATTTGTTTCGCAACGCGGTCGCGCTCATCCGGCGCGCCTACATGCCGGCCGCGTGGAAGTGTAACGAGTTGCTCAAGATGCCGGCCCGCCTGGTGATCTACGGCATATGGCTGAGGCCCCGCAGCGCGCATGTGACAAGCGCGCTGCGGGGCATCTGCGATGGCCTGAGAGGGCGCAGCGGGCCGATGCCGGTGCGTGCCACGCGGTCGGACGATACTTAAAAAGATAGTGAGGGTCCCTTGTTTGCAGGTGTAAACGATTTGGTGCGGAGCGCGAAGCTCTGGCGCCTGTGGGCGTTGCTGGGCTGGCTGGAAATCCGGCAGCGTTATGCCCGCTCGCGGGTCGGGCCGTTCTGGCTGACGATCAGCATGGGCGTGATGATCGGTTCGATCGGCGTCGTGTATGGCACGTTGTTCGGCCAGAAGATGAGCGATTACCTGCCGTTTCTCTCGGTCAGCCTGGTGATGTGGAGCATGTTCGCGCAGACCGTGCAGGAAGGCAGCCTGGCGTACATCAACAGCGGCACCTACATCCGGCAGGCGGCGACGCCACGCCTGATCTACATCCTGCAAGTGGTATGGCGCAATCTGGTGGTGCTCGCGCACAACTTCGTGATCGTGCTGCTGTTGCTCGTCGTCTTCGGCGTGAAGGACTGGACAGCGCTGCCCGTATTCATCCCGGCCTTGCTGCTGTATCTGCTCAACGCGCTGTGGCTGGCGATGCTCGTCGGGCTGCTTTCGGCGCGCTTCCGCGACCTGCCGCAAATCATTTCCGCGTTGATCCAGGTGGCGTTCTACGTCACGCCGATCATCTATCGGCCAAGCGCATTGACCCGTTTCTCGTTCATCGTCGATTGGAATCCGCTGGCGCACCTGATCGAACTGGTGCGGGCGCCGCTGATCGGGCAGTTTCCAAGCGCGCTCACTTGGGAAGTCACGATCGGCATGGCGGTGGTCGGCTGGATCGTCGCGCTGACGATGACCGGCCGGTTCTCGAAGCGCATCCCGTACTGGGTCTGACCGGCAGAGGAGTCCGAGGAACAGCATGGCATTCATCGAATTCAAGGGGGCGACCCTCGACCTGCCGATCTACGACGTGCAGGGACGCTCGCTCAAGAAGAAACTGATGCGGTTGGGCCGGCGCAACGCGATCGCCGAGAATCAGGACGGTGTGATCACCGTGCGCGCGCTCGACAACGTCGATCTGCGTTTCGACAGCGGCGACCGGGTCGGCCTGATCGGGCACAACGGCGCGGGCAAGTCGACGCTGCTGCGTACCATGGCCGGCATTTATACACCCAGCTCTGGCGTGGTCAGAACCGAGGGCAAGACGGTGCCGCTGCTCGACATCAGCCTGGGCATGGACGAGAACTCGACCGGCATGCAGAACATCCGCCTGCGCGGCCTGCTGCTGGGCATGCACAGCGACGAGATCAAGCGCAAGACGGCGGAGATCGCCGAGTTCTGCGAGCTCGGCGATTATCTCGATCTGCCGCTGCGCACCTATTCGAGCGGCATGCGCGTGCGTCTGGCCTTTGCCGTCTCGACGGCGGTGGATGCGCAGATCCTGCTGCTCGACGAAGTGATGGGCGTCGGCGACGCGTCGTTCCAGGCGAAGGCAAATGCCCGCTTGAACGACCTGCACAGCCGCGCCGAGATCGTCGTGCTTGCGATGCACTCGAATTCCGAGATACGCCGCGTATGCAACAAGGCGCTGTGGATGGATCACGGCAAGGTCAGGGGGTTCGGGCCGGTCGAGGACGTCGTCGCGGCGTACGAGGCACAGGTCTGAGCCGATGAGACGGCGGCTCTCGGCTGCGCCCCGCATGCTCCGCGCGCTCGCTCAAGTGAGCCGCGCGCGGGGCGGTCCGCTGGCGCTGCTCCGCGACGTGTATCGCAAGCTGCGCGCCGAGGGCTGGCGCGGCATGCGCCAGCTCGCCGCGCGGGCGGCCGGCGCCGACGACTACGACGCGTGGGTCGAGCGCTTCGACCGTCACGACGGTCCTTGGCGCGCCGCGTTGCAGACGGCGCTGTCGGCATTGCCCGAACGGCCGCGGATCTCGGTCATCGTGCCGGTGTTCAATGCGCCCGAAGCCTTTCTGCGACGCGCCATCGAATCGGTCCGCGAGCAGTGCTATTCCGACTGGGAACTGTGTCTGTGCAACGATGCGTCGACCGCGCCGCACGTCGCGCCGCTGTTGGATCGCTACGCGGCACGCGATTCACGCATCAAGGTGGTGCATCGCAGCCAAAACGGACACATCAGCGCCGCCAGCAACGACGCGCTTGTGCTTGCCACGGGCCGCTTCGTCGCCTTGCTCGACCACGACGACGAACTCGCGCCGCACGCGCTTGCGATGATCGCGTTGTACGCTGCGCGTAATCCGGGCGCGCGGCTGTTCTACAGCGACGAGGACAAGCTCACCGCCGACGGCCAGCGCGTCGAACCGTACTTCAAGCCCGACTGGGACCCGGTGCTGATTCTGGGACAGAACGTGTTCTCGCATCTCGGCGTGATCGAAACGGCGTTGATGCGCGAGGTCGGTGGCTTCCGGACCGGCTTCGAAGGCAGCCAGGATCTCGATCTGGTACTGCGTTGCGCGGAGCGGGTCGCACCGTCGCAAATCGTTCATATCCCGCACGTGCTGTACCACTGGCGCCTGAGCGGGGAAAGCACGGCGCGCGCCGTCGGCGCCAAGCCGTACGTCGTCGACGCAGCGCTGCGCGCAGTGCGCGAGCACCTGGCGCGGCGCGGCGTGCGCGCCAGCGTGCAGGCGGTGCAGGCCGGCGCGTCGATGCTGGCAGTCCGTTACGCGTTGCCTGAGCCGCCGCCGCTGGTCTCGATCATCATTCCGACGCGCGACCGCGCGCCGTTGCTGCGCCAGTGCGTCGACAGCGTGTTCGCCCACACGCGCGGCGTGCCTTTCGAAGTGATCATCGTCGACAACGGCTCGACCGACGCGGACGCATTGGAATTGATGGCTGGCTACGCGGCTCGCGAGTCGGTCCGGGTCATGCGCATCGATGCGCCGTTCAATTTCGCGGCGCTCAACAACGCCGCGGTCGCATGCGCGCGGGGCAGCCTGCTGTGCCTGCTGAACAACGACATCGAAGTGACCGCCAGCGACTGGCTCGACACGTTGTGCGGTTACGCGACTCAGCCCGGCGTCAGCGCGGTGGGCGCAGCGCTCTGCTATCCTGACGATCGCCTGCAGCACGGCGGTGTCGTGTTGACCGGCGAGTCGATCGCCGCACACATGCACCATCTGCTGCCGAAGGGCGCGCCCGGCTACTTCGGGCGAGCGCTGCTGGCGCAACGGGTAGCGGCGGTCACCGCGGCCTGCCTGGTGGTGAGCAAGGCGGCGTATCAGGAGGTGGGCGGCATGGATGCGGCCCAGTTGCAGATTGCGTACAACGACGTCGATCTGTGTCTCAAACTGCAGGCAGCGGGCTGGCACAACGTCTTCGTGCCATACGTGCCGCTGTACCACCACGAATCGGCCAGCCGGGGGCGGGACGATTCGGGCGCCGCCGCGCAGCGTCTGGCGCGCGAGGCGCAGGTGATGCGCGCGCGCTGGAGCACCGTGCTCGACGCCGATCCTCACTACAATCCGAATCTCAGTCTAGAACATGGCAAGCTGTTCCGACTGGCCAGTCCGCCCCGCGTGCTGCCGGTCCACATGCTCGCCTCAGGGTAAGCCCCAAATGGAATACACCGCTGAGCGGTCGGCGCCGCGTCGCGGCGTGACCATCGAACCGGCAGGATGCGATATGGGCGCCATCGGCCTGGCGCCTTGCAAGGATGTGGTCGTGCTGGCCCGCGAACCGGTGCCCGGCCTCGGGCGGTTGATTGCCACGGCACGTTCGGTATGCGGCGTGTTCTCGGACGCAGGCCCGACCGACCTGTCAGGCGACGCGAGCCCCCGGCACCAGCCTGGCGAGGCACGCGCGCTGCCGCTGATGGACGCGTGCTGCGACCTGGTCGTCGATTACGCGACCTGCTCGGCGCCGCAGGCGGCGCAACGCGCCGTGTCCAGCATCGTGGACAGCCGGCGCTTGCTGCGCCCCGGTGGCGTGCTGCTGCTCGATCTGTCGCGTCGCGACGGCGCTGGCCGCTCCGTCGGCACGCTCGACGAAGCGGCGACCGAGACACAGTTGCGCGGCGCATTTCAGCATCTCGCGTTCTACCGCTGGCCGGGCGGCGACGCGTTTGGGACGCTCGCCGAGGCGCTGGCGGATACGAGGCGTCCGGACGGCGAAGCGGGCGCGGCGGCATATGTGTGCGCAGTGGCTTCCGACGGTCCATTGCCGCGTGTCTCGCCGCAGGTGTTCGGACCTGCGGCTGAAGCTGCCGAAGTGACCGATGCGAGCGATGCGAACGATGCGAACGATGCGAACGATGCGAACGATGCCATGCCGCGCGCGATCGCTGGACCATCGCGCTTGGCAGGGTCGGTCGAGGGTGGTTCGACCAAAGGGCAGGCTGCGGCGGCGCGGGTCGAAGCCACCGGCGCCGAGGCGCAAAGCGCGGCACTCGAACAGGCGGTGCAGCGACTTTCGGCCAGCAATGCCGAACTCGCCGCCACGGTCCAGGCACTGCGGCACTCGATGAGTTGGCGCATTTCCGCGCCGCTTCGCTGGCTTGTCTCGACTGGCCGCCGCGTGGCCGGTCCCTTGTCAGGCCTACTCGGACGCGGCGCCGCCTATACCGCGCTGCAAGACCTGACGTTGGCCGAGGACGGCTTCCTGCGCGCCGGCGAGCGACCGGTTTTCGGGTTGAGCCCGCGCGGCGGCGCACTGCGTCCCGGCTGGGCATGGCTCGAGGCAGAGATCGAAAGCGACCGACCGGCCTTGAACGCAACGCTCTTCTCGGTGTGCGAGGACGGCCATCGGGTCGCGCATTCGCTCGTGCTCGGGCACGGGCTGGCGTCCCGTCTGGTTGCCTTGCCGGCCGGTGTGCGCAGCTTGCGATTCGAACTGATCGACGCCGCCGGCGCGCGCATCAAGGTGCATCGCCTGTCGTTCGCGCCGCTGGGCCGTGTCGGCCTGGCGTTGAAAGCCTATCGGATGCTCGATGTCGACCAGCGCCGCCATTTTCTCGGCGCGCTGTTGCATGGTCATCCAGGGCGCGCATTGATGCAGTTGCGCGGCGCGCTCGCGGCGGGCGCGGGCAGCGATGCTTACCGCACCTGGGTCGCGTTGTACGACACGCCCACCGACGCCGACCTCGAACGCCTGCGGGCCCTGGGCGCGGCCTTGCCGCGTCAGCCGCTGATTTCGATACTGATGCCGGTCTACAACACGCGGCCGCAGTACCTGCGCAAGGCGCTCGACAGTGTGTGCCGGCAGACGTACGGCAACTGGGAACTGTGCATCGCGGACGATGCGTCGCCGAACGGCGAGGTGCGCGCGATCCTGAACGAATACGCGGTGCACGATCGCCGCGTCAAGGTCGTGTTCCGGGAGTCGAACGGACACATCTGCGCGGCGAGCAACAGTGCGTTGGAGCTGGTCGCCGGCGACTTCGTGGCGCTGATGGATCACGACGACGCGCTGCCACCGCACGCGCTCTACATGATCGCGAAGGAAATCAACGATCATCCCGACGTCGACATGATTTATACCGACGAGGACAAGGTCGATGCGGACGATCACCGGCACGATCCACATTTCAAGACGGACTGGAACCGCGAGCTTTTCTATTCGCAGAACATGGTCGCGCACCTCGGCGTTTACCGAACCGATCTGGTGCGTCGCATCGGCGGTTTCCGCGTCGGCTTCGAGGGTAGTCAGGACTACGACTTCGTGTTGCGTTTTCTGCCGCACACGGAGGCCGCGCGCATTCGCCACATCCCGCATGTGTTGTATCACTGGCGCATCTTCCCGGGCGTGACGAGTTTCTCGACCGATAACCCGGACGCTTCGCTGGACACCGCGCGGCGCGCGATGCGCGACTATTTCGCGACCGCCGAGCCGGAGGCCGACGTGGTGCCGGTCGGGCACGGCTGGTGGCGCATCAAGCGTCCGTTGCCGTCACCGCTGCCGCGGGTCTCGTTGATCGTGCCGACGCGCGACCGGCTCGACGTGCTGAAGGTGGCGGTGGACGGTCTGCTGAACGAAACGGACTACGCCAACCTGCAAGTGATCGTGGTGGACAACGACAGCGTGGAACCGGCGACGCTCGCCTATTTCGAGACGCTGCGCGCGGATCCGCGCGTCACCGTTCTGCGCGTACCGGGTCCTTTCAATTTCTCGGCGTTGAACAACCGCGCGTTGGAGGTAGCCGACGGCGCCATTCTGGGCTTCGTCAACAACGACATCGAGGTGATCGATGCCGGTTGGCTGGGCGAAATGGTTGCGCAGGTCAGCCGGCCCAATGTCGGTGCGGTTGGCGCGCGGCTGTATTATGCCAACGACACCCTGCAGCACGCAGGCGTGATTCTCGGCATCTATGGCGTCGCGGCGCACAGTCACCGGCATTTCGCGCGCAATTCGGTGGGCTACTTCGGCCGCCCGGTGCTGGTGCAGAACCTGTCCGCCGTGACCGCCGCATGCATGCTGGTGCCGCGCGCTGTTTTCGAGGCGGTCGGCGGCTACGACGAGGAAGGCCTGACTGTCGGCTACAACGACGTCGACCTGTGCCTGCGCATACGCGAACGCGGCTACGACATCGTTTACACGCCGTTCGCCGAGTTGCGCCATCTGGAATCCGTATCGCGCGGCGAGAACCGGAGCGCGGCGCAGATTGCACGCGATGCCAAGGAGCGTGCGACGATGATCGCAAGATGGCCGAGCGTGATTTCGCGCGATCCGTTCTACAACCCGAATCTGTCGACCGCGAACGAAGATTTCACGCTGTCCTTTCCACCGCGCGTGCCACGTCCGTGGGCGCAAAGTGGAGTGGAAACGTGACGATGCGTCAGTTCGCGGGCCGGGCGAAGCGATGGCTCGCACGACGCTCCCCCGCTCTGGCCGCGACCTTCGATCGTGCGGAGCGCCTGGCGACGGCGTCGCAGCGCCGCATGCAGCGCCGGGCGCTCGACACCGCCATACGGGATGCTCGCACCGCGTACGACCAGGCGCGACCGGCCGATGCGGCGGCAGTGCAGGCGCTGGCCGCGCGTTCGGCGGTGGTGGTGGTGAGCGCGGCGCCGTTCGAGAATCTCGACCGTCTGGTGGACGCGCTGAAGCAGGAGCGGGTCACGTTGCGTGAGCTCGTGATCGTCGATGCCACGCCCGAGGTGCCTCAAGGGGTTGCGATTCGCGATCGGTTGCGGGCCTGGCGTTTCGTGTTGCCGCTGACGCGGCTGATCGTGCACGCGTATGACCGTCAGGAGCTGCGCTTTGCCGACGCGGTCGAGCAAGGGTTGGCGGCGACCGACGCCGATCATGTATGGATCGCGGGCCGGCACTTCGTGCCGCTGGCCGGCTGCTTCGAATATCTGTTGAAGGCCTGCGTCCGCGAACAGGACGATGCGGTCATCGTCGCTGTCGGCGTCGATCCGCACTTCGGCGTTCGCGCAACCGCGTTGGACCCGGCGACGCTGCAACCGTCCGTCAGCCAACAGCTCAGCGCCGTGAGCGATCTGCCATTCGACCTCGCCGCCGCGCCGGTGACGCGCGAGAGCGGGCCGTTGCTGCGGGCGACAAACGGTTTCCCGGACAGTCTGTTCGGTGGCGCACGTCGGCTGCTGGTCGATGAACGCGGCCACGTGTTCGATCGCCGCTTCGTGACCAATCTGGCGGTGCCCGACATGGCGCTGCGCTTGCACGAACGTGGCGTGAACGTCCAGATCGCGCATACTGCCGCAGCCCGCTCGCTGCGCGTCGGTTCGAGCGATGCCGCGGCGCCCTGGGCAGCGTTGCACGACTGGCGTTGGCTTGTCGACAAACGCGCCGGTTCGGTCGCGGATCCGGACCGCATCGAACTGGTGTGTCCGTTCCACCGGGGCGACGTGATGATCGCAATCCAGGTTGCACAACTGGTCGCGTCGCAGGGGCGCAGGATACGTCTCCACGTCGCTGAATCGCTTCGTTCCTGGGTCGCGCAATTCGCGCCGGCCTTCGAAGTCGCGACGGTGCCGGTGCCGATCGTTGCGGCCGAGGAAACCTGGTCGCAACTGATGGTCAGCTACCGCTACGTCGCGCAGCGGCCGGATGCTTCGCCCTGGCTGGCGCGCTGCCATCCCAGCCAGAGTCTGTCCGACACCGGCTGCAACCTGGTTGAGTTCATGCTGCAGGAAGTTGGATTGCCACGCGATGCGCGGCTGCCCAATGCACTGCCCACGGTCACGCAGACGGAGCGCGACGTCGCCGACGCCATCTTCGCGCGTTTCGCCGGCCCGGTCGTCTTCGTTCATCCGCTCGGCGGCTGGCGGCTCAAATCGTTGCCGGAAGCACTGCTGGCCGACGTGGCACACAGGGTCCACGCCGCGGGCATGGCGCTGGTGCAGATCGGCGGGGCGTCCGATGCGCGAAGCCCGCATTGCGACGACGCCATTCTCGAGAATTTCAAACCCGCGCAGTGGCGGGAGATTCTTGAGCGCGGCACGGCGCTGCTGGGCGTCGACTCATGGAGCGCGCACTTCGGCGCGATCCTCGATATTCCGCAGGTCTGCTTCTACGGATCGACGCACCCACACCATGTCAGCAGCAAGCGATGGTTCGCGCATCAGTCGTCCGTCTGTCTCGACATGGGACCAATCGTCAACTGTTCGCCGTGCAATTCGCTGCACTGTCTGGCGTTTCCCGGACGCGCGGATTGCACCGGATATGCGCTTGATGTGCCTGCCATCGAAAGCTTCCTCGCGGCGGCACGCACGGGACGCGCTGGCCGGCCCGGCTTGGCGCGAGGCGAATTGAGCCATGAAATTGACCCATAAGGTTGGCGGAACCGAGACAAGCCGATGACGACACCCGAGCAAGCCGCGCGCGACGTAGCCGACGCCGTTGCGGCAGTGGCCCGACACTACCGCGATGTGATTCTGCCGGCGTGGCGTGAGGCGGGTTTCGACCGCGAGATGGGCCTGCCGTTCGAAGCGCTGGACGCGCAAGGGCAGGCGCTGCCGGCACAACGCTACCGCGCGATGGCATGCGCGCGTCAGGCGTATGTGTTCGCGCAAGCCGGCGATCAGGCGCACGCGGAACGTCTGCTGGCAAGCCTTGCCGAGCGCTTTCGAGACAGCGAGAGCGGCGGGTGGTTCTACAGCATCGATGCGAACGGTGCGCCGCTCGATACATCGAAGGATCTCTATACGCACGCCTTCATCGTCTTCGCCAGCGCCGAATTGCTGCGCCGCTTCGGCACGCCGCAGGCGTCGGCGCTGCTGCTGGACACGTTGCAAATCGTGGACGACAGGTTCGGAACGACAGACGGCAGTGGGCTATTGAACGCGTCGCTGGATCGTCACTTCGCGCGCGCTCTTTCCGGGCCACTGCAAAACCCGTTGATGCATCTGGTCGAAGCTTGCCTGAGCGCGCGCGATGCATTGCCCGCGCGAGACTTCGATGCCCGGCTCGAACATCTCGGTGACGCAGTGCGGCGCCATTTCGTCGACAGTCGCACGGGTTGCGTGCTCGAACTGCCGCGAGAGGCGGCTGACAACCGCGTGGAACCGGGACATCAGTTCGAGTGGTACTTTCTGGTACACGGCGCTGGCAAGCCCTGGGCACCCCGCGCGCTCGCCAAAGACATCGGTCGTGCTTATCGTCATGCGGTGCAGCACGGCATCGAACCGCGAAACCTCGGCGTACGCGCGGCGCTGAACGCGGACGGTGGCGTACGTGAAGCAGGGCAACGCATCTGGGCACAGACCGAATATCTGCGCGCGCTTGCGTTGCATGAAGGCGCGACGCCGACCTTGGCACGTGCGCTGCATGCCTTCCGTGAGCACTTCCTGCGGCCGGTGGGCTGGATCGAGAGCCGCGCGGCGGATGGCACGATCGAGCGCGACGACATGCCTTCGACGACGCCGTATCACCTTTGCACGGCGCTCGCCGGACTGCACGCCGGGACCCAAGCCTAGCGTCAGTGCCCAGGTGCCGACGCGCCATTGCGGCGCCTCCGGTTCCCCGACTCCCCGTTTACGAGATAATCCGGCGGAACGGCCGCTCAGACGGCCGGAAGCGTGGAGCCTGCCGTGCGTGCGACGTCGACCGGCAAGCCCTTGTTCCCCAGCGCCTGTCTCGAAGACACGCACCGTTTCCTTCGCTCTTCGGTTTGAACGCCACCTCCGCGCTTGCCCGCCTGACGGTCTCGATCGTCGTATATCGGCCCGACCCGCGCTTGCTCGAACGAACGCTGCACAGCCTGCGTGAGGCGACGCAGCAAGCCGTCGCCGCTGGCGCGCTCATGTCGGACGCCGAACTGTTCGTGGTGGCGAACAGTGCGCTCGACCCGTCGGTGCGGGCTTTGATCGGCCGGCAGGCGGCGGGCGCAATGGCACTTTCCTGCATCGAAGGGCAGGGTAATGTCGGCTATGGCGCGGGCCATAATCTGGCTTTCGCGGCCAGCGGCAACACCGGTGCGGACCAGCGCCCGAACGATTACTTCCTGATTCTGAACCCTGACGTCGAACTGGATCCGCAGGCGCTGACGCGTGCGGTGCGTTATCTCGAGCGGCAACCGGCGGTCGCGCTGCTGGCACCCCGCACGTTGGATGAGACCGGTGCATCTCAATACCTGTGCCGGCGCATGCCGACCGTTGCCGATCTGGTGATCCGTGGCTTCCTGCCGCGTCGCCTGCGCGCGCTGTTCGACGCGCGGCTGGCCGACTACGAGATGCGCGACGCCACGCGCGAGGCGGACCGCCACGGTCGGCCGTTCTCGCCCGCCATCGTCAGCGGTTGCTTCATGCTGTTCCGTCGGCCGGTACTGCGTCGGCTGGGCGGTTTCGACGACCGCTATTTCCTTTATTTCGAAGACTACGACCTGAGCCTGCGCACCGCGCGCGAGGCCGCCATCGCTTACGTGCCGACCGTACGTATCGTGCACCACGGCGGCGGCGCGGCGCGCAAGGGCTTCCGTCACATCCGCATGTTCGGAGCCTCCGCCGTGCGTTTCTTCAATCGCTTCGGCTGGCGGTGGTGCTGATGAATATCGTGATGAGCGGAGCCAATGGTTTTGTCGGCCGGGCGCTGGCCGCCGCGCTCTGCGGGCAGGGCCATTGCGTCGCGGCATTGACGCGGCGACCCGTCGCACTGCCGGCCGGCGTGACCGCGCTGCCGCCGGTCGGCGACGACTTTGCGGGCATGACGGGGGGATGGCCGGCCCGGGCCACCGATTGCGTCGTGCATCTGGCCGCTCGGGTTCATGTGATGAATGAACGGGATCGCGAACCGCTCGCCGCATTTCGCCGCACCAATGTCGCGGGCAGCGTGCGATTGGCGGAAGCCGCGGCGGCCGCCGGCGTGCGTCGGTTCGTGTATGTGAGCAGTGTCAAGGCGATGGGCGAGCACGAGCCGGATAGCGGTGCGCATCCGTGGCGCGAGTCGGACGCACCGGCGCCGGAGGATCCCTACGGCATCTCGAAGTGGGAAACCGAACAGGCGCTCGCCGAGTGCGCGCAACGGCTGGGCATGGAACTGGTGATCGTGCGTCCGCCGCTGGTCTACGGTCCGGGCGTCGGAGCCAACTTCCGCCAGTTGCTGCGCGCGGTGTCCGAAGCGCGCCGTCTGCCGATCGGTGCCAGCGACGCGCGACGCAGCATGATATTCATCGACAATCTTGTCGATGCGCTGCTGCAGTGCGTGGTCCGCCCAGAGGCGGCCGGACACACGTTCAATGTTTCCGACGGCGTGGATCTCAGCGTACCCGATCTGGTCCGGTCGCTCGCGATGCATCTCGGTCGCCCGCCGCGCCTGATCGCGGTGCCGCTGCCCCTGCTCGATCTGGCGGGACGTCTGAGCGGAAGGCGAGCCCAGATTCAGCGCTTGACGACGCCGTTGCGGATCGACATCGGCAAGATCCGCCGGGTGCTCGGCTGGGAGCCGCCGATTGCGATGCGGGATGCCCTCCATGCAACGGCCGAGTGGTACCTCACCTACGGGCAGCGCTCGGAGGAAAGAAGATGATCGCCGGCGGCGCTAGCGCGGCGAGCTGGCCATTGCTGTCGGCCGGGCTCGCGGCGATGGCCGTTGCGGCCGTGATTCTGGCCATCCTGCTCTGGACCGGCTGGGCGTGGCGGTTGGCGGTTGACCAGCCCAATCATCGGTCGATGCATCAGCGGCCGACGCCGCGCTCCGGCGGGTGGGGCGTCACGCCCGCCGCGGCGCTATCGATCGTCCTGCTTGCCCCGGCGCTGCATTACGTTGCCTGGTTGATGCTCGTGCTGGCCGCCGTTTCGTTCATCGACGATCGGCGCGGATTGAGCGCGCGGTATCGTTTCGGCTGTCAGTTGCTTGCCGCGGGCGCGCTGCTGGCGGGCTCGCCGGGCGGCGTCGCGGGCTTGCCATGGCCCTGGCTGAGCGCGCCGGTCCTGGTCGTGGCGGTCGTCTGGACCACCAATCTCTATAATTTCATGGACGGCGCCGATGGTCTCGCCGGCGGCATGGCCGTGTCCGGTTTCGGCGCGCTGGCGTTGGCCGCGCTGCCGACCGAGCCGGCGCTGGCCTGCGCTTGCGCCGCGCTGGCGGGCGCCGCGCTCGGTTTCCTGTTCTTCAACTTGCCACCGGCGAGGCTGTTTCTTGGCGATGCCGGCTCGATCCCGCTCGGTTTCGCCGTTGCCGCGTTGTCGCTGATCGGCTGGCGGCTCGGGTGTTGGCCATGGTGGGTGCCGCTGACCGGTTTCGCGCCATTCCTGCTCGACGCGACGACGACCCTGCTGCGACGCGCGGCGCGCCGCGAAAAGGTGTGGGAGGCGCATCGGGAGCATTTCTACCAGCGTATGATGTTGATGACCGGCGACCGCCGTCGGGTCCTGTTCCAGTGGTATGCGCTGATGCTGGCGGGCAACGCGGTCGCGTGGCTGGCCTGCCGAGTGGCGGCGACTGCCGATGCCCCGGCGGGACACGGGCGTCATGCGCTGGCCAGCTTCGCGATGTGCGCGCTGTGGTTCGTCGTGCTGGTCTGGCTCGGGCGGCGCGTCGATCGCCGCTGGCAGGTCCATTCGAGCGTATCGGCGCAGGAGAGCGCGGGGAGCGCAGGCAAGCAATGAAAGCGTCGTCCAGGGGCAGAGTGGCTTCGGTCACCGTATTCGTCTTCGATCTCTGCGTCGTTGCGCTGTCGTGGCTGCTAGCCTATGCACTACGGTTCAATGCGGCCGTGCCGCCCGCCTTCATGGACAGCGCGTGGCGCTGCCTGATCGGCGTGATCCCCATTTATGCGATCTCGTTCCGGGTCTTCGGGCTCTACCGTGGCATCTGGGTATTCGCCAGCCTGCCGGACCTGATGCGGATCGCGCGTGCGACGTTGGCGGGCGCGCTGTGCACGATGATCGCGATGCTGCTGTTCCAGCCCGATCCAATCGTGCCGCGCTCGGTGCTGCTCGTCTCACCGATGCTGATCCTGTTGCTGACCGGCGGCGCGCGCGCCGTTTACCGTGCCAGCAAGGAATATCTGAAACATGGCGGACTGCTCGGCAAGGGGCGGCCGGTGCTGGTGATCGGTGCCGGGCAGGCCGGCGCGTCACTGGCTCGCGAACTGTCGCGTGTCGGCGAATGGCGTCTGGTCGGTCTGCTCGACGACGACCCGGTCAAGATCGGTCGCGAAGTCTACGGTTTCCGGGTGCATGGCCCGATCGACGAGGTGGCGGAGTGGGCGAGCCGGCTGCGCGTGAGCGATGCGATCATCGCGCTGCCCTCGGCGGAGCCGGAGGTGCGTCGGCGCATCGCGGCGCTCTGCGTGGACGCCGGCATCCATGTGATGGTGCTGCCCGAACTGAGCAGCGCGGTGCCCGAGCAGAACATCCTGTCGCAGGTTCGCGACATCGATCTGGAGGATCTGCTTGGGCGCGATCCGATCTCGATCGACACCGCCCATGTGCAGGCGCTGCTCACTTCCCGCGTGGTGATGGTCACTGGCGCCGGTGGCTCGATCGGCTCGGAACTCTGCCGCCAGATCCTGCGCTTTGGACCGGCGCAACTGATCGCCTACGATATCTCGGAATTCGCGAGTTACCGCTTGAGCGAGGAACTGCGCGAACGTCATCCGCACGTCGCACTGGTCTCGGTGATCGGCGACGCGAAAGATTCGCTATTGCTCGCCGAGACGATGCAGCGTTATCTGCCGTCAGTGGTGTTCCATGCGGCCGCCTACAAGCATGTGCCGTTGATGGAGGAGGTCAACGCGTGGCAGGCGGTACGCAACAACGCGCTCGGCACCTACCGGGTCGCACGCGCGGCGATTGCCGCGGGGGTCGGCCACTTCGTGCTGATCTCGACCGACAAGGCGGTCAATCCGACCAATGTGATGGGGGCCAGCAAGCGTCTGGCGGAAATGATCTGCCAGGCCTTGCAGCAGACGACCGAGCGGACCCATTTCGAGACCGTTCGTTTCGGCAACGTGCTCGGCAGCGCCGGCAGCGTCATTCCGAAATTCCAGGCACAGATCGCCAAGGGCGGACCGGTCACCGTCACGCACCCGGAGATCACACGCTTCTTCATGACGATCCCGGAAGCCGTGCAGTTGGTGCTGCAGGCGTCCAGCATGGGGCAGGGCGGCGAAATATTCGTGCTCGACATGGGCAAGCCGGTCCGCATCGTCGACCTTGCCAAGGATCTGATCCGTCTCTACGGTTTCACCGAGGACGAGATCCGCATCGACTTCACCGGACTGCGGCCCGGCGAGAAGCTGTACGAGGAACTGTTGGCCTGCGACGAGACGACCCGCCCGACGCACCATGCGAAGCTGCGTATCGCGCGCGCGCGGGAGGTGCCGCCACGCCTGCTCGACGAGATGCTGCAATGGCTTGGCCAGCCCCGCATCGTGCCGGACGACGAGGTTCGCCGCGACCTGCGGCGGTGGGTGCCCGAATATGCGCCGGCACGCGCGGTGACGCTTCGCACCGTCGCAACATCGGTGTCGGCAAACGGCTGAGCGTGGTCGACGGCGACACGGGCGTGCGCTGCGGGGGCGATTGCAAGTCGCGTCACGAAGCGTCGCGCACTGCAATACACAAGCAACTGGGCGCCAGCCGCCGAACCGCGACGGAAGGCGTCAGGCCGCATCAGACGGCGTCAGATGGCGTCTGATGGCATTAAGCGACACCAAGCAGCATCAAGCGGCCGTCGGCTGAGCGCGCTCATCACTGCCGGTCGTGGCGCCGGATGACCATCCAGCGCGGCGTGCGAAAGCGCACGATGCTGACGTAGAGCCAGACGTAGGTGGCGGCGAAGATCGCCACGAAGAACACCAGCACGACAGTGTGGCGCCAAAACAGCGTGGCGGGCAGCACCGCCATCAGGCATAACATCCACAGATACGGCGACGTATAGGAATTGCGCTGGGTCAACGCGCTGGCTTCACGCGTGCCGACCGCCCATCGCATCAGGCGCTTGTACACCAGCATGTGCAGATGCACGCCGTCGGGAATGCCTGGCGACATGCCGCGCACGAAGCGCTTTCTGTAGATCGAAAAGCAGGTTTCGAAAATCGGATACATCGCCATCAGGACCGGATACCAGGCGGACACCTGTGGATTGCGCATCACGAGCAGGATCGACAGTTCGCCCAACACGAAACCGAGGAAGTACGCGCCGCCGTCGCCGAGGAAAATCAGTCCGGCCGGAAAGTTCCAGACGAAGAAGCCGAACACTGCGCCCATCAGGATCAGCGAGGACGACAGCACGACCGGATCGGATACCTGGAACGCCACGTAGGCGAGCGACACCAGCATCATCATCGAAACCATCGAGGCCAGGCCGTTGAAGCCGTCGATGATATTGACCGCGTTGGCGAGACCGGCCACTGCGACGACGGTCAGCAGCACGCTGGGTGCCGCATACTGCAGCGCGATGTCGAGAAAGGGCAGGTCCGCCCGGTTGGCGTGGATGCCCAGCGCGAGATAGGCCAGCAGCGCGGCGGCCATCGTCGCGAGCAGCCGCAGCAGCGGTGAAACGCGCTTCGTCAGGTCCTCGATCAGTCCGGACAGGAAGGCGGGCGCTCCGCACGCCGCGAGCAACAGAATCTGCTGCGCGACCACCGGATAACTGAACCACAGTTGCGCAGCCGATACCAGCAAGCCGAGCACGATGCCGATTCCGCCGACCCGCGGCACGGGCCGCGAATGGAATTTCTGCACGCCGACCAGATCGCTGTCCGCCGAGAACCGCTTGTGCAGATGGGCGTAGCGCACGATCGCCAGCGTCGCCAGCAGCGAAATCAGGAAGCCCAGGGCGAGGCTTTGCATGGAAGGTGTCGGTTTGGGGCCTGCGCGCGATTATACGGGCGCGGACCGCGCGCAGGCGACGGCCTCGTGTCGGCCCCGCCGGTGTTGCGCGCCGACGTCGTGGGCCGTTGCGCAGCGCCTCAGCCGAGGCCGTCCGGATTCTGCGATTGCCAGCGCCATTGGTCGACACACATGCGCTCTAGTCCGTATTCAGCGCGCCACGCGAGCATTTCGTAGGCGGCGGTCGGGTCGGCGTAGCAGGTCGCGATGTCGCCGGGCCGACGCGCCACGATTTCATAAGGAACCGAACGGCCGCTTGCCTGTTCGAAGGCCGCGACTGCCTCCAGCACACTGTAGCCGCGCCCGGTGCCGAGGTTGACGGTGAAGGAATCGCCCTTCGTTTCGAGTCGGGCCAGCGCGGCCAGGTGCCCGCGCGCCAGATCCACGACGTGGATGTAGTCGCGCACGCCAGTGCCGTCCGGGGTCGGATAGTCGCCGCCGAACACCCGTAGCGATTCGCGACGACCAACGGCGACCTGGGCGATGTACGGCATCAGGTTGTTCGGGATGCCTTGCGGATCCTCGCCGATCTGCCCGCTTGGATGGGCGCCGACCGGGTTGAAGTAGCGCAGCGTCGCGACGCGCCAGTCCGGCTCGGCCTTGACGATGTCGGCCAGGATGCGCTCCGCAAGCAGTTTGGTCTGGCCGTACGGATTGGTCGCGGAGAGCGGGAAATGCTCGAGGATCGGCACGCAGTGCGGATCGCCATAGACCGTCGCGGACGAGCTGAACACGAATTGCCGCACGCCATGGCGCTGCATGGCAGCGAGCACGGTCAACAGGCTGTCGATGTTGTTGCGGTAGTAGGCCAGCGGCTTGGCGACCGATTCGCCGACCGCCTTCAGCGCGGCGAAATGGATCACGGCGTCGATGCGGTGGGTGGTGAACACCTTGTCGACCGCGCTCGGATCGCTGACGTCGATCTCGTGAAACGCCGGCTGCCGGCCAGTGATGGCGGCAATGCGTGCAATCGCTTCGCGCTTGCTGTTGACGAGATTGTCGGCGATGACGACGTCGTAGCCGGCTTCGAGCAACTCGACAGCGGTATGCGCGCCGATGAAACCCGCGCCGCCGGTGACCAGCACCGTGCCGCGCGTGTCGGTGGCTTGCATGCTCGATTGGGTGGAAGGCATCGTCTAGTCCTGTTTCGTTTCGGGATGGGTGGTTGGAAGGGGCGCCGCGGCGCCGGTTGTATCGTTCAGTAAGGTCAGATAGCGCGCGACGACACGGTTCTCGTCGAAACGCCGCGTTGCGTCGTCGCGGGCGCGCTGCGCCAGCGCGGTCCGTTCGACAGGCGTCATGTCGAGCAGGCGCGCCATCGCCGCGGCCAGCGCCGAGGCGTCGCGAGCCGCGCACAGCAGGCCGGTCACGCCATCGCGCACGATGTCGCGGCAGCCGGGCACGTCGGTGGCGACGATCGGTCGACCCATCGCGGCGGCCTCGAGCAGCGTGCGCGGCATGCCCTCGCGATACGACGGCAGGACCACGCAGTGCGCGGCCGCAATCGCCGGGCGCACGTCGTCGGCCTGGCCGAGGTATTCGATCACGCCCTCGTCGGCCCAGGCGGCTACCTGCGCAGACGAGATCGCGCTGGGATTGTCGACGCCGGCGGGACCGAGCAGCTGGAAGCGCGCGTGCGGGTAGCGCGCACGCAGCTGCCGCGCCGCCTCGACATATTCGCCGACACCCTTGTCCCACAACAGGCGGCCGATCAGCACGAAGGTAAACGGTGGCGCCGACGGCATCTCGCTGTAGCCGAAATGCTCCAGATCGATGCCTTCGCCATCCAGCAGGCGCGCGCGCTCCGGGTGCGCCAGCAGCTTCTCGCGCAGGAAGGTCTCGTGGTCGTCCCGGTTCAGGAACCACACTTCGCGCGGGAAGCGGAAGGCCAGGCGGTACAGTGTCTTCGCGATCTGGGCCGTCCGGTTGCGATGCAGGAAGACGTAGCCCAGGCCGGTGGTCACCGCTACCGAGGGCCGGCCGGCCAGTGCCGCCGCCAGCGTGCCGTAGATGTTCGGCTTGATCGTGTAGTGGAAGATCAGGCGCGGCCGCAGGCGCCGATAGTGCGCACGAAGCGCCAGCAGCGTGCGCAGGTCTTCCTTGACGCGGGTGCCTTTCGACGCCAGCGGCAGGTCGACGCACACGCAGCCCAGCGCTTCGAGCGCCGGGAACGTTGCATCGCGCGGCGCGATCACGACTACCGGCCAGCCGCCGTCGAGCAGGCGATGCAGCAACCTGCGCCGGTAGTTGTAGATCGACCAGGCGGTATTCGAGACGAGACAGACGGGCTGTCCGGAGAGCGACTTCATCTTCGGATCGGTCGAGAGGCGGACTCACGCGGGCGCAGCATGCGCTTGACGTTCGAGAGCACCGCGTAGGGCGTCAGCAGATGAAGCAGGTGTTTCGCGAAGCCGACCCAGTATAACGGGTTGCCGGGTTCGAAGTAGACGCACTGCAGGCGCAACGTCGAGAGGATCTGGCGCCGCCGCCGGCTCGCGCTGATGCCGCTCTCGTTCAACTCGTAGTCGATGCCGATCAGCGGCAGGTTTGCGCAGTCCCATTCGCGCATGATGCGCAGAAACAGGTCGAGATCCTCCGCGGCTGGATAACGGTCCCGGTAGCTGCCGGCGGCGCGCACGGCCCGCATGCGCAACATCATCGCCGGATGAATGAAGCAACTGCGCGCGAAGCGCACCCGGCGGATCGCCGCGGCCTCGGTCGGCGGCGCCATCACGAAGCGCGGGCGTCCGTCGCGGCTGACGGCTTGCGCCCAGGTGCCAAGCGCGCCCAGCCGAGGCGCCGTGACGAACGCGGCGCGCTGCGCGGCGATCCTGCCGGGCCGCGCGAGATCGCCACCGTCGATGCGCGCGACGAATTCGACGCCCTGCGCATGCAAATGCTCGACGCCCGCCGCGAGCGCTGCTTCGATGCCGCCATTGGGCGTGAGGCGCAGCACCTCGATGCGCAGACCCGGCAGGTCGCGCGCGGGCGGCGCGGCGAAGGGCGGCTCGCTGCCGTCGTCGACCACCAGCACGCGCAGCGGGGCCGTCTCGCGCAGCGAGGCCAACGTACGCCACGCATCCTCCTGGCAGTTGTAGACCGGCATCAGGACCGCGACGTCGTCGAGCGGACCGGTTTCGTTTCGCGTCATCGCAGTTGCTGGCGGCGCCAGCCGAAGTAGCAGAGGTTCACGCCGATCGCGACCCCATAGCCGATCGCCAGCCCGAGGACGGCACCGAACACGCCGAAGCGCGGGATCAAGTACAGGTTCGCCACCGCGCTGGCGAGCAGCGCTCCGAGCCATTTGAACAGAACCGTGTGACGTGCCTGATCCTTCAGAAGCAGGAGATTGCCGACCGCCTCGACGCCCGCGAGCACCGACAGCCACACGGCCCACCGAAAGATCACGACCGCCGTCCCGAAACCGGGACCGAACACGATGCGCACGATCATCGGCGCCGCCGCGCTCAACAGCAGCGCGCCAAATGCCATCGCGATGCCGGTCAGCATGCTCAGTCGCAGCACATTGCGCAGCAGGCGGCGCGGATCGCTAACCCGATAGATGAAGGCCGGCGCCAGCGTCTGCGCGAGCATCGACGCCATCAGGCTCCAGTTCTCGTTGAGCTGCTGAGCGGCGCCGTAGCGCCCCAGCGTCGTGTAGTCGATGTAGTGCTTCAGCATCAGGCGATCGAGCTTCAGGAACACGTACATGCAGACCAGCGCCAGCCAGAACACCACGCCGGCGCGCGCATAGTGCTTCAGCAGCGACATGTCGACATGCCAGTCGAGACGCCAATTCCAGCGGCCGTTGCGCGCGCGCGCGTAGTAGCCGCTGAGGAGAATGGCGCCCAGCACGCCTTCCGCGGCCCAAAGCCAGCCAAAACGGGATGGTGCGAGCAGCATGTGTGCGGCAACGCACACAGCGCCGGCCTTCAGCACGGCCGTCGTGGCGCTGATCATCAGCGCGGGCCGCGAATGCGTGCGGCTCTGCAGCCAGGCGTTGACCACGCCGAACGGTTCGCGCGTCAGCAACGTGACCGCCAGTCCGGCGAGCATCGTCGCGACCACCGGGTCGACGTCGAGAACGGCCAGTCCGGCCCATGTCACGATCAGGGCCGCCACCGACACGCCGAAGCGCAGCGCGAAGGCGCTGCCCATCATCGTCGCGAGCCGTGCCGGCGACGCGCCGACCATCGCCGGCACGATCAACTCCGCGCCGCACACCCAGGTCAGCGGCGCGAGGACCAGCAGCAACGTCGACGCATACTGCCACTTGCCGAACGCCTCGGCGCCGAAGTAGCGCGCCATGACACCGGCGATGACGATCGCCACGACGATCTGCGTGCCGCGCTCCGCGGCAAGCCAGAACAGATTGGCGAGCGCCCGGCGCACGTCGGGATGGTTCAGTCGCATCGTAGCTCCGGCGCGGACGGCCGGCGCGCCCGCACTCGCGTGGCGCGCCGCGCTGGGGCGGGGCGCCGCGCGGCGCGGACGGCTTGAAGGTGCGGAGCAGGCATCGGGCAGTAGAATGGCAGGCGAGTGGGCCGCGGGTATCGTGTACGGTGAGTGCGCCGGCCCGGGCGCCGCGCGCGGCATGACGCAGACGCGGCAGCATGGCGGCGTGCGGTTGCGATGGCGGCCGCACCGACCGCGCCGCCCATGATCTGGATCATGCGTCGGCGACACGAGCCAAGCGGCGCCGCGCAAAACCTGCAATTATAGAAGTCAATTGCTGCCGAGCGGGCGGCCGCGCCGGTGCCGTCTCGTTGGAGCGCGGTCCGGCATGGCATGGGCAGCCGGTTTTTTCTACTATCTTGATTAAAGGGTCAGTCAAACGATGATCTCGAATTCGATCTTCAAGGCGTATGACATCCGTGGCGTGGTTGGCAAGACGCTGGATGCCGACGTCGCACGCAGCATTGGCCGCGCGTTCGGCAGCGAGGTTCGCGAGCAGGGCGGTGATGCCGTCGTGATCGGTCGAGACGGGCGTCTGTCGGGCCCCGAACTGTCGGCGGCGTTGGCGGACGGTCTGCGTGCGGCGGGCGTCGACGTGATCGACATCGGCATGGTCGCGACCCCGATGGGCTATTTCGCGACGAACGTGCCGCTGCAGATCGACGGCGCCGAGCGCAATGTCGATTCGTGCATCGTCGTCACCGGCAGCCACAACCCGCCGGACTACAACGGTTTCAAGATGGTGTTGCGCGGCCAGGCAATCTATGGCGACGCGATCCAGGGTCTCTATCAGCGCATCGCCGCCGGCCGCTTTGCCGAAGGTACGGGCCAGCTCCACCAGTACGACATCACCGATCAGTACATCGAGCGCATCGTCGGCGACATCAAGCCGGCGCGCGCGATGAAGCTGGTGCTCGACGCCGGCAACGGCGTGGCCGGCGCGTTCGCGCCGCGTCTGTTCAAGGCGCTGGGCTGTGAAATCACCGAGCTGTTCTGCGATGTCGACGGACACTTCCCGAACCACCATCCCGACCCGGCGCACGTCGAGAATCTGCAGGACGTGATCCAGGCGCTGGCCGAGGGCGACGCGGAGGTCGGCTTCGCGTTCGACGGCGACGGCGACCGGCTCGGCGTCGTGACCAAGGACGGACAGGTCATCTTCCCGGACCGCCAGTTGATGCTGTTCGCCGAGGAAGTGCTGTCGCGCAACCCGGGCGGCCAGGTGATCTACGACGTGAAATGTACCCGCAATCTCGGCACCTGGGTGCGCGAGAAGGGCGGCGAGCCGCTGATGTGGAAGACCGGCCATTCGCTGGTCAAGGCCAAACTGAAGGAAACCGGCGCGCCGCTGGCCGGCGAGATGAGCGGGCACGTGTTCTTCAAGGATCGTTGGTACGGTTTCGACGATGGCCTGTACACCGGCGCCCGCATGCTGGAAATCCTGTCGCGTGTCGACAAGCCGAGCGAACTGCTCAACAGCCTGCCGAACTCGCTGTGCACGCCCGAACTGCAGCTCAAGTGCGCGGAAGGCGAAAACTTCGAGCTGATCTCCCGTTTGCAGCAGAATGCGACATTCGAGGGTGCGGACGACGTGATCACCATCGACGGCTTGCGCGTCGAATATCCGGACGGGTTCGGCCTGGCACGTTCGTCGAACACGACGCCCGTGGTCGTGATGCGTTTCGAGGCCGACAACGAGGCGGCGCTCGAGCGGATCAAGGCTCAGTTCAAGCAGGTCATCCTCGCCGAGAAGCCGGACGCAGCCCTGCCTTTCTGACGCATCGGAGCGGCACGCGCGCCGCGTTGGCGTGGCGCGCGCGGTCCGGCGCCCGTTCCAGGGTTGCCGCCACAACGCTTTCATGCAGCTTTGCACGCCGGCCGTCGCGTTGGAACGCCGCGGCCGGCGCTGTGCTTTCACGGGTACTATGTCGGTTTCTCAATTCGGGGAAGATGCTTCCGTTCCCCACGGCAAACGCTTGAAGATCGCGATCGTCAGAGTGTCGTCGCTGGGCGACGTCGTTCACAACATGCCGGTGATCGCGGACATCCGGCGCCGGCATCCGGACGCTCAGATCGATTGGATCGTCGAGGAGGCCTTCGTCGACCTGGTCCGGTTGGTGCGAGGCGTCGATCGGGTCATTCCGGTCGCTTTGCGCCGCTGGCGCAAACGCCCGGTCGCCGGCGCCACGTGGCGCGAGTGGCGCGCGTTCGTCGCCACCTTGCGCGAGCGCGAGTACGACGCCGTCATCGACTGCCAGGGGCTGTTCAAGACCGCATGGATCGCCTCGCGCGCGCGCGGGCCGGTGATCGGCCTTGGCAACCGCACCGACGGGGCCGGGTATGAACGTCCGGCGCGCTGGTACTACGACCGCAAGGTCGCGATCGAACCGCGTACGCACGTGGTCGAACGCTCCCGCCAACTGGTCGCGGCCGCACTCGGCGATCCGCTGCCGGACGAGGATCCAGGCAGCGTCGATTTCGGTCTCGATACCCGGCTTGCGGCGCGCGCGCTCGCGGAATCGGGTCTGAACCCGCCGGTGCCGTCGGTCGTCTTCGTGCACGCGACGTCTCGCGAGGACAAGGCGTGGGGCGAGCAGAACTGGATCGAACTGGGCCAGGCCCTGGTACGCCGCGGCGCATCGTTGATCCTGCCCTGGGGCAACGAGGCGGAGCGCGTCGTCTCGGAGCGCATCGCCGCCGAGTTCGGCCAGGCGGCAGTCGTCCCGCCCCGTCTGTCGCTGGCCGCGGTGGTTGGCCTGATCGATCAGGCGGCGGCGACGGTGGGCGTCGACACCGGCCTGGTACACATCGCCGCCGCGCTGCGTCGCCCAACCGTCGAGCTCTACAATTTCTCGACGGCATGGCGCACTGGCGGCTATTGGTCCTCCGCGGTGGTGGAACTGGGCGCCAGCAACCGGCCGCCGCACATCGTCGACGTGAAGCGCGCGCTGGCGGGCTTCGGACTGCTGTGACGCCCGTTTTCCCTCTTTGCCACGGAAGCTCATCCGATGCCTGAAGCTCAGATCATCGAAGTCGCCGGCGATTGGCACGGCGGCAACCTGTCGGTGCCGAGAACCCAACTGGTCGCCTCGCTCGAGCGCGGCCGCGTGCTGCATTTCCCGCGTCTCGAATTCGCGCTGGCCGACGACGAGCGCGCCTTGCTCGATCCGGCGATCGCGGATCCGAAGCGCAAGAACATCAGTCTCGACGCTGGCGGCAAGCTGGTTGGCGTGGTCGGCGACGAGACCCGCCAGGCCGCCGTGCGTGCGCTCGTCGCGCGCTATGCGGCGCAGGCGGCCGGCCTGATCGATGGCCTGCTGCCCGAGTACCGCGGCCGCTTGCGCGCCGCACCGACCAGCCTGCGTCTGCATCGCGTCGAAACCCGCCAGACCTCCTGGCGCAAGGACGACAGCCGGCTGCACATCGACGCGTTTCCGTCGCGCCCGAACTACGGCGAGCGGATCCTGCGCGTCTTCGCCAACGTGAATCCGCTCGGCGAGCCGCGCGTCTGGCGTGTCGGCGAGGCCTTCGACGACGTGGCCGCGCGGTTCCTGCCGCGGCTGCCGCGCCAGACGCCCGGCAGTGCCTGGCTGCTCGATGTCCTGGGCATTACCAAGACGCGCCGCAGCGCCTACGATCACCTGATGCTGGCGCTGCACGATGCGATGAAGGCCGACATGGACTATCAGCGCGACTGCTCGCAGGTGACGATGCCTTTTCTGCCCGGCAGCGTCTGGGTCTGTTTTTCGGATCAGGCGTCGCACGCGGTGATGTCGGGTCAGTTCATGCTCGAACAGACCTTCTTCCTGCCGGCTGCCGCGATGGTGGAGCCGGATTGTTCGCCGCTGCGGGTCCTCGAACGGCTGAGCGGCCGCGCGTTGGTCTGAGCGCTGCGGGCGGCCACCATGCTCAGACTGCTCTACCGCGCCGCCTGGTGGCTGATCGCGCCTGCCGCGGTGCTTCGCTTGCTGTGGCGCAGCCGCCGCGAGCCCGGCTATCGATATCACGTCGCCGAGCGTTTCGGCCGGATCGACCTGCGCCGCGATGCACGGCGTGCGCTGATCTGGGTGCACGCGGTGTCGGTCGGCGAAACGCGCGCCGCCGAGCCGCTCGTACGGGCGCTGCTCGCCGCGCACCCCGAGTGCGACCTGCTGCTGACCCATATGACGCCGTCGGGACGCGCCACCGGCGAGGCGCTGTTCGGCGACGCCGTATTGCGGTGCTACCTTCCCTACGATACGCCGGGTGCTGTCGGGCGTTTTCTGGTGAAGGCGCGGCCCACGGTCGGCGTGCTGATGGAAACCGAGGTCTGGCCGACCTTGATCGAGTGCTGCGCCGCTCGGCGCATGCCGTTGATCCTTGCCAACGCGCGAATGTCGGCGCGCTCGGCCGCCCGCGCGTCGCGCTTCGGCCGCGCCACGCTCACCGTGTTCGGCGGCCTGGCCGACGTCTATGCGCAGAGCGAGGCGGACGCCGCGCGCTTTCGCGCCCTCGGAGTCGCATCGCCCCGCGTCTTCGGCAATCTGAAGTTCGACATCGCGCCGTCGCCGAGGCTGCTGATGTTGGGCGAGGCCTGGCGCGCCGCATTCGGCGACCGCCCGGTGTGGGTCGCGGCGAGCACCCGCGACGGTGAAGAAGCATTGGTGCTGGAGGCCTTCGACCGGCTTCAGGCGGCGCGTCCCGACGCGTTGCTGGTGCTGGTGCCGCGGCATCCGCAGCGCTTCGACGAGGTGGCGCGGCTCGCGCAGACCCGCTGGCGCGTCGCGCGCCGTTCGCAGTGGCGCGACGGCGCGCCCGTGGATCCGTCGACGCAGGTCTGGCTGGGCGACTCGATGGGTGAGATGACCGCTTACTATGCCTGCGCTCGGCTGGCCTTCATCGGCGGCAGCCTGGTGCCGACCGGCGGCCAGAATTTGATCGAGAGCTGTGCGGCGGGAACACCCGTGCTGTTCGGGCCGAGCATGTTCAATTTCTCGCGCGCCAGCGCGGACGCGCTCGCGGCCGGGGCGGCGGTGCAGGTGGCCGATTCTGCCGCGCTGGGCGAGGCGCTGATCGGTCTGCTCGAGGATCGCGCCCGTCGCGACGCGATGGCGGCCGCGGCCCGCGATTTCGCGGCAGCCCACCGGGGCGCGACCGAGCGGACCGTAGCGGCGCTCGCGCAGTGGTTGCCCGAGCGGTCGGGCAGTCCCGCGCGAGCCCGCTAGGGCCATCGCGCAAACGCCGCCAGGGCGTGCTTATGCAAACGAGTCCGCCAGTCCGTTGGGGGCGGAGGAGGCGCACGAGGGCGGCGGCGGGCTGACGTCAGGCAACGGCCCGCGCCGCTGGTCCGTCGCTGCCGATGCCCGATGCCCGATGCCCGATGCCCGATGCCCGATGCACGGTGCCCAGTGCACGGTGCGGTCGCCGCTTGCGTCAAAAAGCGGTAGGCACGCGCCACTGGTCCGATCGTGCGATGGCCATGACGTGGCGCGCGTACTTGGTGCGCTTACTTGGTCCTTCGCCCACCGATGGCGGGTCGGGCGTTGGCCGGACACCCGGTCGGCGTTCCCTGATGGCGGCCGGCGTCAGCGTTCGCGCGATGCGTCAGTAGCGCGGCGTCGAGGGATCGACCTGCAGGGCCCAAGCGTCGATGCCGCCCGACAGGTTGATGGTCTGCGTGAAACCGCGCTCGCGTTCGAGGAACATCGCCGCACTGGCACTGCGGGCGCCGTGGTGGCAGATGCAGACCACTTCGGCGTCCGGATCCAGTTCCTCACTGCGGGCTGGCAGTTGCTGGAGCGGAATCGAGACAATGCCAGGCAGCGCACACCGTGCCACTTCCCAAGGCTCTCGCACATCCAGCAGCAGCGGCGCGGGCCGGCTCGGGTCCGCGAGCCGCTCGGCCAATTCGGGGGCAGTCATCTGGCGCATGCGGGCAACTCCTGTCGCGGGGACCGTTCAGAACGTGAAACGAGACGGCTCGATTGCGTCGACCAGCGGCTCGACGTACGTTTCGAACACGTCGGTGATCCGATATTCGGTCTCGCTGACGCGCCGGACAATCTGCGCCTTCATGATCGGCGCGCTGCCGACGAAAGCGGACAGGCGGCCGCCGATCTTCAACTGCTCCAACAGCGACTGCGGCAGGACCGGCAGGCCGCCGGACATCACGATCACATCGTACGGCGCCGCGTCGGGCCAACCCTGAGCGCCGTTGCCGACGACCACTTCGACATTGCCGGCGCCTTCGGCCAACAGGTTCTGCTGCGCGAAGCTCGCCAGCTCGGCAACGCGTTCCACCGTCACGACGCGCAACGCGCGCCGGCCGAGCAGAGCCGCCATGAAACCGGAGCCGGTGCCGACTTCAAGCACCGTTTCGTGTTTCTGGACCCCCAATTCCTGCAGGATGCGGGCCTCGATTCTCGGCGGCAGCATCTTCTGACCGGCGGGCAGCGGCACTTCGAGATCCGCGAAGGCCAGATTGCGATATGCCTCCGGCACGAAATGCTCGCGCTTGACGACCGACAGCAGTTCGAGCACGTCCTGATCCAGCACGTCCCACGGCCGGATCTGTTGCTCGATCATATTGAAACGTGCTTTCTCGATGTTCATGATGGCTGCTGGCTACGATGCGGGCGGACAAACCCCCGGATTGTAACAAATGCCGGGTCGGCAGGGGGCCTCCGGCACGGCAGCCGCTTCCGGTAAGATCTCGGGCATCGCTGCCACGCCTGCCGCCATGACGTTCGATCCCCTGCCGCGTCGCCGCCTGCTGAAGGCCGGCGTCTTCGCCGGACTTGCCTGCGCATTACCCGGCGCAAGGAGCCAGACCTTTCCGTTCATTCCGCAGCAGTACACGTTCTCGCGCGCCCAGTTGCAGCGCGCGGTCGAGCGCAAGTTTCCCTACCGACAGCAGGTTGCGCAGATCGCCGACCTTACGCTGACCGATCCGCGGCTGACCTTGCTGCCCGACAACAACCGCCTGGCGATCGACGTGGCCGCGCGCGTGGCCACCGCGTTGCTCGCCCAGCCCGCGGCCGGCGCATTGCGCCTGTCGGCCACGCCGGCCTACGATGCGGACGCCCGCGCGATCGTGCTGCGCAACGCCGCGGTCGATCGCATCGACATGGGCGACTACGCGGGGCCCTATACCGGCCAGATCAACACCGCGATCGCGAGCCTGGTGCAGTCGCTGTTGGAAAACTATCCGGTGCACACCTTCAAGCCGGAGGAACTGAGCTTCGCTGGGGTGCATTACCGGCCCGGCACGATGACGGTGCTACGCGACGGTGTGCGTGTCACAATCGTCGAGCAATAATCGCCGCGCGCCGCCATGAGGTTCATCCGACGCCGCGCCGGTGCGGCTGCAGCTGCAGGATCCGCCCAGGCCGCGATGCCGGCGCTCCGGATCTCGGCCCCTTCGGTGCGCGGCGAGCCGCCTTTTCTTAATATTTTCTTCTCGGAGTCACCCGCTTGGACCTCACTGCCGCGCTGCACGCGATCATCCTGGGCATCGTCGAAGGACTGACCGAATTCCTGCCAGTCTCCAGTACCGGGCATCTGATTCTTGCCGGCAGCCTGCTTGGCGAACACAGCGAGAAAGCCAAGATTTTCGATGTGGTCATCCAGTTCGGCGCGATCCTCGCGGTGTGCTGGGAATTCCGCGCCCGCATCGCCGCGGTGACGACAGGGCTGGCCAGCGACCGGCGCGCGCAGCGCTTCGCGCTGAACGTCGTCGTGGCCTGCATTCCGGCGGTGCTGCTCGGCCTGGCCTTCGCAAGCCGCATCAAGGCGTCGCTTTTCGCGCCGGTACCGGTCGCGATCGCGCTGGTGGTCGGCGGCATCGTGATCCTGTTCGCGGAGGCGCGCAATCGTCGCCTGGCGGCGCAGGCGGGAGCGGGCAGCGGCGAGATCGGCGACCGCCGCACGGCGGTCAACACTGCGGCGCGCGTGCATTCGATCGACGACCTGACGCTGGCGGATGCGCTCAAGGTGGGTATCGCACAATGCTTCGCGTTGATCCCGGGCACCTCGCGGTCGGGCTCGACGATCATCGGCGGCATGCTGTTCGGACTCGACCGCAAGGTCGCGACCGAGTTCTCGTTCTTCCTTGCGATTCCGATCATCTTCGGCGCGACCGTGCACGACCTCTACAAGGCGCGCGGCCTGTTCGACGTCTCCGATGTCGGCGTGCTGCTGTTGGGTCTGTTCGCGGCGTTCGTCAGCGCGATCGTGTGCGTGCGCTGGCTAATGCGCTTTATCGCGACGCACGATTTCACCGGCTTTGCCTGGTATCGCATCATCTTCGGTGTGCTGATCCTGGCGACCAGCTACGCGGGCTGGGTCGACTGGCAGTGAGCGGCGCGTCGGCGCGGCCTTCTGCGCCGGGCCGACCGCCGTTGGCGAGACGGTGGACCGAGCGCGCCAGGCGGACCGGCCAAGGTAGCGGCCGCATCGACATAGCGCATGCGGGCACGCGCCCGGCCCAAGCCCCGTTTCCTCCCCGGCCGGTACCGCCTGCGCGCGACGTGGGGCAGCCTGCGGCCCGCTGTGCGGCTCCTAACGCGGCTCCTAACGCGGCTCCTAGCGCGGGGCTCCCTACGCGGCGCCCTATGCAGCAGCCGACGCGCGCGGAGTGGCGCGACGCCGGTGGCTCTCCGCATCCGCTTCAAACGGTCCGCGCGGACCGCTGCCGGCTCAGACGCGCTGGTAGATCAGATCCCAGACGCCGTGACCGAGTCGCAGGCCGCGTGCCTCGAACTTGGTGATCGGCCGGTAGTCCGGCCGTGGCGCGAAGCCCGACACCGTGTTGCGCAGCATCGGCTCTGCCTCGAGGACTTCCAGCATCTGCTGAGCATACGGTTCCCAGTCCGTCGCACAGTGCAGATAGCCGCCCGGCGCCAGCCGCGAGGCAAGCAGCGCGGCGAACGGTGCCTGAATCAGGCGTCGCTTGTTATGACGCGCCTTGTGCCACGGATCCGGAAAGAATACGTGCACCCCCTGCAGGGAGCCCGGCGCGATCATGTGTTCCAGCACTTCGACAGCGTCGTGCTGGATGATGCGGATGTTGCCGAGTTCGTGTTCGCCGATCAGTTTCAACAGCGCGCCGATGCCGGGACCATGCACTTCCACGCCAAGAAAATCGTCGTCGGGACGGGTGCGGGCGATTTCGGCGGTGGTCTTGCCCATCCCGAAACCGATTTCGAGGATGAGCGGCGCGGTGCGGCCGTAGAGCAACGGCCAATCGGCTGGCGCCGGCTGGTAAGGCAGCATGAAGCGCGGACCCAGGGTCTCGACAGCGCGTTGCTGACCGGTCGAGACGCGACCAGCCCGCGTCACGAAACTCTTGATGCGCCGCCGCGGCGTTGCAGCGGACTCGGCGGACTCAGCGGGCGCGCCGGATGCCGGGTCGTTCGTTTCCGTCGGCGCAATCGGGTCGTCCGCATCGGTCGCGTCGCGGTCCGGATCGGGCAGGGAATCGGCAGGAATCATGGCATCGGAACCGCGCGCCGTCGTGTCGGGCCAGCGGAAAAAACAAAAGCCCCGCCAGGCGGAGCTCGGAAAGTGGAGCGGGCGATGGGAATCGAACCCACGTCTTTAGCTTGGGAAGCTAAGGTAATAGCCATTATACGACGCCCGCGGCAGCCCGAAGTATAAGGGTTTGGGGCGCTTTTGCAAGCATTGGTCCCACCCGCGCTGGGGCGGTCCCGCGCGACCGCGCCCGGCAATGCGGCACCGCTCGGTCGGCGACTGACGCATGCCGCGCCGCCCACCGGCACAGTCATCAGATCGAAGTTTGCAATGCGGGGTGCCGACCATTGCCGGCGGCGACCGACCTGCTCGGGCGCGGTCGACGGCGCGGCCGACGACACTTCGGCTGCAGCGCGCGGCGCGGATGGCACATGTCCATCGCCGATAGGTCGGCAAGCGGGCTCGTCCTCGGTTCGCGGGCCAGGACAACGTCGCGTGGGAGCGCGGCCTGCCGCGTTCGCGCGGGCGAACCGGGCTCGGTGGAGTGGCCAACGCCAGTGCGGCTGCCGTTGTCTGGGCAGGCCACTGCATCTCCGGCGTTGCGCCGCAACGGCCGGAAGCGGCTTCCTTCCAGCCCGCCCGTCACTACCGACGCTTGTGTGCACGCGTTCCTCGGTCGGACGGGGCACGACGCAGGTCCAGGGTCCGATAACATCCTACCGAGGGCGCATCCGGGCTGCGGATAGATCGCATCGACACCTGGCACATGGCCTGTATCGGCGGGCGTGGCAGCAACTTAGCATTCCTCTTGAAGGCGCGGGCCGCCCGCCCGGTCTCGTCGAAGGGGAAAGCAATGTTCAAGATCGACTACAACAGCTATCGCGCGTTGAGCGCCTACAACCGCCGGGTCCGATTCCTGGTCTTCCACTACACGGCGCTGGATTTCGCTGGCTCGGTGCGGGCGCTGTCCGGCAAAAGCGTGGTCAGCGCGCACTATCTGATTCCCGACCCGACCGACGCAAGCTACGCGGCGGCCGGCTACGACGAGGTGCGGATCTTCAATCTGGTCGACGAGGGGGAGCGTGCGTGGCATGCGGGCGTCAGTAGCTGGGCAGGGCGTACCAACCTGAACGATTCGTCGATCGGCATCGAAATCGTGAATCGCGCGTCGGACACGGGCGGGCAGTGGCACTTTCCTCCGTTCGAGCCACGACAGATGGCGGCAGTGAAGCAGATCGCATTGAATATCCTGCAGCGTTATCCCGACATCGACGCCACCCATGTGATCGGGCATAGCGATATCGCGCCGGGCCGCAAAAGCGATCCGGGGCCGGCGTTTCCCTGGCACGACCTGCATCAGGCCGGCATCGGCGCGTGGTACGACGAGAACGACAAACAGCGCTTTGCACAAGCATTCGAGCGCAACGGAATCCCGTCCACGGCTGAACTGATTGCCGGACTCGGCCGGTACGGCTACGACACCGCTGCCGCCACCAGCACCAGCGGCCTCGCGCACCTGGTCCGCGCATTCCAACTGCATTTCAGACCAGCCAAGCTCGACGGCGTGGTCGATGTCGAGACCGCTGCCGTGCTTTACGCATTGCTGGCGCGGTACCGGGCAAGCTGACCTGAAACAGGGTGACGCGGATGCGCCGCCGCGGCCCTGCCAGCCGCAAGGTCGAAGGGGCGGCAGGAGTCGAGGGCATGCAGACCGGTGCAATCGCGTCAGAGCGCCATCGTGCGCGGCCGCGCGGCGAACAGCAGTGCCACGATTGCGGTGAGCGATAGCGTGCCGAGCACGGTGACCGTTGCGACGTCGGACAGTGGCGACGTGCCGGATAGCGCAACCGACAGCCCGCCGATCGCTGGTTGAACGAAGCCGAACAGGCTTGACGCCGGCAACCGTCGCTCGTCCGTGGTGTCGAGTGCCTCACCGAGGCAGGGAACGACGATGAACCCGTACGCCGACTGGATGGCGATGAGGCCGGTGGTGGCGATGATTGGTGGTGCGTCTGTTTGCGCGAGCAACAGGCAGATCAGGCCCGCGCCCATCATCAGGCTGCCCACTGCGATCGATCGACGGCTCGACCATCGTCTCGCGAGGCGGCTTCCGACCACGACGCCGGTCGCGATCGCGGCACTTGCAAGCGCGACCGTCAACCCGATCGCGAACGCATCCGCGCCGACCCGATCGGCGAGATGGAAGGGCAGGCGCGCCGCTGCGCAACCAAAAGCGGGTTGGAAAGCCGCCGCAATCAGGGTCGGAACGATGAACGATCGCGATCGGAGCACGGCCAGCCAGCAACGCGTGCGAGGCGAACAATCGGGCGAGATGCCGTCGATGCGTTGCATCGCGGACCCGACCCAGATGCCCACCGCGATGACCGGCGCAATGGCCATCAGCAGCGCCATTCGCCAGCCGAAAGTCGCGGCGATCGCGCCGACGAGCAGCGGCGCGACGACGTTTTTCGCTTGCGCCCAGCCGTATGCCCGCGCGAACAGGACGCCTCGTCCACCGCCCTGTTCGAGCCGGGCGGTCAGCAGTCGGGTGGCGTTCGAGCCGATGCTGTTGACCGCAAACATCGACAGAAAGATCAGCACGAATGCAAATGGCGCGGTGACGAGGCAGACCAGGGTCGCGCCAACGCCGAGGTACAACGTTGCGCAGACGATCGCGGTCCGCGTCCCGACGCGTGCGATGACCGGCGCCGAGGCGAGCTGGGCGAGTGCGAACGCGACGAAGGCGCTGCCCAGGACCGTTTGAAATGCGTTGCTGGACAGTCCGAAGGCCAGCGCCAGTTGCGGCGTGAGCGTCGGCAAGGAGTCGAAGAAAAGCGCGACCGCGACGTAGCGCCAGACGATCGCGCGGGTGGCGCGCCGCAGCGCCGCCGGACCCGCGCCGCCAGGTGATTCGATCAAGCGGCGGTGGCCAATTCCGGCACGGTCCGGCGCTCGCTGCGCTGCTGGCTCGATGACATCCAGTGCGCAAGCAGCACGCGGTGTCTCGGATGGCGCTCGGACAGATATTGCGTCGCGGCGTCCCAGTCACCGCTGCCCAGCCATTCCTGCATCCTGGCCAGATCGTTGTAGGGCATATGCAATGACATGTGCAGTTCGACGGTGGTGACTTTCTCTGGCGTCGCGTAATCGCACTGCGTACTCAGGTTCCAGACATTCGCTCCCATGCTACCTCCAGGCGAAGTGATTGAAAGACAGACGAGCGTCCGACTTCGGTGGGCGCGATGTCATCGTCGCGTAGCCGCCGCATGCCGGTCAATTCATATTCGTCTTAATTCCTAAGCAATGCCGATTCTTGCCAATTCTTGGCCGGTTGCGGTCCCGTCCGGCATTGTGCTGTTCCCGAGAAAAGCCAGGCCATCGGGCAGTGCGCGATGTGGCCGGACGTCGGGGCGCCTCGGCACCAGCGCTGTCATCGGTAAAGTCCGTGAGCGACTCGAGCGGGCGCGGGCGCCGATGCGCGCTGTTCGTCCAGCCGCCGCGGTCTGCGCGGTTGGCGGTGCCTTTCATCACACCGTTCATCACGCCGCTCGTTACGCCGCTCGTTACGCCGTTTGGTACCCGGTTTGGTACCCGGTTTGGCCCCCCGTTTGGTACGCCCTTCGTCGCGTCGCTTGATGAGTCGTTCAACGCGCCGTCTAATGAGTCGTTCACGGCGTCGTTCTTCACGTCGCCCATCAAGTCGCTTATCAAGTCGCTTATCAAGTCGCTCAATGCGCGGTTCATCCGCGCCTTTCCAGACACCGTCCGAGCCCGCCGGGAAGCGTCGCCGGGTTGTCGGTGCCCCACTGGCGACCCGTGGGCACCCCCTTGCAGGCGGGCGCCAGCCCGGCGTCACGACGGCCAGAGCGGCGCGCGGGCGGTTCTTCCGGCCGAGGTGCGCCTCGCAGGTATGATCGCTGTCATGACGCGCTCGCAACGATCGCTCCGCAGGGCAGGTGTATCTGCATGGCCGTGGCCTTCTGCGCGGGAAGGCGCCGTCTCAGACAGGCGAGGCACCGTGCTCTTCAGGGGAATGCGCTGTGGCAAGACTCGTTTCGGTGATGGTGGGCGGCGCGCTCGGGCTGCACGCGGCGTTGTGCTTCGCCGCGCAGCCCACAGCGCAGCGCGCGGCCGAACCCGTGGCCCAACCCGTGGCCCAACCCGTGGCCCAACCCGTGGCCCAACCCGCGGCCCAACCCGTGGCCCAACCCGTGGCCCAACCCGTGGCCCAACCCGTGGCCCAACCCGCGGCCCAACCCGCGGCCCAACCCGCGGCCCAACCGGCCGCGTCGCCGGCCGTCGTGGCTTCAGCGGTAGTGCATCCGAACCCGGTGCATCCAAATCTCGTCCAGTCGGGCGACGCGAGCGATCGGGCGAGTGTGGTCATCGAGCGCCTCGACACGACGAAGGTGGTGCAGCGCGACGGTTCGTTGGTCGCCACCGTCGAGCGGATGCAGCGCGCCAATTCGGTGCTCGGCGCAGCCGAGATCTCGCCCCTCTACCTCGGTTACGAAACCGGGCTTGCGACGCTCGCCGTGCTGGCGGCCTACACCGTCGACAGCCAGGGAAAGCGGCACGACGTGCCGCCTACCGCGATGCGCGATATCTCGGCGGATACCACCGGCAGCGCGCCGATTTTCAACAATGTGCGCCAGCGCGTCGTGTTGTTTCCCTACCTGACTACCGGAGGGCGGCAGGTCATCCGCTATCGCGTGGACTTGCAGCCACAGCTGCCTGGCACGTTCAGCGATGCAATGTCGGCGCCGGTCTGGCCGGTGATGGAAAGTCGCATCGTCTACGATCTGCCGTCGGACATGCGGTTGTATGCCGACGCGAGGGGGTATGAGGCAGTGCCGCCGGTCGAGCATGACGGACGAACGCGCTACGGGTTCACGTACCGGCGCGACAGCGCGCGGCAGCGGCTCGCCGATACGGTGCAGGCGCCGAACGTCGGCGACTACCTGATCGTCTCGACTTTCCCGGACTACGCGGCGTTCGCCGCGGCATACCGGGCTTTGCTGGGCGCTCCGCCGGCGCCGGACCCCGCGGTGGTCGCGTTGGCGCGGACGCTTACCGCCCACGATGCCGACGATCATGCTCGCGCCGCGACGCTTTATGACTGGGTCCGATCGCATATCCGCTATGTCGCGATTCATCTCGGACGCAGCGACCTGGTGCCTCGCGCACCGGTCGATGTGCTACGCGACGGCTATGGCGACTGCAAGGACGTGGTCGGTTTGTACGGTGCGCTGCTCGATGCGGTCGGCATCCGGCACGACGCGGTGTTGCTGCGCGCCGAGGGTGCTGCCCAACTGCCCCGCGTACCGGCGCTGGCCTTCTTCGATCACGTCATCGCCTACCTTCCCGACAGCGGCACTTACGCGGACTTGACGGGCTCGGCCGTGGGTTTCGGCTATCTGCCGCCGCAGTTGCTCGGTGCCGCCGGCGTTCGAGTCGGCGACGGGGCCGTGGTGCACCTGCCGGCGCGCCAGGAAAGCATGACCCGATCGCGCTTCGAGATCGACCTGCAGCCGGGCGGCGACGCAAAGTTTGCGTTGCGGCTGGAGTGGGATGGCTATGCGAGCGAGTTTCAACGCTCGGCGATCCGCAACGTCCCGGCCGCGAGCAGGCCCAGCTTGGCGAACGCCTGGTTTGCCGAGAACGGCATCCAGGCCGTCGCAACCTTCGACACATCCGACGTCGCGCTGATGCGGGGCGCCTTCCAGGCTGCCATGCATGGCGCGCTGCCAGGCTTGGTGCTGCCGGCCGGCAACACGGAGATTCGACCGGACGCGGTCGTGCAGGCTTCGTTGGCGCCGACCATGGCCTCGCTGACGATCCGCGCAGTCCGCACGGAGCCGTTCCGCTGCCTGTCGGACGCGCTTCGGTCATCGGTCCGGATCGTCCTGCCCGAGGGCGCGACGCTGGCCTATCTGCCGGACGACGTGTCGGTGCACGTGCCGCATCTCGATTACGCGTCGCGCTACCGCTACGACGCCGCCCGACGCATGGTCGAAATCGCGCGCGACGTCTCGCTGCACTTCGATGGATCGATTTGTTCGCCTGCGCAGGCACGGGCTTTGGCCCAGCCGGCGAACGTGGTGCGGCACGATCTGGAAGCGCATGTCGTCGTAAGGATGCCGCCGCGCGCGCCGCCGCCGGTCGCCGAGCCGGTCGCCGAGCCGGTCGCTGGAGCGGGCGCTGAACCGGTTGCGGAAGCGGTCGACGCGCGCACCCGGTCGGCGGCCGAGCCGCGTCGCCGGCAGGGTGGCACGACGGATGCACGGATGACGGGTGTTCAAGCAACCGCGGAGGAGGAACGATGAGCGATCAGGGCTATACGGAACAGGAGCCGACGCGTGCCGAGGTCGAAGCGATGCAGGGATCGACAGTCATCGAGTTTGGTGCCAACTGGTGCGGCTTCTGTCGCGCCGCACAGCCGGCGATCGCGGCGGCGTTCGACGATCGGACGGGCGTGCGCCACCTGAAAATCGCCGACGGCAAGGGGCGGCCGCTGGGGCGCAGTTTCGCGGTCAAGTTGTGGCCGACCCTGGTGTTTCTGCGCGATGGGCGGGAAGTGTCCCGGCTGGTGCGGCCCAGCGATCCGAACGCGATCGCCAAGGCCCTCGACGGCATCGAGGGCTGAACCCGCGTCCGACGGCTCGCGGCCCGCAGCCCTTGACTGGCACGCCATGAGCGGCAGGCCATGAGCGGCAGGCCACCAGCCGTTCAGGCGGTCGGCCGCGGCTCGTCGTCGATGCGCTGCGGGCCGTCGACGGCCTGCTCAGGATCGTCGCGTGTTTCGGGCATCGCCAGCCAGACCAGGGCGACGGCCAGGCCACCGGCCACCGCGAGTCCGCAGAAGCTGGTGGCCAGTCCGAAATGGTCGGCCGCGAAGCCGGCGAGGGTGGTGCTGAGGGTCGCACCGATGCCTGCGGCCAGACCGAAGAAGCCGAGACACAGGTTATACCGGCCCTTGCCGCCTGCGACGTCCGCTGCGATCAACGGCATCATCACGCCGAACACGGCGGCGCTGATGCCGTCGAGCAGTTGGATCGGTACCAGCAGGTAGGGGTCGCGCACGCCGGCGAACAGCAGCGCGCGCAGCGGCAGCGCCGCGAAACCGATCAGCAACACCGGCCTGCGGCCCAGACGCTGCGCGGTGCGCCCGACCCACGGCGAGAACATCGCCACCACGGCCTGGGGCACGATGATGCAGGCGGCGATCACCAACTGCACATTGTTGCCCATGTTGACGGTGACCTCGCCGGCGGCAAGATTGAGCATCGCGGCATTGGCCAGATGGAAGAGCACGACGCAGGCCGCGAAGATCAGCATGCGCCGGTCGCGCAGCAGCTCGCGCAGGCTCTCGCGCGGCGCGCCGGCGCGGGCGGCCGGTGGTCCGGTCCGGCCGACCGGTGGCAACGGCGCGGGCACGACCGCGGGCGAGCGCTCGATCAACCACAGCGCCACCAGCGCCGGCAGGGCCAGTGCGGCTGTCAACCAGAACACCGAGCGCACCGAGAAATACTCGGCACAGGCCCCCATCGCGGCAGCGGCGAGGGCACCGCCGATCGAGGCCCAGCGGGCATTGCGGCCAAGGCGGTCGCCCATGCCTTGCCGGCCGACCAGGGCCAGCGAGATGGCGGCGATCGCCGGCGTCAGCATGCAACTCGCGAAGCCGTGCAGCACTTCGGCGCCGAGTACCGACATCAGCGTCGGACTCGCCGCCAGCATCAACGCGCTGATGGTGATCGCGACCAGGGCCGCCACGGCGGCCAGATGCTTGCTGCGGATCGCATCGACGACCGCGCCGCCAGGCAACTGGCTGACCATTGCGGTGATGGTGCCGACGCTCAACGCCAGGCCGATCTCGCCCTGGGTCCACTTGTGGGAGGCGAGGTAGGACGCGACAAAGGGGCCGAATCCGGTCTGGACATCGGCAACGAAGAAATTCAGCCAGTCGAGCGCGCGCAGGCTTCGCGGAAGTGCCATGAATTCGAGCTTCCTAGCGAGACGTGCGCCGAGCGGCGGAGGCGGGACTGGCCGGTCGCGCCGCCTGGGCAGCGGCCTTCGGGCGAGCGGCGGCATCGGACGCGCGAGCGGCCGGTGCCGGTGCGGAGGCGGCTGACGTGGCGACTGCTTTGGCGACCGGGGTGGCGGCGGCGGATGCCGCCGCGGGCGCGGGAGGTGAGACCAGACGAATCGCTGCGGTTGCCGCGTAGGGCGGGACCGCTTCGATCTGCGCGCGGTTCAGGTCGAGCAGGACGGTGTGTACGCCCTCGCGATGCCGGAACGACAGCGCGGTCCAGTTCGCGGCGAAGTTTCGCTTGCTGTCGCCCAGGCTCTGGCTGGTGTCGACCACGATGCCCTGGGGGCGGGCCTCGGCGTTGACCAGCACATCGACGACACGCCCGATCTTCTCGCCGTTGCGCCGCTCGACGCTGCTGTCGATGAGCGGCGCGAGCGCCGCGTCGCCGGTTTCGCGGTCGGACGTGAGCGCCACGCCGCTGGCCGCGCCTTCTAGCGTGATGGCGACCTTCTGGCTTGGCTCGATCTTGAAGATGCGCCAGGGGAACGCGACGCGGCGGTCGCCCACGCCGAGAAAGCCACTGAGATTCACGATCATTTCACGCGGATTGCCCTTCACGTCAATGGCCATGTCGATCGCGCGTCCGATCACCTTGCCGTCGCGCTGCACCGGGCTCTCGAGCAGGCCATGCAGTTGATCGTGGCGCATCGTCATGATCGACAGCGCGCCGGCCGGTGCCGCGGCACTGCTCGAAGCGGGCGCGTCCGGCGCCGCCGCCGCCTTGCTTGGCGTCGGGCGCTTGTGCGTCGGCCTCGGCTTGGGCCGGGGTTTCGGCGGCGGCGGCGCGGCGGCCTGCGGCGGCGCCGGCGGCGGTGGCGCCAGAGGAACCGGCAGCGCGTCGAGCGGCACTTCGCTGCGTGCCGGAGGCGGTAACACGGGCTCGGGCGCCGCCGATGGCCGGAACACCGTACAGCCCGCCAGCACGTGCAGTGCAACCAGCAAGGACAGGTAACGGCAGGCGCCGGGGCGCGGGAAACCGCGGATCATCGGGGGACTCCAGAGCAGGAACAGGCGTGTGCGGACGACGGTGCCAACGAGGGCAGGCCGGTCGTGCACGACTTCGAGGCAGGAGAGATCAGTCTCGCCCGCCGTACAGGATAGCGCGTCGCGCCGGGCGACCGCTGTGCGCAGCCAAGGCGGATTATCGGCTGGATTGCGGCGGCAGGGAAGCGCGGCCGCGGCGCGTACCGTCAAAGCGCTGATCGACCATCGGCGCTTGCGCGCTACTCGGCTCGCCAGTGCCAGCGATCTTACCGTCGCAGCGGCGGCGCGGATGGCGCCAATCTGCCGCACGGCGGTCACTGCCGTACCGATGGACGGCCGATCCGTTGCTTGGACCACCACAAGGCAGACCATTACAATCTGCCTGCCACGCCCCCGCATTGGCCGCGCCTGACGATTCGAGCGGTGCGATCGGGACTTCCTTCGTGGTCGGCGCCGTGATGGCGCGTGGTCGCGCGGCGGCGTGGTGCGTGCTGGCGCGGTCGCAGGTCGGCAGATTCGCAGATTCGCAGATTCGCGTACGGGTGACGTGGCGATGCAGGCGTGCGCGGACCGGACCACCCCGAACAGCGCACACCGCGGCGCCGCGATGTGGTACCACGATGGGCACCACCATGCAGCTCACCTCGGCAGCACTACAGCACTACAGCACTACAGCAGTTCAGCATTGCCATACGACGCAACGTACTTCGAGCCGCCCCTCCACGATTCACGAATCAACCATGCAAATTTCAACCGACGCCGACGCAGGACGACGTCGCGCGCGTCGAGCGAGACGCCGCATCGGTCTGCTGCTGATCGCGGCGGCAACCGCGTTCGTGCCGCCGCCAGCGTGGTCGCGAAGCGACGCCACGGCGCCCGGCGCGGCGGCCCGTTTCGTACTGTGCGGTGCCTACTGCGGGCTTGTCGACGGCACCGGCGCGCGGGTGACCGAGCGCGTCTTCGAGCAGTTGGACGACTTCAAGGGATCGGTAGCGATCTATCGCCGGCACGGCAAGTACGGCGCGATCGACCGGGCGGGCCAGCGCATCGTAAAGCCCACGCACGACGCACTATGGTCGCCCGCAAATGGTGTTCTGGTCGCCGAGGACCGGCAGCAGGGCGCGGATGCCGGCGCCGACGGCCCGGCCGCCTACACGGTCTTCGACGAGCGCGGCAAAGCACTGCTGCGCTTCGAGGGCAGCTTCACTGTCGACGCGTGGGCGGGCCACGTTTATTACCGGTCGCGCTGCAACGGCGACAGTGCTTGCCCGACGATCTTCATCGATGGCCAGGGCAAACAGATCGCGCGCTTCGCGACGTTCGACGGACGGGACCGCGATCGCCTGGCCGTGGCCAGTCTCGACGGCCGCACTTACGGCTACGTCGACGCCACGCTGCGCTTCGTGATTCCGCCACGCTACACCGCTGCCGAACCATTCATCCGCGATGTCGCCAAGGTGCGAACGCAGGCAGGCCCTGCCCTGATCGATCGGGCGGGGCGCGAGGTGGTCAAGGCGGGCCGCTACATCAGCCTCTATCCTTCGGCGCTCACGCCGCTAATCACCGCTTTCCGCGCCGATCAGCCGAATTGCCCGGTCTTCGTGCGGCCCGACGGCAGCGCATTGCGGATGCACTCGGGCGTTTGCGCGGTCGACGCCGAATACGTCGAGACGCTCGGCTATGCGTTCATCCGCGACGAGGAAGGGCGCAAGGGCATCGTCGACGCCTCGGGAACCGTGCTGATCCGCCCGACGTATCCGTGGTTGCGCGCCGTCAGCGATGGTTATCTGGTGTTCGGCGACGACGCGCAGCGGCCGAAGCGTTTCGGGCTGGTGGACCGCGCTGGCACCGTGGTCCTGCCGCTGGATACGATCCGGATCAAGGACTACTCGGCAGGCTGTTGCGCCGGCCCCAGGGATCTGCGCGACGCGTTGCTCGGCGTCACGGCCGAAGGCGCCACCGGGCTGCTCGGGCTGGATGGCAGGTGGCGGGTCCCCGCGCGGTACAAGGCGGCACGCGAGCTGTCGGCCAATCTGGTCGCGATGCGCGACGCGGACGACCGTTATAATTTCTTCACGGCTGACGGACAGCCACTCCCGCTGGTCAGCGACGGCGAGCCCTCGCGCTGGCGAGGCGCGGCACGGCCGACCGGCTTCCTGTTCTGGCGCCGCGAACGCGACGGGGCGGACAAGCGTCTGTTCAACGGCATGGCGGACATGAGCGGCAAGGTCGTGATTCCGGCGGCCTACCAGACGCTGGCCGATGCCGGCGACGGATTCATCGCACTGACCACCGCCGGGGCGCAGCCGAAGATCGGCTTTGCCGATGCCACGGGCCAGATCATTGTCGAGCCGCAGTTCACGGAGTTGGTCGCGCCATTTCGCGATGGTGCCGCGGTCGTCCGCGACGCGAGCGGCGATGTCGTTCTGCTGGGCCGGAACGGCAAGACGATCACCCGCTTCGCCACGGCATTCCCCGAATTTGCGAATCTCGGCGGCATCGATCAGGTCGATCAGGCGCTCGATCGTTGTATCGATCCCGATCCCACTGCCGAACCCGAGGAGAAGCCAGTCCAACGGCCCGCGGCCCGGAAGATCTGCGGCGATCCGATGTTGCGCCGTCTTTCTCGCGCGACGGAAAAGGCCTGGCGCAGCGCTCAGGCCGGCGCTTGCCTACCCGACGTGTTCCTTGCGATGCGTCCGGCGTACGACCGCGCGATCGCCGACTGTAACGGCAACGCATGCCTGGCCGACGCGATGCACGCGTTTGCGCGCGAGATTGCGGACGGCACGCGCCAATGCGCGCCGTCGCAACGGCCCGGCATCGAGGAGCGGCCGCTCACGGCTTCGTTAGGCGCCAGCCTGAGCAAGCGTTTGATTGCCGATGCGGCGGCGCGTGGCGACGACTTGTCCGACGGCGACGGTCAGGCTTCGATCAGCTTCCATCCGATGATGCTCGGCCGTCGGCACGCGATCCTGGCTGTCGCTGCAACCAGCGGTCACAATGGACCGATCTGGCTTCTGGTACGCAATCGACGCGGCGGCTGGGACCCGATCTTCTCCGGCTATGCCGGCTATCTGCGTCCGCTGGAGGTCACCGGGGTGGTGCGCAATGGCCTGCCGGTGCTGCGTACCCAGCAGCATACGAGTTGCTGCGAGCATGCGGTCGCTTACCATGCCTACGACGGCAGTGCATACAAGCTCGTGCGCGACTGCAGCCAGCGTTACGATGCCGACGAGACGCCACTGCTGTTCTGCGAGGATGCGTCCGGCAAGGAGGAACAAGCGCCGTGACGGGACGCGATCGCGGACTTGTGTGCCTGCTCGCGTGGCGGGTGTCCAGAGACCGTCAAACCTGGCCGGCGTGCCGATGCCTTTTCGCTACCTCGCCGAAGGTGGCGCGTGCCATCTCCACCGCCTCCACCGCCTCCACCGCCTCCACCGCCTCCACCGCCTCCACCGCCTGCGCTGGCCGCGCGGCTCGCGACCGGGCGCACGGACGCAAGCATCCGTGCGCTAACCGATTCTGCGAAGGCCGCGGCGGCCGGGGCCGAGGTCCCCGCGACGTCGCGCACTGCCGGCAACACCGTCGGCTGCTCGGGCCGCTTGGGCTGCATAAAGAGACGGCATTGCGGCTTCGGTCGGCACGCGCGCGGCTTTTGCCCATGCCTTCGCGTGCGACCTGATCGATGCCACATGCGGCCGGCAACGTGTCGTCAAAAATCGGTGGTGAGCGATAGCATCAAGGTGCGCGGTGCGCCCAGGGACAGGATGCCGCCCAGGCTGGAGGCCCAGTACGGGCGATTGGTAGCATTGAAGAGCGTCGCGCGTAGCGTTGTCGCGCGGTTCGCGATCCGGGTTCGATACCGTGCGCCGAGGTCAAGGCGTTGCCACGGCGACAAGCTGAGCGCATTGGCGGGGTCCACATACTGCCTGCCGGTATAGATCGTTCGAACGGTCAACGTCAGACCGCCGGAGCGCGGCACGTCCCATTCCGCGCCCAGGTTGAACAGCCAGTCAGGCACGCCGATCGGACGTTTGCCATCCGTGGCAGGGTTGCCGGTGTCGAGTTGCCTGGCGGCGAGATAGCTTGCGCCGCCAAGCAGGCGCAGGTCGCGCAGCGGTTCGCCGAACAGCGCGATCTCGACGCCGCGGTGCCGTTCGGTGCCATGGCTACCGTAGATCAGGCTGACCGGATCGGTGTACGCGGATGGTTGCGTGATCTGGAACAAGGCCAGCGTCGCACCGTAGGTTTTCGCGTCGTATTTCACGCCAGCCTCGATCTGTTTCGCACGGTAGGGCGGCATGACTTGACCGGCGTTGATCGCGTCAACCGGTGCTGTGCCGCCTTGGGTCAGCCCTTCGCTGCGATTCGCATAAACCGCAAGACGGTCGAGCGGCTTGAACACGACGCCGAGAAGCGGCGTGGTGACACCGTCGTCATATGCGGCGGTCTGGCCACCGTCATACGCGTAGCCGTTGACGTTGATTTGCTGGCGACGAAGGCCGACCGTCAGCAGGATCCGGTCGTTCAGGAAACCAAACGTGTCGGACATTGCGACGCTGCGAAGCAGCGTTCTGCCGGTGGTCCGCGGCGCGGCGGCGGCGGCCGGCGGGGCGATCTGTGGCGGGTCGTACAGGCGGGTGGGATAGCGCGACCGATTGAAGGCGCCCAGGGTTTCGACATGCGTGATCGAAGCGGCTGCGTTGACGCTGTGCGTGATCGCGCCTGTCGCAAAGCGTCCGCGCATCCCGATCTCGCCAGCGGCGGCATCGGATTTATACCGCAGGCCGAGGCGGTTTGCGGTGGTCTGTCCGGTGCTGCCATCGTAGTTCGGTGTCGAATGGTAGCCGTGCTCGTTGCCGTGATGGATGCCGCCAGCGGCGTACACGGTCCAGTCCGGTGCCACATCGTATTCGCCGCGCAGCATGGCAACGCTGTTTTCGAATTCGCTGAAGACCCAGGTTTGCGAATAGTTGTATGTGGCCGCCGGCAGCGGCGGCAGCGCCGCGCCAGTGACGAACACGCCAGGACGGCCGCCGGTGATGCGTTGGCGTTGATACAGAAAATCGGCGTACAGGCGCACGCTGTCGCCGCGATAGTCGAGCGACACCGAAGCGTCCCGGCTGCGCCGGTGTTCGCCACGGATCGCTGTTTCACCACCCATTGCGGAGGTGTTGACGCGGATGCCGAACTGGCCTGCAGCGCCGAAACGCTGCCCGAGATCCACATGTGCTCCCACTTCGCCGGAGGCGGTTCCGTTGACGGTAAGACGCGCGACTGGCCGCTCCGCAGCACGCTTCATTTGCAGATCGACGGTGCCGCCGATACCGGAGCCGGTCGGCGTGACACCGTTGAGGAAGGCACTCGTGCCCTTGAACACCTGCACGCGCTCGACCGCATCGACGTTGACCAATTGTTGAGGCGCAAGGCCGAACAGCCCGTTGAGGCCGACATCGTCGCCCTTGAGTCGGAAGCCGCGGATATTGAAGACCTGGCTGAAGTCGCCGAAGCCGATGGTGCTGCGCACCGCTGGATCGTTGTCGAGCACGTCCGCGAGCGTGCGGGCCTGCTGGTTTTCGATGGCACGGGCGGTATAGCTGGTGACGCTGAAGGGCACGTCGACCAGACGTTGGCTGCCCAGGATGCCGAGACGGGCATCGCGCGCGATTTGCCCGCCCGCGTAGGGGGCCGGCGGCTCGCCGGGCAGCGCGGGGGCCGAGGCCGAGACAGCAGGCAGCGCATCCAGATCGACCGGTGGCCCGTCCGGGACGCGCACCTGCGCGAGGGCCGATGCGGCGAGCCCAGCCGTCATCGGGCCGGTGGCGAGACGAAGGGCGATCAGGAGGGCGCGCCGCAGTGGGCGTGGCGAAATATTGGCCATCGAGCGGAAACGAAGGAAAGCCGCCCTGCGTGCCCTTGGCTCGCTTACGTCGCGATGTCGCGGGCCGCGCAGCGGGCCTGCGTTCAGCGCCGGCGACCCGCGATGCGCGACGCGGCAGCCGGCGCGTGCCACGCGCTCGGCGTAAGCAAGGCGTGCGGCAAGCCGCGCGATCCCGTCTGCCCGTAGGCTGCGCCGTCGGATTCACGTCAGGAACGGCAAACCAGCATCCTGAATGAGAATTATTCTTGTGTTAATGAAGGCGGGCGGAGCGTCTCCTGAAGGTGCGGATAACGTCGGCCGGTTCGGGCGGCGCGGTCAACGCCTTCGCGTCCTGCGGCGGGAACGTTCCCACCGCGCTAACGACAGCGCTAACGACAGCGCTAACGACAGCGCTAACGACAGCGCTAACGACAGTGCTGGTGACAGCGGGGGTGGCGCGGCGCGACGTGGTCGACTGCGCGGCACCACGCCAGCGCTACGGCCGCGGCGGCGCCGTGCAGGACAATGCACCACGCCGCGCGTGGCGCACCCGATCCAGGAAAAGAAAAAGCCCGGCGCATGGCCGGGCCAGATGACGACCTCGCGGCGGCCAGCGCCGCCGCGAGGTGTCGGTCGGACTCAGAAGTCCGTCGTGAGCGACAGCATCAGCGTACGCGGTGCGCCTTGCGACAGGTAGCCGCCGAGACTCGATGCCCAGTACGCCTTGTTCGCGACGTTGAACACGGTCGCGCGGAACGTCGTCTCGTGATTGGCGATGCGCGTGCGATAGCGCGCGCCGAGGTCGAAACGGTTCCACGACGACAGTTCGATGGTGTTCGTCGCGTTCAGGTACTGCCTGCCGGTGTGGATCATGCGCGCGCTCAGGGTCAGGCCGCTCAACTGCGGCACGTCCCACTCGGCGCGCAGATTGAACAGCCAGTTCGGCACGCCGATCGGACTATTGCCGTCGGTGGCGCCGTTGGCGGTTTCCTGTTGCTTCGCGTCGATGTAGCTGGCGCCGCCGAGCAGGCGCACGCCCCGCACCGGTTCGCCAAAGACCGACAGTTCGACGCCGCGATGGCGCTGCGTGCCGTTGGTGCCGTAGACCAGGGTCGTCGGATCGGTGTATGCCGACGGCTGCTTGATCTGGAAGAACGCCAGCGTTGCGCCGTAGGTCTTCGCGTCGTACTTCACGCCGGCCTCGACCTGCTTCGACCGGTAGGGCGGCAGGGCCTGCCCGACATTGATCGAGCCGGTCGGCGCGGTACCACCCTGGGCCAGGCCTTCGCTGCGGTTCGCATAGATCGCGACGTTGTCGAGCGGCTTGAACACCACGCCGAAGATCGGCGTGGTGATGCCGTCGTTGTAGGCGGCGTTCTGCGTGCCGGTGTAGCTATAACCGTTGACGTTGATTTCCTGGCGCCGCAGGCCGGCGGTGAACAGGATGCGGTCGTTCAGGAAGCCCAGCGTGTCGGAGACGGCCAGACTGCGGATCAGCACGCGGCTGGTCGTGTTCGGGTCGGCGAAGTCGCCGCCGACGTAAGCGGCGGCCGGACGCGCGACCTGCGGCGTGTTGTAAAGGCTGGTCGCGAAGCTCGGGTACGACAGATCATAGGCCGCACCGCTTTCGACGCGCGTGATCGAGCCCGCCGCGTTGACCATGTGCGTGACCGGGCCGGTCGCGAAACGGCCGCGCACGCCCAGTTCACCCGCCAGCGAGTCAGACTTGTACGGCACGCCAAGACGGCTTGCGGTGGTCAGTCCGGTCGTGCTGTTGTAGCTCGGCGACGAGTAGTCGCCATGTTCGTTGGTGTGATGCGCGCCGCCCGCCGCGTATACGGTCCAGTTCGGCGCGAAGTCGTACTCGGCGCGCAGCATGCCGACCGTGTCTTCCAATTCGCTGTAGACCCAGTTCTGCGCATAGTTGTACGTGGCCGACGGCACGGTTGGCAGCGCGGCGCCGGTCACGTAGACCACCGAGCGTCCATCCGTGATGCGCTGACGCTGGTAGATGAAGTCGGCGGACACGCGCAGCTTGTCGCCGCGGTAGTCCAATGCGACCGAGGTGTCACGGCTGCGGCGGTGTTCGCCGTCGATCGCCGTTTCGCCGCCCATCGCAGAGGTGTTGACGCGAATCCCGAATTGGCCTTCGCTGCCGAAGCGGCGGCCCACGTCGGCGTGGGCGCCGATTTCGCCCGAGGCCGTGCCCTCGACCGTGATGCGGGTGATCGGCTTGTCGGTGGCGCGCTTCAGTTCCAGATCGATGCTGCCGCCGATCCCCGAGCCGCTCGGCGTGACGCCGTTGACGAACGCGCTGGCGCCCTTGAAGACCTGCACGCGCTCCACCGCGTCGACATTGACGAGCTGGCGCGGCGCGAGCCCGAACAGGCCGTTCAGGCCGATGTCGTCGCCGTTGAGCGGGAAGCCGCGGATCACGAAGGTCTGGCTGAAGTTGCCGTAGCCAAACGCGCTTCGCACCGCGGGATCGTCGTCGAGCACATCGGCCAGGGTGCGGGCCTGTTGGTCCTCGATCGCCTGCGCGGTGTAGCTGGTCACGCTGAACGGTACGTCGATCAGGCGCTGATTGCCGAAAATGCCGAGGCGCGCGCCGCTGGCGACCTGGCCACCCGGATAGGGCGGCGGGGTATCGCTCGGCGCAGCCGGCGCCGTGGCGGTGACGGTCGGCAGGGCGCTGGCGTCCACTGCCGGGTTGCCGGCGTCGCTGCTCTGCGCGAAGGCGGGGGCCGCGAAGCCCGCCGCCAGCGGCACGGCAGACAGGAACAGCGCGTGCCGTACCGCGAGCGAAAGGGTGGAGCGCCGCAGCGGGCGTGAACGTCTGGTCGTCATCATCGAGATGGAAAAGGGAGCAGCGGCGAGAGCCGAGAGGCCGCCCGCATCTCCATCTCGAAAAGGCATGGTCGTTGATGGCGCAAGCGCACGACGGGCGGCCGGATGGCGGCTGCGTCGGGCGGAACTGGCTCTCGAATCGTCTTTCAGGTTATGCAGCCGGGTCATCGAGCACCGGTGCGGACGCGATTCTAAATGAAAGCGATTCTTATTAATACTGAGCCAGCGATGAGGGCATGGTGAAAACGCAACACCCGCCCCGGTCTCGCGAGGCGCGCCGCCGCCCGCGAGGACGGGCCGCAGCGTCCGGCTGGACGTTATTTCGGCTCGCCGCCCGCGTCCTCGGTGCGTTCTCCCTGATGCGAGAACAGGGCCCAGCTCGAAATGAACAAGGCGGCGATCAGCGGCCCGATTACGAAGCCGTCGATGCCGAACAGCGCCATGCCGCCGAGTGTCGCGATCAGCACGACCCAGTCGGGCAATTTCGTGTCCTTGCCAACCAGGATCGGACGCAGCACGTTGTCGACCAGTCCGATCACGAAGACGCAGAACAAGATCAACACGACGCCCTTCCAGACCGCGCCGGTCATCAGGAAGAACACCGCGGCGGGTGCCCAGATCAGCGCGGCGCCGATTGCCGGCAGCAGCGACAGGAAGGCCATCAACACGCCCCACAGCACGGATCCCTGGATGCCAAGGATCGCAAAGATGATGCCGCCAAGCAGGCCCTGCGCCGCGGCCACGACAATGTTGCCCTTGACGGTGGCGCGCACGACGGTGGTGAACTTGCGCAACAGGTGCGTCTTGTGTTCCTCGTCGAGCGGAATGGCGCGGCGGATGCGCCCGCCGATCTCACGCCCGTCGCGCAGCAGGAAGAACACCAGATACAGCATCACGCCAAAGCTGACGACGAACTGGAAGGTGTTCTGACCAATGCTGAGCGCCTGCGCGGCCAGGTACTGGCTGATGCGCGCCGCGCCGGCCGTCAGCCGTTCCTGCAGCGCGCCGATGTCGGTCAGCCCGAAGCTCGCCAGCATGCGCTGCAGCGCGCTCGGCAGCATGTGCAATGCGCTCTGATAGTAGCCGGCGAAATCGATCTGCCCGCCCTTGATGCGTTGATAGACCAGCGAGGCTTCCTGCACGAGGGTGACGCCGACCAGCGCCAGCGGCAGAATCACGATGAGGAGGATGATCAGCAGCGTGGTCAGCGCCGCCAGATTCTGGCGGCCCTTGAAGCGGCGCGTCAGCCAACGCTGCATCGGCTGGAAAATGATTGCGAGAATCGCGCCCCAGAAAACTGCCCCGAAAAACGGGTACAGCGTCCAGATGAAGGCAATCGTGACGAGAGCCAGCAGGATGTGGAAGGATTTTTGGTTCAGGCTGCGGTCATTCATGATTGCCTTCCGGATGGTGCGTACAGTGCGTGTAGTGCGTGTAGTGCGTGTAGTGGGCGTGTGGCGGATGCGGCTGGTCGCCTTGAGCCGCTACGCGCGGGTTGCATCGATCGGTACCTGACTGGATTTCGAGGCAGGCGCGCAATGCGCTGCGGATAACGACAACTATGACATTTTCCTTGCAATGGGGTGCGCCGCGCAGCGGCTGCTTCGGCCACGGCGGCTGCAGCGATCATGCGCGGCTCGGCTGGCGCGCGCCAGACCGGTGGCGCCCAGTCGGAGGTATCGCTAGCATCGCCGGTGCGGTGCTGGCTGGCATGACGGTCTGCGGCGCCGCGAAGGCAGGGCCGCTTGGCGTGGCGGACAGGGTGGACGCACAGGTGCGGACCGCCGAGATTCCGATGTATGGGCAGCCGCGCAAGCCCGCCGCCAATCTGCTGATGGTGTCCGTCGGTAACGGCCCGCCCGCCCGCGTGCTGCTCGATACCGGCTCGACCGGACTGCGCATCCTCGCGTCGCAAATTGGGCCGGCCGTCGAACGCACGGACCGACAAACCTACGATGAATATGGCGACGGCACGATCTTGCGCGGCTACGTCGGCCGCGCGCGCATCGCGTTTCCCGAGGCGGATCATCCGGTCGCGACGGCCGAACCGATCGATATCGAAGTGATCACCGAGGTCAGCTGCAAGCAGGGAGCCGGGCGTTGTCCGGGCCTGTCCGGCGACCGCGTGGGCATCATGGGCGTCGCCTTCCATGCGCGCGATACTGTCTTCAATCCCCTTGCGCAGTTGCCCGGCAATCTGGGACAGGGTTTCATCGTCGATCTGCTCGGCGACCGTCCCCATCTGCGCGTCGGCCTGACGCCCGAGCATCTGCGCGACTACGTGTTCTGGCCGATGCGGGCACTGCCCAGTCGTGGGCCGACCGCGCCACCCGCCTGGGACAGCGCGTCGGTCAACGCCTGCTATCGCGTCGACGACTACGACGCAGGCTGCTATCCGGTCATTTTCGACACAGGTGCCGATTCGATGCATTTCGAAATGCCCGCGGTGGACCGTGGCTGGCTTGGCCGTGGCGGACATCTGCACCACGGGCGACAGGTGGCGATGCGCATCGGCGATCGGCTTGCGTGGCGCTTCGTCAATGGTCCGATGGCGCCGGTGAAGGCCAAGCACGAGCGCCGGTCCAACTCCGGTCTGGCATTCTTCCGACACTTCAGGGTGGCGTTCGATAGCCAAAACGGCCGGCTCGGCCTGTGGCAGGCCGGGCACGACCGTTGAGGGAACCGGGTTCCGGCGTCTGCCGGAACATCCGGAGCAGCCGCCGATCGAGGCGCGCCGGGCTGATTGCGGGCGCCTCACGAAGCGGGCTCGCGAGCCGGGGCTCAGGCTGCCGGAATGCGCAGTACCTGACCCGGATAGATCTTGTCCGGGCTGCTCAACATCGGACGGTTGGCCTCGAAGATCACGTTGTTCTTCGCGCCGCTGCCGTAGTACTTCTCGGCGATCTTCCAGAGCGTGTCGCCAGCCACCACCGTGTGATAGCGCGTTTCCTGGCCACCGGCCGGCGCCGCTGGCGCGCCCGCGACGGTCAGTTGGTCGTTGACCTTCTCGACGTGCTGTACGTTGCCGGCGGCGATGATGATCTTCTCGCGCGTCGCCTGGTCGGGCGCCTGACCGCTGACAGTTGCCGTATGGCTCGCGCCGTCGTACTTGATGTCCAGGTTGTCGGCGTTCAGCCCCTGGGTGCGCACGTAGTTGGCAATCGCGTCGCCGGCGACCTTGTTCAACGCGGCAACGTCCGGCGCGGCCGCCGGTGCCGCGGCGCTGGGAGCCGGCGCGGCTTGCGCGTGGTTACCGCCGAACAACTTCTCGCCTGCGTCTTTGATGAAATTCAAGATGCCCATCGAGTCCTCTCCTTGCTGGTTGCGATCAGGGTTGCGAGCGAAGCGCCGGCATGCCCGGCATGCCCGGCATGCCCGGCATGCGTGACGAATCGCGGTCACGATCACCTGCTTGAAGCAAGCTTGGTGCCGAGCACGCATCGGACCGCCGTATCGTGCGGCCGCAATGCCACGTCCCTGTTGCCACGCGCGGCCGCCGCACCGCTCCGGCCATCAAGAATCGACAGCGATCGCGCGGCGCCTTACCATGCGCCTGCGCTCGTCCGGGCGCGCTTCCCGTCGATCGGAGCGAGGGCCGACATGAGTGTCTACGAGCGCCTGCTGGAACTGCCATTGCCGTTGTTGTTCGTGCTGTCGATCGCGACAGTCGCGCTGGTCGCGGCATTGGCATTGGGCGTCGCACGCGTCGCCCGTTCCGTGTGGCCTGTCACCGCCAATGTCGAGATGGCCGGCGGCATGCTCGCGGGGCTGCTGGTTCCCTTGGGTTTCATCCTCGCTTCGGTGTCGGGGGATGTCTGGTCGCAGCGGGATCACGCGAAGGCGGCGGTCGACCGCGAGGCCTTGGCGCTGACGGAAGTGCGTTCGCTGATCGGCTCGATGGAAAACGCCGTTTATCGGACCGCGATCGGCGATGCGCTCGGCGTATATGCGGGCAGCGTGGTGCGCGACGACTGGCCGGCGATGCGGGTTGGCCTGGGCAGCGCGCGGTCCGAGGCCGCGCTGCGCGATCTGCAGGAAACCTGGTTTCGCGCGAATCGCGGCAATGCCGGCGCGCCGCCCGACGGCTATGAATTGAACGAGATGGGCAAGCGGCTGGAGGACGCAGCGAGCGCGCGGCATACGCGGTTGCTGCTCGCGCGCGAGCACGTACATCCGGTCAAGCTGCTGGCGTTGCTGTTGATGATGTTCTCGACCTGTTACGTGATCGTCGAACTCAATCGCAAGAGCCGTCGCGAGATGGTCAACGCGCTGGCGCTGTTCTCGTTCTCGTTCGGGACACTGCTGTTCCTGATCGTGGCGTTCGACCGGCCATTCGCCGGCGTGATCTCGACCGCCTCGCCGCTGTCGGCCGCGGTCCCGGCAGCCGTACCGACCGTCGTGCCGAGCGCGGTGCCCGCGGTGAGTCCCGGAACGGCGCGCTAGCCGCGCAGGGCGGACCGGCGGCCTGGTGGTGCCGAGGCGGTCGGCCGCCGTCAGAACGGATGAAGGTGTTGCGCGAGGATCGTCGCGCCGATGCCGATCAGCATGACGCCGCCACCGATCTCGGCGCCGCGGCCGATCCGAGAGCCCAGCATGCGGCCCAGCATGATGCCGGTGGTCGCCATGATCATCGTCGCCGTGCCGATCGCTACCGCCGTGCGCAGGATGTCGACGTCGACGAACGCCAGTCCGACACCCACGGTCAATGCATCGATGCTCGTGGCGAACGCGGTGAGCGCGAGTACCCAGAACGAATGACGACCGGGCCGGGCTGCCGGATCGTCGTCCGCACGCGCGCGCGCCAGCCCCGAATAGATCATGCGAAGCCCGAGTACGCCGAGCAGGCTGAAGGCGATCCAGTGGTCCCACCGCGCGACGTAGCGCGCGGCGGCAAGGCCGATCGCCCAACCCAGCAGCGGGGTGAGCGCCTCGATGACGCCGAAGATCAAGCCGGTGCGCAACGCCTCGCGCAGACATGGCCGGTGCAGCGCGGCACCCTTGCCGATCGAGGCCGCGAAGGCGTCGGTCGACATCGCGAAGGCGAGCATGAAGGTTGAGAGCAGATTCATCGCAACATTCCACGGCCGGGCAGGTGGACCATGACATGCCGCGTGCCCGGCCCGGGCAGCTTGCGTCGGCATGTCTATGGTCTCGCCAGGCAGGTTTGCTGCGCGCGCCACGGCCAGTGACGGCCGAGTGTGTTGACGCGAGCGCCTTCGAAGAAGGCAGGCTACTCCCCATGAACGAGGGCAGTGTAGCACGCGCGCCGTGTCACGCGCGTCGAATCCCCACTCGCATCGTTCCCTTGTTGGCGGCCACGGCGCCACCGACACCAGCCGGCGCGCCAGTGGCGTCAGGCGCGCCAGGGACAGTCCGTCACCGCCCTTTGGACAGCTTCTCCATGTTCGGCAGCAGCACGGTCAGGACGCCGATCAGCGGCAGGAAGCTGCACACCTTGTAGACGAAGGCGATGCTGGTGGTGTCGGCGAGATGGCCGAGCAGCGCGGCGCCGATGCCGCTGATGCCGAACATCAGGCCGAAGAAGACCCCGGCGACCATGCCCACGCGGCCCGGCACCAGTTCCTGCGCGAACACCACGATGGCGGAGAAGGCCGACGCCAGCACCAGACCGATCACGACGCTCAGCACGCCGGTCCAGAAGAGGTTCGCGTAGGGCAGGGCCAGCGTGAACGGCGCGACGCCCAGAATCGACACCCAGATCACGTATTTGCGGCCGATGCGGTCCCCGATCGGACCGCCGACGAGCGTCCCGACGGCGACCGCGGCGAGGAACAGGAACAGGTGCAATTGCGCGCTTTGCACGCTCAGGCCGAAGCGGGAAATGAGATAGAACGTGTAGTAGCTGGTCAGGCTGGCCATGTAGAAGTATTTCGAGAAGACCAGCACGCCCAGCACGATCAACGCGGCGGCAACCTGCCGGCGCGTCAGGCCATGTCCGGCACTGCGCGCCTTCTTCGCCTGCAGCGCCTGCAGATGGTTTTGATACCAGCGGCTCACCCGCGTCAGGATTGCGATCGCGATCACCGCGAACACCGCGAACCACGCGATGCTGCCTTGGCCGCGCGGCATGATGATCGCGGCCGCGAGGGCGGGTCCGAGCGCCGAACCTGCGTTCCCGCCCACCTGGAACAACGACTGGGCCAGGCCATAGCGGCCGCCCGAGGCGAGCCGCGCAACTCGCGATGCTTCCGGGTGGAATGTCGACGAGCCGATGCCGATCAGCGCCGCTGCCGCCAGCAGCATCGGGAACGACGGCGCGATCGAAAGCGCCAACAGACCGACCAGCGTCGCGATCGTGCCGATCGGCAGCAGATACGGCTTCGGATGACGGTCGGTGTACAGGCCGACCCACGGCTGCAGCAGCGACGCGGTCAATTGGAACATCGCCGTGATCATGCCGACCTGTCCGAAGCTCAGTGCGAACTGGCTCTTCAGCATCGGGTAGATCGCGGGCAGTGTCGACTGGATCAGGTCGTTCAGCAGATGCGAGACGCTGACCGCGCCGATCATGCTCAAGACGGTGCCGGTCTGGTGCGGCAGTTGTCCGGGTGCCGCGGTGGCGGGGGGGAGCGGGGCGGCGGCGGTGTCGGGTGCACCGTTGTGGCCGGCGAGGGCGCGCTCTGGCGCGGTCTGCTGAATGGGCATCGTAGGTCTCGTCATGGCATTGCCGCGCGTGCTGCCGAGGCGACTGGCAATGCGTCCGCGCTTTGGGGAAGCGCACGGGACTGCTAGTGTAAGCTGGTCGTGCAACGACACTCCGCCAATCTTCGTCGAGAAAATGACAAGCTCGTCGCCACCCGTCGTCTTTCCTTCGTTCGTGACAGGCGCCCTGCGCGTCGCGCCGGGCAGCTTGCCGCCCGGCCTGGCCGACGCACCGCCGGCCGCAGAACCCTTGCCCGCTGAATTCGACTCGAACACCTTGCTGCACATGCCGCGGCCGGTGATCGCGATCGCGAAGAACTATCCGCAAGGCGCCGACACCCGCGAACATGTGCATCCGCGACCGCAATTGCTGTACGCCGTCGACGGCCTGATGCGCGTCAGCACCGACACCGCGCTGTGGCTGGTGCCGCCGCAACGCGCATTGTGGATTCCGGCCGGCGTGCGGCACGCGGTGACGATGCTGACGCCGGTGACGATGCGCAGCGCCTATATCGAATCCGACGCGGCCCCCGAGCTGGGCGGCGATTGCCAACTGCTGGAGGTCAGCCGTCTGCTGCGCGAACTGATGCTGGCGCTGACCGCATTGCCGATCGTGTACCCGGAACCTGGGCGCGGCAGCCATCTCGCCGCGCTGGTGCTGTCCGAAATCGAGGCGGCCGACACCGTGCCGATCGACATCCCGTGGCCGCGCGATCGTCGGCTGGTGGCGATGTGCTCCGCCATCCTCGCCGATCCGGGACGGCGCGCGACAACTGGGCTACGCCAGTCCGAGCGCATTCACCGCGATGTTCCGCCGTGCGCTCGGCAGACCGCCGAATCGTTACTTCGCGACACGGCGTGGCGCGGGGCAGGAAGCCGAAACCTCGGCCTGAACGCGCCGGCCGGCCGGGTCGGGCCGGCCGGCGAGCGGCGGCGGCAAGGCGTTGGCGAGCATTACGTTTCGTAAGTTTGTGTCACCTTCGCGCAACGTTTGACGGGCGGGCCGGCACGGAGCGCACAAGCCGCCTGCGCTCAGTAAAATAACGCTCACTTGCAAGCGTCGGCGGCTCACGAGGCGGCCGGCGTTTCGGGGTATTGCGCGCGTCTTGCCCGGCGCAGCTGGAGACCGCCGGGCATGGGCCTGACACGATAAGAAACGCTACAACGAGACTGCCATGACCCGTACCGAAGAAACGTCCGGCCGACCGGCCTGGATCAGACTTCTATTGCTCCTGCCCTTCATTGCCTTGCTCTGGGTGCCGTTCTACAACGATGTGCGTCCCGCGCTGTGGGGCTTTCCCTTCTTCTACTGGTATCAGTTCCTCTGGGTGCCGTTGACCTCGCTGATCATCTACATCGTCTACCGGGTGACCAAATGATCACGGCCAACTTCAACTCCACCGCAGTCATCGTCTTCCTCGCGTTCTTCGTACTGGTGACGGTGATCGGCTTTGGCGCCTCGCGTTGGAAGCGCGGCGACCTGCGCGAGCTTCATGAATGGGGACTGGGCGGCCGGCAGTTCGGCTCGGTCATCACGTGGTTCCTGGTGGGCGGCGACTTCTACACCGCGTACACGGTGATCGCGGTGCCGGCCCTCGTGTATTCGGTGGGCGCCTACGGTTTCTTCGCGCTGCCCTATACGATCATCGTCTATCCGTTCGTGTTCGCGGTCATGCCGAAGCTGTGGCGCGCCTGCCATCGCGCGAACCACATCACGGCGGCGGACTTCATCCAGGGTGAGTACGGCGGACGCTGGTTCGCCGCGGCGATCGCCGTGACCGGCATTCTCGCGACCATGCCGTATATCGCGCTGCAGCTCGTCGGCATGGAAGTGGTGATCAAGGGGCTCGGCATCTCGGGCGAAGTACCGCTGATCGTGGCCTTCCTGATCCTCGCGGTGTACACCTACGCCAGCGGCCTGCGCGCGCCGGCGATGATCGCCTTCGTCAAGGACATCATGATCTACATCGTGGTGATCGTGGCGGTGTGGCTGATCCCGTCGAAACTCGGCGGCTATGGCGCGGTGTTCAGCAACGCCGACGCGTTCTTCGCGGCAAAGGGCGGCGCCACCGGCATCACGCTGAAGTCGACGCAGTTCACCGCCTACGCGACGGTGGCCCTGGGCTCGGCGCTGGCGGCGTTCATGTATCCGCACACGATGACCGCGATCCTGAGTTCGGGCTCCGAACGCACGATCAAGAACAACGCGGTGTTCCTGCCGGCGTACACGCTGCTGCTGGGCCTGATCGCGCTGCTTGGCTACATGGCGATCTCGGCGGGCGTGACGGTCACTTCGAGTTCCGACGTGGTGCCGCAGCTGTTCAACAAGCTGTTCCCGTCGTGGTTCATCGGCTTCGCGGCCGCGGCGATTGCGATCAGTGCGTTGGTGCCGGCGGCGATCATGTCGATCGGCGCGTCGAATCTGTTCACGCGCAATCTGTGGCGTCCGTTGGTGAACCCCGCGATGACCTCGCATCAGGAATCCGCGACGGCCAAGCTGTTCTCGCTGATCGTGAAGTTCGGCGCGCTGATCTTCATCATCTTCCTGCCCGCGAAGTTCGCGATCGACCTGCAACTGCTCGGCGGCGTGTGGATCCTGCAGATCTTCCCGGCGGTGGTGTTCACGTTGTTCACCGCGCGCCTCAAGCTGCCCGCGCTGTTCCTGGGCTGGGCGGTCGGCATGGTGTTGGGCACCGGCTTGGCACTGGCGCAAGGCCTCAAGCCGTTGTATGCGCTGTCGCTCGGCGGACATACCTATCCGGTGTACATCGGTCTGCTGGCGTTGATCGTCAACATGGTGATCAGCTTTGGACTGTCAGCGGTGTTGCCGTCGCGCGGCCGTCCGCAAACCAGCGTGCTGCGCGACCCGGATGCGGTGGCGCTGCGCGACTGAGTCGCCGCCGGGCCCGAGTCGGTATCGAGTCGGTATCGAGTCGGTATCGAGTCGGTATCGACTGGAGATCGCGTGGACCGAGTCACGGCCGCGTGAAGCGGGCGTGATGCCAGCCGCCAGCGCGGCGGCAGCGGTGCAAGACTGAACGGAAACGCCTGGCCAGTGCGTCGTTGCGACGCCACTGGCCAGGCGTTTCCTTTTTCAGCGGCTCGGCGACGTTGCGCTCACTCGCATGTGTTTCGACCGCGCACGTAGTCGCATCCGCGCCCGTTCAATCGACCAGTTCGATGCGTTTCACCTCGCCGAGCAGGAAGGTATAACAGGCGGCGCCGATCAGCGCGAACACACTGACGAGCACCAGCGCCAAGGCGAAGGAGCCGGTGCCGCGCACGATGTAGCCAATTGCGATCGGCGTCACGATGCCGGACAGATTGCCGGCGAAATTCACCGCGCCGCCCGCAAGGCCGATCAACCCCTTCGGCGCGATGTCGGCCATCAACGACCAGGAACACGACGACACGCCCTGCGCGAAAAACGCGAACGACATGATCGCGATGACCGCGGCGTCGGAGTGGGCGAAGATCGCCAGCGTCATGCTCGGCACCAGCAGCAGACCGCCGACGATAGGCGTCTTGCGCGCCGCGCTCACCGACATTCCGGCCCGCAACAGGCGATCCGACAGCATGCCGCCGAACAGCACGCCGATCGACGCGGCGATGAACGGCAGCGCCGCGAAGGTGCCGGTTTTCAACACCGTCATGTGTCGTTCGGTGATCAGATAGGTCGGGAACCAGGTCAAAAAGAAGTACAAGGTCGACAGCACGGCGAACTTGCCGATGCATACCGCGATGATCTGTCGATCCGACAGCAGGCGCCGCAGCGCGCGCCAGGAGAACGCCGGTTTCGCGCCTTGCGTGTCGTCGAGCGCGCCGCCCGCTCGCAGCAGCGCGCGTTCGGCGGCGTTGGCGCGCGACGCAGCGGGGTCGCGATAGAAGCCGTACCAGACGAGGCTCCACAGCAAGCCGACCGCGCCCGTTGCGTAGAACACCGCCCGCCAGCCGAAGTGGTGGAAGACCCAGAACATCAACGGTGTGAGGAAGGCCATGCCGACGTACTGGCCAACGATGTAAACGCTCGTCGCCAGGCCTCGCTCGTCGCGCGGGAACCAGATCGACACCACGCGGTTGTTGACCGGAAACGTCGGCGCCTCGGCGATGCCGACGCCCATGCGCAGTCCGAACAACGTGCCGAAGCGCGTGACCAGTCCTTGCGAAAAGGTCAGGACCGACCAGATCGCGATCGCTACCGCATACATGGTCCGCGAGCCGAAACGATCGACCAGATAGCCGCCGGGCAGGTTGCACAGCGCATAGGTCCACGCATAGGCGGAAAACGCAAAGCCGAGCGCCACGGGATCGAGACCGAATGCCTCCTTCAACGCTGGCGCCACCACGGCCAGATTTGCGCGGTCGACAAAGTTCAGTGCGGTCGCACCGAACACGAGCAGGAGCATGACGTAGCGGTGGCGCGTGGCGGGCTGCTGGAGCATGGCGGCATTCGGTCAGGAAAAGCGGAGCGGGCAGGGAGCGCGGGCGCCACGGCGACCAGGGCATCAGGGCGACCAACGACTAGGGCGGACAAGGCGACCGGGTCTCGACGAGCGGCCCGGCTGTCCGCCAGCGGCGCTGCGCAGGGCGGATTCCTCGAACACCGATGGGGCGCGCGGCGCCAGAAGCATACCGTTATAAAAAGGCGCGTGCCATTACTCCACGTCGATGGCGGACGCATCCCGCATGGACGTGGTCGCCACTTCGCGAGACAAGCGCTGTGCGCATCCGGCACCGCAGTTGGTACTGCACTGAGCAGCGGGTTCGACATCGTCGGTGTCGCCTTCGCCCCCGCTGTACGGCAACGTCCTCCTCCCGGTTACACAAAGCTTACATTTGAGAATGAATCTCGTTATCATTCTATTTCTCAAATTTGGCTCGCACTCGCTTGTCGCTTCGCCCGCATGAGGCAGCGGTGGGCCGGCGCTGGCCGTCACCAGGAGTCGTCGTGCATAGCCTGTCCAGTCGTCGTGAATTCGCCCGTCCGCTTGGCTGCCGGTCGAGCTGCAATGTCTTGATCGCCGCCTTGATGGCGGCGGGCAGCGTGTGCGCCCAGGAAACGACGGCAGCGAAGCCGGCGGCGGGAGACGACGAGCGCCTTGCGACGGGCGCGGCCCTGCCGGCCGTCGCGGTCAGCGGCAGCCGTGACAATCCGGCCACCAGCGAGGGGACCGGCGCCTACACCACCGGCGCCACGAACACGTCAACCAAGTTGCCGTTGTCGCTGCGCGAGACGCCGCAGTCGGTCAGCATCGTCACGCGGCAGCGAATGGACGATCAGAACCTGTTCTCGCTGGTCGATGTGCTCAACAACACGACGGGCGTCAGCACCCGCACGCTCGACAGCGAGCGGGTCAGCTTTTATGCGCGCGGCTTTCCGATCACCAATTATGAATACGACGGCGTGCCGACCACGCTGTACGATACGACGTCGGCGCTGGGTGACGCCGCAAGCGACATGGCGATCTACGATCGCGTCGAAGTGCTGCGTGGCGCCACGGGCCTGCTGAACGGCGCGGGCAACCCGTCGGCGACAGTCAACCTGGTACGCAAACACGCGTTGCGGGAATTCTCGGCGTCCGCCAAGGCGACGGTCGGATCCTACGACTTCTACCGTACCGACGCTGACATTTCCACGCCGCTGACCAAGGACGGCCGCATCCGCGCGCGCGTCGTCGCGGCCTACGAACAGCGCCGCTCGTTCATGGATCTCTATCGCAAGAACAAGTCCGTGCTGTACGGCGTGGTCGACGCCGACCTGACGCGCGACACGACGCTGAGCGTCGGCTTCAGCTATCAAAACACGCGGCCGCGGGGCGTGACCTGGGGCGGCCTGGCGGCGCTGTACAGCGACGGCACGCAGACCGATTTCCGTCGCTCGCTGAGCAACGGCGCCGACTGGACGAAGTGGCAGACCGAAGCGCAGACCTTGTTCGCGAATATCGAGCATCGTTTCGAGAACGGCTGGACGGTTCGCGGCGTGTTTACGCACGCGAACAATGACTACGATGCCAAGCTGCTTTACCTGAGCGGCTTTCCAAACCCGGTAAGCGGCGGGGGCGTCGTGCCGAGCAGTGCCGTGCACTACGTGGGCGACCGCCAGCAGAATTCGGCTGACCTGTACGCGAGCGGCCCGTTCTCGCTGCTGGGACGCCGGCATGAACTGGTGCTGGGCTGGAGCGGCTCGCGACAGGTCAACAACACGGTGGGCTACAACAACGTGTCACCGTTGCCTGCGTCCGCCGGCAACTACTTCCTGTGGAACGGTTCGCTGCCGGAGCCGACCTTCTCGCCGACCGTCAACTACGTCACGCATTCGAGCATCGACCAGAGCGGCTTCTACGCCACCGGTCGTTTCTCGCTGGCGAATTCGTTGCAGTTGATCGTCGGCGGCCGCGTCAGCGATTACGAGATCGAAAGTCTGAGCAGCGGCAAGCCCTACCATTACAAGAAGGACAACATCTTCATCCCGTACGTCGGCGTCGTATACGACATCAACGACACCTACGCGGCGTACGCGAGCTATACCGAAATCTTCAACCCGCAGTTGTACCGCGACGTGAACGACGTGCCGCTCAAGCCGGTGACCGGCAAGAACTACGAGATCGGCCTGAAGGGCGAGTGGATGAATGGGCGGCTGAACGGGACGGCGGCCTTGTTCCAGACGCGGCAGGACAACCTTGCGCAAGTCGACCCGAGCGGCGTGACGCTGCCGGACGGCAGCGCGGCGTATCGCACCGTCGACGGCACGAAGACCGAGGGCTTCGAGTTCGACATCGCCGGGCAGCTCAGCGACCAGTGGAATCTGTACGCCGGATATACGCACTTCACGTCCAAGGACCGTGATGGCAACGCGGTGAATACCAATATTCCGCGCACGCTGGTGCGCCTGTTCACGACTTACCGCTTGAGCGGTGCCTGGCATCCGGTGACGCTGGGTGGCGGCGTGAACTGGCAGAGTTCGAACTACACCGACGTCACCGGGCCGGTCGGCAAGACGCGGCTGTGGCAGGGCGCGTATGCGTTGGTCAATCTGATGGCCCGCTACGAGTACAGCCGGCAACTGAGTTTTGCGTTCAACATCAACAACCTGTTCGACCGCAAGTATTACAGTCAGATCGGCTTCTACACGCAGGCGTCGTATGGCGAGCCGCGCACCTTCATGCTGAGCGCCCAGTACAGGTTCTAGTGCGGCGTGCCCGTTCGAAACACGGTCGGGCATGCGGGATGCTGTTGTCCAGCGTCAACCTGACGCGTCGCCATGTGCGGCGCGCGTCAGCCGAATCACGCTTGCACAACCGCAGGAGCATCCGATGAGCACTCCGAACCAGTACGCCATGCAGGATCCGACCAAGCAGTATCCGAAGCCGGAATTCGACGAGCAGCCGCAGTCGGCGCCCGGCCTGGCGAAGGCGATGCGACCGAAACCGGACCATGGCGAGGACAGCTACAAGGGTTTTGGTCGCCTCGCCGGGCGCCGCGCGCTGATTACCGGCGCCGACTCGGGCATCGGCCGCGCGGCCGCGATCGCCTTCGCCCGCGAAGGCGCCGATATCGTGTTGAACTACCTGCCGAGCGAAGAAGCGGACGCAAAGGAAGTCGTGGCGCTGATCGAGCAGGCCGGGCGTCGTGCCATCGCGTTGCCTGGCGACATCAGTGAGGAAACCTTCGCCACACAGCTGGTGCGCCAAGCGCATGAAAAGCTGGGTGGGCTGGATATCGTCGTCAACGTCGCCGGCAAGCAGACAGCGCAGAAAAGCATCGCGGACGTGACGACCGAACAGTTCGACGCGACGTTCAAGACCAACGTCTACGCGCTGTTCTGGATCTGCAAGGCGGCGCTGCCCTTGCTGCCGGCCGGCGCGACCATCATCAACACGGCGTCGATCCAATCGTATCAACCGTCCCCGACGCTGCTCGACTACGCCTCGACCAAGTCCGCGATCGTCGGCTTCACGAAGGCGCTCGCGAAGCAGGTAGCCGAAAAGGGCATCCGCGTCAATGCGGTCGCGCCGGGTCCGATTTGGACGCCGCTGCAACCGAGTGGTGGCCAGCCGCAGGAAAAGATTCCGACGTTCGGCGAGCAATCGCCGCTGGGCCGCCCTGGCCAGCCGGCTGAACTCGCGTCGATCTACGTTTTCCTGGCTAGCCAGGAATCGAGTTATGTCACCGGCGAAATCTATGGCGTGACCGGTGGCAACCCGCTGCCTTGAGACTGTCGGGGGCTGGCCGGACTCGCGCGCGAGCCGACTAGGCTGGCGCCCATCCCGTCCACGTGGGCCAGCCGATCAGACGACCTGATGCATGGCCACTCGAAACGGCGTTCGATACCGCGCAGCTTGCGCGGTCGGGCGCCGTTGTCGCTTGTAAAGGACGTCGGCTGCCACCGGCTTGCGCCCGTACGCCTGCGTCGGTGTCTGGACGCTGCAGAAAACGCGCTTGCGCAATTGGATCCGCCGCGCGCTCGGTCACCAGGGGCTTGCAAAGCGACCATTGAACCGATGCCGCCGGCCGCCCCTAAGAAAGCCGGGCGGGCGCGGCACGCAGGCGGCACTGCCCTGCCTGCCGCGCGACGGCCATCAGCCGTCTTCGCCGACCGCGGTGGGATCGGGCGTGCCTCTCTGGCCTGCAGGCTGGGTGGACGGCGCGGTGCCGCTGTCGCCCGCGGTACCGCCCGGTTTGTCGATACCGCGCCGACTGTCGTCGGTGGACGGCGACGAAGCGCCGCCCTCCGCAATCGACTGGTCGGGCGCGCTGCCTGGACTTGCCGCGCTGGCAGGGCCGCCGGAGCTGCTGGAACTGCCCGCGCTGCTCGGATTGGCCGTGCGCGCGTCGTTTTCATCACCCGGAAGGTCGGCCTGTGCCGCCTGCCCGGTGACTTTCTGGGAAGTGTCGCTCATTGCCGTCTCAACTCACCGTTGTTTGAGGGAATCTGCCGAAGTCTGTGCGGATTGCGTGGCATTGGCACCCTGGCGGTCGATTTCAGCCTCCTCGCCGCGAGTGGTGCGCAGGTCTTCCTGCATGGCATCACGAATCGCAGCGCGATCGAGACGTTCGGAAAGCGGGCGGGCCGGACCAGCAGGGCGTTTGGAATCGGGCATGTCTGCACTCCTCGGTTGAACGGGTCGGACCGAATGTGCAGCAATGCTTATGCCGCGCGCGCCGCCAAGCTCCGCCTGAGGTGCAGTCAAATCCTTGAAAAATCTGCGTGGTCGCTTCGTAAAAACGACACATGCACGGCAGCGGCGTTAGGACGGCCCGGTCGTCCCGATCGGTGTCCGGGAACATCGAGAGAGCGGGGCAACGCGGCGGAAACAACTGTGCCCCGGCCGACAGGCCCTGGCTTGCAAGTCAGGCGGGCGCGCGTGACGCGCTAACCGTCAGCAGCGGCGGCCGCGCGGAAGCAGCAATGAGAAGCAGCAATGAGAAGCAGCAATGAGAAGCAGCGAGGGACGAAGCGGGTCGTAAGACAGGCAGTGAGCGGCGGGGCGCGATCGGCCTGACGGACGACAAGACGAATTCGATCGACTCGACGGTCGAGGCGGCGCAACGCCGTCTGCGGCTCGGCCTCAGGTCGGCGTGCGAGCGATGCCGAGCCGGCGCAGCACGGCTTCCCCACGCACGGTGAGTCGCGCTTCGGCCGGTTCGGTGCGGACGATCTCGACCAGCTTGTCGTCCTGCAGCGCGAACATGTCGGGCGTGGCGGCCGAGACCTGCAGCGGCGCATTCAGCAGCAGGAGCAGGGCAGCGATCTCATGGGGGCTCAGTAGTCGGGGCATGACAATCTCCGTTCGTGAGTCGGGCACGGATGCAGTGATTCCTTGCGTTGGCTGCCGACCGATTCGCCGCGCCATGAAGCAGCGTGGTGAACGTCGGGTGGTCGACATCTAGCGGTGCATCTTACCCTCGCCGAGTGACGGAATTTGCGTGCAGTTGTAAGCGAACTTTACCGCTCGACCCGCCCCGCTCAGTCACCCGTGACTGTGTCGTGCGGCACTGTAGTGGAGGTGTGTGTCGGGCATGTGTCGGGCATGTGTCGGGCGCGTGTCGGCCCGGCCGACCACGCGTGCAGCGCTCGGCGCGAACGCTGCATCAACGTCCTGCAGACGGCAGGCAAGCGGCAGGTAAGCAGCGCCCAAGCGGATCGCAAGCCACGCGCGGCAACATCGAGACGCCGCCCCTGGAGCGCGGCGTGGCACGATGCGGCGGCGCAGCAACGCGGCGGCAGCGCGCGGCGGCGTCCGTGGTGGTGCGGCACCATGGCGCAGTGCAAGCATCTTGCCGCGCAGTCCTCGCCGCGGCTGCGGCGTAACGGACTGACGCATTTCAACGCAAGGCCAGGCGATCGGCGCGTGACCCTTTTGCCACGACGGCCGGGCTGAACGCGTCGGGCGTGTGGCAACGGCCCGCGTCGCCAGCGCGGCCGCCGGCGGGGACTACCGCGCGTCGAGCGTGCGCCGGGCGTCCAGGGCGTCGCGTACGCGGCGCCGCAGGCGCGGCAGCGTGGTGTCCGTCAGGTCGTCGGCCGACGCCTCGACCACCGCCAGCGATGGGAGCGTGGCCTTGGCCGCCGCCGCGAAACCCCGGTCCGGTCCATCCAGCGTCAGGACCAGGGCCACGGGCAGGCCACTGCCCAGCACGGTCAGCGCGCTGGCGGCATCGGGCGCCTTCAATACGCGATAACCGAGTGCGGCAAAGCTGGCCACGAAGCCCGCGCGGAGCGCGTCATCGCCACCGGTCAACAGCAGCGTCTCGTCGCCGGTCACCGGCGTGTCCTCGCGCGGCGCTGCCAGCGGCAGATAGAGCCGCACCGTCGTGCCTTCACCAACCTTGCTGTCGATCGCGATATGTCCGCCGCTCTGACGCACGAAGCCGTACACCATGCTGAGGCCGAGCCCGGTGCCGCGGCCGTCGGGCTTGGTCGTGAAGAATGGTTCGAAGACGTGGTTCAGGACGGCCGGTGACATCCCGGCGCCGCTGTCCGACAGCGCAATCTCCAGATAGTCGCCGGCAGGAAGTTCGCCCGGCCGCTCCGGTGCATCGGCGAGGAAGATCCGATTGCGTGCCTGTAGCACGATGCGGCCAACGCCGTCCATCGCGTCGCGGGCGTTGATCGCCAGGTTCAGCAGGGCGTTTTCCAACTGGGAACGATCGACGCACAGCAATCCGACGTCGGGTGCCAGATCCAGTTCGACCTGAATCTTGGCGCCGAGCGCATGCCGCAGCAGATCGTCCATCGCGCCGATCAGTTCCGTCAGGTCGATCGTGGTCGGTTCCAGGGCTCGCTTGCGAGCGAAGGTCAACAGCTGCATCGCCGTGCGAGCACCCTGGCGCACGGCCGCCTCCGCCGCGGCCAGCCGGCGTTGCGCGATCGCGTTGCCGCGGGTTTCGACCTGCAGTAGCTGCAGATTGGCCGAGATCAACTGAAGCACGTTGTTGAAGTCATGCGCCAGTCCCCCGGTGAGCTGGCCGACCGCCTCCATCTTCTGGCTCTGCCTGAGCTGCGCTTCCAGCACGCGGTGCGCGGTGACATCGCGGACGCTGCCGATCATCATTGCCTCGTTGCCGGGCCCTTCGGCCGGTAACGGGATCAGGACCGCGTCGGCGATGCGTTCGCCGTCGCCGAAATCGCCGGCCACCTCGTAGTTGACCGGGCGGCCGGTGGCGAGGCACTCGGCGACATGTCGTTGCGTCGTTTCGTACAGCGCGGGCGAAAGCAGGCTGTCCAGGCGTTGGCCGCTGATGGTTTCCACGGGCCGCGACAGGAAGGCGACGCAGGCCGGGTTGGCGGCCAGCAGGCGCAGGCCGCCGTCCGCTTCGACCCGGGCGAGGAAGAGTGCATCGGCAAGATTGTCGAACAGCGTGCGCAGCCGGCTTTCGCTGACGTTGACGCGCTGCTCCAGCGTTCGCGTCTTGCCGAGCAATGACGTCTCGACGCGCTTCAGTTCGCTGATGTCGAGGGCGGTGCCGCCGAATTCGCTCGCGGTTTCCTGCAGGTCCCGGTTGCTGGCGATCTGCACCCAGCGGTGCGCGCCGTCGTCTGACCAGTCCAGCGTGAGTTGGACCTCGACATGGTGGTCCAGGTAACGGGCCAGGGCGTCGGCCATCGCCCGGCGCTCGGGCATCGCTCCGCCCAGCGCTTCCGGCGCCAGGCCCTCGCGCAGGCTGTCCGCCGGCAGACCGAAGATCCGCGCGAAACGGGCATCGCCGCGCAGGCGGCGCGCCGCCACATCGTAGCTCCAGGTGCCGACCGGCGTGCCCGCCTCCAATGCACGCTTGAAGCGGAGGTCGGCTTCGCGCAACTCCTGCTCCAGCTCCCGGGTGGCGGTTACGTCGAGCAGGATGCCGGGCGCGCGCGCGCGCCGCGCGCCATCCGCGCCTTCGCCGCGGTCGATGCGGCCAACCGCCTCGATCCAACGCAACGTGCCGCCGGTCCGCAGCCGGAACGCCAGCCGGAACGGGCCACCGACTTCGAGTGCCTGACCCAGTCCGTCGGAAAAGGCGCGCCGGTCTTCCGGCTCGATCGCGCGGACCAGGCCGTCCATCGGAATGCCGAGCTCGGCCTCGTCCGGATCGACGTCGAGCAGTTCGCCGAGCCGCCGATCAATCCGCAGGCAGTCGGATCCGACATCCCACAGCCACGAACCCAGCACGGCGCCGGCGCTCAGTGCGAGGTCGACACGCTCGGTGGCGTCGCGCAGGGCTTCGCGAGCGCGCCGTTCGTCGCTGCGGTCGCGAATTGTCCAGCCGTAGCCGACATGACCGGTTTCGTCGAACAGCGCGGTGACCGAGACGGCGGCCCAGAAGCGCGCTCCGTCGCGCCGCCGGCACCAGCACTCGATGCGCCGGTCCTGCGGCGCCGCGGCCTTGCCCAACACGTCGAAGACCCGCGCCACCTCGGCGGCTCCGAAGACGATCTCGATCGAGCGCCGCAGCGCGTCGTCGGGATACCATCCCAGCACCCGGTGCGCGCCGGGGTTCCACGCCAGCACGGTGCCGCCGGTGTCCGTCGCGATGACGGCCAGGTCGGAGGTCTGCTGTACGATCAGATCGAAAAGACGGGCGGCCATGGCGTCAGATGGCGAATTAGGCGGTGGACCGGTCCGTCACCGACCGGACGCACGGCATAGCAGCGCCTTCCGGCGTCGCGCAGCGCGCCATTGTAGCCGCTTCGCGAGGACACACTGTCGCGCCGCCGCATCGCTGCCGCATCCCCTCGGCCACGCGCTCAATGACCTTCCGCCGGGTTGCCGGGCTGACCGGTGGCTGCATCGTCCGCCTGCGCGGCATCGAGCGACGCACCGACCGCAGGGGGCGCGGCGGCGTTCGGCCGCGCCGTCCCGGACGGCGCGACCAGCAGGCCGAGCCGGAAGCGCTTGCGGGCGGCAAGCGACTGCAGCGTCGGATGGCCCGGCACGTCCGGATGCAGTGGAAATACGAGGCCCATGCCGATCACGGCGCGCCGGCTGCCGTCCGCCGGCGCCAATCCCCATACGTTCTGGTACACGAAGGGCGTGCGCACGCCATGGTCGTCGGCTTCGCCGAGGTACAACATCACGTGGCCGCCGATGTCGATCAGCGTCAGCAGTGCTTGCCCGTTGCGACGCAGCGCCGCCAGTCGCGCCGCTGGCGTGGCATGCGACAGGTCGACGACGTGCAATGCATCGACCTGCGCCGACGAGTGGCGGGGCAGCCACAGGCCGAACGGCAGCAGCAGGCTGCGCAGTTCCGCCGAGCAGTCGTTGTAGCCGTTCGCGTTGCCCCAGCCATATGGGCGGCCCGCGAGCGTGCCGATCAATCTCGCGAAGTGCGCGCGGGTTGCGGGCCAGGGCACGGCGGCGATGTCCGCGGCGGCGAGCCGGGCGCGGCGCACGACCGCGCGTCCGTCGGCATCGGCGACTGGCAGCAGCACGGTGGCGGTCGCATCACCGGAGCTCGCCGCGAGCATCGGCAGCAAGGTGCCGAGCGGCGCCGCGAAACGGAAGCGGCCGGCTTCGTCGCTCAATGCGACGCTCGCCGCCAGAGGCGCTGCGGGGCGCGCACGCAGTGCAGCGCGCCACTGCCGCACGAACGCGGGATCGGCGTCCGCGAGCGTCGTACTGTGGACCCAGCCTTCGGCTTCCGGCGCAAGCACGTAGGTCCACTGCCGGTCGGCGCTCTCGCTGACCCGGTAGACCGGCGTGGCGGGGCGCAATGCGCTGACCTGCAGATTGTCGAACGGGTAGCCCTCGCCGGGCAGTTGGAAGTCGTAGAAGTGCGGATCGTCGGTCGGCAGATCGCGCAGCGGTGCGTTGTCCACCGTGATCGCGCGGCGCGCCGGCTCGAAGCGCGCGCCGCGCGCCGCGGCCAGCGCGTCGATGCGCATATTGGCCGCGATGCGCTCGATCCAGGCCTGGTCGTGCGGCCGAAAGTTCTCGCCGTAGCCGATGCGTCGCGCCGACTTGCCGGCGTTGCCGTAGCGCGCGACCTTGGCTCGCAGCCTGACGCTGGCGAGCATTCCGCCGCCGTGCTCGACGGTTTCGGCAAGCCATGGCGAGCCATCGTCCGCCTCGGTGCCGACGTAGCGCGCCACGAGCGCGTCGCGCCAGCGCAGTTGCGTATCGAGCGGCACCAGCGGCGCGTCGCGATCCGATGCGTTCTCGGGCAGCACGTCGGACACCGCGGTCGGCACGTCGTCGAGCGGAAACAAGCTCAGCGGAACGGACGCGCCAGCGGCGCGCGGGCCGCTTGCCGGGGTCCGATGCGGCGACGGCGCGCCGGTCGACCGCATCGAACCGTCGGTCTGCGCGCAGCCAGCCAGCGTTGCCGCCGCCAATAGTGCCGCGACACGGCTTGCGGCCAGCCAGCGCATGCTGGCGCGCTGGTCGCCCTGGCTGCGTGACGGCGGCTGCATCCGACCGGCGGCGCGCCCGACGGCGCTCAGAAGCCCAGTCGGGTGCACAGTGCCGCCACGCGCGCTTCGGCCTGCGGGTCGCCGACGATCGGCTCGCCCCATTCGCGCTGCGTCTCGCCGGGCCACTTGTTGGTCGCGTCGATGCCCATCTTCGAGCCCAGCCCCGCCACTGGCGATGCGAAGTCGAGGTAGTCGATGGGCGTGTTCTCCACCATCACGGTGTCGCGCGCCGGGTCCACCCGTGTCGTGATCGCCCAGATCACTTCTTTCCAGTCGCGGATCGCGACGTCCTCGTCGACCACCACGATGAACTTCGTATACATGAACTGTCGCAGGTAGCTCCACACGCCCAACATCACCCGTTTCGCATGGCCGGCGTAGCTCTTGCGCATCTGTACCACGGCCATCCGATAGCTGCAGCCCTCGGGCGGCAGATAGAAGTCGGTGATCTCGGGAAACTGCTTCTGCAGCAGCGGTATGAACACCTCGTTGAGCGCGACGCCGAGGATCGCCGGCTCGTCGGGTGGCTTGCCGGTGTACGTCGAGTGGTAGATCGGATCGCGCCGCATCGTGATGCGCTCGACGGTGAACACCGGGAACCACTCCTGCTCGTTGTAGTAGCCGGTGTGGTCGCCGTAGGGTCCCTCGACCGCATGCTCATAGGCAGCGGTGGGGCCGCTCGGTCCGCGCCGTCCGTCCCCGGCCGGCATGCCGGCGTCCGGCCGCGGATGAATGAAGCCCTCGAGGATGATCTCGGCGCGCGCGGGCACCTGCAGATGTTCGAGCCCCGGCGTCAGGCAGGGCGAAAGTTCGGTCCGGCCGCCGCGCAGCAAGCCGGCGAACTGGTATTCCGACAGCGTGTCGGGAACCGGGGTGACGGCGGCCAGCATGGTGGCGGGATCCGCGCCCAGCGCAACGGCCACCGGATACGGCTGTCCCGGATGACGGGCCGCGAATTCACGAAAGTCGAGGGCACCGCCGCGATGCGCGAGCCAGCGCATGATCAGCTTGTTGCGGCCGATGACCTGCTGGCGATAGATGCCAAGATTCTGCCGTGGCTTGTTCGGGCCCCGCGTGATCGTCAAGCCCCAGGTCAGCAACGGCGCCACGTCGCCGGGCCAGCAGTGCTGGATCGGCAACGCGCCAAGGTCCACGTCGGCGCCTGCGACGACGATTTCCTGGCAGGGCGGCGCGCTCACCTTGCGGGGCGACATGTCCCACACGGATTTCGCCAGCTTCAGCAGCCGAGCGGCGTCCTTCAGGCCACGCGGCGGTTCCGGCTCCTTCAGTACCGACAGCAAGGTGCCTATCTCGCGCAGCGAACGCAATGCATCGTCGCTTCCGCCTGCATCGACGCCCATGCCAAGCGCCACGCGGCGTGTCGTACCGAACAGATTGCCCAGCACCGGCATGCGACCCTGGCCCGGCTGCTCGAACAACAGGGCGGGTCCGCCAGCCCGCAACGCCCGGTCGCAGACCGCGGTGATTTCCAAATGGGGCGAAACCGGCTCGGTCACCCGGCGCAACTCACCGAGTGTTTCGAGCTGGGCGACGAACTCGCGTAAGTCCTTGTAGGCCATGTGTTCCAGGATAGCGCCGCATGCGTGCCGGAGCGGGCCGGCTGGTCCGTGGACTGGCCCGGACCGACGCGTCGCAGGCGTGAGCGGCAGAACCGTAAATTGTACCCGGATGTAACGATTGTCACGGGCCTCTGGGCGCAAACCTTGAAAACACGGGCGTTTCCGAGAATGAAAGTGGTGACAAATACATTTTCGTAATCAGTGTTAGGCTAGTCAGAGTTGACGGAAGGGGTCGCGCTGTTAAAATTCGGGAACGTTGCGATCGGACGAGCTAGGCCAGCCCTGCCAATCGCCGCGTCGGCTACCCGTTGGTTACCCGTTGGTCACCCAATGCGGTGGCCCTATCCGCCCCAGGTGGCGCGATCCGACCGCGTCAATGCGCGGCGGTCTTCCACAGGTCGCAAGACGGCCTGTCTTTCAACGGCGCGCGCCGGCCCTCGCCCATGCGAGGGTTCGACGAAAACGGCGCGCTGCTTCGTCCCGGCATGCTTAAGTCTGCCGGATCGTTCCGTCCAGCCGGACGCGTGGCGCACGCATGCGCCGCGTTGTCCGCGCCTGCCGTGGTCACGACATTGCATGTCGTGCGCGGCGCCGACGGCCACCGTCCTTGCGGAACGGCGTCGGCATGCAGGCGGTTTCCGTCAGTCTTCGGACGCCTGCGCCAAGAGGGAGATACGATCGATGACTCATACGGTCACGATGGCCGACGACGCGTGCGGTGTCGACGACGCTGTCCCGGCTGCGGTGTCGGCTGCATTCGACGCTGAAGCGGTACGCGTGCGGACCCGACGCGTCGGACCGACGCTGCGACGCACGCTGCGGCACACCACCCGGCTCGGACATCACTGCGCGAGCGCAGTCGGGCTGGGCGCGATCGCCGCGGCGCTCGCGCTCTGGCTGCAGCCGACCTGGCGTGACGCGGCGCTTGGCGCCGTGCTGGCTCAGGTCGCACCGGGCTACGCCGCTGGCTCCGAGCATGGCGACGACCCGCAAGCGGCTGTCGCGCCGCTGTCCGCCAGCCTCGCCGCCGGCGGCAAGGCAGCGCTGGCGGCCGCGGCGCAGGTCGGCGTGGCCGCGCCGGTCGGCGCCGGCGACGCCTTCACGCTGAACGAGAAGCTGGCGTCGTCCGACGGTGGCGGCGTGATGGTCGTCGCTGCCCGCGGCGACGCGGGCTTGATGGGATCTTCGCGCGCGCAGGAGCGCGTCGTGGACTACATCGCCACGCGCTACCACGTTGCCTCGCCGCCGATCCGTCGGCTGGTCGACGCGGCATTCGCGACCGGCAAGAATCTGGATATCGATCCGTTGCTGCTGCTTGCGGTGATGGCCGTCGAATCGAGCTTCAATCCCTATGCTCAGAGCGGCGTCGGCGCGCAGGGTCTGATGCAGGTGATGGCCACGGTTCACTCGGACAAGTTCGCGCACTTCGGCGGCAGCGACGCAGCGCTCGAACCGTTTGCAAATCTGCAGGTCGGCACCGTCGTGCTGCGTGACTGCATCGCGCGCCGCGGCAGCCTGGCCGGCGGTCTGAACTGCTACGTCGGCTCGACGACGGCCGACGACGGCGGCTATGGCGCGAAGGTGCTGGCTGAACGCGAGCGTCTGCGGGTCGCGGCGCGTCGCGGCGGCGCGGCCGTGCGTACCATCGTCGCGCACGCAAAGCCAGCCCAGCCCAAGCCACCGGCGGCGCTGGCGCAGGCGCAGGCGAAGGACGACAGCCAGGGCGGCATCGAACCGGCCGTCGAACGGCAGAGCGCCCACCGCGCGACTGGCATGCTCGACGATCACGGCGCGCCGGTCGCGCGTGGCGTGGATGCCGGCAGCCAGAGCGCCTCGATGACGCTTGGCTGAGCGCCGCGCGTTACCACGGCCAGCACGACGGTCGGCGCGCGGTGGCCTGGGGGAGGGTAGTGTGAGGCATGGCCGGCAGACGAAGCCGGCCGTGGTGAGAGGCGTGAGAGGGGCGTCAGAGGTGGCCCGCCATCCGGTGTCCAGGACGGCGGGCCGTTTTCGTTGCGCGCCCGGTAGCACGCCATAAGACGCTGCGGCGCGACTTGGAACTCCAGCTTGCGATGCCGGTTGCGCGCCCGGCTGGCCGCCGGTCGACGCCGACCGAGATGCCGACCGAGATGCCGACGGAAAGCAGGTCGGATCGCCGCTTGCATTCGATGTCTTTGCCCGACTTTGCCCGACTTTCCCCAGCTAGCCCGGTCATGCCTTGCGCGTCGCCCATTGCAGGCCGCGCGCGTATCGGGCCTGACCCAGTCGCGCAATTCGCGTCGTCGTCAGCGTCAGCGCCGTCAGCGGAGCACGGCCCCCGCGTCGGCGCTCCCCGTCTCCGTCAGGATCGCCGTGCCGACTGCGTTTCGTCGGGCCGCAGTTGTGCCGAGACGCGGTCGAGCACGCCGTTCACGTAGCGATAGCCGTCGGTACCGCCGAACGTCTTGGCCAGTTCGACCGCCTCGTTGATCACCACGCGGTATGGAATTTCCAGGTGATGCCGCAGCTCGTAGGCACCGATCAGCAGCACCGCGTGCTCGACGGGCGACAGCTCCGACGGCTGGCGGTCGAGGCTGCCGGACAGGGCCTTGTCGAGCGCGTCGAATTCGCGGATCACGCCATGCAGCAGGGCGTTGAAGTGTTCACGATCCGCCTTGTCGAAGCCCGGCTGGTCGCGCATGTGCGCATCGATTTCGCCCGAGCCGGAACGCGAGATCAGCCACTGGTAGAGCGCCTGCGTGGCCAGTTCGCGGGCCTTGCGTCGCGCGTTCCTCATTCTTCCTCTCCGTTCTCGTAGTCGGCCAGCTCGGCCAGCGAAATCGCCATATTGGCCATCTCGACCGCGACCCGTGCCGCGTCACGGCCTTTTTCCGCCATCCGCGCTTCCGCCTGCGCGTCATCCTCGGTGGTCAGGACCGCATTGGCGACCGGCAGGCCGTAATCGAGCGCAATGCGCGAGATGCCGGCGCCCGACTCGTTCGAGACCAGTTCGAAATGATAGGTCTCGCCGCGGATCACCGCGCCCAGCGCGATCAGCGCGTCGAACTGGTCGCTCTCGGCCAGGCGCGACAGCGCGAACGGAATCTCGAGCGCGCCCGGCACGGTCACCAGCAGCACGTCCTCGCCCGCCACGCCAAGCGACTCGAGTTCGGCCACACAGGCATCGAGCAGGCCGTTACATACGGGCTCGTTGAAGCGGGCCTGCACGATGCCGATGCGCAGTTGGGCGCCATCGAGGTTGGGAGCGTATTTTCCGATTTCCATATTCTGTTCCGTGTTGAGTGCGGGAGTCGTGCCGGCGGGCAGGGCAACGGCAGCGCGGCGCAGGGCCGGACCGCCGCCGCGATCTCAGTGCGCGCTTTCCGGCTGCGCGCCGGGGCCGGGCAGGAAGGACGTCGCCTCCAGTCCATAGCCCGACATGCTGGTCAGCTTGCGCGGGGCAGACAGCACGCGCATCTTGCCGACGCCGAGTTCGCGCAGGATCTGTGCGCCAACGCCGTAGGTCTTGAAGTCGACCGGGCGGCGTTGCAGACGGCCGGCCGTCTCGGGGTCGTCGAGGGCGGCGAAGGTTTCGCAGAAGCGCTCGGTCGATTCCGCGCAGTTGAGCAGGACCACCACGCCGCTCTGCGCAGCGCCGATCTCGCGCAGCGCCGCGTCGAGCGGCCAGGAATGCGCGGAGGCGCCGACGTCGAGCAGGTCCAGCATCGACACCGGTTCGTGGACGCGCACCCACGTCTCCACGTCGGGGCGCGGCGTGCCCTTGATCAATGCAAGATGCGGCATGCCGGTCGGCCGGTCGCGGAACAGCACCGAATGGAACGCGCCATAGGGCGTCTGCATCGGCCGTTCGCGCACGCGTTCGACGATCGATTCATGGCGCAGGCGATAGTCGATCAGGTCGGCGATGGTGCCGGTCTTCAGCCCGTGGCGCGCGCCGAATTCGAGCAGGTCCGGCAGGCGCGCCATCTCGCCGTCGTCCTTGATTACTTCGCAGATCACCGCCGCCGGGGTCAGCCCGGCCATCGCGGTCAGCTCGCAACCCGCCTCGGTATGCCCGGCGCGCACCAGCACGCCGCCTTCCTGCGCCATCACCGGAAAGATGTGGCCCGGCTGTACCAGGTCCGAAGGCTTGGCATCGCGCGCCACGGCCGCGCGCACGGTGCGGGCGCGGTCCGCCGCGGAGATGCCGGTGGTGACGCCCTCGGCCGCCTCGATGCTGATCGTGAACGCCGTGCCATACGGCGTGCCGTTCGCCTGCGTCATCAGCGGCAGGCGCAGTTGGCGGCAGCGTTCGCCGGTCAGGGTCAGACAGACCAGCCCGCGCGCATGCATCGCCATGAAGTTGATCGCTTCGGGCGTGACGAAGTCCGCCGCCAGGACCAGGTCACCCTCGTTCTCGCGGTCCTCTTCGTCGACCAGGATGATCATCCGGCCTTCCTTCAGTTCGGTAATGAGTTCCTGCGTGGACGCAAGCATGGACGTCGGGCGTTGACCAGTGAAAGGAGCGCTATTCTACGCCAAGGCCGCCGGCCGCCGTGCGAGAATGGCGTTCCCGTTTCCTGGAGTGGCGGCGATGACGCCGAAAGCCCGCAACTGGCTTCTCGCTTTGCTGACGTTGGTCGTCCTCGTGGCGTGGCTGGTCTTTTCGTACCGGGACCAGTTGTTCGTGATCCCGAAGCTGCGTCAGCCGATGCGCGATACCTTGCCGGCCAGTGGCGAGCCGAAGTTCCGCCGGGAGGCAATTGCGCCGGGCGGCGCGCTGTGCGGCGAGGTGTCCGGCGTCGATGGCGGCGACCGCATCGCGGCGCGCCCCGGCAGCCGCGGCGCGATCGTGGCTGTGGCGCCGACCGACTGGCGGCGGTTCATCGTCGTGCCGTCGGTGCCGGCGTTCTACATCGACGGACTGGACCCCTGGGCGATCTCGTTCGACGGCAAGAAGATCAAGGTCGACCAGACCGAGATCGCCGACGAGACGAACGCGCTGCGCGAGCAGTACCAGATCACCGAGGCCGTCGACGGGCTGAGCGCCTCGCAGCGCGATCGGGAAATCGCCGCCAAGGTGCGCAGCGAACACTTCGACGTCGCGTGGTCGCAATACTGCTACGGCGTCGAGAACGGTCTCTGAGCCTGGCGCCGCCGATCAAGCGGCGTTGCGGCCGTCCAGCAGGCTGAGGCCGCGCTCGACGTAGCGCGCGAGCATGTCGACTTCGAGATTCACCGCGTCGCCCGGCGACAGGCGGCGCAGCGTCGTCGAGGCCACCGTGTGCGGGATCAGGTTGATCGAGAACACGCAGCCATCGGGCCGATCCTCGACCCGGTTGACGGTCAGGCTCACGCCATCGACCGCGACGGAGCCCTTGTACGCGAAATAGCGGGCCATCGACGTGGGCGCAAGAATGCACAGCTCGTGCGATTCGCCGACCGGTGCAAAGCGCTCGACGGTGCCCAGCCCGTCGACGTGGCCCGACACCAGGTGACCGCCCAGGCGGTCGCTGGCCCGCAGCGCTTTCTCCAGGTTGACGTCACCGGGCTGGTCGAGACCGACGGTGCGCACCAGGCTTTCGCGCGACACGTCCACCGCAAAGCGGCCGGCCGCCGCGTCCTTCTCGATCACGGTCATGCAGGCGCCCTGGATCGCGATGCTGTCGCCGATCGCGACATCGTCCAGGCCCAGGCCGGCCGCCTGTGTCCAGAGTCTGACGCCGGCGGCCGCGTCGCCGAGCGGCGCAACCGATTCGATGCGGCCCACGGCCGCGACTATTCCTGTAAACACTGCTGACTCCTGACCCGTGTCCCCGTGCGCGGCTGCGCTTGCGGTAGCGGGTGCGAGATGGAAAACATACGAGGACAACCGATACGAGGCAACAAGGCCCTGGCCGACCGACGCCCCACGCCGCCCCGCGCCGCCCCACGCGCGCGGCGACCGTCGGCCAGGGCGTGCAACGGCTAGGCCCGAGGTGGCGTCGGCACGGCCGGCTGGAGGATCGCCGGCACCGTTTCATCGCCGTCCGTCGGGCGCAGCAGCAGCCGCAGATCGCTGCCGACCGCTTCCACCGCATGGAAGTGCAGCTTGATCCGTGCGTCCAGCGTGTCGAGCGCCGGCAGGCCGAACATGCCGAGCGCATGATTGCCGAGCAGCGACGGCGCCATGTAGACGAGCAGTTCGTCGACCAGGCCGGCGCGCAGCCAGGCGCCGTTGAGCTTGTAGCCGGCTTCCAGATGCAGTTCGTTGATTTCGCGCGCGCCGAGCAGGTCCAGCGCCGCCGCCAGATCGACCCGGCCGTCCGCGTCCGGCAGGGCCACGACTTCCGCGCCACGCTCGCGCAGGCGCGCGGCACGCGGTGCGGCGTCGCCATCGTCGGACGCGCAGATCACCAGCGCCGCGCCGTCGTCGAAGATTTTCGCCTCCGGCGAGGCGGCCAGTTTGCTGTCCAGCAGCACCCGCTGCGGCTGGCGCGGCGTTTCGATCGCGCGCACCGTCAGTTGTGGATCGTCGGCGCGCACGGTGCCGACGCCGGTCAACACCGCGCAGGCGCGTGCGCGCCAGCGGTGGCCGTCGCGCCGCGCTTCCGGGCCGGTCAGCCACTGGCTGCGGCCGTTGGCGAGGGCGGTGCGTCCGTCGAGGCTCGCCGCCACCTTCAGGCGCACCCAGGGCCGCCCCTGGATCATGCGTTTGACGAAGCCGATGTTCAATTCCCGGGCCGCGCTCTCCAACAGGCCACAACGCACCTCGATGCCGGCGGCGCGCAGGATCTCGAGGCCGCGTCCCGAAACCCGCGGGTTCGGATCCTCCATCGCGGCGACCACGCGTGCGATGCCCGCCTGCACCAGGGTGTGCGCGCAGGCCGGCGTGCGGCCCACATGGCTGCACGGTTCCAGCGTCACGTAGGCGCTCGCGCCGCGCACGTCGATGCCGCGCGCCCGCGCGTCCTTCAACGCGCGCACCTCCGCATGGTCGGAACCGGCCGGTTGCGTGAAGCCTTCCCCGATCACCCGACCGTCGCGCACCAGCACACAGCCCACGCGTGGATTCGGCGTGGTCGTATACATGCCGCGCTCGGCCAGGGCCAGCGCGCGCGTCATCAGGGCGAAGTCGTCGTTCGAGTACATGGCTGGCCTGCTCAGGCCGGGCGGGCCAGCGCGGCGAACGCGCTCCGCGCGTGCGCGATCGTCTCGTCGATCAGCGCGTCGTCGTGCGCGCTGGACACGAAGCCCGCTTCATAGGCCGACGGTGCGAAGTACACGCCGGCGTCGAGCATGGCGTGGAAGAACGCGTTGAAACGCGCGGTGTCGCTGTGCTGCACGTCGGCGAAGCAGGCCGGCGCCTGGTCGCTGAAATAAATGCCGAACATGCCGCCGACCGACGCGCTTGCGAACGGCACGCCGGCTTCGCGGGCGGCGGCGGCAAGGCCCTCGACCAGCCGCGTGGTGGCGGTGCCGAGCCGCTCGTAGAAGCCGTCCGTCTGGATCAGCCGCAACGTCGCCAGGCCGGCCGCGACCGCGAGCGGATTGCCGGACAGCGTGCCGGCCTGGTAGACCGGTCCGAGCGGCGAGATGCGTTGCATGATGTCCGCGCGTCCGCCAAAGGCCGCCGCCGGCATGCCGCCGCCGATCACCTTGCCAAGGCAGGTCAGGTCCGGCGTGATGCCGTAGCGCGCCTGCGCGCCGCCCAGCGCGACACGGAAACCAGACATCACCTCGTCGAAGATCAGCACCGCCCCGTGGCGCGCGGTCAGTTCGCGCAGCGCCTGCAGGAAGACAGGCGTCCCCGGCACCAGATTCATGTTGCCGGCGACCGGCTCGACGATGACCGCCGCGATTTCGTCACCGAACGAGGCGAACGCCTCCTCCAGTTGGGCGACGTCGTTGTAGGCGAGCACCGTCGTGTGGTGCGCGACGTCGGCCGGCACGCCCGCCGAGGTCGGATTGCCGAAGGTGAGCAGCCCGGAACCCGCCTTCACCAGCAGACTGTCCGCATGTCCGTGGTAGCAACCTTCGAACTTGACGATACGGTCACGACCGGTGAAGCCGCGCGCGAGGCGCAGCGCGCTCATCGTCGCCTCCGTGCCACTGGAGACCAGCCGCACTTGCTCGATCGACGGCACCAGCTTGGCGATCTCCTCGGCAATCAGCACTTCCCCCTCGGTCGGCGCGCCGAAGCTGAAGCCGTCGGCCATCGCCGCCTGTACCGCCTGCAGCACGTCGGGGTGGGCATGGCCGACGATCATCGGTCCCCACGAACCGATGTAGTCGATATAGCGTTGCCCATCGGCATCCCAGATGTGGGCGCCTTGCGCGCGCGCGATGAAGCGCGGCGTGCCACCGACCGAGCCGAAGGCGCGGACAGGCGAATTCACACCGCCGGGAATGGTCTTGCAGGCACGTTCGAACAGGGCTTGGTTGCGGGACATGGCGGGATGCGGGAGAAGAAGACGGCCGGGCGCGTGGCAGCCGCGCCGGCGGCGGATGACGAATTGTACCGAAACCGCGGCGTCGCAAGCGGCCAGGCCCTGCGCTGCGGGCGACCGCGCTGGCGTCGGCATCGGCTCGCACGAGCACGGGCACGGGCACGGGCACGGGCACGGGCACGGCCATGCCGCGGCTGAACGGCCGCGTCGGCGCTAGATGGCACTAGATGGCGGCGAGCAGCGCGTGGCTCACGCCGTAGGCGAGCGCGCCGGCCAGGGTCGGCAGGGCAATGCCGCGCGCCACGCGTCGCACCACCACGATCGCCGCGCAGGCGGCGGCGATGCCTGCCAGATGCGGCAACGCGTGCCGCCCCCACGCTTGCCAGGTCGTCGCGCCGGCGCCGCCGGCCGGCATGAAGCCTGGGTACAGCGACGCGCAGAGCAGCGCCAGCAGCGCCGCCGGGCCGAGTCCGCGGCCCAGCCGCAGCAGCCAGCCCGGTTGCCGACGCTCGGGCTGGCCGCGCAGCAGGAATGGCAGCAGTCTGAGCAGGAATGTGCCGATGCCCACCAGCAGCACAAGAAACCATGCCTCGGGCAAGACCGCATGAACACCGGCGCTCATGCCGCGCGCTCGCTGCGCGTGCCGCCAAGCAGCCACGCGCCGCCGAGCATCGCGACGATGATCGCCAGGTGGCCCGGCAGCACCGCCAGCGCGGCAACCGCGAGGGCGAGCGACGCGGCCAACGCCGGCCAGCCATGGCGCCCGGACGCGGCAACGTAGTCGCACAACAGCGCGATGAACAGCGCGGGCAGCACCGCCCCGAGCGTATCGCGCAGCCATGCCGGTTGCCCGTCGAGGTGGGCGCCCAGCACCACGCCGCAGACCGTGCCGAGGCACCAGGCCAGGTAGGCGCCGAGCTGCAGGCCGAGATACCAGCGCGCGCGGCAGGCCGGTGGGATCCCGCCAAACTGCGCCAGCGCGGTCGCGAAGACTTCGTCCGTCAGCCCGAAGGCCAGCACCGGCGCCGGCGGGATGCGTTCGGCCGGCAGTTGGGTGCGGAGGGCGGCGCCGTAGAACAGGTGGCGGGCGTTCATCATCAGCGCCGCGGCGGCGACGGCCGCGACGCCGGTGCCGGCAGCCAGCAGCGCGACCATCATGAACTGGGTCGCGCCCGCGTAGACGAATGCCGACATGGCAATCGCGTACCGTGGCGACAGGCCGGCATTGCGCGCGGCGAGGCCGAAGGAAAAGGCGATCGGCAGGTAGCCGATCACGATCGAAAGACTGTCGCGCAGGCCGGTGGCGAACGGCCGCTTCATCGGCTCGCCCCTGACTGGGCCGACGCGTCCACGGCGAGCGGGCGCGTCAGCGCGCGCCAGCGTTGCTCCAGCGCGCCTTCGACGATCGGCTTCAGATGCGTGCCGGAACACTGCGCATCCCAGGTCTGGATCGAAAGCGGGTGCGCGTTCAGCGCTTCGCGCGGCAGTGTCACGCGCACATGGGCGTCGTCGAGCCAGTCGTAGACGATATCGATACACAGACGGAAGCCACGCTTGCGCGTCGCATCGGCAACCTCGTAGGGCGCGCGCGTTACGTGTCCACTGCCGAACAGGCCGCGTGGCGCCACCGCGACGCGGTGCAGAAACACGCGGTCGCCCGGCCAGATTGCACGGCTCACGCCGCAGCCCCACACATCGCTTACCGTTTGACCGGCGGCGACGCGCGCGGCCACGGCCGGCAATTCGGGCCACGGTACCTTGCGGGGACTCCAGATCAACAGATGGGCGGTCATTGACGTCGGCGGCTATGGGGCGGCCGCCGGGGACGGGCGGCAGGGACGGCAGGGGGCCGATTGAGGGCGGTGGCGGGCCGAACAAGGGCGGTGGGACGGCCTCCGTGTCGCGATGGTCGGCGGGCACGCCATTCTAACCGCGTGGCGCGCCGCTGCCGTGCCCGGCGTGGGGCGCGAAACGCCCGAACAGCGCGCACGTTACAATCCCGTTCTTTGGCCAGCACCGCCTCTCCGTGTCCCACTCGGCTGCCCCCACGTTCGCCGGCTCGCGTCGCCGGCTGATCCTGCTGCTCGGCGCGCTCGCCGCGTGCGGCCCCATCTCGGTCGACATGTACCTGCCGGCGCTGCCGGCCATCGCGCAGGGCTTCGGCGTCGACCAGGCCGCCGCGCAGCTGACCCTGACGCTGTTCATGATCGGCTTCGCGGCCGGCATGCTGCTCTACGGCCCGCTCTCCGACGCCTACGGTCGCCGCCGTCTGCTGATCGCCGGCGTCGCGATCTATGCGCTTGCAAGCCTGGGCTGCGCGTTCGCGCCCAGCATCGGCGTGTTGATCGGCCTGCGCTTCGTACAGGCGCTGGGCGCTGGCGCGGCCGCCGTGCTGGCGCGAGCGATTGCGCGCGATGCCCATGCGCCGTCGGAGGCGGCGCGCGTGATGTCGATCCTCGGCATCGTCACCGCGGTCGGACCGCTGCTGGCGCCGCTGATCGGCGGACAGATGCTGCTGCTCGGTGGCTGGCGCGCCGTGTTCGGCCTGCTGGCCGCCTATGGCGCGCTCAGCTTCGTCGCGGTGATCCGCAAGGTGCCGGAGACCTGGCCGCCCGAGCGCCGCGCCAAGGCCGCGCTGCGCAACTCGCTGCACGCCTACGGACGGATCGCGCGCGATCCGCTCGCGCTCGGCTATCTGATGTGCGCCTGCCTGTCGTTCGCGGCGATGTTCGCCTACCTGGCCGGCACGCCGTTCGTGTACATCGAGTACTACGGCGTCTCGCCGCAGCACTATGGGCTGCTGTTCGCCGGCAATATCGTCGGCATGGTTGCGCTCAACTTCATGAACAGCCGGCTGGTCGGGCGGGTCGGCACCCTGCCGATCACCCGCGTGGTCGTCACCGTGCATCTGATCGCGGCACTGGCCACCGCCTTCGTGTCGATCACCGGCTTGGGCGGACTGCCCGCGCTGGCTGTCTGCCTGTTCTTCGTGGTGTCGACCGTGGCCGTGCTGGGCGCGAACTGCGTGACCGACCTGATGCATCGCTACCCGAGCGCGGCCGGCGCCGCCGCCGCCCTGTTCGGCGCGCTGCAGTTCGTGTGCGGCGCCTGCGTGGCCAGCCTGGTCGGCGTCTTCTCGAACGGCACGCCGTTCAGCATGGGGGCGCTGATCGGGGCTTGCGGCGCGCTCGCCTTCGCCGGCTACCTGCTGATCGCCGGCCGTACACGCGCCGCGCTGCGCCGCTGAGGCCTCGCCGCTTGGCCGCTTGCGGGCTCGGCTGCGGATGGGCTGCGGATGGGCTGCGGATCGGGCCGGCTGACTGCGGGCGGCGGCGAAGGCGAGCGCGCCGCGCCCCGCCGCGGCAGGCAGCGCGGCAGCCGGCGCGCGGCCGGCCGCGTCGATAAGATCGCGCTTTGTCGTTACACTAGGGAGTCCGGCCGCACGCACCGCTCGCGTGCGCCTTCGACGTCCAGTCTGCTGCCTAGGGCGCTGGGCGACCTTCCGTCACCGCTTCCGAGGCGTTCCGTCCAGCGACATGCAGACTGATCAAGCATTCACTTTCGTTTTGTTCGGCGGCACCGGCGATCTGTCGATGCGCAAGATTCTCCCCGGCCTGTATCAGGCACACCGCGATGGCGTGCTCGGCAAGGCCGGCCGCTTCATCGCCGTGGCGCGCGCGGCGCCCGATCGCGAGGGCTACCTCGACTGGGTCAATTCGCACGTGCGCTCGCACGTGCCGAAGGCGGCGTTCGAGGACGAGGCCTGGCAGTCGTTCCTGGAGCGCTTCGACTACGTTCGCCTCGATGCGACCAACCCCGAGGACTTCCACAAACTCGCTCGCGCGGTTGGTTCGGGCGAGGGCGTCCGCGTGTTCTATCTGGCCACCAGCCCCTCGCTGTTCGTGCCGATCTGCCGCTCGCTTGCCGACAACGGCCTCAGCGAGCGCGCGCGCGTCGTGTTGGAAAAGCCGCTCGGTTATGACCTGAAGTCGTCGCGGGCCATCAACGACGCGGTCGGCGAGATTTTCGCCGAGGAGCAGATTTACCGGATCGACCACTACCTGGGCAAGGAGTCGGTGCAGAACCTGCTGGCGCTGCGCTTCGGCAACGTGATGTTCGAGCCGTTGTGGCGCCGCGAGTGGGTCGAGAGCATCCAGATCACGATCGCCGAAAAACTCGGCGTCGAGGCCCGCGGCGACTTCTACGACAAGACCGGCGCGCTGCGCGACATGGTGCAGAACCACCTGCTGCAGCTGCTGTCGACGGTCGCGATGGAGCCGCCGCTGTCGATGGACTCGGAGAGCATCCGCAAGGAGAAGCTGAGCGTGCTGCGCGCGCTCAAGCCGCTGCCGCTCAACGACATCTCGAAGGTGGCGGTGCGCGGACAGTACACCTCCGGCGTGATCAACGGGCAACAGGTGCCCGCGTACCGCGACGAGCAGGAGGTGCCGCCGGACAGCAACACCGAGACCTTCGTCGCGCTGAAGGCGGAAATCGAGAACTGGCGGTGGGCCGGCGTGCCGTTCTTCCTGCGGACCGGCAAGCGGCTCGCCGAGAGCAAGGCGGAGATCGTGGTCAACTTCCGCCCGGTGCCGCATTCGGCGCTGGGTCCGTCCGTCCTGCAGACGGTCGGCAACCGGCTGGTGATCCAGCTGCAGCCGCAGGAGTCGATCCGGCTCTACTGCCTTGCGAAGCAGCCCGGCCCGGGCATGCAACTGCAGAGCGTGCACCTCGACCTGGAGTTCGACGAGTTCCTCAAGTCCAGCCGGATGGAGGCGTACGAACGCCTGCTGCTCGACGTGATCGACGGCCGCCTGGCGCTGTTCGTGCCGCGCGACGAACAGGAAGCGGCCTGGCGTTGGGTCGAACCGATCCTGGAAGAATGGAGCCGCCCGGAGAAATCGCCGAAGTTCTATTCGTCCGGCACCTGGGGCCCGGCCGCCGCCAGCGCGATGCTCGCCAAGCACGGCACGACCTGGCTCGAGGAGGAGAACTGACTTGATCCGCCACCACGACTACGCCGACGAAGCGGCGCAGGCCGAGGCACTGGCCGATGCGGTCGCCGAGGCCTTGCGCGCCACCCTGGCCGGCGGCCCGGCCCGCCGCGCGACGCTGGCCGTTTCGGGAGGCAAGAGCCCGCGCCGCTTCCTGAGCGCGCTGTCGACCCGCGACTTGCCCTGGCAGCGCGTCGACGTCACCCTGGTGGACGATCGCTGGGTGAGTGCCGACGATCCGGACAGCAACGCGCGGCTGCTGCGCGACACGCTGCTGCGCAACGCCGCCGCGCACGCGACCGTGCTGCCGCTGGTCGATCTGGCCAGTCAGCCGGCGCAACGTGCCGACGCGCTGAACCGGGGCGAACGCCCGGCGCAGCCGGATGTGGCGGTGCTCGGCATGGGCGAGGATGGACACACGGCGTCGCTGTTCGCCGACGCACCGGAGTGGCAGTCCGCGATCACCACCTCGGCGCGCTGGGTGGCGGTCCATCCGAAGGCCGCGCCGCACGCGCGCATCAGCCTGTCGCTCAGCGCCCTGCTGGCGGTCGAGCATCTTTTCCTGCAGATCGGCGGCGGCGAGAAGCGGGCGGTGCTGGCGCGCGCCGAGCAGGCGCCCGGCGAGAATGCGATCTCCAAACTGATCGGCCAGACCGGCCGCGATCTCCATGTCTACAGTTTCGCTTGAGCCCCCGTGTACGTCGCAACCGCATCCGGACGGTCCGCGCCTGCTGGCCGACGTGGGCGGCACCAACGCGCGTTTCGCGCTGGAATTCGCGTCCGGCGACGTCCGCGAGATCCGCACCTACGTCGGCGCACGCTATGCGAACCTCGATGACGCGATCCGCGCCTATTTCGCCGATACCGGCGCGACTCACGTGCGACACGCTGCGATCGCGATCGCCAATCCGGTGACCGGCGACACGGTCAGCATGACCAATCACGACTGGTCGTTCTCGATCGAAGGGCTGCGTCGCGCGCTCGGCTTCGAAACCTTTCTGGTGGTCAACGACTTCGCCGCGCTGGCGCTCGCCGTGCCCGGCCTGGCCGATCACGAGCGGCACCGGGTCGGCGGCGGCGTGGCGCAGGCGCGTCAGGTGATCGCGGTGCTGGGCGCCGGCACCGGGCTGGGCGTGGCCGGCGTGCTGCCCCTTCCCGGCAGCATCGGCGGCACCGGCGAGCCACAGCGCTGGGCGCCGCTCAGCAGCGAGGGCGGCCATATGTCGTTCGCGCCGCAGGATGCGCGCGAGGACGGCGTGCTCGCGTTCGCGCGGCGCCGCTGGCCGCACGTGTCGTACGAGCGTCTGGCCTCGGGCCCGGGCCTCGAATTGATTCACGCGGCATTGTGCGAGCGCGACGGCGTGCCGGACGAGGGACTGGATGCCGCCGCCATCGGCCAGCGTGCCCAGGCCGCGCTGCGCGATGGCGCCCCATGCCGCGAGGCGGAGACCGTTGAAGTGTTCTGCGGCGTGCTCGGCAGCTTCGCGGGCAGCGTCGCACTCGTGCTGTGCGCGGTCGGCGGTGTCTACATCGGCGGCGGCGTCGTGCCGAAGCTCGGCGCATTGTTCGACCGCTCCTGCTTCCGCGAACGCTTCGAGTCGAAAGGGCGCTTCGGCGACTACCTCGGCCGTATTCCGACGTTCGTGATCACGGCCGAGTACCCGGCATTCGCGGGCGCTTCCGCGCTGTTGCGCGACCACCTCGCACAGCGCAGCGCCTGAAGCGGCGATGCCGACGCGCGCGCGGCACGCCGAACTGTCTGGCCGCCATTTGTAAGCGGTGCCACCGTCGTCCGGACATGGCTCGGCGATGGTTCGTGCGGCGCCAGGCCGGCTCGGTCCCGATCGGGGTGCCGGTCGACCTGGCGCCCTATTCGGTCGACCGCTCCGGCGCGGCAGTCTTGCGCCGCCGCTCCTGCGCACTCATTCGTGGCACCGCTCCCGCTTGCGATCGCGTCGGGGCGGCATGGTGGCCGACGTAACAGTCGGCGTTATGGTCGGCGTAACGGTTGGCGTAACGGTTGGCGCGCAGCCGCGATTTCACCGGCGTTTATATCGAGTTTCATCGTTGCTGATGAAGGCGTCGGCCGGGTGCGGACGGTCTAGGGTGCGGATGTCGCGCAATGTCGTCGCGACCCCGGTCACAATTCACACGGACACCGATGCGCGCCAACGTTTTCGATTACCAGCTGGCTGCCGAGCGGTTCCTGCCCGCATTCGCCTACGGCTATCTGGAGGGCGGCGCCGAACAGAGCGTGACGATGCGGCGCAATCGGCGTGCGTTTGAAGAGACACTGTTCGCGCCGCGCGTCGGCGTTGACGTCTCGGTACTCGACACCACGACACGCGTCGCGGACCGGCCGCTCGCCTGGCCCGCCATCGTCGGTCCAACCGGGCTGAATGGCCTGTTCCGCCATCGCGCCGAGGAAAGCCTGGCGCGCCAGGCACACGCGGCAGGCCTGCCGTTCGCGCTGTCGACCGCGTCGACCAGCCTGATCGAGTCCGTGCGGGAAGCGAGCAACGGCGACCTGTGGCTGCAGCTTTACGTGCAACGCGACCGACGCATCGCCGAGGACATGATGCGCCGCGCGCGCGCCTGCGATTTCTCCACCTTGCTGCTGACGGTGGACACGGCGGTCTCCGGCCAGCGCGATCACTACCGGCGCACCGGCTTCACCTTGCCGATCCGCTGGACGCCTCGCATGATCTGGGACGTGGCCAGTCACCCGCGCTGGTGCGGCGCGGTCGGGCTGCATGGCATTCCGAAGCTGGTCAATCTCGCGCGCAGCGCGGGCCTGAGCGGCGATCTGGCCGAACAGGCGGCCGCGATGAGCCGCGAGATGGACATGTCGCTCAGTTGGGGCGATCTGGCGTGGGTGCGCCGGCACTGGCCCGGCCGCATCTTCGTCAAGGGCGTGCAGCGCGTCGCGGACGCGCAACTCGCCGTCGCGCACGGTGCCGACGGCATCGTGCTGTCCAACCACGGCGGACGGCAGCTCGACGGCGTGCCGAGTCCGCTGGAAATGTTGCAGGAGACGGTGGCGGCGCTGCCGTCGCATGTCGACGTGATCGTCGACGGCGGCATCCGGCGCGGCAGCGACATCGTCAAGGCGGTCGCGTTGGGCGCGCGTGCCGTGTTGCTGGGGCGCGCACCGCTGTATGGCCTGGCCGCCGAGGGCGAAACGGGTTGCGCCGACGTGCTCGCGCTGCTGCGCCAGGAGCTGCACACCTGCTTGCGGCTGCTTGGCTGTCCGCGCGTCGCGGCGCTCGATCCGACCTATCTCGCGGCCGTGCCGCATCTGCCCACCGGTGTCTCAGGCGGCATCGCGTGACGGGCCGACGGAGCGCGCTTCGGCCGTCGTGCCGACAGCGTGGCGCGCCCCAGGCATCCGCCCACCGATGGACGAAAAAAACGCCGCGTGCGCGGCGTCTCCGGGTTGCTCGGCCTTACGTGCAGTGGCAAGGCTCGCAATCAAGGCTTCGAACCGAGGCCCGAAACCGAGGCCCGAAACCGAGGCCCGAAACCGAGGCTCGAAAGCGGGGCCCGAAAGCGAGGCCCGAAAGCGACGCTCAGAACGCGTGCTTGATGCCCGCCGTGACCGTGACCTGACGATCGGTGCCCGAGGCGGCGCCCAGCGCGGCGGTCGCGGCGAGCGGCACATAGGCGTTGGTGCCGTTGAACGCGAGTCCGTCGCCCGCCGCCTTCTGGTAGGTGCCCACCAGATAGAACGACGTGCGCTTCGAGATCGCGTAGTTGGTGCCGAGGTTGATCTGGTGGAAGCGCGGCTTGAGCGACAGATAGTCGGCCTTGCCGTCGGTGTAGGTGTACGACGCGCCCACGGTCCAGGCGCCGGTGACCGCGTACTTCGCGCCCACTTCGTAGTTGTCGAAGCGCACGTCGCTGCTCGGGCCGCCCGATTCGAGCACGAAGTACTGGCTGTCGACCAGTTTGGTACGCGTCCACACCACGTTGAACGTGGCCGGCCCCCACGTGTAGGACGCGCCCGCGCCGAACGCGCGCATCGACGAGGCGACTTGCAGGTTCGCGTAATTGCTCGGCAGGCTGCCTTCGTAATTGCCGGTGACCGGGGCGTAAGCGCCGGTGCCGGTCGCCGTCAGCGGGTTGTGGATGTTCAGGTAGCCGGCGCCGATCGAGAGCGGGCCGTTCGCGTAGGAGGCGGCCAGCGACCACGCGCGGTTGCGCGAGAAGTCGCCCGCCACGCCGCCCAGCGAGAACAGGCCGCCGAAGCTGAAGCCGGCATAGGACGGGCTGACGTACTTGATCGCATTGTTGATGCGGATCGACTGGTTCAGGTTGTCGATGTCGCCGAAGTGGGCGCCGAACGCGGTCGCCCAGTCGTTGCTGACGGTGTAGAGGCCGACGAAGTCCGAGAAGGAGTCGTACTGGCGACCCAGCGTCAGCGTACCGAAGCGTTCGTTGGTCAGGCCGACGTAGGCCTGGCGGCCGAACATCTGGCCGCCCTGGCCGAAGTTGCCGTTATAGATGTTGAAGCCGTTCTCGAGAGCAAACAGTGCGCTGGTGCCGCCGCCGAGGTCCTCGGTGCCCTTCAGGCCCCAACGGCTGCCGTACAGGTTGCCGCTGGTCATCTGGAAGGCCTTGCTGGCCCGGCCGACGGTGTCGCCGGTCTGCTGCAGATTGCTGTAGGTGATGCCAGCATCGATGATGCCGTACAGCGTCACGCTGCTCTGCGCCTGCGCGGCGCTCGCGAACGTGGACAGGATGGCGAGGGCCGTCAGCGTCTTTTTCATTCGAGGTCTCTCTGCGGTAGTTATGGTTTGTGTGCAGCCATGCGCGACGCGCAACGGCGCGTCGCCCTCGATTGCTGCATCGCAATGAAGGCACGATAGAGAGCCGAAAAGCGGCTGTCGAGTAAAAAACCGGGTGTATGCGCCGCGCCTCCGCGAGTGTTGCGCGGCGCTGACACGCGTGGCGGGGCGGGCCGTCCCGTGCTTGGGCCGGGGCCGGCCGCGCGTGCCTCAGCGCTGGCCGCTGGCCAGGAACTGCCGCAGGCGTTCGCTGCGCGGGGCGCCGAACAATTCGGTGGGCGTGCCCTGTTCCTCGATGCGGCCTTGGTGGAGGAACACAGTGCGTGTCGACACGTTGCGCGCGAACGCCATCTCGTGCGTCACGACGATCATCGTGCGGCCTTCCTCGGCAAGCGTCTGCATGACCTTCAGCACCTCGCCGACCAGTTCCGGGTCGAGCGCGGACGTAGGCTCGTCGAACAGCATGACGTCCGGATGCATCGCCAGCGCGCGCGCAATCGCAACGCGCTGCTGCTGTCCGCCCGAGAGGTGGGCGGGGTAGCTGGATTCGACGCGCGCGTCCAGACCGACCTTGGCCAGGTAGGCGTGCGCCCGTTCGCGGGCCTCGGCGCGCGGCACGCCCAGCACGTGCACTGGCGCTTCCATGACGTTTTCCAGCACGGTCATGTGCGCCCACAGGTTGAAGTGCTGGAACACCATGGTCAAGCGCGTGCGCAGCGCCTGCAGTTCCTTGCGATCGACGACCCGCAGCGCGCCGTCGCGATCGGCGGCGGTGCGGATTTCCTTGCCGTCGAGCAGAATGCGCCCCGCATTGGGACTTTCGAGAAAGTTGATACAGCGCAGCAGCGTGCTCTTGCCCGAGCCACTCGAGCCGATGATGCTGATCACGTCGCCGGCCTGCGCGTCGAGCGAGATGCCCTTGAGCACCTCGTGATCGCCGTAGCGCTTGTGCAGGTCTTGTACCGACAGCGTGTGCGTCGTGTTGGACGAAGAACGGTTCATCGCGGGCGAGCCGGTTGCAGATAGGAAAGCCAGCGCCGCTCGGCCCGGCGGAACAGCCAGACGAGGGTGAAGGAGATCAACGCGTACAGCAGCGCCGCGATGCCGAACGCACCAAAGGTCATGTAGGTGGCGGAGTTCGCGTCGCGGGCGATTTTCAGAATGTCGGGCACGGTCGCGGTGAAGGCGACCGTGGTCGCGTGCAGCATCAGGATCACTTCGTTGCTGTAGTAGGGCAGTGCGCGCCGCAGCGCGGACGGCAGGATCACGCGGCGGTACAGCGTGAACGGCGACATGCCGTAGCTCAGTCCGGCTTCGATCTCGCCATGCGGCGTGGCGCGGATCGCGCCGGCGAAGATCTCGGTGGTGTACGCGCAGGTGTTCAGCGTGAACGCCAGCAGCGTGCAGTTCATGCCGTCGCGGAAGAAGGCGTTCAGCGCTTCGGTGTCGCGCACGATCTGGACGCTGTACAAGCCCGTGTAGAGCAGCAGCAGCTGCACGTACAGCGGGGTGCCGCGAAATACGTAGGTGAACAGCGCGACCGGCAGGCGCAGCCAGGCGCGGCGCGCGGTGCGTGCGACGGCGAGCGGCACCGACAGGCAGAAACCCAGGCCGATCGAGACGACCAGCAGCCACAGCGTGATCGCCAGGCCCGTCGTCTGGAAACCGTCGGAGTAGAGGAACGCGCGGCCGTAGTCGCGGATCAGGTCGATCATGGCGAGACCTTGCGCACGCCGACCGAATAGCGGCGTTCGAGCCAGTACAGCACGCCGTTCGACACCGTCGTCAGGGCCAGATAGATCGCGCCGGCGAGCAGCGTGAACAGGAAGAAGTCCTGCGAGCCCTTGCCTGCGTCCTGTGACGCCTTGACCAGATCATTCAGGCCGATGATCGAGACCAGCGCGGTGGCCTTCAACACCACCTGCCAGTTGTTTCCGATCCCCGGCAACGCGTGCCGCATCATCTGCGGGAACAGGATGCGGCGGAAGATCTGGCCACCGCTCATGCCGTAGGCGAGGCCGGCCTCGGTCTGGCCGCGCGGCACCGCCATGTAGGCGCCGCGGAACGTCTCGGTGAAGTAGGCGCCGTAGATGAAGCCCAGGGTGAGGACGCCGGCGCCGAACGGATCGATGTTCCACTGCGTGAGCCCGAGCGCGTCGGTCAGCGAGTTCAGCCAGATCTGGATGCCGTAGAACAGGAGCAGCATCAGCACCAGATCCGGCACCGCGCGGATCAGCGTCGTATAGGCGGTGGCCAGCGCACGCAGCGTGCGCAGCCGCGACAGCTTGGCGCCGGCACCGGCCAGGCCGAGCAGCACCGCCACCACCAGCGAAAGGACCGCGAGCTGGATGGTCTGCCAGGTTCCATCGAGGATGGCAGGACCGTAGCCGTAAAGGGACATAGGAGATGACAGGGGCGCGGCGCGCCCCCCAGGGCATCAGTCGCCGTAGATGTCGAAGTCGAAGTACTTCTTCTGCAGCGTCTGGTAGGTGTTGTCGTGCCGGATGTCGACGATCGCCTGGTCGAACTTCGCCTTCAGGTCGGCGTCTTCCTTGCGCAAGCCGACGGCCGTGCCTTCGCCGATGACCTTCGCGTCCTTCACTTCCGGACCGGCAAACGCGAAGCCCTTGCCGCGGGCGGTCTTCAGGAAGCCGGCCGACGCCTGCAGTTCATCCTGCAGCGCGGCGTCGAGCCGCCCGGAGATCAGGTCCGCATACACCTGGTCCTGATTCTGGTAGGAGACCACCTGCACGCCCTTGCTCTGCCAGTAGGTCTTTGCGTAGGTCTCCTGCGTCGTGCCCTGCTCGACGCCGATGCGCTTGCCCTTCAGCGACTCCGGCGTCGGTTGCAGCGGCGAGCCGGCCTTCGCCACCATGCGCGCCGGCGCGGCGAACAGCTTGTTCGAGAACGCGATCTGCTCGCGGCGCTTGTCGGTGACCGACAGCGACGAGATCACCGCGTCGAACTTCTTCGCGCGCAGGCCGGGAATCAGCCCGTCGAAATCGCTGTCCACCCAGACGCACTTGACCTTCATGCGTGCGCACAGCGCGTTGCCCAGTTCGATGTCCAGGCCGACGTGCTGGCCGTTCGGTGCCTTGGACTCGAACGGCGGATAGCTCGGATCGACGCCGATCCGGACCGTGGACCAGTCCTTGGCGTGGGCGTTGAGCGCGAGCAGGGCTAGGCCCAAGGCAGCTGCGATTTTCTTCACGTTAGGTTCTCGGGTTTCGCTGAACGGGTTCGATGACGGCGTGAGTGGCCGGTGCCGACGCGGCCGCGCCGGCGAGCGCATCATTCTAGTGCGACCAAAATTGGCGGCCGGGCTCACGAAACGGCGAATTCTACCGTAAGGCCGTCGGGCCATCGGTTTTACATGCATCGCAGCGGGTGCCGGTAGGGGAGCGGACCGGGGCGGACCGGGGCGCGCCCACGCGTCATGGCGCAGCGGCAACGACGGCAACGGTCACGTCGGGCGAGGCGGCTGCCGTGTTCCGGACCGGCCGACAGCCAGGGGCCGAGGCAGTTCGACGGCGTGTTGGAGGCAGATCGAAGGCAGGGCAGGGGCGGCAGGGGCAGCGCGGCGGCTTGGACCGGCGCGGTCTGGCGGCCCGCATCGCTGCGCGCGTGACGCTTGCGCCGATGCAAAACAAAGCGCGGAATGCAAAGCGGCGGCCCGCGGGCCGCCGTGAACGGACTCGAACGAGCCCGCGGTATGACGCATGGGACGCGTATGAGTATGACGCGTATGACGCGGCGCGGGGTGCGCCGCGTCATGTTCCTCAGGGCTTCGCGTTCGCGGTGCCGGCAGCCGGTGCCGACGCGCCGCGCGGGCCGTGCGGACCGTCGAAACGGGGGCCATGGCCATGCGGGCGGCCGGCGCGCATCTTCGCGAAGTCGGCCTTGATGGCGCTGCTGACCGTCGTCTTCTGCGCGTCGTTCAGGCTATCGTAGAACTGCAGCCAGGCATCCTCGGTCTGGCGGTGCAGTTGTCGCGCCTGCTCGAACGCCTGCTCACGCGCATCGCGCATCGCACGCAGATCGAGGATCGGCTGTTGGCCCGCGGCCTTCATCTTCTCGAAATCGGCGCGGTGCGCATCACGCATCTGCTCGTGGTTGCGGCGGCCGGTCTCACGCGCGGTCTGATACAGCTTCTCCTGGTTCGCGTCGAGCTTGAGCTGGTCGTGAACCTGCTCGAAGGCGCGCAGCATCGGCGCCGGACCCTTGCCCGGGGGCGGCGCCGGATGGGCGTGCGGCGGGGGCGGCGGCACGCCGTCCGACGCGGCGGCCGGTGCGGCGGCATGGGCTGCACCGATGCTCAGTGCGAGTGCAGCGGCGACGGCGGCGAGGCGGGTTTGACGAAATGACATGATTGGCTCTCCTTGCAGTGGTGCCGTTCGGCGCCGCCCGAGGCGACGTTGTGCGACGACATGGCCGAAGGATACGGTGCGGCTTGGCGACGATGTGTTACGTCCACCGGCTGGTGTATTACCTGACGTTACCCTGACAGTCGGCGCTTACTTTCGCTTACGCAGACTTACCGGAGCGCCCATCAGACGCGTCTGCCGTAATCAACGGTAAGCGGACCGTCGCGGCGCGCGGCCCGAGCGAGGCTGCACGGCGGCGAGCCGCGGCTACAATGGATGACATGAGCACTCAAATCCTCGTCGTCGACGACGACCAAGACCTGCGCGACCTGCTGCGCGAGTATCTGACCCGCCAGGGCATGGAGGTCTCCGTGCTGCACGACGGCGCCACCCTGCAGCGGCGGCTCGAGCGCGAGCGCCCCGACCTGATCGTGCTGGACCTGATGATGCCCGACACCGACGGTCTGACCGCGTTGCGCGCATTGCGCGCCGGCGGCGACGACATCCCGGTGATCATGCTGACCGCGCGGGCGGATGACATCGACCGCATCGTGGGACTCGAGCTCGGCGCGGACGACTACGTCGCCAAGCCATTCAATCCGCGTGAACTGCTCGCCCGCATCCATTCCGTGCTGCGGCGCCGGCGCAGCGTGATCAGCGCCGCGCCGGAGCAGCGGGAGCCGCTCGCGTTCGGGCCCTACACGCTGGACTTCCAATCGCGCACGCTCCGCTCGAATGGCATGCCGATTTCCCTGTCGGACAGCGAATTCGCGTTACTCAAGATCTTCGCGTCGAATCCGCTGCGCACGCTGGCACGGGAACGTCTGCTCGAACAATTGCACGGGCCGGAGTACGACGGCACGGATCGCGGCATCGACGTACAGGTCTGGCGGCTGCGCCGGGTGCTCGAGTCGGACCCGTCCAACCCGCGCTTCATCCAGACGGTGCGCGGCCGTGGCTACGTATTCGTGCCGGAAGGCTCGGTGTGAACGTCGCGCGCGCCGTCGCGCCGCGGCGATGGCTGTTCGGCCTGGATTCGCTGTTCGGGCACCTGGCCGTGCTCGTCGTCGTGGTGCTGCTGTTCCCGCACTTCGCGTGGTACGTGTTGATGCGCATCGAGCGCAACGAATGGCTCGACCAATACTCGTTCGACGAGACAGCCTATGTGCTGCGCAATGCGTTGCACGACCCGGCGGCGGTGAGCGAGCGTCCGGAATCGCTGGATCCGCTCGACCCGCGGGCGTCAGGCATCCGCGACGGCATGCCGCCGCCCGGGCAGCCGCGCGATGCCGGACGTGAGCCGCGTGGCGCCGTGGGACCGGGCGGGGCGCCCGAGCAGGGCGCGGACCATGGCCCCGATGGCGGCCGCACGCTCAGTGTGCGCCGGATGCCGGCCGGCTTCGAGCCGCCGCCGTCGGACCCTCATCTGCCGCCCGGCATGCAGGCGTTTGTCGGAAGACTGAAGGCGCGCCTGCCCGCCGCAACCGAGCTGCGCGTGACCGGCGGCGGGCCGCGCCCGCGCGTGTGGGTCAGGATGGCGCCGAGCGAACCCTGGCTGATGGCCCGCATGCGCCTGCCCCGGCCCGAACCCCAGCCGAACCGGATGATCGCCTGGCTCGGCGTGTCGTTCACCGCCGCGGTGCTGTTCGCGCTGCTGGCGGCCTGGCGTCTGCAGCGGCCGCTGGTCGAGGTGGCGCGGGCCAGCGCGCGGGTCGGTGGCGGTGAACGTGTCGATCCGTTGGAAGAGGCGGGGCCCCGCGAACTGCGCATCGTGTCGCGCGCCTTCAACCAGATGGTCGACGGCCTGGCGGAGAACGAGCGCGATCGCAATGTGATGCTGGCCGGCGTGGCGCATGACCTGCGCGCACCGCTGGCGCGCATGCGGTTGCGCGCGGAGCTGGTCGAGGACGAGGGCTTGCGAGCGGGCCTGGTGCGCGACACGGAGTCGCTTGCGCACATCGTCGACGAATTCATGGTGTTCGCCAACGACGCGCCGGACACCAGCGAACCGATCGAGGTCGACGCCTTCTGCACGCGCTTCGTCGAGTCGGATCGCGTCGTGCATCCGGCCCAGCCGCCACTGACGCTGCGGGCCGCGGCGGGCGCGGGTTTCATGCTGCCGCGCGCGACGCTGGAGCGCGTGTTGACCAACCTCGTCGAAAATGCGCGGGCCTATGGCGCGCCGCCGATCGTTATCGAGACGGCGGCGGCGCCCGACGCGGCGACCGATGCACCGGGCGCAAGCGATGCGGCACGTGCGACGGTCGCCGCCGCTTGGCGGCTCAGCGTGCTGGACTCGGGGCGAGGCATCGCGCAGGACGCCCTGTCCTCGGCGACCCGGCCGTTCGTGCGGCTCGACCCGGCGCGCGGCGGCAATGCGCACTGTGGCTTGGGACTGGCAATCGTCGATCGGCTGGCGCGACGCGCGGGCGGTGCATGCCGGATCGGCAATCGCCCGGAAGGCGGTCTGCGTGTCGACCTGCTGATGCCGGCGGTGGCGCCCGTGCCCGCGACACCGGCAAGCGGTGAGCGCGACATGCAGGCCCGGCTGGGCTAGCTCACCGGTCGGTGCCGGTGCCGGTGCCGGTGCCGGTCGGGCGTGCCGGCACCGCGAGGTGAGCGCGCAAGCGGGACAGGGCAGCCGGCAGCGGGCCGCGACCCGTTCGGCGCCGCGTGCACGCGCGATCGCGCTGGTCTCGGGCCACCCGGCGGCACTGCCGTGACACCGCGTCGATACTGATGCAGTGGGCCGTCCGTGCCCTGTCGCGGCCGGCTGACAGTCGCCCGCGAAGCTGACGCGGCAACGGTTGAAGACTGTCATCGGATTATAGTAGTGTCGTGCCGTCGCGCAACGGGCTGCTGGCCGTGCTGGACGCAAGCCGAACGAAAGGCGGCGTCCGCCATCGGCCGCCGCCGCGCGCGACTGGTGGGTCGCCGGACCCGCATCCCAACGACATGACGCCATGAAACACACGCTGTTCGCCGCACGCTGCACCGCCGGCCCGGTCTCGCCGGAACACGCCCACTGATGCGCCGGCTCAGCAAGCATATCGACCGGCTGGCGAGCGCCAACGCCGCGGCCTGGCGTTTGACGCCGAACCGTTGGGATTTCGTCGCGTTTCCAATGATGCTGTGCGCGATCGCGATGATCGCGATCGGCTTCCATCAGACGCTCGCGCCGATGTCGACGCTGGCCGCCGAACCGGTCTCGCTCGACTGGCGCATGCTGCCGGAGTACGCACTGCGCACGACGCTGCGCATGCTGATCGCGATGGCGGCGGCGCTGGTGTTCACGCTGATCTATGGCACGCTGGCCGCGAAAAGCCGGCGCGCCGAAAAGGTGCTGGTGCCGATGCTGGACATCCTCCAGTCGGTGCCGGTGCTCGGCTATATCTCGATCACCGTCACCTTCTTCCTGTCGCTGGCGCCAGGCAAGGTGATCGGCGCGGAATGCGCGGCGATCTTCGCGATCTTCACCAGCCAGGCCTGGAACATGACGTTCAGCTTCTACCAGTCGCTGCGGACCGTGCCGCGCGACCTGGGCGAAGTCTCGCGTAGCTTCCAATTGACCGGCTGGCAGCGGTTTTGGAAGCTCGACGTACCGTTCGCGATGCCGGGGCTGGTCTGGAACATGATGATGAGCATGTCCGGCGGCTGGTTCTTCGTGGTCGCCTCGGAGGCCATCACGGTCGGCAATCGCACGGTCACGCTGCCGGGCGTCGGCTCGTACCTGGCACTGGCCATCGACCACCGCAGCCTGTCGGCGGTGCTGGCCGTCATCGTTGCGATGGCGATCGTCATCCTGCTGTATGACCAGTTGCTGTTCCGGCCGCTGGTCGCCTGGTCCGACAAGTTCCGGCTCGACAACACCAGCAGCCAGGACGCGCCTGCGTCCTGGCTGCTCGACCTGATCCAGCACACGCGCCTGATCCGGCGCTTGCTGCAGCCGTTCGGCTGGCTGCTCGGAGCACTGGCGCGCGTGCCGCTGCGGATGCCGGCACCGGCGCGGCGCGGGTCGCCTCGCCCACCGGCGACGGACGGCGGCGGGTGGCGCGCGCGCGCCGGCGACCTGTTGTGGGGCGCGGCGCTGATCGCGCTCACGCTGTTCCTGGTCTGGCGCGTCGTGCGGTTCGTGTCGACCGGCGTCGGCTGGCATGACGTCGGCGAGGTCTTCTGGCTGGGCCTGCTGACGCTGCTGCGCGTGGTCGCGCTGACGCTGATCGCGTCGCTGATCTGGGTGCCGCTTGGCGTGCTGATCGGCCTGCGGCCCGCGCTGGCCGAGAAGGTCCAGCCGCTGGCCCAGTTCCTGGCCGCCTTTCCGGCCAACCTGCTGTTCCCGGTGTTCGTCGTCGTGATCGTCCGCTACGGCCTGAACCCGGACATCTGGTTGTCACCGCTGATCGTGCTCGGCACGCAGTGGTACATCCTGTTCAACGTGATCGCCGGCACCACCGCCTATCCGAACGACTTCCGAGAGGTCACGGCGAACTTCGGCATACGCGGCTGGCAATGGTGGTTGAAGGCGATGCTGCCCGGCATCTTCCCCTACTACATCACGGGCGCGATCACCGCGTCCGGCGGCGCGTGGAACGCGAGCATCGTCGCCGAGGCGGTGTCGTGGGGTAATACGGACATCAGCGCGCACGGCCTCGGCGCCTACATCGCGCAGACCACCGCGGCCGGTAATTACCCGAAAATCATCCTCGGCATCGCGGTGATGTCGTTGTTCGTCACGCTCTTCAACCGGCTGCTGTGGCGACCGCTGTACGCCTGGGCCGAATCGCGCCTGCGCTTCGACTGAACGACCGTCCGGCGGGTCGCCTCGGGCGGCCGCTGGCACAACACTGCCGCAGCGCGCCTGGCGCGCCGCCGTCCTTCTTACCGCTCGACACCATCATGGCGACACAACAACCGGCAGCGGAAATTCTCAACCTCAGTGGCGTCAGCCGCGGCTTCAACAAGAGCCAGGGCGAGCTGATGGTGCTCGACGACGTCAACCTGCAACTGCGCGAAGGCGAGATCGTCGGCTTGCTCGGCCGCTCCGGCTCCGGCAAGTCGACGCTGCTGCGCATCATCGCAGGGCTGATCCAGCCGTCCGAGGGCGACGTGCGCTATCGCGGCGCGCCGCTGACCGGGCCGGCCAAGGGCGTGGCGATGGTATTCCAGACCTTCGCGCTGTTTCCGTGGCTGACCGTGCTGCAGAACGTCGAAGCCGGTCTGGAAGCGCTCGGCGTGCCGGCACGTGATCGCCGCGAGCGGGCCCTGGCGGCGATCGACCTGATCGGTCTCGACGGCTTCGAGAATGCCTATCCGCGCGAGCTGTCCGGCGGCATGCGGCAGCGCGTCGGCTTCGCGCGCGCCCTGGTGGTCGACCCGACCTTGCTGTTGATGGACGAACCGTTTTCCGCGCTCGACGTGTTGACCGCGGAGACGCTCCGCACGGACCTGCTCGACCTCTGGACCGAAGGGCGCCTGCCGATCAAGTCCGTGTTGATCGTCACGCACAACATCGAGGAAGCGGTGTTCATGTGCGACCGGATCCTGCTGCTGTCGTCGAATCCGGGACGCGTGGCCGCCGAAATCAAGGTGCCGTTCCCGCATCCGCGCGATCGGCTCGACCCGGCGTTCAGACGCCTGGTGGACGAGATCTACGCGAAGATGACCGCGCGTGCCGACGCCGCGGCCGCGCCGCGTACCGGCTGGGTGCTTGGCAGCTGGCTGCCGCATGTGTCGACCAATCTGATGGCGGGCCTGATCGAGACGCTGGCCGCCGCGCCATATCACGGCAAGGCCGACCTGCCGGAGATCGCCCGCTCGCTCCACCTCGAAGTCGACGATCTGTTCCCGGTGGCCGAGGTGCTGCAGAACCTTGGCTTCGCCGAGCTGCGCGAGGGCGACATCCTGCTGACCGCGGCGGCCAAGGTATTCGCCGACCACGGCACCCAGGCGCGCAAGCTCCAGTTCGCCGACCATCTGCTGCGCACCGTGCCGCTGGCGGCGCGTATCAAGAAAGTGCTCAACGAGCGGCCCGGCCATCGCGCGCCGCGCGTGCGGTTCGAGCAGGAGCTGGAGGATTTCCTGTCGGACAGCGCGGCACAAGAGACGCTCGATGCCGTCATCAACTGGGGACGCTACGCCGAGATCTTTTCGTATAACGACCAGGCCGAGACCTTCAGCCTGGAGGACGTCGAGGCCTGAGCCTGCCCCCGCGTCCCGCACATGCGGGACGTCGCGAACGGCGCCGCGCGGCGCCATTCGCCGTCTGTCACTGGGGCGCGCCGGACTCCTCTGTCTCGTAGGTGCCGAGCCGGTTGTACAGCGTCTTCAAACTGACGCCCAGTGCCTTGGCCGTGCGTTTTTTGTCGCCGCCGCAGTGCTTCAGCGTGGCCAGGATGATCTGGCGCTGCGCCTCGGCCAGCGGCGTGCCGACCCAGACATTCACCGCGTCGCCGTTGACCGGCGCGCGCTTGGCACGCTGCGCGACGTTCGGATTGGGCAGGTCGACGATATCTTCCGCAAGAATGAACGCGCGATAGACCGCGTTCTTCATCTCCCGCACGTTGCCCGGCCAGTTGTAGCTGCGCAGCGTGTCCAGCGCCCCCTTCGAGAAGGTCTTCGCCGCATTGTTGTCGGCGTTCAGCTCGTCGAGGAAATGTTGCGCAAGCAGTTCGCGATCGCTGCCGCGTTCGCGCAGCGGCGGCGCGCGCAACGGGAAGACCGCGAGCCGGTACATCAGGTCTTCGCGCAGGAGGTTGTCCTTCACCGCCATGTTCGGATCGCGATTGGTCGCGGCAATCACGCGCGCGTTCGAAACGATTTCGTCAGTGCCGCCGACCCGAAAGAACTTGCCGGTTTCCAGCGCGCGCAACAGCTTCACCTGTCTGACCGGCGACATCTCCGTCACTTCGTCCAGGAAGAGGGTGCCGCCTGACGCATGTTCGAAATAGCCGCCACGTGCCTGCGCGGCGCCGGTGAAGCTGCCTTTCTCGTGACCGAACAGTTCGGCCTCGATCAGGCTGTCCGGGATCGCGCCACAGTTGACGGCGATGAACGGACCGTCATGGCGCGCGCTGCGGTCGTGGATCGTCCGTGCGATCAGCTCCTTGCCGGTGCCGCTCTCGCCGACGATCAGCGCGGTCGCTTCCGTCTGGGCGACACGTTCGATCTGTTCGTAGAGCTGCAGCATGACGTCGGATGAACCGAACAGGCTGCCGTAAGCCTTCAGGCCGGCAGGTTTGCTCGCGGCGCGCTTGCCCGTTTCACGGGACGCCTCCGAGCCGTTCGCTTCGAGGTCTTTTGAGGGCATGAAAGAAGTTCCTGTTGTCACCGGGCGCGCGGGCGCGCCAACCGACGCTGACTACCATCGGTGCTTCCCGAGCCGCGTACGCGCAAGCGTCGCCATGGCCACCGCCGCCAGGCATCTCATAAATGAGGCGATGCCGGCGGGCGATTGCCGCGACTGCTGCGACTGCGGCATTTGCCGCATTTACATACGGGGCCGGCATCCCGGCTTGTATCTTTATCCTAACCGAAACCGGGCATGCAGGCGTTCCTGCAATTTTTGCAAAGCTGAGTGGTAGCGCACGTTGCGCCAGCGGCGCGGTGCGGTAGGCTGCAGTGGCGGCGCGGGTCGGTGCGGTGCGCCTCCCGGCGATGCGATGCGCTATGCAAGCCGTGCAGATCCGCGTACCACCCATCCCGGCGCGGCCGCGCCGTTGCAGACCCTCAGCGTCCGCTGATGGCGTGGCTGGAGCGCTTGGCATTGCGTCAACAAGCGGCGTCCGGTCTTCGTCGGCGCAATGACAGGGCGCGCTCGCAGTGCGCTTGCCGACACGCGGACCGCTCCGCCAGGCATGGAATGTGCGTTCCGCGGGCTGACCGTGTCGTGCTTACCGCGACGCAACCCTATCCACATCCAAAGGAGCGGACATGTCCGATACCTCGACCTCCGTCCAGCTGTCGCTGGGCAAAGCCAAGATCAGCGAAGACCTGCGAGTCCTGCTCAGCGACGTCCAGGAATTGGTGCGTTTGACGGCGACTGCGTCCGGAGAAGGCATCGAAGAACTGCGCGGGCGGCTCGGCGAGCGGGTGCAGGCGCTGCGCGGCACGGCTGGCGAGCGCTTCCAGACCTTGCGCGGCAGCGCCGGCGGCGTGCATGCCACCGCGATGTCGTCCTGCCGCTCTGCCTACGACTGCGCGGACTCGTATGTGCAGGAAAAGCCGTGGCAGGCAGTTGGAATCGGCGTGGGCGTGGGCATCCTGATCGGTGCCTTGTTGTCGCGTTGACGGCGGACACCGACGGCGCCGGGCGTTTGCGCCTGCGCCTCAGGTCGACGCGCGGGCGTCGGCGACCATAGACACAAAGAACGGACGGGGAGATCACGATGGCGCAGCAGAGCTTGGTGGACGCAGTCAGGCAACTTTCGGTGGGCGCGGTGTCGCAGGCAGGCGCGCGGCTGAAGCTGTTGGGACTGGAACTGGCAGAGGAGCGGGAGCGGGTCATTGCCTTGCTGGTCGCGGCACTGACGGCCTGTTTCTTTGTATTCCTGGCGGCCGTCTTCGGCGCGCTTCTGGTAGTCGTTCATTACTGGGATACGCCGCAACGGCTGGCCGCGGTGCTCTGGCTCGCCATCGGTGCGGTGATCGTCGCAGTCGCGGCGGTCGCCTTCTTCATCTATCGCGTCAAGCAGCCGATCTCGATCTTCTCGCACAGCCTCGGCGAGCTGGAGAAGGACCAGCGCGCGCTGGAGACGATCGAATGAGTGCGCACGCCGCTGGCTATCATCCGAAGGACGACAAGCACAAAAAGAAGGAATCGATCGCGGTACGCCGCGAGCGCTTGCTGGACCAGATCGAGCTGGAGCGGATCGAAATGCGGCATGCGGCGCTGACGCTGGTCTCGCCGCTGCGCCGCATCGATCAACTCCGTTCCGGCGGCGCGGCGCCGACCCGCCTGCTGTATCCGCTGGCGCCGGTTGCCGCGCTGTTGGCGCTCAAATTCAGGCCGTCGCTGCGTACGACCATCTCGCTGGCGGGACGCGCGTTCGCGCTGTGGCGTTTGATCAGGCGCCTGCGGAGCTGATCAGGCAGCCGGCTGCAGAGCAACACGATATTCAGACAAAGGAGAAAAAAGATGGGAAAGAAAGCGAGCGTGGTGACCAGCCTGGCCATTCTCGGCGCGCTTGCCGGGTATCTCTGGGGACGCGGCCGTACGCCCCGCAGCGAGCCGCGAGAAGTACAGCGTTGGGAAGATGAGGGCGGCGCCGTGCCGCAGGCGGAAGACGTGCAGCCCAAGCTCGCCAGCGCCGGCGGCGCGACGCCTGCCCCGGTGCAGGACGATCCGGAAGTCTGGCAGTTCCCGAAGAGCTGACGCGCGGCATCTACAGGAGGCGCCCGGCAGGGGATGCGGCCATCGCCGCGCCCCTTGCCGGGCGCCTCCTGTTATATTGAGAAAAGCTGTAATCTATATCAGTCCCGTAGCGGGCGATGCGACGGCATCGCTGGCATGCGGCGCTTGTCGCGATCGTTGATCGGCTGGCGCCAGATGGCATGCCGCTGCGCGCCGTCCCTCGCGCTGGCGAGGCTGGTGGCAAAGGATTCGGTTCGCCGGTGCATGGAGCGCGCTGGCGAGCCATACCGTGACGGTGCGGCCCAGGTGGCTTGCACCGCACTCGAGGTGCTTGGTGTACCGCGTGTGGCGTTACGTCGAAAGGACGCAGCGCCGGGCGTGTCGTGCGCTGCGCACCTCCTAGCATTTCTGCCGGTCGTTCGGGTGCTCCGCCCTGGCCTTCGGCGCCAATTACTTGCGATCACTCAATGCCACATGTTCTTATCGTCGACGACGACGCCAATACCCGCGACGCCTTGGTCGAATTGATCCGTAGCGATGGGTTGACGACCGCGGCGGCGGGCGACCTGCGCGAGGCGCGCATCCAGATGGTGCGTCAACTGCCGGATGTGATCTTCACGGACCTGAAGCTGCCGGACGGCGACGGCGTCGAACTGTTCGACGACCTGGAGCCGGCATCCGGTGTCGAGGTCATCGTCATCACCGGGCACGCGACCGTGGAATCGGCGGTCAACGCGCTCAAGCTTGGCGCGACCGATTACCTGGTCAAGCCGATCAATTTCCAGCGCGTCAAGGCCATTCTCAGCCGGTTGCCGCGCACCGGCGATCTGAAGGCGGAGATCGGCAGCCTGCGGGGCGAACTGCGCCGGTTCGGCCGCTTCGGCCTGATGCTGGGCAGCTCGCCGGCCATGCAGCGCGTGTACGACCAGATCAACAAGGTTGCACCGACGGCCGCATCGGTCCTGCTGATCGGCGAAAGCGGCACCGGCAAGGAAGTTGCCGCGCAGACGGTTCACGAACTGAGCCTGCGGCGCAAGCACCCGTTCGTGGCGGTCAACTGCGGAGCGATTTCGCCGAACCTGATCGAGTCGGAGATGTTCGGGCACGAGCGGGGCAGCTTCACCGGTGCGGATCGCCAGCACAAGGGCTATTTCGAACGGGCCAACGGCGGCACGCTGTTCCTCGACGAAGTGACCGAAATGCCGATCGAGCTGCAGGTCAAGCTGCTGCGCGTGCTGGAAACCGGCGTTTTCATGCGCGTCGGTACCACCAAGGAAATCGAGACGGACGTGCGCCTCGTCGCGGCGACCAATCGCGATCCCGAGCAAGCGGTGGAAGAGGGCAAGCTGCGCCTCGATCTGTACCACCGCCTGAATGTGTTCCCGATCCAGTTGCCGCCGCTGCACGAGCGCGGACGGGACGTGCAGTTGCTCGCGGAGAGCTTCCTGAACGGCCTGAACGAGCGCTACAGCACCAACAAGACCTTCCCGCCGTCCAGTATTGAGACGATGATGTCCTATAACTGGCCGGGCAACGTGCGCGAGCTGAAGAATTATGTGCAGCGCGCCTACATCATGGCCTCGTCAGACTCTGTCGATACGACCGCCGTGCCGTTGCAGATTTCGCTGTCCAAGCCGCAGGCCGCTGCCTCCGTGACGATCCCGTTCGGCACGTCTCTGGCCGAGGCCGATCGGCAGCTGATCCTGGCCACGCTGGAGCAATGCGGCGGGGTGAAGACGCGCGCTGCCGAGATTCTCGGGATCAGCCTGAAGACGCTGTACAACCGCCTCGTCGAATACGGCGAGGACGGCAAGAGCCGTGCGGGCAACGAAGCCGACGAGGTAGCTGCCGAGGACGAATGATCGAGCCGTTCCCCGGTGCCGTCGCGCGGCCTGTCGGGGAAACGTTTGCGTTGTCGCGGTAACGAAACAGTGGAAAGGGCGCCCCGGTCGGGGCGCCTTTTTTTCGCCGGCCGGCCGGGCTGGCCTTGCCTGGCGACGAGAGACGCGGGGCACTTCAGATGCCGAGATCAAGTTCCCGCAGTTCGTGGCGCTCGCGACGTTTCTGTCGCTGCATCCGTTGCTGGCGTTGCTCGAACCGATCGCGCTCGTACTCGTGCTCGCGGCGATGACGTTTAGACATGCCGCGCGAAGGGCGGGTCGCATGCACCATGACGCTATCCTCGTGTCTCAGAAAGAGTTGGAATGTATTGCGGCCGTTTTGTGGTTGCCGCGCCGGGCATGATGCAAACGGTATGCCATTGCAGGCGCCAACAAGCGCGGCAGCGGGACGCACGTTGCGCCGCGTCGCCACGTTTCATCGGCACGAACCTTGCGCGATCCGCGGTAAGTGGTTTGTGCGCGCTGCAAAGGACCGGGTCGCACGTTCGCACTGTGTTTTCGCAATCCATCCTGAATCGAAAGGAGAGCACCATGAGCCTTCATCTGCAAACCCCCGAACCGCCGATTCCGCCGGAAGTGCCGCCCACGCCGTCGCCGGTCGAGCCGCCGCCGCTCGATCCGCCGCAGCCGGACGTCGCACCGGTGGGCGATCCGCCCGCGCAACCCGGCAGCGTGCCGAGGGCTTGACGATGGTGGCGCGCCGCCCGGCGCGCATGCCGATGTAACGCTGTTTTCGCTAATGAAATAGGTCGTCGTATGAGTCGTCTTGTCGTGGTCTCCAACCGTGTCGCCGCCGTCTCGGAGGCAGGCCCCGCAGCTGGTGGGCTGGCCATCGGCGTGCTCGACGCGCTCAAGGAAACCGGCGGTGTGTGGTTCGGATGGAGCGGCGAGTGTCTGGCCGAGGCTTCCGATGAGCCGACGATCGAGACGCGTGGCAACGTCACATATGCCACCGTCAGTCTGGCGAAGCGCGATTACGACCAGTATTACCGTGGCTTTTCCAACGCCACGCTATGGCCCGTCTTCCATTACCGAAACGATTTGGCGCGCTACGATCGCCAGGAGTACGCGGGCTATCAGCGCGTCAATCGGTGGCTGGCCGCGCAACTGAAGCCCTTGCTGCGGCCGGACGACGTGATCTGGGTGCATGACTATCACCTGATTCCGTTCGCGGCGGCCTGCAGGGAACTTGGCATCGAGAATCCGATTGGCTTTTTCCTGCACATTCCGTTTCCCGTGCCGCAGATCCTCTTTACCGTGCCGCCGCATGCCGAACTGATCCAGGCGTTGATGCAGTACGACCTGGTCGGATTTCAGACGCGCGTCGACATGCAGGCCTTCCTCGACTATGTCGTGCGCGCCGCAGGCGGTCAGAGCGACGGGCGCAGTGCCACGCTCGACGGCAGGACCTGCGCGGTCGGGGCTTTCCCGATCGGCGTCTATCCCGACGCAATCGCGAAGGCGGCGAAGGCGTGTGCGGAACGGAAGGTCGTCCGCGCGCTACGGGACTCGCTGCACGGTCGTGCGCTGGTCATCAGTGTCGACCGTCTCGATTATTCGAAGGGGCTGGTTGAACGCTTCCATGCGTTCGAAGCCTTGCTCGCAGCGTCGCCCGGCTTGCATGGTCGGGTCTCGCTGTTGCAGATCGCGCCGCCAACCCGCAGTGACGTTCAGTCGTATCAGCTGATCCGGCGGACGCTGGAAGCCGAATCCGGTCGCATCAACGGCCGTTATGCGCAGTTGGACTGGACACCGATCCAATATCTGAATCGGAAGTACGAGCGCAATCTGCTGATGGCACTGCTTCGTACGGCGCGTGTCGGATGCGTCACGCCGTTGCGCGACGGCATGAATCTGGTCGCGAAGGAGTATGTCGCGGCACAGGATCCGACCGATCCTGGCGTGCTGGTCCTGTCTCAGTTCGCGGGCGCGGCAGAGGAAATGCCGGGCGCGTTGGTGGTGAATCCGTTCAATGTGATGCAGACCGCGGAGGCGATCGAAAGGGCGCTGACAATGCCTTTGGACGAACGAATCCAACGACATGCGTCGATGATGGCCAAACTCAGGGAATCCGACCTGTCCGTGTGGCGCGACGCATTTCTGAATGCACTCGCGGACGCAGCCCACGTCGCGTTGCCCGCCTGAAACGCCATCGGCTGCCTAGGATCGCGTGGTCCGGTACTGCCGCGATGCGTTGTCACTACGCGTTGTCACTACGCGTTGTCACTACGCGTGGTCGCAACGCGTAGTGGTAATGCGTCGTCACAGTGCGTTGACTGAGCGCGTTGATGGAACGCGTTGATGGAACGCGTTGATGGAACGCGTTAGCGCGGTGCGTTATCGGTTCCTTTACGGGAGCTATTCACTGCACCGAGCGCGTCGTCCAGCGCCTCTGGCGCCCGTCCGCTGCTCGCTAGCATCAACCGCTTGCAACGTCACAAAACAAAACAGGGCGCGGAGCGCCCTGTCGAGACTGGCGCGGAGTGATTCTCCGCGCCATGCATGCCTATGCCTTACTTCGAGCCGCCTGCGCCGCTCGTACCAGCGCCGCCTGCACCGCTCATGCCGGCGCCGCCCGCACCGACCCCGTTCGGGCCCGTGCCACCCATATTGGAACCCGTGCCCGACATCGTGCCGGACGTGCCACCATTACCCGTCGAGCCGGTCGTGTCGGTAGCGCCGCTCGTCTTGTTCGACGAACGATGCGAACGACGTGCCTTGTGGGTGCTCTTCGAACCGCCACCCGCCACCGAACCTTGCGACAGCGAACCGTTCGTGGCCGGGCCACCGTTCATCGTTTGATTGTTTTCCATCGGGCCGCCCGGCTGGGTGGTCGCCGAATCCTGCATCGTGCCAGTGGTAGGACGCGAGTTTTGTGCTTGCGCACCGAAGGCAACAGCGGACAGACCCAGACAAGCAATCGAGAGCGTGCGAGCAAGTTTCATGAGACCTCCTGAGGGATTGTGTTTATCTTGAAAGACTTCTGTTATGCAGCAAGTAACATGCCGGACCTCAAGGGGCTTCTCGTGCAGTGCGGCGCCCCGGAGACTGCCCCCGGCGATCGATGCCTGCCCGGGAGCGGACATCGCGAATCGGGTTTCAGCCCGTCCGAGCGCTATAGAGCGAAAAGGATGCCAGCGGATGCCAGCGGACGCCAGCGGACGCAAGCCGTCGGGTGAGCGAGGCAGTTCGCGCGCAGGCCCGCATGCTTACCGTGCTGAGCCATAGGACGGAATGCCGGACTCTAGGCCGGTCTGTGTGGCAGTGGTACGCTTGTTGCGGTACGGAGGTCGAATCTCAGTAATTACAAGGAGTCGATCATGAGTGGCAGCACGCTGAATCCGCCGGAAGAAGGCCAGCAAACGCTGGGAATTGGACACGACACTGCGTCCCTTGGGCCTAGTGACTCAAGCGATTCCGGCAGCGACACGCTCGGCGCACGCCGACGTGAAATGGACGTCGACGATTCACTCGACGCTCACGCGCTTGAAGAAGGGCCCTTGGAATTCGACGCGAACACCGACACCTCGGGCACGGGGGAGCGCGCGCTTGCAGAAGGGGACGGCGGTTTCCGCCCGGACGCCGATATCCTGCCGGATTCGATCGAATCGATCGAGGATATTGTCGACGACACGGCAGACATCGATCTCGACGGTCCGGATCGCGGGCCAGATATCTGATTGACGCATACCGCTGACGTCCGTCCGGTCGACAGCGGCTTTTAAGCTCGTGGCCGGCGAGGCCACCGCGGAAGGAGTGAGACGATGGAAGCGCCTTTGCCCGAGCCTTTGTCCGGTGCGGCGGACGAAGCACGCTCAGCGGGCCGTTCTCATCCTGCGGCGGCGCCGATGCCACCGCGCCGCTTTGTGTACCGGGGCCGTGGGCCGATGCAGTGGGCGTGGCGGATCGCAGAGCCGGTGCAACGGTGGAGCGACAACGAGTGCCCGTCGCGCGCCGCGGCCATCGCCTTCTATGCGGCGTTCTCTCTGGCGCCGACACTCGTCATCATCGTGGCGGTGGCAAGCTTCTTCTATGGCGCAGAAGCCGCGCAGGGTCGGCTGATAGCCGAGGCGCGCGGCATGATCGGTACCGATGCGGCGGCGGGTCTGCAAGCCATGTTGGCCAATGCCTGGCGTACGCGGATGGCGACCGGTGTCACCTTGATCTCGCTCGCCGGTATTGTAATCGGCGCATCGGCGACGTTTGCGTCGCTAAACAGCGCGCTCAATCGAATCTGGCCGCTCGAGGATGCCGGCTACAAGCCGGGCATTTTCGGGATGGTCCGCGTCCGCCTGATTTCGTTCGGCCTGGTGATCGGCATCGGTTTCCTGATCGTGGTCCTGCTGCTGCTCGATGCCGCGGTCAACATACTCGGGCGATGGTTTCTGGGCGAAGACGCGGTCTCATTGTTGGTGGCGAACGTCATCCAGCGCACGGTCAGCTTCGCGATGTTGTTTCTTGCGTTCAGCACCTTGCTGAAGCTGCTGCCCGACGCGCCGATGCGCTGGCGTTCCGCGTTTACCGGGGGCGTTGCAGCCGCGCTGCTGTTCTCGATCGGCAAGCATCTTTTTGCCGTTTATCTCAGTAGTGCCGGCACCGCGACGACCTTCGGCGCGGCAGGATCACTGGCGGTGATCCTGATGTGGCTGTATTTCTCCGCAGCGGTGTTCCTGCTGGGCGCGGAGATTTCAGCGGCGAATGCGCGGCATGCAACGGCGGCGGCGCAACGCGCGGCCAGTCGATCCACTGGTGCCGCGACGCCGTAGCAGTGTCGACACCATAGGGTGCGGGTAAGACGCCGCCGGCGCCTCGCCCGGCGCCCCGGCTTCGTGGGCGCGGCCCGCCACCGCACCCTCCTGCACTCAGATGCGCCGTAGCTCCGCGGGCGGCACCTTCATCAGGCGACGGTACTTGGCCACCGTTCGGCGCGCGACGATCACCCCCTGGTCGGCCAACATCTTTGCCAGCGCCACGTCCGACAAAGGCGCGTCCGACGATTCGGCCGAGATCATCTCCTTCAGTAGGGCCCGTACAGCTGCCGCGGAGCATGTGCCGCCACTGTCGGTGCTGAGCTCTCGGGGGAAGAAGTGCTTGAATTCAAAGATCCCGCGCGGTGTCGCCATGTACTTGTTGCCGGTCGCACGCGAGACGGTCGATTCGTGCAGGCCGAGTTCCTGTGCCACGTCGCGTAGCACCAGCGGGCGCAGTGCAACCTCACCGTAGTCAAAGAACGCGCGTTGATGCGATACGATCGTCTCGGCAACCCGCTGGATCGTCGCGAAGCGTTGCTGCACATTGCGCATCAGCCAGCGCGCTTCCTGCAATTGCTGCGCGAGGGGCGAGCGGCTACTTGCGTCGGACTGCGCAAACATGTCGACGTACATCCGATTGACGCGCGCCTTTGGCATCACAGCCGGGTTGATCGAGACAACCCACTTACCCTTGACCTGTCGGACGATGACGTCTGGCACAACATAGTTGTTCGCATCGACACTGTAGTTGTGACCGGGTTTCGGATCGAGACGGCGGATCAATGCGCAGGCGGTACGCAATGCTTCGGGGTCGCAGCCCAACGCTCGTTGCAGCTCTGCGTGCTCTCGCTTTGCCAGGCGGGGAAGGTGATGCGACGCGATTTCGATGGCGATGTCACGGCATGGCGTATCGTCATCCATTGCCTCGAGCTGGAGCATCAGACATTCGGACAGCGAGCGAGCGCCGATGCCCGGCGCATCCAGGGTCTGGACAAGCCGAACGGCAACGCGCAATTCGTCCTCCGACAGCGGTGGCTCGCAGTCCCCGACACCGATCAATTCTTCGAGCGGCTGCCGCAGATAGCCGTCCTCCTCCAGCGACTCGATCACCACCTGCGCAGCAAAGCGGTCTCGCTCGCCGAGGGGGGAAAGGGACAGGGACTGATGCAGCCGGTCACGCAAATCAGGTTCCGCATGCATCCAGTCGCACGGGTCGCCGCCCTCACCATCGCCGCCGGCGCGGCCGCCGCCTTCGCCAATATATTCGGACGGAAGATCCGCGGGCGCCGCCTCGGACACTGTCTCGACGGGGGCGTCGCTCTCCAGCGCCGACGACGGCGCCTCGCTAGTGGTCACGCCTTCCGCGGACGGGGCGGCATCGACGCCGGTCGGTGCGTCAGTGTCGCCGTTCGCGGCGGCTTCTTCGTACTCCAGGAATGGGTTGGTGGTGAGCGCTGCGTTGACTTCCTGCGTGAAGTCCAACGCCGACAGTTGCAGTAGGCGAACCGACTGCTGCATGCGCGGTGTCAGCGTCAAGCTTTGCTTGGCGCGAAGTTCGATGGATGGCTGCGTCACAGATACCTCTCATGAATGGTGCGCGTCTTGCTCTCATGACTTCTTTAGCAACGGCCATACCAAAATTTCAGGGTCGCGGAGTAATTGCCGGGTGTATGCAAGACTTACTCGAAAGCTTTTCGCAAGACGAGGTGCAGGCGATCTTTTGGCACCACAGTAGGCAATTACGCCCGTCCAATGGACCGATGCGCGCGGCGATCACGCACTTTTTTCAGGTCGGCACGCGTTTTGCATCTTGTGGGATGACGGACTGCGGCGACAATTCATCGGTTGATTTGGTCCCACGGTCCGGAACAGGTGGCTGTTTGCGTGTGACTTGCAATGTTTCCCATCCGAGCGCGTTCACTCGACATTAGAGAAAACGACGCTAACGAAATGTGGAAGGCATCATGGAAAAGCCGAAGGCAGTAAACACGTACGACCCGGACTCGCTTTTGCCGGAAAACCGCGATGCGTTGTTGGAAGGCGAGCGCCTCTCGACGTTGCCTACAGCGACGACGAGCGCGGACGACGTGTTGTCGCTGGTGCGGCAACGGCTCCTCGAAACCGATTACTTCGACGAGTCGAAAGTGCATGTCAGGGTCGCTGGCCGACGTGTGACGTTGACTGGCGAAGTACGGGAAGAATTCTTGAAGCGGGCGGCCGATGATGTAATGGCCAACTGCGATGGTGTCGAAAGCTGGGACAACCAGCTCGTAGTGAACGGCGCGCTGTGAGATCCGAGGGGGATTTCGCGGTGATCGTCGAACAACTTTTCTAATTGGGAGAATGGATATGAAGAAGACCGCTCTGATGCAACTGGTTGGTGGCGCCCTGTTGGCCGTTTCGATCGGCGCGCATGCGCAAGTGGCCAGCGACACGACCGCCAACGACACGTCGAACACCGCCACCCATGAGTCGGTCGGCGATCGCGTCAGCGACGGTACCGTTACCACCAAGGTCAAGGCGGCACTGCTTGCCGAAAAGAATCTCAAGTCGACCAAGGTCCACGTCAAGACCCGCCATGGCGTGGTGCGTCTGACGGGCTCGGTGCCCACGGCCGACGAAAAGGCGCGCGCGGAAGAAGTCGTGCGTGGCGTGAACGGCGTCAAGTCGGTGACGAACCGTCTGAAGGTGGTCGCGTCGTAACGATGCGCGCTTGAAGCACGGCAGCGCGCCGACGGCGCGTTGCACGACAGGGCCGGCTGCGTGTCGGCCTTCTCTGCGCAAGGCCGGCATCATGCCGGCCTTTTCCATTTGTCGAGCGCGGACGGGAAGGATGCACCGTGCGATGCGTTCGCCCTTCGCCCTTTGGCCTGAGGGCGCACCGCCACATGCGCCCGATGCGATGTGGTCTGTATGAATCGTGTCGGGCGAATTACCGATCGCGCATCGCTGCGTGCGCGACGGCAGGGCGCGCGTGGTTTGTACGCAGTGCGCGACGTGATGCGCTGGCTACCACCGAATGCAACACGGGCGGCCGATTGGCTCGGGCCGCCCGTGTATTGCTCGACCGTCGGCTTAGACGGTCTCACCAACCGGCTGCTTACTTGGCGCGCGCAGCATACTGGTCGCGCAGGTCGCGAACGCGGTCATGATTGCTGACCACGCCCTGGTACTGGCGCTCGATAATTGCGCGCACGTCCGCTGGCAGATCCGAGTCGAGGGCCTGGCGATAGCGCTTCTTCGCGACGTCCTCACCGCGTTCGCACTCCTGCAACAGCGCAAGGTCGTCGTCGCTCGACACCGAGGCCTTCAATTCGGTCCACCCGCGATGCAGCGCGCCGCTGATCGAGCCGCTCGTTTCGGGCTTGCCGCCCAGTTGCACGACCAGCGCTTGCAGCTCGCTCACTGCGCGGGCGCAATCGTCGGCGCGCGTAGTGAACAGGGTCTTCACGGTCGCGTCTTTCGCATGCTCGGCCGACTTGCGGAAACCTTGCTCGCCGTCGCGCGACGTTTCAATCAGGTCGTTCAGAACCGAGGTGACGTTGGTGCTCATATCTTCTCTCTCCTTCGTTGTCGGGCCGCGTCGCGGCGTTGGCTTCTTCTAAGCAGGGGGCGTGCCTACCGTCCGCCATGTGTCTGCCGGGTGGTCTTGCCTGTTTGCGTCGTTGGCCTTCGCACATTGTCTGTACGGAAATTGAACGCTTGGGCGAGCGATTTGGCGGGTCACGTTGCAACCTTGCCCACAGCGCGGAGTTTGCGAGCCCAGAAATGCAAGTGCAGGGCGCCGTAAGGCGAAGCTGCCGTTGGCTGCAGCGCAAGTTTTTCAAGACGGCGGTGGCAGCGTGTAAGTCCTGCACTCGCGGCGCCTGGCCCCGATTAGCGACAGGCCCACGGAAGGGCGCCTCGGGCTTGTTCGTTTCGACGGTTTTCCGCGATGTTTTTGCGGAAAAGCGCACAGACGGCCGATTTTTAAGATGGTGGCACGGAAGGTGCTTGAAGTAAGGCACGCGGACAGCGTCTTGCAATAACTGGTCTTCCTGGGAGAAACAAATGTTCTACGATGCCTCGAACGAGTCGGTGTTCCGTGTCATGCGCGGTAAGGATGGTCGTTGGGAAGTGACGCAGCAGACAGCGAAGCGGCCGCTCGCCAGATTCGATCGTGTCGACGACGCGATGCAATATGCACGCGATGTCGTGGCGGAAAACCGTCGCTATGCGTGGATCACCTCGCGCAACTGAGCGCGTGCCTATGTTTCTCCCTGCGCGCGGCTATATGAGGCCGCGCTTTCTGGCTATCTAGCCAGCTCGATTCGTACAGATGGTCTTCCTCGGCAGGGAGATCACAACGAGTATCGGACCCGTCGCTTTGCGACGGGTTTTTTGTTTGTGGTTGACGCCTGGTTGACGTTGCGGGCTCTACCACGCTGACACCCGCTGTGCGACGCTTGGCGGCGACTGTCGCATAAACCCGACCAGGGGTGAAACCCTTGCCCGCGATTCGTTCGAGATTCGTTCGCAACTCGTTCGCCAATCGCTAAAACGCCGCGGTTGCCGACAGATGTCTTGTGGCGGCTTCATTCGCTTTTACGGTGGAACCTTGCTGCATGACGGCCGCCGCTTCGCTGCCTTGGAGATCAATCGAGAGGCGAGGGTGGGTATGCAGGGACGCGCGAAGCGAAATGACGAGAATGCAGTCACCAAGCCGATAAAGAAAAACGGACCCATGAGCCCGTTCTTCTCAGCTTGCCGTCGTTCGCTGGGCGCGCCAGACGCCTTCGGCACGGCGTCAGTCGTCCGCGCGTGGCGCAACGTCAGACCTTGATCGCGTCCGCTCCCGCCTGTTTCGTGGACCGGGTAGGAACGTCAAGCGGTTGCGGCGGCTGGACCGGGTCGAAATCCGACCATTCGCCGTTAGTCCAACGGCCATTCGCGCGTTCGAGATCGCTGGCGCCGGCATCTGCCAGGATCTGGCCCGCGCGCAGGCGCGTGGTCTCGCTCGCATGCACCGCCACGATAACGCCCGAATGCCGTACCTTGTTCTGCGGCTCGCGTTGTGCGCTATGCGCGGTGTCACGGCGCGTTCGCACCATTGCGCCCAGCAGCGAGCCGACCCACGCGCCGACGCCCGCTGCCGCGACGGTCAGCGGGATCGGAGAGTTAACGAGATTGAACATCGCCGCACCGATGCCCGCACCGACCACGGCGCCGATCACGCTGCCGATCCCGGCGCCCTTGTGCGCGTTCTTGGTACCCTCGTCGTGTTGCTGGTCGCCGCCGATCGGCGTCTTGTCATGGCGACCGCGAGGACCGACGAAAAACAGGGAGACGTCCTCCTCCAGAAAGCCGTTCTCGAACAGGCGGGCGGCAGCCGCCTGGGCGGCGGGATAGGTATCGAATCGTCCAGCTACGATGATCGACATGGCATCTCCTTCAGGTCTGCGACGCGCGATCGTGTCGTCGCGTCAATTTTTCGATGCGGAGCTGGCCGCTGCTCAACGTCAGCGGCTCTCCGCCGTTGTCACGCAACGCATTGCGGCACGCCGACTCGATCTGCGCGCGGTTCGATTCGAACGCGGCGATGACATCGTTCTCCAGTGCCGACTTCGCGTCACAATGATCCTGCAACGCGGCCGACGAGACGGCACACTCCGTATCCACGCCATCGACCGTTGCGATGAAACGCACAGTGGACGTTGCACCGTCGAAGCGCGGCGACTCTTTTGCAAACGAGATCTTCATCGTGGGCTCCGATGGCGACGCGTGTAGGCGCCGATGGCCGGATTCAGCTGACCTTGACGTAAGTGAACTGGCTGGCAATCGTGCGCGGCACGTACGAACGGCCGATCGCGACGCGCGGCTGCAGCGACATGCGTTGGTCCCACCACCGGCGACGCTGACCGGAACTGAGGAAACGAAGGTGGCGACGGTAGCTGAAAATGTTCATCGCATTCTCCTGGAAGCAGTGTGTTGCCGCGGGGCACATGCCCCAAAGGGTTGATCCTTGGTCTTGTTCACTTCATCGTGCGACAGCCGCAAGGGGCGCGCGAAAGGTGCGCGCCGTTGCCTCAGGCCGTCTTGCGTGCGCGTCCTTGCAGCGCGGCGATCAGCGTGCGATTGAAGGCCGGCAGGTCGTCCGGCTTCCGGCTGCTGATCAGATTGCCGTCCTGGTGCACTTCTTCGTCAACCCAGGTCGCGCCGGCATTACGCAGGTCGTCCTGCAGCGAAGGCCAACTCGTCAGCGTCTTGCCCGACACGATCCCCGCAGTGATCGGGAGCCATCCGCCATGGCATATGACGGCGATCGGCTTGTTCGCGTCGTTCGCGCTTTTGACGAAGGCTTGCGCGCGCGGCAGCATGCGAATTGCATCACCGTTGATCACGCCGCCCGGCAGCACGACCGCGTCGTAATCGTCGGCCTGCGCCTGCTCGAAACTCTTGTCGACGCGCACGGCGCGGCCCTTGTCGATGTGTTCGTAGCCTTGCACCGTGTCCGTTTTGTCGGACACGATGTCGACCGTGGCGCCCGCTTGTTCCAAAGCTTCCTTGGGCGACTCCAGTTCTGCCTGCTCGAAGCCATCGGTGGCCAGAATGGCGACGCGTACGCCGTTCAGATTATTTGCCATGTTTCTCCCCAGTCCGGTTGCTGCCCGCGACGTACAGCAAAAATTCGGCGAGCATTCGACGGAAGACATTCAGCAAGGGTTATGCCTGCGGGACCCGCTGTCTTCACTTGCGCGGGTTTGCGGCGCGCCGCAGCAGCGGCTGTGCAGCCATACCCGGCAGGCTCGGGCGGGTGCTTTCCGCGATGGTGTCCCGATGGTGTCCGTATGCGCTGGCGAATCTTGCCGGGCTGCGCGCGGCGCCGCGCGCAGCCCGGTTTCGTGAAAACACGGACGTCTACTGCAGTGGCGAACGACGTTGCAGCGGCGCCCAGCGTGGCACAGTTGGTCGTGGCGCGGAGCAGCGGCATTGGCCCGGATACGATGCCACGCCGGCACACGTCAGCAACGAGGCAGGCGGAGGAGCAGACGGTGAGGCGTGAGCGGGGCGCGTACCGGACGCGCACGGGGCCGGTGCAGGGCCGGTAGAGGGTCGGTAGAGGGCACTGCCGGCCGCGCTGCAATGCGGTGCCTGCTCCCACCGCAGCGTCTGACGGGCGGCAAGCACGCGCATGAGCGGCATCACTGGCGGCGCCGCCGCGTGCGCGGCAGGGGCTCAGTCGTTGCGGATCGATCGGTCCGCAGGCCAGCCTGCGCCCTCGGGTGCAATCGCGCGTTCGGTTTGGGGATTCGCTTTCAGATCGAACGAAACGTTGCGGGGAGGGATGGGGGTCTCGAACCAGCGGTGGTACAGCTTGCGCAGTTCGCCGGTACGGCGCAGGCGTTCGATCTCGTCGTCGACGACCTTCCGAAAGCCGGGATCGGATTTCCGGATCATGCACCCGTACGCCTCTTCGGACAGCGGTGCGCCTACGATTTCGAAGTCGTCGCGCTTGCGGCTCGATATCAGGTTCGACATCAAGCCCGCGAGCAGGATGTCGTCCAATGCAAAGGCGTCGGCGCGGTGGGTCCGCAGCATTTCGATCGCCCGCTCATGGTTGTCGGCGAGCAGGACGCCGATATTCAAATGCTTTTGCTGGTTCAGGCGGCGCAGCAGCTCCGCCGACGTCGAGCCGGTGGTCACGATCACGCGCTTGCCGCCCAGGTCGTCGACGCCGTGAATCGCGCTGCCACGCAATACGAGCAGCCGGGCGCCGCCGACATAGAAAGCCGGCGAGAACGAGACGCGCCGCGCACGCTCCGGCGTGATCGTGGTCGCGCTGCATTCGAGCTGGATTGCGCCGTCCTCCACCAGGCGCAGGCGATCCGCGGGGTCGACGCGAATCGGCTTGATCGTCACCCGGCGGCCACCGAGCGCCTTGCTGACCGCCGCGCCGATGCGCTGCGAGAGTTCGAACGCGTAACCAATTGGCTGCCCTTGCGCATCCACGTAGGAAAGCGGGGCATTATCGACCGCATAGGAGACGGTAAGGATTCCGGACCGTCGAACGGTGTCGAGAACCGGCCTGGCCACGGCGCTTGCGCTGCACAGGGCGAGCGCGCATGCGAGTGCGGCGGCAGGGCGGACCTTCGTGCGGACGGCTGTCCGCTTGCTTGTCGATTCGGCAGACCCGCGCGAGCTGGGAAGAGAGGGCTGATCCATGTTTTCTCGTTTCGTTGTCTCGACATGAACTGAGCAAGCGGGGCAGTCGCGTTGACTGCTGACCACGCGAGGCGCGCAGCGCGCGGTGCCCGCCGATCCACCACCCGGCGCAGCCCGGTTCAGCGAACCAGCTTAGGCCGTTATCTGCGCGCCGCCTAGGGTGGGCGTCCCTTAGACAGGTCGGCGGCGGCTGGCGCACGCTGGACCCGGACAGACGGCGGCAGCACCGTTGCGGCCGGCGACGCGACGCTGGCTGGGAGGCGACTCAGGCTATCAGGTCACGGATTCTCGTAGAGCCCCATTACCGTGGCCGAGTCCAGCTCGTTCAGATGCGCCATGAAGCGGGCCACGGCATTGGTGCTGTTGGCATCGAGCGGCAGCGAGTCGACCTTCAGTGCATGCAGGCGGAAGATGTAGCGGTGCGGCTTGTCGCCCTTCGGCGGTGCCCAGCCGCCGAAACCGACGGTGCCATAGTCGTTGCGCAGTTGCAGCGCGCCGGCCGGCAGCAGGCTGCCGTCGGCTCGGCCCGCTTCGCGCGGCAGCGAGCGTACGTTGGCCGGAATGTTGACCACGACCCAATGCCAGAAGCCGCTGCCGGTCGGCGCGTCCGGATCGAACACGGTCAGTGCGAAGCTGCGCGTGTCGGCCGGCGGGGCATCCCAGAACAGCTCGGGCGAAATGTTCTTGCCGTCGCCGCCGAACGCCGCGTCGTCGAAAGCATGGTCTTTCGAGAAATACCCTTCGGCCGCGAAATCGTTGGACCAGATGCGGAAGTCAGCCATTCTGTCTCTCCTAGTGACACATTCGTTGTTGTCCTGCGGAACCGAGCCCCCGCGCGGCGGCGGGCGGCACATGTCGTTCAGTGTAGCAAGGCCGTCCAGGAGAGTGGCGCCGTCAGCAAGGATGGATGATCGCCATCCGCCATGCGGTGCGGTAGCGGCCGTCGGCGAAGAATTCGTCGCGCAGGCAGCCTTCCTTCTCAAAGCCGGCTTTCTCGTAGATGTGGATCGCGGCGGCGTTCTCGACGTCCACGACGAGAAACAGCTTGTGCAGATTCAGGACATTGAACGCATAGTGGATGGCCAGTCGTGTCGCAGCGGACGCGTAGCCCTTACCTTGCGATGCCGGGGAGATCACGATGGCGAATTCCGCGCGCCGATGGATGTGGTCGATTTCAGTGAGTTCGACCAGACCGACGCGCTCGCCGTTGGGGTTCTCGTTGACCTCGACGACGAAGCGTCGCTCGCGCTGGTCATGGACGTGTTCGTCGTACAGGCGCGAGAGTTCGCTAAGTGTCTCGAACGGTTCCTCGAACCAGTAACGCATGATCATCGCGTCATTGTCGAGTTGGTGCACGAAGTGCAAGTCGGTTTGCTCAAGCGGACGGAGCCGGACGATTTCGTTGTGAGGGGTGGGCATGGTGCTGAACGTAAGGGAAGTGGATCGGTTCTTGCCACTGACGCGGGACGGGACGCAATGAAAGAGCGCGCGAGGCGCCTTCGGCGCTGTGGCGCGCCGCAGCCACGTCGCCGGGCACCCGGCGATTTTGTAGCCTTTACCGGAGAGAGACAATGAAAGACCCGACGTATCGGAAGGGACCTTACACGGCGCGCGTGTTGGTGGAAGCCCTCGACGACGGTACCTTCCAGGGGCTCGTCGCGATCGAGCAGGACGGGGCGGCGCCGGCCGATGCGCAACGGACGCACCAAGTCGAGAGCCGCTCGTCGTCGCAGGCCGAGGCGTTCGACGAAGCCCATGCGCTAGCGCATCGACTGCTGGCCGATCTGGGCGAAGGCACGGCTGCCGACCAGGGCGTGGCCGGCTGAGCCGCGGTGCGCGGTGGCGTCGGCAGGGTCGTCGGTACGTCGGTAGCGTCGGCAGTGTCGTGGTACGTCGGTAGCGTCGTCGGCGGTGTCGACTGACGCCGACGCGGCGTCGCGCCGATCGCAAGGGATGCCAACCACGCCAGCCCTGCGTTCAGACGCGGGCTGACGGCGTGCCGCCGGGCAGGGCGGCGCTTGCGCGCAAAACGCAAGGTCGGGGCCGACTGCGCCATGCTCAGCAGGTTCCGCGCGTTACGTCTAAGATGGAAGGAAGTCGTCCGTGAACACGGACCGCGGACCTGCAGCATCCGGGTCCGGCCTTGCCTTCCACGGGAAATCCGATGCCCAGACTCCGCTTCACCCAGGGCGACATCGTGGCCGACGCAATCGTCAATCCGCTCGACGACGGCTGCTTCCGCGCTGTCGTGTCCATTTCCGACGCGAGCGGACGCTCGCAACTCTTCCGGGCCGAGCCGACCCTGTGCGACGAAGACGATGCGCTCGCGCAGGCCAGCGCGTTGGCGCAGCACCTGCTCAAGCGGATGCAGAACTGAGCGGGCGTTCGCCCGCTTCAGCCCGCCTTACCCGATCAATGGAAGTGCGAAGGCGTCGATACCGCGTCATCCGGCATTTCGGGATGCACGATTTCCGCGTTGGGGTCGAGGTACAGCGGCGTGCCACAGTCGTCGCAGAATTCCGGCTCGTGGCGGCCGGCGTGCCGTCGAATGTCGTTCACGCCCATGTCACGTAGCAGCACGCCAATCTCGTCCAGCGGGGAGCGCGCCTCGCCGCCGTCCTCTTCGGCCACTTCGCCGCTTTCGCGCCCATAGAGCGGCCAGACCACGCCGTACAGCACGTCGTTCGAGCCACGGCGCGTGAACGCGATACGGTATTCGTCGATCCGCTGTTCACCGAAGCCGCCGATCACGGCCCGCAACGTGGATGCGTCGACGCCCAGCGTCTCGGTCAGATGGGTTACCGCCGTACGGACCGTGTGCGGACGGATGCGCTCGTCGGCCTCGCGGCAAGCCGCATGGAACGCATCGGGCAGCAGGCATTCGATCTCGCAGCCGGGAAACAACGTGATCAGCGCGTTGCCGCCCTGTGCAACCCAGTTGTCCAGCGTGCGCCGGCGCGCGGTGCGCACGTCGCCGTCGCCTTCCTGCCAGCGGAACAGCGGCTTGCCGACCGGCGCCGCAACGGCGGCGATCAGGAAGCGTGGATCGGCCAGGATCGGCGCCGTCGCCTCGCCGCGGTCGCCGGCCAGCTTCGGTTGTCTGCCTTGCAGCGCGGCCTGCGCCAGCTTCTGCGCGAGCTGAAACGTCTCCACATGGTGGCGCGGCAGCTGATCGATGCTGTACAGGAAGGGCGCCAGCGCCAGGCGTGCGTCGCTCGCGACGACATGCGCATGTAGCTGGGTCAGCAGGGACTGGCGTCGCTCGTCGCCGATCGGCCCGGACGGAATCTCGTAGCGAGTCCACGCGAGGATCGGCACGGCGACCAGCAACGTGTCCCACTCGCCTTCCTCGCCACGGGACGCGCGGAAGGACTCGCTGCGCGTTTCGGTCATGTCGGCGAGCGTGCCATAGACGAGCGGGTGGTTGCGCTGCAATTCGTCGAGGGCGGCATCGAGCATGGTTTGCCGTCCACCGTTGAGCGCGGCGTCGATCATCGCGTCGATCCGCTCTTCCCAGAAGCGATCTTCGACGCGGCTCCCGGACGCGTAGAGGGCAAGGCAGAGCCCGATCAAGCGGTCGACTTCCGGAGTATTGCGTTTGGCGTTGCGCGGGCGCATGAATGCTTTGTGGTTGAGACGTAACCCGTCATTTTAGCCGATCGCGACGGGGAGTCACGCAAGCACGCATGCGGGGCGGGGTCGACGGGCCGCACCGCGCGCGCCGGGTGCGCGATATCGGTTGCAGGCAGGGCTGCGAGTTGGGTTGCAAGTCGTGTTGCAAGTCGTGTTGCAAGGGACGGGCGCCAGGCGGCACTGCAATGCTCGGACCAATGGGCCGGCGGACGGCGGCGCTGTCCCGGCCATCCGGCCGAGTGTTCGAGCGCCCTTGCCGGTGCGCCGCGCGCGGGACGTTGGCGGGCAGTGGTTGGCGCGAGGCGCGGGGCGCGGGGTGTCGAGGCAAGGTCGTCGGCGCAGACCAGCGCCGGCGCATCGGCACGCCGAAACGAAAAACCCGGCCGCAGCCGGGTTGGAGCAGGCCGGCACAGGCGGCCGGCCGGGCGCCGAGGCGCCTGTCACCGAGCGTCGACGCTCAGGCGAGCAGCGAACGCAGGACGTACGGCAGGATGCCGCCGTGCTTGTAGTAGTCGACTTCGATCGGGGTATCGATGCGCAGCAGCACCGGCACCCGCTGCACGTCGCCGCTGGCGCGATGAATCACCAGCGTGACTTCCTGCTGCGGGCGCACGTCGCCGTCAATGCCTTCGATGTCGAACGTCTCGTCACCGTTGATGCCCAGCGACTGCACGCTGTCCGCTTCCTTGAACTGCAGCGGCAGCACGCCCATGCCGACCAGGTTCGAACGGTGGATCCGCTCGAAGCTGCGTGCGATCACGGCCTTCACGCCCAGCAGCGACGTACCTTTGGCCGCCCAGTCACGCGAGCTGCCCGTGCCGTACTCTTCGCCACCGAAGACCACCGTCGGCGTGCCTGCGGCAATGTAGCGCATCGCCGCATCGTAGATCGACATCTCGTCGCCGCTTGGCTGGTGGATCGTCAGCCCCCCTTCCACGCGCGTACCGTCGGCCTTCGGCGGAATCATCAGGTTCTTGATGCGCACGTTGGCGAACGTGCCGCGCATCATCACTTCGTGATTACCGCGGCGCGAGCCGTAGCTGTTGAAGTCAGCCTTCTGCACGCCGTGTTCCTTCAGGTACACGCCGGCGGGGGAGGTTTCCTTGATCGAACCGGCCGGGCTGATGTGGTCGGTCGTCACCGAGTCGCCGAAGATGCCCAGCGGCCGCGCGGCGCGTACCGGCGCCAGCGCGGCGGCCGGCGTCATCTGGAAGCCGTCGAAGAACGGCGGTTCGGCGATGTAGGTCGAGGTCGGCCAATCGTAGACCTGGCCCTCGGCGCCTTCGATCTTGCTCCACAGATCGCCTTCGCGAGTCAGTTTCGAATAGTTCGTGCGGAACGTCTCCGCGTTCAGCGCGAACTTGAGCAGGTCGTGCACTTCCTGGCTTGACGGCCAGATGTCGCCGAGGAAGACGTCGCGGCCGTCGCTGCCGCGGCCGACCGGCTCGGTCATCAGATCGCGCGTGATGTTGCCGGCGATCGCGTAGGCGACCACCAGCGGCGGCGAGGCGAGGAAGTTCGCGCGGATGTTCGGGTGGATGCGCGCCTCGAAGTTACGGTTGCCCGACAGCACGGCCGACGCGACGACGTCGTTGCTGACGATCGCCTCGTTGAGTTCCGGCGTCAGGTCGCCGGCATTGCCGATACAGGTCGTGCAGCCATAGGCGGCCACCGCGAAGCCCAGCTTTTCCAGATACGGCAGCAGGCCCGTCGCGGTCAGGTAGTCGGTGACGATGCGCGAACCGGGCGCCAGCGACGTCTTGATATGGGGCGCCACGTTCAGGCCGCGCTCGACCGCCTTCTTGGCGAGCAGGCCGGCCGCGAGCAGCACGCTCGGGTTCGAGGTGTTGGTGCACGAGGTGATCGCCGCGATCAGCACGTCGCCGTTGCGCAGCGCCACGCCGTCGGTGGTGCGATACGTTTCGTCGAGCTGGGCAGCCTTCTTGGCGAAGCCGTTTTCCGCGACGGGCTTCGAGAACAGGTCCTTGAACGTCTGCTTGACGTTGCCGATCTCGATCCGATCCTGCGGCCGCTTCGGGCCCGCCAGCGACGGCGCGACGGTCGACAGGTCGAGCGTCAGCGTCTTGGTGTAGTCGATCTGGCCGGCGAGCGGCACGCCGAACATTTCCTGCGCCTTGAAGTAGCGTTCGAACGCATCGATCTCTTCCTGCGTGCGGCCGGTGCCGTGGAAGTAGTCGATCGTCTTTTCGTCGACCGGGAAGAAGCCCATCGTCGCGCCGTATTCGGGCGCCATGTTGCCGATCGTCGCGCGATCCGGCACGGCCAGCGAGGCGGTGCCTTCGCCGAAGAATTCGACGAACTTGCCGACGACCTTCTCGCGGCGCAGCATCTCGGTGATGGTCAGTACCAGATCGGTGGCGGTCACGCCTTCGCGCAGCGCTCCCTGGAGCTCGACGCCGACCACGTCCGGCGTCAGGAAGTAGACCGGCTGGCCCAGCATGCCGGCTTCCGCCTCGATGCCGCCGACACCCCAGCCGACCACGCCGATGCCGTTGATCATCGTCGTGTGGCTGTCGGTGCCGACCAGGCTGTCCGGATAGTAGACGGTGCCGTCCTCGCCCGCCTTCTTGTGCACGCCGCGCGCCAGGTATTCGAGATTGACCTGGTGCACGATGCCGATGCCCGGCGGCACGACCTTGAACGTGTCGAACGCCTGCATGCCCCACTTCATGAACTGGTAGCGCTCCTTGTTGCGGGAAAACTCCAGCTTCATGTTCAGGTCGAGCGCGTCTTCACGACGGAAATAGTCGATCTGCACCGAGTGATCGACGACCAGATCGACCGGGACCAGCGGTTCGATCGCCTTCGGGTTGCGTCCCATGCGGTTGGCGACGCCACGCATCGCGGCGATGTCGGCCAGCAGCGGCACGCCGGTAAAGTCCTGCAGCACCACGCGCGCCACCACGAACGGGATCTCATCGACACGCTTGGCGGTCGGGGCCCAATTCGCCAGTTGCCGGATGTGTTCCTCGGAAACCTTCTTGTCGTCGTAGTTGCGCAGCACCGACTCGAGCACGATACGGATCGAGACCGGCAACCGCGACACGTCGACGCCAAGCGAGCGGCCAAGCTGCGGCAGGGAATAGTACTTTCCGGTGCCAGCGCCGCTGTCGAATTCTTTGAGCGTATCGTGAAGATTGTGGGCCATGGTGTGTCCTTGGTTTTTAGAGCGCGTGGAAACTGGCCGCGCCGGCCGCCCAGGGCGGTCGGCTGGACCGTGTTGCGGGCGCGAAGCCGCGATCACGGTCCGGTCCGGCTGGACGAGGCGCACCATACGCGCGCAATGCCGCGTCTCGTCGAAACAGGGGCGCGCTCGCGCCGCCGACCAGACGGCCGGGCGGCAACGAGCGCGTGCGATACCGCATCACTCGCGCGGCGCGGCCGGCGCGCTTTGCACCGGGTCGCGCAGCAGCGCGTTCGATTGCGTCGGCGCCGGCGCGTTTTCCTGCGCCATCGCCTGCGTCTTGCATTCGTCCGCGAGGCGGGTGCGGTCGCCGCGGTCGTTGAACAGCATCGCCTTGAACGGGATCACCACCAGGTCCATGCCGGTGGCCGCGTCGTAGAAGCGGTCGGCGCCGGTGGTGGTCGCCACGCGCGGCAGCTTGTAGTTGTGACCGTCGAAATTGACCGTCAGGATCTGGTCGCGCTTCATGTCGCCGGCGATGTACAGCGCTCGCGCCTCGTTGCACGACCATTTTTCGGCGTTGGCCGGGATCGCGGCGGCGGCGGCGACCGGCGCGGCGGCAGCCGCCTTGCGGCCACGGCTGCTGGCGCGTGCCTTCTTGGTGCTCTTGGTGCTCTTGCTCGCGGCCGTCTTGCTGGCGGTCGCGGCGACAGCGGGTGCCGCGGCGCCTGCCAGATAGGCGGCGGCGATGGCGGCGAACAGCAGATTCTTTTTCATCCGAGGAAACCTCTCCGAGTGGACTGGATGCGGGCCCGCGTCCGCAGGGCGGCCGAATCGGCCGCCGCGGCAACGGCGCGGGGCATCATTGTGGCGCATCCTCGCCCGCGTATCTCGAAAACTCTCGGCGAGGCGGTAAAAAGCGCACGCCCGGACGGTCGGCCGGCTGCCGGCTCGCCGGGGCCGCGCGTCCGGTAAGGCCGCGCCGTCACGTCGCGTCTCCGGCACGTGCCGCATGAGCCGCATGAGCCGCATGAGCCGCATGAGCCGGCGCCCGCGCGAACAACGCCTCGGCATGCGCCGGCACCGTCATGCCGCTTTGGCGGGCCCGCCGCAGCACGGTCCAGTAGTAACGGAAGCTGGCCCGGTCGTGCAGCCGGTCGCCGTGGCGGATCGGCGCGAAGTCCGCCTTCAGCGCGGCCGTCATGATGTCGGCCGCCACGTCGATCTCGGCCTCGCTCGGCGCAAACGCCGCGACGATCGCCTCGATCTGCGCGGGGTGGATGCTCCACATCCGGGTGAAACCGAGTGTCGCGCGCGCCCGCCGCGCATCGGCCGCCACGACGGAGAGGTCACGCACTTCCGTGCAGACGTTGTGCGACGGCACCTTGCCATGCGCGTGACAGGCCGCGGCAATTGCCACCTTGGCGCGCACCACCAGCGGATGTTCGAACTGCAACGGCGAGGCCATTGCCTCGGCGGGAATCGCGCCGTGGTGGGCGGATACGAAATCCATCAAGCCGAAGCTGAGCGATTCGACCGCGGGCAGCGCCGCGATCGCGTCGACCTCGCGCAGCGCGCCGTGCGTCTCGATCAGCGCATGCAGCGGCGGCGTCGGCAGACCGGCCGCGCCGCTGATCTCATGAAGCGCCAGCGCCGCCTGGCGGACCTCGTCGGCGCCGCGCGGCTTGGGCAGCATCACGTAGGCCGGCGCGCGGCCCGCGGCGAGGATCAGGCGCAGGTCGTCGCGCCAGTGCGGATGGCCGACGTCATGAATGCGGACTCCGACGCGGCCGCTGCGGGACTCGGCCAGCAAGGCGCCCACCAGGCGGGCGTGGCCGGCCTCGTCGCCCACGGCCGCGCCGTCCTCGCAGTCAAGCGTCAGGTCGAAAACCGGTCCCAGCGCGTCCTGCAGCGCCAGCGACTTGCGCATCAGCTTCTCAGTGCCCGCGTAGTGATCGCAGGCCGGCAGGGCGGGCGGCGGCGTCGCGTCGTCGAACAGGACGTCGGCTGGCAACCGGGAACGCATCGCTTGCATCGGGACCGGGGAGTAGGGGAGGCCGCGCTTCGGCGTTCTCCCGGGAACTTGTCGAGGGGCGTCGCCGGCACCGGTCACGCGGCCGGCATCACCGTCCGCGCCCGGTGCTCGACGGGCGACAGCGCAAGGACCGGCAAACCGGCCCTGCGGCGCTTACAGCAGGTGGGAAACGCCGTTGCGCTCTTCCTGCAGTTCGGCGAGCGTCGCGTCCATCTTCTCGCGCGAGAACGCGTCGATCTCGAGCCCTTCGACGAGCTTGTATTCGCCGTTTTCAGTGGTCACCGGGAAGCCGTAGATGAAGTCTTCCGGGATGCCGTATTCGCCGTTCGACGGCACGCCCATCGTGACCCACTTGCCGTTGCTGCCCAGCAGCCAGTCGCGCACGTGGTCGATCGCGGCGTTGGCGGCCGAGGCGGCCGACGACAGGCCGCGCGCTTCGATGATCGCGGCGCCGCGCTTGCCGACGGTCGGGATGAACGTGTCACGGTTCCACGCATCGTCGTTGATCAGCGTCTTCAGGCTGTCGCCGCCGATGGTGGCGAAGCGGAAGTCCGGATACATCGTCGGCGAGTGGTTGCCCCACACCACCAGCTTCTCGATGTCCGCGACCGGCTTGCCGGCCTTCGACGCCAGTTGCGACAGCGCGCGGTTGTGGTCGAGGCGCAGCATCGCGGTGAAGTTCTTGCGCGGCAGGTCCGGCGCCGACTTCATCGCGATGTAGGCGTTGGTGTTGGCCGGGTTGCCGACCACCAGCACCTTCACGTCACGGCTTGCCACTTCGTTGAGCGCCTTGCCCTGGACGGTGAAGATCTCGGCGTTGGCGCTGAGCAGGTCCTTGCGTTCCATGCCCTTGCTGCGCGGCCGCGCGCCGACCAGCAGCGCGACGTCCGCGTCCTTGAACGCGACCTTCGGGTCGTCGGTCACCACCACGCCCTGCAGCAGCGGGAACGCGCAGTCCTCGAGCTCCATCACGACGCCCTTCACGGCCGCCTGGGCCTGCGGCAGGTCGAGCAGTTGCAGGATGATCGGCTGGTCCGCGCCCAGCATGTCGCCGTTGGCGATGCGGAACAGCAGGGAATAACCGATCTGACCGGCGGCGCCGGTAACGGCGACACGCTTGGCGGCTTTGGCCATCTGAACTCTCCTACGAAGACGTGAATGAACGCTGCGTGAGCAAACGCTGACGGGTTGAATCGGGTCGCGGCAAGGGCCGGCTCTCGATCTTACGAGCCGCATGTTACCGGCATGAATGCCGGCAAACCCTTGCCCGGGTGCGCGGCCGGCTCGTGCCATGCGCACGGCCCGCGGCGCGGCCTCGCGTGCACTGCCATCTGAGGCACTGCCGCGCGCCGCGGCGTATCGTTGCAAGGCAAGCGCGGCCCGTCCCGGTTACCGCGCAAAGTGTAGGATTCGCAGGGGGCAAAGTCAAACTTTATATGTCTTATATAAGACATAAGATGCCAGTCAAAAGTGTTGGCAGAGCCGCCGCCTTTGTGATGAAATACGCGCCATGAAAATGCCTGGACCCGACCGCAGTCGTCCTGCTTGCCGCGCCCCTGTCGCGGCGGGGCCTGCGCCCGCGCCGGCCGGCGTGCGGGCTGCGATGCCCGCGATCGAGCGGGGCGTGCGCGGCGCGCTTGGCGCGGCGCAGCACTTGGCCGCGTGCCCGAGGTCGCATTGAAATCGACGATCGGCGAAGGGCCGCAGCCGGCCAACGCGCCTGGCGACGAGCGCGGCGAGTCCGCGGTGACGGCGGGGCCGTCGCCGACCTTCAGTCCGCTGTACCGGCAGATCAAGGCACTGATCACGCAGAGCCTCGAGTCCGGCGAGTGGCGGCCGGGTGAAACGATCCCCAGCGAAGTGGAACTGGCCGGACGGTATCGCGTCAGCCAGGGCACGGTGCGCAAGGCGATCGACGAACTGGCCGCAGACAACCTGCTGGTGCGACGCCAGGGCAAGGGGACCTTCGTCGCGACGCACCACGAGGACCGGATGCAGTTCCGTTTCCTGCGCCTGCTGCCGGACGAGGGCGGGATTCCGTCGCACACCAGCCGCCTGCTTGATTGCCGCCGCCTGCGGGCGCCGGCCGATGTCGCTCGGCAGCTGGACCTGAAGGCGGGCGAACCGGTGGTGCAGGTCCGCCGCGTGCTCCAGTTCGACGGGCGCCAGGCCGACGCCCGCACCGCCGAAAGCCGTGCCGCCGAAACGCGCGGCGAAGGCCGAACGCTGGTGTTCGACGAGATCTGGTTGCCGGGTGCGCTGTTCAAGGGACTGACCAGCGAGCGGTTGATCGACTACAAGGGGCCGCTGTACGCGATGTTCGAAACGGAATTCGGCACCCGCATGATCCGGGCGAGCGAGCGCGTCAAGGCGGTGGCCGCCGACGCCGACGTCGCGGCGCTGCTGGGCGTGCCGCCCGGCGCGCCGCTGCTGCGGGTCGAGCGGCTCTCCTATACCTACGGCGACCGTCCGGTCGAGGTACGCCGGGGGTGGTACGTGACCACCGATTTTCATTACCAGAACGATTTGAGCTGAGCGCGGGGTCGCCAGCCAACGCGCTCCAGGTCGGCGCACAGCACTGTCAGTCGACCATTAAAAAGCGCTAAAATTGCGAATTCAAGTGACGTTTAGGGGTCTAGCATGGCTGAGGCAGTGAAGAAACCGAGACCTGAGTTCAGGAACATCGGTATAGCGCAGTTGGGGGGCTACCGCCTGCCGCCTGCGGGGAAAGTGTCGATTCTCCATCGGGTCAGCGGCGCTTTGCTCGTGCTGCTGCTGCCTTTCACGCTCTATCTGTTCGAACAGAGCCTGACCTCGGAGCTGAGCTTCGCCGCGCTCAAGGGCTTCTTCGCCCATCCGTTCGTCAAGCTGGTGATTCTGGTACTGGCCTGGGCATACACTTTCCATGCCTGCGCCGGCATCCGCTTCCTGCTGCTCGACACCCATCGCATGGTCAACAAGGAAGGCGGCAGACAGACCGCCCTGACCGTGCTCGTGGTCTCGACGCTGATCACGCTGGTGATCGCGCTCAAACTGTTCGGGGTGTTCTGAGATGGCCGCCAAAAACAATATCGGAATGCATCGCCGCGTCGTCGGCGCACACTACGGCTGGCGCGAGTGGGTCGTGCAACGCGTCACCGCCGTGGTCATGGTGGTGTTCACGCTGGTGCTGCTCGGCTGGTTCTTCGCCGCGCAGAACTTCTCCTATGTCGGCTGGGCGTCGATCTTCGCCCACCAGTGGATGAAGCTGCTGACCTTCGTCACGCTCCTCTCGTTGTTCTACCACGCCTGGGTCGGCGTGCGCGACATCTGGATGGACTACGTCAAGGTTGCCGGTCTTCGCCTTGCGCTGCACGTCGCGACCATCCTCTGGCTGGTTGCCGCCGCGGGCTACGCCGCACAGATTCTCTGGAGAGTTTAATAGCATGGCCGTCATCAAGCATTCCCTGCCGCGTCGCAAGTTCGACGTGGTCATCGTCGGCGGCGGCGGCTCGGGGCTGCGCGCGTCGCTGCAGCTGGCCCGCGCCGGACTCTCCGTCTGCGTGCTCTCCAAGGTGTTCCCGACGCGCTCGCACACCGTCGCCGCACAGGGCGGCATCGGCGCCTCGCTCGGCAACATGAGCGAAGACAACTGGCACTACCACTTCTACGACACGATCAAGGGTTCCGACTGGCTCGGCGACCAGGACGCGATCGAATTCATGTGTCGCGAAGCGCCGAACGCCGTCTACGAGCTCGAGCACTTCGGCATGCCGTTCGACCGCAACGCTGACGGCACGATCTACCAGCGCCCGTTCGGCGGCCATACCGCGAACTACGGCGAAAAGCCGGTGCAGCGCGCCTGCGCGGCGGCCGACCGGACCGGCCACGCATTGCTGCACACGCTGTATCAGCAGAACGTGCAGGCCAAGACGCACTTCTTCGTCGAGTGGATGGCGCTGGACCTGATCCGCGACGCCGAAGGCGACGTGCTGGGCGTGACCGCGCTCGAGATGGAGACGGGCGACGTCTACATCCTCGAGGGCAAATGCACGCTGTTCGCGACCGGCGGTGCCGGCCGGATCTACGCGGCGTCGACCAATGCCTTCATCAACACCGGCGACGGGTTGGGCATGGCGGCGCGCGCAGGCATTCCGTTGCAGGACATGGAATTCTGGCAGTTCCACCCGACCGGCGTGGCCGGCGCGGGCGTGCTGATCACAGAGGGCGTGCGAGGCGAGGGCGGCATCCTGCGCAACGCCGACGGCGAACGTTTCATGGAGCGCTACGCGCCGACGCTGAAGGATCTGGCGCCGCGGGACTTCGTGTCGCGTTCGATGGACCAGGAAATCAAGGAAGGGCGCGGCTGCGGTCCGAACAAGGACTACGTGCTGCTCGACCTGTCGCACATCGGCGCGGACACGATCATGAAGCGGCTGCCGTCGATCCGCGAAATCGCGCTGAAGTTCGCGAACGTCGACTGCATCAAGGAACCGATTCCGGTCGTGCCGACCATCCACTACCAGATGGGTGGCATTCCGACCAATATGCACGGCCAGGTGGTCGGCAAGAACGGCGATCCGAGCGCGCCGGTGCACGGTTTCTACGCGGTCGGCGAATGCTCGTGCGTGTCGGTGCACGGCGCGAACCGCCTGGGCACGAATTCGCTGCTCGATCTGGTGGTGTTCGGCCGCGCGGCCGGCAATCACATCGTCAAGCACATCGAGTCGCTGGGCGGTCACAAGGACCTGCCGGCCGATGCCGCCGACTTCACGCTGTCGCGTCTGGCGCGCCTGGAAGCGACCACCTCGGGCGAATATTGCCAGGACGTGGCCAACGACATCCGCGCGACGATGCAGAAGCATGCCGGCGTGTTCCGTACCTCGGAACTGATGGCCGAAGGCGTCTCGAAGATCAAGGAAGTCGTGCAGCGTGCCGACAACATCCATCTGAAGGACAAGTCGAAGGTGTTCAACACGGCCCGGGTCGAGGCGCTGGAAGTGGCCAACCTGGTCGAGGTCGCCAAGGCGACGATGATTGCTGCGGAGGCCCGCAAGGAATCGCGCGGCGCGCACGCTCATCGCGACTACGAGGAACGCGACGACGTCAACTGGCTGCGCCACAGCCTGTTCTACAGCGAGGGCAACCGCCTCGACTACAAATCGGTGAACCTGAAGCCGCTGAGTGTCGAATCGGTGCCACCGAAGGCGCGTACCTTCTGACGTCTACTGGAAAAGATCATGAGCAAACGTATTTTCGAGGTTTACCGCTACGATCCGGACAAGGACGCGGCGCCGTACATGAAGCGCTACGAACTGGACATCGGTCCGGGCGAGCGCATGCTGCTCGACGCGCTGGTCAAGCTCAAGGCGCTCGACGAGTCGATCGGTTTCCGTCGCTCGTGCCGCGAAGGCGTGTGCGGTTCGGACGCGATGAACATCAACGGCCGCAACGGCCTGGCATGTCTGACCAACCTGAACGACCTGCCCGAGAAGATCGTGCTGCGCCCGCTGCCGGGCCTGCCGGTGGTGCGCGACCTGATCGTCGACATGACGCACTTCTTCAACCAGTATCATTCGATCAAGCCGTACCTGATCAACGATACGCCGCCGCCCGAAAAGGAACGGCTGCAGTCGCCGGAGGAGCGCGACGAGCTCGACGGACTGTACGAGTGCATCCTGTGCTCGTGCTGCTCGACCGCGTGCCCGAGCTTCTGGTGGAACCCGGACAAGTTCGTCGGCCCGGCCGGTCTGCTGCAGGCGTACCGCTTCATCGCGGACAGCCGCGACGAAGCGACCAGCGAACGGCTCGACAACCTGGAAGACCCGTATCGGCTGTTCCGTTGCCATACGATCATGAACTGCGTCGACGTTTGCCCGAAGGGGCTGAACCCGACCAAGGCGATCGGCAAGATCCGCGAAATGATCGTGCGTCGGGCCATCTGAGCGCGTCGTGAGCGAAGCGACCCACCAGTCCGACCCGGCCCGACGCGCCCGCCTGCGATGGCGGGCGCGTCGTGGCCTGCTCGAAAACGACCTGCTGCTGCAGCGGTTCTTCGAGCGTCACGAAGCGACGCTGACCGACGAGGACGTCGGCGCCTTGACCGCGCTGCTCGACCTGTCCGACAACGACCTGATGGACCTGTTCCTTGCGCGCACCGAGCCGCAAGGCGCGCTGGACACGCCGGCTGTCGCGCGGGTGCTGTCGATGTTGCGTTCCGTTTAACGATTCATACTTCGAGAAGAGGGAGCTTATGACTTCAACCGTTGAAAAGGGCAAGCCCGCTGACAAGGGCAAGGCCACGCTGTCGTTCAGCGATGGCTCGCCGAGCGTCGACCTGCCGATCTACGGGGGAACCATCGGCCCCGAGGTGATCGACATCCGCAAGCTGTACGGCCAGACCGGACGCTTCACCTACGACCCGGGCTTCATGTCGACGGCGGCGTGCAATTCCGAGATCACCTACATCGACGGCGACAAGGGCGAGCTGCTGTATCGCGGCTATCCGATCGACGACCTCGCGCAAAACGCCGACTTCCTCGAGACTGCCTACCTGCTGCTGAAGGGCGAGCTGCCGAACGCGTCGCAGAAGACCGAATTCGTCGAGACCATCACCCGCCATACGATGGTCCACGAGCAGATGAATTTCTTCTTCCGTGGCTTCCGGCGCGACGCGCACCCGATGGCCGTGCTGACCGGTTCGGTCGGCGCGCTGTCGGCGTTCTATCACGACTCGCTGAACATCAACGACCCGCGTCACCGCGAAGTCTCGGCGATCCGCCTGATCGCCAAGCTGCCGACGCTGGTCGCGATGGCGTACAAGTACACGATCGGCCAGCCGTTCGTGTACCCGCGCAACGACCTGTCGTACTCGGCGAACTTCCTGCGCATGATGTTCGCGAACCCGTGCGAGGAGTACGCGGTCAACGACGTACTGGTGCGCGCGCTCGATCGCATCCTGATCCTGCACGCCGATCACGAACAGAACGCGTCGACCTCGACGGTGCGTCTGGCCGGCTCTTCCGGCGCCAACCCGTTCGCCTGTATCGCCGCGGGCATCGCCTGTCTGTGGGGTCCGGCGCACGGCGGCGCGAACGAAGCCGCGCTGAACATGCTGGAAGAAATCGGTACGCCGGATCGCATTCCCGAATTCATCAAGCAGGTGAAGGACAAGAATTCGGGCGTCAAGCTGATGGGCTTCGGCCACCGCGTGTACAAGAACTACGACCCGCGCGCCAAGTTGATGCGCGAGACGTGCCACGAGGTGCTGAACGAGCTGGGCCTGCACGATGACCCGCTGTTCAAGCTGGCGATGGAACTCGAAAAGATCGCGCTCGAAGACGAATACTTCGTTTCGCGCAAGCTGTACCCGAACGTCGATTTCTATTCGGGTATCGTGCAGCGTGCGCTCGGCATCCCGACGTCGATGTTCACCTGCATCTTCGCGATGGCCCGTACGGTCGGCTGGATCGCGCAATGGAACGAGATGATTGCCGATCCCGAGCAGAAGATCGGTCGTCCGCGTCAGCTATTCATCGGCGAAACCCGCCGTGAAGTGAAACCGATCGACCAGCGTTGATCGACAGGTAGACCGAGCGTCGGTTGCCTGGGGGCGGCCGACGGACTCGGGTTCCAACCTGACCGGCGGTCAGCCCAGCGGCTGACCGCTTTTTTTTGCCCGTCGAAAGCCACGACGGCAGACATCTCCAAACGGTGGGCATGCGGCGGGCCCGCCGGGCGGAACGCCGTTCCCGACGTGGCATAATCGCCGCTCCCCCCGCGGTATGGCTTGTCTCTTACATATATCCAAAATGGCCCAGACCCTGTACGACAAATTATGGGAATCGCACGTGATCCGCTCGGAAGACGACGGCACGGCGACCCTGTACATCGATCGTCATCTGCTGCACGAGGTGACCAGTCCGCAGGCGTTCGAGGGCCTACGGATGAACGACCGACCGGTGTGGCGGCTGAGCGCGAACCTGGCGGTCAGCGACCACAACGTGCCGACCACCGGGCGCGAGCACGGCATCACCGATCCGGTGTCCAAGCTGCAGATCGACACGCTCGACAGCAACTGCGACACGTATGGTGTCACGCAGTTCAAGATGGACGACCTGCGGCAGGGCATCGTGCACATCATCGGGCCTGAGCAGGGCGCGACGCTGCCCGGCATGACGATCGTCTGCGGCGACTCGCATACGTCGACGCACGGTGCGTTCGGCGCGCTCGCCTTCGGCATCGGCACCTCCGAGGTGGAGCACGCGCTGGCCACGCAGACCTTGCTGCAGAAGAAGAGCAAGAACATGCGCGTGGTGGTGAATGGCCGCTTGGCGCGTGGCGTCAGCGCGAAGGATCTGGTGTTGGCGATCATCGGCAAGATCGGCACTGCCGGCGGCACCGGCTATGCGATCGAATTCGCCGGCGAGGCCATCACCGCGCTGACGATGGAAGGCCGGATGACCGTGTGCAACATGGCGATCGAAGCGGGAGCGCGGGCCGGCATGATCGGCGTCGACGACACGACGATCGCCTATCTGAAGGATCGCCCGTTCTCGCCGAGCGGCGCCCAGTGGGAGGCGGCCGTCGCCTATTGGCGCACGCTGCGCTCGGATCCGGGCGCGCATTTCGACCGCGTGGTGGAGCTCGACGCCGCGACCGTGGTGCCGCAGGTCAGCTGGGGCACCTCGCCGGAGATGGTGCTGCCGATCGACTCGCGCGTGCCGGATCCCGAGCGCGAGAGCGATCCGGTGCGCCGTGACGCGATCGAGCGCGCGTTGAAGTACATGGCGCTGGAGCCGGGCACCCCGATCGAGGCGATCCGGCCCGACAAGATCTTCATCGGTTCCTGCACCAACGGCCGGATCGAGGATCTGCGCGCCGCCGCCCACGTCGTCAAGCGTCTCGGGCGCCGTGTCGCACCGAACGTGCGTCTGGCGATGGTCGTGCCGGGTTCCGGCATCGTCAAGCAGCAGGCGGAGGCCGAAGGTCTGGACCGGATCTTCGTCGACGCAGGTTTCGAATGGCGCGATCCGGGCTGTTCGATGTGCCTGGCGATGAACGCCGACCGGCTGGAGCCGGGCGAGCGGTGCGCGTCGACGTCGAACCGTAACTTCGAAGGCCGGCAGGGCGCGGGTGGCCGTACCCACCTGGTGAGTCCGGCGATGGCGGCCGCGGCCGCCATCGAAGGTCATTTCGTCGACATCCGGCAGATGAGCTGAACCAACGAGGAGCAGGACAATGGACAAATTCACTGTCGAAAACGGCCTGGTGGTGCCGCTGGATCGCGCCAACGTCGATACCGACGCGATCATTCCGAAGCAGTTCCTGAAATCGATCCGCCGGACCGGCTTCGGTCCGAACCTGTTCGACGAATGGCGCTACCTCGATGTCGGGCAGCCGGATGCTGACAACAGCGGGCGACCGCTGAACAAGGACTTCGTGCTGAACCAGCCGCGCTATCAGGGCGGCACGATCCTGCTGGCGCGCGAGAACTTCGGCTGCGGCAGTTCGCGCGAGCACGCCCCGTGGGCACTCACCCAGTACGGCTTCCGCGCGGTGATCGCGCCGAGCTTTGCCGACATTTTCTTCAACAACAGCTTCAAGAACGGCTTGTTGCCGGTCGTGCTCGATGCGCGCACCGTCGGCCGGCTGTTCGACGAGACCCACGCGACGGTCGGCTATCGCCTGGTGATCGACCTCGAAGCGCAACTGGTCCGCACGCCGGGCGGCGATGCGTTCCCGTTCGAGATCACGGCGTTCCGCAAGTTCTGCCTGCTCAACGGCTTCGACGATATCGGCCTGACGCTGCGGCATTCGGACGAAATCCGCGCATTCGAGGCCGAGCGTCTGGCGCGCCAGCCGTGGCTTGCGCATCGGCTGCCCGGCTGAGGCGCCGGCGTCGGGCGGGAGCGCGTACATCAGGGGCGGCGCGGCGCGGCCGTTCAAACGAGAATGGGAGAGACGGACATGAAGATTGCAGTGCTCGCCGGTGATGGCATCGGCCCGGAGATCGTCGCCGAAGCGGTCAAGGTATTGAACGCACTCGGTGAACGCTTCGAGCTGAGCGAGGCGAAGGTGGGCGGGGCCGCCTACGATGCGCACGGCCACCCGCTGCCGCCGGAGACGCTGTCGCTGGCGCGCGAGTCCGACGCGATCCTGTTCGGCGCGGTTGGCGACTGGAAGTACGACGCCCTGGAGCGGCGCCTGCGCCCGGAGCAGGCGATTCTCGGCCTGCGCCGCGAGCTGGGTCTGTTCGCCAACTTCCGGCCGGCCATCCTGTACCCGCAACTGGCCGATGCCTCGACGCTGAAACCCGAGGTGGTCTCGGGTCTCGACATCCTGATCGTGCGCGAGCTGAACGGCGACGTGTACTTCGGCCAGCCGCGCGGCCTGCGCGAAGTCGAGGACGGTCCGTTCAAGGGCGCGCGCGAAGGTTTCGACACGATGCGCTACAGCGAGCCGGAAGTGCGTCGCATCGGACGCGTGGCGTTCGAGGCGGCGCGCCAGCGCCAGCGCCGGGTAACCAGCGTCGACAAGTCGAACGTGCTGGAAACCTCGCAGCTGTGGCGCGAGGTGATGATCGAGGTGTCCAAGGATTATCCGGACGTCGAGCTCTCGCATATGTACGTCGACAATGCCGCGATGCAGCTGGTGCGCGCGCCGAAGTCGTTCGACGTGGTCGTCACCGGCAACCTTTTCGGCGACATCCTGTCGGATCAGGCATCGATGCTGACCGGTTCGATCGGCATGCTGCCGTCGGCGTCGCTGAATGACCGCAAGCAGGGCCTCTACGAGCCGTCGCACGGTTCGGCCCCCGACATCGCCGGCAAGGGCTTGGCCAATCCGCTGGCGACGATCCTGTCCGCCGCGATGATGTTGCGTTACAGTTTCGGGCGGAACGACCTCGCCGGTCGCATCGAGGCCGCCGTCGAGCGTGTGTTGGCCGATGGGCTGCGCACCGCGGACATCGCCGAGGCGGGCAAGGCGAGCGTCGGCACGCGCGAGATGGGCGATGCAGTGGTCGCGGCGTTGCGTGGATGAGACAGTGCCCGGGAGTAGCGGTGCCGGGCGCCCGGCACTCGCCGGGCAGGCCGGCTGTCGGGCCGCCAAGCGACGCTCGCGTCGGTTGACGGCCGCGCACGCGGCCGACGCCGGCTGTGAGGCAGAATGGCAGGACCGCCGGGCGACGGAGCGATGTTCCGCCGCCCGGCAACACGTGGGGGGGCGCAGCACGGCCTCGCGCCGCATTCTTTTGACAGTACATACAACGGTGGCACGATGAAGACGGTAGGGCTGGTCGGCTGGCGCGGGATGGTGGGTTCCGTCCTGATGCAACGGATGCAGGAAGAGGGGGATTTCGCGCTCATCGAGCCGATCTTCTTTAGCACCAGCAACGCGGGCGGCGCTGCGCCGTCGTTCGCGAAAAACGAGACCAAGCTGTACGACGCCACCGACATCGACGCGCTGAAGCGCTGCGACGCGATCATCACCTGCCAGGGCGGCGATTACACCAGCGACGTGTATCCGAAGCTGCGCGCGGCGGGCTGGAACGGCTACTGGATCGACGCGGCGTCGACGCGGCGGATGGAACAGGACGCGGTCATCATCCTGGATCCGGTCAACCGCGCGGTGATCGACCGCGCGCTCGGCGCCGGCGTGAAGGACTTCATCGGCGGCAACTGCACGGTCAGCCTGATGCTGATGGCCCTCGGCGGCCTGTTCGAGCACGGCCTGGTCGAGTGGATGACCGCGATGACCTATCAGGCGGCGTCGGGCGCCGGCGCGCAGAACATGCGCGAGCTGCTGGCGCAGATGGGCACGCTGCACGGTTCGGTCGCCGCCGAACTGGCCGATCCCGCGTCGGCCATCCTGGCCATCGACCGGCAGGTGACCGAGACGATGCGCGCCGAGGCCATGCCGGTCGCGCATTTCGGCACGCCGCTCGCCGGCGCGTTGATTCCGTGGATCGACAAGGATCTCGGCAACGGCATGTCGAAGGAAGAATGGAAGGGCGGGGTCGAGACCAACAAGATCCTAGGCCAGATCGCCGGCGAGCCGGGTTCGATCCCGGTCGACGGGCTGTGCGTGCGCATCGGTGCGATGCGCTGCCATTCGCAGGCCTTGACGATCAAGCTGCGGCGCGACGTGCCGCTTGACGAGATCGAAGGCATCCTGGCGGCCGCCAACGATTGGGTCGAAGTGGTGCCGAACCGGCGCGAGGACACCATCGCCCGTCTGACGCCGACGCACGTCACCGGCACGCTTGGCGTGCCGGTCGGTCGCCTGCGCAAGCTGGCGATGGGTGGCGACTACCTGTCGGCGTTCACCGTCGGCGACCAGCTGCTGTGGGGTGCGGCCGAGCCGCTGCGCCGCATGCTGCGCATTCTCCTCGAGCGTTGAGCATGCGCGCGTACGTGCGTCGCTGGCCGGTCGGTGTCGCGCTGGCGCTGAGCACGGCCCAGGTGCTGGCGCAGCCTGCCTCGGCGGTCTCCGGCGCACCGGTGGGCGCCGGGGTCGCGGCTGCGCATGGCGCGACTCAGTACGCGGTGAAGCGCGGCGATTCGCTGGAGCGGATCGCCCGCGCCCTCAGTCCCGACGAAACGAGCGCGACGGCACTGGCCGATACGCTCTACCGCAACAACCGCGGCGCCTTCATCGGAGGCGACCGCAATCGGCTGCGGCGTGACGCGACCTTGGTGCTGCCGGCCCCGGCCGCCGCCACGCCGCCGGCGGCGGCGAGCGCGGCGGAGGACGAGTTGTCGTTCGCCGAGTCGATCGCCCAGACCACCGGTCAAATGACCGCGCAGTTGAGCCCCGAGGCGGGCCTGGCGGCACCCGTGCCCGACAATCTGGGCGCGTCGGTGCCGTCGTCCAGCGTCGAGACGACCAGCGGCGCCGGCGTTGCCAGTGCCACCGGCGTCGCCAGCGGCGCGCCGGCAAGCACCCCTGCGACCGTGCCGCCAAGGCGTAGCCGTTTCTCGGCAGTGTGGCTGTCGGTCCTGCTCGCGTGCATCCTGCTCACCCTGTTCGTCTGGCGCCGCAAGGACGCGGCACCGCGGCGCCGCGCCGAGGCCGGCAGTGCAGCCGGCAGTGCAGCCGGCAGTGCGACCGGCAATGGCGGCACGGTGACATCGGGCAAGGCGAGCCCGCCGCCGGCCAATCCGACCGGGCGCGATGCGGCCGAGCGTGAGATCGGTCTGCTCAACGAAGTGCGCCAGGAAGGGGCGCGCGATCGCGAGGAAGAGGCACTGCTCGCGCAGCTGATCCGTTCTCCGCGCGACGTGGGCGCACTATTCGGTCTGGTGCAGATCTACGCGCGCCGCGGCGATCGGGCAGCCGTGCGCCGCCATGCCAACACGTTGTTCGAGGAAACCGACGGCGAGGGCCAGCTCTGGCGCCGTGCGGCGGAACTGGGCCGGACGCTGGACCCGGACGATCCCCTGTATGGCGACGACGCCTACGCGACGCTCGCCGACCATGCCCGACGCGACCGTGCGCGCCGAGGGGACGGTCCGCCGCCGATCGCGGTGCCGGCCGATGCGCTCGATCTGGGCGGTGCGTCGGACGACGTCGCGCGGCCGGGCGCGGCGGCCGATTTTGCCGATGCGGCCGTGGCGGCGCCGGCCGCGTCCGCCAGCCCGCCTGCGCAGCCCGCCTCGGCCCAGCCCGCCTCGGCTCAGCCCGCTTCGGCCCAGCCCGCTTCGGCCGGGCGCCAGCCTGCCGATCCATTCGCCGGCATCGACCTCGATCTCGGCGTGCCCGCTCCGGCCTCGGTGCAACAGCCGGCCGCGCGTCCGGCGCCACCACGGCCGCGCCAGAAGCGGCGCAAGCGTTGATCATGTCGGACGCAGATCGCGACGCCGCGCCAACCGGGCTGCGGCGGATCGCGCTGGGTGTCCAGTATGACGGTGCGGCCTTCCGGGGATGGCAGGCGCAGCCCGGTGGCGGTACCGTGCAGGATGCGTTGGAGGCGGCCCTGGCGCGCTTTGCGGCGATGCCGATCCGCACCGTGGTGGCGGGCCGCACCGATACCGGGGTGCATGCGCTGGGGCAGGTCGTACACTTCGAGACGCCACTGTCGCGTGCCGACTTCTCCTGGGTAAGAGGCCTCAACACCTATCTGCCCCGTGCGATCGCGGTGCAGTGGGCGGCCGAGGTACCGGCCGATTTCCACGCCCGCTTCTCGGCGTGCGCCCGCACCTACGACTATGTGCTGCAGGTCAGCCCGGTCCGGCCCGCCCTGCTGGCGGGCCGCGTCGGCTGGGTGCATACGCCGCTGTCGGTGGCGGCGATGCGCGAGGCCGCCGTCCATCTGCTCGGCACGCAGGACTTCTCGTCGTTCCGCTCGTCAGAATGCCAGGCCAAGTCGCCGGTCAAGACGATGTATCGGATCGACATCGTCGCGCATGGCGAATTCGTGCGCTTCCGTTTCTGCGCAAGCGCCTTCCTGCATCACATGGTGCGCAACCTCGTCGGCTGTCTGGTGGCGGTTGGCCGCGGCCGCGCCGAGCCGGCGTGGCTGGCTCAGGTCGTCGCGGCGCGCGACCGCGGCGTGGCCGCGCCGACTTTCATGCCGGACGGCCTCTACCTGTCCGAAGTCGGCTATCCGTCGAGGTTCACGCTGCCGCGTCCGACGCTGGCTGCCTTGCCCGGGCAGGCCGCGCCAGGCGCGTCCGAAGCGTTGGACCGCTGCGACCGGTCGGACGAGGGCGGCGCGGCAACGGCCGAGTATCCGGAGGCTGCGCGATGAGCCGCACCCGCATCAAGATCTGTGGCTTGCGCCAGCCGGCCGACGTCGACGCCGCGGTCGCCGCCGGTGCCGATGCGATCGGGCTGGTGTTCTATCCGTCGAGTCCGCGCCATGTTGGCCTCGCGCAGGCCGCGGCGCTGGTCGAACGCCTGCCGCCGTTCGTCACCGCCGTCGGCCTGTTCGTCAACGCCGACGCCGCGCAGCTCCGCGAGGTCACCGAACGCGTGCCGCTCGGCCTGCTGCAGTTCCACGGCGACGAGACGCCGGCGCAGTGCGCGGCGCTCGCCGACACGGTGCGCTTGCCGTGGCTGCGCGCGTTGCGCGTCGTCGCGGGGACGCGGCCGGACGATTTGCTAGAATGGGCGCACGCCTACGCGGCGGCGCGCGGCATCCTGCTGGATGCGCCTGCCGCGGGATACGGCGGTGGCGGACACTCCTTCGATTGGTCATGTATTCCAGACGCGCTCGGGCCTCGGGTCGTTTTGGCTGGTGGATTAAACGCGCGAAACGTCGCTGACGCGTTGGCCCGCGTTCGTCCGTACGCCGTGGATGTGTCGAGCGGCGTCGAGCGGGCGGGCCAGAAAGGCGTCAAGGATCCGGACGCGATCGCGCAGTTCGCGCGCGCGGTCCGGCAGGCAGATTCGATGCGCTAGGGCGGCCAGCGGCCCGGCGCATCCCGACAGGTCCCGTCGATGTACTCCTTCCCCGATGAAAAGGGCCATTTCGGCCCGTATGGCGGCGTATTCGTCGCCGAAACCCTGATCCATGCATTGCGCGAGCTCGAAGCGGGCTATCGCGCGGCGCAGGCGGATGCCGACTTCCTCGCCGAGTATGAGCGCGAGCTGAAGCACTTCGTCGGCCGTCCGTCGCCGATCTACCACGCGCGTCGGTTGAGCGAGGAACTGGGTGGCGCGCAGATCTACCTGAAGCGCGAAGATCTCAACCACACCGGCGCCCACAAGATCAACAACGTGATCGGCCAGGCGCTGCTGGCGCGGCGCATGGGCAAGCGGCGCGTGATCGCCGAAACCGGCGCCGGCCAGCATGGCGTGGCGACCGCGACGATCGCGGCGCGCTTCGGCATGGAATGCGTGGTGTACATGGGCGCCGAGGACGTGCGCCGGCAGGCCGCCAACGTCTACCGGATGAAGCTGCTCGGCGCGACGGTGGTGCCGGTGGAGTCCGGCTCGCGCACGCTGAAGGACGCGCTCAACGAAGCGATGCGCGACTGGGTCACCAACGTCGACTCGACCTTCTACATCATCGGCACGGTTGCCGGCCCCCACCCGTATCCGATGCTGGTGCGCGACTTCCAGCGCGTGATCGGCGACGAGTGCCGCGTGCAGATGCCCGAGATGACCGGTCGGCAGCCCGATGCGGTGATCGCGTGCGTGGGCGGCGGATCGAACGCTATGGGCATTTTCTACCCCTATATCGACGACGCGTCGGTCGCGCTGATCGGCGTCGAGGCGGCGGGCGAGGGCATCGAGACGGGGCGGCATGCCGCTTCGATCGTCGGCGGCGCGCCGGGCGTGCTGCACGGCAACCGCACCTACCTGTTGCAGGACGCCGACGGCCAGATCATCGAGACGCATTCGGTGTCGGCCGGCCTCGACTACCCGGGCGTCGGGCCGGAACACGCCTGGCTCAACGACCTGGGCCGCGCGCAGTACGTGTCGGTGACCGACGACGAAGCGCTGGCGGCGTTCCACACCTGTTGTCGCGTCGAAGGGATCATCCCGGCACTGGAGTCCAGCCATGCGCTCGCGCATGCGATCCGTCTGGCGCCGACGTTGCCCGCCGACCGGCTGTTGCTGGTCAATCTGTCGGGCCGCGGCGACAAGGACATGCACACGGTCGCCGAACGCGCCGGCATCGTGCTCTGAGCCGACGATGCGCGCTACCGGGTTGGCACCGCAGGACGGCATGCCTGAGGACTTGACGGTCGAAACGGTCGTTGCCGTGGACGACGCGCCGGCCGAACGGCTGTCGCTGCGCAACCGCGATTTCGTCGCCGACGTCGGCGCATTGCCGCCGAAGTCGGTCGACCTGATCATCGCGGATCCGCCGTACGGGCTCGGCAAGGACTACGGCAACGACTCCGACAAGCTCGCCGCCGACGCGCATCTGGCCTGGACGCGCGACTGGCTGGACGCGGCGCGCGCGACGCTCAAGGACACCGGGTCGCTGTACATCTTCTGCAGCTGGCAGTTCTCGCCGGAAATCTTCAGCTTCCTGAAGAGCCGGATGACCATGGTCAACGAGATCATCTGGGACCGGCGCGTGCCGAGCATGGGCGGCACGACGCGGCGCTTCACGTCGGTGCACGACAACATCGGGCTGTTCGCGGTGTCCAAGAAGTATTACTTCGACCTCGACCCGGTGCGCGTGCCCTACGACGCGGCGACCAAGAAGGCGCGCTCGCGCAAGCTCTTCGAAGGCAGCAAATGGCTGGAGATGGGCTACAACCCGAAGGATCTGTGGTCGGTCTCCCGCCTGCACCGGCAGCATGCGGAACGGGTCGATCATCCGACGCAGAAGCCGCTCGAGATCATCGAGCGGATGGTGCTGGCAAGCTGCCCGAGGGACGGCGTGGTGCTCGATCCGTTCATGGGCAGCGGCACGACCGCGGTGGCCTGCGCGAAACACGGCCGTCGCTTCATCGGCTACGAAATCAATCCGGCGTATTGCGCGATCGCGCGCGAACGCCTGTCCGAGGCATCCATCGATGAATCGCTCTGACTCTTCCAGTGTTTCCTCGCATGTTCCTGCGCGCGCGCCTTCGCGCGTCCCGTCGCGCATCCCGTCGCGTATAGCGGCGCGTTTCGCGTCGCTGCGCGCGGCCGGTCGGCGCGGCCTGATCCCGTTCGTGACGGCGGGCTACCCGACGCGCGCCCACACCGTGGCGGTGATGCACGCGCTGGTCACGGGCGGCGCCGACGTGATCGAACTCGGCGTGCCGTTTTCGGATCCGATGGCCGACGGCCCGGTGATCCAGCGCGCCAGCGAGATCGCGCTGGCGCAGGGCACGACGCTCGCCAAGGTGTTCGAGATGGTCGCGGCGTTCCGCGCCGACGACCGGGACACGCCCGTCGTGCTGATGGGCTATGCGAACCCGATCGAGCGCATGGGGGTCGACGCGTTCGCAACGGCCGCGGCCGACGCCGGCGTGGATGGCGTGCTGGCCGTCGACTACCCGCCCGAGGAAGCCGAGCCATTCGCGCAGGCGATCCGCGCGGTGGGCCTGGATCCGATCTTCCTGCTCGCGCCGACGTCCGGGCCGGCGCGCGTCGACGCGGTCGCGCGGCAGGCCAGCGGCTACGTCTACTACGTCTCGCTCAACGGCGTGACCGGTGCCGGTCACCTCGACAGCGACAGCGTCGCACGCGCGATCCCTGGCATCCGGGCCCGCGTCGGCCTGCCGGTGGGCGTTGGCTTCGGCATTCGCGATGCCGCGACGGCCGCCCGGATCGGCCAGCATGCCGATGCGGTCGTAATCGGCAGCCGCCTGGTGCAACTGCTCGACGGCCACGACGTGCCGAATGCCGTACAATCCGTCACCTCGTTCGTCGCGGACGTGCGCCAGGCGCTCGATGCGCTGCCGGCCGACGCTGCCTGAGCGGTGAGCGCCAGCCGTGAACAGGCGCCGTGCACGGGGCTGGGCGGGGTGCTCGCGAGCGGGCGCTGCGCTGGCGGCTTGCCGCCGCGGACCGGCCCGCACGCCGACACGAGCCATCATCGCCGTGCGCCATCGCGCGCCCGGACAAGTCTTGACAGGAATTCGACATGAGCTGGTTGGACAAACTGCTGCCGCCGAAGATTCAGCCGAACAATCGCGCGGCGCGCAAAAGCATGCCCGAAGGGGTGTGGAGCAAGTGCCCGGCCTGCGAGACGGTGCTGTATCGCAACGATCTCGAAGCCAATCTGTTCGTCTGCCCGAAGTGCGCGCATCACATGCGCATCGGCGCCCGCGCGCGGCTCGACCATCTGCTCGACGCGGAAGGCCGTTATGAGATCGGGCAGGGCGTGGTGCCGATCGATGCGCTGAGCTTCCGCGACAGCAAGAAATATCCGGACCGCATCAAGGAAGCGATGGAGGACACCGGCGAGACCGACGCGATGGTCGTGATGGGCGGTGCGATCCAGGCGTTGCCAGTGGTGGCCGCGTGTTTCGAATTCGCATTCATGGGCGGCTCGATGGGCTCGGTGGTCGGCGAGCGCTTCCGACGCGGCGCGCAGGAAGCGCTGGACCAGGGCGTGCCGTTCATCTGCGTGAGCGCCTCCGGTGGCGCGCGGATGCAGGAGAGCCTGCTGTCGCTGATGCAGATGGCCAAGACCACCGCGATGCTGACCAAGCTGTCCGAGGCGCGCCTGCCGTTCATCTCGATCCTGACCGATCCGACGATGGGCGGCGTGTCCGCCAGCTTCGCGTTCCTCGGCGATGTGGTGATCGCCGAACCGAAGGCGTTGATCGGCTTCGCCGGACCGCGGGTGATCGAGCAGACCGTGCGCGAGAAGCTGCCGGAAGGCTTCCAGCGCGCCGAGTTCCTGTTGCAAAAAGGCGCGATCGACATGATCGTGGACCGACGCCAACTGCGCGAGGAAGTCGCCCAGTTGCTCGCACTGCTGACCCGCCAGCCGCGCGACGTGCTGGTCTGAAGACCGACGGGCGGCGCTCGCGCATCGGAACGATGTCGCCCAGCGCCGCGCGTCCCGCTTGCGCTGTCCGCCCGGCGCGTGGCGGGCTGGCTGGCGGTGGCCGCTGTCCGTTGCCGGTTGCTGGTTGTGGTTGCTGGCGCGGCCGGCCGTGCGGCGGGTGACGATGACGGGCGAGACAACTGGGCCCGAGCGGGCCCAAGCGGGCCCCGGCCGCGCGCGCCGCACTCGCCCCCGTCGCCGGCTGCGCCGCGTCGGGTGTGCCGCATGACGCATGGCCCACGACGAATGGCCCACGGCCCACGACGCATGCCCCATGACTCGCTGACTGCGCCGCATCCGCTTGCCCGCCTTGCCTTGCCGGGCGCCGCCCGCGCTTGCCGCTGTTTCGTTCGCCTTGCCGACGCGCCGTGCCGGCAGGCCTCCACCGCTCGCCAACGGGAATCTTGCCGATGATCCGCTTCGACACCCTCGACGCCTGGCTCGCCCACCTCGAAACTGCCCACCCGGTCGGCATCGACATGGGCCTGGCGCGCATCTCGCGCGTACGTGACGCGCTCGGCATCGCCTTCGACTGCCCGGTGTTCATCGTCGGCGGCACCAACGGCAAGGGCTCCACCTGCGCTTTCCTGGAGGCGATCCTGTACGCGGCCGGCTATCGTGTCGGCTGCCATACGTCGCCGCATCTGCTGCAGTTCAACGAGCGCGCGCGCATCGACGGCGCCTCGGTCGACGATGCCGCGCTGCTCGAACAGTTCGAGGCGGTCGAGGCGGCGCGTGCCGGTCTGGACGAGCCGGTGACGTTGACGTACTTCGAATTCACCACGCTGGCGATCATGCGTCTGTTCCAGCACAGCGGCCTGGACGCGGTGATCCTGGAGGTCGGCCTGGGCGGCCGGCTCGACGCAATGAACATTCTCGATGCCGATTGCGCGATCGTCACCAGCATCGACATCGATCACACGCAGTACCTTGGCGATACGCGCGAGGCGATCGGTCTGGAGAAGGCCGGTATCTTCCGCGCCGGGCGTCCCGCCATCGTCGGCGATCCGCAGCCGCCGACGTCGCTGGTGCGCTACGGCGAGCAGCTGGGCGCCGAACTCTGGCTGGCCGGCCGCGACTTCGGCGTCGATGCCGTGCCGGGCAACGAGCGTCAGCAGTGGCGCTACCGGGGCCGCAGCCAGTCCCGCGCGGGACTGGCCTATCCGGCCTTGCGCGGCGCCAATCAACTGCTCAACGCGTCGGCCGCGCTTGCCGCGCTCGAAGCATTGCGCGACCGGCTGCCGGTCAGCGCGCAGGACCTGCGCGTCGGCCTGGCGAACGCGACGCTGCCCGGGCGCTTCCAGGTGCTGCCGGGCCGCCCGACCGTGGTGCTGGATGTCGCTCACAACCCGCATGCCGCCGCGGTGCTGGCCCAGAACCTGGGCGGCATGGGCTTCTTCCCGTTCACCTACGCGGTGTTCGGCGCGATGGCCGACAAGGACCTCGACGCGATCGTCGACCGCATGAAGGGCGAGATCGACCACTGGCATGTGTGCGACCTGCCGATCGCCCGCGCCGAACGGGCGACGGACCTGGCCGCCCGCATCGCCGCCCGCACGTCCGCGCATGGCGACGACGGCGGGGAGTCGACGCTGCGCCGTTACGACAGCCCGGCGCTGGCTTATCAAGACGCGCTCAAGCGCGCCAGTGAGAATGATAGAATCGTGGTTTTCGGTTCCTTCTACACGGTTGCCGGCGTGCTCGAAGAGCACCGACGCCGCCAACACTGATCTCCCGCTCTTGCGCATCGCTGCGTCGAAACCCGCTGCACGCGCCGTCGCCTCCGGACCGTCGCCCGTCGCCCGTCCGGGCGCGCGGACGAGGGCGCGCGTGGTTGCCGGACGCACGCGGGCCGCAGCCTGCCGGACCGCCTGGCCTGTTTCATCGGATTAGATATGGGACTTTTTTCCTTCGGCCGCCAGCGAGGCGAGTCGCGCGACCGTAGCCGCGGCGACCGTCGCGAGGCGGCGCTGGCGCGGGAAGCCGCCGCCGCGGATGCGCGTGCCGGAGCCGAAGCGGCGCGCGAGCGCGGCCGGCGCCGCACGGTCGGGCAGGAAACGATGCTCGATCCGACCTTGCCGGAGAAGCAGCGCGCGCGTCGGCGGCTGGTCGGCGCGATTGCGCTGGCCTTGCTCGCGGTGGTGGTGCTGCCGATGCTGCTCGACTCCCATCCGAAGCCGGTCGCCAACGATATCGCGGTGACCATCCCGGCGCGTACGCCGAGTCAACCGCGTCAGCGCGATGTCGACGCGCGCGCGCTGACCGACGCCGCCGCGCCGGACAACCCGCCCGTCTCCGGTGCCGCCGACGGAACCGCCGCGCCGGCGCCGGTCGGCGCCCGGCCGGCGCAGCCCGCCGCAGCGCAGCAGGCGCAGCGTCCGGCGCCGCCGGCTGCACCCACGCAGCAACCCGCGCAGCGACCCGCGCGCACGCCGCCGCCGGCCCCGCAGCAGAATGCCGCAGCGGCGCCGACGCCGACTGCGCCGGCCACGCCGGCCGCTCCCGACAGCGGCGGCAGCCGCTTCGTCGTGCAGCTCGGCGCGTTCGGCGACGAGGCCGCCGGCCGCGCCTGGGAAGCGAAGGTCAGGGGGCTGGGCGTACCGGCCTATCTGGAGCGGCAGGGTGGCCGTTTCATGCTGCGCGCGGGGCCGTTCGACAGTCGCGAGACGGCGCGCGCGGCGGTGGCCAAGGTCCGGGGCGCGGGCCTGACCGCGTCGCATTGAGCGGTCGCGCGTTAGATGTCGCTTGACGCCCATCCGGTGCTGACCGGCCTGGACTATGTCATCCTCGCGGTCCTGCTGCTGTCGGCATTGCGCGGCGCCTGGCGGGGCTTGCTGGCGGAAGTGTTGTCGCTGGTCGGCTGGGTCGTTGCGGTGTGGCTTGCGGCGCGCTACGGCTGGATGATCGCGCGCTATGTGCCGGCCGACTGGCCGGGCGGCGCGCTGACGCAGTGGGCGCTCGGTTTCGTGGCGGTCGTCGCGGTGGTGATGCTGGCTAGCGGCGCGGCCTCGGCCCTGCTCGGTCGCGTGGTCGGGGCAACCTGGCTGCGCTCGGTCGACAGCTCGCTGGGTTTCCTGTTCGGTGCGCTGCGCGGCGCATTGCTCGTATTGATTATGATCGTGGCGGCTACATATACCGAGTTGCCCCGCCACGACACGTGGCGTGCATCGCTACTGCGGCCCTATGCGGCGCAGGCGCTGCGCGCCGCCAAGCCCCATCTGCCCGCGGCATTGAGCGGACTGGTGTCCGACGAGGCGCTTGCCCCGTGAACGCCAGCCCGGCCGCGGGCGGCATGATCGGCGTGTCGCCCACCGGCGATGCACCGGTCCCAGCAGCACCCGTTGAACGTCTTGTCCTCCAAAGGTCTCTGCCATGTGCGGCATCGTCGGCGTAGTTTCCAAGTCCCCCGTCAACCAGCTCCTTTACGACAGCCTGCTGCTGCTGCAGCACCGCGGTCAGGACGCCGCCGGCATCGCGACCGCGAACGGCAGCAGCTTCTTCATGCACAAGGGCAACGGCATGGTGCGGGACGTGTTCCGCACCCGCAACATGCGCGACCTGCCGGGCAACATCGGCATCGGCCAGGTCCGCTATCCGACCGCCGGCTCCGCGTCGAGCGCCGAGGAGGCGCAGCCGTTCTACGTCAACGCGCCGTTCGGCGTGCTGCTCGCTCACAACGGCAACCTGACCAACTCGCCGCAGCTGCGCGACGAGATGTTCCGCATCGATCGCCGCCACATCAATACCAAGTCGGACACTGAAGTCCTGCTCAACGTGCTCGCGCACGAACTGCAGCGGGCCTCGACCGGCTATTCGCTGGACCCCGATGCGCTGTTCAAGGCGGTGCGCGGCGTCCATCGCCGGGCCCGCGGCTCCTACGCGGTGGTGTCGCTGATCGCCGGCTACGGCATGCTCGGCTTCCGCGACCCGTACGGCATCCGCCCGCTGTGCATCGGCCGCAACGAGACCGAGAGCGGCACCGAGTGGATGCTCGCGTCGGAATCGGTGGCGCTGGAGAACATCGGTTTCGAGTTCGTCCGCGACGTCGCGCCCGGCGAGGCGATCTTCGTCGACCTGGACGGCAACCTGAGCGCGCGGCAGTGCGCCGAAGCGCCGACGCTGAGCCCCTGCATCTTCGAATACGTCTATCTGGCGCGTCCGGATTCGGTACTCGACGGCGTGCCGGTCTACGACGTGCGGCTGCGCATGGGCGACTACCTTGCCGAACGCATCAAGAAGGAACTGCCGGCGGGCGCGATCGACGTGGTGATGCCGATCCCGGATTCGAGCCGGCCAGCGGCAATGCAGGTGGCGGCGAAACTCGGGGTCGAATATCGAGAGGGCTTCTTCAAGAACCGCTACGTGGGCCGCACCTTCATCATGCCGGGCCAGGCGGTGCGCAAGAAGTCCGTGCGCCAGAAGCTCAATGCGATGGGCGTCGAGTTCAAGGGCCGCAACGTGCTGATCGTCGACGATTCGATCGTGCGCGGCACGACCAGCCAGGAGATCGTCCAGATGGCGCGCGATGCCGGCGCGAGCAAGGTTTACTTCGCTTCGGCGGCGCCGCCGGTGCGCTTTCCCAACGTGTACGGGATCGACATGCCGACCCGCGGTGAACTGGTCGCCCATGGCCGCACCGACGAGGAAGTCGCGGCGATCATCGGTGCCGACGCATTGATCTACCAGCGCGTCGACGACATGGTGCAGGCGGTGCGTGACATCAATCCGGAGCTGAGCCGTTTCGATGCATCGTGCTTCAACGGCGAGTATGTCACCGGCGACATCACGGCCGACTACCTCGACAGCCTGGAACGCGCGAAGCAGTTGCCGAACGGTCTGGAACTGAACGGCGCGGCCGGCACCGGCGCGACCGAGCCGGTGCAGAACCAGTTGCACCTGCAGATGCCGGTGGAGTGACGCAACGGCGCAGCGCAGCGCGCGCTGTGCTAGCATCGTCGCACTTGCTGTACCGAAGAAGCGACCGGCCCCGTGTCGGTCTTGCGGCCGCGCGCCGCGCACGTCGATTTGAACCAGCTTGCGGACGTGGGACGAAGGTCCCGAAACAGCTAAAGCGGGGCTTTCCATCGTGTTCGCACACGTGCCCGCTGCCATGCTGCCGTAGTGCCGTCTCGCAAGCGGGCCCGTTTGTTTTTTAGCCGGTCCGTCGGACCGGCGTCCTTGCGAGAACAGGATGGAAGAGCTCAATTTCGATACGCTGGCCGTTCGCGCCGGCAGCCGTCGCACCGAATTCAACGAACACGCCGAAGCGCTGTTCCTGACCTCGAGCTTCTGTTTCGAGAACGCCGCGCAGGCCGCGGAGCGCTTCGCCGACGCGGAGAACGCGTTCACCTATTCGCGCGTCACCAATCCCACCGTGTCGATGTTCCAGGACCGCCTGGCGGCGCTCGAAGGCGGCGAGGCGTGCATGGCGACCGCGTCCGGGATGAGCGCGATTCTTTCGGTGTTCATGGCGAGCCTCAATGCCGGTGACCACGTCGTCAGCTCGCGCAGCCTGTTCGGCTCGACGATGCAGCTGATCGGCGGCATCTTCCCGCGCTTCGGCATCGAAACCACCTTCGTCGATCCCACCGATCTCGATGCGTGGCGTGACGCGGCCCGTCCGAACACGCGTCTGTATTTCCTTGAAACGCCATCGAATCCGCTGACCGAGGTGGTCGACATCCGCGCGGTCGCGGAGATCGCGCACGCGGCGGGCAGCCTGCTGATGGTCGACAACTGTTTTTGCTCGCCGGCGCTGCAGCAGCCGCTGAAGCTCGGCGCCGACATCGTCGTGCATTCGGCCACCAAATATCTCGACGGACAGGGCCGGGTGTTGGGCGGAGCGATCGTCGGCTCGAACGATTTCGTTCTGAAGAAGGTGTTTCCGTTCGTGCGTACCGCGGGTCCGACGCTGTCGGCGTTCAACGCCTGGGTACTGCTGCGCGGCATGGAAACGCTCGCGATTCGCATCGAGCGGCAGTCCGCGAATGCGCTGGCGCTCGCCCAGTGGCTCGAACAGCAGCCTGGCATCAAGCGCGTCTTCTATCCGGGTCTGCCGTCGCATCCGCAGCACGAGATCGCGATGCGCCAGCAGCGCACCGGCGGCGCAGTGGTGTCCTTCGAAGTGGCGGGCGACACGCCGGAGCGCCAGCGTCAGCGCGCCTGGGCCATAATCGACAACACGCGCGTGTGTTCGATCACGGCGAACCTCGGCGATACGCGCACCACGATCACCCACCCGGCGACGACGACGCACGGCCGTATCTCGCCGGAAGCCCGCGAGGCAGCCGGCGTCACCGAAGGACTGCTGCGCGTGGCGGTCGGTCTGGAGAATGTCGCCGACCTGCAGGCGGACCTGGCGCGCGGCCTGGCGGCGTCCTGAACGAACGCGAACGTTGCCAGGGGCTGGTGGCGACGCGCAACGGGATCGGTCGCGGCGCACCGGCGCCAGTGTGCACGGCGCCGGGGTTCGACGAGGCCGTCGGGTTGCGGGCGGGCCGCTCCCGCGCAGCGGAGGCGGCTTCGCAGGCGCACCGTCGCGCTGCCGCCTCGTCTCAAATATCGCTCAGACCTTGCTCACCTGCGGCGGCGCAAAGAGCGGCAAGGACAGGCGCAGTTGCTGCGCGAAAGCGGCGCCCTCGTTGCGGATCATCGTCAGGTGCCCGCCGTGCGCTTCCGCGACGCGCAGCGGCAGGGTCAGCGCCGGCGGCAGTTGATCGGCACGCATCGGCGCGGCCTCGTTGTCCTCGGCGGTGAACTCGACCAGCACGGTCCAGTTTCCGCTGCCCGCCGCGCTGTCGATCGCGATCGAACCGTGCGAGGCGGTCCGCGTCACGCCGTAGTCCAGCATCACCCACACCGCCTGCCAGACGCGTTCGGCGTCGAACTCCGCCTGCTGCGGGGCGCTCATCGGTTGTTCCCCGATGCTGACATTGCGGGCGCGCCCGACCGTGTCGCGCACATTCGCGACGACGGTGGGGAGCAGGGCGCTCAACTCCACGGGCCGACGCGCGATCTGCAGATGACGCGTCGCCTGACGTGTGGCATCGACCACTTCCTCAATCAGGCGCACCTGCTGCTCGACGCCGGTGCGTACGCCGCCCAACGCACGTTGCACGCCCGGGTCGCTCAGGTCCACCTTGCGTTCGAGCACATGACTCCAGCTGTGGATCGCGTTCAGCGGCCCGCGCAGATCATGCGACAGGATGGACAGCATCTGGTCCCGTTCGAAAACGGCGGCTTCGGCGCGGACCCGTTCGGCGCGTTCGCGGTCGTAGGCCTGCGCGAGATCCGCGGGCGGCACCGCCGACTGGGAGGTCAAAGGCGCCGTCGGCGCGGCGGGATCGCCGGTTGAAGAAGACAAGTTCGGGCTCCTGTGCGCTGACCCGAAGGCCAGCGGAAAAACAAAAACACGTGGACTTCGCCACGTTGGAAATCATTATAAGCACGGCGTCCGGGGCCTGCCGGACGGGACGGCCTTGCCGGGCCAGCCCGTCCGACCGTCTTGCCGGGTCCTGCCGCGTCTTGCCGCGTCCTGCCGTGTCCGGGTCCGGCTGGTTCCGTCCGTTCCAGTCGGGCTGCTTCAGTGCGGCCGTACGTTGCTCAGCAACGCAAAGCCGAAGTCATCGAGCAGCGTCGCGAGCGGCAGGCGGGCTCCATCCCGCACCACCAGCGTGCGGTCGCTGAACCAGTCGAACCATTCACCCTGCGCCAAGCCAGCTTGAGCGGGCAGTACCACCGCCGTGTCGCCCCAGTGCTGCGCCGGCACGCGCGGCAGTGCTTCCGGGCCTGTTGCCGCGTCGGCTTGATCCCGCAGGCCGAGCAGCGGGGCCGCATGCAGGCTGACGACGACCAGCGCGGCCTGGCCTTCGTGCTGGCGCAGGAAGGCCAGCGCGCGGTCGGCGTGCGCACCGCCCAGCGGCACGGGCGTATAGCGGCCGCCCACGAACAGCGTCGGCGCCAGTTGCCGCAGTTGCAGCGCGCGGCGCACGACGGCCTGCTTGACCCGCGCGTCGTGCCAGTTGGCCAGCGCGGCTGCCGGGGCGCGGTCGTCGAGCGTCTGGTCGCGTTGCGCATAGTCGACCGGCCGCCGGTTGTCCGGATCGACCAGACTCTCGTCCCAGTATTCCGTGCCCTGGTAAAGATCGGGCACGCCAGGGGCGGTCAGGCGCAGGACCGTTTGCGCAAGGCCGTTGAGCGCGCCGAGCGGTGCAATCGCCGCGACCGCTTCAGCGAGGCTGGCCAGGAAAGCGGCGCTGCGCGTAGGTGAGAGAATCGCGAACACGAACTCCCGGCTGGCTTTCTCGTAATCCTCGTTCGGGGCGAACCAATCGGTCTCCAGCTTGGCCTCGCGCAGTGCTTTCTCGAACCAGGCCCAGATGCGTTCGGCGAATCGTTGCACGCCGTCGGCATCGTCCGCGCGCAGATCGAGCGGCCAGGCGCCGAGCAGCATCTGATACAGCATCGCCTCTGGACCGGCGCCGGGTGCCCATGAGTCGGGCGTGCGCGGCGCCCCAGCCGGATCGCGCGCTTCGGAAGACGTGCCGCCCGACGCATTGTCGGATGCATTACCGACTGCATTACCGGGTGCATTACCGGCTGCCGCCGCGCCGCGGCGCACCGCCGCGTTCATCGTCGCCCAGGCATTTACGCGCGCGCCCCACCAGGCAGGCACTTCGCTGAGCGCCGCGATTCGCGCCCGTACGTCCTCGCCACGCTTGTGATCGTGCGTCGCGGTGGTCAGCATCGCGCGTGGGAAGCGCGCCGCACGCTCCGCGTTGCCGGCGTGGAAGGCCTCGAACGACAGCGCGAAATCGTCTGGATCGGCGCCGACCTCGTTGCGCGACAACAGCCGACCGTAGCGGTAGCAGGCGGTGTCCTCCACCGACTTGGCGGCAACCGGCGATGTCAATTGCGAGAAGAGACCCAGCGCTGCGCGTCGCTGCGCGACGCTGGCAAAGCCCGCGGCCGCATCCGCGCGGCCCAGCCATTGGTCCAATACGTCGAGCAGTTCATGATCGGCGCGGCGCAAGGTCTGTCGCGCGCCCTCGCGAGCCACCGCGAAATAGCGTTCGTCTTCGTCGCTGCGCACGCCGTCGACCGGGTAGACGCGATACACCGGGAAATGCACCAGCAGCTCGGTCAAGACGCGCTGGATCGCCGTGCAAGAGTAGTCGCGGGTGGCTTGGTCGTCACGCGCGATCTTGTGCAGCGCGCGGGTCAGGCGCAGCAGTTCGGCCGACAGGTTCTCGGCGAGGATCTTGCGCTTGGCCGGCAGCATCTCGTCGGCGAACTCGGCCGGGCGGCCCGAGATGCGCTGCCAGAGCGCGGCAAGCGGCGCCGCGCCACGGCGGTCGTGCAGCAACGCGCCGACGTCGTTCATGAAGTCGTAGCCGGTCGTGCCGTCGACCTGCCAGTCGCCACGCAGACGCTCGCCGCGGCCGAGAATCTTTTCGATCACGACATAGGGCGGCAGCGCCTGCAGTTCGGCCGGGCGTTGCGGATGCAGCGCGTCGAGCCGCTGGCGCAGGCGCTGGCAGTATTCACGCGGCTCGGCCAGGCCGTCGACGTGGTCCAGACGAATGCCGTCGATCAGGCCCTCGCGGTACAAACGGAGGATCAGCGCGTGGCTGTCGTCGAACACTTCCGGCCGCTCGGCCTTGATGCCGGCCAGCGTGCTGATATCGAAAAAGCGGCGCCAGTTGACTTCGTCGGCCGCCGTGCGCCACCAGGCGAGCCGGTAGCATTGCCGCTCGAGCAGGCGATGGAGTTGCTCGCCGCCTTCTCGATTGCCGGCGTCGAATGCCCGAACCGCGTGAGCCACCGCCTGTTGGCCGGCATCGGTGCGCGCGAATGCGCGCAGCCGCTGCCGCGCCTGCTCGGCGCCGGCACGGTCGACCTGCTCGCCAACGCGTTCGAACGCCGATGCATGTTCGGCGAGCGCTGCGCCGTTGCCGAGGATGAACGCGTAGTCGCTCGGGCAGATCGGGAAGCGATTCGTGAAATAGTCGATCACGAAACGGGCGTCGTCCTCGTCGTAGCGCAGCTTCAGATCGCCCGCGGCGAGCACCTCGCCATATGGTCGGCCCAGAAAAGGCGCCAGCATCTTGCCGCGCAGCGCCGGATCCGGGGAATGCCAGTCGATGTCGAAGTGCCGTGCGTGATCGCTGTGGCGTCCCCACTCGAGGACGTCGAGCCACCAGCCGTTCGAGGCGCCGCCCACCCCCATGTGATTCGGCACGAAGTCGACGATCAGGCCGAGACCACGCTCGCGCAACGCGGCGACAAAACGGCGCAGCGCGTCCTCGCCACCCAGCTCCGGATTGACGCAGTCGTAGTCGACCACGTCATAACCGTGGGTCGAGCCTGGCTCCGCGCGGGTGATCGGCGACGCATACACGTGGCTGACGCCGAGACGGGCGAAGTAGTCGACGTGAGCGAGCGCGTCGTCGAACGTGAAGTCGCGGTGAAACTGGAGACGCAGGGTCGAGTGGATCATGTTTCGGTCAGGCGTCGAAGCGCTCGCGAGCGCGGTTGATCAGGGCGATGCGGCGACGCACGGCCTCGGCGTCGAGACTCAGTGCGGTGTCGCCGCTACTGCGGCGGCGCCAGTTCGGGTGACCGGTGTCCGGGCCCGGCAGGTTGGGTTGGTCGGGCAGGCCGAGCAGATCCTCCAGCGGAAAGATCGCCAGCTCGCCCGGCGTCGAGGCGACGAAGGTCAACGCGGCGTCTACGACCGCGTCGCCGTTGGCATCGCTGCCGGCGCCTTCGGTGACGTCATCGGTGACGTCATCGGTGACTCCATCGGTGACCTCGGCGTCGGCAGCCGCGCGCCGGCCGGCCGGCGGCAGGCAACCCGCGTCGACCAGCGCCTCGCGCAATGCCTCGCGGTCCTTCGCGCGTTGGCGTTCCTCCTCGGCACGCGCGGCGGCATCGATCTGGCCGGCGCGCTCGCGCCAGTCGATGTCGTGACCGCGCCACCAGCCCGCCAGCGTCGGCAGGTCGTGCGTGCTGGTCATCGCCAGCGCATTCCGGTCCCACGCGGCAGGCGGCAGGAACGCGCTGACCGCGCTGTCGTCGGTATCGTCGTCCGGCGCCGCATCCGCTGCCGCATCGGTTGCCGCAGCCGCTTCCTCGCCGTGCCGCGCCGCGTCGACGTCGGGAACCGTCTCGCCGCCGTCTGCATCGTCCGCGTCAAGGTCCCCGCGTTCGAACCAGAGCACGCGCATGCCCAGCAGGCCCGCATCGGCCAGCGCATCGCGCAGGCCGGGCGGGACGGTGCCCAGATCCTCGCCGACCACGACCGCGCGGTGCCGCACCGATTCGAGCGCGGTGAGCCGCAGCAGGTCTTCGAGCGGATAACGCAGGTAGCCGCCGCGGCTGGCTTCCTCGCCTTCCGGGACCAGCCACAGACGCCGCAGGCCGAGAATGTGGTCGATGCGAATACCGCCGGCGTGCCGCATCGCGGCGCGCAGCATCGCGATGAATGGCGCGAAGCCCTGCGCGCCGAGGGCGCGCGGCGCAAACGTCGTCAGTCCCCACGACTGTCCGGATTTGTTGAACAGGTCGGGCGGTGCGCCGACCGAAAAGCCGTTCAGCATCGCTGCGGGAAAACTCCACGAGTGACTGCCGGCGCCGTCGGTGCCGACCGCAAGGTCGGCGATCAGGCCGATCGGCATGCCGCTGTCGCGTGCGCGCCGCTGTGCGTCCGCCAAGCCGCCGTCGGCAAGCCATTGCAGGAAGACGTGGTAATCCACTTCGTCGCGATGCGTCGAGGCGAAGCTGGCCACCTGCGGCGCACGCGGGCCGCGCAGGCCTTCCGGCCAGTCGCGCCAGTGTCCCGGATGCTGTTGGGCGATGGCCTCGAAGCGCGCGTGATCCTCCAGCGTGTCGCCGCCTTCCTCCCGGAAGCGCGCGAAGTCTTCGTGCGACGGATGGTCCGGCGTCGCGCGCCAGCGTTTGAACAAGGCGCGCAGCAGGCTGTCGCGTGCGACTGCGACGCCTGGCCAGTCGACGAACTCGGCGCGATCCAGTTCGGCGAAGCACTCGCTCAAGTCCTGTTCGGCGATCGCGCGCTCGACCCATTCCGTTCCGAACGTCGCGGCCGGATCGATGTGCAGCGTGTTCAACAGCAGTCGACTCGACGGTGCGTACGGGCTGAACTTTTCCGGCGCCGCGGCGAACATCGCGTGCAGCGGGCTGATCGCTACTGCCGCGGCGCCGGCATGCGCGGCACGCTCGGCGAAGTCCGCGAGCGCCGTATAGTCGCCGACACCCAGCGCTTGCCGCGCGCCGCTGCCACGCAGACCGTAGACCTGCACGCCGATGCCCCAGGGGCGCCGGTCGAGCGGCTGGGCGGGGCCGTCGGGCATGTCGAGGCGGGCATCCTGACTGTCGCGACAGGCGTCGGTCACCGCATAGCAACGGGCTGGCGCCACCGCCAGCGTGCACTCCAGGTCCTCGCACGACAGCCGGTGATAGCCGATCTCGGCGACCGGCGCGAGTGCGCCACCGGCCTCGACCTTGCCTTCCTGACTGCCGCCACCCTCGAAGCGAATCGTATAGCCGCGGCCCGGCGGCAGTGCCGGCACGACCAGCGGGACGTTCACTTCGGCCGTCACCAGGGGCGGCAGCACGCGTGCCTCGGCTTCGAGTTGACGCAGCGATGTCGCGCAGGCCGCATCGTCTCCGGCAGGCAGCCCGAGCCGCTCCAGCAGATTGCGCTGCGCGGCGGGCGCCAGCCGCTGTGTACGGCCAGCCGCGTCCTGCCACTCGGTCAGCAGGCCAGCGGCGTGCGCCAGCGCGTCCAGCGGCGTCGGCCGCGCCGTAGTCGTTTCGGCAGACGCCTTGGCTTTCGCGCCGCTCATTCCATCGTCTCCGCGTCGTCCCGGCCGAGCTCCGCCGACGACGCGAGCAGCGCATCGCCCAGCCAGACCAGGCAGGTGTTTGGCGGCACCTCGCCTGGCAGGCCGTCGCCTTGGGACAGCGCGTCATCGCCGAGATTGAGCGCGATGCTCAGCGTGGTGGCGTCGTTCATTCGCCATTGCGCAAAGACCGCCTTGTCGCTCAGCGCGCGCGCGCCGGTGGCGCGCGCGTCCTCCAGGCGCGGCACGATCTGCGCGTGACGCAGCGCCAGACCGCGGCGGTAGAAGCGCCGCCAGGCATCGAGCGTGGCGTTGGTCTCGCCGGCGCCGTTGGCGTCGGCCGGCATCGCGCGGGAGGCCGCGAACGTGCGGTGGTCGTTCGGGTCCGGGATCCGTTCGCGCCGCTCCGGATCGTTGAACGCGGCGAACTTCGCGAATTCACGGCGGCGGCCTTCGCGTACCGCGTCGGCCAGCTCGCCCTCGTAGTCGGTGAAGAACAGAAACGGATCCTCCGACCCGTATTCTTCGCCCATGAACAGCATCGGGATCTGCGGCGACAGCAGCATGAGCAGGGTCGCGGCGCGCAGCGCATCCGGCGCACACAGGCGGGTCAGGCGTTCGCCAAAGGCCCGATTGCCGACTTGGTCGTGATTCTGCAGGAACAGCACGAACGCGGTGGGCGGCAGGTGCGCGCTCGGCTCGCCGCGGGTCTCGCCGTCGTGGATCGGCGACGCCTCGCCCTGGTAGACGAAGCCCTCGGCCAGCAGCCGCGCCAGCTTGCGTGCCGGGTCCTGCGCAAACGCTTCGTAATAGCTCTCGGTCTCGCCGGTCAACAGCACGTGCAGCGTATTGTGCGAGTCGTCGCTCCACTGCGCGTCGAAACGATCGTCACCCAGCAGCGATGCCGTGTTGCCCTCGTTTTCCAGTACCAGATGGACATGGCGGCCGCGCTCGACGCCGCCGCGCACACGTTGCGCGAGTTCGCGCAGCCAGCCGTCATTGTTGATTGCATGCACCGCGTCGAAACGCAGCCCATCGAAGCGGTATTCGTTGAGCCAGTACAGCGCGTTGTCGAAGAAGAAATCGCGCACTTGCTGGCGATCGAAGTCGATGGCCGCGCCCCACGGCGTGTCGACCCCTTCCTTGAAGAACGACTTCGCATAGGTCGGCAGGTAATTGCCGGTCGGCCCGAAGTGGTTGTAGACGACATCCAGGAAAACCATCAACCCGAGGCCGTGCGCGGCATCGATCAAGGCCTTCAGTTCGTCGGGCGTGCCGTAGGCCGAATCCGGCGCGAACGGCAGCGCGCCGTCGTAGCCCCAGTTGTGCCGCCCCTTGAAATCGTTGATCGGCATCAGTTCGATCGCGGTAACGCCCAGTTCCGTCAGTTCAGGCAGACGCGCCTGCACGCCGGTATAGCCGCCGCACGCGCCAACGTGCAGTTCATACAGGACGGTTTCGCGCCAGGGCCGGCCGGCCCACGTCGGCTGCTGCCACTCGTAGCCATGCGGATCCACGACCATGCTCGGCCCGTCCAGGTCGTCGGGCTGGAAGCGCGAGGCCGGGTCCGGAACGTTCAGCGAATCGTCGACCTGGTAACGATAGCGCGTGCCGGCGCCGCAATCGGCCTCGGCCTCGAACCAGCCATCGCCCGCAGCGGCCATCGGCAGCTTCGGGCCGTTCTCGAGCGCGACGGCAACGGTTTGCGCGCTCGGTGCCCAGAATCGAAAGCGCGTACGCGGATGCGCACCGCGTTGGACGATTTCGGCCCCGAAGGGCAGGGTGCGCGCGAAGTGCCGGCGCTGCCGGCTCAACGGTTGGACGGACATGCTTTCGATTCCTGAATGCTTTGGGTAACGCGACGACCTGCATCGTCGCGGACGGTTCGGCCATGGCCAAGCGGCGCATCGGCGGGACGGAAAGCGTCCGCGGCATGCGCTGGCCTCCACGCAAGCGGCAACGGCGGCGTGCGAGACCCGTCAGCGCAGCAATTCCCAGGCCATGCAAAATTGCCGCGCCGCCGCCGCGCGCGGCAGCGTGCCGGTGCGCATGCGAGGCGCGCCGCAAAGCGCTTCACGACGCGTCCGACGATGCGCTGGACGGCGCGAGCGGCGCGGCGTGGCCGTGCCGATGCGCGCCGTCTCGTGCGACGGCGGCGACGACCACGACGCTGTGCGCGGCCACCGACACGGTCGTACCGTCGACCGGTCCGCTCGGTTCGCCCGGCGCGGCGGAATCCAGCACCTTGCGCCAACGCAGCGTCGGCTCGGGAAGCCGAAACGGCAGCGGGACCGGCTCCGGATTGCAGAGCAGGGTGAGGACATCCACACCGCCAGTGCGCGATTCACCGGCGCGCCGGCACTGGAACGCGCGCTGCGTCGGGTCTTGCCACGCGGCCGGGGTCAGCGGTGTACCACCTGGATCGAACCAGTCGACATCGTGCACGCCCGGCAACCATGTCTCGGTGCCGCTCAGGAAGCGATCGCGCCGCAGCAGCGGATAGGCGCGCCGCAGGGCCGTCAGACGCGCAACGAAATCGGTCATCGTGCGAGCCGCTTCGCCGCGGGCCTGCTGCCAATCGAGCCAGGAAATCGGGTTGTCCTGACAGTACGCGTTGTTGTTGCCGCGTTGACTGTGTCCGAACTCGTCGCCGGCCAGGATCATCGGTGTCCCCAGCGACAGGAACGGCATCGCCACCAGCGCCCGCGCCACGCGCGCGCGCGTTTCGTTCACGGCAGGGTCGTCGCTGGGACCGTCGTGCGCGGGATCGTTGCCGGCCGGCGGCACCCAGTTGCTGCTGGCGTTGTCGTCGTGCCCGTCGCGGCCGTCTTCACCGTTCGCGTCGTTGTGCTTGTGGGCATAAGCGACCAGATCCGCGAGCGGGAAGCCGTCATGACAAGCGACGAAATTGACCGACGCCCATGCCCGCCGATGCGGGCGCCCGAAGAGGTCGGCCGAGCCGCTCAGCCGCGCGGCGAACTCCTGCCGCGCGTAGGGATCGCCCCGCCACAGGCGGCGCGCGCCGTCGCGAAAGCGATCGTTCCATTCGGCGAAGCCCGACGGGTGCTCGCCCAACTGATAGCCGCCGGGGCCGATGTCCCAGGGCTCAGAGATGAGCTTGCGGGTGGCGAGCACCGGGTCTTGGCGGATCGCATCGAAAAAGCCCGCGCCCGGGTCGAAGCCATGCGCCTCGCGGCCGAGCGTGCTGCCCAGATCGAAACGAAAACCGTCGATGCCATAGACCAGTGCCCAGTGGCGAAGCGAATCCATCACCATCTGCAGCACGCGCGGATGCGACAGATTGAGGGTATTGCCGCAACCGGTGACGTTCTCGTAGTGCCGCGGTTCGCCCGGCAGCAGCCGATAGTAGCTCGCGTTGTCGAGACCACGCCACGACAGCGTCGGTCCCAGTTCGTTGCTCTCGCACGTATGGTTGTAGACCACGTCGAGAATGACCTCGATGCCCGCCGCATGAAAACGTCGAACGGCGAGACGGAATTCGTCGGCGGCATGATGGCCGGCCTGGTCGGCGATGTAGCGCGGTTCGGGCGCGAAGTACGACAGCGTGCTGTAGCCCCAGTAATTGCCGAGGCCGCGCTGCACCAGGAACCGGTCCTGTGCGAAGGCCTGCACCGGCAGCAGTTCGATCGCGGTGACGCCCAGACGATGCAGATGATCGATCTGGACCGGGTCGGCCAGCGCGGCGAAGGTGCCGCGCAAGGGCGGCAGCAGGTCGCGCCGCAGCATTGACGCGCCCCGCACGTGCGCCTCGTAGATCACCGTGTCCTGCCACGCATGGCCGGGCGGGCGGTCGCCGGTGTCGGGCCGCGCCGGATCGACGATCACCGCCTTGGGCATCGCCGGTGCGCTGTCGCGTCGATCGAACGAAAGGTCGGCGCGACTCGACGTCGGCCGGAACGCGTACAGCGCGTCGCTCCAGCGCAGGCGGCCGGCGAGCTGCCGGGCGTAGGGGTCGAGCAGCAGCTTGTGAGGGTTGAACCGATGACCGGCGTGCGGCTGGTAGGGGCCGTACGCACGCAAGCCGTAGAGTTGCCCGGGTTGTGCCCCGGGCAGGTAGCCATGCCAGACGTCGTCGGTGCATTCGGGCAGCGCCAGGCGCGCAACCTCGCGGCGCCCGGCCGGATCGAACAGACACACTTCGATCCGCTCGGCATGCGCTGAAAACACCGCGAAGTTGCAGCCGAGGCCGTCCCAGGTCGCGCCGAGCGGATAAGGCAGACCGGCGGCGAGCCTGTCGGGCGGCCAATGCCTCATCAGCGCGCGTGGCCGGGATCGACCGAGCTGAACATCACGCAACCAAGCGGCGGCAGCGTTACCGCCGCCGAGAACGGCTGGCCGTGGCGTCCGTCATGCTCCGCGTGCAGGCCGCCGCCGTTGCCGCGGTTCGAGCCACCGTAGATCGACGCATCGCTGTTGAACACCTCTTGCCAGTGGCCGTCGCGCGGCAAGCCGACCCGATAGCCCTCGCGCAACACCGGCGTGAGGTTGACGACCACGACTAGTTCGCGGCCTGCCGCGATGCGTCGGAACGCGAACACGCTGTTCGCCGCATCGTCGCCGATCAGCCAGCCAAAACCCGACGGGTCGTCGTCGCGCTCATAGAGTGCCGGCTCGCTGGTGTACAGGCGGTTCAGGTCGCCGACCAGGCGCTGCATGCCGGCATGCAGCGCATCCTCGAGCAGATGCCAATGCGGCGACTGGTCGTGATTCCACTCCGCGAGCTGTCCCAGTTCGCCGCCCATGAACAGCAGCTTCTTGCCGGGGTGGGTCCACATGAACGACAGGTAGGCACGCAGGTTGGCAAAGCGCTGCCAGCGGTCGCCTGGCATCTTGCCGAGCAGCGAGCCCTTGCCATGCACGACTTCGTCGTGCGACAGCGGCAGCACGAAGCGCTCGGAGTACGCATACACCATCGAGAACGTCATCTCGTGGTGGTGATGGCTGCGATAGAGCGGGTCACGCGACATGTAGTCGAGCGTGTCGTGCATCCAGCCCATATTCCATTTGAAGTCGAAGCCCAGGCCGCCCTGGTCGACCGGAGCCGTGACGCCCGGCCAGGCGGTCGATTCCTCGGCGATCGTGATCGTGCCCGGGCAGCGGCGCTTCACGTCGTCGTTGAGCCGGCGCAGGAAGGCGATCGATTCCAGATTCTCGCGTCCGCCGTAGACGTTCGGCACCCACTCGCCGGCCTTGCGGCTGTAGTCGCGGTACAGCATCGAAGCGACGGCGTCGACGCGCAGACCGTCGACGTGAAAGTGTTCGAGCCAGTTCAGCGCACTCGCCGCCAGGAATCCACCCACCTCGTTACGGCCGAGGTTGTAGATCATCGTATTCCAGTCCTGGTGGTAGCCTTCCCGCGGATCCGCGTGTTCGTAGAGCGGCGTGCCGTCGAACTGGATCAGGCCGTGCGCGTCGTTGGGGAAGTGTGCCGGGACCCAGTCGAGGATCACGCCGAGCGATTCGGCGTGGCAGCGGTCGACGAAAGCGGCGAACTGCTGCGGCGTGCCGAAACGCGCCGACGGGGCGAACTGGCCGAGCGGCTGATAGCCCCACGAGCCGCCGAACGGATGCTCGGCGATCGGCAGGAATTCGAGGTGCGTGAAGCCGAGCGACTTGACGTAGGGAATCAGCCGTTCGCCGAGTTCCTCCCAGTTCAAGGTGCGCCAGCCGTCTTCCTCGATCCGCATCCACGACTCGGCATGGACTTCGTAGATCGAGATCGGCGCGCCGCTGCGCTGACGTTCCGAACGCACGGCCAGCCATGCGTCGTCGTGCCAGGTGAACGGCGTCGGGTCGGCAACGATCGATGCGGTCGCGGGCGGTTTCTCGGTCTGGCGCGCCAGCGGATCGGCCTTCAGCGGCAGCACGCCCCCGTCGCGGCCGGCAATCTCGTATTTGTAGCGGGTGCCCGGTCCGAGACGCGGCACGAAGATCTCCCAGACACCGCCGTAATGGCGCTTGCGCATCGGGTGACGACGGCCGTCCCAGCTGTTGAAGTCGCCGACCACCGACACCCGGCTCGCGTTCGGCGCCCAGACCGCGAAGCGCACGCCGGCCACGCCGTCGACCGTCATCGCGCGCGAACCGAGCGCCTCGTTCACCACCGCCGCATCGCCGTTCGAGAGCTGGTGCAGGACGTCGTCCGGCAGCAATGCCCCGAAGGTGTAGGGGTCCTCGGTTTCCTGCGTGGTGCCTTCCCAATCGATGCGCAGCAGGTAGGGCGCATCGGATGCCACCTCGCCAGTGAACAAGCCATAGCGGCCATCGTCGGCGTGGTGGGTGAGCGTGCCAAGCGGACGGCCATCGTCGCGGGCCACCACTTGCACGCTGCGGGCGCCGGGCAATAGTGCGCGCACGACGCGGCGGCCGTCGTCGAGGCGATGCGCGCCGAGCACGCGGAACGGGTTGTCGTGGCGGGCATGCAGCAGCGCATCGATCTCGTCGCGCGAGAAGGACGCGTCGAGCGCGGACAGCAGCGCGGCGCGCCCGGCGGGTTGCGCGCCTGCCTTGTTGGTGGTGTCAGGCATTCGGTTCTCCGTCGGTCGCGTTGTGCGCGGCCGTGTTGTCGTGGGTGTCGCCGAGCAGGCGCGCGGCCAGGCCGGCCAGGCCGCGCGCGGGCAGGCCGATCCAGCTCGGGCGATTCGCCGCCTCGTAACGCACCTCGTAGGAGGCCTTTTCGATCAGCATCAGGTCGAGCAGCGCCTGTTCGCCGGCCGGACCGACCAGCGGCTGCGGCGCGGCGGCCAGTGCTTCGCGGTAGGCCGCCAGGAAGCGCTCGCGCGCTTCGGTGCCGAAGCGTTCGAGCATCGCGCGCCGGCGGTCGAGCGCGGGCAGCAGCGTCGAGTCACTGGGCATCGCGGCCGCGCTGGCGTAGGACAGCGAGCGCATCAGGCCGGCCACGTCGCGGTACGGGCTGGTCTTGCGCCGGCGGTCCTCGACGCTGCGGGCGGGCTCGCCTTCGAAGTCGATCAGATAGACGTCGGCGCTGGAAACCAGCACCTGGCCGAGGTGGAAGTCGCCATGCACGCGCGTCTTGAGCGCACCCGTATCGGCCGGCAGCAAGCCGCGCACCGTGGCTTCCAGCGCTTCGCGCCGTGCCAGCACGCTCTCGACGAGCTTGCGGGCATGTTCGTCGAGATGATCGAGATGGCCGGCCAGCGTGTCGAGCGCCTGGCCAAGCAAGGCGAGCGATCGCTCGGTCCAGTCGGCGATGTCGTCCGGCGTCGCGGGCTCGGGGGCGAAGGCCGGATCGTCGGTCGGCGCGCTCAGCGCGACGTGCAGTTCGCCGAGGCGGCGTCCGATCACGGCCGCCTGCGCGGCATAGCCGGACAGCCAGTCGGAATAGTCTTCCTGGTCGGCCGTGTGCTGCTCCGCGTCGACGGCCACCGTCACATCGGCGGCGGCGCGCTTCAGGTAGTCCAGCGCCCAGTTCCAGGCATCACCCTGGTTCTCGACGAAGCCTTGCATGATGCCCAGCGTCCACGGCTGCTGCTCCGCGTCGACGCGCACGATCTCACCGAGCAGCGGCGCGGTGTTCGGATAGCCGATCTCGGTGAGATAGCGCGTCATTTCGGCTTCCGGGTGAATGCCGGGCACCAGGCGGCGGACCAGCTTGAGCACCGCGGTGTCGTCGATCACCAGCGAACTGTTGCTCTGTTCCGCGGACAGCCAGCGGATTTCCGGCGACTCCGCGTCGCCCAGCTCGAGTTCGGCGAAGCGATCGGTGGGCAGGAAGCGCACCTGGCCGGCCGGCGTGTCGACCGTGCGCTGCGAGGCGAACGCCTTGAGGATCGCATACGGCAGCGCGGCCAGCGAGAAGGCGTCGGTCAGGAAACCGACCGTGCGACCACTGCGCACGCGGGCCAGCGCCAGTTGCTGCGGCAACGGGGTAGCGGTCGCCGAGGTATCCCAGGACAGTCCCAGCGGCAGGAAGTAGCGGTCGGTATGCGTGCTGCCGTCGCGCTTGTTGCGCGTGTCGGCCTCGACCTCGGCAAGCAGCAGGTTGTTCTCCCCGCGCACCAGCGGCGTGTAGTACATCAGCCGCACGCGTTCGAGCGTGGCGTCCTTCGATGCGAACCAGCGGCGCAGGCCCAGGTAATCGGGCAGGATTTCGGTTTCCAGGACCTTCTGCTGTTCGCTCGCGCTCGGCAACTGAACGCCCTTGCGAATCACGAAGGTGTGGAAGTCCGGCAATTGTTCGGATGGCATGGCGCTCCACGTAGGACGTTGCGCCTCGGCACACAACTGGAACCAATAGAAGCCGTAGGGCGGAAGGGTGAGCAGGTAGGGCAACTGGCCGATCGGCGGGAATGCGGAATCGCCGGTGAGCTCGACCGGGACCCGGCCCGCGAACTCGGTCAGCTGCAGTTCGACGGCCTGCGGCGCATTGGACAGATTGGCAACGCAGAAGACCGGCGCCTCGCCCGGCATTTCGCGCAGATAGGCAAGCATCTTCCGATTGCTTGGCTTGAGGAAACGAATGGTGCCGCGGCCGAACGCGTGCTTCGCGCGCCGGACTGCCAGCATCTTGCGCATCCAGTTCAGCAGCGAGTGCCGGTCGCGGCTCTGCGACTCGACGTTGACCGCGTCGTAGCCGTAGAGCGATCCCATCACCGGCGGCAACACCAGTTGCTCGGGGTCGGCACGCGAGAAGCCGCCGTTGCGGTCGGACGACCACTGCATCGGCGTGCGCACACCGTCCCGGTCGCCCAGGTGGATGTTGTCGCCCATGCCGATCTCGTCGCCGTAGTAGATCACCGGCGTACCCGGCATCGACAGCAGCAGCGAATTGATCAGCTCGATGCGGCGGCGGTCGCGTTCCAGCAGCGGCGCCAGCCGGCGCCGGATGCCGAGGTTGATGCGCGCGCGGCGATCGCTCGCATAGGTGTTCCACAGATAGTCGCGTTCGCTATCGGTGACCATCTCGAGCGTCAGCTCGTCGTGATTGCGCAGGAAGATGGCCCACTGACATGCCTCCGGCAGATCCGGCGTCTGCCGCATGATGTCGGTGATCGGGAAACGGTCTTCGCGCGCGATCGCCATGTAGATGCGCGGCATCAGCGGGAAGTGGAACGCCATGTGGCATTCGTCGTTTTGCCCGAAGTACTCCTGCACGTCTTCCGGCCATTGGTTGGCCTCGGCCAGCAGCATCCGGTTCTGATAGTGCGCGTCCAGTTCCGCGCGGATCTTTTTCAGAACGTCGTGGGTCTCGGGCAGGTTTTCGTTGTTGGTGCCGTCGCGCTCGATCAGATACGGGATCGCGTCGAGCCGCAAGCCGTCGACGCCCATGTCCAGCCAGAAGCGCATCACGGACAACACTTCGCGCATCACCGGCGGATGGTCGAAGTTGAGGTCCGGCTGATGAGAGTAGAAACGGTGCCAATAGTACTGTCCGGCGACCGGGTCGAACGTCCAGTTCGACGTTTCCGTATCGCAGAAAATGATGCGCGTTTCGTTGTACTTCTGGTCATCGTCGGACCAGACGTAGTAATTGCGATGGTTCGAACCCTTCTTCGCGCGTCGTGCGCGCTGGAACCATGGATGCTGGTCTGACGTGTGGTTGATGACCAGCTCGGTGATCACGCGCAGACCGCGGGCGTGTGCCTCGTTGACGAAGCGCTTGAAGTCCGCGACCGTGCCGTAGTCGGGATGCACGCCGCGATAATCGGCGATGTCGTAGCCATCGTCGCGGCGTGGCGACGGGTAGAACGGCAGCAGCCAGATCGCGTCGACACCCAGTTCCGCGATGTAGTCGAGCTTGGAGAGCAGACCCGGGAAGTCGCCAACGCCGTCATTGTTCGCATCGAAAAACGACTTGACGTGGACCTGGTAGATGATCGCGTCCTTGTACCAGAGCGGATCGTCACTGATGAGCGTCTCGAGATTTTTCTTCATGAGTTCCTTGTCCTAGGCCGGCTCCGCTGCGCGCGTTGACGATGGTTCGATCACGCGTCGCGCGCGTCCGGCCAGCCTCCCACGCAAGTGACGCGCCTGATCGCGAACGGCAGCACTGCCGGGTCCAGGCGCAAACGCTGCCACTTGCCGCGCATCTCGAAGCGTTCGCCGCTGACCAGGTCGGTGGCGCGCAGCGCCGCGTCGTCGGCCAGGCCCCAGCGCCACAGCGGCAGTTCCACGTCGGCGTCCTGGGCGGCGAACGGATCGAGCGTGATCGCGACCAGCACGACGTTGTCGCGGGCCCGGGTCGATTTCTCGAAAAACAGCACGTTCGGATTCGACGAGGGCAGAAAGCGGATGTTCAGATGGCTGTGCAGTGCGGGATTGGCCCGACGCAGCCGGTTGAGCAGGCTGATTTCCTCGATGATGTTGCCTTCGCGGTTCCAGTCCCAGACCCGCACCTGATACTTCTCCGAATCGAGATACTCCTCGCTGTTCGGCAGCGCGGCCGCCTCGCAAAGTTCGAAGCCGCTGTACACGCCCCACAGGCCGGACAGGGTCGCGGCCAGCGCGGCGCGAATCACGAAGCCGGCACGGCCGGAGCGTTGCAGGAACTTCGGATTGATGTCGGGCGTGTTGACGAAGAAATTCGGCCGGAAGAACTCGCGCTCCGGACCGGTCGACAACTGGGTCAGGTACTCGGTCAGTTCGTCCTTCGTCTCGCGCCAGGTGAAATAGGTGTACGACTGGCCGAAGCCGACCTTGGCGAGCCGGTTCATCACCTTCGGCCGGGTGAAGGCCTCGGACAGGAAGATCACTTCCGGATGGCGCTGCCGCACCTCGCCGATCATCCACTCCCAGAAAGGCAGCGGCTTGGTGTGCGGATTGTCGACGCGGAAGGTCTGCACGCCGGCGGCGACCCAGAACAGGATCACGTCGCGCAGCGACAGCCACAGCGCCGGGATCGCGTCGTCCGCGTAGAAATCGGGGTTGACGATGTCCTGGTATTTCTTCGGCGGATTTTCGGCGTAGCGCAGCGTGCCGTCCGGCCGCCAGGCGAACCAGGTCGGATGTTCCTTCAGCCACGGATGGTCGGGCGAGCACTGGATCGCGAAGTCCAGCGCGACTTCGAGACCGTGCGCGTGCGCGGCGTCGAGCAGCGCACGGAAGTCGTCGAAGCTGCCCAGCTCGGGGTGGATCGCGTCGTGGCCGCCGTGCTCGTCGCCGATCGCATACGGACTACCCACGTCGTCCGGGCCCGCGGTGAGGGTGTTGTTCGGTCCCTTGCGATTGGCCCGGCCGATCGGATGGATCGGCGGGAAATACAGCACGTCGAAGCCCATCGCGGCAATCTGCGGCAAGCGCGCAATGACGTCGATGAAAGTGCCATGACGCGTGGCGTCGCCGGACTGCGAGCGCGGGAACAGTTCGTACCAGCTCGCGAAGCGCGCGGCCGAGCGCTCGGCCAGCACGCGATACACCGGCGAAGCCGTGAAGAAGTCACGCACGCCGGTGGCGGCGATCAAGGTGCTGGTGTCGTGGTCGACGACAAGCGCCAGGCGGTCATCGTCCTTCGCGCGCTTGAGCCGCTTGCCAAGCTCATGCAGCTTGTCGGCCGCGGCGCGTTCCGTCTCGCTCGCCTCGTCGGACACCGCGTCGGCGACCGCGGCGATCAGCAAGCGCGCTTCTTCCACTTCCAGCTTGACCTCCTGTCCCACCGCCAGCTTGCGTTCGAGATGGTGGATCAGGGAGCCATAACTGTCGCGCCAGGCCAGCACGCTGAACTCGTAAGCGCCGAGCCGTTCGAGCGGCACGTCGGCGACGAAGCGGTCGTTGCCGAGCGCCCGCATCGGCGCTTCCTGCCAGACGGCATCCGCGCTGGCGGGACGGTAACGGACGGCGGCGGAAAGCTGGTCGTGGCCATCGAGGAACACGTCGGCCTCGACCGCCAGGGTTTCGCCGACCACGCGCTTGGCCGGGAAACGGCCGCCGTCGACGACCGGCGTGACGTCCTCGATCGCGATGCGCGGCACACGCGTCGCTTCGGTCGTCTGTTTGCGTTCGGCCGCCTTGGTGCTGCGCTTGCCGGTTGCCACCTGACGGATGCTGGCCGGCCGACGCGCGGCGAACACGCGGACTTCACCCGCTTCGAGCAGCCGGCGACCGAGCGGCCGGAACACCGCGTCCGGATCGGCCAGCGGCGCGAACTCGGTGAATTCGCCGGGGATGCCGTCCAGAATATCGCCGCCATCGATTTCGATGTCGCGGCGCAGATCCGGATTGATCAGGATCAGTGCGGCTTCGTCGGTCACCCGCCAGTCGTTCAGCGGCGTGCGCAACACGGCCGTCACCTTGGCATCGGGGCCGGTGAGCGGCAGCAGGGCGCCGGCCGAGCCGAGCACCGGCGCCGGCTTGACCAGCCCGTTGACGCGCGCGATCTCGTCGCGCAGATCGAGCGGCGGCGCCTCGGCGAGCGCCGTGAATTGCGCGGGCGAACCGTGTTCACGGCTCAGCGCCTCGGCGACGCCGAACTCGAAGCCCATCGGGATCAGCACGCCGCAGCCGAGCACGTTCGCCACCCGCATCGAACGGACGTAGGCGCGCTCGACCATCACCGGATCGGACGCATCCGGAATCAAAGTCGCGAGGCGGCGGCCGTACGGCTCTTCGGGAAAGGCGATCGGCGGCGCCACGCGCGACAGCGCGGTGTATTCCTCGAGGAACCAGCTGTCGCGGCCGTTCCACCACGCCAGGGAGGAGAACACGGCATCGAAGCCGGCGTCGGTCAGCGCGATCTGTTCCTGCCGCGCCAGGCCGGGCGTCCAGGCCAGGAAGCGCGCCAATGGATGCTTCTCGCGTACGGCCGCGGCCAGGCGGCGCCAGATATGGCCCGGCGCCTGGCGCGGCGCGTCGAACCGGAAGCCGACCACGCCGGCGTCGAGGAATTCGCGCAACTGCTGCGCCCACCAGTCGACCAGCCGATCGGCGCTTTCAGGGCGCGCGAAGTTCGCGTAATGGACCAGACGCGGATCGGCGTGCGCGCGGGGGTCGATACCACCGTGGCTGACGCTGTCGACGAACCAGTCCGGATGGTCGGCGGCCAGGCCACCGTCGGCCGCGACGCGATCCAGCGGAATATCCAACAGCAGCGACAGGCCACGCGCGCGCGCCTTGCGGGACAACTCGCCCAGCGCCTCGTTGACGTGCAGATCGCTTTCGAAGACCGGATTGAGGCGCTGGTGATCGGCGGTGACGAAGATGTCGTTGCTGGCGCCAGGAAGGAAGGGCGGTGCGATCAGCACGTGATCGAAGCCCATTGCTGCGGCGCGGTCCAGGTGGTTGTCCCAGGCGGACAGCGGGCCGATCAACAGCGGCGAGACGTAGTAGATACGGGGAGCGAAAGCGGATTCATTGGGCATCGGGCGCTCTTCACGTGGCGCGTCGCGGCTCCCGTGCGCACCGTGCGTGCGGCGCCGCGACTTGTGGATGGGCTGGGATCGCTCGCCGGTCCGCCTTGGCAGCGGGTCTCCTCCGGGCGCGCGACCCTCCTGAACGGTGCGGGGAGAGCCCCGCGGTCGACGGGTACCGCCGCGGCAGGCGGTACCGTCCTTGATGCTGATTCAATGCTGACTGCTAGGCCGTCGCGGACACCGTGGCCGGCTTGCGATCATTGGCGGCGCCACTGCTGCGGCTGCGGCGCACGCGGGACATCCTGGCCGGCTTGAGGCGAACGTGCTCCATGCCGACCAGCGTCGCGAACAGATCGGCGAAACGCGCCACCGGGCCGTCCCAACTGAAATCGCGTTCCATCGCGTTGCGCTGGATCATGCGCCACAACACCGGCCGCATGAACGCGTCGATCGCGCGCTCGCAGGCCACGCGCATCGCTGCCACCGATTCGCCGTCGAACAGGAAGCCGGTAAGCGGCGTATGGGCCGGCGGCATGCCGACGTTGCGCGGGTCGAGACCGTCGTCAACGATCGAATCGGCCAAGCCGCCGACACGCGAGGCGATCGGCACCGTGCCGTAGCGCATCGCGTACATCGGCGTCAGGCCACACGGCTCGAAGCGGCTGCCGTGCAACAGCATGTCAGCACCCGCATGCAACATGTGTGCACGCTTTTCGTCGTAGCCGATATGGACGGCGACGCGGTCAGGGTGGGCATGCGCCAGGCGCAGCATCGCCTGCTCGGCGTCGGCCTCGCCCTGGCCGAGCACGACCACCTGCAGACGCGGGTAAGTATCCAGCAGCGACGCGAGCGTGTGCACCGCCAGGTCGGCCATCTTCTGCCAGGTCAGCCGGCTGCCGAGCGCGATGAGCGGGGCAAACGGGTCCGCGGGCAGGCCGAACAGCTGCTGCAACGCACGCTTGCATGCATTCTTGCCGCGCATTTCGCCAGGGCGGTAGGTGCGCGAAATCATCGCGTCGGTGCGCGGATCCCAAACGTCGCCGTCGATGCCATTGATGATGCCGACGACCTTGTGGGCGTTTTCCTGCAGCACGCCTTCCATCAGATGACCGAAGCGGGGCGTCATGATCTCGCGCGCGTAGGTCTCGCTCACGGTGGTGATCGCGTCTGCGAAACGGATGGCGGCCTTCATGAAGCTCAACTGGCCGTAGAACTCGATGCCGCCGGCGTCCGGCCCCGCTTCGAGCACCCAGTCGGGCAAGCCGAGTTCCGCGCCGAGCGACAACGGATAGTTGCCCTGGAACGCCAGGTTGTGAATCGTGAAGACGCTCTTCACGTCAGTCACGCCCAACAGCTTCATGTACAGCGGAGTCAAGCCGGCGTGCCAGTCATGCGCATGCACGATTGCCGGTCGCTTGACGCCCGGCACGCCCTGCGCGATGCGGGCAGCGGCGGCGGCCAGTGTGCCGAAGCGCAGTGCATTGTCGTCCCACTCCCGTCCGTCGGCCGCCTGGTACAGGCGCGGGCGATCGTACAGTGCATCGTTCTGCAGCAGCAGCACGCGCACACCGGTATCCGGCATGTAGCCGCGCCACAGCACGCAGTCGCCGCCAGGCAGATCACTCAGCGTGCCGACGCGCTTCAGCCCGGTTGCCTGCGCCATTGCGCCCGGGTAGCCGGGCATCAGGATCGTCGGTTCAACGCCAGCCCCCTGCAGCGCCGGCGCAAATGCGCTCAGCATGTCCCCGAGCCCCCCGGTTTTTGCCAGGGGCAGGGCTTCGGACGCGACGATCAACACGGGCGTAGACAAGGTGGACTCCAGACAGAAACATTCGCGACCGCCGGTTCGGAGGGCCGCTCCGGGACGGCGGTAATGGCACTTTTCAAAGCAGGTTCTATGCCCGTTTTATAAGGGATTTCCCTGTTTCGTGTCTGTGCGCGAAAGCACGCAGACGCCGTGCGATGTCGGCATTTGCTACCGAGCCCAGGACCCATCATCGTGCAGACATTCAGGACTTTTCGGAACTATTTTCCGATACAGACGGTGGTGAAATTTTCGCTCAGCTATGTGACAACCCGAACGGTGTAAAAATCGCTAAAGGTTGTAGCGAAATTTTACATTTGCACCGCTTTGGAGCGCCGCCCGCGCGCTGCCCCAGTGCGGCGGGCGACTCTGCCTCGAACGTCCAGGCCCACGAATTGCTCGCGTGGTGCAGGTCTCGGACGAGCGATCGGAAACGGCGGGTGGCCCGCCTCAGTCCAGGCATACTGGAGTGGAACGTGCGGGTTACGAGCAAGGTGTCAGAAGCGGCGTCCGAAAGCACCGGCTGTCCGGAGGACGTGCCGGCGGGTCTCAGATACGTATCGGATGCCAGTCCAGGCATCAGTCGGCGGCGCGAGCGGGATGCGTTCGTGTACCGTACTGCATCGGGTGAACGGATCGACGATCCGGGCGTGATCGCACGAATCAATGCGCTGGCGATCCCGCCGGCCTACGAGGATGTCTGGATCTGTCCGAACCCGAGAGGCCACCTGCAGGCGACTGGACGCGATGCGCGAGGCCGCAAGCAGTATCGTTATCACGCACGGTGGCGTGAAGCGCGCGACGAGAACAAGTTCGAGCGGATGCTGGCGTTCGGGGGCGTGCTGCCGCGTCTGCGGGCCCGGGTGGCGCGCGACCTTCGGCGGCGCGGCATGCCTCGCGAGAAGGTCCTGGCCACGGTCGTGCGGCTGTTGGATACGACCCTGATTCGTATTGGCAACGAGGACTATGCGCGTGAGAATCAATCATACGGACTGACCACGCTGCGCAACCGGCACGTCGAGGTGCGGGGCGCGACAATGCGCTTCCACTTCCGTGGCAAGAGTGGCGTGGAGCACGACGTGACACTCGCGGACCGTCGCCTGGCCGCCATCGTACGTCGCTGCATGGATCTGCCGGGTCAGGAGCTGTTTCAGTACATCGACGCGGACGGTACGCGACGCGCAGTCGATTCCTCGGACATCAATGCGTACCTGCGCGAGATCACCGGCGGCGAGTTCACCGCGAAGGACTTTCGCACCTGGGCCGGCAGCGTGCATGCGATGGCCGCGCTGCGTGCGCTTCCGGAAGAGACCGGCGAGACGCTGACCGCGATGCGCCGCAGCGTCGCGGATGTCGTGAAAACCGTGGCGCGTCGGCTCGGCAATACGCCGGCGGTCTGCCGTCGCTGCTATGTGCATCCTGCCGTGTTCGAAGCCTACGAGGCGGGCGCGCTGGCCGCCCTGCAGGTTCCCGCGGAAACGACGCGGCGGCGCGGCCTGCGCAACGACGAAGCGATGCTTGCCGCCTTCCTGAAGCAATGGCTGAAGCAGCAGGCGCGCGAATCGCGCCGGGCAGCGCGTACCAAGCGGCGCGGCGTGGCCAATGCGGCCGAGGCGGGGCTTGTCGATCTGTTGCGCAAGAGCCGGCGCGAAGCCCGTGGCGCGTCGTCCGGCAAGACTTCCAATGCATCCAATGCATCCAGCGCGGCCAGGCCACCCAAGGCGTCGAGGACACCTGGCGCAGCCGAGGCCCCCACGGCCAGCAAGGGCAGCGCGGCTGCCAAGGTAGCCAAGTCAGGCAAGGGGCCGCGCGCCGGCGCAAGCGCGCGACGGCCGGCCGCGGCTACCGAGAAACGCGTGTCGCGCCGTGCGCTTGGCGAAGCCGACAAGGCGAGCGTCTAAAACGCGCGTCCGCGTCCGGCGGATCCGGTGTCGCCTGCATACCCGTTCCAAGCGGGCCGGCGCGGATGAACAGGCACCCTAGCGCTGCCATTTCATAGTCAGCATGTCCTGTCCTTCCTGCTTCCGCCAGTGCGTCGGAGCGTCGCCTGCCATTGCGGGAAGTGCCCAACGTGCCGGTGCGTCAGTGCTAACGTCGCCGCCGACGATGCGGTCGCCGATGGTGCGCGTCGTGCAGTCAAAGCGTGGTCGGCCACGGTCGCCGACGCATGCGTGCAAACGCGGGCACGGTTATGACCTGGCCTCGGCTGGAACAACGTGATGTGCGTCCGCAAGCGCGTGCAGTGAGTGACTGTGGGGTGTCGTCATAGGCGTTCAAGCGCTTCAAGCGCTTCAAGCCGTTCAAGCCCTTGGCGCATTGCTCCCGCACAGCAAACGGGCAGAGCAGAGGCGGACGAACCGGACGACTGAGAGCGAAGATCGGCGAACGGGACGAATGCGACGGCTCGAAGTTTTTGGAGAATGAACGACGGTCCGTCAATACTTCGGTCAGGCAGTCGGAAATGGCGGCCTCGTCGATTCGGGCCGTTGTCGGTAACGCCGGCGAAGGCGCGCGGCATGATAGCGTTCGCTCGTCAGTCCAGGGGCACGCGAAGCGCTCTACCGTGCGCTGTTCGAAAGCGGAAAATGAGGATTCGCAACGATCAGGAAAGTCATCGCCGCGTCAGGAGGCAGTCGACAATAGCACCTGCGGAACAATCGGCACCCGCAGCGCTTGGGCCTTAGGCGCTTGTCGATAGTGGAATATTCGCGCGGCTGCACCGGCGTATGCACTCGGCCAGGCAGTTGCAATTGTTCGGCGGATTCGACGCTGACCGATCGAGGTCGGAACAGCCGGTCGCCTCGGGCGATCGGTCGCCCGCGATATTGACTGCCATCGGGACACGCAATGGTGCTTTTTTTAGTGGGCTGACCGCATACGAAGCGGCGGCGGACGGTTGCCTGAAAACCGTCTGCCGCCGCGCCCGTCATATGCGTCCCATAAGGAACAGTACGATGACAATGATCAGGATGATGCCGACGAAGCCAGTCGGCCGGTAACCCCACGAGCGGCTATACGGCCATGCAGGGAAGGCGCCGATGAGCAGCAGGATCAGGATAATCAGCAGGATGGTACCGATGGTCATCTTTGTTCTCCTTCGAAGTTGTCGACCGGTCAGTGGTTGAGCGGCACGAGGGTAGAGCAAACGATATGCCTGGCGTGTTGGCCGACCGCTGGCTGCAAGCCGGTGCACCTCCCGTCTCACCCAACGTGGTCTGTTTGGCGGCAGTCGACAGACAGACGCTCACCGGCCCGTCGATCATTCACCACTCCTTCGACATTGCGACTCATGGAGATGCGCGGCATGACTGATTCTTCCCGACCGACCTTCGACCTTGCCGGCGAACTATGGCTGACCGACGGGGGGGCGGCCCGCTTCAGCCGGCAACGGGTGGCATTGCTTGCGGCCATCGACGAGACTGGGTCGATTACCGCCGCGGCGAAGCAGGTCGGACTCAGCTACAAGGCTGCCTGGGAAGCGGTCGACGCGCTGAACAACCTGGCCGGTGCGCCACTCGTCGAGCGCGCGATCGGCGGGCGCGGTGGTGGCGGTACCGCGCTGACCGATGCTGGCAAGCGTCTCGTCCGCGTCTTCGACACGCTGGCGCGCGAACACGGTCAGTTTCTCGCACGGGCGTCCGCCGCTTTTGGAGAGGCGGCTGCCGACGACTGGCGGCTGGTGCGCCGGATCGGATTGCGCACCAGCGCGCGCAATGCGTGGTACGGCACCGTGGCCGCGATTCGGCCCGGCGCCGTCAACGACGAGGTAGCCGTGTCGCTGGGCGAGGGGCGCATGGTGACGGCCGGTATCACGCACGACAGCGCTGCCCGACTGGGGCTCGAACCCGGCAGCGAGGTGTGCGCGCTGGTCAAGGCCAGCGCGGTCATGCTGTTCGCCGGGGAGCTGGCATCGTTGCCGGGCATCGCCTCGCCGAACCGATTCGCCGGCACGGTTGCCCGCATCGATGACGGCGCGGTCAACTGTGTAGTGACGCTCGCGCTCTCGTCGCACCAGTCGTTGACCGCGATGGTCAGCCGCAGCGGTGTCGCGCCACTCGGCCTGGCGACGGGCGACCACGCCTGCGCGGTGTTCAATCCGGCGAGTGTGATCCTCGCGCTGCCTTGAACCGCCCAGGCCGCACCGCATACGCGCGGGACCGGTAGCGGGGGCGCGGACGCAGACCGGCGCTTCGGGCGGCGGCACCGGGCCGAACGAAGTCGCCGTGGGCGCCGTTGCCGTCGACGTACGCTTTGCCGCACCCGCACCCGCACCCGCACCCGCACCCGCACCCGCACCCGCACCCGCAGCGGCGCTGGGCGAGCAACGGCCTAAGTCCATGAGCTGGTCCGCCAGCCGCGTCGCTCGGATTCGGGATGCGGCGGGCCGGGGCGCGCCGGTAGAGTGACAGGTGGGCGAGAGGCGGGGTAAGCGGCGGTAAACGGCAGATGAGCGGCAGGTAAGCGGCAGGTAAGCGGCAGGTAAGCGGCAGGTAAGCGGCGCGCGAGATACGGTGACGCCGCGGGCAAGCCACGGGCAACTTCCGTGAAGACACGGGTAGGTGGCGAGAGGCAACGTGCGAGGCGAGCGCGGCGCGAGTACAAGCAGGCGGAGGAGTCAAGGCGCCCAGCCAGGCGTTCTGTATTGCAAGCCGCGCCTTCCGGGCGTGGGGAACGGCGGCGGCAGGAGGCGAAGCGACAGGCACCATCTCCTATTGAAAATGAAAACCATTCGCAATAAGATGAGCGCTCGACCTCTCGCGACCGGAACGACCATGCCGCATGCCAGCGCTTTTTTCGATACCTCGGCATTTCCCATCGTCGCGATGCGCTATCCGGACGCCGACGCGGTGTTCCGGTGGTGCCGCGAAGCGGATGCGCTGCTCGCGCACGACCGCGCGTTCGTACTGCTCGAGTGCGGCAGGCCAGCGGTGCCGGCGTCCGAGCCTGGGCTGCGCGCCTGGCTGCGCTTGCGTCGCATGCGCCTCAACGCGTGCTGCAAGGGTCTGATGGTGGTCGAACCCGACATCTCGCAACGCCTGACCGCGCGGGCGCGCGCCGAGCTGCTGTTCGGCCATGCGGGCGTACGCGCGTTGGTGATCTCGCGCGAGGGATTGGTCGGCGAACTTGCGCCGATCCTGTTGAGTCAGTCGGCCGCCGTTGCGTCGAGTGACATCAGACGGCAGAGAACGCGCCGAAATTGATCGCGGCCGGCAGATTGTCGCGGCGATCGACGCCGCTCCAGTCGATGTCCGCGCATAGCACCTGTAGACCCTGGTGCGCGGTCGGAGCGAAGGCAACCGACAGCGTCACGCACAGGTGGGCTTCGTTGATCGACAGGTACGGGGCGGTCTGCGCAATGCGTCCGGGGGAATCCAGCGCGCTGCGGAAATAAGGGCGTCGGTCCCAGCGCGCGCCGGTCGCATCGACCAGCGGCATGAAGCGCCGGGCCCGTTGCCGCATCGGTCGGCGTGGCATGACGTTCGCGCCGAGCTGGCGACCTCGCTCGTCCAGCAGGAAACAGCGCGCTGCCTCGGGCAGGGCCAGCAAGCCGGCGCAAGCATCGGCCAGCGTCGCGCCGCCGCGTAGCAGGGTGACTGCCTCGGCGAGCGCGGCGCGGTATGGGGCAATCACGCTTTCCCGCGCCTGCGCCCGCGCCGCGTCGCGGTCGCGCAATCGATCTGCCAACGCATCCATGTCCTGCAGCACCTGGCCAGCGCTGGGCGGCGCCGTGCCGACTGGCGCGAGATACGCCCCTTGCACGAAATCGACGCCCGCCTCGATCGCAATAAGCGCCTCGTGCTCGGTTTCCACCCCTTCGATCAGCACCAACCTGCCCGATTCATGTAGCAGTGACACCAGGCCCGGCAACACGCGCTCCACGTGCGCGTGTTGGGTTGCATGGAACACCATGCCGCGATCCAGCTTGACGATGTCGGGCTGCAACTGCCAGACGCGGTCGATATTCGAATGTCCGGCACCGAAGTGATCTAGCGCAATCAAGAAACCGTGACGTCGCAGCAGATGGATCGACTCGACCAGGCGGCGCGGGTCGGCATTGGGCTGCTCGACCACCTGCAGTACGACGCGTTGGGGCGGCAGGTCGAGTGTGCGCATCTGCTCGATGAGCGCCGTGCCGTGCCGGAAGTCGGCCAGCGCGGCAGGGTGTATGTTCAGGAACAGCCACTCGTGATCCCGCTGCAAGCCGCGAAAGTTGGCCAGATGGAGCGACTGGCTGAGCCGGTCCAGCTCCAGCAAATCGCCCAGCCGCGCGGCCTGCGTGAATACCGAAAGCGGCGCGACGGCCTGGCCGGCCTGATCGTGCGCGCGCAGCAGCGCCTCGTAGCCGGCCGGCCGCATGTGCGAGACGCTGAGCACCGGTTCAAACGCGCTGAACAGGGTCAATTCGCCGTAGTGCAGCGTGCGGCGACCGTCGACGTCATCCACTGTCGGGCGGAAAGGCCGGTCGTCGCGGGCAAAAACATTCATCGCGGGCACTCGTTGGAACAGGGGCGTCGCTCGCCGCCCGACGCGCGTCTGCGCGGAATGCCGGCAGATGCCAGACGGCGGCGGTCAGCGTGGCTGGCCGCGGCAGCATCCTGTAACGCGCAGCTTAGATTGTCAAAAACTTTGTATCAATCGCTGGCGTCCGAAAGTGTGCGCCACCGTGCCGACAGTTCGACAATTGGGGTCCGGTTGGCGGTAACCAAACAGGCGCACAGTCACATGCTGCATGCCGCGAGCCATTGCTGTGGCGGGCTCCGATTGCCCAGCTGGTTGATTACCGCGGCCCGATAAGGTCTAGCGCGTCGACATAAGCAGGCAATACGCCCGCGGGAGACTGGCAACCGTTGCAACGCCAATTTCCGCTGTTCTGCGCGGCATGGCACAGATGTCGTTGCTGCGTCGCAGCATGATTCGTCTGGTGGGGCGGCTCGGCCGCATTGGCGGCGCCGGCGTTGCAGACGGAACCCGGGCATACGGCCCGGTTTCGTCGAGGTGGCGCGGCAAGACCCTGCGCCGATGGATGGACTCGAAAATTCCTTTGCGCGACTTGAGAACCGGTATGACTCTTGCGTGGCTTGTTGCATTGCGTCACGACGACGCGCGGCGTGTGCCGTTTCCGGACGGCGCCAGGGGCAAATGGAGAAACACCATGCAGATCAGCGACATTCTTTATCCTGACTACACCTATGTACCCGCAGTCACCCAGTACGGCGGCGACCGCTACCGGGCGAGCGTCACGATCTACTACCAGGGCGAGCGCATCGAGCGTTCGGGACTTATCGGTCCCGCCTTTGCCGACGTGGACGGCGCGCGGTCGTTCGTGACCGAATGGGCGCATCAATGGGTCAGCAAACGCGAAGAGGCCGCCGGCGCGATTCGCGTGGCGCGCGGTTCGTCGGCGGCGGCACTGCAAGGCGCCTGATCCCCGCCGTGCCACCGTTACCCGACAACGGTGGCACGGCGCGACGTTTCCGCATGGCAGGCGGGTGTGGGGTTGGCGGCCTGCGTGGCTTCACAGGTGGCGCCGCATACGAGCTTCGCGCGCACCGCCAGACGACGCGGTTCCAAGAGACCGGGACAGGCTTGCCTGCGCGGGCCGCGACGTGACATGACGTAATGTGACGTGACGTGACCTGCGAGTATTACAAGTTGTGACCGTCCGAACGACGCGCAACGCGTCGTTTTCCCCGTGATTGCGGGACGACAACGGTGCTTCTCACGTCCCGGGCGCCGCCGCAAGCGGCGCGCAACGGCGCTGGCATCGCCTTGAGGGACGACGGTTTTTGCGCCGCGCACGCCCAGGCCTTACAATGCCCGGCGTTATCCCTTCTCGTGCTCTGGCGATCCGACCGACTTCATGAAGCGTACTTCCCTCAGCATTTCCCGTATTTCGTTGGGCCGTGCCTGCGCCGCGGCGTTGGCTGTGGGACTGGTCGCCGGATGCAGCGCGCCGAACCCGACTGCGATCGATTACAAAAGCACGACGCGCGTCAAGACGGATTCGATGGCCACGCCGCCAAATCTGATCGACGAGGCGCGTGAGGCCCGGGCGCTGCCGCCGGTGGGTGGCGAGACGTCGCTGTCGTCGTACGAGCGGCAGGAATCGGCGCAGCCGGTATCCACCGATAACGTCCTGCCGACGGCCAGCGGCGTGCAACTGCAGCGCGACGGCTCCCAGCGGTGGTTGTTGGTGCGCAGCATGCCGCGTGCGCAACTGTGGGAACTGCTTCGCACTTTCTGGCAGCAACAAGGCTTCGTGCTGGCCGAGGATTCGTCGCAGCGTGGCGTGATGGAGACTGACTGGCGGGAGTCCCGCGCCAACGTACGCCAGGATCTGATCCGCAACACGATTTCAAAGGCGTTGGATAATGCCTACGTCACCGCGGAGCGTAACCGCTATCGCACGCGGATCGAGTCGGCCCCCCAGGGCGGTTTCTACGTGTTCGTCAGTCAGAAGGGCATGCAGGAAGTGCTGACCGGGCAGACCAACGAGAATTCGCAGTGGCGGCAACGGCCGAACGATCCGGGCCTGGAAGCCGAATACCTGCAGCGGTTGCTGCAAACCGTGGCGCGTAACGAAAATGCGGGCAATCAGCGTCTGGCCGGCGCGCAGCGGTCGCCTGCGCAGCCTGTGGCCAATACGCCGCCTGCCGCCGCCACGCCGGCGCCGCTCGGCGCGGGCGCGGTGGACATCGAGGACCATCAGATCACGCTGCCGGAAGGGTACGATCGCGCGTGGCTGCGCACCGGTTTGGCGCTGGATCGGGCCAACTTCACGGTCGACGACCGCGACCGCGAGCGTGGCTTGTATTTCGTGCGCTATGTCGATCCGAACGACCTCGGCACTGCAGCGCAGGGGTTCTGGAACCAACTGTTCCACGGCAAGAAGGAAAAGAAGGCGATTCAATACCGGATCAATGTGCGGGCACTGACGCCGACGCAAACCCGGATCGCCGTGATCGGCGCGAACAGCGAGCGCGATGCATCGGCGCAGGCTGATCGCATCCTGCGCCTGCTGGCAGATCAGATGCGTTGAGCAAATCCACTGAGCGCCAAGCGTAGTGAGAAACCGCCTCCGGGCGGTTTTTTTTCGCCCCGACGAGCGGGTCCGAGCGGCCGTAACCGACCGGCGCGACAGCAACGCCAGGCATGACGCAAAGCAAGTCTGGTACAGGTTTTGCTGTATGAAGTGCAGGTCGCGGCAGCGACAATGCACTGACGGCACCGGCGGCGACGAAGCAACGCGTGCCATGAATAACAAAGAGGCGGCAAGCCCTTAACAATAATGACAAATCTTGACATTAACCTGGCCATAATCCGCCGCGCATTCATGAACACATCGGCGCAGTTCTTGGCGAGCGATGCCGGCGGCGACAGTGGCGAGGTCGTGATCCCGACGGTGGGCGTACGTCAAGTGCATGAAGCGCTGTGCGCGGGTGCCGGCGCATTGATCTGTTGAAACGCCGCAGGGGCGGCTGATGGCTTAGGCGAGCGTGCCCCATAAGCACGACGCCATGGGGAGATGGAAATGATCGATCTGATGCCGTACTGGATGTGGGCGTTGATGCTGGTCATCGGCGTGCTGGTCGCATGCTACACGGGTGCCGATGGCGCTCGTGACGGCCAGGCCGATCGCGAACGCTGGAGCACCCGCCGCGGCGCACGCGATCTGCGCCGACAAAGCGGCCGCATCCTCTGATGCCAACCTCCGCTCAGGCGCTAGCCTGAGCGAGTGGCAGGACCGATGGCGGATTCGCGCTACGGCTGCGACTTGGCGCGCTGTCCCTCACGCATGCCGAGAGGCATGGGGGTACGCCGGGCGTCGTGTCGGTGGTCGCCGCGCTTGCTGGCAACGCACGGTGCGTCGAAACCGTTCAGCGCCCGGCCATAGCGGGGATGCTGCTCGCATGTCATGGGCAACGCGAACGCCAGCGCCTCAGCGAGCAGACGCGGGGGAGGGCGCCAACTTACGCGTCTTCCGCCGTATCCAGTATCAATACAATCGTCCAGTCGTCGCCGCCCTCGTGGTGATATTGCCGTTCCATCACGATGAACGGCTGCTGGTTACCCTTGGGTCCGAGAAACATCACGTCGCCCTCTGCGGGACAGCACTCCAGCGGCGGTAGACCAATCGCGGGCGGTTCGGCACCCGCGCCGCTCGGCTTGCCGCGGGCCTGAGGTTTGCCACCGCCAGCGCCGCCTTTATAGAGTGCGGTGACGGCGGCGAGGGCACGATCGGTCCACTCGATATCGAATTCTATTTGGCTCACGTTGCGGTCCTGTAGAGGCGAGGCTGGGGCGAAACTATACCCGAAGCATGGCGCCTTCCGGGGGAGCAAGGCAAAGGCGCCAGATGAAGGCGCGAAGGACGGGCATGAACGCGCAGGCACCGTTGCCGCCGAGCCGAAGCATGCTTGAGGGAGGGCGGAGTCGGATTGAATCCGACTGTCTCCGACGGAAGCCGAACACAAGAAGCCAGCCTTTCCTTCGGCGGCGGAAGCGTGACGGAAGCGGAATGGAAGCGCCGGAAAGGCGTGTTCGACTGCGCTCCAATCTTTGATCTGTCAAAGCGCGACGTTGCACGGCACGTAGCCGGATGGCGCCCCGCTGGTGCGCGCTTGGAACGAGGGCGCACGCGGAACCAAGTCACATCTAAACCAGGGAAGCCCCCGGCCGCGCTCCGACGCTCGTCGCACGTGCCCAGGGGCGACGATGCTTACTGCTTGTTGCCGGAATCCGGCGTCACACGCTGCGACTGACGGTGCATCGGGCGGTGATGGCGATGCGAGCTCGGCCGGTAGCTGCGATCGGAAACCGGGCTCATGCCCTGACGCGACTGCAGCGCCTGGGCGCGTTGCTCGATGTCGGCGGCACGCGCCGGATCGGTGCTCGAAATCACAGTGTTCGGCGCCGGCGACATGCCGGCATCTTGTGCGACCGCGGCACCGGACACACCGCAAAGCGCCATCAGCAGAGCAATACTCGTCTTTTTCATTGTAAGAACTCCGTCAGAAGTAAAAGGCGCTGGCCCCGAAAACACTGCAAGCCCTTGTTGGAATGCAACTTTCCCTCGGGCTGGCAGATGACGCGCGGCCAGTACACGCATCCGACGGTTCTTTAGGAAGATTCGTGCCAACGGTCGGTGCCGATGGTTTGTCAGCGACCGGGCCGATAGCTGGCGTTGCGCGAGTTGTTGGCGATATCGGCTCTGAGATCGCCGCGTGGCACGTTTGCCTCGGCACGTCTGCCGGCTTCCCGCTCCCCGTCGGGCCGCAACGATTCCGACGCGCCACGGTGCGGGCCGTCAGGCCAGCGGCCGTGCAGCTGGGCCTGGGCGGGCGTCGCCGCCATTCCGACCATTCCCAGCAACGTAGCTGCTACCAGTATCGTGTGGGCGACTGCGCGCCGCACCCCGCTGGCTGCGGGCCACGCCCAGGCGTGCTCCGCCCGCAAGCGGGGCGCGGGCCAGGTCACCGCATCCCGATCCAAGCGCCGCGCCACGCGCGGCTCCGTGTTGATTGGTTGACTCCCGTAGCGCATCCTTGCCTCCGACTGCGCATCTGCATCGTGCGCTTTCATCTAGCCTAGACAATGGGCAAAAGAAGGCTGTAAGCGTTGGTAAGCGTTTGTTTCGCAAGGAAGCAGGCCGAGATCGCCGTGCGTCGCGCCGCTGCGGCGCCGGTTCGCGCATCAACCCATCTGCCGCACCAACGCACCAACGCACCAACGCACCAACGCACCAACGCACCAACGCACCAACGCATCGACAGCTCGCGCTGCGATGTGGATGCGAGCCGCCGCGCAGCGCCGGGGTTCCGACCACCATGTTGCCAGCGGCCGGCGTGGCGGTCCGCCGAAACGCTGCCTACCTTCAGTCGCGCGCCTGGCTGCGTGCCGATCGCGGTGGCCGCCGTCCTGCACGTAGCACGGCGGAGGGCGGCGAGTACAAGCGACGCATTCGATGCGGCGCCTTGATGCCTGCGATGCGGCGGCTGCGATGCGGCGGCTGCGATGCGGCGGCTGCGATGCGGCGGCTGCGATGCGGCGGAAAAGCAAAACGCCCGCGATGCGGGCGTTGGAGCGTGTAACGAGTCAGGCCGGTGGTCAGGCCACGATGGACCGGTTGCTGCGCAGGCTGCTGGATCGGCTGGTGGGGCGGCTTGTACGGCGGCTATAGGGCAGGCCGTGGCCCGGGTTGCGGACCGGTTGCTGAGGCGGTTGGTTGGTTGGCTTGGCGGCGGGCGGCGGCGGTTGGCCGCCGCCGTGTGTGTTGCGGCGACCTCAGGCCATCTTGACCGGCGCGCGCCACGACTCCGGATTGGTCCAGAACGCGCCGCGCAGCCGATCGCGGCTCGGCGGTACCACGGGCTTCACCGAGGCAGCCGTCGCACGGCCGCGCAGTGACACCTGGCGTCCGGCACAGGCCAGCAGGCGAACCATTTCGCTCAGCGTGCCGTCAGACTGCCATTCGTCGAAGCGGCGGCGGCAAGTCGGCGGCGACGGATAGCGGCCCGGCAGCTTCGACCAGCCCTCGCCCGTGGACAGGACCCACAGAACCGCGTTGACGACTGCGCGCGCCTCGACGCGAGGACGACCGCGGCGTTCGCTACGTTGGGGTTCTTCGGCGAACAGCGTTTCGACCAGTTCCCACTCGTGGTCCTTCAAGTCATCAAACAGCATCATGTCTCACCTCAACGAAGCTATGCAGGTACGCCACGTGCGCAGTGCGATCCAAGCTCCCCCCGGAGCTCCTCATGGCGCGTCGCAGACGGGTGGGGATAGCCAAGACCCGCATCCCGCCACACCGAAAAGCAGAAGCAGAAACGGTCGGAAAAACGAACTTCTCTGTGGGCCGTTTGAGCAGTTTCTGCTGGTGACCCCTCCAAAGCATCAGGTATGCCAGTCGTCCGGAAACCCTGCGCCGATGCGGCTTTTGACCAGACAACACGGGGTTTGACGACGCTAGAGGATAGGGGCCGTGACAACTCGCCACAATCCGCATAATCACCAATCTCGTGCACGGCGCCAGGCGCATGCATCGCAACGGAACATGGCCTGCACCAGCGTTCGGCGCAGTGGTGCAAGTGCCCGCCGCACACCGCCGCTGGGCCGTTGCCCCGCCACGGACGCGTTAAGATGCGCAGCCGCACGGCGCGAGGGCCGTGCGCCCCAATCCCGTTGCGGCGCCGATCCGGTCTGCCGCGGAGCGCTGCGATGCCGACGTCGATGAATGTGACCCTGCGCCAGCTGCGCCTTTTCCTCTCGGTGGCGAAGAGCGGCAGCTTCAGCAGGGCCGGCGCCGAGGTGGGACTGACGCAGTCGGCGGTGAGCCGCGCGGTGCGCGAACTGGAGATCGAGCTTGGCCTGCGGCTCTTCGACCGCACGACGCGCGAGGTCCAGCTCAGCGCGGTGGGGGCCGAGGTGCAGGCCCACCTGCCGAGGCTGCTGGACGATCTCGACGTGTTCCTGCGCGAAGTGAGCGAGATCGGTGCGCAGCGGCGCGGCCGGGTGATGGTGGCCGCCAGTCCAACGATTGCTGCGCGCCTGATGCCTCCGTGCGTCGCGCGCTGTCGGGAGCGCTTTCCCTACGTCCATTTGCGGCTGCGCGACGAGGTACAGAGCGAGGTACTGCGGCACGTCCGTTCCGGCGAAGTGGACTTCGGCGTGGTGGTCGGCCCGTTCGAGGCGGACGACCTCCAGATCGAGGCGCTCTGCGAGGACAGCTTCGTCGCCATCCTGCGCGACGACGACACGCTCGCCGTCAGCGGCTCGCTGCCTTGGACGGGCCTGGCCGGGCGCGATGTCGTATTGCTCGATCACAGCTCGGGCAGTAGGCCACTGATCGATCGCGCGCTGTCCGATGCCGGCGTCCAGGTCGACGTGGTGCAGGACGTTGCGAACGCGGCCACCATCTTTGGTCTCGTCGAAGCGGGCATCGGCCTCGGCATCCTGCCCGCGCTGGCGTTGCCGCTGCCAGCCGGCATGCCGCTCGTCGCGCTGCCGATCGGGCCCGAGTCCCGCCGTGCAATCCTGCGGGTCCGCAGGCGGCATCGCTCGCTGTCGCCGGCGGCGGAGGCAGTGTGGGGCGTGGTCGGGGAGTTGCTGGGCGTGCGCGCCACTTGGTGATGCCAGCGCCAAGGTGCGGGCCGTTGACCACAGCTTCGCTGACGGCCAACGCGAGCCGAGGTCCAGCCACGGCTCGGGCTTCGTCTATGCCGGTGGCATGGCCGCGCGTTACACTCGCTCTTTTCGCGTGGAGCGTTGCATGATGGATGCCGGATCGGGCGTTGGCGTGGCGCAGTCGCGTGCGGCGATTCGCAGTTTGGGCGCGTCGAAGATTCGGGAGGTGGCGAACGCCGGCATGGGCCGCGCCGACGTGCTGCCGTTCTGGTTCGGCGAGTCCGACCGGCCGACGCCAGCGCCGATCGCCGACGCCGCTCGCCAGGCACTGGCCGACGGGGCGGTGTTCTATACGCACAACCTCGGCAACGCGCCGTTGCGCGAGGCGCTTGCGCGGTACGTCAGCGACCTGCATGGCGCGACCGAAGTGTCGAATATCGGCGTGACCAGCGCAGGCGTGAACGCGCTGATGCTGTGCGCCCAGTTGCTGCTGGACCCGGGTGACGAAGTGGTCGCGGTGACGCCGCTCTGGCCGAACCTGCTTGAGATTCCGCGCATCCTGGGCGCCAGCGTGCGCACCGTCGCGCTCGACAATGCGCAAGGGCGCTGGCGACTCGACCTGGACCGCCTGCTCGACGCCATCACGCCACGCACACGCATGGTATTCATCAATTCGCCGAACAACCCGACCGGCTGGGTGATGACGCGCGAGGAACAGCGCGCGGTACTCGACCACTGTCGTCGGCTCGGCGTGTGGATCGTCGCGGATGACGTCTACGAACGGTTGTATTACGGCCGCGCCGAGGGCGATGCTCCGCTTCCGTCCGGGCAAGCAAGCGAAGCGGGGAGCGCGCGCGCGGCGTCGTCGTTTCTGGACCTTGCCTCGCGCGACGAGCGGGTCGTGAGCGTCAACTCGTTCTCGAAGGCGTGGTTGATGACCGGCTGGCGGATCGGCTGGATCACTGCGCCGCAGGCGTTGAGCGAAGACCTTGGCAAGCTGATCGAATTCAACACGTCGTGCGCGCCCGATTTCGTGCAGCGCGCGGCCCAGGCCGCGCTCGCCGAGGGCGAGGCCATCGTGCGGTCGGTCCGCGACGACCTGCGCGCGAAACGGGATCATCTTGCCGGTGCGCTCGCCGCGCTGCCCGGTGTCGAAGCGGCCGCGCCGGACGGCGCGATGTACGTGTTCTTCAGCATGCCGGGCGCCGACGACAGTGTTGCGCTGTGCAAGCGGCTGGTCGCCGAGGCGGGGCTCGGACTGGCGCCGGGCGCGGCGTTCGGACCCGCGGGCGAGGGCCACGTACGCTGGTGTTATGCACGCGCGTTGCCCGCGCTCGACGAGGGCGTGGCGCGCCTGGCCCGCTTCCTCGGTTGAACATCGCGCCGGCGCTGCTTTACCGGCTGTCCGATTTTTTGTAAGATGGGTGCCCGGCATGGGTCGAGTGCGCCAATTCGATGGTCCGCTCCTGGCCCGCCGCGGTCCGCCGCCGCCCTTCAGGTTGATTAGGCCGGTTGGCCTGATGGACCGCTTTCCGCGCCCATGCCATAGTCGCTCGCATGCGGGATAGCTCGCATCAGCCAGGCATGAGCGGTGCGCCGGCAAGCCGGTCGCCACGTTGATGACTGCGCCGTCTGATGCGCCATCGATGTAGCACCGCGCGTCAGTAGCGCATGACTGGCGCATTGGCGACGCATCACCGACGCATTGGCGACGCATCACCGACGCATTACCGACAACCGACGCGATGACCCGCCACGGACCCTTGCCGTCCTGGGCGTTCCGCGAGTGCATCCTCAGGCAGCCGGACAAACCGGCGCCTCTCCGGTCGAGTTTCATGAACACGCAAGAGGCGAAAATCGTCCTCGAGACTGCTTTGATCTGTGCGCAGGAGCCGCTCAAGGTCTCGGCCTTGCGCCGTCTGTTCGACGACGCCTTGTCGGGCGATACGATCCGGGGCCTGATCGAGGAGCTTCGCGAAGCCTGGCGATTCCGCGGCGTCGAGCTGGTGTCGCTGGCCGGTGGCTGGCGCTTCCAGAGCACGGCGGCGATGCGCCCGTATCTGGAGCGAATCACGCCGGAAAAACCGCCGCGCTATTCGCGCGCGGTGATGGAAACGCTGGCCATCATTGCCTACCGCCAGCCGGTGACACGAGGCGACATCGAAGAAATCCGCGGCGTAACGGTCAACAGCCTGATCATTCGGCAACTCGAAGAGCGGGGCTGGATCGAGACCATCGGCCATCGCGAGGTGCCGGGTCGGCCGGCGTTGCTGGCGACCACGCGCCGCTTCCTGGAGGACCTTGGGCTGACGTCGCTCGACGCGCTGCCGCCACTCGATCCGCTCGGCGAGGCGGCCGACGCATTGGTGGAGGGCATGGCGCTGGCCGCCGGTGCGCCAGCCGATGTGCTGCCCGATCCGCTGGCCGAGGGCGGCGCGGCCGAACAGGGGGGGGCGCTGGCGGACCCGATCGACCGCCACGCGGCGCTCGATGTGCCACCGGACACGACACATGCCGTGGCGCAGGACGCGGACGGCCCGACGGCGGCCGACGCCGCGCCGGGCGGCGATACGGAAAGAATCGACCATTGACGATCGGCCGGCTGCAACCGGCCGGCGCGTCGCGGCACGCTGAGCGGCCGTGAGCGCGGCAACGCATACAGGGTGCATCGAGGCGAGCGGCAGCGGAGTCCTGCCGGCGGCGGCGGTCGCTCATCACACGAAAGAGGTGGTTTTGGAACAAAGCAACGACAAGGAAGCGTCTGAAAAGGCGACGGCATTGGCCGATGCGGGCGATGCAAACCGCGGCGGCAACTCGGGGACGGAACAGGGTGAGGGCGAGCGGCCTCGCCGAGGGCTGCGGCGGGGGCCTCGCAGCCTGATCGCGCGTCGTCGCCAGTCGTCGCGCAAGGACGGCGAAACAGAGGCGGGCGCAGAGGCGACGGCCACCGCGGACGCGCCGCGTGGCGAAGCGCCCGCGGGCGAAGCCGGCCCGTCGAAGGGCGGGCGCCGGGCGCCCCGCGAATCGCGTGATGCGCGTGATTCGCGCGGTGCGGCACGTGGCCCGCGTAAGGATGGCAATACGGGCGGGCATGCCGGCGGCAATGTAGGCAACAACGCGGGCAACAACGCGGGCACCAATGCCGGCGGCAAGCCAGGCCCGCGCGGCAACGGTAACCGCAGGGCCGGGCCCGGCAAGCCTGCCGCCACCGCCGACGCGGTGCGCGGTGAACGGCGTGGCGGCAAGCCCGCGCCGACTGCCCCGGCCGCGCCGGGCGCGGCTGAGGTCTTCTCCTACGTGTCGTCGCCGGCCTTCGACGCCGACAACGCCGAGGGCGGTCTCGCGCACGAAGCGCCCATCCTGCGCCGCAAGACCGCGGACAAGCGCGTGCTGGCGCCCGACGACGACGCGCCGAAGCTGCACAAGGTGCTTGCCGATGCCGGCATGGGATCGCGTCGCGACATGGAGGAGCTGATCATCGCCGGCCGTGTGTCGGTCAACGGCGAACCGGCCCACATCGGGCAACGCATCCTGCCGACCGATGTGGTCCGCATCAACGGTCGGCCGATCCGGCGCAAGCAGCCGAGCCGACCGCCGCGCGTATTGCTGTACCACAAGCCGACCGGCGAGATCGTCAGTCACGCGGACCCCGAGGGGCGTCCGAGCGTCTTCGACAGCCTGCCGACGATGAAGACCGCGAAGTGGCTGGCGGTCGGACGTCTGGACTTCAACACCGAAGGGTTGCTGCTGCTGACGACGTCCGGCGATCTTGCGAACCGCTTCATGCATCCGCGCTATGGTGTGGAGCGCGAATACGCAGTGCGGGTGGTCGGCGAACTGGACGAGGCTTCCCGCCAGAAGCTGCTGCGCGGCGTCACGCTCGACGACGGTCAGGCGCAGTTTCTGCGCGTGGCCGACGGCGGTGGAGAAGGGACCAATCGCTGGTATCACGTGGCGCTGGCCGAAGGCCGCAACCGCGAAGTGCGTCGCATGTTCGAGGCGGTCGGCCTTACCGTCAGCCGTCTGATTCGCACGCGGCATGGTCCGATCGTGCTGCCGCGCGGCCTGCGGCGCGGCCGCTGGGAAGAGCTCGAGGCGACGCAGGTGCGCAGCTTGCTCGCCGCGGTCGGCATCAAGTTGCCATCGGACGAGAAACGGCCCACCGAAGCGCCGGCCCGCCGTCAGCCCGATCCGATGCAGACTGCGCTCGGCGTGTTCGCGCAGGAGCCGTCGTTCGTCGCTCGCCAACTGGCGCGCGACATCGGCGTGATGCGCGGCGGCGCGGATCTCGCCCCGCCGGCCCGCCCGCGTGGCGGACGCCGCAGCCCGGTGGGCGACGGCAACGGCACCGCGAACGTGCCCGCCAACGCGCATGCGAACAGCATGTTCCCGAGCGGCAATGCACCGAGCGGCGGCCGTTCGCGAGGACCGGCCGGGAACGGCGCGCGTTCTGGCGCGGGCCGTCCTGGCAGTGGTCCGCGTGGACCACGCGGTGCCAGCGGCGCCGGCGCGGGCGCCGGCAGCAATATGCGCGGCCCGGGCGCAAGGCCGTCGAAAGACCGGCCGCCGCGCGCGCCGGGTGCCTCGCCCAATGCGAAGCGCGGCCGCGGCGGCAAGGGGCGGGGCGGCTGACCGAACGGCGTCCGGCCTGTTGCTGGGCCGGCGCGCGCAAACGCTTGGTCTACGCCGGAGGGCAGCATGCAATTTGCCTGCGGTGTGGCCGTCGTGTAGAATACCGTCTTCGTCGGGCGGCCCAGTCTGGCGCGGCGTTGCTTTACCGTGATTTTTCGGTGATCTTGCGGTGGTTTTGCAGTGATTCACCGGCCGGGTAGCACGTTGCGGACGGAGCGCAAACAGGGCTGGAACGGTGCGCGGACGGGCTGGTCAGCAGCCGGTTCGGCCGGTTCGGCTCTGGCACCCGAACGGGCCAAAGGCGAAACCGTGTAGCTGCCGGATGTTGGCGCGGCAGCGGGCGCGGAAGCGCCAAGCGGCGGCGCCGGTGGGCAGCGTCGGTCGGCGACGGCGGGCGGTCGATGCGAAGCCGTGGATGGCGGAGCAGGAGCCGACGGTCGAGCGAGGGCAGTGGCAGTGCGAAAGATGGGCTTTAGCCCATTTTTTTTTGGAAAAACCGAATGCGCCGGGCCGATGGCCGGGCGTCAGCGGGCAGCTGGGCCGGACCTGGAACAGCAACCGGGCGTGACGGTGAATGGCGGGACGGGCGGGGCCGGGCCTCGGAACGGAAACGAGGAGGGCGCAGATGAAGCAGCAACTGACCGACGTGATTGCCACGACGCTGAGTGCGTTGGGGCTTGAACTTGTCGAGGTCGAACGCCCCGGCGGCGGCATGTTGCGGATCTACATCGACAATCCCACGTCACCGACCGGTGTGACAATCGACGATTGCGAGCGCGCCACGCGGCAGCTGCAGCACGTCTTCACGGTCGAGAACGTCGACTACGCGCGGCTGGAAGTGTCGTCGCCAGGCCTGGACCGGCCGCTCAACAAGATAGCCGATTTCGTGCGATTCGCCGGCAGCGAGGCGTCGGTCACGCTGAAGCGTCCGATCGAGTCGCGCAAGCATTTCAAGGGCGTGTTGCTGCCGCCCGACGGCGAAACCCTGGCGATCGAGTTCGAAGGCAAGGATGGCCCCGCCGTGCTCGACTTCACCCTTTCGGATATCGACCGGGCCCGTTTGGTGCCGCAAGTAGATTTTAGGAGCCGCAAACAATGAGTCGCGAAGTATTGATGCTGGTGGAGGCGCTGGCCCGCGAGAAGAACGTGGGCCGTGACGTCGTGTTCGCCGCAGTTGAGGCGGCGCTCGCGTCGGCGACCAAGAAGCGCTTCGGCGAGCGCGATGTCGACGTTCGCGTCGAGATCGATCGCCAGACCGGCGAGCATCACACTTTCCGGCGCTGGCTGACGGTGCCGGACGAAGCGGGCCTGCAGGAACCGGACAAGCAGATCCTGTTGTTCGAGGCGCGCGAGCAGCGGCCGGACATCGACGTGGATCAGTTCATCGAGGAGCCGATCGAGTCCGAGGAATTCGGTCGTATCGGCGCGCAGGCGGCCAAGCAGGTGATCCTGCAGCGTATTCGCGATGCCGAGCGCGAGCAGATTCTGAACGACTTCCTGGAGCGCGGCGACGCGATCATGACCGGGTCGGTCAAGCGCATGGACAAGGGCAACCTGGTCGTGGAATCGGGCCGCGTCGAGGCGCTGCTGCGTCGCGACCAGCTGATTCCGAAGGAAAACTTCCGGATCGGCGATCGCGTGCGCGCCTTTATCGCGAAGGTCGACCGCACCGCGCGCGGCCCGCAGATCGAGCTCTCGCGCACGTCGCCGGAGTTCATGAAGAAGCTGTTCGAGATGGAAGTGCCGGAAATCGAGCAGGGCGTGCTCGAGATCAAGGCAGCCGCGCGCGACCCGGGTCTGCGCGCGAAGATCGCGGTGGTGGCCTACGACAAGCGCATCGACCCGATCGGCACGTGCGTGGGCATTCGTGGCTCGCGGGTGCAGGGCGTTCGCAACGAGCTGGGTGGCGAGAACGTCGACATCGTGCTATGGTCGGAGGATCCCGCCCAGTTTGTCATCGGCGCACTCGCGCCCGCCGCCGTGCAGTCCCTCGTCGTCGACGAGGAAAAGCACTCGATGGATGTCGTCGTCGACGAGAACGAACTGGCGATCGCCATCGGCCGCAGCGGCCAGAATGTGCGGTTGGCGAGCGAACTGACCGGCTGGCAAATCAATATCATGACGCCGGACGAATCGGCCGCCAAGCAGGCCGAGGAACGCAGCGGTCTGCGCGGCCTGTTCATGGCGCGCCTGGATGTGGACGACGAGGTCGCCGACATCCTGATCGACGAAGGCTTCACGAGTCTCGAGGAAATCGCGTACGTGCCGCTCAACGAAATGCTCGATATCGAGGCATTCGACGAGGCGACCGTCACCGAGCTGCGCAATCGCGCACGCGACGCGCTGTTGACGATGGCGATCGCCGACGAGGAGCGGGTCGAGACAGGCGGACAGGAGCTCCGCACGCTCGAGGGAATCACGCCCGAGTTGCTGGAAAAGCTGTCCGAACATGCGATCCATACGCGGGACGATCTGGCCGAACTGGCCGTCGACGAAATCGTCGAGATCACCGGCCTGGACAACGAAGCGGCGACGGCGCTGGTGATGAAAGCGCGCGAACACTGGTTCCAGGCGGACGCATGAAACACGTTTAACCGCAAGGCGCGAGCCTTGCCACAAGAGGTTTGAATGGCGAGCAACAACGTAGCTCAATTTGCAGCGGAATTGAAGATGTCTGCGGCTGTGCTGCTGGAGCAGCTCCGCGCGGCCGGGGTCGAGAAGCGGAGCGACGACGATCTGCTGTCGGAGACGGACAAGGCGCGTCTGCTCGACCACCTGCGCCGTGCGCACGGGGTGGCCGACGACAAGCGTAAGATCACGCTGACGCGGCGCGAAACGTCGGAAATCCGGCAGGCCGATGCCACCGGACGAGCTCGCACCATTCAAGTCGAAGTGCGCAAGAAGCGTGTCTTCGTGAAACGTGACGAGCCGGCGCCTGCCGCGCCGGATACCACGCAACAGGAAACGGCCGCCCGTGAGGCGGCGGAACGCGCCGCGGCCGAGCAGGCCGAGGCGCAGGCACGCGAGGCGGCCGACCGGGAAGCCCGCGAACGCGAGGCGCGCGAGCGGGAAGCCGAGGCCGAGGCCGAACGGGCTCGCCTGGCGGCCGAGGCGGCGCGTCTGGCGGCGGAAGCCGAGGAACGTGCCGCGTCGGAACGGGCGGCCGCGCAGCAGGCCGCCGCTTCCAATGAATCCGAAGCCAGCGCAGCACCGACCAACGTGACCAGCGTCAACGAATCTGAATCCAAGCAACGCGCCGCCGCCGAGGCGGCCCAGCGCGCCCGCGAAGCGGCTGCACGCGCCGAGGAGGCTGCCGAGGCGACGCGCAAGCGTCGTGAAGCGGCCGAGGCGGAAGTGCGCGCGATTCGCGAGATGATGGCGACGCCGCGCCGTGCGAAGACGCTCGAGCAGGTGAAGGCCGAGGCGGCCGCGCAGGAAAAGGCGGCCGAGGCCGCAAAGGGCACGTTGCACCGTCCGGCCAAGGCCGAGGGCACGGCGGCCCGTCCGGCCGAGCGCAAGCCCGCGACGACGACCGCCGCGCAACCGGCAGCGCCGGCGTCGGCCAACGATCGCCGCAACAAGCCGGCGCCCGCGGGCAATGGCAAGGGCGGCTGGCAGAACACCAATGACGCGGCGCGTCGCCGTGGTGGCCTGAAGACGCGCGGCGATGCGAGCGGCGGCGCCGATCGCAACTGGCGCGGCGGTCCGCGTGGCCGCGGCCGGCATCAGGACGACCGTTCGAACTTCCAGGCCCCGACCGAGCCGATCGTGCGCGATGTGCACGTTCCCGAGACGATCTCGGTGGCGGATCTCGCCCACAAGATGTCGGTGAAGGCCTCCGAAGTCATCAAGGTGATGATGAAGATGGGCCAGATGGTCACCATCAACCAGCCGCTGGACCAGGAAACGGCGATGATCGTCGTCGAGGAACTGGGCCACAACGCGCTTGCCGCGAAGCTGGACGATCCGGAAGCGATGCTGGTCGTGCAGGAAGAGAGCAATGCCGAGGCGCTGCCGCGTCCGCCGGTCGTGACCGTGATGGGCCACGTCGACCACGGCAAGACCTCGCTGCTCGACTACATCCGGCGCGCCAAGGTCGCGGCGGGCGAAGCGGGCGGCATCACGCAGCACATCGGCGCGTATCACGTCGAGACGCCGCGTGGCGTGGTCACTTTCCTCGACACCCCGGGTCACGAGGCGTTCACCGCCATGCGGGCGCGTGGCGCGCAGGCCACCGACGTGGTGGTGCTGGTGGTGGCGGCCGACGACGGCGTGATGCCGCAGACGAAGGAAGCCATTGCTCACGCGAAGGCGGGCGGCGTGCCGATCGTCGTCGCGATGAACAAGATCGACAAGGCTGACGCCAACCCGGACCGCGTCAAGCAGGAACTGGTCGCCGAGGGCGTGGTGCCGGAGGAGTACGGCGGTGAATCGCCGTTCGTGCCGGTGTCGGCCAAGACCGGCCAGGGCATCGACGACCTGCTCGAGAACGTGGTGTTGCAGGCCGAAGTGCTGGAACTGACCGCACCGGTCGAAGCGCCGGCCAAGGGCCTGGTGATCGAAGCACGGCTCGACAAGGGCCGCGGCCCGGTCGCGACGATCCTCGTGCAGTCGGGCACGCTGAAGCGCGGCGACGTCGTGCTGGCGGGCGCGGCCTACGGTCGGGTGCGTGCGATGCTCGACGAGAACGGCAAGCCGGCGAAGGAAGCCGGTCCGTCGATTCCGGTCGAGATCCAGGGTCTGTCCGAAGTGCCGGGCGCTGGCGAAGAAGTCATCGTGATGCCGGACGAGCGCCGTGCCCGCGAGATCGCACTGTTCCGCCAGGGCAAGTTCCGCGACGTCAAGCTGGCGCGCCAGCAGGCCGCGAAGCTCGAGAACATGTTCGAGCAGATGGGCGAAGGCGAGGTGCAGAACCTGGCCTTGATCGTGAAGGCCGACGTACAGGGCTCGCAGGAAGCGCTGATCCACGCGTTGAACAAGCTCTCGACCAACGAGGTGCGGGTTCAGGTGGTGCACGCGGCGGTTGGCGGCATCAGCGAATCGGACGTCAACCTGGCGACGGCGTCGAAGGCGGTGGTCATCGGCTTCAACGTGCGCGCGGATGCACAGGCGCGCCGTCTGGCCGAGACCAACGGCGTCGACATCCGCTACTACAACATCATCTACGACGCGGTCGACGAGGTGAAGGCAGCGATGTCCGGCATGCTGGCGCCGGAGAAGCGCGAGGTCGTCACCGGCCTGGTCGACGTCCGTCAGGTGTTCCAGGTGCCGAAGATCGGCGCGGTGGCCGGCTGTATGGTGCTCGAAGGCCAGGTCAAGCGCGGCGCGTCGGTGCGGGTGCTGCGCAACAACGTGGTCATTCACACGGGCGAACTCGATTCGCTGCGCCGCTTCAAGGACGATGTCCGCGAAGTGAAGGCGGGCTTCGAGTGCGGTATGTCGGTGAAGAACTTCAACGACATCGCCGAAGGCGACCAGTTCGAAGTGTTCGAAGTGACCGAAGTCGCGCGTACGCTGTGACGACAGGCGCCGTGCCGATGCGGCACGGCCCGGCAACGGCAAGGCCGGCCTGCGGGCACGGCTGAGCGACAGAACGGCGCGACCCCGGTCGCGCCGTTTTCATTTGGAGAGACAAGACGATGGCAAGCAAACGCGGCGGCAGCGCGGGCGACCGCGGCACGCGGATCGCGGACCAGATCCAGCGCGATCTGTCCGAAATGATCATGCGCGAGGTGAAAGACCCGCGCGTCGGCCTGGTGACGATCCAGAGCGTGTCGGTCTCGCCCGACTACGCGCATGCCAAGGTGTACTTCACCACCTTGTCCGACGATCCGGTGGGCACGGCCGAGGCATTGAACGACGCGGCGGGCTATCTGCACAATCTGCTGTTCAAGCGCCTGCGCATCCATACCGTGCCGACGCTGCACTTTTTCCACGACCGCACGATCGAGCGCGCGGTGGAAATGTCGCAGCTGATCGATCGCGCAAACGCGACCCGCGCGAAGGATTGAAGGCAATGGCCAGCGTAACGTCCGGCCCGGACGCGGTGCCGGCGGTGGCACGATCCGGCACCTCCGAGGCAAGCGGCCGCTGCGGTCCGGGCGACGCGCCCGCTGGCGCACACGGCTCGGCTGCCTGGGCGCAATCCGCTGCATCCCATCTACCGGCGCCGGCGAGTGGCGTCGATCCTGCCGCGCTGTCGGACCGCCCGGGCGAGCCCGGACGCGCCGAGCCGGGCGTCGCGCAGGCGGCGAGGGTGGCGAAGCCGCCGAAAGGACGCCCCCGGGCCCAGCAGGCGCGGCGTCCCCGCCGGCTGGTCGACGGCGTGCTGCTGCTGGACAAACCGGTTGGACTGTCCAGCAACGATGCGCTGGTCCGCGCCAAGCGGGTGTTCGACGCAAAGAAGGCTGGCCATACGGGAACGCTGGACCCGCTCGCCAGCGGTCTGCTGCCGCTTTGCTTCGGCGAGGCGACCAAGTTTTCGCAGGATCTGCTGGATGCCGACAAGCGCTATCTGGCCCATGTCCGTCTCGGTGTCACCACCGACACGGGTGACGCCGAAGGGCAGGCGGTGCTGCAGCGCGACGTCACCTGCACGGCCGCCGACGTCCATGCGGTGCTGCCGCGTTTTCGCGGCGCAATCGAGCAGGTGCCGCCGATGTACTCGGCGTTGAAACGGGATGGCCGGCCGCTCTATGCTTACGCGCGTGCCGGCGAGACCGTCGAGCGTGCCGCCCGTGCGGTCACGATCCACGCGCTGGAGCTGGTTGACAGCGTTTGGGACGATGCGCCGACGCTGATGCTGGACGTTCTGTGCAGCAAGGGAACCTATGTTCGTACGCTCGCCGAGGACATAGGCGAGGCGTTGGGCTGCGGCGCCCACCTGACCGGCCTGCGCCGTACCGCGGTCGGCAGCCTGACGCTCGACGACGCGGTGCCGCTCGCGCTGTTGCAGAACGACGCCGAGCCGACGCGGCATCTGCGGCCGGTCGACGCGCTGCTGTCCACTTTTCCGGCTGTCGTACTGGATCCGTCCGAAGCGCAACGCTTCGGGCAGGGCCAACGCTTGCGCCTGGAGGCGGGCCGCGTCGAGGCCAGTGCAGCTAGTGCGGCCGACGCGGCAACTGCAGCCGATGCAACCGATGCAGGCGATCGGCGCGTGCGCGTGTATGACGGTGCGGGGTGTCTGCTGGGACTCGCGGTCTACGCGGAGTCGGTGCTGAGCCCCCAGCGACTGCTCGTGCGCCCAATCGACGAACCTGCCTAAGCGCGACGTGCGGAACGCGCGTGCCGAAGTCGTCGAGACCGCACGCGCACGCATGCTTGCCGGCGCCCGCCGACACGATGCCGCGTTCTCCCGGCGGTATTGCCTGAGTGGATTGCCTGAGCGCGGATTGCATGAGCGGATCGCGATGCTGCAAGGCAGGGCGCCCGTGCGCGCTCGCCTCAGGGATCGCGCACGACAGGCCGACCTGTGCCGACACGTGCTGACCCCAGCCGATGCCGATGCCGAAGGGGGCTCGGGCCCTCGGGCAGTGCGGTCTGGCAGCCGCGCGGCCGGTTCGACGTTGGCTGGACCGAGCGGGTAGGGGCGGATAGGAGCGGGAAGGAGCGGGAAGGAGCACGATGGGCGGTGCGCCTTCGGCCAGCGCACCCGCGCGTTGCCACGCGTCGCCCGCCCGCTTGCCTGGGCCGGCAAAAGCACCGCCAGCCCGCCCGCTGGTCTGGGCTCAGTGCGCCGCGGAGGCGGCTGCCGCGGCGTCGCCGGTGGCCCGGCGCGGCTTGGTGATCCAGATCAGCGCGATCAGCGCGATGAAGATGCCTGCCGACAGATAGAAGATGTCGTTCACGCCGAGCATCGCCGCCTGCGCGTTGATGCCCTGGTGCAGCGCGCCGATCGCCTGCTCGCGGGTCATGCCGAGCTGGCGCAGTTGTTCGACGCTCTGCATGAAGGCCGGGTTGTACGGGTTGGCGCTCTCGACCAACTGCGCATGATGGGCGGAGGCGCGCCGATCCCAGGCGGTGGTGAACACCGACGAGCCGATGCCGCCGCACATGATCCGCACGAAGTTCGACAGGCCCGACGCGGCCGCGATGCGGTGTCCCGGCAGGCCCGACAATGTGATCGAGACCAACGGGATGAAGAAGCCGGCGAGGCCGGCGCCCTGGATCAGGGTCGGCAGCAGCAGACTCCATGTGTCGACGCCGGTGGTATAGCGCGAGCGCATCCAGAACACCAGTGCGAACACGATGAACGAGGCGGTCGCGATCTTGCGCGGATCGACGCGCGGCAGGAACTTCCCGGTGATCGGCGACAGCACGATCGCGAACAAGCCGACCGGCGCCATCACGATGCCGGCCTCGGTCGCGGTATAGCCGAGGGTGGTCTGCAACCAAAGCGGAATCAGCACCAGGTTGCCGAAATACAGACCGTAGCCGACCGAGATGGCCACCGTGCCGCCGACGAAATTGCGTTGGCCGAGCAAGGACAGGTCGACCACCGGATGCTCGGTGTTCAGTTCCCAGATCGCGAAGGCGATCAGCACCACCAGCGACGTCAGGCCCAGCACCACGATGGTCGGCGAACTGAACCAGTCGAGGTCCTTGCCCTTGTCGAGCATCACCTGCAGCGAGCCTACCCAGACGACCAGCATCACCAGGCCGACCACGTCGATCGGCGCACGCCGGGTCGCCGAATCGCGCTCGCGGAACACGATCCAGGTGGCGGCGGCGGCGAGCACGCCGACCGGGATGTTGACGTAGAAGATCCACGGCCACGAGTAGTTGTCCGAGATCCAGCCGCCGAGAATCGGACCGGCCACTGGCGCGACGAGCGTGGTCATCGACCACAGCGCCAGCGCCATCGACGCCTTTGCACGCGGATAGCTGGCCAGCAGCAGCGATTGCGACAGCGGGATCATCGGACCGGCCACCGCGCCCTGCAGCACGCGCGCAGCCAGCAGGAAGGGCAGGTTGGGCGCGAGGCCGCACAGCCACGACGCGATCACGAACAGCAGGATCGAGGTCGTGAACAGGCGCACCTGGCCGAAGCGCTCGGTGAGCCAGCCCGTGAGGGGCACCGAGATCGCGTTCGACACGGCGAACGACGTGATCACCCACGTGCCCTGGTCGGATGCCACGCCGAGATCGCCGGAAATTGCCGGGATCGAGACGTTGGCGATCGATGTGTCGAGCACGTTCATGAACACTGCCAGCGACACGGCGATGGTGCCGAGCACGAGCGCGCCGCCGGTGAGCGGCGGATGCTGAATGGGGGCTGCTGCCATCAGGAATCTCTGCGTCGGCCGGCGAGCGAAGTGCGCGCCGGCCGCGGCGTCCGGCCGAGGCCGGCGCCGCGAGGGTCAATGCCACGCATCGGCGTCATCGGTCAGCGCGATGCGCGTGCCGTGCTGCCGGCGTTCTCGGCGATGATGCGGGCGATCTCCGCGTCGGCGTCGGCGCCATAGCGCGCGAACACGTCGGTCTGGTGGACCGTCGCCGCGCTGCGATTGAGTGCGTCGCCCTGTTCGTTGCGTACGTCGACTTCCGCCTGCATCGACAGACCGACACGCAGCGGATGGGCGGACAGCTCGCGCGGATCGAGCGCGATGCGCACGGGCAGCCGCTGCACCACCTTGATCCAGTTGCCGGTGGCGTTCTGCGCGGGCAGCAGCGAGAACGCGCTGCCGGTGCCGGCGGAGAAGCCGACGACGCGGCCGTGGTACTCGACATCGCCGCCGTACAGGTCGGCCGTCAGCGTGACCGGCTGGCCCACGCGCATATGCCGCAGTTGCACTTCCTTGAAATTGGCATCGACCCACACGCTGTTCAGCGGAATGATCGCCATCAACGCATTGCCAGGGGCGACACGCTGACCGACCTGCACGGCCCGTTTCGCGACATAACCGGCCAGTGGCGCGGGCAGGGTGGTGCGCGCCACGTTCAGATACGCGTCGCGCACCTTGGCCGCCGCCAGCAGCACGTTCGGATGATTTTCGATGCGCGTCTGGGCGGTCAGCGCCTGATTGGAAGCGAGCTGCTGCTCGGCCGCGGTCAGCGCTGCCTGCGCGCTTGCCACGGCGTCGCGGGCGTGGGCGATTTCTTCGCTGGACACCGCGCCGGTCTGCGCAATCTGTTGCCGGCGGCGCAGGTCGGCCTGTGCCCGTGCGAGATCGCTGCGGCGCTCGTTGACGCCTGCCGCATACGCGTTGTTGTTCACGTAGACCGTGCGCACCTGCCGGACGGCTTGCGCCAGACTCGCTTCGGCCTGCTGCAACGTCACCTTGGCGTCCGCGTCGTCGAGCACGACGAGCGGCTGGCCGGCTTCGACCCGCTGCGTGTCCTCGGCTCGCACCGCGACCACCGTGCCGACGATCTGCGGCGTGATCTGCACGATGTCGCCGTTCACATAGGCATCGTCGGTGTCTTCGTAAAAACGGGCGACCAGGAAGTAATACAGGCCGTAGGCGATCGCCGCGGCCAGTACGACGAAGATCAACAGGCCGAGAAGGCGCGCGCGCCGGCGGTTGCCGCGCGGGGCCGGGGCCTGAGTGGACTGCTCAACTTGACTCATTGTTTCGATGCTCCGGGTCCGGATTCACGTTGTACTGACAGATGCGTCGGGCCGGCATGGCCGGCCACGGCTAACGAGTAACGAATAACGCATGGCGGTCGCGCGCGCCGCCTGTCATGCGGGCGGGCGCGTCGCCGCGCCAGCGGGTGGGGCGGACGCCGCGCCGTCGCGAGCGGGAACGGCTGTGGCCGACGTCGTGGCCGTCGCCGCCGCGCCCTGCGTGGCGCTGTCGCTATCGCCGTCGCCGTCGCCGTCGCCGTGCCGGTCGGCGAAACCGCCGCCCAGCGCCTGGATCAGCGCGAACTGCTGATCGACGCGGATGGCGTTCAGGTCGACCAGCCGCTGCTGTTCGTTGAGTTGATTCAGGTCTGCATTGAGCACCTGCAGCTGGGTCGACAGGCCGGCGCGGTAGCGGATCACCGCGAGCCGGTAGGCTTCGGCGGCGGCATCGAACGCGCGCTGAGCGCGCTCGCGCTGCTGCTCCGTCGAGCGGATGCCAGCCACCTGCGTGGCGATTTCGGAGAGTGCGTCGATCAGCGTCTTGTTGTAGTTCGCCACTGCCGCGTCGTAATCGGCATAGCGGCCGCGCAGTTCCGCGCGCAGCGCGCCCGCGTCGAAGATCGGCAGGTTGAGCGCCGGCCCGACGTTCGCCTGCCGGCTGCCGAACTGCAGGAAACGTCCGAAGCCGAAAGCGTCGAAGCCGAACGCCGCGCTCAGGTTCAGGTTCGGATAGAAATCGGCCTTCTTCGCTTCGACGCCCTGGCTGGCCGCATCGACCCGCCAGCGCGCCGCCACCAGGTCGGCGCGCCGGGATACGAGATTGGCCGGCAACGCGTCGGGCAGGGCGACTGCCGGGCGCGCCAGCAGCGTCGGGCGCGCAATCGTGTTGCCGCGGTCCGGTCCCTTGCCGAGCAGCGCCGCCAGCCGCAGCCGCGTCGCGGCCATCCGGCCTTCGACCTCGGCCAGCGCCGTGTCGCTGCTTGCGACATTGGTCTCGGACGTCCGTACTTCCACTTGCGTATCGAGGCCGGCGCCGACGCGCGCGCGCGTCATCTCGCCGATTTCCTTGCGGCGCTGGATCTCCTTGGCGATCAGGTCGTACTGCGCGTACTCGTGGGCCAGCTCGTTGTAGACGCGGGCCACCGAATGAGAGATCGACTCGCGTACCGCCTGCGCTTCGGCCGCGCTGGCCTTTTCCTCGGAAATGGCCTGACGCAGCGACGCCCGGTTCCTGCCCCACAGGTCGAGGTCCCAGGTCGCCCCGATGCTCGCATTGTTCTCGGTGTACCACTGGCCGCCGTACGGCTCCGGGTAGAGCGCATTGCTCGACAGCAGCTCGCGGGTGAGGGCGTAGCGCGCCTCGACGCGCGGCGCGAGCCGGCCCCGCGCGCCTTGCGAATATGCGGCCGCGCGTGCGAGGCGGGCCTGGGCGTCGGCGATCGACGGGCTGTCGGCGAGCGCTTCGTCGATCAGTGCCTGCAACTGCGGATCGCCGAATTGCGCGGCCCACTGCTCGTCGGGCCAGGCGCCGCCTTGGGCCGGCAACGTCTCGGTACTGCTCAACGTGTCAGGCGAGGCGATGGTCTTGTCGCTGTGGATGCCGCTGTAGTTGACGCAGCCGGCCAGCGCCAGCGCCGCGACCATGCAGGCGGGCGCAAAGGCCCGAGCACGCCCCGAGAGGCCAGCGTTGGCACCGGGCGCGCGCGCGCTGGCAGGCAGCGCGGCGCGCGGAGACGGATAACGCGTGAGGCGGGCAAGGCGCGAAAGGCGCGAAAGGCGCGAAAGGCGGGAGAGGGAAGACTTCATCGTCCGGAGAACCGCTCGAAAAATTGAAATTGCAAGTATTTGGTAAGCTTCGACCGCTCAGCACGAATCGAGACAGTCGCCTTCGCCGGTCTCGGGGCGGCATTGATTAGCCGCCTGGCTATTGGCCAGCATTCTTTTCAGAAGCGCTTGCAGGAACTTGCCTTCGTCGAACGTGAAGCCGGTCATCATCTGTTCGAGCGCATCGTTGATGATGGTCCGGACGCGTGACTCTACTTCCTCGCCCTTCACGGTCAGCGACAGTTCCACGACGCGCCGGTCCGCAACGCTGCGTTCCCGGGTGACCAGACCGCCGTCTTCCAGCCGGTCCAGCAGGCGCGTCACGGCGCTCGCCTCCAGGCCGTATTCGCGAGCGATTTCGGCGGCCGTGCACCGTCCGCTGTGAATCAGCTTCAGCGCGATCGCCTGCTTGCCGCTCAGGCCAAGCTCCACCGACGCGCGCCGGTGGACCGACGTACTCAGCGCGGAGCGCACCCGTGCCAGCAGATAGCCCAGGCTTTCGTCCGCGGCGTAGCGGGCGGGCGCACCGGGCGCGTCGGCGTCGGCGCGGTCGTCGTCTGACATAGTTGCGTTTGCATATATTGCGAAGGCACGCATTCTACGCCCGAGTTCGTTGACGACGCAATGAACGAGCGATTGACCGTGTCGGGCGAATGGTCGACAGGCGGCATGGGCATTTCCGGGATGCTGCGTTCCGGCGCGGACGGCTGCGGTCAGGAGCCGTTACACGCGCACGCGACGCGGTGCCGCCACGATCGCATTGCGCCGCGCGTCGGCCCGATCACCGACCGCGTGCCGTGGTCAACGCGTGGCAGCGCCGAGAGACGCGGCGGCGCCCCGTCCAGGCATTCCGCATGCATTGGGCGACGGGCGGGAGAAGGGAAGGGAGAAGGGAAGGGAGGAGGCAACGTAGGAGGCAAGGGAGGCTTCTCGAAATGTTCGTCTGTGACGTGCTATACTCGCAAGTTGCCTGAAATCCGGTTAGCTCCGGTTCAGTCGGGCCGCCGCTCCGCGGCGGCTGCGAAGGCCGTCGAACGACGTCCTGCGCAGCCGAGGCGCGGTGCCTGCCCGGATGAACGCAGCACGCAGGACCGGGACGCCGAGTGCGGCCCTGACTGCAGCGTGTCATCGCCGCCAGGCCGGCGCCGGCCGCCGCCCGGCATGGGCGCAACGTCGGTCTGCCCGGCTGGGCGCGCCAGCGGCGCAACACTGCCCGGGCGCCCGTGCCGCCGCCTGGCCCAGTCCGCGACCCACACGATCCTGACCGGCACCTTTACCGTTTCCCCGAGTTCTCTCATGAGCCGCGCGCTACGCAATATCGCCATCATCGCCCACGTCGATCATGGCAAGACCACCCTCGTCGACCAGCTGCTCCGGCAGTCGGGCACGTTCCGCGACAACCAGCAGGTTGCCGAGCGCGTGATGGACTCGAACGACATCGAAAAAGAGCGGGGCATCACGATTCTCGCGAAGAATTGCGCGGTCGAGTATGAAGGCACGCACATCAACATCGTCGACACGCCTGGGCACGCCGACTTCGGCGGCGAGGTCGAGCGCGTGCTGTCGATGGTCGACTCGGTGCTGTTGCTGGTCGATGCCGTCGAAGGCCCGATGCCGCAAACCCGTTTCGTGACCCGCAAGGCGCTCGCCCTGGGTCTGCGCCCGATCGTCGTGGTCAACAAGATCGACCGCCCGGGCGCCCGGCCGGACTGGGTGATCAACCAGACCTTCGACCTGTTCGACAAGCTCGGCGCGACCGAGGAGCAGCTCGATTTCCCGGTGGTCTACGCATCGGCGTTGAACGGCTATGCCAGTCTCGACGAAACCGTCCGCGAGGGCGACATGCGGCCGCTGTTCGACGCGATCCTGCAACACGTGCCGGTGCGCGACGCGGATCCGGAAGGCCCGCTGCAACTGCAGATCTCGTCCCTCGATTACTCGACGTACGTCGGCCGGATCGGCGTCGGCCGCATCACCCGCGGCCGCATCAAGCCGGGTCAGCCGGTCGTCATGCGTTTCGGCCCGGAAGGCGATCTGCTGAACCGCAAGATCAACCAGGTGCTGGGCTTCCAAGGTCTGGACCGCGTGCTGGTCGACAGCGCCGAGGCCGGCGACATCGTGTTGATCAACGGCATCGAAGACGTCGGCATCGGCGCGACGCTGTGTGCGCCGGACACGCCTGAAGCGTTGCCGATGATCGCGGTGGACGAGCCGACGCTGACGATGAACTTCTGCGTCAATTCCTCGCCGCTGGCCGGCCGCGAAGGCAAGTTCGTGACCAGTCGTCAGATCCGCGAACGCCTGGACCGCGAGCTGCGCTCGAACGTGGCACTGCGGGTGAAGGACACGGGCGACGAAACCGTGTTCGAAGTGTCGGGACGTGGCGAACTGCACCTGACGATCCTGATCGAGAACATGCGCCGCGAAGGCTATGAGCTTGCCGTGTCGCGTCCGCGCGTGGTCATGAAGGAAATCGACGGCGTGAAGCACGAGCCGTACGAAATGCTCACGGTCGACGTCGACGACGCGAACCAGGGCGGCGTGATGGAAGAACTCGGCCGCCGTCGCGGCGAGATGCTCGACATGGTGTCGGACGGCCGCGGCCGGACGCGTCTCGAATACCGGATCCCGGCGCGAGGCCTGATCGGTTTCCAGAGCGAGTTCCTGACGCTGACGCGCGGCACCGGCCTGATGAGCCACATCTTCGACACCTACATGCCGGTGCGTGATGGCAGCGTCGGCGAGCGCCGCAACGGCGTGCTGATCTCGCAGGACGATGGCCAGGCCGTCGCCTACGCACTGTGGAAGCTGCAAGATCGCGGCCGCATGTTCGTGAAGCCGGGCGATGCGCTGTATGAAGGCATGATCATCGGCATTCACAGCCGCGAGAACGACCTGGTCGTGAACCCGATCAAGGGCAAGCAGCTGACCAACGTGCGCGCCTCGGGTACCGACGAAGCCGTGCGCCTGGTGCCGCCGATCCAGATGTCGCTCGAATACGCGGTGGAATTCATCGACGACGACGAACTGGTCGAAGTCACGCCGCAATCTATCCGTCTGCGCAAGCGCCATCTGAAGGAACACGAGCGTCGCCGCGCGAGCCGCGAAGAAAGCAACTGATCCTGTTGTGAGAAAAGCCGCCTCCGGGCGGCTTTTCCGCGTCGAGCATGCCTATCGGCCCGCTCGGCCGCGCAGCCCACGCGCTTACATGCTATGCTGCGCGATTAGAGTACCGGTCCTTCCCAGCACCACTTGATTCGCAATCCGCTAACGGTCAGGCCGTGTCGCGGAAGGTTTTTCAAACCCGCATTTTTTCGAGAAACTCGAAGAAAAGTGAGCGTAAAAATGATGAGACAAGAGCAGGAGAACTCCTACCTCTTCGGCGGCAATGCCGCTTACGTCGAAGAGATGTACGAGTCCTACCTCAACGACCCCACCTCCGTTCCCGACAATTGGCGCGACTACTTTGACGCGCTGCAACACGTGCCCGCCGTCGACGGCAGCGCGAACAACGACGTCGCCCATGCGCCGATCGTCGAATCGTTTGCACAGCGCGCCCGTTCGAACGCCTTCCTGCCCCGCGTAGCCCAGTCCGACCTCGGCACCGCGCGCAAGCAGGTGCACGTGCAGTCGATGATCAACGCCTACCGTTTCCTGGGCTCGCGTCTGGCGAATCTGGATCCGCTGAAGCGCCAGGAACGTCCGAACATCGCCGAACTCGATCCGCGCTTCTACGACTTCACCGAAGCGGACATGGATCAGCAGTTCAGCGCCGAGAACCTGTACCTGGGCTTCGACAAGGCGTCGCTGCGCAACATTCTGCAAGGTCTGCGCGATACCTACTGCGGCACGATCGGTGCCGAGTTCATGTATCTGAGCGATCCGGAGCAGAAGCGCTGGTGGCAGCAGAAGCTCGAGTCGATCCGCGCGACCCCGCGTTTCTCGGTCGAGCGCAAGAAGCAGATCCTCGAACGCATGACCGCGGCCGAAGGCCTGGAACGCTTCCTTCACACCAAGTATGTCGGCCAGAAGCGCTTCTCGCTGGAAGGTGGCGAGAGCTTCATCGTCGCGATGGATCAGGTGATCCGCAGCGCATCGCAAGGCGGCGTGCAGGAAATCGTGATCGGCATGGCCCACCGTGGCCGCCTGAACGTGCTCGTGAACACCCTCGGCAAGATGCCGAAGGATCTGTTCGACGAGTTCGAAGGCAAGCATGTCGACGACCTGCCGGCTGGCGACGTGAAATACCACAAGGGCTTCTCGAGCGACATCTCGACCGAGAATGGCCCGGTGCACCTGTCGCTTGCGTTCAACCCGTCGCACCTCGAAATCGTCAACCCGGTCGTCGAAGGCTCCGCGAAGGCGCGGATGGATCGCCGCGGCGACCTCGAAGGCCGTCAGGTGCTGCCGGTGCAGGTGCACGGCGACGCGGCGTTCGCGGGCCAGGGCGTCGTGATGGAGACGCTGAACCTTGCGCAGACGCGCGGCTACGGCACGCACGGCACGCTGCACATCGTCATCAACAACCAGATCGGCTTCACGACGTCCGATCCGCGCGACGCGCGTTCGACGCTGTACTGCTCGGACGTGGTCAAGATGATCGAGGCGCCGGTGCTGCACGTGAACGGCGACGATCCCGAAGCCGTCGCGCTGGCCACCGAATGGGCGGTCGAATACCGCAACACCTATCACAAGGATGTCGTCATCGACATCGTGTGCTTCCGCAAGCTCGGCCACAACGAACAGGACACGCCGGCGCTCACGCAGCCGCTGATGTACAAGAGCGTTGCCAAGCACCCGGGCTCGCGCGCGGTCTACGCGGACAAGCTCGTCGCGCAGGGCGTGCTGAGCGCGGAAGAAGTCGACGGCTACGCAAAGGCTTTCCGCCAGGCGATGGAAGCCGGGCAGCACACCGTCGATCCGGTGCTCTCGAACTACAAGAGCAAGTATGCGGTCGATTGGGTGCCGTTCCTGAATCGCAAGTGGACCGACGCCGCCGATACCGCGGTGCCGCTGGCCGAGCTCAAGCGCCTGGGCGAACGCATCACGACCGTTCCGGACAACTTCAAGCTGCACACGCTGGTCGAACGCGTCCTGCGCGACCGTCGCGCGATGGTCGCCGGCGAACAACCGCTCGACTGGGGCATGGGCGAGCATCTCGCCTTCGCTTCGCTGCTCAGCTCCGGCTACGCGGTGCGCCTGACCGGCCAGGACAGCGGGCGCGGCACGTTCAGCCACCGCCACGCGGTGCTGCACGATCAGAACCGCGAGCGCTGGAACGACGGCACCTACGTGCCGTTGCAGAACGTCACCGACGGCCAGGCGCCGTTCACCGTGATCGATTCGGTGCTGTCCGAAGAAGCGGTGCTCGGCTTCGAATACGGTTACTCGACCGCCGAACCGAACACGATGGTGATGTGGGAAGCGCAGTTCGGCGACTTCGTCAACGGTGCGCAGGTCGTGATCGACCAGTTCATCTCCAGCGGCGAAGTGAAGTGGGGCCGCGTGTCGGGCCTGACGATGCTGCTGCCGCACGGCTATGAAGGGCAGGGCCCGGAACACTCGTCGGCGCGTATCGAACGCTTCCTGCAACTGTGCGCGGACAGCAACATGCAGGTCACGCAGCCGACCACGCCGGCGCAGATCTTCCATCTGCTGCGTCGTCAGATGATCCGCCAGTTCCGCAAGCCGCTGATCGTCTTCACGCCGAAGTCGCTGCTGCGTCACAAGGAAGCGGTCAGCGACCTGAGCGAGTTCACCAGCGGCGGCTTCCAGCCTGTCATCGGTGAAGTGTCGAACGAGATCGAACCGCAGAAGGTCACCCGCATGGTGGTCTGCTCGGGCCGGGTCTACTACGATCTGCTTGCGCACCGTCGCGAGGCGAAGCTGGACAACGCGGTGATCGTGCGGGTCGAGCAGCTCTACCCGTTCGCTCACAAGGCCTTCGAGGCGGAACTGCGCAAGTACGACAACCTCACGGATGTCGTCTGGGTGCAGGACGAACCGCAGAACCAGGGCCCGTGGTTCTATGTCGAGCATCACCTGATCGAGGGCATGAAGAAGGGCCAGAAGCTGGCTTACATCGGTCGTCCGGCGTCGGCTTCGCCGGCCGTCGGCTACTACGCCAAGCACTACGAGCAGCAGAAGGCGCTGGTCGAAGGTGCGTTCGCTCCGACCAAGGGCGCACGCGTCAAGTAATGTCCTTGGTGGGAAGGCCCGCGCGCCTTCCCACCGCTCAATCAAGAATTCCGCACTGCCAGGGAAAAAATATGTCCATCGTCGATGTCAAAGTTCCGCAACTGTCCGAGTCGGTCGCCGAAGCGACCATGCTTAACTGGAAGAAGAAGCCCGGTGAGGCGGTTTCGCAGGATGAGATCCTGATCGAAATCGAGACCGACAAGGTCGTGCTCGAAGTGCCGGCGCCGTCCGCCGGCGTGCTCTCCGAGCTGGTCAAGCAGGACGGTGACACCGTCACCGCCGACGAAGTGATCGCGCGGATCGACACCGAAGGCAAGGCGGGCGCCGCCGCGCAACCGAGCCAGGCCGCCGCGCCGGCCCCGGCCCAACCTGCCGCCCAGCCGGCTGCCTCGCAAGCCGACCAGGCGGTTGCCGCCGCCACGCCGTCGGGCACGGCTGCCGCCTCGCCTGCCGCCAGCAAGATCATGGCCGAAAAGGGCCTGTCGGCCGGCGACGTGCAGGGCTCGGGCCGCGACGGCCGGATCACCAAGAACGACGCGCAGACCGCCAGCGCGCCTGCCGCCGCACCGCGTCAATCGCTGGCCGACGTGAAGTCGCCGGCCAGCGGCGAACAGTGGATCAACGGCCGTCCGGAACAGCGCGTGCCGATGTCGCGCCTGCGCGCGCGGGTCGCCGAGCGTCTGCTGCAATCGCAGCAGACCAACGCCATCCTCACCACCTTCAATGAAGTCAACATGAAGCCGGTGATGGACCTGCGCGGGAAGTACAAGGACAAGTTCGAGAAGGAGCACGGCGTGAAGCTGGGCTTCATGTCGTTCTTCGTGAAGGCGGCCGTGCATGCGCTGAAGAAGTACCCGGTCGTCAACGCGTCGGTCGACGGCAACGACATCGTCTACCACGGCTACTTCGACATCGGTATCGCCGTCGGTTCGCCGCGTGGTCTGGTCGTGCCGATCCTGCGCAATGCCGACCAACTGAGCCTGGCCGACATCGAGAAGAAGATCGCCGAATTCGGCCAGAAGGCGAAGGACGGCAAGCTGTCGCTGGAAGAACTGACCGGCGGTACGTTCTCGATCTCGAATGGCGGCGTGTTCGGCTCGATGCTCTCGACGCCGATCATCAACCCGCCGCAGTCGGCGATCCTGGGCGTGCACGCGACCAAGGAACGCGCTGTCGTCGAGAACGGCCAGATCGTGATCCGCCCGATGAACTACCTGGCGATGTCCTACGACCACCGCATCATCGACGGCCGCGAAGCTGTCCTGGCGCTGGTGGCGATGAAGGATGCGCTGGAAGATCCGGCGCGTCTGCTGCTCGATCTGTAAGCGTTCCGGCGGCAATCCGGCCACGCTGCCGGAAGCCGCCGGCGACCGCGCGTGGCCACCGGCCGGCGCGGTCATCCTGCTGCAAACGTGAGCGCGCCGGCCGCGCTCCGCTCCCAAAAAGGTTAGTCATGTCACAAGAATTCGACGTCGTCGTGATCGGCGCCGGCCCCGGCGGGTATGTCGCCGCCGTGCGCGCCGCGCAGCTGGGATTCAGCGTCGCGTGTATCGAAAACTGGAAGAATCCGAAGGGCGAACTGGCGCTGGGCGGCACCTGCCTGAACGTCGGCTGCATCCCGTCGAAGGCGCTGCTGGCGTCGTCGGAAGAGTTCGAGAAGATCAATCACCATGCCGCGGTGCACGGCATCGCGGTGTCCGGCGCAACCATCGACCTGGCCAAGATGCACGCCCGCAAGGACGGCATCGTCAAGAAGATGACCGGCGGCATCGAGTATCTGTTCAAGAAGAACAAGATCACCTGGCTCAAGGGCCACGGCCGCTTCGTCGGCAAGCAGGACGCCGGCTACAAGATCGAGGTCGGCGGCGAGACCACCGAAACCGTGACGGCGCGGAATGTGATCATCGCGACCGGCTCCAAGGCACGTCATCTGCCGTCGCTTCCGGTCGACAACCGGATCGTCTCCGACAATGAAGGCGCGCTCACGTTCGATACCGTGCCGGCCAAGCTCGCCGTGATCGGCGCCGGCGTGATCGGGCTCGAACTGGGTTCGGTCTGGCGCCGCCTGGGTGCCGACGTGACGATCCTCGAAGCGTTGCCGACGTTCCTGGCCGCCACCGACGCGGCAGTCGCGAAGGAAGCGGAAAAGCAGTTCAAGAAGCAGGGACTGAAGATCAACCTGGGCGTGCAGATCGGCGAAGTGAAGACCAGCGACAGCGGTGTCTCGATCGCCTACACGGACAGGGACGGCAACGCGCAGACGCTCGACGCGGATCGTCTGATCGTGTCGGTCGGACGCGTGCCGAACACCGACAACCTGGGTCTCGAAAATATCGGGCTGGCACCGAACGAGCGCGGCTTCATCGACGTCGATGCGCACTGCAAGACCTCGCTGCCGAACGTTTACGCGATCGGCGACGTGGTGCGCGGTCCGATGCTCGCGCACAAGGCCGAGGACGAAGCCGTCGCGGTTGCCGAGATCATCGCCGGCCAGAAGCCGCACATCGACTACAACTGCATTCCGTGGGTCATCTACACGTCCCCCGAAATCGCCTGGGTCGGCAAGACCGAGCAGCAGTTGAAGCAGGAAGGCCGCGAGATCAAGGCCGGTCAGTTTCCGTTCGCGGCGAACGGTCGCGCGCTGGGCATCGATGCGCCGGAAGGTTTCGTCAAGGTGATCGCCGACGCGAAGACCGACGAAATCCTCGGCGTGCACATCGTCTCGGCCGGCGCGTCGGACCTGATCGCGGAAGCGGTGGTGGCGATGGAATTCAAGGCGGCGTCGGAAGACATCGCCCGGATCTGCCATCCGCATCCGTCGCTGTCCGAAGTCGTCCGTGAGGCGGCCCTGGCAGCCGACAAGCGCGCGATCAATATGTAAGCGCCGGCGCGCCGGCTGCGGCGCGTCGATCCCGGCTGCCTGGCCGGGAAGCAGGGCGGTCGCCGATCCGGCGCACCGCCTTTTTTACTGCCCGGCTCCGGCGTGGTACGGGGCGAACCGGACGAGCCATGAACGTCAGCGAATACTACGACAACGAACTGCGCCAGCGGGGCTATCAGAGCGACGCGGCACAGCGCGCCGCGGTCGATCGGCTGCAGCGCTGCTACGACGACTGGGTCGCCTACAAGGACCGCCGCTCGAACGCGATCAAGCGCCTGTTCGCGCGCGATACGCCGCCCAAGGGCGTGTATCTGTGGGGCGGGGTCGGCCGCGGCAAGAGCTTCCTGATGGACAGCTTCTTCACCGTCGTGCCGGTGACGCGCAAGACGCGTCTGCACTTCCACGAGTTCATGCGCGAGGTACACCGGCAACTCGAAGTGCTGAAGGGCCGGGCCGATCCGCTCGACGAGCTGGCCCGTCAGATCGGCCGTAAGTATGCGTTGATCTGCTTCGACGAATTCCACGTCTCCGATGTCGCCGACGCGATGATGCTGTACCGGCTGCTCGACCGGCTGTTCGAAAACGGCGTCCAGTTCGTGATGACCTCCAACTATGAACCGGACACGCTGTATCCGGACGGCCTGCATCGCGACCGTCTGCTGCCCGCGATCGCGCTGATCAAGGACAAGATGGACGTGCTCAATGTCGACGCCGGCATCGACTATCGGCGCCGCACGCTCTCGCAGGTGCAGGCCTACCACACGCCGCTCGGCGGCGACGCCGATCGTGCGCTGCGCCATGCGTTCCGCGATTTGGTCGCGGTGCCCGACGAATCGCCGCTGCTGCATATCGAAAAGCGGGAACTGCGTGCGCTGCGCCGCGCCGACGGCGTGGTCTGGTTCGACTTCGCAACGCTGTGTGGCGGGCCGCGATCGCAAAACGACTATCTCGAACTGGCCAGCCGCTTCCACACCATCATCCTGTCCGATGTGCCGCAGATGAGCGTGCGGCAGGCCTCCGAGGCACGGCGCTTCACCTGGCTGATCGATGTGCTGTACGACCATCGCGTCAAGCTGCTGATGTCGGCGGCGGTGCCGCCCGAGCAGCTGTACACGGAAGGGCCGATGGCGAATGAATTCTTCCGCACGGTGTCGCGCATCACGGAAATGCAGTCGCGCGAATATCTCGAATCCGAACGGCGCGGCGCGGCCGAGCGCTTGGTCTGAGCCCACCGGCAACGGATACGTCGACGGGCGGCAGCGGCGCGGCGCGCGCCGCTCGGCAACCCGACCTGGGCCGCCCGGTCGCCGAGGCGCACGCGGCCTTCGTCGCATTGAGACGACGCGGTGCCGTGCGAATTCCGCGTGTGGGCCGCTCGACCGGCATCGCACCGCGCTCGCGCGCCCGCGATCGATGACGCGCGTGCCGCCATCGCCAGTTCTGCTGCACATGCGCGCCGCGTCCGCAGCACGTGGGCACCGCATCGCAATTCCATCGCAGCCCCGTCGCAGCCCCGCCGCAACCCCGCCGCAACCCCTCTCAATGCCGCATCGAAACCGTGGCAGGCGCCGCCGCAGCGCATCCAAGGCCTTCACGCTCGACCGAGCGGCGCGAGCAGACCGGGCCGCACGCGCCGCCGTCATGCTCCGATCACGTCGCAGTGCGTTCGCGGTCATCGACCGCGCGATGCAACCGTAGCGACGGTCGACCGAGCGTGAGCCTTCGTGCTCGCCCGGTCACCCGACGGGCGCGCAAGCCCCGACCGTCCGGCCGATGCCAAATATCCCGGTGTTTTGCGACTAGTCTTATTCTCGAAATTGGCGTCTCTCGATAACTTGGACGGTGCGTCGCATCGCGGCGCATCGAGCCGCGCCATGCGCGGTCGTTCAGACCGAGGAGACCTGCAATGAAACCTTATGTCGATCTCACTGACGAGCAGTGGGCCAGCGTGCGAACCTTGATTCCCGAACTCAACCGGCGCATCGGCAGCAAGGGCAGGCACATGCGCGGGCGGCCGCTGTGCGACACGCGGGCGGTTCTCAACGCCGTGCTGTGGGTGATGTACAGCGGCGCATCGTGGGCCTCGATGCCGCGTCGCTATCCGTCGTATCAAACCTGTCACCGCCGTTTCAAGAATTGGCACGAATGCGGCGTGATGAAGGATATTGCGAAGACGCTGTTCGGCCCGTCGGCGGACGCGTTCAATCAATTGATCAGTTCGCGCATGCGTGCGCCGATCGCCTTGCTGGCACGCGCCGCGTCGGGCGGCGCGGCGGCGCGCTCGGCGCGAGAGCAGGCGCGGCGTGTTCCTGCGTCCCACCGCGCCGCCGTCGTTCAGCGTGCCGCGGCGCTCGCCGGTGCTGCTGGCCGCATCGATGCGCTGGCCGCATCGACCAGGCGGCTGAAGTCGGTGGCCACCGTCGACACCGACGTGCCGGCGAAGGTAGTGAAGGCAGTCAAGCCGGTGAAAGCGCCGAAACCGGCCAAGCTGGTCGGCGCGCCGCGCCGCGCCATCATCCCGAAAGCGGCGCCGGTCGCGAGCGGCTCCCTTGCCCGCGTCGGCGTACGCCTCTCCGGAACTGGCACAGGCACTGGCACCCGCACCGGCAAGGGCAAGGCCGAGACGCGGGCAACGCCGACAAGCACGTCGGTGCGCACCGGATCGCGCGCGCCGCGCGCTGCCGTACGGCGGAGCTTGGTCACCGTCTGAAGCCAGCCGGCATCGAGCTTGCCGTCATCCCACCGCGGCGGCGGTGGCTCCGCTGGTTGGCCCGTCACGGCGGCGTGGGCTGCCGTGGCGGCAGCGGCGCGAATGTGTCGGAGCGCGAACGGCAACGCACTGCGCGATATCGTTCACTGCCGTTACTGCCGTTACTGCCGTTACTGCCGTTACTGCCGTTACTGCCGTTACTGCCGGTACTGTCTGGATAGCGACGAGGGGGCACGTCGCTTGCATGGTTACACCGACCGGACGACAGGTTCGGCAATCGCTGATCAGGAGACGGCAATGGCGGGAGAAGCTCGGCAAGTGGCGCAGGGCGGAGTGAACGCGAGCAAGGGACGCAATGTGCGTTATGCAGTCGTCGGCGCGGGCTGGATTGCACAGGCGGCGTTCATGCCGGCGGTCGCCCACACCGGCAACTCGCGCATGACGGCGCTCGTGACGGGGGATGTCGAAAAGGCCAGGGTGCTGTCGCAACGCTACGGCATCGAGCACGTGTTCGGTTACGACGACTATCAGGCGTTCCTCGACGCGAAGGTGGCGGACGCGGTCTATCTGGCGCTTCCGAACTGGATGCATCACGATTACGCGATCGCCGCGCTGGAGGCAGGTTTGCACGTGCTGTTGGAAAAGCCGATGGCTGTGTCCGAAACGGAGTGCGAGGCGATACGCGCGGCCGCGCGCAAGAGTGGCGCAAAGCTGATGATCGCCTACCGCCTCCATTTCGAACCCGCTACCCTCGACGCGATCGCGCGCGTGCGCGCCGGCGAGATTGGCGAGCCGCGCTACTTCAGTGCGGCGTTCTCGCAAAAGGTCGAAGCGGCCAACCATCGCGCGCGGCATGGTTTCTGGGCGGGCCCTGTGCCAGACATGGGTCCCTATCCATTGAATGCGGCACGCAGCCTGTTCGGCGCAGAACCGATCGAAGTGTCGGCGGTCGGTGTGAAGCGGGCAACGCTGCCTTTCGACTTTCACGATACGGTCGCGGTGACGTTACGCTTTCCCGGCGATCGACTCGCGCAATTCACCGTGTCCTATGGTGCTGATGCCGCCGAACACTATCGAATCGTCGGTGCCAGCGGCGACATCTTTGCCCAGCCGGCTTTCGGCTTCGGCCCTGGCGTCGCACTGTCGCTGAAGGTTACGCGCGACGGCAAGACCGAGTCGGTCGACTTCCCGGAGACCGACCAGTTCGGTGGTGAACTCCAGTATTTCTCGGCGTGCGTGATCGACGGCCGCGACCCGGAGCCGTCGGGCGAGGAAGGCTTGGCGGATGTGCGAGTATTGGCCGCAATCGAGCGGGCACTGCAGACCGGACAGGCGCAGAAGCTCGAACCGTTTCATCGACGCACCGGTCCGAATCCGGCCGAGGCGCGTCGTTTGCCACAGATCGACATTCCGCCGTTGGTCGACGCGGCGGCGCCCGGTGGTGATTGAGCACTGGCTTCGGGAGCGAAACGTCCTGCGGGCGCCACCCTCGTGCTTCACCGGTGAGGCGCTGTCGCTCACTGCTGTGCCTCTTGCTGAGGCGTTTCGCTGACGTGTCTTGCTGACGTGTTTCGCTGATGTATCGTACTGCCGCCGTGCTGCGGCGTGCCGTGGCGTCCCGCTGAAGGATCTCTCTATCGCGTCGCCGACTTGCAAGGCACTGCCACGCTGCGCGGTGCGAAGTGCCGATGCAGTGACAAGCGTCACCGGCCCGACCGCGCCGAGGCGCCGCTTTGTGGCACCGCTACCAGTGCCGACACAGTCCTTGCGGTTGCGGTCGTCGCCGCGTCATGCCAAAGCGGTTCTGCAATGTGCCCGTGCGAGACGGCGCGCTAACGCTTCGCGCTGGTGTTCTGACACTGCTTGCGCGGAGCCCCGCGTCGCCGCCGATGGCCTATCTGCGGGACGCGTGCGGAAAGCACGCGTTTGCATCGAAAATCGCGTCTCCATATCGGTGCGCGTTCGGCCACGCTCGCGCGCTTGCGCTCATGACCGGCCGTCGTTTCGAGTGTGTCCCAGGCCGTTTCGGGTAGCCGCAATGGTCGCCCCGTGCTCGCCGTGCATGCCTTGGTGAACGCTCCCGAATTCCATCTCGAACACTGACTGGCCGCCTGCGGGGCGGCGCCGGGGCGGTCACGGTCTCACAGCGACGACTTGATGCCACCGTTCGCACCGTTCGGAGCACCGGGCGCGGCGTCGCGGTCGACAACCGGGTCGCGCGGACTGGCATCGATCGCTGGCACATTCTTGTCGGCATCGATCTGCGTCGCGCGGGGGCTGCGTGCGGTGGAGCGCCGTACCGCCGGCGACCGGCGTGCGCCCCGCAACGTCGCATCAGCAGCCGTACGCAGGTCAGGTTCGGCACCGGCCGCATTGCGGCTACGTTTGGCCGGCCGCGTGTCCACCGACTCGGCCGCTACCGTATTGGAAAGCGAGGTCGTACCGTCGCTCTTGCGGCTGATGCGCGGCTTCGCAACCGTATCACGCGGTGCCGCTGCCACTGCGACTGCCACTGCCACTGGATCGCGCGCGGGCGTCCTCGTTTGCCTCGCTCTGTCGGTTGTCTTTGCCGTCACTCCCGCCCTGGGCTTGCGTGCCGCCACGCCGCTGCTGCCGCTCTTACCGGCAGGACTGCGCTCACCGCGCTGGCCACGTGTCTTGCTTGAAGTCGTCGCGCCGGTCACGCCGTCCCGATCCCGCGCCGTGTCGCGCGGCCGCTGTCGCTGCAGCTTTGCATAGTCGCGATCTTCCTGCGTCTCGATTTGTCCGAGACGCTTTTCAAGACGCTCGACGATATCGGTGAAGATCGCTTCCTTCTGCTGCGTGCGGAGATTCGATGCCTCGCTGTCGGGCTTGCCGTGCGATGCGACGCGCTGTCGTCGGTAGAGGTCTCGATATTTGTCGCGCAACTTGCGGGCGCGTTCCACATGCTTGCGTATGTCGGTCTTCGACAGGCCGCGCAATGCTTCGCCGCGTGTCGCGTCGAAAGCCTGTAGTTCGGTATCGCTGAGAAGTTTCTGGGCGTTGCCGCGCAGGTTGGCCATCGCTCGCTCCCTGTTGTGGTCGGACGGGCCAGCCGGCTCGGCGTTGCCTGCTGCCGCGCCGCAATCGCGTCATCTCGCTGAACGATATGGCCCATGCTGATTGCGCGTAGCAAACAGCGCGCCGCCTCCGTGCCATCGCGCGGGATGGTGACTGCGGCGACCGCGGCGATGGCGACGCGATGGCGCGGGGCGCCGATATCGGCGGACGTCGCCAGCGCAGTCGATTGCCCGAGGTGTGAGCACTTGGCGGCTGCGTAGGGGCGCGCGTTGCCGAGGCGTCGGCAGGCTCGCGGCGAGCCCGCATTGTGGAGGCAGGGCGCGCACTGTTAAAGTCGAGGCGTCGCTTCGCGCACAGAGCCGCGGCACCGGCCCGCCCGCCGTGGTGGGCCGTGGGTAACGAGGTGGCTCGGTCTGCGATGCGGGAACCTGTCAGGTGGCAGAAGCCAACGCCGCGCGGCGTCGCCCGCGCCCGGCAATCTGGCCCGCCTGTGCAATCGATTGTCGAGGTCTGAGATGAAACCGCTTGCCGAAATTGAAGCCCGGGCCGACGCATTGCGTGCCTGGCGTCAGGACATTCACGCCCACCCAGAGCTGGGCTTCGAAGTTCATCGTACCGCCGCCTTCGTGGCGGACAAGCTCGAGGCCTGGGGCTTCGATGTCACCCGAGGCGTCGGTCGCACTGGCGTGGTCGGCACCTTGCAGGCCGGGCGCAGCACGCGCGCGATCGGACTGCGCGCCGACATGGATGCGCTGCCGATCCACGAGGCCAATACTTTCGCGCATCGCTCGACGGTCCCCGGCGTGATGCACGCCTGTGGCCATGACGGTCATACCGCGATGTTGCTCGGCGCGGCCGAGCGGCTGGCCGCCCGTCGCGATTTCGACGGCATCGTGCGCTGTTTCTTCCAGCCGGCCGAGGAAGGCGAGGCGGGCGCGCGCGCGATGATCGAGGATGGCTTGTTCGAACGCTTTCCGGTGGATGCCGTGTTCGGTGTGCATAACTGGCCGGGCATCCCGGCCGGCCATTTTGGTCTGCGCGCGGGACCGTTGATGGCGTCGGCCAGCGAGTTTCGCATCACCGTGACCGGTGTGGGCTGTCACGCCGCGATGCCCCATCTGGGTCATGACCCGCTGTTCGCGGCCATGCAGATTGCCAACGGCCTGCAGGGAATCGTCACGCGAAACAACAAGCCGATCGATACCGTCGTGCTGTCGGTCACACAGTTCCATGCAGGCGATGCCGACAATGTCGTGCCGAACCACGCCTGGCTCGGCGGCACCGTGCGAACCTTCGCCGAGGCGCCGATCGACCTGATCGAACGAAGGATGAAGGCGATTGCCACCACCGTCGCCGAGGCGTTCGACTGTCGGGCCGAGGTCGACTTCAAGCGCGGGTATCCGCCGACGATCAACGATCCGGTGCAAGCCGCGTTCGCGGCTGACATCCTTCGCGAACTGGTCGGCGACGAGTGCGTCGATGCCGACGTCGAGCCAACGATGGGCGCCGAGGATTTTTCGTTCATGCTGCGCGAACGGCCGGGCTGCTACGTGTTCATCGGCAACGGCGACGGTGCCCATCGCGGCGCGGGTCATGGCGGCGGGCCATGCATGTTGCACAACGCGAGCTACGACTTCAACGACGCGCTGCTGCCGATCGGCGCAAGCTACTTCGTGCGGTTGGCGCAGCGTTTTCTGGCTGGGGACGCACAAGGCCGACAGGCTTGACGCGTCGACGCGGGCGCGCTGCCGGCGCAGCGCATTGCGGTTGCGCGCGACGGCCGCCGGGCACGCAATGCCGGGCGGCAGGACCATGCCATCGGCAGCAGTCGCTGGCAGTGGTGGGAAGGCATGCGCGGCGCAGCAGTGACGTAACGAGACGTGCCTGCGGCCGCAAGGACCGCGAGGTCGCGCCGGTGTCAGCTCGATGGAAATATGATGTTCGCGCCGGCCCCTCGGCGTCGCGCCTGCCTTCGCCGGTTCCTACCGAAAGTGATGTTGACGATAATGTCGGCGGTGACGGTGCGAGGATGGCGCGGATGGCCATGCATCGGCGAGTCGCGGGCAGGCTGGAATCAACAGAAAGGAACAGGGCAGGGCGACACCGGGCCGTCGCCGTGGCTGGCCTCGGTTCGCGGCTGTGCGGCGAGCCGACAGGCGTCAGTGGCCGGGATGCAGGTGGGTCAGCGCGCTGCGCACGACAAGCCCCTACCTATGTCAGGTGGCAACGGAGTGGCCATCCCGGCACTGCGTGGACCGATCCGACCGCGCACGTTCACCGAGCGAGCGTACAAACAAAAAACGCGCAAACAAAAACGCACAAACAAAAAACCCCGCAGGCTTTTGCTTTGCGGGGCTCTCTGTTACTACATATTCCTACGACCGCTGATTGGTGCCCAGGAGAGGACTCGAACCTCCACACCTTGCGGCACATGGACCTGAACCATGCGCGTCTACCAATTCCGCCACCTGGGCAGCGCGTCGAAGAAGTGCTCATTATAGAGACTCAATCGGATCTGTCAAACTTTTTTTGCAGCGTGCTTTTCGAGGCCTGCTTGCCTTCAATGCGCGGAAGCGCGCTACGTCCGCGCCGTCTCGCCCGCGGTCGTGCGCTTCGCCCGCAATGGCCAAGCCCCATCACGCCGGTGCGCCAGGCTCAACCGTGTCCCGAGCCGTGGGACCGCTGGCGCGGCACGCCCGACACCACTGCCGCGACCGCATCGTCCAGCACAGCGGCAAGCGCGTCGGCAAGCGCATCGACCAGCGCCGCGCATTGCTCGGTCGGTGTCATGTAATGCGGTGTCAGGCGCAGCAGATCGACCGCTCCCAGCGATGTGAACAACCAGCGCAAATTCGCCGGCTCGACCGTGCCGACGCGCAGCCCACGCGCGTGCAGGCGCGCCGCAATGCAGCCGGCGGCGCCGGCCGGCAGACGATAGGTCAGCAGTCCGCTCGCGGAGCGCATCGCGACACCGTCGTCGCGGCATGGCATGGGGCCAGTGCCGGCGAGCAGTGCGACTTCCGCCGGCTGCAGGCCGGTGCGTGCCGCGATCTGTTCCGCCAGGCTGGCCGCGACCCGGTGCACCGTCGCCTCGATCGCCGCCGGACCCAGCTCTGTCGCGTATCGCGCCGCCGCGCCGGCGGCGAGCCGCAGGCCCGGATTGAATTCGCCGATCTCGAAACGCCGCGCGTCGGTACGCGGGTGTGCGGTCTCGGCGTGCCGCCACTCGGTATTGCTCGCGTCCGGCAGCGGCGCGTTGTCGAAGGCGGCCAGCGCGCGCTCCGACAGGTAGAGCACGCCGACGCCCTTCGGGCCGCGCAACCACTTTCGAGTCGGAAACACCAGCACGTCGCAGTCGATCGCATGCACGTCGACATCGGTCTGTCCGACCGCGTGACTGGCGTCGACGAACAACAGGCCGCCGGCGGCATGCACCCGTTCGGCCAGGCCGGTGAAGTCCGCAACCCCGCCGAAACCGGCGCTGACCGCCTGCACGGACAAGGCCCAGCGCGGTGCCGCCGTGCTGCGGCGGAGCGATGGCGGCAGGGCCGCGATCGCGCTGTCGAGACGGTCGAGCGGGTCTGCCGGCTCGGTGCTCGCTGCGTCGAGCCGATGGATGACCAACCGGCCGGCGTCGCGCTCGGCGAACATGACGAGCGCGTTGCCGCCCCATTCGTGCCGCGTCGTGATGATGTGTGCGCCGCCGTGCGCACACAGGGCGCGGCTGGCCAGCGCCCAGCCGTGCGACGCCGATGGGGTGAAGGCGATCCGCGCCGCCTGCGTGTGCAGCAGCGCCGCCATCGCTTGCCGGCTGTCAATCAGCGCGTCGCCAAGCCGTTCGAGCGCGGCCAGGGTGCCGTGGCGAGCCTCCAGATCGAGCCAGTGGCGTGCGGCGTCGAACACCGGCGCGGGGGGCAGGCTGCACGAGCCATGATTGAAATGCCCGCTCGAACGCAGCGCCGGCGTGTCGGCGCGCAGTCGGTCCAGGTGAGGCGCGGCGAGGGCGGTGGCGCGGGTGGCAGGCATGGCGGACAGGGGCAAGGTGGATCGATGCAAGGCGGATCGATGCAAGGCGGATCGGTGCCGGGGACCGGTGCGCGACCGACAGGTGCGAGACGGTCGGGTGGCAGAGCACCGGCGGCGCGTGCGCCGGCAGCGAGCCGGCCGGTGACATGGGCCCGGGCGTTTTCTCGATAATGCTTGGTGGGAGTGGCTTCCTGCAATGCTAGAATCGGACAATCCGTGCCACCAGCCGACACGAGTCCGCTGCCGGCCGTATCCGCCGGGCCTGCCCCGGCGCAGCGACCGGCGCGGCCAACCTCGGGCGACCCAAGGTCCCGCAGCATGCGAAGTCTTCGCGGACCCGGGTCTGCGGCCCCGTCGAGGGGCGGCCGTCGTTCCGCAGGCGCCATGGACTCGACAGAGAACAGGAAACCATCATTAACAAGCCCGCGAGCAAATTCGCCTATCCCGTGCCGAGCCGGGAGGAAATCCTCGGCGTGCTTCGCCGCAGCGACACACCGCTCAATGCCGACCAGATTGCCGACGCACTGTCGATCAAGCAGGAAGAGCGCGACGGTTTCATGAAGCGTTTCGCCGCAATGGCACGCGACGGTCAGTTGCGCACCGACGACAAGGGCAATGCCGAGTTGGTGTCGAGTCCCAATTTCATCGCCGGTCGCGTGCAGGGGCATCGCGACGGCTTCGGGTTCCTGTTGCGCGACGACGGTCAGACGGATCTGTTTCTCTCGCACATCGAGATGGAAAAGGCGATGCACGGCGACCGCGTGCTGGCGCGCGCGGGCGGCACCGACCGACGCGGGCGGCCGGAAGGGCACATCGTCGAAGTCGTCGAGCGCGCGAACAAGCGGGTCATCGGCCGTCTCGTCAACGAGAACGGCGTCCTGGTCGTGGCGCCCGAAGACGCGCGCCTGGGTCAGGACATCCTGGTCGAGCCGAAGTCGCTGCGCGATGCCCGCGCCGGACAGGTCGTCACGGTCGAGATCGTCGATTTCCCGACCCGCCATTCCCAGGCCTTCGGACGAGTGGTCGAGGTGCTTGGCGACATCGACGATCCGGGCATGGAAATCGAAATCGCGGTACGCAAGTACGGCGTGCCGCATGAATTCTCCGCCGCGGTGCTGAAGCAGGCAGGGGCGTTGCCCGACGAAGTGCGCAGCGCCGACCTGAAACAGCGCATCGACCTGCGCGATGTGCCGCTGGTAACCATCGACGGCGAGGACGCGCGCGACTTCGACGACGCGGTGTATTGCGAGCCGGTCAAGATCGGTCGCGCCAACGGTTTCCGGCTGCTGGTCGCGATCGCCGACGTGTCGCACTATGTGCGGCCCGGCGAGGCGCTCGACGCCGGCGCCATCGAGCGCAGCACGTCGGTGTACTTTCCGCGCCGCGTGATCCCGATGCTGCCGGAAAAGCTTTCGAACGGACTGTGCTCGCTGAATCCGGATGTCGATCGCTGCGTGCTGGTCTGCGACATGGTCATCAACGCGCAGGGCGCGGTGAAGGCCTATCAGTTCTATCCGGCCGTGATCCACTCCGCGGCGCGCCTGACATACACCGAGGTGGCCGCCGCGCTGTCGAACAGCAAGGGACCGGAAGCAGCGCGCCGCGCCGCGTTGATGCCCCATCTGCAGAATCTTCACGAGGCGTATCGCGCGCTGCTCACTGCACGGCACAAGCGTGGCGCGATCGATTTCGAGACGACTGAAACCTATATCGTCTGCAATCCGCAGGGAAAGATCGAACAGATCGTGCCGCGCACCCGCAACGACGCGCACAAGCTGATCGAGGAGTGCATGCTGGCCGCCAACGTGTGCGCCGCGGACTTGCTCAAACGACACAAGCATCCGGCGCTGTTCCGGGTGCACGCGGGGCCGAGCGCCGAGAAGCTGGACAACCTGCGCACCTTCCTGCGCGGCGTCGGCCTGACGCTCGGGGGCGGCGACACGCCGCACGCGAGCGACTACGCGGCGCTGATCAACGAGATCAAGGGGCGGCCGGACGCGCCGATGCTGCAGACCATGTTGCTGCGTTCGATGCAGCAGGCCGTGTACAGTCCCGACAACGTCGGCCACTTCGGCCTTGCGTACGAATCGTACGCGCACTTCACCAGCCCGATCCGGCGCTACCCAGACTTGCTGACGCACCGGGCGATTCGCGCGGTGTTGGCCGGCGAGAAATACGTGCCGGTGCCGCCCGACGCAGTGCCGCTGAACACGGCCGCGCCGTCGAAGGGGCGCCGCGCGCCGGCCGCCGCGCCGGCGCCGGCGCCTGACGCGCGGCGCAAGCCGCGCAGCGAGCAGCTTGCGGTCTGGGAGCAGCTCGGCATGCATTGCTCGGCCAACGAGCGGCGCGCCGACGAGGCTTCGCGCGATGTCGAGAACTGGCTGAAGTGCTATTTCATGCGCGACAAGCTCGGCGAGGAATACAGTGGCTCGATCAGTGGCGTCACGTCGTTCGGCATCTTCGTGCAGCTCGACGCGCTGTTCGTCGAAGGGCTCGTGCATGTGTCGGAACTGGGCAGCGACTATTTCCAATACGACGAGGTGCGCAACGAATTGCGCGGCGAACGCACGGGTATCCGGTATCGCCTGACCGATCGGGTGCGGGTGCAGGTCGGCCGCGTCGATCTCGACACGCGCAAGATCGATTTCCGCCTGATCGACGAGCAATCCGCGGCGCCGGCCCGTGCGCCGCAGGGCGGCCGCGCCGCGCGCGGCGGCAAGAAGACGCCCGCCGAGGGCACGCCGCGGGAAGCCGCGCCCGCGTCGCGTCGCACGGCCGCTGCGGGTGAGCCGGCGGCCGCGCCGGCCGGCAAGGGCGGTGCGGCCAAGCGCAGTCGCCGCCGCCGGCGCTGATTCCGCCGTCGCGGCCTGTCGCTCGCCTGCCTCCGCGGGGCGCGCCATTGCCGCGCCCCGTTTGCTTTTCGAGATTCGTATGTCACGTCACAAGATCATCTACGGCTTCCACGCCGTCCAGTCCCGCCTGCGCCACGATGCAAGCAGCGTCGAGGAAGTCTTTTTCGACCCGACGCGTCGCGACCGACGCATGCAGGATTTCCTCGGCGTCGCCAAGGCGGCGAATGTGCGGCTGATCGCGGCCGACGCCGAACGCCTGCGCGGACTGGCCGGCAGCGAACGGCACCAGGGCGTGGTGGCGCGTGCCGCCGACGTGGCGCTGGCGCAGACCGTGACCGAATTGCTCGACGCGCTCGAAGGGCCGCCGTTGCTGCTGGTGCTCGATGGCGTCACCGATCCGCACAACCTCGGCGCCTGCCTGCGGGTCGCCGACGCGGCCGGTGCCCACGCGCTGATCGCCCCGCGCGACCGGGCCGTCGGACTCAATGCCACGGCGGCGAAAGTCGCCAGCGGCGCGGCCGACACGGTGCCCTACATCACGGTGACGAATCTCGCCAGAACGCTTCGCGAGATCAAGGACGCCGGCATCTGGGTGGTCGGTACCGACGACCAGGCCAGCGAGAATCTTTATCAGGCCAAGCTCGCCGGGCCGCTGGCGCTGGTGATGGGAGCCGAAGGCGAAGGCATGCGCCGGCTGACGCGCGAGACCTGCGACGCGTTGGTGCGCATCCCGATGAATGGTGCCGTCGAGAGCCTGAACGTGTCGGTCGCGAGCGGCGTATGCCTGTTCGAGGCGGTGCGGCAGCGCCAGGACTGACGCCGCGCGTTGCCGTACATCGGGCGCTCGCCGCGCTCCGGGGCGCCAGCGGCTGTCCTTGCCCAAGCTGGCCGTTGGCCGAGGCTTGGACCGAGGCTCGGGCCGTTGCGCCGCCGCTGCGTTCGCCATTCGGACGTACGGCGCCGTGCCGCCGGCGGTAGAATGCGCGCGTCTGCCTCCTGTCTCAAGACCGGGCGGTCGCCGGCAGGCGGCCGTGACCCGATCCGATCGCTCTACACATGACCCAAGACGAACTGAAGGTGCTGGTTGGCCGCGCGGCCGCCGAGCACGTACTGGCTCATCTGCCGTCCGACGCCGTGCTTGGTGTCGGTACCGGCAGCACCGCCAACTGCTTCATCGATGCGCTCGCCCCGCATCGCGCGCGCATCCGCGCCACCGTGTCGAGTTCCACGGCCACCACCACGCGCCTCGAAGCCGCCGGCTTCACCGTGATCGACCTGAACGACGTCGAGTCGCTGCCGATCTACGTCGACGGCGCGGACGAGATCGATGCCGACGGGCATATGATCAAGGGCGGCGGCGGCGCGCTGACGCGCGAGAAGATCGTCGCCTCGGTTGCCGGACAGTTCGTGTGCATTGCCGACGGGTCGAAACGCGTCGAGCGGCTCGGCACGTTCCCGCTGCCGGTCGAGGTCGTGCCGCTGGCCCGCAACGCGGTCGCGCGTCGACTGCGTGAATGCGGCGGCGCGCCGACGCGGCGCCTGCACAAGGACGGCAGCGTCTACGTGACCGACAACGGCAACGAAATCCTCGATGTCGCCGGTCTCGACATTGTCGATCCGCGCGGCTTCGAGGCACGCGTCAACGACTGGCCCGGCGTCGTGACCGTCGGCCTGTTCGCCCGGCGTCGGGCCGATCTGGGCCTGTTCGCAGTGGCCGATGGCGTGCAGACGGTGACGTTCCCCAGACAATGATGGCCCGGCGCGCGACGCGCCGCAAACTTACTGCGAGGGCGTGATGGTCCAGTTGATTCTGCTGCTGCTCGGCACCGACTACTTGCGCCGGCGCTGGCCGGTCCTGTTGGGCCTCGGCGCGCTCTGGATGCTTGCCGGGCTGCTGCTCTGCATCGATGCCACCGACGGCGTGCTGGTGTTCCCACTGCGCGTGTTCGCGTGGCTGCTGCTGGCCGAGGGCGTGGCGACGCTGGCCGTCGCCTGGACCGGCGTGGGCGGCCAGCGCACGCTGCGCTATGGCAAGGGCGGGCTCTTCACGCTGGCCGCGTTGCTGATCCTGAGCGGTCACACCGCGGGCCACATGGCGCTGTCGATGATGTTCGGCTTGCTGTTCCTGTGCGGCGGCGCGCTGCAGATCGCCTCCGCGCATGTGGTGCGCTTCCCGGGCTGGCGGCTGGCCTTTGCCGGTGGCGTGGTGCAGATCGGACTCGCGATCTTTTTCTTTCAGCCCTATCCGACGCACTACGTCGGCACTGTTCCGTACAGCCTCGGGCTGGGCCTGGCGATCGGCGGTTGGAACATCATCTGGCTGGCGCTGCGAGCCCGCTTCCTGCCCGAGCGTGCGTCGCTGGCGGCGTTGTCGCAGCATAACCTCGACGATGCGCGCCATCGGGCGCTCGACGCGGGCGTGCACACGCACGAGGCGGGCTTGGCGGCGCATCTGGCCGCCGGCGAGACGTCCATTCATGCCGCCAACGCCGATGCGATGGTGTCGGCGGATCCGGCGCTCAAGCGCGAGCTGATCGTGCATGTCTGGACGCCGACCGGCTCGGCAAAGGCGAAGGCGTTGCGGCGCCCGGTGATCGATCGCTATATTGCCGCGGTCGACGTCAACGGCGTGATTTCAACCGGCCATGCGGCGTTGGAAAGCAGCGAGGGCGTCTACATCAGCCTGTATCCGGCTGTCGAGATCGATCGTTCGCCGGAAGACTTCGCGCGCCTGTTGCGTGCGACCGCGGACAACGACGTGCCGGGCACCTTCCAACCCGACTACCTGACCGAATCGGCCGCATGGTGCGAATCCACCGTCAAGGTGCGCGTCCGGAACTACGATCCGGTCCGCTTGCAGGCGTTCTGGGACGTCTACCGACGCACGCCGGTGTACAACCTCACCTACCGCAACTGTTCGAGCACCGTCGCGTACGCGCTGGAAGCGGCGGTGGAGGGTGCGGTCGGCAGTCTGGGCGGGACCGACCGGGGATGGCGTGCGTTCCTGCGCGTGCTGGCCACGCCGGAGCTCTGGGTGGCGGTGCAGATCCGCCGGCGTGCGGTGACGATGGCATGGACGCCGGGGTTGGTGCTGGACTACGCCCGGGCGCTCAGCATGATCGTTGATCCCAAGCCGTTCGGCTGGTTCAAGATGGCGCGCCTCGCGCTGCGCCAACTGCACCGCGCGCGCCAGCAATGGCGTGAGGAGGAGGGTGCGGCCGCCGCGCCGGCGGAGCCGGTGGCACCCGGCTGACGCGAAGTCCGCGCCTGGCGGACTCGGTGACAGCACCGGACCGGAGGACGGCAGGCGCGTGGGGTTGGGCGCAGCCGTGCGGCCGCGCCGGCAAGACCTCAGGCGCCGGTCGGCGGCACGAAGCCCGAGGCGCTGTCCGCGCCTTCGCCGAAGAAGTACTTCTCGGTCTGCTTCAACAGGTACTGGCGCGCCCGCGCGTCGGCCATGTTCAGGCGATTCTCATTGATCAGCATGGTCTGCTGCTTCAACCACTCCTGCCACGCCTCTTTCGAGACATTGGCGTAGATACGCTTGCCGAGTTCGCCCGGGACGGGCGGAAAGTCGAATCCCTCGGCTTCGCGGCCGAGTTTCACGCATTGAACGGTGCGCGGCATGGTGTTGCTCCTTCGTATGGGATGGTGGGTGACCGGGGCGTGGCGCCGGTCACAACTGCTTGATCAGGACCAGCGACTTGCGCTGCCAGTTGTAGAGGCGACGGCGATCTTCCGGAAGGTCGTCGACACTCGCCTTCACGAAACCGCGTTTCAGGAACCAGTGTTCCGTGCGCGTGGTGAGCACGAAGATGCGGTTCAGGCCGCGCGCGCGGGCGCGCTGCTCGATGCGCTTGAGCAGGCGTTCGCCGTCGCCGGAACCCTGCGCTTCCGGTGCGACGGTCAGACAGGCCATCTCGCCGATGCGCTCGCGCTGATACGGATACAGCGCGACGCAACCGAACAGCACGCCGTCGTGTTCGATCACCGAGAAGTGATCGACTTCGCGCTCGATCTGGTGCCGGTCGCGGCGCACCAAGGTGCCGTCCGCTTCGAGCGGTTCGATCAACTGGACGATGCCTGCGACGTCGTCCGCGGTCGCTTCGCGCAGGCTTTCGAGGTTCTCGTAGCTGACCATCGTGCCGACGCCGTCGTGCGTGAACAGCTCGATCAGGATCGAGCCATCGAGTGCGAACGGAATCAGGTGGGCACGCGGCACGCCGCCGCGACAGGCGCGGCAGGCGTGGCGCAGATAGAACTCGACTTCCTCGGGCAGCGTGCCGGTTTCGCGTAGGCGCGTCGCGTCATCGAGCGCGAGTTCGCGCAGCAGCGAGCCGTCGCCGTCGACCACGCCGGGCGTTTCGGTGATGTAGATCAGCTTGTCGGCGCGCAGCGCGATGGCGGTCGACGCGGCGATATCTTCCATCGACAGGTTGAACGCTTCGCCGGTCGGCGAGAAGCCGAGTGGCGACAGCAGCACCAGCTTGCCGTTGGCCAGCGAAAGACGGATCGAGTCGGCGTCCACCTTGCGCACCACGCCGGTATGCAGGTGGTCGACACCGTCGACGATGCCGACCGGTCGCGCGACGACGAAGTTGCCCGATACGACACTGATGCGGGCGTGCGCCATCGGCGTGTTCGGCAGCCCCTGGCTGATCGCCGCCTCGATATCGAGACGGATTTCGCCGGCCGCTTCCTTCGCCGATTCCAGTGCGGGCGCGTCGGTGATGCGCAGGCCCCGTGCAAACTGGGAACTGAGATTGCGCAGCCGCATCTGCTCCTCGACCTGCGGCCGCGAGCCATGTACCAGCACGATCTGGATGCCCATCGCCTGGAGCAGGGCCACGTCCTGCACCAGCGTGTTCAGCCGGCCCGCGCTGACCAGCTCGCCGCCGAAACCGACGACGAAGGTCTTGTTGCGGAACGCGTGGATGTAGGGCGCGACGGCACGCAGCCAGTCGACGAACTGCGCAAGGTCGACGGGATCGGCCTGGCTGGACGCCACGGGCCGTGGGGACGAGGAGGTTTCGGCATTCATGCGCGGATTATAATGCGACGCCATGTCCAATGTAGACGATCGGCCGGTCGCGGCGACAAGATTCCACGCCGCCGCCGCGCACGACGGCGTTCCGTCTTTCCGAGCCGCCGCGCCGCCATCGCGCACGCCGGCTTCATGACCTCCTCCCCGGATAGCCCCAAGTTGCCCAACCCGCCACGCCCGCCCCACACGTCCCTGTCTTCGTCCGCCGATGAGCGCGCCAACGCGGGTGGCGAACCGTCCCCGCCCGAGGCGTCGGTACCGGCGGCCGACGAAAGCGCGCCGGCACCCGCGCGCCGGCGTCGTCGCCGCCGCGGCGCTGGCGGTAGTGGCGCGGGCAGGGGCGCGGACGGCGGCGCGGGCAGTGGTGCGGACGGTGGTGTGGACGGTGGTGTGGACGGTGCAGCGGCGGGCGCAGCAAGCGATGGCGGCAACCTCGCAACGGCCGGCGCCGGACCGGCTCGCGAGGGTGGTCGCGGGGGGCAGCGAGAGGTTCGCACGGACGGCGACGGGCCGCGCACAGGCCGGGCGCCGGCCACGCCGGTGCCGGCCATCGTCTTTCCCGAAGCGCTGCCGGTGTCGGCGCGGCGCGAGGAAATCGCGCGCGCCATACGCGACCACCAGGTGGTCATCGTCAGTGGCGAAACCGGCTCTGGCAAGACCACGCAGCTGCCGAAGATCTGCCTGGCCCTGGGACGCGGCCGGGGTGCCGGCGGCGCCGGGTTGATCGGCCACACCCAGCCGCGGCGCATCGCCGCGTCGACGATCGCGCGTCGCATCGCCGACGAGCTCGGCACTGAACCGGGCGCGGTGGTCGGCTACAAGGTTCGGTTCACCGACAACCTCAGCCCGGGCGCCTCGGTCAAGCTGATGACCGATGGCATCCTGCTCGCCGAAACGCAGGGCGACCCGCTGCTGCGCGCATACGACACGCTGATCATCGACGAAGCGCACGAGCGCAGCCTGAACATCGACTTCCTGCTCGGCTATCTGCGGCAGTTGCTGCCGAAGCGGCCCGACCTGAAGATCATCGTCACCTCGGCCACCATCGACGCGCAGCGCTTCGCCCGTCATTTCGGCAGCGACGAGCGGCCCGCGCCGGTGATCGAGGTCAGCGGACGCCTGTATCCGGTGGAGATCCGCTATCGGCCAGTGCAGGACAGCCGCCTGTCGCCGCACGGCGCGGCCAGCGGCGCCGCTGTGGCCAGGGCACCCGCCGCCGAGCCGGCGCGCACGCGGGTGCGCGACCGCGACATGCATGACGCGATCGTCGACGCGGTCGGCGAACTGGTGCGCGAGGGGCCCGGCGACGTGCTGGTGTTCCTGCCTGGCGAGCGCGAGATTCGCGACGCGGCCAATGCGCTGCGCGGTCATCATCCGCCGCACGTCGAGATCCTGCCGCTGTTCTCGCGGCTCTCCGCCGCCGATCAGGCGAAGATCTTCAAGAGTTCGAACGCTCGCCGCATCGTGCTCGCGACCAACGTGGCGGAGACCTCGCTGACCGTGCCGGGCATTCGCTATGTGGTCGACACCGGGCTGGCACGGGTCAAACGCTATTCCTATCGCAACAAGGTCGAACAGTTGCAGATCGAACCGATCTCGCAGGCCGCCGCCAACCAGCGCGCCGGCCGCTGCGGCCGGGTTGCCGACGGCATCTGCATCCGCCTGTTCGACGAGGACGACTTCGCCAAGCGTGCGCCCTTCACGGATCCCGAAATCCTGCGCTCGTCGCTCGCCGCGGTGATCCTGCGCATGAAGGCGCTGCATCTGGCCTCGATCGAGGCCTTCCCGTTCATCGAACCGCCGCCGGGCCGCGCCATCGCCGACGGCTACCAGTTGCTCGCCGAGCTTGGCGCGGTGGACGACGACAACGCGCTCACGCCGACCGGACGCGAGCTGTCGCGCCTGCCGCTCGACCCGCGCGTCGGGCGCATGATTTTGGCCGCGCGCGAGCGCGACGCGCTGGGCGAGGTGCTGATCATCGCCGCCGCGCTGTCGGTGCAGGACCCGCGCGAGCGGCCGGCCGAGCAGCAGGAAGCGGCCGATACCGCGCATCGTCGTTTCGCCGACGAGAAAAGCGAGTTCCTGAGCTGGCTGAAGATCTGGCGCTGGTTCGAGGACGCGGTCGCGAACCGGCAGTCGAACCGGCAACTGGTCGACGCCTGCCGCGCGAATTTCCTCTCGCACCTGCGCCTGCGCGAATGGCGCGACGTCCATGCGCAGCTCGTCACGGTGGCGCGCGAGCAGGGCTGGCGCATCGCGCAGACCGAGGCCACCTACGAGCAGATCCATCTGTCCCTGCTGGCGGGCCTGTTGGGCAACGTCGGCATGAAGGCGGAGGACGAGCCGCATTATCTTGGCGCGCGCGGCATCAAGTTCTTTCCGTGGCCGGGCTCGCTGCTGGGCAAGAAGGCGGGACGCTGGGTGCTGGCCGCCGAGATGGTGGAGACCACGCGCCTGTACGCGCGCACGCTGGCGCGCATCGAACCGGAGTGGATCGAGGCGGTGGGCGCGCATCTGCTGCGGCGATCGCGTGCCGAGCCGCACTGGGAAAAGAAGGCAGGACGCGTCGTGGCGTTCGAGCGGGCCACGCTGTACGGCCTGACGATCTACCAGCGGCGGCGTGTCGACTTCGGCAAGGGCGGCGAGCGCGAACGGGCGCGCGAGATCTTCATTCGGCAGGCGCTGGTCGAGGGCGAGTTCGACACCAGGCTGCCGTTCTTCGCGCATAACCGCAAGCAGATCGGCGACGTCGAGCAGATCGAGCACAAGTCGCGGCGGCAAGACGTGCTGGTCGATGATGAACTGATCTATGGCTTCTACGACGCGGCGATTCCGGCCGACGTGCATGGCACGGTGTCGTTCGAGAAGTGGTACCGCCGTGAGAGCGCCGAGCAGCCGAAGCTGCTGTACCTGTCGCGCGACGAACTGATGCGGCACGAGGCGGCCGGCGTCACCACCGATCTCTACCCGAAGCGGCTCACGCTGGCCGGCCAGTCGATGGCTGTCACCTACCACTTCGAGCCGGGCTCGCCGCGCGACGGCGTGACCGTGGCCGTGCCGCTGTTCGCGTTGAATCAGATCGACGTGCGGCGCACGGAGTGGCTGGTGCCGGGCATGCTGAAGGACAAGGTGCAGGCCCTGCTCAAGTCGCTGCCGCAGAAATTGCGACGCCACTGCGTGCCGCTGCCCGACTATGCGGCCGGCTTCGCCGAGCGGGCCGAACAGAAAGGCCTGCCGTCGAGCGGCCAGGGATTGGTCGAGGCGCTGGGCGCCGATATTCGCGAGACCACCCAGGTGCAGGTACGGCCGGTCGACTTCAAGCAGGAGACCCTGGGACCGCACCGCTTGATGAATTTCAAGGTGATCGACGAACACGGTCGGCAGCTTGCGATGGGACGTAACCTGGGCCAACTGCGCGTCGAGCTTGGCGAGGCCGCGCAGCAGCGTTTTCGTGAAATCGCAGCGGTCGGCGCGCATGCGGCGCTGCCCGAGCGCGGCGACGCACAGGGCGGCCGCCGCGCCCCCGACGGGCGGGGCGGCCGGCCGCAAGGCGCCGCGCCCGCGCCCGCCGCCGCGCCGAATACCGCCTCCGGCAGCGCACCCGACAGTGCACCCGGCAGCGCACCCGGCAGCGCAGCCGGCAGTGCGGCAGGGACCGCGATCTACGACGACCTGACCCAGTGGAACTTCGGCAAGCTGCCCGAACTGCTCGAGATCCGGCGCGGCGATCGGACCCTGTTTGGCTACCCGGCGCTCGTCGACCGCGGCGATCACTGCGAAGTGCAGGTATTCGATTCGCCGGACGAAGCCGCCACGACGCATTGGGCCGGGCTGCGACGCCTGTTCGCGCTGCAGCTGCGCGAGCCGGTCAAATATCTGGAGAAGAATCTGCCGGGCTTGCAGCAGATGTCGATCCAGTACATGAACCTGGGCACTCAGCAGGAGCTGCGCGACCAGTTGATCGCGCGCGCGATCGAACGCGCCTGCATGGTCGCGCCGTTGCCGGACGACGACGCGAGTTTCGCCGCGCGCCTGGCGCAGGGCCGGCAGCGGCTCAATCTGCTGGCCCAGGAACTGTCGCGTACCGCGCAGCAGATCCTCGCCGAGTACGTCGACGTCGCAAAGAAACTGGCCCAGTCGAAGAGCTTCGCGGCCGCGCACGCGGACATGCAGGCGCAACTCGGGGCGCTGGTCGGCAAGCATTTCGTGACCGGCACGCCCGATGCCCAGTTGCAACACTTGCCTCGCTACCTGAAGGGCGTGGCGGTGCGTCTGGCCAAACTGAAGGCCGACCCGGCCCGCGATGCCCGGCTGCAGGCGGACCTCGATTCGGTGCGCGTGCCTTACCAGCGTGCGGCCGGCGCGTGGCGGCAGGGCGGCGATCCGCGGCTCGCGGAATTCCGCTGGCTGCTGGAGGAATTGCGCATATCGCTGTTCGCGCAGGAACTTCGCACGCCAATGCCGGTCTCCGTCAAACGGCTGCAGAAGCTCTGGCAGTCGATGCAACACTGAGGCGGCGGGCAGGATCGGTAAGGCTGACCGCTGCGCGCCCGCGCCGCTCGCCGGCCGTCTCGAAAAGCTTCTACAATGCCGAATCACGCAACAGGTATGCAATGCGCCTTTCCGTTCCTGCCCGCCGGCTGCATGCCGGCCTGCTGACCGCCGCCATGGTCGCCGCGACGCCCGCGCACGCGGACAACGTCGTCATCCTCAACTCCGCCGAGGCGTCGATCTCGCTGATCGATCCGGCCACCAAGCAGGTGGTGTCGAAGTACTCGGTGGGCAAGGAACCGCATCACCTGATGGCGACGCCGGACAACAAGTCGCTGATCGTCGCGAATTCGGTGTCGAACAGCCTGTTCTTCCTGGATCCGAAGCTCGGCACGATCCAGCGTCGGGTCGAGAACATCGAGGACCCGTACCAGATCGGCTTCTCGCCGGACAACCGCTGGTTCGTCTCGACGGCGTTGCGGCTCGACCGGGTCGACATCTACCGCTATGACGGGCGCGATCTGACGCCGGCCAAGCGCCTGCCGTTGCCGGCCATGCCGAGCCACATCGCGTTCACGCGTGACAGCCGCACCGCCTTCATTTCGCTGCAGGTGTCGGGCGAGATCGCGGCGATCGATCTCGCGACGCAGACCCTGCTGTGGAAGATGAAGGTGGGGCCGGCGCCAGCCGGGCTGTGGATGACACCCGGCGACAAGTACATGCTGGTCGGCATGACCGGCGGCGACTACGTCGCGGTGGTCGACTGGCGGCAGCGCACGGTGGTCAAGCGCATCCATACCGGCCGTGGCGCGCACAACTTCCGGTCGCTGGTTGACGGCAAGCATGTGGCCGTCAGCAATCGGGTCGAAAGCACGATCAGTATCATCGACGAGGATGCGCTGACCAATGTCGGCGACATCACCGGCCTGATGCCCGGGCCGGACGACATGGAATTGACGGCCGACAAGCGGTATCTGTGGGTGACGTTCCGGTTCGCCCGCCACGTCGGCATCATCGACCTGACCACGCGTCAGCTGGTGGCGACAATCCCCGTCGGACGCTCGCCGCACGGCATCTATTTCTACAATCGCGCGCCGCTGACCGCGCCGAATGGTGCCTGACACGGCGCTTGTAACGGCGCTTGTCACGGCGCTTGTCACTGCGCTTCACACGGCCTTCGCGCAGCGTTCGGGTGCGCGGCCAGCGGTCGCAGCGCGGCAGGCCGACGAGGCGTCAACCGGCAGGGCCGGCCGGGCGTTGCAACGGCATCACGTTTGGTTTTGCGAGGAAGTGGCGTGCAAGATTTCGTTGCGGTGTTCAACAACCTGATCGGCGGTGCGCAGACCTGGCTCTTCGTCGACGTGCTCCAGCCGGTGCTGTTCCATTTCGGCTGGATGGGCTACGACGAGGAGCTGTACGACGGCCTGTATTGGGTCATCGTCGGCTTCGTGGCCATCGTCGGCATGTATGCGATCCTGCGGCCGCTCGAGGCATTGTGGCCGGCGGAGCGCTGGCAGAACCGCCGCGCGGTGCGGGTCGACGTGTTCTATACGTGGATCACGCGCCTGGGGCTGCTCAATCTGTTTTTCTTCTTCTGCCTGCAACCCGCATTCGATCGCCTGCACAACTGGATGACGATGCGCGGCATGCCGAGTTTCGACCTCGACGACATGTGGCCAGGCGTCACCTCGCACCCGCTGGTCGCCTTCCTGCTCTACCTGGTGGTGCTGGATTTCGCCGGCTATTGGCAGCATCGCTGGCAGCACCGCTTTGGTTGGTGGTGGGAACTGCATGCGGTGCACCACAGCCAGCAGCAGATGTCGCTGTGGTCAGACGATCGCAAGCATCTGCTCGAGTCGGTGATCGAGTCGTCGTTCTTCGCTGGCATCGCGCTGTTCATCGGCGTCGAGCCCAGCCAGTTCGTCGCGCTCACCGTGTTGAGCCAGGTCGTGCAGAGCGTGCAGCACGCCAATGTACGGATGCCGTTCGGCCCGGTGCTGGGTCGCCTGGTGGTCAGCCCGGCCTTCCATCGCCGGCATCATGCGGTCGGCTACGGTCATGAAGGCACCCGCTACGGCTGCAACTTCGGCGTGCTGTTCCCGTGGTGGGATATGCTGTTCCGCAGCGCATCGTGGAACGAGGCGCCCGAACCGACCGGCATCCGCGACCAGTTGCCGGGGCCGGACGGGCACGGGCGCGATTACGGCGAAAGCTTCATCGCGCAGCAATGGCTGGGCGCGCGGCGCTCCGCGCGCCGTGTCGCGGATGCCGTCGCCCGTTTGCCCGGGCTGAGGGCAGGGCGCTTGCCGCGTCACCGGTGAGCGGCGGCGCGACCAGACCGTCGCTGCAACCGTCGACCGAAGCGTCGACCCGCCGGCCCGGTCGATCGTGTTCACCGCGTCCGCGGCGCGCGCCGGGCCGGACACTGGGCACGCATGTTGCCGTTGTCGGGATTCCTGCCGAACAATGAACGCATGAAAGCGCTGATCGCCTCCCTGTACCGCGCGCTGCTGAGCGCGCTCCATCCCCGCATGCTGTGGCTGACGGTCTGGCCGTTCCTGCTGGCCTGCGCGCTGTGGGGCGGGTTGCTGATGAGCTATGGCGTCGACACCTTGCTGTCCGACCTGCGGCGCGGCCTGGCCGGCTGGTTGCCGGTGGTCGAACTCTCGAACCTGACGCAGTGGCTGGGACTGCCGTCGCCGGTTGCGCTGGTCGGCCCGATCTTCCTTGCCCTGCTGGTGGTGCCGTTGATCGCGCTGACGGCGCTGCTCTTTTGCGCGGCGGTTGCGATGCCGACCGTCCTCAAGCACCTGCAGCGCACGCGCTACGCGTCGCTCGTGCCGGCGCGGGGCGGCGGCTGGTTCGACAGCCTTGGCCATTCGCTGCTGGTCACGCTCGTGGCCCTGCTGATCTTCGTGGTGTCGGTGCCGCTGTGGTTCGTCACGCCCGTGTTCGCGGTCCTGTCGCCGCTGCTGTGGGGTTGGCTGACCTACCGCATGATGGCCTACGATGCACTCGCCGAGCACGCCACGCGGGTCGAACGCCGCGCGCTGATCCGCGCCCATCGCTGGCCGTTGCTCCTGATGGGCGTGGCGGTGGGCCTGGCCGGCACCTTTCCGCTTGCGATCTTCGGGCTCGGGACGGTGATCTACGTGCTGTTTCCGGTCTTCGCGCCGATCGCAATCTGGTTGTACGCTTTCATCTTCGTGTTCTCGGCACTGTGGTTTGCTCACTACTGCCTGCCAGCACTGGCGGCGATGCGCGCGCGCGCACTGCCTGCTGACGACGGGCACGGCGGCAGCGGCGGCAGCGGCACGGTTGCCCTGGATCATCTCGAATAGGAAGACATCATGGCGTTTGGCCTCATCGTCATCGGCGACGAAATTCTCTCCGGCCGTCGGCTCGACAAGCACGTGCCGAAGGTCATCGAACTGCTCGGTGCGCGCGGTCTGTCGCTGGCCTGGGCGGAGTACCTGGGCGACGAGCCGGAGCGGATCACCGCGACGCTCCAGCGCACCTTCGCCGGTCCCGACGTGGTGTTCGTGACGGGCGGCATCGGCGCCACGCCTGACGATCACACGCGTCAGTGCGCGGCTCGCGCGCTCGGCCTGCCGATCGAACTCCACCCAGAGGCGCGCGAACGGATCGGCGCGCGCATCCGCGCAATGGGCGGCCCGCAGGACCCGACGCTGCCGGAAAACGTGCATCGCCTGCGCATGGGCGAATTTCCGCAGGGTGCCGCGATCATCCCGAACAGCTACAACCAGATTCCCGGCTTTGCCCTGCACAATCACTATTTCGTGCCGGGTTTCCCGGTCATGGCCTGGCCGATGATCGAGTGGGTGCTGGACACCCACTATGCGGACCTGCATCACGCGAATCCGCATGTCGAACGTTCCATGCTGGTGTTCGGCCTGATGGAGGCGGCGATCACGCCGCTGATGGAGGAAATCGAGACGGCTCACCCGAGCGTGCGCGCGTTCAGCCTGCCAAGCGTGGGCGACGCGGAGCGCGGCGGCGTCTACGCGCGTCGCCACATCGACCTGGGGGTGAAAGGGGAGCCGAGCGCGGTACAGGCCGCCTACGCGCAACTGCACGCGGGCGTCGAAAAGCTTGGCGGCGAGATCGTCGAGATCTGAGCGCCGACGGTCTGGGCGCAAGGATCCGAGCGCCGAAATCAGTCCGGCCTGCACCGTGGTGACGCGGTCCGGCATCCGTGCCACGGAAGTGGCGTGCCCACGTTTGATGAGGGCCGCACGGTACCGGGCAACGTATCATGGCGCGTCGCGCATCCACAGCGGCCGGCGGACCTCAGAAGGGCGCTTGCGGGGTGCTTACAGTGTGTTTGACGGCGGCTTGCCGGCGCCGCCGTTCAGGCGCCGATCCACGGCAATTGATGGAAGCACCAGCCGCCGACCTGCTTGCGGTGCCCGGCGGCATCGCGGTCGCCCTCGAATCCCTCCAGGATGTCATAGACCTGCGTGAAGCCCGCCTCGGCGGCCGCCGAGGCGGCTGCCTTCGAGCGCGCGGCGCTGCGGCATAGCAGCAGCGCCGGCGCGTCCGCAGGGGCGGCGGCGCGCAGCTCGGCAAGAAATTCGGGATTGCGCACGCCGCCAGGGTAACGATTCCATTCGACCAGGGCGTACTGTTCTGGCGGCACGTCCGGCCGGCCGACCCAGTCGATTTCCGCACGCGTGCGGACATCGATCAGCTTCGCGCGAGGATTGGCCTGCAGTATTGCGTAGGCTTCCTGCGGCGTAACGGCACCCGCATAACTCAATCCCTGCTCGTCGCGGCGGCGCGCCGCACGCGCCAACGTTTCATCTTGCTGCGCCATGGTGTTTGCTCCGGGTGACTCGGCAACGGGCATTCTAGCGCTTCCGACCAGGGCCGCCATTGCGCGGCACGCGCGAGCGCGCCATCGAGCCCGCGCGTCGTGCGCGATGCTGGCGGAATGGGCGGCTACCTCGATTCGGCGCCTATGCCGCTGCGCAGTGCGTCGGGCCGGAAGCACCAAGATTGTGCGATCTTTTCGTCGTCGATAAAAAAGCACTTTTACGGTGCCAATAACGCCCCATAATGGGGCTTTAAGTTTTCGGATTCGAAGGCGGCGCTGCCTGGGGCGCCCCGCGGCACCAGGCGCGGCGGTGCTGAGGCGCTAAAAAGGTGCACTGGCATGCTCCCTGCTGACTTGAGCCGTCCGTTTCGAAAACCGGCAGAACACCCAGAACACCGTCTCGCGGCCCCTTAGCGGTGCCGCACCGCAGGCATTCCAGGAGAAAGGTAATGAGCAAAACCGTGGCCGACGTCATGCAGCTCGTCAAGGACGAGGACGTCAAGTTCGTTGACTTCCGCTTCACCGACACCAAGGGCAAGGAGCAGCACGTGTCGGTACCGAAGTCGGCATTCGACGAGGACAAGTTCGAAAGCGGCCACGCTTTCGACGGTTCGTCGATCGCCGGTTGGAAGGGCATCGAAGCGTCGGACATGCTGTTGATGCCGGACCCGAATACCGCCTTCATCGACCCGTTCTATGAAGAGCCGACGCTGGTGCTGAGCTGCGACGTGGTCGAGCCGTCGGACGGCAAGGGCTATGAGCGCGACCCGCGCTCGCTCGCGAAGCGCGCCGAGGCCTACCTGAAGAGCACGGGCCTGGGCGACACGGCGTACTTCGGCCCGGAACCCGAATTCTTCATCTTCGACTCGGTGAACTGGAACACCGACATGTCGGGCACGTTCGTCAAGATCAATTCGGAAGAAGCGCCCTGGTCGTCGTCGAAGGAATTCGACCACGGCAACTCGGGCCACCGTCCGAACGTCAAGGGCGGCTACTTTCCGGTGGCGCCGGTCGACACGTTCCAGGACATGCGTTCCGAAATGTGTCTGCTGCTCGAACAGATCGGCATCCCGGTCGAAGTGCATCACCACGAAGTGGCCGGTCAGGGCCAGAATGAAATCGGCACCAAGTTCTCGACGCTGGTCGAGCGTGCCGACTGGACGCAGATGACGAAGTACATCGTGCACAACGTTGCGCACACCTACGGCAAGACGGCGACCTTCATGCCGAAGCCGATCGTTGGCGACAACGGCTCGGGCATGCACGTGCACCAGTCGATCTGGAAGGACGGCCAGAACCTGTTCGCCGGCAACGGCTACGCGGGCCTGTCGGAGTTCGCGCTGTTCTACATCGGCGGCATCATCAAGCATGCCCGCGCGTTGAACGCGATCACGAACCCGTCGACCAACTCGTACAAGCGTCTGGTTCCCCACTTCGAAGCGCCGGTCAAGCTCGCCTACTCGGCGCGCAACCGCTCGGCATCGATCCGCATTCCGCACGTGTCGAACCCGAAGGGCCGCCGTATCGAAACGCGCTTCCCGGATCCGATGGCCAACCCGTATCTGGCGTTCTCGGCGCTGATGATGGCGGGCCTTGACGGCGTGCAGAACAAGATCCATCCGGGCGACGCCGCGGACAAGAATCTGTACGACCTGCCGCCGGAAGAGGACAAGAAGATCCCGACCGTCTGCGCAAGCCTGGACGAAGCCCTCGAGGCGCTGGACAAGGATCGCGAGTTCCTGACCCGCGGCGGGGTGTTCACCGACTCGATGATCGATGCCTACATCGAACTGAAGATGGCCGAAGTCACGCGTTTGCGCATGACGACCCATCCGGTCGAGTTCGAGTTGTACTACTCGCTGTAAGGCGGGTGGCGGCGCCAGCCCGCTGCCCGGCGCGGTGGCTGCCTTGTCGGCCGCCGCGCCAGGGCTGGCGGGGGCGCCTACAGGCATGCGGGCGCGGGCGTGACCAGGTGCGCCCGAAGGGGCGGACTCCGCCCCTTTTTCATTGCCGGAACGAAGGCGGCTCATGCCGCGCGAAGATTGATCGATGGTGTTGAAGAACCTGATCCGAATCCGCCGCAGTGCGGCTCGCGCCGAGGCCGAGCATCCCGCGCTGGCCGCGGCCGGCCTGCTGCCCGGACTGGAGGCGCTGCCGAATGCGATCCTCGTGCTCGCTCGCGAGCGGCTGGCGATCGCGTTTGCGAACCCGGCCGCCGAGGCGATGCTCGGCATGTCGCTGCGTCAGCTATGCCAGCTCGGCTGGACCGATCTGTTCCCGAACGCCGACGCGCCAGCGGGCGCGATCGCCGCATTGCGCGAGGAAGCCTCCGGCACCACGCAGCTCGACGCGGTGTTGGAACTGCCGCAACGCGAGCCGCTGCGCGTCCACGCGATCATCGGCTCGCTCGACGCGGCGCCCGGCTATGTGCTGCTGGAGTTGGTCGAGAACGAGCAGAAGCTGCGCACCGATCGCGAGGAACGCATCCTCGACCTGAGCGCGGTCAACAAGCAGTTGATCCGCAACCTGGCCCACGAGATCAAGAATCCGCTGGGCGGCATCCGTGGCGCCGCGCAACTGCTCGAGCTGGAGCTGGGCGCCAACGGCGGGCTGCGCGAATACACGCAGGTCATCATCAAGGAGTCGGATCGGCTGCAGACGCTGGTCGACCGCCTGCTCGAACCGCACCGCCATCCACACATCGCGCGCGACCTCAACATCCACGAGGTGTGCGAGCGGGTGCGGGCGGTGATGCTGGCCGAGTTCCCGCGCGGCCTGACGATCCACCGCGACTTCGACGTCTCGGTGCCGGACCTGCGCGGCGACATGGAACAGCTGATCCAGGCCGTGCTCAACATCGCGCGCAACGCGGCGCAGGCGCTTCGACAGCCGATCGCCGAAGGCACCGCCTGCATCGAGTTCCGCACGCGGGTCGCGCGCCGCGTGACGATCGCGAAACGGCCCTGCAAGCTGGCGCTCGACCTGCGCATCATCGACAACGGCCCAGGCATTCCGGAAGAGATCCGAGACCGAATCTTCTTCCCGCTGGTGTCGGGCCGCGAGGACGGCAGCGGCCTCGGCCTGACGCTCGCGCAGAACTTCGTGCAGCAGCACGAGGGCATGATCGAGTGCGAGAGTCGGCCCGGCCACACCGAATTCCGCATCCTGCTGCCGCTGCAATGTTGAATTCCAATCGCGGTGTCTCGTTGGTACAGGGATGCCGCCGCGTTTCCATCCAGCCGATAAGCCTGCCATGAAGCCGATCTGGATTGTTGACGACGATCAGTCGATCCGCTGGGTGCTCGAAAAAGCCCTGGCGCGCGACAATTTCGCGACCAAGAGTTTTTCCAACGTGCGCGACGCGCTCGCCGCGCTGGAGCACGAGCGGCCACAGGTGCTGGTCTCCGACATTCGCATGCCGGGCGGCTCGGGCCTCGATTTGCTGCAGGCGGTGCGCGACCGCTATCCGGGCCTGCCGGTGATCATCATCACCGCGTTTTCCGACCTGGACAGTGCGGTGTCCGCGTTCCAGGGCGGCGCGTTCGAATATCTCGCCAAACCGTTCGATATCGATCGCGCCGTCGAGCTGATCCGGCGCGCCGTCGACGAAAGCCTGCGCACCGCGCCGGCGCTCGACGAGCGGATGAACGAAGCCACCGAAATGCTCGGGCAGGCCAGTGCGATGCAGGACATGTTCCGTGCGATCGGCAGGCTGTCCAATTCCAGTGCGACCGTGCTGATCACCGGCGAGTCCGGCACCGGCAAGGAACTCGTCGCGCGTGCGCTGCATCGCCACAGCCCGCGCGCGAACGGTCCGTTCATCGCGCTCAATACCGCCGCGATCCCGAAGGATCTGCTGGAGTCCGAACTGTTCGGCCATGAACGCGGCGCGTTCACCGGCGCCCAGGCGATGCGGCAGGGGCGTTTCGAGCAGGCGGAGAACGGCACGCTGTTCCTCGACGAAATCGGCGACATGCCGTTCGACCTGCAAACGCGGCTGTTGCGGGTGCTGTCGGACGGCCAGTTCTACCGCGTCGGCGGCCACAATCCGCTGCGCGCGAACGTGCGCGTCATCGCCGCGACGCACCAGAACCTGGAGACGCGCGTCGGGCAGGGCCTGTTCCGCGAAGACCTGTATCACCGTCTCAATGTGATTCGCCTGCGCCTGCCGGCACTGCGGGAACGCAACGAGGACATCCCGCTGCTGGCGCGCCATTTCCTGCAGAAAAGCGCGCGCGATCTGGGCGTCGAGCCGAAGCGGATCACCGACGACACGCTTGCGTATCTGTCGTCGCTGCCATTCCCCGGCAATGTGCGACAACTCGAAAACCTGTGCAACTGGCTCACCGTGATGGCGCCGGCGCAGACGGTCGAGATCAAGGATCTGCCGACGGACCTGCTCGGCCAGCAGCCGGTCCAGGTAGCGGCCGCGCGCGACAATGGTGCAAGCGCCGGCGAAACGGTGGGCGACAGCGGGGCGCTGCGGGATCTGCGGGACGCACGGGCGGCACAGGAGGGGACGGCGGGCATGGGGCCGGGCGCGGACACCACCGAAGCTGGCCCGGTTGGTGGCCCGGTTGGTGGCCCGGTTGGTGGCCCGGTTGGTGGCCCGGTCGGTGGCGGATTGCTGGCGGGCGGCTGGGAAAGCACGTTGCGGCGAGAGGTCGGGCGCCTGCTGCGCGGCAGCACGCCGGACGTGATGGACGAGGTGACGCGCCGCTTCGAGGCGGCGGTGATCCGGGAAGCGCTCGAATTCACCCGCGGACGCAAGGTGGAGGCGGCCGAGCGCCTGGGCATCGGCCGCAACACGATCACGCGCAAGATCCAGGAACTCGGGCTGGAATAAAGACTGGAAATCGGGCTGAAATACGGGCTGAAATACGGGCTGGAGCGAGAGCCGGGAGCGGGCCGGGGAGAACGCCGCGACAACGCCAAAGAAGGCGTCTTTCCCAGAGGATGGCGCGGCGCCTGGCTTGGCGCGCGGCCCGGCGAAACGCAGGCGGCCCGGTCAGCGCGCGACGCGAGCGAGGTCGATCTCGGCGACGACGGGCGTGTGATCGGAGGGCTGCTCCCGCTTGCGCGGTTCGCGGTCGATGTGTGCGCCGGTGCAGGCCGCGCGCAACGACTCGCTCAACAGGATGTGGTCGATGCGCAGGCCCGCATTGCGCCGGAAGGCGAACATCCGGTAGTCCCACCAGCTGAAGGCCTTCTCTTCCTGCTCGAACAGACGGAACGCGTCGCTCAGGCCCAGCGCGAGCAAGCGGCGGAACGCGTCGCGCTCTTCGTCCGACACCAGGTTCTGGCCGATCCATTTCGCGGGATCGTGCACGTCGCGGTCTTCGGGCGCGATGTTGAAGTCGCCGAGCAGCGCGAGCCGCGGATGCGTTGCGAGTTCGCCGGCCAGCCAGGCCTGCAGTGCGTCGAGCCAGCGCAGCTTGTACGCAAACTTCTCGGTGCCGGGCGCCTGGCCGTTCGGGAAATACGCGGAGATGACGCGCACGCCTTCGATCGTGACGGCGATCAAACGCTGCTGCGGATCCTCGAAACCCGCCATATTGCGCACTACCGTCGCTTCATCGATCGTCAGGCCGTTGCGCACGAGAATCGCGACGCCGTTGTAGGTCTTCTGCCCGGCGAAAAAGCTTTGGTAGCCGGCCTCGTGCAGGGCGGCGATCGGAAACGCGTCGTCGCTCATCTTCAATTCCTGCAGGCACAGCGCATCGATCGGATTGGCGGCCAGCCAGTCGAGCACGTGCGGCAAGCGCACCTTCAGCGAGTTGACGTTCCAGGTGGCGAGTCGCATAGAGTTCCGGAGTGGCGAGAAAGTCGTGAGGGTCCAGATCGGGCCGGTGCACGGCACGCGCCGGGCGGCGCGGTGGACGCGATCGCGAACATTCTAGTCTACGGTGCGCATGCGGCGAGAACAGCGGTGCCGGACGTGCAGCCACGCTGGACCGCATCGCCCGGATCACGCGGTGCCGCGCCTCGCTGTCGGCGGCACGCGTGGTGCCGCCGCCGCGAGCCGCGCGATGACGCGCGATGACGCGCGATGACGCGCTCAGTCTTGCGCCGCCTGCGCGCCGATCCGGTCCAGCGCCGCGAGTGCGTCGTCAGGCAGCCTGAGCGAAGCGGCTGCGAGGTTTTCGCGTAGGTGCGCGACCGACGACGTGCCCGGGATCAGCAGAATATTGGGCGAGCGCTGCAGCAGCCAGGCGAGCGCGACCTGCATCGGCGTGGCGTCCAGCTGTTTCGCGACCTCGGACAACGTGCTCGACTGCAAGGGATTGAAGCCGCCCAATGGAAAGAACGGCACATAGGCGATGCGCTCTGCCGCGAGCGCATCGATCAACGCATCGTCGGCACGGTGCGCGACGTTGTACTGGTTCTGCACGCAGACGATCGGGCAGATGGCGCGACCTTCCGCCACCTGGCGCGCGGTCACGTTGCTCAGCCCGATATGGCGCACCTTGCCCTGGTGCTGGAGTTCGGCCAGCGCGGCGAGCGGTGCTTCGATCGAGCCTTCGGCCGGCCCGTGCACGTCGAACATGATTCTGAGATTGACCACGTCCAGCACGTCGAGGCCCAGGTTGCGCAGGTTGTCGTGCACGGCCTCCGCCAGCTCGGCCGGCGCGAACGCCGGCAGCCAGGATCCGTCCGGACCGCGGCGCGCGCCGATCTTGGTGACGATGGTCAACGTCTCCGGATAGGGCGAAAGCGCTTCGCGGATCAGCGCATTGGTGATGTGCGGGCCGTAGAAGTCGCTGGTATCGATGTGATCGACACCGGCTTCGACTGCCGCGCGCAGCACCGCCAGCGCCGCTTCACGGTCCCTCGGCGGTCCGAACACGCCCGGGCCGGCGAGTTGCATCGCGCCGTAGCCGAGGCGCTTGACGGTACGGTCACCGAGCGTATAGCCGGCGGATGCTGCGACGTTCGACATGGATCGGTTCTCCCTGGGTTGAAGCCTCTACGATAGACGTCCGGCGATCCGGCGATAATCCCGTACAGTCCGCACGGCTCGTACGCCATTCCGAACAATGAAAATCGAACTGAACGATCTGCATGCCTTCGTGACCGTCGCGCGTGCTGGCGGGTTTCGCGATGGCGCCCGTCTGAGCGGCGGCAGCGCCTCCGGGCTCAGCGACGCCGTACGCCGGCTCGAAAGCCAACTGGGGGTGCGCCTGCTCAACCGCACGACGCGCAGCGTGGTGCCAACGGAGGCAGGCCGCGGCTTGCTCGATCGGCTCGGACCCGCGCTCGGCGAGGTCGACGCGGCACTCGATGCCGTCAACGGATTCCGAGACCGGCCGGCGGGCAGCTTGCGGCTGAACGTGCCGCTCAGCGCGGCACGACTGGTGCTGCCGGCGATCGTGCCGGGCTTTCTGGCCGCGTATCCCGAGATCCGGCTCGAAGTCGTCGTCGAAGAAAGTTTCGTCGACGTGCTCGCCGCCGGCTGCGATGCCGGCATTCGTTACGACGAGCGGCTGGAGCAGGACATGATCGCGGTGCCGATCGGGCCGCGCGTGCAACGATTCGCGGCCGCCGCGTCGCCGGACTACCTGAACAGACGCGGCCGTCCGCGCGAACCGCGCGATCTGATCGGCCACGCCTGTATGCGCGGACGCTTCCCCAGCGGCGCGATGCCGGCCTGGTCGTTCGAGCGGGACGGCGAATCCGTCGAGATCGATGCGTCCGGCCCGCTGATCGTGCACCTGGGCGGTGCGGTCGATCTGGCCATCGATGCCGCGCTCGCCGGCGCTGGCGTCGTCTACGTGTTCGAGGATTGGCTCCGCCCTCACTTGCAGAGCGGCGCCTTGGAAGCCGTGCTGGAAGCGTGGTGGCCGCGCTTCTCCGGCCCGTTTCTCTACTACCCCGGGCGGCGCCTGGTGCCCGCGCCGTTGCGCGCGTTCGTCGATTACGTTCGTGCAGCGGGACAGACCGGCGCCGCGAGCGGGGCGCACGACGGTACTTGAGTGCGGCAGTCGAGGCGAAGCGTCGTACGACGCATAAACGGGCATGGCGAATGTCGTCGCGAAGCACGGCGCCACGAAGCGTGCCGCGCGACGCGCCGAGGACGGGTCGCGCGGCACGCTTTCCACGCGTATTTGTCGTGCATTAGTCGCGCATTTGGCGCGCATTTGTCTACCAAGGCCTGTTTTTAAGACGCCGCTCATCGCCTTGCGAAGGGCCAGCGGGCATGATGCCCGGATCCCGGCTTGGGAGGCCTCGCATGCTCATCGATATCGCACTCGGTTGGTTCACGCTCAACGTCGTCGTCGTTGTACTGGCCATCCGCCGTGCGAGACGCAATCGTTTGCCGGAAGACTAGCCGGCGCCGTGCATTGGAACAGGATGTGCTTAGTGGGGACGCATACCGGAGCTCCGGTTCGCCACCCGAAAGATCAAGCCGCCTGCGCCGATGCCGTCCACTGTTTCTTCCCCCACGCCACCCCGTTCGTCCTTGTTTGAACCGGGGCGCAATTGCTGGCGGGTGGAAAAGGCGGGCCGCTTCCGCACGCTGGTCGACGGTGCGGAGTACTTCACGGCGCTGCGGCAGGCCATTGTCAGCGCGCAGCGCAGCGTGTTCATCCTGGGATGGGACATCGACAGCCGCATGCGCCTGGTGCCGGGCGGCGCGGACGACGGCTTTCCCGAACCGCTGGCCGAATTCCTGCATGCCATCGTCGCGGCGCGCCGCCATCTTCGTGTCTACGTGCTCAGTTGGGACTTTGCGATGCTGTACGCGTTCGAGCGCGAATGGCTGCCGGTCTTCAAGATGGGTTGGCGGGCGCATCGGCGTTTCGTGTTTCGGCAGGACGGCCGGCATCCGTTGGGCGGCTCGCACCATCAGAAGATGGTGGTGGTCGACGACGCGCTGGCCTTCGTCGGCGGCCTGGACCTGACGCGCTCGCGCTGGGACGATGCGGCGCATGCGGCCGACAATCCATTGCGCAAGGACGCGGATGGCAAGCCTTACGCGCCGTTCCACGATGTTCAGGTGATGTTCGACGGGCCGGCCGCGGCGGCGATCGGCGATCTGGCGCGCGAGCGCTGGGTGCGCGCGATCGGCAAGCGGGTGGCGCAGCGCAGCCGCCACGACGACCGCGCGCTGGATCCGTGGCCTGTCGCGTTCGAGCCCGACGTCACCGACGTGGAGCTGGCCATCTGCCGCACCGAGCCGGAATATGCCGGGCGGCCCGCGGTGCAGGAAATCCGCCAGATGTATCTCGACGGTATCCGCCGCGCGCGCGAGCATGTCTATTGCGAGAACCAATACTTCACTTCCGGCATCGTCGCCGAAGCCCTGGTCGAGAAGCTCGACGACCCGCAGGGCCCGGAAATCGTGATCCTGTCTCGGTTCTCCGAGGGGGGATGGCTGCAGGAAGCGACGATGGGAACGCTGCGCGCGCGCCTGCACCGACGCCTGCGCGCGGTCGACACCGACAGCCGCTACCGCTTGTATTGTCCGCACGTGCCCGAACTCGGCGACGCCTGCGTCAACGTTCACAGCAAGCTGATGATCGCGGACGACTCGCTGTACTTCGTCGGCTCGGCCAATCTGAACAACCGCTCGATGGTGCTCGATACCGAGTGCAACGTCGCGCTCGACGGCAGCACCGATCCGCGCGTGGCGGCCGCGATCGGCGCGACGCGCGACCGCCTGTTGGCCGAACACCTTGGGGTCGAGCCCGCCACGGTGGCGGCGACGCTGGCGCAAACACACAGCCTGGTGGCGACCATCGAGGCGCTGCGCGGCCAGCCGCGCACGATGGTGCCGCACGATCCAACCGTGACGCCCGATGTCGATGCGCTGGTGCCCGACGAGGCGATCATCGATCCGGAGCAGCCGGTGGCGCCTGAGGCGCTGATCACGCAGTTCGTGCCCGAAGAGAAGCATAAGCCGTTGACCAGCCGTTTTGCTGGCTTGGGATTGTTGGCCCTGATCGCGGCCATGGGCGCACTGCTGTGGCGCTTCACGCCGCTCAGCGAGTACTTGAGCATCGCGAAAATGGTGACGCTGGCGCAGCACGTCGCCGACATGCCATTCAGTCCCGTCGTGATCGTGGTCGTCTACGTGCTGGCCGGCCTGGTGTCGATGCCGGTCACGCTGTTGATCGTCGCCACCGGCATGGCGTTCGGCGCGCTCGAGGGCGCCAGTTACGCGATCGGCGGCACGCTGGCCAGCGCGCTGGTGACCTATCTTGCCGGACGGTGGTTGGGGCGCGACACGGTGCGGCGGCTGGCCGGGAGCCGCATCAATGACTTATCGGACAGGGTTGCCGACCGTGGGCTGGTGGCGATGGTCGTGCTGCGCTTGCTGCCGGTTGCGCCGTTCACGCTGGTCAACGTGATCGCGGGTGCTTCGCAGATCCGTCTGCGCGACTATCTGCTCGGCACCGTCATCGGCATGGTGCCCGGCATCGTCGCGACGGTGGCGTTCGCGCAGCAACTGGTCAACGTGATCCGGCATCCGACACCGGCCGCCTTTGCCTTGCTGCTGGCGATCGCCGCCCTGTTGATCGGCCTGTCGGTCGCGTTGCAGCGGGTCTTCAAGCGGCGCGAGCGCCGGCACGCGCTTGCACAGGAAGCGCAGGACGGCAAGGGCGGGACGCTTCAGGCGCATGGTGGCGAGACGGCGGATGCGGCGGACCAGCGTGCCGCGGCGGCGACATCCCGCCGCAACAGCGATTCAGGCTGGCTACCCGCGTCGTCGTCCACGGCGGTGCCGGCACGGGCGCACGGCGATGAGGCCACGGCACATGGACGGCGGGTGCCCGACGCATCCCAGGATGCGCTGCGCCGCGCGAGCGAAGGCGACGAGGCACGCGGCACGATCAAGGCGCGGGTCGGCGGGACCTTGAGCCCGGCGGCGACGGCGCCGACGGAGGACCACGCGGCATCGCCACTGGCCCAGGGGCAGAGCGACCAGCGGGTCGACGAGCGCGCCTCGCACACCGGGCAACCGGCCCGCGAGCCAGGCCAGCGTGCGCATCCGGCCGGCGGCGCTGCGTCGAGCCGCGCGTCCCGCCCGAATGCATCTGGCACCGCTGGCACCGCTGGCACCGCTGGCACGTCCGGCACGTCCGCTACGTCCACTACGCCCGCTACCGCAGGGCGTCGGGCCGGCGAGGCGAGCGCACCGGACGCGCGCTCGTCGACCGCCGGGCAGCGCGCGGGCAACGCAGGTGAGCGCCGATGATCGAGCTGGACGAGACGATAGACTCCCAGGCAGTGCTGCCGGGCGATGCCGACGACCGCGCGCTCCGCCGCAGCGAGGCAAGACGGCCGTGGCCGTTGAAGATCGTGACGTACAACATTCACGGCGCGGTCGGCCGCGACCGGCAACTGGCGCCGGCGCGGATCGCCGCGGTACTGGAAGAGATCGATGCCGACGTCGTGGCGTTGCAGGAAGTGCCGCTGGGCGGCAGCGACGCGCCGAATGTATTGGCCTATCTCGCCGAGGCGACCGGCTTTCACTCGGTGGCGGGCGTGACCATGTCGAGTCCGCAACGTCTGTACGGCAATGCGGTACTGAGTCGTCACCCGATCGTTGCTTCGCGCGCCATCGATCTGTCGTTCGGCACGCGCGAGCCGCGCGGCGCGCTCGATGCGGACATCGACTGCGACGGACACCTGTTGCGCGTGGTGGCGACCCATCTGGGCCTGAGCGCAGCGGAACGGCGCCGACAGGTCGAGCAACTGCTCGAAAGCTTCGAGACGCCGGCCATGCCGGTCGTGCTGGTCGGCGACCTGAACGAATGGTTCCTGTGGGGACGCGCGCTGCGCCGCCTGGTCGCGCACTTCAAACGCGTGCCGGCGCCGCTGACCTTTCCGTCACGTTTGCCGGTGTTCGCGCTCGATCGCGTTTGGGTCAGCCCCGCGAAACGACTGGTGCGGGTTTCGGTACACAAGACGCGCGCGGCCCGGATAGCGTCGGACCATTTGCCGTTGGTCGCGCAGATCGATGCCTGACGGTCTGCGCGGGCGGCGGCGCGGCAGGCGAGTGGTCCCGGACGGCGTCCGACACAGCGCGGGCGCGGCGCGGATGCAGCAGTCCAGGAGCATGCCGCTGCGATTGATCTGGTCCGACGGCGTGTCAAGCGAAAGGGTAGCGAAAGGTTAGCGCAGCCAATCACTGCGACAGCGCGCCGAGTCTGACGAGCACTTGCGCCACGATGCGTGCGCGCCGCGGTCGACACGATTCCCCAGGGGGCGTGCGAGCAGTGCGGTGGGGAAGAAGCGACGCAGAGAGGCGGGGCAAACCGCCCCGCCTGCAACAGAGCTTACTTGCCGCGCCCGGTCTTTTCCTGCAGTGCATCGATGCGGCGCGAGGCTTCGGCCTTCGACAAGTTTGCGTCGAATTCCTCCTTGGCCTCCTCGCTCAACGTCTTGAGGTACGACGCTTGCGCGCCCGTCATCGGCTCATCGCCCGTGATCCAGTCCGACGGATCTTTCTCGGTATTCGACGGCGGCGCGTCCTTCGCGTTGCTGGGCTGTTTCGGGTTTTGCTTGGCTTCGGTCATGGCGTCTCCTGCGCGTGCTGGTCCAACCTATACACAGCAAGCGCCATTCCCGGATCTTGGCACGGCGCCGCAACACCGTATCCGCCATCGCCGGCGCTTCCTCAGCCTTCGCCCATGCCGCCGACGATTGCGTTGAAGCCGCTGTCGACGTGGGTGATCTCCGCCGAAATGCCCGCAGCCAGATCCGACAGCAGGAAGGCGGCGACATTGCCGACTTGCTCGATCGTCACGTTGCGATGCAGGGGCGCGGCTTGCTCGACCGCGTCGAGGATTTTCGAGAAGCCCTTGATGCCGCTTGCCGCGAGCGTCTTGATCGGGCCGGCCGAAATACCGTTCACGCGCACGCCCTGGGCGCCCAGCGACACGGCCAGATAACGCACGCTCGCTTCAAGCGATGCCTTCGCCAGACCCATCGTGTTGTAGTTCGGGATCGCGCGTTCGCTGCCGAGGTAGGTCAGCGTGAGCAGCGATGCGTCCGGCGACAGCATCGGGCGCGCGGCCTTGGCAAGCGCGGCGAAACTGTAGGCGGAGATATCGTGCGCGACGCGGAAGTTCTCGCGGGTCATGCCTTCCAGGAAGTCGCCGGCAATCGCTTCGCGCGGCGCGAAGCCGATCGAATGGACCAGGCCGTCGAGCTTGGGCCAGACCTTGTTCAGTTCGGCGAACAGGCCGTCGATCTGTGCATCCTCGGTCACGTCGCAGGGCAGCACGATGTCGCTGCCGAACTCGCGCGCCATCTCGACGACGCGATCCTTGAAGCGGTCGCCGACGTAGGTGAAGGCCAGTTCCGCCCCTTCGCGGTGCGCGGCCTGCGCGATGCCGTAGGCGATCGAGCGGTTCGACAGCAATCCGGTCAAGAGGATGCGTTTTCCGGCGAGGAAGCCCATAGATTCTCCGTTGCGTATGTTCGCGTTGTTTGTGTGGCCAGCCGGCCCTGGCGGGAGCGGCGATGGCTGCGATTCTCTCACATTGCGTTGCGCCGTCGCGACTTGGCGGGACGGAACGGCCGGCTTATCGCATATCATTGTGAGATGGCGACGGGCGCTGCCGCGTGCCGACGCCCGTTCGTCGTGCCACGCCGCGCTTGACGCGGCCGCGCCTTCCCGATCCGACCCAGCCACCATGCATTCGTCCGCCTGCCACGCCCGCACCGAACCATGCCTTGTCGCACAGACCGGCCAGGTGCTTGCGCGCGTCGGGCGCGCCCGGTGTTGAGCAGGCGCGGGCGGTCCGCGCCGGTACGCGTCCGGGCCGTGCTCGCAAAGGGCGCCGTGCTTGCCGGCATGGCGGCAGCCATGCTGTGCATGCCGGCGGCGTCGTTCGCCGCGCACGCGATCGCGCAGTATGGCGAGCCGAAGTATCTCGCCGACTTCGCGCACTTCGATTACGTCAATCCGGACGCGCCGAAGCGAGGCATGTTGGTCCTTGCCAATCCGAACCGGCTGACGAGCTTCGACAAGTTCAATCCATTCACATTGCGTGGCAATGCCGCGCCTGGCATCGGCATGCTGTTCGACAGCCTGCTGGTGCAGAGCAGCGACGAACTGGCCAGCGCATACGGCCTGCTGGCCGACGATGTCAGCGTGGCACCCGACCGGCGCTCGGCGACCTTTCATCTGAACCCGGCGGCGCGCTTTTCGAATGGCGACCGTGTCACCGCGAACGACATCAAGTATTCGTTCGACACCCTGATCGAAAAGGGCGCGCCAAGCTATCGCTTCCAATACGCGCAGGTCGCTCGAGTGGTCGTCATCGACCCCGCCACCGTCCGCTTCGAGTTCAAGACGGCCGACCGCGAATTGCCGCTGCTGGTCGGCGGCTTGCCGGTCTTTTCGCCAAAGTGGGGCGTGCGCGCCGACGGCACACGCGTCGCCTTCGACGCGCTCGGTTTCGAGATGCCGATCGGCAGCGGTCCCTATCGCGTCGAGTCGCACGACGGCGGTGCCACCATCACATACCGGCTCGACCCGAACTATTGGGCCAGGAACCTGCCGACGCGGCGCGGCATGTTCAACTTCGCGCGGATCCGCTACAAACTCTACGGCGACGACATCGCGCGGCTGGAGGCGTTCAAGGCCGGCGAGTACGACGCCACGGTGGAGTATCGCGCGAAGAGCTGGGCGCGCGGCTACACCGGCCCGCGCTTCGAGAGCGGGCAGTTGGTCAAGCGCAGCTTCGCGAATCAGAACGGCGCGGGCATGCAGGGCTTCTTCATGAATGTCCGGCGACCACTGTTCCAGGATGTGCGCGTGCGGCAGGCGCTTGGCCTCGCGCTCGACTTCGAATGGCTGAACCGCCAACTGTTCTACGACCAGTACACCCGCATCGACAGCTATTTCGCGAACAGCCCGATGGCCGCGAAGGGCATGCCGGACGCGGCGGAACGTGCGTTGCTCGAGCCGCTGAAGGGGCAACTCGATCCGGCCGTTTTCGGTCCGATGGTCACGCAACCCAGCACCACGCCCCCCGGCTCGCTGCGCGCCAATCTGCGCGCCGCGCGCGCGCTGCTCGCCGCCGCGGGCTGGCAGTATCGGAATGGCGCGCTGCGCGACGCGGCCGGCCACCCGTTCGAATTCGAGATACTCGACGACACCGGCGGCGCGCTCGGGCAGGCGGCGGCGGGCTACGTACGCAATCTCGAAAAGCTCGGCATCCAGGCGCGCTTCCGCACCATCGACTACGCGCTGTACCGCAAGCGGCTCGATGCGTTCGAATTCGACATGACCACGCTGCGCGTGCCGGACGCCACGCTGCCGGGCAACGAGCTGACCGACCGTTTCGGCTCCGGCGCGGCCCGTACGCCCGGTTCCGACAATATGATCGGGCTGGCTTCGCCGGTGGTGGACGCGCTGATCGGCAAGGTGCTGGCAGCCGACGATCTCGATCAGTTGACCACGGCGGTCCATGCGCTCGATCGCGTGCTGATGCATGGCTTTTATGTGATCCCGCACTGGCTGGCCACGACGCACCGCATGGCGTATCGCAGCACGTTACGATATCCCGCGCGGCTGCCGCTTTATTACGACGCCCAGGGCTGGCTGGTGCAGACCTGGTGGGACGCCGCGCCGGTGCGCGGCACCGCCCGATGAGACGAGGCGCCGGCGCGCGCCCGGTGGCATCGGACCTTGCCCGGGTCCGGCTCGACGCATTTCTTGCCCGGCGTGTCCAACCCAATCTTCCATGTTCCCGTACATCCTGAAACGCGTGCTGTTGATGGTGCCGACCCTGCTCGGCATCCTGACGCTCACCTTCATCGTGATCCAGTTCGTGCCGGGCGGGCCGGTCGAACAACTCGTCTACGAGATGCGGCACGCGGGTGGCGGCGGCGAGGTGGCGGTAAGCGGGCCAGCCGCTTACGCCGCCACGCATGGCGTCGATCCACAGCAACTGCAGCAGTTGCGTGCGCTGTACGGTTTCGACAAGCCGCCGCTCGAGCGCTATCTCGCGATGCTCGGCCGTTTCGCGCGCTTCGACCTGGGCGAGAGCTACTACCAACACCGCAGCGTGGCCGGTCTGATCGTGTCGAAGCTGCCGGTCTCGATCAGCATCGGCGTGTGGACCTTTCTGCTGAGTTATTTGATCTCGGTGCCGCTCGGTATCGCGAAAGCGGTGCGCAACGGCTCTCGCTTCGATCTGGTGACGAGTCTCGTCGTGCTGGTCGGCTATGCGATACCGGGCTTCGTGCTCGGCGTGCTGTTGCTGGTCCTGTTCGGCGGCGGCTCCTTCTGGCAGGTGTTCCCATTGCGCGGCCTGCTCTCGGACGACTGGCACAGCCTGTCGTGGCCGGCGCGCATCGGCGATTACTTCTGGCACCTTGCGTTGCCGGTGACCGCGTCGGTGATCGGCGAATTCGCGGTGCTGACCATGCTGACGAAGAACGCCTTCCTCGACGAGATCCGCAAGCAGTACGTGCTGACCGCGCGCGCCAAGGGACTCTCCGGGCGCCAGGTGTTGTGGCGGCACGTGTTCCGCAATGCGGCGCTGCCGCTGGTGACCGGCTTTCCGGCCGCCTTCGTCGGCGCGTTCTTCGCCGGCAGCCTGCTCATCGAGACGCTGTTCTCGCTCGATGGCCTGGGCTTGCTGTCGTACCAGGCGGTCACGCGGCGCGACTATCCGGTGGTGCTCGGCACGCTGTATCTGTTCACGCTGATTGGCCTGATCACCAAGCTGCTCGCCGACGTCGCCTATGTGATGGTCGATCCCCGCATCCGCTTCGACGCTGCGGCGCGTAATCGATGAACAGCCAGCAACCGCCTCTCGTGCCGCCGCCCGCCGTGCCGCCCGCCAACGCCGACGCCGCGCCTACCGCCGCGCTTACCACCACGTCTATCGCCGCAACCCTCAGCCCCGGCCGGCAGGTGTGGCGACGCTTTCGTCATCACCGGCTGGGCTACGTCAGCCTGCTGGTATTCATCGCGATGTGCGTCGCCAGCTTCACCGCAGAACTCTGGTGCAACGACCGCCCATTGCTGGTGCGCTACCACGGGGCATGGTACGCGCCAGTGCTGCACGACTATCCCGAAACCACCTTCGGCGGCGACTTTCCGACGCCGGCCGACTATCTCGACCCATTCGTGCGCGACCGCATCGAACGCGACGGCAACCTCGCGATCTATCCGCTGATCCACTACGGCCCGAACACGCTGAACTATTTCGCGAAACGTCCGAATCCGGCGCCGCCATCCGACGAGAACTGGCTTGGCACCGACGACCGGGGACGCGACGTTGTCGCGCGTCTGGTCTACGGATTCCGCGTGTCGGTGCTGTTCGCGCTGGCGCTGACCGCGATCGGGACCGTGTTGGGCGTCGCCGCCGGCGCGCTGCAGGGCTATTTCGGCGGGCGTTTCGACTTGTTCACCCAGCGCGTGATCGAGATCTGGGGCGCGCTGCCCGAGCTGTATCTGTTGATCATCTTCGCGTCGATCTTCTCGCCGAGCCTGCTGCTGCTGATCGTCCTGTTGTCGGCGTTCGGATGGATCGGCATGTCCGACTATGTGCGCGCGGAATTCCTGCGTAATCGCAACCAGGACTATGTGCGGGCGGCGCGCGCGCTGGGCCTGTCGCATGCGCAGATCGTGTGGCGGCACCTGTTGCCGAACTGTCTGACGCCGGTGGTAACGTTCCTGCCGTTCCGGATGAGCGGTGCGATTCTCGCGCTGACCAGCCTCGACTTCCTCGGGCTCGGCGTGCCGGCGTGGGTACCCAGCCTCGGCGAGCTGCTCGCGCAAGGCAAGGCGAACCTCGATGCCTGGTGGATATCGGCCGCCTGCTTCGCGGTACTGGTGGTGACGCTGCTGTTGCTGACGTTCATGGGCGACGCATTGCGGCAAGCACTCGACACGCGCGCGACGCGGGCCGCGCAGGGCATCGCATGATGAGCGATACGACGGGTACTATGGGGACCACGGGTACGACGGTCGCCGGATCGGCTCCGGCGCGCGGCTCGGCTCGCGAGCCGCGCAGTGGCGTGGCCAGCGCGCCGCTGCTGTCGCTACGCGGTCTGAGCGTGCGCTTCGAGGGCGCGCCGGCGCCGGCACTGGCCGGGCTCGATCTGGATGTCGAAGAAGGCGAGCGGCACGCGCTGGTCGGCGAGTCGGGCTCGGGCAAGAGCGTGACGGCGCTGGCCGTGCTGCGACTGCTCGACGGCGCGCAACTGGACGGCACGGTCGCCTTTGCCGGCCAGTCGCTGCTGACCTTGCCCGAGCGCGCGATGCGGGGCTTGCGCGGCGCCGACATCGCGATGATCTTCCAGGAGCCGATGAGCGCGCTGAACCCGTTGCAGGCGGTGGGGCGGCAGATTGCGGAGTCGGTGCGGCTGCACGATGCGGCCACGCCGGCGCAGGCCGCGCAACGGGCGCTGGATCTGCTCGCGCGCACCGGCATCGTCGATCCGGCGCGGCGCTATCACAGCCTGCCGCACCAGCTCTCGGGCGGCGAACGCCAGCGGGTGATGATCGCGATGGCGCTGGCCTGCCGCCCGCGCCTGCTGATTGCCGATGAGCCAACCACCGCGCTCGACATGACGATCCGCAATCAGATCGTCGATCTGCTGCGCGCGCTGCAGGAGGAGGGCACCGATGGCCGGCGGCTCGCGGTGCTGCTGATCACTCACGATCTACATCTGGTGCGGCGCTTTGCCGATCGTGTGTCCGTGATCGAGCGTGGTCGCATCGTCGAGACCGGATCGGTGCCGACGGTGTTCGGCTCGCCGCAGCACCCATACACGCGCCGGCTGCTGGACGCGCGGCCACGTCGCGGAACGCTGCCGCCGCCGCAGGCCGAGGCGCCGCTGCTCGAAGCCACGGGCATCGGCGTACGTTACCGGGTGACGGCCGCCCGCACGGCCGCTGGCTGGCGCGCGCTGCTGCCGGGCAGCGGCATGCGCGATTTCGATGCGCTTGCCGATGTCGACCTGCTGGTGCGGCCGGGCGAGACGGTCGGCGTGGTTGGCGAATCGGGTTCGGGCAAATCGACGCTGGGCATGGCGTTGCTGGGCCTGGTGCCGCTGCACGCCGGTACCGTGCGCTTTGCGGGAAAGCCACTGGGCGACTATCGCGGTGCGGACGCACGGCGTCTGCGCGCACAGCTGCAGGTGGTGTTTCAAGATCCGTACGGCACGCTTTCGCCGCGCATGACCGTCGAGAGCATCGTCTCCGAGGGACTGCGTCTGCACTGCCCGCAGCTCGACGCCGTCGCGCGCCGCGCCAAGGTGCTGTCGGTGCTACAGGAAGTCGGACTGGAGGCGGACGCGCTGGCGCGCTATCCGCACGCGTTCTCTGGCGGGCAGCGGCAACGCATTGCAATCGCGCGGGCGCTCGTGCTCGACCCGAGCCTGCTGATTCTTGACGAGCCGACCAGCGCCCTCGACGTGTCGGTGCAGAAACAGGTGCTGGAACTCTTGCTCGACCTGCAGCGCCGCCGCCAACTGGCCTATCTGTTCATCACGCACGACCTCGACGTGGTGCGCGCCGTCTCGCATCGCCTGCTGGTGATGCGCGGCGGCCGGGTGGTCGAACAAGGCGAGACCGAGGAAATCTTCCGGGCACCCCGGAGCAGTTATACTCGCGCTCTGTTGTCGTCCGTAGGCGCCGCGATCGACGTGGTTGCCGACAACCCCGCGTATTAAATCGGTAAAGAACGAGATCAGGCGCGTAAAAGATCGGAAAAAATCACCTGTGAACGTGTGAACTGATTGACAGCCATTTGCTGTCTGCTACTATCCGGTCAGACTTTTCCGCTAGCAGTACTTCACTGCGTAAAGAATACCGACCGATGCAGCAACGCCTAGTCCGCTCCTCGTTCCGCCTGTTTGCCTCTTTCCTCGCCGCTTCCACGCTCGTCTGCGCCGCCGGTACCGCGCAGGCCGACGAGACCAACGGCCCGTTTCAGGCAGCTACCCGTACCTCCGGCATCCTGTCCCCGAGCGCGCTGAACGCGGCGCCGATCATCGGTAGCGTGCGCGCCGCCGATATGTCGCAGGACGGTGACCAGGGCGTCGCGGCCCGTCACGCATCGCTGGGGCCCAGCGGCTTCCTGTCCGGCGTGGCCAGCAAGGCCGGCGACGTGGTCGTCGGTGCGCTGAACTTGATCGGCGTGCGTTACCAGTGGGGCGGCAACACGCCCGACGCCGGTCTCGACTGCAGCGGTTTCGTCAAATACGTGTTCCAGGACACGCTGAACTATGAACTGCCGCGCCGCGCCGAAGAAATGAGCCGCGTCGGCGAGAAGATTCGTCCGGACGAACTCAAGGCAGGCGATCTGGTTTTCTTCAAGACGATGCGTCGTGCATTCTCGCACGTGGGCATCTACATCGGCGACAACAAGTTCGTGCACTCGCCGTCGACCGGCAGCACGATTCGCGTCGACAATCTGTCCGATCGTTATTGGTCGGTGCGCTACAACGGCGCCCGCCGTATCGACGACGCTGTCTACACCGACGATGTTGCGCAGGGCAACGACGTCCGCGCGCACATCCAGCGCGCCAAGATGTCGTACTGAGCCTGACGCAGTGGGCGTCCCAAGCGGACGCGCATGCGAGCAAGCCGCCCGTGGGCGGCTTTTTTCATGCCGGTGCGGCAGATTGCGAGCGTTGCACGACGATCGATCGTGTGTGGCTCTGCGGCACGGGTGCGGCCGCGCGGGCCATGACCGCCCCGGTGCCGCAGTGACCGTGCCGAACGGAACCTCGCAGGGCGGCGAACGTCAGGGCCGCGCGCTCAGGCGCCGGCATGTTGTTGGGCTGCGGCGAGCTTGCTGCGCAAGGTGGGCAGGATCTGCCGCACCGCTTCCTCACCAGCCAGCACCGCCATGTTCCGCGACGCGAAATCGGCGCCGCCCATGGTCGGCAGCGTCGGGCGAATCACCACGTCCGCATATTTGTCGAGCTCGTAGGCCTTGATCGACTGGCCCATGATCGTGAACGTCTGCAGCAGCACGTCGACGGAACTCGACAGCGAGGCGCCCACCGGGCTTTGCGAGATATCGACCGCGATCACGAAATCGGCACCCATGCGGCGGGCGAAGGCGGCCGGCACCGGACTGACCAGGCCACCGTCCACGTACTCATGATTGCCGATCCGCACCGGCTCGAAGATCGACGGCACGCTGCATGACGCTCGCACCGCCTGGCCAGTGGAGCCGCGCTGGAACAGAATGGGTTCGCCACTGGCCAGGTCGGTCGCGACCACGCCGAGCGGGCGATCAAGCTTCTCGATCGGACGGTTGTTCAGTTCTCGGTTCACGAAGGTCTGCAGCGCGGCGCCCTTGAGCAGGCCGCGCGTGCGGAACGGGAGCGCCCAGTCGCTGAGCGCGTCGGTGTCCAGCGTCAGCGCCAACTTGTTCAGCGCGATCCCGTCGCGCCCGCCAGCCCACAGCGCGCCGACCACCGATCCGGCACTCGTGCCCGCGACCAATGCCGGTACGATGTTCTGCGCTTCGAGTGCCTTGATCACGCCGATGTGCGCGAAGCCGCGCGCGGCCCCGCCGCCGAGCGCCAGTCCGATCCGCAGCGGCTTGCCTCCTGTCTGTGCGCTGGGGCGCGACGGGGTGGACGTACAGGCAGCCAGCGAAACCACGGCGGTGCTGCCGAAGCCGGCCAGCAAGGCGCGGCGTCGGGGATTGAAGGCGGAGTGTTCGGACATCGTCGAGTGTGGCGTGGAGGAAGGGCGGTGGGGCCGCCGGGCAACGCCGATTATAAGAGCGTCGCCGCACCGGAGCGCACTGGAGCGCACCGGAGCGCACCGGAGCGCGCCGTCGTGCGCGCCGGCGCCGGCGCCGGGGAGGACGGGGACGGATCGCGCGATCGACCGGACCGGCGGCGAGGTCGCGCGATCCGAACCGTCGCCCGGCTGGCCGCGGCGGCGGGCGCGCGGCCGCGTGAGGACCGCGTGAGGACCGGGTGAGGACCGAGTAGGGGGCTGAATGAGAACCTTGCGAGAGCCGACGTCGTCGGAGGACGGCAGCGTGCGGGCCGGCACGGCGGTGACGGGCACCCGGCAGCGACGGCGCCGGAGCAGAGCGGAGGCGGGGCGCTATAATCCGGGCGTTGCGCAAAGGTCTGGCCTTGATCCGGCCGATGCCACTTTCCCATGCGGTGCGCGCCACCGCTTCAGTTGACCGACGATGACCGCTGCCTCCACAGTCCGAACCCGTTTCGCGCCGAGCCCGACCGGCTTCATCCATCTGGGGAACATCCGTTCCGCCTTGTACCCGTGGGCGTTTGCACGTCATCACAAGGGCACCTTCATCCTGCGCATCGAGGATACCGACGTCGAGCGCTCGACCCAGGAGGCCGTCGATGTGATCCTGGCCGGCATGGACTGGCTCGGACTCGACATCGACGAGGGCCCGTTCTATCAAATGCAGCGCATGCCGCGCTATCGCGAGGTCATTCAGCAGATGCTGGACGCCGGGCAGGCATACTACTGCTACACGTCGCCTGAAGAACTCGACACCCTGCGCGAAGCGCAGCGTGCACGCGGCGAGAAGCCGCGCTACGACGGCCGCTGGCGGCCGGAGCCGGGCAAGACGCTGCCCGAGAAGCCGGACGGCGTGCTGCCGGTCGTGCGCTTCCGCAATCCGCTCGACGGCAGCGTGGCCTGGGACGATGCGGTCAAGGGGCGTGTCGAGGTGTCCAACGACGAACTCGACGATCTGATCATCGCGCGCGGCGACGGTACGCCGACCTACAACTTCTGCGTGGTGGTCGACGATCTCGACATGGCCATCACCCATGTGATCCGCGGCGACGACCACGTCAACAACACGCCGCGCCAGATCAACATCCTGCGTGCGTTGGGCGCGACTCCGCCGGTCTACGCACACTTGCCGACGGTGCTCAACGAGGCCGGCGAAAAGATGTCGAAGCGCAACGGCGCGATGAGCGTGATGGACTACCGCGATGCCGGCTACCTGCCCGAGGCCATCGTGAACTACCTGGCCCGGCTGGGTTGGTCGCACGGCGATGCGGAAATCTTCTCGCGCGAGCAGTTCGTCGAGTGGTTCGACCTGGCGCATCTGGGCAGTTCGGCCGCGCAGTACGACGGCGAAAAGCTCAAGTGGCTGAACAATCACTACATCAAGCAGGCCGACGATGCGCGCCTCGCCGCGCTCGTCGAGCCCTTGCTGCGCGCTGAGGGGTTGACCGCGCTGGAACGGCCGGCACTCGCCTCGGTCGTCGGCCTGTTCAAGGATCGCGCAGCAACCGTGCGCGAACTCGCCGAAAGCGCGGCCATGTTCTATCGCGTGCCCGCGCCGGCGGCCGATGCGCTCGCACAGCATGTCACCGATGCGGTGAAGCCGGCGCTTGCCGCCTTTGCCGATGCGCTGGCCGACGTGGCATGGGAGAAAGCGGCGATCGGACAGGCGATGAAGGCAGTGCTCGCCGCCCATGGCCTGAAGATGCCGCAACTCGCGATGCCCGTGCGACTGCTGGTTGCCGGCACCACGCACACGCCGTCGATCGATGCGGTACTCGCGCTGTTCGAGCGCGATACGGTCGTCGCTCGCCTGCGCAGCGCCGCGTGACGATGGCCGGCCGCGGCGCCGCGTGAGCAAAGGTTGGCCGCGGTGCCGGAGCGGACCGGGTGGAAACCTGGAGCCTGGCCGAAATACGGAGAAAGACCTTTACACTCGCATCGCGGTCATCTATAATCTTTTCTCTGTCGGGGGTATAGCTCAGCTGGGAGAGCGCTTGCATGGCATGCAAGAGGTCAGCGGTTCGATCCCGCTTACCTCCACCAAGTTTCAGTAGAAGACAGCGTTGTACGAAGAAAAGCCCTGGTTTCCAGGGCTTTTTTTTCGTCTTGGCACTTCGTCTTGGCATTTTGTTTTGGTACTGCCTTCCTGACTTTGCCACGGCCGTCGCGCGATCCGTCGTGCCGTCGGTGCGTGCGGCAGCCCGGCCGCCGGTCGCGCGCATCATCAAGTAACCGCGGCGCAGCGTTTTCCAAGTTCCCGTCCCGCGTTCGCTCGCCAAGCCGAATGGCGTGTGCGCCGTTTGCGCAGAGTGTTCGATGCCTCGCCGTTTCCCACCGCAGTGCGCGACACCCATCCGGCCTGCATAAGGAAGTTCGCAGTCCGAAGCCAGTCACGCGTTGCAGCGTCTGGCATTGCCATTGCCATTGCCATTGCAATGCATCCGCGGCGTTCCGCTGCGACGAGCAAGGCGTGAACGTAGCGAGGACAGCGCGGGAAGGAAAGGCGACGAGGAGGGGCCATGAGCGTTTTCCTCGCTGGCGCGAACGCATGCTCAAACATCGCTTTGCTCAGCCAGAGAAGACGTGTTCTTTTCCTTGGCGTACGACGCGATTGACGCGATGAGTGGCATGAACCGGACGTTGTACTCGGCACACGGCAAGGTCTGCTCGTTGCGCGAAGCGACGCAGACGCGCGATTCGGCCCGCGTGCTGTCGAGCACCGGGCAGCCTGGATCGATAGGTGCCAATCGATCCGGGCCGGAAACAGCCGGGCTGACATCAGTGCCTTGCCTGTGTGCCACCCGCTATCGGTCGGCTGGTTGCAGTACCGCCTGCTTATCCGTGCGATCGGTAGCGCTGAGCGCGTTCTCCGAGGTCGTGCCAGATCATTCGCCACTGGAGGGGTCGCCCCGCGTCTGCAGGATCGACGCAATGTTTGACGGTGGTAGGGCAACAGGCCGGCGAAACGTCCGTGTGAAACCCACGCAAAAGTCCTTGCAAGAAAGAATTACTGCTGCGTATAATCGCGGTCTTCGCTGCTGCTCATTTCGAGCGACGCAAGTCGGTGGCGAAGCGGTATCGCTGCTGTCGGCTGTCAGGCAGCGAGCGATGCAAGGAAGCGGTGGACAGCGTGTCGAAGCAGCCGGTGCTGCTTCACAGAGTGTAAGCGACACGGTATAATCCGCTTCCGATTTGAGCAGTACGGCAGTAGGGCGGTTACACCGTCCCCTTCGTCTAGAGGCCTAGGACATCACCCTTTCACGGTGAGTACAGGGGTTCGAATCCCCTAGGGGACGCCAGATACGGATGCGGCGACGCATCGAGCGGCAGCGCACGAGACGGTGCGGTGTCGACGAGAAGTTTGGAGTGGTAGTTCAGTTGGTTAGAATACCGGCCTGTCACGCCGGGGGTCGCGGGTTCGAGTCCCGTCCACTCCGCCAGTTTGAGTTCTGCGAGACGCAGGCCTCGTTTGAGTAGCAAACCGTTCTGCGAAAGCAGGACAGGTCCTGTCCCCTTCGTCTAGAGGCCTAGGACATCACCCTTTCACGGTGAGTACAGGGGTTCGAATCCCCTAGGGGACGCCAAACATGATGCGCTGGACGCATCGATGGCAGCGCGGCAATGAACGCGTTGTTGTACAGCAGTTCGGAGTGGTAGTTCAGTTGGTTAGAATACCGGCCTGTCACGCCGGGGGTCGCGGGTTCGAGTCCCGTCCACTCCGCCAGTCTCAAGCCCGTTCGATGCAAATCGAACGGGCTTTTTCTTTTTCAGTCGCGTTTCCATCCTGTGTCGATGCCGGCCGGCCGGCCGAGCGAGTGCATGTTGCGCGATCCCAAATGAGCCAAGGGCACGCCGTGTGCCGCGTCGGGGCCGCCGTTTCGAGGTCGCTTCGAGGCCGTTTCGAGGCCGCTTCGAGGCCGCTTCGAGCAGCCATTGGCGGCGGGCCACGCGCCTCGCCCGGCGCTTTCGGCAGATTGCCGTTTTGCGCTGCGCAACCAGCGGCGCAACGACGGCGATCGCATGGTGCGACCGAAGCGCGCCGCCGCCTTCGTGCGAGCGTCTTCGCGTCACGTTACGTCCCGTCGGAGCCAATCCAAACGCATCGTCGCTGACGGTATCAGTACACCGCGCACGCCTCGCGCGTCAGCGTGCGGGACAAGCTTCGTTCGATGCCTGCGCTGAGAGAAGATCAGCAGCGGGCCAGCAGCGCCGCGACGGTGCCAGGCGCTGACATGCCGGCGACCGTCATGCACACTTCCGGCGCGGCGCGGCGCTCGCGGGCGGCGTTGGCGAACGGTGGCGGCGGCAGCCTTGGCAAGTGGCATCGGCGAGGGGTGTCGATGGGGGGTGTTGACCGGCAGCGCGGCGCCTGCGCGGTTTTGCCTGCCCTGACGTAACGGAATGCGGTGCTCAGCCGAGCCGTCGTTTCGGCCTGCGAACCAAGTTCTCGGAGTTGCTCGCGGGGTGCCGCGCTGCGGTCCGCCAGGGCCGATCGCGACTGCTGCGGATCGGCGTGCTTCAGCGTCGGCCCGGCGCAGATGCGGCGGTTGACGGGCGCGCGGCGACTGGCTTGACGCCGGCGCCGCGCACCTCGAAGCCGATCTCGTCCAGTGTCTGTCCCTTCGCGTCGAGCAGTGCGAGCCGGTGCCGTCCTGGCCACGGCAGCCAGCGCGCCGGCCCTTTCTGCACGATCGGCTGGCCGTCGACGCGCCAGCGCAGCGCGCTGCGCGCGGCCGGCGCGATGCCGTCGGCCACGAAGGTGATGCGTTGATTGGCAGGTGGAATATCGGGGTCGAGCGCGAAGATCGTGCCGTCGACGGGCTCGGCAATGCGCGCGCCCGCGGTGCCGGCGCGCGGCGCCGTCGGCGCATGGATGCTGGCCAGTCGCACCACTGGCTGGGCGGTGCCGGTCAGGAACCATTCGTCGCGCGCCGGTTCGAGTGCCGGCTCGAAGCGCACCGCCACCTGCTCGACCCCCGCCGGGGCAGCCGGCGCGGTATTCGCGGGCAGGTTGCCGCCGGTGCCGCGCCGCTGCAAATAGTCCTGAACCTGACGCCAGACCGGGCCGGCACCGGTCACACCGGACACGTCCCACATTGGCGAGCCGTCCGCGTTGCCGACCCAGACACCGACGGTGTAGCGGCGCGAGAAGCCGACCGTCCAGTTGTCGCGCATGTCCTTGCTGGTGCCGGTCTTGACTGCCGTGTAGTACGGCGTGGTCAGCACGCTGTCGATGCCGAAGGTGGTCAAGCGCGCGTTGCGGTCGGCCAGGATGTCCGAGACCACGAAGCTCGCGGCCGGACTGAACACCCGCGCGGCCGCGGGAGCCGGGAAACCGCTCGGCGCACGCGGGGCGGGCACGCCGGCGCGGAGCGGCGGATGCACGCTCAGCGGGCCGGCGACGCCGCCGTTGGCCAGCGCGCGGTATGCATTGGTCAACGACGCCAGTGTGACGTCGGCACTGCCGAGCGCCAGGCTGAAACCGTAATAGTCGCCGTCGTGTTCGAGCGGCAGGCCCAATGCGCGAAGCTGTCGCGCGAACGGTTCGGCGCCGACCATCACAAGTGTGCGCACCGCGGGAATGTTCAGCGAACTGGCCAGCGCATGACGCACGCTCACCCAGCCGTGGAAATCCTTGTCGTAGTTCTGCGGCACGTAAAGGCCACCGCCGGTCGGCAGGCCGATCGGGCTGTCGTGCAACAGCGAGGCGGCGGTCAGCCGCCGTTGATCGAAGGCGCTGGCGTACAGAAAGGGTTTGAGCGTCGAGCCGGCCTGACGCAGCGCGGCCACCGTGTCGACTTCGGGAGCCGACGACAGGCGGCCCGCCGAACCGACCCAGGCGAGGACTTCGCCGCTGGCATTGTCCAGCACGATCACGCCGCCGTCCGCGATGTGTCCGGTCGTCGACGTGCCGTTGCGCGACAGGCCGGTGAGGGTGGTGCGCAGCGCCCGCGTCGCGAAACGCTGCAGGGGCGCGTCGAGGCTGCTCGTCACGCGCGTGCCGGCCGCCGGGCGTTCCGCCGACAGCAAGCGGCGCGAGAAGTGGGGCGCCAGGCCCTCGGCGCCGTCCGCGACGTCGGCGCGGCCGCGCGAGGGGCGTTCCAGCACGCGACGGGTGTAGTCGCGCAGCCCGTCGCAGGCTGCGTCCAGCGCCTGTTCGATCTGGCAGGCACGCGCGGCGACGCGTGCGGGGCCCGCGTTCGGCGCGCGAATCAGCGCGGCCGCCACCGCCGACTCGCGGCGGTCCAGACCCGACGGGGCCTTGCCGAACAGCGTCTGCGACAGTGCATCGATGCCGATCAGCTCGCCGCGGAACGGCACGCGATTCAGATAAGCCTCGAGGATCTGGTCCTTGCGCCAGGAGCGTTCGAGCGCGAGCGCATCCACGGTCTGCTCGACCTTGTCGAACACCGAACGCGGCGTGCCCGAGCGCCGGTCATCGTCGAGCAGGCCGGCCAGCTGCATGGTGACCGTCGATGCGCCGCGGGTTCGCGTGTTCCACAGATTGCCCCACGCCGCGGCGGCGACGCCTCGCCAGTCGACGCCGCTGTGCGCATAGAAGCGCTTGTCCTCGGAGACCAGCAGCGCATCGCGGAAGGCGGGCGAGACGTCGGTGAGCGCGACCCAGTCGCCGCGCCATGCGCCGAAATCGGCGCGCAGGCGCTGGATCGGTTCGCCATGGCGGTCGAGCACGATCCAGTCCGACGCGCGCCAGGCACTGCGCACCGCGTCGAACGACGGCAGCGGCGCCGCCGACGCCGTGCCGCAGAACAGGCCGATGACGCCCAGTGCCGCCAGTGCCGCCCGTGCGCGGGACCGGCGGTGCCCGAGCTGCCGAGGCTTGACCGGCTTGACCGCCTTAACCGCCTTAACGGGCTTAACGGGCTTAACGGGCTTAACGGGCGCCGCCGCCCGCGCGCCGGCGCGCCGCGCGACCGTCACTGCGCGCCAGCCACGACGCGCATGGCCGCGTTGGGCGTCTCGCCGAACACGTCCGGCGCATACAGTGCTTCGACCCGCGTCGGCGGCAACGCAAAGCGGCCAATGCTGTTCAGGCGCACGGTGTAGGTCACCGTCAGCTTACCCTTGGGCAGATAGGCGTAATACGCGCGATAGCCGTCCTGGCCGCGTTCCACGTAGCTCGGTGCCGCACCGCTGTCGTCGCGCGACGAGGCGGCGGCGTTCGCGCCGATCTCGCTGTCGCGCCCGAGGCCCGAGCCGAGAATCACCGCGCCCGCCGGCACCGGATCGTTGACGACCACCCAGGTCATCGGCGTCTGCGCGTCGATGTTCAGTTGCACGCGCAGGATGTCGCCGCGCCGGAGGTCGCCCTTGAGCGCCGCGGTCTTTTCGCCCTGCACCAGCGTCACCGTCTTCTCGATGCGATAGCCGGCGTTGACCGCGCGCTGCAACGGCACCGCCGCCAGACCTTCGACGCTGGCCCACGGCTGGCCAGTGCCGTCATGGCGCAGGTTCAGCGTGGCCTTGGCGCCGGCCGGCTTCGGCCAGTTGATCAGCAGCGGCGCGGGACCATCGCTCGCTCCCCAACGCCCCGCCGCGGCATCGCGTCCGTCGACGCTCGCCTGCGTGGTGCCGTTGACCGGCGTGCTCTCGAAGCGGCGCGAGAAGCCCTGCAGCGCGACCACGCCCCATGCGTTGGCGTTGGTCGTCGCCCACGCACCTTGCTGCTGGCGGCCGAGCAGGCCAAGCGCCATCCGGCCCATGTCGTCGCGCCAGCCGGCATCGTCGGCAGTGGCTTCGAGCAGGCGCGCCGCGTTGACGTCGTCGCCGCTCATCAGCCACCACAGCGCGTCGCTGGCACTGGTCGTGAAGTCCAGCCGCGTGCCGCTGAGCGACAGGCGCGCGCGCAGCACGCGGCCTGCCTCGTCATGCCGTTGCTCGCGATCCGGCAGGTCCTTCAAGCGGCCGGTGATCTGGTACCAGTCGAGCAGTGCGGAAGTCGGCAGGTTCGGCACGTCGAGCGACAGCGATTCGACCATCGCCGGGCGGGCGCGGCCGTAGCGCGACAGCGCTTCGATCGCGCTCAGCTTGCGCCAGCCGAGATCGTCGCGCGGCGCCCAATGGTCGCGCTTCAGGCGGCCTTCGACGAAACGTTCCAGACCGTCGAGCATGCGCGTGCTGTACTCGGTCGGCCAGGTGAAGGCGCGGTCGCTGGCCGAGGCGGCGCTGGCGATGTCGAGCAGGTAGGCGGTCAGCACTTCGCTACCGCTTGCACGGCTTTCCTCGCCTGGCGGGAAGTACGCGGCCAGTCCGTCTTCGTCCAGGTAGACCGGCAGCGACCGCGCGATGCGCGCGAACGCGTCCGGGTCGCCCATGCCGATGGCGCGGGAGGTCTGCTGTTCGAGGCAGCTGTAAGGGTAGCGCCGCAGCCAGCGCTGCACGCCCGGCAGGGAATCCGCCAGGTGCGCGCGCAACGAGACACGCACGCCGCCGCGCGGCTGGTTGTCGCTGCCACCGATCGGCAACGCCTCGCGCGGCGAAGCGATCGGCATGCTCAGGCCGGCCGGCGTGAGTTGCGTCAACGTCGCCTGCCTGACCGTGAGCGGTACGCTCTGCGCCAGCAACTGCCGCTGTGCGATCGCGTCCCGCGCGTGCGCGGCACCGTTCTCCTCCGCCTCGACACGCCAGGCGAGCGCAACCGGGGTGTCGTCGAAGGCCGCGGCCGGCGTATCGCGAGCGGGCGCGACCACGTCCCAGACCACCTCGGCGGCGCTGTTGGCGGCCAGCTTGATCACCTGCACGGGCAGGGTCTCGTCGCTCGCATCGGCGACCGGCGCCGTGCTCACGCGCGGGGCGGCGGCACTGCTCGCGGCCTTGCCGCCGCCGACCTTGCCGTCAGCCGGCTTGCCGTCCGCCGCGACGATGCTGCGATGCGCGGTGACCTTGACTTCCATCGCCCGCTCAGTGGTGTTGCGCAGCGTGAAGCCGGCCCGATACTGGTCACCGGACCGCACCAGCGCCGGCAGCCCGGAAATCAGCTGCAGGTCCTGGCGTGAGCGAATGGTCGCGGCGCCGGTCCCGAAGCGATCCGCGCCCTGGCTGGCGACGGCCACCAGCTTGAAGCTGGTCAGCGCATCGGACAGCGGCACCGTGATGCGGGCCTCGCCGTTGGCGTCGAGCTGCACGTCCGGCTGCCACAGGAGCAGGGTGTCGAACAGCTCGCGGGTCGCCGTGTGGCCACCGCCGCCGCCTGCGGGAACCGCCTTGCGGCCGAAGTGGCGGCGCCCGATCACTTCCATCTGCGCAGTGGCGGTCCGCACGCCGAGCGAGCGTCGCTGGTACATGGCGTCGAGCAACGCCCAACTGTCGTTGGACTTGAGTTCGAGCAGGGCCTGGTCCACCGCCGCGAACGCGACGGTGGTGCCGGCGGGCACCGGCCGGCCGTCGGGGCCGGTCACGCGCACCTTGACCGACGACTTGGCGCGCACCGGATAATCGGCATGGTCGGGCGTGACGGTGACCTGCAACCGGTGCGGCGCGAGGCCGACCGAGATTTCGGCGACGCCGACCCGGAAGGCGGGCTTGGAGAGATCGACGAACGCGTTCGGCGCCTGGTATTCGCGCCCTTCGTACCAGAACGCGCGTGCCCACTCGACCGGCGACTTCCAGCCCCATGTGAACAGCGAATACCACGGCACTTCACGCACGCGCGGGCGCAGGACCAGCACCGACACGAATACGTTCGGGCCCCAGTCAGGCGAGATTTTCAACTGCACGGTCGGATCGTTGCCGTTGAGTTCGACGACCTCGCGATGCAGGATGCCTTCGCGCTCCACGGTGACCAGCGCGCGCGCGGCCCGGAACGGCATGCGCACCTGGAAGCGCGCAGTCTCGCCGGGCTGGTACTCGCGCTTGTCGGCCAGCACGTCGATGCGGTCGGTGTTGTCGCCACCGAACCAGACTTCGTCGCGGCTGGCCACCCATACGGAGGCGCTGGCGCTCGAATGCCGGCCGTCGGCGTCGTCGGCGGTCGCGATCAACGTCACGTCGCCGGTGGCATCGAGCTTGGCTTCGCACACCAACAGGCCGCGCGAGTCGCTGCGGCCCTTGCAGACGTCACCCAGTTCGCGGATTTCGGTGCGATTGTCGTAGGCGTAGAAACCGCCGACCAGGCGACGGCGCGTCGAGATCACCCGCCGCGACACGGCGCGAATCGTCAGCGGCACGTCGGCCTTGACCTCGCCGCGCGTGTCGAGGGCCAGTCCCTGCACGGTGATCTTGCCTTCGCGCGCGGCCCAGTCCGGCGTGCGGATTGCCGCCACCACGCCAGCCGGCCAGACGCGCGCCTGCGAGCGCAGCGTCGCGATCTGTCCGTTCGGATCCGCGTAGTCGGCCTCGACGACGAGTTCCTGCAGTTCGTCGCTGCGCGGCACGTGATCGAGCTTCAACCGGCCGGCGCCCTGGCGGTCGAGGGTCAGCGCGACCTTGTCCGCGATCAGCCTGCCGGCGCTGCCGTCCCGCGCTGCCGCGTCGCCGTCGCCCGCGCTGCCGTCGTCGCCCTCGTCACCGCCACCGACACTGGCGTCGGCGGTCGGCGGACGATACGGCGTGAAGCTGAAGCCGGGGTAGCGCGAGTCGAAATCGGGGCTGCTCGGCCGCGCCAGCGCCGAGACGCGGACCGGCAGGCCGGCCGCGCCGCCGCCGGACAAGTAGTTCAACTGCACCGAGACATCGGCCTGCTGCGCGGCGATCAGCGGCGCGCCGCCGATCGCGACCTTGCCTTGCATCACCGGCAATTGGACCCGCTCGACGCGGAAATGCCCTGCGTCGTACTCGGTGCCGCGTTCGCCTTCGCCCTCGTCGGACAGGCTGACGCTGTATTCGCCGAGCTTGGCCTGCGGCGGCAGCGGCAGCGTCGAGACCGCGGTGCCGTCCGGGCGCCACGTGAGCGCGAGCTCATAGCTGTCGTCGCTGCCTAGGTGGCGCACGATCGCCTTCGCCGGCTGCGCCTGCCGATCGACGGCGAGGCCACGACCGGTCTGCTGACGCAGGAAATGCTTCATCGAGACGGTCTCGCCCGGCGTGAACAAAGGCCGGTCGAACACCGTGTGCGCAACGAAGCTCGGCTGCGGGTTCTCGTTGGTCGGCACGTTGAAGCGCCACGGTTCGATGCCGCGATCCCAGTCCGACAGCACGAACGACATGTCCGGCCCGGTCTTCGGATCGTTGACGCGTGCCGACACGAACACGCCGCTCGAGCCGCTTTCCTGGCACCACTTGCGCGGGAAGGTCTCGTTGAACGTGACGGTGCCGTCTTTGCCGGTCTCGCCGGTGGCGAGCGACTGGCCGTCACAGCTCGATACCCGGATGCGCGCGCCGGCCACCGGGCGCGCGCCGTCCAGCGTGGTGACCCAGACCAGACTGCCCTCGCGGGACTGCTTCAGGTGCACGGCCAGATTGGTGACCAGCGCCGTGGTGCGCACGTACATCGGGCGCGGGTCGGCGAGCAGCGACGCGCCGAGCCGCGGCGAGGCCGCTTCGATCACGTAGAAGCCGGCGTCCTTCAACGGCAGGCCGATCACTTCGAACGGGCGCGGCTGCTTCGGATCACTGGTCGGCAGGTTCAGGCGTTGCACGCCGGCGCTGTTGGCAAGCAGGGACAGCGAGCGCACGTCGATCAGCTCGGTGCCGTCCTCCTGGCGGATACGCACTGCTTTCGGCGACCGGGCCAGCAGTCCGGGCTCGATGCTGTTCAGGCGTTTTTCGGTGACGTAGGTGCCGTCATCGTCGAAGTGGCGGAGCCGGCCGAGCCACGCGATGATCGCGGCGTCGTCGTCGACGCGTTTCTGCGCGAGCGCGCCGCCCGCCGCCGGCACGCGTGCCGCATTGAACGTGGCGTCGGCCTCGATGTGGCGCACGGTCAGCGGCAGCATCGGCGTGCCGCCAGGTTCGGCGAAACGTTCCAGAATACCGAAACTGCCGGTCGAGAATTTGAGCAGCGGCGGCATCGCCGCGGTGCGCACGGCGAGCGGGAAGGTGCCCGCGTTGCTCAGCGGCCGCCCGGCGTCGTCCTTCAGGCCGGCGGGCAGCACGATCGACAGCGCCGCATCCGGCGGCAACGGCGCCGGGAAGGTGATCGTCGTGCTGGGCGAATCGTTGTCCGAAACAGTCGGCTTGCGTTTGCCGTCGGGCGTTTGCAGCACGATCGATTCGAGGGTGGCGCGCGGCACGTTGGCCGTGAACGACAGTTGCATCGGACGCAGCGGCGAACATGCGGCGCGCGCATTTTCGCGCTCGCAGCTGAAGCTCGCCGTCAGCGGTGCGCGCACCGTGCGTTCGAACTGCTGCGGCCGGCCGGCACTGACGCCGCCAGCGGTGGCGAGGCCGGCACCCCACAGCAGCCGCACGGTCGCTCCCGAGGGCAGGCGGCGCTGGCAACTGAAGGTGATCCAGTCGGGACCGGCGCCGCTGACGTCGAGGTGGCGCAGGATCGCATCGCGGTCGGCGCCCTTGACCAGCTTCACCGGCAAGCGCTCGCCGATGCCGTCGACTTCGCAGAAGACGTTGTCCTGCACCGAACGCTCGGTCACCGGCACGTTCATCCGCGCCGCGAAGATCTGGTCTTCGTCGACGTTGCCGCCGGGTCGCAGCGCAAGGACGCGCGGACCGCCGGTTGCGAACGCATAGCGGGTATTGCCCGTCACCGCTTGACCGGCAGCGGACTTGAGTCCGGCGCTCGGACGCAATTCACAGCGCGCGCCCGGCCCGAGCGTCTGGTCGAAGCGGAACGACCAGGTCTTGGCATCGATCCAGCGGCCACTGCCGCGCGTCGCCGAAGTGGGCGCGCCGCTGCAGCTCAGCGTCAACGGGGCGGCCCCGTCGCCGCTGCCGAACGCCACCATCGCCTCGTCGAATACCGCGGTGACTTGCGTGACCGGACCGACTTCGCCTTCCGGTGTGACGCGGACGATGCGTGCCGCGTGCGCGGATGTGGCGAACAACAGCGACGTCAGGCAGCCCGCCGCCACCAGCAGGCGCGGCAGCCAGGCGTGACGGCGCGAGACGTTTGCGCGTTGCAACGGTGGTGCTTCGGATGGCACGGGCCGGGGGCGCGTGGCGTGTCGGTCGTCGATCTGTCTGTTGCCTGCCCCTGCTTCCGCGTGCATCGCTGCCGTCTCCTTATTGTAAGGTCCGACGATTGTAGACGAGCCGCTTGTCAAGCGGCCGGTTGCGATGGCGATGGCGCGCCAAATCGTCGCGCTTCAACCACGCGCGAGGCCAAAAGGCTGTGCGGTGTCACACACCGGCGCGACGGACGCCTAAGCTGCGGGGCAAACGGATAAGGCGGGCGGGCAGGACAGCTCGAGCAGGCGGTGAACGGTGCCGCGGCGGCAGCGCTCGGGTACCGGGCGTTGCGGCGGCCGCGATGGCGCACGCCGCGGTGTGTCCGGTGGGCGCAGGCGGGCCGGCGCGGCCGCCGGTCACGGCAGGGCCAGGCGCGGCCGGCGCAAGCCGGGCTCAGTCGTGCTCAGTCGCGCGGCCGGCCGACCACCACGCGTCGATATGCGAGCAGACCCAACGCCGCGACGCCGAGGCTGAGCGCATTGGCCAGCCAGAAACCGCGCGCGCCTTGCCATCGGGCCGGTACCCAGCCGGTGAGGTCGAAGCCGAGCACATAGCCACCGCCGAGGCCAACCCCCCACAACGCAAAGGCGTAGATCAGCGTCGGCACCACGGCCACCTTGTGTGCGCGCAGCGCGAAGGCCGTGCTGATCTGCACCGCGTCGAAGAAGTGGTACAGCGCGACGATGCCGAGCAGGCTGCCCGCCGCGGCGACCACCGCCGGGTCGGCGCTGTACGCGGACAGGATCGGGCCGCGCGCCGCCAGCAGGGCCACGGCATACAACACCGCGAGCAGCGCGGCGATCGTGATGCCGTGGCGCGACAGTCGGCGGGCGCGCTCGCGCTCGCGGGCGCCGAGGGCCTGGGCCACCAGCGTCGCGGTTGCAATGCCGAGCGACATCGGCGTCATGTACAGCACCGCGCCCAGGTTGGCGGCGATCTGGTGGCCGGCCAGCGGCGTGGTGCCAAAACGCGCGATGAAGATGGCCATGAACGTGTAGGCCGTCACCTCGATCAGGTAGGACAACCCCATTGGCACGCCAAGCCGCAGCAAGGCCCACAGCCGCGCCGGATTGGGCCGGCTGGCATGCAGGAAAATCCCGAACGGGCGATAGAACGCATGCCGATAGAGCACGCCCACGCCGATCAGCGCCAGCGCCCAATTGATCGCGGTGGTGGCCAGCGCCGCGCCCGGTGCGCCCCGCGCGGCGACGCCCAGGCCGCCGAAGATCAGCCACAGGTTGGCGGGCACCTTCAGCGCCAGGCCGATCAGCTGCAGCGCCATCACCAGGCGCGGCCGGCCGAGCGCGGTCGACAGCGAGTTGTAGATGCGGAACAGCAGGGCGGCGGGCAAGCCGAACGAGAGCACGCGCAGATACGCGACGGTGCGTTCGGCCAGTGCCGGGGAAGCGTCGGACAGCGCCAGCAACGGGCCGGGGAAGGCCAGCAGCACCATGCCGATCACTGCCAGCGCCGCCGCCAGCCAGCCCGCCTGGCGAACTTCTTCGCCGATTTCGCCGGGCCGCCGGGCACCGTGCAATTGAGCGGCGATTGGCGACAGCGCGCCGAGAATGCCGGTCAGGCCGACATATACACTGATGTAGATCGAGGCGCCGAGGCCGAGCGCGGCGAGATCGAGCGACGCATAGCGCCCGACCATCGCGGTATCGATAACGCCGAATGCAATGATCGCCAGCTGCCCGATCAGCACCGGCCAGGCGAGGGCGCCGATCGCGCGCGCGTCATGCCACCAATGCCCGGCGCGCTCGCTGCCGCCGCGCCGGCTCGTCCGCTCGGAGCGCCCCTGACCGTCTGTCATCGGCAGCCGCCCGCGCCGGCGCGGGCCGGCCGTGCCTCGCGCAGGTAGAGGCGGAAGCGCTCGTCGCGATCGGCCGCGCGCCGGCCTTCCCATACCTGTCGCCAGCAGTAGGGCGCCGGCGACTGCGGATCGCCGAAGTCCTGCCGGTCCTGGCGCAGCAGCACATTGCAGTCGCTCTGGCCGGGGCGGCGGAAGCGCATGTCCGCGAAATAGCCGAACGACGCGATCTGTGCCTCGCCCAGGCGTACCGGATCGATGCAGGTGTAGTCGGGCGGCAGATGGCTGGCGATCTGTTGCGCCACGTCGCGGTAGGTCCGGCTGTAGTCGATGAACGGCAGCCACAGCGTCATCAGCAACACCCACATCAGCGTCGTGCCGGCACTGGACAGCACCACGCTGCGCCACAGCACCTTCGGCGAGCGCGACAGCCGCCAACGCACCAGCCAGACCCATGCGGCGGTCGCGGCCAGCGCGGCGGCCAGTGCCAGCGGATTGAAGCTCGGCTGGAATCCCGGCAACAGGCGCGCGAGATTGCGCGCGATCGGCGGCGGGAAGCCGGTCTGGCCAGCGATCCAGACGATCCATACGAAACCGCTGAGCAGCGTGAAACTCAGCACCGCGAACCAGTCGATCGCATTGATCGCACCGCGCTTGAGGGTCGGCAGGCCGAACGCGGCAAGCATCGACAGCGCCGGCAGCGGCAGCACGAACAGCCGGTTGTTCTGATGGCTCTGCAGCAGCACCAGCAGCAGCAGCGGCACGGCCACCGCCAGCGGCGCGGCAACGTGCGGCGCGCGCCACAGGCGTCGCCAGCTCCACAGCGACCAGAGCGCGAGCGGCCACGCGGGCCAGGTGAACAGCGGGAAGTTCTTCGCCGCGTAGGCGAGCACGTTCGAGGGGCCGCCGCTGTAGCGGTTCAAACCCGCGTTGAGCCAGTCGTACAGGTAGCGATGGGCGGCGGTGTCGGGGGCCGCGAACCATGCGACCAGCGGCCAGCTCAGGCCGATCGCGAGCGCCAGCGGCAGGCCCAGAACAAGCAGTTGCACCCGGCGCAGCGCCGGGCTGAGGAGCGGCACGGCAAGCGTGCAGACGCCGACGGCCACCGGCATCACCGGGTTGCCCGACAACGCCAGCAGGCCGACACCGCCGCCCCAGCAGGCCGCGCCCTGCCAAGGTTTGTCGCTCAACCGGGCGAGACCGTACAGGACCAGCGTCACCGACAGCAACTGCGCGATCTGCGCGGTGCTTTCATGCCCGCGCTCGGCCAGGCCGAAGCACGCGAGCAGGATCAGTACCGCACCGTCGGCAATCGTGCGGCCATAGTCGCGCGGCGCCGGTTCGCCGCCGAACGCGTATTTGAACGGCTGCACCTCGGCGCGGCGGCCGAGCAGATAGCTGCCGTACCAGACCAGGCCGCAGGTCAGCAGGAACAGCAGCAAGGTGGGCAGCCGCGCCGCGTTGCTCGCGCCGAGCAGCCAGCCGGTCAGGCGGATCGAAAGCGCGCCGAGCCAATACATCAACGGCCCGTTGTCCGGCACCGGATGACCGAAGATGTTCGGCGTCAGCCAGTCGGCCGGCGTGCCGTGCGCGAGTGTGTACATTGCGCCGAAGCCGGCGGCGTCCTCGTTCTTCCAGGGATCGCGCGCGAACAGGCCGGTCGCTGCGTAGATCAGGCAGATTGCGAGCAGCGCGGCACGGGGCAGGGCGCGGGTGGCGGAGGCGGTCAGGCGGACGACAGGGTTCATGCTCTCGGAGCCGGTGCGGCGTCGGGCGCTCATTGTAGATCGGTCAGGCGCCGGGCGTGCTGCATGCCGCACGTCGTGCATGCCTGGCATGCGACGCATGTGTGACGCATGTGACGCATGCGTCGCAAGGCAAGACGGCGCTGACGGCGACTGCGGCGCCCGGTCAACGACGCATGCCGGCGCAGGGCCGGCGTCGCTGGCATGCGACCGTGCGTCCGCGGCGTCTGCGGCGTCTGCGGTGGCCGCCGCGGCGGCCGGGGCGGCCGGGGCGGGAAGGGCGGCGGCCAACGCGAAGCACGAACCGCATTCGCTCGGTGAAGGCAGCGCGGCCGCCTTCACCGAGCGCGCGCACAAGAAAAAGGGCAGCCTAGGCTGCCCCTATCGACCTGCGAGCGACAGTGCGCTCGCCGTCAATTTCAGCTTGCGGTGTTGGTCGTCGCCTTGCCGCCCGCACGCGCGCCGAACTTCTGGCGGAACTTCTCGACGCGGCCAGCCGTGTCGACGATCTTCTGCGTGCCGGTGTAGAACGGGTGCGATTCCGACGAGACTTCGACCTTCACGAGCGGGTATTCCTTGCCTTCGTGAACGATCGTTTCGCGGGTCTGGATCGTCGAACGGGTGACGAACTTGAAGCCCGACGACAGGTCCTGGATCAGGACTTCGCGGTAATTCGGATGAATGTTTTCTTTCATGACTGTATCTATCTGTCGGTAGCCAACCCGCCAACTCGCTGCGGAACGGAATGCCGGCCCGGATCACCCGGTTGGCATCGTCCCTCGAACGTGCCGGGAAAGCCGCGCCGTCGAGCGCAACTGCCTCCCGTCCGCACGGCCAAGCCGCGAGCCACTTGCCAGTAGCCAAAGGTTTCGAGACGAAGCCTGCGATTATGCCAGAAAAACACGCCCGGCAGCGTTATTTCACGGCCGCGGCGTCCGCGTCGCGTTCCCATTGCGCCGGGTCCTGCCGGTAGTAGGCGCGCAGCAGGTCGTAGAGCGGCGGCATCTCGTCGGCAAGCGCGCGCGGCGCGACGAAGAACGTCTCGCTGGCAACCGCGAAGAATTCCGCCGGGTCCTGCGCCGCGTAGGGGTCGAGCAGCGATTCGGCCTCGAAGCGCCGCCACGCGCGACGCGGCACCGCAGCCACTGCCGCGCAGAACGCGTCGAAACACGCTTGGAGTCCGGCTCGCCAGGCCGGCCGGTCGATGCCACGGTGCCACGCGTCGCTCAGGGGCGGCATGCCGTCGGCCACGCCGTTGCGCATGTCGATCTTGTGCGCGAATTCGTGGATCACCACGTTGTACGCGAAACCGCTGTCGTCGCCGGCGTCCTGCCACGACAGAATCACCGGTCCGCCGTGCCACGCTTCGCCGCTGGCGTCCTGAACCACCTCGTGCACCACGCCGGCTTCGTCCTGCACCGTCTTCCGGATCACGAACTCGCCCGGGTACACCACGATCTCGCGCCAGCCGCCGTACAACGACAGGTCGAGTTCCAGGATCGGCAGGCAGGCCTGGACCGCGATCGCGGCGAAGATCGCGTCGTCCGGCTCCAGGCCCTGCACCATCGTGAATTGCTTGTCGGCCAGGAACAGGCTGACAAGGCGGCGGAGGCGCTGCAAGGACGCGACGTCGAGCCAGCGCACGAACGCGAAACGAGCCAGGGTGGCATCCCACAAGGGCTCGGGAATCGCGAAGGCGTCGACCAGCCGCGCTTCGCGCGCCGCGCTGCGGCGCGCACGCCACTGTCGGTAGGCATCGAACATGGCCGCTGTCGGGTTATTTGATGTCGCGTTGCAGCAGTGCATAGAGCCCACCAAGCGCCGCCACCGCGCCGACGAACACGAACGCGTCGAGCGAGGCCATGAAGGCCGCCTGGCGAGTCACCATCGCCGCGACCTCGGCGAGCGGGGCGGGACCGGCAAGCGCGTCGAGCGTCTGACGAAAGACCGGATTGTAGGGTGTCGCGACCTCGGCCAGGCGGCTGTGATGCAGCGCCGCGCGATGCTGTTCGAGCACGATGACCGACGCGGTGGAAAACGAAATGGTCAACTGCTTGACGACGTTCTTCATCCGGTAGCCGTGCGAGAAGGCGTCGCCGGTGAACGGTCGAAACGTCAGGTTGGCGACGGGCAGCACGATGAACAGGATCAGCAGGCTGCGCAGCAGCAGCGCGCCGGCCAGCTCGCGCGGCCCGACCTGCGGCGTCATCGACGCGAGCCAGAACGCGGTCGTGGCCGCGCAGATGAAGCCCGGCACGATCAGCCACTTCTTGCGCGTGATGCGCGGCGAGATCCGCAGATAGCCGAACAGCAGGGCAAGCGAGGTCAGCGACGTCACGCCGATCAGCTCGCCGCTCCGGAACACCGACCAGCCAAGGCCCTGTTCCATGAAGCGTGGCAGCAGGTAGGAGAGGGAGGTCGACAGGAAGTAGTACAGCACGTAAAGCGTCAGGCCGGTCCGGTAGGAGCGTTCGCGCAGCGCGTCCAGACGCATCAACGGGCGCGGATGACGCCATTGGTGGTAGCCGAACCAGCCGAGTGCGGCGACGGCGAGCGCGGTCAGCACCAGCGGCAGCGGCGAGCCGGTGAACAGCGTGAAGCGCAGTTGCTGCAGGACGATCTGCAGTGCGCCCTGGCCGATTGCGAAGACCAGATAGGGCCAGACGTGCGCTTCGCCCCGTTCGGCGGCAGCCAGCACGCCCAGCGGCGGAACGCTCAGCCACACTGCCAGCGCGAACAGGCAGGCCAGCGGCGCGGTGCAGGCGAACAGCATGCGCCATTGCGCGTGGTCGAGCAGGATGCTGCCCGCCAGCGGCGCGCCGGCGCTGCCGATCAGGATCATCACCAGGAAGATGCGGATCGCGCCCGCGCGCTGCGTGCCGGGAAAACAGTTCTGAATCAGGATGCGGCAGGCGCCCATCAGCGGGCCGATCCAATAGCCTTGCCAGGCGCGCGCGAGCGCCAGTTCGATCGAGCTCTGGCACAGCGCCGAGGCGAGGGCGCCGAGCGCGTAGGCCAGCAGGGAGACGGCAAGATAGCGCCGGTAGCCCAGCCGCTCGACCCACCACTGCTGCTGGACGATGCCCAGCACGGCGGCGGTGGCGTAGCTGGTGGCTGCCCAGACCAGTTCGTCCGGTGACGCGTTCACGCCGCCAGCGATATAGCTGGCGAAGAAGCTGAACAGCGCGCTGTCGAAGTATTCGAGGCCGGTGGCGCAGGCGATGGCCCACGGGAACACCAGGCGGTCGAGGCCGGGCCGTGTTGCCATCGGGCGGGCCGGGCGACGGGCAGGTCCGTGGACCGGGCGGCTGTCAGCCGCCGCGGCGCATCAGATCGAAGAACTCGTTGTTGTTCTTCGTCTGGCGGATCTTGTCGAGCAGGAATTCCATTGCCTCGACATCGTCCATCTCGGAGATGACCTTGCGCAACAGCCAGGTCTTCTGCAGGATTTCCGGCTTGATCAGAAGTTCCTCGCGGCGCGTGCCCGACTTCGACAGGTTGATCGCCGGGTAGACGCGGCGTTCCGCGAGGCGGCGTTCCAGGTGCACTTCCATGTTGCCGGTGCCCTTGAATTCCTCGTAGATCACGTCGTCCATGCGGCTGCCGGTCTCGATCAGCGCGGTGCCGATAATGGTCAGCGAGCCGCCTTCCTCGACATTCCGGGCCGCGCCGAAGAAGCGCTTCGGCCGCTGCAGCGCGTTCGCGTCGACACCGCCGGTCAGCACCTTGCCCGAGGTCGGCACGACGGTGTTGTATGCGCGTGCCAGACGCGTGATCGAGTCGAGCAGGATCACCACGTCCTGCTTCATCTCGACCAGGCGCTTGGCCTTCTCGATCACCATCTCGGCAACCTGGATGTGCCGCGACGCCGGTTCGTCGAAGGTCGAGGCGACCACTTCGCCGACCACCGAGCGCTGCATCTCGGTCACTTCCTCGGGCCGTTCGTCGATCAGCAGCACGAACAGCTTCACGTCCGGATGGTTCGCCTTGATCGCGTGCGCGATGTGCTGGAGCATCACCGTCTTGCCCGACTTCGGCGAGGCGACCAACAGGCCGCGCTGGCCCTTGCCGATCGGCGCGATCATGTCGATGATCCGGCTTGTCGCATTTTCCTCGCCGCGCATCTCGCGTTCAAGCGTGAGCGGCTTGTTCGGATGCAGCGGCGTGAGGTTCTCGAACATGATCTTATGTTTCGAGGCCTCGGGCGGCTGCATGTTCACCTTGTCGACCTTGACCAAAGCGAAGTAGCGTTCGCCGTCCTTCGGCGTGCGCACTTCGCCTTCGATCGTGTCGCCGGTGTGCAGATTGAAGCGGCGGATCTGCGACGGGCTGATATAGATGTCGTCCGTGCTCGCCAGATACGACGTTTCCGGCGAACGCAGGAAACCGAAGCCGTCAGGCAGCACTTCCAGCGTGCCGTCGCCGAAGATCGTCTCGCCCAGCTTCGCCTGTTTCTTCAGAATGGCGAACATCAATTCCTGCTTGCGCAGACGGTTCGCGTTCTCGATCTCCAGGCCATTGGCCAGCTCGATCAATTGGGAGACGTGTTGAGACTTCAGCTCGGATAAATGCATACGGGTTTCCCGTCCGGGAAGGCGGAAGGCAGAAAGAGAGGGAGGGGCGAGCGAGCGCTCTGAGGACGAATCGGGGCTGGGAGGAATTCTAGCACGGCGCTAGCGCGGCGATGCCCCGGATTGACCGGGGACGCCAGACGTGCCGGCTACCGTTGGGCGATTATAACAGGCGCCGGCGCGTTGTCCAGCGGCAGATGCGCTGGCTGGAGGCGGCGTCCGGGCGGACGCCGCGCGGATCTCAGAGCTGGCTGTCGAGGAAGGCAGTCAGTTGCGCCTTCGACAATGCGCCGACCTTGGTGGCGGCAACCGTGCCGTTCTTGAACAGCAGCAGCGTGGGAATGCCGCGCACGCTGAACTTGGCCGGGGTCGCGGTGTTCTCGTCGACGTTGAGCTTGGCGACCGTCAGGCGGTCCGAATACTCGGTGGCCACTTCGTCGAGGATCGGTGCAATCATCTTGCAGGGGCCGCACCATTCGGCCCAGAAGTCGAGCAGGACGGGCTTGTCGGCTTTCAGGACGTCCTGTTCGAACGATGCGTCGTTGATATGCTGGATCTTGTCGCTCATGTTGGAATAACCTCGTTGTGGCGCGGCTTCGACGCCGTGTGCGTCTACCGGGCACGCCGTGCCAGTTCGGTAACGTGACGATACACCAATTCCCGCCGGCGCGTCGGTCGCCCCCGCGCTTTGCAGCTTGAAACGCCGCCCGGAATCGCGCTATAATCGCGCGCTTTACCTTGCCACACCGGCGCAGTACGCCGGCCGGCCGGTGCGGAGACGCGCTGGCCGGCCCGGGTCCGCGGGCGGGTGGCTTATACCCGCAAGGAAGAAGGAGCGCATATGCGTCACTACGAGATCGTTTTCATCGTGCACCCTGATCAGAGCGAACAGGTGCCGGCGATGATCGAACGCTACAAGACGACCATCACGTCGAAGGGTGGTCAGATCCATCGCGTCGAAGACTGGGGCCGTCGTCAACTGGCCTACATGATCGACAAGCTCGCCAAGGCCCACTACGTCTGCCTGAACATCGAATGCAGCCAGGACACCCTCGAGGACCTGGAGCACGCGTTCAAGTTCAATGACGCCGTGCTGCGTCATCTGATCACGAAGATGAAGCGGGCCGAGACGGGCCCGTCGCCGATGATGAAGGAAGTCCAGCGCGAAGAGGCGAAGAAGTCGCCGGCGCCGGCTTCGACCGACGCGGCCGCCTGAGCGGCCGGTCGCAGCGACCAGCGCAGACCGCAGCGATGACACCGACGGCGCATGCCGGGGCCGCACGCCCGGACAACCGTCTCGAAATCGTCGCGGTGGTCGCCGAGACCCAGCCTGTCCGGTACACGCCGGCCGGGGTGCCGATACGGGAAACCGTGCTCGCACACGAGGGTCAGGTGGTGGAGGCAGGGCAGGCCCGCAAGGTCGCGCTGACGCTCCCGGCGCTGGCGGCTGGCGAGGCGAGCGTGGCACTGGCGGCATGTACGCCGCAGACCCGCTACCGCTTCACCGGCTTTCTCGCGCCGCGGCACCGCAATGCACGCACGCTGGTCTTTCACATCACCGAACTGCAAGATACTGAATAGGATCGATCATGGCTCGTCCCACCGACAAGAAGAAGTTTGAACGTCGTCGTCAACAGCAGAACCCGCTGTTCAAGCGCAAGAAGTTCTGCCGTTTCACGGCTGCCAAAGTCGAACAAATCGACTACAAGGACATCAACACGCTGAAGGATTTCATCAGCGAAAACGGCAAGATCACGCCGGCCCGTCTGACGGGTACGCGTGCGCATTACCAGCGCCAGCTGGGTACGGCGATCAAGCGTGCGCGTTTCCTCGCGCTGCTCCCGTACACCGATCTGCACCGCTCGTAATCTGCCCCGTCCCCGGAGAAACACATGGAAGTCATTCTGCTCGAAGCCGACCCGCACCTCGGCAAGCTCGGCGATATCGTCCGCGTCAAGGACGGCCACGCCCGTAACTACCTGATCCCGAACCGCAAGGCGCGCCGCGCCACCGAAGCGGCCAAGGCTCAGTTCGAAGCGCAGCGCGCCGAACTCGAAAAGGCCGCCGCCGCCAAGCTGGCCGAGTCGCAGGCGCAGGGCGAGAAGCTCAACGGCCTGTCCCTCGAGATCCCGCAAAAGGCCGGCGTCGACGGCCGTCTGTTCGGCTCGGTGACCAACAACGACATCGCCCAGGCGCTTGCCGCCAAGGGCTTCGTGGTCGAGAAGTCGCAGGTGCGCCTGCCGAACGGTCCGCTGAAGACCGTTGGCGAGCACCCGGTCACGGTCGTGCTGCACTCGGAAGTGCAGGTCGAGATCACCGCCCAGGTGGTGGGTCAGACGGTCTGACGTTGCGCGCAGGCGACGCCTGCGGGACCGCGCGGCGACGTGCATCCCGACCAGGCGGCGCTTCCGTGCCGCGCGCGGCCACCGGAAACGGTGGCCGCGTTTTTTTTGGGATCGAAAAAAGAGCGCGGGCGGCCGCGACGTTATAATCCGGCACCATGAATGTGCCGCTCTCCGATCCTCAGATCGAATCCCTGAAGGTGCCGCCGCATTCCATCGAGGCCGAACAATCGGTGCTCGGCGGACTGCTGCTCGACAACGCCGCGTGGGATCGTATCGCCGACTTCGTCGGCGAAGCCGATTTCTACCGCTACGATCACCGGCTCATCTTCCAGCATATCGGCCGCCTGATCGCCGGTGCCCGGCCGGCGGACGTGATCACCGTGTTCGAATCCCTATCCACCGCCGGCAAGGCCGACGAAGTGGGTGGACTCGCCTACCTGAACGCGCTGGCCCAGAATACGCCGAGCGCCGCCAATATCCGTCGCTATGCGGAAATCGTGCGCGATCGAGGGGTACTGCGCAAGCTGGTCAGCGTCGCCGACGAGATCTCGGGCGGCGCATTCGCGCCGCAGGGCCGCGAGGTGCGCCAGCTGCTCGACGAAGCCGAGTCCAAAATCTTCGCGATCGCCGAGGAAGGCGCGCGTGCCCAGGGCGGCTTCGCCGAAATCAAACCGCTGCTGTCGAAGGTTGTCGAGCGCATCGATACGCTCTACCACCAGGACAATCCGAGCGACGTGACCGGCACGCCGACCGGTTTCGTCGACCTGGACCGCATGACCTCGGGCATGCACGGCGGCGAGCTGATCATCGTCGCGGGTCGCCCGTCGATGGGCAAGACCTCGTTTTCGATGAACATCGGCGAATACGTCGCGATCGAGTACGGTCTGCCGGTCGCGGTATTTTCGATGGAAATGCCGGGCGAACAGCTCGCCACCCGGATGCTGGGCTCGGTCGGCCGCCTGGATGCGCATCGCCTGCGCACCGGCAAGCTGACCGACGAGGACTGGCCGAAGCTGACGCACGCGGTACAGAAGATGGGCGAGGCGCAGATCTTCATCGACGAGCAGGGCGCGCTGAATCCGATGGAACTGCGGGCCCGGGCGCGCCGCCTGTCCCGCCAGTGCGGACAGCTCGGTTTGATCATCATCGATTACCTGCAGCTGATGTCGGCCGCATCCAGCGGCGAGAACCGCGCCACCGAGATCTCGGAGATCTCGCGGTCGCTGAAGAGCCTCGCGAAGGAGCTGAACGTGCCGGTGGTGGCGCTCTCGCAGCTCAACCGCAGTCTCGAACAGCGGCCGAACAAACGACCGGTGATGTCCGACCTGCGCGAGTCGGGCGCCATCGAACAGGATGCGGACGTGATCCTGTTCATCTACCGCGACGAAGTCTACAACCCCGACAGCCAGGACAAGGGGACGGCCGAGGTCATCATCGGCAAGCAGCGTAATGGCCCCATCGGTACCGTGCGCCTGACCTTCCTTGGTCAATACACGAAGTTCGACAATTTCGCCGGACCCGGCGCGTTCTATTCGGAATAAGCGCGCGGCCCGTCTGGCGCCGCGCGCGCTGACGGTTACAATACGCGCACTTTTCGTCACCGGGCTGTGGACAGCCCACACGAGGAACCTATGTTTGGTCGCTTCATGCCTACCGAAGGCAAGTTTTTCGAGATCTTCAACGCGCATGCCAAGTGCATCGTCGAAGCGAGCCACGAACTGCATACGCTGGTCAACAATCTCGACAACGCCGAGGTGCACAAGCAGAACATCCACGCCGGCGAAAAGCGCGCGGACAAGCTCACGCACGAGACCATCGATCTGCTGCACAAGACCTTCATCACGCCGCTGGATCGCGACCAGATCCATGCGCTGATCTCGACGATGGACGACGTGCTCGACGTGATGGACGACGTCTCGATGGCGGTCTCGCTGTACGACGTGCGCACGCTGCCGCCGGCGGCGACCGACCTCGCGCGCATCTGCGTCGGGTGTTGCGTCGAGGTCGAGAAGGCGGTGGCCCGTCTGAACGACATGAAGGACGCCACGCAGATCCTCGCCTCGTGCAACGAGATCGACAAGCTCGAGTCCGAGGCCGACCGCGTGATGCGCGCCGCGGTCTCGAAACTGTTCCGCGAGGAAGACGACGTCAAGACCCTGATCAAGCACAAGGCGATCTACGAACTGCTCGAGACGGTCACCGACAAGTGCGAGGACGTCGCCAACATCATCGAAGGCATCGTGCTCGAAAACGCATAACGGGGCGTCAAGCTAATGGCATCGGTGCAAATCGCGTTGTGGGTGGTCGTGGTGCTGGTCGCGGTCGCCTTGTTGTTCGACTTCATGAATGGTTTCCACGACGCGGCGAATTCGATCGCCACTGTCGTTTCGACCGGTGTGCTCAAGCCGCAACAGGCAGTCGCCTTTGCCGCGCTGTGCAACGTCATCGCTTATTTCATCTTCCATCTGAAGGTCGCGGCAACGGTCGGCCACGGCACCATCGATTCGGATGTCGTCGATCACTACGTGATCTTCGGCGCGCTCGCCGGGGCGATCGCCTGGAGCGTGATCACCTGGATCTCGGGCATTCCGTCGAGCTCGTCGCATGCGCTGATCGGCGGGTTGGTCGGCGCGGCGGTCGCCAAGGCCGGCTTCGGCTCGCTGAATCTGCATGGCTTGCTGACCACCGTCGCGTTCATCTTCATCTCGCCGCTGCTCGGCTTCATCCTCGGCTCGATGTTCATGGTGGCGGTCTCGTGGCTGTACTTCCGCACGCCGCCGGCCAAGGTGGACCGGCGCTTCCGCCGGCTGCAACTGCTGTCCGCGGGCCTGTACAGCCTTGGCCACGGCGGCAACGACGCGCAGAAGACGATCGGCATCATCTGGATGCTGTTGGTGGCGAGCGGCCACGTCGCGGCCAGCGCCGGGGCGCCGCCGATCTGGGTGATCGCCGCGTGCTACTTCGCGATCGGCCTCGGCACGCTGTTCGGCGGCTGGCGGATCGTGCGCACGATGGGCCAGAAGATCACCAAGCTCAAGCCGGTCGGCGGCTTCTGCGCCGAAGCCGGCGGTGCGATCACCTTGTTCATCGCGTCGTTCATGGGCGTCCCCGTGTCGACCACCCACACGATCACCGGCGCCATCGTCGGCGTCGGTTCGACGCGGAAGGTGTCGGCGGTACGCTGGGGCGTTGCCGGCCGAATCGTCTGGGCCTGGGTGCTCACGATTCCCGCGTCGGCGGTAATGGCCGGCTGCGGCTGGTGGCTCGCGCATCGGCTGTTCTGACGCGACGCGCGGCACGCGCGCTGCCGGGCGTCGGGAGCATCGCGGGCATCGCTGGCATCGATCCAATACCGGCAGCGGACCATGGCCCGCGCTTGTGAACGGTGCAAGCCGCCTGCGGGTGAATCATGAGGAAGCCGCCGGCGCGACTGCGCCGGCGGCTTTTTTGTTTCACGATGACACCTGCATCGCCATTCACGGTCCACTGGGTGGTCAGTCGTTGCGCACGATCAATTTCCTGCCGCTGTGCGTGCCATCGAACAGGCTGAGCAGGGTTGCCGGGAGCTTCTCGAAACCATCGACGAATTCCTCGTAATAGCGCAGCTTGCCGGCAGCGACCAACGGCGCCACTGCCGCCAGGAATTCCGGGAAGGCATCGATCACATAGGGCGTCGCAAAAGCCTTGATGGACACGAAGCGGTAGTGAATCAGCGTGATCAGGCGCGGCAGGTAGTTGGTGCCTTGCGGCAGTTCGGTGTCGCTGTAATCGGCGATGGTGCCGCAGACGACCATCTTGGCATCGGTGTTGAAGTGTTCCATCAGCACCGGAAAGATCGGCCCGCCGACATTCTCGAAGAAGGCGTCGATGCCGTCGGGCAGCGCCTGGCCCACCTGTTCCTTGAAGTCGCTTGCCTTGTAGTCGATGGCGGCGTCCAGGCCGAGCTCCTCCTTCAGCATCGCAACCTTGGTCGGGCCGCCGGCCACACCCACGACGCGCATGCCGCGCAACTTGCCCAATTGCGCCGCCATCGAACCGACCGATCCCGCCGCCCCGGTGACGATCAGCGAGCCGCCCGGTTTGAAGTCATGCACCTTCGTCATGCCGTACCACGCGGTGAAGCCCGTCAGTCCCAGCGGGCCCAGCGCGGTCGACAGCGGCGCGCCGGCCGGATCGAGCTTGCGGATGTCTGAGCCGTTGGAGACAGCGTAGTCTTGCCAGCCGGACCAGGTCTGGACCGTATCGCCCGGCTCGAAATCGGGATGGCGGCTTGCTTCGACCACTGCGACGGTGGGCCCGCCCATGGGATCGCCGATGTTGAGCGTCGGCCATTCGGACGAGCCGTTGCCCATCAGGTTGCGCTGATAGGGATCGATGGAAAACAGCGTGTTGCGAAACAGCACTTCGCCTTCACGGGGCGCGGGCAGCGCGCCTGCAATCAAGCGGAAGTCGCTCAGTCTGGCAAGGCCTTGCGGGCGGGCGGCCAGCGTGAACTGGCGATTGAATGGTTTGGCCATCGGCATTCCTGGAGTTGCACAATAAAGTAACGGTCATTACATAATGATCATTACGTTTCGCAATCCGGCTGTCAAGCGATATTATAATCATCGTTACAAAATGGATGCGTAATCATGGGAAGACCTAGAACGTTCAACCCGGACGACGCGTTGGAAGCCGCGCTGACCCTGTTCTGGCGCAAGGGCTATGACGCCACGTCGTATACCGATCTGGTCTCCGCGACCGGCGTGGAGCGGCCAGCGCTTTACTCGGCCTTTGGCAACAAGGACGCGTTGTTCCTGCGCGCGCTGGCGCACTATGACGCGCACTACGCGGACTATGTACGGGACGCGCTGCAGCAAGGTACCGCCCGAGCGGTGGCCGAACGCTTTCTGCTCGGTGCCGTGGCGCTCAACACCCGTTATCCGGATCGGCTGGGATGTCTGGGCATTACCGGGGCGCTGGCGGCGTCCGAGGCTTCGGAGCTTGCGATGCAAGCGCTGATCGACTGGCGGGCGCGTGGACTTGCTGCGTTGCAGGCACGCTTCGAGAAGGCCAGGGACGAGGGCGATTTGCCTGCGCATGAGGATAGCCATGCGCTCGCCAGCTATCTGCTGGCGGTGGCCCATGGCATCGCCGTTCAGGCCAAAGCCGGCTTCTCCAAGGAGACGCTGGAAAAGGTCGCGAGACAGGCGTTGCGGTCATGGCCCGTGGCGCCGGCGCCGGCGAAGTCGGCGGTCTGACCGACAGCCTTGCGCACGAGGGCGACGCAGGTCGGGTTGCGTGGCCTGCCCATCCACCGATTCAGGTGGTCGAGGAAGGCGCCGAAGCATTCCGTGTATCCGCTTGACCGGCCTCTGCGGGCAGGCTCGAACTCGTTCAACAACACGCGGGTCGATCACCTGAAGGGCCGGCTGAGCCGGCTCCATCCCCGTAGCAACCAGTTCGCTTTTGCAACGCGCCCATTCAGCGCTCGGCGCATAGAACGGTGGTGTGGGGAAGAGGTCCGAAGCAGAAGCCGTTTTGCGTTCTCTCCGAGGCTTCAGTCAGCGCGCTGCTGCCACTGCAAGCTTCTCACAGGCCTTCTTCGTAGCCGGCTGCCGCGTTCCGTGACCGAGTGGCAGCGCGGGCCAGCGTGCGGGTGGTGGATGGTGGATGGGGCCGCGGAGGGCGACGGTGCCGGACGGTCGCGGGTGCGGACGCACCGGCATGGCAGGTGCTGCACGGGGCCGCGGGGGCGGCCGACCGCGCCTGCCGACGTTCCGCCGACCATGCTTCGGTGGCCCGACAATTCGCCACCACGTCATGGATCCGCGCTCACCGGATTCACAGCGCGCGATTGCAACGCGCCAGCACGCTGCCGCGCCGTGGGCGCTCAGCCGCAATGGCCGTCGATGCCACGGCTACAACTGTCCAGCGGCCATCCTGCCGATCGGATCGTCATCGCCATGCGTGCGAGCGTCGAGCGTCGGCGAGTTCGGCACTTGCCGCATGGCCTGACGGGCCAGCGGCGGCGGCGGCTCGAACGCGTCGGGCGCGGCTGGGCGGGCCGACGGGGCGTTGGACGACTCGGCGACTGCGGCGGGAACGGTGCGGATTGCTTGGGGCACCGGCTGGGCTGTCGGCTGCACTGTCGGCTGTGCTGTCGGCTGGACTGTCAGCTGGCTTGTCGGCTGCCCCGCGACGGTAGCGGGGCGTGTCGCCGCGGTGCGCACCACGGTAGCCGGCGCGGCGGCTCGGGCCGGGTTCTCCGGCGCTATATAGACGCTGCCAGAGACGTTGCCAGAGACGTTGCCAGGCGCATAGGCGTTGCGCGGCGCGTAGGCGGACGGCGCACGCGGCGCCGCGGTGGCGACACGCATCGGCGCGGCCGCGCCACCGCCGCCGTCCAGCGCGGCGCCGGCCTCGGCCGAGGCGATCGCGCCGGCGATCGGATCGCTGCCGCCCTGGCGGCTGCCGCCATCTTCGCGGCCGCCTGCGATGTCGACGCGCGGTGCAGGCGATGACACCGCCACGGCGGCGACGGCCGGCGCCACCGCGGCGGGCGGGCGGACCGGCGTCGCCACCGGGCGCACCGGTGCCGGCGCGGTCGCCACCGTCGCGGCGGCTGGCGCGGCCGCCTGCCACTGCGGCGCGTCGAACGGCGAACGGGTCGCGCGGTCGATCCGCCGCAGGCCGTCGAAGCGCTTGGCCCAATAAGGGTTGGTCACATAATCGATGCGGACCGTGCCACCGGTCGACGGGGCATTGACGAAGCGGTAGTTGCCGACATAGATGCCGACATGCGAGTGCGGCCGGCCGGTGGTGTTGAAGTAGATCAGGTCGCCGGGCGCGACGCCGTCGGGATCGATCGGCGAGCCGCGTTGACTCATGTCCGCCGTGGTGCGCGGCAGCTCGACGTCGGCGGCGCGCGCCACCACATAGCGGACCAGGCCGCTGCAGTCGAAACCGGCTTCCGGCGTGTTGCCGCCCCAGCGGTAGGGTACGCCGACCAGGCTCATCGCCTGGATCGAGATTTCTTCGGTGCCGACGCTCTGATCGACGAAACGAGGAAAGCCGCTTGGCGGTGCGTAGGCCTTCGGCGCGCCGCCGTGCGCGGTACGCAGGCCACCCTTCGCGCCGCTCGCCGACTCGCGCGCGGGCGGCGTCGAGCCGCATCCGACGACCAGCGCGGACGCAGTGACGACGAGCAGGAGGGCGGGCAGGCGCATCGACGGGGCAAAAAAAGAGGGAGAGAGCATCTTAGCCCTCTCCCTCCCCAGCGCCAACCTTGCCGGCGCGCTTCGTAACAAAAAACCTACACTGACCGCGCTTAATGCCTGTTTGAAAAGGACTTTCCCCTGATTCCGAGATTCACGGAAGGGGTCGCCCGGCGCCCATCCGCGGCGCTTGCGCGCCTACAGCACCTCGGTGGCGTGATCGGCAAGCCGCGAGCGCTCGCCGCGCGCCAGCATCACGTTGCCGCCGTGGCGCCAACCCTTGAAGCGGTCGACGACGTAGGTAAGGCCGGAGCTGCCTTCGGTCAGGTACGGCGTATCGATCTGTGCCAGATTGCCCAGGCAGATCAGTTTGGTGCCCGGACCGGCCCGCGTCACCAGCGTCTTCATCTGCTTCGGCGTCAGGTTCTGCGCCTCGTCGATGATCACGTACTTTTCGACGAAGGTCCGTCCGCGCATGAAGTTCATGCTCTTCACCTTCAGCCGCGAACGGATTAGGTCCTGCGTCGCGGCACGGCCCCAGTCGCCGGCCGAGTCGTCCGACTTCTGCAGCACTTCGAGGTTGTCGTCGAACGCGCCCATCCACGGCTGCATCTTCTCTTCCTCGGTGCCGGGCAGGAAGCCGATGTCCTCGCCGACCGGCACGGTCGCGCGGGTGACGATGATCTCGTTATAGCGCTTCTCGTCGAGCACCTGGGCCAGTCCCGCGGCCAGCGCGAGCAGCGTCTTGCCGGTGCCGGCTTGGCCGATCAGCGTGACGAAGTCGATCTCGGGGTCCATCAACAGGTTCATCGCGAAGTTCTGTTCGCGATTGCGCGCGGTGACGCCCCAGACGTTGTTGCGGTTGTGGCCGTAATCGCGCAGCGTCTGCAGCACCGCGGTGCGGCCGTTGATTTCGCGCACCACGCCGTGGAACGACGGCTCGCCGTCGTTGGGTTCGAGGTAGACGAACTGGTTGACCAGCATCGCGCCAACCTGCGGACCGCTCAGACGGTAGAACGTCGAGCCGGTGCGCGCGTCCTTCCAGCTTTCCATGCCCTTGGCATGACGATGCCAGAAGTCGCGCGGCAGCGGCATCACACCGGTGTAGAGCAGGTCGTTGTCCTCGAGGACCTGGTCGTTGCGGTAGTCCTCCGCACGCAGCCCGAGCGCATGGGCCTTGATGCGCATGTTGATGTCTTTCGACACCAGCGCGACCGAGCGGTCCGGACGGGCGCGCTGCAGCGAACGCACGACGCCCAGGATCTGGTTGTCGGCCTTGCCTTCGGGCAGGCCGACCACGGCCTCGATGTCGTTGAGCGAGGTCTGGAAGAACAGCTTGCCGCGCGCGTCGCGATTGCCAAGGCACGACAACGCGATGCCATCGGCCATGTTGCCGCCGTCGGCGGCCACCAGCGCGTCCAGCGAGCGGCTGACCTGGCGCGCGTTGCGCGCCACCTCGGACATGCCCTTCTTGTTGTTGTCGAGTTCCTCGAGCGTCATCATCGGCAGATAGACGTCGTGTTCCTCGAAGCGGAACAGGCTGCTCGGGTCGTGCAGCAGGACATTCGTGTCCAGCACGAACAGCTTGCGGGTTGCCTGCTCGGCCCGTGGCGCGGCGTCCTGGCCGCGGCGGCGACCCTTCGGAGCCGTGTCGGTGAGCAGCAGTGGCGTGTCGACACCCGGGGCGTCGAGGTCCGCGCCGCGCGCGGTGATCGGCGTCTCGGTGCCGAGCGGGGCCTCGCGGTCGTGGGCCGATGTCGTTTGCTGCGTCGGCGGCGTCTGCGGCAGCGGCGTGGCCGGCCTGGCTCGCGCGGTTGCGCGGGCGTTAGCGCGACGCGCCTCGCGCCCTTCACGCGACTCGCGCGCTGGCGCCGTGGCCGCGTGGCCCGCCGCGTCGTTCGCCGTGTGGCTGGCCGTGTGGCTCGAATCAAGGGCGGGCGGATAGGCGGTCGTTTCCGGCACTTCGACGGCTTCGTCGACACGCGAGACGTCCGACGCGGCCGTCGCGTCGTACGGCAGCGAGGCCGACGCCGTGACCGCGTCGCTGTCCGCGCGCTGCCCGCGACGGGCGCGGCGCGGCTGCGGCGGCGCGATATCGGGTGCCACGGCCGGTACTTCGAGGCCGGTACGCTCGGCGGCCGCGGTCGGCAGCGGCAGCGTCAGACTGACGCCGGCGGATGCGTCCTCGACGGCCGCGGCTTCCGGCACGCCGCCACGCGTCTTGCGCGTGCTGCGTCGCGCACGCAGTTGAGTCGGATATTCATCCGGCGAAAGCAACGCGCCCAGCTTGCTGGGCGGAGTCGGTAAAGGCATGGAGTCTCCTCAGCCGGAAGTGGGGCGGCGATTGGCTTGCCCCGTGGCCGCGCGGCTCGCGACCGGTCATCCGGCAGGTGGTCGGGGATTGGGAACGAGTGACTGTTGGGATGCGGCGTGTCGTGGTCGGACGCAGCCGGCGGCAGCCACACAGCTTGCATAGGGACTGGCTGAACGATGACTGGCTGAAGGCAACGCGCATCGGCGCGGTCGCTGCTGCCGTCACCGGTCTGCCCCGCAGTGGCCGTGACAGGCCCTGCAGTGAAGCAAAAGCATGACGCGACGGTGTGATGCAGTGGCGCGCTGCGGCGGCGTGGCGCGGCGCACCGAGGCGGCGACGGGCCGGCGACCGTGGCCGGCACCGACGATGCGGCCGTAAGGCTACAGGGGCAATAGGGGCAATAGGGGCAGCGGGGGCAACGGAGGCCGCGGAGCCCATGGGGCCACCCCGCACCGAATGGCCGGATGGGCCAGTCGGGCAGCTCGAGGAAGACCGCAACAGGGACGCGCCGGGGATCGCAATCATTGCGATCGACTATATCGCCACCGCCCGGGCTTGTACAGCCGCCAGCACGTCGTCGACGTGGCCCGGCACCTTTACGCCGCGCCAGGCCTCGCGCACGATGCCGTCCGGGTCGATCAGGAAAGTGGTGCGCTCGATGCCGCGCACTTCCTTGCCATACATCTTCTTCTTGCGGATCACGTCGTACGCCAGGCACACGGCTTCGTCGGCGTCGGATACCAGCGTGAACGGCAGTTCGAGCTTCGCCTTGAAGTTGTCGTGCGAGCGGACGCTGTCGCGCGATACGCCGACGATGGTCGCGCCGGCCGCATCGAACTGCGGGTTCAGGTCGCGGAAAGCCAGGCTTTCGGTCGTGCAACCCGGTGTGTTGTCCTTTGGATAGAAATAGAGCACCACCTGGCGTCCCCGCAGCTGGGAGAGCGAGAATGCTCCTCCGGTTGCCGGTGCGGTGAAATCGGGCGCCTGACTGTCGACGGCAATGGGCATCGGTAACGATTCTCCTTGGGAGCCGGATCGCCGCATGCCCCTCCGGCCCGGGCGGACCGCGGCGGCGTGGCGGCGGGAGCGATGCTCAGGGCTGGACGATCAGTTCGCCGGCCCGGCCCGGAATCTCACCCCAGGCAAAAGAGTACGCGGGCAGCGCGGCGAGGTCCAGCGTGGCGTGATAGTCGCCCATCGAGACCAGCTGGTGACCCTGCGCGCGCCAACCGTCGAGCAGGCGGGAGAAGGCGGGAGCGAGCTTCTGTCCCTCCAGTTCCGCATGCAGCGTGAAGACCTGGTCGCGGTCTGCCTCGGTGAGCGCGAGCAGGCGCCGCTCGACGTTGCTCGCATCGACGCCGTCGACGCCCAATACCTCGTCGAAGGTTGGCAGCGTGGTGGGCATCTGCACGTGCTGGAGCGTCCGGCCGGCGACGATCGGCCGGTAGGGTCCGCGCCCGCGCCCGTCCGACGCGTAGCGCATGCCCCACGCGTCGAGCTTCTGCAGCGCGTACGCATTGCCTTGCCAGCCCGCCGCGCCGTAGGTTGCCGGCGAAGCGCCGAATACCTCGCGGAAGCGCGCGTGCGCCAGGTCGAGCTGACGTTCGGTCCAGGCACGGTCGCGGTGCCGGACGTTGTCCTGCCAGTAGACGTGATCCCAGGTATGGATGCCCGTCTCGAAGCCGGCATGGGCAATGGCCTGCATCTCCGCCGCCGCGCGGCGGCCGATGTCCGGGCCGGGCAACAGTGTGCCGTAGAGCAGCGTGCGGATGCCATAGTGTTCGACGACCGACGTGCGCGACACCTTTTTCAGGAAGCCTGGCCGGAACACCCGCCGCAGCGCCCAGCCAGTATGGTCCGGGCCGAGGCTGAACAGGAAGGTTGCGTTGGCCTGCGCGCGTTCGAGCAGGCGCGCGAGGTTCGGCACGCCTTCGCGGGTGCCGCGCAGCGTGTCGACGTCGATCTTGAGGACGATGCGCGCCATCGTGCCGGCGTCAGTCGTGCTCGGCTTCGACGAGGGCGCGCGCTTCGGCGACCTGCGAACGATAGGCCTCGAAGATCGTGCGCAGCGTCTGGTCCATGCCGGTCGTCGGCCGCCACGTCAGTTCGTCGCAGGTGTTGTCGATTTTCGGCACGCGATTCTGCACGTCCTGGTAACCGGCGCCGTAGTAGGCCTGCGAGGACGTCTCGATCAGCTGCACCTTCTTCGCGTTGTCGCGGTACTCGGGATATTCGGCGGCCAGCGTGAGCATCATGTTCGCCAATTCGCGCACCGAAAAGTTGTTGCCCGGGTTGCCGATGTTGTAGATCTTCCCGCTTGCCACGCCGTTCTCGTTGGCGATGATCTTCATCAGCGCGCTGATGCCGTCGTCCACCGCGGTGAACGCGCGCTTCTGCATGCCGCCGTCGACCAGATTGATGTTCTCGCCACGCACGATGTGACCGAGGAACTGCGTGACCACGCGCGAGCTGCCTTCCTTCGGCGTATGAATCGAATCGAGGCCGGGCCCGATCCAGTTGAACGGGCGGAACAGCGTGAAGTTCAGCCCTTCCATGCCGTAGCCCCAGATCACGCGGTCCATCAGCTGCTTCGAGCACGCATAGATCCAGCGCGGCTTGTTGATCGGGCCATAGACCAGCGGCGAGGCGTCCGGGTCGAACTGCTCGTCGGCGCACATGCCGTAGACCTCGGAGGTCGACGGAAACACCAGGTGCTTGCGGTACTTGACCGCCGACCGCACGATCGGCAGGTTGGCCTCGAAGTCCAGTTCGAAGACCTTGAGCGGCTGCTGCACGTAGGTTGCCGGGGTGGCGATGGCGACCAGCGGCAGGATCACGTCGCATTTGCGGACGTGGTATTCGACCCACTCCTTGTTGATCGTGATGTCGCCCTCGAAGAAATGCATGCGCTCGTGCGCGAGCAGGTCGCCGATCCGATTGGTCTGCATGTCCATGCCGTAGACCTCCCAATCGGTGGTCTCGAGGATGCGCTTCGACAGATGGTGGCCGATGAAGCCGTTGACGCCGAGGATGAGAACTTTCTTGTTCATGTGCGGAAGGAGGGAAACAGGGCGTGGGCGGCGTCGCGGTCGATGCGCTCGCCGTCGGGCGTGCGCAGCTCGTGGATCGCGATGGCCCGGCCGTCGCCGCAGACGGCAAGGAGCGCATTATCCACTAGCAGGAAGCCAGCCGGCAAATCCGTCCGGCCGGCGAGCGCAGGGGGCAGCGGCGTCAGGCGCGCCCGCGCGACGATCACCCGCCGCACGCCCGCCGAGGTTGCGATATCGGCGAACGCGCCCGGATAGGGCGGGGCGACCGCGCGAATCAGATCGTAGACCCGCTGCGCGCTCTGGCTGAAATCGAGACGGCCGTCGTCCGGGCGGCGGCCGCCGAAGTAGCTGCCCGCGGCGAGATCGTTCGGCAGGCGCGGCGCACTGCCGTCGAGCAGGCCCGGCAGCGCGCGCCACAGCGTGATCTCGGCCGCGACGGTCACCTTCTCGAAAACCTGATGCGCGGTGTCGTCCGGCAGGATCGGCACCGCCGTCTGCGCGACGATCGCGCCCGCATCCGGTTTTTCGACCATCTCGTGCAGCGTCGCGCCGGTTTCGCCTTCGCCGTGCAGCACGGCCCAGTTCACCGGTGCGCGACCGCGGTAGCGCGGCAGCAGCGAGCCATGCATATTGAACGCGCCGCGCGGCGCCAGACCCAGCAGGCGCGTCGGCAGCATCAGCCGGTAGTAGAACGAGAACACGAAGTCCGGGGCCAGCGCCGCGACGCGCTGTTCGAGCGACGCGACTTCCGCCGGCCCGGGCGTAATGGTCTCGATGCCATGTTCCGCGGCCACGGTGGCGACGCTGTCGAACCAGATCGTCTCGTTCGGATCGTCCTCGTGCGTCACCACCAGGGCGACCTCGACACCACCGGCGAGCAGCACGCGCAGGCAGCGCGCGCCAACGTTGTGATAAGCGAAGACGACGGCGCGCCGCGTCACAGCAGCGGCTCCGCGCCGTCGGCCTTGCCGGCGTCGGCCGCGCGCGGCGCACCGGCAGGCGCGGCCGCGGCGGCAGGAGCAGCGGCAGGGGCAGGAGTAGCGGCAGGGGCAGGAGTAGCGGCAGCGGGCGCGACGCTCGCACCCGCTCCGCCCGCACTGACCGCATCGACTGCACTGGCCGTCGCCGACGGCCAGACGCCATCCGAATGGACGCCGCCCGTCGTGTGGCGCTGGCCGGACCAGCCTTCGCGTTCGAGCACCGTCTGCACGAGGTAGCGCGGTCTCGCGCGCACCTGTTGATAGATGCGGCCGATGTACTCGCCGAGCAGACCCAGCGAAAACACGATCACGCCGAGCAGGAAGAAGGTGATAGCGAACAACGTGAACACGCCCTGCACCTCGGCGCCGACGATGAAACGGCGCACGATCAGCAGCAGGAACAGTCCCGCCGAACCGGCCGAGAGCAGCACGCCGACGAACGACAGCCATTGCAGCGGTACCACCGAAAAGCCGGTCACCAGGTCGAAGTTGAGCCGCAGCAGGCTGTACAGCGAATACTTCGACTCGCCCGCGTGCCGTTCCTCGTGGCCGACTTCGATCTCGGTCGGGTTCTGCGCGAAAGTGTAGGCCAACGCCGGGATGAAGGTGTTGACCTCGCCGCACCGATTGATCGTTTCGACGATGCGCCGGCTGTACGCGCGCAGCATGCAGCCCTGGTCGGTCATGCGGATCCGCGTGATGCGCTCGCGCAGGCGGTTGTTGGCCAGCGACGCCTTGCGGCGCCACAGCGAATCCTGCCGCCGGCGACGGATGGTGCCGACGTAGTCGTGCCCGGCGCGCATGGTCTCGACCAGCCGGCCGATCTCCTCGGGCGGATTCTGCAGGTCGGCGTCGAGCGTCACGACCATCTCGCCGCGGCTCGCCTCGAAACCGGCAAGGATCGCCATGTGCTGACCGTAGTTGCCGTTGAGCAGCACCACGCGGGTGACGTCGGGGCGGGCGCGGAACTGGTCGGCAAGCAGTTCCGCCGAGCGGTCGCGGCTGCCGTCGTTGACGAAGATCGCCTCGTACGGCAAGCCGAGGGCATCGAGTGCTGGGTACAGGCGCGCGAACAGGGCGGCCAGACCGTCGGCCTCGTTGTAGACGGGAATGACGATGGAGAGTTGTGGCTGGCTCATCGGCAGGTGGAGGCGGGGGAACGGGATCGGGTGCTCAAGCGAAACAGGCGTCGAGCGCCGCGACGATGCGATCGACGTCGGCGTCGGCGAGCGTCGTGAAGAGTGGCAGGGTGAGAATCGAAGCGCCGACGCGCTCGGCGTGCGGGAACATGCCGGGGCCGAAACCGCGCGCGCGATAGAGTTGGAACAGGTGGATCGGCGGGTAGTGCACACCGCTGCCGATCTGCTGCGTCTTCAGTCGGGTCATGATGCTGGCCCGTTCGACGCCCGCGGGCAGGACCACCTGGAACATGTGCCAGTTGCTGTTCTCGAAGTCCGCGGTCGGCAGTTGCACGCCGGCGCGGACCGCCGCGCCGCCGGCCAGGCGGTCCAGATAGCGGCGCGCAAGCGCGCGGCGGCGTTCGGTGAAGCGCGCCAGATGCGGCAACTGCCCAAGTCCGACGCGCGCGGCGACGTCGGTCAGGTTGTACTTGCCGCCGAGCACGTCCACTTCCATGCCGTCGACGCCATGCCGGGTCACGCCCTGCAAGCGGTACTTCTCCGCCAGCCGGGCTTCGTCCTCGGTATTGAAGACGAGCGCGCCGCCTTCGATCGACGTGAGGTTCTTGTTCGCATGAAAGCTGAACGAGACCAGATCGCCGAGCGCGCCGATGCGGCGGCCGCCCCACGTCGCGCCCATCGCCTGCGCCGCGTCCTCGACCACCCGCAGGCCGTGCCGTGCGGCGATCGCATACAGCCGGTCCATGTCGACTGGCAGACCGGCCAGGTAAACCGGCAGCAGCGCGCGGGTGCGCGGCGTGATCGCGGCTTCGAGTTGGGCCAGGTCGAGGTTGCGCGTGACCGGGTCGATGTCGACGAACACCGGCGTCGCGCCCACCTCCAGGATCACGTTGGCGGTCGACACCCAGCTCAGCGGCGTGGTGATCACCTCGTCGCCCGCGCCGACGCCGGCAATGCGCAGCGCGATCTCGAGCGTGGCGGTGCCCGAGTTGAACGTGCGCACCGGGCGCCCGCCGAAGTAGGCCGACAGCTCGGCCTCGAAGCGCTGGTTCTGCGGGCCGGTGGTGATCCAGCCGGAGCGCAGCACCTCGACCACGCCGGCGATGGTGGCTTCGTCGATTTCGGGACGCGTAAACGGAATGAAGGGGAGCGAGCTCATCGGAACGAAACGGATTGGACGAGGGGCCGGTTGACCGGGTGGAGCGAGGCAGGGGCAGCGGGGACCGGGTGCACCGCCGCGCGGCTAGCCGCGCGACAGCACGAGGACCCCGATCAGGATGATACCGATGCCGACCAGCCTCGGGATGGTCATCACTTCGCCGAACCAGTACCAGGCAACGAAGGCGTTGACCACGTAGCCGAGCGAAAGCATCGGATAGGCCAGCGAAACATCGACGCGCGACAGCGCCACGATCCACAGCACCAGGCTTACCGCGTAGCAGGCGAGGCCGCCCAGGATCGGCCATTGCACGGCCAGCTTGAGCGCGGCGCCCCACAGCTCGTCGGCGCCATAGCCGAAACGCCCGATCGCGTTCACGCCCGCCTTGAGCAGCAACTGCGCGACGGCGTTGAGCATCACGCCGGAGAGGATCAGGACGAAGGTTACGCCATTCATGGTTTGATTGCGCTCGCGCGGCATCAGCCGCGCATAAGGCCGGTCGGGTGGGCTGGCAGGCGGGTCAGTGCCGCGCCACGATCACGCGCCGGCTGTCGCGCGCGACGACGCGCATCGGCACGCCGGCGGCGCTCATCTGGTCGAACAGGTAGGGCGGCAGCAACGCCATGCCCTGCGGCAGCGCCCGCCAGCGCGCCACCCAGGCGTCGATGGTCGGCAGCCACTTCTGCGGTTCCTGACGCACGCCGAATGCCAGTTCGTCGGGGTGCTGCACCATCGTCATCGTGCGGCCGAGATAGAACGGCATCGTGTGATCCAGCACGTTGACCGAATAGAACGGCACGTCGGGCGGCATCGTCGCCAGCGTGGCGCGCACCGGCGCCACGAGGTCGACGCCGGCGCTTTGCCGTCCGAAGATTTCATGCGCGTTGCCGGCCACGCTGACCAGCACGAACCAGGTGGCGCCATAGACGAAGATCGCGCGCCGCGGCGGCTCCTGCGGATTGCGCCGTGCAATGAGCGCGGCCAGGCCGAGGCCCGCCAGACCGATCGCCAGTGCGACATAGACCCAGGCCTGGTAGCTGCGATACAGCGCGTTCGGCGTGCGCGCGTCGCCCATGCCGGCCAGGAACATCGCCGCGAACATGCCCACCACCAGCACCAGCGCGTAGACCGCCAGGTGACGCTTCCATTGCGTGCGCGTCATCATCGGCAGGAACAGCCCGAGCAACAGCGCGATCGACGGCGCGACCGGCAGCACGTAGGAAATCAGCTTCGATTTCGAAATGCTGAAGAACAGGAAGATGAAGACCGTCCAGACGATCAGCAGCAGCACCGGCGAGAAGCGGTTGGCCTGGCGCGGCATCGCCAGCGCCTGCCGCAGGCTTTGCGGCACGATCGACAACCACGGCAGGAACCCGACCAACAGCACCGGCACGAAGAACCACGGCGCGCCGGTGCGATGGTGCTCGGTGGTCAGGAAGCGCCTGAAGTGTTCGTTGATGAAGAAGAAGTCGAAGAACTCGGGGTTGGCGTGCTGGACCGCGATGAACCAGGGCGCGGTGACCAGCAGAAAGACCAGCAGACCGCTGAACAGGTAGAGCCGCCGCCACACCGCGCCGTCGCGCGCCACCAGCGAATAGATGACCAGCACGGCGCCGGGCAGAACCAGTCCGATCAGTCCCTTGCTGAGCACTGCCAGACCCATCGACGCCCAGCACAGCCACATCCAGCCCCGCGCCGCCCGATCGCTCAGTCCCGGACGCTGGCCCAGCAGGAGCGTCGCAAGCGTCACCGTCATCATGAACGCCAGGCCCATGTCGAGGGTGTTGAAGTGCCCCATCAGGTTCCAGTAGGGCGACGTCGCAAGGATCAACGCGGCGGCCAGCCCGGAGAGCGGGTTGAACACGCGCGCGCCGGCGAAGCCGACCACCAGCACGCCGCCGAAGCCGCACAGCGCGGTGTACAGCCGCGCCTGCCAGTCGCCGATGCCGAAGGCGGCGAAGGTCGCCGCGTTCAGCCAGGTCTGCAGCGGCGGCTTCTCGAAATACTTGTAGCCGTTGTAGCGAGGCGTGAGCCAGTCGCCGCTCAGCAGCATCTCGCGCGCCATCTCGGCGTAGCGTCCTTCGTCGCTGGCGATCAGGTGACGAATATTGAGTTGCGCGAACCAGAGCAGGGCGAACAGCGCGATCAGAAGGAGAAGCGCGCCGCGCGACAACAAGGGCCGGGTGTCCTGTCTCATGAGCCGGTGGGGGTAGATAGGTCGACGAACGGTTGTGGGCCGACAAGCCAGGAGCGGCGAGCCGGCGCGGGCCGCATTCTACCGTGCCGACTCGATCAATAGCGCGAGTGCGACGCGGCGTCCCTCGCCCATCAGGATGTTGTAGGTCCGGCAGGCGGCGCCGGAGTCCATCGCCTCGACGCCGATGCGGCGCGCCGCCAGTGCGGCAACCAGCCGCGGATGCACGAAACGCTGCCGCCGGCCGGTACCGAGCAGCACCACTTCGGGCGCCAGTTCCGCCAGTGCCTCGAAGCTGGCCTCGCTGAGCGTCTCGAACGCGTCGACCTGCCACGCGCGCACCGGCGCGTCGGGCGTCACGATCACGCTGTGCGTGAAGCGCACCTTGTTCACGTCGACATGGTCGTCGTCGTAGGCGGTCACGGTGTTCAGGGACGGGTCGCTGTCCGGGTGCAGTTTCAAGGGCAGTCTCGGCGGGCAGGGTTGAGGAACAGGGCCGGGGGCGGCAGCGGACAACAGCGCACGGCAACGGACGGCCGGCGTCGGCCGCGCGCCACGAGGGCGGCGCCGTGTCGCATTTGGTTTGCCGGGAGGCGGCGAAATCCGCTAAATTATAGCCTTTCGCCTGGCTTCTCCCGCAGCCCGGCGCGTCACGACGAGCCGGCAGTGGCCCGCTTGATGCGCCGGGCTGCCGCCGCTGCGTCCACCGTGGCCTCGCCTGTGCCCGCCTTCCGCCCGGTCGATGCCCGCCCACCCCTCGCTCCGCTGGCCTGCCGTGAAACCCGTCCTCAAATCCCAGAAGCTCGCGAACGTCTGCTACGACATCCGCGGTCCCGTGCTCGACGAAGCCAAGCGGCTCGAAGAGGAAGGGCATCGCATCATCAAGCTGAACATCGGCAATCTCGCGCCGTTCGGCTTCGACGCGCCGGACGAGATCGTCCAGGACATGATCCGCAACCTGCCTGCCTCGTCCGGCTATTCGGATTCGAAGGGCGTGTTCTCGGCGCGCAAGGCGATCATGCACTACACGCAGCAAAAGAATGTTGCGGGCGTGACGATCGACGACATCTATCTGGGCAACGGTGCGTCCGAACTGATCGTGATGGCGATGCAGGCGCTGCTCAACAGCGGCGACGAAGTCCTGGTGCCGGCGCCGGATTATCCGCTGTGGACGGCCGCGATCAGCCTTTCCGGCGGCACGCCGGTGCACTACCTGTGCGACGAGGGCAACGGCTGGCTGCCGGATCTGGACGACATTCGCGCGAAGATCACGCCGAACACGCGGGCGCTGGTGGTGATCAACCCGAACAATCCGACCGGCGCGCTGTATCCGGACGACCTGCTGCGCGAGATGGTGGCGATCGCGCGCGAGCACGGCCTGATCCTGTTTGCCGACGAGATCTACGACAAGATCGTCTATGACGGTCTGAAGCACACGTCGCTGGCGGCGCTGTCCGAGGACGTGCTGACCGTCACCTTCAACGGCCTGTCGAAGAGCTACCGTTCGTGCGGCTTCCGCGCCGGCTGGATGGTGGTGTCCGGCGACAAGCGGCCGGCGCAGGACTACATCGAGGGGCTCAACATCCTCGCGACGATGCGGCTGTGCGCGAACGTGCCGGGCCAGTACGCGATCCAGACCGCGCTGGGCGGCTACCAGAGCATCGACGATCTGATCCTGCCGGGCGGCCGTCTCTACAAGCAGCGTGAACTGGCGCACGAGATGCTGACGGCGATTCCGGGCGTGAGCTGCGTGAAGGCGAAGGCCGCGCTCTACCTGTTCCCGAAGCTCGACCCGGCCGTCTATCCGATTGCCGACGACCAGCGCTTCATCCAGGAGCTGCTGTCCCAGGAAAAGGTGCTGCTGGTGCAGGGCAGCGGCTTCAACTGGCCGCATCCGGACCACTTCCGCGTCGTGTTCCTGCCGAACGTGGACGATCTGCGCATCGCGATCGAACGCATTGCGCGCTTCCTGGACGGCTACCGCAAGCGACACACGGCCTGATGCGACCGGCTGGCCGCGTTGGCCGGCCAGCCGGTCGCGCGGGCAACGCGGGCAACGCGGGCAACGCGGGCAACGCGGGCAACGCGGGCAACGCGGCCGGACCGTCGCGGTCCGTTACGCCAGCCGGTCGGGCGGCCGCCACGTTGGCCGGCCGTCCGGCCGCTCCGGCGCCGCGGGACAGTTTCGCCGATATCCGCCACCCAGGCCGCCCGGCCACCGATTTCCACCTCCGCTTCAACTATCTGGCACTCACTCACCGAATGGACGCGATCAAAGTTGGCCTGCTTGGCTTCGGCACCGTCGGCGGCGGCACGTACACCGTGCTCGCGCGCAATCAGGAAGAAATCAGCCGCCGGGCCGGCCGTGGCATCGCGATTACACGGATTGCCGTGCGCAACCCGGCGCGCGCGGCCACGCGCAAGGCCGAGCTCGACGGTGCGCTCGGCGCGGCGCCCGGCTGGGACGTGCGCATTGGCGAGGATCTGCGTGAACTGGTCGACGATCCGTCGCTCGACATCGTGGTCGAGACCATCGGCGGCACCACGGTGGCGCGCGACCTCGTGTTGCGCGCGATCGGCAACGGCAAGCACGTAGTGACGGCCAACAAGGCGCTGCTCGCGGTCCACGGCACCGAGATCTTCCAGGCAGCCAGCGAGCGCGGCGTGATGGTCGCGTTCGAGGCGGCGGTGGCCGGCGGGATCCCGATCATCAAGGCGTTGCGCGAAGGCTTGTCGGCAAACCGCATCAACTGGATCGCCGGCATCATCAACGGCACGACCAACTACATCCTGTCGGAAATGCGCGATCGCGGCGTGGACTTCGCCAGCGCGCTGGCCGACGCGCAGCGTCTCGGCTATGCGGAAGCCGACCCGACCTTCGACATCGACGGCGTCGACGCGGCCCACAAGGTCGCGCTGATGAGCGCGCTGGCGTTCGGGGTGCCGGTGCAGTTCGAGCGTGCCCACGTCGAGGGCATCCGTCATCTGGAAGCGGTCGACATCCGCTACGCCGAGGAACTCGGCTATCGGATCAAGCTGCTGGGTTTGACGCGCCGCACGCCGGCCGGCATCGAACTGCGCGTCCATCCGACGCTGGTGCCGGCGGCCCGGCTGCTGGCCAATGTCGAGGGAGCGATGAACGCGGTGGCGGTGTCGGCCGACGCGGTCGGCATGACCGTCTACTACGGCAAGGGCGCGGGCGCGGAACCCACCGCCTCGGCAGTGGTCGCCGACCTGGTCGACGTCACCCGGCTGCACACCGCGGATCCGGAGCAGCGCGTGCCGCACCTGGCGTTCCAGGCCGATCGTCTGAGCGACACGCCGATCCTGCCGATCGGGGACGTGCGCAGCAGCTACTACCTGCGCATGCGGGTCGCCGACGAAACCGGTGTGCTGGCCCACATCACGCGCCTGCTGGCGGACGCCGACATCTCGATCGACGCGTTGCTGCAGAAGGCTTCCCGCGAGGGCGAGGGCGCCACCGACCTGATACTGCTGACGCACCTGACGCGCGAGGCGGCGGCGGACCAAGCCATCGCCGCGATCGAGGCGCTGCCGACCGTGGTGTCGAAGGTGACGCGCCTGCGCATGGAAAGCCTGGATTGAACCGGCGCGCGCGGCAGGGGCCGCGCGTGCGCTCTGAGGAATTGCAGAAGTGAAATACGTCTCGACCCGTGGCGCGGCAGCCGGCCAGCCGCATTCGTTCCTGGACATCCTCCTTGGCGGCCTGGCGCCCGACGGCGGCCTGTTCATGCCGCTCGACTACCCGCGCATCACGGCCGACGAGCTGCGACATTTCCGCACCCTCGATTATGCTGCGCTCGCCTGCGAGATTCTGGCCAAGTTCGCCGACGACATCGATCGCGACACGCTGGCGGCACTGACGCGGCGGACCTACACCGCCGAGGTGTACCGTCACACGCGCCGCGCGGGTCCGGCCAGCGACATCACGCCGCTCAGCACGCTCGGCAGCGAGGGCGGCACCACGCTGTCGCTGCTGGAACTGTCGAACGGACCGACGCTCGCCTTCAAGGACATGGCGATGCAACTGCTCGGCAACCTGTTCGAGCATGCGCTGGCGCGCGACCACGCGACGCTCAACATCGTCGGCGCCACGTCGGGAGACACCGGCAGCGCGGCCGAATACGCGATGCGCGGCAAGCGTGGCGTGCGCGTGTTCATGCTCTCGCCGCACAACAAGATGAGCGCGTTCCAGCGCGCCCAGATGTACAGCCTGGACGATCCGAACATCTTCAACCTGGCGGTGCAGGGCGTGTTCGACGACTGCCAGGACATCGTCAAGGCGATTTCCAACGACGCGGCGTTCAAGGCGCGTCACCGCGTCGGTACGGTCAATTCGATCAATTGGGCGCGAGTGGTCGCGCAGGTGGTCTATTACTTCAAGGGCTACCTTGCCGCGTTCGACGACGCCGCGTGGCAGGCGCACGCCGAGGCGCCGCTCGAGGCGATGCCGAAGGTCTCGTTCACCGTGCCGTCCGGCAATTTCGGCAACGTCTGCGCTGGCCACATCGCACGCATGATGGGACTGCCGATCGCGCGCCTGGTGGTCGCGACCAACGAGAACGACGTGCTCGACGAGTTCTTCCGCACTGGCGCCTACCGCGTGCGCAGCGCGGCGGAAACGCGCCAGACCACCAGCCCCAGCATGGACATCTCGAAGGCGTCGAACTTTGAACGCTTCGTCTTCGATCTGTTCGAGCGGGACAGTGCCCGGGTGGCAGGCGCGTTCGAGGCCGTCGCGTCGCAGGGCGGCTTCGACCTCGGCGGCACGCCGGAATTCGACGCGATCAAGCACTACGGCTTCGTTTCCGGCCGCAGCAATCACGCAGACCGGATCGCCACGATCCGCGACGTCGATGCCCGTTACCGCACCACGATCGACACACATACCGCCGACGGCGTCTGCGTGGCCCGGCGGTATCTGGAGCCGGGCGTGCCGATGATCGTGCTGGAGACGGCGCAGCCGGTGAAGTTCGGCGAAACGATCCGCGAGGCACTGGGTCATGAACCGGATCGCCCCGCGGATTTCGTCGGCATCGAGGCGTTGCCGCAGCACGTGACGGTCGTGCCGGCCGAGGCCGAGCGGGTGAAGGCATTCGTGGCCGAACACTCGGCCGACTGACGGCGGCGCCCGCCACCACCGCATCGCCGCTCGCGCTCAGCGCCGAGGGCCATGCGAGCGGCACCGCGAGGTCAATGCGATCGGCAACGCGGTCGGCAATGCGGTCGGCAATGCGGCCCGGCTTGCCAGGTCGCGATTCGATGTCCTGCTTCGATGCCATCGTCCGGTGCCATCGTCCGGTGCCATCGTCCGGTGCCATCGTTCCGCCACAGTCGGCCATCCTGCGCCTCGGCGCGCTGTGCGTGCCCCGTGCGCTGTTTCACTTTCACAGCGGTCCCGACGCCCGCTCCAACGCAACGCCACGCAACGCAGCGCGCGCCCGCCTGCGCCGCGACCGCCACGCGGTGCGCGGCCGGCCGTGCCTCGCTAGAATAGGCGGGTTGCACGGCGCAGCGCTTGGCCGGCGCCGCCCGTGCCGGGTAGCAGGTCTGCCCGTGACCGCTCCGGCCCAATCCGACCCGAGCCGGAGCGCGGGCCTGGCGAAACGTCGGACCGGCACGGCCAGGCTTCGTCGGGCGCGTCCAGCCTCGCTTTGCGTCGGGTCGTTCGGGCAGGCGTGTGCCTTGGCCGCCGGCGCCGTCGACCTCGCTCGCGCGTCGCGTCGGGCGTGCCGGCCAGGCACGGGCCGACAGTGTGTGCCTGTAACGTGTGCCGATAGCGTGAGTTGTCGCGAATCTCCCGGCCGCGTGCACCCGCTTCGTCGTGCCGCCTGCCGCTGTTCCGGTTCATTCCTTCTTGCCATCACTTCCCGGCACCGCTTCTCGTTAGCGTCTTTCATTACCGCTTTTCACCACCGCTTATCATTACCCTCTCGCCCATGACCGCTTCCGCTTCCCCGATGCTTACCGTCGACGCCGCGCTCGAGGCCTTGCTGGCCGGCGCCCGCCCGCCCGAAGCCGTCGAGCACGTGCGCCTTGAGGAAGCGGATGGCCGCATCCTTGCGGAGGATGTGCAGGCCGGCTTCGATGTACCGGGTGACGACCGCAGCGCGATGGACGGCTATGCGGTGCGCGCCGCGGAAATCGCGCCGGGCCGCCGTCTGCCGGTCAGCCAGCGCATTGCGGCCGGCGGCACCACGCAGCCACTCGCGCCTGGCAGCTGCGCGCGCATCTTTACCGGCGCGCCGCTGCCACTGGGCGCGGATGCCGTGATCATGCAGGAGGAAGCGCAGGCCGACGCGGCCGGCGTCGCGTTCGAACGCGCGCCCGCCCCGGACGAATGGGTGATCCGGCGGGGCGCCGACATCGCGGCCGGCCACACGGTGCTGCGCGCTGGCAGCCGTCTGACCCCGCAGGCGCTCGGGCTGGCCGCCTCGCTGGGGCATGCCACGCTGCCCGTGCGGCCGCGACTGCGCGTGGCGCTCTTCTCGACCGGCGACGAATTGCGCTCGCCGGGCGAGCCGTTGGTGCCAGGCGCGATCTACAACTCGAATCGCTACGTGCTGGCCGCGCTGCTGCGTCGGTTGGGTTGTGTGGTCGACGACCTCGGCATCGTCGAGGATGCGCTGGATGCCACCCGCGCGGCCCTGCGCCGCGGCCTGGCCGCCGACCTGGTGCTGACCTGCGGAGGCGTCTCGGTCGGCGAAGAGGATCACGTGAAGGCGGCGGTCGAGGCCGAAGGCCGGCTCGATCTGTGGCGCATCGCCGTCAAGCCGGGCAAGCCGCTCGCCTTTGGCCAGTTGAACGCCGCGCAAGGCGGCCGCGCGGCGCATTTCATCGGCTTGCCCGGCAATCCGGTGTCCGCGTTCGTGACTTTCCTGATCTTCGTGCGGCCGTTCCTGCTGAAGGCAATGGGCGCTACCGTGGTGACGCCGCGCACGCTGACCGTGCCGGCCGCGTTCGCCCACCGCGGCGACCGTCGGCGCGAATTCCTGCGCGCCCGGCTCGACGATCAAGGACGGGCGGTGATCCATGGCGATCAGCGCTCCGCCGTGCTGACCTCGACCGTGTGGGGCGACGGTCTGATCGACATGCCGTCGGGCGCGGCCATCGAGCCGGGCCAGCCGGTGCGCTTTCTGCCTTTTTCCGATCTGCTTGCCTGAAGGATGTTGCGATGTTGATTGAACTGCGATTCTTTGCCGCCTTGCGCGAAACCCTCGGCGTGGCGGCCGAGCGGGTCGAGGTGCCGGCCGAGGTTGCGACGGTCGGCGCGCTGCGCGACTGGCTGCGGGCGCGTGGCGGCGTCTGGGCCGACGCGCTCGACCTGTCGCGGCCGGTGCGCGCTGCGCGCAACCAGCGCGCGGGCCAGCCGGACACGCCGCTGGCCGATGGCGACGAGATCGCCTTCTTTCCGCCGGTCACCGGAGGCTGAGCATGGATCGTATCGTGGTGCAGGCGGCGGCCTTCGACGCCGGTGCCGAGATCGCGTCGCTGCGTGAGCACGATGCGTCGGTCGGCGCCGTCGCGGCCTTCGTCGGGCAGGTGCGAGACCTGAACGGTGCGCAGGGGGTGGACGTGCTCGAACTGGAGCACTATCCGGGCATGACCGAGGCGTCGCTGGCGGCAATCGTTGCCGATGCGCATGCACGCTGGTCGCTGCGCGGCGTCACCGTGATCCACCGGGTCGGTCCGCTGAAGCCCTGCGACCCGATCGTGCTGGTGGCGGTCGCCTCCGCGCACCGCGGCGAAGCGTTCCAGGCCTGCGAATTCGTGATGGACTTCCTCAAGACCGAGGCGCCGTTCTGGAAGAAGGAGACGGCCGACGGCGTGTCGCGCTGGGTCGAGGCGCGCGAGCGCGACGACATCGCGAAGCAGCGCTGGCAGGGCGCCGGTGCCGACGAAGCGACGCAGGACAAAGCGACGCACGACAAAGCGACGCACGACAAAGCGACCGAAGGCACGCGCGCAAGGCCACGCAGGGCCTGAGCGCGGCGGCACAGCGCGCGACCCACTGATGACCACCGCACCGCGAGCCGCACTGCAAGGGTCTGAAGGCGGCGCATAAAACCGCGCTGAGGACCGCAAGGCAGGGCGCGAGGCAAAACCCGCAATTTTTACCTTGAAATCGTCGCGGTCAGCCCTACCTCAGAGTCATTCGACCAGGAGGCTGTTCCGATGAGGATCGACAAGCTCACAACCAAGTTCCAGGAAGCGCTGGCCGACGCGCAAAGCCTTGCCGTCGGTCGCGACAATCAATATATCGAGCCGGTGCATCTGCTCGCGGCGCTGCTCGCCCAGGCGGACGGTTCGGTGCCGTCGCTGCTGTCGCGCGTGGGCGCGGCGTTGCAGCCGCTTTCGGCGGCCGTCGAGAAGGCCATCGCGCGTCTGCCGCAGGTCAGCGGCACCGACGGACAGGTGCAGATCGGCCGCGAACTGAGCGGTCTGCTGAACCAGGCCGACAAGGAAGCGCAGAAGCAGGGCGACAGCTTCATCGCCAGCGAGATGTTCCTGCTTGCCGCCTGCGACGACAAGGGCGAGGTCGGCCGCCTGCTGCGCGAGAACGGCGTGAACCGGCGTTCGCTGGAGACGGCGATTGCCGCCGTGCGCGGCGGTCAGAACGTCGGCTCGGCCGACGCGGAAAGCCAGCGCGAAGCCTTGAAGAAGTACACGGTCGATCTGACCGAACGCGCGCGCTCGAGCAAGCTCGATCCGGTGATCGGCCGGGACGACGAGATTCGCCGGACGATCCAGATCCTGCAGCGCCGCACGAAGAACAATCCGGTGCTGATCGGCGAGCCCGGCGTGGGCAAGACGGCCATCGTCGAAGGCCTGGCGCAGCGCATCATCAACGGCGAAGTGCCCGAAACGCTGAAGAACAAGCGCGTATTGTCGCTCGACATGGCGGCGCTGCTGGCCGGCGCGAAGTACCGGGGTGAATTCGAGGAGCGCCTGAAGTCGGTACTCAACGACATCGCCAAGGACGAAGGCCGCACGATCGTCTTCATCGACGAGCTGCACACGATGGTCGGGGCCGGCAAGGCCGAGGGTGCGATGGACGCCGGCAACATGCTCAAGCCGGCGCTTGCCCGCGGTGAGCTGCACTGCATCGGCGCCACCACGCTCGACGAATACCGCAAGTACATCGAGAAGGATGCCGCGCTCGAGCGTCGCTTCCAGAAGGTGCTGGTCGACGAGCCCAGCGTCGAGGCGACCATCGCGATCCTGCGCGGTCTGCAGGAAAAGTACGAAGTCCACCACGGCGTCGAGATCACCGATCCGGCGATCGTCGCCGCGGCGGAGTTGAGCCATCGGTACATCACCGACCGTTTCCTGCCGGACAAGGCGATCGACCTGATCGACGAGGCTGCGTCGCGGATCAAGATGGAAATCGACTCCAAGCCGGAGGAGATGGACCGTCTCGACCGCCGGCTGATCCAGCTCAAGATCGAGCGCGAGGCCGTCAAGAAGGAGAAGGACGAGGCATCGCAGAAACGGCTGGGCCTGATCGAGGAGGAAATCGAACGTCTCGGCAAGGAGTACGCCGACCTCGAGGAAATCTGGACCGCGGAAAAGGCGGCCGTGCAGGGCAGCGCGAACCTGAAGGAAGAAATCGATCGCGTGCGTGCCGACATCGGCATGCTGCAACGCGAAGGCCGGCTGGATCGGGTCGCCGAGCTGCAATACGGCAAGCTGCCGCAGTTGGAGGCGCGCCTGAAGGAAGTCACGCAGGCCGAAGCGAACGGCGGCACCGAAGGGGCGCGTCCGCGGCTGCTGCGCACCCAGGTGGGCGCGGAGGAAATCGCCGAGGTGGTGGCGCGCGCCACCGGCATCCCGGTCGCGCGGATGATGCAGGGCGAGCGTGAAAAGCTGCTGGAGATGGAAGCGCGTCTGCATGAGCGCGTGGTGGGGCAGGACGAGGCGATCAGTGCCGTGTCGGACGCGATCCGGCGTTCGCGCGCCGGCCTGGCCGATCCGAACCGGCCGTATGGTTCCTTCCTGTTCCTCGGCCCGACCGGCGTCGGCAAGACCGAGCTGTGCAAGGCGTTGGCGACTTTCCTGTTCGATTCGGAGGAGCATCTGATCCGCATCGACATGAGCGAGTTCATGGAGAAGCACAGCGTCGCGCGCCTGATCGGTGCGCCGCCGGGCTACGTCGGTTACGAGGAAGGGGGCTACCTGACCGAAGCCGTGCGTCGCAAACCGTACAGCGTGATCCTGCTCGACGAAATCGAGAAGGCGCATCCGGACGTGTTCAACGTGCTGCTGCAGGTGCTCGACGACGGGCGCATGACCGATGGACAGGGCCGCACGGTCGACTTCAAGAACACGGTGATCGTGATGACCTCGAACCTGGGCTCGCAGACCATCCAGGCGATGGTGGGCGAGGAGCAGGCGCTGGTGCGCGATGCGGTGTGGGCGGAAGTGAAGCAGCATTTCCGTCCGGAGTTCCTGAACCGGATCGACGACGTCGTGGTGTTCCATGCACTCGATCGCACGAACATCGAGGCGATCGCGAAGATCCAGTTGGGACGCTTGACCGAGCGCCTGGCCAAGCTCGACATGCAGTTGGACGTGTCCGATGCCGCGCTGGCGGAAATCGCCAAGGTGGGCTACGACCCGGTGTTCGGTGCGCGGCCGTTGAAGCGAGCGATCCAGCAGGAGATCGAAAATCCGGTGGCCAAGCTGATCCTGAATGGACGCTTTGCGCCGAAGGACGTGATCCCGGTCGACTGGCACGACGGCGCGTTCAGTTTCGACCGTGTCGTGCACTGAGACCCTGCTACCCTGCTGTCGCGTCGCGCGGGCCGCTTCGCCTGGATCAGGCCCGCCGGCGCGACGCATTCGAGATAAGCGTTGAGTGCTGCAAGACCGGTCCGGCATTTGCCGGGCCGGTTTTTTTTGCGCGTCGAATCTGCGAAACTGGCCGTCGAGGCATCCGCCGCTTGGCTGATGAAAACCCTGGCGATGTCAGGGAGTGCCGGCCGCGATTGGGACATGCCACCGCGCCTGGCGACGGGGCCACGGTGGCACGCGCTCTGGCCTAGGTCACGGCTTCGTGCTACCAATGGCGATTCGGACGGCGCGGTGGATCGTCGCCCCGGCCCGGCGCCCCGGATCGGCAGCCCGCGGATGTGGCCGCACGACGCTGCCCCAAGCCGCGGCGTGCGGCGAGTCGTTTGCCCGTTTCGGGATGCCGCGTCGGCCTGTCCCGCGTCCCGCCCCAGATTGCAGACCGGAAGCGAACCATGCGCCTGCCAGAGATTTTTCCACACGCCAGCCTGCCCGGCATCGACGGGCCGCGACGTCGTCGGATGCGTCGTCAGCGCGGCGTCGTGCCGGTTCGCCTGGCTGTCGGCTTGCTTGCGGTGCTCGCGTGCCTGACGAGCCCGCCCGCCGCGGCGCAACGCGCCAGCGGCGCCTCGGCGCCGGCCGCCGCGTCAATGCCACCGCCACCGCCGGCGACGTCGGTCCCGTCGTTCACGATTGTCACACCCGATGCACCGGCCGGTGCGATGCTGGGCCGAGCGCAGGCGAACCGCGCGCGCGACTGCGGCGGCGAGAACCTGTCGCCGGCGCTGAGCTGGCAGGGCACGCCCAACGGCGCGCGCAGCCTTGCGCTGCTGGTCTTCGATCCGGACGGCCAGCAGGGCGGTGGCGTTGTTCACTGGTTGCGTTACGGCATCCCGCCCGATGTACTGGGGTTCGAGCTTGGCACGGGCGAGCAGGGCGGCGGTTCGGTGCTGCCGGGCGCCGGTGGCCGCAACACTGCCGGTACCGACGTGTATGCTGGACCCTGCCCGCCGATGGGCGAGACGCCGCATCATTACGTGTTCCAGCTCTTCGCGCTTGATCTGGCGCCCGATGCGTTGCCGCCGGGCCTCGACCGCGCGGCGTTCATCGCTGCCAGCCGTGGGCACGTGGTCGGGTACACCAGCGTCGCGCGCCGTTATGCGCGCTAGCCGCCCGTCCTATTGGGCGGGCTAGCCGCGCGCCATGCGCGCAGTGACAGTCTTCGCGCGGACCCGGTCCGCTGGGAGGGAGCGATGTTCAAGCACATCCTGTTCGCCACCGATGCCACGCCGGCGTGCGATGGCGCCGGGGACGCGGCGTTGCAACTGGCCGCGTCGTTCGACAGCCGACTGACCGTCTACACGTGCCTGCCTGAATACGAAGTGTCGGCGTTCAGCGAGGTAATGGTGGAGGCGCCGGCCGACTTCATGCAGCGCTGCGAGGACGACGCCAAGGCCTACCTGTCGACTTTCGTTGTGCGCGCGGCGGCGCGCAGTCTGCGCTGCGAAGCTCGCACCAGCGTGAACGCCTCGCCGCACGTCGGCATCGTCGAGGCGGTGCGCGAGTGCGGCTGCGATCTGGTGGTGATCAATTCCCGCGTCAAGCGCGGTCTGACCGGCATGTTCGGCATCGGCGAGGCGCAGCGGCTGCTGGCCAGCAGTCCGGTGCCGGTGCTCGCGTACCGCTAGCCGCGCCAGCCGGCCTTGCCGCACCGGCGGCGCGCTGGCGCTCGGTGGCGGGGCCATGCGTTCGCCCCCGGCCGCCGACACGCGTCCGCCGCATCGACGGGCGCGCACGCCGTGCCACGCGCGGCCTCAGGCCGCGGCATCCGCGCGCTGCTCGAAGAACTGCTCGTTCTCGGTCGAGCCGGACAGCGCGGTGGTCGATGCATTGCGCTCGATCGTCTGCGTCACCCGATCGAAATAGCCGGTACCAACCTCGCGCTGGTGCTTCACCGCGGTGAAGCCCTTGTCCGCCGCCGCGAACTCCGCTTGCTGGAGCGCGACGAAAGCGCTCATCTGCTGTCGCGCGTAGCCATGCGCCAGTTCGAACATCGAGTAATTCAGGCTGTGGAAACCGGCCAGCGTGATGAACTGGAAGCGATAGCCCATTGCCGCCAGCTCGCGCTGGAACTTGCCGATCGTCGCGTCGTCCAGGTGCTTCTTCCAGTTGAACGATGGCGAGCAGTTGTAGGCCAGCGGCTTGCCAGGAAAGCGCGCATGGATGGCTTCGGCAAAGCGCTTCGCGAATGCGAGATCGGGTCGGCCGGTCTCGCACCAGATCAGGTCGGCATAGGGCGCGTACGCCAGTCCGCGCGAGATCGCCTGCTCGATACCCGCACGGGTGCGGAAGAAGCCCTCCACAGTGCGTTCGCCGGTCAGGAAGGCCTGGTCGTTCTCGTCGATATCGGCGGTCAGCAGGTCGGCGGCCTCGGCGTCGGTACGCGCGATCAGCACGGTCGGCGTGCCGCAGACGTCGGCGGCCAGCCGCGCGGCCACCAGCTTCGCCACCGCCTCGCGGGTCGGCACCAAGACCTTGCCGCCCATGTGCCCGCATTTCTTGACGCTGGCCAGTTGATCTTCGAAGTGCACGCCAGCCGCGCCCGCTTCGATCATTGCCTTCATCAGCTCGAATGCATTGAGCACGCCGCCGAAGCCCGCCTCGGCATCGGCAACGATCGGCGCGAAATAGTCGATGAAGCCGGCGTCACCGGGTTGCAGTCCTTCGGACCACTGAATCTGGTCGGCACGCGTGAGCGTCGCGTTGATGCGTTTGACCACCAGCGGCACCGAATTCGCCGGGTACAGCGACTGGTCGGGGTACATCTCGCCCGCGACGTTGGCGTCGCCGGCGACCTGCCAGCCAGACAGATAGATGGCTTTCAGCCCGGCTTTGACCTGCTGCATGGCCTGATTGCCGGTCAACGCGCCAAGGGCGTTGATGAACGGCTCTTCGTTGAGCAAGTGCCAGAGTCGCTCGGCACCGCGTCGGGCCAGCGTGTGCTCCACCTGCAGCGAGCCGCGCAGGCGTATCACGTCATCGGCGCTGTAATCGCGGCGGATGCCTTGCCAGCGGGGATCGCTGTGCCAGGCGTGGGTCAGGTCGGCGGCGGTATGGGGCAGGGTCATCTCGCTTTCTCCAAGGGTTGAACTCGTCGGTCAGGCGGCAATCGCGCAACTCTTGTAGAAGAGTGTAGGGCTGCGCGAGCGCGCTGCAACGGTCGGAGATAGCGGCGGATGGAAAAAATAAATCCTTTTGAATCAGAGTAATGCGGATTTAATTTCACAATGAAAAACGCGGTAGCTCATGCTGGAATGGCCTCGTTGTGCCATGCAGCATGCGCTACCGCGATTCAAAGCCGGACTTCACATCGTGAAATCCGCACCGCGTCGCCGAGACGACGCCGGGCTTTCGTCAGGCGTTGCGGAAAGTCGAGCCGCGACGCTGACCGCCGCCCTGGCCCGGACGGCCTTGCGGGCGTCCCTGGCCCGGACGACCTTGGCCGGGACGACCGCCCGGGCGGCCGCGGCCGCCCGTCGGGCGCGCGGTCTTGCTGGGCGCCGGCCGCCGCGGCTCGAAGCCTTCGATGACGTTCACCGGCAGCGGCTGGCGCGTGAAGCGTTCGATACGCTTCACGGCACCGATCTCCGCATGCTCGGCCAGGCTGACCGCGATGCCCGAACGACCGGCCCGGCCAGTGCGGCCGATACGGTGCACGTAGTCCTCGGCAAACTTCGGCAGGTCATAGTTGAAAACGTGCGTGATGCCGGGCACGTCGATACCGCGCGCCGCGATGTCGGTCGCGACCAGCACACGCAGGCGGCGCGAGCGCAACCAGCCGAGGGTCTTCGTGCGAGCGTGCTGCGGCAGGTCGCCGTGCAGCGCGGCCGACGCGAAGCCTTCGTCCGACAGACGCACGGCCAGCTGGGCGGCGTCGCTCTTGGTGGCCGTAAACACGATGGCCTGGTCCAGCGCGGCGTCGCTCAGCAGATGCGACAGCAGACGGTCCTTGTGGGCGCGATCGTCGACCCACAGCACCGACTGAACGATGTTGTCGCGACGTGCCGGTTCGGCGGCGATCTCGATGCGCAGCGCATCGTTCATCATCGTGCGCGTCAGGGACGCGACCTTGCCGTCGAGCGTGGCCGAGAACAGCAGCGTCTGGCGCGAAGCCGGCGTGGCGGCGATGATGGTCTCGATGTCTTCGACGAAGCCCATGTCGAGCATGCGGTCCGCTTCGTCGAGCACCAGCATCGACAGCGCCGACAGTTCGATGCGGCCACGTTGCAGGTGATCGATCAGGCGGCCCGGGGTGGCGACGATGATTTCCGGGTCACGCTTCAGCCAGGCCAACTGCTGGGCATAGGGCACGCCGCCGAGGATGCTGACCGTGCGCAGCTGGCGCAGGTCGCGGCCGTACGTTTCGGCGGCGCGGCTGACCTGGACGGCCAGTTCGCGGGTCGGCGTCAGCACCAGCAGACGCGGGCGTGCCACCGGGTAACGCGAACGGCTGCGGTCCGCGCCGCTGACCGTTTCGGTCGACAGGCGCTGGATGGCCGGCAGCATGAACGCGGCGGTCTTGCCCGAGCCGGTCGGGCTGGAGACCAGCAGGTCGCGTCCTTCGAGCGCGGCGGGGATCGCGCGACGCTGCACCGGCGTCGGCTGCGTGTAGCCGGCGGCGGTCAGCGCGCTGACGATCGGCGCGGACAGGCCAAGCGACGCAAATTCATTGACGACAACCTGCTCGGCCGCGGTGTGCTGGCTGTCGCTGGCGGTGTCAATGGTGGGGTTGATCTGGTTTTCGGCAGAATTCATATTCAGGCGCAAAATTCCTAAGTGACTGCGGGGCGTTGGCGCCAATCGAACGAACTCCGCCACACGTGCCATGAAGGCGCGCGCGTGGGCTGGGACGGCTGCATACGAAATGCAAACCGGCCGGGGCTAGAAGCTATCGGATACCGGCGGGCCCGGAAGACGCGCAATGATGCGTCGGGGTGCCGTGTCATGAGCCGTGCAATGAGACCGCACGGGAACAGGAGGGACAGTTTCTAAGCGGGATTGGGACTTAACGCTGTGGAACGCTCTTTTTGTGAGAGCGCAACCAGGGATTCTACTGAAAAACCTGCGGAAAAGCCAGCGCTAATTCGTCCAGGCCGATCTAAAGCGGTGCGGTGGTCGGACCGGCCCCTGCGATTGCCGATATCGCGTGCGGTCGCCGCTTGGAATGGCGGCTTGGGATAGCCGCTTGGAATGGCGGCTTGGGATAGCCGCTTGGGATAGCCGCTCCGGCATCGCCGCATGAGATCGGCGCTTGCCCAATCGGCGGGTCGACGCGACGGGCGGCCCCCGCATGCCGACTCCGTACCGGCCAAGCCCCTCTGCCGCGGGCGGCAGTCGGGGACATCGCAAGCGGCAACTCGCAACCAACCTCTGTATTGCGCGCGTTTGCGCGCGCGTGCAGACCCGCACGGCCGCCGGCGAAGGCCGGCCGGTCGGCGCCGGCAGCCGCTACAATAGCGCCCATGAAACCTCATGCACTGCTGGCACTCGATACGTCGACGAGCTTCTGCTCGGTCGCGCTGCTGCGCGTCGCGCCCGACGACGCCAGCCGTGCGTCCGGGGCGTCGATGCTGCAGCGTTTGTTCGTGCGGCATCGCGACACCGGACCGGAATCGAGCACTTATGTGTTGACGGCGGTTCGGGAGGTGCTCGCGGACGCAGGTCTGGCGTTGTCGGATTGCGTCGCGATCGCCTACGGCCGGGGGCCGGGCTCGTTCACCGGCTTGCGCACCGCGGTTGGCGTCGTGCAGGGGCTGGCGTTCGGCGCCGGCCTGCCAGTGATCGGCGTCGATTCCCTGCTCGCCTGCGCCGAGCGCGCGCGTCTTGCGCGCCTCGGCATTGTGTTGCCGTGCGAGGCCGGTGCGGTCGAGATCGGCGGTGAGAACGCGGCAACGGCGAGTGCGTGTGAGCGCACGCTGGTCGCGGTCGACGCCCGCATGGACGAAGCGTACTGGGCGGCCTATGCGCACGAGGCGGAGGGTTGGCGCACGCTTGCCGCGCCCGCCGTTGGCCCGCCGGAAGCAGTGGGGCGCGGCGTGCTCGGCGCGGACGGCGCGGACGGCGCGGCCGCGGCGACGTTTGCGCTGGCCGGCAATGCCGCGGCGGTGTTTGGTGCGCGTCTCGGCGGTGACATGGTGGCCGCCGGCCTGCTCGGCAGCGTGGCGGCTGCCGACCTCGATGCGATGCCGCATGCGGGCGCCATCGCGCGGCTGGCGCATCGTGTCTGGCTGGCCGGCGGCGCGCAGGACGCCGCCTCGGCGGCACCGGAGTACGTGCGCGACAAGGTCGCGCTGACCATCGACGAGCGGGCCGCCCGCCGGGCGGAGACGGCGCGATGAACGCGGCCGCCAGCGACCGGCAGGTCGACGCACCGCGCGAGGCGCTGTTCTTGCCGATGAGCGAGCGCGACGTGGCCGAGGTGATGGTCCTGGAAGTGGCCGCCTACGCGTTTCCGTGGACCCGCGGCAACTTCGTCGACTCGCTGCGGCATGGCTATGCCGGCGTATGCCTGCGGGTCGATGCCCGGCTGGTCGGCTATTTCATCGCGATGGCGGTGGTCGACGAGCTGCATCTGCTCAACGTGTGCGTGGCACCCGCCGAGCAGGGGCGCGGTTATGGCAGGGCGTTGATGGAGCAGGTGCGCGCCCTCGCGGCGGCAACCGGGATGGCGAGCGTGCTGCTCGAGGTGCGGCCCAGCAACGCGCGCGCGCTCGGGCTCTACGAACGGCTCGGCTTCGAGCGGGTGGGGCAGCGTCGCGCGTACTATCCGGCGGCGGGCGGCCTGCGTGAAGACGCGATCGTAATGCGGCTGAGTCTGTAAGGTTGCACGAGAATGCCGGACTCGACCGCCGGATGTCGGTCGCGTCCGGCGCACGAGCATAGCAATGAACGATTCCCGAATACTTGCCGAGCTGGGGCTCTGGCCGCGCTGGACGCTGCGGCGCGACGGCCACGCGCCAGCGGGCGTCGAAGCGCCCACCGAGGCGTCGCCGGCGCTGCAGAAGGATGTCCCGACCTCGCTGGCGGCGGACGCACCGTCCGCGCACGCACGGGTGTCGGCGCAGGCGGCAGCCGGGCTGGCCGATTCCATCGATGACGAGCGCGCGACCGTGTCAGCGGTGGCCGCGCGTGGGTCGGTATCGACGTCGGCGCCGGTCGTACCGCGCATGGCGCCTGGCGCGCCGGTGCGGTTGGACAGCGTCGCCGACGCCGCATCGATCCGCACCCGCACGATCGAACAGCTCGACTTCGACGCACTCGCCGCGCACGCGTCGGCCTGCGTTGCCTGTGGCCTGTGCGAGACGCGAACCAACGTCGTGTTCGGAGTCGGCGATCCGAACGCCGACTGGCTGTTCGTCGGCGAGGGGCCGGGCGCGAACGAGGATCTGCAGGGCGAGCCGTTCGTCGGCCAGGCGGGCAAGCTGCTGGACAATATGCTGCGCGCGCTCGGCATGGAGCGGCGCCGGCACGTCTACATCGCCAACGTCGTGAAATGCCGCCCGCCCGGCAACAGGGATCCGCTGCCCGAAGAAATCGCGGCGTGCGAGCCGTATCTGCAACGCCAGATCGCACTGATCCAGCCGAAGGTCATTGTCGCGCTGGGGCGATTCGCGGCGCAGACGCTGCTGCGCAGCGATGCAAAGATCGGCAGCCTGCGGCAGCAGGCGCATGACTACCAGGGCGTGCCGGTCGTCGTCACCTATCATCCCGCCTACCTGCTGCGCACGCTGCAGGACAAGGCCAAGGCTTGGGCCGATCTTCAGTTCGCGCGCGACCTCCACCGGCGCGCAACGGCGGAGCGCGCGGCCAGCGACGCTTGAGCACCGCGCCCGCCGCCGTGCCGGCCCCCTTACCGCCGGACCCGCCGGACCCGCCGGACCCGCCGGACCCGACACAGGCCGCGGCCGACCTGGACTGGCTGCTGCATGCGCCGGCCCTGCTCGCTGCGGGCGTGCCGAACCTGTCGCTGGCCGATCCCGCCGCGCTATATCGCGTGCATCCGCTCACCGCCAAGGCGTTGGCCGAGGCCGGACGCGAGTACGCACGTGTCTGGTCGCCGGTGCCGCCGCGCGATCACATGGCGGCGGCTTTGACCTCAGTGTCGTCCGTGTCGTCCGTGCCGCCCGCGTCGCCAACATTGAATGGCGCGCGTCCTCCCGGTCCGCGTACGCCCGCCCTGCGGCTGGGCCGCTATGCGGAACGCCTGCTCGCCGCCGCGTTCGGCCCGGTGCTGGATGCGCGCTTGCTTGCCGCCGGCTGGCCGTTGCGGGCTGGGGGCAGCACAATCGGCGAATGCGATTTCCTGTTTGAAACGCCTGACGGCGCGAAGCAGCACTGGGAAATGGCGGTGAAGTTCTATTTGTGGCAACCACCGACGGCCGGCAACCGGGCCGTGCCGGCCGATGCGCTGTCGCGTTTCGTCGGCGCCGGGCTAGGCGATCGGCTGGATCGCAAGGTCGCCCATCTGCGCGAACATCAGCTGACCCTGTCGTCGCGCGCCGACTTCATCGCGCACTGGGGCGGCGGCTGGCGGGCTGCATTGCTGCTGAAGGGGCGGTTGTTCTATCCGCCCGGGCATCACGCGGCACGCGCGCCAGTGCCATCGTCCACGCTGTCGCTTGACCATCCGCGCGGCGTCTGGATGACGCGAGGCGCCTGGCATGCCAGGGACGATGCGGCGGTGGCCGGCGAACTGGGCAGCACCGGCCCGGTCGTGGGCTACTGCCTGCCTGCGCGGCGGGAATGGCTCGCGCCCGTGACGCGCGACATGAACGAACTGCTCGCACGCGCCGATCTCGACGCGGCGCTCGACCGCGGGCTGGCCGGCGGCCGCCCCGTGCTGCTCGCTGCTTTGACTGACGAGATAGCGTTGTTGCCCGGCGCAATGGGCCGCTACGTCGAGGCGGGCCGCGTGCTGATCGTGCCCGATGACTGGCCGGCCCGGGCCGCCGCCGCGGTCAATGGCTAGCGCGGCGTCGGCCTACCACCAGCGATGGAAATGATGGACCGGGCCCACGCCGCCCCCGACCTCGAGCTGTCCGGAGGCGCGCAGCGCGTCGGTCAGATACGCCTTCGCGCCGACCACGGCCGCCTCGACGCTCGGCAGCACCGGCAGCAGGGCCGCGATTGCCGCCGACAGCGTGCAGCCGGTGCCATGGCTGGCAGTGACGTCGACACGGATGCCGTCGATCCGGATCTCGTCGTCGGCCGTGATCAACCAGTCGGGACTGCCGGCACCGCCTAGGTGTCCCCCCTTGACCAGCACCGCCCGCGCGCCAAGCGCGCAGAGCGCGCGGCCCTGCCGCACCATCTCGTCTTCGTCGGTGGCAGCGGGCACGCCAAGCAGCGCAGCCGCCTCGGGCAGGTTGGGCGTCACCAGCGTGGCCAGCGGTAGCAGCGTGTCGCGCAGGGCAATGCACGCGTCCTCGGTCAGCAGCGCATGGCCGCTCTTCGAGATCATCACGGTGTCCAGCACCACGTGCCGTGGCTGCCAGCGGCGCAGGGCGCCGGCCACGGCGGTGACGATCTCCGCGTTGGCAAGCATGCCGAGCTTGACCGCGTCGATCCGGATGTCATCGAACACCGCGTCGATCTGCGCAACGACGAACGCGGCCGGCGGGGCGTGGACGGCGGTGACGCCGCGCGTGTTCTGGGCGGTCAGCGCGGTGATCACGCTGGCGCCGTAAGCGCCGAGCGCCGAAAACGTCTTCAGGTCGGCCTGGATGCCGGCGCCGCCGCCTGAATCCGAACCCGCGATGGTGAGCACATTGGCAATCGGCATGGAAAAACGTGTCAAGAACGAGTGGAGAAGGCAGACCGGCGCGGCGCGCCCGCCGTCACTGGGTCAGGCATCCGCCGGACGCAGCAGGCGCAGGAAGTCGTCCTGGCCCAGGCCGGCCAGCCAGTCCAGATACGACGGCATGAAGCTGCCGGGCCGCGCGGGGCGGCTCACCGCATCCGGCCCGGCTTGCGCGGACGGCGTCACATCGTGGGCCCGCGCAGCAAGCTGGCCGCAGACACCGGTATAGGCGACCGCCGCGCAGGCGGCCAGCCAGCGGTCGGAGCAGATGCCAACGAATGCCGCGCAGGTGGCCGACAGCGCGCACCCGACGCCGGTTACCCGCTGCATCACCGGGTCGCCGTTCGCGAAGCCGGCGACCCGCTCGCCATCGGTCACGTAGTCGGTCTCGCCGGTCAGCGCGACCACGGCGCCGCGGGCTCGCGCGAGCGCGATCGCGGCGGGCAGGGCCGCCTCGCTGCGCGCCGTGCTCTCGACGCAACGGCCGCCGCCCGCGGCGCCGGCCAGCGCGATGATCTCGGAGGCATTGCCCCGTATGATCGCCGGCGCCACCGCCAGCAGCTCGTGGGCGAAGCGCGTGCGCAGCGACAGATGGCCGACCGCGACCGGGTCGAGCACCCACGGGCGGCCCGCCGCGTTCGCGGCCTGCACCGCGGCGCGCATGGCCACCGCCTGCGGCTCGGTCAGCGTGCCGAGATTGATCGACAGCGCGTCTGCCACCGGCGCGAACTCCGCCGCCTCGCCGGCGTCGACGACCATCGCCGGCGCCGCGCCCAGCGCCAGCAGCACGTTCGCGACGAAGTTCTCGACGACCGTGTTGCTCAGACAATGGATCAGCGGCGCGCGCTGTCGCAGCGTCTCGACCAGGCTGTAGAGCCGTCCGGCGTCCGGTTGGGCCGGCGCCGTCGGACGGTGCGGATCGGAAGTGAGGGGCATGGCATTGTGGTGCGCAACGCAGCGGGCGGTGAACGGCCCGCCGCGTTGCGCACGGAATTAGTGGCGTTCCTCGCCGATCAGTGCGACAGCGTCGAACTTGCGCTGGTTGGCGCGGTGGCGCAGCATGATCAGCCACATCGCGCTGCACACGAACAGCCCGAACAGGACGATCACCGCGGAAATCGGCACGTTGAAGCGGATCAGCGCGGCATACAGACACAGCATCACCAGCACCGACAGGTTCTCGTTGAAGTTCTGCACCGCGATCGAGTGGCCGGCGGACAGGAGCACGTAGCCGCGATGCTGCAGCAGCGCGTTCATCGGAACCACGAAGAAACCGGCCATCGCGCCGACGATCATCAGGAACACATAGGCCAGCAGCAGGTAGGGCGGCACCTGCCAGGCCCCAGCATGCAGCATCCAGCCGGACGGCAGCAGGTTGCGGCTGAACACCGACATCAGCATCACCGTGGCGCCCATCCAGATGCCGACCGGCAACACCGACAGCGAGCGCTTCAGCGGCACGCGGGACGCGGCGACCATCGCGCCGACCGCCACGCCGATCGCGAACACCGCCTGCAGGATCGCGCCCTGTGACAACGTCATGCCCAGCGAGACCTCGGCCCATTTCAGGACGATGAACTGGAGCGTCGCGCCCGCACCCCAGAACAGCGTGGTGACGGCCAGCGAAATCTGCCCGAGCCGGTCATGCCACAGGGTCACGAAGCAGTCGGCGAAGTGGCGGACCATCGTGAAGGGATTGCGGTCCTGCTGCGGATAGCGTGCGCCGGTGTCCGGGATGCCGAGGTTGAACAGCGCGGCGATCACGTAGACCACCGTGATCACGACGATTGCCGAGTCCGCGGCGGTCAGCACCCCGGGCAGGTTCAGCGCCAGCAGGTGCGCGGACAGGTGCGGGCTGATCAGCGCGCCGCCCAGCACCGTGCCGAGGATAATCGACGACACGGTGGTACCTTCGATCCAGCCATTGGCGGCCACCAGTTTTTCCGGCGGCAGCAGTTCGGTGAGGATGCCGTACTTGGCGGGCGAATAGGCCGCGGCGCCAAAGCCGACGATGCCATAGGCCAGCAGCGGATGGGCGCCGAGCAACATCGTCAGGCAGCCGACCACCTTGATCGTGTTGGTCACGAACATGACCCGGCCCTTGGGACGCGAGTCGGCGAAGGTGCCGACGAAGGCCGCCAGAATCACATAGGAGAGGACGAAGAACAGCTTGAGAAGCGGCGTCATCCACTGCGGCGCATGCGCTTCGTTCAGCAGCGCGATCGCAGCGATCAGCAACGCGTTGTCGGCCAGCGACGAAAAGAACTGCGCGGCCATGATGGTGTGAAAGCCTTTCTTCATCGAGTGTTCGTCACCGTCTCGATGCGCGCCTTGCGTCCCGGCGTGATGGGCGAAGCGCGAAACAGGAGCGAGCGGACCTGCGTTGGCAAGACAGCCAGCATAAACCAAGCCTCCGATGATGGGTGACAGTGCGGCAAGCTCGCGTGCCGCTCGCGCCGACGGCACCGAGAGCAGGGCACGGGCCGACGCGCTGCCTGCTGCCGCAGCCTCGCTCGCTGCGTGGCGCAGGGCGACCCGGGTGCGGCGACATTTCTCGAGGAAACGTGTTGTGCGCCCGGCTTTATAACACGAAAATACCGGTTTTCGACCATGCCTGCCGGCAATCCGCGTGCCTGCTGTCGGCACGGCTTTCGCCTCGGCAGTGTGCCGGGCGGGCGCGCGGCGCCAGGTCGGCAGGCGGGCAGGCGCGAGGGTTTCAATCGGCTTTCGCCGTCGCGCACGCTCCGGCGCGCATTTGGCGGTGCCGCAGGCTGCGCTGCTGCTTCGCCTTGCCGCATGCCGCGGCGGTGTTCGACCGGCGCGGGCGCCGGGACAGGCCAGCCGCACCGGCCGGGCGGCCGCTTCGAACGATGTCGGACGGGGCGGTGCGCGACATTGTCCGCCTGCTGCCGCGCTTTGATGCTTGCCGCTTTGCCGCCTGCCGCCTGCCGCCTGCCGCTTGCGGCTAGTCGATTGTTGCGTGCCGCTTGTCGTTTGTTGCTTGCTCTGCGATCGAATTTTTCCGCGCCGCCGCGCCGGCGGCGCCTGCACCAGTCGGATCACTGCCATGCCGCGTCCCATTTCCGCAACGATTCATACCCAGGCACTTCGACACAACCTCGCCCGCGCCCGCGCCGCCGCGCCGGGGACCAAGGCATGGGCAGTGGTCAAGGCCAACGCCTACGGTCACGGTCTGGCGCGCGCTTTCGCCGGCCTGCGCGAGGCCGACGGCTTCGCGCTGCTCGATCTGGACGAAGCCGTCCGGCTGCGCGAATCGGGTTGGGCCGGGCCGATCCTGCTGCTCGAAGGTTTCTTCGAACCCGCCGACCTCGATCTCATCAATCGCCACGGCCTGACCACCGGCGTGCATTGCGACGACCAATTGCGCATGATCGAGACCGCGCGACTGGACCGGCCGCTGAACGTCTATTTGAAGATGAACACCGGCATGAACCGGCTCGGCTTCCGTCCGGCGCGCTATCGCGCCGCCTGGGAGCGGGCGCGCGGCATCGCCTCGATCGGCCAGATCACGCTGATGACGCACTTCGCCAACGCCGATGGCGAGATCGGCATCGCCGCACAGTGCGAAGCATTCGAGCATGGCGCGGCCGGCATCGCGGGCGAGCGTTCGGTCGCCAACTCGGCCGCGACGCTCTGGCATCCGGATGCGCATGGCGACTGGATCCGGCCGGGCGTGTTGCTTTACGGGGCATCGCCGACCGGCCGGCACGCCGACATCGCGGCGGCCGACCTGCGGCCGGCGATGACGCTGACTTCGCGCCTGATCGCCACGCAGCGGCTGGAGGCTGGGGAGTCGATCGGCTACGGCTCGCTGTTTCGCGCCGATCAGCCGATTCGCGCGGGCATCGTCGCTTGCGGCTATGCGGACGGCTACCCGCGGCATGCGCCTACCGGCACGCCGATCGCCGTCAACGGCGTACGCACGCGTACCTTGGGACGGGTCTCGATGGACATGCTGGCCGTGGACCTGACGCCATGCGGCGATGTGCAGACGGGCGCGAGCGTCGAACTCTGGGGCGAGCAGGTCGCGATCGACGACGTCGCGCAGGCAGCCGGGACGATCGGCTACGAGCTGATGTGCGCGGTGATGCCGCGGGTTCCGACGCACGCGGACTGAGCCGGCAGGCGCGCATGGCGCCGGCGTGCCGGCGCTGGCCGGGGATCATGCAGGCCGCCGCGGCGAACCGACGGCGGGCCGGGGCGGCCGACGCCCGCATTGCGTTGGAGGCGGCCGCCCCCATCTGATGCGGTGCGCGCCGCGCGGAAGCGGTCCGGCCGGCGTGCATGCAACCAGGAACATGATGGCTAAAGTCAAGACACAGTTTGTCTGCCAGTCGTGCGGGCAGCAGACGCCGCGTTGGCAGGGCCAGTGCCCTGGCTGCAACGCGTGGAACACGATGGTCGAGGCGCCGGTGGAAAGCCCGAGCACCCAGCGCTTCAAGCCGTTGGCGAAGAGCAGTGCGGTGCGCATGCTTGCCGAGATCGACGCCGCCGAAGTGCCGCGCTTCGAGACCGGCATCGGCGAATTCGACCGCGTGCTGGGCGGCGGCCTCGTCACGGGCGGCGTGGTGCTGATCGGCGGCGATCCGGGCATCGGTAAATCGACGTTGCTGTTGCAGGCCCTGGCTCACCTGGCGGGCTCGCGCCGCGTGCTCTACGTGAGCGGCGAGGAGTCGGACGCGCAGATTGCGCTGCGTGCCCAGCGCCTCGGCCTGCTGGAGGCCGAGGGCCTCGGCGGGCTGCGGCTGCTGGCCGAGATCCAGCTCGAAACGGTGATGGCCGCGATCGAGGAGAACCGGCCGAGCGTCGCCGTCATCGACTCGATCCAGACGCTTTATTCGGACCAACTGACGTCCGCTCCCGGCTCCGTCGCGCAGGTGCGCGAATGCGCGGCCCAGCTGACCCGTCTGGCCAAGCAGTCCGGCACCACCATCGTGATGGTCGGCCACGTGACGAAGGAGGGCGCGCTGGCCGGGCCGCGCGTGCTCGAGCACATCGTCGATACGGTGCTGTATTTCGAGGGCGACACGCATTCGTCGTTCCGGCTGGTGCGCGCGTTCAAGAACCGCTTCGGCGCGGTGAATGAACTGGGCGTGTTCGCAATGACCGAACGCGGCCTGCGCGGCGTGTCGAATCCGTCGGCGCTGTTCCTGTCGCAGCACGAGCAGCAGGTGCCCGGCTCCTGCGTGCTCGTCACGCAGGAAGGCAGCCGGCCGCTGCTGGTCGAGGTTCAGGCCCTGGTCGACGCGTCGCAGGTTCCCAACCCACGCCGGCTGGCGGTCGGTCTGGAGCAGAACCGTCTGGCGATGCTGCTGGCGGTCCTGCATCGGCACGCCGGCATCGCGTGCTTCGACCAGGACGTGTTCCTGAACGCGGTCGGCGGCGTCAAGATCACCGAGCCGGCGGCCGATCTGGCGGTGCTGCTGGCGATCCATTCGTCGCTGCGCAACAAGCCGTTGCCAAAGGGGCTGGTGGTGTTCGGCGAGATCGGTCTGGCCGGGGAAATCCGGCCGTCCCCGCGCGGCCAGGACCGCTTGCGCGAGGCGGCCAAGCTGGGTTTCTCGCACGCGATCGTGCCACGTGCGAATGCCCCGAAGCAGGCGCCCGAAGGGCTGCAGGTGATCCCGGTGGAGCGCCTCGAGCAGGCCATCGATCGGGTCAAGACACTGGAATAAGAGCGGCGGCGCCGCGGCGCGCGTCGGCCATGGCCGGCGCGGGCGGCACGGGCGGCATCCTGGGCGTGGCACGGCGACAGCGTCCGCATCGACTCGACCGAGCCGCGGCCTGGCCGGGGATACCGAGGATGCCGGGCAGGCCGGAGCGGCGTCAGCCCGCGTCCAGCGCCTCGAGCGCTTCCTGCGCTTCCAGCCATTCGGTTTCGACCGACTCCAGTTCGGTACCGACTTCGGCCTGGCGCTTGAGCCAGTCGGTCAGGGCCGCCTTGTTGGCCGCCTCATAGCTGGCCGGGTCGCCGATCTTTTCGTCCAGCGCGCGCTTTTCCTCGCCCAGCGCTTGCAGGCGTTTCTCGAGGGATTCGATGCGCCGCTGCACCGGGCGGCGCTTTTCGTTGCGTTGCTGACGCGCCTGCGCATCGGCGCGTCGGCCGTCGCGGCGGCTGTCGCTTCGCGTTTCACCCCGTCCGTCGCCCCTTGCATCGCCGCCTCCGGCCGCCGCCGCGGCGGCACTGTCGGCCTGCTGGGCCGCCTTTGCCTGCGCCAGCAGCCAGTCCCGGTAGTCGTCGAGGTCGCCGTCGAATGGGCGCACGCGCCGTTCCCCCACCAACAGGAAGCTGTCCGCGCTGGCGCGCAGCAGGTGGCGATCGTGCGACACCAGGATCAGCGTGCCTTCGAAGCGCGCGAGGGCGGCGGTCAGCGCCTCGCGCGTCTCCAGATCGAGGTGGTTGGTCGGCTCGTCCAGCAACAGGAGATTCGGCTTGTGCCAGATCAGCAGGGCCAGCGCGAGCCGCGCCTTCTCGCCGCCCGAGAGCGGGCCGATCGGCGAGGTCGCCATCTCGCCGCGGAAATTGAAGCTGCCGAGGAAATCGCGCAGCGTCTGTTCGCGCGCGTCGCCCGCCTGCCGGGCGAGCGCGCCGAGCGGCGTGTCGTCGGCACGCAAGGTCTCGAGCTGGTGCTGAGCGAAGTAGCCGATGCTCAGCCCCTTGCCGCCGCGCACCGTGCCGGCCAGCGGCGCCAGCACGCCGGCCAGCGTCTTGATCAGCGTGGACTTGCCCTGGCCGTTGGCGCCCAGCAGGCCGATGCGCTCGCCACTCTGGATCGACAGCGTCACGCTGTCGATGATGGCGGTCTCGCCCGCGCGCCCGCCCTTGCCGCCGCCCTCGCTGCCGTCTCTGCTGCCGCCCTCGCTGCCGCCCTCACTGCGGTGGCCCGCACGATAGCCGCAGCGCACCGCCTCGAGCACCAGCAATGGATTGGGCGCCGCGTCCGGCGTGCGGAACTCGAACGTGAATTCCGACGCGCTCAACACCGGCGCGACGCGCTCCAGCCGCTCCAGCGCCTTGACCCGGCTCTGGGCCTGTTTGGCCTTGGTCGCCTTGGCCTTGAAGCGATCGATGAAGCTCTGCAGATGTGCGATCGTCTTCTGCTGTTTTTCGAATGCGCTCTGCTGCAGTTCGATCTGCTGCGCGCGCAGCACCTCGAACTGGCTGTAGTTGCCGCCATAGCGCCTGACCTGCCGTTGCTCGATGTGCAGCGTCACCTGCGTCACCGCATCGAGGAATTCCCGATCGTGCGAGATCACCAGCAGCGTGCCGGGGTAGCGGCGCAGCCAGTCCTCCAGCCAAACGATTGCATCCAAATCGAGGTGGTTGGTCGGCTCGTCGAGCAGGAGCAGGTCGGAGCGGCACATTAGTGCCTGCGCAAGGTTCAGCCGCATCCGCCATCCGCCCGAGAAGCTGGCCACCGATTTCGCAAGCGCGTCGGGCGTGAAGCCGAGACCGGCCAGCAGCGTTTCGGCGCGGGCCCGCGCGGTATAGCCGTCGGCGTCCGCGTACGCGGTGTGGGCGAGCGCCAGGGCGTGGCCGTCGCCGGCAGTCTCGGCGGTTGCCATGTCCTGCTCGATCTCGCGCAGCACGACGTCGCCGTCGAGCGCGTAGTCGAGCGCGCTGCGGTCGAGTGCCGGCGTCTCCTGTGCGACGTGGGCGACGCGCCAGCTCGCAGGCCAGTCGACATCGCCCCCGTCCGGATGCAAGCGGCCCAGCAGGACCGAGAACAGGGTCGATTTGCCGGCGCCGTTGGCGCCGATCAGGCCCGCATGCTCGCCGGGATTGAGCGCGAACGAGACATGCTCGAACAGCGGCTTGACGCCGCGCGACAGGCTGAAGTCAGTGAAGCGGAGCACCGCGATACCTCGGCTGGTGAGGCAGACGCGCGTGCCGCTCCGGCGCGCGTGTCTGCAAGAGGCCGCTATTCTAAGGGATCGGCGGCACCGACCGGCCGCGCCGGTGCGCTGCGCTGCACGTTTGCAAGCCTGCCTTTACACTTTGCCTATCCCTCGAACCTACGGAGAGCGTCGTGAGTCAACTGTACTCGTTCAGCGTCGAGACGCTGAATGGCGAGACCATCGCCTTGTCCCGCTACGAAGGCAAGGTCCTGTTGATCGTCAACACGGCGAGTCATTGTGGATTCACGCCGCAGTACGCCGGCCTGGAATCGCTGCAGCAGCGTTTCGCCGCGCGTGGTTTCGAGGTGCTCGGCTTTCCCTGCAATCAGTTCGGCAAACAGGAGCCAGGCGACGCGGAGCAGATCGCCTCGTTCTGCCGCCAGACCTATGGCGTGTCGTTCCCGATGTTCGCGAAGATCGAGGTCAACGGCGATGCGGCGCATCCGCTTTATCGCTGGCTGACCTCGAGCGCGCCTGGCGTGCTCGGCACCGAAGGCATCAAGTGGAATTTCACCAAGTTCCTGATCGGGCGCGATGGCCGCGTCGTCGAGCGCTACGCGCCGATCACCAAGCCCGACACGATCGCGGCCGACATCGAAGCCTTGCTCTAGGCAGGGCGCGCCTCGCTGCGCCGCGCGCCGTCGCGGACGCCATGCCGGTCAGAGGATCGGCGCAAACAGCCGTGCAATATGCATCGCCGCGCGCTGCCAACCGGGCTTGCCGGTGAACTCGGCAGCGGCGATCTCGCTGGACTGCGCGAAATCCGCTTCCAGCATCGTGCGCACCTCGGTCGCGAAGTCGCGATCGATGGTGAGCACGGTCAACTCGAAATTCAGGCGGAACGAGCGATTGTCGAGATTCGGACTGCCGACCGCGGCCGCGACGTCGTCGATCAGGATCACCTTCTGGTGCAGGAAGCCCGGCTGATAGCGGAACACGCGCACACCCGCACGCACCGCATCGTGGGCGTACAGCGTCGATGCGGAGAACACCACCAGATGGTCGCGCCGCGCCGGCATCAGCACCCGCACGTCGACGCCGCGCAAGGCGGCCAGGCGTAGCGCCGCGAAGACCGCCTCGTCGGGCACGAAGTAGGGCGTCGTGATCCACAGGCGCGTCTTCGCCGCGTTGATCGCCTCGACGAAGAAAAGCGAGCAGGTCTCCTGCGCATCGGCCGGCCCGGTGGCTACCACCTGGCAGCGCATGTCGCCGGCCACCGGCGTGGCATGCGCGAGTTCGGCGACGCGCTGCGTGGCCCAGTACCAGTCCTCGAGAAACGCGAACTGGATGCAGCCGACCGCCGGGCCGCGTATTTCGATATGCGTGTCGCGCCACGGCGACAGCGGCGGTTTGTCGCCCAGGTACTCGACCCCGACGTTGTGTCCACCGACGAACGCGCATTCGCCGTCGACCACGACGATCTTGCGGTGATTGCGGAAATTGAGCTGAAAGCGGTTGATGAAATGACCGGTGGCGAACTTGTGGACCTCGACGCCGGCCGCGCGCAGCTCGCGCACGTAGCGACGCGACAGGTCGTGGGAGCCGATGCCGTCGTAGAGTAGGTGCACCTTCACGCCGGCCGCGGCGCGCTCGGCCAGCGCTGTCGCCAGCCGGGCGCCGAGCGCATCGTCGCGCACGATGAAGAACTGGACGATCACATAGCTGCGGGCTGCCGCGATCGCCGCGAAAATTGCGTCGAAGGTGGCCGCGCCGTTGATCAGCGTGCGCACCTGGTTGCCGCCGACCAGCGGCATGCCGGTCAGCCGCTCCAGCGTGACCGATGCGTGATGACCGAGCAGTTCGCCCGAGCGCTGAGCCGGCCGCAGCGCATCATCCCGAAAGCGCTGCCAATCCGAACCGAGCGCTCGCGCACGCACCTGACGGTTGCCGGAGCGGCGTGCGTCGATATAGCCCGCGAAGCGGCTGCTGCCTAGAAACAGATAGGGCACCAGCGTCAGGTAGGGCATGGTGCCGAGGGCCACCGCCCAGGCGATCGCGCCTTGCGAGGTGCGCGCCCTCAGTACCGCGTGGCAGGCTGCGGCGAGGCCGAGCCAGTGGATGAAGAGGAGCAGGGAGCCGACATCGAGCAGACTCAGGTGCATGGCGAAGGAGGAGGCGGCGCGGGCGTGGCCGTCGGTCGTGGGCCGGCTCGCGCCGGGGCATCGCCGCGCAGCGGCCGCACCCCGGCGGGTCACCTTGGCCGCGGCGCGGGCACCATCGCGGCCGGCAGGGCCGGCCCGACGGTTCGACACCCGACAGCGAGTCGAAAGAAACCATCATACCGGCAGCCCGCGCGCAGCGGGCAGCCGTTTCAGTCGGGCAGGTCGCCGGCGTGGATCAGGAACACCGCGTCGTCGCCGGCGCTGGTGGCGAGCCAGATCGGGTCGAGGCCGCCGAATGCCGCTTCCGCATACGGCCGCTCGTTGCCGATTTCGACCACCAGCACGCCGTCGTCCTTCAGGAACGGGCGGGCCGACTCGACGATACGCCGCACGATGTCCATGCCGTCGGCGCCGCCGGCCAGTGCCATGCGCGGTTCCTTGCGGTACTCGGCCGGCAGGCTCGCCATCGACGCGTCGTTGACGTAGGGCGGATTGGCGATGATGACGTCGTAGCGTCGCGCCGGCAACGGCGCGTAGAGATCGCCCGCGTAGAGTGCGATGCGCTCGCCCAGGCCGTAGTCGGCGACGTTGCGCTCGGCCACGTCGAGCGCATCCTCGCTCAGATCGACCGCATCGATCTCGGCGTTCGGGAAGGCCTGCGCGGCGAGGATCGCCAGACAGCCCGAGCCCGTGCACAGTTCGAGCACCGCTGTGACGCCGTCTGGATCGCTGACCCACGGCGCCAGCCCGTCTTCGAGCAGTTCGCCGATGAACGAGCGCGGTACGATGACCCGCTCGTCGACGTAGAAGCGCTGGCCGTGCATCCACGCTTCGTGGGTCAGGTAGGCCGCCGGCACGCGCTCCTCCACGCGGCGGTCGATCAAGGCGGTCACCGCGTCGATCTCTTCATCGAGCAGGGCGGCGTCGAGCCAGGGTTCGAGCGTGTCGAGCGGCAGCGCCAGCGTGTGCAGGATCAGATAGGCCGCTTCGTCGAGCGCGCTGGCGTTGCCATGTCCGAACGACAGGCCGGCGCGGTTGAAACGGCTGACCGCGTAGCGCAGTAGATCGCGCGGCGTCGAGAAGGGCAGCTTGGAAACGGTAAGGGGCATGATCGGTTCGCTCGGTGCGGTAGCGCTTGCGGTGTGAGGGAGGGCACGGCCCGGCCGTGCCGGCCCGTGCGCTCAGGCGACCAGCGCCGCCAGCACGCGCCGGTAGACGTTTTTCAGCGGTTCGATCGCGTCGAGCGCCACATGTTCGTCGATTTTGTGGATGCTGTCGTTGACCGGGCCGAATTCGACAACCTGCCCGGCCAGCGTGGCCAGAAAGCGGGCGTCCGAGGTGCCGCCGGTGGTCGACAGCGTGGTGCGCACGCCTGTTTCGGCCATGATCGCATCGGTCAGCGCTTCGCTGAGGGCGCCGGCCGGGGTCAGGAACGGCTCGGCGCTGCGCACCCAGCGGATCTCGTAATCCGCCTCGCCCAGCCCATGCTGCGCCAGGATCGCCGCGACGCGCTGCTCGAGCCCGGCCGCGCTCGACTCGGTCGAGAAGCGAAAATTGAAATCGAGGGTCGCCGTACCGGGAATCACGTTGGTCGCGCCGGTGCCGGCCTGCATGTTCGAGACCTGGAACGTGGTGGGCGGAAAGTGCGCGTTGCCCTCGTCCCATACCGTGGCGCTTAGTTCAGCCAGCGCCGGCGCCACCATGTGCACGGGATTGCGCGCCTTGTGCGGATAGGCGACGTGCCCTTGCACGCCGTGCACGACCAGCCGGCCGGACAGCGAGCCGCGCCTGCCGTTCTTCACGGTGTCGCCGAGGCGGTCGACGCTGGTCGGCTCGCCGACGATGCAGTAGTCGATCCGCTCGCCACGGGCGCGCAGCGCCTCCACCACGGTTGTCGTGCCGTCGGTCGCCGGGCCTTCCTCGTCGCTCGTCAGCAGCAGGCCGATCGAGCCGGCGTGCGCCGGCGACGCCGCAACGAATTCCTCCAGCGCCACCACGAAGCCCGCCACCGACGTCTTCATGTCGGCCGCGCCGCGGCCGTAGAGCAGGCCGTCGCGCCGTGTCGGCTCGAACGGCGGCGAGCGCCAGGCCTCGACCGGGCCGGTCGGCACGACGTCGGTGTGGCCGGCGAAGATCAGGCGCGGCGCGGAGTCGCCGCCGCTGCCGTCGCGCACGGCCCACAGGTTGGTGACGCCGCCGCTGGCAAACGTCTCGCAGACGAAGCCGAGCGGGCGCAGCCGTTCGGCGATCAACTGCTGACAGCCCGCGTCGTCCGGCGTGACGGACGGGCGCGCGATCAGCGCCTCGGTGAGCGCGAGGGTGGTGGACATCGTGGTTCTCCGGTCAGCCGAGCGTGTCGAAGCGCGCCGCGTCGAAGCCGACCGAGCGCACTCGGCCCTCCTCGACGACCACCGGGCGCTTGATCAGCGACGGCTTGGCCGCCAGCAGTTCGAGCGCGCCGTCGGTGTGTTCGGCCTGCGCCCGCTCGGCATCGCTCAGCTGCCGCCACGTCGTGCCACGCCGGTTCAGCAGCGTTTCGAGCGGCGCGTCGCGCAGCCAGTCGCGCAGCATGGCGACGGCCGGCGGGGTTTTCTTGAAATCGTGGAAACGATAATCGACGCCGCGCGCCTCGAGTGCGGCGCGCGCCTTCTTCACCGTCTGGCAGTTCGGAATGCCCCAGACGTCGAGCATCATTCGCCCCGCAGCAGGTCGTTGATGGCGGTCTTGGCGCGCGTCTTGGCGTCGACCTTCTTGACGATCACCGCGGCGTACAGACTGTAGCTGCCGTCCTTCGACGGCAAATTGCCCGGCACGACCACCGAGCCGGCCGGCACGCGGCCGTACGTCACTTCGCCGGTCTCGCGGTCGTAGATCTTCGTGCTCTGGCCGATGAACACGCCCATCGAGATGACCGAGTTCTCTTCCACGATTACGCCTTCGACGATCTCCGAGCGCGCGCCGATGAAGCAGTTGTCCTCGATGATCACCGGGTTGGCCTGCAGCGGTTCGAGCACGCCGCCGATACCGACGCCGCCGGACAGGTGCACGTTCTTGCCGATCTGCGCGCAGCTGCCGACCGTCGCCCACGTATCGACCATCGTGCCTTCGTCGACATACGCGCCGATGTTCACGTACGACGGCATCAGTACGACATTGCGCGCGATGAACGCGCCACGGCGGGCCAGCGCCGGCGGCACGACGCGGAAGCCGCCGGCCGCGAACGCTTCGGGCGTGTAGTCGGCGAACTTGCTCGGTACCTTGTCGTAGAACTGCGTGAAGCCGCCGGCCGCCATCGGCACGTTGTCGGCCAGCCGGAACGACAGCAGCACCGCCTTCTTCAACCACTGATTGACCTGCCAGCCGCCGTCGCGCTTCTCGGCCACGCGCAGCGTGCCGGCGTCCAAGCCGGCGATGGCGGCCTCGACCGCCTCGCGGACCTCGGCGCCGGCCGAACTGGGCGAGAGGGCGGCGCGGCCTTCCCAGGCCTGGTCGATGATCGTTTCGAGTTGCTGTGCGGATTGCTGGGTCATGGTGCGCAGGTCGCGGAAGCCGCGAAAGTCGTGGGAGTCGATGTTAGGGAATCGTGCCGGCCCGGCCGGGAGCCGGACGCCGGCGAGGTCAGGCAGAGGCGACGGCCGCGACGGCCGGCGCTCGCGCAACCGACGCTCTCGACCGACGTTTTCGACTGTCGATCGCAACCGTCGATCTCGGCTGCCGATTCAAACCGCCGATTATAACGGCTTGGCGGGGCCCGCTCAGCGCAGACCGCGGCAGAACGCGGCGATGCGCTGCGCGCCTTCCAGGCATTCGTCGAGCCCGGCCACCAGTGCGATGCGCACATAGCCGGCGCCCGGGTTCAGACCGTCCTGCTCGCGGGCAAGAAAACTGCCCGGCAATACGGTGACGTGTTCGGACGCGTAGAGTCGTTGCGCGAACGTCGCGTCGTCCAGGCCGGTGCGCCCGACCTTCGCCCACAGATAGAAACCCGCGTCCGGCATCGCCACGTCCAGCACCTCGGCAAGCAGCGGCTGCACGCGCGCAAATTTCTCCGCGTATTGCCGCCGGTTGTCGAGGACGTGCGCCTCGTCGCCCCAGGCCGCGATACTGGCCGCCTGCACCACCGGGCTCAGCGCCGACCCGTGATAGGTACGATAGAGCAGGAACCTGGCAAGCACCGCGGCATCGCCGGCGATGAAGCCGGAGCGCATGCCGGGCACATTGGACCGTTTCGACAGGCTCGAGAACACCAGCAGCCGCGTGCAATCGCGGCCGAGCCGTTGCGCGGCCTCCAGCGCGCCCAGCGGCGGCGTGGCCTCGTCGAAGTAGATCTCCGAGTAGCACTCGTCGGACGCGATCACGAAGCGGTGACGGTCCGAGAGGTCGAACAGCCGTTGCCAGTCTTCGAGCGACACGGTTGCGCCGGTCGGATTGCCCGGCGAGCAGACATAGACGAGCTGGGTGCGCGCCCACACCTCCGGCGGAATCGCAGCGTAGTCGCAGGCGAAATTGCGGGCCGGCACACTGTTCGCGTAGTACGGCTGGGCACCGGCAAGCAGCGCCGCGCCCTCGTAGATTTGGTAGAACGGGTTCGGGCAGACCACCACTGGACGGTCGACGCTGCGCGAGTCGACGACGGTTTGCGCGATCGCGAACAGCGCCTCGCGCGTGCCGGCGGCGGGCAGCACCTGGCTGCGCCAGTCGAGCGCGTCCAGCGAATAGCGCCGTTGCAACCAACCGGCGATGGCCTGCCGCAGCGCCGGCGAACCCGCCGTGGCCGGGTAGCTGGCCAGGCCGTCGAGCGCACCGACCAAGGCATCCTTGATCAACTGCGGCGTGGCGTGTTTCGGCTCGCCGATTCCGAAGCTGATCGCCGGCTTGCCGGCCGGCGGCTCGACGCCCTCGAAGAGGGCGCGCAGCTTTTCGAACGGGTAGGGTTGCAGGGTATCGAGGAGCGGATTCACGGCGGCAGGACGGGCGTTGACAAGAAGGGGTGGACGGAAGCGCGGCAGCGGCAAGGCAGCGATGCGTGAAGCAGTCAGCTCGGTCGCGAAGCAGGCAGCTCGGTCGCGAAGCAGGCAGCTCGGTCCTCGTCCCGCGCCGACCGGTGGCCGGCATGCGGGCAAGGACACGCGCGGCAAGGACCCGTGAAGCGTCGCAGGCACTGCGGCCATCGAGACGCCCCGGAGGGGGTGGCCTTCTTCGGGCGCGGACCGAACGGCGTGCCGGTTCGCGGCCGCCGGCCTCGCCTGCCCGCGATCGCTGGCGGGGCTGGCGCGCCGAGCAACCGCAGCCCGGCGGGCTTGCGCATGGCCTGACGCCGCGGCTCGACGGCCTGGCGAGCAACCTTCTCGGGCTGTTCCGACAGACAGTCGACAGGCAGCTGACAGGCAAGTGCCGATGCGCGGCCAGTATAGCGGAGCGCCGTGCGCCGAGGTGGCCTGCGGCGGATGCGGGTGGCGTGCGCGTGCGTTGCAGGGTACGCGGTGCGGCGGCCGCGCGCCCGCGACGGCGAGGTCTGGCGACGGGGCCGGCGACAGACACGGCGACAGACACGGCAACAGACGCAGCAGCTGGTGCGGCGACAGGCAGGACGACAGACACGGCGGCAGGTGCGGCGGCAGGTGCGGCGGCGCGTGTCAGCCAGTGGGCGCAGCCGTGCACCGGGCCACGGACGTACCGTCGCCGGCGACGTCATGCTGATGCGGCATGCCGTTCGGCGGGCTTGATCGACCGTCCCCGATGGTATGATGATCGCGATTCCAACAGGGCCGTTTTGACACGCCCCGTCGTATCCCTCGCGACCCGGCCGGCCCCAGAAAGCGAAACAGCCTTGCGTCTCACTTCGATCAAACTCGCCGGTTTCAAGTCCTTCGTCGATCCGACGCATTTCCAGGTGCCCGGTCAGCGCGTCGGCGTGGTCGGCCCGAACGGTTGCGGCAAGTCCAACATCATCGACGCCGTGCGCTGGGTGCTCGGTGAATCGCGCGCGTCGGAACTGCGCGGCGAGTCGATGCAGGACGTGATCTTCAACGGCTCGACGAACCGCAAGCCCGGCAGCCGCGCCAGCGTCGAGCTGGTGTTCGACAACACGCTCAAGCGTGCCGGCGGCCAGTGGGGCGCCTACGACGAGATCGCGGTCAAGCGCGTGCTCACGCGCGACGGCACCTCCAGCTACTACATCAACAATCTTCCGGCCCGCCGCCGCGACATTCAGGACATCTTCCTCGGCACCGGGCTTGGACCGCGCGCGTACGCGATCATCGGCCAGGGCATGATCGCGCGCATCCTCGAGGCCAAGCCCGAGGACCTGCGTGTCTTCCTCGAGGAGGCAGCGGGCGTGTCGAAGTACAAGGAGCGCCGGCGCGAGACTGAAAACCGCCTGAACGATACGCGCGAGAACCTCGTGCGCATCGAGGACATCCTGCGCGAACTCGACAGCCAGTTGCAGAAGCTGGAAGGCCAGGCCGAGGTGGCCGAGCGCTTCACCGCGCTGCGCGACGAGGGCGAGGAGAAGCAGCGTCTGCTCTGGCTGATCCGCCGCAATGAAGCGCGTGCCAACGAGACCCGTCACCGGCAGGCGCGTGACGAGGCAGTGGCCCAGCTCGACGCCCGCACCGGCGAGCTGCGGCGTGTCGAAGCCGACCTGGAAGGGTTGCGCGCCGCGCATTATGCGGGCAGCGACAGCCTGCAGACGGAACAGGCCGCCCTCTACGAGGTGAACGCCGAAGTGGCGCGGCTGGAGGCCGAGAAACGCTTCGCGCTGGAGTCGCGCGAGCGTCTCGTCGCGCAGATCGCCGCGCTGAACGCGCAGGGCGAACGGTGGCGTCAGCAGAGCCGGGAGGCGCAGACCCAGCTCGACAGCTTGGCCGAGGAAGGCGAGATCGCCGAGGAGAAGCGGGCGATTGCGCAGGAAGAGGCGGCGATCGCGAGCGAGGCGCTGCCCGAGAGCGAAGCGCGGGCGCGCGACGCGCAGCGTGCGCTGACCGAACTTCGCGCCAGCATCGCGGGCGTCGAGCAGGAAGCCAGGCTGGCTGCCGCCGCGGGCCGCAACGCGACCGTCCAGCTGGAGCAGCTTGGCCAGCGGCGGCTGCGTCTGGAGGCCGAACGCACGCAACTGCCCGCGTCCGACGAGAGCGGGTTGGACGGACTGAAGGCCGATCACGAGGAAGCAGCCGCGCTGGCCGAGGAAGCCCGTGAGCGCCTCGCGGAGGCAGAGGCGCTGACGCCCGAACGGGAGGGGCGATGGCGCGAGCTCGACGGGCAGGCCCGCGATGCCGCCGCCCGCGCGCAGCAGACCGAAGCGCGCCACGCCGCGTTGCAGGCCGTACAGGCCAATCTGCAACGCCAGGATGCATTGGCGCCCTGGCTCGATGCTCACGTCGAGGCGGGACAGCCGCTGTGGCAGCGCATCAAGGTTGCCAGCGGCTGGGAGACGGCGATCGAGGCGGTCCTGCGCGGGCGGTTGAACGCGCGCGAGACGACCCGCTTCGAGCAGTTCTGCGCCCTGGATGGCCGACTGGATGGCGGACTCGATGGCGCAGTCGACGGCGCAGTCGACGGCGCAGTCGACGGCGCAGTCGACGGCGGCGGTGGCACGCCCGCACTATCGGCGCCGCCGGCGCGCGTCGATCTCTTCGACGCGCATGCAGTCGCCCCTGCGCTCGAAACCCCTGCCGGCCTGGAACCGGCGATGTCGCGCATCGTCGTCGACGTGCCCGCGGTGCGCGCCGCGCTGGCCGACTGGCTGGCCCACACCTATGTCGCGGACACGCTGGCCGACGCGCTGGTGCTGCGCGACCGCTTGCCGACCGGTGCCTGCCTGGTCGTGCCGGACGGGCACGTGCTGAGCCGCACCGCGATTCACTTCCATGCGGCCGACAGCGAGCAGGCGGGCATGCTGGCGCGCGAGCAGGAACTCACGGAACTGGCACGCGAAGGCCGTGCGCAGCGCCTGCTCGCCGAACAGACGCGTCGCGACGCCGATCAGGCCGAACAGGCCTTCCGGCAAGCGGCGGCGGCCGCGGCGGACGCGCGCCGCGAGGTCGAGGCAGCGGCGCGACGCGCGCACGCGCTGCAACTCGAACTGCTTGCCGCAAGCGAGGCGGTGCGCCGCGCGAACGAGCGCCGCACGCAGCTCGATGCGGATCTGGCCGAAGTGGCCGAGCGGGAGGAGGAGCAGCGCGCGATCGGACTGGATGCCGAAGCGCTGGCCGACGAACACGAGGCCGTCCTGGCGGAGCGCCAGGCGTCGCTCGCCGATGCCGAGCGGGCTTACGAGGCGATGGCCAGCGCGCTGGACCAGGCGAGAGCGAGCCTGCGCGAGCGCGAGCGCCTTGCCCAGGAGGCCGACTTCGAAGCCCGCAAGCTGGTGCAACGGGGCGACGAACTGCGGCGCAGCCTGGCCTTGAGCGAGACCCAGTCGGAACAGGTCGAGATCGATCTTGAAAATGCGCGCGCCGAGGCCGAGCGGCTGGCCGGCGAGCAGACCGACGACGGCCTGCAGGATGCGCTGCGTCGCCGCGCCGAACGCGAGGCCACCCTCGGCGCGGCTCGCCGCGAGTTGGATGCGCTCACGCAGCAACTGCGGCAGGCCGACGAGACGCGTCTGGCCGGCGAGCGCGTGCTCCAGCCGCTGCGCGAGCGCATCACCGAGTGCCAGTTGCAGGAGCAGGCCGCACGCCTGTCGGCCGAACAGTATGCCGAGCAACTGGCGGCGAGCCAGGCCGACGTCGATGCGCTGGCCAGCCGCTTGACGCCGGATCTCAAGCCCGGTTGGCTGCAGAGCGAAGTCGCGCGGATCAACCAGGCCATCCAGGGGCTCGGCGCGGTCAATATGGCGGCGCTCGACGAGTTGCGGACCGCGCGCGAGCGCAAGACCTTCCTCGACACGCAGTCCGACGATCTGAACCGTGCGATCGCCACGCTCGAGGATGCGATCCGCACGATCGACCAGGAGACCCGCGAATTGCTGCAAGGCACGTTCGACGAGGTCAATCGGCATTTTGGTGAACTGTTCCCGCGCCTGTTCGGTGGCGGGCAGGCGCGGCTGATCATGACCGGCGACGAGATCCTCGATGCCGGCGTACAAGTGATGGCACAGCCGCCTGGTAAAAAGAATTCGACGATCCATCTGCTCTCGGGCGGCGAGAAGGCGTTGACTGCAACCGCGCTGGTGTTCGCGATGTTCCAGCTCAACCCGGCGCCGTTCTGCCTGCTCGACGAGGTCGACGCGCCACTCGACGACGCCAACACCGGCCGCTTCGCGGAGCTGGTCAAGGCGATGTCCGAGAAGACGCAGTTTCTGTTCATCTCGCACAATCGCATCGCGATGGAGATGGCGGAGCAACTGATCGGCGTGACCATGCAGGAGCAGGGCGTGTCGCGGATCGTCGCCGTGGATATGGAGGCTGCCCTCGGCTTCGCCGACAAGGGCGCCTGAACAAGGAGATTGCATGGACGAATTGCAGGCTGGCCTGATCGGTGCCGGCGCGATCATCGTGGCTGGCGTGGTGGCCTATAACGGCTGGCAGGGACGGCGCGCGCGTCGCCGGTTGCCGCGCCGGGCCGAGGAGCCTGAAGTCGGCCCGCTGGTGCCGGAACTTCACGAGGAATCGCCCTTCATCCAACCGGTGCCGGGCAGCCGCGGTGCGCCCGCCGCACCGTCGGCCGGCAAGACCGGCGCGGGCGCTGCCCGTCCGCCGGCGCCGCCATCCGCACCGGCACCGGCCGCACCCGCCGCACCGGTCGCGGGCGGGCGGCCGAGCCGTACGGCCGCCGCCGGCGAAGCGGCGCCGACGCCTCAGGCGTCGGGCGACGGCTCGCAGCGGCGCGAACCGACCCTTGGCGGTGCCGGGTTCGGCGTTGACCTCGCCGCCGCAGCGGACAGCCGCGCACGTGTCAACGAGGCCGCGTTGCAGGCCGGCGGTGCCGCTGCGGTGGACGAGGCGCTGGGCAATGCCGATCGTGGCGCCGATGCCGAGCCGCTGCTAGCCGGCGGCGCGGCGCCCGACGCGGCCGCGGCGCAGCAAGCCCGCGAGCCGCACCTTGCGCAAGCTGACGCGGCTGGCACGGGCAACGACGCGGCCAACCTTGGCGGCAGTGCCGACGACGCGGCCCGCCATCCCGCCTATCCGGCCGAACCGCAGCTCTCCGCGCAACCGCCTGTCGAGCCGCCGCCGCCGGCGCCGCCGAGCCTCGACGCCGACGTGGCGATCATCGATCGTCGCATCGACTGTGTGGTGCCGCTGGCGCTGTCCGGCGCCGTGGCCGGCGAACGGGTCGCACCGCTGGCCCTGCGCTTGCGGCGCGCCGGCAACAAGCAGGTTCACATCGAGGGACGCGCGGACGACGGGCATTGGGAAGCGCCGCGCGCCGGCCGTCATTACGACCACCTGCGGGCCGCGGTGCAGCTCGCGAACCGCGCCGGCGCACTGAACGAGCTCGAGTTTTCCGAGTTCGTGCATGGCGTCAATCAGCTGGCCGATGCGATCGACGCGGTGCCGTCGTTCCCGGACATGCTCGAGATCGTCGGCATGGGCCGCGAACTGGACGCCTTTGCCGCCCAGTGCGACGCGCAGTTGTCGGTGAACGTGGTGTCGGACGGCGCGCCGTGGTCGGCCAACTACGTGCAGGTGGTGGCGACCCAGGATGGTCTGTTGCTGGCCCGCGACGGCCTGCGCTTCGTCAAACTCGACGCGAAGCAGATTCCGGTCTTCATGCTGGCCTTCGGCGACACCAACTTCGTGCGCGACGACCTGACCTACAAGGGTGGGGACATGATCACGCTGTTGCTCGACGTGCCGGCCGCCGACGAAGACATCCTGCCGTTCCGGCTGATGTGCGACTACGCGCGCTCGCTGTCGCAACGCATCGGCGGTCATCTGGTCGATGATCAACGCCGCACGCTGTCGCAGGAGACGCTGCAGAACATCGAGGAGCAGTTGTTGAAGATCTACGGCCGGCTCGAAGCGGCCGGCATTCCCGCGGGCTCGGCGGCGGCGCGTCGCCTGTTCTCGGTCTGACCATGGCGCGCATCGACCCGGCGCCCGGCGCCGACCATCCTCTCGACCAGATCGCCTGGCTGCGGGCCGAGCTCGAACGCTTCAACTACGCGTATTACGTGCTCGACGAGCCGGTGGTCCCGGATGCGGAATATGACCGCCTGTTCGCCGAACTGAGCGCGCTCGAGGCGGCGCATCCCGAGGCCTTCGATCCGGACTCGCCGACCCAGCGGGTCGGCGGCGAAGCGGCGAGCGGCTTCGAGAGCGTCGTCCACACGGTGCCGATGCTGTCGCTCAACAACGGCTTCGACGACGAGTCGGTGCGCGCCTTCGACAAGCGGGCCGCGGACACGCTCGACCGGACGATGGTCGAGTACGCCTGCGAGTTGAAATTCGATGGGCTTGCGATCTCGCTGCGCTACGAGGACGGTCGGCTGGTGCGCGGTGCGACCCGTGGCGATGGCGCCACTGGCGAGGACGTCACCGCGAATCTGCGCACCGTTCGATCGATACCGCTGCGTCTGAAGGGCAAGCCGCCCGCCGTGCTCGAAGTGCGCGGCGAAGTGCTGATGTTCAAGCGCGATTTCGAGAAACTCAACGCGCGCCAGTTGGAGGCGGGCGAGCGGCCGTTCGCGAATCCGCGCAACGCGGCCGCTGGCAGCCTGCGGCAGCTCGATCCCGCAGTGACGGCGAAGCGTCCGCTGTCGTTCTTCACCTATGGGATCGGCGTGCTGGAAGGGCAGGAGATGCCCGATACCCACAGCGGACTGCTCGACTGGTATGCCGGCATGGGGCTGCCGGTCAACGGCGAACGGCGCGTGGTTGCCGGTGCCGACGGTCTGCTTGCGTTCTTCGCCGACATCGGCGCGCGCCGCGCCGCGCTGCCGTATGACATCGATGGCGTGGTGTACAAGGTCAATCGGCGCGAAGAACAGGCCACGCTGGGCTTTGTTTCGCGCGCGCCGCGGTTCGCGCTCGCGCACAAGTTTCCGGCGGAGACCGCGGTCACGCGGGTCGAGGCGATCGACGTGCAGGTTGGCCGTACCGGCGCGATCACGCCGGTGGCGCGGCTCGCGCCGATTGCCGTCGGCGGCGTCACCGTGACGAACGCGACGCTGCACAACGAGGACGAGATCGCCCGCAAGGACGTGCGTGTCGGCGACAGCGTGATCGTGCGCCGTGCCGGCGACGTGATTCCGGAAGTGGTGTCGGTCCTGGCCGAACGGCGCCCGGACGACGCCAGACCGTTCAGGATGCCGACCCATTGCCCGGTCTGCGGTTCGGCGATCGAGCGCTTGCCGGACGAGTCGGTGGCACGCTGCACCGGCGGGCTGATCTGCGCGGCGCAGCGCAAGCAGGCCCTGTGGCATTTTGCCCAGCGTCGCGCGCTGGACATCGACGGCCTGGGCGACAAGATCATCGATCAGCTGGTCGAGCAAAACCTGGTGCGCACGCCCGCCGACCTGTTCCGGCTGGGCGTGTCGGCGCTTGCCGCACTGGATCGGTTCGCGGAGAAATCCGCGCAGAACTTGCACGGCGCGCTGGAGAAGGCCAAAGCCACGACGCTGCCGCGCCTGATTTTCGCGCTGGGCATTCGCCACGTCGGCGAATCGACGGCGCGCGACCTGGCGCGTCATTTCGGTAACCTCGACGCGTTGATGGCGGCGGACGTCGCGCAATTGCTCGAGGTCCGCGATGTCGGACCCGCGGTGGCCGAGTCGGTCGCGAATTTCTTCCGGGAACCGCACAACGTCGAGGCGATCGAACAACTGCGCGCCACCGGCGTACACTGGCCGGAAGGCCCGCCGGCACAGGCGGCGCCGGCGGGAGCGCTGAGCGGCAAGACCGCGGTGCTGACCGGTACGCTGCCGACGCTGACCCGCGAGGCAGCGAAGGCGATGCTCGAGGCGGCCGGCGCGAAGGTCAGTGGCTCGGTGTCGAAAAAGACCGATTTCGTCGTGGCCGGCGAGGACGCCGGCAGCAAACTCGAGAAGGCGGTCGCGCTGGGCGTGACGGTGCTGGACGAGGCCGGCATGCTGGCCTTGCTCAACGGAGAAGCATGATGATTCGCGACATTCTGAAGATGGGCGATCCGCGTCTGCTGCGCATCGCCCAGCCGGTGGAACATTTCGATACGCCGGCGCTGCACGCGCTGGTGGCCGACATGTTCGAGACGATGAAGGCGGTCAGCGGCGCCGGACTGGCCGCGCCGCAGATCGGCGTCGACCTGCAGGTGGTCGTGTTCGGGGTCGGTCACAACGAACGCTATCCGGACGCGCCGCCGGTTCCGGAGACGGTGCTGATCAATCCGATTGTCGCGCCGGTCACGCAGGACATGGAGGAAGGGCTGGAAGGCTGCTTGTCGGTGCCGGGGCTGCGCGGCGTGGTGGGCCGCTTCTCGATGGTCCACTACAAGGGCTTTGATCAGTATGGCAAGCCGATCGACCGGATCGCGGAAGGTTTCCACGCGCGCGTCGTACAGCATGAATGCGACCATCTGATCGGCAAGCTGTACCCGATGCGGATGACCGATCTTTCGAAGTTCGGTTTCGTCGACGCGATGTTTCCGGGCTCAACGGTCGAGGCCGACTGACGCCCGCGGACTGCCCGGTCCGCACGACCGGTCCGACACCACCGGTCCGACGCCACCGATCCGACGCCACCGATCCGACGCCACCGATCCGACATCACCGATCCGACATCACCGATCCGACATCACCGATCCGCGGCCGCCGGGGCGGGCCGGCCAGACTGCGGGGCAGGGCGCTTCCCGCTTGCGCGGCAGGCGTCGCAAGTGTCTGGCAACCGCAACTGTAACCGCAACCGCAACCGCAACTGCAACTGCAACTGCAACTGCAACCGCAACTGCAACCGCAACTGCAACCGCAACTGCAACCGCAACTGCAACCGCAACTGCAACTGCAACTGCAACTGCAACTGCAACTGCAACTGCAACTGCAACTGCACCGGTCACGCCGACCGACCCAGCCGCGCCGGCGCGGTGCCGCTGTCTCAAGCCGTTCCGGCCACCGGGATCAGTCGGACCAGTCGGACAAGTCGGACTGCCGGGTCCGCCTTGACTATCTGGACCACTCTGCCCATCGGGCGCTTCAAGCCACCCGCGCTGCCTCCGCCGCAATCGGAACGGCAGGATCCGGCCACCCCGGCCGCCCCGCCGCATCCCAGCCGAGGCGCCGCCCGGGATTCCGCTTCGCGTTCCGTCCCGGACCGCGCTGCGGCGGGCCGGAAGCACGCGCCGTCGCGGTCCCGGCATCATCCGCGCGGAACCGCGCTGCGGCGGCGGTCGCCTAGAACCGTTCGTCGGCGCCGAGCAGTCGCCATTGGCCGACCGGCAGATTGCCGAGTACGACGCCGCCAATACGAATCCGGCGCAGACCGACGACTTCCAGGCCGACCAATTCGCACATCCGGCGAATTTGCCGCTTCCGGCCTTCGGTCAGCACGAAGCGCAGTTGCTCGCCGTTCTGCCAGTCGACCTGCGCCGGCTTGAGCGCCACGCCGTCCAGGCTCAGGCCGTGACGCAAGCGCGCCAGGCGCTCTTCCGGGAAGTGCGCGGCCACATCCTGCTCGACGGCACCGTAGTGCACGCGAACCAGATATTCCTTGTCGACTTCCGATTGCTCGCCGATCAGTTGCCGCGCCACGCGACCATCCTGCGTCAGCACGAGCAGGCCGGTCGAATCGATGTCCAGGCGGCCGGCGGGCGCCAGTCCCTGCAGCATCGCGCGGTCGAAGCGGCTGGGCACGGCGCCGTCGGCCAACCATTCCGCGTCCGGCTTGAGCAGCGCCACGGCGGGCGGATGGTCGTCCTCCGGCTGGCCCGACACATAGCCGATCGGCTTGTTCAGAAGGAACGTTGCCAGGCTGGCCTGCGCGCTGCGCGCGCGGCGGTCAATGTCGATCTTCTGGCTCGGCAGCACACGCTGGCCAAGCACCGCAATCGCGCCATCGACGGTGACCCAGCCCTTTTCGATCCATTCATCCGCTTCGCGGCGCGAGCACAGGCCCAGTTCCGCCATCCGCTTCGACAGGCGCGGACCATCGGCCGACTCGGTGGCAACCGTCTGCACCGGCCGCTCGCTGCTGGCGGACGGCATCGGTTCGGAGCGGACCGTGCGCGCCGCCGGCCGGGGTGAAGGCCGCTCGGACCGCGTGGTCCGATCGGTCCGGCTGGACCGACCGGACCGATCGAAGCGGCCCGACCGGTCGGCGTCAGTGGGCGCGCGGCGAAGCGGGGCTGCCGCAGCCGTTTCGCGGTCCCGGCGGGGACGGGCGTCGTCCCGCGGCGCGGTTGCTCGACGGTCGCCGGCGGCGTCGGGCCGCGCGCCCCAGCGCTTGCCGGAGGACGCGTCGGCACGCTGGCCCAAGCGCTCCGACGACCGCTCCGACGACCGCGGGCCGGCAGGCCTGGCGGCGCCCGGGCCGGTCCGTTCGCTGAAACGGCCGCCTGGCCGTTCCTCGAACCGGCCCGCCGGGCGGCGCTGAGGTGCGCCGTCGCCGCTGCGGTCGCGTTCCCGCCTGTCGCCGTGGCCGGGCTCGCGTGCGCGGCCTTCGCCACGCTCCCCGCGTGCGTCGACATCGGGCCGACGCCGCTCGCCGTCACGCCCACGCGGGTTGAGTCCGCGAGCGTTGGGGCCGCGAGGGTTGGGGCTGCGCCCGTCGCCGTCGCCGTCGCGGCGGAACGGTCGATCGCCCGCCGGCCGCCGGGCGTCGGCACCGCTCTCTGAGGTTTTGCGGGCGTATGGCCGTTCGCTGCCGCCAGTGCCGCGGCCTTCACCGAAACGTGGCTTCGCGTCGCTAGACCTGTGCTCCGGACGCGGGCCGCGGCTTTCGCCGGCGCCGCTCGGGCGCGGCGTGCTCCGGCCGGGGCCGGCCGGCCGTCCTTGGGCGGGTCCGGCCTTGCGCGCGGGCGCGCCCGCCGGGCCGCGGGATTCCGTCGGCTGCGCGCGGGGCTTGCCAGCGGCGGCCGTACCCTCGGTTGCGCGTTTTGCCGGCCGGCGATCATTCAGCCCGAACGGGCGCACCGGAGCACGGCGTGCCCCGGGCGTGCGCGCTTCGGGCGGCTTCTTGATGGTGAGTTTTTCACGCATGGTGTATCCGATGCCTTGCCTAGATGCTGACCGCGCGCAGCAGTTCGGTTTCGAGCTGCAGCTGCATGCGGGCGTCGCCGAGACTGCGTCCGGCGATCATGAAAGTGTCCTCGACGCGTTCGCCGAGCGTGTTGATTCGCGCCGCATGCAGCACGAGGTGGTGGCGCGCGAACACGCGCGCGATCTCATAGAGCAGACCGGTACGGTCGTTCGCGGAGACGGAGAGCAGATAGTACTGGCCCGCTTCGTCGGAGCGCAGGTCGACCCGCGGCGCGATCGGAAACGCGCGCGACAGACGGGAGAGCCGGCCGCGCGATGGCGTCGGCAGCGGTGCCTCGCCGGCCGCATGCGCCAGCAGCCGTTCGCACAGTTGCTTCTCGACCAGATTCGCGATGTCCCGGTAACCGGCGTCGAGGTCGCGGTCCACCACCAGGAAGTGGTCCAGTGCGTAATCGCGCCGGGTGGTATGTACGTGCGCTTCCAACACCGACAGGGACGCGCGTTCGAAATAGGCGCAAATCGCCGCGAACAGGTCCGGCTGGTCCTTCGCGTAGATCAGCACCTGCAGGCCTTCGCCCTGCGGCGCGGGACGCGCCTTCACGCGCGGTCCGGCTCCCTCGGGCACGTCGTGAAGCGCGCGGGTGTGCCACGCGATGTCCTCCGACGAGTGGCGCAGGAAATAGCTGACGTCCAGGTCGTCCCACAGCCGCTTTTCGACGCCCTCCGGCAGCGCCTGCAGGCGCAGCAGTGCGCGCGCGCCGTCGCGACGTTCGCGCAATTCGGTGCGCGGATCGGTCGGTGCGCCGTCCAGTACCTGCCGCGCGCGCCGGAACAGATCCTCCAGCAGCCGCCCCTTCCAGGTGTTCCAGACCTTCGGGCTGGTGCCGCGGATGTCGGCGACGGTGAGCAGATAGAGCGCGATCAGGTGCCGTTCGTCGCCGACGATGTCGGCGAAGCGCCGCAGCACGGCCGGGTCGCTGGTGTCCTGCTTCTGCGCGAACTGGCTCATCGTCAGGTGATGCTCGACCAGCCAGACGATCAGCGCGCTGTCTGCCTCGCCGATGCCGTGCTCGCGGCAGAAGCGGCGCGCGTCGCCCATGCCGAGCTGCGAGTGATCGCCACCGCGGCCTTTTGCGATGTCATGGAACAGCGCCGCCACGTACAGCACCCACGGCCGTTCGAAGTCGGCGATCAGCTCCGAGCACAGCGGATATTCGTGCGCGTGATCCGGCACGGCGAAACGGCGGACATTGCGCAGCACCATCAGGATGTGCTGGTCCACCGTGTAGACGTGGTACAGGTCGTGTTGCATCTGGCCGACGATCCGGCCGAAGTTCAGCAGATAGCTGCCCAGCACGCTGGTTTGGTTCATCAGCCGCAGCGCGTGCGTGACGCCGTGCGGCGCCTGCAGGATGTCGAGGAAGAGCCGGCGGTTGCGCGGGTCGCGCCGCCATGCGAGGTTCATCACGTGCCGCGCGTTGTACAGCGCGCGCAGCGTGCGGGCCGACAGGCCGTTCACGCCATGCGTGCGCTCGTAAAGGACGAAGGCCTCCAGGATGGCCGTCGGTTCCCGCTCGAACACCTCGTCGTCGACCACCTCGATCATCCGCTGCTTCTCGACGAAGCGCGGCGAGAGCACCCGCGTCACGCCGCTGGTGTCCGGATTCAGGCGCGCTTCGATGTTCTGCAGCAGCACCGTGCTCAACTGCGTGACCGCCTTGGCCGCCCAGTAGTAGCGCCGCATCAGCGGCTCGCTGGCACGTCGCTGATGGGTGGTGCGATAGCCGAACGACTCGGCCAGCGCGGTCTGCAGGTCGAACACGATGATGTCCTGTCGCCGACGCGCGAGCAGGTGCAGGCGTGCCCGCAGCGTCTTCAGGAAGTTCTCGTTGCGGCGTACTTCGCGCGCTTCGTGCGCGGTCAACAGCCCGCCGCTTTCGAGCTGGGCCCAGCTGCTGCCATAGCCGGCGGCGCGCGCGATCCACAGGATCAGCTGCAGGTCGCGCAGGCCACCGGGGCTTTCCTTGCAATTCGGTTCGAGGCTGTACGGCGTGTCCTGATACTTCGCATGCCGCTGCCGCATCTCGAGCAGCTTGGCATCGAAGAACGTGCGCGGATCGAGCGCCGCATCGAAGCCTGCCCGGAAGCGCGCGTAGCAGTCCGGCGAGCCGACGATGCGGCGTGCCTCGAGCATCGAGGTCTGGATCGTCACGTCGGCCTGCGCCTCGGCCAGGCATTCGTCCAGCGTGCGCACACTGCTGCCGATATCCATGCCCAGGTCCCACGCCGCTCCGATGAAGCGTTCGATGCGCGCTGCGGTGGCCTCGTCGGCCGGTGTGCAAAGCAGCACCAGGATGTCGACGTCGGAATACGGCGCCAGTTCGCCGCGGCCATAACCGCCGACCGCGACCAGTGCCGCATCGTCCGGCAGCCCGCATTGCAGCCAGGCGGCCGACAACACCTGATCGGCGAGCATCGCAAGCGAGCGCGCCAGCGAATCGGCGCGCCCGCCGGCGTCGAAGCGGTCGAACAGTTGCTGTTTGCTCTGCTTGATGCGCGCGCGCCAGGCGCCGAGGTCGTCGACGCTGCCCTCGGCGGGGGCGGGCATGGCTTGAGCATTCATGGTGGAAGACAGTCGTTGACGGTCGGTCACGGTCGTGGCGGTTGGCAGGGTGACAGGCGACGGCGAGGCGTTGCGGCCCGGTGCTGCGTCGGTGGGCGTCGAAAGTTCGTCGAAAGTGCGTCGGTGATGCGGCCGTACTGCGGCCGTACTGCGGCCGTACTGCGGCCAGACTGAGGCCAGACTGCGGCCAGACTGCGGCCAGACTGCGGCGGCGTGCCGGTTTGGCGTCGCTCAGGCGCGTCCGTCTTGCCGATAGCGCATCGCAGCCTCGTGCGTCCGTTCGTAGCATAGTCCGGACGAAAAGTGCATGCATCGGGTGTCGGCGGGCATCGGCCAGTGTGGGCGAGTGTGGGGGGTATCGGCGAGTTTCGGCGAGTTTCGGCGAGCATCGGGCACGCCGCCCGGCGTCGCCGGCACCGCGCTGCTTGCGACGGCCGCTTTGCCAATCCTTCGCCACCCGTCCGGGACCGGGACCGCAGGGACACGTCATGTCGACTCGCGGCGCTGGTACTGGCCGGCGTACCCACCCGCGCAGCGCCATCGCGGTCCAGCGTCTGCCCCGATCAGCCCGCCGCGTTCCCGCGCCGGTTCCGCATCTGACGCGCGCTGCGGCGCGCGCAACAATCGAAACAAGCGCCGCGCTTGTCTCAGGCGTCGGCCAGCGCCGGCCTCGCCGGGGTCAGTGCCGACACGGTCAGGACGTCGACCCCCGTTTCGGTGACCAGCACCGTGTGTTCCCATTGCGCGGACAGGCTGCGATCCCGCGTCTTCACGGTCCACTGATCGGGCATCGTGCGGATGTCGCGACGGCCGGCGTTCACCATCGGCTCGATGGTGAAGATCATGCCCGGCTCTAGCACCAGTCCTGTGCCCGGACGCCCGTAATGGACCACCTGTGGATCCTCGTGAAAGACGGTGCCGATGCCGTGGCCGCAGTATTCACGCACGATGCTGTAGCCGGCCGCTTCGGCATGCCGCTGGATCGCATGGCCGATGTCGCCCAGCTGCGCGCCCGGCCGTACCTGGTCGATGCCGAGCCACATGCATTCGAACGTCACCTGCACGAGACGCTTGGCGAGGATCGAGCCCTCGCCGGCGATGAACATCCGGCTGGTGTCGCCGAAATAACCGTCCTTGATGACCGTGATGTCGATGTTCAGCGCGTCGCCGTTCTTCAACACCTTGTCGCCCGGAATGCCGTGGCAGATCACGTCGTTGACCGAGATACAGGTCGCTTTCGGATAGGGCGGATAACCGGGCGGCTGGTAGTTCAGCGGCGCGGGCACGGTGCCCTGCACGTCCGTCATGTAGGCGTGGCAGAGCCGGTCCAACTCTCCGGTCGAGACGCCCGGCTTGATGAACGGCGTGATGTGGTCGAGCACTTCGCTGGCGAGACGGCATGCCTCGCGCATTTTTGCGATGTCGTGTTCGGTCTTGATGGTAACGGCCATGGCGAACGGGCTTGCGTGAATCTTAAGTGGCGGGATTATCGCACCTTCGCCGCTCCGGCACAGGCGCAAGCGCCACAAGCCGAGCACGACGGGGCCGCTGACAGGCCCGGCACGGGCGGGCAGCGGCGGGGCCAGGGCGGGAAAGGCCAGGTAAGGCCAGGTAAGGCCAGGTAAGGCCAGATGAGGGCGGGCCAGGGCGTACGGACACTGCTGAGAAACCGATGCCTTGCGAATCAGGAGAGGCGATGACCCCCGCGCGACGCGCATCAGCGCGATTTGCAGCGTTCGCCTTCCTGCATCGTGCGGCAGGCGCCAACCTGCCGGCCCCGGTCTTCGCGCGAGGCGTTGCGGGCAGGCCACGGCCCCTATCATCGACATATACTGCCAAGTTTTAAGGAAACCAGCCACCTGCCGCAGCCTCCGGCCACCTGCCGCTGCATCCGGGCGCCGCCCGCCGCCATCGGCCGCGCTCGTTGGCCGCCCTCCAACGGTGCGGCGCCAGCGTGCCAGCCTGTCGAAACGCATGCAATTCTGCGGCGTCGATGCTATACTCTCGGGCTAGCTTCCGTTGCACCCGAGCGCCTGCTGCAGGCATCGACCACGTGTCGATGCCGCGACAAGCGGGCATTGCCGGATCGCGGGCATTGCCAGATCGGTTCGCCGAACGCTCGGAAGCTATCTGGTATCACTCAGAAAATAGTCAGGAAATCGCGAGCCGCCGCACCCAGGGTGTCGTCCGTAACAGCACGGACGATGTCGCGGGCGGCTTAAGACCCAACCCTTTGGAGAAGGACTCATGGCAGTCACGATGCGCCAGATGCTCGAAGCGGGCGTCCACTTTGGTCACCAGACCCGCTTCTGGAACCCCAAGATGGCACCGTTCATCTTCGGTTCGCGCAACAAGATTCACATCATCAACCTCGACAAGACGATGCCGATGTTGAACGACGCACTGAAGTATGTGCGTCAGCTGTCGGCCAATCGCGGCACGATCCTGTTCGTCGGCACCAAGCGCCAGGCGCGCGAGATGATTTCCGACGCGGCCCGCCGCGCCGGCATGCCGTATGTCGACAGCCGTTGGCTGGGCGGCATGCTCACCAACTTCAAGACGCTCAAGTCGTCGATCAAGCGCCTGAAGGACATGGACGCAGCGGTCGAGGCAGGCGAGCTCGAGAAGATGACCAAGAAGGAAGCCCTGCTGTTCGAACGCGAGCGCGACAAGCTCGAGAAGGCGATTGGCGGCGTGAAGGACATGGGCGGCATTCCGGACGCGATCTTCGTGGTCGACGTCGGCTACCACAAGAACGCGATCGCCGAAGCTCGCAAGCTGGGCGTGCCGGTCGTGGCCGTGGTCGATACCAACCACTCGCCGGACGATCTGGAATACGTGATCCCGGGCAACGACGACTCGCGGAACGCAGTCGAGCTGTACGCCAACGCGGTTGCCGACGCGATCATCGAAGGCCGTGACGCGGCGACCCAGGAAGTGGTCGAAGCGATCCGCGCCAGCGAAGACGGCGACGAATTCGTTGAAGTGAACGAGCAGGCCTGATCGCTCGGGTCGGGCGCGAGCACGACGCGATATAAAAAGGGGCTGCTTCCAGGCCCCTTTTTTACAGCCAGCGCGCCCGGCGCGGCAATCGAGCAGGTCCAGACAGACAGAGTCAAACCAGACAAGGAGTAGATCATGGCGGCAATTACCGCGAGCATGGTGGCAGAACTGCGCGCTAAGACCGACGCGCCGATGATGGAGTGCAAGAAGGCCCTGACCGAAGCCGAAGGCGACATGGCCCGTGCCGAGGAATTGCTGCGCGTGAAGCTCGGCAGCAAGGCGTCGAAGGCCGCTTCGCGCGTGACGGCGGAAGGTATCGTCGTCGCGCACATCGCCAATGGCGTCGGCGTGCTGGCTGAGTTGAACTGCGAAACCGACTTCGTCGCCAAGAACGACGACTTCCTGGCCTTCGCTCGCGCCGTCGCCGAACTGATTGCCGAGAAGAACCCGGCCGATCCGGCTGCCGCGCTGGCGCTGCCGATGGAGTCGGGTACGGTGGAATCGGTGCGCGCGGCGCTGGTCGGCAAGATCGGTGAAAACCTGACGCTGCGCCGCTTCAAGCGTGTCGCGACCGACAAGCAATTGGCCGCCTACGTCCACGGCACCCGCATCGGCGTGCTGGTCGAGTTCAGCGGCGGTACGCCGGAAACCGGCAAGGACGTCGCGATGCACATTGCCGCGATGAAGCCGGTGTCGGTTTCGTCGAGCGATGTGCCGGCCGAACTGATCGCGAAGGAACGCAGCGTGGCCGAGCAGAAGGCCGCCGAGTCGGGCAAGCCGGCCGAGATCGTCGCGAAGATGGTTGAGGGCAGCGTGCAGAAGTATCTGAAGGAAGTGTCGCTGCTGAACCAGTCGTTCGTGCGTAACGACAAGCAGACGGTGGAACAGATGCTGAAGGCGGCCAACGCCTCGGTCGAGTCGTTCACGCTGTACATCGTCGGCGAAGGTATCGAGAAGCGCCAGGACGACTTCGCCGCCGAAGTGGCCGCGCAGGTCGCCGCTGCCTCGAAGCAGGGCTGATGGAGCGGATCGGCGCGCCGGCCAGGCGGCGCCGATCCGAAACCCACGCAGCGGCGACGGCGCCTGCCGTCCCGCTTCGCGCTCGACGCGGTTGTGCCAACCGTGTTCGATCGGTCGGACGCAGTGATGCCGATGCTGACCTGTCGGTCCGGTCGCGGCCGGATCGACCGGCTGGGTCGCACCCGTCCGGCGCCGTCTTTGCGACTCCGTTCGCGCCCGACTGTGCTAACGTAGCAAGCCGCAACCCACAAGAATTTCATCCGCTGAGTAAATCGTCCATGACCCCTGCCTACAAACGCGTTCTGTTGAAATTGTCCGGCGAAGCGTTGATGGGAGAGGATGCGTACGGGATCAACCGCGGCACGATCGAAGGCATGGTCCGCGACATCGCGGAAATCGTCGCGATGGGCACGCAGGTGGCGGTGGTGATCGGCGGCGGCAATATCTTCCGCGGCGTGGCTGGCGGTGCCGCCGGCATGGACCGGGCGACCGCCGATTACATGGGCATGCTCGCGACGATGATGAACGCGCTCGCGCTGCAGGATGCGATGCGCCACGTCGGCCTCACGGCGCGCGTCCAGTCCGCGCTGCGCATGGACCAGGTGGTCGAGCCGTATATCCGTCCGCGCGCGATCCGCCAGCTCGAAGAAGGGCGGGTCGTGATCTTCGCGGCCGGCACCGGCAATCCGTTCTTCACGACCGACACCGCCGCTGCGCTGCGCGGCGCGGAGATCGGTGCCGAAATCGTGCTCAAGGCGACCAAGGTCGACGGCGTGTACTCGGCCGATCCGAAAAAGGACCCGAACGCGACGCGATATGCGACGATCAGCTTCGACGAGGCGATCGGGCGCAACCTGCAGGTGATGGACGCCACCGCCTTTGCACTGTGTCGCGACCAGAAACTGCCGATCAAGGTGTTCTCCATCGTCAAGCAAGGTGCGCTGAAGCGCATCGTGATGGGTGAGGACGAGGGCACGCTGGTCCACGTCTAAGCAGCTCGCCACGCCGGGCGTCCCGGTCCGGCGGCGCCGCTCCCGAAACTGGCTAGGAAAAAGTTATGACAATCGCAGATATCAAGAAGAACGCCGAGCAGAAGATGCAGCGGTCGATCGAGTCGTTCAAAGGCGATCTCGCGAAGGTTCGCACGGGCCGTGCACACACCGGCCTGCTCGACCACATCCAGGTCGACTACTACGGCTCGATGGTGCCGATCTCGCAGGTGGCCAACCTGACGCTGATCGACGCGCGCACGATCGGCGTCCAGCCCTGGGAAAAGAAGATGGTGTCGGCCGTCGAGAAGGCGATCCGCGATTCGGATCTGGGCCTGAACCCGTCGACGCAGGGCGAGCAGATCCGCGTGCCGATGCCCGCGCTGACCGAGGAGCGTCGCCGCGAACTGGTCAAGGTCGTGAAGAACGAAGCGGAAAACGCGAAGATCGCCGTGCGCAATCTGCGCCGCGACGCGAACGAGCAGGTCAAGAAGCTGGTCAAGGACAAGCTGGCCTCGGAAGACGAGGAGCGCCGCTCGGCAGACGAGATCCAGAAGCTGACGGACCGCTATGTCGCCGAAATCGACAAGCTGTTCCAGACCAAGGAAGCCGAGATCATGACTGTTTGAGCCGGCGTGTCGGCGGGTGGGCGCGCCGCGCCGCCTCGCAATGACGCGGGCCGAGCCGCCGTCCTCGTCCGACTGACGCGCGGCACCTGGCAACCGGTGCTTGCGTCGCCCCCAACGACCGCCCCGCCGGGTGCGCAGCGGTCCCGAGACAGCGTTTCATGACTCATATCAGTTCCACGATCCATGTGCCGGACGTGTCCGAGACGCCGCGGCACATTGCGATCATTCTCGACGGGAATGGCCGCTGGGCGCAGAAGCGGCGCCTGCCGCGCGTCGCCGGTCACACGCGCGGTGTCGACGCGGTGCGTACCACCGTCGAGGGCTGCGTCAAGCGCGGCGTCACCCACCTGACGCTGTTCGCGTTCAGTTCGGAAAACTGGCGCCGGCCGCAGGACGAGGTCTCGTTCCTGATGCGTCTGTTCGTGATGGTGCTCGAGCGCGAGGTCGCCCGCATGCACGCGAACAACATCCGCCTGCGCATCATCGGCGACCTCAGCCGCTTCGACGATCGCATTCGCGATCTGGTGCGGCGCGCCGAGGCCAAGACCGCGAACAACAGCGCGATGACACTGACCATCGCCGCCAACTACGGCGGCCGCTGGGACATCCTGCAGGCCACCCGCAAGATCGCAGAGGCGGCCGCGGCATCCGGCCAGGTCGGCGAGATCGACGAGCGCAGCTTCGAGCGCCATCTGGCGCTGGCCGACGCGCCGGAGCCCGATCTGTTCATCCGCACCGGCGGCGAACAGCGCATCAGCAACTTTCTGCTCTGGCAGCTCGCCTACACCGAGCTGTATTTCACCGATTTGCTCTGGCCGGATTTCGACGAAGCGGCGCTCGATGCCGCCTGCCAGTCGTACGGTAGGCGCGAGCGACGTTTTGGCCGGACCAGCGCTCAGTTGCAACCCACCGGCCGGGACGCGCTGCCATGCTGAAGGCCCGACTGCTTACCGCGATCGTCCTGCTGCTGATATTCGTGCCGGTGACGCTTTTCGCACCGCTTGGCGTGTTCGGCGCCCTGATCGGCTTCGTGGTCGTGTTCGCCGCGTGGGAGTGGGCGCGTTTGCTGAAGTTCGGCGGCAATTTCGCGATCGGCTATGCATTGCTGACCGCGGTGCTGGTCTTGCTCGGCGCGCGTGCGTTGCCGCTCGACACGCCCGGACTCTATCGCGCTGCCGCGCTGTTCTGGGTGCTGGCCGTGCCGTTCGCGTTCGTGCGCCGGCCGACGCTGGCCGCCGGAGGCTGGCGCGCGTTCCTGCTGCTGGCTGGCATCGTGCTGTTCAATGCCTGTTGGCATGCGCTCGTTACCGCCCGCGCGCACGGCGTGCCGTTCGTGCTGTCGCTGCTGCTGCTGGTGTGGCTCGCCGACATCGGGGCCTACTTCGCCGGTCGCCGTTTCGGGCGCCGCAAGCTCGCGGTGACGATCAGTCCTGGCAAGACGTGGGAAGGCGCGATCGGTGGCTGGCTGCTGGCCATCGTCGTTGCGCTGCTTGCCATCGTCGCGCACCCGTTCGATCCCGCCGCGCCGACCTTCTATGAACTGCTTGCCGCGCAGCGCGGCATCGCGGTCGCGCTGCTGACGCTCACTGTCCTGGTCATTTTCAGCGTGCTGGGCGACTTGTTCGAGTCGCTGCTGAAGCGACAGGCGGGCGTGAAGGATTCCAGCGCGCTGCTGCCGGGGCATGGCGGGGTGCTCGATCGCATCGATGCCCTGTTGCCGGTGCTGCCGATCGCGATGCTGTTCGTGCACTGAGGCGCCGCCGCGGCTTCGGATTATTCATGAGACGAATCACACTGCTTGGCTCGACCGGTTCGATCGGCGACAGCACGCTCGACGTGATCGGGCGGCATCCCGAGCGTTTCTCGGTATACGCGCTCGCCGCGCACCGCAACTGGCGCAAGCTGGCCGAGCAGTGCGAGCGTTTCCGCCCGCAGCTTGCCGTGGTCGGTTCGCCGGATGCCGCCGAGGCGCTGCGCGCCCATCTGCGTGCCGCTGGCTTGCCGACCGAGGTAAGTTGGGGCCCCGCCGCGCTGGACGAAGTAGCGGCCGCCGACGGCTGTGACACCGTCGTGGCGGCCATCGTCGGCGCGGCTGGCCTGTCCAGCGCGCTCGCGGCCGCCCGGGCCGGTAAGCGCATCCTGCTGGCCAACAAGGAAGCGCTGGTGATGTCCGGCGCGCTGTTCATCGCGACCGTGCAGCGCAGCGGAGCGGTCCTGCTGCCGCTCGACAGCGAACACAACGCGATCTTCCAGTGCCTGCCCGAGGGCAGGGCCGATGGTCGCGGCGTCGAACGGCTGATCCTGACCGCCTCGGGCGGGCCGTTCCGGACGCGTGCGTTGGAGACACTGGCGGACGTCACGCCCGACGAAGCCTGCGCGCATCCGAACTGGTCGATGGGCCGCAAGATTTCGGTCGACTCGGCCACCATGATGAACAAGGGGCTCGAGGTGATCGAGGCCCACTGGTTGTTCGGGCTGCCGCGCGAACGCATCGATGTGCTGCTGCATCCGCAGAGCGTGATCCACTCGATGGTCAGCTACTCGGACGGGTCGGTGCTCGCGCAGTTGGGCAATCCCGACATGCGCACGCCGATCGCGCACGCATTGGCCTATCCGGACCGCGTCGGTGCCGGCGTCGCGCCGCTCGATCTCGCCGCCGTCGCCCAACTGAATTTCGAGCGCGCCGATCTGGCCCGCTTTCCATGCCTGCGTCTCGCCTTCGAAGCGCTGTCGGCAGGCGGCAGCGCCAGCACGGTGCTGAACGCGGCGAACGAAGTCGCGGTGCAGGCGTTCCTCGAAGGGCGATTGCGGTTCACGGCAATCGCCGAGGTGGTCGAGTCGACGATGGCGCGCGCGCGCATTGTCGAACTCGCCGGGCTGGACGATGTGCTGGCGTCCGACCACGAGGCCCGCCGTCTTGCGAACGAGGCGTTGGCCGCGGGTGCACTGCAGGCGGGTTGAGGCGGCATAGCCGGCACGGGCGCGGCAGGGCTGTAGCGGGCGGGCCTTGGGCCTTGGGCCTCAGCGCGGTCCGGTTTGCAGCGCGACCTGCACGCTGTACGCGAGGCACGACGCAGGCGCGCCGCTACCGCGCTCAAACCGCTCGCGGGCAGCGCGCAGGCCGCTTGCAAGCCAGGCTGACGCCACGCCAGCGCCGCTTGGCCAAGGACGAGCCGCGGCCAGGCGGCACGACGGGGCGCTTGCCTGATAGTCACGCGGCAGGCCGTCGCGCGCGCGACGAGCGCGGCGCGCACAAGCCGAGCATCGCCTCGGCCGGACTGGAGTCGACCATGAGCTTATTGATTGCCGTTGCTGCCTTCGCCGTTGCCATCGGCATTCTGGTGGTCGCCCACGAGTTCGGCCATTATTCCGTCGCGCGCCTGTGCGGCGTGCGTGTGTTGCGCTTCTCGCTGGGCCTCGGCAAACCTTTTTATAGCTGGCGCGACCGCAGCGGAACGGAATGGACCCTCGGTTCGCTGCCGTTCGGCGGCTATGTGAAGATGCTCGACGAGCGGGACGAGACGGGGCCGCTCTCGCCGCAGGCGCGCGCGCGGGCCTTCAACCGGCAAAGCGTCGGCCGCCGCTTTGCGATCGTCGCGGCTGGCCCCGCGGCCAGCTTCCTGCTCGCCATTGTCTTGTTCTCGGGCCTCTACATGGCCGGCGTGAATGACGTGGCGCCGGTGCTCGCGCAACCGGACGCCGCTACCCCGGCGGCGGCGGCCGGCCTGCGTGCGGGCGACCAGATCGTCGCCGCGGGCGCCGGTGCCGAACGCGAAGCCGTCCGCGGCTGGTCCGATCTGCGCTGGCGACTGATCGCCGACGGGCAGGGCGCGGGCGACGGCGCGCGCGCGCCGCTCGTGCTCGATCTCGAGGTGCGCCGCGACGGCGCGGTGCTGACCCGGCAGCTTCGGCTGGCCGCCACGGACGCGGGCAAGGACGCGCCGGCGCCCGACGATCCGGCCGCCGACCCGTTGCGCGCACTCGGTCTGGCGCCGCTGCCGTTGGCGGTCGAGATCGGCGAGATTCGGCCGGGCAGTCCGGCCGCGGCGGGCGGCCTGCGTGCCGGCGACCGCTTGCTAGCGGTGCAGGGCCAGGCGGTAACCGACGCGTCGCGCTTCGTTGCCGCGGTCCGTGCCGCCGACAGCCGCGCGCTGGCGCTCGACGTCTTGCGGGACGGAAAGACCGTGCGCCTGAGCGTGACGCCGCATGCCAACGCCGACGGCGTGGTGCAGATTGGCGCCGGCATCGGCGAGCGCCTGCGCCAGGTGAAGGTCAGCTACGGACCGGTGCGGGCGCTGGCGCTCGGCGCGCAGCGCACGCTGGACGTCGCGGTGTTCTCCGTGAAGATCTTCTGGCGCATGCTGACGGGACAGGCCTCGTTGAAGAATCTGAGTGGTCCGGTGACCATCGCGGACCAGGCTGGACAGAGTGCGCGGATCGGTCTGGCCGCCTTCATTTCATTCATTGCGCTGGTCAGCATCAGCATCGGCGTCTTGAATCTACTGCCGATTCCGGTTTTGGACGGGGGGCATTTGTTATATTATGCGGTCGAAGCTGTGACCGGCCGGGCCGTATCGGAGCGCGTGCAAGGCCTTCTGCAGCGCTTCGGCCTGCTGTGCATCATTGCGCTGTCGGCCATTGCGCTGTTCAACGATCTGACGCGCGTCTTCCGGTCATGATCGCGCCAGCGCCGACCTTTTTGGGCGTTTCGTTCGTTGCCGGCCAGTAGGGTGACCGGTGGTTTCGTGGCCGTCGACTGTGCAGCCGCTCGCGGCTGTTCGTGCCGGCGGCCTTTTGCATGTACGGTCCGCGCAGCGCGACGGCCGCGCGCGCTGGCTGCTTTGCGCCGTTTTGCGCTGTTTTGCGCTGTTTAGTCATCTCGACAGACCCTTCCAGTGAATTGGGGAAGCAAGTTGTTCAAACCTCATCGTTTCGTGCCGAAGGCTGCCACCGTGGCGCTCTTCGCTCTCCACGGCGTTGCCGCCCATGCCATCGCGCCGTTCACGGTCAGCGATGTCCGGATCGAGGGACTGCAGCGTATCGAACCCGGTACGGTCTTCTCCTATCTGCCGATCAAGAAGGGCGACACCTTCACCGATGAAAAGGCGTCGCAGGCGATCCGCGCGCTGTTCGCCACCGGTTTCTTCAGCGACGTGCGCGTCGCCGCCGAAGGCAACGTCGTGATCGTGCGCGTTCAGGAGCGGCCGGCGATCGCAACGGTGGACTTCTCCGGCATCCGCGAATTCGACAAGGAAGCGCTGACCAAGGCGCTGCGGGCGGTCGGTCTGTCGACGGGCCGCTACTACGACAAGGCGCTGGTCGACAAGGCCGAGCAGGAGCTCAAGCGTCAATACCTCACGCGCGGCTACTACGCGGCGGAGGTGACGACGACGGTTACGCCGGTCGACCGCAACCGCGTCTCGGTGCTGTTCTCGGTGGTCGAAGGTCCGAGCGCGAAGATCCGTCAGGTGAACTTCATCGGCAACAAGGCATTCAAGTCGAGCACGCTGCGCGACGAGATGCAGTTGTCCACGCCGAACTGGTTCTCCTGGTACACGAAGAACGACCTGTATTCGAAGGAAAAGCTGACCGGCGACCTCGAGCGCATCGTGTCCTATTATCGGGACCGCGGCTATCTCGAATTCAACATCGAGTCGACGCAGGTGTCGATCTCGCCGGACAAGAAGGACATGTATCTGACGATCAGCGTCCACGAAGGCGAGCCGTACACGGTCACCTCCGTCGACTTGACCGGCGAACTGCTGGACAAGAAGGACGAGCTGAGCAAGCTGGTCAAGGTCAAGGCGGGCGAGCGTTTCTCCGCGGCGAAACTGACGGAGTCGACGAAGGCGATCACGGACCGGCTCGGCGAGTACGGCTATGCGTTCGCCACCGTCAACGTGCAGCCGGAAATCGACCAGCAGAACCACACCGTGGGCCTGGTCATGAACGTCGAGACCGGCCGGCGCGTCTACGTCCGGCACGTCAACATCAGCGGCAACACCAAGACGCGCGACGAAGTCGTGCGTCGCGAAATGCGCCAGTTCGAGAGCTCCTGGTTCGACAGCTCGCGCCTGAAGCTGTCGCAGGACCGGATCAACCGGCTCGGCTACTTCACCGACGTCAACGTCACGACCACGCCCGTCGAGGGCACGCCGGACCAGGTGGACGTCGACGTGAAGGTCACCGAGAAGCCGACCGGCGCGATCACGCTGGGCGCGGGCTTCTCGTCGAGCGACAAGGTCGTGCTGTCGGCCGGCGTTTCGCAGGACAACGTGTTCGGTTCGGGCACCAGCCTGTCGGTCAACGTCAACACCGCGCGGACCTACCGGACCCTCGAAGTCACGCAGACGGACCCGTACTTCACGATCGACGGGATCAGCCGGATCACCAGCGCGTACTACCGCACGTACTATCCGCTGTATTACTCGACCAGCGACAGCAACTTCCGGATCCTGAACGTCGGTGCGGACCTGAAGTTCGGCGTGCCGTTCTCGGAACTGGACACCGTCTACTTCGGTATCGGCGCCTCGCAGTACCGGATCAATACCGACGACGCGACGCCGGCGTCGTACAAGAACTATGTCGCGCAGGCCGGCTCGGTGTCGAACGTGATCCCGTTGACCGTGGGCTGGTCGCGCGACGCGCGTGACAGCGCGCTGGTGCCGAGCAAGGGCTACTACTCGCGCGCCAATGCCGAATTCGGTACGCCGGCGGGCAGCGAGTACTACAAGCTGGACCTGCAGCAGCAGTACTACTACTCGTTCGCGCGTGGCTTCGTGCTCGGCCTGAACGGACAGTTCGGCTACGGCAAGGCCTACGGCGGCAAGCCGTTCCCGATCTTCAAGAACTACTACGCCGGCGGTATCGGTTCCGTGCGCGGCTACGAAACCAGTTCGCTCGGTCCGCGCGACTCGACCACCGGCGACCCGATCGGCGGTTCGAAGCTGCTGGTCGGCAACATCGAGCTGACGTTCCCGCTGCCAGGCACCGGTTACGACCGCACGCTGCGTGTGTTCACGTTCTTCGACGCGGGTAACGTCTGGGGCGAAGGGCAGAACATCAACCTGGGCGACCTGCGCTATGGCTACGGTCTGGGTCTGGCGTGGATCTCGCCGATCGGCCCGCTGAAGATCAGCTTCGGCTTCCCGCTCGTCAAGCACGAAAACGACAAGTACCAGAAATTCCAGTTCCAGATCGGTACGGCATTCTGATGCGGGCGTGCCGCGACAGCGGCCGACGACGTACCTGACAGGAGAGACGTATCTTGAGCAAGCGAATCATTCATTCCGGCAGGCAGTTGCTGATGGCGCTGACGCTGGCGGCCGGTGCGGCCGCCGCGCACGCGCAGGATGCGACGCGCATCGCGGTGGTCAACTCGGATCGGATCCTGCGCGAGTCGGCGCCCGCCAAGGTCGCGCAATCGAAGCTCGAGCAGGAGTTCTCGAAACGCGACAAGGAACTGCAGGACATGGGCCAGCGCCTGCGCGCGCTGTCCGACCGGCTCGACAAGATGCCGCCGCAGAGCCCGGACCGGGCGAAGACGCAGCGCGAACTTTCGCAACTCGACAGCGATTTCCAGCGCAGGCAGCGTGAATTCCAGGCCGACCTGAACCAGCGCCGCAACGAGGAACTGGCTGCGGTGCTGGAGCGCGCGAACCGCGCGATCAAGTCGATCGCCGAGCAGAACAAGTACGACCTGATCCTCCAGGAAGCCGTCTACGTCAATCCGCGCGTCGATATCACCGATCAAGTGATCAAGGCGCTCGCGGGGTCGTCGAACTGATGGGGGTCAAGCTCGCACTCATCGCCGAGCTGGTCGGCGGGCGGGTGGTGGGCGACGCCGAGCGCGAGGTCGCGTCGCTCGCACCGCTCGACCGTGCAGGACCCGATCACATCGCGTTCCTGGCCAATCCCAAATACCTGCATCAGCTCGCCGACAGCAGTGCCGGCGCCGTGCTGATCCGCCAGCAGGACCTCGATACGCTGGGCGGCGCGAGCGCCGGCCGCAGCTGGATCGTCACCGACAATCCCTACGCCGGTTTTGCGCGCGTCGCGCAACACTTCGTGGCCGCGGCCGAGCCGCGCCCGCGTGCCGGCGTCGATCCGCGCGCGTTGGTCGAAATGGGCGCGACGGTCGACGAGACTGCATCGATCGGCCCGTTCGCGATCGTCGAGGCGGGCGCCTCGATCGGGGCGCGCGCACGGGTCGGCGCACACGCGTTCGTCGGACGCGGCGCGGTGATTGGCGAGGACGTGCTGATTCATCCGCGCGCGACGATCCATCACGGCTGCCGCGTCGGAGCCCGCACCATCATTCATTCCGGCGCCGTGATCGGCGCCGATGGCTTTGGCTTCGCGCCGGACTTCTCGTCCGACAGCGATCCGGAAGCGACCGGGCAGTGGGTCAAGATTCCGCAGGTTGGCGGCGTCACGCTTGGGCAGGACGTTGAGATCGGCGCCAACACCACGATCGATCGCGGCGCGATGGCCGATACCGTCGTCGAGGACGACGTGAAGATCGACAATTTGGTGCAGATTGCCCATAACTGCCGCATCGGTGCGCACACCGTGATTGCGGCCTGTGCCGGGATCGCCGGCAGTTCGGTCATCGGCCGGCACTGCATGATCGGCGGCGCGGTCGGCATCGCCGGCCACGTCACCCTGGGCGACCGCGTAGTGGTGACCGCCAAGTCCGGCGTCTCGAAATCGCTGCGGGGCCCGGGCGTCTATACCAGCGCGTTCCCGGCGATCGCCAACGCCGACTGGAACCGCAACGCCGCCGTCATGCGTAATCTGGACACGATGCGCCAGCGCCTGAAACAACTCGAAGCCACTGTCGCCGATCTGTCGGGAAAGTAATACATGGAACACAAAGAACTGCCGTCGACGCTCGACATCCAGCAGATCCTCTCGCTCCTGCCGCACCGCTATCCGATCCTGCTGGTCGACCGCGTGCTGGAACTGGAAGCGCACAAGCGGATCCGGGCCTTGAAGAACGTCACGGTCAACGAGCCGGCCTTCACCGGCCATTTCCCGGGACGTCCGGTGATGCCGGGCGTGCTGATTCTCGAAGCGCTGGCGCAGACCGCCGCGCTGCTGACCTTCGCGGACGAGCCGCGCGATCCGTCGACCACGCTGTATTACTACGCGGGCATCGATGGGGCGCGTTTCAAACGCGTGGTGGTGCCGGGCGATCAGTTGATCCTGGACGTGACGTTCGAGCGTCGCATGCGCGACATCTTCAAATTCACCGCGAAAGCCAGCGTCGACGGCAACGTTGCCGCCGAAGCGACGTTGATGTGCGCGGTCAAGACGACGGATAGCGCCGGGGTCTGACATGACGCGCATTCATCCCAGCGCCGTGGTCGATCCGGCCGCCCAGATCGACGCCACGGTGGAAATCGGCCCGTTCGCGGTGATCGGGCCGCATGTGTCGATCGGTGCGGGCAGCCAGGTCGGCTCGCACACGGTCATCGAAGGCCACACGTCGATCGGCGAGGGCAATCGGATCGGGCATTTCGCTGCCCTGGGCGGCGTGCCACAGGACATGAAGTACGCCGGCGAGCCGACGCGTCTCGAAATCGGCGCGCGCAACGTGATCCGCGAATTCACGACGATTCACTTGGGCACCGTGCAGGACGGCGGCGTGACCCGCATCGGCGATGACAACTGGATCATGGCCTACGTGCACATCGCGCACGACTGCCAGGTGGGCAACCACACGGTGTTCTCGAGCAATGCGCAGATCGCCGGGCACGTGCAGGTCGGCGACTGGGCGATCCTTGGCGGCATGTCCGGCGTGCACCAGTTCGTGCGCATCGGCGCGCACAGTTTCCTCGGCGGTGCCTCGGCGCTTGTCCAGGATCTGCCGCCGTTCGTGATTGCGGCGGGCGAGAAGGCCAGCCCGCACGGCGTCAATGTCGAAGGGTTGCGCCGGCGCGGTTTCTCCGCCGAGAGCATCGGCGCGGTGCGCGCCGCGTACCGCACGCTGTACAAGAGCGGCCTGGCCTTCGAAGAAGCGCTCGCGGCGCTGCGCGAGACCGTCGCGCAGGGTGGCGCGGGTACGGACAGCGTCGCCGCCTTGCTCGCTTTCGCCGAAAGCAGCAAGCGTGGCCTGATTCGCTGAGCGATGCCGAACGCCGTCCTGACCCGAGCGCGCGCGCCTGCCGGCACGGTGCCGGACGGCCCGCCGCGTCTTGCGATGGTGGCCGGCGAAGCCTCCGGCGATCTGCTCGGCGCGGCACTGCTCGGTGGCCTGCGCACGCGCCTGCCTGCCGCTGAAATTGCCGGCATCGGCGGACCGCGAATGGTGGCAGCCGGTTTCGACGCACGCTGGCCCAGCGAAACGCTGGCCGTCAACGGCTACGTCGAAGTGCTGCGCCATGTGCCCGCCATTCTTGCACTGCGCCGCCAACTCGTGCGGTGGCTGCTGACCGATCCGCCGGACGCCTTTGTCGGCATCGACGCGCCGGACTTCAACTTCGGCGTCGAGAAGGCGCTGCGCGCCGCCGGCGTGCCGACCGTCCATTTCGTGAGCCCGTCGATCTGGGCATGGCGCGGCGGCAGGATCAAGACGATCGCGCGCGCCAGCGATCACATGCTGTGCCTGTTTCCGTTCGAAAAAGACATCTACGATCGGGCTGGCATCGCGGCGACCTTCGTCGGTCATCCGCTGGCTGACGCCATTCCGATGGTGCCCGACACCGCTGGCGCGCGTCGCCGTCTCGGGATTGCCGAGACAGGGCCATGCATCGGCGTGATGCCGGGCAGCCGGCAGGGCGAGATCCATCGCATCGCGCCGGTGTTCCTCGAAGCGATGGCGCTGATGCAGCAGCGCGAGCCTGGCTTGCGTTTCCTGCTTGCGGCGGCGAACGAGACCGCGGCCAGCCTGCTGGCGCCGTTGATCGCCACGCATCCGCAGTTGTCGGTGCACGTGATCGTCGGCGATTCGCACGGCGTGCTCGAAGCCAGCGACGCAATGCTGATCAAGAGCGGCACCTCGACGCTCGAGGCCGCACTGTTCAAGAAGCCAATGGTCATCTCGTACAAGGTGCCCTGGCTGACCGGGCAGATCATGCGGCGGCAGGGCTATCTACCGTATGTCGGGCTGCCGAACATTCTCGCGGGCCGTTTCGTCGTGCCCGAACTCCTGCAGCATTTTGCGACGCCGTCGGCGTTGGCCGACGCCACGCTGGCGCAGCTTAACGATGAGGTCAATCGACGCGAGCTGACGGCGATCTTCACCGAAATCCATCAGTCGCTGCGCCAGGGCACCGCGCACCGCGCCGCGGATGCCGTTGCCGAGGTGGTCGAGACGGCGCGAGGCCGGCGCGGGCAGGCGCGATGAACGCGCGAGATTTCCTCCAGGATAGGACGGCAGAGGAAGCGGCGGGCGTTGAGCGGTCCGCCGACGCGGGCCGGCCGACAGCGCGGCAGCCGCGTCGGCGCGCCGTGACCTCGGCCTCCACCTCGACCGCTCAGGCGCGCCGCCAGCCCCCGGCGCGGCGGTGGACGGACCCGCCCGACACGCTGTGCTGCGGTGTCGATGAAGCCGGCCGTGGTCCGCTGGCGGGCCCGGTGGTGGCTGCCGCCGTGATCCTCGATCCCGCCCGGCCGATTGCCGGTCTCGATGACTCGAAGGCGTTGACGGCAAGGCGTCGCGAGGCGCTGTTCGATGAAATCGTCGCGAACGCGCTCGCTTTCTCGATAGCCGAAGCCACCGTCGCGGAAATCGACACGCTCAACATCCTGCACGCGACGATGCTTGCGATGCAGCGTGCGGTGGCCGGGCTTTCGATGGCCCCCGGCCTCGTTCGGGTGGACGGCAATCGCTGCCCGACGCTGCCGTGTGCGAGCGAAGCGGTGATCGGCGGCGATGCCTGCGTACCGGCGATCTCCGCCGCGTCGATCCTGGCCAAGGTCAGCCGCGATCGGCAACTGCTGGCGCTGGACGCTGCGTTCCCGGTGTACGGGTTCGGCCAGCATGCAGGCTACGGCACCGCGCAGCATCTGGCGGCGTTGGACCGGCACGGGCCCTGCATCCATCACCGTCGCTCGTTCGCACCGGTGCGCCGCGCGCTCGGCGAGCCGTGCGGACCGACCGGACGCGGACCCCGACGCGTGCAGACGCCGCTCGACCCGGCCTGGTTCGAAACGATGCACGACGTTGTGCCGCGCGACCCGTTCAGCGGCAAGCTGTTTTGAACGACGCGCCGCCACCTGCGGGCTGGCACCGCCCGGCGCGTTACCCTGAAGCGGCATGAAGCGTTGTTCGGCGCTGTAAGCCGCCGCAAACCGTTCATCCGAGCCAATGCCTACCTCTTCCGCGCGTCCTCCCGTCGAGTCTGTCGTTACTTCGCGAGCCAATCCGCTCTTCAAGCGGCTGCGTGCGCTGGCGCAGTCGACGCGCCGGCAGCGTAGCGAAGCCATCGCGTGGCTGGAGGGGCCGCATCTGATACGCGCACTGCTGGACGCGCAATGGGCCCCCGGCGAGTGGGCGGTGTCGTCTGCCGTGCCGCCGGACGGAGAGGTAGCGGCACTGCTTGCGCGCGGGCGCGCTGCCGGGGCGCAGATCACTGCTTTCGAACCGTCGCTGTTCGCGCAGATCAGCGCGGCCAGCGAAGCGACGGCACTCGTCGCCATCGTGCCGGTGCCGGCGGCTCAGGGACCGCTGGCAGACGGACCGTTGACTGCGAGTCCGCTAACAACCGGGCCGCTGACAGCCGGGCCGCTAACAACCGGGCCGCTGACAGCCGGGCCGCTGACAGCCGGGCCGCTGACAGCCGGGCCGCTGACAGCCGGGCCGATCGGCGACGTCGTGGTGCTCGACGCGGTCCAGGATGCCGGCAACGTCGGCGCGATATTGCGCACCGCGGCTGCGGCGGGCGTCCGTAGAGTGTTGCTGACGCCGGGTTGCGCGTATCCGTGGTCGAGCAAGGTGCTGCGCGCCGGCATGGGCGCGCATTTCGCGCTGACCGAGTTGGTCGAAACCACGCCCGAGGCGATCGTGGCCGGCTTGGCCGGCGCCGCGATTACGGTGACCACACTGCAGTCGTCGAAGCCGCTCCATGAAGTCGACCTGCGGCCGCCGCTGGCCTGGATCTTCGGCAACGAGGGCGCCGGCGTGTCGCCGTTCTGGCGCGACAAGGCATCGCTGAACCTCTTCATTCCGCAGACCGACGGCGTCGAATCGCTGAACGTCGCAGCCGCGGCGGCGGTATGCCTGTTCGAGCAGCGACGCCAACGAATCACCGCGGCGCGCTAGCGGCGCACGGCGGGCGCGGGCGAGAGGGGCGCATACGGTCAGCGCATACGGGGCCAGCGCATACGGGACCAGCGCATAAGGTGAGCGGCGGCCGCACGCGGCCAGACGTGCAGGCGTTGGGGCATTCGGGCATTCGGGCATCCGGGCATTCGGGCGACGTGCGCGGCTGCGGTGTCGACGCGGCGACCGTGACCGGTGCCGATACCGTGCGACATGACGCTCGCGCGTTAGACGCGCGTCGGCGATGCTGCCGGGCGCGGCACTGACGCGCTCTCCGAGTTCCGTCCCGCGCAAGCGCGGCGCGGCCGTGACCCGTTGGGCGATCGCTTGCTCCAGGTCGACGAAGCGGCTGGCGTGGCTGGCGAGTCGTTTGCATCGAACGCCTGCCCGAACTTGATCAGGTTGCCATCCGGGTCGTGCACATAGAGCTCGGCCATCCCCCAGGGGGTGCGTCGCACCGGCAGCAAATCGGCGACAGTCGTTGTCAGCTCGGCGTGCAGTGACTCGATGTCAGCGACGTGGATGTAGCACGACGTGTTCTCCGCGATGACGCGATCGCCGCACCGCCAGAAGTGGATCTCGACTGCACCGCGCGTCGCGATGCCATATGAAGCGTCCTCGAACGAGTGGGTCTGAAAGCCGAGCACGTCGCGGTAGAACGCAAGCGTGCGTGGCATGTCGAGCGAGGCAAGCACGGGAACAGCCTTGCCGAATGTCGTGTCGTGGTGAGGCATGTCTCGCGTTTCCATACGTTCTCGCTTGTCCCTTATGTCTTGTCGGTCCGCTTCGTTGCTGTCGGCAGATTGGCTCGCCGAGCGCCAGCGCTCGATCGTATCCGCTCAGCCGCATCGACCGTGCGGTAGTCGGACAACGTCGCGTGCCTGTCGAATCGCTCGCGGTTCGACGGTCGCGGGGTCTTGTCGTTTGCACGCAAGGCTTCTCGTACGCCGCCGGTCGGGGCTCAGCCGGGGTGCGCGTCGAGCGCTTCCAGATGTGCCGCCATGCGCTGCGCGGCAAGGCCGGGTGCGCCCTTCGATGCGCCGCGTTCCACGATCGAATACGCGATGTCCGGCAACGGCGGCAGGCCCGTCTCCGCCAAGGGTGTCAGGCCCAGGCCCGGTTCAGTGCGGCACGCGATCCCGAGGCCCGCCTCGACCGCGGCGCGCAGTCCGTCAAGGCTCGGCGTGGTGAGTGCCACCCGCCAGGGCCGTCCCGCGGCATCGAGCGATGCCTGCGCCGCACGCAGGAACGGGCAGGGCGGCGCGATGCTGAGCAGGGGAACCACGTCGGCCGCGGCCAGTGCCGGAACACCGAACCAGGCCATCGGGAGCCGCTTGACCACCCGCCCGGCGAACGGCTCGCCAGCGCACAGCGCGAGGTCGATCCGGTCTTCGCTGATCGCCTGCAACAATTCCGCCGTGCTGCCGATGACGACTGCAAACGTGGCGTCCGGTGCGCCGCGCCGTATGTCCTCGAGCGTCGGTCGCAACACGGCGTGCACGAAGTCCTGCACGACGCCAAGCCGAACCACCGGCGCCTCCGTATCGGCGCCAAACTCCGCGCGGGCGGCATCGATGCGCGCGAGGATGGCGCGCGCGTGCACCAGCAGCAGGCTACCATCGTGGTTGAGCTTGAGCCCGCGGCCGTCGCGGTCGAACAGAGGCCGTTGCAGGATGCCTTCCAGGCGGGAGATCTGCAGGCTCACCGCGGACTCGCTACGCGCGATGCGCCGCGCTGCAGCGGCAAGCGATCCGCAGTCGATCACCGCAACGAAGCTGCGCAACAGCGGAGATGGGATGTCGGGAAGCATGAGAAAAACTCAATACTGCAGGGCAGCATAACCGCAGCATACCTTCGTTTTTCTCAAATAACATCGGCGTTCCCTCTCTCGGAGCACTACGATGCCTTTCGCCAGACTGACGCTGCAGCACGAACCGAGCGTGCAAACCCGACGCCTTGTCGCCGAGGCATTGACACAGTCGATCGCCGACCTGCTCGGCAAGCGATACGAACTCACTTCGGTGCTGATCGAAACCGCGCATGCCGGTGTTTGGACCGTCGGCGCGAGCGAGCCGCAAAGCGCGGCACATCTCGAGGTCCGCGTCACGGCCGGTACCAATACGCCGGCACAGAAACGCGCTTTCGTCGCGGCCGCGACCACGTTGCTACGTCGATATTTCGTGGATCTGCCGCTGGCCACTTACGTCGTGGTCATGGAAGTGCCGGGCACGGACTGGGGCTACGACGGTCGCACCCAGGCCGACCGCGCGGCCTCGACGGCAGATGCGACGTCGTTCGGGCAAGAGCCATCGCAGTGCCGGTGCCGGCCCCAGTAGCGCCGGCCACTGCTCGACCGCCGGCCCCGGCGGCGAGGCGGAGCGCAGTGCCATTGACCAAAGCGGCAACGCGCGGCCGGGCCGGCGACCCGACACGCAGCATCGGCCGCAGCATCGGCCGTGCTGTGCCAGCGTGGTGCTTTGCAAGTCGGCCGCCGCACCGATTTGCCTGCCACGCCTTCGATCGAGACCTGGATGGCTGCTTTCGGACCGCGACAGGGTCAGACGGTAACGAGACGGTAACGCGCGTTTGTGATCACCTAGGCGCGGATGCAATAAGATCCGCCTGGACAGCCTATTTTCAGGACGCGCTGACATGATCGTGAAGAGAATCATCGCCAATGTGGCCGCTGCGGATGCCGCGAAAGCGGACGCCTTCTATCGAGGCATACTAGGCTTGGACCTCGTCATGGATCATGGCTGGATCCGCACCTACGCTGCCGGCAGCGTGACGCCCGCGCAGATCAGTTTTGCGAATCACGGCGGCTCGGGCACGCCGGTGCCGGACTTGTCGATCGAGGTGGACGATGTCGTAGAGGCACTCCGTCGCGTACGAAGCGCCGGCCTCCCGGTCGAGTACGGCCCGGCCAGTGAGCCTTGGGGCGTGCTGCGGTTCTACGTCAGGGATCCGTTCGGGAAGCTCGTCAACATCTTGCAGCACGCCTAGGGGCGCGCTCCCGGCCTGGCGACGTTGACGGCGGTCCTCCTTCAATCGGAGCGGCGCGACTTGTGGAGAAACGCATCGATGACAGGCCGTCCGCAAGCGCGGCCGAGTCGTCTACGCCTAACACACAGGGCAGCCGCCACTATCGCCGCGCGAGCGCAGTCGCTCATGCCCAGCGGATTACGTCGCCGCCAAGGAGGCCCTTCAATGTCTTCGCGTTGCGTTGTCCCTGGTCTTCCCAGTTGTTGTTGAACACGACATGCGTGCGCTTGGCCCGCGCCGCCAGCTGTGCGACCCGCTCGGCCATCACGGCCAGCTCCTCGTCGCTGTAGTCGTAATTGAAGCGTTGCGACGCGCTGGTTGCGCCGCGCAGATTCCATGTGCTGGTGTTGCGGCCGTGCAGGCGCACCAGCGCCAGCTCGGGCGAGGTTGCCTCCCAGACGCTCGGCACGCTGTTCTGAAATCCCTGCGGGCTGTCGACCACGACGTTGACGAAGCCGCGTTCGGCGAGAAAGTCGAGCGTGTCGGCACGTGCCTGCGCGGTCGCGAACCAAGAGGCGTGGCGAAACTCCACGGCGATCGTCAGGCCCGGCAGTCGGGCCGCCACGTGATCGAGATGGGCGAGGGCCCGGTCGCTGCGCACTACCGTCGGCGCGAACTGGAAGTGCACGGCGCCCAGCTTGTCGGCCGCGGTCAGCGGCGCAAGTGCTTCCCGGAACGCTTCCCACAGCGCCTCCCGGGCCGTCACCGGCATCAGCTTGTACACCCAGTCGGACTGCGCCGGCAGCTTTTCGCGAATCGCCTTCGGCAGCACGGCGGACTGGGTACGGTGACCGGTGAACAGGCGGAACGCCTTGATGTTGAACGTGAAGCCAGGGGGCGTGCGCGCTGCCCACTGCGTCGCGCTCGCGACAGTCGGCAGCGCGTAATAGCTGGTGTCGATCTCGACCAGCGGGAATTGCGACGCGTAGTAGCGCAGCCGGGCCTCCGGCGAGTTCACGCCGGCCGGGTAGAAGCGTTTGCTCGCGATCAGCGAACGGTCGCTCCACGACGCAGTGCCGATCAGCACCGACGGCGAGGCCGGCGCGTCAAAACCGGCGATGTCGGCAGGCCCGCCCGACGCTGCGGTGCTCAATAGGTGGCCCGCTCGATCTTGATTTCCTGCAGCACGGTGGTCGCGATTTCCTCGATCGACTTGTGTGTCGAGGACAGCCACTTGATGCCGTTGCGCCGCATCATCTGCTCGGCCTCGTTGACCTCGTAGCGGCAGTTCTCGATCGCCGCGTACTTGCTGCCCGGCCGCCGTTCGTTGCGGATCTGGGACAGCCGCTGGGGATCGATCGACAGGCCGAAAAGCTTGTCCCGAAAGGGCGCCAGCCCGCTCGGCAGCTTGCCGCGCTCGAAATCGTCGGGAATCAGCGGGTAATTGGCCGCTTTCACGCCATATTGCATGGCCAGATAGAGGCTGGTCGGCGTCTTGCCGCTGCGCGACACGCCGACCAGGATCACGTCGGCGTCGGCCAGATTGCGGTTCGACTGACCGTCGTCATGCTCCAGCGAATAGTTGATCGCGGCGATCCGGCCGCGATATTCGTCGCTGTCGGCGTCCTTGTGACCGCGCCCGATCTCGTGGCTGGACTTGATGTTGAGCTCGATCTCGAGCGGCTCGACGAAGGTCTGGAACATGTCCAGCACCAGCGCGTTGGCGCCCTTGACGATCGAATTCGAGACGCTGTCGACCAGCGTCGTGAACACGATCGGGCGGCTGCCCTGCGTCTCGCCCGCCGCATTGATGCGTTGCGCCGCCTCGTAAGCCTTGTCCGGCGAATCGACGAACGGCACCCGCAGCAGCTTGAACTTCATATTGAACTGCGACAGGATCGAGTGCGCGAAGGTTTCCGCGGTGATCCCGGTGCCGTCGGAGACGACGAAGACGGTAGGGGGCATAATGGTCTGTCGGAGCAGTGCGGCGGAGCGCGCACCCAAGGGGTAGTTCTGCACGGTAGAATAGCGACAAGCTGTTGGGTAAGCAATTGCGTTGCGGCGCGATGGCTTACCCAACAGCTCCAAGGATGGGTGGCTGCCGGCGCCGCTAGGACGCCCGGCCCGCTGGCGGCATGGCGAGGACTTGCCGGCGGCTTCGTGGCAGCGCGAAGCCGGCTTGCCCGGTGCCCCATGCCCGTGCCGCATGCCCGATGTGCCGCAGGCGCCCGACAGGCGACGCGGTCGGCGCGGCACGACGCCCACCCGGAGCGAGGATTTTCTTACCTTTGGGACTTTTGTGATGACTCAATCGAATTTCGACGGCGCCTACGTCGTCCCGTTCGAACAGCTCCGCATGGGCGACGTCGACTCGGTCGGCGGCAAGAACGCCTCGCTGGGCGAAATGATCAGCCAGCTCGCCGACGCCGGCGTGCGGGTACCGGGCGGTTTCGCGACCACCGCGCTGGCTTTCCGCGAATTCCTGCAACACAACGACCTGACCGAGCGCATCGCCGCGCGTCTGAAGGGCCTCGACACCGACGACGTGAAGGCGCTGGTCGCCGCTGGCGGTGAAATTCGCCAATGGATCGTCGACGCGCCGCTGCAACCGCGTCTGGAGACGGAGATTCGCGAGCATTTCGCGAAGCTGGAAGCGGCATCCGAGACCGGCCTGTCGTTCGCGGTGCGTTCGTCGGCGACCGCCGAGGATCTCCCGGACGCGTCGTTCGCCGGCCAGCAGGAAACGTATCTGAACGTGGTCGGCATCGACGGCGTGCTCGAGACGATCAAGCACGTGTTCGCGTCGCTCTACAACGACCGCGCGATCTCCTACCGCGTGCACAAGGGCTTCGAGCATGTCGAAGTGGCGCTGTCGGCCGGCATCCAGCGCATGGTTCGCTCCGACGTCGGCGCCGCCGGCGTGATGTTCACGCTGGATACCGAGTCGGGTTTCCGCGACGCGGTGTTCATCACCTCGAGCTACGGCCTCGGCGAGACCGTGGTGCAGGGCGCGGTGAATCCGGACGAGTTCTACGTCTTCAAGAAGACGCTGGCCGACGGCAAGCTGCCGATCATCCGCCGCTCGCTGGGCTCCAAGCTGATCAAGATGGAATTCACCGGTCCCGGCGAGGAAGGCCGCGTGAAGACCGTCGACGTCGGTCCCGAGCAGCGCAACCGCTACTCGCTGGACGATGCCGACGTGATCGAACTGGCCAAGTTCGCCGTCATCATCGAGAAGCACTACCAGCGTCCGATGGACATCGAGTGGGGCAAGGACGGCCGCGACGGCAAGCTCTACATCCTTCAGGCGCGGCCCGAGACGGTGAAGAGCCAGTCGGCCGGCAAGGTCGAGCATCGCTACAAGCTCAAGGGCGCATCCACCGTGTTGACCACCGGGCGCGCGATCGGCCAGAAGATCGGCGGCGGTTCCGTGCGCGTGGTGCGCGATGCCAGCGAGATGGATCGCGTGCAACCGGGCGACGTCCTGGTGGCCGACATGACCGACCCGAACTGGGAACCGGTGATGAAGCGCGCCTCGGCGATCGTCACGAACCGCGGCGGCCGTACCTGCCACGCCGCCATCATCGCGCGCGAACTCGGCGTGCCGGCGGTAGTGGGCTGCGGCGACGCGACCGACGTGCTGAAGGACGGCGCGCTGGTCACCGTGTCGTGCGCGGAAGGCGACGAGGGCCGCATTTACGACGGGCTGTTGGAAACCGAAGTCAGCGAGGTCCAGCGCGGTGAACTGCCGACGCTGCCGCTGAAGGTGATGATGAACGTCGGCAACCCGCAACTGGCGTTCGATTTCAGCCAACTGCCGAACGCCGGTGTCGGCCTGGCCCGTCTCGAATTCATCATCAACAACAACATCGGCGTCCATCCGAAGGCCATCCTCGACTATCCAAACGTCGACGCTGACCTGAAGAAGGCGGTCGAGAGCGTGGCGCGTGGTCACGCGTCGCCGCGTCAGTTCTACGTCGACAAGCTGGCCGAGGGCATTGCGACGATCGGCGCGGCGTTCTATCCGAAGCCGGTGATCGTGCGCCTGTCGGACTTCAAGTCCAACGAGTACCGCAAGCTGATCGGCGGCACCCGCTACGAGCCGGAAGAAGAGAACCCGATGCTGGGTTTCCGTGGCGCGACCCGCTACATCTCGGAAGAGTTCGCCGAAGCCTTCGAGATGGAGTGCCGCGCGCTGAAGCATGTGCGCGACGAGATGGGCCTGACCAACGTCGAGATCATGGTGCCGTTCGTGCGCACCATCAAGCAGGCCGAGCTGGTCGTCGGGCTGCTCGAAAAATACGGTCTGCGTCGCGGCGAGAACGGCCTGCGTCTGATCATGATGTGCGAAGTGCCGTCGAACGCGATCCTTGCCGACGAATTCCTTGAATTCTTCGACGGTTTCTCGATCGGTTCGAACGACCTGACGCAGCTTACGCTGGGTCTGGATCGCGACTCTGGCATGGAACTGCTGGCGCGCGATTTCGACGAGCGCGACCCGGCCGTGCGCTTCATGCTGAAGCGTGCGATCGACGCCTGCCTGTCGAAGGGCAAGTACGTTGGCATCTGCGGCCAGGGGCCGTCCGACCATCCGGATTTCGCGGTCTGGCTGGCGAAGGAAGGCATCGCCTCGGTCTCGCTTAATCCGGACACGGTGATCGATACCTGGCAAGCGCTCGCAAAGCAACTGTAAGCAAGGTAAGCTGAGGGGCCGGTCGCGTCCGCGCGCCGATCCCTGCGCTTCGCCTGCTTCGTTGCTGCGGCGCAGCCGCAGTCCGTCTCCCGGTGCAGCCGCCGCCCGACAGGGAAGGGCGGTGCGCCGCGCCGAGCGGAACCGCAGGATCAGCAACCCGGCCATAGGCCGGGTTTTTGTTTTTTCGGACATGGAGGATTCCAATGCCCACTGTGCCTCACTGGATCGGCTGGGCGGTCGCCGCGGGCGTCCTGATCATCGCCGAGCTGCTCAGTGGCACGTTCTATCTTCTGATGCTCGCGCTGGGCGCCGGCGCGGCCATGCTTGCCGCGCTGTCCGGCGCCGGCCCGTCGGCGCAAGTCTTCGCCGCGGCGCTCGTGACGCTGGCCGGTGTCGGCTTGCTGACTGCCTGGCGCCGGCGGCGCGGCCGCATGCCGGCGCAGGCGCGGGCGAGTGGGGCTGCCGATACCTTCGACCTGGATCGCGGCCAGCCGGTGCAGGTCGCTGTCTGGAACGGACGTGCGGCACGTGCCCGGTATCGCGGCACCGAGTGGGACGTACGGCTGCTCAGCGGCGAGCCGCGCGCCGGGCGCTATCGCATTGCCGGCATCGACGGTCTGACGCTGCTGGTCGAGCCTGACTACGACCCGCGGGCAGGGTGAGCGCCCGTTGCGCGCGTCCTCATGCTTTGCCCTCGCGGCGACTGTCCGGCGACCCTGTCGCAGCCTGCCCCGCGCCGACAGATTCGTCCGCGTTCCCTTCTTCTCAACCCGGAGACCTCAATGAGCATCGTCGCGCTCGTCATCCTGCTCGTCGTGATCGTTCTCGCCGCCCAGACCATCAAGATCGTGCCGCAGCAGCACGCCTGGGTGGTCGAGCGGTTTGGGCGCTACCACGCGACCCTCACGCCCGGTCTGTCGATCGTTCTGCCGTTCATCGACCGCGTTGCCTACAAGCACATCCTGAAGGAGATTCCGCTCGATGTGCCGAGCCAGGTGTGCATCACGCGCGACAACACGCAGCTGCAGGTGGACGGCGTGCTGTATTTCCAGGTCACCGATCCGATGAAGGCATCGTACGGTTCAAGCAACTTCGTGATGGCGATCACCCAGCTGTCGCAAACCACGTTGCGCTCGGTGATCGGCCGGCTCGAACTGGACAAGACGTTCGAAGAGCGCGATTTGATCAACCGCAGCGTCGTGAATGCGCTCGACGAAGCGGCCGCCAACTGGGGCGTGAAGGTGCTGCGTTACGAGATCAAGGACCTGACGCCGCCGCAGGAGATCCTGCGCGCCATGCAGTCGCAGATCACGGCGGAGCGCGAGAAGCGGGCGCTGATTGCGGCTTCCGAGGGGCGCAAGCAGGAGCAGATCAACCTTGCCGCCGGCGCCCGGGAAGCCGCGGTGCAACAGTCCGAAGGCGAGCGGCAGGCATCGATCAATCGTGCGCAGGGCGAGGCGGCGGCCATCGTCGCCGTCGCCGAAGCCAATGCGCAGGCGATTGCGAAGGTCGGCGCCGCGATCGAACAGACCGGCGGCATCGACGCGGTGAACCTGAAGATCGCCGAGCAATACGTCGACGCATTCTCGAAATTGGCGAAGGCCGGCAATACGCTGATCGTGCCGGCCAACCTCGGCGACGTCAGCGCGCTGATCACCTCGGCGATGACCATCGTCAAGGGACAGCAGCAGGGGCCACTGGCCGCGTCGGCCGCATCCCGTCAGACGCGCGGCCCATTGTCTTGAATCCCGGACGGGCCGGCGCCGCGGATTCCGGAAAACCGGACGCGCGGCGACCCCGCGGCCCGCTCCGCCGCTTGCCCGAAGCGCCTGAAGGCCCGCCCCGCCTGGGTTTGAGGCAGCCGGGCCGCACCGGGCGCGCTTGGCACCGCTCTTGCGAATGAGCCCGCGCCGCACAGGCCGACCGAAAAGAGGGCCGCGATCAGCGATCGCAGGCCTCAGCCACGACGGAGACACCTTCCTCCCGCCGCGTTGCCTGCTGCCACCGTTCACGGTGGCAGCGGTATTCGGTTCGGTTGCCGCGTGAAGCGCACCGCGAAAAATCGTTCGCGGTTGCCATAACCATCACAAGACCGGAGCCAACGTGAAAAAGCCTTTCTACCGGATCCTGTACGTCCAGGTACTGATCGCGATCGTACTGGGCGTACTGCTCGGACATTTCTATCCCAAACTGGGTGTCGACCTGAAGCCGCTCGGGGACGGCTTCGTGAAGCTGATCCGCATGGTCATCGGTCCGATCATCTTCTGCACCGTAGTGACCGGGATTGCCGGCATGCGGGACATGAAGAAGGTGGGACGCGTCGGCGGCAAGGCGTTGCTGTATTTCGAGATCGTGTCGACGTTCGCGCTGATCATCGGCCTGGCCGCGACACACCTGCTCAAGCCGGGCGCCGGCTTCAATGCCGACATCTCGACGCTCGACACCAAGGCGATCGCGGGCTTCGAAGCCAAGGCCCACTCGCAGAGCACGGTCGACTTCCTGATGAACATCATCCCGAACACGATTTCGGATGCGTTCGCGAAGGGCGAAATCCTGCAGATCCTGCTCGCGGCGCTGCTGCTGGGCACTGCGTTGTCGCACATGGGTGATCGCGGCAAGCCGGTGATGGACTTCATCGACGGCATTTCCGCGATGTTCTTCCGCGTCGTGCACATGATCACCAAGCTCGCGCCGATCGGCGCGTTCGGCGCGATGGCGTTCACCATCGGCCGCTATGGCGTGGGTTCGCTGGTGCCGCTGCTCAAGCTGGTCGGCACTTTCTATCTGACCGCCTTCCTGTTCGTGTCGATCGTGCTCGGCATCATCGCACGCGCCGTCGGCTTCAACATCTTCCGCTTCGTCGCGTATATCAAGGAGGAAATGCTGATCGTGCTGGGCACCAGCTCTTCCGAAGCCGCGCTGCCGCAGTTGATGGAAAAGCTCGAGAAGCTCGGTTGCTCGCGTTCGGTGGTCGGCCTGGTCGTGCCGACCGGCTATTCGTTCAACCTGGACGGCACCAACATCTACATGACGATGGCCGTGCTATTCATCGCGCAGGCTACCAACACCGACCTGACGTGGACGCAGCAGCTGACCCTGCTGGCCGTGACGATGCTCACCTCGAAGGGCGCGAGCGGCGTGACCGGCGCGGGCTTCATCACGCTGGCGGCGACGCTCGCGGTGGTGCCGACGATTCCGATCTCGGGCATGGTGCTGATCCTGGGCGTCGACCGCTTCATGAGCGAATGCCGCGCGCTGACCAACATCGTCGGCAACGGCGTTGCAACGGTCGTCGTCTCGGCCTGGGAGCGGGAGCTGGATCGCAGCAAGCTGGCGGCTGCGATGGGTCGCCCGACCCAGCCTGTCGAGGTATGATCCGGGGCGCCCGTGCAGCGTGTGGCCCGGGCGCGGATCGACGGCCGCCACGGCGGCCGCCGTATCGAAGAAGGGCGGCACGGACGGGATCATCCGCCGGCCGCGTCGCCAGGCTGACCGTGTCGCGTTGGGTTGCGCGCCGCCTGTCGTTTGCCGTGTGCGTTCGACCAACGCGCGGCTTCTATGCGCGACCGGTGGATGCGATTCGTATGCGGCAAGCTTTCGGTTGCGAGCGCCCGGCGAGGCCGAGCGTGACATCCTGTCCGTGAGCGCACGTCGCGTAGCGCACAGCTGAGGACCGGAGCGCCGCGCCACCCCGGTGATATGGCGCCGCGGCGGACCACCGCGACGCCCGAATGCAGCTTCTCACTTTCTCGCGCTGCCGATCTTGAAATCCACCCTGCTGCGCCTGTGCACCGTCGGCATCGCGATCGCGACAATCTGCTGGCTGGCCTGGTCGCTTGCCTGGCGACAGGGTGTCGGCGAGCTCAAGCGCCAGTCGCTGGCTCGCGCGACGGTGATCGCATCCGATCTCAATACAACGCTGGAGCGCTACCGCGCGCTGCCATGGGTGCTCGCGCATCATCCCTACGTCGAACAGCTGGTGCAGGCGCCACCCGCGCCGGGCGCCGTGGCGCAGGCGAACGCCTTCATGAGGGCGCTGGCCGACCATGCGCATGTGATGGCCGCCTATCTCGTCGACGCGCAGGGCGTGTGCATCGCCGCCAGCAATGCGGGCGACGCGGCGAGTTTCGTCGGTCGTTCGTTTCGTTATCGCCCCTATGTGAAGGATGCGCTCGCCGGCGGGCGTGGCCGTTTCTTCGGCATCGGCACCACCAGCCGCGAAGCCGGTTATTACCTGTCCGAACCGGTGGTGGTCGATGGTCGCGTGGTCGGCGTCGCCGTGGTGAAAATCGATCTGGACTGGCTGCAGCGCGACGACGGCACCGGCCCGTTGGCGGTGGTCGATCAGAACGACGTGGTGGTCCTGTCGACCGTGCCGGCCTGGCGCTACAGTTCGCTCGGCCCGCTGCCGGCCAGCGCGGCGCGCCAGATCGTCCGCACCCGCCAATACGCGGAGCGCGACTTGCCAGCGCTGCCCTGGCGCACGCTGGAGGCACTGCCGGACGGTGGACGCATCGTCGCGGTCGGCAACGGTCCAACGTATCTTGAATATCGTCAGCCGGTCGATCTGCCGGGTTGGCGCCTGCAGACCATGACGCCGCTCGGGCCTGCCCGGCTGCGCGCCGGCGCGGCCGCCTTCCTCGCCGGGTGCGCGGCGTTGACGGCGCTGTTCATCGGGCTCTATTGGCGCCAGCGGCGGCAGCGGCTGCGGGCGTTGGCGCTGTCGCGCCGCCGCCTGAAAGCCGCTTATGCCGCGATGGAGGAGCGGGTCCGCGAACGGACCGCGGAATTGTCCGCGACCAACGATCGCCTGCGTACCGAGGTCGCCGAGCGCGACAGGGCCGAACAGGAGTTGCGGGACGCGCACGAAGAACTGCTGAAGGCCAGTCAACTTGCCGCGCTCGGACAGATCTCCGCCGGCCTGACGCACGAACTGAATCAGCCGTTGACCGCCCTGCGCAGCTACTCGGACAACACGCTGGAACTGTTCGAGCGCGGCCGCCTCGACGCGGCGCGCGACAACCTGCGTGCCATCGCGAGTCTTGCGGAACGCATGGGCAAGATCACGAATACGCTGAAGGTGTTTGTCGGGCGCAATCGACAGCCCGCCGACTGTGCCGATCGTGCGAATCCGCTTGATGCCCTGGTTGAAGCAGCGTCGCTGCTGGCGCCGCGCTTTGCCGCGCGGCCGGGGCGCGAGCCGGTGTCGGTCACCGTGGTGGTGGCGCCGGGCGTAAGTGTCTCGCTCGACGCATTGCTCGCACGCGCGGTCGACGACGCGCGTCAGGCCGCGCCGCTGTTGGCATGCGACGCGCTGCGGCTCGAACACATTCTGATCAATCTGCTCGGCAATGCGCTCGACGCGATCGACGCCATCGAGCCGGGCCGCGCGGAAGCCAGTGGCGTACCCGCCGCGAGCGTACCGCTCGACCCGGCACGCGCGTCCGAAGCGCGCCTGCACGACGCGGGACCGCGGCGCGGGCGGATTGCGGTGAGCTTCCATGTGCGCGGTGCCGGCGAGGCGACGGACATCGCGCCGTCGAGCGAGAACGCGCCGGCCGCACCACTCCTACCACCCGCGGCGCTGGCGGGGCACCGCCCATCGCTCGCGCTGTCTGCCGTCGCGCGCCCGGTACCGACGTCCGACGGCGATTACGCGGGCAGTGAGGCCTGCGGCGGCGAGGCGGTGCGAGCTGCGGCCCTTGCAATGGCCGACATGCCGCCGGCTGGCGACGGCCTGCATGCGGACTGGGCCGAGGGCGAGGGCTGGCGTGCCGGTCTGGCCGGCCGAGAGGCGGTGACGATCGTCGTCGACGACGATGGTCCCGGTATCGATCCGGCCATTCGCGACCGTCTCTTCGCGCCGTTCTTCTCGACCAAGGCGACCGGCGTCGGCATGGGACTCGGACTTGCGATCGTGCAAGCGCTGGCGGCCGATTGCGGCGGGCATATCGCGCTGATGCCGAGCCGGCTCGGCGGCGCCGCCTTCGCCTTGACCTTGCCGATCGCGCCGCGGCCGGCGAATGACGAGGCAGCGCAGCGTTAGAATGGCAGCTGTCCCGGACCAGCTGGAACCGGCCGCGGCATCAATTTCGGATTGCATGGAACACGACACTCGCATCCTGCTCGTTGAAGACGATCCGCACGTGCGGCACGCGGCCGCGCAGAGTCTCGAACTGGCCGACCTCGACGTCAGCGCGCATGCCACGGCCGAGGCTGCGCTCGCCGAACTCGACAACGGCGCGGTCGACGGCGTGGCCGTGATCGTCAGCGACGTGCGTCTGCCAGGCATCGACGGCTTCGCGCTGCTCGACCGGGCGCGCGAACGCGATCCGGACCTGCCGGTCATCCTGATTACCGGGCATGGCGATGTCGCAATGGCGGTCAGCGCGATGAAGGGCGGCGCGTACGACTTTATCGAAAAGCCGTTTTCATCGGAGCGATTGCGCGAAGCGGTGGCCCGCGCGGGCGCGCAGCGCGGTCTGATCCTGGAAAACCGGCGGCTGCGACGCGAATTGGCGCAACGACGCGCCACCGGCTCGCTGCCCTTGATCGGGACGAGCGCCGCGATGGAGAAGGTGCGCCGGCTGGTCAGCAACGTCGCGGCGACGGACGCACCGGTGCTGATCGTCGGCGATACAGGCACGGGCAAGGAGTCGGTCGCACGGCATCTGCATGATCTTTCGGTTCGGCACGACAAGCCATTCGTCGCGTTGAATTGCGGCGCGGTGCCCGAGACCGTGTTCGAGTCCGAGTTGTTCGGTTACGAAGCGGGCGCTTTCACCGGCGCCGCGAAGCGGCGCGTCGGCAAGCTCGAATACGCTTCGGGCGGCACGCTGTTTCTCGACGAAATCGAAAGCATGCCGCTCGCGCTGCAAGTGAAGCTGCTGCGCGTTTTACAGGACGGCGTGCTCGATCGCCTGGGCTCGAACCAATCGGTGAAGATCGACGTGCGCATCGTTGCCGCTGCCAAGGGCGACATGCTCGCGCTGGTGGAATCGGGCGTGTTCCGACGCGACTTGCTGTACCGCTTGAACGTCGTCACGGTGGCGATGCCGACGCTGGCCGAACGGCGCGACGACATCCTGCCGTTGTTCGAGTATTTCGTCGCCGATGCCGCGATACGTTACCAGCGGGCGGCGCCCGAGCTCGGCGCGGCGCGTCGCGGCGCGCTGCTGGCCGCGCCGTGGCTCGGCAATGTACGGGAGTTGCGCAATGCCGCCGACCGCTTTGTGTTGGGCGTTGACGAAGCGCTCGACGCTGCTGCGATGCCGATCGACGACGGTTCCGCGCCTTCGCTGAAAGATCGTGTCGAACGTTTCGAGAAAGGGGCGATTGCCGACGCGCTCGCGCAATGCAAGGGCTCGGTGAGCGCCGCGGCTGAGCGCTTGCAGCTGCCGAAGGCGACGCTGTACGAAAAGATCAAGCGCTATGCATTGCACGGCCGGCCGGACAGCGTGGACGAGGGCCGCGCGAGCATCTGACCGGCGCCTGCCCCGGACCGAACGCGAGCCCGCGCATTCGTGAGTCCGCAGGGCGCGTGCAACCGGAAGCAGGGGCGATGCTTCCGGGCGCCTGTCACGCCTGGACAGCTGCTGGAGCGCGCAAGCGCTGCCGCTTATCAATGCCGCTATTGATGCCGCTATTGATGCCGCATGTCGATGCCGCTCATCGGTGCCGCGGCAAAGCGTCCCGCTCGCGAGGCGCGTCAGATGCCCTGGCGAACGATGCGGCCGCGTTCGCGTTCCCAGTCGCGTTTCTTCTCGGTCTCGCGCTTGTCGTGCTGCTTCTTGCCCTTCGCCAGGCCGATCTCGCATTTCACGCGGCCGCGCGTGTAGTGCAGATCGAGCGGCACGAGCGTATAGCCGCGTCGCTCCACACGCCCGATCAGCTTGCGGATCTCGGCCGCGTGCAGCAGCAGCTTGCGCGTGCGGACCGGGTCCGGCACCACGTGGGTCGAGGCGGCAGCCAGCGGGCTGATGTGCATGCCGATCAGATAGAGTTCGCCGCCGCGGATCACGACATAACCTTCCTTGATCTGCGCGCGGTTCGACCGGACGGCCTTGACCTCCCAGCCCTCCAGCACGATTCCCGCCTCGTAGCGCTCCTCGACGAAGTAGTCGAAAAAGGCTTTCTTGTTGTCGGCAATGCTCATCGATATCGATCCGTCGGTCGTTGCGCCCCACGCAGCGCATGGGGGCGGCAAAAGCGCCTGGCACGCGTACTGCGAATCATCGCGCAGACAACTCGGCTAAAATTCCGATTCTAGCAAAGCGGCGCGCAAGCTCTGTGCTGGCCGCGGCAGACCATCCTTTCATGCCAGACGTCCAAAAATCCCTGTTGATCCGTCATTCCGCCGAGCAGATGTACGATCTGGTCACCGACGTGGCGGACTATCCCAACTTCCTGCCCTGGTGCGGGGGCGTGCAGATCACCCATCAGGACGAAACCACGATGGATGCGCGCATCGACATCAATTTCAAGGGCATCCGCCAGTTCTTCGCCACCCACAACGTCCAGCATCGGCCGACGTCGATCGACATGACGTTCAGCGACGGGCCTTTCAAGCGCTTCGATGGCGCCTGGCGGTTCACGCCGCTGCGCGACGATGCGTGCAAGATCGAATTCACGCTCCACTACGAGTTCGCTAACTTCGTGCTCGATGCACTGATCGGACCCGTGTTCAGCCACATCATGAGCACGTTCGTCGATTCCTTCGTGAAGCGGGCGGCGGTGCGCTATGGCAAGCCCAGCGCCGTCTGACCCGGCCGCCGCGGCCGACGCCTTGATGGTCGCGTACGCCACGCCGGCGCGCCAGAGCGTCGTCCACGTCGCGTTCGAGCAAGGCATGTCGGTACGCAAGGCAATCGAGGCCAGCGGCATCGTGGCGCTGCATCCCGAAATCGATCCGACCACTGCGCGCGTCGGCATCTTTGGGCGGCTGGTCGGCCTGGACGACGTCCCCGAACGCGGCGATCGCATCGAAATCTATCGGCCGCTGCAGGTCGATCCCAAAACCGCCCGCAACCGGCGTGTCGCGAAAGCACGAGCGTCCGGCGCCGTGGAAGGGCGGCGCTGGCTGCCGCGCGACAGTCGCTGACCGCCGAGCGTCTGCCGCCCTGCGCGGCGAGCGTGGGGCAGGAGTGGCAGGCGGGTCAGGAGGGTTGGTGCCTTGGGGCCGTCCTGGCGGCCCGTCTGACAGGCTGGCCGACGGCGTGTTGGCCCGCTCTCAAGGGTGCTCCGCCTGCAGCAGCGGGTCCGGCTTCTCGGCTTTCGCATGCACGCGCACCGACCACAACACCCCGCCCACCAGCAGGACGATCGCGAGAATTTCGAGTCCGCGAGGCCAGCGGCCCGCGTAGACATAGCCGTACAACAGCGCGAACAACGTCTCGAAAACGATCATCTGACCCGACAAAGTCAGCGGCAGGCGTTGGCTGGCCGCATTCCACAACGCATTGCCGAGCCAGGACGCGCCGATTGCCAGGCCCAGGTTGACCAGCACGAACTCATGCCAACGCGCCGCGTCCGGATTGGCGATCAGCAGCGGGCCGTGCCACTCGGCAGGAACCAGCATCGTGAAAATCCATACGAAGGCCCCGACGACGCCGCTCATCAGGCCCCAGAGCACCGACCAGTCGTTGCTGCTGAAACGGTCCTGGCTGCGCAGATAGCGTGCGTTGCCGACCGCAAAAATCGTCCAGCTCAACAGCGCCAGCGCCGCGCAGACCACTCCGGCCAGCGCCGCGCCGGTCTGCGGACCGCCGTCGGTGGTGCCGCCGAACACGTCCAGATTGATGCAGACGATGCCCGCCAGGACCGTCGCCAACGGCGCGACCAGACGGCGAAACGGCAGTGCGCCGTGTTCGCGCGAACCGACCAGCGTGATCGTCACGGGCAGCACGCCGATGATCAGCGACGTCGGCGCGACGCCGACCAGCCGCACCGCGGCGGCGAGCAGGATGTAATAGACGAGATTGCCGCTCAGGCTGAGCGAGAAGAGGGCGCGCACGTCGGCCATGCGTAGCCGCGACAGGACCGAGCGTGCGCGAGGCATCAGCACCGCGAGCGATACCAGCCCGTAAGCGATGTAGCGGCCGGCGCTCACCTGCAAGGGGCCGAAATCGGGCAGCAATTTCGGAACGACGAAAACGATGCCCCACAGGGCACCTGCCAGCAAGCCGTAGAAGATACCGAGCCGCATGAGTCTCGCAAAACAACTGCGCGCGGCCGCGACTGGGACGATTCGGCACTGCCGGGCCGCTCACCGCACCGTCGGCGGCGCGGTGTCGGCGCCGTTGCGGCACCGCGTTTCCATGACGGCCCCCGGACCGCCCGCTGCCGTGGACCGGCGACGCCGGATCCCGCGCTTGATAGGGGCCAAAAGGATAGCACGGCTCCCACGCCGTGGCGCGTCTCGCGTATAATCCGCTTTTGCGCCTATAGGATTTGCCATGCGTCCGATCCAGAAAGCCCTGACTTTCGATGACGTACTCCTCGTGCCGGCGTTCTCCGACATTCTGCCGCGCGACACCAACCTCCGCACCAAGCTCACCCGCAACATCTCGCTGAACATCCCGCTGGTCTCCGCGGCGATGGACACCGTCACCGAGGCACGTCTCGCGATCGCGATGGCACAGGTCGGCGGCATCGGGATCGTTCACAAGAATCTGACCGCGCGCGAACAGGCGAGCGAAGTCGTCAAGGTCAAGCGTTACGAATCCGGTGTGCTGCGCGACCCGATCACCGTGTCGCCCGACATGCGCATCCGGGACGTGATCGACCTGACCCGCCAGCATGGCATTTCCGGCTTCCCGGTGGTCGAAGGCCGCAGCCTGGTCGGCATCGTCACCAACCGCGACCTTCGTTTCGAGACGCGGCTGGAAGAACCGGTCCGCAACATCATGACCCCGCGTGACCGCCTGGTCACCGTCAAGGAAGGCACGCCGCTGGCCGAAGCCAAGGCGCTGATGCACCGTTCGCGCCTGGAGCGCGTGCTGGTCATCAACGACGATTTCGAGCTGCGCGGGCTGATCACCGTCAAGGACATCACCAAGGCCACCGAACACCCGGCCGCCAGCAAGGACGAGCATGGCAAGCTGCGCGTCGGCGCGGCCGTCGGCGTCGGCGCCGACAACGAGGAACGGATTTCGCTTCTGGTCGAGGCGGGTGTCGACGTGATCGTGGTCGATACGGCGCACGGACATAGCCAGGGCGTGCTCGAGCGTGTCCGCTGGGTGAAGCAGAACTTCCCGCAGGTCGACGTCATCGGCGGCAATATCGCGACGGCAGAGGCCGCGCGAGCCCTGGTGGACCACGGCGCCGACGCGGTCAAGGTCGGCATCGGTCCGGGTTCGATCTGCACCACCCGTATCGTGGCTGGCGTCGGCGTACCGCAAATCACCGCGATCGCCAACGTCAGCGAAGCGCTGGCTGGAAGCGGTGTGCCGGCAATTGCGGATGGCGGCGTGCGCTACTCCGGTGACGTGTCGAAGGCGTTGGCGGCTGGCGCTCATGCGGTGATGATGGGCGGCGTGTTCGCCGGCACCGAGGAAGCACCGGGCGAAGTGTTCCTGTACCAGGGACGTTCGTTCAAGTCCTACCGTGGCATGGGTTCGGTGGGCGCGATGAAGGACGGCGCGGCCGACCGGTATTTCCAGGACAACTCTGCGAATATCGACAAGCTGGTGCCGGAAGGGATCGAAGGGCGCGTGGCCTACAAGGGCAGCATCGTTCCGATCCTGTATCAGCTGACCGGCGGTGTCCGGGCCAGCATGGGGTATTGCGGGTGCAAGACCATCCCGGAATTGCACGAAAAGGCGACCTTCGTCGAGATCACCTCGGCGGGCATGCGCGAATCGCACGTCCATGACGTGCAGATCACGAAGGAAGCGCCAAACTACCAAGCGGAGTAAGACCATGAAAGCATTGCTGCGAACCTTGTTGATTGTGGATGGATGCATCGCATTGGTCATCGCGGCAGTGTTTCTGCTTACACCGTGGTTGTCCCTGCTGCCGCCGCTGGACGCGTTTGCCGCCCAGCCGGCGCTGCTTGGACAACTGCTCGGCGTGGTCGTGGCGGGCGGCGGCGCGATGATGCTGGTCGCGGCCTTCAACGGTGCGTTGACCGGTGCGGTCGGCAAGGTCACCGGCCACACGATGTGGATCGCCTCGGCGTTCGCCTTGGTCTGGATGATCGGCCTGCGCGTGCCGGAACTGAGCACCAATTATCTGGTCGTGGCGTCGATCGCCGCCGCGGTCGTGCTGTTGCTGGGACTGATCCAGGTCAAGATGGGCTCCAGCGTGCGCTGGCGCGATCGCCTCGCCGCCGAAGGCGCGGCATCGGCGGAGCGTGCCGAACGCAAGGCGCTGGCCGAGCGTCCGGTGGTGGCCGAGCCGGTCGCCGTGCCCGTGGCTACGCCGGTAGCATCGCCGGTGGCGCCGGTCGCAACCACCACGACGACTACAACGACGGCGACGCCGGTCGCGGGTGCGCCGCTCCATGAAACGGCGGCCGGAACGGCCCGTCCGGTCGTCGTCGAGCGCGAGACCGTGGTAAGCGCAACGCCGCGTGTGGTTCGGCACGATCTCGACGGCGCGACGCTGTCGCAGCGCGACCGTGACCTGGGCCGTACCGTCCCGGAAGGCGTCGATCCGCGCGTGACGCGCCCGGTGACTGCCGCCGACGAACCCGTGCTGCGCAGCCCCACCGTGGCGCCGGGCGCCATCGATCCGCGCACCACGGTCACCACCACCACGCGGCCCGTCGGCGCGCCGGTACACGGCGAACCGACCAGCACCACGGTCACGCCGAGCGGCGACACGTTGGTCCGCGATGAACCCGTTTTGACGCCGGTCGGCACGGCACCGCGCCGCCGACCCGACGAACCGCTGCTTTGATCGAACGCGTACCGGCCGACCACATTGCCGGAAACGGCCTGGGCGGCAGCTGCCGCAGGGGCCTTGATGCGAAGACCGAGTTGGACAGCGACGGCAATGCCCGATACGGCATTGCCGTCGCTTCTTTATTGATTGGACCCTTTTGAGCACATCGCCAGCCATGCACGACAAGATCCTGATCCTCGATTTCGGCTCCCAGGTGACGCAACTGATCGCGCGCCGCGTGCGTGAAGCGCACGTCTATTCCGAAATCCATCCGTACGACATGGACGAGGCGGCGATCCGTGCATTCGCGCCGAAGGGCATCATTCTGTCGGGCGGGCCTAGCTCCGTGACGGAAGGCGATACCCCGCGCGCGCCGTCCGTGGTGTTTGAACTGGGCGTGCCCGTGCTCGGCATCTGCTACGGCATGCAGACGATGGCGCAGCAGCTCGGCGGTGGCGTCGCATCGTCGAATGTCCGCGAATTCGGCTACGCCGAAGTGCGCGCGCACGGCCATACCCGCCTGCTCGACGGCATCGAGGACAGCCGCACCGCCGAAGGCCACGGCATGCTCAAGGTGTGGATGAGCCATGGCGACAAGGTCGAACGCATGCCGGAAGGCTTCAAGCTGATGGCCTCCACGCCGTCCTGCCCGGTCGCCGGCATCGCCGACGAAGCCCGCGGCTTCTACGGCGTGCAGTTCCACCCCGAAGTCACGCATACCGTGAAGGGCACCGCCATCCTCCAGCGCTTCGTGCTCGACATCTGCGCCGCGCGCGCCGATTGGGAGATGGGCAGCTACATCGACGAAGCGATCGAAAAGATCCGCGCGCAGGTCGGCAACGAACACGTCATCCTCGGCCTTTCCGGCGGCGTCGACTCGTCCGTCGCCGCCGCGCTGCTGCACCGTGCGATCGGCGACCAACTGACCTGCGTGTTCGTCGACCACGGCCTGCTGCGACTCAACGAAGCCGAGCAGGTAATGGAAACCTTCGGCTCCCACCTCGGAGTCAAGGTCATCCACGTCGACGCAAGCGATGCCTTCCTCGGCAAACTCGCCGGCGTCACCGACCCCGAAGCCAAACGCAAGATCATTGGCCGCGAATTCGTCGAAGTGTTCAAGGCCGAAGCCAGCAAGCTGACCGACGCCAAATGGCTCGCCCAAGGCACCATCTACCCCGACGTCATCGAATCCGCCGGCCACGGCAAGAAGGGCGCCGCCACCATCAAAAGCCACCACAACGTCGGCGGCCTGCCCGAAGACCTGCAACTGAAGCTGGTCGAGCCGCTGCGCGAACTGTTCAAGGACGAAGTCCGCGAACTCGGCGTCAAGCTTGGCCTGCCGCCCGCAATGGTCTACCGCCACCCGTTCCCCGGCCCCGGCCTGGGCGTGCGCATCCTCGGCGAAGTCAAACGCGACTTCGCCGACCTGCTGCGCCGCGCCGACGCCATCTTCATCGAAACCCTGCGCGAGATGGTCGAACCGAGCAGCGGCAAGACCTGGTACGACCTCACCAGCCAGGCATTCGCCGTCTTCCTGCCGGTCAAGAGCGTCGGCGTGATGGGCGACGGCCGCACCTACGAGTACGTCGTCGCACTCCGCGCCGTCCAGACCCAGGACTTCATGACCGCCCACTGGGCACACCTGCCGCACGAACTGCTCGGGCACGTGTCGAATCGGATCATCAATGAAGTGCGGGGGATTAACCGGGTCGTGTATGACATTTCTGGGAAGCCGCCGGCGACGATTGAGTGGGAGTGACGGAGCGTCTTTCGGGGGCTACCGCCAGGTATCGGTAGGTGTGACTTAAGTCGTTGATTTTAAACGTATAAGTCGCGTTTTCTATCGGTGGCTATCGCCGGCCAGCAGAACGGGTCGGCGACAGAACCGACGGTAAGCCCCGGAGGTCGGATCCAGACCTTCCCGTTTACTATTGAGACCGAACCGGTCTTTGACGGTAAAAAACTCCTGAGGAAAGCTTATTTCATGCGGCTTTCCGAGCATCAACGGGTCTCCAGGTCCCTGACGGTAAAAGCCGTCACGAACAGGAAGAACACCCTCAATGCTCACCGACGCAGCACTGCGCAATCTCAAGCCTAAGTCCAAGGTTTATAAGGTTTTTGACCGCGATGGCATGTACGTGGCGGTATCGACCGCCGGTACCGTCACCTTCCGCTACGACTACCGTCTCAACGGGCGCCGCGAGACGGTCACGCTTGGACGGTACGGGCCGGCGGCATGTCGCTGGCCATGGCACGCGAGCGACTGCTCGACGCCAAGCGCTCGGTCGATCAGGGCCTTTCCCCGGCGCTGGAGAAGCAGCGGGCCAAACGGAGGCTGACGGCCGCCAGCACCTTCGGCGAGATGACGGAACGCTGGCTGGCCGATGCCCGCATGGCCGACAGCACACGGGCGATGCGCAAGCACATCATCGACCGCGACATCCTGCCGGTCTTCCAGAATCGCAAGCTGAGGGAAGTCACCCCCGACGACCTGCGGCCGTTGTGCAACAAGGTGAAGGCGCGCGGCGCGCCGCTACGGCCATCCACATCCGAGACATCGTGAAGCAGGTCTATGCCTTTGCCATCCTGCATGGCGAACGGCTTAGCAATCCGGCTGACGACGTGAGGGCAGCCTCGATCGCGACCTTTGTTCCCAAGGACCGGGGCGCTCTCGCCGGCCGAGATCCGGCTGGCCTTCCACCAACTGGAGACCATCGCGTCCTATCCGACCATCCGGCTGGCCTTGCGCCTGATCCTTCTGACGATGGTGCGCAAGAGCGAACTGGTCGAGGCGAACTGAAACGAGGTGGATTTCGAGAACGCCACCTGAACGATTCCGAAGGTGCGGATGAAGGGGCGCAAGCCGCACGTGGTCTACCTGTCGCGGCAGGCGGTGGACATTTTCGTGGCCTTGCACACCTGCGCGGCGGGCTCGCGGTTCGTGCTGCCGTCGCGCTATGACCCCGATCGGTGCATGTCGCATGCAACGCTCAACCGGGTGACCCAGCTCATCGGGTCACGTGCCAAGGAAGCCGGGCTGCCGCTGGAGCCATTCACGGTGCACGACCATCGGCGCACCGCGTCCACGCTGCTCAACGAGGTCGGCCTCAATGGGGACTGGATAGAGAAGTGTCTGGCTCACGAAGAGGGCAGCCGGACTTCGCGCTCGGTCTACAACAAGGCCGAGTACGCCGGGCCGCGGCGGCACGTGCGCCAGGAGTCGCCGACATGGTGGATGCATGGTTCGACGGACGCACGCATGTGCCGAAGCTGGTGCCGGAGGACGTGTCGGTCACGGTGCTCAGCCCGGCTTTGTGAGGGAGAAGCGCATGATTGCCTTGCCCGGGATCGCTTTTGGTGGACAGGCCGAGGTTTGCATTTATCCCGAAAAGATCACGCTGGATGATCTTTTCTTCATTCGCCAAACTCGGTGCCCAGAAAACGGTGGTTCCTGGACGGATCAAAAAATGGCATTCGGGACTTTCCGAACCTCAATTGCCGAGTTAACATTCTCGTCAAGTTTCAATACCCCGGTTCCGTTACCGAATCAGCGTATTGGGTATGCACGGGTCTCCCCTAAAGACCAACTGGACCTGCAGCGTGACGCGCTTCAGCAGGCGGGGTGCCACGTAATCTACGAGGAAGCTGCAAGCGGGAAAAACGCCGTGCGACCGGAGCTTGAACAATGCCGCAAAGCCCTGCGCACCGGTGACACGCTGGTGGTGTGGCGGCTGGATCGGCTCGGCCGTAGCTTGCCCGATTTGGTGCAGATCGTGGCCGCCCTCGAACGCAGCGGCATCGGCTTTGAAAGCCTTACCGAAAAAATCGAAACGGGCAGCGCCGCTGGGAAGCTGGTCTTCGATGTCTTCGCCGCCCTCGTGGAGTTCGAGCGCAACTTGATCCGTGAGCGCACCTATGCCGGCCTGGCCGCAGCGCGCGCCCGAGGCCGCTCAGGCGGCCGCAAGCCCAAGCTGAACGAGAAGCAAGTGCGCGAGATCAAGGCCCTCCTGCGCGACCCGGACATCCAGGTAGCCGATGTGGCGCGGCGCTATGGGGTGTCACGTACGACACTTTACAAACACGTCGGCGCGATCACGCCACAGGAAAAGCCTGTGTCCCCTCACTAACGGCATCGTTCGCGGCAGCCGGGCCGCTTCAGCCAACCGATATAGTCAATACGCGCGTACAAGGCCTCACCCATGAACCACCAAGCATTATCCTCTCTCATCTGGTCTGTCGCCGACCTGCTGCGCGGTGATTACAAGCAGTCTGAATATGGGCGCGTCATTCTGCCGTTTACGGTGCTGCGCCGCCTTGATTGTGTGCTGGAAGCCGCCAAGCCGGCGGTGCTGGCCGAGTTCGAGGCCAAGACCAAGGCTGGCCTGAACCCTGATCCCTTCCTGCTGCGCAAGGCCGGGCAGTCCTTCTACAACACCTCGCCGCTGGACTTGGTGAAGCTGCTGGGCGACCAGGATCATATCCGCCAGAACCTTTATGCCTATGTGCAAGCCTTCTCGCCGGCGGCGCGCGACATTTTCGAGCGGTTCGATTTCTATGCCCAGGTCGAGCGGCTGGCCAAAGCCAACCTGCTGTATCTGGTGACCGAGAAATTCGCCAATATCGAACTGCACCCGGACGAGGTGGACAACACGCAGATGGGCCTGGTGTTCGAGGAGCTGATCCGCAAATTCGCGGAAATCTCCAACGAGACCGCCGGTGAACACTTCACCCCGCGCGAAGTCATCCGCCTGATGGTGAACCTGCTGTTCATCGAGGATGACGACGTGCTGACCTCGGGCAACGCCGTGGTGCGTACTATCTACGACCCGACCGCTGGAACCGGCGGCATGCTCTCTGTGGCCGGTGAATATCTGCTGGAGCATAACTCGGCCGCGCGCCTGACCATGTATGGGCAGGAGCTCAACGACGAATCCTACGCCATCTGCAAGGCGGACATGCTCATCAAGGGTCAGAATGTCGCCAACATCATCCCCGGCAACACGCTGTCGGATGACGGGCATGGGGGGAGCAAGTTCGACTATATGCTTTCCAACCCGCCATTCGGGGTGGAGTGGAAAAAGGTCGAAAAGTCCGTTCGCAACGAGCATGAGCGACAAGGTTTCGATGGCCGCTTCGGCCCCGGCCTGCCGCGCGTGTCCGATGGCTCCATGCTGTTCCTGATGCACCTCATCAGCAAAATGCGCCCGGCGCAAGATGGCGGTAGCCGCTTCGGCATTGTGCTGAACGGATCACCGCTGTTCACCGGGGGCGCGGGTTCGGGTGAATCGGAAATCCGCCGCTATGTGCTGGAGAATGATCTGGTGGAGGCCATCGTCGGCCTGCCGACCGACATGTTCTACAACACCGGCATCGCCACTTATGTGTGGATTTTGTCGAACAAGAAGCCGAAGCAGCGCAAGGGCCATGTGCAACTGATCGACGCTTCCAGCTTCTGGCAGAAGATGCGCAAAAGCCTCGGCAGCAAGCGCAAGGAAATGAATGACGAGCAGATCGCAACGGTGACGCGCCTGTTCGGCGAATGTGTCGAAGCGGAGCTTGCAACGACGTTCGACGCGGAAGGCAAGGAGATCGGCCGTTGCGTGGTCGAGGCGGGTAACAGGCCGCCGGAGGCGCCTGCGGGCGGCAAGGTGAAGGTTGCGCCAATCTCACGCATCTTCCGCAATCAGGACTTTGGCTACACCACCATTACGGTGGAACGGCCGCTGCGCGACGAGCAGGGCAAAATCGTCCTCGGCGTCAAAGGCAAGCAGAAGGGCAAAAAGCAGGCGGATAGTGCGCTGCGTGATACCGAGAATGTGCCGCTGTCAGAGGATATCGGCGCTTACTTCAAGCGGGAGGTGTTGCCACATGCGGCGGATGCCTGGATCGACGAAGAGAAAAGCAAGGTAGGCTATGAAATTCCGTTCAATCGGCATTTCTATGTGTTTGAACCACCGCGTGATCTGCATACGATTGATGAGGAATTGAAGGCGGTTTCAGCCAACATCATGAAGATGCTTGGAGAGTTGGCAGAATGAGTTTGCCAACCTATGCAGCCTACAAGGAAAGCCGTGCGGCATGGCTGGGCATGGTGCCGGAGCATTGGCAGCTTACTCGTATCGGCGCTCGTTTCTCGGAACGCCGCGAGAAAGTCAGTGACATCGACTATCCGCCTCTGTCCGTTACCAAAAATGGTATTGTCCCTCAGCTCGAAACGGCAGCCAAAACGGATGACAATGACAACCGTAAATGCGTGCTGGCAGGGGATTTTGTAATCAACAGCCGGTCGGATCGTAAAGGCTCATCTGGACTGTCTGAACTCGACGGCTCGGTATCGCTCATCAACACTGTCGTCTGTCCTGACAACGGGTTACATGGCCGCTTTGTCCATCATTTGTTCCGTTCGGTGGCTTTTCAAGAAGAGTATTACCGCTATGGCAAGGGCATTGTCGCTGATTTGTGGAGTACGAATTACGGCGAGATGAAAGCCATCACCTTGGCTTTGCCACCCAAACCAGAACAGAAAGCGATTGCAGCCTTCCTCGACCGCGAGACCGGGAAGATTGATGCGCTGATTGCCGAGCAGGAAAAGCTCCTCACGCTGCTGGCAGAAAAGCGCCAGGCCACCATCTCGCACGCCGTCACCCGTGGCCTCGACTCCAACGCCCCAATGAAGGAGTCCGGCTACGCGTGGATGCCGGTGGTTCCCGCGCATTGGACAGTTGCCGGCCTAGGGTATTACGCCACGGTGGAAAACGGAACTACTCCAAGTCGTGACGTAGATGCATATTGGACAGATGGAGATGTTCCGTGGTTGGCCTCCGGGGAGGTGAATCAAGTTCATATTCGTGATGCGGGAGAGTTCATCACGCAGTATGCGCTTGAAAAATGTTCACTACGGATTTTGCCAATAGGAACTGTCATCGTCGGCATGATTGGGCAAGGTAAGACTCGTGGAATGTCTGCTCGTCTACTCATAGATGCCACGATCAACCAAAATCTTGCAGCTATTTGTCCGGGAGCGCAACTGAATGGTGGTTACCTGCTTTATGTCTTTCACGCTGTATATGAGTGGCTTCGAGAAGCGGTGACCTGTCCCGGTAATGTAAGACCAAATTGATCTGGGATAATGGCGCATCGAGGGTGGGAGCGTCATGAAGAAGGGCCGATATAGCGACGAGCAGATTGTGCGGATTTTGCGGGAGGCGGATACAGCACCGATCGCGGAGGTGGCCAAGCGTCACGGAGTGAGCGAGGCGTCGATCTACGCCTGGCGCAAGCGGTTTGGTGAGATGATGAGCGACGACGTGAAGCGGCTTAAAGCGCTGGAGTCGGAGAACGGGCGGCTCAAGAAGCTGTTGGCGGAGCGGGATCTCGAAATCGAAGTGATGAAGGAGATCAACGCAAAAAAATGGTAAGCGCACATGT
>NZ_FNLO01000004.1 GCF_900095735.1 Chitinasiproducens palmae | reverse complement strand
GTCTCGGTGGTGTGGCGTCGGATGTAGTACGCCACCGGGCCGATGATCAGGCCGAAGAAGAACGGCACGCGCCAGCCCCAACTGGCCATCTGCGCGGCGTCGAGGTTGCTGGTGAGCGTGACGCCGAAGAGCGCGGCGAGCAGCGTGGTCAGGCCCTGGCTGGCGACCTGGAAGCTGGAGAAGAAACCGCGGCGGTGCTGGGCGTGCTCGGCCATGAAGGCGGTGGCGCTGCCGAACTCGCCGCCGGCGGAGAAGCCCTGGATCATGCGCGCGAGCGTCAGCCCGATCGGCGCGGCGATGCCGATGGCCGCGTAGGTGGGCATGAAGGCGATGAGTAGCGTGCCGAGCATCATCAGGCCGATGGAGAGGGTGAGCGCGGCCTTGCGTCCGGCGCGGTCGGCGTAGATGCCGAACACGATGGCGCCAAGCGGGCGCATGAAGAACGACACGCCGAAGGTGCCCAGGGCGATCATCAACGAGACCGTCTCGTTGCCCGACGGGAAGAACAGCTTGGAGATGGTCGCGGCGAAGAAGCCGTAGACGACCAGATCGAACCACTCGAGCGCATTGCCGATCGAGGCTGCCACGACCACGCGCCACGTCGGCGTCGTCGCGCCCACCGTGGACGCGGCATAGGCGCTCGACGCCGTCGAGGCGACATGCGGGGAGTCTGAGGGCACCACGGGTTTCGTTGTCGTCATGATGATGACCTGACACTGTTGAATGGATTGCGACGCACGCCGACTCTGTCGGCTCGCATCGGCAACTCAGTGTAGGAGGGCGAAATTACGGCCGATTCTGCGCAAGCGAGCCAAAACTTATGAGCACTGATGCAAAGCGTGCCGGTGATGGTCGCGCCGTTCCATCAGTGAAACCGGGCCGTACGCATGCATGGCCGAAGCGGGATGCGCTCACGGCAGGTCGCGTCGACGCGCGATCTGCGCCGCAAGCGTGCTGAGCGCGCGATACGCATCGCCCGCCTCCGCATGCCACTGGGTCACGACCTTGGCCTGCGCATCGACCACTGCCTGGTCGCCGCGTGCCGCGGGTCCCGTCAGCGCGCGCTCCGGACCGAGCGCGCGCAGGTTGGCCAGCGTGTTGTCGAGCAGCGCATCGGCCAGTCGTGGCACGAGCGCTGGCGCCACGCCCGCCGCGAGCCATGCATCGCGGGCAACGGCCTGCGCCACCACCAGGAAGTTGGTCGCGAACACGGCGCCGGCGTGATACAGCGGCTTGCGCTGACTGTCGACCTCGAAGCAGACGCCACCGATCGCGCCGAAGGCCTGCCTGAGGCGTTCGGTTGTCTCGATACCGCCCTCCACACCACACGGCGTGCCGGCGAAGCCCGCGACCGCCGCAGCGGGCGATGCGAAGCTGTAGACCGGATGCACGCTGGCGGTGTGCCAGCCGTGCTCGGCGAGCGGCGACAGCACCGACGCCGACAGGAAGCCGCTGCAGTGGAAGGCCAATGGCGGCGCGCTCGGCGGCGTCGCGATCGTCGTGACGGACGCGACCATCGCGGCGACGGCAGCGAGCTGCGTGTCGGGTACGCTCAGCAGCCAGGCCGCGCTGTGTCGCGCATCGGCCAGATCGCACGACGCCTGGCCTGCGCCGATGAAGGCGCACGCCGCGCGCGTGCGCGCCGGATCGCGTCCGAACACTTGCTGGACACGAAACACACCTGCCGTGTGAAACAGGCGCGCCAGCGTCTGACCGACGCGGCCGGGGCCGACTACATTGAGCGTGGGTGGCACGGCGGGCGACGCAAGCGTTGAGGAAGGGGGCATGGCGGCGGTGCTCCGAATTGCGATGTGAACGGAACGGCTGCAGGGCGGGGTGCAGGGAGCGGCGGTCTGCATGTGCGCTGACCGAAGGTGGCACGCGCTGACGCCGATTATCGCGGATCGCCTGCCGGCGGGCATCGTGAGTTGCCGGCGGGCGCCGTGGTCTGCCAGTGGGACGTCGTGCGCTTCCGACAGTTATGATGCCGGTCTCAATGCGACCGGGAATCGCGATGCAGCTCGAAGACCTCAGACTGTTCGTCGCGACCGTCGATGCCGGCAGCTTTACCGCGGCGGCCGAGAAGCTCGGTCTATCCAAGCAGTACGTCAGCCGTCGAACCATGGCGCTCGAGGCAGAGATGGGCGCGCGTTTGCTGAACCGGACCACGCGCCGGCTGCAAGCGACCGAGCTTGGCATGACCTTCTATGGGCGAGCCATGCGAATCCTGGCGGAAGTGGCCGAGACCCAGGAGGTGATGGCCAACCAGGGCGCGACGCCGCGCGGCATCTTGCGCATCAGCGCGCCGATGACCTTCGGCACGATGCACCTCAGCCCGCGGCTGCCCGAATTCCTCCGGCGGCACCCGCAGGTCCAGATCGAACTCGACCTGAACGACCGCGCGGTGGACCTGGTGGCGGAAGGGTACGACATGGCGATCCGCATCGGCATACTGCCCGACTCCACGTTGATTGCCCGACGCATCTGCGCGGTCCGCACCGTCTGTTGCGCCAGCCCCGCCTATCTGGCGCGCCACGCCCCGCCCACCGCCCCGGATGCGCTGGCCGAGCACGCGTGCCTGCTGTACGGTCATGCAAAACACGTCGAGTGGCCTTTCCAGCGGGACGGGCGCCGCGTCGTCGTGCCGCTGCGCGGCCAGCTGCGCGCGAACAACGGCGAAGTGATACGGGACGCCGCGATCGCGGGCCTGGGCATTGCGATGCTGCCGACCTTCATCATCGACGAAGCGTTGGCGCGCGGCGACCTGCTGCCGGTGCTGGACGGTTGGCGCGTCCCCGACGGCGCGGTGCATGCGGTCTACCCACAGCATCGGCAAAGCTCGCGCCTGTTGCAGGCCTTCGTCGATTTCCTGCGCGAAGCCTTGGACGACGACTGACGGATCGCGCCGCGCACTCGCCGGGCGGCCTTGGACGTTGCGTGCGGCGCGGCCGCGCTCCAATGGACGATGACGGTTGCGCCGCGCACGCGATGCTTGCCACCGTGCGACGCGCACGGTCGCGCCAGCCGGATCCCGGCGATTGTCTCGAAAAAGTGGACAGTGTTGCGTCCGCCAGCCGCTTACGACACGATCGCGTTTCCAGTATCTTGATTCCATGACAGCGGGCGGCGCATTGCCGCTGCCGGTGCATCGGACAATATCGACTGGAGGTGACCCATGCTCGACATTCGCAGGGCTGACCAACGCGGCTTCGCCAACCATGGCTGGCTCAAATCGTTCCACACATTCTCGTTCGCGTCCTACCGCGATCCGGCTCAGCGCGGTTTTTCGGATCTGCTCGTCATCAACGACGATCGCGTGGCCGCGGGCCAAGGGTTCGGCACGCACCCGCATCGCGACATGGAGATCTTTTCGTACGTGCTTGAAGGCGCGCTCGAGCACAAGGATTCGATGGGCACCGGCTCGGTGATCCGTCCGGGCGACGTGCAATTGATGAGTGCGGGCACTGGCGTCGCGCACAGCGAATACAACCCGTCGGCGGACGAACCGGTGCACTTCCTCCAGGTGTGGCTGGTGCCCGCGGTACGGCACGCCGTGCCGCGCTATCAGCAGAAGCATTTCGCGCCATCGGACAAGCGAGGACGCCTGCGCTTGATCATTTCCCCGGATGGCGCGGACGGGTCGCTCGAAGTGCGGCAGGACGTGCGCGTGCACGCGGGACTGTTCGACGGCGCGGAGCATGCAACGCTGACGCTGGGGCCAGCGCGTCACGCCTATGTGCATCTCGCCCGAGGCGCACTGACGGTCAACGGGCAACGCATGGGCGAGGGTGATGGCGCGCGCGTGCGCGAGGCGCAGGCGCTGACGTTCACGGACGGCGAGGATGCCGAAGTGCTGGTCTTCGATCTGCGTCCCACCGAACTGCCGGAACTCGGCTGAGCGGGCGCGCATGGTTCAGTCAACTGCCCTCGGACCAGGCGACCGCCACCTTGCCGTGAACGTGGCCGTCCTCGACCCGTGCGAGGGCGGCTTTCACGCCGGACTTGCCGAAGGTTTCGTCGAGATATACGCGAACGCGCTGGGCGTCGATCAGCGAAGCGATCTCGCGTAGCTGCGCACCGTCGGGGCGCGCGGTGAAGCGTGCGGCGCGGGCCCGATGTGCTTGCGCAACCTCGGGCGAGGGCGCTTGCAACGTGGAAATCAACGCACCGCCTTCGCGCAGCACTTGCCACGAGCGCGCCTGGGTTTCGCCCGCCAACAGATCGAACACCACATCGATGTCGCGCGCGACCTCCTCGAAGCGCTGCCGGCGGTAGTCGATCACATGGTCGGCGCCCAGCGAGTCGATCAGCGCCAATCCATCACCGGAGCCGGTGGCGAACACCTCCGCGCCGCGCGCCTTCGCGAACTGCACCGCGAAATGGCCGACGCCACCCGCCCCTGCGTGAATCAGCACGCGCTGACCGGCGAGCAGCCCACCGTATTCGAACAAGCCTTGCCAAGCGGTCAGTGCCGCCAGCGGGACGGCGCCCGCTTGCGTGAAGTCGAGCAGCGCGGGCCTGGGGGCAAGTGCCTCGGCCGCCAGCGTCACGTAGTCCGCGAAGGTGCCCTGCGCATGGCCGACGAAGCCGAACACCGCGTCGCCCGGTACAAAGCCCGTTGCACCGTCACCGGCCGAGACGATCTCGCCCGCCAGATCACGGCCCAGCGTGAACGGCAGACGGTCGGCACCGATCGGCGGGTACTTGCCCTCACGGATCTTGAAATCGACGGGGTTGACGCTGGCGCCGCGGGTTCGAATCAGGAATTCGCCGGGCCCGGGCGACGGTATCTCGATGTCGTCCGGATGCAGATTGTCCGGACCCCCGAAGCGGGTCACGCGGTAGGCCGTCATCAGACTCATCATGCACTCCTTGTTCGCGTTGCGCGGTGCGGTCGGCAGATTCGCATTCGTCGCAGCCCCCCCACCAGGCGTCCCGATACGTGCCGTTCGATGCGTGTGCAAGCCGGCCGCCGCAAACCGCGTTCCCGTCGCGCCTGCGCCGGCAATGCGTGCTGGCCCGCCGACTATGGCGAATGTGGCGAATGCGGCTATGATCGTTATGATGAAACACGGCAACGCAGGGCGGCCACGCGCGTGCTTCTTGCAGAGGCGGCGCGCCGGCGCGCACGACAATTGCAATATCGTGCATCGTCACTGTCGGCGGCGCGGTCCGCCCGGCTCTTCTTCCAGCCTTTCTCCCAATTCGCGGTGCCTCGTTTCCTGCCTTGTCCGCCGCGCCGCGCGATCGTTCACCCACACCGATGACCATCCTGCTCAATACTGCCGTCTGTCTGGCTACCGTCGCCGCGATGGAGGTGTTCTCCATCGTCGCGCACAAGTACGTGATGCATGGCTGGGGATGGGGCTGGCATCGGTCGCACCACGAACCGCGTCAAGGCTGGTTCGAGAAGAACGACCTGTATGCGGTGTTCTTCGCCGGCATCGCGATCGCGTTGATTGCGCTGGGGACCGCCGGCCATCATCCGCTGGAATGGATCGGCGCCGGCATGACGTTGTATGGACTGCTGTATTTCGTCGCGCATGACGGTCTGGTGCATCAGCGCTGGCCGTTCCGCTACATCCCGCGGCGTGGCTACCTGAAGCGCCTCTATCAGGCGCACCGCATGCATCATGCGGTGCATGGCCGCGACGGCTGCGTATCCTTCGGGTTCCTTTACGCGCCGCCGCTGCCGGTTCTCAAGCGCCGTCTTCAGCGTCTGCATGGCGGGCCGCCGCGGGCCGCAGCCAGAGGGTCGCGGCACGCGGCCGAACCGCACGCCCCGGACGCCGCACGCGCCCGGCAAGCGCCATAGCCGTGGCGCCGGCCAGCAGGCGCAGCTTCTCCGGCTTCGAGGTCGCGGCGCGCGCGTCCCAGGCACGCGCGCCGCGCGCCCTTACCTTGACACCGATCTGCCGATACACGGCACGCGCGGCGGCGATGGCCCAGGCCGACCGCAACGGCAGCGCCGGAATGCCGGCGCGGGCCGATTCATAGTAGGGCTCCGCATGCTCGATCAGACGCGCGGCAAGTCGCGCCAGGGCGGCCCGATGAACGGGTGCGGCGAGCGCGCCGGGCGCATCGCTCGGCAAGCCTTCTTCGCGCAGCCACTGCGCGGGCAGGTAACAGCGTCCGATCGCAGCGTCTTCGACAATGTCGCGCGCGATATTGGTCAACTGAAAGGCCAGGCCCAGATCGCAGGCGCGGTCCAGCGTCGCTTCGTCTTCGACGCCCATCACCACCGCCATCATCAGCCCCACCACGCCGGCGACGTGGTAGCAGTAGCGCAAGGTGTCGTCGAGCGTCTCATAACGCGTGCCGCGCACGTCCATCGCAAATCCTTCCAGATGGTCGAAGGCGAAGCGCTGCGGGATGCGATGCCGGAGCGCGACATCCTGGAACGCCGCGAACGCGGGTTCGATCATCGGCTCGCCCCGGTACGCACGGCGCGTCGCGTCGAACAGCCCGGCGAGCCTCATTTCGGGGTCAGGTGCGCCGACGGCGGCCGCGCTGGCTCGCGCGTCGTCGTCCGGCGCGCGTGCTTGCGACGCGAAGCCATGATGCTGATCGTCGATCACGTCGTCGCAGTGACGACACCATGCATACAGCATCAGCGCGCCACGGCGCGTCGTCGGCGAGAACAGGCGCGCGGCGGCAGCGAAGCTCTTGGAGCCGACCGCGATCGTTTCGTTCGCATGGGCGAGCAGCGCTTCGCTCATGCGTGCGTCTCCGCCAGCATCAGGCCCGCGGTGGCCCTCGCCGAACCGATCACGCCGGGCACGCCGGCGCCCGGATGCGTGCCCGCGCCGACCAGATAGAGATTGGGCACCGCGGCATCGCGATTGTGCGGGCGGAACCAGGCGCTCTGCGTCAGGACCGGTTCGAGCGAGAACGCCGAGCCAACGTGCGCATTGAGTTCGTCGCGGAAATCGGCCGGCGTGAAGATGCGGCTGGTGACGAGATCGGCGCGCAGGTTGGGCATGTAGCGCGCTTCCAGGTAGGCCAGGATGCGATCCCGGTAACGCGGTCCTTCGACCGACCAGTCCAGCGGCGCATTGCCCAGGTGCGGCACCGGCGCCAACACATAATGGCTGCCGCAGTCCGGCGGCGCGAGCGACGGGTCGGTCACGCACGGTGCATGCAGATAGAGCGAGAAGTCGTCGGCCAGCGTTTCGCTTTTGAAGATGTCGTCGATCAGGCCGCGATAGCGCGGACCGAAGCACACGGTGTGGTGCTGAAGCTGCGTGTGACGGCGGCGCAGTCCGAAATGGATGACAAACAAGGAATTGCTGAAACGCTTGCCGCGCAGCGCGTTCGACTGCGCGACGCCGCGCGGATGATGGCCGAGCAGGGCGTCGTAGGTGTGCATGACATCCGCGTTCGACGCGACCATGTCGGCCTCGATCGTTTGTCCCTGCGCCAGGCGTACGCCGGTGGTGCGGCCGTCAGCCATTTCGATACGCGCGACGGGCGCGTTCAGCATCACCGTGCCGCCCAGGTCCTCGAACAGGCGAACCATGCCCGCGACCAGCGCGCCGGTACCGCCGCGCGGGAACCACACGCCCCATTGCCGTTCGAGTGCGTGGATCAAGGTGTAGATGGAGGAGGTCGCAAATGGATTGCCGCCGACGAGCAGCGAATGAAACGAGAACGCCTGTCGCAGGTGCTCGTCCTGCACGAAGCGCGAGACCATGCCGTAAACGCTGCGCCAGGCCTGCAGACGCGCGAGCTGCGGGCCGGCGCGCATCATGTCCCGAAACGACAGGAACGGCACCGCGCCGAGCTTCAGGTAGCCTTCCGCGAACACCGCTTTCGAATAGGCGAGAAAGCGTCGATACCCGTCGACGTCGGCCGGATTGCGGGCGTGGATCTGACGGTCCAGCGCGTCCTGGTCGTTGACGTAGTCGAAGCTGCTGCCATCTTCCCAGCACAACCGATAGAACGGCGACACCGGCAGCAGCGTCACGTAATCCGCCATGCGTCGGCCGGCGGTGTCGAACAGCGCCTCGATGGCCGAGGGGTCGGTGATCACCGTCGGACCGGCATCGAACTTGAAGCCGTGGTCTTCGTACACATAGGCACGGCCGCCGGGTTTATCGCGTTTCTCGACCAGCGTGGTCCGCACGCCGGCGGCCTGCAGCCGGATCGCCAGTGCGAGGCCGCCGAAGCCGGCGCCGATGACGACGGCGCGTCTCGTAGTGGTCATGCGTGTGTCCTGATCTGGTGAGGATGAATGCGCCGCGCGGCATCGATCGCCTGTCCGACCGGGACCGGCGGCTTGCCGCTGACGATGCGCAATTTATCCAGCGACGTGAGGCGGCCAGCGTAGAAACGCTGAATCAATGGTTCGGGCAAGCGATAGAAGCGCTGCATCACCTGCCAGCGCTGATCGGCATCGCCGGCCAGGAAAAGCATGCGGTTCAGCAAGCGGAAGAAGCCCTGCGCGCGCCATGCGCGATGTGCCTCGGCGTGAATTGTGTCGAACAGCACGGCGGTGTCGGGCAGGCTGTCGTCCATGCTGCCAGCCATGCCTTCCTTGACGTCCTCTCTGCCGCTCTTGCCGCCGCGCAAGCCCTCGCCGGCACGCCGGTAGCGCGCGGCGATGCGCTCGGCCAGACGCACTGCGTGGGGCAACGAATAGCCAGTGGTCGGATGAAAGAGGCCGGCACGCAGGCCACTGCGCGGTTGGCCGCCAGCGTCGCGCCAGAATGCGTCGAAGTCGCCAGCCAGCACGATCGGCAACGCGCCGCGCTCCTCGCGCAATACGGCTTCGATCCGCCAGCCCTGCGCGTCCGCGTAGGCAGCGATGTTCGCGCGCAATCGTTCGAGCGGCAGCGACTGGTCGTCGACGTAGTGCGTATCCTCGATCAACAGCGTGTGTGCGTCGAAGGGCAGTACGTAGACGAAGCGATAGCCGCCTGCCTGCATGACGCTCGCATCCATGATGACCGGCAAGGTCAGTCCATGCGGACGCGCGATGCGCACCTCCTGCCCGACGAAGGTCTGATAGCCCAAGGCGAGATGGGCGCTTGGCGTCGCCCCCCGGCCGTCGAGAATCGCGCGCGCCTGCAACTCGGTGCCGTCGGCCAGGCGCACGGTGGACGCGTCGACGATCGACGCCGAGGTGTGGGGCAGCAGCGCGTCGCCGAGCGCCGCGCCGACGACGCGCGCCAGATCGTGCGAGCGCACGCTCGCATACGCGCTGTTCAGGGTTCGCTCGTGCGCGGGAAAGCGTACGCGGTAGGCAGGCCAGCGTGCACCGACCAATGGCGCAAGCCACCGTTGCTGGGCCGCATCGAGGTCGTGCTCATGAAAGGACCAGGTGTGATTGCCGCCGAGCGCGTCTTGCTCGATCACCAGCAGGCGCAAGTCCGGCCGCTCGGTCGCGAGCCGCCACGCAATCAACGCGTTGGCCAGGCCGCCGCCGAGCAGGATCAGGTCGTAGCTGCGCGCCGTCATCGGCCCGTTCATCGGCCCATTCATCGTGTCATGTTTCGGAGCACTCACCAGGTCACTCATTGAACCGCCCCGGGATCGGCGCCTGCAGAGGCCGCCGCGCGACGCGCATCGCTTGCCGGGCCGTGGCCCGGCGACGGCGATGCCCGATCGTAAGGCGTGGCCGGGACCGCCGGCGCCAAGGTGCGTGCCGCGTGCTGCGCGAGCACGCTTTCGACAATGTCCGCCGCATAGGCGACGCCGCCGGCCTCGTCGAGTGCTTCGGCCAGCGCCGCCAGCCGCTGCCGCCGCTGCGCGGCTGCCGCGGACGAGGTGTCGAGCAGCGTCGCGAGCCTGTCGCGCAAGGCTCGCGCGCTCGCCCGGCGCGACAGGCGCAGACCGATGCCGGCGTGCACGACACGGGCGGCGACGCCGGCCTGGTCGAACGCGATCGGCAGGACCAGGATCGGCGTGCGCGCGGCCACTGCGTCCATCACCGTATTCAGGCCACCGTGCGAGACCACGGCGTCGGCGCGCGCGAGGGCGGCCGACTGGTCGACGAAATCGGTGACCCAGGTTGCGCCGTCCGCGCGCAGCCGGTCGGCCGCGGCGGCATCGAGACCGCCGCAATGCGCGATCAGCAACTGGGCATCGAGCGCCCGGCAGGCGCGCGCGATACGCCGGAAGATCGGCAGGCGATGGCCCTGCAGGGTTCCGAGCGAGGCGAACACGAACGGGCGGTCGGCCGCGACCGGGAAAGGCAACGCGCGTTGCATTGCGCGGGAGACGCGTAGCGGGCCGACTGCATGGAAGCCGGCCGGTGCCTGCCGGCGTGGGAAATCGAACGCAGCAACGGTCTGGCTGAGTTGCGCGTACGGCGAAAGGCAGGCATGCAAACCATCGCGAGCCGGCAAGCCAAGGCGGGTGGCCTGTGCCGCGATGGTTCGTCGGTGCGGTGTCATCAGCACGTCATAGACCTGCGTACTGCCACGACAGATGGCCAGCGATCGTTCGTCATCCCCGTAAGAGAAGGGCATTACCGGCAGCGGCAGGCCGGGCTCGCGGTTGACCGGCAGCGCGCACGCCACCGAGACGAATGGCAGGCCGAGCGCCTCGGCCACCAGACCGCCTGCCGCCTCCATCTGGTCGCACACCAGCCCGTCGAGATGGAGCGCCGTTGCAACTTCGGGCAGTGCTTCGCACAGCATGGCGGTCGTCCGCGCCATTTCGACGATCACCCGGCGCAAGCCGAGCGGCCCGCCGGGATTGGCGGCGCGACGCAAGGTCGCGGCGAGCGAGCCTGGCGGGTGGCTGCGCGTACCCACTGTTTCGAAGCCGACCGCGCCGTCGCGGAGCCATCCGCGTGCATCGGCCTGATGAATGAAGGTCACCCGATGCCCGCGCGCGACGAGTTCGGCCGCCAGCGCCTCCAGCGCATTGAAATGGCTGAAGAACGGTGGCGCGATTATGCCGAGCCGCATGGCGCGGATCGTGCTCATCGACGCGGACCGGTGGGTTTGCGTGTCGGACGTTGCTTGACGAGGCAGTGAGAGTGGGCGGCGTTCATCGGGCTTTCTTCACGGTGTTGGAACCATCGTATCGGGCTTCCGGCCATCCTGCTCTGCAAGCGAGCGGGGCGGCTCGCGGCATGCGCGCCGCGGGGCAGCGGATTTCGTCCGTGGTCCGTAAGATGGTCAAACCACGTTACGAATCGCCGAAGCCGCCGCCATGCCCTTGACGTCCCCGCCGAAATCGATCGACCCGAACAGCCGCGACCTGCCGGCGTTGAAGCAGGCCTGCGAGCGCAGGCTGTCCGAGCTGCTGCCGCAGTCGGACGAACGCGATCTGGTCGGCCTGGCCATGCGCGACTGTTCGCTCGCGCCGGGCAAGCGTCTGCGGCCGCTGCTGCTGATGGTGGCGGCGCACGACCTCGGCTGCACGCTACCGGCTGTGTGCGACCTGGCCTGTGCGCTGGAGATGGTGCACAGCGCGTCGCTGATCCTCGACGACATGCCGTGCATGGACAACGCGGCACTGCGGCGCGGTCGGCCGACCACACACCGGCGCTTCGGCGAGGACGTGGCGATTCTGGCGTCGGTCGCATTGCTCAGTCATGCATTCCGTATCGTCGCCTCGCTCGATGGCGTGGCGGCGGAAGATCGCGCGACCTTGTCGGGCGAGCTCGCCGCCGCGATCGGCACCCAGGGACTGGTCAAGGGCCAGTATCAGGACCTGCGTGACGGGGCGGCGCCGCGTTCCGCGGAGACGATCGCGCAGACCAACGCGCTGAAGACCAGCATGCTGTTTGGCGCGGCCATGGAGATGGCGGGCATCGTCGCGCAAGCGGATGCCCGCACGCGCGGCTGCCTGCGTGCGTTCGCCGATGAACTGGGACAGGCCTTCCAGCTCTACGACGACCTGAAGGATGGCGCCGGCAACGACAGCGCGGTCACCGGCAAGGATGTCGGGCTGGACGCGGGCAAGTCGACGCTGGTGGCGCTGCTGGGCGTGGAGGGTGTGCGACAACGCGCGTCGCTGCACGTCTGCCGCGCCGATGCGCTGCTGGCGGACGCCTATGCGGAACGCGATGGCATGCGCCGCTTCATGCACACGCTGTTTCCTGCCAGTGGCTTGACGGATGCGTCACGCGCCGTCAAGTCGTCGCGCGGCCGGCGTGCCACTGGCGCACCGGCCGGCACTACCCGCGTCGCGGCTGCCTGACCAGCGGGACGGCGCTTGGCAGCGCACGCTGCCCGGGCGGCTATTCCTTGGCGCGGTGCCCGCGCGCAATGTCGTCGCCGGTGCCCGGCGCGAGGCGCCGCGTGACCGGAATCGACATCAGGCTGAACAGACCGACCACGAAGTATGCCGGTGCAAAGTCTTCCCAGCCGAGCGTGGCGCTGCCATGCAAAGCGCGCGTCGCCTGCACGACCATCCCGGCGATTGTCACGCCCAGGCCCAGCGAGAGCTGTTGCACGACGCTGGCGAGGCTGGTCGCCCGTCCAACTTCGGTGCTCTTGATCTCGGCATAGGCGAGCGTGTTCAGGCCGGTGAATTGCAGCGCCGGGAAGAAGCCGCCGAGCAGCACCACCAACCAGATCAGCCAGACTGGCGTACCGGGAAACAGCAGGCCGCAGATCGCGATCGCGACCCCGGCGAAAGCCGCGTTGTAGAGCAGGGTGGTTCGGAAACCGAAGCGGCGCAGGGCACGCGGCGCCAACGACTTCATGAACATGCCGCCGACCGCCGAGCCGCAGGCGATGCCGCCCGCCTGAAAGGCGGTCATGCCATGCGCCTCCTGCATCGACAGCGGCAGCAGGAAAGGCCAGGCGCCAAGCCCGATGCGAAACAACGAGCCGCCGAGGACGCTGGCCTGGAAGGTCGGAATGCGGAAGAAACGCAGGTCGAGCAGTGGCAGCGCGACGCGACGCGCGTAGAACACATAGCTTCCGACCATCGTCGCGCCGATCGCGCACAGCACCAGCGCGTAGCGGGTCGGCACCAGGGCGCCGCCGATCAGCGACAGGCCGAGCAGCAGCACGGCGCCGCCGATCGCCGACAGCACGAAGCCGGTCCAATCGAGCCGGCCCGGATGTGCTTCGCGGGTGTACGGGATGAAGCGCCGCGTCAGCCAGACCCCATACAGGCCGATCGGCAGATTGATCAGGAAGACCAGACGCCAGTGCAGGTAGGTGGTGAGAAAGCCGCCGAGCAGCGGACCGAAGGCCGGCCCGAGCAGCGCTGGCAGGCTGATGTAGTTCATCGCCCGCACCAGTTCGTGACGCGGCATCGCGCGGAAGATCAGGATCCGTCCGACCGGCACCATCATCGCGCCGCCGATGCCCTGGATGAAACGCGCCACGGTGAGCATGGCCAGCGACTGCGCGACCGCGCACAGCAGGGAAGCCACGATGAACAGGCCGATCGCGGTGCCGAAGATGCGCCGCGCGCCGAAGCGGTCGGCCATCCAGCCGCAGATCGGGATGAAGACGCCGAGCCCGACGACGTAGCTGGTGACGGCAATCTGCAGGGCCACCGGATCGCGTCCGAAGTCCCGGGCGATCGACGGTAGTGCGGTGACGACGATATTCGCGTCGACTGCCTCGATGAACATCGCGCAGGCGACGATGAACGGGATGATGAAAGCCTTCTGGACCAGTTGCATGGAGAGCGCGCGACCGAGGACGGCGGACGCCGCGAAGATGGCGCGAGGTCGCCGTTTCGTTGTCGTGACGCCGTTCATCTGTAGAACAGGCCGCGCAGGGCGGCGCGGCCTTTGCCGTGATTATGCCAGTCTTGCCTCGGCAAGCTAAGCCGCGCGGGCAGATCGCGCGCGTCGGCGTGGCAATGGTCGCGTCGAAGCGACGCCGGTGCGCACTCGGCCATCACCACGCAGGTCGACGATCGCGGCGCAGCGCTTCCTACTGCCTGGCGCCCCTGCCGCTGGCCGCCGCGCGCTCTATAATGAGCGCCCGCAACCGGCCCGTGGCGTCGCCGGCTGCGTCGGCGCGGCGCCTCGACAGGGCGCGCGACCTGCCGCGCGCTTGGCAACAGGCGCGGCAGGTCGGGGCGCGCTGGCGTGTCGGCGCCGGGCATCGACCCTATGACCGTAGCTTCCGACGCATCCTGCGTCGCCCTCGATGGCGTGACCCTGCTGCGTGGCACGACGACCGTCTTCGACCGTCTGTCGCTGACACTCGGTGAACGGCGCATCGGCCTGATCGGTGACAACGGCGCCGGCAAGAGCAGTCTGTTCCGGCTCCTTTGCGGGCTGGATGCACCGCAGAGCGGAACGGTGCATGTCTATGGGCGCGACGTGCGGCGCGAGCGCGGCGCCTTGCCGGCGCTGGTCGGCCTGATGTTCCAGAATCCGGACGACCAGATCATCTATCCGACCGTGGTCGAGGAACTGGCCTTCGGCCTGACGGCGCGCGGCACTGCGCGCCGCGAGGCGCGTGAGCGGGCGCGTGACTTCCTCGGCGCGCGCGGCTTGAGCGAGTGGGCCGATCGCCCGGTCGGCAGCCTGAGCCAGGGCCAGCGGCAGCGCGTCTGCCTGCTTGCGCTGCTGATCTCGGCGCCGCGCCTGCTGCTGCTCGACGAGCCGTACGCGAGTCTGGACCTGCCCGGTCAGTCGCTGCTGGCCGCGGAACTCGCGGCGGCCGCGCAGCAACTGGTGGTGTCGACGCACCTGCTCGATCACGTGCGCGACTTCGAACGGGTGATCTGGCTCGATGCCGGACGCGTGCGTGCCGATGGCCACGGTCCTGGCGTCTGCGCCGCCTACGAAGCGGATGTGCGCGGCCGGCTGGCCGAGCGTCCTCCTCTGCCTTATTGACGACGCCATGGACAGTCTCTACGCTGCGCGACGTACCTGGCTGCATGCAGTACCGGCCTCGCTGAAGCTGGCCGTCCTCGCGGTCATGGGCACCGGCCTGTTCCTCACCGAACGGTTGGTCTGGCTGGCGGCGGCAAGCGCGCTGATTGGATTGCTTTTCGCATCGCTCGGCCGCAGTGGACGCGGTGCGCGCCGGATGCTGGTGTCGGTGGCGATCGGTTGCGCGCTGATCGTCGCTTTCCATGCCTGGACCGGCCGGCCGGCACTGGGCGCGATCACCGCGCTAAGGCTGATCAGCGCATCGCTGCTCGGCGCGATGCTGACGCTGACCACGCGTTTCGACGACCTGCTGGCGGTGTTGGAGACCGTCTTGCGGCCGTTGCGGCACGTTGGCGTCGATACCGCCCGGCTGGCCCTGGCGCTTGGCCTGATGCTGCGTTTCACCGAAAATTTCTTCGCGCAATGGCGGCGTCTCGACGATGCGCATCGGGCGCGCAGCGGCCGCGCGGGCGGCTTCGCGCTGCTCGCGCCGTTGACGATACGCACCTTGTCGACGGCGCGCCGTGTTGCCGACGCGCTTGCCGTTCGGCTCGGCGCCTGAGCGCCGCTGCCGTTTCGCACACCGCCTGACCACATCTTGCAGGAGCTTCGATGACCTCAGCCGTTTCCACCCGCTCCCTGTCCTTCGTCGCGCTGTTCGCGGCGCTGATGGCCGTCTTCGGGCTGATCCCGAAAGTGGATCTGCCGTTCGGCGTACCGATCACGATCCAGTCGCTCGGCGTGATGCTGGCCGGCTGTTTGTTGGGGCCGCGCCGCGGCTTTCAGGCACTGCTGCTGTTCCTGCTCGCCGTTGCGCTGGGCCTGCCGCTGCTGTCCGGCGGCCGCGGCGGCCTCGGCGCCTTCATGGCGCCGTCGGCCGGTTTCCTGCCGGGCTGGGCGTTCGGCGCGTTGGCGACCGGCCTGGCAATGCGCGTGCTGCCCGGCAGCGGGCCGCGCGGCATGGCGGTGCGTGCCTTCCTGGCTTCAGTGATCGGCGGCATCGGCGTGGTCTATCTGTTTGGCGTGCTCGGCCTGGCGTGGCTCGCGCACATGACGGTCGGGCAGGCGTTCGTCGCATGCATGGCCTTCATCCCCGGCGACGCGATCAAGTGCGTGGTGTGCGCGATGATCGTCCACACGGTGGCGCGCGGCATGCCTGACTGGGATTTCGACGCGCCGCGTTGATGGCGACCGCGCCGTTCTTTGCCACGCTCGACGCCGCCTTGCGCCACTGGGCCGGGCGGCGGCCGCTCGCGGTGGCACTCGATGACGGCGCTACGCAGCTGACGTTCGGCGCGCTGCAGGCCGGCGTCGCCGCGCGCGCCGCCGGTCTGCGCGATGCGCCCGCCACGGTCTGGGTGGGCGAACACGCGTCGCCGGTCGAACAACTGGTCGACTTCCTCGGCATCGTCGCCAGTGGCCGGGCCGCGGCGGTAGGCGACCCGGACTGGCCCGCATCGGTGCGCGCCCGCGTGGCCGCGGCCATCGACGACCGGCCCGCGGCACGGCCGCCGCCCGGCCCCGAGACCGATTTCTACGTTGGCTTCACATCCGGCAGCACCGGCCTGCCGAAGGGCTTTCGGCGGACCCACCGTTCGTGGACCGAGAGCTTTCGCGTATGCCTCGACAGCTTTGGCGACGGTGCCGCGACACGCGTCCTGGCGCCCGGGCGGTTGTCGCACTCGCTCTTCCTGTTCGGCATGCTGCTGGGCGTGTGGACCGGCGCGGGCGCCGTCGTGCAACGCCGCTTTGCCACGCAGCGCGCGCTCGACGTGCTGGCGGATGGCGCCGCGCAGGCGCTGGTCGCGGTGCCGAGCCAATTGGCATTGATGCTGGAACGCTCGGCACGGCGCGCCACTGCGCGATGCCATGCCGTGCAATTGGTGATGATCAGCGGCGCGCGCTGGATGCGGCACCGTACCGGCGAGCTGCGCGCGCTGTTCCCGAATGCGCGCCTGATCGAGTTCTACGGCGCATCCGAAACCAGCTTCATGGCGTGGACCGAGGCGGACCCCGCGTTGCCGGATGCCGTCGTGGGGCACCCGTTCGCCAATGTCGAGGTGAGCATTCGCGCGCTCGACCAGCCCGAGCGCGAAGCCGAGGCGGGCGTCCCGGGCCTGATCTTCGTGCGCAGTCCGATGTTGTTCAGCGGCTACGTGGCCGCGGCGGTCGAGGACGACACCGCCGCGCTGCGCGACCGGGACTGGCTGTCCGTGCGCGACGTCGGGCACGTCGATGCGGCTGGCCGTCTATGCCTGGCCGGACGCCAGAAGCGAATGATCGTGACGCAGGGCAAGAACCTCTTTCCGGATGAAGTCGAGACCGCGCTGCTTCGCCACCCGTCGGTGGCGGCCGCGTCGGTGCACGGCATCGCCGATCCGCTGCGCGGCCGACAGGTGCTGGCCTTCATCCAGCCGGCCAGCGGCGCGGCCGCGCCGACGTCGGCGGCGCTGGCCGCATGGTGCCGTCAGCGGCTCGAAGCATACAAGGTGCCGCGGCGTTTCATCGTGCGCGACAGCCTGCCGCTGACCGCGAGCGGCAAGACCGATCATGCGTCGCTGGCGGCCGCCGCGCACCAAACTGCCGACAGCAGCGGCGAAGCGTCGCCCGGCCCGCAAGAGTTTCCCGCGTGAAGGCGACGGACGTCGCGATCATCGGCTGGGCGCGCAGCGCCGTTGCGCCGGTCGGCGCAGCGTTCTCGGACCGCGAGCCGCATGCGCTGGCCGCGCCGGTCGTCCAGGCCTTGCTGTCCCGCGTATCGCTGCCGCTGGCCGCGCCGGACGCGCTGGTGGCCGGCAATGCGCTCGGCGCCGGCGGCAATCCGGCACGCATGGTCGCGCTGGCTGCGGGGCTGGCCGACCGCTGCGCGGCGCTTTCGGTGGACACGCAATGTTGCGCGGGGCTCGACGCGGTGTCGCTCGCGGCGGCGATGGTGCGCGCCGGCAGCGCGGAGCTGGTCGTCGCCGGTGGGGTCGAGGCCTGGAGTCGGGCGCCGTTGCGCTCGCGCCGGCCACGCTGCGACGGCGAGGCCCCGCTACCGTACGAACGGCCTGCTTTTGCGCCGGACCCGGCACGCGATCCGGACATGTTCGAGGCGGCCGCCGGCCACGCGGGCCGCATCGGCTGCACGCGTGCCAGCCAGGACGCATACGCGGTGCAGGCGCACCGACGCGCGCTCGCGGGCCGGGCGACGGTTGCGCCCGAAATCGTGTCGGTCGGTGGACTGTCGCACGATGCCTATCCGCGTGCGGCGTCGCTCGAACGCGCGTTGCGCATGCCCAGCGTTGCGCCGGCCGATGACGGCGGCACGCCGCCGCGCGACTGTTCGGTTGGCCGGCTGGCGGTTTCGCCGAAGGCCGATGGCGCCGCTTTCGTGTTGTTGGCCAGCGCCGCCGCCGTGCATCGTCTGGGACTGCAGCCGCGTGCTTTCTGGCAGGCGAGCGCGTCGCTCGGCGCCGCCCCCGAGACGCCGATGCTTGCCGCCGCCGATGCCGCGCGGCTGGCCTTGCAGCGCGCCGGCAGAACGGCCGACACGCTGGCAGCGATCGAACTGCACGATGCGTTTGCGGCGCAGGCGCTGGCGTTCGCGGCGGCCCTCGGCATCGCACCCGAGGCGCTCAATCGCCACGGCGGAGGCCTGGCGCGAGGACATCCGATCGGTGCGTCCGGGGCGATCGCGCTGGTCCGCGCGTTGGCCGATCTGGCGGCATCCGGCAACAGCGGCGACGCTGCGCTGGCCGCGGTCGCAGGCGCTGGCGGCGTAGGGGCGGCGGCCGTCGTCGTGCACGCCTGATGATGACGAGCACGAGCAAAAGTGCGGTCGCCGGTCAGCCGGCATGAAGCACGCGCTGCCGCGTCAGCGGAGCACCGTGAAGAAGTCGTCCAGCGTGCTGCGCGCGGTGCGTGTGCGATTCACCGGCGCGCGCTCGTCGGCGTAGCCGAGCGCGACGCCGCAGACGATGTTGCGCGCCGGGTCCAGACCGAGGGTCTGGCGGATGAGGCGGGGATAGAGCGCCAGCGCGCCGATGGCGCAGGCGCCCAGCCCTTCGGCCGCCGCGGCGAGCAGCAGCCCGTGCAGCGTCATGCCGAGGTCCATGTAGGCGCCGGCGCCGAGTTTCGCATCGATGGTGACCAGCAGGGCCAGCGGCGCGTCGAAGAAGCGGAAATTGCGTTCGAACTGCGCGTCGCGGCCCTTGCGGTCGTCGCGCGCGACACCGAGCGCGTCGTACAGCGCGCGTGCCGCCGCGACCTGACGCTTGCGCAGGGCGAGTGGCATCGGCTCCGGGAAGTAAGTGTAGTCCTCTGCTTCGCGTGCGCCGCTGCGCCAGGCATCGACCAGCGCGGTGCACAGCCGCTCGCGCGCGGCCTCCGCGACGAGGATGAATTCGCCCGGTTGCAGATTGGCGCCGCTGGGCGCGGCGCGCGCGAGCGTCACGAGCCGTTCGATGGTGCCCGCCGGCGGCGGCTCGGGCAGGAAGGCCCGGCACGAATGACGATTGTTGACCAGACGGGCGAAGTCATTTGCCGAGGCGTTCGCGGCGGCATCTGCCGCGTGCGGTGCGTCGGGCGCTGCGAGACCGGGGCCGACGCGCGGCGATGGCGCGCTCGGAGCGGCGCCTTCGTGGCCTGCGGCGTGGTGGGCAGGCGATGTCGGACGAATCGCCGGACGCGCACTGTCAGCGGAGGAGGACGAGGCGGACGCCATGGGCAAGCGTGAGTGACGAAGCCGTCACCGTGCCACGGCTGGGCAGGGCTGGCAAGCCGTCGGGTCACGTCACGCACAGCGGCATGCGTCGCACGGCCGGCAATGGGCCGCGCGGCGCCGCTCCGAGGCGACGAGCCGGGCTAATGAGGGGAGCTGGCGAACGGAGGTAGCGACCGGAGCGTGCCGAGCCGACAGGCGTCGGCGCATAGGCGTTGCGTGTCGGCGTGGCCGGGCAGGCGCTGGCCGAATCGGCTCACGCGTGCCCGCCTGACTTACTTGCCGGCTTAGTTGCCGGCTTAGTTGCCGACTTACTTGCCGACGCCCAGCCGGCCGCCGCGGCCGAGACCGCCCTGGACTTCCTGCGCCTTGTAGTTGCGCAGCGAGACGACCATCTTGTTGTAGGCGTCGATGAATGCCGCAACCGTGGCCTTGCCTTCCGGCGTACGCGAGAAGCCGCTCAGGCCAGCCGCCGAGCCGCCCCCGAACGCGCCCAGCGCGGCGCCGAAGTTGGTCGCCGTTGCGTTGCCTTCGGAGATGCCGATCTGAACACCGGAGCGGATGTCGAACAGCGACAGCGTGACGACCGACGCCTTCGACTCAAGCGAGCCGGCCAGCGCGCCGACGGTCGAACCGAGCAGGCTGCCCAGGCCGCCGACCACCTTGCCCGTCGAGTCGTTGTCGATGACGATCGACGGCTCGAGGTAGTAGTCGGCCGCGACACGCTGGCCTTTCTGCTGCCGCGAGCCGGCGCGGAATTCGCCCGAGTTGCGCTGCTTGTCGGTAATCGCGGACAGCTTGCTCTCGGTCCGGTTGTTGCCGATCGACGTGATCACGAAGCAATTCGATTGCTGCACCGACAGACGCAGCAGCGGTTCGATGGTCGTCACCTTGGTGGCGGCGCCGAAGCTCGTGAACCATTCCTTGCCGCGACCGTCGTCGACCGCCAGCGTGCCCAGCGGCGCATCGCAGCGTTCGAGGCCGGTGTTGGCGTTCACGCTCGTGCTGCCTGCCGCCGCGCCGGTGGAATCGGTCCCGCTGGTCCCCTTGGAAAGCAGACCGCCACTGGGCATCGCGCAGCTGGCCAGGCCAAGGGCCGAGGACAGGAGCAGTGCAGACAGCGCGAATTTCTTGTCGAACATGGGAATTTTCCTCTTCTCGTGAACAATCAATAGAAATACCAGGCCCCGTTGCGCCAGTATGAGTAGTAGTGATAGCCGCTGCTCCAGTAACCCAGCCACGCAGCCCGGTGCGCGTTGAGCCAGCGGCGATAGGCGACCTCGTCCTTCTTCGCCTGCTGCGCCTGTGCCAGCAAGGTCTTGGCTTCGGGGTCGCCGCGCTCGGCGGCGAGCAGCAGCCACGATTCGGCTTCGGCCGGATCGGACCCCATTTCCTCCATGCCGGACAGATAGAAGCGGCCGAGTGCGAGCTGGGCCTGCGGGTAGCCACGTTCGGCTGCGTCCCGCATCCATGTGATGGCCTGGTAGGTGTTGCGCCTGATTCCGTCTCCCCGGAAATAACGCAAGGCCAGGTCGAATGCGGCGCGAGGATCCTGTTTCGCTTTTTCTTCCAGCGCCGCGATCTGGCTGTCTTCCGGACTGGACTGTTGCGGCTGGAACGTCGCAACATTGCGCGGCTGCTGCGAGCAGCCGCTGTCCTGTGTGCAAAGCCGGATGGTGTTCCCCATACCGTCCGTATTATTCGCTGCACACCCCGCAACAGATAGCGCCGACGCAAGAATTGTTATCGATATTCTGAACATTCTTGTGATGGTTTCTCAAGTCAGACGCGCGGATAATGTCATAGATTTCCGACTAATGCTATCGGCCTTTCAATATCGCAATACTGCTGGTTGATTCCGGTCGAATCGGTTCGACGGCCCACATGCAGGCCGATCGCGATGTGCGGCGGGTTATATCGGGCATGTCCGGCACCGCTCGGCCATTGCCGGGCCGGCATTCGCGATAATGCATCGATGGCGCCGAACGCGGCCCGGATCGCGACGCGCGCGCGTGCGTCGGCCCCGCGCAGGGCAGCGTGACCGTTGCAATAAAGTGTGCAAAAACGCAACGCGACTGCCTCGCGAAGCCGGCTGTTCGGCCGCGCGGCGGTGGCGCCCCCGGCGCATCAGCTCGCCGGACCTACGGCAAGATCGCAGCGGGACGCTGCGAGATAGTCACGAAAGCCGTGAAATGTCGGCGACGGGCGGCGCGCTCGGGAGCGAGGCAATGGTCTGCCGACGCCGCAGTCGTCACATCTTTCATGGGAAGCGCCGCATCGCCGCCTGTCCAGGCGGACCTGCAAACGGCGGCGGGAGCTGGCGCGGCGCACACGGCGTCTCGCGCGTCGCGCATCTGCATGGCGTTGCACTTATCGCACTACAGCGGCGGAGATACCGGTCCACTGCAAGCGATGGGCGCGCCCGCGCCCGCGATATGTGCGCATCGTGCCGATAGCTAATACGCACCTGCCTGCCGCCATTTCAGGGCAAGCCCGGGCGGCGAAATGAACGCCCATTCAAGCGATTCTGTTCTGCAATCGGTTCAGCGCGGAACGCGTCAATCCCAGCGCCCCGGATTGATGCCGAGCACGCTGTGCTTTAGATGACACGCTGCGGATTTTAATCGCCGCGTGACCACGCTTTTTCAGCCTTTCGCATAAAGGAAACGCGCAGCGGAATAAAACCATTTTATAGACATGGAAATACCGCATTCACCGCATCACACCTCGGCATGCGATGCATGTGGCTTCAGCCAATGGCCGTTGGGGCGGCGCCGTAACATGCGCGGCGTGATGCCGCCCGCGCATGCAACGCGGCTGCGCTGGCGCCGGCCTGTGCCACCGCCGCTCAGGAAGCCGGCTTGACGTTGAACTGGCCAAGCCGGTTCAGTCCGGTGGCCGCGTCGAAAACTCCCTGACTTTCCAACGGCAACCAGTCGTAGGATTGCGACGCCAGACTGCTCGCGCTCGTCGCCGGAAATTTCAGCGCTGCCGTGTACTGTCCGGCCGCAAGCGGCGTCGGCAGGGTCAGCGCGGCCTGCACCGTCTGTCGTGAGCCGGGCGCCCATTGCGCTGGCGAAACGCTGCTCAATGGGTAGCTGCTGACGTTGCCGGAAGCGTCGGTCAGCACCAGCCATGTCTCGCGCGGATGCGGAATCCGTCCCCAGCCGCGATTGCCCGCATCGAGGGTCAGGCTGACCGTCCTCCCGTCGCTGGCCACCTGCAACGCTGCGCCGTACAGCACCGGGTGGGGACCGACCGAATCGAGCAGGGTGGTCGCATAGCCGGCTTTCACCCAGGCACGCCAGCTGTTCGGATCGAACGACGCGTTGATCGTCGACAACTGCATGTCCGATGACTGCTGGGCGACGGCGTCGCTGGCCTGCGCAGCACTGGCCGCGCCTTCCGGTGTCACCGGCTCCGCGCTGAAGGTGTGCGTCGACGCGGCCTGCCTGGCCGCCGCATACAGAGCCGCCTGAGTGTAGGCGCCACGCGCGTTGTACGTGCCCTCGTCGCACTTGCTGCCGTCCCGGCACAGGACCGACGCGAAGGCATCGTTATGGATGCCGAACGGCAGCTCGGACGGCGCGGTCTGCGGCTGGTAGTCCAGCAACAGATACGGGTAGCGAACCTCCAGATTGACGTTGCTCGCGAACGCTTGCGAGACCGCCGCGAGGACTGCGTTGTGTACCGTCACCGTGTCGTTCGCGGCGTTGTTCTGGCTGGAGTTGTGCCATTCGCCCCATTTGCCGATGAAGCCGGCCTGCATCGCATACACGATGTCCTTGTGTGCGGCGACGATCGGTGCGAGCTGCGCAATGTGGCTGCGCATCGTCGCTTCGTCCGCGTCGTTCGGCTGCGCCGGATCGCTGCTGCCGTTGTTCGAGACGCCGAAGTTGTAGATGAAACGCAGGATGACCTTCAGCCGGGCATTGCCGATGGTGGTCAGCGCCTGATCCAGGCTCTGCAGCAATGCGGCGCCGAGCGGTTGCGTGGTGCCTTCGCCACTTGCGCCGCACTTGGCGTACGCGGTCAGTTGCGTCGGATCCGCGAGGCAGACATAGGCGTGTACGATCCGCATCGCCGGCAACGGCATCGGATTCTGGCCTTGCGGTTGTGTCCCGTCGTAAATCGCCTGGTAATTGGTCTTCGGGTTGGTGATGTCGATGTGCATCCACGGACCGCCCTCGCTGTTCGGAATCGCGTGCGGGGTGAGGTCGTATTGCCACGAGGCGGCCACCGGCACAATCGCGGCGGTCGCGCCGCCCGGTTCCGGCGCACTCACGCCAACGTTGGCCGGAGCGATCGAACGGCTGTCGCCACCGCAGGCGGTCAGGCATAGGGCCAGCAGGGCGGCGCCCGCACTGGTACGGGCGGCCGGTCCATGCCGGCCGCGTCGCCGGGTTGCCGGCGCGGCCGGCGGGCGGTGCGGCGCGCCGGTTTGCGGATGGTGCAGCGGGGAAGGTTTCATCATCGGGGGCGGCGGCGTGGCAGTGTTCGCGACGCGGTGGAGGTTGGAGGGGGCGCTAGGCTTGCCATTGCGGCTGGGTCCGCACGATGTCCCACATCAGCCGGTCGAGTTCGGCTTCCTGCTGCGTGTCCGGCCGGCGTGCGTTGACGATGGCGGCCCAGCAAAGTCCATGGCGCGTGTGGACCATGATGCTGCTCGTGCCGGGCAGGCTGCCGTTGTGCCAGGTGTTGCCGATCGCGTTGGTGACCCAGCCGCAGCCGTAATGCGGATTCGCGGCCGTGCCCTGACGGGCGGTTGCAACGCTGGCCGGAGTCAGCAGCGGTGTCGCATCGCTGCCGTCGGTCGCGGCGAACACGCTGGCCACGAAGCGCACCAGGTCGCTTGGCGTGGCGATCCAGCCGCCGTGCGAATCCATACGGAAAATCGGCATGTCGTACGGACTGGCCGGCTGCGCATCAAAGTAGCGGGTCTCGCCCGGCGCGGGTTCGCGCGTCGCGATGCGCATGTCGGCGATGCCGAGCGGATGCAGCATCGTCCGGTTCACGTATTGCTGATAGGGCAGCGCGCCGATGCGCTCGATCACCCGGCCGAGCACGCAATAGCCGAAGTTCGAATACGCGTAGCGGGTACCGGGTGGCGCCTGCAGCGGGTGGGTGGCGAGCGTGTGCGCGATGAGTTGCGCGTGGTCGAGGCGCGGGGTCTCGAACATCGGGTCGTTGCGCGTATTGTCCCAGCCCCCGCAGGTATGGGTGAGCAGGTGATGGACCGTGATCGCGCGCAACCAGTCGCGGTGCGGTGCGTCGTCCAGGCTGAATTGATTGAGCACGCCGCTCTCGCCGAACACGGCCGTGTCCAGCGACAGCGCTTTCGCCTCGATCAGCCGCAGGATCGCGGTCGAGGTGAAGGCCTTGCTGAGACTGGCGATCCGCATGCGCGCCGCGGGCGTCAGCCGCTCGTCGTTGGCACGGTCTGCAGTACCGAACGCACCGGCGAAGTCGATGTGCCCGCCGCGCCCGACTGCGAGCGACAGCCCTGGCAACGACCAGCGCTGCAGGTAGGTCCGGACCAGCGGCGCGATTGTCGCCCGCATGCCGTCGGCCTGCGCAAACGCGCTTGGGATGCCCGCCGCGGACAGCGACAGCGCGCCGGCTCGGCCGAGAAAACGGCGCCGCGCGCCGTTGCAAAGTGTCATGTGGATCGTCTCTGAGATGCTTCGTAGCGGTTCGACGCGTTGCCGGGTTTGCATGGCCTGCCCCGTGGCGGGCGGCTTCTGCGGGTTCCGCGGTCCGTGCGGTCCGTGACGTCCGTGCGGCCGGCCCGGCAACGCAGGTTTGTATCCTTCATGGGCATCGGCCGCTCATCGCGACGTGCCTTCTTTCCCCGCGACGATGCCATCGCATTCAGCGGCGCTCGTCGCGCGTCGGCGCGCGATCGCCGGGCAGGCTTTCGGCGGCGCCGGCCGGCACGTATTCGGCGCGGCGGTAGGCGGCAACGACCCTTGCCACGCGGCCGACGAACAACCCGGTCACCGCGCCCGACACGATCAGTTCGATGCAGACGAAACCCAGGTCGTGGGCGAGCGACGGGTCCGTGCCCAGCATGTAGCCGAACGCGTACTTGACGACGAAGATCGCGAGGAACAGGCACAGCGGCACGACGCTGCCGCGCCGCCACACCGTGTGGGCGCGCGTATCCACCTGGAACTGATCCCTTGGCATCAGCAGCCAGCCGCCGACGCTGCCGGCCGCGATGCCGATCAGCCAGGCGAACGCGCCGGCGCCGGCCTGCGTGAAGCCGGTGAGCAGGCTCGACAGGCTGAGCAGTGCGAGCACGATCGGCATAATGAACAGCCTGCCGACCGGCGTGACGTTGTCGCGCATGGCCTTGCGTCCAACCACCACCAGATAGGCAAGCAGCGCATAAACCCACCACGGCGTGTTGAGCAGTGCGTCGAGGACGGTGGACATGAAGTCGCTCCAGGAAAGCGAACCACGAGACACGCGTCCCGGCAGCGATACGATGGCTGGCGGGCGCAATCGGTGCAAGCTTAGTCAAAAGGCCCGCGTTTGGCATCCACTGTTTGCGGTATCGGCAAGCTGCCTCGCGCGCGCGCCGATGCGGGGTTTCCCCGGCTTTGCGCAACGGCCGGCCGCACCTACGATGGTGCCGCCGGGCGGCGGCATCCGGCGAGCGCGTTGGTTCCTGCAGCCGCGAGTCGGCCGAAGGTCGTCGCGGGCCCTGGCACCGCTGGCCGGCGGCGGCTGCCCGGCCCGCCGGCCGATGCCGCGCCGCGTGCGATCATGTGCGCTCGCCGGGCGTTGCGCCGCGGCAGGAAAGCGCCCGCCAGCCAGGACACGCCGATGCCGAAAGACCGCTTCATCCTCGCGCTCGACCAGGGCACGAGCAGTTCGCGCGCCTTGATCTTCGATCGCGCCGGCCAGATCGTCGCCGCCGCGCAGCGCGAATTCACCCAGCACTATCCGCAAGCGGGCTGGGTCGAGCACGATGCCGAGGAAATCTGGGGCAGCCAGCTTGCCGTGGCGCGCGAAGCGCTGGGCCATGCGGGGCTGGCGCCGGCGCAGATCGCCGCGATCGGCATCGCCAATCAACGGGAGACCACGGTACTGTGGGAGCGGGCCACCGGGCGCCCGCTTGCGCCGGCCATCGTCTGGCAGGACCGCCGCACCGCGACGCAGTGCGCGCGGCTGCTCCGGACCGAGCAGGCACGGCTGGTCACCGAGCGCACCGGACTGGTGATCGATCCGTATTTCGCGGCAACCAAGCTCGCCTGGCTGCTCGACCACGTACCGGGCGCACGCGCGCGCGCGAACGCCGGCGAACTGGCCTTCGGCACCATCGACAGCTGGCTGGTCTGGCGCCTGAGCGGCGGCCGGCGGCACGCCACCGACGTCAGCAATGCCGCGCGTACGATGCTGTTCGACATCCGGCGCCTGGCCTGGGACGAGTCGCTGCTCGACTGCTTCGGCATCCCGAAGGCGGTGCTGCCTGACGTCGTGCCATCATGCGGCCCGGTCGCGCTGTGCGACGAGGGTTGCTTCGGCGCGTCGATTCCGATCACCGGTCTCGCCGGCGACCAGCAGGCGGCCACCTTCGGGCAGGCCTGCCTGCAACCGGGCATGGCCAAGAACACCTACGGCACCGGGCTGTTCCTGCTGATGAACACCGACGCCGCGCCGACCGTGTCGCGCAACCGGCTGATCAGCACGGTTGCATGGGACCTGGGGGCGGCCGGCACCGGGCCGGCCTATGCGCTGGAAGGGTCGGTATTCATGGGCGGCGCAACGATCCAATGGCTGCGCGACGGTCTGGGTATCATCGACAGCGCGCCCGAGGTCGGTCCGCTCGCCGCCCAGTGCGCCGACACCGGCGGCGTCGTGATGGTACCGGCTTTCGCCGGACTGGGCGCGCCGTATTGGGATCCGTTCGCGCGCGGCGCACTGTTTGGCATGACCCGCGGCACGGGCCGGCCGCACATCGCGCGGGCGGCGCTCGAAGCCATCGCCCTGCAAAGTGTCGACGTGCTCGACGCGATGCAGCGCGACGCGGGCATGCCGGTGAGCGAACTGCGGGTGGACGGCGGCGCGTCGCGCTGCGACTTGCTCATGCAGCTGCAGGCGGACCTGCTCGGGCAGGCGGTGGTTCGTCCGCACGTGACCGAGACGACCGCGCTCGGTGCCGCCTATCTGGCCGGCATCGGCGTCGGCTTCTGGGACGGGGCGGCGGAAGTGGCGGCGCAATGGCGGCCGGAGCGCCGCTTCGAGCCCGCAATCGGCGAGGATGAACGACACGCGCGCCGGCATCGCTGGCACGACGCGGTGGCGCGCACGCGGGACTGGCAGCGCGAGACCGGAGCCGAGACCGGAGCCGAGACCGGAGCCGAGACCGGAGCCGAGACCGGGGCCGGGGAGGCGGGCACATGAGCGCGGTGGGCGTGGCACGCGGGCGTCGGGCGTGACGCCGGCGCAGACTGTCGCTCTCGGCACCGCCACGGTGCCACGGCGCCACGGCGCTGCAGCGGGCCAATCGCGAACGACGGTGTACGGACAAACGGCAGGCAGCGCGGCCCGTGTGCCGAGGTGTAACATCGGCCTTCTTGTGTAGGAGTCGAAACGATGTCGTTACATGCCTGGCTCGCCTTTGTCGGCGCGAGCATTCTTCTGTTGCTGATCCCGGGGCCGACCATCCTGCTGGTGATTTCCGACGCCTTGTCGAACAAGGGCCGCTCGCCGGTCAGCACGATCGCCGGCGTGTCGGCGGGTGACTGCACGGCGATGGCGGTGTCGCTGGCCGGTGCGGGCGCGCTGCTCGCGGCGTCGGCCACCGCGTTCGTGGCGCTGAAGGTGGTGGGCGGCGCCTATCTGATCTTTCTCGGTTTGCGCTCGATCGCAAAGGCCCGCCGCGCGGGCCGGCATGCCGAACTGTCGGCAAGTCCGAAGAGCGCGGTCCGCCGTTTCCTGTCGGCGTGGGCGGTGACCGCGCTGAACCCGAAGGGCATTGTCTTCTTCGTCGCCTTCGTGCCGCAGTTTGTGTCGCCCAACGCATCGTTCGCCAGTCAGGCCGCGATCATGTTGTGCACTTTCGTCTGCCTGTCGACGCTCAACTCGACGGTGTACGGATTGATCGCCCGCGTGGCGGCGCGTCGCCTGGCCGGCGAGAAGGTACAGCGGCGCGTCGGCGTGCTGGGCGGTGCGGTCCTGGTCGGCGCCGGGACGCTGACCATCGGCCTGCAGCACTGAAGTGGACTTCGACCAGCCAGCGCCGACCGGCGATCGTTTTACGGGGACTGCGCGGATTGCGGGGACCGCGGCGACCTCGGCAGTCCGGCGGCAGCGCATCGCGCTGGCCGCGCTGTACGCGGTCCTGACACTGCTTGCGGTCTGGATCATCCACGACTTCCTGCCGGCGGTCGCCTGGGCCGGTGTCATCGCGATCGCGCTGTGGCCACTGTTGCAGCGCCTGGAGGCGTGGCCGGCGCTGCGGCACCGGCCACGGGCGACGGCGGCGCTGCTCACCCTGCTTGTCACGGTGATCTTTGTGCTGCCGCTCGGGCTCGGCGTCGGGCAGGCAGCCGGCGAGGCGCGCGCGCTGTACGGCGCCGCCCGCGACATCGAGCAAAGCGGTATCGCCGTGCCGGCCTGGGTGCAACGCCTGCCAGTCGGCGCCCGACAGGTGGACGCATGGTGGCGCACCAACCTGAGCGAGCCCGGCAAGGCGGGCCATTTCGCGATGCGTGTGCCGCGCGCGACGCTGCTGCTCTATGGGCGGCGTTTCGGTGGTAGGGTCTTGCATGCCATCGTGCAATTCGGCTTCACGTTGCTAATCCTGTTCTTCGTATTCGCGTCGGGCTCGCGACTGCCGGCACAGTTGCTGGACGCCGCGCGCCGTGGCGTCGGCGCGGACGGCGCAACCCTGCTGGTCCGCATGGTCGGGGCCGTGCGCGGCACGGTCAGCGGACTGGTACTGGTCGGCTGCGGCGAGGGCCTGCTGCTGGGCATCGCCTATGCGCTGACCGGCGTGCCGCATGCGGCACTGCTCGGCGGCGTGAGTGCGGTGGCCGCGATGCTGCCTTTCTGTGCGCCGCTACTGTTCTGCGGTGCGGCGCTTTATCTGTTTCTGAATGCCGCGCCTGTCGCCGGCGCATGTCTGCTCGGCGCGGGCCTCCTGATCGTCGGCGTTGCCGAGCACTTCGTACGGCCGGCGCTGATCGGCGGCTCGTCGCGCCTGCCCTTTCTGCTCGTGCTGCTGGGCATTCTTGGCGGCGCGGAGACCTTGGGTCCATTGGGCCTTTTCGTGGGCCCGGCCTTGATGACCGTGCTGACGGTGTTCTGGCGCGAGTGGGTGGGCGCGTCCCGCTGAACGGTGAAAGGTCGTGGGCGAGGCCAAGCGCGGCACCGAGCGCTACGCCGAGCGCGACACCAGGTGCGACACTGTAGGGGCCGCTGAGCGTGACTCCTGAGGTGACGCTCGTGATGACGCCAAGGGCGGCAAGGGCGGCAAGGGCGGCAAGGGCGGCAAGGGCGCGAATGACCGCCGAAGCGCGGCGCTTCGGCGATCAGTTCCGGGCCGGGCCGCCGCTTCCGCCAGGCCGCCGCCGCTGGACCGCCCGAGGTTGCCCTCTGAGATTGACCGCCCAAGGTGCACTGCCCGGCCAGATCGCGTCGCCGGTGAGGTCGCGACGATGCGACGGCCGGCGGTCCAGGCGATCAGCCGGTGTGGACCGCGCGGTTGCCGACCAGTCTGTCAGCAATCGCCGATGCGGCAACCGCCGTTGTCCGGCAGCGTGACGCGTGCCCGGGCATCCTGCGACTGTACGCCATCCGGCTGTACTTCCTTCTGCAGCGCACCCCTCGGCAACGCCTCCTGGCAGTGCGCCCCTCGGCAGTGCACCTCTCAGCAACTGGTGGGTTGCATGCGCTCCACTTCCAGGCCGAACATCGGCCGCAGGCGGGTGCCAAGCACGTTGCCGAAGAACGCTGCCACCATCCACAGCCAGCCGTGCAGGCTGCCCGACACGATGCCGCTGAAGTACGCGCCGATGTTGCAGCCGTACGCGAGTCGCGCGCCGTAGCCGAGCAGCAGGCCGCCTAGGATGGCCGCAATCAGCGAGCGCAACGGCAGTCGCCATACCGGTGCGTAACGGCCGGCCAAGGCGGCCGCGGCCATGGCGCCGAACACGATGCCGATGTCCATCACCGTCGTGATGTCCTTGCCCAGCGGCGCATGCAGCGCGGCGGCGTTCGCCGGTGCGCGCCAGTAAGTCCAGTTCGCAACGCCCACGCCGACCGCGTCCAGCGCCTTGGCGCCCCACAGCGCGAATGCCGAGGTCACGCCCCAAGGGCGGCCCGACAGCGCAAGCGTGGCGAAATTGAGCACGGCCAGTGCAACAGCACCGGCCAGCAGCGGCCAGGGGCCGTGCAGCCAGGGCGAAGCGTGCGGCGGTTGCGTGTGCGCCGCGACGAGTCCGCCGTGACGGCGTTTCTCGATTCGCACCGTCAGCCAGGCGATCAAGGCGAACAGCGCGAGATTCAGCGCCAGCGCGAGCGGCCAGCCAAAGGTCTTGACCGTCGAAAACGGCGCCAACTGCGGCAGCGACGACCAGAAGGGCAGGTGCGCGCTGCCGATCACCGAGCCCGCGACGAAGGCGATCAATGTCACGATCATCCGCGTGCTGCCGCCGCCCACCGTGTATAGCGTGCCCGACGCGCAGCCGCCGCCCAACTGCATGCCAAGACCGAACATGAACGCGCCGACGATCACGGACGTACCGGCCGGCGAAACCAGGCCGGTGACCGGGTGCCCGAACAGGCTGCCCGAGGCGAGCACCGGGAAGAACAGGATCGAACCGAGGGCCAGCATCACCATCTGCGCGCGCAGACCGGCGCCGCGCCCGTCGGCGATGAAAACCCGCCAGGCCGACGTGAAGCCGAAGGCCGCGTGATAAAGCGTCAGGCCGAGCAGTGCGCCAAGCACGTAGAGCGCGCCCTGCTTGATGCCGAAGGCATTGCCGAGGTACAGCGCGCCGACGGCCAGCAGTGCCAGGGCGACGGTGAGCGGTTTGAGCGCCACCGGCGGAGCCGGCGGCGTACGGAGAGGATGCGAGGAGGCCATTGGAATACGGTTGCGAGCAACGGTGCGCTGAAGAAATGGGCGCAATTGTCCCTTTTTCAACGGAAGCGTGCAGGCGCCTTGCCGCGTTGGATGCCGACGGGCCGAAACCTGGCTGCGGTGGCCGGCATCATTTCTGCGACAATGCGCAGCCCGGCGCAATCCAGCGCCTTCGTCCGGGATTTCCGGCGGCTTCCCTCTACACGCCCAATCATGCATTCCCTGCAACCCAGGACCATCGTAATCGGCGGCGGCCTGGTCGGCATGTGTACGGCACTGCAACTGCAACAGCAGGGCCGCGCGGTGACGGTCGTCGATCCGCGCTCCCTCAAGCAGGCGGCTTCGCTTGGCAACGCCGGTTGCGTCAACGGCTCGTCGATCGTTCCGGTCGCGATGCCCGGCGTCGTTTGGCAAGTACCTGGCTGGCTTCGCGACCCCGACGGCCCGTTGGTCATGCGCTGGTCGCGACTGCCGGGCATGACCCCCTGGCTGCTGCGCTTCCTGGCGTCGAGCCGGCCGGCACGCGTGGCGGCGCAGGCACGCGCGCTGCGCAGCCTGCTCGCGCCGGCGCTGGAGGCCTATCGCCCGCTGCTGGCACGGGCGCGCGCCACCGACCTGTTGCGCGAGCGCGGTCATACGGTGCTCTATTCGACCGACGCCGGGTGGCGTGGCGACGCGGCCGGCATGCGCTTGCGCGCCGACAACGGTGTCGCGATCGAGGAACTCGATGCGGGGCAGTTGCGCGAGGCGATGCCCGCGCTGTCGGACCGTTTCGTGCGCGGCCGACGGATTGCCGAGACCGGCCATTTCGTCGATCCGGGCGAGTTGCTGCGGCGTTTCTGCGAACACTTCGTGTCGCACGGCGGAAGCTTCGTCGACGCACCGGCCGAGCGGGTCGAGGTTCGCGACGGGCGCGCGGTTGCAGTCGTCACCCGCTTCGGCTCGCTGCCCGCCCTCGACGTCGTGGTGTCGGCTGGGGCATGGTCGGCGAAGCTGGCCCGTTCGCTGGGCGACCGCGTGCTGCTCGATACCGAGCGCGGCTATCACGTCGAAGTGCCCGGGGCCGAACATCTGCTCGCCGCGCCCGTGATGTGGGCGGAAGCCAAGATGTTCGCGACGCCGATGGCCGGACGGCTGCGCGCGGCGGGCACCGTCGAGCTCGCCGGACTGCAGGCACCGCCCACCTGGCGTCGCGCGGCCCTGCTTCTGGAACAATTGAAGCGGATGTTCCCGGCGCTGGACGCGCAACTGGGCCTCGACACGCCGGGCGTCGGCAAGTGGCTGGGTTTCCGGCCCAGCACGCCGGATTCGCTGCCGGTGATTTCGCGGGCGTCGCGAGTGCCGAATGTGTTATACGGGTTCGGGCACGGTCATGTCGGTCTGACCGGGGCGGCTGCGACCGCGCGGGTGCTTGCCGACCTGGCATCCGGTACGCAGCCCGCGCTCGATCTGAAGCCGTTCTCGATCCAGCGCTTCTAGCTTTTCCAATTGCCGCACTGGCGCGTCCCCGACCCGCGCTCGACGCGCGCCCGGTGCGCCCCCGGCTGGCCCCGGTCCGCACCCGGTCCGCGCCTGCCGCGGGGCGGGGATCAGCCGCGCGAGCGCGGTGCCGGCGCCAGCGGATCTGGATCGGGGCGCAGGCATTGGCCCGGCCAGGCAGGGCGGCCGGGGCGGCAGCCCGGCGCTGCTGCCGGGCCCGGTCGCTCGCTGTCCGCCGTTCGCCGGTCCTGCACGTCGGCGCATGGGCTGCTACGCTAGATGCCTGGCCCGACGCTCCCGCGCTGCCGCGCGAGGGCGTTGCCGAAGCCGGCGCGAGGCCGGCATGCCAGGTGCGCCCGCGCCTTCCTGACGCACCGGCGCACCGGTGCCGTGGCGGGCCGGGTGACGTTCGTGCGGCGTTCGTGCGACGCCCGCCATGGCGTCCGTCCCGCCCGGGCACCGCCTACTGACCGGTTCATCCCGTGCGGCGGCCGGTGCGCCAGCCGCGCCTGCGGTGCGCCGCAAGGCGCCATGTTCAACGACACGGAGACCCTGTAGCTGATGATCCAAGCCGAGTCGCGTATTTCCCGTTTCATCCCGAAGTATCGAGATTGCGGCCGTGCCGGCCTCGCCGCACTGCTTGGCGCGGCCTGCCTGGCGCTGACGCCCGGCGCCCGCGCGGCCAACCCGGACGGCGCCCTGACGCCGGAGCAGACCGCCAATCTCTATATGAAGGCGCTGGTCAACGCCGACATGGTCAGCGCTCGCGCGATCAACGAGCGCCTGCGCGACGCCTACGCGGGCAAGGATGCGCTCGATACCGGCGCGCTGGCGGCCCTCGACGCGCGCATGGCGCGCATGATGGGCGAGCGTATGTTGGCCGCGGTACCGGCGTCCGAGCGCGCGGGTCTGAAGGGGCCGGTGCAGGATATGGCGGAACGTTTCGTCGCGGCATCACGGCGTTCGCGTTGCCAGGCGCTCAGCAGCCAGATACGCGAGCAGGCCACGAATCCGCGCGTGGTGGCCACCGTGCGCTATACCTGCATGGTGCCGGACCTGCGCGCCGCGCTGCACGCCGCCGGCGTCAACGGTGACACGAAGCCCAGCGACGGCCGTCAGTATGCGGACATGGTGCGCCGCTCGGCGCAGGCCTTCGACGCGGCGCCGGTCTCGCATCGCGTGGAGGGGTCGCTCGAGCTGTTCGGCGATCCGAGCCGGCGTTATTGGGCCAGCGCGGAGCCCGATGCGCCGGTCAAGACGGTGCTTGGCGCGATGTCCGCCGAGCTCAAGCAGGGCTATTGAGTCGGACCTAGACGAAGCTCATGGAACAGCTGCTGCGCAAGCTCGACCTCACCTCGCTGCGCCTTTTCGTGACCGTGTGCCGCGAGCGCAACATCGCGCGTGCCGCCGAGCGGGAGATCATCGCCGCATCGGCGGTCAGCCGGCGTATCGCCGAGATCGAAAGCCTGCTCGGCGTCAAGCTGATCGAGCGCAAGTCGCGTGGCGTCACGGTCACCGCCGCGGGCGAAACGGTGCTGCGCTACGCCGACCAGATCGTGGCAACGGTCGAAGCGCTCGGCGCGGAGCTGTCGCGCGTGCACGCGGGCGCCAGCGGCACGGTGCGCGTGGTCGCCAACCTGTCGTCGGTCGTGCAATTCCTGCCCGAAGACGTGGCGGCGTTCGAACGGCTCTATCCGTTGATCACGATCAGCCTGGAGGAGCAGACCTCGACACACGTCCTGCGCACGGTCGCAGAGCGTGGCGCCGATGTGGGCATCTGCACCGCGCCGGAAGGCGTCGGCGGCTTGAGCGCGCAACCCTACCGCGACGACCGGCTGGCGCTGATCGTGCCGCAGCATCACCGGCTGAGCGGCCGTGCCGCGGTCGCGTTCGACGACATCGTCGGCGAACCGTTCGTCGGGCTGCGCTACGACAGCGCGCTCGCGCAGTTGCTCCAGCACGAGGCCGCGCGCCGGCAACGCACGCTGCACACGAAGATCGCGGTCAGCAGTCTCGATGCGCTTTGCCGGATGGTGCATGTCGGTCTCGGTATCGCGATCGTGCCGCAGCAGGTCGGCACGCTCTACCTGCGCGCGCTCGATCTGGACCTGATTCCCCTGACCGACCCCTGGGCGACGCGCCACCTGCTGATCGTGACGCGCGATGCGGGCCAGCTCAGCTCCGCGGCGCGCACGCTGGTGCGCTTTCTGACGCAGGGTTGAAGCGGCGGGCAGGCCGCCGCGCATGAGGCGCGGATGCCGGGCGAGTGCCAGCCTGGGTGCCGGCTTGGTGCCGGATCGGTGCCGGATCGGTGTCGGCTCGGTGCCGGAATGGGGCGCTTCAGCCCGTGCGCAAGCCGCGCTTCGGCCCCGGCTCAGTCAACGTGGAAACAGATGGCTGCAATGCCCAGCCGGCACTTCGCGCGCACGCGCCCGATACGTATGATTCGCCCGATGGGGGAGGGGTTATGAGAGAGTCAATCGCGATCACCGGGCGCGTGCTTTATCTCGCGCGCGAAGCGGACAAGGTCGAGGCCCAGCTGGCCGGCCGCAACCTGAGCCGGGACGAGGCGGGCGCGCTGCGCGACGACGTTTCGACCGACGAAATCACGCCGGTCACCGTCATGATGACCTACGACGAACGGCTCGGGCAGTATCCCTATGTCGGCTTCAAGGCGGGTGACCGCCTGCCGATCGGCGAGCACGCGGTGCGCAACGGTGGCTTCGAGGTCACCGTGGCGGGCAAGCGCTACGGCAAGGGTTCGTCGCGCGAATCGAGTCCGCTGGCGGAACTTTCCGCCGGCATCCGGTTGATCGTCGCGGAAAGCTTCGAGCGTATCTACCAGCAGAACTGCGACAACATCGGCATTCTGACGACCACGGATTTCGGCATCCTCGACCGCATCGCGGCCGGCGAGACGATTCCGATCGAAGCCTTCCTCGAAGGCCGTGACGCCCTGACCCAGCAGATCATCCGCGCCGGCGGCCTGCTCGCCTACAGCAAGCAGGCGCGCTGGCCGCTGCCGTCGCTGCGTGCGGACGCGGCCGCCGACACCGGCGCGCCGAAGACCCTGGTCGAGAAGATCATCGACCGCCACCTGCATCCCGACATCGCCACCGCGCGGCGCGGCGAGGGCGTGTTCGTGGCCGCCGATTGGCGCTTCAGCCACGACTATTTCACCGGCATGTGCGCGCACCTGATGCACGGCGCGTTCGGCAAACCGGCGCCGCTGCACGCGCCGGACGGCATCATCGCGTTTCAGGATCACCTGATCCTGGCGGGCGAAAGCGTGCCGCACGTGCGCGGCGGACTGCTGCCGGGCGTGGCCAATCTGATGGCCGGCCATCGTTCGTTCTCCACCGAGTATCCGGTGCGCGCGCACGGTCAACTGGCCGGCGAGAGCGGTTCCGAAGGCATCTGCCATGCGCTGATGGCCGAGCGCTACGCGTTGCCTGGCCAGATCGCGGCGGGCACGGATTCGCACACGCCACATGCCGGCGCGCTTGGCTGCCTGGCGTTCGGCGCGGGCGCCACCGACATCGCGAACAGCTGGGTCACCGGCTACATCCGCTGCAAGGTGCCCGAGACGGTTCGCATCCAGGTCGACGGCCAGCTCGCGCCCGGCGTCACCGCGAAGGACATCGTGCTGCATCTGCTGCAGATGCCGGCGATTCGCTCCGGCAGCGCGATCGGTCTGGTGTTCGAATACGGCGGCAGCGCGATCTCGGCGATGTCCGTCGACGAGCGCGCGACGCTGACCAATATGGTTGCCGAACTCGGCGGTTTCACCGGCATCGTCGAGCCGGACGAGAAGGTCAGCGCCTTCCTGAAGGAACGGCGCGGCATCGACGTGGCGATCGAGCCGTGGATGCACAGCGACGCGGACGCGGCCTACCGCGATGTGATCCACATCGATGCCGCGTCGCTGGGCCCGATGCTGGCCCGTCCCGGCGATCCCGGCAACGGCGTTGCGGCGCGCACCATTCTCGCCGGCGCACCGGTCGGCGTCGACATTGCCTATGGCGGTTCCTGCACCGCCGGCAAGCGCGCCGACTTCGACGCGTACCACGAGGTTCTGCGCTGGGGCGTCGAACATGGCCTGAGCGTGCCGCCGTCGACGCGGCTTTATTTGCAGTTCGGCACCATCGACGTGCGCCGCTATTGCGAACAGCAGGGATATCTCGCTACATTCGAGGCAGCCGGCGCCACGCTGGTGATGCCTGGCTGCGGCTCGTGCGCGAACTGCGGCCCGGGCCAGTCGACCGAGAAGGGCCAGGTCACGGTCAGCGCGATCAACCGCAACTTCCCGGGACGCTCCGGCCCGGGCGACGTCTGGCTGGCCAGCCCGTACACGGTGGCGGCCAGCGCGCTGGCGGGACGCATCGCCACGTTCGAATCACTGCTGGACGCGCAGACGGCCGACATGCCCGCCTGAGCGACGGCGCCTCGGCACAGAGGCGCCCAAGAACACGACAAATCGCCGGCATCCAGACCGGCGCAGGGAGACAGAGATGGTGGCCTATCCGAACAGCGGTGCCACAACCGCCGCCGCGTCCGCGGCACAGACGCTCACGCCGGCCGAACACGCCGCGCAGATTTCGGCGCGGCTGGACCGACTGCCGGCGACCCGTTCGATCTGGACGCTCGTCGTGCTGCTGAGCCTCGGTTTCTTCTTCGAACTGTACGACCTGCTGTACACCGGCTACGTGGCGCCGGGCCTGGTGCGGGCGGGCATTCTGACGCCGACCACCACCGGCCTGTTCGGCATGGCCGGGGTCGCCAGCTTCATCGCCGCGCTGTTCTCCGGACTGTTCATCGGCACCATCGCCTGCGGCTTCCTGGCGGACCGCTTCGGACGGCGCGCGATCTTCACCTACTCGCTGCTGTGGTACGTGGTCGCCAACGTGGTCATGGCGTTCCAGGAGACCGCGAGCGGCCTGAACTTCTGGCGCTTCATGGCCGGCCTCGGCATCGGGGTCGAACTGGTCACGATCGGCACCTACATCTCGGAACTGGTGCCGAAGCGGATTCGCGGCCGCGCCTTCGCCTGCGAGCAGGCGGTGGGCTTCACCGCGGTGCCGGTGGTCGCCTTCCTGGCCTACCAGCTGGTGCCGAACCGCTACTTCGGGCTGGACGGTTGGCGCTGGGTGGTCCTGATCGGCGCGCATGGTGCGATCTTCGTCTGGTGGATCCGCCGTGCACTGCCGGAAAGCCCGCGCTGGCTGGCCATGAAGGGACGTCTCGACGAGGCGGACGCGGTGATGCGCGAGCTCGAGCGCAAGGTGGAGGCAGAGTCGGGTCGTCCGCTGCCGCCGCCTGCCGCCGTCGAGCCGATCGTCGAGCGCAGCCGTTTCGCCGACATGTGGGTTGCGCCGTATCGCAAGCGCGCGATCATGATGATCCTGTTCAACGTGTTCCAGACGGTCGGCTATTACGGCTTCGCGAACTGGGTGCCGACCCTGCTGGTCAAGCAGGGCATCACGGTCACCACCAGCCTGATGTACTCCAGCATCATCGCGATCGCGGCGCCGCTCGGTCCGATCATCGGCCTGTTCATTGCCGACCGGTTCGAGCGCAAGACCGTCATCGTCACGATGGCCATCGTCAATATCGTGTGCGGTCTGGCGTTCAGCCAGATCACCAACTCGGTCGGGCTGATCGTGATGGGCCTGTGCCTGACGCTGGCCGGCAACATCATCTCGTACAGCTATCACGCCTATCAGACCGAACTGTTTCCGACCGGCATGCGGGCGCGCGCGGTGGGCTTCGTCTACTCGTGGAGCCGGTTCTCGGCGATCTTCAGCGCCTTCATCATCGCCTCGGTGCTCGGACACTTCGGCACTACCGGCGTGTTCGTGTTCATCGCGGGCGCAATGCTGGTAGTGATCTTCGCGATCGGGCTGCTCGGGCCGCGTACCCGCAACCTGGCCCTCGAAGTGATCTCCCGCTGACCGACCAGCCCGCTGGCCGCGGCACTGTCGCGGTCGGAGGCAGGCGGACACTCTAGAGGCGTGGCTCAGCCGCACCCCCGAGCGGCACCCCCGAGCGGCACCCCCGAGCAGCACCCCCGAGCAGCACCCCCGGTCGGCACCCCGGAGCAGCGCGCCGAACACCGCGCAGCGGTCCGTCCGGCTCAGCTGGCGTCGGGCAGCGCGGCCTGCAGCCGGTGCAGCGCCTGCGCCACGTCCGCGTGGAAGGCCGCCAGCGCGGCCGCGCGTGCCGGCGCGACGTCGGGCGACAGCGTCCGCCACAGCATCTCGACCAGCTTCTCGGCGGTCGCGTCGATCGCGGCCAGATCGACCGGATGGTCCGACAGCGCGGCATCCCACAGAATGTGCTCCATCGGTCCGAACACCATCGAACGCAGCAGGCGTAGCGGCACGTCGCGCCGAATCTCGCCCTGCGCCTGCCCGCGCGCCAGCACGGCCATCATCGGCGCGGTGTAGCGGCGCTGTTGCTCGATCAGCGTCGCGACCAGCGCGTGATGCTTGGCCCGCCCCTCCGACAGCACGAGCGCGCTCATGCCGGTGCCGTGCAGCAGGAACAGGCGCAGGTGGGCGCGCACGATGAACTCGAACTGAGCCCGGACGCCGCCGGCCGGCAGTCCCTGTTCGATCTCGGCGATGATCTCGTCATACCAGTCGGCGATTACCCGCACGCAGAGTTCCCGCTTGCCGGCGAAGTAGCTGAAGATCGTGCCCTCCGAGATGCCGAGCCGTTGTGCGATCTCCGTTGTCGTGGCGCGCTCGAAACCCTTCGCGACGAAGACCTCGCGGCCGACGCGCAGGATGTCTCGCACGCGCTGTTGCGACTTGCTGCCCCGTGCATCGCGGCGGGCCCGGGGTCGCTCGTCGGTCGGCGGCAGGGCGGGAGGGGAAAGGTTGGGCATCGTCGTCGACACGAAATGTGAGTGTTTCTCAAAAAACCCGATTGACGGGCATTTTAGAAGGCGTGCACAATCTGATGCAAGCCATGCCGTGCCGAGCGGATGCAAGGTTGACGCGTCGCGGCGACGCGCTGCCTGAGCGGTGCCGCGAAACATGGGGCAGACAACGATAAATGAGCCGGGCTCAAGCGCTGGCTCGGCGAGAGACACTGGCCGTGCGATCGGCGCCGGCCGGACCAGGAGACGACAATGAGCACGATTCCAGGGCTGCGCTTCGCGCAGGGCGAGGAAATCGACATGCTGCGCGACACCGTCGCGGCGTTTGCCGCGAAGGAGATCGCGCCGCGCGCCGGCGAGATCGACCGCAGCGACCAGTTCCCGATGGACCTGTGGCGCAAGTTCGGCGAACTGGGCGTGCTCGGCATGACGGTGTCGGAGGAGTACGGCGGCGCCAACATGGGCTATACCGCGCACATGGTCGCGATGGAAGAGATTTCGCGCGCCTCGGCGTCGGTCGGCCTGTCGTACGGCGCGCACTCCAACCTCTGCGTGAACCAGATCCACCGCAATGGCACGGCCGCGCAGAAAGCGCGTTATCTGCCGAAGCTGGTCAGCGGCGAGCATGTCGGCGCACTGGCGATGAGCGAGCCGAATGCCGGCTCCGACGTCGTCTCGATGCGGCTGCGCGCCGACCGGCGCGGCGACCGCTATGTGCTCAACGGTACCAAGATGTGGATCACCAACGGTCCCGATTGCGACACGCTGGTGGTCTACGCGAAAACCGACCCCGAGGCGGGCGCGCGCGGCATCACGGCATTTCTCGTCGAGAAGGGCATGGCCGGATTCAGCGTCGCGCAAAAACTCGACAAGCTCGGCATGCGCGGCTCGCACACCGGCGAACTGGTGTTCCAGGACGTCGAGGTGCCCGCGGAGAACGTGCTGGGCGAACTGAACGGCGGGGTCAAGGTGCTGATGAGCGGCCTCGACTACGAGCGCGCGGTGCTGGCGGGCGGCCCGACCGGCATCATGCTCGCCTGTCTCGACGCGGTGGTTCCGTACATCCACGACCGCAAGCAGTTCGGCCAGCCGATCGGCGAGTTCCAGTTGATTCAGGGCAAGATCGCCGACATGTACACCACGCTGCAGGCCTGTCGTGCCTACCTGTACGCAGTCGGGCGGGAACTGGATGCGGGGGGCGAGCACCTGCGCCAGTTGCGCAAGGACTGCGCGGGCGTGATCCTCTATACGGCGGAGAAGGCAACCTGGATGGCCGGCGAGGCGATCCAGATCCTCGGCGGCAACGGCTACATCAACGAATACCCGGTCGGTCGGCTGTGGCGCGACGCCAAGCTCTACGAGATCGGCGCGGGAACCAGCGAAATCCGGCGGATGCTGATTGGGCGCGAGCTGTTCGCGCAGACCTGACGCGCACGCGTCATACCGCTTCCCGTCCCGTCCAGGAGCCGCCGATGCCTGTCATCGAATCCCGTCTCAACCCGCGCGACGACGCCTTTCGAGCGAACGCCGACGCACTGCAAACGGTTGTTGCCGACCTGCGCGACACGGTCGCGCGCATCGCCCGGGGCGGCCCGGAAGCCGCGCGAGCCAAGCACCAGGCGCGCGGCAAGCTGCTGCCGCGCGAACGTATCGAGCGGCTGCTCGATCCAGGCTCGCCGTTTCTGGAGTTGTCGCAACTCGCCGCGTACGGCATGTACGACGACGAGGCGCCGGGCGCCGGCGTGATCACCGGCATTGGCCGCATTGCCGGGCGCGAATGCCTGGTGGTGTGCAACGACGCCACGGTCAAGGGCGGCAGCTACTATCCGATGACGGTGAAGAAGCATGTGCGCGCGCAGGAGATCGCCGCGCAGAACCGGTTGCCGTGCGTCTATCTGGTCGATTCCGGCGGCGCCTACCTGCCGCGCCAGGACGAAGTGTTTCCCGACCGCGACCACTTCGGCCGCATCTTCTATAACCAAGCGACGATGTCGGCGGACGGCATTGCGCAGATCGCGGTGGTGATGGGCTCATGCACGGCGGGCGGCGCCTACGTGCCGGCGATGAGCGACGAGTCGGTGATCGTGCGCGAGCAGGGCACGATCTTCCTCGGTGGGCCGCCGCTCGTGAAGGCGGCGACCGGCGAGGTGGTCAGCGCCGAGGATCTCGGCGGTGGCGACGTGCACACGCGCCTGTCCGGCGTGGCCGATCACCTGGCGCACAACGACGCGCACGCGCTCGAGATCACGCGTCGCATCGTCGGCACGCTCGGGCCGGCAAGCGTGCCGCCGGCCGCGCGGCCGGCGGTCGAACCGCGCTACGCCGCGCAGGAACTCTATGGCGTGATCCCGGCCGACACGCGCAAGCCGTACGACGTGCGCGAAGTCATTGCGCGCATCGTCGACGATTCCGCCTTCGACGAATTCAAGGCCCGCTTCGGCAACACGCTCGTCACCGGTTTCGCGCATCTGTACGGCCGGCCGGTCGGCATCATCGCCAACAACGGCATCCTGTTCTCGGAGTCGTCGCAGAAAGGCGCGCATTTCATCGAGCTGTGCTGCCAGCGCAAGATTCCGTTGATCTTCCTGCAGAACATCACCGGCTTCATGGTCGGCCGGCGCTACGAGAACGAAGGGATTGCGCGGCACGGCGCGAAGCTGGTCACCGCGGTGGCGACGGCGCGCGTGCCCAAGCTGACGGTGATCATCGGCGGCTCCTTCGGTGCCGGCAACTATGGCATGTGTGGCCGCGCGTTCAACCCGCGCTTCCTGTGGATGTGGCCGAACGCGCGGATCTCGGTAATGGGCGGCGAACAGGCCGCCTCCGTGCTGTCGACGGTCCGCCGCGACGGCATCGAGGCGAAGGGCGGTGCGTGGCCGGCCGAGGACGAGGAAGCGTTCAAGGCGCCGATTCGCGCGCAGTACGAGAGCCAGGGCCATCCGTACTACGCCAGCGCGCGCCTGTGGGACGACGGCGTGATCGATCCGGCGAGCACGCGCGAAGTGCTGGGCCTCGGCCTGAGCGCGGCGCTCAACGCGCCGATCGAGGACACCCGCTTCGGCGTGTTCCGCATCTGAGCCCGGCCGGCAGCAGGTGCCGGCGTCCGCCATTCCATTCAATACGACAGGCATACGGCCATGTTCAGCAAGCTATTGATTGCCAACCGGGGCGAGATCGCGTGCCGCGTTGCGACGACCTGCCGCCGCCTGGGCATCGCGACGGTCGCGGTCTTCTCCGAAGCCGATCGTCATGCGAAGCATGTCGCACTCGCCGACGAGGCGGTGCTGATCGGCCCCGCGCCGGTATCGGACAGCTATCTGCAGTACGAACGCATCATCGGCGCGGCGCGGCGCACCGGCGCCCAGGCGATCCACCCGGGCTACGGCTTCCTTTCGGAAAACGAAGCCTTTGCGCGGGCCTGCGCCGAAGCCGGGCTGGTCTTCGTGGGGCCGCCGGTGGCGGCGATCGCCGCGATGGGCTCGAAGGCCGCCGCCAAGGCCCTGATGCAGGAAGCCGCCGTGCCGTTGGTGCCGGGCTACCACGGCGCCGACCAGGAGCCGGCGCGCCTGCGGCGCGAGGCCGATGCAATCGGCTATCCGGTGCTGCTGAAAGCCAGCGCTGGTGGCGGCGGCAAGGGCATGCGGGTGGTCGAGCGCGGCGACGACTTCGCGACCGCGCTTGCCTCGTGCCAACGCGAGGCGAGGGCCAGCTTCGGTGACGATCGGATCCTGATCGAAAAGTATCTGCTGCGTCCGCGCCACGTCGAAGTCCAGGTGTTTGCCGACCGTCACGGTCATGCGCTGTATCTGTTCGACCGCGATTGTTCGGTGCAGCGCCGTCACCAGAAGGTCATCGAAGAGGCGCCCGCGCCCGGGCTGTCCGAAGCGACGCGGCGCGCCATGGGCGAGGCGGCCGTGGCCGCGGCGCGCGCGGTCGCGTACGAGGGCGCCGGCACGGTCGAGTTCATCGTCTCGCCGGATGGTGCGTTCTACTTCATGGAGATGAATACGCGGCTGCAGGTCGAGCATCCGGTGACCGAACTGGTCACCGGGCTCGATCTGGTCGAATGGCAGTTGCGCGTCGCGGCGGGCGAACCGCTGCCGCTCACCGAACAGGCCGCCCTTCGCACGGATGGACACGCGATCGAGGCGCGAATCTACGCGGAAGACCCGTCGCGCGGCTTCCTGCCGTCGACCGGCGCGATCACGCATCTACAAGTGCCCGCCGCCAGCGAATTCGCGCAGCCCGATGCGGCGGGCGTCCGCATCGACAGCGGCGTGCGCGCCGGCGACAGCATCACGCCGTATTACGATCCGATGATCGCCAAGCTGATCGTGCATGGCGCGACGCGGGCGCAGGCGTGCGACCGTCTCGTGCAGGCGCTCGATCGTTTCGAGATCGTCGGACCGCGCACCAACGTTGCGTTCCTGCGCCGCCTGGTCGACAGCGAAGCGTTTCGCACCGCACGGCTCGACACCGGATTGATCGAGCGGAACCAGGCGACGCTGCTGGCGCAGGCCGGCGTTCCCGCGCTGACCGCACTTGCGCTCGCGCTGGCCGCGGCGCTGGCGAGCGAACAGGGTGAGGCGCCGGGTGATTCGCCGTGGACCCGGCTGGCGTTCTGGCGCGTCAACGCCGACGCTCGACGCGTCTGGCACTTCCGGCTGAGCGAGGACGGCGCGGACCCGGCGCCGATCGAGGTGATCTGGCAACGCGATACGCGCACCGGCGAAGGCGCGATCGAGTACGAGGGACGGCGCCACGCGTTCGCGGTGGTCTCCGACGGCAAGACCCGGCACGACGACGGCTCGTCGGGCACGGTGACGGTGGAGTTGGACGGGCACCGCTTCTCCGGAAGCGTGTTCCACGAGCCCGCGCGTGCGCTGTTCCACGTCTTTGCCGACGGCGGCCACTGGGCGCTGGAACTGCCGGAGCACAAGCCGGCGGCCACCGAGGACGAATTGGCGGGCGGGCGCTTGACTGCGCCGATGCCGGGCAAGGTGGTCGCACTGCTCGTCGAAGTCGGGCAAGCGGTGGAGAAGGGCACGCCACTGCTGGTGCTGGAAGCGATGAAGATGGAACATACGATCCTGGCACCGGCCGCCGGCGTCGTTTCGGAACTGCGTTATGCGGTTGGCGACCAGGTCGACGATGGTGCGGCGCTGCTGGTGGTCGACGCGTCGGCCTGATTCGCGACATGCCGAGGTCGATGGTTGCCCGCGCGCCATGGAGAGAGGACAACGATGAATCCACTGCTCGAAGCTGACGGCGCGGCCCTGCCGGCGCGCGTGAAGATCGTCGAGGTCGGACCGCGCGACGGTCTGCAGGCCGAAGCGGCCCATGTGCCGACGCCGGTCAAGATCGAATTGGTCGACCGGCTCGCGGCGGCCGGTTTCGCGAATATCGAGGCCGCGTCGTTCGTGTCGCCCAAGTGGGTGCCGCAGATGGCGGACGGCGCCGACGTGATGGCGTCCGTGACGCGCCGCGACGGCATGATCTATTCCGCGCTGACGCCGAACATGCGCGGGCTGGAAGCCGCGCAGGCGGCACGGGTGGACGAGGTGGTGATCTTCGGCGCTGCCAGCGAAAGCTTCTCGCAGCGCAATATCAACTGCTCGATCGCTGAATCGATCGAGCGTTTCCGGCCGGTGGCCGCCGCCGCGAAGGCTGCCGGGCTGAGGTTGCGTGGCAGCGTGTCGTGCGCGTTCGGTTGCCCGTTCGAGGGTGAGGTGCCGGTACAGGCGGTGCAGGACGTGGTGCGTCGCATGCTCGACCTGGGCTGCGACGAGGTTGACGTCGCGGATACGATCGGTGTCGGTACCGCGCGTCAGGTGGCCGGCGTGTTCGACGCGCTTGCGACGGTGACGCCGCTGTCGCGCCTGTCGGGCCATTTCCACGACACCTACGGACAGGCGCTGGCCAACATCCTGGCCGCGCTGCAGTCCGGCGTGTCGATTTTCCACGCTTCGGTTGCGGGCCTGGGCGGCTGCCCATATGCGCCGGGCGCGACCGGCAACGTGGCAACGGAAGACGTGCTTTATTTGATGGAAGGTCTGGGCATCGTCACGGGTATCGATCTCGACGCCGTGATCGATACCGGGGACTTCATCAGCCGCGCCATCGGGCGGCCGAATGGTTCGCGCGTCGGCCGTGCGCGTCTGGCGCGTCGGGCGAGTGGCGGCGCTCGGTCATGATGGCCGCGGGGACGCATTTCGCGACCGTGGCAGCATGAACGAGGCGTCGGCGTGGCGTGGCGGCGACAGGTTCCATTGCCTCGGCAGGAAGCGCTGTGGCGCGTTCAGCGCGCGGCCGGACATTCGGTTAATCTGGATCGACTCTCCCGCGGATAACGATTCATGATACCGGTACATCTGGCTGGCGCCAGACGAAGCAATGCAGGCTGCGAGGGCTGCCTGCAGGAAAGCGGGCGCGACATCCCGTTTACCTTCGCCTACCAGCCGATCGTGGATCTGGCAGGCCGGCGCGTGTTCGCGCACGAAGCCCTGGTGCGCGGCCCGGCCGGCCAGAGCGCGTATTCCGTGCTGTCGCAAATCGACGGCGAATCGATGTACGGTTTCGACCAGCGATGTCGCGAAAAGGCGATCGCGGGGGCGGCACGCCTCGGCATGACCGAGCGGTTGTCGATCAATTTCCTGCCCAATGCCGTCTACCGTGCCGAGGTCTGCATCCAACGCACGCTGGAGGCGGCCGCGCGGCATCGCTTCCCGATCGACCGGATCATCTTCGAAACGGTGGAGAGCGAACGCGTCGACGACGAGGCTCATCTGGCCAGCATCTTCCGGGAGTACCAGCGGCTGGGCCTGAAGACGGCGATCGACGATTTCGGCGCCGGCGCCTCCGGTCTGCGCCTGCTGGCCGATTTCCAGCCCGACATCGTCAAGCTGGACATGGCGTTGATCCGTGGCATCGATCATGACCGGGCGCGCCGCGCCATCGTCGGCGGGGTCGTGGCGATGTGCAACGACCTGGGGATCGAGGTGATTGCCGAGGGCGTGGAAACGGCCGACGAGCGCAATTGTCTGGCCGACAATGGCATCTCGTTGATGCAGGGTTACCTGTTCGCGCGGCCCGCCTTCGAGGCGCTGGCGCCGATCACCGAAGGCAGCTGGCTGCCGGCCGCCTGAGCGGCCCTGGGGCTCCGTTGCGCTGCGCGACGCCGTCCCCGGCGTCGCACGTCATTCCAGCGCAAAGGTGTCGACCGGCTGCGTCGAGGACGGGTCGCGCGCGAAGCGGCGCGACAGCAGATCGAGCAGGCGGCGCGCCTCGTCCTGCGTCAAATCGATCCAGAACGGCTCGCCTGCGCCGTCGTTGAGACGGCTGGCTGGGAACTGTATTTCGGCGACGACATTCTTGCGGTACATGCGCGTTCCATCAATGGGCAGACACTGCCGGCATTATCGCGCCTGCGTCGACTGGCTGCCGGGCGCGCGCGGCGCCTGACTCGTATGGCGTGCCCGTGAACGGTGCGCGGCGCACGGGGCCAGGGCGGCCGGGGCCTCCTGTAGGGCGCGCAACGCTGACTTATAATCCCGCGTTCGGCGCTCGCCTCATCTGTGGAATGCCACCATGAAGTGGATCATCATTTCGATATTCATCGTCTGCGCGATCTACGTGCACTATCGTGGCCGTGTGCGGCACCGTTTCTTCCGCCAGCTGTCCGACCACTCGACCTTCCTCGCGCCGCTGAACACCTTCATGTACGCGCTGTCGGGTGTGCCGAACACGCCTTATCTGCCGCCGGCGCAGTTTCCGGAAATGCGCGTGCTGCAGGACAATTGGGAGGCGATCCGCGAGGAAGCGCTGAAGCTGCGCGAGCTCGGCGGCATCAAGGCGTCGAACCAGTACAACGATGTCGGCTTCAACTCGTTCTTCCGGAGCGGCTGGAAGCGCTTCTACCTGAAGTGGTACGACGACGCGCATCCGTCGGCTGCGACGCTTTGTCCCCGCACGACGGAGCTGCTGCGCGGCATCGGCACGGTGAAGGCGGCGATGTTCGCCGAACTGCCGCCGGGCAGCAATCTGGTGCGGCATCGTGATCCGTATGCCGGCTCGTTGCGCTATCACCTCGGTCTGGCCACGCCCAACGATCCCGACTGTTTCATCGATGTCGATGGTCAGCGCTATCATTGGCGCGACGGCGAGGCGGTGGTGTTCGACGAGACCTACATCCACTATGCGCAGAACAAGACCGACGCCGACCGCGTGATCCTGTTCTGTGACGTTGAACGCCCGCTCAAATACCGCTGGGCGGCGTCGGTGAACCACTGGTTTGCCAAGCACCTGCTGGCGGCGGCGGCGTCGCCGAACGAGGCGGGCGACCGCACGGGTGGCCTGAACCGCGCGTTCAAGTACGTGTATCAGATCCGGCTGGTCGGCAAGCGGCTCAAGGCCTGGGATCGTCGCGTCTACTATCTGGTCAAATGGGCGCTGTTCGGCGGCATCGCCGCGTTGATCGTCCTGTCGTGAGAGCGTGTGCCGCCACGGCGGGGCCGGGCGGCGCGGACTTCGGCATCGCGGCGCTCAGAAGCGGTAGCCGAGCGACACGAAGGTGATGATCGGGTCGATCTTCAGCCGAGTCTGGCTGGTGATCTGTGCCCCGTTCGGCAGGCGCGTGGTCAGCGTCGCGCGCGTCGACAGCCACATGTACGAGACCGACGCGCTGATCGACCAGCGATCGTTGATGTTGTACGCCAGTCCCGCATTGACGACCGGCGCCACCGAACTGGTCAGGTCCGCACTGGTGGGGCCAACCGCGACCACGCCCTGTGCCGCGCCCGGTGCGAGAAAGCTGCCGTTCGCCATTGCCGCATTGAGTTTGACGTTGCCGTACCAGACATACGAAGCGCCCGCACCGACATACGGCCGGAACCGGCTACCGGCCTGCCCGAAATAGTATTTGAGCAACAGCGTCGGGCTCCACTCGCTGGCCGATCCCAACTGCCCCAGCTTGCCGAGCCCGCCTTCGCCATACAGCTTGAAGCGTGGCGGGTAGCCGAACACGGCTTCGGCCGCGATGTTGTCGGTGATGAAGTATGTGCCGGTGATGCCGACCGTGTCGGCATTGCTGACTGTCGCGCCGGTGCCGGGCACCGTCACCGCCGCCTGACCGGGCCGCGTCACTTCGAGCGGACGGCTCGAGTCCTGCGGCGCGAAGTGGAACCAGCCGACATTCGCCACGAAGCTGCCGGCGCTCTGCGCCTGTGCCGCTCCGCTCAGAGCCCCGCCGAAGGCGGCGACGAGCGCCATTCTCCTGATCATTCCGTCCTCCTGATTGCAAGCGAAAAGCCGCGCTGCGTCCGAGTGTGCGTGGCGTCGGTGGTGGCGCGTGCCTGCATGAGCGCCATCACCAAGATTACGCGAACGATCGTGCTATTTCGATCCGGTGTTATCCCTGAGCGTGGCTGTGGCGGGACAGCGACTGACGGTCTTCCCGACAACTCAGCGTGCGATCATTGCAACCGCGCGGGGAAGCGGAGCGCAAACGAGAAGAAGGGAAGCCCGTGCGGCGGGCGGCGCGACCGGTTCCGACGGCGTGGCCGAGAACCGTGTACAACGGGGTATCGGCAGGCTCGGCAGGGTCGGCACTGCGCGGCGACGGATAGCCGGCGCGGTGTGGAATGCGCGGGAAGCGCTAAGGACAGTCCATGCGCGGGACCGATCGAACGGTACTGCGCGACGGTCGATACCTGCGCACCGTGTTTGCGACGGCGTACGCCGTCAGGCGGGGCAGTGTCCGCGTTGCACAGACGCGGTACGAAGCGACGCAACGCACCGGCGCCGATCGCTCACCGGCCGGTGCGTCGCTGGCGTGTCTTACACGTTCAGGCCGGTCGCTTCATCCACGCCCAGGTGCAGGTTCATGCACTGCACGGCGGCGCCGGCCGCCCCCTTGCCCAGATTGTCGAGCCGCGCGATGGTCACGATACGCTCGGCATTGCCGAACACGAAAAGGTCGACACGGTTGGTATCGTTGCAGCCCTGCACGTCGAAGAAGCCGTTGTCCAGGTTCGCCGCGTCATCGAGCGGCATTACGCGGACAAAGCGCTCGTTCGCGTAATGCTCGGTCAGACATGCGTGGACGTCGGCCGGCGTGGCTTGCTTCGCGAACTGCTCCGGATGCCAGTAGGTCGTGACCGACAACCCTTTCAGGAAGTTGCCGACGATCGGCGTGAAGATCGGCTCGCGTGCCAGCCCGCCGTGGTGACGCATCTCGGGCAGGTGCTTGTGCGTCAGACCGAGCGCATAGGGACGCGGGCTGGTCAGCGCCGGGATCACGCCAGCTTCGTAGTCGGCGATCATCTTCTTGCCGCCGCCGGAGTAGCCGGTGAGCGAATAGGCGCTGACCGCGTATTCGGGCGCGACCAGGCCCGCATCGACCAGCGGACGCACCGACAGGACCAGCGCGGACGCATGGCAGCCCGGCACCGCGATGCGCTTGCTGTCGCGCACGCGCTCGCGCTGGCCGCGCGCCAGTTCGGGCAAGCCGTAGGCCCAGTCGGGATCGATCCGGAAAGCGGTGCTCGCGTCGATGACGCAGGTACGGTCGTTGTCGACCAGACCGACGGATTCGCGCGACGCGGTGTCCGGCAGGCAGAGGAAGGTGACGTCCGAGGCGTTGATCAACTCGCGGCGGGCGGCCGGGTCCTTGCGGGCAGCCTCGTCGATGCGCAGCACTTCGATATCGGCGCGCTCACTGAGGTATTCAAAGATCCGGAGGCCCGTCGTACCTTCCTGGCCGTCGACGAATATCTTGAAAGGCATCATCGTGCTCCCTGCGATGGCGGCCTGTCCGCCTGAAGTGGTGTGCGTCGCGCGGCCTGCCGCTGCCGGGGGCAGCGCTCGCTCACGAGGCGTCGAAACCAACCATTTTATAGCCTGAAGCGGGCAAGGTGATGACTGAAGCGTCGAGAGCGTGGTAATGCCCGTGGTAATACACGTAGTAATGCGACGTCAACGCTGATCCGTCAGCGTCAGGCTGGCCTTCGCGATGGCCGCGCCGAGTATTTCGTGCTCGAAGAACGGGGCGGGGCGGTTCGCAACCAACCGTGTCAGTGGCGCATTGAGCGCATAGATGGTGATCACGTAGCGATGACGCTTGCCCGGCGGCGGGCACGGCCCGCCATAGCCCTCGTCGCTGAAATCGTTGCGCGCCTGCAGGGCGCCAAGGCGGGTCAGCGCGCCGGAAGCGCTGGCGTTGGCGGGCAGACTATGCACGGTGGCCGGGATGTTGGCCACCGCCCAATGCCACCAGCCACGTCCAGGCGCATCGGGGTCGTGCATCATGATCGCGAACGACGCCGTATTGGGCGGCGCATGCTGCCAGGAAAGCGGCGGCGAGACGTTGCCGCCGGTGCAGCCGTCGCGGTTGAAGCGCTGCGCGGGCGGTACCGACTGGCCTTCGTGGAAGGCAGCGCTGCGCAGCGTGAAGGTGCCGTCGGCCAGCGCCATCGTCGATGACGCGATCAGGCTGGCCGATACCGCACAGCGTGCCACGCACACGCCCAGTCGCTCGCGCGGGCCGCGAGGGATGGAGCAGGTGCTTGGACGGCGGTCGATCAAGGCAGTGACGCTCTTGCGGGCGATTTCACGAACCGGCCGCTCGGCGCACGGTGCGGCGCCGGATCGATCCGGGAAAAGTGCGAAGACTGGGCGACGACTGGACGATAACCTAGGCAAGCGCCGAGCGGTCACGGGCGGCGCGGTGCGGCGCGCCCCGACAGTACAGCGCGTCATCCCGTCGCCCAGTGACGCGGATACACACGATTGTCGAGCGACCACGCAGGGGTGCCGCCTGCCGCCGGGCCAAGGTCCGGGTCGACACTGTGGCGTCACGCTGTAACGCCACGCTTCAACGTCACTTTACCACGTGCGTCGCGCACGACCGTGCGCCTTGCAGGGACGGCGCCGGCCGCCGGGCCTGCGCCACGGTACTCAGCCTTCCCAGGATTCCGGGGCGTGCAGGAATTTTTCGACACCGTCGAGCGTCGCGGCATCGAAATAATCGCCGTCGCGCGCCACCCGCAACACGTCCCACCAGGTGGCGAGATAGTGCAGCTTGACGCCGATGTCGTCGAACACTTTCTGGCTGCCGGCGAAGATGTCGTAATAGAACAGCACGAACACGTGGTCGACCTGCGCGCCCGCCGTGCGCAGGGCCTGGACGAAGTTCACCTTGCTGGTGCCTTCGGACGCCAGGTCCTCGACCAACAGCACGCGCGAGCCTTCCTTGAGCTCGCCTTCGATCTGGGCATTGCGGCCGAAGCCCTTCGGCTTCTTGCGCACGTACTGCATCGGCAGGTCGAAACGGTCGGCCAGCCAGGCCGCGAACGGAATACCGGCGGTCTCGCCTCCGGCGACCGCGTCGAACTGCTCGAAGCCGGCCTGCTCGTTGAGGGTCGTCTGCGCCATTTCCATCAGCGCGCGGCGTGCTCGCGGGAACGAGATCAGCTTCCGACAGTCGATGTAGGTCGGGCTCATCCGGCCCGACGTCAGTTTGAACGGTTGCGCGGTATTGAAGTGGATGGCGCGCGTCTCGAGCAGGATGCGGGCGGTGATTTCTGCGATCGTCGGGCGATCAGTGTTTTTCATGGCGGACCTATCGGCGGAGACGAAGCCAACGTGCGGTGAGCGGCGGGCGGCGGCGATGCGTCGGTACGTCGGCACGGCACCGGCCTCGGCCCATTCGCGCACGCGTCGGGCGTGGCGGGAGGGTCGGCGTGGAGCGGCTTGGCGGTGGCGCCGGTGACGACTTCGACGGCGCGCCATTTTACCCGAAGTGCCCGCGCCACCATCGTGCCATGCCATTCCGCCCCGAAACAGGCCCGGCAAGCGGCGTCGCGTGCAGCGGTGCAAGTGTGCGCACGGCCCGGCCGCGTTAGCCATCCGCCGGCAGTGTTCGGCGGCCGGTGGCAGCGCGTAGTCGCGAGTAGTCTCGAGTAGTCGCCAGTGGCGCCAGCGGCCGCGGGTGGCGAATACAGGGTGTTCGGCAGCGAACCGCAGTGTATGGCGCAACGGCGCACGATCGTATCGGCGGCGTTCGCGTGCCATTCGCCGTTGTTCCGGCGTCTTGCAGGCACGCACTGCGGCGACGAGCACCGGTGAAACAGCCGAGCTTGCAGCTTTCCGTCGTATTTGTGCGTTTTGCGACGCGTTTTCGCGGCGCAGGGCCCCGCGGACAGCGCGTTGCCGCAAGCCGTGGCGTTGGATGCAGGTGTACACTCACCGCTTTCCAACGCTGCCCAGGCGGCCGGCGCGGAGTGCGCCGCCGCGCGATGCAACTGGCGGACCGCGCTTTTACCGAACACGATCAAGTCTCAAACCATGGACGAACAGCTCAAACAAAGTGCGCTGCGTTATCACGAAACGCCGCGTCCCGGGAAGATCTCGGTCACGCCAACCAAGCCTCTGTCGAACGGCCTGGACCTGGCGCTGGCCTATTCGCCGGGCGTCGCAGCGGCGTGCGAGGCGATCCATGCCGATCCGCTGGCCGCGAACCGCTATACGTCGCGTTCCAACCTGGTGGCGGTGATCACCAACGGTACCGCGGTGCTGGGCCTCGGCAACATCGGACCGCTGGCCGCCAAGCCGGTGATGGAAGGCAAGGGCTGTCTGTTCAAGAAATTCGCCGACATCGATGTGTTCGACATCGAAATGGCGGAGAACGATCCAGACAAGCTGGTCGATGCGATCGCGATGCTGGAGCCGACGCTCGGCGGCATCAACCTGGAAGACATCAAGGCGCCCGAGTGCTTCTACATCGAGAAGAAGCTGCGCGAGCGTCTGAACATTCCCGTGTTCCATGACGATCAGCACGGCACCGCGATCATCGCGTCGGCGGCCATCATCAACGGGCTGAAGGTTGTCGGCAAGCAGATCGGCGAGGTCAAGCTGGTCTGCTCCGGCGCCGGTGCCGCCGCCATCGCCTGTCTCGACCTGCTCGTCCATCTGGGCGTTTCGCCGCAGAACATCCTGGTGATCGATTCGAAGGGCGTGATCCACGCCGGTCGCGAGAATCTCGATCCGAGCAAGGCGCGCTACGCGGCGCAGACCGAGGCCCGCACGCTGGCCGACGCCAGCGTCGGCGCCGACGTGTTTCTGGGTTGCTCGGCCGCCGGCGTGCTCAAGCCGGAGATGGTCAAGTCGATGGCCGACCGGCCGTTGATCCTGGCGCTGGCCAATCCCGAACCGGAAATTCGCCCCGAGGTCGCGAAGGCCGCTCGTCCCGACGTGATCATCGCCACGGGTCGCTCGGACTATCCGAACCAGGTCAACAACGTCCTGTGCTTCCCGTTCATCTTCCGTGGCGCGCTTGACGTCGGCGCGACGCGCATCACCGAGGAGATGAAGCTGGCCTGCGTGAAGGCGATCGCCGAACTGGCCGAGGAAACCGATCAGGGCGACGAGGTCGCGAAGGCCTACGAAGGCCACACGCTCGAGTTCGGGCCGGAGTACCTGATTCCGAAGCCCTTCGACCCGCGCCTGATCGTCAAGATCGCGCCCGCGGTGGCGCAGGCGGCGATGGATTCCGGTGTGGCGACGCAGCCGATCGCGGACATGGATGCGTATCGCCAGAAGCTCGAAAGCACCGTGTACCGCACCGGCATGGTGATGCGTCCGGTGTTCGCCGCGGCCAAGGCCAAGCAGGCGCGCATCGTGTTTGCGGAAGGCGAGGACGAGCGCGTGCTGCGCGCCGCGCAGTTCGTGCTGCTCGAAAAGATCGCCAAGCCAATCATCGTCGGGCGTCCGCCGGTCGTGCAGATGCGTCTGGAGAAGATGGGCTCGAAGCTGCGTCCGGGCGTCGATTTCGAGATCGTCAATCCGGAAGACGATCCGCGCTACCAGCGATGCTGGCAGGCCTATCAGGAACTCGGTGCGCGTCACGGCGTGACGCCCGAGGTCGCGAAGGCGGCGATGCGCAAGTCGAACACGTTGATCGGCGCGGTGCTGGTACACCTCGGCGAAGCGGACGGCATGATCTGCGGCATGATCGACACGTATCACAGCCACCTGCGTTTCATCGAGCAGGTGCTGGGCCGTGCCCGGGAAGCGAGCAACTTCGCCGCGATGAACCTGCTGATGCTGCCGGGCCGCAATCTGTTCATCTGCGACACCTACGTCAACGAAGTGCCGAGCGCCGAACAGCTCGCCGACATGGGCATCCTGGCCGCGCAACAGATCGAGCGCTTCGGCCTCACGCCGAAGGCCGCGTTGTTGTCGAGCTCGAACTTCGGCAGCGTGCCGGGCCCGACTTCGGTGCGTCTCGGACGCGCCCGCGAGCTGCTCGCGGAACGCGCGCCGGACCTCGAGTGCGATGGCGAAATGCACGGCGACGCCGCGCTGTCGGAGACGATCCGCCGCCAGGCCTTTCCGAAGTCGGCACTGACGGGCGAAGCCAACCTGCTGCTGATGCCGAACGTCGAAGCGGCGAACATTGCGTACAACCTGTTGAAGATGACCGGTGGCGAAGGCGTGACGGTCGGTCCGTTCCTGCTCGGCGCAAGCAAGCCGGTGCACATCCTGACGCCCGCCGCGACGGTGCGCCGGATCATCAACATGACGGCCGTTGCCTCGGCCAACGCCGCGCAGCAGGCCTGAGGGCCCGCGCGGATGCCTGAGCCGATGCTTGAGCCGATGCTTGAGCCGATGCTTGAGCCGAGGCCTGAGCCGGTGTCTGAGCCGGTGTCTGAGCGATCGCGCCGGCTCGCGAGCACCCCCTCGAGGTGCCGCGGCAGCAGCGCCTGAATGAAAAACGCCCGGTTCAACCGGGCGTTTTTCATTAGTGGCAGGCGGCGGGGCGCGGGCTCGCCGCCCGCGACGCTGGCACGCGCGCTCAGGCCACTTCGCGCAGCGACGGCGAGGTGGGCGGCGATTGCCGCCAACGCGCGAGCAGGCTCTGCCAACGGGTGCGGACCTGCGCGAGGTTGCGCTCCTTGATATGGCCGTAACCGCGCACGTCCTGCGGCAGACCGGCCAGTTCGACCGCAAGCGGCAGCCTGTCGAGGCTCAGGCCGGCGACCAGTTCGTCGACCAGCGCCTCGTAATCGGCGATCAGCGCGCGTTCGTCACGTCGCTCCTGCGTACGTCCGAACGGGTCGAGCGCGGTGCCGCGCAATCCCTTGCAACGGGCGAGCATGCGCATCGCGGTCAGCATCCACGCACCGTACTGCTGCTTCAACGGGCGACCCTGGGCGTCCTTTTTCGCGAACAGCGGCGGCGCCATGTGGTAGTTCGGCTTCCAGTCGCCTTCGAAGCGCTCGCGCAGGCTGGCCAGGAAAGCAGGGTCTGCCTGCAGGCGCGCCACCTCGTACTCGTCCTTGTAGGCCATCACCTTGTGCAGGCTGCGCGCAACCGCCTCGGTCAACGCCGCCTTGCGCCCGGCATCGCCAAGCGCAGTCTCGGCGGCGCGCACGCGTTCGATGCGCTCGCGATAGCGCGCCGCGTAGCGTGCGTCCTGATACGCGGTCAGGGCGGCAACGTGCCGTTCGATCAGCAGCTCGACGCTGCGTGCCGTGTGCAGCGTCACCACGCGTTCGCCTGACGCGCGATCCGCACCGGACTGGCTGCGGATTGCATCGGCTACCCGCTCCGGCGCTTCCGCGGCGCGGCGTCCCCATTCGAACGCACGCAGGTTGGCCTCGACGGCGACGTCGTTCAGTTCGATCGCCCGGCGGATCGCCGCGCCCGACAGCGGAATCCAGCCGCGCTGCCACGCAAAGCCGAGCAGCAGCGGATTTGCGTAGATCGCGTCGCCGAGCAGGCCGACCGCGAGCGCATTCGCATTGATCGTGTCGAGCACGCGCGCGGCCGCCGCGATCGCATCCTCGGCCGCTTGTGCCGGGAAGCGCCAGTCGGGATCGCTGATCAACGCGGCAGTCGGTGCATTCGCGCGGTTCACCACCACGCGCGTCGTGTCCGGCCGCATCCGCGACAGCGCCTCGTCGCTCGCGGCCACCAACGCGTCGGCCCCGATCACGACGTCCGCCTCGCCGACCGCGATCCGCGTCGCGAACAGTCCGCTGGGATTGGCCGCGATCTGGATGTGGCTCATCACCGCGCCGCCTTTCTGCGCGAGCCCGGTGACGTCGAGTACCGAGACGCCACGCGCTTCCAGATGGCCGGCCATGCCGAGCAACGCGCCGATCGTCACCACGCCGGTGCCGCCGATGCCGGCCACCAGCAGTCGCGTCGGCCGCGCCAGCGCGGGCAACGCAGGCTCGGGCAGTGCGGGCCAGTCGTCGTGATCGAGTTGCGCGGCGCGCGGCTTCTTCAGTTGCGCGCCTTCCAGCGTCACGAAGCTCGGGCAATAGCCGTTCAGGCAACTGAAGTCCTTGTTGCAGGACGATTGGTTGATCTGCCGCTTGCGGCCGAACTCGGTGTCGACCGGTTCCACGGACAGGCAGTTCGACTGTACCGAGCAATCGCCGCAGCCTTCGCAGACGGCCTCGTTGATGACCACGCGTCGCGCCGGGTCCGGATACGAACCGCGTTTGCGGCGGCGGCGCTTCTCGGTTGCGCAGGTCTGATCGTAGATCAGCGCCGTCGTGCCGGCCGTGTCGCGCAGCATGCGCTGGATGGCATCGAGTTCCTTGCGATGGTGGACCGTCACGCCGTCGGCGAGGCCGGTGACACCTTCGTATTTCTCCGGCTCGTCGCTGACGATGACGATCTTGCTCAAGCCTTCCGCGGCCAGTTGCTGCGACAGCATTGGCACGTTCAGCGTGCCGTCGACCGGCTGGCCGCCGGTCATCGCCACCGCGTCGTTGAACAGGATCTTGTAAGTGATGTTGACGCCCGCCGCCACCGCGGCGCGGATGGCGAGCAGGCCCGAATGGAAGTACGTGCCGTCACCGAGGTTGGCGAACACGTGTCCGTCGTCGCAGAACGACGACTGGCCAATCCACGCGACGCCTTCGCCGCCCATCTGGCTGAAGGTGTCGGTCGATCGGTCCATCCATGTCGTCATGTAGTGGCAGCCGATGCCGGCGATCGCGCGCGAGCCTTCGGGTACCTTGGTCGACGTGTTGTGAGGACAGCCCGAGCAGAACCATGGCTTGCGTTCGGCCGACGGGTGCGGCTGCGCAAGCGCGCGCTCCCGCGCGTCGATGACGGCCATGCGGGCGTCGATCGAGGCGCGCAGGGTGTCGCTCAGTTCGAAGCGCGACAGGCGGCGGGCGATCGCGCGCGCGATCACGGCCGGCGACAGGTCGGCATGCGGCGGCAGCAGCCAGTCGCCGCGCGGCACCGACCATTCGCCGCCGCCGGCCTCGTTCTCGTCGAATTTGCCGAACACGCGTGGACGAACGTCCTCGCGCCAGTTGTACAGCTCTTCCTTGATCGCATATTCGAGGACCTGCCGCTTTTCCTCGACCACCAGGATTTCCTCGAGGCCGTTCGCAAAGGCGCGCATGCCCTGCGCCTCGAGCGGCCACACGCAGCCGACCTTGTAGAGCCGGATGCCGACCTGCGCGCACAGTGTTTCGTCCAGGCCGAGATCGTCGAGCGCCTGCCGGACGTCGAGATAGGCCTTGCCGGCACTGACGATGCCGAAGCGCGCGGTCGGCGAGTCGATCACGACGCGGTCCAAGCGATTGGCCCGCACGTAGGCGAGCGCCGCATACCATTTGTAATCGACCAGCCGCGCTTCCTGGACCAACGGCGGGTCTGGCCAGCGGATGTTCAGCCCCTCGGGCGGCAGTGTGAAATCGTCGGGCAGGCGGATCTGGACACGGTCCGGTTCCACGTCCACGGACGCCGAGGATTCGACCACGTCGGTGACGCATTTGAGCGCGACCCACAGCCCGGAGTACCGGCTCATCGCCCAGCCATGCAGGCCGAAGTCGATGTATTCCTGCACGTCGGACGGATAAAGCACCGGAATGCCGCAGGCGTTGAAGACGTGCTCGGACTGGTGCGCGAGCGTGGACGACTTGGCCGCGTGATCGTCCCCCGCAACGACCAGCACCCCGCCGTACCGCGACGAGCCGGCCGAATTCGCGTGTTTGAAGACGTCGCCGGTGCGGTCGACGCCCGGGCCCTTGCCGTACCACATCGAGAACACGCCATCGACGTTGGCTTTCGGGAAGAGATTGACTTGCTGGGAGCCCCACACGGCCGTCGCGGCGAGATCCTCGTTGAGTCCCGCCTTGAAAACGATGCGCTGCTTGGCGAGGTGGGACTTGGCTTTCCAAAGCGACTGGTCGAGCCCGCCGAGTGGCGAGCCGCGATATCCGGAGATGAAGCCGGCGGTATTGAGACCGGCGGCGCGGTCGCGTGCGGCCTGCAGCATCGGCAGTCGCACCAGCGCCTGGATGCCGCTCATGTAGACCCGGCCGCGTTCAAGGGTGTACTTGTCGTCCAGCTTGGCAGAAGCCAATGCCTGTAGCGCGGCATCGACGCCGGCGTCACGGGGGGCATTCATTCATCGTTCTCCTTGGCCCGGGATCGCCGGGCGGATTACGCGTGCAACCGGATAGGCCGTCGGCGTAGGCGTACCGTCACCGGCACCGGAGCGGCCGTCGGTGGCGCGCTCGCAACGGCCGGGCGGACCAAGTCAGCGTAGCAAGGGGCGCGGGGAAACGATAGGCGCGAAAACCCGAGTAGGCCGGCCCGCGGCGGCTGAGCGGCGCGGCGCCGGGCGCATGCCTCGCCTTGCCCCGTGTTCACCGCTCGCCGCGCGACACCGGGCAGGCCGTCGGATGGCCGGGCTGCGGACGCCGCCCCGCACGCGGACGCGGACCCTGGCGCCGTGTTGCCGCGGCGATTGCGAACAAGAACAAACCTTCACGTGGGGTTCATCGCGGGAAGGCATACGGTTGCAGCACGATGCACAGGCGTTCGCTCCATCGGCTGAATCGACAGACCCATCGTTCAGTCACGAGCGTCTCGCACCGCATGGCGAAGACGGCTCTCGACATGCCGGAAATCTCGACCGTGAGCAGCGACATCGACCGTCGCGCTGTCGCGACAGGGGAAGCAGACATGTTGGAAGTCAACGCGCGCAGCGCCGGCACGCACCAGGCGACGAACGCGGATCGCGACGCGTCCTTCGATCGGACGGCGTTGGACAGTCAGCTCGAGCGCATCGAGCGCAGCCTGGAGGACGGGAGTTGGGCCGAACGGGATTTCGCCAGGCTCGACCGGCACTGGATGCCGCGCCTGGTGGAACGGGCCAACCAGCGCAAGGACGGCCTCGATCTCGTGTTCCTGCAGCGACCGGCGGAATTCACGGACGAGTTGAGCCGAATCGCGCGGGACGAGATCCCAGCCAGCCGGTACATCGTCGGCCTGGGCGACGGCGGCATGCACTTCGCGGTGCTGGATGTGCGGCAAAGTGAACGGGGCATCTCGGTTCTGCTGTTCGAGCCGGCGACGCTGGACGCGGATGCGCCCGGGATGCTGGCGTTTCAGACCGATCTGGCGATCGGCGCGTCGGCCGTACCGAATGTCAGGTGCTGCAAGCTGGAACTCGATCTGCAGAGGAGCCACAGCGAGTGCGGCGTCTTCAGCCTTTTCCTCGCGAAGAAAGTGCACAAAGCGTCGGACGAGATCGAGGTCTTGCACCGGGCGAATCTCGCCAAGGACCTGGCGGATGTGGTCGGCAAAGATGTCATCGACACCTTGCTGCCAGCGACGTTCTTCAAGCACGCGCAGGGGAAACGGCGCCTGGAAGCCTATTTGCAGGCGAGGCCGGCGGCCGAGACCGCTGCGGTCAACAAGAAGGGCGAGACGCTTCGGCAGCGTGCCGCGAGGACGCTGGTATCGGTGGGGGGCGGACTTCGGTCGAAGTCCATCCATCTGAAACGTCTTGCCGAATACCGGTCGTTGCAGCAGTCGCTCGATGGCTCGGATGCACTTGCCAGTCGCCTGCAACGTGATCTGGCGGCATACGGCAGCGGCTTCGCCGGGATTGATTCACCGCCGCGAGCGGCCGCCGCGCTGTCCACGCTGGCCGAGCTCGCGGCGGCCGATCCGGCAACTGCCGCACGACATGCCGTGGCCCGTGACGCGCACGGCCGTCATCTCGCCAGCCGCCTCGCGGAACTGCTGCAACGCGGCCATCTTTCGTCGCTGGGTGCGGCCTGTGTGTCGCTGTTCCAGCTTCTGCATCGCGACGGCTGGCTCGCCAGGACCGAAGTCGTTGCCGCGCTGCTTGCCCGCGAAAAGGGCGACGCCGTTGCCAGTCTCGCCCACGCGATGGCCGGCGCGAACTGGCCGTCGAACGCCGTGAACCACCTTTGTGCGCTGCTCGCCGCGCTGGCTGACGATGACGGGACACGTCACGAAATCGTGCGCCGCCTTTCGATGACGCAAACCGGATACGCGTTCAAACAGCTTGTGCTTCAGCAGTCCGCCGATTTCTACAAGCTGGTGAAACGCGCCAATCGCCTCAATCCGAATCCGACGGCCATCGCATTATTGCGACAGGCTGGGCTGATTCCGCACGACCGCGAGCTGAGCCGACACGCAGCGGATGCTCAGGCACGGCCCTGCGGGGGGGCGACGGATTATGTGGCGCTGCACAGCGCGTTGACCGAGACGATCGCACCGGAAGTGTCGCGCGCGCACGCGGCGATGATCGAGCAGGCCCGAGCGCTGGCGGACAGCCGACAGGCCGCAAACGCGCACCTCGCAGCGGCCGATGCGCAGCAGCGCGTTGCCAGGCAACAGAAGCGGCTTGCCGCGGCAACGCTGGCCGAACACGCGCTCGATGTCGGCAACGCGCTGCACACGGCGGCGCGTGAGCGGAAGATCGCCGTCTATGAGCAGGCTCGCGCCGAACGGCCGGCTGCACGTCCAGCGCGAGTTTCCTTACCCGTGCCGATCGTCGCGGTGGTGAGCGGAACACCGCCGGCCGCTAACGCAGGGCCCCGGCGACAGGCCGCGGCGCCGGCACAACCATCCGTCCCGCGCCGCGCCGCGGCAGACGATGCCGTACTGGAGCGCCGCCACGCCGAACTCAAGTCGTTCATACATGAGCACGAAACCGCGCAGATCGAAGCGCGACTTCGCGACCTGAAAGCATTCAGGGCCGACCACGAAGCCATGAAGACGGCAGAAAGCCACCGAGCGCAGCCGCTGCGTTCCGGACTTGAACCGGGCGGCGACGGCTTGCGGCGATAGCGCGAGCGTGGCAAGACGCATGACGGTCACGCGATGGCGGCCATCAGCCGAGGCGGCTGCCGAGCGGCTGCTGAGCGGTTACCAAGCGGCTACCACGCTTTCATCGTCGTGACGGTGGCACGCGGGCATGGCGCCGATAGTCGCGCTCAAGCCCGGCACTCGTAGCACTCGTCCAAGGTGCGCTCCTCGGCGCGAGGTTCGTCGAGGTACGGGCCGCATGGTTGCGCGCATATTTGCACCGTACCGTACCGTCCCAGCCTGATTACCGCGCGGCAGCGTGCGGCCCAGCGCGGTTTGCGTTCGCCGAGGAATAAGAAATAACTCTTGCCTGCTTCATTCGCGCCGTTCTGTTCGACAGGCAGGATGGGGCAAGCCCGAGCTGTCGGGCCGCAGCAAGGTGGCCGCAGGCATGCAACCGTGCGGTGCCATCGCTGTCGATTTGTTCGAGGCACCGCTACAGGAGTTGAAATTTGCCATGTCCGGATTACCTTTGCGCGGCGTAGCCGATCCGCCGCGGGCTGCGTCACTGGAGCCGGCGGCCGCGCCGGATCCGTCTTTTCTTGCGGCAAAGATCGAGGAGATAGAACGCAGTCTGAACGACGGCAGTTGGACCGAAATGGACTTCGCGGAAGTCGACGAAGCGCTGATGCCCGGTCTGGTTGCCATGGCCAACGACAAGAAAACCGGTCTCGATCTGTGCTATCTGCCCGCTCCCAAGGACCTGTGCGACTCGCTGGATGCGTTCTGGCGAGATGGGCTCGAATCGAAGCGTTACGTGGTGAATTCCGGCAACTCGGCAACGCACTTCGTTGCGCTTGATGTGGCGGTTGTCGACGGCAAGGTGTCCGTTGCGCTGTTCGAGCCGACCACCTTCGACCACACAACGCCGTGTCTGCTTGCCGCGCTCATCAAGGTCGCGGTGAAGCGGACAGCGTTGCCGCACGCCAAGGTGGTCTCGGTCGCGTTGGACATTCAGAGGAGCAATGCGGAGTGCGGCATGTTCAGCCTGGCCCTGGCGAAAAAGCTGCTCAAGGAACGCGATCAGATTCTGGCGCTACACAAAGCCAATCTGGCCGGGACGCTGGGCGACAGGCTGCGCGCCAGCGACGCGGATCGATTCCTGCCACCGGTCTTTTTCAAACACTCGCAGGGAACGGTCCGCCTCGACAGCTATATCGAGTGCGACCCGACCGAGCATGGCCGCGTGGTGAACAAGAAAGGGCAGACGCTGAGCGAGCGGCAGTGGGCAACGTTGGAAGAGGTTGGCGGCAGGAGGCTGTCCAAGTCGATACACCTGAAACGGCTGGTCGAATACAAGGCACTGGCCGAGCGTCTGGATGCAATGCCCGGTGCGCGCGCCGCCGCTCCGCAACGCTGGTCCGTGCCAAGCCACGAAGCACTGAGAACGGACGACGGAGCAGCCAGGCGCGGGTAGCTTGCGCAGCGCGGCCACTTAGCCCAGCGCCGCCACCGTTGCCGACATGCGCTTAGCCTTCTCGACAGGCGGCGTGCGACGTCTCGATTGGAGCGCTACGTCGGGCGCTGGGTTGGTCGCCGCGCTGGCGCGGGCAGAGTCCCGACTTGGACTCGGGCTCGGGCTCAAACCCCCTGCGTCGGACGCCCGGACCTTCGCTCACGGCCCTCGCGATTGGATGTGGTCCGGCCAAACAGACCTGTCGCTGCGTTCGAAGCCGTCGGCTCGTCGACCGCGGCGCCGGTGCGATTCGTTCGTCTCTCCGCGATGGCGTCCGGCGCGGTCGGCGCAGCGGCGCGGGCGAGGCCGACACCGTCTGCCGCCGGCTTGCGGGATCGATGCGGTCCGCCGCGATGCTGGCGTCACGCGGCGTGACGAACTGGGAGCGCAGCGGGCACAGGGCAGGTGGAGGCGGACCGAGAGTCCGCGAGCGGTAGCGGCCGGCGACCGACAGACGGTCATGGCGCCCGCTTGGAGGAGTGCGCCCGGAGGGAACGGGGAGTGCCGGTGCGCGCCCTGCGCCCACCGCGGCGCTGGCTGGTCCGACGGCCAGTTCCGCCGTGGCGGTCAGGCCTGCTTCGCGAGCGCGCCTTCGATCAATCGGTGCAGTTCGGCATACTCCGGCTCGCCGACGTAGCGCTTCAGGATTCGGCCATCACGGTCGACGAGGAAAGTTGTCGGCGTCAGCTGGACGTCGCCGAACTGGTGGGCGGCGGAGCCGTCGTCGAGCGCCACCTTGAACGGCAGCTCGCGCGTTTTCGCGTAGTTCGCGACGTACATCGGCGCGTCGTAGTTCATCGCTACCGCGACGAACTCCAGCCCATCCTTGTGGAACTGCTGGTAGGTCTTCACCATCTCCGGCATTTCCTTGACGCAGGTCGTGCAACTGGTCGCCCAGAAATTCACCAGGTAGACCTTGCCACGCAGCGTCGAGGTGCTGATCTTCTCGCCCGACAGCAAGGTGAAGGACGCATCCGGCACATGCCGCTTGCCGGCAAAGGCGGCCCACCCGGCGGCGGCGAGCGCAACCGCGACGACGAGAGCGCCGATGACGATCCAACGCGATCGGCCGGAACGGACGGGAGAGGGGGCCATTGCTTTACCTGGATGGGCTTGGGACGAATGGTGGAATTGTAAGCGCTCGAGGGCGGGCGCGTGAATGCGCGCTGTCGCGTAGCATGACGTGCTTGTCGATCCCGCTTTTGTGTCAGCTCATGTCACTGCGCCTCTTTCATCGCCTCCGCGGCCCCCTGGTCATGCGTTCGTGCGTCGCGGCATTGGCCGTGACGGCGGTCGCGGCCTGTTCGCCGCGCTACGACTGGCGAGAGGTCAGCGATGCACAAGGGCGGTTTACTGCTTCGTTTCCGGCAAAGATGGCGGTTCAGTCGCGCACGATTTCGGTCGATGGCCATGAGCTGACCATGAACATGCGCATTTCGGACGTTGCGGACACGGTGTTCGCAGTCGGTGCGGTGGACGTGCCGGCCGACGACGCCACGCTCCGCGAACACGTGATGCAGTATCTGGAAGAAGGACTGCGGCGCAATGCTGGCGGCAATGCGTCGCAGCTAAGCAGTACCCCATCGGCCAATACGGCGGTGCTGACGACTCATGATTGGGCAGCCAGCGGGACGGTGCCGCACGAAAATGTCAAACGCCAGTGGCGAGCACGTTTTGTCGCGACAAGAGAGCGCGTCTACCAGGTCATCGTGCTCTCGAAAGCGGCGCCACCCGCTGCGGAGACTGATCAGTTCCTCGCTGCCTTCCAACCGTACGGCTCGCTTCGCTGAAAAAAGACCAGCATTTTCAGGCGCTTCCGTATGATTTGCAGCTGTCCACAGAAGCTGTGGATAACCTTGTTGAAAAAAGCTGCTTATCGGCTTTTTACCCCGCATTTTCCGGTCGTTCTTTGTTTTGCCATTTTTCTAGGCAGAAACAAAAAATAGAGCGTTTTCAAATACTTGAAGATGGATCGCGGGTGGGCGGCGGGCTTGATCGTCGCAGCGGCGCCAGAAAGGTCCGGTCAAGGCAAATGTGTATAAGTCAAGTCTTGACAAGGCATTTATCGTTGCGATAGGCCCGAAACGCATATTGCGGAACGTCCCGCATGCACGGCGGCGCGCTGTCGGTCAACGAAGCGACGCGTTGGCAGGTCGCGCGGCAACCCAGGCGCGATGCCCCGACGCAACGCAGTCGCGCACCCTGCGTGCCGACCTGGTGTGCCGACTTGCTGTGCCGCCGCTTTCCGGAATCTACCGGCGCCTCGGACAAATAGTCGGCTGCCACTCCGCGAGCCAGCCATCGTTCAGAAGACCATTCGTCCGAGCCGGGCATCAGGCGCCATGTCGCGTTCTGCGCTAGACCGTGGCGACTGCAGCGGCAGTGGTCAACACCACCTTCGGTATTGGATTGCCTCGGCCAGATGCTGAACGCCGATGGCATCGGCGCCGGCAAGGTCTGCGATGCTGCGCGCGACCTTGCGTATTTGCGCGTGCCCGCGCGCCGAGCTATGCATTCGTTCGCAAGCCGCTTCCAGCAGGCGCATACCGTCCGCATCGAGGCAAGCATGCCGGTCCAGGTCCGGCGGTGACAGTCGGGCGTTGCAGACAGGCTGGCGCGCCAATTGTCGGCGGTGCGCGTGCCTGACCCGAGCCGCAACGGTCGCACTCGATTCCGCGTGTCTGGCGCCGGGCCGCAAATCGCGCACCGCCACCGGACTGACTTCGAGGTGCAGGTCGATCCGATCGAGCAGCGGACCGGAGACGCGGCGTCGATAGCGTTCGGCTTTCTCGGGTGTACAGCGGCAGCGGCCGCTTGGATCGCCAGACCAGCCGCAGGGACAGGGATTCATTGCGGCGACCAGTTGGCAGCATGCCGGGAAGGTCGCGCTGTGACCCGCACGCGCGATCTGGATGCAGCCTCTTTCGAGCGGCTCGCGCAGCATGTCCAGGACGCGACGGTCGAATTCCGGCAGTTCGTCGAGGAACAGCACGCCATGATGCGCGAGCGTTACTTCGCCCGGGCGGGGCGGATTGCCACCGCCAACGAGCGCGGCGGCACTCGACGAATGATGGGGCGCGCGAAACGGACGACGTCGCCAATGCTCGGCGACCGCGCCGGGGCGCGTCAGACTGATCAACGCACCTGCTTCGAGCGCCTCGGCGTCGGTCATCGGTGGCAGGATGCCGGGCAGCCGCGCGGCGAGCATCGACTTACCGGCGCCGGGCGGCCCCATCATCAATGCATGGTGGCCGCCGGCGGCGGCGATTTCGAGGCCGCGGCGCACCGCGGCCTGCCCGACGACTTCGGCAAGGTCGGGGGCCGGCGGCGGAGTGGGCGCTGCCAGCAGTGCCGCGCCGGCGTCGACGCGTGTCACAGGCGAAGAATCTGTCGCGGCCGGGCTGCCGGCGTGCCGCAGGTGTGCGCACAGGTCGAGCAGGCCGCACGCACCGAAGACTGCGACCGACGATGCCAGTGCTGCCTCGGCCGCACTGGGCGACGGCAGGAACAGGGTCGGGCGCTGGGCGCCCGGGTATTGCCGGGCAATCGCGCAGGCCATCGCCAATGCGCCGCGGATCGGGCGCAGTTCACCCGTGAGCGACAGCTCGCCGGCGAATTCCGCATTGGCGACAGCGGTCGGCGGCAGTTGTCCGCTGGCGCACAGCACGCCGAGGGCGATCGGCAGATCGAAGCGGCCCGACTCCTTGGGAAGGTCCGCCGGCGCCAGGCTGACCGTGATCCGTTGCGCCGGGAAGGTGAAGCCGCAGGTCTGCAACGCCGCCCGAACCCGCTCGCGGCTTTCCCGGACCTCGGTGTCGGCGAGACCGACGACGGTGAAGGCCGGCAGACCGTTGGCCAGATGAACTTCGACGCGCACCTCGGGCGCCTCCGCGGCCGAGATTGCTCGACTGTTGACGACCGCGACTGTCATCGCCCTGCCCTATGCCTGATGCCTGATGCCTGATGCCTGATGCCTGGTGCCTGGTGCCTGATGCCTGGTGCCTTAGGCCTTACGCCTCTGCCAGTGCGCTTGGCGCCGCGGCGCTCAGGCGGCGCCGCGCGTTTCGAACGCGCGGCCGTGCGCTCAGTCGTTGGCCGCGTTCGCCGCGCCGGTCTGCACCGCTTGCTGCTCCAGCAACGCCACCCGGCGCTCGAGTTCTTCCAGACGCTGACGGGTTCGCGCCAGCACCTGTGCCTGCACGTCGAAGTCCTCGCGCGTCACCACGTCCAGCTTGCTGATGCCTTGGTTGAGCACCGCCTTGACGTTGCGCTCGACGTCCTTGATCGGCGAGTTGCGGAGCAGGTCATCGATACGGGCCTGCATATCCTTGAATAGTTCGTCGGGTCTCATATAAAGCTCCACGCCGCACCGAAACGGGGCGGATTGATACAAAGGTTGGGGCAGCGCCGGTACCTTCGTTGGCGTGCACTGTCATGGTGCGTCTGCCGCACCGCGGCAGGGCGTCGCGCGCGCTGGACGGGGGACTGCTGCAACGCACTGTAGCACGTGCCCAACGCGCGCAGGGCCCTGGCCGATCGGCCAGACGCGCGCTGGAGCCCAGGCGTGGCGGGCCTTCCCGGTCGCGTGGCCGGCACGCCTTGCAAGGTTGCACGGGCCCGGCCACGCGGCGCTTCGGGCGTGGCGCCCAATGGCATAGCGCTTGCTGAATGTGGCACCCGCCCGCAAGGCGTGCCGCGAAATGCTGGCCGCCTGGCGGACGGTGTGCACGACGGCGTGCGCACCGGGCATGGCGGGACGGCTACACAAGCGATCCGAGGGAAACCGGCCATCAGGAACGTCTGCGCTCGCGCATGACGGCGGACCGGCTCGTCCTTCGAAAGGACGCGGGGCCGCGGCGCAACTTCGATGGAGCCACCATGAAACTGATCATCGCCATCATCAAGCCATTCAAGCTCGACGAAGTACGCGAGGCGTTGTCCGCGCTCGGCGTCTCGGGCATCACCGTGACCGAGGTCAAGGGCTTCGGCCGACAGAAAGGGCACACCGAACTGTATCGGGGCGCCGAATACGTCGTCGACTTCCTGCCCAAGGTTCGTCTGGAAGTCGCGGTGGACGACGCCCTGGCCGATCAGGCGATCGAGGCAATCGAACGCGCCGCCCGCACCGGCAAGATCGGCGACGGCAAGATCTTCGTCACGGGCATCGAGCAGGTCATCCGCATCCGCACCGGCGAGACCGGCTCGGACGCGCTGTAAACAGCGGGAACGGCAAGGGAAGAGAACGAGGACAACGATAATGCGCAAATTTCTGCTGGGCATCTTCATCGCGGGGGCGCTGCTGGGGGGCGGCGTAGCCTCGAGCTTCGCGCAGGACGCTTCGTCGACCGGCGCGACCACGCTGCCGGCGTCGACGGCGAGCGCCACCGTCGCCACGCCGGATGCCGGCGCGGCCGCGCCGGCGAGCGCCGCCACCAGCGCCAGTGCCGCGGCGCCGGCCGCCGCCGCGCCCACCGAGCCGACCATGGTCGATGCGTCGAAGATCAGCGGTGGCGACACGGCCTGGATGCTGGTCTCGGTCGCGCTGGTGCTGTTCATGACGATTCCCGGGCTGGCCCTGTTCTACGGCGGCATGGTCCGCAAGAAGAACGTGCTGTCCACGCTGATGCAGAGTTTCGCGATCACCTGCGCGATGACCATCGTGTGGATGGTGATCGGCTACTCGCTGGCGTTCACGCCGGGCAACGCGTTCATCGGCGGCTTCTCGCGCGCCTTCCTGTCGGGCGTGTCGTTCGTGAAGGGCGACCCGACGATGTTGAGCGTGAGCCATCTCGCGCCGGCCATTCCGGAAACGGTCTTCCTGATGTTCCAGATGACCTTTGCGATCATCACGCCCGCGCTGATCACCGGCGCGTTCGCGGAGCGCATGAAATTCTCGGCGATGCTGGTTTTCATGGTGTTGTGGTCGATCATCGTCTACGCTCCGATCGCGCACATGGTCTGGGAGCCGACCGGCTGGCTGGCCAGCGACGGCGTGCTCGACTTCGCCGGCGGCACGGTGGTGCACATCAACGCCGGCGTGGCTGGCCTGGTCTGCGCGATCGTGCTCGGCAAGCGCATCGGCTATGGCCGCGAGGTGATGGCGCCGCACAACCTGGTGTTGACCGTGGCGGGTACCGCCATGCTGTGGGTGGGCTGGTTCGGCTTCAACGCCGGCTCGGCGCTGGCGGCGGACGGTCGTGCCGGCATGGCCATGCTGACGACCCAGATCGCGACGGCCGCGGCCGCGCTGGTCTGGATGTTCGCGGAGTGGCTCACGCGCGGCAAGCCGTCGGTGCTGGGCATTGCCTCCGGCGCAGTGGCCGGCCTGGTGGCAATTACGCCTGCCGCGGGCTTCGTCAACGTGATGGGCGCGCTGATCATCGGCATCGTCGCGGGCGCGGTCTGTTTCTGGTCGGCAACGTGGCTCAAGCACAAGCTCGGCTATGACGATTCGCTGGACGCCTTCGGCGTGCACGGCATCGGCGGCATTGTCGGCGCACTGCTCACCGGCGTGTTCGTGGTGCCGGCGATCGGCGGTGTCGACGGCAGCTTCCTGACCCAGCTGAAGGGCATCGTGGTGACCATCGTCTACACCGGCGTCGTCAGCTTCATCCTGTTGAAGATCATCGACGTGGTGATCGGCTTGCGGGTGACCGAGGAAGGCGAGCGCGAAGGGCTGGACATCGTGCTGCACGGCGAACACGTCGAGTAAGGCGGCCGGACGAGGCCGGCGGCGCCGGCAAGGCGGCGCGCCCGTCTGTCTGGTCCTGCAAGAAGCGAGGAAGCGAGATTGGCCCGCAGCAATGCGGGCCTTTTTTATTGAGATTTCATCCCCAGCTAGGGCGCACCGCCAGCCCTCGCGGGCATGCGCCTTGCGGCGACCAGCGGGGGTTTTTAGGAAGGCAGCAAGGCATTTGTTCTACAATTTCGCCTTTGGCCGGCGCCCGACGACAGGCGCGGCCGCCGCCAGCCACGGCGGCGTGGCGGCATCTTTTCCTGCGTAGGCCTATATGGTTCCCCATCTCGTCACCGCGCTCAATGGTCCGCTGTTGGACCTGGAGCGCAAAATTCTTGACGCAACGCCGGCGATCGAACGCTGGTTTCGCCTCGAGTGGCAGGAACACACCCCGCCTTTCTATTGTTCGGTGGACCTGCGCAACGCCGGTTTCAAGCTCGCCCCGGTCGACACCAACCTGTTCCCCGGCGGCTTCAACCATTTGCCGGCCGAAGTGCTGCCGCTCGCGGTGCAGGCGGCGATGGCCTCGATCGAGAAGATCTGCCCGGACGCGAAGAATCTGCTGTTGATTCCGGAAGCGCACACCCGCAACCAGGCATATCTGGAGAACCTCGCGCGCCTGTCGTCGATCATGCGCCAGGCGGGCCTGAACGTGCGGCTCGGCACGCTGAACGACGACCTGGACGATCCGGTGACCATCGCGCTGCGCGACGGGCAGGAGATCGTCCTCGAACCGCTGGTGCGCACGCCGCGGCGGCTTGGCCTGCACAATTTCGACCCCTGCTCGATCCTGCTGAACAACGACCTGTCGGCGGGCATCCCGCCGGTGCTCGAAAATCTGCACGAGCAGTTCCTGTTGCCGCCGCTCCACGCCGGCTGGCCGGTGCGACGCAAGTCGAACCATTTCTCGTGCTACGACGACGTCGCGAAGCGGTTCGCCAAGCTGATCGACGTCGACCAATGGATGCTGAACCCGTATTTCGCCCGCTGCGAAGACGTGGACTTCCAGGAGCGGATCGGCGAGGAAAAGCTGGCCGACGCGATCGATGCGGTGCTGAAGAAGATCGCGAAGAAGTATCGCGAGTACGGCATCACCGAGAAGCCCTACGTGGTCGTGAAGGCAGCCGCGGGTACGTACGGCATGGGCGTGATGACCGTCCACGACGCGTCCGAGGTGGCGGCGCTGACCCGACGCGAACGCAGCAAGATGAGCGTCGTCAAGGAAGGCCTGAAGGTCCATGACGTGATCGTGCAGGAGGGCGTGTACACCTTCGAGCGCGTCGAGGACAAGGTCGCCGAGCCGGTCGTGTACATGATCGACCGCTATGTGGTGGGCGGTTTCTACCGCACCCATAACGGACGGGAGCGGGACGAGAGCCTGAATGCGCCCGGCATGAGTTTCGTGCCGCTGAGCTACGATCACTCGGTGCTGCCCGACGGCCGCTCGAAGGCAGGTGGACCGCCGCCGAACCGTTTCTACATGTACGGTGTGGTGGCCCGGCTGGCGCTGCTCGCGGCCTCGATCGAGCTCGAAAAGACCGATCCGGAAGCGATCCAGGTCTGAGCGCCGGAACGGCGCGAGGGCCGACCGCCCGGTGTCGGCCAGTCCCTTCACGTACGAGACCAAGCCATGCGGATTCTTTTCATCGCCGACCCGCTCGACGAATTCAAGATCTACAAAGACACCACTTACGCGATGATGGCCGAGGCCGCGCGCCGCGGTCACCAGCTGTTCCACTGTGAGCCGAAGCATCTCGCCTTCGAGGCGGGCGCGGTCGAGGCGGCGGTGCGCGGTTTCGAGATCGTGGCGGGACCGGACGACGACGCGCCGCAGTGGTACCGTGCCGAACTGGCCGCGGTCGAGCCGCTGACCGGCTTCGACGCGGTGCTGATGCGCAAGGACCCGCCGTTCGATCTCGAATATGTCACGTCGACGTGGCTGCTCGAGATTGCCGAGCGCGCCGGCGCAAAGGTCTTCAACAAGCCGCAGTCGATCCGCGATCACTCCGAGAAGCTCGCGATCGGCGAATTTCCGCGCTTCGTCGCGCCGACACTCGTGACCCGCGATCCGGCCCGGCTGCGCGCGTTTCATGCCGCGCACCACGACGTCATCTTCAAGCCGCTCGACGGGATGGGTGGGATGGGCATTTTCCGCATCCGGGAAGATGCAGTGAACCTCGGCGCGGTGATCGAACAGTTGGGCCACAACGGTGCGCGCACGATCATGGCGCAGCGTTTCATTCCCGAGATCAGCGCGGGCGACAAGCGCATCCTGCTGATCGACGGCCAGCCGGTGCCCTATGCGCTGGCTCGCATTCCGCAGGGCGGCGAGGTACGCGGCAACCTGGCGGCGGGCGGGCTGGGCCGAGCCCAGCCGCTGAGCGATCGCGATCGCGAGATCGCCGAGGCCCTGGGGCCGACGATGAAGGCGCGCGGGCTGCTGCTGGTCGGCCTGGACGTGATCGGCGACTGGCTCACCGAGGTGAACGTGACCAGCCCGACCTGCTTCCGCGAAATCATGACCCAGACGGGTTTCGACGTCGCCGCGATGTTCATCGACGCATTGGAAGCCCGCGCCCGCTGAACCCGTGGCGCAGCGCCGGCGGTCCGCCCCTGGCTGTGCGGGGCCGGCTACCCTGCGCCGTCGTTGCCGCTGCTACAATCGTGCCGGGCGGATGCAGCCGCGCGGCGGTTTGCCGCGTCTGCGCGAGCCCATGGCACGTCATGTGCCTTGCTGTTTTGGTTCGTTGCTATTTTGGTTCGTTGTTGTACGCCGCTATCGCCGGCGGCCCGCACCCCTGCGGACTCAGGCGATTTTCATGGACGGTGAATGCGCTTCGCGCGGGCTCGCGCGAACGTGTTCCGAAAACGATATGGCCGGAATCCTGATCATCGCGCACGCGCCGCTCGCCGGCGCGCTGCGCGATTGCCTTGAACACATTTACTGCGGCCTGCCGGCGCGCATCGGTGCGATCGACGTCATGCCGGACTGCGATGTCGACGCGCTCGAAGCGCGCGCGCGGCGCGAGATCGACCGCCTCAAGGGCGAGAACGGCGCGCTCGTGTTGTGCGATGTGGTCGGCGCAACGCCGGCCAACACCGCCGCGCGCCTGACCGACATGGCAGACGTGCGCGTGCTGTGCGGCGTCAATCTGCCGATGCTCGTACGTGCTGTCTGTTACCGGGCGACGCCGCTCGACTTGCTGGTGGAGAAGGCCATCGCCGGCGGTCTGAAGGGAATACAAACCGTCGAAGCGGCCAGCCCGTCGCTTCTTTCCTGTCCTACCGAGCACCATGCTGCGACAAACTGCCACCATCATCAATAAGCTCGGACTGCATGCACGTGCATCGGCGAAGCTCACGCAACTCGCCGGGCGCTACAAGAGCGAGATCTGGATGTCTCGCAATGGACGAAGAATCAACGCCAAAAGCATCATGGGGGTAATGATGCTGGCCGCCGGGATCGGCAGCACGGTCGACATCGAAGCCGAGGGGGAAGACGAGCAGGAGGCGATGGATGCCTTGCTCGCATTGATCGCGGATAAATTCGGCGAGGGACAATAAGACAGAGAGCGACGCGCGCCTCCGGCGCGGTCCGCCGGATGAGGGCGCCTGGTGCGGACGCCGCGCGATGGGCGGGGCTTTGACGCATTGCCAACGATGTCGCCAAGGCGCAAGCTATCCGGAAAATGGGCCGAACCAAACGGAGCCGGCAGGGTCTGACCTGCGGTTCCGGCGCTCGACGCCGACTCTACTAACAATAAAGCTCTCGGAGGCGTGCGTGTCTTTTACTCTGCACGGCATCTCGGTATCGCGCGGCGTGGCGATCGGGCGCGCCTACCTGATCGGCAGCGCCGCCGTCGAGGTCGACCACTATCTGGTGTCGGCCGACGACATCGATCGGGAGATAGGGCGTTTCTTCGCGGCACAGGCCGCGGTCATCGAGGAACTGGACACGCTGCGCGCCGATCTGCCGGACGACGCACCCGGCGAGATGAGCGCCTTCCTCAGCCTGCATGCACTGCTGCTGCGCGATCCGATGCTGGTCGACGGCGTCACGGCATTGATCCGGGAGCGCCGCTACAACGCCGAGTGGGCGCTGACGCAGCACGTCACGACGCTGCTCAAGCATTTCAACGACATCGAGGACGAGTATCTGCGCGAACGGCGCGCCGATATCGAGCAGGTCGGGCAACGTGTGTTGAAGGTGCTGGCCGGCCTGCCGACCGCGGCGAGCCTGATGGCGAACCGCAGTTCCGAGCACGAAATGATCGTCGTTGCGCACGACATTGCGCCGGCGGACATGCTGCAATTCCGCACACAGGCCTTCAGCGGCTTCGTCACCGATCTTGGCGGGCGCACCTCCCACACCGCGATCGTCGCGCGCAGCTTCGGGATTCCCGCGGCGGTGGGCGTCAAGCGCGGTTGCGCGCTGATCCGCCACGACGACATCGTGATCATCGACGGCGACCAGGGCGTGGTGATCGTCGATCCCGCGCCCAGCGTGTTGAAGGAGTACGAGTGCCGCCGCAGCGAGCGCGCCCTCGAACAGAACCGTTTGCAGCGCCTGCGCACGATGCCGGCGACCACGCAGGACGGTCATTCGGTCGCGCTGCTGGCGAACATCGAGTTGCCGCAGGATGCGGTCGCCGCGACGCGCGCGGGTGCGGCGGGCGTCGGCCTGTTTCGCACCGAGTTCCTGTTCATGAATCGACAGGAACTGCCGGGCGAGGAAGAGCAGGTGCAAGCCTATCGCCGCGCGCTGGAGGCGATGCAGGGCTTGCCGGTCACCATTCGCACGATCGATGTCGGTGCCGACAAGCCGCTCGACGGCCGGCTGGGCGGCGACAACCTGCTCGAGGCGGACGGCAATCCGGCGCTTGGCCTGCGCGCGATCCGCTGGTGCCTGTCCCAGCCCGAAATGTTTCTGACGCAACTCCGCGCCATCCTGCGCGCGTCGGTGCACGGGCCGGTTCGGATCCTGGTGCCGATGCTCGCGCATGCGAGCGAAATCGACCAGACGCTGGCGCTGATCGCCGAGGCGAAGAGCCAGTGCGATGCCGCCGGCATCGCCTATGACCGGCATCTGCAGGTCGGCGCGATGATCGAGATTCCGGCCGCCGCGCTGGCCTTGCCGCTGTTCCTGAACCGTGTCGACTTCCTGTCGATCGGCACCAACGACCTGATCCAGTACACGCTGGCGATCGACCGCGCCGACAACGCGGTCGCGCATCTGTACGATCCGATGCATCCGGCCGTGCTGCATCTGATCGCGTCGGTGATCGATCAGGCCAAGGCGGCGGGCGTGCCGGTCGCGGTATGCGGTGAAATGGCTGGCGATGCTTCGCTGACCCGGCTGCTGCTGGGCATGGGACTGACCGAATTCTCGATGCATCCGAGCCAGCTGCTGCACGTCAAGCAGGAGGTGCTGCGCGCCGACTGCCGTCGGCTGGTGCCGATCGTGCGCCGCCTGCGCTCGCTGTACGAGCCTGCCGCGATCCAGGCCGCACTGGCCGAGCTGCAATCCGCCTGAGGCGGGCAGGTGGGGCAGGTCGGAGCAGGGTGAGGTGAGGTAATCGCTGAGGGTGGATCGGGCCGCACGCCGCTCCGGTCGGTCGTTATCCGGCGCCGCCGTCAGGCGATGCCGAGTGCCTGGCGTCCGACCTCGCCAGCCGCACCTGCCACGGGCGCTGCGGCCCGGCGGAGCGCACTGGCGTGGTCGACTTCTTCAGCCGCGTTGTCCGCTGCCGCGCGTCGCGCACACGGGACAGGCCGGATCGCGGTCGATCGCCAGTTCGTTCCAGCGTGTTTCGAGCGCGTCGTGCATCAGCAAACGGCCGACCATCGTGCGGCCGATGCCGCTGATGATGCGCAGCGCATCGGCGGCCTGCATCGTGCCAATCACGCCTACCGCGGGCGCGAACACCCCCATCGTGGCGCAGGCCGTCTCGGCGGGCGCGTGATCCGGCGGAAACAGGCAGGCGTAGCACGGCGACGCAGGATTGCGCGTATCGAACGCGCTCAACTGCCCATCGAAGCGCAGCGCCGCGCCGGAGACCAGCGGGACGGCAGCACGCACGCACGCGCGATTCACCGCGTGGCGCGTGTCAAAGTTGTCGCAACAATCGAGCACCACGTCGGCGGTCGGCACGAGACGGTCGAGCAGCGCATCGTCGGCGCGCTGCGCGACCGTCTCGACAACGATGGTCGGGTTCAGACGCGCGAGCGTCAGGCGGGCCGATGCCGTCTTCGGCATGCCGACCGTTTCGGTGGTGTGTGCGATCTGACGCTGCAGATTGGTCAGGTCGACCGTGTCGCCGTCGACCAGGGTCAGGCGTCCCACGCCGGCCGCCGCCAGATACATCGCCGCGGGCGTGCCCAGGCCGCCGACGCCGATGATCAGCGCGTGCGCTGCCGACACCTTCTCCTGGGCCTCGATGCCCCACTCATCCAGCAGGATGTGGCGCGAATAGCGCAGTAGTTGCTCGTCGTTCATGACTTTCGTCGCAAAGCAGTCCGCCTTGCCGGAGCGCCGCGGATGGCCCGACCAGCCGCCGGAAATGAAAACGGCCCGATGCAGCGCATCGGGCCGCCGACTGCCAGCCGATCAGCGCGCGGCCGGCGCCGAGGCACCCTTCGGACTGGAGGCGCCCGGCACCGCCGGCAGTGCCGGCTTGGAGACGGTCGGGGCGGACGCGTCGCGCGGCGGCTTGGCGGCCGAGAGCTTGCGTTCGCTTTCCGACTTCGTCAGCTGCACCTGCTGTCCCTCGAACTTGTTGAGGGCCTGCTTCAGCATGAAATCGCTGTCGCTGCCGAACTCCGGAATCGGCCGGTTGCGTTCCTTCGCGCGCTGCTCCGGCGTCATCTTGTCGGTGCGCTCCTCGAGCTTGCGCAGCTGATCCATGCGCTGCTGCTCGCGGTCGCGGTCCTCGGCCTTCTCGTTCGGATCCTGCGTGTTGGCCAGGTGATTCTGATAATCGACTTCGCGCGTCACGAGTGCGTCGTCCGGATCGCCGTCCGCGTACTGATCGACTGCGAGATCCGGTCGGATTCCCTTGTTCTGGATCGACCGGCCGCTCGGCGTGTAATAGTAGGCAGTCGTCAGGCGCAGCGCGGTATCCGGGCCGAGCGGACGAACCGTCTGCACCGAACCCTTGCCGAACGTCGCCTTGCCCATCACGATCGCGCGATGATGATCCTGCAGCGCGCCCGCGACGATTTCCGACGCCGACGCCGAGTAGGCGTTGACCAGCACGATCATCGGCACGGTCTTCAGCACCGGCGGCAGGCCCTGCAGCGGATCGTTGCTCATCGTCGGCAGACGATAGTCGCTGAAGCGGTCCTTGTATTCCTGATGGGCCTCGGCAACCTGGCCGTTGGTCGAGACCACCAGCGCGTCCGGCGGCAGGAAGGCGCCCGAAACGCCGACCGCGCTCTGCAGCAGGCCGCCGCCGTTGTTGCGGAGGTCGAGCACCACGCCCTTCAGGTTCGGCTCCTGGCGCACGATGTCGCGCAGCTTGGTGGCGAGATCCGGCACCGTCTGCTGCTGGAAGCTCGTGATCCGCACCCACGCGTAACCCGGCGCTACGATTTTCGTCTTCACGCTCTGCACGCGGATCTCGGCACGCGTCACCGTGATCGGGAACGTGCGCTCCTCGGACTTGCGGAAGATGGTCAGCGTGACCTTCGTGCCCGGCTTGCCGCGCATGCGTTTGACGGCCGCGTCGAGATTCATGCCGCGCACCGGCTTGTCGTCGATGCGGGTGATCAGGTCGCCCGGACGGATGCCGGCCCGGAACGCAGGCGTGTCCTCGATCGGGTTGATCACCTTGATCAGCCCGTCTTCCTGCGAGATCTCGATGCCAAGGCCGGCGAAGCGGCCCTCGGTCATCTCCTGCAGTTCCTGATAGTCCTTCTTGTCGAGATACGACGAATGCGGGTCGAGGCTCGACACCATGCCCTTGATCGCGGCGGTGAGCAGCTTCTTGTCGTCGACCGGCTCGACGTACTCCTGCTTGATCTGGCCGAACACCTCGGCCAGGGTGCGGAGTTCTTCGAGCGGCAACGGCGCGGCCGCCGTGCCCTGCGCCGCCGCAGACGAGAACTGCAGCGTCGCGAAGGCGCCCGTCAGGACGCCGCCCACGACCAGGGCCGTATATTTCAATTGTTTGCGCATAAAGGGCAGAGGAGGCGGCGCCGGCGGCGCCCGCTACAAAGTTTCGAGTATAACGGCGGCCGTCGTCGGCCGCCCCGGGTCAGGCGCGTTTGCCTTGGTTGGCCACGGCGGCCTGGGCGGCGGCAATCGCCTGCTGGTCGCCGAGATAATAGTGACGGATCGGCTTCAACGATTCGTCCAGCTCGTAGACCAGCGGGATGCCGTTCGGAATGTTCAGGCCGACGATCTGGTCGTCGGCGATGTCGTCCAGGTACTTGACCAGGGCGCGCAGCGAGTTGCCGTGCGCGGCGATCACGATGCGCTTGCCGGACTTGAGCGCCGGCGCGATCGATTCGTTCCAGAGCGGCAGTACGCGCGCCACCGTGTCCTTCAGGCACTCGGTGGCCGGCAGTTCGTCGGCACCGACCTTGGCGTAGCGCGGATCGCGCCGGAACGCGTCGAGTGCGTCGCCGGTCAGCGGCGGCGGCGGCGTGTCGTAGCTGCGGCGCCAGACGAGAACCTGTTCGTCACCGTACTTGGCGGCCGTTTCCGCCTTGTTCAGGCCGGCCAGGCCGCCATAGTGCCGCTCGTTCAAGCGCCACGAATGGACCGTCGGAATCCACATCAGGTCCATTTCGTCCTGAACGTGCCACAGCGTGCGGATCGCGCGGCGCAGCACCGACGTGTAGGCGATGTCGAAGGCATAGCCTTCCTGCTTCAACAGCTGGCCGGCCTGGCGGGCTTCGGCGGCGCCTTTCTCCGTCAGGTCGACGTCGACCCAGCCGGTGAAGCGGTTTTCCTGGTTCCAGGTCGATTCGCCATGGCGAATGAGAACGAGCTTATGCATTGTGTCGATTGCGATGGTTGGAAAACGTCGGCGGTCCCGCGCCGCGCGATCGGCGTCGGCAGGCACCGCGGCACCGGCAATGGCCCGTGCGCATTGAGGCTTATTCTATAATGCGCGGATTCTCTTTTCCGACGGCCTCCACGTGAAGTTTTTTACCGATTACACCAACCTGCTGCTGCTCGCCGTCGCCATCGTGTCGGGCCTGCTCCTTGCGTGGCCAAAGTTGAGCCGCCGGGGGCGAGGTATCGCGGTTACCGAAGCCACCCAGCTGATCAACCGGCGCAATGCCCTCATCGTCGACGTGCGCGACGCCGCCGCCTACCAGAGCGGGCATCTGCCGCAGGCGCGGCACCTGCCGTTCGAGGAGGTGTCGGCCAAGGCGCCGCAGTTCGCGAAGAACAAGAATCATCCGGTCTTGCTGGTCGACGAGAATGGCCGGCGCGCGGCCCAGGCCGAGGCGCTGTTCAAGAACGCCGGCTACGCCGAGGTCTTCGTTCTGCAGGGCGGACTGGTCGGCTGGAGACAGGCGGGCATGCCTATCGTCAAGTCAGGAGTAGCCAAATGAACAAGGTCGTGATGTACAGCACGCAGGTCTGTCCGTACTGCCAGATGGCCGAGCGTCTGCTCAAGCAGCGCGGCGTCGACACGCTGGAAAAGGTTCTGATCGACAAGGAACCGGGCCGTCGCGAAGAAATGATGACGCGCACCGGCCGTCGCACGGTCCCGCAGATCTATATCGGCGAGACCCATGTCGGCGGGTACGATGACCTGGCCGCGCTCGATCGTGCTGGCGGCCTGAAGCCGTTGCTCGGCATCGAATGATTTTCCTCGCGCCGGCCCGTCCGGCGCGTTTCCTCCATTACATTCCAAAAGTCAGAGACCTGAAATGAGTGACGCTTCCGCGAACGCAGCGGGTGAACAACAACCCGTCTTCAACATCCAGCGCGTGTACCTGAAGGACGCGTCGTTCGAGCAGCCGAACTCGCCGGCGATCTTCCTCGAGCAGGAGATGCCGTCGGTGGAAGTCGAAGTGAAGGTGCAGGCCGAGCGGCTGAACGACACGATCTATGAGTCGGTCGTGACGGCCACGGTCACCGCGAAGATCAAGGACAAGGTCGCTTTCCTGGTGGAAGTCAGCCAGGCCGGCATCTTCGATATCCAGCATATTCCGGTCGAGCAGTTCGAGCCGCTGATCGGCATCGCCTGCCCGTCGATCATCTTCCCGTATCTGCGCGCCAACGTCGCCGACCTGATCACGCGTTCGGGCTTCCCGCCGATCCATCTGGCCGAGATGAATTTCCAGGCGATCTACGAGCAGCAGCTTGCGATGCACGCCGCACAACAGGCGCAACAGGGCGGCGATTCCGACATCCTGGTCGCCGACAGCGCATCGATCAAGCCGCACTGAGCCGCCGATGAAGGTCACCGTGCTCGGCGCCGGCGCTTGGGGCACGGCGCTCGCGGCGCATCTCGCACGCCGGCATGACGTGGTGCTCTGGGCTCGGGACGCGGGCCTGGTGTCGGCCATGCGCGCCGATCGCGAGAACCGCAGCTATCTGCCGGGCTGCGCGCTGCCCGCCGGGCTACGCGTCGAAGCGGACTTGGCGCGCGCGCTGCGCGATGGCGCCGCGGCCGATCTTGCCGTCGTCGCGACGCCGGTGGCGGGACTGCGTGGCCTGCTCGGCACGCTGTCGGCACAAAGTCTGTGCCCGGAACGTTTTGTCTGGCTCTGCAAGGGCTTCGAAGCGGACACGATGCTGCTGCCCCATCAGGTCGTCGCACAGGTGCTGCCCGGCCATCGCGGCAACGGGGCGTTGTCCGGACCGAGCTTTGCACGCGAGGTCGCGCAGCATCTGCCCGCCGCGCTGACCGCGGCGAGCCGTGACGCCGATTGTCGTGCGGTCACGGTGCGGGCCTTCCATCACGAGTCGATCCGCATCTATACCAGCGACGACATTACCGGCGTCGAAGTCGGCGGTGCCGTGAAAAACGTGCTCGCGATCGCGGCGGGCATTGCCGACGGTCTCGGTCTCGGCCTGAACGCGCGCGCCGCGCTGCTGACGCGGGGGCTGGCGGAGATGAGCCGTCTCGGCGTGGCGCTCGGCGCGCGTGCCGACACGTTCATCGGCCTGACCGGCGTCGGCGACCTGATTCTTACCGCGACCGGCGACCTGTCGCGCAATCGCCGGGTCGGTCTGCAACTGGCCGAGGGCGCGCCGCTCGACACGATCCTGGCGCGCCTCGGTCATGTTGCCGAAGGCGTGCTGTGCGCGCGTGCGGTGCATGCGCTCGCACGGGAACATGGCGTGGACATGCCGATCACCGCGGCGGTGTGCCGGGTGCTGTTCGATGGGGCCGATGCGCGCGGCGCCGTCGCGACCCTGCTCGGGCGCGACGCGAAGCCCGAGCGCTGACCGCTTGACGCGCCGCGCCGGGTCCGGCGCTTGCATGATGCGGTGACGCGCGCCGCATTCACCCGGAGGATGCCATGCTCTCTGCCCGTCTGGTCGACATCACGACCCTCGATGTCGATGCAATCGTCAATGCGGCCAACACCTCGCTGCTTGGCGGCGGCGGCGTCGATGGCGCGATCCACCGCGCGGCGGGGCCGGCATTGCTCGCCGCGTGCCGGCCGCTGGGCGGCTGCCGGACAGGCGACGCCAAGCTGACGCCGGGTTTCGCGTTACCCGCGCGTCACGTGATTCATGCGGTCGGACCGGTCTGGCAAGGCGGCACGCACAATGAAGCCGCGTTGCTGGCCTCCTGCTATCGACGCTCGATCGAGTTGGCCGCCGGCGCTGGCTGCCGCACGCTGGCGTTTCCGTGCATCAGCTGCGGCGTCTACGGTTACCCGCTCGTGCAGGCCGTGCAAGTTGCGGTGGCGACGGTCGCCGCCACGCTGCCACGGTTTCCGGTCGTTGAAGAAGTCATCTTCGCGTGCTTTTCCGAGGAAGCGCTGGCGCTTTACCGCCGCGAGCTGGCGCGTGTCGGCTGAGAACGGCCCGCGCTTGCATGCTCAGGCGCCACCGGCGTAGCCGTGCTGGCGCCATGCCTCGAAAACCGTGACCGCGACCGCGTTCGACAGGTTGAGGCTACGGTTGTCCGGCCGCATTGGCAGTCGGGTCAACGATGTGTCGGGTAGCGCATCGACGATGGCCGCCGGCAGGCCGCTGGTCTCCGAGCCGAACACCAGCCAGTCGCCCGCCTCGAAACGCAGCGCGGAAAACGGCGTCGTGCCCTTGGTGCTCAGCGCAACCATGCGCGCCGGGTCGGGATTTTCGCTGGCCAGGAAGCTCTGCCAGTCGGCATGGACGCGCATCTGCGCATACTCGTGGTAGTCGAGACCGGCGCGCCGCATGCGCGCGTCGTCCAGCGGGAAACCGAGCGGTTCGATCAGGTGCAGCGTGCAGCCGGTGTTGGCGCACAGCCGAATCACGTTGCCGGTATTCGGCGGGATTTCAGGATGGACCAGGACGACGTTGAACATGGCGGGGTTCGCATGGCGGGGCGCCAAGATTGAACCGTTGCGGGCCCGATGACAAGAGCTGCGCGCCCTCCGTACCGTCACCACGCCAGCACCACGCCAGCGCCACGCCAGCGCCGCAGCGGCTCGGCGTCGGCTCGGCATGGTGGCCGGCCCTGTCCACGGAGCGTAAAGCGCTTTACTGTCGGGTGCGGAACGCGACCGCCAGCGTCACGGCCCTCGCACCGGCCCGCTTCAGCGTCCGTGCGGCAGCCTCGAGCGTGGCGCCGGAGGTCATCACATCGTCCACCAGCATGACATGCAGGCCCGCGGGCCGATCGTGCGCCCGTGCGTGCCGGGACAGGGTGAACACGCCTTGCACGTTGCGCTGCCGTTCCGCCAGCGTGAGCCGGGCCTGTGGCGGCGTCTCGCGCTGACGCGCGAGCAGGCCGCGCCGGCGCGGCAGGCTCAGCGCGCGCGCCAGCGCACGCGCGAGTTCCTCGGACTGGTTGAAGCCGCGCGCGAACAGGCGCCGCGGGCCTAGCGGCACGGCAGCCACGCAGTCGACCGGGGGCAGCCGAGCGGCGTCGCGCGCCTCGGCAACGCGTTCGGCCAGCGCCGCACCCAGTGTGTTTGCAACGGCAAGCTGGCGGCCAAACTTCAGTGCAAGGATCAGCGCGTCGTAGGGCGACGCATAGTCGGCGAGCGTGACCGCCGCGTCATAGGAGGGCGGCGCGGTCTGGCAGCGTCCACAGAGCGGGACGCGCCGCGCGTCCGCCGAAGACGATGATGCAACGAACGCCGCGCAGCGTGGACACCGGCGTGGCGCCGGCTCAATCATGCCGGCATGGCAGCGAACGCACAGCGCCGCGCCGCCATGTGACATACGGCCGCATAGCAGGCAATCGGATGGCAGCGCTGTGTCGAGCACGATGCTTAGCGCCCGGCGCCAGGTCGTGCACGGCCCGCCATCCGTCTGAGGCGGGCTTGCTCTCACTGCGCGACCGGAAGCTGTCGCCCCCATTTCAGACCGGTCCGCGACGCGCGTCCGTTCGCCCTTGTCCAGTTGCGTCGAACGGCTGGAGGAATCGCACATTGCATCGGCCAGGCTGACTGAACACGCGCCGCCGGCTGGCGACGATGATCGCCGGACGGCCGACCCGCCGAGTATACTGCCGCACCCGCCCCATACAGCGCCGCGAAGGATATCTCCCATGACCGATAGCCATCAGCAAGCTGGCGCGGACCGGACGATTGCGCAGGTGCGGCGCGTGTTCGAACGCCGTGCCGCCACCTTCGACGACGTCAGTTTCCTGCCGCGCGAGATCGCGACGCGCATGGCGTCCCGGCTCGACTACATCAAGGTCGAGCCGCAGCGCGTGCTCGACGCGGGCTGTGGGCCGGGCTCCGACCTGAGCGCGCTGCAGCTGCGCTATGCCGACGCCGGCGTGATTGGCGTTGATCTGTCGCGGCGCATGCTATCGCGCGCCGCCGCCGAACGTGGCCTGTCGCGCATGCCCGGCTGGCTCAAGCGTTTCATACCGTCGTCGCGCCAGGTAGTGCAGGCCGACTTTGCCCGCCTACCGTTTGCCGACGCCACGTTCGACCTGCTCTGGTCGAATCTCGCGCTGCATTGGCATCCGCGCCCGGACCGCGTGTTTCCCGAATGGCGTCGGGTGCTCGGCGCGGGCGGTCTGCTGATGTTCAGCGTGTTCGGGCCGGACACCCTCAAGGAAGTGCGCGCCGCGTGGCGCGTCGCCGAAGATCGGCTGGGCCTGCCGCCTCGGGAGCATGTGCTGCCGTTCGTGGACATGCACGACTTTGGCGACATGCTGGTGGCCAACGGCTTCGAGACGCCGGTGATGGACATGGAGACGCTGACCATTACCTATCGCAGTCCGGAGGCATTGCTCGCGGACGTGCGGCGCCTCGGCGCGTATGTGCCGATGCACCGCTCGGACGCCGAGGCCGATGCGCCGTCCGGCGGGCTGGGCTCGCGACGCCTGCGCGACGCGCTCAGCGAAGCGCTCGACGAGCGGTTCCAGAGCGGCACGCTGCCGTTGACCTTCGAGATCGCCTATGGCCATGCCTGGCGCCGCCCGGACGATACGTCGCGCGACGCGCAGGGCAACGCGGTGATCCGGCTGGACCAAATTGGCCGGCGTCGACGCGCGGCGGATTGACGCGCGCGCCACGCCGCCATGCCGTGGCGGCGCCGGGAACTCGACGGCGGTTCGCTTGTCGGGCGATGGCTGGGAGCCTATAATGCCGCAGTTTATCGGCGGGAGCCTGGTGTTTGCCCACACAGCAATGTGCGGGTGGCGCGCGGGAGGAACGCGATGGAAGGGGTCGAACGACACGAGCCGGCCGAGGTGGCGCTCAAGGAATGGCTGCACAAACGCAACTGTTCCGTCTCGCCGAGTCAGTTGCTGCGATTTTATCTGTCGCTGGTCCTTGTTTCGTTGACGATAGCGGCGTTTTTCGCAGTCCGGGGTGCCTGGCTCGTCTTGCCATTCGCTGGTCTGGAACTGCTCGGCCTGGGCGTGGCGTTGTTGATCTACGCTCGCCATGCGGTGGACTACGAATACATCCGCCTCAGTCCGAATCGTCTCGTCGTCGAGCGGATGTCAGCCGATCGTCTGAGTCACTTTGAATTCAATCCGCGTTGGGTAAGGATCGAACCGGAGTCATCGCCGGGCGCAGGCGCCGCTTTGTCGTACGCCGGTCGTACGTTCGAAGTTGGGCTGCACCTGCCGCTGGAGACGCGGGCTTGCTTCGCGGGTGAGTTGCGGGAATGGTTGGGGCGATGCGGCTGATCGCGCGTCGCCTGGCGGACGGCATTGGGATGGCAATTTTGGGTAAAGAATTTATGAAAGCAATCAAACGAGCCTCCTGCGTTGCGTTGTCGATCGGCGCCACGCTGGCGGCAGGCTCGGCCCACGCGGTCGGCGATGCGCCGGGCGGCCCCCGCGTCAACCAGCTCAATTTCCAGGACCCGGTCACCGCGGTGGCGCGCGACCTGTGGGGCCTGCACAACCTGATGCTGATCATCTGCACGCTGATCTTCATCGGCGTGTTCGGGGTGATGCTGTATTCGATCATCGCCCACCGCAAGTCGAAGGGCTACAAGCCGGCCAACTTCCACGAAAGCACCACCGTCGAAATCGTCTGGACCGTCGTGCCGTTCCTGATCGTCGTGATGATGGCGCTGCCTGCTACCAAGGCGGTCATCGCGATGAAGGACACGACCAACGCCGACCTGACGATCAAGGTCACCGGCTATCAGTGGAAGTGGGGCTATGACTACGTGAAGGGGCCGGGCGAGGGCATCCGCCTGATCTCGACGCTGTCGACCCCGCGAGCCCAGGTCGACGGCCGCGAGCCGAAGACCGATACCTATCTGCAGGAAGTCGATCATCCGCTGGTCGTGCCGGTCAACCGCAAGATCCGCATCCTGACCACCGCCGCCGACGTGATCCACTCCTGGTACGTGCCGGCCTTCGGCGTCAAGCAGGACGCTTTCCCGGGCGTGGTGCGCGACACCTGGTTCAAGGCCGAGAAGATCGGCGTCTACCGCGGCTTTTGCACCGAGCTGTGCGGCAAGGAACATGCTTTCATGCCGGTGGTGGTCAACGTCGTATCTGACGCGGACTATGCCAAGTGGGTCGATGCGACGATGAAGACCAATGTGGCGGTCGTCGAGGATCCGAAGCGCGATTTCAGCGCCGCGGAACTGCAGGCGCGCGGCGAGAAGGTCTATATTGCGAATTGCGCGGTCTGCCATCAGGCGAACGGCAAGGGTGTCGGGCCATTCCCGGCGCTCGACGGTTCGAAGGTCGTGAACGGTCCGGCTGTCGACCAGATCAAGCTGGTGCTGCATGGCAAGGGACAGATGCCATCGTGGCAACGTGCGTTGAACGACATCGACATCGCTGCCGTCATCACCTATCAGCGCAACGCCTGGGGCAACCATACGGGCGAAACCGTGCAGCCGCGTGACGTGACGGCGGTGCGCGCGGGCCAGCCGCTGCAAGCGGCAGCGCCGGCCCGGCCGGCGCAGCAACAGACGAATGCGACGCCGCTGGCGGCGCGTACCAAGACGGCGGCCTAGGCCGTATTGATCGAGGCGGCATCCCGCGAGCAGCTCGCGACGCCGCCGCGTAAAGGAAGAGGGAGATTGTTATGTCATCGGTCGCGCACGACGCTGAACACGATCACGATCACGCACATGACCATCCGACCGGATGGCGTCGCTGGTTGTGGGCAACCAATCACAAGGACATCGGTACGCTGTACCTGACGTTCTCGTTCACGATGTTCCTGATCGGCGGCATCATGGCGCTGCTGATCCGCGTCGAGCTGTTCGAGCCGGGCCTGCAGATCATGCGCCCCGAGTTCTTCAACCAGTTGGTGACCAGCCACGGCCTGTTCATGATCTTCGGTGCGATCATGCCGGCCTTCGTCGGCTTCGCGAACTGGATGATTCCGCTGCAGATCGGCGCGTCGGACATGGCCTTCGCGCGGATGAACAACTTCAGCTTCTGGCTGCTGCCGATCGCCTCGGCGCTGCTGGTGCTTGCCTACTTCGTGCCGGGCGGCTCGACGGCCGCCGGCTGGACCCTGTATGCGCCGCTGTCGACGCAGATGGGCCCGGGCATGGATCTAGGCATCTTCGCGATCCACTTGATGGGCGCTTCGTCGATCATGGGCGCGATCAACATCGTCGTGACGATCCTGAATCTGCGCGCGCCCGGCATGACGCTGATGAAGATGCCGATGTTCGTGTGGACGTGGCTGATCACCGCCTACCTGCTGATCGCCGTGATGCCGGTGCTGGCGGGCGCGATCACGATGCTGCTGTTCGATCGCCACTTCGGTACGTCGTTCTTCAACGCGGCCGGCGGCGGCGACCCGATCATGTACCAGCACATCTTCTGGTTCTTCGGGCACCCCGAGGTGTACATCATGATCCTGCCCGCGTTCGGGATCATTTCGGAAGTGATTCCGGCGTTCTCGCGCAAGCCCCTGTTCGGCTATAGCTCGATGGTGTACGCGACCGGCTCGATCGCCATCCTGTCGTTCATCGTCTGGGCGCACCACATGTTCGCGACCGGCATGCCGGTGACGGGCCAGCTGTTCTTCATGTACGCGACGATGCTGATCGCGGTGCCGACCGGCGTGAAGGTCTTCAACTGGACGGCCACCATGTGGCGCGGCGCGTTGACCTTCGAAACGCCGATGCTGTTCGCGATCGGCTTCCTGTTCGTGTTTACGATCGGCGGCTTCACCGGCCTGATCCTGTCGATGGCGCCGCTCGACATCCCGATGCACGGGACTTACTACGTGGTGGCGCACTTCCATTACGTGCTGGTGGCCGGCTCGCTGTTCGCGCTGTTCGCGGGCTGGTACTACTGGGCGCCGAAGTGGACCGGGCGCATGTACAACGAGACGCGTGGCAAGATCCACTTCTGGGTCTCGCTGATCAGCTTCAACGTGACCTTCTTCCCGATGCACTTCCTCGGGCTGGCGGGCATGCCGCGGCGCTATGCCGACTACCCGGCGCAGTTCACCGATTTCAACCAGTTGGCAACCTACGGCGCCTTTGCGTTTGGTCTGGCGCAGGTGTACTTCCTGTTCCTGATCGCGTTGCCGACGTATCGCGGCAGCAAGGAAGCCGGCCTGGTCGAAGCGGCCGACAAGCCGTGGGAAGGCGCGCAGGGGTTGGAGTGGACGCTGCCGAGCCCGGCGCCGTTCCACACCTTCGAAACGCCGCCGAAGGTCGAGTAAGACGCGGCGTCGGGTTGCCAAACATGGCTTTGCCCCGGCTCAGGCCGGGGCCGTTATTTGAATAGGCGCATGACACAGGATGATCGCCGGACCGCCGGCAAGCGCGGACAGAACTTGAGGATGGGCCTGATCCTTCTCTCGATCGCCGCCGTGTTCTTCGTCGGGGTCATCGTCCAGCACACGCTGTTCGGCTGACTGGCCCGGATCGGCCCGTGCTGGCACAGTGCCGGTGTGGGCGGTGCAGCGGCGGGATCGCAGGGCGGCGAACAGACCGCGTTGCGGCGCGTCACGGAGCAGGGAAAGACGATGTCGAGTTTCATCAATTCGTTCCGCGCAGTGTTGTGGTCCTTTCTCGGGGTACGGAAAGGGCGGGATCGAGAGAAGGACTTTGCGCAGTTGCGGCCGTTGCACGTGATCATTGCCGCCGTGCTGTGCGCGGTGATCTTCGTCGGCGTGCTGGTGGCGATCGTGTCGGTGGTGACGCGCTGAGCGCGCAGCTGAACAGAACGGAAGTAACAGAAATGAAGGAAGTGGAGAATCGACGATGAGCGGTCAGAATCAACAAGTGCCGTATTACTTCGTACCCAATCCGTCCCGGCATCCGCTGACCGCGTCGCTCGGCCTGCTGGTCATGATGGGTTCGCTGGCTGCCTGGCTGAACGGCGCCAGCTGGGCACCGCTGACTTTTGCGGCAGGCCTGCTGTTCCTGTTCTGGGTGCTCTACCACTGGTTCGGCGACGCGATCTTCGAATCCGAGGTCGGTCAGTATGGCAAGCGGGTCGACAAGTCGTACCGCTGGAGCATGAGCTGGTTCATCTTCTCCGAGGTGATGTTCTTCCTCGCGTTCTTCGGCGCGCTGTTCTACGCCCGCCACTTCGCGACCGACACGTTCGCCAACCTCGAGAACAAGCTGCTCTGGCCGGATTTCGCGGCGGTCTGGCCGAACAACGGTCCCGCCGACCTGGTTGCCCAGTTCCGCTCGATGACGCCGTGGCCGCTGCCGACGATCAACACGGCGCTGCTGCTGACCTCGGGCGTGACGCTCACGGTCTCGCACCATGCGCTGCGCGACAATCATCGTCGCAAGGCGATCATCTGGTTGGCCGCGACGGTGCTGCTGGGCCTGATCTTCCTGTTCTGCCAGGGCTACGAGTATTTCCACGCGTACCATGAACTGAACCTGCGGCTGACTTCGGGCGCCTACGGCTCGACGTTCTTCCTGCTGACCGGTTTCCACGGTTTCCACGTGACGCTCGGCGCGCTGATGCTGTTCGTCGTGATGATCCGCCTGATCCGCGGCCATTTCACGGCAGACCACCACTTCGCTTTCGAGGGTGCCGCCTGGTATTGGCACTTTGTCGACGTCGTCTGGCTGGGCCTGTACGTCGTCGTGTATTGGCTGTAAGGCGAAAGCAGAACGGGGCGCCAGGCGCCCCGTTTTTTCATCCGCTTCGCCTTAGCCCGGCAGCCGCCCGGCAGCCGCCCGGCGATGCGCCGGCGCCGCGAGGCGGGCGCCAGGCCGCTCAATACAGTCGGCCGGTGCTGTGAATCCAGCCCATCCAGTTCGCGAACAGGATGAAAAGGAACAGCGCCACCGACAGTCCGATACGGACCGTCAACGAATACACCATTCGCTTGCTGTTGCCCCGGTCGCGCATCATGAAGACCAGCGCCGACCCAAGACTGGCGATGATGAGTAGGAAGGCAATGGCGACGACAATCCTCATCGACTCGGCTCTCGGCAGGTAAGCCGGCATTATCTCACTTCCGGGCGGCGTATTGCCGCGGTGACTGTCTTGAAATTCCGCCTCGTTCCCGTTCTCCTGATCGCCGTGGTGATCGCGGTGACGACCGCGCTGGGCTTCTGGCAACGCGATCGCGCACATCAGAAGGAAGCGCGCCAACACCAGCTCGTGATGTACGAGCAGGCCCCGCCGATCGATCTGACGCAAGCCGTCCCGTCGCCCCGCCTGGCCGACGTCGAGTATCATCGCGTGCTGGCGCAGGGGCGTTTCCTTGCCGATCGCGTCGTCTATCTGGACAACCGGCCGTACCGTGACCAGCCCGGCTTCTATGTCGTGATGCCGTTCCAACTGGACGACGGTCGCGTGCTGCTGGTCAATCGCGGCTGGTTGCCGCGCAATCTCGCCCAGCGCTCGGCGATTGCGCCGTACCAGACACCGACCGGCACGCTGCGTCTGGAAGGCGTGGCACGTGCCGACGCGACGCGCATATACGAACTGGGCGAGGCACCGCGTGCCGGCACGCCGGGCGAGGCGCGCGCGATCCGGCCGAACCTGCCGATCGACGAGTACGCGCGTGAAACGGGATTGAAGCTGTTGCCCTATGTGCTGATGCAGACCAATGCGGTCGACGACGGCCTGGTGCGCGACTGGCCCAGGCCGGCCGCCGACGTGGATCGCAACTATGGCTACATGCTGCAGTGGTGGGGCATGGCCTTGGCAGCGTTGTTGTTTGGCTTGTTCGCGGCGCGTCGTGCCGGACGCGGCGAGCGCCCGAACTACCACGTCGGCGATCCGCCGCCGCCGCCGGAGACACGCTAGGTCCTGCGCCGGTTCCGGCGGCCGGCTGGCGCAGCGGATGAGGGGACCAGCGGACCGGCGGACGGGCAGGAAGTCGACCCGCCAGCTTGCCGACTGAGCGGCCGCTGGCGGTACTGCAAGACGTTGTCATCGGACCGCGGTTCCGCCGGCGCGCGCGTTGGCCGTATGGTTTGACGGCGCGCAGCGCTGGCGTTGTCCGTCCTGATCGTTGGTGACGATGGGCGCGCCGGCTGTCGGCAGCTTTGCTGGCTGGCATCGGCTGGCATTCGGGTGGTACTGGGATTGGCATTGGCAGGGGCGGGTCGCTACAGCGGAGCGACCGGGGTCACGGGCGTCACGCCGAACCGGCCTTTGAGCCAGGCAGGACAGGCGCTTCGAGCGCCATGGCCCGTGCGAGCAACGCGGCGTTTGCCCGAAGCGCGCCGCTCTGCTGCCGAGAGACGCGCGTCCGAGTGCCAGCGCCGCTCGGATGGGGGGAGGGCCGGGTTGCCGGCTGGGGGCCGGCCGGCGGTGTACACGCGCTTGACGGCAGCCGCCACGACGAGCGCCGCCATCGGATGGCGGCGGAAGAATGAACGAGTGCTGCGCGGCGGTGCTCGAAACGATCGACAGGGATGAATCAGTTGAAAGCGACGGATGCGGTACGCAAGCCAAGTTGGAATCGTGGCCGGTGGATGCTGCTGTTCCTGGTCCTGATCTGCGCGTCGCCGGTCCTGCTGTCGTACTTCACGTACTACGTTGTCAAGCCGCGCGGCGGCTCGACGAATTACGGCGCGCTCGTCGAGCCGCAGCGCCCGATACCTGCCACGCTGGCCGTGCGCACCCCGAATGGCGAAATCGTCTCGATGCAATCGTTCAAGGGCAAGTGGCTGATGCTCGCCGTCGCGCCCAGCGCGTGTGACCAGGCCTGCGCGACGAAGCTCTACTTCATGCGCCAGTTGCGCGTCACGCAGGGCCCTGAACGCGACCGTATCCAGACAGTCTGGCTGCGCACCGACGACAAGGCCGTGCCGCCCGCCGTCGCTGGCGCGCACCAGGACATGTTGTTCCTGGTCGCCGACCGCGGCGCGCTGGCCGACTGGTTGCCGGTCGACACGGGGACGACGCTCGAGGATCACATCTTCCTGGTCGATCCGAACGGCAATCTGATGATGCGCTTTCCGAAGAACCCGGACCCAAGCAAGATCAAACGCGACCTGGCCAAGCTGCTGAAGTGGTCCGGCCTGGGCTGACCGCCCGGCCGTCAGCCGACGCTTCGTCACAGCCGCCGGCGACCGTCTCGCGCCGGGCGCGCCCGGCAAACCAGGCCGATGCGCTGCCTCGATGAGCGCCGGTCCGCCCGCCAGATCGCAGTCCTCCACCCGAAAGCCATGGTTCCCTCACACTTCCTGCAACTCGCCGCGATTGGCCTTTGCGTCGCGGTGCTGCCGCTCAGCTGGGTCTGGGTACGGGGCAATCAGGCCAAATTCCGCAAGCTGCTCTGGGTCTCGACCTTCCTCACGCTGGACCTGGTCATGTTTGGCAGCTTCACGCGCCTGACCGATTCCGGTCTCGGCTGTCCGGACTGGCCCGGCTGCTACGGCACGGCGTCGCCATTCATCGCGCACGCCGAGATCCGGGCGGCGGAAACCGCAATGCCGACCGGCCCGGTCACGATGGCGAAGGCCTGGATCGAAATGCTGCATCGCTATTTCGCGATGGCACTGGGCGTGCTGATCATCACGCAGCTGTTGCTGGTGATCTTCCGGCGGCGCACGCTGCGCATTCCGATCGTCTGGCCCCTGGGCTTGCTGATGTTGATCTGCGTGCAGGGCGCGTTCGGCGCATGGACCGTCACGCTCAAGCTGCAGCCGGCGATCGTCACGATCCATCTGCTGCTCGGCGTCATCCTGCTTGGCGCGCTCGGCTGGTTCGCCGCCAGCCAGACGCCGTTGCCCGGCCGGCCCGAGCCACAGACGCGGCCTTACTTCGCCGCGGCAACGCTCGGGCTGGTGCTGCTGTTCGTCCAGATTGCCCTCGGCGGCTGGGTCAGTACCAACTATGCGGTGCTGGCGTGCGCGGACTTTCCGCTCTGCAACGGCCAGTGGGTGCCGCCGATGGACTTCCACCAGGGCTTCCATCTCTGGCGCTCGCTGGGCAAGACCAGCGGAGGCGAGATGATTACCGCCGATGCCTTGGTCGCGATCCACTGGACGCACCGCGTCTTCGCGATCGTCACGGTCGTCTACCTCGCCTGGCTCGGACTGCGGCTGAGGCGTTTCGATAGTCTGCGGCGTCCCGCGTCGCTGCTGCTGATCCTGCTGATCGTGCAGTTCCTGACCGGCCTGTCGAACATCGTCCTGCAGTGGCCGCTGCTCAACGCGGTTGCGCACAATGGCGGCGCTGCGCTGATGTTGCTGACCCTAGTCATGCTAGACTACCGCATTCTTTCGAGCCGGCGGCAGGCTGCGGCCATGACCGGCGCGTGACCGCCATGGAAAGCTCCACTACGTTGCAGCAGACTCCGGGCAACCGCCTCGCCCAATACTTCGCGCTGACCAAGCCCCGCGTCACCCAGCTTGCCGTGTTTTGCGCGGTGATCGGGATGTTCCTGGCAACGCCGGGCATGGTGCCCTGGCAGGTGCTGATCGGCGGCATTGTTGGCATCTGGCTGCTGGCCGGCGCCGCCTTCGCGATCAACTGCCTGGTTGAACAGCGCATCGATGCGCTGATGCGACGAACTGCCTGGCGCCCATCGGCGCGTGGCGAACTCACCCAACGTCAGATCCTGCTCTTCTCCGCGATTCTCGGCGGCCTGGGCATGTGGACGCTGTACACCTTCACGAATGCGCTGACGATGTGGCTGACCTTCGCCACCTTCGTCGGCTATGCGGTGGTCTATACCATTCTGCTGAAGCCCGCGACGCCGCAGAACATCGTCATCGGCGGCGCGTCCGGCGCAATGCCGCCCGCCCTCGGCTGGGCTGCCGTGACGGGGAGCGTGCCGGCCGAGGCGTGGATGCTGGTGCTGATCATCTTCGTCTGGACCCCGCCGCACTTCTGGGCATTAGCGCTCTATCGGCGCCAGGACTACGCGGACGCCGGCCTGCCGATGCTGCCGATCACGCACGGCGAAAAGATGACCCGGCTGCACATCCTGCTCTATTCGATCGTGCTGCTGGCGGTATCGCTGCTGCCGTTCGTCGCGCGCATGAGCGGGCTGATTTATCTGGTGTCCGCGACGGTGCTTGGCGCCATCTTCCTGGCCTATGCATGGAAGGTGTGGCGCGAGTACTCGGACGATCTGGCCAAGCGGATGTTCCGCTACTCGATCGTCTATCTCTCGCTGCTGTTCGCCGCGCTGTTGGTCGATCACTACCTGCGCTACACGTTCTGACCGCATGGTTGCCGGGGTTCGACAGGACCTCGGGCGAAATGTCGCGAGCGGCCGTTCTCCTGCCGCGTTATCTTTCCCGCATCCCTTCTTTCTGCCAGCGCCGCGGCGTCGACCGCTGGCGCGCACCGGCATTTGCCCCAGGAGATCGCCATGCCGTCCCAGTCCGCGCCGGATTCCGCCGTCCCGCGCTCGCCGCGCTTTGCGCGCGCACTGCTGCCGACCATAGCGGTGGCCAGCGATAGCGTGGATCGGCTGACTGACATCCGCGCGACGCACGCAGGCGCACGCCGACCTACACGCTCGGCGCCGGCGGGCTGGCTCGGATCGCGCCGCCTCGCGTCGGGCACGACGCGAGCGTGGCTGCGACGCGCGACGCTGTCGCTGATGGTCGGGACGGCGCTGCTGACCGCCGCTTGCCAGAAGTCGCCGCCTGCCTTCACCAATCTCGACATCAGCGGCAACCAGAGTTTTGCCACCGACTTTGCGTTGCCCGACACCGACGGCAAGACGCGCACGCTTGCCGACTATCGCGGGCGCGTGGTCGTGATGGTCTTCGGCTATACCCACTGCCCGGACGTCTGCCCGGCGACGCTGGCCGAGCTGGCGCAGGCACTTCAACAACTCGGCAATGACGCCAAGCAGGTTCAGGTCGTGTTCGTGAGCGTCGATCCGGAGCGGGACACCGCGCCAGTGCTGGCGCAGTACGTCCATGCCTTCGATCCGTCGTTCGTCGCACTGCGTCCCGCCGACCGTGCGCAGCTCGATGCGGTCACCAAGGCGTTCAAGATCTACTATTCGCAGAACGCGCCCGAGGCTGCCAAAGCGACAGCCGGCGCATCGGCGACGGCTGCGCCCGGGACCGTTGTCTCCGCGCCAACCGCCACTAGCGCCAGCAGCGCGGGCGAGGCGGGAGGCTATACGGTCGACCATACCGCCGCGAGCCTGGTATTCGACACCGAGGGCAAGCTGCGTTTATACGCACGCGACGCGCAGGGTGCCGGGCCGTGGGTCCACGATCTCAAACTGCTGGTCGACGAAAAGAAGTAGCGAAAGAGAGGAAGGAGGGCGCCCGGTTTGATGGCCCGCAAGCGCGGATCCAGGTCCGGCGTGCGGCGGGCGCACAAAAAAACGGGCGACAGCTTGGCTGTCGCCCGTTTTTCGTTTCGGCGCCGGCTCAGGTGCTGGCCAGGTGCTGGCTAGGTGCTAGCTCAGGCGCGAGTTTCGGAGCGGGTCTCGTCGGCGGCATGCCGGCCGACCATGCGGCCTGATGCGGTCAGGCGTATTCCGCCAGCGAAGCCCGCATCTTCTTCATCGCGGCAACCTCGATCTGCCGGATGCGCTCGGCCGAGACGCCGAACTCCGCCGCCAGTTCGTGCAGCGTGGCGCCGCCCGATCCGTCGTCGGCGACGTTCAGCCAGCGCGCCTCGATGATGCGGCGGCTGCGGGGATCGAGTTCCTCGACCGCATCCTTCAGGCCATCCGACTGCAGCCAGTCGAAGTGACGGTTTTCAAGCACTTCACTCGGCTCGTTGTGCGTATCGGACAAATAGGCGATCGGCGCAAACGATTCCTCGCCGTCATCGGTCTGCCCTTCCAGCGCAATGTCGCCGCCGGACAGGCGCCGCTCCATCTCCGCAACTTCCTCGCGCTTCACGGACAGCTCCGAGGCCAGGCCCTCGATCTCCGACTGCGTCATCGCCTGGTGGCCCTGCTTGTGGCTGCGCAGGTTGAAGAACAGCTTGCGCTGCGCCTTGGTCGTCGCGACCTTTACCGAGCGCCAGTTACGCAGGATGTACTCGTGGATCTCGGCCTTGATCCAATGGATCGCGTACGAGACCAGGCGAACGTTCTGCGCCGGGTCGAAACGCCGCACCGCCTTCATCAGGCCAATGTTACCTTCCTGGATCAGGTCGGCGTGCGGCAGACCGTAGCCCAGATAATGGCGCGCAATCGAGACCACCAGTCGCAGGTGCGACAGGATCAGGTGACGCGCCGATTCCAAATCGTTGTCTTCGCGCAGGTTGCGCGCATACGTCTGTTCCTGCGCCAGCGTCAGCATCGGGATCCGGTTGACCGCCTGGATATACGCGTCGATGTTGCCGATGTGACCAGGCAACATGGCACGCGCCGGCAGGACCAGCGAACCTTCACGACGGGCGTCGGCAAGTTCCGACGAAGAGAAAGACATGGCTTGGCTCACGCATTTCCTCATCTAGTTTCAAGAAAGCATCTTAGCACTCGAAAACCCTGACTGCTAAGAAACCCTACCCGATTCAACACTTTTTGCTATCGATATGAAAGTTTGATAGCGAAAATCAAAAAAAGTTCCGCGGAACTTTGCCGCGACAGATAGCTAGGCAAGTCAATACAATACGGACACCGGTCGGGCGCAAAGCGCGAAGGCATGGCCGGTCATCCGAGGGGAACATCAATGTACAAGAGCAGGTCCGTCAGGACGCTTGCTGCGGTAAGCGTCGGCGCATGCCTCGCACTGACAGCCGGTCAGGCCCGCGCCGACCGTTTCGGCTTCCAGGTTGCCGCCGGTACGGCCGACCATCATGTCCGCAAGGTCGATCTCGGGATCGTCTGGGACCCGAATCTGACGTGGTGGGAAATCGGCGGCTGGCACTTCGCGCTGGTCGGTGAAGGACACCTGGCCTACTGGCACACCGACGAAGGCAACGTCAACAAGAACATTTACGAAGTCGGCGCGACGCCGGTCCTCCGGTTCGAAAAATCCTCGGGCGCCATCCGGCCCTATGTCGAAGCTGGCGTGGGCGTCCGGCTCATCTCGCATCCCCGCATCACCTCCGACTACACGCTGTCGTCTGGCTTCCAGTTTGCCGACATGGTCGGCGTCGGTGCGAAGTTCGGTGAGCGTCAGCAGTATCAGGTCGGCTACCGCTTCCAGCACCTCTCGAACGCCGGCATCAAGCACCCCAATCCGGGTATCAACTTCCACCAGATCTACGCGCAGTACAACTTCTGAGCAGGGCGGACCGCCGCCGACCAGCAAACCCGGCAGGTGCGCGCTCAGCCAGGCTAAAGCGCGCACGTACAGTCATTCTCAGACCGCGTCGGCTGCGGCAAGTTCCCGAGCATTGGCGATTTGCGGTGTTGCCGGTGTCCGACCCGTGTCGTCGAGGGCATCTTCCGCTTCCGATACGGTAAATGCGCGATTGCACGCCGAAGCGAACGCCTGCGCCGTCGCCTGCACACGGCTGCGGCCACGTCCCGCGCCAAACGTCTCGCCGCCATCGCCGACCTTCACCGCCACGAACGCGAAGGCCGTGCCGTCCGGCGTGCTGCTCACTTCGCAATGCCGGCTCTCGACGTTGTCACCGACGCGCGCGGCCGTCGCGCGGGCCAGGGCCTGTACGAAAGCATCGTCGCTGGCGACCGCGCTGTCCTGACCGCACGCGACGCGATACGCCTGACCGCGCCAGGTCAGCGTCACCTCGTGCGTGGCAGCCTCGGCACAGGCCAGCCCGCCGTCCCGGATGAATTCGGTCTCGAATGCATTGCGCACGCTGGCCTCGCTGATCTCCCGCCCGGTCGTGTCCGCAATCTGCTGCACGCAGGCGCCGAGCTCGATCTGCACCCGGCGTGGCGGCGTCACGCCCAACGCCCGTTCGAGCAGGAAGGTCACGCCGCCCTTGCCCGACTGGCTGTTGACGCGGATCACCGCTTCATAGCTGCGGCCAACGTCGGCCGGATCGATCGGCAGGTAAGGCACGGCCCACGGCTGGTCGGCGCGTTGCTGGCTCAAGCCCTTGCGGATCGCGTCCTGGTGCGAACCGGAGAACGCGGTGTAGACCAGGTCGCCGGCATACGGGTGGCGCGGATGGACCGGCAGGCGGTTGCACCGCTCGACCACGCTGCGGACGTGATCGATGTCGGAAAAGTCGAGGCCAGGATCGATGCCCTGCGTGTACAGGTTCAGCGCGAGCGTCACCAGGTCGACATTGCCGGTGCGCTCGCCGTTGCCGAACAGACAGCCTTCGATGCGGTCGGCGCCAGCGAGCAAGGCCAGTTCCGCCGCCGCCACCGCGGTACCGCGATCGTTGTGCGGATGGACCGAAAGAATGAGGCTGTCCCGGTAGGCAAGATTGCGATGCATCCATTCGATCTGGTCCGCATAGACGTTTGGCGTCGCTACCTCCACCGTCGCCGGCAGGTTGACGATCATCTTGGCCTCGCGGGTCGGCCGCCACACCTGGGCCACCGCATCGCAAACCTCGCGCGCGAACGACAGCTCGGTCATGCTGAAGGTCTCGGGCGAGTATTGGAACGTCCAGTCGGTGTCCGGATGACGGGCCGCGTGCGCCTTGATGCGGCGGGTGCCATCCACCGCCAGCGCCTTGACCTCGTCCCGGCCCGCATTGAACACGATGCGGCGGAAGCTTGGCGCGATCGCGTTGTACAGGTGCACGATGGCGCGCGGCACGCCGTCGAGCGCCTCGAAGGTCCGGGCGATCAGATCCTCCCGCGATTGCACCAGCACCTCGATGGTCACGTCGTCCGGGATGCGCCGTTCGTCGATCAGGCGCCGGACGAAGTCGAAATCCGTTTGCGAGGCGGCCGGGAAGCCAACCTCGATCTGTTTGACGCCGATCGCAACGAGCATCTCGAAGAACTCGAGCTTGGTTGCGCCGTCCATCGGTTCGAACAGCGCCTGGTTGCCGTCGCGCAGATCGGTGCTCATCCAGATCGGGGCACGTTCGATGACGCGCGTGGGCCAGCGGCGGTCAGCGAGTTTGACCGGGGGAAAGGCGTTGTATTTGCCGTGCGGGTGGGCTTGCATGGAGAACCTCGTCGTCGATGAAAGGGCAGGCGACGGGCTGACGGACGGCCTGATGCGCGTGGTCCGTCAACCGGTTCTTAGCGGCAGCAGGGCGAGCGCGCGGGCGTAGATGCAGCGGCTGGATGCGCCGCTGTCTTGCGGGCGGCAAACGATCGAAAAGGAGAAATGCATGGCTATCCGGTGCTGGACGGTCATTGCCGAGGCGACTTCGAGAAGTGCGGTGGGGCAAGACGGAACGCGGTACTGCGGGCGGTTGCCGGGGCCCGATGGCTCGGGCGGATCCGGCAGGCGGCTTGGACTGGCTGACGCCTAGTCACATAGTCGTGCCGATAGTCGCGATAGCGACGCGGATAGCTTCCGTAGTGAATGCACGTTCCGATGGTCCGACGAAACGGCACGCGCAACGCAGCGCTGCGCGACAGAAACGGAAGGGGTGAGAGCGGAGACCATGGACCGACTATAGCAAGCTCGACCGCCGCAGGTCAAACGGCCGTTGGGCGTGCCGCCGGCTTCGGCCTATTAATGGCTCGTCGATGGCTCGTCGATGGCCCGTCGATGGCCCGTCGATGGCCCGTGGATGGCCCGTCGCTGGGCCGTTGATGGCCGGTCGACGGCGCGTCGCTGGCCGCCGATCGCCCTGCGAGGGTCCTGCGATTGTTCTGCATCGGCCCGGCGCCGGTTTGCCTCAGCGCAGGTCGCGCGGATCGCCCACCGGCTGGTCGGCTGGACGGGCAAGCAGGGCGTGCAATTCGACCGGCTCGACGATGGTGCGTCCGGTGAACGGCCGGTCATAGACCAGGATCAGGAAGGCCAAGCTGCCGAAGGCGAGCGCATACAGCACCAGGGCCACGATGCGGTCGCGCCGGCCGTGCGGGTGCAACTCGGCGACGACATAGGCGCTGACGGCCAGCAAGGTGAGCAACGTCAGCCACTTCTTCGCGCCGACGTGCTCGCGCGCGATGCGCAGTCGTTCGTCGCGCGCATTGCCGAGCTGGATGTAGTAGCGGCGCGCGGCGTCGGCGTCGATCCGCTCGCGGCCGGCCGGCACGTCGAGACGGGCGAGCAGGGCATCGCCGAGTGCGTCGAACTCCCGGGTTGTCTCCGCATCCGCGCCGCCTCGGTCCATCGTCGGCCATTCGCCGACCACGGCCGCGTGCGCATAGCCGCGCGCAGCGACGACGACCGGCTGGCCGTTCGGCGAGCGCTGCATCACGTGGATCAGGTTGGCGAGCGCCACCGCCTCCTGCGCGACCACGTCGTTGGCGCGCTGGTCGACGCGGTAGACGTCGTTGGCGATCGACGCGAACAGCACACCGGTCGGCACCAGCAGGCCCGTCAACAAGGTCGTCACCACCCGGCTCGGCGCGGGCGGCGGCAGCAGCCGGTTCACCAGCGCCCGCAGACCCGCTGCGATGAAGGTCAGCAGCAGCAGGCCGGCGATCGCGGCCACGAACAGCAGCCAGTTTGGCAGATTGAACAGGAAGTCCGTCATTGCGCGTCGCGCCTTGCGTTGTCCGGCGCGTCGGCGGTGCCGTCCGCAAGCGGCGGCGCTTGCGCAATCCGCCCGGTCGGCATGGCCTCGGTGCGCGCAACGGGGGCGGGGCTTGGCGAGTCTCCCACGGCGGCATCCCGCACGATCCTGACAATGGCTTCGACCTGGCGCGCGATCGAGGCCGGCACCGGCTGGCGCCCCGCCAGCACGTCGGCAATCCAGCCGGCAGTCGCCTGCGCATCGCAAGCCGGCAGCGTTTCCGTCGGATCGGCGGCGACGCGTGCCGCCTGGGCCACGATCCGTTGCTGGCCGTCGCGGAACCAGTCGACCTGCACCTGCCGGCGCGTGTCGGCGACCGCCTCGCCCTCCGTGCCGCGCGCCAGCAGCACGTCGCCCTGCGCAACCTCGGCATGGGCGGCGAACAGGGCCGCGAGACTGTCGCGATAGGGCGGGTGCGTATAGTTGACCAGCCGCAGGCCGGGTGTATCGAACGGCTGCAGCAGCTTGACGATGGTGTGCGCCGAATTCCGCACGCCGAGCGTCCGGCGCAGCGCGAGCAGGCCCGCCAGCGCCGGCGACAGGGCTTCGATCGGCAGGAAGGCGAGGCGCGCGCCGGTCAGCGCGGCGGCCGCGTCCGCCGTGCTGGCGACCGGTGGATGGCCGAGCGCGCTGAAGATGTCCGCACTGGTGACCCGGCCGGGGTCGGTGCCGACCCCGTGGACCAGCACCGGTACGCCCTCGCGCGCGAGGAGCAGGGCGAGCAGCGGCGTCAGGTTCGGCTGCTTGCGCGCGCCGTTGTAGCTCGGGATCGCGACGGCCCGTCCAGCGCCCGCCGGCACCGCGACCGGCGTCAAATGCGCATGGGCTGCGCGGAGCATGCCGGCCAGTTCCTCTGGCGCCTCGCCCTTGATGCGATAGGCCATCACGATGGCGCCAGTCTCGACCGGGCCGACCTGGCCGGACAGCATCGCGTCGAAGAGCCGGGCCGCGTCGTCGCCCGACAGGGCACGCGCGCCACGTGCGCCACGGCCGATCTCCTTGATGTACGGCGCGCAGGAAAAAGCTGCTTCTGTCATTGCCTTCTGTTCTCGTGGGGCGCTGCGCGTGGCAATCGAGTGCATCGCTGCGCCGGACGAAAGCGTTGCCCGGAGGCCGTTGCTTTCATTGCGTCGGCAACCGGCACGCGCGCTAGGTGCTATTGTTGCACGCACGCGGCGCCTCGGGCCCGCCCCCACTTTCCAAGGAGTGATTTGCATGAGCTATGTAATCGAGCCGCAGGCGGCGACCAGCCTGCCGGTCGAGGGCGAACAGGCAACCTTTCCGGTGCGGCGCGTGTACTGCGTCGGACGCAACTACGCCGACCATGCGCGCGAGATGGGACACGATCCGGATCGCGAGCCGCCGTTCTTCTTCTCGAAGCCGGCCGACGCCGTGTTCCCGGTGGCCATTGGCACGGCCGGCGAACTGCCGTATCCGCCGCAAACGGCCGATCTGCATTACGAGGTCGAGCTGGTGGTCGCGTTGGCCGCCGGCGGCCGTGACATCCCGGCTGCGCAGGCACTCGACAAGGTGTATGGCTATGCGCTGGGACTCGACATGACGCGTCGCGATCTGCAGGCGCAGGCGAAGAAGCTTGGCCGGCCCTGGGACGCGGCGAAGGGTTTCGACAAGTCGGGCCCGATCGGCCCGATCCGTCCAGTCGCAAAGGCCGGGCATCCCAGCGCGGGCGCGATCTGGCTCGAAGTCGACGGCGAGACGCGGCAGCGCGGCGACCTGAAGGAAATGATCTGGCCGGTGGCCGACACGATCGCGTCGCTCTCGACGTTGTTCGAGCTGAAGGCCGGCGACCTGATCTTCACCGGCACGCCGGCCGGCGTGGGGCCGGTGAAGCGCGGACAAACGATGCGTTTCGGCGTGGACGAGCTGTACACCCTCGAGGTGAAGGTTCGCTGATCGTCTGGCGCGGGCCCCAGGCCGCCCAGGTCCATACCGGCCTGGGGGCCTGGGGGGCCGGCACCGGACACGCCCGCGTTAGCTGCCCGGCCGCCCCGGCCGTCTTGCTTGCGTCAATCGTCGCCGAGCAGGGCGTTGGCGAACTCAAGGGCCGAGAACGGCTGTAGATCCTCGACCTTCTCGCCGACGCCGATGAAATAGACCGGAATCGGACGCTGCCGGGCGATGGCGGCCAGGATGCCCCCCTTCGCGCTGCCGTCGAGCTTGGTGACGATCAGCCCGGTGAGGCCCAGCGCATCGTCGAAGGCCTTGACCTGGGCGAGCGCGTTCTGGCCGTTGTTAGCGTCGATCACCAGCAGCACTTCGTGTGGCGCCGCGGCATCGGCCTTGGCGATCACGCGCTTGATCTTGCGCAGCTCTTCCATCAGGTGCAGCTGCGTCGGCAAGCGGCCGGCAGTGTCGGCCATCATCACGTCGATCTTGCGAGCGCGCGCCGCATTCACGGCGTCGAAGATCACCGCGGCCGGATCGCCGCCTTCCTGCTCGACCACCGTCACGCTGTTGCGTTCGCCCCAGATCGCCAACTGTTCGCGTGCGGCGGCACGGAACGTATCGCCGGCCGCCAGCAGCACCGATTGCCCGTAGTTCTGCAGATGACGCGCGAGCTTGCCGATGCTGGTGGTCTTGCCCGCGCCGTTCACGCCCGCGATCATCATCACGAGCGGCGTCGCCCGTCCCAGCACCAGGGAGCGCTCCAGCGGCTGCAGCAACTCGACCAACAGATCGCGCAGCGCCGCCTTGACCTGGGCGCCGTCGGTCAGCCGCTCGTAGCGCACCCGGTCGCGCAGCGCGTCGATCAGATATTGCGTCGCATCCATGCCGGCGTCGGCCATCAGCAACGCGGCTTCCAGGTCTTCGAACAATGCTTCGTCGACCTTGACGCCGACGAAGATGCCCGCGATGCCGGCGCTCGTCTTCGACAGGCCACTGCGCAGCCGGCGCAGCCACGATTGCTTCTCGGCGGGCGCCTGCGCCGGCGGCGCGACGATCTCGTAGTCGTCCGTGCGCTCGACCGTCGTGAACGATGCCGCTGCCGGCACCTCGACGGGCGGCGGCACCGGCGTTTCGATCGGTGCGGCCTCGCCACCGCGTCCGAAGATCCGGCCTAGCCAACCGCCCTGGGACGCGGCTTCCGGTGCGTCGGAGCGCTCGGGCGGCGTCGTCGCCGGTGTGGTTGCCGAGACGCTGCCAGGCATCTCGAAGCCGGCTTGCGGCTGCGGGGCCGGCTGCTGCGCCGGCGCAAACGACGCGGTCGTGGCAGGCGTGGCGGCTGGAGCGGATGCAGGCGCAGGCGTCGGAACAGGCGCGGGCGTCGGAACAGGCGCGGGCGTCGGAACAGGCGCGGGCGTCGGAACAGGCGCGGGCGTCGGAACAGGCGCGGGCGTCGGAACAGGCGCGGGCGTCCGAACAGGCGCGGGCGTCGGAACCGGCGCGGGCGTCGGAACCGGCGCGGGCGTCGGAACCGGCGTAGGCGTCGGAACCGGCGAAGCCGTCGGTACCGGGGCAGACGGGGGGGCCGGAATCGGTGCCGGCGTGCCTGGCGGCGTCTCTAGCGGCGCAACAGGTGCCGCATCGCGCGCCACGTCGGCTTCGCCCGGCGCGGGCGTCTCGGCCGGCGTATCATCGCGCTTCTCTGGCGCCGCCGCTTCGTTCTGAGAGCGGGTGAAGCGTTTGAAAAAACTGAACATATTTATGTACGGGCCGGCCCGGTCGGTGAGCCGGGCGGTGTATCGTGCGAGACCCGCAGGCGCCGCTCGCAGCGGCGGGCGAGTGGCGTGCGGAAATGAGCTTGGCGTCGGCGCCGTGCTGCATTGGCGGCATCGCGAGCGGCATGGCCTCGACGTTGCCGTACGCGGCGAGCGGGACGATTGCTCGCGCGGCGCCGACAGCACAACCGGCACATTTTAGCAGAGAGGAAAGCATGGCTGACGCAGTATCGGCGCGGCAAGCGAGCCAGCGGGCGCTGCCGGCGTCGGTGCCCGCGCGGTGCCACGAACGCACGCTGGCAAACGGCATGCGATTGATCGTGATGGAGGACCATCGCGCGCCGGTGGTTGCCCACGGCCTGTGGTTCCGGGTGGGGTCGATCGACGAACAGAGCGGACGCACCGGCCTGGCGCACATCGTCGAGCATCTGATGTTCAACGGCACGCACCGCTATGGCGTCGGCGATTACGACCGGCAGATCAGCGCCCTGGGCGGCTACGCCAACGCGCTGACCTGGACCGACTACACCGCCTACACGGTGGAGGCGCCGGCGGACGCCCTCGAGGCGGTCATGGCGATCGAGGCGGAACGGATCACCGACCTGGTCATCGGCGAGGCCGACTTCGTCCGCGAACTGCGCGTGATCATGGAAGAGCGGCGTCAGACCAATGACGACGATCCGACCGGCCTGCTGTACGAGGGGCTGTTTGCCAGCGCGTTTCATGCGTCGCCGCAGCGCTGGCCCATCGTCGGCTGGATGGATGACCTGGAGGCGATGCACGTCGACGACGCGCGCGCGTGGTATCGGGACTGGTATGCGCCGAACAACGCGACGCTGATCGTGGCGGGCGACGTCGACCCGCAAGGCGCCTTCGACCTGGCGGCACGCTACTACGGCGCGATCGACGCGCGGCCGCTGCCCCAGCGCCGGCCGCAGCGCGAGCCCGAACAGCGTGGCGCGCGGCGTATCGAAACCCTGGCGCGCGTGCCGGCGCCGCAGCTTGCGCTCGGCTTCAAGGCGCCGAACCTGAGCAGCCTGGCAACGGCCAGCGCGCCGGCCGACGACGGTCAGCACGCGCGCGACACAACGGCGCGGCAGCAGGACGACGTGTTCGCGCTGGTGGTCCTGGCCGAACTGCTCGACGCGCAGCGCGTCCTGGAACTGGCGCTGGTGCGCAAGCGCCGTGTCGCCGACGAGGTGTGGGCCTGGTACGACTGCTACAGCCGCGAACCGGGATTGTTCGTGATCGGCGCGATTGCCGCGGCCGATGTCGATCCGGCCCGGGTCGAGCGGGAAATCCATGCGCTGCTTGCACGTATCGCCGCCGGCGACGTCGACGGTGCCGCGCTCGAACGCGTCAAGACGCGTCTGATCGTCTCGCGCATCTACCGCAGCGATTCGATCTTCGACGAGGCCGGCGCGGTGGGCCGGCTCGCCGTGCTGGGTTTCCGTCCGGACGATCTTGCCGAGATCGATGCGCGTCTTTGCGCGGTCAGCGTGGAGCAGGTCTGCGCGGCGGCGAAGCGATATTTCACGACCCAGACCGTGACGGTCGCGACCCTGCTTCCAGAGGATGAACATGTCTAGACAGCATCGGCCACTGCCGGCCGCCCCGGCGGTCGCGCGCTGGCATACGGCCAACGGTGTCGAAGTGCGCTTCGTCGCGCGGCACGAGGTGCCGATCGTCGACGTGAATCTGGATTTCGACGCGGGTGCGGTGCACGACCCGGCCGACCGTGCCGGCGTCGCCGAGCTGGTTCGCAGTCTGCTGTTCACCGCGATACCGCGCGGCGACACCGGCCCGGCGCTGGACGAGGAAGCGATCGAAGCGGCGTTTGACGAACTGGGCGCCGAACTGTCGGTCGACGTTCGGCCGTCGTGCCTGTCGGTCGGCCTCCGCATGCTGTCCGCGGCGGCCTGGCGCGAACCGGCGATCGCGCTGTTGGGCCGCGGTCTGAGCCGTCCGCGCTTCGGCGTGCGCGTTTTCGAACGCGAGCGCGATCGTCTCGAAGCGTGGCTGGCGGAACAGGAGACCGAAACCGAGTGGGTCGCCGAGCGCGCGTTCGAGACCGGCGTCTTCGGCGACCATCCGCTGGCCCGCACACCCGATGCGGACAGCCTGCAGCGGATTGCGCTGTCCGACCTGGATGCGTTCTGGCGAAGCCATTGCGGCGCCGCCGGTGCGATTCTGACCATCGTCGGCGACCTGTCCCAGGCTGCGGCCGAGGATCTGGCGGCGCGCCTCACCGTCGGCCTGCCGCCGGGCGCTGCGACGTCAGTCGACTATCGCTTCGCGCCTGCGCAGGCAACCCTGCAGCGTGTCGCCCATGACGCCGCGCAGGCGCATGTGCTGGTGGGCGCGTTGACCGTGCCGGCGACCCATGCCGATGCGGTCCCGCTGGCGCTGGCCAACCGCGCGTTGAATTGGCGGCTGCATGCGGTGGTGCGCGAGCGCGACGGCCTGGCCTACGATGTGTCGAGCACGCTGCTGGCGAGCCGCTACGGCTTCGTGCGCGTTGCGCTGAAGACCCGCGCCGACCAGGCCGAGCAGGCGCTGGGCGCCGTGCTGGAGGTCATGGACGCGTATCAGCGCGATGGGGTCGACGCCGACGATTTCGAGCGGATGCGCAACGAAATGCTGCGCGGCTATCCGCTCGGCCTCGACAGCAACGCCAAGCTGTTGCGCCATGTCGCCGACACGGGCTTCGACGGCCTGCCGCCGGATGAGCTGGCACGCTGGCCGGCTCGTGCCGCCGCGGTCGCGCTTGACGAGGCGTCGCGCGCCTTCGCCGCGCATCTGGCGCCGGCCAGGCGGGTCTCGGTGATCGTCGGCGGGCGCTGAGCGCACCGGTCCGCGCTTCGGCCGTGCGCCGGCCGTGCGCCGCTGCGCGTCTACGCGCGTCTGTGCGCCCGCGGGTCTCGCGCCGGCGCGCTGGAAAGACCCCCCGCGCGGGAGCGGATTGTCAAACCTGCGATAATGGCCGGCCGGTCTCCCCTACACGATCGGTCGGTGCCAACCGGCCGTTTTTCGCCCGATGTCTCGTCTCAGCCGCCCGACGCCCCGGCGTCGTCCGACCGCCGCCCAGGTCCGCATTGTCGGCGGCATCTGGAAGCGCACCGTCCTGCCCGTGCTCGATGCCGAAGGCCTGCGCCCGACGCCGGACCGGGTTCGCGAAACGCTGTTCAACTGGCTGGGACAGCGGCTGGACGGTCAACGCTGTCTGGACCTGTTTGCCGGCAGCGGCGCATTGGGCTTCGAGTCGGCGTCGCGCGGCGCGAGCGAGGTGGTGCTGGTCGAACGCAATCGGCAGGCGGCGCGACAGCTGGAAGCCAATCGGCAAAAGCTCGACGCGAGCGCGGTGCGCATCGTCGAGGCCGATGCGCTGCGTTTCGCGCAAGGGTTGGCTGCGCACAGTTTCGACGTGATCTTCCTCGATCCGCCGTTCGGCGGCGACGCGCTGGCGGCGGCGCTGCCGCTGGCCATGCGGCTGGCGCGCCCCGACGGCGCGATCTATGTCGAGGCGCCGGCGTCGTTGACGCTGGCCGAGGAAACCGGCTGGCGGGTGGATCGTTCGGACAAGGCGGGCGCGGTGCATTACCATTTGCTGCGCTGCGAAAATAGTCAATAATGCGCGCGCGGGCAGGAGACGCCCGCTGCCGGCCGCAGTGGGACCGATGGCCGAGACAGTGACCGATCCCCAAGAGGCAAGCCAAGAGGAATATCAGCCATGGTTATTGCGGTGTATCCCGGTACGTTCGACCCGTTCACGCGCGGCCACGAGGATCTCGTCCGGCGCGCGTCGAGCATGTTCGACAGGCTGGTCGTCGGCGTCGCCGCGAGCCGCAACAAGGGGCCGTTCTTCTCGCTCGAGGAGCGCCTCGAGATTGCCCGCGACGTGCTCGCCCACTATCCGAACGTGCAGGTTGAAGGGTTCAGCGGCCTGCTGAAGGAATTCGTGCGCGAGCATGGCGCGCGCATCATCGTGCGCGGTTTGCGCGCCGTGTCGGATTTCGAGTACGAATTCCAGCTTGCGGGCATGAATCGCTACCTGTTGCCGGACGTCGAGACGATGTTCATGACGCCGTCCGACCAATACCAGTTCATCTCGGGGCAGATGGTGCGAGAAATCGCGCAGCTGCACGGCGACGTCAGCAAGTTCGTCTTCCCGTCGGTCGAGGCGCGCCTGAAGGCGAAGGTCGCCGCGGCCGCCTGACCTTCCGGCGAGAATCATGGCGCTGATCATCACCGACGAATGCATCAATTGCGACGTCTGCGAGCCGGCCTGTCCGAACGATGCGATCTCGATGGGCGTGGAAATCTACGTGATCGAGCCGTCGCGCTGCACCGAGTGTGTCGGGCATTTCGACGAGCCGCAGTGCCAGATGCTGTGCCCGGTCGAATGCATTCCACGTGATCCGGCGCACGTCGAAACGGAAGCCGAGCTGCTGGCCAAGGCCGAACACCTGAAGGCGTTGAAGGCGGCCGGTTAGGCGCGTGTGGCGGGGTGGCGGTCGGGCAGGCCGGCGGGCCGCCGCCGGTGCCTGCGTCCGGCTGCCGCGCGCCGGCGCAGCCGCCGCAGCCGCCACTGCGCGAGGGCTTCAGCCCTGCCGATGCAGCTGCATCATCGCGCGTTCGCCCTGACCCGCCACGAAGCCGTCCAGCACGGCCAACGCGCGGTCGATCGCCTCGTCGATCTGGTCCTGCTCCTCGCGCCGCGGCGGCTTGAGGACAAAGTTGGCGACATCCGGCTTGGCGCCGGCCGGCAGGCCGTCGCGCGGATGCCCGATGCCCAGGCGCAAGCGCCAGTAGTCCGGCGTCGACAGGTGCGCGCCGATGTCCTTCAAGCCGTTGTGACCGCCGGTGCCGCCGCCGCGCTTGAGGCGCGCGACGCCGGGCGCGAGGTCGAGCTCGTCGTGGGCGACCAGGATCTCGTCCGGCAGGATCTTGTAGAAGCGCGCCAGCGACACCACCGACAGTCCCGAGCGATTCATGAAGGTCTGCGGTTCGAGCAGATACACGTCGTGCCCGCCAAGCCTGCCCCGGCCGGCCATGCCCTGGAAGCGCTGCTCGTGGCGCAGTGTCGCGCCGATGTCCGCCGCGACGCGATCGACGAACCAGAAGCCCGCGTTGTGCCGGGTCGCTGCGTATTCCGGACCGGGATTGCCCAGTCCGACGATCAGCTTGATCATGGGCGTTGCCTCCTTCAAAAGAAAAACCCGCCCGGCATTGCGGCCGGGCGGGTCGATGCTGCGTCCTTCAGGATGACTGCGCTCAGGAAGCAGCACCCTCGTCCGAGTCGGCGGCGTTTTCTTCCGATGCCACGGCAGCCGGGATCGCGGCCGAGGCCAGCACCGGGTTTTCGGCTTCGACGTGCGGCACCAGCGTCACGCCGGCGGGCAGCGTCACGTCCTTCGCGTGAACCGAGTGGCCGGATTCGATCTTCGACAGGTCGACTTCGATGAACTCGGGCAGGGCGCTCGGCAGGCAGCTGATTTCCAGCTCCGTTGCCACGTGCGAGATGATCGCGCCGCCCAGCTTGACCGCCGGGTTGCTTTCCTGGTTCATGAAGTGCAGCGGCACCTTGGTGGTCAGCGCACGGTTCTGGTCGACGCGCTGGAAGTCCACGTGCAGGATAAGCTGCTTGAACGGGTGATACTGGACGTCGCGCAGCAGCACTTGCTGCTTCGCGTCGGCGATTTCCAGGTCGAGGATCGACGCGTGGAAGGCTTCCTTCTTCAGCGCGTGATACAGCGCGTTGTGATCGAGTTCGATCAGCTCCGGTTCGCCGCTGCCATAGATGATGCCCGGGGTCCGACCGGCGCGGCGCAGGCGGCGGCTCGCACCCGTTCCCTGTTCGCTGCGCGCGAAAGCGATGACTTGCATGAGTTTCTCCATATGACTGCCCGCGACCAGGCAGTGAAAAGGCCGGAGGGCATTCCCGTCCGGCCGACCTTGAAGCAACGCCCCGTTCGAGCGGGGCGCCGGTGACGGTGGAGCGTTACACCGCCCCACCGTCGCGACACGCGACCAGGCCGCGTGTCGTGAATTCAGCTTTCGTCCTGCTTCTCGGCGAACAGCGAGATGACCGAGTCGCCGCGGCGGATTCGAGAGAACGTTTCCGCGAGCAGGCTGGCGCTCGACAGCGTACGGATCTTCGCGCAGGCACGGGCTTCCGCGTTCAGCGGGATCGTGTCGGTGATCACCAGCTCGTCGAGCGACGATTCGGCGATCCGCTTGCCGGCGCCGCCGGACAGCACCGGGTGCGTCGCGTAGGCGAAGACCTTCAGCGCGCCGCGATCCTTCAATACCTGCGCCGCCTTGCAGAGCGTGCCGGCGGTATCGACCATGTCGTCCATGATCACGCAGTTGCGGCCTTCAACGTCGCCGATGATGTTCATCACCTCGGCCACGTTCGCCTTCGGGCGGCGCTTGTCGATGATCGCCAGATCGGTGTTGAGCTGCTTGGCCAGCGCGCGGGCACGCACCACGCCGCCGATGTCCGGCGACACCACGAGCAGATTGTCGTAGTTCTGCTTTTGCAGATCGGCGAGCAGGATCGGCGTCGCGTAGATGTTGTCGACCGGAATGTCGAAGAAGCCCTGGATCTGGTCGGCATGCAGATCCATCGTGATGATGCGATCGACGCCGGCGCTTTCCAGCATGTTGGCGACAACCTTGGCGGAAATCGCGACCCGCGCCGAGCGGGGCCGGCGATCCTGCCGGGCGTAACCGAAATACGGAATGGCTGCGGTGATTCGACCTGCCGAGGCGCGCTTCAGCGCGTCGGTCATGATCATCAATTCCATCAGCGTATCGTTGGTCGGTGCGCAGGTCGACTGCAGCACGAACACGTCCTTGCCGCGAACGTTTTCTTGAATTTCGACCGAGATTTCGCCGTCGGAGAAGCGGCTGACCGCTGCCTTGCCGAGCGGGATACCGAGGATGTTGACGACTTCGTGAGCAAGGCCAGGGTTGGCGTTGCCGGTGAATACCACCAGACTGTCGTTCATCGTGATGTCGCCTTTACGGCAATCTTGGGGCACGGCTGTGAGCGGAAACTTTGGCAGGGGAGGAAGGACTCGAACCCTCGCATGCCGGAATCAAAATCCGGTGCCTTGACCAACTTGGCGACTCCCCTGCAGCACTGACTAGACATTCGTATCGTGCAGTCGATACAAACGCTACAACTAGGATGCCATCGCGTGCAGCGGATGCGTGTCGAGGCTCTTCGCGACCACTGCCCGCCAATCCGCCGGCAAACACGCAGCCACATCGAGCGCCGCTTGCCGGGATGCAAAGGCACAGAAAACGCTTGCCCCAGATCCGGTCATCCGCGCAGATGCATGGCGATTCAACTCATCCAGCACCTGTGCCACTTCGGCGTATTCCCGGATCACCACCGGCTGCATGTCGTTTCTGCCGAAACCGTCGCAGCTGTGTGCTCCTAGGAAGTCCGTAATTCTGACTGGAGCCGAATCGCGTGTCAAGTCTTTTGCGGTGAAAATCTTTGCGGTGGCGACATGGACCGGTGGCGTGACGACCAGGAAGTAGCGCGTCGGCAGCGGCACCGTTTGCAGGGCTTCGCCAACCCCCTCGGCGAACGCGTTTTCGCCGTGCACGAAGAACGGCACGTCGGCGCCGAGCCGCAGCGCCAGTTCCTTCAGTCGCGCACGCGTCAGACCGAGATCCCACAGGCGGTTCAGCGCAAGCAGCGTGGTCGCCGCATCCGAGCTGCCGCCGCCCAGGCCCGCGCCCATCGGCAGCACTTTTCTCACTGCGATCGAGACGCCGAAGGGCGTGCCGGTTTCCGCCTGCAGCAGGCGCGCGGCCCGTACCGTCAGATCGTCGTCGGCCGGCACGCCGTCGATTTCCGACTCACGCACGACTTGCCCGTCGTCGCGCCGTTCGAAGTCGAGCCGGTCACCCCAATCGAGCAGTTGAAAGACGGTCTGCAACAGATGGTAGCCGTCGGCGCGGCGGCCGACGATGTGCAGGAACAGGTTCAGCTTCGCGGGCGCCAGGCAGTCGACGAGGCGCGTCGGCGCAGCCAGCGGCTCATCGGCTGAAGCATCCGTTGACGCATCGGCTGGAGCAACCGCGGGGGGCAGCGGACGAATGGCGGGACTGACCGGGCTGACGGGCTTGACAGACATGACGGGTAGCGCGGCGCCATCGGGCGACGATGATCGATGAGTGGACGGCGAGGCAGGCACGCAGTTTCATGCCACGGCCCGCCGTCGCCGTGCCGAATTGTGCCTGACAGTCGTGCCCCGGTGCGCTTTTCGCGTCGATCAGTCGATCGGTGGGCGGCAGCTAGCTGAAAGCGGGGTGGCAGCGGGCGTGGCCGCGGATGCACGGGCACGCGCAGTGGCCCTGGCCAGGGCCGGCGCGATGACAGTCGCCATCGCACCGGCAGTGGCGCGGCGACGCCGGCCTTGCATCGGTCGGGATGCCGTTGGCCGATGCAGGACCTGAGTCGGCGGTCAGGCCGGCGGGTCGATCACGAGACGCACGTCCAGCGGTTTGCCGCTGGCGCCGTCGCGCTCCAGGTTCATCCGCGTGACCGCTGCGGCGCCGGGCGCGGCCGCTTGGGCCGGCCCGTTCGCGCCGGCGCGTGCTGCGTCGCCACTGGCGGTCGGTTCCGCGTAGCCGAGGTAATCGATCGACCAGCCGTCCTGGTCGAGATGACTGAGGCGTCCCTGCGCGTCGCGACGCACGCCGGACGGCGCGGTGCCGGGCGCCGGCTGCGCAGCGAGCCAATACCGCAGGCCGCTCACCGGCAACGCAAAGCCCAGTGCGCGTTGCATCAGTCCTTCGACGTCGGCGGCACGCTGCGGCTCCCGGTTCGGCAGTGTCAGAGTGGCGCCGGCCTCGTCGCTGTCGATCACCGCCAGTGTCGAACCGAACGGATTGCGCAGTTCGACCCGCACCGCGTCGCCCGTCTCGCGCCAGGCGAAGTTGCCGTACACATGCCGCTCGCTCTGCGTCTGGTCGACGTAACCGAGCGAGAAGCGGCCCTGGTAGCTGGCAGTCGGCGGCACGGTGCGCGTTGCGCGTCCGGCATCCGTCTCGTTCTGCGCTCCAGGCGGCACCGTGGCACAGGCGCCCAGCGCCAGCGTGGCGATCAGGAGCAGGCGGCCGATCATGACGGGTTCGCCGTTGCCGCCGGGACCGATCCGCTACCGTCGCCCGGCCTGCTTGGCGCAGCGGCGGGTCCGGGGACCGCGCGCGGCTCGATCTTGAACCGGCGCAGCGTTGCCAGCAGGGTCGGATCGTCGGCATCCAGCGCCACCGCCGCCTGCCAGGTCTTGCGCGCGTCGTCCTGCCGTCCGACCCGCCACAGCACCTCGCCCAGGTGGGCGCCGATCTCGGCGTTCGGCTTGTTGTCCCATGCGCCTTGCAACAGCGACAGCGCCTGCGTCTTGTCGCCCTGGCGATAGCGCACCCAGCCGAGGCTGTCCTGAATGTAGGCGTCGTTAGGCGCCAGCGACACCGCCTTCTCGACCAGCTTTGCCGCCTCGTCGAGCCGCACGTTGCGATCGGCCAGCGAATAGCCGAGTGCGTTGTAGGCCTGCGGATTGGTCGGATCGAGGGCGATCAGGCGACGCAGTTCGTTTTCCATCACCTCGTAATGGCCGGTCCGTTCGGCGGCCATCGCGTGATCGTAGGCCACGTCCGGGTCGTCGGGCACCAGCTGCGACAGCGCCGCGAGTTTCTTTTCCGCTTCCGGATAGCGCTTTGCGACGAACAGGATGCCGGCCTCCGCGCGTCCGACCGCGACCGCTTCCTGCGGGTCGCGCGGCTGCAGGCTGGCCAGCGTATCGCGCGCGGCGTCGTATTGCCCCGCATCCGCCAGCAACTGCGCGCGCCCGATCTGCGCGTTCACGTAGCGGCTGCTGTTCGGCGACACCTTGCCCAACCAGGCGCGCGCACCATCCTTGTCGCCGCGTTCGAGCGAGATCTGCGCGAGGAACAGATACGCTTGCCCCGGATCGACCACCGTGCCGGCGGCCGCCTGCTTTTCGGCACCGGCCACGTACTGCCGGAACGATTGCTCGGCGGCGTCGTAGCGCTTGGCCTGCAGGTCCAGCATGCCGAGCGCGAGCAGCGGTGTCAGGTCGAGCGGGTCCTGTTTGCGCATCGCCTCGAATTGCGCGCGCGCTGCGTCCGGCTGGTTGTCGCTGACGTAGAGCTGTGCCAGCGCGACGCGGGTCTCGCGCGCGTCCGGATGACGATCGACGTAGCCGGCCAGCGTGGCAATGGCTTCGCGGCGCTCGGCCGGGCCCATCTGGCCGAGCAGCAGCGCCGCCGGCTCGAAGTTGGGTTTCAGATTCAGCGCCGCTTCGAGCGATGCGCGCGCGCCCGGGATGTCGTTGGCCGCGATCTGCTGCCGGGCGATCGCAAAGCGTGCTTCGGGGCGCTGTAGGTCGTTTTTCAACAGATCCTGCAGCAGCGCCAGCGCCGCCACCGGGTCGGGTGCACGCGCAAGCAAGGACTGCAGCGCGATGATGCCGGCGCCGCGCTCGCCCTGCGGCACGCGCGCCAGCTCGGCCACCAGCACCGGTCGCGCGTCGTCGAGCTTGCCGGCCAGTACCAGCAGCGAGGTATCGAGCTGCACCGCCTGCTCGGAGTTCGGTGCGTACTGCCGCCACAGCCGGGCGGCAGTCAACGCGTCGCCGGGGCTCTGCGCCTTCAGCGCGATCTCGGCGGCGCGCTGCGCCATGCGCGGGTCGCGCGATTCACGCGCCAGCGCCATGTAGGTCTGGTACGCCGGCGCGACCTGACCGCGCTGCAGCGCGATTTCGGCGGCGAGCACCTGGTAGACGATCTGGCTGGTCAACCGGGTGTTCGGCAGGCTGGCATCGGCCTTCCTGATCGGCGGCGCGCTGTTGGACTTCACCACCGCTGCATCGGCAGGCGGCGCGGCGGGGGTGTCGGCATCCTGCGCGTAGGCCGTGCCGTAGCTCAGTGCGCCGACGAATCCCGCCAGCGTGAGCGTCCGTAGCGAAGCGCGGAGCCGGAAGGGGAGGCTTGCCGGCGCGGCGCGGGCTTCGCTTCGAGACGGGGCCGGCTGCGAGCCGGCCGTATGCGGGGCGACGACTGGATTCATGGACGCGTGATGAGGGTTTCCGAAGATTGTAGCGCGACCGCTAGAATGGCGGACTTGCTGCCCTTGCAATGGCCGGCGTCGCCGTCATCTCTGCCGGGCGCGCCGGTGCCGGACCCTCGCCGAGGCGCCATTCAAGACGCGTCGTGGCGGGCGGTGGCGCCTGGGGGCGCCTGGGGGCGGGTGCGCCGACCTGCGTGCGTCGGGCTCGCCACCGGCGGCGCCCGACGCACGGCAAGACACAGGCACGCCGACGGACACAAGCACGGACACAGAAGCAGACGCAGTGGTGCACGCCGGACCGCGGGCACGCGCGATCGGACAGGAACCGCGATGAACGGTTCCATACATCGGACCCCATGCCAGAACTACCAGAAGTCGAAGTGACCCGACGGGGCGTCGAGCCCTATGTGACCGGACGCCGCGTCCAGGCCGTCGAGATTCGCGTGCCCGCCCTGCGCTGGCCGGTGCCGCCCGATCTGCCGACGCGCTTGCAAGGTGCGCTCATCGAGCGCGTCGAGCGACGCGGCAAATACCTGCTGTTCGAGTCCGCCGAGGGCTGGCTGATCGTCCACCTTGGCATGACTGGAACGTTGCGCGTGCTGGAGGGGAAGCCGGCGACCGGCAACGCGGCGGGCAAGCACGACCACGTCGACTGGCGCTTCGACGACTTCCTGCTGCGCTACCGCGATCCGCGCCGTTTCGGCGCGGTGCTCTGGCATCCGCGCAGCGCGGGCGACGTCTTGCTGCATCCGCTCCTGGTCGGTCTCGGCGTCGAGCCACTGACGCCTGCGTTTTCGGCCGACATGCTGTACCGGGCCACGCGCGGCCGCTCGCTTGCCATCAAGCAGGCGCTGCTGGCCGGCACCATCGTGGTCGGTGTCGGCAACATCTATGCGTCGGAAGCGCTCTTCAAGGCCGGCATCCGTCCGACCACGCCGGCCGGCCGTATTTCGCTCGCGCGTTATAGACGCCTGACCGACGCGATCAAGGAAACGCTCGCCGAAGCGATCAGCAAGGGCGGCAGCACGCTCCGCGATTTTGCGAACAGCAGCGGGGAAAGCGGCTATTTTCAGTTGGATCATTACGTCTATGACCGCACCGGTCAGCCCTGCAAGACTTGTGGCGCGCCGATCCGCCAGATCGTGCAGCAGCAGCGCTCGACGTTCTTCTGTCCCGCGTGCCAACGATGATTCCGCATCAGCAATTCGCCGCGCGGCTGGTCGCATGGCAACGCGTCCATGGCCGGCACGACCTCCCCTGGCAGCGCACCCGCGATCCCTACCGGATCTGGCTGTCCGAGATCATGCTGCAGCAGACGCAGGTGACGACGGTGATTCCGTACTACGCGCGTTTCCTGGAGCGGTTCCCGGATGTGGCGGCGCTTGCCGCGGCGGATGAGGACGCGGTGCTCGCGCTGTGGGCGGGGCTCGGCTATTACTCGCGTGCGCGCAACCTGCACCGGCTTGCGAAGGAAGTGGTGGCCAACCACGGCGGCGTATTCCCGAGCGATGCCGCCGCGCTGGCGATGTTGCCGGGCATCGGCCGGTCCACCGCCGCGGCGATCGCTTCCTTCGCATTTGGCGCTCGCGAGACCATCCTCGACGGCAATGTGAAGCGTGTGCTGGCGCGCGCCTACGGCATCGAAGGCTTCCCGGGCGAAAAGCGGGTCGAGACTCAGTTGTGGGCGCTGGCCGAGTCGCTGCTCCCCGGCGAGGGCGATCCGGCGATGGGCGCCTATACGCAGGGTCTGATGGACCTCGGCGCGACGCTTTGCGTACGCGGCACGCCCGCGTGCGTGCGGTGCCCGTTCGCCGACGACTGCGTCGCCCATCTGACCGGTCGCGAGCGCGCGTTGCCGACGCCACGGCCGAAGAAGACCGTGCCGCGCCGCGCGCGGTGGATGCTGGTGCTGCGCGACGGCGACCGCGTGCTGCTCGAGAAGCGGCCTCCCGCCGGCATCTGGGGAGGCTTGTGGAGCTTGCCGGAGGCGGACACCGAGCCGGCGCTGGCCGAGCGCACCCGTGCGCTGGGCGGTGCCGCGCGTTTCGAGATGCTGGGGCCGCTGTCGCACGCCTTTACGCACTTCAAGCTCGACATCCACGCATGCATCGATCAGCGGGCAGCCGACGGCGCCGCCGGTCCGGCGTCCGAAGCATGCACGGTGGCGGAGGCGGGCGGTGGGGCTGCGACCGAGACCCGCTGGGTTCGGCTCGATGCGCTCGACAGCTACGGCTTGCCCGCGCCGATCAGCAAGCTGCTTGGCCAGTTGCGCGGCACCTTGCTCTGACGGGCGACCCGCGAGGCCGTGCCGCTACAGCAACTGATGCTTTTCCATGAACTGATGCACGAGCCGCAAACGCGCCCCGGCATGTTCGAGCGCCATCAGTTTCTGGCGTGCGCCCAGCGGCAGGGGCAGCACTTCGGCAAGTCGGTTGCCGACCCAGCACGGGTCGTCGAAGTGGAACGGTTCGAGGAACGGAAGGTTGGTGTCCCGCTCGCCGAGGGTCTCGACGATCCGTCGCAGCACCGCCGCGCAGGGCGGCAGGCAATGCAGGTCGGCTGGATCGTCGACCGGCGGATCGGCTGGCACCAGCTTGCCGTCGCCGCGCAGTAGTCCGTCGGCGCCGGTGCGCCAGGCGTTCAGATGAAAACGATGCGTGCCACGCGTGCGCAGCAGCAGCACGCCGAGGTGCTGCATGTCGCAGTCGATGATCTCGGCCAGGCAGCCCACCGTTTCCGGCACCACGTCCACGCCGGCCTGCGCGACCTCCGCGCCCTCGCGGATCAGGCACACGCCGAACGGCTTGGCCTCGCGCAGGCACTCGCGCGTCATGTCCAGGTAACGCGCCTCGAAGACGCGCAGCGGAAGCAGACCGTCCGGGAACAGCACGGTGCCGAGCGGGAACAACGGTAAGTCTTGCAGAGTCTCGGCCATCATCGCTACGTCCGTGTCGCGGGGGCGCCTGCAACGGCGCGGCAGTGCCGGCCCGGCGTCGCGCAGCGACGCCGGAAGTCGCGCGCGGCGCAACCGGGCCGCATCATCAGCATAGACCGTGGCCGCGGCGCGCGCTAGGCGTCGGCGATTGGCGCAGACACGGGCGCAGACACGGGCGCAGACGCGGGCAGCGGCGCCGGCACCATGTCGCGATGCCGGACGATCACCTGCGCCTCGCCGCCGAAACGCGCCGCCAGCGCCTGCGCGATGTAGACCGAGCGATGCTGGCCGCCCGTGCAGCCGATCGCGACGGTCAGGTAGCTGCGATTGTCGTCGCGGAACGTCGGCAGCCACTTTTCCAGATAGGCGTGGATGTCGCTGATCATCTCGGCGGCGGCCGGAACCTGGCCGAGGAAGCGCTTGACCGGCTCGTCCAGGCCGGTCAGCGCCCGCAACTGGTGATCATAGAAGGGGTTGGGCAGCGAGCGGACGTCGAACACGAAGTCCGCATCCAGTGGCAGACCGCGCTTGAAGCCGAATGACTCGAACATCAGCGTCAGGTGGTCGTTGTCGTGTTCGGCAAAGCGCTTGACCCAGGCACGCAGCGTATTCGAGCGCAGGCTGCTGGTGTCGATCTGGTGTCCCAGTTCGGCCAGACTGGAGAGCAGCTCGCGCTCGCCCTCGATCGCGTCGGCCAGCGACGCGTCCGGGCCTTCGGGATTGACCGACGAAAGCGGATGGCGCCGACGCGTCTCGGAGAAGCGCGCGATCAAGGCCTGCGTGCTCGCGTTCAGGAACAGCACCCGTACGTCGTGGCCGGCTTCGCGCAGTCGCGTCAATATGCCCGGCATGTCGATCAGGCCCATTCCTGAGCGAGCATCGATGGCGACGGCAAGCAGCGTGCGGCCGTCGTTGGTCAGGAAGCTGACCAGATCGGGCAGGAAGCGGGGCGGCAGATTGTCGACGCAGTAGTAGCCCCCGTCTTCGAGGGCGGTCAGCGCGACCGATTTACCGGAACCGGAGATGCCGGTGATGAGGACAATGCGCATCGGCGACAGGAGGCTCCCAGGCTCGCGGCGGTGAGCCGCCTGGTAGCCCGCGCATGGCCATGGTAGGCATCGGCGGGCGCGACGGAGCAGGCGGCGCAGTTGGAACGGATGCCTTGCAGGCGGTGGGCCCGGCGCATCGTCAACGGCCGCGGCCAAAGTGCTTGCATCATAGCATCGCGACCGCGGCGGCGTCCCGCCATCGGCTGCGGCGTGCCGCTAGCGGTATTGGCCGTCCGGATCCTGCATGGCAAGCCGTTGCCGGTCCATGAAGTCGCGCAGCGTGTCGATGCCGCGCAGCTGCAGGATCGTGTTGCGCACCGCGGCCTCGACCAGCACCGCGAGGTTGCGGCCAGCCGCCACCTGCAGCGTCACCTTCGAGACCGGGATGCCGAGCACGTCGACCGTTTGCGAATCGAGCGGCAGGCGCTGGAACTCGCCATCGGTGCGCCGCACCAACTGGACGATAAGCTTGAGCTTCATCTTGCGGCGGACCGCGGTCTCGCCGAAGATGGTCTTGATGTCGAGCAGTCCGAGCCCGCGGACTTCGAGCAGATTCTGCAACAACGGCGGGCAGCGTCCCTCGATGTAATCGGGGCCAAGCCGGACGAAATCGACCGCGTCGTCGGCAACCAGCCCGTTGCCCCGGCTGATGAGTTCGAGACCGAGTTCGCTCTTGCCCAGACCGGAATCGCCGGTGAGCAGCACGCCCATGCCCAGGATGTCGAGGAACACCCCGTGCATCGTCGCGCGCGGCGCCAGGATACGGGACATGTACAGACGCAGATTGTCGATCACCGCGGCCGAGGAGAGCGGCGTGGTGAACAGCGGGGTCGACGATCGCGTGCAGCGCAGTTCGAGTTCCTTCGGCACCTCGTTGCCGTCGGCCACCACCAGGAACGGCGGCTCGAGCGCGATCAGCTCGGCCATGTGGCGGCTGCTGTCCTCGCTGCTCAGGCGGTTGTAGTACTTCAGCTCCGCCTCGCCGAGCACCTGTATCCGGTTCGGGTGGATCAGGTTCAGGTGGCCGATCAGGTCGGCGCCCGAGGTCGCATTCTCGACGGTCTCGGCGGAGAAGCCGCGCTCCCAGCCCTCGTGGCCGGACAGCCAGCTCAACTTCAGCGCCGGCGCATTGTCGTCGAAGATGCTCTGCGCATTGATGCTCGAAGTGTCCATCGTGCCAGTCGGTCGGAAGCTTGGCTCGCCGGACGGTCCGGAAAGCCGCGGAGCACGCCGGACCCGTCGCCCCGCTTCAAGGCAGGCGCGACGGCGCGGCGCGGCGGTTGCAGGTCCTCAGGGACGCCAGTCGGTCAGCAGGCCATGCACTTCGCCCCGGTCGGCGGTGGTCGCAAGCTTTTCGCGAACCGCCGCATCCGACAGAAGTTGCGCGATTTCGGAGAGAATTTCAAGGTGCTGCTGCGTGGCCTGTTCCGGCACGAGCAGGAAGATCAGCAGATTGACGGGCAGGCCGTCCGGGGCTTCGAACGGGATCGGCTCGGCCAGACGCACGAACGCGGCGCACGGTTGCTTCAATCCCTTGATGCGGCCGTGCGGAATCGCCACGCCCTCGCCGAGCCCCGTGGAGCCCAGCCGTTCGCGCGCGAACAGATTGTCCGTCACGATGCTGCGCGCGACGCCGTTCTGATTTTCGAAGATCAGTCCCGCTTGCTCGAACACGCGTTTCTTGCTGGTGACGGCAAGATCGAGAACAACGTTTTCGAGAGGGAGCAGTTTGGCTAGACGATTCATTTTGACGGATAGCGCGACACTGCGTCTTCTAGTGCGATGGCCCGCACACCGGCGAGCCGGGCAACGGCATGGCGTCGCCGCGCCATGTCAGTCCATCGTCGAGTCCTTGAGCGCGCTGCTACCACTACGACCCCGTATTCGATCGAAGCATTATAAATACAAACCTGGGAGAAAGCGGCGGGGACACGCGCGAGCGGCGCGTGCGCGTTGCGACTTTGCCGCAGTTGTTTCGCCGCCGCCTCCCACCTGCGCGAGGCAGGCAGTAGCGGCGGCGTGGGACGCGCGTCCCGGCTCCGATGGAGCCTTGTCGGCCCCGAGGCCGATGCAATGTGTTGCGGAACGGGCGGCGCGTGGGCCGCGTCCGGTCAGCCGACCTGCTGCTCGGCGCCGATGATGTCGGTCTGGTGCTTCAGCGCTTCGCGTTGGTGACCCTGCAGACGGTCCTTGTGACGGAGGACCTGGCGGTCGAGCTTGTCGACCAGCATGTCGATTGCGGCATAGAGATCCGACTCGGCGCTTTCCACGTAGATGTCGCGCCCTTTCACGCGGACCGTGATCTCCGCGCGTTGGCGGCGATCCTTCTCGCGGGAATTATCCACCGCCAGTAGCACCGTGGCGTCGATCACCTGATCGAAATGGCGGATGACCCGGTCGAGCTTGGCGACCACGTATTCGCGCAGGGCAGGCGTGACTTCGAGATGGTGTCCACTGATGATCAGATTCATAGTGCTCTCCATGCTGGAGGCCGCGACACCGGCGGCGGTACGGACCTTCGGTCGTATCGCCGCTTGTCACTTCGGTCGCGACCGGTTTAACCGGCGCGACAGTGCGCCGGATTACAAGGACTTGCGCAGGTTGACCGCTGGAATCCGCAGCGCTTCACGATATTTCGCGACCGTTCGTCGGGCGACCACGAAGCCCTGTTCGGCCAGCAATTCGGCGATGCGGCTGTCTGACAGCGGTGTACGGGTATCCTCCGCTCCTATCAGTTGCTTGATCAGGGCCCGGATCGCCGTGGACGATGCCGAGCCGCCGGTATCGGTGGAAACGTGCGAGCCGAAGAAGTATTTGAACTCCAGCGTACCGAACGGCGTAAGCATGTATTTGCCGGACGTGACGCGCGAAATCGTCGACTCGTGCAAACCTAGCGTATCAGCAATCTCCCGCAAAACCAAGGGACGCATGGCGATTTCGCCATGCGCAAAAAAGCTCTTCTGACGCTCGACGATGGCCTGCGCGACACGCAGAATCGTCTCGAAACGCTGCTGAATGTTCTTGATCAGCCAGCGCGCCTCCTGCAACTGTTGGCGCAGCGAACCACTGCCCGGGTCGCCCCGGTTGTTGCGCAGGATGTTCGCGTACAGGCTGTTGATACGCAATTTCGGCACCACCTCGGGATTGAGCTCGGCGAGCCAGCCGGCCGAGGTCTTGCGCACCAGGATGTCCGGCACCACGTAGTCCGCTTCGGGCTTGCCGTAGGCGGCGCCCGGGAACGGTTCGAGCGATCGGATCAGCGCGTGCGCCTCGCGCAGCGCATCCTCGTCCACCTTCAGGCTGCGCTTGAGTCGCGTGAAATCGCGTGCGGCCAGCAGCGGCAGGTGGTTGTCGACGATGTCCAGCGCCAGCTTGCGGGTCGGGTCCGCCTTGAGCCGCAGCAGTTGCAGGCGCAGGCACTCGGCGGGTGAGCGCGCCGCGATGCCGCACGGCTCGAAGCTCTGCACGAGCGATAGCGCTGCCTGCAGTTCGTCGAGCTCGACGTCGAGCTCTTCCGGCAGTTCCTCGGCGACGTCCTCGAGCGACTCGTTCAGATAGCCGTCGTCGCTCAGCGATTCGATCAGGAAGGTGGCGAGCGCGCGGTCGCGCTGGTCCACCTGCGTCAAATGCAATTGCGCGAGCAGATGGTCGCGCAGGCTGGTCGGCACTTCCTGCAACTGCATCGGCGGCAGGTCGTCGTCGTCGCTCGGCGCGCCGCCGCGCGGGAAGTCGTCGAGGCTCCAGCTCGAACTCTCGCCATTGTCCTGCCCGATCGAATCGAGCGCATTGCTCTCCGGGGCGGGCGCGGCGTCGCTCGGCGCGGCCGATTCGCCGGTGGGCGGCGCGCTGTCGCCGGACGACTGCGCCGGGCCGGAGGTATGGATCGAGCCGTCGGTGGCAACGCGGGTTGCCTTGCCGATCCAGTCCTCGTCGTTATCCAGCAACGGGTTCTGCGCCACCGCGGCAGCCACTTCCTGCTGCAGTTCGAGCGTCGACAACTGCAGCAGCCGGATCGACTGCTGCAGCTGCGGTGTCAGCGCAAGGTGTTGCGAGAAGCGGAGTTGCAGACTGGCTTTCATTCAAATTGCCGGATTTCGTCCAAAGATATTCGCACTGGCATGTCGGTGCGCCGAGGCACCCGGGTGCACGGGCGGGCATGGCGACCCTCGAAGGCACCTGCCTACATGTTAAACGGCATTGCGGGCACGCGTAATGCTGGCGACGGACTTTCTGCGCGCGCGGCGCGCACGCCACGCCGCGCGCATGCTTACATCTTGAAATGCTCGCCGAGATACACGCGGCGTACGTGTTCGTTCTCGATAATGTCCGCGGGCGCGCCGGAGGCGAGCACGTGCCCGTCGGCAATGATGTACGCGTGGTCGCAGATGCCCAGTGTCTCGCGCACGTTGTGGTCGGTGATCAGCACGCCGATGTTGCGGGCCTTGAGGAAGCGCACGATCTTCTGTATCTCAAGTACCGCGATCGGGTCAACGCCGGCAAAAGGTTCGTCGAGCAGAATGAACGACGGATCGCTGGCCAGCGCGCGCGCGATCTCCACGCGGCGCCGTTCGCCGCCGGACAGCGACAGCGCGGCGTTGTCTCGCAAGTGGGCGATCTGCAATTCCTGCAACAGCGCGTCGGTCCGGGTGTTCACTTCACTGCGGCTCAGGCGACGGTCGTGTTCGTCCGTCTGCAGTTCCAGCACCGCACGAATATTCTGCTCCACCGACAGCTTGCGGAATACCGAGGCTTCCTGCGGCAGGTAGGACAGGCCCAGGCGAGCGCGCCGGTGGATCGGCAGTTGCGAGATCTCGACATCGTCCAGCAGGATCTCGCCGGCGTCGAGCGGCACCAGCCCGACGATCATATAGAACGAAGTGGTCTTGCCCGCGCCGTTCGGACCGAGCAGGCCGACCACCTCGCCGCTCCTCACCTCCAGCGACACGTCCCTGACCACGGTGCGCGCGCCGTAACGCTTCTCGAGCTGCTTGACCGTCAGCGTGCTGGTCTCGCCGCTGTGGTCCGGGCCGATCGACAGGATCGTTTCGCGCGTTGGCGCGGCGTCCGCCATGCCTGTTTCGCTCGGCCGGCTCATGGCTGGCTGCTCGAGTTCACGCTGGTCGACGGCGTCAGCGAGGTCCGTCCCTGCAGCGGCGCCGCGCCGCCATTGCGGGGCCCGAGCATGCCGCGCACGCGTCCGCCGCTCGTGGTGCCGGCGCTCGACGTGGCGGTGTAGCGATCGGTCTGCTGCTCGTAGCGTATCTGGTTGCCCTGGACCTGGTCGATCACCGTGCTCAGGCCGGCCAGCCGCTTGACGATCGCCTGCCCGGTCAGCGTGGTGACTTCGTTCCTGCCGTCGTAGTCGATGCGTTTCGCATTGCCTTCGATGTACTCGTCGACCGCGTCGCGCTTCTGGCGGAAGTACGCGAGCTTGTTCGAATTCATCGTCGCCTGGGCGTATTGATAGCCCTGCGGATCGGTGCGGATCTCGACACGGTCGGCGCGAATCACGATCGTGCCCTTGGTCAGCACCACATCGCCGGTGAGGACGGTGATCTGCTTGAGATCGTCGTAGCTCAGATTGGCGGCATCGAAGACGAGCGGCTTGCCGCTATCGGCCTGCTCCGCGTGCGCAAGCGGCGTGCACAACAGCGCGGCGGCGCCGAACGTGCTGACCAGCACATGCGCCGCGCGCGGGAAAATTCGTGAGGCCGACGTTTGCTTCATCCTGGGTTCTTTACTGATTGGCGGTGGCCCGCGGACGCGCGCCTCCGTTGAATTCCGCGGCGGCGATGGAGCCGCGCACCTGTCCGAGCAAGCGCAGCTGACGCGTCACGTTGTTGTACACCATGCCGCTGGCGTTCGTGACCGAAGGGCCGCGCAGCAGTTTAACCGGCTTTTCGGTTTCGACCACGTCGTCGTTCACCAGGACCCGGAAATGCTCGGAGAGCGCCTGCATTTCGGGCGCGTCCGGCGCCGCGTCGCGCACCACATGCGCCTGATCATACAGGTCGATCACGGCTTGATCGGCGCTGACGGTGCCGCGCTGGGCGGTCACGGTCACCTCCGGCTCGCCGGGCGTGAAGGAGCGCAGCGCGGGTTGCTGGATCTCGGTGACCTGCGTGTCCTCGTAGCGGATCATGTGATCGGCGGTGAGCCGGTACACCGGCTGCCCCTTCTCGGAGAGCGAGGTGACCGACAGCCGGTCGGCAAAGCTGTCGGGCACGTGCATGCGGGCGCGGGCTGCCGGCGTCTTCTCGGTCGGCAGCGCGCGTTGCAGCAGCCAGTAGGTGCCACCGGCCAGCACCGCGAGCAGTGCCACCGGCAGCAGCCTGCCGACCTTCGCGCGCCAGTCGTCGCGCACCGCCGCGCGCAACTGCGCGCGCCGGATCATCGCTGCGCTCCGTCGCCGGCGCCAGGCCGGCAATAGGCGTCGAGCAGCGTGTCGTAGACGCCGCGCGCCTGCAGCAGCAGGTCGCACACGTCGCGCACCGCGCCATGGCCGCCGCTGCGCGCCGTGCGGAAGTGCGCGCGCGCCGCCACCGCAGCGTGTGCGTTGGCGGGGCAGGCCGCGAAGCCCACGCAGCACATCACCGGCAGATCCGGCCAGTCGTCGCCCATGTGTCCGGCCTGCGCCGGCGTCAGCCCGCATTCCGCGAGCAGTGTATCGAGGGCCGCGCGTTTGTCGCCGATGCCCTGCGCGACATGATCGATGCCCAGTTCGGCCGCGCGGCGCGCGACCATCGGCGAGCGCCGGCCGGTGATCAGCGCGGTGCGGATGCCGGCGCGCTGCAGCAGCTTGATGCCCTGGCCGTCGAGAATGTTGAAGGCCTTGAGCATCTCGCCCTCGGCGCCGAAGTACACGCGGCCGTCGGTCAGGACCCCGTCCACGTCGAAGATCATCAGCTCGACCGCCGCCGCGCGGCGCATGCAGTCCGCGTGGTCGGGCGTGGCCGGTGCCGTCAGCGTTGTCATCAGATCACCTTCGCCGCGAACAGGTCGTGCATGTTCAGCGCGCCGATCAGCACGCCATCGGCGTCGGTCACCAGCACCTGGTTGATACGATGACGTTCCATGATCTCCAGCGCTTCGGTGGCGAGTTGCGACGCGCCGATCGTGCGCGGCGCACGCGTCATCACGTCGACGAGCGGGCGCTGCCTGAAGTCGCCTTCGCTGGCCAGAATGCGGCGCAGGTCGCCATCGGTGAAGATGCCCACGACACGGCGCGTCTCATCGATCACCGCGGTCATGCCGAGACGCTTGTCGGTGATCTCGAAAAGGGCCTCGGCGACGCTGGCATTGGTGCCGACCGAGGGCACCGCGTCGCCGGTGCGCATCACATCCGACACATAGGTCAGCAAACGCCGGCCAAGCGCGCCGCCGGGATGCGAGCGGGCGAAATCGTCGGCGCCGAAGCCGCGCGCATCCAGCACCGCGAGCGCCAGCGCGTCACCCAGCGCGAGCGCGGCGGTGGTGCTGGCCGTTGGCGCCAGATTGAGCGGGCAGGCTTCCTTCGCGACCACCACCGGCAGATGCACGTCGGCCAGCTTCGCGAGGCTCGACGCCGGCTGGCCGGTCAGGGCGATCAGCCGCGCGCCGAGCCGCTTGATCAGCGGCATGATGCGCAGCAGTTCCTCGGTCTCGCCGGAGTTCGACAGCGCGATGAACACGTCGGCGCCGGTCACCATGCCGAGGTCGCCATGGCTGGCCTCGGCGGGGTGCACGAAGAACGCGGGCGTGCCGGTACTGGCCAGGGTCGCGGCGACCTTGCGCGCGATGTGGCCGGACTTGCCCATCCCGGAAACGACCACGCGGCCGGCGCAGTCGAGCAGCAGCGCGACCGCCTCGACAAAGGCGCCGTCGATGGCCGAGGCAAGGTCGCGTACCGCGTCCGCCTCGATCGACAACACGTCGCGCGCGAGGTCGAGAGCGCGATCGCCATTGAATTTCGCTATCATGCGCGGAGTATATCAAAGGCGTCCGCTGGCTCAGGGGCGTGCCGGCGCCCCTGCGCGCCGCGCTTTGCACGCTGTCATCGCCGCATTGTCGTGCCGCCGCCGCGCGCTCCGACGCGCGGGCCGCGCGGCACGCGCAGGTGCTTTTTGCCTGTCGCGAGCCCGCCGCCGACACCGTTCGCGTGCCGCGTGCGCGGTGCCTTCGTTCCCCGCTCAACGCTTTCGCGACCCGCCATGATTTCGCCGCTCGAACTGACCCTGCTCCTGTTGTTGGCCAGCGTCGTCGGCGTCGTGCTGTTCCGCAGCCTGAATCTGCCGCCGATGCTCGGCTACCTCAGCGTCGGCATCCTGATCGGACCGCACGCGTTCGCGCTGATCGACGCGCCGCAACGCGTCGAGTCCCTGGCGGAGTTCGGCATCGTCTTTCTGATGTTCTCGGTCGGTCTGGAGTTCTCGCTCAGCCGGCTGCGCGCGATGCGTCGCATCGTGTTCGGTCTCGGGCTCGCGCAGGTGGTCGGCTGCCTGCTCGCCACGATGACGATCGGGCTGGGCCTGTCGCGCTGGACCGGCATGTCCTGGCAGGCATTGCTCGCGCTCGGCGCGGCGTTCGCGATGTCCTCGACGGCCATCGTCAGCAAGATGCTCAGCGACCGCTTCGAGCTGGAAGCCGAGCACGGCCGCAACATCATCGGCGTGCTGCTGTTCCAGGACCTGGCCGTGGTTCCGCTGCTGATCGTGGTCGCGGCGCTGGGGCGCGGCACCGGCGACATCGCCGCGGCACTCGGGCTGGCCGCGGTGAAGATCGGCATCACGTTGGCGATCGTGCTGTTCGTGGGGCAGCGCCTGTTGCGCCGTTGGTTCGAACTGGTGGCGCGGCGCCGCTCGCAAGAACTGTTCATGCTGAACCTGCTGCTGGTCACGCTCGGCGCGGCGTTCATCACCGAGCAACTGGGCCTGTCGATGGCGCTGGGCGCCTTCGTTGCCGGCATGCTGATTTCTGAGACGCCGTACCGGCACCATGTCGAAGAGGACATCAAGCCGTTCCGGGACGTGCTGCTCGGTCTGTTCTTCGTGACCACCGGCATGCTGCTCGATCCGGCGGTCGTGCTGCACCATCCATTCGCCGTGCTCGGCCTGTTCGTGTTGCCGATCCTGTTCAAGCTGGCGCTCATCGTTGGCCTGGCGCGCGCGTTCGGCGCCAGCGGTGGGGTGGCGATCCGCACCGGCCTGGGCCTCGCGCAGGCCGGCGAGTTCGGCTTCGTGCTGCTCAACCTGAGTCTTGAACGCGGGCTGCTGGAGCCGGTCGTGGCGGAGGCGACGCTCGCCGCGATGCTGTTGTCGATGCTGGCCGCACCGTTCATGATCCAGAATGCCGACCGCATCGCGATGCGGCTGTCCTCCACCGACTGGCTCGCGCAGGCGCTGCAGATGACGCGCATCGCAACGCAGACGATCAAGACCAGCAACCACGTGATCATCTGCGGCTATGGCCGGGCCGGGCAGAATCTCGCGCGCATGCTCGACCAGGAAGGCATCGCGTACGTGGCGCTCGACCTCGACCCGGATCGCGTGCGGGCCGCGGCGGCGGCCGGCGAATCGGTGGTCTTCGGCGACGCGGGCCGCCGCGAGGCATTGACCGCCGCCGGCATCCAGCGGGCGGGCGCGCTTGCCATCACCTACGCCAATGTACCGTCGGCGCTGCGCGTGTTGTCGGGCGTGCAGGAATTGAATCGCGCATTGCCGGTGGTGGTGCGCACCGTCGACGATGCGTCGCTCGAAAAGCTGCTCGCGGCCGGCGCCACCGAAGTCATCCCGGAAATCGTCGAGGGCAGTCTGATGCTCGCCTCGCACATGCTGGTGATGATGGGCATCCCGATGCGCCGGGTGGTGCGACGGGTCGAGGAGATGCGCGACGCGCGCTACAGCATGTTGCGCGGCTATTTCCACGGCTCGGACGACGAGGGCGACACGGACGGGGAACGGGTCAGGCTACAATCGATACAGATCGACGCGCAGGCCGGCGCGGTCGGCAAGACGCTCGGCGAACTCGACCTCGGCGCATTGGACGTCGCGGTCACGGCATTGCGCCGGCGCGGGATCCGCGGCGGCGAGCCGGGTCCGGACGCGAGGCTGCGCGCCGGCGACATCGTCGTGCTGCGCGGTACCCCGGAAGCCCTGGCCGACGCCGAGGCCCGTCTGAGCGCACGCGACGGCTGACGCGCCGCCCGGCCTGCTCCGGCCTGCCCGCGGCCGGACCCCGTGCGGCCGGCTGCATGCGCGCGCCGCTCGATGCACCCGGTCCGCCGCCTGTTGCATTGTGCGACCGCCGCGCGCCAACCGCGCGGCGCGCATCCGATACGGCCCAACGGCCCTTGAATATGGCTTCCCATGACTGACAATCTCGACACGTCGGACCGCTTCCGGCTCGCCGCGCCCGATGATGCGCGCCGCGCCGCGCTGGCTGCCGAACTGATCGGCAAGACCCGCACCGTGCCCGACTGGCCGGCCCCCGGCGTGCAGTTCCGCGACATCACGCCGCTGCTGGCCGACGCCGGCACGCTCGCCGCGATCGTCGGCGCCTTCGCGGATCGCTATCGGAACGCGGGCATCGCCCATGTCGCGGGCTTGGAAGCGCGCGGGTTCATCCTGGCGCCGGCCATCGCGCTGGCGATCGGCGCCGGCTTCATCCCGGTGCGCAAGAAGGGCAAGCTGCCGTGGCGCACGGTCGAGGAACAGTACCAACTCGAATACGGCACCGCGACCGTCGAAATTCATGCGGATGCGTGCGCGCCGGGCGAGCGGGTCTTGCTGATCGACGACCTGATCGCGACCGGCGGCACCATGATGGCGGCGCTGAACCTGCTGCGCCGGCTTGGCGCCGATGTCGTCGAAGGCGGCGCGATCGTGCGCCTGCCCGAGCTGGGCGGCGCGGCGCGCCTGCAGGCCGCCGGCCTGCCGCTGTTCACGCTGTGCGATTTCGCGGGGCACTGATGCGGTTGGGCCGATGCGGTAAGATGCGCGCCGGCGGTGCGACCTACGGAGGCAGCGATGCGCGGGCTTGAGCTTGATACGCCGCCATGCGTGGCGGCGGCGCGTCGTTTCGACGTTGCGCGGCACCGGCCGTTCGTGATCGGCGATGCGCAGGTTGGCTGGCTGCGCGAGGACGACGCGCGCCTGTTGCAGCGCTGGCCGGCGTTGTTCGAGCAGCGCGGCGGCGTCGTGCTGCTGGCGCCGCGTTTCGAGACGCCGGACGCGCGCAGCGCCGCCCTGCAGGAAGCCGCGGTCGGCTTGCTGGACGTTGGCAGGCTACGCGGTTGGCGCGACGAGATCTACGCGATCCGCAACCGTTTCGAGGCGGTGCCATTCGCGCTGATCGAGCGGGCCGCGGCGCGCTTCTTCGGCATCGCCACCTATGCGGTGCACGCGAACGGCGTGGTCTTGCCCGGCGGGGCCGATGAATCGCCCGGTACCGCGGCGGACCCGGCGCCATCGTTGTGGATCGCGCGGCGCAGCCTGGCCAAGCCGACCGATCCCGGCATGCTGGACAATCTGGTGGGCGGCGGCATCGCGTGGGGTTACGGCGTGACCGAAGCGCTGGTCAAGGAAGCGTGGGAGGAGTCGGGATTGCCGGAGACGGTGACCGAACGCGCGATGGTGGGACGAAGCGCATACATCCTGAACGAGGTCGAGCAAGGTACGCAGGTCGAGCAGCTGTTCATCTTCGACATCGCGTTGCCCGCGGGTTTCGCGCCGAGCGCGCAGGACGGCGAGGTCAGCGAGCATCGGCAGGTCGATCTCGCGGCCCTGGGCGAGATCATCGCCAGCGGCACGATGACGGTGGACGCGACGATTGCCACGCTCGATTGCTGTCAGCGCCACGGTTGGCTGCGTGTGCGCGACGCGCCCGCATATGAAGCATTGTTTGCGCCGCCGGCACCGCCGGCCGGCGCCTCATTTTTCAGATAGGAGTCGAATCGGGTCATGACGACCGAACACCGTTTCATCCTGACGCTGGTCTGCGCGGACAGACCGGGCATCGTCCATGCGGTTTCCGGCTTCCTGTCCGAGCGCAGCGCGAACATCGTCGATTCGGCGCAGTTCGGCGACGCACTGACCGGCGATTTCTTCATGCGGGTGCACTTCTCCGGCGGTGCGGCCGACTCCGACGCACTGCGCGCGGCGTTCGCGCCGCTGGCCGAGAGTTTCGGCATGCGCTGGCAGTTGCACGACGAGGCGGTGCGCCAGCGCGTGATGATCATGGTCTCGAAGCACGGCCATTGTCTGAACGACCTGCTGTTCCGTCATCGCAGCGGGCAGTTGCCGATCGAAATCGCGGCCATCGTCTCGAATCACCGCGATTTCTACCAGCTCGCCGCCACCTACGACATCCCGTTCCACCACTTCCCGCTGCTGGGCGGAACCGCGCAGGCCAAGGCCGCGCAGGAGGCGCGGGTGCTCGAAGTGGTGCAGCAGGAGCGGATCGACCTGGTCGTGCTCGCGCGTTACATGCAGATTCTGTCGCCGGCGCTGTGCGACGCGCTGGCGGGCCGCGCGATCAATATTCACCATTCGTTCCTGCCCAGCTTCAAGGGAGCGAAGCCGTACTACCAGGCGTACGACCGGGGCGTGAAGCTGATCGGCGCAACCGCGCACTATGTGACGACCGACCTCGACGAAGGGCCGATCATCGAGCAGGAAGTGGCGCGCGTGGGCCACAGCATGGATCCCGAGCAGTTGACCGCGGTCGGCCGCGACGTCGAGTGCGTGGCGCTGGCGCGCGCCGTCAAGTGGCACGCCGAGCATCGCGTGCTGATCAACGGCCACAAGACCGTCGTCTTTCCGTGACGGCGCCGGATGCGCGGCCTCAGACCAGCCCGCGCATCCGCAACTCGCGCTTCATGTAGGCATAGTAGATCGGCGCCGCGACCACGCCCGGCAGCCCGAACGCCGCTTCCATCAGCAGCATCGCCAGCAGCAGCTCCCACGCCTTGGCCTCGATTTCGCCACCGACGATGCGCGCGTTGAGGAAGTACTCGAGCTTGTGGATCAGCACCAGGAACACCAGCGCCGCGATCGTCACCGGCAGACCGACCGACAGCGCGGCGATGATGATCAGCGAGTTCGAGATCAGGTTGCCGATCACGGGCAGCAGGCCAACCACGAAGGTCAGCGCGACCAACGTTTTGGCAAGCGGCAGCTTCACGTCGAGCAGCGGCAGCGCGACCAACAGGAAGATCGCGGTGAACACGGTGTTCACCAGCGAAATCTTGACCTGGGCGAAGACGATCCGCCGGAATGCATCGGCCACGCGGCTGACACGCGTGATCAGCGCGGCAGCCAGCGGGCGACGGTAGGCCGGGTCGGACGCGTCGACCGCGACGATTGCGCCCAGCACCATGCCGATCAGGATGTGGGCGAACGCGCGCGCGGCCTCGCGGCCGGCCAGCTGCAGCGTGCCCATGTGCGCGTGCAGCCAGGTCGACAGCGTATCGCGCATGTCGTCGATGTCGTCGGGCAGGTACTGATCGGCCCAGGCCGGCAGATGATCGCGGGCCTGATCGACGATTTCCATCATCTTGTCGAACAGCCGGGTGGTGTGCGCCGCGTCCGCCTTGAAGTGCGCGATGGCCAACAGCGTGATGGCGGTGAGCACACCGACGATCAGCGCCGACAGCAGGGCCAGGGCGATCAGGCGGGCACGGTGCCCGGACAGCCGGCGCGCCAGCAGCGGCGCCAGCGTGTGCACCAGTTGATAGACCAGCAGACCCGCCAGCAGGCCCGGCAGCAGGTGCAGCCACAACACCATGAAGAGCCCGAATCCCGCCAGCGCATAACTGGTCCCATCGAGCCACAGACGCGCGCGTGGGCTCACGCCTGCCGCATGTCGCGGTGCCGAACCGTCCGTCATCTTTTCCGTTCTCCTGGTTCACGCGGGCGCCGGCGCGCTGGCCGGGCACGCCATCCGACGCGCTTTGCGCCCCTGAGTACCCATGCCAAGCGCCGCTGTGTCATCGGCCGGCGCGCAGGAGCGGAGCAAGATACCTGCCGGTGAAGCTTTCCGGACAGGCGGCCACCTGTTCCGGGGTGCCCTGCACAATGATCTGACCACCGCCGGCGCCCCCTTCGGGGCCCAGATCCACGACCCAGTCGGCGCCCTTGATGACGTCGAGATTGTGCTCGATGATCACCACCGTGTTGCCCTGTTCGCTCAGGCGCTGGATCACCTGCAGCAGCAGTGCGATGTCATGGAAATGCAGGCCGGTGGTCGGTTCGTCCAGAATGTACAGCGTCCGGCCCGTGTCGCGCTTCGACAATTCGAGTGACAGCTTGACGCGTTGCGCCTCGCCGCCCGACAGCGTAGTCGCCGACTGACCCAGGCGCACATAGCCCAAACCGACGTCGAGCAGCGTCTTCAACTTGCGCCGCACGATCGGCACCGCGGCGAAGAAGTCATGCGCCTGCTCGATGGTCATGTCGAGCACTTCCCGGATGTTGCGGTCCTTGTAGCGGATCTCCAGCGTTTCCCGGTTGTAGCGCGCGCCATGGCAGACGTCGCAGGGCACGTAGACGTCGGGCAGGAAATGCATCTCGACCTTGATCATGCCGTCGCCCTGGCAGGCTTCGCACCGTCCGCCCTTCACATTGAACGAGAAGCGCCCGGGGTCGTAGCCGCGTTCCTTCGCGGCCGGCACGCTCGCGAACAGGTCGCGGATCGGCGTGAACAGACCGGTGTAGGTGGCGGGATTCGAGCGCGGCGTCCGGCCGATCGGCGACTGGTCGACATTGATCACCTTGTCGAAATGATCCAGCCCCTCGATCGCCTCGAACGGCGCGGGTTCGGTCGACGAGCCGTACAGGTGCTGGGCGACCGCGTGGTACAGCGTGTCGTTGATCAGCGTGGACTTGCCGGAGCCGGATACGCCGGTCACGCAGGTCATCAGACCGACGGGCAGGTTCAGCGAGACCCGCTTCAGGTTGTTGCCGTAGGCCTCGATGATGCGCAGCATGCGCTCGGGGTCCGGCTGCCGCCGCTCGGCCGGTACCGGGATGCGTTCGACGCCCGCCAGATAGCGGCCGGTAAGCGATGCCGCGTTGGCCTCGATCTCCTTCGGGGTGCCTTGCGCCACCACGATGCCGCCATGCACGCCGGCGCCCGGCCCCATGTCGACCACGTAGTCCGACGCACGGATCATGTCCTCGTCGTGCTCGACCACCACCACCGAATTGCCGAGATCGCGCAGGTGCTTCAGCGTGCCGATCAGGCGGTCGTTGTCGCGCTGGTGCAGCCCGATCGACGGTTCGTCGAGCACGTACATCACCCCGGTCAGGCCCGAGCCGATCTGCGAGGCGAGCCGGATGCGCTGGGCCTCGCCGCCGGACAGGGTCTCCGCGCTGCGGTCCAGCGACAGGTAGTCGAGCCCGACGTTGTTCAGGAAGGTAAGCCGGGCGGTGATCTCCTTGACCACCTTGTCGGCGATTTCCCGTTTCGCGCCGCTCAGTTCCAGATGCTGGAAGTAGCCGAGCGCGTCGCGCAGCGGCACGCCGCTGACCTCGTAGATCGCGCGCGCATCGTCGCCGTCGCCGATCTTCACGTTGCGGGCCTCGCGACGCAGGCGCGTGCCTTCGCATACCGGGCAGACCTGGTTGTTCTGATACTTCGCCAGTTCTTCCCGCACCGCCGCCGAATCGGTCTCTCGGTAGCGGCGTTCCAGGTTCGGGATGATGCCCTCGAACGCATGGGCGCGCACCGTCGTGCGGCCGCGCTCGTTCATGTAGGCGAACGGAATCTCGTCGCTGCCCGAGCCGAACAGCAGCAGTTGCTGCATCGGTTCGGCCAGCGCCTCGAACGGCTGCTCGATGTCGAAGTCGTAATGCGATGCGATGCTGAGCAGCATCTGGTAGTAGAACTGGTTGCGCCGGTCCCAGCCCTTGATGGCTCCCGACGCCAACGGCAGCGACGGATGCGCGACCACCCGCTTCGGATCGAAGAAGGTGATGTGCCCGAGCCCGTCGCAGTGCGAGCATGCGCCCATCGGGTTGTTGAACGAGAACAGCCGCGGCTCCAGCTCCTGCAGCGAATACGAGCAGATCGGGCAGGCGAAGCGCGAGCTGAACACGTGCTCGCGGCCGCTGTCCATCTCCAGCGCGACCGCGCGGCCGTCGGCGAGCTTCAGCGCGGTCTCGAACGATTCCGCCAGTCGTTGTTTCGCGTCGGCGCGCACCTTGAGCCGGTCGATCACCACGTCGATCGAATGCTTCTCGGTCTTCTTCAGCTTGGGCAGGTCGTCGACATCGACGATGCGGGCCTCGCCTTCATTGGTCGTGCCGCCGCCCGAGCGGATGCGGAAGCGGATGAAACCCTGCGCCTGCATTTCGGCGAACAGGTCGGCGTGCTCGCCCTTGCGGGTCGACACGACCGGCGCCAGGATCATCAGCTTCGTGTCTTCCGGCAGCGCCAGCGCCGCGTCGACCATCTGCGAGACGCTCTGCGACGTCAGCGGCACATGGTGGTCCGGGCAGTAGGGCGTGCCGACGCGCGCGAACAGCAGCCGCAGGTAGTCGTGGATTTCGGTAACGGTGCCGACCGTCGAGCGCGGATTGTGCGACGTCGCCTTCTGCTCGATCGAAATCGCCGGCGACAGCCCCTCGATCAGATCGACGTCCGGCTTCTCCATCAACTGCAGGAACTGCCGCGCATAGGCCGACAGGCTTTCGACGTAGCGGCGCTGACCTTCCGCGTAGAGCGTGTCGAACGCCAGCGACGATTTGCCCGAGCCGGACAGGCCCGTCACGACGACCAGACGATGCCGAGGCAGGTCGAGGTTGACGTTTTTGAGGTTGTGGGTGCGGGCGCCGCGGATGCGGATTTCTTCCATTGACCTAGCGATTCCGGCAGAGGGCAAACCTGATACTATAGCGACTTTTCCGGTTCAGGGCCTCGCGCCCCTTGACGAACGCGTGCCGGCTGTGCTTTGCGCGGCTCCCGCGTGCCGCGGTCCCGGCGCCCGCCGTGGCCGGCGCCTTTGCGTTCGTTCTTCCACTGGTCTCCATGTCCAATCCTTCCGTGTCGCCATCCCGGATGAGTCCGCTGGAGCTGCGCGCCACCGCGTCGCTGGCCGCCATCTTCGCCCTGCGCATGCTCGGGCTGTTCATGGTGATGCCGGTCTTCTCGATCTATGCGAAGTCGGTGCCAGGCGGCGACAACGCGACCATCGTCGGTCTGGCGATCGGCATCTACGGCCTCACCCAGTCGTTGCTCTACATTCCCTACGGCTGGGCGTCCGACCGGCTTGGCCGCAAGCCGGTGATCGTGGCCGGTCTGCTCGTGTTCGCCCTGGGCAGCGCGATTGCCGCACTGGCCCCGAACATGACCTGGATCGTCATCGGCCGCGCGGTGCAGGGCGCCGGTGCGATCTCCTCGGCGATCACGGCATTCGTGGCGGACCTGACCGACGAGCGCAACCGCACCAAGGCGATGGCGATGATCGGCGGCAGTATCGGCATTGCCTTCGGCGTGGCGATCATCGCCGCACCGATCGTGTTCCGGCTGATCGGCATGAGCGGCCTGTTCGCCGCGATCGGCGTGCTGGCCGTGCTGGCGATCGTTGTCGTGCTGTGGGTCGTGCCGGAGGCGCCGACGCCACCGGTGCACGTGCGCGCTCCGTTTGGCGAAGTGCTGCGCAACCCGGAGCTGCTGCGCCTGAACCTGGGCGTGTTCGTGCTGCACGCGACCCAGACCGCGCTGTTCGTGGTGTTGCCGCACCGGCTCGAGGAAGCCGGGTTGCCGGTGGCCGAACACTGGCACATCTATCTGCCGGTCATGGCGCTCTCCTTCGTGCTGATGGTGCCGGCGATCATCGCCGCGGAGAAGCACGGCCGCATGAAGGCGGTGATGCTGACGGGGATCGCCGCCGTACTCATTGGCCAGTTGTGTTTCGCCGAAATCCCTTCTACGCTCGTTGCGATCGGACTGGCGTTGCTGGTTTATTTCACCGGCTTCAACATTCTCGAGGCGTCGCAGCCATCGATGGTGTCGAAGCTGTCGCCTGGCGCGCGCAAGGGCGCCGCGATGGGCGTCTACAACACGACCCAGGCGCTCGGCCTGTTCGCGGGCGGCGCGCTGGGCGGTCTGCTTGCCAGACACAACGGCGGCGACGCGGTATTTTTCGGGGCTGCGGCGCTGGCGGCCGTGTGGCTGCTGGTTGCGGCCGGCATGCGGTCGCCGGCGCGGCGCCGCTGAGGCGCTCGGCGCTCGCTGGCTCGCCGCTGCTGGCGAGGGGTCTGGCGGCGTCGGGTGCGGACCGGTCCAACGGGGGCCGCGGTCCCGTTTCGGTTTTGAAGATCAAGGAGAGAGGCGATGGCTTCCGTCAATAAAGTGATTCTCGTCGGCAACCTGGGTGCCGACCCGGAAACGCGTTCGCTGCCGAGCGGCGACACGATCGCGAATCTGCGCATTGCGACCACCGACCGTTATCGCGACAAGCAGTCTGGCGACATGAAGGAGTCGACCGAATGGCACCGCGTGGCTTTCTTCGGTCGCCTGGCCGAGGTCGCCAGCCAATATCTGCGCAAGGGCTCGTCGGTCTATATCGAAGGCCGCATCCGGACCCGTAAGTGGCAGGACCAGAGCGGCCAGGACCGGTATTCGACCGAAATCGTCGGCGAGCAGATGCAAATGCTCGGCGGCCGCGGCGCCGGTGGTAGTGGCGGTGGCGGCGGCGGTGACGACTACGGCCGCGGCAACGAAGGCGGCTACAGCCGCGAACCCGCGGGCGGTGGCGGTGGTGGCCGGGCGCCCGCGCGCCAGGGCGGCGGCAATGCGCCGTCGCGCTCGATGCCGCCGGCTGGCGGCGGCTTCGACGAAATGGACGACGATATCCCGTTCTAAGCCCGTCGCATGCCGGCATGAACGGCCCCGCGGGCCCCACCCGATCGATGCTCGGGTGGGCCCCGGGGCCGTCGCTTTTCAGCGACGCGACATGGCGATCCGGGCATCGCGCATCGCTGCCGCAGCGGAACGATGGCCTGTCCGTGGGCGCGGTGCGGTATGGGGGCTGGTGTATGCAGGATTTGACGCGGCGCGTGTGATGCGCCGCCGTCGTGGCGGGTCTGGCTTCCGTCGCGGCGGCCTTGGCGTCGGAAATCGAGAACGCGCCAGCGGCGCTCCGATGCGCGAAATGCACGACGTGCGCTAATGCGCGAGTGGCCCGCACGGTGCGATGGCAACGCGACCGCATGGTCGTCGCGCGGCGCTCGAAACGACGCTCCCAACGAAGCTGCAGGAAACGACGCTTCCAACGACGCCCCGAACGACGCCCCGAACGACGTTTCAAAACGGTTCGATGACGCCGGCCGGAGGCATGAAGCGCGCTGTCCGGCAGTGCGGGGCGGCATCGCCGATTCGGTCCGGCGCGCGCGCGGCGGTCGCCTTCGACAGGCTAAGTCCGCGCCATCGGCCGGGACCCGAGCGGGTGGTTCAGTCGTCCTGCAACGCCGCGTCGATCACGGCCAACAGGCGCGGATCGTCCGCCGTGACGTCGGGCGCGAAGCGGGCGATCACGTCGCCCTCGCGGTCGACGACAAACTTCTCGAAATTCCACAGCACGTCCGCGCCTTGGCTGGTCTCGATGCCGCGCTGGCTCAGACGCTCGCGCATCGGGCCTTCGCCCTCGCGTTTCGGCTGTGCCTGCGTCAGCGCGGCGTACAGCGGGTGGCGATCCTCGCCGAGCACACTGATTTTCGAGAACAGCGGGAACGACACGTCGTAGTTGGTCTGGCAGAACGCGGCGATCTCGGCGTCGCTGCCCGGCTCCTGGCCGCGGAAGTTGTTGGCGGGGAAGGCCAGGACTTCGAGACCGTCGGCGCGATGCTTGCGGTACAGCGCTTCGAGGCCTTCGTACTGGGCGGTCAGGCCGCACTTCGACGCGACGTTGACGATCAGCAGGACCTTGCCCGCATAGTCGGCCAGCGTCGCGGCGGAGCCGTCGTTTCGTTTCAGCGGAATGTCCTTGATGGGATTCGTCATCGTCGTTTCGCAGTGGAGGAGGGCGGATGGGGAACGCCGGCTTTGACGTGGCGCGCCGGATCAGCGCGCCCCGCGCGCCGTGCGCGCCGGTGCCCCATTCTAAGCGGCTGGCGGTCTAATTTCAGGAGACGGACCTCGACGCAACGGCTCCTCATCGTGCAAGGCGCGTGCAAGGCGCGTGCATCGGCAGCGACGCATTCGGCGATTCCGCGCTGGCCGGTCGCGGTGCTGCAAGCGTCGTCGGCTCAGGGACAGCAAGGCTGCCGGGCGGACCTCGCGTTTCCGGCGCCGATCCCGGCGTCGCGCCGAGATGCATGGTTCGCCTGGGTCAAGCGCCGTCGCTGATACCGCATGGCTGGAGCACCGTTGCGGCCACCGCGCGCGCCAGCGCGTCGCCGCAGTCTTCCTCCACCTTGAAGGACAGCAGCGCGTCCGCCCGGGTCAAGCCGCGATTGATCGAGACGAGCGGGATGCCGCGCTCGGCGGCGGCCAGCGCGAAGCGATAGCCCGAGTACACCATCAACGACGAGCCGACGACCAGCATCGCGTCGGCACGGGAGAGCGCATCGCTCGCCGCAAGCACGCGCTGGCGCGGCACGGACTCGCCGAAAAAGACCACGTCCGGTTTCAGGATGCCGCCGCAGGCCGCGTGCGCCGGTACGCGGAAGCCGCTGAAATCGACGCCGTCCAGGTCGGCATCGCCGTCGGGCGCGACCGGCGCGACGAAATCGCGCCAATCGGGGTTCAGCGCTTCGAGTTCGGCCTGGAAGTCGGCGCGCGGTAGCCGTGCGCCACACTGCATGCAGCGTACGCCATCGAGTCTTCCGTGCAGGTCGACGACGGCGCGGCTGTTGGCAGCCTGGTGCAGTCCGTCGACGTTCTGCGTCACCAGCAATTCGATCCGATCGGCGGCTTCGAGCGCGGCCAGCGCATGATGGGCGCGGTTCGGCCGCGCCTGCCCGAAGCTGCGCCAGCCGATCATGCTGCGCGCCCAGTAGCGGGCGCGCGTCAGCGGCTCGGCCATGAACGGACCGAACGCGATGGGCGGCGGCCGCTTCCAGGCGCCGGCGCGGTCGCGGTAATCGGGGATGCCCGAATCGGTGCTGCAGCCCGCGCCGGTCAACACGAACAGGCGGCGGTGGCTGCGCAGCAGCGTGGCCAGCCGGTCGTCGCTCGCGTCGGCGGCTTGCGTGGGCGAGCTTGCCTGGCCGGCTGGCATAACGGCGCTCGCGGCGGCGTCGGCGTGCGCGACGGAGTCGGCGGCCGCATCGACCCGCCCGGCGTTGGACGCCAGGAAAGGAGACGGGGCCGGCATCAGCGGCGGTGGCTGTGCGTGCCGCCCAACGGGTGCACGGCGCCTGCCACGGGGGCGCAGTCGTCGACAGGGTCGGCAGCCAATTCGCGCAGGATGCCGCACTCGGCTGGCTGGCGTGGCCAGTCGCAATGTTCCCGCAAGGCCAGCAACTGCGTCTGCAGGGTTTGCAACTCGGCGATGCGGGTCTCGACGTGCGCGATGTGCTCGTCCAGCAGCGCATTGGCCGCGCTGCAGTCTTCCGGTCCGCCGGTCGCATCGCGGCTGTCCCAGACCGCCAGCAGCGCACGGATCTCGCCATGGGTCATGTCCAGCGCCCGGCAATTGCGGATGAAGGTCAGGCGCTTCACGTGCGGCGCCGCGTACAGCCGGTAATTGCCGCTGCTGCGCGACGGCGCATCGAGCAGTCCCTCGCGCTCGTAGTAGCGGATCGTCTCGACCGTGCAGCCGGTTCGCTTCGCCAGTTCGCCAATCTTCATCGTTCGCTTCCTCCTTCGTCGCCGGGTGCCGACCCGCGCGGCTGCGCACCACCGGCCTCGCGCCGGGCGAGCCCGCTCAGCGCGCCGGTGCGACGCCGTTCCAGCGGCCGTAGTCGTGGTTGCTGCCTATGCCGAATTGGTCGAGGACGCGGTGCACCGTGTAGTCGACCAGTTCATCGATCGTCGCCGGCTTCGCATAGAACGCCGGCACCGGCGGCATGACCACGCCGCCCATCTGCGTCACCAGCGTCATGTTCGACAGATGCGCCAGCGTCAGCGGGGTCTCCCGCGCCAGCAGCACCAGCCGGCGCCGTTCCTTCAGCGTGACGTCGGCGGCGCGCGTGATCAGGTTGTCGTCCAGGCCATGGGCCAGCGCGGCCAGTGTTTTCATCGAGCACGGCGCGACGACCATGCCGTCGTGTCGAAACGAACCGCTGGCCAGCCGGGCGCCGATCTCGCCGGCGTCATAGTGGTGCGATGCCATGGCCACGAGCGCCTCGCGGCCGAGCCCGGTTTCCTGATGCAGGGTCAGCCAGCCGGCACGTGAAACGACGAGATGGGTTTCGACGCCGTGCTCGCGCAGCGCGGCCAGCAGGCGGGTGCCGTAGACGGCGCCGGTCGCGCCAGTGATGGCGACCACGAGACGGGCGGTGGGCAAGGCGATCTCCAGAAGAACGACGCGACGCGACGCAGACATGCGCCACGGGCGCTCCGCCATTATCCGCCGTTCGAGGGCGTCGTGCCGTCGACAGGGGCGGCCGGCCCGCGCCGCCCCGTCCGCCACCTCCCATGCCCCGTCCGCCAGTTGCCATGCGACATCCGCGTCCGCCCCGGCACGCGAGGCCCGTTTCGATTGCGGCGGGCCGGTGCGCACCTTGCCGCCGCGGTCGGCGCGATGCCGCGCACCGGGCCGCAATGCGGCGCGTTACACTGCCGTGTCGTGTTCGACGCGGCGTTTGACTCGACGTTTGACTCGACGTTTGACGCGGCGCGTTGGTCCCGACCATCCAGCCCGACCACCCAGCCCCTCTTCGATACATGAAAACGCTCGACATCGGCCTTCCGCAGCACTCGCAACCGTTCTCCTGGGCAGTCCAGACGCAGTCCATCGTTTTCACCGCGCATGGCCCGATCCGCGCCGATGGCACGCTGGACGACGGCAGCATCGAGGTACAGACCCGCCTGACCTTCGACAATCTGCGGCGCGCGGCCGAAGCGGCAGGCGGCAGCCTGCGCGACGTGGCACAGGTGCTGATTTACATGAAGGACGTGACAGACATGCCGGCAATCGATGCGATCTACCGGGAATACTTCAGTGCGCCTTACCCGAATCGTTCGAGCGTCGGGGTAGCCGGTTTCGTTCACCCCGGCATGAAGATCGAGATCGTCGCCTACATCGCGGTCGGTGACAAAGCCTGACGCGCACGGCAGCCAGGGAAACGACCGATCCGGCGCCGGCTGGCTGGGACGGGGGCAATGCAGGCGCTCGACCAGCGCCTTCACCGGCGCATTGCAGGACCTTTCAGAGCATATCGACCGTGGGTCGCCGCCGCGGCCCAAAAAAAAACGCGGCCGGGGCCGCGTTAACAGATGGAGACCTTTGAAAAAGGGCCCGCTTCTCGCAGTTCGTAGTGTAGTGCAGCGACAGTCCGGGAAAGACCGTGTTTTTCGCAATAAACCGTTGTCGCCGGGCGAACAGTGGCGCAGGCGGCTCGCGATGCAACGGAGATCCAGTCATGAGTTGGCAGAATGCCGTGCTGAGCGCGGCCTTGCGTTACGGCCTGAAACCGCGCACCGCGCCCGGACGCTTCGATCTTCCGGGAGCCCGGCGTCTTACCGAGCGCCCGCGCTCGCCAAGACGCCCGCCGCCCGGTTGGTTGCTGCGCGGGCTGCCCGGCGGCCACGAGTGGCTGCTGCCGCAGGCGAGCGGACCTGCTGACGGCACGGTCCATCGAACCATCTACTATCTGCATGGCGGCGCCTACATCGGCTGCTCGCCGCGCACCCACCGGATCCTGACCGACCGCCTGGCCTGCGAAGCCGATGCCCAGCTGTATTCGCTGGACTATCGCCTGGCCCCGGAACACCCATTTCCCGCCGCGCTCGACGACGCGGTGGCCGGCTATCAACGTCTGCTCGATGCCGGCATCGAACCGGCTTCGATCGTCCTGGCGGGCGATTCGGCTGGCGGTGGGCTTGCGCTTGCTACGCTAGTGGCCTTGCGCGACGAGGGCATGCCGCTGCCGGCCGGGGCCGTGCTGTTCTCACCCTGGACGGATCTGACTGCCAGCGGCGAGTCGGCGGCCCGCAACAACGACACCGATGTCATGTTTACCGCCGAGGGCACCCGCATGGCGGCATCGCTTTACGTGGCGGACACGCCTGCCGACCATCCGCTGGCGTCGCCGCTTTTCAGCGCCTTGCATGGTCTGCCACCGTTGCTCGTCCAGGCAAGCGACAGCGAAGTACTGCTCGATGACGCCGTACGGCTTGCCACCCGCGTGCGCGACGCCGGTGGCCGGGCGGAGCTGAACGTCTGGACCGGCCTGCCGCATGCGTGGCAGATCTTCTGCGCGGTCCTGCCGGAAGCACGTCTGGCGCTCCGGCAGGCAGCCGACTTCATCCGCGGACTGACCCCTTGACCGCGTGCCTGACGACCGGCCGGGCGCTCAGGCCAGCCGATCGTAAGCTTGCCGGACCGCATCCTGGCCGTAACGGCGTTCGAGCTGGCGGATTGCGAAATGGCCGCGCGCGATCTGCTGGAAGTGATTGATGAACACCGTGTTGATCGTTGCCCCGAGCACCGCGCCCAGTGCCGGCACCGATTTGGCGGCGACCTGTTCGCCCACCCGTGCGGCGAAGCGGCTGGCGATCGCGTGGCTGAGCCGGGCAAGCGCCCCGGTGGCGCCGGTGAACACGCCCTTGCCGAGCATTTCGCCGGCTGCCTTGCCGACCATCTGCGCCATCGCGCCGCGCACTACGAAATAGCCGAACGAGGCATCGTCGTCGTCCCGGCTTGGTCCACCCATCGCGAACACCAGCAGGCATTCCAGGCGCACCGCCGGGTCGTCGAGATTCTCGCCGGCTTGCCGGGCTATCTCGCAAATCGATCGGAACATCAGGGTGGTCGTCACCGGCAGCTCGACCGGCAGCCCGGCAAGGCCGAACGCACCGCCGGCCGCCCCGGTGCCGGCCACCGCCAGGGTATGCAGGCGGGGCGAGGCGAGCGGCGACCAACGCCGTCCCGCGGTCTTAATGGCCAGTTGCAGCGAGGTGTCGAGCGCCTTGCGCGCCGCACTGGCAATAATCTCGTGCGCGCCCGCGGGCAGGCGGGCGAGCAGCCTGTCGAACGGCGCGCCAACCGCATTGGCCAGGCGCAACGCCAGTCCCGGCGACTCCAGACGGGCGCGCGCGTCGGCCAAGGTTGCCAGGTCGCCGGCGCTCAGATCGGCCGCGCCCGGCGCGCGGGCGGCGGGCGGTGATGCAGTCGGTGGGTCGAATTCCATGGCGTAGCGGATCAATACTGGGACGAGGGACGAACGAACCATCATACGCGAGGCCGCCAGCCGTGCCGCGCGGCGGCCGCCCGCGCCGCTCGCCCGTCGAGCGGACAGCGCAAGCGTTAGGCAGGCACCGGTCGAACGAACGGGCGTGCTTGCCGCCGCGCGTTGGCTTGAGCGTCCGCTGGACGTTGCTTTCAGCCTCTCGTCGGCGGTTGTTGCCGGCCGCCGCATGGCCGTTAAGCGGCGCGCGCGACCGTCGCCGCCATGCCGTCGCGGCGGCGATCCATCGGACTTTATTGCTATCGGACGCGAGTGGACGCCTTCGAGTGTCATCGGGCGTGATCGGTGTCGCCGGGCGCGGCACGGCCACTGGGCGGCAAGGAATCCGTGTTGAATCGGCACTGAATCGGCACTGAATCGGTAACGATTCGGCGAAGCCGAGCGCCACGGTGACGCGCGTCACGATATAATTGCGCAATCAATCATTGTTTATACAATTCATGTCCGTGGCCTCTGATGGTTCGCCCGCGCCTGCCGCCCAGGGAACCAGTTCACGTTCGTTTCGCGAATCGCTTCTGGCTGTGCTTGGGCTGGCTTTCGTCACGATGCTGGTGGCGCTCGACCAGACGGTGGTCGGCACGGCGTTACCGACCATCGTGGCCGAGCTCAACGGCTTCGAGCTGTACGCGTGGACCGCGACCGCCTACCTGCTGACTTCAGTCGTGACCGTCCCGGTATTCGGGCGGCTGGGCGATTACTACGGCCGCAAACCCTTCGTGGTGGCCTCGATCGTCGTCTTCTCGGTGGCGTCGCTGCTGTGCGGCGCGGCCAACAGCATGACTTTCCTGGTCTGGAGCCGCGCGCTGCAGGGCATCGGGGGCGGCATGCTGGTCGGCACCGCGTTCGCCTGCATTCCCGACCTGTTCCCCGATGCGCGGCAACGGCTGCGCTGGCAGGTGCTGATCAGTACGGCGTTCGGCATCGCCAACGCCGTCGGCCCGTCGCTGGGCGGCATCCTGACCGAGGGTTGGGGCTGGCGCTCGGTGTTCTACGTGAATTTGCCGGTGACCGCGCTGTCGCTGTTCTTCGTCGGCCGTTACCTGCCGCACGTCCGGCACCGCACGGTCGAGCCCGGTACGCTCGCGCGGCTGGACTGGCTTGGCGCCGCGCTGATCGCACTGACGTTGGGCAGCCTGCAGATGGCGGTCGAGATCATCCCGCAGCACGGTTTCAGCCTGTACACCGGCGGTTTGCTGGTGCTGACCGTGGTTTGCGGAACGGTGCTGTTCTTCTGGGAGCGTCGTCATCCGCAGCCGATGCTGCCGCTGGAGATGTGGCGTCATCCCTGTCTCGCGGAATTGTTCAATCTGTCGCTGCTCGGCGGCTTCGCGCTGTTCGCGATGCTGTTCTACGCGCCGCTGCTGTTCCAGGGCGGTTTCGGCTGGTCGCCGCGGGAAGCCGGCCTGGTGATCACGCCGCTGGTGGTGTGCATCACCGTTGGCAGCATCGTCAACGGCCGGCTGGTGTCGCGGATGAAGACGCCGAACCGCATGCTGCCGATCGGTTTCGGCCTGCTGTTCGTCGCCTGCATCGGTCTGGCGGTGGCCACCACCGATCTGCCGCGGGTCGTGCTGATGGTCGGCATGCTATGCGGCGGTGTCGGACTTGGCTTCATCCTGCCCAACCTGACGGTGTTTGCGCAGCAGACCGCGCCGCGCGAGCAGTTGGGCATTGCGACGGCCTTGCTGCAATCGCTGCGGATGGTGGGCGGCATGATCGGCGCCGCGCTGGTCGGAACCACCATCCAGGCCGTGTACCATGCCGGCGTGCGGCGCAGCCTCGGCGAGAACACGCAACATTGGTATGGCCGGCTGGCCGATCCGCAACTGCTGGTCAACGCCGTCGACCGGCAGCGTTTCGTCACCGATGCGACCGCGCATGGCGACAACGGCGCGCTGCTGGTGGAGGCAGCCCGTCACTCGTTGGTCGGCGCGATCCACATCGGCATCGCGATCGCCGCGTTGGTGACGGTCTATGCGATGTGGCGGACGCGTCGGGTGCCGCCGGTGTCGCTGCACCGCAAGCTCGAGCCGACGATGTCCGAATGAACCCATCGGCCGAGAGGATGGCAGTCCCTGGCGATCGCGCGAACGGGGCGTACGCATGACGAAGACAAGGAGCGCAGGCGAAGTGATGAGGTGTCGGTGCAGGATCGCCAAGGTGGCAGCGCGTGAGTGACCTCGATCAACGGCTGGCGGTGATGCGCCAGTTCGGCAGGACCTATCGCACTTTCCTGGCCGCGTTCGAGGCGGCCGTCGGCCTGCCGATGCAACGCTGGCGGGTACTCCTTTCGCTGCATCAGCGCGACGAAGCGATCTCCCAGAAACAGTTGGCCGAGCATCTGCAGATCGATCCCGGCGCGCTGACGCGCCAGTTGAAGCACTTGCAGGCGATGGGCTGGATCGAACGGGCGGTCGACGCCCGTGACAACCGCATCACGAACGTGTCCCTGTCGTCGGCGGGACGGGCCGCCGTTGACGACGCGCTGCCCCGCCGCAACGCATTTCTCGAAACGGTGACGGTGGCGCTGCCGGACGACATGCTCAACGTGTTGTCGACGGCCCTGGGTCTGTTCGAGACCCAGTTGCGCGAGCAGGTCGCCGTGCGTCCTACTGTCTAGCGGTGCGCGCGTTGTCCGGCAGTGGCAGGTTGAAATTGGTGCGGAACGGATTGATGTCGATGCCGCCGCGCCGCGTGTAACGTCCGTACACCGCGAGCTTGTGCGGCGCGCATTCGCGCATGACGTCGACGAAGATCTGTTCGATGCACTGCTCGTGGAAGCCGGTGTGGGTCCGATAGGAAATGAGATAGCGCAGCAGTCCCGCGTGATCGATCTGTGGACCCCAATAGCGGATCTGGACGCTGCCCCAGTCCGGCTGCCCGGTGACCGGGCAGTTGGTCCGCAGCAGGTCCGAGAACAGCGTCTCCTCCACCGGCGCTTCGTCGCGCGCCGCACTGAGCAGCGACGCATCGGGCGTGTAGCGATCCGTGTCCAAGTCGAGCCGGTCCAGCGGCGTGCCGGCCAGTTCTTCGAGCCGCAAGGTGCCGAAATCGGCGGGGCGGGTCAGACGCACCTGAACCGAGGCGCCGCATGCGCGGCTCAGGTCGGCCTGGATCGTCGCGCGCAGGACGCTGTCGGACTCGAAGCGGCTCTGCGAGAACGAGCCCAGGTACAGCTTCAGCGACTTCGATTCGACCAAGTTCGGCGAATCGGCCGGGACCAGCAGCGTCGCGATCGCGATGTGCGGGCGTCCGCGTACGCCGAGCCAGGACAGTTCGTAGGCGTTCCAGATATCGATGCCGAAAAACGGCAGGCTGGCGCCCAGGCCGAGGGCGTCGCGGCCCTGCGCGCGCGGGATCGCGAACAGCAGGCTGGGATCGTACTCTTCGCGATATTCGCTGGTCTTGCCCAGCGGCGACTGTTCAGGGGTGTGCATACTAGACTCCAATGATGCGTGCCGGCGCGTGGCGCGTCCGGCCTGCGGTCCGTCACGTCGCGACGGCCGCGCCGGTGCCGGCTCGCGTCGGTTCTGCCGTTCCTTGCGTTCGCTCCGTTCCCGCCGGCCATGCGCCGCGGCGCTCGTTCGCGCGATGGCGCCGGCGCGGCCGATGAATCAACTTTGGCGGGCGGAACCACCGAGGAAGCAGCGGTAGGCCGGATTGTCGCTCTCGTTCCACCACGGGTAGCCGAGGTTCTTCAGGAAGCCGGCGAATTCCGCCGACTCGGCGGCCGGCACCTGCAGGCCGACCAGGATGCTGCTGTAGTCGGCGCCCTGGTTGCGATAGTGGAACAGGCTGATGTTCCAGTCGGGGGACATCGATGACAGGAAGCGCATCAGCGCACCGGGCCGTTCAGGAAATTCGAAGCGGTACAACAGTTCGTCGTGGGCGAGCGGCGAGTGGCCGCCGACCATGTAGCGCACGTGTTGCTTCGCCAGTTCGTCGCTGCTGAGGTCGACGGTCGGGAAGCCGGCCTGTTCGAACGCGGCGGCCAGCTCGGCGCGTTCGCCGCGGTTGCGGGTCTGGATGCCGACGAAGATGTGCGCCTTCTCCGGGTCGGCGATCCGATAGTTGAATTCGGTCACGCTGCGCTCGCCGACCAGGGCGCAGAAACGGCGGAAGCTGCCGCGCGCTTCCGGAATGGTCACCGCGAACACGGCTTCGCGGGCCTCGCCGACTTCCGCCCGTTCCGCGACGAAACGCATCCGGTCGAAATTGAGATTGGCGCCGGAATTGATCGCGACCAGTGTCGCGTCGCGCAGCCCCTCGCGCTCCACATAGGCTTTCAGCCCGGCCACGGCCAGCGCGCCCGCCGGTTCCACGAGGCTGCGCGTATCCGCGAAGATGTCCTTGATGGCCGCGCACAGCGCATCGGTGTCCACGCGGATCACCTCGTCGACGTGCGCCTGGCAGAGCCGGAAGGTTTCCTCGCCAACCAGCTTGACCGCGGTGCCGTCCGAGAACAGTCCGACCTCGTCCAGCGCGACGCGCGCCCCCAATTCCAGCGACCGCGCCATCGCGCATGAGTCTTCCGTCTGCACGCCGATCACCTTGGTGCCCGGCCGTACCGCCTTCACATAGGCCGACACGCCGGCGATCAGCCCGCCGCCGCCGATCGGCACGAAGACGGCCTCGATCGGCCCCTGGTGTTGCCGCAGAATCTCCATGCCGACGGTGCCGGCACCGGCAATCACGTCCTGATCGTCGAACGGATGCACGAAGGTCAGCCCGCGCTCGGCCTGCAGCTCCAGCGCGCGCGCGTACGCGTCCGAGTACGATTCGCCGGCCAGCACCACCTCGACCCACGCGCCGCCATGCGCGCGCACCGACTCGACCTTCACCGGCGGCGTCGTGACGGGCATCACGATGACGGCGGTGCAGCTCAGACGCGAGGCGGCCAGCGCCACGCCCTGCGCATGGTTGCCCGCGGAGGCCGCGAGCACGCCGCGCGCACGCTCGGCCTCGCCCAGCTGCGCCATCTTGTTGTAGGCGCCGCGCAGCTTGAACGAGAACACGCTCTGGTTGTCCTCGCGCTTGAGCAGAATCCGGTTGCCGAAGCGGGCGGACAGGTTGCGCGCGAAATCCAGCTCGGATTCGCGTGCAACGTCATAGACGCGGGCATTCAGGATCTTGCGGAGGTAGTCGGTGGCGGACATCGGCAGGGCGCTGCGTGCGGAAAAAGCAGCATGATAGCGCCTGCTGCCGTCAGGCCAGCCTTTGTACCTGCCCTTTATGCGGCCCTCTACCCCGCGCTCTATGCCGCCATGGCCGGCCGGTCGCGCGCGGCAAGGGGCGGAGGGGGCCGAGGGAGCGTCAGTGGGAGCGCTTGAGCAGATCGCGCGGCCGGTCGATGTCGCGGACCACGCCGCCATCGCGGGTGTTGAGCACTTCGACCGGATAGGAGGCGACCAGCGTGCGCGCGCCGATATCGCCATCGAGCAGCGCCAACGCCGGGCCGTGCGCGGCGCCGAACGCGACCGGATGGCCGCGTCGGCCCTCGAAGGCCGGGGCGACGATCGCGTCCTCGGTGGCGCAGGCCTGTGCGATCTGCTGGATGGTGGCGGGCGCGATCGACGGCATGTCCGCCAGCCCGACCACCCAGCCGCTCGGCGACGGGAAGGCGCGGATCGCCGCCGCGAGGCTGGCGCCCATGCCCCGCGCGCATTCCGCGGAAGTGAACACGTCGCAACCCGCGCGGCTGAGCCAGTCGGCCAGCGCGCCGTCGCCTTCGCGCACCACGGCCACCACCCGGGGCAGGGCGGCCCGCATGCGCCGCGCGGCGACGAAGGCGATCGGCAGGCCGGTTTCGGGACCGTCGGTGAGCGGGGCCAGCAATTTCGGGCCTTCGCCACCTGCTTCGGCGAAACGGCTGCCGGAACCGGCGGCAAGCAGGATGCCCAGCGGAACGGTCTGAGCGGCAGCGGCGGATGCGGGGGCGGACGACGGTTTCATCGCATCATTCTCGCCGATTCGCGGCCAACCGGCCATCGGGGAGCTTCCCCTAGGCACGGCGCGGGACGCACGCATGCCGGGCCGGCGCGGTCGCGGGGCTTGCAGTACAATCGCGCTTTCCTTTTTCGCGACGCGCCAGTCAATGCGCTCTCCGATCCGCCGATCGCTTCGCTCCCCGTTCGCTGGCGCTGCCGCCGCGGTGCCGGGCCGGGCACGATCGTGGCGCTGTCGTCGATCCCGCTGAGTTCCGCCGAGCCGTCGGCAACGGGTGGTGCACCGGTGACTGTTCCCGGTGTGTCGCATCCGTTTCCCGGCCGCTTTCCGTAGTGCCCAATGCGCCATCCGAGCGCAATGCCGGCCCGTCCGGCCCTCACAGTATCAAACATGAACGCTCCCCACGTCCTCGACCTGAACGGTGCGCTTGCCGACGCGCACGACGAGCCCCGGCTGCGCGAAATCCCGTACAACTACACCTCGTTCTCGGACCGCGAGATCGTCATGCGCCTGCTGGGCGACGATGCCTGGCAGACGGTGGCGGAGCTGCGCGCGGAGCGCAACACCGGCCGCTCGGCGCGGATGCTCTACGAGGTGTTGGGCGACATCTGGGCAGTCAAGCGCAACCCGTATCTGCAGGACGACCTGCTCGACAATCCGCGGCGCCGCGCCGCGCTGACCGACGCAATGCATCACCGGCTCGGCGAGATCGCCAAGCGACGCGACGCGGACCTGGCCAGCCACGCGGACGTGGCGGGTCGCGAACGCGCGGGACGCGTCGAGGTGCTGCTCGCTGCCGCGCGTGCGGCGGTCGACCTGTTCGCGCGCGAATTCGAGACCACCGCCGAGTTGCGCCGCCGCGCGGTGAAGGCGTTCGCGAAAGTCACGCGGCGCGACAACGTCAAGTTCGACGGCCTGTCGCGCGTGTCGCATGTAACCGATGCCACCGACTGGCGCGTCGAGTTTCCGTTCGTCGTGTTGACGCCGGACACTGAAAACGAGATGGCGGCGCTGGTCAAGACCTGCTTCGAACTGGGTCTGACCGTGATCCCGCGCGGCGGCGGCACCGGCTACACCGGCGGCGTGCTGCCGCTCACGCCCTTCTCGGCGGTGATCAACACCGAGAAGCTCGAAACCCTGGGCGCGGTCGAGATGACGCTGCTGCCCGGCGTTTCGCAGCCGGTCGCCACGATCTTTTCGGGCGCGGGCGTGGTCACGCGGCGCGTGGCCGAGGCGGCCGACCAGGCCGGCTTCGTGTTCGCCGTCGATCCGACGTCGATCGATGCCTCGTGCATCGGCGGCAATATCGCGATGAACGCCGGCGGCAAGAAGGCGGTGCTGTGGGGCACGGCGCTGGACAACCTGGCGTGGTGGCGGATGGTCGATCCGAACGGCGACTGGCTCGAAGTCACGCGGATGGATCACAACCTCGGCAAGATCCACGATGTCGACGTCGCCACCTTCGAGCTCGTCTGGTACGACGGCAGGCACGCGCCCGGCGAGAAGCGGCTGCGCGCGGAGACGCTGCGGATCGAGGGCCGGCGCTTTCGCAAGGAAGGCCTCGGCAAGGACGTGACCGACAAGTTCCTCGCCGGGCTGCCCGGCGTGCAGAAGGAGGGTTGCGACGGTCTCATCACCAGCGGCCGCTGGATCCTGCACAAGATGCCGGCCCACACGCGCACCGTCTGTCTCGAATTCTTCGGGCAGGCGCGCGACGCCATTCCGTCGATCGTCGAGATCAAGGATTACCTGTTCCAGACCGCGAAGGCGGGCGGCGCGATCCTGGCGGGCCTCGAACACCTGGACGAACGCTATCTGCGCGCGGTCGGCTACGCGACCAAGTCCAAGCGCAATGCCTTCCCGAAGATGGTGCTGATCGGCGACATCGTCGGCGACGACGCCGACGCCGTCGCGCTTGCGACCTCCGAGGTCGTGCGCATGGCCAACGGCAAGAGCGGCGAGGGCTTCGTGGCGGTCAGTCCGGAGGCACGCAAGCGCTTCTGGCTCGACCGCTCCCGCACCGCAGCCATTGCGAAGCACACCAACGCGTTCAAGATCAACGAGGACGTCGTCATCCCGCTGGACCGGATGGACCAGTACACCGACGGCATCGAGCGCATCAATATCGAGCTGTCGCTGAAGAACAAGCTGGCGATCCTGGCCGCGCTGCGGCAGTTCTTCGCGGCGGGCAACCTGCCGCTGGGCAAGAGCGACGACGCCAACGACATTCCGAGCGCCGAGCTGCTGGAGGACCGCGTGGCCCAGGCGCTGGCGCTGCTCGACGCGGTCGACCGGCGCTGGCAATACCTGCGCGACCATCTCGATACGCCGCTGGCCGAGGCGCGCGCCGCGCTGGATACGCTCGGTTACGCTGACCACGCGGCGGCGTTCGAGGCGCGCCAGGCACAGCAGCCGGGCGCCCGCCTGTTCGACCTAGTGCAGGATCGGACCATTCGCGCGTCGTGGAAGGCCGAGTTGCGCGCCCAGTTGCGGCAGATCTTTGCCGGCGGGGAATTCAAGCCCATCCTCGACGAGGCACAGGCCATCCAGAAGCGCGTGCTGCGCGGCCGCGTGTTCGTGGCGCTGCACATGCACGCCGGCGACGGCAATGTTCACACGAATCTGCCGGTCAACTCCGACAACTACGCGATGTTGCAGGACGCCCATGCCGCGGTGGCCCGCATCATGGCGCTGGCGCGCGCGCTCGGCGGCGTCATCTCGGGCGAGCACGGCATTGGCGTGACCAAGCTCGAATTCCTCACCGACGACGAGATCGCCGCGTTCCGCGACTACAAGCGGCGCGTCGATCCGGAAGGGCGCTTCAACAAGGGCAAGCTGCTCGAAGGCGCCGATCTGCGCAACGCCTACACGCCGAGCTTCGGTCTGATGGGCTACGAATCGCTGTTGATGCAGCGCTCGGAGATCGGCGCGATCGCCGACAGCATCAAGGACTGTCTGCGTTGCGGGAAGTGCAAGCCGGTGTGCGCGACGCATGTGCCGCGCGCCAACCTGTTGTACAGCCCGCGCAACAAGATCCTCGCGACCTCGCTGCTGATCGAGGCCTTCCTCTACGAGGAGCAGACGCGCCGCGGCATCTCGATCCGTCACTGGGACGAGTTCACCGACGTGGCCGACCATTGCACGGTCTGCCACAAGTGCGCGACGCCGTGCCCGGTGAAGATCGACTTCGGCGACGTGTCGATGAACATGCGCAATCTGCTGCGCAAGATGGGCAAGAAGAAATTCAATCCGGGCGCGGCCGCCGGCATGTTCTTCCTGAACGCGACCAACCCGCGCACCATCGACTTCACGCGGCAGTTGATGCTGAAGTGGGGCTACAAGGCGCAGCGCGCCGGCAACGACGTGCTGAAGAAGCTGGCGCGCAAGCAGACCGCGCACCCGCCCGCGACGGTCGGCCGCGCGCCGGTGGTCGAGCAGGTCGTGCACTTCGTGAACAAGAAGATGCCGGGCAATCTGCCGAAGAAGACGGCCCGCGCGCTGCTCGACATCGAGGACAACAAGATCGTCCCGATCATCCGCAACCCGAAGTCGACCACGGCGGACACCGAGGCGGTGTTCTACTTCCCGGGCTGCGGCTCGGAGCGGCTGTTCTCGCAGGTGGGGCTGGCGACGCAGGCGATGTTGTGGCACGTCGGCGTGCAGACGGTGCTGCCGCCCGGCTATCTGTGCTGCGGCTACCCGCAGCGCGGCAGCGGCCAGTTCGACAAGGCCGAGCAGATGATCACGGACAACCGCGTGCTGTTCCACCGCGTCGCCAACACGCTGAACTACCTCGACATCAAGACCGTGGTGGTGTCGTGCGGCACCTGTTACGACCAGCTCGCCGGCTACGAATTCGAGAAGATCTTCCCGGGTTGCCGCATCATCGACATCCACGAGTTCCTGCTGGAAAAGGGGCAGCGGCTGACCGGCGTGACTGGGCAGCGTTACATGTACCACGACCCCTGCCACACGCCGATCAAGACCATCGAACCGCTGAAGCTGGTCAATGCGCTGATGGGCAGCGAAACCGGCGCGCCGAAGATCGAGAAGAACGACCGGTGCTGCGGCGAGTCCGGTACGTTTGCGGTGACGCGCCCCGACGTGTCGACGCAGGTGCGGTTCCGCAAGGAAGAGGAAATGCGCAAGGGCGCGGCGAAGGTCCGGGCCGACGGCTTCGACGGGCCGGTGAAGGTGCTGACCAGCTGCCCGTCGTGCCTGCAGGGTCTGTCGCGTTATGGCGAGGATGCGGCGGTCGAGGCGGATTACATCGTCGTCGAGATGGCCCGCCACGTATTGGGCGAAAACTGGATGGCGGACTATGTCGGCCGCGCCAACGACGGCGGCATCGAGCGGGTGCTGGTATGAGCGGTTGCCCGTTGTGCGAGACGGACGGCGGCACGGTGCTGTGGCGCGGCGAGCGACTGCGCGTGATCCTGGCCGACGAGCCCGACTATCCCGGCTTGTGCCGGGTGATCTGGGATGCCCACGTCGCCGAGGCGTCGGACCTGCCGCGCGATGATCAGGCCCACATGCTGGACGTGGTGATGGCGGTTGAACGGGCGGCGCGCGCAGTCATGGCGTGCGACAAGATCAACCTGGCCGCACTGGGCAACATGGTGCCGCACCTGCACTGGCACGTCATCCCGCGCTACCGCGACGACCGGCACTTCCCGCAGGCGATCTGGGCCGCGCCGGTGCGGGATGTGGCGCCGGAAATCCTGGCCGCACGCCGGGCGCGCGCCAGCGATCTGCGCGCGGCAGTCGTGGCAGAATTGCATGAGTGGCGCTAGCCGGCGAGCCTGGGCATGCGGCCTTTGTGGCGAAGTGGCAACTGAGCCGCACTGAAGCCGCAGTTGAGCCGCAACTGGGCCGCAACTGAGCCGCGCCGATGTGCTGCAGCCCGCGCAGGCCGGCCGCAGCCATTCCTTTTTCAGTCCGCGGCCCGCCGCGTCGTGGACGATCACCGAGTGAGCCGTCATGGCAGGTTTGTCCAACGATACGCCGGTGCCGACCGGCCTGGTGCTGCATCGCCAATCCCGTGCGCTCGAACTCCAATACGAGGACGGGCGGGTGTTCCGGCTGCCGTGCGAATTCCTGCGCGTCTATTCGCCCTCCGCGGAGGTGGTCGGTCACGGTCCCGGGCAGGAGACGCTGCAGACGGGCAAGCGCGAGGTGTCGATCGACGCGATCGAACCGGTCGGCAACTATGCGATCAAGCCGGTCTTTTCGGACGGCCATGCGTCGGGCCTGTATTCCTGGGACTATCTTTACAATCTGGCGATCCGCCGCGAGGCGCTCTGGCAGCAGTATCTGGATCGCCTGCAGGCCGCCGGCGCGAGCCGCGAGCCGCTGGAGCCGGCGCGCGTCAGCGGTACCGGTGGCGCCCCGGCCCCGGCGAACGCCGCGGGCGGCTGCGGCAGCGGCTGCGGCTGCCACTGAGGCTGCGGCCAGCACCGAGGCCACGGAAGCCACTGAGGCCGGCAGGACTGCCTGCCCCGATGCCGCGCCGGCGTGCGGCACCGGGCGCATGGCGTGGACGACACGACAAGGACAACAGCAATGAGCAAGACGCACTTCGGGTATCAGACGGTTGATGAAGACGAAAAGGCGCAGAAGGTCGCCGGGGTGTTTCATTCCGTCGCAGGCAAGTACGACCTGATGAACGATCTGATGTCCGGCGGGCTGCACCGGATGTGGAAGGCGTTCACGATCGGGCAGGCCGCGGTGCGTCCGGGCCAGAAGGTGCTCGACATTGCAGGCGGCACCGGCGACCTCGCCAAGGCGTTCGCGCGGCAGGCCGGTCCGGATGGCGAGGTCTGGCTGTCGGACATCAACGGCTCGATGCTGCGCGTCGGCCGCGACCGCCTGCTCGACGCTGGCGTGGTGACGCCGGTAGTGCTTTGCGACGCGGAGAAAATTCCCTTTCCCGACAACCACTTCGATCTGGTGACGGTGGCTTTCGGGCTGCGCAACATGACTCACAAGGACCAGGCGCTGGCTGAGATGCACCGTGTCGTGAAGCCCGGCGGCAAGGTCATGGTGCTCGAATTCTCGAAGGTCTGGAAGCCGCTGGCGCAGGCCTACGACCTGTATTCGTTCAGGGTCCTGCCGTGGCTCGGCAGCCGTTTCGCCGGCGATGCCGACAGCTATCGTTATCTCGCCGAGTCGATCCGGATGCACCCGGATCAGGAAACACTCAAAAAAATGATGGAACAAGCTGGACTGGAGCGCGTCAAATATTACAATCTGTCAGGTGGCGTCGTTGCGCTGCATGTTGGCGTTAAATTCTGACGGTTCGTTCCCAACCTTTTGAGGGTTTCCAGGATGTCCATTTCAAAGACGGTACACAGACGCGGCTGGCGCGGCGCGCTCGCTTCCCGGCTCGGCGCGCTGGCCGTGGCCGGCTTTGTCGCGATGACGATGTTGCCGACGCACGCCGATGCCAAGCGGCTCGGCGGCGGCCGCAGCTTCGGACACCAGTCGAATTCGGTGTCGCAGCAATACCGCGCGCCGGCCACGCAGCCGACGCGTCCCGCGCAGCAGGCCGCGCCGGCTGCGGCACCCGCCACGCCGGCCCCGCAGCCCGCGCGCAATCGCTGGCTCGGCCCGATCGCCGGCCTCGCCGCGGGGCTGGGCATCGCCGCGCTGCTGTCGCACTTCGGTCTCGGCGGCGCGTTCGCCGGCGCGATGGCGAACCTGATCGTGATCGCGATCATCGCGTTCGCGGTCATCTGGCTGGTGCGCCGCTTCATGCGCCGTCGCGAGCCGCAGCCGGCCTACGGCGCCGCGGGCGGCGCCGCTTACGGCCGTCAGGACGATGCACCGTCCTACGGCGCGACGCGTGCCGACGGTGGCTACCAGACGCCGGCCTCGCTCGGCGCGGGCATGGGCGCGGGTGCGGGCACGGGCGCATTCGGCGGCGCGACGGCTGCCACCGCCGCGGCCCAACCGTGGGGCGTGCCGGCCGATTTCGACCGGGACGCGTTCCTGCGCAACGCGAAGGTTCACTTCATCCGCCTGCAGGCGGCCTGGGACGAAGGCAACCTGGATGACATCCGGGAGTTCACGACGCCGGAAATGTTCGCCGACACGCGGGTCGAACTCGCGTCGCGCGGCACCTCGCCGAATCGGACCGATGTCGTCCGCCTGGACGCGGAACTGCTCGGCATCGAGGAGCGCAACGACCAGTACATCGCCAGCGTGCGCTACACCGGCCTGATCCGCGAGGAGAAGGATGCCGCCGCGGAGCCGCTCGACGAGGTCTGGAACCTGGCACGCCGCAAGGGTGGCGGTGAAGGCTGGCTGCTGGCCGGCATTCAACAGGCCGACGGCACCGCGCACTGACGGCCCACCGACGGCGAAGTGCCCTACAATAGAAGCCCGCTGCGAGATGCTCGCAGCGGGCTTTTTTATCGGACGCCGCGTCCGTGCAGGACCGGCGCAAGCCGGGTCGTGGCCAACAGTGCCTGCGCGCCACTCCGGCATCGATGCCGGGCGTCGTGCCAGACCCAGCCGGCCGTCTCTGCACCGAATCCCAAGCTGATGCAATGAGTCTTGCCGCCCAGTCGTTTTCCGCCGCAGTCAACCACCTGCTGGCCCGCGAAGCGTGGGCCAGCGCCGAGCTGGCCCGTTTCGCCGGCAAGCGCGCGCGCCTGGTCGCCGCCCCTGTCGAACTGCGCGTCGCGGTCGAGGCCGACGGCCGGCTGCGGCCGGTCGAGCACGAGGACGAGGCGCCGGCCGACGTAACCATTTCAGTGGGTGGCGACGCCTATCCGGCCTTCCTGCAGGGCGGCCGCCCGGCCGCGATGCGGCATGTGCGCATCGAAGGCGATGCCGAATTCGCCGCCACCATCGGCAAGCTTGCCGAACGCCTGCGTTGGGAGCCGGAGGCGGACCTGGCCAACCTCGTCGGCGACGGTCCGGCACATCGGCTGGGCAGCCTCGGCCGCACGGCGCTGGAGCATGCGCTGCGCGTCGGGCGCGGCTTTGCCGGCGCGGCCGCCGATTACCTGCTCGACGAGAATCCGCACCTGGTGCGCGTGCAGGCCTTGCAGGCGGTGCAGGACGAGCTGGCCGACGCGCGCGACGAAGTGGCCCGTCTGGAGAAACGTATCGAGAAGCTGGAACGGCACTTCGCGGCCGCCGGCGCGCGGCCGAGCGGCCGCCACCCCACGTCCTCCGTGTCTGCTGCGCCGCTGGCGCGCATCGATCAGCCGGAGGCGGTGCCGCAGTTGCCGGCGGACGCCTCGAAGCCGTCGGAACTGTAAACATGCGTAGCCCGCGCCTCTGGAAGATCTTTCTCACCTTCATCCGCTTCGGCCTCGACGAGGTCATGCTGTCAGGGTTCCGGCACCGTCGGATCAAGCTGCTGGTGCGCGCGCTGACGATCGGCCGCAATTTCGAGCAGCCGCGCGGCGTGCGGCTGCGTCTCGCGCTCGAAAGCCTGGGCCCGATCTTCGTCAAGTTCGGCCAGGTGCTGTCGACGCGGCGCGACCTGCTGCCGCCCGACATCGCGATCGAACTGGCCAAGCTGCAGGACCAGGTGCCGCCATTCGATTCCGCGCTCGCGGTGGCGCTGATCGAGAAGTCGCTGGGCCGGCCGATCGACGCGTTGTTCGACGACTTCGAGCGCATTCCGGTGGCCAGCGCGTCGATTGCGCAGGTGCACTTCGCGAAGATCAAACTCGGCGAGCACGCCGGCAAGCCGGTCGCAATCAAGGTCATGCGCCCCAACATGCTGCCGGTGATCGACAGCGACCTGTCGCTGATGGCCGACGTCGCGTCGTTGATCGAGCGCTTGTGGTCGGATGGCAAGCGGCTGCGGCCGCGCGAGGTGGTTGCCGAGTTCGACAAGTACCTGCATGACGAACTCGACCTGATGCGCGAGGCGGCCAACGCCAGTCAGCTGCGCCGCAACTTCGCGGCCAGCGATCTGCTGCTGGTGCCGGAGATGTACTGGGACTACTGCACCCCGACGGTACTGGTGATGGAGCGCATGGACGGTGTGCCGATCAGCCAGACCGACACGCTGCGCGCCGCGGGCGTCGATATTCCGCGCCTGGCACGGGAAGGAGTCGAGATCTTCTTCACGCAGGTGTTCCGCGACGGTTTCTTCCACGCCGACATGCACCCGGGCAACATCCAGGTGAGCCTCGCGCCCGATACCTTCGGCCGCTACATCGCGCTCGACTTCGGCATCGTCGGCGCCTTGTCCGACTACGACAAGAACTATCTGGCGCAGAACCTTCTCGCGTTCTTCAAGCGCGACTACCACCGCGTCGCGATGCTCCACCTCGAATCCGGCTGGGTGCCGCCGGCGACGCGCGTCGAGGAACTGGAAGGCGCGATCCGGGCAGTGTGCGAACCGTATTTCGACAAGGCGCTGAAGGACATCTCGCTGGGCCAGGTACTGATGCGGCTATTCCAGACCTCGCGGCGCTTCCAGGTCGAAATCCAGCCGCAGCTGGTGCTGCTGCAGAAGACCCTGCTGAACGTCGAGGGTCTGGGCCGGGATCTCGATCCGGAGCTGGATCTCTGGAAGACCGCCAAGCCCTACCTGGAACGGTGGATGAACGAGCAGGTGGGCTGGCGTGGCTGGTATGAACGCCTGAAATACGAAGTGCCGCAATGGAGCAAGACGCTGCCTCAGGTGCCGCGCCTGATCCACCATGCGCTGGCCGAGATGCAGGACCGGCGCGGCGGCTACGGCAACGACGCGCTGCTGCGCACCCTGGTCGTCGAGCAGCAACGCACGAATCGCCTGCTGCGCGGCATGATCGTGTTCGGACTGGCGGTCGGCGCCGGCATCGTGCTTACGCAGATCTGGCTGGGTTATACATTCGGCTGAGCGAGGGCCGTGCGATGAGCGATCCTGAAATCCCGGGCAAACGCCAGCCGGCGACGGCGCGCTTCGAGACGCGCGACAGTGCCGAGCCGCGCTTCTGGGACGAACGCGTGGCTCGCGGCTTCATGCCATGGGATGCCGATGCGGTGCCCGAGGATTTCATCGCCTTTGCGCGGTCGCTGACGCCGGTGCCGACGGTGATTCCGGGCTGCGGGATCGCGCACGAGGCGATATGGCTGGCGCAGCACGACTGGCCGGTGGCGGCGTTCGATTTCAGCGCGACCACGGTGCGCGCGGCGCGCGCGGTGGCCACGGCGCGCCTTGGCCCGGCCAGCGAAGGCGACGGCAGTGCCGACGGGGGCGAGCGCGTGGCCCGCTTGATCGTCCAGGCCGATTTCTTCGAATGGACGCCGCCGGCGCCGCCCGGCTGGGTGTACGAGCGCGCATTCCTGTGCGCGTTGCCGCCGCGGTTGCGCGACGCCTATGCGGCGCGGCTCGCAAGCTGGCTGGCGCCTGGCGCGCTGCTGGCCGGCTACTTCCTGGTCGGCGAAGAGGGGCGCGGGCCGCCGTTCCCGATGCCGGAAGCCGCCTTGCACGCGCTGTTGACGCCGGCCTTCGAGCTGGTCGAGCACCGCGTTCCGGTCCGCTCGCTGCCGGTGTTCGGCAGCGGCGAGCGATGGATGGTCTGGCGCCGACGCGTCTAGCGCACCGGCGCGGCGCGGTTGTCGCGGGCGGCGCACCGGTCCGACGCCGACCGCGAACGAGGCAGCGGCCGGCATTCAGGACTTGAATAAAGAGCAGTCGGCTATAATTCAAGGCTTTGCGCACCCGTGCGGTCGTTGCCGCGCGTCTGGCCCGGGCCGGTGGTGCGCGCGTTGTCCTGAATCTCCGCCTACGCGAATTCGATTGAACCGCCATGCCTATCTATGCCTATCGCTGTGAGTCCTGCGGTTTCGAGAAGGATGTCCTGCAAAAGATGTCCGATGCGCCGCTCACGGTCTGCCCGCAGTGTCATGCCGACGCGTTCCGCAAGCAGGTGACCGCGGCCGGGTTCCAATTGAAGGGTTCCGGCTGGTACGTCACCGATTTCCGGGACAGCGGCAAGAAGTCCGGCAGCGGCAACGCGGCCAGCACGGGCAAGACCGAGCCGGCGAAGAGCGAGGGCGGGAAGAACGACGCGAGCGGCGGCGATGCCGGCAAGTCCGCTGCGCCAGGCAGCGCGAGCGGCACCGCGTCGGCCGGCGGCACGTCGACGGGTTCCGGTACTTCGGGCACGTCGGGCGCCTCCGGTACGTCATCGTCCACGCCGACGACATCCGCCTGAGCGGCGCGGCCGATCGATCCCGATCGCGCCTAGCTGCGACTGCAGACCATGACCACCGTCAAACCCAAGAAGACGCTCAAGACCTATTTCCTCACCGGCCTGCTGGTGGTGGTGCCGCTCGCGATCACGTTGTGGGTGCTGGGTCTGGTAATCGGCACGCTGGACCAGTCGATGACGCTGCTGCCGGGCGCGTGGCAGTCCGAGCGCCTGCTCGGCTTCCACCTGCCAGGGCTTGGCGCGCTGCTGACCGTGGCCTTCGTGCTGCTCGTCGGCCTGCTGGCGCACAACTTCATCGGCCAGACGCTGGTCAAGTGGTGGGACTGGCTGCTCAAGCACATTCCGATCGTCGGGCCGATCTATGCCAGCGTCAAGCAGGTGTCGGACACGCTGCTGGCGGGCAACGGCAATGCGTTTCGCAAGGCATTGCTGATCGAGTACCCGCGGCCCGGCGTCTATACGATCGCGTTCCTGACCGGTGCGCCGAGCGGGGACGTCGCGCAGCATCTGCAAGGCGACTACGTCAGCGTGTATGTGCCGACCTCGCCGAATCCGACCTCCGGCTTCTTTCTGATGCTGCCGCGTTCGGACACCGTCGAGCTCGACATGAGCGTGGACGCGGCGCTGAAATACATCGTCTCGATGGGCGTGGTCACGCCGCTGCCACCATCGCGCGGCCAGCCGCTGGAGCCACCGCTGTGACGTTTCCGTTCGCCTGACCGTCGCTCACCTAACGCGTCGCCATACAACGGCGGCGAGGAACGGCGCCCACCGCGGCGCCACATTTGCACAACCACGAATCTGACATGTCGACCCGTACCGAATACTGTGGCCTCGTCGCCGAAAACCTGATGGGACAGAGCGTCTCGCTTTGCGGCTGGGTTCACCGGCGTCGCGACCACGGCGGCGTGATCTTCATCGATCTGCGCGACCGCGAGGGTCTGGTGCAGGTGGTGTGCGATCCCGATCGCGCCGAGATGTTCAAGACCGCCGAGGGCGTGCGCAACGAGTTCTGCCTGCGGGTCGACGGTGTCGTGCGCGCGCGCCCCGCCGGCACCGAGAACAGCGGCCTGGTAAGCGGCAAGGTCGAGGTGCTGTGCCACGAGTTGACGGTGTTGAACGCGTCGGTGACGCCGCCGTTCCAGCTCGACGACGACAACCTGTCCGAAACGACGCGGCTGACGCATCGCGTGCTCGACCTGCGTCGCCCGCAGATGCAGAAGAACCTGCGCCTGCGTTACCGCGTCGCCATGGCCGTGCGCCGATACCTCGACGACCAGGGCTTCATCGACATCGAAACGCCGATGCTGACCAAGAGCACGCCGGAAGGCGCGCGCGACTATCTGGTGCCGTCGCGGGTCAACGCCGGCCAGTTCTTCGCGTTGCCGCAGTCGCCGCAGCTCTTCAAGCAGATGCTGATGGTGTCGGGCTTCGACCGCTACTACCAGATCACCAAGTGCTTCCGCGACGAGGACCTGCGCGCCGACCGTCAGCCGGAATTCACGCAGATCGACTGCGAGACGTCGTTCCTCGCCGAGCAGGAAATCCGCGATCTGTTCGAGGCGATGATCCGCTCGGTCTTCACCGAGACCATCGGCGTGACGCTGGCCGCGACGTTCCCGGTCATGCAGTACAGCGAGGCCATGCAGCGTTTCGGCTCGGACAAGCCCGACCTGCGCGTCAAGCTCGAATTCACTGAGCTCACCGACGTGATGAAGGACGTCGATTTCAAGGTGTTCAGCAACGCCGCCAACCTGGCCGACGGACGGGTCGCGGCCCTGCGCGTGCCGAAGGGCGCGGAACTGAGCCGCAGCGAGATCGACGGCTATGGCGAGTTCGTCGCGATCTACGGCGCCAAGGGGCTGGCCTGGATCAAGGTCAACGACAAGGCGGCGGGCCGCGATGGCCTGCAAAGCCCGATCGTCAAGAATCTGCACGATGCCGCGCTGGCCGAAATCGTCGCGCGCACCGGTGCCGAAAACGGCGACATCATCTTCTTCGGCGCCGACCGCCGCAAAGTGGTCAACGACGCGCTGGGCGCGCTGCGCCTGAAGATTGGCCATTCCGAGTTCGCCAAGAACAACGGTCTGTTCGAAGCCGGCTGGCAACCGCTGTGGGTCGTCGATTTCCCGATGTTCGAATACGACGAGGACGACGCACGCTGGGTGTCCACCCACCATCCGTTCACCAGCCCGAAGGACGAGCATCTCGATTATCTGGAGACCGATCCGGGCCGTTGCCTCGCGAAGGCGTACGACATGGTGCTGAACGGCTGGGAAATCGGCGGCGGTTCGGTGCGGATCCACCGCGAGGACGTGCAGAGCAAGGTGTTCCGCGCACTGAAGCTCGATGCCGACGAGGCCCGCGAGAAGTTCGGCTTCCTGCTCGACGCGCTTCAGTACGGCGCGCCGCCGCATGGCGGTATCGCCTTCGGCCTGGACCGCATCGTGACGATGATGGCTGGCGCCGACTCGATCCGCGATGTCATCGCCTTCCCGAAGACGCAGCGCGCGCAGGACCTGCTGACTCAGGCGCCGAGCCCGGTCGACGAGAAGCAATTGCGCGAGCTGCACATCCGGCTGCGCAACTGAAGCGCCGCGCTACCGCCCCGCGATGACGCGCGCTCCCGTACTCGCACCCGAGGCGCGGCCGGCGCGCGCGCCGAAGATTCCGGAGTCGGTGTTGGTCGTGATTCACTCGCCGGACCTCGAGGTGCTGCTGATCGAACGCGCCGACTGTGCGGGCTTCTGGCAGTCGGTGACCGGTTCCAAGGACCGCCTCGACGAGCCGCTGCGCGCAGTCGCCAGCCGCGAAGTCGGCGAGGAAACCGGCATCGTCGTCGGCGGTCCCCGGGTGCCCGCCGCCGCGCTGCGCGACATGGCGCACGCCATCGAATACGACATCTATCCGCAGTGGCGGCATCGCTACGCGAGCGGCGTGGTGCGCAATACCGAGCATTGGTTCGCACTGGAAGTGCCGCGCGACGTCGAGATCGTGCTGGCGCCGCGCGAGCATGTCGCCTTCCGCTGGCTGCCGTGGCAGGAAGCGGTGCGGCAGTGTTTTTCGCCGTCCAATGGCGATGCGATCCGGCGCCTGGTGCGAGACCGCAATGGCTGACGGAGTGCGCGCGCGCGAGGGCGCGGCCGCCGACGAACCGGCCCGTGCGCCGGGACGGGCCACCCGGCTCAGTGGCCGCGCCGCGGCCGCCAAGGGCATGCTGCGCTTGCGGGGCGCCTGGGCTTCGCGCGCCGGCTTTCATACCGGCAATGCGCTGGTGCTGCATCAGGGCGGCGACGCGCTGTTCAAGCGCATGGTCGAGGCAATCGACCAAGCGCGCCGCGAGATCCTGTTCGAAACCTACATCTTCTGCCACGACCGCATCGGGCAATCGGTCAGCGCCGCGTTGTGCCGCGCCGCCGAACGCGGCGTGACGGTGCGCGTGATCACCGACGGGCTCGGCACCGCCCGGCTTGACCTGTTCAAGCAGTGGCCGGCGGCCGGTGTCGATCACCGCATCTACAATCCGCACGTATTCGGCCGGCAGGGCTTTGCGCGCACGCACCGCAAACTGGCGGCGGTCGACCGGGAGATCGCCTTTGTCGGCGGCATCAATGTGGTCGACGATTTCCGCAACGGCGACCACGAACTGCCTTTCCCGCGCTGGGATTTCGCGATCGAGGTGGCGGGGCCGGTGGTCGCCGAAGTGGTGCAGTCCATCGACAAGCAATGGCGCCGGCTGGATCCCGCGCCGCCCGGCGAACGCGCGCCGCGGCCGCCGCGCACGGTGACGCACGTGGCCACCAGCCTGCCCGCCTCGCCGGAGCCGTGCGTGGCCTTCGTGTCGCGCGACAATTTCCGCAACCGGCGCGCGATCGAGAACGCCTATCTGGTCGCGATCGGGCGTGCGCGCCACCAGATCCTTCTTGCCAATCCGTACTTCGTGCCAGGGCGCCGGCTGCGTCGCGCGCTGGTGATCGCCGCGCAACGTGGCGTCGACGTTCGCCTGCTGGTCGGTTGCAAGGAGTTCGTGCTGCTCGACTGGGCCGTGCCCTGGCTGTACGGCAAGCTGCTCAACGCAGGGGTTCGCATTGCCGAGTACGACAAGACGCTGCTGCACGGCAAGGTCGCGGTGATCGACGACTGGTGGGGCACCGTCGGCTCGTCGAATCTCGACGCCTTCAGTCTGCTGGTGAATCAGGAAGCCAATCTGGTGATCGTCAACGATCCGGCGCTCGTCGAGCTGAAACGCGCGATGTTGGCGGCGCTCGACGATGCGACCGCAATCGACGGATCGCATTACACCGCGCGCGCGTGGTGGCGGCGGCTCGGCAACTGGTTCGCGTACCGCCTGTATCGGGTGGCGATGAAGCTCCTTACGATCGGCCGTTACGACTGAGCGGGCAACGGCGCGCGGCCGCGACCCGGGTTGCGCCGGCCGCGGTCATCACATTAGAACCACTTTTCTAATAAAGTCCTTGTTGGCCGAACCGCTCGCACGAATAATAGTACGAGCGTTCGATTTTTGGCGGGCAGATCGAACCGATGCGAACCGATGCGAAAGGGAGAACAGACACGAGCGGCGATTCTTGACGCGGCGCTCGAATTGGCCAGCCGCGATGGCCTGGAAGGGCTGACGATTGGCAGCCTCGCCGAACGCATGAAGATGAGCAAGAGCGGTGTCTTCGCGCATTTCGGCGCGCGCGAGGAATTGCAGGTCGAGGTGGTGCGCGAGTATCACCGCCGTTTCGAGGCGGAGGTGTTTCGTCCGAGTCTGGCCGAGCCGCGGGGCCTGCCCAGGCTGGCGGCGATGATCGCGCGCTGGACCGACAAGCGCATCCACGAGGTGCAGACGGGTTGCATCTTCATCAGCGGGGCGGTCGAGTACGACGACCGTCCAGCCAGCGTGGTGCGTGAACAGCTGTTGCAGAGCATCGCCGCGTGGCGTGGCGCGCTGGCGCGCGCCATCGAGCAGGCCCGCGACGAAGGCCATCTGCGGCAGGACACCGATGCGCCGACACTGTTGTTCGAGATTTACAGCCTGATGCTGGGCCTGCATCACGATGCGCGCTTCCTGCATCTGGACGACGCACCGGCGATCGCCGACCGGGCGTTGAAACGTTTGATCGAGTCATACCAACGCTGACGGCGTCGTGCAGGCGGGGCCGTCCGTAAGGAGGAGTCTGATGCCGCGTTACACCCCCCCGCTTCGCGACATGGCGTTCGTGTTCGACGAACTGCTCGATGTTCAGGCCGTGCTTGCCCGGTTCCCCGATGCGGAGCCGATCGACAGCGGCACGATCGCACAGGTGCTGGAAGAGGCCGGGCGTTTCTGCAGCGAAGTGCTGTTCCCGTTGAATGCCAGCGGCGACCGCGAAGGCTGCCGTTTCGCCGCCGGCGAGGTGAGCACGCCGGCGGGCTTCGCGGCGGCATACCGCGCCTTTGTCGAGGCAGGCTGGCCGGCGCTCTCCTGCGACCCGGCGCATAGCGGCCAGGGCTTGCCGAGCGTCGTCAACAACGCGCTCTACGAGATGATGAACGCCGCCAATCAGGCCTGGACGATGTATCCCGGCCTGAGCCACGGCGCCTACGAATGCCTGCATGCGAACGGCACGGACGCGCAGCAGCGCACCTATCTGCCGCGCCTCGTCTCCGGCGAATGGACCGGCACGATGTGCCTGACGGAGCCGCACTGCGGCACCGATCTCGGCCTGCTCAAGACGCGCGCGCGGCCGCTGGAGGATGGCAGTTTCGCACTCAGCGGCACCAAGATCTTCATTTCCAGCGGCGAGCACGACCTGGCCGCGAACATCGTGCACCTCGTGCTGGCGCGGCTGCCTGACGCGCCGGCCGGCACCAAGGGCATTTCGCTGTTCGTCGTGCCGAAGTTCCTGCCCGCGCCCGACGCGGCCGATGGCCTCGGCGCGCGCAACGGCATTCGCTGCGATGCGATCGAGGAGAAGATGGGCATCCACGGCAACGCGACGTGCGTGATGAATCTCGACGACGCGCGGGGCTGGCTGGTCGGCGATGCGCATCGTGGCCTCAACGCGATGTTCGTGATGATGAATTCGGCGCGCCTGGGTGTCGGCATGCAGGGCCTCGGGCTGACCGAAGTCGCGTATCAGCAGTCGCTGGCGTATGCGAAGGAGCGCACGCAAATGCGCGCGCTCACCGGGCCGAAGGCGCCCGACCAGGCAGCCGATCCGATCATCGTTCACCCGGACGTGCGGCGCATGCTCCTCACGCAGAAGGCCTATGCGGAAGGCGGACGCGCCTTCGCAAGCTGGCTGGCGCTGCAGATCGACCGCGCCCGGCACGAGCCGGACGAAGGCGCGCGGGCGGCGGCGGCACGGGCGGTGGCGCTGCTCACGCCGGTCGCGAAGGCGTTTCTGACCGACAACGCGCTCGAATGCACCAGCCACGCGATCCAGATCTTCGGTGGCCACGGCTTCATCCGCGACACGGGCGTCGAGCAGTACCTGCGCGACGCGCGCATCAACACGATCTACGAAGGCACCAACGGCATCCAGGCGCTCGACCTGCTGGGGCGCAAGGTGTTGGGCGACATGGGCGCATCGCTGAAAGCGGTCGGTGCCGAAATCGAGGCGTTCATCGACGCGGAGGGCGTGAAGGCCGAGATGCTCGAGTTCGTCGATCCGCTCGCCGACCTCGCCCAGAAGGTGCAGAAGCTCACGGCAGAGCTGGGCATGAAGGCGATGGCCGATCGCGACGAAGTCGGCGCCGCGTCGGTGCCTTACCTGCGCGTCATCGGACACCTGTGCTTCGCCTACCTGTGGGCGCGCATGGCGCGCATCGCGCTGGACCGGCAGCCGGACGGCGACCCGTTCTACGCGGCGAAGCTGGCCACCGCGCGTTTTTATTTCGCGCGGCTGCTGCCGGAGACGGCGGCGCAGATCCGCATGGCACGCAGTGGCGCGAAGGTGCTGATGGCCCTCGACGCCGACTGGTTCTGACCGGTACGCGCCGGCAGCGGGCGCCGGGCGGGCGGCGCCGGCACGGCAGCACGGCGGGGCAGCGGGGCAGTGAAACAGCGGTAGCGGTCGGCAACCGGCGATCAGTGCAAGGCGAACGCCAGGCCGCGCGCGGCAGGGCCCGAACGGCATGAAGCGAAATGAAGGAGACCAGACGGTGAGCAAGCTGAACATTCGAAAAGTGGCGGTCCTCGGGGCGGGCGTGATGGGCGCGCAGATCGCCGCGCATCTCGTCAATGCACGTGTGCCGGTGCTGCTGTTCGACCTCGCAGGCAATGCCGGCGATGCCGGTACAGCGGGTACAGCGGGTACAGTGGGTACAGCGGGTACAGCGAACCGTGTCGTCGAGCAGGCGTTGCAGCGCCTCGGCAAGCTGCAGCCGGCGCCGCTGGCCGACACCGACGACCTGCGCTTCATCGAGCCGGCCAATTACGACGACGATCTTGCCCGGCTCGGCGAGTGCGACCTGGTGATCGAGGCGATTGCCGAGCGGCTGGACCTCAAGCATGGGCTGTACGCCCGCATCGCCAATCAGCTCGCGCCGCATGCGATCCTGGCCAGCAACACCTCCGGCCTGCCGATCGCATCGCTGGCCGAGGGCCTGCCTGCCGAACTGCTTGGTCGCTTCTGCGGCGTGCACTTCTTCAATCCGCCGCGCTACATGCACCTGGTCGAACTGATTCCGACCGCTGCCACCGATGCGCCGACGCTCGACGCGCTTGAGGCCTTCCTGACCTCGGTGCTGGGCAAGGGCGTGGTGCGAGCGAAAGATACGCCCAATTTCATCGCGAACCGGGTCGGCGTGTTTTCGATCCTCGCGGTGATCGAGGAAGGCCGTCGCCATGGCCTGTCCTTCGATCTGATCGACGACCTGACCGGCGCGCGCCTGGGCCGCGCGAAGTCGGCCACGTTTCGAACCGCCGACGTCGTCGGTCTCGACACGCTGGCCCACGTGATCGGGACCATGCAGGAGCGCCTGCAGGACGATCCGTTCTTCGCGCACTATCGAACCCCGGAGGTGCTTGCCCGCCTGATCGAGGGCGGCGCGCTCGGGCAGAAGCGCGGTGCGGGCTTCTATCGGAAGGAAGGGCGCGCGATCAAGGTGCTCGATCCGGCAACCGGCAGCTACGTCGAGGGCGGCGCGAAGGCCGACGAAATCGTCGCGCGCATCCTGAAACGGCCGCCGGCCGAACGCTTCAAGCTGCTGCGGGAGTCCTCGCATCCGCAGGCGCGCTTCCTGTGGGCGATCTTTCGCGACGTTTTTCATTACGTCGCCGTGCATCTGGAGGCGATTGCGGGCAATGCTCGCGATGTCGATCTGGCGGTGCGCTGGGGCTTCGGCTGGCAGCGTGGACCCTTCGAGGAATGGCAGCAGGCAGGCTGGGGTGAAATCGCGCGGTGGATCGACGAGGACATCGCCGCCGGGCAGGCCCTGAGCAAGGCACCGCTGCCGGACTGGGTGCGCGGCGCGGCCGGGCAGGGCGTGCATCGCGCCGACGGCTCGTATTCGCCCGCCACCGGCCGTTTCGAAGCGCGCAGCGACCTGCCTGTCTATCGGCGTCAGATCGCGCGTGCACCGGTGCTTGGCCAGCCGTCGCCCGCGGCGCTCGGCGAGACGCTGTTCGAGAACGACAGCGTGCGCTTGTGGCTCGCGCCCGGTCATGAAACGGTGCCGGTGCTGTCTTTCAAGACGAAGATGAATACGATGAGCGCCGAGGTGCTCGACGGCATCGGTCTGGCGGTCGAACGCGCCGAAGCCGGCTTCGATGGCCTCGTCATCTGGCAGACCAGCGCGCTGCAGCTCGGCACGCCAGGCGGTCCGTTCTCGGCCGGCGCCAACCTCGAAGCTGCAATGCCGCTGTTCATGAGCCGCGGTGCCGCCGGCGTCGAGCCGCTGGTGCGCAAGTTCCAGGACACGATGCAACGGGTCAAGTATGCGCAGGTGCCGGTCGTCGCGGCGCTCGCCGGCATCGCGCTTGGCGGCGGCTGCGAGCTTGCACTGCATTGCGCGCGGCGCGTCGCGCATCTCGAAACCTATCTCGGCCTGGTCGAGGTCGGCGTCGGCCTGGTGCCGGCCGGCGGCGGCCTGAAGGAAACGGTGGTGCGCGCGGCCCGCGCGGCGCGTGCCACCGGCAGCACGCGCTATCTAGATTTCATCTCGCCCCGCTTCACCACGATTGCGCTTGGCAAGGTGTCCGGGTCCGCGCGACAGGCGGTCGGCTTCGGTTATCTGGAAGCGACCGATCCGGTGGTCTTCAACGTCCACGAATTGCTCGGCGCGGCGTTGACGCAGGCGCGCGCGCTGGCGCAGACCGGCTATCGGCCACCGCTCGCCGACCACGCGATCCCGGTGGCCGGACGCGCGGCGCGCGCGACGATCGAAGCGCAACTGGTGAACATGCGCGAGGGCGGCTTCATCTCCGAACACGACATGCGCATCGGCAAGCACATTGCGACCATCCTGTGCGGCGGCGATCTCGATGCCGGCGAGACCGTCGACGAGGCCTGGCTGTTGACGCTCGAACGGCAGGCCTTCATCGAATTGCTTGGCACCGGCAAGACGCAGGAGCGGATCATGGGGATGCTGCAGACGGGCAAGCCGGTGCGGAACTGAAGCGGAGACAGCGCAATGAACAGACAAGTACAGGATGCCTACATCGTCGCGGCCTGCCGTACCCCGGTCGGCAAGGCGCCGCGCGGCGTGTTTCGCCACACCCGTCCGGACGACCTGCTGATCCACGCGGTGCGCGCGACGCTGGCGCGCGTTCCCGACTTCGATCCCGCCGCCGTCGAGGACCTGATCGCCGGCTGTGCGATGCCGGAAGCCGAGCAGGGCCTGAACGTGGCGCGCTTGGGCGCGCTGCTGGCCGGCCTGCCGGCCAGCGTCGGCGGCGTCACCGTGAACCGGTTCTGCGCGTCAGGGGCGACCGCGATCGCGATGGCCGCGGACCGCATCCGCGTCGGCGAAGCCGATGCGATCCTGGCCGGTGGCTGCGAATCGATGAGCATGGTGCCGATCGTCGGCAACACACCGTCGTTCTCGCCGCGCATCTTCGAGCAGGACGAAAACCTCGGCATCGCCTTCGGCATGGGCATGACGGCGGAAAAGGTGGCGGAGCGCTGGCACGTCAGCCGCGAGGCGCAGGACGCCTTCGCGCTCGAATCGCACCGACGTGCGATCGCGGCGCAGGACGCGGGCGAATTCGATGACGAAATCGTGCCGGTGGCGACCGAGCATCGCGTCGCGGACCGGGCCAGCGCGCAAGTGCGCATCGAGCGCCGGACCGTCGCGCGCGACGAAGGACCCCGGCGCGATTCATCGCTCGAGGCACTGGCGCGGCTCAAGCCGGTGTTCGCCGCGAAGGGCAGCGTGACGGCCGGCAACAGTTCGCAGACCTCCGACGGCGCGGCTGCCCTGCTGCTGGTCTCCGAGGCGACGCTGAAACGCTTCGGCCTGACGCCGCTGGCGCGCGTGAGCAGCTTCGCGGTGCGCGGCGTGCCACCGGAAGTGATGGGCATCGGGCCGAAGGAGGCGATCCCGGTGGCGTTGCAGCGCGCCGGCATCAGCCAGGACCAGCTCGACTGGATCGAACTGAACGAGGCATTCGCCGCGCAATCGTTGGCGGTGATCGATGCGTTGGGACTTGACCGGGCAAAGGTCAATCCGCTGGGTGGCGCCATTGCGCTTGGCCATCCGCTCGGCGCAAGCGGCGCCATCCGCGCGACGACGGCGGTGCATGCGCTGCGCCGCCGCGGCCTGCGGCACGCGATGGTTACGATGTGCGTCGGCACCGGCATGGGTGCCGCCCTGGTGCTGGAAAGCGTCTGAGGCCGTGCGATGAGCGAGGGCGTCAGCGTCGTTCGGCACGAACGGGTTTGGTTGGCGCGCTGGGACCGGCCGGCCAAGCGCAATGCGATCACTGCCGCCATGTATGCGCGGATGGCCGAGGTGCTCGCCGAGTTCGAGCGCGACGCGGCGGCCCAGGTCCTGGTGTTGGCCGGTCGCGGCGGACACTTCACCGCTGGCAACGATGTCGGCGACTTCCTGCGCGCACCGCCGGCCGGCGACGCCCCCGTACTGCGCTTCCTGCGTGCCCTGGCCGCCGCGCCGAAGCCGGTGCTTGCCGCGGTGAACGGTGTTGCAGTGGGGGTCGGCACGACGATGCTGTTGCACTGCGATCTGGTCTATGCCGCGGAGGACGCGCGTTTCGCGATGCCGTTCGTGCCGTTGGGCCTGTGTCCCGAGGCAGCGTCGACCCTGTTGTTGCCGCGTCTGGCCGGACCCCAGCAGGCTGCCGAAAAACTGCTGTTTGGCGATGCATTCGACACGGCGGAGGCGCGGCGGCTCGGCTTCGTCAACCGGATCGCGGCACCCGCCGACGTCGAAACGGTGGCGCTCGCTGCCGCCGAGCGTCTGGCCGGCCTGCCGGGCGACGCAGTGCGGGCGACCAAGGCGCTGCTGCGCGCCGATCCCGCCGAGTCGGTCGGGGCACGCCTTGCACGCGAAGCACAGTGTTTCGAACGACTGCTCGCCACGCCGGCTGCGCGGGCGGCACTCGCCGCCTTCAGCGGACGGCCGTCGGCCGACGACGGCGAGCGCGCGAGCGCCGGACACGAGAACAGCGCCGGCGAGGGCAGTCAGTAACGTAGCTGCAGCGCAAGATCAGCAGGCCATCCTTGCCGGGAATGCGGCGGGAATGCGGCGGGGAGGGGGCAGGGAGGGGGCAGGGAGGGGATGGCCGGGAGATGACAGCGGCGACCCGGCGGCGGCGACCCGGCGGCGCGGGCTGCCCGCCTTCGCAGGCCAGCGGATCTCGCGGGCGTCTGGCTGGCGTCAGCGCGGCACGGCGGCCGGCTGCGCGTCGACCACCGGCGCGCCGCCAGCGACGTACTCGACGAAGCCGTCATTGCGACAGAAGCTGACCAGGCGCATGCCTGCCTCGCCGGCGATGCGCACCGCCAGCGAACTGGGGGCCGAGATCGTCGCCAGCATCGTCACGCCGACGCGCGCGGACTTGCGGACCAGTTCGTAGCTCGCGCGGCTCGACATGAACACGAAGCCGAGCGCCGTGTCCTGTTCATCCTCGACCAGACGCCCGATCAGCTTGTCGAGTGCATTGTGACGCCCGACGTCCTCATAGGCGAAGCGGATCGTGCCATCGAGCTCGCACCATGCCGCCGCATGCACGCCGCCGGTCGCGCGCATCAGCTGCTGGTGCGCGGGCAGCCCGGCGGCGGCCCGCGCGATCGCGGCGGCATCGACCTGCGCGCACGCGCCGGCACGGGCCAGCGGCGGCGCGTGCAGGTCGAGCAGCTGGATACTTTCGATGCCGCACACGCCGCAGCCGGTGCGGCCGGCCAGCGCGCGGCGATGCGCCTTCAGCGCCATGAACGGCGCCTGCAGCAGCGTGATGTGCACTTCGGCGGCTTCCTCGCCGTGCACGACATCGACATCGAGAATGTCGCCGGCGCGCGCGATGATGCCTTCGCTGAGCGAGAAGCCGACCGCCAGTTGTTCGAGGTCAAGCGGCGTGGCCATCATCACCGCGTGCGAGATGCCGTTGTAGACCAGCGCGACCGGCGTTTCCTCGGCCAGCCGGTCCTCGACCTGCGCCACCTCGCCACGACGATGGCGGATCGCGGCGCGCGGCTGCCACCCGCCTGCGCTGGCGGCGCTCGGTTCGTTCCGGTCGCCTGCTTCGTTCATTTCGCCCGCGGCAGTCTGCCGCCCCATGCCGGTTGCCAAGTCCTACAATTTAGCATCGCCTCCGCCGCCGCGCGCGAGGCGCCTTCCCGTGGAGTGAAACGATGTCCCAGATGTTCGATTTCGAAGTCCCGTCCTGCGACGGCCTGGCCTTCATTCCGCTGTCCGTGCGCTATCACCTGGATGCAGGCGATCGCCGCATTTCGCTCGCACAGTGGCAGGCGCTGCCAATGGCGGACCGCGAGCGCCTGAGCGACTTTCCGGTTCCCGAGGCGGGCCACGACGCGGCCGCCACCGCCGACTGCGTTGCGTGTCTTGACAGGGCCTTGGCGGCGGCCGGCAGCGCGCCGGCGCTGGACGAGCAGAGCACCGCCTCCGGCACGGGCGTGCCGGGACTCGGCGAGGACGCGCCGGCGGCGCCCGAGAGCGTGTGCCGGCAGGCGGCATTGCACGGCATGGCGCCGCCGGACGAGGCGGCCTGGCGCCGGCTCGGGCGCTTCCAGCGCTACGCGTTGCTCAAGCTGTCCCGCAAGGACAAGCCGAACCACGATTTTCGCGCCGCGATGCAGGAATTCGGGCTGGGCTGAGGCGGCGCCCCCCCCGGCATCCCGCCCCGCAGGCGCGGCCGATCTGCCGCGTCGTGCCGTGCCGTGTCGTGTCGGGACTCAGTCCTTGGCGCGGCCGGTGAGCGGCGGCAACTCGCGAGGGCGCCGGTCCTCGCCGGTCGCCACGTACACCAGCGTCGCCTCGGTCACCTTGACCACTTCTTCGTCGAGCTTCATGCGCTGCGCGTAGACCTCCACCTGCACCGTGATCGAGGTCCGGCCGGTCGCGACGATATCGGCATAGAAACTCAGCAAGTCGCCGACGAACACCGGTTCCTTGAACAGGAAGGAGTTGACGGCCACGGTCGCCACCCGGCCGTTGGCCCGGCGTATCGCCGGCACCGAGCCGGCGATGTCGACCTGGGCCATGATCCAGCCGCCGAAGACGTCGCCGTACACATTGGCGTCCGAAGACTGCGGGACGACGCGCAGCGCGGGCTGGGCGTCGCGCCCGCGATGCGGCGTCAAGGCGGCGAACGGCGAGGGAATCGCGGGCGCGTCGTTGTTGGAGTGTTGGTCGGTCATGTCGGGAACCCGGTAGGAAGGGCGCTTTCTGCGAGAATAGGGGCACAGGCGGCGGGCACAGGCGCCACGGCGCCGTGTCGATGCCGGCATTTTACGGGACAAGGCGGGCGCGGTCCGGTGGCAGCCGCGCACGCGGCCGAGCGCCGAGCGCCAGCGCGGCGTTCCTGCCGGCCCGCTCGCCGACGTGGTGCGGTGGTCCGCCACGCCAGCCGTGGTGGCCCGCGGCCGGCGCCGGCCACCTTCCGATTCGTCCGACGCTTCGCGCGTCCCGCTCTGTCTGCCACTGCACGATGCCTTTGCCTTTCTCGGCCGGCGCCTCGACCCGCAAGCCCGGTCGCAGCGACTGGCGCGCCGTCCTTGCGCTGTTGCCGTATCTCAAGCCGTATCGCGCCCGCATCGCGGCCGCGCTCGGTTGCATGCTTGCCGCCAAGCTGGCCAATCTCGGCGTGCCGATGTTGCTGAAGCTGATCGTCGATCGGCTGGGCGGCGCGGCGCAGCTCACCGCGGCGGCGCGCGCGGCCGATTCGCCGCTGATGCTGGCGGCGGGCGGCGTCGGCCTGCTGGTCGTCGCTTACGCCGTGGTCCGGCTCTCGACATCGTTGTTCAACGAGTTGCGCGAGTGGCTGTTCGCGAAAGTGACCGAGAGCGTGGTGCGGCGCATGGCGCTGCAGGTGTTCGAACACCTGCACGGCCTGTCGTTGCGTTTCCACCTCGAACGGCAGACCGGCGGCGTGACGCGCGACATCGATCGCGGCACACGCGGCATCCAGACCGTCATCACGTACTCGGTGTACAACATCCTGCCGACGCTGATCGAGGTGACGCTGGTGCTGGTGTTCCTGGTGACGCGCTACGAGCCGATGTTCGCGCTGGTCACCTTCGCGGCGCTGGTGATCTATGTGCTGTTCACGGTCCGGCTCACCGCCTGGCGCACGCGTTTCCGGCGCGAGATGAACGAACTGGAATCGCGTGCCAGTTCGCACGCGATCGATGCGCTGATCAATTACGAGACCGTGAAGTACTTCGGCAACGAAGTCTTCGAGACACGTCGCTACGACGAGAACCTGCGGGCGTACCGCGCCGCCGCGATTCGTTCGCAGCAGACGTTGTCCTACCTGAACTTCGGCCAGCAGACGATCATCGCCGTGGGCCTGGCGGTGATCCTCTGGCGTGCGACGCAAGGGGTGCTGGCCGGTACGCTGTCGCTCGGCGATCTCGTGCTGATCAATACGTTCATGTTGCAGTTGTACATCCCGCTGAACTTCCTGGGCGTCATCTATCGCGAACTGAAACAGAGTCTGGCGGACATGGAAAAGATGTTCGCGCTGCTCGGCCAGCACCGCGAGGTTGCCGACCTTGCCGATGCGCCGGCGCTGTCGGTGGCGGGCGGGCGCATCGCGTTCGAACACGTGGATTTCTCGTACGAAGCCAACCGCGCGATCCTGCGCGACGTCGACTTCGTGGTCGAGGCGGGCACCACGACGGCGATCGTCGGCCACAGCGGCTCGGGCAAGTCGACGATCGCCCGGCTGCTGTTCCGTTTCTACGACGTGCCGCGAACCGGTGCCGGCCGCATCACGATCGATGGCCAGGACATCCGCGCGGTCGGGCAGGCCAGTCTGCGCGCGGCCATCGGCATCGTGCCGCAGGACACCGTGCTGTTCAACGACACGCTCGAATACAACATCGCCTACGGGCGGCCGGGGGCAAGCCGCGCGTCGGTCGAGGCGGCGGCGCGTGCCGCGCACCTCGACGCTTTCATCGCGCGGTTGCCGGACGGGTATCGCACGATGGTCGGCGAGCGCGGGCTGAAACTGTCGGGCGGCGAGAAGCAGCGCGTCGCGATTGCGCGCACCATCCTGAAGGATCCGCCGATACTGGTGCTGGACGAAGCCACTTCGGCGCTCGATTCGCGCTCCGAGCGGGCGATCCAGGGCGCGCTCGACGACGTTTCGCGCAACCGGACGACGGTGGTCATCGCGCATCGCCTGTCGACGGTGGTGCGCGCCGACCAGATCATCGTGCTCGATCAGGGACGGATCGTCGAGCGGGGCACGCACCGCGACCTGCTCGCCGCCGGCGGCGCCTATGCGCAGATGTGGCGGCTGCAGCAATCGCATCACGACGTGGATGACGAAGCGCCGGACCCGGACGCCGATCCGGACTTGGCGCCGAGCCTGGACAGGCGACCCGCGTCGCGGGCCGCGGCGGGAGAATGAGACGATGGAAACCAAGTGGCTCGAAGACTTCGTTTCGCTGGCGGAAACGCACAGCTTCAGCCGTTCGGCGGCGTTGCGGCACATCACCCAGCCGGCCTTCTCGCGCCGGATCCAGGCGTTGGAATCGTGGGTCGGGGCCGAGCTGATCGACCGCTCGGTGTTTCCCACCCGGCTCACCGAAGCGGGTGAAATCTTCCACGCCCAGGCGCTGACCATCCTCAGCCAGGCGCGCGAGGCGCGTCTGTTGTTGCGCAGCAAGGCTGGCGCCTCGGAGAGCACGATCGAATTCGCGGTGCCGCACACGCTGTCACTCACTTTCATGCCGCACTGGCTGCATGCGATCGAACGGGCGATCGGCGAGCAGCCGCTGCATGCGCGCTTGCGCGCGCTCAACGTCCACGATGCCGCCATCGCGCTGGTCGAGGGGGGCTGCGACCTGATGATGGCGTATCACCATCCGAGCCAACCGATCGCGCTCGATCCGGCGCGCTACGAAAGCATCGTGCTGGGCACCGAGGCGCTGCGGCCCTACGTGGCCAGCGATGCGAGCGGCAGCGCGCTGCTGGCGCTCGACGGCGACGCGTCGACACCGTATCTCGCCTATTCGGCGAACGCCTATCTTGGGCGGATGACTGAATATGTGATCGCGCGCGCCGTCCCGCCGCTGACCCTGCACAAGATCTACGAGACCGACATGGCCGAGGGCCTCAAGGAGATGGCGCTGGCCGGGCACGGCATTGCGTTCCTGCCGGACAGCGCCGCTGCACAGGCGGTGGATCGCGGCCGTCTGCTGCCGCTCGGCAGGCCGGCGCTGAGCGTGACGATGGACATTCGTCTCTATCGCGACAAACTCGGCGCCGAACGCGACGGTCCCCACGCGGATGGACAGCGCCGCGACGCACTCATCGAACGCGTCTGGCAGGCGGCCTGCGCGCAGGTGGCGGACGCGGCGCGAAAGCCGGCCGACTGAACGCCGTGGTGCGTGTCGGGCGGTCGCGGTAGCACTCGATCGTGCGTCCGCGGCCAGTCGACGGCGTCCCGCTCGCGCCACTACTGACAGCCGGATTAAGCCCTTCGGTACGCTATGCAAAAAAAGCATGGCGGAATGAAAACACGGCATTTGCAGGTTGTTTATGGCTTGCCTAAAGTGAGGTTTCCCTAATTCCTGGAGACTTTCATGGCTTCTGGCCACGCGATCCCGTCCTATCTGAACAGCGAAGACCTCGGCCCCTGGGCGAGCTATCTGGAGCAGATCGACCGGGTCGCACCGCATCTCGGCTCGTTGAGCCGCTGGCTTGAAACGTTGAAGCGGCCCAAGCGCATCCTCGTGGTGGACGTGCCGATCGAACTCGACAACGGAGCGATCGCCCACTTCGAGGGATACCGCGTGCAACACAACGTGTCGCGCGGTCCTGGCAAGGGCGGGGTGCGGTATCACCAGGACGTGACGCTGTCGGAAGTCATGTCGCTGGCAGCCTGGATGTCGATCAAGAACGCCACGGTCAACGTGCCGTACGGCGGTGCCAAGGGCGGCATCCGCGTCGACCCGCGCACCCTGTCGCGCGGCGAGCTGGAGCGCATGACGCGCCGCTACACCAGCGAAATCAACGTCATCATCGGGCCGAACAAGGATATTCCGGCGCCGGACGTCAACACCAACGAGCAGGTGATGGCGTGGATGATGGACACCTATTCGATGAACACCGGGCAGACCGCGACCGGCGTGGTGACCGGCAAGCCGATCACGCTGGGTGGCAGCCTAGGCCGTCGCGACGCGACGGGGCGTGGCGTCTTCGTGGTCGGTTCGCAAGCGGCTGAGAAGATCGGCCTCGACCTGAAGGGCGCGCGCATCGCGGTGCAGGGCTTCGGCAACGTCGGCGGCATCGCGGCGCGTCTGTTCCAGGAGGCGGGCGCAAAGGTGATCGCGGTGCAGGACCATACCGGCACGCTGTACCAGCCGGGCGGCATCGATGCCCACGCCTTGCTCGAACACGTGCAACGCACTGGCGGCGTGAAGAGCTTCGAGGGCGCCGAGGCGTTGGACGACCACGACCAGTTCTGGAAGATCGAATCCGACATCCTGATCCCGGCGGCGCTCGAAGGCCAGATCACCGAGCGCAACGCGGGCGACATCCGCACGCGCATCGTCGTCGAGGGCGCGAACGGCCCGACCACGCCGAAGGCCGACGACATCCTGCGTGAAAGCGGCACGCTGGTCGTGCCGGACGTCGTCGCGAATGCCGGCGGCGTGACGGTCAGCTACTTCGAGTGGGTGCAGGACTTCTCGAGCTTCTTCTGGTCCGAGGAAGAGATCAATGCCCGCCTGGAGCGCATCATGCGCGACGCGTTCGCGAGCGTCTGGCAGGTTTCCCAGGAGAAATCGGTCTCGATGCGGACCGCCGCCTACATCGTCGCCTGTACCCGCATCCTGCAGGCGCGCGAGCTGCGCGGCCTGTACCCCTGAGCGAGCGAGCCGGCTTCCTCGAAGGGCGACGCCCCTCCCGCGCAGTGCGCGGGAGGGGCGTTTTCCCATGCGGCATCCCGACGCAGGCTATCGGTGTTTTCGACAAGCCAACAAACAACGGTTTTTGCAGATTTGTCTTGGTACACTAGCGCCGTTTCCAACGAGAAGGAGCACGTTACACATGATGCTGAAGAAAGGGGTGGTGGCGTTGATCGCGCTGGGCGCGATCGCTACGGGGACGGCGCACGCGCAGGACAGCGGCACGCTCAAGAAGATCAAGGATTCGGGTGTCATCTCGGTTGGACACCGCGAGTCATCGATTCCTTTCTCGTATTACGACGATCAGCAACGCGTGATCGGCTACTCGCATGAATATGCGCTGAAGGTCGTCGAGGCCGTCAAGGCGAAGCTCGGCAACCAGAACGTGCAGGTCAAGCTGACGCCGGTCACGTCGCAGAACCGTATTCCGCTCGTGCTGAACGGCACGGTGGACATCGAGTGCGGTTCGACGACCAACAATCTGGAACGTCAGAAGCAGGTCGACTTCTCCGACACGCTGTTCATCATCGGCACGCGCCTGATGACCAAGAAGGATTCGGGCATCAAGGACTTCCCGGACCTGAAGGGCAAGACGGTCGTGACGACCGCGGGCACGACCTCGGAGCGTCTGCTGCGCAAGATGAACCAGGACCAGAACCTGGGCATGAACATCATCAGCGCGAAGGACCACGGCGATGCGTTCCTGACGCTCGAAACGGGCCGTGCCGCCGCGTTCATGATGGACGATGCGCTGCTCGCCGGCGAACGCGCGAAGGCCAAGAAGCCGGGCGATTTCGTCATCGTCGGCAAGCCGCAGTCGCGTGAAGCCTATGGCTGTATGATCCGCAAGAACGATCCGGCCTTCAAGGCGGTGGTCGACGACGCGATCGCCAAGGTCCAGACCTCGGGCGAAGGCGCGAAGATGTACGCAAAGTGGTTCCAGTCGCCGATTCCGCCGAAGGGGCTGAATCTCGACTTCGCGATGAGCGACGACATGAAGGCGCTGTTCAAGTCGCCCAACGACAAGGCGCTTGACTGAACCTCGCTGCAGCCGCACGCAGTCTGAACCGCCCGTACCGGCCCCGTGCCGGTCACGGGCGGTTCGCGATTATTGCTTGACGAAACGGAAGGCCCGCCTTCCGTTTTCTATATGGAGTCGTCTATGGCTTACCAATGGAACTGGGGTGTCCTGACCAGCCCCGTTTCGACCGGTGAACCGACCACCTATCTCGGCTGGCTCGCATCCGGCTTTCTCGTCACCATCGAACTGTCGCTGGCCGCCTGGATCATCGCGCTGGTCGTCGGCTCCTTCTTCGGGATACTGAGAACGCTGCCGGGCGCATTCGCGCGCGCGGTAGGAACCGTCTACGTCGCGATCTTCCGGAACATCCCGTTGATCGTGCAATTCTTCATCTGGTATCTGGTGATACCCGAAATGTTGCCGCCGGCGCTCGGCAACGGTTTCAAGCAACTGCCGCCGAACATTCAGTTCTTCTCGTCGGCCGTCGTCTGCCTGGGATTGTTCACCGGCGCGCGGGTCTGCGAGCAAGTGCGCTCGGGCATCATGTCGTTGCCGGTCGGCCAGCGTGCCGCGGGTCTGGCGCTCGGCTTCACGCTGCCGCAGACATACCGCTACATCCTGATGCCGAACGCCTACCGGGTGATCGTGCCGCCGATGACCTCGGAGTTCCTGAACGTGTTCAAGAACTCGGCGGTGGCCTCGACCATCGGTCTGCTGGAACTGTCGGCGCAGGCGCGTCAGCTCGTCGACTACACCGCGCAGGCCTATGAGTCGTTCATCGCGGTGACCATCGCGTATTTCATCATCAACGCCGTCGTCATGTTCTTCATGCGCTGGGTCGAACGCAAGACCCGGCTGCCCGGCTATATCGGAGGCAAGTGATGCATCATTTCGACTGGAGCTCGATCCCGGGCGCGATGCCGGCGCTCTGGAGCGGCTTTCTGATCACCCTGGAAATCACGGTGCTGGCGATCGTCGTCGGCATTGTGTGGGGGACGCTGCTGGCCTTGATGCGGCTGTCGCCGGTCAAGCCCCTCGTCTGGTTCGCATCGCTGTACGTCACCTTCTTCCGCTCGATTCCGCTGGTGATGGTGCTGCTGTGGTTCTTCCTGATCGTGCCGCAGTTCCTGCAGTCGGTGCTGGGCCTGTCGCCCACGATCGACATTCGGCTGGCGTCGGCAATGACGGCGTTCGCGCTGTTCGAGGCGGCGTACTACTCGGAGATCATCCGCGCCGGCGTGCAGAGCGTGTCGCGCGGACAGGTCAACGCGGCGTTCGCGCTGGGCATGAACTACGCGCAGGCGATGCGCCTGGTGATCCTGCCGCAGGCGCTGCGCGCGATGGTGCCGCTGCTGCTGACGCAGGGCGTGGTGCTGTTCCAGGACACCTCGCTGGTCTACGTGATCGGCCTCGCCGATTTCTTCCGCACCGCGACCAACGTCGGCGATCGTGACGGCACCACCGTCGAGATGATCCTGTTCGCGGGCGCCTGCTATTTCGTAATCTGCGTGCTCGCGTCGGCACTCGTCAAAAAGATGCAAAAGAGGACGGCAAGATGATTCAACTGAACAACGTTTCGAAGTGGTACGGCAGCTTCCAGGTGCTGACCGACTGCACGACCGAGGTCAAGAAGGGCGAGGTGGTCGTCGTATGCGGCCCGTCGGGTTCGGGCAAGTCGACGCTGATCAAGACCGTCAACGGTCTGGAGCCGATCCAGCAAGGCAGCATCACGATCGACGGCGTGTCGGTAACCGACCGCAAGACCAATCTGTCGAAGCTGCGCTCGCGTGTCGGCATGGTGTTCCAGCATTTCGAGCTGTTCCCGCACCTGTCGATCGTGCAGAACCTGACGCTGGCCCAGATCAAGGTGCTCGGCCGCGGCCGTGACGAGGCGACGGCCAAGGGCCTGAAGCTGCTCGATCGCGTCGGCCTGCGAGCGCATGCCGACAAGTTTCCGGGCCAGCTCTCCGGCGGCCAGCAGCAGCGCGTCGCGATCGCCCGCGCGCTGTCGATGGACCCGATCGCCATGCTGTTCGATGAACCGACCTCGGCGCTCGATCCGGAGATGATCAACGAAGTGCTCGACGTGATGGTCGAGCTGGCGCAGGAAGGCATGACGATGATGTGCGTGACCCACGAAATGGGCTTCGCGAAGAAGGTCGCGCATCGGGTGATTTTCATGGACCGCGGCTTGATCGTCGAGGACGACCGCAAGGACGCCTTCTTCGAAAATCCGAAGTCAGACCGCGCGAAAGACTTCCTCGCGAAAATCCTGCACTGAGGCGACACCGCCGGCGCGGTGCCCAGCGGGGCCCGCGCCGCCAGCGGTGAGCGGGCGCGGCGGGCTAGACGGTCGCCGTGCGCGGACGGTCGCCGCTCGGGCAGCCGGCGCGGGCGCGTTCGAGCACCGCTTCCGGCACTGGCACGATCGTCTGCCGCGCCACCTCGCCGTCGCGGAACATCAGCAGTTCGCCGGGTTCGCAGGTCGTCCAGACCTCGTCGTCGGTCAACGGCTGGGTTGCGATCACGGCCACCCGATCTTCGGGCGTGGTGTAGCGTGCAAAGTCGATCGACATGTCCGCGTCGATCAGGTGCGCGGTGGAGAAGGGCCAGCGGCGCACCAGATAATGCAGGCGCGTCGAGCAGTAGGCGAACAACGCCTGGCCGTTCGACAGCAGGAAGTTGAAAATGCCGTGGCGGCCGATTTCATTCGTCACGTCGGCCAGCGCGTCGAAGATCGCGTCGAGCGACGGTTCGGCGCCGTCGAAGCGGGCCCGCAGGCTCTCCATCAGCAGGCAGAACGCGCGTTCGCTGTCGGTCGTGCCGACCGGGCGGTAGTGGTCGCCGAGTGTTGGCGCGAAATCGTGCAGATCGCCGTTGTGCGCGAAGATCCAGTGACGGCCCCAGCATTCGCGCATGAACGGGTGGCAGTTCTCCAGCAGCGGACCGCCCTGCGTCGCGCGCCGGATGTGCGCAATGGTGTTGCGCGACTTGATCGGATAGCGCTTGACCATTTCGGCGACCGGCGAGGTGGCCGACGATTCATGATCGATGAACAGGCGGCACGCCTTGTCCTCGAAGAACGCGATACCCCAGCCGTCGGCGTGATGGTCCGTGTTGCCGCCGCGCTCCGCGAAGCCGCTGAACGAGAAGTTGACGTCGGTCGGTGCTGCGCAGTTCAGTCCGAGCAGTTGACACATGATGGTGGAGACGGTCGACGAGACCCGGTCGGTGCCGGTGCCCGGCCAGCGTGAAGCGGCGGCGTGGCCCGGCCGCATCGCGCAACGGCGCACATGAGAAAGATCCGACACCAAGCATAGCATTTTGCGATACTTACGCCGATCTCGGCGCCCCTGCCCACCACCTCGCCGTGGCGCGGGCGTCCGGCGGCCCCACATGACACCGCATTCCCCATGAACGCTACAACCGAGCAGACTTCGAATCAGGCCGCCACGCGCGAACTCACGCTGGCCCGTCCCGACGACTGGCACCTCCACCTGCGCGACGGCGCGATGCTGCAGGCGGTATTGCCGCACTCGGCCCGCCAGTTCGGCCGGGCCATCGTGATGCCGAATCTGAAACCGCCGGTGACGACGACCGAGCAGGCCGCCGCCTATCGGCAGCGCATCCTGGCCGCGTTGCCGGCCGGTAGCCGCTTCGAGCCGTTGATGACGCTCTACCTGACCGACAACACCAGCGCCGACGAGATCCGCCGGGCCTGCGATGCCGGTTTCGTGCACGGCGTGAAGCTGTATCCGGCGGGCGCGACGACCAACTCGGACGCCGGCGTGACCGATCTCGCGAAGTGCGACGCGGCACTCGCCGAGATGGAGGCGCGTGGCCTGCCGCTGCTGCTGCACGGCGAAGTCACCGATGCCGCGGTCGACGTGTTCGATCGCGAGGAAGCCTTCATCGAGCGCGTGCTGATCCCGCTGCGCGCGCGCCGGCCCGGCCTCAAGGTGGTGTTCGAGCACATCACCACGCGTCAGGCGGCGCAGTACGTCAGCGAGGCGGGCGGTGCGCCGATCGGTGCGACGATCACCGCGCACCACCTGCTGTATAACCGCAACGCCATCTTCACCGGTGGCCTGCGGCCGCACTATTACTGCCTGCCGGTCTTGAAGCGCGAGGTGCATCGGCAGGCGCTGGTGGCCGCGGCGACCTCGGGCAACCCCCGTTTCTTCCTCGGCACGGACAGCGCGCCGCACGCGAAGGGTCTGAAGGAGCACGCGTGCGGTTGCGCCGGCTGCTATACCGCGCTGCACGCGGTCGAACTGTACGCGCAGGCTTTCGACGAGGCCGGCGCACTCGACCGCCTGGAAGGCTTCGCCAGCTTTCACGGCGCCGATTTCTACGGCTTGCCGCGCAGCGCGGAAACCATCACGTTGAAACGTGAAGCGTGGACCGTGCCGGCCGAGTTCGACGCGGCGGGCACGCCGATCGTGCCGCTGGGCGGTGGCGAGGCGCTGGCCTGGCGGCTGGGCTGATTGTGCGCGGCGCGGCGGGTGCCGAGCAACGGCAGGCCGCCGCCCTGGCGGCGGCGCTCGACGCGATCGACTGGCACGATCCCGCCTTGCGCGTTCATCAGGCGCGTGCCAGCGTCTGGCGTGACAGCTTGCGTGACGGCGCGGCGGGCTGGTTCGCCTGCCTCAATGCCGCGGCCGTGCAAGCCGGCCTCCGCACCGCGACGTCCTGCCCATTGCGCTTCGTTCCGCAAGCCGCGTTGCCGCCCGGGCGCGCCTACGAAGCCCATATCGCGGCGACCGGCGAGGTGCCGACCCGGCTCAATCTGCACGACACCTTCGGCGCGCTGGCCTGGTTCCTCTGGCCGCGCAGCAAGGCAGCGATGAATGCCGCGCAGGCCAGCGCGATCGCGAATGCAGCCGCTGCGACCGCTGCGAGCGCGTCGCGTGGCAGCCTGCGCGACGCCTTGACCCTGCTCGACGAGAACGGCTTGGTATTCGCGCATGCGGACGATGACGCGCGCGCGGCACTGGCCGGGCATGACTGGTCCCGTCTGTTCGCCGCGGGCAGCGAGTGGTGGCAGACGCGCATCGCGGTCTTCGTGGTCGGACATGCGCTGATGGAAAAGCGCGTCGCGCCGTACAAAGCGCTGACCGCGCACGCGGCGGCGCTTGCCATGCCGTCAGCCTTCTTCGCGTTACCGCTCGAACGGCAGCAGCGTGTGGTGGACTGCGCGTTGGCCGACGCGATTGGTGGCACGCCCGGCGGCGCGACCGGTGGCATGACCGGTGGCACGCGCATCGCCAGGCCGCGCGACCTGTTGCCGTTGCCGGTCAGCGGCATGCCCGGCTGGTGGCCGGACAACGATGAGGCCGGTTTTTACGACGATGTGACGGTGTTTCGGCCACTGCGCCGCGCCGATTGATCGGCGCGCGACGGGTCCGACTGCGGCACCGCCGGAACGCCGCGCGGCGCCGGTGCGGCGTCGGCACGCAGGTCGGTGCGCGCATCGAGTTCCGCAAGCGTCGGCGCGAACATCGCGCGGACGGCGCGCTCGGCCCATTCCGGGTCACGTGCGGCGATCGCCTGCACGACGGCGGCGTGCGACGCGTAATCCGGTTCACGCAGGCCGACTGACAGGGTCTCGGCAATCGACTGCTCGATGTGTGCGGAAAGAATGCGATACGTCTCGATCAGCACGCGGTTCTGCGAAGCGTCCACGATCGCGGCGTGGAACGCGTAGTCGCGTTCGACCAGCAAGCGCACGTCGGCTTCGCTCGTCGGCGCGCCACAGTCCAACGCAAGCAACCGCTTGCGGATGGTTTCGAGATGCGCGGGTGCATGGCGCACCGCCGCCAGCCGGGCCGCTTCGACATCCAGCGCGCAACGGACTTCGTACTGGTCGCGCAGGCTCGCGCGACGTATCGCGTCGAGGCTGGGCGCCACGTCGAAGCGGGCGCGCACATAGGTGCCAGAGCCCTGCCGCACCTCCAGCATGCCGTTGGTGACCAGCGCGCGTACCGCCTCGCGCACCGTGCCGCGGCTCACCTGCAGCTCCGTGGCCAGTTCGGCCTCGACCGGCAGGCGCTGCCCGATGCGCCAGCGTCCGCCGGTGATGTGTTCACGCAGCGCGCGGGCGGCCCGGTCGGACAGCAATTGTCTTGGGATGGTGTGAGTCATCGCGGAGAACGTCGTCGGTTTATTGGTATGTGGTCGTTCAGTCTGGTACGACGGTGCGCGCTGCACCGGGGTGCTACACTTGCGTCCGCGTAGAGTTGGTCAGACAGTCGCCGCCGCGTTTCGCGGGGGAGGAAAGTCCGGACTCCACAGGGCAGGGTGATGGCTAACGGCCATCCGTGGCAACACGAGGAACAGGGCAACAGAGAACAGACCGCCGATGGCCCGCTGGCGCAAGCCGGCGGGATCAGGTAAGGGTGAAACGGTGCGGTAAGAGCGCACCGCGGGTCGCGGCGACGCGCCTGGCACGGTAACCTCCACCCGGAGCAATTCCAAATAGGCAGACACGCCATCCTCGCGATGGCAGGGCGGGGCCCCCGTCGCGTCTGCGGGTAGGAAGCTCGAGCATGCCAGCAATGGTACGCCTAGACGAATGACTGTCACGTGCGGCAACGCATGCACAGAATCCGGCTTATCGACCGGCTCCACGCACTCCATTCATACACGCGATTTGTATCTGCCGTTCGCGCGCTTGCCCAAACGCGCCGCGCTCAGGCTTCGACGATTTCAAAGTCGTGCGTCAGTTCGGCGGTCTTCGCAACCATGATCGACGCCGAACAATACTTTTCGTGGGACAGCTTGATCGCGCGCTCGACCTGCTCGGGTTTCAGGCCGCGGCCGCTCACGACGAAGTGGAAGTGCACCTTCGTGAAGACCTTCGGATCGCTGTCCGCCCGTTCGGCGCGCAACTGCACTTCGCAGCCACGCACGTCCTGCCGGCCCCGTTTCAGGATCAGCACCACGTCATAGGCGGTGCAACCGCCGGTGCCGAGCAGCACCATTTCCATCGGCCGCGGCGCGAGATTGCGGCCGCCGCCGTCCGGTGCGCCATCCATTGCGACGAGATGGCCGCTGCCAGTCTCGGCAATGAAGCTCATGCCGTCGACGCCACCCCATTTCACCGTGCATTCCATCGCTTCGCTCCATTGATTTTCACCGCTCGCAGACCGGCGCTGCGACGAACCGCCACAGCCGACAACGCTGTGATGCCCGCGCCGGCCTTGCTGTGAGCGCCGTGCTCAGCCCCGAGGCACGGCGCGGCGTGCCCCGGCCGTAAAAACCCCGTGCCCGCGCGGACTCGCATTCTAGATCGACTCGCCGATAGGCGCCGGCCGCTGCCAGTTCCCGCCGCTGCGCTGACCGGTGAGCGCCAGTGGCAGCCAGTGCCAGCCCTTCCGGGTGCTGTTCGACAACGAGCGGCGCCGCCTTTCGGATGACACGCCACGCCTGATCAGCTTTAGCTGAATTTTTCATATTGTGAGCACGTTTTTTACGATACGAACTCTCTTGCGGTGCATGCGGGCATACCCTATAATCGAGCCATCGACGACGCATTGCATGCAGTGCCTCGTCTCCGCTGTCTCCTCCACCTCTCCTTGGTGGATTCAACCCGGTCTATTGGATCGGGTTTTTTTTTGCCCGCCCGCCAGCGCCGGCCGATTTCGACAGGCATTCGTCCCGGCTTGCCGTATCGGATGCGCCCGTCGCGCCAGCGGTTCATCGGCGCAAGCGCCGGGTGAGCGGGTGCGATCTCGCACACGACGCGCTGCCTTGCATGCCGAGGCCCCGGGAGCGCGCGCAACCCGCACCGCGTCCGCCCGCGGCACTAGGAACGTGCCCCTTCGAACGTGCCCCTTCCAACGCGAATTTTGACAGCAGGCGCCAGGCCTGCTATGCTCGCGTGTTCTTCCGCTACCAGCCCGACGGGAGAGGCATTACGTTCGCGCCACGACAATGGCATCGGACGAGCCGGACGGCACGCTCTTCGAGCAGGCCACGGCTCTATTCCGACAGCAGTTGCACCTGCGGACTCAACCGGCCGACATCTGCCTGCCGGATCAAAATCGGGCTAATACTTTGGATTCGATCATGAAGACTTTTTCCGCCAAGGCCGAGACGGTCGAGCGCGAATGGTACGTGATTGACGCGACGGACAAGGTTCTCGGCCGTGTCGCCAGCGAAGTGGCACGGCGCCTTCGCGGCAAACACAAGCCTGAGTTCACCCCGCACGTCGACACGGGCGATTACATCATCATCGTCAATGCGGGCAAGCTCCGCGTCACGGGCAACAAGGCGAACGACAAGAAGTACTTCCGCCATTCGGGCTACCCGGGCGGCATCTACGAAACGACGTTCGGCAAGATGCAGGAACGCTTTCCGGGCCGTGCACTCGAGAAGGCGGTCAAGGGCATGCTCCCGAAGGGTCCGCTCGGCTACGCGATGATCAAGAAGCTCAAGGTCTACGCTGAAGAGACGCATCCGCATACGGCACAACAGCCGAAAGCGCTCGAGATCTGAGGGAACCCATCATGATCGGAAATTGGAACTATGGCACCGGCCGTCGCAAGAGCGCGGTCGCACGTGTCTTCGTGAAGGCTGGCAGCGGCAACATCGTTGTCAACGGCAAGCCCATCAGCGACTACTTCTCGCGTGAGACGTCGCTGATGATGGTGCGTCAGCCGCTGGAACTGACCAACCACGCGTCGACGTTCGACATCAAGGTCAACGTGTCGGGCGGCGGTGAAACCGGGCAGGCCGGCGCAGTGCGCCACGGCATCACCCGGGCACTGATCGAGTACGACAACACGCTGAAGGCCGGTCTGTCGCAAGCCGGCTTCGTGACCCGTGACGCGCGTGAAGTCGAGCGTAAGAAGGTCGGCTTTCACAAGGCCCGTCGCCGGAAGCAGTTCTCGAAGCGTTAATCGCTTCGTTCGCCAGGACGGTCACCGTCCTGGCGGGCAGTGCAAACGCCACCGCGTTCGGCGCGGTGGCGTTTTCTTTTGGGCGTTCGCTTAAAGCCCTATCGGCAACGTGACTTCCTCCAGCCCCTCGGCGGGAAGCCTACAATGTCAGGTGTGTCTAGAAGGGGTCCAATTTCATGAATGCTGTCAGCGAATCCGTTGCTACCGAGATGCCGTTGCCGCTCGTCTTCACGGACAGCGCGGCCGACAAGGTCAAGCAGTTGATCGACGAAGAGGGCAATCCTGAGCTCAAGCTGCGCGTTTTTGTGCAGGGCGGCGGCTGCTCGGGCTTCCAATACGGTTTCACGTTCGACGAAGAGGTCAACGAGGACGATACCGTGATGGACAAGAACGGCGTCAGCCTGCTGATCGACTCGATGAGCTACCAATACCTGGTCGGCGCCGAGATCGACTACAAGGATGATCTGAACGGCGCGCAGTTCGTCATCAAGAATCCGAATGCGACGACCACCTGCGGGTGCGGCTCGTCCTTCTCCGTCTGATCCGTCCGGCCACATCGGACACGCGATCGATCGAAGCGGCCCGCTGGGCCGCTTTTTCTTTTCCGCCGCTGCTTCTCGAACCGGCCACGCCTGGCACCGGGCGTCGCTCCGCCGTAGTCCCGGCTGCTATGCCTCGCTGCTGTGCGTCACTGCCACGCCGTCCGCACAAGGTTCACCGCGCGCCGTGCCGTCGCCTTGGCGATCGGAGTAGCCAGGCTCAGGCCGGGTAGAGCGCGCCGAGGATGCGCGGGCCGGCCGCGCCGGTGACCGACGGCAGGTTCGCCGGCTGCCGCGACGTGAAACGTTCCGCCAGCCATGCGAATGCGAAGGCCTCGACCCAGAGCGGGTCCAGACCAAGCGCGGCGGTCGACCAGACCGCGATATTGCGTCCCTGGCGTTGCTGCAACGCGGCCTCGATGGCGCAGCTGAGGACGCCATTCAGCGCGCCGCCGCCGCACAGATAAAGCGTGTCGCACGACGGTGCGTGCTGGGCCACCGCTTCGGCAATGGTCTGCGCGGTCAGGGCGGTCAGCGTTGCCTGCACATCGGCGGGCGCCAGGCCCGGACAACGTGCCAGGCGGCTCGCCAGCCAGGCGTCGTTGAACAGGTCGCGGCCGGTGCTCTTCGGCGGCGGCAGGCGGAAGTACGGCTCGTCCAGGCAGGCTTCCAGCAGCGCCGCAACCACTTGACCCTCGGCCGCGAATTGTCCGTCGACGTCGAACGGCTGGCCACGGTGGCGTTGCGTCCAACTGTCGAGGAAGACATTGCCCGGGCCGGTGTCGAAGCCGGTGGTCGCCGTCGCGTCCAGCACTGTCAGGTTCGCGATGCCGCCGATATTGCACAGTGCCCGCGTCGCGCCCTCGGCACCAAAAAGCGCGCGATGAAAGGCCGGCACCAACGGTGCGCCCTGGCCGCCGGCGGCAATGTCGCGGCTGCGGAAATCCGCAACCACATCGATGCCGCAGCGCTCCGCCAGGGCGGCGGGCGCGCCGAGTTGGCGCGTGTAGCCGCGCTCGGGTCGATGCCGCACGGTCTGCCCGTGCGCCCCGATCGCACGCACTTGCCGCGCATCCACCGCGGCGCTGGCCAACAGTGCCGCGACGCAGTCACCATACAGGTCAGCGAGCGCGATGCCGGCGCGCGCCTCGCGATCGATCTCGTCGTCGCCTGGCTGCTGCAGCGCGAACAACGCATCGCGCAGCGGCGCGGGCATCGGCAGGCTCGCGGTGGCGAGCAGGCGCATGCCACTGGCCGACAGGTCGACCAGCACGCCGTCGACACCGTCCATGCTGGTGCCGGACATCAGGCCGATATAGAGGGTGGACGAACGGTCTGACATGCGATTGGCTTTCCTGGCGGCGTGGAGGAGGCCGGTCATTCTAACGCCAGCCGGGCAGGCGCTGGCTCGCCATGGCGGGGTGGCGCGAGAAATCCAGCCGACCGGAAGCGGCGCCCGCCAAGCGTGCGTTCGCGCCGGCGGCGGCGATGGCCTGGCGAAGGCCCGGCGACGGTCCAGCGATGGTCCAGCGACGGTCCAGCGATGGCACGGCGATGGCACGGCGATGGCACGGCAAGAGGCCGCCACCTTGCGACCGCGGCGAAGACGCCGCGACCCGCGCCAAGTCCTCTGGCGCGACCGCGTCACCGTCCACGCGCCACCGAAAATCAACTCCGGGCCTTGCGGGGTGTGTCCGCCACCGCGAGCAGGCCTGCCCTCGCGAGCCAGGGTCGGCTGCTACGACGGAAAGCCGCCATGCGCCGCGCGTCGAGCACATCGGCGCCACGCGCGGCAACGCGGCTTGGCGGCACCGCGCGGCCATGCTCGCGGACTTCGTAATGCACATGGTTGCCGGTCGCAACGCCGCTGCGGCCGACGTAGCCAAGCACCGTGCCCTGGTCGAGCCGCGCGCCGGCGCGCAGACCGCTGACCGTGTCGCGCAGGTGGGCGTACACGGTCTGGATGCCGCCGCCATGGTCGACGATGACCGTTCGGCCATAGCCGTTCTGCGTGCCGACGAACGTCACGCGGCCGGTGGCCGTGGCATGGATCGGCGACCCGGCGGGCGCGGCGAAGTCGGTCCCGTCATGATGTCGCCGGGTACCGCGCCGGGGATCGAGCCGCCAACCAAAGCGCGAACTGACGCGGCCGACCTTGACCGGCGCGGCAAGGAAGCGGCGGCCCAGCAGCCGACCATTGGCGTCGCAGTAGCGCGCGGTGTCGCGACCTGTCGCGACGGCGGCAGCCGCCGCAGGCGCGTCACAGCGGATCGCGATGCGTCGCCGGCCGTGGGTCTCCACGGCGGCAACGAGCAGTCTGCCGGCGCCGGTACGACGTCCGCGATGCGCTGTCGTCTCGAACACCACATGGAACCGGGCATCGGCGGCGGGCAGGCGGCGCAGGTCGAAGGTGTCGCCGAACGCACGCGGCAGTTGCGCGGCCACGGTCGGCGGCACGCCCGCCGCTTCGAGCGCCGTGAAGACGCTGCCGCGCCGCAGGCGGCCGGCGCGCGCTTCGATGTCGACGTGGCTCTTGGACGGCACGCGCTCGAAACGATAGCGCGCGCTGCCCGTGCGCAGGATTCGCCACGACACGCCTGCGTGCGCGCCGGCTTCCTGGCGGTCCAGAGACAGGCGCAACAGGCGCCCGCCGTGGTCTACTTGAGCATGCACCTCGTCGCCGGCTCGAAGCGCGCGCCAGACCTCGGCGTGCCGCGCGCGCGCCAGCGCGAGCTTCAGGCCCGGCGCCGTGACGTCCATCCGCTTGAGCAGATGGCCAAGGCGCTCGCCGGAGCGGGCCGTGCCGACGACCGCGAAGCTATCCGCCGGCGCTGCCGGCGCGGTGCGGCCGCGTCCCCGCGCGCGTGCCGCGCGCTGCCGGAGCGGCGCCTCGGCCGCGACGGCATGGCCGACCGCATGGCCGACCGCATGGCCGACCGCATGGCCGACCGCATGGCCGACCGCATGGCCGACCGCGTGGCCGCGCGGCGCGGGCAGCAGGGCGGGCGGCGGTGGCGACAGTGGCAGTGTCTGCGGTGGCGGCGATAGCGGCGGTAGTGGCGGTAGCGGCGGTAGTGGCGCGTAAGCAGCGGCGACCGCCGCCGTCGCGAGCGTCAGCCCGGTCGCGACCATGGCCGGCCGTTGCCACATGCGGCGAGCGCGTGGCCCCTCGCGCGGCCGCGCGCCGGCCCGCTGCGCCGCGCTTGCCACCGTTGCGTGGCGTCGCATCGCCACTCCGATCCGTCGACGCAGCCGCCGCACCGCTGCGTCGATCCGGCCTGAAAAACGCTCTTGCCACCGGCACATCACGTAAAATCCGCTTTCTCGCTGGTCACACCGCGCCGCTGCTCGCGTGCGGCATGGTGCAGACTAGCCGCGATGCCATCTTTCCTTCCATCAGCCGATTCCGAAAACGTCCATGAATAGCGAAGTCACGCCGCAAGTCCCGCAACCGACCTCGACCGGCACGAGCTATCCGATCACGGACGAGGTTCGGCATGCGCTGGCCGTGACCAAGCGCGGTTGCGACGAATTGCTGGTCGAGGCGGAGTTCGCGCAGAAGCTAGCCAAGAGCGCGGCCACCGGCGTGCCGCTGCGCATCAAGCTGGGCCTCGATCCGACCGCGCCGGACATTCACGTCGGGCACACGGTGGTGCTCAACAAGATGCGCCAGTTGCAGGACCTCGGGCATACGGTGATCTTCCTGATCGGCGACTTCACCTCGCTGATCGGCGACCCGTCCGGACGCAACGCGACGCGCCCGCCGCTCACGCGCGAGCAGATCGAGCACAACGCGAAGACCTATTTCGAACAGGCGGCGCTGGTGCTGGACCGCGAGAAAACGGAGATTCGCTACAACAGCGAGTGGTCGATGAAGCTGGGCGCGGACGGCCTGATCCGCCTCGCTTCGCACGCGACGGTCGCCCGCATGCTCGAGCGCGACGATTTCACGAAGCGGTTCTCCAACGGCGTGCCGATCTCGATCCACGAGTTTCTCTATCCGCTGATGCAGGGCTACGACTCGGTCGCGCTGCACGCGGACCTGGAGCTGGGCGGCACCGATCAGAAGTTCAACCTGCTGATGGGCCGGGAACTGCAGAAGCAATACGGCCAGCCGCAGCAGTGCGTGCTGACCATGCCGCTGCTGGAGGGCCTGGACGGCGTCGAGAAGATGTCCAAGTCGAAGGCCAACTACATTGGCATCGCGGACCGGCCGGCCGACATGTTCGGCAAGGTGATGAGCATCTCGGACACGCTGATGTGGCGCTACTACGAACTGCTGTCCTTCGAGTCGGAAGCCGCCATCGCGGGCTACCGACAGGCCACCGGGAGCGGCGCCAATCCGCGTGACTACAAGGTGCGGCTGGCGCAGGAACTGGTCACGCGCTTCCATTCGCGCGCGGCAGCCGAACATGCGCTGGAGGAATTCAACCTGCGCGCGCGGGGCGGCGTGCCCGACGACATCCCGAGCGTCACGCTCAACGGTGCGCCGCTCGGCATCGCCCAGTTGCTCAAGGGCGCGCAACTCGTGCCGTCGACGTCGGAGGCGAACCGCAACATCGAGCAGGGCGGCGTGAAGATCGACGGCACCGTGATCAGCGACAAGGCACTGAAGATCGAGGCCGGCGAGTACGTCGTTCAGGTCGGCAAGCGCCGCTTCGCGCGCGTCACGCTGAGCGCATGATCGGCCTTTTGCAGCGGGTCGGTCACGCGCAGGTCCGCGTCGGCGGCGAGACCGTCGGCCAGATTGGCCAGGGCCTGCTGGTGCTGGTCTGCGCGCAGCGCGACGACGCCGACGCCTCACCGGCCCGGCTGCTCGACAAACTGCTGGCGCTGCGGGTTTTCTCCGACGCGCAGGGCAAGATGAACCGGCCGCTGCGCGACATCGACGGCGCCGGCACACCCGGCGGTCTGCTGCTGGTGCCGCAGTTCACGCTGGCCGCCGACACGCGCTCCGGCACGCGCCCGAGCTTCAGCGGCGCGGCACCGCCCGAGCGTGGCCGGCAACTGTTCGACACGCTGGTCGCCCAGGCTCGCGCCGCGCACCCCGAGGTGGCGACCGGCCGCTTCGGCGCGGACATGCAGGTTGCCCTCGTCAACGACGGACCCGTCACTTTCTGGTTGGAGACCAAATGAACAGCAAGCCGTCCGCGTCCGACCGCGCGACCATCGTGCTGGTCCGCCACGGCGAGACCGACTGGAACCGCATCAAGCGGATCCAGGGGCAGCTCGACATCCCGCTGTCGGCGCTGGGCCGTCAACAGGCCGAGGAACTGGCGCGCCGCTTCGGCGCCGACGCCGCGCCGCTGCCAGGCGTCAGTGGTCCGATCGTGGCCGTCTACTCGAGCGATCTGAGTCGCGCCAGTGCGACGGCCGCGCCGCTCGCCGCGGCACTGGGCCTGCCGGTCCATACGACGCCCGAGTTGCGCGAACGCAATTACGGTGCGTTCCAGGGGGGCGATGCGGACAGCATCGCCGCGCAGTACCCGGAGGACTTCGCGCGCTGGCGCGCTCGCGATCCGGCGTTCGCGCCGATCGACGGCGAATCGCAGCATGCGTTCTCGCAGCGCATCGTCGCGGCGCTCGACCGCCTGGCTGGACTGCATGCCGGGCACGCCATCGTCTGCGTCGCGCACGGCGGCGTGCTTGACTGCGCGTACCGGCATGCGAGCGGCATGCCGCTGGACGCGGAACGCACCCATCTGTTGCTCAATACCAGTGTGAACGTACTCGACTGGGACGTGCGGCAACCGCGCGTGGTGGCCTGGGCCGATGTGGCGCATCTCGGCGACCTGCGTACCGAGGACGATTCGCTGCGCCGCTTCAGCTGAGGTCAAGCGTCCGGCCGGGTCAGGCGCATACGATACAGCGGCGCTCCGGCGCTCCGGCGCGGGGGCTCGGGACGTTCGCGGTCGGCAGCGCGCTTCATGGCGATGCGGGCCGTAACGGTGCCTGTCGTCCGCACGGCGCGCAACCAGCGGCGGTCGCGCGGCATGCGGCGCCCGTCCACTCGAGTGCATGCCGACCTCGAGCCGCGTTCAAGCCGCGCTCCAGCCGCGCTCCAGCCACGCTCCAGCCGCGCCCGGACCGGGCTCAGGCTTAGGCCGGCGAGGCGGGGCGAGCCGGATCGTCGGCCGGCTTTGCGCCCCCCGCAACGCGGGCCCGCGCGCGGCGCGAGATGCCCTGGATCAGTGCCCAGCGCATGATCCGGCCAATCGCCCGGACGCCGGGCCGCACTACCGCGGCCCTGAGACGCGCGCCGCGCGACAGCCCGAGCATCGTCTGCCCCCATGCGGGCAACAGGTCGACGCCCGCGTTCAGAATCAGCCGGCTGACCGGCCAGGCGAGCCGCGATGGCGGCGGCGCCGACATCACAACGCGCACCACCTCGGCGGCGCGGGCGTCGGCCAGCAGGTGGGGACGCATCGCATCCAGATAGGCGCGCACGGCGGCAACGGAGCGCGGCACGTCGGTCGCGCCCAGCCGTTCGGCGAGGGTCGCGGTTTCGGCGTAGTAGCGGTCCTGGTCGGCGGGCGACAGCGTCGGGTCGACGTAGCGCAGATAGGCGGCGAGGAAGCTGCTGGTCTCCGCCACGTGCACCCAGCACAGCAGCGCAGGGTCGTCGGCCGCGTATGGCCGTCCGTCCGGTGCAACGCCGACCACTCGCTGATGGATCCGCTTGACGGTGTCGATCAGCGCCAGCGCATCCGCGCGTGCCGCGAAGGTGGTGCCGGCGACGAAGGTCGCGGTACCGGCGAGGCGTCCGGCCAGATCCTCGCGGAAGCGGGAGTGGTCCCACACGCCGGCCATGGCGAGCGGATGCAGCGCCTGCATCAGGAGTGCCGTGATGCCGCCGGTGAGCATCGACGCGAAGTCCGCGTGCACGCGCCAGCAGACCGCGTCGGGTCCGAACAGCCCCGGGTCGCCGGGCGGCTGGCTGTAGTCGATACGGGTTCGGGAATCGTGCGTCAGGCGCGTCACCGCCGCGGCGATGCGCCGGCGCAGGGGTTCGGTCAGGACGTTGCCGGGCACTGCCGCACGCTCACTCGGAAGCCGACGCGTCCCAGAGATCGCGCACGGGGGCGCGCTCCGGCGACGCGATGCCGAAATGCCGGTAGGCCTGCAGCGTCGCGATACGGCCGCGCGGCGTGCGTTGCAGATAGCCTTGCTGGATCAGGAAAGGCTCGATCACGTCCTCGATCGTGTCGCGTTCCTCGCCGATCGCGGCGGCGAGGTTGTCGAGGCCGACCGGGCCGCCGTCGAACTTCTCCAGCACCGCTTCCAGCAGCTTGCGGTCCATCAGGTCGAAGCCGGCCGGATCGACGTCCAGCAGGCTCAGCGCGGCGTCGGCCACCTGGCCGGTGATGCGGCCGTCGGCCTTCACTTCCGCGTAGTCCCGGACCCGCCGCAGCAGACGGTTCGCGATTCGCGGCGTGCCGCGCGCGCGCCGCGCGATCTCGAGCGCGCCGTCCTCGCCGATCGACGCGCCCAGCAGGCCGCTGGAGCGCGCGACGATGCGCGCCAGTTCGTCGGCGGTATAGAACTCCAGCCGCGCGACGATGCCGAAACGGTCGCGCAGCGGGTTGGTCAGCATGCCCGCCCGCGTCGTCGCGCCGACCAGCGTGAACGGCTGCAGGTCCAGCTTGACGCTGCGCGCCGCCGGTCCTTCGCCGATCATGATGTCGATCTGGTAGTCCTCGAGCGCCGGATACAGGATTTCCTCGACGACCGGCGAGAGCCGGTGGATCTCGTCGATGAACAGCACGTCGTTGGCTTCGAGGTTGGTCAGCAGCGCCGCGAGATCGCCCGGTCGCTCCAGCACCGGGCCCGAGGTCTGGCGCAGGTTGACACCCATTTCACGCGCGATGATGTGCGCGAGCGTCGTCTTGCCGAGGCCGGGCGGCCCAAACAGCAGGACGTGGTCGAGCGCCTCGCGCCGGCGCGAGGCCGCCTGCACGAAGATCTCGAGCTGCTCGCGGACCTTGGTCTGGCCGACGTAGTCGTCCAATTGCCGGGGCCGCAGGGCGCGCTCGAACACCTCCTCGTTGCGCGTGACCGGGGTCGCGGCGACGAGCCGGTCGCCCGCCAGTTTTTCTGTCTCAATCATGCCCCGATTGTACGCCGACCGCGGCGCGATCCGGCACCCGCCGGACGGCTGTCGACGGGCGCGCCGGTGCCGCGTAGCGCCGCGCCAGCGCGACACAGGCCACCACCAGCAGCGTGGCGCCGAGCAGCGCCGGTTCGATGCGTTCGCCCAGCAGCAGCGCGGCCAGCGCGAGCCCCATGAACGGCTGCAGCAACTGCAGCTGGCCGATGCTGGCGACGCCGCCCAATGCCAGCGCGCGATACCAGAACACGAAGCCGATCAGCATGCTGAACAGCGACACGTAGCCGAGCGCGGCCCAACCGGACCAGGTCACCGACGCTAGGTGGGCCGGCCACAGCCAGACCGCCAGCACGACGGCGAACGGCAGCGACAGCACCAGCGCCCAGCAGATCACCTGCCAGCCGCCGAGCCGGCGCGACAGGCGGCCGCCTTCCGCGTAGCCGAGCCCGCAGACGACGATTGCCAGCAGCATCAGGCCGTCGCCCTGCGGCGAAAGCGTCGCGCCGGCGCGCAGGATGTAGGCCGCGATCACCGCCGCGCCGGCCAGCGAGCCGATCCAGAACAGCGGACGGGGACGGTCATGGGCGCGCAGCACGCCGAAGATCGCGGTCATCACCGGCAGCAGGCCGGTGAAGACGATCGCATGCGCGGAGTCGACATAGCGCAGCGCAAGGGCTGTGCACAGTGGAAAGCCGAGCACGCAGCCGAGCGCGGTGACCGCCAGCCCCGGCACGTCGGCGCGTTGCGGCAGCGGCGTGCGATTCACGCGCAGCAGCAGCAAGGCCAGCACGCCGGCGATCGCGGCGCGGGCCGCGCTCAGGAAGAAGGGATCGAGCGACGCGACGGCGATGCGGGTCGCCGGCAGCGAGGCGCTGAAGATCGCAATGCCGAGCAGGCCGTTCCACCAAGCGCTGCCGGCCGATCGAGTGGAGGGGCGGTCGGTCGTCATGGCCCCGATCGTGCGCCGCATCGGCGCACGGTGCCATGCATGCACATGGCGCGGCGGCGCCGGACTGTCACGGTCGGCCGACCGGTGCAGTCGCGCCGCCTGTCAGCCCTTGGACAGCAGCTTCAGCGCGATCTTGATGCCCTCGCTGACACCGCAGCCGGGCGGCAGCGCCTTGATCGCGTTGAGTGCTTCCTTTTCCGAGTAGCCAAGGGCGAGCAGGGCATTGACCACGTCGGTGGCGTGTTCGGATGTGGAGGCGGCGCCCGCGCTGCCGAGCTCGGCGCCAAGCCGGCCCTTCAGTTCGAGCAGCAGCCGCTCGGCGGTCTTCTTGCCGATGCCCGGCACCCGGGTCAGCCGCGCCGCGTCCTGCAGTGTGACCGCCTGCGCCAGCTCGCCGACGCTCATGCCGGACAGCACGGCCAGCGCCATCCGCGCGCCGACGCCCGTGATCTTCAGCAACTCGCGGAAAGCGGTGCGTTCGTCCGCGCTCAGAAAGCCGAACAGCAGGTGCGCGTCTTCCCTCACGATCTGCTGGGTCAGCAGGATCACGCGCTCGCCGGTGTGCGGCAGGTTGTAGAAGGTGCTCATCGGCACGTCGACTTCGTAGCCGACGCCGGCGCAGTCGACCAGCAGGCGCGGCGGATTCTTTTCAAGCAGGATGCCGGCGATTCGACCGATCATGGCGAGAGGAAGCGGGTTGAGGGGAGAAATGCGTTCGGTAGGAAGGCTGTCGGACCGGCAGCCGGCGGCGCTGGACGTGGCCCGTCGACAGGTCAGCCGATCAGCCGGCCACGCCGGACCCGCACCGCGCGGCGCGCCGCCAGCGGGCCAGCCGCCTCGCCAAGCGCACCCAGCATGGTACCGCCGTGGGCATGACAGATCGCCACGCCCAACGCGTCGGCGGCATCGGTGCTGGGCATGCCGTTCAGGCGCAGCAGACGCGTGACCATCGCCTGCACCTGCTCCTTGCCGGCGCGGCCGGTGCCGACCACGGCCTGCTTGAGCTGCATCGGCGTGTATTCGCTGATCGGAATCTCGGCGCTGACCAGCGCACACAGCGCCGCGCCGCGCGCCTGGCCGAGCAGCAGTGTCGACTGCGGATTGACGTTGACGAACACCTGCTCGATCGCCGCCATGTCGGGCCGGTGTTCGTCGAGCAGCGTGCGGATGCCGCGGTACAACACGCCGAGCCGGGTCGGCAGGTCGCCGTCGCCGCTGCGGATCACGCCGCTCGCGACGTAGGCGAGCTGCTGGCCCTGCTTGTCGATCACGCCAAAGCCGGTGACGCGCAGGCCCGGATCGATGCCGATGATGCGCACCGGCGCGGCGACGGCGCTGGGGCTCGGGCTTGGGTTCAGGCGCATAGCCTCACCGTTCGCACGCGAGGCCGCGTGCTCAATGCCGGAAGTGGCGGGTGCCGGTCAGCACCATCGCGACGTTGCGCTCGTCCGCCGCTTCGATCACCTCGGCGTCGCGCATCGAGCCGCCCGGCTGGATCACGCACGACGCGCCGGCGTCGATGACGACGTCCAGGCCGTCGCGGAACGGGAAGAACGCGTCGGAGGCAACCGCCGAACCGGTCAGCGACAGGTTCGCCTGTGCCGCCTTGATCGCCGCGATGCGGGCCGAATCGACCCGGCTCATCTGGCCGGCGCCGACGCCCAGCGTCATGCCGCCGCCGCAGAACACGATCGCGTTCGACTTCACGAATTTCGCGACGCGCCAGGCGAACAGCAGGTCGTCCATTTCCTTGGGCGTCGGATGGCGGCGGGTGACCACGCGCAGCTCGTGCGGCAGGACATTCTTCGCGTCCGGGCTCTGCACCAGGAGGCCGCCGCCGATGCGCTTCAGGTCGAAGCCGTGCGCTTCGGCGCCCAGCGGGATCTCCAGCAGGCGGACGTTCTGCTTGCCGGCGAAGACGGCGCGCGCAGCGTCGCTGAAGGCCGGGGCGATCAGCACCTCGACGAACTGGCGGGCCACGGCCTGCGCGCCCGCTTCGTCGAGTTCGCTGTTGAACGCGATGATGCCGCCGAACGCGGAGGTCGAATCGGTCTGGAAGGCCTTCTCGTAGGCTTCCAGCGGCGTGGCGCCCTGCGCGACGCCGCATGGGTTCGCATGCTTGATGATCACGCAGGCGGCCGCGTTGGCGCCCGCGTCGCGCGGGAACGTCTTCACGCACTCCCAGGCGGCGTCGGCGTCGGCCAGGTTGTTGTACGACAGTTCCTTGCCCTGCAGTTGGCGGTAGTTGGCGAGCGCGCCGGCCGGCGCGGCCAGATCGCGGTAGAACGCCGCGCTCTGGTGCGGATTCTCGCCGTAGCGCAGGTCCTGCACCTTGTCGAAGGCCAGGTTCAGGGTTGCCGGGTAGGCGCTGCGCTGGCCGTGGTCGAGCGTGTCGCCGAGGCTGGTCAGGTAATTGGTGATCGCGCCGTCGTACTGCGCGGTATGGGCGAACACCTTGCTGGCGAGGCGGAAGTTGGTCGCGTACGACACGGTGCGCGCGTTCGCGCGCAGCTCGTCGAGCACCGGCTGGTAGTCGCTCGGGTCGACCACGACCGTGACGTCGCGGTGATTCTTCGCGGCCGAGCGCAGCATCGTCGGGCCGCCGATGTCGATGTTCTCGATCGCCTCGGCCAGCGTGCAGTCGTCGCGCGCGATGGTCTCGCGGAACGGATACAGGTTGACCACCAGCAGGTCGATGGTCGGAATGTCGTGCTCGGCCAGCGCGGCCATGTGCGCGGGCAGGTCGCGCCGCGCCAGGATGCCGCCATGCACCTTGGGATGCAGCGTCTTCACGCGTCCGTCGAGCATTTCCGGGAAGCCGGTGTAATCGGCCACTTCGGTGACCGGCAGGCCCGCCTCGGCCAGCAGTTTCGCCGTGCCGCCGGTCGACAGCAGCTTGATGCCGAGTGCGTCGAGTTCACGGGCGAAATCGACGACGCCGGTCTTGTCGGAAACGGAAAGAAGCGCTTGCTTGATCATGATGAGGAAATCGCGACGCAATGGCGGACCGGACGGGCAGGAGGCCGGGCGGTCCGAGGAAAGTCGATGAAGGGCCGATGACGGGCGAGGGGACGGCGTGCGGTGCGGACAGCCTGGCCGGCGCTTGCCGGCCCGGGCCGGCAAGCGCGCCGTGACCGTTTTACAGCAGTTGATGCTGCTGAAGCTTCTTGCGCAAGGTGTTGCGGTTGATGCCCAGGAATTCCGCCGCGAGCGACTGGTTGCCCTCGGCGCGCTGCAGGACGGTCTCCAGCATCGGCTTCTCGACGCAGGAGATGATCATCTCGTAGATGTCGTGCGGCGCCGACCCGCCCAGGTCGCGGAAATACGCGTCCAGGCTGTCGCGCACGCATTGTTCGATGTGGTTCTTGCTCATGCCGCTAGTCGGTCGGTTGAACAGTTCTCGTCGTCGGCGACGGGGGCGGGCGCATGGGGTTCGCCCGCTTCGTCGCCGTCGCCCGCCGCGTAGATCAGGCGATCGGACAGCGCTCTCTGTTCGTCGAAGAACTGGTTGACGGCAGCCAACTGCTCGCGCGTGCTGTCGAGCGTGTTGAGCCGGTGCCGAAAGGCCTGGCTGCCGGCGAGAGCGCGAGTGTACCAGCCGATATGCTTGCGCGCAGTGCGAACCCCGGTGAATTCGCCATAGAACGCATAATGATCGGCCAGGTGATGATTCATGATCGCCTGGATCTCCGCGACTTCCGGCGCGGGCAGACGTTCGCCGGTGCGCAGGAAATGGTCGATCTCGCGAAACAGCCAGGGGCGGCCCTGCGCGGCGCGGCCGATCATCAATGCGTCCGCGCCGGTGGCCGCGAGTACCACGCGTGCCTTCTCCGGGGAATCGATGTCGCCGTTGGCCACCACCGGGATGCCTACCGACTGCTTGACCGCCGCGATCGTCTCGTATTCCGCCTCGCCCTTGTACAGATCGGCGCGCGTGCGTCCGTGCACGGTCAGCATTGCGATGCCGGCGGACTCCGCCAGGCGCGCGACGCGAACCGCATTGCGGTTCGCGCGGTCCCAGCCAGTCCGGATCTTCAGCGTCACCGGCACCGCGTCGGGGCCGGTGCCGACCGCGGCCACCACCGCCTCGACGATGCGGACCACCAGCGGCTCGTTCTGCAGCAGCGCCGAGCCGGCCGCCACGTTGCAGACCTTCTTGGCCGGGCAGCCCATGTTGATGTCGATGATCTGCGCGCCGTTCGCGACGTTGTGCCGGGCCGCCTCGGCCATCATCGCGGGATCGGCGCCGGCGATCTGCACCGCGATCGGCGCGACCTCGCCGTCATGATTGGCGCGGCGCAGCGTCTTGTCGCTGCGCCACAGCTGGGCATTGGACGCGACCATCTCCGACACCGCGTAGCCGGCGCCGAGCGTCTTGCACAACTGGCGGAAGGGCCGGTCCGTGACACCGGCCATCGGTGCAACGAACAGGCCATTGCGCAACGAATGCGGGCCGATACGGGGCGGGGGCGGGGACAGCGACATCGGAAGATCGGTGTGACGTAACGGCCTGCAAGGCCGGAGCGGCGGCTGCCGAGCGCGGCGCGCTGACGGGCCGGTCGGAACGGGCGGAAGATCAGCATTCTAGCCCTTTTACGCGGGGGTAGACCGCGCCGCGCGGCCTGGCGGTGCGCGGTCGTTGCTTTAGATCAACGCCCGGGCCCGGCCGCCGCCGTCGGTCTGGCCCGGCTCAACGGCGTGCGCCGAAGATCATCTGCCGCACGAAGGCGGTCTTGGCGCCCGGCAGCACGTCCAGCGCCTGCAGGCCGAGGCCGCGCAGGACCGCAACCGGGCCGGCGCTGTCGAGGAAGCCGCGGGCCAGCCAATCGGTCAGCGAGGACGTCAGGCCGCGATCGACGCGGCGCCGGCGCGCCAGGTCGGCAAGCGCCTCGGGCGTCGCGCCGAGATGGGCCAGCGCGTCGGCCAGCGTGCGGGCGTCGCGCAGCCCGAGATTCAGCCCCTGGCCGGCCACCGGGTGCAGAATCTGCGCGGCGTTGCCGATCGCCGCGACGCGCCGGTCGCGCAGCACGTCGCCGATCTGCATGCCAAGCGCAAAGCTCGCCCGTCCTTCGATCGACGTGAAGCGGCCCAGCGCGCCGAACGGGCCGCCGAACGCGTCGGCGAGCTCGGTGAGCAGCGTCGCGTCGTCGCTGGCGAGACGGCGCGCGGTCACGTCGGGCGCCGCGCACCAGACCAATGCATAGTCCGCGGCGGGTGCGCCGCTGTGCTCGAACGGCAGCAGCGCCAGCGGTCCGCTGCCGGTGAAGCGTTCGAACGCCACGCCGTGCGCCGGGCGCGAGCAGTTCACCCGCGCGATCAGCGCGGTCTGCTGGTAATCTCGACGCGTTGGGCCACGCGTGGGGCCATGCGCCGGGCGGTGCGCCGGCACGCCGCCCGGCGCGTCGCCGTCGCCGGATGCCGCATCCGCTCCGGTGTCCTGCCTGAACACGCCGCCTTCGGCGCTGACCAGGACGCGCCCGCGCAGCGACGGCGCGGCCGGCTGCTGAATGGCGGGTGCGGCGAGTGCGGCGGTCGGGGCCAGCGGCACGGTCACGCCCGCATCGTCCTGCCGGTAGGCAAGCGCGCGCATGCCGTCGAACCGCGTCACGTTCGCGCCCTGCGCGACCAGCCGGTCGAGGCCGTCGGCCAGCGCCGCGGCCAGCGTGCCGTAACGCACCACGTGGCCGAGTGCGTCGAGACCGTGGCGTTCGCGCTCGATCACCGTGCGGCCGAAGTGGCCCTGCTGACTGACCTGGATCCGCGTGATCGGCGTCGTCTCGCGTGGCCAGCCGAGCGGCGCGAGCAGCCCGCGGCTGCCCTCGGACAGCGCCAGCACGCGCGGGTCCTGCTGCGCTTCGGCCCGCGGGCGTGCATCGATCAGTGCCACCGACAGCGGCCGGGTCGCGCCCCGCTGCGCGAGCCAGCCGCACAGCGCCAGCCCGACCGGTCCCGCGCCGACGACGATCACGTCGAAGTCGTCGGCGCCATTATCTTGCAACGGCGCGCGGCTCATTGCCCGTCCCTCATCAGCGCTTCGATCTCGTCGCACGCGACCGGCACGTCGCGGGTCAGCAGCGCGCAGCCGTCGGCCGTGACCAGCGCGTCGTCCTCGATGCGGATGCCGATGTCGTGGAAGGCGGCGGGCACGTCGTCGGCGGCGCGCACGTACAGCCCGGGCTCGATGGTCAGCACCATGCCCGGCTGCAGCGTGCGCGACGCACGCGGTCCGGTCGTGCCTTCCTCCGGACGCGGCGGGTCGCGATAATCGCCGCAGTCGTGCACGTCCAGGCCCAGCCAGTGACCGGTGCGGTGCATGTAGAAGCGGGCATAGGCGCGCGCGGCGATCACGTCGTCGAGCGTGCCGTGGCGGTCGGCATCGAGCAGCCCCGTGTCGAGCATGCCTTGCGCGAGCACCCGCACGGCGGCCTGGTGCGCGTCGTCGAAGCGGGCACCGGGCCGGGTCGCGGCGATCGCCGCGCGTTGCGCGGCCAGCACGATCTCGTACAGCGCGCGCTGCGGCCCCGAGAAGCGTCCATTGGCCGGGAAGGTTCGCGAAATGTCGCCAGCGTAGCCGTCGATTTCGCAACCGGCGTCGATCAGCACCAGATCGCCGTCGCGCAGGATCGCGTTGCCGGCCGGATAGTGCAGGATGCAAGCGTTCGCGCCGGTCGCGACGATGGACGTGTAGGCCGGTGCCTGGGCACCGTGGCGGCGGAACGTATGCAGCAACTCGGCTTCGAGTTCGTACTCGCGCATGCCGACGCGGCACGCCTGCATCGCCCGGCGATGGCCCAGCGCGGAAATCCGGCCGGCGCCACGCATCAGCGCGATCTCGTCGTCGTCCTTCACGACCCGCAACGCGTCGAGCAGTGGCGTCAGGTCGCGAACCGTTTCCGGCGCGACCGGCTCGCGCCGCGCGCGCAGGCGCGCCAGCCAGTCGTTGACGCAACTGGCCGTGGCCTTCGCGGCGAACGGCAGCCAGACCGTGCGCGCCTGTGCGAGCACGTCGAGCACGCGGCTGTCGCGCGCTTCGTTCGGCCAGGCGGCATCCAGTCCGAACGCCTCGCGCGCGCCGTCGGGGCCGAAGCGCAGGCCCTCCCAGATCTCATGCTGCGGGTCGCGCGCGCGGCAGAACAGGGTCGCGCGCGGCCGCGCGAGCGCGGCTTGTTCCCCGTCTGCGCCGGGTGCCGCGCGGTCGGGCGCGCGCAGCGTGCCGTCGCTGTCGATCAACAGCAGGGTGTCCGGTTCGTCGAAACCGCACAGATAGTGGAAGTAGCTGTCCTGCCGGTAGGGATAGTCGCTGTCGCGGTTGCGCATCACGACCGGCGCGGCCGCGATGATCGCGACGCCTCCGCCGGCGGCCCGCATCGCGTCGACCAGGGCCGCGCGCCGCGCCGCATAGCGCGCTGGCGGCACGGCCGCGTAGACGTGTGCATCGCTGGCTGACAGGGCCGCGTCGGCGGCGAGGGTCGGGTCCGAAGTCATGGCTGTCCGTACGTAAGGTGCGGGGGCGGGTTTACTGACGAAGCGGGGCACGAAGCAAGCGGCACCGGACCCTGGCCGAAGCCGGGCGCCTGGCGCCTCAGGCGTCCGGCCGGTCCGGCGAACTGGGACGCGCGGCCCGCAGCGCACGATCCAGTTCGGCCAGCTGCGCCGGCGTGCCGACGTTTTCCCAGCGTCCCGAATACCGTTCGCCGCTCGCGCGGCCGGCGTCGATGGCGGCCCGGTAGAGCGGCGTCATCGGCAGGCGCTCGCCGTCGGCGATGCCGTCGAACAAACGCAGATCGTACACGCCGATGTTCCCGAACGTCAGCCGCGCGCCGCCCGTCAGCGTCAAACGGTCACCTTCCAGCGCGAAGTCGCCGTCCGGATGAAACGGCGGATTCGGCACCATCACCAGATGCATCGCCGCCGGCGCGCCCTGGCGGGCGGCGGCCTCCAGGGCCGCGATGCGCGGTGCGAGCGCACGGTAATCGTAGTCGCTGTAGACATCGCCGCTGACCGCGACGAGCACCGTCGAACCGTCGGCCTCCAGCAGCGCGCGGGCGTGTGCGACGCCGCCAGCGGTTTCCAGTCCGACCTGCTCGGCCGAGTAATGGAGCGTGACGCCAAAGCGGCTGCCGTCGCCCAGCGCGGCCTCGAAGCGCTCGCCCAGCCACGCGTGGTTGATGACGATGCGCCGCAGGCCGGCGCGCGCCAGCGCCTCGATCTGCCAGACGATCAACGGCTTGCCGCCGGCTTCGAGCAGGGGTTTCGGGCAGTGGTCGGTCAACGGACGCATCCGCTCGCCGCGTCCGGCGGCGAAGATCATGGCACAGGTCATCAGAAGGTGTAGCCGACAGCGGGAAGACGGCCCTCGACGGAGTCGAGCAGGCGCACCAGCGGGAACAGCGGCTGGTAGCGGCTGCCGACGCGGCGTGCGTAGCCGAGGAAGCGCGGCAGGTCGGCGAGGTAGCGCGACTTGCCGTCACGGTAGTTGAGCCGGCAGAACAGGCCGAGGATCTTCAGGTGACGCTGCAGGCCCATCCACTCCGCCTGGCGATAGTACTCGCCGAAGTCGGGGTCGACCGGCACGCCCGCGGCGCGCGCCCGGCTCCAGTAGCGGATCAGGCAGTCCAGTTCGAAGTCTTCCTCCCAACTGATGAAACCGTCGCGCAGCAGCGAGATCGCGTCGTAGGTCACCGGGCCGTAGACGGCATCCTGAAAATCCAGCACGCCCGGATTGCCGTCGCCTTCGCGCACCATCAGGTTGCGCGGCATGAAATCGCGGTGCATGAACACCCGCGGCTGGGCGAGCGCGTTCGCGACGAGCGCGTCGAAGACGGGCGCCAGCTTGCCCCGTATCGTGTCGTCGACTTCGAGGCCGAGGTGCCTGCCCAGGAACCATTCCGGCATCAGCTCCATCTCCCGGCGCAGGAAGGCTTCGTCGAACGCGGGCAGCACGTCCGGGCGGGAGTGCGACTGCCATCGCTGCAGCGCCCCGAACGCATCGTGCAGGAGGTCGGCCGCCTGCGTCGGCGTGGCCTCGCGCAGGGCCGCGAGGTAGGGCTGGTCGCCGAAATCCTCGAGCAGCATGAAGCCGTCGTCGGGCGACGCGGCGTAGATCGCCGGCACGGCGACTCCGGCTTCGGCCAGCAAGGCCCGCACGGCGACGAATTCACGCGTCTTTTCCGGCGGCGGCGCATCGACGGCGATCAGCGTGCCGGCCGCGCCGCTGGCGCCTGGTCCGTCCGCAACGCGCCCCCGCAGGCGGAAATAGCGCCGGCTGCCGGCATCGTCGGAGGCGCGGGTGAGCGTGTCGAGATCGACGCTGGCGAGGTCGGGGGGCAGGGCGTGCAGCCAGGCGCGCAGCGCGTCAAGGCGGGCGTCGTCGGTTGGATTCATCGGCATGTCGGCGGAGGCGGCGCGAAGCTCGGCGGCCGGGCCGTCACCGGCGGAGGCGAACCGGCCACGCGGGCGAGTGGGAGCAAGGACCAGGGCGGCGTTGAAAGGGTCTGGCGAAGCGTGTCGGCGGCGGCGCGGGAGCGGCGCCCCGGGCGCTGTCGGCCCGTGGGCAGGCCGACCAACGTCTTGCCATATAATAACCGACGATTTTTGCGAAGCGACCATGCAACCCATCCATGTCCAAGCTGCGCAACGCGCCGCGCATGGCCCGCGAACGGTCCGCCGCCTTGCGGTCGATCAGCCGATAGCTCATGCCAGTTAGTCCGCCGACAACCCCGACGCCTCAACGCTTCCGTCTCCATCCGCTGGTGCTGGCGGTGCTTGCCTTGCCCGGCATCGGCCACGCGCAGTTGAGCGGCCGCGCAGCCGCGCCCGCCGCGCTCGACAACGGCTGGGGCTTCATGCTGACGCCGCAGATCGTCGAGCGCCCGATGGGCGACGCCTCGCCGTCGGTCTTCGCGATCGGCCGCAGCGCCGCCGGCACCGCCGACAAGGACATGACGGTGGACGGCGACCGGCCGGTGACGACCGACGCCGCCGATCCGTCCAGCGGGGCGTCCGCTGGGTCTTCCGCTGCGTCGTCCGCTGAGTCTTCTGCCCTGTCGCCGGCTGGATCGTCCGCCACGGCGGCGAGCCCGCGGGCCACCACACCGTCCGCAGGCGCGGACGGCAGCGACGCGCGCGAGTCGGCCAAGGCGCAGGCCGACGCCGAACTGCGCCGTTACGGCAGTGTCGTGAAGGCAGACCGCCTGCATTACGACGAGGACACCGACCTGGCCGATGCATATGGCCACGTACGCCTGAACGACCATGGCAATCGCTTCGTCGGTCCGCGCGCCCAACTGCGGCTCGGCGCCAGCGAAGGCTACATGCTCAGCCCGACCTACCACTTCAGCAATGGCGGCGGCGGACAGGCGGAACGCATCGACATCATCGACAACGAGCGCACCCGCTTCACGAAAGGCACCTACTCGGCGTGCAACTGCGCGGACCCCGCCTGGTACATGAAGGCGAGCAGCTTCGAGATGGACCAGGGCGACAACAGCGGCGTCGCGCGCAACGGCGTGCTGTATTTCCAGGGCGTGCCGATCTTCGCCAGCCCGTACCTGTCGTTCCCGCTGAACAACGACCGGCAGTCGGGACTGCTGCCGCCGACCGTGTCGGTAAGCACCACGACCGGCTTCGACTTCACGCTGCCGTACTACTTCAACCTCGCGCCGAACTACGACCTGACGCTGCGGCCGCGGATCATGCAGCGGCGCGGCGTGCAGCTCGGCGCCGACTATCGTTACCTGTCCGAGCGCTACTCGGGCAACACGACGATCGAATACATGCCGGACGATCGCGCCGCCGGCCGCAGCAATCGTTACGCGATCTTCACGCAGCACCAGCAGGACCTGGGCAATGGCTTCGGCGCCTACGTGAACTACAACCGGGTCTCGGACAGCAGCTATACGACCGATCTGTCGACCAGCAACGCGGTGCTGCAGACCGGCACCCAGTTGCTGTACCAGCAGGAAGCGGGCATCACGTACAGCAACGGGCCGTGGTCCGTGCTGAGCCGCGTGCAGCGCTGGCAGGCGCTGTCGGGCACGACGCCGCCGTATTCGCGCGAGCCCGAGCTCGACGTGAACTATCGCCGCTACGACGTCGGCGGCTTCGACTTCGGGGCCGAGGCCAACTACACGTATTTCCGCAGCCAGGAAAGCGGCATGCCGGAAGGGCAGCGCGTCTTCCTGAACCCGTACGTCAGCTATCCGATCATCCGCGCGGGCTACTTCATCGTGCCGAAGCTGCAGTGGCACCTGGCGTCGTACCGGCTGACGCTGCCCGGCACCACGGCCGCCAGCCAGCCGAACAACACCACGTCGCCGAACCTGTCGGTGTCGGTGCCGACCGCCTCGCTCGACGCCGGGCTGATCTTCGAGCGCCGCGTGCAGCTGTTCGGCTCGGACTTCATCCAGACGCTGGAACCGCGCGTCTTCTACGCCTACACGCCGTACGTCGACCAGAGCCTGGTACCGGTGTTCGACACCGCGCAGGCCGACTTCGGCGCGGCGGAGATCTTCACCGAGAACACCTACGTCGGCAACGACCGCATCGCCGACGGCGAGCGGGTCACGGTCGGCCTGACCAGCCGCTTCATCAATCCGGCCAGCGGCGACGAGCGTGCCCGTTTCACGCTGGCGCAGAAGTACTACATCCGTGGCCAGCGCGTGACGCTGCCGCAGGAAGCGCTGGCCGGCTCGAGCCGCTCGGACGTCCTGGTCGGCGCCTCGCTGAAGCTGTTCGACACCTTCGCGACGCAGAACGCGGTGCAGTACAACCCAGATGGCCAGCAGCTGGTGCGGGCCAATTTCGGCGTGGCGTGGAGCCCGGCCGACCGGCGCGTGGTCAACCTCGCGTATCGCTATTCGCGGGTCAGCACGCTCGAAGCCGACAGCGGCCGGATCAAGCAGGCGGTGCTGTCCGCGCAATGGCCGCTGACGCGCCAGTTGTACGGCGTGGGCCGCGTGAACTATGCGCTCGACGCGAAGCGGCTGGTCGACGGTGTGCTTGGCTTCCAGTACGATGCGCAGTGCTGGACGTTCGGGGTGGCGCTGCAGCGCTATGCGAACGGCGTGCTGGCGAACGGCCTGCCGGCGAGCGGCACCCGGGTGTTGGCCCAGCTCGAACTGAAGGGTTTCACGAAGATCGACAACGGCCTGGTATCGGCCTTCCAGGCCGGCGTACCCGGCTATGTGCAGCCGTCGACGACACCGCTGCCCCTGTCCCGTTTCTCGAACTATGAATAAGCGCCGCTGCCGGGCTCGTCCCGCGGCCGGCTACTTCTGCCGGCCGTCGGGCCGGTCACCGATGGAGTTTCCGATCGCAATGTCCACTCGTTTTCGTGCCCCGCTGGCGGCACTCGTCCTGCTGGGTGCCCTGCAGGGGCCGGCTGCCCATGCCCAGGCGCTGTCCGACACGCGCGGACAGCCCGTCGATCGGATCGTGGCGATCGTCAACAACGGGGTGATCACGCAGCGCCAGCTCGACCAGCGCGTCGAAATGATCCGGCGCCGCCTCGGCCAGGGCGCGCAGTTGCCGCCCGACGACCAGTTGCGCTCGCAGGTGCTGAACCAGATGGTGCTCGACGACCTGCAGCTGCAGCGCGCGAAGGAAGGCGGGATCACCGTGGACGACGGGGAGGTCGACCGCACCGTCGAGCGGCTGGCGCAGGCCAATGGCATGACGGTGACGCAATTCCGCAACCGGCTGGCCGCCGAACACGTCGATTGGGACAGCTTCCGCGAAGACGCGCGCAACGAACTGCTGCTGACGCGTCTGCGTCAGCGCGAGGTCGACAGCCGGATCACGGTCAGCGATGCCGAGGTGGCGAGCTATCTCGCCAGCCAGCGCGGCAGCGGTCCCGCCGCAAGCGAGGTGAACGTGCAGCGCATCGTGTTCAAGGTCGATCCGAACGCGCCGGCCGACCAGCAGCAGGCCGCGCAGCAGCGCGCCGAAGCAGCGCTGAAGGAAGTACAGGGCGGCGCCGACTTCGCGCGCCTGGCGAAGCGCGAGTCGCAGGCCGAAGAAGCGGCCAAGGGCGGCGAGATGGGCTTCCAGGCCGCCGACACGCTGTCGGATGAATACCGTCAGGCGGTCGCCAACCTGGCGCCCGGACAGGTCGCGCCGAACGTCGTGCACACGTCGCAAGGCTATGAAGTGGTGCGGCTGGCCGGCCGGCGCGCGCAGAGCGGCGCGAACCAGAGTGTCACGCAGACGCACGCCAGCCACATCCTGATCCGGATCGGCAACGGCACCTCCGAGCCGGCCGCGCGCAACAAGCTGCTCGACATCAAGCGACAGGTCGAGGCCGGCGGCGACTTCGGCGCGTTCGCGCGGGCCAATTCGCAGGACGGCTCGGCCGCGACCGGCGGCGACCTGGGCTGGATCAATCCGGGTCAGACCGTGCCGGAGTTCGAGCGCGCGATGAACCGTCTGCCGATCGGTCAGGTCAGCGACCCGATCCGCACCGAATACGGCTACCACCTGATTCTGGTCAGCGGCCGTCGCCAGACGCAGGAGTCGGCGCAACAGCAGCAGGAAGCGGCGCGCCAGACGATCGGCGCGCGCAAGGCCGACCAGGCCTTCGACGACTGGCTGCGGCAACTGCGCGACAGCGCATACATCCAGTACAAGCTGGACGACGACAACTGAGGCACCTCGCCATGGAGCCGACCCGCGCCGCCGTGCCGCCTCAGGCGTCGGCCGTGACCATCGCGGTCACGACCGGCGAGCCGGCCGGCGTCGGGCCGGAACTGACGCTGAAGGCGCTGGCCGATGCGGCGTCGCGCTGGCCGCAGGCGCGCTTCGTGGTGCTGGGCGACCAGCCGCTGCTGGCTGCCCGTGCCGGAGCGGGCGGCGGCTTGGCGGGCGAGCCAGCCCTGGCGGCGTTGGCGGCGTCCGGCCAGATCGCGTTCGCGCACCGGCCGCTCGCCGTACCCTGTGCGCCCGGGCGGCTCGACCCCGCGAACGGGCGCTACGTGCTCGATCTGCTGGACCACGCGATCGACGGCGCGCTCGCCGGGGCCTACGACGCGATCGTCACCGCGCCGTTGCAGAAGAGCACGATCAACGACGCCGGCGTACCGTTCACCGGACACACCGAATATCTGGCCGAGCGTACCGGCACCGCGCGCGTCGTGATGATGCTTGCCGGCACCGGCGCGCATCCGCTTCGCGTCGCGCTGGCGACCACCCATCTGCCGCTGTCGGCCGTCAGCGCCGCGCTGTCGCGTCCGATGCTGGTCGAGACACTGCGCATCATCGACGCCGACCTGCGCCGCGACTTCGGCTTGCCGCGGCCGGCCATCCTCGTCACCGGGCTCAATCCGCACGCCGGCGAAAACGGTTACCTCGGCCGCGAGGAGATCGACGTGATCGAACCCGCGCTGGCCGAGGCGCAGGCCCTGGGCATCGACGCGCGCGGCCCCTATCCGGCGGACACGCTGTTCCAGCCGCGTTTTCTCGACGGCGCGGATTGCGTGCTCGCGATGTTCCACGACCAGGGACTGCCGGTGCTCAAGTACGCGACCTTCGGCGAAGGAATCAACATCACGCTCGGCCTGCCGATCATCCGCACGTCGGTCGATCATGGCACCGCGCTGGACCTCGCCGGCACCGGCCGTGCGGACGCTGGCAGCATGATCGCCGCGCTCGATACCGCGGTGACGATGGCCGTGCACCGCGCGGCGGCCCGGCGCGCCGGCTGACCGCGGGCGCCGCGCCGCCTGCCTATTCTTTCTGGAATCTATCGTGTCACGCCATCAAGGCCATCTTGCCCGCAAGCGTTTCGGGCAGAACTTTCTCGTCGATACCGGTATCGTCGCGTCGATCGTCAAGGCGATCGCGCCGCGGCCGGATGATCTGCTGGTCGAGATCGGTCCCGGCCTGGCCGCGCTGACCGAACCGTTGCTCGATGCCCGCGGTGCGTCGGCGCATCCGATGCATGCGGTCGAGCTGGACCGCGACCTGGTTGCGCGGCTCACGCGCCGCTTTGGCGACCGGCTGACGGTGCATGCCGGCGACGCGCTCGACTTCGACTTCGGTGCGCTGATCGAGCGCGAGGCCGGCAGCGGGGACGGAGGCGGTAACGAGCGGCCAAGCCTGCGCATCGTCGGCAACCTACCGTACAACATCTCCAGTCCGCTGCTGTTCCACCTGGTCACGTTCGCGGACCGGGTGGTCGACCAGCACTTCATGCTGCAGGACGAGGTCGTCGAACGCATGGTGGCCGAACCGGGCAGCAAGGCCTACAGCCGGCTGTCGGTGATGCTGCAGTTCCGCTATCACATGGACAAGCTGATCGACGTGCCGCCCACGGCGTTCGAGCCGCCGCCGAAGGTCAACTCGGCCGTCGTGCGGATGTTGCCGCGCGAACGCTCGACGTTGCCCGAGGTCGATGCCGGGCTGTTCGCCGAGGTGGTCGGCGCCGCGTTCTCGCAACGTCGCAAGATGCTGCGCAACACGCTGGGCGCCTATCGCGACCGGCTCGACTTCGAAGCCCTTGGCTTCGACCTGACCCGGCGTGCCGAAGCCGTGCCGGTCGACGAGTACGTCGCGTTGGCCCAGGCCCTGATGCGCGCGCCGGCGCGCTGACGCGCCCGGCGTGATCGTTTTGATCGGCGCGATCGGCTTGAGCGGCTTGAGCGATGAGGGGCGCGCGCCGGGCAGCGCTGTCCCACCTCGCTGCGTGTTCAACCCGGAGCGCGTCATCGATGCGTCCACGGGCATCACGACGATTGAGCGGGTGCGCTACGACGCCAAGGTGGCGCCGCTGCTGGTGTAGCACCTAAAGGGGCAGCCGGTGGTTCCGGTGCGCGCGCCCGAAGGCGTGAAGGGCGAGCGCTTCGTTCAGAAGCACCTGGACAAGGGCGGTACGGCCGGCGTCGAGTGGCTCGACCCGCGCTCTACATCGGACACCCAGCCATGCTGGAAGTAGCACGGCCGGACGGCTTGTTGTCGGCCGCGCGGATGAACGTCATCGAGTTTCACACCGGGAACGCGAAGAAGGATCGGATCGACCGGCCCGACCGGATGGCTTTCGACCTGGACCCGGGCGAGGGCGTACCGTGGGAGCAGATGCGAGAGTCGGCGCAACTGGTTCGGGTGCCGTTGAAGGAGCTGGGCTTGCCGACGTTTCTTAAGACCAGCGGAGGCAAGGGCGCGCATGTCGTTGTGCTGATCAAGCGGCTGCACGACTGGGATACGGTCAACGGCTTCGCGCAGGCCGTGGTGGAGCACCTGGCACGCATGATCCCGCGGCGCTTCGTGCCCAAGAGCGGACCATGCAACCGCGTCGGGAGCAACTAGATCGTTATGCCTCTGAGCTTTATACGATCGTTGCGGTCCAGGCCTTTGACCAGCTCGTTGCCGAGGACGTCACATGGCATGCCTTCAGGCTGGACCTTGGTGTGCACGGCCAGCCTCATGATGTCGGACCGTCGGGGCTGCGGCAGTTCGCAACTCAGACGGAAGGCCTCGCGCAATGCGTCCGCAGCCGGGCCACTGGATCGCGTGTGGTGGCGTGCGATGGTCATGGCGCGCCGTCCGCGGGTGCGGCTTGGAAGACGCCTTGCAGTGCATCGACGAGTTCGGCCGCCGTGGCTTGGTCGGCCAGCGCGGGAAATTCCTTCGCCAGCTTGTTCGAGACCTTGCCGCCGTTGTCGCGCACCGAGCGGACGATGCGGTCGATGTCGCTGTCCGGCCCTTCGATCACCTGCTTCACGCGCTCACGCGCGAGCCGAAGGCTGCGCAGGTATCCGGCTTCCTTGCGCATTTCCTGCTCGATGGTCACGCGCACGATGTCAGCGATGTACTCGACGTGGTCCGTGAGGTCGGGGTAACGCCACGCGTTCAATGCGTCCGCGTAGCCGTCGAACTGCAGGTTGTAGCGCACGCCGTCCGCGGCCTGCTGCTCCGGTCCGAAGCGCCATGCGTTGGTATAACGGCGCATGAGGGGCAGCGAGAACAGCTCAAGCACCTGGTCGTAGCCACGGCGCTTGATCACCGAACTGGTGATGGTTGCTGACACCGGCAGGATGAAGGGCTCGGGGACGGCGCCATCCCGCCGCAGCACGTCGTTGACCAGGAAGCGCGAAATGCGGCCGTTGCCGTCCGACATTGGGTGGATATAGACGAAGCCGAACGACAGCACAGCGGCGCGGACCAGGGCGGAGCCGCCGGCGGTCCGATCTGCACAGTCGCGCAATCCTGACAGCAACTGCGGCGCATCCTCCCAGTGGGGCGCGATGTAGTGGACGGTCTCGCGGAACCCGTCCACTTCGCCGACGAAGACCGGTGAGCGTCTCACACCGTAGCGCGTGGCGCGCGGCCCCAGGATCTCGGCCTGCAATTCGCCCAACGACGCCTCTGACAAGGGGGCCTCGTGCCGGCCGCACCAGCGCTCCATCGCGGCGGCGAAGCGTCGCACGCGGTCGACGTGCTGCTCCTCGTGCTCGATCGCAAAGCTGGCGCGGCTTTCCTTGATGGTGAGCCAGACGGCGCTGCGCTGCAGGACGTCTGCGCCGAATTCCGCCTCAAGGGCAGCCAGATGCTCCGCACACGCGTAAAGTTCAGCCTGTCGAACCGCCGGCGTGCGCAGCACTACCGGGCAGAAGTTGCGCGAGCCGGGCAGGTTGTCGCGCACCCGCCACCGCTGGTTATTGGTCGATTGAGAAGAGGTGACGTAGCGCTCTTCATCGAGTGCGGTCACATAGTTCCCGGCCGCGACGCCCGGGAAATCGAGCACCCGTCCCGTAAGGTACTCGTAGAAGAAGCCGGTGCGGCGGGCATACTGTCCCGTGGGCTCTGCGGCCACCCAGGCGTTCAGTTCGGCGACCGGGGCGGCATCGAACAGCCGTGCGAGGAATTCCAGGTGAACGCCCTCATGTTTGAGGGCGAAGGTCAGATGGCCCGCCAGGGACTCCGCGGGACGAGCAGCAGGCGGATGCTGTTCATGGACGTAACCGTTCTCGCGCACGGTCGCACGCGATTTGCCGATGGCACTGTCTGTACGAAACGTCTGGACGGCACTGACGCCGTACCGTTCGGCCAGCCAGCGATAACCGATCCAGTCAGGCATGTAGAAAGCCAGGCGAAGGCCCAGAGAACGATTAGATAAACCGGATTTTGATTAAATTCGACTATATCGTCAATATTTCGATTAAGACCGGCGGGCGGCTGTCAAAAAATTTCACTCCTTAGCGCGTTGCCGCCAGGCGTATGCCCGCCACGGTCATCGCGTCACCGGCCTGGCTTGCCACGTTTCCATCATCAGATCAACAAAGGCCTGCTTGCGCAGGCTTTTCTGTCGGCTGTTGGCTACGCGCTGCGCAGTGGATCAGTGCTTTTGGCGTCGGAATGGCGTCCGTCTAATCAACTTGTTGATTTTGCTTGGATGAACTCGATCTTGTACCCGTCCGGGTCCTCGACGAATGCGATCACCGTGGTGCCGTGTTTCATCGGCCCCGCCTCGCGCGTCACCTTGCCGCCGCGTTCGCGGACTTCGTCGCAGGCCTTGTAGGCGTCCTCGACTTCCAGCGCGATATGGCCGTAGCCGTTGCCAAGATCGTAGGACGGGGTATCCCAGTTGTGCGTCAGTTCCAGCACCGCCGTCTCGGACTCGGGACCGTAGCCGACGAAGGCCAGCGTGAAGCGGCCGTCCGGATAATCGTGCTTGCGCAGCAGCTGCATGCCGAGCACGCCGGTGTAGAAGTCGATCGAGCGTTGCAGATCGCCGACCCGCAGCATGGTGTGGAGGAATCGCATTGTGGTGTCCGGGGAATGGTGTTGAAAAGCGCGGCGCGAACACGTGTCGCGACCCACGCCGGCCTGCCGGCCACCCGGTGGCCGGAACGGGAACCAAGCAGTGTAGCGCCAAAGCGCCGGCCTTTCAGGGCCGGTGGCCACCCACGCGCGGCGTGCCCGGCGCCATGCCATTCTTGCCGTGCATGCCATGCAGGTGGCCGACGCGCGATGGCGACCGAGGCGAGCGAGGCACAGGCGCGGCGTCGTCGCGAAGGTGGGCATCCGTTCACCGCGTCGGCGGCACCGCATCGGGCAGACAGGCTGTCGCAGCGGCCCGCCCACGGCGCGGCGACACTCAGCTCGGTCGCCGGCCGGCAGCATGCGTGCTACAGCCGCGGCAGCGTCGCCTGTGGAATTTGTCGCAGGGTGCGGCGACGCGTCTCGTAGTCCGGCATCAGGCGCGCCACCTCGGCCCAGAAGCGCGGGCTGTGGTTCATCTGCAGCAGATGCGCGAGTTCATGCACGACGACGTAGTCGATCAGGTCCGGGTCGAGGTGGATCAGGCGCCAGTTCAGGCGGATCGTGCCGCGTGACGAGCAACTGCCCCAACGCGTCCGCGCCGACGACAGGGCGAAGCGCTCATAGCGCAATTGTGCGCGCGCGGCATGGGCGGCGAGCCGGTCGCCCAGTTCGGCGCGGGCCATCGCCTTGAACCAGCGCGTCAGGGCCGCGCCCACATGCGCTTGCGACAGCGCATCCGACGCCGCCCGCGCGGTGGCACGGCCGACGGTCAGCGTGCCGGTCAGCCGGTCGAGGTGGACGCCGCGCGTGGCCTGATCGAGGCGCAGGATCAACGGCATGCCGAGGTAGGGCACGGTGTCGCCGTCGCGCCAGACCGTCTCCGCGGGCGGCGCGACCGGCGGGCGCAGCCGCCATTCGTCGAGCTTCGCAACGATCCAGCCAGCCTTCGACGACAGCGCGAGCAACACCTCGCGCTCGGCGAGGCGGCGCGGCGCCGTCACCGACAGGCCGTGCTGATCGATCACGAAGCCGACGCTGCGACGCGCGCTGCGGCGCAGCCGGTAATCGATCTCGCGGCCGCCCAGCCAGGCGCGTCGCGGCAGCCACTCACCGACGTGGGACGAACGCATCGGCGGACCCATCGCGCGCGTCGGCCGCCGGCGCCGCGTCGGCGCTCGCGTCGCCGGCTTGCATCGGCACGCCGCCATGATCCTGATAGGCGGCCGCGTCGATGCGGCGCATCTCGGTCTCGATCCAGGCGGCGACCCGTTGGTTGAGTTCCTCGGAGCGCAGGCCGGCACTGTCGATTGCCGGACCGATCGACACCACGATCTCGCCGGGATGCTTGAGAAACGCGTTGCGCGGCCAGCAGTGCCCGGCGTTGTGTGCGATCGGCACGACCGGTGCGCCGACCTCGATGGCAAAGCGCGCGCCGCCCGTCTTGTACACGCCGGTGCGTCCCGTCGGCGTGCGGGTGCCCTCGGGGAACATGATGACCCAGGAACCGTCGGCAATTCGCTCACGGCCTTGCCTGACCACCGACACGAAGGCGCGCGGACCACGCTTGCGGTCGATGTGGATCATCTTCAGCATGCCGAGCGCCCAGCCGAAGAAGGGCACCAGCAGCAGCTCGCGCTTGAAGACGTAGCACAGCGGCCGCGGCAGCAGCGCGGGGAAGGCGAGCGTTTCCCAGGCCGACTGATGCTTGGCAAGCAGGACGGCGGGGCCGTCGGGCAGGTTTTCCCGGCCGATCACGCGGTAGCGCATGCCGCACAGCACGCGCCCGGCGCCGATGGAAAGCCGGCACCAGCCGGTGACCATCCAGTAGCGCCGGTGGGCGTTCATGAATGGAAACGCGATGAAGCACGCCAGCGCGTACGGCACCGTCAGGGTCACCAGGAACAGCAGGAAGAGGGTCGAACGGATCGCGCGCATGGGCAGCAGTCGGGACGGCGCGGCGGTACCGCGCGAATCGGGATGTCGGGCTCAGCCGTCGGGCTGGCTGGCGAGAAAATCGAGCGAGAACGCCCGCAGGTCGTCGACCACGCGCGTGCGCTCCGGCAGGCCGCCGGCCGTCAGGGTCTTGCGTCCCTTGCCGGTCAGCACCAGCCATGGCGTGAAATTCACGCACGCGGCGGCCTGCAGGTCGCGCAGCGCATCGCCGACCAGCGCCACCGGTGCGTCGCCGAGCTGGTAGCGCGCAATGATGTCCTCGAGCATGCCGGCGCGCGGCTTGCGGCACGTGCAGTCGTCCGCGCTCACGTGTGGGCAGAAGAACACCGCGTCGATGCGCGCGCCGACGGCCGCAGCTTCGCGGTGCATCTTCGCGTGGATCTGGTTGAGCATCGACACGTCGAACAGGCCACGGCCGATGCCGGACTGGTTGGTCGCCACGACGACCCGATAGCCGGCCTGGTTCAGCCGGGCGATCGCTTCGAGGCTGCCGGGAATCGCCAGCCATTCGTCAGGCGTCTTGATGAAGGCGTCCGAATCGTGGTTGATGACGCCGTCGCGGTCCAACACTACGACTTTCTTGAGGGTCATGGCTGCTTCCGTGGCCGCGCCCGCTCCCGTCGCACCGCGGCGGCGAGCGGGGCGACGCGTCGTTCAGGCGAGGCGCGACAGGTCGGCCACCGCGTTCATCAGGCCGTGCAGGCGTGCCAACAGCGCGAGGCGGTTGGCGCGCAGCGCGGCTTCGTCGGCATTCACCATCACCCGGTCGAAGAAGGTGTCGACGGCTTCGCGCAGGGTGGCCAGTGCGCTCAAGGCCTCCGTATAGCGGCGTGCCGCGAAGTCCGCCTCGACCCGCGGCGCGAGCGCGTCGACTGCCTGCGCCAGTGCCTGTTCCGCCGGTTCGCGCAGCCACGCCGCGTCGATCGCCGGCGCGATCTCGCCGTCGTCGGCCTTCTTGAGGATGTTGCCGATGCGTTTGTTGGCGGCGGCGAGCGCGGCTGCCTCCGGCAGCGCGCCGAACGCACGCACGGCGTCGAGGCGGGCGATCAGGTCGTCCAGGCGGCGCGGTCCCTGCGCAAGCACCGCGTCGATTTCCTGCGCCGCGTAGCCGCGCTCGCGCAGCAGGGAGCGCAGGCGGTCGAGGCAGAACGCATGCAAGGCCTCGCTCGGATCGTCGAAGCCCTTGTCAGCCAGTTGCCGGTATGCCAGCCCGAACAATTCGGTCAGATCAAGCGGCAGCGCCTGCTCGACCAGCATCCGCACCACGCCGAGCGCGTGGCGCCGCAGCGCGAACGGGTCCTTGTCGCCGGTCGGCGCGAGGCCCACGCCCCAGATGCCGACCAGCGTTTCGAGCTTGTCCGCCAACGCGACGATCCTGCCGATCGGCGAACCGGGCAGGGCGTCGCCGGCGAAACGCGGCTGGTAGTGTTCGACCGCCGCCAACGCGACCGCTTCGGGCTCGCCGTCGTGACGCGCGTAGTACGCGCCCATCGTGCCTTGCAGTTCCGGAAATTCGCCGACCATCTCGGTGACCAGATCGGTCTTGGCGAGACGCGCGGCCCGGCTGGCCAGCGCCGCGTCCTCGCCGAGCCGCTCGGCGATCGCGCCGGCCAGCGCGGCCAGCCGCTCGCTGCGTTCGAGCTGCGAGCCGAGCTTGGCCTGGTAGACGACGGCCGCCAGCTGCGGCAGCCGGCTTTCCAGCGAACGCTTCTTGTCCTGCTCGAAGAAGAACTGGGCGTCCGCCAGACGCGGCCGCACCACCCGTTCGTTGCCTTCGATGATCGCGGTCGGCGTGTCGGTGGCAATATTCGAGACGATCAGGAAGCGCGGCCGCAGGCGGCCCTTCGCGTCGGTCAGCGCGAAGTACTTCTGGTTGGTCTGCATCGTCAGGATCAGGCATTCCTGCGGCACGTCCAGGAAGGCCTCGTCGAAACGGCAGGCATAGACCACCGGCCATTCGACCAGCGCCGTCACCTCGTCGACCAGCGCGTCCGGCATCAGCACCTGGTCGCCCCCGGCGGCTTCGGCCAGGCCTTGCCGGATCGCTTCGCGGCGTTCGGCGAAGCCGGCCATCACCCGTCCCTGCGTGCGCAGCGTGTCGGCATAGGCATCGGCGTGCGGCACCACGATCGCGCCGGACGACAGGAAGCGGTGGCCCAGCGTCTCGCGCTCGGCGCGCAGACCGAGCGCGCCGACCGGCACCACGTCGGCGCCATGCAGCGCGACCAGTCGATGCGCCGGCCGTACGAAGTGCACCGTTTCGCCGTCCGGGCGCTGGTAGCTCATCATCTTCGGAATCGGCAACTGCCCGAGGGTCTCGGCGAGCGCCCCCTGCAACGCGTCGGCCAGCGTCGCGCCCGCCACGGTGCGGGTCAGGAAAAACGCCTCGTTCTTGCCTTCGCCGTCGCGTTCCAGCGCGTCGACGGTCACGTTCGGCGCGCCGAGCGCAGCGAGCTTCTTCGCGAGCGGTGCGGTGCCCCGGCCTTCGGCATCGAGTGCCACCGAGACCGGCAGCACCTTCTGACGAACCTGGCGGTCGGCCGCGCGTGCCGCCACGCCGGCGATGGTCACTGCCAGGCGGCGCGGACTCGCGAAGCGTTCGACGCGCGCCTCGGCGGTGGCCAGCCCGGCCTCGACCAGACGGCGCGCCAGGCCTTCGGCGAAGGCGTCGCCGAGGCGGGCCAACGCCTTCGGCGGCAGTTCTTCGGTCAATAATTCGACCAGCAGGGTATTCACGACGGATTGGTTCATTGCTGTAGTCATCTGATGCCGGCGCGTCGTACCGCGCCGGGCGTGCCCGCGGCGCTCAGGCCGTCGCGGCAGTGCGCAGCATCGGGAAGCCGAGCTTCTCGCGCGAGTCGTAATACCCCTGGGCGACGCCGCGCGACAGGGTGCGGATGCGGCCGATGTAGCGCGCGCGCTCGGTCACCGAGATCGCGCCGCGGGCATCGAGCAGGTTGAAGGTGTGTGCCGCCTTCAGGATCATCTCGTACGCGGGCAGCGTCAGCGCGGTATCGATCAAGCGCTGCGCCTCGCGTTCGTAATGGTTGAAGAATTCGAACAGCATGTCCGCATTGCTGTGCTCGAAGTTGTACGTCGACTGTTCCACCTCGTTCTGGTGGAACACGTCGCCGTACGTCAGGCGGCGCGTCTCGCCGTTCTCCTGCCATTCGGTCCAGACCAGGTCGTACACGTTCTCGACCTTCTGCAGATACATCGCCAGCCGTTCGAGGCCATAGGTGATCTCGCCCAGCACCGGCTTGCAATCGAGCCCGCCCACCTGCTGGAAGTAGGTGAACTGCGTCACTTCCATGCCGTTCAGCCAGACTTCCCAGCCGAGGCCCCAGGCGCCGAGCGTCGGATTTTCCCAGTCGTCCTCGACGAAGCGCACGTCGTTCTGCTGGAGATCCAGGCCGAGCGCCGCCAGCGAGCCGAGGTACAGATCCAGGATGTTCTCGGGGGCCGGCTTTAGCACCACCTGATACTGGTAGTAATGCTGCAGCCGGTTCGGGTTCTGGCCGTAGCGGCCGTCTTTCGGACGACGCGACGGTTGCACGTAGGCGGCGCGCCATGGCTCGGGGCCGATCGCGCGCAGGAAGGTCGCGGTGTGCGAGGTGCCCGCGCCGACTTCCATGTCGTAGGGCTGCAGCAGCGCGCAGCCCTGTGCGTCCCAATACGACTGCAGGGTCAGGATGATTTGCTGAAACGTGAGCATCGCTTGGGGGCCTTTCTTCGATTGCCGGTCGCCGCAAACGCGGTCAAACCGGCGATTTTACTCCGGTCGGCGCTGTTTGCGCCTCGAAAACGCGGCGGCCGCCAGCACCACGGCCGCCAGCGCCAGCACGCCGGCGTTGCCGATGCGCGCATACGGGGTCAAGCCCTTGGTCGCCTGCACACGCGTGTCGAGCGCGCCGACGGTGAACACCGGCAGGCGGGCCAGCACGTGCCCTTCGGCATCGATGGCCGCCGTCACGCCGGTATTGGTCGCGCGCACCATCGGCCGGCCGGTTTCCAGCGTCCGCATGCGCGCGATCTGCAGATGCTGGTCCAGCGCAATGGTGTTGCCGAACCAGGCCAGGTTGGTCGCATTGACCAGCAGGCCGGCCGGCTGCTCCTGGCGCCGCAGCGTGGCGGCGATTTCCTCGCCGAAGATGTCCTCGTAGCAGATGTCGACCGCCACCGGCCGTCCCTTGACGTGGAACGGCGGCTGGCCGAGCCCGCCGCGCGCCAGTTCGCCGAGCGGAATCTGCATCGCGTCGACCAGCCAGCGGAAGCCCCAGGGCACGAACTCGCCGAACGGCACGAGGTGGTGCTTGACGTAGCGATAGACGGGGCCGCCCGACGGGCTGATGCCGAACATCGCATTGGTATAGGCGATCGGCCGGCCCTGCGGGTCGAAGTCCACCCCCACCGCGCCGAACAGCAGTGCGCTGCCGCTGCGTTGCGCGAACGCCTGCAGGGTCGCGACGTCGGCCGCCGGGATCTGGGTGGCCAGGATCGGGTAGGCGGTTTCGGGCGTAACGATCAGGTCCGCTGGCCGCGCGGTGAGCAGTTCGCGATACAGATCGATGGCGTGAGCCACGCCCGCTTCGCCGAACTTCATGTCCTGCGCGATATTGCCTTGCAGCAGTCGCACGGCGAGCGGTGCGCCGTCGGGCGCGACGAAACGCGGCACGCCGGCGAGCAGGCCGGCGAGCAGGACCAGCACGGCGGTGACGAGCCCCGCCAGACGCACGCGCCGCGCCGGTCCGCCACGCGGCATGCCGTCGACGGCTGACGACGCCGTGGCGAGATCCGATGCGGCACGCTCCGACGCAGCAGGATCCGACGCAGCAGGATCCGCAGCAGAGCGTCGCAAGGCGAACGAAGCGGGATCCGGCGCAGGCACCGCCACGACGGCGGCACCGCCGTCGACGAAGGCGCTGGCCAGTGCGCTGGCGACGAGCGCGGCCGCGAAGCCGACGCCATAGACGCCGAGCCAGCCGGCGAACCCGGCGAGCGGCGTGTCGACATGGCTGTAGCCGATGCTGAGCCACGGGAAGCCCGTGAAGACCATGCCGCGCAGCCACTCGCCGAGGCTCCAGCAGGCGGCGAACACCAGCGGCGCGGGCACGCGCCGACGCCGCGCGGCGGCCGCCGCGCGGCGCACGCTCAGCCACGCCCAGACGGCGCCCGCCAGTCCGGGATACCAGCTCAGGTAGAAGCAGAACAGCACCAGCGTGGCGGCCGCAAGCGGCGCCGCCATCGCACCGAAGTCATGCATGCTGATGTACAGCCAGTAGACCCCGGAGACGAAGTTGCCGAGGCCGAACGCGACGCCAAGCAGCGCCGCGCGGCGTACCGGCCGGGCAGCGGCCCGGCTGCCGCCGTGGAGCAGGGCATAGAAGAGGGCCATCACGGCCAGTTGCAGCCAGCCGCCATACGGCGTCGGCGCGAATCCGGCGGTCTGCACGACGCCGAGCAGCAGCGCACACAAGGAGCCGAGCATGGTCGTCCGCCATGCCCGCCGAACCGGCACGGGCAGGGCGCTCACGACTGCGTGGAAGCGTCGTCGGCGTCGGCGTCCGCGAGACCCGTGGCGAGACGGGAGACGAGCAGCATGTGCACCTGGCGGGCATCCCCGCGCAGCACCTCGAACTCGAAACCGTCGAGATCGACGCGCTCGCCGCGATGCGGCAGGCGGCCGAAGCGGCCGGTGATCAGCCCGCCGATGGTATCGACCTCGGCATCGCTGAAGTTCGTGCCGAAGGTCTCGTTGAACTGCTCGATCTCGGTCAGTGCCCGCACGCGATAGCGTCCGTCGGGCGTGGCGATGATATTGCCGGCTTCCTCGTCGAAGTCGTATTCGTCCTCGATGTCGCCGACGATCTGTTCGAGCACGTCTTCGATGGTGATCAGGCCGGCCACGCCGCCGTATTCGTCGACGACGATCGCGATGTGATTGCGGTTGGCGCGGAAGTCGTGCAGCAACACGTTCAGGCGCTTCGACTCGGGGATGAAGACCGCCGGCCGGAGCATGCCGCGCACGTCGAAGTCTTCCTCCGCGTAGAAGCGCAGCAGGTCCTTCGCCAGCAGGATGCCGATCACGTTGTCGCGGCTGCCTTCGTAGACCGGGTAGCGCGAGTGCGCCTTTTCCAGCACGAAGGGAATGAACTGCTCGGGCGCGTCGGCGATGTTGATCGCGTCGATCTGGGCGCGCGGCACCATGATGTCGCGCGCGCACATCTCGCCGACCTGGAAGACGCCTTCGATCATCGACAGGGAGTCGGCGTCGAGCAGGTTGCGCTCGCGCGCGTCCTGGAGGATTTCAAGCAGCTCGGCGCGTGACTCCGGCTCCGGGGAGATCAGGTTCGTCAGCCGTTCCAGCAGGGAACGGGGGCGGTCGAGCTGCTTTCTACTGGGATATGGGTCGTTCATAGTGGCGCGTCCTCCGGGCCGCCGCACTCAGGCAGCGCGCCGCACGACGCAGGATCAAGACGAAATCGAAGAATACACCACGGTCCGCGACGAATCGAAATCCCGCCGCGGCCTGGCCGACCGGGCGGGTCGGCCAAGCCGCGGTGGCTTGCGATGGCACTGCCGCGCGGTTCGCCGCATCGATCGGATAGGCGCGTTCCGACGCCGTTCATTTCGGTCGGCAGCGGCGCAGCCGTGCTTCTAGGCCGAAGTCCGGCATGCCGCTCTCGCGCAGTGCATCGCAGGTGCGCGCCACGTAGTCGAGCGTCGTGCCGTAGCGCCCGCTCGCGCAGGCGAATACCTGGCGGACCAGCGCATCGTTCAGCTTGCCCGCATAGGCCGGTACGTCGCGCCGGATCACGAAGGTCAGCGCCGCCAGGCGGCGGCCGTCGGCCAGTCGGCACGGCAGCCACGCAGGGCGGTAGGAACCCATCGCCATTTCGCGCCGCCACAGCGCCGGCAGTTCCTCGTCGATGCGCTCGGGCGCGACGCGCATCGCCACGCCCGGGCACGAACCGCCGCGGTCGAGCGCGAGCACCAGGCCGGGCCGCGTGCCCGTGCCGCGGTTGACCCGCGACCACAGATACAGCCCGCGATGGTAGCCATGAATGCGGCCGTCGACCCGTTCCGCGATCGACACTTCCGGCTTCCAGATCAGCGAGCCGTATGCGAACAGCCAGAACTCGCCGTTTGGCGCATGGGCGCGCCAGTCGGCCAGCGTCGCTGCGAGGGAACTGGCCAGTTCGGCGTCGTCGAGGTGACGGCCTTCGCCGATCGGCGGCGGATAGCCGGGATGCGGCACCGGCAGGTCGTCGTCGGCCAGCCGCTCGCCCGGTTGCAGCGGCGCGTCCGGATGACCGAGGGGCAGCAGCGGATCGTCGTCGGCGCGCGGGTTTGCGTCCGGTCCGATGTCGTCGGCACGGTCGTCGCGCGGTTCGAGGGGATCGCGTTCGTCGCTGGTCATCGTGGCCGGGCGGTCAGCGGGACGCGGCGTCTTCCGCCGCGCCGCCGTCCTGGTTCGCTTGCGGATCCGACTCTTCCGGCGCTGCCGACCCATCCGGCGGGCCGAGGTCTGCGCGCACCGCGTACGGATCGGCGAAGCCGAGTGCGCGCAGGATGTCGGTCTCGATTTGCTCCATCTCCTCCGCTTCCTGGTCGTCCTCGTGGTCGTAGCCCTGAGCGTGCAGCACACCGTGCACGATCAGATGGGCGTAGTGTGCGTCGAGCGACTTGCCCTGTGCCTGCGCCTCCTGCTCGACCACCGGGCAGCACAGCACGATGTCGCCGCTGACCGGCTCGTCCGCGCTTTCCGCATAGGCGAAGGTCAGGACGTTGGTGGCGTAGTCGCGGCCCCGATAGGCCCGGTTCAACTGGCGTCCCTCGTCCGCGTCGACGAAGCGGAGCGTCAGCACCGCGTCGTCGAACAGGGCGGCGCGCGTCCAGCGCAGCAGCAGCGCGCGCTTGAGCAGGGCGCGATGCGCGGGAAAGGCGCGCGTCGCGAACTGTACCGATAGGTCGAGGCTGGGCTGGCTCATCGTGGCGCGGGCGGAACAGGGGCGTCGGGTGGCGTCAGGCGGTGCCGGTCGTCTCAGGCGGCATCGCGCGGGGTAGCCGCGTCATACGCCTCGACGATGCGGGCCACCAGCGGATGCCGGACCACGTCCGCGCTGCTGAAACGCGTCATCTCGATGCCACGCACGTCCTTCAGGATCTCGACCGCCTCGATCAGGCCGCTCTTGTGACCGCGCGGCAGGTCGATCTGCGTGGTGTCGCCGGTGATCACCGCCTTCGAGCCGAAACCGATCCGCGTCAGGAACATCTTCATCTGTTCCGGCGTGGTGTTCTGCGCTTCGTCGAGGATGATGAACGCGTGGTTCAGCGTCCGGCCGCGCATATACGCCAACGGCGCGATCTCGATGGCCTGGCGCTCGAACAGCTTGGCCGTCCGGTCGAAGCCGAGCAGGTCGTACAGCGCGTCGTACAGCGGCCGCAGGTACGGATCGATCTTCTGCGCGAGATCGCCCGGCAGGAAGCCAAGCCGCTCGCCGGCCTCGACGGCGGGCCGGGTGAGCACGATGCGCTTGACCTGGTCGCGTTCGAGCGCGTCGACCGCGCAGGCCACCGCCAGGTAGGTCTTGCCGGTGCCCGCCGGCCCGATGCCGAACGCAACGTCGTGATTCAGGATCGCCTTCAGGTAATCGCGCTGCGTGGGCGTGCGGCCGCGCAGGTCGGGGCGGCGCGTGTGAAGGCGGATCGCCTCGCCATCCGAGTCGGCCGTGGCGTCGTCCGCCACCCCGTCGGCGCGGCCGTTGGCGGGCGCTTCCTCGCCGTACGGCGAGCGCGGATGGCGCGCCTCGACCAGCCCCAACTGCACGTCATCGACCGACAGCGGTTCGGCGGCGCGGTTGTACAGCTCCTCGAGCGCCGCGACCGCGGCCTTGGCGTTGCGGCCCTTGACCGAGATCTGGTGACCGCGGCGGGCAACCACCACATCCAGACCCTGTTCGAGCTGGCGGAGATTCTCGTCGAGCGGACCGCACAGATTGGCCAGCCGGCTGTTTTCGCCCCGCGGGGCGTTGAATTCGAGGACGTTGCTCTTCAAGACTTGGCCACCTTAACGGTAATAGGGGAGCCGCGGCACCGGCGCGCATCGCCGGCGTCCGGCCCCCGGCGCCGGTCACGCCAGCGCGGCGTCTTCCTGCAGCACCAGTTCGCCGCGCAGCGAGTGGGCGAACGCGCGGTTGATCGTCACGTCCACCAACTGGCCGATCAGGCGGCCATGCGCCGCCGGCGGCGCCGGGAAATTCACCACCCGGTTGTTCTCGGTCCGCCCGTGCAGCTCGTTCGGATCCTTGCGCGACGGTCCTTCGACCAGAATGCGTTGCACGCTGCCGACCATCGCCTCGCTGATGCGCCGCGCGTTCGCTTCGATCGCGGCCTGCAGCGTGGTCAGACGGGCCAGCTTCACCTCGCGCGGCGTGTCGTCGGCGAGATTGGCTGCGGGCGTACCGGGTCGAGGGCTGTAGATGAAAGAGAAACTGGTGTCGAATCCGATTTCTTCAACCAGTTTCATCAACTTTTCGAAGTCGGCATCCGTCTCGCCGGGGAAGCCGACGATCACGTCGGTCGACAGCGACAGGTCGGGCCGCACCGCGCGCAGGCGCCGGATGATCGACTTGTATTCCAGCACCGTGTAGCCGCGCTTCATGGCCATCAGCACCGTGTCGGCACCGTGCTGCACCGGCAGGTGCAGATGGCTGACCAGCTTCGGCACCCTGGCGTACGCGTCGATCAGGCGCTGCGTGAATTCCTTCGGATGCGACGTCGTATAGCGGATGCGTTCGATGCCGGGAATCTCGGCAACCAGTTCGATCAGTTCCGCGAAGTCGGTCTCGCCGGCCGTCACCGGCGAGTCGGCGCGCAGGCCGGCCCGATACGCATTGACGTTCTGGCCGAGCAGCGTCACCTCGCGCACGCCCTGGTCGGCCAGGCCGGCGATCTCGGTCAGCACGTCCTCGAGCGGTCGCGACACTTCCTCGCCGCGCGTGTACGGCACCACGCAATAGCTGCAGTACTTGCTGCACCCTTCCATGATCGACACGAAGGCGCTCGGCCCCTCGACGCGCGCGGGCGGCAGGTGATCGAATTTCTCGATCTCGGGGAACGAGATGTCGACCTGCGGCCGGCCGCTGCGGCGGCGCTCGGCGATCATCGCCGGCAGCCGGTGCAGCGTCTGCGGCCCGAACACCAGATCGACATAGGGCGCGCGCGCGACGATGGCCGCGCCTTCCTGACTGGCGACGCACCCGCCGACGCCGATCACCAGTGCCGGATTCGCCTCCTTCAGGGCGCGCACGCGGCCGAGGTCGGAAAACACCTTCTCCTGCGCCTTCTCGCGTACCGAGCAGGTGTTGAAAAGGATGACGTCGGCTTCCTCTGGAGAGGCGGCCGCGACCACCGGCTCGTCGCTGCCGAGTACGTCGACCATCTTGTCCGAGTCGTACTCGTTCATCTGACAGCCGAAGGTCTTGATGAATACTTTCTTTGCCATGAGCGCCGTTCGCAGTGGTTGACCTGGGGGCGTTGGGATAACCGCACATTATAGCGCGCCGCTTCGCTGCGATAAGACCCTACGGGCGTTTGGGACGTTGGACCGTTTATTGCTCCTGTAGTCGCCCGACGCGCGCCGCGCGCCGCCTGAAACAAGAGAGCCCCGCGATGCGCGTCCCTTCCGCCGGTGTCGACGAACGCTTGCAGCGCGTGCTCGATGCGTTGCCTCAACCGCTCGACGAACCGGGTGTCCTTGCCGAGGCGCTGCGCAGCCTGATTGCCGCGGGTGCCGACGTGATCCCATTGCCCGGCCATGGCGAAACGCTGCGCCGCTGGCAAGCGCTGGCGGCGGTGGCGAGCCACGATGTCGGGCTCGTCAAACTGTATGAAGGCCATACGGATGCGCTCGCGATCCTTGCCGAACTCGACGGTCCGGCGCCGCTGCCGGGCAGTGCCTGGGCGGTCTGGGCGGCCGAGGCGCCGAACGCACGGGTCAAGGCGCGGCGCACCGCCGACGGCCTGTCCCTGGCGGGCTGCAAGGCCTGGTGCTCGGGCGCCGCGGCCGTCAGCCATGCGTTGCTTACGGTATGGCTGGACAATGATGTTTCCTGCCTGGCCGCCGTCGCGCTCGATGCGCCCGGCGTACGCGTGACCGAGCGCGGCTGGGCGGCGATCGGCATGGCCGCGACCGGCAGCGTCGAGGTCGAATTCGACGATGCGGAAGCGGTTCAGGTCGGCGCGCCGGGCGACTATCTGAACCGTCCCGGCTTCTGGCATGGCGGCGCGGGTATCGCGGCGTGCTGGTATGGCGCCGCCGCCGGCATTGCCGCGGCGTTCTCGGCGCGGACCGCGGGCCGGCATGACGATCCGCTCGTCGCCCTGGCGCTTGGGGAGGTCGACCTGGCGCTGGACGGCGCGGCGAATCGGTTGCGCGCGACCGCCGCGCGCCTCGATGCGTCGCCGGACGCCGACGCGCTGGTCTGGGCCATGCGCGCCCGGCTCGGTGCCGAGCAGGCCGCCGAGGTCACGCTTCGCTGCGCGACCCGCACGCTGGGTGCCGGGCCGCTCTGCCGCGATGCGGCGTTCGCGCGGCGCGTGACCGATCTCGGCGTGTTCATCCGGCAGAGCCACGCCGACCGCGACTTCGCGGCGCTGGGACGCGCGGTGCATGAGGTGCATCGGGGCAACCCGTCGTTCGCCCTATGAGCCGCCCGCCGATACCGGATCGAGCGCAGCGCCAGGCTCATTTCGAGACGATGTTCCGGCAGGCCGCCGATCCATGGCGCTATCGCGAACGTTGGTATGAACGCCGCAAGCGCGCACTGACGCTGGCGATGCTGCCGCGCGAGCGCTACGCATACGGCTTCGAACCGGGCTGCGCGAACGGCGAACTCAGCATCGGCCTGGCCGGACGGTGCGACCGACTGCTGGCCGGCGATGCGAGCGAAGCGGCAACCGCGCTGGCGCGCGAGCGGCTGGCCGCTTGCGCGCACGCGCAGGTGCTTCGGCAGAGCGTGCCGCACGACTGGCCGCTCGACGCACGCTTCGATCTGGTGGTGCTGAGCGAGCTGGTCTACTACCTCGATGCCGCCGAGCGCGCACGCCTGCGCGAGTGCATCGCCACCACGCTGCAGGCCGGCGGCGATCTCGTCGCCTGCCACTGGACCGGCGCGATGGAAGCGTGGGCCGCGCCGGCCGCGGCCGTCCACGAAGAATTCGATGCCGCGTTCGCCGCCCTGGCTGGACGGCGTGTCGCACATTACGAGGACGGCGACTTCCTGCTCGACGTCTGGTCAACCGACGGCCGTTCGGTCGCCGAAGCTGAGGGTCTATGATCGGTATTGTGATTCCTGCGCACAACGAAGAAGCGATGCTGCCCGGATGTCTTGCGGCCGCCTTGCGTGCGGCGGAGGACGCGGAGCTCGAGGGTGAGCCGGTTCGCATCCTGGTCGTGCTCGATGCCTGCGACGACGGATCCGCACGGGTATGCGACACCTTCGGCGTCGCCACGCTCGCGATCGAGGCGCGCAATGTCGGCAGCGCGCGCGCTGCCGGCGCGGCCGATCAGTTGCAGGCCGGGGCCGACTGGCTTGCGTTCACCGATGCGGACACGGTCGTGTCGTCCGGCTGGCTCGCGGCGCAGTTGCGCCACGCGCGGCTGGGCGCGGACGCGGTGTGCGGCTCGGTGGCGGTCGACGACTGGTCGCCGCACGGCGTGCACGCGGCACGTCTGCGCGACCGCTTCGACGCGCACTACGTCGATGCCGACGGTCACCGCCATATCCATGGCGCCAATCTCGGCGTGTCCGCCGCGGCCTATCGGCGCGCCGGTGGCTTCCTGCCGCTCGCGTTGAGCGAGGACGTTGCATTGGTCGATGCGTTGCTGGCGGCCGGTGCGTCGATTGCATGGAGCGCCACGCCGCGCGTGGTGACCAGCGCGCGCGTCGATCCGCGCGCGAGCGGCGGCTTCGGCGACACCTTGCACGCGATGCTCGCCAGCGTATCCTGAAGGCCGATGCGGAGGCCGCGTTGACGGTAAGGGTTGCCGATCCTGGCGCAAAATTCCCTTAAGATAGCGGCATGTCAATCCAGCCTCTGCAACTCGGCGCCAGGAGAGCATGAAAGTGGAAGTCGAAACGACCGAGCTACCGTGGCGAGTCGAGGACATCGATTTTGGCCGCGTCGATCCGACACTTGCCGCTCGCGACGAGGATCTCGTGGTCCTGCTGTGCGCCTCGTCGTTCATCGAGAGCGGCTCTGACCTTTACACCACCAACCTTTCGACCTATTTCAAGGGCGACGACGAAGTCGCGTCCTGGCTGAACAGCACGTGGGAACACGAGGAACTTCAGCACGGTCGTGCGTTGAAGACCTACATCGCGACCGTATGGCCGGATTTTGATTGGGACGCTGCGTTCGCAACCTTCTTCGAGGAATATGCGAAGACCTGCAAGGTCGAGTATTTCGAGAAGACGCGCGCGCTCGAGATGGTCGCGCGCTGCGTCGTCGAGACCGGCACCGCGACGTTGTACCGTGCGATCAACCAATGCTGCGACGAGCCGGTGCTCAAGCAACTCACCGAGAACATCCGCTCGGACGAAGTACGCCACTACAAGCACTTCTACCGCTATTTCAAGAAATACAACGCGGTCGAGCGCAACGGCCGGTTGAAGGTGCTGGGCGCGCTCGTGCGCCGCGTGGCCGAAATCAAGAACGAAGATTCCGACATCGCACTGCGGCATGTATATCGGCATCGCTACCCGGATGCACCGCACGACGATGCGCGCTTCCGGCAACTGAGTCGGCGCGTCAACAAACTCGTGCGGCGCAATCTGTCGGCCGACATGTGCATCAAGATGCTGCTCAAGCCGCTCGAATTGCCGGCCTCGGTGCAGCCGAAGATCCAGTATCCGCTGGCGGCCATCACGCAGCGCATCTTCTTTCGTTGAGCATGTCGACGGCTGCCGTCGTGACGGCGCGCACATCGGTGCCTGGCTTGGTGCGCGAGCGCACCGACGCATTCGACACGGCGTTGCATGGTTGGCTGGCGCACGCCCTGGAAGGCGAGGCGAATGCGTCTGTCAACACGGTGCAAGGCGACGCGCCGGTGTCCGCGCGCGCATTCACCGCGTCGTTGATGCACGTCGATGAAGCTGGCTATGTGGTCAGCACGCTGTTGAGCCTGGGCGAGTTGTTTGCGCCGAGTCCAGCGCGACTGCGGGTTGCGGTCTGGCCAGCGGCGCGCGTGGCACGTCACCTTGCCGACGGTGGCAACGTCACGCTGAGTTTCGTGTTCGCGTGCGCATTCCACCAATGGCGCCTTGGCGCGCCTCGGCGCCTGACGAGGCCAGTGGCAACGCCGGCGGCAACGGCAGCGGCAACGGCAGCGGCAACGGCAACGGTAACGGCAGCCGCCGACGGGCTGACGCGTGCGGACGACGCGCGGTCCTTCGATGCGTTCGAGCTGACGGTGGTCGAGGGAGAATGGGTCAGCGTCGATTACGCTAGGCTGCGTCACGGCATCGAGTTCGATCTGACGGACGAGGGTGACGCAGCAACGCAGTCGCCGTCCACGCTCACGCGTTGGTTGGCGCAGCGACAAACCTTGCGAACGATGATCTGAGGCCGGCACGGCTGTCGCTGCGCGCGTCGTTTCGATGCAGCAGCGCCGCGCATCGCTCACACACACCCGCACACCCAAACACCCGCACGCCGTCGACGGCGCGCGCGCCGTGGGCCGGGTAGGCCAGGGCGAACGATCGGCGCAAAACCGCCGGCGCGATTGATGGGTTCAAACCGTGGGCGCAGTTCGCGCAATCGGCGGAGCCTGGCCGCGGAGCCAATCGGCCCGCCACACGCATCAGGCAGGCGAGGGATGCCTGCCGCCTGTGCCGGTGCGCGACGGTCAGCGTAGTCGCGGACTGGCGCCAACCGAACGCTTGACCATCGCTCAGACTTTCTTCGCGCCCAGCAGGGCCGCGCGCGGTGCGTTCTGCCGCTGTCGCGGCATCTCGCCGTGCGGACGGCGCGCGTTCTGCGCGGCTTCCATATGCCGTGCCTGCGGCGCGTTGTCGCGTGTCACCCGGCCCGTCTGGCCACCCGACGCACTCCGACCGCCACTGCCTTGCGCCGCTTGCGCCGGCCGACCGCTGCGTCCGCCGCCATTGCCCCCATTACCACCATTGCCGCCCTGAGCGCCATTGCTGCCGCGGCCATTGCCTGCCGATTGCGCCGGCCGGGCGCCGTTGCCGCCCGGATTCGGCCTGCCCCCGCGCCCGCCAGCGCCTGCCGACTCACGCGCCGGACGTTCGCTGTTACCCGCACGCGCGCCCTGCGTCGCGCGCGGTTCCTGCCCTTGGCGCGGCGCTTGCCGCTGGCCCTGCGCCTGACCGCCGCCACGCTGGCCACGGCCTCGCTGCAGTACTGGCTCCGGCCGCTGGTTCGGGTCGGGCTCGAAGCCGGGCACGATCTCGCGGTCGAGCTTGTTGCCAGTCAGCTTCTCGATGTCGGCCAGGAAGCCGATATCGTCGACGCAGACCAGCGACACCGCGTCGCCGGTGGCACCCGCACGGCCGGTGCGGCCGATCCGGTGGACGTAGTCCTCGGGCACGTTCGGCAGGTCGAAGTTGACCACGTACGGCAGTTGGTCGATGTCGATGCCGCGCGCCGCGATATCGGTCGCGACCAGCACCTGCAGCGACGCATCCTTGAACGCCGCCAGCGCGCGCGTGCGCGCGGACTGGCTTTTGTTGCCGTGGATCGCCATCGCGCCGATGCCGTCCTTGTCGAGCTGTTCGGCCAGGCGATTGGCGCCATGCTTGGTGCGCGTGAAGACCAGCACCTGGAACCAGTTGTGTTCGCGAATCAGGTGCGTGAGCAATTCCCGCTTGCGCTCGCGGTCCACCAGATAGACGGTTTGTCCGACCGTGTGCGCGGTGGCATTGCGCTTGGCCACTTCGACCGTGCGCGGCGCGTTCAGCAAGCCGTTGGCCAGCGCCTTGATCTCGTCGGAGAAGGTTGCCGAGAACAGCAGATTCTGCCGCTGCGCCGGCAGCTTCGCGAGGACGCGGCGGATGTCGCGGATGAACCCCATGTCGAGCATGCGGTCCGCCTCGTCGAGCACCAGGACCTCGACGTGCGAGAGGTCGACGTGGCCCTGCTGCATGTGATCGAGCAGGCGGCCAGGCGTCGCCACCAGGATGTCGACGCCGCGCCGCAGCGCGTCGATCTGCGGCTGCATGCCGACGCCGCCGAACATCATCATCGAGCGGATCGGCAGGTGCTTGCCGTATTGGCGCACGCTTTCCTCCACCTGCGCGGCAAGCTCGCGCGTCGGCGTCAGGATCAGTGCGCGCAGCACCGGCCGGCCGCTGCCGCGCCGCGCATTCAGGCGTTCGAGCAGCGGCAGCGTGAAGCCCGCGGTCTTGCCGGTGCCGGTCTGTGCGCCGGCCATCAGATCGCCGCCTTCGAGGACGACGGGAATCGCTTGCGCCTGGATCGGCGTGGGCGTGGTGTAACCGAGTTCGTCGAGCGCGCGCAGGATGGGCGCGCTGAGCCCGAGTTGTGCAAATGACGTCATTGAATTTCGCCAGAAGTGCCTGTCAGGGCACGGGTCGAACGGTGGCCGCGGCGCTTCGGCGGGCCTCGACGACGCAAACGTCGACGGGCCCATCGAAGGGGGCACACGGGCGAGTCATGCCGTTCATTGGAAGGCGTCCCACTCGCGGGACTCGCCGCGCCGGCTTGCAGCCGGTCGGGCGGAAACAGAAGGCGCCGGTCCCCGCCAAGGGACCGACGCCAGGGCCGCCGCGCTCGCGCCGAGTCGGCGTGCGCGCGGCGGCAGGTGCCGGTTGCGCCGCCCGGGTGGCGGCGTCGGCGACCGCGCTCAGTCCAGCGGCGCGGTACGCAGGCTGTTGACCTGCTGCGGCGATACCGCTTCGCCGCCATTGCCCCAGCTCATGCGGATATACGATGCGACGGCCGCGACTTCGCGATCGGTCATCGAATGCGCGAACGGCGGCATGCCGTACGGCTGCGGATTGCCCTTCGTCACCGGCGGATAACCGCCGTGCAGAATCATCTTCACCGGATTGACCGCGGATTCCATCACGATCGAGCCATTCTTCGCCAGCGGCGGGAAGTGCGGCAGCGTGCCTTCGCCCTGGGCGCCGTGGCAGACCGCGCAATTCGCCGCGTAGAGCGCGCGGCCTTCGCGTTCGAGCTGCTTGCCGAATTCCTCGGACACCTCGAACTGGGTCGGCTTCGGCGAAGGCTTCAGCACCGGTTGCGCCTTCAGGTAGACCGCCATCGCGCGCGCGTCCGCCGGCGTCATGTACTGCGTGCTGTTGTGCACCACGTCGGCCATCGGCCCGAACGCGACGCCCTTGTTCGACACGCCGGTGATCAGGAAGTCGCTGACTTCCTCGACTGACCAGTCGCCCAGGCCGTAACGCTTGTCCGAGTTCAGGGCCGGCGCGAACCAGTCCTGGATCGGGATCAGGCCGCCGGAGAACGCGGCACTGGTAGTCGCGCCGCCAAGCGGGTTGATCGGCGTGTGGCACATGCCGCAGTGACCCGGACCCTGCACCAGATACGCACCGCGGTTGTATTCCGCCGACTGCTTCGGATCGGGTTGGAATTCACCTTTGCGGAAGAACATGATGTTCCAGCCCAACAGCGACAAGCGGATGTTGAACGGGAACGGCATCAGGTTGTCGCGCTTCGGGTTGTGCACCGGCTCGAGCGTGCGCAGATAGGCGTAGATCGCGTCCACGTCCTCCCGCGGCATCTTCGTATAGCTGGTGTACGGGAAGGCCGGGTACAGGAACTCGCCGTCCTTGCCCTTGCCCTCGTGCATCGCGCGATAGAAATCGTCCTTGGTCCACTTGCCCAGGCCGGTCTCGTTGTCTGGCGTCAGGTTCGGCGTGAACATCGTGCCGAACGGAGAGGGGATCGCGTAGTTGCCCGAGTACGGCTTGGCGCCGCGCACCGTGTGGCAGGCCACGCAGTCGCCCATGCGGGCCAGGTATTCGCCGCGCTTGACCTGCTCGCTGGCGCCGGCCGGCGCCGGAGGTTGTTTGGCATCGCCGAAGCCTTGCTCGGCGTGCGCGACCTGCGTGGTCGCGAAGCGGCCCGGCAGCAGCGCGAGCGCCGCGGCAAGCGCGAGCACGCCGGTCGAAAGCGCGAAGAGGGTTTTGCGTTGCATGTTCTGTTCTCTCCTGTCGCTCAACGCTGCTGACTGCCGCAGACCAGCGGCAGCTGCGTCGTGCCGGCCGCGGTCGGCGCAAGGTCCTGCGGCGCGGGTTGCGCGGCAAGCCAGGCGGATACCGCCGCGATGTCGGCGTCGGAGAGTCGGGTGGCGACCTGCTGCATGCAGTCGGGTGCGGTGCCGTGTCGCACACCGGCGCGGAAGGCGCCCAGCTGTGCGCTCACGTATTCCTTGCTGAAGCCGAGCAGACCCGGGATGCCGGGTTCGCGACCGGTGAGCTTTTCACCATGGCAAGCCACGCACGCCGGCACCTTGCGGGCGGCGTCGCCTTCCATGACCAGCTTGCGACCGGCTTCCAGCGTGGCCGGCGCGGCGGTCGGCGCCGCCGGTGCCGGCAGCGTCGGACGCAGCTTGGAGAAGTAGGTGGCGATCTCGTGCAGATATCCGTCCGACAGATACGTCGTCAGGTAATTCATCGGACCGTATTTGCGATGGTCGTCACGGAATGCGCGCAGCTGATTGCTCAGATAATCGGCCGGCTGGCCGCCCAGACGCGGAAAGTAGGGATTCCGGCTGTTACCTTCGCCCTGGACGCCGTGGCATGCGGCGCAAGCCAGCACGCGATCGGCCATCGAATCGGGCGTCTTTTCCTGCGCCGCGGCCAGGCCCGGCAGGCTGGCCCCGCCGATCATCAGGCATGCCAGTAACGGCTGAAAAAGGCGTCTGGGGGACACGCGACACTCCAATTATCGAGAGAACGGGGCGGGCTGCGGTTGGCCCGCCGGCCGGCAGACAGCGCTGCGACGCGGCATTCTATCATCCGAGCCGTCCGATGCCTACGCGCAGATCAGCGCGGCCGGGCGTGCGGCGCGGGCTACCAACCCGGCGCGACGCCGTGCGTGCACGGTGCGACAGTACTGCGGCAGCGCGTCGACAACCTTGCCCCGCGCGCGTCTCGTCGTTGCGGCGGGCCTGCCGAGCGCGCGTTTCGCGCCCGCCGTGCGGCCGTTCTTCGATCATCGCTTGGCCGTCTCGCGGCCCGGCCGCCCCTGCCGCGCTAACGCGGCGAACCGGTACGGGAGGGGGGCGGTCGCCGTGCGGCGGCGCCCGGGGCATGCCGGCGCGCGCCGCACGGCGGGCCGATTCGGCGGCGGCGGGGGGGCGTGGCGGGGCGTGGCGGGGCGTGGCGGGGCGGGCCGACATCCGAGCCGTGAGGCTCGGCTCGTGGCACATTCGGCATCTGCGGCATCTGCGGCATCTGCGGCATCTGCGGCATCTGCGGCGCGTTTGGCGGGTTGGGCGCGCCGTCTGTGGCGGGCGAGCGACGTCGCGGCTATCGCATCAGTTCGTACGGGCCGCCGCGGGCCAGTGCCCGGGCATAGGCAGGGCGCGCATGGATGCGCTCCAGAAACGCCGCGAGACGCGGGTGCGTGCCGCGCAAGGCGCCGCGCGCGGCGGCGGCTTCGAGCGGGAAGCTCATCTGCACGTCCGCGGCGCTGAATTCGTTGCCGACAAACCAGTCCGAGCCGGCCAGCTCGCCCTCCAGATAATCCAGGTGGCGGGCAAGTTGCGGATCCAGAAAGCCGCGTTCCGCGCCCTTGGCGATGCCGCGCGCAACAGGGCGCGCGAAGAACGGCATCGGCTGCGCGGCAACCCGGTTGAAGACCAGCTTCATCACCAGCAGGGGCATCAGCGACCCTTCCGCATAGTGCAGCCAGTAGCGCAGGCGTTGCCGCAGCGCAGTGCCCAGTGGCGGTGCGAATGTCCCCGCTGGGTCGTAGCGTTCGAGCAGGTACTCGATGATGGCGCCCGATTCGGCGATCACCTGGCCGTCGTCGCTGATCACCGGCGACTTGCCCAGCGGGTGTACCTCGCGCAAGGCCGGCGGCGCCAGCAGCGTGCGCGGATCGCGCTCGTAGCGCTTCACGTCGTAGGGCAGGCCGAGTTCCTCCAGCAGCCACAGGATGCGCTGCGAGCGCGAATTGTTCAGATGGTGGACCACCAGCAAGGTCGTTCTCCCGAGTTGCAGTTCGGTAAGGGCGGCGGTTGCAAGCCGCCAGGGGTACTGCCGGGCCCGCTTGCGGCTTCCCTGCCGCTTGCTAGCCGCTTGCTTGCTGCTTGCCTGCCGCGGGTTTGCCGCCTTTCGGCGTTCCGGTTCCGGGGGGCGGGCCCGGAGCCACGTCGATGCGCCGTTCAGGCGCCGCCAGTCCCGGCAGGCGAGAAGCGCGCCAGCAGCACTCGCCCTTCGGGCCAGTCGTCCAGTCCGCTCCCACCGTTGATGTGGCCACGAGCGCCGATGTCGACGAGCGTCGCGTGCCATGCCGCCGCCATCCGTTGCGCGAACGCGAAGTCGGCGTACGGATCGTCGCGGCTCGCGACCAGGACAGTGGGCGTGGCGATGGGCCGGACCGGCGGCGGATCGAAGCCGACGATCGCCTCGGGGAATGTCGCGCCGCCTGGGTCGGGTGGCGCGACCAGCAGGGCGCCCGCGAGTTGCCGACCGCTGCGCGCGGACCATTCGGCAAAGGTGAGGCAACCCAGGCTGTGCGCGACAACGATCACGTCGCCACCGAACGGCGCCAGCGCGCGATCCAGCGTCGCGACCCAATCCTCGCGTACGGGGTGAAACCAGTCCGTCATGCACACGCGGCTGTCGCCGTAGCGTGCCTGCCAGCGGCTTTGCCAATGGCTGGCATCCGAGTCGGCGTAGCCGGGCACCAGAAGAACGGGTATCGACATCGGGCAGCGATCCTGACGGGTTGAGCGAAGAGGCCGCCGAACGACGAAAGCGACGGCCCGGACGACGAAAGCAGATGGCATCCAGATGGTATCCGGATGGCCTGCACTGCTGCAGGCCGGATTGCGAGGCGCCGCGGCAGCGGTCCGGGCAAACCGGGCGGAACGGCCGGGTGGCGATGGTCGTGCGTGACGATCGGCTGTTCCCAAGCGAGACCAGCGCAGTCCGGACCGTCGACTCGCGGTGCTGGCACCATGCCTTCGGGCTACTCGGCCCCGCTGCCGTTTCGACGATACACGAATCCGGCCGGCGCTCACCGAATGCCGCCGCTGCATTCCGCCAGACCTCGCCAGACCTCGCTGGCTTCCGGCGAGGTCCGCCGAATTCTGCCGAATTCTGCCGACGCTCCCGCTCCCCGCCATTTGCGATGGTTGCGCCGGCACCTTCGCATTTCTCCCCGGTGGACCATGCCTACGCATGGAACGCTCTTTGCATGATTGTCCGCAGACAAAGATGGCGGCAACCGCGCGACGGCAGGCTGGGCAAGGCTTTCACGACGGAAAACCAGCACGTTTGAAGTCCGCCATCTTATAATTGCCGGCAGTACCTCACCGCTCCCGCCGCACTTCGCAAGGCTGGAGCGGCGCCTATTTTTAGGAGACCATTTTGGCCGAGCCGCACGCAGTTCTAGCGTCGATTCTGGACACACAACAACAAGCCATTCTGAGCGACTGGCTCGCCTACCAGCTCAAGGCCTCGACCCTGCGGCGGGATCTGATGCGTGAAGGTGAATTGCGCGAGCAGTCGGCGCGCTTTCTCGATGCCCTGAAGGTCGCCATCGCTTCGGGCGCCGAAGGCGATGAGGATTGGGCCGAAGTGCAAGCGCTGCTCGAATCGGTCTCGCGCAGCCGCGCGCAGCAGGGTTTCTCGCCCAGCGAGACAGCCACGTTCGTGCTGTCGCTGAAGCAGCCACTGTTCGAGCGGGTCGCCAGCGTCGTGGGGGATGCCGCCACGCAGCGCGACGTGCTTTGGTACGTCACCACGGTGCTGGACCGTCTCGCATTGATCACCGCCGAGGCATACCAGAACGGGCGCGAGCAGATCATCATGCGTCAGCAGCAGGAGCTGCTCGACCTCTCGACGCCGGTCGTCGAGTTGTACGAAGGAATTCTCGCGCTGCCGCTGATCGGCACGCTGGACAGCGAACGCACGCAAGTGGTGATGGAAAATCTGCTCGGCGGCATCGTGCAGAAGGAAGCAGCCATCGCCATCATCGACATCACCGGCGTGCCGACCGTCGATACACTGGTGGCTCAGCATCTGTTGAAGACCATTGCGGCCGCGCGCCTGATGGGCGCCGAGTGCATCATCAGCGGCATCCGTCCGCAGATTGCGCAGACCATCGTCCACCTGGGCGTGGACCTGGGCAGCGTGGTGACCAAGGCAACGCTGGCAGCCGCCTTCAGCGTCGCGCTCGCCAAGCGCAACCTGATCATTTCGCGTCGCACCAAAGCTCCCGCCGAGCGTAGATCCGGCGGAGCAAGCGAGTAAGCATCTTGGAACGGATCCCGATCCTCAAAGTCGGCGGCTATCTGCTCGTCACCATTCAGGTCGAACTGCACGATCAACTTGCGTTGACGTTGCAGGACGACCTGACCGAGAAGATTTCCAGCACCGGCGCCCGCGGCGTACTGATCGACATTTCGGCACTCGACATCGTCGATTCGTTCATCGGACGCACGCTGGCGCACATCTCGTCGATGGCGCGCGTGCTCGACGCGGCAACGGTGCTGGTCGGCATGCAGCCGGCAGTGGCCATCACGCTCGTCGAGCTGGGCCTGCACCTGCCCGGCGTGCAGACCGCGTTGAATGTGGAACGCGGCATGGCGCTGCTGGAGAGCGCGCTCGTCGAGCACGACGATGACAGCGACGACGAATAGCATGACTCTGCCCGTTCGAACGCAGGACGATCTGGTCATCGCGCGCCGCGAAGTGCGTCGTTGGTGCGAGCGGATCAAATTCAGCACCATCGATCAGACCAAGGTCGTGACGGCGGCCAGCGAACTCGCCCGCAACATGCTGATCTACGGCGGCGGCGGCGAACTGCATTTCGCGGAATTGCAGGACGGTCTGAAGACCGCGCTGCGCCTGGTCTTCGACGATCAGGGGCCCGGCATCGCCGACGTGACGCAAGCGATGGTCGACGGCTATACGACCGGCAACGGCATGGGTCTCGGACTCAGCGGCGCGAAGCGGCTGGTCAACGAGTTCGACCTCGTGACGGCGCCTGGTGCCGGCACACGCATTACGATAGTGCAATGGAAACGATTGTCGACGTCGCGGCTGTAACGGAGTCCGTGGCGCAGTCGTTCGACGTGCGCGACCCGTCGGATGTCGGCGAAATCCGCCGGCAGGCGGCCGCACTGGCGGCCGCGTTCGAGTTCGACGAGACGGCCAGCGGCCGGCTGGCGATCGTCGCCTCGGAGCTCGCCACCAACGTCCTCAAGCACGGGCGGGGCGGCGAGATGCTGCTCGCGCCGGTGCGCCGCGGCGGCGCCGGCCTGGCATTGCTGGCGCTGGACCGCGGGCCGGGCATCGTGAACATCGCGGCGAGCATGCGCGACGGCTACTCCACCGGCGGCAGCCTTGGCGTCGGCATGGGCGCGATCGAACGTCAGTCCGACGAAGTGGACCTGTACTCGCGCGCCGAACACGGCACCGCGATGCTCGCCCGCGTTTTTGCGCGGACCGCAAGCGCGCGCGAGCCGGTGGCGGCGCCTGCCGAGCGGCAGTCGGCGCGTCTGTCGATCGGCGCGCTGTGCCTGGCCAAGCGTGGTCAGCAGTTGTCCGGCGACAGCTGGGCATGGCGGCGCGTCGACGGGCAGGTGCAGCTTCTGGTCGTCGATGGTCTCGGCTACGGCCCGCAGGCGTCGGCCACGGCCGCGGCGGCAGTCGCTGCGTTCCGGACAGCGCGCAGCGTGCTGCCTTCAGACATCCTGAACGAATTGCACCGCGCGCTGAAGGCGACGCGCGGCGCGGTCGCCGCCATTGCCTCGATCGATCCGGTCGCCGGTCGCCTGCGTTACGCGGGAGTCGGCAACATCAACGGACTGATCCGCTCCGACGGCGGCCGGCGGCATCTGATGTCGGCCGACGGCACGCTCGGCTATCAGGCGCGCGTGTTTCGAGATGCCGACCATGCGTTCGAGCGCGGCGCATCGCTGATCATGCACAGCGACGGCATGGCCACCAGACTGTCGCCGGACGGCTACCCAGGCCTGCTGCATCACGACCCGGACCTGATTGCCGGGGTCCTGTATCGCGACTTCAAGCGCGACAACGACGATGCGACCATTGCGGTCGTCCGCCTCCTATGAAATCGCTGCCGATTCTGACGTCCAAGTTGCGCAAGGACCTGGACGTTCCGCTCGCGCGCCAGCGCGCCCGGCAGATCGCCGCCGCGTTCGGTCTTGAAGCCCTCGACCAGACCCGGCTCGCGACCGCGGTGTCGGAGATCGCCCGCAATGCGGTGGCGTTCGCCGGGGAAGGGCGGATCGAATTCGCGATTCGAACCGACCGCGATGCGCCGATGCTGGTTGTCACGGTCTCCGACAACGGGCCCGGTCTGCCGGCGGCGGCCGTGGTGCGTCCGGGCCGTGGCGGCCGTGGCGACCACGATGCGCGCGGCGGTCTGGGCATTGCCGGCAGCCGACGCCTGACCGACACCTTCGACATCGTGTCGGGTGGGGACGGCACCACCGTCGAGCTTGGCATGTACGTGCCGGCGCTCGGTCAGGCCGCGCTGCGTGAACGCGTCGCGAGCGCCGCGAAGGACTTGACCCGCACCCGCGATGGCGACCCGCTCGCAGAGCTGGAGCAGCAGAATCGCGAAATCCTGCGCACGCTCGACGAACTGCGCGCGCACCAGTTGCAGTTGCGGCAGGCCGATCAGCGCAAGGATGAATTCCTGGCCATGCTGGCGCACGAACTGCGCAACCCGCTGGCGGCCATTCTGAACGGCATCGAATTCCTGCGCGTACAGCGCAGCGAGGACAGCGCCTGGGGCGGCATCGAGGAGATGATGAATCGGCAGGCGCGCCACCTGTCGCGTTTGGTCGACGACCTGCTGGACGTGTCGCGCATCACTCAGGGCACCGTGCAGATCCGGCGTGAGCCGGTCGAAGCCGCCACGCTGATCGCCTCGGCCACCGAGACCTGCGAGGCGCTGGTGGGGGCGCGTTCGCACCGCCTGACGGTCGAGTTGCCGGACCAACCGGTGTGGGTCGACGCCGACGTGACGCGTCTGACCCAGGTTCTCGGCAACCTGCTCAACAACGCGGCGAAATACACGCCCAGCGGCGGCGAGATCCGTCTGCGCCTGACCCGCGAAGGGAGCGACGCGGTATTCAGCGTGCGCGACAACGGCGTGGGCATCGATGCGGCAATGCTGCCGAAGGTCTTCGACCTGTTCGCGCGTGCCGACTCGGCCATCAACAGCAGCGAGTCCGGGCTGGGCATCGGCCTCACCATCGTGCAACGCATGGCCGAGCTGCACGGCGGCAGCGTGACGGTGCACAGCGAGGGCGTCGGGCACGGCAGTGAGTTCCTGGTTCGCTTGCCGGCGGTCGACGCGCCTGCGCCTGCCTCGACGCTGGCGTCGGCGGACACCGAGGCCGCCGCCCCGCAGGGCGAGATTCTGATTGTCGACGACAACGTCGATTCGGCCGACAGCCTGGCGCTGGTGCTGGGCCTCTACGACTATCGCACCCGCACCGCGTACGGCGGTCTGGCCGCGCTTGCCGCGGTCGAGGAGCGCATGCCGCGCGCGGTGATTCTCGACATCGGCATGCCGGATCTGGACGGTTACGAGGTTGCGCGCCGGCTGCGGGCGCGCCACGGTCCGGAGGAAATGCTGCTCATCGGTCTCTCGGGTTACGGCGACGAAAGCGTCGCGCGCCGCGCCGCGCAGTCGGGTTTCGACCATCGCCTCGTCAAGCCGGTCGACATGGACGCGCTTCGCAAACTGCTGGCCAACCTCGCCTGAGCCTGGCTTACCCTGCCGGCGGCGGGGCTTTTGTCCGACATCGCTTGACCCTGTCAGCGCTACAAGGTGTTAGCTACACCCATGGTAGCCGGGAGAGCAACGATGAGGCAGCAGAACCCCGAGGCAGACGCGGTGGGCACGCACGGCAAGCATGAGGCCGGATGCGGCACCGCTTGCGGCGCCCGCGAGCCTGCGCACGGACAGGTGCGCGGACAGGTGCGCGGACAGGTGCAGGCGGGCGCCCGGCCAGTCACGCACGCGCATGCCGAGACGTCCGGCCATCACCGGCACGCGGACGGCGAAGCGCACGACCACGGCCACGGTCACGACCACGACCACGACCATGCGTCGGCTGCGGGCCCGTGTTGTGCCCATGCCGCGGCAGCGCCGGTGCGCGGTGCCGCGCCGCTGCCCGACGGCGCGGTGCGCAGTCTGTTCAGGATCGAGGCGATGGACTGTCCGACCGAAGAGCGGCTGATTCGCAATGCGCTGGGCCGGACGCCCAACGTCGTCGCGCTGCACTTCGATCTGATGCAGCGCGTGCTGACCGTCGACCATCGCGGGCTCGACGATGACCGTATCGTCTCCGCGATCGCCGGGCTCGGCATGCAGGCCGTGCCGCTGGACGCCGAGGCAAGCGCGCAACCGGCCGCGCCACGCCCGCCCGTACCCTGGTGGCCGCTGGCCGTCGGGGGCGCGTTCGCACTGGCGGCGGAAATCGTGCAGTGGCTGCAGGACGCAGGCGGTGACGCGCATGCCACCGCGTTTCCGGCCGCCTGGTTGTCCGCTGCGTGCGCGCTCGTGGCACTGGCTTGCTGCGGCATCGGCGTCTATCGCAAGGGCTTGATCGCGCTGCGCCACCGCGAGCTCAACATCAACGCGTTGATGGCCATCGCAGTGACGGGCGCCCTGCTGCTGCGTCAGTGGCCCGAGGCCGCGATGGTGATGGTGCTGTTCGCGCTGGCCGAACGCATCGAGGCGGCATCCCTCGATCGGGCGGGCCGCGCGGTGCGCGCGCTGCTGGCGCTGGCGCCGAGCCAGGCCACCGTGCGCGACGCCGACGGTAACTGGCGCACGGTGCCGGCCGACACGGTGGCGCCCGGCGCGGCAGTGCGTGTGCGTCCGGGCGAGCGCGTGCCGCTCGATGGCCGCGTGATCCGGGGCGTTTCCTCGGTCGACCAGGCGCCGATCACCGGTGAAAGCCTGCCGGTCGACAAGACGGCCGGCGCACCGTTGTTCGCGGGTTCGATTAATCAGCAAGGCGAACTGGAATTCGAGGTCAGCGTGCGTGCGGCGGATTCGACCCTCGCCGCGATGATTCGCGCGGTCCAGCAGGCGCAAGGCGAGAAGGCCCCGACGCAGCGCTTCGTCGATCGCTTCGCGGCGGTCTATACGCCGGCCGTGGTGGCGCTCGCGGTGCTGGTCGCACTGCTCCTGCCGTGGGGGTTCGGCGTGGCGTGGTCGCAGGCGGTGTACCAGGCGCTGGTGCTGCTGGTCATCGCCTGTCCGTGCGCGTTGGTGATTTCCACGCCGGTGACGATCGTCAGCGCCTTGGCCGCCGCGGCGCGTCGCGGCATTCTCGTCAAGGGTGGCGCGCATCTCGAAAGCGGCCGGCGCCTGCGCTGGATCGGTCTCGACAAGACCGGCACGCTGACCGCCGGCAAACCCGAACAGACCGACTGCGTGATCCTCGGCGCCGATCGGGCGAGCGGCGTGGACGAGACGGTCAAGCGCCACGCGCTGGCGCTGGCCGACCGTTCGGATCACCCGGTCTCGCGCGCGATCGCGCGGGCACTGGGCGCGGCAGCGACCGGTGCGGCCCCCGCTGTCGAGCGTTTCGAAGCGCAGCCGGGCGAGGGTGTGTCGGCGACGCTGGACGGGATCGCGCATCGCCTGGTCAGCCGTCGCGCCGCCGGGGCGGTGTCGCCCGAAGTGGCGGCGCTGGCCGATGGCTTCGAGGCGCAGGGCAAGACGGTGACGTTGCTGACGGGTCCCGACGGGGTGCGCGCGGTATTCGCCGTCGCGGACACGGTACGCGCGAGCAGCCGCGAGGCGGTCGCGCAGTTGCACGCGCTCGGCGTCGGCACGCTGCTGCTGTCCGGCGACAACACGCGCACGGTGGCCGCGGTGGCGGCGGAGCTCGGCATCGACGATGCACGCGGCGAGCAACTGCCGGCGCACAAGGCCGAGGCCATCACGGCGCGGCGCGCCGAAGGCGGCGTCGGCATGGTTGGCGACGGCATCAACGACGCGCCGGCGCTCGCGGCCGCCGACATCGGTTTTGCGATGGGCGCGGCCGGCAGCGACGTCGCCATCGAAACCGCCGACGTCGCCCTGATGGACGACGACCTGCGCAAGCTTCCCGAATTCATCGCCCTGTCGCGCCGCACGCATCGCGTACTGATGCAGAACATTACGATCGCGCTTGGCCTGAAGGCGGTCTTCGTGGCCTTGACCATTGCCGGTCTTGGCACCCTGTGGATGGCGGTCTTCGCGGATGTCGGCGCAAGCCTGATCGTGGTCGGCAACGGCTTGCGTTTGTTGCGCGGAGGACGTGCCGCGGCGGCGTCCCGGGACAGGGCAACGACGCGGCCAGCCGTGGTGCCGCCGCGGCGTCGGGAGGCCTGACGATGGCGCTGTCACCGTTGCCGCCGTTGCCTTCGCTGATCGCGTTCGAGGCAGCCGCTCGCACCGGCAGTTTCACGCGCGCCGCAAACGAGCTCAACCTGAGTCAAAGCGCGATCAGCCGACAGATCGCCCAGCTTGAAACCTTCCTCGGACGCGCGTTGTTCGTGCGTGCGCCGCACGCGCTGCGGCTCACGCAGGGCGGCGAGCGCTACGCACGCGAAGTGCGCGCTTTGCTCACGCAGTGCGCCGACGCGACAGCCGACCTGATCAAGGGCCGCAGCGATCTCGACCTGACGGTCGCCTGCTCGTCCGGTGTCGCGGTGCTCTGGATGGCGAAGCGTATTTCCGCTTTCCGCGCGCACTATCCGGAAGCGCGAATCCGCCTGATCGTGCGCGATGGACTGGCCAGTCTGTCGCCGACCGAATTCGACGTGGCGGTGTTCTACCTGCGCGGCGCCCCCGCGCCGGGCCTGGCATCGCGCCAGCTCTATGCCGAATGCGTGCTGCCGGTCTGCGCGCCGGGCTATCTCGGCGGCCGGCGCCTGCGCCCCGATGAAATCGCCGACGAGCGTTTGCTGATCCTCGACGACGGTCAGCGGCAATGGATGTCGTGGGAGAAATGGTTCGACCTGAACGGAGTCGCGCCAGAGCGTTATCGCAAGCCGCGCAATCCGGTCGTGGTCAACTACTACCCGCTGCTGGTCCAGCTCGCGATGCAGGGCGAAGGCATCGTGCTCGGCTGGGGACACATGATCGATGCCTGCCTGAACGAAGGGTCGCTGGTCGCGGCCAGCGACGCGACGGCCTCGCTTGGCGGCGGCTATTCGCTGATCTGGCCCGATGACCGGCGCGAGTCGCTCGCCGAGCGCGAGTTCAAGCGGTGGCTGATCGAAACCGTCGAGTCCGAGGCGCGTGCGTCATCAGCCGCCATCCGCGCCTGACGCGCGCTGCCCGGAAAACATTTGCGACAATCACGCGCAAGCCGCTGCAAAACTAGTTTACAAACCGTTTTCGCTGTCCCAGAATTCGGCACCGAATGATAATGGTTCTTATTCAATAAAAGCAAGGCAGCGAAGAAATGATGTCAGCAGGATGCAGTGCTCGCCAATCAGGCCAATCGAAGCTTCGACCAACCGTCTCGGCCGCGATGCTTCTTTTCTGTACGGTGCATGGCGTACAGGCCCAGGAAAACGGTGCGCGCGACGCGCAGGCCGACCCGGTGACCACGGTGACCACGCTGCCCGCGGTGGCAGTCACCGCAGAGAACGACCGTGAGCCAGGTCAACATCTGCGCAAGGAAGTGACGTCCGGCGCCCTCGGCACTCGCACGCAATTGGCAACCCCGTATTCAACCACCGTGGTCACCAGCGAGGAGCTGGCCGATCGCCAGGCGAAGAAGCTGGGCGATGTGTTCGCGCGCGACGCGTCCGTGTCGGACAACAGCAATCCGTACAACGCATGGGCCAGCTACATTACCGTGCGCGGCATGCAGCTCGACTGGCAGAATGGGTATCGCATCGACGGTCAACCGATCAATGCCTATGGCATCACGATGCCCTACGAGCAGTTGGAGAGCGTGCAGCTGCTGAAGGGCCTGTCCGGTTTCATGTACGGCTTCGGTGCGCCGGGCGGCATCGTGAACTATGTGACCAAAAAGCCGCCGGTCACCGACAAGCAGATCGCAAGCGTCGACGTTGGCTATGCGTCGACGAACGTGTGGTCCGAACATCTGGACCTGGGCGGACGTGCAGGACCGAATGCGATGTTTGGCTACCGGTTCAACGCGACGCATGAGGAAGGCAAGACGTACAACGACGGCAATGTGCGCCGGGATTCGTTCTCGCTGTCGGCCGACGCCCGTCTGACGCGCGAGCTGACCGCGACGTTTGGCGCGCTATACCAGGAGCGGCACGCGTCGGGCATCACGACCGCACTCTCGACTTACGGACTTGCCGGCACCATGCTGCCTGCGCCGCTCAGCGGCGGCAGCAACACGCTGGTGACACCGGATCAGCATCTCAACACCAATCTGCAGATCTATACGGCCGGTCTTCGCTACGACCTCGGTCAGAACTGGACCATCTCGACCAGCTACAGCTTCAGCAAAAGCACACGCTACCGCAACGAAAGCACTTACTTGCTGAGCGACGTCCAAGGCGACTATAGCGATACGCGCTTCGAAGGCAAGGAAGGGCATCAGGCCAACGCCTGGCAGGTCATGGCCGAAGGCCTGGTGCGCACGGGCCCACTGCAGCATCAGCTCGTGTTCGGCGCGTCATACCAGAAACAGACCAGCGACAACACGGCCAACGCGTTCTACCAGCAGATCGGCATCGGCAACATCTATCAGCCAAACACGAATCGGTTCAACGGCGGCGGCTACGCTACCTACCGTGCCGCCGACATCGTGCAGAAGGCGCTGTTCGTCAGCGACACCATCGCGCTGACGTCGCGCTGGTCCGTGCTGGGCGGCGTGCGTTTCACGAACTACGAACAGCACGGCTACAGCGTCAACGGCACGACCAGTTCGACGTATGCGAAGAACGGCGTTGCAACGCCATCTGTCGCGGTGATGTACAAGCTCGCGCTCGACACCACGCTGTATGCAAGCTACGTCGAATCGCTCGAGGCAGGCAGTGTCGTCGGATCGACCTACGCGAACTACGGCGCCGTGCTCAATCCGCTGCGCAGCAAGCAGTACGAAGTCGGCGTGAAAACGCAGAACGAACGATGGAGCGCGACCGCCGCGCTGTTTCGGATCGAGCGCGGCGCGCAATACGCGAACGGCGACAATGTGTTCGTGGAGGATGGCGAGTCCGTCTTCCAGGGGCTCGAAGCCGGCGCCAGCGTGCGACTCGGTCGCGACTGGACCGTCGGTGGCGATCTGATGTGGCTGGCCACGAAATACAAGAAGGGCTCCGACTACGATGGCAATCGCGTTGCAGGAGCGCCGGGCTTCGTCGCGGTAGGACATGCTTCGTATGCCGTGCCGGCCCTGCCGGGGCTGGTGGTCGGCGCCTCGGCGAAATTCACCGGCAACACGACGCTCAGTCCGGCCGGCGACATCAAGGTGCCCGGCTACATGATCTACAGCATGGGCGCGACCTACACGACCAAGGTAGCGGGACATACCGTCGGTCTGCGCGCGGCCATCGACAACCTGACGAACCACCGCTACTGGGAATTCCAGTACGCGAACTATATCCAGCCGGGACAATCGCGAACGGTCGCGCTCAACGCGCGCCTTGAGTTCTAAGTCTGCTTTACCAGTCCGCGCAGCCGCGTCCCGGCAAGTTCCGCCTGGGGCGGCCCCGCTTTGATGGGAGGCGGATCTGGATACGGCTGCGGCAGGTTTTCCGGCGCTGACCACATGGCCGGCGTGCCTCGCCGTCCGTGGGCGGGCTGCGTCTGCACCGCCCGCAAGGCGGCCGAACGCTGCGCGTTCGCCAGGGTCTCTCGCGGTGCGCGGGACCACTGCATCCAACGTCGCCGGTGTCGTGGCCGGCGTACGACGCGCAAGCCAATGCTGCCGATGATGCTGTGATCGGCGCTGTGATCGGCGCGGACATGCTGCCATTCCTTTTGCCATCGCCTGACGTACTGTAGGGCAGGCCATCTCCGGCACCGAGGCGCGCCAGCGCCATGCCGCATGCCGCATGCCGCATGCCTCATGCCTCATGCCTCATGCCTTAGTGCGTCGGGCCATCGCACTCGCCACGCTTGGCGCTGTTCGTGCTTGCCAGCTGCCACCGACTGGAGGCGAGCATGAAGCTGACGTTTGAACTGCAGTGTCTGGCCTGGACGCTGGTCCTGGCGCTGGTGCAAATCATGGCCGCGGCGCAGGCGCGCACCGCACAATACGGCTTGAAATGGAACGCCGGTGCCCGCGATGAAGCGCCGGCGCCGCTCAAGCCGCTGCCGGCGCGCCTGGCTCGCGCGCAATCGAACCTGTTCGAGACACTGCCCCTGTTCGCCGCAGCGGTGCTGATTGTCGCGGTGGCCGACCGCTACAGCGGCTTGAGTCATTGGGGCGCGCTGCTGTATCTGGTCGCGCGGATCGTGTACGTGCCGCTCTACGCGTTCGGCGTTCCGTATGTGCGCTCGCTGGTCTGGCTGGTCTCGCTGCTGGCGCTGGTGATGGTCATCATCGCCGCGTTGATCTGAGCGCCGACGAGAACGGGGTTAAGCACGACTCGCCGCTCGATACGACCGTGCGCCTCGTCCCATCCGACACACCGTGTCGACGCGACGCTCCGTGCGTCGCGAGCGACGACGGCGCTTGCCCGCTTCGCCGGCCACAAGCGGCTTTGAACGCAAGCGTCTGGCGCCGTCATTGAGGTTGGGCAAGCGGCGCTTATTGTCGCGGGGCATGCACTGCGGGCGGCTTTGCCATGCGTTGCATGCATGCAAGCATGCGAAAAGCGCGCTTCAACCGCAAATTTTCGTCGCCTACGATCGGCGGACCGGACGGCATGGGGACCGTCCACCGACCTGGACGACACTTCATGCGCACTGTCGCAACACAAGCCGCCGCAGCCGCCGACTCAATCTCGCCGGGGACGCGCCGACACGCGGTCGTCGCGACCCTGATCGGCAACGCGCTCGAATGGTTCGACTTCACCGTCTACAGCTTTTTCGCTGTCGTCATTGCCCGCAAGTTCTTCCCGAGCGGCAGCGAACTCACTTCGTTGTTGCTGGCGGTCGCGACATTCGGCGTGGGCTTCTTCATGCGCCCGGTCGGTGGCATCGTGCTAGGCATCTACGGCGACAAGGCGGGCCGCAAGGCCGCGCTGTCGCTGACCGTGCTGTTGATGGCGCTCGGCACGGCGATGATCGGCCTGGCGCCGACCTATGAAACGATCGGCCTCGGGGCGCCGATGATCATCGTCGTTGCGCGCCTGCTGCAAGGCTTCTCGGCCGGCGGCGAAATGGGCGGCGCCACCGCGTTCCTGACCGAATACGCGCCCGCCGGCAAGCGTACCTTCTACTCGAGCTGGATCCAGGCCAGCATCGGCCTGGCCGTGGTGCTCGGCGCGCTCACCGGCAGCATCGTCACCAACATGCTGAGCCCCGCAGCGCTCGACAGCTGGGGCTGGCGCGTTCCGTTCCTGCTCGGCATCGTGATCGGCCCGATCGGTTTCTACATCCGTAACCGCGTCGACGAAACGCCGGCGTTCAAGCAGGCCGAGAAGGTCAAGTCGCCGCTTGCCGAGATCGCCCGGCGCTACCCGCGCCAGACCTTCGCGAGTTTCGCGATGGTGATTCTGTGGACCGTCTGTACCTACGTGCTGCTGTTCTACACGCCGACCTACGCGGTGAAGGTGCTGAAGATGTCCGCCTCGGACGGCTTCGCGGCCGGCATCGTGGGCGGCGCGGCGCTGACGATCTGCTCGCCGATCATCGGCGCGCTGGCCGACAGGCTGGGCCGCAAGGTGTTCCTGAGCGGCGCGGCAATCGTCATCTTCGCCACCGCCTATCCGATGTTCGCTTACATCAACGCACATCCGAGCGGTGGCGCGCTGATGCTGTTCCAGTTGTACTTCGGCGTGTTGATCGCCGCCTACACCGGTCCGATCCTCGCCGCATTCGCGACGCTGTTCCCGAGCAACGTGCTCTCGACCGGTCTGTCGGTCGCGTACAACCTCGCGGTCACGCTGTTCGGCGGCTTCGCGCCGTTCTTCATGACCTGGCTGATCGCGTCGACCGGCAACACGCTGGCACCGTCGTTCTATCTGATGTTCGCGGCTGCCGTGAGTTTCCTGGGCACGCTCGCGATCAAGACGTCGAAGGACTGAGCACCGTCCGTTCGGGGCGGCCGGGCGGCCGCCCCATTTTCGTTTCTGCTGTGGAGAGATTTGCATGACTGTGACCGTATTGCGCGGCGGTGACGTACTCGACGTACACACCGGCAATGTGCTGGCCTCGCACGACGTCGTCATCGATGGCGACCGCATCGTCGAAGTGGCGCGCAACGCGCAGGTGCCGGCCGGCGCCGAGTTGGTCGACGTGCGCGGCAAGACCGTGATGCCGGGTTTGATCGACTGCCACGTGCACGTGCTGGCGTCGCGCGCGAACCTTGGCACCAACGCGCAGATGCCGAACATCCTGGTGGCGTTGCGCGCCGTGCCGATCCTCGACGCGATGCTCGCGCGCGGGTTCACCAGCGTCCGCGACGCGGGCGGCGCGGACTGGGCGCTCGCGCAGGCGGTGGAGCAGGGCATCGTGTCGGGCCCGCGCATCTTCGCGTCGGGCAAGGCCTTGTCGCAGACCGGGGGGCATGGCGACTTCCGTCCGCGTGGCGACGTGCTCGAACCGTGTTCGTGCTGCTTCCGCGCGGGTGCCATTGCGCGCATCGTCGATGGCGTCGACGCGGTGCGGCTGGCCGTGCGCGAGGAAATCCAGAAAGGCGCGAACCAGATCAAGATCATGGCGTCCGGCGGCGTCGCCTCGCCGACCGACCCGATCGCCAATACGCAGTATTCGGAAGCCGAGATTGCCGCCATCGTCGAAGAGGCCGAGGCGGCCAACACCTATGTGATGGCGCATGCCTATACGCCGCGCGCGATTTCCCGCGTCATCAAGGCCGGTGTGCGAACCATCGAGCACGGCAATCTGGTCGACGACGCGGCGGCGCAGCTGATGGCCGAGCGCGGCGCGTTTGCGGTGCCCACGCTCATCACCTACGATGCGCTCGCCAGCGACGGCGAGGCGTTGGGCTTGCCGGCCGAATCCATCGCGAAGATCTCCACCGTGCGCGACCAGGGCCGCGAGTCGCTGCGCACCTACGCGCGTGCCGGCGTTGCAATGGGCTACGGCAGCGATCTGCTTGGCGAGATGCATCGCTACCAGAGCGACGAGTTCCGCATCCGCGCCGAGATGCTCGATCCGCTCCAGGCGGTGCAGTCGGCGACCAGCGTGGCGGCGAAGATCGTGCAGCGCGAAGGCGAACTGGGTGTCGTGGCCGTCGGTGCGCTGGCTGACCTGATCGTGGTCGACGGCAATCCGCTCGACGACATCGGCGTGCTGTGCGACGACGGTGCGAAGATCGTCGGCGTCTGGCAGAACGGACGCCGCGTCGCCCGCTGAGCGGCGAGCCGGCCACGCCTGAGCGGTAACGCGCTTTGCGTTAGTCTGTCTCGATGGCATGGCCGCGGTCGCAGGGGACCGCGGCGCGAAGCGTGGTCAGACGTGGCGGGGGAGCGATGAGACAGGCGGTGGATCGGCTGGAGGTCAGGACGCAGGGCGCGGGGCTGGTGGAGATCACCGGCGAAGTGCGGCGCTGGGTGACGCGACAAGGCATGCAGACAGGTCTGCTGACCTTGTTCTGCCGGCACACTTCCGCCTCGCTGCTGATTCAGGAGAATGCGGATCCAGACGTGCAGACCGACCTGGAACGCTATTTCGCCGAACTCGCGCCCGAGGCGCCGGGCCGCTACGTGCACGATGCCGAGGGGCCGGACGACATGCCGGCGCATCTGCGCGCCGCGCTTACGCAGAGCCAGTTGAGCATTCCGGTTTCGGAGGGACGTCCGCTACTCGGCACCTGGCAGGGGGTCTACCTGTTCGAGCATCGGCGTGCGCCCCATCGCCGCGAAGTCGCAATGCATTTGCTCGGCGAGTGAAGCCGGCGCATCATTCGGGTCCTTACGATCGTTGCTGGCGGCCGCCGAAGGGCGGTCGCGGCTTTGCCATGGAAGTCATCACCTGTGTCGAGGATCTTCGACGCCTTGCGCAGCGGCGTGTGCCGCGCGCGTTCTACGACTACGCCGACAGCGGCTCGTACACCGAGTCGACCTATCGCGCCAATGAGCAGGACCTGGCCGCGCTGAAGCTGCGGCAACGCGTGGCGGTCAACGTCGACAACCGCTCGACCGCCACCACGCTGGTCGGCGAGGTCGCCAGCATGCCGGTCGCCATCGCGCCGACCGGCTTGACGGGGTTGCAGTGGGCCGATGGCGAAATCCTCGGCGCGCGCGCCGCCGAACGCTTCGGCATTCCCTACACGCTCTCGACGATGAGCATCTGCTCGATCGAGGAAGTGGCGGCCGCGACCACCCGGCCGTTCTGGTTCCAGCTTTATGTGATGCGGGACCGCGACTTCATCGCGTCGTTGATCGATCGTGCGAAGGCGGCGCGCTGTTCGGCGCTGGTGCTGACCCTCGACCTGCAGATTCTGGGACAGCGCCACAAGGACCTGAAGAACGGCATGACCGTGCCGCCGCGGTTGACGCTGGCCAACGCACTCGACTTTGCGAGCAAACCGGCTTGGGTGTACCGGATGCTGCGCTCCGGGCGTCGCAGCTTCGGCAATCTCGAAGGTCATGTGAAGCACGCGAGCGGCATCACCACGCTCGGACAATGGACCGCGCGCCAGTTCGATCCGACGCTCTCCTGGCACGACGTGGAATGGATCAAGTCGCGCTGGGGCGGCAAGCTGATCCTGAAGGGCATCCTCGACGCCGACGACGCGCGGCTCGCCGCCGCCACCGGCGCGGACGCGATCATCGTCAGCAATCATGGCGGCCGCCAGCTCGACGGCGCGGTGTCGAGCATTGCCGCGCTGCCCGCCATCGTCGACGCGGTGGGCACGCAAACCGAAGTACTGTTCGACGGCGGCGTGCGCAGCGGGCAGGACGTGCTCAAGGCGCTGGCGCTCGGCGCGCGCGGCGCGATGATCGGACGGGCGTTTCTCTACGGGCTGGGCGCGATGGGCGAGGCGGGCGTGACGCGCACGCTCGAAATCATCCACCGTGAACTCGATGTCAGCATGGCTCTGGCCGGTGTGCGCGACGTGGCCGACGTCCGTGCAGCCGAGATCATCGACCGCCGCCACAGCCGGACACCGTACTGACGCGACGGTGCGCCGAAGCACGCCACAGCCCGGGCGCGCGTGTCCGAGGTCGAAGGTCGGCGCCATCGCTCGGCGGCGACGCGCATGGGGCGGCCTGCCAGTGTGCCGCGGCGGGTCGCGTACCCGGCCGCATCGCTTCTCACGTTCGAGCACGCCGGTTCTTTTCCGATATAATTGCCTCGCTAACCGTTTGTGGGGCATCCATGTTCGATCACTGCCTTTACTTCAACACGTCGGCGCTCGCCCGCCTCGTCGAACGCGAATGGGGGGCGGCTTACGCGCCTTTCGAGCTGACGCCGCCGCAGGGCTTCGCGTTGCGCGTCATCCTTCGCCAGCCGGGCTTGCTGCATCGCGAGCTTGCCGAGGTGCTTGGCATTGCGCGGCCGACCGCGACGCGGCTGATCGATCATCTGGTGGCGAAGGGCTGGGTCGAGCGTCGAACTGCCGAAGGCGATCGCCGGGAATCGCAACTGTTCCCGACCCAAGCGGCCGACGCGCTGCGCGATCCGCTGGAAAAAGCCAGCCGCACCGTCGACACGCGCCTGCGCGGTCAGATCGGCAGCGCTGAATTCGAGAGCACGGTCGGCGCCATGCGCGCGGTGCGCGGCACGCTGGCCTAGGCCCGACACGTCGTCCTGGCTATCACGTAAGACCGATAAGTTGTCTGGCTAATCGAAATGGTTGTCGAGCTAATTTTTGAGGAGAAAATTTGATGGCAAGCAACGATTCATCCCGTACTGAAGGGCCGCCGCGTGCCGCGTCTGACCCGGTTGCACACGACTCGGCGGCTTGGCGGCCTACTCGCACGGCGGCATCGTCGTCCGAAGCGGGCCGCAGGACCACGGCCGCGGCCTCGGCAACGCACGCCGGATCGCCATTGCTGGTCGCTTTGACGCCTCGACAAGCGGTGGCACACGGTACGGCGACCGTGCCGTCGAACAGTGCGTCCCGCAAATTCCGCCGCCCGCGCCGCTGGCACGCGGCCGTCTTGTTTCTGCTCGGCGTGCTGTGCCTTGCAGGCGTTTCGCTGTTCACCGACGCGCAACCGCGTCGGCTCACACAATGCGTGCAGGCCGCCTTGGCGGACGCCGCCGGTATGTCGCCCGACGCGGCGGTCGATGCATCCGTTGACGCGGTAGCGCGCTATCGTGCGCTCGACGCCTGCACCACGCGCCAGCCCTGAGGCGGCCGGCCGCGGCGGCGCTTCAGCGTCGTCCGGTCCACAGCGCGTAGGCGCCGCGGGCCAGCAGGTCCAGCGCATAGCCGAGCGCGCCGATCGCCAGCACGCCGGCCATCAGTTCGGAATACGCGAGCCGATCACGGGTGTCGAGAATGAAATAGCCAAGGCCCGAGCTGACGCCGAGCATCTCGGCCGGGACCAGCACGATCCACAGGATACCGATCGCGAGCCGCACACCGGTCAGCACCGGGCTGACCACGCCGGGCAGCACAATGCGCAGCAGCATCTCGCTGCGCGTCGCAGCCAGACTGCGCCCGAGTTGCAGCCAGCGCTGATCGAGCTGCGCGACACCGGCAGAGGTGCTCATCATCACCGGCCATACCGCGGCGAAGGCGAGCAGAAACACGATGGAGCGGTCGCCGATGCCGAGCGCCATCACCGCGATCGGCATCCATGACAACGGCGACACCATGCGCAGCAGTTGCAGGGTCGGCGTCAGCGTCGCGGCAAGTCTGGGCAGGCTGCCGAGAAGCAGGCCGCCCGGCACGCCAATCACCAGCGCGATCAGCAGCCCGAGGCCGACGCGCCGGAGGCTGACCAACGCATGGTTCAACAGACTGCCGTCGCGGAGCAGGCCGAGCAGCGCGTCGAACGCCGCGGGCGGCGCGAACTGGCGGGCCAGCGTATCGGGTTCGGTGGCAAGATCGACCGCCAGCCACCAAATCGCGACCACCAGCAACAGGCCAAGCAGCCCCAGCAAGCGATGAGGCACGGCACGGGGCCGCGCACCCACGCGCGGTGCGATGCGGGGAGCGGCGTCAGACAACGATTTCTTCCTTGCGCGTGAAGGCTTCGGTCAGGCCGAACGCCGCCATGCCGCCGTTGGCTGCGATGCTGCGCTTGACGAAGCGGTCGTCGACCAGCTCGCGCGCGGCCTTGGCCGGATCCAGGTTTTGCAGGAACTGGGTATTGCCTTCGACCAGCGTCTGCTTCAGGCGGCCGACCAGGGTTTCGGTATAGCTGGGGAACGGATACGGTTGAAAATCGATCCGCTTTTCGTGCCAGTTCGGATGCGTGATCGCGCGCGAGCCAAGATAGCTGCCCTCCAGCTCGGCCGACGGCACCAGCACCCGGCCCAGCGTGGCTTCGGGGTGCGGCGTGTAATGGTTCTTGCCGTCTTTCGACAGCAACTGCGCTGCCTCGGCCCGGTGATCACGGGTCCAGCGCTGCGCCTTGACGATGCCGTCGACGACCTTCTGCGACCATTCCGGCCGGCCGTTCAGGTCGCGTTCCTGCATGAACACCGTGCAGCAGGCGTGGTCGCGCCAGACATCGCCGGTGAAGCGCAGGATCTTGCCGACCTTCAGGATTTCGGCGGCCGCGTTGAACGGCTCGGCCACGATGAAGCCGGCGATGCGCTTCGACGCGAGCGCCGGCGGCATGTCGGCCGGCGCCATCACGACCAGGCGCACTTCGTTCGCGGCCAGCGCGCCTTCGGGGCGGCTGACCGGCACGAGCTTGTGCGCGCGCAGCATGTCCTGCAGCACGACGTTGTGGATCGAGTACCAGAACGGGATTGCGACGGTCTTGCCCGCCAGATCGCCGATCGCGTTGATGTCCGGCGTCACCGTCAGCGCAGAGCCGTTCACGTGGTTCCACGCCACCACCTTGGCCGGCGCCCGCGAGCCGAAGCGCGCCCACACCGTCATCGGCGAGAGCAGGTGCACCACGTTGACCTGGCCGGACAGGAAGGCCTCGATCAATTGCGCCCAGCTGCGCAGCATCACCGGCTTGACCGACTTCAGGCCGTCGGTATCGAAATAGCCGTTGTTGTGCGCGACCAGCAGCGGCGCGGCGTCGGTGATCGGCAGATAGCCGATGCGAACGGTCGGATCGGTTTCAGCGGCGGCGCGCGCCTCGCCGGCCGCAAGCAGCGGCGCGGCGCCGGTCGCGGTGAACAGAGAGGCGAGCTTGAGCCACTCGCGTCGGCTCATCGGAACATTGCACATGGGGGTTCAGGAAGCCAAAGGAAGCGGAGAGGGCGAAGCATGCATCGTTTCACGCATTACCGTGACGATGTCGGCCCGCAGCGATGCGAAGCTGGCGCTGGCCGGGTCGCGTGGGCGTTGGTCCTGCAAGGTCCAGCTGCCGGCAAGTCGTCCCTGCCGGCCGAGCAGCACGATCCGGTCGGAGACGATCAGCGCCTCGTCGATGTCATGCGTGACCAGCACCGTCGCGGCGCGTGTCTCGGCGACCAGGTCGAGCAGCAACGCCTGCATCGCTTCGCGCGTGATTTCGTCGAGTGCGCCGAACGGTTCGTCGAGCAGCAACACCTGCGGGCGGCGCGCCACGCAGCGCGCGAGCGCGGCGCGCTGCGCCATGCCGCCCGAGAGTTGGTCCGGATGACGGTGGCGGGCATGGTCGAGACCGACCGCGTGCAGCGCCGTATCGACGCGCGCCCGTCGTTCGGCCGCGCTGGTCCGCGGCTGACGCGCGAAGTCCAGTCCGAAGCCGACATTCTTTTCGACGCTGAGCCACGGCAGCAGGCACGGGTCCTGGAACGCCAGCGCCACGCGCCAGTCCGGACCGGTCAGCGTCGCGTCGCCCAGCGTGACCGTGCCGCGCGTGGCCGGCTGCAATCCGGCCAAGACGCGCAGCAGGCTGGATTTGCCCGATCCGCTCGGGCCGAGAATCGAGACCAGCTCGCCGGCCGCCACCTCGAGCGTGACACGGGCCAGCACCTCCAGCGGACCGCCGGGCGTGTCGTAGCTGAGTCCGATGTCGCTTGCCGAAAGCGCGCTGGTCATGCGCGCTCCGTGCGCGCCGCGTGGCGCGCGAGTTCGGTGCGAAGTTGCAGCAGGCTGGGCGTGACGATCGGCAGGAACGCCGCTTCCCGCCAGCGGCGCGCGAAATCGGCGCCGCTCTCGCGCAAGTAACCGCGGCCGCCGCTGGCCTGCAGCTCGGCTTCGACCGCCTCCTGCGCGATGCCGGCCAGCGCGATGCGCTGCTCGAACAGCGGCACCGCGTTGCTCGCGAAACTGCCGTCCGCGATGCCCGCGTAGAGGGCGGCGACGACGCTGTCGAGGCGCCCGCGCAGCGCGTCCACCGTCTCGCGCAGCACGCCTTCGGCCGCGCTGCGGGCCCGCGACGCCTGCTCCAGGCTGCGCCGGGCCAGCCCGATCGCCAGACCGCACTGCAGCCCGAGAAACGCCGGCCGGATCGCCGGCAGGTACGCCCGCGCGGTGTCATGCAGCAGCCATTCGGGTCCGAGTTCGACACGCTCGATGGCGATCGCGGCCGTATGGCTGCCGCGCAGTGCGATCAGATCGAGATCCGGGCTGCGTGTCACGCCGGGCGCGTCGCTGGGCAGCGCGAATATCGAGACGCCGCCGTCGGCTTCGTCATGCTGCACGGCGGCCGCGACGATGAAGCCTTCGGGACGGAGATTGGTGACCCACGGCAATTGGCCGTCCAGGCGCCAGCCGGCGGCGGCATTGCCGCCCGGCGCGGCAAGCACGGCCAGCGATTCGATACCCGACAGGAACTTCATCGCGTTCGAAAGGCCGGTGGCGCCGGCCAGCTCGCCCGCGATCAAACGCCGCAGCACCGTCTCGCGCAGCGCCGCGTTGGGGCTGGCCTGGACGTAGCTGATGAAGGCACGGTGACCCCACAGCATGAACGCGACGGTCAGCGAGCGCGCCGCGACCGCGGCGATCGCCTCGATCGCATCGCGTACCGTGCCGCCTTCGCCGCCGAGTTCGCGCGGCACGCCGATGCCCGGCAGACGGGCGGCGGCAAGGCGCGACAACACTTCGTCGCTGGGACCCGTGCCGGCATCCAGCGCCTGCGCATGCGTGTCGAGCCAGGACTCGAGCGTTGCGCTCATGCCTGGGCCGCCGCCAGTCCGTGCCACGCGAACGAGGCCAGTTCGGGGTTCAGATCGTTGCCGGCGAGGTTGTTCGCGAAATTGCAGAGTGTCGCCAGGCTCACGCCAAGCACCACCTCCAGCGCGTTTGCGTCGCTGAAGCCAGCGGCGCGGAACGCAGCGAGCGCATCGTCGGGCACCGCGCCGCGGTGAGCGATCACCGCACGCGTAAACACCGCGACCGCTTCCAGCCGCGCGTCGGGCACGGCGGTGCCGTCACGCAGTGCGGTGACGACCGGGGCGTCGAGTTGCGCCTTCAGGGTGGCGATCTTGGAATGGCCGGCGACGCAGAAGCCGCAGCCGTGGATGCCGGCGGCGGTGATCTGCACCGCCTCGCGTTCGGCCAGGGTCAGGCCGCTGCGGCTGTTGATCTCGCCGACGGTCAGATAGGCTTCCAGCGCGGCAGGGGCGTTGGCCAGCGTGGCGACCAGATTCGGCAGGAAGCCGTTGTTGCGTTGCACCTGCTCGACCAGCGGCTTGCTGGCCGCCGGGGCGCTGTTCGCGTCGACTAGCGGAAGACGGCTCATCGTTATCTCGGAATTGGGCAAATCAGTATGGTGCCCGATTCCGCCGCTTTGTCCCACTAGTCATTGGTCATGAGCTTCTGCCCCTCGCGTATATCGGGAGCGGTCCCTGCACGGCGCCGCGCAACGCGCTACAGTGGCGGCGCCCGTCTTCGATGCGAGAAAGCCGATGGAACGTCCCGATCTGCCAGCCCAGCCAGTGCGCCAGCCGACCTGGTTCATTCCTCACGGCGGCGGACCCTGCTTTTTCATGGAGTGGACGCGTGGTCCGGCCGATACCTGGCATCGGCTGCAAGCCTTCCTGGAGCAGATCGCAGGCGGCCTGCCGGCCCGTCCGCGCGCGGTGCTGGTGGTATCCGGTCACTGGGAGACGCCGCGCGTGACGGTCAATACGGCTGCCGCGCCGCCGCTGTATTTCGACTACTACGGCTTTCCGGAACACACGTACCGCCTGACTTATCCGGCGCCCGGCTCGCCGACGCTGGCCGCGCAGGTCGCCACGCTGCTTGGCGAGGCGGGCTTCCCGTGCGCTACCGACGGCGAACGTGGCCTGGACCACGGCGTCTTCATCCCGTTCAAGCTGATCTTCCCGGATGCCGACGTGCCAGTCGTGCAGATGTCGCTGCGTGAAGGGCTGGACCCGGCGGAACACTTGGCGATCGGCGCCGCGCTCGCGCCGCTGCGCGACGACAATGTGCTGATCGTGGGCAGCGGGATGAGTTATCACAATCTGCGCGCATTCGGCGAGGCCGGCCGCGATGCGTCGAAAGTGTTCGACGACTGGCTGGGCGAGACCGTCGGCGCGCCCACCGCCGCGCAGCGCAACGCACGTTTGCGAGAGTGGGCAGCCGCGCCCGCCGCGCGCTTCGCACATCCGCGCGAGGAACATCTTCTGCCGCTGATGGTGGCCGCCGGGGCCGCCGGTGACGATGCCGGCCGGACCTTGTTCAGCGAGCGCGTCGGTGCGCTGCAACTGTCGGCCTACAGCTTCGGTTGATGCCGTCAGCGGGCACCGGCTTCCGTCGCCGCTTCAGGAACGCGGCGTGGGCTGACTTCGGATTGCAGCGGGGACGGTAATCGGCCGCCTCGCCGTGCCACCGCGCTTCAATCGCATTCGGCCGATAGTCCCGTCAAGCCGAGCGTATCGTGGCTGAAGGTCGACGTCGGCGTGCCCTCCGACGGTGTCGTCACCCGCACCACGTAGACGCTGTCGTAGTCTCCGCTTGTCCAGTCCGGCACCTGGCTGGCATCGCCGCCGTTGGCGGTCAGCAGCGCGCGTGTCGCGGTGGCGATCTGCCCCGCATCCCAGCCAACCAGCACCGTCGACGCGACGTAGTCGGACTGACTCACTTGCGCAACGAGGCGGGCGTTGTCCGTGTAGCCGTAATAGGGTGCCGACGAGTGCGTGGTCGTGAACGGCGGGTTGACCGGCAGGCCGGCGCTGATCGCCGCCGGCTCGACCGTCGTCAATGGCCGCAGATAGTCGTAGGTGCCGCCGGCTTCGGTGATCTGCGTCAGATGCGGATCGGGCGCGAGGACGGCAGCAATCGCACCGTACTTGCTGCGGATCGCGGCCGGCAGCGCATAGGCGCGGTTCAGGCCGGTGCAGCTCAACTGACCCAGGCCCTGCGCCGCTGACTCCGCATCGCGGACGAACACGATCGTTTCGACTTGCCCGGTCGGCGTTGGCGTTGGCGTGGGCGTGGGCGTCGGCGTCGGCGTCGGCGTGGGTGTGGGTGTTGGCGTCGGAGAGGGAGTGGGAGTCGGATTGTCGATCGACGTCGAACTACCGCCGCAGGCGGCGACCAGCAGCGTGGACAGCGCCAGCAGCGCGGTGGCAGCCAGGTTACGGTTGAGCGTTGGCATGAGCGTGAAGTGTCGGGACCTTGAAGCGGGCCTGCGCAGCGTGTCGCGGGCGTCGTTTGCAGTGGAGGCGTGCGCGTCTGGTCTTACGGGCAGACGTTCGTCGGCGTGATCCCCTGGTCCTGCTTCGTGAACGACAGCGTTTTGTTGCCGCTCGCGTCCGTGTTGATGCGGATCACGTACATCCGCGTGAAATCCGCGTTGGGCCAGGACGGACGGTTCGCGAAGGTCCACACTTTCGGGATGTCGTACTGACCGGCGGCGGCCTGGGGCAGGAAGCCGAACACCTCGAAGATGTCCTGCACGAGTTGTCCCTGGATGTTGTTGTGTTCCCAGGCGACGAACGTCGTGCTGTCGTTCGACAAGGTCGACAGCTTCGCCGCCAGTTCGAAGTCCGGATTGCCGGCGTCGGCAAAGCTGATGCCGACGTTCACCGCACGCCCCGCCTTGATCGCGGTCGGCTGGATCGTCATCAACGGGCGCACGTAGTAATAGTATTGCTCCTGGTCGGCGGCATTCCGGTAATCGCCGACCTGGCCGGCCGGATCGAGCGAAAACACGTAATCGGGACGGCCGAAGCGGCCGATCAGCACGCCTGGCAATTGCCGCGCACGTTGCAAGCCGGTACAGGTCAGCTGGCCGAGACCGGGCAGCGCCGCCTGGCCGTCCGCGGCGAGCGGTTTTTCGGCATGGCGCAACAGCACGATGGTCTGCGTTGCGGCCTGCGCGGTCGCCGAAAGCGTCGGCGCGAAGCAGGCGCTCAGCGCGACGCACAGGGCGAAGGCCCGTGTCCGCCAGCGCTCGCGCGTCCGCGGCGCGCGCGCTGCAAGCCGGCCAGGCGTGCGCGATAGCATCGACGACAGGGGCGACGTTACAGACGACGTTACAGACGACGTTACAGACGACGTTACAGACGACGGGGCAGACGACGGGGCAGACGACGGGGCAGACGACGGGGCAGACGACATTAAGGCCGCCGGTAAGGCCGCCGGTAAGGCCGACGTGTCGGTCCACGCGCTGGACGCCGCGCGCCAGCGATGCAGCATGGTCTTGGTATTCTTCATGTCCGGTTCCGCCCAGCTTGGAAGCATCCGTGCGCGTCGAAAGCGCCGCCCGCGAGGCCGATTTACCGTGCTGGGCGTCGCCAGCCTAGCAGGAGAAAACGCGCCACGGCATCCGCGCTTGCGAGACGTGTTGCGGGCGAGCGACGCGTGCCAGGCATCCGACTGCCGATGCCCCTTTGCCGACGCTCGCCGTCTTGCCTGGACTGCTCAGTCATGCTTGCGATCCGAGCGCGCCGTCACCACATCCGGTCGCTGATCCGCTCATCTGCCGTCAGTGCTCCGCCAGTAACGCGGGGCAGCCTTGCACCTCTCACCCGTGCCACGCGGCAACCCTGTATCTGCTTCCATCGTGGCCGCCGCCCAGCCCATCTGAGGCGATCGGCCAGTGCATTGGAAAAGCCATCTACGCATTCGCCGCTGACAGGGATGGTTTGCCAAATCGGCTTTTTTTCGGCCGCGATTTTGGAAACATATGCCAGCGCGTCTTGTTTAGACTGGCTCGATTGGAACAACTCGCGACGTTGCGGAAATCGCCATGCATGGATGGGAAGCAGACACGACGGACAACCGCATCGTCACGGAACTGGCCAACGCGCTCAACGAGGCAATGAGTGACGGCAAGCGTCAGTTGCTCGCCCGCCTGCAGACGGTGCTGCCGACCATGCAGCGTCTGGCGCCGGCGTTGACACGTACGCAGCTTGCCGGATGCGCCGGCGGGTACGCCCGCGAACCGCTGTACCTCGATCCCGCCGGTCTGTTCTCGATCGTGTTGCTCACCTGGCGGCAGGGCCAGCACAGCCCGGTGCACGCCCATTGGACGTGGTGCGGGTATGTCGTGCTCAGGGGCGAGCTCACCGAGCGGTTGTATCGCTGGCAGGATGGCGCGCCGCGGTGCCGTGCACAGCGGCTGCGCCGGGCCGGCGATACCGTCGTGGTGGACGCCGGACACGCGGACATCCATCGGCTCGGCAACGAGGCAGACGGCAACGCTGTGTCGTTGCATGTCTACGGTGTCGACGGCGCCCATCTTGCCACGCACGTGAATCGCGTTTTTGAACCGGCCTGAGGGTGGTGTGAGGCTGCGGCCGTCAACCGAACCTGCGCGTGCGCCGGCGTCCGATCGCGCAGGGCAGCCGCGCGCCAGCGCGAGCCGGTCAGCGCTCCGGCGCGACCGGCAGCGGCAGGGCCGTCGTGAACTTGATCTGTTCCATCGCGAAACTGGAGCTGACGTCGGACAGGTCGGTGTTCGCGATCAGCTTCTTGTACACCGCATCGTAGGCGTCGATATCCTTGACCACGACGCGCAACAGATAGTCGACATTGCCGCTCATGCGATAGAACTCCATCACCTCGGGAATCGTTGCGATCGTTTCCTTGAACCGTTCGAACCATTCCTGGCTGTGGCACCGGGTCTTGATGCTGACGAACACCGTCACCGCCACCCCGAGCTGCTTGGCATCGAGCAGCGCGACGCGGCCGGTGATGATGCCTTCGGTATCGAAGCGCTGGATGCGGCGCCAACACGGCGTCGCGGAGAGGTTGACCATTTCCGCGAGCTTGGTGATCGGTGTGGTGACGTCCCTCTGCAACTGGTCTAGCAGCTTGTAATCGATCAGATCCATTTGCGTCTCCTCCAGCGCATTTCTCACATTTGCGGCTTTCGAGCTCCGGACCGACGCGGCGGCCCGGACGCACGCCGCCAGACCCGCATCATTTCGCGTTCGCGTTCGCGTTCCGTTTCGCGTTGGCGCGCGCTTCGGCAAGCGCCGTCAGTTGCTTGCGGTCGACCTTGTTGGTCGAGGCCAGCGGCATGCTTTGCAGGAAGTGTACGGCGCGCGGATGCTGGTAAGCCGGTGCGCGCGCCAGGACGAACGCCTTGATCTCATCCTCGCTGGCGGACAGCCGTTCGCGCAAGACGACGAAGGCAACCGGTTTCTGGCCCTTCAGTTCGTCGGGAATCGCGACCACGCATGCCTGCAGGATGGCCGGCATCTGTTCGAGCACCTGCTCCACCTCGCCCGGATAGATGTTTTCGCCGCCGCAATTGAACATGTCGTCGACGCGCCCGACGAAACGATAGGCGCCGTCCTTGCCGACCTCGAACATGTCGCCGGTGCGATACCAACCCTCGGGCAGCAGCACGCTGGCGGTCTTCTCGGGCAGGTTGAGATAGCCTTTCATGTTGGCCGGCGTGCGGACCCACAGTTCGCCGGCGCGCGGATCGTCAGCGCCGTCCGCGCCGACCAGCCTGACATCGACGTTCGGCAGCGGCCAGCCCAGCGCGCCGTCCGGGACCGCGCGGCCCTGCGTCGGGCCGAAGGTGATCGGGCCCGACTCGGTCGTGCCGTAACCGCCCGCCAGCGTCGCGTTCGGGAACGCCGCGCGCACCGAGTCGCGCATCTGGCGGGTCGTGGCGGCCGAGCCGAGACGAATGTAGTGCACCTTGCTGGTGTCGATGTCGCGCAGCGCGTCGGTCTCGCGCACCGCCAGGGCCATCATGGTCGGCACCGACGTGATCCAGGTCACGTCATGCCGGCCGATCGCGCGCACGAATTCGCTCGCCTTGAACTGGGCCTGCAGGACGACGCTGGCGCCCGCCGCAAGCGCGAACTGCACGGATGCCAGGCCGTTCATGTGGAACAGCGGCGCGGCCACGATGAAACGTTCGCTGGCCAGCGAACGTTCCGGCAACCTCGCGGCCACGCTCCAGACCTGTCCGCGGTGCGTCAGCATCACGCCCTTCGGGCGGCCGGTGGAGCCCGAGGTGTACATGATGACCGCGACGTCGTCGTCGCCGGGTTGATAACTGCGATAGCCCGCGGCTGCCGACGGTTCGACCAGATCCTGCCATTCGGCAGAGTGGATCACGATGGTGTCGACATCGCGTGCGTCGATGCGATGCGTGCCGTCCTCGACGATCAGCTTGGCGCCGCAGTCCGCCAGGATGAAGCGGATCGTGTCGTCGTTCAGCTTGTGGTTCACCGGCACGATGACCATGCCTGCCCGCAGCGCACCGAAGTAGGCGATCAGGAATTCGACGCTGTTCGCCGCGACCAGTGCAACGACGTCGCCGGGCACCAGACCGCGACGCGCAAAGCCGCGTGCGCACGCGTTGAAGGCCGAGTCGAGTTGCGCACGGGAAAACGTGCGCACTGCGGGCGGCTTGCAGCAATCGATCAACGCCACGTCGTCTCGATTGCGCTCGGTCATGCCGATCAGATCACCAAAATTCCTTTCCATTGCCCTGAGCCTGAATATCGATATGGGTTGCTAGATCAATCACGCTTCCCTTAGCATCCGGATGCAACCGCCAGCCATCCAAGGGAATCGAAATGAGTGCCGAAGCGTATTTCTCCGTTACCTACGCGCAAGCGCGAGACAAATTCATCGCGGCCGCCGCGGCGGCCGGCGCGGAAATCGCGACTTACACGCATCCGTCGGAGAGAGGGCCGAACGGTGAAGCGCTGTCGCTCGACGTCGCCTGGCTCGGCGCGCGCGACGCGAAGCGGGTGCTGACGGTCGGCTCGGGCACGCACGGCATCGAAGGTTTTGCGGGCTCCGCCGCGCAGATCCACTGGCTCGCCTCGGCCAGTATCGACACCCTGCCGCCGGATACCGCGGTCGCCTTCTTCCATGCGCATAATCCATGGGGTTTCGCGAATTACCTGCGCTTCACCGAACACAACGTCGACCTGAACCGCAACTTCGTGGACTTCACGCAGCCGCTGCCGCTGAACTGCGTCTATCCGATCGTCCACAAGCTGATCGCTTCTCCCGCATGGTCCGAGGCCGCGCTGACCGAGACGTTCGAGAAACTGTCCGAGTTGCGCGAGCTGATCGGCGAGCAATGCTATTCGAACGGCTTCAACGGCGGGCAGTACTCTCACGCCGACGGCATCTTTTACGGCGGCACTGCCGCCGAGTGGTCCAACAACGCATTCCGGCAAGCCGTCTCCGATCACCTGCTTGCCGCAAGCGATGCGGCGTTCGTCGATCTGCATACCGGCATCGGTCCCGAAGATGGTCATGTCTTTCTCTGCTTCCATGAGCCCGAGAGCGACGCCTACGATCGCGCGCGCAGCTGGTGGGGCGAGCGAGCGGTGAATCGCGAAGGCGTCACGCACAAGGCCGTGGCCAAATACCAGGGGCTGCTGGTCGATGCCTTCGTCGACATGTTGCAGGGTGCCGAGACCACCGCCGTGGTGGTCGAATTCGGTACACGTCCGCGGCCGGTGATGCAGCGCGCCAGCATGGCCGCGCGGTATTTGTTCTGCCACCGGGACATCGCGCCCGCGCTGCGCGAGTCGCTGCAGCGCGACGTGCGCGAGGCCTTCAACCCAAGCGAGCCCGCCTGGCGAGCCGGCGTGGTGACGCAGTCCAAGGACATCATCGATCGCGCGCTCTCGGGCATTGCCAGCTCCGACTGACGCTTATTCGGACAGGGTGGTCTGGCTGGCCGCCCGGTCCCAGAACACGATCCGCCGATGCAGCCAACGCACCAGCTGGCTGCCGGCGATGCCGAGCACCGCCAGGCTGGCCAGTGCCGCAAACATCGTGCTGGTATCCATCTGTGCGGTTGCCGAATTGATCAGGAAGCCCAGCCCCTTGGTCGACGACACGAATTCCGCGACGATCGCGCCAATCAGGCCGAGCACGATCGAGATCTGCAGGCCCGCGAAGATGTGGCCCGCCGCGGACGGAATCTTGATGCGCAGCAGGATCTGCCAACGGCTCGCCGAGAACGCGCGCATCAGGTCGATCAACGCGGGCGGCGTTGCCTTCAGCCCGACCACCGTATTGATGAACATCGGGAAGAAGCACACGAGCGCCACCATCACGACCTTCGATGCCAGATCGAAGCCGAACCAGACGAGGATGAGCGGCGCCAGTGCAACCTTCGGCATCGACTGCAAGGCGAGCACGAACGGATGCAGCACGCGTTCGACCGGGCGAAATTCCGCGAACAGGCAGCCGAGCACGAATGCGCACGTGCAGCCGGCCGCGTAGCCGGATACCACCGACGTCAACGTGTAGAGGAAATCGCCCCAGTACGCGCCTTCGACGAAGCCGTGCCGGAGCGCGGCGACCACACCGGAGAGCGGCGGCAGGATATACGTCGGTATCCCGAAGCGGCTGGTCGCGAAGCTCCACAGCGCAAGGATCAGGGCAAACAGGATCAGCGGATACACCACCGACTTGATGCGTTCGTTCATCGCAGCCTCCGGCTCACTTACCGGGTGATTTCGTTGAACAGCGCGCGCAGCGCCGTGCAGTATTCGCCGAACTCGCGGGTGCCCATCGTCTCCTCGGTGCGAGGGCGCGGCAGCGCGATGGTCATGTCCTTGACCAGATGCGCCGGGCGTTGCGACAGCACCAGAACGCGGTCGGACAGGAACACTGCCTCGGGGATCGAGTGGGTGATGAAGATCACCGATTTCCCGGCCGCCATCCAGATGCGCTGCAGCTCTGCCATCATGTGCTCGCGCGTCATCGCGTCGAGCGCCGCGAACGGCTCGTCCATCAGCAACAGGCCGGGATCATGGATCATGCCGCGCGCGATGCCGATGCGCTGCTGCATGCCGCCGGACAGCTCGTGCGGATAGTTGTTCGCGAACTTTTCGAGACCGACCAGACGCAACAGCGCATCGGCCCGCGCGCGTCCTTCGGTGCGGTTCAGCCCCAGCGTGCGGATCGGCAACAGAATGTTCTGCAAGACCGTCTGCCACGGCAGCAGGGTCGGCTGCTGGAAGACGATGCCGATATCGCGGCGCGGGCCGGTGATGCTGGCGCCGCCCAGTTCGACGGTGCCGGCCGACGGCTTCAACAGGCCCGACACGATCTTCAGTAGCGTCGATTTCCCGCAACCCGACGGCCCGAGGATGGAGACGAATTCGCCATCGGCCACCGTGGCGTCGAGGCCGTCGATCGCCTTCACGGGCCCACGGGACGAGTCGTACGTGACGACCAGTCCCTTGGCCCGGAACGCCAGCTTGTTGGACGTCGACATCGCTTGTTGTCCGAGCACGATCGCTTACTTGTAGGCTTTCGCTTGCGCGACGACCTTCGCCGCGTCGAAGTCGGAAAACTTCGGCACTAGTGCGTTGGTGTAGATGTCCTCCGGCTTGATGTCGGTGGTCTTCAACTGGCCGCCGTCATGCAGCGCCTTCACGAAGTTCTTCCACACCTGTGGATCGTATTCGCCCCAGCGTTTCGGCTGGCCGGCCGGGAAGTCGTTCAACCGCACCAGACGCGACTTCAGCACCGTCACGCTATCCGCCAATGCCTTCGCTTCGTCGCCGGACGGCTTGGTCTGCGGGTATGCCTTCCAGAACATCTTCACGCACGCCTGCGGATTCGCGTCGCAGAATACCGTGGCCTTCGCCACCGCGCGTCCGAAACCGGCGATCGCTTCGGGATTCTTGCGCAGCATCGCATCGGTGGTGATGAAACCGTTGCTGAACAGCTGCTTGTATTCGTCGAGCTGCTCAAGACGACGGATCTTCTCGCCCTGCGTCTCGAAAGTGGCGTCCTGCGTGTCGAACAGGTTCAGCGCATCGACCTGTCCGGTCTTCAGCGCGACGAAAGCGGCGCTGCCGGTGCCGACCGGCACCAGTTGCATGTCGATGCCGAGTTTCTTGAATTCGGCCTTCGTCAGCGGCACGTTGCCGAAGGTCAGCGCGCCGACGCCCAACCGCTTGCCGTTCAGGTCCTTCATCGTCTTGGCCGGCGAGTTGTCGAGCACCACGAATTCCCACGACGACGAACGCACCGAGTTATAGAAAAACTTCACCGGCAGGCGTTCGCGACCGGGCTCGAGCGACTGGAGGATCGTGTCGGCATTCGGATAGCCGATCTGGATGCGATCCGCGAGCAGCTGCGGCAACATCGTCGCCGTGCCCTTGAAACCCATGAATTCGACGTCGAGGTTCTCCTGCTTGTAGTAGCCGAGCGTCTTCGCGGCGACGACCGGCGCCTGCGACAGCGTGCTCATGTCGGTGACGTTCGCGTACACCAGCTTGGTCGGCGCGGCATGCGCGCCGGTGGTGAAGAAGGCAAAGCCTGCGGCTGCGATCAGCGCACGGGACAGAAGAGACATGAAACTTCCTCGGTGAAAAAGTTAGCCGGTGACCGGTACGAAGGTGCCGCGACCGATTGCGACGAGTTTGCCGGCCGCATCGGTCACATCGATGTCGACCACGGCGGAGCCGCGGCCGATCTTGCGTGCCGTCGCGGTTGCATCCAGATGCGTGCCGGCGCCGGGGCGCAGGTAATCGACACGCAGGTTCATTGTCGGCACGCCGCCGCCGACCACCATGCCGACGGCGAAATCGCCGCAGGTGTCGATCAGCGCGGCGATTGCGCCGCCATGGAACTGGCCGGTGCCGGCGCGGCGCTCGAACTCGGGCCGCAGCGGCATGCGCACCGATAGCTGCGTTGCCGCGTGATCGAGCGCGAGAATTTCAAGATTCTGGAACGCGATGAATGGCGAGCGCGCAAAGATCGCTTGCAGGTCCTCGCGCGAGAGGTGCTTGGCTGGTTCGCTCATGGCTTGACGATCACCTTGCCGAACACCAGCCGGTCCTCGAGCTGTGCAAAGGCCTGGTTGACTTCGGTCAGTTGGAAGGTCTTGTCGATCGTCGGCTTGAGCTTCTTCTGCCGGACCAGGTCCAGCAGCGTGTGCAGGTCGTCGCGCGCCCAACCGTTGGAACCGAGGATCTGCAGTTCGTAGCTCCAGACGAAACGCAGGTCCTCCTTCGGATCGTAGCCGGCCGTCGCGCCGCAGGTCAGCACGCGGCCGCCGCGATGCAGCGTGCGCAGCGACTTCACCCACGTGTCGCCACCGGTGAAGTTCACCGCCACGTCGACGCCTTTTTCATACAGACGCCGGTGCGGCTTGCCGAATTTCTCGAAAACCCACTTCATGAAATCGTGCTGCTTGTAGTCGACCAGGTGATCGGCGCCCAGCGCCGCCAGCTTGTCGAGCTTGTCCTGCGACGAGGCGGCCGCGATCACCTCCGCGCCGGCCAGTTTCGCCAACTGGACGCAGCACGTACCGACGCCGCCGGAAGCGCCAAGAATCAACACGCGCTCGCCGGCCTGGATCTTGCCGATCGTCACCATCATGCGATAAGCGGTGCCGTATGCGACGGGCAGGCTCGCCGCTTCCTCGTACGTCACGTCGTCCGGCATGCGCACCAGATGATGATCCGGAACCGCGCAATACTCGGCCAGGCCGCCATGGCGCGCTTCGCCGATCACGCCGCCGAAGGTCTTGCGGTCGGACGGATCGATCAACACGCGGTCGCCCACCTGCCATTCCGTGACCGCGCTGCCGACTTCGACGATCTCGCCGGCGAAGTCGAGGCCCATGATCACGGGCAACGGCACGGTGATGCCGGGCATGCCGTTGCGGGTGAACACATCGTGGTAGTTCAGCGAGGCCGCGCCGACCTTCACGACGACTTCGTCGGCGGCCGGTTTCGGGTCCGGGAAGTTCGATTCAAACTGGATGCTGCCGGCACCGCCGTGCTCGTAGATGACTGCTGCTTTCATGGTTCCCTTTGAAACGGCTTACGCCACGAATTGTAGGAATGTGCCACACGCGTCGGCCGGTCCGACCCATACGCTCGGCGCCGACGTAATCGGGTCCGGCGCGAGGCGCGCGTCGACGCCGCGCGCGTCCAGCAGCGCCCGCAGCCGGTCCAGCGAGTCGACCTTGATCTGCGCCGCCGCGACGCGTTGCGGGACGGCATCGCATTCGAACGGGATCAGCCGCGCGAACGCGTCGGGCGCACAGGGGCGAAACGCGCCGCCGCCCGGCAAGACGAGTTCGCGCCCGTCGGCACTCGCCGTCGCGCCGGCGACGCGGAGCAGGCGTGCTTGCAACGAAGCGGCGTCGTCGGCCACGAAATACACCGCCGACAGCGCGCGCGCGCCGTTCTCGTGCGACAGAAGATGCGGCTGCCACAGCACGTCGGGCGTGCGGTGCTCGATCACGATGAAGCGTGCCTCGGCGTTCGCCTTGGTATCGAGATACACGTTCGCAAAGCGGGCGCGCCGCGTTTCACCGTTGTCCGGGCCAAACGGTGCATCCCGTTCGAGCGCGCGCGGCGGGTCGGCGAGCACGCCTCGGCTTTGCAGGGCTTCGAATGCGCGGTCGGCATTGCCACAACGCAGCGCAACGATATGCAGGCCTTGATACTGAGCAAGCAGCGCCTTGACGTTGCTGAACTTCGCCGCATCGACCAGGCCGATCAGCTCGAAATAGCCGGTTTCGAACATCGCGCAGTGATTGCCCGAACCCCATGGGATGACCGGCATGCCCGGACCGGGCGAACCGGAATGATCGCTGCGCGGCGACAGCGTGAAACCGAGCCGGGCGAACGCCGCGCGGCCGCTTTCAAGATGCTCGATGGCCAGACCGACGTGGTCGATCGAAAGGTCGATGTCTTCTTGCAATGCGCCGCTTCTCCTTGCTCGGAATCAGGTTTCGCCACGCGATCGGCTCAACGCAGCGGCGCGGTGCCGCACGCGGCGCCGTCGCGGGCTCTAGTTTAAAAGCTGAATTTTGGAAAAATTAACTAAATTCGCTCCGATGGCCCGGTTTTGTTAGATATTTTTTTTATTAGCTTCAGCCTTCAAGGCAAAGCCATCTAGCGGCGAGCGTCACCCTTGAGCGGCTGACCAGCGGTCGCGCACATCGCGCATATCGCGCGCGTATAGGCACGACAGGCACGACAGGCACGACAGGCACATGCGAGCCGCGAAGCGGACGCCACGCTGCCTGCGGCCCCCCGGCGAGCTGCCACGTGCAGGGGCATGGCCGTCTCGCACGAGCCATCGCTGCCTCGCGGATTGCGACGGCCTGGACGGCCTCGCAGCATGACCTGCCAGCGCCAGACGCGCTGGATCAAGGCCGTTCGCATCGCCGCGCCAGTGCGCATGGCTGGCGGCAGGTCTACGCTGGCGAGCCGCTCAGCATCGCGTGGAGCTCCTTCACGAAGGCCCGGGCCAGCGAGGAGACCGGTGTGCCTTCCGGGAAGATCGCGGCGACGCGGGTCGGCACCGCATGCTCGATCGGCCGTGCCACGACGTCCGCTCCGACAAAGGTCGGCGCCGTCCATTCCGACACGATCGTAATGCCCAGCCCGGCCGACACCATCGCCGCGGCGATCAACGAACTGGGCGTCTCGACCACCACGTTGGGCGTGGCGTTGGCTTTCGACAAGGCGTCGTCGATCTGGTAGCGGACGTAGCTGTGCTGCGAAAGCAGGACCATCCGCTCCTCGTGCAGGTCCGCGAAGCGTACCACCCGCTTTTGCGCCAGGCGATGATCGCGCGGCATCAGCACCACGGACCGTCCCAGTTCGAACGGTTCGACCACCACAGCTGCGCGCGAAACCGGGAGTTCCACGATGCCCACGTCGATCTGGCCGGTCGAGACGAGCTCCGCGATCTGTCTGGACGGCAGGCTCTGCACGGTCGCCGACACCGCCGGGCGGGTGGCAAGCAAGGCGTTCAGCACCCGCGGCACGACCGACAGCGACAGCGCGGGCAGCGACGCGACGCGTATCGCGCCCGCACGCTGGTAGCGAATGTCCTGCGCCGCCTGGCCGATGCGTTCCGCACCGATGTAGAGCTTTTCGACTTCGCGATACAGGGTCTGGGCTTCGGCGGTCGGAAACAGACGACGGCCGCGACGCTCGAACAGCTTGAACCCGAGTTGCAGTTCCAGCAGTGCGATGGTGCGGCTCACCGCAGGTTGCGTGACGTTCATCAGATTTGCGGCGCCCACTACCGTGCCGCTCAGCATCACTGCCCTGAACGCTTCGATGTGGCGAAGATTAGGGGCATTCCTCATTTATAACATTCAGGCATAAGCAAGCCTCGAATTTTACATATCCGTCTCTTTTTCGGTGCCATAGGATTTTCACGTTGAGAAGAAGCACCTGTTTTCTCGATGGAAATAATACACGCCCCCCATGGAGACGTCGCTGTGAAACCATGCCTTAAAGTCATATGCGCTGTAAGCCTCGGCTTCGCCGCCACCGTTGCACACGCAGACAGCACGCTGTACGTCGGTGGCTATGGCGGCTCGATGGAAAAGCTCTTCAAGGAGAAGCTGATTCCGCGCTTCGAAAAGCAGGAGCCCGGGGTCAAGGTGCTCTACGTCGCAGGGAACTCAACCGACATCCTCGCCAAGCTGCAGGCGCAGAAAGGCCATCAGGAACTGTCCGTCGCAATCATCGACGACGGTCCGATGTTCCAGGCGGTCGGGCAGGGCCTGTGCGCGCCGCTCGAACAGGCGGGGGCGATCAAGGATGTTTATCCGCTCGCGCGGATGCCCGGCGATCGCTCGATCGGCGTCGGCGTGCTGGCGACTGGCCTCGCGTACAACAAGGAGGTGTTCGCCAAGCACGGTTGGGCGCCGCCGACGTCGTGGCAGGACCTGGCGGACCCGAAATATCGTCAGAAAGTGGTGATCCCGCCGATCAGCAACGGCTACGGCCTGCTGACGCTGTTGATGATGGCGCGCCTCAACGGTGGCGGCGAAAGCAACATCGAGCCGGGCTTCCAGGTCATGACGAAGAAGGTTGCACCCAACGTTCTGACGTGGGAACCGTCGCCCGGCAAGATGGCGCAGATGCTGCAAACCGGCGATGCTGCGCTGGCAGTCTGGGGCAATGGCCGCGTGCAGGACGTGATCAACCAGGGCGCGCCGGTCGGCTTCGTTTATCCGAAGGAGGGCGCGGTCGCGCTGATGAGTGCGGCCTGCCCCGTTGCCGGTGCGCCGCAACCGCAAGCCGCGCAGCACTTCGTGCAATTCCTCGTGTCGCCGGACGCGCAGACGCTGCTCGCGCAGGACGCGGGCTTCGGTCCGGTCAACAAGACGGTGAAGCTGCCCGCGGCGGTGTCGGCCAAGGTCGTGTCGGGTCCCGACAAGGTGAATGCGCTGATCGCCCCCGACTACAACGTGATCAATGCCAAGCGCGCCGAATGGACTTCGCGCTGGGACAGATCCGTCGAACGTTGAGCCCGGCATGAGCTATCTCGAACTGAATGGCCTCATCAAGCGATACGACGACTTCGTTGCGGTCAAGGATTGCACGTTGTCGATCGGACGCGGCGAGTTCGTCTGCCTGCTCGGGCCGTCGGGGTGCGGCAAGACCACGACGCTGCAGATGCTTGCGGGCCTGGTAACGCCCACCGCCGGCAGCATCGTCCTCGACGGCGACGACATCACCCGGGTGAAACCGAGCGCACGCGGCCTCGGCATCGTGTTCCAGAGCTATGCGCTGTTCCCGCATATGACGGTACGGCAGAACGTCAGCTTCGGGCTGGAAATGAAGCGCGTGCCGTCGGCGGAGCGCAAGCGCCGTGTCGACCAGACGCTCGAACTCGTGCATCTCGGCGGGTTCGGCGACCGCTATCCGAAGGAACTTTCGGGTGGCCAGCGGCAGCGCGTGGCCATGGCGCGAGCGCTGGTGATCGAACCGCGCGTGCTGCTGCTCGACGAGCCGATGGGCGCGCTCGACGCGAAGCTGCGTGAGGACATGCAGGTCGAACTGCGCGCGCTGCAGCAGCGGCTCGGCATCACCACGCTGATGGTGACGCATGACCAGGCGGAGGCGATGACGCTGGCGGACCGCGTGGTGTTGATGAACCGCGGCGAAGTGCAGCAGGTTGCCAGTCCGTTCGAGATGTACGAGGCGCCCAGCGGCAGCTTCGTCTCCAAATTCCTCGGCAAGGCGAACGTGTTCCGGGGCACCAGCCGCGGCGGCACGGTCGAAGTCGCCGGGCGTCGTCTGCCCTGCGGCGCGGCTGCCCCGCAGGGCGCGGTCGACTACATCGTCCGGCCGGAGAAGATCGGCGAGACGCGGACCGGTGCCCTGCTCGACGGTCGCGTCGTCAGTCGCCTGTTCCTAGGCAATCACTGGCTCCTGACCGCGGAGACGCCGATCGGTCTGGTGCAGTACGCACAGATGAACAGCGGCGTGCCGCCATCGGCCGAAGGCACCGTGGTCGGCCTCGGCTGGGACTGCGAGCACGTGGTCGTGGTGCCGGGAGGCGTCGCATGAATTCGTCGCGCCGCCTTTCGCTTCCTTATGGCCTGACGGCACCCGCGGCCATCGTGATGCTGGCCTTCGTCGCGATTCCGCTGCTTCTCACGTTATCGCAAAGCTTCTACGCGCCCGCTGCCGACGGCACGCCGGCCTTTTCGCTCGCGCAATACGGCGCGGTGTTCGGCGACCCGTACTACCGTGGCATCTATCTGCGCACGTTCGAACTGTCGGCAGTGGTAACGCTGATCTGCATCGTGATCGGGGTGCCGGAGGCCTACGTCCTGACGCGGCTGTCACCGCGATGGCGCGCGATCTCGATGTTCATCGTGCTCGGCCCCCTGCTGATGTCGGTCGTGGTCCGCACCCTGGGTTGGGCGGTGCTGCTCGACCGCGGCGGGCTCGTCAACACAGCGTTGCTCAAGCTGGGACTGGTCGACGAGCCGCTGCGCCTGATGTTCACCTTCACCGGTGTCGTCATCGCGATGGTGCACGTGCAGGTGCCGTTCATGGTGCTGGCGGTATGGACCTCCTTGCAGAAGATGGATCTCGCCACCGAGCAGGCGGCGGAAACGCTCGGCGCATCGGCGAGCACCGTCCTGCGCCGCATCGTTTTTCCGCAAGCGATTCCCGGCGTGCTGTCGGGTGGTTTGATCGTCTTCGCGCTGACCGCCAGTGCGTTCGCCACACCCGCGATCATCGGTGGCCGCCGTTTGAAAGTGGTGCCGACATCTGTCTACGACGAGGTGCTGAGCAGCCTGAACTGGCCTTTGGGAACGGCACTCGCGGTCGTATTGATGGCCGCCGTGCTGCTGATCTCGATCGGGATCGGGCGCTTCGTCGAACGACGTTACAGACAGGTGTTCTGATGCGACGCATCCCGACCTTCCTTCTCGTTTTTCATCTGGTGTTCGCGGTGTTCATGATCGCCCCGCTCGCCACCGTGGTGCTCGTCTCGCTGACGGACAAGGGTTATGTGGCGATGCCGTTCGACGGCATGTCGCTGCGGTGGTATCGCGCCATTCTCGACGCGCCGGATTTCATCGAGGCGTTCTGGCGCAGTGCCGGTTTGGCAACCAGCGCCGCGACGCTGGCGACGCTGTTGGCGGTGCCTTCGGGACTGGCCATCGCGTGGTACCGGTTCTGGGGGCGCGAGGCGGTGATGAGCCTACTGCTGTCGCCGCTGATGATTCCGAATGTGGTGCTGGGTATCGCGTTGCTGCGCTTCTTCACACAGATCAACACGCCGGGATCGATGTGGACGCTGGTGCTGGCGCACACGCTGGTGGTGCTGCCGTACGCATTGCGGCTCGTGGTGGCGTCGGCAGCCGGGCTCGATCGCTCGGTTGGCGATGCGGCGCAGACCCTCGGCGCGTCTGGCTGGACGGCGTTCCGCCGGGTCGAACTGCCGCTGATCGCCTCGGGCGTCGCAGGCGGCTGGTTGATCGCCTTCATCACCAGCTTCGACGAACTGACCATGTCGATCTTCGTCTCGTCCGCGGCAACGCAGACGCTGCCTGTTCGTATGTACAACTACATCGCGAACACGATCGATCCGCTGCTAGCCTCGGTCTCGACGCTGCTGATCGTGATCACGCTGCTTTTGATGCTCGCGCTCGACCGGATGTTCGGTCTCGACCGCGTTCTTTCGGGAAAGACATGAGAAACGACGTTTCGATGGACACCGTGGTCGTGGGCGGCGGCGTGATCGGCATGTCGATCGCCTACGGTCTCGCGCGCGCCGGGCAACGCGTGACCGTGCTCGACCAGGGCGACGACGTGTTTCGCGCGGCGCGCGGCAACTTCGGCTTGGTGTGGGTGCAGGGCAAGGGCTTGCACAGAATCGAGTATGCGCGATGGAGCCTGGCGTCGGCGACGTCGTGGCCAGCGTTCGCTGCGGAACTGACGCAACGAGCCGGCGTGGACCTGGAGCTGTCGCAGATCGGCGGTCTGCGTCTGGCGTTGAAGGCTTCCGACCTGGAGCAACAGTCGGCGGAAATGGCGAGCATCAGCGCGGCCATTGGTCGGCCCTATCCGTTCGAGCGTCTGGATGACAGACAGGTCCGGGAACTGGTGCCGCAGGTCGGTCCCGAAGTCGTCGGCGGGATGTTTTCGCCGATGGACGGACACGTCAGCCCGCTTCGGCTGCTGCGCGCGCTGTTCCAGGCCTTCGCCGGCCTGGGCGGCCAGGTCCGTACCGGCGAGGAAGTCGAGGCGATCGAACATCGCGACGGCGAATTTCATCTGCGCACGGGCAACGGGCATCACGTCGCCGGGCAGGTCGTGCTGGCCGCGGGACTCGGCAACCGGAAGCTCGCGCCACAGATCGGACTCGACGCGCCGGTCCATCCGGAGCGCGGCCAGGTCATCGTGACGGAACGCATGCGTCCGTTTCTGCGCTATCCGACCATCCACGTCCGGCAGACCGGCGAAGGCGTGATGCAGCTGGGCGATTCAAAAGAGGATGTCGGCTTCGACGACGGCACCTCCGTGAGCGAACTCAGCCGCATCGCGCGGAACGCGGCACGCTACTTCCCCTTGCTCGCCAACGTGAACATCGTGCGCTCGTGGGGCGCGCTTCGCGTCATGACGCCCGATGGCTACCCGGTGTATCAGGCGTCGACGCAGTGTCCAGGCGCGTATGTGATCACCTGTCACAGCGGCATCACGCTCGCCGCGAACCACGCGGGCGTGATCGCGGACTGGATACGCGGCGGCACGGAACCGCCAGCAATCAGCACTTTCAAGGCAGACCGATTCAATGTTCAAACCTCTGCAGCTTGATGCCGCCCGACGCCGCGTCACGCTTACCGTCGAAGGGCGGACCATCGAGGCGCGCGATGGCGACAGCCTTGCGCTGGCATTGATGGATGCCGGCATCGATCACACGCGAACCACGCCGGTTTCGGGCGCGCCGCGCGCGCCGCTTTGTCTGATGGGCGTCTGTTTCGAATGCCTCGTCGAAGTCGACGGGCATCCGAACGTGCAAGCCTGCATGCTCGAAGTGCGCGACGGCATGCGGGTTCGCCTGCAAAACGGCGCACGCGTCGCGGGAGATTTCGATGAAGCATGACCTGATCGTGATCGGCGCCGGACCGGCCGGCATGGCCGCCGCTGCCACGGCCGGCGAACTTGGCCTGAAGGTAGTGGTGCTCGATGAGCAGGCCCGCGCGGGCGGCCAGATCTATCGCAACGTCGGCATCGCCGGGCCGCGGGTCCGAACGCTGCTCGGTTCCGACTATGAGGCGGGTGGCGCGCTTCTGAAGCGCTTCGAACAGGCGGCCGTCGACGTGCGCAATGGCGCGCTGGTGTGGGACATCGCGCGCGACGGCACGGTCAGCATGTTGCGCGCCGGTCGTGCCGAGCAACTGCGCGCGGATCATGTGCTGCTCGCCAGTGGCGCGATGGAACGGCCGTCACCGATTCCGGGATGGACGCTGCCCGGCGTGATGAACGCTGGCGCCGCACAGATCGCCCTCAAGTCGGGCCCGTCGATTCCGGACGGAAAGATCGTGCTGGCCGGCACCGGCCCGTTGTTGCTGCTCGTTGCGTGTCAGTTGCTCGCGGCCGGCGCACAACTGAAGGCGCTCGTCGAGACGGCGCCGCGCGAGAACCGGCTTGCCGCGTTGCGCGCGTTGCCCGCTGCGCTGCGCGCGCCGAAGCCGCTTCTGAAAGGGCTGCGCATGCTGGCGACGCTGCGTCGCGCCGGTGTCCCCTGGTACAAGCACGCGACCGAGCTGGCGGTGGTCGGCGACGAGCGTGCGCGCGAATTCCGCTTCCTTCACGAGGACCGGCACGTTGTCGTTCCGGCCGATGTCGTGTTGCTGCATCACGGCGTCATCCCGAATCCGCAGCTCACCCGTCTGCTCAGACTCGAACACCGCTGGAGCGACGCGCAACTCGCATGGCAGCCGGTGCGCGATGCATGGGGAGCAAGCAGCCTCGACCGCGTCTGGCTGGCGGGCGACGGCGCGGGCATCGACGGCGCACGCGCCGCCGAGGCGACCGGCACGCTGGCCGCGCTCGGCATTGCACATGCACTGGGACGAATCGATCAGGGCACGCGTGACGCTCGCGCGAACCCGTGGCAGCGCCAACTGCTGCGCGAGCGTGCGGTGCGGCCGTTTCTCGAAGCGCTCTATCGCCCGCCGCATTGGGTCGGCTCGCCAGCCGACGACGCGTTGGTGTGCCGCTGCGAAGAGGTCACGGCCGGACGCATTCGCGAAATGGCGCGCATGGGCTGCGCCGGCCCGAACCAGACCAAGTTCTTCAGCCGCTGCGGGATGGGACCGTGCCAGGGCCGACTTTGTGGGACCACCGTCACGCAGATCCTCGCCGAAGCGAGAGACGAGTCGCCTCAGCGGATCGGCGCCTACCGCGTGCGCGCACCCATCAAGCCGATCCCCCTCGACGCACTCGCGGGCATGCACGTCGAGTCACAGGAAGTTCTCAACAGCGGAGATTTCTCGGAATGAGCACAGCGATTGAACGAATCGGCACCACGCCACGCATGAGCAAGATCGTGCGACATGCAGGCATCGTCTATCTATGCGGCCAGACCGCGGTCGGTGCGTCGACCCCGGACATCGCCGCGCAGACCACCGAGGCGCTTGCCCGGGTCGACGCACTGCTCACCGAAGCCGGCAGCAGCCGCGCGCGGATCCTGTCCGCCATCATCCATCTGAAGGACATCGCCCAGTTCGGCGAAATGAACACCGTCTGGGAAGCATGGCTGCCACCCGGCGCGGCGCCGGCGCGTACGACCGTGCAGGCGAGCCTGGCCGCTGCCGATCTGTTGTTTGAGGTGACGGTGACGGCGGCGGTGGACTGAGCAAGGCGGGCGCGGAGGCACCCGGTCAGCAGGCCCGGCGCGGACCTGCCGGCATTCGGGTTGCCGTGGCGCCGAGATCGACTGCGATCGCGTCGGGTCGCGCGGTCACGAAGAAGTCCGCCGAGACATGACGAAAAAGCCGCCTGCGGTAGGGGAGGCGGCTTTGCACTTTCTGGTGTTCAGGGCTGGAATCGAAGCGGCACATCTTCAATGGTGAAGCCTGATGCGGTCGCGAACGCGCCATCCTTCGCCATATCGCGGATAGCCAAGCGTGAGCTACCGAACGAAGCGAGCTACGATCAACTATGCAGCGCAGCGCGACGGACGCGGGCAGCGCTCAACGCTTGACCGCCGGCGTACCAATATCGGAGACAGCTTTGAAGCCGCCGGACATCACGGCGATGACTGCCACGGATTGACCAGGGTGACGCCCGTCGGCTGAAAATCGGCCACGTTACGCGTGACCACCGCCATGCCGTGTACCAGTGCCGTCGCCGCGATGAGGGCATCACGCTCACCGCGCTTGTCAGTTACGTGCAACCGAGCGCAGCGCTGCGTCACCACGGTATCGATAGGCAATGTGCGCCCCGAGAATTCGGGTAGCACGTGCTGCTCCAGCCACACGCGCAGCAGGGCGCCCTGGGAAACGTCCTTGCTTTCAATCGACAGCACGCCAAGCTCCAACTCCATGATCGTGATGGCCGATACGAAGAGGTCGGCGGCATCGACGCTTTCGGTCCATGCCGTCACATTCGCGTCAGCCTTCCCAAGCCGTACCTTGCGCAATTCGGACAGGACGTTGGTATCGAGCACATACATCATGAGAGATCGGCCGGCTGGGCTCCGATGACCATACGCGGCGGCTCGAACTCGATCTCGGCAACACCCGGCATCGACAGCGCATCGGCGATATTGCGTCGCTGCTTCGTCAGTCTTCGATACTCCTCGAAGCTCAGCAGCACGTGAGCAGGCTTACCGCGATCCGTGATGAACACCGGACCGTTCCTGGTCGCTTTCTTCGCGCGCGTCACGTCCTGATTCAGCTCCCGACTTGACACGGTTGTGATGGTCATCGCTATCTCCTCATTGTTCAGACTAAACGTAGTTACGTTACTACGTTGGAGGCGGGGAGCCCAGCTTTCCGGAAGGCGTCGCTCGTATTGAATGCGGCTTGAACAATGAGCCGAAGCTAAGCGATGAGGTCGCCTGTTAGCGAGCACAAAAGCATGGGACGGATGGAAAACGAGCGTAAGCGGCGATGGATGACTCGGCGTTGCTCCGCAATCCCCAACGTGCAGACCGCATCATCCGCGGCTTCGTATCGCCGCAACTGCCAGCGTGAATTTGCACGAATCGCAACGCGCGCACATGCATAGATAACGGACCGCCATACGGCCGTCACAAGCAAAAACGCCTGAAACCCTTGCTGGCGCTGGGCTTCAGGCGTTTTGCGAAAACTACAGAAAATCCAGTGTGGTGCCCAGGGCCGGAATCGAACCGGCACGCCTTGCGGCGGGGGATTTTGAATCGGTGATTTACAGTGTTTCTACAGAGAAATGGGGCGAATTATAGCGTAGGTTGAAATAGGTAAAACCAGTTTTAAATCAGTAGGCTAGCGTATTTTAGCTGAATTGGTGAAAACTGGTGACTGTACCTGTGCTGTACCGAAATTACAGTACAGGTACAGTCACCAGCTGTGTGCTCCATGCCCAGTCGAACTATGTGGTTAAGCGAATGGTCATTCGTAGTCGTCGCAGTCACTGCCTTGGTACCTAAACGACGGCGAAGCAGAAATAACGCCTGAATGTTCAGGGTCGAATGGGGGCGCTGCACACTGTTCATTATTCGACGCTGAGATTTACTTGCGCATTGCTTCCAATAGGGCTTTGGCTGCGTTTGCAGACGCCTGCGTGTCTTTGCGACGGCTGGCTGCGAGTAACCGCGTTACTAATGGAGATTTGTCTGCCTTCGCCGGAAGGCCAAATTGATCGACTAATGAAATCCATCTCTTAAGAGGCCCTTCATACCAACTTAGCTTTTGCAGAACTAGTTCATCCCCCGGCAAACATTCGTTAAGATAGTAGTCCCACTGATTTTTTGTGAGCCGTTGCAGTAGTTCGTCAGCAATAGGAATTGCAGCGTTCGACGTGCCATACCTGTTTCCAAGTTTTACTGCCAAGATCGCGGACATGCAGATAGGAAAAGCTGGCCATGGGATTGTGGAGCCTAGCCGAGATAGGGCTTGTATCGCCGAAGGTTCGTTGTAGAAATTGTTCATCGCGGTATGCACGCTGATGACATTCGATGCGGCTGCTGTAAATGATTGTGATCGAAGCGATTCTGGGACGAAGTCAAAGCCCTGAACTGAGGACAAGGCTTTTTTGAGTGCAAGAACTACTGCACTCGAACCCGCACTCACGGCCTCAGCGTAAGCTTGGCCGACGGAGTATTTTTCAGAGTCGCGCAGGCTTTCCCAAATAGACGGGACGATCACGACGATATTTCCAAGAGTGTGTTCGAACTGAGCGCCTGTTTTAGTCTTAGCACCTGCAAGCAAAATGCTAAGCGTTGTCTTTTTAAAGAAGTAGGGAGCTACTTGTAATGTCACTAGCTCAGGATCTGCTTCTTTAAAAGTACGGCTCTCAAGCTCAGAGCGGAACGTAATAAACTCGGCAGGTGCTACGTTGCCCTCACGTCCCAACACTGCATTAACACAAGTTCTGAGAAACGACAGCGCTTCTTCACGCGCCATTTCTTCGCTTTCTGCGTCGTCTGTGTTGAGACTGTCGAAGTGTGCCAGTAGTTCAAGATGTTGAGTTAGGCGCTTTGCATCTGTTGAATTAATTACGCCTAACTCTCTCGCGAGGGTTATGGCCTCATAATCTGAAATACTGACGGTCGGGACCGAATCTTCGTTGATGTCGGCACGACCAAGCATCTCCCCTACAAATGTCATGCCCATCGACGCTAAGGCACGCTTCAACTGAGATAAAGCCTTATTCAGTACAAAGCCGGCCATCATCTCAAAAGATTCAGATTCGAAAGCAGCTACGATCTGTTTCTGATCTCGTGTACTCAGATTTTTTGCAACGCCAGCAATAACGACTGCATTGTCGGCAGACCTTGGGACGACGGTGCCTTGCGGTTCCTTCCAAGCTACGATTGCATTCATTTTTCTCCCTCCGCATCTACCTGGAGATACTCGGTTCTACCATCCTGTGATCGAAAAAAAGCGGCCAAGATTGATCTGCCAACCAACTCTCCCAGTGTTCTAAACGCTCTACTCCTAGCTCCGCCCATAATCGGGGGGGGCACAGCATCACCATTGACGAATGCACGATAGCCGAGAACGAAACCAGCATCATTGAATACAGTGATGCCGTCGCTATCAATAAATCCTGAAATGAGTTCCGATGCAGCTTGCAGGCGACTCACTGACGAGGCCGTCTTCCCCTCGGCAATATGTCGCTGAAACCGATCGTATAAGTGAAATGGTGGATCTAATCGAACTAGATCAGAAAAATCTTGTGGCAGTTCGTTCTGATTAGAAGGCAGTACGGCGATTAATGTGCCGTGGCAGTCTTGAATTGCCGTGGAGAGAATTCGATCAATGTAACCAGCGAATAGGTCAGCGTGCTGTCCACTTTTGCGGGCTATGGCTTGTGCAAGTCTGCTAATGTGGTAATGAACTTTAATTTCTTTGACGTCTGGATCGTTATTAAAACGAAATTCTACTCCATCGCCGGCACTGGATCTAACCTCAACTTTGTTCGTGGCACTTTGCGAAATTCGCACGACAGGAAAAGATTCGTCATATTCATCAAGAACTACCTCGTCAATAGTTAGTGAAGACGGATCGCTAGTACCACAAAAAACCCCGTATTTACATTTTTGTCCGTCAGCTGACCTCTCGATGTAGATTCTCCACTGTCCAAAGCACAATGGCGCTGCATCTTTGAGAATTCGGGCTCCAGCAGATTCAAGAGGAACCTCTGCGGAAAGAGGAATGTGCTCCCCGATCCCTGCAAGTTTCAGAAGCTGTGAAACTGAACTGCAGATGAAAACTGAGGGCGACATGGGGACACCCTCTTCGGTATACGCTGCAAGCTGAGAAACCATGCCGGCAATCAACTCGGATGTTCTTGCGCAGTTCCAACCGATCTTTCGAATCAAGTCGAGCGAATTCGACTCAAGGTTGCTTCTGAACGAAACGCTCTTCTCCGTCGCCATGTGCTCACCCTCATGTCCTTACGTTATCTACAACTTTATTAGCGAAATTTCTGGTAAGTCGAATCACTATTTTTGGCGTGCATAGTCGACAATTGAGGCCAATTTTCTTTATGCATGGTTCTCGCAATCGCAGCTCCGGCCTTTAGGCAACTACAAACCTCGACCTCCGTTCGCTTCCTTTTTGAATGTTTGCACTGTTGGCGCAATACATATACCGGCGACAGCCTATCCTGCACTGGCTTCAACCACCTATATTTTCTTCGTCATGACTAAGCTTTTGGGCTTGCCAAGGCACTACGCGGTTGCACAAACTCTTCGAGGTCAATGCTCCCGTCGATGAACCGTTGAGCATGTTCTTCATCTGCTGCACTGAGCGAGGATCCCGCCAAGCCGACTGATGCGCGTGCGTAATTGACGGCCGCTGCACGCCGGTCGCGCTCAGCACCTGATATCGTTTTACTTAGTTCCGTTTCGTGCGAACCCATCTCAGCCATGGTTGTCCCCGTGCTTTAGGTAACGCTATTTTACAAGGCGTGGGATTTTTTTGGTGCTTTGTAGAGGAAACAGGCAAAAAGGTTTCACGCAGAAATTGTCTTGTTTTTGTGGCTATCAATAGGTTTTCCCGATTGAGTGCGACATCGGCCGCCATCGGTGAAGACAGTTCCCAAAGAGGCTTTGCCTCTCTGGACTCTCCACCCTCGCCGGCGGGAACCTCGGGGGTAGGGGTTACGGGCCGATGGCCCTGAACACCTACCCCCCGGGCGCAGCGTGTGGGCACTCCTGCCGCGTCAAGGGGCCGTGTCCTCGCCCGTAGGGCTGCGGGCCGCACCAACCCCTTGACCCGGCATCCGCGCTGTCTATGGCGCGATGTGCTGACACAGTGAAAACCTGCTCACGTCATAATCGAGGCAACGGCGTTGAGCACGAAGATGGAAGAAGACATCAAACGGTGGACGGCGGGGCGCAAAAGCGCGTTGCTGCTGGACACCATTCAAGGTAAGAGTGCAGTGGCCGAGGCTAGCCGCCAATACGATTTGTCGCCCTCGGAAGTCGAACAACGGGTCGATGACGGCAAGCGGGCATGGAGAATGCCTTGCGGGCCAATCCCCAGGATGTGCGCGAGCAGTACGAGCGCTGTCATACTCGTGAGTTGCTCGGCTGACACCTGTTGCGAAGCGGCAAGGCCTGCACCGCAGGCAGCGCGCTGGAACACGCCTTGATCGCACGCTTTGAAACGCTGGGCCGCGTGCCGGCGCCGTTTCTACTGTGCTCGGACAACTGCTTGGTTCACCTCACGCAGCGACAGCGCACTCGTGCGCAGCTACGGCTTGCGCCAGGAGTTCATCACGTCGCATTGCCCGCAACAGAACGGCATGGTCGAACGCGTGATCCGCACGCTCAAGGAACATTGCGTGCATCGGCATTGCTTCGAGACAATCCAAAACGCCAGCCGCGTGATCGGCGCTTGGATGCGCGTTTATAACCACCGACGCCCGCATCAGGCGCTCGGCATCAAGACCCCTGGCTGAGTTATTTGCTTTAGCCGCTTAACCTGAGCAGGTTCTGCTGGCTCAATACAGTACAATCAAGCGCTAGGATGAATGTCAAAGCCGTGACCGCACCTCCCCGGAAAACATGACGGATTTCTTCATTAGCTATACCAACGCTGACACTGACTGGGCTCAATGGATCAGCTATGTGCTGGAAGAAGAGGGTTTCACCGTTATCGTCCAAGTTTGGGATTTTCGGCCAGGCAGTAATTTTGTCTTGGAAATGCAGAAGGCTGCAGCTAAGGCGAAGCGGACCGTGATGGTCTTGTCGCCGGATTATCTCCGTTCTCAGTTCGCATCGCCGGAGTGGGCGGCGGCATTCGGACAGGATCCGCAAGGACAGGAGATGAAGCTGGTGCCGGTGATGGTGCGTAACTGCAATCCGTCCGGCCTATTCAAGTCAATCGTGCAGATCCGTATTGCTGGAATGGACGAGGGCGCGGCACGGCAAGCTTTGGTCGATGGGATTAATCGGAACCGAGCGAAGCCTACAGCCCGCCCTCGTTTTCCTGGAGCTACGACGCAAGTTCAGCACAGAGATTTCCCGGGGCCCAGTGCCGAGGCCGCTAAATCGGTTGTCGCGCTGCCAGTCACAACTCTCATTCCATCGCTGAAAAGGGCTCCCACGGACGTCGATAAGCGCCATTTTCTGAAAAATGGCTTTATGACAATCAAGAATTTGTTCGAGACCAACCTCGACGCCGTTTCCCAGCAGGAACCGCGTATTCAAACGGATTTTCAGGTTACGACAGCCACCGACTTTCGGGCCGAACTGTTTGTCGACGGCAAGAGTACGTGTATCGGCCGTGTCTGGATAGGAGGTCTGTATTCAGAGAACGGCATCGCCTATTCCGAGGGCAGGAACATGTCGAACAACAGCTATAACGAGATCTTGTCCCTCTCCCAAGGTGATGACCTTCGGTTCCAGGCGGCGATGTCAATGGGATCGTTTGCACATGAGAAAAAGTTCGATATGCAACGCTTGTCAGCGGACGCTGCCGCTGAGTATCTATGGCAGCGCTTTGTGTGGCCGCTCCGGCGGTACTGAACGGCTTGTTAGCGGCGCGGTACTCGGCTGCGTTGGCGCCTTCGAGGTCGAGCCGCCGAATGTGGCTGTCACCGGACAGATTGGCCGCTCACCAACGCATCGGATCAAACGGCCGCGTCTGAACTGGGCCGGGAGCACGCGCATCGCTCGGTTGCGTCGCTATACCGAAGTTCGTCCCACGTGATGGATGCGCAAAGGACATAGATCGGGACACGGTGGCTCTTTGCCAAAGTGTTGTTACGCAAGACCAGAATCGAACGAGCCCAACTTGCGGCAAGGGAATCATTTTCAATTTGGCTACTGCCGCTGCTAAAGACGCGGCGTTCAGGGTACATGCACTCGATCCGGAGTCGCGCGCTGTTGCTTTGCTTTAGATGCCCGTCGCCCGCTCTTGGCCCCTTACTGTGAACCTTCCAATTTGCGGGCGGTACTCAGAAGTTAACCTGGACTGAGCCGCCCCGTGTTTTCACCAAATGATGGGTCTATCCATAGCATTTCTCCATGATGGATCGGATTTTGTCGCTTTACCCTGCGCCTACCATTCCACCACTTGGGCACGACGCCAACTTACGTGTATCGCCTATGCTGCGTACTGGGGGCCGTACGCCATCGTACCGGCGCTTCGCTGAGCTTCCAGCTTTAAAGCAGCTTTCCAAGCCCACAAACAAAAAGGGCCGCGCTAAGCGCAGCCCTTTGCTTTTTGTTCGTGGTGCCCAGGGCCGGAATCGAACCGGCACGCCTTGCGGCGGGGGATTTTGAGTCCCCTGCGTCTACCAATTTCACCACCTGGGCCATGCGCGCAGGACGTGGCAGGGATGCCTGACGCCGAGCGGCTGAGACGGCGATTATCGCGTGTTTCGGGTTGCCGGGCAAGCGCCGTTGCGCGCGGGGCGCAACGGCGCCTTCGGTTTACTGGCTGAGGTACTGGAACTTGCCGTTCTTGACGGTGCCCATCACCACCGCGCGCTGATCCAGGCCGATGTGATCCTTGGCGCTGGTGTTGACGATGCCTTGCGGGATCACCAGGTCCTTGGTGTTTTCAAGCGCGTCGCGCAGCGCCTGGCGGAACGCCGGCGTGCCGGGTTGGCCGGACTTGAGCGCACGTGCGACGGCGTCGTTCAGGCGCGGGTAGACGCCGGCGGCATCGCCGGAGAACTGGTTGGCGGTGCCCGGCCCGTATCGCTTTTCGTACGCGTTCACGAAGTCCAGTGCGGTCTTGCGCACCGGGTTGTCGGCGGGCAGCGAGGCGGCGACCAGCACCGGCTGGGTCGGAAACAGCGTGCCTTCGACGTCCTTGCCGCCCAGCTTGATGAAGTCGGGCGTGCCGATGCCGGCGGTCTGGTAGATCTGGCCCTTGTAGTTGTAGCCGACGATCGTGCGCTGCGGCAGCACGGTCGGCGTGCCGGCGCCGGCGATCAGGATGGCGTCGGGCTTGGCGGCGATCAACTTCAGCACCTGGCCGGTGACGCTGGTGTCGGTGCGGTTGTAGCGCTCGACCGCGACCAGCTTGATCTTGCGCAGCTCGGCGAATTTCTTGAATTCAGTGAGCCAGTTTTCGCCGTAGCCGTCCGCGAAGCCGATGAAGGCGACGGTCTTGACGTTGTGGTTGGACATGTAGCGGGTCATCACGTCGGCGAATGCCGAATCGGACGAGGCCATCTTGAATGCCCAGGTGCGCGAGCCGGTCTGCGGTTCGACCACGGATCCGGAGCCGATCAGCGAGAGCATCGGCGTCTTGGCTTCGGCGATCGGATCGAGCGCGGCGAGGGCGGCCGGGGTGATGGTTGGGCCGACGATCACGTCGACCTTGTCCTCGGAGAGCAGCCGGCGGATGTTGCGCACTGCGTTGCCGGGGTCGGTGCCGTCGTCCAGGAAGATGTATTCGGCAGGCTGGCCGCCCAGCGTCTTCGGCCACATCAGGAATGCGTTCTTGCTGCTGATGCCGATGGTCGCCGCCGGGCCGGTGGTCGACAGGTCGACGCCTACCTTGACCTGCGCCTGTGCGGTGAAAGCCATGGCGCCGAGCAGCGCTGCGGCGAGAAAACGAAGGGTGAGGCGGGGCATGCTGATGGGCTCCTTCGGGAAATGTTGCCGAAGCATACCCCAGCCAAAACTCGGCGGCGCATCGCCGCCGGGCTTTTCTTGCAAGGTGCGGCGGGCGCCCGTGCAGGGTCGGAAAGCGCCGTCGCGTCAGGTGCTGCGGCGCGCCGCGGTGGCGTCGCCGCGCCGCGCCCGGATGGCTGCCGCACTGTCGCTTCAGGCTGCGGGAAATCGTTGAATGACTGTCGTGCAACGACTGTCATTCGCCGACCGTTGTTCACCGACCGTTGTTCACCGACCGTCGCGCGGTCCAGGTCGGCCGCGAGATCATTTCGCGGCGTCCAGGCCGGGACGCCGCGTCCGGCGCTGACGCGCGCGCGCGTCAGGTGCCGCTGGCGCCGTCTCGTTTCGAGGGCGGCGCTTCCCGCTTTCCGCTTCCCACTTCCCGGAATTCAGATCTCGTAATGTTCGCCGGTGCCCTGCAATGCCTGGTCGAGCAGCTTGCGCGTGGTCTCGGGCGAGAGCAGTTCGACCAGCGTATACACATAGCTGCGCAGGTAGGCGCCCTGCTTGAGGGCGATGCGGGTCAGGTTGCTGCCGAACAGGTGGCCGACCGGCGCGGTGCGCAGATGTTTGTCGCGCTCCGGGTGGTAGGCCATGTCGGCCATGATGCCGACGCCGAGTCCAAGCTCGACGTAGGTCTTGATGACGTCGGAGTCGATCGCTTCGAGCACGATGTCGGGCGTCAGCGAGCGGCGGGCGAATGCCTCGTTGATCTTGGTGCGGCCGGCGAAGGCGGCGCCATAGGTGATCAACGGATATTGCATCAGGTCTTCGAGGCTCAGCGTGGCGCGTTCGGCAAGCGGATGGTCGGGCCGGAATACTGCCACGTGATGCCACTGGAAGCAGGGCAGCGACGACAGGTCGGGGTAGTCGGCCAGCGCCTCGGTTGCGATGCCGATGTCGGCGGCGTCGTTCTGGACCATTTCCGCAACCTGGGTTGGATTGCCTTGCACGATCGAGACGCGCACTTTCGGGAAACGGCGCCGGAATTCCGCGATGGCCTCCGGCAGCGCGTAGCGCGCTTGCGTGTGCGTTGCGGCGATGGTCAGGTTGCCCTGGTCCTGCGCGGCGAATTCGTTGCCGATCCGCTTCAGGCTTTCGACTTCGCGCAGGATGCGCTCGACCGAGGCCAGGATCAGGCGGCCGGGCTCGGTCAGCGAACGCACGCGTTTGCCGTGCCGGCGGAAGATTTCGACGCCAAGCTCGTCCTCCAGCTCGATGATCGCCTTCGAGACGCCGGGCTGGGACGTATAAAGCGCCTTCGCCGCTTCGGTGAGGTTGAAGTTCTGTCGAACCGCCTCCCGCACGAACCGGAACTGATGAAGATTCATTTATAACTCCCCAGCATGCAAAAACAACTTTTTAATTGTTTGAAGTATAAGGCATCTCTCTTACGCTCTCTGATTACCTTATAAGTGCCGCCGTGCGCGAGCGGCACGCTGCCAGGAGTCCCCGCCCATGACGACGACCCATTCCGTCAGCCCGCTGCGTGTCGCCGCAGTACGGCCGGAAGCCAAGGCTGCGGACGTCACGGCGCAGCGTGTTGCCGAACTGGGCAGCGCGCTCGACGCGCGTCTCGCAGCTATCGCGCAACGCCACACGCGAGCGAAGTTTGCGAGCAGCCTGGCCGCCGAAGACATGGCCTTGACCCACGCGATCTTCTCGCGGGGCTTGCCGATCGAGGTCTTCACGCTGAACACCGGTCGTCTGCATGCGGAGACGGTCGGCATGATCGAGACGGTGGCGCAACGCTATGGACGGCGCGTGATTGCCTTCGATCCGGACGCCGAGGCGATCAAGGCCTACGTCGACACCTTCGGTTTGAACGCTTTCTACGACAGCGTGGCACTGCGCCAGCGCTGCTGCGCGATCCGCAAGGTCGAGCCGTTGAACCGCGCGCTGTCGGACGCGGATGCGTGGTTGACCGGCCAGCGCCGCGAGCAGTCGGTGACGCGCACGGAGCTGGCGCTCGAAGAGTTCGACGCGCCGCGCGGCATGCCGAAATACAACCCGTTGTTCGATTGGGACGAAGGCGAAGTCTGGGCCTATCTGCTCGCTCATCAGGTGCCGGTCAATCCGCTGCACGCGCGAGGCTATCCGAGCATCGGCTGCGAGCCGTGCACGCGCGCGATCCGTCCCGGCGAGGACAGCCGCGCGGGCCGCTGGTGGTGGGAGTCGCGGGACACGAAGGAATGCGGCCTGCACGTGAGCAGCGCGCACTAGCGCTGCCAGTGTCCGGTACCCGCGGCCGGCGCAGGGGCAGTCGGACAGACAGTCGGACTGCCAGTCGAACATCCAGAGAGAGCATATGAGCATCATTCTCGAACAAAGCACCACGTCGCTGCGTCGCCGCGATCACCTCGACTGGCTGGAGGCCGAGTCGATCCATATCCTGCGCGAGGTCGTTGCCGAGTGCCGCAACCCGGCGCTGCTGTTCTCGGGTGGCAAGGATTCGGTGGTCGTGCTGCATCTTGCGCTGAAGGCGTTCGGGCTGGGCGAGGGGCGAGCGACCCATCTGCCGTTCCCGCTGGTCCATATCGATACCGGACACAACTACGACGAAGTGATTGCGTTCCGGGATCAGCGCGTGGCGGAACTGGGTGCGCGTCTGGTGGTCGGTCACGTTGAGGATTCGATCCGCAAGGGCACGGTGCGTCTGCGTCGTCCGACCGATTCGCGCAACGCCGCCCAGGCGGTGACGCTGCTCGAGACGATCGCGGAACACGGCTTCGACGCGATGATCGGCGGCGCCCGCCGCGACGAGGAAAAGGCGCGTGCGAAGGAGCGGATCTTCTCGTTCCGCGACGAGTTCGGCCAGTGGGACCCGAAGGCGCAGCGCCCGGAACTGTGGGATGTCTTCAATGCGCGGCTGCATCAAGGCGAGCACCTGCGCGTGTTCCCGATCTCGAATTGGACCGAACTCGACGTCTGGCAGTACATTGCGCGCGAACGCCTGGCCTTGCCGTCGATCTACTACGCGCACCAGCGCGAGATCGTGCGGCGCGATGGGCTGCTGGTGCCGGTGACCGATCTCACGCCGGCGGCCGAGGGCGCGACGATCGAAGTGGCAACGGTGCGGTTCCGCACGGTCGGCGACATCAGCTGCACCTGCCCGGTCGAAAGCGACGCGGCGGACGTGGCGGCGATCATCGCCGAGACGGCCACGGCGACGATCACCGAGCGCGGCGCCACGCGGATGGACGACCAGACGTCGGAGGCGGCGATGGAGCAGCGCAAGAAGCAGGGCTATTTCTAAGAAGGCGTACAGCGAGACCAACATGACACAAGCGATCGAAGATCTCGGCGTACTGCGCTTCATCACGGCGGGCAGCGTCGACGACGGAAAAAGCACCCTGATCGGCCGGCTGCTGTTCGACAGCCGCGCGGTCCTGTCGGACCAACTTGGCGCGCTGGGCCGCGCGCGCGGCAAGCGGGTGGCTGGCGACACGCTCGACCTGGCCCTGTTGACCGACGGTCTGGAAGCGGAACGCGAGCAGGGCATCACCATCGACGTCGCGTATCGCTATTTCACGACCGGGCGCCGGAAATTCATCATCGCCGACACGCCGGGGCACGAGCAGTACACCCGTAACATGGTGACGGGCGCGTCGACGGCGGACGCCGCGATCGTGTTGATCGACGCGACCCGCGTCGAGACTGTCGATGGGCAGGCGCAACTGCTGGCCCAGACCAAGCGCCACAGCAAGATCGTCAAATTGCTCGGCATCGAGCACGTGATCGTTGCGGTGAACAAGATGGACCTGGTCGATTACAGCGAGGCGCGTTTCGACGAGATCCGCCGCGCCTATCTCGCGCTGGCCGAGCGCATCGGTCTGACCGGCCTGACGATCATGCCGGTCTCGGCACTGGTCGGCGACAACATCGTCACGGGCAGCGAGCGGATGCCCTGGTATGGCGGTCAGCCGTTGCTGGCCTTGCTCGAAAGTTTGCCCGCCGCAACGCGCGAGCGCGCCGCGTTGCGCTTCCCGGTGCAATGGGTGGCACGGCAGGACGGCTCGCAGGCCGACGATTTCCGCGGCTACATGGGCAAGATCGAGGGCGGTGAGATCGCCGTCGGCGACGCAGTGCGCGTGCTGCCACAGGGCCTGTCGAGTACGGTGGCGGAGATCGTGGCGCCGGTGCCGGGCGGCACTGCCGCGGTGGACCGCGCGAGCGCCGGGCAGTGCGTGACGCTGCGGTTGGCCGACGACATCGATGTGTCTCGCGGCGACATGATCGTGGCCGACCGCCCCGACAGCGAGGCGGCCGCGGTGGCGCGGCAGATCGATGCCGACCTGTGTTGGTTCGACGAGGACGGCCTGGCCGCGCAACGCAAGTACCTGCTGAAGCAGACGACCAATACGGTCTACGCCCGCGTCGCGTCGGTTCATCACACGCTCGACATCCACACGTTGGCAGACGCGGCGGGCGCCTCGTCGCTGGCGATGAACGATATCGGCCGCGTGACGCTGAACCTGCAGCGGCCGCTGGTGTGCGATACCTACGAGACGCTGCCGGCGACCGGCGCCTTTGTGCTGATCGATGAGGTGACGCACCGGACGGTCGCGGCGGGCATGATTCGGGACGTGCACTGAGCGGTTAGAATCCGGTCGGGTGCGAAGCGATCGCGCCTCGACCGAACGACGCGTTGGCGCTTGGCCAGCGATGGAACAATGAGATGGGCAAGGTCTACCTGATCGGCGCCGGGCCTGGCGCTGCCGACTTGATCACGGTGCGCGGCGCGCGGCTGCTGGCCGCGGCCGATGTCGTGCTGCACGATGCATTGGTCGAGGCCGAGTTGCTGGCGCTCGCGCCGCAGGCGCGCCTGATCGCGGTCGGCAAGCGCTGCGGGGCGCATTCCAGCGCACAGCATTTCATCAACAAGCAGCTGGTCGACGCGGCGCTGGCCGCGCCGCTCGTGGCGCGCCTCAAGGGCGGCGATCCGATGCTGTTCGGGCGGGCCGACGAGGAAATGCGGGCGTTGGAAGCGGCGGGCATCGATTACGAGGTAGTGCCCGGCATCACCGCGGCGCTGGCCGGCGCCGCGACCCTGAAGCGATCGCTCACACTGCGTGGCGTGGCGCGCAGCGTCGCCCTGGTCACGCCCAAACAGGCGCCGGGTACCGAGGATGTGGGCGTGGCGGCGTCAGCGGATTCCCTGGTCTACTACATGGGACGCGACGGCGCGGTCGACATCGCCCAATCGTTGTTGGCACGTGGCCGTGCCGCGGCCACGCCGGTTGCCATCGTCGAGGCATGCAGCACGCCGCGCGAGCGTGTGCTGTCGCTGACCCTTGGCGAGCTTGCCGCCGGCCGCGCACTCGACTGGCTGGATCGCACGCAGGCCAGCATGCTGATGATCGGCGAGGCATTCGCGGTGCGCGAGGGCGGCGCCCTCGACAGTCAGGCGCCGGTGCTGGCGCGCGGCAACGGCGCCTGAGCCGCTGACGCGCCGGCTCGCGAGCGCAGTTTGCGACGCGAGGCCCACGGCCCGGCGGCGAGGTGCCGGGGCAAGCCACGATGCACGGTGCGCACGCCATCCGACCCGATTCAGGTGTCGCGCGCGCGCAGGCAAAAAGCGGCGATCGCCTGCAGTACGCTCTCTTCCTCGCCCACGGCAGTCGCCAGCCTGATCTCGATGGTGGGATGGGCGGCGCGGCAGGCATCGAGCAGGGCCGGCAGATCGCGGCGCAGATGGGCGCCGCGTCCGAAAAATACCGGCACGATCGTGATGCGCGTGCAGCCGGCCGAGACCTGCTCCGTCACTGCCTCGCCGAGACTCGGCGTCATCAATTCCAGGTAAGCCAGCGTGACCGGTGCGTTGCCGGCGCGCGTCAACGTCGCCAACCGCTCGAACGGCTCGGCCCAGCGCGGATCGCGTGCGCCGTGTCCAAACAGGATCAAGCCGTGCATGAACGCTGCGCTGTCGGATACGGACATCAAGACCTCCGATGAATGACCTGGCTGGCGCCGCCGGCGCCGTGCTTGGGTGGCGCCGGGCGCCAGCCCGCCCGCCGCGGGTGCTGCGGCGCGCCGCGCGCCAGACGATCCGCCTGACTGAACGGCCGGATCACTGGGCCGCTGGCCGGCGCACCGGGTGCCGACCGATGCGCCAGGCGCGCGCCGTCAGTGCCGATCGGCCCAGCGCAGGCCGGCGATCGCCAGCAGCAGGTAGAGCAGCGATGGCGTCGCCGCGGTGATCGGCGCCGGCCAGGTGTTGAGATTGCCGACGTGGGAGAACAGCGTGTTGACGAGCTGGAAGCTCATGCCGAGCATGATGCCGCCGAACACCTTGACGCCGACCACGCCGGAGCGGGCGTGCAGGTACGCGAACGGTAGCGACAGCGTCATCATCACCAGGACCGCGAATGGATACAGCAGTTTGCGCCACAGCGCGATTTCATAGCGCTGCGTGTCCTGATTGTTCTCGCGCAGGTGGCTGATGTAGGACGTCAACGCATACAGCGACATCCGGTTCGGGCTGACCAGCAGCACCGACAGGATGCGCGGCGTCAGTTCGGAACGCATCATGTAAACCGGCAGTGCCCGCGTGGTGGCGCTGGTCGTGGTGCTGAGCGTGTTCCAGCTTGCGTTCGCGGGGCCGTGTTCGTCGATCGTCGATTCGCTGACCTTTTCGAGACGCCAGTTGTCCGGCGCGACGAAGGTGCCGCGCTCGGCCAGCCGCACCGTCGTCAGGTGCAACTGGTCGTCGAACTCGTACACCTTCACGTTGCGGATCGAGGTGTCCGCTTCGAGGGAACCGACGTTGACGAACCGCGTGACGCGGTGGCCCGAACCGTCGTTGCTCAACGAATCCTTCAGCCAGATGCCGGACTGGAAATCCGACGAGGCCGGCGTGCCGAGTGCGCGCAGCCGCACGCGCTCGGAGAGCTGGTCGGCATAGGGGCCGACCAGCTCTCCGAGCAGCAGGGTCAGCACCATCAGCGGTACGCCGATCTTCATCAGCGTGCCGAGCGCCCGCTGCGGCGACAGACCCGAGACGCGCAGGATGGTCCATTCGGATGACGACGCCATCTGCGCGAACACGTAGATCGCGCTGATCAACGCGGCGACCGGAATGATCTCGTAGAAATGCGAGGGCGTCTGCAACAGCACGCGCACGACGGCGTAACCGAAACTGTAGCCGCCACGGCCAACCGTGCCGAGCTCGTTGATCAGGTCGAAGAAGAAGAACAGACCCGAAAACGCGAACAGGATGAAGATGAAGGCAAGGTAGACCTGCCGTCCGAGATAGCGCTCGTAGATCCGCATCGCTTACTGCCCCGACGAGGCGCGCGCGCGGCGCACGGAAAACAGCGGACGGTTGCGCACGCGGCGCCAGAACAGCAGCGCGGCGCCGGCACCGGCGATCACGTGCAGCAGCAGGAGCCCGACCGGGAAGGACAGCGTACCGCTTTCGATACGCGCCTGCATCAGATTCAGCACGTTGGCATAAGTGAGATAGACCAGCACGGCCATCACGAGGTTCAGCGTGCGGCCGCGGCGAGGGTTCTGGTAGGCGAGCGGAATGCCGAGCAGGGTCAGCACCAGCGCCATGATCGGCAGACCGATGCGCCAGGCCAGTTCGCCCAGATTGCCCGGATTCGGATCGGCGAGCAGGGCGGGCGTGCTCAGGCCGTGCGGTCCGATCGACGTGGTGACGGGCCGCGACTCCATCTTCACGCCGTAGCGTTCGAAGGTCGAGATCCTGAAATTCGGTTTGCCGGGTTCGCCGTCGTACTGGCGCCCCTGGTCCAGCACCGCGTAGCGGTCGGCATCGCCGCGCAGTTCGACATGGCCGCTGCGCGACACGACGATGTTCAGCTTGCCGTTCTCGGTGCTGGCGACGAACACGTTCTCAAGGCGGCGCGAGCCCTCGCCGACGCGCTCGACGAAGAACACGCGATGGCTGGACGGCGCTTCGCGAAACTGGCCCGAGGCAAGCAGCGAGACCTCGTCGCGTTGCGCGAAGCGTTGGCTGATCGCCTGCCGTTGGGCATTCGACCAGGGCCAGGCGACCATTGCGCAGAACGCAATCAACACGATGAACGGCGCCGCGAACACCAGCACGGGCTTGATGAAGGCGGGCAGGCCGACGCCGGAGGCGAACCAGACCGCCATCTCGGAATCGCGGTACCAGCGCGTCAGCACGAACAGGACCGAGACGAACAGCGTGACGATGAGCATCACGGCGAGATAACCGACGACCGTGAGTCCGATCAGGACCAGCACGTCGCTCGGATCGGCGCCGCCCGACGCGGCCAGTCCGACCACACGGATCATCATCGTGGTCAGCATGACGGTCAGCAGCACCAGGAACACAGCGCCGGCCGTCAGGCCCAGTTCGCGCTGCAGCGAACGTTCGAAGATCATGGCGGGAAATCAGCTTGGCGACCCGTTGGCAGGCCGTCCGGTGACTCGGCGGTGACAGACCGCGTGCTTGGCTCGCGTGGCGAACCGCTACGGGAAAAATGGCGGATAATCCGGCTAAGTCAAACTGAGCACGAGGATCCAAGCGCGATGGACTTTAGCATAAAAGCACGCGGCTCGAACACGACGGCGGGCGTCGACCTTCTTGCGGACAGCAGCGATTGTATCCTGATCGGCGTATTCGCCGACGGCGGCCTCGACGGCGCGGCGGCGGCGCTCGATGCGGCCAGCGACGGCCTGGTCGGACGCTTGGTCGCCGACGGCGACTTCGATGCGAAGCCCGGCACAACGCTGATGCTGCACGCGGTGGCCGGCCTGCACGCGCCGCGCGTGCTGCTGGTCGGCTTGGGAAATCGCGAGGGCTTCGATGCGAAGCGCCACGGCGATGCGGCGCAAGCCGCGTTCAAGGCGGTGGGCAGCGGCGTGCGCCGCGTGCTGTACACGCTTGCGGAACAGCCGCCGGCCGGTCGCGATGCGGCATGGGCGGTGCGCGCGGCCGTGCTGGCGGCCGGTTACGGCGCCTATCGCTTCGACCAGATGAAGGGCGCGCCCGAAGCGCCGAAGGGCGGCGTCGAACAGGTGACGATCACGGTGAACGGCGAAAGCGCCGCGGTGCGCGAGGCCGTCACGCAGGGTAGCGCGCTGGTCGAAGGGATCAACCTGACCCGCGACCTGGCCAACCTGCCGCCGAACGTGTGCACCCCGACCTACCTTGGCGAAGTGGCGCAGCAACTGGCGCGCGACTTCAAGCTGAAGGCAGAGGTGCTCGATCAGAAGAAGATCGAGGCGCTGGCGATGACGTCGTTCCTGGCCGTCGCGAAAGGCTCGACGCAGCCGCCGCGCTTCATCGTGTTGCGCTACCAGGGCGCGGGCGCGTCCGAGGCGCCAGTGGTGCTGGTCGGCAAGGGCATCACGTTCGATTCCGGCGGCATCTCGATCAAGCCCGGCGAGGCGATGGACGAGATGAAATACGATATGTGCGGCGCGGCGTCGGTGCTCGGGACCCTGCGCGCGGTGGCCGGCATGAAGCTGCCGCTGAACGTGGTGGCGGTGGTGCCGACCTGCGAGAACATGCCGGCCGGCAATGCGCTGAAACCCGGCGACGTGATCCGGACCATGTCGGGCAAGACGGTCGAGGTGCTGAACACCGACGCGGAAGGCCGCCTGATCCTGTGCGATGCGCTGACCTACGTCGAACGCTTCAAGCCGGCTGCCGTGGTCGACGTCGCCACGCTGACCGGGGCTTGCATCATCGCGCTGGGGCATCACAACAGCGGTCTGTTCTCGACCGACGATGCGCTTGCCGACGAACTGGTCGCCGCCGGCCGCCGCGCGGTCGATCCGTGCTGGCGGATGCCCGTCGAGGACGCCTACCAGGAGCAACTGAAGTCGAACTTCGCAGACATCGCGAATATCGGCGGACGGCCTGCCGGCAGCGTGACGGCAGCCTGTTTCCTCTCGCGTTTCGCCGGGGCCTATCCGTGGGCGCACCTGGATATCGCCGGCACTGCCTGGAAGAGCGGCGCGGCGAAGGGTGCAACCGGCCGGCCGGTACCGCTGCTGACGGAGTTCCTGATCTCGCGCGCGCAGCGCAAGACCGGCGCCACGCAGGCCGATGTCGACCTCGCATCGGGCGCGGTCGCGGTGCTCGATCCGGCCGACGGCCAAGCGGCGGTCTTGCCGGCCGGCAAGGGCGAGCGCGCCGGAAAGAACGACAAGAACGACCGCAACGGCAAGTCGAAGGACAAGGCCGGGAAGGGCACGAAGGCCGACAAAGCGGAGCGCGCCGGCAAGACCGCAAAGGCCGGCGCTGACGTGGCGGTGGGCGAGACCGCCGAGGCCGCTGCGGCCTCGAACGCACAGCCCGCTGCGCTCGCCGAGTCAAAGGCGCCGGGCAAGGCGGCGCCGGGCGTTTCGGCCGGCCGCGTGGTTGGCACGCCGGCGGGCCGCGCGAAGCGGAAGTGATGCGGCGATGACGCGAGTCGATTTCCATACGCGCGTCGCGGATCCGCTTGCCTACGCGTGCCGGCTCGTCCGCAAGGCTTACACGGCCGGCAAGCCGGTGGCAGTGGTCGGCAACCCGGACACGCTCGCGCGTCTCGACGGCCTGTTGTGGACCTTCTCGCCGCTGGACTTCATCCCCCACTGTGGGGCGGACGCGCCTGGTGCGGCGGAAACGCCGGTCGTGCTGTGCACGAACGGCGCGGCGTCGCCGCATCAGGGTGTGCTGCTCAACCTGGGCGACGACGTGCCGCCGCAGTTCGCGCGGTTCGAACGGCTGCTGGAAGTGGTGGGCGACCAGCCGGAACAACTGGCGGCCGGACGGGAGCGCTACCGCTTCTATCGCGATCGAGGCTACGCGATCACCAATCATTGATCGCGTACCGTGGCGCACGGGATCGGGAGGTAAGCGGCGTGCGGTGCAGCCGTTGCGCCGCCGGCAGTATCCGACCGATTGCCGCGCTTGCATGCGGTCTTATACCGGTTTCTGGTGCCTACATGCTTGTACGATGTCCCGGCTCGCCCGACAGTCGGGCGGGGCCGGGTGGCCGATGGCATCGAACGCCGGCATGTCACGGCGGGACGACATGCCCGCTCGCGCCAACTCACGGCACCTCGCGCAAGACCGCGGCGCACTGCGGAATATCGCGTCGCCGCCACCACGGGGCGTCAGCCCACTGCGCCGTTCGGCCGGAAGGACGGGCATTCCGCAGACGCGTTCGTGCGCCGATTTTTGTGACATTATCTTGTGACATCATGCGGGTCGATGCCGACCGTGCACGATGGTCTGCGTCAGTGCATGACGCGCGCATGCTGCGTTCGAGCACGCGCCGCGAGGATGCTGCACGCGAGCTGCGATGCCGAGACGGGCGCAACTATGCCTTGCTCGGCGCCAGTTCGGCGGTCTGCTTGTGCGATACATGCCGCTTTATGTATGTCCCGTTATGCATGCGCCGTTATGCATGCGCCGATGTGCATGCCCGCTGTGCACGCCTTGTTGGGGCTGCCGCGCCATGTTTGCCACGCGATGCATGCGGCCTGTGGACGCGGTGGCTTGACGCGTCGATGGCTGCACGGCCCAATTCGGTGCGGCGCGTGACGAGGTCATGCGTGCAGACGTGCGCCGGGGCTTGCGACGCCGACCGCCTCGATGCGCCGGCGCGACGGCACCGGCTTCTTTCCACGATGTCCTGTTCTTTCTATGCAATCTAGACCGAGGCTGTCCCAGTCCCTGCCATCGCGCGACACGCGCGCCGTATCTACGCACCGCCTTGGTCGTCCCGAATCGGACGCGCGGTCGATCGGCAGACGACCGGGAGCAGTCGAATGCTGATCCATCCCCAATTCGATCCGGTTGCGATTCACCTCGGTCCGCTGGCCATCCGCTGGTATGGATTGATGTATCTGGTGGGGTTCATCGGTGGACTGCTGATCTGCCGTTGGCGTTTGCGCCTTGCCCACATCCGCGCGCAGGGCTGGGTGGCGAAGGACATCGACGATATCCTGTTCTACATCGTGCTGGGTGTGATCCTCGGCGGTCGCCTCGGTTACGTCGTGTTCTACAAGGCGAGCTGGTACCTTGCCCATCCGCTCGATATCTTCAAGGTCTGGGAAGGCGGCATGTCCTTCCACGGCGGTTTCATCGGCGTGGCACTGGCGATCGTACTGTTCGCCCGCAAGCGCGGCTTCCGGTTCTTCCAGGTGACCGACTTCGTGGCGCCGGCCGTGCCGCTTGGCCTGGCGACGGGCCGTTTCGGCAATTTCATCAACGGCGAGCTGTGGGGGCGGGTCACGTCGCCGAACGCGCCGTGGGCGATGGGTTTCCAGGCGGCGGCGCCGGACGATCGCGAATGGTTGCTGGCGCATCCGGAGCAGGCGATGCGCGACGGCCTGTTCCAGGTTTATCAGACCTATCACGGCATGCTGCCGCGGCATCCTTCACAGCTCTACGAGATGGCGCTCGAAGGCGTGGTGCTGTTGATCGCGTTGCTGATCTTCGGCCGCAAGAGCCGCCCGCTCGGCGCCGTGACGGCGTTGTTCGTGATCGGTTACGGCCTGTCGCGGTTCGTGATCGAATTCGCCCGCGAGCCCGACGATTTCCTGGGCCTGCTCACGTTCGGCCTGTCGATGGGGCAGTGGCTGTCGTTGCCGATGATCGCGGTCGGCGCTGCCTTGATGTTCTACGCCTATCGGAAGCGGCCAGCGGTGACGACTGCGCCCTGACGATCCCGGCACGCAGCGGCACGCACCGGCCCGCGCTGGCTTCGCGCCGGGCCGGTGCACCGCGCCACCGGGGCGTTCGAGCCGGTCAGCGCATCTGCACCGAACCGTTCACCGTCACGTTGACGCGGTTGGTGCCGCCCTGGATCGCCAGCGAGTCCGACTGGGCCTTGGCCGCGTATGCCATCGTCCGCATGCGTGGCACGGCGCCGCCCTGGCCCACATTCACTTCGCGGATCGTGTAGGACGAATAGCCGAAGGCCTTTGCCGCTGCATCGGCGCGCTCGCGGAACGAGCGAATCGCACGATCGGTCAATTGCGTCTGCGCGCGCTGCGTGGCTTCCGGCGAGAGCGAATAATCGACGCTACCCACCTGCATCAAGTTGCTCAGCCGTCCGGCCAGCGCCGAGGCGGCCGCGAAGTCGCGCGATTCCAACACCAGTTCGGTACGGCCGCGCCAAGCCGAGATCTTGCCGTCACGGTCGGTAGCCGGTGAAACCGAGAACGTGCCGGTGCTGACCTTTACGACGCTGTTGCCGGGCGCCCGGGCCAGCGCGTCGGCGGCACGCTGGTTCAGCGCGCGCGTCAGCGCGGCCGGATCGTTGCCTTCCTGTTCGAAGAAGAGCGTGATCGTCACGATGTCGGCAGGCACGTCTTCGCTCGCCTGCGCGTCGAGCGACAGCACGCCGGCAGGCGGCGGGTTGACCGTCTGCGCCTGCGCCGCGCCGGCGGACATGGCACAGATCGAGAGCGCGGACATCAAGGCGATCAGACGCTTGTTTCGGGACATCATCGACTCCTTCAGTGTTGCGGTTGGTCTGCGTCGCAGGACCGGCCGGACGGCCTGGCCTTGCACGACGTTTTGTAGGGTACGCGAAAGCCATACCCGCCTGTGCAACCGAAGGTGAGAGATGTGACAGCGTGGCACGCGCCGGATGTTCGGGCGAAGCGCGTGTCTGGAAGGAAGGCGTGCCTGCCGGGCCATGCCGATCGGTAGGGCAACGCGGTCGACCGATGAACATGGCACCAATGAACATGGCACCAATGAACGTGGCACCAATGAAAAACGGCATCGGTCGAAGACCGATGCCGTCAAATAAGATCCCCACCTCGGCCGTTAAGCCGGCATCCTGAACCGGAGGTTCAAGACGGCCGCAGTTAGAAGCATTTCGGGTACGTCAGACGAGTGACGCGCACGCCCACGCTACAAATTTCCGCGGCCTTGCACATGGCATTGGTTCAAGGAATTTAAGGCCATCACGAACCAGGCAGGGAAGCCGTAAAACCGTTGAGGAAGCGGCTCTTCATCAAACCGACATCCAGTGAATGCATTGTGCCACAGCATTTGGCGCCGTGCACAGTCCTCGTTTGAATCCGGTCAGCCACCCCGCAAATAGGGCGCAGCGCGCCGCGCGGGGACGCGCGTGATCAGTTGGCGTCGTCCAGCGCGCGGCCGATGCGGTCGTTGAGCAACTGCACCGAACGGCGGATTTCATCGGCCGGCAGCGCATCGCCGTGGTCGATGCTGCGCCGCAGATTGCCGAGTTCCGAGGCCAGCGTAATCGCCGCCATCACGGCGATTCGATCGGTGCCGCGCACGCGATTGTTGTCGCGCGCGCGGTTCATCTCGCTGTCGACGCGCGCCACGGCCTGCCGCAGCGCCGCCTCGTTCTCGGGACGACACGACAGTCGATAGGACTGGCCGAGAATATAGACTTCAATATGCTTAGCGGTCATGGACGTAGTGTGAGTCGTCGCTGGACGGTTCGTGTTCGGCTTCGGGCGTCTCGTGCGCGTCAGTCGCTTCCGCTTCCGCGTCCGCTTCGCTCGCCGCGTCGTCGCCGTCCGGCTGCGGGGCGACCGGCAGCCGTTCGAGAATCGCACGCAGGCGGGTCTGCGCGTCGTCGATGCGGGCAACCAGCGCGTCGCGCTCCTGCTGGAGTTCGTCGCGCGCCGCTTCGGCACGGACCAGCGCCGACGCCTTCTCGTCGCGCTGCGAGGCAGCCTCGGCCAGTTGCTGTTCGAGTTCGCGCACGCGCTTGCGGTTGCGCTCGTTGGCATCGAGCAGGCGACCGATATTGTGAGACAGGGAATCGAGTTCGTTGAGCATGTCGAGCTGCGTCCTGGCTAGACCGAGCATTGTAACCTGATCGATCCGGCAATCTCGTAACGAGACGTGTCAGCGCACGCGCGGTGGCCCGCGCGCGCGCCGGAGCGGTCAGCGTTGGCCCGCGAACGCACGGCGATACGACGCCAACTCGTCGATCGACAGTACCACCATGTCGTGCGCCCGTGCATAGGCGTTGATGTCGTCGCCGCGCGTCATCGTGCCATCCGGATTCATCAGTTCGCACAGCACCGCCGCCGGGCGCAGTCCCGCCAGCACTGCCAGGTCCACCGAACCTTCGGTATGGCCGCGTCGCGCGAGCACGCCGCCCGGCATCGCCCGCAGCGGGAACACGTGACCGGGCCGGGCCAGATCGGCGGGGACGGCCGTCGGCGCGATCGCCGCGCGGATCGTGGTGACGCGGTCGGCGGCCGAGACGCCCGTGGTGACACCGTCGCGCGCTTCGATGCTGACGGTGAACGCGGTCTGATAGCGGCTGCCGTTGTGCGCCACCATCGGCGGCAGATCGAGCCGGCGGACTGTTTGGTCGTCCAGGCACAGGCAGACGATGCCGCTGCCGTCGCGGATGAAACGCGCCATGGTCGGCACGTCGATGGTTTCGGCCGCAACGATCAGGTCGGCCTCGTTCTCGCGGTCGAAATCGTCGACCAGCAGGACCGGGTGCGAGCGGCGCAGATCGGCCAGCGCCCTTGCAAGGCGGGCCGCGAACGGCGCGTCGGGCGGCGGGCAGGCGTCGACGGCACGCGAGCCGTGCAGTGGCGCGGCGCTCGCGACGGCGGGCACGGAGGAGAGGGAATCCAGCACGGAAACAGACATTGAAACGCATCCTTGAAAAGAAAAGAAGAGCGTTTCAGGGCACGAACGCGCGCGCGGCGGCGCACACGTGGCGTCGTCGGACGGCGCCGCGTGCGCAGGCCGCACCGCCCGCGCAGGTCTTCTTCTATCCGGACTATCACCGTCGGCTCCGGCATCGAACCGGATCTGCTGACCCGTCGCGACGCGTCGCGACCGGACCAGCCGGTTCACGAGGCGCGCCGCGACGGCGCTCGCGGGCTCGTCGCACGCGCAAGGCGAACGACCTACCGCCGGTGGGGAATTGCACCCCGCCCTGAAGACTTGGCGATCGCTGCCTGAGCAGGAGTCGCCGACGGCATTGTAGCGGAAGCGCGCCGCGATGGCGTCCGCGGTTGACCGGCCATGAGGCCCTCCCTAAACTTCGTGTCACTTCGGTGCCCGGAACCATCGGTTCCGGTTAAACGGGAAACAGGGACCGCTCGCCGTGCCTCCTGCCGCGCCGAACGCCAGCGCCATGCGCCGGCGTTCGCGGGCGGGCGCGCGACGCGGCAACCTGTGCTGTCCTCGCAACGGTAAGCGAACGCGTCGCCCTGGCGACGCAAGCCGGCCGCCCCGACCACTGCTCGCGCGGGAAGGTCAGAGCCGGTGTTTCGCCAGCCCGGATACCGGCCGGAGTCGGACGCCCTGCGTTCCGCCACCCGCGATTCGCGATGGACGAATCGCGTCGGCTTCCCTCCAGTGATTCGTACCATCATGTCAGTCTCCCGTCTCGCGGCTGCGGCGTTCGTCGCCGGCTTGCCGTTCTTCGCATCGGCGCAAGCCGTCGCTGCCGATGCCGTTGCGTCCGATGCGATCGGTTCCGGCGCCGCGCCGGCGGCCAGCGTGCCGTCCCCGGCTGGCGCCGGTGCCGATGCCGTTGCCGATTCCGCCGCCGCTTCCGCCGCTTCCGCCGCTTCCGCCGTCTCCTCTGCCGCCCCCACGGCTGCGCCATCCGCCGCATCGGCTGGCGCAGCCACGACTGCGTCCGCGGGCTCGAAGCGTTCCGGCGCGATGGTGACCGACGAGGCCGCGCCCGAACCGGTCCAGGTGACCGCGGCGCGCGTTGCGCAGCCGCTGGCGACGGCCTTGCCGGCCACGTCCGTGTTCGATCGCCAGGCCATCGACGATGCCGGCGCGGCCGACCTGCCGACACTGCTGCAGCTCGCGCCGGGCGTGCAGATATCGCAGAACGGCGGGCCGGGCAGTACCGCGAGCCTGTCGATACGCGGCAGCAGCCCGAACCAGACGCTCGTGCTGATCGACGGCGTCCGGCTGGAATCGGCAAGTACCGGGGCGGCGTCGATCTCGCAGCTGCTGACCGCGCCGCTCGAGCGCGTCGAAGTCGTCGACGGCAATATGTCTGCGCTGTACGGTGCGGGCGCGGTCGGCGGCGTCGTGCAATTGTTCACGCGGGAAGGCGGGCCATGGGCGCCGCGCGGTCATGCATCGGTGAGCTATGGCCGCTACGGCACCCAGACGCAGACCGCCGGCGTCGATGGGGCGCTCGACGCCGACGGCGCGACGACATTCGCGTTGAACGCGACGCGCTTTCGCACGAACGGCTTCTCCGCGCAGGACGTGGACCGGCCGCCGCCGGGCTCGATGCCCAATCCGAACGACAATGCGTATCGCAACACGACGGTGTCCGGCACCGTCAAGCATCGCTTCAATGCCGATTGGGAGGCTGGCGTGCGTTTCCTGCAGTCCGACGGGCGGCTGAGCTATGACGGTTACACGCCCGCCGAGACCAACGAATCCGTGATGCAGACGCGTCTGCTGTCGCTGTTCGCGAACGGCCGGCTGACCGACCGGTGGCGCACGCAATTCACGCTGGCCGAGACCACCGACCATGCGACCGACTATACCGATGGCGTGTTCGCCAGCCAATTCGACACGCGCAACCGCCAACTCGCATGGCGCAATACGTTCGATCTCGCACCGACGCAGACACTGCAGTTCGGTTACGAGCGTCTGGCGCAGCGTCTGCGCGCCGCCAGCGCCTACTTCGACGGCGGCGTGCTCGACACGCCGCACCGCCGCGTCGACGCAGGTTACGTGGCGTACGACGGCCGCTTCGGCGCCCATCAGTTCCAGGCCAACGTGCGGCGCGACCAGTATTCGGACTTCGGCGGCGCGAACAGCTACTACCTCGGCTATGGCTTCGACCTCACGCCGCACTGGCGCGTCAACGCGAGCTACGCGAGCGCGTTTCGCGCGCCCACCTACAACGATCTGTACTACCCGGGCTACAGCAATCCGGACCTGCAGCCGGAGCGCGCCCACACGGTGGAAGCCGGGCTGCAATACAGCGAGGCAGGCTTCGGCGTGGCGCGCGTGACCGCGTTCGAAACGCGTTACCGCAATCTGATCGCGGCGCAGAACTATTCGGTGTTCAATGTCGCGACCGCCAAGGTGCAGGGAATCGAGACGGCGTGGCAGGGGCAGATCGGGCGCGCCGAACTGCGCGCCAGCTTCACGATCCAGAATCCGGTGGACGAAAGCAACAATCGCGAGCTGGCGCGGCGCGCGCGACGCTTTGCGTCGTTCGCGGCCGCCATGCCGTACGGCAGCTGGCGGGTCGGCGGCAACGTGGTGGCGAGCGGCGAGCGCGCCGGGTCTGCCTATGGGCCGAGCACGCCGGGCTATGCAACGGTCAATCTCAATGCAAAATATCAAATCACCCGCACGTGGTCACTCGCCGTGCGGCTCGACAACGTGTTCAATCGCGACTATCAGACGGTCTATGGCTACGACGCGCCCGGCCGCGCCGCCTCGGTCACGCTGGCCTGGCAGCAGTGAGCCGTCACGCATGCGCTGGGAGGCGGCATGAACGCGCGCCGCGGGCGCGGCGAGATGGGGCCGCCGATGACTTGGTCGCGGGCCTGCCGGATCTGGGCGGCACTGGCGGCCGTCGCGGTGGGCACACAGGTCGCGGCGCTGTGCCTCGGCTCGGTCTACGCGCCGCCGTCCGCCTGGCTCGGCGCGTTGTTTGGCGCGGGCGCCGACAGTCCCGCCGCCCGCATCGTGTTGTCGTTGCGGCTGCCCCGGGTTGCGGCCGGCTTCGCGACGGGCGCGCTGCTGAGCGTGGCTGGCGCGTTGCTGCAGGTGCTGCTGCGCAATCCGCTCGCCGATCCGTACATGCTGGGAGTGTCGGGCGGCGCGGCGGTGTTCGCGCTGGCGGCGCTGGCGTTGGCGATGCCGCCGGCGCTCGTATCGCTCGGCGCGTTCGCCGGCGCGCTTGTGTCGATCGTCCTGCTGGTGGCGGTGAGCCGGCGTGCGTTGACTGCCGACGGCACGGGCCTGCTGCTGACGGGCGTCGTGCTGGCGACCGGCTGGGGCGCGCTGCTCACCTTGTTGCTGTCGCTCGCCGATGCGCTGCGGCTGCGCTCGATGCTGTTCTGGCTGGCGGGCGATCTGGGGGGGCAGGCCATGCCGACCTTCGCACTGTTGGCATTGCCGCTGGTGCTGGTGGCGATCCTGCCGTCCGCCGGCGCGCTCAACGTGCTGACCGCGGGCGACGATCAGGCGCGGGCGCTGGGCGTGCCGGTGCGCAGGTTGCGGCTGCGCGTGTTTCTTGTCGCGTCGCTGGCGACGGCCGTCGCGGTGACGACTGCCGGCACCATCGGTTTCGTGGGGCTGGTCGTGCCGCACCTCCTGCGCCATGCGTTCGGCAACGATCAGCGCATGTTGCTGCCGGCGGCGGCGCTCGGCGGCGGTGCGCTGGTGGTGGCGGCGGATCTGCTGGCGCGCACGGCCGTCGCGCCGCTGCAGCTGCCTCTCGGGGCAGTGACGGCGGTGCTCGGCGTGCCGATGTTCCTGTGGCTGCTGCAGCGCGCGCCGCGATGAATGCGGCGGGCAGCGGCGCGGGCGGCAACCGCAGAACGGAAGGTCGGCAGCGGCGCGGCGCGATGCCGATGCCGATGCCGATGCCGATGCCGATGCCGATGCCGGGTGCGACTGGCGATGACGGCGCCGCTTACCCGATCTTGCTGGAGCCTAGGTGATGGACCACGCGACGCGACGTGCCGAGCTTGCCGTGACCGGGCTGTCGCTCGACCACGGCGGCCGGCGCTTGCTCGCGCTAGAGCACTGGCGGGCCGCGCCGGGCGAATTTTGGGCGGTGCTGGGTCCGAACGGCGCGGGCAAGACGACGCTGCTGCGCGTCCTGGCTGGCCTGGACGCGCCGGCAACGGGCGTGACGCGCCTGAACGGTGCGGCACTCGACGGCTTCGGCGATGCGCAACTGGCGCGTTGGCGCGGCTGGCTGCCGCAGCACCGCCACGACGCGTTCGCGGCCCGCGTCGACGAGGTCGTGGCACTGGCCCGACACGCACAGCGTCCCGGCTGGGGCGGCTGGCGCGCCTGGGCCGGCGGCGACGACGCGGTGGTGGCAGCCGCACTGGCCCGCCAGGGCTTGTCCGATTACGCCGCGCGGGACGTGCGAACCCTGTCCGGCGGCGAGCGCCAGCGCGTTGCGCTGGCGGCGCTCCTGGCGCAGGATGTGCCGCTGTTGCTGCTCGACGAGCCGCTGAATCATCTGGATCTGCGCCATCAGATCGCCTGCTTGGCACTGTTGCGCGAACGGGCAGAGGGCGGCGACACTGTCGTGCTGTCCTGCCACGATGTGAACCTCGCCCGTCATTTCGCCAGCCATGCGTTGTTGCTCGACGGCGCTGGCGGCGCGATCAGCGGCGCGGCGCGGACAGTGTTGACGCCGGCCGCCCTGACGAACGCCTTCGGGCATCCGTTCGACGCGAACGCCGGCGGCCAGGATGTGTTGCTGGCGCCGGTCTTGCCCTAGGCTGCACGGCATTTCGTGTCAGGGCAGGCTGCCGGCCTCGGGCGCGTGCGTCGCTTGTCGGATAATCGAGCAGGCGTGTCTCTTTACCGTACAACGGGAGTTGTCATGACGATCATCGTGGTCGCCAACCCGAAGGGTGGGGTTGGCAAAAGCACACTGTCCACCCAGATTGCCGGCTATCTGGCGTCGACCGGCGAGTCGGTCGCGCTGGGCGACCTGGATCCGCAGCAATCGACCGCGGCCTGGCTGTCGATTCGGCCCGAGGCCCTGCCGGCGATCGAAAAGTGGTCGCTGAACGGCGGCGAGCCGAGCCGGCCCGGCACCCGCTATGGCGTGTTGGACACGCCGGCCGGGCTGCGCGACGACGGCTTGCGGACCGCGCTGAGTCTGGCCGACAAGGTCATCGTGCCGGTGCAGCCATCGATCTTCGACATCTACGCGATCAAGGCCTTCCTCGACATCCTGCTCGAGAAAAAACGGATCAAGCGCGGCAAGATCGAGCTGGCCCTGGTGGGCATGCGCGCCGACCAGCGGATGCGCTCAACCGGCGAGTTGCAGCGCTTCATCGGCGACCAGGACGTGCCGGTGATCACCTACCTGCGCGACACGCAGAACTACGTTCAGCTTGCCGCCCATGGCCATAGCCTGTGGGACGTCGCGCCGAGCCGGGTCGAGCGTGACCTGGAACAGTGGGCGCCGCTGACCGGGTGGCTGCAGCGCTGAGGCGGACGGCCTTGCCCGCTGGCCGGGCGTCCGCGAGCCGGCTCAGACGGCCTGCAGCGGCACGTGGTCGCGCAGCGACTTGATCGCGTTCGCTTCGTCGACGAACACCAGATCCGGCTTGAAGCCGCGTTGCACCTCGGCTTCGTCGACCAGCGCAAAGGCCGCGATGATGACCAGATCGCCGACCTGGGCGCGGCGTGCCGCCGAACCGTTCAGCGAGATCATGCCGCTGCCACGCGCGCCACGGATCGCATAGGTGGTGAAGCGTTCGCCATTGCTGACGTTCCAGATGTCGATCTGCTCGTTTTCAGCCAGGTTGGCCGCTTCCAGAAGGTTTTCGTCGATCGCGCACGAACCTTCGTAGTGCAACTCGCAGTGCGTCACGGTTGCACGGTGGATCTTCGATTTCAGCATGGTCCGCTGCATGAATGCTCTCCCGGGGCCGCAGCCCCATTGTCGGTCAGCCGACTTGCGTCGGAATTTCGAGATTGTCGATCAGCCGGGTGCTGCCGAGGCGCGCCGCGGCAAGCACCACCAGGGCCGCGTTCTCGTCCGCGGCAGGGCGCTGCAGGTCGTGGCGGCGGCGTACCGCGATGTAGTCGGGCTGCCAGCCCGCCTCGCCCAGCATGCGCATCGCCTCGTCCTCCAGCGCCGCAAAGTCGCGCCGGCCGCCGGCCACCTGCGCGCTGAGATGCGCAAGCGTCGCGTACAGACGAGGCGCCTCGGCGCGTGCGTCCGCACTCAGGTAGGAATTGCGGGACGACAGCGCCAGTCCGTCCTCCGCGCGCACCGTTTCCGCCGCCACGACGTTGATCGGCAACGAAAACTGCTGTGCCATCCGGCGCAATACCATCAGCTGCTGGTAGTCCTTCTTGCCGAAGATGGCCGCGGTGGGCTGCACGCACGAAAACAGCTTCAAGACGACCGTGCAGACGCCCTGGAAAAAGCCCGGCCGGAATTCGCCTTCGAGGATGTCGCCGAGGTCCGCCGGTGGCTGGACCCGGTATTGTTGCGGCTCCGGATACAGTTCCCGCTCGTTCGGCGCGAACAGCACGTAGACGTTTTCGCGCTCCAGCTTCTCGATGTCGTTGGCCAGCGTCCTTGGGTAGCTGTCGAAGTCCTCGTTGGGTCCGAACTGCAGGCGATTGACGAAGATGCTCGCCACCACGGGATCGCCGTGCTGCCGGGCCAGGCGCATCAGGGACAGGTGACCGTCGTGCAGATTGCCCATCGTCGGCACGAAAGCGACGCGATTCTGTCCGCGCAGCTGGTCGCGCAGTTCCTCGATGGTATGGATGACTTTCATGACGCTCGGCGCGAGTGCATGGCCGGGAAAGGCCACGGCATGGGACGGGTGCGTGCGGCGGGGGCCGGCGCGGCGGGTCGCGAAACGGCCCGCGGACTTGCCGGGGCACGCTTAAACGGCCGGATTGTAAAGTATTTTTTGGAGGTGTAAAGCGCGCCGGCTAATCGTCGTGCGGTGTGTAAGCCAGACGCGCGTAGATCGGCGCGAACACTTCCGCCTGGGTAAGTTCGATCAGCGATTCGCGGCAGAGTTCGAGCAGCGCGATGAAGGTGACCACCAGATGGGGCGCGCCCGCGGCGGGGTCGAACAGCTCGCTGAACTCGACGAAGCGGGTGTCGCGCAGGCGCCGCAGCACGTGGCTCATCTGCTCGCGCACCGACAGTGCCTCGCGGCTGATCGTATGGTGCTGGACCAGCTTCGCGCGCCGCACCAATGCCGCGAACGCCGCCCGTAGTTCGTCGGGATCGACGCTCGGCCAGTTCGGCCCGTCGTCGGTCTCGATGTGAACCCGTGCCGGCATGAAATCGCGGCCGGCCTGCGGCAATGCGTCGAGCCGCCGCGCCGCCTGCTTCATCTGCTCGTATTCGAGCAGGCGCCGGACCAGCTCGGCGCGTGGATCCTCGGCTTCGCCGCCGGTCTCGGCCTTCTTGACCGGCAGCAACATGCGCGACTTGATCTCGATGAGCATCGCCGCCATCAGCAGATACTCGCCGGCCAGCTCCAGATTGCGCTCGCGCACCTGCTCGACGTAGCCGAGGTATTGCGCGGTCACCTGCGCCATCGGAATGTCGAGCACGTTGAAGTTCTGCTTGCGGATCAGGTACAGCAGCAGGTCCAGCGGCCCCTCGAAGGTCTCGAGGAAGACTTCCAGCGCCTCGGGCGGGATGTACAGGTCGTGCGGCAGCTGCAGCAGCGGTTCCCCGTACAGACGCGCGAAAGCGGCGCCGTCGGCGACGGCGCCGCCATCCACGGTGACTTCGTCGAGGGACGGCTCAGTGTCCTGGATCACGGGCGGCACGAGACGGCAAGAGACGGCATCAGACGAAAGCGGCCGATGCGGCTGAAGCGGCCGCAATCAGACGGCACGGCGGTCCGAAGGCGGACGCCTGTCCGGTGCCGATTTCAGAACGTCTGGTAGTAGACGTAGGGCGTCTGTTTGACGCGCGCCTTCTGCTGGTCGGACGACTCGGCCAGGTTGACCGGACGCTTGTCCCACAGCAGCGCGCGGCCCGCCTGTTGCCCCGCCTCGATCTGCGGATTTTGTTCCTTCAGACTGTTCAGGAATTGCGTGGCTTCGGATTGGTACATGGTCGTGTCTCGCGAAAGCTGGCTCGCCGGGCGCGGATGCGTCGCGGGCGGAGCGCCGATGGTCACGATTTTACTGCATCGGACCGGCGCCGGACCAGTATCCGACCGGGCCGAGGAACGGCTTGCGAAGCGATGGGCGGATCGTCGCCCGCGCGCTATCTGCTTCGGGCTGCGCTCGGGCCGCGACCCGCACGATTCCGGCGTCGGCAGCGGGGCTTCGTCGCTTCGTCACGGCGGTTGTGGTCAAATAGCCAGGGTCGGCGAGCGTGTCGACGCGCCGCCGCCGGCAGTTGCCGGGGCAACTTCACCGGCCGCGGCGCGACCCCCGCGAGCGGTCTCCGGCGTACGTGTGACTGATTCCTGTTTCTTTTTCCTGCGCGTCGATACTGTCGACGGCGTGGCATCCTTTCGAGAACTGACTGTTTGGCTTCGCTTCTCCGACCGACTCGACTCGTGCGCCCGCGCGCCTCGCGCGAACGCCAGAACGTCCCGCCGCGCCGGGCCATCCGCATGTTGCTGGGCACCCTGGCCGTGCTCGGCGTCGGGCACGCCGCGCCCGCGCTGGCGGACTATCGCGTCGACATCGAGTCGCCGCGTTCGTTGCGCAAGCTGCTCAAGGACAACCTCGACCTCGTCCGCTTCGCCAAGCGCAAGGACCTCTCGGAGGAGCAGTTCGATTTTCTGCTGACCGCCGCGCCGCAGCAGGTGAAGGAACTCGTCCAGACCCAGGGCTATTTCTCGCCGGCCGTCAGTACCGACGTCTCGCGCGAGGGCGACGAGCGGACCGTGACGATCACGGTCGAGCCGGGCCCGCGCACCGCCATCCATTCGCTGAACGTCGCGGTGACCGGGCCGGTGCAGACCGAAGCGCCGGCGCGCGTGGACGCGAGCCGTAACGCGTTCTCGCTGCAACCCGGTGCGCCGTTCACGCAATCCGACTGGACCGATGCGAAGAGCGCGTCGCTCGACGCCCTGCAGGCGCAGCGTTATCTCGGCGCACGGCTCACGCACTCGGAGGCGCGCATCGATGCGCGGACTCAGCAGGCCGACCTGACCGTCGCCTACGACAGCGGCCCGACGTTCACGCTGGGACCGCTCTCGGTGTCCGGCGTCAAGCGCTATCCGGCCTGGATCGTCGACCACGTGAATCCGCTGCACGTCGGCGAGGTGTACTCCCGCGAGCGCATCCAGGAGTTGCAACGCCAGATTCAGAACACCCCGTACTACGCGAGCGTCGCGATCGACGTGGCGAACGACCCGCAGCATCCGAACGAGGCGCCCGTCAGCGTCAAGGTGAGCGAGTTCCCGTACCACAACCTGCGTTCCGGCATCGGCTATTCGACCGACACGGGCGCGCGGGTCGAGGGCACCTACTCGTACAACAACATGTTCGGACGGGCCTGGGTGCTGTCGACGCAGGGACGGCTGGAGCAGGACAGCCGCTACGGCTCGATCCAACTGGCGATGCCGCCCGATGAGAAGGCGTATGTGAACAGCGCGCTGGCGTCCTACCAGTCGACCGACGTCGAGGACACCAACATCTACAGCGCGCGCTTCGGCGTGCAGCGGACCCGCACGCTGCAGTTCTATGACTACGCGTATTCGCTGATCTATCACCAGGATCGTCTGGAGCAGAACGTCGGACCCGGCGAGATCGCGAAGGCGCTGGTGCCGAGTTTCGCGTGGACGCGCCGCGACGTCGACGACCCGACGTTCCCGCGCAAGGGCAACCTGTTCGGCGTCGAGCTGGGCTTCGCAGTGCGCAATGTGCTGTCCGACGCCACCTTTGCCCGGGTGTATTCGCACGGACGGCAGTACTTCCCGCTCGGCAAGCGCGATCTGGTGCTGCTGCGCGCCGAGTTGGGCGGCGTGTTCAGCGACTCCGCCTCGCGGATGATCCCGGCCAGCCTGCGGTTCCGCGGCGGTGGCGCGGCGTCGATTCGCGGCTATGGCTACCAGAGCGTCGGCAACAACGTGTCGGGCAGCGTGCTGCCGACCAAGTACCTGGTCACCGGCGGCGCCGAGTACCAGCATTGGCTCAACCGCGACTGGGGTGGCGCGGTCTTCTACGACGTCGGCACCGCCGCCGACGTCTGGCGCGAGCGGCGCTTCTACTCGGGCGTCGGCTTTGGCGTGCGCTGGCGCAGCCCGGTCGGCCCGGTCAATCTCGACCTCGCCTACGGTTTGCAGAATCACAGCATCCGGCCTTACATCACGCTCGGCGTCGCCTTCTGATGGCCATGAGTCAAGACCGTTTGTCGCAGGCGTCCATCGGCGCCGGCCGGGACGAACCGACCCTCGGCGGCGCGGGCAGCGATGCACTGCCGCCGGCCGGAACGAATGGACCGTCGGGGCCGCCGCCGCAGGCACCGGCCAATCCACCGCCGCCATCGCCACCCCCATCGCCACCGCGCCGCCGTTGGCTGCGGATCATGGCCTGGGCGATCGGCGTGTTGCTCGCCGCGCTGGTGCTCGGCACCGCGATGATCTACGGCGCGCTGACCACCCAGCGCGGCACTGCGCTGGTCTGGCAGGGCGCCACCAAGCTGCTCGGCGGACGGCTCAGCGGGCGCAATCTGGGCGGCGCGCTGTCCGACGGCGTGGCGCTGCGCGACGTGGTCTGGCGCGACGGCGGCACCGAGATCCGGATCGACCGGATCGATGGCGCGTGGCGCCTGACGCGCGCGCCCTGGCGCTTCGCGGTCGATCATCTGCGCGTCGGCACCGTCGATGTGCGCCTGGCGCCGTCGCAGTCGAAGGATGCGTCGCCGCTCAAGCTGCCGGAATCGCTTACGCTGCCGCTGCAGCTGGATTTGCGCGACGTCACGATCGCCAAGCTGCGGCTGCACAACGGTACCGAAGTCACCGAACTGCGGCGCATCGCGCTGGCCGCGAGCAGCGACGGACGCCATCATCGTCTGACCTTGCGCAGCGTCGAGACGCCGTGGGGCGATGCGAACGCGGCACTGGCGCTCGACGGCGTGCGGCCGTTCCCGCTGACCGCCGATGCCGCATTCCGTGGCGCGGACAAGAAACAGAACGTCGTCGTCGCGGCCACCGCCGCCGGCACGCTCGCGGCCCCACGGCTCGACGTGAACGCCAGTGGCCTGAACCTGAGCGGACGCGCGCATATCGAAGCCACGCCGTTCGATGCGGTACCGTTCACGCTGGCTGCGATCGCGGCCGATCACGTCAACCCGCGCGCTGTCGCGCCCGGTGCGCCGGAAGCGGACCTGACGATCCGCGCGCAACTGCGTCCGGTCAGCCGCGCCGAGGCGTTGGCCGAGGCCGCGCGGCTGGCGTCGGCCGCGTCCGCGACCGCGGCGGCCGATGCCGCGTCGGCCGCACGCGCCGCGTCGCGCACCGACGCCGCCAGCGCTGCCGTCACTACCGCCGCATCGGTGGACCAAGCGTCGCGCCCCCGGCCTACCGAGACGCCGCGTCCACGACGCAGCCAGTCCACGGAAACGGTCGTCACCACGCCGGCCCCGAGTTCGCCGCGGCGGGTGCTGGACCTGGCCGAAGCGCTGTCCAAGGATCCGTCCGCGCACCCGCTGGAAACGGCTTCGGCGGCATCGGCGGTGCGTGTCGAACCGCGCCCTCGGGCGCCGGCCGTGACCAGCGCGCGGCCGCGCCCCAGCCGCGCCGCGCCGACCCTGGCCAGTGCCGCGTCCGCCAGCGCGGCCTCGGCCGACGGCGCAAGCGACGCGCTGCCCGCCAGCACGCCGGACGAGTATGTTGCTTCGGTCACCGCCGCGAGCGCGGCGAGCGCCGCGCGCAACATCGCGCGGCAGGTCGAGCGCGGCGCATCCGCCACCAGCGCCGCCACCAAGGTGCCGGGCAGCGGTGCCGGCCAGCAAGCGCTGACCGTGGCGGGCACGCTGAGCATCGTCAATGGACGGCCGGGGCGGCTCGACGAAAACCGCTTGCCGCTGCTCGATGCGCGTGCCCAGTTGCGGCTCGACGCGCGCGAACAGCGGCTCGATGCGCTGGTGATACGGTTGCTCGGCGGTGCCACCGTGACTGGCGAAGGACGCATCAACGGCGGCAAGGGCGGGATCGATCTGACCGTGCAGGCGCTCGACCTGCATGCGCTGCATCCGATGCTGCGGCGCAGCCGGCTGGGTGGGCCGATCGCAGTGCGTCTGGGCGACGCCGGGCAAACCGTGCGCGCCAGGCTGGACGACCCGGGCGCGCGGCTCGGGCTGCAGGCCGACGTGGCGCTGCGCGCCGACGCGACCGCGATCGATCGTTTCCGGCTGTCGGCCGGCGCAGGCTATGTGGAGGTCGCGGGCCTGCTGCGCCGCGATGCGCAGTCGAGCTACGCGCTGAAGACGACACTGAAGGATTTCAATCCGCTCGCCTTCACCTCGGACGCGGGGCGCCGCGCGCCGCCTGCAGGCAAGGGCAGGGGTAAGGGGAACGCGAAGGGTGCCGCCGCGACCGCGCCAGCGACAGGCGGGCAACGCATCGCGGCCGGCGAGATCGACGCACGGGTGACCGGTACGATCGACGCCGCGGGGGCCTTCGCGCCCACGCTGACCAGCAAGGTAACGTTCGCGTTGCGCGACAGCGTGTACGACGGTCTGCCGATGACCGGCGCCGGCACGCTGAACGTCGCCGGCCGGCGGCTGTTGCCGAGCGACGCGCGGCTGTCGGTCGCCGGCAACGACGTCGTGCTGCGCGGCAGTTTCGGCGCGCCTAGCGACCGCCTGCACTTCGCGGTCGACGCGCGTCAGCTCGAACGCCTGGGCTTCGGCCTGGCCGGCGCGCTGACGGCCAACGGCGACGTCACCGGCACGTTCGAAAAACCCAACGTGAGCGCGACCTACGCGGCCGACGCGCTGGTGTTCGGCGGAGACCGGGTCGACCACGCGAGCGGCCGCGCGGAGTTGCGCAACGGCCCGAACGGCGCGCTGAACGCGACTGTCGAGGCGCGTGGCGTGCGTGTGCCGAACGTGGTCCTGACCACGCTCGATGCGCGTGTGACGGGCACGCGAGCCAACCACGCGCTGGAAGCCAACGCGGTGGGGACGTACACCGGCCACCCGATCAATGCGCGGCTGGCCGGCCGCGGCGGCCTGCTCGAAGGGCCCGGCGGGACCGGTTGGCGCGGCACGGTCACAACGCTGAGCAACCAGGGCACCGTCGATGTTGCGCTGAACGCGCCGATGCAGATCTCGGTGCGCGGCCAGCAGGTAACGGTCGGTGCGACGCGCCTGACCGCCGAGGGGGCCACGCTGACGCTGGACAATCTTTCGTATGCACCGGGCCGCATCGTGTCGGCCGGGCGTGTGCGCGATGTCGACGTGAACCGCATGCTCGAAGTGCAGCGCACGCTGACCGGCGAGCGGCCGGCTGTCGATACCAGCCTGGTGCTCGACGGCGACTGGAACTTCACGCTCGCGCCATCGGCCAGTGGCTTCGTCGAAATTCGCCGGCAGCGCGGCGACGTCCGCGTCAGCACCGGGGCGAGCAGCGGCGCGCTCGGCCTGGAGCAGTTGCTGGCGCGGCTGGACTTTCCAGGCGGCAGCGCGGCGAATCTGCGACTGGATGCGCGCGCCGCGCGCCTCGGCACTGTCGAGGCGCGGCTGCGCACGCAATTGAGCAGCGCGGACGGGGTGCTGGGGGTTGCGCCGGAGGCACCGCTGGCCGGTACGATCAATGCCGATCTGCCGTCGTTGCGCACCACCGGCGGCCTGCTCGGACCGACCTATCTGCTCGACGGCGCGCTGCGCCTGCGCCTGACAGTCGCCGGACAGGTACGCAAGCCGCGCGTCAGCGGCCAACTGAGCGGCACCAATCTGGCTGCGACGCTGGTCGATTCCGGCGTGCAACTCAAGCATGGCGTGGTCGACATCGGCATCACCGAAAATCTCGTCGAATTGCGTCGCGTCGAATTCCACGGCGGTGACGGCGTAATCCGCGCGACCGGCCGGATCCAGCTCGATGGCGAGAACCCGGACCTGACCGCGAAGATCGTGTCGGACAAGCTCGAACTGTTCGGCGCGCCAGACCGGCAGTTGTCGCTGTCGGGACAGGCGACGATCGCCAACGCGCGCGACGGGCAGGGCATCGACATCGACGGGCGCTTCGTCGTCGATCACGCACTGTTCGACCTGCCGAAGAGTTCGGCGCCGCGGCTGGGCGACGACGTGGTCGTGATCCGCTCCGACAGCCGTCGGCCGCCGCCACCGCTCGCGTCCAGCAAGCCCGCGGCGGAGCGTCCGGTCGGCCGGTTTGCGCCACGGTCGAATATCGTGGTCGACCTCGGACGCGACTTCCGTTTCCGTGGCGCGGGCGCCGATCTGCTGCTGGCCGGGGCGTTGACGGTGAAAAGCGCGCCGGCGGTTCCGTTGGCCGCCAATGGTGAAGTGCGCGTGGTCGAAGGCTCGACCTACGAAGCCTTCGGCCGCAAGCTTGCGATCGAAAACGGTTATTTCGTGTTCAACGGACCGATCGACAACCCGTCGATCAACATCCTGGCGATGCGACGCAACCAGGAGGTCGAGGCCGGCGTGCGGGTGCGCGGCACGGTGCGCAGCCCTGAAGCGGTGCTGGTGTCGGAGCCGAACGTGCCGGACAACGAAAAGCTCTCATGGCTGCTGTTCGGCCACGGTACGGAAAGCACCACCCTCGGGCAGGACAACACCGCGTCGGCCGCGCTTGCCCTGTTGGGCAGCGTCGGCGGCAAGCGCATCGCGCGCAGTGTCGGCCTGGACGAGTTCTCGCTCGGCCCGAGCGAGTCGGGCCTGACCGACCCGCAGGTGGTGTCGATCGCGAAGGCGCTGAACGAGCATTTCGTGCTCGGTTACGAACAGGGCCTGACCACCGCGGCGACGCTGTTCAAGGTGACCTGGCTGCTGTCGCGGCGGTGGTCGGTCGCGGCGCAGACCGGCGCGATCAACGGTGTCGCGCTGTACTACACGCGCCGCTTCGACTAGCGGCGCCGGCGTCCGGCTCGCACCGAGCTGGACGCCGTACGGTGCGGGCGGGCCAGGAAAAAGCGCCGTGCCCGGCGCCGGCCAAAAAAAAAGCGCCGTTCCCGGCGCTTTTGTCATCACGGCGATTCGGCGTTCAGCGGATCCGCATTCCTGGCTGCGCGCCCGCGTCGGCTTCCAGCACATACAAGCCGGGCGACGCTTTCTCGTCGGCGGCCGAGGCGGCCAGCACCATGCCTTCGCTGACGCCGAACTTCATCGTACGCGGCGCGAGGTTGGCGATCATCACCGTCATCTTGCCCACCAATTGCTCCGGCGTGTAGGCCGAGCTGATGCCCGAGAACACATTGCGGGTCCGGCCCTCGCCCGCGTCGAGCGTCAGGCGCAACAGCTTCTTCGAGCCTTCGACGCGTTCGCAAGCGACGATTTTCGCCACGCGCAGGTCGATCTTCGCGAAGTCGTCGATCGTGCACGTCTCTGCGAGCGGCTCGATGGCCAGCGGACCGCTGTCGTCGTTCGACGCCGCGCCGGCCGCCGCCGCCGCGTTGCCGGATGCCGCGGCGCCGGACGGCGTGGTGTTCTGTGCGGCGAGCGAGTCGCGATTCGCGGCCAGCAACGCATCGATCTGGCGCGCCTCGATCCGGCGTGTCAGATGCTGATAGGGCTGGGTCGGGTGTGCCGACGACAAAGGCGTGGCGACGTCCTCCCAGCCGAGCGGGCCGACGGCAAACAGGGTCTCGACCTTGGCCGCGAGCGCGGGCATCACTGGCTTGAGCGCAATCGTCAGCAGCCGGAATGCCTCTAGACTAACGCTGCATACCGCGTGCAATCGGGCCGCGGCGTCCGGCAGCCGCGCCAATTCCCACGGCTTTTCGGCATCGACGAAGGCATTGACCCGGTCGGCCAGTTCCATCGTCTCGCGCAACGCACGGCTGTATTCGCGCTGTTCGTAGCGCGTCGCGATCGAAGGCAAGGCGGCACGCAAACCTTCCAGCAGCGGCGCGGCCATCGCGGCGTCATCGACGCGTCCCTCGAAGCGTTTCTGCAGGAAGCCGGCCGTTCGGCTCGCGATATTGACGTATTTGCCGACGATGTCGCTGTTGACGCGGCTGACGAAGTCGTCCAGGTTGAGGTCCAGGTCCTCCATCGACGCGTTGAGCTTGGCGGCCAGGTAATAGCGCAGCCATTCCGGGTCCAGACCCGCATCGATGTAGCTTTGCGCGGTGATGAAGGTGCCGCGCGACTTCGACATCTTCTGGCCGTCGACCGTCAGGAAGCCGTGGGCGAATACGTTGGTCGGCGTGCGGTGACCGGAGAACGCCAGCATGGCCGGCCAGAACAAGGTATGGAAATAGAGAATGTCCTTGCCGATGAAGTGGTACTGCTCGGTGCCACTGTCAGGCCTTACCCATTCGTCGAAGTCCAGGCCCCGCTTCTCGCAGAGGTTCAGGAAGCTCGCGTAGTAGCCGACCGGCGCATCCAGCCAGACATAGAAGAATTTGCCCGGCGCGTCGGGAATTTCGAAGCCGAAATACGGCGCGTCACGCGAAATGTCCCAGTCGCCCAGCGTGCCGGCTTCGTCATCGCTGCCCAGCCACTCGCGCATCTTGTTCGTGGCTTCCGGCTGGGCGAGTTTCGCCACCCAGCCGCGCAGGAATTGTTCGCAGCGCGGGTCGGACAGCTTGAAGAAATAGTGCGTCGAGCGGCGCCGCACTGGCGTTGCGCCTGATACGACCGAGTAGGGTTCGACCAGATCGGTCGGCGCGTAGGTCGCGCCGCACACTTCGCACGAATCGCCGTATTGGTCCTTGGCGCCGCACTTTGGGCACTGGCCCTTGATGAAGCGGTCGGGCAGGAACATTTCCTTGACCGGATCATAGGCCTGCTCGATCTCGCGCGCCTCGATCAGGCCTGCATCACGCAAGGCGAGATAGACCTTCTCTGACAGGCGGCGGTTCTCGTCGGAATCGGTCGAATAGTAATTGTCGAACGAAATACCAAACGCATCGAAATCCCGCTTGTGCTCGACCCAGACGCGCTCGATCAACTGGCGCGGCGTGAGCCCTTCCTTTTCGGCGCGCAGCATGACCGGGGTGCCGTGAGTATCGTCAGCCCCGACGTAATACACCTCGTGACCGTGCATGCGCATGGTCCGCGCCCAGACGTCGGTCTGCACGTATTCAACCAGGTGGCCGATGTGGATCTGGCCGTTGGCGTAAGGCAGGGCGGAGGTAACGAGGATCCGGCGAGGGGCGGTTTGTTCGGCTTTTTCGGACATGGCGGCGGACGACGGCGGCTGCATTGGTGCTGGAGCCGCATTCTAGCAGTTGGGTGCACCCCCGCCGCTTGGCCCCTGGCCCCGCCGAATTTCGACTGGTCAGCCGCGACACCTTTCCGTCAAATCCCTTCAACCTCGCTCCGCCAGCGCTAGGATCGATGCCCATCACAAGACATCAGATGGTCATTTTACGATATTTCACCGTCAATGACGGTGATTTTGCGTCTAATTGACTTCTATCTTTGGCGTGGCGGAGGCTGGCTGACGACGAGCCGCCGCTGGTATGGGTCATCACGGCACTGAGTGCTGTCCGATCGCGAGCGGGCCGGACGCATGGCGCTGCGGTACGATGGCTCGCGCGTGGCGGCGGCCCGCATCTCTCGTCCGCCCGCATCCCGTCGGCGCCGCGCTAAGGGATACACCGCTTTCTGCCACCGCTCGAATGGGCAAAAAAAAACCGGGGCAGCGCCCCGGAGCAACAACGACAAGAGGAGAATGGTGACGCGGCGGTCAGGCACCGCGGCGTCCCATTAAGACTGACAGCCTTTCTTGCCGCGAGTTCGAAAAATTTTTTAAATTTTTTTACGAGGGCTGGCGGGTCGCCCGCAGGTAGATCTCCACGCGGCGATTCTGGGCCCGACCTGCCTCAGTCGTGTTGTCCGCGATCGGCTGATTCTGGCCCATGCCCTCGGCGGTGATGCGGCTGGCGGGCATGCCGTGCTGGATCAGATAGTTGGCGACGCTTTGCGCGCGGTTCACCGACAAGGTCTGGTTATAGGCCGGGCTGCCGGTGCTGTCCGTATGACCGACCACTTGCGCCACCAGTTCCGGGTGCTGGGTCAAGGTCTGCGCGACTTGTTCGAGGACCGGCGCGAAGCTCGGCTTGACCGTGTAGCTGTTGGTATCGAACGAGATCGCGCTAGGAATGTTGACCTTCAGCGAACCGTCCTGCTGCTCGGTCACCTGGGTACCGGTGCCGGCGGTCGCGCCGGACAGGCGTTGCTTGATTGCGGTCCAGTTGTAGCCAGCGATACCGCCCGCTGCCGCACCCACGGTGCCGCCGATGATGGCGCCCGTACGATTGCCGGCGAGTGCTCCGATGCCCGCGCCCACGGCAGCCCCGGCGCCAGTGCCGATGGCGGTATTGCGCTGTTGGGTGTCGGCGCAGCCGGCAAGTAGCGAGACGGCCACGGCGGCCGTGGCAAGTTGAGCGGACAGCAATTTCTTCATCGGTTCCTCCTTGTGAACGGCAGTGCAGACGGCGGCGATAGCACCTAAAATGGCGCGGAAGCCGTGCGCCGCTGGTCAAGCAACTTGCATTCCAAGCGACGACGCCGGCTGCCGCGCCGATCGGGCGCACCTTCTCTTTCCAACGCACCGGACGATGCGCCGGTGTCGTGCCAAGGAACAGCCATGTTCACAAAGGACAGTGTCCAGCGCGTGCTTGCCAGCGTGATCGACCCGAACACCGGACGCGATCTGGTGGCCTCGCGCAGCGTCAAATCGATCGATGTCTCCGCTTCCCGCGTCAGCGTGCGCATCGTGCTCGGCTATCCGGCGCGCAGTCAGCTCGAACCCATCCGGCAGGCGGTACTCGCGGCCTTGCTTGCCGAGCCCGAATGGCCCGCGGGTGCGCAGGCCGACGTCGTCGTCGATTTCGAGATCGTCGCGCACAGCGTGCAGCGCGGCGTCAAGCTGGTGCCAGGCGTGCGCAATATCGTCGCGGTCGCGTCCGGCAAGGGCGGCGTCGGCAAGAGCACGACGGCCGCCAACCTCGCGCTCGCGCTGGCCGCCGAGGGCGCCAGCGTCGGCCTGCTGGACGCCGACATCTACGGACCGTCGCAGCCGACGATGCTCGGCATCAGCGGCCGTCCCGAATCGCCCGACGAAAAGTCGATGAATCCGCTGGTTGGCCACGGCATCCAGGCCAATTCGATCGGTTTTCTGATCGACCCGGACAACCCGATGGTCTGGCGCGGGCCGATGGCCACCTCGGCGCTGGAGCAACTGATCAACCAGACCAACTGGCGCGACCTCGACTACCTGATCGTCGACATGCCGCCCGGCACCGGCGACATCCAACTGACGCTGGCGCAGCGCGTGCCGGTGACGGGGGCGGTGATCGTGACCACGCCGCAGGACATCGCGCTGCTCGACGCGCGCAAGGGCGTGCGCATGTTCGAGAAGGTCGGCGTGCCGATTCTCGGCGTGATCGAGAACATGAGCGTGCACATCTGTTCGAACTGCGGTCACGCCGAGCACATCTTCGGCGAAGGCGGCGCGCAGAAGATGTCGGAGGATTTCAAGATCGACTTCCTGGGCAGCCTGCCGCTCGACATCCAGATCCGCATGCAGGCGGACTCCGGCGTGCCGACCGTGGTCGCCGCGCCCGATTCGAAGGCAGCGCACATCTACCGTCAGATCGCGCGGCGTGTCGCCGTTGCGATCGCGGCCAAGCAACGGGACATGAGCGGCAAGTTTCCGAACATCGTCGTGCAGAACACGTGATCCATCGTGCGGCGCCGCGCCCGCGCGGAACCGCTATGATGGTCGTGCGGACTGCCGAAGCGCAGCCGCCGCAAGTGGCCGGCGCCCGCGGCCCGAGCACAGGAGGTTCGATGCGACTGCAAGCCCGATTGCGGCAGGTGACGGGCGTCGGCGGATTCGGCGCGGCGGGCTGCGCTGGTTTGTTGCTGTCAGGTTGCGCGTTGTTCGGCAGCCATCCGCACGAGGCGGAAGCGCGGCTTTGGCCGACGGCCGATGCCCGCGTGTACGGACGCATTGCGCTCGCCGAGGGCGCCGACGGCTTGCAAATCAGCTATGACGTGCGCGGCCTGGCGCCAAACAGCGTGCACGGCATGCACATTCACGAAACGGGTCTATGCTCGGGCCCCGGCGCGAGCGACGCCGGACCGCACTTCGACCGCGAGGGCACGGCGGGCGCCGCCACCGCAGCGCAGCCCGACACCGCCAGTGGCGACTTGCCGAACATCCGCGCCGATTCGAGCGGCGTTGCGATCGGCGTGGTCGTGACTCGTCGGCTCGCGCTGGACGGCGTGCGTTCGGTGCTCGGGCGCGCCGTCACCGTCGACCGCGAAGCCGCCGGCATGACCGCAGGTGCAACGGCCAGTGCTGCCGAGCATATCGCCTGCGGCGTGATCGGCACCTGAGCGCCTCGACGTGCCCGACCGCGCATGGCGTCGGCGCAGCCCAGGCCCGACTGCCGGCGCACGGCAGGTCGCGGTCGCGATCGACGCCGCGCGCCGCACTGCCGAGGCGTCCCCGCAGCCTCAAGGGTCGAATCGTGCCGTCCCGGTGCTTCGAGTAGAATGCGCGTTCCGCGCAACCCCAGCGCATCATCGCAAGCGTCAGCGGCGCGACAGCCTTTTCGAGCAATGACAATCAAATCCGACAAATGGATCCGGCGCATGGCGGAATCGCAGCGGATGATCGAGCCTTTCGAGCCCGGTCAGGTCCGTGCCAGCGCCGATGGCCGGCGCATCGTCAGCTACGGCACCTCGAGCTACGGCTACGACATCCGTTGTGCCGACGAATTCAAGATCTTCACCAACATCAATTCGACGATCGTCGATCCGAAGAACTTCGACGAGGGCTCTTTCGTCGACTTCAAGGGTGATGTCTGCATCATTCCGCCCAATTCGTTCGCGCTGGCGCGCACGGTCGAATACTTCCGCATCCCGCGCAACGTGCTCACCGTGTGCCTCGGCAAGTCGACCTACGCGCGCTGCGGCATCATCGTCAACGTGACGCCGTTCGAGCCGGAGTGGGAAGGCTACGTCACGCTGGAGTTTTCCAACACGACGCCGCTGCCCGCCAAGATTTACGCGAACGAAGGCGTGGCCCAGGTGCTTTTCTTCGAAAGCGATGAAGTGTGCGAGGTCTCCTACCGCGATCGCGGCGGGAAATACCAGGGCCAACGCGGCGTGACCTTGCCGCGCACCTGAGCGGCGGCTTCGCCGCCGATGGCAGGCGCGCCGTTTGCTGCGCCAGCCCCCGCGGGTTGCCGGTGCCCGCGGCCGCGGTGGGCGAGTGGCCTCGCGCACGCTGCATGAGGGAAGCTGCGTGAGGCAGGCTGCATGAAGCAAATCGCATGAAGCAAGCGGCATGAAGCAAGCGGCATGAAGCAAGCGGCGTGGCGCAAGCCACCGATGGCAATCGGCTGCCGGCCGGCCGGCCGGCGCGCTGCGCCATGCGTGGCATCTGGCACGACGCGCCGTAAGTTTCAAGCCGATGGCTGCCGGCCGACACCGGATCGTCGCGCGCCGGTGCACAGACGGCGGCCAGCACCCACGTTTGTATCTGTTTTCGTTTCCGTTTCCGATTCCGTCGCGGAGCAGTCTGATGAAATTTCGCTTTCCCGTCGTCATCATCGACGAAGACTTCCGGTCCGAGAACATCTCGGGCTCCGGCATCCGCGCGCTCGCCGAGGCGATCGAAGGCGAGGGCATGGAAGTCCTCGGGTTGACGAGCTATGGCGACCTGACGTCCTTCGCGCAGCAGGCCAGCCGTGCGTCGTGCTTCATCCTGTCGATCGATGACGACGAACTGCTGCTCGCCGGACCGGACGAGGACAGCGTCGAAGAGGCTCACGCAATTGCCGCGCTGCGCGCGTTCGTGGCCGAAGTGCGGCGTCGCAACGCCGACCTGCCGATCTTCCTGTATGGCGAGACGAGGACGTCGCGGCATATCCCGAACGACGTGTTGCGCGAGCTGCACGGTTTCATCCACATGTTCGAGGACACGCCCGAATTCGTCGCGCGCCATATCATCCGCGAGGCGCGCAACTATCTGGACTCGCTGGCGCCGCCGTTCTTCAGGGCCCTGACCCACTACGCGGCGGACGGTTCCTATTCCTGGCATTGTCCGGGCCACTCGGGCGGGGTCGCGTTCCTGAAGAGCCCGCTCGGACAGATGTTCCACCAGTTCTTCGGCGAGAACATGCTGCGCGCCGACGTCTGCAACGCGGTCGACGAACTCGGCCAATTGCTCGACCATACCGGCCCGGTCGCGCGTTCCGAACGCAACGCCGCACGCATCTTCTCGGCCGACCATCTGTTCTTCGTGACCAACGGCACGTCGACGTCGAACAAGATCGTCTGGCACGCGACGGTGGCGCCGAACGACATCGTGCTGGTGGACCGCAACTGTCACAAGTCGATCCTGCACGCGATCACCATGACCGGCGCGATTCCGGTCTTCCTGACCCCGACGCGCAATCACTTCGGCATCATCGGGCCGATTCCGCTCGACGAGTTCCGGCCCGAGAACATTCGCCGCAAGATCGAGGCGAACCCGTTCGCCCGCGAGGCGCTCGCGGCGCGGCCGGAGGCCCGGCCCCGCATCCTGACGCTGACGCAAAGCACCTACGACGGCGTAATCTACAACGTGGAGATGATCAAGTCGCTGCTCGGCGACGAGGTCGACACGCTGCATTTCGACGAAGCGTGGCTGCCGCACGCGAGCTTTCATGCGTTCTACCAGGACATGCATGCGATCGGCCCGGAGCGCCCGCGCACCCGTGCCCTGGTCTTTGCGACCCATTCCACGCACAAGCTGCTGGCCGGCATCTCGCAGGCATCGCAGATCCTGGTGCAGGATTCGTCGGAGAGCGTCTTCGACCAGCACCGTTTCAACGAAGCCTATCTGATGCACACGTCGACGAGCCCGCAATACGCGATCATCGCGTCCTGCGACGTGGCCGCGGCGATGATGGAAGCGCCCGGCGGCCCCGCGCTGGTCGAGGAATCGATCGCCGAGGCGCTCGACTTCCGCCGCGCGATGCGCAAGGTCGGCCATGACTATGGCGACGACTGGTGGTTTTCCGTGTGGGGGCCGGACGCGCTTGCCGAGGAAGGCGTCGGCGACCGCGACGACTGGATGCTCGCGCCCAACGACCGTTGGCACGGCTTCGGCGACCTCGCCCCCGGCTTCAACATGCTCGACCCGATCAAGGCGACCATCATCACGCCGGGCCTCGACGTCGACGGGCAGTTCGGCGAGAACGGCATCCCGGCGGCGATCGTCACCAAGTATCTGGCCGAGCACGGCATCATCGTCGAGAAGACCGGCCTGTACTCGTTCTTCATCATGTTCACGATCGGCATCACCAAGGGCCGTTGGAACAGCATGGTGACCGAGCTGCAGCAGTTCAAGGACGACTACGATTCGAATCAGCCGCTGTGGCGCGTGCTGCCGGAGTTCATCGCCCAATATCCGCAGTACGAACGCATCGGGCTGCGCGATCTGTGCGCCGAAATCCACAGCGTCTACAAGGCGAACGACGTCGCGCGCGTGACCACGGAGATGTACCTGTCGAACATGGAGCCGGCGATGAAGCCGACCGACGCGTTCGCGAAGCTCGCGCATCGCGAAATCGACCGGGTGCCGATCGACGAACTCGAAGGCCGGGTCACCAGCATCCTGCTCACGCCGTATCCGCCGGGCATCCCGCTGCTGATCCCGGGCGAGCGTTTCAACCAGATCATCGTTCAGTACCTGCGCTTCGCACGCGATTTCAACCAGCGCTTTCCCGGCTTCCACACCGACATCCACGGTCTGGTCGGCGAGCGCGTCAACGGACGGATCGAATACTTCGTCGATTGCGTCCGGCAGTGAAGTGGCATGCCCACGGGCGCGGCGGCGATCCCGCCTGGCCCGGGGGCAGCCGATCCATCCGCCGCCGGCCGCCGTGCCGATGCGATCGCGACGCCAACCGACCGCATCCTCATCGGCACCTTCAACGGTACTTGCAACGGCATCCCATCCACGCCTCGTTTCTCACCGTTTTGCGACGAAGTGACTGATCCCGCCCAAACCGCCGATGCCGGCAGCGCCGGCATGAGCCAACTCATCGCTGAATTCGACTGGTCGACCACGCCGCTCGGGCCCCGCGCCCAGTGGTCGCCCAGCATGCGCGCCTGTGTCGCCAGCATGCTCGCCTCCCCGGTCCCGCTCACCCTGATGTGGGGCCGCAGCGGCATCCTCCTGTACAACGACGGATATGCACGGATGGCCGACGATCGCCATCCGGACATCCTCGGCATGTCCGCCTTCGATGCCTGGCCCGGCGCCGCGGCTTTGAACCGGCACGTGGTCGAGTCCGGTTTCGCGGGCCAGGCGTTGCGCTACCGCAATCACCGCCTGTTGCTGCACCGGCGCGAGCAGGTCGAGGAAGCATGGTTCGACCTCGATTACAGCCCCGTCTATGACGAAAACGAGACGATCGTTGCGGTACAGGCGATCGTGCTCGAGACCACCGACCAGATCGCGGGCGAGCGGCGCCTCTCCGTCCTGCGTTCGGTCAGTGAGCGACTGGTCGCCGCCACCGTCAGCGCCGCGCTTGGCTCGATGGTCAACACGCTGAGCAGCGAGGCGGAGATCGATGTGCCGTTCGCCACCGCGCTGGTACTCGACGCCCACGGCAGTCTGGTGCCGGTGGCCTCGTACGGCGCGGTATGGCTGGGTGGCAGCGTACCGGTGAGCGCCGACCTGGCCGCGGACGGCATGCCCGCGCAGGCCGAAGCGAAGGGTCTGGTGCGCGCGGCGTTCGGCGATGGCGTGACGCGCGTCGGCAGCGTCGATGCGCTGTTCGGCGCGCTGCCGGCAACCGCGTCCGGCCGCGCCTTCATGTTGCCGCTCACCGCGATCGGCACCACGGTCGGCGTGCTGGTGGCCGGCAAGAACGCAAGCTTTGCGCGGGATACCCGCTATGAATCGTTCTTCGAATTGATGGCCCGGCAGTTCTCTGCGTCGCTTGGCGTCGTGAAGGCCCTGCAGGAGGAACGCGAACGCGCGCGCACGCTGACCGAGCAGGTCGAGAAAGCGCTGGGCGAGCGCGCCGTCGCGGAGGCGCAGCTACAGCAGTCGCAGCGCATGGAGGCGCTGGGCAAGCTGACCGGCGGCGTCGCGCATGATTTCAACAATCTGTTGCAGGTAATCAGCGGCAATCTGCAATTGCTCACGGCCGACGTGGCGGGCAACGAGCGCGCGGAGAAACGGGTTCAGAACGGCTTGGCCGCCGTCAACCGCGGCGCGCAGCTCGCGTCGCAACTGCTCGCCTTCGGGCGGCGCCAGCCGCTGGCGCCCAAGGTGGTGAACGTCGGCCGCTTCGTGCGCAACATCGACGACATGCTGCGCCGCACGCTCGGCGACGGCGTCGAGGTCGAGACCATTGTCGCGGGCGGGCTGTGGAACACGTCGATCGATCCAGGCCAGTTCGAGAACGCGTTGTTGAATCTGGCGATCAACGCGCGCGACGCGATGGAAGGGCATGGCAAGCTGACCGTCGAAGTGGGCAATGCGTCGCTCGACAGTGAATACGTACGCTTCCACAGCGATGTGCTGCCCGGACAGTATGTGATGCTGGCCGTCAGCGACGACGGCTGCGGCATGACGCCGGACATCATCTCGCACGTCTTCGAGCCGTTCTTCACCACCAAGCCGGAAGGGCGCGGTACGGGGCTGGGACTGTCGATGGTGTACGGTTTCGTCAAGCAGTCCGGCGGCCACGTGAAGGTCTACTCGGAGCCGGGCCAGGGCTCGACCGTGCGGCTCTACCTGCCGCGCGCATATGCGCCGGAACAGCCGGTGGCGCCGGTCGACACCACCGCGCCGGTGCGCGGCAGCGAGACCATCCTGGTCGCCGAGGATGACGAAGCCGTGCGGGAAACGGTGGTCGCGATGCTGCTCGACCTCGGTTATCAGGTCCTGAAGGCCTCCGATGCAGCCAGCGCGTTGACGATCATCGACAGTGGCGTGAACATCGACCTGCTGTTCTCCGACGTCGTGATGCCAGGGCCGCTGCGTAGTCCGGAACTGGCACGACGGGCGCGCGAGCGCCTGCCGGACATCGCGGTGCTGTTCACCTCGGGCTATACCGAAAACGCGATCGTCCACGGCGGCCGCCTGGATGCGGGCGTCGAACTGCTGTCCAAGCCGTATTCGCGGGAGGCGCTCAGCCGCAAGATCCGGCACGTGCTGAACAATCGTGCACAGGCGAAGCAGGCGGTCTCCGACGTGCAGGGCGCCTGGCCGGTCATTCCGGCGGTGGCACGCCGCGCCGACGTGCTGACCATCCTGTTCGTGGAGGACGATGAGCTGATCCGCGAAAACATGGCGGAACTGGTCCGCATCGACGGCCATGCGGTCATCGAAGCGGGCAATGCGGCGCAGGCGCTGGCGCTGCTCGAACAGCAGGCAGTCGACGTTCTGTTGACGGATGTGGAACTGCCGGATCTGTCCGGTCTCGACCTGGCGCGTCGCGCGCGGGCGCGCCTGCCTGGCCTGGGCCTGGTATTCGCGACCGGACATGCGGACGTTGGCCATCGCGATGATGCCGCGATCGCCGACGCGAGCCTGCTGCGCAAACCGTACAGTCGCGCCGCACTGAACGAGGCGTTGGCGCGGGCTGCCGGGCGCGACTGACGGTGGCGCCGCGGTGCACGTCTGACAGCGCCGCCGCCGCCGCCGCGCGGCGGGCGGCCGCTAGCCGCGCGGCGCGTTCAACATCTCGAAGCGCTCGCGATACGTGTCGCGGCCGGCTTCGGCGGCAAAGCGCAGCGGGTGGACGCGCTGCACGAGGATTTCCGTCGCCTCTGGCTGCGTTTCGAGAATCTGCATGACTTCGGCGATGAAGTCCGCAAGCGGCATGGCCATCGGGTCGCGCGCCTGCTGTTCGCCCATCAGTTCCGTTTGCACGTAGGGCGGCGCCAGTTCGAGCACTTCGACGTGGCTGCCGCGCAGTTGATGGCGCAGCGCCTCGCTGAAGCCGTGCACGGCTGCCTTGGTCGCGCTGTAGGTCGGCGTCTGCGCCTTCGGGACGAAGGCCAGGCCCGACGAGACCATCATCACGGTGGCGCGGGTCTGGCGGCGCAGCAGGGGCAGCAGCGCGGCGCTGAGCCGGATCGGTGCGAGCAGGTTGGTCGCGATGGTCGCCTCCGCGGTGTCGAGGTCGACGGTCTCGGCACGCCAGTCCTCGGCCTGCATGATGCCGGCGTTGTTGATCAGCACGTTGAGCGTAGGAAAGCGCGCAGCGATATCCTGCGCGAAACGCGCGATGCCGGCGGCATCGCGCGCGTCCAGCACGGCAGTCTCGATGCCCGGATTGGCGGCGGCGACTTCGGCGAGCGCTGCCTCGCGTCGGCCTGCGACGATCACGCGGTTGCCGCGCGCATGGAAAGCTTCGGCCAGCGCGCGGCCGATGCCGGAACCGCCGCCGGTGATAAGGATGGTGTTGCCGCTGATCTGCATGTTGCTCTCCGGTGTGGGATCGACTCAGCATAGGCGGCTTGGCGCCGGCTTGGAAGTAGGCACTTTTTCGTGCGGTACTTACCCGCCGGTAAGAAACGTGCTCAGGCAGGCACCCAGGCAGGCCTGACGCGGTGGTTTGCGATGCAACGCGGAGAACAGCGACGATGGCGAAGGAAAGGAAATCTGACGGCGACGACGGTGGACTGGTCTTCACGTCGCCGCACGGCCAGCTGTCGACCCCCGAGACCGATCGGTTGGTATTGGAAGTGATCGGGCGCGTCGCGGACAAATGGACGATGCAGGTGCTGGAAGTGCTCGCCGAACGTGGCCGGCTCCGCTTCACGCGCGTGGGCGAGTTTGTCGGCGACATCAGCCAGAAGATGTTGACGAAGACGCTGCGTAATATGGAAGCCGACGGCTTCGTGCAGCGCACGGTCCACCCTGAAGTGCCGCCGCGGGTCGAATACGAGCTGACCGAACTTGGTCGTAGCCTTGGGGCGGCGCTGTGCACGCTGTGGCAATGGGCCGAGGACCACCATGTGGAGTTGTCGGCGATGCGCGCGCGCTTGGCACGGCGGTGAGCCGCGCGGCGGTGCGCGGCAACGCGGGCCCGAGGCTAGCCGCCCGAGCCCGCCGAGCCACCTTGGCCAGCCCAGACCATGCGCGAAGCCAGACACGGGTGGCCACGCGCGAAGCCGCGCAGGCGCCCGCTGAGCGGCCGACCTCGGCCATGCGCTGCAGCGGCTCGATGTCCGTCTAATGGCGCTCCAATGCCGCGCTGCTTCCGACCTGCTTCCGACCTGCTTCCGAGCTGTTTCCGAGCTGTTTCCGCTTCAGGCCGCCGCAGCGGCCGGCGTGGCGAGCGTGTCGGCGGGACCAAAGAACTCGTAGTGCACGCGCGCCTGCGGCACGCCATGCGCCAGCAGCCCGCCGATGATCAAGGCCAGGAACGGCTTCGGACCACAGACGAAGTAGTCCGCTTCGTCGAGCGGCGTGTTCGCGGCGAGCCAGGCCGGTTCGATCAGGCCGGCGGCATCGTAGTCGCGGCCCGCCCGGTCGTCGGCGTCCGGGCGAGTGTAGACGATGTGCGTGTGGAGTCCCGGCATGCGGCGCGCCAGCTCGGCGACGTGGGCGCGCATGGCGTGGGCACGGCCATTCATCGCGCCGTGAACGAACCAGACCGGGCGATTCGGCGCGCTGTGCGCGATCGCGTCGAGCATGCTGACCATCGGGGTGAGGCCGACGCCGCCGCTGACCAGCACGATCGGCGACGCGGCGGCCGGATCGGCAAAGAACTCACCTGCCGGCGCCGCGGCCTGCACGAGCGTGCCCGGCTTGGCCAGGTCGTGCAGCCAATTCGAGACGATGCCCGGCATGACGCCCGGCCGCGCTTCCCGCTTGACGGTGATGCGATAGGCGCGCGTGTCGGGCGCCGACGAAATCGAGTAATTCCGCTTGAGCGGCGGCTGGCCCGGAATCGTCAGGGATAGCCCAAGATACTGGCCTGGGCGATGCGGCAGCACCGGCTTGCCATCGGCCGGCACCAGTACGAAGGAACGGATCACGTCGCTTTCGTCGACCACGCGCTCGATCACGAAATCGCGCCAGCCGGCCCAGCCGCCCGGACTGCTCGCCCGCTCGCGATACAGCGTCGCTTCGCGGCCGATCAACAGTTCGGCCAGGAACCAGTAGGCTTCACCCCACGCCGCGCAGATTTCGTCGGTGGCGGCTTCGCCCAGCACGTCCTGGATCGCGCCCAGCAGCGCTTCCGCGACGAACGGGTAGTGCTCCGGCAGGATGTTCAACGCGACATGTTTCTGGGCGATTCGCTCCACTGCGCCGCCCAGTACTTCGAGACGGTCGATGTGGCGCGCATAGGCGAGCACTGCATCGGCGAGTGCGCGCGGCTGCGAGCCGGTTTCGCCATGGTGCGACTGGTTGAAGAGGTCGCGGATCGATTCGTTGACGAACAACCGCTGGTACATGCGGCGCGTGATCGCCAGGCCGTGCGCTTCGAGCGCCGGCACCGTGGCCTTGACGAGAGCGATGGTTGCGGGGCTGAGCGCGGTGGGCATGACAGGGATTTCCTATAAAATGTATCTCCGATGCATCTTATCGGGCGTCGGAATAAGTTGCAAACAAAATACATCTTTAAGGGAGCGACCATGCGTCTCACGCGCTACACCGATTACGCGCTACGCACGCTCGTCTATCTGGGCCTGCGGCCGGGCCAGCAGGCGTCGATCGCGGCGATCGCGCAGGCCTACGACATCTCCGAAAACCACCTGACCAAGGTGGTGCACCATCTCGGCAAGCTCGGCCTGATCCTGACCACGCGCGGGCGGGGCGGCGGTATACGCCTGGCGCGGCCGGCCGAAGACATCGTGATCGGCGACGTGGTGCGCCAGGTCGAGGACGACATGGTGATCGTCGAATGTTTTGGCGAGGCGTCTTGCGCCGTGTCGGGCACCTGCCGCCTGCAGGGCATCCTAGGCGAGGCGCTGCAGGCGTTCCTGGCGGTGCTGGACCGCTACACGCTGGCCGATGTGCTTGCGTTCCGCCCGGCGGAGATGGCCGCCGTGCTGGGTGTGCCGATCGATCTGTCGCAACTGCGTCGGGCCGTGGCGGCCGGCGCCTGAGTGCTCAGGCGCTGGCCGGGTGCGGCACGTTCGGCCGCACCCAGTCGCAGCTTGAGCGGCACGATTACTTCGCGCCGAACGTGTAGCCGATCGAGGTGACGAACAGCGTGTCCATCTTCTTGACCTGATAGACCGGATGGTTCTGATAGCGGTTCTGCAGCGACACGTTCAGATTGAGCCGGTCGCTGAGCTTGGTGGTCAGGCCAACGTCGAGCTGGGTGCGGAAGTAGCCTGGATAGCCGAGGTTCGGATACACCGCGAAGCGCTCGTTGAAGGAGACGGTGTCGCTGACCTTGCGGTTCCACTCCTGACCAAGCACCAGTTCCGGGTAGTTGCGTTGCTCGGTCTTGTAGCGCTCGTAGTTGTACGACAGACCGCCGAACACATTGAACGTTTCGTCGGTGCGGCGAATCACGTGGTAACCCATGCCGCCCGCGATCGACGAGCGGAAGTTCAAGTCCTGTAGCTCGTTGCGTTCGAGGTCGAGCGAACCGAAGGTGTACACGCGCTCGTTCAGGTTGTGGGTATAGAGGGCGTTGGCGCGGAACAGATTGTTCGAAGTGGACTTGTTGCCGTCGTTGTCGGTCTCGGTGCCGTACAGGCCCGTGAACGACGCAGTGAACTTGTTGATGTGGTCGGCCCACGTCGCGTTGGCCGAAGCGTTGATGCTGGCGGAGGTGGTATTGCCGGACGCGGCGCTGAGACCGGCATTCACCGAGCCGCGCCACTGGCCGTCTTCCTTGACGGGTTGGGCCAGTGCCGGCGTGGCGGCCGCGAGGCCGATGGCTGAGAGAGCGGAGAAGGCGAGGGTGAGCGTGCGAGCAGTAGTCATTCGTCCTGTGAAGGTGGGGCACGCGTGCTGACCAGGCGGCAGCGCGGTGCGAATCGGCCGCAAGGGCCGGTTGCAAGAGACGGCACGGCGGGCGTGCTGGCGGACGCCGGCGCGGTGGCCGGCGGATTGAGGTCGCTTGACGCGCGGCGACCCGCTTCGACGACGGAAGTCGTCGACACATCATTATGCCGGTCGCGCAACGATCGCTAACATATAAAGAATTGCAAATCGTTACAGGCGTCGCGGCGCGGCTGTCTGTCCGCCACCGCACGTTGCGTTGCGGCCCCCGCCGGCGGCGCCACACTCGCCAGGCAGAGCGGGCGCGGATGCCATGCGCCGGAGCAGGACGGGACGTCGAGCCATCGGGAGTTCAGCCGGCGCGACGGGGCGCAGATCAGGCAGGCGGGAGCGTCGGTGCGGCTGTGGGACGCGGCGGGACGGCGGGGGCGGCGGCGGTCGGCAACGACTGATGCGGCATGGCTTGGCATGGTCGCGTGCAGGCCCGCACCGACGCGGTTCGATGGACTGGCCGGTGCTGCAGAACTGCGCCGCGCGGTGCCGGGGCTTTCGGGGCCAGCACGCGGGGGCCACGGCCGGCGCCCGCGCTTGCCGGCCACGGCCCGCTCATGCCTGGGACGATTCAGCCCCGCGCGCGCGCGATCGCCTGGCGCACTTGTTCGGGGGCCGTGCCACCGATGTGATTGCGCGACTGCACCGAACCATCCAAGGTGAGGCTGTCGCGCAGGTCGTCGCCCAGGTAGGTCACGACTTCCGGCAGCGCCTGGCGCATTTCCTCGACCGACAGATCGGCCAGGTCGCAGCCGCGTTCGACGCAGACCCGCACTGCCTTCGCGACCGCTTCGTGCGCATCGCGGAACGGCAGGCCGCGCTTGACCAGGTAGTCGGCGAGGTCCGTCGCGGTCGAGAAGCCCTGCAACGCGGCGTCGCGCATCGCGTCTGCCTTCACGGTGATGCCGGCAACCATCTCCGCGAAGATGCGCAGCGTGTCGGCGACCGTGTCGACCGTGTCGAACAGCGGCTCCTTGTCTTCCTGATTGTCCTTGTTATAGGCGAGCGGCTGACCCTTCATCAACGTCAGCAGCGCGACCAGGTGGCCATTGACGCGTCCGGCCTTGCCGCGCGCCAGTTCGGGCACGTCCGGATTCTTCTTCTGCGGCATGATCGACGAGCCGGTGCAGAAGCGGTCGGCGATGTCGATGAAGCCGACCCGCGAACTCATCCACAGCACCAGTTCCTCGGAAAAGCGCGAGACGTGCGTCATGATCAGCGCGGCGGCCGCCGTGAACTCGATTGCGAAATCGCGATCGGACACTGCGTCCAGCGAGTTGCGGCAGACTTCGTCGAAGCCGAGTCGCTTGGCGACCGCCTCGCGATCGATCGGATAGGTCGTGCCCGCCAGCGCGGCGGCGCCGAGCGGCAGCCGGTTGACGCGGCGCCGGCAGTCGGCCAGCCGCTCGGCATCGCGGCCGAACATCTCGACGTATGCCATCAGATGATGACCGAAGGTCACCGGCTGCGCGACCTGCAAATGCGTGAAGCCCGGCATGATGGTTGCCGCGTGCTGTTCGGCCAGGTCGAGCAGCGCCGTGCGCAATTCGCCGAGCAGGCCGACGATCCGGTCGATCTCGCCGCGCAACCAGAGACGGATGTCGGTCGCTACCTGGTCGTTGCGCGAGCGGCCAGTGTGCAGCCGTTTGCCGGCGATGCCGATCAGCGAGGTCAGCCGCGCCTCGATGTTGAGGTGCACGTCTTCGAGGTCCAACTGCCATTCGAATTCGCCGCGTTCGATCTCGCCCCGGATCTGCGTCATGCCCTGTTCGATCGCGGCAAGATCGTCGGCCGCGATGATGCCCTGGGCCGCGAGCATCGCCGCGTGCGCGAGCGAGCCCTCGATGTCGACGAGGGCCAGACGCTTGTCGAAGAACACCGACGAGGTGTAGCGCTTGACGAGTTCGGACATCGGCTCGGAGAAACGGGCCGACCAGGCTTCGGCTTTCTTCTGGAATTGCGAGGTCATGGATGCGGGCGGCACGCGGAGTGCCGGATAGCAGGGTTGGACAGCACGGCTGTGAGCGCGGCGTCGCGATGCGCGATAACCATTCGGCGCATCGCGACGCAACACGTCGGTCGATGTCGGCGCTGAAACGCGGCTGACGTCTGCCGCGGCCGGCTTCTGCCGCGCTCGCGACGAGGATGCGGGATTATACCGTTGCGCCGGCGCCGTCCATGCCGGCTGCGTTGGCGCAACCATCGGCGCAATGCACGAGCATCACCAGTTTCAGGTCGGCGCGCGACGCCGCCCGCCAGGTCAACTGCTCGTAGGTCACCGGGCCGTCCAGCGGATGCAGGAAGGCCCGGCTGCCGCCTTCGCGCGCGTCCACCTGCTGCAACCGCCAGTAACGCGCGAACAGCGCACTGTCCCGCGTCAATCCGTCGATCAAGGCCGCTGTCGACGGTGCGTCGGACCAACTGCCGGTGTCGGCGCGGAACTCGGCCACCAGCCGTCGCGCGCGCTCGTCCCAATCGACCACCAGCGTGCGCGCCGCCGCGCAGCAGAACATATAGCGCAACAGATTGGTCTCGCCGTCCAGCCAGCCGACGAACAGGTGAGCGGCGTGGGCATTCCACGAGACGGCGTTCCAGTCACGGTCGAGCACGTAGGCCGGACTGGGCAGCGATGCCACGCAGGCGTGCAGCCCGGCCGGCAGGTCGGCCGGCGGCGCCAGCGCGACGGCGGCCGGATCGTGCCGCTGGGCCAGTTCGAACAGGTAGGCCCGCTCGGCCTGCCGCAGCGCAAGCGCATCGGCGATGCGGGCCAGCGCGGCGGACGACACCGAAACGTCGTGCCCCTGTTCGATGCGTGTGTACCAGGCGGCGCTGACCGCGGCAAGCTGCGCCACTTCCTCGCGGCGCAGCCCCGGCGTGCGTCGCCTCGCGCCGGCGACGATGCCCAGCGCGGCGGGCGCGACGCGTTCGCGCTGCGCCCGCAGGAAGCGGCCGAGGGCTGCTGGGCCGAACACGGAATCCGACATGGTAAGCGTCCGTATACCAGGATAAAAGGCCGTCTTGTCATGGGTTGACGGCGCGCCTATTGTAGCCTCCAGGCCCCGCTTCAGCGCCGCCGCCGCGGTCTGCCGAGCCCTGCGCCACAACCAGCGACAGGGCCGAACGGCATGACTGAGCGGCGTGGACTGAACGACATGGCCAGCGATGCCCTGTCGACAGACCGTTCACGATTCGGCCGCGCGTCGGCGCCTTCCGTCCCTACAGGAGAAAGAACATGCAGCAGCACGATGTTGTCGCCGGCGCCTTCGGCGCAACGGCCGCTTCCTATCTCAGCAGTGCCGTCCATGCCTCGGGCGCCGATCTCGGCTGGCTCGCCGATACCCTGCGTGCGGTCGAGACACCGCGTCACGCGGACGGGCTGCACGTACTCGACCTGGGATGCGGTGCCGGACACGCCAGCTTCGCGGTCGCGCCGGTCAGCGCATCGGTCTGCGCGTACGACCTGTCCGCCGACATGCTGCATGTCGTCGAGGCGGCGGCCGCCGACCGCGGCCTGGCCAATGTCCGTACGCAGCAGGGCGTCGCCGAGCGGCTGCCGTTCGAGGACGCCTCGTTCGACTGCGCGGTGAGCCGCATGAGCGCACATCACTGGCGCGACGTCGGCAGCGCGCTCGCGGAGTTGCATCGGGTCCTGCGGCCGGGCGGCCGCTTCCTGCTGATCGACGTCGCGGGCGGCGACGATCCGCTCTGCGACAGCCACTTTCAGGCGGTGGAACTGCTGCGCGACGGCTCGCACGTGCGGGACTACCGGCGCGACGAGTGGCTGTCGATGCTGGCGGACAACGGCTTCCAGGCCAGCGTCAGCGATCACTGGTGGCTGCGCATGGCGTTCGACACCTGGGTCGCGCGGATGCGCACGCCGCCGGAACGTGTCGCCGCGATCCGCTCGCTGTGGTCCGGCGCGCCCGACGAGGTGCGACAGCACTATCGCGTCGAGGCGGACGGTTCGTTCCAGCTTGAAGTGCTGTCCTTCGCCGCGACGCGCGTCTGACGGCTGGCCCGGCGAATCGGCTCTCCGCCGATTTGCCGACGGGCCGACGGGCCGCACGGGCCAGATCGGCGCGGGTCGCGTGCTACCATCCCTGGCTCCGTCACCGCGCCGCCGTCCCATTCGCATGAACCCCTCCGCCGACCTCCCGCTGCCCACTCGTCTCGTGATCGCCTCGCGCGAAAGCCGGCTCGCCATGTGGCAGGCGGAGCACGTGCAGGCCTGTCTGCGCGCCCGCTATCCGCAATGCCAGGTGGAGATCCTCGGCATGACCACGCGCGGCGACCAGATCCTCGATCGGACGCTGTCGAAGGTGGGCGGCAAGGGACTGTTCGTCAAGGAACTGGAAAACGCGCTGGCCGATGGACGCGCCGATCTCGCGGTGCATTCGCTGAAGGATGTGCCGATGACGCTGCCCGAGGGGTTCGCGCTGGCCACCGTGATGAGTCGTGAGGACCCACGCGATGCGCTGGTGCTGCACCCCGATCACCTCGGCCGGACGCTGGCCACGCTGCCCGCCGGCGCGGTGGTCGGCACCGCCAGCCTGCGGCGCGAGGCGATGGTTCGGGCGGCATTTCCGCATCTCGATGTGCGGCCGCTGCGCGGCAATCTCGACACGCGGCTCGGCAAGCTGGACCGCGGCGAATATCAGGCGATCATCCTTGCCGCGGCCGGTCTGAAACGGCTGGGTCTGACCGCGCGCATTGGCGCCTTGCTCGACGCCGAACAGTCGTTGCCGGCGCCAGGGCAGGGCGCGCTCGGTATCGAGATTGCGGCGGCGCGCGACGACGTGCGTGCCGCGCTGGCCCCGCTGCACGACAGCCCGACCGAACTGGCGGTGACGGCGGAACGAGCGGTGTCCCGCATGCTGGGCGGCAGCTGCGAGGTGCCACTCGCCGCCTACGCCGATTGGCACGACGAGCGCCTGCGGCTGCGCGCGCGGCTGTCGATGCCGGACGGCAGCCGGATCGTCGTGGCGCAGGACGAGGCGGTGCGCCCCGACTGCGCGGCAGCGGATGCGCTGGGCCGCACGGTCGCGCAGGCGCTGATCGACCAGGGCGGCATGGACATCGTCGCTGCGCTGACGACGACGCACTGAGGCCGCGGCGTGACGGGCGCGCCCAACGACGACACGACGCCGCCGGACGCAAGGGGCGCGACGCCACGCGACGGCTTGGCAAGTGCGGACGCGGCCGGTGCCGACGCGCCGTCCGCTCCAGCCGGTGCAGCCGACCCCGCCGGTGCCGACAGTCCGACCGGGCCGACCGGGCAACGCGCGGATGCACGGATGCTTGAAACGACCATGCCGGCGTACACGACCCTGCCTCCGGTGCCACCTTCGCCTGCCGCTGGATCTACCATGCCTGCTGTCGCTGCCGTGCCGGTCGATGCGGGTGGCGCGCAGCGGCATGCCCAGCCCGCTTCGTTTACGGCGGTGCTGACCCGCCCGGCGGGCCAGTCCGACGTACTGGCCGCCCGCCTGGCGCAGGCGGGCATCGCCAGCATCGACCTGCCGCTGCTGACGATCGACGCGGCCTCCGACCCCCGACCACTCGACGCGGTGTTCGACCGGCTCGACGACTACGCGCTGCTGGTCTTCGTTTCGCCGAATGCGGTGATGCACGCGGCGGCGCGGTGGCGTACCCGTGGCGGCTGGCCGGAAGATTTTGTCCGGCGCGCGCCGCCGCTGGCAGTGGTCGGGCCCGGCAGCCTGCGCGCCTTGCAGGCGGCTGGCCTTGACGCGTGCACGACTGTCTCGCCAGCCGGTGCCGCTGCAATGGCCGACGAACTGGCGGCCGCTTTGGCTCCCGGTTCGGTTGCCCATTCGGTTGCCCATTCGGCTGGCCACTCGGCGGCCGGTTCGGCGGCTGCAACGACAAGCGGAGCAAGCGCGGATGCGGCCGCGGACCCCACCGCAGGAAGCGTCGCAGGAAGCATCGCAGGAAGCGCGGCAGGACGGACCGCGGCGATCGGCAGGCCACCAGCCGCCGAGCCGCGCGCCGGCCATGCCAGAGCGGCGCGCGGCCTGGACGGGCCCGAGCATGAACGACGGGAATCCAGGGAATCGAATGAACCGCGTTTCGACTCGGAAGCGTTGCTCACGGCACTTGCGTTGCACTGGCCAGACGGGCTCGCGGCACTGCGCCAGCGCCGCGTCGCACTGATCCGTGGCGACGGCGGGCGCGAACTGCTCGGCGACAGCCTGCGCAAGGCGGGTGCGCAGGTCGATGCGGTCACCGCCTATCGGCGCGCCGGGCCGCGCTGGGACGACGCGCAGTGGCGCACCGTGCTCGACGGGCTTGGCGGAGTGGGCGGGGGCGGCGGTACGCGTCGCGCGTGGCTGGTCAGCAGTTCCGAAGCCGTCCGGCATTTCGCGGCGGCGGCGCGGCAGCGGCTCGACTTGCCGCAGTGGGACCGCTTGCGCACCGAGACGCTGATCGTGCCGCATCAGCGCATCGCCGAAGCGGCGCGGCAATGCGGGTTTGATACGATAAGGCTTTCCGGCCCCGGCGACGCAGCCATCGCACGGGCCTTTCTCGACGTCGCAGCAGAGCAGACCAGAAGCGTATGACCGATCCGAATCCGATTCCGCCCAATGCCGCGCCGCCGGGCGGCCGGTCCCAGGCTGGCTCCGCCTACCGGACGGCACCGCGCCGCGCGGGCTGGTTCGCGGTGTTGCTCCTGTTACTGCTGATCGCCGCGCTCGCGGCCGGCGGCTACTGGGTCTATCAGCGCCAGCTCGGCCTGGAAGCGCGGCTGGCCTCGGTCGATACGCAGTTGCAGGCGGCGCGCAGCGCAACCGAAGGGGCAGGGCGTCGCGCGGACGCCGCGACCCAGGTAACGCGCGACAGCGAAGCGCGTCTGGCGGCGCTGTCGACGCGTCTCGACGAGGCGCAGCGGCGCGACGATGCGCTGGAGTCGCGCTACCAGGAACTCAACCGCAATCGCGACGACTGGATGTTCAGCGAGATTGAACAGACGCTCGGCACCGCGAGCCAGCAACTGCAGTTGAGTGGTGACACGGAAGCCGCGCTTCGCGCGCTGCGCAGCGCCGACGCACGGCTCAACGGCGTCGACTCGCCGCGCGCGCTCGACGTGCGCCGTGCGATCGCCGCCGACCTCGAGCGGCTTGCGAACACGCCGCGCGTCGACACCGCACGGCGCGCCCAGCAACTCGATCAGGCACTCGCCGCGATCGACCGGTTGCCGCTGGCCGGCGAAACGCCGGCCGCGCGCGCCGCGGCCGCGCCGGTCGCCGCTTCCGCCACGACTGCGACTGCGACGTCCACCACGCCGGCGGCTGGCTGGACCGAGCGGTGGCGCCACTTCTGGCAGCATGCCGGCACGTCGCTTCGGGACAGCCTGGTCGGACTGGTCCAGGTCCGGCGGCTCGACCGCGATGCCGGCGCACGCGATGGCGATCCGATGTTGGTCTCTCCGGCGCAGGACACCGCGTTGCGCGAGAACCTGAAGCTGCGTCTGCTGTCCGCACGCCTGTCCCTGCTCGCGCGGGACGGTGCGACGATGCGCGGCGACCTGCACGCGGCCGACGATGCATTGGCGCGTTACTTCGAGCCGAATGCCCCTGAGGTGACGCAACTGCGCGCGTTGCTGGCCGACCTGGGCCGCGAACCGGCGCAGCTTGCGCCGCCCAGCCTTGACGGCAGCCTCAACGCCTTGCACCAGGCGAATACGGGCAGCGGAGGCTGATCACGATGGCCATGCGTTCCCTTTTCTGGTTGGCGCTGCTGTTCGCAGTCGCCGTGGCGTTGGCGGTCTCCGGGCAAGTCGGCCAGGGGCATGTGATTCTGGTCTATCCGCCGTGGCGGCTCGACATGTCGCTGACCTTTCTGGTCGTGTCGGTGATCGTCGCGTTCGTGCTGGTGTACATCCTGGTGCGCGTGCTGCGCGCTGTGTTCAGCCTGCCGCAGCGCGTCGGCGCCTACCGCGAGCGCTCCCGCGACCAGAAGGCGCACCGCGCGCTGCGCGAGGCGCTCGGCCATCTGTTCGCCGGGCGTTTCGAGAAAGCCGAGAAGGCGGCCCGCCAGTCCGTCGAACACGGGCGCGCGCCGGAAGCGGCGAGTCTGGTCGCGGCACGCGCCGCCCAGGGCATGCGCGAATACACCCGCCGCGACGAATGGCTGGCGCGGGTCGACGGTGCCGACTGGCAGGAGGCCAGATGGCTGGCCGCCGCCGACATGAATCTGGAGGCGCACGATGCCGAGGAGGCAGGCGCTGCGTTGGCGCGGGCCGAGGAAGGCGGCGCGAAGCGGCTCTACGTGCAGCGTCTGGCCTGGCGTGTCGCGCGGCGTCGCGGCGATTGGCAGGGTGTGCTCAACCGGCAGAAGAGCCTGGACAAGCGCGACGCGCTGCCGCCGGAAACGGCCACCCGCGTGCGCCAGCAGGCGCTGGAGCATCTGCTGCATGAACGGCGCGCCGACGCGGACGCGCTGCTCGAACTGTGGCAGCAACTGCCGGCCGCCGATCGCGAAACCCCGCGGCTGGCGGACCTTGCCGCCGGCGAACTGGTCGCGCTCGGCCGTCATGCCGACGCGGCACGCGTCGTGGAACAGGCGCTTGCAGCGAACTGGGATGCGCGCCTGCTCCGCCGATATGCGGAGTGCGCGGACGAGGACGACGCGCGCGCGCCGATCCAGCGCGTCGAGGCCTGGCAGTCCGAACACCCGAACGATGGCGACTTGCTTTACGCCCTGGGCCGCCTGTGTCAACGGCAACGGCTCTGGGGCAAGGCACAGGCATCTTACGAACAGGCGCTGACGCATGCGAGCGACGCGCGCTTGCGCTATCGCATCCAGCGCGCGCTGGGCGAACTGCACGAGGCGCTTGGCGATACCGCGGCGGCGAGCCGCGCTTTCCGCGCCGCCGCACTCGCGCTGGACCTGCGCTGAAACCACCGCTACGTGGCCTTGGCCACCCGGGCGTCGCGTTGCGGTGGCTATAATCGTCGGCTGGGCGCGAAAACGCGCAACGCATCCTTTCTCTTTCCACGACTGCGAGACAGCAATGAGCTTCAATCACGTGCCGGCCGGCAAGGATCTGCCCCACGACTTCAACGTCATCATCGAGATTCCGGCGCAGAGCGATCCGGTCAAGTACGAAGCCGACAAGGAACTGGGGCTGCTCGTCGTCGATCGCTTCATCAGCACCGGCATGCGCTACCCGGCGAATTACGGTTTCATCCCGCAGACGCTTTCCGGCGACGGCGATCCGGTCGACGTGCTGGTGGTGACGACGTTCCCGCTGCTGGCCGGCTCGCTGGTGCGTTGCCGTGCGCTCGGCATGCTGAAGATGACCGACGAGTCGGGCGTCGACGCGAAGCTGGTGGCCGTGCCGGTCGACAAGCTGAGCCCGATGACTGCGTCGCTGAAGTCGATCGACGACGTGCCGGCGTTCCTGAAGGACCAGATCAAGCATTTCTTCGAGCAATACAAGGCGCTCGAGAAGGGCAAGTGGGTGAAGGTCGAGGGCTGGGAAGGCATCGACGCGGCCCACAAGGAAATCACCGAGGGCGTGGCGAACTACAAGCCCTGAGGCGGCTGCTGCATCGCTATGCCGCTCGCCGCTTTTCGGCTTCACCGCTAAACTGCCGTGCCGCTGCTGCTTCGGACGTGCAGCGGCAGCGCGAGGCGGCCTCTGCGATGCCTGCGACGCCACGAAGCCGCGCCATCGCGGCATGAAAAAAGCCGGTCTTGCGACCGGCTTTTTGTTTTGGACTGTCGTCTGGGCACGCCTAGCGCGTCGCCGGCCGCTGACGTCCGCTCGTTCGCTGACGTCCGGTCGTTACCCGCTCATTACCTACACGCACACAGCAGGGGACGACTGGCCGCGTCACGGCTCCGCTGAGACGGCAGGTCGCGGGGCATCGCATGCCGTGACGCGCGATGCCCTGCGGTTCGTGCCCGCCCCCGGCCCCAGCGACGCGGCAGGCGAACTGGACGTGCAGTCTCGGGGGCGACATGCGCCCCTGACTCTGGCCCGCTTACAGCGGCTTGCGATAGGCCGGGTCGGTGGTGGTATCCGAATCCAGCGGCACGTCCGCCGTGCGGTCGAGGGTGCTGCGCGTGTTGATCGTGGTGTCGCCGGGCACCTGCTCCACCTGCACGTCGGTGCCGCGCACCGTGTCGCTGATGGTCTCGGTGCGGGTCGAGGCTTCCTTGCCCACCACGACTTCCTCGACGACGCGTGCGGACTTGTTGACCACCGCGCGTTCCTCGGTGTTGTTCACTTCGGTCCAACCTTCGCGCAGGTCGGCCGCGGTGGCCGGACGATCGACAGCACGGCGCTCGATTGTGGCGTGCTCTTCACGCAGGTTCACCGTCTCGCTGACCGGGCGCTCGGTCACGCGCGAATACACCCGCACGCCACCGTTGTTGACTTCGCGCTTGCCGACTTCGAGTTCTTCCTGAACCACCGCGAAGCGCTGACGCTCGGCATCGGCTTCGTCGCGGCTATACAGCGGCGCAGCGCTGTCGTAGCGGTCGTAACCGGTCTCGCGCCATTGCGCGACACGGCTGTCGATGTCGGCGGCGCCGTTCTGCCACAGGATGTCGCGGGCGCGTTCCACGCGTGCCTCGTCATCGACATCGACCGTCACCAACGTGCCGCCGCGGCGCACCGCCTCGGAGTAGTGGCCGATTTCGTCAGGACGGTCGTCGTTGCCGAACAGGTTGCCGAAGAAATGCTCGATGCGCGACAGAATGCCTTCGTGCGGGCGCTCGGTGCCGGTGTAGGTCGTGCCGGTGGTTGCGGTGCGCGGCAACGCGTCGGCGTCCAGCGAGCCGGTCGTTGCGGCGCGCTGCGTGCCATAGCCGGTGTCCAGCGGATCGGCGCCAAGGCTCGCGGCGCCAGTACCCGTGGCCGGCGTGCCGAACGTGCCGGCATCGGTATAGGTGCCCGCGGCGTAGTCGTCATATGCATGCACGTCGATGTGGGCGCTGCTGAAGCCGTCGCTGACCAGCGCGTTCACTGCATCCTGCGCACGTTGCTTGCTGTCGAAAACGCCGATGATCGTCTGAGCCATGAGAATTCTCCTGTCTGGGCGGCCGTCTGGCCAGGGTTGGGTAAGCGGACGCTCAAGCAACATCCGGCGGTTGCGCCGTTGCTGCCGTCGTGCCCGCTTCGTTTACGTCGGTCCACGGTTGGTCGGGCGCGGCACGCCGCTGCACCTCCACCCGCTCGCGCTTCCACTGCACCGGTTCTACCCGGTCGAAACGCTCCGTGCGCTTCGCGATTCGCACCTCTTCCTTCAACATCAAACGCATTTCCGTGACCGGCACATACTCGAACACGGGCACCACCAGCACATCGCCGTCGTGATACGCCTCGAATTTCGCGGCGACCGGTTGGTTGACGGTGACGCGCTGAATGTCGTACGTCTGCGCTTCGCACGAGACCTGCACTTCGGTGTAGTGCGTCTCCTCGACTTTGCGGAAACGCATCCCTTCTTTCTCGATCTTCACCTTGCCGACTTCCAATACCTCCTCGACAAGGGGCAAGACCACCGGCTCCGCCGTGGCGAGCCATTGCGCGTCCGCCGTGGCGGCAGGCGGCGTCGGAGTCGCGTTGGCGGGTTTCGAGATCGACATGGATACGTTTCCGATGGGTTCGACAGTCTTGACGTTCTATAGAGCACACAGCGTGCCGCGTCGGTCGGATCGGTGCCGAAAGTTGTTACGGAATAAACAGAACGATCGTTCTAAAAACGGGCCGCGGTTTCTGCGGCAAGGTCGACGGAGAAAGAAGGAGTGGGCGCTGCCACACGCTGCCGCAGCATCGCAGCTGCATCAGCCGCTCTCGTAAGCGGGCTGGTTGTGTCCGTGGCGATCTCGCCCGCGCGTGACAGGACATGGGGATGCATAGGGCGATCGACGCGGATCGAGCGTCGCGATTCGAGAGCGCGTGGCCGGCCATGCATCGCCTGCGCGGGGCAGCGCTGCGCGGGAACGGCCGCCGTTCGGCGTGGCTAATGTGGTGTGGGCGGTGTGGGAAGGGAAGGCGAAACCGGAGGGGATGAAGCGCGGGGTGACGGTAACGCCGGCGGTGCAGTGCGAAGCGCACCGGGTGGCGCCGAGCGCCGTGCCAAATTGCGAAGGGTGGCGCAGATCGCGTAGACGGCGCCGCCGGCCCGGCGGCGGCACCCCGTCGCGTCAATCAGTGGTGGAAGATTTGCGCGACCAGCGTTGCGCCGAGGAAGGTGCCGGCGTTTGCGATGAACGACACCAGCACGATGCGCCAGCCGAGCCGGCGGAACGCCGGAATGTCCTTCGCGATCGAGAGGCCGGCGAAGGCCAGCATCGGCGTGGTCACCGCGAGGAAATCGTTCTTCGCGCTGACCGCGGCGATCTGCGTCGCCCACGGACACAGTGGCGAGGTCATGAACATCGCCGCGAGCGACACCCAGCACACGGCGGGGATGCGACGACGCGTCAGCGTCGAGACCGCGTCGCCGACGATCACCGCGCCGAGCATGGCGAGCATCCCCGGCAACAGCGCACCGAAGGCCGTGCCGTGCGCGATCCGGTCGCACAGCATCGCGAAGATCGCGGTCATCACCCAGGCCAGCAGCTTGCCCGGATAGCCCAGCGCGGGGGCTTCGGTGCGGACGCTGGCGACGTCCTGCGCCGTTCCTTCCGCGGCGCGCACCGCCGCATGCGCGGCCGCGTCGCTGGCGGCCGAGGCCCGCGTGCGCCGGCCCAGTACCGGTTCGAGCACGCGATAGCCCCACACTGCCATCGGCAGCGAGATGAACAATGTGAAGTAGGTGCCGATCGTCGTCGTGATCAGGTTGCTGGCGGCGGCGAAGGTCAGCACCTGTTGCGCGACTTCGGGCGATTGCTGTGCCGCGATCGCACCGGAGGCGGCCGCCATCATGCTGCCGGAGCCGACGCCCGACCCCATCGCGAGCGCGACCGGATCGAAGATGCCAAGACTGGCGACGAAGCCGGCCAGCAGGGCGATGAACACCGCGCCAAACACGGTGCCGGTCAGATACTCGGCGAGCACGCCGCGTCCTTCCGGCGAATCCATCCCGTATTTCTCGCCGATGATGGCCAGGCTCGGTTCGCGGCCCACCGAGAAGGTCGCACCGATTGCCTCGCGCTTGATGCCGAGCAGCAGGGCGATCGGCAGGCCCAGCAGGATCGTGCCGACAAAGTGGCCCAGTTCCTGGAAGGCGAGTGCCCAGCCGGCCGCGGCCAGCTTGGGCAGCGCGCCACCCACCAACAGCCCCAATTTGGCGACGAACAGTAGCAGCGCCGGCTGCAGCACCGCGGCCGCGAGGAACTGCGTGGCCACGTCGAGACGCGCGCTGCTGCGCCACCGGCTGCTGGCCAGGCCCAGTGCCGCGCCGAGCAGCAGTGCCCAGATCATCGGCAGCAGCACGATCTTGCCCGGGCCGAGCTTGAACGTGAAGGCGCCGATCCATTCCGCGATCAGCAGAATCACCGCCGCATAGAAGAACAGCTTGACCGTCCGCAGTCCGTCGCTGCCGCTTGGGTTCTGCACGAGTACGTGTGCCATGTCTGCTTCGCTCCCCGCCTGATAAAGGGGCCGCCCCGCGGGGCGGCGTCAGTGGCCAGTGTTAAAGGTAACCGAACGCCGTGGCCGGCTCGCGCGCGGTTTCTACCCAGACGCTCTTGGTCTGCGTGTATTCGAACAGCGCTTCGCGCCCGCTTGACCGGCCGTAGCCGCTCAGGCCGTAGCCGCCGAACGGCGATGCCACGTTGATCGTTTTGTAGCCGTTGATCCAGAACGTGCCGGCGTTGACCTGGGCGGCGACGCGATGGGCGCGGCCGACGTCGCGTGTCCAGACGGCGCCGGCCAGTCCGAAGTCGGTGTCGTTGGCGATTGCCAGGGCCTCGTCCTCGTCGTCGAACGGAATCGCGGCGACGACCGGCCCGAAGATTTCCGCGCGGGCGACGTCCATCGCGTTATGGGCACCGGCCAGCACCGTCGGCGACACGAAATAGCCGCGTTCGACCGGCGTTGCACTGCCGGCGGCCAACGTGGCGCCGCCCTCGACGCCGCGCGCAATCATCGCCATCACGTGATCGAACTGGCGGCGGTTGTTGATCGGCCCCACCTCGGTGCGCTCGTCGAGCGGATCGCCGACGCGGATCTGTCGTGCGCCGCCTGCCACCATCGCGACGAAACGGTCGTAGACGCTGCGTTGCACCAGCAGGCGCGAGCCGGCCACGCAACTCTGGCCGGCACCCGCGAAAATCGCGGCCTGCGCGTTCAGCGCGGCGCGTTCGAGATCGGCATCCTCGAACACCACGTTGGCCGACTTGCCGCCGAGTTCCAGCACGCACGGCAGCACGCGTTTGGCGGCGGCCTCGGCGATGCGCGCGCCGGTGGCGGGCGAGCCCACGAATACCACCTTGGCGATGGCCCGATGCGCGATCGCCGCCTGCGCGACCGTGTGGCCGTAGCCGGCCAGCACATTGATCACACCCTTCGGCAGTCCGGCGCGCTCGGCCAGCATGGCGACCGCGAGCGACGTGAACGGCGTGAGCTCCGACGGTTTGAGGAGCACCGCGTTGCCCATCGCGATCGCCGGCGCCAACTGCCAGCCGCAGGTGAAGACCGGTGCATTCCAAGGCGTGATCTGCAGCACCGTGCCGGCCGGCTCGCGGCGCGTGTAATTCAGATGTGAGGTCGGCACGGGGATCACGTCGCCGTAGAACTTGTCGGCCCAGCCGCCGTAATACTCGAACATTTCCGCCACCTTGGCGGCCTCGGCGCGGCAATCGCGGATCGGCTTGCCGGAACCCAGCGCTTCCAGGTGCGCGATCGCTTCCTGCTCGGCGCGGATCTCGCGCGCAATCGCGAACATCGTGCGGCCGCGCGCCGCGTGGGTCAGCGCCCACCATTGCCGCTGCGCGCGCGGCGCCACGTCGGCGGCGTGCGCCGCGTGGGCCGCGCCGCCGTCACGATACGAGAGGGTAGCTTCGCCGGTGGCTGCGTCGTACAAGGCGACGGTTTCGCCTTCGCCCTCGACCAGCTCGCCGGCGATCCACGAACCGACGGTCCGCGCGGTCGGGAAGAAGTGGCGGAACGCGTCGAGCAGTCGTTCGGCATGCGAAGGAGCGCGCGATGAATTGACTTGGTCGTTCATGTCTGGATCGTTGAGTGAGTTTCTTTGAGTCCGCGCGACGGCGGGCGCGGAGCCGGCCCGCCGTCGGTGCGGGGCGGCGAGCGCATTGGGCCGCTCATCTGCTGGCGCACGCGCTGGTGCGCTTGCCGGTGCACCCGCCGGTGCGCTCGCTCATGTACCTGCTGGCGCCGGCGGCGAGCACGCGTCAATCGCGCGGCGGTACGAACTGGACGATGCGGTTGAAGTCTTCGCCGTCGCCGAGCGTCGCCTCGCTGGCCGCCCACAGCCGGGCCGCGGTTTGTGCGACAGGCGCGTGCACCTGGGCGCCGTCGAGCAGGGCCTCGGCCAGCCGCACGTCCTTGCGCATCAGCTTCATCGTGAAACCGGAATCGAAACGGTCGTTGAAGATCCAGGTCGGATAGTTGGTCAGCGTCGCGCTGTTGCGACCCGAGCCGCCATTGAGCGCGTCGACCAGCTTCTCGGGATCGACGCCGTTGGCCTGCGCGACGCGCACGGCTTCGCTGGCCGCCAGCAGGTGGATGCCGGTCAGCATGTTGTTGATGATCTTCGTCACGTGTCCCGCGCCAACCGGGCCGACGTGCACGCGCTTGGCGCTGATCGCGGCCAGCACCGGTTCGGCGCGCGCAACGTCTTCGCTGCTGCCGCCCAGCACCATCGTCATCGTCGCGGTGGCCGCGCCTTTCGGGCCGCCGCTGACCGGGCCATCGATGAAGGCGATGCCTGCTTCGGCCAAGGCGGCGGCGACGCGGCGGGTGCTGGCGGGTTCGGCGGTGGTGGTGTCGATCACCAGCAAGCCGGGCCGGGCCTGACGGGCGACTCCGTCCGCGCCGAACACGACCTGTTCGACCACTGCCGAGGTCGGCAGCGACAGGATCACACAGTCGACTTCGGCCAGGAGTGCCGCGATCGAGTCCGCTGCGCCGACGCCCTGGTCGGCGAGCGCCGCGGCGACACCGGGCGCGGCGTCGTAGCCCAGCACGGAATGCCCGGCGCGCGCCAGCGAGGTTGCCATGCCGCGTCCCATATTGCCGAGGCCGATCACGCCGACCTTGCCTGTTGTGTTCATTGCGAAGCTCCATTCGATAGGGACTGCCGCCGCGACTTGGGAGACGACTCGCGCTCACGATCTCGCCGCGCGCGCCAGCGGTCCGGCGCTGCCATATTGCGGGCGCCGACGCGTACAATCCATCAACGCCAATATCAAAAGCGTTCTGTTTTTTAGATGGGAGCGGCCGCATGGCGCAGTCGATGAACGAAAGCCGGATCGTCTATCTGTACGAGGCGGTGCGTTGTGGCAGCATTCGGGCCGCCGCGGACTGGCTCGACGTTGCGCCGTCGGCGGTCAGCCGGCAGATCGGCTTGCTCGAAAAGGAATTGGCCGTGCCGTTGATCGAGCGCCATGCGCGCGGCGTCACGCCGACCGCCGCCGGGCAGCAACTGATCGACTACTTCCGGGAGCAGGCCGCGCATCGCGACGATCTGCTGTCGCGTCTCGACGCACTGCGCGGCCTGCGGCGCGGACACATCGACATCGTGCTCGGCGAAGGCTTCGTCGCGGACGTCCTGGCGGGGCCGCTCAGGCTGTTCCGCTCGCAGCACCCGGCGATCACGGTGACGCTGGATCTGGCCGGCACCAACGAAGTGGTGCGGCGCGTCGCCGAGGACGAGGCGGAGATCGGACTGGTGTACAGTCCGCCGCCCGATCCGCGCATCGTGTCGCGACTGGTGTGCACGCAGCCGTTGCAGGCGGTGGTGGGCCCCGCGTTCGCACTGCGCGGCAAACAGAGCGCACTGACGCCGCGCGAACTCGCACGTTTCCCGATGGCGCTGACCCATCCCGCCTACGGTACGCGTCAGATCGTCGAAGCGGTGGCGTTTGCCGAGCGGATCCGCTTCGAGCCGGCCGTGACGACCAACTCGATCGCCATCGTCAAGCAGTTCGTCCGCTCGGAATTGGGCGTGACCTGCCTGCCGGCGTTCGCGGTGTCCGACGAACTCGACGCCGGCACGCTGTTCGCGCTGGAACTGGACCACCCACTGTTCCGACAGGCGCAGGCCCACCTGGTCACGCGCGTCGGGCGCCGTCTGTCAGTGGCGGCAAACCGCATGCTGCAGATGATGGGGGCGCAGATGCGCGCCTTTCGTTGAGCACGCGCCGCCGCGCTGGCGTCAGTCCGACGGCGCGTCGTCGCGCCGGAACGGCGCATGTTCGCGTAGCTCGTCGATGTAGTCGTCGATGCCTTCCTTCTCGCGGCGCAGGAACTGCGCGACCGCATCGGAGAACGCCGGATGCGCGAGCCAGTGCGCCGAGCGGGTGACGGTCGGCATGAAACCGCGCGCCATCTTGTGCTCGCCCTGCGCGCCGCCCTCGAACACCGCCAGCCTCTCTTCGATGCAGAAGATCAACGGCTGGTAGTAGGCGACCTCGAAATGCAGGCACGGCACGCGTTCGAGTGCGCCCCAGTAGCGGCCGAACAGGGTGCCGCCGCGTTCTCGCTGATAGACCAGCAGCGAACTGGCGATCGGCGCGCCGTCGCGTTCGGCGATCACCAGCAGCAGGTTTTCCGGCATCGTGCGTGCGATGGTGCGGAAGAACTCGAGATTCAGGTAGGGCGACGAATGGTGTTCGCGATAGGTGCGCCGGTAGCAGCGATTGAAGAACTGCCAGTCCGCGTCGGTCGCGTCCTCGCCGCGTATGCGCCGGCAGGTCACGCCGGCTTCCGCGACGCGCCGCCGCTCGGCGCGGATGTTCTTGCGCTTCTTCTGTTCGAGACTGGCCAGGAACGCGTCGAAGTCGGCGTAGCCGTCGTTGAGCCAGTGGAACTGCACGCCTTCCCGCAACAGCATGCCGGCTTCCTGCAGCAATGCGCCTTCTTCTGGCGTGGGAAACAGCACGTGCAGCGAGGAAATTTCCTCCGCCCTGGATGCGATCGGGATCAGCGTCTCGGCGAGCGCGCGCCGGGCTGCGTCGTCGGCGGCCAGCATGCGTTGCCCAGCCACCGGGGTGAAGGGGACCGCGGCAAGCAGCTTCGGATAGTAGTCGAGACCGTTGCGCCGATAGGCGTCGGCCCATGCCCAGTCGAACACGTACTCTCCGTACGAGTGGGACTTCACATAGAGCGGCACCGCACCCACCAGCGTTTCGTCCTCGCCGTCGCGCTGCCACAGCGTGACGAACTGCGGCGACCAGCCCGTCTCCGGCGTGGCGCAGCCGGCCTCGGTCAGCGCGCACAGAAATTCATGTCGCAGGAACGGGGTTGGGGCCGGCTGCCTGGCCAGCAGCGCGTTCCATTGTCCACGCTCGATCTCGGCCGGCGAGGCCGCGATGCGCATGAGATAATCCATCGAACCTCGACCTGGCACTTGCCGTTGACTCGTTTATGAGACTTCGAATCGCGCTCGCGCAACTGAATGTGACAGTCGGCGATTTCGCCGGCAACGTCGACCGTATCGTCGCCGCTGCCGAACGAGCGCATGCGGGCGGCGCCCGCCTGATGGTGGCGCCCGAACTCGCGTTGTCGGGCTATCCCCCCGAAGACCTGCTGCTGCGTCCGGCCTTCTATGCGCAGTGCGAGTCGGCGCTGGAGGCGCTGCGTGAACGCCTGGCCCGCTTCGCCGGCCTGCACGTGGTGGTCGGCCATCCCTATCGCAGAAATGATAAAGCAAACGCCCCGATCGAGCGCGGCGTGCCGCCGCGCGATACCTTCAACGCGGCGTCGGTGCTGGCGGACGGCGCGGTGGTGGCGCGTTACCTGAAGCAGGAGCTGCCGAACGCGGAAGTCTTCGACGAGAAGCGCTACTTCGCGCAGGACACCGCGCCATGCGTGTTCGAACTCGATGGCGTGCGTTTCGGCATCGTGATCTGCGAAGACATCTGGCACCGCAGTGCGGCGCTGCTCGCGCAGGCCGCCGGTGCCCAGGTGCTGCTGGTGCCGAATGCCTCGCCGTATCACATCGCCAAGGGCGAGGTGCGGCAGGACATCGTGCGCACGCGCATTGCCGAGACCGGCCTGCCGATGGTGTACGCGAACATGGTCGGCGGCCAGGACGAGCTGGTGTTCGACGGCGGCTCCTTCGTACTGGACCGCGAGGGCGAATTGGTGGCCCGGCTGCCGCAGTTCGAGGAACAGGTGGGCATCGTCGAATTCGACGGCGCCGCGCCGTTGCCGGGCACGGTGGCCGCCACGCTGCCGATCGAGGCGCAGGTCTATCGCGCATTGGTGCTGGGCGTGCGCGACTACGTGTCGAAGAACGGCTTTCCGGGCGTGCTGATCGGGCTTTCCGGCGGCGTCGATTCGGCGCTCGTGCTGGCGGTCGCCTGCGACGCGCTCGGTGCCGAGCGCGTGCGCGCGGTGATGATGCCGTCGCGCTACACCGCCGACATTTCGTTGGCCGACGCGAAGGACATGGCCGCGCGCGTCGGCGTGCGCTACGACATCGTGCCGATCGCACCGATGTTCGACGCGTTCCGTGGCGCGCTCGCGACCGAGTTCGCAGGCCTGCCCGAGGACGCGACCGAGGAAAACATCCAGGCCCGAGTGCGCGGCACGCTGTTGATGGCGCTGTCGAACAAGTTCGGCGCGATCGTCCTCACCACCGGCAACAAGAGCGAGATGGCGGTCGGCTACTGCACGCTGTACGGCGACATGGCCGGTGGTTTCGCGGTGATCAAGGACATCGCGAAGACACTGGTCTACCGGCTCTGCCACTACCGCAACGGCAGCAGCGAATTCGGCCGCGCCGACGTGATTCCGTCACGCATCCTGACGCGCGCGCCGTCGGCCGAACTGCGCGAGAACCAGACCGACCAGGACAGCCTGCCGCCGTACGAGGTGCTCGACGAAATCATGCGCCGGTACATCGAGGAGGACGAGTCGCCTCGCGACATCGTCGCGGCGGGTTTCAGCGCGGCGGACGTGAACCGCGTCACGCGCCTGATCAAGATCAACGAATACAAGCGCCGGCAGGCCCCGATCGGCGTGCGCATCACGCATCGGGCATTCGGCCGCGACTGGCGTTACCCGATCACCTCTCGCTATCAGGAACCGGCCAGCTGACCCAGCGGCCGGCGGCGGGCGATGCCCGCGCCAGCGACCCCATCAGGAGACATCGTGAAGCAGATCACCGCGATCATCAAACCGTTCAAGCTCGACGAAGTGCGCGAGGCCTTGGCGGAAAACGGCCTGACCGGCCTGACCGTGACCGAAGTGAAGGGTTTCGGCCGGCAGAAGGGGCATACCGAGCTGTACCGTGGCGCCGAGTACGTCGTCGATTTCCTGCCGAAGATCCGCGTTGAAGTGGTGGTGGCGGACGAGCAATGCGACAAGGTCATCGACGCGATCGTCGACGCGGCCCGCACCGGCAAGATCGGCGATGGCAAGATCTTCGTCACCGACGTGAGCCGCGTGGTGCGGATCCGGACCGGCGAAGAGGACGAGGCAGCGATCTGAACCAGGCTGATGTCGCGCGCGCCGGCGTCCACCCGGCGCGTCGGCAACACCTCAGGAGCGCCTCAGCAGCGCGTGCGTGTCGGTTGCAGCAGCACCAGTACCGCGCCGGCGCCGCCATCGCGATCCCGCGTCTCCGCGAACGCGAGCACCTCGTTCTTCTGGGTCAGCCAGCTGCGTACCTTGCCTTTCAGCACGGGCTCGCGGTTGGCCGAGCCAAGGCCCTTGCCGTGGATCACGCGCAGGCAGCGCAAGTGCTGCTTGCCCGCTTCGTGAATGAAGCTGGACAGTGCTTCGCGCGCTTCCTCGCGGCGCAGCCCGTGCAGGTCCAGCTGCGCCTGCACGACCCATTCGCCGCGCCTGAGGCGACGGACGACGTCGAAGCCGATGCCGTTGCGCCGGAACGAGATCGAGTCGTCGGAGTCGAGCATCATGTCCGGATCGTAGGCATCGGACAATGCGTCGCGCATCACCTGCGCCTCGTCGCGCCGCGTGTGCAGCGGCACCGGCAGCGGCCGGGGAGGCGAGGTCACGACATGTTCCTCGGCGCGCAGCGGCGTTACCGTGCCGATCGAACGCCGGAACAGGTCGGCATCGGCCGCCGCTTGCGCGGCCGCTTCGCGGCGGCGCGCCTCGGCCCGGGCTTCGGCCGCGGCGCGTTGGGACAACTGGTCGCGCAATGCGCCCAGCAACGAGAGGTCATGCACCGCCACGGCCGGCGGTGCGTCGGCCTTGCCGGGCTTGCCGCCAGGTTTGCGGTGTCGGGCCATCGCATACGGGTCCGGGTGCGTGTCCGGCGATGCCGGGCACGCAAGGGCAGGGAGGGGCGCGGTCGGCGGCGCGCCGTCAGCTCACCACTTCTGCAGGCTTTCGGTGGCTTCCGGATCTTCCAGGAAGCGCTGCGCGTCCAGTGCCGCCATGCAGCCGGTGCCGGCGCTGGTGATTGCCTGGCGATAAACGTGGTCCTGCACGTCGCCCGCCGCGAACACGCCGGGCAGGCTGGTCATCGTCGCGTAGTTCTTGCCGTTGCGGCCCGTCACGATATAGCCGTTCTCCATCTCGATCTGACCCGCGAAGAGGTCGGTGTTCGGCTTGTGACCGATCGCGATGAACACGCCCTGCACCGCGACGTCCGCCGTCGCACCGTCGCCCGCCTTCAGGCGCACGCCGGTCACGCCGGAATCGTCGCCCAGCACTTCGTCGAGGACCTGGTTGTAGCGGATCTCGACCTTGCCTTCCTTTTCCTTCGCGAGCAGCCGGTCGATCAGGATCGGCTCGGCGCGGAACTTGTCGCGCCGATGCACGACCGTGACCTTGTTCGCGATATTGGACAGGTACAGCGCTTCCTCGACCGCGGTATTGCCGCCCCCGACCACCGCGACATCCTGGTTCTTGTAGAAGAAGCCGTCGCAGGTCGCGCAGGCCGACACGCCCTTGCCCATGAATGCCTCTTCGGACGGCAGGCCGAGATACTGCGCCGAAGCGCCGGTGGCGATCACCAGCGTGTCGCACGTGTATTCGCCGGCGTCGCCCAACAGGCGGAACGGGCGCGAGCCGAGTTCGACGGTGTGGATGTGGTCGAACACGATGTCGGTGTTGAAGCGTTCGGCGTGTTCCAGAAAACGCTGCATCAGTTCGGGGCCCTGCACGCCATTGGCGTCCGCCGGCCAGTTCTCGACGTCGGTGGTCGTCATCAACTGCCCGCCCTGGGCCATGCCGGTGACCAGCAGCGGCGACAGGTTGGCACGCGCGGCGTAGATGGCCGCCGTGTAGCCGGCCGGGCCGGAGCCGAGAATCAGGACTTTGGCGTGTTTGTTTTGCGACATGGACGTGTTTCCGACAATATGGATCGGTGCGCGGCGTGCCTGGATGACGGACGCCGCGTACCGATCGGAGCCTGCCGGCCGCCGCGCGCCGGATGCGTCGCGCTGGCCGGATAGATGTTCCGGGTCTGGATGTAGAGGTGTATATGATACTAGCGGTGCCGGCCTGCCGCTGGCACCCGAGCGGGCGCCCCGGCGCCATGCGTTTACAATAGTCGGATTGAAATACGGGAGGCGCAACGCCTCCGGCACTGCTCAGAGTCAATGGCCAAATCCTCCGCTTCCTCGGCCGCGCCGGTCCTTCCTCATCGGATGTCGCGGCTTTTCACCGAAATCCGCTGGCTGATACAGATCGCGCTCGCACTCCTGCTGCTGCTTGCGCTGCTCAGCTACGATCCGCGCGATCCCGCGTGGACGCACGCGGCGCAGGTGACCCGCGTCGCGAACTGGGGCGGCCGCGTCGGCGCCTATGTGTCCGACCTGATGCTGCTGATGTTCGGCATGTCCGCCTATTGGTGGGTGCTGTTGATCGCGCGCCGCGTCGCGTCCGTCTTCCGGCGCCTGAACGGTATCGCGGAGCCGCCCGGCCAACATGGCGAGGGCGGCTGGCTGATCGAGTCCTTCGCGTTCGTACTGCTGCTGGTCAGCAGCACCGGCATCGAGGCGCTGCGGATGTGGTCGCTGCCGGTCGCGCTGCCGCGCGCGCCGGGCGGCGTGCTGGGCGACGTGGTCGCGCGCGCGGTCTCGATGGCGCTCGGTTTCACTGGCGGCACCTTGCTGTTGCTGTTCGCGATGGCCATTGCCAGCTCGCTGTTCTTCCGCTTCTCGTGGTTGTCGGTTGCCGAGCGTCTGGGCGATGGCATCATTTCGGCCGTGACGCTGGCCCGCCTGCGCCAGGAAGCGCGCCGCGACCGACGCCTGGGCGAAGCGGCGGCCAGCGAGCGCGGCAGCGTGGTCGCACGTTCACGCCGCGGCGCCGAGACCATGGCCGCGCCGGTGGCGCCGGCTGCGGTGGCCACGGTGCCGGCCGCCGGCGCCGGGGCGCGCCGCGAGCGCGCCGCCGTGGAGCCGACGCTGGCGCGCGAGCCGTCGTTCGATGCCGCGACCGATGGCTTCGACGATGCTTACGACGACGCCTACGACGATGTCCGTGACGCGATGCCGCGCAAGGGCAGGAAAGCCGAGTCGGCCGCCCCGGCGCGTCCGGCGCCGGCCGAACTGCCCCGGGACGGCGCCGACGCGCTCGATCCGCCGTTCGATCCGCCCTATGTTGGCGAAGCGCAGGCAAATCGGCCGGAGCCGCGCTTCGGAGCGGTCGAAAAGCTGCTGGGCAAGGTTGTACGCCGCAAGGACGAGGCCGGCGGACCGCGTACCGAGCCGGCGGTCGGATTGGACGACGCCGAGGCGCCGGTGCGTGGCGCCGCGCCGGCCGCGCGCGCGGCCGACCGGGCGGTCGACCGTCCGGCCGACAAGGTCGAGCGTGCGGCGGAGCGTCCAAGCCGCGGCGCGACCGAAAGCTATCTGACCGTGCCGGTCACGCCGCAGTTCGTCGACCATGGCGATGGCTCGCTGCCGTCGCTGTCGCTGCTCGATCCGGCGCCGACCGTGCAGGAAGTGGTGTCGAGCGAGACCATCGAGTTCACCAAGCGGCTGATCGAGAAGAAGCTGAAGGACTTCGGCGTCGAGGTGGCGGTGATGGACGCGTTCGCCGGGCCGGTGGTCACCCGCTACGAGATCGAGCCCGCGACCGGCGTGAAGGGCAGCCAGATCGTCAATCTCGCGAAGGATCTGGCGCGTTCGCTGTCGCTGGTCTCGATCCGGGTGGTCGAAACCATTCCGGGCAAGAACCTGATGGGCCTGGAACTGCCGAACAGCCGGCGGCAGACCGTGCGGCTGTCCGAGGTGATCGGCGCGGACGTCTACAACCGTGCCGGGTCGCCGTTGACGATGGCGCTCGGCAAGGACATCAGCGGCAATCCGGTGTGCGCGGATCTCGCCAAGATGCCCCACCTGCTGGTGGCCGGCACCACCGGCTCGGGCAAGTCGGTCGGCATCAACGCGATGATTTTGTCCTTGCTCTACAAGGCGCGTGCCGATGAAGTGCGGATGATCCTGATCGATCCGAAGATGCTCGAAATGAGCGTCTACGAAGGCATCCCCCATCTGCTGTGCCCGGTGGTCACCGACATGCGGCAGGCGGGCAATGCGCTGAACTGGACGGTCGCCGAGATGGAGCGGCGCTACAAGCTGATGAGCAAGCTCGGCGTGCGCAACCTCGCCGGCTACAACACGAAGATCGACGACGCCGCGAAACGCGGCGAGAAGATCCCGAATCCGTTCAGCCTGACGCCCGACGCGCCGGAGCCGATCGACCGGCTGCCGTCGATCGTCGTGGTGATCGACGAGTTGGCCGACCTGATGATGGTGGTCGGCAAGAAGGTCGAGGAACTGATCGCCCGTATCGCGCAGAAGGCGCGGGCGGCGGGCATCCATCTGATCCTGGCCACGCAGCGGCCGTCGGTCGACGTGATCACCGGCCTGATCAAGGCCAACGTGCCGACCCGGATCGCGTTCCAGGTGTCGTCGAAGATCGATTCGCGCACCATTCTCGACCAGCAGGGCGCGGACACGCTGCTCGGCATGGGCGACATGCTGTATCTGCCGCCGGGCACCGGCCTGCCGGTGCGCGTGCACGGTGCGTTCGTGTCCGACGACGAAGTGCACCGGGTGGTCGAGCGTCTGAAGGAACAGGGCGAGCCGAACTACATCGAGGGCCTGCTCGAGGGCGGCGTGGCGGAAGGCGAGGAAGGCGGCGGGGCCGGCGGCGGCGAGGGCGGCGACGAATCGGACCCGTTGTACGATCAGGCCGTCGAGGTCGTGGTCAAGAACCGGCGCGCGTCGATCTCGCTGGTGCAGCGTCATCTGCGCATCGGCTACAACCGCGCGGCGCGCCTGCTCGAACAAATGGAGAACTCGGGACTGGTGTCGCCGATGTCGTCGAACGGCAATCGTGAAATACTGGTACCGAACCGCGACATCGAATAGGAAGGATCAGAACGTAATGAGTGCCCATTTCCGAGCTGTCTCCCCGAAACCGTACGCTGGCCCGTTGCGCCGCGCCACGCTGGTGCTGGCCGGCGTGGCCGCCGCGCTCTGCATCGCGACGCCGGCGTTCGCCGGCGGCATCGAGCAGTTGAAGACCTTCGTGGCCCAGGTGAAGACCGCGCGTGGCGACTTCGTGCAGAAGCAGGTCAAGACCGGTGGCCAGGCGAATGGACAGTCGGCTGGCGCGCAGGGTGGCGGGACCGCCACCGGCAATTTCGTGTTCTCGCGTCCCGGCCGCTTCGTCTGGCACTACAACAAGCCTTACGAGCAACTGCTGCAGGCGGACGGCAAGACGTTGTACGTCTATGACAAGGACTTGAACCAGGTCACCGAGCGCGCGCTCGGCGATGCGCTGGGCGCCAGCCCGGCGGCGATCCTGTTCGGCAGCAACGAAATCGAAAAGAGCTTCAACCTGAAGGATGCCGGCGCGCAGGATGGCGTCGAAAAGGTCGAACTCACGCCGAAGGCCAACGATACGCAGTTCGAACGCATCATCATCGGCTTCAGGCAAGGCACGCTGGACACGATGGAGCTGCGCGACGTGTTCGGCAACGTGACCATGCTGACGTTCGCGAACATCCAGCGCAACCCCGCGCTCGATAGCAACACGTTCCGCTTCACCCCGCCAAAGGGCGCGGACGTGGTCAAGGGCTGATCGGGGCAACCCGGGCGCAGCGCGGTCGGGTGCCGTCACGCACGCTCGCGGCCCGTGTGCGGTGCCGACCGCGGCTACCGGTGGCGGCTGGCGGCTGGCGGCTGAGGATGGGGCGGAGCGCCACCGGTGGCCGCTCCTAGCCGAGCGGCGACAGCCTCAGCCCTCAGCGCGGTGACCGCGTTGGCAGCGGCCGCGACGCAATCGCGGCGCGCATGCGATGCAGTCGTTCGCCCGGTCAGGCGCGATGTTGCGCGAAGCGACGCTGTGCGCCGCGCTGCATCAGCCAATGCGCGAGCGCCGCGATCGCCAGGGCCGGCAGGGTCGCGCCGGCGTCCGGCAGCCAGCGGGCGATCGCGTGATAGGCGGCGATGCCGAGCGCCCAGGCGAGATACGGCAGACCGCGCCAGCCACCGTTTGCCTGCGGCGCGCGGCGGCGCCGCAGCACGAAGTGATCGGTCAACACCACGCCGAACAGCGGCGCGAACACCGACCCGATCAGCAGCAGGAAATTCTCGTAGCGGGCCATCGGTACGGTCAACGCGGCCAGCGTCGCGGCGGCGCCGAACGCGAGCGCCAGCACGGGCGTACGCGCTGACGGCAGCAGCACGCCGCCCGAGACGGCAGCCGAATGAATGTCCGCGAATGCGTTGTCGGTTTCGTCGATCAGGATCAGCAGCAGCGCGAAACCGCCACCGGCCAGCGCCAGCGAGCGCGTCAGCATGTCGCCGCCGCCAGCCGCCAGTCCATAGGCCGCGCCCAGCAGGTAGAACCAGCAATTCGCGATGCCGTAGCCGGCTGCGGTGCCGATGAACATGCCACGCGGGCTGCGCCCGAAGCGCGAGTAGTCGGCGATCAGCGGCAGCCACGACAGCGGCATGGCGATGACCAGATCGAGGCTGGCGCCGAAGGCCAGGCCGCCGGTGCCGGCGCGATGCCACAAGGCCGCGACGTCCTCGTGGGCGAACAGATTCCAGCTCAGCCAGAGCGCGGCCGCCAGCAGCAGCCATAGGCCCCAGCTGCGCAGGAAGCGGCGCACGAACGACAGCGGGCCGGCGATCGCCAGCCAGGTGGCGAGCGCGCCGAAGATCACGGTCCACAGCAGCGGATGCGAGACGCCGAAGGCCTGACTCGTCAGCGCGTTCGCCGAGTCGCGCATCACGATGATCTCGAACGCGGCCCAACCGAACAGTTGCACCACGTTCAGGCACGCCGGCAATGTGGCGCCGCGCCGGCCCAGCGCCGGCGCCAGCGAGGCCATCGCGGCGGTGCCGGTGTCCGCGCCGATCGTCGCCACCAGCGCCAGCAGCAGCACGCCGATCGCACTGCCGACCACGATCGCCGCGCACGCCTGCGGCAGCGACAGCGCCGGCACCAGCAGCGCGCCGGCCTGCAGCACCAGCAGGCCGATGCCCAGCGAGAACCATAATGCGAACGCGTCGCGGCCACTGAACACGCGTTCCGACGGAGGCACCGGCGCGGCCGGCGAATAGGAGGATCGCTGCGGGGTATCGCTCATCGTGATCGGCGCCTGGCCAGTGACAGTTTTCGGGACAACGGAGGGCGGTTGCGGCTGCGGCTACGGCTACGGTTGCGCTTGCAGCGGCGGCGAGGCGAGCCACCGCGCCGCATCGCCCGCCATTGCGCGCGGATTATCTCAAAAAGCGCCGGCGTTGCGGAAACGCCCCTGCTGGCATAATCGAATGACCCGCCTTTCACAGCCGCTTCAACGCCGGACCGGCAGCAAGGTCCCGGCCGACCCAACGATGATTGATCTCGACCCCGCTCACGCCACGCCGCTCGCCGAACGCCTGCGCCCGAAGAACATCGGCGAGGTGATCGGCCAGCGCCACCTGCTCGGCCCCGACAAGCCGCTCGCGGTGGCTTTCGCGTCGGGCGAGCCGCATTCGATGATCCTGTGGGGGCCGCCCGGCGTCGGCAAGACCACGCTGGCGCGCCTGATGGCGAATGCCTTCGATTCGGCGTTCATCGCGTTGTCCGCCGTGCTCTCCGGCGTGAAGGACATCCGCGAAGCCGTGGAGATGGCCCGCAATTACCAGGCGCACGGCAAGCGCACGCTGGTCTTCGTCGACGAAGTGCACCGCTTCAACAAGAGCCAGCAGGACGCCTTTCTGCCGCATGTGGAGTCGGGTCTGTTCGTGTTCATTGGCGCCACCACCGAGAACCCGTCGTTCGAGGTCAACGGCGCGTTGCTGTCGCGCGCGGCCGTCTACGTGCTGAAAAGCCTCGACGACGAGGAAATGGGCGAGCTGCTGTCGCGCGCGCTGCACGAGCTGGGCGATCTGGAAACCGACGAGGAAGCGCGCCATGCGCTGATCGCCTCGGCGGATGGCGACGGCCGCAAGCTGCTGAACAACGTGGAAATCGCGGCGCGCGCCGCCGTGCGGACGCCCGCGCGACGCATCGACGCGGCCTTGCTGGCGTCGTCGCTGGCGCAGAACCTGCGCCGCTTCGACAAGGGCGGCGACGCGTTCTACGATCAGATCAGCGCGCTGCACAAGTCGGTACGCGGCAGCGACCCGGACGCCGCGCTGTACTGGTTCTGCCGGATGCTCGATGGCGGCGCCGATCCCCGCTATCTGGCCCGGCGGATCGTCCGGATGGCGTGGGAGGATATCGGCATTGCGGACCCCAGGGGCGCGCGCATCGCGCTCGATGCCGCCGAGACCTATGAACGGCTCGGCACGCCGGAAGGCGAGCTGGCCCTCGCCCAGGCGCTGATCTACCTCGCCGTGGCGGCAAAATCGAACGCCGGCTACAACGCGTACAACGCCGCCCGCCGCTTTGTGTCGCAGGACAAGAGCCGGCCGATCCCGATCCACCTGCGCAACGCGCCGACCAAGCTGATGAAGGAGCTGGGCTACGGCCACGAGTACCGCTATGCGCACGACGAACCGAATGCGTACGCGGCCGGGGAAAGCTACCTGCCGGAGGGCATGCCGGCGCCGAACTGGTATCGGCCGACGCCGCGTGGTCTGGAGCAGAAGATCGGCGAGAAGCTGGCGTGGTTGTCGCAGCTGGATGCGCAGGCCCGCGCGTCGGCGCCCAGTCGCGGCGCCGCCAAGCAGGACGCCGCGACCCAGGGCAGAAAGGCGACGACACGGGGCGGCGTCGCCGCAACGCCGCCGGAGAGCGCGGCGGCGGACGGCGACGACTGAATTGCCGAAGCGGCGCTCGGCGGCGCATGGCGGCGCCGGCGCAGTGCCGGGCCGCGTCCGTGTCAGGCGGTCTTGACGGTGGCGGGGGTAATCGCTTCGGCGAAATCGCGCTCGACGCTCATGCGCATGCCGGCGAACGCCGAGATGGCCGGGCGGAACGACGGCACGGATTGATATGGAGCGGCACGGGCGGGGCCTGCGCCCCGCCATGCACCCGGCACCGGTGCCGCTTTCACGGATCACCAATGCAGCGTGAGACCCGCCATCAGCGAGTGATCGTAGGTCTCGCGATTGAGCCCACGCCGATACCCGACGTCGAGATCGACGGTCTTGTTCGGACTCCAGATCGCGCCGACGATCGCGAAGGCTGGCGCGCGATCGGCGCTGCGATCCTCGTTGGCCGTGGTGCCGACGTTTGCGACGAGCTGAACCGACGGCACGATTCGATACAGCACCGCGGCCGAGGCCTGCCAGATCCGGCTGCGGTTGTTCTGGTCGTTGGGTGCCCAGGTGTTGCCGACGCTGCCGAGCAGGGTCAGCGGGCCCTGCGAGAACTGCCCCAGGAGCAGCGCGACGGCGCCGGTCTGGCCGTTGCCAAGGCCCCTGCTGGTGCTGCCGGTGGGCAGGATGGCCGCGGCGCGTACCGCCACCGAGAACGGACCGGAGTCGATGAAGCGCCACTTCGCGCCAACTTCCGTGTCGCCGATGCCGGAGCCGACGCCATAGGGCGCGGCCGAAGTGCTGGTGTAGGGCAAGGTCGCATAGACGTCGACGGTCTCGCCGATGCCCCGGGTGAGCGTGGTGCCGAACAGCACCTGACGCCCATCGTCGTCCTGATGGCTGGTGCGCTCGGCGTTGAATTCGGCCTGCCAGCCGCCGTTGCCCTGGGTGCCGGGGTCGTCCGTGAAGAGTGGATGTGCCGCGTGCGCTGGAGGGCTTGCGACCAGCGCGGCGGCGGCCAGCGCGGCGGCCGCTCGGCGTGGCCCGCCCCCCTGGCCTTCCTGCCTATGCCGCGGCGTTTGTTGCGTCCCGTCACGCGGCGTGTATCGATGCATCGTCATGGTTCTTTCAAGTTGATGAAGCGGTTTCTTGCAGGCTTGCGTGGCGTCACTCTACTCAGAACCACTGTCCGTAACGGGCGATGTAACACTTTTTGATGACCTGGGCGAGCGTGATGTAGCCGAGCATGGTCAGTGCGAGCCATGGCCAGTAGCTGGCCGGCATCGGCACGAAGCCGAACGCTTCGCCGAGCGGCGAATAGGGTAACGCGCAGCCGATGACGATCGCCAGGCTTGTCGAGATCAACACGGGCCACGCCGGACGGCTCTGGATGAACGGCAGGCGCGCGGTTCGCAGCACATGCACGACCATCGTCTGCGACACCAGCGACTCGATGAACCAGCCTGAATTCATCACGATCTGGCCGGCGTTGCCGCCGCCGGCGTGATACATCGCGCCGGCGCCGAAGACGGTCCACATCAGCCAGAAGGTCGTGATGTCGAATACCGATGAGGTGGGTCCCATCCAGATCATGAAGCGACGGATGTTGCGCGGGTCCCATTTGCGCGGCTTGTCGATGAACTCCGGGTCCATCTTGTCCCAGGGCAGCAGCATCTGGGAGGTGTCGTAGATCAGGTTGACCACCAGCAGTTGCAGCGCGAGGATCGGTTCCCACGGCAACAGCGCGCTGGCGATCAATACCGAGAACACGTTGCCGAAGTTCGAGCTGGCCGTGATGTTCAGGTACTTGAGGATATTGCCGAAGGTTTCGCGGCCCTTGACCACGCCGGTTTCGAGCACCGCAAGATCCTTTTCGAGCAGGATGATGTCGGCCGTCTCCTTGGCGATATCGGCCCCGCTGTCGACGGAAATGCCGACGTCCGCGTCGCGCAGCGCCGGTGCGTCGTTGATGCCGTCACCCAGGAAACCCACGGTATGTCCGTCGGCGCGCAGCGCACGTACGATGCGCGCCTTGTCCATCGGCGTCAGCTTTGCGAAGACCACCGTGTCGCGCGCGCATTCGCGCAGCGCCTTGTCGCCCAGCGTGGCAAGGTCGCTGCCGCACAGCAGCCGGCTCGCGTCCAGGCCGACCTGCGCGCAGGTGGCGCGCGCCACCTCCGGCGCATCGCCGGTCAGCACCTTCACCGCGACGCCGCGGCGGGCCAGCGCGGCCAAGGCGCCGGGTGCCGACGCCTTGGGCGGATCGAACAGCGTCAACATGCCTTCGATGACGAGTTCGCACTCGACCGAGGCGTCGTAGCTGTCGTTGCGCATGCCGACCGGAATCGTGCGGCTGCCCAACACCAGCACGCGCAAGCCATCGCGCTGCAATGCATTGCAGCGCTTGCGCAGGTCGGCACGTTGCGTCGCATCCAGCGCCACCACGGTGCGATCGGACAGACGGACCGACGTCGCGACCGACAGCACCTCGTCAACGGCACCCTTGCAGATCAAGCGGTGCTCGCCCTGCATGTCCTCGACGATCACCGACAGCCGGCGCCGCTCGAAATCGAATGGAATCTCGTCGACCTTCCGCCAGCCCGCGAGGTCGGGGTCGCGCTGGGTCTGGGCCGCCTCGACAATGGCCTGGTCGATGACGTTGCGCATGCCGCTCTGGTAGCGGCTGTTCAGTCCAGCGAGCCGCAGCACTTCGTCGCTGCTGTAGCCACCGGCGTCGACGTGCCGGGTCACCACCACACGATCCTCGGTCAGCGTGCCCGTCTTATCGACGCACAGTACGTCCATCGCCCCGAAGTTCTGCACCGACGACAGGCGCTTGACCACTACCTTGCAGCGAGACATCGCAAGCGCGCCCTTGGCAAGGTTTGCGCTTACCACCATCGGCAGCATTTCCGGTGTCAGGCCGACGGCCACGGCGAGCGCGAAGGTCACCGCGGTCAGCCAGTCGCCGGTGCTCGCGCCGTTCAGCACGAACACGATCGGCACCATCACCAGCATGAAGCAGATCAGCAGACGGCTCACCTTGTTGACGCCCAGGTCGAAGGCGGTGGGCGCCGGCTTGCGGTTCAACACCTTGCCGGCGAGCATGCCGAAATAGGTCTGCGCGCCGGTGGCGATCACCATGCCACGCGCATATCCGGAGACGACATTGCTGCCCATCAGGCAGACGTTCGGACGCTCCAGCAGGGAGCCGTCGCTCTGGCCGGCCGGCGTGCCGGAGTCCTTGCTCGCGACCGCGCCCAACGTGTCGTATTTCTCGGCCGGCAGCGATTCGCCGCTCAACGCGGCCTGGCTGACCATCAGGTTGCGCGACTCGATCAACAGCACATCGGCCGGCACCATGTCGCCGGCCGAGAGGGCCACGATGTCGCCGACCACCAGGTCCTGCGTCGGCACGGTGCGCGCGACCACCTGTCCGGTGCCGTTCATGCGACGGAGCACGGTCGCGGTCGCGCTCACCAAGGCTCGCAGGGCCTGCGCAGCGCGTTCGGAACGGTACTCCTGGACGAACCGCAGCACCGCGCTGAGCAGCACCATCGTCGACAGGATGATCACGGACTTGTAGCTGCGCTCGTCCGCGTCGGCGAAGATGACGTCGGTGCAGGCGCTGATCGCTGCCAGTACGACCAGGATCGCGATGAACGGATTGTTGAACGCATTGAGCAACTGACTGATCGCGCTCGGCGGACCCTGCTGCGCGACCACATTGGGGCCGTCGCGTTCGAGACGATGGGCGGCTTCCAGTTCGGTCAGGCCCTCCCGATCGGATTGATAGTACTGCAGAGTGTCATCGATCGTGTCATGCCGGGATGGCATGTCGAACGATGAGCCGCTGCGGCGGCGTGGGTTACGGGTGCGAGCCATGCGGTCTCGTTCTGTCGTTCGCATTGCTTGGTACTCCTTTTCTACATCGGTGTCAGGCGAGTTTCGCCTTGCAAGAGGCCGGTGGTCCGGCTGGCGGAGATACATCGGTATCGCCGGTGGGGGAAGCGACGTCCGGCGGCGCGCGGACGGCGGCTTGAGTCATCCGCCTGAATCATCGGCACGAGTCATCCGCTTGAGTCATCGGCTCGAGTCATCGGCGCGTGCGCGGCGTGGCGGCGGACCGACTGCGCCTGCTTTGCGCGCTGCTTCGCGTTGCCACGACGGCGCTGCGAGGTTGCGACCGACCCGTGCGGCGTGCCGATCGACGCATGTGCGCCTGGCGGCGCACGAGGCGCTGCCGGCACGCGTCATGTCGGTGTTGTGGGTCCTTGCGCGACGGGGCCGGCGGGTCGGTGCGCCAGCGGCGCGTGCCTCGTCAGGTGGCGGCCGGAACCAGGCGCGACGGCCGTGGCGGCGTGAACCGCAACGTGGCTTGCCTCACGGTGAGTTGACGCCGCCGGTGCGGCGTGAACGCAGGCAAGCTCAGGCGAACTCAGGCCGCCAGCGCCGGGTAAAGCGGCATGCGCCAGTTTGCGCCGCTGACACCTTCCTGTCGGCGCAGCGAGTCAGCGATTGCATAGAGCTTGGCCTCGTCGCCGGCACGGCATTGGATGGTGGCGTCCAGCGACGCGTGCGTATGCGCGTTGCAGCGGCTGACGACCACGCAACTTGCATCGAGGCCGATGGCGCGCAACGCGTTGAAAAGCTGCTTGCGTACCAGGTTCAGTGCGCTGGCGGCGCACACCACGTTGAGTTCGCGCGTGTCGCGACGCACGACACGGTGGGCGGGGCGGAAGTTGTGCTGCATGGTTCACTCCTTTCGAACGCTCGCGGCGCATTGAAACGGCCGGAGTGAGTCACGCGAATTTCGCGGGCAGGCCGGAGCGGGTCATGGCGTACGACGCATGACGGAGGACGCGGGCCTGCGGAAGGCCCGGTCGCGCGCATTGGCCTGGCCAGCACGGTCGCGCGTGGCTCAGGTTCAATTCAAAAAGGAAAGCGGTGCGCCGAAGCGATGGACCGGAAGGCGTCGGCTGCGGTCGTTGCAACCTGGCTTCGGTGCCGGACGAGCGTCCGGCGGCGGTCACGCATTGTCGCGCGCGCTAACCCGTCTTGCGACGAATCAGCGGCGGCGAGGAACGTCGAGCTGATTCGTCAGTTTCCGCCGGCTGGTGCCGGCGAGTGACTATGAGAGTCACTGTCCACTGAGAATCTCCATTGATGGAAAGCGGTTGGATGTTAGTCATAAGCGCGGCCGCAGTCAAGGCTGGCCGGGCGGCGCAACTGCAACAAAGTGTCGCGTCGCGGCGGCGCGGGCGCCGGATCCGGCGCCTAAGATAGAATTCCGCTTTTGCCAACTTGCGGCCCGAGGCGTCATGCTGGACATCCAACTCTTTCGCAAAAACATCGGCGAAGTCGCCGCGCGCCTTGCGCAGCGCGGCTTCACGCTCGACACCGAGCGCTTTGCCGCGCTCGAGGGCGAGCGCCGTGCGCTGCAGACCCGCACGGAGGAGTTGCAAGCCTCGCGCAATGCATTGTCGAAGCAGATCGGCATGAAGAAGGGCAAGGGCGAGGATGCCACGGCCCTGATGGCCGAAGTGAAAGGCCAGGAGGAGGAGATGAAGGCGTCGGCCGCGCGCCTCGACGCCGTCCAGGCGGAGTTGCGCGACTGGCTGTTGACGCTGCCCAACCTGCCGCACGAGAGCGTGCCGGTAGGCGCCGACGAGGCGGGCAATGTGGAGGTCAGGCGTGTCGGCACGCCACGCAGCTTCGACTTCCCGATTCGCGACCACGTCGATGTCGGCGCGCCGCTCGGCCTCGATTTCGAGACCGGCGCGCGACTGTCCGGGGCGCGCTTCACCGTGTTGCGCGGGCAGATCGCACGGCTGCATCGGGCGCTCGCGCAGTACATGCTGAACCTGCACACCGGTCAGCACGGCTATACCGAGATGTACACGCCGTACATCGTCAATGCGGACGTGCTGGTCGGCACCGGCCAGTTGCCGAAGTTCGCCGACGACATGTTCCGGGTCGAGCGCGGCGGTGAAGAGCAGGGACCCGCCGCCCAGTACCTGATTTCGACGTCCGAAATCACGCTGACCAATACCGTGCGAGGCGAAATCCTCGATGCGGCGACGTTGCCGCTGAAGATGACCGCCCATTCGCCATGCTTCCGTTCGGAGGCCGGTTCCTACGGGCGCGACACGCGCGGCATGATTCGCCAGCACCAGTTCGACAAGGTCGAGATGGTGCAGATCGTCGAGCCGTCGCAGTCGTATGCCGCGCTGGAGGAGATGGTCGGGCACGCCGAGGCGGTGCTGCAGGGCCTGGACCTGCCCTATCGGGTGATCACGCTGTGCACGGGCGACATGGGCTTTTCGGCGGCCAAGACCTACGACCTCGAAGTGTGGCTGCCGGCGCAGGACACATATCGCGAAATCTCGAGCTGCTCGAACACCGAGTCGTTCCAGGCGCGCCGGATGCAGGCTCGCTACCGCAACGCGGCCGGCAAGCCGGACCTGGTGCACACGCTCAACGGCTCCGGCCTCGCGGTCGGACGGACGCTGGTTGCCGTGCTGGAAAACTATCAGAACGCGGACGGCAGCGTGACGGTACCCGCGGTATTGCGCCCCTACCTGGGCGGCGCCGAGGTGCTGCGCGCCTGAGCGATTGCAACGGGACTGGCGCCGCGAAAGCGCTTGCGCATTCCGCGCAAACGTCTATAATTGCCGCTTCGTCGCGATTCGACCCGCGGCGAAGCACTCGCGAATGCCGGGTGCGTAGTGAAATCAGGAAAGGTGGCAGAGTGGTCGAATGCGCCAGACTCGAAATCTGGTTTACGGTTCTTCCGTAACGTGGGTTCGAATCCCACCCTTTCCGCCATAAATTCATAGCGTTAAAGTTTTATTGAAGCCGCCCACGGGCGGCTTTTTTGCGCGTGCGGTGGGTAAAATATTGACCAATGCCTATTTCCGGCGCCCAATCCGATCGACTGCGGTAGCCAGCGTCTGGGTTGCCAAATGCGCGTAACGCTGCGTTGAGCGAGGGTCTCTGTGACCTAACACGGACCCGACTGTGTACAGATCGATATCAGCGTTGATCATTTCGCTCGCTGCGCTGTGTCGAATGTCGTGAAAATGGAGATGGGTGAGTCCCGTTGCCTCGCGCGCGATCATCCAGTGTTTGACGATCGTTGACACTGAGATGGTAATTGGGTAAATCGATAGACAGCAGCGAATGCGCGGATGGATCGGTACGCGACGCGGCATGCCATTTTTCGTTGTTTCCAGAACGAACAGTCCCGCACGCGGCTCGGCGCGCAGGATCTCGCCCCGTCTCATGCCTGAGTAGAACGCAATGCGGATGATGGCCCGAACGGTCCTATTCCGGCATGCCCGAGCCAGTTTGAGCATTTCCGCGCGAGTGGCATAAATATGCCGTTCGTTTCGCACCTCGGGAACGGACACCCGCGCGGCTGGATCGGTCTCGCCCATGCCGTGAAATTTCCAGGCGTAGCGGCATGCGGCCGTCAGATACCTGATACGGTTGCGTATAGTCGCCGCCGCCAGTGGGCGGCGATTTGGCTTATCCTCTCTTCCGTCGCGCGCTATCTCCCTGCATACCTCGTCAAGCGCGGTCAACGGTTTTCCTGAAAATGCCCAATGCACCTGGGCGAGTTCTGCGGCGGCGGCTCGGCCGCTCTTCAACTCTGGGCAGCGATAGTCCAGATACTTCGATACAGCGTCGTCTATCGTGTGGGCGGCACGATGGCCGTTGCGGACGTGGTTGTAGAGCCGCGCTCGCTCTCTCTCTCCGAACGTCTCCGCTTGGGTTCGACTCCAAGTTTTCGGAAGGATCTTTCTAGCGCGGACTCGCTGTCCATCGATACGCGCGTCGAACTCAAACACGTATCGACCGCGCGCTTTGTCTCGATAAACCGACATGATTTCAGGTACTCGTTGAGGTCGTCTTTGTCGAAGATGATTCGTCCGCCGATCCGATAACATGGAATCGGTCCGTTGGGCGACGCGAGCGCGTAGACCTGCCGTGCGGAAACGCCGACAACCGCAGCGGCTTCCTGGGCGTTCAATTTTTCGCTCATTTGATCCTCCCGGTTTCTCTGCTCATCCGATAACGGCCTGCTCGGCGGGAGTCGTTGGCGTTGTCAATTGCTGCTCTGCCGATTCTTCAAACACGTCGCCCGCAGCCATTCGCCGCTCGACCTCGCGGATGGCAAGCCGTATCTCGCCCTGCGTACAACCTTCCATGTGCGCTTCATGTACATCGAGCGCAATCTCGATTGCTTGCCGGCCCGCTCCATCCATTGCCCAACTTCTCGCTGTGCGTGTTCGCTTCTTTATCCGCATGAGCGCCTCTTGGCCTGCGATAATCTCGGGCAAGTAGGACTCGCAGACGCCGCGCTCGCAAAGAATGAGGGACACATTGAAGGCTAGCGCCAGCGTGTGCCACGACGACTCGTCGCCGCCCTGGCGTAAGCGATCCAAAGAGAGCCGGCAGGCAATGCCAACGTCGAGCGTCTGCTCATGCGACAACGTGCTCGCGTCACGGCGACGCTGCGCGCCGGCCTCGACCCGGCGAAGCCAGCGTGTCGGATCGTAGCTTCGAGTCCGCTTCTTTGGCGCTTTCACGTCCGCTCCTTCCCGTCGCGGGCCGTGGATTGGGCGATGGCGGCGTCGATGGCGGCGTCCCACTCAGACGCGATGGGCCAGCGCGGTTTGCCGTCTCGCGCTTCAGGTGGCAACGCTTTGCGAACGTTTCGCGCGAACACTGTGTCATTCGCTATTGCGGCGTCTCGCCAGCGACGATAGCGCGCCGCGTCCCGCGCATCCTCGCCGCGATTCGCTGCGCTCAGTGCCGCCGCCTGCGAGTTGTCAGGCGCTACCTCGATAGCAGGGCCGGCGAATAGCGGCGTCCAAAATCCCCGGCGCGTGTCACACATGCGGGCATCGGTATCCATGATCGGGCCTTCGAAACCGCCGTCGCTGCGATAACGGACCCACGCCGCCGGCTCCTGCTTCTGCGCCGCCTCGATATGTTGGCGGAGCCGGGCGTTCTCGGTTTCGAGAGTTCTCGCGGCGTTGACGTACAGTCCCAGCGCCGCAGCAATAGCCAAAGCGGCGTTACCGTGGTCGGGCCACGTATCACCATCGTTTCCCAGGATTTCCGCACAGGCTCGTCGCAGTTCGTTCAGCACATCGGTGTTGTCGTTGCTCATGATGGTTCCACGCAGAGATAGATGGCGACGAACAGCAGCCACACGGGCAGCGCCAGGCAGACGAGCAGGCCGATGATGCGGCTCATGGCTTCACCCCTTGGCTTATGCCGAGGGTCATGCGCATTTCGTGCACCTCTCGCGCGTGCTCGGTGCGCCAATCGGCCCAAGATGGATCGGTCAGCTTGTGTTGCAGCCACTCAGCGACGTCAGGCTTGGCGGCAAAAGCAGCTTTGCCGGCGACGCACTGCTCGCAGAGGTTGCGGCGCCAGCGAAGATGACTGGCGCAGAAGTAAAGGCCGCAGCCGTCATCCCCTCCGTAGGGTTCGCCGCCACAGACGTATGCCAGGCCGCGGTCGATTCTCTCGTTGCATTCAGGATGATCGCATTGCGCGGGTACGCCGTAGCCGATGTCGCGCTGCCAGTTGCTATCGAAGCCGATTGACCATCCCATCACGCACCATCCGTCTGTCTGGCTTTGCTCTCTGCATTGCGGGCGGCGAGTGCGGCGCGGTCCAAGCGCTCGATCTCGGCCAGGATCAATGCACCGGCTTTCACAAGGTTGCGGCGCGGCGTGGTCGGCTTCCACCATTCCGAGGACCACGGCCAATGCCTCGACGGATCGCCTGCCGGGTATGCCTTCGTGAACATGGCGTAGCATCCAGCGGCGGTCGCCATTTGTCCCCGGTCGTAAAGGTCGTCCTCCTCGGGCGTCCGGCCTTCGACCTCAATCTGTCGACGGCGCTCGGCGAGCACGTCACGCGCAGCAGGTGATACTAGAGTGTCATTTCCCGCCGAAATTGCACTTTGGTGCAACTGTGCGGGGGCGGTCTCGATCTTTGCCACAAGAGCGCGAACCGCGATCAGCATGTTCGTGCTGGCGTCGAAATAGTCGGCACCGGGTGTATTGGCGGCAATGCCGCAAGCTTTATCTCGCCGCTTGACGGTTTCGATCAGTTGACCAAGGTCGCCGGTCAGCGCCCCTGCCGCCTGCTCGACGGGCGGTGCCCCGTATTCTCGTGCAGCGCGTAGGACATGTTCGTTGCCGTCGATAGACATACTCGGCAGGCAATTCAGTTCGATCGCGACTTTGCAGAAAAGCGCGCGCCACTGATTGGCCTGCTTGTTTGCATCCTGCTCCTCGGCGAGGGGCGCTTTGGGCATCGCTTGCGTGAACGGGTCGGGCTTCATTCTTCGTTGCTCCGAGCGGCGGTAAGGTGGGGACGAACGAAGCGCGCATGCAGATCGCGCACAGCGTCGCGAGCACGGGGCGGAACGGCAGTGACTTCGTTACGGGCGGCGAAGTCGGCCACGTGGTCCAATAGCTCCAGCTCGTGACGTGGGACGAATTCGCGGTGCTCGCGGAGTTCGCGAATCAGGTCGGCCAACGGTCGGCCGTCGTCGGGCGGTGTGTTGTGATTCATTGCGGGTTTGTCTCCAGGAATCGCGCGATGCGTTGACGCAGGGAATCGGACAAAAAGCGGAAGGCGCCGTCTTCGGCAACCTGACGCAGGAGCAGATTAGGGGGCGCGGTTTCGCTTGCAGAGTCGAGTCGGCGAGCAGTAGTGATCGACTGCGCCCGCACGGGCGGAGGGCGGCATTCGCTGTCGGATTCGTTGCTACGATCGGGAACGCTGTGACTGGCTTCCCCGTTCGGTCGTGAGTCATGGTTGGCGGCGGACTTAGGGACCGTGCGTGCTACTGCGCGGGGCGGCCGTGGCGGTGCCGCAGGGGGCTTCTCAGCCGCGTGGACGTGCTTGGCAGTTGCTCGGGGCTTGCCTGCTTCAACGGCCCGCGCTAGCGCCGCTTCGAGGTTCGCGAGCGCCTTTTCGGGACCGTGCTGGCGGAGTTGTTCAATCGCGAGCGTTGCGGCTACTTCGTCGCGACGCACCATTTCGTGCACCCGTTCCGGGGCCTGGCGCAGCAGGCGCAAATCTCTGAGCGTCTGGTCGGTTACGCAAAGTGACTTTGCAATGGCTTTCGCATCCAGCCCTTCGCGCTCTAGTTCCGCGACAGCGGCTGACAATTCCAGGGGCGTCAGTCGCTCCCCGTCGTTGCCGTTGACGCCTGCGATGATCAGCGCGACACGGCTGACGGACTTCGCAGCGTCGATGATGACCGGCAGCTTTTGTATGTCGGCCCCTTCGGCAATCGCGAGCTTCGCGGCGTGGTAGCGGTGCTGGCCGGCGTAGACAAAAATCAGGTCTTGCCCGTCGACCTTTCTAACGAAGCACCCAAGCGGGCTTTTCCTGTCGTAACCGTTCGCCAGCATCAGATTCGCCAGATGCCTGACGCGGTCGATGTTGAGCGGGCGAATGTTGTCGAGCGCGTCGTAATGGATTTGGTCGGGCGCAAGCATCCACAGGTCGGCCGACTTGCCGCCCGCCTGTGCGACAGCGGCTTTCGTGTTGCCTGTGACGATCGGTGCCAGTAATGGCAGGTCGCCAGACGCAAGCCTCTTCATGCGGGCACCTTCACGCGTAGCGCACGGCTTTGCGTCGAGGGTGTGCGTTTGAGTGCGCCGGCGGCTACCGCCGTTGAGGGGGCGCGGTGGCGCAGTCCTGCCTCGCAGTCCGCGATGCACGGCATCGACATCTGTTGTCGGACTACGGCGCCCTCGAACAGAACGCTGTACAGCGTGTAGGGCGTGGCAGCGATTGGTCGGCAAAGGACGACGAATCGGCCTATCACGATGGTCGCCATCAGCGGCCTGTGCGTCGGCTTGTAAAACGTGCGTGTCCGGACGCCGAGCGTGCCGCGACGCGCAACGTCCACGGCCGGGAAGTTGCGTATCTCTTTCATGAGTCGTTTCAGTCGTTGTCGCCGGACGCGAGGCGCTTTAAATCAACCGGCGGAAGGGGAGAAAGACGGATGCTTTGCGCGGCCCGTTTGCGTGCGGCAGCTTTGGCGGTTGCGAGAATTGCGCGCCAAAGTGCAGGATTAGCGGCCGCGTCCCGCAGCGTTCCGGTGAGCTGAAGACGCTTCCAGGTCCGCGCTACTTGCAGGAGCGACACGGGCGCGTGCTGTGCCATGGCGTCAGGCGCGGCTCGATGAGACCGGCGCAGGCTGACGGCCAATGTCGTCGAGCTGCTGCATGATTCCGATCAGCGCAAACAGTCCGCAGATGGCCGCCCAAATGAGCAACAAGGAAGGGGACTTCATGCGGTCACCGCTTTGACGGTGATGCGGCTCGCGAAGCCGTGCACGTCCATCGCCTGCACGCATGCTTCACACGTCGAGCGCGCGAGCACGTAGTAGGGCGCGACCGGCCCGGTCTGCAAAGTGACTTTGACGAGGAAGGCTTTCACGAGGCCACCCGCTCAACGTCGACGACGATTGCGCAACCGGTGACAGCCTGCGTGAGGCGTGCGGCCTCGACGGCATTGGGTGCTTGAACCTGAATACTTGGGACCAGGGAAGCGGACGGCTCCTGTCCTTCGTTCAGAAAATGGCAACGGTAAGAGGGCATCGCTCATGCTCCGTAAGTGCATGTAGCGAATTTAAGCACACTCAAACAAAAGAGGGAAGAAAATTTGAGTACGCTTAATTCAAGGCCCGCTCTAACTGGCTCGGTTGACGCCTTGTCGTGGCCACTCACGAGATGGCGCTTGAAACCATCTCAAAAGAAATGCAAACTACTGTGTAAATATACAGTACGCCACACAGGCGGAGAGGCGGAGATGCGATGCAAGCCGGGCGACTTGGCGTTGATTAAGAACGCATGGAATAAAGCGCTGGTAGGGCGCCTCGTCGTAATAGGCAGCGCCCATTCGGCGACTGAGTGGAATGTGACGCTCGTGGGGGAACCGGGTCTGACCCTCACCAAAAATCGACGGCGGCTGACGGCGGCGAGACGTATGCTGGCTTACGACGCAGCATTGGAGCCGATTGATCTGCCGATGCCGTGCGACATCGAGATCACGCTTGAAGATGCGGCAGGTCTCCGTCGTCGGTCCCTTCAGGCCGACGGTGAACAGACCGAAGAAGCGTCTCGATGGCAGTGAAGACTTCAGCGGGCATTCCCGCTTGATCGCCGCTTCGAATCGCTGCTATGGCCGCTTCAGCGGCTGGAGACAGGGCCGCGAAAGCCGGCTCAACCGACTCTTGCGACTTGCTATCGCGCATCGGTCCGACATTGTCCCGGAGCCATTCGGGACGGACCCTCAGATAGCGAGCAAGCCCGAAAAGCGACTCCGCTTTCAATTGCTCGGTGCTTCCCTTGTACCAAAGCGTCACCGCGGATGACGAGACGTTGGCAGCCCTGGCGAGGTCCTTTTTAAGGATGCGAACGCCAAGCTCGCCCTCGCGCGTGGCGATGGCTTGCTGCAAGCGATCCATGAATGTCGAAGGGGCTTTCATTTAAGGCAGCTTAAACAAACGCATTTGAGTTGACTTGACTTATGCGTTTGAGTGCGCTTAAATCCGGGCATGACTTCGCGCCTACACAATCCCGACGCTTGCCGTCTGATCGACGCCCTGGGAGGGACCTCAGCCGTCGCGCGGCTTTGCGAGATCGATCCGGGCGCGGTTTCGCAGTGGCGTCGCAACGGAATCCCCAAGGCACGCCTGCAATATCTGCGATTGGCTTGCCCCGACGCATTCGCGCCTCCCCAGTTACGAGAGCAGGTGCTGATTTGAGCACTTCCTCTCGCCAGGTGACCAATGGCCCGACGGCAAGCCGCTGGCCTCGGTCGGTGCGCCCGCAGGCTTCTTTAGGCTTATCGAAGGGGGCTGCACATGCGCACTGACCGGTGTACTCCGCCCATTCAAGAGGGATTGGCCCCGCAATCCGCGGTGCAGAAGTCGCCGCTTGCCAAGAGGCGAGATTCGTCGGGCTACACGTCTTTGCAAGATTCTCACTTTGTCAGCTCTGTCGATGCCGGCCCAAGCTTCAGCCGCAACCGGACTTTATCGGCACGAGCCGCTACGCGATACGTTCAATCGAGGTCGCAATGAACATAGCAGACGCCACGCACGCGATGGTGCACGACTATGCCGGCGGCAGCGAATCGCTTGCGCCGCGCATTGGCATGTCGCCCGCCGTCCTCCGTAACAAGGTCAACCCGAACAATGCGACGCATCACCTGACCGTCGCAGAGCTGGATCGCCTGATTGGGGTGACCGGCGACGTTCGGCCACTGCGGGCACTTGTGCATCAGCACGGCTACGTGATGATCCCCGTGTCGGCCGATGGCTGCGCAGCGGATCTGGACGTGGTCGAACACCTTGCGGTCCTGATGGTTCGTCAGGGGGCGGTCGGTAAATCCGTGTACGAGACGCTTGCTGACGGCCGGGTCGAGCAGCATGAGGTGGACCACGTAAAGCGGAACGCGCTCGCTGTGAGCGAAGCATTGCAGCACTTGGTCGCCGCGCTGCAGGGCATGTCCGAAACCCGCCCGGACTGATGGCATGCACTTCAAGCCTGGCATGACCTGCTGCAAACAAGACCGCGTCACGATGGGTCTAGATTGCGACTACCAAAGCATGATTGGTTGTGCCCTATGCGCGTGTCGGCGTGCAATGCGCCTCGGCCCGCAGCAGTTGCACGCGCAGCTGCTCAGCATCCTCCGGGCGCTTCCTGCTGGTGATGTGGCCGCAATGGCCCGCACAGTTGGCTGCATGCCGGCGTTCATCGACGCCGCATCGCAAGTATGTGCTGCCCACGTAACCAAACAGGAACGCCAACTCTTCCTCGCGGCGATCACGCCGCATCTCGTCACCTCCGAGCTGGAGCGCTTCGAAGCGCTCCACGCGGCCGAGTGGAAACGACTACGCGGCAAATAACCAGAGTAAGCAAAGTGACTTTGAGAAAACACCGTAACGCGTGCGCAGCACGTGGGGCTGTCTGCATCCTCGTTCGTCGGCTTGGCCTTTCTGCGCCCGCTCGTTTCCGGCGGCAATGCGTCATCAAGCGTTGCGGGGAAAAGGCGGCATGAGAAGTCTGGATAGCGTCGTGGCGCAGTTGGCGGCGGCAGGACATCCGACACTGCCCGATGGTCATCCCGTGGCGGATGGCAAGGTGCACCGGTACGGCAAGCAAAAGAAGTATTGGTACGCCCTGCATGAGGTTAGCCGGATGGACGGCAGCCGCAGCTATGCGGGCGCCTACGGGTATTGGCGGGGCACCGACAATGGGGCGGAGCGCTTTCAGTGGGAAGGCTCTCCCATGACGCAGGACGAGCGCGACGCGTTACAGCGGCGCGAGAGGGAAGCCGCCGAAAAGGAAGCGGAGCAGAAGGCAGCGTCAGCCCAGCGGGCGGCTACTCGCGCGCGGCAGCAGTGGACGAGCGCAAACAAAGAAGGGCACTCGCCATACCTCGAACGGAAGCGGATCACAGCTGAGACGGTACGCTTCGACGCGGATGGCCAAATCCTAGTGCCAATGCTGCGCTATGACACGGGCGACTTAGTCGGTCTGCAGAAAATCACACCGGACGGTGCGAAACGCTTTAACAAGGGCGTAGGTAAGCGTGCTGCGGCTTGCCGTCTCGGCGACCTCGGTGCCGACGACCGCATCGCGTTGGTAACCGAAGGCTACGCGACGGCGCGAAGCGTGCGAATGTCCACCGATGATTCGGTGCCTGTCTTTGTGTGCTTCGATGCGGGCAACCTCGCACCAGCGGCAGCAGCGATCCGTGCTCGGCATCCCGACCTTCACCTGCTGTTCTGCGCAGACGACGATTGGATGATTGAGCGCCGCCTACGCGATGAAGTCAGCGAGCGCTTCGGCCTGGCGGACTCATTGCCGTTGGACGGAGCGGCGGTCAACGGCACGCATGCGGGCGTCGATTATCAGCTGGCAGCGTTGAAGAAGTTGGACCGGCACGGTGTTGCGTTCCTTGAACTGACAGTCGCGACGGCGCATGCAGAAAGGACCGTGCGTTTCGAGAATGCGGGGCTGAAGTACGCCTACGAGGCGGCAGCTCAAGTGGGCAATGCCTCGGTTGTGTCCCCACGCTTCTCAAATCGCGGCGAGCGCGGACTAACGGACTTCAACGACCTGCACGTCGAGCAGGGCCTGGAAGCGGTCAAGACGCAGGTAGCAGCGGCAATCCTGTCCGCTTTGGTGCCAGAGGCGGTCAGGGCGCGCGTGGCGGCGGACACCGTGAAACCTTCGCCTGAGGCGGCAGCCGACGAAGGGGAGATTGTCGAAAACGGCGCGTACACCTGGCAACAGGATCTGAAACGCGCCGAGAAGAGTCGCGCGGTGCTGCCCACGCTCGACAACGTGTTTCTCATCCTCGAAAACGATGAGGCATGGGCCGGCATCATCGCCTTTGAAGAGTTCGCCAGCAGGGTCATGAAGCGCAAGGCGCCGCCGTTCATCGGTGGCGAGGAAGGGGAGTGGACCGACATGGACGACGCCCGCTGCGCACTATGGCTGGCGCAGCGCTACGGTTTCAACGCTCGATCGGACGTCATCATCAGTGCCGTACAACTCGCGGCTGACCGGCACCGCTACCACGTCGTGCGCGAATACCTCAGGGAATTGAAGTGGGACGGCAGAAAGCGCGTTAGCGATGGCTGGTTAAGCCGTTACCTCAGCGTGCCGGACACCGAGTACACGCGATCTGTCGGATACAAATGGCCGATCGCCGCCGTAGCGCGTGTGATGGAGCCAGGCTGCAAGGTCGACAACGTACTGATCCTCGAAGGCGACCAGGGCGTAGGTAAGTCGACCGCGCTGCGCATCCTGGCGGGGGATGCCTGGTTCACCGACGCTCAGATGGTGATTGGCGACAAGGACACCTATGTCGTCATGGTCGGAAAATGGATCATCGAGCTGGGCGAACTGGACGCGTTGAGCAAGGCGGAGTCTTCGGCCACGAAGCGATTCTTCTCGTCCAGTCACGACACCTACCGGCCGCCCTACGGGCGACGAGCGATTGACGTGCCCCGGCAAGGCGTCTTTGCTGGCTCGGTCAACTTCGACTCCTACCTGAAAGACGAGTCCGGGAACCGGCGTTACTGGCCTGTCAAGGTCGAGCGCCCTGTTGACCTTGAGGCGCTCGCACTGAACCGCGATCAGATCTGGGCGGAAGCCTATCACCTGTACGAGCGCTGGCATGAGCAGAATCGCCTGTCAGGCGGAAACACCCCGCGACCCTGGGCGGTTCTGTCGCATGAGCGTCAGCTGTTCGAGATCGAGCAGGACGCCCGGTATGAGGGGGATATCTACGAAACGATGATCGGGGAGCACGTTGTCGGGCTGACGACCATAACGATGCGCGAGATCTTCGAAAATTGCCTTCGGCTCGAAACCTCGAAGTGGACGCCGGCCGAACAACGGCGCGTTGGAAAGGCTCTGAAAGCGCTGGGCTGGATTCGGAAGCGCCAGTCTACCGGTCGGCGTGACTGGTACTACGAATGCCCGCCGGATCGCCCGTCGCCAATCGCAACCACCAGCACAAGCGAGACCGATGATGCGCCACTGTGAATCGTCGTCTCAACATGGCGCGCGCGCACCTGTCTCGCGGCGCGCCAGCATTCGACGCACGGCGCGCCAAACGTCCGACTACGTCTCGCCGTCCCAAGCGCACCGCCCCGTGTACGTGCCCGTGCGGCGCGACGTGCGCGACGCAGGAGCGCACGTCGCAGGTCGCGCACGCATGCGCACCCACAACGCTTCCCCTCGGGACGTTAGGACACTGGGACAAGGAGACGGAAACGAATGATCGACTTCAGAGAGCGAGCCGGGATTGCGATGAGTACGCGCGGCGCTTTTACCGACGCCACGCCTGACCGCAAAGTGACTTTGGGCGCCTTGGCCTTTGCCAACGAGCTAGGCCGGCTCTTGTGGCGTATGAAGTACGGGCAGGATGTGAAACGGGCTGGCATCGCCCGGGCGTCGCTGCTGTTTTCAGAGAGCCTTCGAAACAGCCGGCCAGTAAGTCGAACCCGACACGGGCGCAATCGTTTGCTGTTGTCGTCCAGCGATAGAAGCGGTCCGCAGCACGGCGAGGTGTACGATCGTCTTGCGGCGGCCGTGCTTGATGAATGGGTCAACGACCGATGCCCGACATGTAAGGGGCGCGGCACGGTGGGCGGGAAAGAGGCATCCGCTTCCGCCCGTGTCGAGACATGCGCGGTTTGCGATGGCGCAGGGGTGTTAATCGACGAACACCTGATACCGTTCGCGGCGCACCCGGAAGGCAGCGGGCCGCTGATCTATCGCGTCAGGTCCGCCTGCCCGTGTTGCGACGGCACGGGAAAGGCCGTTGCCCGCACGACCATCCCTCATCGGCAGATATGCCCCGATTGCAACGGCACGGGCACCAGGCCGGTAAATCGGGCGCTGCGTGCGCGACACCTGGGCTTGCCGCTGCGGACATATGAGCACGTGTGGCATACGCGCTTTGAAAGTGCGTTAACCATGCTCGATAACCTTGATGCGCTCGTCAACGACACGATGAGGCAGCAACACCGATGCGATGGCTTGCAAAATCCTTGAACCCGTGTGCATACTTGCCGCACGTTCTTTACTGTGGCACTGGACGATTGCTGGCACCGCGCTTTAGTCGTGCAAACCTCTCGGGACACAATAATTAAAAATGGAGCCTGTGAGGTCTTTGGGCGAAGCTCGGCCTAGCAAAACTGATTACGAAAAGCCCTGAGTGCGAAAGCCCTCGGGGCTTTTGCTTTTGGGGATCGAGATGGCGCATTTCGGTATCAGCATCGATGCGTCCGGTCTTAATGATCGGCTGCGGGAAGTCGTCGACCGCAAACTGCCATACGCGCAACGGGCTGCTCTCAACGATCTAGCGACCGAAGTGCGCGGTGAGTTGGTGCGCAAGATGCGCGAGGTCTTCGATCGTCCTACGCCGTACACGCTCAACGCGCTGTATCTGCGACGAGCGACCACGCAGCAACTGACGGCCGAAGTCGGCATCAAGGATGAGGCGTACAAGGGAACGCCTGCGGCGAAGTACCTGGCGCCGCAGATCGAGGGCGGCCGGCGAAACACGAAAGGGGTTGAGAACGCGCTCGCCCGTCGCAGCGCTCGGGCGGGCGAGCTGCTCGCTCGCTTAGGTCTGTCCGGTCAGTTTGTCCCGGCCGCTGCTGCATCGCTCGATGCCTATGGCAACGTGCAGCGCGGCCAGTATTCAAAGCTGCTTTCGCAGTTGAGCGCGCAGGGTGACGCGTACACGAACGAGACGCCGATCTCGCGCGGGCGACGCGAAGGGAAAGCCGGTGCGAAGGGGCGGCGCAAGCGTGCCGGGCCGCGCTTCTTCATCGCGGGCCTGTACCGTGCGCGGCATCTGGCGCCAGGCATCTGGGTTCGCTACCCGTTCGCGCACGGCTGGGCCATTCGGCCGGTGTTGCTCGCGGCTCGTTCAACGCCGCAGTACGTGCAGCGTTTCCCGTTCTACGAGACGGCGGACGAGGTGGTCGACACGTTCGGCGACGAGCTGTTGCGACAAGCAATCGAGCGCGAATTCGGCAGCTGATGCCGTCGCCCGCGGCCAATGGGTCCTTCCCAGGGGCGGGGTATCTCACGGGTAATTCGAGCCCTGTTCGAAAACTACTTACGAGCCGTGTGTAAGGGGGTTATACGATGGGGCAAGAAGCCATTGAGACGAAAACGCCAATCACGCAAGCGCAGTTCGGCGCAATGGTCGGCATTTCACAGCCGGCCGTCAGCGACCTGATCATGCGCGGCGTTCTTACCCGCGACGGCGCAGCACATGAATGGCTGCTGTGCTACTGCGGGCATCTGCGCGAGCAAGCCGCTGGCCGTTACTCGGAGGGCGTGCTGGACTTGGCGCAAGAGCGGGCCGCCCTGGCTCGCGAACAGCGTATCCGAATCGAGATGGCCAACGCGGTGCAACGCCGCGAGCTGGCCCCGATTGCGTTACTCGAAGCGACCTGCGCGCGCATTGGCCGGCGGGTGAGTGCAATTCTTGAGGCGATACCGCCGCAGGTCAAGCGTCGCCTGCCTCACTTGCCGGCCTCGGACGTGGAAGCGATCGAGGCCGAAATCAGTAGAGCGCGCAACGTAGCTGCCGCGATGAAATTGGATGAGGCGCTGGATGGACCAGGAGACGATACAGAGGGCGGAGATACAGAAAGCGGTAACGAAGGGGCTTAAGTCTCTCGCGACGGCGCCGCCAATGACGCTGTCGCAGTGGGCCTCGGATCACTTCTACTTGTCGGCAGAGTCCAGCTACGTTGAGCAGCGGTGGAGCGCGTACCCGTATCAGCGGGCGATCCTCGACGCGATGTCGAACGACGACATCCGCGAGGTGGTGTTCAAAAAATCGGCGCGTGTTGGCTATACGAAAATGATCCTGGCGTCGATGGGATATTTCGCGCATCACCGCCGGCGCAATCAGTGCGTGTGGCAACCGACCGACGACGACGCAGCGGAATTCGTCAAAACTGAGATTGAGCCGATGTTGCGCGACGTCGTGGTCATGCGCGACGTGTTTCCGTCGTATATGCAGCGGAGCAAGCACAACACGCTGCGACAGAAAGTGTTCCTCGGCTCGACGCTGCACATTCGCGGTGGCAAAGCCGCCAAGAATTACCGGCGCCTTTCCGTCGACGTTGGCTATCTCGACGAGGCCGACGCTTTTGATCGGGACATTGAAAAGGAGGGGTCTCCGGGCCTGCTCGCTGCAAAGCGCGTTGAAGGCGCGACGTTCCCGAAGATGATCTTCGGCGGCACGCTGAAGCTCAAGGGCTTCTCGTTGATTGAGTCGCGGCACGACGAGACGGCCGCGCAGTTTCAGTTCCACGTGCCGTGTCCGAACTGCCAAGCCGAGCATGTGATGCGGTGGGGAGGAAAGGATGTACCGCATGGCTTCAAGTTCGATTTCAACGATCCAGCTGGCGTTGTGCATCACTGTCCCGCCTGCGGCGTCGGTTACACGCAGGCCGAATATCTCAATGTTTGGGAGTTGGGACGCTGGAAAGCGAAGGATGGCACCTGGATCGACCACGCTGGGCGATTCCGCAGGCCTGACGGCGCACTTGCGCCGACGCCGCCTTCGGTCGGCTTCTCGATCTGGACGGCGTATAGCCCACAAGTTAGTTGGGAAAAATTGGTCCGAGAGTTCAAGGGCGCGAAGGAGAAAGCAAAGACCGGCGATACGTCCGAATTGAAAACCTTCGTCAATACGACGCTGGGCGAGGCCTGGGAGGAAGACGTCGAGGAAACGGACGTCGATCTACTGAAAAAGCGTGCGGAACCCTACGCGCTGCGCACCGTGCCGATGGGCGGCTTGATCCTCGGGGCAGGGGTCGACACCCAAGACGACCGGTTCGAAATCACCGTGTGGGCCTTTGGACGCGGCGAGGAAATGTGGATCGTCGATTACACGGTGCTGTCGGCGAATCCCGCGCAGCGAGAGTCGTGGGACAAGCTCGACGCGTACTTGCAGACACGCTATTTGCATGCTGCCGGTCAGATGCTCTCTATCGAAGCTGTCGCGATCGACACGCAGGGACACCATACGCATTCCGTGTACGCGTTTTGCCGCGATCGCGCGTATCGGCGCGTTTATGCGATACGCGGCGACCCAGCGGCTGGCAAGCCGATCAAGGGCAAGCCGTCCAAGCAGGACGTCAACGAAAACGGGAAGGTCCAGAAGCGCGGCGTGAAGCTCTGGCACGTAGGCACCGATACGGCCAAGGACTTGATACACAACCGGCTCGCGCTCACCCAGCCGGGGCCAGGCTACATGCACTTTAGCGACCAGCTGGAAGACGCGTTCTACGACCAGCTAACCGCCGAAGTGCGGATCGTGCAGCGCACGAAAAGCGGCGAGGAATCGCGCTGGATCAAGCGCAAGCCTGGCGCTCGTAACGAGGTGCTGGACTGCACCGTGTATTCGCTCTTCGCGGCGCATGCATTGGACCTGCATCGATTTACCGATGCGATGTGGCAAGTGCTCGCCGATCGCGTCGCCCCGCTGCAAAGTGACTTTTTCAGCGCTGGCGCCATGCCTGCTGAGCGAGTCGAAGACGACGTGGCCGACGACGGGGCGGCGGTCCCGCCTCAGGCGGCGGCAGCTGCACCGAGCGAGCCGGCGCCGCGTAACTATGACAACGGCGGTTCGGACTGGATACCGGATCGCGACAACTGGCTGTGAGGGCCGCTATGGCACTAACGCAAACGGATCTCGACGCGCTCGATCAGGCGATCGCCTCGGGCGTGTTGACCTGCGAGCTGGACGGGCAACGCGTGACGTATCAATCGACGGACCAACTGATGCGAGCAAGGGCATTCGTGGAAAAGCGCGTGCTCGG
>NZ_FNLO01000013.1 GCF_900095735.1 Chitinasiproducens palmae | reverse complement strand
GCGACGAGCAGATTGTGCGGATTTTGCGGGAGGCGGATACAGCACCGATCGCGGAGGTGGCCAAGCGTCACGGAGTGAGCGAGGCGTCGATCTACGCCTGGCGCAAGCGGTTTGGTGAGATGATGAGCGACGACGTGAAGCGGCTTAAAGCGCTGGAGTCGGAGAACGGGCGGCTCAAGAAGCTGTTGGCGGAGCGGGATCTCGAAATCGAAGTGATGAAGGAGATCAACGCAAAAAAATGGTAAGCGCACATGTACGTCGCGAGCAAGCTTGGCAGGCAATCCGCCGGGGCTTGAGTCAGCGGCGCGCGTGTGCGCTGATTGGGGCGAGCCGTTGCAACTTAGGCTATGAGCCGAAGATGCCTGCAAAGAATGGGATCGTGATCGACGGTATGCGCAGGCTGTCCGGCTGCTATCCGCGCTTTGGCGCACGACGTATACGCGTAATGCTAAGCCGCGAAGGCATCGTCGTTGGCAAGGAGCGTTGTGCGCGCTTGTGGGCGCAGGAAGGCTTGCAAGTGCCGCGCAAACGTCGTCGTCGCCGAATTGCTGCCAGAGTGCCACGCATCCACGCACCGACAGCACGCAACAGCGTTTGGAGCTACGACTTCGTGTACGACGCCTGCGCGAATGGGCAGCAGCTCAAATGCTTGACGGTAGTTGATGAATACACGCGAGAATGTTTGGCGATCGACGTCGCCGGTTCGATCCGGGCTGCCCGCGTAATCGACGTGCTCAGCCGGCTGATCAGCGTACACGGAGCGCCACGTTACATGCGCTCCGACAACGGCCCGGAATTCGTCAGCACGGCGCTGCTCAAGTGGGCTGTCAGCGAAGGTATCGAGACGGTCTTGATTGATCCTGGCAAGCCTTGGCAGAACGGCGCGAACGAAAGTTTCAACGGCAAGTTCCGAGATGAGTGCCTGGCGATGGAATGGTTTAGAAATCGGATTGAAGCGAAGATCGTGATCGAAGACTGGCGGGCGCACTACAACGACGTGCGGCCACATTCGAGTTTGCAGTACCTCACGCCGACCGCGTTTCGGCAGAGCATCGACGATTGTTTAACAACTGCCATTGATTCCTAGAGAAGACTGGTCTTAGAAACCGGGACAGGTCAGACGCGATGCTCTCAATCACAGCGAGGTCATCAAAATATCGGCGGATTTTCTGCAATCCAAGCCCGCCATGCAAAGCATCCTGGTGGGCCGCTACCCAATCTTGCTAATCGATGAGAGTCAGGACACCAACAGGCTTCTAATTGATGCTTTGTTCGTAGTCCAAGCCCATCACCGTGAACGTTTCGTGCTCGGTCTTCTTGGAGACATGATGCAGCGCATCTACAGCGACGGAAAGGAAGGGTTGGGTCAGGACCTGCCAAGTGACTGGGCCACACCAGGCAAGCGCCTGAATCACCGTTGCCCCAAGCGGGTGATCAGGTTGATCAACAAGATCCGGAAGGCGGTAGATGGTCAAGAACAGATTCCCCGCACGGACAGCGTTGAAGGCTGGGTCCAACTCTTCATTCTCCCAAGCGAAGTCGCTGATAAGCCCGCCGCCGAGCGGGCCGTAGCGAAGCGAATGGAGCAACTGACGAAGGACGACGGGTGGCGGCATGCCGAGACGTACAAAAGCCTGACTCTCGAACACAGGATGGCTGCGAGACGGATGGGCTTCCTGGAGATGTTCGCAGCAATCTATGAGGTGGAGAACTTCCGAACCGGCCTGCTCGACGGCAGTTTGCCTCTTGTGCGTTTTTTTTCGGAGCAGATACTGCCATTGGTGAACGCACAGCGAAGAAACGACCGCTTTGCCGTTGCGCGCATCGTTCGCACATCATCGCCACTACTCAGTAGTGACAGGCTCCGAGCGACAGAAGACCAAGCGATGCAGTTGCGTCACGCAACCGACGCAATCGACAGCCTGATGTCACTTTGGCAGGCCGACGCGGAACCGACTTTCGGTGACGTACTGCGTAACGTTGCAAGCAGTGGACTCTTTGCCGTGCCCGATGCCCTGCGGCCCCGCGCTGACCGCGATGCTTCGTCGGAGGTGCTGGACGACGACGGGGCAGGCGAAAATGTCGATCGCCAGACTAAGACGGCAGCAGCGATAGACGGGTTTCTAGCGGCACCGTTCTCTCAGATCGGCCCTTACGCTGCCTACGTCTCAGGAAATGCTCATTTCGATACGCACCAGGGTGTCAAGGGACTGGAGTTCCCGAGAGTTATGGTCATCATGGACGATGCCGAGGCTCGAGGCTTCCTTTTCAGCTATGCAAAGCTCTTTGGCGGTAGGCAAGCCGGCGATACGTCGGTCGAATCTACGAGGCGACTTTTTTATGTCACATGCAGCCGTGCGGAACGCAGCTTGGCACTGGTGGCCTATTCGATGCAGCCAGAGCAGGTTCGCCAGTTTGTTCTGGAAGAACAGTGGTTCGAACCCGGCGAGGTGGTGGTGGGCATTCCGGATTGATGCATCAGTTCCATCCGAAATGCGCTGCGATCTGCCTGCGGTAGGCGGTATCAACTTCGACAGGCGCGGTTCGAACATAGTCCTTCGCCCTTTCCAGTGCCGAAGCGTCGAGGCTGCGCAGGTGCGTGAGCACGTCTTCACCGGAGGGCATCTTACCTCGACTGCTCTTGAAGCCGCACGGCAAATTGGTCCAGACTACGCCATCGAGCTCACGTTCTGTCGCCCATGCCGCGATCGTGTCTGACTCCGCACCGTGCTGTTCGGCTGTCGAATGGTCCCACCACCCGATCGATCGGCTGATCCACTTTGGTGTCGCTTCAGCGTATTCGCGGCGCCCTAGGTTTTCTGCTGCAGCGGGCACGTCTGTCTGATTCAAGAGTACCCAGCGGGTCGGTACGCGCGCCGCCTGTGGACAAATTACCAGAGTGATGCGTCCGTCATTGGATTCGCGCGCAAATTCAACAGGCAGGCTTGGCCCATCGGCGAGCCATGCCCCGAGGGTTGTCAAACAGCCTGGATGCTCAATCAGAGATCCCCAGCCGATGCAAGCGATTCTTCGTTGTTCCTTCCCTGTCATTGGGCCTCCGTGTGACATTTTCCCGCCCGTCGGCTTAACAGTTTAAGCCGCAATGAAGCGCCCTGGCGCGCTGCACGTCAGGCTTGGCGTTCGGCCACTTCTTCATAGCATCTGTTCTTCGAGATGCTGGGCCATTTCGCCGAAGCCGGCGACCACGGTGCAGTCCAAGGACTTGTCCAGCCCGATCCGTTTATCGGACAAGAGATTCGCAAATTTCTGTCCGCGAAAAGTGCATGGGCGACGGGGAGGGCGGATGCCGCTATCAAGAAGTCGTTTAGGGGCTCCATTCTTGTATCGGCGATTCGGATCAAACCTCATCATTCCATACAGCGAACCGAGGATGCGGATTGTCGGTAATGCGCGTGAGGAAGGGGCTTGCTTCCAGTCGTCCATCGCGTTCAAAGCATCCAGGGTGATTTCTTAGTGCTCGAGTGCCATACCTTCATTGATGAGCCAGGCCCCGATGCTACCCTTCAACTCCAAGAAAATGCCTGTATTGAGATTCACAACCTCGGCCTGATGTTGTGCCTCGCCCTCATCGAGATCGGCAATTCCTCGCGAGTTGTCCCCTTTCTTACCCAGTGCATTGCCGGCTACATCCAACTGGATGGAAAACGGAAGCTCGTACAGCGCATAAAAAAAGCCTTATTGAACGTCGCTTCGCTCACCTGTGCCTTGACGAAGTTTGGCAACGAAATGGTCGGTACTGCCATCACTTCGACCGGGCTGCGCAAGAAACCTCTTTGCCCCTCGGCCTCACTAAGTCGATTCGTCCGCAGCATCTGCAACTCGGAGCCGATACGGCCATGGAAGGACGCGATGAAAATCCCTTGGGAAAGCTCGTCAACCAGTTTCTTGAACGCCTCGCGGGTGGTCGGATCGACCATCGAGTTCAACTCGAAATACGTGGGGATGCCGATAGGAAACGCGAAGCGTCCCGTTATCACGGCTCGTTTGGCGTTCGCGTCATATGTCTTCATCGCTTCAGTCAGGCTGGCCTTGTTCTGCCGGTAGTCCGCAACGCATTTCCAGGCCATCGTGTCGAGATAGAGTAGCTTGAACGAACTTGCCCGGACAGCTTTATCTCTGCGCCGCTGCTTGATGTGCTCGCGGAAGCTGACTCCAGCGTGCGCTCGATGCACTTCAATGTAATGGCTCAAACGAGTAGCGGATGCGCAATTAGCTGATTCGAGACATGGCAGCATGGATGGTCGAATTCTTCCCTGTTTGTTCGAGTGGGTGGCTTTCCATCAGATGCATTGAACCGGAATAGTAAATCGGGAAAGCCTGTGCGTCTCCGCTCCGCGGATTGCGCTGCTCCAGGTTCGCTACTCGCTCATCCCTAACGGGACTGGCTATCGCCAGCCTTCCATATCGCTGACGCCTCCGGCCCAGCTTCGGGCCTGCGCGCTTCGCTTGCGTGCGGTCTGCACATCAAGGCGGCCGTTGCCTTGTCCAGCCGTCTCCCCTGACTTCATCACCTTGTTCGCGACTGTAGCCCGCGGCCGTGTGCCGTCAAGGCGCGCAGGGCCGTGTCCTCGGCTGCGCCTGTGGGCCGCACCAACCCTGCGCTTGTCTCCTTGACGGCCCCCGTCCGCGCGCTCCTGACCGTCGCGGGCGATGAACTCAGGAAAGACGGTGGCAACAGGGCCAACCGGGTTCCTCGTGCCGACCGCACCGAACGGCCGAAAGGCTGGGCTCCGAATCTAAAAATCCGGTGTGCGGTTTGAACAGAAAACCCTTCTTTGTCAGGAGAACCAATCATGCAACTTGCATCCCGTTTTGCTTCCCGTTCCCCGTCGCTGCGCAGCGATCACCCGCTGTCCGACGACCAAATCCGCCGCGTGGCCCCGTCTATCTTCGCGGACGCCCCGCACGAAAGCCGTTCCGAGCGGTACGCCTATATCCCCACCGCTGCCGTGTTGACGGAGCTTCGCAAGGAAGGGTTCCAGCCCTTCATGGTGGCGCAGACACGCGTGCGCAGCGAAGACCGCGGCGACTTCACCAAGCACATGATCCGGCTGCGCCATGCCAACCAGATCAACGATGCAGAAGCCAACGAAATCGTCCTGCTGAACTCGCATGACGGCACCAGTAGCTATCAGTTATTGGCTGGCCTTCTGCGCTTTGTCTGTCAGAACGGATTGGTATTCGGCGACACCGTGGCCGATGTGCGCGTGCCCCACAAGGGGGACGTGGCCGGGCACCTCATCGAAGGCGCTTACGAGGTGTTGAGCGGCTTCGACCGGGTAAGGGAATCCCGCGATGCCATGCGCGCCATCGCCTTGAACGATGGCGAATCCGAAGTGTTCGCCCGCGCTGCGCTGGCCCTCAAGTACGACGATCCCGACAAGCCCGCGCCCATCACGGAATCGCAAATCCTGATGCCGCGCCGCTTTGATGACCGCCGCCCGGACTTGTGGAGCGTGTTCAACCGCACGCAAGAGAACCTGACCCAAGGCGGCCTCCGCGGGCGCAGCGCCAACGGACGCCGCCAGCAAACCCGCCCGGTGCAGGGCATCGACCAAAACATCCGCCTCAACCGTGCGCTTTGGCTGCTGGCCGATGGCATGCGCCAGTTGAAAGCCTGACCCCCCAACGCGGCAGGGGAGGGCAGCAGCCCTTGCCGCTTCTCGCGCCACTGCATGCCAACCGCTAGGAGTCATCTCCATGAACGCCGTTAACGAAACCGAACCCCGCGCCATCGAAACCGCCCCGCCCTTGGAAGTGGCCGACCCGAGCAAGAACCTGATTTTGGTTCCGCTCTCGCAGTTGCTGCCGCGCCGTTCCAAGCGCAACGCACGCGAGACCCCGCGCCGGTCCATTCCCGAACTGGCCGCGAGCATCGCCCGCATCGGCCTGCTGCAAAACCTTGTGGTCATCCTGTCGGCCGATGGCGAGCAATACGAAGTGGTGGCGGCGACTGCCGACTGACCGCGTTGAAGCTGCTGGCGAAGAAGAAGCGCATCCCCACCGACTACGAAGTGCCGTGCCTGCTGGTGTCCGACGCTTCGGCCCGTACCGTCAGCCTCGCGGAAAACCTGCTGCGCGAGCAGATGCACCCGGCCGACCAGTTCGAGGCGTTCGCCGCACTGGTCAAGGAAGGCCGCCCCATCGAAGACATTGCCGCCGACTTCGGCGTGTCCCCGCTGGTGGGGCAGCGCCGCTTGAAGCTGGCCAACGTCTCGCCGCGCCTGCTGGCCGACTACCGGGCCGGAGCCGTCACGCTGGAACAGTTGATGGCCTGGACCATCACTGACGACCACGCCGCGCAGGAAGCCGCGTTCTACGGTGCGCCCGAATAGCAGCGTGGCGCGTCCACGCTCCGCGAACGCCTGACCGAACGCGAAATCGACGCCACGCATCCGCTGGTGCACTTCGCCGGGCTGGACGCCTACACGGCGGCGGGCGGCGGCATCCGCCGCAACCTGTTCGCGGAAGGCGACGCCGGAACCTACCTAGCCGACGCCGCGTTGCTGGGAAGGCTGGTGCGCGGCAAGCTGGATGCGCTGGCCGGGGACGTGCGCGCCGAGGGTTGGGCGTGGGTGGAAGCCGTGCCGCACATGAGCTATGCCGAGCGGCAGGCGTTCCAGAACGCGCCGCGCCAGCGCCGCGAACCGAACGCCCGCGAAGCCCGCCGCATCGCCTCGCTGCAAACCCGCCTCGACAAGCTCGATGCCGAACTGGAAGAAGCCTACGATGCCGAGGACGAGGACAAGACCGAAGCGCTGCAACCGCGCCGCGAACAGGTTGCCGGGGAACTGCAAGCCATCGAGAAAGGCTTGCGCGACTACGCTCCGGACGTGCGCGCCGTGGCCGGTGCCATCGTCACGCTTGACCGCAACGGCGAGGCCGTGATTCATCGTGGCCTGCTGCGCGAGGCCGAGGCGAAGGCGCTGCGGACGCTCGAAAAGCTGCGGCAGGGTTTCGGCGCAGGCGACGGCGCGAGCGACGAGGAAGACCACGACGAAGGCGAAGCGCCCAAGCCCGCGAGCCTGTCCGACCGGCTGGCGCAGCGGTTGAGCGCCCACCGCACCGCCGCGCTGGTGCATGGCATGGTGCAGACCGTGTTGCAGACCGTGTTGCAGGCCGACGCCTATAGCGACGGCTTGCCGCTCGGCGTGAGCCTGAAAGTGCAAGACCGACTGGAAGGCGTGGCCCCGGACGTGCCGGAATCGTCCGCCGCCGTGGCGCTGCGCGAGTTGCAGGAAGTCGCGGGCGAAGCCTTGCCGCAGGACAGCGCTGAACTGTTCGCCGCGTTGCAGGCCAAGTCGCAAGACGAGCTGGTGCGCCTGCTGGCCGTGTGCGTGGCGTCCACGGTGGACGTGGTGACGCCTCGCGCCACGCAGCAGCAACCCGGCGCGGGACTGGCGCAGGCCGTAGGGCTGGACATGGCCGCATGGTGGAAGCCGACCGCCGAGGGCTACTTCCGCCACATCGCCAAGCCCGCGATTCTGGAAGCCGTGGGCGTGTTCGCGCCGTTGAACGTCACCCGGCTGTCAAAGTTGAGGAAGGGCGACATTGCCAGCGAAGCCGAACGGTAATCCCCCCATTTTTAACGCGGTTCAGAAGTAGAGGCTATGCGGCGACCATCAGCCGCTGTTTCGGTGTTATCCCGCCAAGGCCCATGTTGGGGCGCTCGTGATTGTATTGCCACGTCCATTCCGTTGCGAACTGTTGGACGTGTGCCAAGTCATCCCAGTAGTACTGCGACAGCCATTCATAACGTACAGTGCGGTTGAAACGCTCCACGTAGGCGTTCTGCTGCGGCTTGCCCGGCTGGATGTAGTTCAATGCGACGCCGCGTTGCGAGGCCCACTGCGTGATCGCGTCACTCAGGTACTCCGGGCCGTTGTCGCAACGTATCGCCATCGGCTTTCCACGCCACGCGATGATCTGCTCCAAGGCTCTTATGACACGGGCAGAGGGCAGCGAGAAATCGATCTCGATGCCCAATGCTTCCCGGTTGAAGTCGTCGATCACGTTGAGAAGCCGGATGCTGCGACCGTCCTTCAACTGGTCGTGCATAAAGTCGATCGACCATACCGCGTTCGCTGACACCGGTACCGCCAAGGGCTCCGGCGCCTGACGCACGAGCCGCTTACGCGGCTTGATGCGCAGATTCAGTTCGAGCTCGCAATAGATGCGGTAAATCCTCTTGTGGTTCCATCCGAAGCCCTTCACGTTGCGCAGATACAGGAAGCACAGCCCGAATCCCCAGTTACGGTGGTTATCGGTCAACTTCAGCAACCAGTCAGCGATCTGTTCATTCTCCGCATTGCACTTTCGCTCATAGCGATAGCAGGTCTGGCTCACGCCAAATGCCTCGCATGCAAGCCGTATCGATACCCCTCGGCGTGCTACTGCGTCGCTGGCCATCTCGCGGCGAGAAGATGGCCTCAGTCTTTTTTTGCCAGCGCCTCTGCGACGATCTCCGCCTTGATCCTCTCTTCGACGTACATCTTGCGCAGTCGTGCGTTCTCAGCCTCCAGCTCCTTCATCCGCGCCATCAGCGATACGTCCATGCCACCGTATTTGCCACGCCAGTTGTAGAACGTCGCCGTGCTGATACCCAACTCCCGGCAAATCTCCGGCACCGCCAGCCCAGATTCCGCCCGCTTGAGCACATCCATGATCTGGCTATCTGTGAACTTCGATTTCTTCATTGCGTAGAACTCCCTTTGCTGGAAATTCTACTTCCGGTCCCGCTTACTGGACGGGGGCATTACCGAACGACTGGCGGGCGGCACCGGCTGGATGCCGTCCGTGTTCCAGATCGACCACCACACCGAGCCGGAAGGCGTGCCGGTGATGGCGGACGAGGCCGACACCGACGCACCCGGACGATGTCGCCGAGGTGGAGGAAACGCACGCGCTGGCCGCGTGAGGTAGCAGCATGGCCCCGGCGCATCGCGCCGGGGTTTTCACCCGAACCGGCCGCGGCAAGTTTGCCGCGCCCGGTTTCAACGTCCACCCCAAAACCGCCGCGTCGCCGCCTTTGACCAGGCGGCGACGCGGCGGGCGCGCAATAGCCTTGCGCGCGGCACGGCGAATCGGTGCCCGCTGGCGCGGGCAAGAGTTTGATTACGCCCCGCCGCAAGGGGCGGGGCTTGTGGGGCTACGCCCCGGCTTGCTGCGGCAGGTTGTGCCAAAGCGTGCCGTCCTCGACGCTGACGGTTCGCCGCCTGTACGTCACGAAGGACGGTTCACCGACACGCCACCCGGCCTTGCTATGGAGCTTCCGGGCCACGCCTAAACCACGATAGCCGCCTGTTGGCGGCAAGGGACGTTCATGCCTTGTCGTTGGTGGTTGGCCTTGCCCGCGTCAGAGCACGAGCCGGTGAAGCCGTCACGCGGGGATGCCGAGGTCAGCCACATCTCCTTTCGGGAGCGGGCGGCCTGTGCGTCCTTGGCTTGTCGTGAATCCTGGCGAGGGAACGGCTGCGCCTTGGGCTTCATGGCCGCAACCTTCCAGCGAAAACAATTTCCCCTGCGCTGCGCGCATTCCTCGCGGGACAAATTCTTTTCGCTTCCAGGCTCTCCACGGTGTTGCGACCGCTGCGCGGTGCGGCCAGCCCATCCCCCGCCGGCCGGATCACAACAAGAACGCACTGGCGCGACCTTGTTCAACCCGAAAGGAGAAACATCATGGCTAACATCGGCACCTTCACCGCAGAGAAAGACGGCTTCACCGGCCAGCTCCGCAGCCTGACCCTGAACGTCAAGGCCAGGTGATTCCCAACGACAAGGGTGACACCGCGAACGCCCCCGACTTCCGCCTTCAGGCGGCCGGCCACAACATCGGCGCGGCATGGAAGAACACCAGCGAAGCCGGGCGGCCCTATGTGTCCGTGTCCCTCGACGATCCTTCGTTCCCGGCGACGGTCTATGCCCGCCTGATCGAGAACGAGGACGGCACGCACGACCTGATCTGGTCGCGCAACAAGCCCAAGGCGGCCTGACGGCCGCCCACCGCGCCCCGCCCATTGCGGCGGGGCGCGGTGCTGCTGATCGCAGCGCCGCGCGCACAGGGTTTCGGCGGTTGCCTTATGCCTAGCATGCCTCTGGACTGATCGCACTGGCGATGGTCGGATGGCTCGAAGCCCGTGGCAGCAGGAACGGCATGGCGTGTCGGCGCGCTGTGCCGCCGGACTTTCGGGCTGCGCCCCCGTGCCGACTTCGCCGTCACGGCCATGCAGGGTCAATCCCTCATGCCTGAGGCGCTGCGCGCTTTGCTTTCCTCCAGGGGAAAGCCCTACGGCCTACCTCTGCCGTGCTGCGCTTGACACTCCTTGAACATTGCCGAACCGGCTCGCGCCGGATCGGCCGGGCCAGCGCCCCGCCGAGAAGGACGGAGCGTTGGCTGATTCGGTAGTTATCGGCCAGGAGGCGACCTCCGTCCGGCGCGTCGCATGGACATTCTCAACGCCGCATTGCACCCGCAAGCAGTCATTCAATCGCTAGAGTCATTTTCGATTCATCGGCCATTGCCGTCTCTTGAGATGGGCAGAAACGGGAACGTGCGACGTTCGCTCGCACCCGCTGCCAAGGAAGTGCCTAGCTCGTCATAAGCGCCACTGCTTTGACATTGCTATTGGCGTCAAACGATACCGCCATGTGAAGTTTTCCGTCGTCTGTTTTCAGTCGCTCTATGCTCAGATCGATGCGATTCACGAATCCTTCGTAGGCAACCTGTTCCTGCATCGCCGAGACTTGCAAGCGCTCGGTCGCTTGGACAATTTCAGCACGCCTGGCGTCCAGCGTTTCCTTTTTGTTCCACAGCGCGTGCGAGAGCAGCGCATAAGCTTGATCGCGCAGCTTTACCGTCAATTCTCGGTAGCCTGCATCGATTACAACAAGACCGTCCGCCCAGAACTGCGGGACCCGTTCGGCGTCTCTGGGCACCAGATAGGCGTTGCAGACTTTCAGCAAAGCGATGACTCGAAGTAGGAGGTTGCGTTTGTCGAGAATGGTTTGCGCAGCTTCGGCATGTCGCTTCAACGCTTTGTGGGTCGCTTCTGTTCCACCAAACGTATCCTGGTCGAGTTCCTTCGCGATGCGCGCCGTGAGGGCTGCGCTTTCATCTTTGATTTGAGCAATCCATGCCGGTACTTCTCTCGAGATAGTTTCGAGCTCGCCCTGCTTTTCCTGACGGATCGTTTCAGGCGCGGCCATCTTCTGAATTTTCGCTACGACGCCGGTGAGATACTCGACAGTCCCCAGCAGGTTCGACTTATCCTTTGAATCGAAATATTTTCGGAGTGCCTCGACTTCGTCGGCAATGGCCTTCAGGTTCTTGCTGATGTCGTCCAGATGGGATTGTGCAACTGCGATGCTCAGCAACTGGAATGCGCCCGCAGCCAATTGTCTGACTCGACCGCCTTCGAGGACCCGCGCGTGCCCTGCGATTTGACCGGTCTCGACGTTTCGTGCCATTGCGCGGCTTCCATCGCCAATCGCATTTACGATCTCAAGCGTGCCATCTGCCAGGCCCTGTTGAATGTCAGGGGCGAAGACAATCTCGACCGTTTTGTTGGGGAGGCCCGCTGATCCCCTGAAGAGGTCGGCTGCCAGTTGCTTGGCACGCGAGATGGCGACGCCTTTGGCGTCCTCTAGATTGATGGCGTTGCGAGGTATGCGGTCGAGTACGCGCGTATGCAGAAGGATGTTGCCCGCCGAATCAAGAATGTCGAGCTCGGCGCCAAGCGCCATCTGGACGCGCGCCGACTCTGGTGCTTGAGACATTGGCAACGGCTCATACGTTGCAGACGCATTTTCGACCTCGGCTGTGGGTGCAGTTCTGGACTGCGACCGCCGCGTGCTCGCTTTCGCGAACCAGAAGCCGATACCTCCCGCGAGCACGGCGGACCCCGCAGCCGCTCCCAACCATAGAACTTGACTCATTGTTTCCTCTTTTTTGAACTCGCCAAGGCCGACAATCGAGCAGGGCCAATTTCCGTAACAAAGCAGCTATTGTATTTACTTCCTGAGTCGTCGCATCAGAGGATGAGCGGCGTAAGAATTTGCGTCGGCGAATGCCCAGTCAACGTCCGTCAACGGTCGTAAGTAGGGCAGCGGCGTGAACGACGGGGACGGGGTCGTTCTCCACCGTTGCCGCAGATGCTTTTTATCGCGACTTGGCACTAGCTTCTAGGAATACACCCCTGCCGCGCCTGACCTAGTCCTCTCGACGCCCAAAGCCACCTTGCGTCGGACGAGTCCGGCGCCGCGAATGCTTGGCCGCCGCTGCGAGCTGGCTTTCAGCCTCGCTCATCAGTACCGCCGTGCTGCATTCGAGCGCGCCGGAGATCTTGAAGATTAGCGCCAGCGTGGGCATGTGCTCGCCGAGCTCCATCTTGCCCATATGCGAACGCTCGACGCTGGCCAGGTGCGCCAGCGAATCCTGCGCGATGCCACGCTCCGTCCGCAGCGCAGGCACTGCCGCGCCGAAGGCGTGAGCCAACTCGGCGTCGCGTGTCGTGGTGCCCGCCGGTCGGCCAGGCTGGACGGAACGCTTCTGCACGAACAGTAGCGTCGGTTCTCGGCACAATTAAAGCCACGTGATATGTAACTCATCCATAGAAATCTCACTGTTTTGTGCTTCTACGGAAATCCGCATTAGCGGCTTTCCTCAAAGGCGTGAAATCACGGAACCTCAATCGTGTTCATGCCCAAATCCGCCGAGATGGCTTGCGCTTTCACGGTTCGGTGGATTTGCGCTGCCGAAGGGAATCGCCATGAATCCACTCATCACCGACGACAACTGCGCCCGCCTGCTGCCCCACGGCCAGGCCCGCGCCGCTGGCGAAGCCATCGATCCGCTGCCCGCGGTGCGTCTGTTCACGCCGGACACGCATGTGACCTGGCTGCTGGCCGCGCTCGACCCGGCCGATGGCGATACGGCATGGGGATTGATCGACGTGGGAATAGGCATGCGCCCGGCCTGTGCCATGTGAAGCTGTCCGATCTGGCGTCCATCGTCGGGCCGCGCAAGCAGCCGGTGATGCGCGATCGCTACGTCCAGCCGGTGCCGTTGCTGGCGGAGTACCTGCGGCTGGCCGAGGAAAACGGCTCGATCACCGACTGAGCAGTCCTAGCCAACGACGGCGCACTCTGACTATTTCAGTCTTGCCCAAGCCCTGCACAGTCTGAATCCGCACTGTTGCACCCAAGCGCTGCGTTCTGTTGCAAACAGTCATGATCTTTGGCGTGGGCTGCTACACGGTGCTCCATGCTGCGCGCCATTTTTGTAGCGGCGCAGCCGTCGCATTCAGCCGATTTCCGCAATGCCCCGCAGCCAATCGGTCTTGATACCAGCAGTTACGGCTGATCCCGATTTCGATGACGACTTGATGGCGACTCGATAGCTCCCGCACGCCGGAATCTGTGGCGACGTTCCTGCTGAACGACAGGAGGTTGCGTCATGGCCGACCCGAGCGCCGAACACTGGTATCCGACCGCCGCGTATCTCTACACGCTGCATCTCGACGGCCCCGCGCTGGCGTGGGAATACCTGCGTCGCCATCCCGACTACCGCCGCGACTGGCTGCGCCGGTGCCGCCGGCCAGAGGCCGCCGGGCGCTGGGGCCTGCGCCTGCTGGAAGATCCCGCCCTGGATGCGCGCGATGCACATCCGGCCTGGTTCCCTGACCACGATGCCGTTGTGCAGCTCTACTCGGACGCCGACCCGCCGCCCGGCGCGGTGGCCTTCGCGTTCTGGCGCATTCCCGGCGAGAAACGCCTGATCCACGACGGCAAGCGCCTGTTGCTGCTGACACGCTGGCCGGGCTGCTACCTGCGACTGGTGATCGCTCCCGGCCTGGCCGACGGCATGGCTTACGCCTATGCCATTCGCGCCTGCGCCGCATCCTGCGGACGCTATCAGGCGCTGGCGGCCGAACTGAACAAGCTGGCCGCCGCTGGCGATGCAGCGCCAGCCGGAACGGCGCGCTCGCGGCCGACACCCTCTGCGTTGCTGGAGTTGAACACGCTCCAGGCGCTCGACGGCACCCTCGCGGGCGCGTCCTTGCGCGACGTGGCTGAAGGGCTGTTCGGCGCCGATGCAGTCGCAGACGATTGGTACGCCGACAGCGCCTTGCGCGCCCGCGTGCGGCGACTGGTGCGCCGGGGCGATGCGCTGATGCGCGGTGGCTACCGCCGCCTTGCACAGCTTCCGCCCATTGCACAGGGACGCGCTGCATCCCCCGCAAAACGTCCCTGAGCAGGAAGCCTTGCTTTCTTGAAAGTGCCTCTATCCGGCCGCGTGGTGTGACCGGGCTTGATCGAGGACCATCCCATGCGACCCGCTCCCTTGCGGCCTGCCGCCGCCGCTGTCGCTGCGCCCGTGCGGCCCCAACGCTACCTGACCAACGACGAAGCCGCCGAATACCTGCGGCTGTCGCCGCGCACACTGGAGAAACAGCGCGTGATCGGCGGCGGCCCGAAGTTCCGCAAGTTCGGCCGCCGCGTCATGTACGCGGCGGCCGACCTCGATGCCTGGGCCGACCAGCGCAGCTACGAAACCACGTCCGATCCGGAATACGCCGAGCGTCACGCGGGCGACTACCGTGATGGCCGCTGATTGTGGGCTCGCCGGTGGCCATCGTCACGTCCAGCCCATCGCTACCGTCGGGGCAGCGATCGCAGCAGCGGAAACAGCTCGACCTGTTCCGCGCGCTGCCGGCCGACGGCATGGCGCCGCGCGACAGCCAGGACTTGATGGCCTTTCCGTTCTTCTCGCTGGCGAAGTCGCGGCGCACGGCGCCGATCGACTTCCGCAGCGGGAACATCGCCATCCGTGTGGAAGGCTCGGCCGAGCACGGCATCGCCACGATCTGGGATGCCGACGTTTTGATTTGGGCGGCCTCGCAGATCGTGGAGGCGCGCGACGCAGGCATTCGCGCGTCGCGCTGGATACACGCCACGCCCTATGAAATCCTGCGCTTCATCGGGCGCGGCACGTCCCTCAACGATTACCAGCGCCTGAAAGCCGCGCTCGACCGGCTGCAATCGACCAGCGTGGCGACCTCCATCCGCGAAACCATCGAGCGGCGCCTGCACCGCTTTTCGTGGGTGAACGAATGGCGCGAGTTGGCCGACGCCAGCGGCACGCCACTGGGCATCGAGCTGATCCTGCCGGACTGGTTCTATTCCGGCGTGCTGGACGCCGCCCTGGTGCTGACCATCGACCCGGCCTATTTCCGCTTGAAGGGCGGCATCGAGCGGTGGCTGTACCGCCTGGTACGCAAGCACGGCGGGCGGCAGGAACACGGCTGGCAATTCGACTTCCGGCACCTGCACCGCAAGTCCGGCAGCGCGGCGCGCTTCTCGGACTTCGCCTACGAACTGCGCGTGCTGGTGGCACGTCAGTCGCTGCCCGGCTACGTCCTGGGCATCGAGCCGATGCCGGGCGAAAGGCTGGAACTGCTGACTTTCCGGCCCGTGCCGTCCACGGCACGGGGATAACTGCGGGAAAGGGTGTGGACGGCCTCGTGCTATCAGGAGTACCGGGTATCGTGCTATCGGGAGTACGACCCTCGTGCTATCAGGAGTACGAAAACGCCGAGAAGCCCGTAACGGCAAGGGTTTGCGGCCCCTCTAACTTATCTAACTATAGATCTCTAACTTTTAGTAGAAGCGCGCCGTTTCGATGGACAACTCCAGAACGGCACGGCGGGCCCGGCTTTTCAGCAGGGAGGGCCGCGCCATGATCGTCGCGTTCCTCAACCAGAAAGGCGGTGTCGGCAAGACCACGCTCGCCACGCACATCGCGGGCGAGCTGGCGATGCGCGGCCTGCACGTCATCCTGCTGGATGCCGACCCGCAAGGTTCCTCGCTGGACTGGACGCAGCGCAGAAGCCAGCAGGGCTTGCCACGGTTGTTCAGCGCCGTGGGCCTAGCCCGTGAGACGCTGCATCAGGAAGCGCCGGAGCTGGCCCGCCGCGCCGATCACGTCATCATCGACGGCCCGCCGCGCATCGCCCCCTTGGCGCGCTCCGCGCTGCTGGCGGCCGAGCGCGTGCTGATTCCCGTGCAGCCCAGCCCGTATGACCTGTGGGCCAGCGCCGAGATGGTGGCGCTGATCCGCGAGGCACAGGTGTTCCGGCCTGCGCTGCGCGCGGCCTTCGTCATCAATCGGCGCGTCAGCACCACCATCATCGGCAGGGAAGCACGGCGATCGCTGGCCGAACAGCCGCTGCCGGCGCTGCGCAGCGACGTGCGCCAGCGCATCGTCTTCGCCGACAGCGTGGCCGCTGGCCGGCTCGCCCGCGAGACGGCGCCCGACAGCGCCGCCGCACGCGAGATCGCCGCGCTCGCCGATGAACTGCTGCGGTGGCCGACATGAGCAGCCCGCGCAGCAAGCGCGTCGGCATCGGCGCACGTCCACCCGCGAATTCGCATGCCGAGGCGTGGATTCGCCAGGGCGATGCCGATGCGCTCAACAAAGGCGACCTCTACACGGCTCGCCTGACGCTCGACGTGACGCCCGCGCTGCGCGCGCGCATCAAGATCGCCGCCTTCGGCCAGGGCGTCACCGTGGCCGAACTGCAGCGCGACCTGCTGGAGCGGGAGTTTCCCGACAACCGCACCGAGAACCTGCCATGAACGCATCTGCCTTGCCTGCCGCTCACGCGGCGACGGCTGCACCGGCTGCTGCGCCGCCGCCTTCGCTTTCGACGCTCGCCGGCCAGGCCGGCAACGTGCCGCTGACCTTCGTATCGCTCGCCTACATCGAACCGCGCTTCAAGCTGTATTTGCGTTTCGGCGAACCGGTGCGCACGCTGCGGCTCGACCGCTGGCGGCGCTGCGCGGTGTTCCTGCCGGGTGCAATGTTCTGCCGCGTGCGCTGGGAAGCAAACGACTACGGCACGATCCGCTGGCAGCTCATGGTGATGCAAGCCGCCACGCCGCTGGACGACATGCAGCGTATCCCTGGCGTGCGGCCCGGCGCACGCCTGCTGCTGCACGCTGAAGGCGAAAACGCGGTGCGTGCCGTGCTGGAACGCATCGACGGCATCGACGCGCAGGGCATCACCGCCATCGACGTGTCGCCCGCGTACTGGCGCACGCTGGGCAACCGTCTGGCGCTGCCCGAATACACCGCCGAGCGGCATGCCGCCTGGCTGGCTGGAAGGGCGCTGCCATGACGTTCCAATCCAACACCCTATGCACGCACGAAGTCGCGCCGCATCCTCGCTCGCACCTGCGCGTTCGCATCGTGCTGGCAGGCTTCGCCGCCGTCGGCCTCGCTGCGCTGGCCTGGGCGACTTTCGTGTCGCCGCTGCCGCGCCTGACCTACAACCCGTCCGACAGTGTTCCGGTCGGCTGGTATCGCATCGAACCGTTCGCCTCGCACACTGCCTCGCTGCCACGTCCGTTGTCCGTGGACAGCATCGTGCTGGTGCCGCTTTCGGCCACGGCCGCCACGCTCGCTGCGCAGCGCGGCTACCTGCCGACGCACGTTCCGCTGCTCAAACGTGTGGGTGCGGTCGCGCCGCAACACGTTTGCATCGTCGCCGGGCAGGTACGCATCGACGGCGTCCCTGCGGCCGCCGCGCTGCCTGCCGACCGGCTGGGCCGGCCACTGCCATCCTTGCAGCTTTGCCGCCGCCTCGAACCGGGCGAGCTGTTCCTGTTGAGCGTGACCAATCCGGCATCGTTCGACAGCCGGTATTTCGGCCCGGTCAGCGCATCCATCGTGATCGGCGTCGCGCATCCGCTCTGGTTGGAGACACGCCCATGACGGCCGCCGATTCGCTGCACGTTGTCGTGCTTCTCATTGTGCCATCGGACGTGTCGTTCCAGTGGCTGCTGTCGTGTCGTCGCGCGTGCAGCGCGAGCGCATTCGCGCCGCGCCTCGCGCAACATCGGGCGCAGCCGTCCAGTGTGCAGGCATCTTGCGTCGAACGCGCCCGGCCTGCGGCCATTGGCGCGTTCGCTGGCGGGTTGACTGCAAGCAGCGCAGCGCCGCCGGGCCGCCGACGCCCGGAGCGACAGCGAGGGGCAAAGGCGGAAGGCAAGATAAAAGGTCGCGGCACGTGGCCGCTTGGAAACGTTGTCTGCACATGGGGGTGGCGCGGCACGCGCCAGGGGGCGGTAGCGTGCCGCGAAGGTGTGCAACGCCGCATCGGCGTTGGCGAAACCGCGTGCTTCGTCCGCTGGACTGCGACGGTCTTGGATGGAACCGCGCCATGAGCAACCGTAACGACGACCGATTCCGCGTTCGGCCTGGTGCGCCGAAGCAGCGTGGCGACGCCTTCATCAATAAGGTGCTGCACCAGACCAACAAGGCCGGCGCCAAGCTCGGCAACGCGGCTGGCAAGGTCGGCCAGCGACCTGGTTCCCGGTTAGGGCGCGGCCACGTCGCTGCTCGCTTTGCTGCGCGTGGACTTGGGGCAAACGCCCGGCGCGTCACGATCAAGGCGAGGCTGGTCAATCTTGCAAAGGCAGGGCCGCGCTCCACTGCTGCGCACCTGCGCTACATCGAACGCGAGGGCGTCGACCGCCAGGGTGGGACAGGGCAGGCTTACGGGCCGACGACTGACGAGGCGGACACAAGGGCATTCGAGGAACGCGGGCGCGCGGATCGGCATCAGTTCCGGTTCATCGTCTCGCCGGAGGATGCCGAACAGCTCGACGACCTACGCACCTACACTAGGCACTTGATGGCGCGCATGGAGACCGACCTGGGCACGCGGCTCGAGTGGGTCGCGGTCGATCACTGGAATACCGATAAGCCGCACACGCATGTCGTCCTGCGCGGCAAGGACGACACCGGCAAAGACCTCGTCGTTTCCCGCGACTACATCGACGAGGGAATGCGCCAGCGAGCGTCGCAACTGGCGACCGAGTGGCTGGGGCCACGCTCTGAACGGGAGATCCGGCGTGCCATGCTGCGCGAAGTCGATCAGACGCGGTGGACCGGCCTGGATCGCACCTTACAGCGCGAGGCCGGCGACGACGGTCTGGTGCGTGTTGAACGCTTCAGCGCACCCTGGCTGCAACGCCAGCGGCAGGTGCTGATCAGCCGACTGCGACGTCTGCAGCATATGGGGCTGGCGACCGAGCTGCGGCGGGGCGCGTGGGCCATTGATGCCGACGCGGAGCCGACCTTGCGGGCGATGGGCGAGCGTGGCGACATCATCCGCACCATGCAACGCGCGATGAGTGGCCAGCAGCGCGAGCTGGCCGTGTTCCAGCCCGGCGTAGATGCCCGCGCCGTCACCGGCCGCGTCGTCGGCAAGGGACTGGCCGACGAGCTTTACGACAAGGGCTATCTGATCGTGGACGGCACCGACGGCAACGCGCATTACGTTGCGTTGCCGTTGCATGCCGACCTTAACCGCTATCCGACCGGGGCCGTGGTGGCGGTGAAAAGCGCAACGGACCTGCGTGCCGCCGACCGCAACATCGTCGCGCTGGCCGTCGGCGGCGTATACCGCACCGATCATCACCTGGCCGTCGCCCAAGGACAGGCCCGGTCCGACCGCGACCCGCGCGAGGTGGTCGCGGCGCATGTGCGTCGGCTCGAAGCCCTGCGCCGTGCCGGCATCGTGGCGCGCGAGGCGGAAGGCGTCTGGCGCGTCCCCGGCGACCTGGCCCAGCAGGGCCGTCGGTATGACGCGCATCGCCTTGGCGGCGGGGTGTCGGTGGAACTGAAATCGCATTTGTCGATCGAATGGCAGGTCAACGCCGTCGGCGCGACCTGGCTGGACCGCCAACTGCTCATGAGAAGTCTGGAATTCAGCAATGTCGGCTTCGGCGCGGCGGTGAAGGACGCGCTACGCGAGCGCGCCAGTTTCCTCGTCGAGCAGGGACTCGCCGAGCGCCGAGGGCAACGCGTCGCTTTCTGCCGTGATCTCTTGGCGACGCTGCGGGAGCGCGAGTTGATCCAGGCAGGCGAGCGCTTGGCGTCTGAGACTGGCTTGGTGCATCGTCCGGTGCCTGACGGACAGCGCGTAGCCGGTGTCTATCGGCGCTCCGTGATGCTAGTCAGCGGCCGCCATGTCATGCTCGAAGACGGTCTGGGTTTTTCACTGGTGCCGTGGAGGCCGGTCGTTGAACGGCGGCTGGGCCAGCAAGTGGCTGCGACAGTGCGCGGCGGTGCGGTCTCATGGGAAATTGGAAGGATGCGGGGCATATCGATCGGCTGAACATCGAGCGCGCCCTTTCGCACGCCGTGTTCAGGAGTGAGGTTGCCGGCCTCGTGTCATCGCTTGTCTTCTGCGCTGAAGCGGCGGAGCCTGTACCGTCTCCGCTGGACGCCAGCACGACCGACACGGCCCCCGTACCCGCGTCTCCCCTGCCGTCCGGTGTCCGATCTATCGAGGTCGAAAGCGGCACCCACTCGATCGTTGAATCGATTGCTTCGCTAAGCTGAATGAAGTTGCCGCGTTAGGAAAACCGATGTGGCAGCTCGGAGAGTGGTCGCTACGGCTCTGGGTCGGCAGAGATGCCATGTGTCGTGGGAGCCAAGCGCTCGAAATGCGGTACGATTCTTCTCATTCCCGGTCGGCGGACCTCAATGGTCGTAATCTGCAACTAATGGCCGTTGACTGCGGGTGCGCGTGCCATCTACTGTGAGGATGCCGCCTAGACACTGGCGGTAGGGGTTTGGAAGCCTCTGGTACATGGGTGCGCAACTGCTGTGACACAGCGGATGCGTGAAGCTTGGTGCTCCTTCTATGGCGGCCCGGGCGAGGAGGGCTTCGGCCCTGCCGGTTCCTATGTGCCGGTCTTCCAACCTCGTTCGGTGCCGCCACCCCGTTTGGAAGCGGGGATGCGGCGTTACACACCGTCACATGGGAGTGTCATCCGCATGGTTCCCCTCCGCTGTTTTCCCGATCCCCCGATTGCCTTCTCCCTGAGCGCCTCGCTGTTGCTGCGCCGATCACGTTCGCCATGACAGCGAGGCGGTCGGTGCCATCCCGCGCCGACGCAAAGCCTTTCCATTCCCGGCGCCGCAACGGTGAACCGATTTCGTTCGCGGCGCTTAATAAGCTCAGGAGAAACTCATGACCGCGCACTTGGCCGACCTGGCCCAAAACGACACCGATTGCATCGTGGACGACGCGATGTGCGCTTGTGACAACGCGCGCATTGGCTTCGAAGAAATATCGGCACTGCTGCGCGCGGTGCGCAAAGGGATGCCCGGTTTTTCGCACATCGCCGATGTCTTCACCTTGCTGAACGTCACCGAGCGTTTGGCTGAGAAGTATCTGTCCGACAGCTGTCTCGATCGATCCCGCTTCGAGAACGCGATGCTGGGACAGCCTAAAGCCGAAGCGGCGTAGTTCAACAGCGCCCGGCGCGATCGCGGTGATTGGCCGGGCCCATGCATCAATGCAAGGCGAACGCATTAACACAATGCGTTGCGGGGTGAGGTAAGTCCTTGCCCAGACCGACACGGCGGCTCAGGGAAACCAAGTTTAATACGCTTGCAAGCAGGCGCGGGCGACGTCCTGTTTATGGCTGCTGCTTCGGTCAATAGCCTACGGAGGCGAAATGGATGTAAACAAATGCATCTTGACTGGAACGGTGGTGCGCATTCGCGATCGAGGAATAATCGCCGGAGAGAAGGCATGCGAATTCGTATTGGCATTGCGCTTTGACACAGAGAAACGCACCGACTGCCTGCATATCCCGATCTTCGCGCGAGGATCTATTGGAGAACAATGCGCGCATGAATTGGATGTCGAAAGGCGGGTGGCGGTATTGGGGGAAATCAACGTGCGGCGCGGCCGTTTGCAGCGCATTGAGGCGATCTCCCTTCGGGTGGAGTCCGCCAGGAAGAAGACGAAGAGGAACTGATCCGGCCATTGGGACGGTCAATGCCCCATTCAATGGGGTGGCTGTATGAGATGCCCGCTGCAGAGTGCGCAATGCGGTTCATTGAGCGAGGCTAGCTTCCTCGGCAGGCATCTCACGCTTCGACAACTGCGCTGTTTCATCGCGGTCGCCGAGGAACTGCACTTTGGGCGCGCGGCGATGCGCTTGTGTGTCGACCAATCGCCGCTGTCCCGCACGATTCGGGAGCTGGAGGAAGAACTTGGCGCGAAGCTGTTCGTACGCACGACGCGTCGCACCGAATTGACGCTGGCCGGCGAACGACTTGTTGCCGCTGTTCCGCGTGTATTTCGTGCCATCGACCAAGCCCGGGACGCGGTGAGGGCGGCTGTCACCGGGCGTGAGGGAGAGCTGCGCGTGGGCTTGGCGGGCAGCGTACCCGCCGCACGACTCGCAGCGCTGATGGCTGCTTGCAGTCAGGAAGCGCCGCAAATCAAGCTCCTGTTCGTCGAGGTGTTGCCGGAGGACCTGCCGGGGCGCCTAGTCGACGGCGACTTCGACGTCGGCCTAAGCCAAGTGGTCCAGCCATGCGAGGCATTGCTCGTGCGGCCTGCGTGGGTCGAAGGCATCCATGTCGTGATGCGGATCGGTCATGCGCTGTCGATGCGGCGTCGGGTCGGCATTGAGGACCTGGCGCACCTCCCGATCGTGCTCGGCGATGGGCAATTACCCCCTGTGACAATGAACTCACTGGAGGCTGAGCTACGCACCGCGGCTGCCGATGCGTTGCAGCTTCAGCATGCCAAGACCTTCGAACTGTTGATTGCGTTGGTCGCCTCCGGTCACGCGGTCAGCCTGATGAACGCGTGTTGCGCCAAAACATACCGTTGCGAAGGCGTCGTGTCGCGGCCCGTGAACTGCACGCCGCGAACGATCACCACGTGGTTGGTCCGTCGGCGAGAGGACGCGTCCGAAGCGGTCGCTCGCTTCGAGCAGCATGTGCTTGCTCGTCGCTGTCGACATCCATCGCGCGGCTAGCACTGTGCGGCCGAGATGTCAGGCGGCGGTGGTACCACGCTACGAGGGCTTGCGACCCTTCGTGCTGCAAGCGTTTGCGTCATAGCTTGACCGAGGCGAGCGGGAACGTCCATCCGGTTTCGCCTGTCGACGCGCTAATCCGCCTGGCTGCGCTCGCGGCTGCTGCGCCGCGAACTTTGTCCCGATCGGTCACTTTTCTGGCTGCGACGGCCTTTGACCGGTCTGCGCATGCGGCAGATTCTCGCACCTGTGGCACACGACTGTGCCATCGGAGCGGGAGGCCGGAATGCAAATGCAGGGAATATCAGTCGGGCAACTTGGCACCGCGTTCGGCGTTGCCGGAGGTGGCATCTGGTTTGCCACGCAATGGACCGCAGCGGCGCTTGGCTATCAGGCGAGGCTGGGCGCGCCGTGGTTCGTCGTCCTCGATGCACCTGTGTATGTTCCGTGGCGGCTCTTCGAATGGTGGTTTGCCTATGGCGCGTATGCGCCGCACGTCTTCGATACTGGCGGTGCGATCGCGGCGTTGGGCGGGCTGGTCGCAGCGCTCAGTGCGGCTTTACTTTCGGTATGGCGCTCGCGGCAATCGAAGTGCGTCACGACCTACGGCTCGGCACGTTGGGCGACGCTCGCCGATCTGCGTCAGTCCGGTCTGATCACGGCGGCAGGCGTTTTTCTCGGGCTGTGGCACGGACGATATCTTCGGCATGACGGGCCGGAACACGTGCTTGCTTTCGCACCGACGCGTTCCGGCAAGGGTGTCGGCCTGGTCGTGCCCACGCTGCTGAGCTGGCCGGCCTCCGCCGTCATCCACGACATAAAAGGCGAGAACTGGCAGATCACGGCCGGTTGGCGCGCGCGCTTCTCGCATTGCTTGCTGTTCAACCCAACGGACCCGAACTCCGCCGCCTACAACCCGCTCCTTGAAGTACGCCGCGGTATGCACGAAGTGCGCGATGTACAGAACGTCGCGGACATCCTGGTCGATCCAGAAGGGGCGCTCGAACGCCGCAATCACTGGGAGAAGACCTCGCATGCGCTGTTGGTCGGCGCGATCCTGCATGTGCTCTATGCGTGCGAGGACAAGACGCTGTGCGGTGTCGCGAACTTCCTGTCCGACCCGGCGTGCCCGTTCGAGCTGACGTTGCACCGGATGATGACGACGCAACATCGAGGCGACCAACCTCATCCGGTGGTCGCATCGGCTGCGCGCGAGGTACTCAACAAGAGTGACAACGAACGCTCCGGCGTGCTGTCGACGGCCATGTCGTTCCTCGGTCTTTATCGCGATCCGACGGTGGCCAAGGTCACGTCACGTTGCGACTGGCGAATCGCCGACCTGATCGCATCGGATCATCCCATATCGCTGTATCTCGTCGTGCCGCCGTCCGACATCAGCCGCACGAAACCATTGGTGCGCCTGATCCTCAGCCAGATTGGCCGAAGGCTGACCGAATCGCTCGACGGCAGCGACGGCATTGCACGCCGCCACAAGCTGCTGCTGATGCTCGACGAGTTCCCCGCGCTGGGCCGGCTGGACTTCTTCGAGACGGCGCTGGCATTCATGGCCGGCTACGGCATCCGTAGCTTTCTCATCGCACAGTCGCTCAACCAGATCGACAAAGCCTACGGCCAGAACCATTCCATTCTCGACAATTGCCATGTGCGCGTGACGTTCGCCACCAACGACGAACGCACGGCCAAGCGCATTTCCGAAACGCTCGGCACCGCGACCGAGTCGCGCGCGCAGCGCAACTACGCCGGCCACCGGCTCGCGCCATGGCTCGGGCACCTGATGGTATCCCGCCAGGAAACCGCGCGCCCACTGTTGACGCCGGGCGAAGTGATGCAGCTTCCGGCCGACGACGCCGTGGTGATGGTGTCCGGCGTCGCGCCGATTCGCGCGAAGAAGCTGCGCTACTACACCGACGCCAACTTCAAGCGCCGCGTGTTACCGCCGCCGTCGCTCGCCGGCGATCGCTATGCCGACGCGCCGCCATCGCGTCCAGACGGCTGGAATGGCCTCGCGATTGCCACTGTGGCGGCAGCACCGACCGGGTCCGGCACCGCTGGCAACGACGCTGGCGCCGTGGACAAAGGCGGTCCAAGCCGACAACCGGATCTATCCGAAGGCGCCGAGTACGACCCCGAACAGCAGCCGGCCGCCAATGACTTGGCGTTGCTCGATGACGACGACTTGTCGTTGCTGCTTCCCCGTCAGTTCGATCCGGCGATGCAGCGCACGGTTCGGCAGGCGTCCCTCGACGAACAAGATGGGATCGAGCTATGAGTCGGTACCGCCTCAACCTGTTCATCTCGCCCGAACACGCCAGGCGCCTCGACGAGTTGGCGACCAAGAAGGGCGTGTCGAAGTCGTCCATCGTCGCGGCGGCATTGGCGTCGTGGCTGTCGCCGGACGCAGGCGACCAGCGCGAGGCCGCGATCGCCAAGCGCCTCGACCGGCTGACGCGTCAGTTCGAGCGACTGGAGCGCGACCAGAACATCGAGATCGAGGCACTGGCACTGTTCGTTCGCTATTTCCTCACGGTCAGCACGCCAGTTCCCCAGGCGCACCAGGAAGCGGCTCGCGCGCTTGGCAAGGCGCGCTTCGAGCAGTTCGTTGAGCAGCTCGGTCGTCATTTGATGCGCGGTCGCAGCTTCGTGCGCGATGTGGTGGAGGATTCACAGCCGGACCCGGCACGACTCGACGACGCCGCGGCGCTCGCCGAAGCACGGGAGCAAGCCAGATGAGTGCGATCGTCTCCACAGGCGCACAGTCCTTCGACACCACGGCACGCGATCGGCGCGTCCGCATGTTGCGTACGGCGATGGGTCCGTTGATCGCTACTGCGCTCGAAGACCCTGACGTGATTGAAATCATGCTCAACCCGGACCGCACGTTGTGGGTCGATCGCCTGTCGTCGGGGCGGGCGCCGATGGGCGCGGAGCTGCCGGAAGAAGACGGGGAACGCATCATCCGACTGGTTGCTGCCCACGTTGGCGCCGAGGTGCATCGAGGCCAGCCGTTACTGAGCGCCGAACTGCCGGAGACAGGTGAGCGATTCGAGGGCATCTTGCCACCGGCCTCGCCCGCGCCAGCATTCGCGCTGCGCAAGCGGGCGGCCGGCGTCATTCACCTGGCACGCTACATCACCGATGGGATGATGACCGCCGAACAGGCAGCGTTTCTGCGCGACGCCGTGCGAGAGCGGCGGAACATCCTGATCGCGGGCGGCACCAGCACGGGCAAGACGACGCTCGCCAATGCTTTGCTCGCGGAAATCGCCGCCACCGGCGACCGCGTGCTGGTGCTCGAAGACACGGTAGAGCTGCAATGCGCGGCACGCGATCACGTCCCGCTGCGCACGCGCGCAGGCGTCGTGTCGATGACCGAGCTGGTGCGCGCCACGATGCGCCTGCGCCCCGACCGCGTGATCGTCGGCGAGGTGCGCGGCGGCGAAGCGCTGGATCTCATCAAGGTATGGGGCACGGGCCACCCCGGCGGCATCGCGACGATCCACGCTGGCTCGGCCGTGGGTGCGCTGCTGCGCCTTGAACAACTGATTCTCGAAGTCGCGGTGAATCCGCCGCGCGCGCTCGTCGCCGAGGCCGTCAACGTCGTCATCTACATCGCCGGCCGCGGTCGCAAGCGCCGCATCGAGCGCATCGCCCGCGTCGTCGGTTTCGACGCCTCAGGCTATCGCCTCGCGGACGCGCTGGAATTGCTGCCGCATCCCGAATTGCCGCTGTCTTTCCCATCCGCTGACCTCGCTGGAGAACTGCCATGACGTCGGTACACACGCATCCGTTTCGCATTTCCGATCACCCCGTTCGGCGCCTCGCTGCTTTTCGTCTTTGGACAGGTGTGGCGCGCCGGGATTTGGCGCTTTCAGCGGTGATGCTGCTCACGGTCCGCACGGCGAGGGCCGCGGGTTCGTCAATGCCGTGGGAAACGCCGCTGCAATCGATACTGGATTCTGTCCAGGGGCCGGTCGCCAAGATCGTCGCGGTGCTGATCATCATCTCGACCGGCCTCGCGCTGGCGTTTGGAGATACGTCGGGCGGCTTTCGCAAGCTGATCCAGATCGTGTTCGGCCTGTCCATCGCGTTTGCGGCGTCCAGTTTCTTTCTATCGTTTTTCTCATTTTCCGGCGGGGCCGTCGTATGAGCACGGCCAACGATCTTCCAGGCTTCGAGGTGCCGCTGCATCGCTCGCTGACTGAGCCGATGCTGATGGGCGGCGCGCCGCGCACCGTGGCGATTGCCAACGGCACGCTGTCCGGTGCGGTCGGGCTGGGCCTGCAACTGTGGATTCCTGGCATCGCGCTCTGGATCGTCGGCCATTCGCTGGCCGTATGGGGCGCGCGCGCGGATGCGCAGTTCATGCAGGTGTTTGCGCGGCATCTCCGGCACAAGCCGCTGCTGGACGTGTAACGGGAGACGCCGCGATGCTGAACCTCGCCGAATACCGTCATCGTCCGGCCTTGCTCGCCGACTGGCTGCCGTGGGCGGGCCTCGTCGCGCCCGGCGTCGTACTCAACAAGGACGGTTCGTTCCAGCGCACGGTGCGCTTTCGTGGCCCCGACCTCGATAGTGCGACGCAAGGCGAACTGATTGCCACGACCGCGCGCCTGAACAACGCGCTGCGCCGGCTCGGTGCCGGCTGGGCGCTGTATGTCGAAGCTGAACGACGGACGGCGGCCGACTATCCGCACTCGGATTTTCCCGAGGCGTTGTCGTGGCTGGTGGACGAGGAGCGCCGCGCGACCTTCGAGGAATCGGGCAACCACTTCGAGAGCGGCTATCACCTCACGCTGCAATACCTGCCGCCGGAGGAGTCCCGTGCGCGCGCAGCCAAGTTGCTCTACGAGAACACGCCGGCTACCGGCGTGGACTGGCGCGAGCGCCTGATCGCGTTTGTCGCGGAAACCGCGCGTGTCTTCGATTTGCTCGATGGCGTGATGCCGGACATCGAATGGCTTGACGATGCCGAAACGCTGACGTACCTGCACGCAACCGTCTCGACGCGGCGCTACCGCGTAGGCGTACCGGAGGTGCCGTTCCATCTCGACGCGCTGCTGGCCGACATGCCGCTGCTCGGTGGTCTCGCGCCCATGCTCGGCGATGCGCATCTGCGCGTCGTCACCGTGCGCGGCTTTCCGACCTCGACCTGGCCGGGGATTCTGGACGACCTCAACCGGCTTGGTTTCGCGTACCGTTGGAGCACGCGCTTTCTGTGTCTGGACAAAGCCGAGGCCGAGAAGGAACTCGGGCGGCTGCGCCGGCAGTGGTTCGCCAAGCGCAAGAACGTCCTCGCGCTGCTGCGCGAAACCATCTTCCAGCAGGAAAGCCCGCTGGTCGATACCGACGCCAGCAACAAGTCGGCCGATGCGGACGCCGCGATGCAGGAACTCGGCAGCGATCAGGTCGCTTTCGGTTTCGTCACGGCGACCGTGACCGTGCTCGACGACGACGCCGACACGGCCGACGAGAAGCTGCGTCAGGTCGAGCGCGTGATTCAGGGGCGGGGCTTCGTGACGATTCCCGAAACCCTCAATTCGGTGGAGGCGTGGCTGTCGTCGGTGCCGGGCAATGCGTATGCGAATGTTCGCCAGCCCATCGTCTCGACGCTGGATCTCGCGCACCTGATGCCGGTGTCGGCGGTGTGGGCGGGGCCGGAGAAGAACGCGCACCTCGACGGCCCTCCCTTGGTCGTCACCCGCACCGAAGGTGCGACGCCATTTCGCCTCGTCACGCACGTCGGCGACGTGGGCCACACGCTGATTGCCGGTCCGACCGGCATGGGTAAATCCGTGCTGCTCGCCACGCTGGCGATGCAGTTCCGCCGCTATCCCGGCTCGCGCATTTTTGTCTTCGACATGGGCCGCTCGATGCGGGCGACGGTGCTGGGCCTGGGCGGCGAGCACTACGACCTTGGCGCCGATGGTGCGATCGCGTTCCAGCCGCTCGCGCGCATCGATCGGGAGGGCTATCGCACCTGGGCCGCCGAATGGGTCGGAGGCCGCCTGACGCACGAAGGGGCCGCGGTTGGCCCCGACGAGAAAGCCGCCATCTGGTCGGCCCTCGGCAGTCTCGCCGGTGCGCCGCTCGAACAACGCACGCTCACGGGCCTGTCGGTACTGCTGCAGTCGAACGCGCTGCGGCAGGCGCTTGCGCCTTACGTGCTCGGCGGCGCGCACGGCAAGCTGCTCGATGCCGAGCACGACCGGCTCGGTATGGCCGACGTGCAGTGCTTCGAGATGGAGGAGCTGATGCACAGCAAGGCCGCCGTGTTGGCCGTGCTCGGTTATTTGTTCGCGCGCCTCGACGAGCGATTCGATGGCGCACCGACGCTGCTGGTCCTCGACGAATCCTGGCTGTTCCTCGATGACCCGGTGTTCGCCGCGCGCATTCGGCAATGGCTCAAGACGCTGCGCAAGAAGAACGTCAGCGTGATCTTTGCCACGCAGTCGCTCGCGGACATCAAGGATTCGACCATTGCGCCGGCGATCATCGATAGCTGCGCGAGCCGCATCTTCCTGCCGAACCCGCAGGCGACCGAGCCACAGATTCGCACGATCTACGAGGGCTTCGGACTCAACAGCCGGCAAATCGAGATCGTCGCCACCGCGCAGCCGAAGCGCGACTACTACTACCAGTCCCGCGCCGGCAATCGCCTGTTCGACCTCGACCTGGGGCCGGTCGCGCTCGCGATCGCGGGCGCATCCACCCCGCAAGACCAGCGCGACATTGACCGCGTGCTGACCAACGCCGGAGTACCGGGTTTCGCCGGTGCGTGGCTGCGATATCGAGGCCTCGATTGGGCGGCCGACCTGTTGCCCGAGTTTCCCAAGCCGGCGCCATCCGCCGCGTCCTTCCTCGCTTCACAACTCCAGGAGCTTGCGCCATGAAGACCCGTCTTCTTGCCCTTGCTGTCGCGGCGTTCGTCGGGGTGATGCCGGCGGCGCACGCGCAATGGGCCGTCATCGACGCGACCAATCTCATGCAGAACACGCTGACCGCGGTTCGCACGATGCAGATGATCGAAAACCAGATCAACCAGCTCCAGAACGAAGCGCAGATGCTCGTCAATCAGGGGCGCAACCTGGCGAGCCTACCGTTCAACGTGGTCAGCCGCCTGCAATCGAATCTGGCGACTACGCAGCAGCTCATCACGCAGGCGCAGGGACTGGCGTTCCAGGTGCAGAACATGAATCAGCAGTTCGCGCAGTTGTACCCGCAGCAGTACGCTGCGACCGTGAGCGGCAACCAGATGGTCCAGGACGCGCACCAGCGTTGGCAGAACACGCTCACTGGCTTGCAGACCGCGATGCAGATGCAGGCGCAGGTATCGCAGAACGTGATCACTGATCAGCGCATGCTGACAGACCTCGTGAGCCAGAGTCAGTCCGCAACCGGCGCACTGCAAGCGCAGCAGGCGACCAACCAGCTTCTCGCGTTGCGGGCCAAGCAGTCGATCCAGGCGCAGCAGCTCCAGCTTACGCAGGGCCGGGCGTCGGCGCTCGAACTGGCGAGGCGAGCCGCCGCCGTCGAACAGGGCCGCGTCATCACGCAGCGGTTCCTCGGCACCGGCACGCCGTACACGCCGGAAACAGTGAGCTTCTACGGGAATTGACGGCCATGAACGGCATTTCCCTGCTGTTCGCCATCGCGTGCTTGCTGGCTGGTTGCGACCGGCCACAGGCGCTGTTGGTCGATACGCTGGCCGCCGACGCCGCGCGGTCGCACGCGCTGCACGGCCAGCGCGATGCTTCGTTCTGCGCGCAGATCGAACAGGCCAGCCTGCGGCGTTTCATCTCCGGGCGCGTCGGCCCCGGCGAGTACCAGACGCTCGTCGATCTAACTCCGATTCCGGCCAGCGTCGACGGGCCGAAACCAACGGCGGGCGAACCGACGGAGCAACGGTCATGAACGATGTTTCGATCATCGACCATTTCCTCAACGTCTTTTCCGCCTACATCGACTCGGGCTTTGGTCTGCTGCGCCCCGAGGTTGGATTCCTGAGCGCAACGCTGGGGGCCATCGACATCACGCTGGCGGGTCTTTACTGGTCGCTCGGCCATGCCACCGGCCAGGGCGAAGACGTGATGGCGAAGCTGATCCGCAAGGTGCTCTACGCCGGGGTCTTCGCCTACATCATCGGCAACTTCAACTGGCTGGCGAGTATCGTATTCCGCTCGTTCGCCCGACTGGGCCTGACGGCCAGCGGCGCGGCCGTGAGCATGGAAACATTCCTGCAACCGGGACGCCTCGCCAAGACCGGCATCGATGCCGGCACGCCGATCCTCGACCAGATCAGCGCCATGGCGGGCTTTCCCGAGGTGTTCATCAACATCACGCCCATCGTCGTGATGTTCCTCGCGTGGTTGACCGTCATCATCTGTTTCTTCGTGTTGGCGGTGCAGCTTTTCATCACCTTGATCGAGTTCAAGCTGACCACGCTGGCCGGCTTCGTGCTGGTGCCGTTCGCGCTCTGGAACAAAACCGCGTTCCTCGCCGAAAAAGTACTCGGCAACGTGGTGTCGGCGGGCATCAAGGTACTGGTACTGGCTGTCATCGTCGGCATCGGCATGGGCTTGTTTGCGCAATTCCCGGCGACGCCCAGCGCGCCGTCCATCGACTATGCGCTGGTCGTGATGCTGGCCTCGCTCGCCTTGCTCGCGCTCGGTATTTATGGGCCGCGCATTGCCACGGGTTTGGTAGCCGGCGCGCCGCAGCTCGGCGCGGGCGCAATGGCCGGCGCCGCCGTGGGCGCGGCGGGCACCGCAGTTGCCATCGGAGCGGCGGCCACCGGCGTCGGCGGCGCCATAGCGGCCGGGGCGCGCATGGCGCCGGCCGCCGCCAGCGCACTCGGCAAGGGCGCGCGCATGGCCGCGTCCACGGCCAGCAGTGCCGGCTCGGCATTCCAGGCTGGTTCCGCTGCCGCCCGTGGCGGCGCGAAAGGCGCGATGGCGGGCTTCGGCAACGTCGCCAAGACAGGCGCGCAGGCTGTCGGCCAGAACGCCGCCGCTGGCGCGCGTTCATTCGGGCATCGCGCTGTCGCGGCATTTCGTTCGGACAGCGCAGGCACCAGTGCGGATGCATCCGGCAGCGGCGACACGTCGCCCGGCGCGGCTGCATCCGGACAATCCGTCGCCAACTCCACTCACTCCGCCGCCGACCAGCCGCAGCCCGCATGGGCCAAGCGCCTGCACCGCCGCCAGCAGATCACCCATGCCGCGACCACCGCCGCGCACACGCTGCACGGCGGGGACGGCGGCGGCTCGGCGCAAGGCCCGAGCCTGGGCCAACCCGACGAATGAACGCCCCTGGAGGAGAACCCGTCATGCGATTCAAGCGACCGCAGGTGCGCTACGCCGACACGCCGCAGCCTGCCACGCCGTATCAAGCTGCCGCGCAGGTGTGGGACGAGCGCATCGGCTCGGCCCGCGTGCAGGCGAAGAACTGGCGACTGATGGCCTTCGGCTGTCTAGCGCTCGCTTTGCTGATGGTGGGCGGTCTGGTCTGGCGCTCGGCGCAGTCCATCGTCACGCCCTACGTGGTGGAGGTGGACAAGACCGGCCAGGTGCGCGCGGTCGGCGAAGCCGCCACGCTGTACCGGCCTCCGGATACGCAGATTGCCTACCACCTGGCGAACTTCATCACGCTGGTTCGCTCGCTCTCCATCGACCCGATCGTGGTGCGGCAGAACTGGCTCGATGCCTACGACTACACCACCGACCACGGAGCGGCCGTGCTCAACGACTACGCCAGCAAAAACGACCCGTTCGCTCGCGTCGGCAAGGAGTCGGTGACGGTGCAGATCACCAGCGTCACGCGCGCCAGCGATGCGTCGTTCAACGTGCGCTGGACAGAACAGCACTTTGCCAACGGCGCACCGACCGGCACCGAACGTTGGAACGCCGTGGTGTCCATCGTCCTGCAAACCCCGCGCACCGAACAGCGGCTGCGCAAGAACCCGCTCGGCATCTACGTCAACGGCCTGTCGTGGAGCCGCGAGCTGGATGCGTCCGAAGGAGCCAAGCCATGAACCTGCATTTCCGTATCTACGCTTTCGTGCTGACCGTGGCAGTCGCAGCGTCACTACTGGGCTGCGCCTCGCAGGGCAAGCCACCGCCGCACATCTCGCTCGACGAGCCGGTGCAGGCACAGAAGCAGCCCGATCCACCCAAGCCGGTCGAAGTGGTGGAGGTGCCGAAGGTGCTGCCGATGCCGGCGCAGATGAAGCCGCTGCCGGAGGCGGACGACGCCAGGCCTGCGCCGGAACCGGCCGACGAAAGCGTGCGCGTTTCGCGTGCGAATGCCGAGGCGCGCATGGCCCCTACGCGCGAGGGCTACGTCAACGCGATCCAGGTGTGGCCCTTCACCGACGGCGCGCTGTATCAGGTCTATGCGGCACCGGGTCACGTCACCGTGATTTCGCTCCAGGCCGGCGAGGAACTTGTGACAGTCGCTGCCGGCGACACCGTGCGGTGGATCGTCGGCGACACGTCCAGCGGCGCCGGCAACGATCTGCGCGTGAGCGTGCTGGTCAAGCCTATTCGTTCGAACCTGAAAACCAATCTGGTCATCACCACCAGTCGGCGCACCTACCTGATCGAGCTGACTTCGACCGACAAGGCGTGGATGGCGTCGGTGTCCTGGGAGTACCCGAAAGACCAGATGCTCGCGTTGCAGCGTCAGGATCGGGCCGCGCAAGCGGCTGCGCCAGTCGATATCGGCCTGTCGCTGGAGAAGATCCGCTTCCGCTACGCGGTCAGCGGCAGCGATCCGCCGTGGAAGCCGCTGCGCGCCTTCGACGATGGCGAGAAGGTCTATATCCAGTTCCCGCCCGGCATCGCCCAGGGAGAGCTGCCGCCACTGTTCGTGATCGGCGCGCAGGGCGACGGGCAACTGGTGAACTACCGCTTCCGCTCGCCGTACTACATCGTGGATCGGCTGTTCGGCGCGGCCGAACTTCGGTTGGGCGGCGAGAAGGGCGACGTCGTGCGTATCGAACGCACGGACGGGACGCGGGGGAACTGACCATGAGCCAGGACGAAACCCCGGACGTGCCGATTCCCGATGCCGCGCCCGAAGTCGCATCCAAGATTGCGCCGGAAAACGTGGCGCTGCGTGCGCAGCCGCGTCCGGTAACGCGCCTCAATCGCCGCACGCTCGCGCTGCTGGCCGGTGGCCTCGGCATTGCCGTGCTTGGCGCAACGATGTGGTCGTTGCAGCCGAAGCACTCGCGCAGTGGCAACGATTCGACCGAGCTTTATAACGTCGATCGCGTATCGAAATCTGAAGAACTCGGCCAGCTTCCCGCTGACTACTCGAAGCTGCCGCCGCAGCCAACATCGCTGCCGGCGAAAGTGCCGGAGCTGGGGCCGCCGCTGCCGGGCGATCTCGGCCCGGCTATCGTCCAGTCGCAGCAGCCGGCGGTGGCGAATTACGCGCCACCGAGTCAGGACGCGGCGGCGGCCGAGCGCGACGCGCTACACAAGGAGGCCGAAGCGGCGGCGGGCTCGTCGGTGTTTTTCCGTTCCAGCAACGCGCAGCGCGTCGCTGCCGCGACCGCTGCGCCTACGCAGACCGCTGCTGTGCCGGCGTCCGGTCTGGCGGGCTTCGACCCGCAGGCCGCAGGCCCGGCCTCTACGGCGGCACAGCCGGCCGATTCGACCGCCGTGCAGAACCGGCAAGACCAGAAAGAGGCGTTCCAAAAAGCCGGAACCACGCAAACCCGTAATTCCGGCAGTCTGCAAACGCCGGCCTCGCCGTATCAGGTGATGGCCGGCACCGTGATCTCGGCGGCGCTGGTAACGGGCATCAAATCCGACCTGCCGGGCGACGTGATCGGCACTGTGACGGCGCCCGTGTACGACACAGCGACGGGCCGCTATCTGCTGATTCCGCAGGGTTCGCGCATCCTTGGCAAATACAACAGCCACGTCGCCTACGGGCAGAGCCGCGTGCAGATCGTGTGGAACCGCATCATCCTGCCGGACACGTCTTCGCTCACGCTGGACAACCTGGCCGGTGCCGATCCGGCTGGCTATGCCGGTCTGGAGGATGGCGTCGATTGGCATTGGGGACGCATTCTGGCGGGTGCCGCGCTGTCCACCCTATTAGGCGTGGGTTCCGAGCTGGCCGTCTCGAACCAGGGCAATGCCAATGGCAATACCGTCATCGCGTTCCGGGACAGCGCGCAGGACACGGCCAATCGGGTCGGCCAGGAGTTCACGCGCCGCAACCTCAACATCCAGCCGACCTTGACCGAACGGCCGGGCTTGTCGGTCAGCATCATCGTCAACCGCGACATCGTGCTGCGGCCGTACCAGCCGCTGTTCTTCAATCGGGGGACTTCGCAATGAGCGCGACCGAGAAGCTGCGGCTGGGACCGCAGCTCAAGACCGGGAGCACCAAGCTGACCGTTGCGTGCCGGGCCAGCCTGAAAGCCGACCTCGACCGCTACGCCGCGCTGCACGCGCAGAGAAATCGCGAGACTGACGATGGTGTGACTCTGATCCCCTACATGTTGGAGACATATATCACGGGCGATAGAGGGTTTAAAGCGGACTAGGGGAACTACTCGCGTACTTTCAGCGGTGGTGCCATCGGAATGGCCTAGCTGGGCTCCAACCGTGCGCACAGCGGTGCGAGAGTGGACTTCTGCGGCGGACCGATTGTTGCGGCCCTGAATTATTTTTCTGAGGTAAAATATACAAAAATACAATTTGTAACAAATAGGAGACTGCATGTCATCGATCTGCGAACACATAAGTGCAGCGAGTCGCATCGAGCAGCTTCGTTCCATAGGCTGCTGGATGACTACTGCACCCTCGGCCATGGCGTGCTAGTAGCAAGGACAGAGCGATGTCTCGATTCGTCGCCTGGAACGATTTGTTGTTGTCGGAGTTTTTCTCCGCCGCTTCAGAAAATGAAGACGTATGGATCCGTGCGACACGTGCAGAATTGGACTCTTTTGGCTTGCACCTCGGGGGCGCCGAGGGGCTAATCGGCGCAGTCAGATCTGGTGCCCCTTGGCTACCGAGCCTTCCAAACTGCTCTGTCGCCGCCCGCATTTTGGTTGAGCAGCGCAGGGATCGTTTCCGAACGCGGTTGTACTTGGACCCTGGAGCGTTCAATCCTACGTACCTCGGCACTTTCGCACCGGCGTACCTTCCGATCCTTGCTCTCTGGGTACTGGCCGCCTCGGACGAGCAGGCGGACGGCGGTTTCTATACCTCAGTGCAGCGGTTGCTTGGGAAGCCTTTCAAGAACGAGGCGAAGGTCACCGAAGCGATGTCTGGGGCGTGGCATGACCTCGAAGCTTGGTCATCCAGGGAGTGTGATGGACGCTTCGGGAGTTTTCACTGCCGCGTGCTGGGAAAGCACCGGTTTGTGGGTATCCCGCGTTCGCAGGGCCTGATCAGCCGGCAGGACGGACGGAATCTGCCTAAGCTATTTTGGGATGCGCGGCTCCGGCCACGCCAGGTGCTGACAGATGCAATGCTTGCATCCCTGTTTGCGCGCGGTTGCGAATCTCCTTTCCTGACCAGGCCACTGCGCTCCGCTATGGCGAAGCCCGAATACCGACCTCCGCTCGCAGCACTTCTTCGAAAACTCCTCGGATCGTGGGATGGAAACCGACCGAAGGGAAGCCAAGCTGGCACCGATCAGCCCATCAATGGACCGCTGACCAAAGAACCCGTCGACGCGAAAACTTCAGTCACGCTTGTGCTTTTGCCTTCCCAGGAAGTGCCGAATGGATGGGACGTGTGTTGGAGCTTTCCGGCAGTGGTCGACGCGCTCCGCTGCAGTTTGGAGATTGGCGGGCAGCGCCTGCCCGCTGTCCTGCACCGCGCTAGTGCAAGCTTTCTAACGGACGTTTCGAAGCACCACGTCCGCCAATCGTTGGCAGCGCTTTCCGCCTCGGCGTCGACGCAGATTGAAGTACTGGTCCAGCTCGATGACGATAGCGCTGGCACATGTTGCGACCAATACCGCAAGGAACTGATCCGCCAGACTCCGCGCCGAATACTGGCTTGGAACTCGATTGATCCACGCTTTGGACAGCAGCTTATCGAGCGGGATATCCCTCTCTACGGTGTCTTCTACCTAATTTGCGCTCCGGTTGATTGGGCCAGGACCGACCCTTGGCTACGCCGGGAGCGGATCTCTTTCGAGCCAATGAAGGTGAGCGGCTTGCCAAGCGGGTGGCGCATGGCCTGTATCCAAAGAGCAGAGAGGCTCACTGCCGAGCATCGGCGGTATTTGGCTGATGCTTCCGAAGCCACCGACGTGCCGTCAGCCAGGCTGCAGATGGTTGGTGGGGGCCGGCTGCTTCGTGGTGGCGCACGTTTGTTTGCTTCATACGACCTGCCCGCAATTGAATTTGAAGGACCTCCTGAGGCGTTTCTTGATGCTCCTGGACTACAGCTTTCGGAGGTGCCTCAACGCCCCGCTAAGGAAGGGCAATCCGGAATCCGGCGTTTCCTGGTCGATTTGCTTGACGTGAAGAGCAGGAGCTTCGACATCAGGCTCGTGGCGGGCAGCACCGAACTGGCGAACATTCGTCTGCGGGTGGCCGATCCCGATGGGGAGGGCCGGGGGGCGGCCAGGAATTTTTCACTCGACCCTTTGGGATTCCCAATATCTACTACTGCGGGACTACACGGCAATCGCATTGGCGGCGCGCACCAGGATTCGACTAATGGAGTGTGGCACAACGAACAAATGCAAGAGGTTCGAACTACAGCCGCGTGGCCTGGCGAATCCTTCGCGGAGTCGGGCGCAGCACAGTTCCTGGATACGCTGGCCGCGCGAGGCTCGATATTCTACGGAGAGGCGAGGGATCAGATCTCCCGCCTCTCCGGAGGCAGCAATCCTATTTCCTTGCTGATGGACCTGCGGGCGCGGGGCTGTCTAGAGATTGAGACTGATGGAAAGGGGCACTTCGCTCGCATCCACGGTGTAGCTCCCTCGCTCTATGGGTTGCCCGCTACGCAAGATGGCCTCCCGCTGTTTGGCGTATCGGGCACCTTGAGGCTTGCCCAGTGGACTTTGCTGCAAGCCAACGAAAATTTCATGGTTATCGCTGCCGATCCCATGCCAGGGCACCTGCCAGCCTTGCGCGTGGCTGCAATTGACGGGCATTCCGTCCAGGCTGAGTGCTCCTCGATGGGCTTCCTGTTTGCGCTGTGTCCAGCGCGGGACGTAGCGCTCTGGGCGGGGACGCTCAGGCAGGCCAGGGAGGCTGCGGAATCGCTGGGTACGGAGACAGTTTCCGCTGAGCTGGGGCACCTACATCGCCTGAAGGCGGACTCGGCTCGGTTCGTACCAGTTGGTGAGCCACGCATGTCCATCGACCGGGAGTGCGGCGCTCAGCTTTTCCGTTTCGATGATCCGCAGGCCACAGCCATGCAGCTGTACGTCTTGGGCGTGCGCCGAGCAGATGGAACTTCGAGGTATTCGCACGTACCCGACTCGCGCTGGGGAGTTTGGATCTCACAGTTGGCCTTTGCGGAAATGCTCAAGGAGAAGCATGGCCGGGACGACGCATTTCCGTGGCCGCTCCACTACGACGCAGGATCACGCGATTTGTGGGTGCCCGCGCGGCTGCGTCCTCCTGCGGTGCTTGAGCGGGCCCTCGCGCTTTGCTCGGGCAATGGACCCGCGATCCATTTCCTTTCTTCCGCCGGCGATGCCGACGGCAGGGCGCCTGTTCTCGATAGCTACGCTGGACGTGTCGTGGGTGCTATCAGCCATGTGTACCGGGAGTTCGTTCCGGGGCATTGGCTCCGATACAGCTGGGTTCCTAAAGAGATTGCGCAGAAAGTCGCTACGTTGCTGGGATGCGCGTTGGAGCCATTCGCGAGCGTAAGCGCAGTCCGTGGCCCAGAAACTTTGAATGCTTGAAGGGGGCAGTAAGAGTGCAAGAAACCATAGGCGAAGATCCGATCGGTTCGTGGGAGCAGCTGAAGGGGCATCTGAAGCGGTACATCCAGTCTGCCTTTCGCACCGATTCGCCATCGTTTGAGGACGATCGCGAAAATCTCCTCAAGACTCCAGGGGTGCTATTCCAGGAGCCGTACCTTGAGCTACTGCCGTCCTATGTAAATGGCAAGGCGCTCAGTTCCCTAGACGGAATGGACTTGCCCGGCTTGGACGAAGCAGCACGGCAGGGATTCATTGCATTGGCAGGAGCCGGGCTCATGCCTGCTGGCGCGGATCTGTACGTGCACCAGCAACGGATGCTCCAGGCCGCAATGCAACGCAAGCATTGCGTGGTTGTGACAGGAACGGGTTCTGGCAAGACGGAATCCTTCCTGCTTCCTGTATTTGCGTCAATCGCGAGGGAAGCGCTGCGGCCATCCGGAGGTTGGGCCGCAGCAGCCTCTCCAGCGGCGTTGCCCTCTGAGTGGAAGAGCGCTCCGCAGTGGAGCTTCGGCAGGGCGCCCGCGCGGAGCGAGCAGCGGAAGCCCGCCGTTAGGGCCTTGCTCCTGTACCCAATGAACGCTCTGGTTGAGGACCAGATGTCCCGCTTGCGCCGCGCATTGGACTCTGATGATGCGCATGCTGCGTTTGATCTGCATTGGGGGGCTAACCGCGTTCGGTTTGGTCGCTATAACGGCACGACCCCTGTGCCAGGGCACCCATGGCGGCTGGACGGCCAAGGCCAGCGAGAACTGAATAAACCCAAGCACGACGAGCTCAAGGCGGCGTTGAAGCAGGCCATCGACCAGTATCAACAGCTGGCGACGGCGATACGGGCTGCCCAAGACCGCCTTCGGTCCTTAGATACTACCGGTGGCGACACCCGCGATGCAAAGCAACAACTTGCTGACCTTAGGGAGCAGCTGTCGTTTGTGCCGCGGATGTCGCCTAGCGCGGCCGAGATGTTCCATCGCTGGGAGATGCAGGCGGCGCCCCCTGACCTTTTGATTACGAACGTGAGCATGCTCTCCATCATGCTCATGCGCCAAGCTAGCCATGTCATAGCAGGGGACCGCGCCGATGCTGAGGTTTTCGAGACCACGCGTGAGTGGCTCGCAGAAGACCGTGACAACCACGTTTTCCAGCTTGTCCTCGACGAACTCCATCTTTACCGCGGAGCGTCAGGCACAGAAGTCGGGTACTTGCTACGGTTGCTGCTGGAACGCCTTGGCTTGGACCCGGGTAGTAGCCAGCTTCAAATCCTCGCCTCCAGTGCATCGTTGGACGGCGAGGCCGAGAGCACATACAAGTTTTTGGGCGAGTTCTTCGGGATGGGCCAGGAGGCCGCGCGCGATAGATTCCACGTAGAGGGAGGCGCCAGTGTGAATGGAGCTCCCGACGGCCCCGTAGAAATTCCGCCTTCGTTTGCGCAGGATTGCTTGGACGTTGCAAGGCAAGCTGATGGTGCCAAGTCCCTTGATCTACTAGCCGGGGAGTTTTCTTCCGGTGTAGGCGGTGCTATTCCTGCGAAACGTCTTGCAGACTCTTTTTGGAACAAGGAAGGTGGCCGCCATCGCGCAGTATCGCTTTCCCGGCATCTGGAAAGCCTGTTTCCCTACATGGCGGCAAGCGATGCTGGCGATGCGGCCCGCGGGCTGTTCTTAGCGGCGGGCAAGGCAGCGCAGCTGGCAGCGGTGGGGGCGATCTGCCCCGCCCATCCTTTGCCGCGGGTACGGTTCCATTGGATGGTCAAGAATATCGATGGACTATGGGCCACTGCTAAGCATGTTGACCAAGACCGGCGCCGTCGCGTTGGACGTTTGCTTGCCGAACCTCTAATGGACGTTGACGGAAACCGGGCGCTTGAAGTGTTGTACTGCGAGTGCTGCGGAACGCAGCTGCTCGCTGGCTACAAGACTTCTGCGTCGATCCCCGGAAGTGTCGACCGGTACGAATTGGCACCCATGCCACCGGCGATTGAAGGCTTGCCGGAGGCAACGCCCCAGACTAGGACCGACGCACAGCGCTATGACAAACTGGGCGTGGTCCACTTGCTCCCGGGCGACTGGGAGGGTGTTTCCGACGCATCAGAGCTCCAGTGGACACAAGGATCGGAGGAGCGGCGTGAGAACGATCGGAAGCCCGTGTACGACGCGCGTGCGGAGTGGCAGCGTGCTTCTATCGATCCTGTGACAGGCATTGTCGAGGTGGGCAAGGAACCTGTAGGTGATGGCATACCCTGCCTTTGGTTCCGACTGGAAACATTAGGCGATCTGCTGCCTGCGATGCCGCAGCGCTGCCCCTCGTGCAAGATCGACTATTCAGCCCGCAAGGGAGGACGGCCCGCCCCGATCCGGTCATTCGCAACTGGCTTGACCCAGACATCCTTGTTGCTGACGAAGCACCTTATGGGAGTTATGCCGGAAGGTGCTGGCCGGAAGCTCGTCGCGTTTTCTGACAGCCGGCAGTCCGCCGCCCGGTTGGCAAACGGGGTCGAGGCCGAACAATGGGAACATCTGCTGCGAGTCGCCGTGCTCCGCGAGATCCGAGAGAGGGCCACCGGAGGCGTCGAAGCAATCAAGCGGCAGCTTCTCGATTACTTGGAGGCTGGCGATGTGGCCCAAGCGCAAGCCATCTTGCGCGAGCGCAAAGGAGCGTTGCCACCAGCCCAGTTTCAAGCCCTGGCTGAATTCTGGCGAGACGCCAGGTCCGTGCGAGATGAGCCTGAGTTCGCTAGCGAAGAAGCAACATCGAACGTGGGCCGTCTGATGAACTGGCTGCCGGGGTTTGTGCGCTTCGACGAATTTCTTTCTCGGCCCAATCCAGCCAAGCTGGCGCTTCCTCCGCTTTGGAAGTACTTTGCGGCGCTTGGTGTCAATCCTGCAGGCCCGGGAATCGATTCAAAGCGTGTCGGTGAGAGGGAGGATTGGACGTCGTTCTTCGATTTCGAGTCTCCAGATGGTCCTAGGCTTTCGTCGACTGGGTTTCCGCAAGAGAAGGCCGACAGGCTTGAGCAGTTCGGCGACGCACTGCGCCGGCAGTCTTGGCGTGCTATTTCTGGACGATTGCTTTATGACCTCGAAGCGCAGGGCGTCGGTCATCTTTGCTTGCCGCCGTCGGCGGGGAAACTTCAACCCTCGAACATTGACGAAACGGTCTTCCGAGGAATCTGCGAGAGCGTTATCCGCATCCTTACCGAACAGAGGCGCACGAATCCATCGCAAAGGGATTGGCCGCCGGAGGCGTGGTCCCGGGATCAGCCACGGCGGGATCGCAGAGAGGGCGCCGACAAGACGCGGATTGGAAACTATATACATGCTTGTGCCAGCCTGCTCGGTATCGGCTGGGAAAGCCTTCGGGACAACGTGCGTGGTGCTTTAGCCCGGGTTGGGCACGGAACCGCAGACGCTTGGGGGGTTGTAGAGCTTTCTTCCCTTTGGGTAAAAGTCGCCGCGCGCTATTCCCGGCCGTGGGTGTGCGAGCGTTGCGGGCAGGTCCACTGGCAGCCATCGGGTGGCATCTGCTCCCGTTGTACGGGGCACTTGCCTTTGGCTCCGAATGGCCTGCGCTCAGCGGCAGAGATTGAGCAAGACCACTACTACGCATACCTTGCGGCCGATGCGGGATCGGGATTCCGTATCCACGCTGAAGAGCTTACGGGGCAGACAAACGACCAGGCTCAGCGCCAACGGCATTTTCGCGACGTTTTCTTCCCAGATGAATGTCTCGAGGATGTGGTGCGACGGGACGTAGTGCCCAAGGTAGACACGATCGACCTGCTGTCTGTCACAACAACGATGGAGGTCGGCGTAGACATCGGTGCGCTTCAATCTGTGTTCCAAGCCAACATGCCTCCCGAGCGCTTCAACTACCAGCAGCGCGCAGGCCGGGCCGGCCGTAAGGGGCAGGCGTTTTCGGTAGTCTTGACCTACTGTCGCGGCCAGACACACGACCGAATCCACTTCGACCATCCTGATGAGATGACAGGCGGTATTCCTCCGCAGCCAACGGTGTCGGCAACTGAGGACCAGCGGCTACTCGCTGAACGCCTGGTTGCCAAAGAGGTTCTGCGGCGGGCATTCCGGTCTGCCGGCTGTATGTGGCACGACTCAGGCAGGCCGGTGGATACGCATGGCGAGATGGGGCTCGTCGAGGAGTATTTCGGTCCACGCAAGTCATCTGTCGAGCAATGGTTCCTGGACAAGAGCGCAGAGATTGACGGTATAGCCGAAGTGGTCACAAGAGGTACGGAAATCGACCCCAAAACGCTTGCCATCGACGTCCAGAGTCTGCCGGCGCGTCTCGAGGAAGTTGCAAGCACTGCGTCTGACCCAAGCCAAGGACTTGCTACGGCTCTTGCTGAAGCGGGTGTGCTGCCGATGTATGGGATGCCTACGTCCGTGCGCAACCTGTACTTCCACCTTCCTCCCGAGCCATCGGGCCAATCGAGGGAGCCGAAGGTGCTTGACCGAACACTGGGCCATGCCATCACTGACTTTGCGCCAGGCTCGGAACGTGTCTGGGACAAGCGGCTGCTTTCGCCGATAGGCCTCGTGGGATCGATTTCCCATGACCGCAGCTACAAGTGGGAAACCATTGACCGGCCAATCGGGAGTGCGACTTGGCAGCTTTTCTGCCAGAGCTGCAGGAACTTCACCATATACCGTGCTGATCCCCGAACGTTGCGACCCACGCAGGCTATTGATGGATGGGACGAGTCCTGGATCAGGAATCCGCCTTCCCAACCTTGCCCTCGGTGCGGTGCTGTTGCCGACCTGTCCTTGGCGGTTGTTCCTAATGGCTTCTTGACTGACCTGAATATCGAGAAGCCAGTGATTTCGACGGAATCGACACGCAATGGCGGACCAAGGTCTTTTGTTGCATCGCCTTCGTTGCCCGCTATGGCGCAGCGACAGCTGGGGCGGGCCTTCCTGGCCTTGGATCATCAAGGGCAGGTCTACCGGATAGCCCAGGCTCCGGGTGGGAAACCGTTCGGTTTCAACCGGACTCTATCACTTCGCCAGCAGAGGGGGCAACAATGGTTGAACGGCGAGATCTGGAAGGCATCGTCCGACGAGGCAGAGATCTTCGCAAGCATTGCGTCTCCGAAGACGACGGACGTCTTGAGCGTCAGACTTCTCGATGGCAGTGGCTTAACTTTCTTTGACGACGCTAAAGAGTTGTGTGCGAGGCGGGCGGCTTGGTATTCCGCCGCGACCATCTTGCAGCGCGCGATCGCATTAGAACTTGACGTCGATTCGCTTGATATCGAGATTGCGTCAGTCCACAGGTATCTGGAGGACAGCAACGTGTCTGGCGCCGAGCTGTACCTTGCAGACGATCACCCCAATGGCGCGGGACTCGTCGACTGGGCCAGCCGCAACTGGGCTGCCCTGCTGGCCGGCTGCATAGAAGGTTCCGGCAAGTATGCACGACTCGGCTCAATGGTCCGGGAAGAGTGCAGGCGGGCAACGCAGAGTGGACAGGTGTGGCGCTCGCCGGACCTGCTGTTGCGCGGTTTCCGGAACCGGCAGCTTCATGGGCTGATCGATTGGCGGCTGGGACTTGAGCTGCTGCGCGTCATGCATGACTCTGCCTTCCGGCCTGGGCAGGACAAGTTCTTCGAGGAATGGGGCGTAGGCTTGCGCAGTTGGGAAGCGGTGGCATCGGAACTGGCAGACATCTATTGCGCGGCCTATGAGAAGGCGACCCCGTCCCGACAGCGTGGTCCCATGGGCGCACACGGTTGGTTAGGGCAGGGGAGAATCGCTGGTCAGGAATCAATGGCCCTTTATCTGGTCAGTCATCCGCTTTGGGCCGCTTCTGTGAGTGGCTCAGGACCAATCAATCAGGATCTAACTGAATGGGCCCGAAACATCGGCGCAACTGCGATCTACTTGGTCGATTCATTCAACTTATCGCGCCGGATGGCATGGGTACGCGGCAACCTGGATCTCTTCCCAAAAACAGATATCAGTACGGTTGGTTTTAATGCGAGCGGCGGGAAGCCACTGATACCAAAGGAATCCTGGATGCAGGAGCTGGTCGGATTGCAAGAAGGCGGCGTCTTGGCTCACGAGGGGTGGATTTGGACAAAAGTAGCCGGTGGTGACGGTTGGGCTGCTCAGCCAGGAGTGTGGCTCGCGGACGTCAACGGCCAGCCGGCCAAGGTGAACATTTCTAACTTCGCAGGAGCTGGATTGCGGGTCAAAGTGATTGGGGCTGCTTACCTCGACCGTCGATCTTGCCCCTCCCTCCCACTGATCGCATTCCGCTCTGGCGCTGGGAGCTCCTGACATGCCGAACGTCCTTGGACAGAACAGTATTGACCGTTGGGAGCGGGAGGTGCGCCGGCTGCTGGCGGACCAACTGCCCCAGGACTGGATAGTGGTGTGCAATGTCGCTTGGGCATTGCAGAACGAGCAAGGCCTAGTGCGGGACGGGCAGTGCGACTTCGTCGTGCTGGCCCCTGGACTTGGAATGGCCGTGCTTGAAGTGAAGGGCTCCCGCTCGGTCCGGGTAGGCGACGACGGAATCTGGTACCGGCAAGAAACCGATCGGCGTACGGGGCGTATCAGGGCTGAAGTTGCAATCGATGAGCCTCCACCCGAGCAGGCTTGCAGGAACATGCATACGCTGACCAAGGCTGTTTGCGACCGCTTGCCCCGGCAACGGTTTCCTGGCGCGTTTGCTTTCCTCGTTGCATATCCGAACGGCCGGGTTGAGGGGCCTTTGGCGCTCTACGACCCCAGCACGATAGTGCCCTCGCAAGACATGCACCGCTTGGAACGCAGGATACGGGGCGCCCTTGAGGCGCGTTTCCAGCAGGCGCAGGGTAGCGAGTTTACGGCGGATATGGCGGGTAGAGTAGCCACGATCCTTTCGAATGCATCGTTCCGCATTGCGCCGCGCGACGCGCCCCTTGATGCCGACGAGGATGCGGTCGATCTCGATGAGCTGACGAGGCAACAGTTTGCAGCCCTGCGAGGAGCGTTCGAGCTGCCTCGGGTCGCTATCGTTGGTCCGGCAGGATCGGGCAAGACTTTGCTCGCGCTTTGGAAGCTGGATTCGCTGCTCGAAGAGGGAAAGCGGGCCATGTACGTTTGCTTCAACAAAGCCCTGGCCGAGCACCTGAGGTTGGCTAACCCGGAGATGTCGGCGGCTATTACTTCCGTCGACCGGCATTTCTATCAGCTTGCCGGAGTACCTGACGGACGCAGAATCGGTGAAAATTTCTTCACGGAAGAACTTCCTTCACTCGTCCAGGACGTGGCGGCAGAACTACCGCTGCAGTCCAAGTACGAAGCGATCATCGTGGACGAGGGCCAAGACTTCGGAGAACTCCGCTTGCTTGCATTGCTCGACATGCTCACTCCGGCAGGCCAATGGCTATTTTTCGCTGACTGGGAACAGAACGTGTACAAGTCGGCCAAGCAGGATCCGATCGGTGCTGAGGTTACATTTAGGCTCTACCACAATTGCCGCAACACCCAGCTTGTGAACGCTGCAACCAATGGCTGCTGCGAACTTTCTGTCGTTCATATGCCGGGCGTTCCATTGGGTGCGGCCCCGCTTGTAAAGAAGGGGTGGGGCGCAACAGCTGCAGCCGCTGCGTGGACCGTTGCGCATGAGCTGGCCCCTGAGGGTGGGGCGATCTTCCTGTCGCCGTTCAAGCTGGAGAACTCCTGCCTGGCGTTGACCAGGCGTGGCCATAGCCTCGAGGTGACCGAAGACGTCGCCTTGCTCGGAAAACCTGGCTTCGTTTACTTCTCCACCATCAGGTCGTTCAAAGGGCTTGAGGGAAAGAACGTAGTCCTGCTGCATGCCGAGGTCCCTGGGCGGATTCCAGCACTTAGCCCCGATGATCTGTACGTCGCGTGCACGAGGGCGACTGGCCGCCTGGTCATCATGGCTGCTTCGGAGGAGGCGCTGCAGTGGTACTCGCGGCGAGCGGGTTAGCTCGACAGTGGGCCTCGCTCTGATCTGTCAGGGAACGAATATCTCGCTTCGGTGAAAGGCCAAGTACCGGTCATGATGGAACAATGGATACATGGCCCTGGCTCCTGACAGTGCAAGTCGGTCGACGTCTGTGACGGACAGAGTGCTGGATAGAACGGTTCTCCCACCTGGTTCAAATGTTAGCAGTCCCTTGTCAAACAAATGATCAAATGTGGGGGTGAGCAGTAGACCGTTTGCTGCGTCAAGGCGCTCAGTTGCTGTTTCACAGAGGCGCCAGGGCTTGATATGGCTGGCACGGAGCAGTCGTGGCTCTGCTACCCCTGTGATGGCGCACATACCGTCACGTGCCAGCAACGCAGTTCTGAACTTACCTTGTCCCCAACGCGCGGCGATGACGTTTACCCTTTCTGTGTCAGATAGCTCCAAGTCCTTATAAAGCCGCTGAACCTCAGCATCCTCAGCGAGCAAGACGACTGTTTCCGCGTCGCAAGCTGGGTCCGCTTTGGTCATTGGACCATTGGTGAGTTGAAGAACTTTCTGGTACAAGGCCTCGGTTATCTCCGCGAGGTAGGCCTTTTGATTGCCGAAACCGGTCTTTGGATTTATCGGCGAATACTTCGCGGGGAGAAGTGGTGCGATATGGTCAAGATAGTGTGCCGGCGTTGGCTCATGGATAACAGAGCTCCAACTAACTGGAAGTAGCCAACCATTGGCTGCCCAGTTTTCCCCGACTGAACCGAAGACGATCGGCTTTCGAGCTGTTGTTGCTTCGCTTGCGACGCGACCGACCGCCTTGATGCGCTTACCTGCATATGAAACCACCCCGTCGCCGGTGCGTGCGATGCGCATGTTCTCGTAGAACTGACTCCGCGCTCCGTTCGCTTCGCGCTTAGGAGACCATAGATAGCCTTCTGCACGTTCGTGTTCAAAGGTCTGATTATGATTAACCCACCAATACCTGGTCATGAAGCTCGCTATCAGATCTCAAGAAGTGTGCGAACTTGAGAATCCAAGAGTGCGAGGTCGCTCGGTTGGACGTTCCCAAATCGGTTCGTTAAGTCCCGCGCGATGGCACCGATGGCCGCCATTTGCCCATTGGTCTCGTCGAACTTCGGGATATTGAGGTACTCTGCAACGCTGGCGCCCAGGCTGAGCTGTGCCGCATATGCAGAAACTGCCTTGGCAATCGTTGGGGCGTTCAGGAAGCCCGTCAGATAGGCCGCCTCAGGCTCCGTTTCGACTGGGATGAAGTAGAGCTTGTGATCAGGCACAACGATCTTCTCTTCCGCATGCTCGATCGGCGCGCTGCCAATGTAGGCCGCGGCGAAGGTGTTGCCCATCTCGCGCCAGAGCACCTTGAACGGAGCGAAAGTGTAGGGGCCGGTGCTCCACAGGGAATAAAATGCTTGCCCCTTTTGGAACCTCTTCAGGCTGGACCGTTGTTCGAGGTGGCTTTTGAAACGGTTGAGGAACTTGTACGTGTGCGGACTTGCGGCTGGCAGGTCTGGGTCGCCATGCATGCCGCGCTGGGGAACCAGGATGCGGAGTTCCGCCTCTGGCGCGGCATTGAACGGTGCAACGCCACGGCCGCGCAAGAGCGGGAAGAGGTGTTCTGACTCTATCACCGCGGTGATCTTCGGAATCCCCTTCGTCTTGCCTATGTCTGCTGCGTTCTGCACTGTCACCAGGCCGGGTTCAGTAGTACCAGTGGTATGCACCCAGAAGATGCCATTACGGTCGGTCGTGATACCTTTCCGCGCCTTGTACTCAGGCTTTGGGCCCGCCGCAAAAACCTTGGAGAACACAGCTTGGTCTTGCGCAGACCCGACCAGCCATGGACGCGTTCCATCGCCGCCTGGTACTGGTATTGCGGTTCCGTCATTGCGTTTGGCAGCACGGCGGAATTGCTCCGCCGAAGCGTAAGCCCGCTGGCTGGCGCTGCCGTTCGGGTTTGCGGTCCATGAGTGGTAGGGAACAGGGAATGCAGTGGCTGCGTCCCGTTGAAGCATCAGGAACGTCGGGTGGTTGCTGACACCGTCGAACGGCTTGATGTCTTGGTAGTCTTCAACCAGAAGCACGCGGCACTGCAAACTGCCGTTGTCGATCGAGAAGCGCCTGAACCCGGCACTGGACTCGGTTGTGAATACGGATCCGGGTAGGAAGAAGCCCATGCGTCCATCGCGCGCTAGATAATGCTTCACGGCCTGGTAGGTGATTACAGTCGAGATGTCTGACTCGATGCCGCCTACCCATTTGTCGGTGCTGAATACGCCTAGCCCCCGGCAATGCTTTTGGATCGATTGGGCGTAGTCCTTTGGCAGGTTGCTCCATTTGACCCATGGCGGGTTGCCGCAGATGTGTGAGGATGGTGGAATTGCGCCTGCAGCAAAGCGGTCGGCTAGGATCGAACACCAGATGCCGTTCCATCCTTGGTCGTGGAGTTCAACCAGGTTGCCAACTGTCATGCTGACGACGGAAATATCTGATGCATCAAGCCCCATGGCTTGCAGGTCGGCAAGGATTGAACCGCAGATCTTCGCTGCCGAATAGTCCGCATCGATCAGCATCCGTACCTTCGCAAAGACGCGGAAGAAGTCTGGGTGTCCGATCATCTTCTTAGGGACGGAAAACTCCCTGGGGCCGACCTCCGTGTGTAGGACGTGGCTGTAGTTCGAAAAGAAGTCGACGGTCGCCGGGTGGACAGCATCCGCCAAGTACACCGGCAGCCGGACGGGATGCGCAGGGTCGAGGTGTGGCGAGAGGAAAACGGCAAGCGACCCTTTCGCTGCAAGGACGGCGAGGGGATTGAGGTCGATGCCATGGATGCCAGCAAGCAGAGATTGGGCTGTGGTTCTGCCGTTGGCCTTGCGCCGGCGCCGGACAGCTTCGAGCAAGAAAGTGCCCGACCCGCAAGTGGGATCGGTCAGCGAATCGGACGGTTGCCATTCGAGCAGATCCATGCCATGTTCAGCCAGCCAGTCCGGAGTGTAGAACTCACCCAGAGCATGCCTGACTTCCCGGGGGATGAACCGCTCATAGATGCCCTTGAACAGGTCCCGCGTCGTATCTGCGTGTTTTTTGGACACGGCGAAGTCGACGCCGGCCAGCCTTGCCAGCATGGCGCCGAGGGATGCGTGGTAGCGGGGCCAGTCGCTGTCGTCCAGGTACCAAGAGAAGAAGTCGCCGCTCAGCATGTTCAGGATGCCTGCATGCTCGAATAGCTCCCCCGTCTCCACCGCACGCAGTCGTTCTGATACTGGAACCCCCTGTTCCAGTACGTTTTGGCTAGCCCTTGGCAGTGCGCAGGCCGCTACGACCTTTGCAATGATGGCTATGTAGGTATTGAGGGCGAACAGGTAGGCGGCAGGGTTCTCCTGGTACGGCTGGTCGTGCGAGATTTCCTGCCGGGCAAGCAGTTTTTTCATGTGCGCAGGCTGGAATCCTACGACTTGGCTGAAGAGCCTGCGCCACTCCGAAAAGAGCATCTTGGTTTTCGTGATGGCTGCCGATTCATCCGCTCTGCAGATGCTGGCGTAAAGCTCCGGGATGAGCGCGGTTCCATACTTAGAATCTGGGCCGACCAGTGCCTGGAGGAGCTGGGGATGGACGAGTGGACGTCCATTGTTCTCCAATGCTTGGAGCAAGCGGCCAGCGGAGACTCCGTCGAACGCAACAAGGTTTTCCCATGCGGCGGCAGCGCCATCGAACCGACCGAATGTGATGTGTGCTCCATCCCAAGCGACCAGGACATACTCTTGGAGCGCACGCCCTTCCTCTGCAGAGATCAACTCCGCGTACTCTTCAGCTTGCTGCCGTGCGTGGTTCGCCTTCGCGCCAACGCGTCCGCCAAACGACTTCGGTGGCTCGTACTCGATGACTACTGCGCCGTGCGCGACATCGGCGAACTTCGTCGGTTTACCCTTGGCTTTGAGGGCGCGCTCGAGTTGGAATGGCGTCCAAGGAATTGATAGCTCCGAGCAAGCTTGCTCGAGCGCATTTTCCAGCTCGTGCCGCAGCTGCGCTTCGTTCCTGGAAATCTCCGCTGCGGATACGACAGCGCTAACGAGAGACGTGGTTGTCGCGCTGCTCACAGCGATCCTTGCGTATATTCCATGGGCCGGTGCATTTCAATCCTATGCGGTTTTGCGAGCGGTTGGAACGCTAAGAGTGATCAGGCCGGCCCCGGAGAAAAGGTGGCTGAATATGGCCTCAGCTAGCTTCGGCGGTACAGCATTTCCGATTTGGGTGAACTTGGACTCTGTATCGCCAACCGGAGTGAATTTGGCGTCAAAGGTCTGGATACGGGCGCACTCGCGCCACGACAGCCTGCGTGGCATTTCGAGCTTCTTGCGCTTCGGGTCGGCTTCTGTGTGTTCGTATTGGTCAGAAAAATCCCAGCGCTGTTTCCACCCGTCAGCAAGGTTGGACCAAGTCAGAGTCATCACCGGGCTAGCCGGATGCAGCGTAATGTGCCTCCAGTTGGCCACGACGGTGAATGCGGGATCCGCCCATTTGGCTTTTCGGTTCCTGGACATGTAGTACCACGAAAAGTTTCCGTCCGTATCGGGACGCTCGTAGAACTCGCCCTCCGGCCACAGAGGTAAGCCTTTGATAGCGTCCCCATGCGATGCGTACGGCAATAGCGGGCCTGAAGCCTTTGTCATTTTTCCGTGGGTTTCCTTTGGAAATTCGAAAACTTGGTTTAGGTCTTTCCTCACACCGACGATAAATAGCCGCTTGCGCGACTGCGGCACGCCATAATCCTTAGCATTCAAGACCTTGTAGGTGACGTTGTAGCCGGCCTTGTCGTAGGCTTCGAGTTGTTCCTTCAAGAAAGTTCCACTGCTCAACGCTTTGAGGCCAGAGACGTTCTCCGCGACGAAGTATTTGGGCAGGACAATGCCGATGACCCGCAGGAACTGCTTGTAAAGGTTGGTGCGCTCGTCCTTTTTAGGGTCGCGGTTACCTGCCATGGAAAAGGATTGGCATGGATAACCGCCCACGACGATATCAGCATCTGGGAAGGTCTGGATGCCGGCGATGTCTGCGTTACGGATATCCGCGCTGGGGAAATATTTCTTCAGCGTCTTGCAAGCATCCGCCAGGATGTCGTTCGAAAAGATCACATGGCCGCCAGCCGCTTCCACGCCGAAGTCCATGCCTCCGCAGCCCGAGAACAGGGATATCACCCTGATTTCTCCACCAGCTTGTTCAAATATCTCTTTCACGTTCTCTCGCTTCTCTACTGCGCATCTTCGGCATCGGTGCTCTGCGTGAGAAGGGGCCACCTAGATTTTAGATAGCCATCGATCGCGTCGCGCACGACCCAGGCAAGAGAAACCTTGTTCTCTGCCGCAATTCTTTCCAGGACTTGGTACTGCGCCTCCGGGAAGCTGATAGAAGCGCGGACTGTGCGCTCATGCGCGCCGCTGTCATGGCGTTTTTCTTGAAGCCGCATGGCCGTCCCCCGAGCTGAAGAGCTTAAGTCAATATATTACACCACAGTGGTGACCGTTGCACCACTGTGGTGAATGGCTGGAGGAGTGCTCTACGTCTTCGGGGGTGGAACTGCGGAGCCCGTGTGCAAGAACACCCGCAGACGCGCCTCGGTACGTTGCAGATCGCGGACTTCGCACTCCCACAACTTAAGAACCTTCCAGCCCGGTTCCAGCAGAGCGCTCCGGTTCCGATGGTCTCGACTTCGATTCGCTTCGATTTTTGGCGACCGCTGGCGCGTGAGGCAGTAGTTGCAAAAAATGCAACTACTGCGGGCGACGGTAAAACGTATCAGGTCGAGTTCTACAACCTGGCCGCCATCATCTCAGCAGAGCCCTTTAAACAAGCGGTTTTTGAGCCCCGTTGATGATCGAGTGGGCGGACGGGTTACAGCGTAGCTGAGCGAACTTTAGCGTAGTTAGCGGTGCCACTCTGAATCAGCTCACACGCTATTTTTGTTTGATTGGAGATCAGCGCTGAAAGTGTTTGAGGGCTCGAGCCGAATTTGGAGATCCTCAAGAGCCGTAATGTCCGAGCCATCCACCATGAGCGTGTGAAGGTATTCCAATAACTCGTCTTGTCTCGGCTGTCCGAATGCAAGTCGATATATAGCTAGACTACGTTTGAGCCACGCGAGTCGCGTGATTTCCCGGCTGAACGGCAGCATCGGCACGCGCCGCTCGACGCGCACGGAACCTTCGTAGATCCAATAGGGAATGAGATCGGTGTCCACTGCCGCCTCAGACCGCGCGTGCTCGAACATCAGTTTCCACGGATCGTCAGGGGTCTGCCCGTGCCCCCTGACCACCGCGGCCTGGCGCTCGGCCAGGTTGAGGCGGACGGCATGGCACTTGAAGCGGTGGACGCGGCCTTCGCGCTGTTCGAGGTCCACCGGGTTGCCCGGCAGGTTCCAGTGATATACACGATAGCAATAGGGATGGAAGTCCAGCCCTTCCTGGCCGACGGATGTAGTGGCGAGAACGAACGGGCGGAACGGTGAGTTGAACGCATCGCGCACGCCTCCTAGCCGCGCGACGGCGCCGTCTTCGTCCTTGTAGTCGGCGAGCCGCATCGCGAAGCGTCCGCGCATCTGGAACTTGCTGATGGCGAGGGACTCTCCATCGACCTGTACGTCATCGACGTCGATCTGCGACGGGCGGATGGCCAAGGCCTGAGCCATTGCGTGGGCAACACCGATTGCGCGATCTTCGGCTGGGCGGGCGCCGAGACCTTCGGCATCGACGAGGTAATGTGCGTATTCGTCCAGGACGGCCTGTAGATTGTGCTGGGCGCAATAGGCCAGCACGCGGCGCCAGTAGTGATCGTCGGTATCCCGTCGCAGCAAGGCGACCGCGTCATGCTGATTGAACAGCGCCCGGAACGACCAGGCGACTTCAGCCGCTGCGCTTAGCAAGCGTGGGTCATCCCACGCCAGCTCGGGCGCGATCCGCTTGAGGGCACGAAGAGCGCAGACGGCCGGACTGCCGAGCGCGACGTCAACCAGCAGATCCGAAAGATCGTCGGACGAAGCGCCGATGTCGCGCGTCTTCACCGCTGTCGCCAGTTCGGTGACATGATCGTGGAAGGCGTCTTCGCTCGCCAAGGCGCGCATGCCGTGCGGCGTTTCTAGCCAGGCTCGGGATCGCGTGCCCAGCAGGTCATCGATCACGGCTGGGGCGGCCCACTCGGCGCTGTGCGCGTCCTGATGCGATACCGCGCTTTCCTTCAAAGCACCGAGGGCGGGATTGAGGCGGTCGCCCACAGCGGAGCGCATTCCCTCCAGCGACAAGGCGGCCCCCGTTTCGCTGAACACCGCCAGCGGATCGGCCAGTTCGGCCAGTGCCGGCGAGGGATAGATCAGCAGCAGCGCGCGCAGACCCACGAGCCGGCCGTGGTCCTGCCGAAACTGCAAGGGACGCAGGCGATGCTGCTCGAAATAGTGCCGGCCGGATTCGCCGACGCCCATGCGCCGTTCGGCTTCGTAGGACAGCAGGGCTGCGATCGCATCGGGCACCATGGACCAGGACGAAAATATCAGCGCTTTGGTCAGCGGCGCCCCGGCTCGCGCCTCGCCGTAGTAGGGCATGGCAGCGGGTATCCAGAGGTTCTGTTCCAGGTGCTGGCCGAAGATGTCGTCCATGATCGCGCGCATGCGACCGTTAGCCGGGTCCAGCGGCGCATAGGCGTCGATGGCGTCGTGATCGAGCATGGTCGGTCGAGCTGCCTGGATTGCGGTGCGCAGCACGGCCGAAGGCGCGTCGATCTGGTTTTCCAGCAGCCGCTTCAGACTGTAGTGGCGCATGAAGTTGAGCAGATAGGGCGAAGACTTCCAGTATTCGATGATCTCCGGCGCATCGAGCGTGCGCGCCAAGTGAGAGACGGCGGATGCCTGCGCGAGGTCGGCGGGCGCGATCGAGACCGTGATGCGAGTCTCGATCATCATGGAGTCGCGCTCGACCGTGGATGCGACCCGCTCGGTTCGGGCGATCACATGGCGCAGGAGCCGTTCGATGGTCTGGCGGGTCTCGACCGCTGAGGCATGTGATTGTGGCAGGGCATGCAGGAGGCCGCGGAAGGTGCGCATTTCACGCGACAGCGAGGCTGCCACCTCCGGCCCCTTTTCCCGGCCGTAGAGGAAACTCAAGGTCTCGAGGAAGTCCTGATAGTGGTCGCCTTCGTCGGGCTCGTCGCCGGCGAGCGTGAGCATCCGGTAGGGTGTGGCGGAGAGCAGCAAGGTGCGGGCGGCGTGCCCGTCGCCTCCCGAGTAATCGAACAGTTCGCGCGCGAGGATCGCCGCGTCGCTGTCGTCATGCAGCAGATTCCGGAACCGCTGGAACTCGTCGATGATGATGAGGTCGGGTTGCAGCGCATCCACGCAGGCGTGGGACAGCTTGACGCGGAGCCTGGCGACCAAGCTGTTGCGGGGCTGTGCCATTTCTGCGCGATACGTGTCCCGGCGGCGCGGGAAGAGTTCGCAAATCCGTTCGAGTTCCTTGAAGAGGTCGCGATCCGCCTGCACATCGCGGCGGAAACGCTCGATGATGCGCTTGTCGACGCCTTCGAGGGTGAGGTTGTCCACGGCGCGGTTCCAACCCTCGACGCCGGCTGTGACCTGCAAAAGGTTGTGCAGGCCACGCGGGCGCGTAACTAGGTCGCGCAGGAGATGGAACAGCAAGGCGCGTTCCTGTGTCACGCCCGTCGCGGAGCGCAGATCGAAGGTCGTGCCCGGCGTCAGGCTAATGAAGTTCACCCTGCTGGCGTCGAGGCCCGCCTGATCGCGCAGTTGCAGGGGAACGAGCGTCATGCGGGTCGGCAAGGCCAGCTCGCGCCGCCCGAGGACGTTCAGCCGGTTGAGGTTCTGGGCGGCGATCGCCTGGTTCGAGCAGATGTATAGGATGTCGATCCGCTTGGTGCTGTCCCACAGGTGTTCGATCATGCGGGCGATGACCCCGCGCGCCACCATCGTTTTGCCGAGGCCGACTTCGTCGGCGACCAGGAACTGGCGGACAGGATCGTCCTGACCGTAGAGTCGATCAAAGACGTAGTCGACGGTGCGCCGCTGAAAGACCTTGAGGGGAGCGAGCGCTGCGTCGGCGCGAAACCGTTCATTCGGCATGAGCAGCATCCTGCGTGGCGAGCGCAATTCGGAATGTGTTCCAGAGTGCGCGGAACTCGGCCGGAATCGGATCGGTATCGTCACCGTCGCCGGTTTCCAGGCGTGCGATCAGCCGTTCGATGGCGCGAAGCTGGTCTCCACCCCGGCAGAAGGCCCGAACCATCTCCTCGAGGATGGGCGCGTCGTCGCTTGCCGCGCGCCAAGCGCCCTGACCTGACCCGTCCTGCGCCGCGAGGGCGGCGGCGAAGGGGTCGCCTAATTCGGAGAGGAGCAGGCGGAGATAGCGGAGGAAGGCGTCCTTGCTGTCGATCACGCAGCGCAGGATGGCGGCGTAGCGCTCCGCGGGCAGCCCTTCCATGATGAGCCCCGTGCTGAACAGGATCGAGAGGTCTTCCGTCTCGTCCGTCAGGTGACAGGCGAGGAACCGGGTAAGGTCGACCAAGGGCATTGCGCCAAGGTCGGCGGGCTGTCCCTGTCGGAGCGGCTTCAGCACATCGCGCGCATGTCCTTCGCCCCGCGTGATCGGCCAAACTCGCAGCGCACCGAGCTCGGTAAGGGGGAGCGGTTCGGACGGGATCAGCCAGACCCGCCAGAGCGGCGCGCCATCGGCGGTGTGCTCGCCGCGCTCGCAACGGAGCGTGAGGCCGCTGCGGCAAATCTCGCGCTGGGCCTGATGCAAACGAGCCTCGGCGGCTCGTTGCGCGGCATCGGCAGCTACCGTCTCGTCGCGGACGAACGGCCGCGTCAGCCGGCCAAACCCCTTGTCGCCGAGGATTTCCTCGACGCTGCCGACCCGCGATCGCTTCCCGATCAGGGTGATGAAGATCTCGACATTGCTGCCGGTCAGCAGCGCCGGCCGCGTGGCGTTTCCCGAGCCGACCGTGATCGCGGTGTCCCAGCCGCGTTCGGCGATGAACGCCTTGGCATGGAGCCCTTGCAGGGCCGCTGCGTCCTCTTCCTCGCCATCTTCCGTGGCCGCCATTTCGTCGAGCACGGCCACGCGGTCAAAGCCGTCGAGCGTGGCGCCGGGCACCTCGGCGAGTTCGTCGGATCGCCCGATGAAGATGGGCTTTTCGGCGCTGGCCAGGCCGGCGAGCATCGACAAGGTTTGATCGTCGCAGAAGGGCGACACCACGCCCAGCCGAACGCAGGGTTCCGGGCGCCATGGCGTTCCGCCGAGGCCGTTGACGGCGAAGGAGACGCTCTGGAACGGTTCGGGCAGGCTCCATTCGGCGCGGCGCATGTCTTCGGCCAGGTCATCGACAAGCGTCTTCGTTCCGTCGGGAACGCCGACGGTCGCGAGGTCGGGGAGCCGGCGAAGGAAGTCGGCGACCGGGCGATTGACGGCTTTGGGCTGCTTGGTGATCACGCCGTCGAGGGTGGCGGCAATGTCCCATGACCGATCGCGCGTCAGGTTTCTGGAGAGAATGAGCAGGCGCAGGCGGGCCGGGTCTTGAGGCCGCAGCGGCGTGAAGCGGAGCGCCCACATCTTGGGGTGGAAGGCCCCGCCTTGAGGGGCGGCGACCTCGACGATGATGCGTTCAAGCAACGAGCAAAGGCGGGAATGCGGCCGGGTGCTTGCCTGGATATGGCCGGCGTCGGTGAAGACGACGAGGCGGCCGGCGATGCGCTCGGCGCCTTCCAGCAGCGCCAGAGGATGAGTGAGAATGTCGTCGCGGTTCTCGGCGGCGAAGAGCGCAAGACTGACCGGCACGGCGAGCCCTGTCTCGAAGTCGAGCGAGAAGGTCGTGGCGACCGCCGCGTCGAAGACATAGCCCGCCGGCGGCTGAAGATTGGCGCCGTAGAGCGATCGGTGTTCGGGATCGAGGCTGTGCCTATTCAGCATGGGCGAGATCCCGCAGGTGGGATTTGGCCTGCGCCCAGCGGAAGCTGAGGCGGTCTGCGCCCGATGCGCCGGTCCAGCGGTCACGGACAGCGTGATTGGCGTAGCGGGACTGGCTGGTCTTGAGCCGACGTTCGCGCTCCTCGACGAGCCGCCGCGCCGCAGGCGCCGAGATTACCTGCTCCGTCCCGGCCAGAACCAGATCGCGCCACTCGCTTATGAACCGTTTGGCGGCCGGACGGACGGCGTGCGCCGGGTGCTCCACGACATTCCAGAAATCATCGAGCGACCACGCGCGGACGGCGCCGGTATCGAGTTCGTCGCTCCAGGCTCCAAGCCGAGCGCGATAGTCCTCGATCCAGTCGTCGCGCTGGCGCAGTTCGCTGAGCGCGAGGTTATAGAGCAGCGCGGCGCCGTGCATCACATGGGAGAAGATTTCCCCGTGCTGGACGAGGCGGCGCGCTGCGGATGGAAACGCCGACAGATGGGGGTGTGTCCAGATGTAGTCGCAGCCCGCGTCGATGCCTTCGCGCGCCAGCATCGTGAGCAGTGCGGTGGGCTGGCTGGCGATCAGGCGGTCGATGAGGAATTGCGCCTCGTCGGTGGTCAGGCGGAAGACGGCGTGCTCAAGCAGGTCGCCGGGCATCTGGGGCAAGGCTGGATTCCAGACGGCGGGCGTCTGGGCGCCGGCCAGAGCGTCTTCGCCGCTGGATGCGCCGCGCGACCGGCCACGGCCCCGCAAGGCGACGAACAGACTGTCGAGCGAGCCCGGAAAGACCCGGATGCCCCACGCGCCCAGGCCAGCCCAATAGACGGAACTCGGCAACCGCTGGAGCCGTGGTCCTGCATCCCGGCCGATGATGCCGTTGGACTCACCGCCGGCTTTCAGGGCGTCGGCAAGCCGGATTTCGGTGTCGCGCGCCTCGGTGCGGAGCTGCGCTTCAGGGACTTCGCGCTTTTCCAGCGCCCGATAGAGCCAGGGAATGAACAGCATGTATCGCAGGCGCGTCTGGATCGTGCTCGTGCCCGGAAAGAGGTGATCGGCGATGGAATCCCGGATCGCCCCCATCCCCAGCTCGTCGCGGGTCTCGCGCTCCTGAAAGAGCGCCATGATGCGCTGCGCGCGCTGCCGCTCGGCTTCATCGAAATCGATCCAGGCAAGAGACGACATGGGCTCAGGTCGCCTCACTCTCGGTCGGCTTCGTTGGCAGGACGGGAATGACCGCGCCGGAGGTCATCAGCACGATCAGTCCGCGCTCGGCGCCGGTCATGTCGAGATAGTCCCGCACCTGCGCGTGATAGTGATCGAGCGTTCCCGGCACCGGCGTCACATCGCTTTTCCAGTCCACGACGACGGCAGGGCGGCCTTCGGCCGTGAGGGTCAGGGCATCGGCGATCCCGGCCGTTGCGGATTCTACGCCGTCGGCCGCGTGTGCGGAATAGACGGGAAATTCGGCCAGAAGACCCGGCCGTAGGGCCGCGATGTCAGGCAGAGCCAGGGATCGGATCACACAGGTCGCCAGTTCCTGTGCCGACAGCCCCGTCGCCGGGTCGGCGACTGGAGACTGGCCGAGGGCGCGGATGAGGTGGCCAGCACGTTCGGTAAGGGCGGCTTCAGCTTCTGGGATTTCGCTGGTCAGCACCTCTTCCATGAGCTTGTGGAGGATCATCCCGCGCTCGCGGCCACCTTGCACGAGGGCGGCGGCTTCCAGCTCGGGGGGCTGATCGTCGGCCGATCCCGTCCATAGCGCGGCTTCTTCTTCCCGCAGCACGGTCCCGGCGGCGTTTTCGTCACGGCTGGGCGCGAGCCAGGTCAACCGCGTCTGCGCGGCCGCGATGGCTTCGGCTTCGGCGGCGAAGCTCGCGCGCGTCTGGGTGTTGCCCGCGCCCGCGCCTGCGGCCGCGAGACCGGCAGGCAGGTGAGAGACGTCCAGGCGGGGCAGGTCGGCGAGCGACAGATCGACGAGACCGATCCAGGCCAATTTCGACGGCGTGGCGTCGAGCCGGGGCAAGACGAGGAGTTCGCGGGCGCGGGTCGCCGCGACATACCAGAGCCGGATGCGTTCGTGGTCCAGCTCCTCCTTCTCCGCCTGGCGTGCGGTTTCATAGCCCTCGGGCACGACGCCCAGGACCGGGCAATAGAAGGTCTCGGTCTGGCGGCCGATCACGGCGCTCTCGGGCGCCATGACGCCGGTCATGGTGTTGACCGGAATGTCGATCGGCCATTCCAGCCCCTTGGCCGCGTGCATGGTGAAGAGCGCGACCGCTTCCTCCTGGGCGTCGGGTCGTCCTTCAACGGTGCGGGCCTCGTCGGACCACGCCGCTGTCATCGCCTCGGCGAAGGCGCGCAAACCGCGCACGGCGTAGCCGGTCGACAGGCTGAGATAGAGATCGACATTGGCGAGCGCGCGCTCGGCCTGGCCGCGATGGCGCTGGAGGAGGAGCGGACGGACGCGCAACACGTCCACGGCCTGCGAGAGCAGCTCGTGCGGGATCGTGCTGTTGCCGCGCCGGGAGAGCGATTGCAGCCGCTCGATGACTTCGCGCGCGAGCGGGTGCGCGATGACGGCGGGTTCGATGCTGAGATCCAGACGCGGAATCCGATCCGGCTGTTCCTCCGAGCGCGGAAGCCCCCAGATGCTGTCCAGCAGATCTTCTTCGGTGAGTCCGACCAGAGGCCCGCGCAGCAGCGCGCCGAGCGCCAGCGTGTCGCGGCGGTCGGCCAGAACGCGGGTCAATGCGATCAGATCCTGCACCTCCTGGCGGCGGAACAGCCCCTTGCCGGCTTGTGTTGCCACGGGGATGCCGCGGCGTTCTGCCAATTTGGCGAAGAGGACTACGTCGATCTTCGGCTCGGCAGCGACGGCCGAACCTTGCGGTTGTTTCTCGTCCATGGAATCCCCCGTAGTACCCCGCCGTAACATGCATTACGCCTATTACCCCCTGCCACGATGTTAGCGCTAGTTGTCAGACATTTCGGCAGGTAAGGGCCAGGGCAGCATGGGAGGTAGATCGGCCGACGGATCCGGTTCTTGCAGGTCAGGGCAGGCAGGGGTAGTATGTCAAAAATATCAGACATTTTAGTTGCTTGCTATCCGCCATGAACCTCATCGATATCGGCCATTCCGTGCGGGTCCGGCGCTCTGAACTGGGCTTGTCCCAAGCGCAGTTGGCTCACCTCAGCGGCCTGTCGCGTCAGACGCTGGTCGGCCTGGAGAACGGCGCTTTGAGCGATCTCGGTGTCAACCGGGTAGGGCAGGTCATGGCGGTGTTGGGCCTGGACAGTCCGAAGCCGGATACCCAGGCGCGGCGCAAGAAGCGCGGCCTGTGGATGGCGGCTAAGACCGCCAGTGTCAGCTATGCGCAAGAACTGGCGCCCGAGACGCTGGAGAAGGCCTTGGTGAGCGGTGTAGTGCCTGCTTCATTTGCTCCGCACCTGACGCATTTGCTGGATGAGGCGCCCGTGCCTGTCGTCGTGATGGCCGTGGAGGAGGCTGCCTCGCATGCACACCAGCCGCCAAAGCAAATCTGGCGCAATGTGGCGAAGTTGGCTGGATCGTTGTCCGTGCATCGTCGCACGCTGTGGGCATGAAGCCCGAAACACTGCCCAGCGGTCCTTGGGAGAAGTTGTTCCCGCGGGCGCTGGCGCTGATTGATGAGATCAGTCGGTATGGCGGCATCGCGGATCCGTTCTGGACGCTGGGCGGCGGAACGGTGCTGATGTTCCGTTACCGTCATCGGCTGAGCAAAGACATCGACATCATCGTGCCTGACCTGCAGTATCTCGGTTTTGTCTCGCCGCGATTGAGCGACACAGCCGCGGATTTGACGCAGAACTACACTGAACAACCGGGTGCCTTCGTCAGACTCCAGTTCGAGGAGGGTGAGGTCGATTTCGTCGCCTCTCCCAATCTTCTGGACGACGCTTGGGATACCTGGGATATCGGCGGTCGCGCAGTGAAAGTGGAGAAGGCCGCCGAAATTATCGCCAAGAAGATGTACCACCGCGGAGATCGGGTCACGGCACGGGATCTTTTCGACCTTCCTCTCGTAATTGAGAGCGAGCCGCAGCAGCTTCTGGCGGCAACGCCATTTCTCCTCCGGCACCGGGAAGCGTTCCTCTCCCAGATCCGGTCGCCGCATGTCAGTTTGCACGCCGCGTTCGACGCCATTGCAAAGCTGGAGTACACGCCCAGTTTCGATCATTGCGTAACTGTGGTCGAGGACTTTCTGGGCGAGCTGTAGTCGGTCGTATGTGGTCGGTCCCAGGCAAACGAGAGCGCGCTAAAATGCACTCCGATTGACAATAAGCCCGAAAGAATCGACGCCTCGCAAAAGACCTCCATCACCCGCGCCAGCGTTAAGCGCGTGATTTTGACGGTAGATGGCGACGGTATGGTTTGTGTCGATCAGAAAAATCCCTTTAATCACATTGGCTTACGAGGCCCGTTGATGACAGAGTGGGGGCCGGCACCTCCGGCGAAAAGAAGGCCCAAATCTCCGTAGGCTGCGATGGGCAGGCGTGACGCGGCGCGTGGCGATCGAGTTGCAAACGTGCGGACCGGGCAGAATGTGATTGGGATGCTGGCCGTGCTCGGACCGCGCTTCCCGTCCGCACTGGATCCGACCAGGAGAAAAGCATGAGCCGATTGACGGCGAAGGACTTCGACCCGCGCCTGCTTGAACTTTACGACTACTATGTGCACGGCAGGATAGGGAGGCGCGACTTCATCGAACGCGCCGCGGCGTTCGCGGCTGCCGGCACCAGCGCCAGTGCGCTTCTAGCGTCACTGATGCCGAATTACGCGATGGCGCAGCAAGTCGCGTTCACCGACCCGGACATTGCTGCCGAATACATCACCTATCCCTCGCCCCAAGGGCACGGCCAGGTGCGGGCTTATCGGGTCCGGCCAGCGAAGGTCAGCGGGCCGACGCCCAGTGTGGTCGTGGTGCACGAGAACCGCGGACTCAACCCGTATATCGAGGATGTCGCACGACGGTTGGCGAAGGCCGGCTTCGTCGCGCTCGCGCCCGACGGGCTGAGTTCGGTCGGTGGCTATCCGGGCAACGACGACAAAGGACGCGAGCTGCAGACGCAAGTCGATCCGCAAAAGTTGCTGCACGATTTCTTCGCGGCGGTCGATTACCTGATGGCGAGCAAGGCGACGACCAGCAAGGTTGGCATTACCGGCTTCTGCTATGGCGGCGGGGTTGCCAACGCGGCCGCCGTGGCCTATCCCGAGCTGAGCGCGGCGGTGCCGTTCTATGGCAGGCAGCCGCGCGCCGACGAGGTGTCCCGCATCCGCGCGCCGCTCCTGCTGCATTACGCGGCATTGGACACCCCGATCACGTCCGGCTGGCCCGCCTACGAGGCCGCGTTGAAGGCGTCGGGCAAGACTTACGAGGCGCATATCTATCCCGGCGTGAATCATGGCTTCCACAACGATTCGACGCCGCGCTACGACGAGGCCGCGGCGAAACTCGCGTGGGACCGCACGCTCGTCTGGTTCCGGCGCTATCTCGCCTGACGCGTCGCATGCCTGCCCGAGGCCGACGCTCACGGCCCGGGCTGCGTGACAGCGGCATGCCAGCCACGGACGTTGCCCGGGCCGTGCTGCCGCCGCGGCGCTGTCAACGCACGGGGCACAGCGTTGCTCGTCCGCGTCGCATCCTCGGTGAAGGCCTGGCCACGGCGCGACCGACGATCGCTGCGGCGAAGCTCAGGCCCTAGGCGTAGTGATCTGCGGACCGGATTCAACGGCGCACGCAGCCTCGGTAGAACACGCGGCGCTGGCCCGCAAAATCGCCAATGCCCCGATGCTGTACGACGCGGTTGTCCCACAGCACCGCCGCGCCCGGCTGCCACGTGAAGCGTGCTTCGACTTCGGGTTCCTTGATCGCTTCGAACAGAATGCCGAGCAGATGCTGGCTCGTGGTTCGGGAGACGTTCTTGATGTAGGTGGTGTACGACTCGTTGACGAACAGCTGCTTGCGGCCGGTTTCGGGATGCACGCGGACCAGTGGCGTTTCGATCGGTGCGTTGATCGCGCGTTGTCGTCCCGCCTCGGCCGGGTCGTCGAAACGGTCGGCGATGTGGCCGGTGGCGTCCCAATAATGCACGGCGGTGAGCGTCTCGATGTAGGCAGCGAAATGTGGATCCAGCCGCTCGTAGGCCAGCACCGCATTGCTGAACAGCGTGTCGCCGCCGAAGCTTGGCACCTCCTGGCCGTACAACGCCGTCAGGCTGGGCGGATCGGCGCGGAATGCCTGGTCGATGTGCCAGAGGAAGTTGCGCGCCTGCCGCTTGCTGCTCGAATCGACGATATTGACGTTTGCGTTATCCGCCGCCGTCGGCGTCTTCGGCCCCGCGTACAACGACACCTCGCCGAATTCGGCGAGCAGTGACGTGAAGCTTTGCGGGCCGAGCACGCCGGGCTCGAACACCAGCGCGCCGTAGTCGAGCAGAGCCCGCACCAGCGCGTCGCGCGCTCCCGAGCTCAGGCGGCCACTGTCGAGTTGCAACCCGGTCACCACTGCGCCAAGTGCCGGTTTCCACGGCTGGATGACAGGCAATCTCACCGAGGAGTCGGCGGGCGCTTCGACGTCGAGAAGTGATGACATGGCTTTCTTCCGGGGACGACAGATTCCGTCGCGGCCGGCGCTGCCCGCTTGACAGCGGGCAGCGATGAATGCCGGATCGCGAAGAAAGTCATTCTAGTGCGACCAGTGAACCACGCTAAGTGCGCGATCTTCACATCGTTATCGCGCTGCTGTCGAAAAGCAAATCACGCCGCAGCCGCTAAGCAGCGCACTTTTGCGCCTTTGGCATCGAATTGGCGCGCGCGTAAGCTCGTGCATTAAGTTGTCCCGCGACCTGAGGCGGGACTGCCAAACGCCCGATACATCATGTCAGTTGGCCTGCTTGTCGATGGCGACTGGGTCAAAGCCCACCGCCACGATCCCGATGTCGTTCTCCTCGACGTGCGTTCGCTGTCCGACTACTGGTCCGGACACCTGCCGGAGGCACGACCGTTCGACCCGATGACGCTGTCGCATTACGACACCTCGGCCTCCGGCCTTGCGACCCTCGCTGGGCAATACAGTTACATTTTCTCGCTGCTCGGCATCGATGGCAGCGAACGCGTCGTGGTCTACGAGAACCGCTCGGACGCGCGCGCGGCTCGCGCGGCCTGGTTGCTCGAATACCTCGGTCACCAGGCGGTTTCCATCCTTGATGGCGGCCTGGGCAGCGTGCGCGATCCCGCGTTGACTACCGAGGTGCCGCGCTATGCACCCAAGCAATTCGTCGCCCGCCAACGCGACGCGCTCGTGGCGAGTGCCGACGAGGTGCGCGCGCGTTTGGCCGAACCGGGCGTGCATTTCGTCGATACGCGACGCGCTGCGGAATACTATGGCGAGGAAAAGCGTGCCAAGCGCATCGGCGCGATACCGGGCGCGGTGCACCGCGACTACACGGACAACATCGACCGCCACGGCCGCTTCAAGCCTGCTTCGGATTTGCGCGCCGCCTACGAGGCGTTCGGGTTCAAGACCGGCGACGACGTGATCGCCTACTGCGGCGGCGGCGCGCGTGCCGCTCACACCTATTACGCGCTGAGGCTCGCCGGCTTCGCCGCGCCGCGCAACTACACCGGTTCATGGGGCGAGTGGGGCAACCGCGACGACCTGCCGGTCGAGCAGCCGGCGCGTTTGCGTTGAGGCCAGCCATGTCGACACGCGAAATCAACACGCTCAACCCTTCAATCGACGCTGCCGCTGCGACGGTGACTCGGCGGCGCAGCAGCGCGTCCTACGACGTGAAGGTCTTGATCGGACGCATCGTGTTCGCGCTTGCGGCGATCGGATTATGGGAGATCGCCGCGCGCTGGATACTCGATCCTTTCTGGATCGGGCAGCCGTCCACCGTGGCCGTACGCCTGCTCGAAATGGCCGAGTCTGGCGATCTGTGGTGGCACGCCGTGCCCACCGTCGGTCAGGCCGCCGCCGGCTTGGTGCTGAGCCTGGTGGTGGGCATTCCGATCGGGCTGCTGTTCGCGTCCAACCGTTACATCGAGCGGGTGCTCGAACCGTTTTTCCTCGGCCTTTACAGCATTCCGCGCATCGCGCTCGCGCCGCTTTTCATCCTGTGGTTCGGCATCGGTCCCTGGTCGAAGGTCGTGATGGCCTTCTCGATGGTGGTTTTCGTCGTCATCTTGAATACCTATGAGGGCATGCGTGCGATCGACCGCGAGTTGATCGACATGATGCGTGCGATGCGAGCGTCGCGCGGCTACATTCTGCGCAAGGTAGTCCTGCCCGGAATCGTGCCCTGGCTGTTCGCCTCGATACGTGTCGGTGTCGGTCTCGCGCTGATCGGCTCCGTCGTTGGCGAACTGCTTGGCTCGAACAGGGGGCTGGGCTGGTACGTCGAACGCTCCGCCGGTCGGATCGACATCGTCGGCGTCTTCACGGGCCTGGTGCTGCTGATGGTTCTCGGCATGCTACTCAATCAATGCGTGAAGCTGATCGAGCACCGGCTGCTGCGCAACCGTTATGGTGCCTGAGTGAACGAGTTCCTAGCGGCGACCGATCGTCCGACGGAGATGAAGATGGCAAGCAACGCGCTGCCGCGTGCGCCCGAGATCGAAATGCGGGGCGTCACGATGCATTACGGCGGCAGTGCGGCCGCATTGAGCCGGATCGACCTCGATGTGCGCGAGGGCGAGTTCCTGTCGATCGTAGGGCCCAGCGGATGTGGCAAGTCGACATTGCTGCGCTTGATCTCGGGACTGCAACGGCCCAGCGGCGGCAGCGTGCGCGTGCGTGGCGAGGTGGTCAGTGGAACGCCTCCGGAACTTGGCTTCATGTTCCAGCGCGACGCGCTTTTGCCGTGGGCCACGGTGCGCGAGAACATCGAAGTGGGCCTGGAATGCGGCGGCTACGCCAAGGCTGGCCGTGGCGAACGCCTCGACGAACTGCTCGCGATAACTGGACTGCGCGAATTCGGCGACGCGTTCCCCCATGCGCTTTCCGGTGGCATGCGGCAGCGCGTGGCGCTGGCCCGCATCCTGGCCTACGAGCCCGGCATTTTCCTGATGGACGAACCATTCGGCGCGCTCGACGCGCAAACCAAGGTTCTGATGGGCCAGGAGCTACTGGACATCTGGGGGCGTCACCGCAAGGCTGTCGTGTTCGTAACCCACGACATCGAGGAAGCCGTCAGCCTGTCGGACCGGGTAATCGTGATGACGGGCCGTCCGGGCCGCATCCGGTCAAATTACGAGATCGAACTGGCGAGGCCGCGAGACGCGCGCAAAATTCGCAGCGACGCGCGGTTTCGCGACTACGTTCACGCGATCTGGAACGACATCGTCAGCGAGGTCGGCGGCCCGGCCAGCCGTGCGCACTGACGGCCGTACCCTTGGCCAGCCGTGGTCGCCGATCTCTGCCAGGACGACGCGGGGCGGGGGGCAGCCGGTGGAACCTGGAAAACGGCGCGTCGCCGAGCCAGGCGACTCAGTTTATCGGGATGCGCGCGATAAGCCATCACCGCGCCCGCTCATCGAAGGAGATGCATGAAACACGCAACACGCACGGCTGCTGCCAGTACCGCCTTCCAACAACTGCGGCATTGGCTGAGCGGGCTGTCATTGCTGATTGCAGTGGCGATCGGTCTGACCCCCGCGGCCCACGCCGAGACGACGAAGATACGCATCGGTCTGATCGGGACCAATGAGTCGCAAATCCCCATTCTGCTCGCCATCGACAAGGGCTATTTCAAAACTGAAAACCTGGACGTCGAGCCGGTGCACTTCGCCGGGGGGGGCATCGCGGTACAGGCGTTCGTCGGCGGTTCGATCGAGTTGGCCTCGTTCGCCACCGACCACGTGCTGCGGCTGGACAACCGCGGCGGCGATGCGCGCTTCCTGATCGGCATCGACCGCTTCATCACGCACATCCTGGTCGTGCCCGCGGGCAAGGGCTACAAAAGCTTCGCCGATTTGAAGGGAAAGAAGATCGGTGTGACCGCGCCCGGCAGCTACTCGGATAACGTGTTGCGTTGGGAACTGGCCAAACGCGGCATCAATCCGGACCGGGACGTCACGATCATCGGTATCGGCGACGATAACGCTGCCACGGCAGGGCTTCAGTCCGGTCAGATCGACGCGTTGATCACCACGACTTCGAGTCTGATCCAGTATGGCATCGAGCAGCCGGGCAAGCTGCAGGTACTGTACGACTGGCGTTCCATCCCACATTCGGGACAGGCCGTGATCGGTCGGCAACGTTGGATCGACAGTCATCCGGAGGCAGCGCGCGGCGTCGCGCGTGCGGTGCTCAAGGCCGAGCAGACCATCCAGACGGATCCCGAGGCGGTGAAGAAGATCATTCGGCAGCAGTTTCCAGGGCGTAGCGAGGCATTCGTCGATCAATACGCGGCTGCCGCGAAGAACCTGCTGTCGAGGGACGGGCGGATTTCGCACGACGGTTTCTTGAAAATGACCGAAATCTTGCGTGGCGTCGAGCCGGGCTTGAAACCGATCGACCAAGCCAAGGTCGACCTGACCGACAAGCTGCTGGGTCGCTGAGTTGCAGGCTGCGTCCGTGCCATGCAACGTGAAAACGCTTCATGTCGGGATTAAAAGGCTGCACCCGCCGCGCTTGCCGCCAGTGGTAATCCGCGGGCCATCACGCAGTCAACGGATCAAGCGATGTCAGCGCCGCGCGGCACGCGCGTGCTCGCGACTCACGTGGGCAGTGTGCCGCGCCCGGCCGAACTGAGCGACCGATGAAGCGCGTCTCACGGCATCAGCGGCGTGAGCGGCGGCGCACTCGGCGATGTCGGCGCCGATGCGGCGAGGTGCGGCCAGCCAAGCGCGGGCGCCAGCGCGGCTGCCATCGCGAACAGGCGCGCCTCGCCGTAAGGGCGACCGATCAACTGCACGCCGATCGGCATGCCGTGGCTGTCCAGTCCGATCGGCATGTTCAGAACCGGGACACCGAGATAATTGAAGGCACGGGTCAGCCGCGTGAGCGCCGCGACCACGCCGAATACCTTGTCACGCGCTTCCATGTCGGCCGCCTCGCGCGTGGGGGTCGTCACTGGCGTAGTCGGACACACAAGCACGTCGCAATCGCCCATCGTCTCCTCGACGAATTCCCGCAGCAGCCGTGCCCTTACCGACAGCGCTTCGAGATAGCGCGCGGCTGGCACATGCAGTCCGATCTCGGTACGCGAGAATACCGCTTGCGAATACCGGTCGGCTTGCACGCTCATCCATTCGCGGTGCAAGGTCGCGCCCTCGACCTTTGCGAGCACGTCGCCCATCGCGTAGCACGTCTCCTGGGTGGCGAACGGTATGTCGCGCCGCAACGCATAGTGTTGCGCGACCTGCCGCAGGAACACGTCGAAGGCGGTCTGGACTTCCGCGTCGAGCCCGCCCACGGGCAGCAATGCGCCGACCCGTGCGCTGCGCGTGGACGGCGCACACAGCAGCGCCGCATAGTCAGGCACCGGCATCGCGCTTGAGCTGGGGTCAGCGGGATCGTGACCGGCGACCTCGCTGAGCAGCAGCGCACAGTCGCCTGCCGTGCGTGCCAGTGGTCCGATCGTATCGAGGGAAAATGCGCGGGGGAAGCTGCCAGCGCGGGACACCAAGCCATAGGTCGGCTTGATGCCGTACAGGCCATTCAGGGCGGCGGGCAGGCGGGTGGAACCGCCGGTGTCCGAGCCGAGGGCGCCATAGATGATGCCGGCTGCGACTGCGACGCCCGAGCCGCTGGACGAGCCACCCGAAATTCGGTTCGGATCCCATGCGTTTGCGCAGTCGCCAAAGCCGGGATTTTGTCCGGTCGGTCCGCAGACGAATTCGCTGAGGCTGAGCGTTCCGATGCTGACCGCGCCGGCCGCATCGAGTCTGTCCAGAACGTGTGCGGTGCGTTCGCCCGGCAGCGGCGCGCGCGTGACGCGCGCGCCCACGGTCATCGTTTGTCCTTCGCGGAAGAAGCAATCCTTGTGCGCGAGCGGGATGCCGTGCAGCGGACCGCGCCAGTGCCCGGCGCGAGCTTCGGCATCGCAGCGTTGTGCCTGCGCAAGTGCGTCTTCCGCACGGATCTCGACAAAGGCGTTCAGACGCGACGCACTGTGCCGCGCCAGCGCGAGCGCATGACGTGTCAGCGCGACCGAAGTGGTTTCGCCCCGGCGCAAGGCCGCGGCCGCGCTGGCGAGGCTATTGAACGGAAAGCGGTTGGCGCTTGGCGAGAAGCTGGCCGCGTCGTACTCGCCGTGCCAGCCGAAGCCGTGACGGCGATCGTCGGTGCGCTCGTCGAAGCGCAGCGCGTGTACCGGATCAGCGACCGCGCGCAGCGTTGCCGGGAAATCGGCCGGTTGCGCTCGATAATCGAGGTGAGCCCTGGCGCCATCGCGCACCTGCGCATTCAAGCGCAGCATCTCGCTGGCAACGGTGCCGGGGTCGGTCCGCGGCGTCACGCCATGCATCGCGATGGCCGTTGCTGCAACGCTCAGACGCAGGGTCTCGGCAGGTCGTTGCATGGCGTGCTCGCGGCTGACTTCGGTGGCCATGATGTCGGCTTCACGCATTTCGATGGTCCTCGTGCAATGCGCCGCCGGGCACGGCCGTGGTGTTGCGGGTCGGCAGGTTCGCGGGGCCGGCGACGCTCATCGTTTCAATTCCATCGCGGAGCGCAGTCCTTCGCTTAGCAGGTTGAAGCACACGCTGGTCACGAAGATGCACAGTCCGGGAAGCAATGCGATCATCGGCTGCAGGTAGACCGCCGTGCGCAGGGTGTTGAGCATCAGGCCCCACTCGGCGTCCGGCGGGCGCGATCCAAGGCCCAGGAAGGACAGACCGGACGCGAGGACCATCGATACGCTGACCAGACTCGTGCTGTACGTGAAGATGGTGCCGAGCACGTTGGGCAGGATCTGATGCCAGATATTCGCCCAGGCGGACGCACCGTTCGCGCGGGCCGACTCCACATAGTCGAGATTGCGCACCGCGGTGGTGGCGGTTTCCGCCACCCGGATGATCTGCGGCACGAACACCAGGCAGAGCGACAGGATGGCGTTGCCGATGCCCGGACCGAGCGCCCCGCTGATCGCTACCGCGAGCAGCACCGACGGGAACGCATAGAACACGTCCGTCGTGCGCATGATTACCATGTTCAGCCAGCCGCCCGCGAAGCCGGCCACGATGCCGAGGGCGCCGCCGACCACCATCGCAATCAGCACCGGCGTGATGCCGAGCAACCACGAGAGGCGACCGCCGTACAGCAGGCGGGTCAGCATGTCACGGCCGAGTTCGTCGGTACCGAGCAAATGCCCTGGCGTGCCGATCGGGCGTAGGCGCTGCAGCATGCTGCCTTGATAGGGATCGCCGGGTGCCAGCCAGGGTGCAGACAGGATGGCGAGCAGCATCAGCGCCAGCACCGCCGCACAGCACAACGTCAACCGGTCGCGCAGCAGGCGCCGACGGATGCCGAGCCAGAAACCTTCGCCCTGCACCAGCGAATCGTCAGCGGCGAGGGCGGCGGCGCGCCCGGTAACTACCGTGTCCGGTACATTCATGTGCGGCGTATCCGAGGATCGAGCAGGGTCTGGCATACGTCCACCAGCAGATTGAGGATCACGAAGACCAGCGCCAGCACCAGAATCGTGCCTTGCAGCATCGGCAGGTCACGTTGGAAGATCGCCTGGTTGAGCAGGTAGCCCGTTCCCGGCCACGCGAAGACGGTCTCGACCAGGATCGAGCCACCGATCAGGTAACCGAGTTGCAGGCCCATCACGGCGAGCACCGACGGCGCGGCGTTCTTCAGCATGTGGAAGGCGATGCGGCGGCCCTGCAGGCCTTTGGCGTGCAGGGTGACGACGAACTCCTGGTTCATCACCTCGATGAACGCGCCATGCACGGTACGCATTACGATGCCCATTGGGATGATGCTCAGCGTCAGCGCCGGCAGGACCAGGAAGCGCATGTGCGCCGCGTCCCACTGCCAGACGTTCGAATCGCTGCTGCCGGCGCCCATCGCCGGCAGCAGCTGCAGCTTTACGCTGAAGACCACCACCAGCAACATGCCGAGCCAATAGTGCGGAATCGAGACGCCTGCCGCGGCCACCGTGCTCAAGCACTTGTCCAGCATTGAGCCGCGAAACCAGGCCGCCAACAAGCCGAGAATCGTGCCGCCGACGAAACCGAGCAAGGCCGCGATCAACGACAGGCGCACCGTTGCGCCCATCGCGGCGAAGAGTTCGTTTGCGACCGGACGTCCAGTGGCAATGGATGTTCCCAGATCGCCGTGGCAGACCTTCACCAGCCACAGGCCGAATTGCACCGCCAGTGGGCGGTCCAAGCCGTACTGCGCGCGAATCTGCGCGATGATGGCCTCCGGTGTGTCGGGCGACACGATCGCGTTGATCGGGTCGCCTGGCGCGATATGCACGAGCATGAAGCAAACGAAGCCGACCGCCACCACGATGGGCACGGCATACAGCAGACGACGTATCAGATAACGAAGCATGCGGACCTCACCTTGCGCGTGGCGCTCGTTCATCGATGCGAATGCAGCGCGCGTCGTGCGTGGCACCGCGCGCGAAAGCCGGTACCTCCAACGAACACGCGGGGACGACGCGGCTACAGCGCGGCGAGAAGGCGCAGCCCGGTGGCGGGCGCTCCGGCCGCGGCGGCGCGCCGGGTATCGTCTCGAGGCGCGCGCCGGCGCTGCCGGGTAGCACGGTTGCCGCCATCAGACCCTGGGTATAGGGGTGCAACGGTTCATCCATGATGTCGTCGACCAGCCCGCGTTCGACCATCCGGCCCGCGTACATCACCATGACGCGATCGGCGATCTCCGCGGCTACCTCGAGGTCGTGCGTGACGAAGATCACGCCCATGCCCATCTCGGCCTGCAGCTCGCGCAGCAGTGTGAGAATCTGGATCTGCACGCTGGCATCGAGCGCCGTGGTGGGTTCGTCGGCGAGCAGCAGCTTGGGGCGGCATGACAATGCCATCGCGATCATCATCCGTTGTCGCAAGCCGCCGGAGAGTTCGTGCGGATAGGCCTGCATCCGGCGGCGCGCGGAAGGCACTTGCACACGTTCGATCAAGGACAGCGCGCGTGCCCGCGCCGTCTTCCAATTCACGCCTTCGTGGCGCACGATGGTCTCCGCGATCTGGTCTCCCACGGTGAAGACGGGATCAAGTGCCGTCATCGGTTCCTGGAAGATCATCGACACCGTCCCGCCGCGCATCGCGCGCAAGGCTCTGCCGCCGTCGGCAAGCGCATCGCGCCCGGCCACCTGCAGGGTGCCGGACAGGCGCGTTGTCGCGGCGGGATTCAGACCCATCAACGCGCGCAGCATGACGCTCTTGCCCGAACCGGATTCGCCGAGCAGGCACAGTGTTTCGCCGGCTTGCAGATCGACGTCGACGCCGCGGACCACATCGACCGTGCGTTCAGGCGATACGAAGCTCACGCGCAGGTCGCGCGCGTACACCAACGCGGGGTTCATTGCGTCACCTCGTCGACCGCGTGGACCGTCGTCGGCGCCACGGCGGCTGCCGGCTTCGGCGGCGGAGCGGCGCTGTGGCCGCTTTGCGGCAATTGGCGCAGGCACGCAGCGAGATGCGCGGGCATATCGGTCCGCAATGACGCGCGGCCCGGCGCGGCAGACGCAGCGGACGGCGCGCCGAGTCGGGCGACATCGACTGCGGTGACCGGCGTCAACGGCGGCACCGTCACCGCGCAGACGTCTTCGGCATGGGCACACCGCGTCCGAAACACACAGCCCGATGGGGGATTGATCGGATTCGGGGGATCGCCGCGCAACGGCGCCGTGCCGGTTGGCACCTGCGTGTGCGCCATCGCTGCGACATGCGCGTCCCCGCTCTGACTTCGCCTGCGCCGGGCAGTTGGCCGGCTGGCGAGCAATGCGGCGGTGTACGGATGAGCCGGATCGTCGAAGACATCCCGCGCATCACCGATTTCGGCCGGCTTGCCGAGATACATCACCAGGATGCGGTCTGCGATGTACTGGACGACATTCAGATCGTGGCTGATGAACATATACGTCAGCCCGAACTGCGACTTCAGGTCGACCAGCAGATTGAGCACCTGAGCCTCGACCGATTTGTCGAGCGCCGAAACCGGCTCGTCGAGAATCACGAGCCGGGGCTTGAGCGCCAGCGCGCGCGCAATGTTGATACGTTGCCGCTGGCCGCCCGACAGCTGATGCGGAAAACGTCGCGCGAACTGGGCGGGATGCAGTCCCACCGCATCGAGAAGGTCATGCGCGCGGGCCGTGGCGGTACGCCGGTCGATGCCGTGCACGCGCAGCGGGAAAGCAATCGAGTCCTCGATGCTCGCACGTGGATTGAGCGAGGCGTAGCTATCCTGGAAGACCATTTGCACCTGGCGCCGGTAGGCCTTGAGCGGCAGCGCGCGCGAGCCGACCAGCTCGCCATCGAAGATGATTTCGCCGGCTGTCGGTCGTTGCAGGGCCATCATCAATCGCGACGTGGTGGACTTGCCGCAGCCTGACTCGCCGACCACGCCGAGCGTCTCGCCCTTGAGAATTTCGAAGCTCAGCGCATCGACCGCGCGCACCGCGTCGGGTGCGCGACCAAGGGCGGCGTCGAGCCAGCTTGTGCGCTTGAGCGGGAAATATTTGGCGAGGTTGCGCACCATCAGCAGCGGTTGCGCGGGCCCCCCGACGTCGACGTTCGGCGCGAGTTCGGGCACCACGGTTTGTGGGCGCAAGGGAGTCGCTGCCAACCGTTGCGGGGCGATCACCTTCGGCTGTGTCTGATGTCCGTTCACGACCAAGTTCTCCATCCGAGCGCTCGCGCAAGTAGTACGGTCACATTGGAACCGCAAAAATAATGCATCGCAACAAGCCAATAAAATGCCGATCTCCGCGTGAACCGTAACGGGAAGTGATTGAATAATTTGTCCGTGCATATTTTTTTCTGTGCATAGAATGACGACGATTCCAACCGTCTCGCGCGCGTCGCCCTGTCGTTCTTCCCGGTCCTCTTCCATCGCGGAGCCCTGCACGATGTCGATCAACTCAAACCGCCGCCGTTTCGTGGGTGGCATGGCCGCCTCGGCCGCTGCCCTCTCGGCGGCCGCCTTTCGAATCAATCTCGCCCAGGCGCAGACTGTTTCCGGGACGCTGCGCGTTGGCATGACCGTGAGCGCGGTGCCGAGTTCCAACGGCGCGCCGGATCAAGGCGGTGAGGGACAGCGTTTCATGGGCGTGACGCTGTACGATCAGCTCGTCGAGTGGGACCTTTCGCATGCCGATCGACCTGCCACGTTGAAGCCGGGCTTGGCGACATCCTGGCAACCCGACGCGGCCAACAAGAAGCGATGGCACTTCACCTTGCGTGAGAACGTGAAATTTCACGATGGCCACGTCTTCGATGCGGACGACGTGGTCTTCACGCTTGATCGCGCGTTCAAGCGCGATGCTGCCGCGTTCGACCCGCGCGCGTACAGCCAGGTGCTGCCGCAAGTGCCGAACGTCGCCGCGTGGGGGAAGGAGGGTCCGAACAAGGTGTGGATCGAGACCAGCGTGCCCGACGGCACGCTGCCCTATGCGATGACCTGGCTGAATATCCTTCATCGCGGCGCGTGGGAGGCTGCGGGGAAGGACTGGAACAAATATATGAGTCAGGCGGTCGGCACCGGGCCATGGATGCTCCGCACCTTCAAGCCGCAAGAGCGCGCAGTGATGGTGCGTAATCCGAATTACTGGGATCCGGCCCGTATGCCGAAAAGTGCGCAACTGGTCTTGATGCCGATCCCGGATGCGAACACCCGCGTTGCCGCATTGCAATCGGGACAGGTGGACTTCATCGAGGCGCCCGCGCCCGACGCGGTCCCCGCACTGAAGGCGGGCGGTTTCCAAGTCGTGACGAATCAGTACCCGCACAACTGGATGTGGTTCCTGTCGCAGACGCCGAACTCGCCGTGGCGCGATCTGCGCATACGCAAGGCGGCCAATCTCGGCATCGATCGCGCAGGACTCAAGCAGTTGCTCGGCGGCCTGATGCTCGAGGGCGCCGGCGTGGTGCCGCCGGGCCATCCTTGGTACGGACATCCGACGTTCAAGCTGATTCACGACCGCGAAGCCGCCCGCAAGCTGATGGCCGAAGCGGGATACACGCCCGCCAAGCCACTTCGCACCAAGGTTGCGATTTCCAGCAGCGGCTCGGGCCAGATGCAGCCGGTGCCGATGAACGAGTTCATCCAGCAAAACCTGCGCGAGGTCGGCTTCGATATCCAGTTGGAAGTGTTCGAGTGGCAGTCGCTGATCGAGGCCTGGAAGGCGGGCGCCGGAACACCGGCGTCGCGGGGCTGCATGGCGATGAACATCTCCCAAGGGCCGTTCGACCCGTTTCGAGCGTTCGCGCGAATCCTGCAGACCAATATGGCCGCGCCGAACGGCGTGAACTGGAGCCGCTTCAGCGATCCCGCAATGGACAAGCAATTTGAGGCGGTCCAGCTGTCGACCGATACGAAGAAACAGGACGCGATGCTCGCCGCAATCCATGGCGAGGTGGTCGATCGCGCGTTGTTCCTGTTCGCCGCCCATGATCTGAACCCGCGTGCGTTAAGCAGCCGCGTGAAGGGTTTCGTACAGGCACAGTCCTGGTTCCAGGACCTGACGCCGATCCGCATGAGTTGAGCACCGACGCCCGGACCTTTCGCCTCGCGCGCCTCCGCTTCCACCCCTTTCGCTTACGCCGCAGCTCATGAAACTGATCGAACGTACTCGTCTATGCCTGGACGCAATCGCGCAACGCAACCCGGTGCTGCATGCGATGATCAGCGTCAACCCCGCGGCGCTGGAAGACGCCGCCGCCATTGAACAAGCCGGGCGCCGGGGTAACCTGCCGGGCGCCGGCCTGATCGTCAGCCTCAAGGACAACATCGACACGCGCGGACTGCGCACGACGATGGGCTCCGCGTTCTTCGCGGACAATGTGCCGAGTCGCGACGCGCCGGTTGTTTCGCGGCTGCGCCAGGCGGGCGCGCTGATCATCGGCAAGGCCAATTTGCACGAGTTCGCCTTCGGCGGCACCACGCAGAACCCGCATCATGGACTGGCCCGTAACGGTTGGCACGATGAGGCGGTACCCGGCGGCTCCAGCGGCGGCTCCGGTAGTTCGGTGGCCGCTGGTATGTGCGACGTTTCGCTGGGTACCGATACCGGCGGCTCCATTCGCATCCCCGCGGCGTTGAACGGCGTGGCTGGCCTGCGGCCGACGCACGGCGCCGTACCGAATACCGGCTGCTTCCCGGTCAGCGATGCGTTCGACACGATCGGGCCGCTTGCCCGGACCGTGGCCGAGGTCGCGAGGGTGTACGAGATCATCGCCGGCTACGACGCGGGCGACTCATGCAGCGGCGCCGAACCCATCCGCAGTTGGTCTCAGGCCTTCGCGCAGGGCGTGCGTCACTTGCGCATCGGTGTACCGCGGGATTGGTGTCTGGGCGACGATACCGATCCGGAAGTCGCGTCGCGTCTCGTCGACGCGCTCCATACGCTGCGCGAACTCGGCGCCGACGTGCGACACATTTCACTCCGGGAAGCGCCATTCGCGCAACAGCACCTGATGCCGGTGCTCGCCGCCGATGCGGCGGCCGTGCATGCGGCGCGCCTCGTCGAGACGCCGGAGGTGTTCGGGCCCGACGTGCTCGACCGCTTGCTGATCGGCAAGAACACCTCGAGCGAAACCTACGTCGGCGCGCTGCGTTTCAGGGAACGCTGGCTTCGCGAGCTGGACGCGACGTTCCGCGATCTCGACGTGATCATCACGCCGACCGTACCGATTACTGCGCCGCTCGCCCGTGACGCGGCGCAAATGCTGGCGACCACGCGCGCGCTTTCGCGTTTCACGTCGGCGTGGGCAATGGCCGGCGTGCCTGCGCTGTCGGTGCCGATCGGTTTCGCCGCGAACGGACTACCGGTCGGCATGCAACTTGTTGCGCCGCGTTGGCGGGATGCGACCGTGCTGGCGCTCGGTGCGCACTACCAACAGGCCACCGACCATCACCTGCGCCGTCCAGCAGGTTTTCCTTCCGCGTTGGGTTGATTCTGGTGGAGTCGCTCGACACCGCCGTGGCGCAGCGGCCGAACGCACAGCGCTCCGAACGCTACGCCTGGCGCGTGCTGTCCGTGACTACGTTGGGCGTGCTGCTGTGCTTCGTCAATGCCAGCACGCTCAACGTCGCGTTGCCGGTCCTGGTGCGCTCGCTGCATGCCTCGCCCGCGCAAGCCAGCTGGATTCTGCTCAGCTACATGCTCGTCACCACGGCGCTGATCCTGATTTTCGGTCGGCTGGCCGACCTGATCGGGCGCAGACGTCTGTACCTGCTCGGTCTGGCCGTTCTCGTCGTGGGCAGTGCCGGTTGCGCCGCGTCGCCCACCATCGAAGTCCTGCTCGCCTGCCGCTGCATACAGGCCGTCGGCGCCGCGGCGGTCATCACCAACACAACGGCGTTGCTCACCGACGCTTTTCCCACCCGGCAGCTCGGCCTTGCTCTTGGCTTGAATGCGACCGTTTCGGCCGCAGCGCAGGGCTTGGGTCCGATCTTTGGCGGACTGATCGTCACTCACTTCGATTGGCGAGCCATCTTCATCGTCAATCTGCCGCTCGGCGTTGTAGCGCTGGCGTGGGCCCGCAGGTCGCTGCGAGAAACGCGGCCTCGCAGCACGGAGCGTTTTGATTTCGCCGGCGCCGTCCTGTCGTGTCTCGCGCTGGGCGCCATTGTCTATGCGCTGTCGATGGGCGGGCCGCAAGGCTGGGGCAGCCGCCGCGTCGGCGTGGCCGGCGGCATCGGTCTGCTTGCGCTAGCTGCCTTTCTGATGCACCAGGCGCGCGAGCCGGAACCGCTCGTGGACCTGCGCCTGGTCCGCGATGGTGTGCGTGCCACCGCATACGCGCTGGTCACGATCGTCGCGTTCACGCAGATCTCCGGGATTCTGCTCACCACGCTGCTGCTGCAGGCGGCACACGGCAGCAGCCCGTCGGCGGCGGGCTTGGCGGTCGCACCTTCCCCAATCGGCATGATGCTCGCTTCGCCATTGGCCGCGCGGCTGACGAGCCGTTACCACGGTCTGACGATCTGCACGGTTGCGCTGGCCGTATGCATGACCGCGCTACTCGTGCTGGCCAGTTGCGCGGCGCGGGCCGACCCGTATGCTGGCTTGATGACTGGCATGTTCCTGTTGGGAGGGGGCGCAGGCCTGTTCCTGACGCCGAACACCCAGACGATCATGCACAGCGCACCGCCCAGCCAGCGGGGCATTGCGAATGGCATCCGGTCGACATTGCAGAACACCGGTTTCGCGACCGGCAGCGCGCTGGCCCTCAGCGTGGCGACAGCGCCGTTGACAGCGTCCCGCCAGCGCAGTGTGTATTCGGGACAGCTTTCCGCTCTCTCGGCACAGGATATCGCCGCGTTCATTGGCGGCTGCCGGGCCGCCTACGCGATGCTGGCCGGTGTGATCGTCATCGGGCTGATCATTGCGGGAATCAGTTGGCAGCGGCACGCACGGCATCGGTGTTGATGCCTCTTTCTCGGTATTCCTCAGCAGGGAGCGACCTTATGGACCTCTTCACGAACCAGACGCGCGCGCAGCTCGGCAACATGGCGCGATTCAACGACGCGCTGAATGCAATGATCCTGCCCACCCCGGATGCCGCGCTGCAAGACGCGGCGCGCGCGGATGCGGCGCTGGCGCGAGGCGAATGCCTCGGGCTGCTGCACGGTATGACCGTGTCCGTCAAAGACAATATCGATATGGCGGGCCTGCCGACCACCGCGGGCGCCCGGTTTCTGGCTGACAATATCGCGCAGACCGACGCACCGGTGGTCGCGCGGCTGCGCCGCGCGGGCGCGGTGATCGTCGGCAAGGCGAATATGGCCGAACTTGCCTTCGGGTCCAGATCGTTCAGCGCGGTGGGCGGGCAGTGCCGCAATCCATGGGACCGGGAGCGCATTCCAGGCGGGTCGAGCGGTGGTTCGGCCGTCAGCGTCGCGGCCGACTTCTGCACCGGCTCGCTTGGCACCGATACCGGCGGCTCGGTGCGCGGGCCTGCCTGCTATAACGGGTTGACGGGTCTGCGCGTAACGCATGGGCGGGTGCCGATCAACGGCGTGGTGCCGGTCAGCGAACACAATGATACGGTCGGGCCGATCGCGCGTGCCGCAACGGATGTCGCACGTCTGTTTGCGGTAATCGCCGGCTACGACGATGGCGATCCGAACGCGGTGCCGCCTAGTCGAGCGGCCAACGCGAGTATCGAGTCGCTGTTGCACAACTTCCTGCCAACTTTGAACGACGGCATTCGAGGCAAGCGTATCGGCATTGCGCAAAAGCCGTATTTCGAGCAGCTCGAAGCCGGCGTGGCCGATAAGGTGATGGCCGCCGCTGCGGAACTGGAACGGGCCGGCGCGGTGCTGATCGATGTCGACCTGCCACTCGCACCCGAGGTGCATGCGCATGCCAGCGCGAGCATCTTCTCGGACGTGTGCAGTGTCTTCTTCGAGCGGCTGAGTAATGCGCCGGAAACCATCACTGCCTCGGTGGTCGAGCGGATGCGGCATGGCTTGCAGGTAACTGGCGTGCGGTATGCGCAGGCTCAAGCCTTCCGCATCCGCTGGCGGCGCCAACTCGCGCAGCTATTCCACGGCGTCGATCTGCTGCTTTCGCCGACCTCGCCCGGCGGCGCCCCCTTGATCGACGACGGCGCCAATTTGCTCGAAGCGACGCGGCGCGCGACCGTCAATACCTATGCGGGTGCCTACGGTGGCATTCCCGGCATCTCGATTCCGTGCGGCTTCAGCGCGACTGGCATGCCCCTCGGCCTGCAACTGGAAGCGGCCTGGTGGAATGAGCCCTTGCTGCTGCAGGCGGCGGTAGCGTATCAAGCCGTCACGGACTTCCACACCCGTCGTGCGCCGATGTTGGCTTGATCCGAAACGGCAGCCTGTCGCACCAGGCTGTCGCGCCGGCTGTTCAACGGGGCAGGCTCCGCAATTTCATCGCGAAACGGAACTGATCGCTTGGGTAGATGTTGATCGACAGATTGATTGGTCGCCCCGACGGCAGCCGGTAGAGCCGCTCGACGTGGACGACCAGATCGCCATCGGCCAACGCGAGATGTTTTGCGACATCGCCGCGTACCGGCCGCACGAAGATGACTTGTTCGACTTCGCCGATGCGCTGTCCATACAGGTCGAAAATCAACTCGTACACGGGCCTCGGATGCTTGCCGATCAACCGTGCCACCTGCGCATAGTCAGGATGCAAAAACACTTCGGTCCACGATACCGAGACAGCGTGTGTGTCGCTTACGGCCGCACGCGTGTTGCGATCGCCACTGCCGAGCAGCCTTTCGTTGAGGCGACGCGCGCGGATGTGCAGCCATCTGGCGTCCGGTACGCTGTCGAGGCGGGCCGCGACGTCCGCGGTAATACGCGTCAGGCCATTGCTGACGATGTCCCACGGCGCACTGGTGTATTGCGCGAGCTCGGCGAACGAGCCCGTGTCGTGTACATAGGTTTGCGACGCGCCCGCATTGATGACGGTGGAGCCGGAGCCGCGGCGCGAAGCGATCAGGCCGTCGGCGCGCAATTCGCGCAGGGCCTCGCGCACCGTATGCCGGCTGATCTCGAAACGTTCGCACAGCGCATGTTCGGTCGGCAGCAAGCCACCGACTGGGTGCGCGCCGCTGAGAATTTCCGCGCGCAACGCCGCCACCACGCGCCGATACAGTGGCTGCCCAGCGGCGCTGGTTCGCAGATGGGCGCGTTTCGTGCCCTCTGCCCGGCGTGCGTGACCGGTTTTCGTCGTGGGCGTCGGTTCGCCGCGGCTGACGTTATCGCTCGTCGAGCGCGCAATACGCGTTTTTCTGTTTGTCTGCGTCACGGATGACTGATCTGTGCGTTGCGGGAGCGGTAGCGACGGAATGTCTGGCCGTTCGCACAACGCTGCTGGATGAAATTCTAACCTGTACATCATCGCGGTAGTCGAGGAGCAAAGATGGAAACGCATCGATTGAATGCAACGCAAGCCGTCTCCGCGATTCGCGACGGAATGCTCAGCGCGGAGACGCTCATGCGCGCCTGCCTGGACCGCATCGCCGAGCGCGATGACGCGGTGAAGGCCTGGCTGCACGTCGATCCGGCGCGTGCGATCGCCGCGGCGCGCGAGCAGGACAAGCGCGCGCGCAACGGGCAGCCGTGCGGGCCACTGCACGGCCTGCCGTTCGGCGTCAAGGACATGATCGATACGGCCGTCCTCCCCACGACCTACAATTCGCCCATTTATCCGGATCATCGTCCGGCGAAGGATGCCGCGTGCGTCGCGACCGCGCGTGCGAGCGGCGCGGTGCTGCTCGGCAAGACCGACACCGTCGAGTTCGCGGCATTCGGGCGCCGCGCCGCCACCTGCAACCCTCACAACCTCGCCCATACGGCAGGCGGGTCTTCGTCAGGATCAGGCGCCGCGGTGGCTGATTTTCAAGTTCCTTTCACGTTCGGCACCCAGACCGGCGGCTCGTTGATTCGGCCCGCGTCGTTCAATGGTACGTACGCGCTCAAGCCAAGTTGGAGCAGCGTCAGCACGGAAGGCGCGAAGCTGCTGTCGACGAGCCTGGACACCGTCGGTTGGTATGGACGCGCGGTCAGCGATCTGGCGCTGGTCGCAAGCGCATTCGCACTGTGCGCGGAGGATCTGGAGGAGGCGCTGTCGATGCACTCATCGTTGCGTCGGGTGCGTGTCGGAGTGTGCCGCACGCCGCAATGGGGCGCCATCGAGCCGGCTGGAGCACAGGCATTCGAGGCGGCCGCGCAACGCGTACGAGACGCGGGCGCCACGGTTGTCGATATCACGCTCGCGCCCGTGTTCGATCAAATGATGGCGGCGCACGATACGATCATCGTCGGAGAAGGCCAGAGCGCGTTCCGTCATCTGCAGTTGAGCCACGCGCATCTGATGCACCCCGAGATGGCGCGGCGTTTCGCCCCGGCCAATTTGCTGCCGCCGACCGCGCTTCGCGAAGCATACCGGCACGCGGCGCTGGGCCGTGCGGCGCTCGACGCACTGTTCGATACGGTCGATGTCCTGCTGGCGCCCGCCGCACCTGGCGAAGCGCCGAGAGACTTGCAGTCGACCGGCAGCGCAACCTTCAACTCGATCTGGACGCTGCTCCACGTGCCCTGCTTGGCGGTGCCGTGCACCACCGGTCCGCAAGGCTTGCCGGTCGGCGTGCAGTTGATTGGCGCGGAACGAGAGGATGCGAAGCTGTTGCGCGTCGCGGCGGCGCTCGCCCCGTTCATCGACGCCGAGCGGCAATGATCGCGCTGGGAGCGCACGCCGCGCTGGCGCACGTAAGCCTCCGCCTTGCCCTCCCGATCGTCCGGCGTCGGGCGCCCCTGCGCCGGGCCGCTGCGTGCCACTTTCCGCATCCGCATCCGCATCCGCATCCGCATCCGCGGCCCGAGCCGCAGCCGCATGTCCTCTTCCGACTTCTCGCTTCCTGAACCACCGCGATGATAGACACAGCGCTTTATTACCTGACGGTCGGCGACGCCGGTCGCGCAATCCGGCGGGGCGAGCTGTCCCCGGTCGATCTCGTTGACGCGTATCTTGCGCGGATCGAGTCGGTCGATGCCGCGCTGCACAGCTATCTGCTGGTCGCCGGCGACCGCGCGCGCGACGCGGCCAGGCTGGCCGAAGCGGAGCAGCACGCCGGCCGCAGCCGCGGACCAATGCATGGGATACCTTATGCGGCGAAGGACAACTACTATACGGCTGGCATTCGCACCTGCGCGGGATCGCGTCTGATGCTCGATCATGTGCCGTCCTACGATGCTGCGGCCATCGAACGAATGCGCGCCGCCGGCGCGATCCTGCTCGGCAAGCTGAACACCTGGGAGTACGGCACCGGCACCGGCGCGGTACATTTCGATCTACCGTATCCGCCAGCGCGCAATCCTTGGGACACGAACCGGTTCACGGGTGGCTCGTCGACCGGCTCCGGCGCATCGGTGGCCGCTGGCACCGCGATGATCGCGCTCGGCTCCGACACCGGCGGTTCGGTGCGGCTGCCCGCAGCTGCCTGCGGCCTGCAAGGGCTCAAGCCTACGTTTGGCCGGATCAGCCGGCACGGCATGCTGCCGAACTGCTACTCCGCTGACGTGCCGGGCGCGCTCGCGTGGACCGTCGAGGACAGCGCGCTGGTGCTCGAAGCGCTGGCGGGCCACGACGCTCGCGATCCGGCGAGCGCGGCGCAAGCGGTGCCGTCGTTCACGGCTCGCCTTGAGGACGGCGTCAAGGATCTGGTGATCGGCGTGGTACGCGACCTGGGCGAGGACGAGGCGCAACTCGATGCCGCGAATCGCGCCGGCATCGAGCAGATGAGCAGGCTACTGGGCGCGCAAGGCGCGCGGCTGATCGACATTGCACTGCCGGTGCCGCCGCGCGAATATCAGAAGGCGCTGCGGATCATGAATTGGACGGAGTCGCTGTCGATACACGAAGCGGATTTTCTCGGCCGTGCGCACGAAATGGGACAGGCTTTGCGCGACAAGATGATGTCAGGGTTCATGATTCGCGGCGTCGACTATCTGGCCGCGCAACGGCGCCGCAGGGAACTGACGACTGCCATCGATACCGTGCTGCGATCGCTGGACGCATTGATCCTGCCTGGCGCGTATCACGTTGCGCCGCCGTTCAGCGAGCCGGACCGCGTGCTTGCGTACACGAGCGATAGCGCCTGCCCGATGTTCAGCATTTCGGGGCATCCCGCGATGTCGGTCTGCACCGGGTTCGATGCCGACGGCATGCCGACCAATGCGCAGATCGCGGGCAAGTGGTTCGACGAAGCGACGGTGCTGAGAGTTGCACGCGCCTACGAACGCGAAACGGCATGGCGGGATCGCCGTCCTGCCTTGTGACACGTTAACCGAGGTGGATACCATGTCCGATTCAGAATGGACCCTGCAACAGGTCGCCGCTTACGCTGCCCGCTACGGCCTGTATTTCAGCGGGCCGCAGGCGGACGTGATGCTGGCCCGGCTGCACGAACTCGCCGTGGCCGGGCGCGCCGCGGCGAGCGCGCTGCCGCGCCCGACCAACAAGGCTAACGAGCCCGCTTGCATGTTCCGGGCGCCGCTCTAGACCTTCGCTGTCGATGCTGATGAAGGCAGACGGAGCGCATGCTCGGCATATGCACCGGCCCAGGTGTGCGCTGGTCGCTGAGCGCGCCGCAGCGGTGTCGATGTGTCGCGATGGCGAGCGCCCCGTGGTGGGCGGTACGCCATGCAAGCACCTCGCCAGACATTGGCTGTTCATGTCTGCACAGGGGATGGCGCGGCCGCCACCTACTTGTCTGGCGGCGCGTGCTTGGCCGGCCGCGGTGGCCGAAGCACCGACGTCTCGATGCCGCCGGCACGTGCGTCCTGCTTCTCGCCGGGAAATGAGGAAGCCTTGACCGTCCTTGCCAAAGTGCATGCTGCGGTCGCGCACTGGCGAGACGTTGCACTCAGCCTGGACGTTGGCGTGCCGCTTCGGCGAAACGTCGGCGCCGCACGCTCGGCGGCCGGCCGCAAGGCGCGCCGCCGACGCTACGGTGCGCTTGCCTCCCGATCAGCGCGTTCCCGCCGCGCCATGTAGCGCCCCGGCGGCGCTCCCAGCACCTTGCGGAACATCGTCACGAAGCTGCCTGCGCTTTCGTAACCGAGGCCGTCGGCGACCTTCTGAATCGACAAGCCCTTGGCGAGCCACTGCAACGCGAGCATGACGCGCAATTGCTGTCGCCACCGGCCGAAGCTCATACCCGTCTGAGCCGCGATCAGGCGGGCCAGCGTGCGTTCGCTCATCCCGCTGCGCGCGGCCCAGGTTTGCATGGTGCCGCGATCGGCAGGATTCGCCATCAGGCCGGCGACGAGCGCGCGCAGTCTGGCGTCGGCAGGCATGGGCAAATGCAGCGTGCCGAGCGGCGCGAGTCGCATCTCGTCGAGCAGCAGCGTGACGAGGTTCGATTCCATGCCCCCCTCGGTGTACAGCATGGGCAGATGCGCGGCGCGGATCATCAGTTCGCGCAACAAAGGCGTCGCCGTCAAACTGCAACATTGGCCGGGCAGCCCAGTGGCGACGGCCGGGTCGATGAACGCGTTGTATCCCTCCAGCGTGCCGGCCGCGGTGACGCTGTGCATGGTGCCACCCGGAATCCAGATCGCACTTTGCGGCGGTACCAACCAGAGTCCGCCCTCGATTTCGCAGCTGAGCACGCCGCGCAGCGTCAACAGCAATTGGCTCTTGGCGTGTCGATGGAAGTCGAGCTCGAACGAATCGAGTCGTTCCAGCGCCATGCCAAAGGTGACCACCGGCCGCGGCACCGCATCCGGGTCGATCCATTGTTCGGGAGGGAACAGCTTGTTGATGATGGGCATCGGGACGACCGGCGCGGCTTTGGCTTGGCTGAATCTCAAAACATATTGTCAGCCTTTCCCAATGCAGCCAAGTCATTGCCCTCCTACCATCCTGGTATTCCCGGGTGCGCACGCGCCACGCCGAGCTTTCCTTGGCAAAGCCGGAACGGCGCGCGACGCGGCAGGCGTGCCAGCCCGACGCCCCGTTCGACAGGATGATCCGACGATGACGAGAACGAATGTTGCCGAGCGCGCGAGCGGCCGGCCGGGCTGGTTCAGCCAGACCCTGATCCAGTTGTTCATGAAACGCGCAACCGTGGTCGCCTGCCAGACGGTGGGCGACGGCTTCCGTCTCATTACGCTGGAGAGCCCGCAGTTTCGCGATGTCGAATGGGTTGCGGGACAGAAGATCCAGATCGCAATGAACTCGGCCTTCGTTGCACGCACCTTCACGCCGCTCGATTGGGATGCCGAGGCCGGCCGGGCACGCATCCTCGTCTACGTGCACGGAGCGGGACCGGGCGCCGCCTGGGCGGAAGGTTTCCTGCTTGGAAGTCAATGCGACGTGTTCGGTCCTCGTGCCTCGCTTGACGTGAGGGGTGTTGCGGGTCCTCTGGTGGTGTTCGGCGACGAGACGTCGATCGGGATCGCGCACGCGATCACGCGTCAGGCGCCGACCCGGAACGTGCGGCGCTTGCTCGAAGTGAACAGTCTGGGCGACGCGGAGGCAGCGTTGGCGTCGGTCGATCTGCATGCGAACGAGTTGTTCGCGCGCCGCTCGTCGGACGCGCATCTGGCCGACGTGGAGGGCCTGCTGCCGATCCTGGCGACAGCCGGCGCCACCTTCGTGTTGACCGGCAAGGCGACGTCGATCCAGCACTTGCGCCGCGCGCTGAAGCGGCTCGAGGTGCCGCCTGGGCGGCTCGTCGCGAAAGCCTACTGGGCGCCGGGCAAGCGCGGCCTCGACTGAGTGCCGGCCAGCATCGCGTGGCCGCAACTGCGCTGCACGACGTGCGCGGCTACCGCTGGCGCGGTGACTTGCCCGGCGCGGTGGCAGCCCTAGCCGAGTGGATCGCGTGCTGCTCGAGTCGACACCGCGAGCGTGCGCAACCTGTACGCAGTCGCCGCGCGGCGGCGGCCGTCGCGCCTAGGCCAGCGTTTCGTCCGCGCCGATCACGCCCGCGGCACGCAGTGCGTCGTCCAGCCAGGGCGAGACCAGCAAGCCCTCGCGAATCTCGGCAAGGCGTTGCGCTTCGGCTTCCAGCTTCTGTTCCGCCGCCTTCAGCACCTTGTCGACGTCCGCGCGCGGAATCACGACGACGCCGTCGCAGTCACCGATGACAAGATCGCCGGGCTCGACGGACACGCCACCGATCGACACCGGCACGCCAAGGCGGCCGTCCAGCCCCTTGGTGGGGCCGGCCGGGTTGCGGCCATTCGCGAAGATCGGCAATGCGCTGTCTCGCAGCGTGGCAACATCGCGGGCCGCGCCGTCCACCACGAAGCCACCGAGCTTGGCGGCAACGGCCTGCGTGACCATCAACTCGCCGAACAGCGCGCCGGACTGGTAGCCTTTGCCATCCACGACGATGACGTCGCCGGGCTTCGCCACGGCGAGGGCCACGTGGAACATCAGATTGTCGCCCGGACGCACCTCCACCGGGAATGCGGGTCCCGCGACGACCATGCTCTGCGTGAGGGGCTGGATGTCGCCGTGCAGCGCGCCCCGGCGGCCGGCAACATCGCAGAGTACCGCGGCTTGAAATTCGCGCGCGCGCTCGATCTGTTCCGGTGTGACGCGCTCGAAAGACGCGACGTCGTTGAAGCGATTGGTTTTCATTCGGGAGGCTCTAGATGGAGGGGTGGGCAAGCGTTGCCTGGGGAAGCACACGGTGCGACGGCGCCCGGCCCGCGAGCGCGTCGAGGACGGCCTGCGCGGCAGCGGCGCCCATGCGCACCAACGACTCCTTGCTGCTCGCGGCGATGTGAGGGGAGGCGATGAAGTTGTCGAGCGCGAGCAGCGGATGGGAAGCGGCAACGGGCTCCGTTTCGAAAACGTCGCTGGCCGCGCCGGCGATCTCGCCAGCGACCAGCGCGCGATACAGTGCTGCCTCGTCGACGATGCCGCCGCGTGCGACGTTGATCAGGAACGCAGAGTCGCGCATCGCGGCGAACTCCGCCGCGCCGAACAGATTGCGGGTTTCGGGCAGCAATGGCAGGTGCAGGGTCACGACATCGCAAGCGGGCAGCAACGCCTCGATGCTGTCGATGCGCGACGCGCCCAATTCGGCAAAGGCAACGTCCGGCGCGAACGGGTCGTAGACAAGCAGCGTTGTGTCGAAGGCGGCCTTGAAGAGACGCGCGGTACGTCGGCCGATGTCGCCGAAGCCCAGCACGCCCACGGTCTTGCCGCCCAGTTCCGTGCCGGCCGCGATGCGGCCGGACCTGTCGGCACGTAGGGAGCGGTCGGCGAGATTCACCTGCCGCGCCAGTGCCAGCGTGATCGCCAATGCATATTCCGCCACCGCCGCGGCATTGGCGCCAGGCGTGTTGGTCACCACGACGCCCGCGTCCCTTGCGGCGTTCAGATCGATGTTATCGACGCCGGTGCCGTGCTTGGCGACGATGCGAAGCTTTTGCGCGCGTCGGAAGTCAGGCTCGCGGACTTCGAACGTCCTGACGATCATTGCATCCGCTTCCGCGTGCCAATCCCGCTGTCGCGAACCCGGAAAGTCGACGACTGTGTGCGTCTGCGCGAGCAGTGCGACGGCACTCGCATCGATCGGGTCCATGATGAAAACCTTCATGTCGAAATCCGCTATTGCTGAAGTACCGGGCAAGCATAAGAGCACAGCCGATCCGGCCACTAGCGACATTTTTCGACTGCGGTCCATTCCACTTCCGACTGTCCGTGATTACCCGCATGCTCCGCTTGCGGCGATGCAACGGTGCGGCCGACGCCGCGTGACCTCGGCAAGCGCTTCCCGGTACCGCGCGCCGGTACGTGACGCCGACGCCATGGAACCGCAATCAGCGTTTCTACCCAAGTCGAAATCTTCATGTCGGATCATCGACAAATATCGCTACATGCGCGCTTTCGAGACGCCGTAGCATGGCCCGCAATCGACAAGATCCAGAATGGCTGGCCTGCGGGCAAAGCCGCAGAGGAGACGTGCATGGAAGCAAGCAAGACAAGGCGAACCGGCTATCGCTGGGTGGTGCTGGCGATGATTTTCGTCACCTATACGATCGCCGGCGCCGACCGGGCCAATCTCGGCGTGGTGATTCCGACGATCCGCAGCGAGTACCACTTGTCGAACACCGACGTTGGTGCGATGGCGTTCCTGTTCTACATCGGCTATGCGATCGTCCAGATCCCGTCGGGCTATCTGTTCGGCAAGCTCGGCGTCAAAGGGCTGATGGTCGGGTCGATGGTGTTGACCTCGCTTTCGACGATGTTCATGGGACTGGCTGGCAACGTTTTCCAGCTCAAGGCTGCTCGCGCCGTGCTGGGCATTGCCGAGGGACCGATCAACATCGGCATCGTGTCGACCATCAACCGCTGGTTTCCGCCGCAGGAACGCGGTCTGGCAGCCGGGGTGTTCATGGCGTCGATCAAGTTCTCGCCCGCATTCGTGCCGCCGCTTTGCGCATTGATTCTGCTGCGCTTCGGCTGGCGGGACGTATTCTATTTTTTCGCGATCCCGGGCTTGATTTCCGCTGCGCTGTGGTTCTGGCTGGTGCGTGACGAGCCGCGGCAGTCGCGCGCAGTGTCACAAAGCGAAGTCGACTACATCCAATCCGTTCCGGCCGCCAGTGAATCGCAGCGGACCGTGGCGGTGGCGGACAAGCCGATGTGGATCGACGGCATCATCCGCACCCGACGGGTGTCGTTGCTTGCCACCGACCGTTCCGTCTGGAAGTCCTGGAACGTCTGGGGTTGCGCGTTCGGTTATTTCTTCCTGGTGGGCATCACCTACGCGATCATGACGTGGGTCCCGACCTATCTCGTCAGCGTCAAGCACTTCTCGGTGATGAAGATGGGGGCGGTGGCATCGGCACCTTGGGTCGGGGCGATCGTCGGCAACGTGCTCGGCGGCATCCTGTCCGACCGGGTGTTCGCGCGCCGCCGCAAGCCGGTGATGATGATCACCTCTCTCGCGACCGTGGGGATGATGTACGCGCTCCTGTTCGCGCCGAACGATCCCTATCTGCTGGCGGCACTGTTCTTCGCTGCCGGCGTCTTGCTGAACCTGGGTTATTCGACGTTCCTGGTCTATCCGATGGGAATCGCGACGCGCGAGAAGGTACCGCTCGCGGCCTCGATCGTCAACACGATGGGCTCGCTCGGCGGCGCGTTGGCCCCGTTGATGGTCGGCATGATTCTCGACACGTCCGGTTGGCAGACCGTGTTCGCCTTCCTTGCAGCATGTTCCGCGGCAACGTTCTTGATCCTGCTCAGCATCATCGAGCCGCGCAGTCCCGCGACCGTGAGCAACGCGGCACCCGCTACCGCTGGTGGTGAAACGCTGGCGCAAAAGCGCGCTTGACCGTCGTTCATGACGCTCGGCACGCTTCGCCGCGCACGGGAGGGACTGGAGGGACAGGAGCAACAGGAGGGACAGGAAGGATATCGCACGGTGACGGTCTGGGCAGTGGCGATGGTCGGGCCGGACTTGGCAGCGCGCGGTGGGGCGCCGCGCGGGCTGCGCGCGGTTGCGCCGCCGTTCGTTTTGCGCCAGGGCATCTACGGATGGGGCCGCCCGGCCTCCTGCGCCCGATGTTGCGCGATCACGCTCGGACCTGCCTTCCTGTGGCCTGACAAATGATGCCGCATGCTTTGAGACCTCGCCAAACCGCCAGACAGCGACGGGGTCAGGCGCTCGCTTCTATAATGGCCGGTCGCCGGCCAGCCGGTCGGCGCCGCACCGATCACCATGACGCTCAAGCAACTCGAGGCATTCTACTGGGCTGCGAGCCTCGGCAGTTTCTCCGTTGCCGCGACTCGCCTGAATATCACGCAGTCGACGCTGTCCAAGCGCATCGCCGAGCTGGAGGCGTCCGTCGGCGTGCCATTGTTCGACCGCTCCGCGCAGCGCTCGGTACTCACCGAGCATGGCACGCGCATCCTCGGTCACGCTCATAAAATTCTGCAGTTCGAAGGCGAGATTCACCAATTGCTGGGCACGCCGCCGCGCCTGGCCGGGCTGTGCCGCTTCGGCGTCAGCGAATTGACCGCACTCACGTGGTTCCCAAGCTTCGTGGCGCGCGTCACCACGGAGCATCCCGATCTCGCGCTCGAACCGTATGTCGATCTGGCGGCGGGACTCGAACGCCGGCTGGTGCGGGGCGAGATCGACTTCGCGATCCTGCCGCAGAGCAGCGAAGACAACCCGATGTTGAGTTCCGTGCCGCTCGCGACACTGGAGTTTGCGTGGATGTCGTCGCCCAGACGCATTCCGGCGCGCGCCGTGCTGAGGTCGCGGGACATCATGCAGCATCCGATCCTGACGATGACCGCAGAGTCTCGCTTGACCGCCGCCTACGAGTCCTGGGCGGCCAGCAACGGCGTGCAAGGCCGCCGGGTGCTGGCGTGCAACAGTCTGAGCGCGATCGTCGGTCTGACCCTGGCCGACGTCGGCATCAGTTTTTTGCCGCGCTTGTTCATGCGCAAGCTGGTGGACAGCGGACAACTGCATGCGTTCAAGGTCGTGCCGGAGCTGCCCAGCATCGAATACTGCTTCAAATGGCGTACCGACGACACGCGCGCGTTCATCTCCGCGTTGGGACAGTTCGCGAAGGAAGAGGCCGACTACACGCTGTCGCTGGGTTTCGCGGCGTGATGTGGCGTCCTATGGCGTGCTATGGCGTGCTGCGGCGCCGTCGCTCCGCGTACTGATGGTGCCAGGGCGGCGGCCACGACGCCGGGCCCCGGCCGCTTGCCGGTAGTGATGTCAGATGCCCTGGCCGCCCGAGATTTCGATTCGTTGGGCGTTGACCCAACGATTGTCGGCCGACAGCAAGCTGGCGATCGCCGGACCGATGTCATCGGCCACGCCAACCCGTCCGAGAGCGGTCATGCCGGCGAAGAAACGGTTGAATTCAGGGGTGTCGCGCACCGCGCCGCCGAAGAAATCCGTTTCGATCGCACCTGGCGCGACTGTATTGACCGCGATGCCACGGCTGCCCAACTCCTTCGCGAGATAGACGGTGAGAACTTCCACCGCACCCTTCACCGCTGCGTAGACCGAACAGCCGGCGGCGGACACACGCGTCAGACCCGACGACAGGTTGACGATCCGGCCGCCGTCCGCGAGCAGCGGCAGCAATGCCTGGGTGAGAAAGAACACACCCTTGAAATGCACGTTCACGAGGCGGTCGAACTGCGCCTCGGTCGTGTCGGCAATTGGCGCAACGTCGCCATGGCCCGCGTTGTTCACCAAATGGTCGAACCGGCTGCGCTGCCAATGGTCGCGCAGTGCGGCCGCCACGCGCTCCACGAAGGCGGGGAACGTGGATACGTCGCCGGCGTCGAGTTGCAGCGCGACCGCCCTGCGGCCCAATGCTTCGATTTCCGAGACGACAGCCTGCGCGTCGGACGCGCGGCTCTGGTACGTCACGATCACGTCGCCGCCCCGGCGAGCGATGCTCAGCGCCGTATTGCGGCCAAGTCCGCGGCTTGCGCCGGTTACCAACGTTATTTCGCTCATGTTCAAGGCTCCTGTGCGGTGAAACGACATGGCCGCATTGTGTGCCGCGCACGCGCCTCGGCCTTTGCACAGAGCTACCTGCTGTTGGCCTATTCCTGCCAAACGGCGTCCGCTGTCCGCGACAAGGAAAGTTGCTAGGATGGGTATGATGCAACCGACGATCGACGCGTACATGAATGCCAGCCTGACCGATGCGGTGCGCCGTTATGCCGACGCGCACGCGGATGGCGCGGGCATCGCGCGCACGGCGATCCCCGGCCTGACGATGATCCGTGCCACCGCGCCCAGCGGACTCGATTACGCGATTTGCCGGCCACTCGTCTGTCTCGTGGTGCAGGGAAACAAGCAGGTGATGACCGGGACGCAGACGCTGCCGTTCGGCGCCGGCGACTCGCTGCTGATCGCATCCGATCTACCGACGGTCAGCCAGATCACCCATGCGAGTGGCGCCGAGCCTTACTACTCGCTCGTGCTCGATCTGTCATTCGAAACCATCGCCGAGCTGATGTACGAGCCGGCGCCTGTATCGGCAGCCGGTGGCGAGCTGGTCGGCGTCCAGCCGACCGATGCGGAAGTCGCCGATGCCGCGTTACGCCTGGTCCGCTTGCTCGCGCGGCCGGCCGCGGTCCCGGTGTTGAGCAGATCGCTTGTACGCGAAATGCACTATTGGTTGCTCTGTGGCCGACACGGTGCCGCCATGCGCAGGCTCGGACTCGCCGACAGCCATGCGCCGCGCCTCGCCCGCGCCGTCAACGTGCTGCGTACCGAGTTCGCGCAGCCGCTGCCGATCTCGCGACTGGCCGATGCGGCGGGTATGAGCGTCTCGTCCTTCCATCGGCATTTCCGGGCAGCGACATCGCTGTCGCCGCTGCAGTTCCAAAAACATCTGCGGCTGATCGAAGCGCGCCGCCTGATGATGGCCGAGGGCGTTTCCGCGAGCAGCGCGGCGTTTGCCGTCGGTTACGAGAGCGTGCAGCAATTCACCCGGGAATACCGCCGCATGTTCGGCCTGCCGCCAGGCAGGGATTCCGTTCACGTACGCGGCCCGGCACGTTTGGCCGTCTGAGCGCGCGGGCAGGGCGTTCGTGCGTTTGTCGTGTCTCGTCCGTGTCTCGTCCGTGTCTCGTCCTCACCGGCCCGCGGCGTGTTCGCCTTGCAGGGTCATCACTGCGCTGGCGACAGTGGCAACGATCTTGCCGTCATCGCGCTCGATTTCGCATCGGTAGTGGCTGATGGTACGGCCGCGGTGTGTGGCCCACGCGCGGGCCAGCAGGCGTGCACGCCATACCGGCCGCAGGAAAGTTGCCTGCAGATCGATACTCGTGAAAGTCTGGTCGGCCAGCATCAACGTCGAATGGGCGGTGCCGATCGCGGCATCGGCCAATTCGCAGAGCAATCCGCCGTGCACGGTGCCCTGCTGGTTGCCGTGCCGCATCGCGTCCGCCTGCACCGCTATCGTCGCGCTGGCCTGGCCGACGGCGACGATCTCGAATGCCAGCAGACGGGAGATGGCCGTCGGATAGCGCATGTGAGTCGTCTCGCCGGGCGCCAGCGTGCCGGCGAGCTGGCGTTGCAGGAAATCCAGTACGGGTAGCGTTTCGGGATGGTTCATCTCGGCTCCAGGTAGCGGCGGGCAGCGAGTGCCAGGGCGCTTGCGCGTCGGCACGGGGTTTCCGATCGCCAGCCTATTCGACTAGAGTGGCGCAATCAAAGAATTGTCCTAGGTACGCGCAATGCCGTCTTCGTCTGTGGTCCGCCTGGTCGAGCACTACGTTTCGGCAATCGAGCAAGGCGACTTGTCGCCGGGGGCACTCCTGCCCACGCACCGTGCGCTCGCCGCGCGCCACCGCGTGGCGGTGGCGACGGCGAGCAAGGTGTATGCGCGACTCAAGTCGCTGGGGTTCGTCATCGGCGAAACCGGCCGCGGAACTTTCGTCCGCGATCGGCCGCGGCTGGGCGAGTGGGACCGGCACGACGAAGCGCGGGCGAGTCATCACAGCATCGACTTGTCGTTTACCCATCCCCCGGTGCCCCAGCAGGCAGCGCTGCTGCGCAAGATGCTTTGCGAGCTTGCCTCGTCAGGCGACCTCGCCGCGCTGATGCATCAGCAGCCCACCGGCGGACGCACGCACGAACGTCAAATTGTCGCCGACTTCCTCGCCAGGGCGCGTCGCATCCAAACGGACGCCGAGCACATTCTGCTGACCAGCGGGACGCAAGCCGGTCTTGACGCGGTCGCGCGCGCGCTGCGGGACTCGCGTCGGGCGGTGGCCGTGGACGCCCTGACCTATCCGGGCTTCAAAATGGTCGCCGAGTCATACGGCCTGGCGCTCAGCCCCGTGCCGGTTCGCCAAGGCGGCACGGATCTGGCGGCGCTCGACGCCATCTGTCGCCGCAATCGGATTGCCGCGATCTATACCATGCCGACGGTGCACAATCCTTTGGGCTGGGTACTGGACACCGCGCACCGAGAAGGCCTGGTCTCGATTGCGCGTCGGTACGATTGCCTGCTGATCGAGGACGCCGCGCATGCCTATCTTGCCGGCGTCGGCAAGCGCGTGCCCCCGCCCCTCGTGGCGCTTGCGCCAGAGCGTACCGTTTACCTGTCGAGCTTGTCGAAGAGCCTCGCGAGCGGCCTGCGCTTCGGTTACCTGATCGCGCCGAGCGCATGGCGGCGAGCGCTGAAGTCGGCGCTCCGGGCCAGTCACTGGAGCTTGTCCAGCGTGGTCAGCGCGATGGCAACGCGGTGGCTCGACCACGGCACCGTCGAACGGATCGAGGCGAGCATTCGACGCGATGCCGCGCGACGCCAGTCCCTGGCACGCGAGATCCTGGCCGGCATGGACGTCGTCGCACATCGCAATTCGCTGTTCTTGTGGCTCGCGCTGCCCGAAGGGGTGCGTATGGACCGTGCCGCGGCCGCCCTCGGCGAACGCGGCATCGCGGTGTCCAAGGGGGAAGCCTATGCGACGACGCGTCATGCACCCCATGCACTGCGCCTGAGTATCGGCTCGCCGACCCTTGCTCAGTTGGACACGGCCCTCCGTCGGGTCCGCGACACGATCGAGGGGCTGCCGATCTAGTCCGCCCCGGCGCGATCCGCCTTGCAGCGCGCAGCGTGGTTATTGGCGACGCCGACGGACGGGCGCCGACGGATGGGCGCCGACGGACGGGCGCCGACCGGGCCGCCGGTCCGACGCACTGCGATGCCGCCGTCGGCACGGGCGCGAAGCGAGGCGGCCAACCCGCGAAGCGGGCGACCCAACACGCGGGACGGCGTCTCAAGTGGTGCGGTGATAGGGCAACCGCTTCGAGTACTCCCACGAAGGCGGCGAGTGCCCGCCGATGGCGTCGAAGGTGCGTGTAGCTCGTTATACTCGACGGTCACCGGCACTGCCACCCGCGCACAAGACGCCATGCGGTCCAGCCATTCCGATCTTCTGGAGCACCTGCTGCGGCAGATCCCGCGTCGCTACCGGGTGCCGGCCATTCCGGTCGCTGACAGCGTCCCAGGCGACCGGAAGGGCGTGGCCAGCGTGCTTGCAACGGCCATCGAAGCGGCGCGGATTGTCGGGACGGCGGCGCCAACCGGTCAGCAGACGTACGATCGGACGCTGGCGCGCGCGTTCACCCATGCGTTGGCAAGCCTGATCGGCGACGCAATGCGCGAGGACACGGGCGATCCTGCCTACCAGGCGCTGGTGTTGCGTCATCGATTGCCGACGGTGAACGAATTCGCTGCCCTGGCGACGAGCGCCGAAAGCGACCGGCGTACGGTGCATGCCATTGTCGACGCATTCGCACATCCTGCCCGCCGCGTGCGACTCGAGTCGCCGGTACAGCGCGATGCGCTGGCGGCTATCCATGCGCTTGCTGCGACGGCGGCGTGGCGCGCGCTCGCCGACAGGGCGCGTGCGGCGTTGCAAGACGGCGCGCTCGCGGGCGACGCGCGCACCGTTCGTGGCCTTGACCGCCTTGGTGGCGAGCCCGCGCTAACCCGCCTGCGGCGCTTGGCAATACTGGCGGACGATCCCGCCGTACGCCAGTACCTAGCGTTGCGAGATCGCTCCGGCCCGCGCGCCGGGAGTGCTGACGCACTTGCTGCGGGCAGTGCGGCTCAGCATCGCGGTGCGGCCGTCGAGGCCGCCGTGGCCGCGGCGCTGGTTTGTCTCGCCGGGCAACTCAATGCCCGCGAGCCGCAGTGGTCCTATCGCATCGTCACGTCCCTGCGCGTTCCGTCGTCGGTACCCGGCAACGCGCAGCGCGCGAAGAGCGAGTGGGACGCGGTGCTGCTTCGTCGCGCGTCAGCGGCTCCGACCGACGCGGCCTGGACCCTCTGCCTGCTCGCCGAGGCGAAGACATCGCTGGACGCCGCGACGACCGACCTTCCGAAGCTGTTGCGGGGTCTCGAACGACTTGCGCGAGCCGATCCGGCCGCCGTGTACACGTTCGCCACGCAACAGGGGGCGGTTCGTCTGTGCGGCGCATCACTGCAGGCGCTGCCCATAGCGGCTGACCATCTCGATAACCATGTCCTGTATTGCTGCGAGGCGGCCAGCGAATCGACACCGCGTGTCCTCAGCGCGGCGAGTCGCATGCAACTGCTGTGTGCGCCAGCCAGTCTTGCCTACGCCAGTCGTCTGTCCAACGGCGGCCCGGGGGCGCCCGACATGTTGGCGCCTGTCTGGGCCGACGTCGTCCGGTCGGATCGCTGGGACGCCGTGCGTCGCCAGTATGCAACCTTGCATCGCGTGCGCGAACTGATGGTGCACGTGGCCGACTTGCGCGCGACCGTCGAACGGCTGGCTTCCAAGCGGTAGCACGGTTCTGACCTGCGGCGCATTGGCGGAATGCATTTTGCTGCCGACAGGCTTGCTACAGAATCGCACCGTACCGTATCGGACCGGATGCCTCCGCATCGCATCGGAGCGTATGGTGGAGGTATGGCACCGTTCCGCCGGCGCGCCGCGGACGGCATACCCGGAGGAGGACGCGCATGAATGCCCAGTTCCTCGAACGCGCCACCGTCGTGGCCGCATACAGCGGCGGCCGGAAGGCTGCCAGCGGCGAGCACGAGCGCGAGACGCAGTACGTCCTGACCGCACACGTCGCAGCGTTGCTGGGTGCTCGGCTGGGGGCGCCCTTCGACGCTCTGGACGACGCGGGCGACGCCGGAGAAGCGGCAGCGTCGATCGGCGATCGATACCTGGTACCGGACGACACGTTGACGCTGGCCGACGCAACACGCTTGCGCATACGCGATGAAGACGACTTTTTCGGTGGCGTGGTTCCCTATCCATTCGTCGCGACCAAGGTAGTCGTGCACGGTCTGGTGCCGGGCGCTCGGCACAAGCCGACCGGCTGGGCCGACCATTTCGCCGACGCGGTGCGTGGCCTGGTCCTCCCTGGTTTCAGTGCATTTTGCAGCGACGACGCGCGCACCGCGACGGCTTTGCTGCAGCGCGGCGGGGAAGTGCGGCTGAAGCGTCCGTCGGGTATCGGCGGGGTTGGCCAGGCCGTGCTCGAAGGCCGCGACGACCTGGAAGCCCACCTTGAAGCGATCGGCGAGGGCGCGCTGCGAGAGGAGGGTGTGGTCCTCGAACGGAACCTGCGCAATATCGCAACATTCAGCGTCGGGCGCACGCACATCCGAGGGTTCGAGGCGTGCTATTACGGCGTGCAGCGGCTGACACGCAACAATCACGGGCTGCTGGTGTACGGCGGATCGGATCTGGTCGTGGCGCGGGGTGGTTTCGAGGCGCTCGAGCGCACGCGCATGACGCATGCAGCGCGGGCGGCCGTCAAACGGGCACGTCAGTTCGACGCGGCGATCGGTAGCGCGTATCCGTCGTTCTTTGCCTCGCGGCGCAACTACGACGTGGCAAGCGGCGCCGATGCCAATGGCCGTCGGCATCGCGGCGTGCTCGAGCAATCCTGGCGACTTGGCGGCGCGAGCGGGGCCGAAATCGGCGCGCTGCGGGCGTTCGCGGACGACCCCGCACTCGACGTGGTTCGCGCATCCACGGTGGAACGATACGGCGCGCCGTCCGGCGTGCCCGACGCGGCCAGCGTGCTTTATCGCGACGTCGACCCGCGGGTGGGCGTGCTAACCAAATACGCGACAGTGGGGACCGGTCCCGACGCGGGTCGAGGCCGCTCCACGAGCAGGGGAACGAACAAATGACGGTGGACCGACAGCAGATTCACATTCCCGTCGACCGGGGTTATCTGGACGGCACGGTCGTGACGCCGCACACCACGATTCCAGGCGTGCTGTTCGTCCACGGCTGGGGCGGTGATCAAAAGCAGTACATGGAACGCGCGCGGCAGGCCGCCGCGCTCGGTTGCATCTGTCTGACGTTCGACCTGACCGGTCACGCGCGCACCAAGGAGGAGCAGGACACGGTCACGCGCGAGACCAACCTGCGCGACGTGCTGGCCGCCTACGACGCGCTTTCCGGGCACCCGCTCGTCGACCCTCGTTCGATGGCGGTGGTCGGCAGCAGCTATGGCGGCTATCTCGCCGCCATCCTCACGTCGTTGCGGCCCGTTCGCTGGCTGGGGCTGCGGGTGCCCGCCCTGTATCTCGACGAGGGCTGGAACATCCCGAAACGAACGTTGCACCGAAAGCACGACCTCGCCGCGTATCGCCGGCGGATCGTCGCCGTGGGGGAAAACCGCGCGCTGCGGGCGGCGGCGGATTTTCGCGGCGACGTGCTGCTGGTGGAATCGGAGCACGATGCGACCGTGCCGCACGCGGTGCTGGCGAGTTACCTGCGGGCGTTCCTCGACGCGCACTCGTTGACGTATCGGGTGATCGACGGCGCGGACCATGGCCTGTCCGACGATGGCAGTCAACGGGCCTACGCCTCGTTGCTCGCCAACTGGCTTGCCGAGATGATCGGCGGGCGGCGCGCCGGCAGCCGTGGCGAGGCGCTTGGAAGGGCGATGCGTTGATGCCGCACGGCAACCAGCCGGTCGCGCCTGGCCGAGCCGGCCGGCACGCTTGCGTACGCGACGCTTGCGGCGGCTTCGCGAGCGGGGGCGTGCGCGAGGCACACGCATCCGACGCGGCGACGAGCGATGCGGTCTTGCTGGCTGCCGATGGGTCCGATCAACCGATGCGTTCGATCACGCGCCGAGGCGAGCTTGCAGATAGGCGGTCAAGGCGGTGACTACCTCGGTGCGCAGGCGTGGGCGTTCGGCCGCCGACGCGCTCGCGTAGAGCGAAACCAATCCCTTCACGATCATCAGCGCCACTTCGGCGATCGCCAGTGCTTTGCGTGCGTCGAGCGCCGGCGAGCGCAGGACGAGCAGATCGGCAAACCGCTTCCTCAACTCGAGACGGTCTTTCGGTGTGCGCGCGGACTTAACCGACGCCTGCACCAGTTGGAGATAGGCGGGATGATCATCGACAAATGCCACGACCAGGTCGACCAGACCGCGCACGAGCTCTGCCAGCGGCGCCACCCGCGCCTCATCGATCCAATCCGACCAGCGTCGATCCATTTGCGCCCCATAGGCAGTTCGCAAGGCCGTCGCGATCGCGGCGCGATTTGGAAAGTATTGGTACAACGAGCCGATCGACACCGCGGCCTTGTCGGCGATCTCCGTCATGGTCGCGACATCGAAGCCGCGCTCGCTGAAAACGCTTTCGGCCGCGGCCAACAATGAAGCGACACGCTTTTCCGAGCGCGCCTGCTGAGGCGTGCGGCGCATCGACGAGGTTTTTTGTGAGGGCATCGTCACATTGTACAATGCCGGTAAATGAGTCGTCCCTCACATTCAAGGAATGCCCGATGCTGTCAGATCTCACCCTCGATGCACGCGTCACGGCGTTGCTGGCCATCGACCTGCAACACAGCAACGTCACGCGCCAGCTTGCCCCGTACGCGGCCGACGACGTGGTCGCTCGAACGGTGGCGTTGGCCGATACCCTGCGCGACAAGGGCGGCCTGATCGTGTGGGTCCGCATCGACGTCAACCAGCTTCTCTCCCTGCCCGCCGACAGGCCGCTCACGCGCGCGCCTGGCGCGCCTGCGATGCCACCCGAGGCCAGCGAGCTGGTCCCCGCGCTCGGACTACAGCGCGACGACATCGTGATCGTGAAGCGGAGCTGGGGCGCCTTCCACGGCACGGACCTGGACCTGCATCTGCGGCGACATCGCATCCAAAACGTGGTGATGAGTGGCATCGCGACGAACTTCGGGGTGGAATCGACCGCACGCGCTGCGTTCGATCGGGGTTATCGCGTGCTGTTCGCGGAGGACGCAATGAGCACCATCGATGCGCAAATGCACAGCTTCGCGCTGACGTCGGTATTCCCACACATCGGACGGGTGCGCAGCGTCGCCGGGCTTTGCGAAAGCATGAAGTAAGGTCGGCAAACCATCGAAGTTACCGGTCCAAGTCCATCGAAAATTCCAGCTTGTTTCGTTCGTCTGGCATTTCCTACACTGCAGCCTGCTGTCGTGCGCAGCAAGCGCACCGTGACGAAATGCGATTCGAAGAGGAGACAACGCATGTTGATCGAAGCCATCGGCGGTCCCGCGCGGCGGTTTGGCGCCGTCGTGACCGGCCTGGACCCCGCGTCGCTGCTGAGCGACGAAACTTCCGACCTGCTCGCGCAGACGCTCGCCGACTATGCGGTCGTCGCGATCCGCGACCAGGCGCTGTCCGATGACCAGCAACTCGTGTTGGCGCATCGCTTCGGGCCCATCCACGAGTCGATCCTCGACGCATCGCGTCGGCGGCTGGCGGACCGACGTTTCAACGACGTTGGCAATGTCGACGTCAGCGGTGGCTTGAAGCGGGCTTCCGATCCCGGTTATGGCGACGCCAATCTCCTGTGGCATGCGGACCTGTCCTTCCTGGCGCGGCCGGCCCGCGTAACGCTGCTGTCGGCGCGTGCATTGCCTCCCGAGCCGCCGCCAACCGAATACGCGGACATGCGCGCGGCCTGGGACGCCTTGCCGCCCGGCAGGCAAGCGGCGCTCGAAGGCCTGGAAGTCGAGCACAGCGTTTTCGTGCAGCGCGCGAAATGCGGCTTCGCGGATTTCACCGAGGCGGAGCGCAGCAAGGCGCCACCCGTCAGGCATCCGCTGGTACGTCGCCATCCGGCGAGCGGGCGCCGCGCACTGTATCTGTCGTCGAGCGCTTCGCACGTCGTCGGATGGCCGGAAGACGAGGGCAGGGCGCTGTTGGAGGAACTCGTTGCGCACGCCACGCAGCCCGCGTTCGTACTGAGTTATGCATGGCGGCCGCGCGATCTGCTCATCTGGGACAACAGCGTGACCATGCATCGCGCCACGCCGTTCGAGTCGGCCACGCACCGGCGCGAGCTGCGCTGGACGGCTGTGGTGGAGGCCGCTTAACGGGCATTCCCGTTTGCATTCTTTGCGAAACCGGCTCGGCGCAGACCGAGCAAGCGGAACAGAATGCGCTGCAGCGCATCGTCAGGAGACGACATCATGAGTACGGTTCCATCGCTCGCTTGCGCAGACCGGGCAGGCATCGAGCGCAGCGCCTATCGAAAGATCGATCTTCGGATCGCCGCGGTGCTGTTCGGATGTTTTGTGCTTTCTTTCATCGATCGCGTCAATGTCAGCTATGCGCATCTCCAGATGCGCCAGGACATCGGTCTGAGCGACGAGCAGTATGGCTTCGCGGTCGGCCTGCTGTTCTTCAGCTATGTACTGTTCGAAGTGCCAAGCAACCTTGCAATGGCGAGGATCGGTGCGCGCAAGACGCTGTCCCGAATCATGATTCTGTGGGGGATCGTTTCCACCTTGACCATGGCGGTGCAGACACCCACGCACCTGTATATCGCGCGGCTTGCGCTCGGTGCCGCCGAGGCCGGCTTCTTCCCGGGCGCGCTGCTTTTCTTCACTTATTGGTACCCGGCGAAACGGCGCGCTCGCGTGATCGGTTTCTTTGCGCTGGCGGTGCCGGTGTCCGGTTTCATCGGCGGGCCGATCTCCGGCTGGATCCTGCATGCGATGAACGATGTCGGCGGCATGCATGCGTGGCGCTGGCTGTTCCTGATCGAAGGCCTGCCCTCCATTGTCGTCGGGGTGCTGCTCTATTGCTTCCTTACCGAGCGGCCTGCCGATGCGCGTTGGCTCAATGCCACGGAGCGCGCGCTGGTGGTCGAGGCGCTGGCAGCGGAGCAGCGTGGCAAAGGCAACGATGCGGCGTCGCATCGTTTCGGTGCCGCGTTGCGGACGCCGCGGCTCTATGTCGCCGCGTTGGCGTACACCGCGGTGCCATGGGTTGCCAACGTCATCACTTATTGGAGTCCATCGATTCTCAAGCAGGCCGGCGCGGGAAATGCGCTTGACGTGGGGCTGCTCCTGACCATTCCGTACACGATCGGCGCGATCGGCATGTTGCTGATCTGCCGCAGCTCGGACCTTCGACTGGAACGGCGCTGGCATTGGGCGGCGAGTGGCACGCTTGCCGCGCTGTCGCTGCTCGCGCTGCCGCTCGCGATGCACGACCTGATGCTCACGGTCGTCGTCTTCGCCTTCATGACCATCGGGTTCCTGGGCATCGCGGCGCTTTTCTTCACGATTCCGCTGGCTTATCTGTCGGGGACCGCGGCGGCGGGCGGTCTTGCGCTGATCAGCGCGCTGGGCCAACTGATGGGTTCGTTCGCCCCGATGACCATCGGCCACATCAAGCAGAGTACCGGCAGCGTGACGGGAGGACTGTACGTCGTGGCCGGCGTCGTGCTGATCGCGGTGCTGGTCGTGTTGTTCCTGATACCCGCCCGCGTGCTGCACGAGCGGCGCTGAAGCAGTACCACGCCCAGGCGCACCGGCTTGGATAAAACAAGAAAGGAGACGAAATGACCAAGAGGCAGCGCCTTTGCGCGCTGGTACTCGGGGCGAGCATCGCTCAGCTCTCGCATGCCGAAGGGAACATGACGCTGTACGGTCTGATCGACACGGGCGTGACCTGGTCGAATCACCAGAAGGGTGGCGATACGGTCGAGATGACTTCGGGCAAGCTGTCAGGTGCGCGTTGGGGCATTCGTGGCAGCGAAGTGCTCGGCAATGGCTGGCGCGCCGAGGCGGTACTCGAAAACGGCTACAACTCGGCCAGCGGCGCGACGCTCCAGAGCGGCCGGATGTTTGGGCGGCAGAGTACGGTTGGCTTGTCGAACGTCCGCTACGGCACGCTGCGGCTCGGTCGCCAATACACGCCGCTCGCGCTCTACGGCGGGCCGTTGACGGCTGCACTGCGCTGGGGCACTTCGCTGATGGTTCATCCATTGGATCTCGATCTGTTGGGCGGCACGACGCGCTTCAACAACGCGATCGATTACGAAAGCCCCGATTTCGGCGGCTGGCGCTATCGCGTCCAGTACGCACTGAGCAATCAGGCAGGCGCCGGGTTCGCCAACAACCGCGAGTGGGGCGGCGCGATCCGCTATCGCAGCGAGCACACGACGTTCGTGGCGGGCTATGCGCAACTCGCGCGGCCGGACAGCGCGACCAACGCAAACGGCGCCACGACGGGCGACTATCAGTCGGCGTTGCCGCTCTGGATCAGACAAGTCGACGCGACACTGGCCGGCACGCCGGCGTCGTCCGCGATGCTGGCAGTCGGAACCCAGCGGACCGGCATGGCGGCCATCGTTCAGACCATCGAACGCTGGAGCGTGGGAACCACCTTGTCGCGCACCCTGCTCAGCCAAAATGTCGTGACCGGGGCGCATACGTCGGGCCTGAATGGCACAGGCAGCCTGTCGCTGGACGTCGCCGAGGCCAATCTCACCTTTCGCGCAACGCCGCTGAATCATACCGGCGTGATGGTGACCTATTCGTCGGGCCGGTTACAAAGCGGTGGGCAGCGCGCCTCGCCACACTGGTGGCAGTTCGGTATCGGCAACGATTACTTCCTGTCGAAGCGAACCGACGTCTATGTCGCGGCCGCCTACATTATGGGCTCGGCGCGCGATGCGATCGCGCAGATCACGCTTGGCTCGCCGGCCTCGGGCCGGACCGAAGCTGGGGTGAGCATCGGTATGCGGCATCGATTCTAGGAAGAACGACATGAAGCTGCTTTCCTTCGATCTCGATGGCCGTCGCGCGTGGGGCGTCCTGGCCGACGAACGGCACGATCGATTCGACCTGGTCGACGGCAGGGGCCTGAGCATGGGCCGATTCCCAACCGTCGAAGCGGTGCTGCAGGCCGGCGCGCTCGACGAGATGGCGAAACTTGCCGCACGCGCGCGGCCGTCACTCGACTCGCGGCAGATCGCGCTGGCCTTGCCGGTGCTGCCTGGCAAACTGCTTGCCGTCGGCGGGAATTTCCATGCGCACGCGCGCGAGATCGGCCTGAGCGAGCCGGACGGGCCGACAGCGCCGATTTTCTTCAGCCGCTTCGTCGATTCGCTCGCGCTACCGGGTGCGCCGTTGATCCGCCCGCGTGTGTCGACGCAGCTGGATTTCGAAGGCGAACTCGCGGTGATCATTGGCAAGCCAGCGCATTGCATCGACGCAGCCGACGCACCGGCCTGCGTTGCGGCTTATACGTGTTTCAACGACGGCAGCGTGCGTGACTATCAAAAAGCGTCGATCACCGCAGGCAAGAACTTTTGGCGCAGTGGCTCGTTGGGTCCGTGGCTGGTGACGCCCGATGCGCTGCCGGATCCATCACGATGCATGCTGGAGACCCGCTTGAATGGCGAGATCATGCAGACCGCGCCGCTTAGCGACCTGATTTACTCGGTGGCCGAACTCGTTGCGTACGCGTCGACGTTTACGCCGTTGGCGTGTGGCGATGTGATTGCCACCGGCACGCCGGCTGGTATCGGCGCACGGCGGGTGCCGCCACGTTGGCTCAGCCCTGGAGATGTGGTCGAAGTCGAGATCAGCGGAATCGGCGTGCTGCGCAATGGCATCGCCGACGCCTGAGCGCGATGTCGCGGGCGCGAGGCCTGAGCCGAGGCGGCGGTCGCTCAGGATTGGCGCGCATGACGATCGTACTCGGCGATCCGGTCGACGACTCGGCGCAGCATCGACTGGCGCTCATCGGTGCGATAGACGAGGGTCAGGTCGTATTGCTCCGCGGGCATCGCGGCGGACAGGTCGACAACGCGCCCCGCATCGAGCAATGGCCGGGCGAGCGCGGTGGCGACCAGGCCGACGCCGCCCGTGGCTTCGATCATCTGCAGCATGCCCGCCATATTGCTGCAGGTGTTGACGTCGCGCAGCGTCGTGCCGTGGCGTTTGAGCGTTTCCATCGCCCGCGGGAAGAATTCGGAGGGACGGGAGACGAACCAGAGCGGGGCTTGCTGCACGAGACTAGCGGGATCGGGCGCTACGTCGTGCGCCGCACCCGCCGCGCGCGCACCGATAATCCAGCGCAGTTCCTCGGGTGCCAAGGTTACCGTGGCGAGCATCGGGTGCGAGACCTGCCCCGCCACGATGGCCAGGTCGAGTTTGCCGCTCTCGAGCTTGTGCAGCATGTTCATGCTCAGATCGTTGTCGATCTCGTATTGCACGAGCGGCATGTCGCGGCGCAACTGCACCAGCACATCGGCGAACCAGGTCATCGTGGTGACGCCGATGCCGAGTCGCAATGTGCCCCGTGCGCAGGTGCTGTCGGCGTGCGTCGCCACGGCGTCGTCCAGCTGGACGAGCAGCGGCTCGACGCGTTCGATGAACTGGCGGCCCTGGTCGGTCAGCTCCATGTTGCGACCGCGGCGGCGGAACAGCTGCATGCCAAGCGACTGTTCCAGTTCCCGTACCCGCGAGGTGACCGTGGACTGCGAGGCGTTGAGGCGTTCGGCCGCGGCGGAGAAGGTGCCCACGCGCGCGATGCAGCACACCGTTTCGAGATTGGTCAGGTTCAGACGGCTCATGGTTTCGTTGCATCGTCGATTGGTTCGGCCGAACAGTATTGAAGAAACCGTTTTTCCTGAATAGGCGCAACTACGTATGTCAGGTGCCTGGAGAATGTCGATGAGTGAATCCTATGTGCAGCGCCTCGGGCTCTTCGTGGCCAGCCGCGAGCGGCACCTGCTGCCTGCAAGCGTGCTGGACCGTTTGCAGGCGTGCCTTCTCTTCAATCTGAGCGTCGCGCTCGCGGCGCCCGCGCCCGACTCGAGCCGGCATGCGATCGAGGCCTCGCACGCCGCGCCCGGCGCGGCGACCTGCTGGCGTACGGGCGCCACGCTGACGCCGGGCGACGCCGCATGCCGCAACGCGGCGCTGATCACCGCACGCGGTCAAAACGACACGCACGCAGCGATGAATGGACATATCGGCTGCGTCGCGATTCCCGCGGTGCTGTCGTTGGCCGAGGCAGTCGGCGCGAGTAGCAGCGACGTGTGCGCGGCACTGGTCAGCGCGTACGAGGTCGCGCCGTGGGTGGCGCGCGGCGCGGCCGCTGACAGCGGCGCGCGGGGCCTGCGCGGCACCTCGCTGTACGGTGTGTTCGCGGCGGCGGCTGGGGCCGCGCGCGTCTTGCGGCTCGGCCCGCACGCCACCGCGGCGGCCTTGTCCATCGCCACCCAGTTCAGCGGCGGCACCATGCAGTGCTGGGCCGAGGGCACGCCCGAGTGGTTGCTGCAGGTCGGCATGACCAGCCGTGCGGGTGTCATCGCCGCGCAGCTCGCGGCCCACGGCATGGCGGGCGCCGCACGCGCGCTCGAAGGAGAGAACGGTTTCTATCGCGCATTTGCCGGACAAGTGCCGGTGTGGGACCGGCAAGACGCTGCGCCACACGAGATCCTGGATGTGACGTTCAAGCCATTTCCCGGTTGCACGATCAATCAGCTGCCGGTCAAGACCTTGCTCGACTGCAAGCGCGCCGAGGCTTTCTCGGCGGAGAGCGTCGCGCGTATCAAGGTGACCCTGCACCCGGCGTACGCGGCGTATCCCGGCGTCGCACGTCATGGTCCTTTCGACACCGTCGGCAGCGCGATCATGAGCGCGCCTTTCATGCTACAGACTGTGCTGGAGAATGACACGATCGCGCTCACGGATTTCGCACCGGGCAGCGTTCCGAGCCATGTGCACGAACGCAGCCGCCAGATCACCATCGACGCTGACTCGCAGCTCGAGCCCTTCCACTGTCGTCTGGAAATAGCGCTCAAGGATGGCCGCACATTGCTGGCGACTTCGGGATCGCCGGCGCAACTGGCCTATGGACTGGACGAGACGGTTCGCTTGACGCGTGAACTGGCGCACGAGTGGGCAGTGATCGACAGCAGCGCCGCTCACGCGCTGCTGGCACGGCAGATCGCCGCAGTGTGCCAGGCGGACGGAGACGAGGGATCCTATACCGCCTTGCTCGACACCATGCGCGGCTTGGCGGCCACTTCTCGATTCTCTTTCGATCGTTCACGGGCGGTTACCAACGACGCGATGCGTTGATCGATTTCGTCGTTCGCTGGAGTGTAGACCATCATGCTCAGGTCGGGGCGTCCATCGACGGAAAAGGTCGAATAGCCGAGTTCGATCAGTCCGAGTTCCGGATGCCTGAGCCGTTTCAGCCCTTCATGGTGACTGGCAATGTCGTTGCTGCGCCAGAGTTCGGCGAACTCCGCGCTCGCAAGCGAGAGCTGTTCGACTAGCCGAGCGGTTTCGGCGGAAGCGCCGACGCGCGCCACGTCCGCGCGAAATGCTGCAACGACGAATCGCGCGACGCTTTGCCAATCGTCCTGCACGGCTCGCACGCGCGCGTCGCAAAACATGATGCGAAGGATGTTGCGCTGCTGGCGCGGCAGCGTGCCGTAATCGGTCATGACGGTGGCGGCCGCCTTGTTCCAGGCCACCACGTCCCACGTGGCGGTTCGGACGATTGCCGGGTGCGTCGGCATGCCATCGAGTACGCGTTGCAGGCGCGGCGTGATTTCGTCCGAACCCTTGTAGCGGGGCTCGGGCGGATGCCCGAAGGCCAGCAGGAACAGGTGCTCGCGTTCCGGCTCGGTCAGCATCAGTCCGGCGGCGATGCGGTCAAGCACGGTCTTCGACGGTGCGCCGCCCCGACCCTGTTCGAGCCAGGTGTACCACGTAGGGCTGATGTTGGCACGCTGCGCAACTTCCTCGCGGCGCAAACCGGGCGTGCGCCGCCGGCCGACGTCAAAGCCGAGCGCCGCGGCATCGAGGCGACCGCGACGGTCGCGCAGGAAGCTGCCGAGGGCCTTTTCGGAGTCGTTGGGCATGGTGATCCTGGTAGTTTCTATACCGGCATAACATCACATATTTTATAGGATAGAGGATCGCGCAACACTTGCGTTCCTGACCATCCGGGAGGCATCTGATGCGTATATTTTTGACGGGAGCGACGGGCTTCATTGGCTCGCGCGTGCTGGCCGAACTATTGGGCGCAGGCCACGAGGTGCTCGGGCTGACCAGGTCGGATGCGGGCGCGCGCAAGCTCGAGGCCGCCGGCGCGGCTGTGCATCGAGGCACGTTGGAAGCGCCGACGAGCCTGCAGGCAGGCGCCGAACAGGCGGACGCGGTGATTCACACGGCCTTCGATCACGACTTCTCGAATTTCGTTGCCAATTGCGAGAAGGACCGGCGCGTGATCGCGGCGTTGGGCGAGGTCCTGCGCGGTTCGGATCGACCGTTGCTGATCACGTCGGGAACGGGCATGGGTACGCCTCACCCGGGCGCCGTGGCGACAGAGGACGTGTGCAACTTCGCCCACCCGAATCCGCGCGTGGCATCGGAACAGGCGGGCGTCGCGCTGCTCGACGCAGGGGTCAACGTCTCGGTGATGCGCCTGGCGCAGATTCACGACACGACCCGCCAGGGCCTGGTCACGCCCTATATTGCCTCTGCGCGAGAGAAGGGCAAGGTTGGCTATATCGGCAGCGGGACGAATCGATGGCCGGCCGCCCATGTGCTCGACGCCGCACGACTGTACAGGTTGGCGATCGAGCGGGCGGAGCGCGGCGCGCGCTATCACGCCGCCGCCGAAACGGGCATACCGTCGCGCGAGATCGCTGAAACGATCGGCCGCAGGCTTGGCTTGCCGGTCGCGTCGCTGACGCTGGAAGCGGCACAGGCCGAGTTCGGCTGGCTCGCGCCGTTTCTTGCGCTCGATATGCCGGCATCGAGCGCACTGACGCGCGAGCGGCTCGGTTGGACGCCGGTGCATCGCGGCTTGATCGCGGACCTGCAGGAGCTCGACCTCTCCGACAGCGAGTGAGCCGCCGCTGCCGCGCGAGGCCACTACTAGCGCGCCACGGCGCGGGGGGCATGCGGTTGCTTAGGGCGGCTTGGCGTGGAGTGGTGCGCGGGACCCGCCTCGGCGCGTCGGCGATAGCTGGCGAGCAGCCGGGACCAGCCCGCACCATGGCATGCCGCCGCAGTCGGTGCATGCGTCCCGTGCGATCAAGCCGGCGGCACGTCGGGCAACGCAGAGAAATAACGGGAAAGCGCTGCAAGCGCGACACGGACCTTGGCAGGGAGTCCGTCGCGATCCGCAGTCAGCATGCTCAGCGCTTCGGGCTGCAGTTTGATCTGCGGCAAGATCCGCACCAGCGCACCGCGTTCCAGCGCGGGACGCGCGTCGGAGTAGAACAGGATGGCGATTCCCATACCCTGTTCGCACATCTGCTGCAATGCGATCTGGTTTGTCGTCGCGGTGCGCACCGGTATTCTCGCGGCTTGCCCAGCCGCAGGTTTGCCGCTGGCGCCGACCAGATGCAATGCGAGCGTCGCGTCTGGCTCGGCGTCGGCTCGCCGGGCGGCGAGCCAGTGATGACGATACAGATCGGCGTATGTCTCGGGCGTGCCGTGTTTCCCAAGATAGGCCGGGGATGCACAGAGCACGGGTTCGAGTTCGCACAGCGGGCGCGCGACCCAGCTGGAGTCGGCAAGTGAACCGACCCGCAGCGCAATATCGATACGCGCATCGATGAGGTCGATGAGTGCATCGTCGACGATCAATGACAGCCGTAGTTGCGCCCACTCCTCCAGCACCGGCGCCAGCGCGGGCGCCACGTGGGCCCCGAAGCCGAGCGGCGCCGAGATGCGCAGCTCGCCCTCCGGCGCGTCGCGCGACTGCGCCAGCGATGCCGCCGCCGCTTCGCCCGCCGAGCACAGGCGCAGGCAATGCGGATAGCAGCGTTCACCCGCCTCGGTCAATGACAGCTTCCGCGTCGAGCGGCGCAGGAGACTGACGCCGGCTTGGCGTTCCATTGCGCCAATGATCTGGCTGACGGCGGAGGGTGTCATGCCAAGGCGTCGCGCAGCGGCGCTCATCGAGCCGACTTGCACGACTTCGGCAAAGACTGCGTAAGGCTTCAGATCGCGCATTCTTTACCCTGTCTTAAAAGTCCATGAAGAAACCGGCTGCTAATCGTCCGAAGCGTAAGCGACGATAATACAACTTCCAGTCGCGTCCCCAGCCCCGATGCAAACGATGTCCTTTGCGCAACCGACCATGACGACCACCGTATTGCATTACGTCCACGATCCGCTCTGCGGCTGGTGCTACGCGGCCGCGCCGTTGGTCGAGGCGGCGCGCGACCGAAACATCGCGGTCACGCTTCATGGGGGCGGTTTGTGGGAATTCGAGACCCGCTTCACGCCGCAACAGCGCAACGTTATCCGCCGCAGCGACGAGCGCATTGCGGCAATCGCTGGCGTGCCGTTCGGTGCCGCCTATCTCAATGGCCTGCTGGACGACCCGACCACCGTCGTCTGGTCGCCACCGCCGTTGGCTGCGGTGCTTGCCGCCGGCATCGTGAAAAGCGGTGCCGAACAAGCGATGTTGCGCGCGGTTCAGGCCGCACATTACGTCGACGGCCGTCGGGTTGTAGAGACGACGGTATTGCTCGACCTCGCGGAGCAGCTCGGCCTGGCGCCGGCAGCGTTCCTGCACGCCTTCGGCAGCGCTCCGGTCGCCGCACATATCGCGGCAACGCGTGAGTGGATGCAAGCGTTCGGCTTGCGCGGGTTTCCGGGTTTCGTGGTGGAACGGGCCGGTCGCTTCGCGCGACTCGCGCACGAACCTTTCTACGGCGCCTGCGACGCCTTTCTCGACGCGATCGATGAGATCGAGGCCGAGGGGGCGCGTCTCGACGCGGCAGGCACGCCGCAGACGTATTGATAGCAGGATGAACCAGAGGACACAGATGAAGATCGTACTGATCGGCGCGAGCGGCTATGTCGGATCTGCCGTGCTTTCGGAGGCGCTGGACCGCGGCCACGACGTTACCGCCATCGCGCGACGACCACCGGAGGCGCGCGCCGACGCGCGGCTCATGCACCTTGCGATGGACATCGTTGATACTGCCGCATTATCGGCAGCCATGGCGGGCCACCAGGTGGCGATAAGCGCCTTCAATCCGGCGCAGGACGAAGATGGCGCGCGAACCCGGTCGATCATTGACGCGGCGAAGCGCGCCAAGGTGTCACGCCTGCTGGTCGTCGGCGGCGCCGGCAGTCTGTACACGGCCTCGGGAGCGCTGGTCATCGACGCGCCGGACTTCCCGAGCGAATGGCGCGCCAGCGCGCATCGGACCGCGGCCTTCCTCGACCGCCTGCGCGGCGAGACGGCGCTCGACTGGGCGTTCCTGAGCCCCGCTGCACTGCTCGTGCCGGGCGAGCGCTCGGGACGGTATCGGATTGGCAAGGACACGCTCCTTACCGATGTCAACGGCGAGAGCCGCATCTCGGTGCAGGACTATGCGGTTGCGATGCTGGACGAGGTCGAGCGTCCTAGCCACCATCGGGAACGGTTCACTGTCGCATATTGAGCGCAAGGCGTCGCACAGCGCCGCGGCGCGCACCACCGCGTTCTTCGTCACGCGCGGCATGTCGATCCGATCCACGGGTGGCAATGCGGCGCTGCGGCTTCAGCCAAACAGTCTTCGCAGCAGGACCGGGCACGGGGCGATCTCGAATCCCATTCTGTCGGCAGCGTCCGGGCGATAGGCGGCGGCGTTGATACGCACCGCCTCTTCGATGAGTTCGCTCTGCGCGCCGCGCCAACCCATCATGACGGGTTCGAGCCGTTCGGTGCCGTCGGCGTCGCCCATGAAGTAGCCCATGTCCCAGCTTCCGAAGCGTCGTCCGGCGAGTTCCGCGTACGCAATGAGCGTCAGGTCGGTGTGGCGCCTGTCGGTTTCGATACGCCGGTAGCAGGCGGCCACTTTCGTGCGGCTACCCTCGATGTATTGGAGGAAGTTATCTCCGGCCTGGACGAGAAAGCCGGTCAGCGCATCGGCATGGTTGCGCCGTGTCATCGTCGCCATCAGCGTCTCGATGTCGCGACGGCGGAAAGGCTTGCAAGCACGACTGATATGAAGGATCGCGACGAGCGGCGCCTCTGTCGGTTCCTGAGAGTCTGGCACGACCTGCATCCTCATGGTTTGGGGAACTAGCCAAAGCATAATCCATGCATCGTCGTCGAGCCCACTCCGATACCGTTGCGGCATCGTTTGAAACATACGATTGATGCGGAAACCGTATCGGCGGTCCGTCCTGGTGAGCCTTGTGGCTCTAGCTGGCGCCGTCTGCCCGACGGCGATAGTGCAGACCGACAGCGCTCAAACCCCGGCATCGAGTGCAGCAGCCGCACCCGCGCGCGACGCCCGTGGGCCTCGGGCGGGCTCGCCAGCGCGTTACCGCGCCGGCGCTGGCAGACTCTCAACATGGTTTGGCGAATCCGCCCAATGTGGCCAGGCGCGCTCCCGCCTACCATGCTCCTATCGCGGTCCACAGACGGAACCGTGGCCGCTCTTCTGGAGAATGAGAGACATGGATTCGTTGAGCACAGGCCGAGTTGCGCAGACCTTGCAGCGCCTCTTTGCGCAAGCCGCGCAGGCGGACCACGCGCTGATGGCGGAGTTCAGGGACATCGACCTTTCGGACGCGCAGCAGGCCGAGGCCGTCGCGCACCACTTTGCCGAGGAGCGCCGCGATGTGCGCGGGTTTTACCACGGCTACGTGGACAACTACCTGAACGTGACGGCGGCCTACGGGCGCTTTCTCTACCAGTGCGCGCGTAGCCGAAATGCGAAATGCATCGTCGAATTCGGCACGTCGATGGGCATCTCGACGATCCATCTGGCGGCTGCGCTGCGTGACATGGGAGGCGGCCGACTGATCGGCACCGAATTGGAACCGAGCAAGGCGGCGCGCGCGCAAGCCAATCTGGAAGCGGCCGGGCTGGCCGAGCTGGTCGAGATTCGGGTAGGCGACGCGCGCGAGACGCTGACTGATGTCGGTGAAGTCGACATGGTTCTGCTCGACGGCGCATTCAGCCTCTATTTGCCGGTTCTCAAGCTGTTGGAACCCGGTCTGAAGGTTGGCACGCCCATTCTTGCGGAAAACGCGATTGATCAGGAAAACGAGTTTCTCGATTACGTTCGCAACCCGCAGAACGGTTATGTTTCGCAACCTATCCCGATAAGTGACGGTCGCGGCAACGAGTTCGTGGTTCGCACCCGTTGAGGCGGTCAGCGCGTCAGCCGAGTACGTGGCGCGCTTCGCTGCAACTGCTTGGCTGGTCCGAGCGGTCGAAACGAAGGAACGGTGCGCGCCGTGACGGCGGCCTTCCGCGCCTCAGCGTGGCGAGCGCGCTGTCGCGCGACCATCCGTCGCTGATCCGGAGAAACCGCGCCTGGCTGGCACGCGTCCCGCACGAGGCGGCCACGGTCAGTCGAGCGGCAAGAACGCCGCCCGCTGCATCGTCTCAAGGCGCGGCCGAGTAAGGATGCGCCGCGATTCGCATGGGCGGTTCTGCCAGGAGTTCGAGGATCTCGTCGCGCAGCAGATCGGCGAGCGGGCTCGCCTCGTAACGCTTCTTCTCTGCATCGGACGAAAACACCTCCACGTTCCAAAGCACATCGCGGTCGTCGTCCTCACGCAAGATGATGAAGCGGCTCGACGCGCCGGACTTCTCCATGCCGGCGGTGGCAAGCGCAAACAGCTTGTCGCCGCTGCCTGGCTTGGCGCGCATTCTGATGATGTACGCCGGCTGGTTTTTCAGACCCATGGGATATCCGGTTCCTTGGCGCGAGCCTGCAAACGGGCGTGTGGACAGGCGTGTCAGGTAGTTTAATCGACCTGCCTGACGCGCGATGGGCGAGGGCACGCGGAACTCGCTTTCCTATGCGTCGCGCAGCGGAATGTAGATGTCCGTTTGCCACGCCGCCTGCGGCGTCGCCGGAAAGACGCTCAGGTAATGGAAGAAAAGCGGATGATCGCGCAGCTCTTCGCCACTTCCCGGCAGCCAGTCACGATAGATCGGATAAATCGTCTCACCGATGTAGTCGGGCGACCCTTGATGGCGAAGCACCGCGCACCGTCCCGCTGGAATCACGAGTTCGCGAACACCGTAGCCATTCGGCGCAAGCGCCTCCCGGAGCTCACCGCAGATGTCGAAGCGAAAGGCGGCTTCCGGTGTGGTATCCGGATTCGTCCGCGGAATACCGAAGGAGCGGCTGGTCGCCACGGGGGATTGTCCGCTGTGCTTGCGCCACGCGACGAACTTCTCGATGCTTTCGTTGACACGACCGGGTGCGCCGCAGTGTTCGAGTGCAGCAACGCGCGTTTCGGGGAAGTCGACGATTTGTACATTCATGGTTAGCTTCCTGGCAAGGTAAGGGACGACGAACGTCGCGCTCCAGATCTGCCAGCTCGGCCGATGTCGGAACGAACTGGGCGTCGTTCCGAATGCGCGCTTGAACGCCCGACTGAAGGACTCCGGACTGTCGAAGCGCGCCTCGAAGGCAGCATCGAGCACGGTGCACGACGCATTCGAGGCGAGGCGGTGAGCGGCGTGTCGCAAACGAAGCAATTGCACATAGCGTGCGACCGGCATGCCCACATGCGCGACGAACTGTCGATGGAAATGGAACTTCGAGAAGTTCGCGACGCGGCTCAACGTTTCCAGCGAAAGGTCGCCGTCAAGGTTTGCCTCGATGAACGACAGTACCGCCTCGAAGCGTTTGATGTAGGCCTGCGCAGCGTCGGCATGAACGGGCATGTTGCGGGATCTGGAGTATGCGACTGACGTGATGGTCGCCTATCAAGGTCGCGGCGCGCCTAGCCGCCCTTGCTCGATTGCGAGAGGCGCGTCCAGGCCGCGCTGCTTCGCTGTCGGAGTGCGCTGGCGAGCGCGCCGGGCGTCGCGGACTGCCCGGCCCGACGGTAATGCCGACATGCCGACATACCGCCATTCCGGCACCGCACGAAGCCGCCGGGGCATGGCCCGATGGACCGTGCTGCTGCGACCATCGGCACCCGCTCAGAGATATTCGAGATTGCCGTCGACGCTGATCGCTTGCCCGGTAAGGTTGACTGCAGCCGGCGACGCGAGGAAGAGCGCCATGGCAGCGATGTCGGTCACCGTCACCATACGGCGCAAGGAGATCTTGTTCAGATAGTCGTTGCGCATGGTGTCGAACGGCACGCCGAGGCTGTCGGCCCGCGCTGCAATCACGCGGTCCATGCGTTCGCCTTCGACAACGCCGGGCAGGATGGCGTTGACACGCACGTTGCTCGGTCCCAGTTCGATGGCAAGCGAGCGCATCAACCCGACAAGCGCCCACTTCGTGGCCGCGTACGGCGTGCGATACGGGTACCCCAGCCGGCCGGCCACCGACGACATCGTGATGATGCTGCCGCGCGTCGAAGTGGCCTTGATCAGCGGCACGGCTCGCCGCAGGAAGTAGAACTGGCTGTTCAGGTTGGTGGCCACGGTACGGTCCCACGCCGCCGGGTCCAGCGCTTCGACGGGGCCGGTCGGCCCGGCAATGCCGGCGTTGTTGACGAGCAGATCCAGTCCGCCGAGCGCCTGCCGCGCGTGATCGATGACGGCGTCCACCTGCTCGACATCGCTGACATCGCCGACCGCGCCATGCAGCGCCGGATGGGTGTCGACGAAGCGCGCGACGGCCGCCGGGTCCACGTCGCAGATGCAGACGTCGGCCTGGGTCTGCAGGAATGCCTGCGCCAACGCGGCACCGATGCCGGACGCGGCGCCGGTGATCAGCACCCGCAGGCCGGGTTCAGGTTTGAGCAGTTCGTAGGTGTTCATGGGATTCAATGTCCGGCAGGGCGTCAGAGCGTCATGCCGCCCGAAACCTCGATCACGGCGCCGTTGATGTAGCTGGCTTCGTCGCTGGCCAGAAAGGCGTAGACGCTGGCGATTTCCTCGGCCTTGCCCAGGCGCCCCAGCGGCACCTGCCGACGCAGTCCGTCAAGCACGTCGGCCGGTACGGTGGCGAGAATCGGCGTTTCGACGAAACCCGGTGCGACGGCATTCACGCGGATTCCCTTTGGCCCGAGTTCGCGGCTCCATGTCTTGGTGAAGCCGATCACGCCGAATTTCGACGCAGCGTAGTTGGTTTGACCGTAATTGCCATAGATGCCAACCACCGAACTGGCATTGAGGATCACACCCGCGCCCTGTGCGATCATGCCGTCGACCACCGCCTGCGTCGCATGGAACACGGCGCGCAGATTCACGTCGATCACGGCATCGAACTGTTCGAGCGTCATGCGCTGCAGGCGCGCGTCGCGCGTGATGCCGGCGTTGTTCACCAGTACGTCGATCCGGCCGTGGCGCTCGCGGACCATGGCCGCCATCTCGTCGACGCGGTCACGGTCGGTCATGTCCAGGCGGACGGCGGTCGCCGGTCTGCCGGCTTCGCGGCATTGGGCGACGACCACTTCCAACGCCGCTTGATTGGTGTCGCAAGCGACGACGGTCGCGCCCTCGCGGGCGAACTTCAGCGCGGTTGCCGCCCCGATGCCTTGCCCGGCGCCGGTAACGATTGCAACTTTCCGGTCGAGTCTCATATATCTCCCTGTGACGCCTATCGAGAGTGGATGCCGGCCGCCGCGTCCCGCGCGACGGGCTCGGGCAACGCGGCTTCGCGGCGGATCGCGCGCGCGAACACCGGCACCAGCGCCAGTCCCAACAAGGACGCGGCGAGGATCACGAAGAAGCCCGAGTCGCTGCGGCCCGTGACGGTCTCCGTGATGCCGAACAGGTAGGGACCGACGAAGCCGCCAATCAGCCCCAGCGTGTTGATGAAGGCCAGTCCTGCCGCTGCCTGGATGCCCTGCAGCCGCTTCATGGCGATCGCCCAGTACGAAGGCAGCACGCCGCCGGCGAAGAATGCGGTCACCGCGAGCAAGGCCATGCGGGCCGCGGGGCTCGCGGCGGCGATGAAGGCCGCCGCGCCCGCGACCAGTCCGATCGTCAGCACGCCCAGGTAGACGCAATCGTTGTCATAGCGCCGATGAATCCTCGGCAAAATCAGCACGCCCGCCAGGAAGCCGAAGCCCACGCTGGCCGACAACACGCCAACCAGGAAAGGTTGCTCGATGCGCATCTGGTGAATCATCGCCGGCGTGAAGAAATATAGCCCAACGAACGCGACCTGGTTCAAAAAATAGATCAGTCCGATGAGCGTGGTCGTAGGGCGCTTCAGCGCCGCCAACCAGTCGGCCGAACTCAGTTCCGGGTGTCCCCGGGCGTCGCTCACGGCGCGCGTTTCGAGCGCCTGCGCCTCGTCGCGCGACAGCCAGCCGGCGTCCCGCGGGCGTTCGGGCAGCGTGAAATAAAGGACGATGCCGGCCAGAACGCTGGGCACGCCTTCGAGCATGAACATCCACTGCCAGCCGTGCAGACCGCCGATACCGCCCAGTTGCATGAGCGCGCCGCCGATCGGATTGCCGAGCATCAATGCGAGCGCGGGCGCCGTGTAGATCCAGCCGACCGCCACCGGGCGGTCCTGCGGCGCAAACCACAGCGTGACCATATACATCAGCGCCGGGAACAGCCCGGCCTCCGCGATACTGAGCAGCACCCGCAACGCATAGAACGACCATTCACCCTGAACGAACATCATCGCGGTGGACAGCAGCCCCCAACTGACGGCAATGCGCGCAATCCACCGCCGCATGCCGACGCGGTAGGCGACCAGATTGCTTGGCACTTCGAGGAGCGCGTAGCCGATGAAGAAGATCCCCGAGCCCAGCCCGTAGGCGGCGGCGCTGATGCCGACGTCGGCGGCGAGTTGCACCTTGGCCAGGGCCACATTGGTGCGATCCAGAAAGGACATGAAGTAGATCGCGCACAGGAGCGGGATCAGCCGGTGCATTGCCTTGCGCGTGGCCGCGCGATGCAATGCGTCTGGGGTGGACGCAGTGGTGCTCATGATGTCTCCGTTGGGTCTTCGTTCTTTTGATCTGGACTGGCCGCACGCTCAGAGCGTGACGCTGTCTCTGCCCTTCAACGCCAACATGGCGCGCGCCTCGGCGGGCGTCGCGATCTCGAAGGACAGGTCTGCCAGGATGCGGCGAACCTTTGCGACCTGTTGCGCATTGGACTCGGCCTTGACTCCCTTGGCGATGTAGACGCTGTCCTCCAGACCGACGCGCACGTTGCCACCGAGGATGGCGCTCATCGTGACCAGCCGCATCTGATGCCGACCCGCGCCAAGCACGGAGAACTGGTAATTGTCGCGCCCGAACAGGCGGTCGGCCGTGGTGCGCATCGTGATCATGTTCTCCGGATCCGCGCCCATGCCGCCGAGAATGCCGAATACCGACTGGATGAAAAAGGGCGGCTTGATCAGCCCCTGGTCGACAAAGTGGGCGAGGTTGTACAGATGGCCCAGGTCGTAACACTCGAATTCGAAGCGGGTACCCTTGCCACCCAGGTCCTGCAGGATGCGCTTGATGTCCTTGAAGGTGTTGCGGAAGATCATGTCTTCCATGCCCTCGACATAGTCTTTCTCCCATGGATAGCGCCACGACGAGATGCGCGACGCGACCGGATGAATCGAGAAATTCATCGAGCCCATGTTGAGCGAACAGAGTTCCGGGGCGGCCTGCAGTGGATAGGCAAGGCGGTCTTCGAGCGTCATGCGTGTGCTGCCTCCCGTCGTGATGTTGATCACGGCGTCGGTCGCCTCCGCGATCGCGGGCACGAATTGAGCGAACACCTCGGGAGACGGCGTGGGCCGTCCGTCCGCTGGCTCGCGCGCGTGGAGATGGATGATCGCGGCACCGGCGTGCGCCGCGTCGATCGCCTGGTCGCGAATCTGCGCGGGTGTGAGCGGCAGGTGTTCCGACATGGTCGGCACGTGCGTCGCGCCGGTGATCGCGCACGAAATGATGACCTTGTGGCCCGGTGTGTTCATGGTCTCTCCTGTAGTGGTTTGCGGCGGGCGCTGGCGGCCGTGTCGGCTGGCCGGCCCGCTTCTTGTTGCGCCGCGCGTGGCTTCGTGTGTGCACCGCCGCGCTGTTCGATGCGCCCTTGCCGCGGTACCGTTGCCTCGTCGCGGGGTCCGCACCGGGCGGACCACGCGCGCGGCCGTGCAGCGTTGCAGTGCCTGCCTCTCAGGCTGACGATGCAGGGCCGTGCCCGACGGCATTCGGGCACAGGCGCGCGAAGGCCCGCGGGCGCCTGCGCGGCCATGCGAGGCTGCCATGGGACGCGTTCTGGCGCTTTGTGGCGCCCTGTGGCGCGCCGTGACGGGTTTCGGCGCCTTGTGACGACGATGGTATTGAGATAACATCCGCGCCGGAAGGTCATTTCCGGACACGTACAAGTCCTGCGAGGACATAAGAACGGCTTCATGGCAGCCAACCGTCCACCGCTGAACGAGCGCATGTATGCGCCCTACAAGATTGCGGCGCTCGTCGAAGTGCTCGGCGAGCAGGGCATTGCGCCCGCGGACAGCCTGCGCGGCTCGGGGGTGACCGTCGAGGCGCTGCAGGAAGCGTCGACGCTCACGTCGATCGGGCAGTACGCAACCGTCTGTCGCAACGCGGTATCGCTCGGGTGCGAGCCTGCGACGCCGTTCAAGGTCGGCCAGCGCCTGCATCTGGCCGCCTACGGCATGTACGGCTACGCGCTGATGTCGTGTCTGTCGCTGCGCGACTACTTCCGACTCGGCGCCAAGTATCACCGGCTCGCGACGCCGACTGTCGCGATCGAGTGGACCGAATATCCGGATCGGATGGTGTGGACCTTCCCGGATGCGCTGGTCACCAGTCCGTCACGGGAACTGCGCGAATTCATCATCGAGCAGCAATACACGCAGCACGTGACGCACTTGCAGGACGTCGCGGGCGGCGTGTGCCCGCCGCTCAAGGCGTGCTTCTCTTACGCGGCGCCGCCTCACGCGGACCTGTATCCGGACTACCTCGGCTGTCCGTGCTTCTTCGACCAAGCGCAATGCGAACTCGTGTACGACAGCGAGATTCTGGAACGCAAGCCGCAACTTGCGCACCGGATCAGCGCGTCGCTGCTGCAAGAGACATGCGATCGCCTGATCGGACAGGAGAAGACGGCCAGCGGCATCGCGGGCGAAATCTATCAGATGCTGATGGGCACACCCGGGGTTTTCCCGAGCATGGACGCGGTGGCCGATGCAATGCACATGACCGCGCGGACCTTGCGACGGCGCCTGCTGGCGGAGGGCACGTCTTTCCTCGCAATTGTCGATGACGTACGGCGCTCGCTTGCGCTGGAATGGCTGAGGACCACGAAGATGAGCAGCGACGATATTGCCACGCTGCTCGGCTTCAGCGACGCGGCGAATTTCCGCCGTGCGGTCAAGCGCTGGACGGGAAAGGGGCTGGGCGAATTGCGCCGCTGAGCCCGGCGCGCCATAAGGGTCGATGCGTGTCGAATCGTGACGGCATGGCGGAGCGGGTGTGAATTCCTTCGTCGCCGGCTTGCCGGCTGAGCGCTCAGCCATCAAACGGCGAGTCGCGACAGTCGGATGCAGGGTGTCAAAGGAGGATCGCTTGCTTGGCGTCATCGACGGTCATGCGCTGCCGATGCGCTGCCCATGCGCCGCCGATGCGCGAAGCGCGAAGCGCGGCGATGCTGCGTCTCCTCGCGGCGCCTGCGGTCGCGCGAGCACCGCCCGGCCCCGTCCGAGCACCGCCTGGACCTCGGTGGCGGGGCATGCGCACCACGCGTGCGCCGCGATGCGGTGCCAAGACATTCGCGCGGAGAAGGGGCGCACACCGCAGCGGTTGTCCCGGCCGAACCGGCGGTTCCCGCACGCCATTGCCGGGCGCAGTTGTCGCATGCAGTCGAGTGATGCAGCCACCCCAATGCGGTCGCCCGATGCCGCCGCCGCACGCCGCCGCCACGCGCGATCGCGACTGCCGCCGATTGCATCGACGCGGATCGCCAGACGCGACATACTGCCGGTTCCATCGCGTTCTGGAGCACCGTCCTCATGATGTGGAGCCATCTCGGGCTGTTCGTCGTCCCGTTTCTAATCGCCTCGGCGCTGCCGGGCGCGGCGCAGGGATCGATGGTCGCGCACGTGCTGGCGCGCGGGCGCTCGGCGGCCTATCCGTTCGTGGCCGGCATGGTCAGCGGCAATGCCGTCTGGCTCAGTGCTGCGATCTTCGGCATGGCGGCGCTGGCGATGCGCTTCCACGAGGCGTTCGTGATCGTGAAGTGGCTCGGCGTGTTCTATCTGCTGTTCGTTGCGTGGCAGCTGTGGACCCGTCCCACGGACGTGGACGACGGCGCCGGGCGGCGACCCAGCGGCTTCCTTGCCGGACTGCTCTTGACACTGGGCAATCCGAAGGCCGTACTGTTCTTCGGCGCGGTGTTGCCGCAAGCTTTCGACCTGACCGCACTGTCGCCAGGGGAGGCGCTGTTCATCGTCGCGCTCGGCGTCGTGCTGGATCTGTCGGTGCAGTCGCTTTATCTCGGTGCCGCGTTGCGCGCCAGGAAGTACGTGACGCAGCCCCGTCACCTGCGCCGCGTCAACCGCGCGGCGGCCGGCTTGATCGCGGCATGCGCAGTGATGGTTGCGAGACGCAACTGAGGGCCGGCCACGGCTCGGTGTTTTGCGGGTCTGCCAGTGTGTCCGCTTGACTGCCGCCCCGTGTCAGTCCGATTCGAGATACCACATGCCGTGGTCGTAGGCGATGACCAGGGCCCGTGTGTCGGCAGGCAGCTGGCGCGCGAGGGGCGCGGCGACAGACAGACAGGCGGCTGTCGTCATGCCGACCAGATAGCCCGTCCGCGCCACGAAATCCCGCTGGGCGGCGAGCGCTGCGTCGACTTCGACGCTGGCGACACGGTCGATGCCGTTCCAGTCGAGGAATGGCGGCGGCACGCCGACCGACATGCCTTCGAACGGGTGATCGACAAATATCCCGCCACGGGCATCGCAGCCACGCGGTTCGATCAGGATCACATCCATCAGGCAGTGCCTGTTCAGGCCGCGGACGATGCCTGCGAGACTGGCACCGGTGCCCGCGCAAGCGACCAGCACGAGTCGGCGCACGCCCGGGAAGGACGCGAGTTGCGTCGCGATCTCGGGAGCGGTGCTGGTTTCATATGCCGCAACGTTGAGCGGGTTCGAGAATTGATCGGTCCAGAAGTAGTCCCGCGCGCCCTCGCACTGCGCTGCCTGCAAGCGCTGTGCGACGACTTCGGCCGGCGAAGCGCCCTCGCGCAGTTGTGTGTCGCCAACCAGGATCGCGCCGCTGCGCGTCAGGGCACGACGCTTGAGTGGACTGTAGCGCAGGCCGACCACCAGTTCCAATGCCACACCCGCTGCGGCGCAGGCGCACGCCAGCCCAAGGCCGAAGTTGCCGCCGGTCTTTTCGATGACCGTGGTGCGCCCTGGCACGACGCTGCCCGACGCCAGCGCGCTGGCGAGAATGTGGCGGGCGGGGCGAAATTTATGGCTTGCGCCGGGGTTGTTGCATTCGAACTTGACCAGCAGGCCGGGCGACACCTCGCATAAGGGGGTAGGCCACAAGGCGGGCCCGCCGCGGAGAACGCTCGACGCAGTGGTCGACACAGTGGTCGACACAGTGGTCGACGCGGTGGTTTCTGGCAACAGTGTCGGCGGTGTAGCGTCGACCGTGGTCGGCGCCTGGCAGTTCATACGGTGTGTTGACAAAGCGATACGGATGGACAGTCGAAGGAATGAAACCTGGATGCGATCGAGGCGGCCGGGCGTTGCCACGCAGCAACATTGCCCGCCGCGCCGACGACCACGGACGCCACCGACGCAATCGACGTCAATGACGTCGTTGACGCCGGTGCGGCTCGGTGGCGGCCGCGCGCCGCCGCGGTGCGCTCGAACGAGAACCTTGTCGTTCTCGTGCGCGTCAGGCGCCGATCTGTAGCGCGGCTACGAGCTTGCGCGGGCGCTGTTCGACCGCGGCGCACGAAGGACATAGGCGGCCAGCGCGCATGTCAGCGCGGCGACGGCCAGGCAGGCCAGGTTGGTGCGCTGCCAGCCGAGCGTGTTCTGCAGAAGGCCAGGCGCAAACGCGCCAATGGTGGCGGCAACCGCGATGATCGCTTCATTGGTGCCTTGCAGCCGATGCCAGGCCGGCGTGTCGGCGAAACGGCCGAGCAGTGCGCCACCACCGACGTAGCCCAGGTTCCAGCCGACCCCGAGCAGCAGCAGTGCGGCGGCGATCGCGCCGAAGCCAAGGCTGCCACTGCCCAGCCACGCGGCGGCGCCTATCAGCGCGAATCCGGCGCAGAGGACCGATCTCAAGCCACAGCGCGCGATCAAGCGGCCGGTGAAGAACGACGGCACGAACATCGCGAGAACATGGCCCTGCAGCGCAAACGCGGCGGCGTGAGGCGCGCCGCAGTCTGCGCCGAGCACCAATGTCGCCTGGACCATCAGCAGATTCATCAGCAGGTAAGCGCTTGCCGCCGCGCCGATCGCCAGGGCGATCAGCGTGGCGTTGCCACGCATGTCGGCGTTGTCTGCCGACGGGGCGCCCGCCGGTGATGCGGGCGCGGCGCTCGGCACGGGGCGCCAGCGGGCGAGCAGCCCGAGTGTCAGCAGCGCCAACGGCACCAGCACGGCATAACACAGCGCGTCGGGCGCATAGCCGCTGACTTCGCCGATGCCGATCGACAGCAAGGGTCCGGTGAACGCCGCCGCGACGCCGCCCGCGACGACGAAGGACAGCGCGCGGGGACGCAAGGCCGATGGCAAGCCATCAAGCGCGGCGAAGCGGTAGAAGTTGGCGAACGCGATATAAGCGCCCAGCAGACAGTGCGCGACGACCAAGCCGGTGAACGAAGCATGGGTGGTCGCGGCATAGCCGGCCAACCCGGCCGCCGCCAGCAGGGCTGCGCCGAGCACAAAACCGCGTCGGCGGCCCAGCACCCGCATCAGCACTGCCGCCGGATACGTCATCAGCGCGACCGCGGCAAATTGTGCTCCGTAGGGCACGGTGGCCAGCGCCGGATCCGGCGCCAGCCGCATGCCGGCCTGCGGTGCCACCGCCACCGACAGGACGGCCGCGGTCAGGTTGATCGCCTGACACAGCGCGAGCAGGAAGGTCGACGGCGGCAGACGTGCGCGACTGCCACCGTCCCCGCCGGCGGTGCCGCCCGCCGGCGGGCTGGCCGCGCCGCGGCCGGCGTTGGCCGTTGGGGCTGCGTCACCGGCTGGAGCGATGGCGGCCGCATCGACCGAAGGGCTGGGTGGCGCGGCGTCCGTCGCCATGCCCGCTGCGCTCGTTTGTCTGGTCGGCTGAACGGAGCAGGCCGCCGCCGCGCTGGTGCTGGGGAACCGTCGACGCGTCTGTGTCCGCGGCTTGATCTGCTTGCACCGAAGGTATTGCATCAACCGGCCTCCGGGAGTGCGTGCGACGTTTCGAACAGGGCTTGCCAATCAAGCTGCGCGTGCGGGAACGCACACGACAGGCGTTCCTTGCCGCGCCCCATCGCCTTGCGGCGCACCAGCATCGGCCCGATGGCGCCGGTGCGCGGCAGGTGCGTGCCGCCGCACGGAATGGTGGCTGACTCGCAGTGCCAGTAGCGCGCATCGGGATGGGTGGGCAAGGACTCGACCGTCACTGCACTATCGCGCGACACGTAGCCATTGGCGACCTCGCCGATCGACGCCACGTCGTGCGGCGAGAACCGCTCCGACACGTTGAAGTCGAAGCGGGCCCCGTCGACGCGGATGTGACAACCGCTCACTCGCGCGAGCGCTTCCGGTCGCACGGCTGCAACGCCGAGATAGAGCAGATGGCTCGCCGTATGGCTCAATGACAACTGCGCGCGACGGCGCGCATCGATGCGCACGGTGACCTGCAGGCCCGACGTCAGTGACGCGAGCAATGGCACATCCGCTTCCGCGATCTGGTGCCGAACGATGCCGCCGACCTGGATGTCCGGAAAGTCGGGCAGGCGCAGCGGCTCGCCGTACAGTTTCCGTGCATCGACGAAGCGCAGGATCTGTCCGTTCGGCGTCACGATCTCGCCATGGTCGGCGTCCTGGCCGCCGCCTTCGGGATAGGCGACGGTGGCGTCGAGTTCGAGCCAGTCGCCGGCAATGCTGACGATGTGGGCGCCGCACTCGCTAAGCCATGGCGTTCGGTGACAGCGTTTCAGTGTCGTGCGAGGGAATTTCACGTAGGGCCTATCGATCGACGGTGGGAGAGGGAGCCGGATTAGGCGCGGGCAGGCGGCCCGGCGGTGCGACGCGGCGCGACGGCGCACCACGCAGACGCGTGACCTGCAGGGTGGTCTTGACCCTGACCACGGAGCCCGGCGCGAGGTCCTGATTCACGACGCAATGCGGTCCGATCGAGACGTCGTCGCCGATCGTTACCGCACCGAACACACGCGCGTAGGCGCCGACTTCAACGCGGTTGCCGAGCTGCGGGTGACGTCGGCCAGGCGCATTGTCGGCAATGCCGGCGGCGCCGAGCGTGACGCCACCGAGCAGGTAGCAATCGTCGCCGAGTTCAGCGGTCTGCCCGATGACGGTGCCCCAGCCGTGATCCAGCACAAAGCGGTGACCGATGCGCGCGTGAGGGTGAATCTCTGCGCCGGAGAGCAACTTCCCGCGGCACGACAGCAGGGCCGCAAGCGTTTCCGCTTCCTGGCGATCGATGCCCGGGTCGCAGCCATCCAGCCAGGCACGCGCCAGCCGGTAGTGCAAGACAGCGCGAAACGACGTGCAGGCCTGCGCGACACGTGTCGGATCGCCGGCGGCGGGATCGCGCCGGACGTAGGCGGCAAGGTCGTCGCTGCCATGGCCGAGCGCGGTGCGCATGCATGCGCCGTCGCGGAAGCGGCCGACCAGGCGGCGTGGGCAACATTCGAGAAGGGCGGCCTCCAAGAGGCCGCGGATGATGTCTTGCATGGGCGATCGGATAGGAGTCGAGGGCCGCTCGTGGGCAACCCTGCTATTGCTTTTGACAAGGGACTCCAGGTATCGGTGGCGGCCATGCAGAAGCGGGTCCGCATGGCGTCGCAGACGCACTGCGCGGCCGCGCGACCGGGTGCCGAGACAGCGACGATCGCGGCTTCGAGTGTGGAACGGCGCGCGGTTTCGCGCGTCGTTCCACGCGCCGTTTCGTTCGTGCTCGAACGTCGCAAGATGACGGCGTCGAGCCCGGCTTGTCAGTTTCGGCATCGATGCGGATTCCTGGAGGACTCCGCATCGTAGAGAGCGGAATCGGCGTGTGCTTGCATGAAACTGATCTAGAATCGACGGTGCCGGCGCTGTGCTACGGCCGCGGTCGGCTGAGTCAGACGGGGAGGGCGATGGCTGGATGTGAAAAGCGTTGGGACGCTGCGGCGGTCGAACCGGTGCGCCGGTTCGCGGCACCGCAATTCAGCGTGGAGTTGCTACCGAAGCAGTCGTACGAAACTGCCTACATTGCCGAGCATGCGGCGATCGGCTTTGCATTCGAGCGGCAGTGTGGCGTGCATGCGTTTGCGAGTTCGCGCATTCTGCCTTTCCAGCGGCCGCCCAATACGCTGTCCTGCGTGCCGCCGGGCTGCGATGTGTACTCGACCTCAACCGATGGCGGTGAATACCTGGTGGTGGTACCGGGTCTAGCGAGATCGACTTTCGATCTGGGGCCGGTCGACACACGCGTCGACGCGGCAGCCATCGCCGCGGCCTACGCGATCCGCAGGACGTTGCTGCGCGGCACGCACTGTCACGAGGAATTGGAACCGCACATATACGCGTTGTGCGAATCGGTCGAGCTGGCGTCGAGCCGCTTGCGCGCGTCACGGCCATCCGCAAGGTCGATGACCGCTGCCCGGCTGCGAAAGTTGGCCGACTACATCGATGCCAATCTGCATCGGTCGCTTGGCGTGACGGAACTCGCCGCCGTGGTCGAGCTATCGGAAGGATTTTTCATCAGGGCGTTCAAGGCGGCCATCGGCAAGAGCCCGCACGACCATCTGATCGACTGTCGCCTGGCTCGGGCCCGCGCGCTTCTGGCGCACAGCCCGTACGATCTGCGCGAGGTCGCGCTGGCGAGCGGTTTCTCGTCGCATGCCCACATGACGCGGCTCTTTCACGCGCGTCTGGGATTGGCACCCAGCGCATTGCGAAGCGGCTTGGCCAGACACTGACCGAAGACCGGACTGGACATGGGCGGCTCGGCGCTCGACCCGACTCGACCGTGCTCGCGCGAGCACGCATGACCTCGCGCAACTTCGCGCGCGCGAACGACGCAGACATGCGCATACGTTCGCCTATCGCGGTATCGCCCTGTCGCATCGCCCAGTGGCGAGCAGGCCATCATCGCCGCGTAGTCAGGCAGTCAGTCAGTCAGGCACGGCGCGCTTTCGCGCACCAGCGCACCAGCGCACCAGCGCACCAGCGCAACAGCGCAACAGCGCAACAGCGCTGCCGTGTCGCCGACCGGCGTGCCGGCGCGAGCGTCCACCCGCCGACCCGCCGGACGGGCGTCAGGCTCGCCGTGCCGATGTAATGTTCAGACGAGCACCTGGCCACCATCGACCGTCAGCGTCTGTCCGGTGATCCATCGCGCCTGCTCGCTCGCGAGGAAGACCGCGGCGTGGGCCACGTCCTCCGGTGCGCCGAGCGCGCCGAACGGGATGCCCGCTTCGATGCGTTGATAGAGCGCGGGATCCGTGCGTCGACGTTCGTCCCAAGTACCACCTGGAAACACGATGGCGCCTGGTGCGATCGCGTTGACGCGAATCCGCTCGGGCGCCAGCGCGAGGGCGTGCGACCCTGTGTAATGGATGACCGCGGCCTTGACTGCGGCATAGGCGGGCGTGCGGGCGTTCGGACGAAAGCCGGAAATCGACGCGATGTTGATGATGCTCGGTGAACGGCGCGATGCGGACGCAGTCCGCAGGTGCGGCAAGGCCGCATGGCCGGCGCGCACCGTCGCCATCAGGTCGATGCGCGTCGACGCTTGCCATGCGGCTTCGTCGTCCGGCAAGCCGAAGCCCGAAGCGTTGTTGACCAGCACGTCGATGCCGCCGAGTTCAGCCGCCGCGGCGCCGATATAGGCGTCGATCTGATCGGCCTCGGCCAGATCGCAGCGCGCGGTGTGGACCCGGTGGCCGTGCGCCGCAAGTGCCCGCGCAACATCGTCCAGTCCGTCGGAGCGGCGCGCGCAGACCGAGACGTCCGCGCCGGCGGCGGCGAAAGCGAGTGCAATGGCGCGGCCGATGCCGCGGGTGCCGCCGGTCACGACAACGCGCCGGCCAGTGAAATCGAGATGCATCGAGGGCTCCGGTTTTGAGGACGGTAGGTACGCGTCGTTTTACCAGATTGTCGGCGCAAGCGTTCGACGCGGCAGTCGTGCGGCGCCGGCGGCCTGGTGCGGGCCATCCGCCACCGTCCCACTGAAACACAGGCGCGCACTCGTCAGGTGCCATTCGCCATCCGCCATCCGCCATCCGCCATCCGCCATGCGTTCCCTGCGGCTCGACATGGCTGTGGACGCCGCGACGCGGTCTCGAAAAGCGGCTCGTTGATCCGAAGCGGGCTGTGCGCGCTGCGCGGTGGCCGCGGGCCGCGCCGTGACGCGCCCCGCCGCGCTGGCTGCGCGCAACCGGTTCGCGGCTGGCTCAGGCCGTGGCGGTCACGTCGCCACGCCAATGGCGCATCGGTGCGCCGGCCACCGGCGATTGGAACGACGCGACACTGCGCATCTTCAGCGAACCCACATAGACGGTTCGCAGGTCCTCGCCGGCAAAGGTGACGCTGGTCGGAAAGTCGATCGTCTTGCCGTCCGGATCGTCGAACACGGTGATGGCGGTGCCGTCTGGCTTGAGCACGACCAGTTGATTGCGCGTGATCTCGGTGACCCACAGGTTGCCGTCGGCGTCGAAGGCGATGCCATCGACCTTGGCGCCGTCGAAGAGCGGCATCGGGCCAAAGGTTTCGCGCCCTGACAGGCTGCCATCCGGGCCGATGCGGTAGCGGCTGATGCCGCCCGCGGTGGTCTCGGCCACGTACAGGAACTCACCGCGCGCGTCGACGCGCACTTCGTTCGTGAAGCGCAGTCCGTCGGCAACGCGGCGCGGGTTGCGCCCCTCGGGGTCCATCAACAGGACGTAGCCGTCGGGCACGACGCTGTTCAAGGCAGCCGAGCGCGGTTCGGTGATGGTCGAGACCGCGACCCACAGGCGGTCCCAGTCGTCGAGGTAGACGAAGTTGACCGCGCCGAGGCGCTTGCCTTCGTAGCTGTCAAGCACGATTCGCTTGTTGCCGTCGCGATCGATCCGATACACGACGCCTGCGCCGATGTCGGCGACGATGAACTCGCCGTCGCGTGTCATCGCGATGCCATTGGGCACGCCCTCTTGCGGGCCGAACAGCCGCTGCTTGCCGCTGCCGGCTTCGATATGCGTGATCGCGCCGCGGTTGTCGGCGATCCACAGCGTGCCGTCCCGTTCGGCAATGATGCATTCGGGGCGGCTGAGATCCGTCCCGACGTAACGTACATCCGCGGGCGCTACCTTGAAATGGTCGATGTTCTGCATGTCTGTGTCTCCTGCGGGGATGAAACGGAAGGCGCGCGGCCTCATATCGCCTTGCGCCGCGAGGCATCGGCGCGACCGCCGAACGCGGCGTCGCTCTCGGTGGGCAGCATCAGGTGGGCGCACAGCGAAGCGAGCAGGCCGATGCCGCCGACGTAGAGCGCGACCGGTGTCAGGCTGCCATATGCCGCGCTGAGCTTGGTTGCCACGATCGGCGCGATGCCGCCGCCGATCGCCGCGCCGAGTTGCAGCCCGAGCGACAGGCCCGAGTAGCGCAGTTCGGCGGGAAATTGCGCGCTGTAGAACGCGGCTTGCGATGCATAGGCGAGCGGGTGCACGACGCCGAGGGCAATCGACACCGCCAGCGTCAGGTAGAGCGGCGTACGCAATTCGACCAACGCGATCAGCGCGGTGATCGACACCGCGATCGCGATGCCGCTGATGCGCGAGACATTGCGTGCACCGATCTTGGTGCACAGCCAGCCGGCGCTGACCATGCCAACGATCTGGCAGGCCGCGCCGGTCATCAGCGCCTGCAACGTGTCGGCCTTGCTGAAGCCGAGCTGGCCGGCATAGGCGATCAGGAAAACCGTGATCGTGTAGTAGATCGTGACCTCGCCCATCTTGTTGCCGATGGTCAGCACGAGCAGGCGCCAGTGGTCGCGCAAGACGTCGAGCGACGGAATGCGCGCGGTCTGGTGGTGCGCCTGCACCTCGACGAAGTCCGGCGTCTCGGGCAGGGAAGAGCGGATGTAATAGCCGCCGATCACCAGCACGACGCTGGCGATGAACGGCAGACGCCAACCCCAGCTGAGGAAGTCGCTTTCAGGCAGCCGGGTGACCAGTGCGAACGAGACGGCCGACATCAGAAGCCCGACCGGAGAGCCGGCCAGCGGCAGCGCGCCGAGAAAGCCCTTCAGCCGTGGCGGCGCATGCTCGACGGCCAGCAGGATCGCGCCGCCGAACTCGCCGCCGAACGCGATGCCCTGCAACACGCGCAGCAAGACGAGCAGGATCGGCGCCCACGCGCCGATCGCGGCGTAGCTCGGCACCAGCCCGAGCAGGAAGGTGGACACACCCATCAGGATCAGGCTCACGGACAGCATGGTCTTGCGTCCGATTCGATCGCCGTAGTGGCCGAAGATCAGTCCGCCGATCGGCCGGGCCAGCAGCCCGCTGGCGAAGGTGCCGAACGAGGCGATGGTGGCGGTCACCGGATCCAGATTGGCGAAGAATACCTTGCCGAAGACCAGGGCCGAAGCCGTTCCATAGGCCAGGAAGTCGAAACCTTCGATCGCGGATCCAGCAACCGCCGCGGTACAGACGCGCCAGAGCGCGGGCCGGTCGTAGCGGCCATCGGTGTTGGACATCTTCGTCTCCTTGTGCGACGCATCGCGTCAGCCTTGATGCCCCGGGCATGACCGCCCGGTGCGGAATTGCCGTCTCTTGCGCGGCGTCGACGACATGTCGGGCACGCGCTGACGGTCTGGTGTCTGAAGCCGGCCTTATGCGGCCACGACCCTGTTTTCGAGCGTGCCGATGCCGCTGACCTCCATGCGTATTGCGTCGCCCGGCTGCAGCCAGCGCGGCGGCTTGCGAAACATGCCGACGCCGGCCGGCGTGCCGGTGGCGATGATGTCGCCGGCTTCCAATGTGATGAAGCGGCTCAGATAGGCGATGAGCGTCGGGATGTCGAAGATCATCCGGCTGGTGTGGCCATGCTGCAGGCGCTCGCCATTCACCCAGCACTGCAGCGTGATGTCGTCAAGCGCGGGCATCGCATCGCGCGTCACGAGCCACGGGCCGATCGGGCAAAACGTGTCGAGGCTTTTGCCGAAGCTGGTCGAATTGGCCTTCGGCATCATCTGCAGCGCCCGTTCGCTGACATCGTTCAGGATCGTGAATGCCGCGATGTACTGCGTCGCCGCCTCGACCGGCACATGACGCGCGGTCTTGCCGATCACCACGGCGACCTCGACCTCGTAGTCCATCTGCCGAACCTCGGCGGTATGGCGAATCTCGCCCTGGTGCCCGATCATTGCGCCGGGCCACTTCATGAAAAGCTTCGGAACGTCGGGCGTCTCGACTGCCATTTCGCTGGCATGGTCGTCGTAGTTTCGGCCTACGCCGATGATCTTGCCCGGCAGGGCGATCGGCGGCAGCCACGTCACCTCGTCGAAGGAGACACCGCGGTCCCCCGACGCGGACGCACGCCGCCAGCCCGCGGCCTCCGGCGCGTCGCCACGCGCCAGCGCGGCCAGAAGCCGGATCACGTCGTCGTCCTTGCCGGGCGCCGCGAGGGCTTGCAGCCTCTCGCTTTCGACCACGCCGTAACGGATGACGCCCTCGTGCTGATATCGTGCGATCTTCATCGGATCAATCGTTCTCGGAATTGCGGCTCGCACCGTGCTGCGGCTTCGGGCAGGTGCTGGTCGCGTGTGAAGGCAGCGCGCCCCAGGCCGTGTCTCCGGGCCGTGTCCTAGAGCGGCGACCTCGGGCCATGTCCTCGGGCAGCGTTTTCAGGCGGCGGGCGGCACAAACGCCGCGCGGGTGCCGCCGTCGACGGGAATGACCGTCCCGGTCACGTAATTCGACTGGTCGCCCAGGTAGAACTCGATGACCGCGGCCACGTCCTCTGGCTGGGCCACGCGGCCGAGCGGCGACGTGCCCGAGGGCCGGTAGCGCCCGGTCTGCGACGCGTCCTGCATCGCCTGGATCATCGGTGTGTCGACCGTGCCCGGTGCGACTGCGTTGACGAGAATGCCTTCGCCGCCGAGTTCCGCGGCCATTACGCCCGTCAGGGTGTGCAGTGCCGCCTTCTGTGCGCCGTAGGCGCCGTTGCCGACCTTCGGGCGGATCGCCGAGATCGAGCCGACGAAAACGATGCGCCGTAGCGCCGCCGGATCGCGCCGCTTGCGCATCAGTTGGACGGCTGCGCGAGCCACCAGCCACGCGCCACGCGTATTGACGTGGTAGAGCGCGTCGAAATCGGCGATCGACATGTCAACGATGGCGCCGATGCGCAAGGTGCCGGCCGAACAGACCAGTGCGTCGATCGTGCCCAGTTGCGTGTCGATTGCAGCGAATGCGGCTTCGACCGAGGCCGGCTCCGACACGTCGCAGTGCATCGCGAAGCTGCGCGCATCGACGGCGCGCCACGCTGTGTCGAATGCCCGGTCGAGCATCACGACGGTCCAGCCCGCGGCAGCGAGACGCGTCGCACTGGCCCGGCCGATGCCCGACGCCGCACCGGTAAGTACTACGATTTTTCCCATGGTCTGACTCCTGTGATTCATCGGGGTGGCTTCGCCGGCGCGTGGGCGTCGGCCATCGGCCATCGGCTCATTCGGGGACGATCAAGCGACCCGGATTGAGCAGGCCATGCGGATCGAATGCCGATTTGAGCCGTCGCGCCAGTTCCTGCGCCAGCGGTGACTTGAAGCGGGCCGCAGCGTGAAGGTAGCGTTGGCCGATGCCGTGCTCCGCCACGAAAGTGCCGCCGAGTTCGACGGCGATTTCCAGCACCGCGTCGCTGATCGCGTCGCGGGCCGCGCCGGCGTCGGGCATTGCGGCCCAGTCGCCCGGCGAAAAGGTGACGTTGTGATGGATGTTGCCGTCGCCCAGATGCGAGACGACTGTTGCGACGGCGGTGGGGTAGCGCTCGGCAAGCATTGCGCCGGTCCGCTCGATGCAAACAGGCACCCGCGACAGCGGCACCGCCACGTCGTGTGTCAGTGTGACGCCGGCGCCCTTCATCGCATCGGTGGCGGCGTGCCGGATGCGCCATAACGCGTCGGCTTGCGCACCGGTCTGGGCGAGGACGGCATCGCTCAGCAGGCCGTGGTCGGCCGCGTCGGCCAGCGCGGTCTCCAGCGCGTCCATCAGACCGCCGCTGTGCCATGTGTCGCCAAGTTCGACCAGGGCGGCCCAGGCCGGCGCCGGCTTCAGCGGCGCCGGGGCGTCGGGCAGATGGCGTCCGATCAACGTCACCAGGCTGCGCGACAACAGTTCGAAGGCGCTGACCCGCGTGCCGAAGCGGTCGCGCAGCGCGGCGAGCAGCGCCAGCGCCTGCTGCGGATGATCGAAGCCGACCCAGGCAAGCGCCGATTCGCGGATCGGCGGAAACAGGCGCAGCGAAGCTGCGGTCACGATGCCCAGCGTGCCTTCCGCACCGACAAAGGCGGTGGCCAGGTCATAACCGCTGCTGTCCTTGCGAGTACGCCGCAGTCCATCCCAGATGCGGCCGTCAGGCAGGACGACCTCGACGCCGAGCGTCAGTTCACGCGCGGTCCCGTATCGCGCGACGGCGGTGCCGCCGGCATTGGTCGACAGATTGCCGCCGATCTGGCAACTGCCTTCGGTGCTGAGCGACAGTGGGAACAGTCGGCCGGCCGCCGCCGCGGCCTGCTGCACGTCGGCGAGGATGCAGCCGGCCTCGACCACGATCACGTCGGACACCGCGTCGATCTCCCGCACCCGGTTCATGCGTGAAAGATTCAGCAGCAACGCGTCGCCGCCGGCGCTGGGCACCGCGCCGCCGCACACCCCGGTGTTGCCGCCCTGCGGCACGATCGGTACCTGATGGTCGGCGCACGCCTTGACGACGCTTGCGACCTGGTCCGTGTTGCGCGGCAGGGCGACCGCGCGAGCTCGCCCGGCATAGCGCCCGAACCAGTCGACGCAGAACGGCGTGGCCGCGTCCTGGTCCTCGATCAGGTCGGCGGGTGCCAGGATGCCGCGCATCGCGGCGCGCCAGCCGTCAGCCGTGGCCTTGGTGCCGTGGGTAGCGGCGCCTGGCGCCGCGCGCGGGCTGACGCTCATCTGTCGCGCTCCGCACCGGGCGCGTAGGCTTGCCGCAGACCGCCGAAGGCTTGCCACGGGCCGCTGACGAGCCAGCCGCAGTCGACAGGCAGGTTGACGCCGGTGATGCCGGAGGCCTGGCTGGAAAGCAGGAACAGGCAGGCTTGCGCGACCTCGTCGGGTTCGACCATGCGCCCGAGCGCCGAATCCCGGTAGGCCTCGGGATCGCGCTCGCCTGCCACCAAGCGGCGCTCGACGCGTGCGGTGCGCGTGAAACCCGGCGAGACGCAGTTGACGCGCACGCCCGAGCGACCCCATTCGGCCGCCAGGCCGGCCGTCATCGCGATGATCGCCGCCTTGGCTGGGCCGTATGAATGGAGCGGCACCGAACGCATGCCGGCGATGGACGCGATATTGACGATCGCACCACCACCGCGTTGTGCCATGGCGGAGCCAAAAGCCCGGCACGTCAGATAGCTGCCGCGCAGGTGCGTGCGCTGTACCTGGTCCCAGACATCCAGCGGCAGGGCGGAGGGCGGGGCGGTGGGTTGAGAAATGCCGGCGGAATTGATCAGCGCGTCGATCGGGCCCGCACTGGCTTCGATCTCGTCGCGCAACGGTTCGAGCGCGTCGCAGGCGAGCAGGTCGAGTCGATGGAACGTGCCGCCCAGGTCGGCGGCAACGGCGGCGCCGGCGTCCTCGTCTCGATCCAGAATCACGACACGCCAGCCGCTGGCGCGCGCCAGCCGCGCGCATGCCTCGCCGATGCCGTTCGCACCGCCGGTGATCGCGACGTGCCTTGCGGGGGAGCGTGCAGAAGTCTGCGCGGCTATCGGTCCGCTCGTATCCATTTCACCTGTCTCCAAGGGTTGTCGGGCTGCCGAGTTCAGTTGCCGACGCTGCGCAGTCGGCCAGGCGATGTGGTGTCGGCGACCGCGGCACCGGACCAATCCTCGCGGTCGCCGATGCGCTCGCGCAGGAAATCGATGAAGGTCCTGACCCGCGACGGCAGGTGGCGCCGGCTCGGATACATCGCATAGACATCCAGTCCGATCGGCGCGCTGTCGGGGATCACGATGACCAGTCGGCCATCGCGTACGTCGTCCTCGATCATGTAGCGTGGGTGCATCGAGATGCCGTGGCCGAGACGTGCCGCGTGCAGCAACGGTTCGCCGAAGTTCGCGCGCACCGATCCCTTCGGACGGATCGAGCGCGCGGCCTCGCCTTCGCCGAAGGTCCACAGCCCGGTCGGCGACTTCGTGGTGTTGACCAGACAGTCGTGAGCGCCGAGTTCGTCCAACGTGCGCGGCGTGCCGCGCAAGGCGAGATAGCGGGGCGACGCGACCAGGCACTGCGGCACGCGCGCGAGTTTGATTGCAACGTAGCTGGTGTCCTTCAAGGCCGGTGCGATGCGGATCGTCAGGTCGAGCCGTTCGCCGACTAGGTCGAGGCTGCCGTCGTCGAGATAGAGCAGAACCTGCATGTCGGGATTGCTGTCGGCAAACGCAGTCACGACTGGCACCAGGTGGTGGGCACCGAACGACGGTGGCGTGCCGACGCGCAGGATGCCGCGCGTCCCGCCCACCGAGCCGCGCAGCCGCCCCTCGACCTCCGACATCTGTTCAAGCATTGCCTCGCCGCTTTCGAGCAATGCCATGCCAGCCTCGGTGATGCTTACGCTCTTGGTGGTGCGCAGCAGCAACTGCACGCCGAGCGTCTGTTCGAGCCATGCCACGTGCTTGGTGACGTTGCCTTTCGAGATGCCGAGGCGCTGCGCGGCCGCCGAGAAGCTGGCGGCCTGCGCGACCTCGATGAAGACTTCGATACAACGCAGGCGATCCATTGCGATGCTCCCAAGATCCAGACGAGGACTCAGCGTTTGACGGCCAGGCTGCCGACGAAGCTCATGGCCGCCGCCAACATCATGTAGAACGCGGGCGACAGCGACGAGTGCGTGAGCGAGATCAGCAAGGTAATGAAGAACGCCGCAAAGCCGCCGAATACCGTTACCGCGAGGTTGTAGGAGACGGCAATGCCGGTGGCCAGCACCTGCGGCGGAAACATCTCGGACAGGGCGGCAAGCAGTGGGCCGGTATAGCAGGCGCTGAAGATGCCGGCCACGATCGAGAACAGCATCAGCGTCGGCAGGGTCGGATACGCGGTGACGGCCGAGAACATCGGATAGGCAGTCACGAAAATGACCGCCGACGACCAGACGAGAAAGCGACGGTAGCCGACCCGGTCCGAGATCGCACCGATCACCGGAGCCAACGCCATGAAGATCGACCCGCCGACGACCACGGACAGGAACGCGAATTTCTGCGGCCGATGCAGTACGGTGACCACGTAGGTCGGCAGGTAATGCATGTAGACATAGGTGCAGGTCGTCCACAAAGCGACCAGCGCGAAGCTCGCCGCGACCTGCAGCGGATAGGTGCGCCAGACCTCGAGGAAGGGCGAGCGTGCCTTCGCCTGTTCACCCAGGTGCGCGGAGACCGGGCTCTCGTCGACGTGGCGTCGGATGTAGAAGCCGATCGGCCCGATCGCCACGCCCAGCAGAAACGGAATGCGCCAGCCCCAGCTGTAGAGCTGGTCGTGCGACAGCACGATGGTCGCGAACGAGCCGATCACGCCGCCCAGCACAATGTTCATCGCGATGCTCGACTGAATCCAGCTGGAATAGAACGCCTTGCGGCCGGCCGGCGCGAATTCCAGCAGGAAGGCGCTGGCGCTGCCCATCTCGCCGCCGGCCGAGAAGCCTTGCAGCAGCCGGGCGAACACCAGCATCGACGGACCGATCAGGCCGCCGGTTTGGTAGGTCGGCGCGACGCCGATCAGCGCGGTGCCGAAGGCCATCATCAGCACCGACAGGGACAGTGCAGGCTTGCGCCCGACCCGGTCGGCGTAGATCCCGAACACGACCGCGCCGACGGGGCGCATCACGAACGCCGCACCATATACACCCACGGTCAGCAGCAGCGAGGTCACTGCATTGCCGGTTGGAAAGAACTGTTTCGAGATGATGACCGCGAAGGCCGTGTAGACCGTGAAGTCGAACCATTCGAGACCGTTGCCGATGGTGGTCGCGATGATGGCTTGACGCCGCTGGCGCGCGGTGGGCATGTCGTTGCGAGCAGCGCTCGCAGCAAGGTCGGGCGGGGTGGTGGCAGCCATCGAAGTCTCACTCGCAGGCGGAACGGGGAAGCGCTTCGCGCGCTCTAGACGGGCCAACGCTATCGGAAGGCCGCGCACAGCGGCGCCCTGCGCGCGACCTCGGCGCGTGACTGCACGTTCAGAACATTCGGCAGGGTCGGCACGATCGGCACGGTCGGCACGATGAGGATCGGGCGTGCGGGGTTGGACCCGATGCGGGCGGGCAGCTGCGGCAACGTGATGTCTCCATTGTTTTCGACGCGACGGCAACGCGTCGGACGGCGATCAATGCGACGTCCTGAGCGGATTCTAGTGCGCTTAAAAACAGCCAGCGGCGTGTCGTCTCGGAAACACACTGTTCTCGATATGGAAACGCGTTGCACGGATCCCCGCGGGCTGGTGCCGCTGCCCCTGGCGATGGCTGCGGCGTGACAGCGTTCGATGACGCGGGCGAAACGCCCTAGGGATTTCACCGATGTCGGCCGCGTGGCGCGAGAGTGTGTAAGGGATCACCCGCTGAGCGCCTTTGCGCGCATTCGCGGCGTTCTCGTTATGGAAACAGATTGTTCGCAGCTGCCAGGCTTACTGGCAGCGCACGGCCTTCCTACAATGGCCGCAACGCTGAGCCTGCCGCCCGCGAAGCAGCCAGCAAATGGAGACGATCGTGCCGACACCGACTTCCGCGGCGGGGCCGGGTCTTGACGCCCTCGCGCAGACCCTGCACCGCTTCTTCCACTGCCTCGACGGCTTCGACTATGCGGGCCTGTTGGCCTGCTGCACCGACGACTTTCGCTGGCTGCGCCAGGGGCGGTGGCTCGACGGCCCCGACGCGGTGCGTGCCGCGTTGGCGCTCAGGCCGCGGACGCAACGCGTCGCCCATTTGATCAGCAATACCTTCGTGAACGAAGCCGACGCCGGCTCTGCCAAGGCGCGCGACGGCGCGCCCGGTGCGACGCCTCGCCTGCCGACCGAGGTGGCCACCGAGTCGTACATGACTGCTTACCGCGCCGACATTGGCAGCGCCGACCTCGGCAGTTCGTCGGCCCCGGCGCGGACGGTGCAGCCGTATCGAATTAATCGCGTCCGGAGCCGTTTTCGTCTGCATGGCGACATCTGGCTGCTGGCCGAGCAGCAGCTCAGCACCGAATTCGAATTCGTCGCCGCGCTACGTCCGGCTGACGACACGCCTACGCCTATCGGAGGAACGTCAACGTGATCATTCAGCCCACTGGCAAGACACTCGGTGCTTGCGTCGAAGACATTGATCTGGCGAAGCCGATCGATGCCGACACCTTCGCGTGTCTCAGGCGCGCGCTTGGCGAACACGGTGTGCTTTGGTATCCGCGCCAGCAGCTCGATGCCGCGGCGCTGAAGCGCTTCGCCGCGCTGTTCGGCACGTTGGAAATCAACGTCGCGAACAGCTATCAGGAACCGGGCATCCCGGAGGTGATGATTCTGTCCAACATTGTTCGCGACGGCAAGCCGATCGGCCTGTCCGACGCAGGGCAGAGCTGGCATACGGATATGTCATACAGCAGCACGATCGCCTTCACCAACATTCTGTACGGCATCGAAATCCCGTTTCGCGACGGGCGCTCGCTCGGCAATACCGAGTTCTGCAACATGCATGCGGCATACGACGAGCTGCCCGATGCGCTGAAGACGCGGCTCGACGGCATGACGATCGAACACGACTTCAACAAGTTCTGGGAAATGATGCGCCGCGAGAAGGGAAGCACACGGCCGCCGCTGACGCCCGCGCAACGCGCCGCGAAGCCGCCGGTCTCGCATCCGGTGTTCCTTCGGCACCCGATCACCGGACGCAAGGTCCTCTATGCCAATCCGGGCTATGCAATGCGCATCAACGAACTGCCGGAGGAGGAAAGCGTCCGAACGCTGGCGTTCCTGTTCGAACACCAGTTGCAGGACAAGTACCGTTACAAACACGACTGGCAGGTAGGCGACGTGCTGATGTGGGACAACATCGGCACCATCCACAATGCAGTCGCCGACTATCGACCGGACGAGCCGCGCCTCATCAAACGCTGTCAGGTGATGGCCGACAAGGTCTTCGAGGAGGTCGCTTGAGCATCAGCGCCCGCGCGCATTCGATCGCCGACCTGCGGCGTCTCGCGCAGCGCCGCCTGCCGCGCGCGGTGTTCGATTTCTTCGACGGCGGTGCCGAGGACGAGCGGGTGCTGACCGGCAATTGCTCGGCATACCGCGCGCATGCGCTGGTGCCGCGCGTGCTGCGCGACGTCAGTCAGGTGTCCCTGACGAGCACGGTCCTCGGACAGCCGAGCGAGATGCCGCTGGCGATCGCGCCGACCGGCGCGGTCGGCTTCGGATGGCGTGGCGGCGATCTGGCCATTGCGCGCGCGGCCGGCCGCCACGGCATCCCATATAGCCTGTCTACCTCCGCAACCGCGTCCATCGAGGAGATCGCGGCGCCCGGCGGCCCGGCACGGCGCTGGTTTCAGTGCTACATCCTGCGCAAGCGCGCGTTCACCGAGGCGCTGATCGACCGAGCCGCCGCGGCGGGCTACGAAGCGCTGATGATCACGGTCGACTTCGCGGTGGGGGGCAAGCGCGAGCGCGATTTTCGCAACGACTTCGCGGTTCCGTTCCGTTACACCGGCCGCAACATGCTTGACTTCGCGTCGCGGCCGGGATGGGCGCTGCCGATGCTGCTGCAAGGCCTGCCGGTGATGAAGAACCTGGTCGGCCTCGAAAAGCAGACGGTGGACGCGGGGGCGCTCGCTTCGTCGGTCGGCCGCAGCTATGACCCGGCGTTCGACTGGGACGGGCTGGCGCAAATTCGTGCGCGCTGGCCGGGCAAGCTGATCGTCAAGGGCATCGTCCATCGCGATGATGCACGGCGCGCGGTCGACTGCGGCGCGGATGCGCTGGTTGTGTCCAACCACGGCGGTCGGCAGCTCGATGCCGGGCTGGCGACGCTGGCCGCGCTGCCGGCCATCGCCGCCGCGGTTGGCGATCGGGTCGAAGTGTTGTTGGACGGCGGCATCCGGCGCGGCTCGGACATCGTGGTGGCGCTTGCGCTCGGCGCGCGGGCGGTCCTGGTCGGCCGCGCAACACTGTTCGGCGTCTGCGCGGACGGCGAGGCCGGGGCGAACCGGGCGCTCGATCTGCTGCACGACGAATTGAGGCGGACGATGCAGCTCTGTGGCGTGCAGCGCGTGGCCGACATCGGGCCGCAGCTGTTCGAGCAGTAGGACGCAACAGGCTGCCCATCGTGGCAGCCGGGTCCGGCGGCCGATTGCGCCGGCCCGCCGCAGTGGCCCGCCGCAGTGGACCGTTGCGGCTGCTGCGCGACTACTGCCCGATATCGCCGAGTGCGGGTCCCGGAACCGCCTTGCGGTACAGCCGCACCTTGAATTGACAGGCGCCACGGCCCACTTCGGCGAGCTTTACGTCGTCGCAACCAAGCAGACGGGCCCGGCACAGCGCGGGCAGCCGATCGCAGGCAATCGCGCGCAGCGAAGATGGCCGTACCGTCGTTGCCCCATCGTTGCCCCATCTTTGCGCCGTCGTTGCGGCCTTGTCACGCGTCGTCACGGCGGCGAGCACGGGCGCGTCGAGATCGCCGTACATGGCCATCTGCAGCGTGTCGAGTGGATCGCTGCCGCCCGACTCCCGACTCCGGTCCCGGCAATGTCGCGTGTCGCCCAGGCAAACGCCGATATGGCGCGCGTTGCGCAGGGCTAGGCGATTTCGACATGCGTACCGATACCCGACGACAAAGCCTGCCGGTAGGCGATCTGCGAGATTACCGTGTCGCACATGCCAAGGCCGCCGAATACGTAGATCGCGGCCTGCCCGTCCGCCAAGCAATGCTCGCCGCGCGCGAGTGTGTATAAGTCGCCTGCGAAGCGGGCAACGAATTTCATTTTCCCTTGCCTAACGAGGCTGTCGGACTGCACGACATAATCCGTGAAGACAGGCTGTCGCGTATCGAGGTCGAGCGGAATCCACGGGCGGCCCAGATCGACGAAACTGGCGAATGCAGTGGGCTTGAGCATGGTTGCATCGTAGTGCGGCGCGAGCTGGCCGGCGCGCATCGGCACCGACGAGATGACGAGGTCCGCTTCGCGAATCACGCGCGCCGCGTCCCGCTCGGCATAGGCGTTGAAACCGCGAGCGCGCGCCTGCTCGGCGAAACGCTCGCCCGATGAAGGGGCGTGCGCAAGGACCGTGCGAATCTGCGGATACAGACTTGCGAACATGTCCAGATGCGCAAGGGCCTGCACGCCGCAGCCGAGAAAACCGATGCTCAGGTTCCCACTTGCCATTCTCGCCGGATCGGCATGCCATAGATGCCGTGCGGCAAGGGCGGACATCGCCGCGGTGCGAATTGCCGTGAGTCTGGACGATGACATCAGCGCCAGCGTTTCACCCGTCACCGCATCGGAGAACAGTGTCGTGGTCCGAATGCGTGGCCCCGCACACTCGCCTCCGGCGACGCTGATCCACTTCAGCGACGCCCGTCGCTCGTTCGCGAGCACTGCGGGCAAGGCCTGAAAAACGCCGCCATCGATACCGGGCGTCTGCGCCTTGAGTCCGGTGATCGATTGCTCGGGACCGCATCGGAAAGCGGCATCGAGTGCATCGACAAGTGCATGGGCGTCGAACGACATCGACGCGAGCTCGGTTTCGGACAGGATAAGCAACGCGTTTCCTTCGGTTGTCGTGGTCAGTTCACGCGCAGCATGTCGCTCGAGGCGTCGAAGCAAAGGCGCGCGCCTTCCTGCAACCGATCGTAGTCGGCGGCGACCAGCAAGCGCAGCACCGGTAGTTCCGCGAGAATCGCCCCCTGGATTACGGACGGGTCGGGCAGGTCGCGCACCACAATGCCGAGCGGTGCAGTGCCGTGCGTGCGCAACTGTTGCAGCACCCGCCACGCGCCGGCCGATCCGTGCGTGAATGGCAGACAAAGTACGCGTCCCGACACACGTCGTCCGCGCAGATCGCTGCTCTCCGTCACGATCGCGCCGGTCTGCACCTCGACATCGCCGAAGAATGACAGCGGCCTTGTCGACACCATCGACGTGCCGTCGAACGCACCGGCCACGAGTGTCTTGACGGCTAGCGTTATCACGCGACGCCTCCGCTGCGGGCCACGAGCCGCCCTTCGATGGCACTGCGCACGGCTTCGGCGGTGCCAGTCAGGAAGGTATCGCAGTGCACGGTGTCACGCACGTACTTCGCCTGCTTGGCCGAATCCACCACGATGCAGCGCGTTGCAGCGGGCGCCGGCAGGCCGTGTTTTGGGTCCGGCGCCATGATGCGCGACAGGTGACACATGATCGGACAGGTATCGGAGAGCACCTTCGCGCCGGCGCGTTCCAGCACCTCGCTCAGTCCCGCTTCCTGCGCCATCTGACGCACCACGCGGCTGGTGGTGATCCACAGCTCGACATCGGCGTGAATTCGCTTGCCATCGAGTAGCGCGGCGTATTCGCGCATTTCCTGCATGGATGCGTGCGGACAACCGAGATGGACGATGCTAGGCCGTGTGTCATCCGCGGGCGCGAACGCGGCATAGACCGCCGCGATATCCGACGACGTCACGGCAATTGCCTCCGGCGACGTACCGGCGAACGCATCGCTCACATCGGCGTAGGGCGGCGTGACGCCGGGAACGATGAACATGGCCGAGCCGCCGGAGGTGGCGATCGCAGCGCCCATCGCATCGAGTTCGTCCAGCGTGGGACGCCGCGCGAAGCCTTCGATGACCGGCACGCCGCTGCGTGCGCGCAGCCCGATATGATAGCCAAGGCACCCGAAGTCGCTGGCGTTCTGCAGGTCCGCCTCGATCTTGAAAAGATGCGTTCCGCGCCGGTTTTCGTCGAGGTGGTAGCCCATCTTCGGGTAGAAGCCGGTCATCGCCGCGTAGATCGCGAAGTAGCCGTCACGGTTCGATTTCGCGCCGAGCACCGAGTTGCAGAAAATCGTGACGGTCGATTCGAGGGACACCATATGCGTGTTCCACGTCGGCCAGTGGCCCGCCCAGTAGGGCGTGCAGGTATAGCACGCATCGCTGCCCATCCGGCGGTGCACCGGTTCGGAGCGACGCTGCAGATCAACGAGCTTGTCCGGGGCATGCATCAACCGGCCGCGGCTCATGTCCGCATTGGCGATGTTGACCGAAGTTGGCACGACCACGGTGGCACCCAGTTCCGACAAGGCCTCGAGCTGTTCCATATCGCCCGCATAGAGCGGCTGGCCGGCAGCCACGTGTGCGTAGCCGATGCTGACCATTTCTTCGGCGTCGTACGCGTCGCCGAACTTCACCAGCGAATCCATCGCAAGCCGCTTTGCTGCGCCTTGCTCGCCATCCAGCATCTTTTTTGCCGCATCGGTCAGTCGCATCGCTGCTCCGGAACTTGCCTGTTGGGTAAGAACTATCGAATAGAAATAACACTTATCGATGGAAGATTACGGAGCCAGGATATGCGTGACAAAAATAGTCGGCAGCTCAGGGAAAACGCTAGCTGATTGAACGTCTCGGAAGACCGCAGCCGCACTTGCAGGTTATTTTTGATCAACATATATTGGAATAAGCATATAAACTATTGCTATGAGATAAACATGAGCCAGGACATCCTTCTCTCCAGCCACGGCCGCGTGGCTGTCGTCACATTGAATCGTCCCGACAAGCTGAACGCGTGGACCACGCCGATGCGCAACGCGATCATCGATGCGCTCGAACGCTTCGATGCGGATGACAACGTCGCCGCGATCATCATGACGGGCGCGGGCAACCGCGCGTTCTCGGCTGGGCAGGACCTGTCGGAAGCGCATGACTTCGACGGCGAACGTGCGGTGGCGTGGGTCAAGGAATGGCAGCGCTACTACGCCGTGCTGCGCGGCCTGAAGAAGCCGCTGGTCATGGCGCTCAATGGCACGGCCGCAGGCTCGGCCTTTCAGGTTGCGCTGCTCGGCGACATTCGGGTCGCCCATCCAGCCGTGCGCATGGGGCAGCCCGAAATCAACGCGGGCATCGCCAGCACCACGGGTCCATGGATCATGAATTCGATGCTCGGCATGTCGCGAACCATCGAACTGACGTTGACGGGCCGTCTGATGGATGCCGACGAATGCAAGCAGATCGGCCTGATCCATCACATCGTGCCGGAGGAAAAGGTGTTTGAAAAAGCGCTTGAAATCGCCACCGATCTCGCCAACAAGCCGCCGGTCGCGATGCGTCTGGACAAACAGCGTTTCCGTGAAATGACGGAAGAAGGCTTCCAGAGCTGTATCGAAGCCGGCATCCGCATTCAGCGCGAAGCCTACGACTCCGGCGAGCCCGCGCGCATGATGGAAGCGTTCTTCCGCAAGCGGGCCAAGTAGAAAGCTGCAATACGTCCACACCACTATGCATTTGCCACCGGCCCAGCCAGTGGGCGGGAGATCACAGCCATGACGCAAAACTTCGATGAAAAGCGGCGCCGTATGCTACAGGGTGCGGGCGCACTAGCGCTCGCCGGTGCGATCCCGACGCTGGTCAGGGCGGACGACAAACAGATTGTCGTTTCCGATCCGGGCGGCCCGTACACGACGGCTTATCGCCAAGCCTTCTACGATCCGTTCGAGAAAGCCACTGGGATCAAGGTGGTGAGCGTGGCGCGTGAATCGCAGCCGGTCGCGCAATTCGAAGCGATGGTAAAGACGAAGAACTATGTGTGGGACGTCACCACGCTGACCCTCTCCGCCGACATTCCGTATCTGGAAAAGAAGGGCTTGATGGAGCGGATCGGCCTCAAAGCGTCGGACTTCCCCGACGTGATGCCCGAGGCAATCACGCCGGACTGGCTCGGCGTCGACGTGTACTCCACCGTGCTGGCATATCGCGCCGACAAGTTCAAGGACAACGGTCCGAAGTCGTGGGCCGACTTCTGGGACGTGAAGAAATTTCCCGGCCGCCGCTGCCTGCGTCGTAGTCCGCTGGATACCCTGGAGCAGGCGCTGCTCGCCGATGGCGTGCCGCTCGACAAGCTCTATCCGCTCGACGTCGATCGCGCGTTCAAGAGCCTCGACAGGATCAAGCCGCACATCGCGATCTGGTGGACGTCCGGCGCCCAGTCGATGCAGGCCATTCAGAGCGGCGATGTCGACATGATTTCGCTCTGGAACGGCCGCGCGCAGTCGGCCAAGGATGCAGGCGCGCCGGTGACGATCGTGTGGAACCAGGGGCTGTATTCGATCGAAGGCTGGGGCATTCCGAAGGGCACGCCGCGTGCGGAACTGGCCAAGCAGTTCGTACGTTTCTGCGCCGATGCCAAGCGTCAGGCGGTGCTTACGCAGACCCTCGCCTACGGCCCGACCAATCGGAAGTCTTTCGAGTCGATTCCGCCGGCGCGCGCGTCGCTGTTGCCGACCGCGCCGGAGAACATCAAGTCGATGAGACTGCCGAGTCCAGAGTGGTGGCAGGAAAACCGCGCGAAGGTCACCGAGCGCTTCAACTCGTGGATCATTTCCTGACGCACTGAAGGCGAGGCCCTGCGATGAGCGCAAAACTAGAAGCGATCGGACTCGGCAAGCGTTACGGCGAAACCGTCGCGCTCGAGCCGACCGACCTCACCGTGCAGGCTGGCGAATTTCTCACGCTGCTGGGGCCGTCGGGTTCGGGCAAGACCACGCTGCTGCAGATGATCGCGGGGCTGGTCGCGCCCACCTCGGGCCGCATCGAGATCGCCGGACAAGACGTCACGCACGTCGATCCGGGAAAGCGTGGCATCGGCATGGTATTCCAAAGCTACGCGCTCTTTCCGCATATGAGCGTGTGGGACAACGTTGCCTATGGCCTGCGCATGCGTTCGAGGTCGCGCGACGAAGTACGCACCGCGGTCGATGCCGCGCTTGCGATGGTCCGCATGGGCGAGTTCGGCAAGCGTTTTCCGAAGGAACTGTCGGGCGGCCAGCAGCAACGTATCGCGCTTGCGCGTTGTTTCGCTTATCGGCCTTCGGTGATCCTGCTCGACGAGCCGCTCGGTGCGCTCGACAAGAAGCTGCGCGAGCATATGCAGGCGGAAATCCGCCGTCTGCATAAGGAATTAGGCGCGACGTTCGTCTATGTCACGCACGATCAGGACGAAGCGCTTACGCTCTCCGACCGCGTTTGCCTGATGAACGATGCGAGGATCGAGCAGATCGGCACGCCGTCTGATCTGTATGACCGGCCTGCCACCCGTTTCGCCGCCAGTTTCATCGGCCACTCGAATCTGCTGGAAGGCTCGCTTGCCGATGGTGCCGTTGCAGGCAGCGAACCGATTCTGCTGGCCGCTGGTGCGCGGCTGCCGCTGCCGCGCGCGGCGAACCTGGCTCCGTCGTCGCGTCACGTCTTGCTGCTGCGCCCGGAGGCGCTTGAGTTCGTCGAGCCGAAGCAGGGCTTTATCGATGGCCGTATCGACGATGTGGTGTTCTTCGGCAGCGATACGCATGTGCAACTCTCGCTGCCCGATGGCAGCGGGCTGACCGCGCGCTGCTCGCGCACGCTGAGCCCGCGCATCGGCGACCTGGTCGGTCTGACCTGGGACCCGTATCGCACGACGCTGCTGCACGCCTGACAAGCCATCGCTGAAGGATTGTTTATGACTCTCGCCTTACGCGTGCATCCGACCAACGCATCGCGCCGCCGCAGCGCCTGGCTGGCCGCATCGCTGCGCGTCCTGCCGGCGGTACCGACGTTGCTGTTCCTGCTGGTGTTCTTCATCGTGCCGGTGGGCGAAATTCTGCAGGGCGGTCTCGTTACCAGCGACGGCACGTTCGGCTTCGCTCAGTACGAGCGCATTGCGCGCACGCCGGTTTATGCAAAGGTGCTGTGGATCACCTTTGCGATCTCATTCATGACGGCCGCGTTTTCGGTGGCGCTTGGCTATCCGGTGGCATATCTGCTGAGCCGGGTGTCGGAGCGCGTGCGCGAACGCTGGCTGTTGTGGATCATGCTGCCGTTCTGGACCAGTTACCTGGTCAAGACCTACGCGTGGATGCTGCTGCTGTCCAAGACCGGTGTGCTTTCGACGATGGCGCTGGCGCTCGGCATCGTCCACCAGACCAATGGCACCATTCCGTCGCTGACGGGCGTGCTGATCGGCATGGTGCACTCGATGCTGCCGCTCGCTGTGATGACGATGCTTCCCGTGATGCGAGGCATAGACGATCGTCTGGGACAGGCGGCGCAAACCCTCGGCGCGGAACGCAGCACGAGTTTCTTCACGGTCTTCTTGCCGCTGTCGTCGCCGGGTGTGGCGGCCGCCGGTCTGCTGGTGTTCATCTCCAGCCTCGGATTCTTCATCGTGCCCGCGCTCCTCGGTTCGCCGCGCGAAACGATGATCGCGCAACTGGTCATCTCTTCGGTGCTTGAACTGTTCGACATGCACTTTGCGGGCGCGCTGTCGACCGTGCTGCTGATCTGCTCGATCGCGATCTTTTTTGTCTATGACCGCATGGTGGGCCTTGCGTCGCTGACGGGCGAGGTCAGCGACAAGCGGCGCGCGTCCCGCGCGCAGGGTGTCAAACTCGCTCTGCTGATGACGCTTGGCCGCGTATGTGCGCCGCTCGTGCGGCGACGCGGCGGCGTGCAGGCGCAGGTCGAAGGCGTGCGGGTCTTCAGTCCGCTCGGTCTGTTCACGATGGCGACGCTCGTCGTGCTGGTGGTGCCGGTGCTGTCGGTCATTCCGTATGCGTTCACCCGGAGCGACTTCATCACGTTTCCGCCAAAGCTGTTCAGCCTGCGCTGGTTCGGCACCTTCGCGAGTTCGCCGGTATGGCAGGGCGCGTTCGTCCGCTCTTTCGGGGTCGGCTTCGGTACCGCGGTGCTCTCCCTTGTGCTGGGCTTCGGCGCGACACTCGCGATGACGCGCATGCCGCAACGCGCGACCAAGCCGCTCTTCGCACTGCTGGTGGCGCCGTTGATCGTGCCGCGCATCGTGGTTGCGGTCGGCCTGTTGTATCTGCTGAGCCGCTTCGGTCTGACCGGCACGAACACGGGCCTGATCATCGGCCACACGGTGCTGGCGATTCCGTATGTGGTGGTCACGCTGGCGGCCGGCTTCCAACGCTTCGATTGGCGTCTGGACGACGCCGCGCGTGTCATGGGCGCCTCGCCGCTGCAGCGCATCCGGACCGTCGTCTTGCCGCTGTTGATGGCGAGCGTCACGGCCGCGTTCCTGTTCGCCTTTCTGGTGTCCTTCGACGACCTGACGATTGCCATCTTCGTGAGCGGTGGCGTTAACACCACGTTGCCCAAGCAGATGTGGGACGACATCCAGTTGGCCATCACGCCGACACTCGCGGCGGTGTCGACCCTGCTCATCGTGCTGATCGCCGTGGTCATCGCCATGTCGTCATGGCTCAAGCACCGGGCGCGCTGACGTGGGGTGACGTGCGGTGACCTGCAGTGACGTGTACTACGCAATTCCTCGCTTTACTGAACGACAAGCCATGCATCGGTATTCAGAGTATTTCCCGCATCGTCATGCCCATGACGAACTAGATTGCGTGCCGCTTCTCGTCACCGGTCTGTTCGCCGATCCCACTCGCGCTTTCCTGCAGTTCGACGATTGCGCGATCACCTGCGGCGAAGCGCTTGCACACATTGCGCATTGGCAGGCCTGGTTCGACGAACAGGGGCTGGTGCAAGGCAACAGTGTCGCGGTAATGCTCGGCAACAGGCCCGAGCACATTCATTTGATCTACGCGCTGATGATCAGCGGACTGGTTTGGGTGCCGGTCAACACGCGGCTGCGCGCGGCGGGCCTCGAATACGTGCTGCAGGACGCGGCGCCGAAGCTCTTCCTGATCGACGACGAATTCGACGCAGTCAGCGCAAACATCGATTGCGCCGGCGCGAAGCGCGTGCATTTGCCGGCCTTCGACGGTGCGAGCCGAGTGAGCGGCAACGCCAGGCCGACGACCCCTGCAATCGGTATTCACGACCCGCTTTGCATCATATACACGTCAGGGACGACGGGGGCGCCGAAGGGCGTGGTATTCACGCACCGGATGATGCGCATCGCCAGCGAGGCTGCCCTCCGGGTGGCGGACGTGCGCGAGCAGGATCGTCTTTTCATGTGGGAGCCGCTTTGCCATATCGGCGGCGCGCAGATGCTCATGTTGCCGTTCCTGATGCCGGTCAGCCTGCATATCGTGCCGCGCTTCTCCGCGTCGCAGTTCTGGCAGCAGGTGAAACGCGCGGGGGCGACGCAACTGCATTATCTGGGCGGCGTGCTCGATATCCTGATGCAACTGGCGCCCGACACCGAGCCCAAAATGCACACGTTGCGCGTGGCGTGGGGTGCGGGTGTGTCGGCATCGGCATGGCATGACATCGAGCGGCGCTTCAACGTGGCTTTGCGTGAGTGCTACGGCATGACCGAATGCTCGAGCTTTGCAACCTTGAATGCGACCAACAAGGCCGGTTCGATCGGGCGGCCCTTGCCGTGGTTCGATCTCGAACTGCTCGATGAAAACGGCCGCGAGGTGGGCATCGGCGAGCCCGGCGAGATCGTGCTGACGAGCCGGGTGGAGGGCGCGTTACTGCCGACCTATCTGAACAACGAACAGGCGACGCAAAGCGCGCTGCGCAATGGCAAACTCCATACGGGCGATCACGCACGGCGCGACGCGGACGGTGATCTTTACTTCATTGGCCGAAGTACGGACAGCATGCGTGTGCGCGGCGAGAACGTATCGGCGTGGGAAATCGAGCGTATTTTCGCGGCGCATCCAGCGGTGCAGGCGAGCGCGGCAATCGGGGTGGCATCGTCGGTAGGCGAGCAGGACATCTTGCTCAACGTGCAGTTCAAGGACGGCGCGGTCACCTGGGAGGGCTTGCACGCCTGGGCCAGCGAGCGGCTGGCGGCCTTCCAGTTGCCGCGATATTACCGGGCGGTCGCGCAATTCGAATTGACCGCCAGCGAGCGCATTCGAAAGCATCTCTTGTCGCGCGACACGGGCGACGCGTGGGATCGGCTGCAGCATTGAAAGCGGCGAAGACCGCACGTTGCCATAGCGTGAACAGGCGTTTCAAACTGCGCTATCGCTTGAAAGTGACGCGTTAGCGGTATGCGATAATGGCTCAGTCGAGCAACATCGGTTTCCGAACGTGAGTCCTGCACAAGTCAAGCCTGCCCGCAAACGCACTGCTTCCGCCACACGCGGCGCGAAGCCGGGGATCGATCCCACTGCGTCGTCGCTCTACGTGCAATCCGTCGAAAAAGCGATGAAGGTACTCACCGCATTCGACGGCAGCAAGCGGCAACTGTCACTCTCCGAAATTGCCGCGCTGACCGACTTCGACATGAGCGCGACGCAGCGCTTTACCTTCACGCTCGCAGCGCTCGGCTATCTCTTGAAGGATCCGGACAGTCGGAAGTACGAGTTGTCGCCAAAGCTGGTCGACTTCACCTATCACTATCTGATTTCCAACGAGCTGGTGAGCCGCGCGACGCCGTATCTGCAACAACTCGGCTCCGAAACAGAAGAGGCGACGAACCTCACAGTGCTCGACGATACCGACATCGTCTTCGTGCTGCGGATCGTCAGCCGCAACGTGTTCAATGCGCACGTGATCACGGGATCGCGGCTGCCGGCCTATTGCACGGCCCCCGGCCTGGCGATCCTCGCGACGTTCCAGGATGGCGAGGTGGAGGATATCCTGTCGCGCACCAACCTTGTGTCATTCACGCCGTCGACCGTTTATCAGCCGCGCAAGATCAAGGAGCGCCTGGCGCAGATCCGCAAGCAGGGCTATGCGCATACCGAGGATGAGTATTTTGTCGCCGATATTTCAACGGCGGCTGCCGTGACGAATGCTCACGGACGCGGCATCGGTGCGGTCAATATCGCGGTGGCGCGCGCTCGCTGGCAGGCCGATCGCGATGAAAAGCGGTTTGCGGATCTGGTGATATCGACGGCGTCCGCCATCTCGACGCGCAGGCGTATGGATCAGGCGTAAGACGTCGGGTTGGAGGCGTAAGGTTGGCGGCGTCCGGCGTCAGGTTCGAGCGTCAGGCATCACGCGTTGTGCGGTCAGACGGGCGAGCCGCCACCGGCGTCGCCCCGGAGGAGGGCAGCGCGCAGAGGCTTGACGCAGAGGCTTGATCGACGCTCGACAGCGCGTTCAGGCACGCAACGACTGCCGCGCAAGGCGCGGCTACGGCAGCGTTGGTCGCGACCACGCACCGATGCAGGTGGGGCAGACCGCGCCGGGCGTCAGCTGTCGGCGGGGCGACGAAAGTCGGCTTCCACCCAGGCGGTAGCGCTTGCCACATTCAGGCGGAAGTTAGGCGCGACGCGCACCTCGGCCAGGGTATCGCCGAACGGGTCGAAGGCGCGCAGCATCGCATACGGCTCATACTCGTCGGGCACGATCTGCAGCGTGACGCGGATGCGGCCAGACTCGGCGTCGACGTCGACCTGCTTGTTGAGCGTCGCATGCAACTGTTGTTCATGGCGCCGGCGCACCTCGTAAGCGGTTTTGACCAGGACCGAGAACGCGCCCGCGTCGAGCGGTTTGGGATTCTTTTTGTCGCGGCCCATCGTCCACGGGCCGACCAGCGCGGGTTCCGGCTCCCCATCGAGGGTCATCGAAACCGCCCAGCCGTCGTCGTCCTCGTTCTTGATCACGCGCGCGGTCCACCCGTCGTCCTGCCACAGCCGGGCTTCCTGGACGCGCTCATCCCCTGCGTCCTCGAGGAGGTCCGGGGCGGACGAAGTGTTCGAGTCGGCGGCGGTGCGGTCTGCGGTCATCGGTACGGCCGGCTGGTTGGCCGGCTGGGTTGGCTGGCGCCTGGATGCGCCTTGTGCGGGGCAGGTATTGTAGCGCGTGGGCCGGCCGCCGTTGCACCGGTGCGCGGGCCGGCCCACGCGCCGCGCGTGCGCACGCCGGCGCGTGCCGGCCGGAGGACGCGCCTACAATTGCGCTAGACTCCGGCCGCACGCCGCAACGCACGCCGCGCCCTGGTCCCGCCGACCGCCGCACCTGCCACCCTTGCCCCAGCTGCCTCTCATGCCCCGCATCCGCTCGCTGCATCTCTATCCAATCAAGTCGTGCGCGGCGATGACCGTCGCGCATTGGCCGTTGCTCGAGCACGGGCTTGCGTGGGACCGTGAGTGGATGTTGGTGGATGACGCCGGGCGCTTCGTGTCGCAGCGTACTTTGCCGGCAATGGCCCGCATACAGGCCACCCTCGAAGGCGACTGCCACGCGGCGGGCGGGGGCGACGGCATGCTGCACGTGTCCATACCAGGCCGCGAGCCGCTGCGGCTGGCGTTGCAGCCCGCGCCGACGCGCCCGGTGCCCGAGGTGAGCGTGTGGCGCGACGCCATGCCGGCTCGCGACGAGGGCGACGGCGCGGCCGCCTGGTTCTCGGATGCGCTCGGCGCGCCGGTCCGGCTGGTCCGCTTCGCACCGGAGGCCCGGCGCTGGGCAAGCCGTGAGTGGGTCGGGACGGTCGATGTGCCATTCCGTTTCGCCGACGGCTTTCCGCTGCTCGTGACCAACGAGGCGTCGCTGCACGATCTCAACGCACGCCTACAGAGCAAGGGGGCGCCGGCCATTCCGATGGACCGCTTTCGCGCCAACGTCGTGCTGAGCGACTGGGACGCGTATGAGGAGGACTATGCGGCGACGCTCGACGTGGTGCAGCGCGACGTTACCCTGCGGCTGGTGAAGCCGTGCGCGCGCTGCCCGATCCCCGGCATCGATCAGCTGACCGGCTTGCGCGATCCGCACTGGCCGCATGAACCGAACGACACGCTTTCGACCTACCGCGCCGACCCCCGGGTCGGCGGCGGCGTGACCTTCGGCCAGAACGCGGTGGTGCGCGCCGGCGCTCCAGCCTGCCTGGCCGTCGGTGACGAAGTCGACGCCGCGCTGGACTTCGGCGACTGACCTTTGGCGACTGGCGTATGCCTGCAAGCCGACGTGGCACCGGCGCTGCAGCCGAGCCGGCGGCGTCGGTCCAGTCTGTGCAATCAGTGCAATCAGTGCGGTAAGCGGGCAGGGCCGGCCATCACCGCCACGTAGGCCTGCTCGGCCGACAGCGCGATCGCACCGCTCTGGCCTTCCTGTACGCCCGAGTTGAGCAATTCGCGGCGGTCCTCGCACGCGTCCAGGCCGTCCGCGCTGACCGGCACACCGAGACCGTGCCCGAGGCCGACCAGCGCCCGCACCAGCTTGGCGTCGCCGCTGCCGTCCAGTTGCTCGATCAGTCGTCGATCAATCTTCACCTTGTCGAAGCGCAACTGCTGCATGTGGTACAGGTTCGAGTACCCGGTGCCGAAATGATCCAGCGCCACCGACACCCCGGCAGCCTGCAGCGGTTCGACCAGCGCGCGGGTGGCTTGCAGTTGCTGCACGACCATGTTCTCCGCAATGTCGACCTGCAGCCGTTGCGGCGACAGACCGGCGCGGGCCAGCGCGCCGAGCAGCGTGCGGGGCAGGTTGCGGTCGCTCAACTGACCGGGCAGGACGTTCAGGGCAAGCGTCACCTCGACCGGCCATTGCCGTGCCGCGTCGAACGCGCGCTCGGCAACACGCAGCGCCAGCGCGTGGATCAACCCGGTTTCCGCCGCGATCGGCAGGAAGCGCTCGGGCGGCGGCCCATCGCCGCCTGCTTCGACCCAGTGCGGCAGGGCCTCGAAGCCGGCGATGCGGCCGGTGCGCAGCGTATAGGATGGACGGAAGCGTGCCACGATGCGGTCTTCGGCAAGGGCGGTCTTGAGCGCGTCTTCCAGCCGTTTGCGCTCGCGGACCATCCGGTCCATGTCTTCCTCGAAGAAGCGCCAGGCGGGCCGACGCTCGGCTTTGGCGCGGTACAGCGCAACGTCCGCCTTGCGCATCGCTTCCTCGCCGCTGCTCGCGTCGGCAGGCAGCAGCGCGATGCCGATGCCGGTGCCGATGGTGTGTGCGATGCCGTCGACGACGATCGGCTGCGCAAGCGCCTGCAGGATGCGAAGGGCGATGCTGGACGCCGCTTCCGGGCCCAGCAGATCGCGCGCGAGCAGCACGAACTCGTCGCCACCCAGGCGGGCGGCGAGCTGAGCGTCGCGCAGCGTGGCCCGCAGGCGCTGCGCAACGCCCATCAGCACCGCGTCTCCCGCGTCGTGACCGTAGACGTCGTTGACGTATTTGAAGCCATTCAGATCGAGCATCAGCAGCGCATGGACGGAGCCGGCCGCGGGCGGCGCAGCCGCTGCGAGCTCCAGCGCTTCCTCGAATTGACGCCGGTTCGGCAGGCCGGTCAGCGGATCCTGGTAAGCCAGCTCGCGCACGTGCCGTTCGGCGTCAAGGCGCCGCCGCATTTCGCGACGCTGGGCAATGTAGCGTTGCATCGAAAAAGCGAGCATGCCGATCAGCAGGACGGTGCTGATCAACAGCATCTCGTCGAGTTCGATCGTGTTCTCGACGGTCGGCGCGCCATCGGCGACGAACAGGTCGACCTCGTAGCACGTCACCGCCAGCACCACCCCGCTCAGCAGCAGGAACACGAACGCCGTCAGGCTCGGCCGGGCGCGCCACAACGTGTGGCGCAGGCGTCGCCACCGTAACGCGGCCGGTTGCTGCGCCGGCGCCCGCACGCTGCCTTCCGGACGGTCCGGTTCGTCGGTGCCGGCACCGGCTGGCGTTGCGGCATTGGCAGGGTTCGGCTTGGCTTTCATCGACTGCCGGAGACTCCGTGCGGCGGGAGGTGAGACGGGAGGTGAGACGCGAGGCAGGGCGGCGAGCGGCGACTTCGATCGGCCCGGCCGACGCGGCATGCACCCGAAGCAACAGTGATGCCGGGTCGGCGGGGTTGGCGGGGTTGGCGCGGTTGGCAACTGGGCGCGCGCGGCGGCGCCGTCGCCAACTTTTCGACTTGGCGCCTTGTGCTACATTCCAGGCGGAAAGGACTGCCGAAAAGGGCTATGAGAGAAAGCATGACCGGGCAATATCCCGACTGGGAATTGCTCGAGAGTTGGGTCGCCGTGGTCGAGACCGGGTCGATTTCCGAAGCCGCGAAGCGGCTCAGGATTTCGCAGGCCGGCGTATCCCAGCGAGTCAAGTCGGTCGAAAGCCTGCTCGATACGGTTCTGCTCGACCGCTCGACGCGGCCGGCACGGCCTACCGCCGCCGGCCAGCGCCTGTTCGAACACGCGACGACCATCCTGCAGAGCGCCGAGCAGATGGTCGAGGGCGTGCGCAACGTGACCCGCGCGAAGCGCATCGTCGTGCGCTTGGGCTGTGTCGATTCGTTTGCCGCCACGCTCGGTCCGATCATCATTCGCGCATTGACCGGCACCTCGCAGCAGATCCGCCTGTGGTCCGGCATCACGCCGGCGCTCGACGCGCAGCTCGACGCACGTCAACTCGACCTGGCGGTGACGACCACCGGCGTGAGCAGCGCGCCCGGCATCCGTCGGCAGAAGCTGTTCTCCGAGCCCTATCACGTGGTCCTGCCGCGCGAATTCGAGATGGAAGGCTGCGAGTCGCTGGCCGACCTCGGTCGCCACCTGCCGCTGATCCGCTACAGCGCCCGGTCGGTGATCGGACAGCATGTCGACGCCTATCTGATGGCACAGTCCGATCACATCGAACGCACGTGCGAGTTCGATGCGACCGACCCGATGCTCAGCCTGGTCGCCGCCGGGCTGGGTTTCGCCATTACCACGCCGCTGTGCATCTGGCAGTCCCGGCATTTCGTGCCCCAGGTGAAGCTGGTGCCGCTGACCAGCTTCACCCGCCGCGGCCGGCGGTACGAGCCGCTGCGGCGCACCCTGTTCCTCGCCTCTCGGGAGAACGAGTTGGGCAATCTGCCGGGCCAGATGCACGATCTGCTGCGCCAGTCGTACCAGAAGCAGATCTCCCGCGCCATCGGCCAGGCGCTCGCGCTGCCGCCCGACGAGGTGTATTCGTTCGAAGGCTATTGAGCCAGGCGGCGGGCAGGGATTCATAAGCGCGGTAAATCCTGAGCATAAGCTCGGCTTGACTTGGGCGGGTCTGCACGCGTGCCGCGTAGGCTGGCGGTTCCGGGACTGACGCGTTCGCCACGCCTTCGCGCGCCCTGTGCGCCCCGGCGTCGGGCAAGACAGGCCGCCCGTCGCGGGTCCCCTCGATGATCGATGAAACAAGGAGCAACCGTGATAACAGGTCCTCAACTTCCGTACCCGGCCAACGAACCGGAAATGTCGTTCCGTCCGGGCAGCGAGGGCGCGCGACAGCTCGAACGCGCGCTGGCCGTACGCGAGGTCGTCGAGATTCCGACTGTGATCGGCGGCAAGCGCCTGTTTTCGAACGATGTCGTTGAAGTGCGCGCGCCGCACGATCACCAGCGCGTGCTGGCGCGGATCCACCGTCCGACCGAGGCGCAGATCCGCGAAGCGATCGTCAACGCGCGCTCGGTGGCCAGGGACTGGGCGAGCCTGACGCTGGCCAGCCGGGCGGCCATCCTGCATCGCGCTGCCGAGATCGTCGCCACGCGGGAGCGCATCCGCATCAATGCGGCGACCATGCTCGGCCAGAGCAAGACGATCGAGGAAGCCGAGCCGGACAGCGCTTGCGAGTTGATCGACTTCTTTCGCTTCAACGCCTTCAATGCGGCGAAGGTCCATGCCGAGCAGCCGCTGTCGGTGGCCGGCGCGGCCAACCGGACGGACTGGCGGCCGCTGGAAGGCTTCGTGTACGCGATCTCGCCGTTCAATTTCACGGCGATCGGCGGCAACCTGACCACCGCGCCCGCCGTGATGGGCAATACCGTGCTGTGGAAGCCCTCGGAGAAGTCCGCGCTGGCGAATTTCATTTGTTACGAGGCGCTCGAAGAGGCAGGCCTGCCGCCGGGCGTGATCAATTTCGTGCCGGGCGACGCCGTGCTGACCACGCGCGTCGCGTTGGCGTCCGCCGAGCTGGCGGGCATTCACTTCACCGGCAGCTCGGCGGTCTTCCAGTCGCTCTGGAAGGAAGTGGCCGGCAAGGTCGACGCCTATCGCTCGCTGCCGCGCCTCGTCGGTGAGACCGGCGGCAAGGATTTCGTGTTGGCGCACGCTTCTGCCGATGTGGACGCGCTGTCGATCGCGCTGGTGCGCGGTGCCTTCGGCTACCAGGGCCAGAAGTGCAGCGCCGCATCGCGTGCCTACGTGCCGAAGTCGCTCTGGCCGGAAGTCTCGCGACAGCTCAAGGAGCGCCTGGCGGAATTGCGGGTGGGCGACGTGGCCGATCCCAAGACCTTCATGGGCGCGGTGATCAGCGAGGCATCGCATCGCAAGATCAGCAACGCGCTGGCGGCCGCGCGTGAGGACAGTGGCGTCGAGTTCGTATACGGCGGCAAGTCGTGGTCCGATCCTGGCTATTTCGTCGAGCCGACCGTGCTGCGCGTCAACGATCCGCGCCACGCTTTGATGCAGGAAGAACTGTTCGGACCGGTCCTCGCGGTGTTCGTCTATGACGATGCCGACTGGACCGAGACGCTGGCGTTGATCGATGCGACCAGCCCCTATGCGCTGACCGGCTCGATCTTCTCGACCGACCGCTTCGCACTGCATCAGGCCGAGGACGCGCTGGTCAACGCTGCCGGCAACCTGTATCTGAACGACAAGCCGACCGGCGCGATGCTCGGTCAGCAGCCGTTTGGCGGCACGCGCGCGAGCGGCACGAACGACAAGGCCGGCTCGTTCCTGAATCTGCTGCGCTGGACCTCGCCCCGGGTGGTGAAGGATAACTACGCGCCGGTTCGCGACTGGCGTTTCGGTGCCTGAGCAGAGCGATCCCCGCCGTCAGCGGGGCATCGGTCGCGCCACCGGGCGGCGCGCGGCGACGGTCATCGCGGGCCGCGCTCCCCACCCGCTGCCGGCCGTCCGGCTGGTTCGGGCGGTCCGCCCACGCGCGCCGGCCGTCAGACGGCAGCTAGTCGGCGCTCGCTAGGCCGCTACCCGGCCGCCGCCGCAGCCTCGTCATTCCGAACGCCTGCGCCGGCGCGACTTCGGTCGTGTCGCCGCGGGCGTTGCCCTTTTTCAACGAGGCAAGCGAGGCGCGGGCCGGGCTTGGCGCAAGTCGGACTGGCACCCGGCAGCGCTCGCCACGGCAGGGCGGCCCGGTGGGCGGGGCTCGGACCGGTGTGCCGCGAGGCGGCACTGGTTCGGCGCCACCGATGCGCGCTGTTACCTTGGCAAAAAACTTAGCTGGCACCTTGGCTGGCACGTTGGCTGGCACCTTAGCAGCCGTCGCGCTTAGGATATGAATAAGGTTGCGTTATGAAGAGCGTCAGAGCGACTGATGCTGCCAGAACGGCATTTTTGAAGCCTTATGTTCGGGCATGGCAGCAGCAGGCGTGTACGGGGCGGAAATCGTGCCGCAGTGCAACAAAACCAGGCGAGGAGATATGAGCGTGCAGTACAAGTATTCGGGCATCTTGACAGCAGTGCCGACGCCCTTCGACGGCGACGGCCGGCTTGCGGCCGGGCTGCTGTCCGATCATGTGCGGCGCATGGCGGCGGCTGGCGCGGACGCAGTCGTGCCGCTCGGTGGCACCGGCGAATACACGTCGCTGACCGCTGCGCAGCGGCTGAATGTCGTGACGACCTGCCTCGAAGCCGCCGATGGCGCTACGCCGGTCATCCCGGGGATCCTGTCCCCCGGACTGGGCGATGCGGTCGACAACGCGAAAGCGTTTGTCGCAGCCGGCGCAAAGGCGTTGATGGTCGTTACCCCGTACTATTTTCGTCCCACCCAGGACGGCATCGTCGACTACTTCCGGGCGTTTTCGGATGCGGTCGACGCGGACATCATTCTCTACGAAATTCCGTACCGCACCGGTGTGTCCCTGCACTACGAGACCGTCGACCGGCTCGCCGAACTTACCCGCGTGGTAGGCATCAAGGCCTGCAATCCCGACCTCGCTCAGCAGATGCGCGCAGCCGAACTGGCGCGCGACAAGATCGCGATCCTGACCGGCGAAGAAGACGTTTTCCCACTGCATATCGCGATGGGCGCGGTGGGCGGCATCATTTCGAGTTCCAACCTGGTGCCGAAGCAGTGGGCGGCCGTCTTGCGGCTGGCGCAGGAGGGGCGGCTGGCCGAGGCAATCGCGCTGCACGCCAGCCTGCGTCCGCTGATCGACGCCGTGTTCGCGGAGCCGAACCCCGCGCCGATCAAGGCGGCCATGACACTGCTTGGCTGGGGCACGCCGGACGTTTTGCCGCCGCTGCGCGCGGCCAGCGCCGCGCTACGCGAGCGGCTTGCAGGCGTCGTCCCGGCATCCATCGAGCGCGAATCGACAGTCTCCCATTTCTTCAGCTGAGGTCGTTCACATGTCCAACGAAAGCATCAAGGCCACCGGCCGCCGCAAGTTCTTGCAGACCACCGGCACCGCGCTGGCCGCGACCGCCATCGGCGCCCCGATGGTGCTGACCTCGCGCAAGGCGCTTGCGGCCGGGAACCTGGTCGTGGTGAGCTGGGGCGGCAACTACCGCACCGCGGTTGAAGAAGCACTGGCCAAGCCCTTCGAGAAGGAATTCGGCGTCAAGGTGACGTTGATCGACACGCCGGACCTCGCGAAGGTCAAGGCACAGGTCATGACCCGCAATGTCGAATGGGATGTGTTCGACGCGGTCGGCCCGATGGCGATGACCGGCTCGAAGAACGGCTATTGGGAGCCGCTCGACCCGGCGCTGTTCGACCGCAGCGACCTGATCGCGCCGATGACGAAGGAAGCCGTGCCGTTCTACGGCTTCACGGGCGGGATCTGTTGGGACGAAAAGAAGCATCCGGGCGACACGCATCCGCAGACCTTCGCCGATTACTTCGACGTCAAGAAATTCCCGGGTCAACGCACGCTGCGCAATCGCGCCAGCGAGACGCTCGAAATCGCGCTGCTGGCCGATGGCGTGCCGCCGGAGAAGATCTACCCGCTCGACGTGGAACGGGCGTTCCGTGCACTAAACCGTATCAAGCCCTATATCGGCAAGTGGGTGGACCAGACGCCGCAGACCACGACGCTGGTCGAGACCGGCCAGGTCGACTACAGCTACACCTACGCCACCCGCGCGAAAGCCGCCCAGGAAGGCGGCAAGCCGATCGGTTTCTCGTTCAAGCAGAACCTGATCGGCCTGGAGTATCTGGTCGTGTTGAAGAATGCACCGAACAAGCAAAACGCGATGCGTTACGTGCAATTCGCGCTGCGTCCGGATCGGCAGGCCGCACTGATGAATCTTCACGGCAACACGCCGGCCAGCAAGAAGGCGTTGCCGCTGATGAAGCCGGAAGTGCGCAAGTGGCTGTCGGACCCGAACAACAAGATGAACCTGATCAGCAACGATGCCTGGTGGGCCGAGCATTACGACGAACTGACGCTGCGCTTCAAGGAATGGGTGCTGAGCTGAGCACCGTTCCCCGCACCCCCCACGCAAGAGAGACGCTATGAAAGGTCGCAACGATGGCTGGCTGTACGTCGGTCCAGCCGCGGTTTTCCTGTTCCTGGTGATGCTGGTGCCGCTCGGCTACGTGGTGTACACCAGCCTCAGCGGGCCGGACGGCGGCTTTTCGCTGGCGGCCTACAAGCGGCTTGCCGGCAGCGAGCTGTTCCTGCGCACGCTGTGGTCGACGTTCCAGATCAGCGTGCTGGCGTCGCTGTCCAGCCTGCTGCTCGGCTATCCGATCGCACTGCATCTGGCCAAGCAGCCGCCGCGCCGCCGGGCGATCTACATGGTGCTGGTGCTGGTGCCGTTCTGGACCAGCATTCTGGTCAAGAGCTATGCATTCACGGTGCTGCTTGGCCGGGCGGGGCTGGTCAACCAGTTCCTGTCCGCGGTGCTGCACACGCAGGTGCAGTTGCCGATGCTGTTCAACCGCTTCGGCGTGATGGTGGGCATGACCAATTACCTGATCCCGTTCATCGTGTTCCCGGTGCTGGCGAGCCTGCTCGCGATCGATCAGGCGCTGTATCGCGCCTCCGAGATCATGGGCGCGAAGCCGCCGCGGATCTTCCTGCGCATCACGCTGCCGCTCAGTCTGCCCGGCGTGGCGGCGGCGGTGCTGAGCACTACCGTGATGTCGATGGGCTTCTTCGTGATCCCCGCGCTGCTCGGCGGCCGGACCGACGTGATGATGTCCAATCTGGTGGATTTCTATACCCGCGAGACGATGGATTGGAACATGGCGTCGGCGATCGGGGTGATCCTGCTGGGCATCGTGACGCTCGCCGCCTCGGGCGCGTCGCAACTGAAGAAATACGGCAACCGCACGGAGGTGGCATGAGCGCAACCGTTCCTCTGAAGGTACGCGACAGCCAGGCGCGCGCCTACGGCGGCCTGCGCAACGCGATTGCGTTCGCGGTGTACGCGTTCATCCTGGTGCCGACCCTGATCGTGATTCCGATCTCGTTCGGCGGCAGCGGGGAAATGACCTTTCCGCCCCGCGTGTGGACCGTCGAGCTCTACCAGCAGCTGTTCACGTCGGCAAGCTGGGTGGGGCCGATCGTGCAAAGCGTCAAGGTCGCCGCGATCACGATGGTCGTGTCGTTGCTGATCGGCGTGCCGGCGTCCTATGGGCTGGTGCGTTTCGAGTTCCCGGGCAAGTCGTTCGTGCTGTTGCTGCTGATGAGTCCGATCCTGGTGCCGGTGATCGTCATCTCGCTCGGGTTGTACCTGTACCTGTCGCGGCTGCAGCTGGTCGGCACCACCGCGGGGCTGGTCGCCAGCCATGTCGCCTACGTGACGCCGTTCATGATGATGACCGTCATGGCCGGCGTGCGGAAGCTCGATCCCGCGCCGGAATTCGCCGCCACCATCATGGGCGCCAAGCGCAGCACGGTGTTCCTGAAGGTCGTGCTGCCACAGCTGCGGCCGTCGATGTTCGCGGGCGCGCTGTTCGCGTTCCTGGTGTCGTTCGACGAAGTGGTGATCGCGTGGTTCCTGACCAGCCCGAGCACCACCACGCTGCCGGTGCGCATGTACAGCAGCATCCAGTGGGACATTTCGCCGGTGATCGCGGCAGTGTCGGCGTTGCTGACCGTGCTGTCGATCGTCTTCTGCTGCGTGTCGGTCGCCCTGCAACCGGGCGAGACCGAGGCGTCGCACTGAACCGCCCGCCACGGAGCCGCCGCCGATGTCACACGTACTCAAGCAGACTCTCGCGCATGCCGGTGGCTCGACCCCCGGCCGAGGGCAACAAGGAATGGAAAGCATGGAAGGAGCAGCCCAGGCAGGGCAGGACATGATCGTCTTCGACGGGGTGAGCAAGCAGTATGGCGGCGCGCCCGCGCTGCATGCCACCGACCTGACCGTGCGCAAAGGAGAGTTCCTGAGCCTGCTCGGGCCGAGCGGTTCGGGCAAGAGCACGATCCTGAACATCATCGCGGGTTCGATCGCACCGTCGAGCGGGCGGATCCTGCTCGACGGCCGCGACGTGTCGACGGTGCCGCCGCGTGACCGACAGCTCGGCATGGTGTTTCAGAATTATGCGTTGCTGCCGCACCTGAACGTATTCGACAACGTCGCCTTCCCGTTGCGCGTGCGCGGCATCGGGGCGACCGAGATCCGCGAGCGGGTGACGCAGGCCTTGCATCGTGTCGGCCTCACCGGCTACGAGAAGCGCAAGCCGCGCGAGATGTCGGGCGGGCAGCAGCAGCGCGTGGGCATCGCGCGCTGCATCGTCTATTCGCCGTCGGTGATCCTGATGGACGAACCGCTCGGCGCGCTCGACAAGAAGCTGCGCGATCAACTGCAGGGCGAGATCAAGCGGCTGCACCGCGACCTCGGTACAACGCTCGTATATGTGACGCACGATCAGGAAGAGGCGCTGAACCTGTCGGACCGGGTCTGCCTGATGAACGGCGGACGGATCGCGCAACTGGGCACGCCGGACGAGCTGTATTTCGAACCGGCCAGCGAATTCGTCGCGGACTTCGTCGGTGAATCGAACCTTTTCGAAGCCACCGTGGTCGGCGACGACACGGTGCGCGTCGGCGATCACTGGACGCTCGGCGTGCGCAGCACCGAAGGCCACCGTGTCGGCCAGCGCGTCAAGGTGCTGGTGCGTCCGGAGAAGATCCACGCGGCGCCGCAGGGCGCGGCGGCCGGCGGCAGCCTGGCCGGCAACCACTGTGTCGGCACGCTGGCGCAGGTTTCCTTCGTCGGCGGCATGACCCGCTTTGACCTGACCTTGCCCGACGGACGCAACATGATCGCGAAAGGCATCTCCGATCGGGCGGCGGAACGCTCGCCGATCGGCTGCAGGATGCAGATGCAGTGGTCCGCCGCGGACAGCGTGCTACTCAAGACAGAATGAATACCAACGACTCACTGCTTGCCGCGCTGCGGCAATGTCTCGGCGACAACGGCGTCGTCACGGACGGCGATCTTGCCCCGCATCTGATCGACTGGCGCAAGCGTCACACCGGACAAGCCCTCTGCCTGCTGTTGCCGCGCACGACCGCGCAGGTCGCCGAGGTGCTGCGCCTGTGCCGCGCGCAAGGCCTGCGAGTCTTCCCGCAGGGTGGCAACACCAGCGTGTGCGGCGGATCGGTGCCAGCCGAAACCGGCCGCAATGTCATCCTCTCGTTGGCGCGCATGAATCGCATCGTCGAAGTCAATGCACGCAACAACTCGATGACCGTCGAGGCGGGATGCGTGCTCGCCGACATTCACACGGCGGCCGCCGCCGTCGACCGCCTGTTTCCGCTGTCGCTCGGTGCCGAGGGGTCCTGCCAGATCGGCGGCAACATCGCCACGAACGCGGGCGGCACCAATGTCGTGCGCTTCGGCAACACCCGCGACCTCATCCTCGGCCTCGAAGTGGTGATGCCGGACGGACGGATCTGGAACGGGCTGCGCACGCTGCGCAAGAACAACAGCGGCTACGACCTGAAGAACCTGTTCATCGGGTCGGAGGGCACGCTGGGCGTGGTGACGGCCGCCACGCTGAAGTTGTTCCCGGCGCCGCGTTCGGTCGCCACGGCGCTGCTGGCCTTCGACAATGTCGATGCGGCGGTCGACGAGGCGATCCGCCTGCAGCAGCGCTTCCCAGGCGAAGTGGTCGGCTTGGAGCTGATGTCGCGATCCGAATTCGAGATTTCGCTGCGGCACGGTCACAACCTGCGCAAGCCGTTCGCCGGCGCCACGCCTGCGTGGATGGTCTTGGTTGAACTGGCGGCCGCGCAGACCGACGGCCTGACCGAGGCGCTGAGCGCTGCGCTGGAAGCGGCTTACGAGCGCGGCGAGATGGCCGACGTAGTGATCGCGACGTCCGAGCAGCAGCGTCAGGATCTCTGGCGCATTCGCCACAACGTCACCGAAGCCAACACCCGGGAAGGCATGGGGCTGACGCACGACATCGCGGTACCAACCTACCAGGTGCCCGATTTCCTGCGGCGGGCCGGCGATGCACTCGCCGCACGTTACCCGGATGCGACCCCGGTCGTTGTCGGTCACCTCGGCGACGGCAACATGCATTACATCGCGATGTTCTCGCACGCGTTCTGGGCGGCGGTTCAGGACAAGGTCGGCTTCCAGCGCGAGCTGAGCCACGTCCTTTACGACATTGCCGCTGCACTCGACGGCACGTTCAGCGCCGAGCATGGCATCGGCTCGCTGCACGTCGACGAGATGCGCATCTACAAGGACCCGGTCGAGATCGCGCTGATGCAGCAGATCAAGGCGCTGTTCGATCCGGACGGCATGATGAATCCGGGACGGGTCCTGCCCGGCACCGGCACGACCGCCGCCGATGGGCATGCCACGCACTGAGCACGCGCGACGTTTGCAGTGAATTCGCATCGGCGCGACCGGCTAGGGCGACCGGCAATGCCGCCGTGGCCGGTCGCGCCGGTCTCGCCGTTCCAGGCGCGTGCGCGCGCCAGTCTTTCTCCGCACGACCATGGCCGATCAACCTTATCGCTTCACCGAAGGACGCCTGCCGCTGTTGATCTCGATTCCGCATCTGGGACGCGAGATCCCGCCCGACGTGGCGGCGCAATTGCAACCCCACGCATCGGTACTGTCGGATACCGACTGGCATCTGGACAGGCTCTACGCGTTCGCGGACACGCTCGGCGCGTCGGTGCTCAGCGCACGCTATTCGCGTTACGTGGTCGACCTGAACCGTCCCGCCTCGGGCGAGAGCCTTTACCCGGGGCAGACCACCACCGGGCTGTTCCCGACCGAGACCTTCCGTGGCGAACCGCTGTATCTCGACCCGGCCGGCCCCGACGCGCGGTCCTCGGCCGAGCGTCTAAGCCGCTACTGGCAGCCGTACCACGACAAGCTGGCCGAGGAGCTGGCGCGGCTGAAATCGCGCTTCGGCACGGTCTTGCTGTGGGAGGCGCATTCGATTGCCAGCGTGCTGCCCCGCCTGTTCGACGGCAAGCTGCCCGACCTGAATCTGGGCACGAACGGCGGACGGAGTTGCGGCAGCGACGTGCTTGACGCGGTGACGGCCGTGCTTGCCGATCAACCCTACACGTGGGTCGTGAACGGCCGCTTCAAGGGCGGCCACATCACGCGGCACTATGGCCGGCCCGACGACGGCATCCACGCGATCCAGCTGGAGATGTGCCAGTCGACCTATATGGACGAGACACCGCCCTTCGCTTTCCGGCCCGACCTGGCGGATCGGGTTCAGCCGGTGCTCGAACGGATGCTCGGCGCGGCCGCGGCGCGCATCGAAACGCGCCGCAGCTAGAGCCGGCGCATCGGCGGGCGCCGCCGCACCGCATACAGCCGATGTTGGCCGCCGTGTCTGCTTTGTGCCACTCGATCGTCAGCGCATGCCTGCCTGAGCGGTCCAAATCTGCCAGTCCCGCGCCTGGGCCCGGCGTGACCATGCCGACAGCGACTGCCCCTCCGAGCCTTCCATCCCCGCGCCTCCGCGCAGGCGATATGGCTCGCCGCGTCGCGCTGGCTGGCAATGCCGTCCACGGTGCGACAGATTCCCTGCTTGACCGTTTCCGTGCCGTTCAAGCAGGTGGTGTCGATGCGCTTCTCCATGCGGTGCCATACGCCTGCATGCATCTAGAGGTTCGAGTCGACGGGGTCGACGGGGTCCACTTGTCGCGCAAACACCTCGACGTCATCGCCCAGCCCCGCGTTCGACGCCGGGGTGCCACCGACATCAAAAGCCCGGAGACCCGAGCGCTGCGTGGTCGACCGGCGCGCTCGCAAAGGCGGACCAACGCGACGGCGGTTGTATAGCGTAGCGCTACGCTATACAATTGGTGGATGATCAAATCGTTCCTTCACAAGGGCCTGCGGGACTTCTTTGAGAAGGGCAGCAAGGCGGGCATCCAGCCGCACCACGCTGCTAGGCTCGCGCGCCAGCTGAGTCAGCTCAACAATGCGGGCAGCCCCGCTGACATGAACGTACCGGGGTGGAGGCTACATGCGCTTTGTGGCGACATGGAAGGACACTTTTCGGCATGGGTAAGCGGAAATTGGAGACTCACGTTCCGCTTCGAAGGCGCCGATGCTGTACTCGTCGATTATCAGGACTATCACTAGAAGGCATTTTGATGAGCCACATGTTCAATCCACCCCATCCGGGTGCCACGCTGCGCGAGGACGTTCTGCCAGCGCTCGGCCTGACGGTCACGCAGGCGGCACAGCAGCTGGGTGTCACCCGTTCAGCACTCTCGCGCGTGCTCAACGAGCGCGCCGCAGTCTCGCCCGAAATGGCACTGCGTATCGAAGCTTGGCTCGGCGTCGAGCGCGGCGGGCGCGCCGACGTATGGCTGGCCGGGCAGGCTGCGCACGATCTTTGGCAGGCGCGGCAAAAGAGTGGCGTGTTATGTGTCCGGCATGCCCCTGCCGAACCGTCCCATTAAGGCGGCAGGAAGGGGACGGCAGGGCATGAACAACGCTTGCTGCTCGGCGTCAGCAAGCGACGCATCGGTAGCTCGCCTGGCCAGCCGGTGCGAACCGACAGGCGAGCTTGCATGCGACGACAGCCGGATCCGCCCCGACCTTGCAAGCCGGACTCAGCCGGGCGCTCGCACGGATGCTCGGCTAGAGTCGGTGCATCGGCAAGCGCTGCCGCACCGCACGACGGCACGGGCGGTCCGCGCCGGCCGCGGTGAAGCGGCAGGGCGTCTCCGCCGCGCGCCAGCCCCGACTCAGTCGCCGCCAGCCGTGGCTGCCGGTGACGGCGAGGCCGGGGAGGCCGGGGAGGCCAGCCGCACGGCCCGCAGGTGCTCGATCGCGCGCGTCGCGCGGTCGACATCGGCCTGACTGTGCCAAAGCGGTTTGCGCCCATATTGCGTGTACAGAGCCAGTTGGTCGGCATAGTGCGGCGACGGCGTGCCGTCCGGCGCGACGAAGCCGCTCTGACCCGGTGCCACCACGTCGTAGGCGGCGACCGTACGCGCTGCACCGTTCACGCCGAGCACGATCAGGTCGTTCTCGGTACCCCGGTTCATGTACTGCGGCGTGCGTACCGCCTCGCCGGCATTCGCCTGCGGCACGCCGAAGAAGTTGTTGGAGCGGAAGGTGAGCGGCACCGTTTTCGCACGCCACGTCGCCAGGTCGGCACCGAGCGTCGGTCTGAGGGCGTCCAGCGCGTCGCCCAGCGCCGCCACGATCACGTCGTCGGTACGCTTGCCGCCGAAGATGTCGAAGCGTTGCGGCACGCTCGAGCGTGTGCCGCGCAGCGCTTCGTACAGCACCTTGCTGCCGTTGCTGATGTTGGCCGAGGCGGTCGGTCCATCTTGCGGCGCGGCGTAGCCGGTCGCCAGGAACCAGTTCGCATAGGGCGCGGGCACGACTTCGCCAAGCGTGCGCTTCAGCATTGCGGCCAGCCAGGCGTCCATGATCGCGGGGCCGGCCGTGTCGTAACGGCCGGCATGCTGGGCGTCACGGTTCTGCCCGTCCCAGGCGGCGAGCAGTTGCGCCAGCTTCGCGCGGTCGTCACTCGATGGCAACGACGTGGCCGCGTGCGCAATGAATGGCAGGAAGTGGCGCCGATTGACGTCGACGGCGCTGGTCTCCTTCAGGATCTGCCACATGTCGTCGACCCCCAGACGATCGCGCGCCGTGATCCGCGTCACGATCTCGTCGACCCGGTCCGCCTTGCTCCAGATCAGCGCGTAGGCGTCGCTCGACGGGTAGCCCTTTTCCGGTGAGTTGTTCCAGTTCGCGAGCCAGCCCTGCTTCGGGTTGTAGACCTTCGGGTTGGCGCTGAACGGCAGCAGGCCCTGCCAGTCCCACTCGCCGGTGCCCGGCACCGGCAGCCGCGGATCATGGCCACGCCGGCGCGCGGGATAGGCACCCGTGTGCACATAGCCGATGTTGCCCGCCGTGTCCGCGTAATACCAGTTGATCGTCAGCGCATGCTTGGCGGCCTGCGCGGTCCAGCTTTGCCAATCCTGCGCCTGAGCCTGATGCGTCCATGCCAGCAGCGACTGCACCTCCAGGCCCTCCCATGCGCGTGCCTTCGCATAGGCGATATGACGCGCCGCGTCGCGCTGCGTGACGATGCCGTGGACGGTGCGATAGATCTGCTGCGTGACCGGAGCCGCGCCCTTCACGCGGATGGTCTCGACGCGTTTCTCCATGTCGTGCCATGCGCCTGCATGCAGATAGCGGTTCGGGTCGGCGGGGTCAAGCTGCTCGGCGAACACGTCGACGTCGTCGCCCAACCCGGCGGTCGAGCCCCAGGACACCTTGCCGTTGTGTCCGAACAGGATGCACGGATAGCCGAATGGGGTATTGCCCACCAGGTCGAAGCCGGCGCCATGCAGGCCGATGCCGTACGTGTATGCCGGCGCAAACCAACCGAACTGCGGGCCGTTCAGCATGATGGCGCGCGCGCCCCGCGCCTTCGCCTTGCCCACGATCCACATATTGCTGGTGGTCGGGAAGCCGGCCGGACCGGTCTGGCCGTAGCGGGCGACCTGCGCGAGGGTGGTTGCCGCGTTGCTCGTCGTATCCAGGCCCAGCAATGCGCCGTCGTCGCCCAACGCCAGCCGCGCGAGCATCGGTGCGGCGCTGTCATAGCGCGGCAGCGGCTGCATGGCGGCGCGGCCGGCGCGCGCAGCGTCGGGGCCGGCATGCGCTCTGCCCGGCGCCGGTGACAATGACGGACCCACTTCGATGGGGTAGACGCCCTCCGACGCCGGCACGGTGGTAGGCGCATCGGGATTGACCAGCCACTTCAGCTGGTTGAACAGTGCCATGCCTTTGTCTGCGCCGTACCGGTCCTGCAGCGCAGTGACCAGCGCCAGGTTGTCGATCTCGGTATTCGCGTCGGAGAAGCGGTTGGCCATCGTGCCGACGAATACCATCGCCACGTCGAACGCGTCCCACTTGCCCGGACGGAATCCGAAGTCGGCGAACTGTTTCGGAAGCAGCCGGTCCGGCTCGGCATCGACGCGCGCGATCCAGGCGTTCATGCCCGCCGCATAGCCTTCGAGAATGTCGCGCTCGGTGGCGGGCAGGGCCGCGAGCTGGCGCTGGATCGACGCCGGCCAGTAGTTGCCGCGGATCGATTGGTCAAACTTGACGAATTTCTCGCCCAGTACCTCGGACACCGTGCCCTGCGTACTGCGCTTGGCCATCTCCATCTGGAACAGCCGGTCCTGCGCAACGGCGTAGCCATAGCCATAGAAGAGCGCGTAGGTCGTCGCGGCATAGACGTGGGGGACGCCGAATTCGTCGCGTTTGATGGTGACGTCCACCGGTGCGGCACGCTCGACGAGCGGCGCGCTGGCAGCGGCGCCAGCCAGCGGCGTCGACGCACCGGCCGCGTCGGGCGACTGAACCGGCGCCGCCAGCGCATTGCCGACCAGCGCCAGGTTGAGCATCGCACTCACCACGCCGAGCGGCAGCCGGCGCTTCTGACCACGCGAGCGACTGGCGGGCCGCTGGCGACGCAAGCCATGCACCTGACGATTCCAAAGCATCGAAGTCTCCTTTTGTTCTGTTCGTTCCGCCTGCAGGCGAGCGGAATCATTGGACACGACAGTATATTGGGATGTCGGCCCGCCACTGCGTGCAAGCGCGGATCAAGAACCGATCAGCGCGGCGCGCAGCGCGCCGCCGTGCAGGCGGAAGGCCGGCGGAACGTCGGCGCATGGTAAGTGCGGAACAGCGCTCAGCCGGGCAACGGCACGCCGGCGTCGAGGCCGATTTCCCGCAATTGCGCCAGCAGCCCCGGCGGCACGGCCACGCCGTCGCGGGCGGACCGTTGCAGCGCGTCGGCGGCGCGCTCGCCGGGCAGGCGCGCGCCCGCGCCGGCCGAGCGTCGATACGTGTCGATCCACATCTGCATATCGCTGTCGTAATCCGGTGCAATGCTCGCCGGATCGAGCACCAGACCGAACGCGCCGCAACCCGGCGCCGCGCTTTTTTCTGACAGGTCGGGCCGTGAGCCGGTCAGCACGCCCGCCAGCACCTGCACCAACATGGCCAGCGCCAGGCCTTTGTGCGCGGCCATCGGCAGCAATGCACCGGCGAGCGCGGCGGCGGTGTCATGGGTCGGGACGCCGGCCGCGTCGATGGCCCAGTCGGCTGGAATCGACCGGTTTTCCCGATGCGCATCGAGTACGCGGCTCAGCGCGGTGACGCTTGCCGCGAAGTCGATCAGCAATGGCGGGCCGTCCGCGCGCGGCGCCGCGAACGCGATCGGATTGTTGCCGATGGCGGCGCCATGCGAGCCTGCCGGCGCCATCACCGGTTGCGTGGACTGCATGAGCAGCGCGATCCTGCCGCTGTGCGCGACCGGGCCCACGAGGGTCGCGAGCGCGCCGAGGTGGCCCGCGCCCTCGATCACGAACGGCACGAACGCTCGCGTGGCGGACAAATGAGCCTGCGCGATCTGCATCGCACGCGCGCCCGCGAATGGCCCGAACGCACGCTTCGCGTCGATCCGCACCAAGCCTGCCGCCTCGTGCCCGCTGACCTGCGCGTCGGGCCGCAACACGCCGCGCCGCAGTTGCGACCAGTAGGTGGGCAGGCGCGCGAGTCCGTGCGTGACGATGCCGAGCGCGTCCGCATGGAGCAGGGTGCCAGCGCCCAGCGCGGCGTCGTCGTCGCGCATGCCGCTGGCCTGCAGCAGTGCGGTCAGCCACTGGCGAAGGGTATCGATGTCGAAGCGGGCGTCAGTCATGGAGGCGTGTGTAATGAGCATGGCGGGGGCGATCCTGCGGCCGCGCGCCGCTGGTCCGGTGCGGACCCGGATGCGGGGTCAGTGCGAGCACGCCGAGGCGGGAGGCCGGGCGTCGTCGACGGCGACCGCGGCGCTTCGCAACGACGCCATCGCAGCGCGGCCGCCGGCGCGGAGTCGATATACGAAAGCCGAGGAAGCTTCGCGCAAATGCTTCGTTGACGCGGGCGTGGGCGGTGCCCACCATGCGCAGCTTTACACACGGGTCCCATGTCTGCCGCGTATCACCATCCCGAGGTCGCGTCGCGACCCATATCGGATGCCCTGCTGGCCGAGCTGCGAGCGGCATTCGGGCCGCAGCTTTCGACCGCGCCAGCGGTCCGTGAGCAGCACGGCCAGGACGAATCTTCCTTCATCGTCCCGCCGCCGGCGGCAGTCGTCTTTGCGCAAAGCACGGCGGATGTCGTGACGGCCGTGCGCCGCGCCGCATGGCATCGCGCGCCGGTGATTCCGTTCGGCGCCGGTTCGTCGATCGAGGGTCAGATACTGGCGGTGCACGGGGGCATCAGCCTTGACCTCGGCCGCATGGACTGCATCCTCTCGGTCAACCCGGAAGACATGACCGTCACCGTGCAGGCCGGTGTGCGGCGGCTGCAACTCAACGAAGCACTGAAGCGCGACGGCTTCTTCTTTCCGGTCGATCCGGGCGCCGACGCGACGATCGGCGGCATGACCGCGACTCGGGCGTCCGGCACGACCGCGGTGCGCTATGGCACGATGCGCGACAACGTGCTCGCGCTCGAAGTGGTCACGGCCACGGGCGAGGTCATCCGCACCGGTACGCGCGCGAAGAAGTCCAGCGCCGGCTACGACCTGACACGGCTGATGATCGGCTCCGAAGGCACGTTGGGCGTGGTGACCGAGATCACGCTGCGCATTCATCCGCTGCCGGAAGCCGTGTCGGCCGCCATCTGCTATTTCGATACGCTCGATGCGGCAGTGCGCACGTCGATCGCGGTCACGCAACTGGGCGTGCCGATTGCGCGCTGCGAACTGCTCGATGCCAACACCGTCAGGCTCGTCAACCGGCACTCGCATACGGATCTGCGCGAGTCGCCGATGCTGCTGATGGAATTCCACGGTTCCCCGGACGGCGTGCGCGAGCAGGCCGAGGCGGTCGAGCAGATCGCGCGGGAGGAGGGCGGCAATGCATTCGAGTGGGCGACCCATCCGGAGGATCGCACGCGCCTGTGGACGGCCCGTCATCACGCCTACTTCGCCGGCATCCAGTCGATTCCCGGCTGCCGCGCCATCACCACCGACGTCTGCGTGCCTGTCTCGCAACTGGCGCGGGCAGTCGCGGACGCGGTCGACGACGCCAACGGCAGCGGCATTCCCTATTTCCTGGTCGGACATGTGGGCGACGGCAATTTCCACATCGACTATCTGATCGACCCGCGGGACGACGCGCAACGCGCGTGCTGCGAGCGTCTCAACGAGGCGCTGGTCGAGCGCGCGATCGCCGTCGGCGGCACGTGCAGCGGCGAGCACGGGATCGGTCTGCACAAGATGCGCTTCCTCGACGCGGAAACCGGCGCGGGCGCCGTCGACATGATGCGGGCCATCAAGCGAGCCCTCGATCCCGACGACATCCTGAATCCGGGCAAGATCTTCTCGCGCCCGGCCGCCGCTCATGCGGGCTCGATCTGCATCGGCAACGTGGGGTCGGACGCCCACTCGCCCAGCGAAGCGTCGTAGAGCCTGACATCGGGATGGGCGAGTTTCGTCAGCGCGAACACGACAAGGCTCGCCGAGACGCCGCCGCCGCAATAGGCGACCACGCGCTGCGCTGGCGTAACGCCTGCCTCGACGAAGGCAGCCCGCAGCGCCGCGTCGTCCAGCAGACAGCCGGTCGCCGGGTCCAGAAGCGAGGCAGCCGGAACGTTGACGCTGCTTGCAATGTGTCCCGGCCGGCCCTTGCGGGGCGCTTCGGCGCCGCTGTACTGCGGCGGGCGCAACGCGTTCACGATGCGGGTGCCAGCGTCGCCGATCGCAGCGAGGACTGCCTGCCGGTCGGCGACCAGCGCGCGCGGCGCCGACGCGGTGAAATGCCCGGGCGCCGGCGGCGCCGACGGCCCGGTGGCCACTGGCCGGCCTTCCGCCCGCCATTTCTGCAGGCCACCGTCCAGGATATGCGCGTGGTCGAAGCCGTAGACACGCAGCATCCACCACACCCGCGTCGCCCACCAGATGTTGCCGGTGCTGTAGATCACGACGAGGCTGTCGTTCGAAATGCCGAGCGCCGCCATCGCGGAGGCGAACGCCTCGCGCGGCGGCAGCATCAAGTGCACCGGATGGTCGTGGTCGGAGAGCTGCGCGTCGATATCGATGAAGCGCGCGCCGGCAATGTGCGCTGCCTCGAACGCGTCGCGCTCGGGATGCACGCGTTGCTGGATGACCGGGTCGACGTGCATCGTCGCGCTGCAATCGAACAACCGCAGATCCGGCCGATCCAGGTTGGCGGCGAGCCAGTCGGTGTCGACGAGGAAGCCCGGCTCGATGCGGCCGACCGGTGCTTGGGAAAGAGACGGGGCGAGGTCCGACACGGCAGACTCCTGGTTCAGCCGGCGCTCGACGGCAGCCGGCGTTGCAGCCACGCGATCAGTACGTCCGCCGCATAGCCGACGATCATCGTCAGCAACACGTAGGCGTACACCTGCGCGGATTGGAAGTAGCGCTGCGCCTGCACGATCGCCTCGCCGAGTCCGCCGCCGGACACCATCTCGGCGGTGAAGACGGTGATCAGGCCGATCGGAAACGCGACCCGCAGGCCGGTGATCAGCGACGGCACGCTGGCCGGCAGGATCACGCGGCGAAACATGTCACGGGGCCGGGTGCCGAGCGCGAGCGCGGCCCAGCGCAGCTTCTGCGGCACGAGCGACGCGCCCGACTGCGCCGCGAGCATGAACGGAAAGAGACACGTCGCGAACACCAGCATCACCTTCGACAGCGCCGCGACGCCGAACCACACGGTGAACACCGGTACCAATGCGATCTTTGGCAGCGGATAGCCAAACGCTACATACGGCTCGCACCACCAGCGCAGCCAGCGCGATTCAGCCAACGCGAAGCCGGCGGGCACGCCGATCGCCGCGGCCAGCGCCACGCCGAGCAGCGCGCGCAGCACGCTGGTGCCCAGCGTGTCGGCGAGCAGCGGCGTGGTGACGATGTCGACGAGCGCGTGCCACACTGCGGGCAACGGCGGCAGGAAAATCGCGCGGACCCATCCCGCCGAGACCGCCAGTTGCCACAACAACAGCACGCCGATGACAGGCAGGGCGCTCAGCGACGCGCGACGCGCGGCGCGCGCAAGGCGATGGCGCCAGGAAACGTGCGCACGTTCCTGCGCCGGGCGCGAGGCGGTATCGAGATCCAATGTAGGCATGGTCAACGTCTCACGCTTGCGCACTGTCCGCGCGACTCGCTTCGTGCCAGCGCAACAGGCGGTTGCTAAGGGCGCGCAGCGCGATGTCGGCCAACCACGCCACCAGCGTGGCCGCGACCAGGCCCGCCAGGAGGTAGTCGTAGCTGCCTTGCTCGCCGTATTGCAGCATCAATTTGCCGATGCCCTGGTTGGAAACGATCATTTCGCACGACACGGCGACCAACACGGACAGGCCGAGGGCCACGCGAAGGCCGGCGAGGATCTGCGGCAGCGCGGCGGGCAGCAGCACGCGCCAGAGAATCTGCGCGGCGGGCGTGCCCAGCGTGCGCGCGCTCCACACCAGTACCTGCGGGACCTCGTGGGTGCCGCGCACCGTGTAGGCGATCAGCGGCAGCATGGCGGTCACGGCGACCACCACGATGTTGGTCGCGCCACCGACGCCGAACCACAGCACCAGCAGCGGGATCAGGGTGGTCTTCGGCAATGCGTAGGTGCCGCGCACGAGCGGCGACACCAGCAGTTCCACGCGTGGCCACATCGTCATTGCCATGCCGAGCACGCAGCCGACCGCGCTACCGGTGGCGAGGCCGACCGCGGCCGAAACGACGGTCGCCCAGAGATTGCCGAACAACTCGCCGCTGCGGGCCAGATGCAGGCCGGCGCGCCATACGTCGCCGGGCGCTGGCACGAAGCCCTCGGGGAACAGGGCGAGGCGGGTCGCCACGTGCCACGCGAGCAGGAACACAACGACCGATGCCAGTCCGACGAACTCGCGCAGCACGCGCTGGCGCGCAATGGCGCGGCCCGGAACGGCGGCGGGCATCCCGGCAGCCATCAGGCGTCGGCTCCATCGTCCGCGCCGCGCACCTGCTCGCGCACGGCGAGCCACACCTCATTGCGCAGCGTCCGGAAGCGTTCGGAGAGCACGATCGCCTCGCGCCCCTGGCTGCGGTCGAGGTCGACGTCGATGCGCCGCACGATGCGTCCCGGGCGGCGCGACATGACGTAGACGGTATCGCAGAGATAGACGGCCTCGTCGATGTCGTGCGTGACCAGCAACAGCGTGTTCGAGGACGCGGTCCACAGTTCGAGCAGTGCATCCTGCATGTATTCCCGCGTCTGCGCGTCCAGCGCGCCGAACGGCTCGTCGAGCAGCAGGATCGCGGGTTCGGTGGCGAAGGTGCGGGCCAGTGCCACGCGCTGGCGCATGCCACCGGAAAGGTTGCGTGGGTAGTGCCGCTCGAAGCCTTGCAGGTGCATCCGGTCGATGTACGCAGCGACGATCCGCTGGATCTCGGCCTTCGCCACACCCTTGCGTGCGAGTCCGTACGCGATGTTGTCGGCCACCGTGAGCCATGGGAACAGCGCGTATTCCTGGAATACGATGCCGCGTTCCACACCGGGCCCGGTGATCGGCCTATCGAACGCGAACGCCGCGCCCGCGCTGGGCGCCACGAAGCCGCCCACCACATACAGCAGCGTGCTCTTGCCACATCCGGAGGGTCCGACCAGCGCGACGCGCGAGCCCGGCGCCACGCGCAGATCGATTGCGTCGAGCGCGGTTGTGCGCGTGCCTTCCTTGTCGAACCACTTGCTGACGCCGCGAACGGCGATTGCATCGGCGCCACTGGCGCCGGCGGCGACGCCGGTGGCCTGCGCGGCGCGGGAAGGCAGCGTGCTCATGCGCGTTTCGGCAAGTACGAGGCGTCGACGTACGGCGCGACCGATACCGGTTTCGGCAGCAGGCCGAGTCGGCTCATCGCATCGACCGGCGGCTGGATGCTCGCGGCCGAAATTGTCGCGTTCGGATCGCGATAGAAGTCCTTGTTGGTCAGGAAGTACTCGTCGAGCGACTTGGCTGGCGTCTTGGCAAGGTCCGCGGTCAGTTCGACGACCTTGCTGCGGTTGGCCGGATTGTAGATCCAGTGCTGCGCGTCGACGTAGTCGGCCAGCCAGGCGCGCACGGCCTGCGGCTGCGCCTGCAGGAACTTGGCGCGGGCACTCTGGAACAACACCGGGTAGGGCGGCACGACACCGACCGCGTCGAACACGGTGCGGATCCCGCCGCGCTTCGCCTCGTCCACCTGGAACGGCATCGCCAGCACGCCGCAGTCGATGCGCTTCTGGCGCAGCGCCGGTCCGATGTTGCCGAACGGCATCTCGACCACGCGCACATCCTTCTTCGGGTCCAGTCCGTGCTGCTGCAACGCGATGCGCAGGATGATGTCGACGCTGCCGTTGAATGCATTGACGGCAACGGACTTGCCCTTCAGATCCTCGATGCGTCGGATCGGGCTGTCGTTCAACACCACGAACGGGTTGGACGCATAGCCCTTCACCGCGTCGCGGTGGATTTCGGCGATGGCCTTGACGCCGCCGGGCACCGCATCGGTTGCGATGACGGTCGCGAAGCTGGTGAATGCGAGCGTGCCGAGGTCGGCCTGTTCCGCCGCCAGCAGCGTCGCCACGCCGGGCGTGCCGCGCGCGGTGGTCGTCTCGATCACGTATTCCTTGCCGTGCCGCTTGAGCACGTTCGCCTTGAACCAGTCGCTGAAAATGACCGTTTCGAGCTCACCCGGACCCACCACGCCGGCGCTGGCGTAGCGGATCGTCGGCGGCGCGGCGCGCGCGATCATCGGGAACGAGAGCGCGGCGGTGGCGGCGGCTCCGGTCTTGAGAAAGCGGCGGCGGTCTTCGTTGAGCCGTTTGATGGTCATGGCGTGTCGTGTGCTGTCTGTTGAGATGAAAGATGCCGCCGCTTCAGTGCGCCGGTCGGTCGAGACCGAGATGTTCGCGCAGCGTCGTGCCGGTGTAGTCGGCGCGGAACACCTTGCGCGTTTGCAGTTCCGGCACCACCAAGCGCACGAAATCCTCGATGCCGCCCGGCAGATAGGGCATCTGCACCATGAAGCCGTCGCATGCGCGCGCGTCGAACCACTCCTGCATGCGGCCGGCGACCTCGCCGCCCGTGCCATTGAAGTCGCGCAACGGGCCGACACCGTAGCGCTTGCCAATCTCGCGCAGTGACAGGTTCTGCTTGCGAGTCAGCTCCGCGACCTCGCGATAATGTCCCTGCACGCCGCCCACCTCGAGATCCGGCAGGACCTGGTCCTGCGGGAACGGCGACAGATCGACATCGAGCTGGTAGGACAGCGTGGAAAGGCCGGCCTCCGGATCGCACAGATCGTCGAGCAGCGCCTGCTTGTCCTTCGCGATCGACTCGGTTTCGCCGACCACCGGCACCATGCCGAGCAGGACGTTCACCTGGTCCGGATCGCGCCCGAAGCTGCGCGCACGCTCCTTGATGTCCTGATAGAACGCTTGCGCCGATGCCAGCGACGAGTGCGTGACGAAGATCACCTCGGCCCACTTCGCCGCGAAATCCTTGCCGCGTTCCGACGCGCCGGCTTGCACGAACACCGGGCGGCCCTGCGGCGGCCGGCTGACGTTCAGCGGGCCCTCGACGTCGAACCACCGGCCGTGATGATCGATCGGCGCGACGCGGGACGGATCGGCAAACTGCGGTGTCGCGCGGTCCCACATCAGCGCGTCGTCGTGCCAGCTGTCCCAGAGTTTGCAAGCGACTTCGACGAACTCGTCGGCCCGATCGTAGCGCTCATCGCGCGAAAGCTGTTCCTTCAGGCCAAAATTGCGCGCTTCCGCATCCTGGAAGGACGTCACGATGTTCCACGCTGCGCGTCCTGCGCTCAGATGATCGAGCGTGGCGAGCGAGCGCGCGATATGGAACGGCGCGAAATACGACGTCGAAATGGTGGCGGCCACGCCCAAGCGCTGCGTGCTGGCGGCGATCGCGGTGAGCACGAGCATCGGGTCGAGACGCAGTGCGCCGAGCGCGCCGTGCGTGAGTTGGCTCGCGAGGCTGTCGCCAAGCCGGCGCGGCAGCGCCTGGATGTCCGGTACGAACATCATGTCGAACTTGCCGTCCTCGAGCAGGCGGCCAATGTTCTGATAGAAGCGAACGTCGAGAATATCGTGCTGGGCCGACGGGTAGCGCCAGCCGCCGTGGTGACCGGAGACAGGCCCGGCCATCACATAGGCCGCGAGTTTCATCTGACGATTCGAGGAGGTCGACATGGTGCGCGATTGCAGTGCTGCGGAGGCCAAGCGCACGCGAGCGCGCGGCGCCTTGGCGAGGCGGCGGGCAGGCGAGCTGCCTTCCGGGTTGATTCAAGATCGATTGCGCGGCGCCGATTGTGCGTGCACCTGGGGCGCGCACGAAGCGTTGGGGCGGGCTGCGGTGCGAAGCCGGGCGGCTGAGCGAAGCGAAAAAGTATAGCGGCGCGTTCGGGAACGACAAATCTCGTTTGCTGATAAGCAAAGCATCAAATCAGCGGTGGCGCGCGGCGGGCCAGGCGCTGGCTGTGGCGGGCGCGCTTGGCCGGCCGTTGGCCAGATCCGTGGCGATCGCGCCGCTTCGATAGCGCTCGGCCCGCTCGCGCTCGCGGCGCGCGCGCCGATGGCGGTTACGAGACGGCGTCCACTGGCGCACCGACGGCAAAGGCGTCGGCGATCTCGCGGATCTGGCCTGGATCGTCGGGGAGTCGGCCAGTCGACAGCCGAAGGAACTGGCCGCTCGTTTCGCCGGGGAAGCAGCGGCTGCCGGCACCGACCGAGATGCCGCGCTGAGCGAGTTCGATGATGGCCTCGCTTTCGCGTGGTACCGCCAGCCAGATGCCGAGTCCGTCGCGGTTGCCTGCCTCGAAGCCGCGCAGCCGCAGCGCTTCGGCTAGAGCGAGGCGCCGGGACGCGTAACGTTGCCGCGCCAGCGACGCCGTGGCGAGTGCGTCCGCGTCGGTCAGCAGGAAGGCGAGCGCGCCCTGCAGGATCCTGCTGTTCATCGCCGCGCCGTGGCTGCGCAGTCGACGCATCGTATCGATGAGCGGTGCGGCGCCGCCGATCACGCATGTACGGAGGTCGATGCCGAAAGCATTGCAGTAGGTGCGGACGTACAAGGTCCGCTGCGGCAAGTGGGCGCCGATACTGAACGAAGGCTGCCTGGCCAGCGGGCCGAGGAAGTCATCTTCCACCGCGATGGTGTCGGGCACGCGCTGCAACGCTTCCGCCAACGCCTGCGTGCGCGTCTCGCCGACGCCATGTCCCAGCGGTATCTGAGCGCGAGGCTGGTAGATGAAGGCGCCGGGGCGGGCCTGCAATGCCTCCCGCAGCGACGCCGGTATCGGGCCGGCTTCGTCGCACGCCACCGGCATCAGGTCGGCGCCCAGCGTACGGCACAGATCGAGCAGGCGCGGGCTGGTGGGCGACTCGATCGCGATCACCGTCGTACCCGTGTACCGGATGGCGGCCTTCACGGCAAGGAGCGCGCCCTCCGTGCCGCTGCTCGCCGTCGTCCAGGCCGCGGGTTTGAACGGCCATGTCGATGCGACGGCCTCGCGCAGGGGCGCGATCATGTGATCCTTGCCGGCGCCGTGGTTCATCGGATATCCAAGCGCGGCCTGCAAGGCCGGGCCGAGATCGGGGAGCAGCGCATGGTCGATCAGGCCTTGCGCCAGGTCGAGCGGGCGACCTTGCGCCAGTCCATGCCAGCGTTCTGTCGGCGCGGGTGCACGATACACGACCACTGTGCCGCCGCGGCGACGCGTTTCGATGATGCCGTCGCGACGCAACTTCGACCAGGCCGCAGCGACCGTGGCCGGGCTGACGCCCATGCAGGCGCCGAGTGCGCGCACCGTAGGCAGCCGGGCGCCGCTTTCGAGCCGTCCCGAGCGTACCAGGTCGCCGATGCTCATCGCCAGGTCGCCGGCGCCATCGGTCGTCACATATCGCGCAAGCCATTCCGCTTCGGCCAACTGTCCGGAGCCCTCGGGCCCGATCTCCTCGTGCATTCCCTGTCCTCGTTGGCCGCTTGTCGCTCGGCGATGCGCTGAACAAATGGTACACGACCCGGAACATATATCCAGGAGGCGTTAGACGCTGAGCGTCAAACGCGCGTCAGCGCCGTAAAAATGACGATTATCTGAACATATTCTATAAATCAGCTAAACATATCGAAATCAATTGGTGGCTCGCCGGGCTGCGCGTGCGCTTCAATAGCACCCATGCCAATGCTCCCGACTCTTCACCGACCCGAACGACCGTGGTCGCTCCGCCACCGCGCGCATGCCGTTCCCGGCGCAGCCGCCGCAAGCGCGCGTCTGTTGCGCAATGCGGTGCCATGGTTGGCCGTGCTTGGTCTCGCGGCCTTCGAAGACTGCCTGGCCCGGAGCGGCATGCTCGATGCAAAGCGTTTCCCGCCGGTTTCGACCGTTGCGCTGACCTTGCTGGACGAGATCGTGAACGGTCATGTCTGGACGCCGTTGGCGGAGACGGCGTTCGCGTGGCTTGTCTCGCTGTTCCTTTCGTTCGCGCTGGCGCTGGCGTTGGCAGTCGGGCTGAACCTGTCGGTGCGGCTGCGCGACTACACGGCGCCGGTCGTCGCCTTCCTCCGGCCGATGCCCTGCACGGCGCTGATTCCGCTCGTGATCGTCTCGATCGGTGCAAACACGAATGGCCTGGTGTTTCTCACGACATTCGGCGCGCTCTGGCAGATGCTGCCCGGACTGGCCCATGCGTTCGGCAAGCACGACACGGTGGCACAGGACACGGCGCGGGTCTTTCGCTTCTCTGGGTGGCAGACGTTCCGGTGGCTGACACTGCCCGCGCTGGAGCCGTACATGCTCAGCGCGCTGCGCATCGGTGCAACCGCCTCGCTGGTGCTGTTGATCGGCATGGAGCTGCTGACCGGCGCAGCGGGCATCGGACGGCTGATTGCGTTCGCGTATGCCGGGTCGAACCTCACCTTGATGTACGCCTACGTCGCGCTGTCGGGCCTGCTCGGCGTCGCAACCAACCTTTTGCTGGGACGCGCGGTGACGCGCCGTGCCGCACGCGTCGGAGGGCGGTCACGATGAATCCGCTCTCGGCACGACGGCTGTTTCGCGGTTGTCTTGGTGCGGTGGCCGTCATCGGTCTCTGGCTCGGTCTCAGTTGGCACTCGAACAGCGTCTTCTTTCCGCCGCTGCGCGACATGGCAGGCGACGCGGCGGACTACTGGCTGTCCGCGCCCGGCCTGCGCGACATCGGTTCGACGCTCGGCAATCTGGCGGGCGGCCTCATCCTCGGGATCGCTGCGGGCACTGTCGCCGGTCTCACCATCGGCCAGCAGCCGTGGCTGCAACGCGCGTCGACGCCGCTGATCGAATTCGTTCGCGCAATCCCGAGTGTCGCGCTGTTGCCGGCGGCGGTGAGCCTGTTCGGCATCGGCAGTGCGATGAAGATCGCCAGCATCGCGCTGAGCATCATGTGGCCGGTGTTGATCAACGTCGTCGACGGCCTGCACAACCTGCCCGCGCAGTGGCTCGACACCGCCCGGGTGTTGCAACTGCGTGCGTGGCAAAGGCAATGGTGGGTGATCGTTCCCGCGCTGTTGCCGCGCCTCTATGCCGGGATCAGCGTGGCGGTGCCGCTGAGCCTGGTGGTGGCGGTCACCAGCGAGATGATCGGCACCACTGCGGGCATTGGCTCGGTGGTGCTCAACGCGCAGTACACGTTCGACGTCAGGCGCATGTGGTCCGGCGTGCTGCTGTTGGGCGTACTCGGCGCAGCCCTGTCCATGGCGCTGACGGCGGTCGGGCGCGTCGTCGAAAAACGGAGCGGCGCGCGCTAGCGGCGCCGGAAGATGCATGTTGCAGATCAATCATCTGAACAAGAGCTATGCGACCGAGCACGGTCTCGTGCACGCGGTCGGCGATGTGTCCTTCGGCGTCGCTCGGGGCGAGTTTCTGGCGATCGTGGGCAGTTCCGGCGCCGGCAAGACGACCCTGCTGCGCATGCTTGCCGGCTTGCTGGCACCGAGCGCCGGGCAGATCGTGTTCGACGGGCAGCCGGTCACCGCGCCGCCGCGCGCCTTCGCGGTCGTGTTCCAGGACTATGCGCGGTCCCTGTTCCCATGGTTCTCGGTGCAGCGCAATGTCGAATTACCGTTGGTCAACCTCATTGCCGACCGCGGCGAACGGCTCGCCAGAGTCGAGCAGATGCTCGGCCGCGTCGGGCTGGCGGACCATTCGCGCAAGCGCCCGGCGCAACTGTCGGGCGGGCAGCAGCAGCGCGTGGCCATTGCGCGCGCGCTCGCCTGCCAGCCCGAAGTGCTGATCATGGACGAGCCGTTCGCCTCGGTCGACGCGCAGACGCGCAACGAACTGGAAGACCTGATGCTGTCGATCAAGCAGGAGGCGGGCACCACAGTGCTCTTCGTCACGCATGACGTCGACGAGGCGGTCTACCTGGGCGACCGGGTGCTCGTGCTCAGCCGCAGTCCGAGCACGGTGGCGCGCGAAGTGATTGTCGATCTGCCGGCCGGGCGCGATCAGATCACCACGAAAGCCTTGCCTGCCTTTGCCGCGGCGCGCGCGGCAGTGCTGTCCTCGATCGTCGAACAGGCCGCTGTGCCCGCATAAGCGTCGTCCGCAAGCATCCCTCCCACCCATGCGCACAACTATGTCTCGCCATTCGCTTTTGCTTCGCTTCTCGGTCGTCGCCGGCGCATTGCTCGGTCTCGTGTCTGCCTCGTCCCACGTGTCGGCGGCCGATGCCCTGCTGCCGGTGAAGATCGCCGTGATCCCGACGCTGGACGCCGGTCCGTTGTTGCTGGCCAAGGAGAAGGGCATCTTTGCCAAGCACGGTCTGGATGCATCGATCAATGCCGGCGGCACGGGCGCCACCATCATCCCGACGGTTCTCAGCGGCCAATTCGGCATCGGTTACGCGAATGTGGTGAGCGATCTCGAAGCCATCGATGCGGGTTTGCCGCTGCTGCTGGTGCATGCGACGTATGCGCATCCGAGCGACCCGAAGCATGACCCGTATCGCGTATACGTCGCGCCGAACAGTCGCATTCGCGATGCGAAAGCGCTCGCGCAAGCGAACATCGGCACCAGTTCGGTTCGTAACATTGCCGAATGGACCACCCGCAAGTCGCTCGAGAACCTGGGCGTCACCGACTTCAGCAAGCTGCGCTGGACGAAGGTGACCGGCGACGATGCGTATGCCACGGTCAAGAACGGCACGCTGGACGCAGTCTGGTTGCCGCAGCCGACCGGCGCGGCGGCGGTGGCCCAGGGGCTGGTGCCGATTCTGTCGGCCAATTCCGGTTCCCTGCCTGGCGCCGTCGGCGGCTATTTCATCACGAGCAAGGCCTACGCGAGCCAGAACGGCGAAGTGCTGCGACGCTTCAACGCGGCGATCGACGAGGCGAACCGGTACGCGACTGACCATCCGCAGGAAGGCAAGGATGCGGTGGTACGCGCGCTTCGATTCGACCGCAAGCTGGTCGACGCGGCCGACCTGAACGAATACCCGAACGACCCGGGTCTTGCCAAGCTCAAGGTCATCGCCAACGACCTGTTGCGCTACGGCCTGATCCGCAAGCTGCCCGACGTCGAGCAGATCTTCTGGCACCCCAACTGAGCCGCGCAGCGCGCGACCCCCTTCCCGGTCGCCGACGCGCCTGCGGCGTGTCGGGCGATCTCATTCATCGAGAGGACATCATGGCAGAAACCAGACATTCGATTGCGCGCAGCGTCGGCATCGCAGGCCGCTACCTGATCGAGGCGGAGGGCAACATCCTCGTATCGGACTCGGCGTCCGGCCGCGAGGAGGGCACGGTCGCGCCGCAGCCGACCGATTACCTGCTGTCGGCGCTCGCCGTCTGCGCCCTCGGCAGCGTGGAAAAGGAGGCGCGCGCGCAAGGCATCGCCACACCGGCCGGCGAAGCCCGCGTCACGTCCGAACGTGACCCGGACGACGCAACGCGCTTCGCCAGCATACAGATCGATGTGACGTTGGAAAACGTCACGCAGGACACCGCGGAATCCCTCGTTGCCCACTTCACGGGCAATTGCCCGATCTACAACACGCTGCGGCGCGGTGGACCGATCGCGGTCAGCGTGCACGTCCGTTCCTGATCCATCCGAAGCCCGTGCGACGACCATGAGTCATCGAACCCTTGAACAGCTGTCGAGCCCGGCGGAGCCGGGTTCAATCGCCGACAGCCCACTCAGCGAAGTATTGCAACAGCCTTTGCTGCTCGGCGTGTTCCTGCCGCTGCAGAACGGAGCCTGGTCGCAATCGACCTACCCACGCGGCACCGGTTGGTCGTTCGAATACAACCGGGCATTGGTGCGGCGCGCGGACGAACTTGGCTTCGAACTGGGCTTCGGTCTCTCGGGCTGGTTGCCGAAGGGCGGGCACGGTGGCGAACAGCGTTATCGCGAGAACCATCTGGATCCGTTCATCGCGGCGGTCGGGCTGGCGGCCTCGGCGCGTCGCATGATCCTGGCGGGTACGGTGCACGTGCTGTATCGCTGGCATCCATTGATGCTGGCCAAGCAGCTCGTCACTGCGGACCATGTCGCCGCGGGGCGCTTCGGCGTCAATATCGTGACGGGCAGTTCGCCGGACGGCGCGCGCATGTTCGGTATCGAACGCGCCGAGCACGACGCGCGCTACCAGCAGGCCGACGAGTTCGTGCGGTTGATGAAGGACCTCTGGCAGGGCGACGACGCGCTGACCTACGAGGGCCGCTACCCGATGCGCGAGGCCTACATCTCGCCCCGTCCGCGTTTCGGGCGTCCGATTTTGCTGTCCGCGAGCAGTTCTGCCGCGGGATTCGACTATGGGGCGGCGCACTCCGACGTGGTCTTTACATCAAGCCCGGTCGGCGAGCGTTTCGACGCGGCCATCGAGGTGCTGCCCGAGCACGTCGCATCGATCAAGCGGCGCGCGGCAGCCCATGGACGCAAGGTTCGCGTGATCATCAACGCAACGGTGATCACCGGGCCGACCGATGCTGCCGCGCACGCGTACTACGACGACATCCTCCGGCACGCGGACGACGCCTCGCTCGCATCGTTCGACAGAGAGCATCGTGCCAGTGACAGCCAGGCATGGGTGAAGCACGACGCGCGCGCGCGCGCCGTGGGCGGTCATGTCCACGTGGTCGGCTCATGGGACACCGTGGCCGGCAAGCTCGCCCGCCTGCACGAGGCAGGCATGGACGGCGTGCAGTTGACGTTCTACGACTACATGCCGGAACTCGAGTTGTTCGCCACCCATGTGATCCCGCGGCTGGAGGCGCTCGGCCTGCGCCATCCCATTTCACCGACGTGACGCCCCGCGCGTCCTCATCACGACTTTTCCGGATCTGCCCATGTCGCACACGCCATTCCATCTTGCGTGGTTCATTTCGAAGGGCTATGGGCCGAAGGCCTGGCGCCACCCCTGGGGCGGACCCAATCCGCAGCAATGGGTGTTGCCCGACCTGTTCGTCGATCTTTCGCGGGCGCTGGAGCGTGCCGCGTTCGACTATGTGATGATCGAGGACTCGTCGAATATCCCGTACACCTACGGCGATTCGCACGACATCTACCTGCGCCATGCGGTCGATTCGCCGAAGCTCGACCCGGCAGTGCTGGCCACCGCCCTGATTGGGGCGACCCAGCGGCTCGGCGTGGTCACCACGCTGTCCACCAGCGAGTACCATCCGTTCCAGCTCGCGCGGCTGACCAATACGCTCGATCACATCAGCCGGGGCCGGGCGGGCTGGAACCTCGTGACCGGCAGCAACGATGGTGGCGCACAGAACTTCGGACTGGAGCGTCAATATCCGCACGACCAGCGCTACGACATGGCCGACGAATATGTCGACCTCGTCATCAAGCTGTGGGAGTCGTGGGAAGCCGACGCGATGCCGATCGATCGCGAGGCCGAGCGCTTCGCGGACCCCGCGAAGGTTCACCCGGTGCACTTCGAGGGCGAGTATTTCCGGTCTCGCGGCCCGTTGGCCGCGCCGCGTTCGCCACAGGGACGGCCGGTCATCTGCCAGGCCGGCGGCTCGCCACGCGGGCGCGTGTTTGCCGCGCAGTGGGCGGAGACCATCATCACGTCGGCGCGCAGCGTCGCTGGCATGAAGGCGTTTCGAAACGACATCCGACAGCGCGCGCTTGCCGCCGGCCGCAACCCGGATCACATCAAGTGCCTGTTCCTGATCAATCCGATCGTTGATCAGACTCGCGCAGGTGCGGAGGCCAGACGCGAGGCGCAGCAGGCCGACGCCGCCGCACACCTGGAAGTCCATCTCGCATCGCTGGCTCGCACCAGCGGCATCGATTTCTCGAAGTTCGATCCGGACGAACCGCTGCCGGAGCTGCGCTCGAACGGCCATCAGACGTTGGTCGCGCAATACACCGGCCGCACATTGCGCGAGATCGCCCTGACAGGCAAGGGATTGGCCGACGTCGACCTGGTCGGTACGCCGGCCGAGGTGGCCGGCAAGCTGGCGGACATCATCGACGAGGTGGGCGGCGACGGCTTCCTGTTCATGGAGCCTGAGTTGACGCGCCGCTACATCGCGGAGATCACCGATGGCTTGGTCCCCGAGTTGCAGAAGCTGGGCGCCGTGCGACGCGTGTACGACCATCAGCAGTTTCGCGATAACCTGCTCGCGTTCTAGACGGAGCGACAAGCCAGCGTGCGGCCATCGTGCCGCGCGCGGTACGGCGTGCCGATGCTGGCCGCCGCGCTGTCGTGGCGGTCTCGCCCGGCGGCCTTGCCCGGCCGTCGTGCTCGACGGCTGCGCGTTGCCAAGCCTTTCGTCGCCGGTCGCGATCTGCACACCAGCCGGCCCCCCAGCCCCAGCCGCGGCCGTGCCGGCGATCGCGTCAACGCGGCAGGCGCCGCAGCAGGTCCAGAATGAGAGCGTCGCGCTGTGCTTCGAGCGCCGCGTTGCTCCGGTTTGCAAGCGCCTGATGGGTGCCGTCGACGACCGCCTTCGCGAGGTCCGGCGTGATGCGTGGCGTACCGAGATCGTCCCACCACGCTTCGATCGGCGCACCAAGGTGGTCGAGGACGTGTTGCATGCCGCCGGCGCCGCCCGACAGATGCAGGTTCAGAAAGGGCCCGCAAGCCGCCCATCGCAAGCCGGGGCCGTAGGCCACCGCGTCGTCCAGCTCCGCGACGGTGACGGCCCCCGTGGCGACCAGGTGCATTGCCTCGCGCCACAATGCCGCCTGCAGGCGATTGGCGACATGGCCCTTCATCTCCTTGCGGAGCCGGATCGGGCGTTTGCCGAGTGCGCGGTAGAACGCCAGCGTGCGTTCGACCGCCGCTTCGCACGTGTGCTCGCCGCCGACGACTTCGACGAGCGGAATCAGATGCGGCGGATTGAACGGATGGCCGACCAGGACACGCGCCGGGTGCGCACATGCGGACTGGATGGCGCTCGCGGTCAAGCCAGATGTGCTCGACGCGATGATCGCATCGGCTGGCAGCAATGCGTCGATGCGCGCAAGCAACGTGCGCTTGTCGGCTTCATTTTCGGGGCCGTTTTCCTGGACGAAGTGGACGCCGGTGAGTGCGTCCTCCAGATCCTCGAAGCAGCGTAGATGGTCGGCCGATGCGTCGGATGCCAGACCGATCCGTTCGAGCGTCGGCCAGTGATCGGCCACGGCCCGGCGGAGTCGGTCCGCGGCGCCGGGCGCCGGGTCGTAGGCATTCACTCGCAAACCTCGGGCAAGGAACAAGGCGGCCCAACTTGCGCCGATGGTACCGGTGCCGATGACCGCGACCTGCGAGATGTGTTCGTACTCCAAGATACCTCCACGGTGCTGAAACGAAGACGCGGCGCGTGCGCGCAACGTCGCCGGAAATCGAGCGCGTCAACCCTGCATGCGCTGGCGCAGGCCCGGCAGATCGATCACCGTGATGCCGCCGTAGGCGACCTCGATCAGTCCCGCCTTGGCGAGGCGGTGGAGCGCCGCGTGACAGCGCTGGCGCGACACGCCCGACAGGTGGGCGATCTCCTCCTGCGTGACTTCCAGGCGTGGATCGCTGCCCGGATGCAGCCACGGATGAAATAGGCCAGCCAGCGCGCGCGCGACGTTGCTGTCGGGATCGAGCAGCAGCAGCGCGGCGAAGTTGCCGAGAAACCACTGCATCCGCTCGTTGATCTGTCGCAGCAGAAATTCGGTGAAGGGGCGCTCGTGCTCGCGCAGCCACATGAACGTCGCTTCGGGCATCAATGCCACGCGGCTGGGCCGCAACGCGACGATGTTGGCGCTGCGTGGCACGCCCTGCAACAGCGTGCCCTCGCCGAACCAACTGCCGGCGGACAGGCCGCCCAGTGTCGCCGAGCGGCCGTCGGCCCGCGCCACCGACCACTTCAACAAGCCGCTGATCGCGCCGTACCAGTGGCGTGGCAGATCCCCTTCCTGGCAGAGCGCGCGCCCCGCCGGTACCTCAGCTTCGAGCATCTGCGCAAGAACACGCTGGCGCGCCGCGTCGCTCAGCGCGGCATACCAGGCGGACTGCTCCAGCAGGGAGGCGAGTGTGCGTTGCACTTTCCGGGAAGGCGGCATCGGTGACGCATGGACGCAAAGACGGACATGGTAAGGGAAGCCGGCACGTCCACGGGTGATCGTGAAAACCCTAGGGCGCAATTGTCATTTCGATGACTGCGCATCGCGGCGCGCGCGGCAAACAATGACGTTCCAAGAAAAACGACGAGACAACCGATGAAGCGCAAGGTGATTGTCACCATCGCCCCCACGGGCGGCATGGCGTTCAAGTCGCAGAATCCGCATCTGCCGACGCAGCCCAAGGAGATTGCCGACGACGTCGTGCGCTGCTGGCAGGCCGGCGCCAGCGTGGCGGCGATTCACGCGCGGCGGCCCGACGACGGCGCGACGTGCAATGCTGCGATCTATCGCGAGATCAATCAGCGCATCCGCGACGCCGGCTGCGACATCGTGCTGAACAACTCGACCGGTGGCGGCGTGCACGGCGACATGCTGCGCGAACTGCCCGGCGACCGCTGGGAGATCCTTTTCGAGGAGCGGCTGAAGGGCATGGAGGCCGGTGCCGAGATGTGCACGCTCGACGCCACCACCCTCAATCTGACCTTCGATGGCCGGGAAATCCTGATGGACACGCCGTTGTCGAAAGGCCGTGCGCTGGCGCGCGGCATGAAGGCACGGGGCATCAAGCCGGAGTGGGAAGTGTTCAGCCCGGCCCATGTGCTGCAGGATGTCACGACGCTGATCGGCGAAGGCCTCGACGACGGTCCGCACTTCATCAATCTCGTGATGAACGTGCATCGCAGCTTCCAGAACGCGATGCCGTTCTCGGTGCGATATCTGCAGCAGATGGTCGATACCTTGCCACGCGGCAGCATCTTCTGCGTGAGCGGTATCGGCCCTGCCCAGCTCGAGGCCAATCTCGCCGCACTTCTGCTGGGCGGGCATGCGCGCGTCGGACTGGAGGACAACCTGTACTACCGGCAGGGCGAACTGGCGACGAACCTGCAATTGACCGAGCGCGTGGTGCGGCTGATCCGCGAACTGGACATGGAACCGGCAAGCGCGGCAGAGGCGCGCGAGCTGATGGGGCTGTCGCGCATGAGCGGTGCGACGCCGCAGTTCGCGCTGCGCTGAGCGCGTGCGACGGCATCGCTTCCGGAGACCGACGATGAACTCACCCCACCTGGGCGCCCAAGCCAGCCTTGCGCCAACGACGCGGACCGAACAGGACGCGGTATGGACGCGCATCAACCGCCGTGTCGTCCCGATCGTTCTGATCGCCTACATCATGGCGTTTCTCGACCGGATCAATGTCGGCTACGCCAAGCTGACGATGCAGTCGGACCTGCAGTTCTCCGATCAGGTGTACGGTCTGGGGGCCGGCATCTTCTTCATCACCTATCTGCTTTTCGAAGTGCCCAGCAACCTGTGGATGGAGCGCGTCGGTGCGCGGCTGACGTTCCTGCGCATCATGGTTCTGTGGGGCATCACGTCGGCGGCAAGCGCCTTCGTCACTACGCCGACGCAGTTCTACGTCGCGCGTCTGCTGCTCGGCATGTTCGAAGCGGGCTTCTTTCCGGGCGTCATTCTCTACCTGACATATTGGTACCCGAGCGCGAGACGAGGCCGGGTCACGGGACTGTTCCTGTTCGGCATGCCGATCACCGGCGTGATCGGTGGGCCACTGTCGGGCTACATTCTCAAGCACTTCGACGGCGTGCTCGGCTGGCACGGCTGGCAGTGGGTATTCGTGCTGGAAGGCCTACCGGCGGTCATCATGGGCGTCATCGTCTACCTGCTGCTGGCCGATCGTCCGGAGCAGGCGCGTTGGCTGAGCGCGCGCGAGAAAGCGGTCGTGCGTGAAGCGATGGCGGCCGACCACTTCGCCGGCGACGGCACGCGACATCAACGCAACCGGCTGCTGGCCGCGCTTGCCGATCCGCAGACCTATGTGCTGTCCTTCGTCTACTTCACCTGCGCCTGCGCGGTCTACACGCTGACGTTCTGGCTGCCGACTATGATCCGCGGGCTCGGCATCACCGACATGGCGCAGGTCGGCCTGTACAGCGCAATCCCGTTCGGCTGCGGGGGGGCAGGCATTCTGGCGTTGAGCTACAGTTCGGATCGTTTGCGCGAGCGGCGCTGGCACGTGGCAAGCACGCTGGTGGTCGGCTCGTTGGTCCTGTACGCAACGCAGTTTCTCGACGGTGCATTCGTGCCGACGATGATTGCGCTGTCGATCGCGTCGTTCTTCATCTTCGGTTGCGCGCTGTTCTGGGCGATTCCGCCCACGTGCCTGAGTCCGGACGCGTCCGCCGCGGGCATCGCGGTGATCAGCGCAATCGGGATTCTCGGTGGTTTCGTCAGCCCGGCGCTGATCGGCTGGCTCAAGGCGGTGACCGGCAGTTTCTCCGCCGGGCTGCTGCCGATGACCGCGCTGATCTGCTGCGGCGGCCTGGTCGTGTTGACGCTCGTCAAACGCGACGCGGTGCGCGTCGGCGAGCCAGACTTGGAGCCGAAAACCTGATCCGCCTGCTGGCGCCGACGGTTCCGGTCTGCCTGGCGTCTGCCCCGCTTCTGCCCAATAGCGGAGGTCCGCGATAGCGTGCCTCATGGCGACCAGCCGCGTCCGCCGGCGCCGTGATGGCGACGGGATGGTGCCCGCGTGTCAGAGCGACGCCGCGAGGGCAGGCACCACTTCGAACAGATCGCCGACCACGCCGTAGTCCGCAATACCGAAGATCGGCGCTTCGGCGTCCTTGTTCACCGCGACGATGATCTTCGAGTCCTTCATTCCGGCCAGATGCTGGATGGCGCCCGAGATGCCCACCGCGACATACAGGTCCGGCGCGACGATCTTGCCGGTCTGACCGACCTGGCAGTCGTTCGGCGCGAAACCGGCATCGACCGCCGCACGTGACGCGCCGACGGCGGCGCCGAGCGTGTTGGCGAGCGGGTCGAGCAACGCAAAGTTCTCCGCGCTGCCAAGGCCGCGCCCCCCGGACACTACGACCCGCGCGGAAGTCAGCTCGGGCCGCTCGCTGACGACCTGCTCGCGGCGGACGAAGGTCGACAGGCCGGTGTCGGCAACTGCTTCGATGCGTTCGACCGGCGCCGCTGCCGCGCCGTCGGCGGTGGCCTCGAACGCAGTCGTGCGGACCGTGGCGACCACCACCGCATCGGTGCTTTGCACCGTCGCGATTGCGTTGCCCGCGTAGATCGGGCGCTTGAAGGTGTCAGCGGCGACGACCTCGATCAGATCCGAAATCTGCGAGGCGTCGAGCAGCGCGGCCACGCGCGGCGCGGTGGTCTTGCCGTTCGCCGTCGCGGCGAACAGAATGTGGCTGTATGCGGACGCCAGGGCGAGCACCTGAGCCGCCAGGTTTTCGGGCAGCGCCTCGGCCAGGGACGGTGCGTCGGCCAGCAGGACCTTGCCGACGCCGGTCAGACGGGACGCCGACTCCGCGACTGCCGCCGCATCGTGACCCGCGACCAGGACGTGGACGTCGCCGCCGAGCTCCAGCGCGGCCGCGACGGCGTGGCGCGTGGCGGGTTTCATTTGCCGATTGTCGTGTTCGGCAATAACCAATGTCGTCATTCAGATCACCTTCGCTTCGTGCTTGAGTTTCTCGACCAACGTCGCAACGTCGGGGACGCGTATGCCGGCCGTGCGCGCCGGCGGCTCCTCGACGCGCAAGGTCTTGAGACGTGGTGCCGGATCGACGCCGAGCGTGGCCGGCTCGATCGTCTCGAGGGGCTTCTTCTTCGCCTTCATGATGTTCGGCAACGTGACATACCGTGGCTCGTTGAGACGCAGGTCCGTCGTCACGATCGCGGGCAGGCGCAGCGCGACCACTTCGACACCGCCGTCGGTCTCCCGCGTGACCGTGGCGCGATCGTCGGCGATCTCGATATGGCTTGCGAACGTCGCTTGCGGCCAGCCGAGCAGGGCGGCCAGCGCCTGTCCGGTCTGGCAGGCGTCATCGTCGATCGCCTGTTTGCCAAGAATCACCAGCGCCGGCTTTTCGCGCTCGACGACTGCCTTCAGAAGCTTCGCAACAGCCAGCGGCTGCAGTTCGACATCGGTCTGCACCAGCACGCCACGATCGGCGCCGATCGCCAGCGCCGTACGCAACGTCTCCTGCGACTGCGCGGTGCCGCAACTGAGCGCGATCACTTCGCTCGCCTGGCCCGCTTCCTTCAGACGTGTCGCGGCCTCGACGGCGATCTCGTCGAACGGATTCATCGCCATCTTGACGCTGCCCGTTTCGACGCCGCTTTGGTCGGCCTTGACGCGCACCTTGACGTTGTAGTCGACGACGCGCTTGACTGCTGCAATGATCTTCATCTCGATTTCCTCATACAAGCTGCCTGCTTCGTTCGTGGCTGTGCGCGGCGACGCCGCGTGGCAGCCGTTACCGTCCTGCGTCCGCGCCGTCCGCGCCGTCCGCGCCGGGGCGCGGTGCGCCGCTCCGCTGGATCGGCTCACGTCAATGGTTCGGCGCTCGCCACGATCGGCCAATGTGGGGGGGCGCCCTGGATGGGCGCGCGCGTGCCCGCGTCGGCCGCCGGGGCGGCGACCGCGGCCGCGCCGCACAGCTGGATCGACGCGGTCAAGCGGGGTATTCGCAGAACCGTGAACGGCGCCAGTTGCCACTGGCGGCGACTGCCGTCGGCTTCCCACACCGCGCACGGCTGTGGACCGCTCAGCACCACCAGCCCGGCATGCGCTCCGATCGGAACGCCGCGCTCCGCGTCCAGCGTTTGCGCATGCAGACGGTAGGCGCCTGCCCGCGCGATCAGGTTCAATGCCAGCGCGGGTCCGTCGATCAGACTGGCCTGCCATGCCGCGTCGCCGTCGTATTGCACGGCCTGGCCGGGCAACAGCTCATGCGCAGTCGCGTGTTCCGCCGCGGTGGCGCGCAAGCGCACGCCCGCGCCGGCCACGATCAGCGAGAGCCTTAGCGTGCCGGCAAAGCGCGAGTACGGGCCGTCACGGCCTATCTCGGCGAGGCTGGCGCGCCAACCGTCGCCCACCGCCAGGGTCCGGGTGATGCCGCCGCCGTTGCGCCAAGGTTCGGCGGGAATGTCGGCCAGCGCGGCCACGTCGACGGCGTCGCGCATCGTTTCGTCCCCGCGCGTGTCAGGAAACGGCGCCCAGGCCGTATTTGCCGGTCAGCAGCGCACCCGTCGCGAAGCGTTCGATCGAATAGGGCGCCAGCGACACCTCGGTCGGCAGGCCGAGCGCGGCTTGCGCCAGCACCAGTCCAACCGTGGGCGAGAGCTTGAAACCGTGCCCCGAAAAGCCGTAGCCCACTACCAGTCCCTCGATGCCGGGCAACGGCCCCAATACCGGGTTCCAGTCAGGCGTGACGTCGTACACGCCGGTCCAGGACGAGGCGAGACCGGCCACCTCGTAGGCAGGGAAGCGCTCGGCGACTTGTGCACCGACCTCGATCACATAGTCCATCGGCACGTCGCCCTGTTCGACGTCGGCCGCGTTGAGTTTCTCGCCGACCACGCCCTCGCTGACCAGCATCTGGCTACCGCCGTAGCTGCGGCAGTAGAGCATGCCGGGCGACGCCAGATCCTTGAAGACGGGCATCGTGTACGTGTAGCGCGCCGCATCGCATTCGAGTGCGAGGACGGCATGGCGCTCGGGCACGACCGGTAGCGAATGACCGGTCCAGCCTGCCAGTTCCGGGGTCCAGATGTTCTGCGTGCTGATCACCATGCCAGCACGGATATCGCCCTGGCTGGTCGAAATTCCCACCACCTTGCCGTTGTCGCGCAACAGGCCGGTGACGTCGACGTTCTCGCGGATCGTCACGCCGCGGCGGCGCGCCGCGCGCGCGAAGCTGGTGGCGACGAGATAGGCGTCGGCGAAGCCCGCTTCGGGCTCGTAGCCGATCAGTGCCGCATCGTCGAAGCGCGCGATCGGCAGCAGTTCGCGCGCCTGCGCCTGGCTGATCAATTCGAGCGGGATGCCTTGTTCGCGTTGCTGTTCGAGCGCCGCGCGCAGAGGTTCGAGCTTGTCACCCTCTGCCGCGGCGATCATGTAGCCGCACTTCACCAGGCCGCACGAAGCTTCGTCGTCGCCGAGATAGTTTGCGAAGTCGTTGAAGACGCGCCAGGATTGGCGCGCGAGCTCGACGTTCTCCCGCACCGAGTAGTGCGTGCGAAGGATGCCGGAGGACTGCGAAGTCGTGCCGGCACCGATCGTGCCGCGATCGACGACGAGCACGCGCTGCGCGCCAAGGCGGGCAAGGTGAAACGCCACCGAACTGCCGATCACGCCAGCACCGATGACGACGACGTCGTAAGTTTCCACGGTTCCGCCTTTGCTCTTTGAACGATGGGCGAAGTGTCGTACAGCGGGCGTCAAAGCCCGGCAATATAATCGTCGGCGATTTTTAGCAGAACCGCCGCTGCATCTAAGCGCGGCGCCGGTGCCGCGCACCCCGACACGGTCGGGCCTGCGCGGTGCGAACGGCGCCGGCACGGTAGCGCGGCCAGCGGCGCTCACGACCTTGGCCTGCCATGAGCGCTGCCATGAGCGCGGCAATGAGCGGACCGTGCCGCCGCGGCCCGCGCGAGCACGGACTGGCGCGTGCATCGAGACCGGGCTGCATCATCGCCGCTTATCCAAGATGTTGGCCGCGCTTCACCAACGCAGCGCGCCGAACCGCGCCCCTTAAGCTGCGGATCATCAGGCCGTACAGGCCGCCCCACTCGAATACAACACGCATGAACACTCAGCAAACGGCCTCTTCCACGCTTCTGCTCGAGCAATACGGTCCACGCGAATCGATGGAGTACGACGTGGTCGTGGTCGGCGGCGGCCCCGCGGGACTGTCCGCGGCGATCCGGCTCAAGCAGCGCGCCGCCGAGCGCGGCGAGGAACTGAGCGTGTGCGTGCTCGAAAAGGGCTCGGAGCTCGGCGCCCACATCCTCTCCGGCGCGGTGATGGACCCGCGCGCGATCACCGAGCTGTTTCCCGACTGGCGCGCGCAGGGCGCGCCGCTCGACGTGCCGGTGGTCGAGGACCGCTTCCTGTTCCTCTCGCAGGCCTCGGCCCGGCGCGTGCCGGAGTGGGCGCTGCCCGAGAGCTTTCGCAACCACGGCAACTACGTGATCAGCCTGGCCAACGTCGTGCGCTGGCTTGGCGAGCAGGCCGAGGCGCTCGGCGTGGAGATCTTCCCGGGCTTTCCGGCCGCCGAGGTGCTCTACGACGAGGCCGGCGCGGTGATCG
>NZ_FNLO01000012.1:62403-205061 GCF_900095735.1 Chitinasiproducens palmae | reverse complement strand
GCGACGAGCAGATTGTGCGGATTTTGCGGGAGGCGGATACAGCACCGATCGCGGAGGTGGCCAAGCGTCACGGAGTGAGCGAGGCGTCGATCTACGCCTGGCGCAAGCGGTTTGGTGAGATGATGAGCGACGACGTGAAGCGGCTTAAAGCGCTGGAGTCGGAGAACGGGCGGCTCAAGAAGCTGTTGGCGGAGCGGGATCTCGAAATCGAAGTGATGAAGGAGATCAACGCAAAAAAATGGTAAGCGCACATGTACGTCGCGAGCAAGCTTGGCAGGCAATCCGCCGGGGCTTGAGTCAGCGGCGCGCGTGTGCGCTGATTGGGGCGAGCCGTTGCAACTTAGGCTATGAGCCGAAGATGCCTGCAAAGAATGGGATCGTGATCGACGGTATGCGCAGGCTGTCCGGCTGCTATCCGCGCTTTGGCGCACGACGTATACGCGTAATGCTAAGCCGCGAAGGCATCGTCGTTGGCAAGGAGCGTTGTGCGCGCTTGTGGGCGCAGGAAGGCTTGCAAGTGCCGCGCAAACGTCGTCGTCGCCGAATTGCTGCCAGAGTGCCACGCATCCACGCACCGACAGCACGCAACAGCGTTTGGAGCTACGACTTCGTGTACGACGCCTGCGCGAATGGGCAGCAGCTCAAATGCTTGACGGTAGTTGATGAATACACGCGAGAATGTTTGGCGATCGACGTCGCCGGTTCGATCCGGGCTGCCCGCGTAATCGACGTGCTCAGCCGGCTGATCAGCGTACACGGAGCGCCACGTTACATGCGCTCCGACAACGGCCCGGAATTCGTCAGCACGGCGCTGCTCAAGTGGGCTGTCAGCGAAGGTATCGAGACGGTCTTGATTGATCCTGGCAAGCCTTGGCAGAACGGCGCGAACGAAAGTTTCAACGGCAAGTTCCGAGATGAGTGCCTGGCGATGGAATGGTTTAGAAATCGGATTGAAGCGAAGATCGTGATCGAAGACTGGCGGGCGCACTACAACGACGTGCGGCCACATTCGAGTTTGCAGTACCTCACGCCGACCGCGTTTCGGCAGAGCATCGACGATTGTTTAACAACTGCCATTGATTCCTAGAGAAGACTGGTCTTAGAAACCGGGACAGGTCAGCGGGACGTGGCGGCAATCAAGCCGCGATGAATTGCCAGATAATTTCTTCACTTCGGGTGCCGGTGCCACCGCTCGGTGAGCAGAACAAAATTCTTGAATATATCGAAGCAGAAGCGGAGCGGCTTGACGCGCTGACAGGCGAGGCAGAACGAGCGATCGAGTTGCTGACAGAACGTCGAGGTGCCCTTATTTCTGGCGCCGTCACAGGCAAGATCGACGTGCGGAGAGTTGCGGCAGAGGAGTTGGCCGCATGACCGACATCCAGCTTTTTCGCCTCGGCGATGGCACTGCCATCGAGCTTCCAAGTCAGGCGGCCAAGCTGGAAAAGGCCTTGCAGAGCTTGATCGAAGCCAATATGTCCACCTTTCTCGGCGTGCGCTTCCTCGCCAGCGAATACAAAACCGGCAAAACCCATCGCGGCCGCATCGATTCTTTGGGGTTGGATGAGAATGGTTGCCCGGTCATCATCGAATACAAACGCCACAGCACCGAGAACGTCATCAACCAGGGCTTGTTCTATCTGGATTGGTTGCTAGACCATCAGGCCGAATTCCGTTGGCTAGTGATGGAGAAGCTCGGCAAGGAGGTGGCCGAGCAGATTGAATGGACCGGCACGCGGCTGCTGTGCATCGCGGCTGATTTCACCCGTTATGACGAACATGCGGTCCAGCAGATTCCGCGCAATATCGAATTGCTGCGCTACAAGCTGTTTGGCGAAGATCTATTGCTGCTTGAACTGGTCAACGCGCAGAGCGTGCCGGATGCCACGGCAGTCAAACCCGCAGCGGCAGACACCACCGGCGAACCGGCAGCGCCAAAGTCCGCTGGCAAAGACAAATCGCTGGCAGAGCAACTGGCTTCAGCCTCGCCCGAGATTCAGGCCATTTACGCTCAGATGGTCAGCTATCTCATGAGCCTGGGCGACGACGTGCAGGAAAAGCGCCTGAAGCTTTACACGGCGTTTCGGCGGCTGAAGAACTTCGCCTGCGTGATCGTCTACACCAATCGCATGCTGGTGACGCTGAAGCTCGATCCCGCCTCCGTCGCGTTGCAGGAAGGGTTCAGCCGCGACGTGTCTCAGATCGGGCATTGGGGTACGGGCGATCTGGAGTTGACGATCCGCACGCCGGCCGACCTTGACCGCGCCAAGCCGCTGCTTGAGCGCAGCTACGCCGACAGCTGACCGCGATGCGCCATCGCACCTCAAAACGATAATCAAACAGGGCCATCGATGAGTAATCTGCACCAGGAGCATCATTTCGAGGCGGAAATCTGCCAAGCACTGGCCTCAAACGGCTGGCTTTATGCCGAGGGTGACGCAGCGCAGTATGACCGTGCCAATGCGCTGTTCCTGCCGGACTTGCTGGCGTGGATTGAGGCGACGCAGCCGGATAACTGGCAGCGCCTGAGCAAGACGCATGGCCCCATGCTCGCCAAGCGCGTGGCGGAACGGGTGCGCAAGAGCCTGAATGAGCGCGGCACGCTGGATGTGCTGCGCCGTGGTGTGGAGATGCTGGGGCTGAAAGAGCCGCTCTCTCTGGTGCAGTTCAAACCGGCGTTGGCGATCAATCCGGTTATACAGCAGCACTATGCCGCGAACCGTTTGCGCGTTGTGCGGCAGGTTCGGCATTCGCTGAACAATCCGCAGGATGCGATAGACCTGGTGTTGTTCGTCAACGGCATTGCGGTCGCGACAGCCGAGTTGAAATCGGACTTCACCCAAGGGGTGCAGGATGCGGTGGATCAATACCGGTTCGACCGCGATCCGCAGCCGAAGGGCGGCCAGAGCGAACCGTTGCTGAGCTTCCCTGGTGGCGCGTTGGTGCATTTCGCGGTCAGCCAGACCGAGGTGATGATGACCACGCGGCTGGCCGGCCCGGCGACGTATTTTTTGCCCTTTAATCGGGGCAATGCGGGTGCGGCGGGGAATGCGCCCAACCCGAAAGGCTTTGCCACCTCCTATTTGTGGGAGGAGGTGTGGGCGCGGGAAAGCTGGCTGGATATTCTGCATCGCTATCTGATCGGCAAGCGGGATGACAAGAAGCAGTTGAGAAGCGTCATCTTCCCGCGCTATCACCAGTTGGATGCCACGCGCCGGCTGGTCGCGGATGTATTGGCGCATGGCGCTGGGCAGCGTTATCTGATCCAGCATTCGGCGGGGTCCGGCAAGACCAACTCCATCGCCTGGACGGCGCATTTTCTGGCCGATCTGCATGATGCCCAACATAAGAAGATGTTTGACAGCGTTCTGGTAGTGTCTGACCGCACGGTGCTGGATGCCCAGTTGCAGGAAGCCATATTCGATTTCGAGCGCACGACTGGCGTGGTGGCCACGATCACCAATGAGCATGGCAGCAAGAGCGCCCAGCTCGGCCAGGCGTTGAAGGAAGGCAAGAAGATCATCGTCTGCACCATCCAGACCTTTCCCTTCGCGCTCGCCGCTGTGCAGGAACTGGCGGCGACGGAGGGTAAACGCTTCGCGGTCATCGCCGACGAGGCCCATAGCTCGCAAACGGGCGAGGCGGCGGCCAAGCTAAAGCAACTGCTCTCCGCTGAAGAATGGGCGGAATTGCAGGATGGCGGCGAGGTGGACACGGAAGCATTGCTCGCGGCCCAGATGGAGTCGCGGACGGGTGCGAAGGGTCTGACCTATATCGCCTTCACCGCCACGCCAAAGCAGAAGACGTTGGAGCTTTTCGGTCGCCCCGGCCCGGATGGACTACCGGAGCCGTTTCACGTCTACTCCATGCGGCAGGCGATCGAGGAGGGGTTCATCCTCGACGTGCTGCAGAATTACACCACCTACAAGATGGCCTTTCGCTTGGCACATGACGGGCAGGAACTGGATGAGACGGAGGTTGAGCGCAGCGCCGCGATGAAGGGCATCATGCAGTGGGTTCGGCTGCATCCCTACAACATTGCGCAGAAGGTGCAGATCGTCGTTGAGCATTACCGCGAGAACGTCCAGCCACTATTGAGCGGCAAGTCGAAGGCGATGGTGGTTGTCGCTAGCCGCAAAGAGGCAGTGCGCTGGCAGAAGGCGATCCGGGCCTATATCGAAAGGCAAAACTACCCGCTTGGCGTGCTGGTGGCGTTCTCGGGCGAGATCGACGATCCGGACAGTTATCCCGCGCCTGTGACGGAGGCCAGTAAGGAACTGAATCCGGGGCTGAAGGGGCGTGATATCCGCGATGCTTTTGCGGAGCCCGAGTATCACTTGCTGCTGGTCGCCAACAAATTCCAGACCGGGTTCGATCAGCCTTTGTTGTGCGGCATGTATGTGGACAAGATGCTCGGTGGCATTCAGGCGGTGCAGACACTCTCTCGTTTGAACCGCGCGTATCCGGGCAAGGACACCACCTACATTCTCGATTTCGTCAACGACGCCGGCGACATCCTGAAAGCCTTCAAGACCTATTATGAGACGGCGCAACTTGAAGCGACAACCGATCCCAACCACGTCTATGATCTGCGGGCGAAGCTGGACGCCGCCGGTTGCTACGATGATTTTGAAGTCGAGCGGGTCGTAAAGGTCGACCTTGATTCTAGAGGGACGCAGGCACAGTTACAGGCCGCCATCGCGCCCGTCGCAGATCGGCTGCTGAGGCGTTACAAGTCAGCCCAAGCGCAGAAGGCTGCAGCAGAAGCCCAAAAGGATGACAAGGCCGCTCAGGCAACGCGCGATGCTCTTGATGCGCTGATCCTGTTCAAGAACGACATGGGAGCCTTTGTGCGCCTCTATGCGTTCCTATCCCAGATTTTCGACTACGGCAACACGGATATCGAGAAGCGGTTCTTGTTCTACAAGCTTTTGATACCGCTGTTGGAGTTTGGTCGGGAACGCGACACGGTGGACCTGTCCAAGGTGACGTTGACGCATCACAGTCTGCGCAATAACGGTGTCCAGCCTTTGAGCCTGAGCCACGGTGAGACGCCCAAATTGCAGCCGATGGATGCGGTCGGTAGCGGGGCCGTGCAGGAGAAGCAGAAAGCCTTTCTGGAAGAGATCATCCAGAAGGTGAACGGCCTGTTTGACGGAGAGCTGACGGACGACGATCAGCTTGTGTACGTCAATGGGGTCCTAAAGGGAAAGTTGCTCGAGAATGGCCTACTGGTGCGACAGGCCGCGAGCAACAGCAAGGAACAGTTCGCCAATTCTCCGGACCTCAAGGATGCGTTGCTGCATGCCATTATGGATGCGTTCGACGCACACACAACGATGAGCACGCAGGCCCTCGGCTCTGAGCGCGTGCGAGCTGGTCTGAAAGACATCCTGCTGGGGCCGGCACAGCTCTACGAAGCGCTTCGGGAGCGGTCAGGTTCCGGAACCACCAGCGCTTAGAGGTAGGACTAGTGCTTCTAGAGGCCAGAGGTGATTTCGCCGATGGCATCATGGCTCATGTGAAGGCAAATGGCTGGGTGGAGAGACCTTCGCTTCCTTCGACAAAAACGCAGTTGCTCAGTGGTCGCAACAAGGCGAGGCAACGCGGGTATTAGCGTAAATCTCTTTGCAACGGCAGTGAGAATGGTATTTTTTTGGCATTGACACTTCTGATTGTCTCAATTATCTGATTGATATCGATATTTTTTCATTATTAACAATTGAGTGGGGTTCAAAGAGAGCGCCGTGCAGCGGGGGGCAGTCAAGGGGCTAGACGGTTTGCCAACGGCCGATTGCTTTCGGCCCACGAGTCCAGACTATGACATGCTTGGCAACGGCACCCAACGAACCCGGGTCCACGGATCTGCGCCGGGTATGCGCTAGACACGATGGCTGGGTCACGCTCTCCCGAGCGATCGACTGCCACACACGCGAACTACTCGGCTGACAACTGTTGCGAAGTGGGAAAGGCTGCACGGCCGGCATCGCTTCGAGCCCGTCCATCATCTCAGCCATGTGATCGGTGATTGGCTACGTTCGCAACGACCGGCGCCCACTTCAGGCTCTGGGCAAGAAGACCCCGACTGAATCATCAATTCAATCGGTGAAGCTGAGTAGGTCCCGCTGGTTCAATACACTTTTCGCCAGCGGTTGAACGCTCAAATCCCATCTTTCCCATATCAGGCTCGCTGCGCCCCGGTTCGAGTTCGATCCCTCAGGACGATATTTCGCTGCCGGCACCGCCACTTGCCGGTAGTGTCTCGAATGCCGAGCGTTAGCCTCGACTACGGGACGTCGGTATCCATACCTTGAGGAGTCGATGGCACAGCGTTGATGTGTCGCAGCACGCTTCAGGATCGCGCGGTGTGCCGTTTCGGTCGCGAGCTGCGGCGGTTCGTTACGCGCGTAACCGGCGTTGCTCTGTCACTGTCAAAGGTTGATCGACCGGGAGTGAACGCTCCGCGGTTAGCAACCCGTACGTTCACGCGATTTCAACGTACCGCGCGTTCCGGTGTCCGTCTCGGTTCGACGAAGTTTCGGAAATAGGCGGCGCGGTGCCGCGCGTGATCCTTTCCGGCGCTCGGGGTGGGCTGGTGGACGTGAGGATGGCCTCCGTGTGTAGCGCTGGTCTTCCGTTGTTCATCTCGTTATAAGGCATGCCATGACTCTTCACTCCGCTGCCGACCTGGCCCAACGTCGCCGCGCGCTTGGCGAATTTGACCGGAGGCGAAACGCGCCTGAGTCGTCGCGTCAAAGCGAACGTCGTCGAAACGTGCGGCTTGCGGATGCGCAGCGTGGCGGTGACGACCGCGAGGTACGGCGTGCGGATGTTATGCGGGCGATTTTCTATAGCGTGCTGCTGTGTACGCACGCTTCGCCCGCGCGCCGGTTTCCGGTGGCGGGGGTGGGGCGGTCAGCGGCACGAGGGCAGCCGCTTGAGTTATCCGAGACGGCTGGTCCGCAATGTGTCGGATGGCCCGCGTTGCGCGGCGCGGTGGCGACTGGTGAAGCAGCTGGCGCAGGCGTCGAGGCGGGTCGCGTGGCGCGCTGGCGCGCGCCGCGCATCGGTGCGGACCGGGCAGTGCTGGTTGGCGAGCGGCGTCAGTCGGCTACGATTGCCGCGCCGGCGCGCAATCGTCGCGCGCCTGTGAGCCAGGAGGCCGTCAGTGGCTTGAGCGCTGCGATTGCGGTGGATAGAGAGCGCTGTCGGCGCTCACCGCTATCACCGCTGGACGTGACGGTGCATCTGCCATCTGACGAGCGGGCGGCGGATGCTGGCGCGCGGCGCGCGTGCACGCGCCTGCTTCTCGATGATTATGAGTGTCTCGCGCTGACTTATGACACGAGGGCGTTGCTGGACTCGGCGCGGACGCTCAGCGCCTTGGAGTTGCAGGGCCAACTGGGCGAGGAACGGCTCGGCTTGGCGGCGGAGGAAACGCTCGTGTCGTTGCGGCAAGACATCGGGCTGGGGCCGTGTGCTTCGTCGGGCCGGACCCGTCTCGAATTGTTGGCGGATCAGTTGCAGGCGCATTCGTGGCAGCGTTTTCTTAATCACACGTTCCTTGGGGCCAGCGGGGCAGCGGCACGCTATGCGGATCCGCTGGCCGCCCTGGACGCGGTCGCGTCGTGGGCGCAATGCGAGCCGGCGGCGTGTGTGTTTTCGGAATACATGCGCTTCGATGGTCAACGGCGCGTGGTTCTCGGCGCCACGTTGCTGCGGCACCTTGCGCGTGCGGGCAGCCTGTATTTGAGTGAGCGAGATGCCGGACTGGGTAAGCATGTGATCGTGCCCGCCTCGGTGTCGCGTCCCGTTCTGGTGCTGTTTATCGCGCGTTTCAACGCGGACTGGCGGTATGCGGACCGAGCTAGATCGCTGGTGCGCAATCCTTATCCACATTGGCCGGGCAGTACCGACATCCGTTTCGATGGTGTGTGTTTTCGCGGCGCAACCCGGCTGTCGATGAAAAACGACGCCGCGACGTTGGACCGGGCACTTCCTTATTATCCGGGCGAGGACTGCCGCACTCGCATCGGTGCAAGTGCCGTGATCGACCAGCTTCATCCGGTTGGCACGCTCAGTCACACCTTGCGCACCGTGCTGAATCTGTTGAGCGAGAAGCGTCTGGAAGGACCGATGATTGGCGAAGAGAGTTTGCCAGGCATGCTGGCAACCTTGAGTCGCATCGCCGTCGCGTGGCGGAATCCGCCCGGTGCGCGCGAGGTACATCCGGGCTGGCTAGCGGCGCTGCATCTCGCTTACTCGAACGGCTTGGAGCCGCTCTCGATGCCGCAGTTGCGGGCTTTCTGGGACGAGCAACTGTACGCGCAAGTGACGCGATTGCTGGACGCGTATCGCGCCGATCCTGACGCGCAGAGTCCGTGGCTGGCTCACCGGCTCAGTCTGCTGCCGCCGCCACGGCGTTCCCCATCCGACTACGCGTTGGTCAGGTGGATGAGGCTCCTGCGTGACGATCTGAAGCGTGAATTGGCGCTATTCGATGCCGGCGACGAACGGTCCGAGCTTGTCGACGCTGCCGAGATCGATTGTCTGCGCCGTTGGCGACTGGACGTTCTGGACACGCTTCAGTTCTATCGAACGCCGTCGGAACACTTCGACATGGTCTGTCTGTATGCGCATCAACGCTTGCAGGCGCTGCTGCCTGGCGATCATAACTGGTCTTTCGAAGAGATCGAGGCTGAGGCTGCGAAGTATGGCGCGACGCCGAATGATCTGTATGGATGGCTTTTGCCAGACGATCCGGACGAGGACCGTGAGGCCTCCGACGAAAGCACGCCAACCAGCAGCACCCGAACCGGCAGTGGCGACAAACCCGCACAATTCGCGGCGGCATCGACGTACTTCCTCAATGCGGTCCGTGCGCATCAGCGCCTGGTGGCGCGCGCGGCGGAAAGCGTACGGGAAGAGGGGAAGCGTTTGACGCGCGGCCGGGTGCTGAACCGGGCTCGAACGCTAAAAGCGGCCGATCCGCCGTCGGCGGTAACGCACCATGTGGTCACCCCTGGCATGCTGCTGGGCTTCCTGCCGCTGGTCGGCGATGTGTCGGTGCTGCTCGACGACGTCTCTCACAGGCGCGTCATCAACAGCATCATCGACGCCGCGACGATGTTCTTGCCGGTTGCCGACATGTATGCCGGTCAGATCGACGAGGTCCTGTCGCACGAAGTGACAGCTACATTTGCCGGCGACACGGCGCCGCTGCTGAACAGGGAGGAACGCGAGGTGGTCGCTGCTGGCGTGCCGGGACACGTACGTGTCGTGCGGACCGGCGCCGTGTATCGCACGATCAACCCTGTGACCCGCGAGGTGATCGATGACGGCCGGCTGGTCACGCACGAGGTGAACGCCGACGCGTACGTCAGCGTGTTGGTGCGTGAACTCCATCCGTCGATACAAACGCTCGCATCGAACCGTTTCACTGTCAGCGCTATTCAGAAACTGCTGCATGGCGTCGAACATTTCAGCGACCCGCTGGCACAGGATTGTCCCAGCTTCGCGCGATTTTTTCGCTTTGCCAAGCGGGCGCCAGCGCTGCTGCAGGAAAAGGTGCGCCGCACCTTCGATCACGCCAGGCGACGCAGTCCGACTTTCCGGCTGCTGCTTGCCCGCGCGGGTCTGGCGCCGCGCGAGTGGACGATACACATTGGCCCGCGCATGCAGTGTCGAACGATCTTTGCCGAAGACAATGCGCTTGGCGCCGATCGCATTCACCTCGGTGTGGAGAAGGACGTCGAGCAGCTTTCCTATATGGGGGTGTCCGGCTTCGTGCAAATGACCTATGAGCGGGCGGTGCTGCATGAGTTGGTGCATGCGCTGACCCGGTTGCCCGACACCACCTTCGAGATGCCCTACGGTGAGCAGGAGGCGGCCGTGCGCGGCCTCGCGATGGATCTGCAAGCGCTGCGGTCGACGTTGGGACCGTCGCCAATCCAGGAGCGTCGTCGCCGGAGCCTGGAGCAGGAGCTGCACGCGGCGCGAGAGGCGTTGAACGTGGGGCGTACTGGCATGGCAGAGCAGCGCGGCCCGATCGTCTACTTTGTCGATCGAATTCTGCAGGAGAGCGAGGAAACGTTCGGTACGAACGAAGAGCGGGTCATGTACCTGGCCGGTCCGAATAGTGATGCGCTACGGCGCGAAATCATGGCGGTGCGGCGTGAGGAAGCCCTGTCCCGGCTGCACGAGGAGAACGCGTTGCTCGATCGCGCCTGGGTTGAGCGACTAACGGTATCGTCTCAAAGCCTGCTCGCCAACGGCGAACGGGTCGGCGACCGCCCGGCGGTGATCGCTTTCAAGCAATTCATCGACAGGCTTGGGCGCCCACCGGAGTCGAAACCAAGCGATGCATGGCTCGATGCGCCGGCAACGGCGCCCCGCTTCGATATGAGACCCGAGTTGGAGACGGGCGTGCGAGACATGCTGAAAGACGTGACGCAGACCTCGGCGACCTTCCAGAGGTTGCTGCACGAGTGGTCGGCGGACTGGCGCAAGAATCCGGTGCTGACCTTCAGCGGCAGCGGGAAGGATGGCGTGCCTGATGTGCTGAACCGTCGCATCGATGTCGCCGCCAGACATCATATCGTGACCGCGTTCGGCACGCACCGGATCAGTCCATTGCGCGCGGTCGTCTCGGGCATTGTCACGCTGATGCTCAACGATCTTCGGTTCCCGCCGTCGGCGACCGGGCTCGACCGGGGGCGTTCGCTCGCTGTTGTATTGGAACAGCGGATTCTCGATGAAAACGGTGCGATGGAGCCGATGCGCGTGAACGCTGCGTTGTACATCGAGGCGGCGATTCCGGCCGGCATCGACAAGACGATCAGCCGCTTGACGCGGACAGCCCTGATGGAGAACAAGGTGATCGAGGCGCTGAGAAAGGAGATGCGGTAGCGGCCTGTCAGCCTGAGGCGGGCGGTGGCCCGTGATGGCGCGTGTGCGGCTCCTCGCCTCGGTCAGTCGCGGAATGTTCGCGTCGACGCAATGAGGTGAGAGCCAGCTTCGAACCGGCGTTCGGGCGCGATTACATCGCCAACCGACGGTGCCCGCACCGGCGGCCCGGGCGTCCCGGGTGATAAAGAGGACGCCCGACGGCGAGTTCGATCGCTCAGTGATCGATATGGGTTTCGTGCGCGCGTTCCTTGATCAGGAACGCGGAAATCACGCCCAGTACGACGCCGAACATCACGTAATACGCCGGCGACATCGGCGAGCCGGTGGCCCGGATCAGCCAGGTCACGATGAATTGTGCGAAGCCGCCGAAGACCATCACCGCGACGTTGTAGGCCATCGACATGCCGATCGAGCGCACGTTGGCGGGGAAGAGTTCGGCCATCACGGTCGAAAAGACGCCGAAGAACGCCGCCACGAAGAAACCGATGATCAACTGCACAACCAGCAACTTGCCGATGCTCGGCGCTGCCACCAGCCACGCATACAGCGGGTAGAGCACTACCAGGTAGCCGACCAGCGACGCGATGAGCAGCGGGCGTCGACCGATGCGGTCGGACAACGCGCCCATGAGCGGCATCAGGACCATCATCATCGCGGCACCGGCCATCTGCACCAGGAAGGTGTCATGCAGCGGAAGCTTCAACGTGACCGTCGAGAACGTCACGAGATAGGTGAAGGTGATGTAGATGGAGACCGTGCAGGTCACCACCAGTCCCATGCCGGTCAGCGTTTCGCGTGCATGGGTGCGGAGCATTTCGAGCAGCCCGACCTCCCTGACGGCGCCCGACGCCTTGGCGGCCTGCAGACGCTTGAAGGTTTCCGGTTCTTCAACGTGGCGGCGAATGAAAAGCGCCACCGGAACGATCAACAGACCGAAGGCGAACGGGATGCGCCAAGCCCAGGCGACCAGTTCCTCCCGGGTGAAGATATCGGTGATGAGCGTACCCACGGCCGCGCCGAGCAGCAGCGCGCCCATTTGCCCGGTCATTTGCCACGAGCCGTAGAAGCCGCGCTTGCCGGGCGGCGCCAGCTCGATCAGCAATGCCGTCGACGTACCGAACTCGCCACCCGCCGCAAAGCCCTGCAGCAGCCGAGCGAGAACGATCAGCAACGGCGCGAGAATGCCGACGGCCGCGTAGACAGGTGCCAGGGTGATGAGCGCAATCGCCACTGCCATCAAGCTCGTCACGGTGACCATCGCGGCTTTCCGGCCTTTGCGGTCACCATACATGCCCAGCACGATGCCGCCGACCGGCCGCATGAAAAACCCGACGCCGAACACGGCCGTGGTCAGCAGGATCTGGTTGATGTTGTCGTTTGGGTTCGTCGGATCGCTGGGGAAGAAGAGCCTGGCGATGATCGGCGTCATGAAGGCGAAGACCAGGAAGTCATACCACTCCAACGCATTGCCGATGACGGCCGCGAGAATGCTTCTCTTCGATATTTTATTTGCGGACAAGGTGTTTCTCCGAGGCGTTCAAGGACAACCGGTACGGCATGGGTTCGCTCGGCGAGCACGCTCCGCTGATCCGGCTGGGCGAAGCGCTTTCGTTCGACGCTGGATGCGCTCGCTGTGCTCGGCAGGCGACGCAAACGTCACAACGGTACGTCGCTGAATCGTTCTCACTGCGGACTCAGGAATGGTTCCCGGGATATTACCAAACGGCCGGTCGAAAGCCAGCGCTGCGCGGAGACTTTTTCAGGATGTTGCGCCGGCGCGCACGGTGAACGGCGCGCTGTGACGGGGTGGGGCGGGGGCGGGCCCGGGGCTCTCGCTGCGACTGGCCTGGCCATTTCAAGACAGCGCAAGTGAACATGAGCCGGTTCGCAAGGTGGGCGCTCCGCGTCAGGCGACTGTCTCGCGGGTCGACCCCGACAGGTTGCCGGCGAGCGGCCGTGCCTGAGCGCCTTCGCGATTTGAACGCGTTGCAGGCTGCCGAATATCGCCGGGATGTCGGCGGGCTTCCGCACGCAGCAGCGATGCGCTGCGTCTCGTCATGTCGTCCGTGGCATACAGCCTATGTGATGTGTGCGGATGTGACGGTGTCCGCGCCGAGCACCGCGAACGACACCGCCAGCCGTGTCGATAGTCGTGTCTATCCGGGCTTATCGGAGCCTGCCGGTGCTGCTGACTGGTACTGATTGGTACTGCGGCGCTGATCGACGCGTACCGAGGCGTACCGGGGCGTACCGGGGCGTTGTGACCCGGACGGCCCTTCGCGCTTCCTGGCACAGGCAGGAGAACGCACTGCCCGGCGCGGAGGCGACGGATAGCGTTTAGACAGCTTGGGCGTGCGCGCTGGCTGGCTCGCATTTCCAGTACCGGGCCAGCAGGGTACCAACGCCGATGGCCGTTGCTTCGGCGAGACGAGATCGCCTTGGCCAACGGCCGCCGTGCCTTGCCCGCTACTGCACGCTGACGTCGCCCCAACCACCGCCCAGCGCCCGGATCAACTTCACCGTCGCACCGGCCTGCACGCCATACAACTGGGTGGCGTTTCGTTGCGCTTGCAACACGTTGCGCTCGGCGTCGATGACGCTGAGATAGTTGGTTGCGCCTTCCCGATATTGACGCTCGGCGATATGTGCGGCGCGGCGGGAGGCGGCGACCGCCGCCTCCTGGGTCTGCGTCTGCGTTTTCAGGATGCGAAGGTCGGAGAGGTTGTCCTCGACTTCCTGGAACGCCACCAGGATCCGTTCGCGGTAGTTCGCGGCGTCTTCCTGGTAAGTGGCACGTGCGTTGGCGAGATTGCCACGGCGGCGGCCGCCATCGAAGATCGGGATATTCAGCGCGGTTCCGGCCAGCGGACCGAGGATGAACGCGCGGCTGGACCAACGGAACAGGTCGCCGAGGGTGGCCGACTCGAAGCCGCCGGTGGCGGTAAGCGACAACGACGGGAAGTAGGCTGCCTTCGCAACGCCGATGCGCGCATTGGCGGCCGCCATCGCGCGCTCTGCCGCGGCGACGTCGGGGCGGCGCTCAAGCAGGGCGGACGGGAGGCCGGGCGGAATGTCGATGCGTACCGGCACCAGCGGCGTGGCGGCCATCGAAAACTCCGCCGGCGTCTTGCCGAGCAGCACCGCAAGTGCATGCTCGGTGGCCGCGCGCTGCCGCTCGGCCGACATGGCGTCGGAGCGTGTGCTGGCCAGTTCGGTCCGCGCCTGCGCAAGGTCCAGCTCGCTGATCTCGCCCTCGTCGAAGCGATGTTGCACCAGCTGCAACTGTTCTTCGCGCAGGGTGACGTTGCGCTGGAAGATCGCGAGTTCGGCATCCAGTTGGCGCAGTTCGAAGTAACGTTGTGCGACGTCGGCCTGCAATGTCAGCAGCACCGAGCGATAGAGCGCCTCGGTCTGCTCCGCATCCGCTTCGGCGGCCCGATTCGCATCCGATGCCTTGCCGAACAGGTCGACCTCGTACGAGGCGTTGGCCTGGGCACGCCACAGCGTCTGCGATGGGATGCCGACATCCTGCGGCTGCCGCTGCGAAGCCGGCGAGACCTTCTGGCGGGTCGGGCCGAAGCCGGCGCCGACCGTCGGGAACAGATCGGAACGCGCGACCTGTTGCAAAGCACGTGAAGCGTTCACGCGCGCGAATGCGGCTTGCAGGCGCGGGCTCGCCTGGGCGGCGTCCGCTTCGAGCTGGTCGAGCACGGGGTCGTCGAACACGCGCCACCACTCTCCGCGCAAGGCCTGGTCGGCGGGCTGCGCCGTCTTCCACGAGCCGGCGCTGGCGGCGTCGGCTTCGCTGACCTGACTGATTGCGTCCTGTCCGTCGGCCGTCGAGCCGTCGAAGGCGCTGCCCGGCGTGTGCACCGCTTCCTTGAAATGGTCCGCGCCCGACAGCGCAGGCCGCTGGTAGTCCGGCGCGAGCGAGCAGCCAGCCAGCACCATGGCGGCGGCCAGCAGCGTGATGGCGGCGGGCACGCCGCGAACCGTGGCGCCCGCGCCGGTGCGGCCGGTCCGCTGAGCGCCTGGCTTGGCGGACGGCACTGACGACAGACGACTCGCCTGCTGCCGGTCGGACGGAGTGATCGAGATAAGTTGTTTCATGATGTTTTTCTCAAGCATCGGCCGAAGCCGGGCTGTCCTCGATGCCTCGCATGTGCGGATGATCGCCGTGCTTGTCGACCACATGTTCCTTGCCGGACAGCTTGCGCAGCGCGACGTAGAACACCGGCGTCAGCATCAGGCCGAAAAGCGTGACGCCGAGCATGCCGAAGAAGACGGCAATACCCATCGCGCGGCGCATCTCTGCGCCTTCACCGGTCGACATGACCAGCGGCACGACGCCCATGATGAAGGCGAAGGAGGTCATCAGGATCGGACGCAGACGCAGACGGCTGGCCTCAATGGCGGCCTCGACGATGGTGCGGCCCTGCATCTCCAGTTCTCTAGCGAACTCCACGATCAGAATGGCGTTCTTCGCGGACAATCCGACCAGCACCATCAAGCCGATCTGCGTGAAGATGTTGTTGTCGCCATGCGTCAGCCAGACGCCGACCAGCGCGGACAGAATGCTCATCGGCACGATCATGATGACCGCCAGCGGCAGCGTCAGGCTTTCATACAGGGCTGCCAGGACGAGATACACCAGCAGCAGGCTCACCGGGAATACGATGAGCGCCGCGTTGCCTGCCAACTCCTGTTGGTAGGTGAGGTCGGTCCATTCGAACTTGAAGCCCCGCGGCAAGGTTTCGGCGGCGATGCGTTGCACGGCGGCCTGTGCCTGGTCGCTCGAATAGCCGGGCGCCGGACCACCATTGATGTCGGCCGCGGTGTAGCCGTTGTAGCGCACCACCATGTCCGGCCCGTAGGTCGGCGTCACGTTGACGAGCGACGAGAGCGGGATCATTTCGCCGCTGGCGCTGCGCACCTTCAGCTGTCCGATGGCGTCGGTGCTCGAACGGAACGGCGCGTCCGCCTGCACGTGCACCTGGTACACACGGCCGAACTGGTTGAAGTCGTTGGCGTAGAGTGAACCGAGATATACCTGCATCGTCGAGAAGACGTCGGTCACCGAAACGCCCAGCTGCTTCGCCTTCACGCGGTCCAGGTCGACGTCGAGCTGCGGGACGTTGATCTGATAGCTGGAAAACGTTGGCCCGAGTTCCGGCGCCTGTGCCGCCTTCTTCATGAACGCCTGCGCGGCTTCGTACAGCGCGGTGTAGCCCATCGCGCCGCGGTCCTCGATCTGCAGCTTGAAACCGCCGAGCGTACCAAGACCCAGCACCGGCGGCGGCGGGAACACCGCGACGTAGGCGTCCTTGATGCCGGACATGCGCTTGTTCAGTTCAGCGATGATGGCGCCCTCGGACTCATGGTTCGGCCGGTTGCCTGCGCGATCCAGCGTGATGAACACGATGCCGGCGCTCGACGAGTTGGTGAAGCCATTCACCGACAGGCCCGGGAACTGCACCGCGGCGCTGACGCCCGGCACGCCGAGCGCGATCTCGCCCATTCGATGAACGACCGACTCGGTACGGTCGAGCGATGCACCGTTGGGCAATTGTGCGATGGCGACCAGATACAGCTTGTCCTGCGCGGGCACGAAGCCGCCCGGCACGATCTTGTTGGTCAGCACGGCACCGGCGAGCAGCACGCCGTACAGCGCGAACATGATCAGCTTGCGGTTGACGACGCGCGACACGCCCTTGCCGTACCGCTCGGAACCGCGATGGAACGTCTTGTTGAAGACGCGGAAGAAACCGCCGAACATGCGGTCCATCACCCGCGTGAGCCAGTCCTTCGGTTCATCGTGACCCTTCAGGAGCAGGGCGGACAAAGCCGGCGACAGCGTCAGCGAGTTGAACGCGGAGATCACCGTGGAAATCGCGATGGTCATCGCGAACTGCTTGTAGAACTGGCCGGTCAGACCGGACATGAAGGCCAGCGGCACGAACACTGCGACCAGCGTCAGCGCGATCGCGACGATCGGTCCGCTCACCTCGCGCATCGCCTGATAGGTTGCCGCCTTCGCGGATAACCCCGAGGCAATGTTGCGCTCGACGTTCTCGACCACCACGATCGCATCGTCGACCACGATGCCGATTGCCAACACCAGCCCGAACAGGGACAGCGCGTTGATCGAGTAGCCGAACGCAAGCAACAGCGAGAAGGTGCCGATGATCGATATCGGCACGGCCAGCAGCGGGATGATCGAGGCGCGCCAGGTTTGCAGGAAGATGATGACCACCAGCACGACCAGCGCGGTGGCTTCGAGCAGGGTGTGCACCACTGCGTCGATGCTCGCCTGCACGAAGCGCGTCGGATCGTAGACGATGTCGTAGGCCAGTCCAGGCGGGAAGTCGTCCTTCATCTCCTTCATCGCCGCGCGAATCTGGTTGGCGATTTCCAGCGAATTGGCGCCCGGCTGCTGGTTGATGACCAGCGCAACCGCACTCTTGTTGTTCAGAAAGGCGCGCAGCCCATACTCCGACGCGCCGAGCTCGACGCGCGCGACGTCGCGCAGACTGGTCACGCCGCCATCGCTGCCGGTTTTCAGGACGATGTCCTCGAACTGGCCCACGGTCCGCAGGCGACCCTGTGCGTTCACGCTCAACTGCAAAGGCGCATCCTTCACGCCCGGCGAGCCGCCGATCACGCCCGCCGCCACCTGGACGTTCTGTTCGCGAATGGCCCTGACCACGTCCATGGCCGTCATGCCCTTCGCCGCCACCTTCTGCGGATCGAGCCAGACGCGCATCGAGTAGTCGCCAGCGCCGAACAGCTGCACCTGGCCGACGCCAGGGATCCGCGCAAGGCGATCCTTGACGTTGATCAGTGCGTAGTTGCGTAGATAGGTCGAATCGTAGCGGCCAGACGGCGAAGTCAGGTGCACCAGCAAGGTAATCGTCGGCGACGCCTTGATGGTGGTGACGCCAAGACGTTGCACGTCTTCCGGCAGGCGCGGGAGTGCCTGCGCGACACGGTTCTGCACCAGCTGTTGCGCCTTGTCCGGGTCGGTGCCGAGCCTGAACGTGACAGTGGTGGTCATGTTGCCGTCGCTGTTGGCCTGCGACTGCATGTAAAGCATGTTTTCGACGCCGTTGATCTGCTCTTCGAGCGGCGCGGCGACGGTCTCGGCAATCACCTTTGGGTTGGCGCCCGGATACTGCGCATGCACCAGCACCGACGGCGGCACGACCTCCGGGTATTCCGAGATCGGCAGAGCGAACAGGGCAATCAGACCGCCCAGCAGGATCACCGCCGACAGGACGCCGGCGAAGATCGGGCGGTCGATGAAGTATTTAGAAATGTTCATGTCGCGATGGGCATTCAGATTTGGCGATACGTGATGCTCGGCGGGCAGGGTGCTGCATCACGCATTGCCGGCGCTGCCCGTGCCGCCTTGCGCATTGGGCATCGGCACGGGGTTGGGCGCGACGCGATCGTTCGGCCGGACGCGTTGCAGGCCGTTGACGACGACCCGCTCGCCGGACTTCAGGCCGTCTGTGATGACACGCAGGCCGTCGTTCTCGCTGCCGAGTTTGACGATGCGGTACTCGGCCTTGTCGCCGCTGCCGACCACCATCACGAATTTCTTGTCCTGGTCGGTCTGGATCGCTGCGTCGCTGACGAGCACTGCGGGATGCGGTTGATTGCCCGCCACGGCGATGCGCGCGTAGAGGCCCGGCAACAGGGTGCCGTCGGTGTTGTCGAACCGCGCGCGCACGCGAATCGTTCCGGAACGGGTGTCGAGGGTATTGTCGATCGAGTCGACCACGCCCGAACGGGAATAACCGCGCTCGTCGGCAAGTCCAAGTCGCACCGGTACCGAAGTACCGCCGCGGCGCGCGTTCTTGCCGATGAAGCGGAGATAGGTTTGCTCGTCGACGTCGAACTCGCCATAGATCGGTGATACCGAGACGAGGCGCGTCAGGACCGGCGCATTGGCACCGGCCGCCACGACGTTGCCTACCGTCAGCTCGGCACGCGACACGCGCCCGGAAACCGGTGCGACGATGCGCGTGTAGCCGAGATTGATTCGGGCTGCCTCGAGCGCGGCCGCGGCTGCCTTGACGTTGGCCTGCGCGGCCTGGCTGCCGCTCTGCTTGTCGTCGAAATCCCGTTTCGCGATGGCGTTATCGTTCAGCAGGCGCTGCGCGCGGGCGGCATCGGCCGAGGCATAGCTGGACTGCGCCTGGGCGGCGGCCAACTGAGCGCTGGCGCGGGCGACTTCGGCAGCGTACGGGCGAGGGTCGATACTGAACAGCGGGTCGCCTTTCTTGACCATCGCGCCGTCTCGAAAGTGCACGGCGACGATGGTGCCGGAAACGAGCGGGCGAAGTTCAACCCGGTCGACGGCTTGCAGACGTCCCGAATAGGATTGCTCGTCAGTCACGGTGCGATCGACCACCTTGGCCACGTCGACGGGCGTGGCGGCCGGCGGCGCGGCGGCCGCTGCCGTCGAGACCGCGGTGGGGCCGGAATGGCTGTGAAAGACGGCGATGGCCGCGCCGGTGGCCACCACGGCGGCGGCCACGCTCAGCAGCGTTCGTTTGGTACGAGGTGGCTGGATAGTCGACATATTCTTTTCTCCAAACGATGAGTCGATGTGTGTTCCGCGTGCCGCGCCGTATGCGGGCAGCGATTCGGTCGGGATTGGCGTATGAACGGGCATCGGATTGCGCGTCGCTATGCGCACCGCAATTTGCGTTCGGATCGGCGTCGGCATCTGCTCAATGCAGCGATTAGTAGTGCGTAGGGCGGTGCGCAACCGCATCGGGGCACCGATGCTGGCTCAGGTCGCCGGCATCGGATCGCTCATGCGCAGCAGTGATTCCGGAGCCAGCCACTTGCGAAAGAACGCCGCAACATCGCGCAGCGCGTCCGCGTGCTGCACCAATGCGCGATGCGTGACGCCGATGTAGCGTCGGACTTCGGTCGGCACGCCGGCCTCGATCAGGCGGCCCGCATAAACTTCGGCTTCATGGCGCAGCAGGTCGTGCTGCGCGCTTGCCACCAATGCAGGCGGCAGGTCGGTCAGCCGTTTCGATTCGAGCGGCGCCGCGTAGGGGTGCAGGCGCATCGCCAGTTCCGGCAGGTAGGCGCGGTAGCCGCGTGCGCAGTCCTTGTGCACCTGGTGCGCGTCGTGCAATGCGCCGCTGTCGATTGCGGCGCGCGGCCCGGCGAGCGTGCCTGGCTCGGCAAGTCGCGTCAGGCTGGGGTCCAGCAGAGGCGCCAGCAACGCTTGCGCGCGCAACGCGAAGTCGCCGCGATCGCGGGCCATTGCGCTCAGCGCCGTTGCGAGATTGCCGCCAGCATCGTCGCCTGCAATGCCGATGCGCCGCGGATCAGCGCCTTGGGCCTTCGCGTTGGCGATCGCCCAGCGCACTGCACAGTAAACATCTTCCAGCGCCAGCGGAAACGGCGCGGACGGCGCCAGCGGATAGTCCACCGAGATCACCCACGCTGGCGTAGTTGCCGCAATGGTGGTCGCGGCCGTCTCGGCATCGTCCAGCGTGCCGCGCGTGAAACCGCCGCCATGCAGGTAGACGATCACAGGCAACGCCTGCTTGCGGCCCGACGGCAGATAGCTGCGCACCGAAACGGAGGTGCGATAGCCGGCGATTTGCGCGTCCTCGATAAAGAGACGGGGCGCAGTCGGTGCGATGGAGCGGGCTGGCATTAGGTCCTCGGAACCCGGCGCGACGCTAGGCAGTGGCGCGATGGAAGGGTCCTCGCGGAAGTGGCAGGTGGACATTGGTCCATTCGATCTGGACCGAAGTGTGCGCGTGCCGGCATTTCTGATAAATGGTTATAATCCAGAACAGTTTTCAAGCCCGACGAATAATCGGACCGCCGGTGTGTCAATAACGCGTCGCTGATTGGACGCTCACTAGTCGCAAACTGAGCGCCGCGTGAGGCAATCGACGTGCGTCGCAGCGACTTGTGCGCCGCGCGGCTCGCCCCGGCGCTCGCGCTCCGCAGGCCGGGTCTGCGGCGGCTCGCTGGACGAGCGTCGCGCCGGCACATTGCCGTTTTGAACCATGCAACGCTGACCGAAGGGGAACCGGATGGACCGCCTACTGGGAATGCAGGTCTTCACCCGTGTTGTCGAGATGAAGAGTTTTTCGCGTGCCGCGGACTCGCTGAATCTGCCGGCGGCATCGGCCACCACCATCATCAAGAACCTGGAGGCGCATCTCAATGTGCGTCTGTTGCAGCGAACCACGCGCCGTCTCAATTTGACCGCGGAAGGCGCGGACTACTACGAGCGCTGCGTGCGCATCCTCGCCGAAGTGGACGAGAGCGAAGCCGCCGTCGCGCACCGTGGCAAGGGGCCGAGAGGTAAATTGCGCATCGATATGCCGACGTCGGTTGGCCGCTGCCTGGTATTGCCCAAGATCGACGAGTTCCGCCAGCAATATCCGGATATCGAACTGATGTTCGGCTTCAGCGATCGCCCGGTCGACCTGATCGAGGATGGCGTCGACTGTGCGATCCGGATCGGCGCGCTGGAGGACTCGAGCCTGGTGGCCCGTCGCCTGAGTTCGCTGCACAAGATTACCGTGGCCAGCCCGAGCTATCTGGCGACGTACGGCGTGCCGCAGGAGCCGGATGACCTGCAGCGTCACCACGCGATTCAGTACTTTTCGACGCGGAGCGGCCGGCTCTACGACATGAATTTCGTCAACGGCAAGCGGACCGAGGAGGTGCGCGTGCCTGGTGCGCTGGCAGTGAACGACGCTGACGCTTCGGTCATGTGCGCGGTGCAGGGCATGGGTTTGGTGCAGGCATTCACCTATATGCTGATGCCGTACATGCAGACGGGACAATTGGTCGAAGTGATGCCGGAGTGGCGCCCGAGACCAAAACCGATCTCCGTGGTGTATCCGCACAACCGCCACCTGGCGCCGAAGATCCGCGTGTTCGTGGAATGGCTGGCAACATTTTTCGAACGCTGCCCGCTGCTGTCGTCCGGGACCATCGAGGAAGGATATTGTCCGGTGACCGCCGGCGAAGCGGAACGTCCGTTGCAGGAGCTGGCGCGCGGCGCGACGGAGAAGGCCGTGCCGGCCGTTTTCGCGCCCACTGCGCAGGCACCGGTGCTGGCAGCCGGTGCGGAGCGGGCGTCGGAAGTCCTCGGCGCGCTGTAATTTTCGGAAAGGATCGCGAGGCATGCCAAGGCGGTACCCAACCGGGTATTTCTGAGAAAATCGCCATGCGCGCGGCGTCGCGCGCGCCAGGGTCGGCATCGAGGCGACGCAAGAGGGATCATGGGACATTCGCAGGCGGAAAAACAGGAATCGCGCAAACGCATCGTGGACACGGCGTCTCGCCTGTTTCGAGAACGCGGCATCGATCGTGTCGGACTGGCCGAGGTGATGAAGGAGTCGGGCCTGACGGTCGGTGCGTTCTATCGTCACTTTGACTCGCGCGATGAACTGGTTGCGCAGGCCCTGGCCGACGCGTGCTCGGAACCGGAAGCCTGCGGTAAATCGGCGACGGCGCTCGAGGATGCGATGCGCCGCTACCTTGCCGACTCCCATCGCGACGATCCGGGCAGTGGCTGTCCGTTGGCTACCCTGGTCAACGATGTCGCTCGGTGTGACGATGCGACTCGTCAGGTGTACACCGACTTCGTCAAGCAGACGCTGCAACGGCTGGCGGATCTCGTCGACGAAGCGGCGCCCGAGCGGCGCGTGGCGCTGGCGACCTTGCAACTGAGCGCCTGGATCGGTGCGATCAGTTTGTCCCGAGCAGTTTCCGACCGCGCGTTGTCGGACCAGATCCTGACTTCGGTGGCGGATCAACTGGCCCGCGGCTATTGCGGCGAACGGCACGCCTAGCCATCGCGTGTCGGGCGTCGCGCGTCGGGCGCCGGCGTCGCGGCACTTCCAGCAGGAGATGGGATGGATGCACATTCGCGTTGCGCCTGGGCGCAAAACGATCCGCTGATGCGGGAGTATCACGATACCGAATGGGGCGTGCCGCAACGCGACGCTCGCACGCTTTGGGAAAACCTGATGCTCGAGGGCTTCCAGGCCGGACTCTCGTGGCAGGTCATCTTGCACAAGCGCGCCGCATTCCGCGCCGCGTTCGAAGGCTTCGATCCAAGGAAGGTGGCCAGGTTCGGGGCTGGCGATGTCGAACGCTTGCTCGCCGATACCGGCATCGTGCGCTCGCGCGCAAAGATCGAGGCCACCATACGCGGCGCCCGGATCTTCAATGAGATGCAGGCAGGCGGCGACGATTTCTCGGATTACTGTTGGTCCTTCGTTGCTGGCAAGCCGCTGAGGGGCGAGGGCACCGCAAGCCAGTCGGCGCTGTCAGTGACGGTCTCCAAAGACCTCAAGCGGCGCGGTTTCAAGTTCGTCGGACCGACGATCGTCTATGCCTGGATGCAGGCAGTCGGCCTGCTCAACGACCACGCGGCAACATGCTTTCGTTGTGCGCCGGTCTCTGCGTTGGCTGCCCGGCGGAACTGAGCGGATCGTTTCAAGACGATGTGGTGCGAAACGGCGCCGGCGGCTTGGTCGCGCCGCTTGCAGCGCAACGCCTCGCCATGCCCTGGCCTGTGAAAGCCGGGTGCATTAGCGCGTTTGTGGCCGGTCCGCGCGCGTGCCGACGGAGCCAGGCGCTGCCTGCGTGGTTTCGTCGTTACGCCACCACGGCAGCGTCGCTGCCGGTTCCGACAGATCGACGCGCTCGCCAATGCGCGGTGTCAGCAAAGAGACGCCGTGTTCGGCAGCCAGTGCAGTGATCCGTTCCAGCGGTTCGTTCCACGCGTGCATGGCGAGATCGAAGGTGCCGTTGTGGATCGGCATCAGCCGACGCCCGCGCAGATCGAGATGCGCCTGCAAAGTCTCTTCCGGCACCATGTGCACGAAACGCCAGCGCTCGTTGTACGCGCCGTTCTCGACAAGTGTCACGTCGAACGGTCCGAAACGGCGGCCAATCTCCTTGAAGCCCTCGAAGTAGCCGGAGTCGCCGCTGAAGAAGAGTCGGAATTCGGATTCGCCGGATGGGCCCGGCGGCTCGATCAGCACCCACGACGCCCACAGCGTCGTATCGCCGTCGAGCACGCCGCGGCCGGAGAAGTGTTGCGACGGCGTGAGTGCCAGCCGTAACCCTTCGATCTCGGTCTGTTGCCACCAGTCGAACTGACGCACCTTGGCGGGCGGCACGCCCCAGGCCAACAGGCGGTCCCCGACGCCCAACGGCGCCAGGAATACATCTGTCTTGCCCGCAAGCGCGGCGACGGCGTCGCGATCGAGATGGTCGTAGTGATCGTGCGACAGGATCACGCCCTTCAACGGGGGCAGCTCATCGAGCGAGATCGGCGGGGCATGAAAGCGCCGTGGTCCCATCGATCGGAATGGGGAAGCGCGTTCCGCGAACACTGGGTCCGTGATCCAGAAGCCGCTACGCAACTTCAACAGGACGGTCGAGTGTCCGAGTCGAAACAGACTGCGCTCGGGCGCGGCGATCAGATCGGCACGTGTCAACCGCATTATCTGCAACGCGGTTTTCGGGACGGACATGGCGGATTTGTGAAACATGAAGTCCCACAACAAGCGCGCAAAGCCGGTTGCGCCGAGCGACGGCCGTGCAGTGCGATTGCGGAAGCGTCGCCCGTCGAACTGCGGGGAGTCGGCACGCCGCGCGCCCGCTCGATCTGTCCGTCTGCAAAAAGACAGGCATGCGCCCATTGAAACCCCTCCGTTATCGCCATGTATGACGGTGTAAGACCGTCTTGCGGTGCCACGAGATGCGCCGCCACCGGACGCCCGAATCGCGAGCAACGAAAACTATACCGTGCAGTGTAGTTTGTGACGGTGGGAAAGTAAACTTGACGGTGTAAAATCGAGACATGGACTCGCCCGACACGCCCCTTCGCCTGACCGATCGCAAACGTGCTGCAATCCTTCAGGCGGCTATTGCGGAGTTTCGTAGCGACGGTTACGAAGCGACCAGCATGGACCGGATCGCTGCCCGTGCAGGCGTGTCGAAGCGCACCGTGTACAACCACTTCGTTAGCAAGGAAGCGCTGTTCACGGCGATTCTCGACGGCCTGATGCAAACGAGCGAGGCAGGCTTCGACAAGCCCTATCGCGCCGACGAACCGTTGCGATTGCAGTTGCTCGCGTTGCTCGACGCGAAGATGAGGCTGCTGCACGAGCCGGAATTTCAGGATCTCGCGCGCGTGGCGATCGCCGCGGGCGCGCTTTCCCCCGATCTGGCGCGTACCATCGTCGAGCAGTTGGGCAAACGCGAGGCGGGCGTTGCCGTATGGGTACGAGACGCCGCAGCGGACGGACGAATAGAAACCGGCGACCCGCTGTTCGCCGCGTTGCAGTTGGAAAGCCTGATCAAAGGCTTCGCGTTCTGGCCGCAAATCGCGATGGGACAGCCGCCGCTGAGCGAGACCGAGCAACGACGCGTGCTGGAAGGGGCGGTCGACCTGTTTCTCGCCCGGTATGCTGCCTAGCCTGAGCAACGTGCTTCCGCTTGCACGGTGCATGCATGGTCTGCGACGTCGTGGCGTGCGTCTCGCGGGATGGCGGCGGCACTGGAACGTTGTGCGTAGCGTGGGGTGCGCTGTCGTGGCGAGCATGCCGTACGTCGCAGAGTCACGCGGGACGGCGCATCGCCGTAGCGCGGCGAGAACGTTCGATGCCGCATGGCCTGCCGAACCGAGCGGACAGCGCGGCACCGCCGCTTCCTCTGTACTTCATCGCTTCAATCGTTCACCAAGGCGTCGCGCCATTCGGTTCGACGAAACGCCCGGAGACGGCGTCGGCGCCGAGCAGCGCATATTCGACTGGCAGGCGTGCGCCTTCCTCGGCGGACATCGCACCGTTGTGCCCCGTCAAATCGGTTCTCACATAGCCGGGGCTGACGGAATTGACGACGATCGATGTGTCCTTCAACTCCTCGGCAAGCTGCACGGTCAGCATGTTGACCGCGGCCTTCGACGCGTTGTAGCCGATCAAACGCGCGGCGTAATAGGGCGACTCGGGATCGCCGTTCAGCGCCAGCGAGCCGAGCGAGCTGGACAGATTCACGATCCGGGCGAAGGCGGACTGGCGCAGCAGGGGGAGCATCGCCTGGGTCACCGCCAGCGTGCCGATGAAGTTGGTTTCGAGAATGCGCCGGACCGCGTCGGGCGAGGCGACCGTGGGCGCGCCATCATCCTTGTCGACGATGCCGGCATTGTTGACGAGGATGTCCAGTCGGCCGTGAGCGGCGCGGATGGCCGCCGCGGCGGCGGCGATGCTGGCATGGTCGACGAGATCGATGATGACGGGCTGCACCGCCAAGCCGTCCGATGCGAGGTGCCGTACCGCGGTCTGCGCACGTGCAGCGTCGCGTGCGCCGATCAGGACGAGGACGCCGGCCTGTGCGAGTTGGCGGGCAATTTCGAGGCCGATGCCTTTGTTCGCGCCGGTAACGAGTGCGATGCGGTTGCCGTGGGTCATGAAACGCTCGTGCAAGGTTGATTTCGATACGAACAAGATACAAGCCCATGTGCCGCTTGAGAATTCGCTTATGAGCGTGGCGCCGCCGGAACGGCTGATACCCCGCAGGAAGTCGCGTCAGGCGCGTTCGATGGCGACCGTCGACGCGATTTTCGAGGCAACCATTCAGGTTTTGCTCGTCGATGGTCCGGTGCGTCTGACCACCACGCATGTTGCGGAGCGCGCCGGCGTGTCGGTCGGCACGCTGTACCAATACTTCCCGCACAAGGAGGCGTTGTTCTATGGGCTGAACGAACGCTATCTGGACGTGCTGGCGGACAAGGTGGCGTCCGCATGCGAGGCGCAGCGGGGCGCGCCGCTCGCGCAGATGGTGGAAGCGCTGGTTACGACCTATTGGCGGGCGAAGACGGAGCGCGCCGAGGTGACGCGCGTGCTGTACCGATCGGTGGCGGAACTCGACAACACCGCCTTGCTCGCGGCGTTTAGCCGTCGCGTCGACGCCGCCACCGAGGCGATGTTCGCCAGTGCGTGCGATGCCGCCTTCGACGACCTGCCGACGGTCAATCTGATGTTGCTGACGACCATCTTCGGCACGGTGCGCAACATCTTCGAGCGGGCGCTTTCCGATGCGGAAGGCCGCGCGCTGCATGCGCAGCTGAGCGTGATGTGCCTCGCTTATCTGGAAACCGTCCGGGTGACCCGACGGAGCGTGCCTGCAGCGGCCGCGAGCGCCGACTGAGCGGTCGTCCAGTACCGCGTGAGCGGGGCGCGCGCTTGGTACGTCGGCGGCCCCGTCAATCGCGATCCGATGATCGCGAAGGGAGGGGACGCGGGGAGCGGACGCGGGGAGGAAGCGGGGAGGAAGCGGGGAGGAAGCGGGGAGGAAGCGACCGCCGGCTTCGCGCGGCCGGCCGCCACCAACGGTTGTCGAGCCTCCCAGGCGCCCGGGGTCTGCGCGTCAGCCAGCGAAGCGACGCGAGGCGGCCGCCTGTGCGTTCTTGCGGCCGACCACGGCGGGCGCGGTTTCCTTCATGCGCAGTGCACACCAAGCCGACACCACGCCAAGCGCCGAGAACATCAGCGCCGGCCCAAGCCAGCCGAACGCGCCGTAGATCGCGGTGGCGATGATCGGCAGCAAGCCCGCGATGACCGAGGCGCCGTTGTAGCCCAGCGAGATGCCGGACGAACGCACGTTGGCCGGGAACTGTTCGGAGAACCAGCTGGCCTCGACGGCAAAGATCGGATCGTGGCTGAACAGCAACGACAGGGCCACCGCGACGATCACCATGATCACCGCGCCGGTGTTGATGAGCATGAACATCGGCACGCCAAACGCGATCGTGAACAGCGCGCCGAGCATGAACACGGGGCGGCGACCGATGCGGTCGCTCAGTGCGCCATAGATCAGGTGGCTCACCAGGCCGATCGCGGAGCCGATCAGCGTTCCCCAGAGGATGTGCTTCGTCGTGGAGACATGCGCGAGCGCCACGTAGGACAGCATGAAGCTGGTAGTGATGTAGTAGCCGCCAGTTTCAGCCATGCGCAGCCCAATGATTTTCACGATGCTGCGCCAGTCGCTGCGGATCACTTCGAGGGCAGGCTGCGCCACGACCTTGTTCTCGGCTTTCACCGCTTCGAATTCGGGCGACTCCGAAACGCTCATCCGGATGAAGATACCGATCGCCACCATCACGAACGAGAGCAGGAACGGCGTGCGCCAGACCCAGTCGCCTTCGAGGAACGCGCCCGACAGCAGGAAGGCGCCATTGGCCAGCAGCAGGCCCAGTGGAATGCCCAGTTGCGGTACTGCGCCGAAGAAGCCACGGCGGTTTTCCGGCGCATGCTCGCACGCCATCAACACCGCGCCGCCCCATTCAGCGCCGAAGCCGATACCTTGCACCATGCGCAACAGGATCAACATGATCGGCGCGAGCACGCCAGCCTGTGCGTAGGTCGGCAATGCGCCGATCAGCACGGTGGCGCCGCCCATCGCGACGAGCGACCAGAACAGGACTGCCTTGCGGCCGAGACGGTCGCCATAGTGTCCGGCGAGATAACCGCCGAACGGGCGCATCAGAAAGCCGATTGCGAGCGTCGCGAACGACGCGAGAATACCGACGATGGGCTCGGTGGTGTGGAAGAAGATCTTGCCGAACCAGGCGGCGGCGGCCGTGCCGTAGATGAAGAAGTCGTAGCTTTCCACTGCCGAGCCGATCATCGACGCGACCGCGACTTTGACCGCGCGGCCTTCACTGCTTTTATTCATGGTGTGTGTTGTCTCCATTGCTGCGGGCGGCCACCGCCGTCCTGCAGCGGTGGCCGAGGCGTGTCGCGCTTCGCCGAGCGCTTGCCACGTGAGGAAGGACGGGAACGCGTGCGCTCAGTCCCAGGTCTCGATCACGCGGCTGTCGTCGCGCAGGCCAAGCCCGGCATCGGCTGCCTCGTGGTAACGCGCGTTGGCGATGGCCAGCAGCGGCACATCGGCGCCGCAGGCGCGGGCAGCGGCGGCAACCAGGTCGCTGTCCTTGACGAAGATATTGATCGCGCTCGTTACATTGACGTCGGTGCCTTGCAGCATGCGTGGGCCGCGGTCGGACAGCATCCACGAGCCGGCCGCGCCTTTTTCGACGAGTTCCAGGACGGCGGCGGGGTCGAGGCCGAGCGAGCGCGCCAGGCTGAGCGCTTCCGCGGCCGCCACGATATGCACGGAGCACAGATGCTGGTTGACGACCTTGATCGCCTGACCGTCGCCAAGCGCCGTGCCGACGACGCGGACGCTGCCCATCGCCTCCAGCACCGGGCGCACGGTACGGATCTCCGCATCGGCGCCGGCCGCGAAGATGACGAGCGCGCCGGTCTTCGCGCGGGCGGTGCCGCCGGTGACCGGTGCATCGACGACGCGTGCCCCCGCTGCGGCCAGCCGCTGGCCCTGTTCGCGCACGGCGTCCGGGCCAAGGGTCGACATCAGCACCCAGGTCTGGCCGTCCAGCTTGGTGCCGAGGCTGTCGACCAGCGACGCGAGTTGCTGCGGTGTCGCGACCATCGCGACGACCACGTCCGCGTCGGATGCCGCGGCAAAACTGTCGACCGCGGCCAGGCCGCTATCCTGCGCCAGTTGGCGCGCGCTGCTGGCAAGGTCGACACCGGTCACCTCATGGCCAGCTCCCTTGACCTGCAGGGCCATTGGCAGGCCGATGGCGCCGATGCCGATGAATGTCACTTTCATGTCGCGCTCCTCCTACTTGAGCCAATGCTTGATGCGCTCGACGATCGCTGCCGTCGAGATGCCATAGCGTTCGTGCAGCGTCGGCAACGCACCCGCGTCGAGGAACTGGTCGGGTAGCGCGACCTGGCGGAACTCGGGCATGACGCGGTGGCGCAGCAATGCGCTGGCCACTGCGTCGCCGAGACCACCGATCACGCTGTGATTTTCGGCGACGATCACGAGCCGGCCGTCCTTGCGGCATTGTTCGACGATGGTGGCCTCGTCCAGCGGCTTGATGGTCGGGACATGCAGCACGCCGACACTTGCGCTGCCGTCATCGAGCGCCTGCGCGGCCTCGAGCGCGCGCATGGTCATGATGCCCGACGACACGATCAGCACGTCGCGGCCATCGCGCAGCAGCTTTGCCTTGCCCAGTTCGAACGTGTAGTCGTAGTCGTCGAGCACGGCGGGCACCTTGCCGCGCAGCAGCCGCATGTACACCGGACCATCGTGCGCGGCGATCGCGGCGACGGCCTGTTCGGTGTCGAGCGCATCGCACGGGTCGACGACCGTCATGCCGGGAATCGCACGCATCAACGCCAGGTCTTCGGTGGCTTGATGGCTCGGACCATAGCCGGTCGTCAGCCCGGGCAGCGCGGCGCAGATCTTCACGTTCAGGTGCTCTTCCGCGACGATCTGATGGATGAAGTCGTAAGCGCGGCGCGTCGCAAAAACCGCGTAGGTGGTCGCGAACGGGATGAAACCTTCCTTCGCCATGCCGCCCGCGGCGCCGATCAGCAGCTGCTCGGCCATGCCCATCTGGAAATGCCGCTCGGGAAACGCCTGGCCGAAGATGTGCAGGTCGGTGTACTTCGACAGATCGGCGGTCATGCCGACGATGTTCTGACGCTTCTCCGCCTCGGCGACCAACGCGTGGCCGAAAGGGGCCGGGCGCGTCTTCTGTCCTTCCGCGGCGATCGAGGCGATCATCGCGGACGTTGTCAGGCGGGGCTTCTTGTCGATGACCGCGCTCATGCCACGTCTCCTTGTTGCGCTTGCCGGTGATTGCGGTCGAGTATCGCGATGGCCTGCTGCCATTCCTCGCTGTCGACACGGATGAAGTGATTTTTCTCGCGCGCTTCGAGGAACGGCACTCCGCTGCCCATCAGCGTGTCGAGCAGGATGACGCGTGGCTGCGCTGCCTTCAGTGCACGCGCGCGGTCGAACGCTTCGACCAACGCAGGCAGATCGTTGCCATTCACGCGCTCGACGTGCCAGCCAAACGACGTCCATTTGTCGGCCAGCGGCTCGAAGTTCAGCACGTCGTGCGACGGACCGTCAGCCTGCTGCCGGTTGATGTCGACCAATGTGATCAGGTTGCCGAGCCCGTGATGCGCGGCCGACAACGCCGCCTCCCAGGTTGCACCCTCGTCGAGTTCGCCGTCCGACATCGAGTTGTAGACGAACGCGGGGTTGCCCTTCAGCCGCAAAGCCAGCGCCATGCCGACAGCAATGGTCAGCCCCTGGCCCAGCGAACCGCCCGAAATTTCCATGCCGGGCGTGTAGGTCGCCATGCCCGACATCGGCAGACGGCTGTCATCCGAACCGTAGGTTTCGAGTTCCGCCTCGGGGATGACGCCTGCCTCGATCAATGCCGCGTAGAGCGCGATCGCGTAGTGACCGTGCGAGAGCAGAAAGCGGTCGCGGCCTTCCCACTCCGGTTCACCGGGTCGGATATTCATTGCGTGGCACCAGGCGACAGCCAGCGCGTCGGCCAAGCCAAGCGCCTGGCCGATATAGCCCTGACCCTGCACCTCGCCCATGCGAAGCGCAAAGCGGCGGATGCGATAGGCGTGGTCGGCCAGTTTCGCGAGTTGCGTCGACTTCAAGCCGACTGACGGCTCGGTCTCTGTGATTGTTGTCATGGTGGTTCCTGCTGACGACGGGAGGCCTCGCCACGCTGATCGCCTTACTTGTCTCCGGTTCAGCAATCGGGGCCTGCGAGGACGGGTGAGGGTAATGTATGCTCGTGAAAACGCCGCTGACAAAAGAAAAGTTTGCAACAGATCATGAATCCAGTTCACGAGTGCCGCCGATGAACGACTTTCGCAAGGTTCCGCTTTCGTATATCCGGGTTTACGAGGCCGCAGGCCGCCTGCTTTCGTTTGCCGATGCGGCGCGTGAACTGAGCCTTTCGCCGAGCGCGGTCAGCCACTCTGTTCGCAAGCTGGAAATTCTGCTGGGCCAGCGACTATTCCAGCGGAGCACGCGAGAAGTGCGTCTGACACGCGAGGGCGCGATGCTGATCGAGCACATTCAGCGCGGCATGGAGGAAATCGACCGGGGCCTGGCGCTGCTGACCAGTGAGGCGCGCACGCCGCTGCGCCTGCATACCGCGCCCAGCTTCGCGACCCAGTGGCTGCTGCCGCGGCTGGCCGATTTCGTCCGTGACCACCCGAGCATCGATCTGCGCTTCTCGGCCAGCACCGAGTACGCACGCTTCGATGACGACTTCGATCTCGATATCGTTTACGGCGAGCCGAAGCCGTCGCCGCACGAGCGCATTCCGCTGGCCCGCGAGGGACTTGCGCCGCTCTGTACGCCAGCGCTGGCCGAACACATTCGCAAGCCGGAGGACCTGTACCACTTGCCGCTGATCCAATGCGAGGTGCAGATGTATCAATGGAAGGGGTGGTTCGAGGCCAACCAGCTTCCGCCCCCGACGCATTACGGCTTGCGTTTCGACCGCAGTTCGATGGCGATCGCCGCGGCGGTGGACGGTCTGGGGGTGGTGCTGGAGTCGACGCTGCTATCGGAGCGCGAACTGCGGCGCGGCGAGTTGGTCCGGCCGCTGGCCGGGTCCACACGCGAGGTCGAATACGTCGGACACTACCTCGTCCATCCGCGCCGGCAGCATCGCCATGAAGCGTTCGAGACCTTCAAGGCGTGGCTTTTGCAGGCGCTGGGGAACGATCACGAGAAAGCGAGCCCGGCACTCTCCTGAGCGGACGCCGCGTCCATCGTGCGTCGCCAAGCCCTGCGCGGATGCCAGCGAGCCGGCGGCGCAGACGGCGCTGCCGATCGAGTAGGCTATCGCCTCAGCCACGAGCAACCGACGATGCGCAGATGACCGATTCAGCCGATATCCGTTTCCTCCTCGCGATCGAACAAAGCGGCAGTCTGGCCGGCGCGGCCCGTATGCTGGGCCTGACGCCTTCGGCGGTGTCGCAGCGACTGCAGCAGATGGAGCGGCGGCTGGCGACGCGACTCGTCGAACGTACTGCGCGCAAGCTGGTTTTCACCGAGGAGGGCGCCTTGCTGTGTCGGCGCGGGGCGGAACTGGTTCGCCAGTTCGATGCGCTGGTCGAGGACATCCATTTGCGCCACGGCGGCCTGGTCGGCACGTTGAAGGTCAATGCGCCGCTGGGCTTCGGCCGCCGCCATCTCGCACCGGTGATTGCGGATTTCCAGCGTGACAACCCGGAGGTCGATGTCGCGTTGACGCTGTCCGATCAACCGTTGACCGAAACGGCGGACCGCTTCGATGTGGTGGTGCACATCGGCGAATTGCGTTCTTCCAGCTTGATCGGGCACGCGATTGCACCCAATTCAAGATTCGTCTGTGCCTCGCCGGCATTCGTCAGGCGCTTTGGCAATCCGTCGTCGCCGGACGATCTGGCCGCGCTGCCGTGCATCGTACTGCGCGAGAACAATGAGGATGTGTCGCTCTGGCATTTCGGTAAAGGTCGGATCAGCCGCAGCGTCAGGGTCGCATCCAAGCTGAGTTGCAATGACGGCGACGTGATCCGCCGTTGGGCGTGCGAGGGGCGGGGCGTCATGCTGCGTTCGGAGTGGGACGTCGCGGACGACATACGGCAAGGCGCGTTGGTCCGGCTGCTGCCGACCTGGAAGAGCCCGGATGCCAACGTCATCGCGCTGACCCGCGATCGCGCGGGTTTGCCGCGCAGGACCCGCGACTTCATGCAGTTTCTGCAGATGCGTTTCAAGCCGCTGCCGCCCTGGCGTGTCTGAGCAGCGCAACGGGCATGGTTTCGCCGTGTCGCAGACGCTCGAAGCGTCGTTGTTAAGTCCAATTGAATCATTGGATCAGCCACGCTTAACCGCTAGATGCCGTCGCAAACCTATAATCGGCTTACTGTTCAAACGACGGCCGGCGAGGCCGCTGCCATGGAAACGCCGATACCTGCGCCCCGCTATCCGAAGGCCATCCTTTTCGACCTGCTGACCGGGTTGCTCGACTCCTGGACGTTGTGGAATACGTCGGCCGGGTCGGAGGCACACGGGCGGGCGTGGCGCGCCGAGTATCTGCGCCTGACGTACGGCTGCGGGGCGTACGTCGAGTACGAGGCGCTGGTCAGGCGGGCGGCGCAGCACGTTGGTCGGTCGCCGGATGCGCCGAAGGCGCTGGAGGCGAACTGGTCGCGCCTCCGTCCTTGGGAGGGCGCGCTAAGCGCGTTGCAGCACTTGCAGCCTCACTGCAGGTTGGCGGTGGTCACGAACTGTTCGAGCCGGCTCGGCAATCTGGCGGCCGCGAGCCTTCCAGTCAATTGGGACGTGGTGGTGACCGCGGAACAGGCGGGCTTCTATAAACCGCATCCGTCGCCATACCGACTCGCGCTGGACAAGCTGGGCGTCGAGCCGTGCGAAGCGGCGTTCGTGGCGGGGTCGAGCTACGACCTGTTCGGCACCGCCGTAGTCGGTCTCAAAACGTATTGGCACAACCGGGTCGGCCTGCCGAAAGTCGCGGGTGCCGACGCGCCCGCCATGGAATCCGCTAGCCTCGACGCGCTGCTGCCGTGGGCCCGCGGCTTTGGTGCCAGCCACCTCCCAAGCCGGACAACATCATGATGCTCGACTCACTGGACACGCCTGCCGCGCTCGTTGACATCGCTCGCCTGAAGCGGAACATCGATGCGATGCAGCGGCGCATGAATGCGCTGGGCGTGCGCTTCCGCCCGCATGTGAAGACTAGCAAATGTCTCGACGTGGTGCAGGCGCAGTGCCGCGCCGGCGCCCAGGGCATCACCGTTTCGACATTGAAGGAAGCGGAAGCCTTCTTCGCCGCGGGAATCACCGACATTCTCTATGCGGTCAGCGTGGTGCCCAGCAAGCTGCCGCGGGCCATGGCGCTTATCGAGAAAGGCTGTCGGCTGAAACTCGTCGTCGACAATGTCAACGCTGCGGCAGGCATCGTCGCATTCCGTCAGACTGCCGCCGAACCGCTGGAGGTCTGGATCGAGGTCGACACCGACGGCCATCGGTCTGGCATTACACCCGAGGCCGCTACCTTGCTGGAAGTCGGCCGGACCCTCGCGGCCGGTGGCGTGACGGTTGGCGGCGTGCTGACCCACGCGGGATCCAGCTACGACCTGAACACGCCCGAGGCGCTGACGGCGCTGGCCGAGCAGGAGCGCGCCGGCTGCGTGCGCGCGGCGCAGCGGCTGCGTGAAGCCGGCGTGCCGTGCGAGAACGTGAGCGTCGGATCGACGCCGACCGCGTTGATGGCGACGCATCTGGCAGGCGTCACGGAGGTCCGGGCCGGCGTTTATGCCTTTTTCGACCTGGTCATGCACAACGTCGGCGTCTGCGCGATCGACGACATCGCGCTCAGCGTACTCACGACGGTCATCGGTCATCAACCGGAGAAGGGCTGGGTGATCGTCGATGCCGGTTGGATGGCGATGAGCCGCGACCGCGGTACGGCGAAGCAGGCCCGAGATTTTGGCTATGGACTGCCGGTCTCGAGCGACGGCACGGTAATGGACGGCTATGCGCTGATCGCTGCCAACCAGGAGCACGGCATCGTCGCCAGGACGGGCGGCGTCGGCGCGGAAGCCGGTGCCGGCTCTTCGGAAGACCTGGAACGGCGTTTTCCGATCGGCAGCAAGCTGCGCATCCTGCCGAATCACGCTTGCGCCACAGGCGCGCAATTCCCCGCATACCATGCGGTGGACGCGAACGGCGAAGTCGCGACTTGGGGGCGGTTTCATGGCTGGTGACGCGCCACCGCAATTGCCCGCTCACCCGGCGGTAGCGGGCCTGTCGGGGCCGGGCGGACACTACAGCCACGTTACGGTGGCCAACGGTTTCGTGTTCATCTCGGGGCAGTTGCCGATTACCGCCGACGGCGTGCGACTTGCCGAAAGCGCTTTCCCACAGCAGGTGGCGCAAGTGCTAGGCAATTTGCAGCACGCGCTGGACGCAGCGGGCAGCGGAATCGATCGGCTGGTGCAGGTGCGCGTCTATCTCGACGACATTGCGAATTGGCCGATGTTCGACGAAATCTATGCGCGTTGGGCCGGCAGTGCGAAACCGTCCAGGGCGGTCGTGCCGACGGGGCCATTGCACTTCGGATTGAAGATCGAGATCGAAGCGGTGGCGGTGCGTTGATCGTCGGCATGTATGGACATGTAGGGGAATGTAGCGGCAGGTGGCGAGGGGGGCTCCACCTGCCGCTACATGCCAAAGTATCGAAGGTTTTCCAGAGCTGCGAGACGCGTGGCTGGCGACGCTTCACATGTGATGATCTGCGGATTGCGATCGTGCGCGATTGGCCCTCGCGCTGTCGACCGCCAAGGACCCCGCTTGCCGTGTGCGCAAGATCACGGGTGCGAGTCAGCCGTTGGCCGCCCACGTCGGGCCAGCGCACGACCATCTCGTTTCGATTCCTTACTGAATCATTACGGTCGGCGCAGCGCCATCTCAGTTCGTTTGAGCCTATCGCCGCCTTACGCTGGGAAGTCCGGCGGGACGCCAACGCTGCAATGCGTCGCGCCTGCACCGAGAGCACTGTCCACACGATGCGCCGCGCGGCACAAAGACGCCCCATTCCGGTGCAAGAAGCGCACGCTTCCAAACAATTCGTGAACGAGCAAGACGCGGGATGCAGCGTTTGCGCCACAACGTGCGCGGCAAGCCGCAATCACTTGAGACAGTGTTGCGAATCGATAATAATTCTCATTTTTCAAACTTGGCCTCACTCGCCGCGTCACGATCCGCCTTTCTTGCCGCGGCAATAATTATTAGACCTGAATGGACATGCAACCCTCGAAGATGATCAAGCGAACTCCTGTGTCGCGCGCCGTGCAGCGTTTGCTGATCGGCACTTTGGCCGCTGCCGCGCTGCCGGGTCTCGCCTATGCGCAGGCGGGCAAGGTTTCAACGGGCAGCGCGCGAGGCACGAGCGCCGACGTCCAGGCGGATACCGATGCGCTGCCGGCAGTGTCGGTTGGCGCGAGCAGTCTGCAGGACACGACGACCGCACCATACGCCGGGGGGCAAGTGGCGCGCGGCGGCAGCATCGGTATTCTGGGTACGGCGAAGGTAATCGACCAGCCTTTCAGCACCACTAATTACACGGAAGAATTCATTCAGGACACGCAGGCGCGCACGCTCGGCGACGTTGTCATCAACAACGCATCGGTTCGTACGGAGCAAAGCAGCGGCGGCTTCGGCGACGCATTCCAGATCCGGGGCTTCGACGTGTCGTCCAGCGATGTCGCGCTCAATGGCCTGTACGGCATGGTCTCGGCGGCGCGCATGCCGGTCAACCTGTTTGAGCGTATCGAGGTGCTGCAGGGCCCGGGTTCGCTGATGTACGGGATGGGGCCATCCGGCAGCATCGGCGGCGCGATCAACATCGTCACGAAGCGCGCCGACGACGTGCCGCTGACCCGCCTGACCGCCCTCTACCAATCGAAGGGGCAATTCGGTGCCGAGGTCGATGTTGGCCGTCGTTTCGGCGACCAGGGCCAATGGGGCATTCGCGTCAACGGCATGTACAAGGATGGACAGACGGGGATCGCGCACGGCAACCAGAGCCAGGGCGACGGTTCGATCGCGCTGGATTACCGCGGACAGAAGCTGCGCTGGTCGTTCGACGCGTACAACAGCTCGGACAACACCGACGAGTTCCGCTCGCAGATCGGTTTCGGTGCGGCCACTGCATTGCCAAGCGCGCCGTCGGCCTACAGCAATCTGTACCCCGGCACGAAACTGAAGCTGCGCGACACGGCCGCGATGACAAGGCTCGAATACGACTTCAATGAGTACGTGACGGTGTACGGCGCCGCCGGCGAGCACTACGGCACGTCGAAGCAGAACTTCCCGTACACCAGCGGCGTCGACAATGCGGGCAACTTCGACGTCTACAACGGTTACTACGACGCGTACAACCGGACGCGCAGTGCCGACGTCGGCGCCCGATTCCACTTCGACACCTTTGGCGTCAAGCATACGCTGGTGGCGGGCGTGACCTCGCTGAACCAGGAGCAAGGGTATTTCTATGCGCTGTCGGACACGACGGCGGCGTCGAGCATCTACAACCCGTCGCCGCTGCCGGCTGTATCGGTTGCGCGCGGTGATGCCCAGCGCAACAGCCATCTGCGGCTGTTCAGCGAGCAATTGGTCGATACGCTGTCTTTCTGGAATGGCCGGCTGCTGGTGACCGGTGGCTTCCGTCACCAGACCATCGGCTCGGACAATTACGATCCGACCTCGGGCGATCGCACGTCGAGCTATTCGAAGAGCGCGATCTCCCCGCTCGCCGGCATCGTGTTCAAGCCGGTGTCCAATGTCTCCGTGTATGGCAACTTCACGTCGGGGCTGACCGATGGCGGCAGCGCGCCGTCGTACGCGGCGAATCCGAATCAGGCTTTCGCACCGTACAAGTCGAACCAGTACGAGGCGGGCGTGAAGGCGGATTGGGGACGGGTGATGACCACCGTCTCGGTATTCCAGATCGCGCAGCCGAACTACGTGACGAACGCAGTCACCAACATCTACGGTCAGGAAGGCCAGAAGCGCGTGCGCGGCCTGGAATTGGCGGCCTACGGCAACGTCATCGATCGCGTCCGTGTGATGGCGAGCGCCACCTTCTACGACGCGAAACTGCGTGATGTCAGCGACGGCAGCGCCTATGGCGATCATGCGACGAACGTGCCGTCCTACGCGTTCAACCTGGGCGCCGAATACGATCTGCCGTGGGCGACCGGTCTAAGCCTCAACGGCCGCATCATCCACAACGGCTCGCAATACTACGATGGGGCCGCCGAGTTCCGCATCCCGTCGTGGACGCGCTATGACATCGGCGCACGTTATCGCACGCGGATCTTCGACAAGAACGTGGTGTTCCGCGCCAACGTCGAGAACCTGTTCGGCAGCCGCTACTGGCTGCAACAGGGTACGTACCTGACGACGGCGGCGCCGCGCACCGTGTTCCTGTCCGCGCAGTTCGATTTCTGAGACGAACGCGGCGCTTGAGCGGGCGAGGCTGGCTCTCGCCCGGCGGCGTTGTGTCGAGGGACGCGCGGGTGCTTCGTTCCAGCGCTCGCGTTCGGCACAGGCGCACCGCAGTCCCGGCGCGCGTTCTGGCGGCTTAGATCTGCATGCCGCCGGCCACTTCGATACGCTGCGCATTGACCCACCCGAACTCGTCGGAGAGCAGGCCCGCAATCACCGGGCCGACGTCTTCGGGCAGGCCCGCGCGACCCAGGGCCGTGTGCGAGGCGACCAACTTGTTCACCTCCGGATTGTCTCGCACGACGCCGCCGCTGAAATCCGTCGCGATTGCGCCGGGTGCCACGACGTTCACCGCGATGCGTCGGGCACCCAGTTCCAACGCCATGTAGCGCGTCAGCGCCTCGACCGCCGCCTTCATCGGGCCGTAAATCGCGCGGCCGTTCATCGCGACTCTGGCAAGCCCCGACGACACGTTGACGATGCGGCCGCCGTCGTTGATCAACGGCAGCAGCGTTTGCGTGAGCAGAAACACGCCCTTGAAATGCACGGCGAATTGCCGGTCCAGTTCTGCCGCCGTGCCGTTTTCGAGTGTGGCCGTCGAAGCGATGCCGGCGTTGTTGACCAGATAATCGAAACGATCCGCCCCTGTCTGGGCGAGGACCGCGCGGACGCTGTCTGCAAAGCGGTCGAAGGTACTCGCGTCGCCGGTATCGAGCGGGAGGGCGATCGCTGGGGCACCGGCCTGCGCGGCAAGCGCCGCTGTGTTGTCCGCTGCCGCACGGTTGGCGCGATAGGTGAAGATCGAGCGAACGCCGCGTTTTGCGAGACACAGCACGGTATTGCGCCCGATGCCGCGGCTGCCCCCGGTGACGAGTGCGATCCGGGGTGCGATCTGCGACACGGGCGCTTGCGTGTTTTCCATGGTGTTGGCTTCCCTGTGGCTGGTATGAGGTGGCATTCTGCCGACCTCGAGCCATCGCGGTGAATGGGCGAAACGCGCGGATTCTTGCCTATTCTTGCCTATTCTTGCGCGCGTTCGCTTATAGTCGGAAAGCCAGTCCACAGTGGAGCACCGTCATGGCCGAAACGTTGGCGCAGGTCCTGATGCGCTATACGCAGTCCCGCCCCGCGGTCAGCGTGATCCGAACGGTGGCCGGGGAGATCGGCATCCTGCGGTCGGATCATCCGAAGCCGCCGACGCATCTGTTCTCGAAGCCCTCGATATGTATCGTCGCGCAGGGCGCGAAGTGGGCGACCTTCGGGGAGGGACGTCTGGTCTACCGGGCAGGCGAAGCGCTGGTGGTCGGGGTCGCCACGCCCTCGGTCGGGCGCGTGGTGGAAGCCAGCCCGGACAGTCCGTGCCTGGTCCTGGCCATCGAGCTGGACCTGGCGATCATGCGCAGCTTGATCGAGGAGATGGAGGTACCACCGATGCCCAACGATGGCAGCGAACGCAGCGCGTTCGTGGTCGATATCGCGGGTCCGCTGACCGACTGCGCTATCCGCGTGGTCCGTTTGCTCGATACGCCGGATGCGCTGTCGATCCTCTTTCCGATGCTCGTGCGGGAAATCTGCTACTGGCTGTTGGCCGGGCCGGACGGCGCCAAGCTCGTTCGCATCAGTCACGCCGAAGGCGCATCGCAACGCGTGATCGCCGCCGTTCATCATGTGCGGGAACGCTTCGCTGAAACCGTGCGGCTGGAAGCACTGGCAGCCGTTGCGCGCATGAGCCCGTCCGTGTTGCATCGCCGCTTCAAGGCATTGACCGGCCAGACGCCGCTGCAATACCAGAAGCAATTGCGGCTGTTGGAAGCGCGCCGGCTCATGATTGCCGACGGCGTGAGCGTCGAGTCGGCGGCGTTCGGCGTCGGCTACGAGAGCGCGTCCCAATTCAGCCGCGAGTACTCGCGTATGTTCGGCGCATCGCCGAAGCGCGACACGCGCGGGGACGCGCTCTCCGCCGCGGTCCGCCCACCCGCCGGCGACCCGCGTTCCGCCGAGCATGGCGGGGAGCGGCGCGCCGCCTAGCCTGCGCCCTCGTTGCACCGACTGCGCGAGCCCGTTTGCTGCGTAATGCGTAATGCGTAATGCGTAATGCGTAATGCGTAATGCGTAATGCGTAATGCGTAATGCGCGGTGGTTTGGGCTGCCAGCCGGCTGCCCGGCCGCGTCCATCTCAGTCGATGCCAGGCGAATTCATGCGGGCGGTGCGGTGGGGTCGTCGTTCAGCCAGTCGCTCAGTCCCTCGCGCGCGTTGACCTCGACGAACGCCGGCCGCTGTCGCAAGCGCTTGATGTAGATTGCGAGATTCGGCCAGGAAGTCGCGGGCCGCGGCATGTGGCGCGTCCAGCGCATCAGCACCAGGGCAAGCAGGTCGGCCGTGCTCAGTTGTTCGCCAAGCAAATACTGTCGTCCATCGCTCAGGCGGTCGTCGAGCCGCTGCATGCCGGATTCGATCTGACGCCGCGCGAAATCCCTGACGGCATCGGCGCCGGCCGGGTCGCCATCCTTGTCGGCGTAGAACCAGCCGCGCATTGCCGGCAGCACGGAATTCGCCAGAAAGACCATCGTTTCGAGCCATACCGGACGCGCGGCACTGCCGGGCGCCGGCGCAAGGCCCGCTTCAGGGTGGCGTTCGGCGAGCAGCATCAGCAACGCAGCCGACTCGCCGCGCGGCACGCCGTCGACGACCAGCGTCGGCACGCGCCCCGCGGGATTGAGGCGAAGGTAATCTGCCGAACGCTGCGCGCCGGTGGCGAAGTCGATGAGCCTGGCTTCGAAGGGCACGCCCAGTTCAAGCAACATCCAGTGCACCGGCATGCTCGCGGTGCTCGGACTGTAATAGAGAAGGTAGGACATCGTGGTGTGCGCTCCGCGTTGCGTATGCGTGGCATGCAAGGGCCGTCATCGTAACAACGAATGCGGCCCAATCGTCACTTTCTCGCTTCGCCACTTCGTCACCTCATCACTGCACCGCTGCAACTTCGCGTCGCGTGCCGCTCAGGCCGTGGCTGACGTTCAACCGGCCGGCTCGTGCCCGGTGACCACGATCAGGACCTGGGCGTCCGCACCGACGCTGCGGATCCGATGTCTGACCAATCCGGGAAACTGAGCATAGTCGCCTTCGCGCAGGATCAGCGAGTGGTCCGCCAGTTCGATCTCGATTGCGCCACTCAGAACGAAGAAGATTTCGTCGCCCGGATGGAAGGCCGCTTCGCGCACGACGGCATCGGCGGTCAACCGCAACAGCAGGGCGGTCGGACCGTCGCCACCGTTGGCCCGGCTCAGCGGCGCGTATGCATAACCGCCGTCGCCGTCGCTACGGAAGTGTCGTTGCTCGGTGCGCACCGTGTGCAGCACGCTGCGGTCGGTCTGCTCGCCCAGCAGCGTCGCCACCGAGGTGTCGAGCGCTTGCGCGACGCGCATCAGTGCGGCCAATGACACGGTCTTTTCGCCCCGTTCGAAACGGGAAAGATGGCCCTTCGAGAGGCCCGCGTCGCTCGCCAACTGATCGAGCGTCAGGCCGCGCCGCAAGCGCATTGCGCGCGCCACCTCGCCGGCGGGACGTTGCGCTGTCTCGGGTGGCGCCATCTCTTCACCGCGAGTGGGCGCGGTCTGCCTGTCTGCCGACAAAAGTGGCCTCCTCATCCCGTGGTCGGGTAAATGCCTAATTTTTTTCTTTGTTGCGAGGAATTTTAAGCGATTAGACTGCGGCTGGTTGGACAACAAAGTTGTCCACTAGACGAAAGGTCGGACAAATCGGGATGACGCACGGCATCCACAACGCGGCGGCAGCCGCCACCGGAGAGAAAGCGATGAGCGACGTAGCGCGAGACGCGCCCGGCCTGGCCGCCAGTGGCGCGCCGGCCGATCGGCAGTTGGTGAGGGTAGCGGCGGCCTCGATGGCGGGGACGGCCATCGAAGCATTCGATTTTTTGGTATACGGTACGGCCGCCGCACTGGTGTTCAACAAGCTGTTCTTTCCCAGTCTCGATCCGGCGACCGGCACCCTGGCGGCGTTCAGCGCATTTGCTTCGGGCCTGCTGGCTCGACCGCTGGGTGGCGTGATCTTCGGTCACTTCGGCGACCGCATCGGGCGCAAATCGATTCTGATTCTCAGCCTCGTGCTGATGGGCGTGTGTACGACGCTGATCGGGCTGCTACCCACCTACGATTCGATCGGCATCTGGGCCGCTGTGTTGCTGGTTCTGCTCCGCATCGGACAGGGCATCTCCTTTGGCGGCGAACTGGGTGGCGCGATGCTGATGGCGGTCGAACATGCGCCGCCCCGCGCGAAATCGTTTTTTGGCAGCCTGCCGCAAGCAGGCGCGCCGATCGGCATCCTGATGGCAACAGGCGCCTTCGCGCTAGTCAACATGCTGCCGAATGCCAGCTTCCTCAGCTGGGGCTGGCGCATTCCATTCCTCGCCAGCGCGGCGTTGGTCGTGGTCGGCATCTTCATTCGGCTGAAGGTCGATGAAACACCGGATTTCGCGGCGGTCAAGGCGCAACGTCGCATTGCCGCGGTGCCCGCGCGGGACGTGCTGGCGCACCACAAGCGCCCGCTGCTGCTGGCGATCGGCGGCAAGCTGGCTGAAGTCACGCTGGTCTATACGATCGTCGTTTTCTCGATTTCCTATGCGATCGGCAACCTCGGCTTCACGCGTGGCGACGCCCTGAATGCGATCATGATCGGCTCCGCCTGCCAGATCTTCACGATTCCGCTGTTCGGCTGGATCGGCGACAAGATCGGCGCGCGGCGCCTGTACATCATCGGCACCTTGCTGATGGCCGTGATGGCCGTGCCGTTGTTCCATGCGATGGGCAGTGGCTCGCTGTCATCGTTCACCGGCGCCGCCGTGGTCGCGCTGGCGCTGAACTATCCGATTATCTTCGGCCCGCAGTCGAGCCTGTACAGCGCCCAGTTTCCGCCCGAGCTGCGCTACTCCGGAATCTCGATCGGCATCCAGGTGGCGGCCGCGCTCGGTGGTGGCCTCGCGCCCCTGATCGACGCCACGCTGGTGGCCCGGATGGGCGGCATCGGCTCGGTCGGCATCTATCTCGCCGGCCTTGGTCTGATCGGCGCATTGAGCGCATGGTTGATGAAACCCACGGAGGTGGAATGAACCGGTCCGCACGCATCCTCTACGATCATCCGCTGTCCGGAAACTGCCACAAGGTTCGCCTGCTCCTGTCGATGCTGGCCCTCGACTACCGCAGCGAGTTGGTCGATGTGCCGAATGGCGCCCACCACGCGCCGTGGTTCGGACACTTGAATGCGGCGAGGCAGATCCCCGTCTTCGACGACGCAGGTCATGTCGTATGCGACAGCCAGGCGATCCTGACCTATCTGGCGCACCGCTACGGGTCGCAGTGGTTGGGGGCGGACCCATTCGAGGCAGGCGAGGTGGCGCGCTGGCTGTCGTTCGCCGCAAACGAGATCGGCAACAGCCTGCAGCCGGCACGCGTGCACTATCTGCTTGGCGAGGCCGTCGATATTGGCGCGGCCCAGGCGAAGGGACTGCGTGCGCTGCAAGTGCTGGACGGCGCATTGGCAGGCCGATCCTGGCTGGCGGCGGCACGCCCGACGATCGCGGACCTCGCCTGTTTCCCCTACGTTGGGCTGGCGCGCGAAGGCCGCGTGCCGCTGGACGATTTTGGCAACGTGCTGCATTGGATCGCGCGCGTTGCCGCACTGGACGGATATGTGTCGATGCCCGGTCTGCCACCGGCGACTGGCCGAGCGGCAGGCGACACGATCAATGCAATGGAGAGAGATGATGCTTGACGAAGTGAAACAGGCGGTCACCGACCGCGCCGTGGCCGACATGACGAATCGCCTCGATCTCGGCAGCTGGACCGACATCGAGAAGGTTGTCTTGACGTGCCGGATGCTCGCGCTGGAAGGCCATTCCGAGACGCTTGCCGGTCAGATCAGCGTTCGCTGCGACGACGGCAGCTACCTGACCACGCCGATGGCCGTTGGCTTCGACGAAATCGAGCCGCGCCACGTGATTCGCATGGACGAATCGATGAAGGTGCTCGACGGCCCCGGCATGCCGAATCCGGCAGTCCGCTTCCACATGTGGGTCTATCGGCGCCGGCCCGATGTGCGATGCATTGTCCACACGCATCCGCCCTATGTTTCGACCTTGTCGATGACGGGCCGCCCGCTGCGCGTGGCGCACATGGACGCCACGCCGTTCGCGGACGACTGCGCGTTCCTGAAAGAATGGCCGGGACTGCCGATCGCCGACAACGAAGGCGAAATCATTTCCGGCGCGCTTGGCGATCGGCGCACGATCCTGCTGGCCAATCACGGCTTTCTCGCGGCCACCTCATCGATCGAGGAGACCGCCTACCTGTCGGTACTGATCGAGCGTGCCGCGCGCAACCAGTTGATGGCGGAGACGCTGGGTCCGGTGCAGGAGGTGGATCCCGTGCTCGCCAAGGAGTCGCACGACTTTCTGCTGCAGCCCAGCGTGGTCAAGGCGAGCTTCGCGATGTTCGCGCGGCGCACGCTGCGTCGCGCTCCGGACGCCTTGTCCGTGGCTGCAACCGCGCCACGATAGTCGCCCGACGTCGTGTCACGCGCGCGCGAAGGCGTCGCGCAGGCGCAGCACCAGCGTCGTGGCGTCGGCGCGGCTGGCGATATTCGCGAAGCCGAGCAACAGTCCGCCTGGGGCGGCGGCACACTGCCATGCGCCGAGCGCTTGCACGGCCAGCCCGTCCGCCTGCGCCGCGCCGGCCAGTACGATGTCGGGCCGCTGATCGAGCAGATCGACCAGCAGATGAATGCCGCCGGCTTGCGGACGCACCCGCACTCGTGCGCCGAAGGTCTCGGTCAACGCATCGGCGAGCCACGCGCGGCGCGTCGCGTAGAGCGTGCGCATCTTCCGCAGGTGACGGGCGAAGTGGCCGTCCTCGATGAATGCCGCGACGGTCTGCTGCGGCTGGATCGCACCGGGGCCGGGCAGATGCCGGGCTGCTTGCGCGAAGCGTGGTACCAGCGACGCAGGCGCGACCAGATACGCCAACCGCAAACCTGGAAACAGCACCTTGCTGAAGGTTCCGGCGTAAAGCACGCGCTCGTCTCGATCAAGGCTGCGTAACGCCGGCAACGGCCGCCCGCTGTACCGGAATTCGCTGTCGTAGTCGTCCTCGATGACCCATGCGTCGCGCTCGCGCGCCCACTCCAGCAGCGCCAGCCTGCGTCGAAGGGACAGCGCGCAGCCGGTCGGGCTCTGGTGCGTCGGCGTCACCAGCGCGAAGCGCGCATGCTCCGCGCGTTGCCGGCCGAGTTGTACATTCAAGCCCTCGTCGTCGACCGGCACAGGCGTCAGACGCATTCCCGCCCGCGCCAGGAACGCGCTTGCCAGCGGATAGCCTGGATCTTCGTGCCACCCGAGATCGCCGCCGCGCAGCACGGCATGGCAGATCAAATCCAGAGCGCCACGGTAGCCTGCCGTCACGAAGACCTGAGTGGCGCTGCATGCAAAGCCGCGCGAGACGCCGAGATAGCCGGCGATGGCATGCCTCAGCGATGGCAGGCCGGCAGGGTCCGGGTAACGCAACGCGGCGGTGTCCAGACTGCGCGCGGCGCGGCTCGCCAGTCGTGTCCATGTCTTGCGCGGGAACGCGTCGAGCGCGGGCAGGCCGAGCTGGAACGGCCACGGTGCCGCAGCCGCGGCAACGTCGTCGCTCGCCGCGTCGCGCCACGCCGGGTGTTCGGGCTGCGGTTGCGGTTGCGGCTGCTGCGGCGGCGCGGCGAGGTGGGGAGAGACGACCGTGCCGGCCGGGCCGCGTGCCAGGAAGTAGCCTTCGCTGCCCAGCAGTTGATACGCGACTTCGACTGTTCCACGCGCCACACCTAGCTCGCTTGCGAGGCTGCGAACCGATGGCACCCGCTCACCGGGACGCAGTTCGCCAGCCGCGATGGCATCTCGAAAACGCCGGTAGATCTGCAGATGGAGCGGCGTGCCGCCGTCGCGCGCGGCGGCCAGCGACGCGACGAGCGTCTTTGATGTCCCAGTCATCTTCGGCTTTCTTGACCCTGTGCGTTGGGACGTCATTCTCTTAGAGTGCCTGCACCGAGGCAAGTGAACGTCCCGGCTTGAAACGCTCCTGGAGGAATTTCCGTGACACCATTGCGCCTGTCCTATCGGACCCTGTCGCCGAACGCGTATCAAGGCCTGTTGGCCACCAAGAAAGCACTTGACGAGAGCAGTCTGGGCAAGGACCTCATCGAGCTGGTCTATCTGCGCACGTCGCAGATCAATGGCTGCGCGTTCTGTCTTGAAATGCACGGCGCTTCGCTGCGTGCTCGCGGCGTGGCGGACGCCAAGCTCGACTCGCTGGCCGCGTGGCGCTTGAGCGCCCATTTCAGCGAGCAGGAGCGAGCCGCGCTGGCCTGGACCGAAGCGTTGGTCGACGTGGCGACCACGCACGCGCCGGATGCGGATTACGCACCGTTGCGCGCACATTTCAGCGAAGCCGAGATCGCCGATCTGTGTTTCGCAATCGCGTTGATGAGCGCACTGAATCGGATGGCGATCGGCGCGCGCCAGTAGCGCCAAGGGAGGACGCGTAGGCGAGGGCGCATGGCGCGGAGCGTCGCCAGGTGCACAGTGCGGCGCCCGCCGTGTTGCCGCAACACCATCGACGCAGTGCGCCGCGGTGCGCATCGCGAAGCGCCTGCGCGATCGTTGCGCTTACCAAGCGGCCGCGTCGCTGCCCGGCGGCTTCGATGGTCTCGCGAAGGCTGCCGGCGTGCGTTCGAACATCGCGCTGGGGCGTACGGCCTCGAGCGTACCAAAGCCCGAAGCGTAGGTGTCGAGATAGGGCGTGCGGTCGGGCGGGCCGCTGCACTCGGCCGGCGTGATGCGTGGCAGCCGCCGCAGCCACTGTGCGGTCTGAGCCAGCGACACCTCGACATGCCAACTGCCGCCTTCCAGTCGCTGACGTCGCAGCGCCGTTGCCGCGCCGAACGCGATCAGGAAGCCGGTGGCTTGATCCAGTATCTGCATGGGCAGCGCGCGTGGCTTTGCCTCGCCGAAGGCGGCGCCTTCGGCGACGTTGAAGCCGGTGGCCGTTTGCACCAGCGAGTCGAAGCCGCGTTTCGCGGACCACGGGCCGTGTCTGCCATAAGCGGAAAGCGAAACTTGCACAATGCCCGGCCGAAGTGCGGCGATTTCGTGCGGCGCGAAGCCCAGGTGTGCGAGTGCGCCGGGCCGATAGCCTTGCACGAACACGTGCGCGTCGTGTATCAGCCCGCGCAGCCGGTCGACGCCCGCTGGTGTTTTGAGATCGACGTGCACCGAGCGTTTGCCTCGGCTCGTCTCCGCAATCGCATCGATGTTGGGCAGCGTCGGCGAATTGACCAGCATCACATCCGCGCCGAACGCGGCCAGCGTGCGTGTGCCGACCGGTCCGGCAAGTATGCGGGTCAGATCCAGGACCCGTATCCCGCTGAGTACCGGATCGGTGTCGCCGAGCGCAGGCAGAGAGCGGGGCGCGCCGTCGCCGATACGTTCGATCGTCAGCAACGGCGCGGTCGCGAGCACCTGCCCCTGTGGCATCCCGTCCCAGACCTCGAAGCTCCGCAACGCGGATACGACAAGGCCGCGCTCGGTGGCAGCGCTTTCGAACGCCACCGCCTCCCAGTCGCGCAACGCTGCCTCGGCGTCCGCGCGCGTCGCGGTATCCGGATCGACGCCCAGCAAGCGCAGTGCGCCGTTGCGGTGATGCGCAAAGTTGGCATGGATGCGCACGTAGCCGTCGCGGCACGGATAAAGCCCGGAGAACGCATCCCACAGATCCGGCACCCGGCCGTCGATCGCGAACCAGCCGGCGGCTTCCACCGCGGCATGCGGACTGCTGACTGCGATCCGCTGGCGCGCCGCGCCACGCGTATGCGCGAATTCGCTGGCCGCAAGCGCTGCCGCGGCGACCGTGGTCTGAGCCGCCAGATCGACCGCAAACGACGAGGGGAAAGTCTGTGGATGCGTGTCCAGCGCACAGTACGACAGCGCACCTGCGTCGTGCCCCGCCGCTGTCCAGATTTCCGCCAGATGGTCGATCGCGCGCATGTCGTTTGCTCCGTTGATGATCTCGTCGAATGCCGGACAGGGCGGCGCGCCTTGAACGGATGTTGAACGCGCGTGGTCCCCCGCGAGTCAGTCGTTGCGGTCGCGCGGCTGGCCTGCCGCGCGACCTGGCGACGGCGCGCCGAGGTCATATTAATTCATCCGAGCCGCATTGAAAGTTCGACGTCGGCACCGACTGGGATCGACATGTAGCCGGCATTGCTCGAACGCACCCGCGCGAGATAAGCCGGGCTGTGGTCCGCGTTGTCGGCGACGACAAAGGCACCCGGTCGCAAGCGATCCTCGAGCAGTGCAAGGATTTCGGGATAAAGTGCCTTGGCGCCGTCGAGCAGTACAAGATCGATCGCAGCCGGCAAGTCGGCGGACAGTGTCTGCAGCGCATCGCCAGCCCGCAATTCGACGAGGTCGAGCAGGCGGGCTTCGCTCAAGTTGCGCTGGGCACGCTCGATCTTTGACGGTTCGAATTCGCAACTGATCAGACGTCCGCCGCCGTTGTCGCGGAGCGCGGCGGCGAGATGCAGCGTCGAAACGCCGAACGAGGTTCCGAATTCGACGACGTTCTGCGCCCGCATGCTGCGAGCGAGCATGTACAGCAGCTGGCCGGTCTCGGGCGACACCGCAAGCGGAAAGTCCTTCAGGCGCGTGTAGAAGTCGATGTAGCCGGTCTTGCTGCGCATCTGTCTTTCGAGCTCGTCGTCGGATAAATCGGCAAGGGCCTCAGCGTTGCGTGGGGAGTTCTCCTCCGCCTGGGCAAAAAGCCGGGTCAACAACGGGGCAAGAGGGGCTGTATGCAGGGTGCCGAGGGTCTCTGTGGCAGCGGGAAAATGGCTCATGTCACTCGTGGCTGGAGAAAGGGCGCGATAAGCGAAAGACGTGACTGATCAGTCGCATTCAAGAATACGTGCTGCGTCGCGATCCGACTAATCGCATCCGCGCCGCGCGCCAGTCAGGCCGGGCGCGCCGGCCGGCAGCCCCGCGCGGCAAGACTTTCGTCGTATTGCACAGGCGCTTGCCCGGTGTGCTTCGCGACGCGAGCACGAGAAACATTCGCGTTTTCGGGGGAGGAAAAATACCCAACGCGCGGCAGAGCGCGAACGGAGGGCGATGTCGCCGGGAGGCGGCGCATGGTGCGTCCGTTGCCGCCGATCGTCGAGTCGAGCGCGCATGCGGCGTCAGCCGGCAGGCGCGTCCCGCGCGGCGTCGCTTGCCGAGTGCGGCTTTCTGCATCCGGCCTGAAGCCGGACGGGAGCATCAGCCAGTGCCGCGCGGGCCGCCTAAAGCGACACGTCGTCGAGCGCGGACCAGCGCGCGGGCCAGCCATCGAAATCCGCCGCGCTCCAGATGATTTCGCCCGCAACCGCAAAGAACACGAAGCGCGGCGGATCGGGCCAGCCGTGCCAGAAGCGTTCGCGCACAATCAGACGGCGGCCGTCGCGATCGGCCACGGCGATGGTGTCGTCGCCGAAACGGCCGAACTGCGGATGAGAGTCGATTTCCCTGCGTTCGTCCTCACTGGGGCGACGCCAGACGACCGCGCTCATTCGGTAGCGCCGAAAGCGATGCAGGAAACGGATGTCTTCGAACAGCGTCTGTCCGACGCCTGCGTCGGCATCGGGCTTGGCATCGTAGCGATGCCGTCGAAGCCATCGAAACAACGTCTTCATTGGGCGCATCCAGCACGTCGACGCAACGCTTCGCGCAGCGGATCGGGCGTTGCGGGCAGGGCAGTTGCCCGCAGGCGTGGCACCCAGCGATTTTCGCGACATCGCCGCGGGCGGCGCTCGTCAGGTGCCGGACCGCTGCTCGCGTACCTGTCCGAAGACACCGTATGTGGCGGCGCGCGCGATGTGATCGCGCGTGCGACTATCCGGGCGGGCGGTGTGGCTGCCGCGCGCGCTCGCACACGCATCGCGTGTCAGAAACGCTGGCTTGGCAAGCCGCTGAAGTACTCGCGCGTGCACGTGCCTTCGGCAAGCGTTGCGGTCGAATTCGACCAGCCCATGTAGACATATTCCTTGATCTTGCCGTCGGTGCGCGACAGCGTCGCTTCTGCATCTGCCGGACCGCCGATCGACGCGCGGCTGTCTGGCAGTACGATGGCGTCGGCGCTGATGCTGCCGATCTCGGCGGCCGTCTTGCATGCGCCGCGGCACCAGCGGCGCGCATCCAGATCCACGCGAAAGCGTTCGCTCCATGGTGTGGCTGGCTTGCCGGTGGCCTTTTGTTCCTGGCCTTTGCAGACCAGATCGAACTGGTTCGATGACGCGGCGATGGCGGTGTGCCCAGCGGCACAGCCAGCGAGCAAGGCAAACACCCATGCAGATTTGGACATGGCGCTCCTCGGCAGTTAGGTCGATAACCAGCCTAACATACCGAAAGGTAGCTCGCGTTATCGCGACCCGGTCACCGGCCCGCGTCTTAGCGGACGGACTGCCGCTCGTTGACCGACTGCCGCGCCCAGGTGGTCATCACGCATGATCACGCGTCACGGCGGCGGGGGCAGGATCTCCGCGCAATCCAGTGGATAATCGGCAAACAGCACCGGCAGGTCAGCGGGACGACCCTGTTCGGCCCTGCCTAGCATTTCCGTCAGCCATCCCGCGTAGCGCCAGTCCCTGCCTGCACTGGCGCGCGCGAGCGCGGGAAAGCGCTCGATGAAGCATGTCGCAAGCTCTCGTGCGGTACGCCCGGCCGCGTCGTGCCAGCCGAAGTACGCATCGCCGCTGGCCGACGAATAGCGGACGACCTGACCCGCTTCGCTGCTCACCGGTGTATAGCCATCAGTCATGACATTGCCGGCATGCGTGATCGTGCAACGCCAGTGGACGCCGCTCGGCGCCATGCCCGGAGAGATGCGGAGCCGCTGGTAGCCCGCCTTGTGCAACTCGTGAACCATGCCCAACAAGCGAACGCAGGCCCGTACGGTAGGATCGTCGGCACGCTGGTGCGGCACCTCGCGTGGCGCGGCGTGGCCCTCGGCTGCATTGCGTTCCGGCGACGATGCGGTTCGCAACAAGCCCGACTGCAAGCGTGTCTTCCAACTCATGCCTTTCCTCGATTTGTCCCGCAGGCAAGGTGCTGCACGGTGCGACAGCGTGCAGCGCGTGTGCGACTGTCCGCGCTGGAGCCGTTGCGAGATGTGCGGCGCGGCACCGTCCATATCGCGCGCAGCGTGGCGCAGCGCGCCGCGACCGGTCCGGCGCGACAGCGCCTAACCGCCTAACGCGGGCGACGCCGCGCGCCTGGTGACAGGAGCGGCGGCGTTGTGTCGAGACAGCGTAGCATTCATCTCGCCGGCGCGGATGAAAGGCGCCAGCGCCAGCGCTGCGGGTGTTGGTCGCGGATGGTTGCCGCCCTTGCGGCGAGCGCGTCGCGAGGGCGCTCAGAACCGGTGGCGCAAGCCTATCTGAATCATCGTCTGACTTTTTCCGCTCGACGCCGCGAGACTATAAATCTGCGCGTAGCGTGCGTCGCCGGCGGCGCGCTGATAGACGGCGGTGACGAAGCCGTCGGTGCGCTTGCTGAACGAGTAGAGCGTGCCCACGTCCACCTGATGCCAGCGCGGCTTGTCGCCGCCCGAATATTCGCCGTAGGTGAAGATGTAGGTCGCGCCGATCAGCCAGGAGGGCGTGATGCGCGTGTATGCCGACAACTCGGCATTTTGCAGGCGCAGGCCGGTGGTATCGCTGTAATTGAACAGCACGTTGGTGTAATCGGCGGTGACATTGATGACACCGAAGTCGTAGCCCGCGCCTGCGCCGAAAATGCGTTGCTGATCGGTTCCCGCGCCGCTTTGGCTCAGCACGAAGGGCGAACTGAAGCCCCACCCGGTGCTGTCGACCGCGCCAGCAGTCAGGTTCGCTGGCGTGGCGTTGCTGCGGCGGTTGAACTGTGTCGCCGCGACCCCAAGCTTCAATGGACCGCGCGCGTAGTTGGCGCTGAGACTGAAGCCGTCGTTGTTGGAGAAGGCGGTTGAGTTGGCGAAGGCGAAACTGCTCGCGAACGTCAGACCGTTCAGCGTCGGCGATTGATAGCGCACCGAGTTGTTGAAGCGGTTGGTAAAGAACATGTTGTCGTTGTCGCCGATATGCGCGCCGATTCCGGAGAACACGTTGGCGGACATCGCCCACCACAGCGACGACGTCATCTCCTCATACTGCCTGCCGGCAGTCAGTGTGCCATAGCGGTCGTTGCGCAGCCCCACGAATGCCTGACGTCCAAACATGCCGCCGAGCAGTGCGCCATTGGCGATCGAAAAACCGTTTTCGAGCGTGAAGATGGCATGATTGCCTCCGCCCAGGTCCTCGTCGCCCCGGAAGCCGAAGCGCGGCGGCATCATGCCGCCGTTGGCAAGAGCGAACTGGCGACCGCCGTTGGCATTGCTGACGTACTGTATGCCGGTGGAGATGACGCCGTAGAGTGTCACGGTCTGGGCATGGACGGGGCCCGCGAGCGCGGCCGTGCCCAACAGGGCGGCACGGACAACGCTGCCGGCAAAGCGCGTACGAATCGACATGAGGTCTCCGATCTTTGTTTTTTGTGCGAAAGCGGTGCGACTTGCTCCCGGCCACTGGCGGCACGCGCATGCGATTTGCGCGCACGGACAGGCCCGCACCGCGTGTCAGACGGCAGGCGGGCGCGGCGGCCGTGGCAAAGGGCATGGTTCGACCGGTCGACGCCAGCCGCGCCATGCGCGGCGGCTGTGTCCGGGTTGGACGCTTCACGGCCAAATTTCAGTGGCTGTGTGCGGATTCGGCGTGACTGTCCGTCATGCGCAATGGCCGGGGCGGTCGTGAGGACCAGATGGGGATGGGTAGCAGCTGCAGCGCCGTGGCAGCGATGACCAGGCCGACACGCAAGGTCCAGCCGCCCTCACTGAAGCTCGTGAAGATTGCCGGCGGACCCAGCAGCACGCCAAGATAGGTCGCCTGCGCGACCAGCCCGTTGGTGGCACCGAGCGTCGCCAGGCTTGGCGCGGCCGCCGGCACCAGAGTCCAGATCAGGGCATTGAGGGCGCCGATACCGACAGAGAACACGCAGATCGCGACGATCGCTCCCGCGAACGACGTGGCGGGCAGATAAAGTCCGGCGCCGCCCAGCAAGGACAGCGCGCCTGAGATCAACGCGAGCACGCGGATGTTGTGACCCGCCTTCAGCAATTGGCCTACGCCGATGCATGCCAGCACGACGAACACTTCGGCCATCGTGCCGACGCCCGCCGCCTTGCCGACGCTCACGCCGAAGGTTCGCGCCAGATACACGGTGAGCGCTGCCATGATGCCAGTTTGCACGAACGCCGAAGCCCCGGAAGCGAGCGCCACGCGATACGGAGGCAGGCTGGACAGCACTGTCCAGATGTCGACCAGACGGCGCGGTGCGGCGGCCCCGCGTTTGCCGGGCAGCAGGACCGTGGCGAGCAGCAGGGCGGCCATCAGGACCGCGTGGCCGCCGAAGGCCCAACGCCAACGCTCGCCGTGCTGCGCCAACGGCGCAACGATGCTGAGCGTCATGCCGATGCCGACCGCGGTGTGCGCGGTCCACAGGCCGAGCGCTACGCTGCGCCGTGGGCCGGTTGTCGTGCGCATGATGAGCGTGACCGCGCCGACCGTCAGCGATAGGTAGCCGATGCCCTCGATCAGCCGGCCCGCCAGCAGCATGCCGACGTCGTGCGAGAAGAACACTGCCAGGTTGCCAACGCACGCGCAGGCGGCACCGGCGGCGATGACGCGCCTGTCACCAATGCGGTCCACCAGCCAGCCGCCGAACAACGCGCCAACGGCGGTGATCAGCGAGGGAATCGAGATCACCCAGCCGGCCGCGGCATGGGAGAGATGGAAGTAGCGCGCGATGTCGCCGATCACCGGGACGGCTTGCGTTACGAGCGACGTTGCAACGGTGCCGTAGACGAACAGCAGGATCAGGCACGGCCAACTACCTGGTGTGAACATGATTTGTCTCCGAAATGTCCGCCGGTGCGGGTTGCCCGGCGTGTCGTTTTCGTGGTGGTCTTGGTTGTCGACTGGCGGCCGTGTCAGGGCCAGTCGAGGAGCCGGCACACATTGCCTCCCATGATGCCCTCCAGTTCGTGCTGCGCCAGCCAGGAGAGCGTTTCGCAGAAATGGGTCACGCACTGCCGGTAAGGATGATGAAGCCGCGACAGGTCGCTGCCCCACAGGATACGGTCCGGGCCGAACGCGTCGTACACGCGTCGCAAGGTCGGTGTCAGCGAGCGGAACGGATAGGGGTCGAGCGCATAATCGCCGACGCCGACTGCCTTGACGTACACATTGCGATGGGGCGCCAGCGCGAGCAGGGCCGGCAGATGATCAAATGCGCCCGGGCCGGTGGCGCCGCGCGGCACCCCGAGATGGTCGACGACCAGGCGCAAGTTCGGATGGCGACGCGCGATCTCGTCGACCAGCGGCAGCGCGCCGGGGATCAACAGCGCGACCACCAGCTCGGCCTGCTCCGCAATGGTCCATATCGCGTCGAGCCGTCCTTCGCGCAGCGGCGCGAGACGCTCCGGGGAGTTGAACAGGAAGCGCATGCCGCGCATGCCGCGCATGCCGCGCATGCCGGGCTGACTCTGCCAGCCACGCAGGCATGCGACCGGATCGTCGATGATGCGGGGCAACAGCCCCATCACCGAGAAACGGTTCGGATCCTCTTGCGCGACGCGCAGCGAATAGGCGTTGCCATCCGGGTCCCACAGCGGCGGCACCAGTACCGCTCGCGCAACCCCGGCATCCGCCATCTCGCTTTTCAGAACCTCGGCCGTGATGGGCGCGCGTCGATGATGGCCCGTCGATTCACCGTTCGACCAGGCATGTACTTGAGCGTCTACGATCCGCATGAGAGAAGCCGGTCCTGTGACGAATGAGAAAATTGCGCCGCATCGGCGGCAGGCAGTGTCACGTCGAACAGCCGTCCCGCGTCACGGATGCTGCCACGCCAGCCGGCGAGCGCCAGCACGGCCCAGAGCGCGGCCTGGTTGCTCGTAACGACGGGCACGCCGAGGCTGGCCTCCAGTGGCGCGACGGCTTCGAAGGCGCGGACGTTCGCGCAGGACAACAGCACCGCGCCGATCGCTGCGGCACCGCTGCGTTGTTCGTTGACGCGCGCGTGCACGATGCTGGCCAGTTCGTCGGGCGTCATGCGGGCGGCGACCCGGGCATCGGTGAAATCGAGCGAAACGGTGTTTGCAACGTCGATGCCGCTGCGCGAGAGCGATGCGTGCTCGATGCGGGAAAACGTATCGGTGAACGGGCAGACGTGTAGCACGCGGGTGGCCGACACGGCCCGCAGCGCGGCCTTGATCGCGACCATCGTGTTGGTGGCGGGCACGCCTAGCTGTGCTTCCATGCGTTGCGCCAGCAGCGCGTCGCAGTCGTCCCCATATCCGACGCTCGCGCCGGTACAGTTGAACAGCACTGCGTCGGGCAACAGGTCGGCCACATACTCGCTCTGCTCGATTGCTTCCAGCCAGGCGCGTGCCAGACTCTCCGTGGTGACACGGCCGGCTTCCTTGCGTAGGCGGATGCGATGGACGTGGTAGGCGACCTCGCCAGGGCAGTAGCGCCGGAAATCGTCTTCGGCGATCGTGTTCAGCGAGGGCACGACCATGCCTACGCGCAGTTGCTTCATCGGTTTTCTCTCCTGTCGGATCGTCGCGGCGTTGATTGAGTCTAGTGATGCAATGTGCCCGGTCCCAATCCGAAACACGCACCGGCGATCGGTTTTTGCTGTGCGCCCCGTTCCTCGCGCGGCAGCGTCGCCGCGTGCCAGGCAGATCGCTTTCGGCAGGCGATGCGTGGCAGACGGTGCGGCGCGGGCGGACTTGCCGGACCGTCAGGCGCGATGCCTGCGCCCGTCGTCACGGCCGCGTCGGGCGACGCGCGGTGCGGGTGGCTGGGTTGCGGACCGCGGTGCCGTCGCGAGACGCGCGTGCGCGCCGCGTGTTTCGCTCATTCTCGAAACGCGTGTCGAGCGTTTCCAGCGTTTCGCCGCGCGCCTCGATGCCGATCAACAGATAGGTCAGCCCGCATACGAGCAGACAGAACGCGAGAAACTGGAAGGCCGGCACGATGACATTCAAGGTGGCGCCGGGCATCACGACGCTGCTGGAGCCGGCCACCAGGGCCAAGCCCATCGGCCCCAGCATCTTGCCGACCGAACCCGTCAGACCCGCGAAGCCCGCGCCGCTGCCGCGTAGCCGCGTTGGCCAGATCTCCGTCGAATACACCGCGCATATCGCGAAGCTGCCGTCGGCAAAAACGAAGGCGAGCAGCAGCGGCGCCCAGAACCACGCGGGCGTCAGGAGGTCGCCGTGCCCGACGTAACCGGCCACGAACAGCGCGACCGCCGAGACGATGGCGAAGTAGCCGCCGGTTTTGCGCCTTCCGATGCGGTCGGCCAGCAGCGCCGCGCCGAGACGCGTCCCCATGCCGAGCACGCTGAAGGCGATCATCCACATCGACGCGCGAGCCGGGCTGAGCCGCTGCACCTGTGACAGCAGCGTTGGCGACCACAGCACGATCCCGTAGTAGCCGGAGATCAGCCCCATGTTCACGAGCGTTGCGGTGACGACGCTGCGTGGATAATGGAAGATGTCTCGCCAACGCGGTCTTGCCTGCAACGCCGCGTCGGCGGCGGGTGACGCCGTGGGGGGCGCCGCGGGGGCCGCGACCATGTGCACGGGTTGTGCGAGGGCCCAGGCGACCGCTTCGCGGGCGGCCGCCTGCCGGCCCTGCTGGGCGAGCCAGCGTGGCGATTCGGGAATCAGGAACACGCCTAGCAGTGCGATCAGCGCCGGCGCCGCGCCGAGCCCGAAGGTCCAGCGCCAGCCGAGCGCCGGAATCAGGAAGGCGCCGCTGAAGGCACCCAGCAACAGGCCGCCGGTGGTGATCGCCGACACCACCCCGGTCAAGGTGGCCCGGCGCTGCGGCGGCATGAACTCGTTGACCAGTGCGATCTGGATAAAGTAACCGCCGGTGCAAAAGCCGATCACGATCCGCAGCACGGCCATGTAGATCCAGCCGCCGTCGGGCGTCAGGGCCAGGCCGACGCTCGCCAGCGCAAGCAGGAGCAGGGACGCGACGAAGACCGGCTTGCGGCCAAGCCGGTCCGCGATCGCGCCCCAGACCATGCCGCCGACTACCGCGCCTGCGCCGGACGCGAGCAGCACGGCGCCCATTACGCCATAGGTCAATCCCCACGGCTTGATCAGGAACGCCATGATGAAACCGATCAGGTAGGCGTCCCAGAATTCCAGCATGCTGCCAACGCCGATCAGCACGAGCAGGCCACGCTGCCGGCCTGACAGGACGCGCTGATCTTGAAACGGGCTGCGCCCGCTTTCCGAATGTTGCATGAAGCCTCCGTCTCCCGAGAGCAAGGGTGCGCTCGTCTTTGTCGTCGCTATCGGCGACTTGCCTTCGATCCGACGGAACACGGTTCGTCGAGAATCGGCATGCCGCCGGGCAACGCGAGTTCGCCACTCGATTATAGGAACCGGCTTTTTTAGGAAGGCATAGGAAATCGGCGCGCGACAATCGGATCTTGCTGCGTCGCGTGACCCGAGCTTGTGCGTGCGGCACGCGTTCGAGAATGGCCGATACGCGCGGTCAAGACGGGTCAAGACCCGCGGCCGATACGTACCTTCGATGCGCGAGGCCGCTGCGGGAGGCCGGCACCGTTTGGCGTCCGCGACGGTGTCGGTGGCACAGGTATCGGCACCGCACCGCGCGGACCTTCAACTGGCGTTGATCGCGGCGGCGTTGCGCTGCAGGTTTTCGATGAATGCGGTTTGCAGTTCGTTCGCTTGCCAGCCGTGCCGCGAGGTGATGCCGACCACCGGTCCATTCTCCCAGGGCACGTCCACCTGCAGCGGTGCAAGCAGGCCGAAGCGCCGCTCGCTGAGGACCTCGGTCCAACTGAGCACTGTCAGCATGTCCGAATCGGTCAAGACGATGCGAATCGTCGACAACGAATAGGTTTCGATGCTGGCGGCCGGCGGCAGCCCCTCGGAGAAAACGTGCTCATAGGCCTCGCGCCGCGGCGAACCCTTCGGCGGCAGCACCCACTGATACCGCCGCAAGGTCTCCACGCTGACGTGAGGCGCGCGGGCGAGCGAATGTTCGCGGCTCGCGACCACGCAATAGCGTTCCCGATACAACGGGGTCTCGACGAAATCGAACGCGGCATCGGGCTGCTTGAGCAAGCCAAGCATGAAGTCGATGTCGCCGCGTAGCAGCTTGCTGAGCAGCGCATCGTAGGTGCCGTTGATCACGACCACGCGTGCGTCGGGAAAGGCCTGTCCAAGCTCCCGGATTGCGTTGACGATCAGGATCGTCGGATCGAGCAGCAGAACCCCGAGCGTGACGCATCGGTCTTTCGGCGGTTCGTAGTGCCGCAGGGTGTCGAGCAGCGCGACGATCTGTTCGGAAACCGCGCCTAGTCGCTGCGCGAAGGTCTTGCCGACGTCGGTGGTGGCGACGCCGAGCGCGGTATGGCGGTAGAGCGGCGCGCCGAGATTCTGTTCCAGCGTGCGCGCGGCGCGTTGCAACGAGGCCTCGGTGATGCCCAGCAGCCGCGCCGCGGCGCGGAACGAACCGCACGCCTCGATCGCGATCAGACACCGCATTTGCGTGCGGGTAATGCCGCCGGCCAGTACCGGCGGTGCAACGGAGCGGGTGCTGCCTAGCTCGCCAAGTGCCGATTCCACCGCGTGGAGAATCTTGCGGGTGCGTACAAGTGCGGCAACGCCGGCGGGCGTGAGGTAGGTGCCGGTGGTCGAGCGCTCGAAGAGGGCGATGCCAAGCAGTGTTTCGAGGCTGGCGATGCAGGCGGTGGTGGCGGGCTGGGAACGCAGCAGTTCCTGCGACGCCTGGGTGACGTTCTCGTGTCGCGCGATCGTCTCGAAAACCCTTAGCTGCCAGATGCTCGGCATGCGCGCCGCACCGCCGACGCGCGTGCCGGATGATGCATCGACGCTGGCGGCGGCAGCAGTGGCAGCAGTGGTAGCGGTGGCGGCGAGACGGGGAGCGGCGCGTGACATGGGACGTGGGTCGGCCTGGGCAGGAGAGCAACAGGATTATGCGGTATCGGCCTCGACACGGTTGGCCAGCGTACCGATGCCATCGATCGTGATTTCGCACAGATCGCCTGGCTTCATGAAGACAGGCGGCTTTCGCGAGAAGCCGACGCCGCTCGGAGTGCCGGTGGCCAGCAGGTCGCCGGGACACAGCGGCGCGATCGTCGAGACATACGCGATGAACGCCGGGATCTTGTGAACCATGCTTGCGACGACATCGTCCTGCATCGTCTTGCCGTTGAGCGTGGTGCGGATGCGCAGTGCGTCGACGTCGGCGACGTCACTGCGCGGCACGATCCAAGGGCCGACGGCGCCGCTTCGGAAGAAATTCTTGCCGGGCGTGATCTGACGGGTGTGGAACTGCCAGTCGCGCACGCTGCCTTCGTTCATGATCGTGTAGCCGGCAACATGCGCCATCGCGTCCTCGGCCGCTACCTGGAAGCCGCGCTTGCCAATCACGACGACCAGTTCGCCCTCGAAATCGAACTGTTCGCTGACACCGGGATGGCGTAGCGGCGCGCCGTGCGCGACCAGCGAGTCGCTGGCGCGGGCGAAGAGCGCCGGTGACTTCGGCAGCTCCTGCACGCGTCCGGCGCTTTGCACCTCGGTGTGGTGTTCGACGTAGTTGAGCGCCAGGCACCAGATGTGCACGGGCCGTGCAATCGGCACTTGCCAGGCAATTGCGTCGAGCGGGTAATCGACCGGCTCGGCCGCGGCAGCGGCGACCTCCGCCGGGAAATCGGCTGCCACGAGCGCCTGCAGGTCCGCGAATCGATCGCCGAAGCGTCGCCCGAGGTCGATCACGCCCCGGTCCGTGACAATGCCGTAGCTGGCTTCGCCTTTGATCAGAAAACTTGCGTATCGCACGCTTTTCTCCTTTACACCAGGCCGGCGTAGGAGCCGCCGTCCAGTTGCAGGTTTTGTCCCGAAATGAAGCCGGCCTGGGCGCTGCACAGGAATGCGCACGCATCGCCGAATTCCGACGGCTGGCCCAGCCGCTTGGCGGCGATGGTCGCCGCGATCCGCTGCTTGGCCTCCGCCACCGTGATGCTCTCGCGTTGCGACATGCGATCGGCCATGTAGCGCTGTCGATCGGTGTCGAAGCGCTCGGGCAGCATGTTGTTGATGGTCACGTTGTCAACGACGGAGTCGCGCTGGACCGACTTGCTCAGTGCGGTCAAGCCGGCTCGCACGGCCGCGGACAGACCCATCGTCGCGCTGGGCGACTTGACCATTGCCGAGGTAATGTTGACGATGCGCCCAAAGCGGCGGCTGCGCATGCCCGGCAGGTAAGTCTTGATCAGGAACACCGGGGCGAGCATGTTTGCCTCGACCGCGCCCAACCAGTCTTCCCGTGTCCAGTCCGCGATCTTGCCAGGCTCCGGTCCGGCGTTGTTGTTGACCAGGATGTCGGGTTCCGGGCAGGCTGCGATCAGGGCCGCTCGACCTGCCTCCGTGTTGAGGTCGGCGACGATGCGCTGCACTCGCACGCCGGTGGCATGCTCGATGGCGTGCGCGGCCGCTTCCAGCGCACCCGCGTCGCGGCCATTGATGAAAACGCGACAGCCTTCGCGGGCGAGCGCTGTCGCACATGCCAGCCCCAGGCCGCGCGAGGACGCGCACACCAGGGCGGTCCGGCCAGTGATGCCAAGATCCATCTCGGTATTCTCCTAGATCAGGAAGTGATTCTCGACCGCAGGCCGGGATAGACCTGCATCGCGTTGTTGCAGAAAACGTCCTGTTGATGCGCCGAACAGAGATGGGGCGTGGCTTCGACATAGCGGCGCGTATCGTCGAAGTGATGCCCGGTTTCGGGATCGATGCCCTTGACCGCGCCTATCATTTCGGAACCGAACAGCACGTTGCGATGTGGAATCACGTCGGTCAGCAGGTTGATGCCGGCCTGGTGATAGACACAGGTATCGAAAAAGACATTGTTGAGGATGCCGCCGTCGAGCGCGGCCAGTCCCATATCCTGAGCAAGACCCCGATACCGACCCCAGTGATAGGGGACCGCGCCACCACCATGCGGAATCACGAAGCGCAGCGTCGGAAATGTCTTGAAAAGCTCGGGCGCCAGCAGGAGTTGCATGAAGGCGGAGGTGTCGCCATTCAAGTAGTGCGCCCCGACATGATGGAAGCACGGGTTGCACGAACTGCTCACGTGGATCATCGCCGGCACGTCCAGCTCGACCATCTTTTCGTAGAGCGGGTAGTAGCGGCGGTCGGTGATCGGCGGATCGGTCCAGTAGCCGCCTGATGGGTCCGGGTTCAGATTGCACCCGACGAAGCCCAACTCGCGCACGCAGCGTTCGAGCTCCTCCGCGCAGGCATCGACCGCCTGCCCGGGCGACTGCGGCAGCTGGCAGACCCCGGCGAATCGCGCCGGATACAGCGTGCAGACGCGGTGGATCAGATCGTTGCAGAGCCGCGACCATTCGATGCTCTGGTCCAGCGTGCCGAGATGGTGTCCCATCTGTCCTGCGATCGGGGAGAACAGTGTGAGATCCAGGCCGCGCTCGCGCTGCGCCTTGAGCTGCTGGGTCTCCAGCGCGGCGCGCAGTTCGTCGTCGGAAATGCGCAGCGGTGCGCCGTACCGACGGCCGTGGTGGGCCAATTGTTCGGTGCGCCAGGCGTGCAGCGTCTTGGGCACTGTCGTGAAATGCCCGTGGCAGTCGATGATCATGCCGGATAAGCTCCAGAGGGAACGGATGGAAGCGGACGCGCGTCCGCTTCAGACGTTGGCGGCGACGATCGGCGTGGCCTGCTTGACGAAACGTTCCGATGGACGCTCGCCGGTGTCATGACTCATGCCCTCGCCAATCTTGATGCGGTTGAACTTGCTCTTGGCGTTGAGCTTCTCGTGCGAGATCCAGTGCTCGTGCATCTGTTCGTACGGACTCATCCAATAATTGAAGATCTGGCTGCCGAGCGCATGGCGGCCAATGCCGCGCACATGGCCGTGTTCACGGTCAGTCATGTGATCGAAGCCGAAGAAGATGTCGTCGACGCCTTCGACCTGATAGGACACGTGGTGCATGCCCGCTCGCGGACCGCGCAGCAGGAAGATCACGTGATGATCGACCGGCGCCTCGCCGAGGTCGACGCGGTCGAATTGGCCCAGCACGTTGTCGGGGGTATCGACATACAGCTCGTCGGTGGGGATGACGCCGAGCGCGTCCTGATACCAGGCGATCATCGCCTGCAGATTGGGCGTCGCGTAGGCGGTATGAGCGATCCGCTCGACGCGTGCGGGTCCTTGCACCCGGCTCTCGCCCTCGGCTTCTCTGATCAATACCCTGGGTGTCAGACGCGCGACCGGCTCGCGCGCCGCGACGATTTCAACGCACAGCCCGTTGGGATCGCGCAAGCGCACGCGTCGCCCACCACCGGGCGCGTCGACGTGTTCCAATCCCTGCGCATCGGTGCGCTGCGAGAGAGCGGTCAGCACATCGGGGTCTCGTGCCTCGTAGCCGAACGCGATCACGCCTGGGTCGCCGAGCTCGGTCACGTGCAGAAAGGGGGACTCGCCGACGCCGCGCATGTAAAGCCGTGTCGCGTCGCGATGCACCTTGACCATGCCGAAGTCTTCGAGGAAATGCTCCATCCGGCCCAGGTCCGGGGCGCCCAGTCTGACGTACGACATGCCGCTGATGTTCGATGGCATGATTGTCTCCTCACTTTTTTCTAAACGTGGCGCCGCGCCGGCGCGCTCGGCACGCCGTTGCGACACTGCAAGAACCGGGCATAGCCGGTCGCTCAGGCCAGCGCGCCGCGCACGCTGCCATACAGCTCGCCCAGCGAAAACATCCGCTTGATCAAGCGTTGCTCGTATGCGTAGCGCACGGCCAACGTCAACGCGGGCGCCAGTGCTTCGAAGCCCGTCGGTTGCAGGTCCGGTTGCTGTGCCGGGACGTAGGCGGTATCGCGCGTCCGGCTTTCCAACAGCAGACCATAAAGCTCGCGGACCAGGTCCGGGCGGCCGTCGGCGACCGACTGCCGGATCGTCACGACATGGTTGATCGGAACGATGCCGGTGCGGGCGTACCAGCGGGCCGCGGCGTCCGCCGGGGCATCGAGCAATGGCCGGATGCCGGGTTCCTTGGACAAGCCGCCGCCGGCAATGATGGCGTCGACCTCACCGGTGCGGAGCAGCGTTTCGAGGTCAGTGCCGGGATCGAGGCGGCTCACCCAAGGCGGCTCGTCGTAGCCCTCCACGTGGGCGCCCTCCTGGCTCAGCCAGCGCACTTCCTCAAGACGCATGCCGTACTCGTCGGCGAGCAGGCCGCGCACCCAGGTGGGCGTGGTCTGCGTGTAGGCGCGCATCGCCACGCGTTTGCCGGCCAGATCGGTCGGGCCGAATGTCGCATCGTCACGGCACCACACGCTGCCGTGATGGAAGTTGCCGTTCATCACGAAGGGCAGCAGTAAATACGGCTTGCCCGCTTCGAAGGCTTGCAGATAGGTGATGATGGCCAATTCCGAGACGTCGTACTGCTCGCGCCGCACAACGTCCTTGAAGGCTTTCTGCGCGGTGTCGACCGGTGCGAAAGCCAGTTCCAGAAGCGGCGATTGCAGCGTGCCATCCTTTAATGGACGTGTCTTGCCGTAGGTGCCCATCATGGCGGACAGGCGGGTTCGCGCTGGCGTATCCATGCCTTTCGATTCCTTCATACGGTTAGCGGCGAGGCGATGCCGCGCGGGTCCAGAAAGACGCTGTCGAGCGACGGACGTGTCTCGATCAAACCCTGCTCGTGGGCATAGCGAATCAGTGCTTCGAGCGAGGCTTTGTTTTCCTGCAGGCCGTAGGGCAGCGGGTCGCCGACGAGTTTCGCGAGCTGGCGGTAGCGTCTGTCCTCCGGCGTGTCGGCGCGCCCAGCCCGCACCGCGTCCAGATAGCGCTCCTTGGCGGCGACGAATGCGTCGAACAGTCTGGTGGCGAGCGTCGGATGGCGTGCCAGGACGTCGTTGCGCGCGACGATCACGCCGTGCAGCGGATAGATGCCGGTGCGCTCGAACCAACGCGACTCGCGGGCCGCCGCGTCCTCGACCAGTTCGACCAGCGCGTCGCCGGGATCGGCGCCCAAGCCGGCAAGGCCGCCGAATGCCGCGTCGAGCTGTCCGCGTCGCATGAGGTCAGCGAGGGTTTCGCCGTCCGGTATCCGACGGGCATTGCGTGGCAGCACGAACGTCTCGACGTTCTCGTCCTCCTCGGTCAGCCACTCGATGCGTTTCAGGTCCACGCCGTAGTCGTCGGCCAGAATGCCCCGGGTCCACACGGCCGCACTCACGGCATAGGTGCGGCTGCCTACCGTGCGGCCTTCCAGATCGGTCGGCTGCCTGATGTCGCTGTCGCGCCGGCGCTGCAGACCGGCGTGCCGAAACCGGCGCGTCATCGGCAGTGGCAGGGCGGTGATCGGCGCGCCGGCCGCGACCGCCATCAGGTAGGAGGTCGGCGCCATCTCGCAGATGTCGTAGGGCTGCTGGCGAGCCATCGCGCGATAGGCGTCGGGCATGCGCTTGACGTCGACGAAGTCGAGCGCATAGCCATCGACGCGCACGCTGCCATCGCGCAGTGCCCGCACTTGACCGTGCTGGCCGAGAACGATCGATAAGGGTTCGCTCATGACTGGTATCCGTTGGCAGTTCGAGTTGCGTCGCTCATGTGCGTCCGCTCAGTTCAAGCCCTTTGCGCAGGGCCGAGAAGTCGCGCTGCGGGAAGGTCATCAGGAAGCGATACCCCTGCGCGATAACATCGGCGATGTTGTGCGCGTTCACATGCGGGTGACCGACTGGAATGTTGTAGGCCTTGCCGATTTCGACGGCATGCGCCATCAAGCGCAGCAGCTCTGGATTGTCGTACTGACGAGGACAGCCCAGTTCCTGCGTGAGATCGCCTTCGCCGATCAACAAGACGCCGATGCCGGCCACCCGTTTGACGATGTCCTCCAGGTTGTCGAATGCGGCGACGTCCTCGATCATCATCACGCTGAGAATCTCGCCTTCGGGCGCCAGCGGCCACACGTCCGCCTTGCGGTAGTACGCCTGCTGTTCCTGCCCCCAATAGCGCGCCGCAGGCATCGGCGCGTCGCCGCGCAGCCCGGCGGGTTCGTAGTCGGGGCGCGACGGCAGACGTGGATAGCGGCAGGCGGCCACGGCGTTGTAGGCCTGTTCGGCGGTACTGATGCGGGGCCAGACGATGCCGTAGGCGCCCAGGTCCAGTGCCTGCTTGGCGAACCACTGATTCATCTCGCTGCCACTCGCCGGAACCCGGACCAGCGGCGTCATCGTGCAGGCGGCGGAGCCGGCCTGCACGATCCGCTGCCGCAGCAACAGGAACTGCATTGCGACGCGCAGCGCGGCGATGTCCCACGGCGTGTGTTCCAGCTCGAAGACCACGCCGTCGTTCGCTGACTGAGCGAAGCTGACCGCGCTCTCGATTTCGGCCTGTACGAAAGATGTGAAGGCAATGCCGCTACCGCTTTCGAGGGCGCGAATGACGCCGTTCAGACGTTGTGTCATCGATCCGCTCCGTTCAGAGAATCGCGCCGCAGAATGCGTCGCCGGCATTGGCTGGCAACTGCTTTTCCGTCCAGGAGCGGGCGCCGTCCGTGGTGTAGAAGATTTGTCCGCCACGCGTGACCGTGATGATGCCGTTCGGATCGGTGACATGGGCGCCAAAGCCCATCATCGTGCTGCGCGGTGTTACCGCGGCGTCGGCGCGCCGCCAGTTGTCGCCCAGATCGTCGCTCACGTAGAGCGCGCCTGCGTTGCTGCGCGAAGAGATGCTGAAACATGCATACAGCTTGCGCGGCGCGCCGGGCACGAAGCGGCAGTCGCGGGTGTAGGAAAACGGCGCCTGTTTGCCGACCTCCAGGTCGCGGAAATGTTTGCCGCGATCGTGGCTGACGAAGATGCCGAGGCGGCAGATGTAGAACACGGCGTCGGGGTCGGCGGTCGTCGTGCACACCGAATGCGCGTCGAACATGCCCTCGGCGTCGTCGTCCGTTTCGAGCTTGCTTTTGAGATGCGGCAACTGCGACAGCGCCAGGATGCCTTCGTGCTCGCCGCGCCAGGTCTCGCCGCCGTCCTCGCTGATCAGGAAGCCGTTGATCTCGGCGATCGCGTACATCACGCGCGGGTCGGTGGGATGGAACGCGATCCGCATCACACGCGATGCGCCGAAGGAAATCTTGAAACGTTCCGGATAGTCGGCTCGGCATTGACGCCAGGTCTCGCCGCCGTCGTCGCTGCGATGGAAGCCGACCGGCGCGGTGCCCGCGAAAAGCACATCCGGCTGTTGGGGATGCACGACGACTGTCCAGAACTGCACGGGCTCGTCGGTGACCTGCAAGCGGTGCCAACGCCGCGCGCCATCGGTCGAGCGGAACACCCCTTTGCGCGTGGCCGCGTAGACGACGTCTGGACGACTCGGATGCGGCGTGATCGCCTGGACCGCGGCGTCGGTCGGGATGCCATCCGCCAATTGCCAGTCGCCGCCGTCCTCGAGTGTAAACAGACCGCCGACCGCTTCGGGCCGCGTCACTGCCGTGCCGACCAGCTTCAGGTTCTGCATCATGCCTCCTTTTCGTATTGTGCGGGGCCGCCGCCTTGGGCCGACCGCCGCAGCCCTTGTTCGGACCGATGGGATGCAGTGTAGGAGGCGCTCGAATGCCTTTGTTATTGGAAATCCGCCGCGGGCATAGATTTTTGCTAAGCTGTCTGGCTGCCTGCCGGCAGGCCCGGAAGCGCGCGGCGGAGCGCTTCTTTTCGTGAGCCGGATGCGGCGAGGGCAATCCGTCGATTTCGTATTACGATCGCGAGCCGGCCAGGACTTGTACTGTTCGGTTGGCAATGCGGGCGGCGCGCGACGACACCGGCGCTGGCGGCCGGCAACGACACAGTGGCTGCAGGGCAGTGGCATCCGGTTGCGACGTGGCGCGCGACCACGCCGACCGGCAACAGAACGGATCGCTGGCGTTACCTAGAACAAGTATCGCGGCATGGCGTCACGCATCGCGTTGGCGGCGCGGGCGCGGCATAACGGGGAAGGAAGGCATGGAAAGGCTGACGCAAAACTGGGTGTATGGCGGGTTCCTTGCGGGCATCTTGCTGCTTGCCATCGCGCCGGTCGTCGTTGCGGGCTGGCCGCCATCGCTCGCCATGGGCTACCTGTTCCTGCCCATTTATATGATTCACCAGTACGAAGAGCACGACCGCGACCGCTTCAGGCTGTTCCTGAACGAGAAGATCGGTGGCGGCGCGGAAGTCATGTCGCGGCTGGCCGTGTTCATCGTCAACGTCCCGGGCGTATGGGGCGTGTTGGCGGTGTCGCTGACGTTGGCCGTCTGTATCGATACCGGCTATGGGCTGATTGCCGTCTATCTGGTCCTGGTCAACGCGCTCGTGCATATCCTGCAAGGCGTGCGGATGCGTATGTACAACCCTGGCCTGGTCACGGCGCTTGTGCTTTTTCTGCCGGCCGGCCTATATGGGTTGCGGGCCATCCAGGCTGACGGTGGCGGACGGGGCAGCATGCATGCGCTCGGGCTGGCGATCGCCGTCGCGATACACGTGGCGATCGCGCTGCATGTCAAAGCGCGTTTGCGCCGACCGTCTTGAACCCCTCAGCACGCCGCCGGCTACAGCGGCGTTGCGCTGTACGGCGTCGTGCCGGCTCAGCGGCGTCCGACCAGGTACTGCACGCCGTCGGCGCCGTAACGTTCCTCGTGCCGCTGGCCCGCCGCCAGGCGAAACACCTCGCCCGTGCGGTAGGTGCGACGCTGTCCGTCCACCACGATCTCGATGTCACCCGACAGGATCAAGGCTCTGGCCTCGAAGGGGTGCGCATGATCCGGCAACAGGCCGGCTGCGCGGGTCACCACCACGCGCTGTGTAAAGCCGTCGTGGTCCAGCTCGTCGAGAAAAGTCTCTTTATCCATCGCAAATAGTCCCAACCTCGACGTGCTCCGGTGCCGTGCATGCATGATCCCGCACTTTCGTTCGGTCTGCTTGCGGCAGGGGCATTCCGAAGATGGTCGGCGTCAGGCATCGCGCTGGCATGGCAACGGTCGACAAGTCATCGGACGACCACGCTTTCATCCCGATATTGCAGTTGAATCGATCGCATTCCAATCGATTGCATCCCTCTGCGATTTTTGTGTGGTTATTCTGCGTGCGTCGGAACGCGTTTCGCCGCCCGGCACGTCGACAGGAGACACGCATGAACGACCCTCAGCGCTTGATCCTTGCATTGCGCGACGCGCTAGGTGACAGCGCGGTGCTGAGCACGCCACACGACATGGAAGGGTTCATCGAGGACTGGCGCGGTCGGTACAAGGCGCCGGCGACCTGCGTCGTACAACCGTCCACGGTGCAGGACGTTGCGCTGGCCGTGCGCATCTGCGCCGAGCATGGCGTGCCGATTCTGCCGCAGGGCGGCAATACCAGTCTGTGTGGCGGCGCGACGCCGGCCGCGGGCGGGGTGCCCCCGGTCATCATCAGCCTGTCGCGCATGCGTCGGATCCGGTCGATCGATGCCGCCAACGGTTCCATGGTGGTCGAGGCAGGGTGCGTGCTGCAGACCGTTCAAGAGGCGGCCGCCGCATTGCAGCGGTTGTATCCGGTGAGTCTCGGCGCGGAAGGATCGTGTCAGATTGGCGGGACGTTGTCCACGAATGCAGGCGGTACGTCGGTGCTGCGCTATGGCAACACGCGCGAGAACGTCCTGGGGCTCGAAGTGGTGCTGGCGGACGGTACGGTGGTTGATGGCTTGCGGGCGCTGCGCAAGGACAACACGGGGCTCGACCTCAAACATCTGTTCATTGGCACCGAGGGTACGCTCGGCATCATCACGGCGGCGGCGCTCAAGCTCCATCCGCTGCCGACCCATCGCGCGGTCGCCTGGTTCGCGCCGACCGGCCCGGCCGCGGCGCTCGAGATCCTCGGCATGTTCCAGGCCCGGTGCGGCGCGCGCCTCTCGGCATTCGAGTTGATGAATGCGGCGCAACTGCAGATGGTGCTGGACCATGTCGCACAACGACGCAATCCGCTCGACGCAATGCATGAGTGGCATGTGCTGGTCGAGCTGGCCGATACCGGCGGCAGTGACGAAATGAATGGTCTGCTGGAAGAGGTGTTGTCGGCCGCGGTGGAAGGCGGTTTGATGGTCGACGCGGTGATCGCGAACAGCGAGGGCCAGCGTCACGCACTGTGGGAAATTCGTCACAGCGTATCGGAGGCAAACAAGAAGGGCGGCATGGGATTGACCACCGACTGCGCGGTACCGGTGTCGGCCGTGCCGGCGTTCATCGAGAGCGCGACGCGCGCCGTGCACGAGATCGTGCCGGGGCTGCCGACCGTCATCGTCGCGCACTTCGGGGACGGCAATGTGCATTTCATCCCGTTCTTCTCGTTCGACGCATGGCGGCAGATCGATGATCAGGCGGCGATGGCGGCTCGCATGCGCCACTGCGTCAATCAGGCGGCCGCCACGCTCGGCGGCACGTTCAGCGCGGAGCACGGTGTCGGCCAAAGCGGCCTGCCGGAGATGGCGTATTTCAAGACGCCCGTCGAGCTCGCTGTCATGCGCGCCGTCAAGCACGCACTCGATCCCAGGCAGTTGCTTAATCCCGGCCGTCTGTTGCCGGCCTTGCAGTAGTCCGCCGTTCGACATCGCCGGTGCCGGGCGCGAGCGCCGGGCGCCCGACGTCGGTCGCCGCGCCACCGAGCGCCACCGAGCGCCACTAAGCGCCAGTAAGCGCCAATAAGCGCAGCAGCCGTGCGCACGGCAGTGTCTCCCATCACGCGCCCTGGCGCGGTCTCAAACTCGACAGAGAAGGAGTCTTCATGAAGAAGCAAGCCGAAGTCAGCGACGTGTTGCACGCCGGCCGCCGCCGCGCACTCAAGACCGTCACGGCCGGTGCCGCCGCCGTGGCTTTCCCGTTCGTCTGGACGCCGTCGCGTGCCGCCAGCAAGCGCATTGTCGTGCGCGACGACGGCGGCATCTACAGCAAGGCATACGGCGCCGTCTACTACCGGCCGTTTACCGAGAAGACCGGCATTCAGGTGGTCAGCGCGCAGGCCAATGCGGAGCCGACCGCGCAGATCAAGAGCATGGTCGAGACCGGCGCCTATACGTGGGACATGGCCAAGATCAGCCAGCCGGCAGTGCTCACCCTGACGGCCGGACCGAAGCAGTATCTCGAGAAGCACGGCCTGGGCGCGGACCCCACCATCGCGAAGATCCCGAAGCAATACATGTCGGACTACGCGGTGGGCACGAATGTGTACACCACCGTGCTGGCGTATCGCACCGATGCCTTCAAGGGCCGCAAGGCGCCGACCTCGTGGGCCGACATGTGGAACGTCAAGGATTTTCCGGGGCGTCGCGGCTTGCGGAAGTTTCCGTTCGATACGGTCGAGGAAGCCTTGCTTGCCTCCGGCGTGCCGGTGTCGCAAGTCTATCCGTGCAATCTGGACAAGGCTTTCGCCAGCCTCGACAAGATCGCCAAGCACGTCGACGTGTGGTGGACCACGGGCGCCCAGGTCGAACAGATGCTGGCGTCCGGCGAAGTCGACATGATCGCCACCTGGGTTTCGCGTGCGCAGTCGGCCATTGCAAACGGCGCACCGGTGCAGATCGTCTGGGATCAGAACATCTGGAGCTGCGACAACTGGGCGATCCTGAAAGGCACGCCAAACGCCGACGCCTGTCGCGAATTCATCAAGTTCGCCTCGGATCCGAAGCGGCAGGCAGCGTTGATGGAGTACTTCCCGGCCGGTTTGACGCAGCCGGAAGCATTCAACTACGTTAAGCCGGAGCAGGCCAAAAGTTCGCCTTCCTTCCCGGCGAACATGAAAACGGCGCTCCACATCGACCCGAAATACTGGCTGGACAACCAAAGCGTGGCCCTGGAGCGTTTCAACCGCTGGGTCCTGAGCTGAACGCAGCGTCAACCGGATCGTCGACATGCCCGCTTCCAACCTCTCCATCGCCGGCCTGACCAAGCGCTATGGCGACTTCGTCGCGCTCGCGCCGACCGATCTCGATGTGGCGCCAGGCGAATTCCTGACGCTGCTCGGACCCAGCGGCTCGGGCAAGACCACCTTGCTTACGCTGATTGCCGGATTGGGACAGCCGGATGGTGGCTCGATCCGGATCAACGGAACCGACGTGACCTACGGTGCGCCGTACGAACGGGACATCGGCATGGTGTTCCAGAACTACGCGCTGTTCCCGCACATGACAGTGGCGGAGAACATCGCGTTTCCGCTGCGCATGCGGAAGGAGCCGGCGGCGTCGATACGCACGCGGGTGATGCAGGCACTGGAGATGGTCCATCTGCCGCACGTCGCGGATCGCTATCCGAAAGCGCTGTCGGGCGGCCAGCAACAACGTATCGCGCTGGCCCGCTGCATGGTGTACCGGCCCTCGATCATTCTGATGGACGAGCCGCTGGGCGCGCTCGACAAGAAGCTGCGTGACCACATGCAGCTGGAAATCAAGCGCATCCATCGCGAACTGGGCACGACGATCGTCTACGTGACGCACGACCAGGAAGAGGCGATGACGATGTCGGATCGCATCTGTTTGATGAACGCGGGCAGCATTGCGCAGCTCGGCACGCCGGCCGATCTTTATTTCCGTCCGTCGAGCGTGTTCGTCGCGGATTTCCTGGGCGAGTCGAATCTGTTGGCCGGGCAGGCGGGCCCGCGTGTCGGCGAACAGATCGGCGTGCGGCTGAACGACGGCTCCGAAAGCCGGGCGATGGTCTACGACCCGCACGTCGGCGCCGGCAATGCGGTCAGCGTGATGGTGCGGCCGCAGAACCTGACGGTACGCACGCCGGACACCGGCGCCCACGGTGCCGACGGCGGCATGGTGTCCGCGCGGCTCAGCGACGTGATGGTGACGGGCGGCATGACCAAGCTCTATTTCGAGTCGCCGTTTGCCGCGGATGCGTCGCTGGTGGCAGCGTTTCCGACCAACCGTTCGAGCAGCGACTATGCGATCGGCCAGACGCTGCAACTGTCTTGGCACGCCGCTGACGCGGTCGCCATCGGAGGCTAGCCGATGAAACACGCGTCCCTGGAGGCAATGCGGGATCCGGGCCCGGAGGGCAGGCCGGGCGGCCGTGCATCGCCGCGCAGGCCGAGGCTGCGGCGCGGCGTGCGGCTTGCCGCGATGGCCTTGCCGCTGGTGGTGCTGTTCGCAATTCTGCTGGTCTATCCGGTCGGGCAGCTCCTGTTCATGAGCGTGCGCGATGGCGACGGTTTCTCGCTGGCCGAATACCGCCGCCTGTTCGCGTCGTCGGTGTACGTGGACGTGCTGCTGATCACGTTGAAGGTGGCCGGTTGGACGACGCTGTATTCGGTCTTGGCCGCCTACCCGGTGGCCTACCTGATCTCGGTGGCGACGAAAGCGCGCAAGAACCGTCTCGTCTTCTGGGTGCTGCTGTCCTTCTGGACCAGCTTCCTCGTGCGAACCTTCGCCTGGGTGATCCTGCTCGGACGTCGCGGCGTCGTGAATCAGTTCCTGCTGTGGACCGGCTTGATCGACGCGCCGCTGAACCTGCTTTACAACCTGTCCGCGGTCGTGATCGGGATGGTGCACGCGCTGATGCCACTGGCGGTGCTGACGATGCTGTCGGTCATGGAGAACATCGATCGTCGTCTCCCGACTGCCGCCGCCACCCTGGGTGCTCGGCCAGGCACGGCTTTCTGGAAGATCTACTTTCCGTTGTCGCTGCCGGGGGTCGCGGCCAGCGCGTTGATGGTCTTCGTCACCGCGATCGGCTTCTTCATCACGCCAGCGCTGCTCGGCGGGCGCGGTCAGACGATGATCACGCAGTTGATCATCGATCAGGTGATGCAAGCGTTGAACTGGCGCTTCGCAGGCGCGATTTCGGTCCTGCTGCTGGCGGTCGTGCTCGTCGTGTTTTTCGTCTACGACCGCCTCGTCGGTCTCTCGACCATGACGGGTGGCGGCGGGCACGGACGCAGTGGCGGCGCGCTCGGCCGCGTTGGACGCCAAGCGGGTGACGCACTGCTCGGTGTGCTCGGGGCCGTCACCGACGTGCTGCTGCGCGTCTTGCCGAAGCGGCGCGGTGAAGCCGGCGAAGGGCGGGGCTGGCTGCTGCGCACGGTGGTCGGTATCTTGATCGTTTTCCTGAGCGCGCCGGCTTTCCTGATGATCCCGTTGTCGCTCAACGGCGGTGCCGGACTTGCGTGGCCGCCGCAAGGCATCTCGCTGCAGTGGTATCAGCAGTTCCTCGCTTCGCCCGTGTGGGTCGACGCGATCCAGCGTTCGATCTGGATCGGACTCGGCACCGGCTTGTTGTCGATGCTGATCGGTACGCCAGCGGCGTTCCTGCTGGTGCGCGGCGGCTTGCGCGGCAACGCCGGTCTGCTGGCGTTCGTGCTCGCACCGGTGGTGATACCGCGCATGATCATCGCGGTCGGCGTATTTTACTTCTTCGCGAAGATCGGTCTGGTCGGCTCCTCGGTCGGACTGGTATTCGCGCACACGGTCGTGGCTGTGCCGTATGTGGTGATCACGATGATGGCGGTGCTGCGCAACTACGATACGCGGCTCGACCAGGCGGCGCAGACGCTCGGCGCTGGCCCGCTCGCAACCTTGCGCCGCGTCACGTTCCCGATCCTCGGCGCAGGGCTGCTGTCGTCCTTCCTGTTCGCCTTTGCGACCTCGTTCGACGAATTGACCATCGCGCTGTTCTCCTCGGGCGGCTTGAGCACGACGCTACCCAAGCAGTTCTGGGATCAGATCACGATGGACATGTCGCCGGTCGTCGCCGCGGTGTCGACCTGCCTGTTCGTGTTCATCGCCGCGCTCATCTGGATCGCCGAGCGCCTGCGGCGACGCAGCCTGGCCTGAGTCACAACCGGGACGCGGCGGCAGCCCTGCCGCGTCCTCGCTGGTGGCCGCAGCAACACGTGGCTGCAGCAACATGTGGCGGCGAGCGATGCGTGCCACCCGCCAGATCCGTTTTCCGCTCCGTTCCTGTACTCGTCCAGAAAAGACATGCTGACTTCAGACCGACTGCACGGCATCCTGCCGGCCATTCCGACGCCCGTCCACTCGGACGACACCATCCATGTCGAAGCGACGCAGACCTTGGTGCGCTACCTGCGCGCGCAGGGCGTCGACGGTTTCGTGCCGCTGGGTGGTACCGGCGAATACGGCGCGCTCGATCATGCGCAGCGCATCCGCATGGTGGAACTGCTCGCCAGCGAGGTAAAGAACGAATTGCCGATCATAGCGGGCGTGCTTGATCCGGGATACCACGATGCGATGCGTGCGGCGCGGGACTTTTCCGCCGCGGGCGCCGACGCATTGCTGGTGCTCACGCCGTACTACACCAATCCGACGCAGGAAGGCATTCGCGATTACTACCTGCGTTATGCGGATCAGTCGCCGGTGCCGATCCTGATTTACGAAATTCCGTATCGCACCCGCATCTCGATCGCGCCGGAAGTGTTGCACGAGCTGTCGCGCCACGAGCGCATCATCGGGATGAAGGCCTGCAACACCGACATGTGGCACTTCCTGCGCACGGTTGCCGGCGTCGATCCGTCTTTCACGGTGCTGAGCGGTGAAGACACCCTGTTCCCGATGCACGTCGCTGCGGGCGCGCGAGGCGGCATCCTGGTGACTGCCTCGCTGCTGCCGGCCGCCTGGCGCCGTATTCACGCCTTGGCATCGTCCGGCGAGCTGCAGCAGGCGCTTGCGCTGCACCGGCAATTGATTCCGTTGATGTCGATGGCCTTCGCCGAAACCAATCCGGGACCGATGAAGGCAGTCATGGACCTGATCGGTGTCGACGCGCCGGACATGCTTGCGCCGCTGCGCCAACCCGATCCGGTTCTGGCCGGCAACCTGCGACGTGAACTGGCGAAGCAGCTCGAAGCGTTCGGAGCAAAGTGACGGAGCACTGCCGCCGGGCCGTCCGGCTGCAGTGGATGTTCCGTTGAGCGAGCGGTCGTCAGCGTCGTAGCGCCGACAGCCGCGATTTCGAGATCGAAGTCGCGGCTACCTGCACGTGCTGCGCGAGTTCCGCCTCGGCACGCTTGAGCGTCCAGCGCGACGTAGGCACGGAGATGTTGATCGCGGCCACGCCGATGCCACCGTAGTCGGTGACCGGAGCAGCAATCGAGATGTCGCCAAACACTGTCTCGTTTTCCGCGACCGCATAGCCGCGCCGAGCGACCTTGCGGATGCGCTCGAGCAGCCGCTGCGGGTCGGTTTCGGTGAACGGCGTCAACGGCTCAAGGCGCGTTTGCGCGAGGATCGCCTTGACGCGCTCCTCCGAGAGGCGTGACATGATTGCGATGCCGGCGGCCGTGAACATCGCGGGCAGGCGTGCGCCGACGACGATGTCCATGTTGACCAGGTGCTGGCCGGGAAAGCGCGCGACGAACACGATTTCGTTCGCGTCGAGCTCCAGCAAGTTGGTCGTTTCGCCTAGCCGGCGGCTCATGTCCAGCAGGTAGGGCGATGCCTTCTCGATCAGTTCGTTCGCGCGCAGATAGTTATACGAGAACTGCAGGACCTTGGTGGTCAGGCCGTACATGCGCGTGTCAGGGATGCGATGCAGGTAGCCGAGCGCCTCGAGCGTGTGCACCACCCGTTGCGTGCTGCTGCGGTCGAGCCCTGTGGTGCGTGCGATGTCGATCAACGTCAGATGGCGCGCGGGACCGTCGAACGCATGCAACACGCGAAACGTCTTGTCCGTCGAACCGATGAAAAGAGAAGATCGTGTATGCGTTTCCGTGGTTGTGGGCTGGGACATGGCCTGTTCTATCGTCTCGCGACATGCGTCGCGCGTGCGTGACAGTATAGTCATTCACGGAGCGTAGTAAATGCACGTTGCAGGGAATCGATAGGTGGAATCGAGGTGGTGGGCGAGAGGCGAACGCCGATCATGCGCTGGCGATGCGCTGACGATGCGACCCGACGACCGCGCCGGGCATGCTGGAGCCCACGCATGTCAGACATGTTGCGCGCGCTCGATGTGTTCGATGCGCGAGGCAACTGGCGACACGTTGAAAAAACGACCGGTGGCGCGGCGTGGTCACGACCCCATGAGATTCATAGGACAACGAATTCTGCGTGTTGTCATGCGGCGCGTACTGGCGACGCCGCCTACGTACCGGCGATGGGCAGGCGGGCAAACCAAAGGGCTGTCTCGCCCGCAGCCGGCACCGAGGTAACGGCGTTCGGACGACGCAGCGTCGAGCCATGCTGAATTAAAGCAAAGCGCTTGTACCGAGCGGGCGGAGGCGTCCCGCGTCGGCGTGGCCGACACTTGTCGTGCCGGAAAGGGCACAGGGCATGGCTTGTATGTGAGATGGGCACGCTGCGCCCACGGCGATGGCGCGCGTCGGTAGAGCGTCGCGTCGGATCGATCGCGGCTCGTCGATGGCGAGCCCAATCGGTGATTGAGATGGATCAGTGCGATGGATAAGTGCGTGGAGCGAATGCGTGCAGCGATTGAGTCGGCGTTCGTCGCGGGCGCTGTTTTTGCGGAGGCGCGAGCGACGTCGCGCAGGGCAGTTGGCGGGCGCTGCGATGCACGTCCGATGCGCGACGTGTTATCGTCGGGCCGGTCTCCATCTTACTTCCGCTGGCGCGACGCGGTGCGCCGCCGGCGGCATCCTTTCCAGCCCATGAGTCTCGACAGCGTACGCGCCTTCCTTGCCAGCCACGCACCCGACATCGACATCATTGAAGCGGGCAGCAGCACCGCCACCGTCGCCGAAGCCGCAGCCGTGCACGGCGTGGCGCCGGGCCAGATAGCGAAGACCCTGTCGTTGCGCGTCGGCGAGCGCGTCGTGCTGATCGTCGCGCGCGGCGATGCGCGTCTGGACAACGCCAAACTCAAGCAGGCGCTTGGTGTCAAGGCGAAGATGCTGGAAGCCGAAACGGTCGAGACGTTGACCGGCCACCCGGTGGGCGGCGTCTGCCCATTCGGCCTTGCACAGCCGTTGCCGGTGTATTGCGACGAGTCATTGCGCGCCTTCGATATCGTACTGCCGGCGGCCGGTGCCCGACATGCGGCGATTCGCATCGCGCCGGAGCGCCTTGCGGCGCTTACCGGCGCGACCTGGATCGACGTCGCGCGAGTCGAGGCGTCCTGAGGTCGGACGACACCTGCGGTATGCCGGGCAACGCCACGGCTGGGCGGCAAGCCAAGCCGCGCATCGGTGGCCGACACGACGAAATCGTGCCGGCGCCTGTCGTGTCACTCGCCGGTGCTGTCGGTGACGACGGGGCGGGGGACGTCGTCGTGCCGCCGGGCTTCCTGCAATTGCAGCGCGCGTTTTCGATCGACGCCCCAACGATAACCGGACAGTCCGCCGTCCTGCCGCACCACGCGGTGACACGGTATCGCGACGGCCAGTAGATTGGCCGCGCAAGCGCCGGCCACGGCGCGCACCGCGGCCGGGGCGCCGACACGACGCGCCAGCTCCGTGTAACTGACCGTCGTGCCGGCCGGGATGTCGCGCAGGGCGCGCCAGACCCGTTCCTGAAACGCCGTGCCGCGCACGTCGAGCGGCAGCGCGAGGCCGAGCCACGGCGCCTCGACGAGCCCTGCGACCTGCGCGACGCGTTGCTCGAAATCGACGTCGTTGCCGTGCAGGACGGCATTCGGGAAGCGGGCGTGCAAATCGTGCAGCAGTGCCTCGGGCTCGTCGCCGAGCAGAATCGCGCAAATGCCGCGTTCGCTCTCCGCGACAAGCAGCGCACCCAGCGTACATTGGCCGATCGCGAAACGGATCGCGGTCCGCAGGCCGCCGCGCCGGTAGTTGCCTGCGGCCATGCCGAGGCGGTCGGCCTCGTAGAAACGGCTGCTCGAACCAAAGCCCGCCGCGTACAGCGCGTCGGTGACCGACCTGGCACTGCCCATCTCGGCGTGCAGCCGTCGCGCTCGACAGGCATCGCCATACGCCTTCGGCGTCAATCCCGTGAGGCGCCGGAACAGGCGGTGGAGATAGCCGGTACTCACGCCGGTCCGCAGCGCGAGTTCGGCAAGCGGCACCGGTCCGCCGGCCGCTTCGATCAGACGGCAGGCGTCCGTGACGCGGGCCGCGGCGCGCCCATCGGCATCGTCTTGGGGCGCGGAGGTCCCCGGCAGCGCGTCGCGCATCGTCGCAACGGCGGGCTCGGACTGGGTGCGCTGGCTGGGCTTGGAGGCGGTGGCTCGGTTCATGGGGCAACTGTAGTGAGATTGCCGCGCGCGCGCACTCCGTTTCTTGCACTGCGCTCGCTGCATTCTGTCTGTCGCATTCGGCTGGCTATATTCGGCTGGCTGTATCGGCGCGCTGGCTTCGGCTTGCTGGCTTCGTCTTGTCTGGCGTCATGTCTGGCTTCGTCATGTCTGGCCTCGATGCCGGGGCGCGCCGTCGCCGGCGCGTGGTCAGCCGGCTCTGCGGAAGGTCAGGTTGAAGCGCCGCTCGCCAACGCGTGGATGCGGGACAGCCTTCAGCGGCAGGATGCCGTGGAAGCGCAGCCGGTCGACGCCGCCCCATACCGCCACGTCGCCGTGCAGCAGCGGGATACGCGTCGCCCGGTCGGCCCGCGCGTGGCCGCCGAACAGGAAGATGGCCGGCATCCCGAGCGAAACCGAAACGATGGGCGCGCCCATGTCGCGTTCGTTGCGATCCTGGTGCAGCGACATGCGGGCGCCGGGCATATAACGGTTAATCAGACAGGCGTCCGGCACGAAGCCGTCGAAGCCGGCCGCGGCGGCGGCTTCGCGTGCCAGCCGTTCGAAGGCGGCCGGCAGGGCAGGCCAGTCGCGACCGGTCAGTGGATCGCGGGCGACGTAACGGTAGCCGGCGCGGTCGCTGACCCAGCCGAGCCGGCCGCAGTTGCTGGTCGACACGGACATCGGCAAACCGCCCGGCGTGTGCATCTGGCGCAGCGGTGCCGCCAACAACACTGCCTTCACGCCGGCAAGCAGTGCCTCGATGTCGGGCAGTGCGAAGCCGCGCAGCACCCACGCGTGCTCGCCGAGGCGCTGCCGGCCGCGTCCGCCGCCCAGCGTCTCGTCCGCCTCGTCATCGAACAGTCCGCGCGTCTGCGCCATTGCCGCTCCCGCCCATGCGCGCGGGCGACCCGCGCGCTCCAGGCGGCAATGATCGCATGCCAGGCGCGTCAGTAGGCGAAGCAGATCGATTTCGACTCCGTGTACGCATCGATCGCGGCGCGGCCGTGCTCGCGGCCGATGCCCGACTGCTTGAAGCCGCCGAACGGCATCGCCGGGTCGACGATGTTGTGGGCGTTGAGCCATACGTTGCCGGCCTCGAGGCGGTCGGCAACGCGCATCGCCCGGCTGATGTCCTGTGTCCAGACACTGGCGCCGAGCCCGTAGATCGTGTCGTTGGCCGCCCGTATCACTTCGTCGAGATCGTCGTAGGGCATGGCCACCAGCACGGGTCCGAAGACTTCCTCGCGGACCAGTGTCAGTGGCGCCTTCGAAGGGTTCGCGAACACGGTCGGACGCACGAAGTAGCCGTCGCGCTCGGGCGCGGCGCCACCGGCGACCAACTCCGCGCCTTCCTGCCGACCGGTGTCGATCAGGCCGAGCACGCGCTCGCGGTGGCGTTGCGAGACCAGCGGTCCCAACATCTTGTCCGCCTCGAAGCCGGAACCCAGCGTGGCGGCTTCCGCTGCCTCGGCCAGGCCGGCGACCGCCGGTTCGTACAAGCGCTTCGGCAGATAGATCCGCGAGCCGGCCGTGCAGATCTGGCCGCTGTTCGCGAAAATGGCGGCGCTTGCGCCGGCCACCGCGCGGTCGAGGTCACAGTCGTCGAGCACGATGACCGGACTCTTGCCGCCCAGTTCGAGCGCGACGCGCCGGATGTCGCCGCCGCAGCGCGCGCCGATCAGCTTGCCCACTTCGGTCGAGCCGGTGAAGGTGATCTTGTCGACCCCGGCGTGCGAGACCAGCGCCGCGCCGGCCTGTTCACCGCTGCCGGTGACGACGTTCAGCACGCCGCGTGGCACGCCTGCCGCCAGCGCGAGTTCGGCCAGCAGCAGCGCACTGAGCGGCGTTTCCTCGGCGGGCTTCAGGACGACCGTGCAGCCGCATGCCAGCGCGGGCGCGATCTTCCACATTGCCATCGCCGCCGGGAAGTTCCACGGCACGATGGCGCCGACGACGCCGACCGGCACGCGCGTGACCATCGCGCGATAACGGGTGCCCGGCGGGAACGGCACGGACAGCTCGACATTGCTGCCGTCAATCTTGGTGGCCCAGCCGGCCATGTAGCGCAACCACTGGGCGCTGCCGCCCGCCTCGACCGCGCGCGCGAGCGCCAGCGGCTTGCCCTGGTTCAGCGTTTCGAGCGCGGCGAGCGAGTCCGCGTGGGCGTCGATCAGATCCGCGAAGCGCAACAGCAGGCGTTCTCGCGCGGCCGGCAGCATGTCGCGCCATTCCGCCCGTTGGAGCGCGGCGCGCGCGGCCCGCACGGCGAGGTCGACGTCGGTGGCATTGCCAGCCGGCACGCGTGCGATCTCGCTACCCGTGGCGGGATCGAAGACCGCGAAGGTGCCGCCATCGGCGGCGCTCCGCCATTCGCCGTCGATGAGCATCCTGTCTCGAATGGCCTGGCGGGCGATGTCCTGCATCGGAACTGCGTTCATCGGTGTTTCTCCTGGAAATTTCCGGGCGGTGCGCGCGTCTCGAATGGACGCCGCGCACGACCGGCTTGCGCTAGCGGTCGTCACACACCGAGGTAGGCGTCGCGTACCGCCGGATCGTCGAGCAGGGCGCGCGCGGTGCCGGTGTGGACGATGCGTCCGGTCTCCAGCACATAGCCGCGGTCGGCGATGCCGAGGGCGACCGCGATGTTCTGTTCGACGACCAGTACCGTGATGCCTTTCTCCTTGAGCGAGGCGACGATGCCGAAGATCTGGTCGATGATCAGCGGCGCCAGGCCCAGCGACGGTTCGTCGAGCAGCAGCAGACGGGGCCGCGACAGCAGCGCGCGTCCGATCGCAAGCATCTGTTGCTGGCCGCCGGAAAGCGCCGAAGCGATCCGCTTGCGCATCTCGCCGAGCACCGGGAACAAGGCGTAGACCTCGTCCGTGTCCCGTGCGATGTCCCGGTCGCGGCGACGATAGGCACCCAGGCGCAGGTTGTCCTCGACGCTCAGCGACTTGAACACCTGCCGTCCCTCCGGAGACTGCGCGATGCCGAGGTCGACGCGCGTGTGCGGCTTGCTGCGCTCGATCGGCTTGCCGTCGAGCAGGATGCGCCCGCGTCGCGCTGGATGCACGCCGGACAACGTACGTAGCAGGGTTGTCTTGCCGGCGCCGTTGGCGCCCAGCAGCGCGACGATTTCTCCCTCGTCGACTTCGAGCGAGACGTCCTGCAGCGCGGTCACGCGCCCATACGCGGCCGACAGGCCGTCAATCCGCAGCATGATTGGCCTCCGAGGCGGTTGAACGTGTCTGCACCTCGTCGGCATGCGTGCCGAGATAGGCGGCGACCACGCGCGGATCGCGGCGGATATCGGCCGGCAGGCCTGTCGCCAGCACGCGTCCCTGGTCCAGAACGAGGATGCGGTCGGAGATCCGCATGACCATCTTCATGTCGTGCTCGATCAGCACGATGGCCGTGCCGCTGTCGGCAATCGCGCGCACCAGCCGGTCGATCTCCGCGGTTTCCACCGCATTGCAGCCGGCGGCCGGCTCGTCGAGCAGCAGCACTTCGGGTTCGGTGGCCAATGCGCGGGCGATCTCGAGGCGCTTGAGGGCCCCGTACGACAGGTTGCCGGCGATGCGCTCGGCGTCTTCCGCGAGACCGACCCGCGTCAGGCAGCGCAGCGCGGCCTCGCGCGTCGCGGCATTCTGGCGCCGGACCGACGGCAGCATCAGCAGGTCCGACAGCACATGGGTCTTCTCCCAGCGCGCCCGACCGATCATCACGTTTTCCAGTACGGTGAGCCGGAAAAACACCTGCAGGTTCTGGAACGTGCGCGACATGCCGCGTCGCGCCAGTTCGAAGGGCCGCCTGCCGTTGACGTCTTCGCCGTGCAGGCGCAGATGGCCCGCATCCGGCCGGTACACGCCGGACACCATGTTGAACAGCGTCGTCTTGCCGGCGCCGTTCGGTCCGATCACCGCCAGCACTTCGCCGGCATGCACGTGGAACGACACGTCCTGCACGGCGGCCAAGCCGCCAAAGCGAATCGACAGGCCTTCGACCTGCAGGCGCGGCGCTTCCGGATTCCGGGCGACCGCGAGGGATGCGATTGCGTTCATCGTTGCCGCCACACGCGCGCGAGCGCCGGAATGATGCCATTGGGAAGGAAGATCATCGAGAGCATGATGATCAGGCCGATCACGACGTCCTGGTATTCGGGCACCGTCGCCAGCGCCTGCGGCAGCAGCGACAGGATGGCGGCGCCCGCCACGGCGCCGAGCGGCGAGCTGACGCCGCCGACCACGACCATCGCGACGAACTCGACCGAGTTCATGAAGCTGGCCACGTCCGGGGTCAGGAAGCCGTTCATCAGGGCCAGCGCGGCGCCGGCAACGGCGGCGTACACCGCTGCAATCACAAACGCCTGCAGCTTCCGTCGGGCGATGTCGATGCCCATGCCCGCGGCGGCGACCTCACTGTCGACCAGGCCGCACAGCGCCCGTCCGGTCGGGCTGTGCCGCAGGCAAATCGCCAGCGCGATGCCGATCAGCAACAGGCCGCCGCTGATCCAGTACCAGATCCGCGTGCCGGTCACGCTCAGCTCGCCTATCGTGAGCGGCAGCACGCTGGTGCCGTCAGGCCCACCGGTGAGCGCGCCCTCGTTGGTGATGACCAACGCCACGAGCAGGCTGAGGCCAAGCGTCGCGATCGCGAGATAGTGGCCGCGCAGGCGCAGGATCGGCTTGCCGATGATGAACGCGAGCAGGCCGCAGGCGAGCACCGCCACTGCGACGGCGAGCAGTGGCGGCACGTTGTAACGGGCCGGCAGGATCGCCACCACGTAGGCGCTGATGCCGAAGAAGCCGGCATGCCCGAGACTCACCTGGCCGGCCATGCCGGTCAGCACGTGCAGGCCGAGCGCGGCCAGCGACATGATCCAGATCAGCGCGGCCAGGCGCAGCAGGTAGACGGACTGCATGACGAAGGGCAGGGCGGCGATCAGCACGGCCAGGACGAGCAGGCCGGTCCAGTGCCTGAGGTGCCAGGCGCGACGTGGCGCGCCAGCGTTCGAATCGAGTGCGGTCGGAGGCGGATGCATGTGCGCTCTTGTGATATGGGGAAGGAACATGCCGTCGCGGGCATGACGGAAACGTCGGTGGCGCGCGCGCCGCCGACGATCTTTCAGACGCGTTCGACGGCCTTGCTGCCCAGCAGACCACCCGGCATCGTCAGCAATACGAGGATCAGCGCCACGAAGGCCACGCCATCCTTGTAGACGGAGGTCAGATAGCCCGCCGCCAGCGATTCGAGCAGGCCCAGCAGCAGACCGCCAAGCACCGCGCCGAGCGGATTGCCGATCCCGCCCAGCAGCGCCGCGGAGAAGCCCTTCATCGCGAGCAGCACACCGATGTCGTAGCGCGTCAGCGTGATCGGCGTGACCAGCACGCCAGCGAGTGCGCCCAGTGCCGCCGACAGGCCATACGCGAGGCACAGCGACAACGAGATGTTGATCCCGACCAGCTTGGCGGCCAGTCGGTTCGATGCGCACGCCCGCAGGCCCTTGCCGGTCACGGTCCGTTGCAGGAACAGGTAGAGGCCAGCGAACATCGCGAGCGTGCTGCCCAGCACCCAGAGGCTCTGCGTGGTGATCGACGCGCCGAGCATGTGGACCGTCGGGCGCGAAGAGATCGGCGGCAGCGAATGGAACTGCTTGTCGAAGACCAGCTCGGCCACGCCGCGAATGAAGATCGACGCGCCAAGCGTGATGATCACCAGCGATACGTCCGATGCCTGCCGCGCCGGCTCGATGGCCAGCTTCTGCAACAACAGGCCGGCTACGATCGCGACGAGCACGGCCAGCGGCGCGGCCGCCCAGAGCGGCACGCCATGCATCGACAGAAAAACGGTGGTGAGGCCGCCGATCATCACGAATTCGCCCTGCGCGAAGTTGACCACGTCGGAGGCCGCGTAGATCAGCGTGAAGCCGATCGCGACGACCGCATACACCGACCCCACCGTCAGGCCCGAGACCAGCAGCTGGACAAGATCATTCATCGCAAATCTCCGGAACGCACGGCGTCACTGCACGAGTTTCCAGTCGCCGTCGTGGATTTCCAGCAGGCGATAGGCGTCGACCGGCAAACCGAGGTGATCCTTGGGCGACATGTTCACGATACCGGCCGTGCCGATGTAGCCCCGGGTCTTCTCCAGTGCGTCGCGCACCTTGGCGGGATCGGTACCATTGGCGCGCTTGATCGCGTCCACCACCATCATCAGCGCGTCGTAGGCGCCACCGGCAAAGCTCGACACCGGCTGTCCGGTCCCTTGCTCGTAGACCTGCGTGAAATCGAGCACGACGCGTTTCTGCGGATCGCTGTCGGGCAACTGCTTGCCGATCAACAGCGCGGGCGCGGGCAGCCGCACGCCCTCCGCAGCGGCGCCGGCAAGCTGGATGAAGCTCTTCGACGCAACCCCCGGGTTTTGATACAGGGGAATCTTCTGCATGCCGAGCTGGCCATAGTTGCGCGTCAGGATCGCCGCGCCCTGGCCCGATGCGCCCGTGTTGACGATGGCCTGCACGCCCGGCGCGCCCTTCAGCTTGAGCAGTTGCGGCGTCATGTCGGTATCGGTGACGCCGTAGCTCTGTTCGGCGACGATCTTCACCCCGTAGTCGGGCGCCACCTTCACGCACTGCGCGCGCATCGACGTGCCGAAGCCGTCGGTTCCGGCAATCAATGCGATGTTGGTCAGCTTGCGCGCCTTCAGGTCGGCGAAGATCCGCTGGCAGCCCATGCGGTCGGTCTGCGGGCTCTTGAAGACCCATTTCCGCACCGGCTCGACGATGTTCACGCCGCCGGCCACCGACATATAGGGAATCTCCGCGCCTTCGAAGACCGGCACCATGGCCATCGTGGTGCCGGTGGTCGAACCACCGAGCACGATCTGTACGCGGTCGTTCTCGACCAGCCGCGTCGCGAACGTGCGCGCCCGGTTCGCGTCGCCGGCGTCGTCGTAGAAGATGGCCTGGAGCGGTCGGCCGATCACGCCGCCCGCCTTGTTGATGCGATCGATGTACAGTTTCAGCGCTTTTTCGGCCGGATCGCCGAGGTAGGACGCGCCGCCGGTCGTGGACAGCACGATGCCGAGCTTGATCGGTTCGGCGGCGCGGGCCGCGCCGAGGCAGGCGAACGTGGCGAGCGCGACACCGGCTGCGCGGTAGAGCGCGCGCAGCGCGGCAGACGGCGACGCCTGACTGGAAGCGTTGATCATTCGTCTCACTCCAACTTTTATTGTATGGAACGCGCCGGCTTTCCATCCGGCGCGCGGCACGCGCGGCGCATCGGCCACGCGCGGTGCATGCGCCGCGCGTGCGCGCGACCGCGTGGACGGGGCGTCAGGCCGGCGACCAGGCGAGGATGGCGGCGGAGTTGTCGCGCTCCGCGCCCAGCGCGTCGCGGGCCTGCGCCCAACGATCGCAGACGAGGCGGCTGACCGGCGCGTCGACACCCACCGCGCGGCCCAGCTCGGCCGCGATGCGTACGTCCTTGGCAAGCAGGCCGATCGCGAAGCCGGTCGCATACTTCTCGCCGACCACGTGCTCCTTCAGCGTCAGGTCGGTGTGGAAATTCCGTCCGGTGGACACGTTCATGATGTCGACCATGTTGCCGGCGTCGAGTCCGAACCGCTTGCCGATGATCAGTGCCTCGGCGCAGGCGGCGAAGCCGGCCGCGGCCACATAGTTGTTCAACGCTTTCATTGCATGGCCCGAGCCGAGCGGACCGGTCGCGAACAGACGCGTGCCCATCGCCGACAGCACCGGCAACACGCGTTCGATCGCCTGCACGTCGTCGCCGCCGTACATGATGGCCAGTTCGCCGCTCTGCGCCCGCGGCACGCCGCCGGAGACCGGCGCATCGACCAGGTAGACGCCTTCCTTGCGCAGCGCCGCGCCGAGTTCCTGCGTGCCGACCGGTTCCGACGAACTCATGTCGATCACCACCGTGCCGGGACGCAGCGAGGCCAGCAGGCCGGGCTCGCCGGCTTCGGCATCGCCGAGCAGTACACGGGTGACGATCGGACCCGTGGGCAGCATCGTCACGATCACGTCGTTCTCGCCGAGCCGCGCGAGTGTCTCGGCGACGCCGGTGTCATGCTCTTGCCCGAAGCGGGCCGCGCGCGCTGCGTCATTGTCGTAAACGGTGACCGCGAAGCCCTTGCGAGCGAGATTGGCAGCCATTGGGCCGCCCATGTTGCCGATACCAATAAAACCGATGTTCATTTTCCAGATCCTCGTCGACTCAGCCGCGTCCCACTTCCTTGAGCGCTTCGGCGGCATGCATGAAGCTGTCCACCGATGCGGGCACGCCGACGTAGATCATCGCGTGCATCAGAATTTCGCGAATTTCGTCCTCGTGTACGCCGTTGGCGATCGCGCCGCGGATGTGCACGCGCAATTGATTCGGCCGGTTCAGGCCGACCAGCATGGCGATTGTCAGGATGCTGCGCATGCGACGATCGAACGGTGGACGATTCCACGTCTCGCCGAAGCAATAGCGCGTGACCATGTCCTGCATGTCGCGCGTGAAGTCGGTCGCGTTGGCGATCTGATCGTCGGCGCCGGCCGCGCCGAACATCTCGCGCCTGACCTTCATGCCCGCCTCGAAAGTTTCCTTGCTGTCCGGCATCCCGATAGTTCTCCTAATAGACGAGTGTGTGCCAAGCCGCAGAAGATTCGGCGGCTTGTCCGAGGTGAGGTGCGTTGCGTGGTCGCCCCGGCGCGCCCCGGCGTGGGGTCTCGACCTGGGTGTGGCGTCGCGTCAGCCGGCCGATGCGACTTCGTAGTGCATGACGACGGCGCCGCCGCTCGCATAGTTCTGCGCGTCGTTGGCGATCGCCTGACCGATTTCGCTCTGCATGGCTTCGCCCATGCTTGCTTCGCTGTCGAATTCGCCTTCCCAGATTGCGAAGTAGGGCGCGGGCGCACCCGCGCCTTCGACGTTGAGTGAATGTCGGCTGGCGCGCAGGTTGGGCAGCGTTGCCACCAGCGGCAGATGCTTCTCGACGTAGTAGCGCGCGAAATGGGCGCGGTCGGTCGGCGGCGGATACAGGACCACGAGCTTGTGCATCACGACTCCCTAGCTAATTCGTTTTGAGCGAAGTTTTAGCTATTGTATAAGTCGTTAAACAAAGCTGAATCGACGTTAACCCTGACCGGATGGTGACGCGCGTTCGTTGTGACCCAGGCGGGCCGAGATGCGACGCGCGCATTGCTTGAGATCGTGCGCAATCAGACTGTCCCAGCGCGCGTCGAGCGTCCCCGACGGACCGATCGACGTCACCACCAGGATGATCTTGCCGTGGCGGTCGAATACGGGTGCCGCGACCGAGCTGATGCCGCTTACCGGCTCGTCGACCGCGCGCGACATGCCGTGTTCGCGCACTTCCGCGAGCATCTTGTCGATCTCCTTGCGGGTCAACGCCTTGTAGCGTCCGCCGAACTGCGATTCGTGCGGCGGCTCGCTGGCAAGAAGGCGCTCGACTTCGGTCGGCGCAAGGTAGGCCGCGAACGAACGGCCCGTCGAGGTGCGCAGCAGCGGCATGGCCGTGCCAGCGCGGATGTTGACGTGGATCGGCTGGCTCGATTCGTTGATGAAGACGATGGTCGGCCCGTAGGTGCCCAGCGAGGCGATGGCCGCGGTGTGTCCGAGCTGGCCGCCAAGCGTGATCACCTCGGGAATGGCGATGCGGATCGGGTCCAGCATCTGCAGGCTGATCAGGCCCATTTGCAATGCGAAGCTGCCGAGTTCGTATTGTCCGGTGATCGGATCCTGCTGAACGAGGCCGATCTTCCCGTAGCTGACCAGATAAGGGTGGGCCTTTGCGGAGGACATGCCGGCGCGCTTCGCCAACTCGCCCAGCGACAGGGGCGCGCCATTGTCGACCAGCGCGTGCAGCAGCTTGCCGCCGACCTCGATCGAACCAATACCTCTTCTTTCGTCACTCATTGTGCGTGTTTCCGGAGATGGTCTGAACCGCCTTGGCGGTCAGCTCCGACTGTACCCTAAGCCCGGCGCTTGGCAGGCACGGGACGAGCGCGAGCGGCGGTGGCCGGCGCTCCGTGGCCAACGCGAGAAGTGCGCTCACGAGCGCGAGCAGGCGGCGCGAGGCGGCCGCGAAAGGACGGGTCCAGGTGCGGCGGCGCGTCGACGCGCCGGGCCTCGATGGCGCTTTGGAGGTTGAGTGGAGCGCGGAACGGAGCGGAATGGCGCGCGGAACCCAGCGACGGGGGTCAGCAAGGCAGCTTGCCGGCGGCCCGACTGTCGTGCGTTGGCGCGGCGCGGGGCCGGGTGGAAGGAGCGGTCGGAGCCACCTTGGCGATCAGTCGGGCGCGTATCGCCACGCTCGGCACGCGCAGACCGACGCGGCGCCCGGTACCAGGCACGGCGCCGGCTGTTGCCACGCCGGCGCCGTCGCGGTCAGGCCGGTCGACGGCGGTCAACGCCGATCAACGCCGATCAACGCCGATCAACGCCGACACAGGGCAAACAGCTCGCTGCGGAAATGGATGCCGAGCCGGTCGAACGCGCGGTTTCGGTAGGTCTTGACGGTGCTTTCCTTGACGCCCAGGTCGGCCGCGATGCCGGCGTGCGTCATGCCGTCGAGCAGGCGGGCACAGACTTCGACTTCGCGATCGGACAGCGTCGGTTCGATGCCGCGCAGCACGGCGCGGCTGTCGGTCGCCCGTTGCGCTTCCCGCAGGGCGCGGTGGCCGCCGATCAAGCGGACCAGCGCGGGCCCGAGTGCCTCGAAGGAGGCGATCTCGAGATCGCTGAAAGGGCCCTGCTCATGGTGGCGATACAGATTCAGCAGTACCGGCGTGCCATCGGTATCGACGCAATAGCTCGACAGCCGCTCGCTCATGCCGTTCTCGGTGTAGATGGCGCGCCGGTAGGGCAGAAACGCAATGTCGTCGGCGCTCAGGCGGCCAACCGGCTCGCGTCCGCCGGTCTGGTGAAGCCGCCGCATGCGCTCGAACAGCTGGTCGTGCTGGTGGTACTGCGCGGCGTATGCATCCCAGCAGCGATACACCAGGTGGCGATCGCGATGCTGGGTGCCCGCGAACAGCAGCGACGGGCGGCGCGCAGCGACACGGATCACGGAGAAATGCGCGGCGTCGACATTGGCTTGCAGGCAATCGAGGAAGGCGGCGGGAAACGTATCGGTGCCGATGCTGCACGCAAGGCGTCCCAGGCCGCCCGGCTCGCGCGGCGCGGGAAGACCGGCATCCCAGACGTCGATCATGGTGGGTCTCTTTTGAATTAACGTGTGAACTAAATCAGCTTAGACGTTTTGGTGCGCGCGTCACATCGGGGTTATACGGAGGCGCGCGCTCGACCTTCGCGCCGCCATGCCGCCATGCGCGCAGACATGCCTCGCGGCAACCGGCGTTCTGGTTTCCCCGTCGTCTCTTCGGTGGACAGCGCCGCGGCAGTGACGCGATACGGTAGCGGCATCGAGAAATGCGATGTCCGCCGGCCGCGTGGACGCAACGACTGTGCAGGCGCCTTCGCGGGCGCAGGGCCGTCCCGCCCAGCGCCAGGCCGACATCGTCCGATCACAGCACCAGGAGATCCCTATGACACTTCCATCGCAGAAACTGATGGCGGCATCGCGCAAGGCCGCCGCGCGCATGGCCAATCGCGACACGCCCTTCATCTTCGACGAGTGGTATGTCGCTGCATTCAAGGAAGAGGTCGGCCGTGCGCTCACGCCGCGCAAGCTGCTCGGCAAACGCGTCGTCATGTATCGGACCGAGGCTGGCGAGGTCGTCGCCGTCGAGGACCGCTGCCCGCACCGCTCGCTGCCGCTCTCCCTCGGCCGGCTGGACGGTGACGACATCATCTGCGGCTATCACGGCTTCCGTTACGACAGCAACGGCGACCTGATCGAAGTGCCATCGCAGAAGAACTGTCCGCGCGGCATCGGCGTGAAGCGCTACGCGACGGCCGAGCGCGGTCCGCTGATCTGGATCTGGATGGGCGATCCGGCAACCGCGGACCACGCGCGTCTGCCACACCAGGAATGGTTCGAGCGCGACGACTGGCGGTGCACGTCGGGTTATTTTAAGCACCCTGGCAACTACGTCAGCATGCACGAGAACCTGATGGACCTGACCCATCTCAGCTATCTGCATGCCGCCACCATCGGTACGCCGGACTATGCGTACGCCCCGTTCGAGACGCAACTCGAGGAAGGGCATTACACGCTGCTCCGCAAGGTCGTGCCGACCACGCTGTCGCCCGTATGGGGCAAGACGACGGGGTTGGACGGGTGCAACACGGCGGCGCGAATTGTTACGTCCGAGTTCCTGTCGCCCGGGCTGCATCGGGTCAGCGTCACGCTATACGACTCCGCACTGTCCGAGTCGGCGCGCAAGGAATTCAAGATCGCCACCGCACACATCCTGACGCCCGAAGACCATTCGAGCATGCACTACTTCATCGTGCACGGGCGCGACTTTGCGTTGGATGACGAGAAGATCGGCGAATTCATGCACGAAAGCCTGTTCGCCGCGTTCAATGAGGACGTCGACGCGCTCGGCGCGCTCGAGAAAGTGCTCGACGATGTCGACGAAAACCACTACGAGATCTCCGTAACCAGCGATGCGCCCGCCGTCGCGACCAGGACGTATTTGAAGCGGCGTGCGATGGCCGAGGCCGAGGCCAGGCAAGCGCTTGCCGAGCCGGTGGTGATCAACTTCCAAGACACCCCGGCGCACGCGGCCGGCTGAGTTAGGTTGCGCCCGGCGCGAGGCTGACCGAGGCCGGGCGAGCCGTGTCGGGCGTGCCGGCATTGCGTGGCAGCTTGCGCTCGATCTCGAAAAATACGGGGTGCCTGCCGGACCTGGCCGTATCTCATGCATTGAGTTGTACTCATCATCAAGCCGGCGAAGTCCGGCAAACGACGCAACGACGCAACGGTCGTGCACCCATAAGAAAACGGAGACACAGATGAAGACCAGCATCGCACTTTCCTCGGCGGCGGGGCTGCTGCTCGGACTGACGGCACCGCATGCCGGCGCGCAGAGCAGCGTCACGCTCTACGGCATCCTGTCCGAAGGCGTCGCCTACGTGAACAACGAGGGCGGCAGCTCCGCGGTGAAGATGCTCAGTGGCACCAACCAGAACAATCGGGTTGGGTTCCGAATTGCCGAAGACCTGGGCGGCGGCAGCCGCGCGATCGGCGTGCTGGAAAACGGCTTCGACGTAACGAACGGGAAGCTGGGTCAGGGCGGCCGCATGTTCGGTCGCCAGGCTTTCGTCGGCCTGTCCGACGATCGTTACGGCACGCTGACGATGGGACGTCAGTACGATATGTTCACGGACTATCTGACACCGTTCGTCACCGCCGTTGCCGCCAACGGCCTGGCCAATCATCCGGGGGATCTCGACAACTCGATGGGCAGCTGGCGATACAGCAACTCGGTCAAATACGTGACGCCGACATTCGCCGGCTTCAACATGACCGGTATGTATGGCTTCAGCAATCAGTCCGAATTCGCGGTGAACCGGATGTACAGCGTGGGCGCGGGCTACCGGAACGGCCCACTGCTGCTCGGCGCCGCCTATACCGAGATGGACCTGCCGGGCACCATCAACACCAGCGGTACCGCCTCCGATGACTACGCCGGCGCGCCGTTCCTCACCTACCACACCAGTCCCCTCAGCACGGCGGTGGGCGTCGACAAGCACCGCAACGTCGGTATCGGCGGTCGTTACGAGTTCGGCTCGCGCTGGCGCTGGAATGTCCTGCTGACCAACTCGCATCTGTTCTACCGCGACGGCACCAGCCTGAGCATGACCAATTACGACACGTCGCTCACGTACAACGTAACACCGACACTGGTGCTGGGCGGCGGCTATATCTACACGCGGGCCAGCTATGGCGGCGTCGCCAGCAATCCGCACTGGCATACGGCACAGCTCAGCATCGACTATTTCCTCTCGAAGCGGACCGACATCTATCTGTTCAATGTGTTCCAACGCGTTTCCGGCGCGTTCGCGACGGCCGACATCTACCTCAATTCGCCCTCGACAGGGCGCACGCAAAACCTGGTCGTCGCGGGCATTCGGCACAAGTTCTGAGCGAAGCTGCGGGCGCGTTGTCTCTCGGGGGCGACGCGCTGGCGGACACGGGCGGCGCGACCGTAGTGCGTGACCAGATTGCGTGACCGGGTTGCGTGACCGTAAGGCCCTGCCGCCGAGGTGGCGGCAGGGCGATAGTACGACAGTGCAATCATAGCGTCTGCCCGGGGGGCACTCGCTCCGCCTGCTTGCGCGCTGCCGGTGCCGCGCGCTCCGCCGCGGGTGACTCGCGGCATTTTCGACCGGCGTGGGCTTCAAGCGAGTTCGACGCCCGCATTCCTTCTCGCCTGCGTCACGCTGGCGCCGCCGCGTGGCTTGGCCTCAGTGCCGCCCTCATGCCAGCGGCGGTCGCCGTCAGAGGCTTTCCCGTTCCCCGACCATCGGGTTCGCGCCGTCTGGCATTCCTCTCCTGCGCGACCCGACAGTTTGCCGGTCCCGCTCGCGCCGACCCGAAAACACGCGGCGCCTTGCGGCGCTTGAACGCGCGCAATGTCACGACAACCGCGGCGGATGATCGACGCGCCGTCGGCGACAGCTATGTGCGCCCGGGCACGGTCTTACAAATTGCGCTCGCTTAGTGTTCGTCAAGCCGGATGGCAGGCCCGACGACGTTCTGTCGCGGCGCGCCTGTGTCCGACGTCGTCGCTGGCAGCACGTGCCGCGACGATTCCAACTGTTCATCTCCAAAAGTCGATCGCGCCGGGCCGCCTGGCCCCGCGGTCGCATGCCGCCGACGAGGAGCCGCCATGCTGGACGCATTCTTCTTCCAACGGACTCAAGTGACGCCCGATGCCCCCGCGTTGTGGGTCGCTGGCGAGACTCTCAGCTATGCGCAGCTGGCGCGACGCGCGTCGGCGGTGGCGCGCAGCCTGGCCGCGTTGCCGGCGCCGAGTTTCGGTTCGGCGGCTCAGCGAGCCGATGTGGAGGGTGCGGAACGCTGTCTGCTGTTGTCGCATCGGCATGCCGACACCTATGCCGGCCTGCTGGGGATCCTGTCCGCCGGCATGAGCTACGTGCCACTGAATCCGACATTTCCGCTGAGCCGAAATGTGGCGGTCGCCAACCGGTCGCGCAGCAAGACGTTGCTGGTGGGCGCGGAGTGCGACGCCCAGTTGCACGCCTTGCTGCCGATGCTCGACCCGCATATCCGCGTGCTGCGGATCAGCGACGCCATCGCGGCCGCGCCGACGCATCCCCCCGTGTCGCGGTTGCCCCGCAGCGACAGCGACACGGCCTACGTGCTGTTCACTTCCGGCACGACCGGGGTGCCGAAAGGGGTCCGTATCAGTCACGCCAGTGCGACGGCGTACGTTGAGCGCCAGGTACAGCTCGATCCTGCCGAGGCGAGCGCGCGCTTCAGTCAGTTCTTCGACCTGACCTTCGACTTGTCCGTGCACGACATGTTCGTGTGCTGGGCGAATGGCGGCTGCCTGTATGTGCCGCCCAGCAGCGATCCACTGTACATGGCCCAGTTTGCGATCGAACATCGTTTGACACACTGGGGATCCGTGCCGTCGGCCGCCAATTTCCTGCGGCAATTCCGCAAGCTGAAGCCCGACAGCCTGCCGGACGTGCGTGTCGCGATGTTCTGCGGCGAGGCCTTGCCCACCGTGCTGGCGCGGCATTGGGCGGCAGCGGCGCCCAACTGCCGTATCCGCAATCTGTACGGGCCGACCGAAGCCACCATTTCGTGCATGCGTTTCGAGGTGGAGCGTGACTGGCTGGCCGGCTTCGACGGCGGCGTCGTGCCGCTCGGATGGTCGCTGCCTGGCGAGGAAACGGTGATCGTCGGCGAAGATGGCGAAGCGGTGCTCGATGGCGAGAAGGGCGAACTGCTGCTCGGCGGACCGCAACTCGCGCAGGGCTATATCTCCGACAACCCGGCTGACCATGCGCGCTTCTTCGAGCGCGCGTTTGCGGGCCGCCAGGCGACACGCTGGTACCGGACCGGCGATCTGGTCAGCGCATGTGCACGCGATGGCATGCGCTTCCATGGACGCATCGACACGCAGGTGAAAATCCGGGGCTACCGCATCGAATTGCAGGACGTCGAACACGCACTGCAACAGTGCAGCGATGCCTCGATGACGGCCGTCGTCGCATGGCCGCGCGACGCGCTCGGCATGCCGAGCGGTTTGGTTGGCTTCGTGACTGGCGCGGCGGCCTCGCCCGAAACGATTGCCGCAGCGTGCCGCAAGGCATTGCCCGCCTATGCGGTGCCGAATCGCATCGTCAAGCTGGAGACCTTCCCGGTCAACGTTAACGGCAAGGTGGACCGGCAGCGGCTGTTGTCGTTCTGCGAAGGTGGCATCGCGGAAGCCGCCTGAGCCGCTTTTGCGTCACCCGGTGAGACGGCGTTTGCGTGGTGGCGCCGTCATGTGCGGATTTCGCTCGATGCAGTGATTGGCGGCCCAAAAGGTCTTGCCGCAACGTGGCGAGTCGCGTGCGGCGATCGCCTTTGCCATGTCAGGCGCGATGGCGATGCGCGACCGCATCGCCGGACCAGGAGCGGCATCGGCCGGTCCGCGCGCTGTCAGACGGGGCTTGGCGCGACGTCGAGCGCGATAGGGGGCGCGACGGGGCCCGCGATGGAACGCTCAGTGTGGGATGCCAACCCAAGCTGGACCGAACCGGTGCGACTATCGACGGTGCGCTGCGGTAATTGTCTCGATACGCGCGCACAGGCGGCCCCATTCCGCAATCGAGCGCACGTCCGGCATTGATGGCCAGCCCTGTCGGCCAGGATGTCCGGCCCGCGACAGGATTACTGGCGTCGCTTCCCGCCGGCGCCGCCGTCGATCGCTTGGGCAAGATGCGTACGGAAATAACCTTGCATCGCCGACGCGGCCACGGTGCTGCCGCGCTCCAGTAGCCAGCTCTCGATGCATTCCAGGAACGCGTCGGCGGTCTCGCCGCCGTGTTCGCGCACATACGTCGAGCGCGCCTCCTCGATGCCGGCCACCAGCGATGTGGCGCGGCGGCTGCGAATCTGCGAGCCGGCGCGTGCGACCTCATGACCACAGTTCAGCCGGACGAAGTCCTTCGCATGCTCATGCCGTTGCTGCGCCGTACGTTTTCGGGGTGTCATCTTCGATAGTCTCCGTTGATCAAGGCAATGCGAAACAGACGACTGGAACGAGAAACCTTGCAGAACGCCGTGAGTCTGGCGATCCGCCGCGAACCGCCGCAAACCGCCGGGCCCAGGCGCCTCGACACCGCCCGGCGAACGGCCGGACGACGACTGCGGGCCAATGCCGATTCGTCCCTTATGCAGCCGCTTCCGCGGCGGGTTCGGCGTGCAAAGGTTCATATGAAGCGACGGAGCGCACCGCGTGTGTTGCAACCCGCAAGACAATCTGAGACACCGATTGCACGTAAACGTCCAAGCGGTATCGTTGAGAAGCGTCCTCAGATGCTCGGTCGCCGAGCGAGCGCGCCCATACCGGCGACGAGGCGACGGCGGCAAGCGCGTCGGCCAATGCGAACGGGTCACCCGGTGCCACGAGGACGCCGTTTTCGCGATGGGAAATAATGTCGGTTACGCCGCCAGCGGCTGTTGCGATAACCGGCCTGCGTGCAAGCATGCCCTCGACCACGACCCGCCCAAACGGCTCCGGCGAGACAGAAGCATGCAGTACAACATCAACGGCCTTCATCCAGGCCGGCACATCGTTGCTGAAGCCGACGAAGTGTACTCGCGAATCAAGCCCCAGTTCTGCAACACGCTTTTGAAGTTGTGCCGCGTAGGCATGCTCGCCAAACAATGCCCCACCGACGACAACCAAGTGCATCAAGGGCTGCAGCGCGATCGCGTCTAAGGCGACGTGTACGCCTTTCCATTTAGCCAGGCGTCCGAAGATGCCGGCGACGAAAACGTCGTCGCCGATTCCTATCGACTTTCTCAATGCTGAACAACGGGCACTCGTAACCGACTCGAAAGGTGCTGCCGCGATCCCATTGGGCAGCACATCAATGCGGTCGGGCGCGATGCCGGTCAGTGTCTGTATGGCCCGCGCGGATGCGTTCGAATTGGCAATGACGTGATCGACTCGGGAGCGAACGATCTGCCGCACGATCATCAGTTGGAGTGCGGAAAAGTGTGCGCGGCTCATGATGTCATGTGCATGCCATATGACGGGCTTTCCGGCTCGCTTTGCCGCAATTGCGCCTAGCACCAGTGCCTTCTGCGTGTTCGCATAGACTATGTCTGTTCGACGTGCAAGTTCGGTCAGACTGTCTATCTGCCTTCTAATGGCACGCATGGCCGCGACGCCTTGTACCGTGCGCTGTAACCTGCCACCGCGTTTCCGCACTGAGTTCAAGCGCGCCTCCACTAACACCGACATATTGACGCCTAATGCCGCTACTCGTTCCGCGAATGGTCCATTGTCGAACAGGACAGTCTGGCAGCGGTCGCCCCAGTGTTCTAGTAATGGCAGCAGTGCGAGCTCGGCGCCACCGAGTTCGCCGCTCTGATCAATCACCATATAGCTGAAGTCGCTGGCGTTAGCCCGTGCTCTTGGGCTCATCCGGTTGAGTTCCATCGCGCTGCGCTCCGCATGAGAGTGGCCGCGGACACGTCCAAGCGCGTGCCGCAAGCATCGGGGTCATACTAGTTTTACGAACGTAAGGCGTAGGTGCGTTCGCGCACGCTGAAAAAGGCGTTCGCCTCCTAAGCTTGTCGCATTGACGTGCGTATCGTTGCGGTACGCCATTCCGTTTGCGGAGGGAAAGATGAAGGTTGCGATCGTTCACGACTGGCTGGTCACCTATGGCGGGGCGGAGCGCGTGCTCGAACAGATGGTCGAGTGCTTCCCGGAGGCCGACCTGTTCAGCCTCATCGACTTCCTCCCGGACCGGGACTTCATCAAGGGCAAGCATGCGAAGACCTCGTTCATCCAGCGCCTGCCGATGGCCAAGTCGCGCTATCGCGGCTACCTGATGCTGTTTCCGATGGCCATCGAGCAGCTCGACCTGTCCGCCTACGATCTGGTGATATCGAGTTCGTACGCGGTCGCGAAAGGCGTGCTCACCGGACCGGACCAGCTGCACGTCAGCTATGTGCATTCGCCGATACGCTATGCATGGGATATGCAGAATCAGTATCTGAAGGAGTCCAAACTGGAATCGGGGGTCAAGTCGATTCTGGCGCGTTCGATCCTCCATTACATCCGGATGTGGGATACGCGCACGGCGGACGGCGTGGACCAGTTTCTGTCGAACTCCGCGTTCATCGGCAGGCGCATCGCGAAGGTGTATCACCGCGAGTCGACCGTCGTCTATCCGCCCGTCGATCTCGATGGCTTCAGCGTGATGGAGAACAAGGACGATTTCTACGTGACGGTGTCGCGGATGGTGTCGTACAAGCGGATGGACCTGATCGTGCAGGCTTTCAACGCGACCCCCTGGCGGTCGCTGGTGGTGATCGGCGACGGGCCGGAGATGGCGCGTCTGAAGGCGATGGCAGGGCCGAATATCGTGCTGTTGGGCCATCAGCCTTTCGAGGTCCTGCGCGACCACCTGCAACGTGCGCGCGCCTTCGTGTTCGCCGCCGAGGAGGACTTCGGCATCTCCGTGGTCGAGGCGCAGGCGTGCGGCACGCCGGTCATCGCCTACGGCAAGGGCGGCGCGTTGGAGACGGTGCGCGGCGAAGATCAGGAATGCCCGACCGGCGTCTTCTTCGGCGAACAGACCGAGGCGTCGTTGCAAGGCGCGCTCGCACGCTTCGAGCGTCAGGCCACCCGTTTCACGGCTGGCAATTGCCGCGCGAACGCGGAGCGGTTTTCCAAGGCGCAGTTCCGTCAGTCGTTCATGACCGCCGTGACACGTGCGATCGCAGCGAAGGCGGACTCGCGTTGCGGCGTCATCGATTCGCGTGTCGACGGCAGAAGCGCTTCGTCCGACGTCGTGCATGAGCTGCCACGTGAAGCGCCGGAAACCGCGCTGGTCTCCTGAGCGACGTCGCAGCGGTCCCACGCGAGTTCGATCGCAGAGGCTCGCGGAAGTCGGCCCTGGCCGGGCGCCGGGGCCAGGCAGCTCGGTCCGGCCATCGCGCCGGCTCCGAAACGGTACGCGGTGAACCGGGAACGCGTGGCGCCGAGCGCGAGCTCGGCACGGCGCCGGCGCATGAGCGGCAGTCGCGCGAACGTCAGTCGAGCGAACGCACCAGAGAAGCGCCGGCAGGCGAGCCGCAGAGCGGTGGCCGCGCGCACGCGGCGTCACGGCGACGGCGCGCGCGCCGCCGCACACCGGTTCAGGCGCCGCGCAGGCGATCGCAGATGCGCCGGATACGCCGCAAGGCGGTGCTCACGCCGGCCGATGCGCCGGGATCGTACCAATGGATGAGCAGCGAACGGCGCTCCCCGCCCAGGATGTCCAGGTTCGCATGCTGGGTCACGAAACCGTTGAACGCATACACGTTGCCGGGTACGCAGCGCACACGGTCGCAGCGGCCGTGACGCAGATCGAAATCGGTCAGGGTCCGGCGCAGTCGCAACGGTAGATTGCGCTGCGCGCCATGGCGGGCCTTGTCGAGCAGGTTGACCAGCGTCGAAGGCGGTGTACGGCGTCGCCGATATATCAGCAGATCGCCGTTGCGGCTGCCATCCTCGGCAATCTGCAACGGAATCAGCACGGTCAGTGCGTGCGAGTCGAAGTGCCGGCAATGACTTTCCCGGCCGGTCGTGCGATCGACGCAACGCACGATGTGCAACGGCCGCTCGTCGAGGCGCTTGCCCGCGTAGCGGGCCACGAACAGGCGTGCCTTGCGGCGCAGCTGTGCTTCCAACTGCCTGAACGCCTCGACTTCCCGAAGGCATGCCGCGCTGGCGTCGGCGACAGCGGCGGCCACCACCAGGCCGGTCGGCAAGCCCACCGGCGAGTGAGCGCGATTTGCGTCGATCAACGCGTTGACTTTGTCGAGCGTCGCGCGCGGGATGACCTGCTCGGCGGTCACGACATCCACTGCGGTGTCGTGACCGCGCCCGCTTGCAGGCGGCGCGGGGCGCCGTTGCTTGCGGTGATTATGCGATTCCATGAATTGCATCACTGACTGCGCCCCCGTTGAAATGATGCCTAGGCTGCGCGCTGCGGCGGTGCCGGTCGGTGGGCTGCCCAACACTGCCACGCCGCATTGCAACACAGGCTCGGCGACGCTGCCGCCGTCAGTAGGCGTGCGGGCTGTGCAGGCCGCGCAGCGCGGTGGCGAGCACGATGCGCACATCCAGCGCGAAGCTGCGATGCTCCAGGTAGAAGAGGTCGTGCTCGACGCGCGCCTGCATCTTTTCGAGACGATCGGTTTCGCCTCGCCAGCCGTTGATCTGCGCCCAGCCGGTGATGCCGGGCGCGAGTCGATAGCGATCCATGTAGCGGTCGACCTGCCGTTTGTACTGCGCGTCGTGTTCCAACGCATGCGGGCGCGGCCCCACCACGGACATCTCACCGCGCAGCACGTTGATGAACTGGGGCAGCTCATCGAGGCTCGAGCGGCGCATCAATGCACCGATCCGCGTCACGCGGGGGTCGCGGTGCTGCGCCTGTCGCAGTTCCCCCGGCGCGCTCGCATGCAGCCGCATCGAGCGGAACTTGTAGATCCGGAACGGCCGACCATCACGCCCTCGGCGCCATTGCCGGAAGAAAACCGGGCCGGGCGAACTCAGCTTGATCAGAACGGCGAGCACGACAAACAAGGGCCAGAGCGCGGCCAGCGCGGCAAGGGCGAAGATGAAGTCGAAGCTGCGTTTGAGCAGCAGGCCGTGCTTCGGTGCGACGATATCGAACAGATCGATCGCAGGCATTGCCCAGGCGGCGCCGAAGCGCGGATCGGCGAGCGCGGTGTCGTGCAGTGGCGGCAGGAGGCGAATGTCGATCAGCTCGTGTCGGAAACGTTCGGCGATCTGCTGCAGGGTGCTGGTGTCGGTGATCGGAACCGCGACCCATATCGTGTCGATCAGGCGGTGTTCGGCCATGTCCACGAGGCGTTCCAGATCCGCGCACGGTGGCAGTGGCAGGCGCCCCGCGGCGGCGTTGCCGGCGTCGCCGCGTTCGTTCAGGTCGAGCCAGCACAGCAGGTGCTCGCGCCGGCCGGGTCGACGGCGCATGCGGGCGATCACTTCAAGGCAGGCATCGGGCCGCCCGATCAACGCGACGTTGCGACGCTTCCGAGCGCGGTGGGCGACGCGACGGCGCAAGGCGTCCGCGTGTGTGGCGTCGAATGCAGGCACCCGCGTCGCGGCGCGCGTGCGGGCGCGCGGCGGCGCATTGATGCGCGCGAGCGCCGACAGGCGTTGGCCTGCCAACGCGAACACCGCGCACAGCGCCGCCCAGGTGAGCAGCCATGCGAACGGCACCGCGCCCGGTGACAGCAACGCGGGCAGGGTGACGGCGCAGCAGAGCCACAGTACCAGCGGGCAGCGGCGCGATCGGGTTGTATGTGACGCCGGGGTGTGGCGGGGCAGTGCCAGCAGCATGCAGACCGCGACGAGCACCGCCGCCTGGCTGGAATTGATCGGATGCGGCGCACCGCCGCCGGCGTACAGCGCAAGCATCTGCGCAAGCATGCCGGCGAGTGCGGTGGCGGCAATGGCAAGCAGTCGGCGAACGAGCGTGTGCATGATCTATCCCCGCAGGGCTTCGCGGTACACGGCGGCGACGCGTCGCGCCATCAGTGGCATGTCGAAATTCTCGCGTGCGTAACGACGACATCGCGCCTCGCTCGGCAGCGCGGTGCCACCACGCAATGCGCCGCGCAGGCCGTCGGCGAGTGCTGCGGGGCTGGTCCCCGCCAGCACCAGGTTTCGGTCCAGACCGCAGACCGCTTCGGGAAGGCCGCCAACCGGCGTCACCATGACGGGGGTGCCTGCCGCGAGCGACTCGACGGTGGTCAGTCCGAATCCCTCGAGTGACAGCGATGGCACGATGCTGAGGTCAGCGGCGCGATAGACGAGCGGCAGCATGCCGTCTCCGACCCGACCCAACAAGTGAACGTGACGTTCCAGCCCACGTTCGGCGATGCGCGCCGCCAGCGCCTCGGCAAGCGGTCCGCGGCCAACCACCACGAGCAGGGCATCCGGCACGGCGCTCAGCAGCGCCGGCATCGCGTCGATCAGGTTTTCGAGGCCCATGCGCCGCGTCAGGCGGCGCACGGTGACAAGGATCGGCCGATCGGTCGGCAGGGCGAGACGGGCGCGTGCCTGTGCGCGGCTTGCCGGTACCGCGAACGTCGAGACATCGACGCAGCCAGGCACCACGCGGATTCGCTCCGGCGGGACGCGGTAGCGCCGGGCCAGCACGTCGGCGAACGCGCGGGACAGCACGATATACCGTTGCTGCCGACCGTAGGCGAAGGTTTCGAGGGCATGCTTGAGCCGGTTGACAGTGCACTGTCCTCCTTCGGCACGCGCCTCATCGGCCCATGGGCCATGGAAGTGCGTGACGCGCGCGGAGTCGGTGGCGACGCCACGCGTGGGCAGCCCGTACAACGGAAAGTGAGACGCGACGATGTCCGGGCGGCGCGCGGCGATCATCGCCTTGAGCGCTTGTCGCGCCCCCCACAGGCGCGTGAGGAGCGGTGCATCGGCACGCGCGAACGCGCGGATGGCGCCATGCGTGTCCAACGCGGCGCGCTCGCCGCCAGCGAGCAAGCCGCGCACGCGCACGCCGGCGCCCGGCAACCCGTCGCTGAGGGCCAGGTACATGCGTTCCAGTCCGCCCGGTTGTTCCGCAAACCAATGCATGCCGATCTGTACCGAGTCGATGATCGGCAACGCCGACACGTCTGGAGACGGTCTGCCAGGGCTTTCGTCGCCATCGTGGTAGTCCGCGCGCGCAGCGGCACACGAGCCCGCGGCATGCCGTCCTCCGGACGCGCGCGGCGAGGGTCGGTCAGGCGCCCTGAGGCGTCGTCCGCTTTGGTCGGGCGACGATGGCATGTCGATGGGTAGCGAGCCGGACGGTGCGAGCATGTCAAGTAACGAGAGAGGCGAACGAACGAGCCTGAAACAAGGACAAGATGACAGGACGAGATGACAGGACGAGATGACGGGGACGAGATCGCCGGACGAATCACGGCATCAGCGCGGCGCGGTGCGCGCCGCGATCAACGGCATGACCGTACCCAGGAAGAACAGCATGCCGACGCCGGCGACGAGCGTGTTGGTGAAGACAAGGATGCTCGCCAGCGACACGGCGACCGCGGCCCATGCCCCGGCGAAGCGGTCATGCTTGCGGCGGCGCGCCGCCGCGATCGCGCGCAGCAGCAGCGTGCCGCTGCCGACGAAGTACAGCAGCGCACCCGACCAGCCCAGGGTGTAGGGTATTTCCATCAGGCCGCTGTCGAAGCTTGCCATCTGCGCGGCGCCGGTTTGGTCGTTCAGCCGCGTGGTGTCGCCGGCCACGCCCAGGCCCGCGCCGCCGATCTCGGAAAACGCGGTGGCGAGAAAGGCGCCGTAGAAGTTCGCGCGCTCGTTGAAGCTCGTGTCGCTGCCCAACTCGCCGATCGTCTGGAAGCGTGATGCGATGATGGCCGAGGCTTCGTCCGTGGACGCCAGGGGGATGGCCACCGCGCTCAAGACGAGCGCCGCGGCCAGCACGCGCCAACGCATCCGGGCGCTCAGGCTGATGGTGAGAAACAGCATGCCCACCAGCCAGCCGCCCCAGGCGGCGCGAACGGCACTCAGCAGGAGCGACAGGAATGCCAGCACGCCCGCCAGCCAGCCGGTGCGTCCAGGCCGCGCGACGAGGAGGAGCAGGCCCGCCATCAGCGTCTCGGCGAGCGGCGCGGACGAATTCATCGTGCTGCTGACACGGATCTGGAACGGCAGCGGCAGTCCTTCGGTGACCAGCTTGGTGCCACGCAACCAGAACGCATCCCACGGCGGCAGCAGCGCGAACTGGATCATGCCGTAGCCGCCCATGACGAGCAGTCCCCAGCCGAAGGAGCGGGCAAGAACGCGCTCGTAGTCCGCACAGTTGTGCCAAGTCGTCAGCACGTGGAAGCCGATCAACGCGGGAAACGCCCAGAGCGCCAGCGAGTAGGTGGCCGCCAATGGGGAATTGCGAATCGCGCCGATCGGATAAGCGTAGAACACACCGACCAGCACCAGCAGAAATGGCAGGCCGGCGCGGCTGCCGAGCACGCGATGATGGCGCAGCAGCGACCATGCGGACAGCAGCGCCACCGCAAGCGGCGCGACCTGGATCGGACTGGTCGGATTGAACGCACCGTTGTAGTAGTCGGCGAAGCGCCGCACCTCGGGCGACAGGAACAACAGCCAGCAGACGAAGCCGACGTAATGCACGGGATGACGCCGGTACAGCGCAATGCCGACGACCACCGCCAGCAATGGGTAGCCGACTTCCAATGCGCGTCCCTGACCTGCGACGATCAGCAGTGCCGTCACCGCGAAGAACAGCAGCGGCAGCAGCAAGCCGCCATGGCGCGACGTCGAAGCGGCGCGCGGCGCGGCATCGCGGCGTGCTTCCCGCAGCGCATCGCGCAGCAGGGCGTCGGTGCCGAGCGGGGCGCGCACCGGCATCGCGCAGGGCTGCCGCAGGCGTGGTGCCGGACGCACGCGCGACGCGTGTTCCGAGCGCCGCGCACCAGCTCGGCGCGGCGGGCGGAGCACGGCCGGCAGGCCCCGCCGCAAGCGCGCGGCAGCGTCGCGCGCGCTCATGCGGCGGCCTGCGCGGGACGGCTGGCGTGCGCGTAGGCTTCCCGATCACGCCGGCGTTCCGGCACCGCATTGAAGACGCCACCCAGGATGCGTCCACCCGCGCGTTCGATCTTGTCCAGGGTATCGGCGATGTCGCCCTCGCGGTGCGCGCCGGCGCGCAACACCAGCACGGTCAGCACCGCGCAGCGGCTGATCAGGGCTGCGTCGCTGATCGCGAGTGCCGGCGGCGCGTCGACGATCACCGTGTCGAAGCGTTCGCTGCAGCGGCCAAGCAGTTGTTCTAGGCGCGGCCCGGCCAGCAATGCCGAAGCATCGTCCGGCAGCTTGCCCGCCGGCAGCAGGAACAGCCCCGGCACGCCGGTCGCCCGGGCCGCTTCGGCGGGCGCAAGCGTGCCGGCCAGCACTTCGCGCAGACCTTCTGGCTCGTCGTCGGGCGCGGTCGACGCGGTCACGCCGAGCGTTCGTGCAAGGTGTCCGCGCCGCAGATCGGCGTCGATCAACAGTACGCGCTGACCCGCTTCCGCCAGCAGCGCGGCAAGATTGGAGGCGACGAAGCTCTTGCCGGTGCCCGGCCCGGGGCTGGTCAGCATCACGACGTTGCCGCCACTGGCACGCAGCGTGAACTGCAGTTCGGCGCGCAGATTGCGCATCGTTTCGATGGCGCGGTCGTTCGGGTAGCGGGTGGCCAACAGCGAGCCGGCGGCGGGGCGGGGCGCTCCGAGGCGCAGCAGCGCGTGCCGCGTGCCGCGCGGCGCCGAACCGTCGAGGCGCGCTGGCCGGTGCGTCAACGACTGCGCTTCGCTGAAGCAGAGATTACCGAACATCGGCAGGTCGAGACGACGCTCCAACTGCTTTGCGTCCTCGACGCGCGCCAACAGCTTGCGCCGCGCCAGCAGCGACAGCGCGCTGATCACCAGGCCGAACAGCAGCGAGGCCGCGATGATCAATGCCCGCTTCGGCTTGACCGGTACCGACGCGCGCCAGGCCGGATCGATCATGCTGATGTCGCCGACCGTACCGCCGCGCTCCACCGACAGGGCCTGCATGCGGTTGACCAGCGCCAGATAGATCTCCTGCGCCACCTTGGCGTCGCGCACCAGATCGGCCGAGCGCCGCTCGGCTGCCGGCAGGCGATCGAAGCGGGCGTCGAAGCTGCGCTTGGACGCGGCCAACTGGCCCAGCTGGGCGTCGACCGCATGCACCTCGGGGCTGGTGGGTTCGAAACGCTGCAGCAGCTGGGTGCGCTGCAGCGCCAGATTGGACATCTGTTTCTGCAGTTCGATGCTGCCCTGCAGATAGATCTGCGCCTCCTGCGTCGATTCGATCGTACCGGACGCACTGCGGAAATCGCTCAGCGCGCGATCGGCCTCCTGCACGCGGGTGCGCAGCCGGGGCAGTTCGCGCGTCAGGAAATCGAGCATCGCGTTGGCCTGGTTGCGGTGACGCGCGACGTTCTGCTCGATCGCCGAAGCCGCAACCGAATTGGTCAGCTGGGCGGCGAACACCGGATCCACATCCTGATAGCCGATCCGCACCACGCCGGTGTCTTTACCGAGCTCCGTGATCTGCAGCGCATTGGCCAGCTCCGAGACGGCAAGCAAGGGATTGGTGCGGGACAGCGTGAAGCGCGTGCCTGGGCGGGCCACCAGCTGATCGATGCGCAGCGTGACGCCGCCTGCGGACACGGTCTGTCCGACCGCGCCGCTCAGCAACGGCGAGCCGTCGGGCAGCTCCACCCGGAAACGCCGATTCGAGTCCGCGATCAGTGTGAACTTGCGGTCTTCCAGCGCAACTGGCACGTCGAGTTGGGCGACGTTGATCTGCTCGCCGCCCCACCCGTAACCGTCCAGACCCAGCCAGGCCGGCGCGAGCTTGCCGGGTGTCGCCAGCGCGGCGGCGAGCGCGCCGAGCAGCGGCAGTCGCTTCGGATCGGCATGGCGATCGAGCCCATACTGCGCAACGACGGGGGCCAGGACGGAGCGGCTGCGCATCAACTGCATTTCCGCTTCCGACAGCGATGTGCGTCCCAGCAGTGTCTCGGCCACGTCCGGCAGCGCGCCCGGTGCCGGACTGGCCTGCTGGACGCGAAGCAGGGCGTTCGACTCGTAGCTGGGCCGTGCGATGAACGCGTACGCGGTGGCAAGGGCGACGCACGCGCCGGTCACGCATGCGATCCATACGAGGTGATCGCGCGCGGTCTTCAGCAGCTCACCGAGGATCGGGGCGTCTTCGTCGGCACGCGCCGGCACCAGGCCGGCGGCATAGGAGGTGGTGTTCACGTGGGTCGTCCGGCAAGAAGGGTATGGGCGGATGCGAATGGTTGGCGAGGCGCGGCATGCCCGCGCGGGTTCTGGCTGCGGCGGCTCATCGGGTCAGCTGCACCGTGTAGAACAATGCCTGCAGGGTCGGCAGGACCTGTTCGAGAACCCGGTTGAAGCGCGCCGACGACGCGGTCCCGATGTAGACCACGTCGAGCGCCTGCAGCGGAAACTGCGTCGCGAGCAGAATCGAATCGACCTGCGTCATGTCGAGCCGGTACACCGACGGCTCGGTCGGCGTTGCGGCGGTGCCGCGCACTACGTAGATCTGCCGCGGATCGGCGTACTTGGCATCGATGCTGCCGACGCTGGTCAACGCATCCGCGAGCGTCATGCGCCACTTGCTCATCGGCAGCGCCGACGGTTTCATCGCCTCGCCGATCACGAACACGCGGCTATCGCCACGGTCCGGCACGTTGAGGATGTCGCCGCCGCGCAGCACGATGTTCTGTGCAACATCGCCCCGGTCGTAGACCGCATCCGCGTCGAGCACGGTGGTGCGCCCGTCACGGGTCAGCCGCACGCGATGCAGGTCGGCGTTGGGCAGCGCGCCGCCGGCGCGAGCGATCGCATTGACCAGCGTCAACGGCGCGTCGGTGATTGCAAATGTGCCGGGCGCCTTGAGTTCGCCGGCGATCTGCACCTGTTGGCTCAGATAGCGGACCACCGTCACGTCGACCTGCGGCTGCCTGCGATTCCTGGCCAGCGCCTGCGTCAGTTGCGCGGCGATCTGCTCGACCGTCTTGCCGGCCACCGGGACGCGGCCCAGGGTCGGAAAGAAGATGCATCCGTCCGAGCCGACGCGCAGTCCTTGCGAGACAGGGCCGGCCTCCGCCGCGAGCACGGCCGGCGGTGTGCTGCCGTCGACGGCGGGCAACGTCGGCACGGTGGGCGCCGCCAGTTCCGGATGACCGTACACGGTGACGCTCAGCACATCGGGCGGCTGCACACGATAGTCCGCCGCGGCGATGGACGGCGCGCCGGTCCCGGGCAGGCCGTCGATGCGAGCGGCATCAGCGGCCAGGGCGGCGTTCTGCGTGCGTACCACGTCCGGCGTGATCAGATGCACCGGATAGACCCGGTCGCTGGCCTGGCGATCCATGTCGTCGGCGAGACGATCCTTGTTGAGGTAGGGGCCAGGCGCGCTTGCGCAGCCGGCGAGAATGGACAACGCGAGCGCGATCGAGATCGGCTTGCAGCGCGTGATGAGGTTCATGTGGCTCGGATGTAGGCTCGAATGTATGTGCGACGCGGGGCAATGCGATGCCGCCGCACCGGCTCAAGGCGCGTGGAGATCACCGATGTTGCGACGCGCGGCCTCGGTCGGGGGCCGCCTGAAGCTGCGACGTTCAATGCATGGCGGCACGCGCCGTGCGTCGCGCGGCGATTGCCGCGCGACCGGCCAGGGCGAGCTTGTGCATCGCTCTCGTCCAACCGTCGCCATCGACGGCAAGCTTCAGTGCGCGAACCAACCCCGGATCGTCGCGGCCGCCGACGCCAAGCGCATAAACGAGATAGCAGGCGCGTCGCCAGGCGGGCATCGCCTCGTACATGATCAATCGCATGTTGTGGCAGGCATTGAAGAACGCCAACGCGTTGAAGCGGTGACGTTGATCCTCGTCCAGACGTGGCGCGTGATAGTGATCGACGACAAGCTCCGGGTCGTAGACGAGCCACCAGCCACGGCGGGCGACCGCCAGGCTGAAGGCAAGCTCGCAGTGCACCTGAGCGCCCGAGCCACGCAGTCTTGCGTCGAAGCGCAGTCCCGCGATCGCGGCGCGGCGCCAACACATGTTCACGCCCTTTAGGACTGCCACGCGACGCGCGCGACCGACGCCGAGGTGGTGGTTGCCGGACATCCGACCGTACCAGCTGATCATGCCGACGCGCCGGTGCGCTCCCGTGACCGGCTGGCCGTCACGGTAGATTATGTCCCGTCCGCCGAGCCCGCCGATGCGCGAGTCGACGGCGAACGCAAAGGCGATGCGCTCCAGCCATGTTCGATGGGGCGCTGCATCGTCGTCGGTGAAACATACGATGTCGCCGCTCGCCGTGTCGAGACCGAGGTTGTAGGCGGCCACGACACCCGGCTCCGCGATGGTGACGATGCGCAGGCCGGGCAGCGCGTGCTGGTGCTGCCACTGCGCGAGACGTTCGTGGGTGAGTCGATCGTCGATGCGGGTCACCACGATCGTTTCATCGGCGATACGTCGTTGTGCCGCGAGCGCGTCGAGGCAGCGGAGCAGGTCGGTCACGCGGCGGTGAGTCGGAACGATGACGGATACCTTCATGACTCGCCCCGCAGGTGAGGGCCGAGACCATTCGCCCCGAGGCGGGTCGTCGGATGCAATCCGCCCGATGCCGTGTAGCTTCCCCCGCCGCGCAACAGCGCCGACGAGGCGAAGCCCGCGGGTTCGTCCTCGCCGAGTTCAGCCAGGCGCGTGCGCAGTTCGTCGAGACTGTGCTGCATGATGCCGTGGCATTCACATGCGGCGGCGGCCAGCCTTGCGCGGTCCAGCACGGTGACGCGGCCGCGCACGTGGTTGATGATGCCCGCCTGCTGCAGCTTGCCACTGGCCTCGGTGACGCCTTCGCGCCGCACGCCCAACATGTTCGCGACCGCCTGTTGGGTGATTGCGATATGGCTCGAACCGCTCCGTCCCAGCGCGAGCAACAACCAGCGGCATAGCTGCTGGCTGACCGAATGATGCCGGTTGCAGGCGCTCAGCTGCGAAATCTGCGTCAGCAGCATCTGAGCGTAGAGCAGGAACGCCTTCTTCAGCAGCGGAATCTGTTCGAGTTCGCGTTTCAGGTCGAAGGTTCTGATCCGCAGCGCGAGGCCGCCGCAGCGGACTTCCGCGCGGCTTGGCATCGTATCGCAGCCCATCGTCGCGGGAAGTCCCACCACGCCTTCCGAGCCGGTGGAGGCGATTTCCATCGTCGCGCCGTTCTCCATCAGCACCATGAACGACACGACTGCCGTGATCGGGAAGTAGACGTGCGTGATGCGCTCGCCGCTGTCGTAGAGCAACTGACCCGCGCTCAGTTGCACGCGCTCCATGCGCGCGGCCAACGCCGCCATGCCGGACTCCGGGCAGGCCCGCAGCAACAGGTGTCGGTCGAGATCGTCGATAGGCATGTATCGGCGATCGCGCTGGACATGGCTTGTGTGCTGGAGGCCTGGCACTGTCGCGGAGTCAATTGGCATGACGATCGTTCCTTTTTGTTCGGGATGGAGAAGGGATGGGCGTCATTGCGACGCTTGCGGGCTCGCCATATAGCGGCTTCCATGCCACTGACCGGTTTCCCCAGGCGCGATAAGGGGTTTCGGGACGCGGCCGGCGGCGCTCTCGGCGCAGTTCGCCGCCGATACAAAAAAACGTTTCGTTTTTGTTGCGCTGCGATGTTGCCCCGCCAAGCGCCCTGCAGTCAGGCGCAGCATGTGTTGTGGCGCGCGCGGCAGGGTCGCTCCCACGCGATTGGGGCTTTCTCGGAACGTGCGTGCCATCGGTTTTTCGTCCGTTGCGGCGCTTTCGCACAGCAAGCAAGGGAAAACCCTGTCAACAAAACGTTTCACACGTGAACAACAAACGTTCATCAGGCTGTGCCGAAACGCGCGAGTAGGGCCTCGATCAGGCGCGCGTAGGCGCGTTGCAGCTTGCCGAGTACGTCCAGGCACCGGTCGGCGCGGCCGCGGCTGTTGGCGCGCAGCAGCCGCATCTCGAAAACGAGCGCTTCCGAAGCCAGGGTGCGACATGCAAGCAGCGCTTCGCGCGGCGGCTTCAATTGGTGCCGAGCCATCCATTCGAGCAGCGCGCCGAGCAGTTCGAAGTTGCCGCCGAGTTGATGCAGCGTTGCATAGACGAACGCATGACGGTATCCGATGTCCTCGATCAGTCGACGGTCGAGCGCGGCGTCAAAGACGGCGCCAAACGCTTCGATGGGGGACCGCACAGGCCGCCGCGCCAGATGACGGCTGAGCAGCGCGGCGGCCTGTCCCGGCAGCGCTTGCGCGGCGGTAGGGGGGGCGACCCGGCTCACGCACTCGGCTTCCCGCAGCAGCGCTTCATCGAAGCCTTCCTGCTCCGCCGCGCCGAAGGCGCCTTCGTAATCGCTGCCGCGTAGCTCATAGCGCACGCCCCGGCGGTAATAGGAGGCGATCCCGCGGCTTCGATCAAGGCTGTCTATGCCCACGGTGACGCTGCCGTGCGCAACGCGGTACAGCGCGGGCGCATCGCTCAGGTAGTAGCCGTCGAGGGCCAGCAGCACGACATTGCCCTGGACGGTCTGCCGTTCGACCAGCTCGCGAACATCGCCGTAGAGCCCAAGCGTGAACGTGGTCACGCCGAACAGCGTCTCCAGGTCTTCGCGGGGCGGATTCAACAGGCCGAACTGGTCGCCCGCGAAATCCTGAGCCACCGCGCAGCCCAGCATCGCAAGCGGCTCTAACCCCCAGCCGTGCAGAATTTCGATCCAAAGTGCCGCGCGGCGCTGACTGCCGGTCCAGATGCGGTTATCGATGTGCAACCGGTGCGGGCGGTGGGCGGGCGGCGGCGCGGCGGGTTCGGCCGGCTCGGCCGGGCCAATGGCGCTCGACGTGCCGACGGCGCCTCGTGAAGCGTCGTCGGAAGGGTGTTCCATAGGGTTCATCCATTGGTGGTCGACTGGCGGTGCCGCCGAGCCGCGCGGCGTCGCCGTGCAGGCGGCCGCGGCGGCGCATGGGGCAAGCGCAGCCTGTGTGTGACTGCGAGCGGGGGCATGACGCGGGCATGAACGGCTTGCGGCCGTTCGCGTGCATGGCCACGTGTCAGACGGCGCGGTGCGCGAGCGCGAGCGTCGCCATCGAGGCGGAGATGCGATCGTTGTTGATCATCAACGGTGCCGCGTGCAGGTCGCGCAGGTGCCGGCCGACGCTGTATGGCGTGTCGTTGCGATAGGCGGCCATGCCGCACAGCCGCAGCACATGGCCGACCACGTCGAGGGCCATGAGCGAGGCCCGCACCTTCAGGTCGTTCATCGCCAGCGTGCCTTCGTAGCCGCTCGCGCTGCCGCGGCGGCCGCGGGCGGCGCGGCCGATGACGGACGCGCTGCTTGAGGTGTCGGTTGGAGTGTCGGTTGAGGTGCCGTGGGTGCGTCCGTCGAGCAAGGTCTCAATGCGAGAGTCCAGCATGCGCAGCAGACCGATCGCGTCCGCCAGACGCGCGGCGCCGAATGGCGTCGCACCGTTACGCTGGCGCGCGTCGGCACGCAGGTAGCGCTGTCCGCGGTGCACCGCGTCGGTGGCGATGCCGAGCCACACCGCGCTCCACAGCAGATGCGAGACGGGCAGCATGGTCTCGTGCGCGATGTCGGCGAATTCGGTGGGAAGAATCTGCACGATTCCGCCGCTCGCCTGCACCGCAAAGCCGCTGCTGCAGGTACCGCGCATGCCGAGTGTGTTCCAACTGCCGATGGCTTCCAATCGGCAGTCCTCGCGCAGCACGGTGACCAGCACCTGGTCGCCTGGCAGCGCATCCGGCGCGCGTCGGCCGCTGATCAGGATGGCGTCGGCGTGCGCGCCGTAGGACAGCGTCGGCACCCGTTTCGTGAGCGTGAAGCCGCCTTGTCCGTCCGAGACGATCGCGCACTTGCTGTGGCGCAGATTGCCGCCGATGGTTTCCTCGGAGGTGGCGGAGGCGACCAGTCCCTGAGCGGTGGCCAGGCGCTGCAGCAGCGCCGCGTGCCACAGGTCGTGCGGCGCATGCTCGAGCAGGCACCACAGCTGCGACTGATGCATTGCATAGATCATAGCGGTCGAAGCGCACGCTTCGCCAAGCAAGCGGCACGTTGCGGTGATATCGGCCAGCGTCGCCCCCATGCCGCCGTGTTTTGGCGGTATCGCCGCGCCGAGCAGGCGCTGTTCGCGCAATGCGGCGACCGCCTCGGTCGGGAAGCGGCCTTCCGCGTCGACGATGTCTGCATATTCGGCCGCGACGGCGGCGGCACGGCGGGCGGCGGTGCGGATGTCGGTGTCGGCCGCATGTGCGAGCATCGCCTCGGCGGTGGCGAACGAATCGGCCAGACTGGCGTTCGTCATTGGCGGGCCTCCGCAAGGCAGACGACGACGGCGTCGGTCAGCGACGCAATATTGCGAAACAGTTTGCGAGTCAGCAGCCGATCCGGGATTTCGATGCCGAATTCGTCCTCCAGCGCGACCATCACGCGTACACTGGTCATCGAGGCCAGTCCCGCACTGTAGAGGTCGGCGTTATCGTCGAGCGCGTCGAGCGGCACTTCGAGCAGGGCGGCGTCCGACACCACGCGGCGTACCGTTGCCCGGATTTCATTGAGTTCCATGTTTGCCTGATCGCAAGGATGATTAGGAGCCGAGCGAAGCGGCGCATTGCGTCCGCTTCGTCTTCACCCGCTATCAGACAACACGTGCGTCGATGTGTCGGTTCGCCGCCGCACGTCCCGTCACGCGCCCATCCTACCGCCCGCCGTACCTCCAATAATATGTCCGGGCGCACCTCCGCCGCATGGCCGCCGCATGGCCGCCGCATGGCCGCTATATGGTCACCCCATGGCCGCCGTCTGTCCGAGGCAAGTGGGACGCGGGCCCGAGACGCGTCGGACGCAGGCATGCCGCAGCGCGGCTTCAAACGCGCAGCGTGCCGGCGGCCGAAGCGGCGCCAGCGCCGCCGCGCAGCGCAGCGCGGGCGGCGGCCGCCGCCTGACTGCCGTAGGCTGCCAGCGTATCGGTCGTCCCGTCGTTGTCGACCGGCTGCCGGCGGTCTCGATCCGATGTGCTGGCGGCAACGAGATACGACTCCAGTACCTGCATCATCCGCTCGCGGGCCGGATAGAGGAACAGCGCGTGGTCGAGATCGCGGTGGGTCATCGCCTGGATGGTGGGGAAACGCGTGAGCCAGCGGAAGCGCTTGCCGAACAGCGTTTCGCATTCCTCCAGCCCCGCGTCGAAATCGCCGTACAGCATGCACATGCTGACGCCGCGCGCATGCAGATCGCGGATCAGCTCGCGCGCGGCGCCGGGCCCACCCGCGCGGCGTTCGGCTTCGCCGAGATGCAGTCCGCAGCGCAGGCGCCAGTTCGTCGCGCAACGCTGCAGCAGGCGGGTCGACACCGACAAGGCACGTGTCGGCGCGCGCAGCATGTTCAGCCACTTGTCCGGGCGACGCAGCGATTCGAGATAGACGCGCGTTGGTTCGAGCCGCGGCGCGGCGCCGGGCAGATGGCGCGCGTCGGACCAGACGTAGATGTGCTGGTTGATCAGCACCAGCCCCGCGGCATGCTTGCTGCGCGCGGCACCGTGCATGGCCAGGTAGGCGCCCGAACAGACGCCGGCGGCCACCGGACGGTGATGCCCCTGCGCGAACAGCCAATCGATGCCCTTCGCGGCGTCGTCGCATGCGACGGCGTCGTGCAGCGATTTCAGCGGCGACGTCTCACGCGCGTCCCGGCTGTCGCCGAGCGTGCTCACGTCCATGCGCAGGCTGGCGATGCCCTGGCGGGCGAGGCGGCGCGCGGCGACCACCCACATGCGTGCGTCGCCGATGTGGTGGTTGCCGGCGGTGTTCGGAAACAGCACCGCCTGCGCGGTCGGGCCGACCGGGGTCCGGTCGGCGTGCGCGGGTTGGCAGTAGATGCCGAACAGCCGTCCGTCGTCGAAAACGATCGGCCGCTCGATGAAGCCATCGCCGTGCAGTATGGCCTCGGCCGTGCGCGGCGGACGCGCATCGCGCGGTGTGCGGGCGTCGAAGCGTGCGCACAGCCATGTCGAGATCGCCTCGAAGGTCTGCTGTGGAATGCGATTGGTGCCGGTTTCGCTCGTCATGCCGACATAGTCGTCGAATGCCGCGACGGTGATCTCGGCGCCGCCGCCTTGCACACGCGCGAGCCATGCCTGCAAGGCGGGCCGTGGCGCGGGATCCAGCACCAGCATGTGTGGCACCGTGGGCACCGGCGCCTGACCGAGGTTGATGCGTTGCAGGTGGGCCAGACTGTCCCGATAGAGCCGGAAGCCCAGGGTCTCGCAGTGGTCGTCGGGATCGTCGGGCAACTGCAGATGCGGCACCGAGGTGTTCCGCCAGCGTCGATGGACGAGTCGCGTCTCGCGGATGAACTCCCGACCGCTGAGCGGCGGCGCGAGCAGCACCAGCGCATCGAGATTGCCGATCCGGTTGATGGCAACCGCGGCCAGCAGTGCGCCGAGCCGTACGCCGCACAGGACGACGCGTTCGACGCCGGTCCTGTCGCGCAGCCACTGCACCGCCTCGGCGATGCCGTCGAGCCAGGCTTCGACGCGATCACCGTCCGCCTCGTCGCCGAGCGCGTCACCGGTGCCAGGGTAATCGAAACGTAGCGTTGGCAGTCCGCACGCCGCGAGGTGTTCGGCCAGTCTGCGCCACGGCCGGTGTGTCCACAGCGCCTCGTGTCCGTAGGCGCCGCACAGCACGACGCCGGTGGACGCGGGTGCGTCGTGCAGCCAGCCTGAACAACTGCCAAAGCTCACGGCTTCCATGATTTCCCCTGTCTGTGTCTCTACACAGTTCTGATGATGGTCAGCCCAAACCTTACGCTTGTAAGATCGTGCTGATCGTGCGCGTCCGTACACAACGACAAGTGGGTCCGCGTGACCAGCGCGTGTGTTCCGTGCACGCTCCACCGTTGTGCGACCCTTGCCGCTTGCCGCTCAGGCGTGTCCGCGCAGCGCCACGCCCATGCGCGACAGCCGGACGAGCTGGCCGAAACTGGTCAACGCGCGCCGGCGAGCCAGGAACAACGTCATGTGCGCGAAGTAGATCGCCAGGAATGCCGTCAAACGGGCCCTGTCCGGTGCGATCGTGCGATAACGCTTGACGCCGATGTAGAGCCTGGCCGCTTCGCAGCAGAGTTCGTAGCGGCTCAGGCTGCCGACGCGCTCGCGCGTCAGCACGCCTGCATCGGTGGCCAGGTGCGTCGAGCGCAGCGTTGGCAGATAGCGGATCGAGAAGCCGCGCGCCATCGCACGCAGGCACAGTTCCGCATCCTCGCTGCCGAAGAAGATGTTTTCGTCCCACTTTTCTAGGGTCAGCAGCACGCTCGGGAAAGCGGCCGCGGCGACCGTGGCGGACCCTGGTACGTCGCTGGCCGCGAAGTAGCCGCGGAAATTGAGCCGCACCGGTCCGTCGCTCATATCGTTGCGGCTGCCCGTGCAGATCGTCCGCTGTCGTGCCACCGCATCCAGCGCGGCGTAGAAGCCGTGGATGGTTGCAAAGAAGTCCGGCGGCAGCAGCAGGTCGTCGTCGATGAAGGACACATAGGGCGCGCGGCTGCATGCCGCCTCGAACGCGTGATTGCGGTTCGCGCAGACGCCGCGGCGCGGTCCGACCACATAGCGCACGGCGGGATGGCGCGCGACGATGTCGCGATTGCGCGCCGCCGCGGCCGGATCGTTCGAATCGTCGCTGACCACGATCTCGACCGGCGCTGGCTCGCAGCGCGTCAGCGCCGCGAGGCAGGCTGCCAGGGCGTCGGGGCGGTTCATCGTGGTGATACAGGCACACACGTTAAGGTGGGGATTGGCATTCGGCATGGTTCGGCACGGCTCGTTGGACAGGCGGAGGCAGGCGGGCGATCACTCCGCCGGCGGCGGCTCGCGACGCATGGTCGGAAACGCCGCCAGCACCGGGTGGCGCGCGATCTGGCGCAGGCGCGGCGAGGTCCAGAGCGACCATGCGATGCTGCCGCAGACGAAGGCCAGGGCGGCCAGCGCGCTGCGGGAGGGTGGATGCAGCTGCATTGCCTCGTAAAGCGCGGCGAGGATCAGCGCCCCATGCACACTCATCGCGCCGATCACCGCGCTGATCGAGATCCGCGAGAAATGCAGCAGCAGCAGGTACTCGACGAGCGCGCGCCCGAGCACCACGGTGCTGGCGCCAAGAATGCCGTAATGCGCGATGCCGAAGTAGAGCGCCAACGCGTAGCAAGGCGCGACCAGCACGCCGAGCAGGGCCGCGCGTGCTTCGCTGCTCTGCGCCAGCATCAGGATGCGCAGCAGACTTTGTTGGCCGCTGAGCCAGACGGCGACCAGGAGGATCTGGCCGACGCGCACCGATTCCGCGGCGAGTGCGTGACCGAGCCAGAGTGTCAGGAACGGCGCCAGCAGAAACAGCGCGCAGATCACGCAGGGCGTGAACGCGCCGTTCAGAAACGCAAGCGCATTGCGCGCCATCGTCGTCGCGTCGGTGCGAGGCAGCGCGGACAGACGCGGGAACAGCGTGCGCAACATTGCATCGGGGAGCAGGTTGAGCCGGGCGACCAGATTTTGCGGCACTGTGTAGAAGGTGACGAAGCGGGCGCCGAGCAGCGAGCCGACCAGCACCCGGTCGAGCGTGTCGACGATCATGCCGGTGCCCGAGAGCAGCGCGGCCCAGCGGCCGAAGCCGAACAGGCGGCCCGCCACTGCGCGGCGGGGTGGCGCGACGGCGGTGATGCCGAGCGCGCGCAGCGTCACCCATGCCAGGCCCAGCGCGCCCAGGAGGCGCGCGACGACCGCCGCGGCGAGGACCACGGGCAACGTCGGCGAGATCAGATATGCGCAGCCGAGCGGCAGCAATTGGAAGAGGAAGGTTCCGAGCGTCTGGTTTACGTTGAACGCGGTGAACCGTTCCGCGGCGGTGATCGCGCCGGCGAAGACCCAGGCCAGGTTGGCGATCGGAATTGCCAACGCCAGCCAGCCGAGTGCGCCGAGCACCTCGCGCTCGTATTGCGCCGACAGGTGCAGGACCTGGGTGGTATAGCCGTAGGCCACGCCGTACAGCACCGCGCCCCCGGCGATGCCGGTCGCAAGGTTCAACCAGACCGCGCTCCAGAAGATCTCGGTGACGGCCTGCGCATCGCCTCGGGCCTTGGCGATCTGATTCTCGGTCGCGAGGCTCATGCCGAAATCGAGCACGCTGAAATAGCCGATCAGCGCCCAGACCAGGCTGATCACGCCATAGCGTTCGGCGCCCAGCAGGCGGATGTAGGCGGGCACGGTTGCCAGCGATACGAAGGTTGGCAAAACCAGTCCGGCCAGATTGACCCAGATATGTTTGACGACGACTCTGTCCATCGAAGCGGGGGGCCCTCTCGACAACGGTGGCACGACTGGCATCGCAGGCCGATCGCAGGCGGGGCCGCTCGCACAAGGCCACGGCACGGATTCCGAAACGACTCGAAGCTTAGGCGACGGTTCGCAACGGGTAGGTTCGGGAGCGCACGTATCGGCGCGCCGCGCGGCGTTACGCTGGATGCCACCTGATCCGGCATCCCACCGAACGCCGCCCGCCTGCGAGGACTTCGCGATGACCCCCCAATCCGCCCCGGCCCCGAAGCGGCTGGTTTCGCTTTGCGTGCCCACCTTCAAGCGACCCGGCAAGCTGGCGGAGGCGCTCGCCTCATGCGCGGCGCAGTCATACCGCGACATCGAGATCGTGATCGGCGACGATTCGCCGGACGACGCCAGCGAGGCGGTGGTGGCGCGTCACATCCGGCGGCATGGCGGCGTCGTGCGTTACGCGCGGCATCGCCCGGCGCTCGGACAGGCCGGGAATGTGAACAGCCTGTTCGCGCGTGCAAGGGGTGACCGCCTGGTCCTGCTGCACGACGACGACGTGCTCGAACCCCACGCGGTGGAGACGCTGGCGGCCTGCTGGGATGCCACGCCCGGGCTGACGGCGGCGTTCGGCAAGCAGTGGCTGATGGATGAGCTGGGCGTGGTGTTGCCTGCCGAGTCGGCCGCATTGAACCGTCGCTACCGGCGCACTGCCGATCGTGCGGGTCTGCTCGCCGAACCGAGCGTTGCCGGCGTGCTGCGCATGTTCCCGAACGACGGCTTCATGGTCGACACGCGCACCGCGCGGGAAGTGGCTTATCGGGACGGGGCGGAGGTGGGCGACGCCTGCGACTTCGATTTCGGTCTGCGCCTTTGTCTGCGCGCGCGCGCAGTCGCATACGTCGATCAGGAAGTGGCGCGCTATCGCTTGAGCGGCGACGCGATCTCGCGCCGCGCGGTGCCGGCGCTGCACAACTACGAACTGCTGCGCGACGCTGCCTTGCCGCCCGCCGCGACGGGGGCGCGTGAGCAGGCGCTGATCGAGTTGGCGCCGCTGGCCACGTCGGCGCTGGCGCGCAGCGGACGCGTCGCCGACGCGTGGCGGGTGCTGCGCTCAAGGCATTACGGCTGGCGTCGGCGTTGCAGCGCGCGCGGCGCCTATCACCTGTTGCTGATGTTCGCGGCAATGGGCGGCGGCTCGACGAACGCTTCCTCGCCTTCCGGCAACTGACGCGCCCGCTGCGCACCCATCAGCCGGTACAACGTGACGCGCGAGACGCCCAGCTCCTGCGCGGCTTCGTTCAGCCGGTTGCGGTGGCGGCGCAGCGCGCGCTGCACGGCCAGTTGCTCGGCCTGCTCCCGCGCCTCGGCCAGCGTCAGCGGCTTTTCCGTGGTCCAGCCGGTCAACTCCAGGTCCTCGGCGGTGATCACGCGGCCTTCGGCCATCACCACCGCACGGCGCACGCGGTTGATCAACTCGCGCACGTTGCCGGGCCAGTCGTAGTTGTACAGCGCCTCGATGGCACCCGACGAGAAGCCCCGCAGCCTGCGCGAGCTTTCGCTGCGGAAGCGCTCGAGCATGTGATTGGCGAGCAGTTCGATGTCGGCGCCGCGCGCGCGCAGTGGCGGTTCGTCGATGCGCAACACGCACAGGCGGTGGTATAGGTCGGAGCGAAAGCGGTTGGCCGCGATCGCGCGGTCGGTGTCGACGTGGGTCGCCGAGATCACGCGCACGTCGACCGATACCGGCTCGGCCGAACCGAGCGGATCGATCTGACCTTCCTGCAGAAAGCGCAGCAGGCTGGCCTGGCTGTCCATCGGCAGGTCGCCGATCTCGTCGAGGAACAGCGTGCCTTTGTGTGCGGCCGCCACCTTGCCGATGCGGCGCTGATTGGCGCCGGTGAACGCCCCGCGCTCATACCCGAACAGCTCGGACTGCATCAGCGATTGCGGGATGGCGCCGCAGTTGATCGCGACGAACGGGCCGTCGCGCCGCGCCGAACGTCGGTGGATGGCCAGCGCGGTCAGCTCCTTGCCGGTACCCGATTCGCCCGAGATGAACACCGGCGCACTGGTGCTGGCGACCTTCGAAATGGTCCGGAACAGCCGCTGCATCGCGTCGCTGTTGCCGACCATCGTGTCGTCGGCCGGCAGCGGCGGGTCCGCCGCGATTTCGACCATCCGTTGCGCCTGCGTCAGCGAGCCGAGAATCTGCTCGTGCGAGCGCGGCGCGATCAGGTAGTCGAGACAGTACTGATTGATCAGGCGCCGCACCGCAGGTTCGCGCAGACGCTCGTCGTCGAGTAGGGCGACCCACCCGACATGCGTATGCAACAGACAGTCTTCCAGGGTCCGCTGCTCCGATGCCAACGCCTCGCTGCCGAGATCGAGCAGGGCGACCGCGGGGCGTTGCGTCTTGAGCACCTTCGCCGCTGCAGCGACCGATGCGACTGCCTCGACCTTGCCGAAACGGGCCTTAAGCAGCGACAGCAGCGCGGCATCCGGTGCTTGGCTGAGGTACAGACACATCGTGGAGACGGCTTCCATTCATTTCTTCCTTCGGGCAAACGCTCCGCCCGAGCACAGTGGGTGTGGACGAGGCTGCGGGAAGGAACTGCCGCGCAGCGCACTGCATCCATTTATAGGCGTCGCGACCGGTCGCGCCGGGTCGCTTATGGCGACCCGGCGCCAGCCATATTCGTGCCTCGGCCCTTCGTCGAATAGGCGGTGATGCACACAAGTGCCGCAAAAATGCCTCCCCACACCGCCGATACCGGTATCGGATAAATTACATCGTCCCCAATTGCATAGCGGCAGCCTAGATCAATTAATTGAGAGATTTTTTTTACGTTTTTTTACAGGCGGCCGAAAGCCCGCAAATCGCGTCTATTTATTTGCAACGAGCGCGAACGGGCGGCAATTCCAAAACGCCGCGCGATTCGTTTGAAATGCGGAAAATCTGCCGCTGGATTTGGGCAGGCTGCCATACCACATGATTTCGGGATTCAGCCAACAAAAAACGGCACTTATTCGGTTTGGATAGAGGTCGCCAGCGATGGCGGGTCAAAAATCGGCAAGTCGCATACGGGCCGCCATGCCTTTCAGCGGGCTTCGGTGCGTTGCGCCGCAGACCTGAGGCGGTCGAGTCGGCACGATCACGACTCGGTGCGGCCGTCGCGCGTGGCGCGGCCGTCGCAGGAACGCTCGCGGATCGGTCAATGAAGATTCTCCATCTTTCGAATCACTGCCTGCAGGCAGGCGACGGCATCGTCAATGTGATGGTCGACCTTGCCTGTGGGCAGTCGAAGCAGGGGCATCGTGTATTGGTGGCCACCGGCGGTGGCGAATATGTACCGCATTTCGAAAAACATGGCGTGGTACACATTACGCTGAAACAACGACCGCTGCCCTGGTATGCGGTACCGCGAATGTTCTGGCAGGTGTTGCAGCTGATTCGGCGCGAGCGTCCCGATGTCGTTCATGCCCATGTGATGACGGCCGTATTGAGCGCCCGATTTGCGCGCTTATCGCAACGTTTTTTGCTGGTCGCGACGGTACATAACGAATTTCAGCGCTCGGCTGTCCTGATGAAATTCGCCGATCGCGTGGTCGGCGTCAGTCACGCGGTGACCGAGGCCATGGGCCGGCGCGGGGTTCGCAAGAGCCGTCTGCGCACGGTATGCAACGGCGTGGTAGGTTCCACACGGCGGCGGGCCGCGGCGGTTGCCGGGCTCGAAGCGGCAACCTTGCTCCGGCCCAACGTCGTGACGATCGCCGGGGCCTACCCGCGCAAGGGTATCGATGTGTTGATCCGGGCGTTCGCCCGCATCGCCGATCGCTTGCCGGACGCTCAGCTGTATGTCATTGGCGACGGCCCGGCGCGACGCGCGCTAGAGGCGCTGGCGGAATCGCTGGGTCTGGGCCGGCGCGTGCACTTTCTCGGCTTCCGCGCCAACACCGCCGACTATCTCGCGCAAACCGACACGTTTGCGCTGGCGTCACTGCAGGAACCGTTTGGCCTGGTGCTGGCCGAGGCCCGGGAGGCGGGCTGCGCGATCGTGGCGTCGGATGTGGGCGGCACGCCGGAGGTACTTGAGCATGGCCGTGCCGGCTGGCTGGTGCCGCCTGGCGACGTCGCGTCGCTCGCGCACGCCTTGGGCACCTTGCTGGAGGACGGCGAGCGGCGGCGCGCGCTTGCCGCGGCGGCGCGCGCGAATCTCGACTGGTTGAGCGTGGACCGCATGACGCACGCCTATCTTGACGTCTATCTCGATGAATACCGCGGCGCCGGCGCAGGCCAGCGCAACGCCGGCGGTGCGGATCCCATGGTATCGCTGGAAAACGTACCGGCAAGCCGTCATCCGGTGCGGCCGGCGCGTCGGTGAACGCTCAGCGGCGTGCCTCGCGGTAGCCGATGTAGCCTTCGTCGGCATCGAAGAGCACGTCGAAGCCGTTCAGGAAGTGCACGCCGGTATTCACGAACGGGGTCGACTGGGCATGGACCAGGTGGATCTTGTCCGGTGCCAGTGGCGAAGCTTCGCCTGCAACGATCGTGTAGGACGCAGCCTGCGCGGCGTCGCCGCCGGGAAAGTCGAACCGCAGCGTGGTGCCGCGCGGCAGCCCGCCCGGCGCATCGAGGCCCGGCAGGTTCAGGAACATGCCCGTCACACCGGTATCGACCAGCGAGCGCCCGCAGGCGGGCGCCTGGTTGTCGAGCGAAATGCATACCGGCGCGCCCAGCCATTCGCCGGCGATGTTCGGCGAGGGCGTTAGCTTCACGTAGCGGAAGTCGGGTGTGTTCGCGGGCGTCAGACCGACATGCACGCCAAAGCGCGTGACGACGTAGCCGCGCCGCAGCGTGTGTCCCGCGCGCGGCACGACGTTGAGCAACGGATTGCTGTGCGGCGTCACCTGCCGCTGCATGTCGGCCTCGCGGCCAAAGCCGACGCCCATCATCGCGACGCCCCTCGGCGCCCGTTGCGGACGGCAGTCGCGCGCCCGCTGCAGACAGGCAATCTCGGTGACGGCCAGCACGCGCACCGGACCGGTCCGCACGCTTTCGCCGTTCGCGCCGTCGATCCGCATCGGCGTGTCGACCCAACGTCCGATCATCACCCGACCGGAGCTGCTGTAGGTCTGACGGCCGGGTTCGCCGGCCAACGCGTCGACGTTCGGAATGCGGTCGGCCGACACCACGATGCCCGTCGAACCGGTATCCATCACGATCGGCCGCGGTTCGCCGCCGAACGAGATCAGCAGCTTCGGGATGTGCGCACCTCGCGCACGCGCGGCGGGGAGAAACGACAGAAAGGCGCCGTCGTCGAACGCCCGATAATCCGGCGCCGCCGCGGCACTGCCGGCGACCAGCGACAGGGCCAGGCCGCCCAGCCACCTGCGCAGCAGGGCACGGCGCGGCGCGGTCGACGCTCGTGCGGCGCGTATCGTCGCGCCGAGCATGCGCGGGGTAGCAGGGCCGGTGCGCGCGGTCTTTGCCCCGGCGGACCGAGACGCCGGCGAGGCGATCACGGTGCCGTCGGGCGCGGCTGCGGGTGCGGGTGCAGGTGCGGCTGCGGGTGCATTGAGCGGACGAGCACAGGGCTTCAAGGGAATCCTTCCGGTGGTGGGCAGGCCGGTCGACCGACCGGATATGCGACAGCCTACCAGCAGCCTTGCGGCTTGCGCGGCCGAGCGCAGCCCGGCCGCACACCCGTTGCGCCGCCGCATCGCCGCCACGCCGCTCCGGCCCTGCCGGGCCGCCGCCACGTCGCGCCGGTCCGAACGAGCGGCCCTGGGGCTGCCGCCTTGCGCTACCATGGGCGGCTATCTTCAACGAGGAACCGACGTGCCAGACCGCGCCCCGCTGCTTGACCGAGTGCTGCTCACCAACGACGACGGTATCGATGCCCCCGGGCTGGCCGTCCTGTCCGAGATCGCCCACGAGATCGCCCGCGAGGTCTGGATCGTCGCACCCGACCACGATCAGAGCGGCACGTCCCACTCGCTGAGTCTGCACGCGCCGCTGCGCATGACGCGGCACGGCGAACGACGCTTCAGCGTGTCCGGCACGCCGGGCGACAGCGTGGTGATGGGCGTGCGCCACCTGATGGACGGCGTGTTGCCCGACCTGGTGCTGTCCGGGGTCAATCGGGGCGGCAATCTGGGCATCGAGACCGTGTTCTCGGGCACGGTTGGGGCCGCGATGACCGCCATGCTGCTTGGCTTGCCGGCCATCGCGATGAGCCAGACCTTCCGCGACCGCAACGCGGTGCCCTGGGACGTCGCCCGCCGCCACGGCGCCGACGTTGTCGCGCGACTCTGGCGATCGCCGTGGCGCGAGCGCGGCGGCTCGATCATCAACGTCAATTTCCCGTCCGTTCCGGTCGATGCGGTAGGGCCGCTCACGCTGACGCGGCAAGGTCCTGGCCTGTTGCACGACATCGGCGCGCGCCTGCATACCGATCCGCGCGGCATGCCGTACGCATGGCTGGAACTCGCGCGCGGTCCACGTCCGAATCCGGACGACAGCGAGACCGCGGTGGTCGGGCGAGGCGCGATTTCCGCCACACCGTTGCAGTTCGAGCGGACCGACCCGGCGGCCTATGCCGCCCTTGCCGAGGCGCTGGGCGGACCTTCCCCCGCCGCCTGAACGTCCTTCGCAGCGCCGCACCCGCGGCCGCCGTGCCAGGTAACGCAGGCCGATGCGGGTGCCCGGCCGTGCCGGCGGCCCGCTTACTTGGCCCGTTTGCCTGGCCCGCGCACGCGGGCCGCTCGATCCAGCCGAAAGCTTGCCTGGCGCAACGCCCGCGGCCCACGGGCAGGGCCGCGATGCGATGTTCGGGGCGTCGCTGTCAACCGGTGTGAACGGGGCGGCGTTGTAAGCGTTCGCGTCGTGTCCGGCCCGACCGGGCCGGGCGGTGACGCGACACGTATCGAGATCCATGAGCCTTTCGAAGGAAACCGTGCCCCCGCGCGTGCGCCGCCTGGCCACGCCGCTGCTTGCGCTGGCATTCTGCGCATTCCTGCTGTTCCTTTTCCAACGTTTGTCGCAAAGCATCGACTATCGCTCGGTCGTGCGAAGCCTGCGCGCGTTGCCGCCCGAGGTGTGGCTGGCTTCGCTCGGCGCCACCGCGCTCAGCTACGTCGCGCTGATCGCGCGCGACGCGGCTGGCTTGCGCTATGTCGGCAAGCGCGTGCCGCGCGTCGCGCTGGGCATCGGCGCCACGGTCGGCTCGGCGCTCGGCAATGCGACCGGCTTCGGCGCGCTGACCGGGGGCGCGGTGCGCGTCCGGGTGTACGGCAGCGCGGGCGTCGAGACTGCCGACGTCGCGCGACTGACCGTCTTCACCAGCGTGGCACTGGCGTTCGCGCTGTTGTTGATGACCGGTGTCGGGCTGCTGTGCAGCGCCAATGCGATGTCGGCCGCGCTGCATCTCGGGCCCACCGGCTGCCGGCTGCTCGGTGCGCTGATTCTGCTGCTGGGCGTGGCCGCCGCCGTGTCATGCGGCCGCGAGCCGCGTACGCTGCGCTGGCGCCGTTTCCAGTTCACCCTGCCGTCGTTCAGGGTGCTGATCGATGAGTTGCTGTGGTCGGTGGTCGACGTTACCGGCGCCGCGCTGGCCCTGTGGGTGATGCTGCCGCACACCGAGGTCGGCTTCCCGGTGTTCCTCGCCGTGTTCGCCGCGGCCATGCTGCTCGGCTTGATCGGCCATACGCCCGGTGGCCTCGGCGTGTTCGAGGCGGCGATGGTGATCGCGCTCGGGCACAGCGTGCCGACGCCGGTGATGGTGGCCGCCTTGCTGGCCTATCGGGCGATCTACTTCGGCGTGCCGCTGGTGGTGTCGCTGCTGCTGCTGGTCGGCTTCGAGGGCCGTGCGCTGACGATGCGGCTGGCCACGCGCCAGCCGGATGGAATGACCTGGCTGGTGCCGGTACTGCTGGCGATCATCACCTTCGGCGTCGGCGGCATGCTGGTGATCTCGGGCGCGACACCGGCCTACCATGGCCGCCTCTCGACGCTGGAGACGGTGTCGCTGCCGCTGTGGGTGCTGGAAGGCTCGCAGTTGCTGGCCAGCATGATGGGCGTGCTGCTGCTGTTCGCCGCGCGTGGCCTGCTGAAACGCCTGGACGCGGCGTGGTGGCTGGCGCTGGTGCTCACGCTGGTCAGCCTGTTCCTGGCGCTGGCCAAGGGGCTGGCCTACGTCGAAGCCGCCATCCTGGCCGTGCTGCTGACCCTGCTGCTCGCCAGCCGCCGTCACTTCAAGCGTTCGTCGTCGCTGTTCAGCCAGCGTTTCACCGCGGGTTGGCTGGTCTCGGTCGGCATCGTGCTGGTGGTCGCGTTCTGGATCTTCTTCTTCGCATTCCGCGACGTCGGTTACCGCAACGACCTGTGGTGGGAATTCGCGTTCGACGAGCGCGCGCCGCGGGCCTTGCGCGCCACGGTGGCCGCCGGCCTGCTGGCCGCGGCGCTGGCGGTGCGGCAGTTGCTGCGTCCCGACGCCGGGCGTTTCGTGCGGCCGTCGGCAGCGGATCTGGTCGACGCCGCCGGCGTGATCCGCACGCAGGAGCGCAGCGACGCGGTGCTGGCGATGATGGCCGACAAAAGCTTCCTCTTTTCGGCCAGCCGCCGCACCTTCCTGATGTACGCGAAGCGCGGCCGCACCTGGGCCGCCTTGCACGATCCGGTCGGTCCGCGCGACGAGTGGGCGGGCCTGATCGAGCAGTTCGTCGCGCTTGCGCATTCGCACGGCGGACGCGCGGCGTTCTATCAGGTGCGGGCCGATGCGCTGCCGCTCTACCTGGATGCCGGCCTGACCCTGATGAAGTTGGGCGAGGAAGCGGTGGTCGATCTGCGCGCCTTCGAAATGACGGGGTCGCAGCGTCAGCACTTGCGCTATGCGCTCAAGCGCGGTGAACGCGACGGCCTGAGTGTCGAAGTGATCGAACGGCCGGTCGACCCGGCCTGGCTGCCCGTCCTGCGTCGCATTTCGGACGCCTGGCTGGACAGCAGGTCCGCGCGGGAAAAGAGCTTTTCGGTCGCGGCCTTCACGCCCGACTATCTCGCCGCGCAGTCCGTGATGCTGGTGCGGCAGGCGGGCGAGCCGGTCGCGTTCGTGACCTATATGACGACCGACCTTGGCGTCGAGGCGACCATCGGTGTGATGCGCCATCTGCCCGAGGCTTCGCAGTATGCGATGGAGTACCTGTTCACCTCGCTGATCCTGCATCTCAAGCAGGCTGGCTTGACGAACCTGAGCCTTGGCATGGCGCCGCTCTCCGGCGTGCATGCCGGGCCGCTCGCTTCACCGTGGCACCGGCTGGCCAGCCTGACATGGCATGTGGGCGGCCGGTTCTATAACTTCCGCGGACTGCGCGTGTTCAAGAACAAGTTCCAGCCGCGTTGGGAGCCGCGCTATCTTGCGGCCTCGGGCTCGCTGAGCGTGCTGCTCACCCTTGCGGATCTGTCGTTGCTGGCCGGGGGACGACGCTCGTGAGATCGATCGGGATGGGAACGAAGACAACGACCGGGGCGGCACCGACCACGGTGGCAACGAAGACGACGATGACGATGGACAGACTTATGAAGATGCGCCGGCTGTTCCTGCGAGCGCTGCCCCTCGCGGCGCTGTTCGCCTGCGCCATGCCACTGCAGGCGGCAACGATCGCCGGCGGCGATTTCGGCGACGTCACGCTGGTGCAGCCCAGCGCGCCGATGCGCGGTTTCGTCGTGCTGTTCTCCGATGCCCAGGGTTGGCGGGCGGCGGACCAGCAGGCCGCCGAGGCGCTGGGCCGGGCGGGCGCGATGGTGGTGGGCGTCGATACCGCGCGCTATGCGCGACGGCTGACCGAAGTGAAGGAGCCCTGCCATTCGTTGCTTGGCGAGGTCGAGAGCATCAGCCATCAGCTGCAGCGCGAGGCGCGCTCCAGCCGCTATTTCCTGCCGATCGTGGCGGGAACCGGACAGGGCGGCGCGCTCGCCGCGAGGATGCTGGCGCGTGCCCCGGCCAATACGCTCGGCGGCGCAGCCGTTCTCGACGGGCAGGGACGGCTCGATCCGCGGTTCCAGCCGTGCGCGCCGGACGCGACGATCAGCCGAGGCCGGGGTCTGCCGGGCTTCTATGAAGCGGCGGTGATCGATGGCGACGCGCCGGTGACCGCGTCCGCCTCGCCCGCTCCGGCTGGCCCGGCTGGGGTGCCCAAGGCGGCGAGCATGCTGCACGCGGCAAGTGTCGCGAGTGCGGCAAGCGTGGCAAGCGTGGCAAGCGGAAAAGCCGGCGCCGGCGCCGGCGCCGGCGTGGCGCGGGTCGGTGGCAAGGATGGCAAAGACGGCAAGGCAGGCGCGGCGCCGAAGGCGGCGCGCGACGAGGGCTGGGCGCCGTCCGAGCCGCTGCCGGCGCCGCGCCACTTGCCGGCCGGTACGAGCCGCGCGGACGCGCTGGGTGGCCTGCTTGCCACGCACCTTGTGGTGCCGTCCGGCAATGCGCAGGACCTGTCGGATCTGCCGTTGATCGAGTTGCCGGCCGCCCACGGCAGCGACAAGCTCGCGATCGTGATTTCAGGCGATGGCGGGTGGCGCGATCTCGACAAGTCGATCGCGGAGTCGCTGCAGCGGCAGGGCGTGTCGGTGATCGGCTGGGATGCGCTGCGCTACTTCTGGAAGACCAAACCGCCGGCGCAGGCGAGCCGTGACCTGGCGCGCGTGATCTCCGCCTACGGCGCACGCTGGCATACCCGCGACGTGGCGCTGATCGGCTATTCGTTCGGCGCCGACGTGATGCCCTTCCTGTACACGCGCTTGCCGGACGATCTGCGCCGCCAGGTCTCCTATGTATCGTTGCTGGGCTTTTCGCGCTCGGCCGACTTCCAGATTCGCGTGACCGGATGGCTTGGCCTGCCGGCGAGCGACGACGCGTTGCCGACGCTGCCCGAGGTGGCGAAGCTGCCGCCCGCGCTGGTGCAGTGCGTCTACGGCAAGGAAGAGGAGGAGACCGCTTGCCCGGCGCTGGCGCGTAGCGGTGCCGCGGTGGTTGCGCTCGAAGGCGGTCATCACTTCGGGGAGGACTATGATCGGCTGGCGCGCTCGATTCTCGCCGGCTGGCAGCAGCAGATCACGCGCCGGCACTGAGCGTGGCCGGACGCGCGACCGGACGCCCGGCCAACTGGTCCGGCAGACCGCGCCGGCCGAGGGGCGCTTTGGCGTCGCTTCAGCGCCCGCTCGGCCAGTGCAGCGCGAGCGGGAAGTGCAGGGCAGCGGGCAGCACGCTGTCGAGCAGGTGCATGCGCCATGCCCCGAACGCCAGGCCCAGCACCAGGCACACGATCAGCAGCGTGTAGAAAGTGGTGTGGCGATCCGCGAACGGGTCGTTCAGGCGCCGCTTGCCATTCGGTGGAATCGTCGCCGTCTGCGACAGCGAGCCGCCGAGCTTGACGTTGATGCGCATGCGACCGTTGATGGCCCAGCCGCTGGCGTCGAGGATCGGCCCAAGGCTGCGTTCGCGCAGCTTCAGCCATGCGATCAGCATGCTCGGTCCGGAGATCGCCAGCACGATGCCGATCAGCGCGACCGGGATCCACCAGCCCAGTTCGATGAACTTGCCGAAGATGCCGACCGCGACCGCGCTGATGCTGCCCAGCGCGACGCCCAGCGCGGCCACCGTGCCGACGTCGATCCGGCCATTCGCCCGGGTCGGCGTTACTGCCGGCGTCGCTGCCGGCGTTGCCGTCGCGCCCGCGTCCGGCGTCTTGTCGGCGTTCGCGAGGCCCGTGGCCAATGTACTCAGGCGCCCCTGCATCACGGTATCGCTGGCCGCCGCGCGTTTCGCGACCTGTTCCTCGATCATGCGCACGAACTTCTTGTACGGCGACATGAACGCCTGCCACACGCTGATCGGATTGTCGATCAGCTTGACGATCGTCGCATCCCAGTCCTTACCTTGACGGTCGTAGAAGATGCCGTTGCGGCCGACGAACAGGAAGTCGACGTCGCCCGCGGTGAATGCGGCGACGATCGTCATCTTTTCGCCTTCGCGGGTGCACTCGCAGTAAGCCAGGCAAGCCTTCGCCATGCCGGCCAGCGTGGCGTGCTTGGCGGCGTCGGCGACGCGCACCGTGAGGTCGCAGCTGCGCGCATCCAGGTACAGCGTGCCGGCCTGGAATGCCGCGCCTTCGCGGCGGTAGAAGTCCTTGAACGAAACGAAGTTGTTCAGCAGCTTGAGCAGGTCGCGCTTGAGCCGGAGCAGCTTTTCGAGGTCGACGATGCGGGAGTTGCCCGGCTCCGCGCCCTTGTCCTCGGCAATCAGGCTGTTGATCGCGTCCTGCGCGCCGCTGGCCAGCAGAGGCGCGATCGTGTCGATGTCCAAACGGTCGAGCGACGACGCCGGGCGCTGCGCCAGCCACGCGCGGTGCGCGTCGAAGCGTGCCTTCAGCATGTCCCAACCGTGCTCGGTCAACGTCGCGGCATCGCCCATCAATGGCAGCACCGCGCGTTCGCGCAGCATGCGCATTGCATTGGCCCAGGCCGGATTGAGTTGATCGCCTTCGAGCGGCAAGGCCAGTACGGCGACCCGGCCGCTGGCGATCGGCGCGAGCGGCAGCGCGGCGATGTCGGGCGCGTCGAGATCCAGTATGTGGGCGGCCAGCGCGCGGTACTCGTCCAGCGTCGGATTCAGCGCGGGCGCGGCGCGTTCGTCGTACGCGGCTACCCGGCCGCGCGCGAAGTAATCGTCGATTTTGTCGCGCACCGCGGCCAGCGCGTCGTAGGCGGCGCGCGTCGCGTCGCCGAGCGGCAAGACGTCCGGTTCGTCGAGCGCGTGTCGCCGCCATGCATCCAGCTGCAGCGCTTGCGCGAAGAACGCGTCGGCCCGTGCCTGATCGATGCCGGGCTCGCCATTACGATCGTTGATCGGACCTTGCGTATCGATGATCTGCTGGATCACCTTGGCCAGGGCCTCGTCCTCGGCGGTCTTCACCGTCACGATGCCGTCGCCGTTGAAGCGCATCGCCGCGAGCAGCTTGTTCTGGTCGTGAACGTCTTCGAGCGTGATCGTGTTCGGCGAGTCGCGCTCCAGCAGGGCCACGATGCGACGCGCCTCGTCGGCGAGTTCGCGTCCCGAGTCGTGACTGGTGTCGATCGCGTCGATTTCGAGGGTTTCGCCACCACGCACCAGTTCGTCCGGATCGCGCAAATGGTGACAGGCCCATTCGCACGCTTCGATCAGTTCGGGAGGGCGGATGCGGACGTCGTGGTCGAGATCGATCAGGTCCAGCGTGCGCGGATCGAACTCGATGCCGCGCGTCGGACACGCGAGCGCGACCCAGAGTTTCTGGTCGAGGGTACGCAGATGCGCGATGTCTTCGCCGGATCGGATCACGACCTGATCGACGCCGCCGGCGCGGAAGAATTGCCAGGTATGGGCCATAGGCGAAAAAGCGGGTGAGGGAAGGGGCCGGCAAGCCGCCCGACGCCGTTGACGCCAAGCGCCGCGGTGCCGGCCGCTCGAAAGCCTACCATAGGGCGCCGCGATCTGCGGGCAAGCGACTTCTCCGGCTGCGATCAGATCCTCTCGCGCGTGGGCTCGGCACGCATGGTGGTCTAGCGTTCTATGGCGCGCCAGCATCGGGAGCGGATGGTTTCGCGCGACCCATGCGGGCCCCGTTAGTAACGCATCCGTGGCTCACGGTCGATAGAGTAAATCAATCTTAAACATAAAAACGATTGTTTTGCTCTTTCAACGTGTGATCGATAAAGTGGCTTTCATCGTGGCGCCTGCAGGACGGCCAGCCCGATTCCCACACGATGCTGCCCGCGGACCGATCGGTCGGCCGGCAATGACACTACGGAGAGCCCGAGATGACGAACCGCAATTTGACGACGGCTGCCGGCGCGCCGGTCGGCGACAATCAGAATGTACAAACCGCCGGTCCGCGTGGCCCGGTTACGCTCCAGGACTTCTGGCTGATCGAAAAGCTGGCGCACTTCGACCGTGAAGTGATTCCGGAACGCCGCGTGCACGCGAAGGGGTCCGGCGCCTTCGGCACGCTGCGCATCACGCATGACATCTCGCGCTTCAGCAAGGCGAAGGTGTTCGACACGATCGGCAAGGAAACCAAGATTTTCATGCGCTTTTCGACCGTTGCCGGCGAGCGGGGCGCGGCCGATGCCGAGCGCGACGTCCGTGGCTTCTCGATCAAGTTCTACACCGAGGAAGGCAACTGGGACATCGTCGGCAACAACACACCGGTATTCTTCATTCGCGATCCGCTCAAGTTTCCGGACTTCATCCATACCCAGAAGCGCGATCCGCGTACCAATATGCGCGACGCGAACACGATCTGGGATTTCTGGTCGCGCTCGCCGGAATCGTTGCACCAGATCACGATCCTGATGAGCGATCGCGGCATTCCGAAAAACTATCGTCAGATGCACGGTTTCGGCTCGCACACCTTCTCGATGATCAATGCCGACGACGAGCGCGTGTATGTGAAGTTCCACTTCAAGTCGATGCAGGGCATCGAGAACTACACGAACGCGGAAGCGAAGAAGGTGATCGGCGAGGATCGGGAAAGCGCGCAGCGGGATCTGTTCGATTCGATCGAGAAGGGCAACTTCCCGCGCTGGCGTTTCTGCATCCAGGTGATGCCGGAGCGCGAGGCATTGGCACGCGCCGAAAATCCGTTCGACATCACCAAGACGTGGTCGCAGAAGACCTATCCGTTGCTCGACGTCGGCGTGATCGAGCTGAACCGCAATCCGGACAATTATTTCGCGGAGGTCGAGCAGTCGGCCTTCACGCCGGCGAACGTGGTGCCGGGCATTGGTTTCTCGCCGGACCGTTTGCTGCAGGGGCGGTTGTTCTCGTATGGCGATACGCAGCGCTATCGGCTCGGCATCAATCATCACCAGATTCCGGTCAACGCGCCGCTGAACCCGCGCCATACGCCGTTCCATCGGGACGGCGCGATGCGGGCGGATGGCAACCTCGGCGGGACGATCAACTACGAGCCGAACCGCTTCGGCTTGTTCCAGGAAGACGCCGCGGCGCGCGAGCCGTCGCAGTCGATGGAAGGCGCGATTGCGCATTACTCGCACCGGCAGGACGACGACTACTTCAGTCATCCGCGCGCGTTGTTCGAGCTGTTCGACGAAGGGGAACGCCAGCGCCTGTTCGACAACATCGCCGACGCGATGGCCGGCGTGGAACGGGACATCGTGGAGCGGGAGTTGGCGCTGTTCGAAGGCATTCACGCGGACTACGCGGCCGGCGTGCGTCGCGCGCTGGGCAAGCCGGCGCCGGTCTCTGAAACCGCATTGCCCTGACCTCATAGCGGCCTGACGTTACCCGCGCCGGCCGCTCAAGCGAGCGGTCCCGGCGGCAGCGATTGCCCGTCGCCGCAGGTGGGCCTGCGCCACCAGCGCGGGCCTTTTGGTTTGCGCGTGTGCCATTTGCGCGTGTGCCGTATATGGCATGGATGCCGCCACGCCCATGAGCCGATCAGCCCATCAGCCCATCAGCCCAGCGCCCAGGGTCCACACATCGCGCGTTGCGGTGTCGTACCTGCTCAACCCATCAGCGCGCTCAGCACGAAGACGGCGAGGACCAGCCAGACGATGCCGGCGACGATGGCGCGGGCCAGGAAGGCGCGCACCGCGGCGTACAGCAGCAGCAGCCCGAGCACCAGCCACACCACGTTGAACAGCGTCGGGCTGATGCCGACCGCGCCGGTCAGGCCGGAGAAGAAGTCGCTGAACGCGCCGCGCAGGCCCGACAGCAGGCGTTCGGCGAGGCTGACGACGAAGCGGATCATCCTGCCGAGCAGATTGCCCAGCCACTCGAAGAAATTGTTAGCTTGCATGAAGTCGTGAGGGGCGGAGGGTGCCTGGCAGCCGCGATGGCCCGGCCTCGGACTTTCATCTTAACCGCTCTGCGCGGACTCGGCCGACGGCGCGGACCGGAACCGGGCCGTCCGCGCTCCGGGCGACGCGGACATGAAAAAGGGCGGCCCCAGGCCGCCCTTGCATGTCGTGCGAACGGACGTGCCGTTCAGTTCTGAGGCAGGGACGCGTAATATTTCGACGCCGCCTGAATTTCCTCGTCCGTCATCTGGCGCGCGACGTTACGCATCTGCTCGTTGACGTCGTTGTGACGCGCGCCGCTGCGGAACGCGATCAGTTGGTCGCGAAGATAGACCTCGGGCATGCCCTGGATCCACGGTGCGCCGGTGCTGCGCCCCATTGGACCGTGGCAGGAAGCGCACGGTGCGATATTGCGCACCGGTGCGCCGGCGCTGACGATCAGCGGTGCGGCGGCGCCGGTGCCCGGCGTCGGGAAGCGCGCCGGCGGCTTCGGCAGGTACGCATAGTAGGCGGCCAGATCGCGAATCTGCGCTTCGCTCAGGTCGCGCACCATCGCCTGCATTACCACGTTCTCGCGCTTGCCGCTCTGGTAGTCGTGCAACTGCTTGTACACGACCATCGGATACTGACCGGCAAGGTTCGGCGAGTCCGCATTGCTGATGCCTTGGGCACCGTGGCACATCGTGCAGCGCTGGGCCAGCGTCGCGCCCCGGCCGACGGCGCGCGGATCCTGGCTGTCGATCAGGTTCGCGTCCAGGACCACGTCACTGGAGCGCACCGGCGGCGCGATGGTGTGCGACGCGCCCCATTTGAACGGCACGCCGGCTGCGCCGCAGATCGACCGCCAGAGGCTGGTGATCGCGTCGTTGCTCTGCGCGCTCGGCAGCCACAGGAAGGCGATGGCGATGCTGACCACGGTGATCGCGATCAAGCCGCCGACCGTGTTGCGGAGCCAACTGTTGCGCAGCGTGAAGAGGGCTTCTTCCTTGCGGTTATCGGAGCTGGGTTTCATTGCTGATCTCCCATGCGCACGACCGGCACCGATTCACCCTTGGCCAGCAACTGCGCGATCGGGAAGCCGTAGTTGACGAGCGTCAGGCCTACCATCATCGCGATCCACAGCGCGAACGAGTTCAACGCAACCGGCACGCGGGTCGGCGGATGCACCGCCACCGAGAATGTGTAGGGACCTGGGTCCTGGCGCGGCGTGAAGTGCGAACGTGCCAGGATGTAGACGAACAGCAGGCCCGAGATCACCAGGATCGCACCGCCGACCACCGACATGATCACCGGCAGGCCGACCGTCGCGATCAGCGGGTCGCTGTAGTCGTAGAACGACATCCGGCGCGGCATGCCGAGCAGGCCCGTGTAGTGCCACGGGAAGCTCAACACGATCATCCCGACGAACCACAGCCACAGCTGGGTGCGCACCAGACGGGCGCTGGCCAGCAGGCGGCCGGTGAGATGCGGCCACAGGTCATAGGCGATCGCGAAGTACATGATCACCACCGCGCCGCCGAAGATCAGGTGGAAGTGGCCGGTGATCCACTGCGTGTTGTGCACCGTCATGTCGAGCTGGTAGCTCATGTTGATCAGGCCGCCGGCGCCGCCGAAGCCGAGCATCACGAACGAGAAGGCGATGACCAGCATCATCGGGTTGCGCCAGGGCAGGGCCTTCAGCCAGCCGAACGCGCCGTGGCCGCCGCGCAGGCGCGAGGCGATCTCGACCGAGGCGCACACCGTGAAGATGGTCAGCAGCGTCGGCACCGACACCATGCCGGTGAAGATCGCGTGCACGAACTTGAAGCCCGAGCCCACCTGCGGATCGGCGAACAAGTGGTGGATGCCGATCGGCATCGCGAACACCAGGAACAGCACGAAGGAGATGCGGGCCATCGAATCGCTGTACAGGCGCCCGCCGATCGCGCGCGGCACGATCGTGTAGTACGCGATGTAGGCCGGGATCAGCCAGAAGTACACGATCGCATGCAGAGTCCAGGAGAACAGCACGCGTGACAGGCCGGCATCGATGCGATCGGTCAGGCCGACGGCCGCCGGCAGGATCTGCAGCAGGATCTCGAGCGCGGCGCCCACTGCCGTCCAGGCCCACAGATAGGCACCGGCGGTGCTGGCGAACATCGCAAGCGGTACCGGCACGCCGGGGTTGTCGCGTTTCCAGGCGTGCAGGTTGATCGAGGTCAGCGCCACCCAGATCCACGAGCCGACCACCACCAGCACAACGCCGAGGTAGTAGAACGGGTTGCCGACCATCGGCGGGTAGAAGGTGTAGAGCACCGACGCCAGACCCATCGCGACCGGCGTCATGGCCATCACCGCGCCCACCGCCACCAGCCAGAAGCTGGCCCAGGCCCACTTGATGCCGATCAGCGGACGCTTCAGCGAAAGCTCGGTGATCGCGTAGCCGAAGCCCATCGCCACCAGGGTCGGCAGCACGTAGGCCATCGCCGAGCCGTGCGCGGTGACCGAGCGGTAATACCATTCGGCGTGCGTCAGCCATGCATGCAGCGGGCTCCGCACGTACATCTGCCACTCGCCCAGCACCAGCGCGACGGCGAACGCGACGAAGGCCAGCCAGAAATGGGCGAGAACGAGTCGTTTAACGTTGAACACAGCTGTTCCCCCGACCTGCCGCCGCAAGCTTCATATATTCGGATTTTTCGATCACTTTCACGCGTGCCCACATGCCTTCGTGGCCGGTGCCGCAGAATTCGTGGCACGGCATCAGATGGTCGCCCGGCTTGTCGAACTGATAGCGGAAGGTCGAAACGAAGCCCGGCTCGACCATCGTGTTGATGTTGGTGTCGTAGACGAGGAAGCCGTGCACCACGTCCGAGCTGGTGGCGCGGAAGGTGAGCGGCGTCTGCGCCGGGACAAGGATGCACTGCGGCGTGAACGAGTAGATCTGGGCGACCACGCGCACCACGGCCGAGCCGTCGGGCTGCAGCGTGGTACCCAGATTGTTCTCGGTGAACTCGCCGGACAGGTGCAGCGTGGCCGGGTCGATGGTCTCGACGCGCGATGGCGGCTGCGCCGCCGAGTGCAGGCCGGAATAGATCATCACCGCGATGAGCAGCAGGATCAGGCCGACGGAAATGTAGGCCCAGCGTTTCTCGACGCGCGCGGCGACCGCTTCGGCCCGGTGCGCGGCCGTGGAGGAGGGATGTTCTCGGCTCATGGTTCAGGACACCGCGCCGCGCGGCACGTAGGCCGCGAAATAGAAGATGAACCAGATCGCAAAGACGATTGCGGTCGCGATGCCGGCAACCCAGAGGGCGCCCTTGGGACCGCGCTCGACGATGTCGAGCACGGCGTCGTCATTGGCCGCGCGCGGATCGTCGGCCGTTGGTAGAGAGTCAGGCTTCATGGCAGCGTGGCGTGTTGTCCTCAGTTCAGCGGAGCTTTGCGCAGCGTATTGGCCTGCGCGGGCGTGACGGGGGTGCCGACGTTGCCCCAGGCGAGGCGCACGTAGGTCACCACCGCCGCGACCTGTTCGTCGTTGAGCATCTGTGCGAACGGCGGCATGCCGTACGGCATCGGATTCTTCGCCGTGGCGGGCGGATAGCCGCCGTTGAGCACCATGCGGATCGGATTGACCGCCGACTGCATCTGGATCGACTGGTTGTTGGCCAGCGGCGGGAAGTGCGGCGGCATGCCGCGACCGTCGCTGGCGTGGCAGACCGCGCACTGCGCTGCGTAGATCTTCTGGCCTTCGTTGTAGCGGCGCTGTTCCGTGGCGTTCAGTGTCGGGCGCGGCGCGCTGGCCGGCGTGGCCGAGCCACCGGAGCGGTCGGGCAGGGACTTCAGATACACGGACATCGCACGCGTATCCGCGTCGCTCATGTACTGCAGGCTGTTGTGCACGACCTCCGACATCGGGCCGTACACCGCGCCGCGCTGCGACACGCCGGTCTGCAGCAGGTCGGCGATGTCTTTCAGGCTCCATTCGCCGAGGCCCGCTTCGCGGTTCGACGTCAGCGACGGCGCGTACCAGTCCTGCATCGGGATCAGGCCGCCCTCGAACGGCTTGGAGGTGGACGAGCCACCGAGCGCGTTGATCGCGGTGTGGCACGACGCGCAGTGGCCCAGCCCCTGCACCAGGTAGGCGCCGCGGTTCCACTCGGCCGACTGCTTCGGATCGGGCTGGTATTCGCCTTCGCGGAAGAACAGCGTGCGCCAGCCGATCAGCAGGTTCCGGTTGTTGTACGGGAAGCGCAGGTCATGCGGCCGGTTCGGTTGCCGGACCGCCGGCACCGACTTCAGGAATGCGAAGATTGCGTCCGAGTCGGCGCGCGTCACCTTCGTATAGGCCGGGAACGGCATGGCCGGGTACAGATACGTACCGTCGCGCGAGCGGCCGGTGCGCATCATGTTGTAGAACTCTTCCGCGGTCCAGTTGCCGATGCCGGTTTCGCGATCCGGCGTGATGTTCGGCGTATAGATCGTGCCGAACGGCGTCGGCATGGCGCGGCCGCCGGAGAAGCGGTGGCCGGTGGGATCGGTGTGGCAGGCAATACAGTCGCCGGCGCGCGCGAGGTATTCGCCGCGCTTGATCTCGTCGGCGCTCGCCGCGTGCGCGCTGCTGGCGCCCAGGCCAATGAGCAGGGCCAGGGCGCTCTTGAGCGCGGTACGGACCATGGTCTGGCTCGTTGTGATGAACATCCTCGATCGTCTCCTAGCGGGCCTGCGAGCCGCATACCAGCGGCAGTTCGGCCGTCTGGCGCGCGGGTGCCGCGTCGGCCGGCTTCGGCTGCGCGGCGAGATAGGCGGACACGGCGGTGATATCGGCGTCGCTGAGCTTCGCGGCGACGTTGGCCATGCAGTCGGGGCGTGCGCCGCGGCGCGTATGCGCGCGGAATTCGCCGAGCTGTCCGGAGAGATAGGACGCGTTCAGACCGAGCAGCCCGGGAATGCCGGGTTCGAGTCCGGTAAGCGAGGCGCCGTGGCAGGTCGCGCACGCCGGAATGCCGCGTGCCGCGTCGCCGTTGGCAACCAATCGCCGGCCCTGCTCGCGAATCGCATCGGTGCGCAGATTGCCGCGGTGCGGCGGAAACGGCGGCTGCTGAGCGGCGTAGTACTCGGCCATCTTGTGGAGATAGTCGTCGCTCAGATACGCCAGCAGCGCATTCATCGGCGCGTAGCTGCGCGTGCCGTCGCGGAAGGCGCGGAGCTGCTCGTAGAGATAGCCGGCGGGACGTCCCGCGAGGCGCGGGAAGTAGTTGTTGTCGAGGCCGGCGCCTTGCACGCCGTGACAGGCGGCGCACGCCATGACGCGCGCCTCCATCGTATCCGGCGGCGGTTTCGGGGCATTGCTCGACTGGGCGTTCGCACTCGCCGAGATAATCAATGTGCCGAGCGCGGTGAGGCCGGCAACCAGCGGTCGTTTCCAATCAAGCACGCAATTTCTCCGTCTGCGTTGTATTGGGCGTGGAGTGGGGAAACCCATCGCATTAGCGTGCGAGCCAATCGCGCCCGGCGCCCCGATATGGCGTGCAGTGAGTGCCATACCGATTTATGCCTTGAAAGTATTACACGAAATCACGGGCGTTTTCATGACCTAGGTCAAGGCAGCGGCGTGCGAATCCTGCTGGCCGCGCGGGGGGCGGCGACAACCCGCGCCGCGCGCCAACGCGTCGACGCCGGGCCTGGCTTCGCCGCGCGCCGGCCTCGGCCGGTTGGCTGCCAGTCCGGTTTTGCGCTTGCGCGGCGGGCATTCTCGATCCGGACGCCCGGCGTTCCGTCGCGTGGATGCCACACCTGACGGCAGGCCTCGCGCCAGGAATGGCCGAGATCGCGCTTCAGTCGCGGACCGGCTCGCGAGCAAGACGGCCACCAAGGCGCAATGACGGCGGCCGGCATCGCGGCAAGAAGGCGGTTGCGCTGCGTTGCCACCGGGACGTCGCCTCACCAAAGTCGTCCCGACAATCCTCATCGTCACGCGCGCTAAAGGCCGGGGCCACATTCAAACGCGCGTTTCAAAAGGCGGCATTATCTCGCTGATTATCTGTACGGGCCAGCGGCATGCGCCGCGCCGTGCATCGCACGATTATCTCGCTCGCGCTGCCGATTATCGCATTTGCCAAAACGGGATTATCCCGGATGGACTCGGCGCGTCAGCGATGCGAGCCCGACGCACACGCAGCGCGGGCGTGTCGGCATGCCGGGACGGACGCGCCGCCTTTGCCGCCGCAATCGGCGGCGCCCGGGCGCCGGGGCGGCGGCTGCATCGGCCCGGACGCCATGCGATAATCGCGCGCTGCGCCGGGCCGCCGGCGCCCAGATGGTCGCCGCCGCTGACGGGTCCCGCCGCTGCACGGCCTGCTTGATTCCCGCGTCGTTCGTCGCGCACAGCCCGTGCGCGCCGGCACCCCGTTGGCGACCGCCTTGAAAAACCTGATTGTCCCGCTCGACGCGCGTGATGCGTTCGACGAAATCGTCGACGTGCGCACGCCGCTCGAGTACGTCGAGGATCACATCCCCGGCGCCGTGAACGCCCCGGTCCTCAGCAACGAGGAACGCGTCATCGTCGGCACGCTGTATCGCCAGGTCTCGGTGTTCGAGGCGACGCGCGTGGGCGCGGCGATGGTCGCGCGCAACATTGCCCGGCACCTCGACACCACCTTCGCCGACCGGCCGCGCAACTGGCGCCCGATGATCTATTGCTGGCGAGGCGGCAAGCGCTCCGGCTCGATGACCACCTGGTTCAATCTGATCGGTTGGCAGGCCCGGCAGCTCGACGGCGGCTACAAGACCTACCGCCGGTCGGTGCTCGACGCGCTTCAGACGTTGCCGACCCGCCTGCGCTGCATCGCGCTGGTCGGCCATACCGGCACCGGCAAGACCCGGTTGCTGCACGCGCTGCATGCGGCCGGCGCGCAGACGCTCGACCTGGAAGGGCTCGCCCGGCATCGCGGCTCGCTGCTCGGCGCGATGCCGGATGCGCCGCAGCCGACGCAGAAGGCGTTCGACTCGGCCCTGCTGCTGGCGCTGCAGGGGCTGGATGTGGCGCGGCCCGTGTTCGTCGAGGCCGAAAGCCGGCGCATCGGCGCCATCACGCTGCCGGCGCCGTTGCTCGCCGCGCTGCATGCGGGGCGTTGTGTGCAGGTCCAGGCCAGTCAGGCGGATCGGATCGCCTTCCTGCTGCAGGACTATGCGCATCTGTTCGCGGACCCGGCGAACTTCAAGGCGCAGCTCGAGCGCTTGGTCGGTCTGCACAGCCGCGAGCAGGTCGCGCGCTGGCAGGTCATGGTCGACGAGGATGCACGGGAAGCGCTGTTCGCGGAACTGATCGCGCGCCATTACGATCCTGCCTACGATCGCAGCAGCCACCAGCATTTCGCGCAGATCGCTTCGGCCCATGCCTTTTCGTTCGAGCCGACCGCGCAGGGCACGCTGCCGCAGGCGCAGTCGCTGCTGCGCGAACTGGGCCTGGCCTGAGCGAGCGGACCGGGCGGCCGGCGGTCCGGCCGCCGATGGTAGAATGCGGGCCTTGCCTGGCCGACCGATGCCCCGAGCCGCCGCTCGTCCGGCTGGCGCAGACCGGCGCCTCGTCGGTACCGTTGCCGGCATGCCGCGCCATGTGCGGCGCGTCGCTGCCCGGCCCGCCGTGACTCCTTGTGCCCGAATCTTCCAGCGTGAACCGAAACCTGTCCGATACCGAATCGCTGCTTGCGGGCGTATCGCCGGCGGGCGCGGCACCATCGCCGCTGCGCCGCGGCGGGCGCGGGGCCGTGGCGCACGCGTTCGATGCCGAACTGGTCGAATCCGAAGCGGACCGCGCGTGGATGCGACAGGCGCTCGACGCGGCACGGCGCGCCGGCGAGGCCGGTGAGGTGCCGGTGGGCGCGGTAGCCGTCTACCAGGGCGAAATCGTCGGCATCGGGCACAACCGGCCGATCGGCAGTCACGATCCGTCCGCGCACGCCGAAATGGTCGCTTTGCGCGAGGCGGCGCAGCGGCTCGGCAACTACCGGATGCCGGGTCTCGCGTTGTACGTGACGCTCGAACCATGCGCCATGTGCAGCGGCGCCATCCTGCACGCGCGTTGCGCACGGGTCGTGTTCGGCGCGACGGATCCGAAGACGGGCGCGGCAGGCAGTGTCATCGATCTATTTGCCCAGCCCCTGCTGAATCACCAGACGCGGGTGCTGGGCGGCGTGCTGGCCGGCGCGTCGGCCGCGCTGTTGCGCGATTTCTTCGCGCAGCGCCGGGCGCTCGGCCGGGCCGCGCGGCGGGCGGCGCCGGCGTTGCCTGCCGCATCGGCGGAGCATCCCGGTCAAGACGGGCACCGAGGAGTAGCAGGAACAGCAGGAACAGCAGGAACAGCAGGAACAGCAGGAACAGCAGG
>NZ_FNLO01000012.1:0-62393 GCF_900095735.1 Chitinasiproducens palmae | reverse complement strand
AGCAGGAACAGCAGGAACAGCAGGAACAGCAGGAACAGCAGGAACAGCAGGGGAGTTTTCATGCCAGAGCAGTTGACACCGGGCGAGGCCAAGCCTCGCGATATCTACATCTTCGCGCCGTCGGGCTATGCGCAGGATCCCGACGCGCCGCCGCGCGCGGTCGCGCGGCTGACCGCGCTCGGTCATCGGGTCGATAACGTGGCAGCCACGGAGCGCCGTTTCGAACGCTTCGCCGGCACCGATGCGGAGCGGGCCGCCGACCTGAACCGGCTGGCCGATCCGCGCCGCGCGCTGCCGGACATCGCGCTGGCGCTGCGCGGCGGTTACGGCGCCCAGCGCCTGCTGCACGGCCTGGACTATGGCGCGCTTGGCGAACGTCTGCGCGACCAGCCGTTTGCGCTGGTCGGGCACAGCGACGTGACGGCGCTGCAACTCGCGCTGTATGCGCAAGCCGGCATCAAGACCTTCGGCGGCCCGATGCTGCACGGCGACTTCGGTGCCGAGACGTTGAACGAATCGGCCATGCGCCAGTTCTGGGGCATTCTCGGGCAGCCCACCTACACGGTGACCGGCACCGAGCCGCGCCAGCCCGATGTCGACGTGAGCGGCACGCTGTGGGGCGGCAACCTGGCCATGCTGGTTTCGACGATCGGCACGCCGTTCATGCCGAAGATCGATGGTGGCATCCTGTTTGTCGAGGATGTGGCCGAGCAGCCGTTCCGCCTGGAGCGCATGCTCTACCAGTTGCACCTGGCCGGTGTGCTGCAGCGGCAGCGGGCCTTGCTGGTCGGCCGCTTCACCCAGTGGCGGGAAACGGCCTATGACAACGGCTACGACGTGGCGTCCGCGCTGCGGCAGATCGGTGACGTGAGCGGCATCCCGATCGTCACCGGCCTCGACTTCGGCCATGTGCCGAGTTTGCTGACACTGCCATTCGGCGGCGACGCGGTGCTGCGCGCGGGCGCGCACGATGCGCGCGGCGCCTTCACGCTGACGCTGTCGGGCTACCCGACGTTGCGCTGACGAATTTTTCGGAACAAGGACGCGGGTCGCCGGTGCGGCGTCCCGCTCATCTCAAGAGGAAACACAGGTGCTGTCCACTGCCAACATCACAATGCAGTTCGGGCCCAAGCCGCTTTTCGAGAACATCTCGGTAAAGTTCGGCGACGGTAATCGCTATGGCCTGATCGGCGCGAACGGTTGCGGCAAGTCGACCTTCATGAAGATCCTCGGCGGCGACCTCGAACCGAGCGGCGGCAACGTCATGCTCGACCCGAACGTGCGTCTGGGCAAGCTGAAGCAGGACCAGTTCGCCTACGAGGAATTGCGCGTCCTCGACGTGGTGCTGATGGGTCACGTCGAGATGTGGCAGGCCATGAGCGAACGCGACGCGATCTACGCCAACCCGGAGGCGACCGACGACGACTACATGCGGGCGGCCGACCTGGAGGCGAAGTTTGCCGAATACGACGGCTACACGGCCGAAGCGCGCGCCGGTGAACTGCTGCTGGGCGTCGGCATCCCGATCGAACAGCACCAGGGACCGATGAGCGCGGTCGCGCCCGGCTGGAAGCTGCGCGTTCTGCTTGCCCAGGCGCTGTTCTCGAACCCCGATGTCCTGCTGCTCGACGAGCCGACCAACAACCTGGACATCAACACGATCCGCTGGCTCGAGAACGTGTTGAACCAGCGCGACTCGACGATGATCATCATCTCGCACGATCGCCACTTCCTGAACCAGGTCTGCACGCACATGGCGGACATGGACTACGGCACGCTGAAGGTCTATCCGGGCAACTACGACGAGTACATGGAAGCGTCGACGGCGGCGCGCGAGCGCCTGCTCAGCGCGAACGCGAAGGCCAAGGAACGGATTGCCGAGCTGCAGGAGTTCGTGCGCCGCTTCTCGGCGAACAAGTCCAAGGCGAGCCAGGCGACCAGCCGCCGCAAGCAGATCGACAAGATCAAGATCGAGGACGTCAAGCCGTCCTCGCGCCAGCACCCGTTCATCCGCTTCGAGTTCGAGAAGAAGCTGCACAATCTGGCGGTCACCGGCGAGGCGCTGAGCAAGCGCTATGACCGCCCGATCTTCGAGCGCCTCGACCTGACGGTGCAGGCCGGCGAGAAGGTCGCGATCATCGGCGAGAACGGGGCGGGCAAGACCACGCTGCTGCGCGCGCTGCTTGGCGACCTGCCGCTCGACGCGGGCAGCCTGAAGTGGGCCGAGAACGCGAGCGTCGGTTACATGCCGCAGGACACCACCGAGGCCTTCCCGAAGGACACGACGCTCACCGAGTGGATCAGCCAGTTCGCGCAGGAAGGCGACGACGATCAGGTGCTGCGTGGCACGCTGGGCCGTCTGCTGTTCGGCAGCGACGACATCGGCAAGTCGGTGCGTGTGCTGTCCGGTGGCGAGAAGGGCCGAATGATCTGGGGCAAGCTGATGCTCGGCCGCCACAACGTCCTGATGATGGACGAGCCGACCAACCACATGGACATGGAGTCGATCGAGTCGCTGCAGGCCGCGCTCGACCGCTTCCCGGGCACGCTGGTGTTCGTCTCGCACGACCGCGAGTTCGTCAGCGGTCTGGCGCGCCGCATCATCGAAGTCCGCAACGACGGCACGGTCGTCGACTACCGCGGTACCTACGAGGAATACCTGCAGTCGCAGGGCATCAACTGACCGCGCCGGCCGGGCCGCCCGCGAGCGGTGGCCCGGCCGCGCCCGGTCCTGCCGCTACGTCAGGTGTTCCAGCGCCCAGACCGCCGCCTCCACGCGGGAGCGCAGCTTCAGTTTCTGCAGCAGATTCTTCATGTGGACCTTGACGGTGCCCTCGGTGATGCCGAGCCGGGCGCCGATCACCTTGTTGCTGTTGCCTGCCATCACCATCCGCAGCACCTGCCGTTCGCGCTCGGTCAGTTCCTGCTGGGTTGCCGGCCGCGGCGCGCGTAGCCCCTGCGCAAGCACTTTCGCCAGCGACGGGCTGACCACCAGTTCGCCACGCAGCGCATTGCGAATCTCCCGCACCAGGTGTTCCGGCTCCATGTCCTTCAGCAGATAGCCGTCGGCACCCAGCCTGAGCGCGTCATGGACGTCGTCTTCGGCATCGGAAACGGTAAACAGCAGCACTTTCCCGGCGTAGCCGTTCTGACGCAGGCGCCGCAGCGTCTCCACGCCGTTCAGGCGCGCCATATTGTTGTCGAGCAGGATCAACTGCGGCGCCAATTCATCGGCCAGCGCCAGCGCCGCCTCGCCGTCGCCCGCCTCGCCGCACACGCGCAGGTCGTCCTCCAGCTCGAGAAGCTGGCGTATGCCGCGGCGCATCATCGGATGGTCGTCGACCAGGAGAATGGTGTGGCGGTCGTCCGTCATGGCGGGTTCCGGAGGTCGGCGGTAGGGCGGTCGGCAGTCCGCAGGAAACGGGGGCCGAACGCAAGGCGCACGCGCGTGCCCGACGGCTGCCGTGCCGCGATGGCCAGCCGGGCGCCCAACGTGGCCGCGCGCTCGCGCATGATCGTCAGGCCGTGGTGGTGGCGTTGGTCGAAATCGTCGGACAGACCGACGCCGTCGTCCTCGATCTGAAGCACGAGTTCGGCGCCCACTTGTTCGAAGGTCACCCAGACGTGCGCCGCGCGCGCATGGGCGACGCAATTCGACAGCGCCTCGCGGAAGATCTGCAGCAGATGAATTTCCTCGGCACCCGACAGCGCAAACGCCAGCGGCCTGATCTGCGCCGTCACCGCGAAGCCGCCGCGGCGGCCGAATTCGTCGACCGCCTCGGCCAGCGCCTGGGCCAGCCCGCCCTCGTGGATCTTCAGTCGGAAGGTGACGAGCAATTCGCGCAACTGACGGTAAGCGTCGTTGAGCCCCTCGCGGATTTCGTCGGACACCGTTTGCAACGCCGTCTCGTCATCGCCGCGCCGGATCATGCTCTGCAGGCGCGCAACCTGCAGCTTGATATAGGCCAGCGCCTGGGCGAGGGAGTCGTGCAGCTCACGCGCGATGATCGCCCGCTCCTCGAAAAGAATCAACTGGTGCTCCTGCAGCCGGCGTCGCTCCAACGAGAAGGCCGTACCGATTAGGTCGGCGAGGGCCTGGATCAGCTCGCGTTCCCAGCGCCGGGGCGGCTGACGCTCGGTGAAGCAGGCCAACAGTTCGCCGACCTCGCGCTTCTGACTCGATATCGCATAAACCAGTAGCGCCGGCGCCGCGGACGCGTCGCCCGGCGCGCCAGCGCTGCCGTCGCCCGAGCCGGGGCTGGCCCGGGGTGCCCGGCCGTGGATCACGATCGGTATGTCGTCCTTGCCGTTGCCGTGCAGCCGCAGGCTCAGACCGAATCCCGGCAGATGCAGTTGGAAGCTGTCGAGCAGCGTCTGGAAGAAGCCCGCGTCGGCCGGCTCGGCAGCGATGCCGCGGCCACTCCGGTAGAGCAATTGCAATGCTGCGTTGGCGCGCGCGAGATGTTCGGTTTCCGCTGCGACGCGCTGTTCCAGTGTGCGGTGCGACGTTTCGATTGCCTCGGCCATCGCATTGAATCCCTGGGCAACCTGGCCCAGTTCGTCACTCGACGCATAGCGGATTCGGGCGCGATGGTCGCCGTTGCGAAAGCGTCGCGTGACCCGCAGCAGTTCGTGCAACGGTGCCAGCACCCCGGCGTGCAATTGATGCAGGCCGAGCAGAAGGATGATCACGGTGGCGACAAGAGCACAACCCTGGATCGTCTGCTGCCACTGTTGTTTGCGTTCGCTGCGTCGTTGCAACTGCAGCACGAAGTCGTCCAGCTGCGCGACGAAGTCGTCGGCGTTGTCCTGGTAGGTCGCCGTGTCGTTGCCGATCAGCGCCGGCGCAAGCTGCTCGTGCCAACGTCGCACCAGTCCCGCATAGGCACGGTCCAGCGGCGCGTCCGCTTGGCCGTCCAGCACGGATCGCAGCGCAGTGCCTTCCAGGCGCGCCTCGAAGTCGTCGCGCAGCGCCGCCATCTCCCGTGGCGGGAGGTGCTGGTCCAGGCGCCAGCTCAAGCGGTAGGTTGCCATTCGCAACGAGCCTGCCGTGTTGATCGCGGCCGCGTCGCCAGCGCTGAACCACGCGATCGCCGCGCCGCTGAACGCGCTCGATAGCGCGAGCAGGGCGATCACGCTGACTGCGAGGCCTGCCCGGAACAGGATCGACCGGCCCAACCACCCTCTCATCTTCGTCCTACTCCTAAATAATCGCCGGCCCGAACGGCGTTGCCGCGCGGGCGTCCCACGCATGATAAGGCACTGAGCCGCATGGAATTTCTTCAGTGCTGCCACTACCTCCAACGAGGTAGGGGCAGGAACGCGCGCGGGGGGGCGGCCCACCACGTCTTGATGCAGGTCAATCGGCGAAAAGCCCGGCCCCTTAGTGTACGAATCAAGTCGTTACGTTGGACAGCGCATCATGGCAACACGCAAGACCGCACAATATTTCGTGCTCGGCATCAGCACCACCGCCTTCACCATCTGCTTCATGACGTGGATGATGTTCGCCGTGCTGGGCGTGCCGATCAAACAGTTGCTGCAATTGAGCGAAACCGAGTTCGGCCTGCTTGCCGCGGCGCCGGTCTTGACCGGTTCGCTGGTCCGGCTGCCGCTCGGCATGGTGGCCGATCGCTTCGGCGGGCGCCCGGTCTTCTTCTTCCTGATGCTGGCGTGCGTGCTGCCAGTCTATCTGGTTGGCGAAGCCACTCGCTACTGGCAGTTCCTGACGCTGGGCCTGCTGCTCGGACTTGCTGGCGGCTCCTTCTCGGTTGGTATCGCTTATGTCGCGAAGTGCTTCGACAGCGCGGATCAAGGCCTCGCGATGGGCATCTTCGGCGCCGGCAACGCTGGCTCCGCGCTCACCAAGTTCACCGCGCCCGCGATCATCGCCGTCGGCACCTGGCAACTCGTTCCCAAGGTCTACGCCGCGACGCTGCTGATCGCCGCGCTTGCGTTCTGGTGCCTGACGCCGGGGCGCGGGGCACAGCGCACGCAGGGCGTGCGCAACGGTCCGGATGCAGGGCAGGGTGCGACGTTGCGCGCGCAGCTCGCGCTGCTGCGCGACCCCGCCGTGTGGCGGTACAGCCAGTACTACTCGATCGTGTTTGGCGGCTATGTCGCGCTGGCGCTGTGGATGACGCAGTACTACGTTCAGGAGTACGGCATGTCGTTGCGGACGGCCGCGCTGCTGGCGACCTGCTTTTCGCTGCCCGGCGGCGTGTTGCGCGCCGTTGGCGGCTGGGCGTCCGACCGTTGGGGTGCCCAGTCCGTCACCTGGTGGGTGCTCTGGGTGGCCTGGGCCTGCCTGTTCCTGCTGTCGTATCCGCCTTCGCACGTCAGCATCGCGACCGTCGACGGTTCGCTGGGCTTCACCATCCGCCTCGATGCGATGGCCTTCACCGCGCTGATTTTCGTGCTCGGCACCGCCTTTGCATTCGGCAAGGCCTCGGTGCTCAAGTACGTGGCCGACGACTATCCCACCAGCATCGGCGTCGTGTCGGGCATCGTCGGCCTGGCCGGCGGTCTGGGCGGCTTCGTCCTGCCGATCCTGTTCGGCATGCTGGTCGACCTGACCGGCGTGCGTTCCTCCTGTTTCATGCTGCTGTACGGCGTGGTGTCCGTCTCGCTCGCCTGGATGTACCTCGGCGAGATCCGCCGTACCGCCGTCCTGGGACGCGCCGTTGGCGCCGCATCCCCATCCCCGTCGAAAGGAGATTCACGACATGACTAGCGCAAAAGCCGCAGGTAGGCAGATGCCGCTCGCCCCGCGCGGGCCATTGATCAATGACTGGCGGCCCGAGGATGCGCAGTTCTGGGCCAGTACCGGGCGACGCGTCGCGACCCGCAACCTGTGGATTTCGATCCCGGCGCTGCTGCTGGCGTTCGCGGTATGGTCACTGTTCAGCGTGGTTGCCGTCCGTTTGAACAGTGCCGGGTTTCGGTTCACCGACCAGCAGTTGTTCCTGCTCGCCGCGCTGCCGTCATTGTCGGGCGCGACGCTGCGCATCTTCTTCTCGTTCGCGGTGCCGGTGTTCGGTGGACGCCGCTGGACCGCCCTGAGCACCGCCGCGCTGCTGGTGCCGTGCGTCTGGCTCGGCGTGGCCGTACAGAATCCGCACACCCCGTACGGGGTGTTCCTGGCAATCGCGTTGCTGTGCGGCATCGGCGGCGGCAACTTCGCATCGAGCATGTGCAACATCAGCTTCTTCTTTCCGAAGGACCAGCAGGGCACGGCCTTGGGCCTGAATGCCGGGCTCGGCAATGTCGGTGTGTCGCTGCTGCAGTTCGTCGCGCCGCTCGTCGCCGGCATCGCGGTGTACGGCGCGTGGGGCGGCGCGGCACAGCACGGTGCCACCGGCGAAGCCGTGTGGCTGCAGAACGCCGGCTTGGTCTGGGTGCCGCTGCTCGCCGTCGTTGCGCTGCTCGCCTGGTTCGGCATGAACGACCTGGCCAGCGCGCGCGCCTCGCTCGCCGAGCAGGCGGTGATCTTCAAGCGCAAGCACAACTGGGTGATGTGCTGGCTCTACCTCGGCACGTTCGGTTCCTTCATCGGCTTTTCGGCGGCGTTCTCGATGCTGAGCAAGACACAGTTTCCAGCCATCAATCCGCTGCAGTACGCGTTCATCGGCCCGCTGGTGGGTGCGCTGAGCCGTCCGCTCGGCGGCTGGCTGGCGGACCGTTTCGGCGGCGCCGTGATCAGCCTGTGGAACTACGTGGTAATGGCGGCGCTGATCGGGGCGGTGCTGGTGTTCCTGCCGCACGGCGCTGCCGCCGGCAATTTCTGGGGCTTCCTCGGCGCGTTCGTGTTGCTGTTCTTCTTTGCCGGGCTCGGCAACGGGTCCACCTTCCGCATGATCCCGGTCATCTTCCGCACCGAATGGAACCGGCGCGCGGCACGCGGCGAGGCGAGCGCCGAGCAGGCAATGCGCGAGGCCGGCAAGGAAGCGGCGGCCGTGGTCGGCTTCAGCTCGGCAGTCGGCGCGTTCGGCGGTTTCTTCATCCCGCAGGCGTTCGGCCTGTCGCTGTCGGTCAGCGGCAGCGCCGAGGGTGCGTTGTTCGCGTTCGTCGCCTATTACGCCACGTGCGTGGCGGCGACATGGTGGTGGTACGCCCGCCGGCGCGCCGAGGTGCGTTGCTGAGCCCGTCTTAGCGAACCGTCCCCGCAGCACACCTGCTGACGGTGCGACCGCACGGGCGGCGCATCGCAGCGAGCGAGCCGGCGCCAGTCCGGCACAAGGAAAACATCATGAGCCATCTGCTCGATCAATTGCGCTTCTTCACCCGCAAGCAGGGCGAATTCGCCGACGGTCACGGCGAGACGCGCCAGGAATCCCGCGACTGGGAGAATGTGTACCGGTCGCGTTGGCAATACGACAAGATCGTGCGCTCCACGCATGGCGTGAACTGCACCGGCTCGTGCTCGTGGAAGATATACGTGAAGAACGGTCTGATCACCTGGGAGACGCAGCAGACCGACTATCCGCGCACCCGCGCCGATCTGCCGAATCACGAGCCGCGCGGCTGCCCGCGCGGTGCCAGCTACAGCTGGTACATCTACAGCGCGAACCGGCTCAAGTATCCAAAGATCCGCAAGCCGCTGCTCAAGTTGTGGCGCGAGGCGCGCCGCACGCACGCGGACCCGGTGCTGGCATGGGCCAGCATCGTCGAAGACCCCGTCAAGGCGCAGTCGTACAAGCGCGCGCGCGGCCTCGGTGGTTTCATCCGATCGAGCTGGGACGAAGCCAACGAGATCATCGCCGCGGCCAACGTCTACACGGTCAAGCAGTACGGCCCCGACCGCGTGGTCGGCTTCTCGCCGATTCCCGCGATGTCGATGGTCAGCTATGCGGCGGGCAGCCGCTATCTGTCGCTGATCGGCGGCGTGTGCCTGTCGTTCTACGACTGGTATTGCGATCTGCCACCAGCCTCGCCGCAGATCTGGGGCGAACAGACGGACGTGCCGGAATCGGCCGACTGGTACAACGCGGCGTACATCCTGGCATGGGGTTCGAACGTGCCGCAGACGCGCACGCCCGATGCGCATTTCTTTACCGAGGTGCGCTACAAGGGCACGAAGACGGTCGCGATCACGCCGGACTACGCCGAGGTGGCGAAGCTGACCGATCTCTGGTTGAACCCGAAGCAGGGCACCGATGCCGCGCTGGCGCTCGCGTTCACGCACGTGATCTTCAAGGAGTTCCACCTCGACCGGCCGAGCGCGTATTTCCGCGATTACGTGAAGCGCTATACGGACCTGCCGATGCTGGTCACCCTTGCCGAGATCGATGGCGGCCTGCGCGCCGAGCGCTTCCTGCGCGCGTCCGACCTCGCCGGCAATCTCGGGCAGGACAACAACCCGGACTGGAAGACGATCGCGCTCGACAGCCGCTCCGGCGAGCTGGTCTCGCCGCAGGGCGCGATCGGCTATCGCTGGGGCGAGACAGGCAAGTGGAACATCGAGGCGCGGGAAGGCGGCGCGAGCCGCGAGACCGACCTCGCGCTCAGCCTGATCGACGGCGGGGAAACCGCCGATGTCGCCTATCCGTACTTCGGCGGGCAGACGCACGAGCATTTCGAGCACGTTGCCGGCGACGCGGTCCAGTTCCGCCGACTTCCCGTGCGCACGATCACGCTCGCCGACGGCAGCACGGTGCGGGTGGCCACCGTCTTCGACCTGATGGCGGGCAGCCTCGCGATCGACCGCGGGCTGGGCGGTGCGAACGTTGCCGCGGACTACGACGACGCGACTGTGCCGGGTACGCCGGCATGGCAGGAGCGCATCACCGGCGTGAGCCGCGACAAGGTCATCATGGTCGCGCGCGAGTTCGCCGAAACCGCCGACAAGACGCAGGGGCGCGCGATGATCATCATCGGCGCCGCGGTCAACCACTGGTATCACATGGACATGAACTACCGCGGCGCGGTGAACATGCTCATGTTGTGCGGCTGCATCGGCAAGAGCGGCGGCGGCTGGGCGCACTACGTCGGACAGGAAAAGCTCCGCCCCCAGACCGGCTGGCTGCCGCTGGCGTTCGGGCTGGACTGGAGCCGGCCGCCGCGGCAGATGAACGGCACCAGCTTCTTCTACAACCACAGCTCGCAGTGGCGCCACGAGAAGATGAGCGCGCACGAGATCCTGTCGCCGCTGGCCGACAAGTCGCGCTTCCCGGAGCACATGCTCGACTACAACATCCGGGCGGAACGGGCCGGCTGGCTGCCGAGCGCGCCGCAGCTCGACCGCAATCCGTTGCAGATCACCCGCGATGCGGCGGCGGCGGGCATGAGCAGCAGGGACTATGTCGTGAAGTCGCTGCAGGACGGCACGCTGCGCTTCGCCTGCGAACAGCCCGACAAGCCGGCCAACTTCCCGCGCAACCTGTTCATCTGGCGCTCGAACCTGCTCGGGTCGTCCGGCAAGGGCCACGAGTACATGCTGAAGTACCTGCTCGGCACCCGCAACGGCGTGATGAACGAGGATCTCGGCCGGCAGGCGGACGGCGTCAAGCCGAGCGAGGCGGAGTGGCTAGAGGAAGGCGCGATCGGCAAGCTGGACCTGGTCACCACGCTCGATTTCCGGATGTCGTCGACCTGCGTGTATTCGGACATCGTACTGCCGACCGCGACCTGGTACGAGAAGGACGACATGAACACGTCGGACATGCATCCGTTCATCCATCCGCTCTCGGCGGCCATCGACCCCGCATGGGAGTCGCGCTCCGACTGGGAGATCTACAAGGGCATCGCGCGCACCTTCTCCGAACTTGCGGAGGGGCATCTGGGTATCGAGTCGGACCTGGTCACCCAGCCGATGCAACACGACACACCCGGCGAACTCGCCCAGCCGTTCGGCGGAATGGATTGGAAGACCGCCGGCGAGCCGCCGCAGCCTGGCCGGAACTGTCCGAACATGGTCGTGGTGGAGCGCGACTATCCGAACATCTATCGGAAGTTCACTTCGCTCGGTCCGCTGCTCGACACGCTCGGCAACGGTGGCAAGGGCATCAACTGGAACACCCGTGACGAGGTCGCGCTGCTCGGCGACATCAACTACCGGGTGCGCGATGTGGGCGTGAGCGAGGGGCGGCCGAAGATCGAGTCGGCCATCGATGCCGCCGAGGTGATCCTGTCGCTGGCGCCCGAGACCAATGGGCATGTTGCAGTGAAGGCCTGGCAGGCGCTCTCGGCGATGACCGGGCGCGACCACACCCACCTGGCCCGATCCTCCGAACACGAGGCGATCCGCTTCCGCGACATCCAGGCCCAGCCGCGCAAGATCATTTCCAGTCCGACCTGGTCTGGCATCGAGAGCGAGCATGTGAGCTACAACGCCGGCTACACGAACGTGCACGAGCTGATTCCATGGCGCACGCTGACCGGTCGCCAGCAGTTCTACCAGGACCATCCGTGGATGCAGGCGTTCGGCGAGCAACTGATGAGCTATCGCCCACCGGTGGCTACACGCTCGACCGAGCACATTTCGGGACGCAAGCCGAACGGTCAGCCGGAGCTGGTGCTGAACTGGATCACGCCGCATCAGAAGTGGGGCATCCACAGCACGTACAGCGACAACCTGCTGATGCTCACGCTGAGCCGTGGCGGTCCGATCGTCTGGCTGTCGGAGCGCGATGCGCAGCGCGCCGGCATCGAGGACAACGACTGGATCGAGGCGTTCAACGGGAACGGCGCGCTGACCGCGCGCGCGGTGGTGAGTCAGCGGATCAAGGAAGGCATGGTCGTCATGTACCACGCACAGGAGCGGATCGTGAACGTGCCGGGCGCCGAGACCACCGGCAACCGCGGCGGCCACCACAACTCCGTCACGCGCGTGGTGCTGAAGCCGACGCACATGATCGGCGGTTACGCGCAGCAGAGTTACGGCTTCAACTACTACGGCACGGTGGGCTGCAATCGCGACGAGTTCGTCGTGGTCCGCAAGATGGCGCGCGTCGACTGGCTCGACGGCACCGACGGCGACGCGTTGCCGCGCCCATTGCCCACTGACATCGAGTAAGGAGCGCGATCATGAAAATTCGCTCGCAAGTCGGCATGGTTTTGAACCTCGACAAATGCATCGGCTGCCACACCTGCTCGGTGACCTGCAAGAACGTCTGGACCAGCCGGGAGGGCATGGAGTACGCGTGGTTCAACAATGTCGAGTCCAAGCCCGGCATCGGCTATCCGAAGGCCTGGGAAGACCAGGGCAAGTGGCACGGCGGCTGGGTTCGCCACGCCGACGGCGCGATCCGGCCGCGCATCGGCGGCAAGTTCCGCGTGCTGGCCAACATCTTCGCCAATCCCGATCTGCCGTCCATCGATGACTACTACGAGCCGTTCGATTTCGACTATCAGCAGCTGCACACCGCGCCGCTCGGTCAGCATCAGCCGGTGGCGCGGCCACGCTCGGCGATCTCCGGCGAACGCATGGAGAAGATCGAGTGGGGCCCCAACTGGGAGGAAATTCTCGGCGGCGAGTTCGCCAAGCGACGCCGCGACAGCAATTTCGAGAAGGTGCAGGCCGACATCTACGGCGAGTACGAGAACACCTTCATGATGTACCTGCCGCGGCTGTGCGAACACTGCCTGAACCCGGCGTGCGCGGCATCGTGCCCGAGCGGCGCGATCTACAAGCGCGAGGAGGACGGCATCGTGCTGATCGATCAGGAGAAGTGTCGCGGCTGGCGCATGTGCATCAGCGGCTGTCCGTACAAGAAGATCTATTACAACTGGAAGAGCGGCAAGTCCGAGAAGTGCATCTTCTGCTATCCACGCGTGGAGGCCGGCATGCCGACCGTCTGCGCGGAAACCTGCGTCGGCCGCATCCGCTATCTGGGCGTGCTGCTCTACGACGCGGACCGCATCCGCGAGGTTGCCGCCACCGAGAGCACGCAGGACCTGTACGAGAAACAGCTGGAAATCTTTCTCGATCCATTCGATCCCGAGGTCATCGCCCAGGCGCGCCGGGACGGCATCGACGACTCGGTGATCGCGGCCGCGCAGGCCTCGCCGGTGTACAAGCTGGCAGTGGACTGGCGACTGGCGCTGCCGCTGCATCCGGAGTACCGCACCTTGCCGATGGTTTGGTACGTGCCGCCGCTGTCGCCGATCCAGAACGCGGCCGCCACCGGCCAGGTCGCGATGGCCGGCGGCCTGCCCGATGTCGACAGCCTGCGCATTCCGCTGCGCTACCTGGCCAACCTGCTGACTGCCGGCGACGAGCGGCCAGTGCGCCTGGCGCTCAAGCGCCTGCTGGCGATGCGCGCCTACAAGCGTGCGCAGCAGGTCGACGGCGTGCGCGATCTGGCCGTGCTCGACGATGTCGGCTTGAGCGAGGCGCAAGTGGAGGACATGTATCGCTATCTCGCGATCGCGAACTACGAGGATCGCTACGTGATACCGAGCGCGCATCGGGAGGAAGCGGCGAGTGATGCGTTTGCCGTGCGCTCCGGCTGCGGCTTCAGTTTCGGCAGCGGCTGCAGCGGCACTTCGGAGGTAAACATGTTCGGCGCGCGCAAGGCCACGCGCCGCGATGCCGTCAAGACCGTCCAACTGTGGGAGGAATGAGCGATGCGAATTCTGAAAGTCGCGTCCTTGCTGCTGGACTATCCGTGCAGCGAACTGGTCGATGGGCGCGAGGCGCTGGCCGACGCCATCCGGCAGGCGCGGGAAATCGGGCCGGATCGCCGACGGGCACTGCTGGCCCTGCTCGACGAGCTGACGATGAACGATCTGCTCGACGTGCAGGAGCGCTACGACGGGCTGTTCGACCGCGGCCGGCACCTGTCCCTGCTGTTGTTCGAGCACGTGCACGGTGAGTCGCGCGATCGCGGCCAGGCGATGGTCGATCTGCTCGCGCACTATCACGCGGCGGGCTTCGCGATCGGGCGCAACGAGCTGCCCGACCACATCCCGCTGTATCTCGAATTCCTGTCGACGCGCGACGCCGCCGGCGCGTGCGAAGGGCTCGCGGACGTCGCGCATCTGCTGGCGCTGCTGGCCAAGCGGCTTGACGAGCGGCAGAGCCCGTACGCAACGATCTTCCGGGCGCTGCTCGACATCGCCGGCCACGCTGACGGCGTCGACGCCATCGACGCCGCGGACGCCTCCGTCGATGGACCGCTCGGGCAGGGCGCCGGGGCCCACGCGGCACAGGATGACGATTCGCTGGAAGCCCTCGATCGCGCCTGGGCAGAGGAGCAGGTCAGTTTTCTCGCCGCTGGCCAGCAGGGCTGCGCAAGCGGCTGCGCATCCACCGAGCGCGCCGGCGGCCCGCCTCCGATGCCGGCCGAGCCTCCCGAGCCGCACGCGGCTCATGTGGCTCATGCGGCGCATGCGGCTCAGGGCCTGCCCGAGCCGATCGCGGTGCCGATGCACTGGGTGGATTTCGTCAGAACCCGAGGGGCCGAAGCGGCCCGGAGTTGAATCATGGACAAACTTTCGTTCCTGCTGTTCGGCGTCTATCCGTATGTTGCGGTCGCCGTGCTGCTGCTGGGCTGCTGGGCGCGTTTCGATCTGGCGCAATACACCTGGAAGGCACATTCGAGCCAGATGCTTGCGCCCCGTCACATGCGCGTGGCGAGCAACCTGTTCCACGTTGGCGTGTTGTTCATTCTGGCCGGACACTTCGTCGGCCTGCTGACGCCGCCCGCGCTCTATCATCATCTGATCAGCAGCGCGCACAAGCAGATGCTGGCGATGGTCAGCGGCGGGTTTTTCGGCGTCCTCGCGCTGGTCGGGCTCACGATGCTGACATGGCGTCGCCTGACGAACCTGCGCGTGCGCAAGAGCTCGACGTTCTCGGACATCATGATCCTGCTGGTGCTGCTGGTTCAACTGCTGCTCGGCCTGGCGACCATCTTCGCGTCGACGGAACACCTCGATGGCTCGGTCATGCTGTTGCTCGGTGCCTGGGCGCAGAACATCGTGACGCTGCGTCCCTACGCGGCAGCCGAGGCAATCGCGGCCACCAGCCTCGTGTACAAGGCGCATGTGTTCCTCGGACTGACGCTGTTCGTGCTGTTCCCCTTCACGCGGCTGGTGCATTTCCTCAGTGCGCCGGTCTGGTATCTGATGCGGCGCTATCAGATTGTTCGGCAGCGGGCCTGAGGAGACAATCATGAGTTGCTGCAACGACGCCACCGTGAGCGAGTTCGACGCCGCGCGCGGCGATACGGGAAGACGCCGGACGACGATCCCGCTGCATGCGGTGCCGGCCTTGTCCGAAGCCCCGGCGCCTCGCGACACCGGCCCGGCCGTGCGACCGCTGCGCGTCAACGGGGTCGAGATCTCGACGGCCGAGCTTGCCGCCGAATTGCAATACCATCCGGCTGGCGATCGCGAGACAGCGCTGCAACAGGCTTCGGTCGCGCTGGCGATTCGCGAATTGCTGCGGCAGCGCGCGCACGCGCTGGGCATCGATCCGCCAGCACCGGCGCGGGCCTGGCAGGCGCATGATCTCGCCGACGAAGCGTGTCAGTCCGTCGGCGCGGGCGCCGCCGGTGCCGCGCAGGACCGTCACGATGCTGCGTCGGCATGGCATGACGGCTCCGAATCTCATGCCGGCGAATCCCACGAGGAAGCTCGCACGCGCGCGTTGCTGGCCCGCGAGGTGGCTCTGCCCGACGTGGAGCAGCGGGCAGTGCTGCGTTACTACGAGGCCAACCGGGACCGCTTCCGCACCGCGCCGCTACTCGCCGTGCGTCATATCCTGCTGGCCTGTGCGCCGGCCGACGCCGCGGCGCGCAGCCGCGCCAGAGCGCAGGCCGTGGACCTGCTTGGCAGGTTACGCGACGGCGCGCCGTTCACGGCACTGGCCAGTGCGCATTCCGACTGTCCGTCACGGCAGCAGGGTGGCGCGCTTGGCCAGATCAGCAAGGGACAGACCGTGCCGGAGTTCGAGCGCGCGCTGTTCGCACTGCCGTGCGGCCTGTGCTTGCATCCGATCGAGAGCCGCTATGGCGTGCACGTGGTTATCGTCGACGAGCGCATGGAAGGGCGCGCACTGCCGTTCGAGGCAGTCCGCGAGGCGATACGCAGGCAACTGGCCGAATCGGTCTGGCGGCGCGCCGTCTCGCAGTATCTGGCGATGTTGGTCGGCGCGGCGCACATCGAGGGCGTGGCAATCGACGGTGCGACTTCGCCGCTGCTGCAATAGCGCGTCGCTGGCGAATTCGACGGCCGGCCTCGCGTCGAGAGCGGTCAAGGGAGGACGACGGGTGGCGAAGCGGGACGAAATGTCGAAAAGCAGGTCGAAACGGATCGAAACGGGACGAAAGAGGTTCGAACCGATCGCAAGCGTTCCAGATTGCTCGACATTGCTCGCTATTGTCTGGCGGGCGCGGCGATGCGGCGCGGCGTTAGCGCTGGCCGGCCGCCGCCTGCCGGCGGAAGCGGATGGCCGTGCCCTCGCGCTCGATCCGGTCCCACACCGCGCGCCGCTCGGCCTCGTTCATGAACACCCAGTTCGACACCTCGAGCGCGGTGCGTCCGCAGCCCTGGCAAACCTCGTCGAACAACGTCGAGCAGATGCCGATGCAGGGGCTGTCGGGGCGGTCGTGCAGGTCGGACATCGGGAACTCCAGCGGGCGTGGCCAAGCGGCCGGTGAGCAGGCAGGCAGACATTATCGCAAGGCAGGCCGCCGGGCATTGCCCCTGCCGCCGGTGCGGGCAAGCGTCAGCGCGCGATGCTGTAGCCGATCCGCACGTTCCAGTGCTGACGCCCGTTGTAATCCAGCAGGTCTTCGCCGTAGCCGTTGAAGTAACCGAGCCACAGGTAGCCGCCCCAGGCGCCGCCCAGCAGTTTTTGGAGCGGATAGGTCAACTGTGCATCGACGCTGCCGTTCCAGGCGTGGTTGCCCTTGCGCAGCGTGGTGCGCAGTTCAAGCGCGTCCGGACGACCATACTTGAATGTCAGGTCGGCGAAGCCGCGATACGCCATGATGTCTGGGTTCTCGCTCTTCTGGAGGTAGTAATAGAACTTCGGCATCAAGGTCAGTTGCGTCGCGGCCGGCATCGCGAAACGCACGATCGGCTGTACGTACGCGGTGTTGATGCTGCGCGACCGCTCGCCGGAGCGACCGTTCGATTCATGTTCCAGGCCGGCCTGGACGCCAAGCGACTCAAACCAGCTGGACTTGATGCCCAGGTCCGGCACGTAATAGAACAGCGACGGTTTGTAGCTGGTGTCGCGGAACGGACGGGACTCGGCGCTCAGGTCCCAGATCGAGGTCTGCGTGTAGCCGAAGTACAGGTTGTCGAAAAGCGCGCGCGAGCGCGGATCGGCCGGCATGATGACGCGGTACTTGAAGCTCAGCTGGAACCGCGCGTTCGTGTCGCCGTTGCGTCCCACACCGACATAGAACGGTTCGTAGAACGACAGGCGGCTTTCCGGCAGCGGCTGGGCACCCGCAGTGGTTGCCACCGGTGCCCCGGCGGCGGCCACCGCCGCGCCGCTGGCCGCTTCCGGGGCGGCGGCGATCCCGGCGGGCGGCGGCGCGGTTTCGCGCTGCGCCTGGTTGTCGGCGACGGTCTCGTCCTGTCGGCGCCCGCGATCGAGCGTGACGAGCGCCGGCGCCGTGTTGTAGCCCGCCACTTGCACCCTGACCGCACCGCGCAGCCGGTCGGGCCAGCTCGCCGTGTACGCGACCTTGCGGAAGCCGCCGGTATGCAGCGCCAGTTGCGCCGGCGCATTGCCGGCACGCTGAAGCGTCACTGTCTGCACCGCTTCGCTGTCGCCTTGTTGCACGGCCACCGCGATGGTCGGCGGCACGTCGAAACGCTGGACCCGCCCGTTGGCATCATCGTGGGAAAAGACCAACGTGACCGTGAGCGGCTGGTCGGCGGCAACCACGGCCGGCGGCTGCACGACCGCAACGTCCGCCCGCGCCCCGGCGGCCGCCAACGCGGTCGTTGCCAGCACTGCAGCGCGGAGTGATGTCGCGCGCAGCGGCGGGCCCGCCCGGCGGTGCGTGCGAAGTCGTTGAACGAGCGGGGTTGCGACGCCGGCTGGGGCGTCGGAAGGGGCGAGGCGGGCGGTCATCGGGTCCTTACGTCGGAAAGGCGGAACAGCGAGCGCCGGCTCCGGCCGGCGCGTGGCACGACTATACCCGTAACGCTGTCTTCCGACGTTGCCCGGCCGCCACGCGCGCGGCCGGCGCGGCTTACCGGGCGGCTTACCGGGCGGCTTACCGGGCGGCTCATCCAGCGGTTCGCCCGGCGGTTGTGGCGACGCCCCGTCGGCGGACCAGGGTCGGTCGCCGACGGGCGCCGGCGGCCTTATTCGATGACCAGTTCCACCGGCATGTTGCCGCGCGTGGCGCGTGAATACGGGCAGAACTCATGGGCTTTCTGCACCGCGGCTTCCAGTGCCGCGCGGTCGGTGCCGGGCGACGAGATGCGCAGCACGGTCGACAGCGCCAAACCCGGCTTGCCCTCGGCGTCGCCGATCGAGACTTCGGCCGTCACCTTCGCGTCCGGACTGATGCGCACGCCGTCCTTGCCGGCCAGCAGTTTCAGCGCGCCGAGGAAACAGGCGGAATAGCCAGCCGCGAACAACTGCTCGGGATTGGTCCCTGGCGCATCGGCGCCGCCGAGGCCTTTCGGGACGGTCAGCTTCAGGTCGATCGTGCCATCGTCCGAGCGGGAGCGTCCGTCGCGTCCGCCGGTGCTGGTGGCGATGCCGGTGTATTTGGTTGCCATTGTCATCTCCTTTGTGGGCGATTAATCGGGGCTTGCGTTGGGAACAACTTGCTCCAGGGAGCGGGCCCGCAAGCGGTGGCCCTTGCGCACTAGGCGAGCGTCTGCCAGAGCAGTGCGCCGTTGAGGATCACGAGACCGCCGGTGAAGGCCCATGCCGCGACCAGCGGCAGGCCGCGCACCCGCCACGGCCCCATCAGGGAAGGCCGAGTCGCGAAAATCATCATCGGTACGATCGCCAACGGCAACTGTAGCGAGAGCACCACCTGACTGCTGACCAACAGGCGATTCGAGCTGCCGTCGCCGAACCACGCGACCGCGGCGAGTGCCGGCGCGAGCGCGAGCGCACGCGTCAGCAGGGCACGCTGCCATGGCCGGATGCGCAAGCGGGTGAAGCCCTCCATCACCACCTGTCCGGCGAGGGTGCCAGTGACTGTCGAGTTCAGGCCGCATGCCAACAGTGCGGCGGCGAACAGCGGCCCTGCCCAGCCGGCGCCGACCAAGGGGGTGAGCAGCCGGTGCGCTTCGGCCAGATCGTCCAGCTGCGTCTGTCCCGCTTCGTGGAACACCGCGGCCGCGACGACCAGCAAGCCCGCGTTGATCAGGAAGGCAAACACCAGGGCGCCGATCGTATCGATGTTGACGCTGCGCAAAGCCAGACGGATCTGGCTCGGCATGCCGTCCGGCGCATGCCGTTTGACCAGCGCGGAATGCAGATACAGGTTGTGGGGCATCACGGTCGCGCCCAGGATCCCCGCTGCCAGCCAGACCATGCCCGCGTGACGAAGCAATTCCGGCGACGGGCGGACGCCGGCTGCCACGGCATGCCAGTCGGGGTGGGCGGCAGCCAGTTGCGCCGCCAGCGACGCGGCGACAAAAACGATCAGGAAGGTAATCGCGATCTCGACCGCGCGGGCGCCCAGGGAGCGCAGGGACAGCAGGGCGATCGTGCCGATCGCCGAGAGCAGTACACCGCTCGTCAGCGAAATGCCGAGCAAGAGCTGAAGCGCCACCGCGCTGCCGACCACCTCGGCCACGTCGCAAGCGACAATCGCGACTTCAGCCGCGAGCCACAGGGCGGTCGCGACTTTCGGTCCACAGTACTCGCGGCACAGTTCGGCTAGATCGCGGCGGGTGACCAGACCCACGCGCGAAGCGATCCACTGCAGCAACATGCCGGCGACGCTGGCCACCAACACGACGAACAGCAGGTTGTAACCGAACTGAGCGCCCGCGGCCAGATCGGTCGCCCAGTTGCCTGGGTCCATGTAGCCCACGGCAACCATGGCGCCCGCGCCGAGGAACGAAAACCAACGGCGTGTGGGTGGACGCGCCTGCGGGCGCTGGACTGCTTCGACGGTGCCTTGCAAAACGTTCATTGCGCCAATCCTCTCCAATAGCAACATGCTATCGAAAAAAAGGCGCGATAGGAAATAGCCCACCTTGATCGATGCGATAGCCAGCAGCGACTGACTTGCGACGCAAAGGGCGTTCCCGCGGCTGCGGCGTGCGTACTGAACCGCCTCCCGTCACGCGTCCCGCGTCACGCAGGCTTTGGGCTAGGCCGCATTGCAGCGACGTCGGTGCGCCGATCCGCCGAGACGCCGTTGCGCGCGCACTTGCGCTTGCTTCTTAAGATACGCCGGGCGGTCCGAACGAAAGCGCGCTGTCGCGGCAGGCGGCGCGGCGTCAGCAACGATGATGGATCGTGCGGGCAGGCGCTTGCGTAGCGGCGGGGGTCGACGAGCGACGACCGCGTGCGGCAGGCAGATGCCGTGCCCTCGGGCCGGGATCGCCGGCTTTCGCGCAGCTTCGGGGCGACCGGCAGCGGCATGGCCGGCGCCATGCCGCTCGTCGCCGGCGCCCGTTGCGCAGGACCCCGTGTCCGGTTCCGCCGCAATGGCCGGCGCGGCTGCCTCGCAGCGCGCGCCGGATGCGTGCCGGCGCAGCGCGGCGCGAGAGCCGGTCCGCATTGCGCAGGTTGAGGCTAGACCGCCGGGTGGCCCAGCCTCTCCATCAGGGCCGCCGAGCGCATCACCGACGCATACTTCTGCGCCATGTCGAAGAGGCTTGCCTCATGCGGCGCCAGCGCGCGGTCGCCGACACAGTCGGACAGTACCACCGGACGAAAGCCGCATTGCATCGCATCGACGACGCTTGCGCGCACGCAGCCGCTGGTCACGCACCCCGCGACGACAAGCGTCGAGACGCCGCGCATTGCGAGCCACGCCGCGAGCGAGGTGCCGAAGAAGGCCGATGGAACGTTCTTCCGAATCACCAGCTCGCCCTGCGCCGGGGCCAGTTCCGGCACGATCGCGCTGGCCGGCGAGTGCTCCTTCAACGTCAGCATGCCGGGCACTTTCAGCGAGAACACGTTCGCGTCCGAGTCGTCGTCGGCGTACACGATACGGCTGTGCGCAATCGGCCACTTCATCTCGCGCGCGGCGCGCAGGAGCGGGACCGTTCGTTCGATCGCGTCGGCAATGTTGCCGCCACCGAACACGGCGGGATCGGCAAAGCCGTTGACGAAGTCGATGATCAACAGTCCGAGTCGGCCGTCGATCTCCAACAGACTGCCGAAACCCTGGCGCGCGTATGTCGCTTCCTTTGTTTCAGTGGTCATCACGCGCCTCGACGGTCTTGCCGTTGCGCACCACTTCGACACCATCCAATGCGACAGTGCAGCGTCGCAGCGGAACATCGATGTGGCATGCGGTCGTGCGCTTGCCGCCGCCTTCGTTGTTCGGTCCGAGCGAGAACAGGAAATTGCCGTCGAACGCACGCGCATCCATGCCCAGCGTGGCCTCGCGATCGTAGAGGCCGAGGGTCGACCAGTACGCACGCTTCTGCAGGCCCCAGCCGATGTGCGAGATGGCGAACGCTTCCGGATCGCCGAACGACGCCATGTACTCACGCAACAGGTCGGCGTCCACGCCGCCTTCGATCCTGCGCGCGTAGCCCGCTTCGACGGTCAGTACGATCGGCTCGCTGCAGTAACGCTTCTGCGGGAGCAGGATGTCGCCGCGGTCGATCACGATGCGACCGTTCGCGCCGCCTTCGTCGGGGAAGGTCAGCGCGAAGCCGCTCGGCCAGTGGTCCCAGCGACCGGGCGCGTCGACGAAACCGTACTCGGCGATGGCCGCGAACTCGCCCATCGGACACGTCAGATCGGTGCCGGCCGCCGACGTCACGCGCATTTCGCGCGCGTTCTCGATGCGCTTGGTCGCCGCCAGCACGCGCGTCCGATCCGCCAGCGTCGGCGTCATCCGGACCAACACTTCCGGCGGTTCCACGGCCAGCAGGATCTTTGTGCCAGAGGCGAGGATCTCATGCTGCTCCGGGGAAAACAGCAGCGTCATCAAGTCCAGCACCAGGTCGCTCGCCTTCAACGCGGCGATGGCGGCATGATTGCCGGTGAGCGGCGTTTCACCGAGATAGGCCAGCGCATCGCGCGACAAAGCCTTTTCGCCGTTCACCGGCGGCAGGTCGAGCCGATTGACGATCGCGCCCATCGACTGCGTCGCGATCAGTGCGCATGCGAGCGTTTGCGGATGGGTGGCTGCGCCGGTGAGGATGGTGACCGACTGCCCGGGCTCGAGACGGGACAGCGTGAGGACCTCCTTCCAGGCCTCGACGAGTTGATAGTCGCTGATTGGCATGCGTGTGCCTCCAATTGGGTCTCAGGCGAGCGGCGCGCCGAAGAAGTCGCCGCAGGCGCGGTAAAAGCCTTCCTCGTCGTCCCACGGGATCATGTGGCCGGCGTCCGGAACCTTGGCCAACGCGAGCTGCGGCATCAGCACGCGCAACTCGGCGATGTCGTCCTCGCGGACCACGTCGCCCCGGCCGGCCACCATCAGCACGACCGGCTGTGTCACCAGCGGCATGTCGGCATGCACGTCATCGGCGTGGAAGCCGTCGTAGCTGGCGCGGATTGCGCGCTCGTCGCAGGTATGCAGCCACTCCGCACGCAGGCGCAACTGTTCCTGGCTCCAGGTCGGGCAGAACTGGCGCATGCCTTCCATGTCGATGCCTCCGCGGGCCAGCGCCATCGAGTCGACGTACCACGGCAATTGTGCTGGGTACGGACGGCGGCCCGGCCCGGACACGGGTGGGTCGATGAGCGCGATCCGCGCAACGCGCGCCGCGCGGCCGTCGGCCTTGCCGTGCCGCACCGCGCGCAGTGCAATGCGCCCACCCATCGAGTGGCCGAGCACGCTCGCATGCCGCAGGTCCATTGCGTCGAGGAAGCCGAGCAGGTCGGCAGCCTGTGCATCGAGGCTGTAGTCGAGCGTGTCCGACGCGCTCGACAGACCGCGTCCCCGTACGTCAAGGATGTAGGTGTCGAACTGTTTCCCGAAACGCTCGCCGACGAAGCCCCACGTGACGGCCGGACTGGTGATGCCCGGCACGATCACGACCGGATCGCGGCCTGGCCGTGCGCCGCCGTAGCGCAGGTAGTGTTGGCGAATACCGTTGGCGTTGACGTTGCCGCCGTAGAGATAGGCCGACATGTCAGTACGCACCCGAGAGCAGGGCGCCGGCGCCCGGCACCACCCGGCGCAGTCCGAGCTGCTTCAAAATCGCGTGGGCGGTGGCCACCGCGGCGGTCACCACGGGCTTGCCGGTCATCGCCTCGACCTGCGCGATCGCAGGCAACGACGGCATCTGCACGCACGCCGACAGGACGATGGCGTCGACGCCGTCGAGGTTCAGCTTCTTGACGATCTCGGGCAAGCGGGCCGGATCGTGCCGACCGACTTCGAGATTGTCGGCGATCTCCAGTGCGATGTAGTCGACCACTTCGAAGCCTTCGTGCCGGATGTAGTCGACCACCAGTTCGGTCAGCGGCTTCATGTACGGTGCGACGATCGCGACGCGCTTCGCGCCGATCGTCTTCAGTCCTTCGATCAGTGCGCCCGCGCTGGTGATGACCGGAGCGTCGGCACCATTGGCGGCGGTGTGCGCCTGCAGCCGCTCCTGCGACACGCGGTGATAGCCTCGGCCCATCGCCATGATCGCGACCAGGCATGCGTAGCCCAGCACGTCGACGCGTGCGTCGGACAACTCGACCGCACAGCGGTCCGACTCCGCGTCCATTTGAGCCAGCTCTTCCTTCACCACTTTCTTCATCCGCATCCGGCTCGAATGGAAGGTGAAGCGTTCCGGCTCGATGCTCTGACGGGCGAGCAGCATGGCCGGAATTTCGGTCTCCATCGTCGTGTTCGAGCTGGGGACGATCTGGCCGATGCGGTAGGACTTTGCTGTCATGTCGATTGGTCTCTCGATGAATGGTCAGGCGGCAGCCAGTGCACGCGGCGCGAAGTCGGTCGCGCTGTAGGCATAGACCCAGTTCGCCTGGATGCCGGACGCTTGCGGATTCAGGTAGGACTTGAATTTGTAGATGAGGTCGCGCTTGCGCTGCGCGAACGCGCTCGGCAGGTGGTAGGTCTTGCCGCGCGCGCGCGATTCCAACTGCACACGGCGGGTGCGCGGCAGGCGTTCGGCCTGGTAGTCGCGCAGCGCGCTCGCGATGTCGTTGCCATGCGCGCCGAGCGACTTGGCCAGCACGTAGCCGTCCTCGATCGCCATCGCCGCGCCTTGCGAGAGGAATGGCAGCATCGGATGGCACGCATCGCCGAGGAGGGTGATGTTGCCGCGCGACCACTCGGTCATCGGGTCGCGATCGAACAGGCCCCACTTGAAAACCGAGTCCGCGCGCTCGAACAGTCGCTGCAGGTTTGGATGCCAGCCCTCGAACGTGGCAAGCAGTTCTTCGCGGCTGCTCTTTGCATGCCACGATTCCTCGACCCAGTTCTCCGTTTCCGCGACCGCCACGATGTTGACTGCCTTGCCGCGGCGCACGTAGTAGGTCACGACGTGGGCATGGGGCCCAAGCCAGAACGAGGAATCGGGGCTCACGAAGGCGGGCATCGCGTCGAACGGGACGACCGCGCGGAAACACATATTGCCGGTGAAGCGAGGCGCTTCCTGGCCGAACAGCTTCGCGCGGACCACGGAACGCACACCGTCCGCGCCGACGATCAGGTCGGCTTCGAATTCGCTGCCGTCCTCGAACACCGCCACCGCCTTGTCATCTTCCTGCCGGACGTCGACGCAGGTCGTCGACAGCCGCGCGGCGTCGCTCGGAACGATGGTGGTCAGGATGTGATGCAGGTCGGCGCGGTGCACATGGAAGAACGGGGCGCCATACAGCTCCTCGCAAACGCCGGCGAGCGGGGTGCGGAAGCTCTCGCGCGCCGTTTCCCAGTCGCGTCCGACAATGGCCTGCGGCAGGAACGCGACGTCCGCGAGCGCATCGCCCAGACCGAGCGCACGCAGCACCTTGACTGCGTTCGGCGTCATCTGGATGCCGGCGCCGACTTCGCCGAACGCGCTGGCACGCTCGAAGAGTCGCACTTCGATGCCTTGTTGCGCGAGCGCGCCCGCCAACGCCGCGCCGCCGATGCCGCCGCCGATCACGCCGACACGAAGAGTTCTGCTCATATTGTCTCGTCCCTGGTGGGTGTAGTCTTGATCATGCGATCAATATTATATGGGCGTATAAATAAATGCAACGCGGATTCGACCCCAGTGCCGGCAACCGTGGCATTGCCGCCCGGACTCGAGAAAGCCCCGTAAAATATGGCGGTTATCCGCTGACCTCTGGGCCACGGACGGCAATGCGAAGCGCAAGATCACGTGCTGTGCGAGGCACAACAGGAAGCACGTGGCGACGCACCGCTCGAGACACACCCATACGGCAGAATCCGAAGGGCATGAAAAAAGAGAACATCCATCCCGCGCCTGTTGCCGCTGCAACGCGCGGCGCGCCCGGCGCGCGCAAGCGGCTCGGTCGCCCGACCGGCAACATGAATCAGCGCGAGAACATCCTCGATGCCGCCGAAGTCGATTTTTCGCAGCGCGGCTATGCCGGTACGTCGCTGAAGGAGGTCGCGGCGTCCTGCGATGTCACCCAGGCGCTGATCACGTATTACTTCGGCACCAAGCAGCAGCTGTTCGAACAGGTGTTCCTGCGGCGCGCGACATTGATTTCCGCCGAACGGATGGCGCGTCTGGCAGAACTGACCGAGAGCGGCGAGGCGGCCAGCGTGACGGAGATCGTGCGAGCCTTCCTGCTGCCCCTCGTGGCGCTGCGCAAGTCCGAAGGCGGGCGAGCGTTCATTCGGCTGCAAGCGCGGCTGCATACGGAGCCGCCGGAGATTTCCTACAGCCTGCGCAGTACCGCGTATGGCGATTCCACCGACACCTACGTGGCTGCGTTGCGTGCTGCGCTGCCGGCGCTGCCTGCGAAGGATCTGTATTGGCGCGTGACCGCGATGGTGGGCGCGTATCTGTACGCTTTTTCCGATACGCACCGCCTCGACGTGCTGTCGAAGGATGCCTGCGATCCGATGGATGCCGAGGAAACCCTGGCGCAACTGACCAGTTTCATCGTTGGCGGGCTGGAGGCCGCGGCCAGCGCCACCGCCACCAACACCGCCACCGCCCCCGCCACCGCCACCGCTCGAAGCCGGCCCGTGACCGGGACCGCAGCAAAGCGTGCCGCGGCCAAGTCGACGCGTGGCGCGCCAAGGAAGACGCCAAAGGCAGCGTCGGCCGCCTGACGTCGTTCAGCGCCGCAAGCCGATTTCCATCGAGTCGATGACCTGCCGGACCACGCCGTGCATCGCGTCGCGCGTCGCGGCGGACAGGTCGGACGACGAGGTTTCGCCGATGAGATCGCGCAGTGTTTCCTGCACGTCCGCCGAGGCCGATTGCGGCAGCGCCGCGGCGATGATGCTTAGCGCGGCGGTGAGGCCGTGCACCTTGCCCGTCAATGCATCGAGTTCCTGACTCATGTCTTCCTTTCCTTGGGTTGCATTCATTGAATGAGCGCCGGGCCGCCGGCGCGATACTTGACGAAGATCGCGAGGCCGGCGATCACGGACGGGATGGCGAGCAGCGCGAACACGGCGGGCAGGCCCAACTGCCACGCCGAGAACAAGCCGCCCAGCGCGACGCCGGCGATGCCGCCGAAACGACCGACCCCATACATCCACGACACGCCGGTGGCGCGGCTTTGCGTCGGGTAGAACATCGCGGCCAGCGAAGGCATCGACGATTGCGCCCCGTTCATCGTCGTGCCGGCCAGGAAGATCAGCGCGCTGACCAGCCCGATGCTGCCCATCGCTTGTCCGACGATGAAGATGAACACGGCGGTGAGCAGATACCCGAGCATCACGACGATGTTTGCGTTCCAGCGGTCCATCAGCCACCCCGACACAACGGTTCCGATGCCGCCGCCGAGCGGGAACAGCGCGGTCAGCAGGGCGGCGCGCGCGGGCGTGAAGCCGGCCTCGTTCATCAGCAAGGGCATCCAGCTCATCAGCAGGTAGAAGATCACCAGGCCCATGAAGTACGTCAGCCACAGCATCAGCGTGCCGACGCAGAAGCGCCGCGACAGAATCTCGCCGACCGAGGTCCTGGCCGCTGTTTCACCGCGCTCCGCCAGCCTGAATGCGTGCACTCGCGACAAATCGAGCGGCGCGATACGGCTGAGCGGCGCGTGGATTCGCTCCTTCGGCGCGCCGTGCTTGACCATGTAGCGGACTGACTCCGGCACCCACAGCACCACGCCGACCACCAGCACCAGCGGCGCGATGCCGCCGACCAGAAACAGGCTGTGCCAGCCGAACGTCGGGATCAACCACGACGAGATGAAGCCGCCGACGGCTGCGCCGACCGAGAAGCCGCAGTACGTGGTGTTGACGATGATCGCGCGGCTCCGTGCCGGCGCATATTCGGAGACGAGGGTGATGGCATTCGGAATCGCCGCGCCCAGGCCGATGCCGGTCAGGAAGCGCAGTGTCACCAGCGATTCGACCGAGCCGCAGAACGCGGTGGCGATGCTCATCGCGCCGAAAAACACGGTGGACGCGATCAACACGCCACGGCGCCCGAAGCGGTCGGCTGCCGGCCCGGAGACGACCGCGCCCGCGGCCAGCCCGAACAACGCGGCGCTGAGTACCGGGCCCAGCGCGGCCTTGCTGATGCCCCAGTCCCTCACCAGCGACGGTCCGATGTAGCCGATGGCGGCCGTGTCGACGCCGTCGACCAGGACGATCAGAAAGCACAGGCCCATCAACAGCCACTGGGAACGGGAAAATGGATGCGCGTCGATAAACCGCTCGACGACCACGTCTGCGCTCCACGTCTCGGCGCGACCGGGCGCCGGCGGGTCCTCCACGCGCGGCGGGAAGGTCGGCCCCGACTGAATCTGTGCTTGCGACATGTACAACTCCTCGTTGTCGACGGCGCGTGCCGTCCATGAATGCGTTCAAGCCGGCAGATGCCGGATCGTGCCGGGTCATGCTGGATCGTGCTGGATCGTGCTGGATCGTGCGAAGAGGGGCCCACCGTTTGCGACGTGTTTTTATTATATGTACCTATAATTAATAAGTGCAATCGATCAAAAATAAGTGAAAACGCCGACGCGTAGGTGCGCGTAGGCGCGCGCTGAACGGCTCGGTGCAACACTGCGCGCGGCCGCTTCGCATGCGTGAACTGACAGTCGTCCGCGGCACCTGCCTCGCCGCGTCGTGCCGATGCCGGGCTGCGCGAGTCGCGTGCTTGTCGGCACCGAGTGGGCACCACTCGTTGGGCTCACGCGCGTTGGATTGCGGCTCGCTTCGCTGCCGTGCATCGCGGTGTGCACTGCGCTTACGACGCGGAGATGGCGGCCTGCATCGCGTCGAGGTGCTTCACCGCCTGCAAGCACGCGCAGGCGGAGAGGGCCGTGTGTGAAGCGCAAGCCCGCACGAGCACGACATGCGGTGTTCGCGCTCGCGTGGTCGAGCGACGCTGATGCATGAGGTAGCTGCAGGAGGTTGATGCATAAGGTTGGAAAAACAAACTTGGCGCCGAGCTTTCCGCGCAAACTGGCGAGAGGCGCGGACGGCATGAAGCGTGCAGCGTGTGTCGCGCTCACCGGCCCACGCACGCGTGCATTGCCCTGGTGTCCGGCTTGCAGTCGGCAAGTCACGACCAGGCCGGCTGCGATGCGTCGGCGAATAGCGACAGTTCCGCCGGCGCAGGCCGCGGCGTCGACCGCAGTTACGGGATGGAAGGGCATCGCCTTCTGTTGCTCCGTCGACGCCACTGTCATGCGCATGTCGGCGTTCCCGGTGCAATGCCCCGACGCGATATCTCCGCGATATCTCCGCGAAAGCAGTATCATTCCGCGCCGAAGGCGCGTCGCCCACACGATGCGCAGTGCGAGGTCCCACCGGTTTCGCTTGCTGAGCGTGCGGCCTGTGCGGCATTTGCAGCAAGGCGACCGCCGGTGCCGCGCGAGTGCCGGTCAGCGGTAGCGGCGTAGGGCCAAGCGCGGCGCGCGTCGATGGGTGCCGTCAGTGAGCGCGTCATGCCGAGCGCATCGAACGTTGCCGCGCGCTCACTTGTCGATGCGGTCGATCAGCAATGCAGGCCCGTCGCGTTCGCGCTTGCCATCGTCATCGCTACGGGGGCTCGGGCATCGGCAAGTGCATGTGAGCGGTCTTGTCTTTCGAACCTCGCGACGGCGCCGTGTTCGATGCGAGGACGCGCTCGTGTCTGACGGTCTGCAGCCGGGGCAGGCGCACGATGAATGCGGTGTTCGCCGCGACGTGCGCCGGACGGCGAGCCGGTGTTTGAATTCAGGAGAGCGTTTTGATGGCAAGTCGCAGCTCAAGTGTCGGCCCGGGTGTCGAGCACCGCTGGTTCGTCTATCTCACCCTGGCCTTCGTGAGCGTCGCGTTCTCCGCGACCGGACCTGTGGCGATCATCATGACGGCCGCTCGGGATGCGGGGCTGTCCGCGCAGCAGACCTCGTCATGGCTGTTCGCGGCGCTGGCCGTCAATGGCGTGTCGAGTATCTTCGTCAGTTGGCGCACGCGCCAGCCGCTGCTGTTTCTCTGGACCATCCCGGGCACCTTGTTCGTTGCGCCGATCGTCAGCCATTACGGCTTCGGCGCGGCGATCGGCACCTATCTGTTCTGCGCCGCGGTGTTGATCGTGCTGGGCGTGACGAACCTGGTCGCCGTGCTCGACAAATGGGTGCCGATGCCAGTCGTGATGGCGATGATCGCCGCGCTGTTTCTCAAATATGTGGTGGACGTCGTCCATGCCAGCGTCAGCGCGCCGCTGGTCGGCGCCGCGATGCTCGGCGTGTTCTTTCTCCTGACATGGTTCGAACAGCGCGGCCGCTGCCCGCTGCCGCCGATCATCGGTGCCTTGCTCGCCGGCGCCATCACAGTGTCCGCCAGCGGTTTCTCGCTGCACAGCGGCAGCGGCGCGTGGATCGCCACGCCCGTGATCGTGTTACCGACGTTCCGCCTGAACGCTATCGCCGAAATGGCGGTGCCAATGCTGATCACGATGCTGTTTGTGCAGAATGCGCAGGGCATTGCCGTGCTGCGTGCGGCAGGCCATCCGGCGTCGCTGCGGGGCATCACGGTGGCCAGCGGCATTCTGACCGCGCTGACCGCGCCGTTCGGCGCTTGTCCGTCGGTGCTGGCTGGACCCTCCAATGCGATTCTGGTCTCGGCGGGCACGCGCGGCAAGCATTACATCGGTGCGGTGCTCGCCGGCGTGATGTTCGTCGCGATCGGCTTGTTCGCCACCGCTTATGCGCGGCTGCTCGCGACGCTGCCGACGGCGTTCGTGGCAATCATCGCCGGTCTGGCCCTGCTGCGCGTGCTCAAGAAATCGTTCGTCGCCGCCTTCTCTTCGACCGTTCCGCTCAGCGCACTGGTGGTGTTCGTGGTGGTGCTGAGCGGCGTGAGCTTCTTCGGCATCGGCTCGGCATTCTGGGGCGTGCTTGCCGGCTGTGCGGTCTGCCATCTGATCGAGACCGACCGGCCGGCCAGTTCGCCGCGGCGATAGCGGTTCCGCGCCGTATCGCACGACGGCGCGCGCTCGCATCGAGGGCGGGCGTGCCGCGCCGCCGCCAAGGTGAACGCGCCGGCCCCGGTGTGCCGGCGGCAGAGCAGGGCACGGCGCGTCCAGCGCGCGCCGACGAGCGCGTTCCGTCACCGCGCAAAATCCGGTGTTCCATCCCGCCTGCCCGCTGTCATTGAACCGGGCGCCGGCGTGGTCGGCCGGGGCCTGATACCTTCGGGGTTGGCGCCAGCACCGAGCAGGCAAGCACCGAACGGACGATCCCAGGCTATTGGCGGTCCAAGCCCGATAGAAATGACCGTCGCGGCGGTCGCCAAGGCCGGCCGTCAGCCGGCGGCACCGGGTGCGGAGGTGGCGCGCTCCCCTGAACAGGGCTTGACGGTGCACCGTTCGAGGTGATGCGGGCGACGGCCGGCCGACCTCGGCCGACCTCGGCGGGCCGCGCCAAGCAGACTTCCGCGCGTCTTTCGGGATGGCGCGGCCGGTACCGCAAATTTTTTTTGCGTGGCGTTCGTTTAATGGTAGCGTTCGGGTTTTTCGCGATTGTCGGGCGAGGCGCGCGACGGCACGTGGCGCGACTGGATTGAAAGGAGAATGCGATGAAGGCGGCACGATTGGCTGGCAACGATGCGGGCTCGGCGCGTCGTGGCGCGGGTCTCTTTGCGGGATGGATGGCCTCGCTGCGCCGTTCGTCCGTCCAGCCGGCGACAAGCGGCCGTGGGCCCGGACGCGCTGCCCTCGCTGTCCTCGTCGGCGCCACGCTGTGTTGCGTGGCCGGCGCCGCATCCGCGGCGCAGCTCAACGTTTACAACTGGTCCGACTACATCGCGAAGGACACCATCCCCAATTTCGAGAAGCAGACGGGGATCACGGTGCGCTATGACGTCTACGACAGCGACGACACGCTGCAGGCCAAGCTGCTGACCGGCAACTCCGGCTATGACGTCGTTGCGCCGACCAGCAACTACGCCGGCCGGCAGATCGCCGCCGGCCTGTTCGCACCGCTGGACAAGTCGAAGCTGCCGAATCTCAAGTATCTCGATCCGCAGTTGATGGCACTGGTGGCGGGTGCGGACCCGGGCAACAAATACGCGGTGCCCTGGGCGTTCGGCACCACCGGACTGGGCTACAACGTCGACAAGGCGAGAAAGATCCTCGGGCCGAACGTTGCGCTCGACAGTTGGGACGTGCTGTTCAAGCCTGAAAACATCGGCAAGCTGAAGAGCTGCGGCGTCTCGGTGCTCGACGCGCCGGACCAGATGTTCGCGGCCGCGCTGCATTATCTGGGTCGCGATCCGGCCAGCACCAAGCCGGCCGACTATCAGGCGGCCTACGAACTGCTGAAGACGATCCGGCCGGCCATCACTCAATTCAGTTCGTCGGGCTACATCAACGATCTGGTCGGCGGCGACATCTGCTTCACGTTCGGCTGGTCGGGCGACGTCTCGATCGCGCGGCGTCGGGCCGCCGAGGCACGCAAGCCGTACACGATTCAGTATTTCATTCCGAAAGGCGGCGCGCCGATCTGGTTCGACGTGATGGTGATCCCGAAGGATGCGAAGAACCAGCAGGAAGCGCTGCGCTGGATCAACTATATCGAGACGCCGCAGGTGCATGCGGCGATCACCAACGCGGTCTACTATCCGAGTGCCAACCTGGAGGCGCGTAAATACGTCTCGCCGGAGGTCGCGAAGGATCCGGCGATCTATCCGCCGCCCGAGGTGCTGAAGAGCCTGTTCCTGCTCAAGCCGATGCCGCCGGACATCGCGCGCCTGATGACCCGCCTCTGGACCCAGTTCAAGTCGGGTCGCTGAACGCCGGACGCGCCCACCACCGTTTTGAAAGCCGAAGCATGAGTGAGTCTCCCAGCCAGACGGGCGCGTCGGACGACGCCCGGTTCGTGCAGATCGTCGACGTGGTGAAGCGGTATGGCGAGACCACCGCGGTGCGCGACGTCAGCGTGTCGGTGCGGCGCAACGAGCTGTTCGCGCTGCTGGGCAGCTCCGGCTGCGGCAAGTCGACGCTGCTGCGCATGCTGGCCGGCTTCGAGACGCTGAGCGCGGGCCGCATCCTGATCGACGGCCAGGACATGGCCGACCTGCCGCCGTACCGGCGGCCGGTGAACATGATGTTCCAGTCCTACGCGCTGTTCCCGCACATGAATGTCGCGGCCAACGTCGCCTTCGGCCTGAAGCAGGAAGGCCTGCCGCGCGCCGATATACGCGAACGCGTCGCGCACGCGCTCGAGCTGGTGCAGATGTCGCGCTACGCCGGCCGTCGTCCGGACCAGCTTTCCGGCGGTCAGCAGCAGCGGGTCGCCCTTGCGCGCAGTCTGATCAAGCGGCCGAAACTGCTGCTGCTCGACGAGCCGATGTCCGCGCTCGACAAGCAGATCCGCCAGCGTACCCAGATCGAACTGGTCGAGATCCTCAAGCAAGTCGGCGTCACCTGCATCATGGTCACCCACGACCAGGAAGAGGCGATGACGATGGCCAGCCGCGTCGCGGTGATGAACGAGGGCGAGATCCTGCAGGTGGGCCGCCCCGACGAGGTTTACAACTATCCGAACTGCCGCTTCGTCGCGCAATTCATCGGGTCGACCAATCTGTTCGACGGGCGCGTCGTCGAGGACGAGCCCGACCACGTCTACGTCGAATCGCCGGACCTGCCGCGGCGCCTGTACATCAACCATGGCATCACCGGTCCGCTGGGCATGGCCGTATCCGTCTCGCTGCGTCCCGAACGCATTGCCGTCGTCGATCAGCCGCCGACGGGCGACTTCAACTGGACCGAGGCGCGCGTCGCGAACCGCGCCTACATGGGCGCCTACAGCCATTACCATCTGGTTCTGCCGAGCGGCAAGGCCGTGACGGCCCAGGTGTCGTCGGCAATGCCGGGCGAGGCGCTGCCCGCGGCGGGCGCGACCGTCTACCTGCGCTGGGGTGCATCCGCCGGCGTGGTCCTGCCGGCATGAGCGCGCTGCCGCCGCGCCGCTGGCGCCCGTCGGGTCGCAGCCTGGTCATCGCCGGTCCGTACCTCTGGCTGCTGCTGCTGTTCTTCGTGCCGTTCCTGCTGGTCGTCAAGATCAGCTTCGCCGAACTGGAACTCGGCGTGCCGCCGTACACGCCGCTGGTCGAGCTGCGCGACGCGACCCTGCACCTGACACTGCAGTTCTCGCACTACGTTTTCCTGCTGACGGACGGGCTGTATCTCGATACCTATCTCAGTTCGCTACGGATCGCGGCGATCTCGACGCTGTGCTGCCTGTTGATCGGGTATCCGATGGCGTACTACATCGCACGTTCGTCGCCGGCCGCGCGGCCGCTGCTGCTGATGGCCGTGATGCTGCCGTTCTGGACCTCGTTCCTGATCCGTGTGTACGCGTGGATCGGCATCCTGAAGAACAACGGTCTGCTGAATCAGGCGCTGCTCTGGCTGGGCATCACCCACGACCCGGTGGAGCTGTACCGCACCGAGTGGGCGGTGTACATCGGCATGGTCTATACCTATCTGCCATTCCTGATCATGCCGCTGTATGCGCATCTGGCGCGCATGGACGTGCGGCTGCTCGAAGCCGCCTATGATCTCGGCGCGACGCCGTGGACCGCGTTCTGGAAGATCACCTTGCCGCTGTCGCGCAACGGCGTGCTTGCCGGCTGCCTGCTCGTCTTCATCCCGGCGGTCGGCGAATACGTGATTCCGGAGCTGCTCGGCGGCGCGAACACGTTGATGATCGGGCGTGTGATGTGGAACGAGTTCTTCGGCAATGCGGACTGGCCGATGGCCTCGGCGGTGACTTGCGCAATGGTCGTGCTGCTGCTGGTGCCGATGGCGTTCTTCCAGCGTACCCAGGTGGCAGCCGAGGAGCGCCGCCGATGAGCACGCCGCTGCGTCCGAATCGCACGCTGCAGGTCGCCGCACTGGGGCTGGGCTTCCTGTTTCTGTACGCGCCGATCGTCAGCCTGATCGTCTATTCGTTCAACGCGTCCAAGCTGGTCACGGTGTGGAGCGGCTTCTCGCTGCGCTGGTATGCGGCGCTGTGGCAGGACGACGAACTGGTCCAGGCGTTCTGGCTGTCGGTGAAGATCGCCGCCGCCACCGCCTGCGCATCGGTCGTGATCGGCACCTGGGCCGGCTTTGTGCTGGCCCGCATGGGCCGTTTCCGCGGCGCGACGCTCTACGCGGGCATGATCAACGCGCCGCTGGTGATCCCTGAAGTGATCCAGGGCATCTCGCTGCTGCTGCTGTTCGTGGAAATGCAGAAGTGGCTCGGCTGGCCGGGTGGGCGCGGCTTCCTGACGATCTGGCTGGGCCACGTGATGATGTGCCTGTCGTACGTCGCGATCATCGTGCAGTCCCGCGTGCGGGAACTGGATCGCTCGGTGGAAGAGGCCGCTCTCGACCTGGGGGCGACGCCGTTGAAGGTGTTCTTCGTGATCACGGTGCCGATGCTGTCGCAGGCGCTCCTGGCGGGCTGGCTGCTGGCCTTCACGCTGTCGTTCGACGACGTCGTGCTGTCGGCGTTCCTGTCGGGACCGGGCTCGACGACGCTGCCGCTGGTGGTGTTCTCGCGGGTGCGTCTGGGCCTGAACCCAGAGATGAACGCGCTGGCGACGCTGGTGATCGCGGTGGTGACGGTCGGCGTGGTGCTGATCAACGGCGTGATGCTGGCCCGCGCCCGCCGCAGCCGGCGGCCGCGTCATCTCGCAACGGACTGAGCGGGCGCTCCCACCCTCGTATGTCCGGCGCCATCGGTGCGCTGCCGTTCCGCCGCGCTGGCCGCCGCACCGCGCCGCTGTCGTTCGCTACCGTGGGCTGCCGTGCGCTGTGTTGCCGTGCGTCGCGTCTAACCGAGCGGCCAGGCCAGCGCAGCCTGCCGGGAGGGCGCGCATGCCTGCCGGCATCCGTGCATCGGTGTCTGGCGCGCATCCGCCTGCATGCGTGCGCGAGGCGCTCAGTTGCGCTGTTCGCGCGCAGTGCGCGCCCGTTGCAGATAATGCGAAAAGACATCCGAACTGATATTGCTGCCGCACAGCATCAGGCCGACCCGGCGGCCCGCCAGGCGCGTGCGCAGGGGGCCGAGCAGGGCGGCCAGCGGTGCGGCGCATGACGGTTCGACACCCAGCTTGACCTGCTCGAACAGCGCCAGCATCGCGTTCGCAAGCGCCATGTCGCTCACCGTCACCACGTCGCTCAGCAGGCGCCGACATAATTCGAAGCTGTACGTTTCGGTGAATGGCGTCATCAGGCTGTCGGCGATACTGTTCATCTCGGCCAGCCGCACCGGATAGCCCGCGGCGAGGCTGCGCGATACGACGTTCGCGCCCTCCGGCTCGACACCGAATATCTCGCAATCGGGATGCGCATACCGAAACGCGAGCGCGACCGAGGCGGCCAGCCCGCCGCTGCCGACCGGCAGGATCAGCGCATCGAGGTTTGCCGACTGGGTCGCCCATTCGTAACCCAGCGTGGCATTGCCGAGCGTGGTCTGGTAGCCGCTGAACGGATGGATCAGGTGCAGGCCTTCGTCGACGCTCAGGCGCTCGGCGATCGCATAGGCCTGGGCGCCGTCGTCGGCGAAGACGATTTCCGCCTGCAAGCGCGCGCACGCCTCGACGCGCGCGAGCGGCGCGCTGCGCAGCATCACCGCTTTCGCGCCGACCCCGAGCCGGCGCGCCGCGTAGGCCACCGCGACCGCCTGGTCGCCCATGCTGACGCACACCACGCCGCGGCTGCGCTGCGCGTCGGTCAGGGTCAACATGTTCGAGAACGCCGCCCGCGTGCGGAAGGTGCCGGCCAGCTGCAACATCTCGAACTTGAACTGGACCGGGGTGTCCTCGAGCGAGAAGAAGTCATGCTTCTCGAAGACCGGCGTGCGCACCACCCAGGGCGCCAGCGCGTGGTGATGGCGCGCGATGTCGTCGAACGTCGGCACCCGAATGTCGCCGATCGCCTCAGGCAACGGAGCGTTGAGGACTGTCATCTTGTCTGGTATCCGTGCAATGCGCGAGCGCATCGTCCTGCGAAGCGGGGGCGCGGCCGGCCGGCATTGCTGCCCGCGACCACGCGGGGCGCACATGTCTGCATCGGTTTGTGTTTCAGGCAAACCCTAGCCGATCGTGTCGACGCTGACAAGTGCGGCACCGAACGCCGAACGTGCGCGGCGCGCGTCGCCAGGCACGCCGTGTTGGCGAAGGCGCCGCATGCTGCGGAGCAGCATGCGTGGCTCCGTGTCGAGCGCGCGCCCAGCGCCACGATGCCGCGCGATCCAAAGCCACCGGAACGGATCGGCAACGCGCGCACGCGCGGCTGCTGCCGGTGTCCGACGTGCCGTTGCCGGCCTCGCGATGGTCCGGCAGGCGCGCGTGCGCTCAACGCGCGGCGCCGGCCGTCTCGGCGCGCCCGAGTTGGCGCAGCGTGTCCTTCAGCAGCGCGATGCGCGCCGGCAGGTCCGGCGTGGGGATTTCCAGACGCAGGCGGTCCTGGCCGGCGAGCTTGACGTGGCGGTTCTTCTGCACCATCTCGATGATGCGCATCGCGTCGATCGGCGGGTCCGGCACGAACTGAATGCCCACCGCGACCTCGCTCGCGTCGATCTTCGCCACGCCGAGCGGTTTCGCCATCAGCCGCAAGCGATGTGTCTCGACCAGGGCCACGGCCTGCGGCGGCAGCTTGCCGAAGCGGTCGATCAACTCCTCGTGCACCGCGTCCACCGCATCGAAGGTCGTGCAGCTCGCCAGCCGCTTGTACAGCGTCAAACGCTCTTGCACGTCGCCGCAATAGTCAGCGGGGAGGATCGCCGGCACGTGCAGGTTGATCTCCGTCGTCGCGGCCAACGGCGCGGTCAGATCGGGCTCCCGCCCGGCCCGCAGCGCATCGACGGCGTCGGCCAGCATGTCCGTGTATAACTGGAAACCGATCTCGTGAATCTCGCCGGACTGCTTGTCGCCGAGCACTTCGCCCGCGCCACGGATTTCGAGGTCGTGCATCGCGAGGTAGAAGCCGGCGCCCAGTTCCTCCATCTGTTGGATGGCCTCCAGTCGACGCGTCGCCTGCGAGGTGAGCGTCTCCGGGTCGCGAACCAGCAGATAGGCGTAGGCTTGGTGATGCGAGCGGCCGACCCGGCCGCGCAACTGGTGCAACTGCGCCAGGCCGAAGCGGTCGGAGCGGTGAATCAGGATGGTGTTGGCGTTCGGCACGTCGATGCCGGTTTCGATGATCGTGGTGCAAAGCAGCACATTGGCGCGACGACCGATGAAGTCGCGCATCACGCGCTCCAGTTCGCGCTCGTTCATCTGGCCGTGCGCGACGACGATCCGCGCCTCCGGTACCAAGGCCTCGAGCATGGTGCGGCGATTTTCGATAGTCTCGACTTCGTTGTGCAGAAAGTAGACCTGTCCGCCGCGCTTGAGCTCGCGCAGCATCGCCTCGCGGATCACGCTGTCGTCCTCGCGGCGCACGAAGGTCTTGATCGCGAGCCGCTTCTGTGGCGCGGTCGCAATCACCGAGAATTCCCGCAGGCCTTCGAGGGCCATGCCGAGCGTGCGCGGAATCGGGGTCGCGGTCAACGTCAGGATGTCGACCTCGGCGCGCAGCGCCTTGAGAGTTTCCTTCTGGCGCACGCCAAAGCGGTGTTCCTCGTCGATGATCACCAGGCCCAGTCGCTTGAAGACGACGTCCTGCGAGAGCAGCTTGTGCGTGCCGATCACGATGTCGACGTCGCCGCTGGCCAATGCCTTCACCGCCTGCGTCGTCTCCTTGCCGCTCTTGAAGCGAGACAATTCCGCGATGCGCACCGGCCATTGCGAGAAGCGATCGGTGAAGGTCTGGAAGTGCTGTTCGGCCAGCAGCGTGGTCGGGCACAGCAGCGCGACCTGCTTGCCGCCGAGCACCGCGATGAACGCGGCGCGCAGCGCGACCTCGGTCTTGCCGAAGCCCACGTCGCCGCAGACGAGCCGGTCCATCGGCTGGCCCGACGTCATGTCGTTGATGACCGCGTTGATCGCCGCGGCCTGGTCCGGCGTTTCCTCGAAGCCGAAACTCTCGGCGAAGGTTTCGTAGTCGCGCGGCGACAGCTCGAACGCGTGCCCGGTGCGCGCGGCGCGGCGGGCATACAGATTGAGCAGTTCGGCCGCGGTGTCGCGGATGTGCTTCGCCGCGCGCCGGCGCGCCTTGTCCCATTGCCCGGAGCCGAGCGCGTGCAGCGGCGCGGTATCCGGATCGGCGCCGCTGTAGCGCGAGATCAGATGCAGATGAGCCACCGGCACGTACAGCTTGCTCGGACCGGCGTATTCCAGATGCAGGAATTCGGTGTCGCCTTCGCCCAGGTCCATCGTCGCCAGGCCGAGGTAGCGGCCGATACCGTGCTGGCTGTGCACGATCGGATCGCCGATCTTCAGCTCGGAAAGATCGCGCACCATCTCGTCGACCGAGCTGGTCTGCTCCTGGCGCCGGCGTTGCGTGCGGCGGGCCAGCGCACCGTACAGTTCGGTCTCGGTGACCACCGCGACGCGCGCGTCGGGCAGGACGAAGCCGGTGGCGAGCGGTGCCACGCCAAGGCCGAAAGCCACGTCGCTCGCCAGGAACGACGCGAAATCGTCCACCGGCGCGGCCGGCATGCGATTGTCGATCAGCAACTGCGCGATCGTTTCCCGCCGGCCGGCCGACTCGGCGGCCAGCAGCACGCGATAAGCGCCGTGCGTGAAGCCGCGCAAGGCGGCGAGCGGGTCGTCGGATCGGCGGTCCACCGACAGCGACGGCAACGGCAGTGCGACAGGCGCATGCTTGCGCGGCGCGCGTGCACTCGCCGCTTCGCCGCTCGGGCGGTCCGCGTGTGCCGCGCCCGCTGCCGTCGCGCTTGCCGCCGAGTCGTCAGTGCCGCCAGTGGCGTTGGCGGCGTCGGTGGCGTTGGTGGCATCGGTGGCGGGCACGTCGCGACGCAGCACCAGCCGGGCCAGGCCGCGCGCGCGGGCGAAGAAGGCTTCGCTGGAGAGGAAAAGGCGCGACGGATCGAGAATCGGACGCTCGCTGTCGTGCGACAGGAAGCCATAGCGCTGCTCGGTGTCGCGCATGAAGCGGCTCATCGCTTCGTCGAGATCGCCGACCGTGACGAGTTGCGAGCCGGCCGGCAGATAGTCGAACAGGGTCGCTGTCTCGTCGAAGAACAGCGGCAGGTAATATTCGATGCCGCCGGACGGCACACCGTTGCCCGCGTCGCGATAGATCGTCGCGCGGCTCGGATCGCCCTCGAAGGTTTCCCGCCAGCGCTTGCGGAAAGCCGTGCGCGCGGCTTCGTCGAACGGAAACTCGCGCCCCGGCAGCAGGCGGATGTCCTTCACCGGGTACAGGCTGCGCTGGCTGTCCGGGTCGAACGCGCGGATCGAGTCCACCTGGTCGTCGAACAGGTCGATACGGTAGGGCAGTGCCGAACCCATTGGAAACAGATCGATCAGGCTGCCGCGCACGCAGTATTCGCCCGGGCGCACCACCTGATTCACATGTTCGTAGCTGGCCAGCGTCAATTGCGCGCGCAGCTTGGCCTCGTCGAGCTTCTGGTTTTGCGCGAACTCGAACGTGTAGGCGGCCATGAACGCGGCCGGCGGCATCCGGTATAGCGCCGTGCTGGCCGGCACGAGCAGGACGTCGCAGCGGCCGGCGCTGAGATCGTGCAGGGTGGCGAGTCGTTCAGAGACCAGATCCTGGTGCGGTGAAAAGGTGTCGTACGGCAGCGTCTCCCAGTCGGGCAGTACCCGCACACGCGCCTGCGGCGCGAAGTAGGCGATCTCGGCGAGCAGGCGCTGCGCGTCGCTGGCATTCGCGCAGACCACTGCGAGCATCGCCAGTTGTGCACGGTGGCTTTGCAGATAGCGCGCGATGACCAGCGCGTCGGCGGAGCCGGCAATGCCGTCGACGACGTGACGGTGACCTTCTTTGACAAGGGAGACGGTGGCGGACGAAGACGGTTTCTTGTCGGACATGTTGGGCGCTTGGACTTCCGTGGCGTCCGCCGAGAATCGACGGCGCCCGACGGAACCGCTTATTATAGAATCCGTCCTCGACTTTCACCTGTAGCCGCGCCTTGAACGATCGACTGTTCGCCGTCATTCCCTGCGCCGGCACCGGCCAGCGCGCCGGTGCGCCGGTGCCCAAGCAGTACCGGACGGTGGCCGGGAAAAGCCTGCTGCAGCACGCGCTCGGCGGCTTCGACGGATGCCCCGAGTTTGCCCAGACCGTTGTCGCGCTGTCGCCGGAAGATGGGCATTTCGACCCGCGCCGCTTCGCCAACCTGCGTTACGCGGTGCGGCGCTGTGGCGGCGCGACGCGGCACGAGACGGTGCTCAACACGCTCCACGAGCTGCCGGACTTCGGTGCGCGCGACAACGACTGGGTGTTGGTGCATGACGCGGCGCGTCCGGGCATCACGCCAGCGCTGATTCGGCGGCTGATCGCTGCGGTGCGCGACGATGCGGTCGGCGGCTTGCTCGCCTTGCCGCTGGCGGACACGCTCAAGCGCGGCGAAGCCGATCTCCGCGACGCCGACGCGGCGCAGCGCGTCCTGCGCACCGAGTCGCGCGACGGTCTGTGGCTGGCACAAACGCCGCAGATGTTCCGCCTGGGCATGCTGCGCGAGGCGCTGGATGCCGCGCTGGCAAGCGGCGAAGCGGTGACCGACGAGGCAAGCGCGATCGAAGCGATGGGCCTGCGGCCGATCCTGGTGCCCGGCAGCCTGCGCAATTTCAAAGTCACCTGGCCGGACGATTTCGCGCTGGCCGACGACCTGCTGCGCTGATTCGGCGCGTTCAACAAGGAAGCAATGATGGATCTACGGATTGGGCAGGGCTATGACGTTCATCGTCTGGTCGACGGACGTCCCCTTGTGATTGGCGGCGTGACGATCCCGCACAGCCAGGGGCTGCTCGGCCACTCCGACGCCGATGTGCTGTTGCATGCGATCACCGACGCCTTGCTCGGCGCTGCCGCCCTTGGTGACATCGGCCGACATTTCTCCGACACCGACCCCGCGTTCGCCGGTGCCGACAGCCGCCGGCTCCTGCGCGAGATCGTCGCGCTGGTGCATCGCGACGGCTGGCAGGTGGTCAACCTCGACAGCACGTTGATCGCGCAGGCGCCAAAGCTCGCCCCCCATATCGAGACGATTCGCACGACCGTGGCAGCGGACCTCGGCATCGAGGCTGGCCGCGTCAACGTCAAGGCGAAGACCAACGAGAAGCTGGGTTATCTGGGCCGTGCCGAAGCGATCGAGGCGCAGGCTGTCGTCTTGCTGCAGCGCGCGTAGACGAGCGTAGGGGCGCATCGGAATCATGTGCTGAAGTAGCGCACCAGCACCGCCACGCCCGAGAACAGCACCAGTACGTTCACCAGCCGCACGAACTGCTCGCGCGACAGTCGCAGGGTGATATGCCGCCCAAGCCAGACACCGATCAGCATTGCCGGCAGCAGCAGGCCGGCAAGGCGCAGCAAAGCCGCGTCCGCGTACACGCCCGCGCCGGCGAACAGCAACAAGCGCGTCAGGGTCGAGAGGCCGATCAGCGTGCTTTGCGTCGCCCGTATCTGCGTCTTGTCGTCGAGCCGGCCCGCCAGGAAGATCGCATAGATGAAGCCGCCGCTGCCGAACATCGCGCTGAATACGCCGCCGACCGTTCCGAAGGCCCATGCCAGCGAGGCGCGGAAACGGCGCGCCGGCCGGTAGCCGGACAGCGCATATGCGGCGTAGGCGACGACGAAGATGCCGAGCAACAGTAGCAGCGTGTCGGGCCGCGCGATCAGTAGCAAAAGGGCGCCGAGCGCACTGCCGACAAGCATCGCCGGGACGATGCGCCGCAGCTCCGCAAGCTGGGCGCGGCGTCCCTCGCGCAGCAGGTTCAACGCGGCCGCGGAGAAGTCCAACAACGCCAGCAGTGGCACGATGCGGGAAAGCGGCATGAATTGCGCGAGCAACGGCGCGGCGATCAGTGCCGTTCCGAAGCCTGCGATGCCAAAGACCACGTAGGCGAGCGTCACGCCGAGCCAGATTATCGCCAGTTGTGCCGCGTCGAACGGCAACATGAACATCGCGGACATCGGTTTCTCCTGGTCGGATTGCGGCACGCGGCGAGCCGACCCGTCAAGCGTCGGCCCGTCGCCATTGACGGTTGCCGCTGACGGTTGCCATCGACGCTGGCGTCGGCGCCGCTGCGCCGCCGTGATCGTCGATCGCACGGCGGCAGTTCGGCACTGCAGCATCGCGGCCTTCCTGCGCCATTGCACTGTCGCTGCGCCTTTCTGCCGTCCCGCCTTTCTGCCGTCCTCGCGCGGCGAGGTGCAGCGCACACTGTATTAAGTGCGCGCTGGCCTGACCAATATCGTTTTGATGCGTATCCATCTTGAAACGGCATAATGCGTCGTTGCATCGACGGATACGATGGCCGCCGACGCGCGGATCAACGGTGAAGGTAATGGTGTCGCTCAGGCAGTTGCGGTATTTCGTCGAGGTGGTCGAAGCCGGGAGTTTCAGCGCGGCCGCCGAGCGTCTGTTCGTCGCGCAATCGGCGCTCAGCCGGCAGATTCGCGATCTGGAACAGTCCGCGCAGGTCGTGCTGTTGTCGCGTGCCGGGCGCCAGACCACACTGACGCCGGCCGGGCGGACGTTCTACGATGGCGCGAAGCGCCTGCTGTTCGGATTGAACGACACGCTGTTGCAGGCGCGGCAAACCGAGCGTGGCGGGGAGGGTATCGTCCGGCTCGTGCATTCCAGTTCGGTCGTGCTCGGTCGCGACCTGCTCGCGGCGCTGCAGCGTTTTCTCGATGCGCAGCCCGGCGCGTCGCTCGACGTTTCGCAGATGACCTCGGACCATCAGGCAACCGAGTTGGTCGAGGGTCGCAGCGACCTTGGACTGGTGCGTCTGCCGGTCACGCTGGTTCACGCTGACGTGAGTGTCGAAGCATTGTTCGACGAACGCTTGTATCTGGCCGTGCCGCCTGGCCATCGGCTGGCGAGACTGCCGTCCTGTTCGCTCGCCGATCTGCGAGACGAAGCGTTTGTCAGTCAGCCGCATGCCGAGCGAGGCGGGCTCGGTTTTCGCGTCGCGGAGTTGTGCCTGCGCCATGGTTTCTTTCCGCGCGGGGCACGCGCGACTTCTCGCAAGACCACGCAACTGAATCTCGTCGCAGCCGGTTTCGGCGTCAGCATCGTGCCGGACGGGATGCGCTTGATCGCACCGCCGGAGGTGGGGTTCGTCGTGCTCAATGACGTCGACGCCAGCACCACGGTGGGCATGCTGCGCAGGAATGACGCCGCGGCATTGACCGAAGCCTGCGCGGCCTCGCTTCGTGGCGCCGCGGCGCGACGCGGTGCCCGCGCATGACCGCGCATGACCGCGCATGACCGCGATGAGCCGACGCATGTCACGCGCGCCGGCGGCGGCGATGCGTCAGCGGCTGCCGTGCGCGATGCCGATTGGCACTGACGTCTGCGGGATCGGCGCAGGACCGGCTGGGGGCGGGCACGAGACCGCCACGAGACCGATACGCATGAGCCAGCGACATCGTCGCGTCGAAAGCAGAACGGCACCGCGCGACGTTTCCGCCGGCATCGGCGGACCGTCGGGCGGTGCCGTTCTGTGCGTCGCGGCCGGTTTTACTTGCCTTCGGCGACCAGGATCTGCGACACGGCGTTGATCACCGAGGCGATGCGGCCGGCGTCTTGCAACTGCTTCACTTCCATGCCTTCCTTGACCAGATTCTCGAAGTGCGACTTCACGCAGAAGTGGCACTTGCCGATGATCGAGGCGGCCAGCGCGTACAGCTCGAAGCGGCGCTTGTCGACGCCACCGTGCGTCGCGTAGGCGTTCATGCGCAGGCCGGCTTGCGCGGTGCGCAGGCTGGCTTCGCCCGACATCTCGACGAACGGGTAATAGACGTTGTTCATGCCCATCAACGCAGAGGCAGTCAGCACTGCGGTGACTTCTTCCGGCGCCAGCACGCCCGCGTTGCGGATGATCTCGACCAACTTCGGGCTCTTGGCAGCGAACGCCGCGGCCAGTGCCACGCCGGCAGCATCGCTGCCTTGCAGCGACGAGCGGCCGATTACGCTGTCCACGTTGAGACGGATGTCCTTCGCGTAGTCGGGGACGAGTTCTTTAATCGAGGCGAGGAATTCCATTGAAATCTCCTATCGGTTAGGCCGGAAAAAGCCCGCGCGAACGCGGGCTTGGGCACAAAGCTTACAGCGTGTTGCCGCCGAGCGAGCGGTTGCAAGCGCACAGTTCGCCAGTCTGCAGACCGTCGAGGATACGCAGCGTTTCTTCCGGATTACGACCGACGTCGAGGTTGTTGACGCTGACGTGCTGGATGACGTTTTCCGGGTCGACGATGAACGTGGCGCGCAGTGCAACGCCGGCGTTCTTGTCACGGATGCCAAGTTGGTCGACCAGTTCGCCCTTCACATCGGCGAACGAGTAGTGGTTCAGCTTGTCCAGATCCTTGTGCTCGCGGCGCCATGCAAGCTTGACGAATTCGTTGTCGACGCTGCCGCCGAGCAGGACCGCGTCGCGGTCGTTGAAGTCGTTCGTCAGCTTGCCGAATTCGACGATTTCGGTCGGGCACACGAACGTGAAGTCCTTCGGGTAGAAGTAGATGATCTTCCACTTGCCCGGGAACGACTGCTCGGTGATCGTCTCGAAGGCCGACACGCCATTTTCTTCGTGGTTGTTGAAGCCGGGCTTGGCAGCTACAACGGTGAATGCTTCAAGCTTATCGCCAACAGTCTTCATAAAAGCTCCTGATCGGTTGCGGAAGAAGCCACGCGGTCAAACGGATGCGCAGCGGACAAACGACAATTTATACCTATTAAAAGCGTTTTGCAATAGAAAATATTAATCATGACGCCCGGGACGGCTATCGCTCCGAGACAGAACGTTTCCCATCCCCGGCGCCCTCGTCACTCGCCGGCGAAGCGTCTCCGTCATCGTCGAGCAACGTGACTTCGTCCGCCAGCGGCAGATCGATCGACACCGCCAGGCCAGGGCCCGGTACCCGATTCCGCAACACTAGCTGGCCTTTGTGACGCGTGACCAGGCGCTCGACGATAGCCATGCCAAGGCCAGTGCCGTCGGCCTTGGTGCGGGCGGTGTCTACCCGGTAGAACGGACGCGTCACCAGCGCCAGTTGGTCTTCCGGAATCCCCGGGCCCTGATCGAGCACCTCGATGCAGACGCGACCGTCCACGCGCGCCACTTGGACCGTGATATGCGCCGGCGCATCGTCGGTGCGACCATATTTCTTCGCGTTTTCGAGCAGATTGACGATGACCCGGCGCAGATCCGTATGGTCGGCGCGCACCACCAGCGACGGTTCGATCCGCATCTCCACCGTGGCCTGACCGTCGTGGGCGATCCGCTGCGCCGCCTCGGCGACGAGCGTCGAGACATCGACGCGCTCGGCCTCGCGTTTCGCCGGCCGAGCGTAGTCGAGAAAGCGGCCGATGATCCGGTCCATCTGCTCGATATCGTCGATCATCGCGTCGCGGGACGCCTCGTCCACCGGACTCATCTCGGTTTCGAGCCGAAGACGGGCCAGCGGCGTGCGCAGGTCATGCGAGATCCCGGCAAGCATCAACGCACGGTCGGCGTCCAGGCGTTGCAGTTCGCGAACCATCTGGTTGAAGCTGCGATTGGTCTTGGCGGCGACGCCGAGCCCACGCTCGGGCAAGGGGTCGGGCATCTGGCCCAGGCCTACCTTGCGGGCGGCACGTGCAAGTCGGGCAAATGGCCGATTGACCAGGCTCGTGATGAACGCCGCGCCGAACAGCGACAGGAAGAAAGCAAAGGCCCCCCAGCCCAGCCACTGCAAACCCGTTACGTTGTCGAGCTGGTCGCGGTTCAACGCCACCCAATAATCGTCGTCGTCGATCTTGAAGCTGATCCAGACGCCACTGATGTTGTTGACCGAGGAAGCGAAGACGGTGTCGTCGCCCAGGCGCTGCCGGACCAGGGTTTCGATCGAATGGTTCAGTGGCTGCGCTGGCTGCGGTGTGTAGCGATCCGCGGCCTCGCGCGGATATACCCGCACGCCCTCGTTGTTCTCTAGGTCCTGCAACAGCGCGCGTCGCAGGTCCGGGTCGGAATAGAGCAGCGCCGCGCGCGTCAGCTTGACGATGCTGATCAGTTGCAGCGCGACGCGCTGCGCCCTGGGTTCCCGCTCGATGACCCGGAAGCTTTGAAACCATGCGCCCAGACTGACCGTAATCAGCAGCGCGATCAGCAGGAAGGTGCGCCAGAACAGGCCGCCAAAGGCGAGGGTGGAGAGGCGTCGATCGAAGCGCATCGCCGGAGCGGTGAGGGGGAGTAGGACGGCAATGTTGCTTGGGGCCGTGTTTGACGCTTGGCGCTGCTTGAGTGCGCGGCAGCTGCGCCGCGCCGATGCCGCATCTTCGGCGGCAGCGGATAAAGTGTTGCAAGGGTGGGCGCAGCCTGTCTGACCGGCCCCTGGGTTCGCCGAACCCGGTCAAGACGTCGGGCGGTTGGACGATCGGTCGGGCGGCGCTTGTGCGAAGCAGCGCGCCGTTGCAAGGCAATCCGACTCGTTGCGCTACCTGGGCGCGCCACCCAAGCATGCTACCCGAGCCTGCGATCCATGCGTGTCACCTGGCGCGCGTTGCAACCGAAGCCGGCCACTGGTGGCCGCTTGCGCCCGTCGCGGCGCGCGGAGCCGGCCCGTACGCCAGGCCACCGCGCCGTCGCCATGGTTGCCGTTACCCCCAACGGCGGGCCGGGTCTGCCACAATCAAGCCGCGCCGTCGGGGATGAACACGTAGCCCAGCCCCCAAACCGTCTGGATGAAGCGCGGGCTGCTCGGATCCGGCTCGATCAGCTTGCGCAGACGGGAAATCTGCACGTCCAGGCTGCGATCGAAGACTTCGTATTCACGACCACGCGCCAGTTCCATCAGCTTTTCCCGCGACAACGGCTGGCGCGGGTGCCGCGCGAACACCTTCAATACGGAAAACTCGCCAGTGGTCAACGGCACTTCCTGGTCGCGCTTGGTCAGCGTGCGCGTCGCGAGATTCAACGAAAACTCGCCGAAATCGAAGCTCTCCGCAGTCTCGGACGGCGCGCCCGGCAATTCGGCTGGCGCACGGCGGCGCAAGACCGCGTGGATGCGGGCGACCAGTTCGCGTGGATTGAAAGGCTTGGACAGATAATCGTCGGCGCCCATTTCGAGGCCGACGATGCGATCGACGTCTTCGCCCTTGGCCGTCAGCATGATGATCGGCGTACGGTCGTTGCCACCGCGCAGACGCCGGCAGATCGACAGGCCATCCTCGCCAGGCAGCATCAGGTCGAGCACGAGCAGGTCGAAGCGTTCCCGTACCCAGAGCTTGTTCATCGCCGGCGCGTTCTCGGCGACGTACACATTGAAGCCTTGCTCCGTCAGATAGCGGCGGAGCAGGTCGCGCAGGCGCGGGTCGTCGTCGACGACCAGAATCTTCGAAGCGTTTTTATTGTCCATCGCACCATATTAGCGTGTTTGATCGGGCGCGCCGCGGCGCGCCGGCACTGACTAACAAACGGTTACAGGAATTACTCTAGCGCCAGTTCGTTCTCGGCGCACGCCGTGGCCGGCGCCTCATGCGAAGCGGGCGCTGCGCCATGCGCGAAGCAGCATGCGGACCGGCGTCACGTCGATGCGCTGATGCAGCACCGCGAAATCCGCGCGCGCGATTTCGTCCAGGCGCTGCTCGGCAAGACCGAGGCACGCCAGCAGCGTGCGCTGCGAACGACGTCCCGCCGGCGGGATCGACGCGCGCGCCTGCTGAATCGACTCGCGCGCGCGCTCCGCCTGATGCCGCATCAGCGGCACGAAACCATCGACATAGCGCCGGGAAGCGATGTCCGCCGCCGTCACGTTGAAACGCTGCATCTCGTCGACCGGCAGATAGAGTCGCCCGTGGCGGGCGGCGTGCCCGACATCGGCAACCACGCCCGCCAGCGCCAGTGCGAGGCCGGCACCTCGCGCCCACGCGATGACCTCGGAGGAGGCCATCGGATCGCTGGCTCGTGCGAGACAAGCCGCGAACGCGCCCTGGGTGGATCGCGCGTAGTGCTGCAGCGCGTCGAAATCGAAGTAGCGCCCCTGGTGGAAGTCGTTGTCGTAAGCGTCTACCAGTTGTTTGAGCGCGGTGACCGCGTCGCTGTGTGCCCCCGGCGCCGATGCCGCCGCCAGCGCGCGGCTGACAGGATGCGTCGGCGCGCCTGCTGCCATTGCGTCGAGCTCGCCACGCCACCAGGCGAATTTCGCATCCGCCACTGGCGTGTCGCTGCTCGACTCGGCCGTATCCAGCAGTTCGCGCTGCAGCGCGAGCAGCGCCCGCAAGCCTGCACGCCGGCTCGCGGGCGCCTGCAGGATTGCGTAGTAGGCAGCGCTGCCAGGCGGCGCTGCCTTCTGCTGGCAGTACTGGTCGGGACTCACGGGAGACGGCTCTTCGAACGAACAATCGGCGATCTTATCACTGCGCCGTTGCCGGCCTTGCCGTGCCGCGCGCAAACGGCAGGCGTACCTGACCGATGCGCCGTCGGCGCGAACACGCACCGACGCGCCGGCAGGCTGAACGCACGCCAACGCGCCACTGGCTAAGCCGAAGCAGGCGAGCTCGTACCAGCCCGTGCCCGCGCGGCAGGCGCCGGACGAATCCCGAGACAAGCGGCGAAAGCTTGGCTAGAATAGCGACCCTGACGAGGCGGGCCTGCTGGCCTGTCGCGTGAGTGTGCGAGGATGGCGAAATTGGTAGACGCACCAGGTTTAGGTCCTGACGCCAGCAATGGTGTGCGGGTTCGAGTCCCGCTCCTCGCACCACTCATTCCAATGTCGGCAAGCGCGTAGCGATGCAACGTAGCTTGAACACGCTCCAGTTCCCGGTTGCTTGAGTGCCGGACATGAGTGTCGGACAGTCCGCGGACAGTTTTCGACAACGGGCCTATTCCGCTGACCGTCTCGCGGCAGCATTTGGCCTCGGCGGCCTCGCGCCTCGGCGAGCGTTGGCTTTGCGCCCGCGTGACGAGGTTGCGATGCGCGGTCTGCGTCGCCTCTGCAACCGAGTGTGCCAGCCAATGCCAAGCGTTGGCGCGGCGCTTATCCCGGGCGGTCGTTAACGTCGACTTTGCGTTTCACGCAGCGCGTCGAGCGTTTAATGCCTAATAACCTCTGACGGTTTGCGGTCGGCTGCGGCAGCGTCCGCGCTGTGTCTGAAAGCCAGCACGGCGGCCTGCGCCGTGATGGGCGTCGGCATTCGCAGGGTATCCGCTGCGACTCGATAGTCGGTGGCAGGAAAGCGGTAAGCGGAAGGCGCTGGCCACGCGAGCGGTGCCGAGGACCCCCTCAGGCGGTGCGCGCTCGTACTTGATCATCAAGAAAACAGTGGCGACACGGCGCTTACCAGCACGACCCTTCGCCGCGAGGCGCGCATATGTGCGCCTCGCTTACTGCCAGGCAACGCCTCTTACGGTGTTCCTCCCCGCGCGCTTTGCTTCGTACAGGGCTCGGTCTGCCGAGGCTATCACCCGATCCGGATAGTCCTCGGCAATTGGCGGCGTGAGAAGGGTGTAGCCGACGCTGCATGTGAAATTCAGTAATTGATCGTCGAATGGCACGCGTAGCATTGAGATGCCTTCGCATATCTCGTGCGCGATGCGCGCTACGTCGCCGGCGTCCTTGACCTGGGCGGCCACGATGAATTCTTCCCCGCCGTAGCGCGCGAATAAATGACATGCCGGCGACAACAAGCGGTTTAAAAAGGCGCCTAGCGCGATCAGACAGGCATCGCCCGCCGCATGCCCCAGTCCATCGTTGATTTGCTTGAAATGATCAATATCGAGAAGCAGGACCGCAAAGCATGATTGTGCTTCTGCTGCAGCTTTGCATTTCTCGGCAAAGAGTTGGTAAAAATAAAGCCGATTCGGAATGCTCGTCAGGTGGTCCGTCACGCTCAGTACGCGGTTCGAATCAGCCTGATCCTGGATTCTCTGCCGCGCCTCGGCGAGGGTCCAGTAATCGCGGCTGATATTTTCCGAACTCACGATCAAATAGGTGACGAAGATGGCGGCCAAAGGCAGGATGGTTGGGCTCTCGTCATCCGGCGCGAGTGCCAGGAAAATGGCCGGTGGCACCACGGTCAACACGGGAATCAAGATCCGGGCAATCCGATCGACGCAGAGATTTAGGGTCGCGGCGGCACAGAGCACAGCGGTTATCAGAATCAGCGAGTCGTGCGCAGGGTATAACCAGTCCGTGGACAAGGACAGCGCCGACAATGCACCCAACGAGATAGGTCCCGGGGCGAGCAATAGAAGAAAGGCCAACCTGGCGGTCTCGATCTGCCGCAAAACTTGTCTTTCGTACTTGAGATGGAGCGCCAGACGTGCCGCGAAAATAACCAGGAACCACCCGGTCACTGCCAGCGAAGGTAAGGGAGCGGCATGGTACAGGTTTTCGGCGTAGCAGACGATAATCCACGACGCGGGATAAGCAGCGACGCCGGCGAATGCGCGCCGTTCAATCTCGATCAGTGCTTGCTGTCTTATAGAAAGAGACAGAGTTTCAGGAAAAGCCATCCACGAAAGCACGACATCTTTGACGCGCATAAGACGGCTCCATCGGGCGGCTGGATTGACGCTCAGCGACGCGAGAATTAGGTATCGAGCGTAGTTGAATAAAACCAGATGGATTTATTCTGATTTTTCATTATCCGCAGCTGGCCCGTCGAGTCAATTGCGGAAAAATGAACCTCGGCGTGCTGCGCCGATGCCGTCCGTCCTCGGCTCCGCGCAGGTGCGCGGCGGGTGTATCGACGCCCCGAATTTTGTAGGCCGTGTGGTACCACTTGCCTCCAATGGACCGCCTGGCAGCGGTGGCTGCTGCATGAGCCCGCTGTACCCACATCCGACGTGGCCGACTCTGCTGCCTTCTCGTCCGTTCGCCTACACGCCGGAACGCTCAACGTCTGATCGCTCGCCGGCTTGCCACGCTGGCTAGGCCGGCTCAGCGGATCAACACATCGGCAGAACCACGACCCTACGTTCAGGCCGGTAGCGCGTGGGCGAGGGCAGTGCTTGCGAGGCGAGCCGTTGCCAGCAGCCGTTCGACGCCATGTCCGCGACGGGCGCTGGCGGACAGTCCGCTCATGACGGTGCCGACGAAATCGGTCAGGCGCTGGGCCTCGCCGGGATGACGCTCGGCGATGTAGCGATGGAGCGTCTGCTCGGCGGCCGCATGATAAGCACAGGCGGCGGCTCGGGCGATCGGATCGCTGCTGCGGATGCCTTCCAGAACGAGGCAGCCGGCCGACATCGGGTCTTCCGCATAGCGGCGTGCCGCGTCGTCGAGTACCGCCGCCAGGCACTCGGCGACCGGCCGGTCATCGCGCAACAGGCGGTCCAACGGCACTGCATTGCTCGCCGCATAGTGCGTCAGCACGCGCTCGTACAAGCCGGCCTTGCTGCCGAACGCGGCATAGAAGCTGGGCGGGTTGATGCCCAGTGCCTCGGTAATGTCCGCCACGCTCACCGCATCGTAACCGCGCGCGTGGAACAAGGCCTGCGCGGCGCCTATCGCCTGTTCCGGATCGAATATGCGGGGCCGGCCGCGCGGGCGCCGAATATTTGTATTGTTCATTACAAAAATACTTGACGTAGCTGCTTAAGCTTTTTTATAGTGTACCTTACATTAATCGAGGAGCAAACGATGGCTGCGTTCACAGGGAAGTCAGTGTTGGTGCTGGGGGGGAGCCGCGGCATCGGGGCAGCGATCGTGAAGCGCTTCGCGGCCGATGGCGCGCGGGTGACGTTCACCTATGCCGGCTCGCGCGAGGCAGCGGTGCAACTGGCGGCGGAAACGGAAACGACGGCGGTGATGACGGACAGCGCGGATCGCGACGCGGTGATCGCCCGTGTGCGGGATAGCGGGCGGTTGGACGTTCTGGTAATCAACGCTGGCATCGGGCTGTTCGGCGATGCATTGGAATTGGATCCAGATGCAGTGGATCGCCTGATCCGGATCAATGTGCACGCGCCTTATCATGCGTCGGTGGAGGCCGCCCGTCACATGAAGGAAGGCGGCCGGATCATCGTGATCGGTTCCGTGAACGGCGATCGGATGCCGTTCGCCGGCGGCGCCGCGTATGCATTGAGCAAGTCGGCATTGCAGGGCATGGCACGCGGTCTCGCGCGCGATTTCGGGCCGCGCGGCATCACGATCAACGTGGTCCAACCCGGGCCGATCGACACGGACGCGAATCCCGCCGACGGTCCGATGAAGGACCTGATGCACAGTTTCATGGCGCTCAAGCGGCATGGACAGCCGTCCGAAGTGGCGGCGATGGTCGCCTGGCTGGCCGGCCCCGAGGCTGGCTTCGTCACCGGTGCGATGCACACGATCGATGGCGCGTTCGGTGCCTGACCGGACGGGGCCGTCGCTTGCGCTGTACGGCGTGGGGGTGAACGGTCGGCGCCGGGCCAACGGCGTTTGACGCGGGCACAGCAGCGCGGTACGAGTCCTGCGTGTCAATGCGCGGATGCGCTACCTGACAGGAGTTGCTATGTGCGGCCGCTTCTCGCGCAGTCGGACGGGCGTCGATTACGTCGAACCGCTGATGACCGACGATCGCTATCGCAGGTGGTCGTTCGATCTCGGCATGTTCCGACGCAGCTGGAACATCGCGCCAGGAACCCGGCAGGTGATTCTGAAGCCCGACGGCGCGCGCCTGGAGTTCTGGGGCTACCGCCCCTTCTGGGCGGTAACGCGCGATGTGCCGATGATGATCAACGCGCGCCTCGACAAGGCGCAGTCGAGCACATGGAAGCGCTTGTTCAATGCCGGCCGCTGCCTGATTCCAGCGGACGGCTGGTATGAGTGGGTGACCGAACGCTCGCGCAAGCAACCGTATTACATCCAGCCGAAAGCGTCGGTGCCACTGTATTTTGCCGGGCTCAGCAGCGTCGCGACGGAGCGGCGCGAGACGTCGTCGGCCCCTGCTTCCGGCACGGTGGACGGCTTCGTGATCGTCACCGACGCGGCGGCGGGCGGCATGCTCGACGTGCACGACCGACGCCCCCTAGTGTTGAATCCGGAGGAGGCAATGGCGTGGCTGGACCCAGACACGTCATTCGAGGAAGCGACGCATATCGCGAACAATGCGCGCACGCGCGCCACCGATTTTCGCTGGTTTCGTGTTACGCCGCAGGTCAACCGCAGCGGCGTCGGCAATGACGATCCATCGTTCAGTCTGCCACTCGAACGCGATGACGACTCAAGCAATCGCGCGTCCGATGGCGCGCACGACAAGCCGCGCAAGCACGTAGCCGATCGCCGGGGCGATAAGGCGCCCGACGACCGCGAGGACGGAAGCGACGGAAGCGACTGAAGCGACGGCACGTCGTGCCGGCTGTCGGCGACAGCCGATGCTATCGGGCAGGTGGCTGCGTCCATTCGAATGCTGCCGAAAGCCGCTGACGTGGCGACACCGGCAGGCAGCACTGCGCACAACGCTGATGCGCGGCACCGCGGCGGCGGTACTGGCGATGCCGAGTGCAGCCGTTAGAGCCGTTGATCTCGGCGCTCGCCGGTGCTTGCGTTCCAGCATTCGCATTCCGCCATTCGTCCGGGTGCGGCGCCGGCGGCGCGACGCCAACGATCGCGTGGCGCGAAACCCGTGCGAGGTGTGGGCAAGGCAGGGGCAGCGTCTGTGCGAAGGTTCGGCGCGCAACGGTATGCCACGGCGTCACCGCGGCTTGCGCCGCGGTGACGCCGTCCGTATCCGTCAGAACTTGTGACGTACGCCAACCCGCACGGCGACCTGGTTCTGCGATCCCGTACCCGACGGCTGGAAGAAGCTGGACGCGGAACTGCCGATCTGCGCCTGCAGTGCATCGCCGTTCGGCAAGGTGCCCGATGCGCGTTGATAGACACCAAGCAGGTAGACGTCGGTGCGCTTGCTGAATGCGTAATCCACGGCCGCGTTGAACTGATTCCAGTGGCCGCCGAACGAGCCGGAGGCGCGCGAATAGGTGTAGCCCAGGCCGGCCGAGAGAGCCGCCGTCAATGCATACTTGCCGCCGCCTTCGAAGGCGTTGTACGTGGTCGAGGCGCCGGTCAGCGGCTCGAAGCGGGTATTGGTCCACAGCGCCCAGAGGGTTGCCGGTCCGATGCTGTAACGACCGCCGACACCGAAGGTACGCAGGTCGCGCACCGTGCCGGTCGAGGCATTCGCGAGCGACGTGGAGAAGCTCGGGCTGGCTTGCCCCGGGTAACGAATGTCGGTGTAAGCGGCGCCGACGTTGAACGGGCCGTATGCATATTGCGCACCGAGGCTGTAGGTGCGCGAGGATCCCGCGGTCGACCCCAATGCCGGGGCGCCGGCGAACGCGCCGGCCTGGTTCGAGAAGCCGTAGAGACCGCCGAAGCTGAAGCCGCTGAAGTTGGCGCTGACGAACTTGATCGCGTTGTTGATGCGGCTGGACGTCAATTGGTCCACGTCGTTGACGTGATACGCGTAGTTGCCGGCCGGCGTGTTCGCACCGGTCGAATAGCCGGCGCCCAGAATATCGGTGCTCATCGAGTATTGGCGACCGAACGTCAGCGTACCGATGCCCTTCTGCGAGAGACCGACGAAGGCCTGCCGACCGAACATCGCGCCGCCTTGGCCGGCGGTACCGTTGCCGCTGTTGAAGCCGTTCTCGAGAACGAAGAGCGCCGACAGGCCAGCGCCCAGATCTTCCGTGCCGCGCAGGCCCCAGCGGCTGCCGGATGCAACGCCGTCGCCGTACTGGAATGCGTGGCTGCTGCCCCCACTGCTGTTCTTCGTCTGGCTGACGTAACTCACGCCAGCGTCGATCAAGCCATACAGCGTGACGCTGCTCTGTGCATGTGCTGCGGAGACCGCCCCCGCACACACAACCCCGACGATGATTTTCTTGTTCAAGAACTTTCTCCAATATCAGAACGCCACGAAGCGATGTCTGCTTCTCGCCCGCAACGGCACGGATTCTATGCATCGGTCTGTGTGATGCCGATGACAGGGCGCCGATAAAACGCAGGAAGGTATGAAGTCGGCTGCGAATCGCTTGTTGCGAAACAAGAAACCGAGTAGGTCGGTCTGTCGACGATGCGAAGGGTGAGGCGGCGGGCCGGCGCCTTATGCTTTGTTCGACGCCGAGACATGGACGCGTCGCGGTCGCGTTTTGCCCACGTTGCCAACGATTTCGTCCGGCGGGTTGGCCACTGCCTGAATCGGATCGTTCTGGCAGGAGTAGCCGGTGCAAATTCGTTGCACCGGCACAGGGTGTACGGGTGCCAATTCGCCGTCGACGATTTTGTGGTTTTCGCGAGCGAGGATGCACGCGGTGACGAACGTCACGCGCATTTCGCTGGGCCGCTGCGCGACCGGTCCGCCAGTGGGTTTACTTGCTGTGCACGTCCATCGTGTCGGTTTGCATCAAACGAAATCGAACGAACCGAACGGACCGAACGGATGACAGCGCCGCGTCGCCTCGCATCGTCGATCCGCGACGAGGCGTGACGCTTACAGCAGCACCGCAGCGATGCGTAGCAAGACATTGGCGCGAGGCATCGGCACTGAGCGTCGGCACTGAGCGTCGGCACTAAGCGTCGGCACTGAGCGTCGGCACTGAGCGCGTGGATGGGCATCGCCGTTGAGCATCAGTATCCGCATCGGCATGGGGCAACGGGCAACGGCAAGGCGCGTCGGAGGGAGGCTGCAACGCGCGGTTCGCTGCCGGCCATGTGCATGCAGCGCTGGACGATCGGCAGCCTCGCGAGCGCCCGCGCCACGCAAATGCGTGTGGCGGAACGCGACGTTCAAGCGCTGTGGCCGCGCTGCCAACCACCCAGCAGCGTGGCTGCGCGACTGCCATGCGTCGCGCATCGCGTCCGGCGTCGGTCGTGCGATCGGCGCTGCCAGTGCCAGTGCCAGTGCCAGTGCCAGTGCCAGTGCCAGTGCCAGTGCCAGTGCCAGTGCCAGTGCCAGTGCCAGTGCCAATGCCAATGCCAATGCCAATGCCAATGCCAATGCCAATGCCAATGCCAATGCGGCTGGCGGCATTCTGCCACTTTGCACTAATTGACCAATGCGGCGCGCTGTGAACCCTGTCCGCGAGCAACGTACTTTTCTTTGAAGATTCGTTACCTGCGTGGCAGGGCCTTGTCTTGGCGCGGATGCGTGCCAGCGGCCGGGATAACACTGCACGGCGACGCGGCCGGTCATCAGCGCGCCGGTCCATCCCTCAACGCAATGCTGGGCTAGGCATTACGATCGTCATTGCTGATAAAGGAATAGCGGTCGATATCGTGCCGCTGCATCCAACCATGTCGGTTCCAAAAGGCGGCCCCGGCCGCATTTTCCTTGAACACGTCGACGTGGCACTTCACGATGTCGAGCGCTTGCAGCGAGGCGACGCATTGCGCGACCAGTGCGCTGCCGAGTCCGGCCCGTTGCTGAGCGGGATCGACGGCCAGGTGTTGCAAGTAGCCACGTCGGCCATCGTGGCCGGCCATCAAACATCCTGCGAGCCTGCCATTGCGCAGTGCAACGAGACTAAGTCCAGGGTTGCGCTCGAGGTAGCGCCGAAAGGCGTCGGGCGTATCGGCACTGCGCAATGCGACACCGGGCAGTTGACGTAGCAGGGTGAACACCGCATCGTAATCGTCGGCATTCATTGGACGGATGATCGTATCGGTGTTCATCTATGGCGATTGAGGCCGGAGAAGGGCTGAACGGACAGGGCGTCTCAGTGCGTCGTGGCGAGCACGGAGACGCGCTTGCTGCCGCTGGCACGACAGCGTCGGGTCATTCGAAAGAGCATGATGGCGTGCGCCTCGACAATTGCCGAGGCGACGAAACGACCAGCGTACACACCTGCAACGTCATTGCTTTCGGCAGCGTTCCAGACATGGTGCGCGACGCGCGGACAGAGCGCAATGCCGACCCGGCGATTGGGACACGTCGTCGGTTGCACGCGACGCTAGCGCGTTCCACACATGGACCAGTTCGCGTTCACCGGGTCTGGCACGGCCGAACGGTTGCACGTCGGCGTAACGGAATACGCGGGAAGGGGCCGGAGCAGGCCGGGGCGGTAATCAACCAGGGCGGGGCAGTCGTGGCTGGCCGTGGCAGTTGGAGCGCGATGTACGCAGCCTCATGCAACCGGCGCGGGACGGCCAGGCGTGGGCCGGCCAACGCCCGTGACCATCATGACCATCAGGCGCACCGTTGCGTTCATCCAGCGGCCTGCCGCGACTTTGCGTTCGGCTGCGGGTGCGCGTTCGGAAGGGGCGCTCACTTGCCGCGCCACGCGTAGTCCTGGCGATGTGGCATGCCGTCGATCCAGCCTGAAGGCCTATGGAGAATGCCGGATTGCAGCACGCGTTTTTCTACAGGACAATGCAGTCGCTCGTCTGCCAAGGTGCAGATTGGCTCAACCACTTCATCCGTCCGATGGCGCGCGCCGGCGGCAGACGAACAACCATTACAAGGATTGCCAACGTGTCTCGAAAAGTCGTTTTCTCGCCCAAGCGGCGGGCCGCCCTCGGCGCCGTCGCGGCATTGCCCTTGCTCGGCCTGAGCGCCTGCGGCGGATCGTCGGATGTATCCTCGAAGCCAAGCCCGACCCCGACGCCCGGTTCACAAGCGAAGACCACGCTGCTGGTCTACATGGTGGCGTCCGATCTCGAAACGAGGGGCGAAGCAGCAACGCTCAATATCGCGCAAATGAAGCAGGCGGCCGGCAGTTCGGACGTGCAGGTGCTGCTTCAAACCGGCGGCTCGGAGTCAGCCGGTTTCCAACGCACGATGCGCTCGCAGTTGAAGGACAAGCAGTTGCAGACCATCCAGGATCTGGGCGCCACCGACATGGGGCTGCCGGCCACGCTGGTCGATTTCATCACCTGGGGTGTCCAAACCTATCCGGCCGACCAGTACATGTTGGTGTTGTGGGACCACGGCGGTGGGCCGATCTGGGGCTTTGGTGCCGATGAGAATACCGGCAACCACATCACCGGCATCCAATTGGTCGATGCGATGAAGTCGGCCCATGCCGCGACAAATGTCCAGTTCGAGCTGATCGGATTCGACGCGTGCCTGATGGCGAGCGTGGAAGTGGCCGCGGCACTCGTGCCGTACGGCCATTATCTGCTCGCCTCGCAGGATATCGAGCCGGGAGAGGGTTGGGAATACACCTCGTTGATCAATGCGCTGACCGCCAACCCGTCGCAGGACGGCGCAACCTTCGGCAAGACGATCATCGATGGTTACTACGCGCAGAACAGCCACGGCAACGACAACAACCTGCTGACCGCGTCGCTCGTCGACTTGACCAAGATCGGACCCATCACGACCAGTCTGTCGACGGTTGCCGAGCAGTGGCGTCAGCAGATCGCCAGCGAAGGCGTGTCCGGATGGTCGCCGCTGCTCGCCGCGCGCAACGATGCGGACAGGTTCCAAAGCAGCCGCTTGCCGCTTCCGTTCCAGTATGAATTGTTCGACCTTGGGCAACTCGTGGCAAGTCCATACGCGACAAGCGGGACGGCGGGCGCCGCGTTGCAAACCGCGCTGTCCAACGCGGTGATCTACAAGCGCAACGGTGCAGGACACGGCGACGCGACTGGACTCACAGTCTATTTCCCGGCGCAGGGGCTGACCGAGATCCAACCGAAGCAAACGCAAACGCAGGTACAACGCTACCTGAATGCGAATGCCATTCCGGGTTATTCGTCATTCCTCGAGGCCCACCGCGACTTTGTGGCCGCCTCTACCGAAATCAAGCCCGTGCTGACGCCACTCACGCTGCAGAATGGGAGCTACCAGGGGACGTTCTCGAATGCGTGGGGCTCGACCGCGCAGTTTGGCGTATTGATGGACCCCACCGGCCAATTCGTCCAGAGCGTGATGGATCTGGTGCCGGACGGGGATGGCACGCTGTCGCTGCCGCCGTCGACCGCATGGCCGACGCTGAATGGCCAGCCTGTCCTGCTGCAGCGGGAGTGGTCGCCCAGTTCAAGCCAGGTGGCCAAGGACGTGCCTGGCCGCTACTCGATCCCGGTGTACTTCGAATGGAAAGATGGGGACGATGGTCTGAGCGGCGGCATCCTTCGCTTGAGCATCGACAGCATCACTGGCGAAACCGTACTGCACGACCTGCTCGAGGTCGGCTTGCAGGACGCCGGCCCATCGGCGTCGCGCGGTGTCGATATCGCTTCAGTGCCGGGCCTGATCCGGTCGATCGCACCGCTCTATTTCACGACGGGCGGGCGGTTTGCGCTCAGCAGTCAGCCGCTCGACTTCAGCAATGGCTTTACGGTCGGTTCCGCTGCCGTCGCGGCGGGCTCGCACCTGGTGACGGTCGGTGTGTCCGATTACGCTGGGCGGTGGACGCTTGCGGCCAATCCACAGCCGTCAAACTGATGCCTGCCAGTTGACGTGCTGCCAGTTGACGTGCTGCCGGTTGATGTAATGCCGGTTGATGGGACGCCGGCGGACGCGGTCGGCTGTGCGTGAAGGGGAAGATACTGGCTGGCGTTGCAGCGTGCTCTGACCGCGCTCGACTGCTTCGCAACGAACGCAGGGCGCATGGTGGAAGTGCCACGTCAGCGGGTGTCATGCCAGCGAAGCTTGCGGGTCGGTCGATTCTCGCCGGGCCGGCGTGGTTGCAGCGGCGGCGGGCGATGTCCTCTCGGCGGTGTCCGGCTGCCGCGATTCGAAGCGATCGTGCGGCACCGGCACCGGCACCGGCACCGGCGGTAATGGCGCGACAGCGGCGATGGCGATCAGGGTGATAACCGCGGCCGGCTGGTCAGCCGGTGCAGTCGTATGACCGCTTGCTGCCCCGTCCGACGGCGGGCGCGGTAACAACGCGCGCGTCGTCTGTCCGAACTGATCCGGCCCGAAGCGTCAAGGAACCGGGCTGCATCTGGCGGCGGCAAAACTTCATGGCGGCTACCTTTGCGGCTTGCGAAGGCGACTCAAGGCGACCTCGGGCCGCCTTGAGGGGACCTTAAGTGGCTTTGAGATGCCTTGAGTCGCCTTGATTGGCCTCCAGCGACGGCGGACATCAGACGCGGGTCGAGGCATCCGTCGATGCGCGGCACCGATGGAACCCGCAGGCGTTTATGCCGTGCGCGGGCGTTCTAGGGCCTCACGACCCCTGCAAGCGGGACATCAATTCCAGATGTTCGGCCGCCGCAGCCGAGCGCAGCCGGGTCGCGTAGCGTCGCAGATGGTCGGCGATGGCCACCAGCGCCTCGTCGACCAGTGGCAGGCCGCATTCCTCGGGATGTGCGAAACGGAAGCCTTCGATGACGAGCGCACCTGACTCGTCATGCCGCAAGGTTCCAAAATGATCGATGGTCCAACCGTTCATGGTCCAGTCTCGAAAGAGCGTGGCAAATGTACGATGACGCATGGCTAGGCGCGCACGGCAAGGTGCGGCGGAACAGCTTGGCTAGCGGCACGTGCGAACTGCTGCCATGTCCGGAAGGATGCGGCGCAGCGTGCAGACCGGCAGACGTTATCAGTCCGCGAGCGGACCGGCAATAGCGTCGGAATCATGCAACGTTGCTGTGACGCGTCACAGCACACCAGCGTCGGGTTATCCGAACAGGTAGCGTGCCAACGCGAGGCCACCTGCAAGGCCTGCAAACGAGACCAGCAGGCTCGCGCCGAGATAGGTCAGCGCGACGCCAACATCCCCTCGCTGCCAGAGCGTGAAGAAGTCGAGCGAAAACGCCGAGAACGTCGTGAAACCGCCAAGGATGCCGGTGGTGATGAACAGTCGGGTGCTTTGGGAGAACCATTCGCCTCGGAATGCGAACAGACTGCTGACGAAACCCATGCAGACGCAGCCGACCACGTTGACGAACAGCGTGCCCGCCGGAAAAGCAACACCGACCGACATCAGGGAAAGACGGTTGGCAGCCAGCCGCAGGGCGCTGCCGATGCCGCCCCCGACGAAGACGAGCAAATAGAGCGGAAGAGTTTGCATTGCGGTGGACGGCGCGTCGGAAACGATCTGCGAATTCTATGCGATGTCCGTCGGTTGCCGCCGAATGCGCGTCGTCTCGCCCGCGCATCGTTGCCGAATCGAACCAAGCCAAGCCAAGCCAAGCCAAGCCGGCCCCGACCGTACATGACCCGATCAGACCGGGCCAGACCGCTGCCGCATCTTGCCGTGCCTTGTCCGCGACTGGTCTTGATGACATCGCGTCAGGCGATCTGTCGATAATGTTCGATCAGGCAGCGGAAATGCAGCAGACGAACTTCCGCCGAGCCGAAATCGATATCGGCATTGTGCAGCAGACGCGCCACGTCCTCCGGTGCTTCCCCGCTGACGATTAAGCGTTCGGCGAGCGACGCTGCGCGTTCCGCAAGCCGAATCGTGTCCAGCCAAGGGGGCGCTTCGGTGGGTTGTCGGCCCAGCCAGTCGCGGATGGCCGACGCACGTTCAATCGCGGTGAGGAACTGACCACGCCTCTGCAGGGCCGCCAGTTCGAGCACGGTCAGGAAACACAGCAACCGCGTCGAGAGAACGCGTTGTACCGAGGGCATGGCCATGTCGAAATGTCTTCCGTGTGTCGAGTGATATGCGCCGCGCCGTGCAAGTGGAAAATCGAACCTGCCGAACCTGCCGAACCTGCCGAACCTGCCGAACCTGCCGAACCTGCCGAACCTGCCGAACCTGCCGAACCTGCCGAACCTGCCGAAC
>NZ_FNLO01000010.1:28093-232025 GCF_900095735.1 Chitinasiproducens palmae | reverse complement strand
GCTTGAGCCGGATCGCCGCGGACAGTCCCGCGGGGCCGCCGCCGACCACGACCACGTCGTACTCCATCGATTCGCGTGGACCGTATTGCTCGAGCCAGGCCGGGGACGTCATGGGGCAATTCTCCGTATTGTGACTTTTTCGTTCGCGCCATTGTCGGGGAAGCCGCCATGCGCCGCAACCGGCGCAACGTCGTAGTACGATCGTGCGTTGCAGCATCGGCGCTGGACGGTGCGAGAGACGCCACGGCCGGGCCGGCCGCGACGGCTCAGCCGTTCGGCGCCGGGAACAGACAACAACACGCGGCGCGCACCCGCCCACCGGCGGCTGTCGCGCCGCGGAGCGGCTCGCAAACGCCGTACAGGAGAAGAAGTCGATGGAAGGGTACACAACGGTATTCACGTGCGAGATGCCGATCCGCTGGGGCGACATGGACGCATTCGGCCACGTGAACAACACGGTCTATTTCCGCTACATGGAACAGACGCGGATCGAGTGGCTCGATTCGCACGGCGTGGCCAACGATTTCCCGGGGCAGGGGCCGGTGATCGTCAACGCATCGATGAATTTCCGCAAGCAACTGCACTATCCGGGCACCTTGCTCGGCGTGATGAGCTGTGCGCGGCCCGGGCGCAGCAGCCTGGACACGCATTTCGAGCTGCGACGCACCGATGATCCGGACACTCTGTACGCGGATGGCGACGCGCGCATCGTGTGGGTGGACTATGCGGCAGGCCGTTCGGTGCCCTGGCCGGAGGCGCTGCGCGCCTGTCTGCCGGATGGCGAAGCAGGCTGAAAGCGGCTGAAAGCAGGCAGCAGTCTGCTATTCTACGGTCGGTCAAATCGTACCCGGCGCGCGCGTCGCGAGACCCGCGCGCCGGCTCGCACGCGTTGCGCAACAAGCGATAAAAGAGAAGGGGGACAGTGATGAACAAGATCTACGGCAGCGCCCGCGAGGCACTGGCCGACATCGTGGCCGATGACCAGACGTTCGCGGTCGGCGGCTTCGGTCTCTGCGGCATTCCGGAGGCGCTGATCGCCGCGCTTCGCGACACCGGCGTCAAGGGACTGACCTGCATCAGCAACAACGCCGGCGTCGACGGCTTCGGTCTCGGCCAACTGCTCGAAACCCGTCAGATCAAGAAGATGATCTCGTCCTACGTCGGCGAGAACAAGGAATTCGAACGGCAGTACCTCGCCGGCGAACTGGAGCTCGAGTTCACGCCGCAGGGTACGCTGGCCGAGAAGCTGCGCGCGGGCGGCGCCGGCATCCCCGCCTTCTTCACGAACACCGGCTACGGCACGGTGATCGCCGACGGCAAGGAGACGCGGCAGTTCGGTGACAATCACTACGTGCTGGAGCGGTCGCTGACGGCCGATGTCGCGCTCGTCAAGGCATGGAAGGCGGACAAGTCGGGCAACCTGATCTATCGCCGCACGGCGCGCAACTTCAACCCGATGTGCGCGATGGCCGGCAAGGTTACCGTGGCCGAGGTCGAGGAAATCGTCGAGGTCGGCGAGCTCGATCCCGATCACATCCACACGCCGGGTATCTTCGTGCAGCGTCTGGTCTTGAACGCGACGCCGGAGAAACGCATCGAACAGCGCGTCGTCCGCGCGAAAGGAGACTGACCATGGCCTGGACTCGTGACGAAATGGCCGCGCGCGCGGCGAGCGAACTGCAGGACGGCTTCTACGTCAACCTGGGCATCGGCTTGCCGACCCTCGTGGCCAATCACGTGCCGGCCGGTGTCGAGGTCTGGCTGCAGTCGGAAAACGGCCTGCTGGGCATCGGCCCGTCGCCGACCGAGGATGAAGTCGACGCCGATCTGATCAACGCGGGCAAGCAGACGGTGACGACCCTGCCTGGCTCGTCGATCTTCTCGTCCGCGGACTCGTTCGCGATGATCCGCGGCGGCCATATCAATCTGGCGATTCTCGGCGCGATGCAGGTCAGCGAGCACGGCGATCTGGCCAACTGGATGATCCCCGGCAAGATGATCAAGGGCATGGGCGGCGCGATGGACCTGGTCGCCGGCGTGAAGCGCGTGATCGTGCTGATGGAACACGTCGCGAAGGGCGATCAGCACAAGATCCTCAAGACCTGCTCGCTGCCGTTGACCGGGGTCGGCGTGGTCGACCGCATCATCACCGACCTGGCCGTGCTCGATGTCGATGCGGAAGGCTTGCGTCTCGTCGAAATGGCGCCCGGCGTCACCTTCGAGGAGCTACAGGCGAAGACCGGTGCGCCGATCCGTGCAGACGTATCGGCCAGCGCGCAGTAAGACGGTGAAACGCGCGCCGCGGGTCCGGATGCGCCACGCGTCGCCTTGCGGGCGGTCGGCAGCATGACGGCCGCCGCGCTGGCACCGCGCCGGGGCGAGGCATGGTGTCCGCACGCGGGCGGCATGCACCGCGTCGCCTATGTCGAATGGGGCGATCCGTCGGCGCCGCGCACACTCTTCTGCGTGCACGGACTGACGCGGACCGGTCGTGATTTCGATCCGCTCGCGCAGGCGCTGAGCGGTGAGTGGCGTGTCATCTGCCCGGACGTGGTCGGCCGGGGGCGCTCCGATTGGCTGCCGCATCCGGCGGGCTATAGCATCGCGCAGTACGTGTCGGACATGATCGCGCTGCTGGCGCAACTGCGTGTCGACGCGCTGGATTGGGTCGGCACGTCGATGGGTGGGCTGATCGGCATTGGCGTCGCGGCACTGCCTGAGTCGCCGGTGCGCAGTCTGGTGCTCAACGATGTCGGGCCGAGGCTACAGGCGGAGGGGCTGGCGAAGATCGCGTCGTACGCCGGCACCGCGCGCCGCTTTCCGAGCCGCGCGGCCGGTCTCGCCTACCTGCGCGGCATCATGGACGGTTTCGGACCGCACTCGGATGCGCAATGGCGCATGCTCAACGACGCGATGCTGGTCGCCGAAGACGCGGGGCCGGGCGTGGTGCTGCATTACGATCCGCAGATCGCCCAGCCGTTCCGGGCCGAAGCTGCTTTGTCACCGGCGTCGCTGCACGCGGCCGAAACCATGTTGTGGACGGCATACGACGCGATCCAGTGTCCGATCCTCGTGCTGCGTGGCGCCTGCTCGACGCTGCTTGGCGCGGCGACCGTCGACGAGATGCTGGCGCGGGCCGGCGGACGGGCACGCGCGGTGGAGATCGCCGGCGTCGGACATGCGCCGACGCTCGTCGATCCCGCCCAGATCGCGGTCGTCCGCGATTTTCTCCAGACAGTCGCGTATTGAACGCGACTGCTTCCACCCACCTGTCACTTCACCTGGATATGGACATCGAAAGACTGCACGTCGGCAAACGCCTCTCCGAAGCTGCCATTCACAACGGCACCGTCTACCTGGCGGGCCAGATCGCCGAGGAAACCGGCGGCGACATCGTCGCCCAGACCCGCGAGGTGCTCGGCCATGTCGACCGCCTGCTCGAACAGGCCAACACCGACAAGACCCGTTTGCTGTCGGTGCAGATCTTCCTGTCGGACCTGGCCAACTTCGACGGCATGAACGCGGTGTGGGACGAATGGGTGCCCGAAGGCAACACGCCGCCGCGCGCCACCGTCGAGGCCCGGCTGGCGAATCCCGCCTGCCTGGTCGAGATTGTCGTCGTGGCCGCGCAGCGCGACTGAGTCAACAAGCCGGCCGCCCGGCGTCGCCCCGCGCTGCCCGGCGCAGCGCGGGGCGACACGGGGCGACGCCGGGCGACACCATAGGCCCGGCCGGACGCCGCGGCGTCCGGCGGTCGCTCGCCGTCGTGCCGCGTGCGACTATTCGTCATGGAATCAGAACACAACGTCGAACAGGACCGGCTTGCCCTCGAAGCCGATCCTGGCATAGCTGACGCGCTGGCCTTCGTTGCCGAACAGGGCGCGGACAAGACGCTCGCCTCCGGCGAGCCGGTCCTCGAGCACGCGCTGGGCACCGCCCGCTTGCTCACCACGCTGGAGGTCGACCGGCCCGCGCTGGTCGCGGCGATTCTCTGTCCGGCGCGCTTCGCCGGCGACGAGCGTCTCGATCGTGCGATCGCGGACCGTTTCGGCGAAGAAGTCGCCCGCCTCGTCTCGGACACGCGGCGGCTGTCCGAGCTGGGCGTGGTCGGCAGCCGCGCATCGCTCGCCGCCGCCGGCTCGCGCGAAGCGGAGGCGCAACGCCTGGCCGACGTCGAGTCGCTGCGCAAGCTGTTGCTGGCGTTCGCGCAGGACATCCGGGTCGTGCTGATCCGGCTGGCCTCGCGTCTGCAGACGCTACGCTTCCACGCGAACAGCAAGAGCGAGCCCGAGCCGCATGTGGCGGCCGAAACGCTGGAGATCTACGCGCCCCTGGCCAATCGACTCGGCATCTGGCAGTTCAAATGGGAGCTGGAGGATCTGGCGTTCCGTTTCGTCGACCCCGACACCTACCGACGCATTGCCCGCATGCTCGACGAAAAGCGCATCGAGCGGCAGGCGTTCGTGGCCGGTGCGATCGAGCGCCTGCGCGCCGAGCTGGCGGCGGCCGGCATCGAGGCCGAGGTCAGCGGGAGGCCGAAGCACATCTACAGCATCTGGCGAAAGATGCGCGGCAAGGAGCTGGATTTCAGCGAGCTGTACGACGTGCGCGCGTTCCGGGTGATCGTCGCCGACGTCAAGGACTGTTACGCGGTCCTCGGACTCGTCCATCACATCTGGCAGCCGATTCCGAAGGAATTCGACGACTACATCTCGCGGCCCAAGCCGAACGGCTACAAGTCGCTGCACACGGTGGTGATCGGCGACGACGGCCGCGCCTTCGAGGTGCAGATTCGTACGCAGGAGATGCATCGTTTCGCCGAATACGGCGTGGCGGCGCACTGGCGCTATAAGGAAGCAGGCGCCAAAGGCTATGCCGGCCAGTCGGTCGCCAACGAGGCGTACGACGACCGCATCGCCTGGCTGCGGCAGTTGCTGTCGTGGAAGGACGAGGTCGTCAACGACAGCGGCGATGTGGTCGAGCCCTGGACGCAAATCAAGCAGACCGAGCCGGACGACCACATCTACGTGCTCACGCCGCAGGCGCGCGTGGTTGCGCTGCCGCAGGGTGCGACTCCGGTCGACTTCGCGTATCACGTGCATTCCGAGCTCGGGCACCGCTGTCGTGGTGCGCGCGTCGACGGCGTGATGGTGCCGTTGAACACGCCGCTGGCCAACGGTCAGACGGTCGAGATCATCGCGGTCAAGCAGGGCGCGCCGTCGCGCGACTGGCTCAACCCGCAACTGGGCTATCTGCGCAGCCCGCGCGCGCGCACCAAGGTGCGCGCTTGGTTCAATGCCGCAGACCTTCAGGAAACGGTCGCGAACGGCCGGGCGCTGGTGGAAAAAACCCTGCAGCGCGAGGGCAAGACGGCGGTCAACCTCGACCTGCTCGCCAACAAGCTCGGTTTCAAGGCGCCCGACGCGCTGTTCACCGCCGTGGCGAAGGATGAGCTCAGTCTGCGCCTGGTCGAACAGGCGCTGTCCGACGCACCGTCGGAAGCGGCCGAGCGTCCGCCCGAAATCGTCACCAAGCAGAGCAGCGGCAGCAGTGTCGCCCGCGGCGCGTCCAGCGGCGTGCTGGTGGTCGGGGTCGGCGCGTTGATGACGCAGCTCGCGCGCTGCTGCCGCCCGGCGCCGCCGGATCCGATCGCAGGCTTCGTCACGCGCGGCAAGGGTGTCTCGATTCACCGCATCGGCTGCCCGAGCTTCCGCAAGATGGCCGAACGCGCGCCGGAGCGGGTGTTGGAGACTGCCTGGTCCGAAGGGCAGGGCAGCACCGTGTATCCGGTCGACCTTGTCATCGAGGCCACCGATCGGCAAGGCTTGCTGCGCGACATCTCGGAAGTCTTCTCGCGGGAGAAGATCAATGTGATCGGCGTGCAGACGGCGTCGAAGCGCGACGTGGCACTGATGCAGTTCACGGTCGAGGTCGCCGACGCCTCGCGTTTGCAGCGTGCGCTTGCAGTGCTGTCCGAGGTGTCCGGCGTCGTGCGAGCGAGCCGTCGCGCGGACGTGCGCTAGGCGCGCTGCGAGGAAAATCCCAGAAAAAGCTTGCATTCCTGGGAAAGGTCTTTATAATTTCAGCTTCTTCAGGCTCGTAGCTCAGCTGGTTAGAGCACCACCTTGACATGGTGGGGGTCGTTGGTTCGAGTCCAATCGAGCCTACCAACGAAAAGCGCGGGTGTCGTTGTTGGGCATCCGCTGTATTGAAACCTGGGTCGTATCGAGGGCATCGTCTTTCGAAGCGTCTCTTGAACATAAAGCGCTGAACATGCATCCGCGAACGCTGACCGGTACCGCAAGCAAGCCTGCCTAGTCGGGACCGGTTCATCGTTCGCAATTCAGCGATAAAAAAGCGGCCTCGTAGAGGCCGCTTTTTTTTTGTCCTCGTATTTGTCCCTGCAAGCGGATCGCCTCATGGCGGTCGTCGGAGAAGAAGATGGTTTCGGTACGCCTGCCCGATGGTTCGGTACGACAATTCGACAAGCCGGTCACGGTGGCCGAGGTTGCGGCCTCGATCGGTCCCGGTCTTGCCAAGGCCGCGTTGGCCGGCCGGGTGGACGGTCGCGAGGTCGACCTGTCGACGACGATCGATCACGATGCGTCGCTCGCGATCATCACCGAAAAGGATCCGGAAGGCCTGGACATCATCCGCCACTCGACGGCCCACCTGCTCGCCTACGCGGTCAAGGAGCTGTTTCCCGAGGCGCAGGTGACGATCGGCCCGGTGATCGACGACGGTTTCTACTACGACTTCGCCTACGCGCGACCGTTCACGCCCGAGGATCTGGAGCGCATCGAGCAGCGCATGCACGAACTGGCCAAGCGCGACGAAGTCGTGACGCGCCGCGTCGTCTCGCGCGACGAGGCGGTGGCCTATTTCGAAGGGATCGGTGAACGCTACAAGGCGCAGATCATCGCGTCGATCCCTGCCCAGGAAGAAATCAAGCTGTACTCGCATGGCGGCTTCACGGATCTGTGCCGCGGCCCGCACGTGCCGAGCACGGGCAAGATGAAGGTGTTCAAGCTGATGAAGGTGGCCGGCGCCTATTGGCGCGGCGACGCGCGCAACGAACAGCTGCAGCGCATCTACGGCACGGCCTGGACCCGGCCCGAGGAGCAGAAGGCGTATCTGCACCGGCTGGAAGAGGCGGAAAAGCGTGACCACCGCAAGCTGGGCAAGCAGCTGGACCTGTTCCACCTGCAGGAAGAGGCGCCGGGCATGGTGTTCTGGCATCCGCGCGGCTGGTCGCTGTGGCAGAGCATCGAGCAATACATGCGTGAGCGCCTGAACGAGGCAGGCTACCAGGAGATCCGTACGCCGATGGTGATGGACCGTTCGCTGTGGGAGCGGTCCGGCCACTGGGAAAACTATCGTGAAAACATGTTCACGACGGAATCCGAGAAGCGGGACTACGCGATCAAGCCGATGAACTGCCCGGGTCACGTGCAGATCTTCAATCACGGCCTGCGCTCGTATCGCGACCTGCCGCTGCGCTATGCCGAGTTCGGCTCCTGCCACCGCAACGAGCCTTCCGGCGCGCTGCATGGCCTGATGCGCGTTCGCGGCTTCGTCCAGGACGACGCCCACATTTTCTGTACGGAAGACCAGATCGACGTCGAGGCGATTGCCTTCAACACGCTCGCGATGAGCGTCTACCAGGATTTTGGCTTCGAGCACGTGGCTGTCAAGCTGTCCTTGCGGCCGGAGAAGCGCGCTGGCAGCGACGAGGTGTGGGATCGCGCGGAAGCCGGCCTGCGGCATGCGCTGGCCGCCTGCGGCATTGAGTGGGAGGAACTGCCAGGCGAAGGCGCGTTCTATGGCCCGAAGATCGAGTACCACATCAAGGACGCGATCGGCCGCTCGTGGCAATGCGGCACCTTGCAGCTCGATTTCGTGCTGCCGGAACGGCTCGATGCCGAGTACGTGGCCGAGGACAACACGCGCCGCCGTCCGGTGATGTTGCACCGCGCCATCCTCGGTTCGCTGGAGCGGTTCATCGGGATTTTGATTGAAAATCATGCGGGTGCGATGCCGGCATGGCTTGCGCCGGTGCAGGCCGCGGTACTGAATATTTCCGACGGCCAGGCAGAATACGCCCAGTCTGTTGTTCAAACGTTGCAAAAACAAGGGCTTAGGGCGGTGTCCGATTTGCGCAATGAGAAAATTGGATATAAAATACGCGAGCACGCGCTTCAGAAGATTCCCTACCTGCTCACGGTGGGCGATAAAGAGCGCGATTCGCAAACCGTTGCCGTGCGGGCCCGAGGCGGCCAGGATCTTGGCGTGATGCCCATCACGCAGTTCTGCGACCTGCTGAGATCGAAGCGCCAGTCGTTTGAATGAGGTCCGGCGGTTGAGGCTATTTCACAGAGGAACGTAACATCGCTACTGACAAGTCGAACCGCATGAACGGCGAGATTCACGCGCCGGAAGTGCGTCTGGTTGGTGTCGACGGAGAGCCGATCGGCATCGTCAAGCTTGCCGAGGCCTTCCGATACGCGGAACAGGCCGATGTCGATCTCGTCGAGATCGCGCCGCAGGCTGTGCCGCCGGTCTGCCGTCTGATGGACTATGGGAAGTTCAAGTACCAGGAGTCCAAGAAGGCGCATGACGCGAAGCTGAAACAGAAGATCGTGCAGCTCAAGGAAGTGAAGTTCCGCCCGGGTACCGACGACGGCGACTACGGCGTGAAGCTGCGCAACCTGACGCGCTTCCTCGAGGAAGGCGACAAGGCGAAGATCACGCTGCGCTTCCGGGGCCGCGAAATGGCTCACCAGGAAATCGGCATGCGGATGCTTGAGCGCCTGCGGACCGATCTGGAAGAGTACGGCCAGGTCGAGCAGATGCCAAAGATGGAAGGCCGGCAGATGGTGATGGTGATGGGGCCGAAAAAGCGCAAGTAGGGCTGAACGGTCGTGCGCAAGAATTCGACGGACATCGAGCCGTCGAAACGGCAGCCGGAACGGCTGTCGCAAATAAGTGCGAGAGGGTTTGACAAGGGCGACCAATGGGTCGCACACCCGCCCGCATGTCTAAAAAGTGCTGGAGTTTGTTATGCCGAAGATGAAGACGAAGAAAAGCGCTGCGAAGCGCTTCGTCGTGCGTCCGGGTGGTACCGTCAAGCGCGGTCAAGCCTTCAAGCGTCACATCCTGACCAAGAAGACCACCAAGAACAAGCGTCATCTGCGTGGTGCAGTGGGCGTTCACGAGTCGGACGTCGCGTCGGTTCGCGCGATGATGCCGTTCGCCTAAGCCTGACTGACTACGGAGAGAAGAAATGCCTCGAGTAAAACGTGGGGTTACCGCACGGGCCCGCCACAAGAAGGTCATCGACGCTGCCAAGGGTTACCGCGGCCGTCGCAATAACGTCTACCGCATTGCCAAGCAAGCGGTCATGCGCGCCGGTCAGTACGCGTACCGTGACCGTCGCAACAAGAAGCGTGTGTTCCGCGCGCTGTGGATCGCACGTATCAACGCTGCGACCCGCGAGCACGGCATGACCTACAGCGTGTTCATCAACGGCCTGAAGAAGGCGTCGATCGAACTCGACCGCAAGGTTCTCGCCGACATGGCGGTGTTCGACAAGCCGGCCTTCGCGGCCATCGTCGCGCAGGTCCGTTCGGCCGCCTGACGGACGATGCGGCGAGGCAGGGCGCTGCGGCGCCCGGACTTGCCGCCCGGTGCGTCGCGTTCGGCGAAGGGTGCGGTTCGCGACGGACCATGTAGGACAAGTAGTGACGGGGCTCGCTGAGCCCCTTTTTTCTTGGCGCGGAGCGCCGGACGACTCATCGACACATGGCACACGATCTCGACCAGATAGTCGACACCGCGCAACGCGCGTTCGCCGATGCGGCTGACAACACCGCCCTCGAAAACGAGAAGGCGCGTTTTCTCGGCAAGTCCGGCCAGTTGACCGAGTTGCTCAAGGGCCTCGGCAAGCTGGACGCGGAGACCCGCAAGGCCGAAGGCGCACGGATCAACGCGGCCAAGCAGGCGATCGAGGCAGCACTCACTGGACGCCGTCAGGCCCTGGCCGACGCGCTGCTCAACCAGCGACTCGCCGCCGAGGCGATCGACGTGACGCTGCCGGGACGACGCGCAGCGACCGGCACGCTGCATCCGGTGATGCAAACCCGTGAGCGTGTCGAACAGATCTTCTCGTCGATCGGCTTCGACGTCGCCGATGGTCCCGAGATCGAAACCGACTGGTTCAACTTCTCCGCGCTGAACAGCCCGGAGAATCACCCGGCGCGTTCGATGCAGGACACTTTCTATGTGGATGCGAAGGATGAGGGCGGTCGCCCGCTGCTCCTGCGTACCCACACCAGCCCGATGCAGGTGCGCTACGCGAAGCTGCACCGCCCGCCGATCAAGGTGATCGTGCCGGGCCGAACCTATCGCGTAGACAGCGACGCGACGCACTCGCCGATGTTCAATCAGGTCGAAGGCCTCTGGATCGACGAGAACGTCAGCTTCGCCGACCTGAAGGGCGTCTACACGGACTTCCTGCGCCAGTTCTTCGAGCGTGACGACATCGTCGTGCGCTTCCGGCCTTCCTATTTTCCGTTCACCGAGCCGTCGGCCGAAATCGACATGAAGTTCGAGGCGGGCGCACAGGCCGGCCGTTGGCTCGAAATCTCGGGCTCCGGTCAGGTGCACCCGACGGTGATCCGCAACATGGGGCTGGACCCGGAGCGTTACATCGGCTTTGCGTTCGGCAGCGGTCTGGAGCGTCTGACGATGTTGCGCTACGGCGTGCAGGACCTGCGCCCGTTCTTCGACGGCGACCTGCGCTTCCTGCGTCAGTTCGCCTGACGCGTCGCAGCGGCCGTGCCGCGCCCCCTGTAGAAATCGACCGATCACACGATGCAATTCTCAGAATCCTGGCTGCGCAGCTTCGTCAATCCCGCGCTCGACACCGAAGCGCTGGCTCACGCAATGACGATGGGCGGCGCGGAAGTCGAATCGCTGCGTCCCAGCGCGCCGCCTTGTTCGGGCGTGGTGGTGGCCCGCGTGGTCGACGTGTCGAAGCATCCCGACGCCGACCGGCTCAACGTTTGCCAGGTCGATGTCGGGGGTGAGCGCCTGCTCAACATCGTGTGCGGCGCGCCCAATGTAGCGCCTGGCGTGCGGGTGCCCTGCGCGCTGGTCGGTGCCGAGCTGCCGCCCGCCGAAGCCGGGGGCGAGCCGTTCCGCATCCGGAAGGGCAAGCTGCGCGGCGTCGAGAGCGAAGGCATGCTTTGCTCGGCGCGCGAACTGAAGTTGTCGGAAGATCACGGCGGTCTGCTGCTGCTGCCGGCCGACGCGCCGGTCGGGCAGGACATCCGGGACTATCTCGGCATGGACGACACGATCTTCGAGGTCAAGCTCACGCCGAACAAGGCGGACTGCCTGTCGGTGATGGGGCTGGCGCGCGATGTTGCGGCGATTACCGGCGCGGCCTTCGAGGCGCCGGCCGTCGCGCCGGTCGCGCCTTCGCTCGACGAGCGGCTGCCGGTTCGCATCGCTGCGCCCGACCTGTGCGGCCGTTTCTCCGGACGGATCGTTCGCAACGTCAACGCGCGCGCGGCCACGCCGGCGTGGATGGTCAGCCGCCTCGCCAGCGCCGGGCAGCGCAGCGTGTCGGCGCTGGTGGACATCTCGAACTATGTGATGCTTGCGCTTGGCCGTCCGTCGCACGTGTTCGATCTCGACAAGATTTCGGGCGGTCTCGAAGTCCGCTGGGCGCGCGACGGCGAATCGCTGCAGCTGCTCAACGGTCAGACCGTGACGCTGGCGTCCGATGTCGGCGTCATCGCGGACCAGCATTCGGTCGAAAGCCTGGCCGGCATCATGGGCGGCGATAGCACCGCGGTGTCGCTCGACACCCGCAACGTCTACATCGAAGCCGCGTTCTGGTGGCCCGATGCGATCCGTGGCCGGGCCCGCCGCTACAACTTCTCGACCGACGCCGCCTATCGCTTCGAGCGCGGCGTCGACTACGCGACCACCGTCGAACATGTCGAACTGCTCACGCGTCTGCTGATCGACATCTGTGGCGGCGATGCAGGGCCGGTCGACGACCAGGTCGTCGCGCTGCCGGCGCGCCAGCCGGTGACGCTGCGCGTCGCGCGCCTCGTGAAGGTACTGGGCGTGACCATCGCCGCCGACGAGATCGCTGACATCCTGACGCGTCTGAACCTGCCGTTCGATCGGCAGGAAGACCGCTTCGTGGTGCGGCCGCCGTCCTATCGCTTCGATCTCGAAATCGAAGAGGACCTGATCGAGGAAGTGGCGCGCATCTATGGCTACGACCGCATCCCGGTACGTCCTCCGGTGGCACCGTCGTCGATGCGGGGCTTGCCCGAAACGCAGCGTGGCTTGCATGGCGTGCGGCGCCGCATCGCGGCGCGCGACTATGTCGAGACCGTCAATTTCAGCTTCGTCGACGCCGATTACGAGCGCGATCTGGCCGGCAACGCCACGCCGCTGCGCCTGCTCAATCCGATCGCCAGCCAGTTGTCGGTGATGCGTTCGACGTTGCTTGGCGGCCTGATCGATGTGTTGCGCTACAACCTGAACCGCAAGGCCGACCGCGTGCGTGTGTTCGAGGCCGGCCGCGTGTTCGGCGCGCAGTCGGCGGCGGAGGCCGGCCCGCTGGCCGTGCGGGGCATCGCGCAGCCGCTGCGGGTCGCCGCACTTGCCTACGGACCTGCGGACGAGGAGCAATGGGCGCAAGCCACGCGGCCCGTCGACTTCTTCGACGTCAAGGGTGACCTCGAAGCGCTGCTGGCACCGCGCGTCGCGCGCTTCGACAAGACTTCCCATCCCGCGCTGCATCCGGGCCGTGCGGCGTCGGTCTGGCTCGACGGTGTGGAAGTCGGCTTCATCGGCGAGCTTCACCCGCGCTGGCAGCAGAAATACGAGCTGCCCCGCGCGCCGATCGTGTTCGAGATCGACCTCGCGGCGGCGTCGCTGCGCGCCTTGCCGGCGCCATCGCTGGTGTCGCGTTTTCCCCCGGTGCGGCGCGACATTGCGCTCGTCGTTCGCGACGAAGTGGGGGCCCAGGCCGTGCTCGATTCGCTGCTCGCGGGCGCGGCCGAACCGGCCTGCAAGGCGGTGCGGCAGATCGTCCTGTTCGACCAGTACAAGCCGCGCGAGGAGGGTGCCGGCGGCCTTGCCGCGGGCGACAAAAGCCTTGCGTTCCGTATCACCTTGCAAGATACTGAGTCGACGCTTAACGACCAGGACATCGATCTCGCGATGGATGCCCTGGTTGGTCGCGTGGCTCGAGAACATGGAGCGCGCTTGCGCAGCTAGTCCGGCCCGGAGGGTCGTGGCGACGAAACGAGCGCCGGTTTAGATATGAACGAAATGGACTCGAGTGAATTTCAAGCCTTGCTCGCCGCTCAGCGGCAGGCGCTTGCACGGGAGCACGCGAGCGGGGCCGGCGAGGCAACGGATAGCGCTACGCTGACCAAGGCGGAGCTGGCCGAACTGCTGTTCGACGAAGTCGGTCTGAACAAGCGCGAAGCAAAGGACATGGTCGAGGCATTCTTCGACGTGATTCGCGGCGTCCTCGAACGGGGTGAGGGCGTCAAGCTGTCGGGGTTCGGCAACTTCCAGCTGCGCGACAAGCCACCGCGACCGGGCCGCAATCCGAAGACCGGCGTCGCGATTCCGATCGCTGCCCGGCGCGTCGTGACTTTCCATGCGAGCCCCAAGCTCAAGGCACTGGTCGGCCACGCAGGCAAGGACACGGCGGAGTAAGATGCGCGTCGTCCTTTCTGGCGTTCGACCCTAGGCAATGGAAAAGAACAATCTGCCAGCCATTCCCGCCAAGCGTTACTTCACGATCGGAGAAGTCAGCGAGTTGTGCGGTGTGAAGGCTCATGTGCTGCGCTATTGGGAGCAGGAGTTCACGCAGCTCAAGCCAGTGAAGCGTCGCGGCAATCGGCGCTATTATCAGCACCATGAGGTGCTGCTGATCCGTCGCATCCGCGAGCTGCTCTACGAGCAAGGTTTCACGATCAGCGGCGCGCGCAATCGTCTCGATTCGGTGCGCAGCGGACGCGGCGCCCAGGACGAACCGCAAGGGCCCACGCCCGAGCATGCGCTGCTGAACGAACTGCGCGGCGAGCTCGAAGCGCTGCTGACGTCGTTGAGCGGCGCAGCGGGTCAAAGTGTGCCCGTGCCCCAGCGCGATTGACAGGAAACTGTCACGAAGCTATAGTGGCGGACTTCGGGTCGTTAGCTCAGTTGGTAGAGCAGCGGACTTTTAATCCGTTGGTCGCGTGTTCGAGTCACGCACGGCCTACCAGAACAAGGGGCTTGGGATCATTCCCAGGCCCTTCGCACATCTGCGCCAGGTCTTTGCGGTGCTTCGATCTCTTGCCGTAAGTGGCAATGCCGCAAGACCACAAAACCACAAACCACAAGACCTGCCGGCCCGCTACCGCGCGCCCGGTAGACAAGCAGTCCCGTGGGAAACCCAAGCCTGCGTTACTGATGTTATCGGCGCAGGCCGCTGACTGCGAAACGTTTCCTATTGCAGTCGCAACTGTTGACTGTCTCGCGCTCGGCGCGGACGCCTCCGAGCTGGGCCTTTGCGTGCCTGCTGCATTGCCGCCGCAACCGCCCACAAGCGGACGGGGCGACGCATTGACGAGGCGACGAGACGAGTAGCGTGTTCAACCTTCTCCGCTTCACTGGAGTCCGCCAGATGGCCGTCTTGCCGAAAACCGAAAAACAAATCCAGGGCATGCGCGTGGCCGGACGTCTGGCCGCAGATGTGCTGGAAATGATCGCCGAATACGTCGTACCCGGCGTGACGACCGAGGAACTCGACCGGCGCTGCCACGACTTCATCCGCCAGGTGCAGAAGGCGACGCCGGCCAATGTCGGTTACCACGGCTTTCCAAACACCCTTTGCACATCGGTCAACGAGGTCGTCTGCCATGGCATTCCGAACAAGAGTCAGGTCCTGCAGGACGGCGACATCGTCAACATCGATGTCACCGTGATCAAGGACGGTTGGCATGGCGACACCAGCCGGATGTATTGCGCAGGCACGCCAAGCGTCGACGCGCAACGGCTGATGGATACCACTTTCGATGCGATGATGGCGGGGATCGCCGCGGTCCGACCGGGCGCCCGATTGGGCGACGTCGGACACGCGATTCAGACGCTGGCCGAGGCGAACGGTTATTCGGTCGTGCGAGAGTACTGCGGGCACGGCATCGGTCGTGTGTACCATGAGGAACCGCAGGTTCTGCACTATGGCAAGCCCGGCACCGGGCTGCTTCTGAAGAAGGGCATGACCTTCACCGTCGAGCCGATGATCAACGCGGGACGCCGGGAAGTCCGCCAACTGACTGACGGCTGGACCGTCGTCACGCAGGACCGCTCGCTGTCCGCGCAGTGGGAGCATATGATCGCGGTCACCGACGACGGTGCCGAAATCCTGACGCCCTGGCCGTCCGACCGGCCGGCGTCTGCCGCCGCGCAGTGAGATGGCGCAGTGAGACGGCGCAGCGATGCGGCGCAGTGAGACGGTGCAGTGACATCGTGGGCGCGAACTTCTCGCGATCAACGCGGCGCTGCCTGAGGCGCGCTCCAGCCTGACCGCCGACGATCGAGTATTGACAGAGCACTGCAGTGCCCGGCCGAACGCGGCGGGAAGGCGCTGAGTGTTGTTGGCGGTGTCGGCGGTGACGAGAGCGGCCTGGCCATCTTGGCGTTGCGCGCTCCGCTACACCGTTTCGCGCCTGCCATCTTGCGCCTGCCGTCCCGCGCCTGCCATCTCGCACCTACAGTCTCGCGCCATTTTCACTGCATGACAGCCGGCGACTTACCGCCTGCGCATCGCCACTGGCGCGTCACCGCCTGCGCATCGCGCCATGGGCATCGCGTCTTACGCATTGACTCTCGCGCATTGCCGCTCGCGTATGACTTCCGGCTTCCCGCACGCGTTGCCCTGCCGGACCGCTTCGGCTTGGCGTGCACCAATGCCACGCGGACCCTCTGCCGTCGTCTTGCCGCACGTGGCCCATGCCACCTTGCGCTGGCGTGGCGCCGCGGCTGCATTGGGCGATGCATGCCGTGTCGCGCGGTGCGACCCTTCGCAGGACCGCAACTTGCGGGTTTTGGCGCGGCTGGGGATGGCACCCGGCTCGATCGCGCCGCGACAGGCGCCCAGACGGTTGCAGACCGATGCGTGCACTTCTTTCCGTATTGTTTTTCGTCGCGACTCTGCTCGCGGTGATGGGGCTGACGCTACAGCTGTCGAAGTACGCGTTCGAACGCGGCTGGCTGCCCGCGCGCTACAACCCGTTCAGCGACCTCGACGTGCGGCAGCCACCGACGGCGGTCACCCCTTTCAAGCTTTGGCGGGCCGCCAACGATCGCGAATATTGCGACCGCGCGCTGGCCAGCGCGGATTTTTCAGTAACGCCACTGCCGGACCGCGACGACGATGATGGCTGCGGCCTGCACGACGTCTATCGGATCTCGCGCACGGGCACGGCGCTTAGCAGCAGTTTCATGGCGACCTGCGAGCTTGCCGCGGCCTACGCCTTGTTCGAGCACCACGGCTTGCAACCGGCCGCACAAGCGGTGTACGGACAGCCGGTACGTCGTGTCGAACACCTCGGCAGCTATGCATGCCGAAACATCAACCATGCAGCGAGTGGCCGCCGGAGCGAGCATGCACACGCCAATGCACTCGACCTAAGTGCCTTCGTCCTTGCCGACGGGCGGCGAATCACGGTCAGCGGCGGCTGGCGCGACAACGGCGATGCAGGTCGTTTTCTTCATCAAGTATTCGACGCTGCCTGCGAGTATTTTCACATCGTGCTCGGACCGGAATACAACGCTCTGCACCAGAATCACTTTCACGTCGACATGGGCCGCTTCCGAACCTGCCGATAGGCATCCATCGATGCGTCGCATCAGCGAACGAATCGTCGGCGCAACCGCCACCGCCGCAGGCGCGATGGTGCCGACCTTTGCCGGATCCACGGCTCACGCCGCTCGGCACTACCTTTGCTTAAGCACGCCCAGACCAACGCCGTGACACGACGCGTCGGCGTGTCACCGCACCCCCGGGTAACACTCCCGGGCAGCGCTTGGCGGCACCGCGCCGGGGCAGGATGTGTACCGACGCGCATGCGAAGCCTGTGCCGCGCCGCCTCGGCGTTGCGCCGCGGAATGCCGTTGAGTAGGGCGTCGAGTAGGAGGTTGAGTAGGAGGTTGAGTAGCGGCCTCGGGTAGCGGCCTCAGATAGCGGTTTCGAGCGACGACCGCGGGTAACGGCGTTCGCGAGCAGTGCGAAGCGCAACCGCGCCATAAGGAACAATAAGGGGGAGACCGGCCGGATTTATGAAGATCACTTCCGAGCGCAAGGCCACGCTGTGCGCGGTGCTGCTGACGTTCGTCCTGACCGTCATCGCCACGCTGATCGTAGCCAACTTTTCTTCCAACGTCAGCGACGTCAAGCGCGCGATTCCACGGCTCTACTCGGTTGATGACCCGCAGTTCCGTCTTACGATGGGAACCCTGCTGGGGCCCGGAATCGTCGACGGCAACCACGTGACGGCACTGATCAACGGCGACCAGATCTTCCCCGCGATGCTGCGCGACATTCGCAACGCAAAACGCACGATCGAATTCGAGACATACATTTACTGGTCGGGAGGCATCGGCGATGCATTTGCCGATGCGCTGGCCGACCGCGCGCGCGCCGGCGTCAAGGTGCACGTTCTGGTCGACTGGGTCGGCAGTCAGCGTATGGACAAGCAGCAGATCGACAAGATGGTCAAGGCCGGCGTCGCCTTCCGCCAGTATCGCCCGTTGCGCTGGTACACGCTGGATCGCATGAATAACCGCACGCACCGCAAGCTGCTGGTGATCGACGGCCGCGTCGGCTATACCGGTGGCGTTGGTATCGCGCCCGAGTGGACCGGACATGCGCAAGACGCCGCACACTGGCGCGACTCGCATTTCCGCATCGAGGGTCCGGTGGTGGGACAGATGCAGGCGGTCGCCATCGATAACTGGATCAAGGCCACCGGTGAAGTCCTGCATGGCGATGCCTACTTCCCCGATATCCCTCGCGTCGGCGGTACGTCCGCGCAAGTGTTCAGCAGCGAAGCCACTGGCGGCTCCAACGTCGCGTTGATGTATATGCTGGCGATCACTGCCGCCCAGCATTCGATCTACATCGCGAATTCGTATTTCGTACCGGACGAGGCGATGCGCGACACGCTGCTCGCAGCGTTGCGCCGAGGGGTCGCGGTGCACGTGATGGTGCCGGGTCCGCACATGGACGTCGAGACGGTAAGGCTGGCGTCGCGTGCCGACTGGGGACCGCTGCTGGCGGCCGGAGCCAAGATATACGAATATCAGCCGACCATGTACCACTGCAAGGTGATGGTGGTCGATGGGAGTTTCGTGTCGGTAGGTTCGACGAATTTCGACGCACGCTCGTTTCGCCTGAATGACGAAGCCAACGTCAATGTATTCGACGGCAACCTTGCACACAGCCAGATCAGCGCATTCGAAGCCGACGTTCAGCACGCGCGTCGAGTCACATTTGACGAATGGCAGAATCGCCCCTTGCGCGAGAAGATGATAGAACGGTTGTTCGCGTGGTTCGGACCGCTGCTTTGAGGATAGGCGACAGCCGCGTCGGACGCGACGTGATTGCGGTCTGACGCAAGGCCGGGATGGTGTCGGCGAGACCTGCGTAGTGTGTGCTCGCGCGGCCAGACCTCACGCGCGCGGGGCCGCGTAATGGTGGCCTGTGCCGACTACGTTCCAACCACCTTGCAACCACCTTCCAACCGCGCCTCGACCAAGCGCGACTGTCTCGCTTCGGGCGAGATAAATAAGGCGCTCGCCGAGCGTTCGACAAGGAGGATCGATGGCGACCCTGTATCTGGCGGGCTTTGACGGCTTCTACCAGGACGGTGCAGCTCGCGGCAAGACGCTGCAGGCGCTCTGCGCCGAATACGGTTTCGACGCCTGGTTTCCCTTCGATAAAGCGGCACCTGACGGGCTTGCCGGACGGGCGCTTGCGGAATGGATCTATGCATCCAACCTTGCAATGATTCGCGAAGCAGACGCCGTGTTGGCCAACGTGAACAACTTTCGCGGCGCGGAGCCCGACTCCGGTACGGCATTCGAAATCGGCTTCGCAGCGGCGCTCGGCAAACCGGTGTGGGCGTATATGGATGAGGCCGGTACGCTCGTCGATCAATTGCGCTACCCGGAGAATAGCGACAAGGCCGGCGTGGCCATCGATCGCGATGGCTTCGTCGTCGAGGACTTCGGGTTGCCTCGCAATCTGATGCTGGCCTGCGCCGCAACGGTGGTGGCGGGCAGCGTGCGAGACTGTCTCGAGCGGATGCGTGGGCCGGGAGCGTGCGGTCAATGATCACGCAAGGCCTGTCACCGGGTGTGTTCGTACAAGTGCTCGGGTCCGCTAATAACGGTACGTACGCGCGAAGGCATCGCTGCCGGCCTGGCAGTGCGCCCGACCAGGCGTCGCCGCAGTTGTCGCGAGCGTCGCGCAGAGCGTGCGTGGCCGCATCGCCTGCGCTGCGCGACGATGCGGCAACTGCCTCTCATGCGCCAAACACCGCGCTCTCGATGGTCGCCGCGTGTCGGTTCCAACCATAGTGCGCTTCGGCGTAGCGTTGTGCGACCGATGCCATTTCTTCGTAACGGGCACGGTCCTGCAGCAGCGCAATGGCGCTCCAGAGCTTGTTCTCCCACTCGTAGGATCGTGCGAGAAAGCCGTTGTCGCCGTCCGTGATCGCATTCCGAAAGCAAAAGGTCGGCGACGCCACCGTGACCGTTCCGCAGATCGCGGCCTCGAAAAACTTCAGTTCGGATTTGCAGTTCGTGAACGTGTTGTCAACCAGCGGCGCGATATTGATCTCGGTCTGCGCGATGATGCGCTGCAGGTTCAGATAGTCCTGTAACGGTACGCGATCGATGCGATCCCTGAACCGTTCGAGAACGGGCGAGGGCTCGAGGTAGCCAACCAGGGTGAGCCGCGCGCTCCGCTCGCTGTCGAGGATGCGCGCCAGGGCAGGGGCCGCTACCGCGAAGTCGCGCTGATGAGAGGGCGTTCCGCTGAAATAGCCGATATGGAAGTGGCCGTCCGACGCAAAGCCGCTCGACCGCTTGCGCTCGAAAAGTTGCGCGGAGATTTCCTGCTGCCGGCGCTCGAGGAAATTCGGCACGACACCCACTTCCAAATGCGGGGCGAAGTCCTTGATCTTGCCAGCCAGGAAGGCGTTAGTCGTTACCGCCCGGTCGCACAGCTTGAGCAGCGTTCCGTGTCGGGCAAAGTAGCCGTACCACTCGGTCAGTAATGCCTCGCGCGTGGTGTCCTGATCCAACGTATTCAATACAAGTTCAGTGAACTCGGTATCGAAGACCAGGTCGTCGACATCGAACAGCAGTTGCACACCGCGCTCGCGCGCGAGATTCACCAATTGGCCGATCGCCGGCGAGTGAAGTGTCCGGCAAAAGACAAGGGCGTCGACGTTCTCGAGGACCGATTCCATGAACGGAAGATCGCCCCGGTGGAACCAGCCCGCGGAAACCCCTGATGCGCCGTCCGCCGTCAACGCCTGCACCATGTTGAATGCACGGTAGCGGAATGTGCTGTTGTCGGGCGTCGCGTAGTAGTAAGCGATTCGACGTTCCTTTCGCCGGAGCAATGACAGTCGCGCCGAGAAGGGCAGGTCCCACGGGTTGTGATACTCAACCGGTGCAACGGACGAATAGGCGAACATTACTTGGCCCTCGTACCGAGCTTGGCCACCAGTGCGTCGAGGCATGGCGCGAGGGTTTGCGACCAATCCTTGGCGATGCCTTCGTCGCTCCAGTTCTGCGCAAGCGTGTGCTTGTCGTCCGCCAGCGAGACCGCTGCGCGAATCGCCTTCTTCAGTTCGGCGATGCTCGGATCGACGCACAGGATATTGCGCGAATACTTGTCCAACGAAGTCTTCAGGCCCTGCTGGTTGGTTACCACGACCGCGCCGGCGCCGGCCAGATCGATCGGCGGGTAACTGGGGTGCGGCGTATCCATCAGCGACAGACCGATGTCCATCTCCTGGATCAGTTCGAGGTATTCGTGCCAGGAGAGATTGCGATAGTAGTTCGGCTTCACATCGTGCGGCAGCACGATCTGATGCATGTCTTTGCCGGCGAAGTGGAACGCCCATTCGTCGGGCGCGAGTGTGCCGTCTTCGAGACACGCGTTGATCACTTCCAAGCCGCGCCAATACAGGTTCCGTAGATTGTTCGGACGCGCATAGAAGAAGAAATTGCGCTTGCCGGATGCCGGACGCCTGCCGGCTCGTTTGATCGCCGGAAACGCGGGCTCGAACCAATGCCCGTTCGCGGACACCGAGCGCAGCGCGTCGTTGCCTGACGTCAGGTGGCGGTACAACAGTTCGCTGTTGATGGCGAAATGGATGCCCGGCTCCGCGAGCATTTCCACGCATCGAAGGCGTTCGTCGCCGAACGGGTAGAACATGCGCTCGTCTTCCTGCAGCAAGTAGACGATACGATCGGCAGGCACCGCGCGCCGTACCGAGCGCGTGGTCCACCATGAGGTCGTGACGAACAGGTCTGAGTCGGCGACGGACAGTTCATAGCCATCGGCGAGGCCCGAGTGCACGAAATCGACGTTCTGTTTCGCCGGTATGTTGTTCAGCGCCAAAATGTCGGCGTAGGCGTGGGGATCGGGTGCATCCAGTCGTGTGACAAGCCGCAGCGGCAATCCGAGACGATCGGCGAGCATCGTCGAGAAGACGATGGCGGTTGCGACGCCACCGAACAAGGCGCCGCGACTGATGCTGTCGGTAACCATCGTCACCCGCCGCGGCTCGCCCGCGACCCGGAAGACGCGCAACGGGGCGATGCTGGCGAAGTGCCGGTCAAGCAGTTCGCGCACAGGAATCGGCGCGTCCGCCGTTCGGGTGGCGATCTGCCCGGTCACCGGGCGCATCGGCCGGTTCTCCTTGCGGCCGAACCGTTCGAAGTGGGCCAGCGGATTCAGATTGGCTGCGCGGACGTCGGCGTTGTGCTCAAGGTAGTGCAACGCGTCGAAGTTCGGGCCAGGGCTGCGTCCGTCCCGGCCGACGATCGCGTAGTGGAGATGCGGTGGAAGTTTCGAGGCGGCCGCATCGGCATAGTGCGCGGTGTACCATTGCGCGTCGAAAAGCGACGAAGCCGCCACCACCTCGGCGTCTTTCAAATGCTGCTTGCGCAGCGACAGGTGTTGCCGCAAGCTGCCGGTGACACCGAGGGCCGCCAGGTGAGCGGCACGCCTTAGCCGCGGATGTGTGCCCAGGAAGGAACGCATCTGGCTCGTGGCCCGCCAGACCGTGCTGCTCTCGATCTCGAGACGCCGCGCCCGTTCGGCGGCGAGCGCCTGCTGTGCGTCGGCGACGACTGACGAACCGGACGTCGCGGCCGCTTCGCCTGTCACGGTTCTTTCACGCTCGTTTTGTAAACTTGCTGCAAGACTACGGGCCTTGCTCTCCGCTCGCAGCAGTGCAGCGTGCAGTTCACGGTTTTCGTCGTTCTGCGCGACCACCCGCGCATTGGCCTGTGCACAGGCGGTTTCGGCCGCCTGGCTGCGGTTGCGCCATTGATCAAGTTCCTGTTCAAGGGCGGCTTGCTGCCGGGTTCCGACATCGAACGATGCCTTTTGCGAACTGTCGGCGGCCAGCAGGCGGCGTTCGGCTTCCCAGCGCTCGCCCAGCACAGAGAATCGGTGACGGACCGTACTCGCCGCGTCGCCGCGCTGGTTGCAGAGCGAGAGGACGGCGCGCGGGGCATTGGCGCCATAGGCAAGCACGCCCAGACCGTGGCCGTGCAGAAATTCGAAGGACGGATGCCGTCGGCGCACTTCGTCCCAGAAACGCCATACGCCGAAGCCGGCGGCGCGCTCGTTGGTATCGTGAAACAACACGACCGCGCGTTCGCTCAGCTTCGGGCGCCACGATTCGAAATCATGGCCGACGGCTTCGTAGCTATGGAAGCCGTCGATGTGCAACAGATCGATCGAACCGTCGGCGAAATTCTGTAGCGCATCGTCAAAGGATGCCCGAATCAGCGTGGAGAAGCTGCCAAAGCGAGTACGATGGTGGGGTTCGAAGTCGGCAAAGACGGCGTCATCGTAGGCGCCCGCATGGGCGTCGCCTTGCCAGGTGTCCACCGCGAAGCAACGCGTGTCGAGTTGCGCTCGCTCGACCGCCAGGCAGAATGCGGAATAGGACACGCCGGAATGGGTGCCGAGTTCGACGAGCAGACGGGGCCGCGTGACCGCCACGATCCACTGCCCGAAAGGAATGTGTTCCGTCCAGGCGCTGCGCAGATCGATCCGGTCGGCGCGCCAAAACAGCGGTGCGAGTACGGGGGCGAGCAGGTCCGAAACGTCGTACGGATCGATCTCGCCGTCGGCGTCACTGGCTTGATGGTTCATTCTTCTTCGCGTGTGGGATCGACGCCGCGTCGCCGCTCAGGCAGCCAGCAGAATCGTGTTCAGTTGGTGCGGTCGTCCCGCATGGTTAAAAAGTTACAGCGGGCCGCGAGCCGTGGCAAGCGGCGCGAAAGTACTGCGCAGCATTGGCAGCCAGCGACCGCGCCGTTTGCACAAGGGGGCGTTGCCATCCTACGCGCAGACGCGCGCGCCGGTTGGCGGCATGGACCGCGTTGCTTGTCCTGATGCATCAGAAAACAAAAAGCCCACGCGATACACCGATCGCGTGGGCTTGAATATTTGGTCGGGGCGAGAGGATTTGAACCTCCGACCACCTGCACCCCATGCAGGTACGCTACCAGGCTGCGCTACGCCCCGAAAGTCCAAAAGTATAACCGAAGACGCCTGGAACCGCCAATCTTCATGAAGCTGAGCGGCGTGCGGCCGCCAGAAACGGTTGGCCCTGGATAGGCGCGGCGCCGGGAGGCGAACCGCCCAGCGGACGTCCAGTGGGTGCCTCGGAGTCGGCGCGAGCCGCTGACGACCTGGCGACGCCACGGGCGACGATTCGATCGGCAGCGTAGGGCGGCGAGCCGGCGATACTTACGCGGAACGGCGTCCGGCGCTTACCGACAACCTCCGCGCTCAGCGCAGTTTGCTCAGCCGTTCCTGTGCGTTCTGGGCGGCAGGCGTTCCCGGGTACTGGCTGATGACACGTTGCAGAGTCTGCCGTTCGGCGCTCTTCTGATTCTGGTCGGCCTGGTTGTTGGCGATCGACAGCAGCGCTTCCGGCGCACGCGGATGCGTCGGATAGTTCTTCACGACGCCATTGAGTTCGGCGGTCGACTTCGCATAGTCGCGCTGTGCGTAGTACGCATTGCCGAGCCAATAGTGAGCGGTCGGCTGGTACGGACTCTGTGGATACTTCCGGATGAAGTCCGAGAAGGCGCCGGTGGCGGCCTTGTAGTTGCCATCGCGAAACTGCTTGAGCGCGGCATTGAATGCGTCGTTCTCGCCTGGTTGAACCACGCCTTCGACGCCGTCGACGGTGGTCTGCTGCGGTTCGAACTTCTTCAGGCGCTTGTCCAGGTCCGCATAGTAGTCCTTCTGCGTGAGCTGGATCGTGTTCAGTTGGTTCAGCGCTTCCTCGGTCTGACCGCGAAGCTGGGCGTTTTCGCCTTGCAGCTGATCGAGCCGGTTCGACTGATCGAGAATCGTGCGTTGCGCCGCGCCGAGCTGGTCGCGGAGCGCATTGACCGTGGTGCGGAGATCGAGGATGGCCTTGCGGGCTTCGTCGTCGCTGAACGCATGGGCCGGCATCGCAAGCGAGACGGCCCATGCAAACAGCGCCGAACGAGCCGTGCTAGCCAGGAGGTGGCGTGACGGCATTCGGCTTAACAGATTTATTGATAAACGAGGTCGGCGCGGCGGTTCTGGGCCCACGACTCTTCGTCATGACCCTGCGCTTGCGGCTTTTCCTTGCCCAGGCTGACCGCTTCGGTCTGCGATTCCGGCACACCCAGCAGGCCGAGGGCGCGTTGCACCGCTTGCGCACGCTTTTGGCCCAGCGCAAGGTTGTACTCGCTCGAACCGCGTTCGTCGGTGTTGCCCTGGATCAGCAGATGGCGCTCCGGATGCGACTTCAGGTATTGCGCATGTTGTTGCAGCAGCGACTGGTAGTCGTCACGCACCGAATAGCTGTCGAAGTCGAAGTAGATGCTGCGCTTGGCCAGCGGGCTGTTCGGGTCGTTCAGCGGATCGACATTGACACGCGCGACCGCGTTCGGGTCTTGCGTCTGATAGCCGTTGCGGCCGGCGTTCGCGCCAGCGTTCTGGTCGGGCTTGACGCCCGAATGGCAGGCGGCCAGCAGGCCAACCAACGCGACAGCCATCACCCCGCGAAATTGCTTCACCATTTTTACTCTCCGTATTGTCATTGCATAAATGGACCCCAGGATGGCTCGCGAACGCTGCCGCCCTGGACCGACAGGATCTGCCGAGTACGACCGTCTGTCGACACGGCCGCGAGCACGCCTCGCCCGCCGGACTGGGTCGCATACAAGATGTATTGACCGTTGGCCGCGAAGCTAGGCGATTCGTCATGCGAGGTGTCGGTCAGACCGTTCACCTCGCCTGTGCTGAGATCCTGTACGAAGAGTTTGAAGCCGCCGCCGGTGCGCGAGATGTATGCAAGCGTCTTGCCGTCGGGGCTGACTCGCGGGCTCGTGTTGTACGCGCCCTTGAAGGTGACACGCTGGGCGTTGCCGCCCTGCGCCGGCATCTTGTAGATCTGCGGGCCGCCGCCGCGGTCGCTGGTGAAATAGATCCACTGTCCGTCCGCAGAGTAGGTCGGCTCGGTGTCGATGCCCGAGCTGTTGCTGAGACGACGCAGGTCCCCGCCATTCGGATTGACCGAATAGACCTGCGTGTGGCCGTCACGCGACAGCGCGACTGCCAGCCGTCGGCCGTCCGGAGACCAGGCCGGCGCGCTGTTGTCGCCCTTCTGATTCGAGGCGATGCTGCGTTTGCCGCTCGGCAGGTCATGCACGTAGACGATCGGCTTCTTGCCTTCGAACGAGACGTAGGCGACCTTCGTGCCGTCGGGCGACCAGGTCGGCGAGATGATCGGTTCCGGGCTCGACAGCGCGATGTGCGCGTTCTGACCGTCGGAGTCCGAGATCTGCAACTGGTACCGGCCGCCGGTGCGCAGGACATACGACAGACGTGTCGCGAACACGCCCTTGGTGCCCAACAGCTTCTCGTAAATGTAATCGGCAACCTTGTGTGCGCTCATCCGCAGGCCGCTCGCCGGGCTGACCAGCGACAGTCCCCCCAGGCTTTGCTGCGTGACCGTGTCATACAGGCGGAAGCGCACGTCGTATTGGCCGTTCGCGAGCGGCGTCACGCTGCCGGTCACGTAGGCATTGGCACCCCGGGCCTTCCAACTGCCCAGGTCGACCGAATCGGTTTCCCCGACCGGATTCGGTCCTGCGTCGATATTCGTGAAACGGCCGCTGCGCGCCAGATCGGAGCGCACGATCGCGCTGACCTGTTGCGGCGTGCTGGCTTCGTTGCGGAAAGTCGCGATTGCGATCGGATACTGGCTTGCGCCAACGCCTGCGATATCGATCGTCATCTGCGCATGCGATGCCGCTGCCGCCGACAGCAGGCAGGAGGCAAGCAGTGCGCGCAAACCACATTTCCCGAACAAATTCATCACCATTGATTCAGCCTCACGAACTTGAATACCTTAGCATGACTTGCCACCGGCGGCCGCCGCTGTCCAGCACAGCGCAGTCGCGCTTCAGCCGGCACCCGGCGCATCCAGAGGCCGCATCCGCACGTTGAAATTGCGCGGTGCCTGACCGTCCGTGTCGCGCGGCATCGGATCCGACGCGTCGATCGCGCGCAGCACGGCCTGATCCCACGCCGGGTTGCCGCTCGACTTCGTCATCTGCCGGCTCAGAATGCGTCCGTCCGGTGCGCAGTGCACCGATACGACGGCCACCGGATTGCCATTGGTCGACCCCGCATACACGATGTTCGGAATCACCCGCCGGCGCACCTTGTCCGCATAGCCAGCCGACGCGCCGCTGGAACCGGAGCCACTGCCGCTGCTGCCACCACCATTGCCGCCCGAACCGGCGGCGGCCATTCCTTGCAACGCGGCCAGCCGGGCCTGCCGGGCCTGATCGGAAGCCTTCGCCTGCGCCGCTTTCTCCGCCGCTGCCTTGTCCGCTGCCGCTTTCGCGGCCTTCGCTTGCGCCGCCTTCGCGGCTGCTGCCTTCTCGGCAGCCGCCTTGTCTTCGGCCGCCTTCTCTGCGGCAGCCTTGTCCGCCGCCGCCTTTTCAGCTTTCTCCGCCGCCGCTGCCTTCTGCGCGGCCGCCTTGTCCGCGGCTGCCTTCTCGGCCGCCTTGGCGGCCGCGTCCGCTTTCTGCTTGTCCGCCTTCGCCTTGGCCTGCTCTTCCTTGCGTTGTTCGTCGTGCCGGCGCTGCTCCTGCAACGCTTGCTGTTTCTGCTGCTCGGCCTGCTCCGCCTTCAGGCGCGCCTGCTGCTCGGCCGCCTTCTGGGCACGCTCGGCTTCGGCGGCCTGGCGAGCGGCTTCCGCCTGCTGCCGCTTGCGCTTTTCAAGCGCGATATCGGCGTCCTCGTCGCGAACGCTGGCACGGGGCGTCGGCACCGGCGGAGGCGTCGGCGTCGGTTCGGGCGTCGCTACCTTGGGCGGGGCAGGGCGGGGCCGCGCGCGCGGCGCGTCGAGCTCCGGCACCTCGGTCCAGATCTCCGCCTGCACGCCTTCCTCGCTGTTGGTCTGCCAGTGCATCCCGAAGAACAGCAAGGCGATGAGCAAAAGATGGACCAGCGCAGCGTAGGCGAACGCCTTGCCGGTGCCATGCTCCCTGGGCGGCTCGAACGGAGAGCCGGCGTGCCTGCTCATTTCGATTTGACCAGCAGTCCGACGCGCTTGACGCCTTGCGCCTTCAGCTCGGACATCACGTTCATCACCGACTCGTATTTCACGTTCTTGTCGCCGGCGATCACGACGGGTTGATCGGGCGCGCTCTGCTGACGCTCCTGCAGGAACGCGGTCAGATCGGCCATCGTCATCGGACGTTCCTCGGTGGGCCCGCCATCGCTCTTGTAGCGGGCGGACATCGTACCGTCAGCTTGCACGTTGACGATCACCGGCGGCGTCTGCTGCTCGGGCGAGGCGCCGCCGACGGTCGGCAGATTGACCAGCGACGGCGTGACGAGCGGCGCGGTGACCATGAAGATCACCAGCAGCACGAGCATCACGTCGATGTACGGCACTACGTTGATGTCAGACATTGCGCGCCGCGATCTGCCGCCGCGCATTCCGGATCGCATCGAACCTGCCATCGTCTTGTTCCTGAACTGTCTCGAAGAGTTAAGGCGACGCGACTATCTCGTCGCGCCGGCAGGCGTTCAGCCCGCTTGGCGTTGCAGGATGTTCGAGAATTCTTCGATGAAAGTCTCGAAGCGCACGGCCAGCCGGTCGATGTTGTTCGCGTAGCGGTTGTAGGCCACCACCGCCGGAATGGCTGCGAACAGGCCGATGGCCGTCGCCACCAGCGCCTCGGCGATGCCCGGCGCCACGTTGGCCAGCGTCGCCTGTTGCACATTGGCCAGGCCGCGGAACGCATTCATGATCCCCCAGACCGTTCCGAACAGACCGATGTAGGGGCTCACCGAGCCAACCGAAGCCAGGAATGGCAGGCTTGCCTCGATCACGTCCATCTCGCGCTGGAAGGCGGCGCGCATGGCCCGGCGTGCGCCGTCAAGCGTCGCGCCGCTGTCGTTCAGGCGTCGTTCACGGCCCTTCAGGAACTCGCGCATGCCTGCCTCGAAGATGCGTTCCAGCGAGCCGGTCGCATGACGGTTGCTGCTGGCGCTCTGGTAGAGCGTGTTCAGGTCGCCGCCCGACCAGAAAGCGCGTTCGAAGCGCTCGGTCTGTGCGCGAGCGCGCCGCAGCGCGATGCCCTTGCGGAAGATGATCGTCCAGGAGATCAGGGACAGCACGAGCAACAGCAGCATGACCGCCTGGGCGAGCAGGCTTGCGTTGCTTACGAGCGAAATGAATGACAGGTCGTCGGCGTGGTTCATTTGGTGAGCGTTTGCGTCCCTGGCGCCGTTGCGCCGTTCACGATCGGATCAATGGTGTTTCACGAAAGGCCGTTGTCCGCTCCGAACAAGGCGGCAACCTCCGCAGGCAGCGCCATCGGCCGGAAGGCGGACATATCGATACAGACTACCTGAATCGAGCCGCGCGCGAGGCGTTGCTCGCCGCGCCATGCGGTCTGTTCGAATACGACCTGGCAGCGGCGAGTCTCGGCCACGCGCGTTTCAATGCGGAGCACGTCGTCCAGGCGGGCGGGCGAGAGATATTCGACTTCGGTGCGCCGCACGACGAAACCGATGCCCCGCTCGTCGACCAGCCGCTGTTGTTCGATGCCCGCAGCGCGCAGCCATTCGGTTCGCGCGCGCTCGAAGAACTTCAGGTAGTTCGCATAGAAGACGACACCACCCGCATCCGTATCCTCGTAGTAGACCCGTACCTGCCAAGTAAAGGCCAAGGTGCCGTCTCGGACGCCGGTCGAATTTTTCATGGCGGTCATATTACCGGAACCGTCTGGCGCCCCCGGGCGGCGGAATAACTTGTTACACATTTAAACAATCGGGGTAAGCCAGAGGCCGGCTCGGAAAGACTCGGGAGCGCGACCCGCGAAAAGCGGGCGGACGGGGCACGGTGGTAGAGGGCGGACGGCGTGCCGCGATTGCCTTGCGGGCGCCGATCCAATAGAATCGACGATCCTCTATGTGACTGGCGATACGGGTGCACCCACCCGAGGTGGACGACCACCGGGAAGCGTAGAGTGTCTTTTGCCGTTCGCCTGGGCAGCCGTTTCGAAGCGACTGGCTTGTCCTGTCTGGAACTCCGTGGCGCGCAATGCGCCGGACCGGCCGGTTCACGACCGACATCCGTCATTTCGATCGTTCCCTGCTATCCATAGAGAGAGTGCCATGTTCGACCGCGCCACCAGCAAGATTTCGCAAATCGATCCCGAGCTGTTCGAAGCCATCCAGAACGAGAACCGCCGCCAGGAAGATCACATCGAGCTGATCGCCTCCGAGAACTACACCAGTCCGGCGGTCATGGAAGCGCAAGGCTCCCAGCTGACCAACAAGTATGCCGAAGGGTATCCCGGCAAGCGGTACTACGGCGGTTGCGAATATGTCGACGTGGTCGAGCAACTGGCGATCGACCGGGTCAAGCAGCTGTTTGGCGCGGAGGCCGCGAACGTGCAGCCGAATTCCGGCTCGCAGGCGAACCAGGGCGTGTTCTTCGCGATGCTCGAACCGGGCGACACGATCATGGGCATGAGCCTCGCGCACGGCGGCCACTTGACCCACGGCTCGCCGGTCAACATGTCCGGCAAGTGGTTCAAGGTGGTGAGCTACGGACTCGACGAAAACGAGGACATCGACTACGACACCGCCGAGAAGCTGGCCAACGAGCACAAGCCCAAGCTGATCGTCGCTGGCGCCTCGGCGTTCTCGCTGAAGATCGACTTCGAGCGTCTGTCCCGCATCGCCAAGTCGGTGGGCGCCTACTTCATGGTCGACATGGCGCATTACGCCGGCCTCATCGCGGCGGGCGTGTATCCGAATCCGGTGCCGCACGCCGACTTCGTGACCACCACCACCCACAAGAGCCTGCGTGGCCCGCGCGGTGGTGTGATCCTGTCGAAAGCGGAATTCGAGAAGAAGATCAATTCGGCCATCTTCCCGGGCATCCAGGGTGGTCCGCTGATGCACGTGATCGCCGGCAAGGCGGTGGCCTTCAAGGAGGCCCTGTCGCCGGAGTTCAAGACGTATCAGGAACGCGTGGTCGCCAACGCCAAGGTCCTGGCCGAACAGCTGGCGGCGCGCGGCCTGCGCATCGTCTCCGGCGGCACCGAGAGCCACGTGATGCTCGTCGACCTGCGCGCCAAGAACATCACCGGCAAGGCGGCCGAGGCCGCGCTGGGCGAGGCGCACATCACCGTGAACAAGAACGCGATCCCGAACGACCCGGAGAAGCCGTTCGTGACCAGCGGTATCCGCGTCGGCTCGCCGGCGATGACCACTCGCGGCTTCGGCACCGAGGAAGCGAAGCAGGTGGCCGATCTGATCGCCGACGTACTCGAGAATCCGGAAGACGAAGCCAATCTCGCCACCGTGCGCGAGAAGGTGCAGGCGCTGACCCGCCGTTTCCCGGTCTACCGCTAAGCCCCGCGATGCGCTGCCCGTTCTGCCGTCACGACGACACGCAGGTCGTCGATTCACGGGTCTCGGAGGACGGCGCAGCGATCCGTCGGCGCCGCCGGTGCGCCGCATGCGACAAGCGGTTCACGACCTACGAGCGCGTCGAATTGACGCTGCCTTTTGTCGTCAAAAAGGACGGCAGTCGCGCCGAATTCGATCGCGCCAAGGTGACAGGCAGCATGAAGCTGGCGCTGCGCAAGCGGCCGGTCAGCGCGGATGCGATTGCCGAAGCCGTGGCGCGCATCGAGTTTCAATTGCAGGCGACCGGCGAGCGCGAAGTGCGCAGCGAACGGATCGGCGAATGGGTCATGAACGAGTTGGCCCGGCTCGACAAGGTTGCCTACATCCGCTTCGCATCGGTTTATCGCCGCTTCGAGGACATCGCCGATTTCGAGGCAGTCATCGACGAATTCGAGCGGCATGCGGCCTCGCCGGGCGTCACGCCGGGCAACGCATCGGCAGCTTCGCCGCGCCTTGGTTCCGTGGACGATGGCGCCGCACGCGAGCCGAAAGACCGCGAGCCGCCCGCTTCCTGAGCGCTGGGCCCGCTGCGGCTTGTCCGGCATCGGGCAGCACTGTCATCGCCTACGGGCAATGCGGCCAATGCGGCCAATGCGGGCAATGCGGGCAATCGGCCTGATGCCCAATCCTTCGCCAGTCTATTCCGACTGGACGAATCACCTTTTCGAGTAGGGCCGCGGCTTGGGCGGGTCACGGCTGCCGTGCCGTGGGGGCTCTGCCGCCCCTTGCCGCGCGATGCCGTTCACTGGCACCGCCTGACGTGTCGATCGCGGCCGTTCAAGTCTTTAGCGGCGCGAGCCCTCGCCAACCGCGTCGTATGCCGTTCGCGGTACTCGCTGAGCGCCTTTGTACGCTGCACGATTGCGGCAATCCGGCGACGCCGCTTCAAGGCCCTGTACCTTGATGCCTGGCTCCGCTGGCGGCATGTGGCCGACGCGCTCGCCGAATGCCTTCCCTTGTAGATTGCACGTCGAGCGTCGTCCGTAGACGCCCGGCTGTCGTCGGCGCGCAGGCGTCGTATGCGAATCGCATCGCAACTTTCCTGATTCCGAGAGCGCGTTGCGCCAAGGCCTATGCCTTTCGGCCGAGTTTATCGCGCACCCGACGCCCACTAAAGTCGATACACCGTCTTCAGCCAGGAAACGTCATGCATCGGCTTGCCTCCTACCATCGTCGGGCGCTGCCACGCCTTCGCCATTCCCGAGCGGCGTGCGCATGCGGCCGCGCGCGTCACCAGGCTGTTCCCGACACGGGACTTAGTCTCATCGAGCTCGTTTGTGCAATGGCGGTCATGCTGACCGGGGCGTCTCTGACGCTGTCGGGGGCGGCCCGCTTGCGGGAGGTATCGCGCTTGAGCGACGCGACGCAGCGGCTTGTGAGTGCGTTTCGGCAGGCGGGCGACCATGCGTTGCGGACGGGGCAGTCGAGTACCTTGTCGCTGCCGCCCGAGCCGTTCGATCGGGCAGCAGGGGTCGCTCGCGGGCGAGCCGCGCGTAGTGGCAGAAGCGCTTCTACACAGGCTCGGATGTCGGCCGAGCCGATCGTGCCGCTGCGGTCGGCACAGCGCGCGTTCGACCGATCGCCTGGCGTTTGCCGGCTGACGATGACGTGGAGAGACGTCAGCGGCGTGGCAGAGATGTCGCGGGCGATCGACCTCCCGCCCGGCATTGTGGTCGAACCGAGCCGGCATACGTTTCTGTTCAGTCCCGCGACAGGGTTGCCACACGCCAGTGAGAGCAACATCGAACTCGCAACAACCGAGGGCCGCGTCACGCCACGGTGCCTGATTGTGGCGGCGACCGGGCGGCTGCGCGTGCGGGAGGGGCGCTGCAAGGCCGCGAGAAACGCTGCCGCATCGGCGCCCACCGCCGCGCGGTCGAGTCGTCGCGGACGCCGGTCGGCGTTATGTCGCCGCCCGCCCCATCCATCGATGCGTCGCGTTCGCGTGGCGACCACGCGCGGCGTCGGTAACAGCCGCGGTGAAACCTTCGTCGAAGTGTTGTTCGGCATCTCGATCGCCTTGCTTGCCGCCGCGGGCGCGGCTTCGACCGCGGCGCAGCTGACCCGTATCGCCCGCTTTGTCGACCAGCAGATCCGGGCGGTCGAGATTGGCACCAATGCTGTGGAAAGCTTGTTGATGATGTCGGAGACGAATCCCGGTCAGTCAGCAACAATCCACTGCACGCAGGTGAAGGCCGCCCTCGCACCGTGGCGCGAGGCTGCCGCGGCGACTCTGCCCGGCGGTGAGGTAAGGCTCACCGCCGGGCAGGACGCCGCCGTCCTGACCGTTCTGTGGCGCAGCGATGCCGCTGCCTGGATGCGGTCCCACCTTGGTTGCGACAATGACAAAGGCATCGTGAGCGACATCGAATCACGGCCCAAGCCGCGGTCGGCGGCCGCTTGTCTTCACCTTGCTCTGGGAGTCACAGGATTGGATGATGGCTGAACGCAAGGTCTCGCGAGGAAGGCATGCGTGCCGGAGCGGATTCACATTGCTCGAAGTGTTGCTCGCGATGTCGATGGGACTGGTCGTTGTCAGCAGCTTGGTGAGCGTGGGCCGCCTGACGCAGCGCGTAATGCTGCATTTCGATGAGCAGATGGCGGAAGCCAGGGACAGGCGAACGGTACGGCGCCTGTTCACGGCATACATTCGCTTCGCAGGAGCCAGTCGGGACGGGCTATCGCTTGCGCCCGATCTGTCGAAGAGCGGCACGGATGGCGGCAACAAGTCCAACGGCGAGCCGGTGCAGCAACTGTTCGGCGGTGCGGTGCGGATTTGCCGCGATGCGGAAGTGACAGAGGAGGGGCAGTGTGGTTGCCGCAAGCAAACGGCTGCGGATTCGTTGATGCTCGTCGATAGGGCGACGCAGCCACGAAGGCGCGACGGATCGGCAAGGCCGACCCGTACCGGCAAGTCGGGCAGATTCGGGACATCCGTCAAGCGCGGCAGGACGGTTAACTCAGTCGAGTCGGTTCGGTCAGTCAAGTCAGTCAAGTCAGTCAAACCGGGCAAGTCGCTCCGGTCTGCTCGGGCCGATGGATCGTCATCTGCCGCTGCCCCGTCGCTACGCACGCTGATGGTGCGCAACAAGGCAACCGGCCTGTCGACGCTCTACGTTCGCGCACCGGCCTGGCATGGCTTGCAGCCGGTGGTCGACAACGTCGGAACAATGCGTGTTGACGTCGTTGCAAGAGGATCGTTGCACGCTTTGTCGGACACCACAGCGCTGGACCCACGCGACATTGTCGGCGTCAGTGTGAGTGTCGATGGTGTGGGCAAATCGACGCGGCCTGCTCGAGCCACGCGGACCGGACCAACAATGGCGGACCACCCGCGCCCAGTCGCCCGCTTGGAAGCTGGCGGCATGCACCGGACGGATGAGCGCGGCGGTGCCAGCGACGGCGACAGTGGCATGGCGCCGCCGTGGCGCGTCGATCTGCATATCGCGCCGCGTAATGACGCTGCCGTCGGAGCGCGTTTCCTCGACCGTTCGGGTGGGAACGGCCGCTTGCCTACCGACGGGGTCCCGTCCTGGATTCAGCCATGACTCGAAGCTCGCGACGGTCCGCCACCGGCGACCGGGGCGCTGTACTGCTATTGGCCGTGTTACTTACCGCTGCGCTGGCCGCGATCTGTCAGGCGCTGCTCCTGCGCGCGACGGACGAGGTTCGGCAGGCGCGCATCGATGTCGAAACGGTGCAGGCCTTCCATGCGGCTGACGCAGCGCTGCCGCTGTGTTTGGCAAGACGGACCATCGAAAGGGCATCATCACGCGAAACGGTGGTTGGCAATCGACTTACGAAGGGCGCGCGCAGAGACCAGACTGGCCAAGCTGACGGCGCTGAAAGTAGTGAAAGTGCGGCAGGTAGTGAAAATGCGGAAGGTGTGGAAGGTCCAGCAAGTGCGGGATTGGATACCCGTACTCTGCGTAGTGGCCCGAGCCCTACGTTCGTGTTTGGGTCGGCGGGTTCGGCAGACTGCGCGTCTGCTGGGCGCATTGACGCTGCCTCATCCAGCAATAAGGGGCCGATCGACGACCAACCAAATGGGGAAGTGGTTGCCGTCATCGGCAGCTCGCCTTCAGGCCGAGCGAGCCGTATGCTGCAGCTGGAGATGTGCACGGATGGTAAACACGGTCGCCACTGGGTGTGGCTGGACCCGGTGATGAACTGACCGGATGAGGTCGTCATCGATGAGGTTGTCGAGGCCGGTTGCGTCTGGCGTGCGGCCGCTGGCTAGCCGACACGCGCTTGTGGGCGTCGGGTAACACGGTCTTCAACGCGTTGCAGCATGCTTCGGCGACCCAACCTACTTTACCCGCGCGGCACGCGACACAGCCATGCCGCGATATTGCCATGCGGCCATGCCGCCACACCGCTGCATCTTCGCGATGGCGGTTGCGCGTTGCGCCCTGCAACCCCGTCGCGCATTGCCGGCGCGTTGTCAGGGCTATTCGCGTGCTATGCCCGTGCTGTCCGAGTACTGCACTGGCCGGCTGCCAAGATTCGCAGCCGCTTCGCGTTGCGGCGGCGTGTTGTCAGAAGGTGCAGCGCAATGGCGTTCGACCTGATCGTGCACGACGCAAGCGTAGCGACCGCACGACGCGTGCGCGACGCCTGTACGACGGCTGCGCGACGCCTGTACGACGGCTGCGCGGTGCCTGTAAGAAGCGCTCGCCGAGGCGCCGACCGCGCGGGCGATGCGTGCCTGCTGGCCCGCAGGGTTTCGATCCGGCGCGCAGACGTATGCGGCGCGGGAATCGCGCCTCATCGCGTGACCGCAAGATCGAAATTGTGAGGCCGCGGAATCAAGAGGCCCCGAGATCGTCAGGGCGCAAGGATAGGCAGCCGACCGGTCGGCCGCGGCCGCAAGGTCAGGTTCGGGCGACGCTGACTCAACGTGGCGGCTGAACCCGGCGCGCTCGGATTGCGCGTCCGGCTCGAATGCCTTGCCACGCGCTCCAGCCGAGTGCAGCCCACTTCAGCGGCCTGAACAGCCGGCCCAGCAGCAGTCCCGCCCCCGGAATCGCGAGCAAGGTCGGCAGCGTGGGAAGCGCGCCCTGAAGTCCGCCATTGAATCGTGCTGATCGGCCACGCAACAAGCCGCCGAGCGGCAGGCCGTTCGATGCACCCGTAGAGCGGCGCCGTAACAGTGTGAACAGACCGGCAGGCGTCAGCGTTCGCGCCAACTCGTTGCGCGCTTCCGCGATCTGTCTGCGGTTCGCTGCCGCGCGTGCCGCCAGCAACTCCTTGCGGACTGCCCGCACTTCGCGGTTGTTCAAATGCGTTCGATCGTGATGGGTGCTCATCTTGGTCCCCGTGTGAAGGCGTCACGATCGTTCTCGAACTCACGAATCGTCGCATCGAAAGCGCGAGGTGCCTGACGGATGCCGTTGCGCACTGACAGTCCGAGCCAGACGGTGATCAACGCGTATAGAACGGTCAGCACTGCAATGGACTGCCAGCGGTAGCTGTCCCAGCACAGCACCACGATCAGCGCGGTGAACGCGATCAGGGTGGCCCCGGCGAACAGCAGCGCGGTCAGGCCCGCGAGGATGGACCGCAGCAGGCGGTCCTTCTCCTCGGCGAGTTCGATGCTGAAAATTTCAAGGCGCGTCTGGACGAGCGCACTGAAGGATTGGGCGAGGCGGCTGATCGAGTCGATCGGCCCAGGCGGGTTGCCACTGCTCATCCAGACTCCTTGTCGACGTAGGTGAACGGGGCGACGCGACTCGGCGGACTCATGCCGCCGGGCCGCACAATCGCGTGCTTATTTGCGGTTCAGCAGCAGGCCGAGTGCAATACCGGCCACTGCGGCGATGCCGATCGAGCGCCACGGATTGTCATGCACATAGTCGTCGGTCACGCGGGCGGCCTGCTTGCCCTTCTCGACCACCACGACCTGCACGTCGGCAGCCTTTTCCTTGGCCTGCTTGAGCTTGCTCAACGCCGTCTCGCGCAGTTCGGCGGCACGCTCGCCAGTCGTCGACGCGGCTTGCTTGAGCAGGTCTTCGGCATCGGTCAGAACGCTTTTGATATCGGTCATTCGGTCCTCCATCGGATTGTGGTTCGAGTTATGAGCGACTTTCACAGTGCACCCCGTTTATCGTAACGGAAAACGCTGGTTACGAGGCGCAAGCGTCCGTTACAACGGTGACAGACATTGCCAAAACGGCTGACGGTTTCGCCTCTCGACAGCGGATCGCGATTGCCGATTGCCGATGCCCGGGTTGTCGGACGTCCGGGCCGCGCTGCGTCTGTACGCCTTGACACCAGGAGACCGGCAAACCAAATAACAGGAAGCCGGGAAGCCGGGAAGTCGGGAAGTCGGGAAGCCCGGAAGCCCGGAAGCCCGGAAGCCCGGAAGCCCGGAAGCCCGGAAGCCCGGAAGCCCGGAGGCCCGGAGGCCAGGAGGCCAGGAGGCCAGGAGGCCGGGGGGGCACGATGCCAGGAGACCCGGACGTTGGAAATGCCTGGCCTTCGAGGCTAGCGAGGGCAGGCGTGTGCGAGTGCCGGCGTAAAGAGTACGGAGCAGGAGCTCTGGCAATCTGCTGCGTGAATGTCGTGGTGGTGTAGTGGTGGTGTAGCGGTGGTGTAGCGGTACGCCGGCCCACCGATCGGCAAGTCAGCGACGTCCGGCTCAGCCGTCGCTTTGCGCGCTTGGCCTCGCCTGTCGTGGCATCGCGCGTTCATCGACGAGTAGGAAGGGTTGCACCGCTTGCACGACATTCGAGGCAGCCGTCGGCGCCGCGGTAGTAGGCGATCCCGTCGCGCGGTTTCGGACAGAGCGCGCTACGCTGCGCCGCCGATGGGTCACGGATACCTGACCGACCGCTGACCGATGTCTGACTGGTGCGTCATCGGCGCACGGCTGGCCCGTTTCCCATCCATCACCGATCCATCACCGATCCATGACCAGTCCGTTGCTTGCCGGTTGCCCGCTCTTCACCGAACCTTGACCGGCCATCAACTGGCCATTACCGGCCATTACCCGGCCATTACCCGCAGTCATGTTGAAGTGACGACAAAGTTGCACGGCCGGCGCACGCTCTGGCGTATCCTTTGTCGATCCACCGCAGAACGAAGACACGGAGAAAGAATCATGACGCTACGTCTTGGCGACACCGCACCCGACTTCGAGCAGGATTCGAGTCAGGGGCGCATCAAGTTCCATGAGTGGCTGGGAGACAGCTGGGGGGTGTTGTTCTCGCACCCGGCGGACTTCACGCCGGTCTGTACGACCGAGCTTGGCCTGACGGCGAAGCTGGCCGACGAATTCGAGAAGCGCAATGTGAAGACCATTGCGCTTTCGGTCGACACTGCGGACTCGCATCAGGACTGGATCAAGGACATCAACGAGACGCAGGCCGCATCGGTCGGGTTTCCGATCCTGGCGGACAAGGATCGGACGGTGTCCACGCTTTACGACATGATTCACCCGAACGCGAGCGAGACCGTGACTGTACGGTCGCTGTTCGTGATCGATCCGAAGAAGAAGGTGCGGCTGATCATCACCTATCCGGCGAGCACCGGTCGTAACTTCGATGAAGTGCTTCGCGTGATCGACTCGCTGCAACTGACCGATAGCCATTCGGTCGCCACTCCGGGTAACTGGAAGGATGGCGACGATGTCGTGATCGTCCCCTCGTTGAAGGACGAAGCGGTCATCAAGCAGAAGTTTCCGAAGGGCTACAAGGCGCTGCGCCCGTATCTGCGCATGACCCCGCAGCCCAACAAGTAAGCGGCGTCCGCCTCGACGCCACCAGTGCATTAGAGCGCGCGCAGCACCGCGCGCACGGGACTGGCGTCGAGCGATGCGAGCCGCAGGGGCAGGGCGATCAACTCGTAGTCCCCCGCAGGCACCTCGTCGAGCACGATGCCTTCGAGGATCGACATCCGATGGACCCGGACGCGGTGGTGCGAGTCCATGGTTTTCGATTCCTGTGGATCGAGCGATGGGGTGTCGATGCCGATCAGCTTCACGCCGCGGGCGTGCAGGATGTCGATGATTGCGGGGTCGACCGCGGTGAAATCGGAATCCCAGCGCTCGACCGGCGCCCGCTCGTAGGTGCGCAGCAACACGCGCTCGGGCACGTCGTCGAGTGCGTCGGCCAAGGCCTCGGCCCTGACCAGCGAGCCGGCGCCACGGCAGTCCACGACGCGGCATCTTCCTAGATAACGGTCCAGCGGAACCTCTCCGATCGGCATTCCGTCGCGGTCGTAGTGGAGCGGTGCGTCGGTGTGGGCACCGGTGTGCGGCGATAGCGTCAGGCGGGCGATGTTGACCGGCGAACCATTCTCGATACGCCACATCCGCTCGATTGCCACCGGTGTATCGCCTGGCCAGGTGGGAAAGCCGACGTCGATCGCCGGGCTGATGTCCCAGAGTGTCCTGCGCGTGGTTTGCGTTGTCATTGCCCTATCCCTGCCATCGGAAGTCGCCATCATAAAGCCTTGAACTGCGAGGTGGTCGAATGACGCGGCACGCCAATTGCCAACTAACCTGTTTATCGGACAAATCGCCGTGCCGCGCGCTGCGCCGCGTAATGGCACGCCAGTGAAGGAGGAAACGATGGAACAGAAGGAAGAAATCGCGACGCTCGGTGGCGGCTGTTTCTGGTGCACCGAGGCGGTATTTTTGGGCGTCAGGGGCGTACTGGACGTGGAGTCCGGCTACGCGGGCGGCCATATCGATCATCCGTCATACGAGGCCGTGTGCAACGGGACTACCGGCCATGCCGAGGTAGTGCGGGTCACCTTCGATCCGGCGCAGATCAGCTACCGCGACATCCTGCGCATCTTTTTCGCGACGCATGACCCGACGTCGCTGAACCGCCAGGGCAATGACGTCGGCACTCAGTATCGGTCGGTCGTGTTCACGCATACCGACGAGCAGGCAAGGGTTGCGCATGAAGTAATCGGCGAGCTGAACGAAGAGGGCGTGTTCGACGGACCCGTCGTGACGCAGGTCGAAGCATTGGCCGGCAATTATTTCAGGGCGGAAGCCTACCACCAGGACTACTACGCCAAGCACCCTAACCAGGGTTATTGCGCCTACGTGGTCGCACCGAAGGTGGCGAAGTTCCGCAAGCAGTTTGCGTCGCGACTTCGCTGAACCGGTCGCGCTGGCACGAGACGGGAAGTAGGAAAAGAGGCCGGGGCGCTTTCCATGCGCCGCGTGGCGGTCGCAGCGTCGTGCTGGTCGTTCTGATCTTGCGAGTTGCGCCGAGGGCTCGCGACGCTGACCAGCCGGTAATGCTGTCAGGCTGTCAGGCGCGGCTTGTCAGGCGCGGCTTGTCAGGCGCGGGCTGCCGCGGATGGCGCGGATGGCGCAGCCTATCGTTGGCCTGCCGTTGGCCCGTCGATGGACAAGCCCGGCGCGCCCGGCTTTGTGAACGGTGCTGGCCAAAAGGTCTCACCCTACCGTCCGGACGTGGCACGGTGGCACGGTGGCAAGGCGGCGTGCGGTGCGCGGGCAGGCCCAGGCGCTTTCCCGCCGCCGGCCACCGTCCGATGCGCCGTTCGTCCACCGCAAGCGGCTGAAATGCGCATCTCCAAGCCTGCGCTTACCGCAATACAGGCCACGGTCGGGCGTTCGCCGCCTGCCATCCGGCGCCGGTTGCGCTACGCGTTTGCAGCCTGGTCGAGCGCCGTCACGTTCGGCGCGACCGGTTCGTTGGCGGCGCTGGCGGCACTGGTGGCATTACAAACACTCGCGCGGTCGTACATATAGCGCCTCGACCACGGCAGGCCGCTGGCCAACTGACCGGCCTTGCGGCCGACGATCTGATAGATCGCGACGTCGTCGTGCTCGAAGGCGTAGGAGCAGCCCGCCAGATACACGCGCCAGATGCGGAACCGTTCCTCGTCGACCAGGCCGTGAATCGTTTCCGCATGGTCCTCGAAGTTCTCGGTCCACAGCGCCAGCGTACGGGCGTAATGGCGGCGCAGGTTCTCGACGTCGAACGCTTCCAGGCCACCCTGCTGCATTGCCTGCATGGCGAAACTGATGTGCGGCAGTTCGCCATCGGGAAACACGTATTTATCGATGAATTCGCCGCCGCCGTGCGAAGTCTCGCCGCTGTCCGGATCGGTGGACGTGATGCCATGGTTCATCACTACGCCATCGTCGGCCAGCAGCGCATTGATCTTCCCGAAATAGCCGGACAGATTCTTGCGTCCGACGTGCTCGAACATGCCGACGCTGGTGATGCGGTCGAACACGCCGTCGACATCTCGATAATCCTGCAGACGAATCTCGATCTTGTCCTGCAGGCCGGCCGCCTTGACGCGCGCGGTCGCGAGATCGAACTGGTTTTGCGACAGCGTGACGCCGACGCACTGCGCGCCATACTGCTGCGCGGCGCGAATCACGAGGGCGCCCCAGCCGCAGCCGATGTCGAGCAGACGATGTCCGGGGCGCAACTGGATCTTCGTCAGGATGTGGTCAAGCTTCTTGACTTGCGCGGTCGCCAGATCCTCGTCGCCGTTCTCGAAATACGCGCACGAATACACCATGTTCGGGTCGAGGAACTGTTCATAGAACGCGTTCGAGACGTCGTAGTGATACTGGATCGCCTTCTTGTCGCTGGCCTTCGAGTGGGTGAAATGGCGTGCCACCCGCGCCAGCTTGCTTGGCGTGGAGACAAAACCCCGGGCCAGCGCGTAGCCGATCTCGATGACGTCAGGCAGGCGTCCTTCGACATCCAGTTTGCCCTTCACGTAGGCTTCGCCCAGATTGTCCAGGCTCGGCTCCAGCAGCATCGGCACCGCGGCGGCGGAATTGACGCGCAGCGTCACGCGCGGCGCGTCGAACGTCCCGAAGTCGAACTGTTGACCGTTCCAGAGAACAAGACGCGCCGGGACGTTGGCATTGGCCCGCACCGCGTCGACCCAGTGCGCCAGTTTTTTCTCCCAAAACATTGTTATCTCCCAAGACATGCGGTTGGCCTGCCCGGCCGTTGAACACTCCGTCGCGCGGCGACGCGACCCCGCGCGCCGTACGTTGCGGCGCGGGATTCAGGGGGAGAGTCGCGACAGCGTCCACGATCCGTCCGCGTTGCGCGAATAGACCAGGCGATCGTGGAGCCGGGAAGGGCGGCCCTGCCAGAATTCGATGGTTTGAGGGGACAACTGATAACCGCCCCAGTGAGGCGGCCGTGGCGGGTCATCGCCGAAGCGGGCCTTGAACTCCCGTTCGCGCTGCTCGAGAGCGGCACGGTCGGCGACCGGCTGGCTCTGCTCGGACGCCCATGCGCCCAGACGCGATTCGACCGGCCGGGAGAAGAAATACTCGTCGCTGTCCTGGGCGCTGGTCTTTGCGACGGTGCCCTCGATACGCACTTGGCGTTCGAGGCCGACCCAATAAAAGGATAAGCTTGCGTGCGGGTTTTCCGCGAGATCGCGGCCCTTGCGGCTGTCGTAGTTCGTGAAGAAGCGGAAGCCGCCATCCACGATGCCTTTCAGCAGTACGATGCGCGCACTGGGCCGGCCGTCGCGGCTGGCGGTGGCCAACGTCATCGCGTTGGGATCGGGCAGTTCGCACGCCAGTACGTCGGCGAACCAATGTTCGAACTGCTGGATCGGATCGGACTGGACGTCCGCCTCCAGGAGAACCCCTTGTGCGTAGCTCCGACGCAGGTCTGCTAACTTGTCCACGATTGCTCACTGACGGTCAACGCTTGCAGTATAACCAAAGCAGGTAATTCTTGCGGATAGTCGATTCTTCGCGTTTCCTCCCGAAATAAAGGGCATTTACGCGATAACTTTCAAAATGTCAGAAAAACTTCCTGAAATCGGTGCGCTGGACGACGGTTTCGCGCCGGCCGTTGCCGGAGACGAACTGGCGCGCCGGTTCTCGGGCGTGGCTCGCCTGTATGGCGAGCCCGCCTACCGCGCCTTCCAAGCTGCGCGGGTTGCGGTGATCGGCATCGGCGGCGTCGGCTCGTGGACGGTCGAGGCACTGGCGCGCAGCGCCATCGGGCATCTGACCCTGTTCGATCTCGATCACGTCGCGCTCGGCAACACGAACCGGCAATTGCACGCACTCGATGGCAATTTCGGCAAGGCGAAGGTCGATGCGATGCGTGAACGCATCGCGCTGATCAACCCGTCGTGCCGGGTCGATGCCGTGGACGAATTCGTCGAGCCGGACACGGTCGAGGCGCTGCTCGGCGACGGCTACGACTTCATCGTCGATGCCATCGACGACAGCAAGGCGAAGGTTGCGCTACTGGCGTGGGCGGGCCGCCGTGGACAGGCCATCGTCACGGTCGGCGGCGCGGGCGGACAAGTCGATCCGACCCGGATCAGGGTGGACGATCTGGCGCGCACGGTTCAGGATCCGTTGCTCGCCAAGGTGCGCGGCCGTTTGCGGCGCGAGTATGGCTTTCCAGGGCCGAAGCGCGGCAAGATGGGAATTCGCGCCGTGTATTCGGATGAAGCGCTGCGCCAGCCGCCAGCCAGTGACAGTGACGCGCCGGTCGGCGCACGGCTGAATTGCGCCGGCTTCGGTTCCAGCGTGATCGTCACCGCCGCGTTCGGCTTCGTGGCCGCCGGCGAGGCGCTTCAAGCGATCGCGCAGTCAGCCGCGCAGTCAGCCGCGCAGTCAGCAGACTAGTCGGCCGCCTGGTCGGCCATCCAATAAGCGCATCCATCGCCCATGCCGGCAGAACGTGGCAGTCGACGACGCAGGGCGCCGGCTGAAACAGGTTGATATCGTGCTTTGCACCGGGACCGGCGCCGTGCGTGCCGCCGCCCGGGCCGTGGTGCCGCGCCTTGCAAGCGGTGCGTTATGCCCGTGGCTGGGCTTCAATAAAGCGTACTGGCCAGTTGCTTGCGCCACTTGCCGACCAGCGCGGGTTGGTCGGCAGCGAGTTCGAACACCGACAGCATCGTCTTGCGTCCGACGTCGTCCTGGTAGGTGCGATCGCGTTTGACGATTTCGAGCAACTGCGCCAGTGCCTCGTCGTAGCGGCTTGCCGCGATCAACGCATTGGCCAGGTCGAAGCGCGCCGCCAAGTCCGCCGGGTCTTGTTCGATCCGCGCGCGCAGCGCATCCGCGCCGGGCAGGTCGGCGCTGCGATCGACCGCGTCCAGTCGTGTCTTCAGCGCGTTGAAACGTGCATCGATGCCTTGCGTGGTCTTTGGCGACAGTTTGCCGACCTGCTCGCGCGCCTCGTCGTAGCGTTCATCCGCGAGCAGCCACTCGATCAGATCCAGGCGTGCATCGTCGAAGCCGTCGGCGAGGCCGAGCGCTTCGTGCAGCGCCGCGTAGGCGTCCTGCGGCCGGCCCTCGGCGCGCGCCTGTTGGGCGCGCTGCCGTGCAAGAACTTCGGGTGGCGGTAGCAGCCGCGCAATGAAGCGGCGCAACTCGCCCTCGGGCAACGCGCCGACGAATTGATCGACCGGACGGCCGCCGACGAAGGCCAGCACGAACGGAATGCTGCGCACCTGGAACTGTGCGGCCAACTCCGGGTTCTCGTCGGAATTCACCTTCACCAGCCGGAAGCGCCCCGCAAATTCGCTTTCCAGTCGTTCCAGCAACGGCCCGAGCGCTCGGCAGGGGCCGCACCAAGGCGCCCAGAAATCGACCAGTACCGGCAGTTGATGCGAGGCCGCGATGACGTCTGCCTCGAAAGTGTCCAACGTGGTGTCCATTTCTTTCTCCTTGCGAGCAAATCTACGCGTGGTTGCACGTAATTTCGAAAAATCATCTGGGGATGGTCCAGGCGATCTCAACCGTCCCCGATGTTCCGCGCGGCGCGCTCGCCCTGCGCAAGGCGCGCATTCGTGGCAATAAGCCTTCCTGCGCAGGCGTTTAGCTCGGTCGCACCGGCCATGCGTCGGTAGCGTCGTCTGGCGCGTCGGCTGCCGGCGTTCGGGCAGGCATGAGTCATGCGTGCCTGAGTCGGAGCGAGGCAATCATGTCGGGGTTGCGCGCCGCGGTGTGGAACGCGGCGTCGACACCCTCACGAGCATCGTGATCGCTTTTCGAAGCAACTCGACATCTGGAGTACGTTGATATGAACAAACTGTTGATCGCACTGTCCGCCACCCTGTTCGCTGGCTCCGCTTTCGCACAAGCGACCCAGTCGCCGGCAGCCGACACGTCGGCTTCGGCCCCGGCGGCGATCGCACCGGCGGCCCCGACGGGCAGCACCCACAAGAGCAAGTCGCATCGTCACATGAAGCATTCGGACACGACCAGCACGAACTCGGCTGCTGGCGCGGGCAACAACGGCGCGTCGAGCGTCGATCCGGCCAACAAGTAAGACGATCGGTCGCTCACGCGTCGATGCCCGCCCGGTGAAGCCTGCCGGGCGCGGATGAGAAAACGGTCTGCCTCGGCAGACCGTTTTTCGTTTCAGCGGGTCATGCGGTCAGGCCTATTTGCCCCAGCTGTCCTTCAACGAGACGGCACGATTGAACACCGGGCGTCCGGGCGCCGAGTCGCGGCGGTCGGCAACGAAGTAACCGTGGCGCTCGAACTGTACGCGCGCCTCGGCCGCCAGCGCGCCTGCGGACGGCTCGACGAACGCTCGTACCGTGCGCTTCGCATTCGGATTGAGCGCTTGCAGGAAGTCGCGGCCGCCGGCGTCGGGCTGCGGCTCGGCGAACAGACGATCGTACAGACGCACCTCGGCGGCGACCGCGTCGGTCGCGCTGACCCAATGGATGTTGCCTTTCACCTTGTAGGTGTTGGCACCTTCGGTACCGGATTTGCTGTCGGGGAAATAGCGGCAACGGACCGCCACGACGTTGCCGTCGGCGTCCTTGTCCGCGCCGATGCATTCGATCACGAAGCCGTAGCGCAGTCTGACCTTGTTGCCGGGGAACAAACGGAAATAGCCCTTTGGCGGCGTTTCCGTGAAGTCGTCCCGCTCGATCCAGAGTTCGCGGGTGAACACGAAGTCGCGCTGTCCGCGTTCCGGATGATGCGGATGCACCGGCGCGCTGCACGGCTCGCGGCCGTCTTCCGGGAAGTTCTCGACGATCAGCTTGAGCGGATCGAGAACCGCGATCGCTCGCGGGGCGACCGGATCCAGGTCGTCGCGCAACGCCTGTTCGAGCGTGCTCATGTCGATCCACGAATCCGCTTTCGAGACGCCGATGCGATCGCAGAACAGCTGGATCGCCGACGGCGTGTAACCGCGGCGACGCAGGCCGATGATGGTCGGCAGGCGCGGGTCGTCCCAGGCGTCGACGTGGCCTTCCTGCACGAGCTGGATCAGCTTGCGCTTGCTGGTGATCGCATAGGTCAGCTTGAGACGGGCAAATTCGATCTGCTGCGGCAGCGGCCGCGCGAACTGTCCGGCTTCCGCGAGCCGGTCGAGGAACCAGTCGTACAGCGGCCGGTGGTCCTCGAATTCCAGCGTACAAAGCGAGTGCGTGATGTTCTCGAGCGCGTCCGACACGCAGTGCGTGAAGTCGTACATCGGATAGACGCACCAGGCATCACCGGTGCGGTGATGGTGCGCGTGGCGAATCCGATAGATGACCGGGTCGCGCATATTGATGTTCGGCGAGGCCATGTCGATCTTGGCACGCAGCACATGCTCGCCGTCGGCGAACTCGCCCGCCCGCATGCGCGCGAACAGGTCGAGGTTTTCGGCGGGCGTGCGGTCGCGGAACGGCGACGGCTTGCCGGGCTCGGTCAGCGAACCGCGCGCGGCCCGCATCTCGTCGGCGCTCTGGCTGTCGACATAGGCGTGGCCGCGTTCGATCAGCAGGCACGCGAAACCGTACAGCTTCTCGAAATAGTCGCTTGCGTAGTACAGGTGCGCGTTGCCGTCCTTCTCCCACGAGAAGCCAAGCCACTGTACCGCGTCGATGATCGAGTCGACGTACTCGGTGCTTTCCTTTTCGGGATTCGTATCGTCGAAGCGCAGGTGGCAAACGCCGCCGTAGTCGCGCGCCAGTCCGAAATTCACATGGATGCTTTTCGCATGACCCACGTGCAGATAGCCGTTCGGCTCCGGCGGGAACCGCGTCTCGACGCGACCCTGCCATTTGCCGGTCCGCGCGTCCTCGTCGATGATGTTCCGGATGAAATTCGACGCGACGACCGCGTCGTTGGTTGGGGTGCTCATACGCTCAGGCTGTCTCTTCAATGGCGCGCGATGGAGCGGCGATTCTACCGCACGCCAGGGGCCGCCTGCGGCATGCCGCCGTTCGATGCCGCCGTTCGATCCGGTCGGCGGGCGGGCGCCGCGCCGCGGAGCCGGGTCTTGCCGATTTGCATCAGCTGTAACGTCGCGTAAAACCGTGGCCGCGCCGCGCACCGATGCCGCTACACTCGGCGTGGAATTTGCAAAGCATGCGCCGCGCGGACTGCGCGGCCCCAGGAAGGAAAAAAAGATGAATCAGCACGGCTCCCGCACCATTGCTTCTCAGACGCGCAAGCGCGGCGTGCGCGCCGCATTACGCCGCGCCGCCATCGGCCTGGTGGCGGTCGGTGTGCTGGCACAGGCGGGCGGTTGCGCATCGATGAGCCGCTCGCAGAAGGGCGCGGCAGTGGGCGCGGCGGCGGGCGGCGCGCTGGGCTACGTGCTGACCGGCGGTCCGATCGGAACCATCGGCGGTGCGGTGGTGGGCGGCGCGATCGGCGCGCATCGCTGACCCGCCAGCCGTTCCTGACTCGATGCGACGCCTCCGACGCAGTCGGCGTTCGCTGCAGCGCAGGTCGAACACAGCTCGAACGCAGCGCGAAGTCTGATCGAAGCGCCGTTGCACTGCGGTGTCCGTCGATGAGCGCCCAGCCGACGCGCGCTCCCGCATCGCCCCGATCTCGTTGCGATCGCTGTCCGTCGCTGTCCTTCCTTGTCCTTCCCGTCCCGTCGCTGTCTGTTGCCGTCCGTCCCGCGTCCCGTGTGCCGTTTTCATGCGTTCGCGGCCGGCGTCGGGACCATTGCCACTTGCCGAAACGGGCCTGCTGTCGGCAAGATAGCCGACGGCCCATTCCGGGCGCACGGGAGAGGACAGCGTGAGCGAGATGACGCGTGACACGGGACGAATCGGAATCTGGCGGCGGTTGCGCGGCTGGGCGGCAAGCGGCGCGCTGACACTCGCCTTTCTGCCGCTGCCCGATCTGGCGCTGGCGAAGAGTCCGCCAACGCCGGTTCTGGACGCCGGCGCAGTGGCCGCCGCGGACCGTTACGCGGCCACCACGGCGGCGCAAATCATGAAGGCCGGCGGCAATGCGGTCGACGCCGCGGTTGCGATGGCGTTCTCGCTGGCGGTTACCTATCCGGAGGCGGGCAATATCGGCGGCGGCGGCTTCATGACGCTCTACGTCGACGGCAAGCCCTATTTCCTTGATTATCGGGAACGCGCGCCGGTCGCCGCGACGCGCGACATGTACCTCGATGCAAAGGGTGAGGTCGTGAAGGACATGAGCCTGGTCGGCTATCGCGCCGCCGGCGTGCCCGGCACGGTCGACGGCATGTGGCAGGCGCACCGCCGCTTTGGGCGCCTGCCGTGGAAAGCGGTGCTGGCGCCGGCCGTTGCGCTGGCGCGCGACGGCTTCGTGGTCGATGCGCAACTGATCGAGCGGCGTGACGCGGCGCTGAAGACCTTCGCCGGGCGCACGAACTTCGCCGTGTACTTCGGCGGCATGCGCGAGGGGCAGGTGTTCCGCCAGCCAGAACTGGCGAGCACGCTCGAACGGATCGCCAACGATGGCGCCCAGGATTTCTATCGCGGCAAGACCGCCGACCTGATCGAGCAGGCGATGCGCGGCCATGGCCTGATCGACCGGCGCGACCTGGCGAACTACAAGGCCGTCTGGCGGGCACCGATCCAGGCAAGCTGGCAGGGCTACGACGTGATCACGGCGCCGCCGCCGAGCTCGGGCGGCATCGGGCTGGTGCAGCTGCTGAAGATGAAGGCGGCGCGCGCGGCCGATTTCCAGAACGTCGAGCTGAATTCGCCGCAGTACATCCACTTGCTCGCCGAGATCGAGAAGCGCGTGTTCGCGGATCGCGCGCAGTACCTGGGCGACCCGGACGCCTACAAGGTGCCGGTCGCACGGCTCACCGACGACGCCTACATCGCGCGTCGGGCCGCCGAAGTGCGCCCGGACGCCATCAGCCCGACGCGCGACGTTCAGCCGGGCCTGGGCACCGCGATGCCCGAGCGCGCCGAAACCACGCACTTCTCGGTGGTCGACAAGTGGGGCAACGCGGTCTCGAACACCTATACGATCAACGGCTATTTCGGCGCCGGCGTGATCGTCTCGGGCGCGGGCTTCCTGCTCAACGACGAGATGGACGATTTCTCCGCCAAGACCGGCGTGCCGAACATGTTTGGCGTGGTGGGCAGCGATGCCAACGCGATCGCGCCCGGCAAGCGGCCGCTCTCGTCGATGACGCCGACGATCCTGACGCGGGACGGCCGGGTTGCGCTGGTCGTCGGCACGCCCGGCGGTTCGCGCATCTTCACGACGATCTTCCAGGTGGTGACGAACCTCTACGACTTCCACCTGCCGCTCGCGCAGGCGGTGGCCGCGATGCGCTTCCATCACCAGTTGCTGCCAGAGAACACGTTGTACTTCGAGCCGTACATGCCAGCTACTGGCGCGCTCGCCGAAGCGTTGAAGACGCGCGGCTACGTGCTGCAGAGCCAGGCCTTCAATGGCGACGTGGAGGCGATCCAGGTGCTGGAGCGCACGCCGCTGCCGGTCGCCGATCCGCGTGGACGGGGCGTGACGCTGACCATCCGCTGAGCGTCGGCCCCCGGGGTCCGGACTGTCTGCGGCGCGTATGCGGGCCGCTGTGCCGCCGATGGGCGGGTTTTCGCGGCCAGTGTTCAGGCCCATTGCGGGCCTGGATGCGGGCCCATGGGCGCGCTCTGCGCGGCTCGTTCCCTGCGGCGCCGCCGACCGGCCGCTCGCCCTCGGTCGGCCCTCGGTTGGCCCTCGGTCGGTGTTTCCCCGCCGACGCCAGCCGATGACGGCTTGGCCGGCGGGGCGGCGCACGACCACCGGCAAGGCAGCGGGCGCGCGGGCCGGCGCGACTATCGGTAAGGCGCCAGGCGGCGCGTCTCGACGGCGCGCCGGGACCGCGCTGGCGGCAGCCGCCGCAGCGGGGCAGCACCGCAAGCTCGGCCGACCGTGGCCTGGCTCGGCATGACGTTCCGGCAGCCTGGCATGGCCCGCCGACCCGGCGGCACCGCCATCTCTTATAATCGAGCGTTTGCCGGCATTCGCCGGTGCATTGCCAGGGCTCCCCCCAGCCGACCGAACGCCATGAAAGCCGCCGAGATTCGCGATAAATTCCTGCAGTTCTTTGCTTCGCAGGGGCACACGATCGTCCGATCGTCCAGCCTCGTGCCGAACAACGACCCGACCTTGCTGTTCACCAACTCCGGGATGGTGCAGTTCAAGGACGTGTTCCTCGGCGTCGACAAGCGTCCCTATAGCCGTGCGACCAGCGCCCAGCGCAGCGTCCGCGCGGGCGGCAAGCACAACGACCTGGAGAACGTCGGCTACACGGCGCGCCACCATACGTTCTTCGAGATGCTCGGCAACTTCTCGTTCGGCGACTATTTCAAGCGTGACGCGATCCGCTATGCGTGGACACTGCTGACCGAGGTCTACCGGCTGCCGGCCGACAAGCTGTGGGTGACGGTCTACCACGAGGATGACGAAGCCTACGACCTGTGGGCCAAGGAAATCGGCGTGCCGACCGAGCGGATCATCCGCATCGGCGACAACAAGGGCGCGCGCTACGCATCGGACAATTTCTGGCAGATGGGCGATACGGGTCCGTGCGGTCCTTGCTCGGAAGTGTTCTACGATCATGGCCCGGACGTGTGGGGCGGGCCGCCGGGATCCCCGGAAGAAGACGGCGACCGCTACATCGAGATCTGGAATCTCGTGTTCATGCAGTTCAACCGCGACGCGACCGGCACGCTGACGCCGCTGCCGAAGCCCTGCGTCGATACCGGCATGGGACTGGAGCGCATCGCCGCGGTGCTGCAGCATGTGCACAGCAACTACGAGATCGACCTGTTCCAGCGGCTGATTCGCGCGGCGGCGCGCGAGACCGGCATCGACGATCTCGGCAACAACTCGCTGAAGGTCATTGCCGACCACATCCGGGCGTGCTCGTTCCTGATCGTCGATGGCGTGATCCCGGGCAACGAGGGACGCGGCTACGTGCTGCGCCGCATCGTGCGTCGTGCGATCCGTCACGGCTACAAGCTGGGCCGCAAGCAGCCATTCTTCCATCGTCTGGTCGACGACCTGGTCGAGGAAATGGGCGGCGCTTATCCGGAACTCGCCGATGCGCGCGCCCGCGTGACCGACATCCTGCGCCAGGAGGAAACCCGTTTCTTCGAAACGATCGAGCACGGCATGTCGATCCTCGAAAACGCCATCGCGGACATCGAGACGGCGAGCACGGCGCAGCCGGATGCGCCGCGGCAGCTCGCTGGCGATGTGGCGTTCAAGCTGCATGACACCTACGGCTTCCCGCTCGATCTCACTGCCGACGTGTGCCGCGAGCGCGGCCTGAGCGTCGACGAAGTGGCCTTCGATGCCGCCATGGCGCGGCAACGCGACCAGGCGCGCGCCGCCGGCAAGTTCAAGATGGCGCAGGGTCTCGAATATCGCGGCGACAAGACCGCATTCACCGGTTACGAAGCGATCGTCGCCGACGACGTTTCGGTCGTGGCGCTATATGTCGACGGCACGGCCGCCCAGCAGGTGCAAGCCGGCCAGGACGCGGTCGTGGTGCTCGACCGCACCCCGTTCTACGCGGAGTCGGGCGGCCAGGCCGGCGACCAGGGCGTGATCGCGGCCGACGGCGTGCGCTTCGCGGTCCGCGACACGCTCAAGGTAATGGCCGACGTGGTCGGCCACCATGGCCGGGTCGAGCAGGGCACGCTGCGCGTGGGCGATGTGGTGAAGGCGGAGGTCGACGCGATGCGCCGGGCCCGCACCGCGCGCAACCACTCGGCAACGCACCTGATGCACAAGGCCTTGCGCGACGTGCTCGGCACACACGTGCAGCAGAAAGGATCGCTGGTCGATCCGGAGCGCACCCGTTTCGACTTTGCGCACCACGGTCCGCTGAGCGCGGACGAAATCACGCGCGTCGAAGCGCTGGTCAACGCCGAGGTGCTTGCCAATTCGCCGGCCCAGATCCGCACGATGGACTTCGACGACGCGGTGAAGAGCGGGGCGATGGCGCTGTTCGGGGAGAAGTACGCCGACACCGTGCGCGTGCTCGACCTGGGCTCCTCGCGCGAACTGTGCGGCGGCACGCACGTGTCCCGCACCGGCGACATCGGCCTGTTCAAGATCGTCGCGGAAAGCGGCGTGGCGGCCGGCATTCGCCGGGTGGAAGCGATCACCGGCGACAACGCGGTGCGCTACGTGCAGGAACTCGACAGCCGACTCGGGCAGGCGGCGGCGGCACTGAAGGTTCAGCCGACCGAAATCGCGCCGCGTATCGCGCAGTTGCAGGAACAGCTTCGCACGCTCGAAAAATCCCTCGCGCAACTGCAGTCGAAGGCGGCGGCGAGCCGCGGCGACGAACTGCTTGCCGGTGCGGTCGACGTTGGCGGCCTCAAGGTGCTGGCTGCCTCGGTCGACGGCGTGGATCCGAAGTCGCTGCGGGAAATGGTCGACCGCCTGAAGGACAAGCTCGGCCGCGCGGCCATCGTGCTGGCGACAGTCAGCAACGACAAGGTCAGCCTCGTCGCCGGCGTCACCGCGCCGGATAACGGCACGGTGAAAGCGGGCGAGCTGGTGAACTTCGTCGCGCAGCGCGTCGGCGGCAAGGGCGGCGGCCGAGCCGACATGGCGCAGGCCGGCGGTACCGATGCAAGCGGGCTGGCCGCTGCGTTGACCGACGTGCCGGGCTGGGTCGGCGAACGGTTGCGCTGAGCGCGGGCGGCGCGCGGCGCCGCTCGAATCACGCTCGCTCTGATCAACGGGCCGCGGCGCGGCCTGCACCGAAGAAAGGCGGACGATGCAGCACTTTGCCTCAGACAACTACGCCGGCATCTGCCCGGAAGCGCTGGACTACATGGTCCAATGCAACGGCAGCGGCCACGAGCAGGCCTACGGCGATGACCGATGGACGGCACGTGTATGCGACCGCATCCGCGCTCTGTTCGAGCACGACTGCGAAGTGTTCTTTGTCTTCAACGGCACCGCAGCCAATTCGTTGGCGCTCGCTTCGCTGTGCCAGTCGTATCACTCGGTGATCTGCCACGAGCTTGCACACGTGGAGACCGACGAATGCGGCGGGCCGGAATTCTTCTCGAATGGCTCCAAGCTGCTGACGGTGAAGGGCGACAACGGCAAGCTGACGCCCGACGCGGTCGAGCGCACGATCACCCGGCGCAGCGACATGCATCACCCGCGCCCTCGTGTGGTCACCCTCACGCAGGCGACCGAGGTGGGCACCGTGTACCGGCCCGGCGAGGTCGGCGCGATCGCCGAGGTCGCGAAGCGGCACGGCCTGAAAGTGCACATGGACGGTGCCCGGTTCGCGAACGCGGTGGCGAGTCTCGCCGTGCACCCGGCCGATATCACATGGCGCGCCGGCGTCGACGTGCTGTGCTTCGGCGGCACGAAGAACGGTCTGGCGGTCGGTGAAGCGGTGGTGTTTTTCGACAGGGCATTGGCCACCGAATTCCAGTACCGGGTCAAGCAAGCCGGCCAGTTGGCGTCGAAGATGCGCTTCATCTCAGCGCCGTGGCTCGGGCTGCTCGACAACGACGTCTGGCTGCGCAACGCGCGTCATTCGAATGCGATGGCGCGTCTGCTCGCCGACCGGCTGCGCACGATCCCGGGCGTGCGTATCGTTTTCCCGACCGAGGCGAATGCGGTTTTCGCCGAATTTCCGCCGCAGGCGGCCGATGCGCTGCGTGCGTCGGGGTGGCGCTTCTACGACTTCATCGGTGCGGGCGGCGCGCGTCTGATGTGCGCGTGGGATACTGAGGCCGAGACGGTCGAACGCTTTGCCGCCGAGCTGCGCACGTTTTGCCAGGCGGCCTGACGCGCGTCGCGCGCGAAGCGGCCGCTGCCTTGCCGTCAGTGCGTTGCCGCCACTGCGTTGTTGCCGCTCTCTCGCCGGTGTTTCGGCGCGGGGCCTGCGCACGCACGGCTTGCACTGCCCGCCGACGCGTGTTGCGCGTCGTGACCGTGAGCGATGGATCCAGACAATTACAGCCAGCAGAAAGACGATGATCGAGGTTAGCAAGGAAGTCGACGCACGCGGCCTGAACTGTCCGCTGCCGATCCTGCGCGCGAAGAAGGCGCTTGCGGACATGGACAGCGGTCAGGTGCTGCGTGTGCTCGCCACGGACCCCGGTTCGCAGCGCGATTTCGCTGCGTTCGCGAAACAGACGGGCAATCAGATTGTCGAGTCCTCTGTCGAGGACAAGGTGTTCGTGTTCCTGATGCGGCGGCGCTAGCCGCAAGCCCGGCAGGCGGCGCGTCGCCTTGGCACGCGCCGCCTGCCGGGCGCATGGCATCGACGGCGCGCCCGGCGCCCCCGGCCGGGGCGCCACCGTGACGTTGCGGTCAACATTGCGGTCGACATCGCGGTCCGCTGCGGGGTCGACGCCAACGGCAAAGCCGGCATCGAAACCAAGGTCGGCCGCCAGGCGCGCAACCCGTGCCTGGGTCGCGCGCCGCTCAATGTCGCTCAGGCGTCGGTGGCCATTGCCGGATCGCTGACCGAGTGCTCGCCGGTTTCGACGCGTCCTGCGAAGCGCCGCAGGAACGTGGCGTCGTGGCTGCACTTCACTTCGAAGTCGTACCAGCGGCCACTGTCGGCCAGTTCCCAATGCAGCGACTGCTCGCCGCCCGCCGGCACGGTCACGGTCCACGGACCGTCGTCCCGATATACCGGCGCGGCCACCGTGAACGTGCATTCGGCCGTGCCGCTGTTGATCAGATCCGCGTACACATTCCCGTTCGCAATGTCATAGCAGACACGGATTTCCGCTTGCACGTGCGTGTCGGCCAGCCGCGCGGTGTCGCCGACGAAGTGACGGTGATAGCCGTTCGGGCCGAGCACCCACAGATCGTAGCGCCCGAGCGAATCGGCAGCGGCGTTCCAGGTGTCGTCGAGCGTCTTGTCGGCCTCGACGACGTAGCGTCGCGGCAGCCGATCGAGATGATGGCGATCGTACACATGGAACACCGCGGCCTGCTTGCCGGTGTTCGCGAACAGCAGCTTGACCGTGCCGCTGGCGTCGCAACGCGCGCTGGTGTGCAGTTCGTACGGCAGCGCGCGCGAAGGACGCGTACCGCTCGCCTGGATCGGCAGCTGCACGTCGCTGGGCAGCGGCATTGCCGGCAGCGCTTCCTGACGCGCGCGCAGTTGGTCCGCGGCGGCTCGCGAGAGTCGCCCGGCAAGCTTGGGCAGCACCTCGTCGTTCGGCGTCGCGAAATTGAAGGCGCTGGTGAGGTCGCCGCAGATCGCCCTGCGGTACGGGCTGATGTGCGGCTCCTGCACGCCGAAGCGGGCTTCGAGGAAGCGCAGCACCGACGTATGGTCGAAGACCTGCGAATCGACCCAGCCGCCGCGGCTCCACGGCGAGATCACGAACAACGGCACGCGCGGCCCGGGCCCGAACACGCGGCCGTCCGGCGCCGGCTGGCTGGTGCTGCCGTCGGGCGGCGGCTGCGTGAAGTACTCCGCCGCCATGTCCGTCTCGGACAGGGTGCTCCTGCCCGCCAGGCTCAGGTCCGCATTGCGCGACGGCGCGGACGGCGAGGGGACATGGTCGAAGTAGCCATCGTTCTCGTCGAAGTTGACCAGCAGAACCGTCTTGCTCCATACCTCCGGTACGGCGGTGAGCGCGTCGAGGACTTCCTGGATGAACCAGGCGCCTTGCACCGGACTGGACGGGCCCGGGTGTTCGCAATAGATCGACGGGGCGTTCAGCCAGCTCACCTGCGGCAGCTTGCCCTCGCGGATGTCGCGCCGGAAAGCATCGAGATAGGTGTCGGGCGTGGTGCCGGGCAGCGTGTTGGCGACGCCCTTGTACAGCGGCTGACGCGCGTTGTCGGTGCTGCGGTCGTACGCGTGGTAGGGCAGCGCCTGTCCAGTGTCCGCATACGGCGAATTCGGCTCGCCGCCGCTGGAAACCGGGAAACCGGATGCGAGGTTGGCGGCACGGAACTGGCGGAACGCGCCCAACATGTTGTCGCCCCATTCGTCCGGCATGTTCTGGTAGCAGATCCAGTCGATACCGGCATCCTCGAGCCGCTCCGCGTAGGTCTTCCACGAGTATCCGACCGCGTCCGAGCCGGGCGTGCCGCTGATCCAGTCCCATTCGTTGTTCACATACGCGACGTTCTGCGCGGTCGGTCCGTTGGTGCCGGTCAGGTGAACCGTGCGATTCGCATCGGTGCCGGTATGCATCGCGCAGTGATAGGCGTCGCAGAGGGTGAACGCGTTGGCCAACGCGAACTGGAACGGGATTTCCTGCTCCTTGAAGTAGCCCATCGACGTGTCGGTCTTGTAGCGCGGCCACTGAGCGATGCGGCCGTGGTCCCAGGCCTGCTGACTGTCGACCCACGAGTGCGGCGTGCCGCTGCTGCGCTGCGCGTTGTTGGCGGTTCCGTCCAGATGGTAGGGCGTGAGCAGCGCGCCGTTGCTGCGCTCCTGCTGCCACACCTTGCGGCCGTTGGGCATCGGTATCGGGAAGCGGTCACCGAAGCCGCGTACGCCCTTCAGCGTGCCGAAGTAATGGTCGAACGACCGGTTTTCCTGCATCAGGATCACGACGTGTTCGACGTCCTTGATCGTACCGGTTGCGTTGTTCGCGGGGATCGCGAGCGCCTTGCGGATGCTCAGCGGGAAAGCGGCCAGCGCGGCGGCGGCGAGGCCGGCGCCGGTGGCGGATTGCAGGAATTGGCGACGAGAGGTCATTGTTTTTGCTTGTCCGGTGGCGGCGTGAGCGGCGGCGTCAGGTCAGGGGGCGCAGCGCATCTGCGGTGCCGGCGCACTGCCCGGCTGCTCGTTTCCTGGTGTCGTGCCAGGCGTGGTGCCCGTGCCGGGCGCGGTCGGCGATGACGTGTGGTCGCCGCCGCAAGCGGTCAGCAGGCTCGCCAGCGCGAGCGGCCCGGCGAGCATGGCCAGGCGGCTCAGCAGAGGTAGCGGTTTGGACATGGGGATAGCCTTGCGTGATGGGAAGCGCGCCGCGCCGGTGTCCCGGATGCGCGCTGCGGCAAGGCTAAACAGCGGAAGTGACAAGCAAATGAAAGAATCGCGAGGGGGCGCTTCCGGCGCCTCGACCTTCGGCGGCACGACACCGCTGCTCGCAGTGGCGCCATGCAGACCGCTTACCAGACGTAGGTGGCGCGTCCGATCACGTTGCGGCGCAGGCCATACGCACAATAGTTGGCCGCTTGGCAGTTGACGTAGACGCGATCGAACAGATTGGCCGCGTTGACCGAGAAGCGCCAGTGACGATCCAGGTCGAGATGCAGCGCAGCGTCGACCAGCGTGACCGACGGCATCCGTACGGTATTCGCGCTGTCGCCGTATTGCCGTCCGATGTAGCGGACCCCGGCGCCGACGCCGAAGCCGGCGAACAACCCTTGCGACAACGTCTTGTCCAGCCAGGCGCTGACGGTGTTGCGCGGGACGTTGACCGCGCGATTGCCGGCGAAGCCCTGATCGCTTGCGGTGATCGTGCCGTCCATATAGCTGTACGATGCGGTCGCCTTCAGGCCGGTGCCCAGGTCCAGCACGCCCGACAGCTCGACGCCCTTGACCCGCTGCGCACCGGTCTGCACCACGAAGCTTCCGTCCGGGTGCAGGTAGTCCGGCTCTGTCACGTTTTTTTGCAGCGTGTCGTAGAGGGACAGCATCGCAAAACTGCTCTGGCCAGGCGGTTGATATTTGATGCCGGCCTCCACGCTCTGCCCGGTAGTCGGCTTGAGTGCGGCGCCGTTGTAGGTGCTGCCCAAGCCGGGCTGGAACGACGTCGCGTAGCTGAGGTAGGGCGCGAAGCCGTTGTCGAACAGGTACACCAGCCCCGCGCGCCAGGTCAGGCGTCGGGCTGTATTTTCCTGGGTCGTGACATTGGCGAGGCGGTCGTACTCGTCGGTTCTGGCCCAGTCCTGTCTGACGCCGAAGGTGGCGACCCATTTGCCCAAGCGCAGTTGATCCTGCGCATACAGGCCGGTCTGGTTCAAATGGTGGGTGACGCTGTAGTCGACCCCGCCGTATTCGATCGCGCCGCCGTACGATGGCCGATAGAGATTGAGCGATGGCACGGAGAGCGCATCGTTTTCCGCCCAACGATCGATCGAGCGCAGGTAGTCCAGCCCAAGCAGAACCGTGTGGCGCAGCGGCCCGGTATCGAATTTGAACTGCGCCTGGTTGTCGATCGCAAAGATGTCGGCACTCGCCTTGGCGGCGAAGCCGTACCGGTCGATGGTCTCGAAGTCGTCCTGTAGACCCGCGTTCCCCACTACGTCCTCATTCAGTGCCACATGGGTGTAGCGGGCGCGTTGCCGGACCGTGACCGTGTCGCTGAAGCGGTGTTCGAATTCGTAGCCGATCGCGCTTTCGGCACGACGGACCGTATTGTGCTCCGGCTCGCCGTCGAACAGGCCAGTGCCGATGCGGCCGCGCGCAGTCGGATAGAGCGTGCCATCGGCCGGAAGATCGGCGCTCGGGTAACCGCTGCGACGGTAGCTGAAGTGCGACAGCAGCGTGAACGTGGTGTCGGCCGAGGGCTGCCAGGTCAGCGATGGCGCCACGTAGACACGCTTGTCCTGATAATAATCCTGCTGCGAACCGCTGCTGCCGAGCGCGGCGGTGAACCGGTACAGCAGGCGGGCATCCTGCGTGACCGGACCGCTCAGGTCGAGGCGGCCACCGACGTTGCCGTAGCTGCCGGACTCCACGGAGATTTCGTGTAGCGCCTCGCGCGTCGGACGCTTCGTTACCAGGTTGACCATGCCGCCCGGTACCGTCTGGCCGTACAGCACCGATGCGGGCCCATGCAGGACATCGATGCGTTCGAGTGCATACGGGTCGACCGCGGGCGCCAGCAACGTGAAGAAGGTTTCGGTTGCCAGCCCGTCGATGAACGGAAACTGGTTTGGAAAGCCGCGCACCACGAAGTAGTCGATTGTCGTGTTCAGTCCGCCGAACTGCTCGCCGATCACGCCTGGTGTGTAGCGCAGCGCCTGTCCGATCGACTGAACTTCCTGGTCGCGCATCTGCTCCGCAGTGACCACCGAGATCGCCTGCGGAATCTCCGCGAGCGGCGTGTCGGTCTTGCTGCCGGTCGCGCTGCGCGCGGCGGTGTAGCCGATGCCCGGCCCCACGGACGTGGCGGGATCGCTGCGGCCGCTGACGGTCACCGCCGGCAGCGCACTGAGGCTGTCATCGACGGTCCCGCTCGAAGGTTGGGCCGCTGCCGTGCCGGCCAGCAGGCCGGCTGCAAGCACGACATACCGCGACGCCCGGGCGCCGAGCGGGGGAGGGTTGCCGCAGTGTGTCGGCGTTGCGCGTGGCTTGCGGCCGACGTGTTTTGCCAGTTTGGCCTTTGCTCGCGCAGGCGAAGCGCCGCCCCGTGCTTCCCGCGCCCCGATTTTTCGCATGGTTGATTTCTGTTCCCGTGACCTCGGCGGCGACATTCGATCGCGTCGCTCACCGTCGCAATATAATGAGAAGCATTTCCAAAAAAGGCCGGCATGCGGCCGCGCGAAATGTTGAGCGAGCATACTGCTGACGGGAACGAGACGTACTGCCATCAAATTGCTCGAACGGGACGATTTGTTGCCGGTTTGCGATGGAACAGATTGAAATAGAGCAAGAGCGTCCATTGTGGCGTGACCGCTACGCGCCGATTCGCACCGATGCCGACGTACCGGTAGTCGGTCGGCAGTGGGAATACGAGAGCGGTTTTCGCGAACTGTGGCACGCGCACGACGAAGGACAACTGATCTACGTCACGCGCGGCGTGCTGCGCGTGCTGACGGTGGACGGCATCTGGACGCTCGCGCCGTTTCAGGGCATCTGGTTGCCTGCTGCCGCGCTGCACGAGTTGCACGCGATCGGCGAAGTGACGGTGCGGACCGCTTATGTGCACAGCGACGCCACGTTCCAGAACGGCGGATGGCGCAGTTGCCGGGCGTTACGCGTCGATGCATTGCTCGACGCATTGCTCGTTGCGTTGACCGACGGGGCGGACTGCGATGCGAGCCAGCGCTTCGATTTGATGCTGGCCTTGTTCAGGCTCGAACTGGCCAGGGCCGTGCCGATCTCCAGTGGCACGCTGTCACTGCCGAGCGACCGGCGCTTGCGCGCGATTTGCCAGCAGATGCTCGCCGCGCCAGACAACAATGACACGATCGAGCGTTGGAGCGAGCGCGTCGGTGCCAGTGCGCGCACGCTGGCCCGGCTTTTTCGGGAGGAGACGGGCCTGAGTTTCGGCCAGTGGCGTCAGCAGCTGCGCTTGACGGAGGCGATTGCCCGACTGGCATTGGGCATGCCGGTCGCGACGATCGCCGCGGAGCTGGGATACCAAAGTTCCAGCGCCTTCATCTCGATGTTCAGAAAGACACTCGGCGAGACCCCGCAGCGCTACTTGAGGCGGCAGGACGTCGGCTGACGAACGCGTCGGTGAAGAACGCGTCGGTGAAGAACGGGTCGGTGAAGCACGCGTCGGTGGGGCACACGACAGGGCGGCGACCCGAGCGGGTGCCGCCTGGGAAAGCGCATGGAGCCGGGACACGCTGGGCGCAGTGTCCCGGCGCGCCGTTCACTCTTCGAGGATCGGCGAACGGGTACGCAGGTACTCGTCGAACTCGTCCTTCACTTCCGGGTGACGCAGCGCGAATTCCACCGTTGCCTTCAGATAGCCGATCTTGCTGCCGCAGTCGAAGCGCGTGCCATGGTACTTGTAGGCGAGCACTTGCTCGTCGGCGAGCAGAGCCTGAATCGCGTCGGTGAGCTGGTATTCGCCGCCCGCGCCGGTCTTCAGGTTGCGGATATGCTGGAAAATGCGCGGCTTCAACACGTAGCGGCCGACCACGCCCAGCGTGGAAGGTGCCACGTCGGGCTTCGGTTTCTCGACGATGCCCGACAGCTTGATGATGTTGTCTTCCCACTCCTTGCCATCGACGATGCCGTAGGACGCAGTCTCGTCGCGCGGGATGTCCTCAACGCCGATGACGGAGCTGTGGTAGTGATCGAACACCTCGACCATCTGCGTCAGCACCGGCGGCTTGCCGTACAGCAGGTCGTCCGCCAGGATCACCGCGAACGGATTGTCGCCCACCAGCTTTTCCGCGCACAGCACCGCGTGGCCCAGGCCGAGGGCCTCCGGTTGCCGCACATAGAAGCAATCGACATTGGCCGGCTTGATCTTGCGCACCAGGTCAAGCAGCTTTTCCTTGCCGCGCGCCTCGAGTTCCGCTTCGATCTCGTACGACTTGTCGAAATGGTCCTCGATCGCCCGCTTGCTGCGGCCGGTCACGAAGATCATCTCGGTAATTCCCGCGGCGATCGCTTCCTCGACGGCATATTGGATCAAGGGCTTGTCCACCACCGGCAGCATCTCTTTGGGGCTGGCCTTCGTCGCCGGCAGGAACCGGGTACCGAGTCCCGCTACAGGGAAGACGGCTTTTGTTACTTTTAGCATGGCGAGAACCTCGATCGGTTGGATGCTGAGTGTTGTTCTAGTACGGCAGTGCGGTCCGCGTCACGAACGCGGACCGCTGCCTCATCGCGGAGGGCCTCAGGCTGCCTTGAGGCGGTCCATCTGAGCGATCAGCTTCTCAAAGATGGTCTCATATTCTGACAATCTTTTCTGCTCTTGTTCGACGACTGCCGCCGGCGCGCGCTCGACGAACGACGCGTTGCCCAGTTTGCCCCGCGCCTTCGCGATTTCGCCTTCGAGCCGCTTGATTTCGCGCCCCAGCCGTTCGCGCTCGGCGGCGACGTCGATCTCGACTTCGAGCGCGAGTTTGAACCGGCTGACCACCGCCAGCGGCGCGCCAGAGGCGCGCGCGTCCAGCGCGGCCTCGTCGTCGAGGATCGCCACTTCCGACAGACGGGCAAGCGCACGCACGTAGGGCGCGAATTCTTGCAGCCGCGCGGTGTCGCCGCTGGCCAGCAGCGGCAGGCGTTGCGACGGCGGCAGGCTCATCTCGCCGCGCAGATTACGACATGCATCGATGACCGACTTCAGTTCGGCCACCCACGCTTCAGCAGCCGGATCGATCTTTTCCGGCACGCTGCGCGGGTAGGTCTGCGTCATCAGCGACGCCGGCGCGTTGTCCGCGTTATCCGCCTTGTCCGCGTTATCCGCGTGATCGGGATAGCGCCCGGCAAGCGGCGCAACCTTCTGCCAGAGCGCTTCCGTGATGAACGGGATGATCGGATGCGCCAGCCGCAGAATGGTTTCCAGCACGCGCAGCAGCGTGCGGCGGGTGGCACGCTGCTGCGCGGCGCTGCCGGTCTGCAACTGCACCTTGGCCAACTCGACATACCAGTCGCAGTACTCGTCCCAGACGAAGCGATACAAGGTGCTCGCGATGTTGTCGAGCCGGAATTCAGTAAAGCCTTTCTCGACCTCGGCTTCGACGTGTTGCAGCAGCGAGGTGATCCAGCGATCGGCCGACGAAAAGTGCAGCGTGCCTTCCGGACCGCAATCGCCGACGCATGCGCCGACGCCGCAATCGTGGCCTTCGCAGTTCATCAGCACGAAGCGCGTCGCGTTCCACAGCTTGTTGCAAAAATTGCGATAGCCCTCGCAGCGGGCCAGATCGAAATTGACATTGCGTCCCAGCGTGGCCATCGACGCGAAGGTAAAGCGCAGCGCGTCGGTGCCGGTCGCGGTGATGCCTTGCGGATACTCCTTGCGTGTCTTCTTTTCGATCGACGCGGCCTGCTTCGGGTTCATCAGGCCGGTCGTGCGCTTTGCCACCAGGCGTTCGACGTCGATGCCGTCGATGATGTCGATCGGGTCGAGCGTATTGCCCTTCGACTTCGACATCTTCTGGCCCTCCGCGTCGCGGACCAGACCGTGCATGTAGACCTGGCGAAACGGCACCTGGCCGGTGAAATGCGTGGTCATCATGACCATGCGCGCCACCCAGAAGAAGATGATGTCGAAACCGGTGACGAGCACCGACGACGGCAGGAAGTGCTTCAGTTCCGGCGTCTGCTCGGGCCAGCCCAGCGACGAGAACGGCACCAGCGCGGACGAGAACCAGGTGTCGAGTACGTCCTCGTCGCGACGCAGCGGTCCGTCGAAGCCGGCCGCGCGCGCCTGCACTTGCGCATCGGCCTCGCTGCGCGCCACATAGACACGGCCTTCGGCGTCATACCAGGCCGGGATCTGGTGACCCCACCACAGTTGCCGCGAAATGCACCAGTCCTGGATGTTCTCGAGCCACTGGTAATACGTCGTGCTCCAGTTTTCCGGGATGAACGTGATCTCGCCGCTGCGCACCGCATCGAGCGCGACCTCGGCGATCGAGCGGCCGGGGTTCAGCGTGCCGGCCGGCGCCGGCTTGCTCATCGCGACGAACCACTGGTCGGTGAGCATCGGTTCGATCGCGACGCCGGTGCGGTCGCCGCGCGGCACCATCAGGCGGTGCGCCTTCGTCGCTTCCAGGCGTCCAGCCGCTTCCAGGTCGGCCACGATGCGCTTGCGCGCTTCGTAGCGGTCCAGGCCGCGGTAGCAGGCCGGTGCGTTGTCGTTGATCCGCGCGTCGAGCGTCAGGATTTCGATCTGCGCCAGGCCATGGCGCTGGCCGACCTGGTAGTCGTTGAAGTCATGGGCCGGCGTGACCTTCACCACACCGGTGCCGAATTCGCGGTCGACGTAGGTGTCCGCGATGATCGGAATCTCGCGATCGCAGAGCGGCAGGATCACATGCTGTCCGATCAGGTGCGCGTAGCGCTCGTCCTCCGGATGCACCATCACGGCGACGTCGCCGAGCATGGTTTCCGGACGCGTCGTGGCCACCGTCAGCGTGCCCTCGCCATTCACCAGCGGGTAGCTGATGTGCCACAGGTAGCCGTCCTCTTCCTCGGACACCACCTCGATATCCGAGACGGCGGTCAGCAGTTTCGGATCCCAGTTCACCAGGCGCTTGCCGCGATAGATCAGTCCCTGCTCGTACAGACGCACGAAGACCTCGGCGACCGCGCGCGACATCTTCTCGTCCATCGTGAAATATTCACGCGACCAATCGATCGAACTGCCCAGCCGGCGGATCTGTCCGGTGATCGTCGAGCCGGACTGCTCCTTCCACTGCCACACGCGCTGCACGAACGCGTCGCGGCCAAGATCGTGGCGCGATTCCCCGGCAGCGTCCAACTGACGTTCGACCACGATCTGGGTGGCGATGCCCGCGTGGTCGGTGCCCGGCACCCACAGCGTGTTGTCGCCGCGCATGCGGTGGTAGCGGGTCAGCGCGTCCATGATCGTCTGGTTGAACGCATGGCCCATGTGCAGCGTGCCCGTGACGTTCGGCGGCGGCAACTGGATGGAGAAATCGTCCCGCGTCGGATCGAGGGTAGGGCGGGCCAGGCCGCGCCGCTCCCATTCGGGTCCCCAGTGCGCTTCGATGGTCTGCGGGTCGAAGCTCTTGGCCAGGTTGGAGTCGCTGTCGCTCATAGTTTCTTGGAAATGCCGCGATAAAACCGGAAACCTCCGATTATACGTTTCGTCCTGTCGCAAAAGCGCCGATCCGGCGCCAAACCGCCGCGCCCGCCGCGCGCCGGCAAGGCTTGACGGCGCGGCGCGGCCACCGTGCAGCGGCGCGCCGCACCGGTCAGCGGGCGGACGCGCCTATAATGAGCGACGTTGCCGAGCGCCGCTGCGTCGCGATCGGCCCGGTACCGCCAGGATCGGCGCGCGATGTGCTGCGGTTGCGCTGTGCCGTTCCGGCGCCGCTGTGGTGCTTGCCGTGGTGCGCGCCGCCGTGTGCGCCGCCGTGTGCGCCGTTGAGCGCTGTCGTGCTGTGTGCGCGAGCCCGCGCCGACGCCGTACCGTTTTTGCGCCGTTTTTGCACCGTTTGTGCGCCTACCCCGCGCCGGTGCCGCGATCGCTGCGTGTGGCGCGTCCTTCGACGATGTTGGCCTGCCGCGCGCTTCGCCGGTGCCACGCGCGGTGCGGTGGTCCGGCTGGCCAGCGGTCGGCCTCGGAACCGGCGAACGCGTCATGTCCGCCTCGCACGCCCCCGTGCCCTTATATGCCTTTGCGATGCCTGACCTGCTTGCCAACCTGAATCCCGAACAATACGCCGCGGTGACCTTGCCCGATGAATCGGCGCTGATCGTCGCCGGCGCCGGCAGCGGCAAGACGCGTGTGTTGACCACCCGCATTGCCTGGCTGATCGAGGGCGGCCGCGTCAGCCCGTCCGGTATCCTGGCGGTCACCTTCACGAACAAGGCGGCCCGCGAGATGATGACGCGGCTCGGCGCGATGCTGCCGATCAATACGCGCGGCATGTGGATCGGCACCTTCCACGGCCTGTGCAACCGGCTGCTGCGCGCCCATCATCGCGACGCCGGCCTGCCCAGCGCGTTCCAGATTCTGGACAGTGCGGACCAGCTCTCGGCGATCAAACGCCTGCTGAAGGCGAACAATATCGACGACGAGAAGTATCCGCCGAAGAACCTTCAGTACTTCATCAACGGTGCGAAGGAAGAGGGCCTGCGCGCGTCGCGGGTCGATGCGAACGATGCGTTCAACCGCCGTTTCGTCGAGTTGTACGCGATGTACGAGAGCCAGTGCGAACGCGAGGGCGTGGTGGACTTCGCCGAGCTGCTGCTGCGCTCCTACGAGCTGCTCGACTCGAACCGCGCGCTGCGCGCGCACTACCAGCAGCGTTTCTCGCACATCCTGGTCGACGAGTTCCAGGACACGAACCGCCTGCAGTATGCATGGCTGAAGCTGTTGGCCGGCGAGCACAGCGCGATCTTCGCGGTGGGCGACGACGACCAAAGCATCTATGCGTTTCGCGGCGCCAACGTCGGCAACATGCTCGACTTCGAGCGCGAATTCGCGGTACGGCACCGGATCAAGCTGGAGCAGAACTACCGCTCCCACGGCAATATCCTCGACACCGCCAATCACCTGATATCCCGCAATTCGCGCCGGCTGGGCAAGGATCTCCGCACCGATGCCGGCGCCGGCGAACCGGTGCGCGTCTACGAGGCCGCCACCGACCAGCAGGAAGCCAACTGGATCGTCGACGAGATCCGGGCGCTGCTGGACCAGGGAATGTCGCGCAGCGAGATCGCGATCCTCTACCGCAGCAATGCCCAGTCGCGCGTCGTCGAACATGCGCTGGTCGCGGCCGGCGTGCCGTACAAGGTCTATGGCGGCCTGCGCTTCTTCGAGCGGCAGGAGGTCAAGCACGCGCTCGCGTACCTCAGGCTGATCGACAATCCGGACGACGACACGGCCTTCCTGCGCGTGGTCAACTTCCCGACGCGCGGCATCGGTGCGCGCTCGCTGGAACTGCTCAGCGACACGGCGCGGCTGCACCAGTGTTCGCTGGCCGCGGCCGCACCGCTGCTCACCGGCAAGGCCGGCGCCGCGGTGGCCAGCTTCATGCGGCTGATCGAACAGGTGCGCGCGGAAACGGCGCCGTTGAACCTGCCGGAGACGGTCGAGCACCTGCTCGCGGCAAGCGGACTGAACACGTACTACGAACAGGAACGGGAAGGCCAGGAACGGCTCGAAAACTTGCAGGAATTGGTGAACGCGGCAGCCGCCTTCGCCGCCGAGGAAGGCTATGGGCGGGACGTGCCGGCGCGCTCGCTGCCGATGGCGCCGGGCGCGAGCGCAGCGCCGGCGCTGACCGACGACAGCGATGCAGTCGAGGTGATCGATGCGGGTGCCCCGCTCGTGCGTCAGATGACGCCGCTCGCCGGCTTTCTGTCGCATGCGTCGCTGGAGGCGGGCGACAATCAGGCGCAAGCCGGACAGGACGCGGTGCAGCTGATGACGGTACACGCCGCCAAGGGCCTCGAGTTCATGGCGGTTTTCATCAGCGGGCTGGAGGAAGGGCTGTTCCCGCACGAGAACAGCGCGGTCGAGATCGATGGCCTGGAGGAGGAGCGGCGCCTGATGTACGTGGCGATCACGCGCGCGCGCGAGCGCTTGTACCTGTCGTTCGCGCAGAGCCGGATGCTGCACGGCCAGACCCGCTACAACGTACGGTCACGTTTCTTCGACGAACTGCCCGCCGACACGCTGAAGTGGCTCACGCCCCGCATCGAGGCCGGCGCCCGTTGGGGCGGCGCACGGGACAACGCGGGCTGGGGCCGGGACTGGTTCGCGCCGCCGAGCCATATCGAGACCGCGCTGGCCGACAAGCAGCGGGCCGCGGATACGGGATACCGCACCGGTCAGACCGTGTTCCACAACAAGTTCGGCGAAGGCACGATCATTGGCCTGGAAGGCAGCGGCACCGATGCGCGTGCTCACGTGTCGTTCCAGCGTCACGGCGCGAAATGGCTGTCGCTGGCCGTGGCCAAGCTGCAGATCGTCGATTGACCGACCAGGTGGCGGCGGACGGGCCGCCGTGATCGGCCGCGACGCCGCTGCGGTCAGCGTCGCGGCGGTGGCCGGCGCGAGGGGCGGCGGCATTCGAGGCGTGCCGGTCGGGGCAGGCGGAACGGCCGCCCAGGTGCTTTCGTGCTTCGGGACTTCGGGCTCGGGAGTCCAGGCTCGGGGGGCGGACGACGCCGCGGCGAGTCAGGCCGGCACGTTCGGAAAGCCGTCCATCTCCGGGCCTTCGAAGCAGCCCAGGTAGGTCGCATAGAACGAGCAGAACAGCATCGTGGTCAGCACCAGCGAAAACGGGATCATCAGCAGCGTCGGCAGCGTCGCGCCGCCCAGCAGCCGGAACAGGATCGCGACCGCCAACGACACGACCAGCATCAGCGCGAGCCACAGCAGGCCGTAGACCACGAACGCCGCCCTGTTGCGCCACACCGCCAGCCAGCTGATATAGATTGCCTGCCGCACACCGGTGTCGTGCCAGGCGCTGAGCACCGGCGCGAACCAGAACAGCATGCCGACCGGGATCATCAGCAGCATGAACAGCACGATCGGCCACATCGACGGCAGTTCGCCCTCCTTGCCCGTCGGCGCATCGACCGGCAGGACGTCGGCAAGGATGTCGCTGTTGATCGCGGCCGCGACGGCCAGCACGACGGTCGAGCAGACCAGATAGACCAGACCCATCCACAGCAAGCGGCGGCGCGCCAGTGCGCCGTGCTCGCGCAGGCCGGAAAGCAGCGTCAACGGTCCGATCCGCTTGCCAAGCAGCACGTCGCGGCACGCCGCCATGAAGCCGACGGACACGGCCGGCACCAGCAGCATCGTGAGCAAGTGTCCGACGAGCGGCATCGCCGACAGCAGGCCGACCACCAGCAGATAGGAGAAGAAGGTCAGCAGCATGCCGGCCGGATTGCGCCGGAAGATCGTCAGGCCCTGACGAAACCACTGATAGCCTTCCTTCGCGGGAACCTGTTTCAGATGCATGGCGTCGTGTTTCTGTTCGGCATGAGCAGGGAGGGAGAGCGGGCGGGCCAGATCACGCAGTCAGCGGCCGCGTTGGCGGATGCGCGATGCGTTCGCGCAGGATGCGCTCGAAATGACCCGGGTCGTGCGGGGTCAGCAACGCCGCGGCGCGCGGCCGATGGAAATCGTACAGGCGCGAGACCCAGAAGCGCAGCGCGGCGGCGCGCAACATCGTTGGCCAGTGCCGTGCCTCGTCGGTGGTGGCGGGCCGCACCGCCTGGTAGGCGCGCAGCAGCGCGTCGAGGCGCACCGCATCGAGTGCGCCGTTCGCCAGATCGATGCACCAGTCGTTGGCCGTCACCGCGAGGTCAAACAGCCATTTGTCGTTGCCGGCGAAATAGTAGTCGAAGAAGCCGCCGAGCCGCGGCGGGGCATGATCGTCCTCGACGAACAACGCATTGTCTCGGAACAGATCGCAATGACATGGTCCGCCCGGCAGGCGCGCATAGTCGGCGCTGGCGAAGAACGCCTGCTGTGTCGCGAGTTCGGCATCGAGCAGCCTGCGCTCGGCGGGCGAGAGGTGCGTGTGCAAGGCCGGCGCGACGGACAGCCACCAGTCGAGACTGCGCAGGTTCGGCTGCGCCAGCGCGAAGTCCCGTCCGGCGAGATGGGCGCGCGCGAGCATGGTGCCGACCTCGGTGCAGTGCCGCGCGTCGGGCGCGAGCTGTGCGCGGCCGGCCAAGCGCGTGACGATCGACGCGGGCTTGCCTGCCAACAGGCCGAACAGCGCGCCGTCGCGACGTGGTATCGGGTCGGGCACCGGCACGCGGTGCGACGCCAGATGCCGCATCAGTTCCAGGTAGTACGGCAGTTCGTGTGCGGCAAGCTTCTCGAAAATGGTGAGGACGTAGGCTCCCGCCGTGGTCGTCAGGAAGAAGTTGCTGTTCTCGATGCCGGAGGCGATGCCTTCGAACGACAGAACGTCGCCGAGCGAATAGTCGGCGAGCCAGCGACGCAGTTCAGCGTCGCCGATGGCGGTGAAAACGGCCATGCAGGGAGCGGCGCGGGCGCGGTTAAGGGCGGAACGGGAACGGGTGCGCAGGCCGGGCGGCTATCGCCCGGGTCTGCGCCTGGCGGCGTCAGTAGCTGAGTCGTACCGACGGCAGGCGGTTGTTGCTGGTCGGGCCGCTGTTCTGCACACGCGGCGAGATATCGCTGGGCGCCGACATTTGATAGCGCGTCCCGAAACCCGATTGCACGTCGATCTCGGTGGCCTTGCCCCGATCCCGGTATTCGGTGACGGCCGTGCCGCCGGCACTGCGCGTGTAGAAGCTCGGCTGACGTTGCACGTTGAGCTCGACACCGCTCTTGCCGCCCGCGTCGCGGCGATTGACCTGATCGAGGTCCGGCAGGCCGGCCGCCTCGTTGGCGGCGCGTTCCGATGCCGCGGCATTCTGCGGCGCGCTTGGTACGGCAGGCGCGGCAGGCACGGTACCGGCACCGACCGCCTGGGCGATGGCGGCAGTGCTGGCGAACAGGGTGCCGGTCAGCAGGGCGGCGGCCATCGTCAATTTCATGGTAGTTCTCCGGAGGTGGGCCGATTCTACCAAATGGCGTCACGCGTCGGCACATTCGATAGCCGTGAACGCGCAGGGTGTGCGAAACGCCGCGGATCCCGCGTCATCGGGCCAGGCTTAGAATGTGGCACGACGCCGATCCAGCCGGCGGTGAGCGCCGGCGGCGCACGGATATAACGAAGTGGGGAAACAATGAGCAAGACGAGCAGCGAGGCGGCAAAGTTCTACGACGATCCGGTCGAGGCAGTCGCGCGGGTCGCCGAAATCTACGAAGCCAACACGGCGACGCTGCGCGAGGCCTTCGCGCGTTTCCGGGCCGGCGAGCCGCCGCGCACCGGCATCCGCGCCTGCTATCCGTATATCAGGATCACCACCGATTCGAGCTTCCACGTCGACTCGCGCCTGTCCTACGGCTTTGTCGCGGGCGCGGGCACCTTCGAGACGACAGTGACGCGGCCGGATCTGTTCGGTGACTATTACCGCGAGCAATTGCGGCTGATCAAGCGCAACCACCCGCCGACGCGCATCGAGGTCGGTGAATCCGAGCAGCCGGTGCCGATCCATTTTGCGTTTGCCGAAGGCATCCATCTCGAAGGCGAACTCGATCAGGCGCGCCTGCGCGCGATGCGCGACATCTTTGATACGCCCGATCTGGCCACGCTGGATGACCGCATCGTCAACGGCACGTGGGAACCGGCGCCGGGCGAGAGCCGGCCGCTGGCGCTGTTCACCGCGGCGCGGGTCGACTTTTCGCTGCACCGCTTGCGCCACTACACCGCGACTTCGCCGCAGCATTTCCAGAACTACGTGCTGTACACGAACTACCAGTTCTACATCGACGAATTCGTCGCGCTCGGGCAGCGGCTGATGACCGCCACCGACGATCCGGAAGAACGGGCCTACCGCGCGCAGTACGTCGCGTTCGTCGAACCGGGCGATCGGGTCACGCACAACGCCAATCTCGGCGAGCGCGTGGGCGAGGGCGCGGCGCCGCCGCGCCTGCCACAGATGCCGGCCTACCATCTGAAGCGCGCCGACGGTTCCGGGATCACGATGGTCAACATCGGGGTCGGCCCGTCGAACGCGAAGACGATCACCGATCACATCGCCGTCCTGCGGCCGCACGCGTGGCTGATGCTCGGGCATTGCGCCGGCCTGCGCAACACGCAGCGGCTGGGGGACTATGTGCTGGCGCACGGCTATGTGCGCGAGGACCACGTGCTGGACGCCGACCTGCCGCTCTGGGTGCCGGTGCCGGCGCTGGCCGAGGTGCAGGTGGCGCTGGAGCAGGCCGTCGCGCAGATCACGCGCCTGGAAGGCGTCGAACTGAAACGCATCATGCGCACGGGCACCGTCGCCACGGTCGACAACCGCAACTGGGAGTTGCGCGACCACCGCGAGCCGGTGCAGCGTCTGTCGCAAAGCCGCGCGGTCGCGCTCGACATGGAAAGTGCGACGATCGCCGCGAACGGATTCCGTTTCCGGGTGCCTTACGGCACATTGCTGTGTGTGTCCGACAAGCCCTTGCACGGCGAACTGAAACTGCCCGGCATGGCCGACAGTTTCTACCGCAGGCAGGTCGAACAGCACCTGCAGATCGGCGTGCGCGCGATGGAGCTGTTGCGCCGCGACGGTCTTGAGAAGCTGCACAGCCGCAAGCTGCGCAGCTTCGCCGAGGTGGCGTTCCAGTGACCGCGGCGCGCTTCGTTTACAGGTAGAACATGTCGTCGTCCTGCGCCTTCACCGGCTTCTTCTTGCCGGCGTCCTGTTTTTCGTAGAAGCGCAGGACCGCGTCGCGCACCTCGTCCGGGTCGTCGATCACCTGGATCAGCTCCAGGTCGTGCGGCCCGATCAGTTTCATCGCGAGCAGTTCGTCGCGGAACCAGTCGAGCAGTCCCTGCCAGAACGTCGTGCCCACCAGGATGATCGGCACCAGGCGTGACTTCTTCGTCTGGATCAGCGTCAGCACCTCGCTCAGTTCGTCCAGCGTGCCGAAACCGCCCGGCATCACGATCACCGCGTCCGAGTTCTTCACGAACGTCACCTTGCGCGTGAAGAAGTGCCGGAAGCGCAGCATGATGTCCTGGTAGCGGTTGCCGGACTGTTCATGCGGCAGTTCGATATTCAGTCCGACCGACGGTGCCTGGCCGCCGTGCGCGCCCTTGTTGGCCGCTTCCATGATGCCGGGACCGCCGCCGGAGATCACCGCGAAGCCCTCGTCGGACAGTTTTCGGGCAATCTTCTGCGCCAGCTTGTAGTACTTGGTGTTTGGCTTCAGGCGTGCCGAGCCGTAGATGCTGACGGCTGGCCGTATCTCCGACAGGTACTCCGTGGCCTCGATGAACTCTGCCATAATCGTGAACAGCTGCCACGATGCGCGCGCTTTCATGGCCGTCGCGCGGTCTTGATCTGCGAGCGAACGCAGACTCGGAATCACCTTTCTTTTCGTCATATGTCGGTAAAACAAATCCTGCAGGGCAAAACCCTGTTGCTGGTAGACGGGTCGAGCTATCTGTATCGGGCCTACCATGCGATGCCCGATCTGCGCGGGCCCGACGGTGAACCGACAGGCGCGCTGTACGGGATGATCAACATGCTGCGGCGCCTGCGGCGCGAGTATCCGGCAGAGTATATCGCGTGCGTCTTCGACGCCCGTGGCAAGACATTCCGGGACGATCTCTACAGCGATTACAAGGCCAACCGGCCCTCGATGCCGGATGATCTGTCGCGTCAGATCGAGCCGATCCATCACACCGTGCGCGCACTGGGCTGGCCTCTGCTGTCGATCGAAGGCGTGGAGGCGGACGACGTGATCGGCACCCTGTGCACGCGCGCGGCGGAAGCCGGCATGAACGTCGTCGTGTCGACCGGCGACAAGGATCTGGCGCAGCTCGTCAACGAACGCGTGACGCTGGTGAACACCATGTCGAACGAGACGCTCGACCCGGCCGGCGTCGTCGCGAAATTCGGCGTGCCGGCGGACCGCATCGTCGACTACCTGTCGCTGGTCGGCGATACCGTCGACAATGTGCCGGGCGTCGAGAAATGCGGGCCGAAGACCGCGGTCAAGTGGCTGGGTCAATACGGTTCGCTCGACGGCGTGATCGAACACGCCGAAGCGGTGAAGGGCGTGGTCGGCGACAACCTGCGGCGGGCGCTGGACTGGCTGCCGATGGCGCGGCGTCTGGTCACGGTCCGCACGGACTGCGATCTGGCGCCGCATCTCGAATCGATCGAGGCGTCGCTGCATGGCCAGCCCGAAGCGCGCGATGAGATGCGCGACGTCTACAACCGGCATGGTTTCAAGACCTGGCTGCGCGAGCTCGAAGCCGAGACGCAGGGCGAGGAGGGCGCCTATCCGGCCGACAGCGGCGTGCCGCCGGCCGCCACCGTCGACGTGCCGCGCCATTACGAGCTGGTGACCGACTGGCCGACCTTCGACGCATGGCTCGAACGAATCGAGCAGGCGGAGCTGACGGCGTTCGACACGGAAACCACGTCGCTCGACGCGCTCAAGGCGCGCCTGGTCGGGCTGTCGTTCTGCGTCGAGCCCCACCATGCCGCGTACGTGCCGGTCGGGCACGTGGGTCTGGGCGACGACATCCAGTTGCCCTGCGACGAAGTCCTGGCGCGCCTGCGGCCGTGGCTGGAAAATCCGGCGCGCGCGAAGGTCGGCCAGCATCTGAAATACGATGCGCATGTGCTCGGCAATTACGACATCAAGCTCGCCGGGATCGCGCATGACACGCTGCTGCAATCCTACGTGCTCGAGTCGCATCGCAATCACGACATGGACGGGCTGGCGCAGCGCCACCTCGGCATCAAGACGATCACCTATGAGTCGCTGTGCGGCAAGGGGGCGAGCCAGATCGGTTTCGAGCAGGTCGACCTCGAGCGCGCCTGCGAGTATGCGGCCGAAGACGCCGACGTCACACTGCAGCTGCATCGCACGCTGTTTCCGCAGATCGAGGCGGAAGCGGGCTTGCTGCGCGTCTACCGGGACATCGAGTTGCCGGTCGCGCGCGTGCTGCAGGTGATGGAACGCAACGGCGTCCTGATCGATCGCGATCTGCTGGGCCGCCAGAGCCACGAGATCGGCAAGCGCCTGATCGAGCTGGAGGCCGAGGCGTACGACCTGGCCGGCGGCCCGTTCAATCTGAATTCGCCGAAGCAGATCGGTGAGATTTTCTTCGGCAAGCTCGGGCTGCCAGTCGTCAAGAAGACGCCGAGCGGCACGCCGTCGACGGACGAGGAAGTGCTGCAGAAGCTGGCCGACGACTACCCGCTGCCAAAGCGGCTGCTCGATTACCGCGCACTGTCGAAACTGAAGTCGACCTACACGGACAAGCTGCCGAAGATGATCGATCCGGCGTCCGGGCGCGTTCATACCAATTACGCACAGGCGGTGGCGGTGACGGGGCGGTTGACTTCGAACGAGCCAAACCTGCAGAACATTCCGGTGCGCACGGCCGAAGGGCGCCGCATTCGCGAGGCGTTTGTGGCCGGGCCGGGCAATGTGATCGTCTCCGCCGATTATTCGCAGATCGAATTGCGCATCATGGCGCACATCTCGGGCGACGCGAATCTCCTCAAGGCCTTCGCCAGCGGCGAGGACGTGCACCGTGCGACGGCCGCGGAAATCTTCAGCGTCGCGCCCGACGCGGTCGAGACCGAGCAGCGGCGAGTGGCGAAGACGATCAATTTCGGGTTGATCTACGGCATGAGCGCGTTCGGACTGGCGTCGAACCTGGGCATCGCGCGCGACGCGGCCAAGGTCTACATCGACCGCTACTTCGCCCGTTATCCAGGCGTTGCGCGCTATATGGAGGAAACGCGGATCCGGGCGCGCGCGCAGGGCTATGTCGAGACGGTGTTCGGACGGCGCCTGTGGCTGCCCGAAATCAATGGCGGCAACGGCCCGCGCCGCCAGGCGGCCGAGCGGGCCGCGATCAATGCGCCGATGCAAGGCACCGCGGCCGACCTGATCAAGCTGTCGATGATCGCCGTGCAGGACTGGCTCGAGGCGAGCGGGTCGCCCGCCCGGCTGGTCATGCAGGTGCACGACGAACTGGTCCTCGAGACGCCCGCATCGGTGCTCGACGAGGTCAAGGCGCGGCTGCCCGCGCTGATGTGCGGCGTGGCCGAACTGAAGGTGCCGCTGCTGGCGGAGGTGGGTGTCGGACCGAACTGGGAACGCGCACACTGAATCGTGCGCGGTCGGGTGGACGTCGCGGCAGGCGCCTGGACTGCGGGATACATCGCGGCGGCGCGGCGCCGGTTGCCCGGTTCGTCAGTGAACGGAAACGAAAACGGAAGCGAAAGCGGAAGCGGAAGCGGTCAGGACGGGTGCGACAGGCCCGCCCAGTCTTGCCACGCTCGCGTTTGCCTGCGCCCACGGCTTGCAGGCGCGGCGGGGACAGCGACCACGGCGACCACGGCGGACATGGCAGGCATGGCAGGCATGGCAGGCATGGCGGCACCGCCGTCATGCCTGCCGTAGTGCGCGGTCAACGCGGCTGGAACGCTCAGATCGGCCCCAGTTCCCGACGCAGATACTCATGGAAGTGCTGCATGCCGTCTTCCATCGGGCTCTGGTAGGGTCCGGCGTCATCCTCGCCGCGCTCGAACAGCGCCAGCCGTCCGGCATCCATGCGCAGCGCGATCTCGTCGTCCTCCACCGCCGTTTCCATGTAGGCGGCGCGCTCTGCCTCGACGTATTCGCGCTCGAACAGCGCGATTTCCTCGGGGTAGTAGAACTCGACGATGTTCGTCGTATGCTGCGGGCCGCGCGGAATCAGCCAGGACACCACCAGGACGTTCGGATACCACTCGATCATCAGGTTCGGGTAGTACAGCATCCAGATCGCACCGAACGGCGGCGTGCGGCCGCCCTGGAAGCGCAGCACCTCGTCGTGCCACTTGCGGTAGATCGGGCTGCCCGGCTTTTCCAGCGCCTTGTGCACACCGACCGTCTGCACGCTGTACGCGTTGCCGAATTCCCACTTCAGGTCGTCGCACGAGACGAAGCTGCCCAGCCCCGGATGAAACGGCACGACGTGGTAGTCCTCGAGGTAGACCTCGACGAACGTCTTCCAGTTGTATGCGCACTCGTGCACTTCGACGTGGTCGAAGCGGTAATCGGCGAAATTGAAGTGCTGCGCGGTGCCCAGCGAGGCCAGGTCGGCCTGGATGTCACGCCCGGACGCCTCGAACAACAAACCCTGCCAGTTGACGAGCGGCGTGCCGCGCAGGTTCGCGCACGGCTTGTTCGCGAAGTGGGGCGCGCCGAGCAACTGTCCATTCAGATCGTACGTCCAGCGGTGCAACGGGCAGACGATGTTGTCGGCCTTGCCCCGGCCGTTCAGCATGATGGCCTGGCGATGACGGCACACATTGGACAACAGCTCGATGCGTTGCTCGTCGCTTCGCACCAGCACCCGGCCTTCCTTCTCGGCGGGCAGTGCGAAGTAGTCCCCTTTCTCCGGCACCATCAGTTCGTGGCCGACATAGCGGGGACCGTTCGCGAACAGAGTCGCCAACTCGCGGCGATGGAGCGCTTCGTCGAAATACGCCGAAACGGGCAGTTGGCTTTGGGCGGCCTGCAGGGCAAGCGCCTGGCTCAGATTGGACATTCCCACTCCCAATTGATACGTGAAGTAGCGAACAACGCAACCGTTGCGCAAATTGAAGTAAAGCGATCGATTATACATCTTCCCGCTACGCGGGTCCGTGCGGCGCGCCGTCGCCGGTGTGGCCGCAGGCGCGCTCGGTGGGGCGTCGGTGGGCGGCGCGGCGGGCGCGGCCGGGGCTTGCCGAAACTTCTGGTCGGCCGTGGGCCGGTTCGGCCCGTTTGCCGTAAAATGGCCCGCTTGTCCCGAATGCCCACCCCGCCGCGCATGCCCGACGTGCACAAGACCATGAATGCCACCGACGAACGGCCGGAGTCGGGCGCTGCCGACGCCCCGCGCAACTACGAGGACGCGGTCGCCGAACTCGAGACCCTGGTCGCCCGGATGGAGGGTGGGGCATTGAGCCTGGAAGATTCGCTGGCCGCCTATCGCCGCGGCGCGACCCTGGTCGCCTATTGCCAGGCCCAGCTCGAGCAGGTGGAACAGCAGGTTCGCGTGCTGGAGGCCGATGCCACCGTGGCGCTGGACCCGGCGCGTCTGCGCGCCGCGGGAGGCGACGATGTCTGAGGCACCGGTGCACGACGATCGGGACGATCTGCGCGCCTGGATGGAAGGCATTGCCGCCCGCACCGAAGCGGCGCTCGACCGGGCGTTGCCGCCCGCGTCGCAGGCGCCGGGCCGCTTGCACGAGGCCATGCGTTATGCGGTCCTCGGCGGCGGCAAGCGCGTGCGGCCGCTGCTGTGCCATGCGGCCGGGGCGGTATTTGGCGCGCCGGTCGACGCGCTGGACGCGGCGGCGGCGGCCATCGAGATGATTCACGTCTACTCGCTGGTGCACGACGACATGCCGGCGATGGACGACGACGCGATGCGGCGCGGCAAGCCGACCGTGCATGTCGCCTACGACGAGGCCACTGCGTTGCTGGTGGGCGATGCGCTGCAGTCGCAGGCATTCGAGACCATTGCCGCCTGTCCGGTACCGGCCACGCAGCAGGTGGCATTGACGCGCGAGCTGGCGCACGCCAGCGGCTCGCTGGGCATGGCCGGCGGTCAGACGATCGATCTGATGAGCGTCGGGGTGGCGCTCGACCGGCCGGCGCTGGAGACCATGCACCGGATGAAGACCGGCGCGCTGCTGCGCGCGGCGGTTCGCCTGGGTGCGTTGTGTGCGCCGCAGGCGCCCGATGCGGCCGCGCGCGAGGCGCTCGATGCGTACGCCGCGGCGGTCGGGCTGGCTTTCCAGGTGGTCGACGACATTCTCGACGTGACGGTGGACTCGGCGACGCTGGGCAAGACGGCTGGCAAGGACGCGGAGAACGACAAGCCGACGTACGTTTCCTTGCTGGGGCTGGACGAAGCCCGGGCACTGGCGCGGGCCTTGCGGGCCGACGCCGGACGGGCACTCGAGCCGTTCGGGGCGCGCGCCCGCCGGCTGCGTGAACTGGCCGATTTCGTGGTGGAGCGCGCGTACTGAAGCGCGGCGGTCGAGCGCGCCGATGCATGGCGGGCGGTAGCCGACGCTCAGTGGCCGCCGACGCGCCCCTGGCTTCGGGCATACGGCGGATATGCCGGCTACCGCGCCATCCGATCGCACGGCAACGTAGTCAAATGTAACGGCACTGGCGCCGGTGCCCAAGTCTTCTAGAATTGAACGACATGTACGATCTGTTAAAAACCATCGACGATCCGGCCGCGCTGCGCCGGCTGGAGCGCGCCTCGCTGCCGGCGCTCGCCGACGAATTGCGCGCCTACCTGCTCGAAAGTGTCTCGCAGACGGGCGGCCATCTGTCGTCGAATCTCGGCACGGTCGAACTGACCATCGCGCTGCATTACGTGTTCGACACGCCGATGGACCGCATCGTCTGGGACGTTGGCCACCAGACGTATCCGCACAAGATCCTGACCGGCCGCCGCGACGCGATGTCGACGCTGCGTCAGCTCGGCGGCATTTCAGGCTTCCCGCGCCGCAGCGAGTCCGAATACGACACGTTCGGCACCGCGCACTCGAGCACGTCGATCTCGGCGGCGCTCGGCATGGCGGTGGCGAGCCGGCTGAAAGGCGAGGACCGGCATGCGATCGCGGTGATCGGCGATGGCGCGATGACCGCGGGCATGGCGTTCGAGGCGCTGAACAACGCTGGCGTGCTCGACGATGTGCCGCTGATCGTCGTGCTCAACGACAACGACATGTCGATCTCGCCGCCGGTCGGCGCGTTGAACCGCTACCTGGCCCGGTTGATGTCCGGTCGGTTCTACGCGACCGCGAAGAAGAACGTCGAACGCGTTCTGCGCGTTGCCCCGCCGGTGCTGGAACTGGCGCGCAAGCTGGAAGAGCACGCGAAGGGCATGGTCGTACCGGCGACGCTTTTCGAGGAATTCGGCTTCAACTACATCGGACCGATCGACGGCCACGACCTCGATTCACTGATTCCGACGCTGCAGAACCTGAAGCAGCTCAAGGGGCCGCAGTTCCTGCACGTCGTCACCAGGAAGGGGCAGGGCTACAAGCTGGCGGAGGCCGACCCGGTGCTCTATCACGGCCCCGGCAAGTTCGATCCGTCCGAAGGCATCAAGCCGGCCGCGGCGAGCAAGAAGACCTACACGCAGGTGTTCGGCGAATGGCTGTGCGACATGGCCGAGCTCGACCCGAAGATCGTCGGCATCACGCCGGCCATGCGCGAGGGCTCGGGGCTGGTGGAATTCGAGCAGCGCTTCCCGGCACGCTATTTCGACGTCGGTATTGCCGAACAGCATGCGGTGACGTTCGCCGGCGGGCTCGCCGCCGAAGGCCTGAAGCCGGTGGTGGCGATCTACTCGACGTTCCTGCAACGCGGCTACGATCAACTGGTGCACGACGTGGCGCTGCAGAACCTGCCGGTGACCTTCGCGATCGACCGGGCCGGACTGGTGGGCGCCGATGGCGCGACCCACGCGGGGGCCTACGACATCCCGTTCATGCGTTGCCTGCCGAACATGACGATCATGGCGCCGGCGGACGAAAACGAGTGCCGGCAGATGCTGTACACCGCCGTGCAACTTGGCACGCCGGCCTCGGTACGCTATCCGCGTGGTGCCGGCGCGGGCGTCGCCACCGTCAAGAAGCTGGAAGCCCTGCCGGTCGGCAAGGGGCAAGTGGTGCGCGAGACCGCGCGGGCGATCGGCACGGCGCCGCGGGTGGCGATCCTGGCCTTCGGGTCGATGGTCGCGCCGTCGCTTGCCGCCGGCGAGATCGTCGACGCGACCGTCGTGAACATGCGGTTCGTGAAGCCGGTCGACGAGGCGTTGCTGCTGTCGCTGGCTGCAACGCACGATGCATTCGTCACCGTCGAGGAAGGCGCGATCATGGGCGGCGCGGGCTCCGCGTGCGTCGAAGCCCTGTTGCAGCGTGGGGTTAATCCGCCCGTACTACAATTGGGCCTCCCCGATCGCTTCATCGATCATGGCGATCCGGCGAAGCTGCTGGCGTCTTGCGGTCTCGACGCCGCCGGCATCGCCGCATCGATCCGGACGCGTTTCCCCGAGCAGTCGGCCGAGGCCGCGAAGGCAAGCAAGCTGGTCGCCTGAGCATGGCGGCCGTTCGATCGCCCGCGTGCATGCCGTATGGTCAGGCATGGCGCGGCGGGTCGGTGAAGCGGGCTGATGAGGCGGGTTGATGAAGCGGGTCGATGAGACCGATCGTGGCGGTGCCTTTCGGCGTGGGAACGGACTAGGGCCGCAGCCGGGTCGCGGCGTCATGCCGACGCCTCTGGACGTGTCCGGTTTTCGACAGACTGCCGTGCCCTCGTGGGCCGCCGCGCCGCGGAATCGACAAGCTCGGCGGCTTCGTTCGGTGCGCCGTCCGCCGCGCCTCGTTTTTCACTCCGGTCGACAAGATGCGGCCGAAACAACCGGATAGCCGGTGAATAACGTCATGAACCAAATGATCCCTGGCTTCGCGATGCCGGACGTGCAGAGCAGCGTCGATACGCGCCAGATCCCGATTCAGCGCGTTGGCGTGCGTGGCGTGCGCCACCCGATCAGCGTGCGCACGGCCGACGGCGGCGTGCAACCGAGCGTCGGCACCTTCGACCTAGACGTGCATCTGCCGCCGGAGCAGAAGGGCACGCACATGTCGCGCTTCGTCGCGCTGCTGGAAGACCATGCGCAGCCTTTCGATGCCGCGTCGTTCGGCGCGATGGCGCAGGAGATGTTGTTGCGTCTGGAGTCCGAGTCGGGCCGGATCGCCGTCACCTTCCCGTATTTCATCTCCAAGGTGGCGCCCGTGTCCGGCGTGCGCAGCCTGCTGGACTACCAGGTCACGCTGGTCGCCCATGCACGCGCGGGGCAGCCGGCCGGTCTGCGCCTGAAGGTGCTGGTACCGGTGACGAGCCTGTGCCCGTGCTCGAAGGAAATTTCGCAATACGGCGCACACAACCAGCGGTCCCACGTCACGATCGACGCGGAACTGTCGGGCGAAATCTCGATCGATGCGCTAGTGCGCATCGCCGAGGAAGCGGCGTCCTGCGAATTGTGGGGCCTGCTCAAGCGTCCGGATGAGAAGTTCGTCACCGAGCGCGCCTACGAGAACCCGAAGTTCGTCGAGGATCTGGTGCGCGACATCGCTGTCCGCCTGAACACCGAGCCGGCGGTTGCAGCCTATGTGCTCGAAGCCGAGAACTTCGAGTCGATCCACAATCACAGCGCCTATGCGTTGATCGAGCACGACAAGCGCATTGCGCTGCGCTGAGACCGGTTCGCGCTGCTAGCGCGGCGGCCCGGCCGCGGCAGCCGAAATGAAAACGCCGCCGGCGAAGGCTTCTTCGTCGGCGGCGTTTTGTTTGTAGGGACGGCGATTCGAGCCGCATGGTGCGCCCGTTTCAGGCGGCGCGACGCGGCTGCGGCTTGCCCAGTTCCCAGCGCGGGCTGACGCCGTAGCGATAGTCGCGGGTCGCCTGTTCGGGCCAACGCGCGAGCCGCAAGGCGCCGGCCAGCGCAATCATCGCCCCGTTGTCCGTGCAGAGGGCCAGATCGGGGTAGTGGACGGTGAAGCGTCGCTTGGCAGCCAGCGCGTTCAGCCGCTCGCGCAACTGCTGGTTGGCGCCGACACCGCCGGCGACGACCAGACGGCCAAGCCCGTTCGCCCGCAACGCCGAGAGCGACTTCTCGGCCAGCACGTCGACGACCGCGTCGACGAAGCCGCGTGCGATGTCGGCGCGGCACGCGTCGTCGAGCCGTCCGTCGCGTTCAGCCGCCCGCACCTGCGTCAGGACGGCTGTCTTCAGACCGCTGAAGCTGAAATCCAGATCGCCGGAATGACGCATCGGCCGCGGCAGCGTTACCGCGCCCGGCCGCCCCTGTGCCGCAAGCGCCGACACCGCCGGACCACCGGGGTAACCAAGGCCGAGCAGCTTGGCCGTCTTGTCGAAGGCCTCGCCCGCCGCGTCGTCCAGCGTTTCGCCGAGTATCGTGTATTCGCCGACGTCGTCGACGCGCATCAGTTGCGTGTGACCGCCGGATACCAGCAGGGCAACGAACGGGAAAGCCGGCGGCGGGTCTGCAAGGAGGGGCGAGAGCAGATGACCCTCGAGGTGATGAATCGGCACGACCGGGCGGTCGAGCGCAAAGGCCAGCCCATTCGCCACGCTCGCGCCCACCAGCAGCGCGCCGGCAAGACCCGGGCCGGCCGTGTACGCGATTGCATCGATCGCTTGCCGCCCGACGCCCGCTTCCGCCAACACGGTTTCCAGCAGGGGCAAGGCGCGGCGGATATGATCGCGCGACGCCAGTTCCGGCACCACGCCGCCGTACTCGCGGTGCATGGCGATCTGCGAATGCAGCGCATGAGCACGCAAGCCGTGACCGGTCTCGTAGAGCGCGAGGCCGGTTTCGTCGCAGGAACTTTCGATGCCGAGAACGAGCATGGGTTGGTGCCGGAAACGGATGGGGAGTGTGGCGAAGGGCAGGGTCGCAGCGGCACGAGCGATGGCGTCATCGGGCGCTCGCTGCCTCGCCTCTCGGTATCGAGCAACGCCAGGGCGCGCGTTGCGTCGGGCGAAGCCAGCGAAGACGACGACCGAAGCGGCGCCGAAGCACGGCAAAGCGGGACCAAACTGGCCGCGCGAGTATACCGCGTTTGCCCGGCTCCCTCCCGCGCCGGGCAGTGGCAGCCGACGACCGCGCCGATGCCTCCGATGCCTCCGATGTGCATTTGGCTGCGCCTCCAGATGCGCCTCCAGATGCGCCTCGAGATGCGCCTCGAGATGCGCCGCCAGATGCGCCGCCAGATGCGCCGCCAGATGCGCCGCCAGATGCGCCGCCAGATGCGCCAGCCGTTACAATGCCGGATGGAAAAATTCGATATTGCGGTGCTCGGCGCCGGCGCCGCGGGTTTGATGTGTGCCGCGGTTGCTGGACAGCTTGGCCGGCGCGTCGTGGTCCTCGACCATGCGAAGCGGATCGCCGAAAAGATCCGCATCTCGGGCGGCGGACGCTGCAACTTCACCAACCGCGATGCCGGACCTGCGGCCTTCCTGTCGGACAATCCCCGCTTCTGTCGCTCCGCGCTGGCGCGCTACACGCCGGCCGACTTCATCGCGCTGCTGAATCGGCATGGTGTGCGCTGGCATGAGAAGCATCGCGGGCAATTGTTCTGCGACGACTCCAGCGAACAGGTCATCGAGGTGCTGCGCCGCGAGTGCGCCGCCGGTCAGGTCGCGATCCGCCATCCGGTCGAAGTGCGCGACTATCAGCGCGAGTCCGACGGCTCGTTCCTGCTGCACACCGATGCCGGTCCGCTGGCCGCGCCAGCGCTGGTAATTGCCACGGGAGGCCTGTCGATCCCGAAGATCGGCGCCAGCGACTTCGCCTATCGGCTTGCGGAACGCTTCGGTCTGCGCGTCGTGTCGCCGACGCCGGCGCTGGTTCCGCTGACCTTCACCGCGCAGTGGGATGCCTACGCGGCGTTGGCCGGCCTGTCCGTCGAAGCAGGCGTGAGCACCGGTGCCGGCGCCAGCGCCGGCCGCTTCGTCGAGGATCTGCTGTTCACGCATCGGGGGCTGTCGGGTCCCGCGATCCTGCAAATCTCCAGCTACTGGCGCAGCGGTGAACCGATCGTCATCGACCTCGCCCCCGGACGCGATCTGGCGGCATGGCTGATCGGCGAAAAGCATGGCGCCCGTCGCAGCGTCGCGACCATGCTCGCCGACGCAATGCCGGCCCGCCTGGTGGCGACTGCCCTGTCGCGCGCCGGCGTGACTGGCGACGCGCGGCTGGCCGACCTGCCGGACCGCGCGCTGCGCGCGCTCGGCGCCGCGGTCAATGCATGGCAGGTGCTGCCTGCCGGCACCGAAGGCTGGCGCAAGGCCGAAGTGACCCGTGGCGGCGTCGACACGCGCGACCTGTCGTCGTCCACGCTGGCGGCGCGCGCCGTGCCGGGCCTGTACTTCGTCGGCGAGGCGGTCGATGTGACGGGCTGGCTTGGCGGCTACAACTTCCAGTGGGCGTGGGCGTCCGGCGTGGCCGCCGCGCGCGCCGCGGCCGAGCAGACGCGCGCCGCCTGAGGCGGCCGGCGGTGCCGGGGAAGCCCATGCTATAGTCGGCGCATCCGCCGCGACGAACCCGCCGCGGCCGCCGCGCGCCGCATGACGAGCGCGCGCGCTTCACATGCCGACGCCACGATGAGCCAGAAAGAACGTATCTCCGATGACATGAAGGCCGCCATGCGCGCACGCGACACGGCGCGCCTCGGCACCATCCGACTCCTGCTGGCGGCGATCAAGCAGCGCGAGGTCGACGAGCAGATCGCGCTGGACGACGCGCAGGTCACGCAGGTGGTCGAGAAACTGATCAAGCAGCGACGGGATGCGATCGAGCAATACCGCAACGCGGGCCGCGAGGACCTGGCCGAGCGCGAGGAAGCCGAGCAGGCCGTGCTCGCTGCCTATATGCCTGCCCAGCTCGACGCCGCCGAGGTCGCCGCGCAGGTCTCCGCTGCCGTGGCCGAGACCGGAGCGTCGGGGCCGCAGGACATGGGCCGCGTGATGGCGCTCCTCAAGCCCCGCCTGGCGGGCAAGGCGGACATGTCGGCGGTCTCGGCGCAGGTCAAGGCGGCGCTTGCCGGGCAGTGAGCCGATGAAGGTCGTCCAGGGGCACGCGATGCCGGCGCCGCGTTCGGCGCGCCGGGCATGGCCGCGGCTGCCTTGCGGAGGCCGCGCATGATTCCGAACGCCTTCCTCCAGGACCTGCTGAACCGCGTCGACATCGTCGAGGTGGTCGGCCGGCACGTCAAACTGAAGAAGGCCGGTGCGAACTACAGCGGCCTGTGCCCGTTCCATAACGAAAAGAGCCCGTCGTTCACGGTCAGCGCGACCAAGCAGTTCTACCATTGCTTTGGCTGCGGTGCGCATGGCAGCGCGATCAGCTTCCTGATGGAGCATCTGGGACTGAGTTTCCCGGAAGCGGTCGCCGACCTCGCGCACAGCCAGGGCCTGACCGTGCCGCAGGAGTCGAACCGGCCGGGCGGGCGTGGCGCGCCGCCACGCGCCGGTGCGAGCCATGGCGGCGATGGGCCGGCTTCTCCGGACGGCGATGGCTCGCACGTCGAGGCGGCGGTGCCGGCGGCCAGCGCGCGGCAAGCGGCGCCGTTGGTGGAAGTGATGCAACTGGCCTGCGATTACTATCGTCGGGCACTGCGCGGCGCGCCGGTCGCGATCGAGTATCTGAAAGGGCGTGGGCTGAGCGGCGAGATCGCGGCGCGCTTCGGCCTCGGCTATGCGCCCGACGGCTGGCAGAATCTCGCATCCGCGGGCGTGGATTACGACAGCGCGGCGCTGGTCGACGCCGGACTGGTGCTGGTCAGCGAGAAGAAATCCGGGCCGGACGGCGAGGGGCGGCGCTATGACCGCTTTCGCGATCGGATCATGTTCCCGATCCGCAACAGCCGCGGCAAGGTCATCGCCTTCGGTGGGCGGGTGCTGGGCAGCGGCGAACCGAAATACCTGAATTCCCCGGAAACGCCGCTGTTCAGCAAGGGCAGCGAACTCTACGGGCTGTTCGAGGCGCGCCAGGCGATCCGCGAACAGGGTTTCGTGCTGGTCGTCGAAGGCTATATGGACGTCGTCGCGCTGGCGCAGCTGGGTTTTCCGAATGCGGTTGCCACGCTCGGCACCGCCTGCACGCCGGTGCACGTGCAGAAGCTGGTGCGCCAGACCGATCGCATCGTGTTCAGCTTCGATGGCGACAAGGCCGGCCGCCGCGCCGCGCGCCGCGCGCTCGAGGCCGCGTTGCCACATGCAGCCGATCAGCGCGAGATCGCCTTCCTGTTCCTGCCGGCCGAGCACGATCCGGACAGCTTCGTGCGCGAGTTCGGCCGCGAGGCCTTCGCCGGGGAGATCGCGCGGGCCACGCCGCTTTCCGACTTCCTGCTGAGCGAAGCGGTTGCCGGCAAGGCGCTGGACCGTCCCGAAGGACGCGCCAAGGCGCTGTTCGACGCAAAACCGTTGCTGCGCGCGTTGCCGAAGAACGCATTGCGCGTGCAGATCCTGCACGCGCTGGCCGATCGGTTGGGGCTGTCGGTCGGTGAAGTGGCCGAACTCTGCGAGGTGGAGCTGCATGCCGCCAGCGCCGCCCCGCGCCGGGTCGCGGCCGCGCCGTTCGCCGAGCGTCGGCGCGTGGTGGGCACCGAGCAGCGGGCGCTGCGCAACCTGCTGATGTTCCCGCGGGTCGCGGCGGCACTGGATGCGGACGCCACCGATACATTGGCGCTCTGCGCGCGCCACCACGCGCTGTTCGCCGAGGTCATCGAGCAGGCACGGGCGCTCGGCGACGACGCCGAGTTCCGGCATCTCGCCGATGCGTTGCGCCGCAGCGCCTATGCGGAAACCTTCGTCGATGCCTTCGACGAGATCCTCAGCTACGACGAAAATGCGCGGGACCTGTTGCTCTACGATCCGAGCGACGCCGCGCAGGCCGCTCGCCATCGCGAGCTGGAGCAATCGGCGGAAGCGGAAGTACACGGGGCGCTGGCCCGCATGCGGTATGACGCCTGCTGCGAACGGCTCAGCCGCCTGAGCCGCCAGGGCGCGCTCAGCGCCGACGAGACGGCCGAGTTCGCGGCGCTCTCGCGCCTGGCGATCGAACTCAAGCGCGGCCTGGCGCCGGTGTCGTCAACCGAAGCCTGAAGGGAGGGCTGGCCGGTGACTCCCTGCTGGCTTGCCTCGGGGCTGCATCGGAGCTTACCCTCAGGGCTTGCATCAGGGCTTGCATCAGGGCTTGCATCAGGGCTTGCATCAGGGCTTGCATCAGGGCTTAAATCGCGGCTTACATCGATCGCGGCCCCGGCGGCAGTGCGGCTCGGATTCACGGTGTCGGGCGCCGGCGACACCCTCAAATGCCATGATTCGTCACGGTTGTCGTGCACATGGCCGGCGATCGAAGGGCGGGCGCATGCCCGGCAAGGGCGCTTCCCAGGCGACGGCCGCCTGCTGGAACGCGGTGTCGCCGGTGCGCGCGTTCCGCTCACATGCGCGATCCGGCATCGTGCCGAAAGCCGGGTCTCGCGTTCCGTGTTCGAGCACTGAACACTGATTGCTTGTCTGGGTGCTGGCCCCGGTTTGTGCCCCGAGCGCCCGGCGCGCTTGCCGCGCCGCTGCCCGGGTTGCGGGGCGCGATGCTACTGCGGCTGGGGGCTGCGCAATGGCCGTGTGCATCCCGCTGCGCTTCGGCACAGGCAGTGCGTCCTTCCCCTCTTGTGATCGCGGATTCGACCCCTATCTGCTTCCCTGCCGACGAGATAGCCGCATCGAAACAAGCAATTAGCCCGGAAAAAGGCTGATGGCGTGCTATAATCGAGGGTTTCCGTGAACGAGTGTCTCTACCCAAGCGCACAAGGCGCCGGCGACAGGGCCGGGATGACGCCATGATCGGCTCCAGTGGAGCGACGCGCAAGACGGGTGGAGGCGGCATGCGAGTGGGCATGGCGCGACGGGACACCTCGGAATCGGCCCCCCGATGGCCGCGAGCGACGGCCAATAGTACCCGGCATGCATGCCGGTGAGCGGGCACGACAGGGCAGCAGGCCCGGGTCGCAGCCTTGTCGGACAGGCAGCGCGGTACGGACGGCGTATTGCATTACGGAACATCCGGCCGACTTTCACGTCGCGACATGCGACGGCAACGAGGCCGCTATGGCGAACTCCATGAAGAAACCGTTGAACGAAGTTTCCCACGACGAAGAGACCACACCGGCTCCGGAAAGCGCCAGCACCGGCAAGGTCGAAAAGCAGAAGGCGCGCGACCGCCGGGCCAAGGAAAAGGCGCTGCTCAAGGACGCGTTCGCTTCGCACCAGCCGGGCACGGCCGAGGAGCTCGAGGAACGGCGCCAGAAGCTGCGCGCGCTGATCAAGCTGGGCAAGGAGCGCGGCTTCCTGACCTACGCCGAAATCAACGACCACCTCCCCGACGACATCGTCGAGGCCGAGGCGATCGAGAACATCATCGGCACGTTCAGCGACATGGGCGTGTCGGTCTACGAGCAGGCGCCGGATGCCGAGACGCTGCTGCTCAACGACAATGCGCCGAACGCCGCCAGCGACGACGAAGTCGAGGAAGAAGCGGAAGTCGCGCTCTCTACCGTCGACTCCGAATTCGGCCGTACGACCGACCCGGTGCGCATGTACATGCGCGAGATGGGCACGGTCGAACTGCTGACCCGCGAAGGCGAAATCGAGATCGCGAAGCGGATCGAGGACGGCCTGAAGCACATGGTGCAGGCGATCTCGGCCTGCCCGACGACCATTGCCGACATCCTTGGCCTGGCCGAACGCGTCGCGAATGACGAGTCGCGCATCGACGAACTCGTCGACGGTCTGCTCGACGAGACGACCGGCGAGGAAATCGTCGAGGAAGAGGTGGCCGTGGCCGCCGACGACGAGGACGACGAGGCAGCGGCCGACGAAGACTCGGACGAGGAAGGCGACGGCGAGGAAGAGGACGACGGCGGCCGTGCCGCGTCGGCCTCGGCGTCGGCCGCGCAGATGGAAAAGCTGCGCACCGCGTCGCTCGAAAAGTTCGCGCGCATCAGCGACCTGTTCGAGAAGATGCGCGATGCCTACGAGAAGGAAGGCTACAAGTCGCGTCCTTATCTCGAAGCGCAGGAAGCGATCCAGTCCGAATTGATGACGATCCGCTTCACCGCGAAGACCGTCGAGCGGTTGTGCGACACGCTGCGCGCGCAGGTCGAGGAAGTGCGTTCGGTCGAGCGTCAAATCCTTGGCATCGTGGTCGACAAGTGCGGCATGCCGCGCACCGAGTTCATCACGCGCCTGCCGGGCAGCGAGACCGACCTGGACTGGGCGCCGCGCATCATTGCCGAGGGCCATTCGTACAGCGCCGTGCTCGAGCGCAATGTGCCGGCGATTCGCGAGCAGCAGCAGAAGCTGATCGATCTGCAGGCGCGGGTCGTGCTGCCGCTGCAGGACCTGAAGGAAACCAACCGCCAGATGGCGGCAGGCGAACTAAAGGCGCGCCAGGCCAAGCGTGAGATGACCGAGGCCAACCTGCGTCTGGTGATCTCGATCGCGAAGAAGTACACGAATCGCGGCCTGCAATTCCTGGATCTGATCCAGGAAGGCAACATCGGCCTGATGAAGGCGGTGGACAAGTTCGAATATCGTCGCGGCTACAAGTTCTCGACGTATGCGACGTGGTGGATCCGGCAGGCGATTACGCGTTCGATCGCCGACCAGGCACGGACCATCCGGATTCCGGTCCACATGATCGAAACGATCAACAAGATGAACCGGATCTCGCGCCAGATCCTGCAGGAAACGGGGCTGGAACCCGATCCGGCGACGCTGGCCGAGAAGATGGAAATGCCGGAGGACAAGATCCGGAAGATCATGAAGATCGCGAAGGAGCCGATCTCGATGGAGACGCCGATCGGTGACGACGACGACTCGCATCTGGGCGACTTCATCGAGGACAGCAACACCGTGGCACCGGCCGAAGCCGCCCTGCATGGCAGCATGCGCGACGTGGTGAAGGACGTGCTCGATTCGCTCACGCCGCGCGAAGCGAAGGTGCTGCGGATGCGCTTTGGCATCGAGATGAACACGGACCACACGCTGGAAGAGGTCGGCAAGCAGTTCGACGTCACCCGCGAGCGCATCCGTCAGATCGAGGCGAAGGCGCTGCGCAAGCTGCGTCACCCGAGCCGGTCGGACAAGCTGAAGAGCTTCCTCGAAGGCAATTGATGCATCGTCAGCCGCCCACAACGCGGCTGACCGATGAAAAGGCGAGGCCCCAGGGCCTCGCCTTTTTTCATTGGCGCGCCGGGTTCACGACGGCAGCGGCGGCACCGCGAGGCGTCCCCCCGGGCGCAACGCGACGAAGCGTTCGGCGTCGAAGCCGGTGCGGCGCAGCGCATCGGCCAGCGCGGCTTCGGGCGCATGCTGGGCCTCGTCCGATAGCCGGAACGTGCCGAAATGGATCGCCATCGACTGGCGGGCATCGAGCGCAAGCGCGGCCTGAACCGCTTCCGCCGGCGACATGTGGCTGCGTTGCATGAACCAGCGTGGCGCGTACGCGCCAATCGGCAAGGCGGCGAACCGGATCGGCCCGAGGCGAGCCGCGATCTCGGCAAAATGGCCGCCCGCCGCGGTATCGCCGGCGAAGTAGACCGATCCGTCGGGCGAAGTCAGTACAAAGCCGGCGACCAGCGTCGCATTGACATTCCATGGCATGCGTTCGGACCAGTGCCGCGCAGGCACTGCCTGTACCGCGACGCCCGCCGACAGCGGCGCGGCCTGCCACCAATCGAGCTCGACCATATCCCGAAAACCGGCATGCCGGAGTTGGTGACCGTTGCCAAGACCAGTGAACACGCGTGCCGACGGGAAACGTCGCGCGAGATCGGACAGCGTGCCAGCGTCGAGGTGATCGTAGTGATTGTGGCTGATCAGGATCGCATCGATCGGCGGCAGCGCATCGAAGGCGATGCCCGGCGGCGTGTAGCGGCGTGGCCCGAAACGGCCGAACGGGCCCGCATGCGCCGAATAGATCGGATCGGTCAGGATATTGAGACCGCGATGCTGGATCAGCAGCGTCGCATGATTGACGAGCGTCACGGTCAGCGCCGCGCCGTCGACGCGTCGCGCCGGCTGCGCGCCGGTCGGATCAGCCGCTTCCTCGCGCCAGTCGTCGGCCGGCCGCCCGCGTTGCCAGCGGAGAACGTCGAAGAACGAGGTGCGCGGCGTGGGCGGCACTGAATGGAAGCGTTGGCCGTCGAAGTGATCGGTGACCGGACCGCGGTAGGGACGGCTGCTCAGCCCCCAACCGTCGAAACCAGCCACGCCGGTGCGGATTGCAAACAACGCTGCCGCGCCGACACCGGCCAGCCCCAGCCCCAGCATCGCATGGCGCCGCCAATGTTTGACACGCCGAGGCGGCCGCCGGTCGGCCGCGCCGCCGAGCGGCGGCGTCTTGCCCGAACGCGCGTCAGGCGTAGTGTTCTTGCGCATCAGACTGACAACCGACGGAGGGACGGGGCGGCTGCCCGTGCGCGCACGCCAGCACGTGGCCGGACGCCCATGCAGGCGATCCCGACTTCGTCGCTGAACGCCTGTGAGCGTGGCAGGTCGGCGTCCCTTCTCGCCGTCATCGCCATGCCTGCCGCGAGGCCATGCTGCGCGGGCTGACGACGGGTCCGTCGCGCCGGCACCGCGGTTATGGCGCCTGCGATCTCTCCGCGCGGATTTGCTACGCAGTACGGATTGCGCCGCTCCGTGCGGCTGGATGGTCCGGAATGGGGCATAGCGCGGGGCATAGCGTCACAAAAACGATGACTCGACATGGCCGATTTCTGCATTGGAAAAGTAGGCTCCGACTGGCATTCATGGGGACAAGCTTCCGAGCACATGCACCGACTAGTCTTGTCCCGATTGCCCGGCGCATGCGATAATTGCCGGCTATGGGCCGTTAGCTCAGTTGGTTAGAGCAGAGGACTTAAGCGGTGTCTGCCTAAACGCATCCAGTTGTGTCGATTGCGCACGGACGACGCCGATCGGGTTGCGCAAGGTAAGTTCGCTCTGCCTTGACGTAGAACTTCTCAAATTCGGTGAACGCTAACGCGCATCGCGCCATGCCAACGCCGAGCGAAGCTCCCTTGCGGGAGAACGTGTAGAGACTCGACGGGAAGGCCGAAAGGCAAGACAGAGTCCAGGCCACGAACCGGAAACGGGCGGCGAAAGCCGAAGTGGTAGGCATAATCCTTTGGTCGTTGGTTCAAGTCCAACACGGCCCACCATAATCCAACGCGCGGGCTTTCACACGCGTGTCCGCCTGCCGACCGCGTCGCGCGTGGTCGGTTCGCCTCGGAGCGTCGCTCAGTCCGCGCCCGACGGTTGTCCCCGTCGACCGCATGCGTCATGTGTCATGCATCATGCGTCATCCGGCGGGCTCGCGGTAGCCAACGTAGCTCACGAAGCCAAACCGTGGTGTTCGCCACGGGCGCTGCGCCTGTCACCAGGCCCACCTTAATCCCCGTGATCCCCCAATCCTTGCCTGAACCTCGTTGCATGCGCCGTGCGCTCGCGCTCGCTGCCGCGTGAGGGCGGAAGCGGCTGCCGATTCCACCGCTGCTTGCAACAGCCCGGCCCGTGCTATGCGGCGATCGGCCGCCCGACCGGCTCGCGCGGTGAGGCGGCTTGCGCGCGGCGGTGCAGCGTGAACGGTAGCGCCACGGCGTGACGCACGACATCGCCGCGCTCGCATCGACGCAATGCCTCACGGGCTGAAGATCAGCACCAAGTAGGCGAAGAAAACGACCAGATGCGTTGCGCCACCGAGCATCGTCGTGCGACTTCCGGAGAAGGTCAGGGCACTCATCAGCAGTGTCACCGCGAGCAGCACCATCTCGGTCGGCGGCAGGCCGAGGATGGCGGGCTGTCCAGTCAGCAGACCGATACCAAGCACGGCGGGCACCGTCAGCCCGACCGTCGACGTCGCCGCGCCGAGGCACAGATTGATCGCGCGCTGCAGTTCGTTGTTGTTCGCCGCGCGCAACGCGGTGATGGCCTCGGGGGTAAATACGATCGCCGCGATCAGCACGCCCCCCAGCGCTGCCGGTGCGTCCAGCGCGACGATGACCTGGTCGAGCAGTTGCGCCATGCCCTTGGCGAGCAGCACGATCACCAGAATGCTTGCCAGCAGCCGCACGCAATGTACGACGATCCGGCTGCGCCTGCCGCCGCCGCCGCCGCCGCCGTTGCCGTTGCCGCTGTCGCTGCCGCTGTCCAGCGGCAGATGCGGCCGCCGCGGCGTCGCGGCGGCGTCGTGACTCGGGTGGTCGGCTTCGATGGCGGCTGCTGCCGCCGATGGCGGCAGGTCCTGACCCTGGCCGCCGGCCGGCTGCTGGAAGTGATCGCGGTGCCGACCCGTCTGCAGGATCAGGAATACCCCATACAGGACGATCGTCATCAGCGAGAACGCAGCGGCCTGCGTGACCGTCATCGTCCCGTCAGCGGTCGAACGGGTGAAGTTCGGCAGCACCAGCGGAAACACGGTGAGTGGGATCAGCACCGTCAGGTAGGCGGTGGCGCCCTGCAGGTTGTACGTCTGCTCGCGGTAGCGGAAGCCACCGATCAGCAGCTTCAGGCCGACGACGCCGTTCAGCACGATCATCTGCACCGCGAACATGGTGTCGCGGCCGAGCGTCGGCGCGCCCTCCGCGCCGAGCATCACCGCCGCCACCAGTGCCACCTCGATGATCACGACGGACAAGGTCAGCACCAGCGTGCCCAGCAGGTCGCCGAGCAATTCGGCCAGGGCTTCCGCCTCGTGGACCACACCGAAGGCGGTCCAGACGATCACGGCCAGCAACAATGCCAGGCAAAGTGCCGAGACTAACGGGGAGGGCGTCAGCCCGAACGCCGGGCCCAAGGTCTTCACGGCGAGGACCGCCAGCCAGCCGATCGCCAATCTCAGTGCAGTCATCATCGAAGTTGTCCAGGCGGTGGATCGGTCGAAGTCCCGTGCGTTCGAAGTCCCGTGCGTGCGGTGTCGGCAGCCTGCAACAGGGCAGGGATATCAAGGATACGACGACCGGACACCGGCGGAAGCAAAATCTTACACTGCGCAAGCATCGCGCCGCCGGCGTCGCGAGCCGTGGCGCCGGTGCGATGCGGCGGATAGCCGCAGTGGCCGTCCGCCCGGTCGGGAAAAACCTAAGTCATTGCTGGCACGACATTTTCTTGTCTCGTAAGCCTGCTCTCGGGCGGGCGCGAAGCGACCGAACGGCCTATACTTCGCGTGTTTTTAAAAAAGCCGGAGCCCCACATGTTGCAACTCTCCCGGCGCCAGTTTCTGAAGGTCACCGCTACCTCGCTTGCGGGGTCGAGCCTTGCGTTGATGGGCTTCTCGCCCGCCACCGCTTTGGCCGAGGTGCGTCAATACAAACTGTCGCGCACTGTTGAAACGCGCAATACCTGCACGTATTGCTCTGTCGCCTGCGGCATCCTGATGTACAGCCTCGGTGACGGCGCCAAGAATGCGAAGCGCAGCATCATCCATATCGAAGGCGATCCCGACCATCCGGTCAATCGCGGCACGCTCTGCCCGAAGGGCGCGAGCCTGCTGGACTTCGTCCACAGCGAGTCGCGCCTGAAATTCCCCGAATACCGCGCGCCAGGCTCGACCGAATGGCAGCGCATCAGCTGGGACGACGCGCTTGATCGCATCGCGAAGTTGATGAAGACGGACCGGGACGCCAACTTCGTCGAGAACAACGACAAGGGCCAGAAGGTCAATCGATGGCTGACGACCGGCATGCTTGCCGCGTCGGCCGCCAGCAACGAAACCGGCTACCTGACCCACAAGGTCGTCCGTAGCACCGGGATGCTCGCATTCGATAACCAGGCACGTGTCTGACACGGCCCGACGGTGGCAGGTCTTGCCCCGACGTTTGGCCGTGGCGCGATGACGAACCATTGGGTCGACATCAAGAACGCGGACGTAATCCTGGTGATGGGCGGCAATGCCGCAGAAGCACACCCTTGCGGTTTCAAGTGGGTCACGGAAGCCAAGGCGCACAACAAGGCGCGCTTGCTCGTGGTGGACCCGCGCTTTACGCGGACGGCATCGGTCGCGGATTATTACGCGCCCATCCGAACCGGCTCGGACATCGTGTTCCTCGGCGGGGTGATCAACTACCTGCTGACCAACGACAAGATCCAGCATGAGTACGTCCGTAACTACACGGACATGCCGTTCATCGTGCGCGAGGACTTCGCGTTCGAGGATGGTCTCTACAGCGGCTACGACGCTGAGAAGCGCGCGTACGCGGACAAGTCGAGCTGGGACTACGAGCGCGGCGACGACGGCTACGTGAAGGTCGACATGACGCTGCAGCATCCGCGCTGCGTCTACAACCTGATGAAGGCCCACTACGCGCGCTATACGCCGGAGATGGTGGAAAAGGCTTGCGGCACGCCGAAGGAGAAATTCCTGACGGTGTGCGAGATGCTCGCCTCGACCGCGTCGCCGGATCGTGCCGGCACGATCCTGTACGCGCTGGGCTGGACGCACCATTCGATCGGCTCGCAGATCATCCGCACCGGCGCGATGGTCCAGCTGCTGCTGGGCAACATCGGCATCGCCGGTGGCGGCATGAACGCGCTGCGCGGCCACTCGAACATCCAGGGCCTGACCGACCTGGGCCTGATGTCCAACCTGCTGCCCGGCTACATGACGTTGCCGATGGAAGGGGAGCAGGACTACGAGGCCTACATCGACAAGCGTGCGCAGAAGCCGTTGCGGCCGAACCAGCTGAGCTACTGGAAGAATTACCGCGCGTTCTACGTCAGCATGATGAAGTCGTGGTGGGGCAAGGCGGCGACCGCGGAGAACAACTGGGGCTACGACTACCTGCCGAAGCTCGACAAGTCGTACGACTTGCTGCAGGCCATCGAACTGATGGCGCAAGGCAAGATGAACGGCTACATCCTGCAGGGCTTCAATCCGCTGGCGGCCGCGCCGAACAAGGCGAAGGTCGGTGCCGGGCTGGCCAAGCTGAAGTTCCTGGTCGTGATGGACCCGCTCGCCACCGAATCGTCCGAATTCTGGCGCAATTTCGGCGAGCACAACGATGTCGATCCGACCAAGATCCAGACCGAGGTGTTCCGTCTGCCGACCACCTGCTTCGCCGAGGAGCAGGGCTCGCTGACGAACTCGTCGCGCTGGCTGCAGTGGCACTGGCAGGGCGCCGAACCGCCGTACGAAGCGCGCAGCGACATCGAGATCATGTCCGGGCTGTTCCTTCGCATGCGCAAGGCCTATCAGGCCGAGGGCGGCAAGTACCCCGACCCGATCGTCAATCTGGACTGGCCGTACATCGAGCCGGAAAGCCCGTTGCCGGAAGAGCTGGCCAAGGAGTTCAACGGCCGCGCGCTCGCCGACATCACCGATCCGAAGGATCCGACCAAGATCCTGGCGAAGAAGGGCGAGCAGTTGCCCAGCTTCGCGCTGCTGCGCGACGATGGCACGACCTCGAGCGGCTGCTGGATCTATTGCGGGGCCTGGACACAGGCCGGCAACCAGATGGCGCGGCGCGACAACGCCGATCCGTCGGGCCTCGGCCAGACGCTGAACTGGTCGTGGGCCTGGCCGGTCAACCGGCGCATCCTGTACAACCGTGCTTCGGCCGCGCCGGACGGGCGTCCGTTCGACGCGCGCCGTAAGCTGATCGGTTGGAACGGCAGCGCATGGAGCGGCTTCGACGTGCCGGACTACAAGGTCGACGAGCCGCCCGAGAACGGCATGGGCCCGTTCATCATGAATCCGGAAGGGGTCGCGCGCTTCTTCTCGCGCGACGGGCTGAACGAAGGGCCTTTCCCGGAGCACTACGAGCCGTTCGAGACGCCGATCGGTCACAACCCGTTGCATCCGAACAATGCGCAGGTCACCAGTTCGCCGGTGGCGCGCGTGTTCGCCGACGACCGTGCCGATTTCGGCACGGCCGCCGAGTTCCCGCACACGGCCACGACCTATCGGCTCACCGAGCACTTCCACTATTGGACCAAGCATGCGCGTCTGAACGCGATCATCCAGCCGGAGCAGTTCGTGGAGATCGGCGAGGACCTGGCCAGGGAAGTTGGCGTGGTGGCTGGCGACCGCGTGCGCGTCAGTTCCAAGCGCGGCCACATCGAGGCCGTCGCGCTGGTTACCAAGCGCATCAAGCCGTTGATGATCGAGGGCAAGAAGGTCCAGACGGTCGGCGTGCCGATTCACTGGGGCTTCAAGGGCATTGCCAAGCCGGGTTACATCGCGAACACGCTGACGCCATCGGTAGGCGACGGGAACTCCCAGACACCGGAGTTCAAGTCCTTCCTGGTGAAGGTGGAAAAGGCGTAAGGAGCGAAACATGGCTTTGCAATCTCTAGACATCAAGCGCCTCTCCGCGACCACCACGCAGCCGCCCGCGGCGCGTACGCCGGTCACTGGAACCGTCGCGAAGCTGATCGACGTCACCAAGTGCATCGGCTGCAAGGCGTGCCAGACCGCGTGCATGGAGTGGAACGATCTGCGCGACGAGGTCGGTACGACCACGGGCGTCTACGACAATCCGCGCGACCTGTCGGACCAGTCGTGGACGGTGATGCGGTTCACCGAGTACGAGAATCCGAAGGGCGACCTCGAGTGGCTGATCCGCAAGGACGGCTGCATGCATTGCGAGGATCCGGGCTGCCTGAAGGCGTGTCCGGCGCCTGGGGCGATCATCCAGTACACCAACGGCATCGTCGATTTCCACGAGGAGAACTGCATCGGTTGCGGCTATTGCATCACCGGCTGCCCGTTCAACATCCCGCGGATCTCGAAGAAGGACAACCGTGCGTACAAGTGCACGCTGTGCTCCGACCGCGTCGCGGTCGGCCAGGAGCCGGCCTGCGTGAAGACCTGTCCGACCGGCGCGATCATGTTCGGCACCAAGGAGGACATGAAGGAGCAGGCGGCGGATCGCGTGGTCGACCTGAAGTCGCGCGGCTTCGACAATGCCGGCTTGTACGACCCGGCGGGCGTCGGCGGCACGCACGTGATGTACGTGCTGCACCACGCGGACAAGCCGTCGCTGTATCACGGGCTGGCGGACAACCCGCGCATCAGTCCGCTGGTGCGCTTGTGGAAAGGCGTCAGCAAGCCGCTGGCGGTTGCCGGCATCGTGCTCTCGGCGATGGCGGGCTTCTTCCACTACACCCGTGTCGGTCCGAACGAGGTGAGCGACGAGGACGAACGCGAGGCCGACGAGGACGCGCGCCGCCTCGAGGACGACGCGGCGCGCAGCGACCGTGCACGTGTGAACCCGACCGAGGAGACCCGGCCATGAGCGATCATCCCCGTTATCCGCGCATGATCCGTCGCTATAGCCCGAACGAGCGCAGCAATCACTGGGTGACTGCGATCACCTTCGTGCTGCTCGCGCTGTCGGGCCTGGCGATGTTCCACCCGTCGATGGCCTGGATGTACGCGATCCTCGGCGGCGGGCAATGGACGCGCATCCTGCACCCGTTCATCGGTGTGGTGATGTTCCTGTCGTTCGGCTCGCTGGCGATCCGCTTCTGGCATCACAACAAGATCGAGAAATACGACGTTCAGTGGCTCAAGCAGTTTCGCGACGTGCTGACCAATCGTGAGGAAAGGCTGCCCAAGATCGGCAAGTACAATGCCGGACAGAAGCTGCTGTTCTTCGTGATGGTGCTGTGCCTGATCGGGCTGCTGCTGTCCGGCATCGTGATCTGGCGCCGCTATTTCTCCTTCTACTTCCCGATCACCGTGATCCGTTTCGCGGCCGTGGTCCACGCGTTCTGCGCATTCGCGCTGATCGTCGGGATCATCGTGCACATCTACGCCGCGCTGTGGGTCAAAGGGTCGATCGGCGCGATGGTGCGCGGCACGGTCAGCTACGGCTGGGCGCGCAAGCATCATCCGCTGTGGTTCCGCGACGTCGCCTCCGGCAAGGCCGAGGGCCGGATGAGCGTCGAGGACATCCGGGAACGCCGCAACTGAAGGGGCGGCACGAGCGTCGCCGCCCGCCACAGGCTGGCTGCGGCGACGCCGCGACTGCAGCTCCGCTTGACCGGACCTGACCTGAGCGGCGGCGCTGCCGCCGAGCGGGCTGCCGAACCGTCGGACCAGCGCGCAGGCGTACTGGAAGTGCTGGACGTGACGACCGGTCCACAGGGCGCTACGCTGCGATACCGGACGCCTCGCCCGGTGCGAAAGCGCCTGCATGTAGCGATCAACGGCCGGCACGTTCGATGCACGGCGAAACCCCGATTAACACCGAGCAGGTCCGACGGCGCGCCGTTCACGCCGTCACGCTGCAATTGAATCGACGCGCGCTCACACGGACGCGCCAGGAGTAAGCACATGGCTTCGCGCCTGATGGAACCCGAACAGATCGCCGCGATGAACGCCGCTGTCGTCCCGCGTCTGCGCATGCCCGCGCGCGCGACGGTGTTTGGCGAGCGCGCCGCACGGTTGCAGCAGCTGGCGGACAACTCGACGATTGGCGATTACCTTCGCTTCGTCGCGCGTCTGGTCGGCGCGCAGCAGACGTTGCTGGCCGAATTCGAGACCCCGATGCCGTCGGCCGAATCGATCGCCGTGGCGCAGCGGCATTCGATGCCGGTGCTGCCGGCGATGGGGGCCCGGCCGCCGCTATGGCGCGACGTGCTGTCGCGCCTGCTCGACCTGATGGCGGCGGACACACTGCCCCCGCCGCTGCAGGCGCTGATCGCGCAAGTCCGCGGGCTCGACGGAGAAGCGTTGGAACAGCTGGCCGACGCCGTGCTGAACGCCCAGTCTGGCGGCAGCGCGCGCGGCGTCGACCCCGCCAGTGCGCCGTTCGTGATGGCCGCGCTGCAGGTAGTGTGGACCGATCTGGCCAGCCGTCTGGCGCCCGCCGAGGTCCCGTATCTCGATACGCCGGGGCACTGCCCGTGCTGCGGCAGCCTCCCGGTCGCCAGCGTCGTTCGCATCGGCGGGGTATATCAGGGCTATCGCTTCCTGCAATGCGGCCTGTGCGCCACCGAGTGGCACATGGTGCGGATCAAGTGCAGCCACTGCGATTCGACCGAGGGCATCGCCTACCACGGTATCGAGGGCACTTCGGACGCGTTGAAGGCCGAGACCTGCGACCACTGCGGCACCTACCGTAAAATCGTCTATCTGGAAAAAGACATGAACGGCGAAGCCTTCGCCGACGATCTGGCCAGCCTGCCGCTGGACCTGATGGTGACCGAGGCCGGGTTCAAGCGCAGCAGCGGGCATCCGTTCCTGTGGCAAGCCGAGCAGGACGAAGACGATCAGGAAGCGCAGGGCCGGCAGGCCACGCCGGGTACGTCGGACCGGCAGGGCACCTAGAGCGCCACCACCGGCGAGACCCGCCGAGCTAAGCCGCCGACGTGACCCGCCGACGTGACCCGCCGACCCCTTGGCGCTTGCGCACGCTTGACAGCTGGTCGGGCCGGGCGAGTGATGCGCGGCCTGGCCGCGCGCGCGCATCCGGGGTGTACGCTTGCGGGCGTGCGCTTATGTGGTGCGCTTGGCTTGTGCGCTTACCGGGTGCGCGCTCGGCTGTCGCCGGCCGGCCGCGACGGGCGCCGACGAAACTGCTAGGCTTGAATCTTCGATGCCGAGGATCGGCTCGGATGCGCATGGTCGCGAACGGGTGAGTCTCGGGCGCGCGCTGCCGCCCCGGGCCGCCGCGGCGATGCACAGCGGAACTCCTATCTTGTCCACAGATTCGATGCCGGTTCACGGCACGCCCGTCGATTCCCAACCGTCCGCGACCCCCGATGCGGTGCCGTCACGGTCCGGCCTCGCCGCCTTGCCCTCGGTGGATCGCTTGCTGGCGTTGCCGCAGAGCGCCGCGTTGATCGAACTGCACGGCCGCACCCGCGTCGTCACGCATCTCCGGCGCAGTGTCGAAGCGCGCCGCGCCGCCTTGAACGAAGCGCTGCAGGCCGGCCGCGAGCTGGGCGTCAGCGACGATGGCGCCTTCGTCGCGACGGCGGCAGCGGCAATCGAACGGGAAGACCAGCCGCGCCTGCGCGCCGTCTACAATCTGACCGGTACGGTGCTTCACACCAATCTCGGCCGCGCGCTGCTGCCCGATGCCGCGGTGGCGTCGGTGATCGCGGCGCTGGGCGCGCCGACCAATCTCGAATTCGACCTGTCCTCCGGCGGACGCGGCGATCGCGACGACCTGATCGACGGCATCCTCACCGAGCTGACCGGTGCCGAAGCGGCCACGGTGGTCAACAACAACGCGGCCGCGGTCCTGCTCAGTCTCAGCGCGCTCGCCTATCGGCGCGAAGTCGTCGTCTCGCGCGGCGAACTGGTCGAGATCGGCGGCGCGTTCCGCATTCCGGACATCATGGCGCGGGCCGGCGCGCGGCTGCGCGAAGTAGGCACCACCAACCGCACGCATCCGACCGATTACACCGATGCGATCGGCGAGCGCACCGCGCTGCTGATGAAGGTGCATTGCAGCAACTACGCGATCAGCGGCTTCACCCGCGCGGTCGAGGTTCAGGAGTTGGTGCCGCTGGCGCGCCAGCACGGCGTGCCCGTTGCCGTGGATCTCGGCAGCGGCACGCTGGTCGACATGAGCCGCTACGGCCTGCCGCATGAAACGACGGTCGCGGAGACCGTGGCGGCGGGCGCCGACCTGGTCACGTTCAGCGGCGACAAACTGCTCGGCGGGCCGCAGGCCGGCCTGATCGTCGGCAGGCGCGACCTCATCCGCAAGATCAAGAAGCATCCGCTGAAGCGCGCGCTGCGCGTCGGCAAGCTGACGCTGGCCGCGCTCGAGCCGGTGCTGAAGCTGTACCGCTCGCCGGAACTGCTGCCACAACGGCTGACGACCTTGCGTCTGCTGAGCCGCGCGCCAGCGGAAATCCACGCGCAGGCGGAACGGCTGGCCGGGCCGGTGGCGGCGGCACTGCATGCGCTGTTGCCGGGCGAGGCATTGACGGTGGCGCCGATGCCGTGCCACAGCCAGATCGGCAGCGGAGCACTGCCGGTCGACCGGTTGCCGAGCTACGCGTTGTGCGTGACGCCGGCGTCCGGCAAGCGGCGCGCGCGGGCCTTGCAAGCCGTCGAGCGGCTGCTGCGGGGACTACCGCGTCCGGTCATCGGGCGGATCGCCAATGACGCGCTGTGGCTCGACCTGCGTTGTCTCGAAAGCGAGCACGAAACGGCTTTCGTCGCGCAGTTGCAGGCCACCACGCAATCGGAGTCGCGTCGATGATCGTCGGTACCGCGGGCCACATCGACCACGGCAAGACGACGCTGGTGCGCGCGCTGACCGGTGTCGACACGGACCGGCTGAAGGAGGAGAAGGCCCGCGGCATTTCGATCGAGCTCGGCTACGCCTACACACCGTTGCCCGACGGGCAGGTGCTCGGCATCATCGACGTACCGGGGCACGAGCGGTTGATCCATACGATGACCGCCGGCGCGTCCGGCATCGACTACGCGCTGCTGGTGGTCGCGGCCGACGACGGCCCGATGCCGCAGACGCTGGAACATCTGGCGATTCTGCAGATGCTCGGCGTCGACCGGGCGGTCGTAGCGCTCACCAAGGCGGACCGCGTGGACGCCGCGCGCCTGGCCGCGGTCGAGTCCAGCATCGCGGCACTGCTGCCGACCTACCGGATGCAGGCGGCGGCGATCATCGCGACCAACGCGACGGCGCCGGACGATCCCGGCGTGGCAGCGCTGCGGGCGCATCTCGCCGACGCGGCGCAAGCGACCGGGCGCCGTCGCGACGACGCGCTGTGCCGGCTGGCGGTCGATCGTGTCTTCACCCTCGCGGGATTGGGCACCGTGGCCACCGGCACGCTGATCGCGGGCCGTGTCGCGGTCGGCGACACGCTGCTGATCGTCCCGGGCACCGCCGGTCCGCGTGAAGCGCGTGTACGAGGACTGCACGTGCAAAACCGGCCGGCCGAGCTCGGCCACGCTGGCGAACGGTGCGCGGTGAACCTGGCTGGCGCCGACAAGCGCTGGCTGGCGCGTGGCGACGCCCTGGTCGATCCACGGCTGTCGACGACTTCGCCGCGTCTCGACGTCGAACTCGCGCTGCTGCAGGATGCGGACACGACACTCGTGCATTGGACGCCGGTACACGTGCATCTCGGCACCATGCACGCGGTGGCGCAAGTGGTGTTGCTCGACGCGGAAACGCTGGGGCCGGGCAGCCGCGGCCGTGTCCAGCTGGTGTTCGGGCAGGAAGTGCTTGCCGTGCCGGGCGACCGCTTCGTGATGCGCAATGCGCAGGCCAATCGAACGATCGGTGGCGGCCGGGTACTGGATCCTTTCGGCGTCGCGCGCAAGCGTCGCACACCGGAACGGCATGCCTGGCTCGACGCGCTGCATGCGCTGATCGAAGGCGGTGGCATCGATGCACTGCTGGCACGGGCGCCGCTCGGGCTCTCCGCGGCACGGCTCGCGCACCTGAGTGGTGTGGCACCGGACCGCCTGTCGCTGCCGCCTGACGCGGTACGCCTGCCGTTGCGCGGCAGCGAGCAGGCCCATCTGTTCGCGGCGGATGCCTGGCGGGCGTTGCGGGACGGCGTGTTGGCCGCCCTCGACGACTGTCATCGACGCACGCCCGATGAACCCGGTGTCGAGCTGTCGCGCCTGCGTCGCATCGCCTATCCGACGCTGGATGCCGCAGTCTGGCGCGCCGTGGTCGATGCCTTGATCGGCCAGGACGTGGTGGCGCGCAGCGGTCCGTGGTTGCATCTGCCGGATCACCGCGTCAGCTTCAATGCCGACGAGGAGGCCAGCGCCGCCGATCTGTTGCGCCGCCTGACCGCCGGCGACGTCAATCCGCCTTGGGTCCGCGACCTTGCCCGCGAGACGCGCGGCGGCGAAGAAGCCACCCGACAGCTGCTGCGCAAGATGGCGCAGCGCGGCGAGGTCTTCCAGATCGTGCGGGACCTGTTCTATGCCCGAGCGGTCATCGAACGGCTCGCGGCGCTCATCGCCAAATTGGCAGGCGGACCCGGCGGCGAGCGCATCGACGCGACAGCGGTCGCCTGGTCGGCAGATGCAAATGGCGTGACGGAGAAACTGTACGGGCCGGCCGGTCAAGCCAATGGCATGGCAGCGCGTCGCGCGGTATCGGCCGGCGACGACAACCGCCGCCACGACGGCCGTAACGCCGCCGCGGCGCCGCAGCCCGGTGCCGGCGGCGTGAGCGCCGCCGCCTTCCGCGACGCCACCGGCCTCGGCCGCAAGCGCGCGATCCAGGTTTTGGAGTTCTTCGACCGCCTTGGGTATACTCGCTTTCATCGCGAGCGCCACCTGTTGCGCAGCGACAGTCAATGGCAGGCACGCGGTAGCGACTGACGCCTTCGTCATCTGCTTCAATGGAAGGCATGCGCGCCCGGTGGCGCGGCTGGGCTTCAAACCCAGTAGGGGGCGTCAGACGTTCCCGGGTAGGTTCGACTCCTGCTGCCTTCCGCCATTCGCTTCTGCCGCGTTGTCCCGCCCCGCCCCGTCCCGCACCGTCTCGCGTCGGTCTGCAATTGCCTGATTTGATGGGGCTTTGTGGGTAATAGCCTTCTTGCTGCTTGCCGCTCTTGCCCGGGCAGTCGCAGCGTGCGATGTGTGCCTCAATCCCTGGGAAGGGACTGCGCGTCGCCATCCCGCGATGCGGCCATCCAGGCCATGCCGCGACGTGCCGGTGATTCCCCGCCGCGATCGCGACGAACATTGCGTACGCCGATGTTTGAAGCTAGCTGGTCGCCTGGCGTTGATCGAGTAAGGCTGGCAGGGTTCGATGCCCATTGCCCGAAGCCAGATCATCTGAACGAATTGGCCGTCTTCGCTGAACAGGTACTGGTCGCCCTCACGCGCCGCGTCGCGCGTGGTCATTCATGTTGCCGCCGCAAGCATTGCTGCATTTTCCAAATTCTCCCCAGCCGTTTCGAGACATCTTTACCGGACGGTGCGGTTCATCGACAGCGAACATGTAGTTACTACTATCCTCTCGTTTTGATCGGCTTTCGCGGGGAACATGGCTGTGCGGCTTGAAATTGACCTGCTGAACCGGCTGCGTGCGATCCCGATGATCCTGGAGCGCGTAAGCCAGTCAATTGGCATGGAAAGCGTGATCCTCGCGTCGCTTGCGGATGCACGGTGGCAAGCGATGGTTGCGCATAATTCCGTGGTCTTGGGCATTGCCGTTGGCGATACCCTCGAGTTGCATCAGACCGTGTGTTTCGCCGCGCAATCGATCGGGGACGTGGTGGCTCACGCGGACATGGCGGATGAATCGAACGCGGCCTGCCAGTTCCTCACGAGCGAATACGGCTTGCGAAGTGGCATATCGGTCCCGATCTATCGGCCAGACGGCAGCTATTTTGGCAATCTCTGTGCGTTGGACCGGAAGCCACGTGTCGGCGATCTGAAACAGGAGATCGCGATGTTGCAGTTGGCTGCCGATCTCATTGTCGTCCAGCTCGACAACAACCAGCAGCAGGGTGCCGACGAGCAACGTGCGCTGACACTGGCGGACGATGCAGTGCTTCGTGAGCAGTTCCTCGGCGTCCTCGCTCATGACTTGCGCAACCCGTTGGCGGCGATTGGCGCATTGGCCGAGGTGCTGACCGCCAACGCGGTGCCCGTCACGCGGGTGCCGGAAATTGGCAAGCGGATGACTGCGTCGGTCGCGCGCATGTCATACATGATCGACGACGTCATCGATTTCACCCGGGCTAGGCTGGGCGGCGGCATTGCCCTGGAGATCAAACCCTGCGCGGATCTAGGACGCTTGCTGGAATTGACTGTCGACGAGATCACCGCCGCGCACCCGGATCGGCTGGTCGATATTCGTATCGCCATCAACGAAACGGTCGTCTGCGATGCGGCGCGTCTGCAGCAACTGCTGTCGAATCTCGTCTCGAATGCGTTTCGCCATGGTGCCGCCGACGTGCCTGTCAAAGTGAGATGCGAAGTGGAGGAGGGCGCGCTGCATATCGCGGTGACCAACGGCGGCCCGTTGATCGACGAATCCGCGCTAGTGCGTATGTTCGAACCGTTCTGGCAGGCGGAAGCGGGTGGTCGGCGCGAGGGGCTGGGACTTGGCCTCTTCATTTGCCGACATATCGTCGAGGCGCACGGCGGCGACCTGAAGGTGTTGTCATCGGTCCGTGACGGTGTCATGTTCGAAGCCGTTTTCCCACCCTCGAATGCCGTCGACGACCCGTCTCAGTGAACGTTCAGGAAGCGAAGCACGGGGCCGAACGAAAGTGGCTTCGAGCAGAAGCCGCTGAAGCCCAGTGCCCGCACCCGTTCGATGTTTTCCGCACGGTTCAAGCCGGTGTGGGCGATCAGAACAGGGCGGTCGCCGCCAGGCATACGAGCGATCTGCTCTGCCACCTTGAAGCCGTCGGTACCGGGCAACGACAGGTCTAAAAGCACTACGTGCGGCTGCCACCGCGTGATCAAGCCGAGCGCTTGCTCGCCTGAGTAAGCGCATCTGCTGCGCACATTGGGGCGGGTCAACGCTTCCGCAACGGCATCCGCAAGGTCGCGGAAGTCGTCAACAACCAAGACCCGCGCGACTTCCCCGTCGCTGTTCAGGCGGTCCGCCCAAATTTCGCATGTCTGCTCGAGTCGTCGCGTTCCTGCGTGCATGTCTCCTCCTGTTGCGCCGTTTGATTTATCAGCGCAAAAAGTGGGCCGCTACCGGTGGCGAGACGGCTCGAGAATTGCGGTGGCAGCGGCGGCACCGGGGCGGGCCTCGCGGGCGATGAGACGATGACTGTCGGACTTGACCCAATGCCCTGCATGAGACTGCGGACCATTCGTCGATCATCGGCGGTCGGAGGGCGCATGCCCGATCGAAGCGCCGAGTCGCTTTGGCTTCGCCGCAAGGCTTGACGTCAAGGCAATCGATCTGTCCCAGCCCTGGTCGGCGAAATCGACTTGAGGCCGAGCTCAGGCGCGCCCGACGTCAACGGAACTGCCAGCGCGAAGGCGGCTGATCCGCCGTCGTTACCGATATTCGAGGATAGGCGGACCGCGCCCAGGGAACTCGTCAGCCGCGTATCCGATCAACGATCGCTGCACAGGCGGGCGGCGTGCGGCTTGGCGCTGTTGGCTCGCCGAGGCCAATGCGAGCGCGGATTCGCGAAGCGGGGCAAGGCAGTACGCCGACCGTCCAGACGAACCGAGACGGGGTATCTCGGTGGCTCGTGGGATCTTCGGGATCGTCGACATCGCCGATTTCCGTCGCCTGCCGGGCCCTGCTCACAGGCATCGGCATACGACAGGGCATCGGCATACGACAGGGCAACGGCATACGACAGGGCAACGGCATACGACAGGGCATCGGCATACGACAGGGCAACGGCTTTACGCAACCGTCGAAGCCTTGCGTGGCATGCCGTGCCGGCCTATCTTTCGACTGTGCCCTGTGCCCTGTGCCGACAACGGGTCCTTTGGTTCGCGCATCCGGGGACTGCGTTTTCAGCCGCGCCGGCCCGCCGACTGCCGACGTCGTTAGAACCGGACCGAGGGCATTCGTCAAGCGTTGAGCGCGGCGCGACGCCACGCCAGTCTTGCGCAGCACGTGAGTGCCGCCCGGCTGGCAAGCGAGGCCGGGCGGCCGTGCCGATCGCGTGGGTTCCCGGTTCCGGCGTGGGCTTGAATGTGCGTGCCGCTTCGTCGGCATATTCTGAGGAGCAGAGAGTTGACGGATGCTGTACGGCTTCCCGCAAGTGATGCGCTGCTCGTGGTCGACGTGCAATCGAGTTTTCCGTTGCCGGACGCTGTGCTTTCCGGCATTCGCGGGCTCGTGCCTCGCATCTACACCGTGGCGACCGTAGAGCGGCATGACGAGCGCGTCACGCCGTTCGAGGCGCAGCTCGGTTGGAGGCCCGGCACCGACGACGTGAGCCTGGTCGAGGCTGACCATGTCGTGATCAAGCATGGCTACCTCCCGCCCGTCTCTCTGATCGACCATCTTCGCGCCCGGGGCGTCGAGCGCGTTTTCGTATGCGGCATCCAGGCCGACACCTGCTGCCTCGCGGCGGGCTTCATGCTGTTCGACGCGGGCTTGCATCCGACGTTGCTCAGGTGGCTGACCGTCGGCTCGTCCCTCGACCGCTCGGCGGCGCTGGGCGAGCGCTTGTGGCGCCATCACTTCGGTGCACATGCGGTGGTGGCCCGGCCCGAGGACTTGCTTCCGGCCTGACGGCTCGATGCATGACGCCCCGAGGCCGGACTGCTTCGGGGCGTGCGTCTATGCCGAACGCATCGCGGTGGCAGTGCACGTGACAGGCAGACGATGACGCCGTTACCGTTTGTAATCTTGCCTTCGGTCATTTTGGAACGCGTCTTGCAGCATGTCAGTCGCGTCAATCTGACAGCAACAAGAGGAGGAAACATGAAATCAAAGACTCTGTTGGCCCTGACGATGGCAGCCGGACTGGCATTCTCGTCGCTCGCGTCGGCGCAGGCACCTGGACCGAATGGTCCGAATTCGCGCGGCGGCTCCGGCTGGCAGGGCGGCGGTAATGGCCCTGGTGGCCCTGGTGGCCCTGGTGGCCCCGGCCGCGGCGACATGCACGACGGTCCGGGCCGGCAAGGCCAGCCGATGCACGCCGAGCGTGGTCCTGGCCCGGGTGGCCCGAATTTCCGACGTGGTGAGCGTTTGCCGAACGACTATCGGAACCGTCAATATGTGGTGGATGACTGGCACGGCTACAACCTGAACCGTCCGCCGCGTGGCTATCATTGGGTCGGCGTGAACGGCGACTACCTGCTGGTCGCCATCGCGTCGGGCGTGATCGCCCAAATCGTCACCGGCGGCCGTTAAGTCCGGTGATGGACCCCGGCCGCGTCATGCGGGCGGGGCGCGGGTAGCCAGCATCGAACTAGCGGCACGCGGCCGCCAATGGTGATGCGAACAAGCAACGGGTGAGTCGCGGGCAAGCAGCGAGGTGGCTGCAACCCTTTCCGACACCGCGCCTGTTGTGACGGCTGCGCGGTCGAAGGGGGCGCGATGCTTCCGCTCGTTGCTCGGCCTGCACTCAACCTCTGCGAGCCGCGCGTCCAAATGAAGCAGTTGGCTCGCGAGCAGGCTGAAGCAGGGCACGCCTAGGTGGTGCACTGCCTAGGGGGTCGCAGCTCGCGTGCACGAGGTCGGCAAGCAAGACGGCCGCACCCAAGACGCCCGCATGCGCTCGCATGCACGTCCAATGCACGATGACGGACACATTGGCGGCCGGCTTGCCGCGACCGCCTCAGCGGGTTCGCCAGCGTGGTGCCAATGCTGCACGTCAATTGGCGACGCGCACACGGCTGCGCCCTCCCTCCAGACGTGTGACTTCGATCCGCGTCCCGATCCGTTCGGTCATCTCGGCCACGTGCGAAATCACGCCGACCTTTCGTCCCTGCGCCTGCAGGCTGTCGAGTGCGTCCATTGCGACCGCCAGCGTCTCGGCGTCGAGCGTGCCGAACCCTTCGTCGATGAACAGCGATTCAACCCGCACTCGATGCGACGAGAGCGAAGCCAGGCCGAGTGCCAACGCGAGTGAGACGAGAAACGATTCCCCGCCGGACAGCGAGTGCACCGAGCGCACTTCGTCGGCCATGTATTGATCGACGACCAGCAGGGCGAGGCTGTCGGGGATGCGTTGCAGACGGTAGCGCTGCGTCAGCAGACGCAATTGTGCGTTGGCGTAGCCCAGCAGGACGTCGAGCGTCGTCTGCTGCGCGAGATTGCGAAAGCGCCGTCCGTCGGCGGAGCCGATCACGTCGGCGAGCGTTTGCCACGGCTGCGCTGCCTGCTGCTGCGTAGCAATCTCGCGCAGCAGGTCGGCGGTCGCGGTACGCCGCGCATCGTCGCTGCGAAGCGCAACCTTCGCTTCCGTCAAACGGTCTTGTGCCGCGGCGCGGTGCGCCGACAGGGTCTCGGCAAGAGCAGGCAGCGCCGCCTCGTCCGGCGTGTCCGCGCCGTCGTCGGTGACGACTGGCACCGGATCCAATGCCGCTTGGCGCGACGGCAGCGCGGCGCTGGACGCGTGGTCCTCGATCGAGGTGGCGCCTGTGCCGTCATGCTGTGGGTCTAGCCGCGCGTCTGCTTGCGCGTCTCGTTGCACGCTTTGTTGCACGCTTTGTTGCACGCTTTGTGGCTCGCGTTGTTGCGCGTCGTGCTGCGGGTCGTGCCCTCGGTTCAACGCCGCAGCCTGGGCCGCCGATCGGACCAACGCGGCAAGCACTTCAGGCAGCGCGTCGAATCGCGCGCTCGCAGCGCGCCGATCGTCCAGCACCGACCGTGCACCGGCGAGGTCGCGTGCCAGATGTTCAAGCGCATGCCGTTCCTTCTCGAACCAGTCGGGATCATGGGCGAGCAATGCGTTCAGCGCGGTCGGTGACAGTGGTTCGAATGACCCGAGCGGTGCCGCCAAGGGCGAGCGAACCATCGCTGCTACCGAGCCGTCCTGCGCGTCGCGCGTGTCGGTGAAAATGCCGCTGCTGCTGACATCCGCGTTGTGGCCGATCGCGTCGCTCGGTGCGGCAGACTCCATGACTAGCGACGACCGATGGTTGAACGCGTCGATCCAGTCGTCGAGTGCCCGTTGCGCGGCGTGCGCGGCACGTTGTGCGTCGTCCAGCGCGCGCGTCGCCGAATCTTCGCGTTCGATGATTGCACGGTGGTCGCCCTCGCATGTGGCGCGTTCCTGCAATGCACTATCGCGCGCCTTCGTCGTCTCGGCCAAGCGCGCGGCAAGATCATTTTCGATCGCCGCCGTGGTCCACGCCGTGTACGGCGGCCCGGCGAATACGGCGGTGCGGTGGTCGCGGAGTTCGGCAACCTCGGTGGCGCGCTCTGCCGCTTCGCGACTCGCCGCTTCCGCGTCGTCTCGCGCGGTGCGCGCCGTCTCGTGCAATTGCTCGGTCTCAGGCACAAGTGCGGCAATGTCGGTCCGCAGTTGTGCAGCCGTTTGCGCGACGGCGCGACAGCGTTCGGCCAAACCGTGGCAGGCCTGCCGGAACGCGGCCGGATCGGCGCGCCACACTGTCCGCCAGCCGCCTTCCGAGCCGCCTTCCCAGCCGTGCTTCCTGTCGTAATCAAGGTCACCCTGCGGGCCACCATCCAGGCCGCCCCTCCGGCCGTGGTCCTCGCTGGCGTCGTCGCGGTTGCCAGCGCGTGTCAACGCCGCGCCCCCCGCGCTTGCCGACATCGCCGCCCCTGCTAGGGTCTCAGGCAGCGTCGCAAACAGCGTCTCAAGCTGCGCGCCGTCGAGTCCGTTCAGCAAGCCATCGAGTGTCGTCCGAGCGTCTTCGATGCGGCTAGCCGCACGCTCGACAGCGCCGCGCGCGGCGTCGAGCGCGGCGAAAGCCAGATCGCGCTCGCGCGCCGCTGCAGCCCATGCATCGCGTGCAGTCTGCGCGGTGTCGCGGGCGCGGTCGCGTGCACGTTCCGCGTCGTGCAGCCGCGACTGGCGCGCTTGCAAACTCGCGGCATCTTCGTCCAGCCGACGCCGGCCACGGGTCAACGCCGCGTCGATCGCAGTCGGGTCGTCGGTCGCGTCGAAAGTATCGAGCGACACATCGCAGGCATGCGCGAGGGCGGGTTGCCGATGTGAACGCCACGTCGCAAGAGCCTGAGTCAATTGCGCGTGCAGCGTATCGCGCGTCACGTTGCCGTCGGCGAGTTGGCGGTCCAGTCGCGCGATGTCGCCCGTCGCAACCGCAATGGCCGTGTTCAGTTGCGCGACGGCCGCATGCCGCTCTTTCGACTCGCTGCGCAAGGCGACCAGTGCCGCCTGAGACGGGGCATCGAGTGGCTCGCTGCCGTGCGCCACGTATGGGTGAGCGACGCTGCCGCATACCGGGCAGGGCAGGTCCGGCTCCAGTTGTTCGCGCAGCACACGAGCGTCGCCGCACGCGAGGGTTGCGATGCGCAGGCAGCGCTCGGCCTGCGCCGCCTGTTCGAGCGCGGCAGGATGCGCGGTTTGTGCCTGTGCCAGTGCGGCATCTGCCGCCTCGCGCTCGGCGGCTGCGCTCGCCTGTTGGCGGCGATGCGCCGTTTCGTCCGCCCGACACCGTGACAGTGCCTGCCACGCACCGTGCGCACTGCGCCACGCTTCGTCGCTCACGTCGCGATTGCGTCGCGCCGTTGCGAGCGCGTCGGCATCGCAGGCAAGCACTGCCGCATCGGCCAGTCGCGATGCGTGCATTGCCGCGTTCGCGCGCGTTTCCGCAGCGGTGGCGTCGCGCTCACGTTCGGTGCAGCGCTGTTGCGCGCTATCGAATTGACGGCGCGCCTGCGTGTGCTGTTCGTGCGCGGTCAGCAGGGTGCCGCGCACCTGCTGCGCCTGTTCGAACAGCGCGTCGTAGTGCCGCCAGTCGCTCGCCAACGGTTCCGCCGGTGCCAGGGTGGCTGCTTGCGTCTCGGCCTGCTTCAGCGCCTGGCGTGCCGCGCCCAAGGCTTTCAAACGCGCGTCGCGCTGCTTGGCCAGCGCGTCCGCCCGTTCGCGCGCGTCGCGAGTACGCTGTTGTTCGCGCTCCGCGACCGGCAGGCGCGCGGCGAGTGTCGCGTCGAGACGCTTGGCCTCGGCGAGCATGGGTTGCACGGCAAGCTGCCGTGTCTGGGCCTCGGCCAGCGCGCGTGCCGCGGCCTCCGCGCGGGTATCGGCTGCCGCCAGGCGCGTGGCGCTGCGCGCACGTTGCGCGCTGCAATCCTGCAAGCTCGCCTGGTTTTTGACGACCTGCTCGCCGGTCCTCGCACAGTCGGTCAGCAGCGGCCGCGCCGGCTGTACGTCTGCCACGCGCGCCAGATACCGGCGGCGCGCCTCGGCGGCCTGGTGGCGGGCCGCTGCGTCTTCGAATGCGCGCCCCGCAGCGGCGACGGCGCGTAGCGCATCCGCGCGAGCATCATGCCACTGACGGGCGCGTGCGATTGCCGCGAGGTGGCTGTCACACTCGTCGACGGCGTCGCCCTCCCGCTGCGCGTTGGCGATGCATGCCGCCCGCGCTTCGTCACTCAGCGGCGCCTGTCCGGCCATCTGTTCTTCCAATGCGCGCACCGCCTGCGCTTCGTCGCGCGCGCGCTCGAAAGCCGACACTGACAGGCGACTGAAGCGTTCGGTGCCGGTCAGGGTTTGCAGCAGCGCGGCACGTTCGTCGTCCGGCGCCTTCAGAAACGCGAAGAACTCGTTCTGCGCCAGCAGCACGGCGCGCGTGAACTGATCGAAACTCAACCCGACCAGGGAGACGACGGCCTGCAGTACTTCGGTTTTCAGGCGGCCGGCGACCGGTTGTCCGTCGGCGATGCGCAGCAAGCTCATCTCGGTCGACTGCAGACGACCGCGCGGGCGGTTGTGCGCGCGTCGCACCGACCAGCGACTGCGGTAGGCGACGCCGTCGTTGCCGAGGAAGTCGACCTCCGCGTGACCGGCAGCCGCGCCACGACGCAACAGCGTACGCGGGTCGCCGGGCGCGACCGTCTCGTCCGCGACGTCGGGCAGGCCGATGCCCTTGGCCTGTGCCTTGGCCAGACGCGGGGTGTAATCGTAGAGCGCCAGGCACAGCGCGTCGAGCAGGGTGCTCTTGCCGGCGCCGGTGGGGCCGCTGATCGCGAACAGTCCGGCCGACGCAAGCGGCTCGGCCGCGAAATCGACCTCGAACTCGCCGGCCAGGGAAGCGAGGTTGGCGCCACGGATTGCCAGGATCTTCATCGCCGATCTCCGGCCGATGCATCGTCGCTTGCGTTCATCAGTTGCGTCAGCGCGGCCAGCGTCTCCGGCGGCGGCTCGGCGGCGAACCGGTTCCGATAGGCGGCGGTGTACACGGCGCGCGGATCGAGTTGCGCGAGCGCATCGAGCGACAGCGCGTCGGTGGGCGCGTTGTCGCCAGCCCGAACGCGCGGCTGAACGTCGATGCGCGCCAGACGGACCGCCTTGCCGGCCAGCACGTGCTCCACTTGCTGCCGCAGCGTGGGTTCGGGACCGTCGAGCAACACGGCAACCGACAGGTACGGCCATTCGGTGTCAGGCAGCGCAGGGTCGCCGCCAGACCATGCGGCGAGTGCGGCAAGCACCTCGTCGAGCGGACGGGGTTGCGGCGGGATGCGCAGCAAATCGACGCGGCGCGGCACGCGGATCGAACGGACCGGGTCGCTGGCGGCCAACGCGGCGCCATCCAGTTCGACCACCACCACCTGATGCGGGTACTCGCGTTCGCTGAATGACATCGGCAGCGGGCTGCCACTGTAGCGAATCACCGGGTGCGTGCCGAGTACCTGTGGCCGATGCAGGTGCCCGAGTGCGACATAGGCGAGGCGATCGTCGAACAGCGCCGCGTCAAGCGCCTCGGCCCCGCCAATGACCAATGGCCGCTCGGAGGCCTCGGAGATCTGGCCACGGCTCAAGTGGCAGTGGCCAAGCGCGATGATCGCCTGATCGGGCGCCCGGCGCGCGCAGGCCAGGGTCAGTGTGTCGCGGTACAGGCGTACGACGCCGTCGAGATAGGGATCGCGCGCGTGCCCAGCGGCCGGCTCATGGGTTGCGCGGTCCTCCGCGGCGGACACGTCGGCGGCGGCAGGGGCAGCGGCAGGGGCATCTGTGACGCGCGGGACGTCGCCCGGGCGCAGGAACGGCACGGCCAGGCACCAGGCGCGCAGCGCACCGCTTCGGTCGTGCAGTGGGACGAGCAACCGCTCCAGGTCGACCGCGCCGTCGGGTAGGCGCCGGGTCTGTCCAACCACGTTGACGCGGCATAGTTCGAGCAGGGGCAACGGGGCTTCGAGACGCCCGGCCGAGTCGTGATTGCCGGCGATTGCAACGATCGCCAGCCCTGGCTGGCGCGCCTGTGCAGCGGCGACGAAGCGGTAGAACTGATGTTGCGCGGCGGACGGGGGATTGGCCGTATCGAAGATGTCGCCGGCGAGCAACAGCACGTCGATGTCCTCATTGGTCAGCACGTCCAGCAGCCAGTCCAGAAAGGCCTGATGCTCGACGCTTCGATCGAAGCCGTGCAAGGTCTGGCCGAGATGCCAGTCGGCGGTGTGCAGCAAACGCATGGGGAGGGTCCTGTAACAAACGTCACCGTACCACTGGCGGCCGGCCGCGCGCCAGTACGCCATTGCGTCAGGCCGTCAGCGCTGGTGGCCGGGCGCGGCGACCTCGCGATCGCGCGGCGCTGCCCGGCGTCGCCCGGCTGCGCGCGGCGTCTGGATGGCAGCTCCGCCAGTGGTTTCGGCTGATAGCCGCTCGTCGCCTTGGCAAGCAGTGGCATGCAATGGCAACCGGTGACAACGAATGGCACCCGATCGCAGTCCTGGCAGGCGGTGGCACGCCGGTTGCGGCGGAACGCTCTTTCAGAAGCCGTCTCGCGCGATGCGTGCGCGGCCACCGAACAGGAGAAAGTCATGTCAGAACTGCACGCCGCCGCCAGCCACGACCCCGCCGTTTCGAGAGGCTATGAACGCGTGATCGAGGCGCTCGATGCCTGCGCGGCCGCCTGCGACAGGTGCGCGTCAGCCTGTCTGGACGAGGCGGACGTCAAGATGATGCTCAAATGCATCCGGCTAGACCTGGATTGCGCGGCGCTGTGCCGCTTCACGTCGGCCGCGCTTGCGCGGCAAAGCCAGTCGTCGCAGGAGTTCGCCGCGCTGTGCGCGCGCATCTGCGATGCCTGTGCGGACGAGTGCGCGCGCCACACGGTGGATCACTGCCAGGCGTGCGCCGATGCCTGTCGCGGCTGCGCGGAAGCCTGCCGCACGCTGTGATTCCGCGCTCGCCTGCACGCGCGACGGTGTCCGGGCGATAATGGCGCGTGGTGGCGGCCGCGCCATATCGGCCGTTTGTTCGGGTGCCTGCTCGGATGTTTGCTTGGGTACTGGCCCGCCCGTCTGCCCGGCGTCTCACCTGGTGGTCCGCCAGGCGGCGGGCGCGGCCGCTCGTTCGGCTAGCCCTTGCTACCTTGCTCGCTGCCTGCCGTGTTGCTTGCCGTGTCGCTTGCCGTGCCGCCTGCCGTGTCATTTGTCCCTGCGCCTTCCTTCCGTCGCTTGCCTGCCAGAGCCGATCAACGATGTCCGTTACGCCCGATCTCAACCAGTCCGCTGCCAGCAGCGAAGCCAGTGCACCGCGCCTGACCAGCCTTTCCCACGGCGGCGGTTGCGGCTGCAAGATCGCGCCCGGCGTGCTGGCCAAACTGCTCGAACGCGCCAGTCCGTGGCCGGTGCCACCTGCGCTGCTGGTCGGCACGGAGACGGCGGACGATGCGGCGGTCTACCAGATCAACGACGATCAGGCGATTGTCGCGACGACCGACTTCTTCATGCCGATCGTCGACGATCCTTTCGACTTCGGCCGCATCGCCGCCACCAATGCGTTATCGGACGTGTACGCGATGGGTGGGCAACCGCTCTTCGCGCTGGCGGTGGTCGGCATGCCGATCAACGTGCTGCCGCCGACCACGATCGCGCGGATTCTCGAAGGCGGCGAGTCGGTCTGCCACGCGGCCGGCATCCCGCTGGCCGGCGGGCACTCGATCGACTCGGTCGAGCCGATCTACGGGCTGGTGGCGATCGGCCTGGTCGATCCGAAGCGTCTGAAGCGGAATTCCGGCGCGCGGCCTGGCGATGTGCTCGTGCTGGGCAAACCGATCGGTGTCGGTATCCTGTCGGCCGCATTGAAGCAGGACCTGCTCGACGCGGACGGTTACGCGGCGATGATCGATGCGACAACCCGGCTCAACACGCCCGGACCGAAGCTCGCCGCGCTTGATGATGTGCACGCGATCACCGACGTGACCGGTTTCGGTGTCCTCGGGCATGCGCTGGAAATGAGCCGCGGGGCGAATGCGACGATCCAGCTCGATGGCGCGGCGATTCCGCTGCTGCCGGGCGTGGCCGCGCATGCGGCGGCTGGCAGAATTACCGGTGCATCGCGTCGCAATTGGGCCTCTTACGGAGCGTCGGTGACCTGGGCCGCAGCCGAGGATCCGATACGCCAGGCCTTGTTGACCGATCCGCAGACCGCGGGCGGCCTGTTGGTCGCGTGCGCGCCGGCGGCGCGCGAACGGGTGTTGGCGATATTCCGCGAGCATGGCTTCGCCGAGGCCACGGTGGTGGGCGAAGTTGCCGAAGGGCCGGCGGGCGTAGTGGTACGCTGATTGTGCGCTGATCTTGCGCTGACTGCGCGGTCGAGGGGCAGGCAGCGGCTTTCGAAGGACCGAGCCGGGCGTGCGGTGCGGTGTCAGTGCTGCGCCCGGTCATTCGGATGCGCGAACAGCTCGCGCAGTTCCTGCGACATCGGATAGCGTAGGTTGTTGCCATTCGGCGGCACCGGCTGTTCGAACCATTTGCGATAGATTGCCGCCGCCTGTCCCGATCGTTGCAGCCGGGCGATGGTCTCGTCGACCAGTTGCTTGAACTGCGTGTCGCCGCGCCGGAACATGCATGCATAGTTCTCGAACGCCAACGGCGTGCCGGTAATCACGTAATCCGAAGGCTTGGCGGTGCGCGAGCGTTCCGCGTAGAGCAAAGGTTCATCGACCACGAAGGCATCCGCCTCGCCACGAACCAGCGCCGCGAAGGACTGGTCGTGATCGGCTTGCGTGGTCAGGTCGAAGTTGTCGTGATACACGTCGAGCATGCGCCGCAGCAGCGTTTCGGAGGTGGTGCCGGCCGTCGTCACGACCCGCTGCCCGTCGAGGTCGCCGAAATCGCGGATCGACCCGCTGCGCCGGGTGGCGATCTTGATGCCGTACAAAAAGATGTTGTTCGAAAAGGACGCCGTCTGTTCTCGCTCCAATGTATGCGTCGTGGAGCCGCATTCGAGGTCGAAGCGACCGGCACCGAGCAGAGCCATCCGGTTCGCAGAGGTGATTGGCAGGTTGACGACGCGCAGGTCCGGCATGTGCAGCCGGATCTTGATCGCATCGACGATGCGTAGCGCAATGTCCTGCGAATAGCCGATGGTATTGCCTTGCGCGTCGGCGTAAGACAGCGGTGCCGACGAGGCCCTGACGCCCAACACGATCTCGCCGCTGTCACTGATCTTTTTCAGTGTGCCTTGCAGGGTGGCGTCCGCCGAGCCCGACGGGGACGACGGCGGCGATGCATTCGAGCGGGGATCGCTGGCCTGAGCCAATGCGATCGGCGCAAGGCTCACGCACAGCAGGACGGCGAGCGGTCGGCAGGCGCGTTGCAGCCAGCCACCCGTCCGTGTGCGTCGACCGCGCAGGGTCCGCCAATCGCGACAGCACCACGCGATGCGCCTGGCCCATGCGCCGTCCCCGCCGCCCCTTCGGTCGGAAGTGGAGGCGCACGGCGGGTCCGCGCGCTCGATCTGACGCTCCGCATTGCGCGACGACTTCATGCTTTCCCCACCTGAGACACTCCGACGTAGCCAAGGGACGGCGCGCTGTTGCCACCTTCCTGGCGGGTCGCCGACCTGCCCAGGATGCGCCCCGCCATTGCCTTAAGCAAGGGCCGCGCCGGTTGGTCGTCTGTCGTTATGCCGATGGCGCGCGCCATCGCTGCACACGCACACGCGCCGAGCCGCGACGGGATGCACCCGAACGCACCGGGACGACCGCCGCGCTTCCGGGTAGCATCGTTGCACAAAGACAATGGCGTGGAAGACGATGGACGCATGGCTGCACGAAGCGTGGACGACCGTGGTGAGCGAATTCAGCGATCTCAGCGATGCGTCGCAACTGACGCGGCTGCTGTTGCGTCTCGGCGTCGCGCTCACGCTCGGCGGGTTGATCGGTGTCGAGCGCGAGCGTCGCGGACATCCGGCTGGCTTGCGCACGCATATGCTGGTTGCGCTGGGCGCGGCGCTTTTCACATTCGTGCCGCTGGAAGCCGGCTTCGAGCGCAGCGATGTCAGCCGCGTCCTGCAGGGTCTGGTGTCGGGCATTGGCTTTTTGGGCGCTGGCGCAATCATCAAGCTCAGTGCGACACGCCAGGTGCAGGGACTGACGACCGCGGCGAGCATCTGGACCACCGCCGCCATCGGCGTGGCCGCGGGGCTGGGCCGGGAGACGACGGCAGTGGTGACGACGCTGGTTGCGCTCGCGATCCTGGCGGTGCTAAGGCCGATCGAGCGGCGCATCGGCTCGGACGACGCGCGGGATGGCCAGCGCAATGACCGCGGCGGCGCGCGCGAGGAGGAGTAGGGGAGTGACTGCGGTCGCGTCGCCTCGCGTGATGCAAGGGCAAGGGCGGCGGGTCGTCGCGCCGGACGAGAGCGCCTGTCGGTAGCCTACGCACGCAGCGCCGTCGCAGGCACGGCTGTCCGAGATGTCGTGTACCGGTGCCGTGCGCGACGCGCGGTGGCGCCGCGTGCGGGAAGCAAGCAGGCGATGCACTCGATGTCGCGGGGCGCTGGTCCGGTCCTGGCGGCGAATCGGAGGCGCAATGTCGACGTGCGCCGGACAAGAACGGGTAAAATCGCCGCCGTTCCCTTTGCAGACCGTGAGCCCGTCCATGACCACCGACACCCTGATCGATCCTTCGCGCGGCATCGTGCTCGGCACGCCGCGCTCGCCGCATGCGACGCGCGTGATGCTGCTGGGCGCCGGCGAACTGGGCAAGGAGGTCGTGATCGCCTTGCAACGCCTGGGCGTCGAGGTGATCGCGGTAGACCGTTACGAGAACGCGCCGGGCCACCAGGTGGCCCACCAAGCCTACGTTCTGCCGATGACCGATGGCGCTGCGTTGACGGCGTTGATCGAACGGGTCAAGCCGCACCTGATCGTGCCCGAGATCGAGGCCATCGCCACCGATGCGCTGGCCGCCATCGAGGCGGCGGGGACGGCGCGCGTCGTGCCGACCGCGCGCGCGACGCAATTGACGATGAACCGTGAAGGCATTCGCCGCTTGGCGGCCGAGACGCTTGGCCTGCCGACGTCGCGCTATGCGTTCGCCGACTCCGAGGCAGCATTGCGCGCGGCCATCGACGCCGGCATCGGTTTTCCCTGCGTGGTCAAGCCGGTCATGTCGTCGTCGGGCAAGGGGCAATCGGTGCTGCGTTCCGCCGACGACATTGGGCCGGCGTGGGCGCATGCGATGGCGGGCGGCCGGGTGGCCGGCAGCCGCATCATTGTCGAGGGATTCGTCGACTTCGAGTACGAAATCACGCTGTTGACCGTCCGCCACGCCGGCGCCGATGGCAAGCCCGCCACCGCCTTCTGCGAGCCGATCGGCCACCGGCAGGTGGATGGCGACTATGTCGAGTCCTGGCAACCGCAGGCGATGCCAGCCGCGGCGCTGGCGCGCGCGCGCGACGTCGCCCACGCGGTGACCGAGGCGCTCGGCGGCTACGGCTTGTTCGGCGTTGAACTGTTCGTGCGTGGCGACGACGTGTGGTTTTCGGAAGTCAGCCCGCGCCCGCACGATACCGGCCTGGTCACGCTGGCCAGCCAACGTTATTCCGAATTCGACCTGCATGCGCGCGCCATCCTGGGCCTGCCAGTCGATACGGCGCTGCGCGAGGTGGCCGCATCGGCGGTGATCTACGGCGGCATGGACGCGCAGGGCGTGCGCTTCACGGGCGTGGCCGACGCGCTGGCCGTGCCCGGGGCCGACCTGCGCCTGTTCGGCAAGCCGGAGAGCTTCGTCAAGCGGCGCATGGGCGTCGCACTGGCCACCGGTGCCGACGTCGAAGAAGCCCGCGACCGCGCGCGCCGCGCCGCCGCCTGCGTCAAGCCGATCGCCGCCGACTGAGCCGTCTCGCCGCTCGATCCGTGTCGCCGCTGGATCCGTGTCGCCGCATGCGCTGGCCGCGGCAGACGGCGTTGGCCTCGGTGTAGCGAAGCCGTAGTGCGATGCGGGTGCGGCATCGAGCATGCGGGACGCATGCCCAACGGTGTTACAATCTTCCTTTGGCCCGTCTCCTACGCGAGTGCGGGCAGCGGCGCCGCGCGAGACGTGGCTGTCCGCGATCCTGCACCCGCCGCCTCTTTCGCTGGACTGCGTGCGCGACGAACCTGACACACCGGACAGGTCGTCGCCCCCGACGGGTGCCGTCGGCGAAGCTCACGCATGCCAGACGCTGGTCTGCCGTTTCCAGGGTTGACTGGCCGCTCGCAACGTTCCTCGCGACCCGTCGCGCGCCGGCATCCGCCGCGTTTCGTTTCCTCCGGTGGATTATGCCGTTGCTGCCGACGCGCTCCGCGCCGACACGGCGGAAGCCGCTGCCGCTGCGCGATCGCCCGCGCCGGGCGGCACCTCAAGCATGGGCAAGATGTCAGATAACGCAACGCATCCGTCGCAAACCACGCCGAACGCGGGTTCGACCGAATCCTCCGCCGCGGCTCCGATCGAACGCTTCGACGCGTTCGGGCTGAGCGCCGATATCCTGCGCGCGATCGCGCAGCAGGGCTATACCACGCCGACGCCAATCCAGGCGCAGTCGATTCCGATCGTGCTGGCCGGACGCGACCTGATGGGGGCTGCCCAGACGGGCACCGGCAAGACAGCCAGCTTCTCGCTGCCGATTATCCAGCGCCTGCTGCCGCATGCGAATCGCAGCGTCTCGCCGGCGCGCCATCCGGTGCGGGCGTTGATCCTGACGCCCACCCGCGAACTGGCCGACCAGGTGGCGGCGAACGTGCAGAGCTATGCCGCACACACCGGGCTGCGCAGCGCGGTGGTATTCGGCGGCGTCGACATCAAGCCGCAAGCGGCCGAGTTGCGCGGCGGCGTCGAAATTCTGATCGCGACGCCGGGCCGCCTGCTCGATCATATCGAGCAACGCAACACGCAGCTCTCGCAGGTTCAGATGCTGGTGCTGGACGAGGCGGACCGCATGCTCGACATGGGTTTCCTGCCCGACCTGCAGCGCATCCTGAACCTGTTGCCGGCGAGCCGGCAGACGCTGTTGTTTTCCGCGACGTTCTCCAACGAGATCAAGCGGCTCGCCGCCAGCTACCTGCGCGACCCGGTCACCATCGAGGTGGCGCGCCGCAACGCGACGGCCACCAACGTCACGCAGACGATCTACGAGATCGACGGCAGCGACCGCGAGGGCGCACTGGTGCAGCTGATGCGCGAGCGTGGGCTGACGCAAGTGATCGTCTTCTGCAACAGCAAGCTGGGCGCCTCGCGCCTGGCGCGCCGGCTGGAGCGCGAGGGCATCGCCGCGGCGGCGATCCATGGCGACAAGTCGCAACTCGAGCGGATGCAGGCGCTTGAGGCGTTCAAACGCGGCGAGGTCAGCACGCTGGTTGCCACCGACGTCGCCGCGCGCGGCATCGACATCGCCGACCTGCCGGCGGTGATCAACTACGATCTGCCGTTCAACGCCGAAGACTACGTGCACCGGATCGGCCGTACCGGCCGCGCGGGGGCGTCCGGCGATGCGCTCTCGCTGTGTGCGCCCGACGACAAGCGTCTGCTGGCCGACATCGAGAAGTTGATCGGCCGCGAGATCGACAAGCTGCCGCTGGTGATGGAACGGCGCAGCCGCGCGCCGCGCCGGGACGAGTACCGCGGCGGCGAAGGCCGTCGCGAGTGGAGCGACCGGGGTGAGCGGGGCGGCCGCAATGGCCATGCGCCGTCCCGGGCACGTCCGGCGCCGGTGGACGACTTCTTCCTGCGGCCCTACGAGGCGGCACCGGCCAAGGTCGAAGCCGCCGCCGATGCGGCCGACGCAGCGGGCGACCAAGCGCGCAAGGCGCCGAAGCGGCAACTGGCCGCCCTGCTCGGCGGCGGAACGCCGAAGTAAGGCCGAAGCAAAGGCCGAGGGGGGCACGTCAGTGCCGCGTCGATACTGCTTCATTGATGCGCCAGTGCTGCGTCCGTATCGCAGCGCTGCCAAGTATTCCCAGCCGAAGCACCGGCGGGGACCGACGTTCAACGCGGGCGTGTCAGCCAACGTTGCGCCCAGGCCGGCACCGCCTCGCGGTGAAATGCCGCCAGGCTGCTTGCGCCGATATCCAGACCGAGATGACGTGCCGCCGCGCGTAGCGCCGGCAGCGGATCGCCGTGGCGATCGAGCGCCGGCGCGCCGGTCTGCTTGCTCAACTTGTCGCCGTTCGCTTCGCGCACCACCGGCACGTGCAGGTAGCGGGGCGCTGGCAGACCCAGCAGGCGTTGCAGATAAAGCTGACGCGGTGTCGAATCGCGCAGATCCTCGCCGCGCACCACATCGGTGATGCCGGCCGCGCCATCGTCGACCACCACCGCCAACTGGTAGGCCCACTGCCCGTCAGCACGCTTGAGGACGAAATCCCCGACTTCGGTCGCCAGATCCTGGCAAAGCTGGCCGCCGTAGCGGTCGTGATAGCAGAGCGGACCGGGCCACGCATCGACACGGACCCGCCAGGCCCGCGCCGGCCGGCCGCGCAGCCCGCAGCGACAGGTGCCGGGATAGGCCAGGGTGGCGTGACGCAGCTGCGCGGCCGCCAGCGAATCGGCGATTTCGCGTCGCGTGCAGCCACACGGGTAGATCCAGCCGTCTGCATTGAGTCGGCCGAAGGCCCGCTGGTACCGCGCGGTGAGCCGGCTCTGCCAGAGCGGCGTTTCGTCCCAGTGGAAACCGAAGTGGCGCAGCGTCGCGAGTATTTCTCGGTCGGCACCCGGCATGGTACGCGGGCCGTCGATGTCCTCGATGCGCAGCAGCCAGTCACCGCGATGGGCACGCGCGTCCAGATAGCTGGCTAGCGCGCCCACCAGCGAGCCCTGATGGAGCGGACCGGTCGGTGAGGGCGCGAAGCGTCCCCGGTAGCGTCGTCGAGCGGGCGTTCGATTGCCGTCCTGCGCGCTAGCCAGCCGGGGCATCGACTGGCGCATCGAATGAGGTGTCAGCGCGTGCATCGACGGGCGTGCATTGTCCGGTGCCGACGCTCAACTGGCCGGGCCGCGCGGCGCGCAGTGCGGACATTGCTCGCCATGGATGTAGAGCGGCGACGCCTGCTCACCGGCGTCCAGCACGGTGCGGCAGGCGAAGCACTGCGCGGCGCTGGCGGGCTGCAGCTGCGCATCCAGCGCGGTGCGGTGGTCGAATACGAAACAGTCGCCTCGATAGTGCGCCCCGCCGACATGTTCGAAGTAGCCGAGGATGCCGCCGTCGAGCTGATAACTGTTGTCGATGCCGATCTCGTCCATATAGAGCCCGGCCTTCTCGCAGCGGATGCCGCCGGTGCAGAACGACACCACCGTCTTGCCGGTCAGTTCGTCGCGGTGCGCGGCCAGGGCGGCGGGAAAGTCGCTGAATTTGTCGAGCCGCCAGTCCAGCGCGCCCTCGAACGTGCCGACGTCCACTTCGAACGCATTGCGCGTGTCGAGCATCACCACCGGCCGGCCGCTGTCGTCGCTTCCCTGATCGAGCCAGCGTTTGAGCGTGGCCGGGGCCACCGCCGGCGCCCGTCCGGCGGCAGGCGCGATGGCCGGATGTTTCATCGTGATGATTTCCTTCTTCAGCTTGACCAGCATGCGGCGAAACGGCTGCGCGTCGGACAGGCTGCGCTTCACCGTGAGTGCGGCGAAACGGCCTTCGAACAACGGGTCGTTGCGCAGGAAGTCGAGCAGCGCGTCGCAGTCTTCGGCACGCCCGGCGACGAACAGGTTGATGCCCTCGCCGGCCAGCAGGATGGTGCCGCGCAGGCCCAGCGCATCGCAGCGGGCTTTCAAAGGTGCGCGCAGGACGGCGGTATCGGGAATGGGCGCGAACAGATAGCCCGCGAGGTTGACGATCGACATGATGACTTCGGGACGGAACAGGAGCGCGCCGGCGCAGCGCCGGGCAAGTTCCCACCGGGGCGCCGGCGGCGGTATTATCTCGCATTCGGCCAGCCTTGCGAGCGAGGTGGGGCGATGGGACGCCGGCGCGGCGCCCGAGCGGCAGGCGCGCACGGCCCGTCAGGTCCGCCGGGCGCCAGCGGCGCGGGGCGCGTAGGGATGCCGTCGGCAGCGGTCGGCGTGCGCGGCGCGCCTCGATGCAGCGCGGTCCGCGCGGCGAGCACCGTTCGCTCCGACCTGCAGCCGGGGTGGGCAGGATGGCCGTCGTGGCCGCAGGCACGCTTCGCGACCGTTTGCCGCCATTGCGCCGCCATTGCGCCGCCGTTACGTCGCCCGTAACGCCGCCGTTAAGCCGCCGTTACGCCGCGCTGCTGTCCGTCGCTTTGGCCGTCGCAGATTGGCGTTCGGGCAGTGCGGCGTTGCCGCGTTATCGTTGCTTCGGTCGGTTCGGTGGCTTCGGTGGCTTCGGTCCGGCCGCTGCGTGGCCGGCTCGTGGCTGATTTGTCGCCGCTGCGTCGCCGCTTGGTCGCAGGTTCGTATTCGCTTCGGGCACGGCCGCGCTGGCCGCGGCCGCTTCGGCGCGTCGCAGACTCTTCCGTTTTCACCGGTCCCAACCGCATGTCAGATCCTCGTTTCGTCCATCTTCGCCTCCACTCCGAGTACTCGATCGCCGATGGCATCGTCCGCATCGACGACGCGATCGCGGCTGCCGCGGCCGACGGTCAAGGCGCGTTGGCGCTGACCGACCTGAGCAACGCGTTCGGGCTGGTGCGCTTCTACAAGGCGGCGCGCGACGCCGGCCTGAAGCCGATCGCGGGCTGCGATGTGTGGATCGCCAATCCGGACGATCCTGACAAGGCGTCGCGCTTGTTGTTGCTGGTGCGCGACCGCCGGGGCTACCTGAACCTGTGCGAACTGCTCAGTCGCGCCTGGCTGCGCAACCAGCATCGTGGCCGTGCCGAGGTCGATCCGGCCTGGTTCGAGGAAGGCTTGGGCGAGGGGCTGCTGGCGCTCTCGGGCGGGCAATTCGGCAATGTCGGCATCGCGCTTGCGAACGGCAACCCGGCGGCGGCGCGGCAGCACGCGCAGCGCTGGGCCGCACTGTTCCCGGATGCGTTCTACATCGAGGTACAGCGGGTCGGCGCGGGTGCCGAGCCGCTGCTGCGCCAGTCGGTGGCCGTGGCCGCCGAGTTGGGCCTGCCGATCGTCGCGACGCATCCGGTGCAGTTCATGACCCAGGACGACTTCACCGCGCACGAAGCGCGCGTGTGCATCTCGGAAGGCGACATGCTGGCCAACCCGCGCCGTGGCCGGCGCTTCGGCGAGGACCAGTTCTTCCGCACGCAAGCGGACATGGTCGAGATGTTCGCCGACCTGCCGTCGGCACTAGAGAACACCGTCGAGATCGCCAAGCGTTGCAATCTGACGCTGGAGCTGGGGCAGCCGAAGCTGCCGCAGTTTCCGACGCCCGACGGCATGACGCTCGACGATTATCTGGTCGCCCAGGCGCGCGAAGGCCTCGAAGCCCGTCTCGCGACCCTGTATCCGGATGCCACCGAACGCGATGCGCAGCGTCCGACCTATCTCGAACGGCTCGAATTCGAGACCGGCACCATCAAGAAGATGGGCTTCCCGGGCTACTTCCTGATCGTTGCGGACTTCATCAACTGGGCCAAGCACAACGGCGTGCCGGTCGGACCGGGACGCGGATCGGGCGCCGGTTCGCTGGTTGCGTATTCGCTCGGCATCACCGACCTGGATCCGCTGCGCTACAACCTGCTGTTCGAGCGTTTCCTGAATCCGGAACGGGTCTCGATGCCCGACTTCGACATCGACTTCTGCCAGGACGGGCGCGACAAGGTCATCCAGTACGTGAAGCGCAAGTACGGCGCGGACGCGGTGTCGCAGATCGCGACCTTCGGCACGATGGCCGCGAAGGCCGCGGTGCGCGACGTCGGGCGCGTGCTCGACCTCGGTTACACCTTCACCGATGGCATCGCGAAGCTGATCCCGTTCAAGCCGGGCAAGCATGTGACGATCGACGATGCGATGAAGGAGGAGCCGCTGCTGGCGGAGCGCTATCAGAACGAGGACGAGGTGCGCACGCTGCTCGATCTGGCGCAGCGTGTCGAGGGGCTGACCCGCAACGTCGGCATGCACGCCGGCGGCGTGCTGATCGCGCCCGGCAAGCTGACCGACTTCTGCCCGCTCTACACGCAGGGCGACGAAAGCGGCGTGGTCAGCCAGTACGACAAGGACGACGTCGAAGCGGTCGGCCTGGTCAAGTTCGACTTCCTCGGCCTCACCACGCTGACGATTCTCGACTGGGCCGAGCGCTACATCCGCCGTCTCGATCCGGCCAAGGCGGACTGGAAGCTGGCCGACGTGCCGCTCGACGATCCGGCCGCCTTCGCGATCCTGAAGAAGGCGAACACCGTCGCCGTGTTCCAGCTGGAAAGCCGCGGCATGCAGGGCATGCTGAAGGATGCGCAGCCGGACCGCTTCGAGGACATCATCGCGCTGGTGTCGCTGTACCGCCCCGGTCCGATGGACCTGATCCCGAGCTTCTGCGCCCGCAAGCACGGCCGCGAGCGGGTCGAATATCCGGACCCGCGCGTCGAGCCGGTGCTTAAGGAGACCTACGGCATCATGGTCTACCAGGAGCAGGTCATGCAGATGGCGCAGATCATCGGCGGCTATTCGCTGGGTGGCGCCGACCTGCTGCGCCGCGCGATGGGCAAGAAGAAGGCCGAGGAGATGGCCAAGCATCGCGAGCTGTTCCGCGAAGGCGCCGCCAAGAACGGCCTGACCGCCGAGAAGGCCGACGAGATCTTCGACTTGATGGAGAAGTTCGCCGGCTACGGCTTCAACAAGTCGCACGCGGCCGCATACGCGCTCCTTGCCTATTACACCGCCTGGCTGAAGGCCCACCATCCCGCCGAATTCATGGCCGCGAACATGAGCCTGGCGATGGATGACACCGACAAGGTGAAGATCCTGTTCGAGGATTGCAAGGTGAACAAGATCGAAGTGCTGCCGCCGGACATCAACGCTTCGGCCTATCGCTTCGAGCCGGTTGCCGACGGCAAGCCGCGTTCGATGACGATCCGCTATGGCCTGGGCGCGATCAAGGGCAGCGGGCAGGGTGCGATCGAGGAAATCTTGCGCGCGCGCGCCGACGGGCCGTTCAAGGACCTGTTCGACTTCTGCGCGCGCATCGACCGCAAGGTTGTCAACCGGCGCACGATCGAGGCGCTGATTCGCGCGGGCGCGCTCGATGGGCTGGGCGCGGAACGCGCGACGTTGCTTGCCTCGCTGTCGCTCGCCGTGGAGGCGGCCGACCAGGCCAGCGCCAATGCGCTGCAGGTCGGGCTGTTCGAAATGGGCGGCGAGACGCCGGCCCACGAACTGGTCGCCGCCGAGCCGTGGACCGACAAGCGACGGCTGCAGGAGGAGAAGGCGGCCATCGGCTTCTTCCTGTCGGGTCACCTGTTCGACGGGTATGCGGCGGAAGTGCGGCAGTTCGTCAGGCAGTCGATCGCCGACCTGAAGGAGGGCCGCGACAAGACCATCGCCGGCGTGTTGATCGGTGTGCGAACGCAGATGACCGGCCGGGGAAAGATGATCATTGCGCTGCTCGACGACGGCACCGCTCAGGTCGAGATCACCGTGTTCAACGAGGTGTTCGACGCGAACCGCGACTGCTTCAAGGAAGACGAGCTGTTGATCGTGCGCGGTCAGGCACGCAACGACAGCTTTACCGGCGGCATTCGCTTCAATGCCGAAGCGGTGATGAATCTGGCCTCGGCGCGCAGCCGCTTCGCGCGTGCGCTGGCGTTGCGGCTGGACGCCAGCGCCGATCCGGCGCGGCTCGCGGAACTGCTGGCGCGGCATCGCTGCGCGGCGAGTCCTGTACCGGCGCGGGACTCGGCACCGGCGCACGCGCGACAGGGCCGGGGCCGCGCGGTGGAGGAGGAGCTGGGGCCGCCGGGCTTGCCGGTGCGCGTGTTCTATCGTGGTCCGCGCGCGGAAACCGAGATCACGCTTGGCGATGCATGGCGGGTGAATCCGGCCGACGCGCTGTTGGCCGAACTATCGGCCGCCTACTCGACCGAATCGGTGGCGATCGCCTACGTCTGACCGCGGCGCGGAGGGTAGTGTGTAGCGTGGCCGCGCCAGCGTCCGGCGCGGTCGTTCAGCGCCGCAGGTAGCGCAGCGCGTCGAGCAGCGGATCCTTCGAGATCTGGATCAGGCCGCCGAACGGCGTGCGCATCTCGATCATGACGAAGAACGCCGAGCATACTGTCAGCGCGCCGAGCACCGAGACGACGTGGATCAGCGTGTTATAGGGTGACAGCAAGCCCATCATGAAGAAGATCACGCTGAACCAGAAGATCAGCGCCGCATAGAACGGCAGGTTCACGCCGGTGCCGGACTGCGCGATCACCGCGTCGCGCAGCGCGATGGTCTGCTGCATCAGCTGCAGCGCATGGTCGCGCGGCGCGCGCACCGCGGCCGGCAGGTCGGTCAACTGGGCGAGGCCGTGCAGCACGCTGTCCAGACGTTGCCCTTGCTGCCGCGAACCCACCCGCGTGATCAACTGCCGGTCGAAACCGTTGCGCGCGGCCGCTTCGGCGGCGTCGCCAACCTCGGTGCGTTCGTTGCCCCGGCCCCATGGGCGGCCTGCCGACGTGCCGACATAGGCGGTCAGGGTCGCGCGAAGCTCCGCCGCCGGCGAACCGATCTCGCGCAAGTCGCGGTCGACTTCGATCAGGTTGACGGCATAGCGCTGCACGACATGGCCGAGATCGTCGAATTCGCTCTTGGCCGTGCTGATCAGCACGCCGAGCACGATCGCCGCGAACGTGACCTGCATCAGGATCACCGCTTGCAGCACGGTGGAGGTCTCCTTCGAGCGATACGATTCGGGCATCACGCGGCGCATCCGCATGCCGGCGTGCGATGCGACGACCAGCCAGAGAAGAACGCCCAACGCCACCAGAAAGTCGTGCGTGTCGATGCTTTTCATGGATTCCTCGACTCCTGTCGTCGCGCGAACCGGCTCGCCACTTCGCCGAGCTTAGCGCACCCCCGCGCACGCGGGCGGCCGACCGGAACGCCGGACGATGCGCGCGACCATGCTCCGGCTAGCGCGGCGACGCACTGTCGTCGGCCCCTCGGCCCAGTTCGGCGAGCCGGACGAAGCGATAGAACACGGTCTGCGCATTGAACAGCGCGACCAGCAAGCCCGCCTTGCCGTCGAGAAAGCCGCGCTTGAGCACATAGGTGCGCACGAATGCCCAGGCGCCGCGCGCGCCCGCCTTGCCGAGGGTCGCGCGCTCGCCGCGCGCGAAGCGCTGCCGCGCGCCGGCTTCCGCATAGGCGGCCATCTTACGCAGCACGCTCGCACTGTCCTCGTAAGAGTAGTGCAGCAGTTGACCGGACAGCCGTGTCGCAGCGCCCGAGTAGACCAGCCGTTCGTGCACCAGATCGTCCGAGAAGCGGGCGCGGCCGCGCCGGAACAGTCTCGGCACCCAGTCCGGATACCAGCCGGCATGGTGCATCCAGTGTCCGCAGAAAGACGACAGGCGATCGAGCGCGAACACGTCCGCATCCTCGCGCCGTAACGCCGCGCCGATCGCGTCGCGCAGCGCGGCGCTGACCACTTCGTCGCTGTCGACCACCAGAATCCAGTCGGTATCGAGTTGCTCGATCGCGCGGTTCTTCTGCGGTCCGAAGCCGGGCCAGTCGCTGTGCTCCAGCACGGTGCCGCCGGCCGCGCGGGCCAGCGCCACCGTGCCGTCCCGGCTGCCGGAGTCGAGCACGACGATGCGGTCCGCGAAGGCCACCGCCGCCAGGCACTCGGCGAAGCGCGGACCGGCGTCGCGTGTGATGATCGCGACGCCCAGCGTCGGCGTTCCCGCGTCCGCGCGCGGCGCGTCTGTCGCGGTGATCGGCGCAGGCATCGGCGCGGTGATCGGCGCGCTCATCGCCGACCGTCCGCCGCGGCGGTTCGCGCCGCCGGCAGCGGCGCCGCGCCGGTTTCGCGGCGCAGGTCTTCATAGGCCGCCAGCACGCGGCCGACCGGCAGGAAGAACTTCCACAGCCGGTCCTTCGCAATCTTGCCCGGCAGTACGGGCAGCGGCAGCACCGCGCGGCTGGCGGCCCAGCCCGGCCGCCAGCGGATCGCGATCTTGCGTCGTACCGCCAGCGAGATGGCCGGCACGCCGAGGTTGGAGGCCAGATGCGCGATGCCGGAGTCGTTGCCGATCATCCAGCCGGATTCGTACAGCCAGGCGGCCAGCGCCGAGATCGATCCGAAGACGGGCATCGCCATGCCTTCGTCGTCGAGCCACGACCATTCGGCCCGCTCCTCCGGCGCGACGATGAAGGCGGTTTCTAGGCCGCTCGCCTGCAGCCGCCGCGCAAGCCGCAGGAAGCGGCGCGGCAGCCAGCATTTGCGTGGCAGGTTGGCGCTCGGATGGATCGCGACGCGCAGCCCATGCCGCCGTGCCACCAGCCCGGCCGGCGCGCGCAGACCGTTTTCGCGCACCACGTCGTGCAGGCCGAATTCGTCGCGGCAGATCGCCATCTGCGTGTCGGTCATGTTCTGCAGACGCCGATAGCTCGGCCATTCGTCCATCACCAGCACGCGCGGGTGCCAGCCGCGTACGCTGGGCGGGCTGTCGGGCGGATAGGCCTGCATCACCACATCGAAACCGGCGAGCACGTCGCGGGTCTGCGCGTCGGCCAGCGCCGGGCGAATGTCGAAGTCGGCGAACCAGTCGCGCAGCGCATGCATGTAGCTGCCGAACACGGTCACGCGGTAACCGTTGCGCACCAGGTTGTTGACGACGATCATCGACAACAGCGAGTCGCCCAGGCGAGGCGACATCATGAAGGCGATCGTCTGTCCAGGGGCGAGGCGCGTCGTCGAAATCTCGGTCATCGGCGGTCGCGCCGCCGGGTCAGGCGGCGCAGGAAGAAGAAGGGGCGGTAGATCGCCGGGCAGTTCGCATAGAGGAACACGCGGATCCGCCAGGGCAGGCCGACCTCGCGGCTGCCGAACAGGAGCGCCACGCGCGTACGCCAATCGCTGCTGTCGAACTGCTGCTGCATGAAGCGTTCGCGGGCGTACTTCGACGCGGTGATGTCGCGCATCCGTTCGCCGCAGCCCGCGCGCGCGGCGTCGGCGCGCAGCTGCTCGATTTCGCTGAGCCCGTGCCGGTTCGTGAAGCGCAGCCGCGCAATGTAGTCGTCGAGCCGATAACGGGCGCGTCGCGCCGACAGACCGCCGCGCCGGTAATGGACCAGCGGCGCGTGCAGCGAGCGCGCGCCGCCCGACATGATCGCGCGAAAGGTCATGATCTGATCTTCGCCGAACAGGCCCGGCTGCATCGGACCAAACCGGTCGAACAGGCGGCGCGTCCAGGTGTGCGACGCGCCGATCAGATGCGGGCGGCGCGCTGCCCAATCCTCGAAGCCACGGTAGTCGTCCAGGGTGGTCGGCGAGAGGGTGGCGTGCAGTCCGCCATGCTCGTCCATGTCGACGAGGTCGGTCGCGATCAGGTCCGGGCGGCGCGCGTCAGCCAGCCAGAATGCGACCACCTGGCTGCAGCGGTCCGGCACCGAGATGTCGTCGCCAGCCGCGACGAACAGCAGTTCGCCTTGCGCGAGTGCCGCGAGCGCGCTCAAGTGTGCGCTGATGCCCTGATTGCAGGCATTGCGGCGCAGCACAATGCGGTGTGGACCGGCGTAGCCGGCCAGGCAGGCGGCCGCGGCCTCGAACGTGCCATCGTCGGACGCGTCATCCGAGACGATGATCTCGAGCGGCGAATAGTCCTGCGCAAGCGCGCCCGCAATGGCGGCGGCGATGGTGTCGCGCTGCCGATAGGTGATCAGCAGCAGGCTCACCAGCGGCGTGGCGTCGCTGTCGGCCGGCCTGGCGGACACCGCGGTCATCGGCGGGCCTCGTTCCCGATGCGCGGGCGACGGTGGTGGGGCGATGTGGACACGGCGGTTCGGGCGACGGAAAGCGATGGGGCGTAACTATAGCATCGGCCCACGCTCCCTCGGATCAGGGATACGGCCGGCCGTGGGAACACGGCTATAATGCGCGGTCCTTTCGAGCCGGCGCTGCCGCGGCACCGATTCCGGCAACGGCCAACAGTGCCCGTCGCGCCCCGTCGCGCCCCGTCGCGCCCGTCCGGCAGCCGCGAACGCATGCCGCCGACACATTCAGCGGCCGCGCCGGCGCACGGGCCGCCGACGGCGCGAGCGGGACCGACGGGCACGAGCGAGCACGGTTGCCGCAAGCGCTGGACCTGCGTTGCCCCGCGCGCCGTCGCCGGTGGCGCCGGTGGCGCCGATAGTGGGTCCGACAGCGGCTCGATAGCGGATCCACTGTCGAAGCCTTGGCAGGTCGCCAGAGCACTGAACACACGCAGCAATCATCACGGAGAACTGAATGCCTATGCATGATCCGCTGACGACCCGTTCGACAGGCGCGCTCGCGTCGCTGGCGTGCCTGGTGGCGAGCCTCGGCGTCGGCACGACGCTGGCCGTCCGGGGAGGCAACGGTTATGCACTGTTCCTGCTCTTTGCGCTGGCCCTTTACGTCGGCAGCCGTGCCGGCTGGACGCGTGGCTATCTTGCGCCGCTTGTACGCTACCGGTGGTACACCGCGGCGATGTGCGCGCCGCTGTGCACCGTGGCGGTGCAGCAACTGCTGTTCGGCAGCTTCCTGCCGCGCCAGTTCGATGCCTGGTCGCGGCTGGTGATGATCCTGCCGATCTTCCTGCTGTTGTGCAGGCTGCCGGCGCAACGTCTGTGCTGGCTCGGCTGGGGCTGCGTGCTCGGTGCGATCTGTGCCGGTCTCTGGGGCGGCTGGCAGGCCTGGCACAACGTGCTGACGCCGACCAACCGGCTCGGCAACAGCTACACGAATCCGATTCCGTTCGGCAACACGGCCCTGATGTTCGGCTTCATGTCGGTCCTCTCGATCGGCTGGGACCGACGTCCTCGGCTGACGGCGTGGCCGAAGACCATCGCGTTGCTCGCGGGCCTCTATGCATCGTACCTGTCGGGTACGCGCGGCGGCTGGCTGATGATCCCGTTGCTGATCCTGCTGCTGGCCTTGCAGAACGGTTGGCTGCGCCACGCGCGCCGCAGCCTGTTGCTGTTGGCGGTGGTGGTGGCGCTCGGCGCCGGCCTGGCAACCACGCAAGGCGTGCGGACCCGCATCGACGCGGCCGAGCACGACGTGGCCTCGTTGCTACAAGGGCAGCGCGACACGTCGATCGGGCTGCGCCTGCAACTCTGGCAGGCGTCGACGCGGCTGTTCGCGCAGGCACCGGTGTTCGGCGTCGGCAAGGGACACCTCGAACGCAACCTGCGGGCGATGAGCGCGCGCCATGAAGTCGATCAGGCGATCGTCAACGAGCGGGCGCACAGTGAGTTCTTTTCGACACTCGCCGAAATGGGCTTGATCGGCGTGGCGATGCTCGCGCTGTTCTATTTCGGCCTGGGTTTTCACTTCTGGCGCGAACTGCGCAATCCCGACCGCGTCGTGCGCACCGCGGCGTTCATGGGCGTCGCCCATGCGGTCGCGATCGCGGTTTTCGGCCTGACCATCGACGTGCTGGTCGCCGTGCCCGCGGTCGGGCTGGTCGCGCTGTTCTCGGCGACGCTCCTGGCGATCATCGAGTCGCGCCGTGCCGCCGGCGTACCGATGCGCGAGCCGACGGCGGCACATGCAACGGCGACGCGAGCGGAGACGGGCGGCTCCGCCAACGGCTGAGCGCGCCGGCCGCCAGGGTCAGTGCGGAAGCAGTCCCGCCAGGCGGTGCCCGCCGGCTGACTGTGTTGACGAGGCCACGCCAGCAGCTCGCCGTCAGCGGACCGCGTGCCCGAACGTCGCGCCGAGCGCGAGCAGTGCCTCGACATGACGGTCGACGTCGGGATCGTAGCGCAGCGCTTCGCGCGGGGTCCGCAGCCGGGCGTCCTCGCCCGCTGCCGCCCGCCGCACCGCTTCGCCGATCGCATCGGCCAGGGATCCGGGCGTGTCGCGTGTGAACGCGATGCGCGCGGTGGGATCGATCACGTCGAGACAGCCGACGTTCGCCGCGCTGACCAGCGGCGTGCCGCACAACACCGATTCCACGCCAACCAGGCCGAACGGCTCGTATTGGGACGCGATCACCGTGTAGTCCGCGGCGCGGAAGACATTCTCGATGTCGTCGCGGTAACCCGCATAGCGGATTCGTTCATCGACTGCCTCGACCGGGCGGCCGACCACCAGCAGGCAGACCGGCAGTTCGGTCGACGCAAAGAAGTCGCGCAGCAATGCATAGCCCTTGCGTTCATGACTGGTCGACGAAAACACGAAGACCAGGCGGTCGGTCGGCAGGCCGAGCGCCGCCCGCAGCGCCGCGCGCCGCGCGTCGTCGACCGGACTGAAGCGGCGGGTATCGGCCGGGGGCGGCAGGACGACCACCTTGCCGTCGGCCAGCGCGTAGTGCCGGCGCAGTTCTTCCGCCATCAGGGCCGAATGCGCGACGACGCGCTTCGCGCGTTCATAGGTGCGTTGTTCCAGGGCGATCTGAATCCGATCGCTGAACCGCGGGCGGCGTCCGATCCGCGCCAGGAACCCCGGGTGGGTGCCGCCGCAGATCGCGATGTCGGCGGCGCCGCCGCGATTGCAGGTCAACAGCAGGCGCGGGCGGTTGGCTGACAGCCGACGCTGCAGCAGCAGCGCGAAGCCGGCATCGCGCAGCTTGCCCGGCAGCCAGCGGACACCGAGCACGGCCGGTTCCACCAGGCGCGCCTCGGGCAGCGTGGCGTCGATCCGACGCGCGTAGACGCGGGGCGTGATGGCCCGCCGATGCAGCGCGCCGATCAGGTCGCGTACGTAGCGCTCGAAACCGCCGCTGTTTTGGAGGGCCTGGCAAACGATGCCGACATTCGCTTGCGAAGAAGTCGCGCCGGTTCGGGAAAGGGGCATGGCTGAGGAAGGCGGCGTTGGCGACCGTTGCCGGCGCCGCGCAAGAGGGTGGTTGGGACGACGGCCGGGACGGCGCGGTCGTGGGTGGGCCCGGGCGGGCAGGCCGGTGTCGCACAGACCCCCGACCGGCCGGGGCGGGAGCGCGCTGGCCAGGTTCGGCTGCCGCATGGGCGTAATTCTCTGAAGCGGCATCGCGAACCACATGCCGGGCGGCATTCACAGGCATGTTCGGCGGCAGCGTCGGAGGCGCGTGCCGAGCCGCCTTCACAGCAATGTTCCGCAGCGAAATCCCGCAGCGAAATCCCGCAGCGCATTGTCGGCGTCACCCGGGTGGCGCCCGCCGCCATGCCCGCCAGGTCCGCCAGGTCCGCCAGGTCCGCCGTGTCCGCCGTGTCCGCCGTGTCCGCCGTGTCCGGCGACGTCACGGCCGCCGGCGGCGCGCCTGCATTGCCTTCGCTCCGTGGCCTCCGCTCCATCGCCTGCCGCCGCGCTCGCCCTCGACCCGCTGCCGTGCGCCGCGCCGGCCGACGGCTGGCCGGCCGGATTATAGCAAGCCGCGTCCGGGCGGCGAGCTTGCGGGCCGATGCCGCTACAATGGGCGTTTTTTCGCGCCGGTTGCCGTGCGCGCGGCCTGCTCACGAGCCTCCATGAAGACTGCCGGACCCGATTCATCCGCCACCCTCGCGAAACCGATCGCGCAACGCCAGATGTTCGAGCGGCTGCGGCGCTTCGTCCTGCCGCTATGGCCGATTTGGGTACTTGCCATTCTCACGATGGGGGTTGTCGCTGCATGTGAGGCGGGCATCCCTGCGTTGCTCAAGCCGCTGGTCAACTACGGCTTCGGCAGTCGGGGCGGCGAGGCGGCACGCTATCGGTGGCTGATCCCGTCGGCGGTGGTCGCGCTCGCCCTGGTGCGCGGCGCGTCGCAATACGCGTCGAACTACCTGCTTTCCTATGCGACCAACCGCATTCTGCTGCAGCTCCGCAACGAGATGTTCTCACGCGTCCTGCACGCGCGTGCCGCGTTCTTCCATCGCGAAACCGCCAGCACGATCATCAACGCGGTGGTATTCGAGGTCAATCAGGTACTCAACGTTCTGACCACGGTGATGGTCACGCTGGTGCGCGACTCGATGACCGTGGTCTGCCTGCTTGTGCTCATGCTCTACGAGAACTGGCGGCTGACGCTGATCGTCGCGGTGATCCTGCCAGTGATCGGCTGGCTGGTGGGCAAGATCAATCGGCGGTTGCGCCGCCTCAACCGGGAGTTCCAGGCAAAGACCAACGAGCTCTCGTACATCGTCGAAGAAGTTGTCGGTGGCTACCGCGTCGTCAAGGTACACGGGGGGGAAGCATACGAGCAGCGCCGTTTCGAGGCGATGAGCCAGCGCTTGCGCGGCTATGCGATGCGCATGACCATCGCGGGCGGTCTGGGCCAACCGATCACGCAACTGCTGGCTTCGATCGCACTTGCGGTCGTCCTGACGATTGCCGTGATCCAGTCTGCGAACGACCAGACCACCATAGGCGGCTTTGTCTCGTTCGTGACCGCGATGATGCTCGTCATTTCGCCGCTCAAGCACCTGCTCGACATCAACCAGCCGTTGCAGCGCGGCGTGACTGCCGCCGAACTTATCTTCGGACTGATCGACGAGCCGCCCGAACCCGAAGGCGGATCGCACCGGGCGGGCCGCGTGGCCGGGCGGGTGACCTTCGAGCACGTCGACTTCCATTACGTTGACGCTACACGGTTGGTTCTGAAGGACATCGATTTTTCCGTCGAACCGGGCGAGATGGTGGCGCTGGTCGGGCCGTCGGGCAGCGGCAAAACCACCCTCGTGACGCTGCTGCTGCGTTTCTTCGACCCGCCCGCCGGCCGTATCCTGGTCGACGGTGTGCCGCTCGCCGACTACCGCTTGGCGGACTTGCGCGCGCAGTTCGCTTTCGTCAGCCAGGACGTCGTGCTGTTCAACGATTCCATCGCGGCGAATGTCGCCTATGGCCAGCCGATCGACATGGCGCGGGTCGAGGCGGCAATCGATGCGGCGAATCTGCGCGAGGTGGTTGCGCATTTGGAACAGGGGCTGGAGACGCGGGTCGGCGACAACGGCATGCGGCTGTCCGGCGGGCAGCGCCAGCGTCTGGCGATTGCGCGCGCAATCTACAAGGATGCACCGATCCTGATTCTCGACGAGGCCACCTCGGCCCTGGACTCGGAGTCCGAGCGGCATGTCCAGGCGGCCCTGGAGCGCCTGATGCGCGGCCGCACGACGCTGGTCATCGCCCACCGGCTGTCGACCATCGAGCGCGCCAATCGTATCCTGGTCCTCGATGCGGGCCGCATCGTCGAGGCGGGCACCCACCACGAACTGCTCGACAAGGGCGGCCTCTACGCGAATCTGCACCGCATCCAGTTCCAGCGGTGACGGGTTTGCGCGGCAAAGCGTGCCATGGCTCGCAGGCGCGCCGTGCCCCGCGCAGTGGTCCGCGCAACGACCCGCGGTGTATTCCGCACGGTGGCCAGCGCGCCTGTCGCGCGTCGCTCGACTGGCCCCAGCCGCCATGGCCTCCCGGCCGCCCCTGGATGACGTTCGTCGCGCCCACTAACCCGTCCGGGTGGGTGTGCTAGGCCCGACACTTTGTAAGCAATTGCTTCCACCGAAAGGGCGCCACGGTCCGGCAGGGCCGACCGGCGGGCCTGCGACGGCCTTCGGTAGAGCCGCGGCGACACGCTTGAAATGTGCTGTAAACAACGGTTGCAACTGACTTTTCACTAAATTCCATAATGCATTCGTGCGGTCGACCAAGGCCGCGAAAGCAGAGTCGCCGTGCCCGGCGCGAAGGAGGAGTGATGAAGAAGTGGATTGCAACCGGACTGATTGTGGCTGGCATGGCCGGTGGTATTCAGCAGGCTTCGGCACATGGCCCGGGTGATGCGCTCGGCTGGGCGCTGGGCGGCGCGGTCGTCGGTGCGCTGGTAGGCACGGCAGTGGCGAACTCGGGTCCGGTCTATCAGCAGGCTCCGGTGTATCAGCAGGCTTATGTCGCGCCGGCGCCGGTCTATGTCGAACCTGCGCCGGTCTACGCCGCGCCGGTAGCCTATGTCGAGCCGGCACCCGTCTACGTGCGCGGCCCTGGGCCGCAGTGGCGCGGCCCGGGCTGGCATGGCCCGCGCGCCGACGGCTGGGGTCCTGGCCCGGGCCGGTGGCATTGATACTTCAGCGGTAATTGTTTCGCAAGTAACCATCGGTTGCACCCGCAGCCGAATGGTTGCCTGATAATTGGCCGTATCCAATCACGACCTGAGTGAGGTCTTCCATGCGTAAAGCCTTGTCAGCCGCACTGGTGGCGGCAACGCTGACGCTCGCCGTCCAGCCGAGCTACGCGCGCGGCCCGCACGGCGGCGCCATTGCCGGCGCCCTGCTCGGCGGTGCGGTGCTCGGTGCGGTAGTCGGTTCCGGCTGGGGCCGTGGCCCCGCAGTGGTGTATTCGTCGCCAGCGCCGGTGTACTACGCACCGCCGCCGCCGCCACCGGTCTACTACCCGGCGCCGGTAGCGTACGACTACTATGGCCGTCCGGTGTACCCGCAACGCGCGTACTACTACGGTCCGCCGCCCCCGCCGCCGTATTGACGTCGTGTTGACGGCGTGTTGACGCCGGTGCGGCTGTTGCAGTCTTGCTGCCGGATCGAGCAGACGACAGCCGTGCGACGTCCAGATGACTCCGAAGCCGTGTTCGTCCCGCGAGGGGAACACGGTTTCGTGCCTTCCGGCCCGCGCAACATGGCGCGGGTGCTGCATGAGGCGGCCGCCGTTTGGGTTCCGGCGCTGGCCGGTGTCTGGCTGGCGGTCGCACGCCGACAGGGTGGGGCGGCGGGACGGTGGGACGAGTGACGTGATGGCGGCCCATGCGCGTTGCCGCTGGCCGCGGCCGGCCAATGCGTTCAGTCTCGGCGGCGCTGTTGATTGAGCTGCCGATCGTGCTGTCGGTGGGCCGCCAACCATGGCCTCATCGCTGCCCGGAATCGACGCTGGCGGCAGGCGGGTGAATTTCAATAAGATAAGCGCGTCAGGCGGGCAGCCAACTTGCTCGCGTGCCATTTGGGCGCAGCACGCGCCCGCACCGGCTGACGCGAGGCTCAGGCTTGCAGCGGCCGCCTGAACGTCACGTTGCGTGCGGCGCAACTGCTCAACATTCCAAGACTGCCTTTGCTGCCAACTCGAAGAGCCCAGGCACTTCGGAGGGCTCTCGGACGCCGCACGCGGCGCGCAGCGCTTGCAGGCGCCGCATACGCTGCCGCGCTTACCAGTGCGGGCGCCCCGGCGGGCCGCCATGCCAGCGCGGGTGGTGGTGATGGCGCCAACGTGGTGGCGGCGGCCGCCAGCGCGGCGGCGGCGGTGCATAGCCCGGATAGTAGGCCGGCACCACCGGTGCCCAGCACTGCCGTTCCCAGTGATCGTAGGCCCACACGGTCCGACACCCGGCGTTCGCCGTGGCGGGCGCCAGTGCAATGCCCAGTGTCACCGCTGCGCATGCACCCATCAGAATTCGTTTCATCGACATCGCCGTCTCCTTCTGCGCCGCGGTGTGAGGCATCGCGGATCGCATCTGCATAGAGGAACGGTAACAACGCGGCGTCGGCAGAGGGGTATCAGTGGGTTTCAGCGCGTGAGCAAATGTACATTGCCGGCGTGCCGTCGGCGGGGCCTGCCCCGATCGGCCGGTTCGTCAGCAGCACTGCCTTCGACAGCTGGCGCACCTCGTCCACGCGGCGGGGCGGCGCCGTGTCGGCGCGTCACATCAGCACGATGTCGTACTGCTCCTGGATGAAGCTGGGTTCGACACGGAGCGACACCGGCTTGCCAATGAAATCCGACAGCATCGCGAGATGGGCCGACTCATCCTCCAGGAACAGGTCGATCACCGCTTGCGAGGCCACCACGCGGAACTCGCGGGGGTTGAACTGGCGTGCCTCGCGCATGATCTCCCGCAAGATTTCGTAACACAGCGTGCGGGGTGTCTTGATCTGGCCGCGCGCCTGGCAGGTCGGACAGGTCTCGCAGAGAATATGCGCCAGCGACTCGCGGGTGCGCTTGCGCGTCATCTCGACCAGACCCAACTGCGAGAAGCCGTTCACGGTGACGCGTGTGCGATCGCGCGCGAGCGCCTTGCGCAGTTCGCCGAGCACGGCGTCCCGATGCACCGGGTCCTCCATGTCGATGAAGTCGATGATGATGATGCCGCCGAGGTTGCGCAGGCGAAGTTGCCGCGCGATGGTCTGCGCGGCCTCGAGGTTCGTCTTGAAGATCGTTTCCTCGAAATTGCGTGCGCCCACGTAGCCGCCGGTGTTGACGTCGATCGTCGTCATCGCCTCGGTCTGATCGATGATCAGATAGCCGCCCGACTTGAGGTCGACGCGGCGCGACAGCGCCTTCTCGATTTCGCTTTCGACGTGGTACAGGTCGAACAGCGGCCGTTCGCCCGCATAGTGCTGCACCAGCCCCGCGACCGCGGGCGTGTATTCGCCCGCGAAGGCGGCCAGCTTGTCGTACGTTTCGCGCGAATCGACCTGGATGCGGATGGTGTGCTCGCCGGCGAAATCGCGTAGCGCGCGCTGCGCCAGGTCCAGGTCGCGGAACAGCAGGGTCGCGGGCGGGGAGCGTTGCGCGCGCGCCTGGATCGTTGCCCATGCCTTGCGCAGATAGGCGACGTCGTTGGCCAGTTCCTCGCTGCTGGCATCCTCGGCGATGGTGCGCACGATGTAGCCGCCTTTCTCGTCGGGTGGCAGCACCGCGCCGAGCCGGGCGCGAATCGCTTCGCGTTCGGTCTCGCTTTCGATCTTCTGCGAGACGCCGATATGCGGTTCCTGCGGCAGATAGACCAGGGTCCGGCCCGCGATGCTGATCTGCGTCGACAGGCGCGCCCCCTTGGTGCCGATCGGGTCCTTCGTCACCTGTACCATCAGCGCCTGGCCCTCGAACACGGTCCGCTCGATCGGCAGCGGCGCGGGTTGCGTGTGACCGTCGGCGCGCGGGTGCCAGATGTCGGCAACGTGCAGGAAGGCGGCACGTTCCAGGCCGATGTCGATGAACGCCGATTGCATGCCCGGCAGGACGCGCACCACCTTGCCGAGATAGATGTTGCCGACGCGGCCGCGCGAGACGGTACGCTCGACGTGCAATTCCTCGACGGCGCCCTGCTGGACGATTGCGATCCGCGTTTCCTGCGGCGTGACGTTGATCAGGATTTCTTCGGTCATGGTGCGGTCGGCGGCGGTCGGGCGCGAGGCCGTTGCCTCGCGCAGGTCTTATCGTACGTCAGGCCGCGGATTTTAGAACGAGAGCCCGCTTTGGCGCAGGGCGGCCGCTGTCTCGAATAGTGGCAGGCCCATCACGCCGGAATAGCTGCCGTGCAGCTCCGCGATGAATTCCGCGCCGCGCCCCTGGATGCCGTAGGCACCGGCCTTGCCGAATGGTTCGCCGGACGCGACGTACCGCGCAATGTCCTCGGCTGTCAGCACCCGCACCCTGACCGTCGAGACCGACAGCGCCAGCCGCAGGGCGGGGCCTTGCCAACCGATGCCGGGAGGTTGCAGCGCGGCCGCGCCGCTGGCTGCACGGCCGAGGCCCTCGTCGAACGCGTGTTGCGCGGCGCGGGCCAACGCGAGCGGGTCGGACGCAGCCGTGCCGTCTGCCGCGTGCGTGCCGCGCTCGGACACCGTGCCGGTAGCGACACGGGTCACTACGCCGGTCACTGCGCCGGTCGCCCGGCCAGTGAATGAGCCAGTGAGTGGGCCAATGGCCGACTTGCCGTCGAAGACCGCCACGCCGGTCAGGACCCGGTGCGTCCGGCCCGACAAGCTGGTCAGCATCTGGGTCGCCTGCGCCGCGTCGGCCGGCTTGCCCAGGATCGCGTCATCGAGCGTGACGGTGGTATCCGCGGCCAGAATCGGCGCCACAGGCAGTCCGGACGCCTGGCGACGGGCGCGCGCGGCAAAGCCCTTGGCGAGGGTGACGCGGATCACATAGCTTGCCGGCGTGTCGTCCGGTGCGACGTCTTCCAACGCCTCGGCCGCCTGGGCATCGTCAGGCAGCAACAGACGGTGGGCGACGCCCAACTGGTCGAGCAGTTCGCGCCGTCGCGGGCTTTGCGAGGCAAGATAGACGAAGTGCGGGGCGTCGGCGGGTTTCGGCTGATTTGGCATGGTGGCGAACGGTCGTTGCAAGGCTGAAGACATCGGCGCGCGCAGCGGCCATCCCGGGCATACTGCCGCGCGGCGGCCTTCTGCGCCCATCCCGCCCGCGCTGCGTGGCGCCCGGTCGCCATGCGGAGCATGTCCAGCCGCAGGCCGTGGGCCGGCGCTTGCGTCCTCCCCGGCCAGACGGGAGCGGCAGGGGCGAGGCGGCCGTCCGAGGTGCGGTAGGACGTGCGGTACGGCTGTCAGGCGATCACGCAGCGGTAGTGCGGGCGGTGCGGGCAGTGCGGACCGCGCAGGCGAGTCATGAGTCATGCGTCATGAGTCATGCGAGCGGAGTGCGCGGCGCCGCCGCAGCGGCCTTACACGCGGTGGTAGGGATGGTTCTGCGTGATGGTCCAGGCGCGGTACAGTTGCTCGGCGAGCACGACACGCACCAGCGCATGCGGCAGCGTCATGCTGGACAGGCGCAGCAACTGGTCGGCGCGCGCCTTCAGCCCGGGATCCAGGCCATCGGCGCCGCCGATCACGAACGCGACATCGCGCGCATCGCGCTGCCAGGTGCCGAGCGCGTCCGCGAGCTTGACACTGGTCCAGTCCGCGCCGCGTTCGTCGAGTGCGACCAGACGCGTCTTCGCGGCAATGGCGGCCTCGATACGCGTGCGCTCGATGGCCATCACCTGCTCGGCGGAGCGGCCGGCACCGCGCAGTTCCGGTTTGATTTCGCGCAGTTCCAGACGCAGCTCGGCCGGCATGCGCCGCGCGTATTCGTCGAAGCCGCGTGCGATCCAGTCCGGCATGCGATGACCGACCGCGACGATCGACAGCTTCATCGGTAACCGGGATCAGCGGCGCGGCCGAACCGCGCGCGGGGCGGGCGACTGACGCGCGTCGAGGTCCTCATCGTCGCCGTCGTCGGCCCCTTCGTCGTCGCCATCCGTGCCGCCACCCTTGCCGCCCAGCTTGACGCGCACGGTTTTGCCGCCCCAGATTTCCTCGAGGTTGTAGTACTGGCGCAGCGCGGGTTGCATGATGTGGACGATCGCGTCGCCGCAATCGACCAGCACCCATTCGCCGGTGTCGGTGCCCTCGATGCTGATCACGGTGCCGCCGCCCGCCTTGACCTTGTCGCTGACGCTCGAGGCCAGTGCGCGGGTCTGCCGGTTGGACGTGCCCGAGGCAATGACCACGCGATCGAACAGCGCGGTCAGGTGAGTGGTGTTGAAGACGGTAATGTCCTGCGCCTTCACGTCTTCGAGTCCGTCGACGATCGCTCGCTGGAGCTTGCGGATATCCATATTAGGTGTGGTAGAGGTGATGCTGTCGAATATAGTGCCAAACCGGTCGGGGCACACCGTCGCAATGCGCGTCGGCGGCGGCGATGCCGGCCTGGATGCGGTGTCGGATGTCGGTTGCGGACAGCTCGACCTTGAGTTGTTCATCGATCAGGATGCCGCCGGCCGGATGCTGTTCCAGCCAGTCGGCGGCGTGACGGCGCCGCACGATCTCGGCGCGCAACGCGGGGTCGGGACTGTGCGGCGCGAAGCCCGGCCGCGCGGCGACGCACAGATGGCCCAGGTGCAACAGGTCTTGCCAGCCGCGCCAGGTGGCGAAACCCTGTAACTGGTCGGCGCCGATGATCAGCGACAGCGAAGCGGCGGGACCGAGCCGCGTGCGCCAGTCGGTCATCGTCTCGACCGTGTAGGTGGCGCCCTCGCGCTGAATCTCGTCGTCCGCCACCACGACACGGGTCGGACCGAGATCGAGCTCGGCGGCGGCCAGCCGTGTCATCGCCAGCCGGTGTGCGGCAGCCGAGACGCCGCGTTTCTGCCACGGCTGACCGGCAGGCATCAGCACCAGCGTGTCGAGGTGCAGCAAGGCGGCGAAATGTCGAGCGATCGCCAGGTGGCCGGCATGGATCGGGTCGAAGGTCCCGCCGAGAATCGCGACACAGGGCGTCGCCCGCTGCGTTTGCGGCGCCCGCAGCGGCGACTGGAGCGGCGACTGGAGCGGCGACTGGAGCGGCGGCTGCTGCGTCGGCGCTTCCGCTGCCACGCCGCTCGGCGCTTCGGTTGGCATCGTCATGCGGCCAGCCAGTCGCGCGCGGTCAGGAAGTCGCGTGTCAGCGCGGCCTCGGCGCTGTCCGGTTCCGGGTGCCAGTCATAGCGCCACTCGGCACGCGGCGGCATCGACATTAGGATCGATTCGGTCCGTCCGCCGCTTTGCAGGCCGAAGTGGGTGCCACGATCCAGCACGAGGTTGAACTCGACATAGCGCCCGCGCCGATAGGCCTGGAACGCCCGCTCGCGTTCGCCGAAGGGCAGCGCGCGCCGGCGTTCGATGATCGGCAGGTAGGCGGCCAGGAACGCGTCGCCGACGTCGCGCATCATTGCGAAGCCGCCGTCGAAACCGGCTTCGTTGAAGTCATCGTAGAAGATGCCGCCGATGCCGCGCGGCTCGTCGCGGTGCTTGAGATAGAAGTAGTCGTCGCACCACTTCTTGAAACGCGGGTAGAGCGCGTCCCCGTGCGGCGCCAGTGCATCGCGGCAAACGCCGTGGAAATGGCGGGCGTCGTCCTCGAAGCCGTAGTACGGCGTCAGGTCCATGCCGCCGCCGAACCACATGGCGGCGCTGGCGCCGTCGCGCGTCGCCACGAAGAAACGCACATTCATGTGGACGGTCGGACAGTACGGATTGCGCGGGTGCATGACGAGCGACACACCCAGCGCCTCGAAGCCGCAGCCGGCCAACTCGGGACGCGCCGCGCTGGCCGACGGCGGCAGTGCGGCGCCGCGTACATGCGAAAAGCCCACGCCGCCGCGCTCGATCAATGCGCCGTCTTCCAGGATGCGGGTGATGCCGTCGCCACCCAGCCGAGCGCCAGGGGGTTTGTGCCAGGCGTCCACGCCGAACGCCTGACCGTCGGCCGCGCCCAGGGCGACGGCGATCCGGTGCTGCAGGTCGGTCAGGTAGGCCCGCACGGGCGCCGTGTCGAATGGAGCGGTCATGGCAGTCCCGCGTCGGTGCGGGGATGGAAAAGGAGAGTCGGCACCGCTCGCGGCGCGAGGGCCGCCGGGTGGCCGGGCCTGACCGGCCGGCAAGCCACGCCGGCCCGCCCGCCGCGCGCGTCAGTGCTTGCGGTTCAGCGCCCGATAGCCGATGTCACGGCGGTACTGCATGCCTTCGAACGAGATCTGGTTGATCGTATCGTAGACGGTGGCCTGCGCGCCGCGTACCGAATCCGACAGTCCGACCACGCACAGCACGCGGCCGCCGGTACTGGTCAGCTTGCCATCGCGCAGCGTCGTGCCGCCGTGGAAGGTCACCGAAGCATCCGTTTCGTCCGGGATGCCGGCGATCAGATCGCCCTTCGCCGGGTTTTCCGGATAACCGCGCGCGGCCAGCACGACGCCCAGCGCAGTGCGGCGATCCCAGCTCAGCTCGACCGTATCCAGCCGGCCGTCGATCGCAAGCTCGACCACTTTCGCGAAATCGCCCTTGAGCCGGGCCATGATCGGCTGCGTCTCGGGGTCGCCCATGCGGCAGTTGAATTCGAGCGTGCGCGGGTTGCCATTCGCGTCGATCATCAGGCCCGCGTACAGGAAACCGGTGAAGCGGATGCCGTCGGCTTCCATGCCGCGCACCGTCGGCAGGATGATTTCGCGCATTACCCGCGCGTGCAGTTGCGGCGTGACCACGGGCGCGGGCGAGTAGGCGCCCATGCCGCCGGTGTTCGGGCCGGTGTCGCCATCCAGCAGGCGCTTGTGGTCCTGGCTGGTTGCCAGCGGCAGCACATGCTTGCCGTCGACCATCACGATGAAGCTCGCTTCCTCGCCGGCCAGGAATTCCTCGATCACCACGCGCGCGCCAGCCTGACCGAGCTTGTTGTCGCCCAGCATCATGTCGACCGCCTCGTGCGCCTCGTCGACCGAGGTGGCGACGACGACACCCTTGCCGGCTGCCAGGCCGTCGGCCTTGACGACGATCGGGGCGCCCTTCGCGTCGATGTAGCGGTGCGCCGCGTCCGCGTCGGTGAAGGTCTCGTATTCGGCGGTCGGAATGCCGTGGCGCTTCATGAACGCCTTCGCGAAATCCTTCGACGATTCGAGTTGCGCTGCTTCGCTGGTCGGACCGAAGACGCGCAGCCCGCGTGCGCGGAACACGTTGACGATGCCGGCGGCCAACGGCGCCTCGGGCCCGACCAGCGTGAATGCGACCTTCTCGGCCTCGGCGAAGTCGGCCAGCGCGGCGAGGGCGGCCGGCGTGAAGCCCTCGGCCAGTTCCGGCAATTCGACGTTGCTCAGGCGCGGGTCGCGGGCCGTGCCGCCGTTGCCCGGCGCGACGTAGACGGTCTGGATGCGCGGCGATTGCGCGAGCTTCCAGGCGAGGGCGTGTTCGCGGCCACCCGAGCCGACCACCATTAACTTCATCACTTGTTTCTCATTTTGGAACCGCGTCGTGACCCGTCGTGCCGGGAGCGTCGTGCAGCCCGGCCGGCAAGGCGCGGAGCATCGTCCCGATCCTGAAGACGCTCAGGCTTCGTCGATGATGGCGTTGCTGAAAACTTCCTGTACGTCGTCGAGATTCTCCAGCGCGTCGAGCAGCTTCTGCATGCGTGCCGCATCGTCGCCGGTCAGCACCACCTCGTTCTGCGGCTTCATCGTGATCTCGGCGTTCTCGGCCTTGAAACCGGCCGCCTCGAGCGCGCTCTTGACCTGCGCGAAGACGTTGGGCGGGCAGACCACCTCGACGCTGCCGTCCTCGTTGCCGATCACGTCGTCGGCACCGGCCTCGAGGCCGGCTTCCATCAGCGCATCCTCGGACGCCCCCGGGGCGAACAGGAACAGGCCGCATTGCGTGAACATGAACGACACCGAGCCGTCCTGGCCCATGTTGCCGCCGAATTTCGAGAACGCGTGTCGGACTTCGGCGACGGTGCGCGTGCGATTGTCGGTCATCGTGTCGACGATGACGGCCGCGCCGCCGATGCCATAGCCTTCGTAGCGGATTTCCTCGTAGTTCACGCCTTCCAGACCGCCCACGCCGCGTTGGATCGCGCGCTGGATGTTGTCCTTTGGCATGTTCGCGTCGGTGGCCTTGTCGACGGCCAGCCGCAGGCGCGGATTGCTGTCGATTTCACCGCCGCCGAGACGCGCCGCGACCGTGATTTCCTTGATCAGTCGCGTCCAGATCTTGCCGCGTTTCGCGTCGGTGGCCGCTTTCTTGTGTTTGATGTTGGCCCATTTGGAATGTCCAGCCATGATCGAGTGATGTCCTGTAATCCGGTCGTGTGCGGCGCGCCGCGGCGCCCGGGCGCAGTTCGCGCCACGCAAACGCGTATTCTACCCTGTCGGGACCGGCGAACCCAGTGTCGGCGGGGCGCGCCACGCCGGTGCGCGGCCCCGCCAGGCCGTGCCGCCGCGCGCCGCGGCCGCTTTCCGCCAACGGCTTCAACGACCGCATTCCCGCCCGGGACGCCTACCGGCCCCGGCCGTCGGCTGCCGCTGCCGCGTTCCGCTGCCGTGTTCCGCCGTCCCGTGCCGCCGCGACGTCTAGAATGTGCCGCGGTAGGCGCCGCCGTCGAGCAGCCAGTTCTGTCCGACGATGTAGCCGGCATGCGCGCTGCACAGGAATGCGCAGGCCTGGCCGAATTCGGCCGGTTCGCCGATGCGCCCGGCCGGCAGCGACGCAAGCGCTTGCTGCCGGACCGCCTGCGCCGATGCGCCGGTACGCCGCGCAGTGGCCTCGACGGTCACCTGGTAGCGATCGGTGTCGAACGGCCCCGGCAGCAGGTTGTTGATCGTCACGTTGTCGCCGGCCACTTGGCGGGCAAGGCCGGCGACAAAGCCGGTCAGGCCCGCGCGTGCGCCGTTCGACAGCCCGAGGATGTCGATCGGCGCGCGCACGGCTGCGCTGGTGATGTTGACGATGCGGCCGAAGCGCCGTTCGCGCATCGGGTCGATCGTCGCGCGGATCAACGCGATCGGCGTGAGCATGTTCGCGTCTAGCGCGGCCAGCCAGGCGTCGCGGTCCCAGTCGCGGAAATCGCCCGGCGGCGGACCACCGGCGTTGTTGACCAGGATGTCCGGCGCGGGGCAGGCGGCGAGCGCCTGCGCGCGACCTGCCTCGGTGATGATGTCGCAGGCGACCGTGTCGACACGCACGCCAGTGCGCCGCCGTATCGCCTCGGCCGTGGCCTCCAGCGCGTCGCGGCCGCGCGCGACGATCGTCACCTCGACGCCTTCGGCGGCAAGCGCCTCGGCACAGGCCCGCCCCAGTCCTTTGCTGGCCGCGCAGACGAGCGCCCGGCGGCCTTGAATTCCGAGATCCATCCTTCCTCCTTTTCGTTCGACAGCGGTCTACAGCGGTCTACAGCGGTCGACACCGGCCCAAATCGGTCTGAACCGGTCTGAACCGGTCGACGCGGCCGGGCCCGTCACGCGCGCCCGGCACACCGCCTCAACCTTAGCAAACTCGCGTCGCCCGGCGCAGACGGCCGCCGCCGCTTGCGAAAGACGCCTACACGCTGGCGCGGGCAGGCGGTAGGGGAAGGGTGGCAGGGAAGAACGGGCGCGGCGCGGCTGGCGTGGACCGCCGAGTCGGCAATGCGCGCTTTCTCCGCGCGCGCCGCTCCGGTAAACTCCAGCCCGCGGCCTGTGCGCCGCAGCGCCTGCCCGTCCCCGCGGTTGCCGTGCCTTGCGCGGCGGCCGACGTGTTGGCCGGCGCGTCGGGTTTTGCCCCCAACAGTTCACCGTGCCAGCCTTCCATGCGTCAGGACCCTCGCTTTCCCGATCTGTACATCCTCGATCACCCGCTGATCCAGCACAAGCTGACGCATATGCGCGATCGGTCCACGTCGACGCGCACATTCCGCGAACTGCTGCGCGAGATCACCCTGCTGATGGGGTATGAAATCACCCGTGATCTGCCGTTGGCGACGCGCCTGATCGACACGCCGCTGCAGCAGATCGAGGCGCCGGTGATCGCCGGCCGCAAGCTGGCCATCGTGCCGGTGCTGCGTGCCGGTGTCGGCATGTCCGACGGGCTGCTGGAGCTGATCCCGTCCGCCCGGGTCGGGCACGTCGGCGTCTACCGCGCCGAAGACCACCGGCCGGTCGAATACCTGGTCAAGCTGCCTGACGTCGAGGAGCGCGTGTTCATTCTGTGCGACCCGATGGTCGCCACCGGCTACTCCGCCGCGCATGCCGTCGACGTGCTCAAGCGGCGTGGCGTGCCGACCGAGCACATCATGTTCGTCGCGCTGGTGGCGGCCCCGGAGGGGGTCGAGGTGTTCCAGCGCGCACATCCCGGCGTCAAGCTCTTCGTCGCCTCGCTGGACTCCCATCTCGACGAGCATGCCTACATCGTCCCGGGGCTGGGCGATGCCGGCGACCGCCTGTTCGGCACCAAGAACTGAGCGGGCGCCGCCTCACGACTTCCGCGCGTCGACCGAGCGCCGCGCCGGGGTCCGCTTCGATGCCGGCCGGGCGCGACATCCGCTACACCGGCCGGCCGCCACCACAACACGTTGCTCCACCGAACCGCGCCTTGTCGCGCCACTGCTATGCAACCGATCGCGCCTCGCCTGGCCCTCATCGCGCACGATATGAAGAAGGATGACATCGTCGCGCTGTGCGGCGAATACGTGCCGACGCTCGCCGCCTGCCGGCTGCTCGCCACCGGCACGACCGGCGGACGCATCGCCGAACGCTACGGGCTGGACATCGAGCGCATGCTGTCGGGGCCGCACGGCGGCGACCTGCAGATCGGCGCGCAGCTCGCCGAAGGGCATGTCGACGCGGTGATCTTCCTGCGCGATCCGATGACGCCGCAGCCCCACGAGCCGGACATCAACGCGCTAGTGCGCGCGTGCGACGTGCACAACGTGCCGTGCGCGACGAACCTGGCGACCTCGCGGATGCTGCTCGACGTGCTCACCCTCCGGATGCGCGACAGCGGCCTGCTGGCCACCGCCGCGTCGGCCTGAGCGCGCGACGCAAGCGCCCGACGCAAGCGACAGGACGCGAACGGCAGCACGCGAACGGCAGCACGCGATCGGCAGCACGCGATCGGTAGTTTCCTGGCCGCCGGGACGACCCGGCGTGCGTCTGCGGTCGCGGGGACGGCCCCGCATAGGGCGGGCCGCGCTGCGCGGCACCGCAAGGGGGGAGGCGTGATGGCCTGGATTTACCTGTTTGTCGCTGGCCTGATGGAAGTCGCCTGGGCGTATGGCCTGAAGCAGTCGGAAGGTTTCAGTCGTTTCTGGCCCGCGGTGTTTACCGTGATCGCGATGGTGCTCAGCGTGGTGCTGCTGGCGATCGCGATGCGCCAATTGCCGCTTGGCACCGCCTACGCGGTTTGGACTGGCATCGGCGCGGTCGGTGCGTTCATCGTCGGTATCGTGGTGTTGGGCGAGGCCGTCACGCCGGCCCGGCTGATCAGCGCCGGCCTGCTGCTGGCCGGCATCATCGGGCTGAAGTTGACCAGCCACGCCTGACGCCACGGCTGCATCGAACCGCGACGGCCGGCGGGAGGGAAGCGTTGGCAGGGCGGCGCCGGTGCCGTTCGTGGGCTGATCCATGCCATGAGTGCGATGCGTCCCATGCCTCGTTCGCGCCCGCCGCCGTGCGGCGCGCTGACGCAGCGCAGCACGCGTGCAACGTCGCGTCTATAATCGATCAATCAGGTCTCGATCGTGCTTTGCAGCTTGTGCCGTTGCGCGCTGTCGCGCCGGGCAACGCAGTCTGTGACGCAGCGCCCCGATCGGCGTCGTCGTTGCCTGTCCGACCTCCGCTGCCGCGTTCGCGGGCTGGCGCCGGGCGTCGGCGTGCGGTTCCTATGGAGAAGCGAATGATCGAGACTTTCGCGCTGGCTGCCGGGCTTGCCTGGGCGGCCGGCCTGCGGCTTTATCTGACGGTCTTCCTCGCCGGTCTGTTTCAGCGCCTCGGCATTGTGGACCTGCCGGGTTCGCTGCATGTGCTCGCATCCTCGTGGGTGATCGGCATTGCCGCCGCGCTTGCGATCGTCGAGTTCTGCGCCGACAAGATCCCCGCGCTCGACTCCCTCTGGGACGCGGTGCATACGCTGATCCGCATTCCGTCGGGCGCGGTGATTGCCGCGGCGGCGCTCGGCCACGCGTCGCCCGGACTGGTGCTGTCCACCGCGCTGGCCGGCGCCACGCTGGCCGGCACCGCGCATCTGACCAAGGCGGCGACACGTGCGTTGATCAATCTGTCGCCGGCCCCCGTCTCGAATGTCTTCGCCTCTGCGACCGAGGATGGTCTGGTACTGGCTGGGCTGACGCTGGCCGCTTTCATGCCAGTCGCGTTCCTCGCCTTGCTGCTGGCCTTCCTGTCGGTCGCCGCCTGGGTATTGCCGCGTCTGTGGCGCGGGGTCCGCGGCGGTTGGCAAGGGATGGCGACGAAAATGCTGCCGCGCGTGGTCGGCCGGCTCGAAAGCGAAGTCGAGTGACGGGCCTGGAAGCGGCGGGCCGCGGCCTGCGCCCGGCGGCGCAGTGGCGTCTTGCGCTGGCGATGCTTTGGCGCGACTGGCGCGGCGGAGAGCTGACGGTCCTGTTGCTGGCGCTGGTCCTGGCAGTGGCGGCGCTGACCAGCGTCGGCTTCCTGTCGGACCGGATGCGCCAGGGCCTCGACCGTGATGCGCGTCAAATGCTGGGCGCCGATCTGCGTATTCGTGCGGACCGGCCGGTGGACCCGGCCTTCGCCGCCGAGGCGGCACGCCTCGGGCTGCGCACCGCGACCACCGCGATCTTTCCCAGCATGGCCACGCCGGGTGGAGGGGCCGGCGCCAGACTGAGCGCGGTCAAGGCAGTGTCGGACGCCTATCCGTTGCGCGGCGCGGTCGACATCGTCTCGTCGCCCGGCGGCGCCGCGCACGCCGCGACCGGCGTGCCGGCGCCGGGGACCGTCTGGGTCGACCCCGCGTTGCTCGATGCCCTCGGCTTGCCGCTCGGTGGCACGATCAAGCTTGGCGACAAACCGTTCCGCGTCGCCGCGACGATCGCTCGCGAACTCGACCGCGGCTACAGCTTCGTGAACTTCTCGCCGCGCGTCATGCTGCGCGCCGACGACCTCGCCGGCACCGGCCTGACTGGCTTCGGCAGTCGCGTCACCTATCGTCTGCTGGTCTCCGGCAACGACGCTGCGCTGGCCCGCTATACCGCCTGGGCGAATGCGCGGCTGGCCGAGCCAAACGCCCGCGGCGTCGCGCTCGAGTCGCTGGAGGAGGGCCAGCCCCAGGTGAAAGCGACGCTCGATCGCGCGCACCGCTTCCTGACGCTCGTGGCGCTGCTGACCTCGCTGCTGGCGGCGGTCGCGATCGCGCTGGGTGCGCATCGTTTTGCCCGCCGCCATGTGGACGGGTGCGCGGTGATGCGCTGCATCGGTGCCAGCGCGCGAACGCTGACAGTGCTGTTTCTCGTCGAATTCCTGCTGGTCGGACTGATCGGCGGGCTGATCGGGGTCGGCATCGGCTTCGCGGGCCACGCGGTGCTGCTCAACTGGCTGGGTGCGCTGCTGCGCATCGACCTGCCGGCGCCGACGCTCTGGCCGGTCGCGCAAGGCGTCGGTACCGCACTGGTGCTGCTGCTGGGCTTCGCACTGCCGCCACTCTTGCCGCTCACGCGGGTGCCGCCGGTCAAGGTGTTGCGGCGCGAGGCCGACCCCGGCCGGCGTGGCAGCGTGTTCGGCTACACGCTCGGCGTGGCGTTGTTCGCGGCTTTGTTGGTGGCGAGCGCCGGGCAGTGGCGCCTGGGCCTGATCGTCGCGGGCGGTTTCGCGGCCGGGCTGCTGGTGTTCGGCGGGCTGTCGTGGCTTTGCCTGCGGGCGCTGGCGCGCGCGGCACGGCGCGAGCGGCCGGCGCAGCGCTTCGGCACCCGCTACGCGCTTGCGTCGCTGTCGCGACGAGGGGCCAGCAGTGCGTTGCAGGTCACGGCGCTGGCAATCGGGCTGATGTGCCTGCTGCTGCTGGCGATGACGCGCAACGACCTGATTGCGGGCTGGCGGCAGTCGACGCCGCCCGACGCACCCGACCGTTTCGTGATCGATATCCAGCCCGATCAGGTCGATGCGGTGTCGCGGGGGCTGCACGCCCTTGGTGTCGCCTCGCCCGCCTTGTCTCCGATGATCCGGGGCCGGTTGACGCGTCACAACGGCAAGGCGGTGTCGCCCGACGCCTACCCGGAAGAGCGGACCCGCCGGCTGGTCGATCGCGAATTCAATCTGTCGTACACCGACGTGCTGCCGGCCGGCAACCGGATCGGCGCGGGGCGGTGGTTCGGCGCCACGGACGCGGGCGCGCCGCCCGGCACCAAGGTGTCGACGGAAAGGTCGATGGAGATGTCGATGGAGGCGGGCATCGCGAAGCAACTGGGCGTCCAGCTCGGCGACACCCTGCGCTTCGAAGTGGCCGGACAGGCGGTGGACGCGCGCGTGACGAGTTTGCGCGAGCTGGACTGGGGCAGCTTCCGGGTCAACTTCTTCGTGCTGATGCCGCCGGCTGCGCTGGCCGATCTGCCGGCGACGTTCATCACCAGTTTCCGCTTGCCGCCCGGTGCCGGTCCCCGACTGGACGCGCTGGTGCAGGCGATGCCCAACCTGACCGTGATCGATACGGCCGCGATCCTGGCGCAGCTCCAGGGTGTGCTTGATCAAGTGATCGCGGCCGTGCAGTTCCTGTTCGCATTCACGCTCGCCGCCGGCATGCTGGTGCTGTACGCGGCACTGGCGGCATCGCGCGACGAGCGCTCACGAGAGTCCGCGCTGCTGCGCGCGTTGGGCGCGTCGCAACGGCAGGTCGGTCGCGTGCAGTTGACCGAGTTCGTCGTAGTCGGGGCGATGGCGGGCTTGTTCGCCGCGCTCGGGGCGCAGGCGATTGGCTGGTTGCTGGCGCGGCGCGTGTTCGATTTCGCGATCGCGTTCGACCCGTGGCTTGCGCCGGTCGGCATCGTCGCCGGACTGGCGTGCGCGCTGCTTGGCGGCTGGTGGAGTTTGCGCCAGGTGCTGGCGCGTCCGGCGCTCGCCTCGCTGCGGAGTCAGTAGCGGCGCTGGCGCCCCGGTGGGCAAGACGGGCGGGCTCGGCGCGGCACTGGCGCGGCGTATCGCTGAAACGGCGCAATGAAGCGGCGCGATGAAGCGGCACGATAAAGCGGCGCGATGAAGCGGCTCAGACCGGGAGCGGCGATGAGATCGCCGTGCTTTTGCCGCTTCCCTGCCGCTTCCCTGCCGCTCTCGTGCCGCTCCCCTGCCGCTCTCACCATGAGAACGCGGTCCGCCGGCCCATGCGATGCCGTCGGCAGCCCCGTGAAACCCTTGCGCGGTCGAGCCGGGCGAGCCGCGCGCTCGCGATGCCGAGCGGCGCGGCGTGTCAGACGGCTTCCCGACGACTGGCCCACTTGTCGCCGGCAGGCGATTCGAAGCGTCGGCACAGGTCGAGGAGGGCGGCCGGGTCGCGCTCGGTAAGCAGCAGATCCAGATAAGGCTCGCGCAGAAAGCCCTCGGCCACCGTGTGACGCAGCATCGTCAGCAGCGGGTCGTAGAAGCCCGCGACGTTCAGCAAGCCGATCGGCTTGCGGTGATAGCCGAGCTGCGCCCAGGTATAGACCTCGAACAGTTCCTCGAGGGTGCCCGCGCCGCCGGGCAGCGAGATGAAGGCATCGGACAGGTCGGCCATGCGCTTCTTGCGCTGGTGCATGTCGGGCACGACTTCCAGCCGGCTCAGGCCGTGATGACCGACTTCCTTGTCCATCAGCAACTGCGGGATGATGCCGACTACTTCGCCGCCGGCGCCAAGCGCGGCATCCGCGACGATGCCCATCAGGCCGACGCTGCCGCCGCCGTAGACCAGCGTAAGGCCGGCGTCAGCCAGCGCCTGGCCGAATGCACGCGCCGCTGCGGCGTACGCGGGGCGCGCGCCATTGGCGGAACCGCAGTAGACACAAACCGATTTCATCATGATTTCTCTGGAGGAGGCGGCGTGGCGCTGGCGAGTCGCTGATAGCGCTCGCGCGACGCGCCGCGCAGATAAGGGGCGATCACCGACAGGATTTGCAGGCTGGCGCGCTGCAGTTCGGCCCGGATAGCCGCCTGGTCGTTGTACTTCCGTGGATGCATGACGAACTGGTAGGAGAGCCAGTACGTTGCGATGACACCGATGTTGGTCGCGATCAACTCGATCTCGGTCGCGCTCGCGGCCATCTCTTCGCTGGCCACCAGGCGCTCGCACAGACTGCGTGCGAACCCGACCTTGTGCGAGATGATTTGCTTGAAGTGGGTTTCGAGCGTGCGGTTGCGCGCCAGCAGGTCGTTCAGGTCCCGGTACAGGAAGCGATAGGCCCACAGGAAATCGGCCATCCGCTGCAGGTATGTCCACACTTCCTCGATCGACGGCGCGCTGTCGCCCACGAAGGTCATGCGCTTGTCGATCTCCGCTTCGAACTGCAGAAAGATGCAGTTGATGATGTCGTCCTTGTTGCGGAAGTGGTAGTAGAGGTTGCCGGGACTGATCGACATTTCCTCGGCGATGGTCGTCGTCGTGACATGCGGCTCGCCGATTTCGTTGAAGAGCTTCAACGACTTCTGCAGGATGCGCTCGCGGGTACGTCGCGGGAGTTTGATGTCCATGGCTTCAGGCGGCACCGACGCGCCGGGCACGTCGGCGCGCTATCGGCCGATTATAACGGCGCGCTCCGAACTGTCTCTCCCATGTTCGGAGCGTCGCGGCGGGAACCGCCACCGGCGTGCAGGCTGACGCGCGTTGGACTGCCGCCGCCGGCGGCCCGACGCACGGCTTCAGCCGCCGATCGCGTCGGCCAGCGAGGGCGGCGCGCAATGGGTCGTTTCGACCAGCCGCGCCATCGCGTCGCGCAGCGCGCTGCGCACGCCCTCCTCGAAAACCGGGTGGTAGAACGGCATCGTGATCAACTCATCGACGGTCGCGCCACGTTGGATCGACCACGCGAGCAGGTGAGCGAAATGCTCCGCATGGGGTGCGATGCCTTCCGCGCCAAGCAGGCGTCGCGTCGCCTTGTCGGCATACACGCGCAGCAGGCCGCGGTTGACCTGTTCGATGCGGGCCCGGCCCTGGTCGTCGAAGCTCGATTGGCCGGCGACGATGGTGTCGGGGTCAAGCGCTTCGAAGCGCGCGCCGCACATCAGCATCTGCGGGTCGGAAAACACCACCGCGAGCGGTGTCGAACGCTCGAACGACGTGGTGTCCGGCCATGCCGCCGCATTGGTGCCGGCAATGCGGCCCTCGTCCGCGGCCTCGTTCAGCCATGGCCGCTGGCCGTCGACGTCGCCCGCGATGAAAACCGGCGCCGGGTCGCCGTCACCGCCGCCGTCGCTGGCGGGGCGACTGTCCTTGCCGAAACGGCACTGCATGCGCGTTTCGTCGAACAGCGGCACACCGTGCTTGCCGAGTGCGAGTCCGCTTGCGTCGAGCGCCAGCTTGTCGAGCTGCGGGCGCCTGCCGGTTGCGACCAGGACGCGATCGAATTGCTCGTCGCGATGCTTGCCGTCCGGCGTCCGATAGACGATGCGCGCACGGGCGGCGTCGCCCTGCTGCACTCGTTCGATCGAGACGACGTCGGCGTCGCAGTCGAGGTAAAACTCGGCCCCGAGCGTTTGCCGCGCACACGCGGCGACGGCCGGATCGGTCAGGCCGCCCAGCGAGCCACCCTTGCCGAACATGCGCACGGTGACACCAAGCCGTGACAAGGCCTGACCCAGTTCGAGCGCGATCAGGCCGGTGCCGAACACCGCGATGCGTGTCGGCAGGGCCGGCCATTCGAACAGCGTATCGCTGGTCGCGACCAGGTCGCCGAGCGGCGCGAATTCGTCGGGCAGCGTCGGCGTGGCGCCGGTCGCGATGATTACCGCGCGTGCCTGTACCAGCGTGTTGCCGGCCGACAGCCGGGTGGGGGCAAGAAAGCGTGCGTTCGCGCGCAGCAGCGCGTCCGCCGGAAATTGTTCGATCTCCTTTTTGACCAGGCCGACGAAGCGGTCGCGCTCGGTGCGCAGCCGGTCCATCACCGCAGTGCCGTCGATCCGCAGCGTGCCGTCCAGGCGGATGCCGAAGGTGTCCAATCGCCCGGTTTCCGGCGCGGCGGCGTGGGCCGCATTGGCGGCGGCGATCAGCAGTTTCGAGGGCATGCAGCCGACCCGCGCGCAGGTCGTGCCCAGCGCGCCGCCATCGATCAACAGCGCCTTGGCGCCGGCCTTGGTCGCGGCACGATAGGCGGCCATGCCAGCGCTACCGGCGCCGATGATCGCCACGTCCGTATTGAGTTCTTTCATGAGTCCGTCCATTGGCACAGGGGCGTCCAATCAGGTTGCCACGGTTCCGTCGTTCGTGCCGGTTTGACGGTCCGCACGCTGGCGCAGGCGAGTGTCACGGAGGCGGGCGGCTGTCAGCGTGCCGACGTGCCCGGCGTGCGCGCGGCCGCGGCGCGCGCGGCTGGGCGAGGGGAGAAGGTCAGGGTCGGCGGCCAGCTTCGGGGTGCGGCAACGCAGCGCAACGGGCAGACGGGCAGACGGCGCTGTGCCGCGCGTGCGATGCAGCAGAACGAACGAGAGGCGCGAGCCCGCGGCGCGGCGGCGGCGGCGTAAGCAGCGTCAGGCGAGGGCGCGGGCCGAACGGCACGCTGCCAGGCCCGATTCGCAGTCAGTCGCTGCCACCGCTGCGCTCAGGGATTGGCGCGTTCCAGGTCGAAGGCGCCTGAGTTGCCGCCGGCGCCGCCCGACGCCGCGATGCGTGGCGCTGCGGTATCTGCCGTTCGTGGCGCGGTCGAGACGGAAAACGGCGCCGAGGCGGCCGCGGGCGGGGTGACGGTACCCCGCGCTGCCGCGGAAGCCGGCGCCGGTGGGGCGGCGGATGCGGACGCAGCCCGGGCGGCCCCGGGGCGCACTTGCCGGCCGCGGAGGGCATTGCGGACCACGTGATGGAGGCCGGCACTGCCGCTGGGCGGCGCGGTCACCGCGGAACGCGGCAGGCGTTCCTGCCGGGCGGCAATGCCCGTTCGCTGACGTTCCGGCAGCCGCTGATAAGCCTTCCACGCCCGTTCACGCTCGACCGGCGACAAGCTGCGCGCCAACTGGTAGTTTTCCCGCGCATGCCGGCGCTCATCGGGCGTCAGCGCGGCCCACCGTGCGATGCGCTGTTGCAGCAAGGCGCGCCGATCGCTCGGCATCCGGCCCGCTTCTTCCGCGATCACCAGCCACTTCTTGCGCTGCTCGGCCGTCAGCGTGGACCACTGGCTGGCCAGCGGCGCGAGCAGGGCACGTTGCTCCGCGCCCAGGGTGGGCCATGCCTGGTCAGCAACCACCGGTGCCGTGCTCGGCGCCAACGGCGCGACCGGCACGGCCGTGCCGATCACCGCGGGCGTATCGGTCGAATGCCAGCGCGGCCAGGTGGCGGTCAGCGCGATCGCCGCCGCGGCGACCGCCAGCAGCGAAGTCGCGCCAACCAGATGGCTGTCCGCAGTCACTTAACGATCGCCCTTCAGGTAGCCGTTGAAGCCATGATCGAGGTAGGCGTCGATCGGCAGCGCATCGCTCAGCATCTGGGCATCGAGGGTCGCGTAGTCGTCGATCCGCTGCTGGCGTTCGACATTGCCGAGACCGAGCAGGGCCGCCCCGATGGCCAGCGCCGCCGCCAATGCCGCCAGCCGCCGCGCGCCGTGCCGACCGCCCGGCCCGTCCGACACGCCCGTCGAGCCGCCAGCCGTCGCCAGCGCCGGTACGCGCACCAGGACCGGCGCGGCGGCTTTCTTGCGCGCCATCGCGCGGCGCCGGGCGTCGGCCAGGCGGCCGCGTGTCGCGGCCGGTAGCGCGGCGGCATGCTGGTCGAGCGCGTGACAGAGTCGCCTCGCGAACAACTGCTCGTCGAATTCCGTTTGATCGCTCATAAGGTGATTCCTTTCGCTTGCAGCGCAGCCGCCAGGGTACGGACGGCCCGCGAGCAGTGTGTCTTGACACTGCCCTCGGAGCAGCCCATCAAGGCAGCGGTCTGCGCCACGTCCATGTCCTCCCAGTAACGCAGCAGGAAGGCTTCGCGTTGACGCGCCGGCAGGCGGTCGATCTCGGCATCGATCAGTGTAAGCGTTTGCGTGCGACCCAGCGTGTCGTCGGCCGGCCGGGTAGCCATCGACAGTGGCGCGACGGCATTGCTGGTCAGGGTCTCCAGCGGGTCGACGTCGTCGGGCAGGCCCAGCGAGGCGAGCGAGGCGAAGCGCGAGTCGCGCACCTTTTGCCGGCGGAAGTGGTCGAGCGTGGTCGTCTGCAGAATGCGTTGGAACAACAGCGGCAATTCGCCGGCCGGCCGGTCGCCGTAGCGCTCGGCGAGCTTGACCATCGCTTCCTGGACGATGTCGAGCGCGGCGTCGGCATCGCGCACCGCGTACTGCGCCGTCTTGAAGGCGCGCGTCTCGACGCCGGCGAGAAAGTCGCCCATCTCCTTATCGGAAGCCATTCTGCATGCGGGGAAGCCGCTTGATTGCGCGAGGCGGTCTGCGTTCTTGAAGGAGCGGATGCTATCAAAAAAAGCGCGGGCTGCGGGCGCGTGCCGCCCTGCCGGGCCGGCTGGGCCCCGCGACGGTGCGCGATGCATGCGCGTGGTGCGGCGCGCGCGCGACAGCCGGCGGGCAATCCTTCGAATGGTGCAAATTGCCTTGACCGGGCCAGCCGGTGCCGCTAATGTTCCGAATTCGCATCACGACACACGTCCCAGTGCCGCCGGCCCATCAGGCGGACCGGTGCCGGGATGAGAAGCTCGAAAGCGGGCCACAAGCACGCATGGAGAGCATCCGATCAATTTTTTGCCGAAAATTGCCAAGGCGGATCATGAAAACTTCCAGCGCGGAATTCTCCGCGCGCGACGATGTCGCTCAGACTTCCACTCGCGTTCCTCCGTCTCCCTCGTCTCCTCTGACCGTTTCCTCGACCACGCCGCCGCGTGCTGAGTCGATCGGCGCAACCGCGCTCGTCGAAGCCCTTGCCGTCGAAGGCGTCGAATACATCTGGGGCTATCCCGGTGGATCGGTTCTCTACATCTACGACGAGCTGTACAAGCAGGACCGGATTCAGCATCTGCTCGTGCGCCACGAGCAGGCAGCCGTGCATGCGGCCGACGCCTATGCGCGCTCGACCGGCCAGGTCGGCGTCTGCCTGGTGACCTCGGGGCCCGGCGTCACCAACGCGGTGACCGGCATCGCGACCGCCTACATGGATTCGATTCCGATGGTGGTGATCAGCGGCCAGGTCCCGACCGGCTCGATCGGCCAGGACGCGTTCCAGGAGTGCGACACGGTCGGCATCACGCGGCCCTGCGTGAAGCACAACTTCCTGGTCAAGGATGCGCGCGACCTGCCGGCGATCGTCAAGAAGGCGTTCCATATCGCCCGCACCGGACGACCGGGCCCGGTGCTGATCGATGTCCCGAAGGACGTCTCGAAAACGCCGTATGAGTACGAGGCGCCGCAACACGTCGCGCTGCGCTCATACAACCCGGTGACCAAGGGACACTCGGGCCAGATCCGCAAGGCGCTGGCGCTGCTGCTGGGCGCGAAGCGCCCGTACATCTACACGGGCGGCGGCGTGATCCTCGCGAACGCCGCGCGGGAGCTGAACCAGTTCGCGGACCTGCTCGGCTATCCGGTCACCAACACCCTGATGGGTCTGGGCGGCTATCGGGCCAGCGACCGCAAGTTCCTCGGCATGCTCGGCATGCACGGCACCTACGAAGCGAACATGGCGATGCAGCACTGCGACGTGCTGATCGCCATCGGGGCGCGCTTCGACGACCGCGTGATCGGCAACGTCGAGCATTTCGCGTCGCGGCCCCGCAAGATCATCCACATCGACATCGACCCGTCGTCGATCTCGAAGCGCGTCAAGGTCGACATCCCGATCGTCGGCGACGTGCGCGAAGTCCTCAAGGAGATGATCGAGCAACTGCAGGTGGTCGATCACGGCCCGGACACCGAGGCCCTCGCGCAGTGGTGGCAGGAGATCGAGGCGTGGCGCGGCATCGACTGCCTGAAGTTCGACCGCGACAGCGAGATCATCAAGCCGCAGTTCGTGGTGGAGACCCTGCACCGGCTCACCGGCGGCAACGCGTTCGTCTGCTCGGACGTGGGCCAGCATCAGATGTGGGCCGCCCAGTACTACCGCTTCAACGAGCCGCGGCGCTGGATCAATTCCGGCGGGCTCGGCACGATGGGCTTCGGCCTGCCGGCCGCGATGGGCGTGAAGATGGCTCATCCGGATGACGATGTCGTGTGCATCACCGGCGAGGGATCGATCCAGATGTGCATTCAGGAGCTCTCGACCTGCAAGCAGCACAACACGCCGGTCAAGATCATCTCGCTGAACAACCGCTATCTGGGCATGGTGCGGCAGTGGCAACAGATCGAATACGCGGAACGGTATTCGCATTCGTACATGGATGCGTTGCCCGACTTCGTGAAGCTGGCGGAGGCCTATGGTCACGTCGGCATGCGGATCGAGAAGACCTCGGACGTGGAGGCGGCGCTGAAGGAGGCGCTGCGCCTGAAGGACCGAACCGTCTTCCTCGATTTCCAGACCGATCCTTCCGAGAACGTCTGGCCGATGGTCCAGGCCGGCAAGGGCATCACCGAGATGCTGCTCGGCGCCGAGGATCTGTTCTGAGTCGTCGCGGGCGCGCGCCCGCGATCCGCATCGACTGTCAAACGAAGCCATCATGAAACACATCATTTCCGTTCTGCTGGAGAACGAACCGGGGGCGCTGTCGCGCGTCGTCGGCCTGTTCTCGGCACGGGGTTACAACATCGAGACTCTGACCGTCGCGCCGACCGAGGACCCCTCGCTGTCGCGCATGACGATCGTGACGATCGGCTCGGACGAAGTGATCGAACAGATCACGAAACATTTGAACCGCCTGATCGAGGTGGTCAAAGTGGTCGACCTGACAGAGGGCGCCCACGTGGAACGCGAGCTAATGCTGATCAAGGTCAGGGCGGTGGGCAAGGAGCGCGACGAGATGAAGCGGATGGCGGATATCTTCCGCGGCAGCATCATCGATGTGACGGAGCGCACCTATACGGTCGAGCTGACGGGGGACACGAACAAGCTCGACGCGTTCATCCAGGCGGTCGACGCCACGGCGATACTCGAAACGGTCCGCACCGGTTGCTCCGGTATTGGCCGCGGCGAGCGCGTCCTGAAAGTCTGAACCCGGCGCTCGCCGCCGCCTGACAATCATTCAACTCAATAAACAACGGATACCAGCATGAAAGTTTTCTACGACAAGGACGCCGACCTCTCGCTGATCAAGAGCAAGCAAGTCACCATCATCGGCTACGGTTCGCAAGGCCACGCCCACGCGCTGAACCTGAAGGAAAGCGGCGTCAACGTCACGGTCGGCCTGCGTCCGACCGGCGCGTCGGCGAAGAAGGCCGAATCGGCCGGCCTGACCGTGAAGGCGGTCGGCGAAGCGGTGAAGGGCGCCGACGTGGTAATGATGCTGATCCCGGACGAACTGATCGCCGAGGTCTATCGCAACGACGTCGAACCGAACATCAAGCAGGGTGCCGCGCTGGCCTTTGCGCACGGCTTCAACGTCCACTACGGTCAGGTGCAGCCGCGCGCCGACCTGGACGTGATCATGATCGCGCCGAAGGCGCCGGGCCACACGGTGCGCTCGACGTACAGCCAAGGCGGCGGCGTGCCCCACCTGATCGCCGTGGCCCAGGACAAGTCCGGTTCGGCGCGCGATCTCGCGCTGTCGTACGCGGCGGCCAACGGCGGCGGCCGCGCCGGCGTGATCGAGACGAACTTCCGCGAAGAGACCGAAACCGACCTGTTCGGCGAACAAGCCGTGCTGTGCGGCGGTACCGTCGAGCTGATCAAGGCCGGTTTCGAGACGCTGGTCGAGGCGGGCTATGCGCCGGAAATGGCGTATTTCGAGTGCCTGCACGAGCTGAAGCTGATCGTCGACCTGATCTACGAAGGCGGCATCGCGAACATGAACTACTCGATCTCGAACAACGCTGAATACGGCGAGTACGTGACCGGCCCGCGCATCATCACCGACGAGACCAAGCGTGCGATGCGCGAAGTCCTGAAGGACATCCAGACCGGCGAATACGCGAAGAGCTTCACGCTCGAAAACCGCGCCGCCGCGCCGACGTTGCAATCGCGCCGCCGCCTGACGGCCGAGCACCAGATCGAGCAGGTCGGCACCAAGCTGCGCGCGATGATGCCGTGGATCGCGAAGAACAAGCTCGTCGACCAGTCGAAGAACTAAGACTGACGGCGTGCCGGCGGGCCTTCGAGCGGCCCGCCGCGCGATCTTGCGTATTGTCAAAAAGCCGCGTTGCCACTCAGTGGCAACGCGGCTTTTGCTATCCTAGCGTTTTCATTGTCAGGCAGACCATTCATGAATTATCCGCACCCGATCATTGCGCGCGAAGGCTGGCCGTTCATCGCAATCGCCGCCGTGCTCGCGCTCATGATCCAGTCGTGGGCAGGGCTGGGCTGGGCCTGGCCGTTCTGGCTGCTGTTGATCTTCGTCGTGCAGTTCTTCCGCGATCCGCCGCGCGCGATTCCGACCCAGGCCAATGCGGTGCTGAGTCCCGCCGATGGCCGCATCGTCGCGATCGAAACGGTCCGCGATCCACACGCGGACCGCGAGGCAGTGAAGATCAGCGTGTTCATGAATGTCTTCAACGCGCACTCGCAGCGTTCGCCGGTCGACGGTGCGATCGTCAAGGCCGAATACTTCCCGGGCGCCTTCCTGAACGCCGAACTCGACAAGGCGTCGCTGGAAAACGAGCGCAACGCGCTGGTGATCGAGACGACCAGCGGCCACACGGTCAGCTGTGTGCAGGTGGCGGGGCTCGTCGCGCGCCGCATCCTGTGCTACGTGCGCGCCGGCGACGTGCTGCGGCGCGGCCAGCGCTACGGTTTCATCCGCTTCGGTTCGCGGCTCGACGTATTCCTGCCGGTCGGCAGCCGTCCGCGCGTGTCGATCGGCGAGAAGGTGTACGCGTCCGCGACGATTCTGGCGGAACTGGCGGAGTCGGCGTCCGTCGCACCGACGCGCGACGAGGCGGTCCGCGCCGCCGCCGTCGCTGGCGTGGGCGAAGTCATGCCGCGCGCCGATGTGGTGCCGCCGGCGGACGTCGTTTCGGGAGACATCGATCCGAACGGTTCGACCCTCCCAACCGGCCCGGCGCCCGGCGCCGATCCGCTGCAGACGCCGCCGGCCGGCACCTTGGCACCGGACGGCACGCCGCCCGCCGGCGGCCAGCCGAACGACCCGACGCAGACCGGTGTCGGCGTCACGCGTGGCCCGAGCGGCCAGATCGGCTGACGGCAGCCCGGGCATCGAGCAGGAGAGGAAATGGCATTGAAGCCGCGCCGCAACGGGCGCTTCGCGCAGCACTGGCCGCGACAGCTGCGGCGTCGGACACCGACCGGTGCCGTGCGGCCCCCCCGCCCGGATCTGCGGGCGGAACGCCAGCAATTGCTGCGCAAACGCGGCATCTACCTGCTGCCGAACGCATTCACGACTGCCGCGCTGTTCTGCGGTTTCTTCGCGATCGTGCAGGCGATGAACATGCGCTTCGAGGCGGCGGCCATCGCGATCTTCGCGGCGATGGTGCTCGATGGAATGGACGGTCGGGTCGCGCGCATGACCCATACGCAAAGCGCGTTCGGCGAGCAGTACGACAGCCTGTCCGACATGGTCTCCTTCGGTGTTGCGCCGGCGCTGGTCATCTATGAATGGGCGCTGAAGGATATCGGGCGCTGGGGCTGGCTGGCGGCCTTCGTCTACTGCTCCGGCGCGGCGCTGCGGCTGGCGCGCTTCAACACCAATATCGAGGTGGTCGACAAGCGGTTCTTCCAGGGCTTGCCCAGCCCGGCGGCGGCGGCGCTGATCGCGGGCTTCGTCTGGCTGTCGATCGACAACCGGCTGCAGCTCACTTGGCACTGGATGCCGTGGGTGGCGTTCGCGCTGACGATCTATGCCGGCGTCACGATGGTCTCGAACGCGCCGTTCTACAGCGGCAAGGCGCTCGACGTGAAGCACCGCGTCCCGTTCGGCGTGATCCTGTTGATTGTCGTGCTGTTCGTCGCGGTCTCGTCCGACCCGCCGATCGTCCTGTTCGGCCTGTTCATCCTGTACGGATTGTCGGGCTATCTGTTCTGGGCATACCGCGCACTGGCATCGCGGCGTGGAAGCGGCGGCGACGCCGCGTAGGACCGTGGCGTCGCCGCCGGCCGGCGCCGGCAGGGCAGGCGCGGCGGGCCGTGCCCGACCGGACCCGTATCGAGGCCCGTGCCGTGTCCATGCCGTGCCCGTGCCGTGCCGTGTCCGCCGGCCCGCTGGCGAGGCGCATGACGATTGCGCGCCCGCCCGAATGTCGCTATAGTCACCCGATGCTTTCCCGAATCCTCCCGCTTTCCCCGACGCACCGCGCAGCCGCTGGCACGCGCGGTATCGTCGCGTCCCGCCCCGGCCGCCTGGCCGGCGCGCTAACGCTACGCCCGTAGCGCTGCCTTCGTTCGCCTCCGTTTTGCCGATGTGATCGGCTTCGCCAACGGTGGCGAAGCCCGATACCCCACATTCCGAAAACGGAGCAACGAGATGGCTGACCAGCTGATCATTTTCGATACGACCTTGCGCGATGGCGAGCAGTCGCCCGGCGCGTCGATGACCAAAGAAGAGAAGATCCGCATCGCGAAGCAGCTGGAACGGCTGAAGGTCGACGTGATCGAAGCCGGCTTCGCGGCCAGTTCCAACGGCGACTTCGAGGCGATCAACGCGATCGCGCAGACGGTCAAGGACAGTCGCATCTGCTCGCTGGCGCGCGCCAACGATCGCGACATCGCCCGCGCGGCCGAGGCCCTGCGTCCGGCCGGCCAGTTCCGCATCCATACGTTCATTGCCACCTCGGCGCTGCACATGGAGAAGAAGCTGCGCATGTCTCCCGAGCAGGTGCTGGAGCAGGCGCGGCTGGCGGTGCGATTCGCGCGTCAGTTCACCGACGACATCGAATTCTCGCCCGAGGACGGCAGCCGCTCCGACATGGACTTCCTGAGCCGCGTGCTGGAGGCCGTGATCGCGGAGGGCGCGAGCACCATCAACATTCCGGACACGGTCGGTTATGCGGTGCCGGAGCAGTTCGGCGCGTTGATTCGCTCGCTGCGCGAACGCGTGCCGAATTCGGACAAGGCCGTGTGGTCGGTCCATTGCCACAACGATCTCGGCATGGCGGTCGCCAATTCGCTGGCCGGCGTGATGATCGGCGGCGCACGCCAGATCGAATGCACGGTCAATGGCCTGGGCGAGCGGGCCGGCAACACCTCGCTGGAGGAAGTCGTGATGGCCGCGAAGACGCGCCGCGATTTCTTCGATCTGCAGCTGGGCATCGACGCGACGCAGATCGTGCCGGCCTCCAAGCTGGTGTCGCAGACGACCGGTTTCGTGGTTCAGCCGAACAAGGCCGTGGTCGGCGCGAATGCGTTCGCGCACGCGTCCGGCATCCACCAGGACGGCGTGCTGAAGGCGCGCGACACCTACGAGATCATGCGCGCCGAAGACGTGGGCTGGAGCGCGAACAAGATCGTGCTGGGCAAGCTGTCGGGACGCAACGCGTTCAAGCAGCGGCTGCAGGAACTGGGCGTGATGCTCGACAGCGAAGGTGAGCTGAATGCCGCGTTCGCGCGTTTCAAGGAGCTTGCCGACCGAAAGGCGGAAATCTTCGACGAGGACATCACGGCGCTTGTCGCGAACGGCGGCGAGCACGCCGACGCCGATCACTTCCGCTTCGTATCGCTGTCGCAGCGTTCGGAAACGGGCGAGCGGCCGCAGGCCCGCGTGGTCTTCGTCAGCGAAGGGCGCGAGCTGGTCGGCGAGGCGGACGGCAACGGTCCGGTGGACGCGACGCTCAATGCGATCGAATCACGCGTGGGCAGCGGCGCCGAACAGGTGCTGTACTCGGTCAATGCGATCACCACCGGCACCCAGGCGCAGGGCGAGGTGACGGTGCGGCTGTCGCGGAATGGCCGGATCGTCAACGGCGTCGGCACCGATCCGGACATCGTGGCCGCGTCGGCGAAAGCCTACCTGTCGGCGTTGAGCAAGCTTCAGGCGAAGGCCGAGAAGGTCAACCCGCAGCACGCCTGAACGGCGCGCGGCCGCTCCGCGCGCGGTACGGCGCGACGGCCGCCTAGAACCACTCGCGGCGGTCGGGGTCGTGCAGCGGGTCCGGCGACTTCTGCGTCGAGCGCAGGATGCCGTCGTCGCTGAAGTAGAAGCTGTACATCATGTACCAGACGTCGGCATCCATATAGCGATAGGTCCAGACCTCGCGCTTCATCAACGGGAAGTACGAGGTCTCGACCGGCTTGCCGAAGTGATGGAGCACGTCGTCGCGGGTCCAGCCATCGATCGTCGCCGCGCCGAACGACTCGTTCGTCAACACCTGCTGCACCGCCAGCACGCGGCCGCTGCTGTCGATATCCGCGGCGGTGGTCGTTTCGCCGAACGGCTGGGTCGGCCACAACAGGCGTTCGACCCCATTGCCAAGGGGATAGCGTTCGCGCGCGGGTCCGAGCGTTGCCACCACCTGACTCGCATCCTGGCCGGCCGAGACGCGCTGCCACGGTTGGGCGCAGCCGGCGAGGGTGCCGGCCAGCGCGGCGGCCAGGACGCCGCCACGCGCGAGGCGGGCGAGCGGGCGAAGCTTGGGCATAGTGGTCTCCGAAGTGACGTCGACGATGGCCTCGTGCGGCAGGCGCCGTAGCGCGGTCTAGCGCGGTCGGCAGCCAACTCACCCCCGAACTGCGCCCGGACCGCACCGGAGCGCATGTGGGCTGCGTCCGCGCGGCGCTCGAACTACGCGCAAACTGCGCGCTGTGGTGGCGACTCCTGGCAAGCCCCGCCCGGCAGGGCGCCCGATGAAGCCGCCACTGCGGCGTCCACCTAGGCGCTGACTGCTGCCCGGATCGGGCCGATTCGGCACATCTCGACGAAGGTTCCGCATTGTGCGCCATTTTGCGTCGCGGATGCCGTCGCGATGGCCGCCGTGCCCCGAATCCGCTGCCGCGCGGGCGCCGCCGGCGCTGTGTCCGCGGTCGGCGCTGCGGCGTGTCTCGCCTGTGCTAGAATAGCGCCCTTGTCGTTCTGCGAGCTTGCGTTCCGCGAGCTTTCGGAAGGGCATCCACGGCACGGCCCTTTCTTCCGTGACCGCCTGTCGATACAAGGAAAACATCATGTCCGTAGCAGATATCAACAAGTCGGAAATCGTCGCCAAGTTCGCGCGCACGCCGAACGACACCGGCTCCCCTGAAGTTCAAGTCGCGCTGCTGACCGCTCGCATCAACGACCTGACCGAGCACTTCAAGGCGCACAAGAAGGATCACCACAGCCGTCGCGGCCTGTTGGCGATGGTCAGCCGTCGCCGCAAGCTGCTCGACTACCTGAAGAAAGGCGACGCAGACCGTTATCGCGCGCTGATCGAAAGCCTGAACCTGCGTAAGTAAGCAGGACGGCATCACGGCTTTGCCCTGTCCCGACGCCCCCGTCGCGTCCGTAGCCCCGCTTTGGGGACGCGGTCGCCGGGGTGTCGGCCGGAGCGAGGCAGGCGGCGCGTTGTGCCCGGCTGGACAGTTTCCGGCCGGGCACAACGCGCCGCTGTCGTATCTGCGCGGCACACGCGCGACGCGTCGGCTGCGATGCAGCACCGATGCGGTCCGTTGGATGCAGTGTCATCGTTTTGCGCCTGTCGCGTGCCGCCGCTTGCGCGGCGCCCGGCAGTCCATCGTGCAACCGGCGTCGCCAGCCGCTTGTGTCATTCCAGCGCTGCGTGCGGCACGCGATGTGCGGCGTGTCCCGCGCCGCGCTGGAATGGCATAAACACAATGCTGGCCGGTGCATGGATCAGAGACGTCAAGGCCGCCGACGCGCGGGGCCGGACGTCAATATAAGGAGTCGACATGTTCAATAAAATCACCAAAACCTTCCAGTGGGGCGCCCATCAGGTGACCCTCGAAACGGGCGAGATCGCCCGCCAGGCTTCTGGCGCCGTGCTCGTGTCCATCGAAGACACGGTGGTCCTCGCCACCGTCGTCGCGCAGAAGACTGCCAAGGCGGGTCAGGACTTTTTCCCGCTGACCGTCGACTATCTCGAGAAGACCTACGCCGCCGGCAAGATCCCGGGCGGCTTCTTCCGCCGCGAAGGCCGCCCGTCGGAAGGGGAGACGCTGATCTCGCGTCTGATCGATCGTCCGATCCGTCCGCTGTTCCCGGAAGGCTTCTACAACGAAGTGCAGGTGGTGATCCACGTGCTGTCGGTGAACCCCGAGATTCCGACCGACATCCCGTCGATCATCGGTGCCTCGGCCGCGCTGGCCATCTCCGGCGTGCCGTTCAACGGGCCGGTCGGTGCCGCGCGCGTCGGCTACCTCGACGGTCAGTACGTGCTGAATCCGACGCGTGACCAGATCAAGGCCTCGCGCCTCGATCTGGTCGTCGCCGGCACCGACCAGGCCGTCCTGATGGTCGAGTCCGAAGCCGATCAACTGCCCGAGGACGTGATGCTGGGCGCGGTCGTGTACGGTCACGAGCAAATGCAGATCGCGATCGACGCGATCAACGATCTGGTCGAGCAGGGCGGCAAGGCGGAATGGGACTGGAAACCGGCCGACCGCGACGAAGCGCTGATCAGCCGCATCGCGGCGATCGCCGAGCCGAAGCTGCGTGCGGCCTATCAGATCCGCTCGAAGCAGGAGCGCACGGTGAAGCTGCGCGAGGTCGAGCGCGAGGTCTCCGCGCAATTGTCGCAGGTCGCCACCGAGACGGACGGTGTCGCGCCGGACGCGACCACGCTCGGCAACATCCTGTTCGACCTCGAAGCGAAGATCGTGCGCAGCCAGATCCTGGCCGGCGAGCCGCGTATCGACGGTCGTGACACCCGCACGGTTCGCCCGATCGAAATCCGCACCGGCGTATTGCCGCGTGCCCACGGCTCGGCGCTGTTCACGCGCGGCGAGACGCAGGCGCTGGTCGTCACGACGCTGGGGACCGCGCGCGACGAACAGGTCATCGATGCGCTCGAAGGCGAGTACCGCGAGCGCTTCATGCTCCACTACAACATGCCGCCGTTCGCCACCGGCGAAACCGGCCGCGTCGGCTCGCCGAAGCGCCGCGAGATCGGCCACGGCCGCCTTGCCAAGCGCGCGCTGGCCGCCTGCCTGCCGTCGGCCGACGAATTCGGCTACACGATGCGCGTCGTCTCGGAAATCACCGAGTCGAACGGCTCGTCCTCGATGGCCTCGGTCTGCGGCGGCTGTCTGGCGCTGCTCGACGCCGGCGTGCCGATGAAGGAACAGGTGGCCGGTATCGCGATGGGCCTGATCCTCGATGATGGCAAGTTCGCGGTGCTGACCGATATCCTCGGCGACGAAGATCACCTCGGCGACATGGACTTCAAGGTGGCCGGCACCAGCAACGGCATCACCGCGTTGCAGATGGACATCAAGATCCAGGGCATCACGAAGGAAATCATGCAGGTGGCATTGGCTCAGGCCAAGGAAGGCCGCATGCACATCCTCGGCAAGATGCAGGCGGCGGTGCCGTCGGTGCGCGCCGAACTGTCGGCCCACGCGCCGCGCATGGTCACGATGAAGATCCCGTCGGACAAGATCCGTGACGTGATCGGCAAGGGTGGCTCGGTGATCCGTGCGTTGACCGAGGAAACCGGCACCACCATCGACATCACCGACGAAGGCATGGTGACGATCGCCGGCACCAGCGCCGAAGGCATGGAAAACGCCAAGCGCCGGATCGAGCAGTTGACCGTCGTCGTGGAGCCGGGCCAGGTCTACGAAGGTACCGTGGTCAAGATTCTCGACTTCGGCGCGATCGTCAACGTGCTGCCGGGCAAGGATGGTCTGCTGCACATCAGCGAGATCGTCAACGAGCGCGTGAACGACGTGAAGGACTACCTGCAGGAAGGTCAGTCGGTGCGCGTCAAGGTGCTGGCGACCGACGAGAAGGGACGCATCCGTCTGTCGGCCAAGGCGCTGCTGAACGAAGCCGGCGCCTGACCGTCCCGACCGCCCGTGCGCCCCGCATGCCGGGGCGCGGGCGTCGGCATGCGACCAAGCCGCCGGCACCGCGAGGTGCCGGCGGCTTTTTTCTGGAGAGCGACGATGAGCAAGACGATGAAGGCGGTGGAGATCGACGGTTTCGGTGCGCCGGAAGTGCTGCGGCTGGCGGAGCGCCCGCTGCCGCAGCCGGGGCCGGGCGAAGTGCTGATCAAGGTCGCGGCCAGCGGCATCAATCGTCCCGACGTGCTCCAGCGGCTCGGCAACTATCCGCCGCCGCCCGGCGCTTCGGACCTGCCCGGCCTCGAGGTATGCGGCACGGTGGTGGGCGGCGCGGTCGGTCAGGCGCCCGGCATTGTCGAGGGTGCGCGCGTCGTCGCGTTGCTGACCGGTGGTGGCTATGCCGAGTACGCGGTTGCGCCGGTCGGCCAGTGCCTGCCCGCGCCCGCGGGGCTCAGCGACGTGGAGGCCGCGTCCCTGCCGGAGAACTTCTTCACCGTCTGGAGCAACGTGTTCGAACGGGGCTTGCTGGGACGGGGCGAGGGCGGCGCCGGCGAGACGCTGCTCGTGCAGGGCGGTTCGAGCGGCATCGGCGTGACGGCGATTCAGCTGGCGTCGGCCTTCGGTTTTCGCGTCTTCGCGACGGCCGGCAGCGCCGAGAAGTGCGCCGCGTGTGAACGCCTGGGCGCCGCGCGCGCGATCAACTACCGCGAGGAGGACTTCGTCGAGGTGGTGCGGGCGGCCACGGACGGGCGTGGTGCCGATGTGATCCTTGACATGGTCGGCGGCGACTATGTGCCGCGCGAGCTGAAGGCACTTGCCGACGGTGGCAGGCTGGTACTGATCGCGCTGCTCGGCGGCGCGAAGGCCGACGTGCCGCTTGGCGAGATCCTGCGGCGGCGGCTCACGGTGACGGGCTCGACGCTGCGGGCCCGGCCGGTCGGCTTCAAGGCGCAGATCGCCGCCCAGCTCCGCACGCAGGTCTGGCCGTTGATCGAGGCCGGCCGGATCAAGCCGGTGATCCACGAGGTGCTGCCGGCGGCCGAAGCTGCGCGTGCCCACGCGTTGATGGAAAGCAGCGCGCATATCGGCAAGATCGTGCTCGCCTGGTAAGGCTTGCTTGGCGGAGCGATGGGCGGCTGTTTCTTCCGGCCGCGCCGGCAGCTTCGGCAAAAGGACGGTACAGAGAAAATCGATCCGCCGGCCGGGGCGGGGCGGTGACAGGGCCGGCCGATCACCGGCCAGCCGGTGATCGGCCGGCACGCGAGCGGCGATCCGGCAGCGGTCAACCAGGCAACGCCGTTGACCCGCTCGCCCCAGCAAAGTAAAATTTTGCGTTTTTCCCGGCATTTCGCCGCCAGTGGCTGGGCGGTGCCGAGGTGATGGCGGTGCCGGACGCGGTAGTTTGGTGTCCCGAATCGCCCGGCAAGGCATAAAAACAGGAGCGCACGGATGGCGTCGAGAGCGAAGTGGGTCGTCGGAAACTGGAAGATGCACGGCTCGCTGGCCGACAACGCCGGCCTGCTCGAATCGATCGCGGCCGCGCCCGCCAGCGGCGCCCGCATCGGTGTCTGCGTGCCCTTCCCATACCTGGTGCAGGCGCGCGACGTGCTGCTCAGCTCGTCGGTTGCGTGGGGCGTGCAGGACCTGTCGATGTACCCGAAGGGTGCGTACACCGGCGAGGTGTCGGCGCAAATGGCGGTGGAGTTCGGCGCGACGCTCGCCATTGTCGGTCATTCGGAGCGCCGCACGTATCACCGCGAGGCCGATGACGTCGTCGCGCAGAAGACCTTGCGCGCGCTGGAAGCGGCGATCACGCCGATCGTCTGCGTCGGTGAGACGCTGGAAGAGCGCGAGGCCGGCAGCACCGAGCAGGTTGTCGGTCGGCAGCTCGACGCGGTGCTGGCGGTGCTCGATGCGCAACAGGCGGAGCGGATTCTCGTCGCCTATGAGCCGGTATGGGCGATCGGCACGGGCAAGAGCGCCAGCGCCGCGGAGGCGCAGGCGGTTCACGCGTTCCTGCGCGAGCGGCTGCGGGCGAAGTCCGCCGCGCTGGATGCCGTGACGATCCTGTACGGCGGCAGCGTCAAGCCGGGCAACGCGACGGAGCTGTTCGGCATGCCGGATATCGACGGTGGACTGATTGGCGGCGCATCGCTGGTCGCGGACGATTTTCTCGCCATCTGCCGGGCGGCAGCCTGAGGCGAAGCGTTCCCGATCGGCGCAACCGGTGTGCCGATCTTAAATGAGTAACGAAAATGTTGTGGTTGAAAACCTTGATCATCGTGGTGCAGGTGCTGTCCGCGCTGACCATCATCGGACTGGTGCTGCTGCAGCACGGCAAGGGCGCCGACATGGGCGCCGCGTTCGGTAGCGGTAACTCCGGCAGCCTGTTCGGTGCGTCCGGCTCGGCCAACTTCCTGTCACGGACGACCGGTATTCTGGCCGCGGTGTTCTTCGTGTGCACGCTGGCTTTGACCTATGTCGGTGCCTACCATCCCAGTGCGTCGGCCGGCGTCCTCGGCGGCGCGGCGCCTGCAACCGTGCCGGCGGCCAGCGGCGCTGCGGCAGCCGCGCCGGCGTCGCCGGTTGGCGCCAGCGGCACGCACCAGGACGTCCCGAATTAATGCCTTTTCCCAATCCCGGAGATTGAACAATTCTATTAAAGGGGTTAGAATCTAAGTCTTGTCGGGATGCGGCCATTGAGTGTTGTGGCCGCCGTTTCAGGGCTTGGCGCGGTCGCTTGCCAGGCTGGAAATTGCCCAGCAGTCAGATGGAAGAGCAGTAGATTGCCGACGTGGTGAAATTGGTAGACACGCTATCTTGAGGGGGTAGTGGCGAAAGCCGTATGAGTTCGAGTCTCATCGTCGGCACCATGATTCAGTGATAATGCCAGCCGCTTGGTAAGTGCCCCGGCTGGCATTGTTTCGTAAAGCGTCCGCTTTTGCGGCGCAGTCCCTGCCAGGTGGTCCTTGCGTGCGCCTGGTGCCACCCAGCCGATAACCGTAAGAGGATAGCCGTGAACCTCGCGCCATACTTCCCCGTCCTGCTGTTCATCGTGGTGGGCGTTGGCCTGGGTGTCGCGCTGATTGGCGCGGGCAAGCTGCTCGGGCCGAGCCGTCCGGACGCGGAAAAGAATTCTCCCTACGAGTGTGGCTTCGAGGCATTCGAAGACACCCGCATGAAGTTCGACGTGCGGTACTACCTCGTCACCATCCTGTTCATCATCTTCGATCTGGAAACGGCCTTCCTGTTTCCGTGGGGCGTCGCGCTTCGCGACATCGGCTGGCCCGGTTTCCTGGCGATGATGGTATTCCTGCTCGAATTCGTTCTCGGTTTCGTTTTCCTCTGGCGCAAGGGTGCGCTCGAGTGGGAATGATCTGGAACGGCAAGCACGTCTGAGGGCGGCGCCGGCTTGACGCTGCCTATCTGCCCGGAGTCGAAGGCAATGAGTATCGAAGGGGTCTTGAAGGAAGGGTTTGTCACGACGTCCGCTGACAAGCTGATCAACTGGACGCGCACCGGTTCGCTGTGGCCGATGACATTCGGTCTGGCATGCTGCGCGGTCGAGATGATGCACGCCGGCGCGGCGCGCTACGACCTCGACCGGTTCGGGGTGGTGTTCCGCCCGAGTCCTCGCCAGTCCGACCTGATGATTGTCGCCGGCACCCTCTGCAACAAGATGGCGCCCGCGCTGCGCAAGGTCTACGACCAGATGGCGGAGCCGCGCTGGGTGCTGTCGATGGGGTCCTGCGCGAACGGTGGCGGTTACTACCACTATTCGTACTCGGTGGTGCGCGGCTGCGATCGCATCGTGCCGGTCGACGTCTACGTGCCGGGCTGCCCGCCGACGGCCGAAGCGCTGATCTACGGCATCATCCAGCTGCAGGCGAAGATCCGCCGTACCAACACGATCGCGCGGAGCTGAGGGACGACGATGGCGCATACTCTCCAATCGCTCGAAACCACGCTGCGCGCGGTCCTCGGTGAGCGCATCGGCGCGCTGACCAACGCGCTTGGTCAGCTCACGCTCGTCGTGAAGGCCGAGCACTACCTCGACGTGGCGCTTGCGCTGCGCGACGATCCGGCGCTGCAGTTCAAGATTGCCCTGGACCTGGCCGGCGTCGATTACAGCGCCTACGGCGACGGCGCATACGACGGCCCGCGCTTCGCGGCCGTCGTGCATCTGCTGTCGATCGAGCACAACTGCCGGCTGCGTCTGCGCGCGTTCGCGCCGGACGACGATCTGCCGATCCTGCCGTCGCTGGTGGACGTGTGGAACGGCCTGAACTGGTTCGAGCGCGAGGCGTTCGACTTGTTCGGCATCGTCTTCGACGGCCACCCGGACCTGCGCCGCATCCTGACCGACTACGGCTTCATCGGCCATCCGTTCCGCAAGGACTTCCCGGTCTCGGGCTATGTCGAAATGCGTTACGACCCGGACGAGAAGCGCGTGATCTACCAGCCCATCACGATCGAGCCGCGCGAGATCATCCCGCGCATCATTCGTGAAGAGCAGTATGGCGGCCTGAAGCACTGAGCGGCGGCCCGATGAACGCAAAGACCACACCCTATCGGGGTTCCTGATGGCGGAAATCAAGAATTACACCCTCAACTTCGGTCCCCAGCATCCCTCCGCGCACGGCGTGCTGCGTCTGGTGCTCGAGCTCGACGGCGAGGTGATCCAGCGTGCGGACCCGCACATCGGCCTGCTGCATCGCGCGACCGAGAAGCTGGCCGAATCGAAGACGTATCTGCAGTCGGTGCCGTACATGGACCGGCTCGATTACGTGTCGATGATGTGCAACGAGCACGGCTACGTGATGGCCATCGAGCGCTTGCTCGGCATCGACGTGCCCGAGCGCGCGAAATACATCCGCGTGATGTTCGACGAGATCACGCGCCTGCTGAACCACCTGATGTCGGTCGGCACGCACGCGCTCGACGTGGGCGCGATGGGCGTGATGCTCTATGCGTTCCGCGAGCGTGAAGACCTGATGGACATGTACGAGGCGGTGTCCGGCGCGCGCATGCACGCGGCCTACTACCGCCCGGGCGGCGTGTATCGCGACCTGCCGGAACAGATGCCGCAGTACAAGGTGTCGAAGATCCGCAACGAGCGCGCGCTTGCGAAGATGAACGAGAACCGCCAGGGTTCGCTGCTCGACTTCATCGAAGATTTCACCGACCGGTTCCCGGCCTGCGTCGACGAATACGAGACGCTGCTCACCGACAACCGGATCTGGAAACAGCGGCTGGTCGGCATCGGCGTGGTGACGCCGGAGCGCGCGATGCAGCTGGGCTTTACCGGTCCGATGCTGCGCGGCTCGGGCATTGCCTGGGACATGCGCAAGAAGCAGCCGTACGAGGTCTACGATCGGCTCGACTTCGACATCCCGGTGGGCGTGAACGGCGATTGCTACGACCGGTATCTGGTGCGCATCGCGGAAATGCGCGAGTCGAACAAGATCGTCCGGCAGTGCGTGGACTGGCTCAAGCGCAACCCGGGTCCGGTGATGGTCGACAACCACAAGGTCGCGCCGCCGTCGCGCCTGGGCATGAAGACCAACATGGAAGAGCTGATCCACCATTTCAAGCTCTTCACCGAAGGCATGCACGTGCCTGAAGGCGAGGCATACGCGTCGGTCGAGCATCCGAAGGGTGAGTTCGGCGTATATATCGTGTCCGACGGCGCCAACAAGCCGTACCGCCTGAAGATTCGTGCGCCGGGCTTTGCCCACCTGTCGTCGCTCGACGAGATGACGCGCGGCCACATGATCGCCGACGCGGTCACGATCATCGGCACGCAGGACATCGTGTTCGGCGAGGTAGACCGTTAATTATTGCGCGGCGCCGCAGGCAACACGCGGCGCCGTACCGTCCAGGCCGAGAAGGCATGTCCTCGCGACGTTAGTTGCCACGGCATACATTCCCGGCCGGAACCCTAGAGTCGTATTGAAAAATGCTCTCTGCTGAAGCTCTGAAGGAAATCGACCGCAGCATCGCCAAATACCCGCCCGACCAGAAGCAGTCGGCGGTGATGGCGGCGCTCGCGGTCGCCCAGGCCGAACTTGGCTGGCTGTCGCCGGAGACGATGCAGTTCGTCGCCGACTACCTCGACATGCCCGCGATCGCCGTACAGGAGGTCGCGACCTTCTACACGATGTACGAGACGCGGCCGGTCGGTCGGCACAAGATCACCATCTGCACGAACCTGCCGTGCCAGTTGTCCGGCGCCGAATCGGCCGCCGACTACCTGAAGCGCAAGCTCGGCATCGACTTCAACGAGACGACGCCGGACGGCCGTTTCACGCTGAAGGAAGGCGAGTGCATGGGCGCCTGCGGCGATGCGCCGGTGCTGCTGGTGAACAACCATCGGATGTGCAGCTTCATGAGCCACGAGAAGATCGACCAAATGCTCGAGGAGCTGTCGAAATGACCTGCCTGCACGACCGACACATCAAGCCGCTGATCCTGGCCGGCCTGAATGGCGAGAACTGGCATCTCGAGGATTACGTGGCGCGCGGCGGTTACGCCCAGCTGCGCCGGATCCTGAGCGAGAAGATTCCGCCCGAACAGGTGATCGCCGACGTCAAGGCGTCGGGCCTGCGCGGACGAGGCGGCGCCGGCTTCCCGACCGGGCTGAAGTGGAGTTTCATGCCGCGTCAGTTCCCGGGCCAGAAGTATCTGGTCTGCAATTCGGACGAAGGCGAGCCGGGCACGTTCAAGGATCGCGACATCCTGCGCTACAACCCGCACGCGCTGATCGAGGGCATGGCCATCGGCGCGTACGCGATGGGCATCACCGTCGGCTACAACTACATCCACGGCGAGATCTTCGAGGTCTATCGCCGCTTCGAGGCCGCGTTGGAAGAGGCGCGGGCAGCCGGCTATCTGGGCGCCAACATCCTCGAATCGGGTTTCTCGTTCGAGCTGCACGCGCATCACGGCTACGGCGCCTACATCTGCGGCGAAGAAACCGCGCTGCTCGAATCGCTCGAAGGCAAGAAGGGCCAGCCGCGCTTCAAGCCGCCGTTCCCGGCCAGCTTCGGTCTGTACGGCAAGCCGACGACCATCAACAACACCGAGACGTTCGCCGCGGTGCCGTTCCTGCTCGCGGTCGGACCGCAGCAGTATCTGGAACTCGGCAAGCCGAACAACGGCGGCACCAAGATCTTCTCGGTCTCCGGCGACGTGGCGCGGCCGGGCAACTACGAAGTGCCGCTCGGCACGCCGTTCGCGACGCTGCTCGAACTTGCCGGCGGCATGCGCGACGGCGTGCCGCTCAAGGGCGTGATCCCGGGCGGTTCGTCGATGCCGGTGATTCCGGCCGACGAAATGATGCAGATCACGATGGACTACGACGCGATCGCCAAGGCCGGTTCGGGCCTGGGCTCGGGCGCGGTCATCGTGATGAACGAGACGCGCTGCATGGTGCGCGCGCTGCTGCGCCTGTCCTACTTCTACTACGAAGAGTCGTGCGGGCAGTGTACGCCGTGCCGCGAGGGCACCGGCTGGCTGTATCGCGTCGTGCATCGTATCGAGCATGGCGAGGGCCGCCCGGAAGACCTGGCGCTGCTCGACTCGGTCGCGCAGAACATCATGGGCCGGACGATCTGTGCGCTCGGCGACGCGGCGGCGATGCCCGTGCGCGGCATGCTCAAGCATTTCTGGAACGAATTCGAGTATCACGTCGAACACAAGCACTGCATGGTGTCGGCGGGAACGGAAGCGAGTCTGAGTCACCATGGTTGAACTTGAGATAGACGGCAAGAAGGTCGAAGTACCCGAAGGCAGCATGGTGATGGAAGCTGCCAAGCGGGCCGACACGTACATTCCGCACTTCTGCTACCACAAGAAGCTGACCATCGCGGCAAACTGCCGGATGTGTCTGGTCGAAGTGGAGAAGATGCCGAAGGCGGTGCCCGCGTGCGCCACGCCGGTGTCGGCGGGCATGATCGTCAAGACCCGTTCCGAAAAGGCGGTGAAGGCGCAGCAGGCCGTGATGGAATTCCTGCTGATCAATCACCCGCTCGATTGTCCGATCTGCGACCAGGGCGGCGAGTGCCAGCTGCAGGATCTGGCCGTCGGCTACGGCAAGTCCGAGTCCCGCTACTCGGAAGAGAAGCGCGTGGTGTTCCACAAGAACGTGGGCCCGCTGCTCTCGCTGGAAGAAATGACGCGCTGCATCCACTGCACGCGCTGCGTGCGGTTCGGGCAGGAAATCGCGGGCGTGATGGAACTCGGCATGCTGGGCCGCGGCGAGCATTCGGAGATCACCTCGTTCGTCGGCCAGACCGTCGACTCCGAACTGTCGGGCAACATGATCGACCTGTGCCCGGTCGGCGCGATCACGTCCAAGCCATTCCGCTACAGTGCGCGAACCTGGGAACTGTCGCGGCGCCGTTCGGTGAGCCCGCACGACAGCGTCGGCGCGAACCTGATCGTCCAGGTCAAGAACAACCGCGTGATGCGCGTGTTGCCGCTCGAAAACGATGCGGTCAACGAGTGCTGGATCTCGGACAAGGACCGCTTCTCGTACGAAGCGCTTAACAGCGAAGAGCGCCTGACCCGGCCGATGATCCGCCAGGGCGGTGAGTGGCGCGAGGTCGACTGGCAGACCGCGCTGCAATACGTCGCGGACAGCCTGAACGGCGTGCGCGCCGAGCACGGCGACGAGGCGGTCGGCGTGCTGACCAGCCCGCACAGCACGATCGAGGAACTGTTCCTGGCGAAGTCGCTGGCCGATGGCCTGGGCACGCCGAACATCGATTTCCGGCTGCGCCAGGCCGATTTCGCGCGGATCACCCGCGGCACGCCGTGGCTCGGCACCAGCATCGCGTCGCTCGACAACGTCGACCGTGCGCTGATCATCGGTTCCGACCTGCGTCGCGACCATCCGCTGCTCGCGGCCCGTATCCGTCAGGCGGCCCGCAACGGCGCGCGCGTGAGCTTCATCAACGCGACGGCCGACGACGCGCTGGTGCGCCCGGCGACCACGCTCGCCGCCGCGCCGAGCGCGTGGTTCGACACGTTGGCCGCGGTGGTGCGCGCGGTGGCCACCAGCCGTGGCGTCGACGCCCCGGCCGGGCTGCCGGAAGCGGCTGTCTCGGCGGACGGTGCAAACGACACCGACAACGTCGCCGGCAAGATCGCCGCGTCGCTCGCCGCCGGCGAACGCGCGGTGATTCTGCTCGGCAATGGCGTGGCCCGGCATCCGGACCTGGCCGCGATCCATGGGCTGGCCGTCTGGCTGGCCGAGCAGACCGGCGCGACGCTGGGCTTCCTGCCGGAAGCGGCCAACTCGGTCGGCGCGCATCTGATCGGCGTGCTGCCTGGCGAAGGCGGCCTGGACGCCGGCGCGATGTTCGCGCAACCGCGCAAGGCCTATGTGCTGCTCGGCACCGAACCGGAATTCGACTCGGCCAACCCCGCGCAGGCGCTCGCCGCGTTGCGTGGCGCCGAGCTGGTGGTCAGCCTGAGCCCGTTCAAGCATGGTTCCGACTACGCGGACGTGCTGCTGCCCGTCGCGCCGTTCACCGAGACCGCCGGCACCTTCGTCAATGCAGAGGGCCTGGCGCAGCACTTCACCGGCGTGGTGCGTCCGCTCGGCGATACGCGTCCGGCGTGGAAGGTGCTGCGCGTGCTCGGCAACCTGCTGGACCTGCCGGGCTTCGACTACGAGACGGCCGAGGAGGTCGCGAAGGCCGCGCTGGCCGACGTGCAGACCGGCGAACGACTGAACAACGCCGCCTTGTCGGCGGTCGCCTTCGGTGGTCCGCGCCAGCTGCGGCCGCTCGCCGACGGCGCGTTCGAGCGCCTTGCCGACGTGCCGATCTACGACGCGGATCCGATCGTTCGCCGCGCGCCGTCGCTGCACGCGACGCAGGCCGCCAAGCGCGCGCAAGCCGTCGGCCTGCCGACCGCGTTGTTCGAGCGCCTCGGCCTGCAGCAGGGCGAGATGGTGCGCATCACGCAGGATGGCCAGGAGATCGTGGTGGCCGCGCGTCACGAGCCGGAGCTCGACGCGCGCGTCGTGCGCCTCTCGGCGGCGACCCCGCATGCGGCGCGCCTCGGCGCGCTGTACGGTGAATTGAGGGTGGAGAAGGCCTAAATGTCCCTGTTCGAAACGATCAACGCCGCCGGCACCGATGTGCTCGGCGTCGCCTGGCCGACGGTCTGGACGCTGCTGCGCATCGTCGTGATCTCGGTGGTCCTGCTGCTGTGCGTGGCGTACCTGGTCTACTGGGAACGCAAGCTGATCGGCTGGATGCACGTCCGACTGGGACCGAACCGCGTCGGACCCGCGGGGCTGTTCCAGACCATTGCCGACGTGCTGAAGCTGCTGCTCAAGGAAGTGATCACGCCGACGCAGGCCACCGGCTGGCTGTACGTGGTGGCGCCGATCATGGTGGTGGCGCCGGCGTTCGCGATCTGGGCGGTGCTGCCGTTCCAGGCCGAGGCGGTGCTGGGCGACATCAATGCCGGCCTGCTGTATGCGCTGGCGATTTCGTCGGTGGGCGTGTACGGCGTGATCCTCGCCGGTTGGGCGTCGAACTCGCGCTACGCGTTCCTGGGCGCGATGCGCGCGTCGGCACAGATGGTGTCGTATGAAGTGTCGATGGGCTTCGCGCTGGTCACCGTGCTGATGACCGCCGGCACGCTGAATTTCTCCGACATCGTCCGTTCGCAGGCGGTTGGCATCTTCGCGAGCCACGGCGTGAACTTCCTGTCGTGGAACTGGCTGCCGCTGCTGCCGATGTTCGTCATCTACTTCGTGTCCGGACTGGCCGAAACCAACCGCCATCCGTTCGACGTGGTGGAAGGCGAATCGGAAATCGTCGCGGGGCACATGATCGAGTATTCGGGCATCACGTTCGCGCTGTTCTTCCTGGCCGAATACCTGAACATGATCGTGATTTCGGCGCTGACCGCGCTGATGTTCTTGGGCGGCTGGGATGCGCCGTTCGGCTTCCTGTCCTTCATCCCGGGCTTTTTCTGGCTGTTCGCCAAGGTGTTCTTCCTGTTGTCGGTGTTCGTGTGGGTGCGTGCGACCTTCCCGCGCTACCGCTACGACCAGATCATGCGCCTCGGCTGGAAGGTCTTCCTGCCGGTCTCGGTGGTCTGGGTGGTCGTGGTGGCCTGCTGGATCGTCTCGCCGCTGAACATCTGGCATTGAACGGGAGCGAGATCGAACCATGAGCAACGCTATCAAGAATTTCTTCAGCAGCTTCCTGCTCGTCGAGCTGCTGCGCGGCCTGGCGCTGACCGGCCGCTACACCTTCCGTCGCAAGATCACGGTGCAGTTCCCGGAAGAGAAGACGCCGCTGTCGCCGCGGTTCCGCGGCCTGCACGCGCTGCGCCGCTACGAGAACGGCGAGGAACGCTGCATCGCCTGCAAGCTGTGCGAAGCGGTGTGCCCGGCGCTCGCGATCACGATCGAATCCGAGACGCGCGCCGACAACACACGACGCACGACGCGCTACGACATCGACCTGACCAAGTGCATCTTCTGCGGCTTCTGCGAGGAAAGCTGCCCGGTGGACTCGATCGTCGAGACCAGCATCCTCGAATACCACGGCGAGAAGCGCGGCGACCTGTACTTCACGAAGGAAATGCTGCTCGCGGTCGGCGATCGCTACGAAGGCGAGATCGCCGCGGCCAAGGCCGCGGACGCGCCGTACCGGTGAACGCCGAAGTCAGGGGGGAAGGGCGCATCGGCGCCGCTTCCGCATCCCGCGCAACGATGCCACGATAAAAATGGAATTCACCACCGTATTGTTCTATCTGTTCGCGATCCTGCTGGTCGCGTCCGCACTGCGAGTCGTCACCGCGCCGAACCCGGTGCAGTCGGCGCTCTTTCTCGTGCTCGCGTTCTTCAATGCGGCGGCGCTGTGGATGCTGCTGCAGGCCGAGTTCCTCTCGATCATGCTGGTGCTGGTGTACGTCGGCGCGGTGATGGTGCTGTTCCTGTTCGTCGTGATGATGGTGGACGTCAACACCGAGGTCCTGCGCCGCGACTTCAAGCGCTTCGTGCCCTGGGCGACCGTGGTCGGCGCGATCATCGTCGTCGAGCTGGCGCTGGTGCTCTGGCACGGCTACGGCGCGACGGTCGAGGCCCGCGCACTGCCGGGCGCGTTCGCTTCGGTCTCGAACACGCACGGCATCGGCGTGCTGCTGTTCACCCGCTACATCTTCGGCTTCGAAGTGGCCGGCCTGGTGCTGCTCGTCGCGATCGTCGCCGCGGTCGGCCTGACCGTGCGCCATCGCGAGGGCGTCAAGCGCACCGACCCGAGCGCGCAGGTCCGCGTTCGCGCCCAGGACCGCATCCGCATCGTACGCATGGCGGCCGAGAAGACCGCGCCCGACGCGGCGACCGAGCCGCCCGTCACCGGCGACGCCGGCGCGGGCAAGGTCGGCCCCGGCAAAGTCTCGAACTGACAGGAAGACCGCAATGATTAGTCTCGCTCACTTTCTGGTCGTCGGCGCGATCCTGTTCGCGATCAGCGTCGTCGGCATCTGGCTGAATCGACGCAACGTCATCGTGATCCTGATGGCGATCGAATTGATGCTGCTCGCGGTGAACACCAACTTTGTCGCCTTCTCGCACTACCTGGGCGATCCGGGCGGTCAGGTCTTCGTCTTCTTCGTGCTGACGGTTGCGGCGGCCGAGGCCGCGATCGGCCTCGCGATCCTGGTCAATCTGTTCCGCCGCCTCGACACGGTCAACGTCGAGGATCTCGACCAGCTCAAGGGTTAATCACGGGGACTCAGGCACGTTAGTTATGGCAACGACATTGAACCAAACCCTGCTCCTCGCGATCCCGCTGGCGCCGCTGGCCGGCTCGCTGATCGCGGGCCTGTTCGGCCGCGCGATCGGCCGCACGGGCGCGCACGTGGTGACCATCCTCGGCGTGGCGATCGCACTCGTACTGTCGGCGATCACCTTCTTCGACGTGCTGCACGGCGCCGGCTACAACGCGACCATCTACGAATGGATGCGCGTCGGCAGCCTGAAGCTCGAAATCGGCTTCCTGGTCGACTCGCTGACCGCGATGATGATGTGCGTGGTGACCTTCGTGTCGCTGATGGTGCACATCTACACGATCGGCTACATGGCTGATGACAGCGGCTACCAGCGCTTCTTCTCGTACATCTCGCTGTTCACCTTCTCGATGCTGATGCTGGTGATGAGCAACAACTTCCTGCAGCTGTTCTTCGGCTGGGAAGCGGTCGGTCTCGTCTCCTACCTGCTGATCGGCTTCTGGTTCACGCGGCCGACGGCGATCTACGCGAACATGAAGGCCTTCCTGGTCAACCGGGTCGGCGACTTCGGCTTCATCCTCGGCATCGGTCTGCTGCTCGCCTACGCCGGTTCGCTGAACTACGGCGACGTGTTCGCGCACCGCGAAGCCCTCGCCGGCATGACCTTCCCCGGCACGTCCTGGGGCCTGCTGACGGTGGCCTGCGTCTGCCTGTTCATCGGCGCGATGGGCAAGTCCGCGCAGTTCCCGCTGCACGTGTGGCTGCCCGACTCGATGGAAGGTCCGACGCCGATCTCCGCGCTGATCCACGCGGCGACGATGGTGACCGCGGGCATCTTCATGGTCACCCGCATGTCGCCGCTGTTCGAACTGTCGGACGCCGCGCTGTCCTTCATCATGATCATCGGTTCGATCACCGCGCTGTTCATGGGCTTCCTGGGCCTGATCCAGAACGACATCAAGCGCGTGGTCGCGTACTCGACGCTGTCGCAGCTCGGCTACATGACCGTCGCGCTGGGCGCCTCCGCCTACTCGGCGGCGGTGTTCCACCTGATGACGCACGCGTTCTTCAAGGCGCTGCTGTTCCTTGGCGCGGGTTCGGTGATCATCGGCATGCACCACGACCAGGACATGCGCAACATGGGCGGTCTGCGCAAGTACATGCCGATCACCTGGATCACGTCGCTGGTCGGTTCGCTGGCACTGATCGGCACGCCGTTCTTCTCCGGCTTCTACTCGAAGGACTCGATCATCGAGGCGGTGAAGGAATCGCATCTGGCCGGCTCGGGCTTCGCCTATTTCTGCGTCGTCTTCAGCGTCTTCATCACCGCGCTGTATTCGTTCCGGATGTACTTCCTGGTGTTCCATGGCCGCGAGCGTTTCCGCGACGCCCATGCGCAACACGGCGAGGAAGCCGCGGTGCATGGCGACGACGCGCATGCCCAGGACGTGCATGCCCATGACGCGCACGCCCATGACGCCCATGACGCCCATGGCGCGCACGACGCCCACGGCCATGACGATCACGGACATGGCGATCACGGCCATGGCCACCACGGCCCGCACATTCCGCACGAATCGCCGCTGGTCGTGACGCTGCCGCTGATCCTGCTCGCGATCCCGTCGGTGATCATGGGGGCGATCGCGATCGGTCCGATGCTGTACGGCAATTACTTCGAGCGTGGCGTCGCGTTCGCGAAGGTGATCTTCGTCGGCGAGAACCACCCGGGGATGGAAGAACTCGCGCACGAGTTCCACGGCTGGGTGGCGATGGGCCTGCATTCGGTGGCTGGTCTGCCGGTCTGGCTGGCGCTCGCCGGCGTGCTGGTCGCGTATTTCTTCTACATGAAGCGCCCGGACATTCCGGCTGGCCTGCGGCAACGGTTCAGCGGCATCTACCGGCTGCTGGACAACAAGTACTACATGGACCGCATCAACGAGATCGTGTTCGCGAAGGGCGCGGTGGCGATCGGACGCGGGCTGTGGAAGGAGAGCGACCAGGCGGTCATCGACGGCGCGGTCAACGGCAGCGCGCGCGCGATCGCCAAGCTCGGTGGCCTGCTGCGGCACGTGCAGACCGGCTACATCTATCACTACGCATTTGCAATGATCATCGGCATGTTGGCCTTGCTGTCGCTGTTCGTGACCATCGGCGGAAGGTAAGGCGAGGATAACAATGCATAACTTTCCGTTGCTCACGCTCGCAATCTGGATTCCGATCCTCACCGGCGTACTGGTGCTGGCGACCGGTTCGGACCGCAACCCGGGCCCGGCGCGCGTGCTATCGTTGCTCGGTTCCATCGTCGGCTTCCTGGTCACGCTGCCGCTGATCAGCGGTTTCGACCGCAGCAGCGCCGCGCTTCAGTTCGTCGAGAAGGCACCCTGGATCGAGCGCTTCAACATCGCCTATTTCCTGGGCGTCGACGGCATCTCGATGTGGTTCGTCGTGCTCACCGCGTTCATCACGATCATCGTCGTGATCGCCGCGTGGCAGGTCGTCACGAACAAGGTCGCGCAGTACCTCGCCGCGTTCCTGATCCTGTCGGGCCTGATGATCGGCGTGTTCAGTGCCGCCGACGGCATGCTGTTCTATGTCTTCTTCGAGGCCACGCTGATCCCGATGTACCTGATCATCGGTGTCTGGGGCGGGGCCAACCGCGTGTACGCGGCGTTCAAGTTCTTCCTGTACACGCTGGCCGGTTCGCTGCTGATGCTGGTCGCGCTGATCTATCTGTACACCGTGTCGGGCACCTTCGAACTTGCGGCCTGGCATCGCCTGCCGCTGGAGATGACGCCGCAGATCCTGATCTTCATCGCGTTCTTCCTGGCCTTTGCCGTGAAGGTGCCGATGTGGCCGGTGCACACCTGGCTGCCGGACGCTCACGTCGAGGCGCCGACCGGCGGCTCGGTGGTGCTGGCGGCGATCATGCTGAAGCTCGGCGCCTACGGCTTCCTGCGCTTCTCGCTGCCGATCGCGCCCGACGCGTCGCATTTCTTCGCGCCGGCGATCATCGCGCTGTCGCTGGTCGCGGTGATCTACATCGGTCTGGTCGCGCTGGTGCAGACCGACATGAAGAAGCTGGTCGCGTATTCGTCGATCGCGCACATGGGCTTCGTCACGCTCGGTTTCTTCATCTTCAACCAGATGGGCGTCGAAGGCGCGATCGTGCAGATGATTTCGCACGGCTTCGTGTCCGGTGCGATGTTCTTGAGCATCGGCGTGCTGTACGACCGCATGCACACTCGCGAGATCGCCGCCTACGGCGGTGTCGTCAACACGATGCCGAAGTTCGCCGCGTTCGCGCTGATGTTCGCGATGGCCAATTGCGGCCTGCCGGGCACCTCCGGATTCGTCGGCGAGTTCATGGTGATCCTGGCTGCGGTCCAGTTCAATTTCTGGATCGGCCTGCTGGCCGCCACCACGCTGATCCTTGGCGCTGCCTACACGCTGTGGATGTACAAGCGTGTGTACTTCGGCGCGGTAGCGAACGACCACGTCGCCAAGCTGCTCGACCTGAGCGGCCGCGAATTCCTGATGATGGCGATCCTCGCCGCGCTGGTGCTGTTCATGGGCTTGTATCCGCGTCCGTTCACCGACGTGATCCACGAATCGGTGGCGAACCTGCTGGTCCACGTCGCTCACTCGAAGCTGTGAGCACGGCTGCGGAAAGATAAAACATGCAAAACGGTAATCTCACTCTGTTGCTGCCCGAGGCGCTGGTGCTGCTCGCGGCGATCCTGTGCCTGATGAACGACGCGCTGAGCGGCGTGAAGGGCCGGGGGTTGACGCATGCGATCGCGGTCGTGGCCTCGCTGGCGGCCGGCTGCATCTTCCTGGTGCTGGCGGGCGACGGCGTGCCGCGCACTCTGTTCGACGGCAGCTACGTGGTCGACGGGCTGGCCAGCGTGCTGAAGGCGACGGTCTCGTTCGGCTTCGCGGCCACCCTGATCTACGGCCGCCGGTACATCGTCGAACGCGACTTGTTCAAGGGCGAGTTCTACATCCTCGCGCTGTTCTCGCTGCTCGGCCAGATGCTGATGATCAGCGGCAGCAGCTTCCTGACGCTCTACTTGGGTCTGGAACTGATGTCGTTGTCGCTGTACGCGCTGATCGCGCTGCGCCGCAAGGACGGCTTGGCCACCGAGTCGGCGCTGAAGTACTACGTGCTCGGCGCGCTGGCCTCCGGTTTCCTGCTGTACGGCATCTCGATGACCTACGGTGCCACCGGCTCGCTGCTGCTCGGCGACGTGTTCGCCGCGATCGACTCGGGCCGCATCAATCACACGATGCTGGTCTTCGGCGTGGTGTTCATCGTGGTCGGGGTCACGTTCAAACTCGGCGCCGCGCCTTTCCACATGTGGGTGCCGGACGTCTATCAGGGCGCGCCGACGGCGGTCACGCTGCTGGTCGGCGCGGGTCCGAAGGTCGCCGCGTTCGCGTTCGCGTTCCGCTTCCTGGTGAACGGCATGCTGCCGCTGGCCGGCGACTGGCAGCAGATGCTGATCATCATCGCCGCGCTGTCGATGATCATCGGCAACGTGATGGGCGTGGTGCAAAGCAATATCAAGCGGATGCTGGCGTACTCGGCAATCTCGCATCAAGGCTTCGTGCTGCTCGGGCTGCTGGCCGGCGTGTTCACCGGCGGCGACGCACACAGCATCACCGGTGCCTACGGTTCGGCGCTGTTCTATAGCGTGACCTACCTGCTCACCACGCTGGGCGCGTTCGCGGTGCTGATGGTGCTCTCGCGCGGCGACTTCGAGGTCACCCAGATCGACGACCTGAAGGGCCTCAACAAGCGCAGCCCGTGGACTGCCTTCGTGATGCTGATCCTGATGTTCTCGTTCGCGGGCATTCCGCCGACCGTCGGCTTCTATGCGAAGCTCGCCGTGCTGTCGGCGACCGTGCATGCGGGCCTGACGTGGCTGGCCGTGCTGGCCGTGCTGACTTCGCTGGTCGGCGCGTTCTACTATCTCCGCGTCGTCAAGGTGATGTACTTCGACGTGCCGCAGGACGAGCTGCCGCTCGACCGCGATGGCGGCGCACGCGTCACGCTCACCGCCAACGGCCTCGCGGTACTTGCCCTTGGCCTGCTGCCCGGTCCGTTGATGACGGCGTGTCTGTGGGCCGTGCAGCGGTCGCTGGGTCAGTGACCATGTCGGTGGCCGGTCTGTTCATCGTGCTGCTGGCGCTGGCCTTCGCGACGCTGCCGTTCGTGAACCAGCGCCTGTTCGGTGTGCTGCCGTTGCGACGGGGCGAGAAGTCCGGCTGGTGGCGCTTGTTGGAGCTGCTGGTACTGTATTTCGTCGTCGGTACGCTCGCGCGTGTGCTCGAAGGCCAGGTGGGCACGGTATTCCCGCAGGAGTGGCAGTTCTACGCCATCACCGGCGCGTTGTTCCTGGTGGCGGCATTCCCCGGTTTCACGTTCCGGTATTTGCTGCGACGGGCGCCGCGCCGAGTGGCGCCATGATGCGGACGCTCGCCGGATCGGTGGGCCAGCAACGCGGATGATGGTTTGGATAGCGGGCGCTACGTCAGTGACGAAGCGCCTTTTTTCATGGTGGGCAGCAGGTGGGACAGGATGGTCCCACGCATGCACCGTCTGCAACGGCGCGGCGCGGTCCGCATTTGTGTGAGGAGTCAACGATGAATTCAGACAGGCCGGGCAACGCAGGCCAGGACGCCAATCTGGTCGAGACGCGCATCGACGGCGAGACGCTGCACGACGAGGGCTTCCTGATTCTCAAGCGCGATCGCGTCACCTTGCCCGACGGCAAGGTAACCACCCGCGAGTATCTCGAACACCCGGGCGCGGTGATGATCCTGCCGGTGTTCGATGACGGGCGGGTCTTGGTCGAGCGCCAGTTCCGCTACCCCGTGCACCAGGTGATGATCGAATATCCTGCCGGCAAGCTCGACAAGGGCGAGGATCCGCTGGTCTGCGCGAAACGCGAGTTGGAGGAGGAGACCGGTTATCGGGCCAGCGACTGGCGCTACCTGACGCGCATCCATCCGGTCATCTCGTATTCCACCGAGACCCTCGACCTGTACCTGGCCACCGGCCTGACAGCGGGCGAGCGTCGTCTCGACGAAGGCGAATTCCTCGATCTGGAAATCGTCACGCTTGAGCAGATGCTTGCCTGGGTGCATGACGGCACCATTTCCGACGTGAAGACGATCATCTCGACAATGTGGCTTGACCGGCTGAAGCGCGGCGACTGGCCCCAGCCACCCCTGCTGCCCTGAGCCGCTGTCGGCCCCGGCGCGCGAGGCCTGCCGCGCGCGCCGGCTTGCGGTATGCTGCGGCTGGACGACGCCTCTTCGGCGCCGTCAATTTCCGACCATGAAAGTTTTCGATCTCTGTTGTCAGCAGCAGCACCGCTTCGAAGGTTGGTTCGCCTCCGAGGCCGCCTTCACGGACCAGAAGGCGCGCGGACTGATCGCGTGCCCGATCTGTGAATCCGTCGAAGTCACGCGCGTGCCGTCCGCGCCTCGCCTGAATCTGTCGGGTGCATCCGCGCCGCCGGTCTTGCCGGCTTCGCCGTCCGCCGCGGCCGTGCCCGCGCAAGGCGGCAACCCGGCGGACGCCGCCGCGGCGCGCGCGATGCAATCGGCATTGTTCGGGGCGATTCGACAGGTGCTTGCAAAGACCGAGAACGTCGGCGAGCGCTTCGCCGAGGAAGCCCGCCGCATCCATTACCGCGAGGCGCCGGAACGTGCGATTCGGGGCGTCGCCAGTCCGCAGGAAGCGGCGGCATTGGCCGACGAAGGCATTGAGGTGCTGTCACTGCCGGTGCCCGCCGCCTTGAAGGAGCCGTTGCAGTAAAGCGGTCGCGCCGCGCGGTCGCCGCAACCTCGGTCACCGCGCGGACCCGTTGACCCTCGACGCCGCATGCCGCGGCAATCGCTCGGGCGTTGTTCGACGGGCGTTGTCGGACCGGTATCGTGATGCACTGGCAGCGGTCCATGCGCACGACCTGGACGGGCGGCAGGGGCTCGGGACAGGCGTGACGGGCCGGCGTGACAGGAGCCGCGGGACCGGGCGCATGAAAGCTCGCGCATGACGGATCGCGCGTGATGAGGGCGCGTGATGGGAGCGCATGACGGGGCGCTTGATGGGGCGCCTGATGGGGCGCCTGATGGGGCGCCTGATGGGGCGCCTGATGGGGCGCCTGATGGGGCGCCTGATGGGGCGCATATCGCGGCGCCCATCAGGCAGGCGCCGCGCCTCGCGGACGCAGAGTCACAGAATGGCTTGCCGGTGGGGCGGGACCGCATCCCGTGCTTGTGGCCGGCCTGCCGAGGACGGCCATCGATAGCGTCACGCGCCCGCTCGCTCGGGCATGGTTGATAAGGGACGGCGCCGGTAGCTGTTTCGGTGACGAATGGGCACTTTCTCCCAGGAGGATCGATCGTGCCCATCGACATCACTGGCGCATCCGCCCGCGCGCCGCAACGAGCCCCGCATCGTTTCGCCAACCCGCGCTCGTCGCGGCATGGCGGCGTCACGTTCGCGCTCGCATCCGACACTGTCTGCGCCCATGAGCTCGTGGGCCGAAGGGGCCGGGCAGCGCTCGCCGAAGCCGGCTTGTGGGCCGGCATCAAGCGACTGTGCAGCGGCCCGGTCGCCCGCCATCTGGCCGGAGGCCCCATGCCCGTTGTGCGAGGCTGAGTTCGCTGAGCAACGCGACCGCCTGATCGTGCTGACCGGGCAGAACGAGCGGGCCGAAGCGCCAAGCAACGTGCCTTGTTTCACCCGCAAGCAAGCGCTGTGGTTGGGTGCTGGTCTGCTGTTTGGCGGTACAGCCGGCCTCGCCTACATGCGGTGGCGCGACGCGGCAGGGGTGGCGCCCGACGCGGGACTCGGCCTGCCCGACCTGCTGCCGGCGCCGCTGCTGCCGACATGGCATGCATTGACGCATACCGCAGGCTCCGCCGCTGCCGGCATGGCATGCATTGACGCATACCGCAGGCTCCGCCGCGCGCCGGGAAGCCTTCGAACAGGCCCGGCTTGCCGAACCCACGGCCGGCGCCCATCTTTTGCCGGTGGCCCCGTCGACGACGCCCGCGACGGCGCCGATCGACGACGTCGATATCGCGGAATTGGACTTCTCCTGCGTCACGGAGCGCGCGAATCTGTCCGCCGCAACCGTGCTGCGCCAGATCGCGCGTACCTTGCGAAGCCCCCTGTCGGCGCTGGCCACCGAGTCGCAGGTCGTCTATTTCCATTATCTGCTGGGGCGTTGCCCGACACCAGCGGAGACCGTCCGGTGTGGCCAGATCTTCGGCGCGGTGGACATCGTGATGGGGCAACTGCTTGCATTGATGCCTGGCGCACAGACGAGCGTGCTGTTGCAGAACTTCGGTTCCACCTTGTTGCGCATGATCGCCGAGGACCTCGATGGCCTGGCGCCCGACCCGGCCGAGGCGAGCAGTGCCACCGAGAACCTGGCGTTTCTCGCGCGGTCGGTGGTCGCGGCCTCGCCGCGCGACGCCGCGGGCAGGGTGATCCCCGACAAGCTGACGCGACCCGCGAATACGCGCTTCGAGCCGTCCGGCGCCGTCGCCGAGATCGGCGGCGAGCGGTGGCGCCTGAGTTTCCGTGACGGGCGCTTCGTTGCCAGTCGCAACGGCCGCACGGTCGACGTCGAATATGCGCGGGAGGCGGGCACCTGGGAGTTGCATGATCCCGATTCAAACCTGGAGACTTTGCAGGTCCGACCGCTCGCCCACACGCGCGCGCAGCTCGACCAGGGCATCGCCGACGCGGTGCAGCTTGTCGCGTTCCGAGGGCATCGGCGCGCTTCGCACGAAGGCGCGGGCACGCTGTATTACGTGCAGACGGACACGAGCGACGAGAGCGGCACGCTTTGCGCCCGGATCCATGACCGTTTCGTGCCGGTTCGCTTGCGGCGCGATGGCTTGTCCTACGAGGCTTACGACGTAACGCAGGCGGCCGAGCCAGGCTATCCGGTGCGCCCCGCTGCCGAAGATCGCTGGGTATTTGGCCGGCCCGTCGAGCCCCAGGCGGAGGGCGACGGACCCGCCGAGCCGGCGGGCAGTGGCGTGTCGGACCGGTTGCGCGACAAGATCCCGCAGGCGTGGCTTGCGCCGGATCTCGACCCGTCCCGACTGTCGTCGCCGAACTCGCTCGGGATCATGAAGCTCGACAGCGAGAGATGGTACTTGCCGGTTGCCGGTGGCTTCGCGCCGATCAAACGACACGCGCTGCACGCGGGCATCTACGAGATCGGGCCGCCGGACAGCGACAAGGTGCTCTGCATCTATGACGAAGGCCACCGGATCTTTCGGCTCGCGCCCGAAGAGGCAAGTTTCGAGGGCGAACCGGGCGACGACCCCGAGTGGGTCGGCACCGTCCTGGACGCGATGGTCGGGCAGCAGCGGATCGCGCGCCGTTTCGCGCAGCAGCGGAAAATGCTGACATACCGCGAGGGCTTTCGGACCTGGGAGGCCCGCTCGTATCCGACGGTCCTGCTTGTCGATGAAACGCTGGTGGAGTACGCGCCGACCATTGTCTATTACGGCCTGGATCGAGACGAACTGGCCGTGGCCAGTCAGTACGCGCCGGTTGCGAAGAAGCTGAAGGCGACCGCGCTGAACTCCGCCAGCCGCGTGCATGCGCTGGATGTCGCGCTGCGCGACCCGGCGCGCTCGCAGCGCCTGTTCGATCGCTTCTTTGCGTTGATCGGCACCAAGGCCGACGCCGAGGCTCAGAACCTGATCAAGGTGCACTTGCTCGATCACCTCGGCTCGATCAACCGATTCATGAACGATTTGATCGACGATGCCTGCCGCCGGATCTGGCTGGTCAAGTTCACGCGCGACGACATTCTCGGACTGACGTTCAAACGAGATCCGCTCAAGCGCGTGTTCATCGACGTCGAGAAAAGCGATGCGCACCGCGAGCAGGCGGCGGCTTGCGCACCGCCGTGCAACGAAGCGACGCACCGGGCCGATGTCGCCACCATGCTCCATGAAGTTTCCCATCTCGCCGCGGACACCGATGACGTGTTCTATCTATCGGCGGCGGCGTCAGACCACCCGCTCGCGGCAGAGATCCAGCGGCTGTCGGAAGGCCGCATCGGACGAGATGAGGCGCGCTATCTGCTGAAGCTGGCGCGTGCGCAGAGCGCGGCGGGCGAGTCCGAGGACAAGCTTGTCGCGGCGGCGACCCGGTTGTTCAACACGAAGCCGGACATCCGCGCGCGCTTGCTGCTCGACAATGCCGATTCGCTCGCGCAGATCGTGCTCGAGCTGAGCGAAGGCGATCTGCGTCGGCGTGCCCGCCAGGCGAATGCGTCGATGCGGGACATGCGCGCGCTGCTCAGCGCGTTCATCTCTCAGGCTTTGCGGCGCGGGGCGGCGTGACGCACAGCACCGGCGGTCGCGGTACTCCACCGACCGCCGGTGCGATGTTCACGGCCAAACAGCAGCCGGGTCCGTGCGTCACGCATCGTGGGCCGGCACCGGGCAGGGCGAAGCGGTGCGCCGCACTTACCCCACCTAATGGCACCTAACCGAACCTAACCGAACCTAACCGAACCGCACTGCCGTGGCGCCGCCGACGAGGGCAGTTGCGTGCCCGCGTCTCGGTTTACGCGATGGGTGACGGACGCGACGGCAGGCGCCGTCGTGACCGCCCGCGCTTATGCGGCGACGTGCTTGAGCGATAGCCTCAGCGCCGCGCGCCGATGCAGCCACGGCGACGGCCGGTAGCGCCAGTCGCCGGTCACCTGCTGGATGTTGCGCAGGATCATCAGGATGCGCGCCGGGCCAAGGAAGTCGCCGAGCGCCAACGGACCCTTCGGGTAACCGAGGCCCAGCGTCGTGGCCAGGTCGATGTCCTCTGGTGTCGCAATCTTTTGCTGGGCAATGTCGCAACCGATATTGACGATGGTCGCGACCACGCGCTGCGCGACGAAGCCGGCCGAATCCTCGATCACGGTGACCGGGTGTCCGGCCTTCGCGAACAACGCGTGCGCCGCGTCGCGCATCGCCACGCTGGTTGCCGGTGTCGTCATCAACGTCATGCGCAGGCCCGGATCGAGCGGGAACAGCGTATCGACCGCCACCACCCGTTGCGCATCCAGATCCTCGAACAATGCGACGGTCGTCGCGTCGAGCCCGAGCGGCGCGACCAGCACCAGCGAGTCGGCGGCTGGCGCCTCGCCTTCGTCCAGCGGCACACCGGCTTCGGCGACGCGCACCGCGATACGCGCGCGGGCGGCCGGATCGGCCCGGCTGATCCACACGCGCGCCGGCAGCGCGGCCGGCGCCGGACGCTCGGCGTCGATCTGCGGCTTGCCGTCGACATAGCGATAGAAGCCAGCCTGCGTCTTGCGCCCCAGCAGACCGCCGGCGAGACGCTGCGCAGTGATCGGCGAAGGACGGAAGCGCGGCTCCTCGTAGAACTGGTGATAGATGGATTCCATCACCGGGTGCGAGACGTCCAGCGCCGTCAGATCCATCAATTCGAACGGGCCGAGCCGGAAGCCGGCCTGCTCGCGCACGATGCGGTCGATGTCCGCGAACGAAGCCACCCCTTCCTGCGCGATGCGCAGCCCCTCGGTGTTCATGCCGCGTCCGGCGTGATTGACGATGAAGCCCGGCATGTCCTTCGCCTTCACGGGCGTGTGCCCGATCTGGCGCGCGAACGCCGCGAGTCGCGTCGCGACCTCGGGCGCGGTGTGCGCACCGTCGATCACCTCGACCACCTTCATCAACGGCACCGGATTGAAGAAATGCAGCCCGGCGACCCGTTCCGGGCGGCGGCAACCGGCGCCGATCGCGGTAATCGACAGCGAGGACGTGTTCGAAACCAGCACGGCGTCGTCGGCGACCACGGCTTCCAGTTGCCCGAACACCGCGCGCTTCACTTCCAGCTTTTCGACGATCGCCTCGATGACGAGCGAGCAGTCGGCCAACGCCTCGACGGCCACGCAGCCATGGATGCGTGCGAGCGCCGCATCGCGCTCCGACTCTCTGATCTTGCCCTTGCTTGCCAGCTTGCCCAGCGTCTCGGCCAGCGCGGCACGGGCCTGCTCGACCGCCGTCTGGTTCGCGTCGTACAGCCGCACCGTGACGCCGGCCTGCGCCGCGATCTGCGCGATGCCTCGGCCCATCGCGCCGGCGCCGACGATGCCGACGATGTCGAATGGAGTGTCCTGCTCGCTCATGGGTCCCGTCTCCTTTATCAGTGATTCGAATGCGGCGTCGCGCTCAGAGGCGCACCAGCTTGGCGATCGCCGCGTCCAGCGTTTCCTCCCGCTTCGCGAAGCAGAAGCGGACGATGCCGCTGTCGCGCGGTTCGCGGTAGAACGCCGAGACCGGAATCGCCGCGACGCCATGCTCGGTCGTCAGCCACTGCGCGAATTCGGCCTCCGGCATGCTGCTGATGGCGGAGTAGTCGACGCATTGGAAATAAGTGCCTTCGCAAGGCAGCAGCTTGAAGCGGCTCGCCGCCAGGCCGGTGCGGAAGTGGTCGCGCTTGCGGGCATAGAAGGCCGGCAGGTCCCGATAGGGCGCCGGGTTGCCCAGATGTTGCGCGAGGCCGATCTGCATCGGCGTGTTGACGGAAAAGGTGTTGAACTGGTGGACCTTGCGCAGCTCGGCCGAGAGCGGCGCGGGCGCGGCGACATAGCCGATCTTCCAGCCGGTGGTGTGATAGGTCTTGCCGAAGCTCGACACCACGAAGCTGCGTGCCGCCAGTTCCGGATGGCGCGCGACACTCTCGTGCGCCACGCCGTCGAACACCATATGCTCGTAGACCTCGTCGGACAACACCAGCACGTCGGTGCCGCGCAGCATCTCTGCCAGCCGACGCATGTCATCGCCGTGCAGGATGCGGCCGGTTGGATTGTGCGGCGTGTTGATGATCAGCAGGCGGGTGCGCGGACCGATGGCGGCCGCCAGCTTGTCGAACGGAATCGAATACTCGGGTACGTTCAACGAGACCGTGACCGCGGTGCCGCCCGCGAGTTCGATCGCCGGCACGTAGCTGTCGTAGCACGGTTCCAGGACGATCACTTCGTCGCCCGGCGAGACGCTGCACAGAATTGCGTTGGTCAGCGCTTCGGTGGCGCCGGCGGTGACGGTGATCTCGGTGTCCGGGTCGTAGGTTCGTCCGTAGCATGCCGCGATCTTCTTCGAGATCGCGTGCCGCAACGGTTGTGCGCCGGCCATCGGCGCGTACTGATTGTGTCCATCGCGCATCGCCTTCGATACGGCGTCGAGAAGCGCGGCGTCACAGTCGAAATCAGGGAAGCCTTGACCGAGATTCACTGCTCCGGTCTTGGCCGCCAACGCCGACATGACCGTGAAGATGGTCGTGCCCACGTTCGGCAGACGGGACGGAAAGCTCGGTGTGGCTGGCGTGGCGGGCGTGGCGGCGGAAGCAGTCATGAGCGGGCGCGGGCAGTGAGCGGACAGTGAGCAAGCAATGGGAAGCAATGGGAAGCAATGGGCAAGCGGTGAGCGGGGCGGTCGTGGCAGGCGGGTGACTGCGACCGGCATGCAATCGGCGTTGCTTTCCAGACGGGCGGGCGCGCTCGTCCTCGGCGTGGCCGCGTTCCGTCAAGCGCGTCATTGTAGACCGTGCCGCGACCGCGCGAATGCCGTGCGCTCTGGAAAGGACGGGTGGAAGACGGTGCGGACTTGACCAGCACCGTTCCCGCGTCAGCCGGATGCGCGCGCGCCTGCGTTGCGGGGCGCGTCGCATCGGCGTCGGTTGCACACCGGTCAACGGTGGGTCCCTCGCCTGCGATTGGGTCGAGATGGCGCTGCTTCGCCGATCACTGACCATTGGTTTGTCAGTGACTTGCCGCTGACCGCGCGCCGCTGCCACGTCGTTCGGCTGCGTTTTTCCGCACCCGGTCCGCTTGCGTCCTATTCCGCTTGCTCCGTATTCCGCTTGCTCCCTATTGGGTCGCCGAGCGGTCCGCTCATCGGCGCCCACGTCGCAGCGTACGGTGGTCGCGGTCTAGCGTACGAAGAGCGGTCGGCGCCGCGCGTGGGATGAGCGGGCGCGGCACGTCGCACGATGCGCCGCGGGCGATGGACACTGCGTCCAGACGCACCCTTACGCCGTTCGGTGGCTGGCGGATGTGACCGGGGACGCGTATGGTAGGCAATGCACGCCGCCGGATGCCGATGGCGCCCGCGATGCCACTCAACCCAAACCGGAGACCTTCGATGCGATTCCTGCCCCCGGCGCTTGCCGCCGCCGCGCTTGTCCTGGCCGTCACCGCGCACGCACAAACGACCGCGCCGCAATCGGGTAGCCCTCAAACGCCGCCTGCCCAGACACTGTCCAGCGATTTGCTCGTTCCCGGTGGCAAGACGGTCGGCAAGGTGATGCTGATCGACGCGCCGAAGGGTGTGCTGGTCCGCATCGAGGCGCAAGGACTGCCGCCCGGCTGGCATGGCATGCATTTCCACGAGAAAGGGGATTGCTCCGATGACAAGTTCATGAACAGCGGCGGGCATGTGCATGGCGATGCGAAGCTGGTTCACGGGCTGCTGAACGCCAACGCGACTGATTCGGGCGATCTGCCCAACCTCTACGTTGGACCGGACGGGCGCGCGACCGTCGAGCTGTATTCGACGCTTGTCTCCTTCGACGGCGCGACGGGCCGGCCGGCGCTCAAGACGGCTGGCGGTCGCGCGCTCGTCATCCATGCCAATCCCGACGACTATACGACCCAGCCGATCGGCGGCGCGGGCGCACGCATTGCCTGCGCGCCGCTGGAATAAGGACCTGGGAACAAGCCGCCGCGTCTTCGGCCCTGCGACGATGGCCAGGCGCACGCGCCTGAAGCGATCGTCGCGTATGTAACGTCGCCTGCGGGGGCGAGCGCGTAGCCGTGCTGCGAATGGCTCCGCTCGCTATCCGTCGAGCGACTGGCGCGCCACGCCGGCTGCTGGATGCGGGCGCTCGACTGAGCGGTCGGCGACCAGGCCGCCTCAGCCGTTGCAGAGCGCTGTGCTGGAGTCGCTTGCCATGGTCGCCGAGCAGGCCGTTGTTCAGCTACATGCCTCAGATGGGTGCCGCAGGTGGATGCCTTGGGTGGACGCCTTGGATGGATGCCTCAGTAAATGCCTAAGGCCCAAGTTGGATAATGGCAGACGAGTCCCGATCCGGTAGGCCGGGACCGCTTACGGCAGGGCACGCCTGGACGGTGCACCGCTCGCCGCGCACTACTCCCCGGCCGTCGGAAGACCCCCGGTGACGCTGAGCGTGCCGCTTGATGCCCGGCCAGCGCAAATCACCGGGCGCTGTGCCGTGCGCTGGGTCGTTCGCGACCCCCATTGGCGCCGCCGACGCAGTCGGTCCGCCGTCAGGCGGCGGCTGCCGACGCCTCGGTGTCCTCGTTCGCGCGCGGCGCCGCCCACGCGGCCAAAAAGCGTTGCGGTGTTGCAATCGCGAAACCGAAGCGGCTCCGAACGCGTCCGGCCAGTTTCAGCACCGCGCGGTCTCGGCTCAGCAGCCATTCCGCCTGACTATCGCAAGCCAGCGACAGGAACTTCTGGTCGTCTCGATCGGTGCAGCGAGGCAGCGTCAATGCGCGACCCGAAGGCGCGTTCTGCTCGAACCTTTCCGTCAGTGCCTCGACGCGTGCCAGCCGGGGCGCCCAGTCGGGACCGAAGCGCGCGAATTGTGGATACTGCAACACGCGACGCAGTTCGTCGAAACAGGCCGCGTCGATCAAGGCGACGAGTTGTCCGCCTTCGAGGGCGGTCAGCAGCGGACGGGAGGGTGGATCGTCGAACAGTACGAGGTCCAGCCAGACATTGGAGTCGAGGATGACGCGCGTGGCTTCGGTCACTGTCGTGTAGGCCGCGTGTGCTGGCGGTCCGGTGCAGGGGCAGGGTGTGGGGAGGGCGGGCGTTGCTCGTGTCTTTCGTTAGAATAGCCACTTTTGCGGTCCGCGCCACATGATAATCGTTCTGTCTCCCGCGAAGTCGCTCGATTACGAGACACCCGTGCCGCACAAGGCGCATACCCAGCCCGACTTCATCGACGAATCGGCGCGATTGATCGAACGCCTGCGCGCGTTCTCGCCGGCGCAGATCGCCACGCTGATGCACATCTCGGATCCGCTCGCGCATCTGAACTTCGAGCGCTTCGCTGCCTGGTCGCCGACCTTCGACGAGCACAATGCCAGGGCCGCCGTCTACGCCTTCAACGGCGACGTCTATGAAGGCCTTGCCGCGCAGACGATGCGAAAGGCCGACCTCGACTACGCACAGAAGCATCTGCGCATCCTGTCGGGCCTATACGGCGTGTTGCGTCCGCTCGATCTGATGCAGCCATACCGGCTGGAGATGGGTACGCGGCTGGACAACGAGCGTGGTCGAGACCTGTACGCGTTCTGGGGGGAGCGCATTGCTCAGGCATTGAATGCCGCTGCCCAGGCGCAACGCGGCAAGTCGCGCGTGCTGGTCAATCTGGCATCCCAGGAGTACTTCAAGTCGGTGGTCCGCAAGGCCCTCGACATGGACGTCGTGACGCCGGTGTTCGAGGATTTCAAAGGCGGGCGCTACAAGATCATCAGTTTCTACGCAAAACGGGCCCGCGGGCTGATGGCCCGTTATGCGATCGACCATCGGATCGAACGCGCCGAGCAGTTACAGCAGTTCGACGTGGATGGCTATCGCTACGATGCCGAAGCGTCGAGCGCCACGGACTGGGTGTTCCGGCGCAAACAGGCCTGAGCGCTGGCTGCCGCCGAGTGCCTGTCCGGCATCGCGTGAGTCCGCTCCGGCGGCACCATGGGCCTCGGGCAGACCTGCATGCCGCGGACCGAACCCGCATGGCCGGCGCCGGCAACGCGCCAGGAACGCCCACGCCAGCTGCCGTTTGTGTCGCTGGCGCTCTGTTCGCGGTTTGGCCGGCGTAGTGCCGTGGGCATGCGCTGGTCGCCTGGAAGACGCTGGCATCGCAGGCGCCCGGGGCAGGAATGGCGTTCAGGCGGCGGCAGGCAGGTGTTCGGCGCCATGGCGTTGTTCGCGGGAACGGCTGATGTCGGTGCCCGTATCGGTTTGACGAGGTGATTATGCAGATCAGCAGTCGTTTCGACGGCGGTGCCGTCGAGGTAGTGGACGCGAGCGATGGTCAGAACGTGCGCTTGCGCGTCCGGCCGGACACCGCCGCCGACTTCGCGCAATGGTTTTACTTCCGCGTGGATGGCATGGCCGAGCAACGCTGTACCTATCGTTTCGAGAACGCGGCCCAGTGCGCATTTCCCGGCGGCTGGCAAGGCTATCGCGTCGTCGCCAGCTACGATACCGAGAACTGGTTCCGCGTCGACGCCGAGTACGACGGTCAGGTGCTGGCATTCTCGCACCGCGCGGAACACGACACGGTCTACTACGCGTATTTCGAACCGTATGGCGAAGCGCGCCACCATCAGTTCCTCGGACGAATCCGTCGCCAAGGCATCGCGCGCGTGCACTCAGTCGGCGACAGCGTCGCTGGCCGGGCACTCGAGTGCGTTACGGTAGGCAAGGATAACGGGACGGCTGGCGAGCCGACACCGGTGATCTGGATCGTCGCCCGCCAGCACCCGGGCGAAACCATGGCCGAGTGGTTCGTCGAAGGACTGCTCAAGCGCCTGCTAGGGCTGGACGACTGGGCCGGCGATCCGGTCGGCCGTCTGCTGCGCGAGCACGCACGCTTCCACGTCGTGCCGAACATCAATCCGGACGGCGCCGCGCTTGGCAATCTGCGCACCAACGCCGCCGGCGCCAATCTGAATCGTGAATGGCTCACGCCCAGCGCAACGCACAGCCCGGAAGTGCTGCACGTACGCAATGCGATCGAGCAAACCGGTTGCGATATGTTCTTCGATATCCACGGCGATGAGACGCTCCCGTACGTCTTCGTCGCGGGCAGCGAAATGCTGCCGGACTTCACCGAGCGGCAAACGCTCGAACAGCGGCATTTCGTCGACGCATTCAAGACCGCCAGCCCTGATTTTCAGGACCGCTACGGCTACGAGGCCGACAAGTACCGCGAGGACGCGCTCAAGCTGGCCTCGAAATACTTTGCACACCGCTATCGCTGCCTGTCGCTGACGCTCGAGATGCCGTTCAAGGACAATGCCGACCTGCCTGATGGAATCCATGGCTGGAGCGGGGCCCGCAGCAGCGCGCTCGGCGCCGCCATGCTTCAGGCGGTGCTTGCCCAGGTGCGGGCATTCCCGAAAAGCGCGACGCAGTAGGGGCACTTCGGCATGTCGGCGCTTGGGCACGATGGCGCTTGCACACGGCGGGGCTTGGGCATGGCGGGGCTTGAGCACGACGGCGTTTGGGCATGTTGGCGTTTGGGCTCCGCGGCGCATGGGCGCGACGGCAATTGAGGACGGCGACGGGCTAGGCGGCACACGGGCTAGGCGGCACTTGCGCACGGCTGCATTCGGCCACGGCGGCACTTCGGCTAGACGGCAATTGGGCGCGACCGCAATTGGGCACGACTGCAATTGGGCTCGACTGCAATTGGGCTCGACCGCGCGGATTGGAAGCGGCGCGGCAGGATGGCACGACGTCGCAACGATAGCGCTGTACACGCGCCACGAGTGCCGGTCGTTCATGTCTACAGACCGCGGTGCCGGCGGCAAGGCGAAGCGTTCGACAACCGGCCATTCTCGCTGCCTGCGAGCTCACGACTCGACAGGACGTTGCACGGGCGAGTAAATGAGCAGAAACGGACGCCGGTTCGCGCCGAAGAGGCGACAGAGTCAAGGCAAACGGCCCTTCAACGAGAACGCGTGAAGAGATCATCGTCGGGCAGGTGCGCGCAAGCAACGCGCATCGGCTTCGTGACCCAGCCGGTGTGCTCATTCATCGACGCAGGATGGAAGACGTCATCCACGGGGCCGCGATAGCCATCGGTTGCCAGACCGGTCGCCCACGGGGGGCGGGTGCGTGACCAAGCCATCCGCCGCGCAATGCCACCCGCAGGATGTACGACGCCGAGCGCAGGCAGCACGCCGAACGCCGAACGCCGAACGCCGAACGCCGAACGCCGAACGCCGAACGCCGAACGCCGA
>NZ_FNLO01000010.1:23774-27943 GCF_900095735.1 Chitinasiproducens palmae | reverse complement strand
AACGCCCAACGCCCAACGCCCAACGCCCAACGCGAGAGGCCAAATTGCTGGCGCAGGATGCCTAATACGAGAGGCAAACGGTTGGACGCGAGACGGCGGAAGCTGAACACCCCGTGCCGCGCCTGGCGGTCGGGCATCTGAAATCAGAAGGTGCCAGCCGTCAGATCTGAGAAGGGACGCTCATATCGATAGATACCGGCTGGCAGTCATCGCCTCCTCACGATCTCGCGGCCCGTAATCCGACCATCACGCCAAGCCGCATGCCGACTGGCAAGCCGTCACGATTTCCCCATGCGCGATCGCGACGACCGTAGCTGTCAGGACGTGCCACCATCAGAGGCCAAATGGCTGGCGCGGCATACTGAATTGGCGACACAGGGGGCCGGAAGCGAAACGGCGGGTGCTGAACGCCGCGGGCCATGTGACCTGTGCCGCGCCGGCCCTTGCGGCGAGACGTCTGAAATCCGACGGCTGCGAGCCTCCGACCCGAGAAGCGCGGCTCGTATCAATCGAATCAGGCTGGCAGTCGTCGTAACCGCCGACGATCTGGCGGTCCGCAATCTGATTCTCCTGCCAGGCCACATGCCAATTGGCAAGCCGCGGCGGTGCCCCATACGCGATCGCGACACGTGTAGCTGGCAGTGCGCGCCACCGCGAGAGGCCGCATTGCTGGCGCGGAGTACGGAATACAACAGAACGAGCGCTGGGCGCGAAACGGCGGATGCCGAACGCCGCGTGCCGCTCACAGGCGCTTGGGGACCGCAAGACTGCAATCAGAAAGGTGCGAGCGCTCAGACCTGCAACAGTGGCTCATGCCGATCAACGCAGGCCGGCAGTCGTCGTGACCGTGGAAGGTTCCGCGGTAATCAAACTGATCCGCGCATTTCCAGTCGCCTACTGTCGCGGTTCCCCACGCGCGGGCGCGACGCGCTTCTGGTAGCGTGCGTCAGCGCAAATCCGCAGCCAGGGTCCACCCGCCGCGGGTCGGTCACGAATAGCCGCGTGATCGCACAGCAACAGCGGCGGGTTCCCGAGTTGCGGTCGCAACGGATACGGGCGGAGCCGCGTTATTGCGTTTGCATTACCTCTCAGCAGAAGGCGGTCGCGTGCAGGCCGCTCAACGCGTGCCGAGGCACGTGAAGCGGTCATTCGTCCTGTCCCACCATCGCTGCCGAGTGGCCTATCGCTCACGCGTCGCGACGCTAGCGTTTCGCCGTACCTTTCGTCGAACGTTTCGCCGTGCTGCCGGCCTTCCGGCTGGTGCTGGCGCCGGTCGACTTCCGCGCTGTCGCTTTCGAGCGCGCTGAGCCACGCCGGGTCGCGCTGGCCTGCCGCCGCGACCCGCCGGTGCTGCGTCGTGCCGTCGGCGTCGCGCCGCCTGGATCGTCATAGCCGAAGGCGAGCATCGTATTGTTCAGATAGCCACAGCGGAAAGAGAGCAGGTCCGGCTGCCCGCTGGGATCCGTCTTTGTATAGCCGAGACCCTTCACCGAAACGACGGTGTCGACTTCCGTACGTTGCTTATGGCTATCGAAGGGGCCGGTCCAGGGCTCGACCGACGCATGGGTGGTGTCCAGAAACTGCGGTGGAAACTCCACGCGGTCATAGCGAGGCGAGGTAGGTACGACGAACGAGGCGTGTGCAGCGCAGTCGGCGACTGCAGGCATCACGCCTTGTGCTACCAGATCGCCGACGATTTGCTGATGGCGCTCCAACTGGTCGGCGAATGCCGGCTGAACACCGGCAGCCAACGCGAGGAGACCGCAGACCGCGCGGCGTAGGCGTGAAAAAAGGGGAATTCGATTCATTACGATGGCGTGGACTGTGTTCGATGTTCCGGTCCAAGGCGGAACGCGGTGCGACAGGCGCAGGACTCAGCCGTCACACGCTGATTTTCTCGCAAAACGCCGGAATTTCCCTTTCTACGTGAACCGATTATGTAAGCAGCCGTAAATTACCTTAACGTGACACGCGAACGCGTGTTAGCCATGGCGGCTCCAACGGTAGCGTCGCGCCGCTTTCCCGCGGGTTCACTCAAGGTGACGGCATCATGCCGGCACTACTGTTGCGCGGTCGCTTTGTATTGGCGCGCCAGCGCCGTATCGTCGCCCCTGGCTTTGCTGTGCTGTCCCTTATGCACCGGTGCCGCTAGCGTCTCAGCCGTCTCCACTGTCTCCAGCATCTACACGGGCTCACTGCTAGGCGGACGCCGGGCCGTGAGACGTCACTGCAGAGCGCCACAACCAACCGATCCGCGCCAGCGGCGCGCGTGCGAGAAGAGAGCGACTTTGGGTTTGCGCGCCGAACGCGGCGTCGCGGCGCGTTTTGTTAGCGCATGGGCGCGTGAGCTGCCCGGGCGAGCTGCGATCCGGCGCGACGACGGGCGAAGCCGCCGTTGAACGATCGGTCAGCGCGGATCGATCGTCGATTCGACCGAGCCGAGAATGGCGCTGCGCAGCCATGCCGGCTTCACGGTCGCGAGGACGGCGGTCAGCGCACCGGAAACCAGTGCCTCACCGCAGAGGAGCAGTGCCACCGCCCAGCCCCATGCGGGCGGCAGCGCAATGGCCGTGTCTGCTGCCGCGGCCCGCAACGCAAATGAAGCAAGCTGCGTTGCGATGACGCTGAGCGATGCCGCCAGGACGCCGTCGACCAGAATCAGATAAGTGAGCCGCCCTGGCAGACGACGCGTAAAAAGTCGCTGCGTTCCAGCCGCAACAATGACCGGCACGATTGCGAAAATGAGCACGGTCGCCCCGACGCCTTGCCAGGACGCACCGAGAATCAACGCAACGGCCACCACCACGAGACTTGCCGCCAGCATGGCAAGACGCCACCCGAACAGCGCGCTCAGCAGCGCCGCACCCAGAAGGTGCAGCACTGGCCCGTCCTGCACCCAGGCGGAGAAGCACCACAGCGTCGATAGCACCGTGATCGAGGCCAGCCAAAGGTGCTGTCGGGAAGCTTCGCGCAGGAATCGGAACGGCCGCCCATACAGAGCGAACGCGAGTATCAGGAGCGCGACACACCATGTCGCAACGGAGAAGGGCAGGCCGAGCGGCGAGTACAGGAAGCCCATGGTGTTTTCCAGGCGGGTGCGGGAACGCGGACGTTGGCAGGCCTGGGCAAGCAAATTTTGCGCCGAACGCGCGGCCTAAAACGTTGCAGCAATGACACGACGCCGCGGAGGCTCTTAGGCGGTCTCACGGCAACGCGGGCCACGGGACGGACCTCGAATCCCGTGACATTCACGCGCCCGGCAGGCGCCAAGCCATGTAACGATGAAACGGACGTTGCAAACTTGGCATGTCAGCCAAAGCCTGCGTCCGCTGGACGGCTGCTGGACGGCCTCGGAAACGGCTGCTCGGCATTGCTATTGGAATTAGCACTGGCATTGGGATGGAAGTGGCGATGGCGCTTGACCGTCAGCGCCGTCGAATCGGAATTGGGATCCGGAACGGAAACGGGATCGGGATCGGGATCCGGAACCGGATCAGCGCCGAAGATTCGTTACGCCAGCACGGCGTCAATCAACCAGACGTCCTGAGAGGCAGCGGTCGACGGAACCTCGCTGCGTTCGCGGCCTGACCATGCTGGCATGACGCATCCTCGTGGACGTGGCACGTCGCTGATGGGGCAGTATCGCTACGGCGAGTGCCTGTACTAGCGCGTGCCGCCCGCAAGCCGGCGTGGACCGGCCGTCAAGGGCGACCGAATCCAGGGCAACGCCTGACGCTCACGCTAACCGGCACGCACCGATCAATTCTGTGCGGGGCTTATACCGATTCATCACCCAATACAGGTGAACACGAACGTCGATCGTAAGCCAGACGCGGCACACGCCGCGCTTCCGCTCAGGCCTTTCTCGGCCCGGCAAATACTTTCGGCGGAGCCCCCGCCGCACCCGAACCGATATCGGAACGGGTCTGTAAACCGTGGTGACTGGCGCCAGTCGGCGGCAACCGGTCGAACAGCTACCGTCCTTGAATCTTCCCACTCCCTACTGCTCGCTCGGAGTCCCAAGCCCCTCGCCTCGACTCTCAGGCCGCAAGCCGCAAGCCGCAAGCCGCAAGCCGCAAGACCCCAGACCCAGACCCAGACCCAGACCCAGACCCAGACCCAGACCCAGACCCAGACCCAGACCCAGACCCAGACCCAGACCCAGACCC
>NZ_FNLO01000010.1:21100-23764 GCF_900095735.1 Chitinasiproducens palmae | reverse complement strand
CCCAGACCCAGACCCAGACCCAGACCCAGACCCAGACCCAGACCCAGACCCAGACCCAGACCCAGACCCAGACCCAGACCCAGACCCCAGAGCCCAGAGCCCAGACCCCAGACCCCAGACCCCAGACCCAAGTCCCAAGTCCCAAGTCTTAATCTCTTCACGCGTCGGCGGTCGTCATTCCTACTTGTCCGCTTCGGCGTCGCTCGCATCTCGGTGACGCGTCACTCGCGTTGATCAGGTGCCGCGGAAGCGCCCTATTGGCAGACGGGGGTGAACTGGGCATGGCGAATGTAGTGCGGCGAGGCCGTCATCTGATGCCAGGCGCCACCATCCCTCGCCGCCGTCACGCTCACGCCCAGCGTTTTTCGGTCGGCGTGCGTCGAGAGGGTGTAAGACCGGGCGTAACACCGGGCGTCTGGCTGCGCGAGCGGTCACGACTTCTTCCCCGGACACGCCATGCCTCACGCATTTCGCGTTGGCCGCTGACGCCCCGCGCCTGGCGCCCACTTGGCAAGGAAAGGGGCCCATGCCGCGGTGCCTGGGACTTGCGGCGACGCGCGCCACTGCCACGGGGTTGGCATGCATCGCCTGCGAGTGGTGCCAACGGCGGCGGGCGGTCCGAAGTTTGCCGCGGCGGCCGCTGTGAGAGCCGGCGTCGGCCACGTGTTGTCGACTTGGTAAATGGCGATCTGCCGCCTTTTGCCGAGCGGGGCTGCATCATCGCGTGCTCGCTGGCATCGTCTGCGTCGTCTGATTGAGGCTCGCCTCGATTCATGCATCCGTCATCGGAAGGCGGGCGCCTCGCGCGGACCACGCGGAAGCGGTTCACCGGCCAGTGCCGATGTGCCTCGCTCGCTCGCCGCGCATCGTCGTGACGTGACGCTGCGCATGGCCAGCTCTGTACGTCGCCTGCCGACATGTTCGAGCGTGTGCTTTGTGCGCGTGACTCTGAAGCGGTTTGCGGAACAGGCGGCTTCGCTGCGCGGCTGTCACTCGGCGCACGATCGGTCGGTGGCTCTGCGGGTGCTGTGGCGCTTCGAGGAACGCCGACCGAACTGGCGAGCGCGCCGGGGGTGAGGGACGCGGCGATCGCCGCGCCGTGCGCTGTGCACCCGCTACACGCAACGTCGTCACTGTCGGTCGATGCGTCGTGCGCCGTTTCGTGGGCGGTGCCAGTCTCGCACGAGCCTTGCGAGACTGGCGTTGGGAGGGCTGGTACGGGCGCATCGCTTATACCAGCGTCTCGCTCGCCGACATTGCAGTCGGACCTTCCAACATCGCTGCTTCGATCGGTGCGTGGTGCCACCTCTCGAAAGCTGGCGCTTGCTCGCGTCGGCGACCGGCGTATTTCGAGGCATCGATCGTCCAGCCGCCCGGCGCTACCACTGCGGACGTCGATGGTTAGCGAACCGGCAGCGCTGTCGGCGACAAGGCATCCGTCCGCGTTGCCGGATTCGAGCCACGCGTTATACATGCCTACCGCCGCGGCGCGGTTCGGCACTCCCAGTGCCCTGAAAACGCCTGCCATGTGAATCTTGACCGTTCCCTCGCTGATTCCAAGCTTGCGGGCAATCGATTTGTTGGTCGCGCCGAACGTCAGCAACCGAAGAATCTGCTGTTGTCGAGGCGACAGCGCGCCGCGGCCGAAGAGCGGGCGTCGCGGTGGCGGCCAGTCGATTCGCGCGGATTCACGCGCCACTTCCGGAGGCTGTTGGATATCAAGAATGCCAACGGGAATGTAGTGCCCGTCGAGCAGGATGAGCTCCAGTGCACAAAGCATCTGCCGGCGGGTATGGCCGCGCGGGATGATGCCGCGCACGCCCGCCAGCAACAAGCTGCGGATCGCGGCCGACGTGGGACGTTCGCATGTCAAAACCAGCGTTAGCGTTGGATGACGGCCCAACAGCGCATGCACCGCATCGAGCGGTGCGATTCCGTCATTCCAGTTGACCAGCACGAGATCCGGCCGGCGATTGGCCACCACCTCTGACAGTTGTTCCCACTCGCTCAGTTCGGTCACGCATGCTCGCCGTTCCAGCAGGCGCAGCAACACCTTCAGCTTTTCCCTTCCTTCGACGTCCTTATCGAGCAACACAAAATGCATCGGTTTCTCCTTGTAGCCTTGGCAATCCCGTGCAACGGGCCAGTTCGGCAATGATGGCAGCACTCATGTAGCTTGCCCGCCTGTCCCGATGGTCTATGAATGTCTCACTTCGTCGGGAGCACGCGTCGACTAAGGCGGGCGAAGGCAAGCGGATGTAAGCTTGGCCGGATCGTGTCAGCGTCAGGCTGTCGGCAGCGGCAAATGTCACGCTCGGGCAATACTTGAGCGGCCCGGAACCAGCCCGTGTGCGCCGTTGCATGGGGACGGTTTGCTTATGCCGCTGCGCACAACCCGAGCACCGGGCTGCCGCCGGCTCGCCGGTCGGGGTTCGAACAGGCGTAGGATGTCGAATAGGTTGCAAGGCGAGGGCGACAGAAATGCCGGTGCGCCCGTGTGAACGACGGTCCCGCAGACTGCGCGCCGAGCGCTCAAGGCAGCAGAATGCCAACGGAGCGAAGCGCCTTGTCGGGCTGACGCGTCGGGTTGGCTTCCGAAGGGTTGTGAGACGCTCAGACGCTCAGACGCTCAGACGCTCAGACGCTCAGACGCTCAGACGCTCA
>NZ_FNLO01000010.1:0-21090 GCF_900095735.1 Chitinasiproducens palmae | reverse complement strand
AGACGCTCAGACGCTCAGACGCTCAGACGCTCAGACGCTCAGACGCTCAGACGCTCAATTCGGCACGAAGTCTGCTTGTCAGCGCCATCTTGCCGAGCGATTGCCACCCGGACGCATCCAGACATGAAGCGCGACGCCTTTCTCGCCCGCCCGCTCGCGGCGCGATACCACGAAGCCTGTGCGGTAACGGACCAGTTGTTCGACGTTGTCGACCGCGCGCATTGGTACGATCGACCGATCGCGGAGCGCCACCGCATCATTTTTTACATAGGTCACCTCGAGGCTTTCGACTGGAACCTGCTGGCCGGGACGCTGGTCGAGCGCCGTAGCTTCGACGAGGCGCTGGACCGGCTTTTCGCGTTCGGCATCGATCCGGTGGGTGGCGGGTTGCCCACGGATGTCCCGGAGGACTGGCCGTCGCTGGATCGCGTGTTGGCCTACCGCGACGGTGTGCGCGGGACGATCGGGGCCGCATTGCGCGAGCCGGCAAGCGAGTCGTTGGTGGCGAAGTCCGCCATCGACTCCGCGTCGCAAGCAGCCCGCGATCAACTGATGTCGGTTGCCGTCGAGCACCGTCTGATGCATGCGGAAACCCTCGCCTACATGCTGCATCAGTTGCCGGCTGCGACCAAGATCGTGCCGCCCGGTCTGCGGCGCGAAGCCGAGGACCGCTGGCGCAGTCCGGCGCAAGCACTGCAGCCGATTCCAGCCGGTACGGCCAAGCTTGGCCTGGACCGTGAGAAGGACCGGGATGTGTTCGGTTGGGACAACGAGTACGGCGCCGACGTACGGGAAGTACCCGGCTTCTCGATTCAGCGGCACATGGTCAGCAATGGCGATTTCCTGCGGTTCATCGAGGCCGACGGCTATCGGGACCCGCGCTGGTGGTCCGAGCACGATTGGCAGTGGGTGCAGGCGGCTGGCATCAGCAAGCCGGGCTTCTGGCGGCCATCCCCGGACGGCTGGCGGCTGACCGGGATGTTCGGCGACATGCCATTGCCGCTGTCCTGGCCGGTGTACGTCAGCCACGCAGAGGCCAGCGCGTATGCCCGCTTCGTGGGCAAGGCGCTACCGACCGAGGCGCAGTGGGTGCGGGCGGCGGAGGGCGCGGTCACCGCAGAGGCACCGACGACCGGCAACTTCGATTTCAGGCGCTGGGATCCGATCGCGGTCGACGCACCATCCCAGCCACTGAGCGTGCACGGCGTGCTTGGTCAGTTCGGTAACGGCTGGGAGTGGACTGCCGATGCGTTCGGCCCGTTCGATGGCTTCGAGCCGTTCCCTTTCTACAAAGGGTACTCGGCGAATTTCTTCGACGGCCAACACTTCGTATTGAAGGGGGCGGCGTCGCGAACTGCCGCGTGCATGGTGCGGCCGTCGTTCCGCAACTGGTTCCAGCCGCACTATCAGAACGTCTACGCCGGTTTCCGCTGCGTGGAAGCGGCGTAAGAAGCGCCCCAGCGCCCACGGGCGTACCGACTGCGGACTGCCCGGTTCTCGGGCGGTCTCCCCCACCACACATGCGACGTCCGTCGCGCATTGCCCCGGGAGGGCACCCATGGCGCTGCCCGCTGAAAGAATCGCCCAACTGTCGTCTTTCGCCGAGGACGTCCGCGCCGGCTTGACCGCCTCACGCAAGACGCTGCCGTCGAAATACCTGTACGACGCCGTCGGGTCGGCGCTTTTCGAGGTGATCACTGTGCTCCCCGAGTACGGCGTGACGCGGGCGGAGGAGCGCTTGCTGCGCGAGCATGCCGCGTCGATGGTGGCGCATCTGGGCGCGACCGCGCCGAGCGATATCGTCGAATTGGGCAGCGGCACCGGGCAGAAGACGCGCTATCTGCTGCAGGCGCTACGCGACGCTGCTCCGACCGTGGCGACCGTCTATCGGCCGATTGAGATTTCGGAGACGGCGCTGCAAGCATGCGCGCGGAATCTTGCCGACATCGCCGGGCTGCGCGTGGTGTCGGAGCAGGGCGACTACTTCGAGGGGCTGGGCCGCGCCTGCGCGGCGCGGACACCGGGACAGCCGCTGCTGCTGCTGTTCCTCGGCAGCACCATCGGCAACTTCGGCCGCGACGAGGCTGTGGCTTTCCTGCAAACGGTGCGCGCCACGTTGAGCGAGGGCGACCTGCTGCTGCTGGGCACCGACTTGTTGAAGCCGGTGGCAACCCTGATCGACGCCTACGACGACCCGGCCGGTGTGACGGCTGCCTTCGACATGAATCTGTTGGCGCGCATCAACCGCGAACTGGGCGGCGATTTCGACCTGCGACGCTTTCGCCACGAAGCGCGCTTCGACGCCGCGGCGGGCCGCATTGAAATGCATCTGCGGTCGCTGTGCCGGCAGACGGTGCGCGTCGCGGCTGCGGACCTCACCGTGCATTTCGAGGCCGACGAGACGATCTGGACCGAGAGCAGCCACAAGTACCGCAGCGACGACGTGGCCCGGCTGGGCGCAGAGGCCGGTTTCGGCCGCCTAGCGAGCTGGGAGGACCAGCGTTGGCCGTTCGCCGAAACGCTGTTCGTGGCCCGGTGAGAACTGGGCGCATGGCGTGCGCGCGGTGTGCTTCGGGTCTGCTCCCGATCGGCTCGGGGTGTGCAGACCCGCCTTACTGACGAATCAAGGTGGCGGTGAAGCCCGATTCCTGGTTGCTCAGGCTAACCACGAGCGCGTTATCGGTGGACGACGAGTAGTCCACCAACGTTGCCACGCCGCTCCAGGAGGCAGCGATGTCGGCCGCGACGGCCGATGCCGAGGAGGTGGCGGCGCTCGCCGGCGTGCCCTGGTTCAGCACGATGCGGTACGCGTTCTTCGTCACGTCGATCGTCGAGACCGTGCCAAACGCTTCTTCGCTACCCAGCAAGCCGGTAAGCGAGCCGGTCGCCGTGATGGTCACCTGCACGGTGCCGTTGCTGTACGTGCCAGCGACGCGGGCCAAGGTTCCGGTGCGGCCATAGGCGTCGTTGTACGTAGTCGTGAACGTACCCGTATCGCCGCCCGCACTGTAGCTGCCGTAGAGCGTCTGGCGCGTGGCGGCCTGTCCGCTGACGTTCACCGTCGCGGTTGTGCTGCCGCTCGGGAACGTGTAAGCGATCGGGCAGGCCGCCACGCCACCGTCCGGCGCATAGCCGTTGCCGCTGCCGCTGAAGAAGCTTGCGTTGATGCTGGTGGCGGCGATGTATTGCACGCAGTTCGACGAGAGCAGGCGCATTTCGCCGGTCGGCAACGCGATCAACGTGACCGGTTGCGACCGGTTCGTTACCGACGATTTGATGGTGCCGGTCCACAAACCTTCGGTCGAGGCAGTCGCCGCCGAGGAATTGTTGTTCTGCTGATCGTCGCCGCTGCCACCGCCGCCGCACGAGACCAACGCCGCGCAGGCGGCGAGCCGTGCGATCGTCTTCAAAGTATTCGCCATCGAGGGTGACCGGGGCCGTTGCCTGACATGTGTTGACCGTGGCGCGATGCTACCGGACTTTTCGACGTTCGGCACGTCTGACGATCCTACACGGTGCGATCGGTCAGCGAAAACGACGCTTGACCGTCGACGCCCAGCCGCTCGACCAGGTAGGGCAGGGTTGCGCGCAAGGTATCGCCCAGGAAATAGGGCGGATTGATTACGAACATCGCACTGCCGTACAGGCCCTGACCGCTGGGCGGCGCGCTGATCGCGAGCGACGCGTGCAGCCAGCCGTCCGGCTGGATCGCCTCGAGTTCAGCCGGCAGGCGCCGTGCCTCGGCGCGCGTGACCAACGGATACCACACGGCGATGGTGCCGGTGGCGAAACGCTTGAGCCCTTCCACCACCGCTTGGACAGTCCTGCGATAGTCGTTCTTGTCTTCGTACGATGGATCGATCAGGGTGACGCCGCGGCGCGTCGGCGGGGGCAACGCCGCTCTCAGGCCGTCGAAACCGTCGGTCTGGCCGATCACGATGCGACGCGGCGCACTGGCGAAGTTCTCGCGCAGGATGTCGATTTCGGTGGGATGCAACTCGAACAGCCGCATCGCGTCCTGCTCGCGGAGAAGTTGCCAGACGAGGTAGGGTGAGCCGGGATAGAAGCGGGGCTGGCCATCCGGGTTGAGCGATGCGATCGCATCGAGATAATCGGCGACGAGGGGCGGCATGCCGGCGCGGGGCGCATCCCATAGGCGCAGGATGCCGCTGCCGGCTTCGCCGCTCTTCGCCGCATAGCCCTGGTCCAGCGCGTACACGCCCGCACCCGCATGGGTGTCGACGTAGGAAAATCCCTTCTCCTTGCGCCGCATATAGGTGCAAAGCTGGACGAGGATCAGATGTTTGAGGACGTCGGCGTGGTTGCCGGCGTGAAAGGCGTGGCGATAACTGAACATGGCGATCGGTGCGGTCCGGGCGTCGAGGACGCCTGCCGCGCGGATGGTAGCGCAAGCGCGTCCTTCATGTCTCGCCTGCCGTCACTGCAATGCGGTCGGCCGCACGGGCCGGTGAGTCGCGGGTGGCGGGCGGACCGCCACAAATCGTTATCGGCGGGCGTTCTTCATGCCCCACTTCATGCGCCAACACGCAGTCACGTCTACACGCAGCCACGTCAACCCGCAGCCACGCCTCCGGCACGCATGCCGACATGCCGCCCGCGCGTCGCCGCGCCGCTGCGGCTTACGGACGGCAGTGGCTGAGTCCGTGGCCTCGCCGGCGCGCCTTCGACGTACCGCGCACGAGCCGCCGGCGAAATCGTGCGGCGCTGTGTATCCGCTCAGACGGCGGGCGCGGCGGGGATCGCCCCAGTCGCGGGACGGGTTGCACCCTCGTCCGTTTCCTCGCTGCGCACGAGCAGCACCGGTGTCGGGGCGACGCGAACAAAGGCTTCCGCGATGCTGCCCAGTAGCGCGCGCTGCATGCCGCGCCGGCCATGGGTGCCGAGCACCACCAGGTCGGCGCCCCATTGCGTGGCGGCGCTGCTGATCGCGCCCACCACGTCGTTGCCGACTTCCTGCGCGTCGACGATCAGGGTGTCGCCCGCCACGCCCGCTTCGGCGAAACGCTGCTGTGCGGCCCGCGTCACGACGTTGCCTTCTTCGGTGAACGCATCCTTCAGACTCGACGGATCGTAGAAGCCGACCCCGAACAACATCGCGGGACTGTCGATGACGTAGAGTGCGCGGACTGCGCACTGGCCGCCAGAAGCCAGTTTCAGTGCTTCGTCCAGGGCGCGCTGCGAGGTCGAACTGCCGTCGACGGCGACGAGAATCTTGCTGTACATGCGTTTTCTCCTATCCGTTGCTGGTTATGCCGCGGCATGCCGGCATGCGCACCACATGCTTCGGCACGCTGCGGCACGATGTAGACCATGCTGCCATCGCTGGCCGGCATGGTCGTTGACCTCCGTCAGGATAAACCAACTATCCCTCGTTTCGACAGCATGGCCCTGCGTGGCGACGGGGCCGGACGAGCCAATGCGGGGCAACAGGACGCAACCAGACGCGACAAGACGCGACAAGACGCGACAGGGCGGCGGGCGTCGACAGCAGACCAGCCGGCGCGATGACGCTCTGTTCGACGCGTGGTGCGAGCCCACGTCGCCAGTCGGTTCTCCTGTCGTGCTGTTTTCAGCGCCGATCGATGCGGTGCCCAAGCTGGCTCGACCAGTATCGAGCAGTTTCGTCCAGTGTCCGAATCAGGGGGCCGTCCGCCCCCAGGGCGATCTGGCCGGCGAGTCCAAGCGTGGTGAGGGCGCCGGCCAATGCGCCCTGCGCATCGAAGACGGGAAAGGACGCGGCGTCGATGCCTGGCACCAAACCGCCTCGAATCAGTGCGTAGCCGCGCTCGATGGTGTCGCGCCGCTCCTGAGGCCAGCTCCGGTCGCCGTCCGGAGCGTTTGCCGCGGCCCCATGCATTTCCTCGGCCGCCGGCCACCAGCATGCGAACACCCGCCCCGTTGCACTGTAGCGCAAGGGCAGGGTCGAGCCGACACGGACGTTCACGGTGACCGGACGCGGCGCGTCGCGCCAAAGAACAATCGTCGGCCCGTGCTCGCCCCAGATCGCGACGAAGACGGTTTCGCCGACAGCGGCGCGCACGCTGTCGAGCTGCGCGGCGGCGAGGGCGACAAAATCGACCTCCGCCAACGCCGCAAGGCCGGTGCGCAAGGCTTGCGGGCCAAGTCGGTAGCGCGCCGAGACCGGGTCCTGGGCGACGTAACCGGCTCTTTCCAGGGAAACGAGATAGCGGTGGACCTTCGCGCGTGGCATGTCGAGTGCCCGCCCGAGTTCCGACACCGCCTGGGCACCGGGCAGCCCGGCCAGCGCGGTCAGGACCTGTAGCGCGGTATCCGCCGACTGGATGCCGCCGTCGCTGTCGCGCCGCGCTCGTGCCGCCCGGCCGTTCGCGTCGGCGACCGGGAATGGTTCAGCACGCGGCGGCGCCACGCCGTTTCGATTGCCGGCGTGGCCGGTGCGCTGGCGGGCGTCGGCCTCGTGCGGCCGATCGGCATCAACGCCGTTTATTGTGGTGCCGCGATTGTCTGCCTTCGTCTTCGCATCTGCCATTCGGAAGGTCCTTTTGGTTATTGCGCAGGCTGCCCAGTGCGTCTTCTCCGGCGTCCATGCCTTCGGCTGCGCGACGGCCGTGGCTCTGCCAGCGGCGCGGCGTCATGGCGGCTGGCCCCCCAAACGAAGCTTCGAGCCGCAAGGTCTCCGCTTCCAGACAACCTCGGACGAGCGAGCGCCGACTAGAGCGCAGCAGCCGATGCCGCGGGCATTCCCTGATCGAAGCGCAAGACGTTACGCAATACGATACGCGTAACGCGTGGAGAGACGCAACGCGGGCATTCCCCGTCCTTGCCACTCGCCACGCTGGCCAGCGCCACAACAATATCCGTACGTACTGGAGGAGACAGGGATGAGCAGCATCACGGGGAAGCACAAGGCATTGAAGGCGGTGGCGGTTGCCGCGGCGCTGTTCGCCATTGGCGGCGCACCGGCCGCCTGGGCGCAAATCAAGATCGGGGTGACGGTGTCGTCGACGGGGCCGCAAGCCAGTCTCGGCATCCCGGAAAAGAACGCGATCACGCTGTTGCCGCGCACCATCGCGGGACAGAGCGTCGAATACATCGTCCTCGACGACGCTTCGGACACGAACCGAGCGGTCACCAACACGAAGAAGCTGATCAGCGAGGACCACGTCGACGCGATCATCGGTTCGACCACCACGCCGAACACGCTGGCAATGATTCAACCCGCAAGCGAAGGTCAGACGCCGGTCGTGACGCTGGCCTCGTCGGCCCGTCTGGTGGAACCGATGGACGCGCAGCGACGCTGGATCTTCAAGACGCCGCATAACGACTCGTTCATCGCCGAGCAGCTGGTTGCCGACGCCGTCTCGAAGGGACTGAAGCGGATCGGCTTCATCGGCTTCAACAATGCGCTCGGCGATGCATTCGCGGTCGAGATCAAGAAGGCGGCGGCCGCGAAGGGCCTGACCGTGGTTGCCGACGAGCGATTCGCGCCGGGCGACAGCAGTGCGACCGCGCAGGCTTTGAAGGTGCTGGGCGCGAAGCCCGACGCGATCGTGATCGGTGGCTCGGGGACGCCTGCGGCGCTGCCGGCGCGAGCCCTGCGCGAGCGCGGCTACAAGGGTGTGCTGTACTTCAACCACGGCGTGTCCAACAATGACTTCCTGCGCGTGTGCGGCGCAGATTGCAACGGCGCGCTGGTGGCGACGGGGCCGGTGCTCGTCGCGTCACAGCTCGCCGCCAACAATCCGGTCAAGCCGATCGCGGAAGACCTCGTCAGTCGGTACGAGAAGGCTTACGGGGCGGGCAGCGTGTCGCTCTTCGCCGGTTATACCTGGGATGCGGGGCTCTATCTGCAGCGCGCGATTCCCGGCGCGTTGAAGGCCGGCAAGCCGGGCACGCAGGCATTCCGCACCGCGCTGCGCGACCAGCTGGAATCGATTCGCAATCTGCCGACGGCGACCGGCATCATCACCACGACCGCCAGCGACCACGTCGGCATGGATCAGCGTTCGCGCGTGATGGTGGTGATCGACAACGGGCGCTGGCGCCTGGTGAGCGCTGGCGGGCACTGATCGTCGCGTCGGGGGCGCCCGGGCATGACGTTCGGGCGCTGCGACTTCGGTCAGCCGCGGCTGGACGCGTGTCGCGATGCCAGCTCCGCTGGGCCGCGCGAACGCCGGTTCTGTCGGCGACCTGGCTGCTCGGCCGAATTGCGTCCGCGCGCGTTTGGGACGACACTTGTCTGGTCACGAAACGCGCCGCCGCCCTCGTGCGTCGCGGCCTCAACCAGGAGTCGAGTCGTCCCATGTCTACCGCGAACCCATCCCTATCAGGCAAGGTTGCCATCGTCACCGGCGCCGCCAGTGGCATCGGCGAACAGATCGCCCGTACGCTCGCCGAAGCCGGTGCGCGTGTCGTCATCGCCGACATGAACCTGACGGGCGCGCAGCGCGTCGCCGACGATATCGGCGGGAGGGGTGGTAAGGGCGGGCAGGCGATGGCGGTCGCAATGGACGTGACCGACGAGCGTGCGGTGGACGATGGCTTCGGCAACATCGAGGCGGCGTTTGGCCCGGTCGACATCGTCATCAACAATGCGGGCGTGCAGATCGTCAGTCCGATCGATCAGTTCTCGCTTGGCGACTGGAAGAAGATCCTCGCGATCCATCTCGATGGCGCCTTCCTGGTCACGCGGGCGGCGTTGCGCCAGATGTATCGCAAGGATGCCGACGGTCAAGCGCGGGGCGGTACCGTGATCTTCATGGGTTCCGTCCACTCGCACGAGGCTTCGCCGTTGAAGTCCGCCTATGTCACTGCCAAGCACGGCTTGCTTGGACTCTCACGCACGCTGGCCAAGGAGGGCGCCGCGCATGGCGTGCGCTCGCATGTCGTGTGTCCGGGGTTCGTACGGACAGCGCTGGTCGAGAAGCAGATTCCCGAGCAGGCGCGCTCGCTCGGCATCAGTGAAGAGGAGGTCGTGAAGAACGTGATGCTGCGCGGCACGGTCGACGGCGAATTCACGACGACCGAGGATGTCGCGGAGACGGTGCGCTTCCTGGCGGCGTTCCCGAGTGCAGCATTGACCGGGCAGGTCATCACGGTCAGCCACGGCTGGAATATGCACTGAACTGCCGTGGCGCCTGTCGCCGCGCAATCCGGCCGGATGTGCGGCGGTTCCGTCGAGCGGCCAGCGTCCCGTGCTCTGCATCGCGCGCAGCGGTTTTCAGTGGAACGACGACGGCGCGCCGCTGTCCGAGCCGCCATCGCCGCCATCGCCGCCATCGCCGCCCAACCGGCTTAACCGCCCAACCGGATTCACCGCCCCACCGGCTTCAGCGCCTGGTCACGGCGCGATCGCCAGACGGGATGAACGTGGCGGGATCGGGCCGGCCCGACCGAGACGGACCGATCCAGAGCGGCAAGATGAAGGAGGCTCGATCGAGCCGTCCGGAAACGCTCTTCTTCCGGGTCGAATGCATCGACTCAGCATTCTCGCCGCGTCGTGCATGCCGCTGAGCCGCCGCCGGGCTGCCGGCGGGCAGCCCGGCGGCAACATTTGAGCTGCGTTCGGCTTGCATTCCTGCGGCCCCGGGCCGCATCGCGCATTCGCCGCCTTGCTGCTTCGCAGCGAGCCGGACGGAGATCGCGCTCGGCCGTGGCTTTCGCGCAGGGGCGCGAGGCACGGCACGCGTGCCCCGCTGGTTTAACGGCCCGCTGGTCGAACCGTTATCTCAGCGCGGTGTCTGCGCCACGCGTCGCCAGAGCAGCCACCCGGTGGCGGCGAAGACCAGCAGGCCAAGCCACTGCGCTGTGGACGCAAAGCCATCTCCAACCAACGCGAGCGGCGCATCCTTGCCTGTAAAGCCGATCACGGCCGCCAACGCCACGCCCATCAGGCTTTCGCCGACGATCAAACCCGAGCAGAACAACACACCGCGCCGGTTGCGCGCTTCAACCTCGCGGACCAGCTCGGTCTCGTCGACCGCGCCGCGCTGCGACGTGGCCGCCTCACGGCGCAGCACGCGCGACAGCCCGTAGGCGATCAACGCGCCGACCACGAGTGGCGTCGCGATCGTCGGCGGCAGGTAAATGCCGATGCCGACTGCCAGCACGGGCAGCGTGGCGCGCGGATGCAGCCGGCGCAGCAGGGTGTCCAGCACGATTAACGCGACGCCGAGCACAACGCCGACGCCCAGCATCGACCAGTTGAGACGGTGGCTGAAGATACCGTCCGCGATCGTCGTCATCAAGGTGGCCTGCGGTGCCGCGAGTACCTGCGACGGATCCATGCCTGCACGCGGCAGCGCGCCGGTGAAGCCGTATGCGCGGTAGAGCAGTTCGAGCGTCGGCGGAATCGTTGCGGCGCCGACGACGCAGCCGATCAGCAAGGCGACCTGCTGGCGCCATGGCGTCGCGCCGACCAGCCAGCCTGTCTTCAGGTCCTGCAGGTTGTCATTCGAGATCGTCGCGACGGCGATCACGGCCGACGTGGTGAACAGCGCGAACGCGGTCGCGGTCTTTACGCCGTCGGCCGCGTCGAGCAGTCCGGTGAACCGTCCGATCAGCAGCAGCAAGGCGGAGACGAGAATCACCGCGACGATGCCGATGCCCGAAATCGGACTCGATGACGACCCGACCAGGCCTGCCATATAGCCGCAGGCAGCGGCGATCAGGAAACCGAACACGAAAGTGAACACGACGCCGCATACCACCAGTGGCCAGGTCAGTCCCGCGATGTTGACGTCGCGCTCGACGAAGACGACGAGGAGCGCGGTCAGCAGGACGAGCAGCACCCCGGTGATGGCCGCAATCGCGCGCGGCGAAAGGTCCTGGTCGGTGCGGGCCACGGTGCCGCCGAGGTGCGGACGGCTGCGGAGCACTTTCACGATGCCGCCAGCCACCGGCTTGACGAGCATGGCAAGCGTCCAAAGCGACGCGATGCCGATCATGCCGGCGCCGATGAAGCGCACGTCGCGGCTCCACAGGCTGGTCGCGAAGGCGCTGAGGGACAGATGCTCGGGGTTGGGGCTGACGGCCGATAGCCAGGGCACGGCCACGCCCCAGGCGATGATCACGCCAAGCAGCATGGCGAGGCCGCCGGCAATGCCGATCAGGTAACCGGCGCCCATCAGCGCCAGTGAGAAACCCATCGGCAGGCGGAAGGTGGCGGCGCCAAGCGCGAACCAGGCGCTCGCGCCGTCGGCCAGCAGGCGCAGGCCGCCGGACGCGAGGCTTACCGCGGCGGCAAGGATGCCCCCGGCGGCGATATCTCGCACGCCGCTGCCGGCGGCCCCGTCCGCCTGGCCATCTTCGCGTGCTTCGCTGCCGACGCGCAGCACTTCCGCCGCTGCAATGCCTTCGGGATAGGGCAGGCTCGATTCGACGACCATCGCGTGGCGCAGCGGAATCGTGAAGACGACGCCCAGCATGCCGCCGATCGCGCAGAGCCCCATCGTCTCGATGACCGGGAAACCCTGCCAGACGCCGATCATCACCAGTCCGGGCAGGACGAAGATGATGGACGAGAGCGTGCCGGCAGCGGACGCCTGCGTCTGCACCATATTGTTCTCGAGAATGGTCGAACCGCGCAGTGCGCGCAGGACTGCCATCGAGATCACTGCGGCCGGAATGGCCGACGAGAACGTCAGGCCGACCTTCAGGCCCAGGTAGACGTTCGACGCGGTGAAGACCGCGGTCAGGATGGCGCCCAGCAGGACGCCGCGCAGCGTGAACTCGGTCAGCGCGGCATCGGGCGAGCGTGGAATGGAAGACATGCTAGAACTCGTAGGGAATGCCAGGCCGGCATCTTAGCCGCAGGTGGACGCGGCAGACACCTGGGAAAGCCCGGTCAACCGGCCGATGGCGCGGTCGTTGATGCAGATGGAGACGGCCCGATGCAGGCTGCGGTGGCATCGAAGTGGCGTCAAGACGTGACCAAACGTGACCAAACGGGAGCCGGACCGGATCGGGACCGGATCGGGACGGGATCGGGACCGGATCGGGACGGGATCAAGGCGACGGCGAAGCGGGCTGAAAGCTGAAGCCAGCCCGCGCCCGAGGTCCCGCCATTGTGCCAAGCCGCAGCGGCGGCAGGACCGCGGATCGGAACTTGAGCCATACAGGCGGCGGCACGTGGCCGCGAGTGGCGGGCGCCAGTGACGCCGTGGATCGCGCGCCCGGGCCGGACTGCGTCGACCTCGACAGGTGCCGGCGAAGCAAGCGTCGCACGCAAAAGGCGCGATGCAGGAACCGAGGACTGGGCAACAGACGCCACGCAGACGCCACGGCGTCGGCACGGCCTTGCTCAACAATGGCAATGGCGCCGCGGCGGTAGCCTGCCCGCTGCGGTCGAGACAGTGCCCCGGGGCACCGGGCGCCACCGCACCCCGGCCCGCTGGCTCGCGCGGGAACAAGCCAGCGGCGACGAGGCGCCTTCATGGCTGGCGGACGGCAGGGTCAGTTGGCGCTGACCGTTGCGATGGCCTTGGCGACCATGTCGAGGTTGCTGCTGCGCAGTGCTGCCACGCAGATACGGCCCGTCGAGACCGCATAGATGCCGAACTCGTCCCGCAGACGGTCGACCTGAGCGCTGGTCAGGCCCGAGTAGGAGAACATGCCGCGTTGCTGGCGGACGAATTCGAAGTCGCCTTGCGCGCCGTTCGCCTTCAGACGCTCGACCAGGCCGTCGCGCATGGCGCGGATCCGGTCGCGCATTTCGCCCAGCTCGCTTTCCCACTGGGCGCGCAGCGTCGCGTCGTTGAGGACGGTCGCGACGACGGTGCCGCCATGGGTCGGCGGGTTCGAGTAGTTGGTGCGGATCACGCGCTTGACCTGCGAAAGCACGCGCTTGGCTTCGTCGGACGAGGCGGTGACCAGCGTCAGCGCACCGACGCGTTCGCCGTACAGCGAAAACGATTTCGAGAAAGAGCTGGCGACCAGGAACGGCAGGCCGGACGCGGCAACGCGACGCACGGCGGTCGCATCGGCCTCGATGCTCTCGCCAAAGCCCTGGTAGGCGATATCGAGGAAGGGCACCAGTTGACGTTCACGCAGCACGTCGACCACCTGTGCCCATTGGGCATCGTCGAGATCGACGCCGGTCGGGTTGTGGCAGCACGCATGCAGGACCACGACCGTGCCGGCCGCGTAGCCGCGCAGGTCCGCCAGCATGCCGGCGAAGTCGACGCCATGACTGGCGGCATCGTAGTAGCGATAGGTGTCGACTGCGAAGCCCGCGGCTTCGAACAGCGCGCGGTGGTTTTCCCAGCTCGGGTCGCTGATTGCGACATGGGCCGACGGATCGAGCCGCTTGAGGAAGTCCGCGCCCAGCTTCAGCGCGCCGGTGCCGCCCAGCGCCTGGACGGTGACCGCCCGACCTTCCGCAACCAACGCCGAGTCGGCGCCGAACAGCAGTTTCTGCACGGCGGCATCGTAGGCGGCAATGCCGTCGATCGGCAGATAGCCCCGCGCGGCACGCGCGGCGACACGTGCCTGCTCAGCCTCGGCGACCGAGCGCAGCAGCGGAATCCTGCCCTGATCGTCGGTGTACACACCCACGCCCAGATTGACCTTGGTTTCGCGGCGATCGGCAGCATATGCCTCATTCAGGCCAAGGATGGGGTCGCGGGGCGCGAGTTCGACAGCGGAAAAGACGCTCATGGGAGTGTTTTGCGGCGGGAAAACCGGGTTTCCTCGAAAAGAATAGAATGGTCGATTCGGTCCGGCGGCCGAGACCAAGCTGATTATTTTAGACAAATGACCGACTTACGGGAAGTTAGCAGCGATCTCGACGAATCGAAGTTCATCACGTTCGAGGATTCGCCGTACCAGCTTTACCAGGCTTATCCGCCGGCTGGCGACCAGCCGACGGCGATCGCGCAACTGGTCGAGAACGTGCACGACGGTCTTGCCTTCCAGACCTTGCTCGGCGTGACGGGCTCCGGCAAGACCTACACGATGGCCAATACGATTGCCCGGCTGGGTCGGCCTGCGATCGTGTTCGCACCCAACAAGACGCTGGCGGCGCAGCTCTATTCCGAATTCCGGGATTTCTTCCCGCGCAACGCCGTCGAGTACTTCGTCTCGTACTACGACTACTACCAGCCGGAAGCGTACGTGCCGCAGCGCGACCTGTTCATCGAGAAGGACTCGTCGATCAACGAGCACATCGAGCAGATGCGACTGTCCGCGACCAAGAGCCTGCTGGAGCGTCGCGACGTGATCATCGTCGCGACCGTGTCGGCGATCTACGGTATCGGCAATCCCAGCGAATACCACCGGATGATCTTGACGCTGCGGACCGGCGACAAGATGGGGCAGCGCGACGTCATCGCCCGCCTCATTGCGATGCAGTACAACCGCAACGAAACGGATTTCGGACGCGGCTGTTTCCGCGTACGCGGCGACACGATCGACGTTTTCCCCGCCGAGCACGCCGAAATGGCGGTTCGGATTGAACTGTTCGACGACCAGATCGATTCGCTTCAACTGTTCGACCCGCTGACCGGACGCGTTCGCCAGAAGATTCCGCGCTTCACCGTCTACCCGTCGTCGCACTATGTGACGCCGCGCGACACCGTGTTGCGCGCAATCGAGACCATCAAGCCGGAGCTGCGGGAGCGGCTCGAGTTCTTCTATCAGGAAGGCCGTCTGGTCGAAGCGCAACGCCTCGAACAGCGCACCCGCTTCGACATCGAAATGCTCCAGGAGCTGGGCTTCACGAAGGGCATCGAGAACTACTCGCGGCACTTCTCGGGCGCCGCGCCCGGCGAACCGCCGCCGACGCTGGTGGACTACCTGCCGAACGATGCGCTGATGTTCCTCGACGAGTCGCACGTCCTGATCGGCCAGCTCAACGGCATGTACAACGGCGACCGGGCCCGGAAGGAAAACCTGGTCGACTACGGCTTCCGCCTGCCGTCTGCGCTGGACAATCGGCCGCTTCGGTTCGAGGAATTCGAGCGCAAGATGCGTCAGGCGGTCTTCGTGTCGGCGACGCCGGGCGAGTACGAGCGGCGCCGGTCCGAAGGGGCGATCGTCGAGCAGGTGGTGCGGCCGACTGGCCTGGTGGATCCGATCGTCGAGGTGCGGCCGGCCAGCAGCCAGGTGGACGACGTACTGAGCGAGATCAACCTGCGCGTGTCTCGCAACGAGCGGGTACTGGTAACGGTGCTGACCAAGCGCATGGCCGAGCAGTTGACCGAATTCCTGTCCGACCACGGCGTCAAGGTCCGCTACCTGCACAGCGATATCGAGACGGTCGAACGGGTCGAGATCATTCGCGACCTGCGCTTGGGCACTTTCGACGTCGTGGTCGGCATCAACCTGCTGCGCGAGGGCCTGGACATTCCCGAGGTGTCGCTCGTGGCGATCCTGGACGCGGACAAGGAGGGTTTCCTGCGCGCCGAGCGTTCGCTGATCCAGACCATCGGCCGGGCGGCCCGCAACGTGAACGGCCGCGCGATCCTGTACGCGGACCGCGTCACCGATTCGATGCACAAGGCGATCGACGAGACGGAGCGCCGCCGGGCCAAGCAGGAAGCGCACAACGCGGCGCACGGCATCGTGCCGGCGGGCGTCGTCAAGCGCATCAAGGACATCATCGATGGCGTGTACGACGCCGACGAGGCCAAGGCGGGCCCCAAGGCCGCGAAGGAAAAGGCTCGCTACGAGGACATGAGCGAGAAGCAGCTCGCGCGAGAAATCAAGCAGCTGGAGAAGCAGATGCATGACTACGCCCGCAACCTCGAGTTCGAAAAGGCCGCTGCCGCGCGCGATTCGTTGGCCAAGCTGCGCGAACGCGTGTTCGGCGCCAACGTCGGCGACCATCTGAGCGGCGCTGCCTGAGCCGTGGCGCCCGAGCGCGACGTTGCGTCGGGTACGTCCGCGCGCTCCTGCGCGACGCACCGAGGGTCCGTTGGCGGCCCCCGTTCGCGTCCGGTGCATGGCCCGTTCGTGGGCTTGTTTGCGAGCGGGTTGCGACCCGGTCGCAACCCGCCCGGCCCGATCCGCAACACGATGTCCCTGGCAGGTTGCCCGGCAATGCGGCGACGTGTCTGGAGCGGGCGGTGTCAGGAACGGCGACAAAGCATCTCGGTGCGGCACCGCATGATCAGCAGAGTGGCGCCTTCGGCACCTGTGCAAGCGCTGGTGCGCATGACCGGCGCGCAGCCGTAGGTGGTCGCCATCGGCGCTTGCGTCCGATACCAGACCGGCCATCGCGCCAGTCGGAACAGCGTCAAGCAGCCGCGTGATGGCATAGAACGATTAGTGATAAACTTCGCATCGGATTGAGAATTGTTCGCATTGTTGCTCGGAATCCGCGAAATAATGCGTTTTTTCACTGCTTTTGGAGAATCTCGGGGATGGCTGCTTCGTTTCGCTTCGCTGCCGCACTGGCAGGCCTGACACTCGGCGTGGCTGGCCTCGCCGCATCCGCGCAAGCGGCCGAATATCCGATCGGCAAGCCGCTGAACACGCAGGCGATGGAAATCGCTGCCGTTTACCTGCAGCCGATCACGATGGATCCGGAAGGCATGATGCGCAAGGCCTCGGAGTCGGACATCCATCTGGAAGCGGACATCAAGGCGCGCGCCAACAACCCGACGGGTTTCGCCGACGATGCCTGGGTGCCGTATCTGCAGGTGCACTACAAGCTGCAGAAGAAGGGCAGCAACAAGGTCATCGAGGGCGACATGATGGCGATGGTCGCCAACGACGGGCCACACTATGGTGACAACGTGAAGCTCGACGGTCCGGGCAAGTATTCGCTGACGCTGCTGATCTCGCCGCCGAAGCAGACCGGCCACGACGCATTCGGCCGTCACGTCGATAAGGAAACCGGCGTGGGTCCGTGGTTCAAGCCGATTACCTTCAACGGTGAGTTCACGTTTGCCGGCACGGGCAAGAAGGGCGGCTACTGATGTCGACCGCACCGGCACCCACGTTGCGGGGGCCGGTGCGGGCCTGGCGGGAGAAGGAAATGTCCGTTCTTTTCAAGATGTCGCGCCGCCCGGCGGCTGCCGGGTTTCTTGCCGCGCGCGCGGCGGCGCTTTTCGCATCGCTTCTTGCCGTGGCTGTGGTCACCTCGGCACATGCGGCGGATGTGGTGACGGTCAATCTCGAACTTGGCGACGGCAAGCTGTCGCCGGCGCGTATCGAAGTGCCGGCGGGTCAGCGCATCAAGGTGGTCCTGAAGAACACCGGCAAGTCGGCGGCGGAATTCGAGAGCCTGCAGTTGCGCAAGGAAAAGGTGCTGGCGCCGGGCGTCGAATCGTATGTGATCATCGCGCCGCTGAAGGCCGGCGAATACAAGTTCTTCGACGATTTTCACCAGACGGCGCAAGGCGTGATCGTCGCCAAGTAGGCGGCATCACGGGGTCTAGGAAGCGATGCGACGCGGACTGACGCGCATCGCGAGTCAGGGGCGTGGCCCCGGGAAGGAATGATGGGTCAGGTAATGTTCATCGTGTGGCGCGAGAGTGTCGAGGCGCTGCTCGTGGTCGGCATCCTGTACGCGTGGTTGAAGAACGGCGATGTCACCGCCCGCAAGGGGCTGCCGTACCTGTGGGGCGGTGTCGCCCTCGGTCTGCTTGCGGCCGTCGCGTTGGGCGCGGCGCTGGTTGGCGTGACCGACATGCTGTCCGGCGAATCGCAGGAATACTTCCAGCTCGCGATGGTGATGATCGCCTGCGTGCTGATCGTCCAGATGGTGCTCTGGATGAAACACCACGGCCGTACGATGAAGCGGGAGATGGAAGCGTCGCTCGAACAGTCGACGCAAACCGCCCGTTGGTGGGGCGTGACCCTGCTCGTTGCGCTGGCGATTGCGCGCGAGGGCAGCGAAACCGTGATCTTCCTGTACGGCCTGGGCTTCGGTCAGTCCGGCAACGTCAGCGCCGGCATGCTTGGCGCGGTTGCAATCGGCTTCGTGCTCGCGTTGCTGACCTTCTTCGTCCTGCAGCTCGGCGGGAAGTTCTTCTCCTGGCGCATCTTCTTCCGCGTGACCGAAATCATGCTGCTGTTCCTGGCCGCCGGTCTTTTCGAGACCGGCGTGGACCGGTTGATCGGCATGGAATGGCTGTCCCCGTTGCACGACCAGCTGTGGGACACCTCGTGGCTGCTCGACGACGCCAGCACCGTCGGCTCCCTGGTGGCTACCCTCACCGGCTATCGCGCATTGCCGTCGTTGATGAACGTGCTGGCCTACGCTGTCTATTGGGCCATCATCTGGCTGCTGGCGCGCTATACTTCGCGCCCCGCAGCAGAAGCGAAACAACGCCACGCATGAAAGCCATGCAAGCCCGGCCGTCGCCATTGGCGCGCGCCGGCCTCTGGATGCAACGTCACGCCGCCGCCATTCGCGGCGTCCAGTGGGTCGTCGTCTGCGCATACGCGTTTCTGATCATCGTGCCAGTGCTGCTGCCGCTGCCCGGTGATGCCGCCCGCATCCTGAACAACCTGACGGTGTTCGCCCAGTTCGTGTTCTGGGGGATCTGGTGGCCGTTCGTCCTGCTGTCGATGGTCATGATGGGGCGGGTATGGTGCGGCGTGCTATGTCCGGAGGGCACGCTGACCGAATTCGCCAGCCGCCACGGGCTGGGCAAGGCGATTCCACGCTGGATGCGCTGGGGCGGATGGCCGTTTGTTGCATTCTCGCTGACCACGCTTTACGGGCAGATGGTCAGCGTGTACCAATACCCGCAGGCAGTGATGGTGGTGCTGGGTGGCTCGACCGTCGCCGCGATCGCGATCGGGCTGGTTTACGGGCGTGAGAAGCGCGTCTGGTGCCGCTACCTGTGTCCGGTCAATGGCGTGTTCGGCTTGCTGGCTCGGCTGGCGCCGTTCCGCTACAAGGTGGACGAAGCGGCCTGGCGCCGCTCCTATACGCAGGGCGAGCATGGCCATCGCGTGATACCGATCAACTGCGCGCCACTGGTGCCGCTGCGCAATATGCAGGGTAACGCCGAATGTCATATGTGCGGGCGCTGCGCGGGGCACCGCGATGCGATCGCGCTGGATTGGCGCTCGCCGTCCGACGAAATCGTTCGCGTTGGCGACCAGCGGGCGAATGCATGGGACACCGTGCTGATCGTCTACGGCTTGATGGGCATCGCCATTGGCGGTTTCCACTGGAGCGCCAGTCCGTGGTTTGTGGCGATCAAGCAGGCCATCGCGACATGGCTGATCGACCGGGACATCATGTGGCCACTGGCCGACAACGCGCCGTGGTTCGTGTTCACCCATTATCCCGAACACAACGATGTGTTCACCTGGCTGGATGGCGGCTTGGTGATTTCCTATATGCTTGCGACGGCCGCCGTCTATGGCACCGCTCTGCTGCTTGCGCTGTCCGCCGGCACACGCGTGCTGGGCCAGTGGCGCACGGTGCGCCTGCACCATCTGGCGCAGACGCTCATTCCGACGGCAGGATGCGGCGTTTTTCTCGGACTCAGTGCCACCACGCTGTCGATACTGCGGCCGGAAGGTCTCTGGCTCGGCTGGGCGCCCGTCCTGCGTCTGGGCCTGCTCACCGTCGCCAATTTGTGGAGTCTGTGGCTGGCGTGGCAGGCAAGCGGTCGCTACGCACCTGGGACGCGTCGGCTAGGCGGCACGCTGGCCGTGGCGTTGGCGCTGGCTATCGCGGACTCGGCCTGGTGGTTGATGTTCTGGCACTGGTAGGACAGGGCCGAGTTGCCCCGCCGGATGCCAGGTGCGGCGAGTGCACCGCACTGTTCACGCGCTTCGACGCCCGAAAGCGAAACGCCGGCCTCTTGCGAGCGCCGGCGTTTCTGAATAAAAAAATGGCATGGCTGACGCGGTGACGGCTTGGAATGGCACGGAAGGGGTCTAGGCTTGCGTGCGGTCACCGGCTGGCTACTGCCGAACACCTCTTGGAGAGGTGGTCCCCACAATACTCGGGAGGCTTACTTCGTCAGGATCAGTTTTCCATGACGAGTAAGGCGTAACTGGTAGGTCTCGCCGTTGTGCGCGATCTGCATGACTTTGCGTCCGCCCAACAACGTCTGGCTGGCGACGACGCCGTCGTCCTGTGCCGGCGTATACACCGTCTTCGATGCAACGCGCGACGCGCTCAACACCGGGCGGCCATTCGCCGCAACGACGCGGACGTTGCCGGCGGGCTTGCGGAGGCTGAGAGTCTGAGTGCTGCGTTCGGCGCTGAGCATCGATGTCATCCAGGTGGCGTGTCGATGAACAGATAGTAAATGATAATGATTCGCGTTAGCAATTGAAATATTGGATCGTCGCGATGACGCGATAGTCAGCACCGGTGTGCCCGTGTGTTTCCAGAAATCGCAGGTGGACCGAACACAGGCAGTGCGCGCCGCAATTGTTCAACGCGCACGGCATCCACCGTGATGGTGCAAGCGTGGCCGGCTGGCTGACTGCATGCAGATTTGACCCGCCTGATTGATTGGCAGTGACCCAGCGCGACACGGGGTAGCTCCTGGAAACCGCCGAGCCATTTCGTTCGCACGTGGTCGGTGTATGGTCGAACCGACTTCTTGCTGACGGTACGCTCGGACTCTGCGAACGCCGTGGACGGCGGGCACGCAGCAGCAGAGCGCCAGCCACGCATCAGCCGGGCTTCAATGCCCGCATGGCTCGTCCGAGCGCCGCAGCCGTGAGTGGCGGCAGGAGGGCAGTAGGACCGCGTCGACGCTGAAGCGTCGTTTGCCGCAGTGTCGTCCGCCGCGAGGCGCGCGTCGAGGCATCCTGTCCGACGTGCCGGCGATGGATCAGCATCACAGCCGGACAATCGACGACGCTCCGACACCCCGACACCCCGACACCCCGACACCCCGACACCCCGACACCCCGACACCCCGACACCCCGACACCCCGACACCCCGACACCCCGACACCCCGACATCCCGACATCCCGACACCCCGACACCCCGACGCGGAATCTGCCGGCAACCTTGGCATATACTGGCAACGTTTTTTGTGCAGTACGCTGGCGGAACAGCATTGTTCGTCGAGCCCCGGGGCGTCTGTACACAGCGGTCTGTGCCGATTGCAAGGCCCTTCGGCAGGCCCTTCGCAAGGCCCTTCGCTCCTTGGACGCTGCTT
>NZ_FNLO01000008.1 GCF_900095735.1 Chitinasiproducens palmae | reverse complement strand
TTGCGATGCCGATGTGGCGTGCCGCCGCGAATGAACGGCATCGGATGTCGGACGGTGCGCGATCACGACCTCATGCCGCAAGGTGTCGTGTGGCTGGCGCTCGCCCAGGGACCTGGCGCTGCTCTTCACCGCGCCTGCCTTGCGTTGATCTATCGTGTTACGCAATGCAGACCGCAGCAGAACTTGAAATCCTGTTTTGTCACGTCCTTGCTCCTTCCTTGACGTACCAACGTTGACGCCAGCCGTTGCCAAACGCACACCGCAGCAGTGCCGGGCATGCATAGGACGTGGCGCGCGCCGACGGACGGAGGGGCTGACAGGCGGACGGCCGGCAGACGGGCCGGCAAAACGCCGCGATGGCCTTCCCACGCTTGGCTGTAGTATTCAAGCCCGCGAATGTGCGGCAGGGAGCTGCGGGTTCCTGACTGAATGCGGTGGCGACCAGGGTGGCGATCGACCGACGTCCGGTGATATCCACGCTAAGCCGCCGAGGCACCCTGTTCGGACGACTGTCCCATACCGCTCGCACGGTTTTCCCGGGCCGTTCCCGCGTCCTTAGCAGACGCAGCCGGTGCATCAGCCTGCGCGCGCGGCGAACGTTGTGCGGAACACGCACGCCGTTTGCGCAATGCGTAGAATGCTTGGTGTCGACGAACCACTTCCATGGTTCAACGGGACCAGAAGGAGCAGCGTGCGGCGCAAGCCTGTCAGCGCTCGGCCGATTGTCTCGACTGCGGACGCTCGGTCTCTCGACTCGCTGCCGTGAACGGCGATGCGTCGAGAACCGCCGACACGAACAGCGGACACGAACAGCGGACACGAACCGCCGAGACGCCAGCGCTTGCCAATCGGACCAAGCAGGCAGGCACGAAGCCGATGGCCTTGAAGCCGGGAGCTTCGAAACCGAAAGTCGAAAGTTGCAAGCCGCGAAGCCGATGGCCGGTGAAGCGGCAGGATCGAAGCACGTCGACGACCCTGACAGCCGCCTCTCGTGGGTACTCAGTGCGGCGCGGGGCGGCTTTTGACCGTTCGGCCTTTGCAGTCCGGTTAGGGTTTTCCGCCGCACCTGGCCGTTTGCCGGCGGGTACTGTCAAGTGTCACCGGTGCGGCTCCGCGTCGGCGCATGTTCGATGCGGCGTCTGTCGCTGACGCGACGTCTGTCGCTAACGCGACGTCCCCGGCAACGATTGCGCATTGCTAACCAGAACATCATGTCGTCAACGCTCGACCGATCGAAGACGGTTTTCACCGCCGTCTGTCCTCACGACTGTCCCGACACCTGCGCGCTGCAAGTGTCGGTGGAGAATGGCCGGGCGGTATCCGTGAAAGGCGATCCGGACCATCCGCCGACGCAGGGCGTGCTGTGTACCAAGGTCTCCCGCTATCCGGAGCGCACGCATCATCCGGAACGGCTGACGCAACCGATGCGGCGTATCGGCCGCAAGGGCGAGGGCCGTTTTGAGCCGATTGGTTGGGAGCAGGCGTTCAGCCTGATCGCCGAGAAGGTTGGGCCAATCATTGCCCGCGAGCCGCGTGCGGTGCTGCCGTACAGCTTCGCCGGGACGATGGGGTTGCTTCAGGGCGAATCGATCGCGGCGCGCTTTTTCAATGCAATCGGTGCGTCGCAGCTGGATCGAACCATCTGCGCGGCCGCTGGCGCTGCCGCCCTGCGGACCACCTACGGCGGCAGCATCGGCATGCTGCCGGACTTCCTGGCTGAGAGCCGCCTGATCCTGATCTGGGGCAGCAACCCGATCACATCGAGCGTGCATTTCTGGGCGAGGGCGCAAGAGGCGAAACGCAATGGCGCGACACTGGTCGCGATCGATCCCTATCGCTCGCTGACTGCCGAGAAGTGTCATCAGCACATTGCACTGAAGCCTGGGACCGACGGTGCATTGGCCCTTGGCATGATCCACGTGCTGCTGGCCGAGGGACTGGTCGATGACGACTACATTCGCGATCACACGCTGGGCGCGCGTGAGTTGGCGAAGCGCGCCGCCGCCTTCACGCCTGAGCGCGTCGCGGACATCTGCGGCATTGCCGCCGAAACCGTCGTCGCATTGGCGCGTCTTTATGGAACAACGACGCCGACGGCGATCCGCTTGAACTACGGCATGCAGCGAACCTACGGCGGCGGCAACGCAGCCAGGGCGATCGCGTGCCTGCCGTCGCTGACCGGCGCCTGGCGCCATCGGGCGGGCGGCCTGCTGTTATCGACGTCCGGCTACGCGCCAGTCAACGGTGCCGCGCTGGAACGACCGGATCTTCGGCCTCGGGGGGCAGGCAAGCCGCGCGTCGTGAACATGAATGCAATCGGCGATGCGTTGCTGGCGCCGGGCGACGCGTCATCGGACCCGCGCATCGAAGCGCTGTTCGTCTACAACTCGAATCCTGTTGCCGTCGCGCCGGATTCGGCGAAGGTCGTGGCCGGCTTCGGGCGCGAAGACCTGTTCACCGTGGTGCTCGAACACTTCCAGACCGATACCGCCGACTTCGCGGACGTCCTGTTGCCGGCCACCACGCAACTGGAACATCTCGATGTGCATCGTGCCTATGGCCATACGTACGTGATGCTCAATCGTCCGGCGATCGCGCCGGTAGGCGAATCGCGGCCGAATACGGCGATCTTTCGCGGTATCGCCGGCGCGCTCGGCCTGACGGAGCCGGCGCTGTACGAAAGCGACGAAGATCTGGCGCGGCAATCGTTGCGTTGGGACGATCCGCTGCTCGACGGATGCGATTGGAGCGACCTGGATCGCGCGCGTTGGTTGCGTCTCGCGCTGCCCGACGCGCCGCTCGCCAATGGCGGTTTCCGGACCCCGTCGGGCCGCTGCGAGTTCTGGTCGAGCGCGCTGGCCGACGCGGGTCTCGACCCGCTGCCGGATTATCTGCCGCCGCGCGAATCCGCCGAATTCGATCCGCCGCTCGCGGCGCGCTATCCGCTGGCCATGATCTCGCCGCCGGCGCGCAATTTTCTCAACTCCACGTTCGTTAACGTCGACAGCCTGCGGGCGAGCGAGCGCGAGCCGCGCGTCGACATTCACCCGGGCGACGCATCCGCGCGCGGCATCGTCGATGGCCAAACGGTGCGCGTCTTCAACGACCGCGGCGAGATGCGCGCGAGGGCGCGCGTGACCGACCGCGCCCGCCCCGGCCTGGTGGTCGGCACGTCGATCTGGTGGCGCAAGCTTGCCAGCGATGGCCGCAACGCCAACCAGCTGACCAGCCAGGCGTTGACCGATCTCGGCGGCTCCGCCACCTTTTACGATTGCCTCGTCGAGGTCGCGCCAGTGGCTGCGGAGATCGAGGAAACCGTCTAAACCGCTTGTCGCGTCACCGGCTGGGCCGCTAGGATCGTCTTTCGCAAGACCAACATAAAAGCGAGGAGACGATGACCAAGCCTTGGCTTCGGGAATACCCGGAGGGCGTCGCCACGGAGGTCGACACCACGCGTTACGGGTCGCTGCTCGACCTGTTCGAGGAAAGTTTCGCGCGCTACGCCGACCGTCCGGCGTTCGCCTGCATGGGCCATACGCTCAGCTACGCGGACGTGGATCGTGCATCGGCCCGGTTCGCCGGTTGGTTGCGGTCGACGGGTTTGCCAACGGACGCCCGCGTCGCATTGATGATGCCGAACATCCTGCAGTACCCGATCGCGCTGATCGGGGCGCTGCGGGCCGGCATGATCGTCGTCAACGTCAACCCGCTCTACACCGCACGCGAACTCAAGCACCAGTTGCTGGACAGTGGCGCGCAGGCCATCGTCGTGCTGGAAAATTTCGCGAACACGGTCGCGAAGGTGCTCGACGAGGTGCCGTTGCGTCATGTCGTCGTGACCAGCCTGGGCGAGATGCTTGGCGCAAAAGGGTGGCTCGTCGATTTCGCGGTCCGGCACGTGAAGAAGCTGGTTCCCGAATGGCATTTGCCGGGCGCGGTGCGCTGGACTCGGGCGCTCGCGATCGGAGCGCGCGACGAGGCGGTCGCGCCCGTCACGCGACAGGCCAGCGATGTCGCATTGCTCCAGTACACCGGGGGCACGACGGGCGTGGCCAAGGGGGCGATCCTGCTGCACAGCAACCTGCTCGCCAACGTGCTGCAGTCTGAAATGTGGCTGGCGCCGGCGCGGCGGCGCAAGCCGGACGCCGGACAGATGATCACGATCGCAGCGCTGCCGCTGTATCACATCTACGCGCTGACAGTGTGTGCGCTGCTGTCGGTGCGCGCCGGCGGCCTGTCGGTGCTGGTGCCGAATCCACGCGACATTCCGGGACTGGTCAAGGCGATGGCGCGCTATCGCTTCAACTCCCTGCCGGCGGTCAATACCCTGTTCAATGCGCTGGTGAACGAGCCATCGTTCGCGCGTCTCGATTTCAGTGGTCTCTATGCCGCAAACGGCGGTGGCATGGCCGTGCAGGAATCGGTGGCGCGACGTTGGGTCGAGATCACCGGCGTTCCGATCGTCGAGGGGTATGGCCTGTCGGAAACCTCGCCTTGCGTCACTTGCAACCGCGGCGATGCGGACACCTATTCGGGCACGATAGGCTTGCCGCTGCCGTCGACCGACGTGAGCATTCGCGACGACGCGGGACAGGCGCTCGAGGCAGGCCAGGCGGGCGAGATCTGCGTGAAGGGTCCGCAGGTCATGGCCGGCTACTGGCAGCGACCGGCCGATACGGCCGCGGTCATGACCGACGACGGGTTCTTTCGCACCGGCGACATCGGTTTTATCGATGCCCGTGGCTACGTGAAGCTGGTCGACCGCAAGAAGGACATGATCCTCGTCTCGGGATTCAACGTCTATCCGAACGAGATCGAAGAGGTGGTCGCGGCGCATCCGGCGGTCAACGAAGTCGCGGTGGTCGGGGTGGACGATGCGCGCTCGGGGGAGGCGGTGCGCCTGTATGTCGTCAGGAAGGATCGTTCGCTGACCGAGGCCGAACTCGCCGCGTTCTGCCGGGAGCGCTTGACCGGCTACAAGCGGCCGCGCGACATTGTCTTCCGCGACACGCTGCCGAAAACGAACGTCGGCAAGATCCTGCGCCGCGCACTGCGTGACGAGGGCCGCGCCGCAGGGCCCGACGCGGGACGCGACGCCGGCGGTGCCACCGCAGAAGCGGGCGCGCTATCGACTGGCAGCCATTGAATCCGGCGAACCCGGCGTTGGCCGGCGTTCGCAAGGCATCCAGCTGCACGCGATAGCGTCCATTCGACGTGGTGCGAGCGGCGCGGGCCGGACTCCGGCCGTCTGTCCGGCCACCTGCCTGCCTGCTCGTTGCGGAGCGACGCCTCGGCCGGGGCGCGACGGTCGATCGCCGAAGCGGTGCAGCGTGTCAGCGGCGCTGCCGCCGAGCCCTTGCGCGGCGTCGCGGGTCTGCGCTTTCGCCGCATGCCCTGGGCGATCGCACGGAGTAAACTGGACGTTTCACCAGTCTGTGGAAACGACCATGTCCTTGGATGCCCTGATCTCCCATTTCGACCGTGCACTGCGTTCGTTGAGCGGCGTCGCGCATGCGAGTCGTCCGATGCCGGGTAGCGACCTGCAGCAAGACGAGGGCGCGCTGACCGCCGAGGAGAAGCGCCATGCAGCAGCGCTGATGCGCGTCAATCACGTTGGCGAGGTGTGCGCACAGGCGCTGTATCAGGCGCAGGCGATCACCGCGCGTTCAAGCGAACTGCGCGAGACCTTCGCCGAGGCGGCGCGCGAGGAAGAGGATCACCTGGCGTGGACCGCGGAGCGCATCGCTGCGCTGGGTGGCCGCGTCAGCCTGCTCAACCCGCTGTGGTACGGCGGCTCGCTGGCGATCGGCATGGTGGCCGGCCGCTTCGGCGATCGCTTCAATCTCGGGTTCATGGCGGAGACCGAAAAGCAGGTTGAGCAACATCTCGACAGTCATCTGCAGTCGCTGCCAGCCGCTGACAATGTCTCTCGCGCGATTGTCGAGCAGATGCGCATCGATGAAATCAAGCATGCGCGCACCGCGATCGATGCCGGCGGCAGCGAGTTGCCGTTCCCCGTGCGCATGTTGATGCGGGCCACGTCCAAGGTGATGACCGGCACTGCCTATTACGTCTGATTCGACCTCGATTCAGTGCGTGCCGGGCGTTCCGAGCGGGCGTCCGGCACGCGACGGGCTCGTCGAGCAAAAACCGGCACTTCTTGCCGCCTCACTTCTCCTTAAAGTAACTTTTCCCGGCCTCGAAGGCCGTGAAAGTTGCCGAAAAAACCCTGCAACTCCGCCTACTTGCGTCGTTTTCCAGCGGCAATGGATCAGCGACGCACAGCCATCTAAAGCTCGTTCTTCACAAACTGAGCTATCACGTTAATTTTCCTAGTGTTTTTTTGAAGCAGTTTTTTCCGAAGTGCGTAAGTCTTTGTTCTGACGGCAAAAAAGGCGCGGTAAACCGGTCGTGTCGCTTGACCGTCATTCGCGCATCCTCTAAAGTGGGAAACAGTGTCGTGAAGTGGTGTTTTGTGTGAAAACTTTCCCGATACAGGCAATTTGACCGGCTAGCATTCCGCCCGCTTGCAACGGAGAAGTGGTGTGTTCCAGGGAGCATCGGCGCTCAATCTCGATAGCAAGGGGCGGCTGGCAGTGCCGGCCCGGCATCGTGACGCCCTGCGAACCGAAGAGCAGGCCCCGGTGACCGTCACCAAGCATCCGGATGGATGTCTGCTGCTGTTCCCAAAGCCGGAGTGGGAAGCTTTCCGTAACAAGATCGCCGCGCTGCCGATGGATGCGCATTGGTGGCGGCGCATTTTTCTGGGTAATGCCTTCGAAGTGGATCTCGACAGTGCGGGGCGCGTGTTGATCGCGCCGGCGCTGCGCCAGGCTGCCTCGCTCGATCGCGAGGTGATGCTGCTTGGCATGGGCAGCCATTTCGAAATCTGGGACGCCGCCACCTATGCCGCGAAGGAACAGGCGGCGATTGCCCAGGGCATGCCCGAAGCGTTGAAGAATTTCAGTTTTTAGTCGTGCCGCGACCAGCGGTTTTTATGCATGGATTCCTTCTGTTGCTCGCCTCCCGCTGGACCGGTGGCTTCGGCCTGTGCCGCCGCGAACCGCGTGCAGGCGTGCGCCCCGGGGTCTGGCAGCATCGCTTTGGACGTGGCGTGATGAGTGGAAACGGGACGGCGCACGCGCATCGCAGCGTGCTGCTTGACGATGCGGTCGACGCGCTGGTGTGGCGCGCCGACGGCATCTACGTGGACGGCACCTTCGGGCGCGGCGGACACAGTCGGGCAATCCTGTCGCGGTTGGGCGCGGATGGCCGGTTGCTGGCGTTCGACAAGGATCCGCAGGCGATCGCCGAGGCCGCGACGCTGAATGATGCGCGCTTCGAGATCGTGCACGACTCGTTCGCGACGCTGCCGGATGCGGCAAGTGCGCGTGGTCGGACCCAGGTTGCGGGCGTGCTGCTGGACCTCGGCGTGTCGTCGCCGCAGATCGACGACCCGGCGCGCGGTTTCAGCTTCCGTTTCGACGGGCCGCTCGACATGCGCATGGACAGCACGCGCGGCGAGTCGGCGGCGGACTGGCTGGCGCGCGCATCGCAGGAAGAATTGACGGAGGTGATCAGGGATTATGGGGAAGAACGGTTTGCTGTTCAGATTGCAAAGGCGATTGTTGCTCGCCGGGCAGACACCGCGCGCCTTGGTCGCCTCGAGCGCACAGCCGAGCTTGCCGAGATCGTGGCGCGCGCCGTCAAGACCCGCGAGAGGGGCCAGAATCCGGCCACCCGCACCTTTCAGGCTATACGGATTCACGTCAATCAAGAGCTTGCGGACCTGCAAGTAGCGCTATCGGCAGCATTACAGTTGCTTGAGCACGGGGGGCGGCTGGTGGTCATCAGCTTTCATTCGCTCGAAGACCGGATCGTGAAGCGGTTCATGCGCGAGCATGCGACGCCGCCGGCGGTCGACCGCCGCGTGCCGCTGCGCGCCGCGGACCTGCCGCAGCCGCCGCTCAAGCTGCTCGGCAGACTGCGTGCCGGCGACGCCGAGGTCGAGGCGAACCCGCGCGCCCGCTCGGCCATCATGCGGATTGCCGAAAAGGTGGCCGCATGAGCCGCCTGGACATGCTTCTGCTGCTGGCCGTCATCGGTTGCGCGCTGTCGGTCGTCAACTCGACCTACAAGCAGCGTCACATCTTCGTCGAACTCGAACGTTCGGTTGCGCAGCAGCGGCGTCTCGCCCAGGATTGGTCCCGCTTGCAGTACGAACAGAGCGCCTTGTCGAAGACGTCGCGCATTGAGCAGGTTGCGCACAGCCAGCTCGGCATGGACGCGGTCTCGCCGGCGCGGACTCAATATCTCGACCGCGATACCTTCGCGCCGGTTCAGATCGCACCGCTGCCGGCGTCGGCGCCTACCGGAGCGCGCCGATGAAAGCGCCAGACAAAAGCAACGTGCGTTTCTCGGCAAGCCCGATGCTGTCGGTAAGCCTGCCGCTGTGGCGCTCGAAGCTCGTCGTTTTTCTGGTGTTCCTCGCCTTCGCGGCGCTGGCGGCGCGTGCGTTCTGGATCGAAGGTCCGGGCAACGCGTTCTACCAGAAGCAGGGCGAAGCGCGTTACCAGCGCACGCTCGAACTGGCCGCCACGCGCGGCAAGATCGTCGACCGCAACGGCCTGGTGCTGGCCACCAGCCTGCCGGTGCGCGCGATCTGGGCCGCGCCGGAGGACGTACCCGAGGATGTGTCGGCCGAGAAGATCGCCGCACTCGCGAAGCTGCTCGAGATGAGCGAGAAGGAAACCCGCGCGAAGCTGCTGGGCCAGAAAACCTTTGTGTACGTGAAGCGGCAGGTGCCGATCGAAGTCGCGGAGAAGGTTGCCGCACTCGACATCCCTGGCGTGTACCAGCGCAAGGAATACAAGCGCTTCTATCCGGAAGGCGAGATCGCCGCGCACCTGGTCGGCTTCACCAACGTCGAGGACATCGGCCAGGAAGGCGTCGAGCTGAGCCGTCAAAAGGATCTGGTCGGCCAGCCGGGACAGCGTCGCGTGATCCGCGACCGGATGGGACACATCATCCAGGACGTCGACGAACTCGTGCAGCCGCACGATGGCGCCGACATCCGCTTGTCGATCGACAGCAAGCTGCAGTACATCGTCTTCACCGAACTGAAGCAGGCGGTCGAGAACAACAAGGCGCATGCCGGCGCGGCCCTCGTGGTTGACGCGCGTACCGGCGAAGTGCTCGCGCTCGCCAACTATCCGAGCTACAACCCGAACGATCGCACCCGCCTGACCGGCGAGCAGTTGCGCAACCGGGCGCTGACCGACACCTTCGAACCCGGCTCGATCATGAAGCCGTTCACGATCTCGCTCGGCCTGGACCTGCATCGCGTCACGCCGACGACCATCGTCAACACGTCGCCCGGCCGGCTGACGCTCGATGGCGCGACGATCACCGACGACGCCAACTTCGGTGTGTTGAACGTCGCGGGCGTGATCCAGAAGTCGAGCAACGTCGGCACGACGAAGATCGCGATGCAGCTCAAGCCGGAGGAAATGTGGAATATGTACACCACGCTCGGGCTGGGACGCGCGCCGCAGATCGGCTTCCCCGGCGCGGTGGCCGGACGACTGCGGCCGTGGCATAGCTGGCGTCGCATCGAGCAGGCGACGATGTCCTATGGCTATGGCCTGTCGGTTTCGCTGTTCCAGCTCGCGCATGCCTACACCGTGTTCGCGAACGGGGGACGCCTGCTGCCGCTGTCGATCTATCACCAGGACGGTCCGGTAGCGCCGGGGCCGCAGGTGTTCGCGCCCGAGACCATGCGCGAAGTCCGCAAGATGCTTGAAACCGTCGTTGCGCCGGGAGGCACCGCACCGCAGGCCGCGGTGCCCGGCTACCGCGCGGGCGGCAAGACCGGCACGGCGTACAAGCACTCGGGCCGAGGCTACGACAAATCGAAGTACCGCGCGTCGTTCGTCGGCGTCGCGCCGATGTCGAACCCGCGCGTGATCGTCGCGGTGTCGGTCGACGAACCGCACAACGGCCTGCACTTCGGCGGGCAGGTCGCGGGGCCGGTGTTCTCGACGGTGACCGGCGACGTCCTGCGCGCACTGAACGTGGCGCCGGACATGGCGGTGAAGTCGACGGTGGTCGCCTATGCACCGCCCGCGGCACCGCCGGCCGGCACGGCGCCGACCGCCGCATTGCGCGGCGCGGCCACGCCGGTGGCTGCGACGCGTCGCGCCGACAAGCGCACCGCTGTCGCCAACGCAACGCCGGTCGGCACCACGCAACACGCGAAGGTGGTGCGATGACACACGCGTCGCTCCGTCCGGACGGCGTGGCCGCTGCGCTGCAGTGGCTGCGGGAGCGCGTCACGCCGCAGGCCGATCTGCATGTCGACAGCCGCGACATACGCACGGGTGACGTGTTTCTTGCGTATGCGGTCGACGGCGCGGACAGCCGGCCTCATGCGGCCGACGCAGTCGCGCGCGGTGCTGCCGCCGTTCTGTGGCAGTCCGATCGCGGCCCGGTCGGGGCGCCCCCGTCCACGGTGCCGGTTCTCACGCTCGACGGTCTCGATGCACTCGCCGGGCCGCTCGCCAGTGCCTGGTACGACGCACCGAGCGAAACGCTCGATACCGTCGGCATCACGGGGACCAACGGCAAGACATCCTGCAGTTTCTGGATCGCGCATGCGTTGAATGCATGCGCGCGACGTTGCGCGGTGATCGGTACGCTCGGCAGCGGTTTTCCGGAGCGTCCGGTGGCAACCGGTTTCACGACCCCCGACGCCGCACGGTTGCAGCGCGCGCTGCGCGATCTGGTGCGGCAGGGCGCGCAGGCCGTCGCGATGGAAGTGTCCTCGCACGCGCTGCACCAGGGGCGCGTGAATGGCGTGGCCTTCGACGTGGCGGTCTTCACCAACCTGACGCAGGACCATCTCGATTACCACGGCGACTTCGCCGCGTACGAAGCCGCGAAAGCGCGGTTGTTCGACTGGCCTGGACTGCGCGCCGCGGTGATCAATGCCGACGACGAAGCCGGCCGGCGGTTGCTCGCGCGGCTCTCGGCGCGCACGGACGCGCGTGTGCCGGTGATCGCCTACGGGCTCGCCGACGCGGGCCAGATCGAACCTGCCGGCACCGGCCACAGCGGCGCATCGGCGCTGCGCACGCTGATCGCGCGCAATCTGCGGCCCACCGCCCGCGGCACGGCGTTCGACATCGACGGCAGTTGGGGGACGCGCGCAATCGAGGTGCCGACCTTCGGCGCGTTCAACGTCTCGAATCTGCTTGCGGTCGTCGGCGCCTTGCTGGGTCTTGGCGTGGCGTGGGACGACGCGCTGGCGAGCCTGCCGGCGCTGCCGGCGGTGCGCGGGCGCATGGAGCGGCTGGGCGGACGCGAACGCGCGGACGAGCCGTTGCTGATCGTCGATTTCGCGCATACGCCGGACGGTCTGGCGCAGACGCTGTCGGCGCTGCGTCCGCTGGCCGACGCGCGCGGCGGCCGTCTGGTCGTGGCGTTCGGCTGCGGCGGCGACCGCGATCCGGGCAAGCGCCCGCAGATGGGCCGCATCGCCGCGACGCTGGCCGACGCGGTGGTCCTCACCAGCGACAACCCACGCAGCGAGGCGCCGTCCGCCATCATCGACCAGATCGCCGCCGGCGTGCCCGCATCGGCGGCTGCGCGCGTGCGCGCGATCGAGGATCGGGCCAGTGCCATCCTGCAGACGGTGCGTAGCGCGCGGGTCGAGGATGTCGTCGTGCTGGCCGGCAAGGGCCACGAATCGACCCAGGAGATCGCCGGCAAGAAACGGCCGTTCTCGGATCACGACCATGCGCTGTTGGCCCTCGCGGCCCGCGCGACACAGGCCGCGCCCCCGGGCAACCTGGGCAACCCGGGCAATGCAGAGGGGGCGACGCGATGAGCATGACCACGCTCGCTCGTGCGGCCGCCTTGATCGGCGAAGCAACCGTGCTCGGTGACGAGACGGTCGAATTCGCACGCGTGGTGACCGACAGCCGGCAGGCGGGACCGGGCGATCTGTTCGTCGCGCTGCGCGGCGAACGCTTCGATGCGCACGGTTTCGTCGCCGCGGTGGGCGCGCAGGGCGCGGCCGCCGCGCTGGTCGATGCGCAAGGCGGCGCGGTCGCGCCGTTGCAGCAGGTGCACGAGGAAACGGGCTTGCCACTGCTGCGCACGGCCGACACGCGGCTCGCGCTCGGCGCGCTCGCGGCAGGCTGGCGGCGCGGCTTCACGCTGCCCGTGGTCGCTGTCACCGGCAGCAACGGCAAGACGACGGTCAAGGAAATGATCGCCGCGATCTTCGCGGCGGCGGTAGGCAAGTCGCGTCGTCTCGCCACCGCCGGCAATCTGAACAACGACATCGGCGTGCCGCTGACGCTGTTGCGCCTGGATGCCACGCACCAACTCGCAGTGATCGAGCTGGGCATGAACCATCCGGGCGAAACCGCGGTGCTCGCCCGGATGTGCGCACCGACAGTGGCGCTGATCAACAATGCGCAGCGCGAGCACCAGGAGTTCATGGCGAGCGTCGCCGCCGTGGCCGACGAGCATGCGGCCGCGCTCTCGGCGCTGGCGGACGACGGCGTGGCGGTGTTCCCGGCGTTCGACCCGTTCAGCGCGGTCTGGCATCGGGCGGCGGGCGCGCGCCGGGTGCTCACCTTCGCGCTGGACGACGATCTGGGCGATGCCGAGGCGATGGCGCAACGCGCCGCCGATGTGGTCGGCCGACTGGATGCGAACGGCGAGTTGACGGTGACGTGCGCCGAAGGCCGCTTCATCGTGACGCTGGCGATCCCGGGCCGGCACAACGCGCGCAACGCGTTGGCCGCTACGGCGTGCGCGCTCGGCGCGGGCGTGACGCTGGATGCGATCGGTGCCGGCCTGGCCGCGTTCCAGCCGGTCAGCGGCCGCTTGCAGCGGCTGCTCGCGCGGTGCGAACGGCTGGCCGGCGCAACCGTGATCGACGACAGCTACAACGCCAACCCGGACAGCGTGCGCGCCGCGATCGACGTGCTGGCCGAAGCGGTGCGGCCGCGGGTGCTGGTGCTCGGCGACATGGGCGAAGTGGGCGAACACGGCGAGGCCTTCCATCGCGAGGTGGGCGCCTATGCACGCGAACGCGGTCTTGACGCGCTGTTCGTGCTGGGACCGCAGACGCAGGCCAGTTGGCAGGCATTCGCGGGCGCTGCGCCGGCGCGCGGCGGTCATTTCGCGTCGCACGAGGCCTTGTTCGAGGCGCTGGGCGAAACATACGGGGGCGAGGCCACGATTCTGGTGAAAGGCTCGCGTTACATGAAGATGGAGCGCGTCGTCGACGCGCTAACGCTGCGCGACGCGTCGCGCGGGCACTGAAGAAGGTACGAAACAATGCTTTTGGCGCTGGCGCAATGGCTGCAGGCAGATGTGAGCTATTTGCGTGTGTTCAGCTATCTGACTTTCCGTGCGGTGATGGCCACCATCACCGCCTTGCTGTTCGGCCTGGTATTGGGCCCGGCCGTGATCCGGAAACTGACCGCAATGAAGGTAGGTCAAGCCGTGCGCAGAGACGGACCGCAGACGCATCTGGTCAAATCGGGCACGCCGACGATGGGCGGCGTGCTGATTCTGATCGGCATCGCGATTGCGACGCTGCTATGGGCCGACCTGACGAACCGCTTCATCTGGATCGTGCTGCTGGTCACGTTCGGCTTCGGCGCGATCGGCTGGGTCGACGACTATCGCAAGGTGGTCTACAAGGATCCGCGCGGCATGTCCTCGCGCGAGAAGTATTTCTGGCAGTCGCTGATCGGTCTGTTCGCGGCGGTCTACCTGGCGTTCTCGGTCTCGCAGACCAACAACACGCACGTGTTCGCCACCTTCATGGACTGGATCCACAGTGGCTGGCCGTTGACCCTCCCGGCGCGCGCGGACCTGTTGTTGCCGTTCGTCAAATCGATCAGCTATCCGCTCGGCCTGCTCGGCTTCGTGGTGCTGACCTATCTGGTGATCGTCGGCTCCAGCAACGCGGTGAATCTCACCGACGGCCTGGACGGGCTGGTGATCATGCCGGTCGTGCTGGTCGGCTCGGCGCTCGGTGTGTTCGCATACGTGATGGGCAGCGCGGTGTACTCGCGCTACCTGCTGTTCCCGCACATTCCCGGCGCGGGTGAACTGTTGATCTTCTGCTCCGCGATGGCCGGCGCCGGGCTGGCCTTCCTTTGGTACAACACGCATCCGGCGCAGGTGTTCATGGGCGACGTCGGCGCGCTCGCGCTTGGCGGCGGCCTGGGCACCGTGGCGGTCATCGTGCGCCAGGAAATCGTGCTGTCCGTGATGGGCGGCGTGTTCGTCGCCGAGACGCTGTCGGTGATGCTGCAGGTCGGCTGGTTCAAATTCACCAAGCGCTGCTTCGGCGAAGGCCGTCGCGTTTTCAAGATGGCGCCGCTGCATCACCACTTCGAGCTTTCCGGCTGGAAGGAAACGCAGGTCGTCGTGCGCTTCTGGATCATTACGTTGATCCTGGTGCTGATCGGTCTGTCGACGCTGAAGCTGCGATGAACATGGCGCATCCGACCCTCCCGTCCGTAGTCACCGTGTCGCCTTTCGGCGCGCTGGAGCGGCCGTTTGTGCTGGTGCTCGGCCTGGGCGAATCCGGGCTGGCGATGGCGCGCTGGTGCCTGCGCCACGGCTGCCGCGTGCGCGCGGCCGACACGCGCGAGGCGCCCCCGATGCTGGCCGCGTTCGAGTCGCGCGTGGCGTCCGCGGAAGCGACGGACAGCGCATTCGTGGCCGGGCCGTTCGCGGCGGGACTGCTCGATGACATCGCCCTGGTCGCGCTGAGCCCGGGCCTGTCGCCGCTCGCCGACGGCACGGCCAGTCTGCTCGCCGAGGCGCGCTTGCGTGGCATCCCGGTGTGGGGCGAGTTCGAGTTCTTCGCGCAGGCGCTGCGCGCCAGGGCCGCCGAGCCGGACGCGCCGTATCGTCCGCGCGTACTCGCGGTGACGGGCACGAACGGCAAAACCACCACGTGTTCGATGGTGGCGCGCCTGGCCGCCCATGCCGGCCGCAGTGTCGCGCTGGCGGGCAACATCAGTCCCGCGCTGCTCGATCGGCTGGCCGACGCCGACGACGCCGGCACGCTGCCCGACGTGTGGGTGGTGGAAGCGTCGAGCTTTCAGCTCGAATCGACGCAGACCTTCGCGCCGGATGCGGCAGCGATTCTCAACGTCACGCAGGACCATCTCGACTGGCACGGCGACTTCGACGCCTACCGGCGTGCCAAGGGCCGGATCTTTGGCGCCACCACGTTGCGCGTGCTGTGCCGTGACGACGCGGCCGCGCGCGGCTTCGCCCAGCCGGAGGTGCCCTGCGTCACGTTCGGCAGCGACGCGCCGTCGCGTGCCGGCGATTTCGGCATCGTCGAAGAGGGCGGCGTCGCATGGCTGGCCCAGGCGGTGGCGGTCGAGGACGCGCCCGAAACCACCAAGCGGCGCCGGCGCGGCAGCCAGGCGCCGGAAGCCGCGGCGCCGTGCGAATCGTGTGAATTGCGTCGTCTGATGCCGGTCGACGCGCTGCTGGTCCGCGGCCGGCACAACGCGCTCAATGCGCAGGCGGCGCTGGCACTGGCCCAGGCGATCGGCCTGCCGCTCGCCGCGTTGCTGCACGGCTTGCGCACCTATGCCGGCGAGCCGCATCGCGTGCAACTGATCGCGACGCTCGACGGTGTCGACTACATCGACGACAGCAAGGGCACCAATGTCGGCGCCACCGTGGCGGCGCTGGCGGGACTGGGCCGTCCGGTCTGGCTGATCGCCGGCGGCGACGGCAAGGGCCAAGACTTCTCGCCGCTCGCGCCCGCGGTGCAGGACGTCTGCCGTGGCGTGTTCCTGATCGGTCGGGACGGCGCGGCGATCGGCGCGGCGCTGTCGGCGACCGGGGTCGCGCAGCAGGCTTGCGACAGTCTGGAAGCCGCCGTGGCCGCCGCCGCGGCTGTCGCCACCGCCGGCGAGGCCGTGCTGATGTCGCCGGCCTGCGCGAGCTTCGATATGTTCAAGAGTTACGCGCATCGCGCGGACGTGTTTCGCTCGGCCGTGGCCGAGCATGCTGCCGAAATGGGAGTGATGCTATGAAAGGCCTGCGCGCGGTGTTCAAGCGCTTCGGCGGCGACGGCGACGGGGCGGCCGAAAAGCCGGTCACCTTTGGCGGCGGCATGAGCGGCCTGTCCAGCGCCGTGAGCGCGGTGCGGCCGAGCCGCTCGCGCATGCTCGACTTCGACCAGCCGCTGCTGTGGGTGGTGATCGGGCTGCTCGCCCTCGGTCTGGTGATGGTGTATTCCGCGTCGGTCGCGATGCCCGACTCGCCGAAATACGCGTCGTACTCGAAGGCCTACTTCCTGATCCGACACTGCCTGTCGCTCGTCGTCGGCTTGGTCGGCGGCCTGATCGCCTTCCGGGTGCCGATCAAGACCTGGGACAAGATGGCGCCGCGCTTCTTCCTGTTTGCGCTGCTGCTGCTGATCATCGTGCTGGTTCCGCACATCGGCAAGGGCGTGAACGGCGCGCGGCGCTGGATTCCGCTGATCCTGATCAACATGCAGCCGTCGGAGATCATGAAGCTGGCGGTCACGCTGTATGCGGCCAACTACACGGTGCGCAAGCAGGCACACATGCACAGCTTCGGCCGGGGCTTCCTGCCGATGGCGATCGCCGTCGGCGTGGTCGGCGCGCTGTTGCTGCTCGAACCGGACATGGGCGCGTTCCTGGTCATCGCCGCGATCGCGATGGGCCTGCTGTTCCTGGGCAACGTGAACGGCAAGCTGTTCGGCGGTCTCGTATTGACCGCGGTCGGCACCTTCAGCCTGTTGATCTGGCTCTCGCCGTGGCGGCGCGAGCGGATCTTCGCGTATCTGGATCCCTGGAACGAAGCCTATGCGCAGGGCAAGGCGTACCAGCTCACGCACTCGCTGATCGCGTTCGGTCGCGGCGAATGGTTCGGCGTCGGACTCGGCAACAGCGTCGAGAAGCTCAACTATCTGCCCGAGGCGCACACCGACTTCATCCTGGCGGTGATCGGCGAGGAACTGGGCTTCGTCGGCGTGATGATCGTGATCCTGCTGTTCTACTGGATCGTGCGGCGCGCGTTCGAGATCGGCCGGCAGGCGCTGGCGCTCGATCGCACGTTCGCGGGACTGGTGGCGAAGGGCATCGGCCTGTGGGTCGGCGCGCAGGCGTTCATCAACATGGGCGTGAACCTCGGTCTGCTGCCGACCAAGGGACTGACGCTGCCGCTGGTGAGTTACGGCGGTTCGGGCATCCTGCTCAACTGCGTGTCGATCGCGGTGCTGTTGCGGGTCGATTTCGAGAATCGCCGCCTGATGCGGGGAGCACGTTCATGAGTGTTGCGCGCACGTTGCTGGTGATGGCGGGCGGCACCGGGGGGCATGTCTTCCCGGGGCTGGCTGTCGCCGAGCGCATGCGCGAGCGCGGCTGGCGCGTGGTCTGGCTCGGCAACCCGAACGGCATGGAAGCCGATCTGGTGCCGCGCCACGGCGTGCCGATCCAGTTCGTCCGCTTTGGCGGCGTGCGTGGCAAGGGCCTCAGCACGAAGCTGCTGCTGCCGCTGCGGCTGCTGCGCGCGCTGCGCGACAGCGGCCGGGTGCTGCGCGCCGTGCGTCCCGACGTGGTGCTGGGGATGGGCGGATACATCACGTTTCCGGCGGGCTTGATGACCGCGCTGAGCGGCCGTCCATTGGTGCTGCACGAGCAGAATTCGATCGCCGGACTGGCCAACCGGGTGCTGGCGAAGCTCGCGCGGCGCGTTCTCGTGGCGTTTCCGGATGCCTTGCCCGGCGCATTGTGGACCGGCAATCCGATCCGCGGCAGCCTGGCCGCATTGCCGGAGCCGGTACACCGCTATGGCGCGCGCACCGGTGCGCTGCGCATCCTGGTGGTCGGCGGCAGTCTCGGCGCCGCCGCCCTCAACGAGAAGGTGCCGCAGGCGCTCGCGCTGTTGCGTGGCCGCGTCGACTTCGAAGTCACCCATCAGGCCGGCGCCAAGCACATGGCCGCGCTGAGCGCGAACTACGAGCGGGCCGGCTTTCGTACCGACGATCCGGCGGTGCGTCTGGTGCCGTTCATCAACGACATGAGCGAAGCCTACGGCGCTGCGGATGTGGTGGTCTGCCGTTCGGGCGCAATGACGGTGGCGGAGATCGCTGCCGCTGGCGTCGCCGCGCTGTTCGTGCCGTTCCCGTTCGCGGTCGACGACCACCAGACCCACAACGCCCGCTTCCTGGTCGACAACGGCGCGGCCGACCTCATCCAGCAGCGCGACCTCGATGTCGCGCGGCTGGCCGACTGGCTCGCGAGCCATGATCGCGCGACGCTCGCCACGATGGCGAGCCGCGCACGTGCGCTGGCCAAGCCCGACGCGACCGATCAGGTCGCGGACGTGTGCGAGGCCTGTGCCGTTCCGCTGAGACAGTCATGAAACATATCGTCAAGAACATCCATTTCGTCGGCATCGGCGGCGTCGGCATGAGCGGCATCGCCGAGGTGCTGCTCACGCAGGGCTATGCGGTGAGCGGCTCGGACCTCGGCGCCAGCCCGGCCACCGAGCGGCTCAGCGCGCTGGGCGCGACGGTCGCGTTCGGCCACGATGCCGCCAATGTCGAGGGCGCGGACGTCGTGGTGATTTCGAGCGCGGTCAGCCACGACAATCCCGAAGTGCGCGCCGCCCGTCATGCGCGCATTCCGATCGTGCCGCGCGCGGTGATGCTGGCCGAACTGATGCGCCTGAAGCAGGGCATCGCGATCGCCGGCACGCACGGCAAGACCACCACCACCAGTCTGGTGGCCTCCGTGCTGGCCGAGGGCGAGCTCGATCCGACCTTCGTGATCGGCGGCCGCCTGACCAGCGCCGGCGCGAACGCGCGGCTTGGCACCGGCGACTTCATCGTCGCCGAGGCCGACGAGTCGGACGCCTCGTTCCTCAACCTGTTCCCGGTCATCGAAGTCGTCACGAACATCGACGCCGATCACATGGACACGTATGGGCACGACTTCGCGCGACTGAAGCAGGCCTTCGTCGACTTCACCAAGCGCCTGCCGTTCTACGGCATCGCGGTGCTGTGCGTCGACGATCCCAGCGTGCGCGAGATCCTGCCGTTTGTATCCAAGCCGGTGGTGCGCTACGGCTTCGCGGAGGACGCACAGGTGCGCGCCATCGACGTGGTGGCCGACGGGCAGCAGATGCGCTTCATGGTGCTGCGCGAACGCGCGGCGCCGCTGCAGATCGTGCTGAACCTGCCGGGCCGCCACAACGTGCAGAACGCACTGGCCGCGATCGCGATCGCGACCGAGCTGGAAGTGCCTGACCAGGCCATCCAGCGCGCGCTACTCGAATTCAACGGGGTGGGTCGACGTTTCCAACGTTTCGGCGAACTGCCGTGCGAGAACGGCGGCCACTTCACGCTGATCGACGACTACGGCCACCATCCGGTCGAGATGGCGGCCACGATCGACGCCGCGCGTGGCGCGTTTCCCGACCGCCGGTTGGTCCTGGCCTTCCAGCCACACCGCTACACGCGCACCCGCGACTGTTTCGAAGACTTCGTCGATGTGCTGTCGCGCGTCGATGCGCTGGCGCTGACCGACGTGTACCCGGCCGGCGAAGCGCCGATCGTGGCGGCCGACGGGCGCGCGCTGGCGCGCGCCGTGCGCGTTGCCGGCAAGGTGGAACCGGTATTCGTCGAAACGGTCGAGGCGTTGCCGGACGCGATCCGGCGCATCGCCCAGGATGGCGACGTGGTTATCACGATGGGCGCCGGCTCGGTCGGCGGCGTGCCGCACAGATTGCTCAAGGAGATGCAGTAAATGGTTCAGGTCGATCCGGCCCGGTTCGGCAAGGTCGCGGTCTTGCTGGGTGGCGTGTCCGCCGAACGCGAAGTGTCGCTGAAGTCCGGCACGCTCGTGCTCGAGGCGTTGCGTGCGAAGGGCGTCGACGCGCATGCGTTCGACCCCGCGGAAACGCCGCTGTTCGCGCTCAAGGAGCAGGGCTTCGCGCGCGCGTTCAACGCGCTGCACGGTGGCTATGGCGAGAACGGCACGATCCAGGGCGCGCTCGAATTCCTCGGCATTCCGTACACCGGCACCGGCGTGCTCGGCTCGGCGCTCGGCATGGACAAGTTCCGCACGAAGCTGATCTGGCAGCAGTGCGGCGTGCCGACGCCGCCGTATCGTACGGTGTTCCGTGGCGAGGACTACGCGCAGCGCGCGGACGCGATCGTGGCCGAGCTGGGCCTGCCGCTGTTCGTCAAGCCGGCGACCGAGGGATCGAGCGTCGGCGTGTTCAAGGTCAGCCAGCAGGCGCAATTGGCGCCGGCGCTGGCCGAGGCCGCGCGCGCCGACAAGGTGGTGCTGGTCGAGCAGAGCATCGAGGGCGGCGAATACACGCTGACGCTGGTGGGCGACGTGGCGTTGCCGATCATTCGGATCGTGCCGGCCGGCGAGTTCTACGACTATCACGCGAAGTACATCGCGGACGACACGCAGTATCTGATTCCGAGCGGTCTGTCGGCCGAACAGGAAGCCCTGGCCGGCGAGCTGACGCGACGCGCATTCGATGCGCTTGGCTGCACGAGCTGGGGCCGCGCCGACTTCATGGTCGACCGTGAGGGACGGATCTATTTCCTGGAGCTCAACACCGCGCCGGGCATGACGGACCATTCGCTGCCGCCGAAGGCGGCGCGCGCGGTCGGCATCGATTACGCGGACCTCGTCGTGATGATTCTCGCGGCGACGCTGCCGAAGGACTGAGCCGCCATGTGGAGCAACGTCCGTCAGTTGAACCTCGCCGCCAGCGCGCTGAGCGCTGCGGCGCTGCTCGCCATGCTGGGCGCGGGCGGTTACTGGCTGGCGCAACGTCCGATGTTCAACATCCGGCAGATTCTGGTCGAAGGCGAGACGATGCACGTGAACGAACCGACCGTCCGTGCGACGATGATCGGGCAACTGCGCGGCAACTTCTTTACCGTCGATCTGGATGGCGCGCGCAAGCTGTTCGAGTCGATGCCATGGATCCGCCGCGCAAGCGTGCGGCGCGTCTGGCCCGACGCGCTCGCCGTGACGCTGGAGGAATACCGGCCGCTCGCGACGTGGGGCGACGACGACCAACTGGTGAGCGTCGACGGAGAACTGTTCACCGCGAATCAGGCGGAGGCCGACGAGGATCTGCCGACGTTCTATGGTCCGCCGGGCAGCGAGCAGATCGTGGCGGCGCGCTACCGCGACTTCCGCAAGTGGTTCGCGCCGATGGGCGCGGAGCCGGACGAAGTCGTGCTGTCGCCGCGCTATGCGTGGAGCGTGCGCCTGTCGAACGGCACGCAGGTCGAACTGGGCCGCGAGCGCGGCCCGTCGACGCTCGACGACCGCAGTCAGCGCCTGGTGAAGGCCTGGCCGCAGGCAGTACAACGCTGGGGGAAGGACATCGAGTACGCGGACCTGCGCTACACGAACGGCATTGCCATCCGTTCGGCGAGCCTGCGTTTCATCAATGATCCGAAAGCGGCTAAAAAATAACGGTAGCGAAAGACGCGATGAGTAAAGACTCGAAAGATTTGTTGGTGGCGCTCGACATCGGTACGTCGAAGGTCGTTGCGATCGTCGCCGAACCGCGTGGCGAGGGTCGCTACGAGGTGATCGGCCTTGGCCAAAGCGAGTCGAAAGGACTGAAGAAGGGTGTCGTCGTCAACATCGAGGCGACCGTCCAGTCGATCCAGCGCGCGCTCGAGGAAGCCGAGCTGATGGCCGACTGCAAGATCACGAACGTCTTCACCGGCATCGCCGGCAGCCATATCCGCAGCTTCAATTCGAGCGGGATGGTCGCGATCAAGGAGAAGGAAGTCACGCAGACGGACGTGGCGCGCGTGATCGAGACGGCCAAGGCGATCAACATCCCGACCGACCAGCAGGTGCTGCACATCCTGACGCAGGAATTCATCATCGACGGTCAGGAGGACGTGCGCGAGCCGATCGGCATGAGCGGCATCCGACTGGAGGTCAAGGTACACATCGTGACCGGCGCGGTCTCGGCGGCACAGAACATCGTCAAGTGCGTGCGCCGCTGCGGCCTGGAAGTGAACGATCTGGTGCTGCAGCCGCTCGCGTCGAGCCTCGCGGTGCTGACCGAGGACGAGCGCGAACTGGGCGTGGTGCTGGTGGACATCGGCGGCGGCACGACCGACATCGCGATCTTCAGCGAAGGCGCGATCCGCCACACGGCGGTGATTCCGATCGCCGGCGACCAGATCACCAGCGACGTGGCGATGGCGCTGCGCACGCCGACGCCGGACGCGGAGGACATCAAGGTCGCGCACGGCATCGCGAAGCAGGCGCTGGCCGACCCGGACGAAATGATCGAGGTGCCGGGGCTCGGCGAGCGCGGACCGCGCACGCTGTCCCGGCAGGCATTGGCGGCGGTGGTCGAACCGCGCGTTGAAGAATTGTTTTCGCTGGTGCAGCAGGTCGTGCGCGAGTCCGGCTACGAGGAGTTGCTTTCCTCCGGAATCGTACTGACCGGCGGCGCCGCGATGATGCCCGGCATGGTGGAGCTGGGCGAGGACATTTTCCTGAAGCCGGTGCGGCTGGGACTGCCCGATTACAGCGGTGGCCTGGCCGACGTGGTGCGCAATCCGCGCTTCTCGACGGCAATGGGATTGGTGCGCGAAGCACATGCGCAGCGTTCACGGGGACGCAAGGTGGCTGTCCAGACCGGTTCGATGGGGCAGGTCTGGCAGCGCATGAAGGACTGGTTCGTAGGTAATTTTTGATTCACGCTCGGCGTCGCGCGAGCGCGCGGTACGGCGGATTGCCCGATCCGACCCGGCCGTGTTCCGCAAAGACGCACTTTTAGTTTGCTACGGAGGCAAAAATGGACTTTGAAATGCTGGAAACCGAAACCAACGGCACCGTCATCAAGGTTGTCGGCGTTGGCGGCGCGGGCGGCAATGCCGTTCAGCACATGATCGATCGCGGCGTGCAGGGCGTCGAATTCGTCGTCATGAACACCGATGCGCAGGCGTTGGCGCGCTCGAAGGCGTCCGCCGTGATCCAGCTCGGCAAGACCGGGCTGGGTGCCGGCGCGAAGCCCGAGATGGGGCGCGCCGCGGCCGAGGAAGCCGAGGAACGCATCGCCGACGCGCTGCGCGGCGCGCACATGGTCTTCATCACCGCCGGCATGGGCGGCGGCACCGGCACCGGTGCGGCGCCGATCGTCGCGCAGGTTGCGAAGGACATGGGCATCCTGACCGTGGGCGTGGTGTCCAAGCCGTTCGAATTCGAAGGCGGCAAGCGCATGCGGGTGGCCGAAGCCGGCGCGCAGCAACTCGAGGACCATGTCGATTCGCTGATCGTCGTGCTCAACGACCGGCTGTTCGCGGTGATGGGCGACGACGCCGAGATGGACAAGTGCTTCCAGTGCGCCGACGACGTGCTGCACAACGCGGTGGCCGGCATCGCCGAGATCATCAATGTCGATGGTCTGGTCAACGTCGACTTCGAGGACGTCAAGACGGTGATGGGCGAGCAGGGCAAGGCGATGATGGGCACCGCGACGGTTGGCGGTGTCGACCGCGCCAGGCTCGCGGCCGAGCAGGCAGTCGCCAGCCCGTTGCTGGAAGGTGTCGATCTGTCGGGCGCGCGCGGCGTGCTGGTGAACATCACGGCGAGCCGCTCGCTGCGTCTGTCCGAAACGCGCGAAGTGATGAACACCATCAAGAGCTACGCCGCCGACGACGCCACGGTGATTTTCGGTACGGTGTACGACGATGCGATGGGCGACGCGCTGCGCGTGACGGTGGTGGCGACGGGTCTGGGCCGTGCTGGCAAGAAGGCACAGGCCGCGGCACCGATGACGCTGCTGCGCACGGGCACGGACAACACGCCGATCGGCAATCATCATGCACCGGCCGCGGCGCAGAACGCGGGCAATGCCGAATACGGCTCGCTGGACACGCCGGCGGTATGGCGCAACTCGCGCGAGACGGCCTCGGCGCACGTGGCGGCTCTGCAGGAGAAGGGCGTCGACACGTACGACATTCCGGCGTTCCTGCGCAAGCAGGCCGACTGAGAAGAGGCCGGTCCGTCAACGCACCTTGAACCGGTTGCATGGTGCAGCGCGGCACGCAGCTTGCTCTGACCAGCAGGCCGCGCGCGCGGCGCTTCGCCGCACGACCGGTGGCGTGCCTTCGAACGACGAGCAGAGTGTCAAGCCACCGTCGTACGAGGGACAGTCTTCGTCAGCCCCGGGCAGGGCAGGCGCGGATTTGTGCGTCGCATCGAAGTGCAATGGATGGATTGAGCCGTATGTCTGGCCCGAGTCCCCGGGGAATGGGGCAGAAGGGTGTCGCTTTCTCGACACCGCGCGTCCGTGTCCGGTACAGTCGCCTCCGCTGTACCGGGGCGGCCGCGTGTTCAGGTAACAACACGAAACAGATTGATACGGCGGCCTTTTCCGGTTTTGCTATAATTCGCGCTATGAAATTAGAATAACGATTAGGATTTTCTATCCATGTTGAAGCAGCGCAGCATCAAGACGATCGTGAAGACTGTAGGCATCGGCCTGCATTCGGGGCGCAAGGTTGAACTTACCCTGCGTCCGGCACCGGCCGACGCTGGGATCGTCTTCGCCCGTACGGATCTCGACCCGGTGGTCGAAATTCCGGTGAACGCTGCGTCGATCGGGGATACGCGGCTCGCTTCCGTGCTGCAGAAGGATGGCGCGCGCGTGTCGACGATCGAGCATCTGATGTCTGCTGCGGCGGGCCTGGGCATCGACAACCTGTATGTCGATGTGACGGCCGAGGAAATCCCGATCATGGACGGCAGCGCCGGGACCTTCGTGTTCCTGCTGCAGTCCGCCGGTATCGAGGAATTGAACGCACCGAAGCGCTTCATCAAGGTGAAGCGTCCGGTCGAGGCACGAGAAGGCGACAAGTTCGCGCGGTTGGACCCGTACTTCGGTTTCAAGCTCAAGTTCTCGATCGACTTCAGCCACCCGGCCGTCGACAAGACCGGCCAGCAGGCCGAGATCGATTTCGGCGATGCGTCCTACGTGCGCGAGATCGCGCGTGCACGCACCTTCGGCTTCGCGCACGAAGTCGAGATGATGCGCGAGCTCGGTCTGGCGCGCGGCGGCAGCCTGGACAATGCAATCGTCCTCGACGAATACCGCATCCTGAACGACGACGGGCTGCGTTATGCCGACGAGTTCGTCAAACACAAGATTCTCGATGCGATCGGCGACCTGTATGTCGCTGGCCATCCGTTGCTGGGCGCTTACACCGCCCACAAGTCGGGGCATGGCTTGAACAACGCATTGCTGCGCAATCTCTTCGCGCAGCCCGATGCCTACGAAATCGTCAGTTTCGACGACGTGAAAGCCGCTCCGCGCGGTTTCGCGTTCGAGCCGCAGATGGCATTCGCCTGACGCGGACCTGCGGCGCGGCCCCCGCGGCCGCGCCTGTTTCTGTCTGGGGCAGGCCGCATCGCCTTGCCACACGACGGCTCGGCCCGCGCGCCGCAGCGTTTCCCGCCTCCATATTGCTTCCGCACTACGGAGCGTTTTCCAGCGCGTTCCGGTACGCTTTTCTGCGCTTGCGCCACGTTTGCGCAGCGCCTGCCCGCCGGTTTCCGCCGCGTTCCCGCCGCGTTTCCGTCTAACCCTGCGTTGCCCTGCCTTGCCCCGCGTTGCCTCCGCGTTGCCTCCGCGTCGCGTCCGCTCACGCAAGCATCCTTCGCACGCGCTGCCGGGCGCAGTGAGCCGCGGGCGCGGGCGCCGCGCCGGCAACGACCTCATCGCGCGGCCCACCACGAGGAACATCGTTGAAGCGCTGTCCGGCGCGTCGACGCATGGCGCCGCGATTCAGCGCGACTTCGGGTGGCGCGCGACGATCCGGGCCAGCGCGTCGCGCAGCGTCGACGGTTCGAGCTCATGTGTCAACGATTCCAGGCAGGCCAGCGCGGTCGCGCTCAGGTGCGCCTGCTTTGCTGGCGGCGCGGGCACCGGAGGCAGCGGCGCGATGCGTACGCGCAGCGCACGTACCGCCCAGCCCCGGCTCGCCAGCGCCGCCACCAACTGCGGCTCCAGGTGACGCAGGCGCGCCGCCAATGCGTTGTGACGTGCCAGCAGGACCAGCGTGCCTTCGCGTATCGATGCGGGCGCGACATGGCCACGCAGATAGCCTGGCAATATCTCGTCGAGATGTTCGGTCATCTGGCCGCGCCGCGCGATGCCGGCGCGCAGGCCCGCGAAGAAATCGTTGCCCGCCAACGCCTCGCCAATGGTCTTCGCCGCGCCCTTGGACGCACGCCGGGCCGTGGGGCGGCGTGCGGTAGCGGGGCGGGCAGGTTGACGGGACATGTCGGGACTCGGTCGAAAAGGCGGCTAAGGCGCGCGCTACAGTGAACGACACTGCGCATCGGCAGCGGTTCGGACCACGCTTGGCTGCACGGCGCGCGGACCGAGGCGCCAGGACACGCGATGCGGCAGCGTCCGGTTCCCGCCATGATAACGGCTTCCCGCACCGGCGAATGGCCGGCCGGCGCGGCTCGGCGAGGCCGGCCGCGTGCTAGAATCGCCCATTCGCCGGCCGCTCCGGCAGCCCTAGGCACGCGCCGATCGACGCCGCTTTCGGTACGCTTTCGATACGCTTTAGCGCGCGTCGCCGCAACCGGTCGTCCGGTTCGCCGATGTGCCAAGCGCTTGGACAGATAACGCTCCGATGATCTCCGGAATTCTCCAGAAAATTTTTGGCAGTCGCAACCAGCGGCTGATCAAGCAGTATCGCAAGACTGTTGCCGCGATCAACGCACTCGAACCGCAGATCGAAAAACTGGACGACGCGGCCCTGCGCGCCAAGACCGACGAGTTCAAGCAGCGTGTCGCCGCTGGCGAATCGTTGGATGCGTTGTTGCCCGAGGCATTTGCCGTGTGCCGCGAGGCCAGCCGGCGCGTGCTGAAAATGCGCCACTTCGACGTGCAGTTGATCGGCGGCATGGCGCTGCACTACGGCAAGATCGGCGAAATGCGCACCGGCGAAGGCAAGACGCTGGTCGCGACGCTGGCCGCGTACCTGAACGCGCTGTCGGGCCGCGGCGTGCACGTGGTGACGGTCAACGACTACCTCGCGCAACGCGACGCGGAATGGATGGGCCGGTTGTACGGCTTCCTCGGCCTGAGCGTCGGCATCAATCTGTCGACCATCGAGCACGACGGCAAGCAGGCCGCGTATGCGGCCGACATCACGTACGGCACCAACAACGAATTCGGCTTCGACTACCTTCGTGACAACATGGTCTACGAGGTCGAGGCCCGCGTGCAGCGCCCGCTGAATTTCGCGATCGTCGACGAAGTCGACTCGATCCTGATCGACGAAGCGCGCACGCCGCTGATCATTTCGGGCCAGGCGGAAGACCACACCGAGCTGTACGTGCGCATGAACGCATTGCCGCCGCTGCTGGAGCGACAGGTCGGCGAGGAAAAGGCGGACGGCACCGGCGTGGAGGTCCCGGGCGACTACACGCTGGACGAGAAGGCACGGCAGGTCTACCTGACCGAGCGCGGCCACGAGAAGGCGGAGCAACTGCTTGCCGAGTGGGGCCTGATCGGCGAAGGCGAAAGCCTCTACGCGCCGCAGAACATCACGTTGATGCACCACGTCTACGCGGCGTTGCGCGCACACACGCTGTTCCATCGCGACCAGCATTACGTCGTGCAGGGCAACGAGGTCATCATCGTCGACGAGTTCACCGGGCGGCTGATGTCCGGACGCCGCTGGTCGGACGGTCTGCACCAGGCAGTCGAAGCGAAGGAAGGCGTCAAGATCCAGCACGAGAACCAGACGCTGGCCTCGATCACCTTCCAGAACTACTTCCGCATGTACGCGAAGCTGGCCGGCATGACCGGCACCGCGGACACCGAAGCGTTCGAATTCCAGGAAATCTACCGTCTCGAAACGGTCGTGATCCCGACCAACCGCGTGCCACAGCGGATCGACCGGCAGGACCAGATCTACAAGACCGCGCAGGAACGCTACAACGCGGTCATCGTCGACATCCGCGAGTGCTACGAGCGCGGGCAGCCGGTGCTGGTGGGCACCACCTCGATCGAGAACTCGGAACTGCTGTCGTCGCTGCTCGGCGAGGCAGGGCTGCCGCACCAGGTGCTGAACGCCAAGCAGCACGAGCGCGAAGCCGCGATCATCGCCGAGGCCGGGCGTCCGAAGGCGATCACGATCGCGACCAACATGGCTGGCCGCGGTACCGACATCGTGCTCGGCGGCAACGTCGAGAAGCAGGCCGCGCTGATCGAGGCGGATGCCTCGCTCGACGACGCCGAGAAGGCGCGCCGCGTCCAGCAACTGCACGACGAATGGCAGCAGCTGCACGACGCGGTGAAAGCGGCCGGCGGCCTGCATATCATCGGCACCGAACGGCACGAATCGCGCCGCATCGACAACCAGCTGCGCGGTCGCGCCGGACGCCAGGGCGACCCGGGTTCCTCGCGCTTCTTCCTGTCACTGGACGATCCCCTGCTGCGCATCTTCGCTGGCGACCGTGTCCGCGCGATCATGGACCGGCTGAAGATGCCGGAGGGCGAGGCGATCGAAGCCGGCATCGTCACCCGCTCGATCGAATCCGCGCAACGCAAGGTCGAAGCGCGCAACTTCGATATCCGCAAGCAGTTGCTCGAGTACGACGACGTCTCGAATGACCAGCGGCGCGTGATCTACCAGCAGCGCAACGAGATCCTGGAAGCCTCCGACATCTCGGACACGATCAACGCGATGCGCGAGTCGGTGATGGCCGAGGTCGTGCGCGCGCACGTGCCCGCGGGCAGCATCGAGGAACAGTGGGACCTGGGCGGGCTCGAAGCCGCGCTGCGCGACGACTGGCAGCTCGATCTGGCGCTGAGCGAGTACGTCGAGCAGGCGCAGAGCGTCAGCGACGAGGATCTGCTCGAACAGGTGCAGCAGGCGGCCACCGAGACCTACGAGCAGAAGGTCGAGATGGTTGGCCGCGAAGGCTTCAGCGCGTTCGAGCGCTCGATCATGCTGCAGACCGTCGACACGCGTTGGCGCGAGCATCTGGCCGCGCTCGACCATCTGCGCCAGGGCATCCATCTGCGCGGCTATGCGCAGAAGAACCCGAAGCAGGAATACAAGCGCGAAGCGTTCGAACTGTTCTCGCAGACCCTGGACGCGATCAAGCTCGAAGTGATCCGGGTGGTGATGAACGTGCAGATCCAGTCGCCGGAAGCGCTGGACGAGGCGGCCGAACAGATCCAGGAAAGCGGCACCCATTTCGGGCATCTGCAGTTCGAGCACGCCGATACGTTGGGCGAATCGGAAGAGGCGACCGAAGAAAGCGGTGCGAGCGTGTTCGCCGTGCCGCAGGCCGGACCGGGTAGCTATACCCAACTCGACGAGACGCCGCTGCCGAACGACGGCGCGCCGACCGTCGGTGGTCCGAACCGCGTCGGCCGCAACGATCCCTGCCCGTGCGGCAGCGGCAAGAAGTACAAGCAGTGCCACGGCAAACTGTCGTGAAGCGGAGCGCCGGGCGACCGGCGCGCTCGGTCCGACGCTGAGCACGTGCCGGCGGCAACGTCGCCGACGCGGATTCGTCGGACCGTCTCAACCACCCGCGGCCTGCCGGATTCCGCCTGCCGCGTCACTCCTGAATCGAGATGGCCGTCAACTTCCCTGAGATCACCGCGGCACAACTCCAGCCGGTGGCTGGCGTCACCCTGGGCTGGGCCGAGGCCGGCATCCGCAAGCAGAACCGCAAGGACTTACTAGTCGTCAGCATCGACGATGGCGCCGCGGTCGCGGGCGTGTTCACGCAAAACCGCTTCTGCGCGGCACCTGTCATCGTCTGCCGCGAACACCTGGCGCAGGCCGCCGCGCGGCCGATTCGCGCGCTGGTGATCAATACCGGCAACGCAAATGCCGGCACCGGCGAAACCGGTCTGGCCGACGCGCGGCGCACCTGCGAGGAGGCTGCCGCCCGTCTTGGCGTGGCGCCGCAGCAGGTACTGCCGTTCTCGACCGGTGTGATTCTCGAACCGCTGCCGATGGACCGCCTGATCGCCGGCCTGTCGCCCGCGATCGAGCGGCGCGCGCCCGCGCAGTGGTACGACGCCGCGCAGGCGATCATGACCACCGACACCGTGCCGAAGGCGGCGTCGCGCCAGGTGCGCATCGGCGACGCCACGGTGACGCTGACCGGCATCAGCAAGGGCGCCGGCATGATCCGTCCGAACATGGCGACCATGCTCGGCTTCGTGGCAACCGACGCCGCCATCGCGCAGTCGGTGCTCGACGCGCTCGTCAAGGAAATTGCCGATCAGTCCTTCAACTGCATCTCGATCGACGGCGACACGTCGACCAACGATTCCTTCGTGGTGATCGCGACCGGACGCGCCAGCCTGCCGCGCATCGACAAGCCGGAAGGCGCCGCCTACGAAGCCATGCGCGCGGCGCTCACCGAGATCTCTCGCGAGCTGGCGCAGTTGATCATTCGCGACGGCGAGGGCGCGACCAAGTTCATCACCGTGCGCGTCGACGAGGGACGGGATGCCGTGGAATGCCGCAAGGTCGCGTACGCGATCGCGCATTCGCCGCTGGTCAAGACCGCGTTCTATGCGTCCGACCCGAACCTCGGACGAATCCTGGCGGCGGTCGGCTATGCCGGCATCGAGGATCTCGACGTCGCGGGCATCGATCTGTATCTGGACGACGTCTGGGTGGCGCGCAAGGGCGGACGCAACCCGGATTATCGAGAGGAGGACGGGCAGCGGGTGATGAAGCAGAGCGAAATCACCGTGCGCGTGGTACTCGGACGCGGCGCCGCGTCCGCCACGGTCTGGACCTGCGACCTCTCGCATGACTATGTGAGCATCAACGCCGACTACCGGTCCTGAACCGGTACGGCGCAGACAAGAACGACGGAGACGGGGAATGGACGAACTGAAGCAATTCCTGCAACGCGCCGAGGCCTTGCTGGGCCGCGTCGAAGCACTGCTGCCGCCTGCCGCGAACGAGGTCGACTGGAACGCCGCGCCGGCTTTCCGTTGGCGCCGCCGGCAGGGACGCGGGTATCTGCAGCCGGTCCCGACGCCGGCGCGCATCGCGTTCGAGGACCTGCAGAACATCGATCGGCAGAAGACCGCGATCGATCGCAACACCCGTCAGTTCGTCAACGGCCAGCCGGCCAACAACGTGCTGCTGACCGGCGCGCGCGGTACCGGCAAGTCGTCGCTGATCAAGGCCTGTCTGAATGCCTACGCACCGGAAGGCTTGCGGCTGATCGAGGTCGACAAGGAAGACCTGCACGATCTCGGCGACATCGTCGAGCTGGTGGCCGGACGCCCGGAACGCTTCATCGTGTTCTGCGACGACCTTTCGTTCGAGGACGGCGAGTCCGGCTACAAGGCGCTCAAGGTGGCGCTCGACGGTTCGATTGCCGCGACTTCGGACAACGTGCTGATCTACGCCACGTCCAACCGGCGCCATCTGCTGCCGGAATACATGAGTGACAACGAGAGCTATCGCCACACCGAAGACGGCGAGATCCATCCCGGCGAAGTGGTCGAGGAAAAGATCTCGTTGTCCGAGCGGTTCGGGTTGTGGGTCAGCTTCTATCCGTTCAAGCAGGACGACTATTTGGCGATCGTCGCACACTGGCTGGCCAGCTTCGGCCTGGATCAGGCGGGCATCGACGCGGCGCGCGGCGAGGCGCTGATCTGGGCGCTGGAACGCGGCTCACGCTCGGGCCGGGTAGCCTATCAGTTCGCGCGCGACTGGGCGGGACGCCGGCATGACTGAGACGCGCCCGACGAGGGGCGAGGGCGCCGCTTCGTCGGCGGATGGACGGCCGGTGACCGAGGTCGCCGTCGGCGTCATCATTCGCCCCGACGGCAGCTTCCTGCTGGCACAGCGCCCGGCCGGCAAGCCGTACGCGGGCTACTGGGAATTTCCAGGCGGCAAGCTGGAAACGGGCGAGACGGTGGCGCATGCGCTGGCCCGCGAACTCGAAGAGGAACTCGGCCTGGACATCGTCGCCAGCGAAGCGTGGCGGGTCCTGGAACACGACTATCCGCACGCCTACGTACGGTTGCATTTCTGCAAGATCCACAATTGGCGCGGTGAACCGGTTGGCCGCGAAGGTCAGGCCTTCCGCTGGCACGCGCCAGGCGGCGCGATCGATCCCGCAGTCCAGCCGCTGCTCCCCGCAGCGCTGCCGGTGATCGAATGGCTGGCCGCCGAACTGCCGCGCTGACCGGCTGACCCGACGCTGCCAAAGCCGGGCACGCAGCGTCGGCCGCTGCTGTCGCGGTCGCTGATGTCGTCACTGCCGCCACTGAACCTTAACCCACCTGTGTCATTGGATGCGTCGTTGATGCGTCGTTGATGCGTCGGTCGTGCGCCGCTCAGTGACGGTCATCCTCCGACGGTGGCGGGGTGTCGGACGAGCCGATCGAATACTGCTCCGAGGCCCAGGCGCCGAGATCGATCTGCTTGCACCGTTCCGAGCAAAATGGGCGAAACGCATTGGCGGTCGTCCATTCGGTTTTCTTGCCGCACGTTGGGCAATTGACGAAAGTTGCCATGTTCAATCGAAAATATTGAGCCGGGTAGATGGAAGGCACCGTCGCATCGGACGTGCCGCGTCGGAGCAGGGCGGCCCGGGCAGCGGCCTGCTGCCTGGACGTGCCCTGAACGCGGTGGCGCGGCGTGCCGTCATTGCGACGTTGCGCCCGTGCCGCTCACCGCTCACAGCGCACCGCTTTAACGCGTCCGAGCGGCCAACGCAGTCGTGCGACGCTATGTGGCGAGTCGTTCGCGTCCCCAAGCCACTGGGCACATCGCGCGGCATCGGACTGCGCCGACGCGCGGTGCAGTAGCCTTGCGAACGCTGCCAAGCGCGTCCGCAAGCACGGTCAGAGGTTGCAGAGCGTCAACTGGAACGGGATATCGCCGTCCGCCGGACGCGGCCGACCGTCTCCGTCCTGCCGGGTGAAGCGGACCCAAAGCATGTACTTGTTCGCGCTCGCTTCCGGGATGACCCGCAATTCCGGCGCCACCCGCACCTGCATCAGCTGATAGCTGCGGCCCGACAGCATTTGCTGATAGCTCCCCTGCATCGCCATCACCTTCGCGCCAAGCCCCGATTCACGGGCAAGATTCAGCACGATCGAAGCCGCATCGCGCAGCGGCCATAACGGCTGCGTCCATTTCGAGATGTCGGCCTGGCGCTGCTCGACCGAATGCTGCTGCCATGCGTAATACGACGGCAGGTCGAACTTGCAGGTGCCGCCCGGAATCACCGCGCGGCTGCGGATACTGGCCAGCCACTCGTTCTCGGCCAGATGCTGGCCCGTCTTGCCCTGCATCTGGTTCAGGCCCACCAGCGCCTGCTCGATATTGCCCAGCACGCTCTCAAGCCGCGTCTGTTCGATCTCCGGATTGTCCCGGAATGGCGCGAGCGCTTGCCGCTGGCGTTCCAATTCCTTGATCAGGTCGGCCTTGAGATCGGTCCGACCGCTGACTTCCGCGATTTCGAACAGCGTGGTCAGCGCGACATGATGCGATTTCGCGTCTTCCTGCGAGAGGAAGAAGACGAAACGCTCGAACAGATCCTCCAGCCGCAGCAGAGTGCGGATTCGTTCGTTGAACGGATACTCGTATAGGATCAAGCGGATTGCCTTCGGAATGGACGCAGGAACGACGACTATCCGGCCATTCTAATGCGCCGCTATGCATGCCGCAAACGCGTGTCGCCGCGATCGGTCCGTTGCCTTCGCATCCGGATGGGCTTTGCCCATCGAATGGACGGTAGCGCGCCGTGCGGCGCACGCGGACAGCGCCGTCCGGCGGGGCCCGGGGCGGGGCTGCGCGGCGCTCCGGCTCAAGCACGCTGCACGTTGTTGAAACCGTGCGAGCGTGTCGGGCGGGCCAGCCGACGAGCGGTTGGCGGGGCGAGCGGTCAGGACTGGCGAGCGGCGTCGGCACACCACCGATCGCGTTGCTGGCGTGACGTTTCGCGGGGGCCGGTTTATCGAGCAACGAATAAATACATACACGGACAGGCATTGGCACCTGCTGGCATCTGCCGCTCGGCGTGACACACGGCTTGGCACAAGGCATGAAGCAGGGCCTGAAGCAGGGCCTGAAGCAAGGCTTGGCACAAGGCCCGGCAGGACGCAGCGGAAACCGATTGCCTGGCCTTGCTCCGTCGCCTGGCCGGGCCCGATCGCTCAGTCGTGACCGCTGGCTCGAAGGGACGCGATGCCTGAAGACGCGGGCCGGTGGCGCGAAAAGATCGCTTACGCGGGCGGGCCGACAGGCTGATCGCTTGCCGCGCCTTGCTCGGCGAGCGCGAGATAGCGCCGATGCAAAGCATCGATTTCGTCGAACAGCTCGGATAGCGTCTTGTCCTGATTGCGAAGCACGTCGTCCGCCGACGAGAGGCGTGCGGCGCGCGTTGCCTGCGTCGCCATGATTCGCTCCACTTGTTCGGGCGACAGACCACTGCGCGTCACCACGCGTGCAATCTGTTCGCGTTCGTCACAGTCGACAACCAGGATGCGGTCCACTCGCGCCCGCCAGCGTCCGCTCTCGACGAGCAGCGGAACGACGAACACCACATAGGGGCCGGTAGCGCCCTCCGCCGCCGCGGTGATCGCCTCGTGAATCAACGGATGCGTGATCGCTTCGAGCTTTGCACGCTCCTGCGGTTGCGCGAAGACGCGCTCGCGCATCGCCGCACGATTCAGTGACCCGTCAGCCGCAATGAATGTTGAGCCGAAGGTCCGTTCGATTGCCGGAATCGCCGCGCCGCCGGGCGCCGTGATGAGGTGCGCAATGCGGTCCGCGTCGACGATCGACGCGCCGAGCACGCCGAGCCGATCGGACACCACCGTCTTCCCGCTGCCGATGCCGCCGGTCAGACCCACCTTGAACATGTATTCTCTCCGCGCACGATTCGGCGTCGCCATCGCCGACCTCGCTCGATAACGACCGGCGTCCATCCTTCAACTACCGTCGGTTCGCAATCGCACCAAAGATGCGTAGCGCCCCTTATTTGCCGGTTCCGATGTTACGACGTCACGTACCGCCGCTGTAAGTCCATCCATCGGGCATGTGCGATAAACCGCCGAGCACGCGGTGCGTGACGCAACTGCGCGGGTGGTGGGCGATCGTCTGCATGACCGGTGAGGCGTTCGGTGAAACGTCTGGCGAAGCGCTTGGTGAGGCGACCGGTGACGCTACCGATGGCGGTGAACGGCAAGCGGATCGGCTCGCCGCCGGAAGCAGGCGATTCGCCGAGCGAGCGTGCATATGATCGGCCAGATGCCGTTCAAGACGCGGCACTGGATCGTCCGCCGTCGGACGAAGGTGCCAGCGCTACGTTCGAAACGGTACGGTACGAAACGGCACGGCACGGCACGGCACGGCACGGCGAAGTCCGGACCCTGCGTGGCCGCGATGCCGTGACCGACCTGGCGTCGCGCAGGATCAACCGCGCTGGCCAGGCCATGCGGCCATCGCGTTGCCCGCGGGTTCACGCCTTTGCGTGCGGGACCTGTCGCAGCGATTCGTGTCAATGCCGACATGAAGGTCCATGTCGTCCAGACGTCGGCGGCACGCGCGGATCGATGCGTCATCATCAAGGGAAGCCCGGCAGCCATCCAAACAATTGGCAGGCGGCGCCGACCGCAAGGAAGGTGCCGAACGGTATTGGCGCATCGCGCGAACGTTTCCCTGCGACAGCGAGCGTGATTCCGAATATCGAGCCCGTCACCGCTGCAACGAGGGTCACAAGCGGCAGGCACTGCCAGCCGAACCACGCGCCGATCGCGGCCAGCATCTTGAAATCTCCGTAGCCCAGACCTTCTTTCTTGCGCAGCAGCAGGAACAGCCAGTACACGAGCCACAGCGATACATAGCCCGCGGCCGCGCCGATCACCGCGCTGGTCAGATCCGTGAACGCCGCGCGCGTATTGACCAACAAGCCGGCCCACAGCAGCGGCAGGGTCAGCGAATCCGGCAGCAGGTAGTGGCGCACATCGATCATGGCAAGCGCAAGCAACACACAGCCGAGCGCGAAACCGGCGAAGGCGGGCACGCTCACGCCAAAGCGGCTCGCACACCACACGGCGAGCAGGGCTGCGGCGATTTCGACGCAGGGATAAACCGGCGAGATGCGCGATGCGCACGCGGCGCATCGTCCGCGCAATACGAGATAGCTCAGTACCGGAATGTTCTCGTACACGCGCAGTCGATGTCCGCAATGCGGACACGACGAAGGCGGATAACACAGGTCGTAGCGCACATGTCGGCCATCGGCAGACGGCCGTTCCGTGTCGCTCTGCGATCGATCCGGGGACTGGGCGGGGCGGTCGGTTGCCGGTGCCGTTCGCGATGCCGTGCACCGCGCCGTTGGCAGCGCGGTCCCCGGTAGACCGCCGTCGTGACCACCGGCGTTGTTAGTTTCCTCGCGATCGTGGCTGCCGGCTTGCGCCGGGTCCCGCATGCCTGCCCGGTACGTCGGCTCCACCTCGTCACGGAGCCCGGTAGTCACCGCGGGCTCCATTGCGTCGCTCTCGTCCGCTTCCAGCATGGTGGGCAAGCGATGGATGACGACATTCAGAAAGCTGCCGATCACCAGGCCAAGCAGCGCGGCCATGCAGTAGACGAAAGCAGGCGGAAGACCCATCAACGGGGTGCCCCAACTTGCGGTCTGCGTGACGGAATATGGCATTGTGACTCTAGGCACCTGAGGAACAGCAAAAAGGTCGGCTGGCAGCGCGAAGTGCGCGAACGCATGCAGCGCATTGGCTCATCAGGCTCCTGTGCGCAACGCCTCGACCGGCCCGACCGCCACGACCGACAGCGTGAAGAGCCGGCGTACGCTCCGTTCCGACCCGTTGCGCGCCGCTGCCAGCACCCACTGGCGTCGGCCACGGAAGTGCGTCCGCATGGGACACGTCATTACAGTCGCGACGCTCCGACGCCCCATGCGTCCACCCGTCGACCGTACTCCCGTCCAGTCGGCCTCGTGTGCGGGACAGGTCGGTGATCCGTCGACCTGACGCGCCGCCGCTTTCGCATAGGTGCCGCATGGAATGCTTTGTTCGACCGTGACCCCGAGGGGTTTCGCACGCATCCTACAGCATCTGCCCAGCCTGAATGATCGGCAAGTAAAGCGCAAACACGATGCCTCCGACGATCAGCCCCAACAGCGCCATCATTGCCGGTTCGACCAGGCGCAGCAGCGTGTCCAGACGCTGCTGCGTCCGCTTCTCGGTACGGACCGCGAAGTCGGCCAATACCGTGTCGAGCATCGCGCTCTGGCAGGCCAGCGCGATCAGCCCGGTCAGTCGCGGCGGCAGCGTCGGGCAAGCCGCGACCGCGCGTTCGAAGGTGACGCCCGCCTTGAGCCTGGTGGATAGCCCGGCGCTGAATGCGTCCAGCGCGGGCTCGCCGGTCAACGCGTGCAGCAGCGTCGTGGCTTCCAGCAACGGCACGCGCGCCGCCAGCAGGCGGCCTAGCGTGCCGGCCCAATGGGCAAGTGCCAGTTCCCGCCGAATCGGCCCGACAACCGGCAAGCGGCTCAGCAGTCCGCGCACGACATGGCGGCAGCGTGGCGAGTACCGGTACAACGTGACGGCCAGGAGGAGGCCGAGCAGCAGGACGGCAAGCGTCTGAACGCCGTGTTCGATGCAGAAGCGCGACGCGCTGAGCGCCACACGCGTGAGCGGCGGCAGCGCGCCGCCCATGGACGCGAACAGCTCGGCAAAGCCGGGCACGATGCCGATCAGCAAGCCGACGGCGACGAATGCAGCGACGACCAGTACGCCCAGCGGATAGACCAACGCCGAGCGCAGCCGCGCCGATCGCTCGGCGCTGTGGCGCTGCGCCCCGGCGACCTGCCGCAGCGCGTCGGCGAGCCGCCCCGACTGTTCCCCTACGGCGAGGATGCGAGCCAGCGCAGGCGGCATGACTCCGGTCTCGTCGCCAAGGGCGCTGCCGAATGCGCGGCCTGCAACCAGACGCCGGTGGAGCCGCGCTGCGAGCGCGGCGGTCGCCGGCCACTCATCCGACTGTGCGATCAGTTCCAGCGAAGGCGCCAGCGAGAGGCCGGCGTCGAGCAAGCCGGCAAGCTGCTCGCAGAACGCGCCGAGCCGAGCGGCCCCAAGGCTGCGGCGCGGCGACCGGTGCGCGGGGCTTTCCGGAGGTGAAAACGAACATCGCCGTCGGTCGAGGGCAGGCGCGACTGAACCAGTGTTCGCCGCCGCGTGTTTGGGATCGAATGCCAGCTTCATCGTTCACCGTCCGTCGCGACAATGGCCTCTTCGAGGCTGGTCGTGCCCTCGGCGACTTTGTCGAGCGCCGCCTCGCGCAAGGTGCTCATGCCTTCGCGGCGGGCCGCGGCCACCAGTTCGCCCAGCGGTGCCCGCTCTGCGATAAGCGATTGCAAGGCTCCGGTGACGGGCATCAGCTGATGGACACCTATCCGTCCGCGATAGCCAAGTCCATAGCAGCTCGGACAGCCGACCGGACGGTAGGCGGAGAGCGGGGCGCGCAGCCGGTATTCGGGCCAGCCGGCGGCGAGCAGTGTCGTCCGGCCGAGCAGCAACGGTGCCTTGCATGCCTCGCACAGGCGCCGCAGCAGTCGTTGAGCCGTGATCAGGCGGATGCCGGCGGCAAGCCGATAGGCAGCGACACCGATGTCGGCGAGGCGTGTCAGCGCGGACGGCGCGTCGTTGGTGTGCAGCGTCGTCAGCACCCGATGTCCGGTTTGCGCTGCCTTCAACGCCACGTCCGCCGTCTCCACGTCGCGGATCTCGCCGACCATGATGACGTCCGGATCCTGACGCAGGAACGCCCGCAGGGCCGTTGCGAAGTCGAAGCCCATTTTCTCCTGCACGCTGACCTGATTCAATCCGGGAAGATGGATCTCCGCCGGGTCCTCGACGGTGCAGACGTTCAACGTCTCGCGGTTCAGAATCTGCAGGAAGCTGAACAGGGACAGCGTCTTGCCGCTGCCGGTCGGACCTGTGACGACGATCATGCCGGTCGCCGCGCGCAATGCGGCCTCGACGGTCACGCGCTGTCGTGCGTCGAAGCCCAGTTCGCTCAGGTCGAGACTGGGTGGCAGCGTGTCGAGCCGGCGCAGCACGGCTTTCTCGCCGAACATGGTCGGCAGCGTGTTGACGCGGAACGCCAAGGGGCCGATCGCACTGTCGAGTTTCAGCCTGCCGTCCTGCGGCAACCGCCGTTCGCTGATGTCGAGGCGGGCCATGACCTTCAGACGGCTGAGCAGTGGCTCCCGCAAATGCAGGCTGGGGCGCAGCAGTTCGTGCAGGTAGCCGTCGATGCGCAGCCGGACGCGCCAACCGCGTTCGAGCGGTTCGAAATGGATGTCGGAGGCGCCGCGCGCATACGCGGCAGCCGCGACCTCATCGAGCAGGTGGGCCGCCGGCGAATTCGGGTTGCTGCGCGGAGCCCATTCGCCCGATGCGGACGCGGCGATGTCCCGCTCGATTTCCTGGCGCGCGTGCGACAGCGTTGCAACGGGGTATGCGCGCGCCGGAAGCCTGTCTGGCGGCCACGGGGGCGAGGCCGGCTCGGCGGGGGCGTCGGGCTTGCCTGAAACGGAGGACGGGGCAGCCGGGGACACCGCTTGCGATGCGGATGGTGTTGCGACTGATGATGCGACTAACTGCGCGACTGGTTGCGCGGCCGAGGGCGAGGTGGCTTGCGACCGGCAGGGCGGAATCGCATCGGCGTCGCGCGATGGCGCACGAAGCAGCGGAGAGGACATGGGAACCTCGGATGGAAGGCGGCAATGGCCCACCATCTTCCAGTCGTCTTCCTCCAGCGACCATTCTGCCGAATGGCCTAGTGCCTGCCCTGCGCCATTCGCAACCGCGCGGTCTTGATGGTCTGGTGATCGATTTGCAGCACCTCGATGCGGCAGTCGGCGATCGTCAGGCAGACATCGCCATCCGGGAACTCGGTAAGGTGTTCCAGGATCAGGCCGTTCAGCGTCTTCGGGCCGTCCAGCGGCAGCTTCAGTCCCAGTGCGCGATTCAGCTCGCGCAGCGGCACGCCGCCCGACACGGTGCAGCTGCCGCTGGCATCCCAACGCAGGCTGCGCCCCGCGCCGGTCGCCATCGACGTGGTGAATTCGCCGATCATCTCCTCGACGATGTCTTCGGGCGTGACGATGCCCTGCACGTCGCCATATTCGTCGACCACGATGCCGAGGCGCTGACGGTTCTCCTGGAAGAAGCGCAACTGCCGAAACACCGGCGTATCCATCGGCACGAAGTAGGGGGTGGCCAGCATCGCACGCAGGCTGTCGATGGTCAGCGAGTCGTGATGCAGCGCCGACAGCGTCTTGCGCACGTGCAGCACACCTGCCACGCGGTTGATGTCGCCGTCGTAGGCAATCAACTTGTTGTGGTAACAGGTTTCGATCTCGCGGATCAACTGGTCGAGCGGCCGTGTCAGGTCGAGCGCTTCGACGCGTGGGCGCGGCACCATCACGTCCTCGACGGCGATCGTTTCAAGGTCGAAGAGATTCAGCAGGATCGCTTTCGACTGCAACGGAATCTGCGTATTGGTCTCCAGGACCAGCGCGCGCATTTCGTCCGGCGACAGGCGCCGTTCGTGACTACGCATGTCGATGCGCAGCAGTTTGAACAGTACGGAAGGAATCGCGTTGACCAGCCAGACCAATGGACGGGCAACCAGCATCAGCGGATGCAATGCCACGCTCGCCGGCAACGCGACGCGTTCCGGATAGGTCGCGCCGACGATCTTGGGTGCGACCTCGGCAAAGACGATGATCAGCAAGGCGACGATCGCCGTCGCGATGCTCAGCGCCATGCTGTTGTCGTGGCCGAACGTGCTCAGCGCGATCGAGGTCGTCATCACCGGGATGACAGTGTTGATCAGGTTGTTTCCGATCAGCAGCAGACTCAGGAGCCGATCGGGCCGGCCGAGCAGCTGCTGGGTACGGCGTGCGCCGAAAGCGTTGCGGGAAGCCAGGTAGCGCAGGCGATGGCGGTTCAACGCCATCATCGCGGTCTCGGTGCTCGAGAAACAGGCTGAAAGGAGCAGCAGCAGGCAAATGACCAAGGCCTTTGCCCACAAGGGGAGCGATTCCACGCAAGAAGACGATCAGGAAGGGATGCGGAAACTATAGCAGACGACAGCGTGCGTCAATGCGGCGCATGCCGCACTATCACACACAGGTCCTGCATAGGATTGCCGGAACGGCAAGTCGCCAGAACGGCGGAAGGACGACTAGAAATGAATTCTGGTCGGGGTGAGAGGATTCGAACCTCCGGCCTCTACGTCCCGAACGTAGCGCTCTACCAGGCTAAGCTACACCCCGATTTCGACGACCGATGTCAGCCATTTGCTTGCCGAAACGAATTGCCTTCGGTCGCAGGCTTTATCGGATCAGGACTGGCGCCCCGTCGAATAAGAACATAATTCTAGCAACATTTCTTTGAAAGGGGAAGCAGGAAATGCAGAAATTGCATCGGCGGCCAGCGCCGCTTCCTTCTTTGCACAGGCAAGCGTGTAGTCCAGGCCGCCCGAGTTGCGTACCGCGGCAAAGATCGCGTCGAAGTGCTCGGTGCCGCCTTCGACGATTGCGGCACGGGCCAGTGCCCGCTCGCTTTCGCTGCCGTTGTTGATCAAGTAGATCAGTGGCAGCGTCGGCTTGCCTTCACGCAGGTCGTCGCCCGCGTTCTTGCCCATGGTTTCACTGGAGCCGGTGTAGTCGAGCCAGTCGTCCATTAACTGGAACGCGGTGCCCAGGTGACGACCGTAGGCCGCGGCGGCGGCTTCCAGCGACGGCGACGTGCCGGCGATCACCGCGCCCAACTGTGCCGACGCCTCGAACAGGCGCGCCGTCTTGTAGCGGATCACCTGCGTGTAGCTTTCCTCCGTGACGTCAGGGTCATTGAGGTTCAGCAACTGCAGCACCTCGCCTTCGGAGATCACGTTCACGGCATCGGCGAGGATCTGCATCACCTGCATCTTGCCGACCTCGACCATCATCTGGAACGAGCGGGTGTACAGGAAGTCGCCGACCAGCACGCTTGCCGCGTTGCCGAACAATGCGTTGGCGGTTTCCCGTCCGCGGCGCAGGTCCGATTCGTCGACCACGTCGTCATGCAGCAGCGTGGCCGTGTGGATGAACTCGACCACCGCCGCCAGTTCGAAGCGCACCGCGTCGTCAACTTCCAATGCCCGGGCAACGGCGAGCAGCAGCGCCGGCCGCAGACGCTTGCCACCAGCTCCGATGATGTATTCGGAGATCTGGTTGATCAGCATGACTTCGGACGCAAGTCGCAGGCGGATCACCCGGTCGACCTCGCGCATGTCGTCGGCGATCGGAGCGAGGAGCGAGGCAGCGGTGGAGGTGGTGGCGGCGCTAGTCAAGAAATTCAGCCAAAAGTGAGACGAGAGACGTGCGAGACGTGCTGCGCGGATTATAGAACGAGGCGCCGTGACGCATGCGCGGGCGGCACTGGCGCGCCCGCAAATTATGGCCGAACGCCGGACCGCGGATCGGGAACTTGCAGGGTGGCGTTGGTTGTGCTAGAGTACGCGGTTCCGTGCACTGGTGCGCGGAAACAGAGAACGAGGTTCAGCAATGTACGCGGTCATAAAAACCGGCGGCAAGCAGTATAAAGTCGTCGCTGGCGAAAAATTGAAAGTAGAACAGATACCGGCAGACATTGGCGCTGAAATCACGCTCGACCAAGTACTCGCGGTTGGCGAGGGCGAATCGATCAAGTTCGGTGCGCCGTTGGTGAGTGGGGCTTCCGTCAAGGCGACTGTCATCGCGCACGGCCGGCATGACAAGGTCAAGATTTTCAAAATGCGCCGTCGGAAGCACTATCAGAAGCATCAGGGTCACCGTCAGAACTACACCCAGCTTCGTATCGACGCGATCAACGCGTAATTAAGCGCGAGGAGTTCAGACAATGGCACACAAAAAGGCAGGCGGGTCATCCCGCAACGGGCGCGATTCGGAATCGAAGCGCCTTGGCGTCAAGGTTTACGGCGGCCAGGCGATCAACGCCGGCGGCATCATCATTCGCCAGCGCGGTACGCGCGTGCATCCGGGCGAGAACGTTGGTATCGGCAAGGATCACACGCTGTTCGCGTTGGTCGACGGTCACGTTCAGTTCTCGGTGAAGGGCGCCGCCAAGCGCCAGCTGGTCAGCGTCGTTTCGGCGGCCGCCTGACGGCTGGCGACGCCGGCCCACGCGGTCCGGCGTCGTGACATCCGGCTCAGCCAGGCGCAAGCATGGCGGTCGGGCGCGCGGTTCGCCGCCATCGGTATTCGACACGGCGATGACACCATCGCCGGTCTGACGATGCGGCGTTCGCGCCAAGTATTTTCCCGGCCCCGCAGCATGCTGCGGGGCTTTGTTTTTCCGGCGTCGCGACAAGCGGACGGTAGGTTCACTCATGAAATTCATCGACGAAGCACGCATCGAGGTCATCGCTGGCGACGGCGGCAATGGCAGCGCCTCGTTCCGACGCGAGAAATTCATTCCGTTCGGCGGTCCCGATGGCGGTGACGGCGGACGCGGCGGCAGCGTGTTTGCGCTGGCCGACCGCAATATCAACACCCTGGTCGACTACCGCTTCGCGCGCAAGCACCAGGCGCGGCGTGGCGAAAACGGGCGCGGGGCCGACTGCTATGGCAAGGGCGGCGAAGACATCGTCCTGCGCATGCCGGTTGGTACGATCATCTCGGACATGGAGACTGGCGAAGTCATCGCCGACCTGACCGAGCATGGCCAGCAGGTCACGATCGCGCGCGGCGGCGCGGGCGGTCTGGGCAACCTGCACTTCAAATCGAGCACGAATCGTGCGCCCAAGCAAAAGACCGACGGCAAACCGGGCGAGCGTCGCATGGTCCGGCTCGAGCTGAAGGTGCTGGCCGACGTCGGCCTGCTGGGCATGCCGAACGCGGGGAAATCGACCTTCATTGCCGCGGTTTCGAATGCCCGGCCGAAGATTGCCGATTATCCGTTCACCACGCTGGCGCCGAACCTCGGCGTGGTTCGCGTGGGCGTGGGCCAAAGCTTCGTGATCGCGGACATCCCCGGATTGATCGAAGGGGCGGCCGAGGGCGCCGGGCTGGGCCACCAGTTCCTGCGCCATTTGCAGCGCACCGGCCTGCTGCTGCACATTGTCGACGTGGCGCCGTTCGACGCGGAAGTCGACCCGGTGGCCGAAGCGCGGGCGATTGTCGAGGAACTGCGCAAGTATGACGAAACGCTCTATGCGAAGCCGCGTTGGCTGGTGCTGAACAAGCTCGACATGGTGCCGGCGGAGGAGCGCGAGGCGCGCGTGACCGATTTCGTGAAGCGCTTTGGCTGGACCGGCCCGATATTCCAGATCTCGGCATTGACGCGCGAAGGCTGCGAAACGCTGCTGTATTCGATCCACGAGCATCTGGCGACGACGGGGGCCGCGGCTCAGGCCGATGCCGCCGAATCCCTGGCGGCCGACCCACGTTTCCGTGACGCGCCCGCTACCGCCGACCGCATCGACAGCGCGCCGCGAAGCGAGGGCGAGGGCGAGGGCGAGGGCGAGGGCGCGGCGTAGCCAGGCGCGTGACAGTCGCGCGGATCGACAGGTAGCGGCGGGCGGCCGCCTGGGTACATATCGGGGGAGCGATGGATTCAGTGGTGTCTGCTGGGAAGCGCGTGGTCGTCAAGGTAGGATCGAGTCTCGTCACGAACGACGGGCGCGGTCTGGACGTGGCAGCGATCGACCGCTGGGCGACGCAGATCGCGGCGTTGCGCGAGATGGGCAAGGAAGTGGTGCTGGTCAGTTCCGGCGCCATTGCCGAAGGCATGCAGCGCCTGGGCTGGCAGCAACGGCCGAAGGAAGTGGCGGAATTGCAGGCCGCCGCGGCCGTCGGACAGATGGGACTGGCGCAGGTGTACGAGAGCCAGTTCGCCGAGCACGGCATCCGTACCGCCCAGATCCTGTTGACCCACGCCGACCTCGCCGACCGCGAACGCTACCTGAACGCGCGTTCCACGCTGCTGACGTTGCTGCGTCTCGGCGTGGTCCCGATCATCAACGAGAACGATACGGTGGTCACCGATGAAATCCGTTTCGGGGACAACGATACGTTGGGCGCACTGGTCGCGAACCTGATCGAAGGCGATGCGTTACTGATCCTCACCGATCAATCCGGCCTGTTCACCGCCGATCCTCGCAAGGACCCGTCCGCCACGCTGGTGGCGAATGCGGACGCCGGCGATCCTCGGCTCGAGGCGATGGCGGGCGGCGCCGGCAGCGCATTGGGTCGGGGCGGCATGCTGACAAAGATACTGGCGGCGAAACGGGCGGCCCGCAGCGGCGCGGCGACCGTGATCGCCAGCGGCCGAGAACCGGACGTGCTGGTCCGGCTGGCGCGCGGCGAGGCCATCGGTACCTGCCTGCGCGCGCGAACCGCGCGGGTGGCGGCGCGCAAGCAATGGCTGGCCGATCATCTGCAGGTCAGGGGGCGCGTCACGGTCGACGCCGGCGCGGCGCGGGTGCTGCGCGAGAACGGGCGAAGCCTGCTGCCGATCGGCGTGGTGGCCGTGGACGGCGCGTTTTCCCGCGGCGAAGTGATTGCCTGCGTCGACGAGCGGGGCGCCGAACTGGCGCGCGGACTGACCAATTACGGCAGCAACGAGGCGCGCCAGATCCTGCGCCGGCCGAGCGGCGACATCGAGGCCGTGCTCGGTTACATGCTGGAGCCGGAACTGATCCACCGCGACAATCTGATCGTCACGGCGTGATTGTCACGGCGTGATCCTCGCCGCCTGATCCTCATCGCCCCTCATCGCCCGATCGTTGGGCCCGTCCGCGGGCCATCGCCCGCATCCGGCGCCGGGCCGCCTTCCAATCGGCAGCCGCCGCGCCAGCGTTCCGCCAGCCGGCGGCGCGTGACGCACGCGACGCGTCGGCGTTGTGGCGAAAGCGACTGAGCAAGTGGCCAGGCCGCGCGGCCAGCGGGTCGCTCAGCGGTAGTCGCGATCGGAAATCGTGCGGTTGTAGCGAACGTTGCGGACGATCTGCTGGGCGTTGTCGGCCGGCATCCGGTTGTCGCAGAAGAATGCCGTCGACAGCGCGGCGTGATAGGCGTTCAGGTTGCTCGGCTCGATCTGCAGCCACGGCGTCGATGCGCCGTCCCAGGCGGTTCCGGCTTCGTTGGCGCCGGAATATAGACGCCACTCGCTGCCGGCGCAGTGGATACCTTCGTAGCGGACGTTGCGGGCTCCCGCCGGTGTTTCGATCACGACGACATAGCGGATCACGCCGTCCTTGCCGACCGTCAGCGAACGCGCGTCCAGCGAGTACTTGAAGCGGCTGAGGTTGGAGACCGTGAACGGCAGCAGGTCTTCCTCGCGCGGCAGCGGCGGCAGCGCGCCGATTGCCTGTTCATGCCAGTCGGGCGTACGTTCCAGCAAGGCGTCGAACAAGCCGCCGTTGGTTGCGCTGGTGGAGGCCGGCGCCGGCGGTTCCGCGCGGTCCTGCGCGCTGGCCGTGGCGCATGCAAGGGCCGTGACCAGCAACGCGGCGCCGGTCGGGAACGATAGGAAGCGCTTCAATGCAGGGTTCCTGAGAGGAAAAGAGGGGGAAGGCATCGGGTCGCGTTGCGCGCACCGGCCGCAACGGCTCGACTGCCGTTGCGGACCGGATCCGCTGACGCCCTTCAGCCCAGCAGGGGTTGCTCGGCTTCGTTGCCCGGGTCGCCGATTGTCGAGCCGGGCGGGGTACTCGCGCGAGGCGAGACGATGCGCCGGGAGCGTTGCTGGCGCTTCACGAAGCGTGCGAGTTCGGACAGTGCCAACTGATACACGTCACGCTTGAACTCGATCACCGCATCGAGCGGTACCCAATACTGGCTCCAGCGCCATGCGTCAAACTCCGGATGATCGGTCGCGCGCAAGCTGATGTCGCAGTCCCGACCAACCAGCCGCAATAGAAACCAGATCTGTTTCTGCCCCCTGTAATGTCCGCGGACTTCGCGGCGGATGAAACGGTCCGGCACCTCATAGCGCAGCCAGTCGCGCGTGCGCCCCATGACCTTCACATGCTCCGGTCGCAGGCCTACTTCCTCGTGCAATTCTCGAAACATCGCCTGCAGCGGTGTTTCTCCATACTTGATGCCGCCTTGAGGGAACTGCCAAGAATGTTCACGCAGGCGCTTACCCCAGAAAACCTCATTGCGCGAGTTCAGTAGGATGATGCCGACGTTCGGGCGAAAGCCTTCACGATCCAGCATACAACCACCTTCGAATCCTTTAAAATGGCTTTGATTATAAACAGATAGCGGGCGTCGCGCACCTTTGAGGCACGCGACGCCCTGTTTTTTCGGAACTTCTCCCGCATGAAAGCTTCTCGATTCTTTATCGGCACGCTCAAGGAGGCGCCTGCCGACGCCGAGATCGTCAGTCACCAGCTGATGCTGCGTGCCGGCATGATCCGACGCGTCGCGGGCGGCATCTACGATTACCTGCCGATCGGACTGCGCTCGGTGCGCAAGGTCGAGCGCATCGTGCGGGAGGAAATGGAGCGGGCCGGCGCCATCGAAATCCTGATGCCGGGCGTGCAGCCGGCTGAACTGTGGCAGGAGTCCGGACGTTGGGAGCAGTACGGCCCTGAATTGCTGCGTCTGCGGGACCGGCACCAGCGCGACTTCGTATTGGGCCCGACCCACGAGGAGGTCGTGACCGACATCGCGCGGCGCGAAATCAAGAGCTATCGGCAGTTGCCGGTCAATCTGTTCCAGATCCAGACCAAGTTCCGCGACGAGATCCGGCCCCGCTTCGGCGTGATGCGCGGGCGCGAATTCATCATGAAGGATGCGTACTCGTTCGATCGCGACGTGGCTGGCCTGCAGCGCTCCTACGAAGCGATGTACGAGGCCTATACGCGCATCTTCACGCGACTCGGCCTCGATTTCCGCGCGGTGGCCGCCGACAATGGGTCGATCGGCGGCTCCGGGTCCCACGAATTTCACGTGATCGCCGATACCGGCGAAGACGCGATCGTCTATTGCCCGGATTCGGACTACGCCGCGAACATCGAAGCCGCCGAAGCGTTGGCGCCGGTCGCCCTGCGTGACGCGGGCACCCAGCCGCTCACCCGCGTGCCGACGCCTGGCCGCGCGAAGTGCGAAGCGGTCGCGGAACAGCTTGGCATTGGCCTGGAACACACGATCAAGTCGATCGTGCTCGCGGTGGACGCGCCCGAAGAGCAAGGCGGCGAAGCGCAGATCGTTCTGCTGCTGCTGCGTGGCGATCACTCGCTCAACGAGATCAAGGCATCGAAGGTTGCTGGCCTGTCGGGCTGGCGATTTGCGAGTGAGGCGGAGATCGTCGATCACTTCGGTACGCCGCCGGGCTATCTGGGCCCGATCGGCACCCGGCGCCCGGTGCGCGTGATCGCAGATCGCACGGTTGCGGCAATGAGCGACTTCGTATGCGGCGCGAACGAGGTCGACTACCACCTGAACGGCGTGAACTGGGAGCGGGACCTGCCGGAGGCCGAAGTCGCCGACCTGCGCAATGTGGTCGAAGGCGATCCGTCGCCGGACGGCAAGGGCACGCTGTCGCTGTGCCGTGGGATCGAGGTCGGGCACGTGTTCCAGCTCGGCACCAAGTATTCCGAAGCGATGTCGGCGACCTATCTCGACGAGACCGGCAAGCCGCAGCCGATGCAAATGGGCTGCTATGGGATCGGCGTGACGCGTATCCTCGGCGCGGCCATCGAGCAGAACTACGATGCGCGCGGCATGATCTGGCCGGAATCGATCGCGCCTTTTGAAGTGGTGATCTGCCCGATGGGCTGGGATCGCAGCGAGGCAGTGCGCGAGCAGGCGGGCGCGCTGTACGACGCGCTTCGCGCCGCCGGTGTCGATGTCATCCTCGACGACCGCGGCGAGCGTCCCGGTGTGATGTTCGCGGACTGGGAATTGATCGGCGTGCCGCACCGGCTGGTGGTCGGCGACCGCGGCCTGAAGGAAGGCAAGATCGAGTACCAGGGACGGCGCGACGAACAGGCCAGCCTGTTCGATGTCGGCGTCGCCGCGGACGAGGTGATCGCCCGGATCCGTGCCGCGCTGAACGTTTGATCGGTGGCACGCGCTCGCCCGCGTCCGTCGGCGCGGCGAGCCGGCACGATTGGCGCGGCGTGACTGCACCGACCGATGGAAGGCGGCCTGCGCAAGCGGCTTACAACGATAGCCGCGGTTCGACACACCCGTCGCAGCCGGCGCAGCGGGAACGGTGCGGTCGAGCCGTCAGAGAGAACCTTACATGAGAAAAGAGCCGGCATTGCCGGCTTTTTTTTACGCGACGCGGTCCTGGAACACGTTCTTACGGCCACGAGACCGCAGTACCGTCCGGATTCATGCCGCCGGATTCATGCCGCCGGATTCATGCCGCCTTGCTCGTGCCGCTCTCAGCGCTTCTCGACGCTGCGAATCGTCGGCAGATTGCGCCAATATCCCCTGACGTCCATGCCGCAGCCGAACACATAGCGGTCCGGCACTTCCACGCCGACGAAGTCCGGGCGCAGCGGCTTGGCCGCGCTTTTCGTCTTTTCGCACAGTACCGCCGACAGGCAGCGCCGCGCGCCGAGCGAGACGATCTTGTCGCGAATCGCGGCCATGGTCTCGCCTTCGTCGAGAATGTCGTCTAGCACCAGCACGGTGCGGTCCTTCACCGATTCCCCCGGCGCGACGCGCCATTGCATCTCGCCGCCGTGCAGGCCGGTGCGGTAGCGGGTGAGGTGGATGTAGTCGAATTCCAGCGGAAAGTCGAGCTTGGGAAGCAACAGGCCGGTGAAGACCGCGGCGCCCCCCATCACCGACAGCACGAGCGGGAACTCCTCGCCGATCGATGCGCCGATCGCGCGCGCCATTTCATCGATCGCGGCCGAGACGGTTTCGGCGGAAATCACCTCCTCGGATTGCTGCAACAGGTCGAACGCTTCTTCGCGTGTCATGGTTCGGCTTCAGGACGTGGGTCTGACGTGGTGCGGTATCGTGGAATCGCGGCGCAAGCGCGAGGGCTGGCGCGCTGCGGGGCGCTGAAGCGGCTTGGCCGGGGGCGACGGCTCTGCATGCCGCCCCGGCCAAGCGCCTGGCTCAGCGCATGCCCGGCATCATGCCCCGCATGCCGCGCATCATCTTGCCCAGATTACCGCCTTTGAGCTTTTTCATCATGCCGCGCATCTGTTCGAACTGTGCCAGCATGCGGTTGACGTCCTGCACCTGGACGCCGGCGCCCGCCGCGATGCGTCGCTTGCGGCTGGCCTTGATGAGATCCGGCTTTGCCCGTTCGGTCGGCGTCATCGACTGGATGATCCCTTCCATGCGGCGCAGCTGTTTCTCCGCGCCGCTCATGTCGGCGTTGCCCGCTGCCTGCTGGAACTGCGCGGGCAGCTTGTCGAGCAGCGTCGACAGGCCCCCCATCTTCTTCATCTGGCCCAACTGGGCGCCGAAGTCGTTGAGATCGAAGTCGCCGCCTTTCTTGACCTTGTCCGCCAGCTTCTGCGCGGCCTTCATGTCCACGCCGCGCTGCGCGTCCTCGACCAGCGCCAGGATGTCGCCCATGCCGAGGATCCGGCTTGCCATCCGGTCCGGGTGGAACACCTCCAGGCCGTCGAGCTTTTCGCCGACACCGACGAACTTGATCGGTTTGCCGGTGACGTGCCGGACCGACAACGCGGCGCCGCCGCGCGAGTCGCCGTCGAGCTTGGTCAGCACCACGCCGGTCAGCGGCAGTGCCTCGTTGAACGCCTTGGCGGTGTTGATCGCATCCTGACCGAGCATCGCGTCGACCACGAACAGCGTTTCAGCGGGACGCAGCGCCTGATTCAGGGCGGTGATCTCCTGCATCATCGCCTCGTCGATGCCGAGCCGGCCGGCCGTGTCGACGATCAGCACGTCGTGGAAGTGGCGCTTGGCCCAGTCCACCGCGCCGCGCGCGATGTCGAGCGGCGTCTGGTCCGGCGTGGACGGGAAGAATTCGGCGCCCACCTGTTCGGTGACCGTCTTCAGCTGCGCGATCGCGGCCGGGCGGTAGACGTCGCAGGAGACCGTCAGCACCTTCTTCTTCTGCGTTTCGCGCAGCAGGCGCGCCAGCTTGCCGACGGTGGTGGTCTTGCCGGCGCCTTGCAGGCCGGCCATCAGGATGATCGCCGGCGGCGACACGGACAGGTTCAACGGCGCAGCCTGGCCGTCGTAGTCGCCGCCCATCAGCGCGGTCAGCTCGCGCTGCACCACCGCCACCAGCGCCTGGCCCGGGGTGAGCGAGCCGACGACTTCCTCGCCGAGCGCCTTGTCGCGGATCTTCGCGATGAAGTCGCGCACGACGGGCAGCGCCACGTCGGCCTCGAGCAGGGCCAGCCGGACCTCGCGCAACATGTCCTGCATATTGGCTTCGGTCAGACGGGCTTCGCCGCGCAGCGTCTTGACGACGCGCGCCATGCGTTGAGTAAGATTGTCGAGCATCGGGGGACCGCAGGTGGGGCCGTGGCCGGCGGCGCTCGCGCAGGGATCGCGATCCGTCAGGCCTCGGCGGTGGTGTAGACTTCGAACATGATAATTGTACTGTATGCGCTGACGGCTCTTCTCTATGCCGGCGCGTCGCTTTACGTCTGGCGGCTGCGTGCGCTGGGCGGTACCGCCGCCTCGCTGCTCGCGACGCCCGGCGCGCCGTCGCACGCGTTCGTCGCGCCGCCGATCGTGCGCGGAGCGGTCGCCGTGGCGCTGGCCGCGCACGGCGTGCTGCTGCACGCGACGATCTTCCCGGCCGACAGCATGGTGTTCGGCTTCGCCTATGCACTGTCGGCCATGCTGTGGCTGGGCGTGGGCATCTATTGGGTCGAGAGCCTGTTCTTCCCGCTGGACACGATGGCGCTGCTGCTGTTGCCCGCGGCCTGCGTGGCCAGCCTGCTGCCGGCCCTGTTCGGCGGCGTCCGGGTGCTGTCCTACGCGGCGGATCCGATGTTCAAGGTGCACTTCCTGATCGCCAATCTGGCCTACGGCCTGCTGGCGATCGCGGCACTGCACGCGCTGCTGATGCTGTGGGTCGGGCGTCGCCTGCAGCGACCGGTCGAGCGTAGCGTCGGCGACCGTTGGCTGGGCGGCTGGCTGGCAACGCTGCCGCCGTTGCTGACGATGGAGCGCCTGCTGTTCCGCTTGATCGGCGCGGGTTTCCTGGCGCTGACCGCGACGCTGATTTCCGGGGTCGCGTTCAGCGAGCAGCTGCTCGGCCGGCCGTTCGTGCTTGATCACAAGACCGTCTTCGCGCTGTTGTCATGGCTCATGTTCGGCAGCGTGCTGGTGGGACGGCGACTCCGTGGCTGGCGGGGCAGGGCGGCGCTGCGCTGGGTTCTGGCATCGTTCGTTGCGTTGCTGCTGGCCTACGTCGGCAGCCGCTTCGTCCTCGAGGTACTGCTCCACCGGCCGGTTGTCTGACGCGCCTGCGGCACAGCCGCGCACCGATGCGCGTCACATGCATGCGCGACGATGATCGTCCCCGTTCGCGCCGGAGCACGCGTGAGTCGCGCCCGTTTCCTTGATTCGCTCGTTTACACCGCCTGAAGTGCCGACGCTTCCTTCGCAGCCGATCATCCGATAGCCATCATGCCGCGCCTGCTTCTTCTCCTGGTCCTGATCTTCGCCGCCGTATGGCTATGGAAGCGCTGGCAGCGCGCGCTCGCAGCGGTCCAGGCCACGCGGACCGCTGCGTCCGGCGGCGCCGGGCGCCGGCTGAGCGAGCCGATGGTGGCCTGTGCCGAATGCGGAACGTTCTCGCCGGCGAGCCAGAGTGTCAGTGCGGCCGGGCGGTCGTTCTGCTGCGGCGAGCATGCGGACCGGTTCCTGCAACGGCAGCGCAGCGCGCAGCGATGACCGTGCAGCCCGGGGCCGTGCCGGACGCCTGCGTGGCGTCGGCCGCGGCGGCAAGCGGTGCAACGTCCGGTGCCACTTCCGGTGCCGCTTCCGATGCGAGTGCCGCTGCAACCGCCGCTGCGGCGGCGGACGTGGCGTCGTCCGGCGCGGCGGCGCCCGACGCCGTGGCAGCCGCGACGGCAGTCGAGGCCGCCGACCTGCGGTCCGGTTGGCTGACGGGTATCGCGCACGTCGTCTCGCCGAATGCCGATGCGCGGCCGGCCGGTGCGGTCGCCAGCCTGCTCGTGATCCATAACATCAGCTTGCCGCCGGGGCGGTTCGGCACCGGCGACGTGGCCCGGTTGTTCACGAATACGCTCGATCCGCAGGCGGACCCGTTCTATCCGGCGATCGCCGGCGTGCGCGTCTCCGCGCACTTCCTGATTGCTCGCAGCGGTGACGTGACGCAGTTCGTGCCGACCGAGCAGCGTGCCTGGCATGCCGGCGTCTCGTCATTCGAGGGACGGGAGCGCTGCAACGACTTCTCGATCGGGATCGAACTCGAAGGCACCGACGAGCTGCCGTTCACTGACGCGCAGTATGCGGCGCTGGCGGGGCTGTGCAAGCGCTTGCTCGCCTGCCATCCGATCGACGCCTTGGCCGGCCACAGCGACATTGCGCCGGGACGCAAGACCGACCCCGGTCCCTGTTTCGATTGGCAGCGTCTGCGCGATGCACTGGCGTTGCCGCCGGCTTTCTTCCCCTTCCAGCCGACCCCCGCCGGTCCTGTCTGACGCAACGCGCGCCGCGTTCCGCTCGGCCAGCGGCCCCCCTCGCACACTTGAAAACGTCGGTGCCGTCAAGCCGGCCGGCTCCCTATGTGGCGGCGACACAGCAGCGCCGAATGCCTCTTTCCAGAGCCGTGCAAAAGTGGTGGCGCCCGACGCAATAGGCGCTATACTTTGTGCTTGAGAGGCGCTTCCCCACAAGATGTTGTGCTCAATCATTGAGCAGCCAAATAGTTTCTAGCGCTGTATCAAGCACTTGTGACGCGTTTTTCGCACCATCTTTCGGCTTGTCCGTGACAGCGGACGAGCCTGCGACGCAAGCGCTCCGCCGTATCGCTGATTGGTGCTTCACCGCACCATTCCGAGCAGGCCCGAGACGTATTCAGCAGTAGCCATCCGACGACCGAGCCCGGTCGTCGATCGCATTGACTTCAGGAGTTCTTCACTATGCAAACGACCGAGAATGTGACGACATCGCGTTCCGAAGGCGCGCGCGCAGGCCTGCCCGGCAGCGGCGCGGCGGACGAGGCGCCGGCCGCGGCGTCGTACCCGCAGCACAAGGTGATCCGCCGCAACGGATCGGTGGTGTCGTTCGAGCCTGCCAAGATCGCCATCGCGGTCACCAAGGCCTTTCTCGCTGTCAACGGTGGTCAGGGCGCAGCTTCCGCGCGTGTGCGCGAGCTGGTCGACCAACTGACCCAGAGCGTAGTCCGGGCGCTGCTGCGCAGCCGGCCGAATGGCGGCACCTTCCATATCGAAGACATCCAGGATCAGGTCGAACTGGCGCTGATGCGCGCCGGCGAGCACAACGTCGCGCGGGCCTACGTGCTCTACCGTGAAAAGCGGGCGCAGGAGCGTGCCAACCAACCGGCGCCGGCCACCCAGGGGCCGACGCTGAACGTGGTCGACGGCGGCGTGACCCGGCCGCTCGACATGGCCGCGCTCACGCACGTAATCGAGTCCGCGTGTGCGGATCTTGGCGAAGCGGTGTCGGCCGAGCCGATCCTCAAGGAAACGCTGAAGAACCTGTACGACGGCGTGCCGATGGCGCAGGTCTACGAGTCGGCCATCCTGGCTTCGCGGACCCGCATCGAACGCGATCCGGCCTATTCCCAGGTCACCGCACGGCTGCTGCTGCACACGATCCGCCACGAAGTGCTGGGCGAGGAAGTGAAGCAGGAGTCGATGGGCGAGCGTTACCTCGACTATTTCCCGCAATTCCTGAAGCGTGGCGTCGACGCCGAACTGCTCGACGAGCGCCTGCTGCAATTCGACCTGCCGCGTCTGGCGGCCGCGCTCGACGCGAGCCGCGACCTGCAGTTCGGCTATCTCGGTCTGCAAACCCTGTACGACCGCTACTTCCTGCACGTCGATCAGGTCCGCATCGAACTGCCGCAGGCGTTCTTCATGCGCGTCGCGATGGGCCTCGCGCTGCAGGAAGTCGACCGCGAGACGCGGGCGATCGAGTTCTACAATGTGCTGTCGCGCTTCGACTTCATGAGCTCGACGCCGACGCTGTTCAACTCGGGTACGCGTCGCTCGCAGCTGTCGTCGTGCTATCTGACCACCGTGTCGGACGACCTCGACGGCATCTACGAGGCGCTGAAGGACAATGCGCTGCTGTCGAAGTTCGCCGGCGGCCTGGGCAACGACTGGACCCGCGTGCGCGCACTGGGCTCGCACATCAAGGGCACCAACGGCAAGTCGCAGGGCGTGGTGCCGTTCCTGAAAGTGGTCAACGACACCGCCGTGGCGGTCAACCAGGGCGGCAAGCGCAAGGGCGCGGTGTGCGCCTATCTCGAAACGTGGCACCTCGACATCGAGGAGTTCCTGGAGCTGCGCAAGAACACCGGCGACGACCGTCGCCGCACGCACGACATGAACACGGCCAACTGGGTGCCCGACCTGTTCATGAAGCGGGTCATGGAAGCCGGCGAGTGGACCCTGTTCTCGCCCTCGACCTGCCCGGATCTGCACGACAAGTTCGGCAGCGAATTCGAGGCCGCTTACCTTGGCTACGAAGCGCGCGTCGCGCGCGGCGAGATCAAGCTGTTCCGCAAGATCCCGGCCCTGCAACTGTGGCGCAAGATGCTCGGCATGCTGTTCGAGACCGGCCACCCGTGGATCACGTTCAAGGATCCGTGCAACGTGCGCTCGCCGCAGCAGCACGCCGGTGTCGTGCATTCGTCGAACCTGTGCACGGAAATCACGCTGAACACCAGCGAGTCCGAGATCGCCGTCTGCAACCTCGGCTCGGTCAACCTCGTCGCCCACCTGAAGGCGGTCGACGGCGGTTACGAACTCGACCACGCGAAGCTGGAGCGCACGGTGCGCACCGCGATGCGGATGCTCGACAACGTGGTCGACATCAACTACTACGCGGTCAACAAGGCGCGTAACTCGAACCTGAGGCATCGTCCGGTCGGCCTCGGCATCATGGGCTTCCAGGACTGCCTGCACACGCTGCGCGTCCCGTACGCGTCCGACGAGGCGGTCGCGTTCGCGGACCGCTCGATGGAAGCCGTCTGCTACTACGCGTACTACGCGTCGACGGAACTCGCCGAGGAGCGCGGCCGCTATGCGAGCTACCGCGGTTCGCTGTGGGACCGGGGCATCCTGCCGCAGGATTCGATCGACCTGCTGGCGCAGGCGCGTGGCGGCTATCTGGAAGTCGACCGCTCGTCGGCAATGGACTGGAGCGCGCTGCGCGAGCGTATCGCGGAGCACGGCATGCGCAATTCGAACTGCGTGGCGATCGCACCGACGGCCACCATCTCGAACATCATCGGCGTGTCCGCCTGTATCGAGCCGACGTTCCAGAACCTGTTCGTGAAGTCGAACCTGTCGGGCGAATTCACCGTGGTCAACGAACATCTGGTGCGTGACCTGAAGGCGCGCGGCATGTGGGACGAGGTGATGATCTCGGACCTGAAGTATTTCGACGGCACGGTGTCGCGCATCGACCGCATTCCGTCCGATCTGCGCGCCCTGTATGCGACCGCCTTCGAGATCGACGCGAAGTGGCTGGTCGAGGCGGCGTCGCGTCGCCAGAAGTGGATCGACCAGTCGCAGTCGCTGAACATCTACATGGCGGGCGCGTCGGGCAAGAAGCTCGACGAGGTCTACAAGTTCGCCTGGCTGCGCGGCCTGAAGACCACGTACTACCTGCGCACGATGGCCGCCACGCACGTCGAGAAATCGACGGTCGCGCACGGCGCACTGAACGCGGTGCCGACCGGCGATGCGTCGTCGTCGGTGGCCGCCGCGCCGGCAGTCGCCGCGGATGCCGTCGAGGCGTCCGGTCCGGTGTGCATGATGCGGCCGGGCGACCCCGGCTTCGAGGAATGCGAAGCCTGCCAGTAAGACAGGTGCCGGCACGCCACACGGCGTGCCGACGCCGACGGTCGCGGCACGCAGCGCGCGCCGCGACCGCCAGACAGTGACCGCGCGACGTCAACGGTCACGCCGGCACGAGCAACGTGCCGCCCCTGCTCGCGCCGCCGCGGACGTTGCCGATGCGATCCATGCCGCGTCGATCTTGGACGCGATGCGCGCCGGCGAATGCGCCGGCAGGTGGGCCGGTAAGTGGGCCGGAATGGCGGACGCGAATGCGTGCAAGGGCGGGCTCGCCGGTCCGTGGCTTCTGCGCCGGGCCCATGCCGCCGCTGCCGCCGACAATACGTCGCAGAACGCTGCTTTTTGCCTGAACCGCTCTTTTGCGGCCTGACAAAAAGTGGTACAACCCGAACTAATTTGATGGTGAACACACATGCTCAACTGGGATGAAGAAAGCGCCGCCGCGCGATCCGCATCGAACGCTGCCGGCGCCGCTGCGCCCGCGCGCGACATGAGCCCCCGCCAGGTCTTCGCGAACGATATCGCGATGCCGCCCGCCGGCGCGCACGGCGCCGCCAGCGAAGGCCGCGTGAACGTCGCCGACAAGCGCATCATCAACGGCAAGACCGACGTCAACCAGCTGGTGCCGTTCAAGTACAAGTGGGCCTGGGAGAAGTATCTGGCCGGCTGCGCGAACCACTGGATGCCGCAGGAAATCAACATGTCGCGCGATATCGCGCTGTGGAAGGACCCGAATGGTCTGACCGAGGACGAGCGCCGCATCGTGCGCCGCAATCTCGGCTTCTTCACCACCGCCGATTCCCTGGCCGCGAACAACATCGTGCTGGGCACCTACCGCCACATCACGGCGCCGGAATGCCGGCAGTTCCTGCTGCGCCAGGCGTTCGAGGAAGCGATCCATACGCACGCCTACCAGTACATCGTGGAGTCGCTCGGTCTGGACGAGAGCGAGATCTTCAACGCGTACAACGAGATCGATTCGATTCGTGCGAAGGATCAGTTCCTGATCCCGTTCATCGACACGCTGACCGATCCGGGATTCCAGACCGGCACGCTGGAGACCGATCAGCAACTGTTGAAGTCGCTGATCGTCTTCGCCTGCGTGATGGAAGGTTTGTTCTTCTATGTAGGTTTTACGCAGATCCTTGCCCTGGGTCGTCAGAACAAGATGACGGGTGCCGCCGAGCAGTACCAGTACATCCTGCGCGACGAGTCGATGCACTGCAATTTCGGTATCGACTTGATCAACCAGATCAAGCTCGAGGAACCGCAACTGTGGACGCCGGCGTTCCGCGAGGAGATTCGCGAGCTGTTCAAGAAGGCCGTCGATCTCGAATACCGCTATGCGGAAGACACGATGCCGCGCGGCGTGCTGGGTCTGAACGCGTCGATGTTCAAGAGCTATCTGCGTTTCATCTGCAATCGCCGTTGCCAGCAGATCGGTCTCGAGACGCTGTTCCCGAATGAAGAGAATCCGTTCCCGTGGATGAGCGAGATGATCGACTTGAAGAAGGAGCGCAACTTCTTCGAGACGCGTGTCATCGAATACCAGACCGGCGGCGCACTCAACTGGGAATAACACTTGCTTTTGGGTCTCGGATAAGGATGGCGCATGCCGTCAATCGACCAACTGCCCGACTGTGATAGCCACCCGGCAATGCACGATGCATCTCGCGGCTGCAATGCCGCTCTCGACGAAGCACGGCGCCGGCGCGATGCCGCGCCTGCGGCGCGGCGCGCGCGCCCCGTTCGAGATGCCGCGTATTTCGGTCCCGCATCGTCTCGCCGGAGCCGCGCACGCGCGGTGCCTGGCGGCATCGAGAGCGATCGACACACGAATTCGAGCAACGCACCGGTGCCATGCGTGGTCCGGTGCGTTGCTCGTTTCCCCGACACCAAAGCTGTCAGCCCCGTCCGCGACTGCGCGGCGTGGCGGTGCCGGACGCACGGCCGGGTGAACGCCCGGTGCACGCAGCACAGTGTTTCTCGCCCGATCCGACCGTCCTCATCCGACAACTGAAGGAGAACAAGATGGCAACCGCCAAGAAAGCCGCGACCAAAACGGCTGCTGCGAAGCCGGCAGAAAAGAAGGCCCGTCCCACCACCAGCAAGACCGCCACGAAGGCGGCCGCGCCGGCAAGCGCGCGCAAGACCGCCGCGGCCGGCAAGACGACCGGCACGGCCCGGAGCGCCACGAAGAGCACCACGACGACCGCCACCAAGAGCGCCAGCAAGACCACCGGCAAGAGCGCTACCAACGGCGCAACCAAGACGACCACGCGCGCGACCGCCGCCGCAGGCCGGACCGGCGCAGCGAAACAGGCTGCCAACAAGAACGCTGGAACGGCTGCCAGCGGTAGCCAGCGCGCTGCCGCGAAGACGGCTGCCGCCAAGCGTGCCACGACCAGCCGCGCCGCAAAGAAGACCACCGACGCGGGCAGCAGCCGCAGCGCAAGCCGCGCGACCGGCGCCGCCAAGACGGCAGGCGCGAGCAAGACCGCCACGGCCGCCAGCAAGCGTGCGGCCACGACCAGCGCCACCAAGACCGGCGCCAAGACCGGCGCCAAGACCGGCGCCAAGAGCACGGCGAAGTCGACCACCAAGGCTACCGCGAAGCCGGCCGGCAAGACGGCTGTCGGCACGAAGGCCACGTCGAAGACGACGGCAACGCGCGCCGGCGCCAAGAGCGCCAGCGCCGCGGGCAAGACCGCGTCGGCGCGGAAGACCGCAAACACGACGTCAGCGCGCACCGGCGTGTCGGCGAAGAAGGCCACGACAAGCTCGGCAACGCAAGCCACGAAGCAAGCCACAAAGCAGGCCGCGCCGGCGAAGAAGGCGGCTGCCAAGAAGGCCGCGCCCGCGAAGAAGGCACCGGCTGCCAAGAAGGCGGTGCCCGCGAAGAAGGCGGCGCCGGCCAAGAAGGCCGTACCGGCGAAGAAAGCGGCACCGGCCAGCGAGGCGCCTGCCAGCAAGAACGCGACGGCGTCCGCCAAGACTGCGTTGAAGTCGACCGACACGGGCGCGTCCGCCACCGCGCCGGCGAAGTCGGCCAAGTCGACGACCAGCAAGACCGCGCGCGGTGCGGATACGGCTGCCGACGCAGCGCGTCCGACAGAGAAGTCCGCCGCTGCGCCGACCCGCAAGGCACCCAGCAAGCGCGCCACCACCCGCACCAGCGCGGCGAACGATGCGCCCGCTGCCGATGCGGCGCCGGCAGCGCCAGCGGCGACGGCCGATGTGAAGGAGTCGACGTCGGCGCCGGCCGCCGAGACGAAGATCAAGACTTCGTTGAACCCGACCGCCGCCTGGCCGTTCCCGACGACCAAGCCCTGAGTCGGCTTGGCGGCCGGTCATCGCGACGGCTGCCCGGATCTGGAAACAAAAACGGTCGCCGAGGCGACCGTTTTTGTTTGCCGTGTCGAGCGCGCGTCAGTGGGTCACACGCGTGATGCCACCACTCGACAGCAGTCGGACACGTTCGCCCGCCTGGAACACTTCACCGCCGGCGGCCTGCGAAATCGCACGCACTTCGCCGTTGTCGAGGCGCACGGTGATTTCCAGCCCGTTGCTGGTCTCCATGCCGCGCTCGACCGCGTTGCCGGCCAGTGCGCCGGCAATGCCGCCGACGATGCCCGTCAGCAACGAGCCACGGCCGCCGCCGATCGCGCTGCCGGCGACCGCGCCGATCGCGCCGCCGCCGATCGCGCCGAGCGCGCTCGTGCCGCCGTTCGACGTGTCGATACGCACCGCGCGCACGCTTTCGACTGTTGCCATGCGCACCGTTTGTTCGCGCTGCGCCTGGGACACGGTGTAGACGTCGGGCGAGCCACCCATGGTGGAACAGCCCTGCATGATCAGCAATGTCGCGGTGAGCGAAGCCACCGCGGTGACACGAATCCCTTTCATCATCATTCCTCTCCTTCCATTATCCGGTCTCGCGAACGCGGCTCGAAGCGGGTTCGCCGGACGGAACACACGGCGATGTGCGATATATAGGGTTATAACAAAAAGGCGCTAAGGGCCAAAGTGTTTCCCGCCAAGCGGATACCCCTTACACGCTCGCCGTCATAATCAGTAACGATAGCCGAATGCCTGTTCGAACGCTTCGGCCACTTCCGCCGGCGTGGCGTGATAGGTCTGGGGGCCTTTCTGCGCGATCTTCAGCGCGCCCATCAGGCTGGCGAGCCGCCCCGACGTCGGCCAGTCGAAGCCCTGCTCGATGCCGTACAACAGTCCGCCACGGAATGCATCGCCGCAGCCGGTCGGGTCGACCACGCCAGCCGGCTTCACCGCGGGAATGTCGATGACCTCGCCACGGTGGTGGATCTGCGAGCCCTCCGCACCGCGTGTCACGACCAGCGCCTGCACGCGTTCGGCAATCTCGCGCTCGCTCAGCCCGGTTTTGTCGGCCAGCAGCTTCGACTCGTAATCGTTGACCGTCAGGTAGGTGCTCTGCTCGATCATCGTGCGCAGCGTGGCGCCATCGAACAGTGGCAGGCCCTGGCCCGGGTCGAAGATAAACGGTATGCCCGCCTCGGCGAGGCCGGCACAGTGGCTGCGCATGCCGTCGGGCCCGTCCGGCGCGACGATCGCGATGCGGATGTCTTCACGCGCGACGTCGGCGATCCGGTTCTGGTGGGAGAACATCATCGCGCCCGGATGGAAGGAGGTGATCTGATTGTTCTCCAGATCGCTCATCACCGACGCCTGCGCGGTGTTCTGGCCCGGGATCACCCGTACATGATCGCGGCGTAGCCCCAGACTGTCGAGATGGTCGAGATACGCTTTGGCATCGGTCTCGCCCACCGTGGCCATGATGCGGGCATCGCCGCCGAGCAGGTTCAGGCCGTAGGCGATGTTGCCCGCGCAGCCACCGAACTCGCGGCGCATGGTGGGCACCAGGAAGCTGACGTTGAGAATGTGCATCTGGTCCGGGAGGATGTGATCCCGGAAACGTCCCTCGAAAAGGGAGAGAGAGTCGTAGGCGAGGGAACCGCAGATCAGCGCAGCCAAGGTGAGTGTCCTGTCGAGGTGCGACGCGTCGCGCGCGTCGGCGGATGAACGAAGTGGCGGCAGGCGCCTTGAAGACAGCGCCTCTCAGAAGGCGCTTTAGAAATCGAGCCGGCGTGTGCCCTGCCATGCACGCGTCGCCGCGACTCAGCCGAGCGCCGCGAGTGCCGCGTCGTAATCGGGCTCGTTCTTGATTTCGCCAACCAGCTGACTGTGCACGACCTGATCGTTTTCGTCGAGCACGACCACTGCGCGCGCGGTGAGACCGGCGAGCGGCCCGTCGCTGAGCGCAACGCCATAGTCGCGCGCAAAGCCGGCGCTGCGGAAGGTCGACAGCGTTACGACATTCTCCAGACCTTCGGTCGTGCAGAAACGCGAGGCGGCGAACGGCAGGTCGCCCGAAATCACGAGCACGGCGACGTTGTCGCGGGTGGCGGCCGATTGATTGAACTTGCGGGTGGACGTGGCGCAGGTCGGCGTGTCGAGGCTCGGTACGATGTTGAGCACCTTGCGCTTGCCCGCGAAGTCGTCGAGCCGCACGTCGTTGAGCTTGGCGCCAGTCAGCGTGAACGCGGGCGCTTGCGTGCCCACGGCGGGGAAGGTGCCGTCGACGTTGACCGGATTGCCTGCGAGGGTGACCTGACTCATGCAACGCTCCTGTTTCGAGAGGGGAGGATTGCCAAGCATTGTCCCAAAAAACAGCCGCCGCCGTGCGCCAGCCGATTCCGCGCCGGTTCCGCGCCGGTTCCGTCGGCGGGCCGGTCGGTAACCGGCAACCGGCCGCCGACCGAGCCGGTCAGGCCTGCCGCTCGTCCGCTTTGACGCCGCTCAGGCACACCCACCCCTCGTGCTCGCGCCAGACGCTCAGCGCGATGAACGGTGCGTAGGCGGCCGCCACTTCTTCGGCCTGACGCGCCAGCACGCCTGACAGCGCGATCCGCCCACCCGGTGCAACGCGGGCGCACAGCATCGCGGCAAGGACCTTGAGCGGGTTCGACAGGATGTTGGCGACGACGATCGGATAGGTCCGGTCCGGACAAGCTTCCGGCAGGCCAAAATGCGCGTCGACACGGTTGCGCGACGCATTGTCCCGCGCCGCCTGGACGGCCTGCGGGTCGATGTCGATGCCGACCACTTCGCCGGCGCCGCAGCGCGCGGCAAGGATCGCGAGAATGCCCGAGCCACAGCCGTAGTCCAGCACGTCGACGCCTGCTTGCACGGTCTGCTCAAGCCATTCCATGCACAGCCGCGTGGTCGGGTGGCTGCCGGTGCCGAATGCCAGGCCAGGATCGAGCTCCAGCACCAGCGCATCGGACTCGGGCGCGTCGTGCCACGACGGTACGACCCAGATGCGTTCGCCGATCCGGATCGGATCGAATTGCGACTGCGTCAGCCGTACCCAGTCCTGATCGGCCACTTGCCGGATTTCACGCGATTCGGGCACCACCAGGCCGTTGGCCGCGCAGGCCTCGTCCAGCGTGGCGAGCGGATCCGCGTCGCCGGCAAACAGCGCGATGACGCGCGAGTGGCGCCACGCCGTTCGCTCGGGGGTCAGGCCCGGCTCGCCGAACATCGGCTGCTCGTCCGGCGTGTCGGCGTCGGCGTCCTCGACCGAGACCGACAGTGCACCGGCGTCCAGCAGCGCGTCGGACAGCGCTTCGCCCTCGTCGCGCGAGACCAGCGCGACGAGTTCGTTGAAATGCAGCGCCGGCGCGGCGCCGGATACCTGATCGGCCGACATGTTCAGCTCCCGTTCGTCGCGCCAGCCTTGGTCTGGGCCTTTTCGGCGAGTCGTTCTTCCAGGTAGTGGATGCTGGTGCCGCCTTCGACGAAGTTGCCGTCGACCATCAGTTCGCGGTGCAGCGGAATGTTGGTCTTGATGCCTTCGACCACCATCTCCGCCAACGCGTTGCGCATCCGGCGGATCGCCGTGTCGCGGTCCGGGCCGTGCGTGATGACCTTGCCGATCATCGAATCGTAGTGCGGCGGCACGAAATAGCCGTCGTACACGTGCGAATCGACGCGTACGCCAGGGCCGCCGGGCGGATGCCACGACGTGATGCGGCCGGGCGATGGGACGAACTTGAACGGATCTTCCGCATTGATGCGGCACTCGATCGCATGACCGCGCAGCTGGATGTCGCGCTGCTTGAATGCGAGGCGCTCGCCCGCGGCGATGCGGATCTGTTCCTTGACGATGTCCACGCCAGTGATCAGTTCCGAGACCGGGTGCTCGACCTGCACGCGCGTGTTCATTTCGATGAAATAGAACTCGTTGTTCTCGTACAGGAATTCGAACGTGCCCGCGCCGACATAGCCCATCTTCTTGCAGGCGTCGGCGCAGCGGTCGCCGATCCGGTCGAGCAGGCGTCGTGCGATGTTCGGCGCCGGCGCTTCCTCGATCACCTTCTGGTGCCGACGCTGCATCGAGCAGTCGCGTTCACCGAGCCACACCGCGTTGCGGAACGAGTCGGCAAGCACCTGGATCTCGATATGGCGCGGGTTCTCGAGGAACTTCTCCATGTAGACCTGCGGGTTGCCGAACGCGCGGCCGGCTTCCTCGCGGGTCATGTTCACCGCGTTGATCAGCGCGGCTTCCGTGTGGACCACCCGCATGCCGCGGCCACCGCCGCCGCCGGCCGCCTTGATGATGACCGGGTAGCCGACCTGACGGGCGATCTTGACGATCTCCTTCGGGTCGTCGGGCAGGGCGCCGTCGGAACCGGGCACGCAGGGCACGCCCGTCTTGATCATGGTCTGCTTGGCGGTGACCTTGTCGCCCATCATGCGGATCGTCTCCGCCCGCGGGCCGATGAAGGTGAAGCCGGAGCGTTCGACGCGCTCGCAGAAGTCCGCATTCTCCGACAGGAAGCCGTAGCCCGGGTGGATGGCTTCCGCGTCGGTGACCTCGGCCGCGCTGATCAGCGCGGGCATGTTCAGGTAGCTGAGGTTCGACGGCGCCGGGCCGATGCAGACCGCTTCGTCGGCCAGGCGAACGTATTTCGCTTCCTTGTCCGCCTCGGAGTACACGACGACGGTTTTCACGCCGAGCTCGCGGCATGCGCGCTGGATGCGCAGGGCGATCTCGCCGCGATTGGCAATCAGGATTTTTTCAAACATGGCTTCAGAAAAAGGCGGTAGGACACCGCACCGGTCCGGGCATGGCCGCCGGCTCAGCGTCTGGGGAGCAGGGACCGGCGCGCGAGGCTGTTCGCGTCGCGCCGCCAGCCGCGCCTGCGCGGCACGCTATCAGCCGATCACGAACAGCGGCTGGCCGTATTCGACAGCCTGGCCGTTCTCGATCAGGATCTCCTTCACGACGCCTGCCTTGTCCGATTCGATCTCGTTGAGCAGCTTCATCGCTTCGATGATGCACAGTGTCTGGCCTTCCTTGACCGTATCGCCCACCTGGACGAAGGCATCGGCGCCCGGCGACGGTGCGCGGTAGAAGGTTCCGACCATCGGCGACGTCACGGCGTGGCCCGACGGCGCGGCGGCGGCGGCTTCCGGCGCGGCGGCGGGTGCCGGTGCGGCCGCCACCACTGGCTGCGCGGCCGGCGCGGCGACCGGCGCAGCCGACGGCGCGACGTTCTTGACGATGCGCACGCGGCCATCGCCTTCAGTGACTTCCAGTTCCGAGATGCCCGATTCGGCAACCAGGTCGATCAACGTTTTCAGTTTTCTCAGGTCCATAGGACGCTCCCAAAGTCTTTGATGCAAGTCGTCGTGGCTGGCGCGACGGCCGATGGCCGCTCAGGCGGCGGCAAGCTGCTCGATCGCGTATTGCAAGGCGAATTCATAGCCGCGGGCGCCAAAGCCTGCGAGCACCGCGCGTGCCTTCGCCGAAAAGTACGAATGCTGGCGAAACGATTCCCGGCCATGCACGTTCGACAGATGGACCTCGACGAACGGGATGGCGACACCACTCAGCGCGTCGACCATCGCGACGCTGGTATGGGTGTAGGCGGCCGGATTGATAATGATGAACCCGACCCCCTCGTCGGCCGCTTGCTGGATTCGATCAACCAATGCGCCTTCGTGGTTGCTCTGAAACGTGGACAGCGCGACGCCCTGCGTGTGAGCAAGCGTCTGCAGTCGCGCGTCGATATCAGCGAGCGTGGTGTGCCCATAGACCTGCGGCTCGCGCCTACCGAGCAGATTCAGGTTGGGCCCATGGATGACCAGTAAGCGGTGCGGCATGAATGCGGGCGCTGACGAAGTTGCGCGACTTTACCGCCGCGTCATGGCGATTGTCTAGCAAAATGCCAAAAACCGTCATCTTCTGGCGTCTTTTCTGCGCGCGATCGAGGAATCGAGTGCCTTCGCGAGTTCCGGCGAGGAAATTGCGCCAAGTTTTGTATAGGAAATCTGCCCATCTTCGTCTATCACGACGGTAAATGGCAGGCCGTGAACCGTATTCCCCAATTTCGTCGATAACTCGACACCCTCGAAGCCGGCGTTTAGAATCAAATAGTCGACGCGCACGTTGCCGAGAAAACGCTTCACGTTGGCATCGGAATCCGCGGCGATCCCAACAAACGCGACTTTTTTCCCGGCATAGCGGTCGTTCAGCACGGCGAGCTCCGGCATTTCCCTGACGCAGGGCCCGCACCACGATGCCCAGAAATTCACGACGGTCGTTTTGCCGCGCAGACGAGACAAATCGAATGGCTTGCCGCTCGTGTCTTTCAGTGTCGTCTCGTAAAGCGCGGCGGTACTGCCTGCCGCATTGGCTGGGTTGGCTTGCAGCCCAATGCACATGAGCGCGACAAACATCGGCACCCAGGTACGCCGGACCGCCCGCCTCAGCATGTCGCGCAGCGACGCCGCAACGCACAGCCAGCGCCGAGGCAGCGCCACCGCTACATTTCCCTCGTTCATTTCTGCTCTTCGTCCATCCGATCAGTCAGGCCTTTCAGATTGGCCCGCAAGCTTTTGCCACGTTCGTCCGCCTTCAGCGCGCCGCGCAGGTCGCGAGGGTCATATAGGGAGAGGTGGATCGGCGCGCGGCCGAGCGGCGCCGGGGCTCGAACGATGAAGCTGAAGGTTTCGACGTCGCCGCGTCCGTTGAAGTGCGCGGTCTCGGAGACCTGATAGTCGATGCCTTCGTTGAGCAGGAAGATCGCGACATCCTTGCTGCTGTCGCAAAACAGCTGCAGGTGGATGTCCGAATGGCTGCCGGCAATGCCGTTCAGCACACCGCCCGTCACATAGGGATCGAAGGCATCCAGCTTGCGCATCCAGGCGACGGCCACCTGCCGTAGCGCGGCGAGCGCCTGCGGTTGGGTGTCGGACTGGAAGAGTGACTGGTATTCGCGGACAGCGTCCTCGACGTGCTCGTTGTCGGGCATCCAATCGCCGCCAATGCGGCCTTCGCCGACGATCTGTCTCGCACCCTTGCGTTTCGCGGTGGCGAAGTCGAGACCTTCCTCGGCGATCAGGCGAGCGGCGGCCTGGGCAATCTCGTCGCGCAGGCGATGCGGATCGGAACTGGGTTTCGGCGTCATGTCCCGATCATACCCCGACTCGCCGAGGCTTCCCGCGCGCGTGGCGCCGCAGGCGCGTCGGTTACAATGCGCGCACGGCCGCGACCACGCGGCGCATCGCGCGCTTTGCACGCAGCCTGATTCTCGTTCGTCGCTTCGCTCCTCCATGCATATACACATCCTCGGCATCTGCGGCACGTTCATGGGCGGTCTGGCCGTGCTGGCCCGGCAGGCCGGCCATCGGGTCACAGGCTGCGACGCGGCTGTCTATCCGCCGATGAGCACGCAACTCGAGCGCCAGGGCATCGAATTGATCGATGGCTTCGGCGCCGAGCAGACCGCGCTTGCGCCGGACCTTTTCGTGATCGGCAACGTGGTGTCGCGCGGCAACCCGTTGATGGAGGCGATCCTCGATCAGGGGTTGGCGTATACCTCCGGGCCGCAGTGGCTGGCCGACCATATCCTGCACGATCGGTGGGTGCTGGCGGTGGCTGGCACGCATGGCAAGACCACGACGGCATCGCTGCTGGCCTTCCTGCTCGACGAAGCGGGACTGGCGCCCGGCTTCCTGATCGGCGGGGTGCCGCAGGACTTCGGCATCTCGGCCCGGCTGACCGAGAGCCGCTTCTTCGTGGTCGAGGCGGACGAATACGACACCGCGTTCTTCGACAAACGCTCGAAATTCGTCCATTACCGGCCGCGCACGCTGATCCTGAACAACCTCGAGTTCGATCACGCGGACATCTTTGCCGACCTTGCGGCGATCCAGACGCAGTTCCATCATCTCGTGCGCACCGTACCGGGGACCGGCCGCATTGTCAGCAACGGTGCCGAGCCGGCCCTCGAGGCCGTGTTGGCGCGCGGCTGCTGGAGCGAGGTGGAGCGCTTCGGCGTGGCCGGCGGGTGGCAAGCGCGGGCGCCGGACGGCGGCGAGATCGACGACCGCTTCGAGGTGCTGTGGCGCGCCGAGGCGCGCGGCGAAGTCGCGTGGTCGCTGCAGGGCCGCCACAATGTCGCCAATGCGCTGGCCGCGATCGCGGCGGCCCGGCACGTCGGCGTGCCGCCTGCCCAAGCGGCGGCCTCGCTGGCGCGTTTCAAGGGCGTGCGACGCCGCATGGAGTTGCGCGGCAGCGTCGATGGGATCAGCGTGTACGACGATTTCGCGCATCATCCAAGCGCGATCGAGACCACCATCGCCGGCCTGCGCCGGCGCATCGGCGGCGACGCACGGATTCTCGCCGTGCTCGAACCGCGCTCGAACACGATGAAGCTGGGCGTGATGAAGAGCCGGCTGGCCGACAGCCTGCGCGGCGCCGATCTGGTGTTCGGATATGGCGCGCGCGACGGGCGCGACGCGCTGGGCTGGGACCTGGCCGAAGCGCTTGCGCCGCTCGGCGCGCAGGCGGTGGCCCTGCACGACATCGACGAGGTGGTGGCCGCGGTGCGGCATGCCGCTCGCCCTGGCGACCATGTCCTGGTGATGAGCAACGGTGGCTTCGGTGGCATCCACGGCCGGCTGCTCGCTGCGCTGGGTAACGAGCGTGACGGACGCGCCGACCGGGGCGCACCGTGATCGTGTACCTGCACGGTTTCCGGTCCTCGCCGCGCTCGTACAAGGCGACCGTGCTGGCTGCCGCGCTGGCGCGACGAGGGCTTGCCGAGGCGTGGCACTGTCCGCAACTGCCCGTTGCACCGGCAGAGGCCATCGCGATGGTCGAGGCGATGACCGCGCACGTCGCGCCGTCCGAGGTGGCCCTGATCGGCAGTTCGCTGGGCGGCTACTATGCAACATGGCTCGCCGAACGCCATGGCTACCGTGCGATGCTGCTCAATCCGGCGATCGTCCCCGTCAACGACCTCGAGCGATATCTCGGCGAGCAGCCACTGTGGCACGGCGGCGGCTCCGTGGTGGTCGAACCGGTGCATCTCGACCAGCTCCGCGAACTCGAAGTGCCGTGCATCTCGCATCCCGAGCGTTATTACCTGATCGCGGCCACCGGCGACGAAGTGCTCGACTATCGCAGCATGCTCGACAGGTACCGTGGCGTGGCCACCACTTTGATCGAGGGCAGCGACCACGGCATCAGTCATTTCGAGCCCTATGTCGACCGCGTCCTGGACTTCTGTCTGGGACCGGCGCCGGTGCCACCCGCGGTCGCTGCCTGAAGCGGCCTGGACGATGCACGGCGTGCCTGCCGGCGCGTCGGAAAACCCTGTCACAAGAGCGCAAGCAAGAGATCCAGCGTGAACGTTTTTTTCGAAGAATCCGGCAATTTCAAGGCGGGCAGCGTCCTGTCCAAGCAGGGCGAGGCGCTGCAGGTCGAACTGCCGGGCGGCCGGCGCGCCAAGGTGAAGGGGCGCGACGTCCTGGTCGAATTCGCCGCGCCCGAGCCCGCCGAGTTGATGCGCCTGGCCGAGCAGCAGTCCGGCGAGATCGATCTCGACTTTCTCTGGGAAGTCGCGGACGAGGCCGAGTTCGACGTGGGTAGCCTGGCGGCCGATTATTTCGGCACGCCGGGCGCGGTCCAGCACGCCGCGCTGGCCCTGCGCCTGCACGGTTCGCCGGTGTATTTCCGGCGCAAGGGACGCGGCCGCTATCAGCGCGCACCGGAAGAGCAGCTCAAGGCGGCGCTGGCTGCGCTGGAACGACGGCGCCAGCAGGCCCTGGTGCAGGCCGAATACGAGACCGAACTGAAGGCCGGGCAGCTGCCGCCGGCGTTCGATGGCAAGGTGATGGCGCTGCTGGTGCGCCCGGACAAGAATTCGATCGAATACAAGGCGCTGGAGGCAGCCGCCGGCGCGCGCGGCGTGACGCCCGCGCAGTTGATGATCGAATGCGGTGGCCTGCCGTCGGTGCAAGCCTGGCTGGAAGCACGGTTCACCGCCGAGCATTTCCCGCAGGGCACCGGCTTCCCGGCCGTCAAGCTCGATTTCTCGCCCAACGGGCTGCCGCGCGTCGATGCCGATGCCTTCTCGATCGATGACGTGACCACCACCGAAATCGACGACGCGTTCTCGGTCCAGCCGCTCAGCGACGGGCGCGTGCGTATCGGTATCCACATCGCCGCGCCGGCGCTGGGCATCGCACCGCATGACGAGATCGATCGCATCGCACGGGCACGCCTGTCCACGGTCTACATGCCGGGCGACAAGATCACGATGCTGCCGGAATCGGTGGTCGACGCGTTCACGCTGAAGGAAGGGGACTATCGGCCCGCGCTGTCGCTGTACTTCATCGTCAACGCCACCACGCAGGAGATCGTGACCAGCGAGACTTGCGTCGAAGCGGTGTTCGTCCGGACCAACATCCGGCACAACGAGCTGGAGGACATCGTCACCGAAGCGGCGCTGGCCGACGGCAGCGGCGACTATCCGCACAAGGCGCAGATCGCCGTGCTCTGGCCGTTCGCGCAGGCGCTGCACGAGAAGCGTCAGCAGGCGCGCCTGGCCAGCGGGCTGCGCCGCGAAACGCAACGCCAGTCGGATTACAACTACTACATCGAAGGCGAGCACGTCACGATCCAGCCGCGCCGGCGCGGCTCGCCGCTCGATACCATCGTCGCCGAGATGGCGATTCTGGCCAACAGCAGTTGGGGCGGTTACCTCAGCGAGAACGGCGTGCCGGCGATCTATCGCGCGCAGCGCAGCTTCGGGCCGAACCGCACGCGGCTGCAGATTTCGCCCGCACCGCACGAGGGACTGGGGGTCGCGCAATATGCATGGAGCACCTCGCCGCTGCGGCGCTACGTCGACCTGGTCAACCAGTGGCAGTTGGTGGCGCTGGTCGAGCACGGCGTGACGGCCAAGCTGGTTGCGCCGTTCAAGCCGAAGGACGCCGAACTGTATGCGGTGATGCAGCATTTCGACGAGACCTACACGGCCTATGCGGAACATCAGCAGCGCATGGAACGCTTCTGGTGCTTGCGCTGGCTCGAACAGGAAAAGGGCGGGGTCGGCGGCCAGGTCGTCGCCACCGTGGTGAAGGGCGACCTGCTGCGCCTGGAAGAGATTCCGCTGCAATTTCTGCTGCCGGGGCTGGGCATCCATCCGCGCGGCACGCGGGTCCTGTTGCAGGTTGCCGACATCGATCTGCTCAACGTGACGATCAGCACCCGGCTGCTGCATGTCATCGACACGCCGGACAGCGCCGCGCTGGCGGCGACGGAGGGTGTCGAGGAAGACGAGGCTGGCGAGGCTGGCGAGGCGGCCGCGCAGGCGGAGGAGGCCGACCAGTCGCAGGGGGCTGACGAGATCGTCTTGGCAGGCGACGCCGCGGAAGCGGCGCAAGCGGTGCCAGGCGCGGCGGTCGAGCAGGCGATCACGGGGAGCATTGGTGCCCCGTCCGCGTCATTGGCGGCGCACGAAGCCCAGGCCGCGCAGGCCGGCGAGGCGCTCAGTGCGCAAACCGACGCCGCGTTGCATGAAGCGACCCCGGAGCCGGCCGACGAGGTCGCCGAATTGCCGCCGGTCGCTGCCTCCGAGGATGCCTTGGGCGACGGGGCGCCGCGCGCCGCCGGCGACCGGCCGCTGTCATGAGCATGGATCGCCGTCCGGACGTTGCGCCTGTCGACCGCTACGCGGTGATCGGCAATCCGATCGGCCATAGCCGCTCGCCCGAGATCCACCGCGCGTTCTCCACGGCGACCGGCGAGCCGCTCGACTATCAGCGCCTGCTTGCGCCTCTCGATGGTTTCGAGGACGCGGCACGACGGTTCTTTGCCGAAGGCGGCCTCGGCCTGAACGTGACGGTGCCGTTCAAGCTTGCCGCCTTCACGTTGGCGGATCGTCTGGCGCCGCGCGCGGCGGCGGCCGGCGCGGTCAACACCTTGCGACGCGAGGACGACGGGACGCTGTACGGCGACAACACCGACGGCGCGGGGCTGGTGCGCGACCTGACGGTCAACCTCGCCACCGCGCTGGCCGGACGCGACCTGCTGCTGATCGGTGCGGGCGGCGCGGCGCGCGGTGTGGTGCTGCCATTGCTCGAATGCGGGCCCGCCTCGCTGACCGTGGTGAATCGCAGTGCCGCCCGCGCCAACGCGTTGTGCGAGCATTTTGCGGCGAGCGGTGTGGCCGACAGCGGACTGCTGCACAGCGGCGACGTCGGGCTGGCCACCGCGCGTCCGTACGACGTGGTGATCAATGCCACGTCCAGCAGCCTGACGGACGCGGTCCCGTGCGCTTTCACGATCGCCGCCGATGGGCTGGCATACGACATGATGTATGGCGCACGGCCGAGCGCCTTCATGCAGGCCGCCGCCGCACAGTCGGCGCGTGTCGCCGATGGCTTGGGTATGCTGGTCGAGCAGGCGGCGGAATCGTTCCGCCTCTGGCGCGGTGTGTTGCCGTCCGGGCAGCCCGTGCTCGCGGCGCTGCGCGATACCCTGACAAGCGAGGGAGACGCCGGCCCGCGCGCGGCAAGGGCGACCGAGGCGGCAAGCGCGAACAGGCCGGCAACGCCCGGCGCGGCGAACGACGACTGAGGACGACGCACAGATGAGTGCAACGCAGGTGGGGCCGGCGCCCGAAGCCGAGCGCGGGCGACGCACGCGGCGGGATCGCGATGGCAAGGAGCGGCGCGGTGGGCTGCGCATCGTGCGCGACGCGGTGCTGATGTTCATCGTCGCGCTGTTCGCGACGCAGGCCTACTATTTCGTCCGCATCGCATGCTGGCGCGTGTTCGATCCTTCGTCCACCGCGTTCATGCGCGCGGGCGCCTGGCGGATGCGGCATGAGGGCGATACGCGTCCGTTGCAGCATCAGTGGGTGCCTTACGACGCGATATCGAAGGAACTGAAACGCGCGGTGATCGCCTCCGAGGACGACACCTTCGCGAACAACGATGGCTACAGCATCGACGGCATGCGCCGCGCATGGGAAAAGAATCAGCGTCGCGGCGAGATCGTCGCCGGCGGCTCGACGATTTCCCAGCAGCTGGCCCGCAATCTGTTCCTGTCGCCGGAACGCTCGTATCTGCGCAAGGCGGAAGAACTGGTCATCACCGGCATGCTTGAACTGATGCTCGACAAGCGACGCATTCTGGAGCTCTATCTGAACTCGGTCGAATGGGGCAATGGCGTCTACGGTGCGGAAGCGGCGGCGCAGCACTACTACGGCGGCAGCGCGGCGCGCCTGACGCGCTGGCAGGCCGCCCGGCTCGCGGTGATGCTGCCGAGGCCGCGTTATTTCGATGCCCACCGCCAGTCGGCCTATCTCGCGGAACGCACGTCGGTCATCGCCCGGCGCATGGGTGCGGCAGTCCTGCCGAACTGAGGCGCCGCGGCGCGCCCGCCGACGAGCCGCCTCGGGCCTCTGGCCGGCCGCGTGCGCCGTATCTACCGCATCAGGCGGCTCGGACGCGTACAATACGCGCCGTTCGATCGCCGTCGCCCGTCGCGCGGCGGCGGCTCCCCCCTTTGTTCTCCGTCGGCGACGCCATGCAGACTCCGTCCTTCAATTCCTCCCTTTCCGCCGCCTGGCAAGACACCGGTTCGCTGCTGTGCGTCGGCCTGGATCCGGAACCTTCGCGCTTTCCGCAAGGCTTCGGCGCCGATCCGGAGGGGATCTTCGGCTTCTGTCGCGCAATCGTCGATGCGACTGCACCGTTCGCCAGCACCTTCAAGCCGCAGATCGCGTACTTCGCCGCGCATCGGGCCGAGTCCGCGCTGGAAGCGCTGATCGAACACATCCACACCGCGCATCCGGGGCGCCCGGTGATCCTCGACGCGAAACGCGGCGACATCGGCAGCACCGCCGAGCAGTACGCGATCGAGGCCTTCGAGCGCTATCGGGCGGACGCGGTGACGGTCAGTCCCTATCTGGGTTTCGACTCGATCTCGCCCTATCTCGAACACGCCGGGCGTGGCGTCATCGTGCTGTGCCGCACATCCAACCCGGGCGGCTCGGACCTGCAGTTCCTCGACGTCGGCGGCCGGCCGCTGTACGAGATCGTGGCGGAAAAGGCGGCGCGCGACTGGAATGCGACCGGCGCGCTGTCGCTGGTCGTCGGCGCGACGTTCCCACGCGAGATCGCGCGAGTCCGCAGTTGCGTCGGCGACATGCCGCTGCTGATCCCGGGCGTCGGTGCGCAGGGGGGCGACGTGGTCGCGACAGTGCGAGCCGGACGGACTGCCGACGGTACCGGCATGATGATCAACTCGTCGCGAGCGATTCTCTATGCCGATCGAGGCGAGGGGTTCGCAGAGGCGGCCGCGACCGCGGCGCGAACGACGCGCGATGCGATCAATGCGGCGCGCGCCGCCGGCTGAGTGCCGCATCGCTGACCTGGTTCCGGCGCGCTACCGTGCTGCCGTCGCCATTCTCATCCTCGCCTGCTTAGCGCGGACGCCCGGCGGCGGGCGCGCCGAGTAGCGCGAGCGCGCCGCGCAGCGCGTGGAGCGCTGCCTGTCTGCGCACCGTGCCGCGATCGCCGTCGAAATGTCGGGTCTCGCAGCGCGACATGCCGTCGCTGTGCTGCCAGCCGAAGCAGACCGTGCCCACCGGCTTGCCGGGCACGGCACCGCCCGGACCGGCGATGCCGGTGATCGACAGGGCGAGATCGGCATGGCTGTGCGCCAGCGCGCCACTGGCCATCGCGGCCGCCACCGCTTCGCTGACCGCGCCATGGCTGCCGATCAAGTGGTCGTCGACACCCAGCGCCTCGTGCTTGGCTTCGTTCGAGTAGGTGACGTAGCCGCGTTCGAACCAGGCGCTGCTGCCCGCGATCTCGGTCAATGCCGCCGACACCATGCCGCCCGTGCAGGACTCCGCCGTGACCAGGCGGCGGCCCGCCGCGAGCAAGGCCGCGCCAAGCGCGCGCGCGGCTTGGTCGAGCGCGGCGAGTTCGGCAAGCGCGGTAGGCGAGGCAGGCGAGGCAGGCGCCTCCGCCGCGTCGGCTGCCTGGGGCGGCGGCGGCGTGGCCGTCCGCGTGGTGTCGGCGTCGGACATGCGCTTGCTCCTGCTCAGCCGAGGATGGTGCGCCACAGCGCGATGAGCAGCAGGCTCATCAGTGCCGCGACGATGTCGTCGATCATGATGCCGAAGCCGCCCTTCACATGGCGGTCGAAATAGCGCACCGGCGGCGGCTTGACCATGTCGAAGAAGCGGAATGCGAGAAAGGAGCCCAACTGGCCGCGCCAGTCCTGTGGCGCAACCAGCGCCAGGACCAGCCAGATCGCGACGACTTCGTCCCACACGGCGCTGCCCGGGTCGGCGACGCCGAGCCGCCGCGCGGTGAAGCCCGTCGCATAGACGCCAACGATGAAACCCAGCACGACGACGATCAGCCAGGCGGTCGTCGACAGATAGGGCGCGAGCAGTGCAAAAACGCCCCAGCCGAACAGCGTGCCGAACGTGCCGGGCATGAAGGGCGCCAGGCCGCTGCCAAAGCCCATCGACAGGATGTGCACCGGGTGCGACAGCATGAAGCGGAGCGTCGGCTTGCGCGGCGTGGCGAAATCAATCGGTTCGTTCTGCATCGAAGTGGTCGAATCCGCGGAGCGGAAGATCAAGAATGCCGCCATTGGCATCGACGAAGGTGGGTCGCGCGCGATCCGCCTCGGGACGGTCGTCCGGCCGCGTCATTGTACCGATGCGGGTCAGTCGCAAGCCGGCGAGCGCGGGACGGGCGGACAGGGCCGCCACGGTGTCGCGCGCCGCGGGCGGCGCGGTGAAGCACAGTTCGTAGTCGTCGCCGCCGGCCAACATGCACGCCAGCGCGGCCTCGCGGGGCAGCGCGGCGAGGCGCGGCGCGTGCGGCAGGGCATCCGGCAGCACGCGCGCACCGAGGCCCGAACGCGTCATCAGATGGCCGAGGTCGCCGACCAAGCCGTCCGACAGGTCGAGTGCGGCGGTCGCGACGCCGCGCAGGGCCCGGCCGAGCGCGACGCGCGGCGTGGGCCGTTCCAGCGCCGCGACGGCGGCGGCGCGATCCGCTTCGTCGAGGCGATCGGCCCATTTGCCGAGCAGCAGGTCGAGCCCAAGCCGCGCGTCGCCCAGTACGCCAGACACCCAGATGTCGTCGTCCTCGCGTGCGCCGTCCCGCCGCAGCGCCTGGCCGGCCGGTATCTCGCCGAACACGGTCAGGGACAGCGTCAGCGGGCCGCGCGTGGTGTCGCCGCCGATCAGCCGGCAGCCATGTTCGGCGGCCAGTGCGTACATGCCGTCGCTGAACGCGGCAAGCCATGTCGGATCCGCGTTCGGCAACGCCAGCGCCAGGGTGAACGCGCGTGGTTCGGCACCCATCGCGGCCAGGTCGGACAGGTTCACCGCCAACGCCTTGTGACCGAGCCCGTACGGATCGGTATCGGGCAGGAAGTGCCGGCCGCTGACCAGCATGTCGGTCGAGATCGCCAACTGCGTGCCGGGAGCCGGCACGACCAGCGCGCAGTCGTCGCCTTGCCCGAGCGCGGTAAACGCATCGCTGCCGCGCGTCTCGCGCTGGCTTCCTTCACGCCGCTCGTCACGCATCAAATAGCGTGCGATCAATTCGAATTCGCCTGCCATGGCCGGTGAAATACGCCATTCTACGTCGCCCGGCGCCGATCGCGGAGCGGTATGGGTTTGGCGCTACAATGCGCAATTCAAAAAACTTGTCTAATGCGAAACGCGTCGTGCGTTCTTATTCCTATGTCGACTCCAGTCAATACCAAGCTGCGTGAAGCCGCGCTCGACTATCACGAATTTCCGACGCCGGGCAAGATCGCGGTCACGCCGACGAAGCAGCTACTGAACCAGCGCGACCTCGCACTGGCGTATTCGCCGGGCGTGGCGGCAGCGTGCGAGGAGATCGAACGGGACCCGCTGAACGCCGCCCGTTTCACGATCCGCAGCAACCTGGTCGGCGTGGTGACGAACGGCACGGCGGTTCTTGGTCTGGGCAACATCGGTCCGCTGGCCTCGAAGCCGGTGATGGAAGGCAAGGCGGTATTGTTCAAGAAGTTCGCCGGCATCGACGTGTTCGACATCGAGATCAATGAAACCGATCCGAACAAGCTGGTCGACGTAATCACCGCGTTGGAGCCGACCTTCGGCGGCATCAATCTGGAAGACATCAAGGCACCGGACTGCTTCACCGTCGAGCGCGAGTGTCGCAAGCGGATGAAGATCCCGGTGTTCCACGACGACCAGCACGGCACGGCGATCGTCGTCGCCGCGGCGGTGACCAACGGACTGCGCGTGGTGGGCAAGGCGATCGATCAGGTGCGCCTGGTTGCGTCTGGCGCTGGCGCCGCCGCGCTTGCCTGCCTCGAACTGCTGGTCGACATTGGCCTGCCGCGCGAGAACATCACGGTCACCGACCTGGCCGGCGTGGTCTACAAGGGCCGTGCCGAACTGATGGACCCGGACAAGGAGCGGTTCGCGCGCGAGACCGAAGCTCGCACACTTGGTGAAGTGATCGAAGGCGCGGACATTTTCCTCGGCCTGTCGGCCGCGGGCGTGCTGAAGCAGGACATGGTCAAGAAGATGGGCGAGCGTCCGCTGATTCTGGCGCTGGCCAATCCGAACCCGGAAATCCTGCCGGAGCTCGCGCTCGAAGTGCGTCCCGACGCGATTCTCGCCACCGGTCGTACCGACTATCCGAACCAGGTCAACAACGTCCTGTGCTTCCCGTTCATCTTCCGGGGCGCGCTCGACGCCGGCGCGACGACCGTGACGAAGGAGATGGAGATCGCGGCGGTCAATGCGATCGCCGAACTGGCCCGTCAGGAGCAAAGCGACATCGTCGCGACCGCGTACGGCATCCAGGATCTGTCGTTCGGTCCCGAGTACCTGATTCCGAAGCCGTTCGACCCGCGTCTGATCGTCAAGGTGGCGCCGGCCGTCGCGCAGGCCGCGATGGACAGCGGCGTCGCGACGCGTCCGATCGAGGACATGGACGCGTATCGCGAGAGTCTGCAGCAGTTCGTGTATCAAAGCGGCACGATCATGAAGCCGGTGTTTCAGCTGGCGCGCAGCATCGGCATGGACAAGAAGCGCATCGTGTTCGCGGAGGGCGAGGAAGAGCGCATTCTCCGCGCGGTGCAGATCGCGGTCGACGAAAAGCTCGCGCGGCCGATCCTGGTCGGCCGTCCGGCGGTCATCCGGCAGCGCATCGAGCGTTATGGCCTGCGGCTGGTGCCGGGCGAGGACTTCACCGTCGTCAACCCCGAGCATGACGAGCGCTATCGCGACTACTGGCAGACGTATCACAAGATGATGGCCCGGCAGGGCATCACCGCGCAGTTGGCGAAGGTCGAGATGCGCCGCCGTACGACGCTGATCGGCGCGATGTTGCTGAAGAAGGGCGAAGCCGACGGCATGGTCTGCGGCACGCTGAGCACGACACATCGTCACCTTCATTTCGTCGACCAGGTCATCGGCCGCCGCCCGGGCTGCTCGGTCTACGGTGCGATGAACGCGCTGATCCTGCCGGGACGGCAGATCTTCCTGGTCGACACCCACGTCAACGTGGATCCGACGCCGGAGGAACTGGCCGAAATCACGATCATGGCCGCCGAAGAAATGAAGCGCTTCGGCATCGAGCCGAAGATCGCGCTGGTCTCGCACTCGAACTTCGGCAGCAGCCGCGCACCGAGCGCGCAGAAGATGCGCGATCTGTTGCAGATCCTGCGCGAACGAGCGCCTGAACTGGATGTGGACGGCGAGATGCACGGCGACTGCGCGCTCGATCCGCAACTGCGCAAGGAAATCCTGCCGGATTCGACGTTGGAGGGGGCAGCCAATCTGCTGGTGATGCCGAACATCGATGCGGCCAACATCACCTACAATCTGCTCAAGACCGCGGCCGGCAACAATGTCGCCATCGGCCCGATCCTGCTCGGCGCCAACCAGCCAGTCCACGTCTTGACCGCGTCGGCAACGGTGCGTCGGATCGTCAACATGACGGCCCTACTAGTTGCCGACGTGGCCGCCGCGGCGCGCAACTGACCGGTGCAGCGGCCTCTGCGGAGGCCGCGCGCGGTTCGCGTGCCGGCGCCCGCGAGGGCGGCCGGCTTGACGGCGGTGTGCCATTTGCCGCCTACCCGCACCCCGGTCCGCCTCGCGCTTGTGCAGGCGGCGCTTACCGATCGGGCGCGTCGACATTGCTTCGCCCCGCCTAAAGCGCTACCCTTACATCTTTCGGCCGGTTCCCCGCGCCGACACGGCATGCAAGCGCCATGATGATCGCCGCTCTTCGCTCGTCAACCACGTCGATCTGGCCGCTTTCTCGCACTTCTTCGGCGTTTTTTCGCGAGCTTCAGTCAGATCGAGAAGTCGGCGTCCGGCGATAGGCTAGTGCAGCCAACGCCTGTAATGTCTCAGACGGTGACGATTCCGCCGCGCGATGCGCGCAACGCAACCGCGTGGCGTGGCATCCCGCCGGAGCGGCAACGGCCTGCCGACTGTGCGAAGCGATTCGTGGCAGCGATCGACATGCCGCACCGAGGCGGTTAGGCGATCAGGCGTGCGCGTGCCGCGGCATCCAGGGCTGGCGCGATCGTACGCCGGCCTTGCAGCAGCTTCACACTGACCGAAGCAAACGGATCGAAGGATAACGGTATGAGTCGCAACCTCCCTGCGTACGACGCCGTCGCCGCAGCCGACCTGTTCGGCCGGAACGACGCCAACCTGTTCAAGCGGGTCCTGGCGATGCGCTCGCATGGGCTGGCTCAGCAGCCGCGCCATACGCCGGCCATCGCGAGCGAAGACACAGTCAATCTGTTCCGTTCGGTTCGCGCCAACATCGTGCAGTCGATCCGCGCGTTCCGCGTGCCGGATCTGGCCGCCGAGGCCGAGCGGCTGGGATTGCATTTCCTGTACGCAGACTGCGCATTGGCGGCCACCAAGGCCGAGGTGATGGAAACCATCGCGACCTCGTTTCTGTTCCCGAAGCAGTGCGGCAAGAACTTCGATGCGTTGTACGACTGCCTGACCGAACTCGTCCATCAGGCCGGGGAGCAGCCTGGCTTCGTGGTGGTGCTCGAAAGCCTGCCGACGGTGCCCCGGTTCGACAAGGAAGGGCGCGAGACGCTGCTCGACGTGTTCCGGGAAGCGGCCGAGTTCTGGGCCGAGCAGGGCATCAGCTTCCGCGTCTTCTACTCGTTCGCCTGACGACGGGGGGCGAGCGCCGCCGCGGCGTCGCCACGGCGGCCTTGACCGGGGGGCTCACCAGCCCTGCCAGCGCGCCGCCAGCGCCGCCAGCACGGCGATGCCGGCGGTCTCGGCCCGCAGAATCCGCGCGCCGAGCGAGATCGCCTCGAAACCGGCTTGCCGCGCGAGCCGTTCCTCCGCTTCATCCAGTCCGCCCTCCGGGCCGACCAGCAGCGTGACTGGTTCGTCGGGCGCCAGCGCCGGCAACGTGTCGAACGGCCGGCTGCCGCGCGGACTGAACATCAGCTTCATGCCCGGCGTCGAGCGTTGCGCGTCGAGCCAGTCGGCCAGGCCGGCGGGCGCCGCCACCGCCGGCAGGCGATTGCGCCCGCATTGCTCGCAGGCGGCCGCGACCAGGCCCGCCCAATGTGCGCGGCGGCGCGCGGCGCGCTCCCCGTCGAGACGGACCACCGAGCGCGCGGCAATCAGCGGCGCCATTGCGGTCACGCCAAGTTCGACGGATTTCTCGACAAGCCAGTCCATCTTCTCGTTGCTGCACAGGCCCTGCGCCAGGGTCACGCGATACGGCGTCTCGCGCTCCACCGGCATGAAAGCCGCCAGGCGCACGCTGACGCGCCGCTTTTCGACGGCGACCAGCACGGCGTTATGCTCGCCGCCCGACCCGTCGAACAGGGTGAGCGGGTCGCCGGCCCGCAAGCGCAGCACCTGCACGTGCCGGGCGACTTCGTCGGGCAGGTCGATGGTATCGCCACTGGCGGCAAGCGGGGTGGGAACGAAAAAGCGTGGCATGGCGATGGCGGGCGGCTGAGCGCCGTGATGCAGGGCGGCGTCAGTTTGCCATCGGCGGCGCGCCGGCGCCACGCGCGGTGATGCGATGCCATGTCAAGCGACGCGACGCTGCGCGGTGCCGCCCAGCGGATGGGCAGCGCAGCGCCATGCCTGCGACGCGGCGCCGATGCGGCGACGACGCGGCGGCCGGCCGGCGCGAACGAGCCCGCCGCGGTGGCTTCCGAGGGCCGCGGGCGCCGACATGCTGCGGAAAAGAGGGTGCCATCTGCTAGAATGACAGCCCGCGCCGGCTGTCCGCCGTCAAGCGGCACGGCAAGGCGCGCGATGCGTGCCGGACGCCCTTCTTGCGACCCAGCGAATCCTTCATGACCTCGCCTACCACCGTCTCCAGTCCCGTACCGCTCACCGTCTTGTCGCCCGCTGCGAACGCGATCCGGTTCCTGGCCATGGACGCCGTCCAGCAAGCCAATTCCGGTCATCCGGGCATGCCGATGGGGATGGCGGAGATCGCCGTCGCGCTGTGGCAGCGTCACCTGCGCCACAATCCGCAGGACCCGCACTGGGCGGATCGCGATCGTTTCGTGCTGTCGAACGGTCACGGCTCGATGCTGCTGTACGCGGTGCTGCACCTGACCGGCTACGACCTGCCGATCGAGGAACTGCGCAACTTCCGGCAACTGCACAGCAAGACGCCGGGTCACCCTGAAGTGGGCATCACGCCGGGCGTCGAGACGACCACCGGACCGCTGGGCCAAGGGTTGGCGAACGCGGTCGGCATGGCGCTGGCCGAAGCGCTGCTGGCGGCGGAGTTCAACAAGGACGACGCGGCGATCGTCGATCACCATACCTACGCGTTCGTCGGCGACGGCTGCCTGATGGAAGGGATCTCGCACGAAGCCTGCTCGCTGGCCGGCACGCTCGGCCTCTCGAAGCTGATCGTGCTGTACGACGACAACGGCATTTCGATCGACGGCGAGGTCGTGCACTGGTTCGGCGACGATACCCCGAAGCGTTTCGAGGCCTATGGCTGGAACGTCATCCGCGCAGTCGACGGCCACAATGTCGACGCGGTGGACGCGGCACTGATCGCCGCGAAGGCAAGCGACCGGCCGACGCTGATCTGCTGCCGCACGGTGATCGGTCACGGCGCGCACAGCAAGGCCGGTGGCCACGACGTACACGGCGCGCCGTTGGGCGAGGCCGAAATCATGGCGACCCGCACGGCCCTGAACTGGCCGCACGAAGCGTTCGTGCTGCCGAAGGAAATCTATGACGAATGGGACGGCCGCGAGAAGGGCCGTGCCGAGCAGGCGGCATGGCAGGCGCGCTTCGATGCATATCGCGCGAAGTACCCGGCCGAGGCAGCCGAATTTCTGCGTCGCGTCGACGCGCGCCTGCCGGACGACTGGGCGCAGCAGAGTCAGGCGCTGATCGACGCGGTCGACCAGCGCGGCGAAACCGTCGCGACGCGCAAGGCCTCGCAGCAAGCGATCGAAGGGCTGGCCGCCGTGCTGCCGGAATTGCTTGGCGGTTCGGCCGACCTGACCGGCTCGAATCTGACCAACTGGAAGGCGGCCAAGTTTGTGCGCGCCCGTGCCGAGCCGACGCCCGGCGGCCGCCGCAGCGCCGTGCCGGAGCCATCGAAGGGCGGCGTCGGCACCGGCAACTACGTGAATTTCGGCGTGCGCGAGTTCGGCATGAGCGCGGCGCTGAACGGCATCGCGCTGCATGGCGGCTACATTCCGTTCGGCGGCACCTTCCTGACCTTCTCCGATTACAGCCGCAACGCGCTGCGTGTCGCGGCGCTGATGAAGGCGCACGCGCTGTTCGTGTTCACGCACGATTCGATCGGTCTTGGCGAGGACGGCCCGACGCACCAGTCGGTCGAGCACGTCGCCAGCCTGCGCCTGATTCCGGGCCTGGACGTCTGGCGCCCGGCCGATACGGTCGAAACGATGGTGGCGTGGGTCGAATCGGTTTCGCGCCGGGCCCCGAGCTGCCTGATCTTCAGCCGCCAGAACCTGCCGTTCAACGCGCGCGACGCGGTGCAGCTCGGCAACGTCAAGCGCGGCGGTTATGTCCTGCGCGACTGGAACGAGGACCTGCCGGGCCGCAAGGTGATCCTGATCGCCACCGGCTCGGAAGTGGAGCTGGCCGTCAAGGCGGTCGAACCGCTGGCGCTGCGCGGCATTGCCGCGCGCGTCGTGTCGATGCCCTCGACCACCGTGTTCGACCGGCAGGACGCCGCCTGGCGCGAGCAGGTGTTGCCGCACGGCGTCGTGCGCATCGCGATCGAGGCGGGCGTGACCGATTTCTGGCGCAAGTACGTCGGCCTCGAAGGCGGCGTGGTCGGCATCGACACGTTCGGCGAATCGGCCCCCGCGGCCGTTCTGTTCAAGCATTTCGGCTTCACCGTCGACAATGTCGTGAAGACGGTCGAAGCCGCGCTCGGCTGACGCCAGGCGGCGGGCGCGGTCGGCCCGCCGCGGCTGCCCCTGTCGAGATCGCGGTGGCGTCTCGCGACAGGCCCAATCACTAGCAAACCAGGAGGTTCATGATGGCGATTCGCGTAGCAATCAACGGTTACGGTCGTATTGGTCGCAACACGCTGCGGGCGTTCTACGAAGGCGGCAAGAAGCATGACATCGAGATCGTCGCGATCAACGACCTCGGCAATGCGCAAACGAACGCGCACCTGACCCAGTACGATACGGCCCACGGCAAGTTCCCGGGCGAAGTGTCGGTCGAGGGCGACTACCTGGTCGTCAATGGCGACAAGATCCGCGTGCTGGCCAACCGCAACCCGGCGGAACTGCCGTGGGGCGAGCTGGGCGTCGACGTGGTGCTCGAATGCACGGGCTTCTTCACGTCGAAGGAAAAGGCCAGCGCGCACCTGAAGGGCGGCGCGAAGAAGGTCATCATCTCGGCGCCGGGCGGCAAGGACGTCGACGCGACGGTGGTGTATGGCGTGAATCATGATGTGCTGAAGGCGGAGCACACCGTTATCTCGAACGCATCCTGCACGACCAACTGCCTGGCGCCGCTGGTCAAGCCGCTGCACGACAAGCTGGGCCTGGTCAGTGGCCTGATGACGACGATCCACTCCTACACGAACGACCAGGTTCTGACCGACGTCTATCACGAAGACCTGCGCCGCGCTCGTTCGGCCACGCACAGCATGATCCCGACCAAGACCGGCGCCGCGTCGGCCGTCGGCCTGGTCCTGCCCGAGCTGAATGGCCGCCTGGACGGCTATGCGATCCGCGTCCCGACGATCAACGTCTCGATCGTCGACCTGTCGTTCGTCGCCAGCCGCGAGACCACGGTCGACGAAGTCAACGCGATCCTCAAGGAAGCCGCCGAAGGCCCGCTGAAGGGCATCCTGGCGTACAACACGGCGCCGCTGGTGTCGGTCGACTTCAATCACAACCCGGCCTCGTCGACGTTCGACGCGACGCTGACCAAGGTCCATGGCAACCTGGTCAAGGTGTCGAGCTGGTATGACAACGAGTGGGGCTTCTCGAACCGGATGCTCGACACGACGGTCGCCTTCGCGAACGCGAAGTAAAGCCGCAACGCGGCTCCGTGGGCGGCTTCGCAGGCCGCTGCCACGGACCGCGGACGACAAAAAAGGCCGGCGCGATCTTCGCGCCGGCCTTTTTTCGTTCCGTCCCGTGCCTTGCTTCCGTCCCGTGCGTTGCTTCCGTCTGTGCGTTGCCTTGGTCGCTGCGCGCCGCGCTTGAACGCGGCGTTCCGGGGCAGGCGTTGCGCCGCCAGCGCCGGGCCGGGAGCAATTTCGCTGCCGCTACCCTTTCTTGTTCGGGCAGTTCGGCCGCTTGCAGGTGCCGTACATCGCCAGCGCATGCTCCTGCAGCGCGAAGCCGCGTTCGCTCGCGATGCGCTTCTGGCGTGCCTCGATTTCCTCGTCGATGAATTCCTCCACCAGGCCACAGTCGAGGCAGACCAGGTGGTCGTGGTGGGTGCCGCTGTTCAGTTCGAACACGGCCTTGCCCGACTCGAAGTTGCTGCGCGAGAGCAGGCCGGCCTGCTCGAACTGGGTCAGCACCCGGTAGACGGTGGCCAGGCCGATATCGAGGTTTTCGTCGAGCAGCTTGCGATAGACGTCGTCCGCCGTCAGGTGATGCGGGAGTTCGTTCTGGCTGTTGGCCTGGTTGAAGATTTCGAGAATCTTCAGGCGCGGCAAGGTCGCCTTGAGGCCGATATTCTTCAGGTCGGCGGGATTAGTCATCGCTAATCTTCACTAGAGTACAATACAAGGCCCCATGATAAAGGGTTTTTCGCGTGCCGGACGCCAGCCGGCACGACGCGCTCAACGCTTCTGCACAGTTGGGCGTGCCGCCGCGCCCGCTGAGGGCATGGGCGGAAGGACGTAGACAGAGCAGGACGCAGCCTGGCAGGCAACCCCCTCCATCGGTGACATGACTCCTAAGACTTCGTTGATGTTCCGCGACCGCGCCGGTCGTGTTCCGGCGCGGGGCCGCTGCCTCGCTGCGCTCCTGATCGGCGCCTCGCTGCTGGGTGCCTGTTCGACCTATGACGGCCTCACCGGTCGCATCGCGCGTTATGTGACGCCGTATCGCGTCACCATCGTGCAGGGCAACTTCGTCTCCCGCGAGGCGGCGAGCCGTCTGCAAGTGGGCCAGTCGCGCAGCGACGTGCGCGCGACGATCGGCACGCCGTTGCTGGCCGACATGTTCCACACCAATCGTTGGGACTACATCTTCTATTTCAAACGCGGCTCCAGTTCGGTCGTCGAGAAGCGTGACCTCGTCATCAACTTCGATGGCGACCGGCTGGTCAGCTGGTCCGGTGCCGAGGATCTGCCGAGCGAGCAGGATCTGATCGCGCTGATCGACGGCGACAAGCGCGAAGACACGCGCGGTCGCCAGATCGACGCGTCGGCGAAGGACACGGCCGCCGCGCGCCAGTTCGATGCGACGGCCAGTCAGACCGCCGCCACGCCGGCCGCGGCTTCGATGCCGCCGCCGGCCGCCGCACCGGTCAGCGGCGTGGCGCCGAACGAGCGCGCCGCGGACGCCGCCAACCGGCGTCTGGCAGAACCGACACCGGCCTCCGAGCCGGTCGCGCGCAACGCCCCGCAACCGGTGGTGCGCGGCGGTCCGCCGTCGGCCACGCCCGAACTCAAGCAGCCGAACCAGATCCGACTGACGCCGTCGCGCCGCCGTGCGAACAGCGACAGCACGCTGGCCGAACCGCCGCAAGCCGCCTCGGGCAGCACGGCGAGCGGAGCCGGCAATGAGTGAGTCGACGTTGCGGGTAGCGGTGGCAGGCGCAACCGGCCGGATGGGCCGCATGCTGATCGAAGCCGTACTGGCCGATCCCGCGCTTACCCTCAGCGGCGCGCTGGTGCCGGCCGGCGACGCGGCGTCGGGCCGCGATGCCGGCGCATTCCTCGGGCGCGAGATCGGCGTTGCGATCAGCAGCGACCTGGACGCGGTGATCGGCGGTGCCGATTACCTGATCGACTTCACGCGGCCGGAAGGAACACTGGTCCACCTGGAGGCCGCGCAGCGGCATGGCACGCGCGTGGTCATCGGCACCACCGGCTTCACGGCGGCGCAGAAGGCGGTGATCGAGGCCGCGAGCCACCGCATCGGCATCGTCTTCGCACCGAACATGAGCGTGGGCGTCAACGTCACGCTCAAGCTGCTGGACCTCGCCGCGCGTCAACTGGCGACCGGCTATGACGTCGAGATCGTCGAGGCGCACCATCGCAACAAGGTCGACGCGCCGTCGGGCACCGCGCTGAAGATGGGCGAGGTGGTCGCCGCGGCGTCGGGCCGTTCGCTCGACGATTGCGCAGTGTATGCCCGCGAAGGGGTCACCGGTCCGCGCGAGGAAGGCACGATCGGCTTCGCGACGATTCGTGGCGGCGACATCGTCGGCGACCACACGGTGCTGTTCGCCGGCATCGGCGAGCGCATCGAGATTTCGCACAAGTCGTCGAGCCGGCAGAGCTATGCCGAGGGTTCGCTGCGAGCCGTGCACTTCCTGGCCGGCCGCGAGGCTGGGCTGTACGACATGCAGGACGTGCTGGGCCTGCGCTGATCCGGGGTCGGCTGCCGCCGGCCCGCTTTTATAATCGTCGCTTTTCGCCGCGGCGCGCCGGTCGGCGTGGCGTACGGCTCGCTTTCCTTACGCGCGGCATCGCGCGACCGATCGTCATCACATCATGCAAGAAAAATACGCTCCCGCCGAGGTAGAAAGCGCCGCGCAGGCGCACTGGCGGGCGATCGACGCCTATCGGACGACCGAGCGGCGCGACCGGAAGAAGTTCTATTGCGTCTCGATGCTGCCCTATCCGTCGGGCAAGCTGCACATGGGCCATGTGCGCAACTACACGATCAACGACGTGATGTACCGGCATCTGCGCATGAAGGGCTACAACGTCCTGATGCCGATGGGTTGGGACGCGTTCGGCATGCCGGCGGAGAATGCCGCGATCGCCAACGGCGTGCCGCCGGCGCGTTGGACCTACGACAACATCGCCTACATGAAGAAGCAGATGCAGGCGATGGGGCTGGCGATCGACTGGTCGCGCGAAGTGGCGACCTGCGATCCGGACTACTACCGCTGGAATCAGTGGCTGTTCCTGAAGATGCTCGAGAAGGGCATCGCGTACAAGAAGACCGGCACGGTGAACTGGGACCCGGTCGACCAGACCGTGCTCGCCAACGAACAGGTGATCGACGGGCGCGGCTGGCGTTCCGGCGCGCTGGTCGAAAAGCGCGAGATCCCGATGTATTACCTGCGGATCACCGACTACGCCGAGCAACTGGCCGCCGACCTCGACGGGCTGGGCTGGCCCGAGCGCGTCAAGGTGATGCAGCAGAACTGGATCGGCAAGAGCTTCGGCGTGAACTTCGCGTTCCCTTACCCGCTCGATGGCGAGGAGCGGCAACTGCGCGTGTTCACGACGCGCGCCGACACGATCATGGGCGCGACCTTCGTCGCGATCGCGGCCGAGCATCCGCTGGCCACGCGCCTGGCCGAGAACCGGCCGGAGCTGCACGCCTTCATCGAGGAATGCAAGCACGGCGGCGTCGCCGAAGCCGATCTGGCGACCGCCGAGAAGAAGGGCGTGGCAACCGGCTTTTCGGTTCGCCATCCGCTGACCGGCGAGCCGGTCGAGGTGTGGATCGGCAACTATGTGCTGATGAGCTATGGCGAAGGCGCGGTGATGGGCGTGCCGGCGCACGACGAGCGTGACTTCGCGTTCGCGCTGCGCTATCGGCTGCCGATCCGCCAGGTCGTTGCGGTCGAGGGCGAAACCTTCTCGGACACCGCGTGGGCCGAGTGGTACGCGGACAAGACCCGCGGTGTGCTGATCAACAGCGGCAAGTACGACGGCCTGGACTTCGTCGCGGCGGTCGATGCGATCGTCGGCGACCTGGCGGCCGCCGGCCTGGGCGAGAAGCGCATCACCTATCGCCTGCGCGACTGGGGCATTTCGCGCCAGCGCTATTGGGGCACGCCGATTCCGATCGTCCATTGCGACAGCTGCGGCGACGTGCCGGTGCCCGAGCAGGACCTGCCGGTCGTGCTGCCCGACGACCTGGTGCCGGACGGCACGGGCAATCCGCTCGCGAAGTCGGCTGCGTTCGTCAACACCACCTGCCCGCGCTGCGGCGGCGCCGCGCGCCGCGAGACGGACACGATGGACACGTTCGTCGATTCGTCGTGGTATTTCTCGCGCTATACCTGCCCGGACGCGCCGACGATGGTCGACAGCCGGACCGACTACTGGATGCCGATGGACCAGTACATCGGCGGCATCGAGCATGCGATCCTGCATCTGCTGTATTCGCGCTTCTGGACCAAGGTGATGCGCGAACTCGGCCTGGTGTCGTTCGACGAGCCCGCGCAGAACCTGCTGACGCAGGGCATGGTGCTGAACGAGACCTTCTATCGCGAAGACGCCAGCGGCAAGAAGCAGTGGTTCAATCCGCTCGACGTGCGCGTGCAGCACGACGAGCGGGGCCGGCCGATTGCCGCCGTCGCGCAGTCCGACGAGGCGCCGGTGACGATGGGCGGCATCGAGAAGATGTCGAAGTCGAAGAACAACGGTGTCGATCCGCAGACGCTGATCGACCAGCACGGCGCCGACACCGCGCGCCTGTTCACGATGTTCGCCGCGCCGCCCGAGCAGCAGCTCGAGTGGTCCGGCACGGGCGTCGAGGGCGCCAGTCGTTTCCTGCGCCGGCTGTGGGCGTTCGGTCAGTCGCAGGCCGATGCGCTCGGCCAGCGCAGCACCTTCGCCGCGGCGTCGCTGAACGATGCGCAGAAGGCGTTGCGCCGCGAGGTGTACACGGTCCTCAAGCAGGCCGATTTCGACTACCAGCGCCTGCAGTACAACACGGTGGTCTCGGCCGCGATGAAGATGCTCAACGCGATCGATAACGCGCGCGAGCTGGCGACCTCGGCCTCGGGCGAAGCGGTGCTGCGCGAGTGCTATGGCGTGCTGCTGCGCGTGCTGTATCCGATCGTGCCCCACGTCACCCACGTGTTGTGGGAGGCGCTCGACTACGCCGGCGAGTTCGGCGACCTGCTCGACGCGCCGTGGCCGGTGGTCGACGAAGCGGCGCTGCAGGTCGCTGCGCAGGAGCTGGTGCTGCAGGTCAACGGCAAGACGCGCGGCACGCTGATTGTCGCGAACGAGGCCTCGCGCGAAGCGATCGAGGCCGCCGCCCGCGCGCACGAGATGGTCGAGCGGTTCGGCGAAGGCCGGGCGCCGAAGAAAATCATCGTGGTGCCCGGGCGCCTGGTGAACGTGGTCGTCTGAGGAAGGGAGCGATGGTTGCGTTGATCCGCTACGTCTGTCTGATCCTGCTGCTGAGCCTGGCTGCCTGTGGCTTCCAGTTGCGCGGCGATTACGCGTTCCCGTTCAAGCGGCTCTACGTCGCGGGCGCGCCGAATCCCGAAACCGCTGCGCTGCTCAAGCGCATGGTCGAGGGCGGCAGCGAGACCCGCATCGTCACATCGCCGAAGGACGCGGACGCAACGCTGATGCTGGCCGTTACGCGCGGCCGCGGCGTGTTGACGCTGAGCGTCACCGGGGTGGCGCAGGAGTACGTGCTGACCAGTGTCGCGCAGTACTCGCTGGTGGGCAGCAATGGCGCGGTGCTGGTGCCGCCCAGCACGATCAGCGTGAACCGGTCGATGTCGTACAGCGACCGTTATGCGCTCGCCAAGGATCAGGAAGCGACGCTACTCTATCGCGACATGGACACCGACATCGTCAACCAGTTGCTGCGCCGGCTGACCGTGGTGCGCACGCTCGATCCGGACGAACAGGCGGTGCCGGGCGTGAACTCGCGCGCGCCGTTGCCGACGCCGCCGCTGTAAGCCGCCGGGAGCACACCAATGCTGTTGCGTGCCGATGCATTGCCGGCACATCTGGCCAAGGCGTTACGGCCGCTCTACGTCGTGTTCGGCGACGAGCACCTGCTCGTGCAGGAAAGCGTCGACGCGATTCGCCAGGCCGCGCGCGCGGCCGGATGCACCGAGCGCGAGACCTTCGTGGCGGAGCGCGGCTTCGACTGGAGCGCGCTGCTCGGTGCCAGCCAGGCGATGTCGCTGTTCGGCGAGAAGCGTCTGGTCGAGCTGCGCGTGCCCAGCGGCAAGCCGGGCCGAGAGGGCGGCGAGGCGCTGCAGACGTTGGCGCGCCAGTCCGGTGCGGATCCGAACACAGTGATGCTCGTGACGCTGCCGCGCCTGGACGCGAGCACGCAGAAGTCGGCATGGTTCACCGCGCTGACCACGGCTGGCGTGGGCGTGCGGATCGACGTGATCGAGCGCGCCAACCTCGGCAACTGGATCGGCGAGCGGCTGGCGCGCCAGCGGCAGCGGGTGCCCGCCGGCGAGGCCGGCCGGCGCGCGTTGCAGTTCATCGTTGAACGGGTCGAAGGCAACCTGCTCGCCGCGCACCAGGAGATCCTGAAGCTCGGTCTGCTTTACCCGCCAGGCGAGATCGACGACGAACAGGTGCGCGAGGCAGTGCTGAACGTCGCGCGCTACGACGTGTTCAAACTGAACGAAGCCATGCTGGCCGGCGACGTGGCGCGGCTGGCGCGCATGGTCGATGGCCTGCGCGGCGAGGGCGAGACGCCGATCCTGGTGCTGTGGGCGGTGGTCGAGGAGATCCGCACGCTGATCCGCGTCAAGCGCGGCCTGGCCGCCGGCCGCTCGCTGGCCGAGCTGGCCCGTGCGAATCGGGTCTGGGGACCACGCGAGCGGTTCCTGGGCCAGGCGGTGCGGCGCGTCGAACTCGATGCGCTGGAAGGCGCGCTGGCCGATGCGGCGCGGCTCGACGCACAGTTGAAGGGGCTGGGCAGCGGCATGCCGCCGGGGCAGTTGCGGGCCGGGACGCTGCCGGCCAGCCCTGATCCGTGGCAGGGTCTGTTCGACCTGGCGATGCGGGTGGCCGCCGAGCCCGCGTCATCGGCCCGGCGCCAGACGGGATGAAGCAGGCAGCGGCGACGAAACAGCGTGAAACGAGAGAGCGCCAGGGAGCGTGACGGAAATGCGTGACGAGATGCGTGATGAGGTGCGTGGTGATGTGCACGACGGTGTGCTGGATGAAACGCCCGGTGCGACGACCGGTGGGACGCCCGGTAGTTCGCGCGGGGCGGCTTTGCCGGCGGACGGCCGGCAGCAAGCCGCGACGCGTGCCGGCGTCGCCTTGCCATCGGACGGGCCGGCGGCGCGCGACATCGGCGCCTACATGCATGAGCTTGGCCGACGCGCGCGCGCCGCGTCGCGGGGCCTCGCGCGCGCCAGCAGTGCGCAGAAGAACGACGCGCTGATCGCCATCGCGCGTGCCATCGAGGCCGGCCGGAGCGCGCTGATCGCCGCCAATGCGCGCGATGTCGCGGCTGCCCGTGACAAGGGACTGGATGCGGCGTTCATCGACCGCCTGACGCTGTCGGACAAGGCGCTCGCGACGATGGTCGAGGGGCTGCGCCAGGTCGCGGCGCTGCCGGACCCGGTCGGCGAGATCAGCGATGTGAAGATCCGCCCGAGCGGTATCGCCGTCGGCCGCATGCGCGTGCCGCTCGGCGTGATCGGCATCATCTACGAGTCACGCCCCAATGTGACGGTCGACGCCGCCGCGCTGTGCCTGAAATCCGGCAACGCGACCATCCTGCGCGGCGGTTCCGAGGCCATCGCCAGCAATACCGCGCTGGCCGGGCTGATCGCCGACGCGCTGGCCGCACACGGCCTGCCGGTCGATGCGGTGCAGGTGGTCGACACCGCGGATCGCGCGGCGGTCGGTGCCCTGATCACGATGACCGAGTTCGTCGACGTGATCGTGCCGCGCGGCGGCAAGCGCCTGATCGAGCGTCTGATGCGCGATGCGCGCGTGCCGATGATCAAGCATCTCGACGGCATCTGCCACCTGTATCTGGATGATGGCGCCGACCCGGCGAAGGCGCAGGCGATCGCGGTCAATGCGAAGACGCACCGCTACGGCACCTGCAATACGATGGAGACGCTGCTCGTCGCGCAGGGCGTGGCCGACGCGTTGCTGCCGTCGGTGGCGCGCGGAATGGCGGAGCAGGGTGTCGAGCTGCGCGCCTGCGAGCGCACGCGTGCGGTGCTCGACAAGGCGGGCATCGCATCCGTGCCCGCCGAGCTGTCCGACTGGTCGACCGAATATCTGGCGCCGGTGTTGGCGATCCGCACCGTGGCCGGCATCGACGAGGCAATCGAACACATCAACACCTACGGCTCCGCGCATACCGATGCGATCGTCACCGAGCATCACGACCGCGCGATGCGGTTCCTCCGCGAGGTCGATTCGGCAAGCGTGATGATCAACGCCTCGACGCGCTTCGCCGATGGTTTCGAGTACGGACTGGGCGCCGAGATCGGCATCTCGAACGACAAGCTGCACGCGCGCGGTCCGGTCGGTCTCGACGGGCTGACGTCGCTGAAGTACGTGGTATTCGGCCACGGCGAAGTGCGCCACTGAGCGCAAGGAGAACAAGCGGATGCTCTGGATCAAGGGGCTGCATATCGTTTTCGTCGCCTCGTGGTTCGCGGGCCTGTTCTATCTGCCGCGCATCTACGTCAACCTGGCGATGGAAACCGATCCCACGGCGACCGCCCGGCTGCTGCTGATGGCGCGCAAGCTGTTCCGCTTCATGACGCTGATCATGGTGCCGGCGCTGGCGTTCGGCCTCTGGCTGTGGCTCGGCGTCGGCATCGGCGAAGGCGCCGGCTGGATGCACGCCAAGCTGAGTGTCGTGGTGCTGATGCTTCTCTACCATTTCTACTGCTGGCGACTGCTGGGACGGTTCGAGCGAGGCGAGAACCTGCGCTCGCATCGTTGGTATCGCTACTTCAACGAGATTCCGGTGTTGGGCATGCTGGCCGCCGTGCTGCTCGTGGTCGTCAAGCCGTTCTAGACACAGCGGGCGGCGGCTGGCCGCCCACCACGCCACGTCCGTCCGGGTCCCCACCGGAACGGTGCGCCGGCGCCGGCGCCGCCGGCGCACCGCCGCAGCGGCGCGTCCGGGCTCGCGTCCGGAGCGCGCTGCTTGTTCCACCGCGCGTCGAAAGGAGAATCACCGCATGTCCGTCCATCCCGAACTGTCCCGCGTCACCGCGCGGATCGTCGCACGCAGCCGGCCGACGCGCGCCGCCTATCTGGCCCGCATCGCGCGCGCGCAGGGCGGATTCCCGCAACGCGGCGCGCTGTCCTGCGCGAACCTCGCGCACGGTTTCGCAGCCATCGAGGGCGACGACAAATTCAAGATCAAGGCGCTGGTCACGCCGAACATCGGCATCGTCTCGTCGTACAACGAGATGCTGTCCGCGCACGCGCCATACCGTGACTATCCCGACGTGATCAAGCGCGCCGCCCATGCCGCCGGCGGCACCGCCCAGTTCGCCGGCGGTGTGCCGGCAATGTGCGACGGCGTCACGCAGGGCAACATCGGCATGGAGATGTCGCTGTTTTCGCGCGAAACGATCGCGATGGGCACGGCCATCGCGCTGTCGCACAATATGTTCGACGCCGCGCTGTGCCTCGGCATCTGCGACAAGATCGTGCCGGGACTGCTGATCGGTGCGCTGCAGTTCGGGCACCTGCCGACCATCTTCGTGCCGGCCGGGCCGATGGCGAGCGGCCTCTCGAACGACGCGAAGGCACGCGTGCGTCAGCAGTTCGCGCTGGGCGAGGTCGGCGAGGCCGCGCTGCTCGAAGCGGAGTCGAGCGCCTATCACGAGCAGGGCACCTGCACGTTCTACGGCACCGCGAACAGCAACCAACTGCTGATGGAAGTGATGGGCCTGCATCTGCCCGGCGCCGCCTTCATCCACCCGCGCGCACCGTTGCGGCAGGCGCTCACGGAAGCCGCCACTGCGCGCGTGCTGGCGATCGGCGTGCAGGGCGATGCGTACACGCCAGTCGGCCACGTCGTCGACGAGAAAGCGGTGGTCAACGGCATCGTCGGCCTGCTCGCCACCGGGGGGTCGACGAACCACACGCTGCACCTCGTCGCGATCGCGCGGGCCGCCGGCATCCTGATCGACTGGGACGACTTCGATGCGCTGTCGGCGGCGGTGCCGTTGCTGGCCAAGGTCTACCCGAACGGCAAGGCGGACGTGAATCACTTCCACGCCGCGGGCGGCATGGCCTTCCTGATTCGCGAGTTGCTCGACGCCGGTCTGCTGCACGACGACGTGCTGACCGTCGCCGGCCCGGGGCTGCGCCGCTACGCGCAGGCGCCGGTGCTGGACAACGGCGTGGTGGTCTGGCGCGACGCGCCGGCGGTCAGCGGCGACGCGGCGGTGCTGCGGCCGGCCGCCGAACCGTTCGCGCCGGATGGCGGCCTGCGCCTGATGCGCGGTCGGCTTGGCCGGGGCGTGATCAAGATTTCGGCGGTCGCGCCCGCGCATCGGCGCGTGCAGGCGCCGGCCCGCGTGTTCGACTCGCAGGAAGCGGTCATGGCGGCCTTCGATGCCGGCGAACTCGATCGCGACTTCGTCGCGGTGGTGCGTTTCCAGGGCGCGCGCGCCAATGGCATGCCCGAGCTGCACCGGCTCACGCCACTGCTCGGCGCGTTGCAGGACAAGGGCCGGCACGTCGCGCTGCTGACCGATGGCCGAATGTCCGGCGCATCCGGCAAGGTGCCGGCGGTGATCCACCTGTCGCCGGAGGCGCTGCTCGATGGCCCGATCGGCAAGGTCCGCGACGGCGACCTGCTCACGCTCGACGCGGAAGCCGGCACGCTCGATATCGAGATCGACGACGCCAGCTGGGCCGCGCGCGCCTTCGAGAAGCCGGCGCCGCTTGATCCGACCGCCCCTGGCTATGGCACCGGTCTGTTCGGCGTGTTCCGGCATGCCGCGATGAGCGCCGAGCTGGGCGCTTCCGTATTCGGCCCGATGACGGGCGAAGGAGAAACACGATGAAGGACGTTCAAACGGTCATGCAGATGGGCCCGGTGATCCCGGTACTGGCATTTGCCAGCGTCGACGAGGGCGTTTCGGTGTGCAAGGCGCTCTACGACGGCGGCGTGAAGGTTTTCGAGATCACGCTGCGGACGGATGCCGGCCTGGGCGTGATCGAACGGATGGCGGGGTGGGCGGCCGACGCCGCGGTTGGCGTCGGTACGCTGGTGACGTCGGCGCAATGCCGCGCGGCGCGCGATGCCGGTGCGACCTTCGGCGTGTCGCCGGGATTGACGGCGGCGCTCGATGCGGCGGCGCGCGATGCCGGACTGCCGTTGCTGCCCGGCGTGATGACGCCGACCGACATCGTCGCGGCGCTGGCGCTCGGCTATCGTGCGGTGAAGTTCTTCCCGGCGGTGCCCGCCGGCGGCATTCCGATGCTGAAGGCCTTCCACGGGCCTTTCCCTGACCTGAGCTTCTGTCCGACCGGCGGCATCGACGTCGCCAGCGCGCCCGACTTCCTGGCGCTGCCCAACGTCGCGTGTGTCGGTGGCTCGTGGCTGACGCCGAAGGCCGCCGTGGCCGCCAGGGACTGGCGCCAGATCACCCGTCTCGCGCAAGCGGCCGCGGCGCTCCCGCGCGGCTGAAGCGTCCCGCGCCGGCCCGAACCGCTTCGAATGGCGCTATCGTGGTGTGATGCGCCGAAGACCGCCGTGATGGCGGCGACGCCACGCACGCAGTTTCGAACCCAGCCCGCGCCGTTCGGCCGGGCCAACGACAGGCTCGCACAGCGGGGACGCTGGCATGCAGCCAAGCAAGCAGGAGAATCGGTTTTGGTCAATATCGTGGTGATCATGGGCGTGTCGGGCAGTGGCAAGACGACCACCGGCGAAAATCTCGCCGCGCGACTCGGCTGGCGTTTCAGCGACGCCGACGCCTTCCACAGCGCGGCGAACAAGGAAAAGATGGCGCATGGCATCGCGCTCGACGACAACGACCGGCGCCCATGGCTGGAAGCCATGCACGCGGCGATGGCCGCGGCCGAGGCCGCCGGCGAGGACCACGTATTCGCCTGCTCGGCGCTCAAGGGCGCGTATCGCGACGTCCTGCGTGGCGACAGCCGCGCCGTGTCGTTCGTGATGCTGGCGCTCGATGCGGCGGCACTCGCCGACCGGCTGTCGAAGCGGCGCGGCCATTTCTTCGATCCGGCGCTGCTGCGCAGCCAGCTCGAAACGCTTGAAGCACCGGCGGCGGACGAGGCATTGACCGTCGACGCCACCCACACGCCCGAGCAGATCGTCGACGAAATCGTCGACTGGCTGCGCCGCGACGGTCGGCTCGCTGCCTGACGGCGCGCGGCTGCCGACTCGGCACCGACGTCGACGTTCCATCGGCACGCCGTTGCCAGGCCAGGCGACCGGGCGCCGCCGGTCGTCGCGGCCCGCGAGGCGGGCTGCCGACGCCCTGGCAGCGGCGCACGCGGCGAGTCGGTACAATCCGGCCTTGACCGCTGCATGGCGAGGCGCGCCCGCGCCCGGCGTTGCGCGGCCTACCGATCGGCCGCCGCGGCGGCCCTCTCCAGTCAGCCATGTCCACCTTCGAATTCTTCTCGCCCTGTCCGCGCGGCCTGGAAGCCGCACTGGCGGCCGAAATCGCCGAGATCGGTGCCCAGCACGCGCCGCTCGACACCGGCGCCACCGTGCCCGGCGGCGTGCACTTCGCCGGCGACTGGCGGGCCGCGATGGCCGTCAACCTGCATTCGCGCATCGCGAGCCGCGTGCTGCTGCGTCTGGCCGTGCGCAGCTATCGCAGTGAAAACGACATCTACTCGTTCGCGCGCGAGCAGGCCTGGGAGCAGTGGTTCGGTCCGCGGCAGACGCTGCGCATCGACATGACCGCCGTGAAGTCACCGCTCAAGAGCGTCGATTTCGCGACGCTGAAGGTGAAGGACGCTATCTGCGACCGGCTGCGCGAGCGGGCGGGCGACCGTCCGAATATCGACACCGTGGCGCCCGACGTGCGCGTGTTCGTGTTCCTCGACGCGACGCACTGCACGCTGTATCTGGACACTACCGGCGAGCCGCTGTTCAAGCGCGGCTGGCGGCTCGACAAGGGCGCCGCGCCGCTGCGCGAGAACCTTGCCGCCGGCATCCTGCGCCTGACCGGCTGGACGCCGGGCACGCCCCTCTACGACCCGATGTGCGGCAGCGGCACGTTCGTCGCGGAAGCGGCGCAGCTCGCGCTCGGCATCGCGCCGGGCAGCGACCGGCGCTTTGCGTTCGAGAAGATCCGTCAGTACGACATCACCGCCTGGCAGGCGATGAAGGTTGCCGCGCTCGACGCGCGCCGGGCAGCCCGCGCCAGGACCGGCGATCTCGGCATCTACGGCAGCGACATCTCCGGCGACATGCTGGTCAAGGCGCGCGCCAACCTGGAACGCGCCGGCGCGCCCGGCATTGCCCTCAAGCAGGTCGACGCCCGCTTCCTCAGCGCGCCGTCGGCGACGCCGGGGGTGCTGGTCGCGAACCCGCCCTACGGCGAGCGCATCGAAGTGCGCGGCCGACGCGGCCAGCGCGACTTGGGTGACGACGGCTGGGACAGCGCACCGCAGCGCGGCGACGCTCGGGTGGGGGAACGCGAGGGCACCGGCGCCGATGCGGACTTTTTCAAGGCGTTCGGCGACACGCTGAAGCAGAACTTCGCCGGCTGGCACGCGTACGTGTTGACGGCCGACCGTGGACTGCCGGGGCTGATGCGCTTGCGCGAGTCGCTGAAGACGCCGTTGTTCAACGGGGCGATCGAATGCCGGCTGTTCCGCTTCGACCTGATCAGCGGCTCGCTGCGGCGCGGCTGATTCGGCGGGCGGGCGGTGCCCGCGGCTTTGCAAGACGGCCGGCGCCCGACGCGGGTGCCGGCCGGAAGGAGAACGGACATGACTGGACGAAGAATCGTCATCGGCATGTCGGGTGGCGTCGATTCGTCGGTGGCCGCCTGGCTGCTGAAGCAGCAGGGCTACGATGTGGTCGGCCTCTTCATGAAGAATTGGGAGGACGACGATGACAGCGAGTACTGCTCGACGCGCGAGGACTGGATCGACGTCGTCTCGGTCGCCGACTTGATCGGCATCGACGTCGAGGCGGTGAATTTCGCCGCCGAATACAAGGAACGCGTGTTCGCGGAATTCCTGCGCGAGTACTCGGCCGGGCGCACGCCGAACCCGGACGTGCTCTGCAACGCCGAGATCAAGTTCAAGGCGTTCCTCGATCACGCGATGAGCCTCGGTGCCGAGACCATCGCCACCGGACACTATGCGCGCGTCGCGGAAGTGGGCGACGGGGCCGATGCCGGGCGTCATGCGCTGTACCGCGCCGTCGACGACAGCAAGGACCAGAGTTATTTCCTGCATCGGCTCAGCCAGAAGCAACTTGCGCGGACGCTGTTTCCGCTCGGCATGCTGCGCAAGACCGAGGTGCGTTGCATCGCGGCCGAGATCGGTCTGCCGAACGCCGCCAAGAAGGATTCGACCGGCATCTGCTTCATCGGCGAGCGGCCGTTCCGCGAGTTCCTGGGCCGTTATCTGCCGACCCAGCCGGGCCCGATCAAGACGCCGGACGGCACCGTGATTGGGCAGCACGTCGGGTTGGCGTTCTATACGCTCGGGCAGCGCAAGGGGCTGGGCATCGGCGGTAGCCGCGACGGCAGCGGCGAGGCGTGGTTCGTGGCCCGCAAGGATCTGCCAAGCAACACGCTGTACGCGGTGCAGGGGCACGATCATCCGTGGCTGTTGGCGACGACGCTGGAAGCAGGCAATGTCAGCTGGACGGCCGGCGCGCCGCCGGAAGCGGGCCGCCGCTTCGGCGCGAAGACGCGCTACCGGCAGGTCGATGCGCCGTGCACCTTCGAGACGGCGCAGGCCGGCGCCAGTGGCGCCGACGATGGCTTCGCGCTGCGTTTCGACGCGCCGCAGTGGGCGGTCACGCCTGGACAGTCCGCCGTGCTGTACGACGGCGACGAGTGCCTGGGCGGCGGCATCATCGGCGCGGGCTGAAGCCGGCGCCGCGGCGGGTCCTGAACCGGGCTGAGCGGTCGGAGGCAGGCGCGAGGACAGTCGTGGAGAGGGTCGTGGGGACGGTCGTGGGGACGGTCGTGGACCTCACGCGCACCGAGGCCCGGGACAGCGGTGCAGCGAACCGTCTCGAGCCGTCTTGAAACGTCTTGAGCCGTCCTGAATCGCCGCGGGCGGCGAGGGTGAAGCCGGGCAGCGGCCGAGGCGCCGCTTCCCGGGACGGCGCGCTCAGGCGGCGGGCGGAACGGTGTCGATGAACGACTGGCGCTGCGACAGCTTGGCGAAATGCCGCGCAAGGTTCGGATGGGCGGTACGCCAGTCGAAATCCGGCTGACGGAAATCGAGATACCCGAGCGCACAGCCCAACGCCACGTCGGCCAGCGTCAGGTGGTTCTGCGCGTACCAGGGCTTCTCGCCCAGGCCGCGCGCCAGGCCAGCGACACCCTCGCTTACTTTCAAACGCTGCCGCGCGACCCAATCCGCGTTGTACTGGGCGGGCTCGCGCAGCACCGTTTCCAGGCGGGTCAGCACCGTCGCGTTCAGCACGCCGTCGGCCAAAGCCTCCGCGCAGCGTACCGCGGCGCGCTCACGGCCCGTCGGCGGAATCAACTTGCCCACCGGCGTGAGCGTGTCGAGGAATTCGCAGATCACGCGGGAGTCGTAGATGACCTCGCCGTCGTCGAGCTGCAGCGCCGGCACCTGGCCCAGCGGGTTGTAGCGGCCAATGCCGGTATCGGCGGCCCACACGTTTTCGAGCACCGTCTCGTAATCGATCTTCTTCTCGGCCAGAACGATGCGCACCTTGCGCACGAACGGGCTCGACATGCTCGCAATCAGTTTCATCTTGCTCTATCTCGCTGGTATGTCCGCTGCGCACAGCTTCGCGCGGATCGCAACACCAGCGCATGCACTGGCTACCGTCCAGACGATAATAACTTAACGGACCGTCTGCCGCCGCCGATTGCAGCGCCTGAACAACGTTTGAACGAAAGTTGCCGGCGTTGCCGTGCGATCGGCGAGCGGATCGCAGGCGTTGCGGCAAACGCGCGTGCGCGGCGTTTGCGCGGCGGCGGCGTGGGTGCGCTGCGCGGTCGACGCGAGGGCAATGGCCGCGGATGCTAGAATCGCGCCGATTCCCGAGATAATCCATGTCCGAGCACTCTATCGAACCCCTGAACGCGCTGACCGCGCTTTCCCCCCTCGACGGCCGCTATGCCGGCAAGACCGCCGGGCTGCGCCCGTGGCTTTCCGAAGCCGCTTTCATGCATCACCGCGTGACGGTCGAAGTGCAGTGGCTGATCGCCCTGTCGCATGCGGGTCTCGCCGAAGTCCCGGCATTCCCGCCCGAGGCCGAAGCGTTCCTGAACGATCTGGTTGCGCGTTTCAGCCCGCAGGACGCGGCGCGCATCAAGGAAATCGAGCGCGTCACCAACCATGACGTGAAGGCGGTGGAGTACTGGCTGAAGGAGTCGGTCAAGGGCCAGGTGGCGCTCGAGCAGGCCAGCGAGTTCATCCATTTCGCCTGCACGTCCGAGGACATCAACAACACTTCCCACGCGCTGATGCTCAAGGGCGCGCGCGAGCACGTGATGGTGCCGGCGCTGCGCGCGCTGCATGCACGGTTGGTCGAGCTGGCTCACGAGCATGCCGCGCAACCGATGCTGTCGCGCACGCACGGTCAGACGGCGAGCCCGACCACCCTGGGTAAGGAGATTGCCAATTTCGCGGCGCGTCTGAAGCCTGCCATCGAACGAATCGAAAAGGTCGCGCTGCTGGGCAAGATGAATGGCGCGGTCGGCAACTACAACGCCCACCTGTCGGCGTATCCCGAAATCGATTGGGCCGCGTTCGCGCGCGACGTGGTCGAGCAGCGGCTCGGCCTGACGTTCAATCCGTACACCATCCAGATCGAACCGCACGACTACATGGCCGAGCTGTTCGATGCGGTCGCGCGGGCCAATACGATCCTGCTCGACCTCGATCGCGACGTGTGGGGCTACATCTCGCTGGGTTATTTCAAGCAGAAGACCAAGGCCGGCGAGATCGGCTCGTCGACGATGCCGCACAAGGTCAATCCGATCGACTTCGAGAACTCGGAAGGCAATCTCGGGCTGGCCAACGCGATGCTCGGCCACCTCGCCGAAAAGCTGCCGGTCTCGCGTTGGCAGCGCGACCTGACCGACTCGACGGTGCTGCGCAATATCGGCGTGGCGTTCGGCTATGCGCTGTTGGCGTACGACGCCTGCATGCGCGGACTGAACAAGCTGGAGGTCAATCCGAGCCGTCTGAACGACGACCTGGACGCGGCGTGGGAAGTGTTGGCGGAGCCCGTGCAGACCGTGATGCGCCGCTACGGCATCGAGAACCCGTACGAGCAACTGAAGGAGCTGACGCGCGGCAAGGGCATCACGCGCGATGGCCTGCATGCGTTCATCGGTGGCCTGGCGATTCCGGACGACGCGAAGCAGCGTCTACTGGCCATGACGCCCGCTTCCTACGTCGGCCAGGCGATCGCGCTGGCGAAATCGATCAGCTGAGACGGCTCGGCCGAAGCGTTGCCGTTGCCGAAGGCAACGGCTGAATGAGCAGGCTGATTGCGGCGACACGCGCCGCCGGCGCCGCGGACGGTTTATGCGCGCGCGCAGCGGCGTCGACGCCGCACCAGCCGACGCGCATCGAACACGCAACCATGCACGAGGGCGAGACGCCTGGCACGCCCGGCCCGTCCGGCCCGCCGCCCTTGTGCTTTGCCCTCGTTCTTTAACCTTGCTTCTGGCGGGTTCCGGCAGCCTGGAAGTCGGCGACAGGCCGGCGTCCGGTCAGCGCGTCGCGTCCGGGCAGGGCGGCACGCGCAGCGGCGGCAGGGTCGTGGCGGCGCTGGACGCGGGCGCAGCGACCGACGTGCCCGAGGCCGCCGACCTTGCCGCAGCCGTTGACGATGCCGGTGCAGTCGCCGGTGCAATCGCCGGTGCAGTCGCCGCAACGGCGACAGGGCCGACGGCGGCAGGGACCGCCTGCTCGCGCGCGCGGGCGACCGCGTCGAGTGCGAGGATGCCGCTGCCGATCTCGCCGGCCAGTTCGGCGACGGCCTGGCGATGGCCTTCGACCAGGCCAGTGAAGCCATTCGCCACCGGCCGTTCCAGCGCGGTCTGGCAGGTCAGCGTTGCGTCGCCCGGCTGGCGGCGCACGCTCCACACCGCCGTGAACGCGACACGCTTGTCCGGCGCCGAGTCGAAGCGCTGCACCGAGACGCTGACGCGATAGCGCGGCGCGCTGTCGGCGGTCGGGGTGCGATACACGTCGAGAGCGCCCAGGTCGTGACTGAGCGCGGTCGAGAGCGCCTGTCCGACTTCGTCGTCCAGCGACGCCGACCAACGATGGTACTCGTCGATCTTGACGCGGCCCTCGCCGTCGGCCAGCACCATCTGCGGCCGCTGGACCTGTTGCGGCACCTTCACCGGCAGTACTTCGACCAGTAGCGGCGGCGCCCGCCGCGGTGCCGCGGGCGTCGCCACGTCCGGCTGCAGCGTGTAGAACTTGCTGTCCGGCGACGAGGCGCAGCCGGCCAGCAGGGCGGCGGAGAGGATCGCTGAAAGGGCGGCGGACGGCGCCGCGGCGTGCAGGGGCTTCAAGGTTTTTCTCCGGGCTTGCCACGGAGCAGGGCTTCCGGATGGCGTTCCAGGTAATCGGCCAGCACGCCCAGCGTGCGTGCGGTTCGCGTCAATTCCTGCATCGCCTGGCGCACGTCGCTTTGCAGCGGCGAATCTTCCGACAACGTCTTTTCGGCGCTGCTGAAGGTCTTCTGCGCCTCCACCAGCGTGCGCTGCGCTTCCGGCGCGACCTCGCCGTCGAGACGCTTGAACAGGCTGTTCGCGCTTTCCAGGGTCTGATTGACGTTGTTGCCGATCTTGTCGAACGGAATCTTCTGCAGCTTGCTCGCAATGTCGGCCACCTGCAGCTGCAACTGGTCGAGCGTGTTCGGCACGGTCGGCAGTTCCAGCGGCGAGCGCGTCACGTCGATCTTCGCCGGCGGCACCTTCGGGAAGAAGTCGAGCGCCACGTAGAGCTGGCCGGTCAGGAAGTTGCCGGTGCGCAGCTGCGCGCGCAGGCCGCGGCGGATGAACGCCTCGAACAGATGCTCCTTCGCCACGTCGTCATGCTGGTTGGCAAGCGCCGCGAAACTCGTGCCGAGACGGTTCGGATAGAGCTTGACGCGCACCGGCATCATGAACTGGCCGCTGCGCCGGTCGTAGTTGATGCCGATCGAGACGACGTTGCCCAGCACGATGCCGCGGAAGTCGACCGGCGCGCCGACCTGCAGGCCGCGCAGGGACTGGTTGAAGTTGAGCACCGCGTAGGTGGCCGGCCCGTCGGGCGGACGCATCGCCGTGCCTTCGTCGTCGGTCAGCAGGAATTCGTGGTTGTCCTCGGCCTGTGCGCCGACCGGCTGGCCGGGCGGCGTCTGGAACGCGACGCCGCCGAGCACGACGGTGGTCAACGACTGCGTATTGAGCTTCAGGCCGTTCGAGTCCAGGCGGAGATCGACGCCGCTGGCGTTCCAGAAGCGCGTGTTCCCGCCTACGTACTTGTCGTACGGCGCGTTGACGAAAACCCGCAGCTGCACGCTCTTGCCGTCCGCCGCCAGCGCGTAGCCGACGACCTGTCCGACCTGGATGCGGCGGTAGTAGACCGGCGAACCGATGTCCAGCGAGTTGAGCGAATCGGCGAACAGCAGGTACTGGTGACCCTTCTGGTCGCGCGTCACCGCGGGCGGCGTTTCGAGGCCGCGGAACGCGCGGCGCGTTTCCTCCGAGCGGCCCGCATCGACGCCGATGTAGGAGCCGGACAGCAGGGTGCCGAGGCCGGACACGCCGCTGGCCGCGATACGCGGCTTGACGACCCAGAAGCGGGTGCCTTCCACGGCGATGTTCGAGGCGTCCTTGGTCAGCTCGACCGTGGCGACGATCAGCGAATGGTCCTCGCTGAGCGTGACCGACTTGACCTCGCCGATGTCCACGTCCTTGTATTTGACCTTGGTCTTGCCGGGCTCGATGCCCTCGGCCGTCTTGAAGGTGATCGTGACGGTCGGACCCTGTTCGAAGATCGCGCGCGCGACCAGCGACAGGCCGATCACCGCGGCGATCAGCGGGATCAGCCAGACCAGCGAGGGCAGCCAGCGGCCGCGCGGCGCGACGATCGGCTCCTGCCAGGTGTCGTTAATGCCGTCGCCGTCGCCGTCGCCGTCGGAGCGGGCCGCCGTGTCGCCGGTGCGGCGGCCGCGCCCGGGTTCGCGCCGCCGCGGCTCGGTCCGCGCTTCCTCGGGCGGACCGACCGGCGAGTCGGTCGGTGCGTCCGGTCCTTCGGCGCCACGGGGGGCGTCGTCGCGTGGATCTTCGGGGCCGTTGGAACCGGTGGGCTCCTGCGGACCATTGGCGCCGCTGGCGCCATTGCGGCCGTCGCTGGGTCTATTCATCGTCTGTGTAATCGGGGGGAACCGCGTCCCACATCAGGCGCGGATCGAACTGCTGGGTGCTGAGCATCGTCAGGACCACGACCGCGCCGAACGCGACCGCGCCCGGACCGGGCGTGATCACGGCAAGGTTGTTGAAGCGCACCAGCGCAATGGTGAGCGTCACCACGAAGACGTCAAGCATCGACCAGCGGCCGATGCCTTCGAGGATCCGGTACAGCCGGGCGCGCTGCCTGAGCCGCCATGCGCTGCGGCGCTGCGTGGTGATCAGCAGCAGCGCCATCGCGCCGAGCTTCAGCATCGGCACCATGAAGCTGGCCACGAAGATGATCATCGCGATCAGGTACGAGCCGGTGTTCCAGAACAGCAGGATGCCGCTCATGATCGTGTCGTCCTGCGCGCCGAACAGCGACTGCGTGTGCATGATCGGCAGGACGTTGGCTGGAATGTACAGGATCATCGCGGCGAGCAGCAGCGCCCAGCTGCGCGCCACGCTGTCCGGGCGGCGCAGGTGCAGCGGCGCGCCGCAGCGCGTGCAGCGCTGCTGCTCGATGGTGCGCACGCGCAGGTTGACCAGGCCGCACGATTCGCAGCCGATCAGTTTGTGCGCCGCCGCGGTGGTCTGCTTCATTGCGGCGTCTGCAGCGAGCGCGCCATGCCGTCGTCGGCGGCGCGCAAGGCATGTGGCGCCGGCCCGTCGGGCAAGCTGGCGCGGCCGAAATCGAGATACTGCCAGAGCGAGCGCGGGTCGAACATGGTCAGCATCGCGAAGGTCAGCGTGAGCGCCGCGAACGCGAACACCGCCGGTTCCGGGATCAGGCGTGCCACGCTCGAAAGCTTGACCAGCGTGACGACCACGCCGAGCATGAACACCTCGATCATGCCCCACGGGCGAACCGCCTGAATGGCCCGCACCATGCCGTCGAAACCGCCTGGACGGCGCCCCAGCGACAGCGGCACCAGCAGGTAGAGCAGCGCGGCGATCTCGGTCGCCGGAAACAGCAGCGCCGAGCACAGCACGATCACCGCCAGCAGGCTGCGGCCGTCTTCCCACAGCCGCATCACGCCGCCGACCAGCGTGGTCTTGGTGGTCACGCCCTGTAGCTGGAGTTCGACGATCGGGAAGACATTGGCGATGATCAGCAGGATCAGCGCCGTGACGGTCAGCGCGAGCACGCGATCCAGCCGCCGCGGCGTGGTTTGATAGAGCACCGCGCGGCAGCGCCGGCAGCGCGCGACCGATTGACCGCGCAGCGCGACCCTGCGATGCAGGGTGTCGCACTCGGGGCAGGCAATCAGATCGTGTTGTTGCATGGGGCGGTCCAGACAGGAACGGACCATCTTACCAAAGCCGCCGAACTTTGCCCGAGGGCGTCCAAGTCCCCGGAATGCCTACGAAAAAACAGCGCGGCACCCGGGGTCGGGTGCCGCGCCGCGGTGGCCTCGCGATGGGTCGCGGGCGGACGGGTCGCGCCGGCCTGGCTCAGACTTGCGCGCCCGCGTTCGGGTCGTTCGGATCGCTGCGGCCCTTCGTGTTCTTGACCAGGTCCTCGCGCTTGACGCCGAACCACATCGCCAGCGAAGCAGCCACGAACACCGACGAATAGATGCCGAACAGGATGCCGATGGTCAGCGCCAGCGCGAAGTAGTGCAACGTGGCGCCGCCGAAGATCAGCATCGACAGCACCATCATTTCGGTGCTGGCGTGGGTGATGATGGTCCGCGACATCGTGCTGGTGATCGCATGGTTGATCACCTCCGTGACGCTCATCTTGCGTTGCCGGCGGAAGGTCTCGCGGATCCGGTCGAAGATGACGACCGATTCGTTCACCGAGTAGCCGAGCACGGCGAGGATCGCGGCCAGCACCGACAGCGAGAACTCCCACTGGAAGAACGCGAAGAAGCCCAGGATGATCACGACGTCGTGCAGGTTGGCGATGATGCCGGCCACCGCGTACTTCCACTCGAAGCGGAAGGACAGGTAGACGACGATGCCGACCACCACGCAGAGCAGCGCGAGCAGGCCGTCGGTGGCCAGCTCCTTGCCGACCTGCGGACCGACGAACTCGACGCGCTGCAGCTTGACGGTGGCGTCGTCGGCACGCAGCGCGGTCATCACCTGCTCGCTCTGCTGGGCCGAGGACAGCGCCTGGCCGTTTGTGCCGGTACGGATCGGCAGGCGGATCAACACGTCGCGCGAGGTGCCGAAGTTCTGCACCTGCGCGTCGCCATAGCCGATCTTCGCCAGTGTCTGCCGAACCGGATCGAGTTCGACCGAGTGCGAGTAGTTGACTTCCACCAGCGTGCCGCCGGTGAACTCGACCGACAGGTGCAGGCCACGATGCAGCAGGAAGAAGACGGCCGCGAGGAAGGTGATCAGCGAGATCGCGTTGAACACCAGCGCGTGCCGCATGAACGGGATATCGCGGCGGATGCGAAAGAATTCCATCGTTTGCTCCGATGAGGTCCGCGTTTCAGGGCTTGCCCGGGCGCTTCGCGCTCGGGTTGCGGCGCACGGTCGGCTTGCGCACGACCGGCGTTTCGCTCGGCGTGTCGAGAGCCGGCTCTTCGGCGAGCGGCACGCCGCCCGCGGTCGGGCCCGGCCGCCAGACCTGGCCGATGGCCAGCGACTTGAGGCGCTTCTTGCCGCCGTACCAGAGGTTGACCAGGCCGCGCGCGAAGAACACCGCCGAGAACATCGACGTCACGATACCGATGCAGTGCACCACCGCGAAGCCGCGCACCGGCCCCGAACCGAAGGCCAGCAGCGCCAGGCCGGCGATCAGCGTGGTCACGTTCGAGTCGAAGATCGTCGCCCAGGCGTGCGAGAAGCCCAGCGAAATCGCCGTCTGCGGCTGGGCGCCGGCGCGCAGTTCCTCGCGGATGCGCTCGTTGATCAGCACGTTCGCGTCGATCGCCATGCCGAGCGTCAGCGCAATGGCCGCGATGCCCGGCAGCGTCAACGTCGCCTGCAACATCGACAGCACCGCCACCAGCAACAGCAGGTTCAACGACAGGGCCAGCGTCGAGAAGACACCGAACAGCATGTAGTAGGCGATCATGAACACGCTGATCGCGGCGAAGCCATAGGCCACCGAGTCGAAGCCCTTGCGGATGTTGTCCGCGCCCAGGCTCGGGCCGATCGTGCGTTCTTCGATGATGTCCATCGGCGCGGCCAGCGAGCCGGCGCGCAGCAGCAGCGCGAGGTCGTTGGCGGCCTCGGTCGACGCCGAGCCGGTGATCTGGAAGGTCTGGCCGAGTTCGGACTGGATCGTCGCCACGGTCAGCACTTCGCCCTTGTTGCGCTCGAACAGCACGATGCCCATCGGCTTGCCGATGTTGTCGCGCGACACGTCGCGCAGCACGCGGCCGCCCGCGGCGTCCAGCTTGATCGAGACGGCCGGGCGCTGGTGCTCGTCGAAGCCGGCCGAGGCGCTGGTGATGCGGTCGCCGGTGAAGATCACCTGCTTCTTCATGTAGACCGGTGCGCCGTTGCCGTGCACGAACAGGTCGTCGCCGGCCGGCACCGGGTCGTTCGGATTGGGCACGCGCGGCGCGCTGCTGTCGACCAAGCGGGCTTCCAGCGTCGCGGTGCGGCCGATGATGTCCTTCGCCTTGGCGGTGTCCTGCACGCCCGGCAGTTCGACCACGATACGGTCGGCGCCTTGCTGCTGGATCACCGGCTCGGCCACGCCCAGTTCGTTGACGCGGTTGTGCAGCGTCGTGATGTTCTGCTTGAGCGCGTTTTCCTGCACGGTGCGCCGCGTCGCGTCGGAGAAGCTGCCGACCACCTGCACGTTGCCGCCAGCCGGCGTGGTGTTCCATTGCAGATCCGGCAGCCGCTCGGCGAGCAGACGACGCGCGCTGTCGGCGACATCCTGCGACGAAAAGTTGACGACCAGGGTGTCGCCCGCACGGCTGACGCCGCCGTCGCGGATCGAGCCGTCGCGCAGCACGTTGCGCACGTCGGCGCTTTCCGCATCGAGCTTCTTCTGCAGTGCCCCGGCCATGTCGACCTGCAACAGGAAGTGCACGCCGCCGCGCAGGTCCAGGCCCAGATACGTCGGCCGTGCGCCGAGCGCGCTCAGCCAACGCGGCGAGGCGCTCTGCAGGTTCAACGCGACCACGTAGGCCGGGTCGCTGGCGTCGGGATTGAGCGACTTTTCGAGTGCGTCGCGCGCGCGCAGCTGGGTGTCGAGATCGGGCAGCCGCACGCGCACGCTGGCGTTGCCGGTGGCGTTGTCGAACGTGACCTCGTCGCTGCGAATTTGTGCCGAGGCGAGCGCCTGCTCGACGCGCTGGAGCACGTCGGTGCCGACGCGAACGGTGGCCTTGCCGCTGGACACCTGCACGGCCGGCGCTTCGCCGAAGAAATTGGGGAGGGTGTAGATCAGGCCGATGGCGAGCGCCACCAGCATGACCGCATACTTCCAGAGAGGGTAACGATTCATGACGAGCCGGGGGATGGAAGCAATTCGGGCGTGCCGTCTCGCGCGAACGACAGCTTTGAGGCAGCGAATCTGCCGTCGCGCGTGACCATTGCAGACCGGCGACTTGCGCGGAAGAGCCCGCGAAAACCGCACCGTGTCGGCACCGGCAGCCCGACCGCGGCAGCGAACCGCGTTGGACGAAGGGCCGCGCCAGTGGCGCGGCCCTTCGTCATCGGTCGGTCAGTGCCGCGAGCACGCGATGCCGCGCGGCGGACGCGGCGTCGATCAGAGCGCCTTGATCGTGCCCTTCGGCAGGATCGTCGTGACCGCGCCCTTCTGGACGGTGATCTCGACATTGTCCGCGACTTCGATCGTCACGTAGGCGTCGCCGACCTTGCCGACCTTGCCCACCAGCCCGCCGCTGGTGACGACTTCATCGCCCTTGGCCATCGCGGCGAGCATGTTGCGATGCTCTTTTTGGCGCTTCATCTGCGGCCGGATCATGATGAAGTACAGCACCACGAACATCAGGATCAGCGGTGCGAAGCTCATCAGGCTGGATTCGGTGCTGGCCGCCGCGCCTTGCGCGAAAGCGTCAGATATAAACAAAGACACAGAAAGTCTCCGAGCGGTCAGGGGAAATAGGCGCGTATTCTAACACCGCCCTAACACCGCGCTGTCGCGATGGCGCGGGGCTCCGAAAGGGCGACTGGCGGGCCCGCTTCGGCGCCGGCGCCCGGGCGCCGGCGGCCTTGCCGCGCGCGCTCGGAACGGTCAGCCGGGCGAGGCGTTGGACGGCCGGCGGTTGGGCGGCAGCCGGTCGACGCGCGGTCTGGGCGGCACGCTGCGCAAGGTCGAGCTGGCGGCAGGGGGCAGATGCAACGTCGACCGCCGTCTTCAACCGTTCAGGCGGCGGTCGATGTCGCCGGTCGACGTCGCTGGTCCTTCACACGTCGGAAGGTGCGGGTGCGCAGTCGGAACATTACGCCGCGTAAGGTTTCCGTCTATCCGGTTGCCAGAGATGCGAGGGTTGGCCGGAAGTGGCATGCCGTGATCCGCATGGCAGTGGCGATCACAGCACGCTCGCGTGCCATCCCAGTGCCCCTGCAAGCGAGGCAGCGGCTGGTGGTGTGTGTGCGCGCATGTCGGGCTGCGCGGACACGCGGTCAAGCCGCCCTAGGCGTGAACCGCATCCCGTCGGCGCAGGGAAGCGCAGCGCCCTTCCGCACGAGCGGCGCCGTCGAAGCGCGGCAGCCGCTTCGCTTGCGACGCGCTCCGACGCGCTTGCGACGCGCTTGCGACGTTTTGCCGCCGAGGGACGAATGCCAACACGCGGGCCGATTGCGCATGCGACGCAATCGTATGACCCGGTGGGCCGCGGGCCAGCCGGGCGGCAGGTAGCAGTCTGTCAGTGACGGCGCGCCGCCGCGTTCGCCGCGCGGGTGCGTGCGGCCTTCTTCGCCGCGGCGGAACGGCCCGCCGCGCCCTTGGTCTCCGCACCCTTGCGGGCGGCGGCCGAGCGGTCCGCAGCGGTGCGTTTGTGCGCGCTGCTGCGAGCGTGCTTCGACAATTCGGAGGTAGAGGCAGCGCGCGTGCTTTCGCGTTTCAGTACGCGCTTTCGCGCCGCGGCGCGGCGCGCATGCGTTTCCTTGCTGCCCGACGTGCCGTGCTCGGCCGCCTGCGTGTCCTGCTCCGCCTTGTGGCGGGTGGCGGCCGACGCATTCTTGCCGGGCGACGCCTTGACGCCGGCCCGGCGCGCTTCGGAAAGGCCGATGGCGATCGCCTGCTTGGTGGAACGCGCACCGTGCTCGCCCGCGCGGATGCGGTGCATCTGTTCCTTCACGAACTCGCCTGCCTGCGTCGACGCCGACTTCCCTTGGCGCTTGTCTTCCTTCGCACGCGCGATGGTCTGTTTCTGCGGCATGATCGGCTCCAGTAAAAGAGATGACCTTGCCGCCGCAAGCGTCGTTCCCGCCGTCGCGGGCGGCTGCCGGCGCCGCCCAGTGGTAGGGAACGCCGAGCCGCGCCAGCCTGGCCCGCCGGAACGACGCTTCGGCCGACGTTTCAGCCGACGCGTCAGCCGGCCTCGCGCGCCAAGTCATGGCGCGACCGTCCGACCACCAGTCCCGCCGCAATGCGCTTCGCATGGACTGCCATCGTCGCCGCGAGCGCATCCAGGTCCCGTTCGAGCACACGCCCGATCGGTCCGGTCAGTCCCAGGCTGAAGACGACTTCGGCGCCCGGGATCATGATCGGCACGCCCAGCGCCGCCAGGCCGTCGTCGATTTCGGCGATGCAGGTCGCATAGCCGCGTTCACGCACGACCGCGTAGTCGGCGCGAACCTGGCTCGGGTCGACGACGGTGCGCGTCGTCAGTTTTTCCAACGGCGCGGCGAGCGCCCGCGCAATCGTCGCCTCGTCGCGGAACGCGATGATGGCCTTCGCCGATGCCGCTGCATGCGGGTGCATCTCCTTGCCCGGCAACACGAAGCCACGCCACGGCGTGTCGGGCGCTTCCATCAGGATCGAGCGGACCGTCGTTCCTTCGAGCTTTGCAATGTAGGCGGTCTCGTGTGTCTCATCGACCAACGCGCGCAGGTGAGGGCGCACGACCGCGTCGACCCAGTCGCTGCCGGTGTTGAGATACAGCAGCGTGCGCAGCCGACGACCGGTCACGTATTGAGACGCGCCGGGTCCCGCAGGTTCGACCAGCTGTGACTCCTGCATCGTGCGCAACAGTCGGTGCGCCGTCGCTTTCGGCAGCGCGAGCAGCGTCGCCACCTCGGTGAGCGACAGGCCGGTGGGAAATCCGGCCAGCAATTCCAGGATGCGGATGTAGCGCTCGAGCGGCGGCGCCTTGTCTGGTTCAGTCATGTCGTACGCGCGGAAGTGAGGTGCGAGATTTTGTCTCGCCCTTGACATCAAAAAAACGGCCTTTTACATTTTATCGGAAATCAAAACAAAGTTCCGAAAAACGAGACAACCGTCTCCAACCCGAGAGGATCCGTCATGTCCATCCGATTCGCGGGGCTGCGTCAGGCCTTGGTCCATTCCACGGCGATCATCGCACTGATGGCTTCGTCGGCCAGCGTCCGCGCCGCCGGGGAGCTCGTCGTCGGAGCGACCGTGCCACTCACCGGCCCGCTTTCGTTGACCGGTAAGCAGTACTCAAATTCGCTCCAGATGGCAGTCGATGAGATCAATGCCGCGGGTGGCGTGAAGGGCAAGAAAATTGCGCTGGCCGTCGAAGATGCCCAGGCGTCGAACGGTACGGCGATCAATGCGCTCGTCAAGGTCGTGCAGGAGAAGAATCCACCGTTCATCTTTCTGACCAGCTACAGCACGCAGAACATTGCGGTGGCGCCGGAAGTCGCGAAGGCCAAGCGGCCGGCGATGTACGCGGGCGGCGCCGACGCGGTGTCGCGTCTGCGCAATCCGTGGATGTTCCGCATCCGTCCGCAGGACAGCACCGCGGCGGTGGCGATGGCCCGCTTCGTGAAGGACACGCTCAAGGGCAGCAAGCCGGGCGTGATCTACATCCAGAACGATTTCGGGCAGGGCGGCGCGAACGCGGCCGTCGAATTTCTCGCCAAGCAGGGCATCAAGGTGGTGGCCTCGGAGTCGTATGGGCAGAACAACAAGGACATGTCGGCGCAGCTGCTGAACCTGAAGAACAAGGGGGCCGATGTGATCGTCGCCTTTGTCTACCCGCAGGACGGCGCGTTGCTGCTGCGGCAGATCAAGATGCTCGGCCTGAAGCAGCCGGTGGTGGCCTCGTCCGCGGCCTTCGTGCCGGCGGCGCTGCAATTGCTGTCGGCGAACGACCTGGGCAACGTCTGGGGCGTGATCGACGCCTATCTGCCCGGCACGCCGCAGGGCAAGGCCTTCCTGGACCGCTACCGCAAGCGCTTCGGCGTCGATGCCGATCCCTATGCGGCCGCCTATTACGACGGCGCCATGCTGATGGCCAAGGCGATGAACGAGGTCGGCACCGACGCCGAACCGCTGCGCGCCTATCTCGCCAAGGTGAAGGACTACCAGGGCGTCTCGCATCGCTACCGCTTCGACGCCGAAGGCAATGGCGTGCACGACGTCGCGGTGGTCAAGTTCAAGTCCGGCAGCAAGGACATGGAATTCGTCGACTCGATCAACGTCGAGTAAATCGCGTCGCGTGCTGCCGGACAGCGTCTCCGGTGTCACGCGCGGTCCACTGGAAAAGCTGATGGATGCACTCGCGCAGTTACTGATCAACGGCATTGCCCTCGGCAGCGTCTATGCGCTGGCGGCGCTTGGCTTCGTGATCGTGTATTCGGCGACCAGCGTGGTCAATTTCGCAGCGGGTCAGTTCGTCATGCTGGGCACGTTCATCGGTGTGACCACCATCGTCAACGCGCAGCTGCCGGCGCCGATCGCCTATCCGCTCGCGATCGCCGCGATGGCGGTGTTCGGCGTGCTGTTCTATTTCGTGATTCACCTGCCGTTGCAGAAGCGGCCGGTCGTGTCCGTGATCATCGGCACGGTGGCGGTGGGCATCGCCTTGCAGAACGCGGCGCTGTTGATCTGGGGGCCGTGGCCGTCGCGCATTCCCTCGCCGTTCGGAGACGGCACCCTGAGCCTCGGCAACAGCGTGGTGTCGGTGCACGCGCTGGCCACTATCGCGATCACCGCGGTGCTGATCGCGTTGCTCTACCTGCTGTTGTATCGCACCGGCACCGGGCGTGCGATGCGAGCGATCGCGCAGGATACCGAGGCGGCGCGGCTGATGGGGTTGCCAGTCACGCTGCTGTTGGGCCTGGCCTGGGTGCTGGCCGCGGTGTTCGCTTCGTTCGCCGGCCTGCTGGTTGCGCCGATGTGGTTCGCCGACGTGAACATGGGCGATCCGATCGCGCTGAAGGCGTTCGCCGCGACCATCATCGGCGGCTTCGGCAACGTGCCGGGCGCCATCGTCGGCGGACTGTCGGTCGGACTGATCGAAATCCTGGGTGCGTCGTATATCTCGTCGACCTACAAGGACCTGCTGGCCTTCGGCATCATGATCCTGTTCCTGCTGGTGCGTCCGCAGGGAATCTTCGGCGAGCGCATCGGAGAACGCGGATGAGCGACGTTTCCCGTTTCGACGGCATGCGGCCGTTGCACATCGCGCTCGGCGCACTGGCTGTGCTGGTCGCGATCGCGCTGCCGTTCATGGTCAGCGACTACACGGCTCGCCTGCTCGTCGTCGGCCTGATCTCGGCGGTCGCCGTGCTCGGACTGACTATCGTGTTCGGCTATGCCGGCTTGATCTCGCTCGGCCATGCCGCGTTCGTCGGGCTTGGCGCATACACGGTCGCGATCCTGTGCACGCGCTACCGCGTCAATCCGTGGCTGGCTTCGGCTTGCGCGGTGGCCGTCGCGGGGGCCGCCGCCTATCTGATCGGGCGCGTGTTGCTGCGCCTGAAGGGCCATTACCTGGCGCTCGCGACGCTGGGACTCAACGTGAGCTTCGGCATCGTCGCCTCGAACTGGGTCGCGCTCACCGGCGGCACCGACGGCATTGCCAACGTGCCCGTGCTCGAACTGTTCGGCGTGCCGTTGGCGAGCGAGCAGCGCTTCTACGGCTTCTGCCTGGCGGTGCTGGCGCTGCTCGCCTGGGCGGCGGCGCGGCTGCGGCGCAGTCATCTCGGCCGCAGCCTGATCGCGGTCCGCGACGACGAAATCGCCGCATCGATGACCGGCATCGTGGTGGCCCGCGCCAAGACCGCGGCGTTCACGATTGGCGGCGTCTACGCGGCCATCGCCGGTTGCCTGTTCGCGTTCCACGTTCATTTCGTGTCGCCCGAGGACTTCGCGTACGCGCATTCGATCACCTATCTCGCGATGCTGATCGTCGGCGGCGAGGGCACGCTGGCCGGAGCCATCCTCGGCGCGGTCGGCGTCACGCTGCTGCCCGAAGCCTTGCGCGGCGTCGGCAACGCCTATCTGCTCGTGTTCGGCATCCTCGTGCTGGTCGTACTGGTGGTGCTGCCGAAAGGCATCGTCGGCCTGCTCGACGTCCTCGCCCGGGCACCGCGCGCGCGACGCGCGGCATCGCCCGCCCGCACCGGAGACGCCTCATGAGCCTGCTGCGCGTGAGCGGCCTGTCGGTCACCTTCGGCGGCCTGAAGGCCTTGCAGGGGGTCGACATCGACGTGCCGCCGGAAACCTTTTTCGCGGTGATCGGCCCCAACGGCGCCGGCAAGAGCACGTTGCTCAACGCGCTGACCGGGCTGTATCGCCCCAGCGCCGGCAGCGTGGTCTTGGATGGCAGCGACATCACCGGCCTGCCCGCCGACGCGGTGGTGCGGCATGGCGTCGGGCGCATCTTCCAGAACGGCAAGCTGTTCGGCCGGCTCACGGTCCTCGAGAACGTGATGCTCGGTGCGGCGATCCGGCATCGCACATCGGGCCGCGCGAACCGGCGCGACGCGGACACCGCGCTGCGGCAGCGCAGTCTCGACATGCTGGCGCGGTTCGGGCTGGCCGGGCTGGCCGGGCGCGACATCGGATCGCTGTCGTATGGCAACCGCCGGCTGGTCGAGATGGCGCGGGTGCTGGTCGCGCGGCCGAAGCTGCTGCTGCTCGACGAACCGGCCGCCGGCCTGAACTCCGGCGAAGTGGCGCGGCTGATGACGCTGTTGCGCGAGCTGCGCACCGAACATGCGCTGGCGGTGATCCTGATCGAGCACAACATGGGCATGGTGATGCGGCTGGCCGAGCGCATCGCGGTGCTCAACTTCGGACAGAAGATCGCGGAAGGCTCGCCAGCCGAGGTGCAAAGCGATCCGGCGGTGCTCGAAGCCTATCTGGGCAGGGGATACAAGCATGTTGAGATGCACTGATCTGAGTGCCGCGTACGGCGACATCGTTGCGCTGCGCGGCGTCGACGTGTCGGTCCAGAAGGGCGAGGCGGTGGCGCTGATCGGCGCGAACGGCGCGGGCAAGACCACGCTGTTGCGGGCGATCTCCGGCCTGATGCCGATCCGCGGCGGCAGCATCGAATTCGACGGCGCGCCGCTCGACGGGCTGTCGCCCGAACGCCGCGTGCGCGGCGGCATCGCGCACGTGCCGGAGGGGCGACGAATCTTCCCGGGGCTGACCGTGAAGGAAAACCTGTTGATCGGCGCCGCCGCCCGGCGCGCCGGCCGGCACGAGACGGAACACGACCTGGCCTGGGTCTACGACCTCTTTCCGCGCCTGGCCGAGCGCGAAAGGCAACTGGGCTGGTCGCTTTCCGGCGGCGAGCAACAGATGCTGGCGATCGGCCGCGCGCTGATGGCGCGGCCGTCGTTGCTGCTGCTCGACGAGCCGTCGCTGGGCCTCGCGCCGCGGCTGGCCGAGGAAGTCTACGCGCGCATCGCCACCATCAACCGGGGCGGCCTGGCGATGATTCTCGTCGAACAGAACACCGTCCTCGCGCTCGATGTCGCCGCGCGCGGCTATGTGCTGGAAAACGGCGAAGTCGTGCTCTCGGGCGTGGCCAGCGAAATGGCCGGCGATCCCCGCATCCGCGACGCCTACCTGGGTCATTGATCCGTCTCATCAGGAAAAGCCATGTATCCCGATTCCCAATCCCGTTCGAGTCAGCTCTACGCCCGCGCTAAGCACTCCTTACCGGGCGGCAACACGCGCACCACGGTTTTCATGAAGCCGTATCCGATCTACGCGGCAAGCGGCGCCGGTTGCCGCGTCGTCGATGTCGATGGCGTGTCGCGGATCGACTGCATCAACAATTTCACCGCGCTGATCCATGGCCATGGCCAACCCGAGGTGGTCGCCGCGGCCTGCGCCCAGATCGCGCGCGGCACCAGTTTCGGCATGCCGACCGAGGCCGAGATCGAACTGGCCGAACTGCTCTGCGCCCGCGTCGCGTCGATCGAGGCGGTCCGCTTCACCAACTCGGGCACCGAGGCCGTGATGATGGCGATCAAGGCGGCGCGCGCCTTCACCGGCAAGCGCAAGATCGCGAAGGTCGAGGGTGCGTATCACGGCTCCTACGACTACGCGGAGACCAGCCTCGACGCGACGCCGGCCAACTGGGGCGAGGGCAGTCCGCTGTCGGTCCCGTATGCGCAGGGCACGCCGCAGGGCGTGCTCGACGACGTGGTCGTGCTGCCCTTCAACGACATCGAAGCCACCGAGGCCCTGCTGCGCACGCACGCCGCGTCGCTGGCCGGGGTGCTGGTTGATCCGGTCCCGAACCGCGTCGGCTTGATTCCGGCCAGCGAGGCCTATCTGGCGGCGCTGCGCAGACTGACGACGGAACTGGGCATGTTGCTGATCATCGACGAGGTGATCACGTTGCGGTTGGCGAGCGGCGGCGCGCAGTCGCGCTATGGCGTGGTACCGGACCTGACCACGGTCGGCAAGATCATGGGCGGCGGCTTTCCGGTCGGCGCGGTCGGAGGGCGGGCGGAGGTGATGGCGGTGTTCGACCCAAGCACGGGCCGGCCGGCCGTGCCCCATGGCGGTACCTTTTCCGCCAACCCGGTGACGATGGCGGCGGGACTCACCGCGATGCGGTTGCTTGACGAGGCCGCGCACGCCCGCCTGAATGCCCAGGGCGATCGCTTGCGCGACATGATCCGCGCCGCCTTCGCGAACGCGGGTCTGCCCGGCCAGGCGACCGGCGTCGGCTCGCTGATCAAGGTGCATTTCCACGCACGCCCCATTCGCGACTACCGCTCGGCGTTCCCCACTGCCGAGGAGCAGGGGCTGCTGTCGCGGCTGGTGCTCGAACTGCTCAATCGCGGCGTGATCACCGCGAGCTACGGACTCATTGCACTGTCGAGCGCGATGGACGACGCGGACATCGCCACGATCGGCGCGGCGTTCGACGACGCGTTGCGGGCAATCGCTGCGTCCGCTTCCTGACCGCCACGTTTCTGGAGAATCACATGACGATCACCGTCGGCATCGACGTGGGCGGCACCTTCACGGACCTGATCCTGATGGACGAGGCGACCGGCGAGGCACGGCTCTCGAAGGTCCCCACCACGCTGGACAATCAGGCGTTTGGCGTGCTGCAGGCGCTGCGCAACACCGGCGTGCCGCTCGCGCAGGTGGACAGCATCGTGCACGGCACGACCACCACCACCAACGCCGTGCTCGAACGCAAGCTGTCGCGCGTCGGCATGGTGACCACCCGCGGCTTTCGCGACGTGCTCGAACTGGGCCGCCGCACGCGGCCGCAAGCCTATGGCCTGAAAGGGCAGTTCCAGCCGTTGATCGAGCGCGAGGACCGGCTGGAGGTGGACGAGCGGATGGATGCGCGCGGCGAAATCGTCACGCCGTTGGACCACGCGCAGTTCGTGGCGGCGCTGCGCGCGTTGCAGGCGCGCGGCGTCGAGGCGCTGTTCATCCATTTCCTGCACAGCTACGTCAATCCGGCGCACGAGCGCGAGGCGCTGGCGCTGGCGCGCGAGCACTGGCACAACGCCTACGTGACGGCCGGGCATCAGATCATCTCGGAATTTCGCGAGTTCGAACGCGGCACGGCGGGCGCGGTCAACGCGGCGGTGCAGCCGATTCTCGACCGCTACATCGAACGCCTGCAGAGCGAACTGACGGCGTCGGGCTTTCGCAGCGACCTGCTGGTGATGCAGGGCAACGGCGGCACCGTGTCGTCGCGCACGGTGTCGCGCGCGGCGGTGAACACCGTGATGTCGGGCCCGGCGTCCGGCGTGATGGCCGCCGCTTATGCCGGTCGGCTCGCCGGTCTGCCGAATCTGATCACCTACGACATGGGCGGCACGTCCACCGACGTGGCGCTGATCGAAGACGGCCTGCCGAAGGTTTCCAGTGAACTGGAGCTCGAATACGGGATGCCGATCCACGTGCCGATGGTCGACGTGCACACGGTCGGGGCGGGCGGTGGCTCGATCGCGCGGGTCGTTGCCGGGGGCATCCTGCGCGTGGGCCCGCACAGCGCGGGCGCCAGGCCGGGGCCGATCTGCTACGGACGCGGCGGCACGGTGCCGACGCTCACCGATGCCAATCTGTTGCTCGGCCGGCTCGACCCCGAGCGCTTGCTGGCAGTGGACCAGCGCGTGTCGGTCGAGCAGGTCGCCGACATCGTCGAGCGCACGATCGGCCGTCCGCTCGGCCTCGACGCCTACGAGGCAGCGGCCGCGATCCTGCGTGTCGGCAACGACAACATGGCCGGCGCGATCCGGCTGGTCAGCGTCGCGCGCGGCTACGATCCGCGCGATTTCGCGCTGTTCGCGTTCGGCGGCGCCGGGCCGCTGCATGCGACGGCGCTGGCGCGCGAGCTGGGCATCCCGACCGCGCTGATCCCGGTGCGGCCCGGCCTGACCAATGCGCTCGGCTGCCTGGTTGCCGACGTGCGGCACGATCTGGTCAAGACCTTCAACCGTCCGCTCGCCGCGCTCGACGATGCGATGCTCGCGGCCTGTGCCGCCGAGCAGATCGCCGAGGGCCGCCGCCGCATCGACGCGGACGGGATCGCGGTCAGCGACCTCGTGATACGGCACAGCGTCGAGATGCAGTTCCAGGGACAGAGTCATCTGCTCGGCATCGACATCGCGCCGGGCGAACTGAACGTGCCGGCGCTTGCCGAGGCGTTCACGCGCGCGTACTGGCAGCGCTTCGAGGTCGAGCTGGCCGAACTGCGGCCGGTGCTGGTCACCTTCAACACGTCGATCGTCGGCAAGCGCAACGCACCGGGTCTCGCCACGCTGGCGCAGGCTCAGCCCGCCGCGACCCTGGCCGACGCGCAGCGCGGCAAGCGCCGCGTCTGGTTCGACGGTGCCGGCTGGCTGGAGACGCCGATCTATCGGCGCGACCGCTTGCCCGCGACGCCGGTGCACGGCCCGGCCATCGTCGAACAGCTCGACGCCACGCTGGTGCTCGAACCCGGCAACCGTGCCCGACTCGACGCGTCCGGCAATCTGATCGTCACCATCCACGCGCCGGCGGAGGCCGCCCAATGACTGATATCGATCCGGTCACTTTGACCGTCATCCAGAGCGGCCTGCAACAGGTCTGCAACGAGATGGACCTGTCGTTCTGCCGGGCCGCGTTCTCGCCGGTGATCTCCGAATCGCAGGACCGCTCGAACGGCATCTACCACCGCGAGAGCGGCGAACTGATCGCGCAGGGCGACTTCGGCCTGCCGATCTTCGTCGGCACCATGCAGTTCTCGACGCAGGCGGTGATCGAGCGAGCCGGCGAGATCAGCGATGGCGACATCTTCGTCGTCAACGATCCGTACCTGGGCGGCACGCACCTGATGGACGTGCGCTTCGTGAAGCCGTTCTTCTATCGCGGCCGGCTGTTCGCCTGGCTCGCCAATACCGGACACTGGCCGGACATCGGCGGCATGGTGCCGGGGGGCTTCTCCGCGCATGCCACCGAGATCGAGCAGGAGGGCTTGCGCCTGCCACCGGTGAAGCTGTTCAAGGCGGGCGAACTGGATCGCGAGATTCTCTCGATCATCATGTCCAACATCCGTATCGCGGAACAACGCATCGGCGACATCAAGGCGCAAGCGGCCGCGTTGGTGATCGGCGGCAAGCGGCTGACGCACTTGCTCGACCGCTATGGCGAGAGCACCGTCGAAGCCGCCATCGCGGAATTGAAGCGACGTTCCAGTGTACAGATGAGCGAGTGCATCGATCAGATCCCCGACGGCGACTACGTCGGCGAATCGTTTCTCGATTCCGATGGCGTGGTCGACACGCCGCTGCGCATCCGGCTGCATGTGAAGAAGACCGCCGGGCGTCTGGCGTTCGACCTGTCCGAATCGAGCGCGCCCTGCGCCGGGCCGATGAACAGTGTGCTCGCAACCACCAAGTCGTCGATCTACCTGGCGATCAAGCATGTGTTCCCGGAAGTACCGATCAACGCGGGGACCTTCGAGCCGCTCGACATCGTCGATCCGGTCGGCACCTTTCTGTACGCGCAGTACCCGCGGCCGGTTTCCGGCTGTGCGGCCGAGGTCAGTCAGCGCATTGCCGAGGCGGTGTTCGACGCGCTGGTCGACGCCATCCCAGAACTGCTGTTCGCGGCGCCAGCGGGAACCACCGCCAACCTGGCGATCGGTGGCGAAGACCCGGCCAGCGGGCGGGCTTACGTGATGTACGCGATCTCCGGCGGCGGCTACGGCGGCTACGACGGCGGCGACGGCTTGACCAACGGCTGCTCGACGATCGGGATCTCGAAATCGCAGCCGGTCGAGGTGTTGGAACAGCTGTATCCGGTGCGCTTCGAACGCTATGCGATCCACGAGGGCTCGGGCGGCGCCGGCGAATTTCGCGGCGGCATGGGCATTCACTTCCGGATGCAGCTGCTGCGCGGCAGCGCGCGCGCGTCGATGGTGATGGATCACGGCAAGTTCGGGCCGCCCGGCGCGCTTGGCGGCAGCGACGGTGGCAAGACCCGGATCGTCATCCATCGCGACGGGCAGGCGTACGAACCGCCGCACGTCAGCAAGGATCAGGGCGTGGTGATGCAGGCCGGCGACGTGATCGAGGTATTCACGCCGGGCGGCGGCGGCTTCGGCGATCCGGCGCGGCGCGATCCGGCCAGGGTGGCGAGCGACGTGCGGGCGGGGTATTACACCGCCGAGCAGGCGGCCGCGCGCTTCGGCGCGGGCGCGCGGTCCTAACTTGCGCTGCCGGCCTGGCCGCCGCCGTCCTGGCCGGCGCGCGGCCGGGCGTCGCGCGCGCGCTCGGCCTTGAAGCGGGCCTGGAACGCGGCGAATGCGCCGGCGTCGATCGCATCGCGAATTTCCTGCATCAAGGTCAGGTAGTAGTGCAGGTTGTGGATCGTGCCCAGCTGCGCGCCCAGGATTTCGCCGGTGCGGTGCAGATGATGCAGGTAGGCGCGCGAGAAGTTCCGGCACGCGTAGCAGCCGCAGCTTTCGTCGAGCGGCCGCTGGTCGTTGCGATGCGTGGCGTTGCGGATCTTCACGTCGCCGAAGCGCGTGAACAGCCAGCCATTGCGCGCGTTGCGGGTCGGCATCACGCAGTCGAACATGTCGACGCCGGCCGCGACACCCGCCACCAGGTCCTCGGGCGTGCCCACGCCCATCAGATAGTGCGGCTTGTCGCGCGGCAGGCGCGGCCCGGTGTGGGCGAGAATGCGCGCCATGTCTTGCTTCGGCTCGCCGACCGACAGGCCGCCGATCGCATAACCGTCGAACGGGATCTCCGACAGCCGCTGCAGCGACTCGTCGCGCAGGTCCTCGAACATGCCGCCCTGCACGATGCCGAATAGCGCATTGGGATTGCCGCCCTGCACGAACTCGTCGTGGGAGCGGCGCGCCCAGCGCGCCGACATGCGCATCGACTCGGCCGCGGCTTGGTGCGGCGTCGGAATGCCGTCGGTCTCGAACGGCGTGCATTCGTCGAACTGCATCACGATGTCGGAGTTCAGCACGCGCTGGATCTGCATCGACACCTCCGGCGACAGGAACAGCCGGTCGCCGTTGATCGGCGAGGCGAACGTGACGCCATCCTCGCTGATCTTGCGCAGCGCGCCGAGGCTGAATACCTGGAAGCCGCCAGAGTCGGTCAGGATCGGCCGGTCCCAGCCCATGAAGCGGTGCAGGCCGCCGTGCGCGCCGATCACCTCGAGGCCCGGTCGCAGCCAGAGATGGAAGGTGTTGCCGAGGACGATCTGCGCGTTGACCGCATGCAAGTCGGCCGGCGTCATCGCCTTTACCGAGCCGTAGGTGCCCACCGGCATGAAGATCGGCGTCTCGACCACGCCGTGGTTGAGGGTGAGGCGACCGCGCCGCGCGGCGCCATCGGTTTTCAGCAGTTCGAAATTGAGCATCGGATGTCCTGGTGTATCGGCCGGCGCGCGCTCAGGCGGCGCCGGCGTCCCGCCCGGCGTCGGGCGCGGCGCGGGTCAGCAGCATCGCGTCGCCATAGCTGAAGAAACGATAGCGCGCGTCGATCGCATGCGCATAGGCGGCACGGATCGTGTCGAAGCCGGCGAACGCGGATACCAGCATCAGCAGCGTCGACTTCGGCAGGTGGAAGTTGGTGATCAGCCGGTCGACGACGCGGAAGCGGTAGCCGGGCGTAATGAAGATGTCGGTCTCGGCCTGCTTCGCGAGCAGCGCGCCGGCCGGCAGTCCCGCGGCCTCGGCGTCGCGCGCCGAGGCTTCGAGCGCGCGCATCGCCGTGGTGCCGACGGCCACCACCCGGCCGCCGCGCGCGCGCGTGGCTTGCACGGCGTCGACCAGCGCCGGCGTGATGCGATACCACTCGCTGTGCATCTTGTGTGCGTCGAGCTGTTCGACGCGCACCGGCGAGAACGTGCCCGCGCCGACGTGCAGCGTCAGCGTGTCGCGCCGGACGCCCCGCGCATCGAGTTCGGCGAGCAGCGGTTCGTCGAAGTGCAGGCCGGCGGTCGGCGCGGCTACTGCGCCGACGTGCTTTGCATACACTGTCTGGTAGCGTGTCTCGTCGCTTGCGTCGGGGTCGTGGCTGATATACGGTGGCAGCGGCAGGCGACCGTGGCGTTCAATGAGCGTCAGCGCGTCATCCGGGAAGTGCAGCGTGTAGAAAGGCTCGACCCGTTCGCCGACGACGACGTCGAAAGCATCGGCGAGGCGCAGCGTCGAGCCGTCGCGCGGCGATTTGCTCGCTCGGATCTGGGCGAGCACGGTCCGCTCGTCGACCAGCCGCTCGACGACCACCTCGATCGCGCCGCCGGTTGCCTTGCTGCCGAAGAAGCGGGCCTTGATGACCCGTGTATCGTTGAAGACCAGCAGGTCGCCGGGCGCGACGAGGCCGGGCAGGTCGGCGAAGTGCCGGTCGTCGAGCCGCGGCGCGCGGGGCGAGGTGTCGCCGGACGGCGGCTGGGCCGGATCGTTGACGACCAGCAGGCGGCTGGCGGTGCGATCGGCGAGCGCGGTTTGCGCGATGAGTTCGGCGGGCAGCGCGAAGTCGAAGTCTGACAGGGTATACATAAGCGGGTCCCGCGCTGCGCGAAGTGGCGCGCCGGGACGGCACAGGAAGTGATGAGATGATGATGGAACGCGAGGGCGAGGCGACGCCGTTCGGGGCGCGCGACGCGTCGCTGGCAAGTCGAGCGGGCGGCACGGCGCGCCGGAGGGCACTCGGGTGCAGGACCGATGCCCTCAATACCGCTTTCAATACCACCGCTTTCAATACCGCATTCTACAAGTGAAGCGCACTCCTCCGACAGAGGCAGTGGCAGCGGCGTCCGCGGAGCAGCCGCTGCTGCCGCTGGGCGAGCCGGCCGCCAGCGGCGATACGGGCGCCGCGCGCGCTGTCACCGCCCGCGCCAACGCGCGGCCTGGCGCGCGGCAGGCGCGCGGTGGCGCGCCGGCCCGGCCGGCGGCCAAGGCAGGCAAGCAAGCCACGCAGCGTGCCGACGGCGAGGCACCCGCCGAGCCGGGCAAGGCGCCCGGCAAGACCGCCGCCAAGGCGGCCCGCAAGACCGCACAGGCCAGCACGCCGGCGCAGAAGCTGGCCAAACTGGGCCTCGCGCGTGACCTCGACTTTGCACTCCACCTGCCAATTCGCTACGAGGACGAGACGCGGCTGGTCGCGATCGGCGATCTGCTGCCCGGCCTGAGTCAGCAGACCGAAGGCGTGGTGACCGACGCCGAAGTGGGCTACCGTCCGCGGCGCCAACTGGTCGTTCATCTGCGCGGCGACGACGGCGCGATGCTGTCGCTGCGCTTCGTCAACTTCTATGGTTCACAGCTCAAGCAGTTTGCGGTCGGGCAGAGGATGCGCGTGCGCGGCGACGTGCGCGGCGGTTTCTTCGGCCTCGAAATGGTGCATCCGAGCTATCACGCGGTGGCAGCCGGCGACGCGTTGCCCACCGCATTGACGCCGGTCTACTCGACCACCGCCGGCGTTAGCCAGACTTATCTGCGGCGTGCCATCGACGCGGCGTTGAGTCGGGTCGACCTCGACGACACGGTGCCGCCCGCGCTCTGGCAGCCGCTTGCCGCAGCGCTTGGCCTGCCGCCGTTGCCGGAGGCGATTCGCGCGCTGCACCGGCCGGCCGCCGATGCCGATCAGCACGGCCTGATTGAACGGACCGCGCCGGCCTGGCAGCGCGTGAAGTTCGACGAGTTGCTGGCGCAGCAGCTGTCGATGGCGCGCGCCCGCGCCGAGCGGCGCAGCCGCCGCGCGCCGGCGATGCCGCTGGCCGGGCCGGCGGCGGCCCCGACCTCGCTGTCGGCGCGCCTGCACCGCGCGTTGCCGTTCGCGCTGACTGGCGCGCAGCAACGCGTGGTCGCCGAAATCGGCGCGGACCTGGCGCAGACCGTACCGATGCAGCGCCTGCTGCAGGGCGACGTCGGCAGCGGCAAGACGGTAGTCGCCGCGCTGGCCGCCGCGCAGGCGATCGACGCCGGCCATCAGGTCGCGTTGATGGCGCCGACCGAACTGCTGGCCGAGCAGCACGCGCGCAAACTGCACGACTGGCTGTCGCCGCTCGGCGTGCGCATCGCCTGGCTGACCGGCAGCCTGCGCGCCAAGGCCAAGCGTGAGGCGCTCGCCGAGGTAGCAAGCGGCGAGGCCGCGCTGGTGGTGGGCACGCACGCGATCATCCAGGACACGGTCGAGTTCGCGCGGCTCGGCCTCGTGATCGTCGACGAGCAGCACCGCTTCGGGGTCGGCCAGCGGCTCGCACTGCGCCGCAAGGCCGCAGGCGCGACCGGCGATGGCGACGCGCTGCAGCCGCACCAACTGATGATGAGCGCGACGCCGATCCCGCGCACGCTGGCGATGAGCTACTACGCCGACCTCGACGTCTCGACGATCGACGAATTGCCGCCCGGCCGCACGCCGGTGTTGACCAAGCTGGTCGCCGATGCCCGGCGCGAGGAAGTGATCGAGCGGGTCCGGGGCGCGGCGCTCGACGGCCGGCAGGTCTACTGGGTGTGTCCGCTGATCGAGGAGAGCGAGGCATTGCAACTGCAGACCGCCGTGGATACCTGGCAGACCTTGTGTGCGGCGTTGCCCGAATTGTCGATCGGACTGGTCCATGGACGGCTGCCGGCAGCCGAGAAGCAACAGACGATGCAGGCCTTCGCCGGCGGCGCGACACAGGTGCTGGTCGCCACTACCGTGATCGAAGTCGGGGTCGACGTGCCGAATGCGTCGCTGATGGTCATCGAGCATGCGGAGCGCTTCGGTCTGGCTCAGTTGCATCAGTTGCGCGGCCGGGTGGGGCGCGGCAGCGCCGCGTCGGTGTGCGTGCTGCTCTACACGAGCCCGTTGTCGCAAACGGCGCGCGAACGGCTGAAGGTGATGCACGAATCGAACGACGGTTTCGAGATCGCGCGCCGCGACCTCGACATCCGCGGCCCGGGCGAATTCCTGGGCGCCCGGCAGTCCGGCGTCGCCATGCTCCGGTTCGCCGACCTTAACGAGGATGCCGGCCTGGTCGGACCGGCGCGCCAGTTGGCGGCCGAACTGCTCGCCGCGCATCCGGAGGCCGCCAGCCGCCATCTGGACCGCTGGCTCGGCACACGCGAGCAGTACCTGATGGCGTAGGCGCGGCGGCGCGCGATTGGCGGCGGCGGTGCGGGTGTCGCTGGCCGTGCCGGCCGCTGGCGGGCGTGGGTGGGCGCGGCTGGGCAGCTGAGGACGGGCGAAACGGCCGTCCCGGTCAGGCTTGCCGATCGCGGGTCGGCCCTTGGCGACACTCCTCGACGCGTGTATAAAAGAAAAAATCTATTGCGTCGTATAAATCATTAGCTTCGTCCCCATCTCGATGTAATGACACTCACCGAACTGAAGTACATCGTTGCCGTTGCCCGCGAACGCCACTTCGGGCGTGCCGCCGAGGCGTGCTTCGTCAGCCAGCCGACGTTGTCGGTGGCGATCAAGAAGCTGGAGGACGAACTCAATGTCCAGATCTTCGAGCGCGGCGCAAGCGAGGTCAGCGTCACGTCGATCGGCGAGCAGATCGTCGCGCAGGCGCAGCGCGTGCTCGAACAGACCTTGTCGATCAAGGAGATCGCGAAGCAGGGCAAGGATCCGCTGACCGGGCCGCTGCGCGTCGGCGTGATCTACACCATCGGGCCGTACCTGCTGCCCGCGCTGGTCAAGAAGATGATCGACACGGTCCCGCAGATGCCGCTGATGCTGCAGGAGAACTACACGCTTAAGCTGATCGAGCTGTTGAAGCAGGGCGAGATCGACGTGGCGATCATGGCGCTGCCGTTCCCTGAGAGCGGTCTGATGGTTCGGCCGCTGTACGACGAACCGTTCGTCGTCGCGGTGCCGAAGGGGCATCCGTGGGAGAAGGAAGCATCGATCGAGGCCGATGCGCTGAAACGCGAGACGATGCTGCTGCTGGGCAGTGGGCACTGCTTCCGCGACCACGTGCTGGGCGTATGCCCGGAGTTGATGCGCTTTTCGCAGAGTGCGGACGGCATTCAGAAGACCTTCGAAGGTTCGTCGTTGGAGACGATCCGGCACATGGTGGCGAGCGGGGTCGGCATTACGGTGTTGCCGAGCACGTCGGTGCCGGCCAGTATCGCGGACGGCCGGACCGACGCCGGCATGCTGTCCTATCTTCACTTTGCCGAACCGGTTCCGGACCGGCGCGTCGTGCTGGCATGGCGCAAGAGCTTCACGAGAACGCAGGCGGTCGACGCAGTGTTCAATGCGGTGCTGGCCTGCGAACTGCCGGGCGTGGCGAAGCTGGACCTGCCGCCCAAGTTGAACTGAGGGTCGCCGGGGGGCGCGCCGGGATACGAATGCGGCTACTTGGCCGGTGTCACGCACTGCGCTGCGTGCCTGATATCACTCGGCGCGCTGCGTGAGAGGGCACGACGCAAGCTGGCGCGCCCTGGCTGCTGGGCAGATGCGGGACGTCGATCGAGCACGGCTATGCGATACATTTGAATTATCAAATTCGTTTTATCGATAGTCAACGTTATGATGGTGACGCTGTCCGTTCCCCATTCGTGCGCTGTCCAAGGAGTCGCGTCATGTCCGATCACTCTCGTTCCGTCGCGCGCAGCCGCTGGCTGGCGCTGACCGTCCGCATGCTGGCGCACTGGCCGCACGCTGCCTGAGCGGACCGCGACGCGATTGCCGTCGCTGGCGGGACAATACTTCGCTGCCATCCGCTACGCTGCGATCCGCGTGGATACTCGGCCGCCTGGCCGGCCCCGGCGGCGCGGTCGGTCGCGGTATGATTGGCGCTCGATTCGCATCTGACGGCAACGCACCGTGCACCTGCACTGCGCTGCCGTCGCGTCCGCTGACCAACCGACTCTGCGCCCGACCATGATCGACCGCTTGCCGCTTTATTTCCGGCTTGTCCGCCTGGACAAACCGATCGGCAGCCTTCTGTTGCTGTGGCCGACCCTCAATGCGTTGTGGATCGCCGCCGCCGGCCGTCCGGACTGGCGAACCGTGCTCATCTTCGCGGTCGGCACGGTGTTGATGCGCTCGGCAGGGTGCGCAATGAACGACTACGCGGACCGTGACTTCGACCGGCACGTCAAGCGGACCCAGGATCGTCCGCTGACCTCCGGCCGCATCCGGGCACGCGAGGCCTTGCTGGTCGCGGCGGTGCTGGCATTGGCGGCATTTCTGCTGATCCAGCCGCTCAATGGGCTGACCAAGCGCCTGTCGGTGGTGGCGCTTTTCGTGGCGGCCACCTATCCGTTCATGAAGCGTTTCTTCGCGATCCCGCAGGCCTACCTCGGCATTGCCTTCGGCTTCGGCATCCCGATGTCGTTCGCCGCGGTGACCGGCACGGTGCCGCCGCTGGCGTGGGCATTGTTGTTGGCCAATGTCTTCTGGGCCGTGGCCTACGACACCGAGTACGCGATGGTGGACCGCGACGACGACTTGCGTATCGGCATTCGCACGTCGGCGATCACGTTCGGACGGTTCGACGTGGCCGCGGTGATGGTCTGCTACACGGTCTTCCTGGGCAGCTACGCGGCGCTGGGACTGTGGGCGGGTTGGTCGCTCTGGTTTTGGGCCGGTTGGCTGGGCGCGGTCGGTTGCACCGTCTACCACTATCGCCTGATCGCAAGCCGCGACCGGGCGGGCTGTTTTGCGGCCTTCCTGCACAACAACTGGCTGGGCGGCGTGCTGTTTGCCGGCATCGCGCTGCACTACGCGTTCGGTCGCTGAGGACGTCGTGGCGGGCGCAGCATGGCCCGCGCCGCGATGGCAGCTGAACGGCAAGCGAACGGCAAGCGACGGCGACGGCGAGCGGCGCGGCGCGATCGCAAGCGTCAAGGCGGAGCGCGACCGGCTGGCTGTGACGCAGGGGCAGCAATGACCGCCGCCGTGGCGGCGGCCGTGACGACCCGACTACCTGCCGACCCGCCGACCCTAGCGCGGCGCTACTTGGACAGCGCGTCGCCCAGTTCGATCGCGCGCGAGTAGGCGGCCCGCGCGGCCGCGACGATGCCGTCGGCGACGTCGTGCTCGGCCAGCGTGGCAAGCGCCGCGGCTGTCGTGCCGTTCGGCGACGTCACGCGTTCACGCAGTGTGCCGACGCTTTCCTCGGACTGCGCGGCGAGCTGGGCAGCGCCGGTAAAGGTGCCCAGCGCCAGTTGCCGTGCCTCGGCTTCGCCGAAGCCGAGCTCCTGCGCCGCGCGCTGCAGCGCCTCGATGAAATAGAACACGTAGGCGGGGCCGCTGCCCGAAATACCGGTGACCGCGTCGATGCGATCGTCGCCGTCGCACCAGACGACCTGTCCGACCGCGCCGAGGATGGCCGCCGCCCGCTCGCGATCGGCGGCGCTGGCGCCGTCGCTGGCCGCGACGCCGGTAATGCCTTGGCCGATCAAGGCAGGGGTGTTCGGCATCGCGCGCACGATGCGCGTGTGTCCGTCCAGCCAGCGCGAGATGTCGGCAATGCGAATACCGGCCGCCACGCTGACCACCAGCGCGCCGCCAATCAATCCCTTGACCTGCTCGGCCACGTCGCGAAACACCTGCGGCTTGACCGCGAACACCACCACATCGGCGGCGCGCAGCCCTGCGCTGGCCGTGTCGTCCTGGCCCGCGACCGGTGGCGCGTCGACGGCGACGCCATGCTGCGCGTGCAGGCGCTCGCGCACCGCTGCGGTCGGCTCGATCACCAGCACGTCGGCGGCCGCGACGCCGCCTCGGGCGAGCATGCCGCCGAACAGGGCGCTCGACATATTGCCGCCGCCGATGAATGCGATTTTCATTGTTTCTCCTTGTTGATGGCGGACCGGCAGGCCGTCCGCGGGGTGCAGCGTCGTCCGGTGGAACGGAACCCGAAATCAGGCGGAATAGTTGCGTTGGCCGAAGATGGCCGTACCGATACGGACCAGCGTGGCGCCCTCCGCAACCGCGGCTTCGAGGTCGTCCGACATGCCGGCGGAGACGGTGTCCATGCCCAGGCCGGTCTCATTGAGCGTATCGAACAGCGCGCGCAGACGCTGATGCGCTGCACGCTGTTCGGCGGCCTCGACGCTGGGCGCGGGAATCGCCATCAGGCCGCGCAAGCGCAGGTTCGGCAGGGCCGCGACGGCGCGGACCAGCGCCGGCAGCTCGTCCGGCGCCGCACCGCTCTTGCTCGACTCGCCGCTGATGTTGACCTGGACGCAGACATTGAGCGGCGGCAGGTGGGCCGGACGTTGCTCCGAGAGGCGTTGCGCCAGCCGGACGCGATCGACCGAATGCACCCAGGCGAAGCGTTCCGCGACCGGGCGGCTCTTGTTGCTCTGCAACGGGCCGATGAAATGCCAGACGATCTGCTCGTCGAGGTCGGACAGTGCAGCCATCTTGTCGAGCGCTTCCTGCACGTAGTTCTCGCCGAACGCACGCTGTCCGGCGGCAAATGCCTCGCGAACGGCGTCGTGTGGGAAGGTCTTGCTCACCGCGAGCAGCGAGACACTGCCGGGCTCGCGCTGGCTGGCCTGCTCCGCGAGGCGGATGCGTTGCGTCACGGCGGCAAGCCGCGCTGCGATCACTGGCATGGTTCTCTTACGCTTGATGTGCGGCTCGCGTCACGTCGTCCACTGCGCTGCGTTGCCGGCGGCGCGGACTGGCACTTTCGCGCCGGCGGCCGCCGGCGCGACCGCGGTGCCGATTATACCTGGGGTACTCCATTCGTCGGTCGCCGCGAACGGCACCGGCGTGCTGTCGCGCGTGGCACGCCCGGGTGGTGTGTCGTCACGTCAGCCACCGCGAGACAGCGCAACGTCGCGCGCAGTCCATGCTCACGCGGCGCACGCGGCGCACTCGGCGCACTCGGTGCATACGGTTCGGTACCGCGCGCAAGCCAACGGTCGCGGCACTCAGAACCAGTGCAGCAATAAAGGCACCAGCCAGGGCGCGATGCAGGCGGTCAGGAGTCCGTTCAAACCCATGGCGAGCGCGGCGAACGCGCCCATCTCGGTGCTCAGCTGGAACGCGCGCGCGGTGCCGATGCCGTGCGCGGCCAGTCCGATCGCGAAGCCGCCGATGTCGTCGCGGCGCACGCCGACGCATCGCAACAGTGCGGGACCGGCGATCGCGCCGACGATGCCGGTCGCGATGACCGCCACCGCGGCCAGCGAACCGTTGCCACCCAGCGACTCGGCCACGGCCATCGCGATCGGCGTGGTCACCGATTTGGGTGCTAGCGATACCACGGTCCGCGGCGACGCGCCGAGCCAGCGGGCACAGGCGACGGCGCTGACGATCGCGGTGACCGAGCCGGCCAGCAGGCCGACGGTCAGCGGCAGCCAGAGCCGGCGCAGGCGGCCGAGCTGGCGATACAGCGGCACGGCCAGCGCGACGGTGGCCGGTGCCAGCAGGAAGTGGATGAAGCTCGCGCCGTTGCGGTAGGTCGCGTAAGGCGTGCCGGTCACCGCTAGTCCGACGATCACCAGCACGATGGTGATCACGACCGGGTTGGCCAACGGCGCGCCGCCCATGCGTCGGGCGCATGCCCGTGCGGCGACGTAGGCGCCCAGTGTCAGCGCAAGACTGAAGGCCGGCGATGCGGCGAGCGCGTGCCATGCATCGACGAACGACGCGATGATGCCTGTCATTGCCGATGCGCTTTGTCGGTCGGCGCGGCATCGGCGCCTTTGGACGCAGGCCGGTTCGCGACCGGAGCCGAGACGGTGGAGGGCGTGTCCGCAGCAGACGGTTGCGGCGAAGGCGTCACCTTCGTCGATGCCGCCGCTGCCGTCGGCGTGTCCGCGGCGGCGTCCGGCGCGCGGCGCGCCAGCCACCGCGCGGTGGCGACGGTGCAACCCGCCGTCACGAGCATCGCCAACGTGGCGCTGACGAGCAGCGTGACGATGATGGCGGGCCATTCGCCGCTCAGGCCGGAGGCGATCGCGACCACGCCGACGCCGGCGGGCACGAACAGCAGCGACAGGTGCCGGATCAGCAGGTCTGCGGCGCCCTCGACCACGCCGGCCAGCCGCGGGCGCCAGATCAGCAGGCCCAGCGCCAAGGCCATGCCCACCACCGCGCCGGGCACCGGCAGGTGCAAGGCATGGCTGGCGGCTTCGCCCGCGCAAAGCAGGAGCAGCAGGACCGTGAAGCCGCGCAGCACGGGCGTCGGTCAGGCCGTGAACGAGAACATCTTGCCCGGGTTCAGGATATTGCCCGGGTCGAGCGCATGCTTGACCGCGCGCATCACGTCGATCGCGTCGTCGCCGTGCTCTTCGATCAGGAACCCCATCTTGTGCAGGCCAATGCCGTGTTCACCGCTGCAGGTGCCGTCCATCGACAGCGCGCGCGACACGACCCGACGGTTCAGCGCCTCGGCTTCCTCGAATTCCTCCGGCTTGGCCGGATCGACCAGAATGCCGATGTGGAAGTTGCCGTCGCCCACGTGGCCGGCGATCGGGCAGGGCAGCGAGCTGGCGGCAATGTCCTGCAGCGTGCCGTCGATGCATTCGGCCAGCCGCGAGATCGGCACGCACACGTCGGTGGTCACCGCCCGGCAGCCCGGTTTGAGCTGCAGCATCGCGAAGTAGAAATTGTGACGCGCGCTCCACAGGCGGTTGCGGTCTTCCGGACGCGTCGCCCATTCGAAGTCCAGCCCGCCGTTCTCGGCGGCAATGGCCTGCACCATCTCCGCCTGCTCCTGCACGCCGGTTTCGCTGCCGACGAACTCGAACCAGAGCGTGGGCACTTCCTTGAGCGTCATGCGCGAATGCTGGTTGACCGCCTTCATGCCCAGCGGATCGACGAACTCGACGCGCGAGATCGGCACGCCCATCTGGATCGTCTGGATCACGGTGTTGACCGCGTCGGTGGTGGTCGGGAACGCGCACATCGCCGCCGAAATCGCTTCCGGAATCGGATACAGCCGCACCGTCACCTCGGTGACGATGCCGAGCGTGCCCTCGGAGCCGACGAACAGCCGCGTCAGGTCATAGCCGGCCGACGACTTGCGCGCGCGCGTGCCGGTCTTGATGACGCGGCCATCGGCCAGCACCACGGTCAGCGCCAGCACGTTTTCGCGCATCGAGCCGTAGCGCACCGCATTGGTGCCGGAGGCGCGCGTCGCCGTCATGCCGCCGAGGCTTGCGTCGGCGCCCGGATCGATCGGAAAGAACAGGCCGGTGTCGCGCAGATTCTCGTTGAGGACCTTGCGGGACACGCCGGCCTCGACGGTCACCGTCAGATCCTCCGCGTTGATCGCCAGGATGCGGTCCATGCCGGACAGGTCCAGCGACACGCCGCCCTGCGTTGCCAGCAGTTGTCCTTCGATCGACGAGCCGCTGCCGTAGGGAATGATCGGCACGCCGTGCTGCGCGCACAGAGACACGGCGGCCGCAACTTCCTCGGTGGTCTTGGCGAACACGACCGCATCCGGCAGTTGCGGGTCGTACGGTGATTCGTCGCGGCCGTGGTGCTCGCGCACGGCTTCCGACGTCGAGACGCGATCGCCGAAGCGGCCGGTCAGCGCACGCAGCAGAGCTTCGGGAAAGGGACGGCGCAGCACGCCGGCAGGAACAGCGGACGAATTCACGGGGAGTCTCCGGTATGACCGCGCGGCAGTTCGATGCGCACGGTGTCAGCGCGCATTCTACTGCGTCGGCGCGGCCGCCGCGGCCGCCGCGTCCCATCCGCGCGGTCGATCGGGTTTTCCGCTGCTCCTATAATGTGACGCGGCCGCCGGCGATCCGCGCCACGGCGCACGTAGAGGAACATACACGATGGGCAACCGGCTCAGCAGGATCACCACACGCACCGGCGACGACGGCACCACCGGCCTGGCCGACGGCAGCCGGTTGCGCAAGGACGCGCCGCGCATCGCCGCGATCGGTGAGGTCGACGAACTGAATTCGACGCTCGGCGTGCTGCTGGCCGAGCCGTTGCCCAACGCCGTGGCCGATGTTCTGGCGCCGGTCCAGCACGAGCTGTTCGATCTGGGGGGCGCGTTGAGCATGCCGGGCGTCGGCGTCTTCGACACGTCGGCGTTGCTCAGGCTCGACGCGGCAATCGCCGACATCAATGCGACGCTGCCGCCGCTGGCGGAATTCATCCTGCCCGGCGGCAGCCGGTCGATTGCGCTCGCGCACGTGTGCCGCACCGTTTGCCGACGCGCGGAACGGGTGTTGGTCACGCTGTGCGACGGCGCACCGGCGGAGGGGCCGGAGGCGGCCGGCCGGCGCTACCTGAACCGCCTGTCGGATCTGCTGTTCGTGCTGGCCCGTGCGATCGGCCGTGACGCGGGCGTGCCAAGCATCGCGTGGCGCAACCCGCACCGTCGCTAGCCGACACGGCCGACGCCGTCAGGCATCGCCACCGGCGCGCTTGCCGGTGGCCGGCGCGTCCGCCGCATTGCTGGTCACATCGCTAGCCGCATCGGCGGCCGTCTGCGCCGTCTGGGCCGGCCGGACCGCCGCGTCGCCTGCCTCGTTGCCTGCCTCGTCGGCCGCGCCCGGTGTGGCGCTGTCGGCGCGCGCGAGCATCCGGCGCATCAGCGGATTGAGCTTGTCTGCCTGCCGGCCGTCGCCGCGGGCGCTCGCGCTCGCCGCGCGGCGGGAGGCATCGAAGGCCTGCCGGTTGGCGATCTTCAGGCCTTTGTTTTTTTCGAGGTCGGTTTTCTTCATTGCGGCACCCTGGACGATGGACGCGCGGGACGGCCGCAGGCGGGGCGGCGTCGGCGCGCGGCGCCTATGCTACCCGGGCCGCCGCATTCGCGCATGAAGATCGCCGCCTGGCGTCAGTTGCCGCGGCCGCGCACCAGCCGGCGCTTGCGGACCGACTCGGCCAGCGTGTCGAGCAACCCGACGCTGTCTTCCCAGCCCAGGCACGCATCGGTCACGCTTTGACCGTAGTTCAGCGGCTCGCCGGCCTTGATGTCCTGGCGGCCCGCCTGCAGGTGCGACTCGACCATCACGCCGACGATGCGTCCGTCGCCACCGCCGATCTGCCTGGCGATGTCATGCGTGACCGGCAGTTGGTTCTCGTAGTTCTTCTGGCTGTTCGCGTGACTGGCATCGATCATCAGCCGCGCCGCGAGACCGGCGCGCGCGATGTCCTGGCAGGCGGCCTCGACGCTGGCCGCGTCGAAGTTCGGCTGCTTGCCGCCGCGCAGGATGATGTGGCAGTCCTCGTTGCCCGAGGTCGAGACGATGGCCGAATGCCCACCCTTGGTGACCGACAGGAAGTGGTGCGGCTGAGACGCGGCCTTGATCGCATCCAGCGCGATGCGCACGTTGCCGTCCGTGCCGTTCTTGAAGCCCACCGGGCAGGACAGTCCGGAGGCGAGTTCCCGGTGCACCTGCGATTCGGTGGTGCGCGCGCCGATCGCGCCCCAGGACACCAGGTCCGCAATGTACTGCGGGCTGATCATGTCCAGGTATTCGGTGCCGGCGGGCACGCCCAAGCGGTTGATCTCGAACAGCAGTTCGCGGGCCATGCGCAGGCCGTCGTTGATGCGGAAACTGTTGTCCAGGTGCGGGTCGTTGATCAGGCCCTTCCAACCGACCGTGGTGCGCGGCTTTTCGAAATACACGCGCATCACGATCTCGAGATCCGCGGCGTGCCGGCTGCGCTGCTCGGCGAGACGGCGGGCGTATTCCATCGCCGCCTGCGGATCATGAATCGAGCACGGGCCGATGATCACGATCAGGCGATCTTCCATGCCGTGCAGAATGCGATGCAGCGCCTGCCGGGTTTCGTAGATCAGGTCCGACGACGCGGTCTCGCAGGGAAACTCCCGCAGCAGGTGGGCGGGCGGCACCAGTTCCTTCAGTTCGCGAATGCGAACATCGTCGGTATTGTGCGGGGGCACGGTCTTCTCTCCTAAATGGCCGAGGGCGTTTGCGCCGTCATCGGTCCGGCTCATTCGAGCAAGGGGCAAAAAAAAACCGCCAGTCGTGACTGGCGGTTTTTCATCGTATCGGCGCGTCAGCGCGCCTCTCAATCCGCCAGGGGTGTGAGATCCCAATAAAAGAACCAAAAGTGGCGGGCGGGGGAGGCGAACATGGCTACTGGCGTGCGTCTGTATCTGGAATCGATTCGGCTTTATAACCCGCCCGACGGCGGCGGACAAGCCTTTCGGGCAAAAAACCACAAACCATGCGGCATCCGTGCGTCTGTTGCCCAATGCATGCGGCAATGCCGCGCGAACCTTCCAAGGCGCGTCACTGGGTGCCGCCCACCGTCATCTGTTCGATGCGCAGCGTCGGCTGGCCGACGCCCACCGGCACGCTCTGGCCGTCCTTGCCGCAGACACCCACGCCGCGGTCGAGCGCCATGTCGTTGCCGATCATCGTCACGTACTTCAACGACTCCGGCCCGCTGCCGATCAACGTCGCGCCCTTCACCGGATAGCTGATCTTGCCATTCTCGATCATGTAGGCCTCGGACGCCGAGAACACGAACTTGCCGTTCGTGATGTCGACCTGGCCGCCGCCGAAATTAACGGCGTAAAGACCCTTGTCGACCGAGGCGATGATCTCCGCCGGGTCCTTGTCGCCGTTGAGCATGTAGGTGTTGGTCATGCGCGGCATCGGCAGCGCCGCGTACGATTCGCGGCGCGCATTGCCGGTCAGCGGCATGCCCATCAGCCGGGCGTTCAGCGAATCCTGGATATAGCCCTTCAGGATGCCGTCCTCGATCAACGTCGTGCACTGTGTCGGATTGCCTTCGTCGTCCATGTTGAGCGAGCCGCGCCGCTCGCGCAGCGTGCCGTCGTCGACCACGGTCACGCCGTGGGCCGCGACCTGCTCGCCGATGCGTCCGGCGAACGCCGAGGAGCCCTTGCGATTGAAGTCGCCCTCCAGCCCGTGCCCGATCGCCTCGTGCAGCAGCACGCCCGGCCAGCCCGGCCCGAGCACGACGGTCATGTTGCCGGCCGGCGCCGGACGAGCATCCAGGTTGGTCAGCGCAGTGGCAACCGCGTCGTCGACGTAGCGGGCCAGCAGTTCGTCGGTGAAGTGCGCATAGTCGAAGCGGCCGCCGCCGCCGCTGGTGCCGATTTCGCGCCGCCCACCCTGTTCGGCGATGACCGTCACCGACAGACGCACCAACGGCCGCACGTCGGCGGCAATCGCGCCGTCGCTGCGTGCCACCAGCACCACATCGTGTTCGCCGGCCAACCCTGCCATCACCTGCTTGATGCGCGGGTCCCGCGCCCGGGCCATCCTTTCGACCCGTTCGAGCAGGCTGACCTTCTGGTTGGCGTCGAGGGACGCCAGCGGATCCGCGGTGCCGTACAGATCGCGCCGCGCCAGTGCGGCGAAGCTGGCCGTCGAACCCGTCGCGCCGCCGACCTTCACGCTGCCGCCGTACTGGCCGATCGCGCGGGTCGCGGCGGCGGCCTGCGCCAGCGCTTGCGGAGACAGGTCGTCGGAATAGGCGAAGGCGGTGCGCTCGCCGGAAATCGCGCGCACGCCCACGCCCTGGTCGATGCTGAAGCTGCCCGCCTTGACGATGCCTTCCTCGAGGCTCCACGCCTCGCTGCGCGTGGTCTGGAAGTAGAGGTCGGCGTAGTCGACGTTCGGCCCGACGATGCTGTTGAGGGTGCGCGCCAGCACCGTCTCGTCGAGACCGTAGGGCGTCAGCAGCCGCGACTTGGCGGTCGAAAGGTATTGGATCGCGGGATCGATGGAATTCATGCGTCGGGGTCCAGGGTGAGGCAACGAGGCGGCGCCGTACCGGCGCCTTCGGCCTCGGTCGCGACACGTCGTGTGGTCTTGCTAAGGTGGTTGCGTGGCGGCGCAAAACAAGGGGCGGCGCCCCGCCTGCGCGCGCGACCGATGGCCGGGCTCAACCGAGCACCCGGTGGCGCAGCGCCGGCAGGTTCTGCCGCACTTCGGCCAGGCGCGCCGGTTCGATCGCGCCCAGTGCAATGCCTTCGCCTTCCTCGTGGCAGGCGACGATCTCGCCCCACGGGTCGATCAGCATGCTGTGGCCCCAGGTGCGTCGGCCGTTCTCGTGCCGTCCGCCTTGGGCGGCGGCCAACACGTAGCACTGGTTCTCGATCGCTCGGGCGCGCAGCAGGATTTCCCAGTGCGCCCTGCCGGTGGTGTAGGTGAAAGCCGATGGTACGACGATCAGCGCGCAATCGCCGAAGCTGCGGTACAGCTCGGGGAAGCGCAGATCGTAGCAGACGGACAGGCCAACCCGCCCGAACGGCGCGTCGAACACGCAGGCCTGTTCGCCAGGACGGATCGTGCGTGCTTCGTCGAACTGCTCCTCGCCTTTGGAAAAGCTGAACAGGTGGATCTTGTCGTAGCGGGCTACGCCGCGTCCTTCCGGATCGTAGACGAACGTCGTGTTCAGCACGCGTCCGTCCTCGCCGCTGACCACCGGCAGTGTGCCGCCGGCCAGCCAGATGCCATGGGCGCGCGCGCTTTCCGCCAACATGCGCTGGATCGGCGCCTGCTCGTCCCCGGCGATCTCGGCGCGCGCGAGCTTGTCCGTATCCTTGTTGCCCATCAGGCAGAAATATTCGGGCAGCAGCACGAAGCCTGCGCCGCCCGCGGCGGCGTCGGCGATCAGTTCGCGGGCCCGGTCGAGATTGCGCTCGGGAGAAACGCCGCTGACCATCTGGATCGCGGCGACGCGCGTGGCGTCCGGTGAGGCGGAAACGGCGGTCGGATTCATCGCGATTCGGGAAGAAGGGGGGCAGCCCCGCTGCGAAATTGGCGGTTGCGCCAGGCCGTCCTGAGTGGCGAAACGGCGCGGCCGGTTCCGGGATACTACCGCGATCGTCCGACAGGCGCTCGCACCGGCCCGCCGCGTCGGAGCGCCCGCCGCAGCGTGCCCGTCAGGCCTGCGCACGGTCGTCACGCCGCCCGGACGCCGCGATGCCCGGTGTTGGTCTTGCCGGGGCGCCGTGATTCAGTCGCCATACTTCAGTCGCGGTACTTCAGTCGCGGTGCTTCAGCCGCCGTAGTTCAGTCGCCGTAGTTCAGTCGCTGCCCGGTTCCGGCAGGCGGACCACGTTCGGCGCCGCCCAGGTGCCATCGATCTGGTAGTAGCGGGTAAGCGTATGCGACAGCGCCGGCGACAGCAGCAACTGCGCGGCCAGCGTGCCCAGGCCGAGCAGCGGATTGACGAATGCCGCGGCGAGCGACGCGGAACCGGCGTTGACGTGCGGGACGACTTTCACCCGCAGGTCCTGGCGTTCGCCGGGCAGATCGACCTGCCCATGCATCGAGACCGTGGCCACCGGCGCATCGATGCGGAAGTCGTCGGTACGCGCGATGCCGTCCTGGATCGTGCCGGTGGCGCTGACCAGGTTGAACGGCAGCCCCTCGCCGAACAGACCCTTGAAGTCGAGCGTCGCGAGCCGGGCCAGACCCTGCAGGCTCAGCACGCCAAGCAGCCGCGCGGCGCCCGGATCGACCTTCAAGATCTGTCCGTTGGCGAGCTTCAGCGCCAGCGCGCCGCGCAGCGATGCGTAATCGATCGCGCCCGGGTCGCCGGCCCAGTCGATGTTGCCGGCCAGCGATCCGGCACCACCCTTGAGCGTGCGCGGCAGGCCGAAACGGTCGAGCAGCGCGCCGGCATCGACGATGTCCAGGCCGACTTCGGCGGTCGTGTGGCCCGGCCCGTCGTGGCGGCCCATCTGCCATTCGCCGTGGGCCTTGAGCCGCGCCGCGGCATTCTCGATGACCAACTGGTCGAGCAGCCAGCTCGGCCGGCCATTGGCGACGACATTGTGGGCCGTCAACTGCAGGCGGCCGAAGTCGCGCTGACCGACGACGAAGTCATCGGCGATCAGGTCGACGGCCGGATAGCGCGTGGCTGCCGTGCCCTGCGTCGGCGCCGCGGCCTCGGCAGCCGGCACGCTTGCCGACGGGATACGCAGGCGCGTCAGTCGGGCGACGACCTTCGGCGTCGCGGGCAGGTAGCGCAACGTGCCGGCGATTTGCGCGGAGTCGAGTTTCGCCTGCCAGGCCTGGTCGGACCGCTGCGCGTCGAGGCTGACGCGGTCGAAGCGGCGCGAGAACAGCGTGAGCTGGCCGATGTTCAGCGACACGCGGTCCGGCAGCGGCAGCGGCGCGCCATCGGCGGCCACGGTCGCGCCAGTTGCGCCAGTTGCGCTACTTGCTGGTGTGCCGATCTCGCTTACCACGGTGCGCCACGCATCGCCGTCGAGCGCCGCGGCTTGGCCGACCACGGCGAAGCCGGTAGTCGGCTGCGGCGCCGGGCGATCGATGCCGACGCCGGCGGCCAGCAGCGCCGACGTGCCGCGCGGCGCGCCAACCCGGAACAAGGCGGCCGCGTTGACCACGCCGAGCGACAGCTCGCCTCGTGCCAGTGCGCCGCCACCGGTCGAGGGCGTGGGCCGGAAGGTGGCAAGCAAGGGCAGCGGCGAACCGGCCGGCTTGCGTAACGGCGCGGGCAGGTCGATCGCCATGCCGCTGAGGTCCGAGCGCAGGGTGACGTCCGGCGTTTCGCCGGCCTTGCCCTTCATCGTCAGCGTGTAAGGCGCGTTGCCGGTGAAGCGGCGCGACAGGCGGGCGAACGGCCCGTCGCTGAGCAGCGGACGCGTCTGGTCGGCGTTGAGCGCGCCGTTCACGGTGACGTCGTAGCCGTTCACCGTCGAGAGCGTGCCGGAGGCCCGCAACTCGCCGCCAAGCAGGCGTGCCTGCGTGCCCGCCAGCGTCAGTTGCGTATCCGTGAAGCCGGCGCGGCCCCGGATCGCCGAGAGCGCCGGCAGCCCCGGTACGGCCAGTCGGCCGTCGTTGAAATCGATGGCGCCGGCCACGCCGATCTTGTGTGCAGTCTGCGGCGTGTGCTGGCGCGGAATGGTCAGACGCAGGTTGAGCGCGGCGGCGCCGTCGGCGCGCCAGTTCGCCGCGACATGGTGGCTCCAGACGCCGAGTGGACTGCTTTCCACGTAGGCGAGCAGGTCGGCCAGCGGTCCGCGTGCCTTGCCCTCGACGGTGAGCGGCGGGCGCGGATCGCCAAGCGCCGGGATGCCGGCGCGCACCGGGCCGAGGCGGATGCCGCGATAGCGCGCCTCGGAGACGTCGATGTCCAGGCGGTCGTCGGCCAGCCGCATGCGGCCATGCACCGCCTCGAACGTCGGCCAGCGCTGGATCTCGCCGTTCGGCAGACGCACCGGCGGGTGGGGCGACGGGTCGAAGCGGCCGTCCGCGAACGGCGCGTCGATGGTGAACGTGCCGGTCGCCGGTTTTTCGCGATAGGGGAATTCGTCGAGCGGACCGTGCACCTCGATGGTCGCCCCCCGGCTGACACCGCTGACCAGCGCATGGCCGAGATAGGCACGCAGCCCGGGCGCGACCGAGGTGGGCAGGTAGCGCGCCACCTGGGCCACGTCCAGCTCGTCGAAACGGGTGCGCAGATCGAGCACGCTGTGGCGCGGCTCGGCCGGCGCGCCGCGCCAGTTGCCGCTGAGGCTGCCGCGCGCGTCGCCGTTCTGGAAGTCGAGCCGCGCGACGCGTGCGTCATACGTCGACTGCGGCGTGGCGCCGCTCGCTTTCCAGTTGACCGTGCCCGCCAGGCGGTCGAAGTGCACGGTGGGCAGATCGAACAGACCGCTGATCGTGATCGATGCGTCCCGTGAATCGAGGTTTGCGTGCCCGCCGCGTTCGTTCGCGTCGATGCTGCCGCTCAGATTGTCGAAACCGGGCACGCCCACCCGTGGATGGCCGGCGGCGGTCAGCCCGGGCGGCTGCGCGCCGGCCGCGAGGCTGGCGCCCTCCATGCGCGCCTTGATGCGGAAGCGCGCGAGGGGCACGTCGCCGGTCGCGCGCGCCGCGCTGGCTTCGTCCGGCGTCGCCACCGACGCGCGCTCGGCGAGCAGATCGAAGTCGTGCAGCAGGCCGCGTGGCCGCAGGCGATCGAGGTTGGCGGCGACGCGCTTGGGCAGCGGCAGCGCACGCACGAAGTCGCTGATCAAACCGATGTCAACGAAGTCGCCGCGCAGGCTGATCCGTTCGCCGCTGCCGGCGACGCTTGCACGATAGCGCCCGTCGAGACGGCGCAGGGTGACGACGCGGTTGATCGGCGTCGCATCGGCGAGCGGCGGCTGGTCGGCCACCTCGATGCGCAGCCGTTCGAGCGTGGCCGCGAAGAAATCGTCATTCAGCCGCAGGCGGAAGCGTGTGTCGAGTCGAGGCGCGTCGACGGTAGCGTGCTGCCCGGGTACGCCCAGCAGCAGATCACGGCCGGACAGCGCGCCTTCGAGACGGGTCGGACGGCCGTTCGCGAAGCGCAGCCAGACCGTCTGCGCCAGCGTGCCGCGCGACGCGGGCATCGGCAGGTCGATGTAGCGCGCGGCGGCGACCAGCGCCAGCGGACTGCTGTCGAGGTAGGCCTCGCCGATCCAGCTGTGCCATTGCGCGGGCCGGGCGAACAGGCCATGCCGGAACGCCGCGCGCAGGTCGATTCGTTCGGCCAGCGGGCCGGCACTGGCCTGCATGCCAAGACGATGCAGGTGACCGCGGTTGTAGAGCGCCAGCTTCGCGTTGGAGAGTGTCAGCGGCGGCGCTGCATGCAGTGCGTCGCGCCATACCAGGCTGCCGTCGTGGACGATCACCGATTCCTGCCGCAGCAGCCAGTTGCCGAACACGTCGTCGTGGCCGCCGTGCGTGGGCACCGGCACACCGGCCGCGGTGATCGAACCGTCGGCATCCCGCCGTATGTTGACGCGCGGATGGGAGACTTCGATCAGCGCGAAGATGGGCCGCAGATGCCACAACGAGCGCCAGGCGATGACGCCGCGCAGCCCCGGCACCGACAAGCCGGGCCGGCCTTGCCGGTCGTCGATGGTCAGTCCCGCGACCTCGACCTCGGGCGACAGCGCGCGCCAGCGCGCGCTCAGCTGATCGATGCGCACGCGGGCGCCGAGCGTGCGGCTGGCCACTGCCTCGACACGCGGCTTGAGCGCGTCGAGGTTCGGCATGACCAGCCAGTTGATCGCCGCCATGCCGACGCCGACCAGGAAATAGAGCAGGGCCGCGGCGATGAGCAGGCCTCGCAGCACCGCGCGCAGCGCGGTCTCGCCATTGACGCGGCGCTGACTGGGCTGACGTGCGGGGCGATCCGGCATGCGTTGAGACGAAAGGGTGTGATAGTTTGCGGAGTGCCGGAGGGGCCGCTCGCCCTGGCGCCATTCATGGCGCGGACCGCGCGTGCGGTCGCCGCAGGCTGTTGCACGCTTTGTGCCCGCCTTGCGCGCGCTTGCTGCCCGCTCGATGCCTGCTTGGCGCCTGCTTGGTGCCTGCTCGATGCCGGTGATCTTGCGCCGCGCCGGATTCTTACCCCGGCGTATCGGTGCGGACCGCCGACCGGAACGCGGCAGGTTACCACAGCGCTTCATGCGCTCCGCCCGTTCGGCATGTCGCGCGCGACCGCCAGTGCCGCCGGGGCGTCGGGTGATGCACCCGGCCCTGGCCTTGCTTGCGCTTTGCCCCACGTTTCGCCCCACGTTTCAGCTCGCGTCTTGCCTCGCGTTCCGCCTAACCTTCCGCCTCACGATTGCACGCCGCCCAGACCACGATGACCGAACAGCACGCCGCTGGCCCCGCTCCCTGGAGCACTGCCTATTCCGCCTATGCTCGCCGGCAGTACATCGCCGATCCCGCGCTTGCCGAACGCGTCGCGGCGGCGAGTGCCGCGCCCTGGAGCCGACAGGCGATCGCCGCGCGTTGCCAGGCGCTACTCGACCAGGCGGCCGGCGGCGATGCCGACGAAGCGCTGCGCCGCGCGCTTCGCCGCCTGCGCACGGAGGTGTTCCTGGTCGTGATGGAACGCGACCTGAGCGGTGCGGCCGACCTGGGCGAGGTGACGGTGGCCATGACGTGGCTGGCCGAGGTGGCGATCGAGACCGCCCTGGCGCGTCTGGAAGCGGAACTCGGCGCCACCTTCGGCGCGCCGCTCGCCGAGAGCGACGCAGCGCCGCTTACGCTTGGCGTGGTCGGCATGGGCAAGCTGGGCGGCGGCGAGCTGAACGTTTCGTCCGACATCGACCTGATCTTCGTCTACGACGAGGACGGCATGACAGCCGGCGGCACGCGGCGCGCCATCGACAACCACGACTATTTCACGCGCCTCGCGCGGCGCCTGATCGGCGCGCTCGCCGAGCACACCGCGGACGGCTACGTGTTCCGGGTCGATACGCGCCTGCGCCCGAACGGCGACTCGGGCCCGCTCGTGTGCAGTCTTGCGATGCTGGAGGAATACTTCTACGTGCAGGGCCGGGAGTGGGAGCGCTACGCGTGGATCAAGGGGCGTCTGGTCAGCGAGGTGAGCAGTGCGGCCGGCGCGCGGCTGGCGCGCAATCTCGGCAAGGTGGCCGGCCCGTTCGTGTACCGACGCTATCTCGACTACGGCGCGATCGACGCGATCCGCGCGCTGCATGCTCAGATTCGCCAGGAAGCGGTACGCCGGGCCAACCTGCGCCCGGACGTGGCGGACGACGTCAAGCTCGGCCGCGGCGGCATACGCGAGATCGAATTCAGCGCCCAGGTGCTGCAACTGATCCGGGGCGGCCAGGATGCCGGCCTGCGCGCCCGCCCGACGCTGGCGGTGCTGGCGGCGGCCCGCGACCGTGGGCTGATCGGCGCAGAGGACATGCAGGTGCTGGCCGATGCCTACCATTTCCTGCGGCGTGTCGAGCATCGGCTGCAGTACGTCGAGGACGCGCAGACCCACGCGGTGCCGGTCGACGAGGCGGCCCGCGAACGGCTCGCGCAGGCCATGTCGTTCGCGGACTTCGGCTCCTTTGCCGCGGTGCTGCAGCAATGGCGGGACCGAGTCGAACGGCATTTCGACGCGACCTTCTCGGACAAGCGGGAGGCCGAGGCGGTGGCCCCGGCCGACGGCGCGCCGGGCGCGGCCGGCGATAGCGACGCTGCCACCGCGCTCGCCACCGCGCTGTGGCACCAGGATCTGGACGAGGGCAACGGCGACGCCCAGCCCGAAACGCGACTCCAGGCGCTTGGCTACGCGCAGGGCGGCGCGCTCGTCGATCGTCTGCGCGACAGCCGCGCTGGCCGGCGCTATCAGGCGCTGGGCGGCCGCGCGCGCGAGCGCTTCGATGCCTTGATGGTGCGTGCGCTCGTGCAGGTGGCGAGCGAAGCGCCCCCGGCCGCGCGCGACGCGACGCTGACCCGCTTCATCGACCTGCTGGCCGCGATCGGTGGCCGCACCGCCTATCTGTCGCTGCTGACGGAGTTTCCTGCCGCGCTCGCGCGGGTTCTGCAGGTGCTCGGCGCATCGAGCTGGGGCGCGAACTATCTGGTGCGCCATCCGCAGTTGCTCGACGAACTGCTGGACGACGAGTCGCTCACGCCATGCGATCCGGCCGCCTTCCAGGCCGGCTTGCGTCAGCGGCTGGCGCGCGCGGACGGCGCCGAACAGCAGATGGACCTGCTGCGGCATGCGCATCAGGCCGAAGTGTTCCGCGTGCTTTTGCGCGATCTGCGTGGCCGCGTCAGCGTCGAGGCGGTCGGCGACGAGCTGTCGGCGCTGGCCGACGCGGTGCTCGACGTGGTGGTCGATGTGGTCTGGGCGAGTCTGCCGAAGCGCCATCGCGACCGTCCCGGCTTCGCGATCGTCGCCTACGGCAAGCTGGGCGGCAAGGAACTCGGCTACGCGTCCGACCTCGACATCATCTTCCTGTACGACGACCCGCACCCGGACGCGCCGGACATCTACGCGCGTTTCGCGCGCCGTCTGGTGACCTGGATGACGACGGCGACCGGCGCCGGCGTGCTGTTCGACATCGACCTGCGTTTGCGGCCCAATGGCATGGCCGGTCTGCTGGTGACGGACCTCGAGGCGTTCCGCACGTACCAGTTGCGCGAGGACGGCGCGAATGTCGCCTGGGTATGGGAGCACCAGGCCATCACCCGCGCGCGCTTCTCGGCGGGCGACCCGCTCATCGGCGCGGCGTTCGAGGAAGTGCGCCGCGCCGTGCTTGGCCGCACGCGCGACCCGTCGCGGCTCGCCGGGGAGATTGTCGCGATGCGCGAGAAGGTGCTTGCCGGACATCCGAACCCGAGCGAGGAATTCGACCTGAAGCACGACCGCGGCGGCATGGTCGACATCGAGTTCATCGTTCAGTATCTGGTGCTGCGCGAGGCGCACGCGCGGCCGGCGCTCTACGCCAATGCCGGCAACATCGCGCTGCTTGCCCGTCTCGCCGAAGCCGGCGTGGTCTCGCCGCCGCTGGCCGCCCAGGTGGCCGATGCCTACCGCGACTACCGCGCGCGGCAGCACGCGCTGCGTCTCGACGGCCGCGCCGCGCGCGTGCCCTACGCGCGTATCGCCAGCCAGGCGGAGGCGGTGAGGCGCCTGTGGCAGGACGTGTTCGGACCGGAGCGGCCGGCGACCGCCGGCTGACACGCCGGCTTCGCAAGCGCCGGCCGCGCATCGCCGGCGTGAGGGTGGGGCGGCGGGGGGCGGCGATGGCCGTTGCGACTGTCGGTGCGAGTGTCGGTGCGACTGTCGTCGAGAGGTCGTCGAGAGGTCGTCGAGCACCCCGTTGCACTGCGGCAGCGCTTGCCAGCGGCTGCCAGCGGTTGCCAGCGGTTGCCAGCGGTTGCCAGCGGGGGCACGCGCCGGCGGCAGGCTAGCGGGTGGCCAGCATTTCCTTTGCGTGCCGCCGCGTCGTCGCGGTGATTTCAATGCCGCCCAGCATGCGGGCGATCTCGTCGACGCGTCCAGCGGCGTCCAGCGGCGTCACGCGGCTGATCGTCGACGCGCCGTCCTCGCTGGCCTTGGCGACGCGCAGATGCCGTGTGCCCTGCGCGGCCACCTGCGGCAGGTGGGTCACGCACAGCACCTGCCGCTGCGTGCCGAGCTGGCGCAGCAGGCGGCCGACCACTTCGGCGACGGCGCCGCCGATGCCGGTGTCCACTTCGTCGAAGATCAGCGTCGGGGTCGGGCTGGCACTGCTGGTGATGACTGCGAGCGCGAGGCTGATGCGGGCCAGTTCGCCGCCCGACGCGACCTTGGTGATCGGGCGGGGCGCGACGCCAGGATGCGCGGCCACGCGGAACTCCACCTGTTCCAGCCCATGCGGTCCGCCTTCCTCCTGCGGCAGCAGCGCGACCTCGAAGCGCCCGCCTGCCATCGACAGCTCCTGCATCGCGGCGGTGACCGCGTCGCCGAGCCGGCTCGCATTGTCGCGTCGGGCCAGCGACAGCCGCGCCGCGCTGGCGCGGAACGCCTGTTCGGCGCGCAGCGACGCCGCCTGCAGCGCGGCCAGATCGATCGCGGCATCCAGTTCGCCAAGACGCGCGCGTTTCTCCGCCACCGCCTCGGGCAGCACTTCCGGCGCGATGCCGAGCCGGCGCGACTGGGCATGCCACGCGGCGAAGCGCGTTTCGACCTGCTGCAAGCGCTCGGGGTCCATTTCGATGCGCTGCACATAATGACTGAGCGAGTAGGCCGCTTCCTGCAGATGAATCTCGGCGGGTTCGAGCGCGGCGACCGCCTCCGCCAGCCGCTCGTCGATCGTCGCGAGATCGCGCAGCCGTCCGACCAGGCCGGCGACGCGTCCCAGCACCGCGTCGTCGGCCTCGCTCAGCGTCTCGAACGCGGCTTGCGCGCCTTCGAGCAGGCTGGCCGCATGCGACAAACGGCGATGTTCCTGGCTGAGTTCCTCCCACTCGCCGGCCGCCGGGGCCAGCGCGTCGAGTTCGCCGAGCTGCCAGGCCAGCTGCTCGCGTTCGAGCTGGATTTCACGCTCGCGCGTGCGTGCCGCATCGATGGCGCGGCGCGCCTGCCGCCAGCCCTGCCAGGCCTCGCCAACCTCGGCGGCGAGCGCGGCCAGGCCGGCATGCTCGTCGAACAGCTGGCGTTGCATGTCGCCGCGCATCAGCAGTTGGTGGGCGTGCTGGCCGTGGATGTCGACGAGGAACTCGCCGACTTCACGCAGTTGCGTGAGCGTCACCGGGGTGCCGTTGACGAACGCTCGCGAGCGCCCGCCCGCGTCGATCACCCGACGCAGCAGCAGCGTGTCGGCGTCGCCGTCGGGCGCTTGCCGCAGCGCCTGCTGGTCCAGCCAGACCGCCACCCGTTCGTCGACGTCGAATTCGGCGCTGATGTCGGCGCGCTGCGCTCCTTCGCGGACCACGCCGCCGTCGGCGCGCGCGCCCAGCACGAGCGCCAGCGCGTCGATCAGGATCGATTTGCCGGCACCGGTCTCGCCTGAGAACACAGTGAAATTCGGGCCGAATTCGATCGCGAGCGAATCGACGATGACGAAATCGCGGATGGAGAGCAGATGGAGCATCGGGATGGCGGTTCGGAAGACGGGCGTTGGCGCGGCCGGGGGACTCACTCGTCCTCTTCGGACGGATACTCGTTCCAGTGCAGCTTCTTGCGCAGCGTCGCGAAGTAGCTCCAGCCCTTCGGGTGCAGCAGCGGCACCCGGTGGCGGGAGCGCACGACGACGATGGTGTCGTCGATCTCCAGCGCGGTGAACGACTGCATGTCGAAATTGACGTTCACGTCGCGGCCGCCCACGAAGCGGATCTCGACCACCGCCGTGTCGTGCACGACGATCGGTCGATTCGACAGGGCATGCGGCGCGATCGGCACCAGCACCATGCCGGCCAGCTCGGGCTGCAGGATCGGACCCTGGGCAGCCAGCGCATAGGCGGTCGAACCGGTCGGCGTCGCGACAATCAGGCCGTCGGAGCGCTGCCGGTACATGAAGCGGCCGTCCACGCTCAGGCGCAGGTCGGCCATGCCGGACACGCCGCTGCGGTTCACCACCACGTCGTTGAAGGCCAGCGCTTCGTAGATGGTGCGGCCGTCACGCACGATGCGCCCCTCCAGCAGCGTGCGCTCCTCGCGCTCGTAGTGGCCGGCCAGCATTTCCGGCACCACGTGGGCCATCTCGTCGAGCGAGATGTCGGTGATGAAGCCGAGGCGGCCGTGATTGATGCCGATCAGCGGCGTGCCGTACGGCGCGAGCTGCCGGCCGATGCCGAGCAGCGTACCGTCGCCGCCCAGCACCACCGCGACGTCCGCATGCCGGCCGATCTCATCGGCGCTGACCGACGGATAGCGGTGCTCGCCGATGTCGCGGGCGGTGTCGTTCTCGAAGACCACTTGGGCGCAACAGGTCGAGAGCTGATCCGCCAGCGCGAGCAGCGGCACCTCGATGCCCGGCGTGTTCGGCCGGCCAACCAGCGCAACCGTCCTGAAATGTGGTCCTGTTTCCATGCATGGCATTACACCACAGGCAGGAGGGAAACAGAATCGCCGCCATGCCGGCTGCGCCGGCCACGGGCGGCCGCGCCACGGCGTCGCGTCGTCGCGCGCCGCGCGGCGGCCTGGCGGGATAAAATGACGGCTTGGCGGCGCCTGCGGCGACTGCCCGCCAGCCACGCAGGGGCCGCCCTCCGTTTCCAACCAATCGCCGTAGAATAGTCGTCATGCTCGACAGACGTGCTCAGACCCTGCTCAAGACGCTGATCGAAAGGTATATCGCCGACGGTCAGCCAGTGGGCTCGCGCACGCTTTCCCGGTATTCGGGCCTCGAACTGAGTCCGGCGACGGTCCGCAACGTCATGTCGGACCTCGAGGAACTCGGCCTGGTGGCCAGCCCCCACACATCGGCGGGGCGCATTCCAACCCCGCGCGCCTACCGGCTGTTCGTGGACACGATGCTGACCGCGCAGCCGCAATTCGACGATGCGGCGTTTCGCCTGTCGGTCGCGCATCGGCTGCGCCCCGACCAGCCGCAGAAAGTCGTCGCGGCGGCGGCCGGCGTGCTGTCGAACCTGTCCCAATTCGCGGGCGTGGTGCTCACGCCGCGCCGCAGCCATACGTTCCGGCAGATCGAATTCATCCGGCTCTCGGAGCGCCGACTGCTGCTGATCATCGTGACGCCGGAAGGCGACGTGCAGAACCGCATCATCGCCAGCCAGCGCGATTACTCGCCGGCACAACTCGTCGAGGCGTCGAACTTCATCAATGCGAACTATGCCGGCCTGAGCTTCGACGAGGTCAAGCGCCGGCTGCGCGACGAGATCGACGCGCTGCGCGGCGACATGAGTCAGCTGATGCAGGAAGCGGTCGAGGCGGGCAGCGAGGACGGGGAAGACGACAACCTGCTGATTTCGGGCGAGCGCAATCTGCTCGAAGTCGCCGACCTGTCATCGAACATGGAACGCCTGCGCCGCATGTTCGAGCTGTTCGACCAGCGCACCAGCCTGCTGCGCCTGCTCGACGTGTCCAGCCAGGCGCAGGGCGTGCAGATCTTCATCGGCGGGGATTCCAACCTGATCCCGATCGAAGAGATGAGCGTGGTCACGGCGCCCTACACGGTGGATGGCACGATCGTCGGCACGCTCGGCGTGATCGGTCCGACGCGAATGGCATACGACCGCGTGATCTCGATCGTCGACATCACGGCCAAGCTGGTCTCCAACGCGCTCAGCCAGGCCTGATGGCTATAATGGTCGGGCCGAAGTCACCGACATCCCATGCGTTTCGATCCCGAAGTTCCTCGGCCCGCCGAGGGCGCGCACTCCGTCGCCGTCTTGCTGATCAACCTCGGCACACCCGACGCGCCGCGGCCGCCTGAAGTCGGCCGCTACCTGCGCGAATTCCTGTCCGATCCGCGCGTGGTGGAAATTCCGCCGTTGGTCTGGCAACTCATCCTGAACCTGGCCATTCTGCCGTTGCGCTCGCGCGCGTCCGCACGCAAGTACGAGACGGTGTGGACCGAAGCCGGCTCGCCGCTGAAGGTGTTCACCGAGCGGCAGGCAGGGCTGGTCCAGCAGTGGCTCGACGCGCGCGGGCACCGCGTGACGGTCGAGTATGCGATGCGTTACGGTACGCCGAACATCCCGACGGTGCTACGGCAGTTGAAGGCACGTGGCATCGGGCGCGTGCTGCTGTTGCCGCTGTACCCGCAATACTCGGCGTCGACCACCGCGACCGCGTTCGACGCAGCGTTCGCGCTGATGGCGCGGATGCGCAACCAGTTGGAAGTGCGCACGGTGAAGGACTATCCGGACGACCCAGGCTATATCGCGGCGCTGGCGGCCCGGATCGCGCATTATTGGGCGCAGCACGGCAGGCCGGATTTCGCCGCCGGCGACCGGCTCGTACTGAGCTTTCACGGCGTGCCGAAGCGCACGATCGCGCTGGGCGACCCTTACTACGAACAGTGTGTCGCCACCGGACGCCTCCTGAACGAGGCGCTGGCGTTGCCGGCAGGGGCTTGCGAAGTGACCTTCCAATCGCGCTTCGGACGCGCGGAGTGGCTGCAGCCCTATACGGCGCCGACGCTTGCGGCCCATGGCACGGCGGGCGTGAAGCGCGTCGACGTGTTCTGCCCCGGATTCACCGCGGACTGCCTAGAGACGATTGAGGAAATCGGCATGGAGGTTCGTGACGAGTTCCTGCACGCCGGGGGGCGCGAGTATCATCGCATTCCGTGCCTGAACGATGCGCCCGAATGGATCGACGCGCTGGGCGCGTTGATCCTGCGTCATGTGCAGGGCTGGCCAGCCGGCGGCGTGTCGACCGACACCGACACAGGCGCGGGCGCGCCGGTCATGAGGGGCAGCACATGGGACTGACCGTATCCACCGATCCCGCCGCGCGGATGCGCGTCGACAAATGGCTGTGGGCCGCGCGCTTCTTCAAGACGCGCTCGCTGGCCAGCACGGCGATCGACAAGCGCCGGATCACGATCGACGGCAATGCGGTCAAGCCATCGCGCGACGTGCGGATAGGCGACACCGTCGGAATCGAGCAGGATGGGGTGCTGCGTGAAGTGGTGGTCGAGGGAATCTGCGAGTCGCGGGGGCCAGCGCCGCTTGCCCAGACGATGTATCGCGAGACGGACGAAAGTCAGGCCAGGCGACGCGCCGAAGCGGAGCGCCGTCGCTTGTTCCGCGAGCCGGCCGCCAAGCTGACGGGCCGCCCGACGAAGCGCGAACGGCGCGTGATCGACGACCTGCGCGACGACCTGCGCGACGACTTGCGCGATGGAGCGGTCAGCGGTGCGGGCGACGCCTTCAGCGACACGCTCGACAGGGATGCGTGACGGTCGGTGCGCTCGACCCCGACGACGAGAACAGCGCCTGGACGCCGCCGTATTCGAGGTTGCGCTCGCTCAGCACCGGCGAGGCACAGAGCGTGAAGGTGCCGGCCGCCAGCAGCAGCGCGACGAAAAAGACGGCGAGGGTGAGCTTCATCGGGGTTCTCTTACATGGACGGCGCATTCAGCCTGCGCCCGGCTCGACTCTGGGCCGTCCAACGCCCGCGATCGCGACAAGGAAATTTTAGCAAGGGCTGTGCCAACGCGTGTTGCGCTGCACCCACGAACGATCGTGCGGGTCTGCGTTGCCGCGGCCGCTCATCACCACGGACCTAGCCTGTTTGCTTAGGCGACTGCGGTCACCGGCAGATAAAAGCTGGTATTGCGCGTGGACTGCGACGGACGGCCGCAAGACGCGCAGGTCTGCGTTGGTCTGCCACGGCCCGTCCTGCCCGTCCTGCCTGTCCCGCCGGTCGTGCCGTGCGCCATCCGACGGTCATGCTGTGCGAGGGAGCCGACCGTCGCAGGCCACGACCATCGGAGCAGCGCGCTCACCGCGTGACGCGAATCGCTAAATTCGACCGGTCGTGGCTTGAATTACCGGGCGTTGTCCCCAAGTGGTGGTCGGCGATAGGCATTTCACAGGCCTTCGCTGTGGACGAGATTTCAGAAACTGACGGAAAAAGCATGGAAGACAAGCAATCCAGCCAGTCCAACAGCCCCGAAGACACCGAGGGCCTCGCCGCCGAAGCGGTGCCGACCGAGGCAAGCGCAGGCGAAGCGCCTGCCGCCGCGGATGATCTCGACGCGCGTCTCGCCGAAGCACAGGCAGAGGCGGCGCAATGGAAGGAAGAACTGCTGCGCGCCAAGGCCGAGGTCGAGAACGTGCGGCGTCGCGCGCAGGACGAGGTCGCCAAGGCGCGCAAGTTCGCGATCGAAAGCCTTGCCGAGCAGTTGGTCCCGGTCGTCGACAGTCTGGAGGCCGCGCGCGCCGATCAGTCGGGCGACATCGCCAAGTTGCGCGAAGGCGTCGAACTGACTGCCCGGCAGCTGACGCAGGCGCTCGAGCGCGGCCAGATCCTGGCGGTCAGTCCGGCGGTCGGCGAAAAGTTCGATCCGCACCGCCATCAGGCGATCGCGAGCGTGCCGACCGAGCAGGAGGCCAATACGGTGGTCACCGTCCTGCAGAAGGGCTACACGATCTTCGAGCGGGTGCTGCGTCCGGCTCTGGTCACCGTTTCCGCACCCAAGTAGGAGCAGGCGATGACCGTGCCGGTCGATCATGCGGCGTTCGAGACGTTCGCGATGCGAGAACTCGACGCCGAGAACTTCGACGCGGGTCTGGCCGAAGCGGGCGATGAACTGGCGGTCGTGTTCTTCTGGGGACTCGACTGCTTCAATTGCGAGATCGCGAAGAAGGCGATGCTTGCGCAGCCGGAGGCGATCCGCGCGCTCGACCTGCGCTGGTATCACGCCAATGTCTACGCGCAGCCGGCGCTGGGGCGCCGCTTCGCGTTGCACGGCGTGCCGACATGGTTCTTCTTCCATCGTGGCAAGCGTCTCGGGCGCGCCACCGGATGGCACGGCATCGCGCAGTTCCGCACCGCGGTGGACGCGGCGCGCGAGAAGATCGCGGCGTCGGCCGGACGCGAGGGCGGTGGCACTGCCTGAGAGCGGAAAAAATGACGGCCCTGCGCGGGGCAGGGTCTTGAAATGCCGAACGGCACCTCTACTTTCGAAGCATTCTGATTAAGGTCGGCGCCGCCCGAGGGCAGCGCCAGGAGAAAAGGAAAAAATGGGCAAGATCATTGGGATTGACTTGGGCACGACCAACTCGTGCGTCGCGCTGATGGAAGGCAAGCAGGTCAAGGTGATCGAGAACGCCGAAGGCGCGCGGACCACGCCGTCGATCATCGCGTACATGGAAGACGGCGAGATTCTGGTCGGCGCGCCGGCCAAGCGCCAGTCCGTGACCAATCCGCGCAACACGCTGTTCGCGGTCAAGCGTCTGATCGGTCGTCGCTTCGAGGAAAAGGAAGTCCAGAAGGACATCGGCCTGATGCCGTACAGCATCGTCAAGGCCGACAACGGCGATGCGTGGGTCGAGGTGCGCGGTCAGAAGTATGCGCCGCCGCAGATCTCCGCAGAAGTGCTGCGCAAGATGAAGAAGACCGCCGAGGACTACCTTGGCGAGCCGGTCACCGAGGCGGTGATCACCGTGCCGGCGTACTTCAACGACAGCCAGCGCCAGGCCACCAAGGATGCGGGCCGCATCGCCGGTCTGGACGTGAAGCGGATCATCAACGAGCCGACCGCGGCGGCGTTGGCGTTCGGCCTGGACAAGGCCGAGAAGGGTGACCGCAAGATCGCCGTGTATGACCTGGGTGGGGGTACCTTCGACGTGTCGATCATCGAGATCGCGGACGTCGACGGCGAGAAGCAGTTCGAAGTGCTGTCGACGAACGGCGACACCTTCCTGGGCGGCGAAGACTTCGACCAGCGGATCATCGACTACATCATCGGCGAGTTCAAGAAGGAACAGGGCGTCGACCTGTCGAAGGACGTGCTGGCGCTGCAGCGCCTGAAGGAAGCGGCCGAGAAGGCGAAGATCGAGTTGTCGAGCTCGCAGCAGACCGAAATCAACCTGCCGTACATCACGGCGGATGCCAGCGGTCCGAAGCACTTGAACCTGAAGATCACGCGCGCCAAGCTCGAAGCGCTGGTCGAGGAACTGATCGAACGCACGATCGAACCTTGCCGCGTCGCGATCAAGGACGCGGGCGTGAAGGCCAGCGAGATCGACGACGTGATCCTGGTCGGCGGCATGAGCCGTATGCCGAAGGTGCAGGAGAAGGTGAAGGAGTTCTTCGGCAAGGAACCGCGCCGTGACGTGAACCCGGACGAGGCAGTCGCCGTGGGTGCCGCGATCCAGGGCCAGGTGCTGTCGGGTGATCGCAAGGACGTGCTGCTGCTCGACGTGACGCCGCTGTCGCTGGGTATCGAGACGCTCGGTGGCGTGATGACGAAGATGATTCCGAAGAACACCACGATCCCGACCAAGCACGCTCAGGTCTTCTCGACGGCCGACGACAATCAGCCGGCGGTGACGATCAAGGTGTTCCAGGGCGAGCGCGAGCTGGCTTCCGGCAACAAGCTGCTGGGCGAGTTCAATCTCGAAGGCATCCCGCCGTCGCCGCGTGGCGTGCCGCAGATCGAAGTCGGCTTCGACATCGATGCGAACGGCATCCTGCACGTCTCGGCCAAGGACAAGGCGAGCGGCAAGGAAAACAAGATCACCATCAAGGCGAACTCCGGACTGTCGGAAGGCGAGATCGAGAAGATGGTGAAGGACGCCGAGCTCAACGCGGCCGAAGACAAGAAGCTGCGCGAGATGATCGACGCGCGCAACTCGGGCGAAGCGCTGGTGCACAGCACGAAGAAGGCACTGGGTGAGTACGGCGACAAGCTCGATGCCGACGAAAAGTCGAAGATCGAAGCCGCGATCACCGAGCTCGAGGAAGCGGTCAAGGGCAGCGACAAGACCGCCATCGAGCAGAAGACCGAGGCGCTGGCGCAGGCTTCGCAGAAGCTTGGCGAGAAGATGTACGCCGACATGCAGGCTGGCGCGGCCGGTGCCGCCGGTGCCGCCGGCGCGGCGGGTGGTGCGTCGGCAGCGGGTGCCGAGGCGCAGCCGAACGCGGCCGCCGACGACGTGGTCGACGCCGACTTCAAGGAAGTCAAGAAGGACTGAGTTCGAGCCCGTTGCGCCCGGCGCGCGGTGCGCCGGGCGGGTGGCGGACGGGGCCTAGGCACCGTCCGCCATATGCTTTTGTGCGCCACGCGCGCATGTCCGCAAGGTGCGCGTGCTGTGTGGGCGCACAACCAGACAAGGCACGAGAATGGCCAAAAGAGATTTTTACGAAGTGCTCGGCGTCGCGAAGAATGCGAGCGACGACGAACTGAAGAAGTCCTATCGCAAGCTGGCGATGAAATACCATCCGGACCGCAATCCGGATGACAAGTCGGCCGAGGAACGCTTCAAGGAAGTAAAGGAAGCGTACGAGATGCTGAGCGATCCGCAGAAGCGGGCCGCATACGATCAGTACGGTCACGCCGGCGTCGATCCCAACATGGGCGCCGGCCAGCAGGGCTTCGGCGGTTTCGCCGAGGCCTTTGGCGACATCTTCGGCGACATCTTCGGCGCGCAGGCCGGCGCGCGCGGCGGCCGCAGCGGCCCGCAGGTGTATCGCGGTTCCGACTTGCGCTACAGCATGGAGATCACGCTGGAGCAGGCGGCGCATGGCTACGACACGACGATCCGCGTGCCCGGCTGGAACAACTGCGACGTCTGCCACGGTTCGGGCGCCAAGCCGGGCACGTCGCCGCAGACCTGCGGCACCTGCGGCGGTGTCGGCCAGGTGCGTATGTCGCAGGGTTTCTTCAGCATCCAGCAAACCTGCCCGAAGTGCCACGGCACCGGAACCGTGATCCCGGAACCGTGCACGCACTGCCACGGCGCGGGCAAGCTCAAGACGACCAAGACGCTGGAAGTGAAGATCCCCGCCGGCATCGACGACGGCATGCGGATCCGCTCGGCGGGCAACGGCGAGCCGGGCCTGAACAACGGCCCGTCCGGCGATCTGTATGTGGAAATCCACATCAAGCGCCACCCGGTCTTCGAGCGCGACGGCGACGACCTGCATTGCGAGATGCCGATCTCGTTCACGCGCGCGGCGCTGGGCGGCGAGATCGAGGTGCCGACGTTGGCCGGCAAGGCCAGCTTCACCGTGCCCGAAGGCACGCAGTCGGGCAAGACTTTCCGGCTGCGCGGCAAGGGCATCAAGGGCCTGCGTTCGAGCGTGCCGGGCGATCTCTACGTGCATGTGCAGGTCGAAACGCCGGTCAAGCTCACCGACCGCCAGCGCGAACTGCTCCGCTCGTTCGAGGACACCTTGGCCGAAGGCGGCGATCGGCACAGTCCGCAGAGCCAGGGCTGGTTCGACAAGATGAAGAGCTTCTTCGCCTGAAGCGACGAGCCGGGGCGACCGGTCCGCCGCGCAGGCGGCCGCCCCGCCTCGGCATCTTCCCGGCACCGCCTGCGCGTGTACCATGCTGGTCATGACGACCCGCGACGCTCTGCACGTGCCGTACCCTGCATCCGCATCCTCACTCGACGCCCGGACCGCTCACGCGGCCGGGCGTTTCGTTCTGCTGGACGACGCCGGGGCGGACGCTGGCGTGCCGCGCAGCCGTCTCTATCGCGGCTTCCGCTGCGAGCTTTGCGCGCCGCAGCACGGTTCGATGGACGATTTCGACAACGCAGTCGACGCCGCGCTACGGGCTGGCCAGCACGCGGTCGTTCTGGCGGACTACGAATGGGGCGTGCAGCGTGCGTTGCCGGGTGGGCAAGCGCCGGCGCACGGCGGTGGCGACCTGCGCGTCTGGCTGTTCGAGACCTGCGAGCACCTCGATGCCGACGCGGTGTCTGGCTGGCTTCGCGACTGCGACCGCCGCGTCAGCGCGCCCGACGATCTGCCCGACGCCGATAGCGCTTCGCAAGGCTCGGCGCCGTCGGTTGCCGGCCTGCTCGATTGCCGCGCCGACGTTTCGTACGAGGCGTTCGAGCATGCGATGTCGGCGATACGCGAAGCGCTCGAAGCCGGCGAGTGTTATCAGATCAACTATACGTTTCGCCTGCATTTTGCGACTTTCGGCTCGCCGTTCGGGCTGTACCTGCGGCTGCGCGCGCGTCAGCCCGCCGCTTACGGTGCATTGATTGGCACTTTGCCCGGCACGGGCGACGAAGCAGCGGTCGGCGGCAGCAGCGGCCGGCCGGCGCGCTGGCTGATGTCGTTCTCTCCGGAACTGTTCGTCCGGCATGTGTCGGGTATCCTGCTGGCGCAGCCGATGAAGGGCACGGCGGCGCGTGGCGCAACGCCGGACGCGGATCGCGCGGCGTCGGACGGGCTGGCCCGATGCGCGAAGAACCGAGCCGAGAACGTGATGATCGTCGACCTGCTGCGCAACGACCTCGGCCGTGTCGCGCGGACCGGCTCGGTGCGCGTGCCGGCCTTGTTCGAAACCCAGGCCTTGCCGACCGTCTGGCAGATGACCTCGACGGTGGAAGCCGCGTTGCCGCCGGCGCGCGGCTTCGCGGAGGTGATGACGGCGCTGTTTCCGTGCGGCTCGATCACCGGTGCACCGAAGCGACGTGCGATGGCGTTGATCGACACGCTCGAAGCGTCGCCGCGCGGCCTGTACACCGGCGCGATCGGCTGGCTCGAGGCGCCGGCCGACGGGCGCCGCTGCGGCGATTTTTGCCTGTCGGTGGCGATCCGCACGCTGGCGCTCGAAGCGCCCGGCGCCATCGTGAACGCGCCGCTCGCCGACGCGCGGGCCCGGCCCGGCCGAATGGGCGTGGGCGCCGGCATCGTGCTCGATAGCGAGGCGGGCGACGAGTGGCGCGAATGCCTGCTCAAAGGGCGCTTCCTGAGTGGCGTCGCGCCCGGTTTCGCGTTGTTCGAGACCCTGGCCCTGATCGATGGCACGATTCGCCACCGCGAACGGCACCTGGCGCGTCTTGGCGAGGCGGCGCGGCGGCTGGGCTTCGTTTGCGACCTGGCGGCGGTGAACGCGCAGATCGACGCGGCATGCGCCAGCGTGGCGCGGGGTACCGTCCATCGCCTGCGCGTCGAGTTGGCGCACGATGGCGGCCTGACTGTGCGGAGCGGTGCGCTGGCGCCGCTCCCTGGGCATCCGGTCGACGTATTCCTGGCACCCGATGCGTTCGGCACGGTGCCGGGCGACGATCCGCTGCTGCGTTTCAAGACAACGCGGCGGGCGCGCTACGACCGCGCCTGGCAGGCCGCCGAAACGCAGGGCGGCTTCGACATGCTGTTCCGCAACGCGCGCGGCGACGTGACCGAAGGCGGGCGGAGCAATCTGTTCGCGCGCATCGGCGGGCGGTGGTTCACGCCGCCGGTCGCCGACGGTCTGCTGCCCGGCGTGATGCGGGCGGTGCTGCTGGCCGATCCGGCGTGGCAGGCGAGCGAACGCAGCCTGTCGCCGGACGATCTGGCGAATGCGGAGGCGTTGCTGGTCTGCAATGCACTGCGGGGCGCCGTGCCCGCGCGCCTGCGGCCCTGGCCGGGCGTTGGCGGCGGCTCGTCGCTGGCCCCTTAGCGGTTCGCGGCGCCGGGCCGCTGCGCCGCCATCGCGCCGGCGTCGGCTCCCCGGTGAGGGGCTTCAGCTCCGCGTTAAGGGGGGCCAGCTTCGCGTTAAGGGGCCCCCGCTTCGCGTTAAGGGGCCCCCGCTTCGCGTTAAGGGGCCCCAGCTCCGCGTTGAGGGGCCCCCGCTTCGCGTTGAGGGGGCGTTGCGCCGAGGCGTGCCGGACGTGCTCGCCACCCACGCATCGTTTGGCGCGATGCGGCCGGTCTCAGGCAGGCTCGAAGGTGTGCTCGGGTCCAGGGAAGCTTCGATCCTTCACGGCTTTCACATAGGCGGTCACGCCTGCTTCGATCGATGCCGCGCCGGACACGAAATCCTTCACGAAACGCGGCCGGCGTCCCGCATAGATGCCAAGCATGTCGTGCAGTACCAGCACCTGCCCCGAGCAGTCCACGCCGGCGCCGATCCCGATGGTCGGTATCGAGATCGCCTCGGTGATGCGGGCGCCGAGCGGCGAGGGCACCGCCTCGATGACCAGCAGTTGCGCGCCCGCCGCTTCGAGCGCGCGTGCATCCTCGACCACGCGCGCGGCCGCCTCGTCGCCGCGGCCCTGCACCTTGAAGCCGCCGAATGCATGCACCGATTGGGGTGTCAGGCCTATATGCGCGCAGACGGGAATCGACCGTTCGACGAGAAAGCGTACGGTATCGGCAAGCCAGGCGCCGCCCTCGATCTTCACCATCGCGGCGCCGGCGCGCAGCAGTCGGGTCGCGGCGAGATAAGCGCTCTCGCGCGAGGCCACTTCGCCGAACGGCAGGTCCGAGATGATCAGCGGACGGCGCGTGCCGCGTGCAACGCATGCGGTGTGATACGCAACGTCGTCGAGCGTGACCGGCAGCGTCGTCTGATGGCCTTGCAGCACATTGCCGAGCGAATCGCCGATCAGCAGCGCATCGACGCCGGCACGGTCCAGCAGCGTCGCGAAGCTCGCGTCGTAGCAGGTCAGCATCGCGATCCGCTCGCCATCGGCGCGCATCTGCACGAGCCGGGGCACGGTGATCGGACGTTGCGCCGCTTCCGTCTCTTTGAGATAAGTCATCGGGTCTCCTCCCTGTGCGGAAGGCGGCAGGATACAACAGACGGGCCGGGCGTCGGCCATTGCCGGCCCGCCGCGCCTGCCGGCGCTCAGCCCTTCGCGAACGACGCGCGGCGTCCTTTCATCGCCTCGATCTGGCCCAGCAGCAGATCGAAGTCGCCGGCATCGGCCGGAAGATCGAGCGTGTCGGTGTTGACCGACAGCACCGGCGCGCGATCGTAATGATAGAAGAAAGCATCGTAGCTTTCGTTCAATGCGCGCAGATAGCTGTCCGTGGCCTGCCATTCGGCGGGATGGGCGCGGCGCTGAATCCGGTCGAACAAGGTTTCGACGCTGGCTTGCAGATAGATCACCAGATCCGGTGCGCGCACCGGCGCGACGATGCGTTCGGCCAGGCGCTGGTAAAGCACGAATTCGTTGTCGTCGAGCGTCAGCCGCGCGAACAGCCGGTCCTTCTCCGGCAGGAAGTCCGAGACGATCGGCGTGGTCAGCGGCTGGGCGTTTTCCTCGCCCAGCGCGCGGGCGCGTTCGTCACGCTGCAGCATGAAACTCAGTTGCGCGGCCAGCGCGTGCCGGGTCGGATCGTGCTGGAGCGCCAGCGGCAGGGCCGGGCTGCCGGCGAAGCCCGCGCCGCTGCCGAGCGTGCCCAGTCCGCCTAACGTGCTTAACGTACCGAATGCGCCGCTGAGCCCGGCCGGCGCCGCGCTCAACGCAGGTCCGGCGGGGACGCCGCCGGGCATCGGGTCGCCAGGCAGCGCGACCGCGTGTTCGGCGAAGAAGCCTACGCCCCAGCGCCGCGCCAGGGCTTCGGCGACGACCGTCTTGCCGACGCCGGTCGGCCCTTCGACCACCACATAGCGGTAGCGCGGCTGGCCGTGCTCGTCGCGCGGCGGCAGTCCGGTCAGGCTGGCCTGATTCGCGAGGCCGGGCAGGATGGAAGTGGCCATCGGCGATACGGGGTCAGCGCACGCTCGCGCGCTGGGGCGCGCGCGAGCCGAGCAGTGGGCATTGGCAAACCATGACCTTCTCGATGCGCTGGCCGGCGACCGACGGCAGATGATCGCGGGCGCGACCGCTGCCCGGCACCACCACGTCGGCATCCAGTTCGACCAGCGGCAACAGCGTGAAGGCGCGCTGCGTCACGCGCGGATGCGGGACGACGAGGTCCGGTTCGTCGATTTGTTCGTCGCCGAACAGCAGGAGGTCGATGTCGAGCGTGCGCGGCGCGTTGCGATAGGACCGCTCACGACCGAACTGCGTCTCGATATCGAGACACAGTTCGAGCAGCGCGCGCGCGTCCAGCGTCGTGCCGACCACCACGACGCAGTTGTGATAGTCATCGCCGGCCGCATCCACCGGGCTGCTCACATACAGGCTCGACTTGGCCAGCACGGTGATTCCCGGCTGCTGTGCGAGGCAAACGACCACGTCTTTCAAGGTCTGGCGCGCGTCACCGAGGTTTGCGCCGAGGCCGAGATAAGCTACCGTCATAAGCGTTCCTGCGACAGATGCAAAGCGATTCCCGTCGCGCGTGGCCGGGCCGGGCGGACGCAGTTGCCGTCGCCGCGATCCAGCGGGTTCCTGAAAACGGGCGGATGTGCTGCCGGCGTCGCGAAGCAAGACGCCAGCGTACTCACTCTCCGCCGGACGACGATGGGCCGTCGTTCGAGCGATGCTCGGCGCCGCCGCCGTCGGCATTCGGGCCGCCTTCGCCCGCCGGACGGCGCCGTGCGCCGCCACGCCGGCGCCGCCGCGATTTTTCCCGCGCACCGCCGGTATTGGCCAGCAGCGCCTCGCGCGCGCCCAGATCGCCTTCGATGAAATCCGTCCACCATTGCGCGACGGCGGCGTCGATCTCGCCGGCTTCCGCGCGCAACAAGAGGAAATCATACGCCGCTCTGAATTTTTGGTGTTCCAGCAGCTTCAACGCCGAACGTCCCGGCCGCTTCTCCAGCCGTTGCTGGAGGCCCCAGATTTCCTTCATGTCGCCAGTGAAACGGCGATGGATGGCCAGCTTGCGCAACTGCTCGTCGAGCACCTGATCCATCGCCCGGTGCAGCGCGGGCACCGGCAATTCGCCGGCGGCCACGTAGCCATGCCAGGCGCGCAGCACGGGCAGCCACAACAGCGCCGCGAACAGGAAGCTTGGCGACACCGTGCGCCCCGAGGCGATCCGTTCGTCGGTGCGCGTCAAGACCAGTGTGAGGAAGCGTTCGCCGACCGGGTCCGCCAGCGTTTCGGCCAGTGTCGGCAGCAGCGCCGCGTCCAGGCCCTCGGTGCGCAGGCGGTCGATGCTGGCGCGGGCGTGGCCGGACAGCAGCAGCTTCAGGCTTTCGTCGAACAGCCGGGCGGCCGGCACGTCGGAGAGCAGGCCGCGCAGCTCCGCGATCGGGGCGCGCGTGGCCGGGTCGACATCGAAGTCGAGCTTGGCACCGAAGCGGACCACGCGCAGCATCCGCACCGGATCCTCGCGATAGCGGGTGAGCGGCTCGCCGATCATGCGCAGCACGCCGCGTTTCGCGTCGGCCAGGCCATCGTGGTAATCCAGCACCGTCTGGGTGGCCGGATCGTAGTACATCGCGTTGATCGTCAGGTCGCGGCGGCGCGCATCCTCGTGCTGCTCGCCCCAGACGTTGTCGCGCAACACGCGCCCGCTCGCATCGACGGCGTGCGGCCCGATCGTGTCGTCGCGCCGCCGCCGACGGCGGCGCCCGCGGCCTTCACCGCCGTCGCCGCCGTCGCGCTCGGTGTCGGTGATGGTGTCGGTGATGGTGTCGGTCGAGGTGCCGGCCGGCTCCTGGGCGTCGTCGTCCGAATCGGCCGGGTCGGCCTCGGCATCCCTGGCGGCGGCCAGCGCCTCGATCTCGGCGGGCGCCACGCGCGCCGCCGCCGCGTCGATCGCATCGACGGATTCGGGCGCCGGCAGTTCGGCGCTCGGCAGGCCGTTCGAAAGGCCCCGGAACGTCGAGACCTCGATCAGCTCCGGACCGAATTGCACGTGCACGATCTGGAAGCGGCGACCGATCAGCCGCGCGCGCCGGAACAGCTTGACGACTTGTTCCGGGGTTGCGTCGGTGGCGACGTCGAAATCCTTGGGCGCGACGCCGAGCAGCAGGTCGCGCACCGCGCCGCCGACGATGAAGGCGCGGTAGCCGGCCTGTTGCAGCGTGTCGGTGACGCGCACGGCGTTACGCGAGATCAAGCGTGCGTCGATGCCGTGGCTTTCCTGCGGCACGCTGACCGGGGCATCGGTGCGCGGCGCGGCGCCGCTGCGTGATGACGCCGCCGTGGACGCCGCCGTGGACGCCGCCGTGGACGACGCGGCGTGGGATGCGGACGATGCGGAAGCGGAAGCGGAAGCGTTAGCGCGGCCGCGACTGCCGCGCCGCCCGCTGCCGGCATCGCTGGCGGTGCTGCTTGGTGTGTTGGCTGGCGTGTCGGCTGGCGTGTCGGTTGCGCTGTCGCTTGCGGCAGCGGTTGCCGACGCGTCGGCAGCCGCACGTGCCGGTCGCTTTCTACCGCTCGCCGTACTGCCGACACTTCCGGCACTTCCGGCACGCTTGTCCGCATCGGCCGCCGCAGCGCGCTGCCTGGCGGCGTCCGGCACGGGCGTGTCGTGCCTGGTTGCGCCGCGCGGGCGGCGCACGCGTGGCGTGGCCTCGTCCGGGGCGGTGGCAGCCGGTGTCGTGTCCGACGTCGGTGTCTGCTCGGTACCGGCGTCGTTGGCGCCGGCGGCGCTCGGCTGCTCGGCGGCACCGAACAGCTTGCGGATGATTTTTCTTATCACGTCGCTTTGAACAGTTCGAGGATCGGCCAGCCGAGGCGCTCGGCGTGCGCCCGCAGCGTGTCGTCCGGGTTGGTCGCGACCGGATCGCTGACCTTTTCGAGGAGCGGAATGTCGTTGCGCGAATCGCTGTAGAAGAAGCTTTTCTCGAAATCGCCCCAGCCCAGTCCCATTGCCGCCAACCAGCCCTCGGTGCGGACGATCTTGCCAGCCTGGAAGCTCGGCATGCCCTTCACCAGGCCGGTATAGCGGGCCTCGGGCAGGTCGCCCTCGGTGGCGGGATCGACCGCGATCAGGTGCTCGATGCCGAAGGCCTGTGCGATCGGTCGCGTCACGAAGGCATTGGTCGCGGTGACCACGCAGCAGAGGTCGCCTGCCTTGCGATGTTCGTCGACCAGTTGCCGTGCCACCGGCAGGATCTGCGGTGCGATCACCTCGGCCATGAAGCGAGCATGGAAACGGTCCAGCTCGGCCCGGCTGTAGCGGCTCAACGGCTCCAGCGCAACGCGCAGATAAGCGTCGATGTCGAGGCAGCCTGCCTTGTAATCCTCGTAGAACTGCAGGTTTTCGCGCTCGAAGCGCGCGCGCTCGACCATGCCTTCCTCCACCATGAAGCGGCCCCAGGCGTGGTCGCTGTCGGTGGGAATCAGGGTGTGATCGAGGTCGAACAGGGCTAGTCGTTTCATTGCACGAATTCTACTGCAAGCGGGCTCGTCGGGAGCGGCGCCCGCCCGCGCGGCGCGGCCACCGGCGTAGCGCTTGCGGATCAGGCGCGCGCCAGCATCGCGCGCAGCAGGGGAACAGTCACGGCGCGCTGCGTTTCCAGCGAGAAGCGATCGAGCCGGTCGAGCAGCGCCATCAGGCTGGTCATGTCGCGCTGGAAATGGTGCAGCAGATAGGCCGGCACGTCGGCGGCAAGCGACAGGCCGCGTTCGCGCGCAGCCACCGACAGCGCCGCGATCTTGCCGGCGTCGCTCAGCGGTGCGAGTCGATAGACCAGGCCCCAGCCCAGCCGGGTGCGCAAGTCGTCGCGCAGCGCCAGTTGCGCGGGGGGCGCATCGCCGGCCGCCACCAGCGCCGCGCGTCCCTCGGCCCGGATCTCGTTGAACAGGTTGAACACGGCGATCTGCCGCGCCGGCGGCAGGCGTTCGCAATCGTCGATCGCATAGAGCGCGACGGCGGGATCGTGGGCGAAGCTCGACAGCGGGCTTTCCGGGCGCAGCAGCCGCGCGCGCGGCGCGCCGATGCGGAAGCACAGCGCCTGCAGCAGGTGCGAGCGGCCGCTGCCGGGTTCGCCCCACAGATAGCAGGCGCCATCGGCGCGCGAGGCGCGCGCCTGCAGGGTGTCGGCCTGCATGGGATCGCGCTCGAGGTCGGCCGCCACCCGCCGCAACTGCGTGAGCACTTCCTGGTTGTCGCCGACCACGAAATTGTCGAACGTCGGCAGCGGCGGCGCGCCGAGGTCGAGCGGCAACTGGCGGAACGCGGCGGCCATCATCGTGTCCCCGGCGAGCGGCGGCGGCATGCCGTCGGCCGGGCGGCAGGCTGGCGCGACGGGGCCGGGGGCGAATTCATCGGGTGGCGCGACGGCGATGGGTTAAAATCCGCATTCTACCGAACCTTACCGTTTTCCCTTTCATGAACGATTCGAAAGCCCCTGCCGGTCAGGGATTGTCGTACCGCGACGCTGGCGTCGACATCGATGCCGGCGACCGTCTGGTCGACGCGATCAAGCCGCTGGCGAAGCGGACCATGCGCGAAGGCGTGTTGGGCGGCATCGGCGGCTTCGGCGGACTTTTCGAGATTCCGAAGCGGTACAAGGAACCGGTGCTCGTCTCGGGCACCGACGGCGTCGGTACCAAGCTCAAGCTCGCCTTCGAGCTGAACCGGCACGACTCGGTCGGGCAGGACCTGGTTGCGATGAGCGTCAACGACATCCTGGTACAGGGTGCCGAGCCGCTGTTCTTCCTGGATTACTTCGCGTGCGGACGCCTCGACGTCGGCACGGCCACCGCGGTGGTCGGCGGTGTCGCCACCGGCTGCGAGCTGGCCGGCTGCGCGCTGCTTGGCGGCGAGACTGCCGAGATGCCCGGCATGTATCCGGACGGCGAATATGACCTGGCCGGTTTCGCGGTCGGTGTGGTCGAGAAGAGCCGCATCATCGACGGCCGCAACATCGAGCCGGGCGACGTGGTGCTCGGCCTGGCGTCGAGCGGCATCCATTCGAACGGCTATTCGCTGGTGCGCAAGATCATCGAGCGCGCGCAGCCGGATCTGCAGGCCGATTTCGACGGGCGCAGCCTGGCCGACGCGTTGATGGCGCCGACCCGCATCTACGTGAAGCCGGTGCTCGATCTGCTCACCAAGGTGTCGGTCAAGGGCATCGCCCACATCACCGGCGGCGGCTTGCTCGACAACGTGCCGCGCATTCTCGGCGAGCGGTTGACGGCCGAGCTGGATCATCGCAACTGGCCGCTGCCGCCGCTGTTCGACTGGCTGAAGCGCGAGGGCGGCGTGGCCGACGACGAAATGCACCGCGTGTTCAACTGCGGCGTCGGCATGGTGATCGTGGTGTCGTCCGACGATGCCGCGCTGGCCAGCGGCCTGCTGTCCGCGGCGGGCGAGATCGTCTGGAACCTCGGCACGATCCGCCGCCGCAATGACGGCGAGGCGCAAACCATCGTCCGCTGAACGCGCAGGCGTACCGTGTAGGTGGCAAGGCGAAAGGCGGTGGCCGGCACGACCGGCCACCGCCTTTTTCGTTTTACGCACACCCGGCCGCTGCCGCTCGGTTCTGTCCCTCGCGCCGGTGCGGCGCTTGCGGTTTTTGCCGCCGCCGGACGGATATCCCGCCGCTGTGGCAGGCGCTTACGAGGCGGCGCCGTGCGGGCTTGCGGCGCGTGCCGGGCCGGACCAGAACCTCGCGGCCACGTCGCACGCCTGCTCCAGCAGGTCCGGTGACTGGCAGTCGAGCACGGTGCGGCTCGGCATTGCCCGCAGCCAGGTCAGTTGCCGCTTGCAAAGCTGGCGCGTTGCCGCGATCGCCTGGTCGCGGAAGCTTGCGAAGTCGCACTCGCCGTCCAGGTAGGTCCAGGCCTGGCGATAGCCGACCGAGCGCATCGACGGCAGGTCGCGATGCAGCGTGCCGCGTGCCCGCAGCGCCGCCACTTCGTGCAGGAAGCCGTGGTCGAGCATCGCGTCGAAGCGCCGGGCGACCCGCGCGTGCAACCATGCGCGCTCCGACGGCTCCAGCGCCAGCGCCGCAAAACGGTAAGGCTGCGGCACGGCCAGCGCCGGCGCCGCATGCAGCGCCGACAGCGGTTGCCCGGTCAGTTCGAAGACTTCCAGCGCACGCTGGATCCGTTGCGCATCGGCGGGCGCCAGACGAGCGGCGGTGGCCGGATCGATGCGGGCCAGGCGCGCGTGCAGCGCGGGCCAGCCGAGCGCCGCGGCGTCGGCATCGAGCCGGGCGCGGACCGTGGCGTCGGCCCCTGGCAGCGGCGCGAGCGGCTCGATGAGCGCACGGTAATACAGCATGGTCCCGCCGACCAGCAGCGGCAGGCGACCGCGCGCGGCGATCGCATCGATGGCATCGCTCGCGTCGCGCGCGAAGCGGGCAGCGGAATACGGCGTTTCGGGATCGACGATGTCGATCAGATGATGCGGCACCGCCGCCAGTTCGTCCGCGTCGGGCTTCGCCGTGCCGATGTCCATGCCACGGTACACCAGCGCGGAGTCGACGCTGACGATCTCGATCGGGAACGCGCGCGCCAGCGCCAGCGCGGTCGCGGTCTTGCCCGAGGCGCTTGGGCCGAGCAGGGCCAGGACCGGCAGGCGGGCGTCCTCTTGGTCGAGACGAGCCGGTGGCGAAGCGGTCGACACGGTCCTACTGCCCCCGCATGAACAGCCGGTCGAGATCGGCCATCGCCATCTGGAACCACGTCGGGCGACCGTGGTTGCATTGGTCGGCGCGTTCGGTGGCTTCCATCTGGCGCAGCAGCGCGTTCATCTCGGGCAGCGTCAACTGACGGTTGGCCCGCACGGCATGATGGCAGGCCAGCGTGCCGAGCAGCGCATGCTGATGCTCGGTCAGCACGCGCGAGCCACCATAGGCGGCGAGATCGGCGAGGACCGCCCGCGCCAACGCCGGCAGGTCGGCGTCCTTCAGCAGCGCGGGCACGGCCCGGATCGCGAGCGAGTTCGGCGACAGTTGCGCGAATTCGAAGCCAAGCGCCGCCAACGTCTGCCGATTTTCCGCCGCGGTACCGATCTCGACATCGTCAGCCGGCATCGCCAGCGGCAGCAGCAGCGGCTGCACGGCGACGGCACGTGTGTCGAGCGCCTGCTTGAAGCGCTCGTACAGGATCCGCTCGTGCGCCGCGTGCATGTCGACCAGCACCAGGCCGTATGCGTTCTGCGCAAGGATATACACGCCATGCAGCTGTCCGAGCGCGAAGCCGAGCGGGCAGTCGTCGCGAGCCGGATTGGCCGGCGCGCTCAGGCTGGCTGTCGACGCCACGTTGGCGGCACTGTCGCTGCCACTATCGCTATCCCCGTCGCTATCCCTGCCGCTGTCGCTGTCGCTGTCGCTGTCGCTGTCGCTTTGCGGCGAGCCGGGTCTCGCGCCACCGCCGGTCGCGTCGAGCGCGACGCTACGGCTGCCGTCATCCGCGTCGGTGCCATCGTCCGCTTCGCTGCTGGCCGGGCCGCGCGCGCCATAGTCGGCGACCGGCGTGGCGACGTGGTTCGCATCGCGCAACGAAGGCGCGCGCGCAATCGCGCTGTCCGAGGCGCTGGCCCGGTCCTCGCGGCGGCCGAACAACAGTTCGTAGTGGTCGAGTCCCTGGCCGATCGGCAGCGACGTCTGCTGCCCTGGCCGCCACGCCATGCCGCTACCGCTACCGCCACCACCCCGGTTGCCTCCCGTTCCGCCCGCTTGCCCATAGGTCTGGGTGAGCGGCTGCGTGCCAGGCGGGATCGGCGCCGCCGCGACGGCGCCGTTGGCCGAGGTGGCCAGCGCGGCCGGCGCCGCGCTCACCCCGCTGCCGTTCTCGCCCGCGTGCCGCGCCAGGGCGCGCGACACCGCGTGGAACACGAATTGATGGACCGCGCGCGAGTCGCGGAAACGCACCTCGATCTTCGACGGGTGCACATTGACATCGACCAGCTCGGGCGGCAGGTCGACGAACAGCACATAGGACGGATAGCGCTCGCCGTGCAGCACGTCCTCGTAGGCCGCGCGGATCGCGTGGCTCAGCAGCCGGTCGCGCACGAAGCGTCCGTTCACGAAGCAGTACTGCTGGTCCGCACGCCCGCGGCTCGCGGTCGGCAAGCCGACGAAACCATAGCAGGCGAGCACCTCGGTCGTTTCGTCGACCGGCAGGCTGGCGCGCGCAAAGCTCTCGCCGAGCACCTTGGCGACTCGCACGGCGGGCGGCGCGGCGGCCCAGTGTTCGACCGCGCGGCCGTTGTGGATGACGGACAGGCCGATGTTCGGGCGCGCCAGCGCGATGCGCCGCGCCATCTCCATGCAGTGACCGAACTCGGTCTGCTCGGTCTTCAGGAATTTGCGACGAGCCGGCGTATTGAAATACAGGTCGCGCACGTCGACCAGGGTGCCGACGCCGCCGGCGGCCGGCGAGATTTCGCCGGTGCTGGCGTCGATCTGGCTGGCGTGCGGCGCGCCGGCCACGCGGCTCGTCAACGTCACCGCGGCCACCGATGCGATCGAGGCAAGCGCTTCGCCGCGAAAGCCGAGTGACGCGACCGATTCGAGTTCGGCCAGCGACGCGATCTTGCTGGTCGCATGGCGCTGCAGTGCCAGCGGCAACTCTTCGGCGGGGATGCCGCGGCCGTCGTCGCTGATCGCGATGCGTTTCACGCCGCCGGCGTCGAGCACCAGGCGCAACGATGCCGCGCCGGCGTCCAGCGCATTCTCCAACAGCTCCTTGACGACCGACGCCGGCCGCTCGACGACTTCGCCGGCCGCGATCTGGCTGATCAGGCGGTCGGGCAGCGCCTGGATCGGGCGCGCGGACCGGGCATCGGGCGTGTGGGTGGCTTCGGACATGGCGCGATTATAGCGTTTGGACGGTGACGCGCCGCGGCCGGCGGACCGCGGCGGCGAGCAATGCGCACAGCCGAATCCGACCTGTCGCAACTTGCGATCGGTGGTGCAAATATAGGTCGGTGAAGGGGGCGTTCCGGTATGATTGACGATCGTTTCGGATCGTGCGGACGCCAAGCCGCATGCGCAGCCGTGCCGGCCGGAACCGCGCGCGAATCGAGGTCGTGCGCCGTCATTCAGCCGCGTTCACCCGCATTCGCCCTTAATTGCCCTTAATCGCCCTTCGACAGGAAAAGTCCTGACATGCTGCTGCAACTCATCGATATGACGCTGCATATCGATAAACACCTGGCCGCGTTCATCGCGTTGTACGGCAACTGGATCTACGCGATCCTGTTCCTGATCGTCTTCTGCGAAACCGGGCTGGTGGTTTTTCCGTTCCTGCCGGGCGACTCGCTGCTCTTCATCGCGGGCGCATTCGCCGGCGCTGGCGCGATGTCGTTGCCGACGCTGATCGTGCTGCTGTTTCTCGCGGCGGTGTTGGGCAATACCGTCAACTACCTGATCGGTTCCTACATCGGACCGAAGGTATTCGAGAAAAACTGGCGCTTCCTGGACCGCGACGCGCTGCGGCGCACGCACCAGTTCTACGAACGGCACGGCGGCAAGACCATCGTGCTCGCGCGCTTCGTGCCGGTGGTGCGCACCTTCGCGCCGTTCATCGCGGGCGTGTCCGGCATGAGCATGTGGCGCTTCCAGCTGTTCAACATCGTCGGCGCGCTGCTGTGGGCGGTTGGCCTGACCCTGTGCGGCTATTTCTTCGGCAACCTGTCGTTCGTGAAGGAATACCTGAACGTGATCGTGCTGGTCGGCCTTTGCGCCGCGATCGTGCCGATCGTGCTCGGCGCGTTGTGGAAGCTGTTCCGCAAGCGTCCGGCCGCGAAATAACCACTGCGTGCGAGGCGGCACGGCGGCGCGCAGACACTGCCCGCCGTGCTCGCGTAGACACCGCGCTGCCCGCGGCGCGTGCGATGTCCGGCGTGCGCGCCGGCCCCGGCCCGGCAGCGGGTGCCGCCTGCAGCAGTCCGCTTCAGCCCCGCCGCTTCAGCCCCGCAGATGCGGACCCGCTGATTCAGGCCATCGGGTTCTTTGGCAACGGCGGGTTCGAAGCGAAATACTTCTTGATGCCGGTCAGGATCGCGCTCGCCATCTTGTCTCGATAGGCGGCGTCCTGGAGGCGCTGTTCCTCGCCCGGATTGCTGATGAAGGCCGTCTCGACGAGTACCGACGGAATGTCCGGCGACTTCAACACCGCAAAGCCCGCCTGTTCGACCGACCCCTTGTGCAGGCGGTTCAGCTTGCCGATTTCCTGCAGCACATAGTGGCCGTACTTCATGCTGTCGCGGATCTGCGCGGTGGTCGACATGTCCAGCAGCGCGCGCGACAGTGCCACGTCCTGGGTCTTGATGCTGACGCCGCCGATCTCGTCGGAGGAATTTTCCTTGTTGGCCATCCAGCGCGCGGCGGCGCTCGATGCGCCGTGCTCGGACAGCGCGAACACCGATGAGCCGTTCGCCGATGGCGAGGTGAACGCATCGGCATGAATCGACACGAAAATGTCGGCGTCGACGCGGCGCGCCTTCTGCACGCGGACGCCCAACGGCACGAAGAAATCGTCGTCCCGCGTCATCATCGCGCGCATGTTCGGCTCGCCGTCGATCTTGGCGCGCAGGCGCCGGCCGATGTCGAGCACCACATCCTTTTCGTGCAGGCCCGAAGGTCCGCTCGCGCCCGGGTCCTCGCCGCCGTGGCCCGGATCGATCGCGACGGTGATCAGGCGCAACGTCTTGCCGCGGCTGTGCGGTGGGGTCTTGAAGCCGAAGTCGTCCTGATTGGCGAGCGTCTGGGTCGGCGGCTTTGCCGCCGGCTTCGGCGGCGTGGGCGCGCTCGGGGTGCTGGGAGGGCTGGAGACGGGCGGGCGCGCCGCGAGGACGGGCGGCTTCGGCGCCGCCGGCTGCGCGGGCGCGCTGGTGCCGCCCTGCGCGTAGCGCTGGAAGAACGCGTCGCTGTCGTCGCCGGGCACCTGCTGCGGTCCGTTCAGGGCCGACGGTGGCGGCGCGTTCATCGCGAGCGCCTGCTCCTTGCCCTGACTCTTCTGCAGCAGCGCCAGCAGCGGATCGGGCGCCACTTCCGGATAGAGATCGACCACCAGCCGGTTGCGGTAACTACCCACCGGCGGCAGCGAGAAGGTTTGCGGTTTGACTGCGCCCTTCAAATCGAACACCAGCCGGACCACATGCGGCTGGAACTGGCCAACGCGAACCTGCGAGATCTGCGGGTCGTTCGGCGCAATTTTCGCGACCAGGTCCTTCAGCGGCTGATCGAGATCGACGCCTTTCAGATCGACGACAACGCGATCGGGATTCTGCAGGACGCGTTGCTCCGCTTCGAGCGATCGGTCCGTCTCGATCGTGACGCGGGTGTAATCCTCGGCCGGCCACACGCGTACGGCGAGGACCGAGGCGGCGCGCGCGGTCGCCGGCACGAGGGCCAGGATCAGCGTGGATGCACCTGCCTGTATCAGTTTGCGGCGATGCCAGCTCGGCGGCGCGCTGGCGGTGGCTTCGAGGGAGCGGAAGGGCTTGATCAGCATCTTTCGAGACAACGCTTTCCTTTTTCCGAACAGGCGGCCGCATGCAGGCTGCGGCCATCGCCGGCCAACGCGAGTTGCAGCGCGAGGTCCGGGCAGGGGAGGCAGCCTTGGGCGCGCTGCGGCCATTCGATCAGGCGCAGCGCGTCGGCAACGAGATATTCGTCGAACCCCGAGTCGAACCACTCGTCGGGGCTGGCGAAACGATAAAGATCGAAATGATAGACGTCGAGCGCACGTTCGAGCGGCCAGCCGGGTAGCGCGAGCGATGCAATCGTGTACGGCTCGACGAGCGTATAGGTTGGACTGCGGACCCGGCCGCGATGGCCGAGGGCGTGCAGCAGCGCACGACCGAGCGTCGTCTTGCCGGCGCCCAGGTCGCCGAGCAGCCAGATCGTGCACCCGCCCTGGGCGAGCGTGGCCGGTTCCGCGCAGGCCCTGGCGAGGACTGCCCCGAACGCCTGCGTCGCCGCCTCGTCGGCCAGCGCGAATGTGCGCTGCAATTGCGCTGGCGCGCCGTTGCACGGCGCATCCGCAAGCTGCGGGTCGGGCACGTCGGCGAAGCGGCGTTGGGCTGGATCAGGCATTGCGTAGAATGGCGCGATGAATGCGAAACCGTCCGCCCCGCAGCCGGTCGCCGGCGATGTTCGCCCGGCGGCGGGCGACCTGCGCCAGGATGCCGCAGGGCTCGTACGCCTGGGCGAACGGATCAAGGACTGGGCACGCGAATTGGGTTTCGATGCGGTCGGCATCAGCGATGTCGATCTCACCGACGCCGAAGCCGGACTGCAGGCGTGGCTGGACGCGGGCCATCACGGCCAGATGGATTATATGGCCAAACATGGCCTGAAGCGCGCCCGGCCGGCCGAACTCGTCGAAGGAACGGTGCGCGTGATCAGCGTGCGGCTTGCGTATCTGCCGGCGAGCGTCGTGATGCCGACCCAGGCGTCCACCGTGTCGCCCGCCGTGTCGCCCGCCGTGTCGCCCACCCGCGCGCCCCCGGCCAGCGCGACTCCGCTGGCGGACGAGGAAGCAGCGCGGGCGGCGCGCGGCCGTGGCCGGCACGACTGGCGCGCCGGCGAGTGGCAGCGCATCGGTGCGCCTGGCGAAGCGGTGGTGTCGGTCTATGCACGCGGCCGCGACTATCACAAGGTGCTCCGGCAGCGTCTGCAGCGCCTGGCCGATCGCATCGAACAGGCGATCGGCCCGTTCGGCCATCGCGTTTTCGTCGACTCCGCGCCGGTGCTCGAAGTGGAGTTGGCGCGGCGCGGCGGACTCGGCTGGCGTGGCAAGCACACCTTGTTGCTGCACCGCGACGCCGGTTCCTTCTTCTTCCTGGGCGAACTGTTCATCGACCTGCCGTTGCCGGTCGATACCGTGGCACCGACGGCGGACCCGCCCGCAGCGTCGGCCGAGCTTGCGCCTCCCGCCGCCAGTCCTAGCGCCGCCGTGGCCACTGTTGTTCCTGTTGCCGCCGTTGCCACGGTTGCCGACGCGCCGCCGCGTCCCGCGGACGGCCAGCACTGCGGCCAGTGCCGGCGCTGTCTCGATGCCTGTCCGACCGGCGCGATCATCGCGCCCTACCAGCTCGATGCGCGTCGCTGCATCTCTTATCTGACCATCGAACATCGCGGCAGCATCCCGGTCGCGTTCCGACGCGCGATCGGCAACCGCGTGTACGGCTGCGACGACTGCCAGCTGGTATGCCCGTGGAACAAGTTCGCGCGCGTGACCGACGTGCCGGATTTCGATGTCCGGCATGGTCTCGACGGCAGCTCGTTGCTGCAACTGTTCGCCTGGAGCGCACAGGACTTCGAGACGCGGATGGCGGGCAGCGCGATCCGCCGCATTGGCCACGAACAATGGCAGCGCAACCTGGCGGTGGCGATCGGCAATGCGTTGGCCATGCCGTCGCTCGATCCGGTGCAGCGCGGCGCCCTGGTGGACGCACTGCGCGACGCCTGCGCTGGCGCAACGCCCTTGCTGCGCGAGCACATCGATTGGGCGTTGGCGCAGGACCTCGGAAGCGAAACCTGAAGCACGCGGCAAGCCCGTCTGCCGCGTGCCGGCGGACTGGCATACAATCGGCGGCATTGCACGCCGTACTGAAGCTCGCCGCCATGTTCAACGCCGTCATCTCCGCTCCGTTCGGCCGGCTCGGCATACGCACCGACGCGCAGGCACTGAGCGAAGTCGTCTACCTGCCACCGGACACACCGCTGCACGCGCCGGACAACGCGCTTGCCGAGCTTGCCGCACGACAGGCCGAACGCTTCTTCGTCGATCCCGACGCAGCATTCGACCTGCCACGAAGGCCGCAGGGCACCCGTCACCAGCAGCAGGTCTGGGCGGCGATCGCGCGCGTGCCACGCGGCCAGGTGCTGACCTACGGCGCGCTGGCGCGGGAAGTGGGCAGCGTGGCGCGCGCGGTCGGCCAGGCATGTGGCGCCAACCCGCTGCCCTTGCTCGTGCCCTGTCACCGGATCGTCGCGGCAAACGGCATCGGCGGCTTCGCGCACGATCCCGGGGAAGGTTTCCTGCGTTCCGTGAAGCGCTGGCTGCTGCGGCACGAGGGCGTCAGACTGTGAATGCGCGCACGCATGGTTGCGCGCCGGAGCACCGACCCGGCCGACGCGCGCGGGTCGGCCGATCGCAATGAAAGAAGAAGACACGAACGCGGCGAATGCGTCCGCCGATGCGATCGACGTACCGACGCCCGGCGCCCTCGGTCATCCGGTTGGCGCGGGCAGCAGCGCGGCGGCACGGCAGCCGACGAAGCAGGCGCAGGGCGGCGCGGCACGGTCGAGCACAGCCCGCAATGTGGGCGCTGCGGCGGCGCGCGCTGAAGACGGCGCGGAGGATGACGCGGAAGCGCGCACCGATGCGTCGCCGGTTTACCGGCAGAGCGTGCTCCTGATCGACATGTTCTGCGACGCGCTCTGGCTCGAGCATGGCCTGGCGCAGAATTCACTCGACGCTTATCGGCGCGACCTCAGGCTGTTCTCCCGTTGGCTGTTTCAGTCCAGAGCGGCGCCGCTCGACGCGGCCAGCGAAGTCGACGTGACCGCCTACATCGCGGTGCGCGCGGATTCACGCGCCTCGTCGGCCAACCGGCGTCTCGCGGCGTTTCGCCGGTTCTTCGGCTGGGCGCTGCGCGAGAAGCGCATCGCGCGCGATCCCACGCTGCGCATCCGGGCCGCCAAGCGGCCGCCGCGTTTCCCGTCGACGCTCAGCGAGCGGCAGGTCGAGGCATTGTTGGCGGCGCCCGATCTCAACGAGGCGTTGGGCGTGCGCGACCGGACGATGCTGGAACTGATGTACGCGAGCGGGCTGCGCGTCTCGGAACTGGTCAACCTGAAAACGGTGGAAGTCAGCCTGAACGACGGCGTGCTGCGCGTGTTCGGCAAGGGCGCGACCGAGCGGCTGGTGCCGTTCGGCGAGGAAGCCCGTGACTGGATCGAGCGCTATCTGGGCGAGGCCCGTGGCGCACTGCTTGGGGCGCGCAGTGCCGATGCGCTGTTCGTCACCGCGCGCGGCGAGGGCATGACGCGCCAGGCCTTCTGGTACCTGATCAAGCGCTACGCGGCCAAGGCCGGTGTCAATGCGCCGCTCTCGCCGCACACGTTGCGGCATGCGTTCGCCACGCACCTGCTGGATCACGGCGCGGATCTGCGCGCGGTGCAGATGCTGCTGGGCCACGCCGACATTTCGACCACGCAGATCTACACGCACGTCGCACGCGAACGGCTGAAGACCCTGCATGCCCGTCACCACCCGCGCGGCTAGGCCGGCGCGCGCCGCGCGGCACTGTCGCGCAATGCATCGAACATGAAGAAGCCTCACGTATCGGAGACGCCCGCGACGCAGCTGCTGCGTTGCCTGCAGGTGCCGTTCGTCGAACACGCGTATCAGTATGTCGAGCACGGCGGCACCGCCGAGTCGGCCCGACAGCTCGGCGTCGAGGAGCACGAAGTGGTGAAGACGCTGGTCATGGAGGACGAGCGCGCGCGGCCGCTGATCGTGCTGATGCACGGCGATCGCACGGTGTCGACGAAGAATCTTGCCCGGCAGATCGGTGTGAAGCGGATCGAGCCGTGCAAGCCAGAGGTGGCGCAGCGCCACTCCGGCTACTTCGTCGGCGGCACGTCGCCGTTCGGCACGCGCAAGACGATGCCGGTCTATGTCGAACGCAGCATCCTGGCGCTGCCGCGCATCCATCTGAATGGTGGACGGCGCGGCTACTTGATCGAGATCGCGCCGCGGGTGCTGTCCGAGGTGCTGGCCGCCGTGCCCGTCGACTGTGCCAGCGTGGACTGAGGGCGGGGCCGCTGTGCCGCGAGCCGGCTCCGGTACAATGCCGCCGATCCCCGAGGGGCGCGCCCAGTGGTGCGCCGCATTCGTGCAGTGAGACCCATTGATGAATAATCTGCTCGTCGTCCTGATCGCCTATCTGATCGGTTCGATTTCGTTCGCCGTCATCGTCAGCCGTGCGATGGGCCTGTCCGATCCGCGCAGCTACGGTTCAGGCAATCCGGGCGCGACCAACGTGCTGCGCAGCGGCAACAAGCGCGCGGCGATCCTGACGTTGCTCGGCGATGCATTCAAGGGCTGGCTGCCGGTCTGGATCGTCGTGCACTACGGCGCCGCCTGGGGCCTCGATGCGCGCGCCGTGGCGTTGAGCGCGCTGGCCGCCTTCGTCGGGCACCTGTGGCCGGTGTTCTTCCGTTTCCGCGGCGGCAAGGGCGTGGCCACCGCGGCAGGCATCCTGCTGGCGATCGATCCGCTGCTGGGGCTGGCAACGCTGCTCAGCTGGCTGGTCGTCGCGTTCGTGTTCCGCTATTCCTCGCTGGCCGCGCTGGTGGCCGCGATCTTCGCGCCGCTGTTCTACGTATTCATGTTCGGGCCGGATGTGATCGCGCTGGCGATCACCGCGATGAGCGTGCTGCTGATCGCACGGCACCGGAAGAATATCGCCAATCTGTTTGCCGGCCGCGAAAGCCGCATCGGCGCCAGCAAGCGCGGCTGACGCCGTGTGCCGCGACGGCGGCCGCCCGCGTTGCCGGCGGCGTTCGCCGGGGAGGGAGGTCTCAGTCGCGGAAGTTGTTGAAGTCCAGCGGCGTGTCGGTCACATCCTTGCGCAGCATCGCGATGACCGATTGCAGATCGTCGCGCTTGGTGCCCGACACGCGCACCGCATCGCCCTGGATGCTGCCCTGCACCTTGATCTTGCTGTCCTTGATCAGGCGCACGATCTTCTTGGCCAGATCGCCGGCGACGCCTTTCTTGATCGTCACGACCTGCTTGACCTTGTCGCCGCCGATCTTGTCGATCTTGCCGTAGTCGAGGAAACGCACGTCGACATTGCGCTTGGCCATTTTCGAGATCAGCACGTCCTTGACCTGGCCGAGCTTGAAGTCGTCGTCGGCGAACAGTGTCAATTCGTGTTCCTTGTGCTCGATGCGGGCGTCGGATCCCTTGAAGTCGAAGCGCGTCGAGATTTCCTTGTTGGCCTGTTCGACCGCGTTCTTCACTTCGATCAGATTGGCTTCGCAGACCACGTCGAATGATGGCATCTTGATTCCTTGACGTTGAGGGCGGCGGAGGCGGGCGATCGCCCGACGCTATAATCCGCGCCGAAACCCGCATTTTACCGTCGCGTCGCGTAACGCAGCGTTCGCGCCCCCTCGGTTCCCTGATTTGCCGACGACGCATGCTCGACCTGCTCCGCGACTACCCGCTGCTTGCCCACAACACCTTCGGTTTCGCAGTCCACGCGCAGTGCGCCGCGTGGCTCACCGACGAAGCGGCGCTGCCCGCGATGCGGGACGACGCGCGGCTCGCGGGGCTGCCGCGCCTGCTGATCGGAGGCGGCAGCAATCTCGTGCTGACCCGTGACTTTCCGGGCGTCGTGCTGCTCAATGGGCTGCAGGGCCGCAGGCGGGTAGGTGAGGACGCCGATGCCTGGTTCGTCGAGGCCGCGGCCGGTGAGAACTGGCACGAGTTTGTCGCCTACACGCTGGACGAGGACATGCCGGGTCTCGAAAACCTTGCGCTCATCCCCGGCACGGTCGGCGCCGCGCCGGTGCAGAACATCGGCGCTTACGGCGTGGAGGTGGCCAACTGCCTGCACAGCGTGCGTGTGTTCGACGTGCTGGACGGCAGTTGGCGGACCCTGGGCCGCGACGACTGCGCGTTCGGTTATCGCGACAGCGTGTTTAAGCGCGGCGGCCGCGATCGCTGGATCATCACGTCGGTGGTGTTCCGCCTGCCGAAGCGCTGGCAGGCGCGCACCGGGTACGGCGACATCGCCGCCCGTCTGGCCGCGCTCGGGCGTGCGCCACGGGCGCGCGACGTGTTCGACGCGGTGTGCGCGATCCGGCGCGCGAAGCTGCCCGACTGGCGCGAAACCGGCAACGCCGGCAGCTTTTTCAAGAATCCGCTTGTCGATGCGGCACGCCACGCCGCGCTCGTGGCCAGCGAACCCGGTCTGGTCGCCTATCCGCAGCCGGATGGCGGTGCGAAGTTGGCCGCCGGCTGGCTGATCGAGCGGTGCGGCTTCAAGGGGGTGACGCGCGGACACGCCGGTGTGCACGATGCCCAGGCGTTGGTGCTGGTGAACCGGGGCGGTGCGAGCGGCAGCGAGGTCGTCGCGCTTGCGCGCGAGATCGTCGAAGCGGTGATGACGCGCTTTGGCGTCACATTGGAAATCGAGCCGCTGGTGGTGTGAAAGGATGCAAAAGCGTGTGAAGGGCGCTCGCGCGCCCGCGCCTCAGTCGTCCAGGCGGCCGACGACCAGGAACTCCATCAGCGCCTTCTGAACGTGCAGGCGGTTCTCCGCCTCGTCCCACACCACGCTTTGCGGACCGTCGATGACGTCCGCACTGACTTCCTCGCCGCGATGCGCGGGCAGGCAGTGCATGAACAGTGCATCGGGCTGGGCCAGCGCCATCATTTCCGCGTCGACGCACCAGTCGGCGAACGCTTTTTTGCGCGCCTCGTTTTCCGCTTCGAAGCCCATGCTGGTCCACACGTCGGTGGTGATCAGATCGGCGCCGCGGCACGCGTCGTTCGGATCGTCGAACACGCGATAGGCGTCGGCCGCGCTGGCCGGCACCAGCGCCGGATCGAGCGGATAGCCGGGCGGCGTCGACAGGTGCAGCCTGAAGCCGAGGATGGCCGCCGCCTCGATCCAGGTGTACGACATGTTGTTCGCGTCGCCGACCCACGCGACGGTGCGGCCGGCGATCGGCCCGCGATGCTCGTGGTAGGTGAAGATGTCGGCAAGCACCTGGCACGGATGGTATTCGTTGGTCAGGCCGTTGATCACCGGCACGCGCGAGTGGTCTGCGAAGCGGGTGATGATGTCCTGGCCGAAGGTGCGGATCATGATGACGTCGACCATCCGCGAGATGACCTGTGCGGCGTCCTCGATCGGCTCGCCCCGGCCGAGCTGCGTGTCGCGCGTGTTCAGGAAGACCGCGTGACCGCCCAACTGGTGAATGCCGGCTTCGAACGAGAGGCGCGTGCGCGTCGAGCTTTTCTCGAAGATCATCGCGAGGGTGCGATCGTGCAGCGGATGATAGGTCTCGTAGCGCTTGAACTTGGCCTTGACCAGCCTGGCACGCTCGAACAGATAGTCGTACTCGTCGCGTGACAGGTCCCCGAACCGCAGATAGTGGCGAATTTGCTTCGTCATGATGTTATGCGCAAAACGTTGCGCCGGCCTGAAAGGGCCGGCGCAGGGTGCTTGCTGTAGATGGTAACTGCTTAGAGCATAAAGGATTAGCCCGCCTTTGACGAGCCGAAGCGGGCAGGCGCCGGCGCGGTGGCGGGGCTTTTCGGTGCCCTTCACGATATAATTGCGGGCTTGTGGCACACTCGTAGGCGTGCAGTCGGCCGTTTGCTCGGCGGCCGATGGCGGCCTTCCACGCCTCCTCGCTGAAGCTCTATGTCCGACAATCCACCGCGCGAATACTTCGTCCAGGGCCTGACCTCCAAAGGGCGGACGTTCCGTCCGAGCGACTGGTCGGAGCGGCTGTGCGGCGTGATGTCGTCGTTCGGACCCGGCGCGACGGGCCCCAATGCCCGCTTGAAGTATTCGCTGTACGTTCGCCCGGTGATCATCGGCGACGTGAAGTGCGTGGTGGTCGACGAACGACTGCGCGACATCGAGCCGATGGCCTTCGATTTCGTAATGAATTTCGCGCGCGACAACGACCTGCAGGTGAGCGAAGCCTGCTCATTGCCCGACGAGGCGCACCGGCCGCATCCGCTGCAGCGCTGAACCAGCGCGTGGCTGTCGAGGGCACGATGCTCGCGTCGGCGACTGGCTGGCCGGGCTGGGTGTTACGCTACGGCTCGCCCCTTGCCGGATGCGGGCCGGCGCGGCCGTGATGCGTCGACTCGCACGGTAGCGCAACGCCCGCCGCCGCAGACCGACTCCTTCATTCAAGGCCTGCGCCACCATGCCGCGCCAGCCGCCCGCGCGCCTGACTCCTGCTTCGTTGCTACGTCGTTGCTGCGTCGTTGCCGTAGGTCGCAACGTCGCCTTTCCGGCACGCGCCGTTCGCAAGGCAATGCAGCCATGTCGGAACCGGGTCGCACCGACGAGGAGTGCACCACCGCCCACCTCGGCCCGCGGGGCCGTGCGGAACACGATTCGGCTCCGCAGCAATGCAAAAAGCCCGCAATGCGGGCTTTTTCATGCATGCCCCGACTGGCGGGGCGGCACGCTGCCTTCGGCGTTCAGGCCTGTGTCAGACCTGAACTCAGCCCGGCTCGACCGCTGCTCAGGCCTGAGCAGCGGTCGCGGCAGCCTTCAGCTGGCGCGCCAGACGGCTCTTCAGACGAGCAGCCTTGTTCTTGTGGATCACCGACTTGTCGGCCATGCGATCGAGCGTCTTGACCGCGCGCTTGAACACGTCAGTCGCGTTGGCGGCGCCGGCGACGAGTGCCTTGCGGGTGTCCTTGACGGCGGTGCGGGTCTGCGAGCGTTGTGCCGAGCGCAGCGCGTTGCGCTTCTTGCTCTGACGGTCGCGCTTGATAGCTTGGGCGGAATTGGCCATGAATCAATCTCTGTTCGGTTTAAGCGTTCGGATGTGCGTTCGGCTTTGCGTCCGAACCGCCCCAGTTACGTATGCCAGATGCGCGACCGGCCTGTGGGCGGCTGCTCGAGCACTTGCCTGCCGGCGCTTTGCAGGGACTCGCGAAAGGAGCGCGGCGGCTTAGCGGGCAGTCGACGTTTCTGAAACCCTGGATTATAGCGCGCTATGGGTGAACGGGGCAAGCACCAACGCGCCCTGTTCGTGCGGGGGCGTGGCGAACGCCAAATCAGCCGCCGCCGCATGACCGCCGCGCCACCACCGTCCCTGCGGTGCCGCCGCGCGCCCGACGGTCCAACCAAGCCGCGCCGCGTCGCGCCCGGTCGAGCCCGGTCGCGCCGAACCGTGCCGCATGGCGAGTTTGCCCGACGACCGTGCGTGCGCGGCGCGCGGCGCGGCTTGTGTCGCTGGTTTCCCGCCGAGCGCGGCCCCGGCTCCGGCCCGATCCGTATAATGCGACGCATGAACCTATTCCGTGCACTTCTGACGGTCAGCGGCTTCACGCTGCTCTCGCGCATCACCGGGCTGGTCCGTGAAACGCTGATTGCACGCGCGTTCGGCGCCAGCCAGTTTACCGACGCCTTCAACGTCGCGTTCCGCATTCCCAATCTGCTGCGTCGCCTGTCCGCCGAGGGCGCATTCTCGCAGGCCTTCGTGCCGATCCTGGCCGAATTCAAGAACAAGCAGGGCGACGACGCGACCCGCTCGCTGGTCGACGCGACCGCCACCGTGCTGACGTGGGCGCTGGTGCTGCTGTCGCTGCTCGGCATCGTCGCCGCCACCGGCGTGGTCACCGTGGTCGCCACCGGCCTGAGGAAGGAGGCAGGCGCCTTCGATCTCGCCGTGACGATGACGCGGATCATGTTTCCGTACATCGCGCTTATTTCGTTGACCTCGCTGGCCGCTGGCGTGCTCAACACCTACCGGAATTTCTCGACGCCCGCGTTCGCGCCGGTGCTGCTCAATGTGAGCTTCATCGTCGCGGCGCTGTTCGTCGCGCCGCACCTGCAGCAGCCGATCCTTGCGCTCGCGGGAGCGGTGGTGGTCGGCGGCGTGCTGCAACTGGCGGTGCAGCTGCCCGCGCTGCGCCGCATCGGCATGGTGCCGCGTGTCGGTCTGAATGTCCGGGCCGCGCTCGCCCACGTCGGGGTCAAGCGCATCCTGCTCAAGATGGTGCCGGCCACCTTCGGCGTGTCGGTGGCCCAGATCAGCCTGATCATCAACACCAATATCGCGTCCCGCCTGGCGGCCGGCAGCGTTTCGTGGCTGTCGTACGCGGACCGCCTGATGGAGTTCCCGACCGCCTTGCTCGGCGCCGCGCTCGGCACGATCCTGCTGCCGAGCCTGTCGAAGGCCCACGCGGACGCGGACCCCGAAGAATATTCGGCGCTGCTGGACTGGGGACTGCGGCTGACCTTTCTGCTCGCCGCGCCGAGCGCGGTGGCGCTGTTCGTGTTCGCAACGCCGCTGACGGCCGTGCTGTTCAACTACGGTCGCTTCGACAACGTCGACGTGGTGATGGTCTCGCACGCGCTCACGGCCTACGGCGTGAGCCTGCTGGGCCTGATCGTCGTGAAGATCCTGGCGCCGGCCTTCTACGCGAAGCAGGACATCCTGACGCCGGTGAAGTGCGCGGTGACGGCGCTGATCGTCACGCAGGCGAGCAATGCGCTGCTGGTACCCCGCATGGCGCACGCCGGCCTGGCGCTGTCGATCGGCATCGGTGCCTGCCTGAACGGGCTCATGCTGTTCACGATCCTTTACCGGCGCGGCGTTTACCGGCCGTCGTCCGGCTGGCTGCTGTTCTTCGCCCAGCTCGTCGGCGCCTGTCTGGTGCTGGCCGGCGTGATGTCGTGGTTTGCCACCACGTTCGACTGGGTCGCCCTCGGTCAGCAGCCGCTGGCACGCATTGCGCTGCTGGGTGCCAGCGTACTGCTGAGCGCCCTGATCTATTTCGCGCTGCTGTATGCGATGGGCTTCCGTCATACCGATTTCAGGAGACGTACATCGTGACCGAGAACACCCGGGTGCTCGATTACTTCGCGACGCTGGTCGGCGACGACGAGAGCCTGCCGCTGACCGAGGCGGCGATGTCGCTGGCACAGGACGCCTACCCGGACCTGGATCTGCAGGGCACGCTGGCCGACATCGACACGATCGCGCTGCGCCTGCGGCGACGCCTGCCCGACGATGCCGGCGCATCGCGCAAGCTGGCGGCATTGCTACAGTTCTTCTATCGCGAACTGGGCTTCGCGCCCAACCGCAACGATTTCTACGATCCGGACAACAGTCACCTGAACATGGTGCTGCGCAAGCGGCGCGGCATTCCGATCTCGCTGGCGGTCCTGTTCATCGAGCTGGCCGAGCAGATCGGCCTGAAGGTGAGCGGCGTGTCGTTTCCCGGTCACTTCCTGCTGCGCGCGACGCTGCCGTCGGGCGAGGTGGTGCTCGACCCGATGACGGGCATCTCGCTGTCGGAGTCGCGCCTGATCGAGATGCTCGAACCCTATATGACCCAGGGCAGGGAGTCGGTCAGCAGCGCGCTGGAGGCCTTGCTCAAGCCGGCCACCGCGCGCGAGATCCTGGCGCGCATGCTCGGCAATCTGAAAATGATCTATGCCCAGACCGAGCGCTGGCAGCGTCTGCTGTCGGTGCAGCAGCGCCTGGTGATCCTGTTGCCGGAAAACATCGAGGAGCGGCGCGATCGCGGCTTTGCGTTCGCGCGGCTGGACTATCTGCGCCTTGCCCAGGAGGACCTGGAGCGCTACATCGAAGCGCGTCCGAACGCCGAGGACGCTACCGTCGTCGAGGCCCAACTGGCCGAATTGCGGCAGCGCCGCCAGGCCAGCTGACAGGTTGCCGGGGCCTGGCCAACGCCTGGCCGGGCGATGGCTACCGTGCCGACACCGCGCCGATACCGTGTGCCGACACTGCGTCGATACCTGGCCGGAGTGAGCCCGCGCGATGCCGCGCCGTATTATTTCGGCTGCATCCTGAGCGCGCCGTCGAGGCGGATCACCTCGCCGTTCAGCATCGTGTTGCCGATGATGTGCTCGACCAGCATCGCATATTCGTCGGGCCGGCCCAGCCGGGGCGGAAACGGGATCATCGCGCCCAACGAAGCCTGCACGTCGGCTGGCATGCCGAGCATCATCGGCGTCTCGAACAGGCCCGGGGCGATGGTCATCACGCGGATGCCGCTGCGCGACAGGTCGCGGGCGATCGGCAGCGTCATGCCGGCGACGCCCGCCTTCGAGGCCGCGTAGGCCGCTTGTCCGACCTGCCCGTCGAAGGCGGCAACCGATGCGGTATTGACGATCACGCCGCGTTCGCCCTCGGCAAGCGGCGCGGTGGCCGCCATCGCGTGGGCCGCCAGGCGGATCATGTTGAAGGTGCCGATCAGATTGATGCCGATCACTTTCGAGAAACCGGCCAGCGACGCGGGTCCGGCGCGTCCGATGGTCTTGTCCGCCGGCGCGATGCCGGCGCAGTTCACCAGGCCGCGCACCGTGCCGAACGCCGTCGCGGCATCGACGACGGCCTGCGCGTCGGCTTCGCTCGTCACGTCGCACCGTACGAAGCGCGCGCCGATCTCGGCCGCCAGTGCCTGGCCCGCGTCCTCGTTCATGTCGGCCGCGACAAGCCGGCCGCCCTTCGCCGCCAGACGCCGTGCGGTGGCCGCGCCGAGGCCCGAAGCGGCGCCAGTGACGATGAAAACCTGATCCTTGATATCCATGGTGTCTCCTGTCAGGGGTGCGTGGCTTGCCGAACGTGACGCACACGTCGATGCCGCCCATGCCGCCCGGACCACCCACCGTGAGTGGGGCCGCGGGGGCCGGCGGCAGGCGAAAAAAAACGGCCCAGCGGGCCGTCGGCATGCATGAAGCGGGTCAGGGCGCGGCGGATCATCACGCGCGCCCCGTGGGCGTCAGGCGCCCAGCGCCGCAAAGACGCGGTCGCGAATCTGCTCGACCGTGCCCACGCCCGCCACGCGCGTGTAGGTCGGCGCCGCCAGGCCGGCCTCGGGGCCGCGCTTGGACCAGTCGGAATAGTAGTCGATCAGCGGACGCGTCTGGGCTTGATAGACTTCCAGGCGCTTCTTGACCGTGTCTTCCTGGTCGTCGACGCGCTGGATCAGCGCCTCGCCGGTTTCGTCGTCGACGCCGGCGGTCTTTGGCGGATTGAACACGACGTGATAGGTGCGGCCCGACGCGACATGCACCCGACGGCCGCTGATGCGGCCGATGATCTCGTCGAACGGCACGTCGATTTCGATCACGTGGTCGATCGCCACGCCTGCCTGCTTCATCGCATCGGCCTGCGGGATCGTGCGCGGGAAGCCGTCGAACAGATAGCCTTTCGCGCAATCCGGCGCACGCAGGCGTTCCTTCACCAGGTCGATGATCAGCGAATCCGGCACGAGATCGCCCGCGTCCATGAACTGCTTGGCCTGCACGCCGAGCGGGGTGCCAGCCTTGACCGCGGCGCGCAGCATGTCGCCGGTGGAAATCTGCGGAATACCGAAGCGTTCCTTGATGTAGTTGGCCTGGGTACCCTTACCCGCCCCGGGGGCGCCGAGCAGAATCAAACGCATGGTGAAATTCCCGAACGATTAAAAATCTTGTGTGATGCGTCGCGCACCATGCCGCATCGCTCGTGCCGGAAGGCGATGGCGGCCAGTCGACGCATTGTATTCTGAGGAAGTACCCGGGAGCCGCCACGCACGCGTTGCGGGCCCGGCATGTCCAACGGCTGATTATGCCATGTGATCGGCTGCGATTCGTGCGATTTGCCGTCTTGTTCGTGCGCACGGTTCGGCCGTCGGCGCCACGACCGGGGCGCCCGGCCGGTCCGCGCGAAGTCAGTTCGCTGGCGCGCCGAACTGCGCGACGTGGGCGCGCACGCGTTCCAGATCGGCGGGGGTGTCGACGCCGCCATGCGGTGCCTGTGCGACGCGCCGCACTGCGATGCGTTCGCCATGCCACAGCGCGCGCAACTGTTCGAGGGCCTCGGCGGTTTCGATCGGTGCCGCCGCGAGCGTCGGGAAGCGCTTCAGGAAGCCGGCCCGGTAGGCATACAGCCCGACGTGGCGCAGGCAGCCGGCCCGCGCCAGCTGGCCGGCCGGCGCCTGCCCGGCGCTGAATAGGTCGCGCGCCCAGGGGATCGGTGCGCGGGAAAAGTAGAGCGCCCGGTCCCGTGCGTCGAGCACCACCTTCACGACGTTCGGATTGAAGATCTCGTCCGCGGCGGCGATCGGATGAGCGGCGGTGGCGATCGCGCATTCGGGGTGGGCGATCAGGTGCGCGGCGACATCGGCCACCAGGGACGGATCGATCAGCGGTTCGTCGCCCTGCACATTGACCACCACCGCCTCGTCGGGCAGCGCGAGCCGGGTCGCCACCTCGGACAGGCGGTCGGTGCCGGTCGGATGATCCATCCGGGTCAGCATCGCCTCGATCCGGTGTTCCCGCGCAGCCTCGACGACGGCGCCGCTGTCGGTCGCGATCACCACCTGTCGCGCGCCCGAGGCAGCGGCCTGCCGCGCGACACGCACCACCATCGGCACCCCGCCGATGTCGGCGAGCGGCTTGTTCGGCAGACGCGTCGATGCCAGTCGGGCGGGAATCACGGCCAGAAAGTCGGGCCGGCCGGCGGGCACGTTGCGGGCAGCGGTGGCGGGCGACGACCGCGACGGGTCGTCCGGCGAAAAGGTGGCAGGCATGGCGATCGGTCTGACGTCGGCGCGGGGCGTGAGCGGGCGGGGCGTGGGTTTGATGCGGGCTTGAAGCGGGTAAAAGCGGGCTTGAAGCGGGCTTTCAGCGGACTTGAAGCGGGAACGAGGAGCGGGCGCGAGGAGCGGGACGGCGGCGCACGACAGGCAAGCCGCGCATGCCCGGCGCGCGAACCAGCAGTGCGCGTCGGACGGCGCAACGTCAAACACGCCGCGCCGGAGCGTCCAGCGCGAGGCGGGCGCTGCGCCGGGCCTGCTAGGCGCGCGGCATCGGCGTGCCTTCGACCGTCTGGCGTGCTTCCTCGACCAGCATCACCGGAATGCCGTCCTGGATCGGAAAAGCGAGATGGTCGACGTTGCAGACCAGTTCCTGCGCCTGCCGGTCGTGCCGGAGGGCGCCCTTGCAGATCGGGCAGACTAGGATTTCAAGCAACCGTGCATCCACGGATTTTCTCCACGACGAGCGCTATCAGACGGGCATCGAGCCGCGCTTCGACGGGAACCGCCCAAAGCCTGGCATCGCGCATGCCGGCGCATTTTACCGCATCCTTCTCGGTGATCAGGATCGCCTCGGCCGGATCGGCGCCGAACGGATCGTCGTCGAACGGGTAGTGGTCCGGCAGCGCCAGCGTGCGAGGCTGCAGGCCGCGCGTGCGCAGCGTCGCGAAGAAGCGTTCCGGTGCGCCGATGCCGGCCGCCGCCAGCACGTCCTGGCCGATGAAGTCCGGCACCGGTCGGCGTCGCGACGGGTCGGACAGGTTCCATGCCGCGCCGTCCTGCAGCGTCAGGCGGAAGGTGTCCGGCCAGTCGGGCAGCGCGGCGCCGAAGGGATCGTTGATCAGGCTCGCGTCGCGGTGCCGGCCGAGCGGCTCGCGCAGCGGCCCCGCCGGAAGCAGCAAGCCGTTGCCGCCGAGCCGGTGATCGAACACGACCAGTTCGACGTCGCGTTCCAGCCGGTAATGCTGCAGACCGTCGTCGCAGATCAGTACGTCGACGTCGGGATGGGCATCGAGCAACAGGCGGGCGGCGGCCACCCGGTCCGGCGAGACGGCCAGCGGCACGCCGCTCAGCCGGGCGATCAGCAACGGTTCGTCGCCGACATCGCGCGCGTCGGCCGTCGCGTCCACCAGCCGCGGCCGGTCGATGCGCGCGCCGTAGCCACGCGACACCACGCCCGGCCGATGGCCGGCCGCCGCCAGTGCCTTGCTCAAGGCGACCACGGTAGGGGTTTTGCCGGTGCCGCCGACGGTGACGTTGCCGACCACCACGACCGGTACCGGCAGCCGGTGGCGGGTCAGCCAGCCGTGCCGGAACGCGCAGCGGCGCGCCGCCGCGATCGCGCCGAACAGCCAGGCGGCGGGCAGCAGCGAATAGGCGAACAGGCCGCGGCGCTGCCATTCGCGCTGTACGCGCAGGGCCAGGCCGGTGCGCGGCGCCCGGCGATCGGCGGGTGGCGTCATACGGCCCGGCCTGGCGAGCGGCCGGCGGAGGCGTCGAGCGCGTCGGCGGGGACGATAAGCGGCGAGTCGAGCATCGAGTCGGAACCGAACGGCGAAGCGCTAGAGCCTAGCGCAGCTTCGGCGCGCTCCGCAAGGCATGGCCGGGCCGGTACTGCCGGCCTCGACTGCCGACCGCGACTGCGCCGGCATGCCTGCTCCAGCACGTCCCGAAACGCAGGTCCCGAAACGCAGGTCCCCAAAGGCGGGTCTCGGAATGCATGCCCCGGAATGCATGCCGGCAGGCCCACGTCCCGAAACGCATGTCTGCTGGCGCCTTGCGAGCGCGCCGCCGACCGCGGCGCGGGCGGCATCGAAGGGCGTCGCGCCGCAGCCCGGCTACAATGGCGGTGTCCATGCCGATGCGCGGCCTCGCCCTCCGCGGACCCTCGTCGGCGGCCACCGACCGTCCTCCACCGTTGCCGGCCCGCCTGCCACGCTGCCTTCGACGGCGGCGCCGCGAGCGCCCGACGTGCCGCTTGTCCGCCGTCCATCTTCCACCGCATAGAAATCGATGTCCGATCCCCAGTCAGCCGATGCACAGCGCGTCATCTCCGTCTCGGAACTGAACCGCGCCATCGGCGTGTTGCTCGAACGCAGCTTTCCGCTGTGCTGGGTGACTGGCGAGGTCTCGAACTTCACGCGCGCGGCGAGCGGCCATTGGTATTTCTCGATCAAGGATGCACAGGCGCAACTGCGCTGCGTGATGTTCCGCAACCGTGCGCAGTACACGGATTTCCGGCCGCGCGAGGGCGACCGCATCGAAGTTCGCGCACTGGTTTCGATGTACACGCCGCGTGGCGAGCTGCAACTCAACGTCGAGGCGATCCGCCGGGTGGGCCAGGGGCGCCTCTACGAACTGTTCCTGCAGATGAAGCAACGGCTCGAGGCCGAGGGGCTGTTCGACGCCGAGCGCAAGCGCGCGCTGCCCAGCCATCCTCGCGCGATCGGCGTGGTGACTTCGCTGCAGGCCGCGGCGTTGCGCGATGTGCTGAGCACGCTCGCGCGCCGCGCCCCGCATGTTCCGATCGTCGTCTACCCGGCGCCGGTGCAAGGTGTCGATGCCGCGCCGCGCCTCGCCGCACAACTGCAGGCCGTCGCGGCGCGCCGCGACGTCGATCGGGTCGACGTGATCATCCTGTGCCGGGGCGGTGGCGCGATCGAGGATCTGTGGGCCTTCAACGAGGAAGTCCTGGCGCGCGCGGTGGTCGATAGCCCGGTGCCGGTGGTGGCCGGCGTCGGGCATGAAACCGACTTCACGATCGCCGACTTCGTCGCCGATCTGCGCGCGCCGACGCCAACCGCCGCCGCCGAGCTGGTCAGCCCGGATCGGCTGGCGTTGCTCGGCGAGCTCGACCATCGTCACAGCCGGCTTGCACGCGCGTTCGGCCGTGAGATCGAGCGCCGCCAGCAGCAGGTCGATTGGCTGTCGCGCCGGCTGGTCAGTCCGGCCGAGCGGGTGGCACGGCAGCGCACCCATCTGCAGCAACTCGGCGCCCGGCTCGGGCAGGCCACCGAGCGGACCCGGATGACCGCGCGAGCGCGGCTGGACCTGCTGTCGGCGCGCCTGTTGCATCGCCGTCCGCAGCCGCAGGCCGCGCGCGTCGCCATCGACGCACTCGCGGCGCGCGCGGCGCAGGCCTTCGCAAGCGCGCATGCGGCCCGCCAGGCACAACTGCGCACGCTCGGCGCGAGCGTTGCGCTGCTCAGTCCGCGCGAAACCTTGCGGCGTGGCTACGCCGCCATCCTGGATCCGAACGACGGCACCGCGCTGCGCGCGCCGCGCGACTTCGCCAGCGGCAAGCGGGTCAGCGTGCTGCTGGCCGACGGTGCGCTCGATGTCACGCTCGGCGCCGTTCAACCTCGTCTCGACCACGACCTGTAGGCAGCCGCACGGTTTGCGCCGCGCGCGGCAACTGCCTACAATCGCTGCACCCACAAACGAGACAGGACAAAAAAATGGAACATCAACTGCCGCCGTTGCCCTATGCGAAGGATGCGCTGCAGCCGCATATGTCGCAGGAAACGCTCGAGTTCCACTACGGCAAGCATCATCAGACGTACGTCACCAACCTGAACAAGATGATCGCGGGCACCGAGTTCGCCGATCTCTCGCTCGAGGAAATCGTGCGCAAGTCGTCGGGCGGTGTGTTCAACAACGCCGCGCAAGTCTGGAACCACACCTTCTTCTGGCATTGCCTGTCGCCGAACGGCGGCGGTGCGCCCACCGGTGAACTGGCCCAGGCCATCGACGCGAAGTGGGGCTCGTACGACAAGTTCAAGGAAGCCTTCGCCGCCGCCGCCATCGCGACCTTCGGTTCGGGCTGGGCGTGGCTGGTGCGCAAGAGCGACGGCTCGCTCGACATCGTCTCGACCAGCAACGCGCAAACGCCGCTGACCACCGATGCCAAGCCGCTGCTGACCGTCGACGTGTGGGAGCACGCGTACTACATCGACTACCGCAACGCGCGTCCGAAGTTCCTCGAAGCATTCTGGAACATCGTCAACTGGGACTTCGCCGCGAAAAACTTCGCCGCCTGAGTTCGCGAGGCGCCGGACCATGCGGCGCCGCCCGATGCGACAAAGCCCTCGATGGCGAGGGCTTTGTCGTTTCTGACAGTCGTGGTTGCGTCGCCGAGGACGCCGCTCGGACCGCCACGTCCAGCCACGTCCAGCCACGTCCAGCGGCGCCGATGGCGGCGAGCGGTTCGGCCGTCGCGGCTCAAGGTCCGCCGAGGTCGGACGCCAGCGCATTGAGATGCGGGTCGAAGTAGCTCGCCGCGCTCATGCCTGGAATGTATTGATCGGAAATGTAGGAGCGGCAGCGTTGCATGAACACCTGCGCCAGCCGCGGTCGCTTGGCGGGCGCGTAAGTGGCCAGGCCCAGCAGCATCGGGCGGTGCTCGCCGGCCAGCCGCAGGCGGGTGAACCGCTTGCCGTCGAGCGACTGATTCGACTTTGGCCTGACATTGAACAGCGCGTAGCCGATACCGTTGGTGACGAGCGATCGGACGACGTCCTCCGAGCGCGTCCGTGCGACGATCTGCGGCGCCACGCCGGCCCGCGAGAAAAGCGACAGGAAATAGTCGCGGCTCATCGGCAGGTCGAGCAGCACCATCGGTTGCGGCGCCAGTTCCCCGAGCGTGACCGCGCGCTGCTGCGCGAGCGGATGCAGTTCGCTGACTAGAACGTGTGGCGGCAACTGGCACAGGGTCTCGAACTGCATGTCTTCGTCGAGATCGAGGTCATACGTGATCGCGACGTCGATTTCGCCGTTGTGAAGCTTGGCGATCAATTCCCGCTGGTCGCCTTCGACCAGCTTCAGCTCGATCTTGCTGAAGGCGCGCTTGAAACCGAAGATGACTTCGGGCGCGATCATCGGCGTCAGCGACTGGAAGCAGCCGACCCGCAGCACCCCTTGCATCGCTTCGCTCGAATCCGACGCAATCTCGTAAAGCTTCGACGCGCGTTCGAGCAGGCGCTCGCACTCCTGCATCACTTGCGCGCCGACCGGTGTCAGGGTCATGCCCTTGGACGGATGGCGAATGAACATCTGGATGCCGAGCTCACCTTCCATGTGAGCGATGGCGGCGGAAATCGACGGCGCCGAAATATGGATCTGGCTCGACGCGATGGCGATGCTGCCGTACTTGGCAGCCGCCAGGAAATACTCCATTTGACGCAGGGAAATGCGATTCAGCATGAGCGGGACGAGATGGAGCAGGGCGACAGGCCACCGAACGCCGGGGTGGTGCAGGTAACGGTGATCTTCGCACGGCGCGTCAACGCCCTATAAGCGATCAAAAAAGCGATCAAAAAAAGCGATCAGAAATCGCCGGGCACGCCGAAGCTCGGCGCGCTGCGCGGATCGCGGGCACGCGTCACGTAATCGTCGATTTGCGGCGCATACACCTGCCAGGCGCGGTGCAGCGCGGCGACCGGATCCGCCTCCACCCAGTCCATGCGGAGGTCGACGATGGGCCAGTCGAGATCGCCATAGACCAGCAGGCCGGCGGAGTGAACCGGCCCTTCCTCGCCGCCCGCCGCCTGTCCAGCCAGCAAGGCCTGCATCAGCCGCTCGGCCAGCGGCCCGTCTGTGCGTTCGAAAGCGGCGAGCATCGCGGCGGGCACCTCGCGCGAGGCCAGCATGTTGCCGGCGCAGGCGGCGTGTTGGCCCACCACGCTGGCGAGCGTACCGAGCGCCTTGCCGCCGGTGAACACGGCGGGCGGACGATGCGTATCGATGGCCATCAGTTGGCGATATTCGATGAACGGTGTCTGCTGCAGCGTTTGCAACGCGTCAGCCGGCGTGTCGCCGCCGGCCATCAGGTCGAGAGCCCGTGGTCCGAGCGCCGGGTCGGTGATGTTCTGGCTGGCGGCCGCACCGACGCCAGACCGCGCGCGGATGCAGCGCGCGGCCACGGCCGGCGACGACGAGGCCACCGCGGCGCCGAATTGGCCGCTTCGCTGGCAACGGGCAATGATCGAAAACGTCATGGGCAGTGCCTCGCAGTGCGTGGATCAATCCGGGATGACGGCGGTCGCGTCGACTTCGACCAGCCATTCGGGCCTGGCCAGCGCCGAGACGACGATGCCGGTCGAGACGGGGAAGACGTTCTTCAGCCATTTGCCGACCACGCGGTAAACGTCTTCGCGGTAGCGCGGGTCGGTGATGTAGATGGTGATCTTGCAGATGTCGGCGAGTTCCCCGCCGGCTTCGGCAAGCAGCATGGCGATGTTGGACATCGCCTGCTCGGTCTGGCCGGCGGCGTCGCCGATGCAGACGCTTTCCGACGTATCGAGATTCTGGCCGATCTGCCCGCGCAGGAACACGAAGCTGCCGCGTGCGACGACTGCCTGGCACAGATCGTTGTCGAGCTTCTGCTCCGGGTAGGTGGCCTTGGTGTTGAACGTCCGAATGCGTTTGTGTTTCATGGCGCGACGATGGAGGTGAGGGAAGGTGAACGAGCCGCCTTGCGTGGCGCGGGCGAAGTGAGCGACACGAGCGACATGAGCGGCATGAGCGGCATGAGCGGCATGAGCGGCATGAGGAGTGGCATCGCGCGTGGCCCGGCTCGGCCGGCAGGCGCATAGGCAACGGCTGCGAAGCGGCGCCGGCGCTCGGCCGCGATGCATCAGATGGTCGGTCAGACGGGCGGCGCTGCCAATTTGGTTTTTCCGGGGCCGTGTCTCGGAATTTCCGAAAGCCAGGCCGCGCCGGCGCCGGTGGCGACGGGACCCGGCCGGAAGGCGGCGAGGCGGCTGGCGCTGTGGCTGGAGTGCGGCGAAGGCGGTTGGCAGGCGGTGGCCACCCGTCCGTCATGCATGCCCGCCACCGCATGCATGAACAAAAAAGCGTGGCGTCAGGAATTGCGAGTCACGCCAGCGGAAAAGGCAACTTGTTGAACGCGGCGCGCGCTTTCACTATCCACTCGACCCGTACCGACTGCTTGCGACCGCGCACGACCACTCGCCACCATGCACCGCGGCTCACGGCCACTTAAGGCCACTGAAGGCCACTGACGGCAGTGGCCCGGCCGGCGCAGCACGGGCTGGAAGGATGACGAGGCTCGGCATGGCCGCCGGTGACGGATGTCGTCCTTCTGCGTACGTTGGCTTCGCGACTCTCTTTTCAACCTTTGGGGTATCGAGTGATCAAAAAAATACTCACCGCCAGCATCGTCTTCGGTGCCATGGCCGCGGGCTCCGCGAACGCCGACGACGCGCTGGTCGTCAGCACCTGGGGCGGCAACTTCCGGGACATGATCGATCAGACCATCGGCCGCGAATTCACGAAGCAGACCGGCGTCCCGGTGAAGTACGTCACCGGCGGCACCATCGACCGGCTCAACAAGGCCAAGCTCGCGTCGTCGCCCGAGAGCGACATCACCGTCACCACCTCGCAGGTCGGCTGGCTGTACGCGAACAGCAACCTCTTCGAGAAGCTCGACACGAGCAAGCTGTCGAACTATTCGCACGTCGTCGACCAGGCGAGGATCAGTCCTTACCACGTCGGCACCTGGGCCTACGTCTATACGATCGGCTATCGCACCGATCTCGTACCGGCCAGCATGAAGTTCAACAGCTGGAACGACCTGTGGAATCCGGCGCTCAAGGGAAAGCTTTCGGTACCTGATTGGGACCCCAGCCACATCATCACGGTGGCCGCGATCCTCTCCGGCGGCGACGCGAAGAACTGGCAGAAGGGTGCCGACAAGCTCAAGGCGCTGAAGCCGAACTTCAAGGCGTTCTACACGGACGACGCGAACGGCCAACAGCTGATCCAGACCGGCGAGACGCCGGTGCAGGTGCTGCTGTCGATGAACGCCTACTACCAGATCGCGCAGGGCGTGCCGATCAAGGTCGTCATTCCGAAAGAAGGCGCGGTGCTCGGCGTCGACACGATGGCGATCATGAAGGGTTCGAAGAAGGCTGACCTGGCCTACAAGTTCATCAATATCGCGCTGTCGCCCGCGGTCCAGGCCAAGATCGTCGCGTCGCAGAAGGCCAGTCCGGTGATCGACAATGCCTCGGTCAGCGCGGCGGATGCGGCGCTGCCTGGCGTGTTCACGACGCGCGCGCAGTGGGAGAAGCAGACCATCGTCATCGACTCGAAGCTGCGCGCCGAACTGACGCCGGCGTGGCGCAAGTGGTTCGCCGAAAACATCATGAACTGAGACGTCCACGGCACCCGTCCGCCGCTTCCCTGCCGGGTCTCGCCGCCGGCGGTGAACCGCGCGCGACCGGGTCGCCGTCGGCGGCAAACCCACCAAGAACGATGGCATGAACATGTACAGCAGGCTGAAGGGATGGATGATCGCGCCCGCGGTGATCCTGGCACTGAGCACGTGCGCGGCGTTGATGACCGTGCTCCAGTTCAGCCTGCGCGCCTACGTGCCCGGGTCGCTGGACGTCGGCGGTCTGACGCTGGAGAACTTCTCGGGCCTCGGCAATGGCATCTACCTGAACGCACTGTGGAACACGCTGCGTCTGAGTATCGAGACGATGGTGTTCTCGCTGCTGCTCGCCTACCCGCTGGCCTATGCGCTGGTTCGCGTGCGCAACCGCACGCTGAAGTCGATCATCCTGATCCTGTCCCTCACGCCGCTGTTTCTCGGCGAGATCGTGCGTACCTACTCGTGGACGGTGGTGCTCGGCAGCAACGGCTTCGTCAATACGCTGCTGCGCAAGCTCGGCCTGATCGAATGGCCGCTGGACCTGATGTTCACGCACTTCGGCGTGGTGGTGGCGCTGGTGCATGTGACGATTCCGGTGACCGTCCTGATGCTGGGCGCGGCGATCTCGCATATCAACCGCGACTATGAACGCGCGGCGCAAAGCCTCGGCGCCAATCCGGTTCGCATCTTCGTGACGGTGACGTTGCCGCTGTCGATGCCGGGCATTCTGGCCAGTGCGACCACCGCGTTCGCCTGGACCTTCAGCGCGTTCGCGACGCCGCAGATGATCGGCGGCGGGCGCGTGCCGACCATCTCGACGCTGGTCTATCAACTCGGCCTGTCGTCATTGAACTTCCCGCTGGCCGCGAGCCTCAGCATCATCGGTCTGGCCTTGACGATGGTCTCGCTGCTGGTCTTCGGCAAGTTCACCGCGCGACTGCAGCGGATTGGAGCGCACTGACATGAAGATCAAGAGCAGCCTGCCGTGGCCGTTGCGGATTGCCGGTCCGATCCTGATCTGCGCGATCCTCGCCTTCCTGCTGCTGCCGGTTCTGGTTGTCACGCTCGCGGCATTCAACGACCGGGCGATCCTGTCGTTCCCGCCCGAGCAGTGGTCGTGGCACTGGTTCGGGCGCGTGCTGACCTATCCCGATTTCCAGGCCGGCTTTCGCTCCAGCCTGATCGTCACCTTCTGGGCGTCGATCATTGCATTGGTGATCGGCGCCGGCATCGCCGTCATCGTCAAGCGGCTGGACTTCAAAGGTAAGGATGCCTTGCAGGCGATCCTGACGATGCCGATGGTCGTGCCGCAATTCACGATCGGGCTTGGCCTTCTGATGCTGGTCGCGCAGGTCGGCATGGAGCGGGGCTACGCAATCCTGATTCTGTGCCACGTAATTCTGGTCTTGCCGTTCGTGCTGCGCAGCGTCTATGTGTCGATGGAGAATCTCGACGAACGTCTGGAGAATGCCGCGGCGAGTCTCGGCGCGCCGCCGGTGAAAGTGTTGCTGACCGTCGTGGTGCCGCTGCTCGCGCCAGGGCTGTTCGGCGGCTGGCTGTTTGCCGCGATCCTGTCGTTCAACGAGTTCACGGCGTCGCTCTTCATCACGACCGAGGCGACTCAGACGTTGCCGGTCACGATGTACAACTACGTCCGCCAGTTCGCCGACCCGACCCTCGCCGCGCTCTCGGTGGTGTACATCGTGGTTACCGCCAGCCTGTTGGCGTTCGCGAATTATTTCCTCGGTCTCGGCAAGATCCTGAACATCGAAGAGAGCCGTTGAACGTGTGCGTGCTTGGCTTGCATGGCGGGTTGGCCGCGTCCGCCGGCCCGCGCGCGTCGACCGCCCGCTGGCGCGCCGGCGCCGACGCTCCGCCGTCAGCGCGATGCTGTCCACGAGACCTGCCATGATTCGCTCCAACGTCGCCGACTACCGTGCGGCGGCGCGGCGCTTCCTGCCGCGTTTCGCATTCGCCTATCTGGAAGGGGGCGCCGAGAACGAAGTCACGTTGCGTCGCAACCGTGCCGCGTTCGAAGCGCTCGCGTTCGAGCCCCGCGTGCTGCGTGATGTGTCCGCGCTGGACACGCGCGCGATGCTTGCCGGCCGCGGCGTCGCGTGGCCGGCGGTGGTCGGACCGACAGGGATCAACGGCATCTTCAGACAGGCAGCTGAAGAAGCGCTCGCTTGCGCGGCGCATGCGGCGGGACTGCCGTTCGTCATGTCGACCGCGTCGACCAGTCTGCTGGAAGACGTTCGCGAGGTCAGCGACGGCGATCTCTGGTTGCAGTTATATGTGCAGCAGGATCGCCGGATCGCGGAGAACCTGATGGCACGCGCGCGCGAAGCGCGGTTTTCGACGTTGCTGCTGACCGTCGATACGCCGGTGCTCGGCCAGCGCGACGACTATGCGCGCACCGGCTTTGCGATGCCGGTGCGCTGGACGCCCGGCCTCCTGTGGGATCTTGCGATGCATCCGCGCTGGCTGGCGTCGGTCGGCGCCCATGGTCAGCCAAGACTCGTCAACCTGTCGCGGAGCGCGCGGCTGGCGGCCGGCATCGACGACGTCACCGGCACGCGCACGCATCGAATGGACCAGACCTTGAACTGGCGCGATATCGCATGGCTGCGCACACACTGGCAAGGCCGTATTTTCCTCAAAGGCATCCAGAGCGCGCGCGACGCACGCACCGCGTTCGGATACGGGGTCGATGGCGTCGTGCTGTCGAACCATGGCGGACGTCAACTCGATGGCGCGCGCAGTCCGCTCGACATTCTGCCCGAGACCGTCGCGAGTGCGCCCCGCTCGGCCGAGGTGTTGATCGATGGCGGTATCCAGCGGGGCAGCGATGTGGCAAAGGCTGTTGCGCTCGGCGCGCACGGCGTGTTGCTCGGCCGCGCACCGCTGTATGGCCTGGCGGCGGCGGGGCGGGCCGGCGTGGCCGACGTTCTTGCGATGCTGCACAAGGAGTTGCAGACCTGCATGCGGCTCCTCGGTTGCACGTGCATCGCCGAGCTGGGCGCCGAACTGTTGACGACGCACGGCATGCCGGCGGGCCAGCTCGGTGTTGGTGGCGTCGGCGAGGTCAGCCTGGCACCGCAGGCGTCTCAGTAACCGCGCCGCACGTCGACCTGGCTGCTCAGCCTCTCACCGTTCGACACGCGCACGAGGTTGTCCGCGATCTGCCGCGCGGCCGATGCCGGGATGGCGACGGAAGCGAGGTGCGGCGTAATCAGCACGTTCGGCATCGACCAGAGTGGATCGTCGCCGGGCAAGGGTTCCGGATCGAAGGCGTCGAGCGTGGCGGCGCCGACATGACCGTTCTCCAACAGCGCCGTCAATGCGCGTTGATCGACGATGGCGCCGCGCGCCACGTTGATGACGGCGGCGCCGCGCGGCAGCCGCGCCAGCCGGGCGCCATCGAGCAGGCCGCGCGTGTCGGCGGTCAGCGGCAGCATGATCACCAGAATGTCTGCCTGCGTCAGCACGCCGTCGAGCGCATCGAGGCCGGCGTGACACTGCACCCCTTCGATCTGCCGCGGGCTGCGCGACCAGCCGAGCACCGTGAAGCCCTGGCGTTGCAGCTCGCTCGCGGCGCGCGCGCCAAGCTCGCCCAGGCCCAACACAGCCACGCGGATGTCCTCGGGATTGCGCGGGTGCCGGTAAGTCCATTCGCCGCGGCGCTGCGCAGCCTCGAAGAACGGAATGTCGCGCGCGTGCCGGAGGGTCGCGAAGAGCACGTAACCCGCCATCATGCGTGCCATGTTCGGATCACTGATGCGGGTGACCGGCACGTGCGCCGGCAGGTCGTCGCGCGACGTCAGCGAATCCACGCCGGCGCCCAGGTTGACGATCAGCCTGAGCTGCGTCATTTGGCGGAAAAAGCCGCTGGGCGGTTTCCAGACCAGCGCGAAGTGGACCTCGGTCGAATCGGTGACCTCGTGCGCGCGCACGATCCGCAACGCCGGCAGGTGGGCCTGAAGCGCGCGCTTCCAGGTGTCGAAGTCGTCGAAGTCGCTATGGAAGACGAGCGTACCGAGTTCGGCGGAAGGGGCGGGGCGGTTCATGACGCGAGACTGTCGAGGCGGATCAAGGCGGTTGTCATCATCGGCGAAGCAGACGCGACATCGCTTCGATCGCCAGTTCGTAGCCATCCCCACCGAGTCCTGCGATGACGCCATCGGCCGCTTTCGAGATATAGGAGTGGTGACGGAAGCTTTCCCGGCGCCAGATGTTGCTCATGTGGACTTCGATGATCCTGCCCGGAAAGGACAGCAGCGCATCGAGAATCGGTACCGACGAGTAGGTGAGACCGGCGGCGTTGATGATGATGCCGCCGGCGGTGCCGCGTGCCTCCTGAATCCAGTCGACCAATTGCCCTTCCCAGTTCGACTGCACGAACTTCAGCGTCAGACCGAGCGACGCGGCCTTCGCCTCGCAGCGGGCCTGCAAGGTGGGATAGCTGTCGCTGCCGTAGACCCGGTTGGCATCGAGGCCGTAGAGATTGGCATTCGGACCATTCAGGAACCAGACGGTGTCCGGCTGGGTGGGAGACGTCGCGGTATCGGCCATGGCGTGTGCTCAGCGCTCGGAGGGGAAGGTGGCCTGCATGGCCGGCAGCGTCTGCAGCCGGGCATGCCAGCGTGCGGCGTTCGGATGCGCATCGCGCCATGCCAGGTCGGGGAAACGAAAATCCAGGTAGCCCAATGCGCAGCCTAGGGTGACCTCACCGATCGTCAAGCGCTCGCAGGCAAGGGCGTCGGCGTCCCGTTCGATGATCGCGAGACAGGACTGCACCTTCACCAGTTGCGCGTTGCGCCATCCGTCCCATTGTTTGTCGGACGGCCGGGCGGTGTACTCGTAGCGGGCCAGCAACGCGGCGTCGAGCAGCCCGTCGCCCAGCGACTGGCGGCCGAGGGCCTGCCAGCGGGCGTGTCCGGACGCTGGGAACAGGCCGTAGTCGGGCCGCAGGCTGTCCAGATATTCGCAAATGACGCGGCTGTCATACAGCGTGCGGCCGTCGCCCAGCACGAGCGTCGGCACCTTGGCGAGCGGATTGTGGACCGCGATCCTGCCGTCGCGGACCACCGGATTGGCGGCGCTGGGCAGCAGAGCAATGCGCTCGCTCAGTCCGAGCAGGTGGGCGCTGACCCTCACCTTGCGGACATACGGCGAGGTGGGCGCGTGCAACAGTTGCATCGGACCGGCATCCTGCGAGGCGACCGGCGTCATGGGACCAGCACCAGCTTGCCAAATACCGCGCCGCTTTCGAGCAGACGATGCGCGTCCGCCGCCTTGGCCAATGGCAGGCTTTGCTGTACGCGCGGCCGGATCCGGCCATCGGCGATCAACGGCAGCACGCGTCGTTCAAGCAGGCGAGCCATGCGCGCTTTCTCGTCATCCGACTGCGGGCGCAGGGTCGACGAGTGCAGGCTGAGCTGCTTCTGCATCAGCGTGAGCAATTCGATGTCGATCCGGGAGCCATGCAGAAACGACAGGCTGACGTGTCGTCCGCCGAATGCCAGCGCGTCGAGATTGCGGCGCACATAGTCGCCACCGACCATGTCGATCACGACGTCCACGCCGCGCCCTGCGCTGGCTTCGCGGCAGGCTGCAACGAAGTCGGTATCGCGATAGCAGACAGCCGCCGCCGCGCCCATCTCGCGCAGTGCGTCGAGACGGTCCGCGCGGCCGGCGGTTGCGATCACCGTCGCGCCTGCCGCGTGAGCCATGCGGATCGCCAGCGTGCCGATGCCGCCCGCCGCGCCGTGGACCAACACGGTCTCGCCGAGCTTGAGGGACGCCAGTTCGAACAGGTTGTGCCAGACCGTGAAGAGTCCTTCGGGCAATGCACCGGCTTCCTCGTCGCCGAGCCCGGTCGGCACGGGCAGGCAGTGATCGGCCGTCGCCACGCACCAGGGAGCATAACCGCCGCCGGGCAGCAGGGCCATCACGCGCGCGCCGGGCACCAGACGCGCAACGCTCGGACCGCAGGCGGCGACCTCGCCGCAGGCTTCGAGGCCGAGCACGTCGGTGACGCCAGCGGCCGGTTTCGCCAGGCCCTCGCGTTGCATGATGTCCGGGCGGTTCACGCCCGCGGCCAGTACGCGCAGCAGCACCTGGCCGGGGCCCGGCGCCGGCACCGGTCTTTGCGCGAAGCGCAGCACGTCGGGACCGCCCGCTTGGTGCGCGACGATGGCCTGCATGGAGGAGGGAATGCTCATCGTTCGTTTCAACTCACGCACAGGACACGATGCGGCGCTCACGCCACCGCTTCGGGGAAGACAGTCAGATAGCGGGGTGGCAGCGCCAGCGCGGTCACGGTGCCGATCGGGAAGCGTTCGATGGCATCCAGTCCGGCCGTGCGCACCATGACCCGTTGCGAACCGTGCGTCGCGACGTTCACGTCCACGTAGCTGTCGACGTGATCGCCCTGGAACACGTGATTGACCACGGTGCCGGTCAGGACTGAGTCCGCGCCGAGCGGCTCGAAGCCGATATGTTCGGGGCGCACGTAGATATCCATGCGTCCGCCACCGTGCTCGCCGCCGACCAGACGCTCACGCTCGACGCTGACCAGACCGCCGCCCAGGCGGAGCTGGTAGTGCGTCGCGTCCTCGCCATGGAAATGGCTGGGCAGGATGTTCACGTCGCCGAGGAAGGAGGCGACGAACGGATCGGTCGGGCGCCGGTAGATTTCGTCGGGCGTGGCGATCTGGCAAATGCGGCCTTGCGACATGACCGCGATGCGGTCCGACATGCTGAGCGCTTCGCCTTGGTCGTGCGTCACGAACACGGTGGTGACGCCAAGCTCGCGCTGGATCTCGCGGATCTCGACCTGCATCGCACCGCGCAGGCCTTTGTCGAGTGCCGAGAACGGCTCGTCGAGCAGCAGCACCTTGGGTCGGATCACCAGCGCGCGGGCCAGTGCGACGCGCTGCTGCTGCCCGCCGGACAGTTCGCGCGGCTTGCGATGGCCGAGTCCGCCAAGCTTGACCAGCGCCATCGCCGCGTCGACCCGTTGCGCGATCTCGCGCGCGCCGACACCGCGCATGCGTAGCCCATAGCCGATGTTGCGCGCCACATCCATGTGCGGAAACAGCGCATAGCTCTGGAACACGATGCCGATCTCGCGCTGGTGCGCTGGCAGGTCGGTCACCAGCTTGCCGTCGATGAAGATTTCCCCCGTATCCGCTTGCGTGAAGCCGGCGATCAGGTTCAGCAGGGTCGTCTTGCCGCAACCGGACGGGCCGAGCAGGGTCAGAAATTCGCCCTGTGCAATCTTCAGCGAGAGGTCGTGCAGGATCGTCAGATCGCGATATTTGGCAACCACGCCTTCCATGCTGACGGCAACCGGGGCGCCCGCCGTCGCGCGGCTCCCGCCGCCGCTGCTGTCGCTGGCGTCGCGGTTGCTGCCGTTCAAAGATTCCACAGGTTTCATGACGATCCATTTCGCGCAGCGCGGGCGCACTGCGAGTGAGGCGGTGAAGGGCAACAGGCGGCGATGGACGGCAAGCAGCGGCGACCAGCGGCAGCGAGGCAAGCAGCGGCCGACCAGGCATGCGCGGCTGGTCGGGCGGGCAGCACCACCGAAGGATACGAGAACGAAAGGCGGGCGCGGTTTGCGAATCCTGAGGCCCGTCATCGGAAAAACGGATGCCCTCGCGCCTTCATCGTCCGGCGATGCCGTCCCACCACCCCTTTGGTTTTTCCGAAGCACCGCCTACGAAAATGCTGGTTATCAAGCGCGCGCGCCTTGCGCAAACTGCTCTCCCCATGAACCGCCCGTTCAGCAGAGCAGGGCTTGGCATCGTTCGCTCGGCGCCCGCGCGTGCCGGATCGGAGGCCACACGTTCCCCATTCCTTCTTCAGGATCAGAAATGCCAGTCGAACAAATCGATACGCTCGTCATCGGCGCGGGACAGTCCGGCATCGCCATGAGCGAACATCTCCGGGACATGAAGGTTCCGCATCTCGTGCTCGAACGCAAGCGCGTCGCCGAGCGCTGGCGCTCGGAGCGTTGGGATTCGCTGGTGGCCAACGGTCCGGCCTGGCACGACCGTTTTCCGAATCTCGAATTCGACGACGTGCAGCCGGACGCGTTCCCGCCGAAGGAGCGGGTGGCAAAGTATTTCGAAGACTATGCAAGGATGATCGACGCGCCGATCCGCACGGGCGTCGAGGTGACGAACGTGAAGCGTTGCGACAACCGACCCGGTTTCATCGTGACGACGTCCGACGGCGTGATCGAGGCGAAACGGGTCGTCGCCGCGACTGGTCCATTCCAGGTGCCGCAATTCCCGGCGATCATCCCGGCCGATGCCGGGGTGCGGCAACTGCACTCGTCCGCGTACAAGCATCCGGGCCAGCTCGACGATGGCGCCGTGCTGGTCGTCGGCGGTGGCGCGTCCGGCTCGCAGATTGCCGAAGAGCTTCGTGCGAGCGGCAAGACGGTTTATCTGTCGGTAGGCGAGCACTATCGGCCGCCACGCTCGTACCGGAACCGGGATTACGTCTGGTGGCTGGGCGTGCTGGGCAAGTGGGACGAAATCAAGAACAAGCTCAAGAAGAAGCACGTGGCGTTCGCGGTGAGCGGCTACGATGGCGGCAAGACCATCGATTTTCGCCGCCTCGCACATCAGGGCATTACCGTGCTCGGCCTGACCAAGGGCTATGAGCGCGGCGTGCTTCATTTCGAGAACGACCTGACCGCGAACGTTGCCGCGGGTGACGAAGCCTACTTCGACGTCCTGCGCGAAGCCGATGCCTATGTCGAACGCAACGGGCTGGACTTGCCGGCAGAGCCGGATGCCTGGCAACTGCTCGACGATCCGGCGTGCCTGACCGAGCCGATCCTGCGACTCGATCTGGCCGAAGCGGGCATCAAGACGATACTGTGGGCCACCGGTTTCAAGTTCGATTTCGGTTGGCTCCAGGTCGATGCCTTCGACGAGCATGGCATGCCGTTCCACAAGCGCGGCATTTCGGCTGAAAGCGGCATTTATTTCCTGGGGCTGCCCGAGCTGACCAACCGTGCGTCATCCTTCATCTACGGTTGCTGGCACGACGCGAAGTATCTTGCCGATCACATCGCGATCCAGCGCAACTACGTTGCGTACGAGAAGGATTGAACGAGGGGCCACGCGTGCGTCGCGCGGCGCAACCGCCATTGCAGGCGCACGAAGGCACCGTGACAGGACATGCGATGAACACGCGATCGAGCCAGGACATGCTGGCCCACCTGGTCGGATTTCCGACCGTCAGCCGGGAGTCGAATCTCGGCCTGATCGAATTCGTGCACGACTATCTGCACGAACTGGGTGTGGCGAGCGAGCTGTTCCACAACGACGACCGAAGCAAGGCCAACCTGTTTGCGACCATCGGCCCGCCCGGCGACGGTGGCGTCGTGCTGTCGGGCCACACCGACGTGGTGCCGGTGGACGGCCAGAACTGGACCGTGCCGCCATTCCGACTGACCGAAGCGGACGGGCGGCTGTACGGGCGGGGCACCGCCGACATGAAGGGCTATCTTGCTTCGGTGCTTGCCGCCGTGCCGCGCTTTCTCGAAGATCCGTTGGCGGTGCCGATTCACCTGGCGTTCTCCTACGACGAGGAAATCGGCTGCGTTGGCGTTCGGCCGATGTTGGCCGAGTTGCAAAAGCGTGGCTTCAGGCCGCGCGTCTGCGTGATCGGCGAACCCACCGGGATGCGCCCGGTGCTCGGGCACAAGGCGAAGCTGGCCGTCCGCTGTTGTGTCAAAGGGGCCGCGTGCCATTCCGCGTATGCGCCATACGGCGTCAACGCGATTCACTACGCGGCTCGGCTGGTCGCCAGGCTCGAGGAGATTGGCGACGCGCTGGCCGAGCCCGGCCAGCGGGACGACCGCTTCGACCCGCCGTTCACGACCGTGCAGGCCGGCCTGATTCGCGGCGGCCGCGCACTCAACATCGTGCCGGCGGAATGCGACTTCGACTTCGAGGTGCGCGCGGTGCCCGGTTTCGATATGCGCACGGTCACCACGCAACTGCAGTCCTACGCGAGCGGGACGCTGCTGCCGCGGATGCGCGCGGTCGTGCCGGATACCGACATCCGTTTCGAGACGCTGAACGCGTATCCCGGACTTGCGACGGACCCGGACAGCGACGCGGCGCGCCTGATCGCCGCGCTCAGTGGCGCGGGGCAGGATGAAGCCGGCCGCTTCGATACCGTCGCGTTCGGCACCGAAGGTGGCCTATACGATGCGATGGGCATTCCAACGGTGGTGTGCGGGCCGGGCAGCATGGACCAGGGTCACAAGCCCGACGAATTCGTCACGGTCGAACAACTGAGCCGGTGCGATGCGATGATGGCGCGGCTGGCGACTCGCCTGAGCAACGCGCCGGGCGGCCAGGCCAACGGGTGACCGGCGTGCGCGGCATAAACGCGTGAACGGCGCGGGCGCTATGCTGTTCAAGCGCGCCGCGCCCGCGCGTCGAGTGCAGCGATTACGGCACCCCGTGAGCCGCCGCGCCATGTCGCTCCAACTGCTCAGGCTGCCTGGCGCGGCGCGGGGCAGCGGTAGCGCTGCCTGATCGAACCGGCCTCGTCGACGCTTTCGAGATGCACGTCGAAACGCCATAGGCGCGCCATGTGCCGCAGCACTTCGTCGGTCGTATCGGCCAGCGGACGATTGTCGGTGCGGTAGTGCCGCAGCGTCAGGCTGCGGTCGCCGCGCGTGTCCACCGACCAGACCTGGATGTTCGGTTCGCGGTGGTGGATGTCGTATTGGCGAGAGAGGGCCTGGCGCACGTAGCGATAGCCGTTGTCGTCGTGGATCGCGGAGATTTCCAGCGCATCGGCGTTCTCGTCATCAAGTATCGAGAACAGCCGCATCTCGCGGATCAGCCGGGGCGACAGGTACTGGGCGATGAAGCTCTCGTCCTTGAAGTTGCGCATTGCATAATGCAGCGCGTCGAGCCAGTCGTGCCCGGCCAGATCCGGAAACCAGCGGCGATCTTCCTCGGTCGGCTGCTCGCAGATGCGCCGGATGTCGCTCATCATCGAAAAGCCGAGCGCATACGGATTGATGCCGCTGTAGTAGGGCTTGGTGACGCCGGGCTGGAGCACGACGTTGCTGTGCGAATGGAGGAATTCCATCATGAAGCCGTCGGACAGCTTGCCTTCGTCGTACAGCGTGTTGAGCAGCGTGTAGTGCCAGAAGGTGGCCCAGCCTTCGTTCATCACCTGCGTCTGCCGCTGAGGATAGAAGTACTGCGCGACTTTGCGGACGATGCGAATCACTTCGCGTTCCCAAGGTTCGAGCAGCGGCGCGTTCTTCTCGGCGAAATACAACAGATTCTCCTGCGGTTCGGCAGGGAAACGCTGTGCATCGGCCTGCGCCGCCTCGACCTTGCGCGCCGGCAGCGTGCGCCACAATTCATTGACCTGTGACTGGAGATACGCCTCCCGTTCGCGCCGGCGCAGCGTTTCCTTCACGAGCGACAGTTTCTGCGGCCGCTTGTAGCGGTCCACGCCGTAGTTCATCAGCGCGTGGCAGGAGTCGAGCAGTTCCTCGACGCGCGCCATGCCGTGCCGCTCCTCGCATTCCGCGATGTAGTGCTTGGCGTAGACGAGATAGTCGACGATCGCTTGCGCGTCCGTCCAGAGTTGGAACAGGTAATTGCCCTTGAAGAACGAGTTGTGACCGTAAGCGGCGTGCGCGATGACCAGCGCCTGCATCGTCAACGTGTTCTCCTCCATCAGGTAGGCGATGCACGGACTCGAGTTGATCACGATCTCGTAGGCCAGGCCCATCTGGCCGCGCCGATAGTCCTTCTCGGTGGCGACGAAGTGCTTGCCGAACGACCAGTGGCGATAGTAGACCGGCATCCCGATCGACGCGTAGGCGTCCATCATCTGCTCGGACGAGATGATTTCCAGCTGGATCGGGTAGGTGTCCAGCCGGTAGCGTGCCGCCACCCGCGCGATCTGCTCGTTGTATTCCTCCAGCAGTTCGAAGGTCCAGTCCGACGGACTGGGCAGGGGCGTTCGTATGACCTCGTTCATCGTATCCTCTCCTGCGCATGCGGCGCCGCGGCATCCATCACGGCCGCGCTCAGGTGCCGCTCGTCTGCTTCTCGAACAGTTCGCGGAACACCGGGTAGATCTCGTTGCTGGCCAACACCTTCTTCATCGCGAATTGCGGGTGGCTGGCAAGCATCTGCGTGTACTCGGTCCAGAGATTCTGCTCTTCCTGCGCGACCTGGATGTAAGCGAAATAACGGCAGCGGGGCAGGATCGCCTCGCTGAGCAGCTTGCGGCATTTCGGCGAATCGTCGTTCCAGTTATCGCCGTCGGATGCCTGCGCGCCGTAGATGTTCCATTCCGACGGCGGATAGCGCGCTTCGATGATCTGGCTCATCAGTTCGAGCGCGCTCGACACGACCGTGCCGCCGCTCTCGCGCGAATGGAAGAACGTGTGCTCGTCCACCTCATCGGCACGCGTGTGGTGCCGGATGAAGACCATCTCGATTCGCTCGTAGCTCTTGGTCAGGAACAGATAGAGCAGGATGAAGAAGCGTTTGGAGAGATCCTTGCGCTGCTCGTCCATCGAACCCGACACGTCCATCACGCAGAACATCACTGCCTGGCTCGACGGCTCCTGCTGCTTCGCCCGATTCACGTAGCGCAGGTCGAATGGGTCGATGAACGGAATCCGGCGGATGCGTTCGCGCAGCGCTTCGATTTCCTGGGTCAAGGCGACGATCGCCTCGCGACGGCTCTGCGTGAGCGGCGCCGGATCCTGCTTGAGCGCGGCGAGCTGGGCCTCCAGCGCCTTGGCCTGTTCTTCCAGCGGGCCGCCCAGCGCGATGCGACGGCCCAGCGCGCCGCGCAGCGAACGCACGATGTGGATGTTGTTCGGCGTGCCTTCGGCCGCATAGCCGACGCGCACGCTCTTCCAGCTCGGCACGGCGAGCAGTTGCGTGGTGACCAGGCGCGGCAGTTCCAGATCCTCGAAGAAATACTGCATGAATTCTTCGCGGCTCAGTTGGAACACGAAGTCGTCTTCCCCTTCGCCATCCTGGCTCGCCTGCGAGCCGCCGCCGCCCGCGCCGCCGCCTTGCGGGCGCTTGATGCGGTCGCCACGCGTGTAGTCCTGGTTGCCCGGATGCACCATCTCCCGCGTGCCGCCCGGGCCGTGACCGAAAACGGGCTCGGACACGTCCTTGCGGGGGATCGTGATGCTGGTGGACTCGTCGATGTCCTGAATGCCGCGGTCACGGATCGCATCCGTGACTGCTTCGCGAATATGATGACGGAAGCGCCTGAGGAAGCGCTCACGATTGGCGATACTCTTGTTCTTGCCCGCCAGCCGGCGATCGATGATTTGGTGCAGCAAGTTCGCATCTCCTGCTGGAAGCGCGACCGCCGCGGTGGCGAGGACGCGCATGGTTCACTGCCCCATGCGTGCGCCTGGTTTCGCCACCGCGCCGGTGCGCCGGTCCCCGTTCGCGCGCCGCCTGTCGCTGCGGCAGGCGCCCGGGGGTAGAACCGGCCGCGGCCGGCTGACTGCTACGACGACTTGCGTACCCGCAGATACCACTCGCAGAGCAAGCGCACCTGCTTCGGCGTATAGCCCTTCTGAACCATCCGGTTGACGAATTCGTCGTGCTTGCGCTGCTCTTCGGCCGATCCCTTGGCGTTGAACGAGATGACCGGCAGCAACTCCTCGGTGTTCGAGAACATCTTCTTCTCGATCACGCGACGCAGCTTCTCGTAGCTGGTCCATTGCGGATTGTTGCCGGCATTGCCGGCGCGTGCGCGCAGGACGAAGTTGACGATCTCGTTGCGAAAATCCTTCGGATTGCTGATGCCGGCCGGTTTCTCGATTTTCTCCAGCTCGGCGTTGAGTGCCGCGCGGTCGAAGCTTTCGCCGGTGTCGTGATCGCGGAACTCCTGATCCTGGATCCAGAAGTCAGCATAGGTCACATAGCGATCGAAGATGTTCTGGCCATACTCCGAATACGATTCGAGATACGCGGTCTGGATCTCCTTGCCGATGAATTCGACGTAGCGCGATGCAAGCAGGTCCTTCACGTACGACAGATATTTCTGTTCCGTGTCGGTGGGGAACTGCTCGCGCTCGATCTGCTGTTCCAGCACATACATCAGGTGCACCGGGTTGGCAGCCACCTCGGTGCTGTCGAAGTTGAAGACGCGCGACAGGATCTTGAACGCGAACCGCGTCGAAACGCCGGTCATGCCCTCGTCGACGCCGGCGAAGTCCCGGTACTCCTGGTACGACTTGGCCTTCGGATCCGTGTCCTTCAGATTCTCGCCGTCATACACCTGCATCTTCGAGAAGGTGCTCGAATTCTCCGGCTCGACCAGCCGCGTCAGCACCGAGAACTGGGCCATCATCTTCAACGTGCCCGGCGCGCACACCGCTTCGCCGAGCGAGGAATTGCGGATCAGCTTCTCGTAGATCTTCACTTCCTCCGTGACGCGCAGGCAGTAGGGCACCTTGACGATGTAGATCCGGTCCAGCATCGCCTCGTTGTTCTTGTTGTTGCGGAATGCCTTCCACTCCGACTCGTTCGAGTGCGCGACGATCACGCCGTCGAACGGAATCGCGCCGAACCCTTCGGTGCCCTTGAAATTGCCTTCCTGGGTGGCCGTCAGCAGCGGGTGCAGCACCTTGATCGGCGCCTTGAACATCTCGACGAATTCGAGCAGCCCCTGGTTGGCCAGGCACAGGCCGCCGGAGTAGCTGTATGCGTCGGCATCGTCTTGCGAAAACTGTTCGAGCTTGCGGATGTCGACCTTGCCGACCAGCGACGAAATGTCCTGGTTGTTTTCGTCGCCCGGTTCGGTCTTCGCCACGCCGATCTGGCGCAGAACGGACGGATAGCGTTTGACGATGCGGAACTGGCGGATATCGCCGTTGTACTCGTGCAGCCGCTTGACCGCCCACGGGCTGAGAATGCTTTTCAGATAGCGTCGCGGGATGCCGTACTGCTCTTCGAGGATCGGTCCGTCCTCGTCGTAATCGAACAGCCCGAGCGGCGATTCGTTGACTGGCGAGCCCTTCAACGCATAGAACGGTACGCGCTCCATTAGTTGCTTGAGCCGCTCGGCAATCGACGACTTGCCGCCACCGACCGGACCGAGCAGGTAGAGGATCTGCTTTTTCTCTTCGAGACCCTGCGCGGCGTGACGGAAGTACGACACCACCTGTTCGATCACCTCTTCCGCGCCGTAGAACTCCTTGAACGCTGGATAGATCTTGATGACCTTGTTCGCGAAGATGCGAGACAGGCGCGGGTCGCTGCGGGTGTCGAGGGTTTCGGGTTCGCCGATGGCCTTCAGCATCCGTTCGCTGGCCGACGCGTAAGCCGACGCGTCGTTCTTGCAGACTTCGAGATACTCCTCGAGGGACAGTTCCTCCTCGCGGGTTTTGTCGAAGCGGGTCGCGAAACTGCTGTAGATATCCATACACACTCCTCGCCAACGTGGAACACTGCGTGGCCGCCCACGTGGGCAATGCCATGCGTCCTATTGCAAAGACTCTGGATCAGCTTGTTACGCAACGCGGCGAGTTTTCTTTGGAGACGCGCTCGCTCGGCGTGCCGGTGATTACATGATAGAGGTTAAGTGAGCGTGACGCGCGCGCCTAGTGGAAAAAATGAGACGCGCGTGTGGGCATCCGACACTTGCGCGGGCCGCGCCGCGACGACAGCACCGCGCACGACACGGGCAGGATGGCGGTTGCCGCGGCAGGCGTTACACGAGCGCGCCGGCCGCGACGCGGCGGCGCCTGAGCGCCCTGTGGCGCGCCCAGGTGCCGCTGCGGTTGCCCTGCTGTTTCCCTCAACTTTGCCCTCACGTTGCCTTTACGTTGTCTTCATGTTGCCTTCACGCTGCTCTCACGCCACCGGCCCGCTTAACTGCACGCGGCCGGTGCGCCGCCCGCCAACGAACGATGCACGCGCGATGCGCGCTGGCGACGGCGTCGCCGCGACCGCGAGCGACGCGGCGGAGCGGGTGCGCGGGGTTCGCATGAGGGCTGGCGCCGCATCGGCGAGGGCAAGCGACTCTCGGCAGGCGGAGACGGGGCCGTTGCGGCGGCGCCCGGGTCTTCTGGCACGGCCGGCGCTTTCGATCGCGGCCTGCTGCGGGCGCCGCGGTTTGTAGGCGCAGCGGAAGCGACGCCCGCTGCGCGGCGGCATCACAGACTGATCGCCGCGATCCCGGCAAGTACAACCGCCGCTCCGGCGAGGCGGCGCCTGAAGTGGCCCTCGTGGAACAGCCTGCATGCCAGCAGTGCGCCGATGACGATCGAGGACTCGCGCAGCGGTGCCACGAGTGCCACGGGCGCAGTCTGCATCGCGGTCAGTACGAGGAGGTAGGCCAGCGGCGAGAACACCGCCACGATGACGATCGGCACTGCATCCGTGCGAACCGCAGCGCGGATCAGATGGCGCCGACGCAGCGCCATCGGGGTCAGTATGAGACTCTGTAAAAGAAGCGCGCCGGCGAAGTAGCTGGCAGGCGCCAAATGCCACGCGGTGATCGCGTAGCTGTCCCACAGCGTGTAGGCGGCAATGGTGGCACCCGTTGCAGCGCCCCAATACAGCCCCTGCAGCGGATGGCGGCCGCCGCGTCTGAATGGATTGCCGGTAACAACCAGGATGCCCGCGACGATGAGCAAGGCGCCGAGCACCGCGAGCGGGGTGAGCCGCTCCCCGAGAAGAAGGACCGCGCACAGCATCGTCAGCATTGGCGCCGAGCCGCGGGCGACTGGATAGACCACGCCGAGCGCCGAGCGGTCGTAGCCGGCCTGCAGGGTCAGCGAATAGACGATGTGCAAGGCCGCCGAGACGGCCGAGCCCACCACCAGCTGCCAATCGAGCGCCTGCTGTCCGGCGACCATGCGCGCGACGCCAAGCGGCATGCACAGCAGCGCCGAGGCGCAGAAATAAGCCCAGACGAACACCACGGTGTCTTGCCGCTTGAACTTCGACGCCAGGTTCCAGACCGCATGGGCTGCCGCCGCGGCGAGGACGATCGCGACCGTGCCGGGCGGCATCAGTGGATGTCGGGCAGGTCGATGCCTGCCCGCTCGGCGCGCTGGTTCCGTTCGGGGTCGCGCAGCGCGATGGCGGCGACCAGTGCGTCAATCACGACGAGCTGAGCCAGCCGACTGCCAGCCGCAGCCATTTGCGCGGGAAGCGGCGCGCCGCCGACAGCGAGCGCGATATCGGCAAGGGTCGCCAGCGGCGTGCCGTACTGGTTGGTGACTGCGACCAGCGAGGCCCCGGCGGATGACGCCGCGTCGGCGATGGCGAGCGTCGTCGCGGTGCGTCCGGTTGAGCTGACGGCGATGACCACATCCCCGGGGCCGAGAAGGCGCGCCGCGATCATTGCCGACAGATAGTCCGGGATGCCGATGGTCGTGACGCCGACCGCGCGCAGACGAAAAACCGCATCGGCGGCCACCGTGGACGAAGGGCCGGCGCCGAAGGCAAGCACCTGTCGCGCGGACAGGATCGTCTCGACCGCCTTGTCGAACGCCGCGAGTTCGACGGCGCCGGCGAGGGCGGTCAGGGCATCCGTGCCTGTTCGAATGGCGGTTTCGAGCACGGCGCCCGATGTCGCATCCGCGGCGAGTACGTCGGGAGGCGCGAAAAAGCGCGTCGTACCGCGGGCGCGGGCGATCTCGATCTTGAGTTCGGTGAACCCGCTGAAGCCGATTGCGCGCGCGGCGCGGACCACGCTGGGCGGTGACACGCCGGCCCGTGCGGCGACCTGCGCGGTCGTGCTCGCGCCGACGAACAGCGGATCGGCCAGCAGAAGCGATACCACTCTCTGCTCGCTCGCAGCCAGGTCGCCGCTGCGGGACTGGATGTGGCCGAGCCATTGCCCGAGCCGATCCGCGACATCTGAAACCGCGTTACTTATTTCTTGTCCCATTTGTAATATGTTACTTTCACTGCTTGAAATGCACAACGGGCGCGCAGGCAGCGTCCAGGCAACAGAGAGGAGGGAGTTTCCATGACCACACGAACCGGCAGCACCGTTGCCATCATTGGACCGGGCGCCATCGGCACCGCAGTCGCGGCGGCCTTGCACGAAGTCGGTCACACCCCGCTGCTGTGTGGCCGCTCGTCCCGCGACTCGCTGACCTTGCTGGATGGCGATCGACGCATCGTCGTTCCCGGTCCGGTCCGAACGGATCCCGCCGCAAGTGCCGACACCGTCGATCTGGTGTTCCTGGCGGTCAAGACGACACAGACCGAGGCGGCAGCCGCGTGGCTGACGGCGTTGAGCGGGCCGGAAACGGTCGTGTGCGTGCTGCAAAACGGCGTAGAGCAGGTGGAAAGCGTCGCCCCGCATGCGCCGAGCGGACGCGTCGTGCCGGCGGTGGTGTGGTTCCCCGCGCAGGCGCAAGCCGATGGCTCGGTGCGCTTGCGCGGCGAGCCGCGCCTCAGCCTGCCCGACACGGCGACAGCGCGTGTGGTGGCCGAGGTACTGCAGGACACACGATGCGCGGTGGACCTGGCGGCGGATTTCAACACGCTGGCCTGGCGCAAGCTGCTGCAGAACGCGGTGGCCGGACTGATGGTGCTCACGCACCGTCGCGCGGGCATGTTCGGACGGGCCGACATCGCCGGCCTCGCGGTCGCCTATCTGCGCGAATGCCTCGCCGTGGCCCGCGCTGAAGGGGCCGATCTGGGCGACGAGGTTGCGCAAGCTATCGTCGAAAAATTCCAGGCGTATCCGGCCGACATGGGGACGTCGATCCTCACGGATCGCGAAGCCGGCAGGCCACTCGAATGGGAGATTCGCAATGGTGTGATCGCTCGTCGGGCTCGGCAGCACGGCATCCCGACGCCGATCAGCGACGTCGTATTGCCCCTACTCGCGGCCGCGAGCGACGGTCCTGGCTGATCCGGCTGCTGGCGTACTCGCTGTTCCCGCCGGCCCAGGGGCGGCCAAGCGGCGGCGACTCTGATGGTCCGGCGCCGCTACGCTGCCGGACGCGGCGCTCGTTGCCTTGGTGACGTTGCGCCGGCAAGGCGGCGGGGCGCTCTCGCCAGCCACTGCCAAGTGCTCGCCCGCACTGCGCGATGGGTTCGCCGGCCGATGCGCCAGCCCGGGCAGGTCAGCGCGGGTCAGTGCGGGTCAGTGCGAGGCCAGCGCAGCCGGCCACGCGTTCTGGCGACACCGCGCGCACTGCCGAATCGCACGCGGCCGCCGCGTCGCACTGCGGATGACGCGACCGGTGTGCGCGTACGATCCTGCCATCGCGGAACGAGTAAAGCGACCACGCAGCGCGCGCCGCTGCCGTCATCGGAAATAAAAAAAGGCACCCGAAGGTGCCTTTCGAAGGATACAACTATCGTTGCTCTTAGAACTTGTGACGCACGCCGACGCGGACGTAGGCTTGACGGTCGCTGCTCGAAGCGGTCAGACCGTTGATCGAGGCGACAGCCGACTGGCCCGTCGAATCGTTGCCCTTGGCCTTCTGGAACACGCCGATGATGTAGACGTCGGTGCGCTTCGACAGGAAGTAGTCCAGACCCAGCGAGCCTTGGTGGTACTGGGCGCGGCTGCCGTTGATGTCCGGGCCACGGGTGTAGTCGTAAGCAGCGCCAGCCAGCAGGGCCGGGGTCAGCTGATACTTGAAGTTGATTTCGGCGTTGTTGAACGTCGCGCTGCCCGTGTAGCCGTACGGGTTCGGGCCCGACGTCGTGTCGCCCAGATCCTTGAACTTCGTGTTGCTGTAGGTCAGGCCGAGCGTGGCCGGGCCGAAGGCGTACGAACCGCCCGCGCCGATGACTTGCAGCGTGTGGGCCGACGCGAAGCCAGCGGTGACCGGCGACGAGAAGTAGCTGGTCGCAGCCGTCGAGGTCGACGAGTTGCCTCCGCCAAACGCGATGTTCGGGTTACGGACGTTCAAGTAGCCGACGCCGAAGCCAACCGGGCCGTTCGCGTAGCCAGCACCCAGCGACCAGACTTGGTTGCGGCTGTTGTCGCCTGCAACGCCGCCCAGGCTGTACAGACCGCCGAACTTGAAGCCGTTGTAGTTGTTGCTGGTGTACTTGATCGCGTTGTTGGTACGGAACGCGTTGTTGAAGTTGTCCAGGTCAGCCGGGTGAGCCGAAACGTAGCCACCCCATTGCGAACCGGCTTCGAACGGGCCGACGAAGTCGACGACCGAGTCGTACTGGCGACCGAGGGTCACCGAGCCGTACTGGTTGCTGCTCAGGCCGACGAAGGCTTGACGACCGAACATGCGGCCGCCTTGACCCAGGCCGCCGCCAGCGACGTCAAAGCCGTTTTCCAACACGAAGATCGCCTTCAGACCGCCACCGAGGTCTTCCGTGCCACGCAGACCCCAACGGCTGCCTTGCATGACGCCGCTCGTCAGGTTGAATTGACGGCCGTTCGTCGTCGCGCTGGTGCGCACGTTGCTGGTGTAGTTCACGCCTGCGTCGATGATCCCGTACAGGGTGACGCTGCTTTGCGCGTGGGCGGCACCGGCGAAGGTGCTCAACGCTGCCACGGCGAGAAGCGATTTTTTCATGGGTTTAAGATCTCCATCAATTGTTAAACGCGGCGTCGATCCATTCTTCGAGGTTTCGTCCGCGACAACTTCGCGAGAAGCTGACCGAAAGATAGCAAACTTGTTTTCGCGTGCTCAAATAAAGCTGCGCTTCACGGCCGCCATGTGACTTTTACACAACAAAACGCCGTCCAGCCTGCGGGTTAGCCCGCGTTTGGACGGCGTCTGGATGGCGTTTCGTAAGGTACGGCGGACCATGCCGGCCGGCTGACAGGCAGCCGGCCGGACGCGGGCGCGGCAGCGCTCGGTCAGGCCCTGCCGCGCCTCAGCGGCACGGGTGGTGCTGGTGGATCGAGCCGAGCAACGCGACCTCGGCGGGCGTCTTGCTGAGCGTCTCCGGGCTGACCTGCTGCGCATCCTGCACGTACTCGTCGACGAGCGTGCTGAGCGGCGTGCGATCGATGCACAGCGCGATCGGCTGTACGCGTTTGTTGTCGACCGTCGCATGCTGCGCGAGGAACAGCACGCCGTACTGATAGCCGTGCACCACGCCGCGTACGGCACTGGTGCACTGTGCCTGCGAGACGTTGTCGCTCTTGTCCTGACACTGCTGCATCAGCGTGTAGGCGTTCCACGACGCGGCCGCTTCCTGCATGGCATTACGCGCCCCAGTCGGTGCACCGGTCGGCGCATCCGTCGGCGCGGCGGCCTGGGCGTTCGGGGCAGTCGGCGCGGCCGGCGCCTGCGCCTGGGCCGACTGGCAAGCCAGCGCGAGCGGCGCGAGACAGGTCAGGACGGCGGCGGCATATCGGATTTTCTGCTTCATTGTTCCCTTCTCCTCGGTTGAAACACTCAAACATGATGGCAGCCCGATGCCGGCGTTGCACGCCCGGCCCAGGCGCCGCGCGTCAGCTGTTCGGTCCCCGCGTTGGTTCCTGTGTCGGTCCCTGTGTCGGTCCCGGTCCGGGCGCCTGATCTGGCACCCGACCCGGCGCCGCTGCCGTATCGCGTGCGTGGCAGGCGACCAACTGGCCGTCTTGCCAGGGACGCAGGACCGGCGCGGCGTTGGCGCACCTGGCATCGGTCGCCGACGGACAGCGCTCGCGGAACGCGCAGCCTGCCGCATCGTGGTCGGCTGCGGCGGCGCCACCGTTTGCGCCTGGCGCCGTCAGCGCCGTGCCAGCCGCGAGCAGCGCGCGCGTGTAGGGATGGCCAGGCCGCGTGAACACGGCCTCCGCAGGCCCCAGTTCGACGAGACGCCCGCGGTACAGCACGCCGACCCGATCCGATACGTGCCGTACGACGGCAAGGTCGTGCGAAATGAACAGATAGCTGGTGCGGTGTTCGCGCTGCAGATCGCCAAGCAGGTTGAGGATCGCGGCTTGCACCGAGACGTCCAGCGCCGACGTCGGCTCGTCGCACACCACCACGCGGGGTGCCCCCGCGAAGGCACGCGCGATCGCGACGCGCTGCTGCATGCCGCCGGACAACTGACGGCTGCGGGCATCGATCCAATGGCGCGGCAGCCGCACTGCGTCGAGCAGGGCGCTGACGCGCGCCGGGCGTTCGGCGCGCGCGACGCGGCCGAGCTTGCCGAGCGCGCGCCCCACCAGCCGGCGCACCGTATGCGCGCGGTTCAGCGCTTCGCCCGGATTCTGGAAGACGGCTTGCAGGTAGCGCGACTGGGCACGCGTGCGCCGCGTCACGCGCGCGTGCGCGGGACTGCCGTCCAACTCGACCGCGCCGCCGGGATCGGCCTCGACCAGCCCCAGCACCAGACGGGCGAGCGTGCTCTTGCCGCTGCCGGACTCGCCGACCAGACCGAGCGTTTCGCCGGCCGCAAGGTCGAGGGAGACGTCGTCCAGCGCCTTGAGCGGGCGGCCGTCGACCCGATACGTCTTCGACAGCGCGCGGGCGCGCAGGACGGGCGCCTCGGCGGGCGCGGCCGGGCCCGCCTGCGCGGGTTCGGCCGTAGCGGCGCCGTCGTGCGTCGGCTCGGGTCCCGCGTCCGCGACCAGCGGGATCGTCGCCACGCGGGTGTGGAAATGGCAGCGACTGCGCCGCTGCGGGCGCGCGTCGATCAGATAGGCGCGCGGGGCTTCGACCGCGCAGCGTTCCGCCGCGATCGGACAACGTTCGGTGAAGACGCAGCCGTTCGGACGGCTGCCCGGCGGCGGCAATTGCCCGGGAATCGTGGCCAGACGCGTCGCGCGCGGCGCCTGGCCGGGCAGGCAGCGCAACAGCGCCAGCGTGTAGGGATGGCGCGGTGACGAGAACAACGCGGCGCTTGGTCCTTCCTCGACCAACTCGCCCGCGTACAGCACGCCGACGCGTTCGCACACGCGCGCGACCACGGCCAGGTTGTGGCTGATCAACAGCGTGGCCATGCCCAGTTCGCGCCGCAGCTGTCCGACCAGATCCAGCACCTCCGCCTCGACGGTGGCATCCAGTCCGGTGGTCGGCTCGTCGAGGATCAGCAGGCGGGGCCGCTTGGCGAGCGCCATCGCGATGACCACCCGTTGCTGCATGCCGCCCGACAACTCGTGCGGATAGCTGGCGAGCACCCGGTCGACCGCTTCGATGCGCACCTGGGCGAGCGCCTCGCGCAACAACGGTGGCATCTGCGCCGTCGTGGCGCCGCGCAGTGCAAACACTTCGTGCAACTGGCGCGCGACGGTCAACGCCGGATTGAGCGCTCGCGCCGGATCCTGATACACGAGACCGACATCCTCGCGGCGCAACGTGCGCAAGCCCGTCGCGTCGAGCTGGTCGAGCCGTTTGCCGGCGACGTGGATCTCGCCCGCGCTGACGGCGCCGCCGCGCGGCAGATAGCCCGCGATCGCCAGCGCGATGGTCGACTTGCCGCATCCCGATTCGCCGACCAGGCCATACGACTCGCCGGGCCGCAATTGCAGCGATACGTCGCGCACCACGGGCGTCGCACGGGGGCGGCCCGGGCCGCCCGGGCCATCGTAACGCAGCGATACGTTGTGCAGACGCAGCACGGCGTCCGTTGCGACCGCAGCGGCATGCGTCGATGAGGGAATGTCACGCGTGCTCATCGCAGGTCCTGCCCGAGCGCGTCGGCGATCAGATTGACGGCAATCACCAGCGAGGCGGTCGCCAGCGCGGCGAACGCGACGGTCCACCAGGCGCCGCCGGCCAGCGACGTGTAATTCTCGGCGATCGTCAGCCCCCAGTCCGGCGAGGGCGGCTGGGTGCCAAAGCCGAGGAACGACAGCGTGGCGACGGTGAAAATGGCGTAGCCGAGCCGCACCGCGGCCTCGACCACGACCGTCGCGGCAATGTTCGGCAGTATTTCGCGAAACACGATGTAGCCGGCGTGTTCGCCGCGCAACTGCGCGGCGGCGACGTAGTCGAGATTGCGCTCGCGCCCGGTGGCGGCGCGCACGGTGCGCGCGGTGATCGGCGCGAATACCGCGGCGATCACCACGACCACCGTCAGCCGATCGCCACCCAGCGCCGACAGCGCGAACAGCGCGACGATCACCAGCGGCAGCGCGAGCACGACCTCGATGAGGCGACCGAGAATGGCGTCCACCGCGCCGCGGTAATAGCCGGCGAACAAGCCGAGCACGGTGCCGACCGCCGTGCCGAGCAGCGTCGCCAGCGGCGCCACGGCGAGGATGTCGCGCGCGCCGGCAAGCACGCGCGAAAACACGTCGCGCCCGAGTCGGTCGGTGCCGAACCAATGGTCCGCCGATGGCGGCAGCAGGGCGGCGCGCGGTGCGACCGCGTATGGGTCTTGCGGTGCGAGCGCCGTGCCGCCGATCGCGCATGCCAACCAGAACAGCAGCACGACGGCGCCGACCACGAAGCCGGGATGGCCGAGCAGGCCGCGCAACGGGCCGCCGCGAGCGGTGTGACGGGAGATCGCGTTCATCGGCCGGCCTTGCGCTGTCTGGGGTCGAGCCAGGCTTGCAGCGCGTCGGCCAGCAGGCCGGCGAGCACGTAGATCACGCCGATGGTCAGGACGCCGGCTTCGAGCATTGGAAAATCCTTGGCCCGCGCGGCCTCGAATACCAGGCTGCCGATGCCGCGGTAATGAAAGATGGTTTCGACCACCACCAGGCCACCGACCATGTAGCCGAGTTGTGTCGCGGCCACCGCCAACGCGGGGGCCAGCGCGTTGCGCAGCACGTGACGCCAGAGCACGGTGCGCAGCGGCAGACCCTTGAGCACCGCCGTGCGCGTGAAGTCGGCGTCGAGCGCCTCGCGCATGCCGGTGCGCGTGATCCGCGCCAGATAGGCGAACAGGACGAAGACCAATGGCAGGGCGGGCAGCAGCAGGTGGCGGAACTGCGTGCCGAAGCCCGCGTCACCACTGAACGACGCCGACACGGGCAACACCCGCAGCCCGATCGCGAATACCAGGATCAGCACGATCGCGGACACGAACTCCGGCACGACGGCGAACGCCAGGCCGAAGACGGTGATGAGCCGGTCCGGCCAGCGCCTCGGGTACAGGCTGGCGACCACGCCGCCGGCAATGCCGAGCGGGACGACGATCGCAAACGCAAGACCCGCGAGCTTCAGCGAGTTGCACAGCGCTGGCCAGAGCAGGCTGGCCACCGGCGCATCGTAGCTGTACGAGCGGCCGAGATCGCCGCGCAGCAGGCCGCCGGCCCACCGCAGGAACTGCGTGATCAGCGGCTGGTCGACGCCCAGCCGGTGATTGAGGGCGGCGACGGCCTGGGCGTCCGCGAACGGGCCCAGCATCGCGCGGCCGATGTCGCCGGGCAGCAACTGGCCGCCCAGGAACATGCATACGGCGAGCAGCGCCAGCGTGCACGCGGCCAGCGCGAGGCGCGTGCCGACGGCGCGCGCGAGCGGTCCGAGATGGACCCGCCGGCTGGCGGACGTCCGCCAGCGGGTATCGCCGTCGGGTTGGCCTGGCGCGGGTTGGGGGGCGGTCGTCATCGACGGTTCTCGTTGGCGCGTCAACTGAAAGAGGCGTGTGCCAGCCAGATCTGCGAGATCGCGGTGAACGCGAAACCCTGCAGCGAGCGCCGCGACAGGGCCAATCCATCGTAGAAGTATCCGATGATCACCGGCGTCTCGCGCTGCAGCCGGTCGACAATCTGCGACGCGATGCGACGCTGGTCGGCCAACTGCAAGGCGGCGGCATACGACTTGACCAGTTTGTCGTAGCCGCCGTCGCGGAAGTGAGCGGCATTCCAGGCCCCGTTGCTGGTCAGCGGTGCTTCGAGAAAAATGTTGGGCACGCCGCGATGGCCGTAGTCGGTCAGGCCCACCGGCGCGTCGAGCCAGTCCGACTGGCCGAAGGCCGCCGTACCATAATACGCCGCCTGACTTTCGACGCGCAGGCGCAGGTCGATGCCGATCGAACGGGCCGCGCTTTGCAGCAGCACCGCGTAGTCCGGCAACTCCATGTATGTCTCGGTCGTGAGGGTGCTCGAGAAACCGTTCGGAAAGCCTGCCTCCGCCAACAGCCGCCGCGCCTCGTCGATACGCTGTCCGCGTTGTGGCGAGGCGGGCGGCGTGGACGGGAACACCGGCGCGAACGGGTGATCGGCGCCGGCCGACGCGCGGCCGAGGAAGAAGCCGTCGACGATCGCGCCGCGATCGATGGACAGCGCCAGCGCGCGCCGCACGCGCGCGTCGGCGAAGGGGCCGCGATCGCATCGCATGTGCAGTTGGCGATGTGCGCTTGAACGCACGCGGCTGACCCGGAACTGGCGGTCCTGCAGCATGCTGCGGGCGTTGAGTGGCGTGAAGTCGACCATCAGGTCCGCATCGCCGCCACGCAACGCCAGCAGTTGCGACTGCTGGTCCGCATAGAAGCGAAACTCGACCCGCTCCGGCAACACCGCGCCGCCCCAATAGTCGTGGTTGCGGACGAAGCTCGCGCCGACCATCGGCGTGAAGCGTTCGAGCCGAAATGGGCCTGTGCCGGTCGAACGCTTCTCGAAGTCGCCCCGGTAGTCGGCCGGCACGATGGCCGCGTTGAAATTGTCCGAGGAGACGTAGTACGGAAAGTTGCCGTTCGGCGCGTCCAGATGAAAGACCACGGTGAGGCGGTCGGCGCGCCGCGCGCCGCCCTTCGACAGCACGCCCTTCAGCACCGACAGCCCGGCCGAGCCGACGGCCGGATCGGTCAGCCGGTCGAAGGTGGCGACGACGTCCGCGGCGTCGAGCGCGCGGCCATCGTGGAAGCGCACGCCATCGCGGAGCCGGAAGGTCCATGTGCGCCCGTCCGCGTCAGACTGCCAACTGACGGCCAGCGACGGCCGCAGCGTGAGCGTGTCGCCGTCGTCGTCGATCAGATATTCGGCGCTTTGACAAACGATGCCGATGCCCGCCGGATCGGACAGCCTGACCGGATCGACCGCGCCGGTCGGCGTGAGCGCCGCGACGCGAATGGTCGCGCCCGCTTGACCCCGTTGAGTCGATTGACCTGCTTGAGCCGACCGAGCCAGCGCCGCGCGTGGCAGCGCGAGTCCGCCCACGCCGATGGCCGCGAGGTAGCGCAGCAGTTCGCGCCGCCCGATGCGACCGGCAAGACATTCATCGATCGCCGCATTGCCGTGGGCACCGGCGCGGGCTCTGAGTTCGTCGATCTCTGCATCTCCTTCGGATGAGCACGGGCGGCGTCGCGCGAGTGCACGCGGACGGTCGAAGGCATCCGTGCGACCGCTGACGGCCAGCGAACGCGGATGGCGAGCGGCGAAAACATGGTCGCCGTGCAGGCTGCGTGATGCATGCGCCACAGTGTCCGGCCCTCGCGCACGGCGCAGCAGCGACGCGTGCCGTGCCGGCCACGCGGGAATACCCACGCGGAACGATCCACGCGGAACGATCCACGCGGAACGATCCACGCGGAACGATCCACGCGGAACGATCCACGCGGCGGCGCCGCCAGCCTTCGGACGATGGTAGCGCAAATCCGACCGATCACAGGACACCGTGGGTGCGGCAGGAGGTGGGCGGGGCCGGCCGGGGCGCCGGGCACGCGCGGCGGCGCACCCCGTCGCACGCAGGGAAGGAGCGGTGAAGGACTCAGTGAAGCGAATGCAAAAAAGCCGGCGCCTGGGCGCCGGCTTCGGAGCGATGCAAGCGCGGCGCCAGGGCCGCACTTGCACACTTGCTTACTTCGACTTCGCGTTGACGATCGCGTCGGCGACGTTCTTCGGCGCTTCGGCGTAGTGCTTGAACTCCATCGTGTACGTCGCGCGACCCTGGGTCTGCGAACGCAGCGACGTCGAGTAGCCGAACATTTCGGCTAGCGGCACTTCGGCCTTCACGAGCTTGCCGCCGCCGACCATGTCGTCCATGCCCTGCACCATGCCGCGCCGCGAGGACAGGTCGCCCATCACGGTGCCGGCGTAGTCTTCCGGCGTCTCGACTTCAACGGCCATCATCGGTTCGAGCAGCACCGGCTTGGCGCGGCGCATGCCTTCCTTGAACGCCATCGAGCCGGCCATGCGGAACGCGTTTTCGTTCGAGTCCACGTCGTGGTACGAACCGAAGAACAGCGTCGCCTTCACGTCGACCACCGGGTAGCCCGCGACCACGCCCGCCTTCAGCGTTTCCTGGATGCCCTTGTCGACCGCCGGGATGTATTCGCGCGGCACCACGCCGCCCTTGATCGCGTCGACGAATTCATAACCCTTGCCCGGTTCCTGCGGCTCGAGCTTGAGTACGACGTGGCCGTACTGGCCGCGACCGCCCGACTGCTTGACGAACTTGCCTTCGACTTCGTCGCAGACGCTGCGGATCGTTTCGCGATACGCAACCTGCGGCTTGCCCACCGTCGCCTCGACGTTGAACTCGCGCTTCATCCGGTCGACCAGAATTTCCAGGTGCAGCTCGCCCATCCCGGAGATGATCGTCTGACCCGATTCCTCGTCGGTCTGCACGCGGAACGACGGGTCTTCCTGCGCCAGACGGTTCAGCGCCAGGCCCATCTTTTCCTGGTCGGCCTTGGTCTTCGGCTCGACGGCCTGCGAGATCACCGGCTCCGGGAATTCCATGCGTTCGAGCACGATCACCGCGTTCGGATCGCACAGGGTGTCGCCCGTGGTCACTTCCTTCAGACCGACGGCCGCCGCGATGTCGCCGGCGCGCACTTCCTTGATTTCTTCGCGCTGGTTGGCGTGCATCTGCAGGATCCGGCCAAGCCGTTCCTTCTTTTCCTTGACCGCGTTGTAGACCGTGTCGCCGGCGTTGACCACGCCCGAGTAGACACGGAAGAACGCGAGCTGGCCGACGAACGGGTCGGTCATGATCTTGAACGCGAGCGCCGAGAACTTCTCCGAATCGTCGGCCTTGCGCGAGGCGCGCTCGCCATTCTCGAGTTCGCCCTCGACCGGCGGAATGTCGACCGGCGACGGCAGATAATCGATGACCGCGTCGAGCATCGCCTGCACGCCCTTGTTCTTGAACGCGCTGCCCGCGAGCATAGGCAGGATTTCGCCGGCGATCGTCCGCTTGCGCAGCGCCTGCTTGATCTCGTCTTCGGTGAGCGCATCGCCGCTCAGGTATTTCTCGAGCAGTTCCTCGCTGGCTTCGGCGGCCGCCTCGACCATCTTGTCGTGCCATTCCTGCGCCAGCCCCTGCAGTTCCTCCGGAATCTCGCCGTACTCGAACTTGGTGCCTTGCGAGGCATCGTCCCAGATGATCGCCTTCATCTTGACCAGGTCGACCACGCCGCGGAATTTGTCTTCCGCGCCGACCGGGATCTGGATCGGCACCGGGTTGCCCTTCAGGCGTTCGCGAATCTGCTTTTCGACGCGGAAGAAGTCGGCGCCGACACGGTCCATCTTGTTGACGAAAGCCAGACGCGGCACGCCGTACTTGTTGGCCTGGCGCCAGACGGTTTCCGACTGCGGCTGCACGCCACCGACCGAGTCGTAGACCATGCACGCGCCGTCGAGCACGCGCATCGAGCGCTCGACTTCAATCGTGAAGTCGACGTGCCCCGGCGTGTCGATGATGTTGATCCGGTGTTCGGGATAATTCTTGCCCATCCCCGACCAGAATGCCGTGGTGGCGGCCGAGGTAATGGTGATGCCGCGTTCCTGTTCCTGCTCCATCCAGTCCATCGTCGCCGCGCCTTCGTGCACTTCGCCGATCTTGTGGTTGACGCCGGTGTAGAACAGGATGCGCTCGGTCGTCGTCGTCTTGCCTGCGTCGATGTGGGCGCTGATACCGATATTTCGGTAACGTTCGATGGGAGTCTTACGGGCCACTTCTAATCTCCTGTCAGCTCGGGTGACGAGCGCCGCGCGGCGGCGATCCGGTCAAGCAAGCATAAATAGCGCCACGGCGGGCCGCGCGTTGCGCAACTGCCTAGATGCGGGTCCGCACGCCGAATTGCAAGAGCGGGCCTGCGGAATCAGCGCGGTGCGGGCAGGCCGCCGATGCGTGTGCCCGGACCGATGCCGTGCTGGCTGAACCAGCCGCGATTCATCTCCAGCGCATAGCGGATGGCGCGGGTCGGACAGTGATTGTTCTCGGTCTGCGCCTGCATCTCGTCCACGTCGGTCACCGTCCCGTCGTCGCGGATGAATGCGATCGACAACGGGATCTCGGTATTCTTCATCCAAAAGCAGTGGCCGGCAACGTCGTCGAACACGAACAGCATGCCGCCGTTCGGAGCCAGGTGCTTGCGGTACATCAGGCCCTGCTCGCGATCGGCCTCGGTGGCGGCCACTTCGGCGCGAATCAGGTTCATGCCGGCGGTAAGTTGCACGACCGGGAAGTCACCGGGCTGCTTGATCGTCTGTGCGTCGCCCACAGCGGCGGTGGCGAGCACCGCGGCGCCGGACAGGGCAAGCGCGGCACGGCGGAAAAGCGTCGAAGGCACGTCGGGCTCCGAGGGGTCACGGTTGCCGCATATTATCCGATACGGCAAAAAAAAAAGACTCCGCGGGCGTGCCCGGGAGTCTCTGGTCGGCGCCGCCGAGGCGGCGCGATCGCAGCGATGCGAAAGACTTACTGTGCCGACGAGGCAGCTGCGTCCGAGGCGGCAGCGGCGTGCTTCTTCGAATGCTTCTTGGCCTTGTGGGCCTTCTTCGCCGGCTTCGCGCTCGCCGACGACGCGGCGGTCGTGTCCGATGCGGCCGGCGCTTGCGCGAAAGCGGCGGAGGCGAACAGGCCAGCGATCAGGGCAGCGATCAGTTTCTTCATGACATCCTCGATACACGTTAGTGAAATGACTGGCCGTTCGTCGGCTCGTCGCTACCTAAAACGCGGCTGTGCGGCAGCCGTTGACACGGTTCATCAAAATTTCGTCGATTTCTTTCGGGTGCCGCGTTGCCTTGGCGCGCGCGTGTCGTCGGATGCCGCGCGCTGCTGTGCGCCCGGCGCGCGCGGCGTGCCACGCGCACCAGTCGGCCGGGCTGTCCGCGCCGGTGCGGTCTCACCGGACGCCCGGAATGGGCGGCGCGGCTGCGCGCGCGTCACCGGTCTTTCATCGCGCCAAGGCGCGCCCACGTCCAGTTCGCGCCATTCGCCCGGGGCCAGGCCAAGATCGAACAGGTCGACGTCGCCAACCGCGCGGCGTACCAGCCGCAGGGTCGGCAGGCCGACCGCCGCGGTCATGCGCCGAACCTGCCGGTTCTTGCCTTCGCTGATGATCAGTTCCAGCCACGTCGTCGGGATCGCCGCACGGTAGCGAATCGGCGGGTTGCGTGGCCAGAGATCGGGCGGATCGATCACGCGCGCCTGACAGGGTTGTGTCCGGTAATCGCCCAGGTCGATGCCGGCGCGCAGGTGCGCCAGCGCGTCGGCACCCGGCAGGCCCTCGACCTGCGCCAGATAGCGCTTCGGCAGTTTGTGGCGCGGCGCACTGATCTGCGCCTGCAAGGCGCCGTCGTCGGTGAGCAGCAGCAGCCCTTCGCTGTCCGCGTCCAGTCGCCCCGCCGGGTAGACCTGCGGCACCGGTATGCAGTCGGCGAGGGTGCGGCGCGTGGGATGCGCGGAAAACTGGCAGATCACGTCGAACGGTTTGTTGAGAGCGATGAGACGGGCCATGACAGTGTCCAGAATTGAGCGCCGGAGGGGCGGAACGGGCAGCGCGCGAGCGGCGCCGGTGAGTGCCCCCGGCGGCAGGCCGATGTTGCGGCTCGACGCTGGCGCCTGCCCGACGCGGTCACGCGCGCTCAACCGGTCGGCGGACGATCCGGGCGCTGGGACGGCGGATCGTTCGACGTGGCACGGCCGCTGCGTCCGACAGCCGGCTTCGGCCAGGGCTGACATCGCCCGTTGCGCTTGCCGGCGCGGCATCGTGCAGCCGCCGGTCGCACGGGTAAGCACGATGGCGGGGCGCCGGAGTTTAATGCATAATATTGCCGCGGTCTTTTGTCTTATATAAGAGTGACGCGTTGCCGGGAGCACCCGACCGGCGCGGTCGGCCACCGGCACCTACGCGTGCGGCGTGGTCCTGCCGCCACCGAGCGCCTAGAATAACGCGATCCGTACCGAAGCTGCCTTCCGTCGAGGCGGTCCGCCCTTATTGGAGTCGATTTCATGTCGTATCAGCACATCAAAGTCCCGGCCGGCGACAAGATCACCGTCAATGCCGACTTTTCGCTCAACGTTTCCGATACGCCGATCATTCCCTACATCGAGGGCGATGGCACGGGCGTCGACATCACGCCGGTGATGATCAAGGTCGTCGATGCGGCGGTCGAAAAGGCCTACGGCGGCAAGAAGAAGATCAGCTGGATGGAAATCTTCGCCGGCGAGAAGTCGACCAAGATCTACGGTCCGGACGTCTGGCTGCCCGAGGAAACCCTCGAGGTGCTGAAGGAGTACGTCGTCTCGATCAAGGGTCCGCTGACGACGCCGGTCGGCGGCGGCATCCGCTCGCTGAACGTGGCGCTGCGCCAGCAGCTCGACCTGTACGTCTGCCTGCGCCCGGTGCAGTACTTCAAGGGCGTGCCGTCGCCGGTGCGCGAGCCGGAAAAGACCGACATGGTCATCTTCCGCGAGAACTCGGAAGACATCTACGCCGGCATCGAATGGATGGCCGACAGCGAGCAGGCCAAGAAGATCATCGCCTTCCTGCAGAAGGAAATGGGCGTGACGAAGATCCGCTTCCCCGAGTCGTCGTCGATCGGCGTCAAGCCGGTGTCGCGCGAAGGCACGGAGCGCCTGGTCCGCAAGGCGCTGCAATACGCGATCGACAACGATCGCAAGTCGCTGACCCTGGTGCACAAGGGCAACATCATGAAGTTCACCGAAGGTGGCTTCCGTGATTGGGGCTACGATCTGGCCAAGCGTGAGTTCGGCGCCGAACTGATCGACGGCGGTCCGTGGATGAAGTTCAAGAATCCGAAGACCGGCAACGAGATCACCGTCAAGGATTCGATCGCCGACGCGTTCCTGCAGCAGATCCTGCTGCGCCCGGCCGAATACGACGTGATCGCGACGCTGAACCTGAACGGCGACTATATCTCGGACGCGCTGGCGGCACAGGTCGGCGGCATCGGCATCGCCCCGGGTGCGAATCTGTCGGATTCGGTCGCAATGTTCGAAGCGACCCACGGCACGGCACCGAAGTACGCGGGCAAGGATTACGTGAATCCGGGTTCGGAAATCCTCTCCGCCGAAATGATGCTGCGTCACCTCGGCTGGACGGAAGCGGCTGACGTGATCATCGCCGCGATGGAGAAGTCGATCCTGCAGAAGCGCGTGACGTACGACTTCGCGCGGCTGATGGACGGCGCCGAGCAGGTGTCGTGCTCGGGCTTCGGTCAGGTGCTGATCGAAAACATGTAAGCCGCTCGGCACGGCCTGCTCTCCAGCGGGCCGTGCGTCGCGCCGGCGTCCGCGGTGTGCCGCACGTCGCCGCACGATGCGTCACGGCGCGTCGCCGACGCGCCAGGCTGTCCGCATAACGAAAAAGCCCCGTCACCGTGAGGTGACGGGGCTTTTTCGTCGGGAACGCGACGCCGGCGTCGGGAACCGACAGACGTGTCCATGCTGCAGGTTGTTCCAACAACCAAGCACCCGTTCAAGTGCGTTGGTCCAGGCATCCTGCGGTATCGGGAGGCAAGGCACTGCACCGCCTGCCTCGCTTCATGTCGGATCGCGGTCAACCGCGATCGCCTTGCTCGGGCACGGGCACCGCTGCACCCGTGTCGGTCTTGCTCGTACTTAGAATGCCGCTTGGATGTTCGACGCCTGCTTGCCCTTCGGGCCCTGCACGACTTCGAAGCTGACCTTCTGGCCTTCCTTCAGCGTCTTGAAGCCATTCATCTGAATGGCGGAGAAGTGCGCAAACAGATCCTCGCCACCTTCATCCGGCGTGATGAAGCCGAAACCTTTCGCGTCGTTGAACCACTTGACCGTACCTGTTGCCATGCTACTTCCCCTCTGACTCTTGTCCGCTGCATCTGACCGAATAAGCGCCCACCACCGTGCCATTAGGCAGGCCGGCGGCGCACGGAAGCCCTTTTCATTGTGTTCAAAAAGGTGCGAGAAAGATTGTTGAGGCTCTTAAATCACCTGTCAAGCGCTTTTTGGCGACGTTGCGGACGTGCAAAACCGGGGCTTCGGCAGGGTTATATTCGGCTTTTCAGGCAGGCCAGCGGGCCGGCTTGAAATTGCTCATAATCGCTCCAGATGAGGTGAGGAAGCGTCACTGCCCAAGGTCATGGTGCTTCTCGCAGACGGGACGTTTCCTGACAATTCTTGACGGAGATCGAACGGGTCGGTGCGGGTGGGGCGGCGCGGTATTCCGGGCCGCCGAGGCAGGCGTCGGAACGCTAATTGCGTCGCTGCCTTGGCCCCGGAGCGACTTGTTTAGAATGAATGTATGGCGATTATCCCGGACAAACAGGACGGTACCGTCCTGGAGCGGCAGCAACAGAAGCTGAAGCCGCCGTCCATGTACAAGGTGATGCTGCTCAACGACGACTTCACACCCATGGAGTTCGTCATCATGATCGTGCAGGATTACTTCAACAAGGACCGTGAAACCGCGACGCAGATCATGCTCAAGGTTCACCGCGAGGGCAGGGGAGTTTGTGGGGTCTATACGCGAGATGTCGCGGCGACCAAAGTTGAGCAAGTGGTTAGCCATGCACGGCAGTCGGGGCATCCGCTGCAGTGCGTGATGGAGGAAGCATGATTGCCCAGGAACTGGAAGTCAGTCTGCACATGGCGTTCATGGAAGCGCGCCAGGCGCGGCATGAGTTCATCACCGTTGAACATCTCCTGCTGGCGTTGCTGGACAACGCAACGGCAGCCGAAGTCTTGCGTGCGTGCTCGGCGAATATCGAAGACCTTCGTCAGAATCTGCGCAATTTCATCCACGACAACACGCCGACGGTGGCCGGAAACGACGAGGTCGACACACAGCCGACGCTCGGGTTCCAGCGCGTGATTCAACGCGCGATCATGCACGTGCAGTCGACGTCCAACGGCAAGAAGGAAGTGACCGGCGCGAACGTGCTGGTGGCGATCTTCGGCGAGAAGGACTCGCACGCGGTCTACTATCTGCAACAGCAGGGCGTGACGCGTCTGGACGTGGTCAATTTCATCTCGCACGGCATCTCGAAGGCCGGCGCGACCGATGCCGGCAAGGGCGGCGAGGCGGCCCCGGCCGAGGGCGAGGACGCCGCCGGCCAGAAGGAAACGCCGCTCGCCCAGTTCACCCAGAACCTGAACCAGATGGCGAAGGACGGCAAGATCGATCCGCTGATCGGCCGCGAGTCCGAAGTCGAGCGGGTGGTCCAGGTGCTGTGCCGCCGCCGCAAGAACAACCCATTGCTGGTCGGCGAGGCGGGCGTTGGCAAGACCGCGATCGCCGAGGGCCTGGCCTGGCGCATCACGCGCGGCGACGTGCCGGACATTCTGTCGGACGCGGTCGTGTATTCGCTCGACATGGGCGCGCTGCTGGCCGGTACCAAGTATCGCGGCGACTTCGAGCAGCGCCTGAAGACCGTGCTGAAGGAATTGAAGGATCGTCCGCACGCGGTGCTGTTCATCGACGAGATTCATACGCTGATCGGCGCGGGCGCCGCGTCGGGCGGCACGCTCGACGCTTCGAATCTGCTCAAGCCGGCGCTCTCGTCGGGCCAGTTGAAGTGCATCGGCGCGACGACCTTCACCGAATACCGCGGCATCTTCGAGAAGGATGCGGCGTTGTCGCGTCGTTTCCAGAAGGTCGACGTGGTGGAGCCGACGGTCGAACAGACCATCGCGATCCTGCGCGGCTTGAAGTCGCGCTTCGAGGAGCACCACGGCGTGAAGTATTCGTCGGGCGCGCTGTCGGCGGCCGCCGAGCTGTCGGCGCGCTTCATCTCCGACCGCCATTTGCCGGACAAGGCCATCGACGTGATCGACGAGGCGGGTGCGGCGCAGCGGATCCTGCCGAAGTCGCGTCAGAAGCGCACCATCGGCAAGAGCGAGATCGAGGAGATCATCTCGAAGATCGCGCGCGTGCCGGCGCAAAGCGTGTCGCAGGACGACCGCGGCAAGTTGCAGACGCTCGATCGCGACCTGCGCGCGGTCGTGTTCGGTCAGGACCCCGCGATCGAGGCGCTGGCCGCCGCGATCAAGATGTCGCGCGCGGGCCTGGGCAAGACGGACAAGCCGATCGGCTCGTTCCTGTTCTCCGGCCCGACCGGCGTGGGCAAGACCGAGGTCGCGAAGCAGCTGGCCTTCACGCTGGGCATCGAGCTGATCCGTTTCGACATGTCCGAGTACATGGAGCGCCACGCGGTGAGCCGGCTGATCGGCGCGCCGCCGGGATACGTCGGCTTCGACCAGGGCGGGCTGCTGACCGAGGCGATTTCGAAGAAGCCGCATTGCGTGCTGTTGCTCGACGAAATCGAGAAGGCGCATCCGGACATCTACAACGTGCTGCTGCAGGTGATGGACCACGGCACGCTGACGGACAACAACGGACGCAAGGCCGACTTCCGCAACGTGATCATCATCATGACCACGAACGCGGGTGCCGAGGCGATGCAGAAGTCGACGATCGGCTTCACGACGCGCCGGGAAGCCGGCGACGAGATGGTCGACATCAAGCGGATGTTCACGCCCGAGTTCCGCAACCGGCTCGACGCGATCATCAACTTCAAGTCGCTGGACGAGGAGATCATCCTGCGGGTGGTCGACAAGTTCCTGATGCAGCTCGAGGACCAGTTGCACGAGAAGAAGGTGGACGTCCATTTCAGCGACGCCCTTCGCCATCATCTCGCGAAGCATGGCTTCGATCCGCTGATGGGCGCGCGTCCGATGGAGCGTCTGATCCAGGACCTGATCCGCAAGGCGCTGGCCGACGAGTTGTTGTTCGGCCGTCTGGCCAGCGGCGGACGCGTATCGGTCGATGTGGACGCGGACGACAAGGTCCAGCTGAGCTTCGATGACAGCGGCGCGCCGCGCGACGCGAAGCCGGAGGCGGCCGAAGTCGAGTGACCGGCCTGGCCGCACAGCAAAAAGCCACCCTGCGGGGTGGCTTTTTTCATGGTGCCGTCCGTTCGCGGCAGCACCCCGCCGCGGGCGGCCGGAACGCAGGCGGGCGAACAACGGCGGTCCGTGGTCCGCTCAGCCGCGGCCCGTGCTGCCGAACCCGCCGGTGCCGCGCGTGCTGTCGCTGAACTCGTCGACCAGATTGAAGTGGGCCTGCACGACCGGCACGATGACCAATTGCGCCAGCCGCTCGAACGGTTCGATTCGGAACGCCTGCTGACCGCGGTTCCAGGTCGAGATCATCAGTTGACCCTGGTAATCCGAATCGATCAGCCCGACCAGATTGCCCAGCACGATGCCGTGCTTGTGGCCGAGCCCGGAGCGGGGCAGGATCAACGCCGCGTAGCCGGGGTCGTCCAGATGGATCGCCAGGCCGGTCGGCACTAATTCCGTCTGGCCCGGCTCAAGGTCCAGCGGCGCGTCCAGGCAGGCGCGCAGGTCGAGACCGGCGCTGCCGGAGGTGGCATAACGGGGCAGTTGCTCGCGCATCCGCGCGTCCAGTACCTTGATATCGATTTGCATCGGCTGGCGTGAGAGAGGGACGAAAAAAGTGGCAAGTTGCCGCACCACGCAGGGTGGCGCGGCGCAACGACGCCGGCGAAGCGAGGCAGCGAGGCCAGCGGAGTCAGGCAGGGCCGCGCCGGTGGGTCGGCGCCACCGCGTGAGCGAGCGGCGAGCGCGCCCCTGTTCGACCGACGCGGCCCGGCGCCGGATCATGCTCAGGGCGGCGGCCGGCGCGGCAGTCGCCGTGCAATCTCGGCGATCAGCGCATGGGCCAGCACGGCCTTGCCGGTACGCGGCAGCGCCCGTGGTCCGTCGGCGTCGAACAGCACGACTTCGTTGTCGTCGCGGCCGAAGGTCTGCTGGCCGAGATTGCCGACCAGCAGCGGCACGCCCTTGCGCACGCGCTTGGCAGCCGCAAGCTTCAGAAGGTCGCTGCTCTCGGCCGCAAAGCCGACGCAATACGGCGCGTCGGGCCGCGCGGCCACCTCGGCGAGAATGTCCGGGTTTTCGGCCAGCGCGAGCCGCGGCGGTGCCGCGTCGACCGACTTCTTGATCTTGTCGGTCGCGATCTCGGCGGCGCGCCAGTCGCACACGGCCGCGACCCCGATGAACACGTCGGCGTGCGGCACCAGCGAGAGCACCGCGGCGCGCATCTCGCTGGCCGTTTCGATGTCGTGACGCCGCACCCCCCACGGGGTCGGAAGCGCCACCGGACCCGCAACGAGATCGACGCTCGCGCCCGCGTCGGCGGCGGCACGCGCGAGGGCGAAGCCCATCTTGCCGCTCGAGCGGTTGGTCAGGCCTCGCACGGGATCGAGCGGCTCGAAGGTCGGCCCGGCGGTCAGCACGACATGCCGGCCCGCCAGCAGCTTTGGCCGCAGCGCCGCACACAGAGCGTCGGCGATCTGCCCGGCTTCGAGCATGCGGCCGTCGCCGACCTCGCCGCAGGCCTGCGCGCCGCTGCCGGGGCCGCAGATCTCCACCCCGTCGTCGCGCAACTGCGCGACATTGCGCGTGGTGGCGGGCTTGGCCCACATCTCCCGGTTCATCGCGGGCGCCACCAGCAGCTTGCAGTTGCGCGCCAGGCACAGGGTCAGCAGGAGGTCGTCGGCGATGCCGCAGGCAAGCTTGGCCATGAAGTCGGCCGACGCCGGCGCGATCACGATCGCATCGGCGCCGCGCGACAGGTCGATGTGCGCCATGCCATTGCCGTCCTGCCGCCACTGGTCGAGATGCACCGGGCGGCCGGACAGCGCCTGCATGGTCAGCGGCGTGATGAAGTGGGTGGCCCCCTCGGTCATCGCGACATGGACCTCCGCGCCGCGCCGAACCAGTTCGCGCGTCAGTTCGGCCGCCTTGTAGCAGGCGATGCCGCCGGTCAGGCCGACGACGATTCGCCGGCCGGCCAGTTCGAGCGCGTCGTGCGATGACGTTGCGGTCGACAGCAACGCCGCAGCGTGCGCGACCGTCGCATCGGCGTCGGCCGGCGTGGCGTCGCGGTCCACCGGGAAGGCGGGGTCGGATTGCGATGCGGACATGGTCTCCCTCGCTGGCTGGCGTGCGGACTACGTGTCAGCGTGCACGACGCACGCGGCGCATTTCGTCGACGAGCAGCAGGACCGCGCCGACGGTGATCGCGCTGTCCGCGACGTTGAAGGCGGGCCAATGCCAGTGCTGCCAGTGCACGTCGAGAAAGTCGATCACGTGGCCGTACACCAGCCGGTCGATGACATTGCCGATCGCGCCGCCCATGATCAGCGACAGCGCGGTGCAGAACACCTTCTGCGAGGCATGACGACGCAGCAGCCAGCAGATGAACACGGCGGCGACCAGTCCCAGCGCGGTAAAGCCCCAGCGCTGCCAGCCGCCGGCGTTGGCCAAGAAGCTGAAGGCCGCGCCTCGGTTGTAGACCAGCACCAGGCTGAAGAAGTCGGTGACGGGGCGCGACTCGCCATACTGGAACAGTCGGACGATCATCACCTTCGTCAACTGGTCGATCAGGATCGCCAGCAGGGCCAGGCCCAGCCACGGCCAGACCGAGCCGCGTCGCACCGGGCCCGCGCTTTTCATCGTCATGCTTCGGGTTGCCATCAGGCCGCACTCCTCGATTCGCCTTCGCCGAACAGGTTGCTGAAGCAACGTCCGCAGATCGTCGGATGGGCGGGATCGATGCCGACGTCGGTGCGATGATGCCAGCATCGCTCGCATTTCGGTGCGAGCGAGCGCGTCACGTCGACGCCATGCGCGGCTTCGTCGTCGACGCGCACCACGTCGGCCTTCGACGTGATCAGCACGAACTTCAGGTCGTCGCCCAGGCTGCTGAGCGCATCGAAGCGTGCGCCGCTGGCCCGGACCGAGACCTCGGCGTCGAGGGAGGCGCCGATCGCGCCGGCCGTGCGCGCTTCCTCGAGCGACTTGGTCACGTCGCTGCGGACCTCGCGCAGCAGCGTCCACTTTGCAAGCAGTGCCTCGCCGTCGGCCAGCGGCGGCAGGACGTGGAAGGTCTCGACGAACAGCGTGTCCATCTGCGGGTGCAGGACCTGCCACGCTTCCTCGGCGGTGAACGACGCGAACGGCGCGAGCAGCTTGAGCAGGCCGTGCGCGACGTGCCACAGCGCGTTCTGCGCGGAGCGCCGCGCGTGCGAGGCCGCCGCGGTCGTGTACAGCCGGTCCTTCAGCACGTCGAGGTAGAAGCCGCCCAGATCCTCGGAGCAGAAGGTCTGCAACATCGCCACGACCGGGTGGAATTCGTAGCGGTCATAGTGGGACAGCACCTGCTGCTGCAGGCGGTCGCACAACGCGACCGCATACCGGTCGATCTCCAGCCATTCCGTGACCGGCAACGCATCGCGGTCGGCGTCGTAGTCGGCCAGATTGGCGAGCAGGAAGCGCAGCGTGTTGCGGATGCGGCGATAGCCCTCGACAACGCGCTTCAGGATCTCGTCCGAGATCGACAGCTCGCCGGAGTAATCGGTCGACGCCACCCACAGCCGGATGATCTCGGCGCCCAGCTTCGACGCGACGTCCTGCGGCACGATCGTGTTGCCGATCGACTTGGACATCTTGCGGCCTTCGCCGTCGACGGTGAAGCCGTGCGTGAGCAGCGCCTTGTACGGCGGCTGGCCGTCGAGCATCGACGCGGTCAACAGCGACGAATGGAACCAGCCGCGGTGCTGATCGGAGCCTTCCAGGTAGAGATCGGCGGGGAACACGAGCTGGTCCGCGTGCGAGCCGCGCAGCACATGCCAGTGCGTGGTGCCGGAGTCGAACCAGACGTCCAGCGTGTCGCGGTTCTTCTCGTACTGGGCGGCCTCGTCGCCGAGCAGTTCGGCCGGATCGAGCGTCTGCCAGGCCTCGATGCCGTGCTGTTCGACGCGCTGCGCGACCTGTTCGAGCAGTTCGACGGTACGCGGGTGAAGCTCGCCGGTTTCCTTGTGGACGAAGAACGCCATCGGCACGCCCCACTGGCGCTGCCGCGACAGGGTCCAGTCCGGGCGGTTGGCGATCATGCCGAACAGGCGCTGCTTGCCCCACGACGGGAAGAAGCGGGTCGCCTCGATGCCGGCCAGCGCCGTCTCGCGCAGGGTCGCGCCGCCGTCGCGCGGCGTGATATCCATGCCCGCGAACCATTGCGAGGTGGCGCGGTAGATGATCGGCGTCTTGTGCCGCCAGCAGTGCATGTAGCTGTGCGGATGCTTGTGCCGGGCGAGCAGGCTGCCGGCCTCGGCCAGACGCTCGGCGATCGGTTCGTTGGCGTCCCAGATCGACATGCCGCCGAACAGCGGCAGGCTCGACGCGTAGCGGCCGTCGCCCATCACCGGGTTGCGGATGTCGTCGTCGCGCATGCCGTGCGCCTTGCACGAGACGAAGTCCTCGATGCCGTAGGCGGGCGCCGAGTGCACGATGCCGGTGCCGGTATCCGTCGTCACGTAGTCGCCGACGTAGACGGGCGCGGTGCGCCGGTAGCCTTCGTCGAGGGACGCCAGCGGATGGACGAAACGCAGGTCGGCGAGGCGGGCGCCCGGCGCCGTCGCCAGCACGTTGCCGCTCAGCCCATAGCTGTCGAGACAGGCGGCGACACGTTCGCTGGCCAGGATCAGCAGCCGCGTGCCGGCGTCGACCAGCGCGTATTCGATCTCGGGGTGCACGTTCAGCGCCTGGTTGGCCGGGATGGTCCAGGGCGTGGTGGTCCAGATCACGATCTGGCCGGGCTTGTCCGGCAGTGCCGGCAGGCCGAAGACGGCGGCCACCGCCGCCGGGTCGTCGAACGCGAAGCCGACGTCGACCGACAGGTCGGTGCGGTCGCGGTATTCGACTTCCGCCTCGGCCAGCGCGGAGCCGCAATCGAAGCACCAATTCACCGGCTTGAGGCCGCGGAACACGTAGCCCTTGTCGAGGATCTTCGCGAGCGCGCGGATTTCGTCCGCCTCGTTGCCGTAGTCCATCGTGCGGTACGGCCGCGCCCAGTCGCCAAGCACGCCCAGGCGCTTGAAATCCTCGCGCTGGCGATCGATCTGCGCGGTCGCGTAGGCGCGCGCGCGGCGCTGCACCTCGTCGGCGGGCAGGTTCTTGCCGAACTGCTTCTCGATCTGGATCTCGATCGGCATGCCGTGGCAATCCCAGCCCGGCACGTAGGGCGCGTCGAAGCCGCCGAGGGTGCGCGCCTTCACGATCATGTCCTTCAGGATCTTGTTGACCGCGTGACCGATGTGGATGTCGCCGTTCGCGTAGGGCGGGCCGTCGTGCAGCACGAACTTCGGCCGGCCGAAGCTGGCCGCGCGGATCTGACCGTAGATGTCCTTTTCCTGCCATTGCCGGATCCATTCCGGCTCGCGGCGCGGCAGGTCGCCGCGCATCGGGAACGGCGTTTCGAGCAGGTTGACCGGATAGGCGGACGCCTTGGCGTGCTTCTGCGGCTTGCCGGCCTTGCCGTTGCTCGGCTTGGCGCCCTGGGCGGGCTGGGACTCGTGGTTGTCTTGGCTCATGTGTGCGACTTCGCGAAATGGGTGCGCCGCGCGCTGGCGCGGCATTGCGGGGCCGGCGCCTGCGGCGGGTGAGATGCCTGCCGGTCGCGGCGGTCGGGCATGGCCCGCGCCCGCCGCGCCAGCCTACCTAATTCGGTCGGTGGCAGTCGTCGCGCCGGTGCCCGAGCGATCGAACCACGCGCGCGCGTGCGCGACGTCGCGCCCGATCGCCGCGATCAATGTGGGCAGGTCGATGTAGCGTTCCTCGTCGCGCAATTTCTGCAGGAACTCGATGCGCACCAGTTTGCCGTACGCATCGCCGCTCCAGTCGAGCACATGCACTTCCAGCAGAAAGCGTCCGGAGTCGTCGACCGTCGGGCGCAGGCCCATGCTGGCGACGCCCGGCAGCGGCGTGGCGGCCAGGCCGTGCACGCGCACCACGAAGATGCCGGCGATCGCGGGGCGCTTGTGCGCGATGTGCAGGTTGAGCGTCGGGAACCCGAGATCCCGGCCCAGCTTCTTGCCGTGCACGACGCGGCCGGACATCGCATAGGCGCGGCCGAGCAGTTGTTCTGCCGCGCCCAGATCGCCCGACACCAGCGCCGCGCGCACGGCCGAGCTGGAGATGCGCGCGCCGTTCACGTCGGCGAACGTGTCCATGCGCTCGACTTCGAAGCCGTGCCGCGCCCCGGCGGCCGCCAGGGCGGCGAAGTCGCCGGCACGCCGGGCGCCATAGCGGAAGTCGTCGCCGACCAGGACCCAGCGCGCGTGCAGGCCGTCGACGAGCATGTCGTCGATGAACGCATCCGGGGACAGCGCGGCGAGCGACGGACCGAAATGCTCGACGATCACCCGGTCGACGCCGCAGGCGGCCAGCGCCTCGAGCTTGTCGCGCAGCAATGCGATGCGCGGCGGCGCGCTGCCCGGATCGAAGAACTCCCGCGGATGCGGTTCGAAGGTCATGACCGTGAGCGGCAGGCCGCGCGCGTCGGCGGCGGCGCGCGCGCGCGCCAGCAGCGTCTGGTGGCCGCGATGGACGCCGTCGAAATTGCCGATCGTCAGCGCGCAACGTTCGCGGCTTTCGGCATTCGGGAGACCCCTGAAGACTTTCACGTTGGCAAACTGCCGGTCCGGACGGAGAAAAGCGTTCGATTATAGACGCTTGTGCGCTCCCCGGGCACGCTGCCGGCCGCCGGCGCCGCCAGCGCACGGGCTGCCGCCACCCGCTGCCGCCCGCCGCGGGGCGTGGCTGAGTGCGGCCGGTGGCCCGGGACGCCGGTGATAGAATCCGCCCATGAAAAAAATCGTCATCCTGATATCGGGCCGGGGCAGCAATATGGAAGCGATCCTGCGCGCGTGCGCGGCCGATCGCTGGCCGGCGCGAATTGTCGCGGTGATCTCGAACCGGCCCGATGCGGCCGGCCTGCCGGTGGCCCGTCAGCATGGCGTCGCGACCGAGGTCGTCGATCACCGCGCGTACGACGGCCGTGCCGCGTTCGACGCGGCGCTGGCCGACGCGATCGATGCGCACGCGCCGGATCTCGTGGTGCTGGCCGGGTTCATGCGCGTGCTCACCGATGGCTTCGTGACGCGCTATTCGGGCCGCCTGATCAACATCCATCCGTCGCTGCTGCCGAGCTTCGCCGGCCTGGACACCCACCGCCGCGCGCTCGAAGCCGGCGTGCGCTGGCACGGCGCGACGGTTCATTTCGTCAGCCCGACCGTCGATGGCGGACGCATCATCGCGCAATGCGCGGTGCCGGTGCATCCGGACGACAGTCCGGCGACGCTCGGCGAGCGCGTGCTGGCCGCCGAGCATGCGCTGTATCCGCGTGTGGTGCGCGGATATGTGGATGACCAGATCAAACTGGTCGATGACGACCTGCTGCTCGCGCCGCAACTGTGGCCTTCGCTTGCCTGCGTCCACGAAACGGCCGCGGCCGACCTGCTTACGCAATGAAACTACATCGATTCCTGATCGGCCAAGCCGAAACCCTGCTGGCCGACGTGCTGACCTTCACGCATCCGGCGGATGCGGTCGTCAGCCGCTTCTTCCGCGCGCATCCGAAGCTCGGGCACGCCGAGCGCGGCGTGATCGCCGAGGCGATCTTCGCGGTGCTGCGCCGTCGGCTCGAGTTCGCGCATCTGGCCCAGAGCGGCAGCGGCGCGCCGAACCGGCGCCTGATCCTGCTGGGGCTGATGCAGACCGTCGGACGCGGCGTGCTGTCGGCCGTGGTGAGCGACGAGGAAAAGGCGTGGCTCGACCGCATCGCCCAGATCGATCCCGCCAGCCTGCCCGAGCGCATGCGCCTGAACCTGCCGGATTGGATCGGCGACACGCTGCGCGCCGAACTGGGCGACGAAGGCTTGATGCAACTGGCGGCGGCGCTGAATTATCCGGCACCGCTGGATTTGCGCGCGAACACGCTGAAGGCGACGCGCGAACAGGTGCTCGACGCGCTCGAGAACGCCGGCATCGACGGCGGCACCACGCCGTATGCGCCGGAAGCGCTGCGTCTGGTGGGCAAGCCTGCATTGACGCGGCTGAAGGCGTTCCAGGACGGCTGGTTCGAGGTGCAGGACGAAGGCAGCCAGTTGCTCGCCTATCTGCTGGCCCCGAAGCGCGGCGAGATGGTCGTCGATTTCTGCGCGGGCGCGGGCGGCAAGACGCTCGCGCTCGGTGCGCTGATGCGTTCGAGCGGCCGCTTGTACGCGTTGGACGTGTCGGAGCGGCGGCTGGCCAAGTTCAAGCCGCGCATGGCGCGCAGCGGCCTGTCCAATGTCCACCCGATCGTCATCGACAGCGAGAACGACGTGAAGATCCGGCGTCTGGGCGGGAAGATCGACCGCGTGCTGGTCGACGCACCCTGCAGCGGCCTGGGCACGCTGCGACGCAACCCCGATCTCAAGTGGCGGCAATCGCCGGCCTCGCTGGCCGAATTGAACGTGAAGCAGGCGTCCATTCTGGCGGCCGCCGCCCGCCTGCTGAAGCCTTCGGGCCGCCTGGTCTATGCGACCTGCAGCCTGCTGCCGGCGGAAAACGAGGCGATCGTGGCAGCCTTTCTCGCGTCGCATCCCGATTTCGAACTGGGCGACGCGGCGGCCGTGCTCAAATCGCAGCGCATCGACCTCGACACGGGACCGATGCTCAAGCTGCTGCCACATCGCCACGGTACGGACGGCTTCTTCGCCGCTATCCTGCAACGCAAGGCAGCCGCCAAAGCGACCGCTGCCGAGCCGGCGTCGGAGCCGGCCTGACACTGGCGGCGTTACCGCAACCGGACGGTTGCATGGCGGTCGGCGCGCGCGGCACTGGCCCGCTCGCCAACCGTTGCTGCCGGCACGGGCACGTGGGGCGATGAGCCGCGGTTGTTGTGTAAGCACCACGGCCGTAAGCACCACGGCGACGGCGGAACGGACCGCAACGCCGATGGCGACGAGTTCGCCTTGTCGGCGCGTGCGGTGCCGGTTTTTACTTGTTCTTGTCCGTTGTCGGTTCTTGTTGGTTGAGAGGCGCGCGCGGCGTGGCAGCAGCGTTCCGCGAGCGCGCGGTGGACGCGCGACTGAGGCTGTTGCGCGAAACGCGAGAGACGACGGCGGCACCTCGGCCTTGGGCCCATTCGCGTCGCGGCGCGCTGGCTCGCGACCAAGGCAATGCGCATCGCGAGGTCCGGGAAAGACCGCGGAGGCGGACGCACGGCGCGCCTGGGCTGCGGCAATTTCTACCGAACAATCGGGTCCGTCGAGTTGATCTAAGTCATTGCCACGACAGATTTATTTTCAGGTCCACCGTTTAGTTGACTCCCGGGTGGGGCGGTTACAATTTCCTGCCAGCCTTGCGGAACCCTTGCGCTAAAATTCCGTCTGAATCGTTCGCTCGTCGAGCGGGCAGTATGCCGGCGAGCCTTTCGGCGCCTCCTCGACCCTGACGATGCGTCCTTTCCAAGCAGCCGGAAAACATCTTGTACGAGTCCTTGTCTCAATTCCTCGGTAACGGCCTGACGGGCTGGTCCTGGTGGAAGATTGTCCTGTTCACGCTGGCGATGACGCACGTCACGATCGCGAGCGTGACAATCTATCTGCACCGGTGCCAGGCGCACCGTGCCCTTGATTTGCATCCGATCGCCGCGCATTTCTTCCGCTTCTGGTTGTGGATGACGACCGGCATGGTCACCAAGGAGTGGGCCGCGATCCACCGCAAGCACCACGCAAAGTGCGAGACCGAAGAAGATCCGCACAGCCCGCAGACGCGCGGCATCAAGAAGGTGATGTGGGAAGGCGCCGAGCTGTACAAGGCGGAGGCCGTGAACGGCGAGACGCTGCGCAAGTTCGGCCACGGCACGCCCGACGACTGGCTCGAGCGCAACGTCTATTCGCGCCACAACATCCTCGGCATCAGCCTGATGATGATCATCGACGTGGCGCTATTCGGCCTGGCCGGCCTGTCGGTCTGGGCGGTGCAGATGGTCTGGATTCCGTTCTGGGCGGCCGGCGTCGTCAACGGTCTCGGCCACTATTGGGGTTACCGCAACTTCAACTGCACGGACGCCAGCACGAACCTGTTCCCGATCGGCATCCTGATCGGTGGCGAGGAAATGCATAACAACCATCACACGTACGCCACGTCGGCCAAGTTCTCGAACAAGTGGTACGAGTTCGATATCGGCTGGCTGTACATTCGCACGATGTCCGTCTTCGGTCTGGCCAAGGTGAAGAAGCTCGCGCCGACGCCGAAGCTGGCCGCTGGCAAGTCGGTGTGCGATCTGGATACGCTCCAGGCCGTGCTGTCGAACCGCTACGAAGTGATGGAGCGCTACGGCCGCACGCTGCGCCGGGCATACCGCGACGAACTGGCGCGACTGAAGACGTCGGCCGGTGCGAGCGGCGAGAGCTATGCGCTGTTCAAGGGCGCGCGCAAATGGTTCCACAAGGACGAGACGCGCCTGGCCGAGCCGCAGCGCCAGCAATTGCCGCAGATCCTCGAAAGCAGCTCCGCCCTGCATACGTTCTACGAGCTTCGCCGCGAGCTGGCCGCCATCTGGGAACGTTCCAACGCGTCGCGCGAGCAGTTGCTTGCTCAGCTTCAAGGCTGGTGCCAGCGCGCGGAGCAGAGCGGTATTGCTGCACTGCAAGATTTCGCGGGGCGTCTGCGCCGCTACAGCTGAGCGATCGTTCGGCTGCCCCGACGGGCAGTTTCTTGGGCTACACTTGCCTTTTTTGAACGAAACCCGGTTTCCAGACCGGGTTTCGCGCATTGGCGAATCCCATACCGACGATGAATCAGGCAGCGCTGAAATCGGTCGAGTTCGATCGGCCACACATGTTTCGCGGCACTTGCAGTGTCGAGCAAGCCTGGGCGCGCGTGCCCGCTCAGCCCGACCGCGAAGCACGCGCTGCCCTGAAGGCGCGGATCAAGGCATTGCTCCAGCGCGAGAACGCCGTGCTGGTCGCGCACTATTACGTCGATCCGGAATTGCAGGATCTTGCCGAGGAGACCGGCGGCTGCGTCGCCGACTCGCTCGAGATGGCTCGCTTCGGCCGGGACCATCCGGCTGGCACGCTGATGGTCGCGGGCGTGCGTTTCATGGGCGAGACGGCCAAGATTCTCAGTCCCGAGAAGCGCATCCTGATGCCGGATCTCGACGCGACCTGCTCGCTGGATCTCGGCTGTCCGGCCGACGAGTTCTCGGCTTTCTGCGATGCCCACCCGGACCGCACGGTGGTCGTCTATGCCAATACGAGCGCAGCGGTAAAGGCACGTGCCGATTGGGTAGTCACGTCGTCGATCGGCCTGCAGATCATCCAGGCGCTGCACGATCGAGGCGAGAAGATCCTGTGGGCGCCGGATCGCCATTTGGGTGCCTACGTCCGCAAGCAGACCGGTGCGGACATGTTGCTGTGGGACGGCGCCTGCCTGGTGCATGATGAATTCAAGGCGACCGAACTGGATCTGCTGAAGACCGAGTACCCGGACGCGAAGGTGCTGGTTCATCCCGAGTCGCCGGCTTCGGTGGTCGCGCTGGCCGACGTCGTGGGCTCGACCTCGCAGTTGATCGATGCGGCGCGTACGCTCGATGCGGAACGCTTCATCGTCGCGACCGACCTCGGTATTCTCCACAAGATGCAGGCGGCGGCCCCTGGCAAGATCCTGATCGAGGCACCTACCGCGGGCAACAGCGCAAGCTGCAAGAGCTGCGCGCACTGTCCGTGGATGGCAATGAACGCACTTGAAAACGTGGCAGCGGTTCTCGACGCCGGGGACAAGGAAATCGACATCGATCCGGCCATCCGGCAGCGAGCGTTGTTGCCCATCACCCGCATGCTCGACTTCGCCGCCGCCGCCAAGCGCACGGTGCGCGCGAGCGGCGATCTCGCGCGCGACGGCGCACTGTTCTCACAAGTGGGGCCCGCATGAGCTCAGCCGATCAACGGTCGCCCGAGCGACTGCGCGATGTTCTTGCAGCGATGGATGTTGCATCGCTCGCGCCCGAGTTCCAAACCATCGACGCCGAGTATGACGGCACGCTGGGGGCCGCGCTGTCCCGCAACGTCGCCACGGCGATCGACGAGGACGTGGGGGCCGGCGATTTAACCGGCCGTCTGCTCAATGACGAGCAGCGCAGCGCCCGTGTGATCGTGCGCGAGGCAGCGGTGCTTGCCGGCGCGCCGTGGTTCGAGGCGGTGATGCGGTACGTCGACCCGACCATCACGCTCGAATGGCATTTCGCGGACGGCCAGCGGATGCCTGCCGAAGCCGTCGTGTGCCGAATGCATGGTCCGGTCCGGTCGCTGCTGACGGCGGAGCGCAATGCGCTGAACTTCCTGCAACTGCTGTCCGGCGTGGCGACAGCGACGCGGCGTTACGTCGATGCGATCGAACCGGTGCAGAACAACCGCGCGCGCATCCTCGATACGCGCAAGACGATGCCTGGACTGCGCCTGGCGCAGAAGTACGCGGTGCGCGTCGGTGGTGGCGCGAATCAACGTCTGGCCCTTTACGACGGCATCCTGATCAAGGAAAACCACATCGCCGCCGCCGGCGGAGTCGCGGCAGCCTTGCAGCGCGCAGCCGAGCGGGGCGGGTCGGCGCCGGTGCAGATCGAGGTCGAGACGCTCGTGCAACTGGACGAGGCACTGGCGCACGGCGCACGCTCGATCTTGTTGGACAATTTTGCACTGGCCGACATGAGCGAGGCGGTTCGTCGCAACGCGGGCAGGGCGCTGCTGGAGGTGTCGGGCGGCGTGGACATGCGCACGGTGGTCGACATCGCCCGAACCGGCGTCGACCGCATCTCGATTGGCGCGCTCACCAAGGATATCCGCGCAACAGACTTTTCGATGCGGCTGGTCTGAGCAGTCGCTGGCTGCAGACACGGCTCCACGGCTCCACGGCTATACGGCTATACGGCTATACGGCTATACGGCTATACGGCTGCACAGCTACGGCGGTGCGCCGCTATAGCGGCGGGCATGACGCGTCGTGCGCGGACGCGCGGCGGAACCGACGGCGAGCCGACAAGCATCGTTTCACGACGCAACGGCTTTAGACGCGACTTGCATCGCGAGTTGAAGTCGACGTGCGCGTCTGATCCAGCACGATGCACTAGCTCGACAGGCAAGCTAGCCAGGCCGGTCGCCGTGCAGCCGGCTCGGTGCTGGTGCCCCCTTAGGCCCGCTGCTGGAGGGGACGGGTAGCTGGCAGGGGCGGCGATCTCAGGCTGACGGCAACATTTTCGTCACGGCAATTCGGCCTGACATCCGGTGCCGGTGTGGCGCGCTTGTCGCAACGGCGAGCCAGCCGGAACGACGTGACACGCTGCGCAAACGACCTCATGAAGGTTGCTCGGTGGCTCAGTCGCTCAGTCGCCCGATCGCCCAGTCGCCAGTTCACTCGGTGCGCCTTTGCGCCGGTCATCTCTTGGACTTACGTCTCGCGCTAACCGTTGGACGGTGCGCGCCCGCTGCACTAGGCGGCTGTCGCGTACCGGTGCAAGCGCCGTGGCGCTTTATCGAATGCGGCGCCGAAGTAACAGCCGCACCGCTATGGTCATCGCCGGAGTTCGATACTCGTGTCACGTGTTAGGCAACGGTTGAAAAGGGGCAGGCGCGACGATGCCGTCGGCGCAGCGGCCGACGCTTGCGTTCGACGAGACAGGCCGTCGAGGGGCGGTTGAACAGAGGAGGGGCCTGAGACCGGGGGCGCGTCCGGGCAATCCGACGGATGTAGCAGATCGCGGCAGGGAGCCGGACACAACGCGATGCGACGCTATGTAATGCGACGTCGCGCGAAATGCAAAAAGCCGCCCGAAAGCGGCTTTTTGTGATGTTCCTGGCGGGGCCGGTCTGCCCGGCGCCAGGTCACGGGTGCACGCAAGCGCGCACCGCGCCAAGATCTTACTTGATCTTGGTTTCCTTGTAGGGCACGTGCTTGCGGACGACGGGATCAAACTTGCTGATCTCCATCTTTTCCGGCATCGTGCGCTTGTTCTTCGTCGTCGTGTAGAAGTGGCCGGTACCGGCGGTCGATTCCAGCTTGATCTTGTCGCGAATACCCTTCGCCATGACAAATCCCCTGTAAGGATGAGGCGGGGCAATGCCCTCGCCTGTTAATCTGCGATTTAGGCCTTGCCGATGTCGGCGAGGACCGCTTCAATGCCTTTCTTGTCGATCAGGCGCAGCGCGGCGTTCGACACGCGCAGCCGCACGAAGCGGTTTTCGCTTTCGATCCAGAAGCGGCGGCTCTGCAGGTTCGGCAGGAAGCGACGCTTCGTCTTATTGTTTGCGTGGGAAACGTTGTTGCCGACCATCGGCCCCTTTCCCGTAACGATGCATTTGCGTGCCATGAAGCACTCTCCAGTACGCGTAGATTCGCTTTGATTCGGCTTGCTCCGACGTATTCGGAGACACAAAGACAGCGATGTTAGCATGTTTTCGCTAGCCTATTCAAGAGGCTGGCGCTATAGGCATGGGCGCAACATCGGTTCGCCTGGCAACGTAGCGCGCCGCGCACCATGAGCCGCGCGTCGCGCGCTGCAATCTGGCTTGCTGCGATCGGCCTGCCGTAATTGATCTGCCGCGATCGGCCGCCGCAATAGATCTGCCGCAGTCGATCTATCGCTTGGCGATCGATGGGCCCGCGGCTGAATGCCTGCGCTGGCCGCCCGGTCGCCGGTACAGGGGCCGATCGGCGACGAGCCGGCTGTCCGACAGGCGCCGCCGCCCGGCTTGCGCCAGCGCGCGTGCCCAGCAGCTGCGTCGCAGACCTCTCCCGCTCGGGTCCCGTCCACAAGTTGGCAAGCCCGGCAACCGGTTGCAAGCGCGTGTCGTGCCGCCCCAACCGTAGCCGGTGTCGCGGGCGCCGCTGCCATGGCCGCGGCGCCGCAGACGCAGTGCCGCAGACGCAATCCCACAGAGGCAATGCCACAGACGCAATGCCACAGAGGCAGTGCCGCAGACGCAGTGCTGCAGAGGCAGTGCTATAGCCAGCCACGCTCCGCGAACGACATCACTGAGTCATGCGTGACGATCATGTGGTCGAGCAGCCGCACGTCCATCAGTTCGAGCGCGGCCTTGAGCCGATAGGTCAGGCGCTGGTCGGCCTCGCTTGGCGCAGCCTGCCCGGAAGGATGGTTGTGTGCAACAATGACCGCGACGGCATTGCGCATCAACGCCTCGCGCACGATCTCGCGCGGGTAGACGGCTGTCTGGGTCAGCGTGCCGCGCGACGCTTCCTCGCTGGCGATCAGACGGTGGCGCGCGTCGAGATACAGGCACATGAAGATTTCGCGGCTTCGCATGCCGAGCGTCAGGCGCAGATAGTCCTTGACGTTGGCCGGCCCGGCGAACGGCGCATCCGCGCGCAGATTCTCGACCAGTGCGCGCTCGACCAGTTGCAACACCGCCTGCAGCTTGCTGAGTTTCGCCGGGCCCATGCCCCGCACGGCGGCAAGCACCCGCCGGTCCGCATGCAGCAACGCGCGCAGCGAGCCGAAGCGGGCGAGCAACGCCTGTCCGAACGCGACCGCATTGCAATGGGCCGGGCCGCTGCCCAGCAGCAGGGCCAACAGTTCCGCGTTGGACAGCGCACCCGGTCCGGCTTCCTGCAGGCGCTCGCGTGGGCGAAGATCGACGGGCCAGCGCGAAATCGGCAGATCGGCGCCCGGGCCGCGCCGGGCACAGGGTTTTGCCGGCTGGCTTACAATACCGCTTTCCTGTCGATCGGCCCGCCCACCGGTGCGCGCGGCTGCCGACACATGCCGGGCATCGTTGCCCGGCGAACTGCCGGGCGCTTCCTTCAAGCCGGCAGTGTGCCCCTTCGCCGCGTCGCGCTGCGCTCGTCTAATAGCCTTTGTCATGACCCTGATCGATCTCGCCCGTGTCGGCCCCGGTTCGCACGTCACGCTGCATTACCGTCTCGCCCGTCCCGACGGCGAAGACATCGTCAGCACCTTCGACGAACGACCGGCCACGCTGCTGCTCGGGGCCGGGCAGCTTGCGCCGACCCTGGAAGAGATGATGATCGGCATGAAGGCGGGTGACCACTCGGTCTTTCGGCTGACGCCGGAGCAGGGCTTCGGACCGCGCAACCCCGAACTGATCCAGCGCGTGAAGCTGTCGACGCTGCGCGAGAACAGCATGGTCGGCGAGGATTTCTCGCCTGGCGACCTGGTCGAGTTCAACGCGCCGGGCGGCGGCCGCTATGCGGGCGTGCTCAAGGAAGTGGGCGAAACGTCGGCGCTGTTCGACTTCAATCACCCGTTGGCCGGCCAGGAGCTGGTCTTCGAGGTGCAGATCATCGGCATCATTTGAGCGCGCCAGCGCCGGCGCCGCGCCTACCTAGTGACGCAACCCAGATGAATATGACTTCCGTTTCCGACGTCGACGCAGAAATCCTGCTGGCCCAGCCCCGCGGCTTCTGCGCGGGCGTCGACCGGGCGATCGAGATCGTCGAGCGCGCGCTGGCCCTGTTCGGCGCGCCGATCTACGTGCGCCATGAGATCGTCCACAACGCTTACGTGGTAAGCGACCTGCGCGGCAAGGGCGCGATCTTCATCGAGGATCTCGACGAAGTGCCGGCCGGCAGCACGCTGGTGTTCAGCGCGCATGGCGTGCCGAAGGCAATCCGCAAGGATGCCGAGGCGCGCGGGCTCAAGGTGTTCGATGCCACCTGCCCGCTGGTCACCAAGGTGCACGTCGAGGTCGCGAAGATGCGCGCCGAGGGCTACGAGATCATCATGATCGGCCATCGCGGCCACCCCGAGGTCGAGGGTACGATGGGGCAGTCCGGCGAAGGCATGTATCTCGTCGAGGACGACAACGACATCGCGACGCTGTCCGTCAAGGATCCGGAGCGGCTCGCTTATGTGACCCAGACCACGCTGTCCGTCGACGACGCGGCCGTGGTGATCGAAGCGTTGAAGGCACGGTTTCCGGCGATTCGCGAGCCGAAGAAGCAGGACATCTGCTATGCGACGCAGAACCGGCAGGACGCGGTGAAGTTCATGGCGCCGCAGTGCGACGTGGTGATCGTGGTCGGCAGCCCGAACAGTTCGAATTCGAATCGCCTGCGCGAACTGGCCGAAAAGCTCGGCGTGCCGGCCTATATGGTCGACGCCGCCGACCAGCTCGACCCGGCGTGGTTCGTCGGCGTGAAGCGCGTGGGTTTGACGGCGGGTGCCTCGGCGCCGGAAGCGCTGGCCCAGTCCGTGATGCAGCGTATCCGTGAATTCGGCGTGAAGGGTGTGCGAAAACTGGACGGCATCGTCGAAAACATTGCGTTTCCGCTGCCTCGCGGTCTGGCGCCGTCGGCGACCTGAATATGTCGGGCCGCCGTGTACCGGCCTGGCGGTCCGGCCGGCACCATGGCACCGCCAGTAGACAGGCCTCCAGCGGTCATGCGACAGACGCGTCGCCGCGCTCGCCGGTCGCGCCGCGACGTGGCCGGCACGGTGCCGGCGAACTGACGGCGCCGTCGTACCAGCCGAACCGGACGGCTTTTTGCGCGCCGCCCTGCTTCTTGCATTAGAAGAACCCCTCTAATCGTGCCCGCCTGTCGGGCCGCCCGCGCGTAACCCGAGGCGGCTGATAACCGACTCGCAGAACGGCGCCGCGCGGCATTCATGCACTGCCAGCGATGCGTCCGCATGGCGCGCCCACTGAAATCGTGGCCGCGCGCACCTTTCCTTTCTTTTCAACGAAGTCGAGAGATTTTCCGCGCCAGGTGCAACCCGCCAAGCGGCGGTTGCAACGTCTGTTTCATATACGGTGCAACCATTATTGTCGCCCAGTTAAATTTGGGTACAATTCGCCGACTTTTCGGCATGCCGACACCCGGCACGTCGACATGGGGGTACGGTTGCGGCAGGGACGCAAGGCTGCGAGGCTACTGTCGTGCACCCGTCTGCCAAATGGTCCGCACCCAACCGGGTGGGGCATGACTTCATGCGGTATTGGTCTCGGCGTTATTGAAGGAACGCCGTCCGGGAGAATGAATGGATACCTTCGTCCAGCAGCTGATTAACGGCCTCGTCCTCGGCAGCGTCTACGCGATCATCGCGTTGGGCTACACGATGGTGTATGGCATTCTGGGCATCATCAACTTCGCCCACGGCGATGTGCTGATGATCGGCGCGATGGTGGCGCTCACCGCAATCAATCTCCTGCAAGCGCATTTCCCCGCGCTCGGCGCCGTTCCGACCCTGGTCGTGGCGCTGGGCATCGCGGCGGTCGTGTGTGCGATCAGTGGCGCGACGATCGAACGGGTGGCCTACCGGCCGCTGCGCAACGCGCCGCGTCTGGCGCCGTTGATTACCGCGATCGGCGTCTCGATCCTGCTGCAGACCGTTGCAATGATGATCTGGGGTCGTAACCCGCTGATGTTCCCGCAGCTGTTGCCGACCGACCCCCTCGAAGTGATCAAGGCCACGGACACGACCCCCGGCGCGGTGATCTCGGTGACCGAGATCATCATCGTCGCGGTGGCCTTCGTGACGATGGGCGGCCTGTTGCTGCTGGTGAACAAGACCAAGCTGGGGCGTGCGATGCGCGCCACCGCCGAGAACCGCAACGTGGCCGGCCTGATGGGCGTCAACCCGAACTTCGTGATCGCTGCCACCTTCATGATCGGCTCGGCGCTCGCCGCGTTGGCGGGTGTCATGATCGCGTCCGAGTACGGCAACGTCCACTTCTACATGGGCTTCATCCCCGGCATCAAGGCGTTCACGGCCGCGGTGCTCGGCGGCATCGGCAACCTGGCCGGCGCGATGGTCGGCGGCATCCTGCTCGGCATCATCGAGCAGCTCGGCGCCGGTTACGTCGGCGACCTGACGCACGGCGTGTTTGGCAGTAACTATCAGGACGTGTTCGCGTTCATCGTTCTGATCATCGTTCTCGTGTTCCGTCCGTCCGGTTTGCTGGGCGAGCGGGTTGCCGACCGCGCTTAACAGGGGTAGCGCTATGCCTTCCATTCCTCCGATCGAAGCGACGACCTCGCTTACGCCGCAGAAGAAGTCGCCCTCGCACTACCTGGGCGTCGCGATCCTGATCGTGCTGGTCGCCGCCGCACCGATGATCGTTGGCGCCGCCGGCGGCAACTACTGGGTGCGCGTGCTGGACTTCGCGATGCTCTACGTGATGCTCGCGCTTGGGCTGAACGTCGTGGTCGGTTTTGCCGGCCTGCTCGACCTGGGCTATATCGCGTTCTACGCGGTGGGCGCGTACATGGCCGCGTTCCTGACGTCGCCGCAATTGTCGACGCAGTTCGAATGGGCCGCGCATCTGTGGCCGACCGGACCGCATTTCCCAATCTGGGTGGTGATCCCGGTTGGCATGGCGATGGCCGCGCTGTTCGGCGTGCTGCTCGGCGCGCCGACGCTGCGGCTGCGCGGCGACTACCTGGCCATCGTGACGCTCGGTTTCGGGGAGATCGTCCGGATCTTCATGAACAACCTGGACCGTCCGATCAACATCACCAACGGTCCGAAGGGCATCACGGGCATCGCGCCGGTCTCGCTGTTCGGCTTCGACTTCTCGAAGACGCATGACCTGTTCGGTGTCACGCTGCCGCCGGTATACCTTTACTACTACCTGTTCGTGGCGTTGTCGCTGGCGGTGATCTTCATCTGCGTGCGGCTGCAGCACTCGCGCATCGGCCGCGCATGGGCGGCCATTCGCGAGGACGAGATCGCAGCCAAGGCGATGGGCATCAACACCCGCAACGTGAAGCTGCTCGCCTTCGCAATGGGTGCGTCCTTCGGCGGCGTGTCCGGTGCGATGTTCGGCTCCTTCCAGGGCTTCGTGTCGCCCGAGTCGTTCACCTTCTGGGAATCGGTGGTGGTGCTTGCCTGCGTCGTGCTGGGCGGCATGGGCCACATCCCGGGCGTGATCCTCGGCGCCGTCCTGCTGGCCGTCTTCCCCGAAGTGCTGCGCTCGACGATGGGCCCGCTGCAGCAGGCCGTGTTCGGGCATGAAGTGGTCGACGTCGAAGTCGTCCGCCAGCTGGTGTACGGTCTCGCGATGATCATCATCATGCTGTACCGCTCGGAAGGCCTCTGGCCTGCGCCGCGCCACGAGGACCGGATCGCCCGGCTCGCGAAGCGGAACAAGGCGGCCGGTGCCTGAGCACCGGCGATACCAAGACGCACAACAGCCGGCCGCACGACGGCCGGTCGCAGGCGGTGACAACGCCGCCGCAGAGAAGCGGAGAAGGTCGAGATGGTCGAAAGCGAAATGCTGTTACATATCAAGGGCGTCAACAAGCGCTTCGGCGGCTTGCAGGCGCTGTCGGACGTCGGTCTGGACATCCGGCCCGGCCAGATCTATGGCCTGATCGGGCCGAACGGTGCCGGCAAGACCACGTTCTTCAACGTGATCACCGGGCTGTACGAGCCGGACTCGGGCGACTTCGTGCTGGACGGCAAGCCGTACAAGCCAACCGCGGTGCATGAGGTGGCACGGGCGGGCATCGCGCGCACGTTCCAGAACATCCGGCTGTTCGGCGGCATGACCGCGCTCGAAAACGTGATGACCGGTCGCTACGTCCGCACCAAGCACGGCCTGATCGGCGCGGTGCTGCGCACGCCCGCCGAACGCCGCGAGGAGCGCGAGATCAAGGAGCGTGCGATCGAGCTGCTCGATTACGTCGGCGTGCTGAAGTATGCGGACTACACCGCGCGCAACCTGTCGTACGGTCACCAGCGGCGGCTCGAAATCGCCCGCGCGCTGGCCACCGATCCGAAGCTGCTGGCGCTGGACGAGCCGGCCGCGGGCATGAACGCGACCGAGAAGGTCGAGCTGCGCGCGTTGCTGGACAAGATCCGCAGCGACGGCCGCACGATCCTGCTGATCGAACACGACGTGAAGCTGATGATGGGCCTGTGCGATCGCATCACGGTGCTCGACTACGGCAAGGTGATCGCCGAGGGCCTGCCGCAGGACGTGCAGAAGGACCCGAAGGTGATCGAGGCATATCTGGGCGCGGGAGGCCACTGATGAGCGAAGCAATGTTGTCGATCAAGGGCCTGCAGGTGGCGTACGGCGGGATCCAGGCAGTGAAGGGTATCGACATCGATATCCACGAGAAGGAACTGGTCACGCTGATCGGTGCGAACGGCGCCGGCAAGACGACCACCATGAAGGCGATCACCGGCCTGAAGACCTGGACCGGCGGCGACATCACCTACATGGGTCAGTCGATCCGCGGCGTGCCGTCGTACGAACTGCTCAAGCGCGGACTGGCGATGGTGCCGGAAGGCCGCGGCATCTTCGCGCGCATGACGATCCTCGAGAACATGCGCATGGGTGCCTACCTGCGCAATGACGAGTCGGCGATCCGCAGCGACATCGAGCGGATGTTCGGCTTCTTCCCGCGCCTGAAGGAACGTCAGAGCCAGCTGGCCGGCACGCTGTCCGGCGGCGAGCAGCAGATGCTCGCGATGGCGCGCGCGCTGATCAGCCGGCCGAAGCTGCTGTTGCTGGACGAGCCGTCGATGGGCCTGTCGCCGATCATGGTCGAAAAGATTTTCGAGGTCGTGCGCGAAATCTCGTCCGAGGGTCTGACGGTGCTGCTGGTCGAGCAGAACGCGCGGCTGGCGCTGCAGGCGGCCAATCGCGGCTACGTGATGGACTCGGGCCTGATCTCGATGAGCGGCGACGCGAAGGAGATGCTGCACGATCCGAAGGTGCGGGCAGCCTATCTGGGCGAGTGACCGTGGCGCTTTGCTGCGACAGCGCGCGCCGGTACGCCGGTAGTGCTGTCGTCTTGCTGCTGCCGTCCTGATGCTGCCGCCCTGGCGCCCCTGATGTAGTCGTCATCGTTGATGGCGGCGCTTGCAGAAACGAAAAATGCCGCTGACGCGGCATTTTTCTTGTCGGTCCGCCGCGCTTGCGGGCGGCGGACCAGGCCGATCGTCCGCCCGGCTCAGATTGCCGAGGTGGCGGCGCCTTCCGGCAGGGACGCTTCGATCGCCTGCTTCAGCAGCGCAATCATCTGGTCGATTTCGTCGCGCGTGACGTTCAGCGCCGGCATGAAGCGCAGCAGGTTCGGCCGGGCCGCGTTCACCAGCAGGCCCGTCGGGTTCAGGTCGCGTGCCTTGTTGACGATCAGCGGTCCGATCTCGCTCGGCAGCAGCAGCGCGCGCAGCAGGCCTTCGCCACGCTCGCCATTGAAGCCGTATTCCTCGGACAGGCCGAGCAGCGCCTGCCGCAGGTAGGCGGCCGAATCGCGCACGCCGTCGAGGAAGCCCGGCGCGACCATGCGCGAGATCACTTCGTAGCCCACCGCGGTCATCACCGGGTTGCCGTTGTACGTGCCGCCCTGGTCGCCGGCCTCGAACACCGACACCTCATCGCGAGCGAGCAGGGCGGCAAGCGGCACGCCGCCGCCGATGCCCTTGCCGAGCGTCATGATGTCCGGCTCGATGCCCGAGAGTTGGTATGCGAACAGCTCGCCGGTGCGGCCACAGCCGGTCTGGACTTCATCGACGATCAGCAGCAGGCGATGCTTGCGGGTCAGTTCGCGCAACGCCAGCATGAACTCGCGCGTGGCGGGCAGCACGCCGCCTTCGCCCTGGATCGGTTCGAGCATCACCGCGACGGTCTTGTCGGTGATCAGCGCCTCGACCGACGCGATGTCGTTCAGTTCGGCTTTCGGGAAGCCCGGCACCTGCGGCGCGAAGATCGTGTCCCAGCCCGCCTTGCCGCTGGCCGACATGGTGGCCAGCGTGCGGCCATGGAAGCTATGGTCGAAGGTGATGATCTCGTAGGCGCCGTTCTTGTTCTTGCGACCCCACTTGCGGGCCAGCTTGATCGCGCCTTCGTTCGCTTCGGCGCCGCTGTTCGCGAAGAACACCTTGTCGAACGCGCTGTTGTCGGTCAACAGCTTGGCCAGGCGGGCCATCGGTTCGTTGTAGTAGGCGGGGCTCGGGTTGATCAGCCGGCTGGCCTGCTTGTGCATCGCCTCGACGATGCCGTCGTCCGCATGGCCGAAAGAATTGACCGCCCAGCCCTGGATGAAGTCCAGATAGCGCTTGTCGTTGTTGTCGTACAGCCAGGCGCCCTTGCCGTGGGTGAAGACGATTTCCGGGCGGGTCGTGATGAACATCAGCGACTCGGTCGAATAGGCATCAAAGTTCATCAACGGGCTCCATCAAAGCGGTCGGAAAAAACAAAAGCCACGGTTTGACCCGTGGCTTCTGGAAGCGTGTAACGCGTCGCGCTGCGCGCGCATCTGGGCCGGGCCGTCTCTAGCAGAGGCGGCGGCGTCGTGACCCAGCGGTGGCGGCGGTGCAGTGCATTCGCGAAGAATACGTCAGCGTGGCGGCGTTTGTCAAAGCAAGGTTCGCCCGCCGGCGCCAGCGGACCCGGCGCGGCGGTCGTCGTCCGTTGGCGCCGTGTCATGCGTCGCCTCAGATCGGATTGGCGAGGTCCGCCGCGCTGGTAAACGCGTCGGCGAAAAACGCATCCGCCGGCAGGCCGTGATGCGCGGTGAAGTCGCGCTGCGCGGACTCCACCATCACCGGCGCGCCGCACGCGTAGACCTCGTAACCGGCCAGATCCGGCAGATCCTCGATCACCGCCCGGTGCACGAAGCCGGTGCGGCCCGTCCACCCATCGTCGGCATCCGGTTCGGACAGCACCGGGACGAAGCGGATATGCGCATGCTCGGCCGCCCAACGCTGCGCTGCTTCGGCGAGGTACAGGTCGCGCTTGCGCCGGCCGCCCCAGTAGAGCGTCACCGGGCGCCGGATCTCCTTGAAGATCATGTGTTCGACGATGGCCTTGATCGGCGCGAAGCCGGTGCCCGAACACAGCAGCACGACGGGCTTGTCCGTGTCCTCGCGCAGGAAGAAAGTGCCCAGCGGACCTTCGAAGCGCAGAATGTCGCGCGGCTTCATCGCGCCGAACACGTGGTCGGTGAAGACCCCGCCCGGCAGGTGACGGATGTGCAGTTCCAGCGGGCCGTCGGCGTGCGGCGAACTGGCGATCGAATAGGCGCGGCGCTTGCCGTCCTTCAGGATGAATTCGAGATACTGTCCGGCCAGGAATTGCAGACGTTCGTTGGCCGGCAGTTGCAGGCGCACGATCATCGCATCGTCGGACGCGCGAACCAGTTCGCTGACGCGGCAGGGCAGCTTCTTGACCGGCACGTCGCCCACGCCGTTGACCTCGCGCACATCGATCTCGACATCGGACCGGGCATTCGCGCAGCACAGCAACGCAAAGCCGCGCGTTTTCTCGTCGTTGGCCAGGGCGGACGCCGCGTGCGGGCCCTGGTCGACTTCCCCGGCAACGATCTCCGCCTTGCAGGAACTGCACGCGCCGTTCTTGCAGCCGTATGGCAGGCCGACGCCTTGGCGCAGTGCCGCGGCCAGAATCGATTCATCGGCCTCGGCCTGGAACTGACGGCCGCTTTTCTTGAGGGTGACTGTATAGCTCATCTTTATCGATAGGGGAAACCGGCGGACCCATCACGGCGAGCGACGTCCGGTCCGTGCGTTCTACAATCGGAACAATGAAAAGCCATTGTTCGTTCCGACGCCAGCGCGTGCTCATCGTCGGCTGCGGCGACATCGGCCTGCGCTGCGGCCGGCTGCTGTCGCGCCGCTACCAGTGCGTGGGCCTGATCCGCGATCCGTCCCGGGCCGCCGCACTGCGCGCCGCCGGCATCACGCCGCTGCCAGGCGACCTCGACCGCCACCGCAGTCTGGCGCGCCTGGCCGCCCTCGGCCCGGCCTTCGACCACATCGTGCATCTGGCGCCGCCGCGTCCCGAAGGCGAGGGCGATGCCCGCACGGTCGCGCTGCTCGCGGCGCTCAGGCGGCCACCGCGACGCACGCGGACGGCGGCGCGGCCCGCCGGCGTGCCCGGTGTGTCCGGCGGCACGAGGCGGCCCATTGTACCCGAGCGTACCCGCCGCCTCGTCTATGCCAGTACCTCCGGTGTCTACGGCGACCGACGCGGCGCCCGCACCGACGAAACCGCGCGCGTGGCGCCGGCCACCGCCCGTGCCCGGCGCCGCGTCGCCGCGGAGCGGCTGCTGCGCGCCGCGGCGGGCACGGCGGCGGACCTGTCGGTCAGCGTGCTGCGGGTGCCCGGCATCTACGACGAGACGCGTCTGCCAGTCGCGCGCCTGCAGCGCGGCACGCCGGCGCTGCGTGGCGAGGACGACGTGTTCACCAACCACATCCACGCGGACGATCTGGCGGCCATCGTCGTGCGCGCGCTCCGGCGAGGCCGGCCGCAGCGTATCGTGCACGCGAGCGATGACAGCGCGTTGAAGATGGGCGATTACTTCGAACTCGTGGCGGCGCACGCGGGCCTCGCGCCGCCACCGCGCGTGAGCCTGGCGCAAGCCCGCGAGAACCTCGATCCCGCGCTGCTGTCGTTCATGCTGGAATCGCGCCGGCTCGACAACGGGCGCCTGCGGCGCGAGTTCGGCTATGCGTTGACGTACCCGACGGTCGGCGCGTTCTTCGCACGCAGCGCGGCCCGTTCGGCGTCGTCGAGGTAGCGCCAGGTGCCTTCGAGCAGATCGGAAGGCAAGGTCAAGCCGCCGATCGCCACGCGATGCAGGCCCACCACCCGGTTGCCCGCGGCCGCCACCATCCGCTTCACCTGGTGATACTTGCCCTCGGCGATTTCCAGCTCGATCTCGGCGTCGCCGACACGATGCACGGCCAGGGCGGCCATCGGTTCGGGCGCATCGCGCAGCACCACGCCGGCGCCGAGCGCATCGAGCAGCGCGTCGTTGACCGCGTGCTTGAGCGTCGCCCGATAACACTTTGGTACTTTGCGCTTCGGTGCGGTCAATTGATGGACGAAGGCACCGTCGTCGGAGAACAGCAGCAGGCCGGTGGTGTCCTGGTCGAGCCGGCCGACGCACTGCACGCCGCGTTGCCGCAATGGCCATGGGAGCAATTCGAAGACGCTGCGATGATGCTGCGGATCGTGGGAGCACTCGAAGCCGGGCGGCTTGTGCATCGCCAGATACACTTTTTCACGATAACGCCAGGCAACGCCGTCGACGGTGAAGTCGATCGCGCCATCCGGCACGGTCGTCGCGGGATCATCGGTGGGGTAGCCGGCGAGGCTCACGGCGCCCCGGGCGATCAGCGCGCGACATTCCCGCCGCGACCCGAAACCCTGGGAAAAGAGCATGCGTTCGAGGTCCATCGGGCGATTATCGCCGAAGACCGCCTGCTCGCCAGCCCCTGGTCAGGACCGCGCCGACGACGGGCCGGCGCCATCCGCGTCTTCGGACGGGTCAGTAGCTGTTGCTGTTGCGGACGCGCGATTCCACCGTGTTGCCGAGCAGACCGCCTCCCAGCGCGCCGGCCACGGTGGCAAGCGTGCGGCCACGCCCGTGACCGATCTGATTGCCGAGCAGGCCGCCGACCACCGCGCCACCGACCGCGCCGACACCTGTGGTCGGCTGGTGCGCGGGCTGGTAGCTCGGCTGGTAGGCCGTCTGCGTTGGCGCGGCATAGGTCGGCGCGCTTTCGTAGCGCTGGCGCGGTACGTCGACGTACCGCTTGACCGTCACCGTGCGCGTCGCCGGCGGCTGGACGGCCGGCTGCACCACCGGCTGCACGACGGTGACCTGCGCTGGCGTGGCGGCGCTTGCGCCTTCGGTGGCGCGGCTGTTCGGCAGCCAGCCGAGCATGGCGGCGGCGCCGACCACGCTGGCGAGCGTGACTGCGATGGCTGCGCCCGCGAGCAGCGGATGAAGACGCGTTGCAGGGGCGGCAACGACCGTCGCTGGAAGATGGCTTTGATTTTGTGCGTCCATATTCGATCTCCTCGAGCCGGCCGCAGTGCTGCGGCTGTTGGAGATCAGTATCGGAAAGCGACGGACGCGCCGCTGTGACGTTTTGTAAGCAGCGGTAAGCCCGGCGGCCGGCGTCGCGAAGCGTGATCGGCGACGACAAACGGGACGAAAGCGCGCGGCAGTACGGTGCAAGCCGCGCGCGGCGGCGCGACTGCGGTCAGCGGTGGCCGAGCCGAATCGAACAGGAGCAGCGGGCGGCACGGGCCCTTGTCCGTATGCCGTGCCCGGACGGCGTGCCCGGACGGCGTGCTCGGATGACGCGCTTGCTTGACGCGCTTGCTTGACGCGCTTGGGTGGCGCGCCCTGGCAGGGCGCCGCCGTCAGCGCAATGCGCTCCACGCGAGCACCGCCCACGACGCAAGCAACAGCACGCCGCCAATGGGCGTGACGATGCCCAGCGGACGCGCGCCCAGGAGCGCAAGCAGATAGAGGCTGCCGCTGAACAGCACGATGCCGGCCTGCATCAGCGAGCCGCTCCACGCCACGCGTGCGGCGGCAAGGCGTGGCGCCAGCGAGGCGATCAGCAGCAGGCCCAGACCGTGAATCAGATGGTAGGTCACGCCTGTCTGCCACACTGCCAGCATGTCGGCGGACAGCCGCTGCTTCAGTCCATGTGCGCCGAATGCGCCGGCACCGACCGCGATGAACATGTTGAGGGCGCCGAGGCAGGTGAGGATGCGGTCGTTCATGGCGGGCGGCGGGCGGGCTGGCCGGCGTTGAGGGAGGGATGGAGGCGCGGCCGACGGCGCGGGACGCCGCCAACCGGTGCTGGATAGCCGCGATGATGCCAGAAGCGCGGTTCGTGGGCCGCGGCGCAATGCCGCCCGCCCGCCCGCCCGCGTGCTGGTGCCGTGGCGGCGCCCGCGCACCGGTCACAGCGGGTAGGGTGGCACGGCCGCGAACGCGGGGAATGGCATTCAGGCGGCCGCGCAACGCGGCGACGCGCGCGGGCCAAGGCGGCACCGACCGCGCGGCGGACGGCAACCGGAACAGCCGGGAAAGTGCCGTTTTTTTTGGGACCGATTGAGGCTATGCTTGATGAGTTTTCTTATGAGATACCGAAATGTTCGACGACCAACTGTCCCCCGCCAGCGCTGCGCCCGCCGCCGCTGAGCCGGCCTCTCTCGATTGGACCCGCAAACTGGTCAGTTTCGACACGACCAGCCGCGAATCCAACCTCGGCCTGATCGAGACGGTGCGCGACCATCTGGCCGGCGCGGGCATCGAATCCATCCTCAGCTACGACGCTGACCGCCGCAAGGCCAACCTGTTCGCCACGGTTCCCGACGCCGGCGGCGGCACGCAGGGCGGCATCGTGCTGTCCGGGCATACCGACGTGGTGCCCGTCGATGGGCAGAAATGGGACTCCGATCCGTTCGCGCCCGAAGTGCGCGACGGCAAGCTCTATGGCCGCGGCACCTGCGACATGAAAGGCTTCATCGGCAGCGCGCTCACCGCGCTGCCGCAGATCATGTCGACCCGCCTGTCGAAGCCGGTGCACTTCGCGTTTTCGTACGACGAGGAAATCGGTTGCGTCGGCGCGCCGGTGATGCTTGCCGATCTGGCCGCGCGCGGCATCCGGCCGAGCGGTTGCATCGTCGGCGAGCCGACCAGCATGCGGGTGATCGTCGCGCACAAGGGCATCAACGCATTCCGCTGCTGCATCCGCGGGCAGGCCGCGCATTCGTCGCTGACGCCGCAGGGCCTCAACGCGATCGAATACGCGGCACGGCTGATCACCTTCATCCGCGACATCGCCGACGAGTTCCGTGCCAACGGGCCGTACGACCACGCGTTCGACGTGCCGTTCACGACCGCGCAGACCAGCACGATCAAGGGCGGCAATGCGCTCAACACCGTGCCGGCCGATTGCGAATTCCAGTTCGAATACCGCAATCTGCCGGGTGTCGACCCGGAAGCGGTACTGACGCGCATCCGCGAATACATCGACGGCGACCTGCTGCCGCGCATGCGGCGCGAGCACGCGATCGGTGCGGTCGAGTTGTCGAAGATTGCCGCGGCGCCGTCGCTCGACGCATCGGAAGAAGCGGCGGTGACGCAACTGGTGCGTGCGCTCACGCGGGACACCGACGTTCGCAAGGTCGCATACGGCACGGAAGGCGGACAGTTCCAGCAGGCAGGCATTCCGTCGATCATTTGCGGACCAGGCAACATCGAACAGGCGCACCGCCCGAACGAGTTCGTTTCGCTCGAGCAGATGGCCGAGTGCGACCGTTTCCTCGGGCGCTTCGTCGACAGCCTCGCGGTGCGTGACTGAGGCCAGACGGTCGCTGACGAAGGGCCGTTGATGCGGCACCCCCGGCGGCACCCCCGGCGGCACCCACGACGGGACCCACGGCAGGACCGACGGACCCAGGCAGGCACCGGCGCCGGCCGCTCGCGCGGCGCCGTCCATCGCACGCCCGGTTCCGGCGCGGCCGCGTTGCCGCGATGTTCGTTTGAGTGATCTTTTCTTCCGGAGCGCGAGCCCGGCGCAGTCGGTGCGCCGGCAGCGCGTCACTACCTTCCTGCGAGCGGTGTCATGAACGTTTCCTCCCAACAAGCCGGCGCCGTGGGCGCGACGACGCCGACGTGGCGCGTGGTCGTGGCAGCCTCGATCGGCAATGCGCTCGAGTGGTTCGACCTGGTCGTCTACGGCTTCTTCGCCGCGACCATCTCCAAGCTGTTCTTCCCGTCGGGCAACGAGACGGTCTCGTTGATGATCGCCCTGGGCACCTT
>NZ_FNLO01000026.1 GCF_900095735.1 Chitinasiproducens palmae | reverse complement strand
CCATGCTCGATGCCGTCTCCTGCAGCGACGCGGCTTGCTGCTCGGTGCGCGACGACAGATCCGTGTTGCCCGCCGCGATCTCGCGCGACGCGCCGGCCATCGCGTACACCCCTTGCCGCACGCCGCCGACCAGGCCGGCCAGGTTGCCCTGCATCTCACCGAGCACGCTGCGAATGCGGCCGATCTCGTTTTGCCGTCCCGCACTCTTGACGATCGGGTCCGACAGGTCGCCGCCGGCGATGCGCCGCATCCGTGCGATCAGTTCCTCCAGCGGCGTCAATACCAGACGCTTGAGCGCAACGCCTGCGCCAAGCCCAAGCAACAGCGCCAGCAGCACGCCTCCGCCAAGCACGCCTACCGCGATGCGGAAGTTGCGCGTGGCGTTGGCGACCAGCGCATCGGCGCGCGTCTTGCGGTAGCCCATCACCGCGCTCGACGCGTCGCTGACCGCGCCGGCGAGCGAGTCGATTTGCCGGCCCGTGATGTCGCGATACTGGGTCAGATCCATCTTGTCGAGCGCCTCGACCAATGGACGCATGCCTTTTTCCATCAACTCGTTGCGGCGCGCAATCAACGTGTTCGCGAGCGGCGTTTCCTTCGCATCGCGCGGCACTTTCAGATAGTCCTGCCAGCGCGCATCGCTCTGCGTGATCATCTCGCTGGCCTTGCCGAGACGCGTCTTGCCACTATCGAAGTCGCCGCCCTCGTAAGCGGAGCGTGCGCCTTCCATCTGCAGGCGCGCACGCAAGAGGCTGGCATAGGAATCGGACAGCGCACTCTCGGCCCGCTTGTCCTCCTCGTTGAGCGTGCGTAACGAGTCGTTGCTCGCATGCAGCCCGGTGAACGCGACGGCAGCCATTACGAGGGCCAGCGTGACCATCACGCCGACCACCCACCGCAACGCACTGCGGATCGTCATGTGCTTCATTTCTTCATTCCCCTTGCGTTGAACCCCTTGGCGGCCGCGCTCCGCTTCTTGCCGAGCCACGCGCTGACCGCACCCCCGGAACCACTCACCCGCGCGACTGCAACCCGCAACGCGCGCGTGTCTTGTTGAAGCCTGCTGCCAATGCCTCGGCGGCCGGGCCACGGCGCCATTACGGCGAACCGACCGCGATCCAACCGCGCAGCGCGCTCAAGCCACTGCCATGGACGATGGCAGCCATGCACCGGCTGGCGTGTCGGCCGTTTCGCTGTGACGCGGACCGGCTTGCACCTCGAGTTGGGCCTGCCGGCCTTCGATCAGAAACACCGCCATCGCCGCGGCGAGCGCATCGGCCTGAGCTTCCAGCGACGCCGCCGCAGCGGCGGCTTCCTCTACCAACGCCGCGTTCTGCTGGGTGACTTCGTCCATCTGCGTGATCGCGCGATTCACCTGCTCGATGCCGCCGGACTGCTCCTCGGACGCCGCGGAAATCTCGCCCATGATGTCGGTGACCCGCGCCACGGCCTGCACAATCTCCTGCATCGTCTGGCCCGCGCGCTCGACCAGCGCCTGACCCGCTTCGATGCGCTGTCCCGACTCGCCGATCAGCCCCTTGATTTCCTTGGCCGCCGTTGCCGAGCGCTGCGCCAGCGTGCGCACCTCGCCCGC
>NZ_FNLO01000027.1 GCF_900095735.1 Chitinasiproducens palmae | reverse complement strand
GCGCAAACGCACTGGTTATAGGATCAAGCCTCACGGGCAATTAGTACTGGTTAGCTTAACGCATTACTGCGCTTCCACACCCAGCCTATCAACGTCCTGGTCTTGAACGACCCTTCAGGGGAATCGAGTTCCCAGGGATATCTCATCTCAAGGCGAGTTTCCCGCTTAGATGCTTTCAGCGGTTATCTCTTCCGAACATAGCTACCCGGCGATGCCACTGGCGTGACAACCGGTACACCAGAGGTTCGTCCACTCCGGTCCTCTCGTACTAGGAGCAGCCCCCTTCAAATATCCAACGCCCACGGCAGATAGGGACCAAACTGTCTCACGACGTTTTAAACCCAGCTCACGTACCTCTTTAAATGGCGAACAGCCATACCCTTGGGACCGGCTACAGCCCCAGGATGAGATGAGCCGACATCGAGGTGCCAAACACCGCCGTCGATATGAACTCTTGGGCGGTATCAGCCTGTTATCCCCAGAGTACCTTTTATCCGTTGAGCGATGGCCCTTCCATACAGAACCACCGGATCACTATGACCTGCTTTCGCACCTGCTCGACTTGTCGGTCTCGCAGTTAAGCACGCTTATGCCATTGCACTATTAGCACGATTTCCGACCGTACCTAGCGTACCTTCGTACTCCTCCGTTACGCTTTGGGAGGAGACCGCCCCAGTCAAACTGCCTACCATGCACTGTTCCCGAACCCGATTCAGGGTCCCAGGTTAGAACCGCAAACAAACCAGGGTGGTATTTCAAGGATGGCTCCACAAGAACTAGCGTCCCTGCTTCAAAGCCTCCCACCTATCCTACACAGATTTGTTCACAATCCAATGCAAAGCTACAGTAAAGGTTCATGGGGTCTTTCCGTCTAGCCGCGGGTAGATTGCATCATCACAAACACTTCAACTTCGCTGAGTCTCGGGAGGAGACAGTGTGGCCATCGTTACGCCATTCGTGCAGGTCGGAACTTACCCGACAAGGAATTTCGCTACCTTAGGACCGTTATAGTTACGGCCGCCGTTTACCGGGACTTCAATCAAGAGCTTGCACCCCATCATTTAATCTTCCGGCACCGGGCAGGCGTCACACCCTATACGTCCACTTTCGTGTTTGCAGAGTGCTGTGTTTTTATTAAACAGTCGCAGCCACCAGTTTATTGCAACCCTTTTGCCCTTCTGGCGCAGGCCAGTCAAGCTACCAGGGCGTACCTTATCCCGAAGTTACGGTACCAATTTGCCGAGTTCCTTCTCCCGAGTTCTCTCAAGCGCCTTAGAATACTCATCTCGCCCACCTGTGTCGGTTTGCGGTACGGTCTCGTTAGACTGAAGCTTAGAGGCTTTTCTTGGAACCACTTCCAATTGCTTCGCAGCACAAGGCCGCTCGTCCCACACCCTTGAATTCCGCACCCGGATTTGCCTAAGTGCCTTCTCCAATG
>NZ_FNLO01000028.1 GCF_900095735.1 Chitinasiproducens palmae | reverse complement strand
GCCGAAGCGCTTGTCAGACTGGCCGATACCGTATCGATGCGAGTGCCGAGCGACTTATCCGCGTCGGCCCGTGCTGTCGCCTCGCTGGTGACCGCTGCTTGCACTGGCAGAACCGCCTCCGCCGGTCGCCATACAAAGTTTGTGAAGAAAACAGGCGCAGTCGCGCTGCCGTTGGTGATGGACACACGTGCCTGCGCCGTTCCTGTGTTGCCCGGAGCCGTTACGTATCCTGAGATCCGCGTCCACGCCTTCGTCGGCGTCGCCGAAATCAATCCCAACGACAGCAGCGAGCCGTCCTTGTAGTAGCCCCATCGCGCACCGATGCCGATCTTCTGGTCGTCAGTGTTTGATGCTGCGAACGCCTCGAAGTAAAACATCTGCCCTGGTGCGGCTGCCTTGGGCACGGTTCCGGTGATCTCGCCCCAGCCCTTGAAGACCCAGAGCGCCGGCGCACCCGCCGGCACGCTTGCATCGGCAGATGAAATGCGCTCGACCGATCCTCCCGCCCACCCGGATACATCGACTGTCGGCACCGGGTTCGAAAACATGTTCGCTGCATCGGCACCATAGCTGGCCACCACCGCATCTAGCCGTGAACCCAACGCCGTGTCGCCGTCGGCACGCGCCTTTGTTTCCGTTTGGACGGCAGTTGCCGTGGCGTCGGCCTTCGTCGTCACGGAGTCGATACGCTGTCCCAACGCCGTGTCGGCCGACGACCTAGCAGTGGCCTCGCTGGTGACAGCAGCGCTCGTCGTTGCCAGGCTTGCCGACACGGTGTCCAACCGCGACGAGAGTGCCGAATCAGCATTGGCCCGTGCATCTGCCTCTGTCGCTACGTTTGCTTGCACTACTGCCGCGACATCCTTTCCGGTCCCAGCTTTGGGCCGACCGTTGACAATATCCACCAGGTACTCGACCCATGCGGCCGGGTCGTTGGGAATATCGCCGGCCATGCGTTCAGTGCCTGGCCCTAGAGTTGGAATGCCGACAAGCAAGTACGCGCCGCGATAGCGCAAGCGACTCAACATCACATCCGTCGCCCCGCATCGGATCAATGCTGCTCGCAACGTCGTGTCCAAATTGGTGGTTGGCTCGTCCGCGGTCACGACCATCACGGTGACAGTGTTGTCCAGCGCACTCAATGCTGCGACTAGGCCGTCTCGCCCGGCCGAGCCTGAGTACGTATCGAAAGCGCCCAACGACTTGAATACTCCAGAGGTGTCGACCGTGGCCGCAGCGAAGCCACGACCGAGCGATAGAACCATCGCCCCAGTGAGAGCGTTGTAGATTCCGGGCGACGCCTGCGCGCCGGCCGAGCCTCCTTTCGACACCAGGCGCCACGTCGTTTGATTACCCACCCTCGCTTGGAGCGCAGAAAAGCTGGAAGCCTGCGC
>NZ_FNLO01000030.1 GCF_900095735.1 Chitinasiproducens palmae | reverse complement strand
GCCGCGCCGATGGCCGGTAACGGCTACGAGGAGCATTGCCGCATCGAGCTGCGGGCGATTGCCGCCGCCTGTGGCTTGACCTATGAGCAATTCACCGGCGACTACTCGCAGGTTAACTTCACCAGTGGGCGATTGGCGAAAATGGAGTTCAAGCGGATCGTTGAGCAGGAGCAGTGGTTGATCTTCATTCCACTCTTCCTTAACTGCGTCGCCGACCGGTTCGTCTCTGTGGCCTACGTTGCCGGTTTGACCAGGAAAGCGGCATGCGCTCGTGACTGGACCGCGCCGCGTATCGAAATGACCGATCCGCTAAAGGAAGTCAAGGCGCTCATCGCCTTGATTGACGCGGGGCTGATTAGTCGACAAGAGGGCCAGCGACAGCTCGGCTACGACGTCGAGACGATGAACGACGAGATCGCCACCGATCCGCCGCCGAAGACAAGGACAGCAACCAGGCGAACGCCTGCCACCAACACCTAAGCCCGCCGCGAGCGGGCTTTTTCATTTGGAGGGTCAGCAATGCCCCAAGCGAGCAACGCGCCGGCGCGACGACCGGATGCAAGCAGTGCGGAGATGGTCACGCGGCTTATGCCGGTCTCAACTGTTGACGCAGACCAACGCAGCGTCGAATGCACCTGGACGACGGGCGCAAAAGTGCGCCGGTACGACTCCGCGCGCGATCGCATGTACATCGAGGAATTGGGATGCGGTGTTGGCGTCACGGTGCGTATGGATCGCCTCGCGTCCGGTTCCGCGCCACTGCTCAATTGCCATAGCAGCTGGGGACTTGGCTCGGTCCTCGGCGTTGTCGACCGCGCGGACCTGGACCAGGCGAAGGGCACCGGCACGGCGTCGCTGCGCTTCTCGAAGCGCGACGAGGTCGAGCCGTATTTTCAAGACGTGCTCGACAGGATTCTGCGCAATGTCTCGGTGGGCGTCCGTGTGTACCGCTACGAGATGATCCCGCCGGGCACCGAAGGCAATACCGACTGGATCTACCGCGCGATGGATTGGGAGCCGATCGAAATTTCTCTAGTGCCGGTAGGCGCCGATGCAGGTGCTGTCATCCGCAGCGCCGACGGTTCCCCGGCCGAACCGATTTTCTACCCCTGCGAATTCGTCGAGCGAGGCGCGGGGCCTCAACGCGAGGCAAGTGCCTCACAACGCAACCTAGGAGCTGCAATGCCCGATGCAACCAATCA
>NZ_FNLO01000032.1 GCF_900095735.1 Chitinasiproducens palmae | reverse complement strand
GACGACAGGTTCGCGACATTGATGTTGGTTGCATCCAGGTTCTTGATGAGCGCCCGGTTCACAATCATCTGCCCGCTCTCGATCGCAAACGGTACGGCCGTCGATTTGCCATCCGGCGACAGCACCGCAAAGCGATCTGCCATCACGAGAAACTGTGATTGCGAGATGCCGGCGTCCACCTCGACACCCAAAGCCCAGCCGGCGGCATACCGCTTGCCGTCAGCCGTGATCTGCGTTTTAAGCGAGTAAGACGCAGCCAGTTTTCCCGAGAGCGTCGACGTCGCGCTCGCGTTCGACTGGATGGCCGCCTCCGCAGTGCCCACGCGCGAGACCACGCCGTCAACCCGTTGACCGAGGGCTGAATCGGCCGACGTGCGAGCCGTCGTCTCGCTCGTCACCGCGGCGGCCGCAGCATCGGTTTTCGCCGAGACGGTGTCGATTCGCGTGCCCAGCGCACTGTCGGCCGCTGCCCGCGCCGCGGTCTCGGTCGTGACGGCCGCCATCGCCGCCACGGCCGGCGCACTGCCACCACTTGCAAGCGGCTTGCCCTTGACGACAGCGAACGTGTACACGACGCCGGTGGTCGAAACCTTCTCGGTTCCTCCACCCTCCCCTGCATCCGGGAAGCCGACAAGGACATATGCCGAGCGATAGGCAATCGCCTTGAGCGCAGCAAGCGTCGCGCCGTGCCGCACCAGCGCTGTCCGTATGTCGTCGGTCATACCGCTCGACGGCTCATCGAACGTCCAGACGACCGTCGTCACCCCGCGAGGCAAAGCGTTGAGATCATTGACGAAGTCGGTTCGGCGCGAAGCCGTGCCGAAGACGTCATAGATCCCATAGCTTTTTACCACTCCCGCTGCGTCGACCGTGGCGAGCATCCAGCTTCGACTAGACGTGGCAAGCGACTGGCCCGTGACCGCATCGTTGAAGCCCGCCCCAAATTCTGCGCTCTTGCCACTACCGAGCGCCGAGACTCGGAACAGACGCTGATTGTCGACCTGCGCCTGCAACCCGGTGATCTG